>NZ_CP186058.1:0-4475000 GCF_049315235.1 Micromonospora sp. WMMD754
GCAGCAGCAGATCGAGCGTCTCGCGGATGGCCCAGGCGTGCGAGTAGGGCCCGAAGTAGCGCACGCCCTTGCGCTTGGCGCCACGCATCACCTGCAGGCGGGGATATTCCTCGTCGAGGGTGACCGCCAGGTAGGGGTAGGACTTGTCGTCGCGGTAGCGGACGTTGAACCGGGGGTCGTACTGCTTGATCCAGGTGTATTCCTGCTGGAGCGCCTCCACCTCGGTGGCGACGGTGATCCAGTCCACCGACTCGGCGGTGAAGACCATCTGCCGGGTGCGCTGGTGCAGGTTGACCGGGTCGGCGAAGTAGGAGTTGAGCCGGCTGCGCAGGTTGCGCGCCTTGCCGACGTAGATCACCCGGCCGGTGCCGTCCCGGAAGCGGTAGACCCCTGGCAACTCCGGGATGGTGCCGGTCGCGGGACGGTAGGTTGAGGGGTCAGCCACGGACCAAGCCTAGTCCGCACCCCCGACACCCGGCCGCCGCCGCGCCCCCGCCCGCGAGCGGCGGGCGGGAGGGCGGGATGCCGGTCAGGCCAGCGTGATCTGGTCGCCCTCGACCTTGATCTCCTTTGCGGCCAAAGGCTTGGTGGCGGGGCCCTGCTTGACCGAGCCGTCGCTGATCGAGAACCGGCTGTTGTGGCAGGTGCAGTTGATGGTGCCACCGTCGACGTTCGACACCGGGCACCCCTGGTGCGTGCAGATCGGGTCGAACGCCTTGAACTGGCCGGCCTCGGGCTGGGTGATCACCACGCCCTTGCTGGCGTAGATCGCGCCGCCGCCGACCGGGATGTCGGTGGTGCGGGCCAACGGCGCGCTGCTGTCCCGGTCGCCACCGCCCGCGTCGCCGGTCGCGGTGGCGCCGGGTGGGCCTCCGCTGGTCGGGGCCAGCCCCGGGGTCGCGTCGTCGTCGCCGCATCCCGCGAGCACCACGGCCGCGCCGACGGCTCCGGCACCGGCGAGCAGGGTCCGACGGGTCTGGGTGACCGGTCCGGTCCGCACCTGGTCGTCACTCATCTCCGGCCTTTCTCTCGGCTGTCGCCACCGGTCATGCTCCGGGGCCACAGTGTGCAACACGCACCAGGATCCGGCACGGTTCATACTGTCGCGTCACGAAACGGGCGTCTGTGCGGATGACGGACGGGGCCGGACCGCCGGCCCCGTCCGTCGTGCCCGTGGGTCAGCGCGCCCCGGCCGGCACCTTGCGGGCGCGGGTCTTGGCCCCGCCGTTGGCCTTGGCCGCCCGGGTGGTGGCGGCCTTGGCGCCCTTGGCCGCGCCGTCGAGCTTGAGGATCGGCCGCAGGAACTCGCCGGTGTGGCTCTCCGCAACCTCGGCGACCTCCTCCGGGGTGCCGGTGGCGAGCACCGTGCCACCCCGGTGACCGCCCTCGGGGCCCATGTCGATGAGCCAGTCGGCCGTCTTGATCACGTCGAGGTTGTGCTCGATGGTGATGACCGTGTTGCCCTTGTCGACCAGGCCCTCCAACACCATCAGCAGCTTGCGGATGTCCTCGAAGTGCAGGCCGGTGGTGGGCTCGTCGAGCACGTAGACGGTGCGGCCGGTGGAGCGCTTCTGCAGCTCGGAGGCGAGCTTGACGCGCTGCGCCTCACCGCCCGACAGCGTCGGCGCGGGCTGGCCGAGGCGGACGTAGCCGAGGCCGACGTCGACCAGGGTCTTCAGGTGCCGGTGGATGGCCGGGATGGCGGAGAAGAACTCGGCCGCCTCCTCGATCGGCATGTCCAGGACCTCGGCGACCGTCCGGCCCTTGTAGTGCACCTCCAGCGTCTCCCGGTTGTAGCGCGCGCCCTTGCACACCTCGCAGGGGACGTAGACGTCGGGCAGGAAGTTCATCTCGATCTTGATCGTGCCGTCGCCGGAGCACGCCTCACAGCGCCCGCCCTTGACGTTGAACGAGAACCGGCCCGGGCCGTATCCCCGGACCTTGGCCTCGGTGGTCTCGGCGAAGAGCTTGCGGACGTGGTCCCAGACCCCGGTGTAGGTGGCCGGGTTGGAACGCGGGGTGCGCCCGATCGGCGACTGGTCGACGCCGACGACCTTGTCCACGTGCTCCAGGCCGGTGATCCGGGTGTGCCGGCCGGGCACCAGCCGGGCACCGTTGATCTGGTTGGCCAGCACCGTGTAGAGGATGTCGTTGACCAGCGTCGACTTGCCCGAGCCGCTGACCCCGGTGACCGCGATGAGCTGGCCGAGCGGGAAGCTCACGGTGAGGTTGCGCAGGTTGTGCTCGCGCGCGCCGTGCACCACCAGCTCCCGGCCGGGCGTCTGCGCCCGGCGGGTGGCCGGCGTCGGGATGACCTTGCGCCCGGACAGGTACGCCCCGGTGACCGACTCGGCGTTGTCGAGCAGCGCCGGCACCGAACCGCTGTGCACGATCTTGCCGCCGTGCTCGCCGGCGCCCGGACCGATGTCGACGATCCAGTCGGCAACCCGGATGGTGTCCTCGTCGTGCTCGACCACGATCAGCGTGTTGCCCAGCCCGCGCAGCCGCAGCAGCGTCTCGATGAGCCGGTGGTTGTCCCGCTGGTGCAGGCCGATCGACGGCTCGTCGAGCACGTAGAGCACACCGACCAGGCCGGAGCCGATCTGGGTGGCGAGCCGGATGCGCTGCGCCTCACCGCCGGAGAGAGTGCCCGCGGGGCGGTCCAGGGAGAGGTAGTCGAGGCCCACGTCGAGCAGGAACTTCAGCCGGGCGTTGATCTCCTTGAGGACCCGCTCGGCGATCATCTTCTGCCGGTCGGTCAGCTCGATGCCGGCCAGCAGGTCGGCCGCCTCGCCGACGGAGAGGTTGCAGACCTCGGCGATGCTCTTGCCGGCCAGGGTGACCGCGAGCACCTCCGGCTTGAGCCGGGCGCCGCCGCACGCGGCGCAGGGCACGTCCCGCATGTAGCCCTCGTACTTGTCGCGGGACCACTCCGACTCGGTGTCGGTGTGCCGGCGCTCGATCCACTGCACCACGCCCTCGAAGCCGGTGTAGTAGGAGCGCTCGCGGCCGTACTTGTTGCGGTAGCGGACGTGCACCTGGTCGTCGGAGCCGTGCAGGATCGTCTTCTGCGCCCGCGACGGCAGCGCCCGCCACGGCGTGTCGATGTCGAAGTGCTCGGCCTCGCCGAGCGCCTCCAGCAGGCGCAGGAAGTATTCCAGGTTGTGCCCGGTGGCCCAGGGCTGGATCGCGCCCTCGCGCAGCGAGCGCTCCGGGTCCGGGATGACCAGCTCGGGGTCGACCTCCTTCTTGGTGCCCAGGCCGGTGCACTCTGGGCACGCGCCGTAGGGCGCGTTGAAGGAGAAGACCCGGGGCTCCAGGTCCTCGATCGCCAGGGGGTGGTCGTTCGGGCAGGCCAGGTGCTCGGAGTAGCGGCGCTCGCGGGCCGGGTCGTCCTCCGGCAGGTCGACGAAGTCGAGCAGCACCAGGCCGCCGGAGAGGCCGAGCGCGGCCTCGACCGAGTCGGTCAGCCGCTGCTTGGCGCTCGGCTTGACGCTGAGCCGGTCGATGACCACCTCGATCGTGTGCTTCTCCTGCTTCTTGAGCTTCGGCGGCTCGGTCAGCGGGTGCACCACGCCGTCGACCCGGGCCCGGGCGTAGCCCTTGGCCTGCAGCTCGGCGAAGAGGTCGACGTATTCGCCCTTGCGGCCGCGCACCACCGGCGCGAGCACCATGAACCGGGTGCCCTCGGCCATGGCGAGCACCCGGTCGACGATCTGCTGCGGGCTCTGCTTGGAGATCCGCTCACCGCAGATCGGGCAGTGCGGCTCGCCGATGCGGGCGAAGAGCAGGCGGAGGTAGTCGTAGACCTCGGTGATGGTGCCGACGGTGGAGCGCGGGTTGCGTGAGGTCGACTTCTGGTCGATGGAGACGGCGGGGCTGAGGCCCTCGATGAAGTCGACGTCGGGCTTGTCCATCTGACCGAGGAACTGCCGGGCGTAGGACGACAGCGACTCGACGTAGCGGCGCTGCCCCTCGGCGAAGATGGTGTCGAACGCCAGGCTCGACTTGCCCGAACCGGACAGCCCGGTGAAGACGATCAGGGCGTCCCGGGGCAGGTCGAGACTGACGTCACGCAGGTTGTGCTCGCGCGCGCCACGGATGATCAGACGGTCGGCCACGGTGCGTGTGCTCCCGGAAGAAGAATGTGCGGCGGATCTGTCCGCCAGACGTCAGGTCTGGGCGGTTCTCACAGGTTGTCGAGGCGCAGGGAAGGCGCCCCGGCAACTCTAGCCCCGAGGTGTGACAACTTCCGTCGGGCGCACATTCCCCCAGCTCAGACCGGTCGGGCGGGATGCGGCCAACCCCGCCCGGCCGGTCCGGGCCGACTCAGAATGCGCCGGGCGCGGGCGGGGTCGCCGGACGCCCGGTGCGCCGCCGCCCGCCACGCCACCCGCCCCGCCGCTCGGCGGCCAGCCGGGCCGCGCGACGCCCGCCCTCGTACGCGACCTCCCGCTGCAACCGGCGCCAGCTCTCCCAGCGGCGCGCCGGCAGCTCGCCGCTGTCCAGCGCGTCCCGCACCGCGCAGGCCGGCTCGGCGTCGTGCGCGCAGTCGGCGTACCGGCAGCCGGTGGCCAGCTCGGCGATGTCGGCGAAGGCCCGGTCCAGGCCGGCCACGCCGTCCAGCAGGCCGACCGCGCGTACCCCGGGGGTGTCCAGCACCGCTCCCCCACCCGGCAGCGGCACCAGCGACCGCCAGGTGGTGGTGTGCCGGCCCTTGCCGTCCACCCGGCGGATCGCCTGGGTCCGCATCACGTCCGCCCCGGCCAGCGCGTTGACCAGGCTCGACTTGCCGGCCCCGGAGGGGCCGAGCAGGCCCAGGGTGCGTCCCGGGGCGACGTGCCGGCGCAGCGGCGCCAGGCCGGTGCCCCGCTCGGCGCTGACCGCCAGCACCGGCACCCCGGGCGCCAGGTCGGCCAGTTGCCGGGCCACCGCGGCCGGGTCGGCGGCCAGGTCCGCCTTGGTGAGCACCACCAGCGGCTCGGCGCCGGACTCGTGCGCGAGCGAGAGCAGCCGCTCGATCCGCGCGGCGTCCGGCGCCGGGTGCACCGGCTCGACCACCGCGGCGGCGTCGAGGTTGGCGGCCAGCACCTGCCCGCTGGCGTCCTTGCCGGCGGTGCGCCGCACCAGCGCGGTCCGTCGCGGCAGCACCGCCTCCACCGTGACCGCGCCGTCCGGCCAGGTGGCGAGCAGCACCCAGTCGCCCGCGCAGGGCAACGCGGTCAGGTCGCGGGCCGCGGCGGCGAGGACGCCGCCGCCGAGGCTCGCCCGCACCGGCCCCTCCGGGCGGAGCACGGTGCACACGCCCCGGTCCACCCGGGCCACCCGCCCGGGTCGGTGGTCGGCGCGTCGATCGAGGTGGGTCGCCCAGTCGGCGTCCCAGCCGAGGGCGGTCAGGTCCAGGTTCATGGTGTCCTCATCGGTGTCGAGGGGGTTCACGGCGGAACACGCGTGCTTCGACCGGCATGCTCACCACCTCCGCTCCGACTCCCGGCGCCCGCGTCCGGCACGACGTCGACCCGGCGCGTTCCCGCCGCGAGCCGCTGTCGTTCGCCCCGACGGTAGGGGCCGCGCCGACGCGCCGAAAGCGATTTCCCCGGCGGCGCGGCCGGTTCCCGCCCGCTACTGTCGAACCCGTGAGAACGAGATGACCAGTGACCCCCTGTTGTTGACCGGTGACCTGGCCGAGGCGAACGACCGGCTGCTGCGTACCGTCGCCGGCCTGACCGCCGCGGACGTCGCGGCGCCCTCGCTCCTGCCGGGCTGGACCCGCGCGCACGTGCTCACCCACCTGGCCCGCAACGCCGACGGGTTCGTCAACCTGCTCACGGCCGCGCGCACCGGCGAACCGATCCCGATGTACGCCTCCGTCGAGGCGCGTAACGCCGACATCGAGGCGGGGGCCGGCCGGGGCCCGGCCGATCTGCTGGACGACCTGCGCCGCAGCGGCCAGCGCTTCGACGCGGCGGTGGCGCAGATGCCGGCCGAGGCGTGGGGCGCCATGGTGCAGGCCCGGCGCGGTCCGTGGCCGGCGGCGCTGCTGGTCTGGGGCCGGCTGCGCGAGGTCGAGGTGCACCACGTCGACCTGGCGACCGGCTACCGCCCGGCGGACTGGCCGGAGGCCTTCGCCCAGCGCCTGCTGCACGAGGTGACGACCGGGCTGGCCGGCAACCCGGACGCGCCGGCCATGGTGCTGCGCGTCGACGGCGCCGCACACGAACTCGTCGTGGGTGACCCCGAGGGGGCGCCCACGGTCACCGGCCCCGCGCCGGAACTCGCCGCCTGGCTGACCGGCCGGGGCGCGGGCGAGCTGCTCACCGTCGTCCCCGACGGTCCCCTGCCGAACCCACCGGAATGGATCTGAACGCCGTCATGACCTACACCGGAGACGTCACGCCCGGCGGCCCGCCGGCCGTGCGCGAGCTCGACCGGCTCACCGTCAGCAAGCTGTCGGTGGGCCCGATGGACAACAATGCCTATCTGCTGCGCTGCCACGCCACCGGCGACCAGGTGCTGATCGACGCCGCGAACGAGGCGCCCCGCCTGCTGGAGCTGGTGGGCGACGGCGGCCTGGCCGCGGTGGTGACCACCCACCGGCACATGGACCACTGGGTGGCGCTGGAGGAGGTGGTCGCCAAGACCGGCGCCCGCGCGCTGGTGCACGCCGACGACGCCGAGGGCCTGCCGATCGACGCCGAGCCGCTGCGCGAGGGCGACACCGTCGACGTCGGCGACTGCGCGCTGGAGGTCATCCACCTGCGCGGGCACACGCCGGGGTCGATCGCGCTGCTCTACCGCGACCCGGCCGGCACCCCGCACCTGTTCACCGGCGACTCGCTGTTCCCGGGTGGGGTCGGCAACACCGACCAGGACCCGGAGCGGTTCGGCCAGCTCGTCGACGACGTCGAGGCCAAGCTCTTCGACCGGCTGCCGGACGAGACCTGGTTCTATCCGGGACACGGCAAGGACAGCACGATCGGCGCGGAGCGGGCGGCGTTGCCGCAGTGGCGGGCCCGCGGCTGGTGAACGCGCCGGGTCCGGCCTCCCCCGTGGCGGCCGGACCCGGCCCGGTGCGCCGGTCACCGCGCGCAGCCGGCGCCGGGCGCCGAGCAGCACCGGCCCGGCCAGCAGCAGCCCGACGGCCATGGTGAGCACCGTCGGGTCGGGCGCGCCGGGCAGCAGCACGGTCAGCGTCCGCGCGGCCAGCCCGAGTGCCACGTAGAGCCCGGCCCAGAGCGTGGCGCCGAGCGCCGCGCAGGTCACGAACCTCCGGTACGGCATCCGGAGCCCGCCGGCGGCCAGCGGCAACAGCGCGTTGAACACCGGCAGGAACGGCGCCACCAGCACGATCCGTCCGCCGCCGCGGTGCAGCAGCGCCTCGGCGGCGGCCCACCGGGACTCGCCGATCCAGCGCCCCAGCCGGCCGTGCCGCAACCGCACGCCCCAGCGCCGCCCGGCGAGGAAGCTCAACGACCAGCCGGCCACGCAGCCCGCCACCACGGCCGCGACGGTCACCGCCCCGCCCGCCGGTCGGCCCGCGCCGACCGCCGCGAGGACCGCGGCGTCCCCGGGCACCAGCACCCCGAGCAGGGGTACGGCGTCGGCGAGCATCACCACGCCGAGGAGGCCCATCAGCAGCGTGGTGGGCAACTCCCCGAGCTGGGCGAGCAGGTCCGTCATGATGAGCACGCTATGCGCCACCGACCGCCCGGCACATCGGGCGTGACCCCCCACCCGACCCGGAGGCCGGACCCGGGGGCCCCTCAGGGTCAGCGGGGGCGGAGCACCTGCACCCGACGGACCGGGGAGTCGACCGAGGGCTCGGTGGTCGGCACCGGATAGATGGCCACCAGGTCCAGGCCGTCCGGCGGCAGGTGCCCGCGGTCCGGGTCGCCGACCAGCACCTCGACGCCGCGCTCGGCGCACCGGCGCAGGTACGGCAGCACCCGGGCGGCCAGCCCGGCGTCGTAGAGGGCGTCACCGGCCACCACCAGGTCGACGCCGGCGACGCCGTCGAGCAGGTCCTCGCCGTCGGCGGTCACCCGGACCTGGTTGGCCCGGGCGTTGACCGTGACGGCCGCCACCGCGTAGGGGTCGACGTCGTTGGCGATCACCTGGTCGGCGCCGGCGAGCGCGGCGGCGATGGCGACCAGTCCCGACCCGGCGGCCAGGTCGAGCACCCGGCGGTCGGCGACGAGGTCGGGGTGGTCGAGCAGGTGCCGGGCGAGCGCCTGCCCACCGGCCCACACGGAGGCCCAGTACGGCGGCGGCAGCGACCGCCCGGCCGCGGCCTCCATCCGCGCCCACCACAGGATCGCGTCCTCGGCCAGGTGCAGGCGTACCTCGGGCACGAACGGCGTGCCGACCAGCCGCAGGCGGTCCGGGCCCGCGCCGGGCGCCGCGATCTCCTGTTCCAGGTCGGCCAGTGCCGTGGTTGTGGTCATCGGGGCAAGCATGCCGTGCCCCGATCGGCGCCGGGGGCATTTCCGGCTCGCAGGTATTCACGTGCCACGCCGGCACTTCCGGCAGCGGATCCCGGTTCGGCCGGTTACTGTCAGGGTGGTAGAGGGCGATCATCGGCCGAGGGGCCGGTGCTCACCCGCATTGAACAGGGAGAGACGCATGGCAACCGGCACGGTCAAGTGGTTCAACTCGGAAAAGGGCTTCGGCTTCATCGAGCAGGACGGCGGAGGCCCGGACGTGTTCGTCCACTACTCGGCCATCCAGAGCAGTGGCTACCGCGAGCTGAACGAGGGCCAGAAGGTCGAGTTCGAGGTGACCCAGGGCCAGAAGGGCCCGCAGGCGGACAACGTCCGTCCGATGTAGCGACGTGCCGGTGGCGGCGGTCGGAGCACCGACCGCCGCCACAGTGCATTCTTCGGGCCCGGCAGCCGACCAGGGCATTCCCCCGGCCCGGCACGGCCGGCCGCCGCACTCCTCAGGCCGGCACGGCCGGCAGGTCGCGCCGCCCGCGCAGCGGGCCGACCAGCAGGATCAGCGGGGTGAGCGCCAGCCAGGCGGTCATCACCCGGATCGCGCCGTCCGGCCCCCAGGCGGCGCCCAGCGCGCCGGCCACCACTGCGGCGAGCGGGATGGTGCCGTAGTTCAGCAGGTGCATGCTCACGGTCACCCGGCCGAGCAGTTGGTGCGGCGTGTAGGTCTGCCGGAAGCTGCCCTTGACCACGTTGCCGACCGCGACGCCGAGGCTCACCAGCACCCCGCCGAGCACCAGCCAGGTCACCCGCACGCCGGGCCCGGCCAGCGGGATCAGCAGCGCGGGCGGGCCGGTGAGGGCGCCGGCGACCAGCAGCGCGCGGGCGGTGCCGAGCCGGCGGGCCAGCCGGGCGGCGGACGCCGCGCCGACGATGCCGCCGAGGCTGGCCACACCGATCAGCAGGCCGACCAGGCCGGCCGGCAGGTGCGCCGAGCGGACCAGGAAGACCACCAGCACGGCCTGGTAGCCGGTCAGCCCGATGTTGCTGGCCGCCCCGAACACCGTCAGCACCCGCAGGTAGGGGTCGCGGGTGACGAAGCGCAGCCCGGCGGCGACCTCCTGACGCAGCGACGACGCCCCGGCGGGGCGGCGCGGCCGGGGCTCGACCGCCCGGATCCGGTGCAGGCACAGCGCGGAGAACAGGAAGCTCACCGCGTCCAGCGCCACCGCGACGACCGCGCCGGCGAGCTGGGCGATCAGGCCGGCCAGTCCCGGGCCGACCAGGTAGCTCGCGGTGTGGGTGGCGTGCAGCCGCGAATTCGCCTCCGGCACCTGCTCGGACGGAAGCAGCGTGGGCAGGTAGACCTGGTCGGCGGTCTCGAAGAAGACCCGGGCCAGCCCGGCGCCGAGCGCCACGACCAGCAACTGCCAGACGGTGAGCAGGCCGAGCGGCGCCGCGACCGGGACGCTGAGGAACAGCGCCGCGGCGGCCAGGTCGGCGCCGATCATCACGGGGCGGCGGCGGACCCGGTCGACCCAGGCCCCGACCGGCAGGCCGGCGAGGAGCCAGGGCAGCCAGGCGGCGGCGGTGAGCACCGCCACCTGGAACGTGGTGGCGTCGAGCACCGCCACGGCGACCAACGGCAGCGCCACCGTGGTCATGTTGCTGCCCACGGCACTGACCGTGTGCCCGGTCCAGAGCAGCCGGAAGTCGCGGTGCCGGAACAGCCCGCCGCGCGGGCGGTCGACGGCCGGCGCGGACGGTCGGGCCGGGGCGCTCACGGCCGGGCCGGGACGCCGTAGGAGAACAGGAAGACGGGCTCGCGGCGCTGCCCGTCCTCGGGCACGGGCCGGTCGGCCCACCGGGCGAAGAGCGCGATCACCTCCTGGCTGAGCTGGGCCAGCTCGTCCGGGGTCAGCCGCAGCCACTTGTCGGTGCTGAACGGCCCCTCGCCCCAGGCGGCGCGGGTCTCGTCGGAGGCCGCGTGCCAGGCCCGCGCCAGCTCCGCGTGCCGCTCCAGGTTCAGCGAGCCGGCCGCGTCGGCCACCGCCCGGTCGGCGGGGTCGCCGTCGAAGTCAGTGGTGGACCAGCGCACCCCCCGGTCACGCAGCCGCCACCACCGCTCGCGACGGTCCCGGGCCAGCTCCGGCGCCTCCACCAACAGGTCGGCGGCGGCCAGGACCCGGAGGTGGTGGCTGACGTTGGCGGGCGCCTGGTCGGTGTGCTCGGCGAGCAGGCCGACGGTGCACGGACCGTGCACCTTGAGCACGTCCATCAGCCGGCGACGCAGGGGGTGGGCGAGCGCCGCGAGCACTCGCGAGTCGGTGACCTGCCGGACGGTGGGCTCTGTCATGCCACCCACCCTGACATTAGCAAGAGTTGTTGCGCAATACCTGTTGCGGATCTGTTCGGACGCCGCGGCGTCCGCGTCGACGCGGACGCCGCGGCACCGGACGGTCAGGCGGTCAGCCGCCGGGACAACTCGTCCGCGACGTCCCGGGCGATCTGCGGCGGGATCGCCTCGGCGATCTTCTCCGGCGGGAGGCCGGCGAGGACCCCGCTGACGATCTGCTGCTCGTCGGTGAAGTCCTTGCCCGACAACTCGTTGACCTGCGCGACGAGCGCCGGCCAGGCCCGCGCCATCGCCAGCATCTGCTGCAACGGCGAGTTGGCCATCGGTGGGGTGACCAGGCCGGTCGTGTTGACCGGTGAGATCAGCCAGTTGCGCAGGTTCTCGACGTCGGCCAGCACGTCGCCGACCGTGCGGTTCGGGTAGCCGGTGTTGCCGACGAGCTTGTCGGTCTGTTCCATGTCGTCCTCCGGTTTCACAGGGGCGATCAGCCCGATCGCGGTGAGATAACGGCGGAACAGCGGGGTCTGGTCCCGGCCCGCCTTGGTGGAGTCGCGGAAGAAGCTGAAGTGGGTGTGGAAGAGGTGGCTGCTGTCGCCACTGGTGCGCTTGCCGAGCCGGTCCCAACGCCGCACGGTCCGGCCGTCCGGGGAATAGATGATCTCCCGGATGTCCCGGGTGTCGGCCGCGTTCGCCGCGCACTGCGCCGCCATCCAGGTGGAGAAGGTGCGCAGGGTGTGGGTGGCGCCGCCGGAGCGGACCGAGAACGTGCCGACGTCCAGCGCGGACGCGTACAGGGTCAGCCCGGAACGGTCCCGGATGGACTCCACCACCGAGTAGTCGTTGACGACCACCCGGTCGGAGCCACAGTGGTAGCCGCCCCGGTGGTTCGCGTCTCCGACGATGCCGACCTCGGCCGGTTCCAGGTCCTGATCCCGTACGGCGTTCTTGTCGACGTTGAGGTAGGTGAGCAACAGGTTGCGGACCGCCAGCAGGTTCGCCGGAGCCGAGGTCATGGTGGATCCCCTTCCGATCGATGGCCGGCAGGGCATGACGATCACAGCACGTGATGGCTTGCGATCTGCGGTCGCGCCCCGCCGATGAGTTGCACGACACCGGGCACCTGCTCCGAGCTTAACCACGGTTTGGGGAAAACGCCCAGTTCAGAGGCGGTATTTGGAACTATCGGGCCGCTGTGGACGGTGCCGGCGCCAACGGCAGGTCCAACCCCGAGGGATGTTCACCATCGTGCAGCACATCGCGCCATCCAGCACGAAGAGTCACGGCGTTGCCGAGCGGCTCCCCGGTGCCGGGGTTGCGGGCGTATCGCGGGTGGGCGCCGCCGGAGACCTGCAGGCGCAACCGGTGCCCGGACGCGAACCGGTGCGCGGTCGGCCAGAGCGTGACCGGAACGCGGACCGCGCCGGAGGCGTCCCGGGGGAACCGGTCCGGCTCGACCCGGGCCAGCCCGTCGCAGACGTTCCAGGACCGCCCGCGCCGGTCCACGTCGCACAGTCGCACGAACACGTCCAGGTACGACAGTTCGCTGCGCAGGTGGATCTCGGCGTGCACCGGCCCGACCACCTCGACGGCGGCCGGCAACGGCTCGGTGGTGTAGGTGAGCACGTCCGGCCGCGACTCCACCGGCCGGTTGTCCACCGCGCCCGCCCGCTGGGCCACCAGCAGCGGTCCGCCCAGCGACGGGGTCGGATCCGCCGGGTCGTACCAGATCCGGTCCGGCGCCTCGGCGTCCGGCGGCGTGCGGTCCAGCCGGCCGTCCGACCGCAGGTGCCAGCGCGTCGGGGTGGCCGGCGGCGGCCAGTCGGGCAGGTCCCGCCACCCGCCGCCGTCGCCGCCCACGTGCACCCGCACCGGTGCGCGCTCCGGCCGGACCCGGCCGGCCAGGTGCGTGTCGAGCCAGTCCAGGCCCTCCCGCAGGGCCGCCACGAGCAGCCCCGGGCTGCCGTGGGTCCAGGGACCGACGGTGAGCCGGGGCCGGGCGCCGGCGGCCCGCAGCCGGGCCCAGTCGTCGAGCTGCGCCGGGAGGAAGATGTCCTGCCAGCCGCTGACCATGGTCACCGGCGCGCGCACGTCGGTGATCCGGTCGCCGAAGACGCGGGTGCGCCAGTAGTCGGCGTCCGGCGTGTGGTGACGCAGCCACTCCTGGAAGAACGGCACGGTCACGCCGGTGGCGACCCGGTCCGCCTCGGCCAGCGGAAGGTGGGACAACGCGCGGGCCAGTCGGGGTTGGCCGCGTTTGAGCTCCCACTGCCGGGCCAGCCAGGGCACGGTCTGCGCCTCGAGCAGCTCCGCCCAGGTGAGCACCGTGTCGAGCGCGAAGGACTCACCCGCGTACGTCGAGTCGCGGGTGGCCGAGGCGGTCACCACTGCGACCATCGCGCGCAGCTCGTCGCCCGCCTCGGCGGCCACCGCCCACTGCACGAACCCCTGGTAGCTGGCGCCGAACATGCCGAACGCGCCGGTCCACCAGGGCTGGCGGCGCAACCAGTCGAGGGTGTCCAGGCCGTCGTCACGCTCGTGCACCAGCGGGACGAACTCGCCACCGGAGCCGTCCGTGCCGCGGCAGGACTGGATCACCACGTGGAAGCCCCGTTCGGCGATCAGGCGACCGAGCAACCGGACCGGCCCGCCCCGGCCGTACGGGGTGCGGATCAGCACGCACGGGGCGCCGGCGAGATCCGGCGCGTAGTGGTCGGTGCGCAGGCAGGTGCCGTCACGGACCCGGACCGGGAGGTTCCGGGTGACGGTCACCCGGCCGGTGCGGGCGGCGGGCAACCGCAGTGCCGCCGCGACGAGCCGGGTGACCGGTCGCACGGTCAGCGGTCGCCGGCGGGGTCGGGGGCGGCGGCGCGGCGGGGCTCGCCGCGGGCGGCGCGCACCTCGTCGCGGTGCGCCCGCATGGACCGCATCATCTCGGCCATGAACCGGTGCACCACGGCCAGCTCGTCGTCGGTGAACCGGGCCATCACCTCGTCGGTGCGGCGGCCGAGCGGCCCGAAGAAGCTCTGCGCCAGGGTGGCGCCCCGGTCGGCGTAGTGCAGCAGGACCTTGCGGCGGTCGACGGTGTCCCGGTCGCGCCGGATGTGGCCCGCGCGCTCCAGCCGGTCGACCAGCGCGGTCACCGACCCGGAGGAGAGATTGAGCACCTCACCGAGCCGTCCCGGGGTGATCGGCTCGCCGACCAGCTCGGCCTCCATCACCGCGATGAGAGCCTGCAGGTCGGTGGCGTTGAGCCCGTGCAGGCCGGCGAACGCGTGCCCGACGTGCTGCGCGTCGAACGAGTAGCGACGCAGGTCGTTGGTGATCTCCGCGACCATCCGCCCCCGCGGGTCGTCCCGCCGCCGGTACATGCCGTGCCCCGCCACCGCTCGCCGCCACCCCCCTGCCCGCTCCGGTCCGGTTGCAGCATAGGCCCTCCCCGGATAATCTCGCTCATCAAGATACTCTCTCGGCAAGAATCACCCCCGCAAAGAAACCTGTGAGGGCACCGATGTCACTGTTCACCCGCGTCGCCCGGGGCCGGTTGGCCGCCTGGCTCACCGTGGTCGCCGCACTCGTCGTCGGCGCGGTCGTCTTCGGCCTACCCAAGCCGGACAATCCCCAACCCGTCTCCTCCACCGGCCTGTCCGTCGAGTGGCAGTCGACGCAGGTCGAGCGGCTCCAGGAGCAGCTGCCCTCCCGCGACACCCAGCCCGCCCTGGTGGTGGTCAGCCGCGACGACCGCGCCCCGCTCAGTGCCGCCGACCGCAGCGCGCTCGACGGCGCGGCGGCGGAGCTCGGCGCGCTCGCGGCCGGCGGCCGGGTCGCCCCCGCCCAGGTCTCCCCCGACGGCACCGTCGCGCTGGTCGTCGTGCCGCTGTCCACCGCCGGCGATCAGCAGGCCGTGGTCGACGAGGTGGTCAAGGTGCGCGACGCGGTCGGAGACCTGCCCGCCGACCTGACCGTCGAGGTCACCGGCGGGCCGGCGTTCACCGCCGACCTGAGCAAGGTGTTCCAGGGCGCCGACACCACCCTGCTGCTGGTCACCGCCGCCGTCGTGGCGCTGCTGCTGCTGGTCACCTACCGCAGCCCGTTCCTGTGGCTCGTACCCCTGCTGGTCGTGGCCGCCGCCGAGCAGCTCACCCTGCGCACGGTGGAGACCGTCGTGCCCGCGCTCGGCATCTACCTGCCCAGCGGCCAGGTCACCGGCATCGCCAGCGTGCTGGTCTTCGGCGCCGCCACCGACTACGCCCTGCTGCTCATCGCGCGCTACCGCGAGGAGCTGCGCCGGGACGAGAACCGCTTCACCGCCATGCGCTCCGCCCTGCGCCGCACCGCCGAGCCGATCCTGGCCAGCGGCGGCACCGTCGTGCTCGGAGTGCTGACGTTGCTGCTGTCGGAGCAGGAGACGAACCGGGCGCTCGCGGTGGCCTGCGCCATCGGCGTCGTGTTCGCCATGCTCTCCGCCCTGTTCGTGCTGCCCGCGGCGCTGGTGCTCTTCGGCCGTGGCCTGTTCTGGCCGTTCGTCCCCCGGGTCGGCGGCGCCGCCCGCGAGGGCCGGCTCTGGGGACGCCTCGGTGCGCTGGTCGTCCGCCGGCCGCTGCCGGTCGCGGTGCTGGCCACCCTGCTCCTGGCCGGCCTCGCGCTCGGCGGCCTCGGTATCCGCACCGGCCTGTCCGAGACCGAGCAGTTCCGCGAGAAGCCCGAGGCGGTCGCCGGCGCGGAGACCCTTGCCCGGGCCTTCCCCGCCGGCAGCACCCAGCCGGTGGCCGTGCTCACCAACCCGCAGGCCGCCGCGGCGGTCGTCGCCGCCGCCGACGCGGTGGACGGCGTCGCGTCGGTCCGCCCGGGCCTGGCCGGGGACCGGGTCGCCCAGGTCGACGTGGTGCTCACCGCCGAGCCGGGCACCGCCGCCTCCGACCGCGCGGTCGTGGCGCTGCGCGACGCGGTCGCCGCCGTGCCGAACTCGGCGCCGCCGACCGTGGCCGGCGCGGAAGCCCCCGACGGCGCGCTGGTCGGCGGCACGGTCGCGGCCACGTACGACTCGAACGAGGCCAACACCCGCGATCTCCGGCTGATCCTGCCGATCATCCTGCTGCTGGTCGGCGCCGTGCTGGTGCTGCTGCTGCGCGGCCTGCTGGCCCCGCTGCTGCTGGTGCTGACCGTGATCGCGTCGTTCTTCGCCAGCCTCGGCGCGGCCTGGCTGCTCTTCGACCACGTGCTGGACTTCCCGGCGCTGGACTCCGGCGTGCTGCTGCTGGCGTTCGTGTTCCTGGTCGCCCTCGGCGTGGACTACAACATCTTCCTGGTCACCCGGGCCCGGGAGGACGCCCGCCGGGTCGGCACCCGGGACGGGATGCTCTCCGCGCTGCGCGTCACCGGCGGCGTCATCACCAGCGCCGGTGTGCTGCTCGCCGCGGTCTTCGCGGTGCTGGGCGTGCTCCCGCTGATCACGCTCACCCAGATCG
Organism: Micromonospora sp. WMMD754; assembly: GCF_049315235.1. Lineage (NCBI taxonomy): Bacteria > Bacillati > Actinomycetota > Actinomycetes > Micromonosporales > Micromonosporaceae > Micromonospora > Micromonospora sp. WMMD754. The sequence continues at coordinate 16,254 of NZ_CP186058.1, forward strand.
GGATCATCGTCTGCATCGGCGTGCTGCTGGACACGCTGCTGGTCCGCACCGTGCTGGTGCCGGCGCTGGCGTTCCTGCTCGGCGACCGGTTCTGGTGGCCCGGTCGGATCAGCCGGGAAGCGGACGCGCCGGCCGAGGCGCCCGGCGCGCCGGCCGAACCGGTCACCGCGCGGGACTGACCCGACGTCCGGGGGTCGGCGTCACGCCGGCCCCCGGACACCCGACGGGCCTCAGAACGCCAGGCACTCGCAGCTGGTCATCAGCTCGCGCACGTTGTAGACGTACTGCGGGTTGGGGATGGCCAGTGGCTGCCCCTCCCGGGCGACCGCGCCGTGGCCGTAGTTGTACGCCGCGATCACGGCGTTGAGCAGGCACGAGTTCAACTCGGCGGTGCACAGCGAGGCGTCCAGCCGGTAGTCGGACTCGAAGTACATGTCGCCGATGTACTTGGTCAGCCAGGCCAGGTAGGTGCCGCCGAGGTAGGCGTTGTCCCGGTAGTCGTCGATGTCGTAGGACTGGCCGAAACGCTGGTTCATCCACTCCGCCGTGGCCGGCATGACCTGCATCAGCCCGACGCCGCCGTCACAGGCGACGATGGTGGACTGCCAGCCGCTCTCCTGCCAGGCGGTGGCCTTCATCAGGACCGACGGGATGCGGATGTCCGGCGCCGACGTGGGCCAGTAGGTGCGGGCCGCGGCGTCGGCCAGCGCCGCCTTCACCTGGCTCTGCGTCGCCTTGGTGCCCCGGTGGCTGGGCTTGCAGCCGGCGGGCGCCGGCTTCGGCGGGGCCGGCGGCACCTGGGTCTCGGTCGGCGGCTTCGGCTTCGCCAGCGGCTTGGTGGACGTGCGGGACGGCTTCGGCCGGGGCTTCGCCGACGCCGACGGGCTGGGCCGCCCGCCCATCGCCTCGACCGCCGGCGGCTCCTCGCTCGGCGCGTCGGCGGGCGCCTCCTCCGGCGCCTCGACCGGGGCCACCGTGGGCAGCTCCGCGGCCACCTCCCGGACCGGCTGCTCCTCGCCGCCGCAGCCGGTCACCAGACCGGCCGCCACCAGCGCCGCCACCGCAGCCGCAGCCCACCGGCTGACTCCTCGCCGCATCGAACCTCCCCGTGGTCCCCGTCCGGCGCACCCTAGCAGGGATCGACGGGCCTGCGGGGTACCCGCGACGCCGGCCGCCGCTCCCGGGGCCGCGGCGGGCCCTCCCCCACGACCGGCCGGCCCGGGGCGGCGGCCCCGGGCGCCGGCCCGCCGTCGCCGTCCGCCGCGCGGTCCCGGGTCGCCCAGGCGACCACGAACACGGTGGTCCACGCGGCGCCCAGCAGCACCGCGGACGCCGTGCCGCTGGCCGTGCTCCAGCCCAGGTAGAGCCGGGCGCCGGTGACCGCGACCACGCCCGCCGACGCGGCGGTCCACACCGCCACCCCGACCGGCCAGCGGGCCCCCCGCGACAGCAGCCAGGCCAGCGTGCCGAAGCTCGCGGTGACCACCGCGTTCTGGGTGGGGAACAGGTCCCGGACGTCGTCCGGCCCGCCCGGACCGGTCAGGTCCGCCACCACCACCAGCAGCACCAACGGCACGGCCGCGCCGACCGTCCCCACCACCCCCAGCGGGTCCGCGCGCCAGGACCGCCGCCGGCCGGTCACCACCACCGCCACCAGGGCGACCGCCGTGATGAGGACCCAGCCGCGCAGCACCGACACCGCGCCCAGCGCGGCGTCGACCACCCCCTGGGTACGCCGGGCGGCGAACCAGTCCGCGACCAGCCCGTCGAGCACGCCCAGCCCGCTGTGCCGGACCACCGCCTCCAGCAGGGCGGCCACGGCCAACCCGGCGCCGAACAGCAGCGCCAGCCCCAGCACCAGGTTGATCAGCAGCGTCCAGACCGGGCCGACGCGCATGCCGACCAGGAAGAACAGCACCCCGTAGCGGTCCCGCAGCCAGCGCAGCGGCGGCAACGCGCCGGCCCGGGCCGCCAACGCCCGGACCGGGTCCGGGTTACGTCCCAGCCACCGGCCGGCCAGCACCACGCCGAGCAGGCACACCAGCAGCACCAGCACCGCCCCGGTGGCCCGGCCCAGCAGCTGCGACACCCGCTCGTACGACTCGCCGGCCAGGTAGCCGGCCAGCACCGAGGCGCCGACCCAGCTCACCACCCCGGCCAGGTTCCACGGCGCGAACCGCCGGTACGGCAGCCCGGCCGCACCGGCCAGCCGGGGCGCCAACGTGCGGGCGAACGCCACCCAGCGGGCGGCGAACACGCCTCGCCCGCCCAGGCGCTCCAGCAACTCGTCGGCGCGTCGCCAGCGGTGCGCTCCGATCCGGGCGCCGAGCCCGGAGGCGCGCAGTCGCGGCCCGTACCGCCGCCCGGCCCGCCACGCGAGTGTGTCTCCCATCACGGCGGCGGCCACCATGGCCAGCAGCGTGGGGACGAGCCGTAGCGTCCCCGCGTACGCTAGGAAGCCGACCAGCAGCAGGGTCGCCTCGCCCGGCACCAGCAGCCCGAAGATCACCGCGGTCTCACCCGCGACGATCGTCGCGGCGGCCAGGTAGATCAGCAGGGGCGGCAGCTCCTGCAGCCAGTTCAGCAGGTCAGGCATCCGGCACCCCGCACGGGAGCCAGCATGCCAGTCGCTGGAACGGTCGGCACAGCACTTTCGCCACAGATCCGGGCGATCTCGGGGTGACCCCGAGGCGTGCCCCGGCAACCGCAGACAGGAGTATGGAGGGTATGCAGCTACGCACCGACCTCCGCAACGTCGCCATCATCGCCCACGTCGACCACGGCAAGACGACCCTGGTCGACGCCATGTTGCGGCAGGCCGGCGCCTACGGCGCCCGTGGTGAGGACACCGAGCGGGTCATGGACTCGATGGACCTCGAGCGGGAGAAGGGCATCACCATCCTCGCCAAGAACACCGGCGTGCGGTACCTGCCGGCGGACGGCGACCCGGTCACCATCAACATCATCGACACCCCCGGTCACGCCGACTTCGGTGGTGAGGTCGAGCGCGGCCTGACCATGGTCGACGGCGTGGTGCTGCTGGTGGACGCCAGCGAGGGCCCGCTGCCGCAGACCCGGTTCGTGCTCCGCAAGGCGCTGCGCGCCCGGCTGCCGATCATCCTGGTGATCAACAAGGTGGACCGCCCCGACGCCCGGATCAAGGAGGTCGTGGACGACACCTACGAGCTCTTCCTCGACCTGGACGCCGACGAGGAGCAGATCGACTTCCCGATCGTCTACGCCTGCGCCCGCGACGGCATCGCCTCGCTCACCCAGCCGGCCGACGGCGCCGTGCCGGACGACAGCAGCAACCTGGAGCCGCTGTTCCGCACCCTGCTGGACACCATTCCTGCGCCGGCGTACGAGGAGGACGCGCCGCTCCAGGCGCACGTCACCAACCTCGACGCCTCGCCGTTCCTGGGCCGGCTCGCGCTGTGCCGGGTCCGCCAGGGCACGATCAGCAAGGGCCAGACCGTGGCCTGGTGCCGCACCGACGGCAGCACCCAGCGGGTCCGCATCTCCGAGCTGTTGATGACCGAGGGCCTGGAGCGCAAGCCGGCCGAGTCGGCCGGGCCGGGCGACATCATCGCCGTCGCCGGCATCCCCGAGATCATGATCGGGGAGACGCTGGCCGACGCCGAGAACCCGATCCCGCTGCCGCTGATCACCGTCGACGAGCCGGCCATCTCGATGACCATCGGCACCAACACCTCGCCGCTGGTCGGCCGGGTCAAGGGCTCCAAGGTCACCGCCCGGATGGTCAAGGACCGGCTCGACAAGGAGCTGATCGGCAACGTCTCGCTGCGGGTGCTGCCCACCGAGCGGCCGGACGCCTGGGAGGTGCAGGGCCGTGGTGAGCTGGCGCTGGCCATCCTGGTCGAGCAGATGCGCCGCGAGTCCTACGAGCTGACCGTCGGCAAGCCGCAGGTCGTCACCAAGGAGATCGACGGCAAGACCTGCGAGCCGGTCGAGCGGCTCACCATCGACGCGCCGGAGGAATACCTGGGCGCGATCACCCAGCTCCTCGCCACCCGCAAGGGCCGGATGGAGCAGCTGGTCAACCACGGCACCGGCTGGATCCGGATGGAGTGGCTGGTGCCGGCGCGCGGCCTGATCGGCTTCCGCACCGAGTTCCTCACCGACACCCGGGGCACCGGCATCCTGCACCACGTCTTCGAGTCCTACGAGCCGTGGTTCGGCGAGCTGCGCACCCGCAACAACGGCTCGCTGGTGGCCGACCGCGCCGGCGCGGTCACCTCGTTCGCCATGATCAACCTGCAGGAGCGCGGCCAGCTCTTCGTCGAGCCGACCACCGAGGTGTACGAGGGCATGATCGTCGGGGAGAACTCCCGCTCCGACGACATGGACGTCAACATCACCAAGGAGAAGAAGCTCACCAACATGCGGGCCTCGACCTCCGACGAGACCGAGAAGCTGATCCCGCCGCGCAAGCTGTCGTTGGAGCAGGCCCTGGAGTTCTGCCGCGAGGACGAGTGCGTCGAGGTCACCCCGACCTCGGTGCGCATCCGCAAGGTGATCCTGGACCAGACGCAGCGGGGCCGGATGGCCGCCCGCCGCAAGCACGCCGGCTGACCCACCAGCCCGACGCCCCACCCGGAGCCCGGCCCGCCACCCCGGCGGACCGGGCTCCCCCTTTCCCCGTCACCCGTCACCCGTCACCCGTCACCCGTCACCCGTCACCCGTCACCCGTCACCCGTCACCCGTCACCCCGTCGATCATGAAGTTGGCGGCGATTTCGGAGATCAACTCTGCCGCCAACCTCATGATCGACGGGGTGGGGGCGAGATCTTGGTACGAAATGGCCCCCATAGGGGCGCTTTCCTTCCAAGATCTCCGCGTGTCTCGATATGTGGTATCGGAGTCGCCTTGTGGGAGGGAACGAACCGGTGAGGCGGGGGGCGGGGCTGAACGGAAGGGGGCCGCGATGGGGTGCGAGAGGCGGAGACGCGTTCCGCGGCGAAACGCCGGGGGCGGCCGGTTCCTGGCCCCGGTCACCGCGCCGTTGCGACTGCTGGACGGGTGAATGGCACGACGGGCGGGAGCTGGCAGGACGGAGCCGAACCCCGTGGCCGGGGGAGGAAAGGACGGGGCAGGAAAGGCCGTGGCGGAGCGGGAGGCAATCGCGGAGACAGCGGGGAGCCGGGCAGCGGGACGGGTGGGCACCGCTGACGGGTGGCCGTCAGCGGGGTCTGGTGGCGCGCAGGGCCAGGATGTCGGGGACCGGGCCGGAGCCGGACTCGACCACCTCGTCGAGCACCAGGCCGGCGGCGGCGACGGCGGTGAGCAGGTCGGCCAGGGGCAGGTGCCAGGCGCCCACCCGGGCCCGCACCCCGCTCGCGTTCCAGGACCGGGTCGTGCGCTCCCGGGTGGCGTAGCCGCCGTCGATCACGATCCGCCCCGGCTCGGACCGATCCGCGAAGGCGCCCACGAAGCAGGGATGCACCCCTATGTGCACCAGCCGGCCGCCCGGGGCCAGCACCCGGGCCGCCTCCGCGATCGCGGCCGGATAGTCCGGCATGTCGGTGTGCGCCAGCACGCAGACCACGGCCGGCAGGGCGCCGTCGGCCAGCGGCAGGGCGGTGGCGTCGGCACCGGCCACCGGCAGCCGGGAGCGGGCGTGCCGCAGTTGTCCGGTCGACAGGTCCACCCCCACCGGCGACCAGCCGAGCCGGTGCAACTCGGCCGCGTGCGCACCGGTGCCGCAGCACAGGTCCAGGCACCGCCCGGGGCCGGCGCCCAACAGCTCCGCCAGCACCGATCGGACCCGGTCCATGTAGGCCGCGGAACCGACGGTGGCGTACTCCTCGTACCAGTCCGCGATGTCGTCGTACAGGGCGGTCGTCATGTCCGCACGCTAGCCCCGGACCCGGCCGTGCCGCTGCCCCGCGCGCGCCGAAGATCCGCTACGGTCACTCCATGATCTGGGAGGACCTCGACGCGCACCTGGACAAGGTGCCCGGCACCGTCTCCGCGTACGTGGGCCGCCCCGGCGCGCGGCCCACCTGGACCCGGCGGGCCGACGCCACCCACTACGCCGCGAGCACCATGAAGGTCGCCGTCCTGGTGGCGCTGCACCGCGCCGCCGAAGCCGGCCGGCTCGACCTGGACGCGCCGCTGCCGGTGCGCAACTCCTTCGACTCCGCGCTGCCCGGCGCGCCCCGCTTCACCAACGCCCGCGACTACGACAACGACGAGGCGGTCTGGGACCGCGTCGGCGGCGCCGCCCCGCTGCGCTGGCTGGCCGAACGCATGATCGTTCGTTCCAGCAACCTGGCCACCAACATCTGCATCGGCCAGGTCGGCCTGCCCGCCGTCGCGCAGGCGTGGGCGCTGGCCGGCGCGCGGCACAGCGTCACCGGCCGCGGCATCGAGGACTTCGCGGCCCGCGACGCCGGCATCGACAACCTGGTCACCGCCGCCGACCTGGCCGCCCTCCTCGGCGAGCTGGCGCTGGGCGCGAACCGGCCCGGCCCGCTGGCCTCGCCGGCCGGCTGCGCCGCCATGCTCGACGTGCTCGTCGCCCAGGAACACCGCGAGGACCTGGCCGCCGGCCTGCCCGACGGCACCCGCATCGCACACAAGAACGGTTGGGTACGCGGTGTCCGCCACGGCGCCGGCGTGGTCTTCCCGGACGACGCGCCGCCGTACACCGTCGTGGTGTGCACGACCACCGACCTGGCCGACGGCGGCGCGGACGGCGAGCAGGTCGAGGACGACGCCTGCCGGCTCATCGCGCACGTCTCCGCACGGGTGTGGGACGCCCGGCACGAGCTGGCCGGCTGAGGCCCTACTCCAGCAGCCCCGCCCGCAACCCCGCCCGGACCTCGTCGGTCACGCCCAGCCCGTCACGCAGGTACGCCTCGAACGTGCCGTGCACCCGGCGCACCTCGTCGTAGGCGGCGTCGAGATACTCGGGGCGCACCTCCAGCAGCGGCCGGGCCACCGCCGTGTCCAGGTCCGGTCGACGGCGCGTCATGGCCGTCAGCAGCACCTCGCGCAGGCTCTCGGTCAGCTCGTTGTGCCGCAGGTAGTCGGCCCGGATGGCCGGCTCCGGCACCCCCAGCGCGGTCAGCAGCACCACCGACAGCCAGCCCGTCCGGTCCTTTCCGGCCGAGCAGTGGAACAGCAGCGGCAGGTTCGCACCGTCCGCGGCCAGCCGCACCGCGGCGCCGAACCCGGCCCGGGCCGACTCCCCGGTGACGAACCAGCGGTAGATCGCCGTCATCGCCCCCGGCATGCCCTCGGTGGCCAGCGCCGCGTACGCGTTCAGGTCGTGGCCCTGGAGCACGGCCGAGACGTACGTGAACACCGGGTGCGCCGCGTCGTAGACCGGCAGGTGCACCCGCCGGGGCTCGCCCACCAGCCGGTCCGGCGGGGCCACCGCCTGCTCGTCGGCGTCGCGCAGGTCCACCACGCAGGCCACACCGAGCTTGCCCAGCACCGGCAGGTCGTCGTCGGTGAGCCGGCCCAGCGCCGCGGTGCGCAGGAGCCGCCCGGCGCGGACCCGCCGCCCGTCCGTCGTCGGCAACCCGCCCAGGTCGCGGGCGTTCGGCGCGCCCACCAGCTCCCAGTCCCGCCCGGTCATCGGCCCTCCCCTGCTCGCTGCCAGTTGCCTATAGGGTGCCCCACATGACGATCGCCGCGGTACGCACCCACCGGCTCTCGGCCCCCTTACACACCCCGTTCGTCACCGCGCTGCGCCGCACCACCACCGTGGAAACCCTGGTCGTCGAGGTGATCGACGGCGACGGTCGCTCGGGTTTCGGCGAGGCCCCGCAGGTGTGGCAGGTCACCGGCGCGTCGGTCGCCGGGGCCGAGGCGTGCGTCCGCGAACTGCTCGCGCCGCTGCTGACCGGTCGCGACGCGGACGACCTCCAGGCCCGGTGCGCGCAGGTGCGCGGGGCCGTGGTGGGCAACGAGTCGGCGAAGGCGGCCGTCGACGTGGCGTTGCACGACCTGGCCGCGCGGCGACTCGGCGTACCCCTGGTGCGGTTGCTCGGCGGCACCGCGCTGCGCGTCCCGACGGACGTCACGCTGGCCGCCGGCGACGCGGTCGACCTGGCCACGGCGGCCGGCCGGCGGCGGGCCGAGGGGTTCACCGTGCTCAAGCTGAAGGTCGGCACCGACGCCCGCGGCGACCTGGACCGGGTCCGTTCGGTGCGCGCCGCCGTCGGCCCGGACGTCCGGATCCGGCTGGACGCCAACCAGGGCTGGACGCCCCGCGAGGCGGTCCGGGTGATCCGCGGCATCGAGGACGCCGGGCTCGACGTCGAACTGGTCGAGCAGCCGGTGCACCGCCGCGACCTGGACGGGCTGGCCTGGGTCAGTGACCGGGTGGACCTGCCGATCCTCGCCGACGAGTCGGTCTTCGACGTCCGCGACCTGGTCGAGGTGATCCGCCGCCGGGCGGCCGACATGGTCAACGTCAAGCTGGCCAAGTGCGGCGGGCTCCAGCCGGCCCGCACGCTGCTCGACCTGGCCGCCGCGCACGGCATGGGCACGATCGTCGGCTCGATGATGGAGGGTCCGGTCGGCGTGGGCGCGGCCGCCAGCCTGGTCGCCGCGTACGGCACCACGGCCGTGTCGGACCTCGACGCCGCCTGGTGGCTCGCCTGGTCGCCGGTCGGCGGCGGGCTCCGGTACGAGGGCTCGACCGTGCTGCTGCCGGACGCGCCGGGGCTCGGGATCACCGACGTGAGTGAAGCTAAGGTTCAAAGCCGCGGTTGAGTGTCGTTGGAATTTTTCATAGGGTCGCCCGGAGAAGCGTGGGAGGAGGGGTGCACATGGCGCCTCAGCCGGGCCACCAGGCCGTCGTACGGGTCGCGGTGGCGACCCTGTGGACCGCACCCGAGGCGGTCCGCGCGATCGACCGCCCCGCCCTGGCCGACCCACCCGACGTCGCCGCCTGGATCGCCGCGATGGACACCGAGCAGCAGGTCGGCGACTGCGTCCTGACCCAGCTGCTGCTCGGCGAGCCGGTGCTGGTCACCGAGGTCCGGCCGGACGGCTGGGCCCGGGTGGTCGCGCTCGGGCAGCCGGCCGCCAAGCTCGACGTCCGCGGCTACCCGGGTTGGCTGCGCACCGCCCACCTCGCCGGGCCCGTCGACGCCGCGCCGACCGCCGGCACGCTGGTGGTCGACGTCGTCCGCACCGCGCTGCGCGCCGCCCCGGACGGACCACCGGCGCTTCCCGGCGTGGTCCTCGGCACCCACCTCGCCTCGGCCGGGCGACCGGTGGACGGCTGGCGGCCGGTCCGCGCGCCCGGCGGGGTCGACCCGCTCTGGGCGCCGGAGGGCGACCTGGTGCCGCTGCCCGGCGAACGGCCGGAGGCCAAGGAGGTGCTCGCGGTCGCCGAACGGCTGCGGGACCTCGTCTACGTCTGGGGCGGCCTGTCCACCGACGGCATCGACTGCTCCGGCCTGGTGCACCTGGCCTGGCGGCGGTACGGGACCACCCTCCCCCGGGACGCCGACGACCAGGCCGAGGCCACCACCCCGCTGGCGTTGGACGACGAGCGTCCGGGCGATCTCTACTTCTTCGCCCGCCCCGGCCGGCGCATCCACCACGTCGGCATCGTCTCGGCCGAGCCGCACGACGGCCGACGCCGGATGCTGCACGCCTGCTACCGCACCCGCCGGGTGGTCGAGGAGGAGCTGCCGGAGGCCCGGGTCGCCACCCTCGTCGGCGCCCACCGGGTCTGACCGGGCGGACGGATCAGGGACGCCCCCGACCGGCGGGGACGCCCCTGACGTACGCACCGGTCAGCTACGCGCCTCGGCCAGCTCGCGCCGCCGGTCGCGGGACGACTTGACCAGGCTGGCCACCGTGGCGACGGCCAGCGTGCCGAGGATGACGGTCAGCGACAGCCAGATCGGGATGTGCGGCGCCCAGGCCACGTGCTCACCGCCGTTGATGAACGGCAGGTTGTTGTCGGCCAGCGCCTCCAGGACCAGCTTGACGCCGATGAAGCCGAGCACCACGGCCAGCCCGTAGCTGAGGTAGATGAGCCGGTCGAGCAGCCCGCCGAGCAGGAAGTAGAGCTGCCGCAGCCCCATCAGCGCGAAGACGTTGGCGGTGAAGACGAGGTAGGGCTCCTGGGTGATGCCGAAGATCGCCGGGATCGAGTCGAGCGCGAAGATCAGGTCGGTGGTGCCGATCGCGATCATCACGATCAGCATCGGGGTGAACAGCCGCCGCCCGTTCTCCCGGGTGGTCATCCGCGCCCCGTCGAAGTCCCGGGACAGCGGCAACGCCTTGCGGCTCCACCGGATCAGCAGGTTCTCGCTGAACTCGTCCTCGTCCGGCTCGCCCTGCCGGGCCAGGTTGATCGCCGTGTAGATGAGGAAGGCGCCGAAGATGTAGAACACCCAGGAGAACTGGGAGATCAACGCGGCGCCCGCGGCGATGAAGCCACCGCGCATCACCAGCGCCAGCAGGATGCCGATGAGCAGCACCTTCTGCTGGTACTGCCGGGGCACCCCGAAGCGGGCCATGATGATCACGAAGACGAAGAGGTTGTCCACCGAGAGGCTGTACTCGGTGAGCCAGCCGGTGTAGAACTGGCCGGCGACACTCGCCCCGGAGGTCGCCCAGAGCACCGCGCCGAAGACCAGCGCCAGCGCCACGTAGAAGCCGACCCAGAGGCTCGACTCCCGGACGCTGGGCTCGTGCGGGCGGCGACCGATGATGAACAGGTCGGCGAGCAGGACCGCGATCATCGCGGTCAGGGTTACCGCCCACACCAATGCGGACACGTTCAAATCCATCCTCCGGCAGACACGCAGCGTCGGGCACACCGTACGCCGGGTGTGGGGCCGGGGTGCGTCGACGCTGACTCTGGTGACTGTCGGAGGTCTCTTCCGCCGGGGCCTGGTGGTCCCGACCGACGGAGCCGGGTCGAACCACCGGGGGGTGCCGGCGCTCTTCCGTGCTGACGACTCCGTCGCGGGGGAATACTCCCCTCCTCGGCCGCCATTGTTCACCATCACCCCCAGGTGCCGCATCTCCGGGCGTCCGATCGGGCCTGTCGCGTGCCCTGACTCACGTCACGTCGCGCAGTGCGTCCTAGGAGGCTAGGTGAACGGCCGGAAGCAGGCGTCAGCGTGTCGCCCTGGGGTGACCCGATCAGTCAAGAGCGATATACCTCAGAGGCATAGATATGCCTCTGAGGTATATCGCTCTTTGCGGGCCTCTCGGTCGCGGGCTCCGCGCGGATCCGGGAGCCGGTTCAGGCGGGAGGCAGACGAGCGGCAGCCGGGCCCCGGCCAGCGGGACCCGGGCCAGCCGAAGCCGAGCCGGGCAGGCAGTCCGGGAAGCGGGAGCCGTCAGGGGCGCGCGGGCAGCACCGGATCGGTGAACGACCAGCCGGCGGCGAGCAGCGCGTCGCACGCGGTCACCGCCGTGGCCAGCCGCTCCTCGTGCCCGCCACGCAGCTCGACCACCGGCGCCCCGCACCCGGCCAGCTCGGCCCGGAACCGCCCGGTCATCCACGCCCGCAGGTGCTCCCCGTCGCGCAGGCCGTCGTCGTCGAACGGCACTCCGGCGTCGTCGGTGAGCAGGTACAGCGCCGGGCGACGGGCGGCCGCCCGGACCCGGGCCGAGGACGACCCGAGGTAACGCTCCTCCCAGATCGCGGTGGCCCGGGCGTCGGTGTCGCAGAACAGCAGCGGACCGCTGAGCCGGGCCGCCGCGTCCTCGGCGGCCTGCTGCTCGCGGACCACCTCGACGAAGTCATCCCGGTCCCAGCTCACGTCGACGACCGTCGCCTCCGGGCGGGACCGGCGCAGCGCGGCGAGCTTGCGCTCGGTCAGCTCGCGGCCGTACTCCGGCACCCAGGCGGTCCGGTAGTGGGCGGCCAGCGCCCGCGCCATGGTCGTGGTGCCGGTGGACTCGGCGCCGACCACCACCACCCGGCGGACCAGCCACGCCCGCACCGGCGGGCTCAGCCATCGCCAGTGCGCCGCCGGGTCCGCGCGCACCGCGGTGCCGGACACCGGTACGGCCCGACGCCCCGGGTCCACGGCGACCGCGACCGCGTCGAACCGGCGGGCCAGTTCCTCGCCGTACGCCTCGGAGGAGAAGACGGCGTCCACCGGCTCGCCGCCGAGCGCGTCGGCGAACACCGCGCAGTGCAGGTCCCAGACCGCCGGATCCGCGTAGTCGACGGGGTGGTCGTCGTACCGGCCGACGAAGCGCACCCACGGGGTGTCGGCGTGGTTCTCGCGCAGCCAGGCCAACCTCAGCTCCAGCGGGATCGACTCCCGGCTCGACGGCGCCACCACCACGGTCACCGCGGCGCAGCGGGCGGCGGCCGCCTCGACCAGCGCGTGGTGCCCGGCGTGCGGCGGATAGAACTTGCCGACCACCAGGCCGTGCCGAAACGGCCGTCGGTCGCCGGCAGGCCCGCTCATGCCGCCACCGGCGCGGGGCCGGGTGGCACCGGCGTGGCCGCCGCACGCCGCCGCAGGTCCGCCCGCCAGGCCCGCAACCCCACCACGCAGAGCGCCAGGAAGATCAGGTACAGCCCGCCGGTCAGCCACAGTCCCTTGTACGCGTAGAGCGGTATGTAGATCAGGTCGGCGGCGATCCACAGCCACCAGCTCTCCACCAGCTTGCGGGTCTGACCGTAGGTGGCCAGCAGCGACAGCGCCGTGGTGACCGCGTCGGCGAGCGGGACGGTGGAGTCGGTGGCCCGGTCCAGCAGCGCCCACAGGCCGGCGGTGAGCAGCACCCCGGCCGCGCCCAGCGCCCACCACTCCCGCCGCCGCGTGCGGGCGACCGTCAACCGGCTGCGCCGCTCGCCGCCGACCAGCCAGTGCCACCAGCCGTAGACACCGAGCGCCACGTAGACGAGCTGGAGGCCGGCGTCGGCGTACAGGCCGGCGGTCCAGAACAGCACCATCAGCAGCAGCACGTTCGCGATGCCGACCGGCCAGTTCGCGATGTGCTGGCGGGTCACCAGCCAGACGTTCACCACGCCGGTGACGAAGCCGAGCAGCTCGGCCCAGGTGGTGCCCGCGCCCAGGACGGTGAACGCGGTGCCGGTGAGCCAGTCGAGCATGTGTCCTCCCCCGCTGCCGGCGCCGCCATGGAGGGATGCGGCCCGCCGGAGCGCCCCCGGAGCGTACCGGTGGGCGCCCGGCATGAAAGGCTGCGGTCATGGTTCTTGAGGTCGCGCTGATCGACGTGACGCCCGGAAACGAGGACGACTTCGCCGCCGCCTACGCGAAGGCCCGTCCGGTCCTCGCCGGCGCCGAGGGGTGCCGCTCCGTGCGGATGACCCGCGGCGTGGAGTCCCCCACCCGGTTCGTGCTGCTGGTCGAGTGGGACTCGGTCGAGGCGCACGACGTGAACTTCCGGCAGACCGAGCGGTTCGCGCAGTGGCGAGGGCTGATCGGCCCGTACTTCGCCGGCCCGCCGCTGGTCGAGCACTTCGTCGACGTGCCCGCCTGATCTGTCGTACCCCGCACATAGCCTGCGCGCGACGCGCGGCCACCGGTCCCGACGGGCATCGGGGGCGCCGGGCCCGGTGGGCGCGCGGCGTCACTCCAGCTCGTGCGGGTCCCGGGGCCGGGGCACCGGCGCGGCCCCGAGCCGGCGGGCCAGCAGCTCGGCCGTCGCCTCCCCGGTCAACGCCGCCGCGAGCAGCCGCTCGATCACCTGCTCGTAGCGGGCCACGTCGGTCTCGGCGACCAGGCGCAGGTCCGTGGTGAGCGTCTCCACCAGCACCGTGCGAGGGTCGGCCGGGTCGGGATAGGCGTAGTAGGAGAAGGGCGCCAGCGGGTGCAGGTCGTCGCCGGGCGAGGCGCCGCGCGGCAGCACGCGGACGGTGACGTGCGGCCGCTCGGCCAGCGTCAGCAGGTGCCGCAGCTGGTCCCGCCACACGTCGGCCGGCAGGCCGCCCGGGTCGCAGGCCCGCTCGTCGATCAGCGCGGTGTAGTGCGGCGGGTCCGACCGCACCAGCAGCTCCTGGCGCACCGCCCGGGCGCGGACGTCGGCCTCCACGTCCACGCCGTCGGCGAGCAGCGCGCCGGCGGTCACCCGCAGCCGGGCGTACGCCGGGGTCTGCAACAGCCCGGGCACGAGCGCCGGCTGGTACTCGACGATGCGCTCGGCGCCCGCCTCCAGCTCGGCGTACGCCCGCTGCCGCTCACCCATCTCGCCCAACGCCTTGGACCAGCCGCGGCCGGTGGCGGCGTCGCGGGCGATGACGATCAGCTCGTCGCGCTGGTGCGGTGGCACCGCGTAGACGTCGAGCAGGTCGAGGACGTCGGCCAGGTCGGGCCGGCTCTGACCCAGCTCGATGCGGGACAGCTTCGATGTGGACGCCCAGCCGAGCCGGGCGCACACCTGCTCCAGCGTCATCGACTCACGCCGACGCAGCCGGCGCAGCTCGACGCCGAGCCGCACCCTCCGGACGACAGGACTTGCTGACAACGGCATGCGCGCCTCCCAGGGTGGGAGCGTACGCATGACCATCACACACGGCAATACCTCGCTCGCGCAGAGCTACCGTGCGGGACGCGGTCAGGGACGGTAGGTGCCGAAGGACCAGACCACGCCGGCCACGTCGCGGGCGGCGTAGTCGCGGGAGCCGTAGTCGGTGTCGAACGGCGCCCGGACGATCTCCGCGCCGGCGGCGCGGGCCTGCTCGTGGTGCGCGTCGACGTCGTCGACCGCCACGTAGACGCGGTAGTCGTCGTCGGCCGGCCGGCTCGCCGGCGCGGGCCCCGGCCCGACCATGACCAGGTCGTCGCCGTGACCGAGTTGGGCGTGGCGGATCGTGCCGTCGGGCCCCTCGTGCAGCTCGTGGACGGTGAGGCCGAACGCCGACCGGAGGAAGTCGACGCCGGCGCGGACGTCGGGATAGCGCAGGACCGGATAGATGCTTCGCATGCCGGTCAGTCTGCCGCCCGCCGGGTCACCCGGGATTGGACGAATGCGATCCGGTCCGGACCAGCGCCGCGGGTGTGGCGCCGGCGAACTCCTGGAACTCCCGGATCAGGTGCGACTGGTCGTAGTAGCCCCACCGGGCCGCCCGCTCCGCCCACCCCGTCCCGTGCGGGCCGGCGGCCGGCGCCGCGCACAGGGTGCGGCCCAGGCTGGCGTACGCGCGCTCGAAGCGCAGGAGGCGGGCGACGGTCTTCGGCGGCAACCCGAACTCGCGCCGGAACCGCACCGCCAGATGGCGGCGGGACCAGTCGACCTCGTCGGCCAGAGCGCCGACGCTCACCGCTCCGCCGGTGCGGTCGAGGCGCCGCCAGGCCCTCAGCAGGCGACCGTCGACCGGGTCGGTGGCCGCCAGCCGCGCGGCGAGGGCGGCGTCGAGCCGGGCGAAACGCGCCGGCCAGGCCGCCTCGGCGGCCAGCTCGTCGCGGAGCCGGACCAGCCAGCCGCCGACCCCGTCGACCGGGACCGCCCGGTTGGCCAGCTCACCCAGGGGCACCCCGAGGAACCGCCGGGCGGCCGGCGCGCTCAGCACCACCTGCACGCCCGCGCCGGTCCCGGTGGTGCGGGTGACGCACCAGCCGTCGAACGGGCCGGCCAGGAAGGCGCTGCCGGAGACCCCCCGACCGACGGCGCGCGGGTCGGCGACGTCGAGGGGGTCGGCCCAGCCGAGGATCAGCACCACGAAGGCGCCCGCGACCTCCCGGCGCACCAGCGGGGTGGACGCGACCTCCCGGTAGCCGAGGTAGCGGTCGACCCACGGACGCAGCCGGGGATCGGGCAGCCCGACGACGGCCTCGGTCAGCATCGCACCCCTCCCCGCGCCGGCGTGCCGGTCACCGCACCCCGGCGGCGTCCATCCCGCGCAACTCCTTCTTGAGGTCGGAGACCTCGTCCCGGATCCGGGCGGCCAGCTCGAACTGCAGCTCCCGCGCGGCCGCGAGCATCTGGTCGTTGAGCTCCTGGATGAGGTTGGCCAGGTCGGCCCGGGCCATGCCCTCGCGCGACGGCGTCGCCGCACCGCCCCGACCCCCACGGCTGCGCGTCTCCTTCACCGGCGCCTTGCCCCGGGACAACTGCCGGGCGGCCCCGCCGACCGTGGCGTTCTCGGTGTCCTCCGCCTCGCGGTAGATGTCGTCGAGGATGTCGTGGATCTTCTTGCGCAGCGGCTCCGGGCTGATCCCGTGGGCCTCGTTGTGCGCGATCTGCTTGGCCCGGCGGCGGTTGGTCTCGTCGATCGCGTTCGCCATCGACGGGGTGATCTTGTCGGCGTACATGTGGACCTGGCCGGAGACGTTACGGGCCGCGCGGCCGATCGTCTGGATCAGCGACCGGCCGCTGCGCAGGAACCCCTCCTTGTCGGCGTCGAGGATCGCCACCAGGGAGACCTCGGGCAGGTCGAGGCCCTCCCGGAGCAGGTTGATGCCGACCAGCACGTCGTAGTCGCCCTTGCGCAGCTCGCGCAGCAGCTCGACCCGGCGCAGCGTGTCGACCTCGGAGTGCAGGTAACGCACCCGGATGCCGTTCTCCAGCAGGTAGTCGGAGAGATCCTCGGCCATCTTCTTGGTCAGCGTGGTGACCAGCACCCGCTCGTCGCGCTCGGTGCGCAGCTTGATCTCGTGCATGAGGTCGTCGATCTGCCCCTTGGTGGGCTTCACCACCACCTCGGGGTCGATCAGGCCGGTGGGCCGGATCACCTGCTCGACGAACTCGCCCTGGGCCTGCTCCAGCTCCCACGGGCCGGGGGTGGCGGAGAGGAAGACCGACTGGCCGACCCGCTCCAGGTATTCGTCGAACCGCAGCGGCCGGTTGTCGGCGGCGCTGGGCAGCCGGAAGCCGTGGTCGATCAGCATCCGCTTGCGGGAGGCGTCGCCCTCGTACATCCCGCCGATCTGCGGGATGGTCACGTGCGACTCGTCGACCACGGTGAGGAAGTCGTCGGGGAAGTAGTCGAGCAGGCAGTGCGGCGGGCTGCCGGGCAGCCGGCCGTCCATGTGCATCGAGTAGTTCTCGATGCCGGAGCAGAAGCCGACCTGGCGCATCATCTCGATGTCGTAGGTGGTGCGCATGCGCAGCCGCTGCGCCTCCAGCAGCTTGCCCTGGCGCTCCAGCTCGGCCAGCCGCTCGGCCAGCTCGGCCTCGATGTCGCGGATGGCCCGCTCCATCCGCTCCGGACCGGCGGCGTAGTGCGTCGCCGGGAAGATCACCAGGCTGTCCACCTCACGGACCACGTCACCGGTCAACGGGTTGAGGTAGTAGAGCTTCTCGATCTCGTCGCCGAACAGCTCGATCCGGACGGCCAGCTCCTCGTAGGCCGGGATGATCTCCAGCGTGTCGCCGCGGACCCGGAAGGTGCCGCGCTGGAAGGCCATGTCGTTGCGCGTGTACTGGATGTCGACCAGCCGCCGCAGCAGCTGGTCGCGGTCGAGCTCCTGGCCCACCTTGGCCCGCACCGCGCGGTCGAGGTATTCCTCCGGCGTGCCCAGGCCGTAGATCGCCGAGACGGTGGCGACGACGATGACGTCGCGCCGGGTGAGCAGCGACATGGTCGCCGAGTGCCGCAGCCGCTCGACCTCCTCGTTGATCGAGGAGTCCTTCTCGATGTAGGTGTCGGTCTGCGGGATGTAGGCCTCGGGCTGGTAGTAGTCGTAGTAGGAGACGAAGTATTCGACCGCGTTGTGCGGCAGCAGCTCGCCGAACTCCTTGGCGAGCTGGGCGGCGAGGGTCTTGTTCGGGGCGAGCACCAGGGTGGGCCGCTGCAGCCGCTCGACCAGCCACGCCGTGGTGGCGCTCTTGCCGGTGCCGGTCGCGCCGAGCAGCACCGTGTTGCGGTCGCCGCGGCGCACCCGACGCTCAAGGTCGTCGATGGCTGCCGGCTGGTCGCCGGCCGGCTGGAACTCGCTGACGACCTGGAAGCGGCCGTCGAGCCGGGGAATGTCGAGCGCCATGACACCAACCGTACGCCCGCGGTCCGACACTTCCCCCGACGACCACGGACCGTCCCTGATCGGCTTCGATATTCCCATTGTGTGGCTCATCTCACCGGTCTACCCTCGTACCGTAGGCCGCTCGCGGCGGCCGCCCGGGCCGGTGGCCGCCCCCTCCGGGGGCCCGGCCGCCCCCGGCGCCAGGGCCGCAGCACCCGGGACGACCGGCGTGCGCGCCCACGGTGGTCGCGCCGACGGCGCTGACCGGCCGCCGCGAGCGCCCCTGCTCGTCACCGAAACCCCACCGCCGCGTTCTCCACGTGTGGAGACCTCTCCCGAGCGCCGGCCGCGAGGCGATCACACCCCGGACACCGGCGCGCCCACCCCGGCCGCGGAACCGGGCCGGCCGCGCACCGAGAGAGTCCCCCACCGGCCCACCGCACGCGGCGGCGGCGACCAGGCCGTACCACGCGAGCCGGGCCGGGGGCACCGGCGCGGCCGGACCAACGCCCCGGCACGACCGGCCACGGTCGCCGGTCGCCGTCGGCGGACCGACGCCGGCACCGGCCGGTTGTTTGCCCGGTCCGCCGGCCCCGACGACGACCCGGAGACGGACGGCAGGGCCGACCCGCCCGATCCACCGGGCCGGCGGCGCGTCGCGTTGGCCGCGCTCGTGGCGGCCGCCGCGGCCTCCGCGGCCGTCCTCGTCGCCGGCCTGCCGGGCGGCTCGCCGGAGCCGGCCGACCGACCCGGGGCGGCCCGTGCGCTGAGCGCGGACGAGGCCGATCGGGTGGCCGCGCTACGGGTCGGCAACCTGCGGGACGTCCGCGCCGGCGTGCGGGTCGCCGTCGGCGCCGGCGGCGACCGCGTCGAACTGCTCGGCTGGGTCGACTGGGCCCGGCCGCTGGTCTACCTGGACGTCGGCGGGCCCGGCGCGGGCGCCGACCGCGGGCTGGCCCAGGCCACCGCGTCGACGCTGCTGGTCCGCCCCGACCCGAGCGCGCTGCCCACACCCGCGCGCCCGCCGCTGGTCCCGCCGGTCGACCGCTGGCGGCTCCGCGAGCCGCCCGCCGGGCGGGGCCTGGCGGCCGTACGCGACCTCCTGCTCTCACTCGGTGCGGACCGGGTCGACCCGGCCGGACCGAACGGTCGCTGGCTGCGCCGGGAGACCCTCGGGGGCGTGCCGGTGGACGTGGTCCAGGCCCCGCTGGCCGGCGGCGCCACGCCGTCGGGCGCCCCCGCGCCGACGCTCTGGATCGACCCGGACGCCCGCCTGCACCGGCTGACCGGCCGGCTGCCCGACGGCGCCCCCGTCACCGTCGACCTGGTTCGCGTCGACCGACCCACCCTGCGCCCGGTGGACGCGCTCGGCGGGCCCCCCGGGCAGCCCCGGGCGCTCACCGACGACGAGGCCGACCGGCTGGCCCGGCTGCCCGCCCGACTGCGTGCCGCCGGTGGCGCGGCGGTGACCGTGGCCGCCCCGCTCGGCCCGTCCGCCAACCTGGGCGGCGCCGGCACGCTGAGCTGGGCGGCGCCGTCGGCCTACCTGGCGGTGAGCGACGAGGACACCGGCCGCCGGTCGCTGCGGTGGATCCGGCCGGGGCGGGTGGCACAGACACCCGGGTCCCCCGACGGTCCGGGCACGCCACCGACGCCGGTGCCGACCGGGCTGCTCACGGCCACCGCCCGGCCGGCCGCCGACGACCTGGACCGGCTGGTCGACGCCACGCTGCGGGCCGCCACCCGCGCGCCCGCCGCGGCGGCGGTCCGGATCCGCGAGGACCGGCTGGCCGACCACGTGGTGGACGTCGTCGAGGTCCCGGGCGGCCGGCGCTGGTGGCTCGACCGGGGCGGGCTGCCGCGCCGGGTGGAGCTGCGTACCGGCCGGGGCGTCTGGGTCCGGCTCGACCTCACCCCCGGACGGAGACCGGGCGCCGGCCCGACGGCCGCGCCGTCCGCACGCTGACCGCCGGGCGGGACAGGCGCCGCCTCAGGGGCGCCAGCCGGTCTGCGCGGCCCACTCCTCGGCCCGCAGGTGCTCCTCGTCGAACCAGGGATCGCCGAGCGTGCCCTGCTCGGCGCCCGCCGGCGCGGTGGCCGCCAGATCCCGCTTGACCTGGAGGTAGTCGGCCCGCCGCCCGGGGTCGGCGCGAAGGTGGTCGCGCATCAGCAGCGCGTACCGCCAGCCGGCGGAGCCGGCCGCGCGCAGGTGCAGCAGCACCGGACGACCGGGGTCCGCGCTGCCGTGCAGCCGCTTCGCCCAGTGCACCCGGTCGGGCCGGCGCGGCGCGTCCCACCACTCCCCCGGCAGGCGGGGGAAACCGGCCTCGGCCAGCCGGTCGGCGAGCGGCCCGTCCGCCTCCTCCAGCGACGGCACCGTCAGCTGGATGTCGATGACGTCGGGCGCGGCCAGCCCGGGCACGGCGGTGGAGCCGACGTGGTCGACCCGGACGTCGCCGCCGACCGCGTGCCGGATCCGGGCGGCCAGCCGCGCGTACTGCTCGGGCCAGGTCGGGTCGGGCCCGGTCGGCGCCGGCGGACCGGGCCGCACCGCGTGCCGCGCCCGGAGGTTGCGCTCGTAGGGCAGCAGGCGCTCGTGCCAGAGGCGGTCCACCGCGTCGTGCAGCTCGGCCAGCGTGCCGTCATTGGTGAGCAGCGCGTCCGCCACCGCCCGCCGGCGGGCGTCGTCGGCCTGCGCGGCGATCCGCCGCTCGGCCTCGGCCGGGTCCATGCCCCGGTCGCGGGACAACCGCGCCAACCGGGTCGCCACCGCCGTCTGCACCACCAGCACCAGGTGGTACGTGGGCGCCAGCCCCACCTCCACCAGCAGGGGCACGTCGTTGACCACCACCGCGTCGGCGGGAGCGGCGGCGACCAGCTCGGCGGTCCGCGCCCGTACCCGGGGGTGGGTGATCGCCTCCAGCCTGCGGCGGGCCGCCTCGTCGCCGAAGACCACGGCGCCGAGGGCGGCCCGGTCCAGCGCCCCGTCGGCGTCCAGGACCCGGTCGGAGAAGGCGGCGACCACCTCGGCCAACCCCTCGGTGCCCGGGGCGACGACCTCGCGGGCGATCCGGTCCGCGTCGACGACCACCGCGCCGAGCGCGGCCAACCGGCGCGCCACCGCGCTCTTGCCGGATCCGATTCCGCCCGTCAACCCCACCCTCAGCACCCGGACAGTCAACCGGATGCCCGTCCGCGTGCCAACCGGACCCCGCCGGCGACGACCGGATCCGGTCGTCGCCGGAAACGGAGCGGACCCCGCCCCCGGCGCTCCGCTGGTGCGGAACGCGGGGACGGGGCCCGTTCGTCGGAGGCGACCTGCCGACCCGCCCGAGGGTGGACCGACGTCAGCGACCGGTCACTTGCCGCCGGCGAGCTTCTCCCGCAGCGCGGCGAGCGCCTCGTCGGTGGCCAGCGTGCCGGCCGGCTCCTCGGCCTGACGGCTCGGGGCCGAGGTCGAGGTGGTGGTGGCGCTGGTCGTGGCCGGAGCCGGGTTGGCGGCGGCCTCGGCGTCGGCGGCGCGGGAGGTCTGCACCTGCTTGGTGTGGGCCTCCCAGCGCTGACGCGCCTCGGCGTACTGCTGCTCCCAGGTCTCGCGCTGCTTGTCGTAACCCTCGAGCCACTCACCCGTCTCCGGGTCGAAGCCCTCGGGGTAGATGTAGTTGCCCTGGTCGTCGTAGGTCGCGGCCATGCCGTAGAGGGTCGGGTCGAAGTGCTCCTCGCCCTCGACGAAGCCCTCGTTGGCCTGCTTGAGCGACAGCGAGATCCGGCGGCGCTCCAGGTCGATGTCGATGACCTTGACCATGACCTCGGAGCCGACCTGCACGACCTGCTCGGGGATCTCCACGTGGCGCTCGGCCAGCTCGGAGATGTGGACCAGGCCCTCGATGCCGTCGTCCACCCGGACGAAGGCGCCGAACGGCACCAGCTTGGTGACCTTACCCGGCACGATCTGCTGGATCGCGTGGGTGCGGGCGAACTGACGCCACGGGTCCTCCTGGGTCGCCTTCAGCGACAGCGAGACCCGCTCGCGGTCCAGGTCGACGTCCAGGACCTCGACCTCGACCTCCTGGCCCACCTCGACGACCTCGGACGGGTGGTCGATGTGCTTCCAGGACAGCTCGGAGACGTGCACCAGGCCGTCCACGCCGCCCAGGTCGACGAACGCGCCGAAGTTGACGATCGAGGAGACGACGCCCTTGCGGACCTGCCCCTTCTGGAGCTTGTTGAGGAACTCGGTGCGCACCTCGGACTGCGTCTGCTCCAGCCAGGCCCGGCGGGACAGGACCACGTTGTTGCGGTTCTTGTCCAGCTCGATGATCTTGGCCTCGAGCTCGCGGCCGACGTACGGCTGCAGGTCACGCACCCGCCGCATCTCGACCAGCGACGCGGGCAGGAAGCCGCGCAGGCCGATGTCGAGGATGAGACCACCCTTGACGACCTCGATGACCGAGCCGCGGACGACGCCGTCCTCGTCCTTGATCTTCTCGATCGTGCCCCAGGCCCGCTCGTACTGCGCCCGCTTCTTGGAGAGGATCAGCCGACCCTCCTTGTCCTCCTTCTGGAGGACGAGGGCCTCGATGTGGTCACCGACC
The DNA here is from genome assembly GCF_049315235.1 of Micromonospora sp. WMMD754. NCBI lineage: Bacteria > Bacillati > Actinomycetota > Actinomycetes > Micromonosporales > Micromonosporaceae > Micromonospora > Micromonospora sp. WMMD754. Next base: position 38,744 of record NZ_CP186058.1, read on the forward strand.
GAGACGACCTCGGCGGGGTCCACGTCGTGCTTGATCGACAGCTCCCGAGAGGGGATGACGCCCTCGGTCTTGTAGCCGATGTCGAGCAGGACCTCGTCCCGATCGACCTTGACGACGGTGCCTTCGACAATGTCGCCGTCGTTGAAGTACTTGATGGTCTCGTCGATCGCGGCGAGGAAAGCCTCCTCGGAACCGAGATCGTCGTGCGTGACCTTGTTGGCGCTCGAGGGGGCCTCGATGCTGCTCGTCATGTGGGCGGTTGCTCCGGTCGGATGGGTTGTCACAGCGGGCATGGGTGTCGCGGTGACTCTTCCGCGCCAGCGGATCCGTCGCGGGGCACACCGAACGATCGACGCGAGAAGATCATTAGTGGCTCCGGTGACCGCGCACCTGCTCCCTGCCGAGGCACACGATCCGCGAGCGCATCGTCTAGCCTACCCGCTGCATTACCACAGCGTGCAAGCCCTCCCGGGTCCGTGCGACCTCATCCGCTGCGAAAGCGGAGATTTCGCGCGGTAAGGTGCCACAGCTGTCTCGTCCGTCACATCTTCCCCACCCGCAACACGCCGACCCCGACCGGATCCGGCGCCCCGCTCGGCCCTAGCGTGGACGGGTGGACGACGACAGGGTGACCCGCCGGCGGGTCGACGCCGCCGAGATCCGCCGCGCCAACCGGGGCTGGTGGGACACCGACGCCGACGCCTACCAGGCCGAGCACGGCGCGTTCCTCGGCGAGACGGACTTCGTCTGGTGCCCGGAGGGGCTGCGCGAGGCCGACGCGCGGCTGCTCGGCGACGTCGCCGGCCGGCGGATCCTCGAACTCGGCGCCGGCGCGGCCGCCGCCGCCCGCTGGCTGGCCGCGCAGGGCGCCCGACCGGTCGCCCTGGACCTCTCCGCCGGCATGTTGCGGCACGCCGCCGAGGCCGCCGACCGGACCGGGGTACGCGTGCCGCTGGTGCAGGCCGACGCACTCGCGCTGCCGTTCGCCGACGCCGCCTTCGACACCGTCTGCACCGCGTTCGGGGCGATCCCGTTCGTGGACGACTCCGCCGCGGCGATGCGCGAGGTGGCCCGGGTGCTGCGCCCGGGCGGCCGGTGGGTCTTCTCGGTCACCCACCCGATGCGCTGGATCTTCCTCGACGACCCGGGCGAGGGCGGGCTGACCGCCGTGCACTCGTACTTCGACCGGTCCCCGTACGTCGAGCAGGACGAGCGCGGCCTGGCCACGTACGTGGAGCAGCACCGCACGCTCGGCGACCGGATCCGGGAGCTGGTCGGCGCCGGCTTCCGCCTGCTCGACCTGGTGGAACCGGAGTGGCCGGCCGGGCACGAGGGGATCTGGGGCCAGTGGAGCCCGCTGCGCGGCCGGCTCTTCCCCGGCACCGCGATCTTCGTCGCCGAGAAGCCGGCCACCTGACGCCTGGCGGACGCGGCCTCTGGCTGCGGTCGCACGCCCCGGTTCATCTGCGGGTTGCCCAGTCCGTCGGTGTCGGGCTCAGTTCGAACACCAGCCGGCAACCGGACGTGCTGCTGTGTGACGCCGGACTGGGCAGCGACCGGTCCCTGCTGCGAGCGGCGGACGTCGTCCTGGCCGTCGAGATCGTCTCCCCCGGCACCCGGCGGGTCGACCGGTTCGCCAAGCCGGGCGAGTACGCCGCCGCCGGCATCCCGTTCTACTGGCGGATCGAGCAGGATCCGATGCACCTCTACGCCTACCGCCTCGGTGACCGGATCGGCCCGGGCGGCGAGCGCCAGTACGAGCTGGTGACCGACGGCAGCGAGGTGATCGAGCTGACCGAGCCCTTCGCCATCAAGCTGCCGATCGCGGAGATCCGGCCCTGACCGTGCCGTTAGCCGCTGGTGCCGGCGGGTAACCGGCCGGCATGGCCGAGATGGAGTTCCGCGCCGGCGACCACGTCTCCTGGGCCAGCCACAGCGGCCGGGCGTACGGGGTCGTCAAGGAGAAGCTGACCGAGCGCACCCACGTCCGCGGGCACGCGGTGGACGCCTCGCCGGAGCAGCCGCAGTACCGGATCGTCAACGACGACTCGGGCCGCGACGTCGCCCACCGCCCGGAGGTGCTGCGCCATGAGTCGCGCTGAGGATCCGCAGCAGACCTACCGGGAGTTCACCGACGCGGTGAACATGAAGCCCGCCGAGCTGACCCGCTGGCTGGAGAGCGACGAGTCCAAGCACGTCGGCTGGCACAAGAAGGGCACCCAGGGCGGCGAATCCGTCGGGCACGACTCCGGCCGCAGGATCGTCGACCTGCTGCGCCGCAAGCGCGCCGACCTGACCGCGGCCGACTACAAGCACATGCGCAAGGTGATCGGGTACGTCCACCGGCACCTCGCCCAGCGGCCCTCCGGCGACGTCCGGGACACCCGCTGGCGCTGGTCGCTGATGAACTGGGGGCACGACCCGCTCAAGGGCTGAGCCCGCCTGGTCGCTCGCGGCGTGTTGGTACCGTGCCGGCGATGACGACAGGCACCTCGATCGACGGCCGTCATCCCCGTGCCGGACGGGCGGTCCTCGTGGCGGGCCTCGGGCTGGTCGCCGTCGCGGCGCTCGTGCTGGTGGCGACCGGCAACACCGGCGTCAGGTACAGCGCCGACCACGACGGCACCGTGCCGATGTGGAACCGGTGGATACCGGCGCTGGTCGGCATCGCCCTGATCCGGCTGATCCCGCCCGCCGCCGACCCGCGATGGCCGGACCCGGTCGCGCCGTACCGCGAGGCGGTGCCGCTGCTGCTGGCCGGCGTCGCGTTCGCCGCCGTCATGCCGCTGCTGGGCGGCGAGCCCGCGTACTCCGTGCTGAAGCTCGCGCTGCTGCTCGGCGTACCGGTCGGGGTGTTCCTGGCCGCGCGCCGGCGGCCGCCGCGGTGGCGGCCCGGGCCGGCCCCGGCGGACGCCGCCCACCGGTGGGGTCCGGCGCTGCCGGTGGCGGTGTGGCTGGTGCTCAGCTACGCGACGCCGCTGGCCGTGCCGGCCAGTGAATGGGGGCGCACCGTCACCGTGGTCGAGCTGGTCGTCGTGCTGCTGGTGGGCTTCGCGGTGAACGCGGTGCTGGAGGAGGTGTTCTACCGGCGGTGGCTGCAGACCCGGTGGGAGTCGCTGCTGGGCCGCTGGCCGGCGATCGTGCTCGCGTCGCTGGTCTGGGCCGCGTGGCACGTGGCCATCCAGGGCAGCGGCCGCCCCGGCGTCGACCTGGCATCGGTGATCGTGAACCAGGGCGTGATGGGGCTGTTCCTCGGCTACCTGTGGTCCCGGTACCGCCGGATGTGGCCGCTTCTCGTGGTGCACGGCGCGGTCAACGCGATGCCCGCGCTGCTCGGCCTCTGACTTGACCCTGCCGCAGGCGGCAGGGTCGGACGATGCCGGCATGGAACGCCGCACGCCACGCGTCGCCGTGGTCACCGGTGCGGGCACCGGCATCGGCCGGGCCACCGCACACGCCTTCGCCACGTCCGGGTACGCCGTCGTCGCCGTCGGCCGGCGCGCCGCGCCGCTGTCGGAGACCGCCGCCGGCCGGCCGGCTGTCACACCGCTGGCCGCCGACGTCACCGCGCCCGACGGGCCCGGCCGGATCGTCGGCGCCGCGCTCGACCGGTACGGCCGACTGGACGTCCTGGTCAACAACGCGGGCGTGGCCGGCGGCGGGCCGCTGGCGGAACTGGACGAGGACGCCGCCCGGCGGCAACTGGAGACGAACCTCCTCGCGCCCATTCGGCTGGCGCACGCCGCCGTCGAGGCGCTCGCCGCGACACGCGGCGTGCTGGTCAACGTCACCACGTCCGTCGGCCTGCGCGCCTGGCCGGGCAGTTCGGTGTACGCGGCCGGCAAGGCCGCGCTGGACTCGCTGACCCGCAGCTGGGCGGTGGAACTCGCGCCGCGCGGCGTCCGGGTGGTGGCCGTGGCGCCCGGCGCGATCGACACCCCGATCGGGGTGCACAGTGGCCTGTCCCCCGAGCGGCGCGCGGCGGTGCGGGACTGGCAACTCGCCCACACACCGGCGGGCCGGATCGGCCGCCCGGAGGACGTAGCCTGGGCGATCCGGCGGCTGTGCGAGCCGGAGGCCGACTTCGTCACCGGCGTGGTGCTGCCGGTGGACGGGGGCGCGGTGGTCGCGTGAGAGGACGGTGGCGGCGGTGCGGATCGGCGCGGTGGCGAAAGCGACGGGCTGCACGCCGCGTGCCCTGCGGCACTACGAGGAACACGGGCTCATCGCCTCGGTCCGGGCGGCGAACGGCTACCGCGAGTACGACGAAGCGGTGGTCACCCGGGTCCGCAACATCCGTCACCTGCTCGACGCCGGGCTGACGCTGGACGACGTGCGGGTCTTCCTGCCCTGCCTGGACGGGGACCTGGCCTCCGCGCCGTCGTCTCCGGCCGGACTGCGGGTCGGGCGGCAGCGCCTGGCCGTACTGGACGCCCGGATCGCCGCCCAGGTGGCTGTCCGCGACCGCCTGGCCGCCGCCCTTCAAGCCGCCGCGCCCACACCCCAGCCTCTGCTTCCGTCTCCACCGCACGTGCCGTGATCAAGGGGTGGGTGTCCGGATCGCACGGGCGGTGGGGTCAGTGGTCGGCGCTGTTCCAGTCGCGGCCGTCGCCGACCGACACCTCCATCGGGACCGAGAGCGGGTGTGCCTGGCCCATCTCCCGGCGCACCAGCACCTCCAGCGCCTCGCGCTCCCCCGGTGCGACCTCGAAGACCAACTCGTCGTGCACCTGCAACAGCATCCGGGACCGCAGCCCGGCCTCGCGCAGCGCGGCGTCGACACGCAGCATGGCGACCTTGATGATGTCGGCGGCCGAGCCCTGGATCGGGGCGTTGAGCGCCATCCGCTCGGCCATCTCCCGGCGCTGCCGGTTGTCGCTGACCAGGTCGGGCAGGTAGCGGCGGCGACCCAGGATGGTGGAGGTGTAGCCGTCCTGCCGGGCCCGGGCCACCACCTCCTGGAGGTAGTCGCGGACCCCGCCGAACCCGGCGAAGTAGTTCTCCATCAGCCCGCGCGCCTCCTCGGCGGTGATGCCGAGCTGCTGGGAGAGGCCGAACGCGCTCAGCCCGTATGCCAGGCCGTAGTTCATCGCCTTGATCTTGCGCCGCTGGTCGGCGGTGACCTGGTCGACCTCGACGGTGAAGACCGACGATGCGGTCGCCGCGTGGAAGTCGTGCCCGGAGTTGAACGCCTCGATCAGCGCGTCGTCCGAGGACAGGTGCGCCATGATCCGCATCTCGATCTGGCTGTAGTCGGCGGTCAGCAGGGACTCGTAGCCCTCGCCGACCACGAAGGCCCGGCGGATCCGCCGGCCCTCCTCGGTGCGGATGGGGATGTTCTGCAGGTTCGGCTCGGTCGAGGAGAGCCGCCCGGTCGCCGCCACGGTCTGGTTGAACGTGGTGTGGATCCGGCCGTCGTCGGAGACCGACTTGAGCAGCCCGTCGACCGTCGACTTGAGCTTGGCGACGTCGCGGTGCCGCAGCAGGTGGTGCAGCAGCGGGTGCTCGGTCTGCGCGTAGAGCCACTGCAACGCGTCGGCGTCGGTGGTGTAGCCGGTCTTGATCCGCTTGGTCTTGGGCAGGCCCAGCTCGGTGAAGAGGATCTCCTGCAGCTGCTTCGGCGAGCCGAGGTTGAACTCCCGGCCGACCACCTCGTAGGCGGCCTGGGCGGCGGCCTTCACCTCGGCGGCGAAGTGCGCCTCCAGCTCGGAGAGATAGTCGGTGTCGGCGGCGATGCCGGTGCGCTCCATGGTGGCGAGGACCCGCATCAGCGGCAGCTCCACGCCGGCCATCAGCCGGGCGGACTGCTCGCCGTCGCGGGACAGCTCGGCGTCGATCGCGTCGGCCAGGTCGAGGGTGGCCCGGGCCTGGAGCATCAGGTTCTGCTCGGCCGCGCCGTCGTCGCCGAACCCGTCGAGCGTGAGCTGGCCGGTCTCCGGGGCGTCGACGCGCAGCTCGCGGTGCAGGTAGCGCAGCGCCAGGTCGGTGAGGTCGTAGGACCGCTGGTCGGGGCGGGCCAGGTAGGCCGCGATCTGCGTGTCGCGGGCGATGCCCTGCAGGTCCCAGCCGTGCGCGGCGAACGCCAGCACCGCCGGCTTGCTGTCGTGCAGCACCTTCGGGCGCGTCGCGTCGGCGAGCCAGCCGGCCAGGGCGCTCTCGTCGTCGGCGCCCAGGCCGCTCGGGTCGAACCAGGCCGCGGCGCCACCGGCGGTGGCCAGCGCCATCCCGGTCACGGTGGCGGTGTGCCGACGGTTGGGACCGGTGTCGAGGGTGACCGCCAGACCGACGGGCGCGCCCGCGCCGGCGTGCGAGTCCAGCCAGCCCGCGACCGCGCCCGGCTCGGTGAGCACCTCACCGGCCAGCTCGAAGCCGGCCTCCGCCTCCGGCTCGACCGCCTCCAGGTACTGGTAGAGCCGGTCGCGCAGGATGCGGAACTGGAGCGTGTCGAAGACCTGGTGCACGGCCTCCCGGTCCCAGCCCTGCCAGCGGGCGTCCTCCGGGCGCACCGGCAGCTCCAGGTCGGAGACCAGGCAGTTGATCTCGTAGTTGCGGATCACGTCGGCCAGGCGCTCGCGCAGGCTGTCGCCGGCCTTGCCCTTGATCTCGTCGGCCCGGGCCACCACGCCCTCGACGCCGCCGTAGAGATTGATCCACTTGGCCGCGGTCTTCGGCCCGACGCCGGGCACGCCGGGCAGGTTGTCACTGGTCTCGCCGACCAGCGCGGCCAGGTCGCGGTAGCGGTCCGGCGTGACGCCGTACTTCGCCTCGACCGCGGCCGGGTCCATCCGGGCCAGGTCGGAGACGCCCTTGCGCGGGTAGAGCACGGTGACCCGGTCGCCGACGAGCTGGAACGCGTCCCGGTCGCCGGTGGTGATCAGCACGTCCATGCCCTGGTCGCGGGCCTGGCAGGCGAGCGTGGCGATCACGTCGTCGGCCTCGAAGCCCTCCTTCTCGACCACCGGCACGCGCAGCGCGGCGAGCACCTCCTTGACCAGGCTGACCTGGCCCTTGAAGTCGGTCGGGGTCTCACTGCGGCCGGCCTTGTACTCCGCGTAGCGGTCGGTGCGGAAGGATCGGCGGGAGACGTCGAAGGCGACCACGATGTGCGTCGGCTGCTCGTCGCGGAGCACGTTGATCAGCATGGAGGTGAAGCCGTAGACGGCGTTGGTCGGCTGCCCCGTCGTGGTGGAGAAGTTTTCCACCGGCAGGGCGAAGAAGGCCCGGTATGCCAGGGAGTGTCCGTCGACGAGGAGCAGGCGCGGCGTCGTAGCTGTCACGGCAGCGACTCTAGTCCGTGGCCCCGACAACCCGTGGCCGGCGGCACCGGGAACACGACGGCCGGTCGCCCCCACGGGGACGACCGGCCGTCGACCGGTACGACCTCAGGCCACGCCGAGGTACGCGTCCTTGACCGCCTGGTCGTGCAGGAGATCCTGGCCGGTGCCCTCCTTGACGATCCGGCCGGTCTCCAGCACGTAGGCCCGGTGGGCGCGGGAGAGCGCCTGCTGGGCGTTCTGCTCGACCAGCAGGATGGTGGTGCCCTGCTCGTTGATCCGGGTGATGATCTCGAAGATCTGCTGGATCAGCATCGGCGCGAGACCCATCGAGGGCTCGTCCAGCAGCAGCAGCTTCGGGCGGGCCATCAGTGCCCGGCCCACCGCCAGCATCTGCTGCTCGCCACCGGAGAGCGTGCCGCCGGCCTGCTTGCGTCGCTCGTGCAGCCGGGGGAAGAGGTCCATGACCATCTTCAGATCCTCGGCGATGCCCGCGCGGTCCCGGCGGGTGTACGCGCCCATCTCCAGGTTCTCGATGACCGTCATGCCGGGGAAGACTCCCCGACCCTCGGGCGCCTGCCCGATGCCCCGGATCACCCGCAGGTCGGCCCGCATCCGGGTGACGTCGGTGCCGTTGAAGACGATCGAGCCCTCGGCCACCGGGCGCAGCCCGGAGATGGCCCGCATGGTGGTGGTCTTGCCGGCGCCGTTCGCGCCGATCAGGGCCACCACCTCACCCTCGTCGACGTGCAGGCTGATCCCGTGCAGGGCCTGGATCCGCCCGTACAGCAGGGTCAGGTCGTTGATCTCAAGCAGCATCGGTCGGCACCCCCAGGTACGCGGCGATCACCTTCGGATCCTCGCGGACCGCGGCCGGCAGGCCCTCGGCGATCTTCTTGCCGAACTCCAGCACCACGATCCGGTCGGTCACGCCCATGACGAGTCGCATGTCGTGCTCGATCAGCAGCACCGTGGTGCCATTGTCGCGGATCTTCCGGATCAACCCGAGCAGTTCCTCCTTCTCCGCCGGGGTGAAGCCGGCTGCCGGCTCGTCCAGGCAGAGCAGTTTCGGGTCGGTGGCCAGGGCCCGCGCGATCTCCAGCCGGCGCTGCTCGCCGTACGAGAGGTTGCGCGCCAGATCGCCGGCGCGGCGCTCGATACCGACGAAGCGCAGCAGCTCGTGGGCCTTGTCCCGGCCCTCCCGCTCCTCCCGCCAGTGCCGCGGCAGCCGCAGCATCGCGGAGATCACGCTGGTCTTGTGGTGGGCGTCCGCGCCCACCATCACGTTCTCCAGCGCGGTCATCTCCGGGAACAGCCGGATGTTCTGGAACGTCCGGGCGATGCCCGCCTTGGTGATCCAGCTCCGGCGCTTGCCGTTGATCCGCTGCCCGGCGAACCGGATCTCGCCCTCGGTGGGCCGGTAGACGCCGGTCATCGCGTTGAAGCAGGTGGTCTTGCCGGCGCCGTTCGGGCCGATCAGGCCGAGGATCTCCCCCTTGTACAGGGTGAACGCGACGTCGTTGAGCGCCACCACGCCGCCGAAGCGGAGCGTGACGTGGTCGACCTCCAGCAGCGGCTCCCGGCCCGCCGGGGCGGTGTCGCCCGGGTTGGTCTCGACCGGGGTGTCCGACCCGGACTCGGGCGGGGTGCCGACCGTGCTCCGGCCGTCGTCGGCGATGTCCCGCTCGCTGGTCTGATCCCGCTCGCTGTGCATCTGCGGCTCACTCATTGGGCACCGTCTCCTGGGGAACCGCTTCCTTGCGCCGGTCGGCGAGCTCGGCCGCCCGCCGCCGGTTGGGCACCAGACCCTGCGGCCGGAAGATCATCATGACGATGACCACGATGCCGAACACCAGGATCCGGTACTCGGCCGCGTCGAACTCCAGCCCGAGGAGGTCGCCGACGCCGCGCAGCCACTCCGGCAGGTACCAGGTGACCGCGCCGCCGACGATGGCGCCCTTGATGTTGCCGGCGCCGCCGAGGATCACCGCGGCGAGCACCAGGATGGAACTCTCCAGCACGAACTGGTCCGAGTTGATGAACGTCTGCTTGCCGGCGAAGACCGCGCCGGTCAGGCCGGCCACCGCCGCGCCGATGGCGAACGCCCACAGCTTGTACTTGAACGTGGGCACGCCCATCACCTCGGCGGCGTCCTCGTCCTCGCGGATGGCCACCCAGGCCCGACCCACCCGGCTGTTGGCCAGGTTCCGGATCAGCACCAGCACGACCAGGATCAGCGTCAGCATGAGCCAGTAGTACGGCCGGGAGTCGACCACCCCGAACAGCGCCTTGCCGTCGCTGCCGTTGCCCGGCGGGTGCGGGATCGCCGGGATGCCCCGCTGGCCCTGGAGGAGGCCGTCCTGGCGGGCCGCGTACAGCCGGATCATCTCGGCGAAGCCGAGCGTCACGATGGCCAGGTAGTCACCGCGCAACCGCAGTGTCGGGCCGCCGAGGATCACGCCGGAGATCATCGCCACCATCACCGCCAGCGGCACCGCCGCCAGCCACGGCCAGTTCGTGCCGAACCGGCTCTCCGGCGAGGTGAGCAACGCCACCGTGTACGCGCCGAGCGCGTAGAAGCCGAAGTAGCCGAGGTCGAGCAGGCCGGCGAACCCGACCACCACGTTGAGGCCCACGGCGAGCAGCACGAACACGGCGGTGTCGAAGAGCACCCCGGCGAAGTCCGAGCGGGTGGTGTAGAGGGCGAAGTACTCGCTGCCGATCGGGAAGCCCAGGTACTCGTAGAACCACTTGTTGGGCAGGATGTAGAGCAGCACGATCAGCGCGGCGATCGCCGCCCAGCGCACCTGCCTGGGCATGGCGGCCCAGCGGGTCTTGAAGCCCGCGGTCCGCTTCTTGTCCACGGTGGCGGTCATGCGCGCGCCCTCCCGAGAGATTCGCCGAGCAGACCGGTCGGCCGGAACATCAGCAGCACGATCAGCAGCACGAAGCCGGTGAAGTCCTTCCAGTCGCCGCCGAACAGGCCGGCGGCGTAGTTCTCCGCCACCCCGAGCAGCAGGCCGCCGAGCAGCGCGCCGCGGAGGTTGCCGATGCCGCCGAGCACCGCGGCCGCGAAAGCCTTGAGCCCGATCAGGAAGCCGATGTTGAACTTGGTGTAGCTGAACCGCAGATCCCACAGCAGCGCGCCCACGCCGGCCATCAGACCGCCGAGCACGAAGACCAGCAGGATGACCCGGTTCTTGTTGACGCCCATCAGGGCGGCGGTGTCGGCGTCCTGGGCCACCGCGCGGATGCCGCGGCCCAGCCGGCTGCGGTTCACGAACTGGTCCAGCGCCACCATCATGACCAGCGTGACGCCGAGGATCACCAACTGGAGGTTGGTCACCGCGGCGCCGAAGACGGTGAACACCGGCTCCTGCGGGATCATCGTCGCCATGCCGAACGGCGCGCGGCTGGTGCCGATGCCGAAGGACTCGGCGAGCACGAACGAGGCGCCGATGGCGGTGATGAGGAAGGCCAGCGGCGGCGCGTTGCGCTTGCGCAGCGGCCGGTAGGCCACCAGCTCGACGGTGACCGCGGTGGCGGCCGCGGCGACCATCGCCACCGCGAGACCGGCGACGACCGCCAGGATCAGCGGGCCGAGCGCCGGGGCGGCCGAGTTCTGGTCGTAGCCGAGGGCCTGCCAGGTCCACAGGGCGGAAAAGGTACCGACCATGAAGACCTCGGAGTGAGCAAAGTTGATCAAGCGTAGAACGCCGTACACCAGGGTGTAGCCGAGGGCGATGAGCGCGTAGATCGCGCCCTGCTCCAGGCCGGTGATGGTCAGCGCCGGGAAGTTCCCGAAGAGCTCATCGAAGTTCAAATGGGGGCTCCAACTGTGCGGCCAAGCGGTGCGGCCGGGAGAAACTCACTCCCGGCCGCACGCCTGGTGTCCCGTGACAGGACCGGATGAACCGGTCAGCTCTTGGGGATCTCGATGTCGGGGACGACCTTGCCCGCGTTCACCTTGAACGCCCACACGATGACCTGCGCCGGGTCCAGCTCACCGGTGGACTCGAACTTGTAGGTCACGCCGGTGGCGTCACCGGCCTTGTTGTAGGACTTGATGAAGCTCAGCAGGTCGGCGCGGGTGCCCTTGCCGTCCTTGATGCCCGCCAGCATGATCTTGGTGATGTCGTACGACACGTCGGCGTAGGTGCCCGGCTCGGCGTTGTCGAACGCGGCCTTGTAGTCGGTCACGAACGAGCCCTTGGCCGCGGTGGCCGGGGCGCACGGGCAGGTGAGGATCGTGCCCTCGGCGACCTGCTGGCCGGCGACCTTGATGAAGTTGGCGTCGTTGACACCGTCACCGGCGACCATCGTGCCCTTCCAGCCCGCGCCCTTGAGCTGCTTGAGCAGCAGGCCGGCCTCGGTGTAGTAGCCACCGAAGAAGAGGACGTTCGCGCCACTGGCCTGGATCTTGGTGACCACGGCGGAGAAGTTGGTCTGCTTGACCTGGATCTTGTCCTCGCCGGCAACCGCGCCGAGAACCTTCTTCACCTCGTCCACCAGACCCGCGCCGTACGCGGACTGGTCGTCCACCACGTAGACCTTCTCGGCCTTCAGGACGTCCTTGATGTACCGGCCGGCCGCCGGACCCTGCGAGGTGTCGTTGCCGACGCCCCGGTGGAAGATCTTCCAGCCCTTGGTGCTCAGGCTCGGCCGGGTGGCCGACGGCGTGATGATCGGCAGACCGGCCTCGTCGAAGATCGGGTCGGCCACCTCCGACTCACCCGAGAACGCCGGACCGACCACGCCGACGACCTTGGTGTCGCCGGCCGCCTTCTGGGCCAGGGCCGGAGCCTTGGCCGGGTCACCCTGGGAGTCGTACTCCTCCAGGTTGACCTTGCAGTCCGCGTTGTCCTTGTTGTACTGGTCGATGGCCAGCTTGGTGCCGTTGCGCATGTGGATACCGAGACCCGCGGCGTCGCCGGTCAGCGGGCCGAAGAAGCCGATCTTCAGGTCGCAGGCGGCCTTGCTGCCCCCCGCATCGCTACCACTGTCAGCCTTGCAGGCCGCGCCACTGAAAACGAGCGCGCCGATGGCCACACCACCGAGCACCCGTGCGAGCTTCTGCCTCACGGCTCGTACCCTCCTCCGTCCGAAGGCCCGGAAACCACCCAGCGCGAATTGGACCTTGCGAGGGTTGGCCGGACCGACCGCGATCCCGGTCTGGGCCGGGACGTTATCCCACCAGCGGGGGGCGAAGGTAGACCTGAGAAGCGGGGTTGACCTAACCGTTACGTTGAGTGGCCGGATTCACAGCTGTGGTGTAACACACCGGATCACGGGGTGGGACGATCGGACATCCGACACCGACCGGAAACACGCTGGTGAGAACGTCACGCGGGGTGCCACGAGCCCCGCGCGGACCACACCCGCGCCCGGCCACCGTCGTCCACCAGCAGCAGGGCGTCGTCACCCGCCGCCGCGACCGCCACCGACCGGTCGCTGCCCCCCGGAACCGCCGCCGGCAGCGCCACCGGCAACCACCGGTCACCGTCCGGCGAGAACCAGCCCGCGCCCTCCGCCGGACCGGCGAGCACCGCGAACACGCCGTCGCCGCGCGCCGCCAACCCCCACACCCGGGCGGGCCGGTCCGCGCCCCCGCCCGCCGGACCGCCGGTCGGCCGCCAGGCGTCGCCCTCCCCCACCCACGCGCCCACGCCGTCGCCCCGCCGGCCCAACGCCACCGACCGGTCGCCCAGCCGGACCACCCGTTGCAGGTCCTGGTCCACGCCGCCGCCGGGGAGCACCGCACGCCGCCAGGACGACCCGTCCGGCGAGGTCCACACCGCCGCGTCCGATCCGGTACGCCCCGACGGCAGCACCGAGCCCACCATGAGCCACCCCGACCCGGTCGCCGCGCCGTCGGCCGCCCAGGGCCGGCCCGAACCGTCGGCGACCAGCCCCGGCACACCGCTGACCAGCCGGAACTCCGAGGCGTCCGGCGACACCCAGGCCGCCGCGCCGGTGGCCCGGTTCCCGGAGATCAACCAACCGCCCGGCCCGCCCGCGACCCGACCCACGTTCACCGCGTCCGGGCCGCCGAACACCTCGAACTCCGCCGGCACCTCCACCAACGAACCGTCCCGGTCCTGGCGCCAGGTGCTGATCCGGGGATTGCCGTGCACCCCGCCGCTACGACCACCCACCGCCACCGGCCGGCCGTCCCGGCAGCCCACCGCGGTCAGCACGTTCTCCGCCCCGTACGCGCTGCGCGGCACCGGACGCAGCGGCGTCCAGGCGACGCCGTCCACACTCGACCAGGCGGCCGGATGCGGCGTCCCGTCCGGGTCCCGCACCGCCCCGACGACGAACCACCGCCCCGCGCAGGCCGCGGCGTCACGCAACACCTCCCGACCGGAGAGGCCGGCCGGCAGCGGCAGGTCGACCTGCTGCCAGGCCGGGCGCAGCGGCTCCGGCGCGGGCCGGTCGGCGGCGTGACACGCGGCCAGCAGCGCCACGAGCAGGCCGAGCACCGCCGCCGGTCGTCGCATGCCGGCGATCGTATCGACCGCCGCCGACCCCGGTAACCCGACGACGGGTCAGGAGGCGGGCTGCGCCACCTCGCCGCCCGCGGTCTCGGCGAGGATCCGCTCGGCGACCTCCTTCATGGTCATCCGGTGGTCCATCGCGGTGCGCTGGATCCACTTGAACGCCTGCGGCTCGGTCATCCCGTACGTCGTCATCAGCGCGCCCTTGGCCCGCTCGACGGTCTTGCGGATCTCCAGCCGGTCGGTCAGGCCGGCGACCTCCGCCTCCAACGCGGCGATCTCCGAGTAGCGGGACAGCGCGATCTCCACCGCCGGCACCAGGTCGCTCTTCTGGAACGGCTTGACCAGGTAGGCCATCGCGCCGGCCGCCCGGGCCCGCTCGACCAGGTCCCGCTGGCTGAACGCGGTCAAGATGATCACGGGGGCGATGCGCGCGCCGGCGATCCGCTCGGCGGCGGCCAGCCCGTCCATGATCGGCATCTTGATGTCGAGGATGACCAGGTCCGGCTTGAGCTCCTCGGCGAGCTTGACGGCGGTCTCGCCGTCACCGGCCTCGCCGACGACCTCGTAGCCCTCCTCGACCAGCATCTCGGCCAGGTCCAGCCGGATGAGCGCCTCGTCCTCGGCGATCAGAACGCGCTTGCGCTCGGCATCCGTCTGCATCTCGCCCACGAGCCACTCCCACCAGTTCGAACCCGACACCCGCCGTGCCGGGTGTCGCCGCCTTCAGCCTAGCGGGTAGGCTGTCGAGGCCGAATCACGGAACGCCCTCGTAGCCCAACTGGCAGCAGGCAATGGATTCAAACTCCATACAGTGTGGGTTCGAATCCCACCGAGGGCACCAAAATGTCATACAGGCGTTCGACCATGAGCCTGTGCATCCACCCGAGATCCGCGCTCGCGCACGAAATCTCTATCTCGCCGGAGCGACCGTCGCCGAGGCCGCTCGTGCGGTCGGGCTGTCCTACCCCACCGTCCGGCACTGGTGCGTGGACCGCCCCGAGCCGAGGCAGCGGAGCACGGCGGAGCGGTGTTTCCGCTGCCGAGCAGGTGTCGATGATCCGCCAGATCCGGCGCAGTACGCCTATCTCCTCGGCCTCTACCTGGGCGACGGCCACCTCGTCGTGGGCCGGGTACCGGTCCTGCGCGTCTTCTGCGCCGAGAACTGGCCGAACCTGATCGCCGCCTGCGAGGACGCGATGCGGGCGGTCATGGCCATGTCCGTGCAGCGGGTGCAGAAACAGGGCTGCGTCGCCGTGCAGAGCTACGGCACGCACTGGCCGTGCCTGTTCCCGCAGCACGGGCCGGGCAAGAAGCACGAGCGCCCAATCGTCCTGGCTGACTGGCAGCGGCCCATCATCCAGGCACACCCCGGCGACTTCCTACGCGGTCTTTTCCACTCCGACGGCTGCCGGGTCAGCAACCGGGTGACCGTGCGGGGCAAGAAATACGTCTATCCGCGCTACATGTTCGTCAACGAGTCCACCGACATCATGGGCCTCTGCCAATGGGCGCTCGACCTGCTCGGCATCGCCTGGCGGATGAACCGCCGCAACTCCCTGTCGGTGGCCCGCCGCGAGGCCGTCGCCGCCCTGGACCGCCACGTCGGCCCGAAGTCCTGACCGGACGGCGCCGGCGACGCGGCCGGGCCGCAGATCGAGGCAGCGCCCGCGCCAGGTCAACCCGAGGCGCCGGTGACGCGGCCGGGCCTCAGATCGTGGCCAGCGCCCGCGCCAGATCCGCCCGCAGGTCCTCCGGGTCCTCCAGCCCGACCGAGACGCGCAGCAGCCCGCCGCACGGCTTCGCGTCGCCCTCGACCGGCCGGTGGGTGAGCGAGGCGGGGTGCTGGATCAGCGTGTCGACGCCGCCGAGCGACACCGCGTGGGTGATCAGCTCGCAGGCGCCGGCGACCACGGCGGCGGCGGGCGCGCCGCCGCGTACCTCGAAGGCGAGCAGGCTGCCGGTGCCGGACATCTGGCGGCCGACCAGCCCGGCCGGGTCGTGCAACGACGGGTGGTGCACGCGCTCGACGGCGGGGTGGCCGGCGAGCCAGGCGGCGAGCTTCTCGGCGCCGGCCTGCTGGGCGCGGACCCGCAGCGGCAGGGTCTGCAGGCCGCGGTGCAGCAGGTACGCGCCGAGCGGGTGCAGGACGGCCCCGGTGACGGCGCGGACCTGGCGCAGCCGGGCGGCCCACTCGGGCGCGCAGGCGACGACGCCGGCGAGGACGTCGCCGTGTCCACCGATGCTCTTGGTGGCGCTGTGCAGCACGAGGGCGGCGCCGTGGCGGGCGGGTCGCTGGAGCACCGGGGTGGCGACGGTGTTGTCGACCAGCAGCGGGACGTCGCCGGCGGCGGTGGCGAGCGCGGCGATGTCGACCAGGTCGAGGGTGGGGTTGGCGGGGGTCTCGACGACGACCACCGCGGTGTCGGGGCGGATCGCGGCGGCGACCTCGCCCGCGCGGGCCCAGGTGACCTCGGTGCCGAGCAGGCCGGTGGCGAGGACGTGGTCGGTGCCGCCGTAGAGGGGGCGGACGGCGACGACGTGGCGTTTCCCGTCGCGGGTGGCGGCCAGCAGGGTGGCGGTGAGCGCGGCCATGCCGCTGGCGAACGCGACCGCCTCGGCGGTGCCCTCGAGCTGGGCGAGCGCGGTCTCGAAGCGGGCCACCGTGGGGTTCCAGAGCCGCTGGTAGACGGCGCTGCCGCCGGCCGGGAGGGTGCCGCCGGTGGCGAGCGTCTCGTAGTCGTCGCCGCCGCCGGCGACGGAGGGCAGCGGGTTGGTGGTGGAGAGGTCGATGGGCGGGACGTGGACGCCGAGCCCGGCGAGGTCGTCGCGTCCGGCGTGCACGGCTGCGGTGTCCACGGAAGTCATGGCGGGAAGCGTCGAACATGACGACGCTTCGAGGCAAGAGGAGCGAACAAGATTCTGCGAATCACGCTTTCGTCTCGCCTGAGTTCGGTGAAAGATGGCGGCATGCCTGCCGCACCGAATGATGTACGGCCGTTCGCCGGCCTGGACGACGTCGACCGCGCGATCCTCACCGAACTGGCGACCGACGGGCGGCTGCCCAACAACGCGCTCGCGGAGCGGGTGGGGGTGGCGCCCTCGACGTGCCTGACGCGGACCCGGGCGCTGCGCGAGTGCGGGGCGATCCGCGGGTTCCACGCCGAGGTCGACCCGGCGGCGGTGGGCCTGCCGTTGCAGGCGCTGGTGTCGGTTCGGCTGACGGCGCACGAGCGGGCCGCGGTGGACGCGTTCCGGGCCCGGTCGGTGCGGCTGCCGGGGGTGGTGTCGGTGTTCCACGTCGCGGGCGCGGAGGACTACGTGCTGCACGTGCGGGCGGCCTCGGGTGACGCGCTGCGCGACTTCGTGCTCGACCACCTGGCGGTGGACCCGGTGGTGCAGCACACCCAGACCAGTCTGATCTTCGAGCAGGCCCGGGGTATGGGGTAGCGCACCCGAGGGAACAATTCCGGCACTCGGCAGGTTGCACCCAGCCGTGATCGACGTACCGATGTCTGTCCTTGACCTTGCCCCGGTGGCCGCGACCGGCAGCGCCGGTGAGGCGCTGCGGCACACCACCGAGCTGGCCCGCCGCACCGAGGAGCTGGGCTACCGCCGGTTCTGGGTGGCGGAGCACCACAACATGCCGGCGATCGCGAGTTCGGCGCCGGCGGTGCTGCTCGCGCACCTGGCCGCGAACACCAGCACGATCCGGCTGGGTTCGGGCGGGGTGATGCTGCCCAACCACGCGCCGCTGGTGGTGGCCGAGCAGTTCGGCACCCTGGAGGCGCTGCACCCGGGCCGGATCGACCTGGGCATCGGCCGGGCGCCCGGCACCGACCAGGTGACCGCGCTGGCGCTGCGCCGCACCATGGAGGGCCTGTCCGCGGAGCACTTCCCGCGTGAGCTGGCCGACCTGATGAACTACTTCTCCGGCGCCGAGCCGGGGCCGATCACCGCGACGCCGGGTCGGGGGCAGTCGCCGCAGGTGTGGCTGCTCGGGTCCAGCGGGTTCAGCGCCCAGCTCGCCGGCCTGCTCGGGTTGCCGTTCTCGTTCGCGCACCACTTCAGCGCGCAGAACACGATCCCGGCGTTGCAGCTCTACCGGCAGCACTTCCGGCCGTCGCAGTGGCTGGACCGGCCGTACGCGATGGTGGCGGTCAACGCGGTCTGCGCGGAGACCGACGAGCGGGCCGAGTGGCTGGCCGGGCCGGCCGGGCTGTCGTTCCTGAAGCTGCGGTCGGGGCGGCCGGAGCCGCTGGTCACGCCGGAGGAGGCGGCGGCCTACCCGTACTCGGAGTTCGAGCGGGAGTTCGTGGCGCAGCGCCGCGACGGCCAGGCGACCGGCTCGCCGGAGACGGTGGCCGGGCAGCTCGGTGCGCTGGTGGAGCGCACCGGCGCGGACGAGTTGATGCTGACCACGATGGTCTACGACGTGGCGGACCGGGTCCGCTCGTTCGAGTTGATCGCGGAGAAGGTCGCGGGTGGCCTGCGCCGGGAGGGCTGAAACACGCTCTTCATAGCCACGTCACCGCCCCGTCGCGTGGGACGCATAGCTTTGTCCCCGGTGGTGGTACGGCATTCCCGGTCGGGACGGGTCGGGAATGCTGCGGTGTGGTGCACCGGGTCGCCGGCCGAGCGGATTCCGCGGCCGGCGGCCCGGTGCCTGCTTTTCCGTCAGCGCAGGTAGATGTTCGGCGCGGCCGGTGTGCTCATGCCGTCGCCGAGGTGGAATCCCGGGTGCGGCGGTTGGTTGTAGGCGGTGTTCTGCCAGGCCACGGCCACCCGATACTGCGGGTCGTGCATCAGGGTGGGCAGCCGCAGACCGGTGGTGACCGGTGTGCTGTAGATCCGCAGCGCGGTGCTGTCGGCGGTGCGCCAGACCACCTCCTCGCGCCAGTCGCCGAGGATGTCACCGGAGAGTGCCGGGGTGGACTTGGTGCCGTTGTTGGACGCGACGTTGCCGCCGGTGAGCAGGCGGGTCTCGCCGCCGGTGCCGTACTTGTCGACCTTGGTGCCGTCGAGCAGCTCGCGGACCGGATCGCCGTCCCACCAGATCAGGAAGTTCGCCGAGGACGGCTTGCGGCCGACGTTCTGACCCCGGGTGTTGAGCAGGCCGTCGACCGCCGACGACCAGGACTCCGCGCCGGGGCTGCCGGCCCAGACGTCGTCGGAGACACCCCGGCCGTTGTCGCCGTCGGGCGCGGTCTGCCAGAGGATCTGCCCGGTACGCGCGTCGGCCATCCACGAGCTGGGCTTGCTGGCGTCCTCGTCGACCTTGAACACCTCCAGGCCGGCGCGGGCCGGGTCGAGGTCGCCGACGTGCAGCGCGTCGCCGTGACCGTTGCCGGTGGAGTAGAGCAGCCGGCCGTTGTCGTCGATCGTGGCAGCGCCGTACACGATCTCCTGGCGGCCGTCGCCGTCCACGTCGGCGACGGACAGGTTGTGGTTGCCCTGACCGGCGGCGGCGCCGTTGCCGGAGGCGTTGGAGTCGAACGTCCACCGCCTGCGCAGCGTGCCGTCGCGGAAGTCCCAGGCGGCGATCACCGCCCGGGTGTAGTAGCCGCGCGCCATGACCAGCGAGGGGCGCTGCCCGTCCAGGTAGGCGGTGGCGGCGAGGAACCGGTCCACCCGGTTGCCGTAGGAGTCACCCCAGGACGAGACGGTGCCGCGCGGCGGGTCGTAGTCGACTGTGGACAGGGCGGCGCCGGTGCGGCCGTCGAACATGGTCAGGTACTCGGGGCCGGCGAGCACGTAGCCGCTGGAGTTGCGGTGGTCGGCGGAGGCGTTCCCGATCACCTGGCCGGTGCCGGAGCGGGTGCCGTCGGCGGTCTTCATGGCCACCTCGGCGTCCCCGTCGCCGTCGTAGTCGTACACCTGGAACTGGGTGTAGTGGGCGCCGGCGCGGATGTTTCGGCCCAGGTCGAGGCGCCACAGCCGGGCGCCGGTGAGGGTGTACGCGTCGACGTAGACGGTGCCGGTGTAGCCGGACTGCGAGTTGTCCTTGCTGTTCGACGGGTCCCACTTGAGCACGAACTCGTAGCGGCCGTCGCCGTCGAGGTCGCCCACGCTCGCGTCGTTGGCGGAGTAGGTGTACGCCTCGCCGCCCGGCGTGGTGCCGCCGGGCGGCGGCTGGATCGGCACGTCGAGATAGCCGTTGGCGAACTGCAGCGCCGGGGCGGACGCCGCCTGCTCGGCGCCGTCCACCACGGCCCGCACGGTGTACGCGGACCCGGCGGCCGCGCCGGCGTCCAGGTAGGTGGTGGCGCCGGTGATCGGGCTGCCGTTGACCTTCGTGCCGCCCCGGTAGAGGTTGAACGACACGCCAGTGGTCTCGGTGCCGAGCAGCCGCCAGGAGACCAGGTTCCCGCTGCCGGAGCGGACGCTGATCAGCCCTCGGTCGAGCTTCTCCATCTGCTTGGCGCCGGCCGGTGGCGTGGTCGGTGGAGGCGTCGTGGTGGGGGGTGGTGTGGTGGGCGGAGGCGTGGTCGGGGTCGCGCCGGTGCAGGTGGTGCCGTTGAGCGTGAACGCGCTCGGCACGGGGTTGGCGGCGTTGTTCCACGAGCCGTTGAAGCCGAAGCTCGCGGTGCCGCCGGTGCCGATCGCCGCGTTGTAGCCGGCGTCGCGGGCGGTGACCTGGGCGCCGGACTGGCTGACCGTGGCGTTCCAGGCCTGGACGACCTGCTGGCCGGCGGCGAAGCTCCAGGCGAGCGTCCAGCCGTTCACCGGGTCGCCGAGGTTGGTCACGGTGACGTCGGCGCCGAAGCCGCCGCTCCACTGGTTGGTGATCCGGTAGTCGATCCGGCAGGCAACGGCCGCCGCGGCGGCGGTCACCGTGGTGAGCGCGCCGGCCGTCAGGGTGAGCGCCGAGGCCGCGGCGAGCAGCGCGAGCCGACGGCGTGGGGTGGTGGGATGCACGGGGATGCCTTTCGCGGAGGTCAGGCACGCGAGGGCGCCGACCTGCCCGGGCCGGCGAGAGACTACGCGCGCTGACGCGACGGCCGACGCCGGACATCGACGTCGGTAACTAGGCTCCGCGTTCCGTCAGGTTAGGGCATCGCCGCACACCCGACAAGCCGCTCTCCCGACAAGTCCGGCGCCCCCGGCCCCTCGCCGGAGGCGGAGACCGCCGGCCGCTGACTCCCGCTGGCCGCTGACTCCCGCCGGCCGCTGGCCGGTGACGGTGAACGCGTCCCGTCTGCCGTCCGCCCCGGCCACGGGTCGGATTGCCGGCTGGCGGTCCGTCACTCGCGGTAACCGCCGTCCACGGCCGACGATGGAGAGGCGGTATACCGCTGAGTCATGAATATGACCCAGCGGTATACCGCTCGAAAGGGATTGAGGTCTCGACCGGCGACGCGCCGACGGAGGCCGCGCCGGCGGGTGTTCAGCCGGGAGCTTGTCGTGTCGGGATCGCCCCGGGAGACGCCGCTCCCGCCCGGCCCGGATCACCAGGCGCGGGCCGGAGCCGGCCGCGTCAGCTCTCGACGGCGGCAGCGAGCCGGCGGGACTCCCCCGGCTCGTCGAGCGAGGTGGCAGCCTCGGGGGCGACGGGAACGGCCGGAGCGGCGGGAACGGCTGAAGCGGCCGGAGCGGCCGGAGTGGCGGCGAGCGCCGCGTCGACCGTGGCGCGGGCACGGCGGGCACGGCGCAGCGCGCGTACCGCCAGCACCACGGCGACCAGCCAGCCGGCGCCGAGCGCCGCGTAGACCAGGGCCGGCACCGGGCCGCCCAGCTCGCCGGCGCGCAGCAGGGTGCGGGCGTTGGTCAGCACGATCACGCCGCCGATGACGGCGCCGAGCACCTGGGCGGGCACGATGCGGACCAGCCAGGCCGCGATAGGCGCGGCGATCAGGCCGCCGACCAGCAGCGCGGCCACGGTGGGCAGCAGGAAGCCCTCGGAGCCGAGCCCGATCAGGAAGCCGAGGCTGGCCGCGCCCGCCACCACGAACTCGGAGGTGTCCACCGAGCCGATGACCTTGCGCGGCTCCATCCGGCCGGAGACCAGCAGCGCCGGGGTGGCGACCGGACCCCAGCCGCCACCGCCGGTGGCGTCGACGAAGCCAGCGACCAGCCCGAGCGGGGCCAGGAAGCGGCTGCGCAGCCGGCCGGCGGCGCGGTTGGCGCGCAGCGGCCGGGAGAAGCGGACCAGCAGGTACGCGCCGAGGGTGAACAGGATGGCGGCCATCCAGGGGGCGGCCGACTCGGTGGAGATGGAGCTGAGGAAGGTGGCGCCGGCGAACGCGCCGAGCGCGCCCGGCAGGGCGATGCGCCCGACCACCTTCCAGTCGACGTTGCCGAAGCGCCAGTGCGAGACGCCGGCGGCGAGCGTGGTGCCGATCTCGGCCAGGTGCACCGAGGCGGAGGCGGCGGCCGGCGCGACCCCGGCGAAGAGCAGCAGGGTCGAGGAGGTCAGCCCGTACGCCATGCCGAGAGCGCCGTCGACCAGTTGCGCGGCGAGCCCGACGAGGGCGAGGACCAGCAGCTTGCGCACGAGCGCCCCCTGACTTTTCGGTATCTCCTATCGACTTGGTCGACAATGCGGCACGGAGGGGGTCCCGGTCAAGTCCCCCATCCGGTTGGTGGGAACACGCCGGACGGCCCCGGCGGCGGGCGGTCGGGAGCGCAGCGGCGGGCGTCAGCTCCAGGCGCGCGGGTCGGCGGCCAGCTCGTTGACCCGGCCGGGCAGCGTGCCGGCGGCCACGTCGGCGATGGTGACCAGCTCCAGGATCTCCCGCTCGCTGGCCCGCAGCGCGATCCAGACGTCCTGCAGCGCACGGGCCGCGCCCTGGTAGCCGAGCTGCTCCGGACGCTGCCCGCGCACGTGCGCGAGCGGCCCGTCGATCACCCGGATCACCTCGGCCAGGGAGATCTCGGACGCCGGCCGGGCCAGCCAGTAGCCGCCCTCCGGGCCGCGCTGCGCGTGCACGATGCCGCCCCGGCGCAGCTGGAGCAGGATGCTCTCGAGGAACTTCGGCGGGATGTCCTGGGAGCGGGCGATCTGCTCGGCGGTCACCGGCCGACTCCGCCCGACGGCCGCGCCGTCGGCGACCGAGGCCAGCTCGGCGGCCGCACGGAGGGCGTAGTCGACCCGGGCGGAGAGACGCATGCCGGCAAGGTTAGTCGCCGGTTCAGCCGCCCGGACTCCCGACCCTCGGCCGATCGGTCACGGTTGCCGGCTCAGCCGCCGACCCGACGCAGCAGCCCCTCCTGCACGGCGCTGGCGATGTGCCGGCCGTCGGTGGTGAACATCCGGCCGGTGGCCAGGCCACGGGCCCCCGACGCCGACGGGCTCCAGCAGTCGTAGAGGAACCACTCGTCGGCACGGAACGGCCGGTGGAACCAGAGCGCGTGGTCGAGGCTGGCGCCCACCACACCACCCGGCCCCCACACCTCGCCGTGCACCGACAGCACCGAGTCGAGCAGCGTCAGGTCGGACGCGTACGTGAGGGCGCAGGCGTGCAGCAGCGGATCGTCCGGCAGCTTGCCGTCGATGCGCATCCAGACCCGCTGGTGCGGCTCCGCCGGCCGGTCGCCGGGGCGTACCCAGCCGGGCTCGCCGACGTAGCGCACGTCGATCGGGCGCGGGATCTGACCCCAGATGCCGAGCCGTTCCGGGTAGCGGGACAGCCGGTCGGTCATGGTCGGCACGTCGTCCGGCGCGGGCACGTCGGGCGGGAGCGGGGCGTGGTGGTCCAGCCCCTCCTCCTGCCGCTGGAACGACGCCGACATGAAGAAGATCGGCTTGTCGTGCTGCAACGCCACCGAGCGGCGCACCGAGAAGGAGCGGCCGTCGCGGACGTTCTCCACCTGGTAGTCGATCGGCTCGGCCGGGTCGCCGGGCCGGACGAAGTAGCCGTGCAGCGAGTGCACGGCCCGCTCCGGGTCGACCGTGCGGCCGGCCGCGACCAACGCCTGGCCGGCGACCTGACCGCCGTAGACCCGCTGCGGGCCCACCGGCGGGCTCATCCCGCGGAAGGCCATCTCGCCGGTCTGCGCCAGGTCCAGCACCTCCAGCAGCTGGTCGACCGCCGCCTGCCCGGTCGCCACCGGAGCGTCACTCACTGCGCCACCTTCGTTCGCGACTGCGGGGCTCGCAAACCCGGCTCACTCCTCGCGCTCACTGGAGCGCCCGGGCCGAGGCCGCGTCGACCAGCGAACCGAGCTGGTGCACCCGCAGCGTGTTGGTGGAACCGGGGGTGCCGGGCGGGCTGCCCGCCACGATCACCACGTAGTCGCCCGGGTTGGCCCGGTTGAGGCCGAGCAGCGCCTGGTCGACCTGGCGGAACATGTCGTCGGTGTGCTCGACGAACGGCATCAGGAACGTCTCCACGCCCCAGCAGAGCGCGAGCTGGTTGCGCACCTCCGGCACCGGGGTGAAGGCCAGCAGCGGCAGGTCGCAGTGCAGCCGGCTGAGTCGCTTGACGGTGTCGCCGGTCTGCGAGAACGCGACCATGGCCTTGGCGCCGATGGCGCGGGCGATGGAGGAGGCGGCGACGGTCAGCGCGCCGCCGTGCGTACGCGGGTCGTGCTGCAACCGGGGGACGGCGATCGAGCCGGCCTCGGTGGTGGTGACGATCTTCGCCATGGTGCTGACGGTGAGCACCGGGTACTTGCCGACGCTGGTCTCGCCGGAGAGCATCACCGCGTCCGCGCCGTCGAGCACCGCGTTGGCCACGTCGGAGGCCTCGGCACGGGTGGGTCGGGAGTTCTCGATCATCGAGTCGAGCATCTGGGTGGCCACGATGACCGGCTTGGCGTTCTCCCGGCAGAGCTGCACGGCGCGCTTCTGCACCAGCGGGACCTGGTCCAGCGGCAGCTCGACGCCGAGGTCGCCGCGGGCGACCATGACGCCGTCGAAGGCGAGCACGATCGCCTCCAGGTGGTCGACCGCCTCCGGCTTCTCGACCTTGGCGAGGACCGGGCGGCGCACACCCTCCTCGTCCATGATCGAGTGGACCAGCTTGATGTCCTCCGCCGAGCGGACGAACGACAGCGCGACCAGGTCGACGCCGAGGCCGAGGGCGAAGCGCAGGTCCTCGGCGTCCTTGTCGGACATGGCCGGGACGCTGACCGCCACGTTGGGCAGCGAGACGCCCTTGTTGTTGGAGACCGGGCCGCCCTCGGTGACCAGGCAGCGGATGTCGTTGCCGGTGACGTCGCTGACCTCGACCGCGACCCGGCCGTCGTCGATCAGCAGCCGGTCGCCCGGCTTCACCTCCTGCGGCAGCTTGCGGTAGGTGCAGGAGACCCGCTCCTTGGTGCCGACGATCTCGTCACTGGTGATCACGACGGAGTCGCCGGTGCGCCACTCGTGCGGCCCGTCGGCGAAGCGGCCGAGGCGGATCTTGGGACCCTGGAGGTCGGCGAGGACGGCGACCGGCTTGCCGGAGGCCTCGGCGGCCTCCCGGACCATCCGGTAGACCGACTCGTGGTCGGCGTGACTGCCGTGGCTGAAGTTGAGCCTCGCCACGTTCATGCCCGCCTCGACGAGCCCCCGGATGCGCTCCGGGGACGAGGTGGCGGGGCCGAGAGTGCAGACGATCTTCGCGCGGCGTGTCACGCCCATCAGGCTAGTCTCTCCTCCGGGTCGACCTGCCGGCCGACCCCTTGCGGACTGAGGAACAGTTGTCCAACGACGCGCGAAACCCGCGCGGGCGGGCGGTGGATGCACCGCACCGCGACGTCGTGAGTGGCGGGCATCGGCGACCGCGCGGCGGAAATCGTACCGCTCGCCGTCACCGTCCGGCCGGGTGCTCCCGGGGATCCGGCCGCCCCTGTCCGGCCCGGGGCGCGGGCGGGCCGGCCGGCGGCAGCGTGGGCACGGCCGAGAAGACGCCACGCGGGTCGTAGCGGCGCTTGGCCCGGCGCAGCCGGTCCCAGTTCGGCCCGTAGGCCAGCCGGACCCGGTCGGTCTCCTCCGGCGCGAGCAGGTTCGGGTAGCCGCCGGGCAACGCGTGCGGGGCCAGGGCCGCGCTGGTGTGCTCGGCCCACGCCCGGTGCGGCGCCGGGTCGCCGCCCGGCGCCCAGACCGCGATGATCTCGGCGAGCAGGTGGTCGGCGCGCAGCCCGAACGCGGTCTCCCCCACCCCCACCCGGGCCGCCGCGCCGTGGAAGTGGTGCAGCGCGATCGCGGAGAACGGCGAGCTGACCGCGCCGGCCGCCGCGGTCAGCGCGGCCACCACCGGCTCGTCCACCCGGGGCAACCACCGGGTACGCAGCAGGTAGTGGTTGCCGTCGGCCATCCCGCCGTCGAACATGCGCAGCACGTCCTCGTACGGCAGCGGTGCGACCTGGTCGACCAGCGGGGTGCCGAGCGCCCGCAGCCGGTCCACCGCGGCCCGGCCCGCCGCCTCGTCGGCGCCGGTGAACACCGGGGCGAGGAAGACCACCGGCTCCCCCGCCGGGCCGGTCAGGAAGCCGGCCATCACCGTCAACTCGTCCGGCGCCCGGCGGACCTCCTCGCCGTAGCCGCGCAGTACCGCCGCCGCCTGGCCCAGCGGGAACAGCAGCATGCCGGCGAGCGCGGCGGCCAGCGGGTGGGTGCGGTAGCGCAGCGCGGTGACCACGCCGAAGTTGCCGCCTCCGCCGCGCAACGCCCAGTACAGCTCGGGCTCGTGCGTGGCGTCGGCGGTCACCCGGCGGCCGTCGGCGAGCACCACCTCGGCCCCGAGCAGGTTGTCCAGCGCCAACCCGAACCGGCCGCAGAGCGGGCCGTACCCGCCGGCCAGGGTCAGCCCGGCCAGCCCGACCGCGCGCACCACACCGGTGGCGACGACCCGGTCGTACGGTCGCAGGGCGGCGAGCACGTCGGCGGCCGTCGCCCCGCCGCCCACGGTGACCTCCCCGGTCCCGGGGTCGAGGTCCACCCGGCGCAGCGCGGTGAGGTCGAGGACCAGGCCGCCGTCGCGCAGGGCCCGGCCGGCCCAGTCGTGGCCGCCGGCACGCACCGACAGCGGCACGTGGCAACGCCCGGCGACGCGAACCGCGCGCGCGACCTCCCCGGCGTCGCCGACGCGGGCCACCAGGGCGGGCGTGGCGGCCGGGGCACCGTTCCACAGCCGCACGGCGTCGGGGTACCCGGCGTCGGCCGGGGTGAGCAGGCGGTCGCCGAGCAGCTCGCGGAGCAGGTCGGTGGCGCGCGGCAGGTCCGGGGCGGAGGTCATGGCGGCTCCTCGACCGACCCGGGCCGGCGGCGCCGGACGGGCCGGGGCGGCTCACTGCGCCGGACCGTAGCACCGCCGCGACGCCGCCGCCGTCGCCCGCGCGACAGTGCGCGGCGACCCTCAGCTCTGGGTCTTGAGCAGCGGGAACTCCAGCGAGCCGGCGGGGCAGAGGAAGGTGAGCACCTCGACCCGGTAGAGCCCGGCCTGCACCGCGGGATCGGCCTCCATCACGCTGCGCACGTCGTCCACCGAACCGGTCCGGGCCAGGCCGAAGCCGATCGGCGGGTCGGGTTCCCGGGCCGGGCCGTCCACCGAGCCGTCGACCAGCACGATGCCGCGTCGCTGCAGCGCCCCCATGTGCTGGACGTGCTCGGCCTGCAACCGCTGCACGGTCTCCTCCGGCAGCGCCCGCCCGGACGGACCCGGGTAGAGCACGATGCATTCGTACGTGTCCAGCGCGAAGTCGAGCCGTGGCGTCGCCCCCATGCGCACCTCCTGACCACCGTCCCGCCCAGCCTCGCACGCCGGCCCCGGCCGCCGGGTGGCGTCGCGGCAACTGGCGGCCACGGTGCGACGGTTGCCGACCCGCCGGGCCGTTCGTCCCGTCGCGCGCGCGACGGGGACCGGTCCGACGATCGCCCGCGGCGGCGTGCCGCTGGTACGTTTCCGGGTACTGCGGACGCCCACACCCGAGCGGAGGTCCCGGGTGAGCATCACCCCGCCGGACGGCGCCCGGTCGCCGGACGTCGTCGCCGCCACCGGCGCGGACGCGGGCGCGGTTCGCGGCGATCAGCGGCTGCGGCTGCTCGCCGCGCTGGCCACGGCGCTGTCCGACGCGAGCGACCCGGACGAGGTGGCCCGGCGGGCGGTCAAGGTGCTGGCCGGAACTCCCGCGCTGCCCTTCGTGCGGCTTCACCTGGCCGGGCCGGACGGTCCACGACCGGCCGCCGCGGACGGGGTCGAGGTTCCGCCGGCGTCGGCCGACGGGTGGCCGGTGGCCGCCGTGCTGGCCGACGGCATGCCCCGGCTGCTGCCGCCGCGGTCCACCGACGGCGGGTCGGCCGCGCCGGTCGTCGCCCTGCTGCCCGTGCCCGACCCGGACGGCGACCGCCCGGCCGGGGTGCTGGTCGCCGCGCTGGCCCCGGGCGGCCCGGTCGACGCCGACGCCCGCGCCTTCGTCGAGCTGGTCGCCGGGCAGGTCGGCACGGCGCTGGCGCTGGCCCGGGCGAGGCGCCGGCGGGCGGCGAACCGCGCCGCGCCGGCCGAGCTGCGGCTGTTCCAGGCGCTGGTGGAACGCTCCGGCGACTTCATCGCGGTGGCCACGCCGGACGGCCGGACCGTCTACGTCAACCCGGCCGGACGGGCGCTGGTCGGGCTCGGTGACCGGGAGCGGGTGGACGGGCTGGGCCTGGTCGACTTCGCCGCCCCGGACGCGCGGGAGCTGTGGCGCACCGAGCTCATCCCGACCGCGTTGCGCGAGGGGCACCACCGGGCGGAGAGCCGCCTCGTGCGCCGGGACACCGGCGAGGCGATCGACGTCGACCACCAGACGTTCACCGTCGCCACCGGCGACGGGCGGGACGGCACCGCGTTCGTGGCCACCGTGGCGCGCGACGTCAGCGACCGGCAGCGGGCGCTGCGCCGGGCGGAGGCGCTGGCCCGGCTCGCCGGGGCGCTCAGCTCGGCGCGTGGCCACGAGGCCATCGTGGAGGTGGTGACCACGGTCGGGCCGGCCGTGGTGGACGCGGTCGCGCTGCGGGTGGCGCTCGCCCGACCCGGCCGTACCGTGCTCGACGTGGCCGGCGGCGACGTCCCCGCCGAGCGGGTGCCGGTGGACGCCGAGGCCCCGCTGGCCCGCGCGGTACGCGACAACGCGGCCCTGCCGCTGACCGGCGTCGACGGCCGGACCACCGGGCTGTGCCTGCCGCTGCGCTACGGCGACGGTGCCGCGCTGGGCGCCCTGGAGGTGCGCTGGGCCGGGCCGGTCGCCGAGGACGAGGCGCTGCGGAACCTGCTCGACGCGGTGGCCGGGTTGTGCAGCCAGGCGCTGCAACGGGCCGAGCTGACCGGGTCGGCACAGGCGATGGCCGGCTTCGCCGCCCGGCTCAGCGTGACCCGCTCCACCGCCGAGGCGATCGAGGTGATCCTCGACGCCGCCACCACCGCGCTCGGGGCGGAGCTGCCCGGGCTGGCCATGCGGGACGAGGGCCGCCGGGTCCGGCTCTGGTACCACGGCGACGTGCCGGGCACGCTGGCCGCCACGTTCCGCGACCTGACCGTCGACGACCCGCGCCCGATCGTGCGCGCGCTGCGCGACGGGGAGCGCATCGTGCTGCGCGACCGGGCCGACTTCGCCGCCCGGTTCCCCGGGCTGGCCGACCCGGTCGGCGGGCACGGCCTGGTCACCACCGTGGCGCTGCCGCTGTTCGGCGCCGGTCGCCGCCCGATCGCCGCGCTGGGTTTCGGTTGGCGACGGGAACGGCCGCTGCGCGACAGCGACCTGGCGCTGCTGGACACCGTCGCCGACCTGTGCGAGCAGACGCTGGAGCGGGTCCGGCTGGCCGCCGCCGAGCACAACCTGGTGACCCGCCTGGCCGGCCGTCTGCGCAGCTCGTCGCTGACCACCCCGCGCGGCCTGGAGGTGGCCACCCGCTACCGGCCCGCGATGAGCGGCCTGCACCTGGGCGGCGACTGGTACGACCTGGTCCGGCAGGAGGGCGACCGGCTGGCCGTGGTGCTCGGCGACGTGGTCGGGCACCAGGTGGAGGCCGCCGCCGACATGGCGCAGCTGCGCACCATGCTGAACACGCTGATCCGGCTGGGCGTGCCGCTGGAGGAGGTGTTCCTGCGGCTCACCGAGCTGCTCGGCGTCGGCTTCCTCGGCACCTGTCTGGTCGTGGTGGTCGACCCGCGCGCCCGCACCGCGCGGGTGGCCCGCGCCGGCCACCCGCACCCGGTGGTGCTGCCCACCGGCGCGCCGCCGCGCACCGTGCAGACCGAGAACGCGATGCCGCTGGGCATGGTGGACCGGCCGATGACCGTCACCACGATCCCGTTCGGCCCCGGCGACCTGCTGGTGGCGTACACGGACGGGCTGGTGGAGCGGCGCGGCCGGCCGTACGACGAGGGCGTCGGGGCGCTGCACCGGGCGCTGGTCGCGGTGCGCGACGAGCCGGCGGAGGCGATCGCGGACGCGTTGCTGCGCGACCTGGCCGGCTCCGAGGACGACCAGGCGCTGGTGGTGCTGCGGCACCTCGGCTGAGCGGGCATCGGCGGGCCGTTTCGGGGAATGTCGAACGGTCGGGCGGCGTGACCGCCCGCCGACCGCGACACAGGAGGACCGTGATGGCCACCAGCACCCAGCCGGCGAAGGCGTCGGGCAGCTACCGGATCGGCGGTGACCTGCGGGTCGACCGCCTCGGCTACGGGGCGATGCAGCTCACCGGCCCGGGCGTCTGGGGCGATCCGAAGGACCCGGCCGAGGCGGTGCGGGTGCTGCGCCGCGCGTACGAGCTGGGCGTGACGTTCATCGACACCGCGGACTCGTACGGGCCGTTCGTCAGCGAGATGCTGATCCGGGAGGCGCTGCACCCGTACGCCGAGGACCTGGTGGTCGCGACGAAGGCCGGGCTGACCCGCTCCGGTCCGGGCGACTGGCGGCCGGTGGGGCGCCCGGAGTACCTGCGTCAGCAGTGCGAGCTGAGCCTGCGCCACCTGGGGCTGGACTGCATCCCGCTCTACCAGCTGCACCGGATCGACGAGAAGGTGCCGCTGGCCGACCAGCTCGGTGAGCTGGCGCTGCTCAAGCAGGAGGGCAAGATCCGGCACATCGGGCTTTCCGAGGTGAGCGTCGAGCAGATCGAGCAGGCCCGGGCGGTCACCCCGATCGTGTCGGTGCAGAACCTCTACAACCTGGCCGACCGCAGCGCCGAGGACGTGCTGACCCACTGCGAGCGCAAAGACCTGGCGTTCATCCCGTGGTTCCCGATCGCCACCGGCAACCTGGCCCGCCCCGGTGGCCCGCTGGACGCGATCTCGACCGGCCACGGCGCCAGCCCCGCGCAGCTCGCCCTGGCCTGGCTGTTGCGGCGCTCGCCGGTCATGCTGCCCATTCCGGGTACGTCGTCGGTGGCGCACCTGGAGGAGAACGTGGCGGCGGCCGAGGTGGAGCTGAGCGACGACGAGTTCGAGGCGTTGGCGCACGCGGCCTGAGCCGGTCGGCCCTTTGCGGCGCGTGATCGAGCAACTACCGTCAGAAGGATTCTCATGAGTGGGGGTCCGCTGTGGACGAGTTCGACTACGTCGTCGTGGGCGCCGGTGCGGCCGGGTGCGTGCTGGCCAACCGGCTCTCCGAGGACCCGGGCACCCGGGTGCTGCTGCTGGAGGCGGGGGGCTGGGACCGCAGCCCGTTCGTCCGCGTGCCGAAGGCGTTCTCCCGGTTGATGGACGACCCGCGCACCGCCTGGCACTACCCGGCGACGATCGGGCCCGGCCGGCGGGAGACCTGGCAGCGCGGCCGGATGATCGGTGGTTCGACCTCGGTCAACGGGATGATCTGGAGCCGGGGCGCGGCCCGGGACTGGGACGCGCTGGCGCCGCTGGGCTGGGGCTGGTCCACGATGCGACAGGTGTTCCAGCGGCTGGAGGACCACCCGCTGGGCCCCGCGCCGCACCGGGGCGTCGGCGGTCCGGTGCGGCTCTCCGTCGCCACCGGCACCGACCCGCTCGCCGAGGAGATGGTGGCGACCGGCGTCGGGCTGGGCTGGCGCCGGGTGGACGACCTGGACGCCGACGACGACGAGCGGATCGGCTACCCGACCGCCACCATCCACGGCGGACGCCGGGTCAGCGCCGCCGACGCGTTCCTGCACCCGTGCCGCGGCCGACCCAACCTGACCGTCGTGGTCGAGGCGGTCGTGCTGCGCGTGCTGGTCGAGGGCGGCCGGGCGGTCGGCGTACGGGTCGCGCACCGGGGCCGGGAGGTCGAGCACCGGGCGGCCGGCGAGGTGATCCTCGCCGCCGGGGCCCTGGCCACCCCGCAGCTGTTGCAGGTCTCCGGCATCGGGCCGGCGGACACCCTGCGCGCGGCCGGCGTGCCGGTGCTGCTCGACCGGCGTCGGGTGGGCGCCGGCCTGCGGGAGCACCGGTCCGTCGCGATGCAGCACCGGCTCGCCGGGCCGGGCGGCTACAACGCCCGGCTCGGCAGTCCGCTCGGGCAGGCCCGCGCGGCGCTGCGCTGGCTGCTCACCCGGGGCGGCCCGCTCGCGCTGCCGGTGCTCGACGTCGCGGCCCACGTGAAGTCCCGGCCGGAGCTGGAACGCCCGGACGCCCACCTGCTGATGGCGCCGTTCTCCGCCGCCCCGCCGCGTCCGGGTCGGGCGCTGGAGCTGGAACGGGAGCCCGGCGTGATGTGCCTGGGCACGGTGACCCGGCCGGACAGCGAGGGCCACCTCGCGATCACCGACGCCGACCCGCGTACCCCACCGGCGATCGTGGCGAACTACCTGGCCACCGCGCACGACCGGCGGGTGGCGGTCGACCTGTTCCGCCGGATGCGGGAGTTCTTCGGCGCCGGGCCGATCGCCGGGCGGGTCCGGGCGGAGACGGTGCCCGGGCCGGCCACCCGGACCGACGAGGAGATCGTCGCGGCGGCCGTCGCGCACGGCTACTGCGGCTACCACGCCATCGGCACCTGCGCGATGGGCCCGGACGACGACCACGTGGTGGATCCGCGGCTGCGGGTGCGCGGCGTCGACGGGCTACGGGTGGTCGACGCGTCGGTGCTGCCGGTGATGGTGGCGGGCTGGACCAGCGCCCCCGTGACCGCGCTGGCCTGGCGGGCGTCCGACCTGATCCTCGGTCGCGACCGGGGGTGAGCGTCCCGGTCCGGGCCCGCCCGTCGGCGGGCCCGGAACGGGTCAGACGGCGAAGCAGTTCGGCCGGATCTGCGCGCCGGCCAACGTCTGGCGCACCGCCGTGTAGGTGGTGCCGTCCAGGACCAGGCCGAGGTGCCCGACGATCCGCAGCGGGCACCACGCCTGCACCAGGATGTTGGTCGCGCCGTCGGCGAGCGCCGCGTTGTCGACCGGCCGGACCAGTTCGTCCTGCCAGGTGCGCACCGTGGTCCAGCGGACCGGGCCCGGCGTGTCGTCACCGGCGTTGAGGTCGGCGAGGAAGCTCGACCCGATGGTCATCTGCTGGCAGGCGACGATGCCGGCACAGCTGCCCAGCCCCAGGAAGTTGACGATGTTGGCGACGTAGGTGCCGTACTGCGGGCTGCCCAGGCTGACGTACTGGTCGACCTTGGCGGAGCCGCCGAGGAACTTGACGTACCAGCGGCTGACCAGGCCGCCCTCGGAGTGGGTGACCAGGTCGACCCGGCTCGCGCCGGTGGCGGCACGGACCTGGTCCACGTAGGACGACAGTGCCCGGGCGGACTCGCGGATGTCGCCGAAGCCGAGGTTCGGCAGTTGGTAGATGGAGACCCGGTAGCCGTCGGCCCGCAGCCGGGCGGCGATCGGCTCGTAGGCGATGGAGATTCCGATCAGGCCGCCGACCACGACGACCGGGTCGGCCGCCGCGGCGGCGGCCCGGTCGGCGGCGGTGACGGTGTCCACGGTGGACGCCGTGGAGGTGGACGCCGTGGCCGGCGGGGTGGTGGGTTCGGCTGCGGCGTGCGCGGCGGTGGCCGGCAGGAGCAGGGCGGTGGCGGCGGTGGTGGCGGCCAGGATCGTTCGGAGCAGCATGGGCTGCACCTCCGGTGGGGAGGCACCCGGGGGACCCGGGAGGGACGGGTGGGATCCGATCGATCGTGGGAACGATGATGCGTGTCCGATTTCACACACGTCAATGGAAAGTTACGCGCCGGTAACCAGTTGTCGCGCCCTCCGCGCAAACCGGCATCCCGGGCCGGATTCCGCACCCGGCGATGCGACGCGGCTACATGTCGAGGATCCGGGCCAACTCGGTCGGCGAGGCCGTGCAACTGACATTGGTGAGGAGTTCCGCATCGTGCCGGACCAGGGCAACGCCCCGCGGCGAGGTGTAGAACACGACGGGCGTCAGGTCACCACGCCGACGCAGTTCGCGCACCAGATCGAGCCCGGCGGTTGGGTTGAAGCGGCCGCTCTCGGTGCGGCCCACGTCCGAGACGATCACGGTCGGCGTCATGCCTTCGAGCAGCTTCAAGGCCGTCTCGGTGGAGGTCGCCTGCACCACCTCGTAGCCACCGTCCGTCGCCCGAGCCCGCTCGTACAGGTTTCCGCCGGGTTCGTCGTCGACCCAGAGGATTCCCCGCGGAGCGGGATGGCTCCCCATAGGCTCGACACTCGGCTCCTGCCCGCGGTCGACCAGTGCGGACAGTTCGTTCACCCGGTCCTGCAGGTCTTCGATGAGCTTGCGAGTCTCGTTCGAGGCGGTCTGGACACTGACCCTGGCACCGCCCACCTCGACATCGACCGAGTGGCTCTCCCGCAGCAGCCGGCGCACCGCGGGCAGAAGGTAGATCAGGATCACGACCACCAGAAGTGGCCATGCCAGGGTTGCCACCGCTCGCATGATGTCCGCCATGCCCGCCACTCACATCGATCGACGCCAAAGGGACTCGTGGACGCTAGCCCGAGGCAAGTCGCCGATCGACTGGCTGGTCAGTTTGACGACACTGATCCGTATCGCAGAGTCCGGCGCTCAGTTGCCGAGTGCCTGGACCTTCGCGATGGTCTCCTGCACGTGCTGCCGCGCCGGCTCCCCGCCCTGCGCCGCCTGCGCCAGCGCCTGCCGGTACGCGTCGATGACCCCGATCAGCGGGCCGGCCGTGGCCCCTTCCAGCGCGCCCGCCACCAGCGCCCGCGCTTCCGCCGCGTCCTGGGCGGCGGCCGCGGTGCGGGCCTTGGCCTCGTCCAGCTTCTGCGCCGCCGCCGCCAGCCTCGCGATGATCTCCGCCGCGCTCACAAGCCCTCCCCGCGTCCCACCCTGCCGACCACCGCGCAGCCTACCGCCCTCCGTCCGCCCCACCTCTTCGTCGATGGCGGGGAGGCGAGGGCGGCGGGGGTCAGCGGAGGAGGCGGAACAGGACGAGGTAGAGGCAGAACAGGGACGGGGAGACCAGGGCGCAGATCACGAAGCCGAGCGGGACGTAGCGGCCGGCCGGGGCGCTGCCGTCGTCCAGCGCCGGGCGGCCCCACCGGGCCAGCACGAGCTGGCCGGCCACGAAGGACATCAGCGGCACGCCGGCGCAGGACAGCGCCGCCACCAGGTCCATCCCGGACACCGGCAGCGGCGAGCCGACCAGCGCGCCCAGCATGAGCAGCGAGCCGACCAGCGCGCAGCCGCCGTAGACCGCCACCGCACGTGCCGGCGCCGACCAGGTGGGCAACAGCACCGGCGTGCGGGCCAGCGCCTCGGCCTCCTGCCCGTGCCGGTCGGCCTCGTCGGCGAGGCGGCCGGCCGCCGCCAGCTCCGTCGCCGGGTCACCGGCCCGCGGCTCCGGCACGCTCCCTGCGGGATACGCCCCGACCTCCGCCCGCCCCGGCGCGGCGGCTGCGCCGCCGGTCACCCCGCCCCCCGGTCCGGCGCCGGTCGGCGGCCCCGCCGACACGCCACCGGCCGGCACCGCCGGGGCCGGCGCCTCGGCCGGAACCGCACTCATCGGCACCCCGATCGCCTGCCCGAACCGCTCCAGGCGCTGCCCCTGCGCAGCGAGCCGCTGCCCGAGCGTGTCCACCCCGGCCTGCAGCCCTCGCCGGCGCTCCGCCTCGGCGGCGATCGCCCGTTCCCCGCCGCGCTGCCGGCCGGACAACTCCCGGATCAGCGCCGCGTAGTCGTCGAACCCGGTCATGGTTGTTCGCTCTCGCCGGCGAACGGCACGATCAGGGCGGTGCGGTGCTCGTGCCGGTCGACCAGCAGGGCGTGGCCCTCCCGTGGGGTGTAGGCGAGGTCGTGCGTGCCGAGGTGCAGGCCCAGGTCGGCGGCCGGCACGTTCAGCGCGACCAGGGCGGTCACGTCGTCGCGGTGGCCGCTGCCGCCGAGGTCGTCGGCGAGCCGGCGCAGCCCGCGCCACCAGCCGAGCACGTGCACCCCGCGCGCCGGGCCGTGGCGCAGCACCGCGCGCAGGTCGTCGTACCCGGAGCGGAACGTGCCCGGGTCGGTCGCGCCCAGCACGCCGGCGGCGGCGTCCATCCCGAACCCGACCAGGTAGGTGCGGCCCGCCGTCGGGGCTTCGCCGCCGGCCGCCTCGGCGAGGTGGGCGCGCAACCCGTCGACGTCCAGCCGGCGTACCGGGTGGCCGGCCGCGGCCAGCGTCATGGCCAGGTCGTCGGCGACGTCGGTGGTGCCCGGCGCCAGCGGGGCGAACAGGAACCGGGCGCTGCCGGCAGCGTGCTGCCGGGCCAGCGAGAGGGCCGCCGACCGGAGCACGTCCGCGCCGCCGGCGGCGGTGCCCACCACCGCCAGGTGCCGGCCCGGGCTCGCGTCGAGGGCGAACCCGGCGGCGCTGCCGGCGACGTCGACGACGCGGCCCACCAGCGCGTACGGCGGGTCGGCGCCGGGCGCCAGCGCGGCCCAGGCGGGGTCGTCGGCGAGCCGGGGCGTCTCGTGGCCACGGAAGACCGCCGGTGGGTGGGAGCCGTCGGGTCGGGCCGCGTGCAGCTCGTGGCGCAGCGCCGCCAGCTCGGCCGAGGCGGCGTGCGCGTCGGGGAACCGCACCTCGACGTCCGCGCCGGGCGCGCCGGCGGAGGTGTTCACCACGGCGGTGCCGACGGTGAGCCCGCGCGCCGCGTCGTTGCGCGGGTCCAGCACGGCGTCCCCGCCGGGCAGCGCGACGCGCAACGGGAACTGGCCGAAGATGGCCTCGGCCCGGCCGTAGAGCGCCTCGATGCCGGTGGTGCTCTGGCTGGCCAGCACCAGGTGCAGGCCGTACGAGCGGCCCTTGCGGGCCAGCTCCTCGATCAGGTCGACGGCCTGCCGGGCCAGCGCGTCGTTGCCGGCGAACAGCACGTGGAACTCGTCGACGACGGTGACGATCCGGGGCGGCCGGGCGTTCGGCGGCAGGTCGGCGAGCCGGCTGACCCCGTGGCGCTTGAGCAGGTCGGCGCGGCGGCCCAGCTCGGCGCGCAGCTCGCGCAGGACGGCCACGCCGTACTCCCGGTCGGACTCGATGCCCACCGCGCGGGCGTGCGGCAGCCAGGACGGGTCGCGGTCGGTGGGCACGAACTCGGTGAAGCTGACCCCCTCCTTGAAGTCGAGCAGCATCAGCCGCAGCTCGGCCGGGGAGTAGCGGGCCGCCAGCCCGTAGAGCACGTCGAGCAGCAGCACCGTCTTGCCGGCGCCGGTGCGCCCGCCGACCAGCCAGTGCGGGGTGGCGTCGTCGAACGCGACGGCCAGCGGCCGACGGCCGGCCCGGCCGAGCGTGGTCCGCAGGCCGGCGGCGGCGGAGGACGTCCAGCGCTCGGCCGGGAGCAGGTCGGCGAAGGTGACGGCGCCCTGGTCGACCGCCTCGGCGTAGCGGCGGGCCAGCGCGGTCACCGCGGCGTGCGACGGGTCGCCGTCGAGCACCACCGGCGCGGCCAGTCCACTGCCGTCGGTGCTGAACGGGCGCCCGGGCGGATCGCCCACGAGGGTGTAGCGCTCGGTGAGCCGCAGCTGGGTGGTGGCGCCCAGCGGTGGCGCCGTGGTCGCCCCGGCCGGCGGATGCCCGGCCAGCAGGACGCACACGGCCGCGGCCGGGCCGGCGTGGGTCAGCGCGGCCAGCCGGGCCAGTTCCCGGGGCGCGGGCGCGGACGCGGCGACCACCACCAGCAGCTCACGGTCCTCCGGCGCGCTGCGCTGGGCGGCGCGGGCGTGCCGTTCCGCCGCCTCCAGCAGCGCGGTCGTCTCCGCCTCGGTGGTCGCCGCCGGACCGAGCACGCCGGCGTCGTGCAGCGGGCGCAGCGGCAGGAAGGCCGCGCCGAAGGCGGCCTGGTCGATGCCGACGACCCGGACGGCGCCGGCCGGGGCGGCGGTGAGCAGCCGCACCACCACGGCGCGCAGCAGCTCGCCGACGCGCGGGTCGCGGGCGTCCGCGTCGACCGCGAGGTGGGCGCCGGCCCCCACCGGCACGAGGACCGGGAACGCGCCGTCGACCGTCCGGGCCTCGCCGAGGCGTACCGGGACGGGGTGGGTGGCGACGCGGGCGGTGCCGGGCACCGCGGCGGCCATCTCCCCGCCCAGCCGGGCCAGCCGCGCGACCAGCGCGGGACTGCCGACGGGCGCCGGGCCGGCGGCGCCGAGCATCCGCCGGGCCGCCTCCCAGTGGCGCAGCGCCTGCCGGTGCCGGTCGACCGCCTGCCGGTACGCCGCCGCGAGCCTGCCCACCGTCCGCCCTCCGACGCCGTCTGCGATCGAAGGAACCCTAACGGACGCGCGCCGCAGCGGCACGGGACGCTCGGCACCCGAGGTTCGTCCACTGTTCACCCCGGGTCGTACGGCCGCGCCGCCAGCCGTTCCCCCGGCGCGGATTGCCTGCCAGTGCAACCCGTGTGCACAGGAAGGCGACGACGTGACCTCCTCTCCCCTCTCCCGGCGGTCCCTGCTGCGCGGCAGCGCGGCCGGCGGACTCGGCATCGTGGTGGCCGGCAGCCTGGACGCCATCGCCGGCCCGGCGGCGGCCCGGGCCGCGTGCCGACCCGCGGTCGGCTACGGCGACCTGGTGCCGGACCCGGCCGGCCTGCTGGCCCTGCCGCCCGGTTTCTCCTACACCGTCGTCGCGCAGGCGGGGGTGACGTTGCTGGAGTCGGGGCAGCCGACCCCGAGCGACGCCGACGGCACCGGCTGCTTCCGCGGCCCGCGCGGGTCGGTGCTGGTGAACAACCACGAGATCGGCGGCGACGAGCCGTACCCGGTGCCGGCGCTGCCCGGCCTCACCTACGACCCCGGCGCGCGCGGCGGCACCACCACCATCGAGGTGGACCGGCACGGCCGGCGGCTGCGTGAGTACGTCAGCGTGGCCGGCACGCACAACAACTGCGCCGGTGGCATCACGCCGTGGGGCACGTGGCTGACCTGCGAGGAGACCGAGCAGCGGGCCGGCGGTCAGTTCCTCAAGGACCACGGGTACGTCTTCGAGGTCGACCCGCACGACCGGTCGGCCAACCAGGACCCGGTGGCGCTGCGGTTCCTCGGCCGCTACGCGCACGAGGCCGTGGCGGTCGACCCGTACACCCACTCGATCTACCTGACCGAGGACGCGAGCGGCCCGAACGGCCTCTACTTCCGGTGGACGCCGCCGCCCGGTTTCCGGGGTGGCAAGGGCGCGCTGCGGGCGCTCGCCCAGCGGCCGGACGGCGCCACCGCCGGCAGCCTGGCGGCGATGCGCTGCCTGCGCGGCGACGGGCACGTGGCGGACCTGTCCGAGGCCACCACGCCGGGCACCCGGTACCGGGTGGAGTGGGTCGAGGTGCCGGACCGGGACGCCCGTACCGTGTCGGTGCGCAAGCAGTTCACCGACGCCGAGGTGACCCGCAGCCGCAAGCTGGAGGGCGCCTGGTGGGGCGACGGCGGCGCGTACTTCGTGGCCAGCTACGCCCGGCGCAGCGACGGCAGCGTCAACGAGCACGACGGCCAGGTCTGGTTCTACGACCCGCGGCGGCAGACCGTGACGCTGAAGACCATCTTCGGGGTGAACACCGACCCGGAGGCCGACCACGGCAACTACGACGGGCCGGACAACATCACCGTCTCCCCGTACGGCGGGGTGATCCTGGCCGAGGACGGCGAGGGCGTGTCGCACCTGGTCGGCGTTACCGAGCAGGGCAAGGCGTACCCGCTGGCCCGCAACGAGCTGAACGACAGCGAGTTCACCGGCCCGACGTTCAGCGCGGACGGCACGATCCTCTACGCGAACATCCAGTCCCCCGGCTACGTCTTCGCGATCACCGGCCCGTGGCGCCGCCCGAGCAACGCCCACCCCTGACCCGCCGCTCCCGCCGCCTCTCGTCGATCTTGCACTTGCTGCCCCGGCAAAGGGCGCATGAGCCGCGTTCTGTCGACTCAAAGTGCAAGATCGGCGGGGGCTGGCGGGGCCGCCTGCTCCCCGACCTCGGCCGGCGGACTCTGCGGTCCCGCCCTGCGGCTCAGGCGGGTGTCGCCGGCGGGCGCAGGCCGTCCAGCGCGATCGCCAGCACCCGGTCGCGCTGCGCCGGGTCCGGGAACTGGTACGCCGCGAGCCCGCTGATCAGCCGCACCACGTCGTCGAAGTCGGCGTCCGGCCGGGCGACCCCGGCGGCCTGGGCCCGGCGCAGCAGCGGCTCGCCGGCCGCGTAGATCTCGGTGCGGCAACTGCGGAACACCTCGGAGTCGTGCACCAACTCCTCGGCCAGGGCCCGCTTGGTGGCCACGTAGGCGACGAACCGGTGC
This sequence comes from Micromonospora sp. WMMD754, assembly GCF_049315235.1. Taxonomy (NCBI): domain Bacteria; kingdom Bacillati; phylum Actinomycetota; class Actinomycetes; order Micromonosporales; family Micromonosporaceae; genus Micromonospora; species Micromonospora sp. WMMD754. The sequence goes on from NZ_CP186058.1 coordinate 79,070, forward strand.
AGCCAGCCGACCAGGGCGTCCCACGGGGCGAGGTCGGCCAGGTCGGCGGCGGAGGCGCTGAGCGCCCGCACCTCCTCGACGTAGACCGCCTCGAACAGGTCCCGCCGGCCGGGGAAGTTGCGGTAGAGGGTGCCGATGCCCACGCCCGCCCGGCGGGCGATCTCCTCCAGCGACGCCCCCGCGCCGCACTCTCCGAACACCTCGCGGGCGGCGGCGATCAGCGCGTCGTAGTTGCGCCGGGCGTCGGCCCGCTTCGGGCGGCGCGCGAAGACCTCGTCCCGCTGGTCGGCGCTGGCCATGACGCGCGTCACCTCTCCCTCCCGCTTGCAACCGGAGGCCCCCCTCCGCTACGTTGGTGGAGGCACCCCTCCGGATAGCGTACTCCGGACTTCCCGGCCGCGTCCGGCCGGCGTGGGTGACCGAAACCGACCCCGGACCCCAGGAGGTCCCGCCATGCCCGCTGACCGCTGACCACCGGCGACGACCCGGCCGCCACCGCCGCCACCCGCGCGAGCGGCCACCGATCTCGTACCGAACGGGAGTTCTCCCACATGATCGACACACCCCGGCGCGGCTCGCGCCGGATGACGTTCCTCGTCCTCGCGGCCGGCACCGGATTCTTCGCGATGCTCCAGTCGCTGATCACCCCGGTGCTGCCCACGATCCAGCACGACCTGCACACCTCGCCGAACACGGTGACCTGGGTGCTGACCGCCTACCTGCTCTCCGCGTCGATCTTCACGCCGATCCTCGGCCGGGTCGGCGACATGATCGGCAAGGAGCGGACCCTGGTGGTCTCGCTCGCCGCGCTCGCGCTGGGCTGCCTGCTGGCGGCCGTCGCGCCGAGCATCGGCGTGCTGATCGCCGCCCGGGTGGTCCAGGGCATCGGCGGCGCCGTCTTCCCGCTGTCCTTCGGCATCATCCGGGACGAGTTCCCGGCCGCCCGGGTGAGTTCGGCGGTCGCCTCGATCTCGGCGGTCGTCGCCGTCGGCGGCGGGCTGGGCGTGGTGCTGGCCGGCCCGATCGTGGCCACCCTCGGCTACCGCTGGCTGTTCTGGATCCCGCTGGTGGTGGTCGGCCTGACCGCGCTGGCCGCGTACCGGTTCGTGCCGCCGTCGCCGGTGCGCACGCCGGGCCGGATCAACTGGCTCAGCGCGCTGCTGCTGTCCGGCTGGCTGGTGGCGCTGCTGCTGCCGGTCAGCAAGGGCGCCGCGTGGGGCTGGGGCTCCGGCCGGGTGGTCGGGCTGCTGACGCTGGCCGTGGTGCTGGCGGCGGCCTGGCTGGTCGCCGAGGCCCGGGCCGGGAACCCGCTGATCGACCTGCGGATGATGCGCCTGCCGGCGGTCTGGACGACCAACCTGGTCGCGCTGCTCTACGGCGCCTCGATGTTCTCCGTCTACGCGTTCCTGCCGCAGTTCGCCCAGATCCCCACCAGCGCCGGCTACGGCTTCGGCGCCAGCGTCACCCAGGCCGGGCTGCTGATGCTGCCGATGCTGGTCGGCATGTTCGCCGCCGGTCTGCTGGCCGGCCGGCTGGAGTCCCGGTTCAGCGCCAAGGCGCAGCTGAGCACCGGCGCGGCGTTCAACGTGGCGGCGGCGGCGATGCTCACCGTGGCGCACGACACCCGGTGGGAGGTCGGCGTGGCCGGCGGCCTCGTGGGCCTCGGCATCGGGTTGGCGTTCGCCTCGATGGCCAACCTCATCGTGGCCAGCGTGCCGGCCGCACAGACCGGCGCCGCGACCGGCATGAACGCCAACATCCGCACCATCGGCGGCGCGATCGGCGCGGCCCTGGCCAGCGCCGTGATCACCGCTCACCCGCAGGCGAGCGGGTTGCCCCGGGAGGCCGGCTTCACCGCGGGCTTCCTGCTGCTCACCGGCATCTCGCTGGCCGCCGCGCTGGCCGCCCTCGCGGTCCCCTCCGGGCGCCAGGCGCGACCTCGACGGCGGCGGCTGGGACCGGTGTCGGGGGTGACCGGCGCGCCGGTCGTGGCGGCGGAGACGGTCGGCAGCCTGGCGCCGGCGGGCCGCTGACTCGCGTGAGTTGTTAAAAGGGGGCCCCTCCTCTGCAGGATGCGTTAAGAGGGGCCCCCTCCTTACACCTCAGCCGATGGCGGCGGTCAGCGCGGCCAGGTAGCCGTAGCGGTAGCCGCTCGCGTTCGGGTGGTACGCCTCGATCACGCCGCTGACGTCGCGGATCCACGGCTCGGCCGCGCAGACACCGTGCCCGGTGAAGTACGGCCGGGCGTCGACGAAGGTGGCCCCGGCCGCGCCGGCCCGGTCGGCGGTGACCCCGTTCAGCACGTCCGCGGCCTGGTTGAGGATGGTGCGCTTGTAGCTGCTCATGGCGAGCAGGCCGCAGTATCCGGTCTCGAACAGCCGCGGGTAGCCCAGCACCACCAGCCGGGCGTTCGGGGCCCGCTCGCGGATCGCGGCGTAGGTGGCGTCGAGCCGGCCGGGCAGCGTGGCGGTGGCGAACGCCTTGGCCCCGGCCACCGCGCTCTCACAGCTCGACGTGCTGCCGAAGCGGCAGCTGGTCATCACGTCGGCGAAGCCGGCGTCGTTGCCGCCGATGGTGATGGTGACCAGCGTGGTGCTCGCGCTGAGCTGCCCGACCTGGTTGTTGCGGACGTCGGCGGTGACCGCGCCGCCGCAGGCCGGGAACCGGAAGCTGGTGACCGCGTGCGCCGCGGCCCAGAGCGGGGCGTACGACTTCTGGCTGCGCAGGCAGGTGGAGAGGTCGTACGGCCCGGCGCCGACGCCGGAGGAGTAGGAGTCGCCCAGGGCGACGTAGTTGACGGTGGCGGCGCGGGCCGCGCCGGGCAGGAGCACGGCGCCGAGGACGGCCGCCAACACCGCGGCGAGGGCGGTACGGACGCGACGGGACATGACAGGACCTCCACGGGACAGGGGTGGTGGAGCCCGTTGACCGCGCGCGTGGCCGAGGGGTCGTGCTTGTTACTAGTCGGTAATGCTATCGAAACATTCGCAAGAATTGAATAGCTGCCGACCCAGATCCGTTTACATGCGTCGATTAGGTTGGCCGGTGCGTACACCCGACGGAGGGAGTCCCACCCGTGCGACGCGCACTCACGGCGGCGATCGCCGCCCTGACCCTCACCACCGCCGGCACCACCGTGACCGGCGCCCCCGGCCTGGCCGCCCCGACCGGACGGGGCGGCCCGCACCCCGCGGCGGCGACCCCGACGCCGGGCAGCCCCGGGCTGGGCGACAGCTACTTCCCCGACTACGGCAACGGCGGCTACGACGTCGACCACTACGACATCCGGCTGCGCTACGAGCCGTCCACCGACCGGCTCAGCGGCACCACCACGATCCTGGCCACCGCCAGGAAGGACCTGTCCCGCTTCAACCTCGACTTCGCGCTCGACGTCGAGTCGGTCCGGGTCAACGGCTGGGCCGCCAGGTTCGCCCGGGCCGGCGACCACGAGCTGGTGATCACCCCGGCCCGGCCCCTGGCCAGGGGCCAGCAGCTCACCGTCGTGGTGAAGTACGCCGGCGTCCCCTCGCGGACGACGGTCTACGGCTACACCGGCTGGACCCGCACCGCCGACGGGGCGCTCGCCGTGAACGAGCCCGAGTCGGCCTGGTGGTGGTATCCGAGCAACGACCACCCGAAGGACAAGGCCACCTGGGACATCTCGGTCTCGGTGCCGACCGGTGTCGAGGTGGTCAGCAACGGCGTGCAGCCGCGCGACCCGCTGCCGGAGGCCGGCAACCGCACCCGGTGGAGCTGGCGCAGCGTCAAGCCCGGCGCCACCTACCAGGCGTTCCTGGCCATCGGGCAGTACGACATCGTCACCGACACCGCGCCGAACGGGCAGCCGGTGGTGAACGCGTACAGCACCACGCTGGGCGAGCGCGGTCCGGCGGCCCGGGCCAGCATCGAACGCACCGCCGAGATCGTCGACTGGGAGAGCGGGCTGTTCGGCCCGTACCCGTTCGAGGCGCAGGGCGGCGTGGCCGGGCCGATCGACGGCATCGGCTTCGCGCTGGAGACGCAGACCCGACCGGTGTACGGCCCCGGCTTCTGGCGACGCGGCGCGAACCCGTACGTGGTGGTGCACGAGAACGCGCACCAGTGGTTCGGCGACTCGGTCTCGGTGGCGGCCTGGCGCAACATCTGGCTGAACGAGGGCTTCGCCTCGTACGCCGAGTGGCTCTGGTCGGAGGAGCAGGACGAGGGCACCGCCCAGGAGCTGTTCGACTTCACCTACTCCAGCTACCCGGCCGACTCGGAGTTCTGGCAGGTGCTCCCCGGTGACCCGGGCGCCGACCGGATCTTCGACGACGCCGTCTACGACCGGGGCGCGATGGCGCTGCACCAGATCCGGCTGGCCGTCGGCGATCCGGCGTTCTTCCGGATCCTGCGCGCCTGGACCGCGCAGCGCCAGTACGGCAACGGCACCATCGAACAGTTCCAGGCGCTCGCGGAGCGCGTCTCCGGTCGCGACCTGGACGCGGTGTTCACCACCTGGCTGTTCACCGCCGGTCGCCCCGAGGTGGGCGCCACCGCGCGGGCGACCTCGGCCCCGACCCGACCCGCCTCCTGGGCGAAGATCCGGGCCGCGCACGACCTGCTCGGCCGCTGACCGGCGCCGGCCGGGCCCGCTCCCCCACCGGCGGGCGGGCCCGGCCGGACCGGCCCCGGGGTCCGTGGTCCCCCGCTGCGGCCGGGTACGGCCCCGGTCAGCCGGCCGCGGGCGCGGGCGTCCCGACCGGCGTCGCCGGCGTCCGGGCCGCCTCGACCGCGCGGATGTGCCGGTAGGCGAACCAGAGCGGCGGGAACGCGCCGACCGCGAACGAGAGGTCGACGAGCGTCCAGAACCACGGGATGTCCCGGATCGGGCCGCAGATCAGGGCCAGCGGCACGATGCCGGCGCAGGCGATCATTCCGACCTGGACCACCCAGACGTTACGCACCGGGTCGCGCAGCGGCCCCCAGAACGCTACCGCCAGCACCAGGTGGGCGAACGCCAGCCAGTCGGTGCCGTAGAGCAGGAACGGGTAGTCCCGGTCCGCGGCCACCAGCCCGTCGTGGACCCGCTCGATCCAGCCGACCAGCGCCGGGAGCCGCCCGGCGAGCGGGTCGAGCGCCGCGAGCAGCCACCGGACCTCGATCTCCAGCGGGAACGCGGTCACCCCGCTGAGGAAGAGCCCCACCACCACGACCCAGAGCCAGCGGCGGATGCGCCGCAGGCGTACCTCGACGTCCATGCCCGCAGCGTAACGATGATCATCGTGCCGGCGGGGCCCCGGCGGGCATGACGTGGCCCACCTCAGCGGCGGCCCGCGTCCACCCGGGCGGCGGCCGAGGCCGGTCGGGCCGTGCCGGGGCGGACCCCGGGCCGTGCCGCCGGGACCGGCCGACCGGCCATGACGGTCGGCGCGACACCCGCCGCGACGGTCGGGGTCGGCCCGGACGGGACCGGCACGGCACGCCGGACCGGCCGCACCACCCGGACGGCGCTCGCCGCCACCCGACGGACCGGACGACGCACCGCGACCGGCACGAGCGTGAGCCGACCGACCGGACGACGCACCGCGACCGGTACCAGCGTGAGCCGACGGACCGGACGACGCACCGCGGGCAGCGTCCGGACCAGCCGGCGCTCGCGCAGCCGGTCCAGCGCCACCCCGGCCGCGAGCGTCGCCACGGCGCTGACCGTGCCGGCCAGCACCAGCGTCTGGCGGGGGCCGGCGTGCTCGGCCAGCCACCCCAGCAACGGCGCGCCCACCGCGGCGGCGACCGATCCGGTGACCGCGAGCGCCGCCAGCACCCGCCCGCGCATCGCGTAGTCGGTGTCCAGCTGCGCGCGGGCGCCGACCGTGGTGTCGATGACCACGGCCGCCGCCGCCACCGGCAGAATCACCGCGGCGAAGCTCGCCGTGCCCGGGGCCAGCCCGGCCACGATCTGCAGCGCGCTGGCGAGCAGCCCCGCGCCGACCAGCACCGCGTAGCCCAACTCGGCGCGGCGGGCCGCGACCAGCGCGCCGAGCACCGCTCCGACGGCGAAGACGGTGGACAGGAAGCCGTAGCCGGACGCGCCGCCGCCCAGCGGCCCGTCGCTCATCGCCGCCATGGTCACCTGGTAGTTGCGGCCCAGGCTGCCCAGCACGAACGACAGCGCCAGCGCGACCAGCACCACCGGCTGACCCCGCAGGTAGCGGAACCCGGCCCGGATGCCGCCGTCCGCGGGACCCACGTCGGCCGCCACCGGCCCGCCGGTGTGCCGCTCCCCCTCGCGTACGGCCAGCAGCGCGACCACGACCGCCACGAAGCTGGCCGCGTTGACCGCGAACAGCAACGCCGGGCCGAGGGCGGCGACCACCACGGCGCCCACGCTCATGCCGAGGATCCGCCCGGCGGAGTTGGTCAGCGAGCCGAGCGCGAGCGCGTTCCCGAGGCTCTCCCGGTCCACCAGGGTGGACGCCCAGCGGCCCAGCACCGGCCCCTCGATCGCCGACACCGCGCCGGTGGCCAGCGAGATCGCGTAGACGGCCGGCAGACCTCCGACGCCGGTGAGCGCCACCACGGCCAGGCCGGCGGCCAGCACCGCGTGCGCCGACTGCGCGGTGACCAGCAGCGGCTTGGCGGGCAGGCGGTCGGCCAGCGCGCCGCCCCACACGCTGAGCAGCAGCGTGGGCAGCGCCTGGAGCAGGACGGTGAGGCCCATCGAGGTGGCGGAGCCGGTCTCCGCGAGCACGAACCAGTTGACGCCGAGCACCTGCATCCAGGTGCCGGTGACCGACACGAAGCCGGCACCCGCCCAGATCCGGTAGTTCCGGTGGCGCAGCGCGGCGAACGTGGCGCCGAGAGCCACGACGATCTCCCCCGTTGACGACAGCGACATGACGAAGGCCGGACCCTCGTGAGGTCCGGCCGGTCGCCAAGTCTGGCGGCGGAGGAAACGTCGTGGCGACAGTTGGTGGCAGGTGTCACCGGGCGACCCGGACACCCGGTCCGGGTCGGTGCGATACCGGGCGTCCCACCCTGACGCAGGTGTTAAGAGGGGCCCCCTGCTCTACCGGAGGCGTTAACAGGGGCCCCTCCTTACACGGCGAGTGGCTGCCGGGCCGGGTCGACCGGGGCGGGCAGCTCGCCCACCCCGCCCAGGTACGCGTGGATGGCCGCGGCCGCGGCCCGCCCCTCGGCGATCGCCCAGACGATCAGCGAGGCGCCCCGGTGCATGTCCCCGGCGACGAAGACCCCGTCGGCGTCGGTCTGCCAGTCGGGGCGGGCGTCGACCGCGCCGCGGCCGTTGCGGGTCACCCCGAACTGGGCCAGCAGCGGCTGTTCCTCGGTGCCCTCGAAGCCGATCGCGAGCAGCACCAGGTCGGCCGGGATCTCCCGCTCGGATCCGGGCAGCGGGGTGACGATGCGCCGGCCGTCGACCTTCTCCACGGTCACCTCGGCGATGCGCACGGCGCGGACCTGCCCGGTGCCGTCGTCCACGAACTCCTGCACCGCCACCGCGAAGACCCGCTCCCCGCCCTCCTCGTGGGCCGGATAGGACCGCAGCACCCACGGCCAGGTCGGCCACGGGTCCCGCGCGCCGTCCCGCTCCGTCGGGGGCTGCGGGTAGAGGTCGAGCTGGTGTACGCCGGCCGCGCCCTGCCGGTGGGCCACGCCGAGGCAGTCCGCCGCGGTGTCGCCACCACCGATGATCACCACGTGCTTGCCGGCCGCGTCGATCGGCGTGCCGTCCGGCAGCACGGCCAGGGCGGGCCGCCCGTCGCCCGCGGCCGCCACCACCCGGTTCGCGGCCACCAGGTGCGCCATCGCCTGGTGCACGCCGCGCAGCGCCCGGCCCGGGGTGCCCGGGGTGTCCCGGCCCTGGAGCGCGCCGCAGGCGAGCAGCACCGCGTCGTGCTCGGCGCGCAGCTGGTCGGCGGTCACGTCGACGCCGACCTCGACACCGGTGCGGAACCGCACCCCCTCGGCGGTGAGCTGGGCGACCCGGCGGTCGACGTGCTGCTTCTCCAACTTGAAGTCGGGAATGCCGTAGCGGAGCAGGCCGCCGATCGCGTCGTCGCGCTCGTACACGGTGACCGTGTGACCGGCGCGGGCGAGCTGCTGCGCGGCGGCCAACCCGGCCGGGCCGGAGCCGACCACCGCGACCGACCGGCCGGTCGGGGCGGAGGCGGGCCGGGGACGCAGGCCGTCGCGGGCCACCGCCGCGTCGGCGATCTCCACCTCGACCTGCTTGATGGTGACCGGCTGCTGGCCGCCCAGGCCGAGCACGCAGGCCGCCTCGCACGGTGCCGGGCAGAGCCGCCCGGTGAACTCGGGGAAGTTGTTGGTGGCGTGCAGCGACTCCACCGCCGCGTCCCAGTTGCCGGTGCGGACCAGGTCGTTCCAGTCCGGAATTCGATTCCCGAGAGGGCAGCCGGCAGTGTCGCTGTGGCAGAACGGGATGCCGCAGTCCATGCACCGGGTGGCCTGCTCGCGGACCAGTTCCTCACCGGCCGGCGGGTAGACCTCCCGCCAGTCGGTGATCCGCACCGGCACCGGGCGGCGGGCGGGCAGCCGCCGGTCGTAGCGCAGGAAACCGTTGGGGTCAGGCACGAGCCACCTCCTGGGCGACCACCCGGGGCGCGGGTGGTACCGGGGCGGGAGAGAGGGCACTCATCACCGCGTCGTCGACGTTCCGGCCGGCGGCTTCGGCGGCCCGCATGATCTCCATGACCCGGCGGTAGTCCCGGGGCACCACGGCGGTGAACTCCTCCACCGCCTGCGGCCAGCGCTTGAGCAGGTCCTCGGCGACCGCCGAGTCCGTCTCGGCGAAGTGCCGCTGGACCAGCTCGTGCAGCCGGTCGCGCTCCTCGTCGCGCAGCGGCGACAGGTCGACCAGCTCGGCGTTGACCAGCCGGCGGTCGAGCCGGTGCACGAACGCGGTGCCACCGGACATGCCGGCGGCGAAGTTGCGCCCGGTCGGACCGAGCACCACCACCGTGCCGCCGGTCATGTACTCGCAGCCGTGGTCGCCGAGACCCTCGACCACCGCGGCCGCGCCGGAGTTGCGCACCGCGAACCGCTCGCCGACCCGACCGCGCAGGAACACCTCGCCGCCGGTGGCGCCGTAGAGGATCGTGTTGCCGGCGATGATCTGGTCCTCGGCGCGGCGGCCGGGCTCGGCGTCGGCGCCGACGAACGGCGCGTCGGCGTCCGGCCGGACCACGATCCGCCCGCCGGACAGTCCCTTGCCGACGTAGTCGTTGGCGTCGCCGTGCAGGCGCAGCGTGACCCCGCGCGGCAGGAACGCGCCGAACGACTGCCCGGCGGTGCCGCGCAGCAGGAACTCGACGGTGTCGTCGGGCAGCCCGGCGCCGCCGAACCGGCGGGTCACCTCGCCGCCCAGCATCGCGCCCACGCTGCGGTGCTCGTTGCGCACCTCGACCTCGACCCGGACCGGGGTGCCGTCGCGCAGCGCCGGGCCGGCCAGCTCGATGAGCCGGTTGTCCAGCGCCGCGTCGAGGCCGTGGTCCTGGGCACGGACGCCCCGGCGGGCCGCGCCCTCGGGCAGCTCCGGCAGGTGCAGCACGCGGCTCAGGTCGAGCCCGTGGCCCTTCCAGTGTTCGATCGCGCCGACCACGTCGAGCAGCTCGGTGTGCCCGATCGCCTCGTCGATGCTGCGGAAGCCCAGCTCGGCCAGGTAGCCCCGGACCTCCTCGGCGAGGAAGAGGAAGAAGTTCTCCACGAACTCGGGGCGGCCGGTGAACCGCTCGCGCAGCACCGGGTTCTGGGTGGCGATGCCGACCGGACAGGTGTCCAGGTGGCAGACCCGCATCATCACGCAGCCCTCGACGATCAGCGGGGCGGTGGCGAAGCCGAACTCCTCGGCGCCGAGCAGCGCCGCGACCAGCACGTCCCGGCCGGTCTTGAGCTGGCCGTCGACCTGCACGGTGACCCGGTCGCGCAGCTTGTTGAGCAGCAGCGTCTGCTGCGCCTCGGCCAGGCCCAGCTCCCACGGGGTGCCGGCGTGCTTGAGCGAGTTGAGCGGGGACGCGCCGGTGCCGCCGTCGTGCCCGGAGATGAGGATGACGTCGGCCTTCAGCTTGGCCACGCCGGCCGCCACCGTGCCCACACCCACCTCGCTGACCAGCTTGACGTGCACCCGGGCGGCCGGGTTGACGCACTTCAGGTCGTGCACGAGCTGGGCCAGGTCCTCGATGGAGTAGATGTCGTGGTGCGGCGGCGGGGAGATCAGGCCGACACCCGGGGTGGCGTGCCGGGTCCGCGCGATCCACGGCCAGACCTTGTTGCCGGGCAGCTGCCCGCCCTCGCCGGGCTTCGCGCCCTGCGCCATCTTGATCTGGAGGTCGTCCGCGTTGACCAGGTATTCGCTGGTCACGCCGAACCGGCCGCTGGCGATCTGCTTGACCGCCGAGCGGCGCGCCGGGTCGTGCAGCCGCTCGACGTCCTCGCCGCCCTCGCCGGTGTTGGACTTGCCGCCGAGCCGGTTCATCGCGATCGCGAGCGTCTCGTGCGCCTCGGCGGAGATCGACCCGTACGACATGGCGCCGGTGGCGAAGCGCTTGACGATCTCGGTGGCCGGCTCGACCTCGTCCAGCGGCACCGCCGGGCGGACGCCGGTGCGCAGCGTGAACAGCCCGCGCAGCGAGCCCGCCTGCGCGGCCAACTCGTCGACCTTGGCGGTGTACTGCCGGAACACGTCGTACTGGCGGCTGCGGGTGGCGTGCTGAAGCAGGAAGACCGTCTCCGGGTTGAACAGGTGCAGCTCGCCCTCTCGGCGCCACTGGTACTCGCCGCCGACCTCCAGCCGGTCGCTGGCCTGTGCGCCCGGCGCCGGCCAGGCCCGCGCGTGCCGGGCGGCCACCTCGGTGTGGATCTCGGCCAGCCCGATGCCGCCGATCGTGCTCGGCGTGCCGCGGAAATAGCGGTCGACCAGGCGGGTGTCCAGGCCGACCGCCTCGAACACCTGCGCCCCGCAGTACGACGACACGGTGGAGATGCCCATCTTGGACATGATCTTCAGGACGCCCTTGCCGAGCGCCTTGACGTAGTTGCGGACCGCCTTCACCGGCTCCACGCCGGCCAGCGCGCCGGTGGAGATCATGTCCTCGACCGACTCGAACGCGAGGTACGGGTTGACCGCCGCCGCGCCGTAACCGATCAGCACGGCCGCGTGGTGCACCTCGCGGCAGTCGCCGGACTCGACGACCAGCGCCACCTGGGTCCGGGTCTGCTCGCGCACCAGGTGCTGGTGCACCGCGGCGGTGAGCAGCAGCGACGGGATCGGCGCCAGGTCGGCGTTGGAGTCCCGGTCGGAGAGCACCAGGATCCGTACGCCGTCCTCGATCGCCTCGGACACGTGCCGGCAGATCTCGGTCAGCCGGGCCTTGATGCCGGCGCCGCCGTCCCGGATCCGGTAGAGACCGGAGACCCGGACCGCCTTGAAGCCGGGCAGGTCGCCGTCCTCGTCGATGGAGAGGATCTTGGCCAGCTCGTCGTTGTCGATCACCGGGTAGGGCAGCACGATCTGCCGGCAGCTCGCCGGGCCCGGGTCGAGCAGGTTGCCCTCCGGCCCGATGGTGGACGCCAGGCTGGTCACCAGCTCCTCCCGGATGGCGTCCAACGGCGGGTTGGTGACCTGGGCGAAGAGCTGGTGGAAGTAGTCGTAGAGCAGCCGCGGCCGGGTGGACAGCGGGGCGATCGGCGTGTCCGTGCCCATCGAGCCGATCGGCTCCGCTCCGCTGCGGGCCATCGGGCCGAGCAGGATCTTCAGCTCCTCCTCGGTGTAGCCGAACGTCTGCTGCCGGCGGCGCACCGAGTCGTGGGTGTAGACGGTGTGCTCGCGCGGAGGCAGGTCGTCCAGCTCGATCAGACCGGCGTGCAGCCACTCCTGGTAGGGCTGCGCGGCGGCCAGTTCGGTCTTGATCTCGTCGTCGGAGACGATCCGACCGTTGACGGTGTCGACCAGGAACATCCGACCGGGCTGGAGCCGGCCCTTGGCCACCACGGTGGTCGGGTCGAGGTCGAGCACGCCCGCCTCGCTGCCCAGCACCACCAGGCCGTCGGAGGTGTGCCACCAGCGGCCCGGGCGCAGACCGTTGCGGTCCAGCACCGCGCCGACGATCTCGCCGTCGGTGAAGGCGACCGAGGCGGGGCCGTCCCACGGCTCCATCAGGCTGGCGTGGAAGCGGTAGAACGCGCGCTTGTCGGCGCGCATGTCCGGGTCGTTCTCCCACGCCTCGGGGATCATCATGAGCACCGCGTGTGGCAGGCTCCGCCCGGCCAGGTGCAGCAGTTCGAGCACCTCGTCGAAGTTCGCCGAGTCCGACGCGGCCGGCGTGCACACCGGGAAGACGCGGCGGATGTTGCCGGGGATGCTCGGGCTGCGCAGCAGCGCCTCCCGGGCCTGCATCCAGTTGCGGTTGCCGCGGATCGTGTTGATCTCGCCGTTGTGCGCGATGAAGCGGTACGGGTGCGCCAGCGGCCAGGACGGGAACGTGTTGGTGGAGAAGCGCGAGTGCACCAGCGCGATGGCGCTGACCACCCGCTCGTCGGTCAGCTCCGGGTAGAACGCCGGGAGTTGGTCCGGGGTGAGCATGCCCTTGAACACCATGGTGCGGCCGGACAACGACGGGAAGTACGCCGGCACGCCCCGCTCGGCGGTCTCCCGCTCGACCTGCTTGCGCAGGCAGAACGCCACCCGGTCCAGGTCGAGCCCGGCCAGCGGGGAGCCGGCCGGGCCGGCCGGCGAGTCGGTCAGCCGGTGCGCGGCCACGAAGAGCTGCCGGACCCGGGGCATGGCCGCGAGCGCGGTCTCGCCCAACCCGGACGCGTCGGTCGGCACCTCGCGCCAGCCGAGCACGTCGGCGCCCTCGACCAGCGCGTACTTGTCCACCACCTGGCGGGCGCGCGCCTCGGCCGCGTCGTCGTCGGGCAGGAACACCAGACCGGTCGCGTACTGGCCGGCGGGGGGCAGCGGGAAGTCGACCACGGCGCGCAGGAACGCGTCCGGCACCTGGATCATGATGCCGGCGCCGTCACCGGTGTTGTGCTCCGCGCCCCGGGCGCCCCGGTGGTCCAGCCGGCAGAGCGCCCCGAGGCCGTTCGCGACGACCTGGTGCGAGCGCCGCCCGTGCAGGTCGGCCACGAAGGCCACGCCGCAGGCGTCGTGCTCGTACGCGGGGTCGTAGAGCCCCGTCGTCCGTGGGGCCGGCTGCGGGCTGAGAGGGTACGGAAAGGCCACCGGGCCTCCTGTCGTCACTCAGGTTGGATCATGGTGGGGACGACGTCGGCCCTCTGGGGTTTATTGAGTCTACGTTAGGGCGTCCGGCGCAAGGCCAGTTCAGATTGATCACACTTCCAGAATCTGGGACGTGTAGTCTCGCGCGGTGGATGTCGTACGAGCTGACGCACTCGACCGGTTGGAGCGTTTCTACGACGCGGTGCCCCGTGACGGGGCCCGGACCGAGGAGTTCGACTCCCTGGTGCTCTTCGTCCGCGACGGTGCCGGTTGGCCGTTCTACGCCCGCCCCCGGCTCGACGCCACCGAGAAGCCCACCCTGGCCGAGGTGACCGCCGTCCGCGCCCGGCAGCGGGAGCTGGGCCTGCCGGAGGCGTTCGAGTGGGTGCACGAGCACCAGCCGGAGCTGCTCGCGGTGGCCCGCTCGGCGGGGCTCACCGTGCTGGAGGCGCCACTCATGCTGCTCGAACCCGAGCTGCTGCCCGAACCGGGGACGCTCAGCGACGTACCGGTGCGGGTGCTGGACCCGGGCGACCCGGGCTTCGCCGCGGACATCGCGCTGCGCCGGGCCGTCGCCGCTGTCGGTTTCGCGAACGGCGGCACCGCGCGCGGCGAGGCCGGGCCGGCCGAGCGGGACGCCGCGGTGGCCCGCCTCGACGTGGAGGCGCTGGAGGAGGAGGCCGCCCGGGTGACCGACGGCCGGCGCGTATCGGCGCTCGCCGGCACCCCGCAGGAGGGCGCGCTGGCCAGCGGCATGGCGATGCGGGTGGACGATGTGGCGGAGATCGCCGGCGTGGCCACGCTGCCCTCCGCCCGCCGACGCGGCCTGGGCGCCGCGGTCACCGCCACGCTGGCCCGGGAGCTGCGCGCCGCCGGCACCGACCTGGTCTTCCTGAGCGCCGGCAGCGAGGACATCGCCCGGGTCTACCTGCGGGTCGGCTTCCGCCGGGTCGGCACCGCCTGCATCGCCGAGCCGGCCGCCGTCATCTGACCAGCACGCCGACCGGACGGGGGACGTGCGAGGCGGTCAGGACGGCGGCTGCCAGGCGGCGGCCGCCGCGGCGGCCGTGTTGCGCATCCGCGGGCTGATCGTGCCGAGCGCCGCGTCCCGGGCGCGCAGCGCCAGCCGGCCCCGGGTCTGCAGCACCGCCGACATCCGGCGGGTCTGCCGCACCATGGTGGCCGCGCGCGGCCGGCGCAACCGGTCGTAGCCGGTCACCGCGTCGGGCAGCCGCGATTCGCGCAGCAGCCCGGCGAGCGTGGCCGCGTCCTCGAACGCCAAACAGGCGCCCTGCCCCAGGTGCGGCGGCATCGCGTGCGCGGCGTCGCCGAGCAGCACCACACCGCCCGGGCCGACCGGGAAGCCGTACGCCCGGGGCAGCGGCCGCAACTCGCGGATCTCCTGCTGCACCACGTCCGCCGGGTCGGTCGCCTCGAGCAGCGTGGCGATCGGCGGGGGCCAGCCCGCGTACCAGCGCTTGAGCAGGGCCAGCTGGATCTCCGGCGGCTCGGGGCGGGGCGCGCCGGCGGCGGTGGCCACCCAGTAGATGCCGCCCCGGCGGGAGGCTCCGGCGGTGCCCCGCTCACCGAGTGAGGCGGCCACGAACCGGTAGCCGGCGCCCAGCGTCTCTCCGTGCACCGGCTGGTCGGCAGGGAGCTGCGGCGCGCGGTACCAGGGGATGACCGCCCGCCAGGCCGCGCAGCCGGAACTCACCACCGTCGTCTCCGGGCAGAGCTGCCGGCGGATCTCGCTGTCGGTGCCGTCGGCGGCCACCACCAGGTCGGCCTCGACCGTGTGCCGGCCGTCGCCCACCGCGGGACGTTCGCCGGGCACCGCGCGTACGCTGCGCACACTCACCCCGGTGCGCAGCTCCACCTGGTCGCCCAGCCCGGCGATGAGCGCGTCGTGCAGGTCCTCCCGGTGCACCACCACCGGCATCCGGTCGGCCGGTGTGGGCCGGGGCTGCACCAGCCACTGCCCGTCCGGGCGACGGATGCCGCCGTCGGGCAACGGCGTGGCGATCGCGTCCAGCCCGGCGCCGAGCCCGAGGGCGCGCAGCGCGCGTACCCCGTTGGGCCACAGCACCACGGCGGTCGGCTCCGGCCGGACCCGGTCGGAGCGTTCCAGCAGCGTGACCCGCCATCCGGAGCGGGCCAGCGCGCCGGCCACCGCCATCCCGCCGAGGCCGGCGCCGACCACCACCGCGCTGCGCATGACTCCCCCGCTCAGCTGTCCCGGTCCGTCGGGCGCCCGCCGGCGTCCGCCCGACCGGCGTCCGCGCGGTCGGTCCCGTCCGTGTGGTCCGCCCCGGCCGGGTCGTCGCCGGCCCCGGCCCGGTCGGCCGACGCGTCGTCCGGGCCGTCGGTCGCCGCGCGGTCCGGCCGGTCCGTGTCGTCGGTCACCGCACGGTCCGCATCGTCGTCGGAGGCCGCACGGTCCGCGTCGTCGTCGGTCACCGCACGGTCCGCGTCGTCGGTCGCCGCCGGTTCCGTCGGGGGCAGCGCGCCGGTTTCCCGGTACGCGCGGAACTGGTCCTCGGTCACCACCCGGTACCCCTCCGGCGCGACCGGCCGCGCGCCGGCCTCGCCGGCCGAGAGGTCGACCTGGGACACGTCGCCGGCCGGCGCCACCGGGGCGGCCGGCTCACCCACCGGGACGAGGTATTCCCGGGGACCGCGGACCCGCACGAAGTAGACGAGCGCGCCGAGGAAGACCAGCGCGGCGGTCCAGACGTTGAGCCGCACGCCGAGGATGTGGTTGGCCTCGTCGGTGCGCATCAGCTCGATCCAGAACCGGCCCGCCGTGTAACCCATCACGTAGAGCGCGAAGGCGCGGCCCCGGCCCAGCCGCAGCCGGCGGTCCAGAATCAGCACCAGCGCGGCGACGCCGACGTTCCAGAGCAGTTCGTAGAGGAACGTCGGGTGGTAGAGCCCGGGTTGCAGGACCGGGTTGCCGGCGTCGTCGCGCAACGCGTGACCCGGGTTGTCCGGGTCCATCACGTGCACCTCGAGACCCCAGGGCAGGGTCGTCCGCCCGCCGTACAGCTCGTTGTTGAACCAGTTGCCCAGCCGGCCGATCGCCTGGGCCAGCGGCATCCCCGGCGCCAGCGCGTCGGCCACCACGGTGAGCGGGATGCCCAGCTGCCGGGCGGCGAGCCAGGCGCCCACCGCGCCGCCGGCCACCGCGCCCCAGATGCCGAGGCCACCCTCCCAGATGTAGAGCGCCTTGATCGGCTCACCGCCGGCGCCGAAGTATTTCTCCGGCGAGGTGATCACGTGGTAGATCCGGGCGCCGACGATGCCCGCCGGCACCGCCCAGACCGCGATGTCGAGCACCGCGCCCGGGGCTACGCCACGGCGGCGCAGCCGGTACTCGGTGACCACGCAGGCCACCGCGATGCCGGCGATGATGCAGAGCGCGTACGCCCGGATCGGAAAGGGACCGAGCTGCCAGACGGCGGTGCTGGGGCTGGGCATGGCCGCCAGTGGGGTCATCGGGGCGAGGGTCACGGGTGCACACGGTACCGGTGCGGACCGTGTGTGCGGCACCCCGGTCCGCCGCGTCGTGGAGCCGCATGACTTCTGGTTTGCGCGGCCGTACGCTCTTTGTCCATGAGCGCGCTCACCTGGGCGGTCGCCGCGGTCGTCAGCGACGGGTCCGGCCGGGTGCTGCTCTGCCGGCGCTCCGGCGGCGTGCCCCGCTGGGGCCTGCCGGGCGGGCGGCTGCGCCACGACGAGAGCCCGCCCGACGCCGCCGTCCGGTCGATCCGCGCGGAGACCGGCCGGCTCGTCGAACTGGTCGACCTGGTCGGCCTCTACCTGGTCGCCGACCCGAGCGCTCCCGTGCCCCCGGCCGGCCGTTGCGGCCGTGCGCCGGACGTCCTGGTGCACGTGTTCCGCGCCCAGCTTGCGAATGGGGCTCCGGCCGCCGAAACGGCACCCGGCTGCCATCCCGAGTGGCATCCCTCTGACGCACTGCCCCGCGCGCTCACCCCCGCCACCCGGGCCGCCGTCGCGGACGCGCTCGCCGGCCGTTCCGGCGTGCTCCGGAACACGCCCGCCGCCGACCCGCCGCGGGCGGACGCGCATCCGTCCGACGGCGTCGGCACGGCGCCCGGCCAGCGGTCGCCAGGTGGCCTCGACACCGGCCGGCGCTGAGCGGCATCGGCACTGAGCAGGCCGGCGCGATCGAGGTCCGACGCCGAGCAGGGGCCGACGCGAGGTCACGGCCGACGCGAGGTCACGGCCGACGCGAGGTCACGGCCGACGCGTGGCGAGCCGCCACTGTGTCGGGGTCAGCCCCGGGCGGCCTGTCGGCCGGAGAGGGCCGCCTCGAATCGCTCGACCGGCCGGGTCTCTTCCCGACGCCTGTCGCGCTGAGACCGGGCTGGGTCTCTTTCCGACGCCTGTCGAGCTGATATCAGTAACGACTCAGCGCACGGGAGGGGATCTCACCAGGACGGCGGGCATCGCCGGGACTGCGCAGGACCGGACGCCACTCGGCCGGACCGGCGGTAGCGGGGTGAGCCAAGCAGCGCCTTCTCGGCAGCGTGGCGTCAACCGTGCGCGCGAAGACGGCCCGCTGCGCCCTTGGGGCAGCGCGATATCACGAACGACTCAGCTCGAAAGGCGTGCGGCGGGGGTGGCCCGATCTCGGGCGGCGGGAACCGACGGATTTGGCGCGAGCCTGCCCGGCACCCGGCGCGAGCCAGCCCGGCGCCCGGTCCGAGCCCTGCCCAGTGCCCAGTGCGAGTCTGAGCGGTGCCCGTGCGAGCGCGGAGACCCGACGGGCGCCCGACACCGGCCCGACGGCGGCCGATGCGAGCCCGACAAGTGCCGGACGGCTGGCGGAGACGGTCAGCGGACCGGGTTGCGGACGCCTTCGGCCAGTTCGGCGCTGAGCGTGCGCAGGGCGGTGAGGCCGGCGGCCTGGTCCGGGGCGTCGAGCACGCACCGGACCAGCGCGCTGCCCACGATCACCGCGTCGGCGTAGCCGGCGACGGTCGCGGCCTGCGCGCCGGTGCCCACGCCCAGCCCGACCCCGACCGGCAGGTCGGTGACCTCACGGAGCCGGGAGACCAGGACCGGGGCGGCCTCGGAGGTCTGCGACCGGGCGCCGGTGACTCCCATGATCGCGGTGGCGTAGACGAAGCCACGGCAGTGCTCGACGGTCATCCGCAGCCGCGCGTCGGTGGAGGACGGCGACACCAGGAACGTCCGGTCCAGGCCGTGCGCGTCGGAGGCGGCCAGCCACTCGGCCGCCTCGTCGGGGATCAGGTCGGGCGTGATGAGGCCGGTGCCGCCGGCGGCGGCCATGTCGCGGGCGAACGCGTCCGGGCCGTACTGCTCGATGGGGTTCCAGTAGGTCATCGTCACCACGGACGCCCCGGTCGCGGCGACCGCCTCGACCACGCGCAACGCGTCGGCGGTGCGTACGCCGCCGGCCAGGGCGATGTCGCTGGCCTTCTGGATGACCGGGCCGTCCATCACCGGGTCGGAGTAGGGGATCTCCACCTCGATGACGTCCACACCCGCCTCGACCATGGCGGTCATGGCGGCGATGCTGCCCTCGACGGTCGGGAAGCCGGCCGGCATGCAGCCGATCAGCACGGCCCGCCCGTCGGCCCGGGCCTTGTCGAACGCGACCCCGATGCGGCTCACGCAGTCACTCCTTGTCGAGGATGCCGAAGTACGCCCCGGCGGTGTGGACGTCCTTGTCGCCCCGACCGGAGAGGTTGACCACGATCACCGGCTCGCGGCCCAGCTCGGCGGCGAGTTCCGGGGCGATGCGCTTGGCACCGGCCAGCGCGTGCGCGCTCTCGATCGCCGGGATCACGCCCTCGGTGCGGCAGAGCAGCTCGAACGCGGCCATCGCCTCGGCGTCGTCGACCGGCAGGTAGGTGGCCCGGCCGGTGTCGTGCAGCCAGGCGTGCTCCGGCCCGACGCCCGGGTAGTCCAGACCGGCCGAGATCGAGTGCGACTCGATGGTCTGGCCGTCGGCGTTCTGCAGGACGTACGTGCGGGTGCCGTGCAGCACGCCCGACGAGCCGCCGGTGATGCTGGCCGCGTGCCGGCCGGTCGCGACGCCCTCGCCGCCGGCCTCGAAACCGTAGAGCCGGACCCCGGTGTCGGGCACGAAGGCGTGGAAGATGCCCAGCGCGTTGGAGCCGCCACCGACGCAGGCCGCGACGGCGTCCGGCAGCGCGCCGGTCAGGTCCAGGCACTGCTGGCGGGCCTCGACACCGATGCCGCGCACGAAGTCCCGAACCATCTCCGGGAACGGGTGCGGCCCGGCGGCGGTGCCGATCAGGTAGTGGGTCGTGTCGACGTTGGCGACCCAGTCCCGCATCGCCTCGTTCATCGCGTCCTTGAGCGTGCGCGAGCCGGTGGTGACCGGGACGACGGTGGCGCCGAGCATGCGCATCCGGGCCACGTTGAGCGCCTGCCGCTCGGTGTCCACCGCGCCCATGTAGACGACGCACTCGAGGTCGAACAGGGCGGCGGCGGTCGCGGTGGCCACGCCGTGCTGGCCGGCGCCGGTCTCGGCGATCACCCGTCGCTTGCCCATCCGCCGGGTGAGCAACGCCTGACCGAGGACGTTGCGGACCTTGTGCGCGCCGGTGTGGTTGAGGTCCTCCCGCTTGAGCAGGATCCGGGCGCCGAGCTGGGCGGACAGCCGCCGGGCCTCGTACAGCTTCGAGGGGGTGCCGGCATAGTCGCGCAGCAGCGCGTCGAACTCGGCGAGGAACTCCTCGTCGCCCATCGCCTTGCGGTACGCCGCGTCCAACTCGTCCAGCGCGGCGACCAGCGCCTCGGGGACGAACCGGCCGCCGAAACGGCCGAAGTGGCCGGCGGCGTCAGGGACCTGGCCGGCTGCGGGTGCGGCGCTCATCGCGGGCGTCCTCTCGGGTCGGGTGGCCCGGCGCGGGTCAGCGCACCGGGCGGGGCGTGGCCGGGTGGTTACCGGCGTTGACCAGCTCGGCGACCGCCTCACGGGGGCTCTTCTGGGTGACCAGTCCCTCGCCCACCAGGACGGCGTCGGCGCCGGCCGAGGCGTAGCGGATCAGGTCGTGCGGGCCGCGCACGCCGGACTCGGCGATCTTGACGACGTTGCTGGGCAGGCCGGGCGCGATCCGCTCGAACACCGAGCGGTCGACCTCCAGGGTACGCAGGTCACGGGCGTTGACACCGATCACCTGGGCGCCGGCCTCCAGGGCCCGGTCCGCCTCCTCCTCGGTGTGCACCTCGACCAGCGCGGTCATGCCCAGCGACTCGATCCGCTCCAGCAGCCCCACCAGCGCGTTCTGCTCCAGCGCGGCGACGATCAGCAGCACCAGGTCGGCGCCGTGCGCCCGCGCCTCGTGCACCTGGTAGCTGGAGACCACGAAGTCCTTGCGCAGCACCGGCACGTTCACCGCGGCCCGGACCGCGGCCAG
Organism: Micromonospora sp. WMMD754; assembly: GCF_049315235.1. Lineage (NCBI taxonomy): Bacteria > Bacillati > Actinomycetota > Actinomycetes > Micromonosporales > Micromonosporaceae > Micromonospora > Micromonospora sp. WMMD754. Next base: position 99,743 of record NZ_CP186058.1, read on the forward strand.
GTCGTCCAGCGACCCGCCGAACCAGCGGCCCTCGGTCAGCACGCTGATCGCCCGCGCCCCACCGGCCGCGTAGTCACCGGCCAGGTCGGCCGGGTCGGCGATCTCGGCCAACCGCCCCTTGGACGGCGACGAGCGCTTCACCTCGGCGATCACGGCCACGCCGGGCCGGCGCAGCGCCGCGTACGCGTCCAGCGGCGGCGGCGCGGCCGCGGCCAGCTCGCGGATCCGCTCCAGCGGAACCTGCTCCTGGCGCCGGGCCACGTCCTCGCGGACGCCGGCCAGGATCTCGTCGAGCACGCCTGCGGACGGCGCCCCTGCGGCGTCGTCCCCCTCCGCGTGCGCATGCTCAGCAGTCACCAACGGACTCCCCTCTCCGGGTGTCATGGGCCGATGCTAGGGGGCGCCACCTGGCGACACGTGCCGGGGGGTATGGCGCACCTCACGAAACGGGCTGTGGCATGATGGCCGACTTCTGGTGAACGCGGTGTCACGCAGCGCCACCGTGCGTATCGATCGCCGCCCATGCCCTATCTCACCACGACCGCTCCGGCGCCGCAGCGGGGCGGGTCCCGCGCGACTGTGACCAAGCTCAAGGACCTCCGGCCCTGCCCTGGTCGCTCCCTCTGTCGGACCGTTGACCTGGGCTTCACGGCGCCGAAACGTGAGCCCGGCAGCATGGTCCTCGGGCAGACTCGACGAGGCGGCTGCCGACCGTCACCAACGATCTCGTGCGGGGTGAACCAGTGAGCGTCAACGGGCCGAACCAGACCATGGGCCTGACCACCATCTCCCGGACCGTCGCCTCCCTCGCCGTCGGCGTGGTGCACACGCTGGAACGCGCGGTGGCGGGCGACGGCCGCACCCGTACCGCCCGGGGCAACGCCTGGGAGGCGGTCTGCGCCGACCGCGCCCGGGCCGCACAGCGTCGGGAGTTGGAGCGGCTGGTGGCCGAGCTGGCCGCCGCCCGGGCCGCGGCCCGCGAGCGCCGGGACGCGCGCGAGGCCCAGCCGGTCAGCTGACCGTCGGGTCCTCGCCCCGGTCCAGCGCGTCCCACGCGTCCCGGGTGCCCCGCTCGACCGCCGGCCGCTCGGCGCCGCCCGGCGCGGCCGACGACGACGCCGCCCGCCGCTCGTAGCGGGCGCCCATCGCCGGCCACCCGCCGCCCCGCAGCGCCGAGAACGCGCCACCGGCGGCCAGGGCCAGGCCGCCCGCCAGGACCAGCGCCGGCCAGTGCCGGCTCACCCCCGACTCGGCGAGCCCGATCCCACCGCCCAGCGCCACGGCCAGGCCGATGCCGGCCAACAGCGCGCCCAGCACCCGGCGCAGCCGCCCCCCGGTCGCCAGCAGCGCGCCGCCGCCGGCCAGTCCGACCCAGGCCAGTGCCGACACCCACGGCAGCAGCTCCGCGCCGGTGCGGCCCGGCCGCCCGGGCGGCAGCGACCCGCGGGTGGTCACCTCGACCGACCAGGTCCGGGTCACCGCCCAACAGGCCAGGCCCGCGCCGGCCAGGCAGAGCAGCACCGCGTACGCCAGCTCGCGCCGGCCCCGCGCGGCGGGCGCGCCGGTCGCGGCCGTGCCGGACGCGCTCATCGGGCCGGCCGCAACGTCTCGGCGGCGGCGATCGCGGCGAGTACCGCGGCGGCCTTGCTCCGGGTCTCCTGCTCCTCGGCGGCGGGATCGGAATCGGCCACCACCCCGGCGCCGGCCTGCACGTAGGCGCGGCCGTCGCGGATCAGTGCGGTCCGGATGGCGATCGCCATGTCCAGGTCGCCACCGAAGGCGAAGTAGCCGACGGTGCCGCCGTAGACGCCACGGCGGACCGGTTCCAGCTCCTCGATGATCTCCATGGCGCGGACCTTGGGCGCGCCGGAGAGCGTGCCGGCGGGGAACGTGGCGGCCAGCGCGTCGAACGCGGTGCGGTCCTCCCGCAGCTCGCCGACCACTGTGGAGACGATGTGCATGACGTGGCTGTAGCGCTCGATGGTGGCGAACTCCGGCACCTCCACCGTGCCCGGCCGGCAGACCCGGCCCAGGTCGTTGCGGCCCAGGTCGACGAGCATGACGTGCTCGGCGCGCTCCTTCGGGTCGGCGAGCAGCTCGGTGGCGAACTTGGCGTCGCCCTCCGGCGAGCCGCCGCGCGGGCGGGTGCCCGCGATCGGGTGCAGCAGGGCCCGGCGCCGCCCACCCGGACCGCCGCTGACCTTGAGATGCGCCTCCGGGGACGAGCCGACGATGTCGAAGCCGTCGAAGCGCAGCAGGTACATGTACGGGCTGGGGTTGGTGGTGCGCAGCACCCGGTAGACGTCGAGCGGGTCCGCGTCGGTGGGGCGCTCGAAACGCTGGCTGAGCACGATCTGGAAGCACTCACCGGCCCGGATCGCCTCCTTGGCCGCCTCCACCGCCTTGGGGTATCCGCCCTCCGGCGTCCGGCTCACCACCTCGCCCACGCCGGGCCGGCCGACCGTGGCGACCATGGGCGGAATCGGACGGGACAGCGCGGTGGTCATGGCGTCGAGGCGGCCCACCGCGTGGTGGTACGCGGCGGCGACCCGCTCGTCCCGGTCGGGCGTGTCCGGCGGCGGAAGGACCGCGTTGGCGACCAGGATCGCCGAGCCCTCGTAGTGGTCGAGCACCACCAGGTCGGTGGCGAGCATCATGCCCAGCTCGGGCACGTCCAGCTCGTCGCGGGTCAGCTCGGGCAGCCGCTCGAACCGGCGGACCAGGTCGTAGCCGAGGTAGCCGACCAGGCCGCCGGTGAGCGGCGGCATGTCGCCGGCCGGGTCCCAGGCCGGGCCGGCGAGCGCGGCGACGGTCTCCCGGAGCACGGCGACCGGGTCGCCGGTGGTGGGCACGCCGGCCGGCGGCGTACCGGTCCAGTGGGCCGCGCCGTCGCGCTCGGTGAGCGTGGCGGCGCTGCGTACGCCGATGAACGAGTAGCGCGACCAGGCGGTCCCGGCCGCCCCGACGCCCTGCTCGGCGGACTCCAGCAGGAACGTGCCCGGCCCGCCGGCGAGCTTGCGGTAGACCCCCACCGGGGTCTCGGCGTCGGCGAGCAGCCGTCGGGTCACCGGCACGACCCGCCAGCGGGCCGCCAGCTCGGCGAAGGTGGTCCGGTCCGGGGCGACCGCGCCGTCGGTCACGGGGTCGCCTCCGGCGAGCTGACCGGCAGCTCGGTGAAGAAGCAGGTGCGGTGCCCGGTGTGACAGGCCGCGCCGACCTGCTCCACGCTGACCAGCAGCGCGTCGCCGTCGCAGTCCAGCGCCACCGAGCGGACGTACTGGTGGTGGCCGGAGGTGGCGCCCTTGACCCAGTACTCCCCCCGGCTGCGCGACCAGTAGGTGGCCCGGCCGGTGGTGAGCGTGCGGTGCAGCGCCTCGTCGTCCATCCAGGCGACCATCAGCACCTCACCCGAGTCGTGCGCGCGGACCACGGCGGCGACCAGGCCGTCCGGGGTGCGGCGCAGCTTGGCCGCGATGGCCGGGTCGAGCCGGGAGGAGCGGGCCGGGCCGGGGGCCGCGGCGCCGCCGGAGCGGGCGGGGGCGCCGGTCACCGGCGCGTCAGAGGCGGGCACGGTTGACCATTCTCCCGCACGCGGCGTCGGCACCGCCGACGTGTCCCGGGGGACGGGCCCGACCGGGTCCAGCGCCCGGCCCAACTGGCGCAGGTAGCGCTCCACCCGGCCGTCGACCAAGGCCTCGGCCAGGTCCGTGCCGGCCACCTCGGCGATCTCCCCGGCGTACGGGCGGACCAGCGGGAGGATCCCGCGGACCAGGCGGCCGGCGGCGGCGCCGACCTCGGCCGGGTCGGCGGGGCGCAGACCGAGGCAGAGCAGCATGTCCGCGCGGTAGCCGGGGGGCGCGACCGGCAGGTCCAGCGCGGCGGTCAGGGCGGCCCGGCGGGACACCACCCGCACCGTCGGGTTGGCCAGCCGCAGCACCGAGGGGCAGAGCCGGGCCAGGTCGGCCGCGGCCAGCCGGACGCCGATCGGGTCGTCGGCCCAGTGGGCGCCGGCCACCTTGCCCAGCGTGGCGATCAACTCCTCCAGGCGCGGCTCGTCGGCGGGCTGGCAGAGCACCGGCAGGTCGATCCGGCGACGCCACTCGGGCACCGCCCAGAGCAGGCGGGCGGGCGCGGTGACCGGCAGCCCGAAGGCCCAGTCGGCGGGCTGACCGAGCCGGTGCACCCAGGAGCGGACGTCCCGGGCGGCCACCGAGACGTGCACCAGCCGGCCGTCGAACTCGGTCAGGTAGGCGCGGCGGGCCGCGTACGGGCCGGCGGGGCGGGCCGGGGCGGTGGTTCCGGGGGTGCGGACCGCGCGGTCGTCGTCCGCCGCGACGAGCACGTCCACGTCGACGTCGCTGTGCTCGGTGGCGGCCCGCCGGGCGTGGCTGCCACGCAGCATGATCCCGACGACCGGCCGGTCCGCGGCCTGCCGCAGGCGGGCGGCCCACTCGTCGAGGAATCCGGACTCGGGCAACGAAGCGGGACCCACCGCGACATGGTGCCGGAAGTCCGATCTTCGGCGCAATGCCCGATGGCGGACCGGGTGTCCGCTACTGGGCGACTTCAGCCCAGTTCCTCCTCGGCCCTCCGGTACGCGTCGATCTTGTGGTCGAGGACCGTCAGGTCCTCGGTCAGTTCGGCCATCCGGGCCAGCACGCGGGCCCGGTGCGCCTCGAACAGCGCCCGCCGCGCGCCGAGCGTGCGATCACCCTGCCGGGCCAGCTCGGCGTAGCGGCGCATGTCCCGCACCGGCATCCCGGTGCGGCGCAGCCGGGTGAGCAGGAACAGCCAGCTGACGTCGCCCTCGGTGTAGCGCCGCCGACCCGCCGAGTCCCGCCCGACGGGGGCGACCAGCCCCTCCTGCTCGTACCAGCGCAGCGTGTAGGTGGTCAGGCCGACCCGCTCCGCCGCCTCGCCCACGCTGAGGCTCTTCTCCCGGATACCGATGTCCACCGGTCCAGGCTTCCAGTTCGAGTCCGCTCGAAGTCAAGCCCGTTGACCGACCGGAGAAATTCATCTAGCGTTGATTTCAACAGTTGATGAGTTATCGGAGGCGACATGGACGACGCGGTGTCGGTCCGTGACCTGGTGATCGAGCGCGGTGGACGGCGGGTGCTGCACGGCATCAGCTGCGCCGTGCCCCGGGGCACGGTCACCGGGCTGCTGGGGCCCAGCGGCAGCGGCAAGACCACGCTGATGCGCGCCGTCGTCGGGGTGCAGAGCGTGCGCTCCGGCACGGTCGACGTGCTCGGCCGGCCGGCGGGCGCGGCGGACCTGCGCCACCGGGTCGGCTACCTGACGCAGGCGCCCAGCGTCTACGCCGACCTGACCGTGCGCGAGAACGCCCGCTACTTCGCCGTGCTGCACGGCCGGGGGCACGCCGAGGCCGACCGCGCGGTGGCCGACGTCGGCCTGGCCGCGGCGGCCGGGCAACTGGTCGGCACGCTCTCCGGCGGTCAGCGCAGCCGCGCCTCACTGGCCTGCGCCCTGGTCGGCGACCCGGAGCTGGTGGTGCTGGACGAACCCACCGTCGGTCAGGACCCGGTGCTGCGGGCCGACCTCTGGGCGCGGTTCCACGCCATGGCTGCCGCCGGCACCACGCTGCTGGTCTCCAGCCACGTGATGGACGAGGCGGCCCGCTGCGACCGGCTGCTGCTGATCCGCGAGGGGCGGCTGGTCGCCGACGACACGCCGGCCGCGGTGCGCGCCGCCACCGGCGTGGACGACCTGGAGGAGGCGTTCCTGCGCCTGATCCGCGGCACCGAGGAGGCCGGCGCGTGAACCCGAAGATCCTGACCGCCACCGTCGCGCGGATCCTGCGCCAGCTGCGGCACGACCGGCGCACCGTGGCGCTGCTCGTCGTGGTGCCGGTCGTGCTGCTCACCCTGGTCTACTTCATGTACGTCGACCAGCCCACCCCGCCCGGCGCGCCGAGCACCTTCGACCGGGTGGCGCTGATCATGCTGGGCTTCTTCCCCTTCATCATCATGTTCCTGGTGACCAGCATCGCCATGCTCCGCGAGCGCACCACCGGCACGCTGGAACGGCTGCTCACCACCCCGCTGGGCAAGCTCGACCTGCTCTTCGGCTACGGCATCGCGTTCGGCCTGGCCGGGGTGGTGCAGTCCACCGTCGCCTCGCTGGTGGCCTACCAGGTGTTCGGGTTGGACACCGCCGGCAGCCCGTGGCTGGTGGTCCTGATCGCCGGGGTCAACGCGGTGCTGGCCGTGGCGCTCGGTCTGTTCTGCTCGGCGTTCGCCCGCACCGAGTTCCAGGCCGTCCAGTTCATGCCGGTGGTGGTCGCCCCGCAACTGCTGCTCTGCGGGCTGTTCGTGCCGCGCGGGCAGATGGCCGGCTGGCTCCAGGCGGTCAGCGACGCGCTGCCGCTGTCGTACGCGGTCGAGGCCTTGCAGGAGGTCGGCGCCCACGCCGAGCCGACCGGCACCATCTGGCGCGACGTGGCGATCGTGGCCGGCGCGGCGGTGGCGGCGCTGGTGCTGGCCGCCGCGACGCTGCGTCGGCGCAGCGGGTGAGCCCACGACGCACCGGCCGGCGGCCCGGCAACCCGGACACCCGGGAGTCGATCCTGGCCGCCGCCCGGGCCGCCTTCGCCGAGCGGGGCTTCGACGCCACCCCGATCCGGGCGGTCGCCGCCGCCGCCGCTGTGGACCCGGCGCTGGTGCACCACTACTTCGGCACCAAGGAGGACCTGTTCCGGGCCGCCATGGCGATCCCGATCGACCCGGCCGAGCTGGTGCCCCGGGTGCTGGCGGGTGGCCGGGACGAGGTCGGCGAACGCCTGGTCCGCACGTTCCTGGGCGTCTGGGACTCCCCGGCGGGGACCGCCGCGGTGGCCCTGCTCCGCTCCGCCGTGAGCAACCAGTGGACCGCCCGCCTGCTGCGCGAGTTCCTGACCACGCAGATCCTGCGCCGGGTCGTCGACCGGCTCGACCTCGACCCGGCCGAGGTGCCGCTGCGGGGCGCGCTGGTCGCCACCCAGATCGCCGGCCTGGCCATGATGCGCTACGTGATCCGCCTGGAACCGGTCGCGTCCGCGACGCCGGACACCCTGGCCGCCACGATCGGCCCGACCGTCCAGCGCTACCTCACCGGCCCGCTGGACGCGGGCTGACCCGTCCCCCGCGCCGATCTTGCACTTGCTGCCCGGATGAAAGGGGACGATCCACCCCTACCGGGGGCCGAAAATGCAAGATCGCGGGCGTTCGGGGTGCCGGGGTCAGCGGGTCTGTTCCAGCCAGGAGGCGTAGAGCAGGGCGTAGACCGAGTCGGTGTCGCGGACCAGCTCGTCGTGCGGGCCGCGCTGCACGATCCGGCCCCGGTCCACCACGATCACCTCGTCCGCGGCCTGCGCGGTGGAGAGCCGGTGCGCGATGGCCAGCGTGGTCCGGCCCCGGGTGACCGCGTCCAGGGTGCGTTGCAGGCGTACCTCGGTGGCCGGGTCGACGGCGCTGGTCGCCTCGTCGAGGACCAGCAGGTCCGGGTCGGCGACGTACGCGCGGGCCAGCGCCACGAGCTGCCGTTCACCCACGCTGAGCGCCTCGCCGCGCTCCCCCACCGGGGTGTCCAGCCCGGCCGGCAGGCCGTCCAGCCAGTCGGCCAGGCCCAGCTCGGTGAAGGCGGCGGTGAGCCGCTCGTCGGTCAGGTCGGGGCGGGCGAAGCGGACGTTCTCCCCGACCGTGGCGTCGAACAGGAAGCCGTCCTGCGGCACCATCACCACCCGGGCGCGCAGCGAGTCGAAACGCACCCGGCGCAGGTCGACGCCGGAGAGCAGCACCTCGCCCTCGGTCGGGTCCATCAACCGGGTGAGCAGCTTGGCGAAGGTGGTCTTGCCGCTGCCGGTCTCGCCCACCACCGCCACCCGGCTCTTCGCCGGGATGTCCAGCGTCACGTCGTGCAGCACCGGCGGACCGCCCGGGTAGGCGAACGTCACCCCGGCGAAGCGGACGTCCAGCGGACCGGCCGGCAGGTCCCGTCCCTGCGTGCCCGGGTCGGCCACGTCCGGGGCGACGTCGAGCACGTCGAGCACCCGACGCCAGCCGGCGATCGCGTTCTGCGCCTCGTTGAGCACCTCGGTGGCGATCTGCACCGGCTGGATGAAGAGCGTGACCAGGAACAGGAACGCGGTGAGCTGGCCGACCGACAGCGTCCGGTCGACGCCGAGGTTGACCCCGACCACCACCACCCCGGCCAGCGCCAGGCCGGCGGCCAGCTCGCCGACCGAGCTGCCCAGGATGCTGATCCGGATCGCCCGTTGCTGGGCCAGCCGTTGCCCGTCGATCGCCGCGTCCAGCCGCCGGGCGGTGCGCCCGGCGATCCCGTACGCCCGGATCACCGGGGCGCCCACCACGCTCTCGCCGATCGCGCCGAGCAGCGTGCCGGTGCGCTGCCGGACCAGCCCGTACGCGCCGGCCAGCCGGCGCTGCAACGATCGGATGATCAGCACCGCGGGCGTGAACGCGATGAGCACCACCAGCGTCAACTGCCAGGAGTACGCGAGCATCACGGCGGTGGTGACCAGCAGCTGACCCAGGTTCACGATCAGGATCACGCCGCCCCACTGGAGGAACTGGGTGATCTGGTCGACGTCGCTGGTGACCCGGGAGACCAGCGAGCCACGCCGCTCCGACTGCTGGTGCAGCATGGACAGGTCGTGCACGTGCCGGAACGCCCGGGTGCGCACCCCGGCCAGCGCGGTCTCGCTGACCGTGAACAGCCGGCGCATCATCAGATAGCCGCAGGCGGTCGTCACCACCAGCACGGCGGCCGTGATCGTCACGGTGAGCGAGATGACGTCAAGGTCGAGCCCGCCGACGATGCCGTGGTCGATGCCGCGCTGCACCGCCACCGGCACGGCCACCCGACCGATCATGTAGACCAGGGCCAGCGCCAGCGTGCCGGCGAGCCCGGTCTTCAGCTCCGGGGAGAGCGCCAACCCGCGCCGCAGCGTCCCCCAGGTCGACTCGGTCCGTCCCTCGGCGGCGACACTGCTCACCGGTCCACCTCCATCTCCATCTCCAGGCCGGAGGGCACCGGCGCGACCTCCTCGTACGTGTGCTTCTGCTCGCGCTCCTGCTCGGCCTGCTCGTACGCGGTGACCAGGTCGACGTAGCCGGGCACGGTGGCCAGCAGCTCGGTGTGCGTACCCCGGGCCACCACCCGGCCCTGCTCCACGTAGATCACCTCGTCGGCGAGCGCGATGGTGGCCCGCCGGTACGCCACGACCAGGATCGACGCCGGCGCGCCGCCGTCACCGGGAGTCCGCAGGCCGGCCAGGATGGCCGCCTCGACCCGTGGGTCGACGGCGCTGGTCGCGTCGTCGAGCACCAGCAGCCGGGGCCGCCCGGCCAGCGCCCGCGCCAGCGTCAGCCGCTGCCGCTGGCCGCCGGAGAGCGAGGTGCCGCGCTCGCCGACCATGGTGTCCAGTCCGTCCGGCAGGGCGGCGACGAACCCGTCCGCCTCGGCGAGCCGCAGCGCCGCCCACACCTCGTCGTCGCCGATGCCGTCGCGGTCGAGCGTGATGTTGGCCCGGACCGTGTCGTCGAAGACGAAGGGCACCTGGGCCACCAGCGCCACGGTCGCGGCGAGCGACGCGGCGGTCAGCTCCCGCACGTCGACGCCGTCGAGCGTGACCCGGCCGGAGTCCGGGTCGACCAGCCGCACGGCCAGCGACGCGATGGTGGACTTGCCGGCCCCGGTCGGCCCGACCAGCGCGACGGTCTTCCCGGCCGGCACGGTGAACGTCACCGCACCGAGCACCTCGGCGCCGGGCAGGTGCGCCTCGGCCGGCTCGTACCCGAAGTGCACGTCGTCGAAGCCCAGCGTGGCCGGTGTGCGGGTGGCCGGGTCGAACGCGACCTCGCCGTAGGGCATCTCGCCGGTGGTGTCGAGGACCCGGCGGACCCGGTCCCAGCCGGCGACGCTGCGCGGCAGTTCGGCCAGCACCCAGCCGATGGCCCGCACCGGGAAGGCCAGCACGGTGAACAGGAACGCCACGCTGACCAGCTCGGTCACCGTGATCGCGCCCTGCCGCAGCCGGATCGCGCCGACCACCAGCACGGCGAGGGTGCCGAGGCTGGGCAGCGTCTCCAGCATCGGGTCGAAGACGCCGCGCAGCCGGCCGACCGAGATGAGCGCGTCGCGCAGGTCGCCGGCGCGGGCGGCGAAACGGGCGGTCTCCTGCGCCTCCCGGCCCATGGTCTTGACCACCAGCGCGCCGTCGAAGCTCTCGTGCGCGATGCCGCTGACCTCGGCGCGCAGGCGCTGGGCCCGGGCCTGGCGGGGCGCCATCCGGCGGGAGTAGACCACGTTGAGCGCGAACAGCGCGGGAAAGACGGCGAGGCCGACCAGCGCGAGTGCCCAGTCGGTGACGAAGAGCGAGGCCACCGCGCCGACCAGCATCACCAGCGTGCCGACCGCGAACGGCAGCGGCGCGATCGGATACCAGGCGGCCTCGACGTCGGAGTTGGCGTTGGACAGCAACGTGCCGGTGGAGTTGCGGTGGTGCCAGGCCAGCGGCAGGTCCAGGTAGCGGCGGGTGACCCGGCGGCGGTAGGCGGCCTGGAGCCGGTACTGCATGTAGCCGGCGCCGAGTCGCCGGCCGAAGATGCCGACCACCCGCAGCACGCTGATGCCGAACAGCGCCGCGGCGGCGAGCGCGAGGACCCCGCCGCCCACCTCGCCGCGCTCGACCGCCGGCACCACCACCTCGCCGACCACGCCGCCGACCACGTACGCGCTGGCGATCACGAGGAGGCCGAAGAGCACACTGCCGGTCACCGCCACCGTGAAGATGCGCGGTTGCTCCCGGATCGCCCGGCCGAGCACCCGTAGCCCTCTGCCGAGCACGTCCCGACTTGTCCCGCTCGCCACGCTCTCCCCCGCCGTAAGCCGCCCGTTTCTCCCCCATCCTTACCGCACCCCGCCAGGTCCGCCGACCCGCCGGGGATATGTCCGCCGTCACGTTCCTCGGCGGACCTGGGCGGACCACGCCGCGTGGTCGGCCGGTCGCCGCCGCCGCGCCGGGCACGGCGCGCCGATCGGCCCGCCCGGGCCTACGATCGGGCCATGCCGCGGTACGCCCGGGCGGAGCGCGAGGCGCTCGCCGATCTGATGCTGGAGCTGGGACCGGACGCGCCGACGGTCAACGAGGGGTGGACCACCCGTGACCTGGCGGCGCACCTGCTGGTGCGCGAGCGCCGGCCGGACGCGGCCGGTGGGATCCTGCTGCCGCCGCTGCGCGAGCACGGCGAGTCGGTCCGCCGGCGGATCGCCGCCGGGCCCTACCCGGAGCTGGTGGCCCGGGTGCGCCGCCCGCCGCTGTGGAGCCCGGTGAGCAATCCACTCACCGACGAGCTGGCCAACGGGCTGGAGTTCTTCATCCACCACGAGGACGTCCGCCGGGCCCGACCCGGCTGGCACCCGCGCGACCTGCCGGTGGGGCAGCAGCGGGTGCTCTGGAAGCGGGTCGGCCTGCTGGCCCGGATGGCGTTGCGCCGCTTCCCGGCCGAGGTGCTGGTGCAGGCGCCCGGTCACGGCGAGCTGCGGGCGGGGCGCGGCGGCGAGCGACTGCGGGTGGTGGGCGCGCCGGGCGAACTCGTCCTGTTTCTCACCGGCCGGCAGCGGGTGGCCCGGGTCCAGGTGGACGGCCCGGTCGAGCGGGCCGACCGGCTGCGCGCGGCCGAACTGGGGTTCTGACCGAGCGTGCGCGGCGGGTCACCGTGCCAGGTGGAAATTGCACAACCCAACGACGGTGACCGATCGAGGCTGCCGTACGCTCCTGGCCGCCGCTCGAGCAGACGGGCGGCGGACAGGGGACAGGACCGATGCGTGGCTTCGCGCTCTCGGCGCTGCACGAGCCGCCCTTCCCGGCGCGGCGGCACCCCGACGTCGAGCGGATCGCGCGCGAGAGCGCCGGCTGGGTGGGTGACCTGGGCCTGGTCGACGACCCGGCGGGACGACGCCGGCTGGCCGGCGCGCACGCCGCCGAACTGGCCGGACGGGCATCCCCGCAGGCGTCCCCGGACGGCCTGCGCCTGCTGACCGATCTGATCAACTGGCTGTTCGTGATGGACGACGCCTGCGACGACGACGGCCTGGGCGCGGATCCCACCCGGCTCGCCCCGACCGTGGCGGCGTTGCTGGCCGTGCTCGACCGGCACGGCGACCCGGACGCACCCGCGCCGAGCGACGCCGGGCCGCTCGCCGTCGCGCTCGACGACCTGTGCCGACGGGTCCGTGGGCAGCGTCAGCCGGCGTTGCTGCTGCGCCTGGTCAGCCAGTTGCGGGAATACCTGCTGGCGCTGCTGTGGGAGGCGGCCAACCGGGAGCACCGGCGGGTGCCCGGGGTGGCCGAGTACACGCAGATGCGCCGGCACACCGGCGGCGTACGCCCCAGCTTCACCATGACCGACCTGGCGCGCACGCCCCGGACCGGTGCGGCGCAGCGGTCCGAGCCGGCGCTGGCCGCGCTGGACGCCCTCGCCACCGACCTGGTGTGCTGGTGCAACGACCTGTTCTCCTACGGCAAGGAGCGCGGCGTCGCCCCGGAGGCGCACAACCTGGTCACCACCATCGCGGGCGAGAACGGGCAGGACGAGCCGGCGGCGCTGAGCGCGGCGGCGGCTCGGTTCAACACCGCCCTCGCCACCTACGCGGAGCGGGACGCGGCGCTGGCGGGCGCGGCCGACGACGGGGTGCGGGCGTTCCTGGACACCCGGCGGGACTGGATCCGGGCCACGTACGACTGGTCCCGCGCGGCCGCCCGCTACACCTGATCCGGGTTCCACGACGCGGGACCGGCATGGTACGCGCCCGCCGGGGCTAGCCGCTGCCCCGGTGCAGGCAATACCCTTCGGTAACCGCAGATCGGCGTGACCCCCGTCACGTCCCTCCACCCTGAAGGCGGCTACAGCGATGGCTCTCGATGTACCGTACCGTTCCGTACCCGACATGTTCCTCAAGCGCGTGGCGGATTCCCCCGACCGGCAGGCGTTCGCCCACCCCGCACCCGACGACTCGGGCCCGGTCTGGCTGACGTGGGAGCAGGTCGGGCAGCGCGCCAAGGCGATCGCGGCCGGGCTGCACGGGCTCGGTGTCGGCCTGGAGGACCCGGTGGCGATCCTGGCCAACACCCGGCTGGAGTGGGTGCTCGCCGACTTCGGCATCATGTGCGCCGGCGGGGCCACCACCACCGTCTACCCGACCACCGAACCCGACGACGCCGTCTACATCGTCGCCGACTCCGGGTCGCGGGTGCTGTTCGCGGAGAACGGCGCCCAGGCGGCGAAGATCGCCGGCGCGGAGCTGCCGGCCCTGACCCACGTGGTGCTCTTCGACGGCACGCCCGACCCGGCCGCCGGCGTACCCCAGCTCACCCTGGCCGAGCTGGAGGAGCGCGGGGCCGCCGCGCTGGCCGCCGAGCCCGACCTGATCGACATGCTGGTCGCGGGGATCGGGCCGGACCATCTGGCCACCCTGATCTACACCTCCGGCACCACCGGTCGCCCGAAGGGCGTGGAGCTGCTGCACGGCGGCTGGTGCTGGGAGGGCGTGGCGCAGGCCGAGCTGGGGCTGCTGCGGGTCGACGACCTGCAGTACCTGTGGCTGCCGCTGTCCCACTCGTTCGGCAAGACGCTGCTCTGCGGCGCCACCCACGTCGGCCTGCCCACCTACGTCGACGGCCGGGTGGACAAGCTGGTCGAGCTGCTCGGCGTGGTCCGCCCGACGCTCATGTGCGGCGCGCCCCGGGTCTTCGAGAAGGTCTACAACAAGGCGGTCACCACCGCGCAGGGCGCCGGCGGCGCGAAGGCGAAGATCTTCGCCTGGGGCGTCTCCGTCGGCAAGGAGAAGGTCGCGCTGGAGCAGGCCGGCAAGCCGGTCCCGGCCGGCCTGCGGCTGAAGTACGCGCTGGCCGAGAAGCTCGTCTTCAGCAAGCTCCAGGCCCGGCTCGGCGGCCGGATGCGGGTGCTGGTCTCCGGCGCGGCGCCGCTCAGCAAGGAGATCGCCACGTTCTTCGCCGCCGCCAACCTGCCCATCTCCGAGGGCTACGGTCTCACCGAGACCAGCGCCGGCGCCTTCGTCAACCCGCCCGGTGGCCTGAAGATCGGCAGCGTGGGCCGGGCCATGGGCGACCTGGAGTGCCGGATCGACACCGACGGCGAGATCCTGATGCGCGGTCGTCCGGTCATGCGCGGCTACCACAACCTGCCCCAGGAGACCGCCGAGGCGTTCACCGCCGACGGCTTCTTCCGCACCGGCGACATCGGCACCCTCGACGACGACGGCTACCTGCGCATCACCGACCGGAAGAAGGACCTGGTCAAGACGTCCGGCGGCAAGTACGTGGCGCCGTCGCACATCGAGGGCATGTTCAAGGCGGTCTGCCCGTACACCTCCCAGGCGGTGGTGATCGGCCAGGCCCGCAACTACTGCACCATGCTGGTCACGTTGGACCCGGACGCGATCAAGGGCTGGGCCGCCGGCACCCCGCTGGAGGGGCGCGACTACACCGAGATCGTCACCTCCCCCGAGGCGCGGGAGATGGTCGAGGGCTACGTGGCCGAGCTGAACACCAAGCTCAACCGCTGGGAGACGATCAAGAAGGTGACGATCCTCCCCCGCGACCTCACCATCGAGGACGGCGAGGTCACCCCGTCGCTGAAGATCAAGCGCCGCAGCGTGGAGACCAACTTCGCCGGCGAGATCGACAAGATGTACGAGGGCACGCTCGCCGAGCTGTAGGCGACGCCCGCGAGGCCGTGCCGGCCGTGCCCCACCGTCCCGGGGCACGGCCGGTCGGCCCCGTCGCGGGGCCGGGACGTCGATCACAGGTGCCGCTGCCGCCACCGGCTCTGCTCGGCCTCCGCGGCGAGCTGCTCCTCCAGGGCCAGCCGGCGCACCCGGCGCCGCCGCCCGTCCTCGCTGCGCGTCTCCCAGGCGATGCCGGCGGCGGTGAGCGCCGCCAGCACGCCCAGCGCGCCCACCTCCGGGATGCGGA
Organism: Micromonospora sp. WMMD754; assembly: GCF_049315235.1. Taxonomy (NCBI): domain Bacteria; kingdom Bacillati; phylum Actinomycetota; class Actinomycetes; order Micromonosporales; family Micromonosporaceae; genus Micromonospora; species Micromonospora sp. WMMD754. Next base: position 114,762 of record NZ_CP186058.1, read on the forward strand.
ACGCGAACGGACCGGCGGCGGCGAGCGCCGCCGCCGTGACCAGCAGCGGCCAGTGCGTCTCGCGCAGCGCCAACCACCAGCAGCCGGCCAGGCTGAGCAGGTAGAGCGCGACGCCGCCGAACAGCACGCCGCCCCAGAAGTCGCCCAGCGGCCACCCCCACGTGGGCGTCTCCCGCGCGGCGACCTCGGCCAGCAGGTCCTTGAGGCCGAGCGCGTAGAGGATGGTGCCGGTGATCATCGGCAGGTGCAGGAACGTGTAGACGTCGCGGGCCAGCCGCAGCCGGGCGACGCGGTCCCGGGCGTGGTGCAACGCCTGCTCCATCGCGAACGCCAGGGTGTCGAAGTACGCCCACCAGAGCGCCGCCACGATCAGGATGCCGAGCAGCGCGGCCACCGCCACCGGGCCGGTCAGCGGCAGTCCCCGCTTCGGGCCGAGCCCGAGTGCGATGATCGACTCACCGAGCGCGACCAGCACCATCAGCGCGTGCCGCTCCGCCCAGTGCCCGGCCGAGACCACCACCCACCAGCGCCGCGCCAGCGTCACTCCGACGCCGTACTCGACCAGCAGCGCCAACGTCCAGAGCGTCAGTTGCAGCCCGACCGCGAACCGTCCCTCCGGCAGCCGGGACGGCACGGTTCCGGCGACCACCAGCAGGACGGTGGCCACGACCGGGACCAGGGCGCGTATCAGGAGACGGCGGCGGCGGACCGGGTCGGCGCGGTCCGTCCAGCCGAGGACGGCGAGCTGGGCCATCCGGATCACGAAGTAGGACCCGGCGAAGACCAACGGCCCGGGCAGCCCGCCCGGGCGGTCCACGAACGCGCCGGGCACGCTGAGCACCAGCAGGAACGTGGCGGCCACGGTGACGAACCCGACCAGCGGCAGCACGCCCTGGTCGGCGCGCAGCGCGTTGCCCATCCGGGCGAACCCGGTCCACGACCACCACAGCAGGGCCAGCACCAGCACGAAGCGGTAGAGGTTGGCCGGGGTGAGTTCGCTGGCGGTGAGCGTGGTGACGCTGAGGAACGCGAAGACGAAGACCAGGTCGTAGAAGAGCTCCAGCCGGGTGGTCCGGGAACCCGGCGCGCCGGGCCGCACCGACCGCGACCACCGCGCACCACCCCCGTTGCCCACCCGCGCAGTCTGCGGGGCCGGGCCGGGCCGGTGACCCGGTTCCCCGGACACCCACCGGATCGGGCGGCGGGCGGGTCAGGCGATGACGCTCGGCTCCCGCCACTGCGGCCGGCCGGCCCGGTCCAGGTCGTAGCGGACCGCGGCGAGCCGCCCGACCGCCTCCACCAGCTCGGCGGCCGGCAGCGTGAAGGGCAGCCGGAGGAACCGCTCCAGCGTCCCGTCCAGGCCGAACCGGGGACCGGGCGCCAGCCGTACGCCGACCTCCTCGGCGGCCCGGGCCAGGGCGCTGGAGATCGGGCCGTCCAGCTCGGCCCAGAGCGTGACGCCGCCGCACGGCACGGTGACCCGCCAGTCCGGGAGCCGCTCGGCGAGCGCCGCGACCAGCGCGTCCCGCTGGGCGGCGAGCTGCGCCCGGCGGGCGGTCACGATGGCCGGCGCCTGGTCGAGCAGGTGCACGGCGACGAGCTGGTCGAGCACCGGGCTGGCCATGTCCACGCCGACCCGGGCCGCGGCCAGGCGCTGCACCTGGGGCGCGGAGGCGCGCACCCAGCCGATCCGCAGGCCGCCCCAGTAGGGCTTGCTCATCCCGCCGATGCTGATCACCCGGGAGTGCCGGTCGAAGACCGCCACCGGCGGTGGCAGCGGGGTGCCGTCCAGCGGCAGGTCGACGAAGGACTCGTCCACCACCAGGTCGGTGCCGGCCGCGTGCGCCGCGCCCACCAGCCGCTCGCGCAGGTCGGCGGCCATCAGGTGACCGGTCGGGTTGTGGAACTCCGGGATCAGGTACGCGAGCTTCGGCCGGGTCTGCCGGATGCTGCCGAGCAGCAGGTCGGCGTCCCAACCGTCGTCGGAGAGCCCGTGGGTGGTGATCCGGGCCCGGCGGGCGGCGAGCGCGGCGAGCGCGTTGGGGTAGGTCGGTGACTCGACCAGCACCCCGCCGCCGGGTGACAGGGCCAGCCGCAGCACCAGGTCCAGCGCGTGCTGGGTGCCGCTGGTGACCATGATCTGCTCCGGGCTGGTGGGCAGCCCGCGCTCGGTGTAGCCGCGGGCGACCGCCTCGCGCAGCTCGATGATGCCGGTGGGGTGGTAGCCGGCGCCGCCGAGGTAGCGGGGCAGGTCCTCGGCGGCCGCCCGGGCGGCCGGGACGAGCTGGGCCGGCGCGGAGAGCGCGGCCACCCCGAGGTCGATCATGTCCCGGTCGTCGAGCGGGGTCCACAGGCCGGTGCTGGCGACCCGGTGGGTGCCCGGCAGCATGGTCCAGCTCCCGGCGCCTCGGCGGCTGGCCAGGTGGCCGGTCTCCCGCAGCTCCCGGTAGGCGGCGGTGACGGTGGTCCGGCTGATCCGCAACGCCTCGGCCAGCTCGCGCTCGGCCGGCAGGCGTACCCCCAGGGGCAGCCGGCCGTCGGCGAGCAGGCCCCGCACGGCGCCGGCGAGCGCGGCGTAGTCGGGGCTGCGCCGGCGGCCGGGCAACGCGTGCCACTGGCCGAGAAGACGCGCCAATTGGACACCGCGCACCTGGGTCGTCATGGCCACACCTCCGGAATTGGCCCCTTTGCACTCCGCAATTGGCCCCTAGGGTGGCATGCATGGCTCAGCTTGGCAATCTCCGGCACCGGCCGGCGCGACGGCTCACCCAGCTCTACGCCGGTCTCGCCCTCTACGGCGTGAGCATGGCGCTGATGATCCGCTCCGGGCTCGGCCTGGACCCCTGGGACGTGTTCCACCAGGGGCTCGCCCGGCAGACCGGCCTCTCCTTCGGCACCGTCACCATCGCCGTCGGCGCGCTCGTGCTGCTGCTCTGGATCCCGCTGCGGCAACGCCCCGGCCTGGGCACGGTGAGCAACGTCGTGGTGATCGGGCTGGTCGTCGACGCCACCCTGGCCGCTCTGCCGCCGGGCGAGGGCCTGCCGGTGCGCACCGCGTTGCTGGTCGTCGGCATCGTCGCCAACGGCGCCGCCACCGGCCTCTACCTGGGCGCCGGGCTCGGCCCCGGCCCCCGCGACGGCCTGATGACCGGGTTCGTCGCCCGCCACCCGCGCTGGTCGGTGCGGCTGGTCCGGACCGTCATCGAGGTCACCGTGCTGGCGCTGGGGTGGCTGCTCGGCGGGACGGTCGGGCTCGGCACCGTGGCCTACGCGCTGGCCATCGGACCGCTCGCGCAGATGTTCATCCCGATCTTCGCCATCCCCACCCGACCGGCGGACGCTTACGCTACGTGACGGCCGCCGGGCCGACCGCCACGGGATGGGACGAGCCGGACGGCCCTGAGCTGCGACGACGTACGGCACCGAAACCAGGTGTTTTCTCCGCCGCCGTCGCCGGGCATCATTCGTGCATGGGGGAGAACGGATGGCGTTGGAGCGACGCCTGGATCTTCGTCGCGTTGGTCATCGCGAGCGGTGCCGGCCGGCACCGCCGGGCCGCCGCCACACGCCGCCCCGAGGGGGTGCGCCTCGCCGACGTCCTCTCCACCGCCGACCACCTCAACCAGGCCATTCCCGAGCGGCACGAGGTCGAGGGGGCGGTCCGCCGGCTCGTCGGCGCGGGGCTGGTCAGCGTCGCCGACGGCTGGTTCCGGGTCACCCCGGACGGTGAGCGGCTCTGGCGCACCCGGCCCAGCGCCGGGCTGGGCACCACCGTCGACACGGTGCAGGGCGTGCTGAGCCGCCGGCACCCGCCGGGCGAGTCCGAGTGGCACCTCGACGAGGACGACCACGCCGCCGCCGTGCAGGAATATGTCGTCCGGTCGATCCCGATGCCGCGCCGCTCCCCCGAGGGACACTCCGGCCGGCCCTGATCCCGCAGTCAGCGCACCGGGTGCCCGGCGCCGCGCAGCGCGTCCTTGACCTCGCCGACGGTCAGCTCGCCGAAGTGGAAGACGCTGGCCGCGAGCACCGCATCGGCGCCTGCGCCGACCGCCGGGGGGAAGTGCGCCACCGCGCCCGCGCCACCGCTGGCGACCACCGGCACCTCGACCACCGCGCGAACCGCCTCGATCAACGGCAGGTCGAAGCCCGTCTTGGTGCCGTCGGCGTCCATCGAGTTGAGCAGGATCTCGCCCGCGCCCAGCTCGGCGCCACGCGCGGCCCACTCGACCGCGTCCAGGCCGGCGCCCCGACGACCACCGTGCGTGGTCACCTCGAAGCCGCTCGGCGTCGTGCCCGCCGGCGCGCGCCGCACGTCCAGCGAGAGCACCAGCACCTGCCGGCCGAACCGGTCGGCGATCTCGGCGATCAGCTCCGGCCGGGCGATCGCCGCGGTGTTCACCCCGACCTTGTCCGCCCCGGCCCGCAGCAGCGTGTCGACGTCGGCGACCTGCCGGACGCCACCGCCGACGGTGAGCGGGATGAAGACCGACTCCGCGGTGCGCCGAACCACGTCGAGCATGGTGCCCCGATCGCTGGAGGAGGCGGTCACGTCGAGGAACGTCAACTCGTCCGCGCCGGCCCGGTCGTAGGCCGCCGCCAGCTCCACCGGGTCGCCGGCGTCGCGCAGGTCGAGGAAGTTGACCCCCTTGACCACCCGACCGGCGTCCACGTCCAGACACGGGATCACGCGTACCGCCACCGTCATGCCCCGAAGCCTAGCCAACGCGCGGGCGGCGGCGACCGGCCTGTGAGGCCGGCCACCGCCGCCGGGTCGCCCGCCGGTCAGAGCCGGACGAGCATCTTGCCGAGGTTCTCGCCGCGCAGCAGGCCGAGGAACGCCTCGGGCGCCTGCTCGATGCCGTCGACCACGGTCTCGTCGTAGGACAGCCGGCCCTCGCGCAGCCAGCCGGCCATCTCCTGGACGAACTGCTCGCGCAGGTGCCCGTGGTCGCCGACCAGGAAGCCGCGCAGCGTCAGCCGCTTGCCGATCACCAGCGCCAGGTTGCGCGGGGCGGCCGGCGGCTCGGTCGCGTTGTACTGGGCGATCATGCCGCAGATGGCGGCCCGGCCATGCAGGTTCATCGCCCCGATCGCGGCCTCCAGGTGGTCTCCGCCGACGTTGTCGAAGTAGACGTCGACGCCGTCCGGGGCGGCGGCCTTGAGCTGCTCGTACACCGGTCCGTCGTGGTAGTCGAAGGCGGCGTCGAAGCCGAGCGCGGTGAGCCGCTCGACCTTCGCCCGGGAACCGGCGCTGCCGATCACCCGGCCGGCGCCGCGCAGCTTCGCGATCTGGCCGACCATGCTGCCCACCGCGCCGGCCGCGCCGGAGACGAAGACGGTCTCGCCCGGCTTCATCGCGGCCACGTCGAGCAGCCCGGCGTACGCGGTCAGCCCGGTCATGCCGAGAACGCTCAGGTAGGCGCTGACCGGGGCGAGGCCGGGGTCGACCCGGCGCACGGCACGGGCGTCGACGAGCGCGTACTCGCGCCAGCCGAAGCCGTGCAGGACGACGTCGCCGGGCTTGACGCCCTCGGCCTCGCCGGCCACCACCTCACCGATCGCGCCGCCGTCGAGCGGGGCGTCCAGCGCGAACGGTGGCACGTACGACTTGACGTCGTTCATCCGGCCGCGCATGTACGGGTCGACCGACATGAACTGGTTGCGGACCACGACCTGGCCCGGACCCGGCGTCGGCACCTCGGTGGTGACCAGCCGGAAGTTGTCGGCGGTCGGCCACCCCTGCGGGCGGGACGCCAGGTGGATCTCCCGGTTCACAGTCACAGTGCCTCCCGGACGGTCAGGGCGACCTCGATGTTGCCGCGGGTCGCGTTGGAGTAGGGGCAGACCTGGTGCGCCGCGTCGACCAACCGCTCGGCGGCCGAGCGCTCGACGGCGGGCAGGTCCACCACCAGCGTGACGGTCAGGCCGTAGCCGCCGCTGCCGTTCGGGCCGATGCCCACCTCGGCCTCGACGACGGAGCCGGTGACGTCCGCCTTGGCCTGGCGCGCGACGATGCGCAGCGCGGAGTGGAAGCAGGCGGCGTAGCCGGCCGCGAAGAGCTGCTCCGGGTTGGCCGCGCCGCCGGCGCCGCCCATCTCCTTCGGCACGGCGAGGTCCAACTCGACGGTGCCGTCGGAGGTGCGGACGTGGCCGTCGCGGCCGTCGCCGGTGGCCCGGGCGGACGCGGTGTAGAGCACCTGCATGTCACTGCTCCTTCTGTGAGTGGATCGTCTCGGTGACCCGGGTGAGGGTGTCGCGCAGGCCGATCAGCTCGGCCTCGGTGAGCCCGGTGGCCATCGCCACCCGCATCGGCACCTCCGCCATCCGCTCCCGCAGGGCCCGGCCCCGGTCGGTGAGGCCCACCTCGACCCGGCGCTCGTCGGCCGCCGAGCGGGTACGCACCACCAGGCCGGCCGCCTCCAACCGCTTGAGCAGCGGGGAGAGTGTGCCGGAGTCGAGCCGGAGCCGCGCGCCGAGCTCGGAGACCGTGGGGGCGTCGTCGTCGCGCTCCCAGAGAACCAGCAGCACGAGGTACTGCGGGTAGGTCAGTCCGTGCGCGTCGAGGATGGGCCGGTAGACGTCGGTCAGGGCGCGCGACGCCGCATAGAGGGCGAAGCACACCTGCCGGCGCAGCACCAGATCATCGGTCACGCGTTGAACAGTAGCGCGCAATCAAGTTGTGCACAACTTGATTGCGCCGACGGTGTCGGACACGGGCGGAGCGGGCCACCGCCGGCCACCGCCTTTCGAGCTGATATCGGAAACGACTCAGGAACCGCGCCGGGCGTCCGGACGGGCCGCGCCCCGCCGCCGCCGGCAGCTCCGGACATCCGGAGCGACCCGGCTCTTCCCGGCCTGCCGCCGCAGCCCCCGCCGCCGCCTCGGGTCAGCCCTCGCCCCGCCGCGGGTCAGCCCTCGCCCCCGCCGCGGGTCGGGCCCCGCCGCCGGACGTGGCCGTGTGGGTGAGTCGTTTCCGATATCAGCTCGAAAGGCACCGGAAAGGCGACCCTCCCCCGCCCGGCCGCGGAACCGGGAGGGGGCCGGCTCAGCCGACGGGGAGATACGCCTCCAGCTCGACCTCGACCAGGTGCTCCGGATCGATCAGCCCGGCCACCACCACCATGGTCGCCACCGGACGCACCGGGCCGAACACCGCGTTGTGCGCCCGGCCGACCTCGTCGACGTAGAGCCGGTCGGTCACGTACATCCGGGTCCGTACCACGTCGGCCGGGGTGGCGCCCACCTCGGCCAGCGCGTCCAGGCCGATCCGGATCGCCTGCGCGGTCTGCGCCGCCGCGTCCCCCACGTGCGCCACCCGGCCGTCCACCGTGGAGGTGCAGCCGGCCGTGATCGCCAGGGACCCGGCCCGGACCACCCGCGAGTAGCCGTAGAGCGCCTCCCAGGGGCCGCCCGAGCCGAGCCGGGTCACCGCCGTGCCGTCGACCGGCAGCTCGCCCGGGCCTGCCGTCACGCGCCGGCCCGCAGCGTGGCGATCGCCTCGGCGACGGTGAACGCGCCGGCGTAGAGCGCCTTGCCGGCGATCACACCCTCGACCCCGACCGGCTCCAAGGTGGCCAGCGCCCGCAGGTCGTCCAGCGTGGACACGCCACCGGAGGCGATCACCGGCGCGTCGGTGCGGGCGCACACCTCGCGCAGCAGGTCCAGGTTCGGCCCCCGCATGGTGCCGTCCTTGGTGATGTCGGTGACCACGTACCGCGCCGCGCCGGCGGCGTCCAGCCGGGTCAGCACCTCCCACAGGTCACCGCCGTCGCGGGTCCAGCCACGCGCCGACAGGGTACGGCCGCGCACGTCCAACCCGATCGCCACCCGGTCGCCGTACTCGCCGCAGATCCGGTCGCACCACTGCGGGTCCTCCAGCGCGGCGGTGCCGATGTTGACCCGGGCCGCCCCGGTGCCCAGCGCCGCCCGCAAGGACTCGTCGTCGCGGATGCCGCCGGAGAGCTCCACCTTGACGTCGAGCTTGCCGACCACCTCGGCGAGCAGCGCGGCGTTCGAGCCACGGCCGAACGCCGCGTCCAGGTCCACCAGGTGGATCCACTCGGCGCCGTCGGACTGCCAGGCGAGGGCCGCCTCCAGCGGGTCGCCGTACGCGGTCTCGCTGCCGGCGGCGCCCTGCACGAGCCGGACGGCCTGGCCGTCGGCGACGTCCACGGCGGGCAACAGGTCAAGGCTCAACGCTTCTCTCCTCGCATCCTCAACGACGGTCCAGCGCGATCACCACGATCGCCGGCAGGACCAGCAGCAACAACACGACCAACGCCAGACGCAGGGCGAGGTCGTCGACGAAACTCCAGATGCCGACCACCGCGACGGCGGTGAACAGCACGATCGCCGCCCGCTCGCCGCGGCTGTGCCGGCGCAGTCGACCGGTACGCCCCCGGCGCAGGCGCGGTGTCAGTCGGCGTACGAGGGCCTGCCGCCACTGGCGACGGGCCGTGCGGCGGGCGCGGGCGGCGCGCTCGCGCTCCTGCTCGGCCTCGCGGGCCGCCCGGCGCCGGGCCCGTTCCTTACTCAAGCGTGCCGAGCCAGTTGCGCAGCAACGCGGCCCCCGTGTCGGCGGACTTCTCCGGGTGGAACTGGGCGGCCGACAGCGGGCCCCGCTCCACCGCCGCGACGAAGTCCGCACCGTGGTGGGCGGTGGTCACGGTGGCGCCGGCGGCGGCCAACGCGGTCGGGTCGGTGACGCCGTAGGAGTGGACGAAGTAGAACCGGGCGTCGGCCGGCAGCCCGGCGAAGAGCACCGAGCCGTCCGGGGCCGCCACCGTGTTCCAGCCCATGTGCGGCAGCCGGGGCGCGGGCAGCCGGGTGACGCCGCCCGGCAGCAGCCCGAGCCCCTTGGTGACCACGCCGTGTTCCTCGCCGTGCCCGAAGAGCACCTGCATGCCGACGCAGATGCCGAGCACCGGCCGGCCGGCGGCGACCCGGTCGGCGATGACCGGACCGGCGCCCAGCTCCTCGATCCCGGCCATGCACGCGGCGAACGCGCCCACGCCCGGCACCACCAGGCCGTCGGCGGAGGCGGCGGCGGCCAGGTCGGCGGTGACCGTCACGGCGGCGCCGGCCCGCTCCAGCGCGCGCTCGGCCGAGCGCAGGTTGCCCGAGCCGTAGTCGAGCACCACCACCCGCGCCATCAGCCCTCCCCAGGCAGCAGCCAGAGCAGCCCGCCGGCGGTGGCCAGCGCGGCCAGCAGGCCGGTGACCACGACGGCGGCCCGGTTGGCGCCCTGCTTGTAGAGCGACCAGGTCCCGCCGACCAGCACCCCGGCCAGGATCAGCAGCAGCGTCGGCCACACCCGCATCAGAGCGCGCCCTTCGTGCTCGGCACCACGCCCGCGTTGCGCGGGTCGAGCGCGGTGGCCTCGCGCAGCGCGCGGGAGACCGCCTTGAACTGGGCCTCGACCACGTGGTGCGCGTCCGGGTGGCCACCGGGACGGGCCGCCCGCAGCACGTCCACGTGCAGCGTGATCCGGGCCGCCTGACCGAACGACTCCCAGATGTGCCGGGTCATGCTGGTCGGGTAGACCGGCCCGATGTACGGGGCCAGCGCCGGCTCGTCGTGCACCACGTACGGGCGGCCGGACAGGTCGACCGCGGCCCGGACCAGCACCTCGTCCATCGGCACGGTGGCCGAGCCGTACCGGCGGATGCCCGCCTTGTCGCCCAGCGCCCGGTCGAACGCCGCGCCCAGCGCGAGCGCGGTGTCCTCCATCGTGTGGTGCGCGTCGATCTCCAGGTCGCCCACGGTGTGCACGGTCAGGTCGAAGCCGCCGTGCCGGGCGATCTGGTTCAGCATGTGGTCGTAGAAGCCGACGCCGGTGGAGATGTCGGCCTCGCCGGTGCCGTCGAGGTCGATCTCGATCAGCACCTTGGTCTCGTTGGTGACCCGCTCGATCCGGGCGGTGCGGCTCATGACAGCTTCTCCGTTGCGGTGAGGAAGGCGTCGGTCTCGGCCGGCGTCCCGGCGGTGACCCGCAGCCAGCCGGGCAGGCCGACGTCGCGGACCAGCACGCCGGCGTCGAGCAGGGTACGCCAGGCGGCGCCCTGGTCGCCGTCGACGGCGAAGAGCACGAAGTTGGCGTCGCTGTCGGCGACGCGGTGGCCCCGGGCGCGCAGCACGGCGACGATCCGGTCGCGCTGCTCCTTGATCGCGGTGACGGTGCCGAGCAGCGCGTCCCGGTGGGCCAGCGCCGCCCGCGCGGCGGCCTGGGTGAGCGCGGAGAGGTGGTAGGGCAACCGGACCAACTGCACCGCCTCCACCACCGCCGGGTCGGCCGCCAGGTAGCCGAGCCGGCCGCCGGCGAAGCCGAACGCCTTGCTCATGGTGCGGGTGACCACCAGCCGCGGGTGGCCGGGCAGCACCGCGAGCGCGCTGATCGTGCCGGGGCGGGCGAACTCGGCGTACGCCTCGTCCACGACCACCATCCCGGGCGCCTCGTCCAGCACGGCGGCGGCCACGGCCGGGTCGAGCGCGGTGCCGGTCGGGTTGTTCGGCGAGCAGAGGAACACCACGTCGGGCCGGTGCCGGCGCACCTGGGCCACCGCGTCGGCGGCGGTGAGGCCGAAGTCGGCGCCCCGGGCCCCCGGGACCCACCGGGTGCCGGTGCCGAGCGCCAGCAGCGGGTGCATCGAGTAGGCCGGGGTGAACCCGAGCGCGGTGCGCCCGGGTCCGCCGAACGCCTGCAACAGCTGCTGCTGGATCTCGTTGGAGCCGTTGGCCGCCCAGACGTGGTCGGCGGTGAGCCCGTGACCCAGGTAGGCGGCCAGGTCGGCGCGCAGCGCCACGGCGTCCCGGTCCGGGTAGCGGTTGAGGTCGCGCAGCTCGGCCGCGACGGCCTTGCCGATCGCCTCGACCACCGGCTCGGGCACCGGGTAGGAGTTCTCGTTGGTGTTCAGCCGCACCGGCACGTCGAGCTGCGGCGCGCCGTACGGCGTCCGCCCGCGCAGGTCGTCCCGGATCGGCAGGTCGTCGAGCGTGGTCACGAGGTGCCGCCCGCGGGGAAGCGGACGCTGACCGCCTGGCCGTGCGCCGGCAGGTCCTCGACGCCGGCCAGCGTGACCACGTGCGGCGCCACCTCGCGCAGCGCGTCCTGCGTGTATTCGACCAGGTGGATGCCGCGCAGGAAGGACTGCACGGACAGGCCGGACGAGTGCCGCGCGCAGCCGCCGGTGGGCAGCACGTGGTTGGAGCCGGCGCAGTAGTCGCCCAGCGAGACCGGCGACCACGCGCCGACGAAGACCGCGCCGGCGTTGCGCACCCGCAGCGCCCACTCGCGGGCGTTCTCGGTCTGGATCTCCAGGTGCTCGGCCGCGTACGCGTCGACCACCCGCAGCCCCGCCTCCAGGTCGTCGACGAGGACCACGCCGCTCTGCTCGCCGCGCAGCGCGGTGCCGATCCGCTCGGCGTGCTTGGCGGCCGGCGCCTGCCGGGCCAGCTCGGCGTCGACCGCGTCGGCCAGCTCGGTGGACGGGGTGACCAGCACGCTGGCCGCGAGGGGGTCGTGCTCGGCCTGGCTGATCAGGTCGGCGGCGACGTGCGCCGGGTCGGCGGTGTGGTCGGCCAGGATGGCGATCTCGGTCGGGCCGGCCTCGGCGTCGATGCCGACCACGCCGCGCAGCAGCCGCTTGGCCGCGGTGACCCAGATGTTGCCCGGCCCGGTGATCATGTCGACCGGCTCGCAGCGCTGTGCGCCGGCCGGGTCGACGGTGGCGCCGTACGCCAGCATCGCCACCGCCTGGGCACCGCCGACGGCGTAGACCTCGTCGACGCCGAGCAGCGCGCAGGCGGCGAGGACGCGCCGGTCGGGCAGGCCGTCGTTGTCCTTCTGCGGCGGGCTGGCCACCACCAGCGAGCGGACCCCGGCCGCCTGGGCCGGAACGACGTTCATCACCACGGTCGACGGGTACATGGCCAGGCCGCCGGGGACGTAGAGGCCGACCCGGTCGACCGGCACCCACCGCTCGGTCACCGTGCCGCCCGGCACGACCTGGGTGGTGTGGTCGGTGCGACGCTGGTCGTCGTGGACCTTGCGGGCCCGGGTGATCGACTCCAGCAGCGCGGCCCGGACCTGCGGGTCCAGCTCGTCCTCGGCGGCGCGGATCACCTCCACCGGCACCCGCAGACGCTCCGGCGAGACACCGTCGAACCGCTCGCTGGCCTCCCGGATCGCCGGGTATCCATGCTCGCGGACCGCCTCGACGAGCGGGCGGATCCGCTCGACCGCCACGGAGACGTCGAGCTGGGCACGGGGCAGCAGGCGGCGCGGGTCGCGTACCCCGCCGCGCAGGTCGATCCGATTCAGCACGTCTGCGAGTCTAGGCCGCCGCCGCGCGGACCGGTCGGGGCCGCCCGCACGCCGGGACGGTGAGCCGGGACACGCCGGACGGGGCGTCCGGGGGATACGCTCGATCACGTGAGCGCACGGCTGCCGGTGTTCCCCCTCGGGACCGTCCTCTTCCCCGGGCTGGTCCTTCCGCTGCACATCTTCGAGGAGCGCTACCGGGCGTTGGTCCGCCACCTGGTCGGGCTGCCCGAGGGCGCGCCCCGCGAGTTCGGGGTGGTGGCGATCCAGGCCGGGTGGGAGGTCGGGCCCGCCGGGCCGCCGGGGCGGTCCGGGCTGGCCGGCGGCCCGGTCACCCTGCACGAGGTGGGCTGCACCGCCGAGCTGCGGCAGGTCACCGAGCTGGCCGACGGCGGTTTCGACATCGTCACCGTGGGGCGGCGGAGGTTCCGCATCGCCGAGGTCGACGACGCCGCCGAGCCCTACCTCACCGCCGAGGTGGAGTGGCTGCCCGAGCCGACCGGCCCGGACGAGACGGCCGATCTGCTGGCCGCCCGGGTGATCTCGGTGTTCCGGCACTATCTGGGCCTGATCCGGCCGGACCCGGAGGACATCTCCGAGCAGCTGCCCGAGGACCCGACCGTGCTGTCGCACCTGGTCGCCGCGACCGCCGCGCTGACCGTCGCGGACCGGCAGCGGCTGCTCGCCATCGACGACACCCCCGGCCGGCTGCGCGCCGAGCTACGCCTGCTGCACCGGGAGACGGCGCTGCTGCGCCAGGTGCGGGCCGTGCCGGTGCCGCTCAGCGAGCTGGCGGGTCTTCCGGCGCCGAACTGATCCCGGGCGGCGGCCGGTCGCCCGCCTGACCCGTCGGGGGCGGCCAGTCGCCCGCCTGACCCGTGGGGGGCGGCCAGTGGCCGCCGGGCTCCGGTTCCGGGCGCAGCGACGGCCAGCGGGACCACCCGGCCAGCAGCGTGTATGTCACGGCCGCGCCGAACGCGGCGAGCAGCAGGCTGCCGTGCGGCACGGGCAGCGGCCCGTACCAGTCGACGCCGCCGGCGCGCAGGTCGGCGGGCTTGGTGAAGTCGGTGCCCGGCGGCGCGGTGTCCAGCAGCCGTTGGAACGTGGCCAGCCCGATCCGGCGGCCCACCTGCCAGGCCACCACGGCCGCGCCGAGCCCGCCCAGCGTCACCGCGAGCAGGCCGGCCGGGCCACGTCGACGACGCAGCAGCACCCAGAGCGCGACCGCGGCGAGCACGCCGAAGCCGAGCGCCAGGAGGCTGAACCAGCCGTCGGCCGCGATCGGCTGCTCCGGCTGCGCCGTGGTGTAGACCGCCCCGTCCGGGGTCTGCCGCACCGGTGTGTCCGGCGCCAGCCACGCCCAGAGCAACCCCAGCGGCGCGCCGAGCGCGGTCAGGAGCGCCGCCAGGCCGAGGACGGTCGCGACCGGGCGGCCGACGGCACGCCGGGCGGCCGGGGACGCTCCGGGCAGCTGGCCGACGACGCCCGGATGGCCGGCGAGCGGGTCCGCGCCGGGCGCGGTGACCGGGGTGCCGGCGGGCACCGGCAGCCCACCCGGCCAGGCGGGCGGCTGCGCGTCGGCCGGGCGGGCGCCCCCGGACGGCTGCGCGTCGGTCGCGCGGGCGCCCTCGGGCGACCGCCCGTCGGTCGCGCGGGCGCCGGCGGACGGCGCCGCCTCGGGCGCCTGCCGGTCGGTCGGTCCGCCGCCGGGACGCTCGGGATCAGGGGTGTCCGGACTCACCCGGTGATCCTCTCAGGCCGGGGCCCGGCGCGGGGCGGTGGTGGGCGGTCAGCGCGCGAACGGCTCCACCATCACCGCGGCCGCCTTGAGCCAGGCGTCCCGGGTCTCCGCCTGGAGCTGGTGGTATTCGATCGAGGAGCCGGTCTCGAGCGCCGGGTCGTAGGGCACCACGGCGACCGCCCGGGTGCGGGTGGCGAAGTGCCGCTCCAGGTCGTCCTGCAGGGAGGTGCGACCCGGGGTCGGGCAGGAGATCAGCGTGACCGCGTTGTCGGCCAGCTCACCCATGCCGACCTCGTGCAGCAGGTCGAGCATCCAGTCGGCGCTGAAGGCGGCGTCCTCGCGCGGCACGGTGGTCACCACGAGCTGGTCGGCGGCCTGCATGACGGTGCGCCAGTTCGGGCTCTCCACGTTGTTGCCGGTGTCCACGCAGACGACCTCGTGGGTCCGGCGCAGCAGCTCCAGCACCCGCTTGACGGTGAACTGGTCGAGGCGCTGGGCGAAACGCGGGCTCTCCTCGCCGGCCAGCACGTCGTAGGAGCCGTCGGAGGCGTGCCGCAGGTAGTCGTCGAGGTGCGACAGCAGCGTGTCGCCCTCCAGGATCTCGATCTGCGCCAGGTCGTGGACCAGGTGGCGGATGGTGCGGGCGTGTCGGGCGCTGCCGGCCCGCAGACCGAGCGTGCCGCGCAGCTCGTTGTCGTCCCAGGCGAGCACGCCGCGCCCGCGCACGCTGCCCACGGTGGCCGCGGCGAGCACGGTCGCGGTGGTCTTGTGCACGCCGCCCTTGGGGTTGGCGAACGCGAGCACCCGGGGCGTGCCCAGCTCGCGGCGGAGCACCCCGGTCGCCCGCTCCAGCTCGGGGTCCTGCTGCGGGGCCCGGGCCCGCCACCGCGCCGGCGCCGGCTCGACCGGGCCGGGCCGGGCCTCCACCGGCCGTCGCGGGGCGGGCAGCACCGGCTCCGGGCCGGGCGGGGTCTCCGGGCGGTAGCGGCCCCGGTCCAACAGCGCGTAGCGGGACTCCGCCGGGGGCGGCGCGGGCCGGTAGCCGCCGTCGAGCAGCGCGTAGCGGGACTCGACCGGCGCCTCGGCCCGCCCGCGCGGCTCGGGGACCGGCTCGCCGCCCCACGACGGTTCCGCGCGTGGTTCCGGGGCGAGGGGCGCCTCGGCGCGCCAGGACGGCTCGGGGGCGTACGACGGCTCGGCCCGCCAGCTCGGCGCGGCCGGCGGCTCCGGGTCGGCGCGGTACGCGGGTTCCGCGCGGTAGGCCGGCTCGCCGTCGAGGCGCGGGTCGGCGCGGAAGGCGGGGTCGACCCGGAACGTGGCCTCGGCGCGGTAGCCGGGCTCGGCGCCGTACGACCCGTCGGCGGCGCGGCCGACGGCGGCGGCGCGGCCGGTCCACCCGTTGCCCGCGCCGCGACGCGGCAACGGCTCGGGCGGTGGTGCCGCGTTCTCCTCGGCGCGCCGGTCGGCGTCGGTGTGCTCCGCGCCGCGACCGCCCAGCCGGGCCCGGTCGAGCAGCGCCCGCCACCGCGGTGCCGGCTCACCCTGCCGACCCCAGCCGGTCTCGCTGCCGTCCAAGGATTCGCCCTCCCCCAGCCCATCGATCTCCGCCTGACAGGCTACGAACGAAACCCTATTCGGACCACTCCCCGCTCCGCACATCGCCCGGTGGCCCTCCTCACCGTGTCACCCGTCGCGCCGTCGCGCACCGGGGTGTCTCAGGAGGTGGGAGCGGGATTGGGCGACCCGGACCCGGTGGTGGCCGGGCGGGCGACGGGTGAGGGTCCGCTCACCGTCGGTGCGGCTTCCGACGAATCACCCATACCGTCGCCGGACGCCAACCCGGTGTCGGCCGGCGGCCGGGCCACGTCGCGCTGCTCCGGCAGCGGCGGGGTGAACACCGTGCGGTCCAGGCGGGTCACCTCCGGCGCCGGGTCGACCCCGCGTACGCCGGGACGGCCGGCGAGGGTGCGCAGCACGTCCGGCCCGCCCCGCACCACGGCGGCGTAGACGCAGGCGCACCCGGCCCGGTAGGCGTCCGCCTCCCGGGCCGCCACGTCGGCCCCGGTGGCGTACACCCGGCGCGCCTCGGGGTCGGCGGTGGCCGCCGGCGCGGCGGCGCGGGACCGGTAGTCCGCCGCCTCGCGGTCCTTGCGCGCGGCGACCTCGGCCATCCCACCGACCACGTCGTCGGGCAGGCGCAGCGCGGCGATGCGCACGATCTCGGTCTGCCGGCCCGGCAGCGGCACCCGCGCGACCACGGCCGAGGCCGGTGTGCCGCCCAGCGTGGACGCCACCCGGGCCGGCGTCAGGTAGGCGGTGAACGAGACCAGGGCGTAGCCGTCGGGCGCCTGGAGCCGGGCCAGCTCGTCCCCGGCGGCGCGCAGGTACGCCGGCACCGCGTCGCCGTCGGCCACGCCGACCCGGGTCACCTCGCCCACCGTACGGTCGCCCACCGGCCGGTCCCGTCGCTGCGCCACGGCCACGACCAGCACGATCAGCGCACAGGCGAGGGCGAGCCAGGTCAGCGCGGCGGTGCGCGACCGGCGCGGCGGCGCGGGACGGTCGGTCACGGTCAGTCGCGCAGGATCTCCAGCGCCCGGGCCAGGTCGTCCGGGTAGTCGCTGACGAAGGTGACCTCGTCGCCGGTGCGCGGGTGCGCGAAGCTCAACGAGCGGGCGTGCAGCCACTGCCGGGACAGGCCGAGCCGGGCGGACAGCGTCGGGTCGGCGCCGTAGGTCAGGTCACCGACGCAGGGGTGCCGCATGCTGGAGAAGTGCACCCGGATCTGGTGCGTACGCCCGGTCTCCAGCCGCACGTCGAGCAGGCTGGCGGAGGGGAACGCCTCCAGCGTGTCGTAGTGGGTGATGCTCGGCTTGCCGCCGGAGACGACCGCCCAGCGGTAGTCGTGGTGGGGGTGCCGGTCGATCGGCGCGTCGATGGTGCCGCGCAGCGGGTCCGGGTGACCCTGCACCACGGCGTGGTAGCGCTTCTCCACCTCGCGTTCCTTGAACGCCCGCTTCAACGCGGTGTAGGCCAGCTCGCTCTTGGCCACCGTCATGATTCCGGTGGTGCCCACGTCGAGCCGGTGCACCACGCCCTGCCGCTCGGCGGCGCCGCTGGTGGAGATCCGGTGACCGATGCCGGCGAGCCCGCCGATCACGGTCGGGCCGGTCCAGCCGGGGCTCGGGTGGGCGGCCACCCCGACCGGCTTGTCCACCACCACGATGTCGTCGTCGGCGTAGACGACGGTCAGCCCGGGCACGGCCTGCGGCACCACGGTCGGCGGCGCGGCCGGCGCGGGCAGCGTGACCTCCAGCCAGGAGCCGGCCCGGACCTTGTGCGAGTTGGCCCGGACCGCGCCGTCGACCAGCGCGTCCCCGGCGTCCACCAGCGCCGCCGCGGCGGTGCGGGACAGCCCGAACAGCCGGGACACGGCCTGGTCCAGCCGCATGCCGTCGAGCCCGTCCGGGACGGGCAGGGACCGGTGGTCGCCGCCGGTGGCGAACGCGGCGGTCACGCGCGCTCCTTCTGGTCGGCCGGGGCGTCCTCGGTGGCGGGTTTCGCGGCGGCCCGGGAGCCGTCGCGCTGCCGGCCGGTCAGCTCCAGGAAGACCGCCAGCACCACGCCGCAGAACAGCGAGCTGTCGGCCAGGTTGAACACCGGGAAGAACTCGCCGTACGGGCCGAACACGCTGATCATGTCGACCACGTGGCCGACGAAGTGCCCCGGCGCGCGGAAGATCCGGTCGGCCAGGTTGCCCAGCGCGCCGCCCAGCACCAGACCCAGCGACACCGCCCAGGGCAGCGAGCGCAGCCGCAGCGCCATCCAGGCGATCCAGCCGATCACGCCGAACGTGATCAGCGGGAAGACCCAGGTGTGGTCGGAGCCGATGCTCCAGGCCGCGCCGCTGTTGCGGGTGAGGGTGAAGTAGACGGCGCCGCCGAGCACCGACACCGGCTCCTCCCGGCCGGGCAGCTCGCTGAGCGCGAGCTGCTTCGTGCCGAGGTCCGCCAGGAGCGAGACCAGGGACACGCCGAGCAGCAGGCCGACCGCCTTTCGGCGGGGCGCGCCGGCGCCCGTCTCGGTGGTGCCGGACCCGGCGGGCGGTGCTGCGGTCATCTGCTCCCCATCGACGCTCGCGACGGTGGCGGTCACCGTCTGCCGTACGGCCGCCGGGGAGCGGACGTCAGCGCCGCTCCTCCAGCTGCTTGCAGCTCACGCAGAGGGTGGCCGACGGGAACGCGGCGAGCCGCTCCACCGGGATCGGGTTGCCGCACCGCTCGCACCAGCCGTAGCCACCCTCGTCGAGGCGCTCCAGCGCGCGCTCGACCTGCGTGATCCGCTCCTTGATGCTGTTGGCGAGAGAGATCTCCTGCTCGCGCTCGAACGTCTTGGTGCCGGTGTCGGCCTGGTCGTCCCCGGCCGAGTCGGTCAGCCGGTCGCGCTGCAGCTCGGTGATCTCGCTCAGCGTCTGATCGTACTCGGCGTTGAGCTCGTCCCGCCGTGCCGCCAGGGCGGCCCGGATCTTCTCGGTCTCCGCCGCGCTGCGGGTGGCCTTCGCCACCGGCTTGCGGCCGGCGGTCCTGGTCTCGGCTGGCTTCGCCATCGTCAGCTCCCTCAGCCGCGTGGGCGCGGCGCTCAGCGGTACGTGGGCAGGGGTCACCGGCGCCGGCGTCCCCCACGAACAGACGGGCGCACGGCGACCGCGCCGCGCACTCCGGAGGTTGGCAAGAATACGGAACGTACAGGCGTCCGACAACGTGCCGCACCGTCGCTCCGCGTTTCCGCCCCGGAATGCCACTAACCGGGGCAAAAGGAACGCTAGCAGATCAGCCGGTCCGGTCCTCCCCGTACTCCCCAAACCAGCGGGCCAACCGGCCCCGGCGACTGACCGCCCGCAACCGCCGCTCGGTGGCGTCCCGCACCCCGGCGGTGGCGACGATGAGCAGGCTGTCCCCCACCTTCAGCCGGGTGTCCGGACCGGGCACGAAGCCGACCCCGTCCCGCAGCACCAGCGTGACCGCGGCGCCCACCGGCAGCCGCAGCTCGTCCACGTGCACCCCGGCCAGCCGGGAGCCGGCCGGCACCTCCAGCTGGAGCAGGTCGGCCCGCATCCGCTCCAGCGGCGCGGTCTCCAGCAGGATCTCGCTCGCCTCCGCGGGCGCGGTCACGCCCAACCGGCGGGCCGCCCGGGCCAGCGTCCCGGCCTGGAGCAGCGTGAAGATCACCACCAGCACGAACACCGCGTCGAAGAGCCGGTCCGCGCCCGGCACCCGCAGCGAGAGCGGGATGGTGGCCAGCACGATCGGCACCGCCCCGCGCAGGCCGGCCCAGGACAGGAAGAGCTGCTCGCGCAGGTTCACCCGGAACGGCAGCGCGGACACCGCCACCGACAGCGGCCGGGCGAGCAGCAGCAGGGCCAGCCCGGTGATCACCGCCGGCAGCACCGCGGCGTCCAGCCGGCTCGGCGACACCAACAGGCCCAGCAGCACGAACAGGCCGATCTGGGCCAGCCAGGCCAGCCCGTCGGCGAAGCCGAGGATCGCCTGCCGGTGCGGCAGCCGGGAGTTGCCGAGCAGCACCCCGGCCACGTAGACGGCCAGGAAGCCGGAGGCGTGCAGCACCGACCCGGCCGCGTACGCCAGCACCGTGAAGCCGACCACCGCGATCGGGTAGAGCCCGGACGAGGGAAGCGCGGCGCGCCGCAAGGCGTACCGCCCGGCCAGGCCGGCGCCCACCCCGACCGCCGCGCCCGCCCCCAGCTCGTAGCCGAGCACCAGCGCCTCGTACCACCAGGGGTGGGCCGCCTCGGCCCCGGCCCGCGACAGCAGCAGCACCAGCAGGACCACCGGGGCGTCGTTCATCCCGGACTCGGCCTCCAGCGTGGCCACCAGTCGCGGTGGCAGGCGCAGCCGGCGCAGGGTGGCGAAGACCGCCGCCGCGTCGGTGGACGACAGCACCGCGCCGTAGAGCAGGGCCAGCCGCCAGTCCAGGTCCAGCAGCAGGTGCACCACCACGCCGACGACCACGATGCTGACCACCACGCCGACCGTGGACAACGCCGAGGCCAGGCCGAGCACCGGGCGCAGCGTGCTCCACCGGGCGCTCAACCCGCCCTCGGCGATGATCACGATGAGCGCGCAGAAGCCGAGCACCCGGGTCAGCTCGACGTCGTCGAAGTCGATCCCCAGGCCCGCCTCGCCGATCAGCACGCCCAGCGCCAGGTAGACCAGCAGGCTGGGCACGCCGAGGCGGGTGGAGAAGCGCACCGCGCCCACCGCGACCAGCAGCACGGCCGCGCCCACCAGCAGCGCGAGGTTCAGCCCCGGGGTCATCGCCGACCGGCCCGACGGTTCCTCACCCGGCGCTGCCGTCGCGCAGCCGACGCAGCACCTCGGGCAACCCGTCGGGCGGGTGCGCCACCAGGAAGATCTTGTCCCGGCTGGCCGCGCCGGACCGCAGCGACACCGCGGCGGGCCGGACGCCCAGCGCGTCCGCCAGCGCCCGCCGGACCGCCTCGGTGGCCCGGCCGTCGACCGGCGGCGCGTGCACGGCGACGACGAGCGCGGGACCGTGCGGCCCGTCGTGGCGACCGCCCACCCGGGCCCGGGACGCGCCGGGCTTCACGCGCACCGCGACGGTGAGCGGGGTGTCCGCGATCGTCATGGTCAGTACGGCCGGGCGTCGGCGAGCAGCGTGGTGCCCGCGGCGCAGTGGGCGCACGGGGTGAAGCCGAGCTCGACCGCCTCGGCGACCGGCAGCGGTTCGTCCGCCCGGCCC
This sequence comes from Micromonospora sp. WMMD754, assembly GCF_049315235.1. NCBI lineage: Bacteria > Bacillati > Actinomycetota > Actinomycetes > Micromonosporales > Micromonosporaceae > Micromonospora > Micromonospora sp. WMMD754. The sequence continues at coordinate 135,605 of NZ_CP186058.1, forward strand.
ACCAGGTGCGGGCAGTCGGTCAGGTGGAAGCGGGGGTGGCCGTCGACGACCCGGACCTCCTCCGGCAGCCGCACCAGCCGGGCCAGTTCGCCGGCGGTGAGGTGTTCGGCCGGGGGCTCACCCTCGGACAGGTCGCCCGGCGCGGGCGAGGTCGGTGTCACCTCGGCGCGGGGCACCGGGGGCGCCCAGGCGTCGGCCGGCGGGTCGTACGGCTCGGCCACCGGCGACCCGGGCGGTTGCCGCCACCCGGATCCGCCGGCGCCGACCGTCGACGTGTGGTGCGGGACCGGGCTCACCGGCTCGTCCGGGGACGGGCCGGAGCGCGCGGTCCGGGTGCGCGGGCCGGCTTCCCGACCCGCCGTGGCCCTCGCGGCGGCCGCCTGGCGGGCGAACGCGACGAAGGCGACGGCGGACAGCAGGCTGGCCGCGATCGACACGATCAGCAGCGGGCTCGACCCACCGGCCAGGCCCACCACCAGCAGCACGACCGCGACGAGGATGAGCAGGACGCTCGCGGCTATCACAGCTCACCCCCGGCCGCGTCGTGTCGGTCTGGGCGGTCGGTGGCCGTCCCGGGGACGGCCACCGACGCGGGATCAGCGGCCGGACTCGAGCGAGCCGGCGCGGCCGCCACCGTACGAGCCGGCGAGGCCGGCCGTGGCGAGGCCGTTGCTGCCGCCGGCGGCACGGGTGCCCTCGGCGCGGTTCATCTCGACCTCGAGGCCCTGCCCGCGACCGTCCAGGTCACGCAGCTGGCTCTCCAGGTAGGCCTTGAGACGGGTGCGGTACTCCCGCTCGAACTGCTTGAGCTCCTCGATGTGCTTCTGCAGCGCGGTCCGCTTGGCGTCCAGGCCGCCCATGGCCTCCTGGTGCCGCTGGCGGGCGTCCCGCTCCAGGGCGTCGGCCTTGGCGCGCGCCTCGCGGGTGACCTCCTCGGCCTTGGACCGGGCCTCGGAGAGCAGGCTGTCGGCCTCGCGCCGGGCGTCGGAGACGTGGTCGTCCGCGGTGCGCTGGGCCATCATCAGCACGCGCAGCGCCTGCTGCTCGCCGTCCCCGGTCACCCCCGCCGGGCCGCCCTGCGTGCGGACCTGCTCCAGCTCGGCCTGCATCGCCCGGGCCGCCTGCTCGGCGGCCGCCTTGTCGCGCTGCACCCGGTCGAGCTGGGCCTTGACGTCGTTGAGCTCCGCCGCGAGGCGGGCGTCGCCGCCGGGGCCGGCGGGCGCGCCACCCCGACCGCCGCGCTCCACCTGGGCGCGCAGCTCGTTGTTCTCCTCGATCAGACGGGCCAGCTCACGCTCGACCTCGTCCAGGAAGGCGTCGACCTCCTCCTCGTCATACCCCCGCTTGCCGATCGGCGGCTTTTTGAAGGCGACGTTGTGGACGTCGGCCGGGGTCAGCGGCATCGAAACTCCTCGGGTCAGTTGCGGCCGCGAAAGCGCTCTGGTCAGGCGAACGCCACGATCAGGCGCTGTAACACGAACTCCATCAGCACGAACAGGATAACCAGGAGCACAAGGGAGGCCAGGTCGATGCTCACGGTACCAATTCGCAGTGGTGGGATCACACGCCTCAACGCTCGCAGGGGCGGATCAGTGACGCTCCACACGACTTCCAGTCCCGCCGATGCGCCACGCCCCGGCTGCCAGCGGCGACCGTAGGCCAGCACCGCGCCGAGAACAAATCGGGCAAGAAGGACGAGCAGGAAGAAGTACAGCAGCAGGTAGAGCACCTGGAACAGGATCGACAACACGGCAGGCGACGTCCCTCGGTCGTGCGGGCTAGCTCAGGCTGAAAAAGCCGCCCTCAGCGATCTTGGCCTTGTCCTCCGCGGTGACCTGGACGTTGGCCGGTGAGAGCAGGAACACCCGGTTGGTCACGCGCTCGATCGTACCGCGCAGGCCGAACGCGAGCCCGGCGGCGAAGTCCACCAGCCGGCGGGCGTCCGCCTCGTCCATCTCGGTGAGGTTGATGATCACCGGCACCCCGTCCCGGAAGTGCTCGCCGATGGTCCGCGCCTCGCGGTACGTCGTCGGGTGCAGGGTGGTGATCTGGTAGCGCTGCTCCTCCTCCGGAGCCACCACCCGCTCGCGCGGCTGGGCCTGCGGCGCGAGGGCGAGGTTGTCCCGGGTGTGGTAGCTCAGCGCGCCGGAGCCGTCGGAGGAGCGGGTGATCGACCGGACGCTGGAGCGCTCGGTCCGCTCGGCCCGCTCCGGGCGCTCGACCTCGGACCGGTCGGCGTCGACGGCGCGGCCGGTGCGCTCGCTCAGCCGACCCCGCTCGCCGACCCGGCTCCGGGTCGTCGGCGCCTCGTCGGCCTCGTCGTCGTCCTCGTCGGCGAACTCCTCGGCGTACCGGCTCGACCGGTAGCGCGACGAGTCCCGGTAGCCACCCTTGTCGTAGCCACCGTCCTCGTACGCCCGCTCGTCGTCCTCCTCGACGAGACCGAGCCAGACCCCCGCCTTGCGCAGTGCACCCATCCCCGCGCCCTTCCGTCCGCCGTGCGGCACGCGCCCCCGTGCCGTGTCGCTTGATCACGAGTGGACGATCATGCCCACCGGACCGGATCGGCAATCCCCTGACGTGCGGTTCGCGGCCCGCCCGCCACGGCCCCCGGCTACGGGAACGCCGTCCTGAACAACACTGATGTAATTTGCTTCCGTCGTGGTCAGGCTACCCCAGCGTGGGGCGCATTCCGAGCAACGCGCTGCCGACGCGGACATGTGTCGCGCCGTGCGCGACAGCGCTCTCCAGGTCGCCGCTCATCCCCGCCGACAGCACCGTGGCACCCGGATGGTCGCCGCGCAGCCGCGCCGCCACCTCGGCCAGCCGGGCGAACGCCCGGTCCGGCTCCCAGCCCAGCGGCGCCACCGCCATCAGACCGGCCAGTCGCAGCCCGTCCGCGCCGGCCACCGCCGCGGCCACCGGGTCGAGCCCCCGATCGGGGTCGGCCAGGCCCGGCAGCGCCCCGCCCCGGGCCGCGTCGCCGTCGATGCTCACCTGCACCAACACGTCCAACGGCCGGTCCCGGGCGGCGGTCGCGGCGGTGGCGAGCGCGGCGGCCAGCCGGACGCTGTCGACCGACTGGACCACGTCGGCGTACCGGACCACCGACCGGGCCTTGTTGCGTTGCAGCTGGCCGATGAAGTGCCAGCGCGGCGTGGCCCCGGCGGCGGCCACCGCCGCCGCCTTCGGCGCCGCCTCCTGGTCCCGGTTCTCCCCCACGTCGCGCACCCCCAGCTCGGCCAGCGCGAGCACGTCGACCGCCGGGTACGTCTTGGTGACCGCGACCAGGGTGACCGAGTCCGGGGACCGGCCGGCCGCCGCGCAGGCGTCCGCGATCCGGGACCGGACCCGGGCCAGCCCGGCCGCGAGCTCGGTGCGACGCTCCGGCCGCACCGTCAGGGGTGACTCCGTCATCGGGGCGGCTCAGGACCCGTTCTTGAGGAAATCGGGCACGTCGACGTCGTCGAAGAGCACCCGGCGCGACGGCTGCTGCGGGGCCGGCATGGTGGCCGGCGGGCTCACCGGCGCGTTCGACTGCGCCGGCGGGTTCTGGTTGCTCTTGCGCGGCGGCTCGACCGCCTTGTACGCCGGAGCGCCCCCGTCGAAGCCGGCCGCGATCACGGTCACCCGCACCTCGTCGCCGAGCGCGTCGTCGATGACCGCGCCGAAGATGATGTTCGCGTCCGGGTGGGCCGCGTCGGTGACCAGCTGCGCGGCGTCGTTGATCTCGAACAGGCCGAGGTCCGAGCCGCCGGCGATGGAGAGCAGCACGCCCCGCGCGCCGTCCATGCTCTGCTCCAGCAGCGGGCTGGAGATGGCCGCCTCGGCCGCCTCCACGGCGCGGTTCTCGCCCCGGGCGCTGCCGATGCCCATGAGCGCACTGCCGGCGCCGCTCATCACGCTCTTCACGTCGGCGAAGTCCAGGTTGATCAGACCCGGCGTGGTGATCAGGTCGGTGATGCCCTGGACACCGGAGAGCAGCACCTGGTCCGCGGTGCGGAACGCGTCCATCATGGAGATGTTGCGGTCGCCGAGGGCCAGCAGCCGGTCGTTCGGGATGACGATGAGCGTGTCGCACTGGTTGCGCAGCTCCTCGATCCCCGCCTCGGCCTGCACCTGGCGGCGCTTGCCCTCGAACGAGAACGGCCGGGTGACCACGCCGATGGTGAGCGCGCCGAGCTTGCGGGCGATGTTCGCCACCACCGGCGCGCCGCCGGTGCCGGTGCCGCCGCCCTCGCCGCAGGTCACGAAGACCATGTCGGCGCCCTTGAGCACCTCCTCGATCTCGTCCCGGTGGTCCTCGGCGGCGTTCTTGCCGACGTCCGGGTTGGCGCCGGCGCCCAGCCCCCGGGTCAGCTCCCGGCCCACGTCGAGCTTCACGTCGGCGTCGCTCATCAGCAGCGCCTGCGCGTCGGTGTTGATCGCGATGAACTCGACGCCCTTGAGCCCAACCTCGATCATCCGGTTGACGGCGTTCACGCCGCCACCCCCGATGCCGACGACCTTGATGACCGCCAGGTAGTTGTGCGGAGGTGTCATCTCCGGTCCTTTCCCTTCGAGATTGGCATGGGCCGACCCCACACGGCTTGGCCGGACCAGCGGCGGAGCATCTGCCCTGAACTCTCCGACGGCTGAACCCTCACCCTCTACTAGAGGCTTAGGGCTATGTCAACCACTGATCTCTTCGGGGCAACGTATGCGCCGCCGCGCCAGGAGCCAAGGACCCTTCCGGCGTGTCGCCGACCGAGCGACCCGGGACACAAGGGCCGCTCGCCGCCCCGGGGCTACTGGAACGTGACCACGTCCGGGGCGCTGACGTCGATGCGGTCGGCCCGGCGCCCCAGCAACGCGGTGGCCACCGTGGACTTGTCCGAGCTGCGCGAGGCGTCCCCCCAGAACACCTCGCGGTCGCCGCGCAGCAGCAACGTGATCCGGGCCAGCCCGGCCACGTCGACCGCGACCAGCTCCGCGCGCAGCTTCGGACCGAGCGCGGCCAGCACCGCCAACCCGGCCCGGGTGCCCGGGTCGTCCGGGCCCGGGCGGGCGACCCTGACCAACGGCATCCCCGTCGGCGCCTGGTCCAGGTGCTGGAAGACCACACCGGAACCGTCGACCACCGCGAACCGCTCGCCCTGCGGCACCGCCGCCACCGCCACCCGCTCCTCGACCCGGATGACCAGCGTCCCCGGCCAGTCCCGCTCCACCGTGGCCCGCGCCACCGGCGGCAGCGCGCCCACCCGGCGCGCGGTCGCGGCCAGGTCCACCCGGGCCAGCGGCGCGTTGTCCGGCACCGCCGCGGCGTCCCGGATCTCCACCGGCGTGACCGTGCGCGCGCCGACCACCCGGACGTCGCGCACACCGAACAGGCCGGTGCCGAGCACCGTCCAGGCGACCAGCCCGGCGACGGCCGCCACCGCGGCGGCGACCGCCCAGGGCAGCGCCGCCCGCATCCGCCGCTGCCGGGCCCGGGCCATGAAGCGACGGGTGGACGGCGGCACCGCGTCCGCGCCGGCGCGCACCAGCTGCCAGCGCCGGACCGGGCTGCGCCGCCCCGACCCGCCGTCCTGGCCGGGGGTGCGGCCGCGGGCCGGCCCCGGGCTCATCCGGCGGTGGCCGCCGCGCCGTCCGGGTCGACGCCGGCGCCCAGCGCCGCGGCGCCTCCGGCCCGCGCCAGCAACGCGTCCAGCAACTGGTCGCCCATCAGCGAGATCGGCGGCGCGCCCATGGTCACCACCACGTCTCCGGTACGGGCCCGGCGGGCCACCTCGGCCGGCACGTCGTCCCACGCCTCGACGAACACCTTGTGCTCGGCCGGCAGCGGCACCGCCTCGATCAACGCGGCCGAGCCCTCGCCGGGCCGGCGCATCTCGCCCGGGCCGAACACCTCCAGCAGCACCAGCTCGTCGGCGATGCCGAGGGCGGCGGCGATCTCCGCCTGCAGGTCCCGGGTGCGGTAGAGCCGGTAGGGCTGGAACACCACGATCAGCCGTCCGTCGCCGGCCACCTCGCGCAGCGTCTGCAGGGCCAGCGTCATCGAGGTCGGGTGGTAGGCGTACTCGTCGTAGACCAGCACGCCGTCCGCGACACCCTTGCGCTCGAAGCGCCGCCGCACGCCGGGGAACGCGCCGAGCGCGGCCTCCGCCGCCGCCACCGGCAACTCCAGCAGGTACGCCGCGAGCACCGCGGCGGCGCTGTTGAGCGCCATGTGCCGACCCGGGATCGGCAGCCGGATCTCGCCCAGCGACCGGCCCTCGACCTCGGCCAGGTAGCGCACCCCCTGCGCGGAGGAGGTGACGTCGCTCATCCGCAGGTCGGCGTCGGCGGACTCGCCGTACGTCCACACCCGACGCCCCTCCGCCCGCAGCGTCTCGGCCAGCCGCCGGCCGCCCGCGTCGTCGGCGCAGGTGACGACGAACCCGTCCGGGTCGGTGAGGCGGGCGAACTCCGCGAACGCGGCCTCCAGGTTGGCCAGGTCGCCGTACGTGTTGAGGTGGTCCGCCTCGATGTTCGTGATGATCGACACGTACGGGCGGTAGATGAGGAAGGACCGGTCGCTCTCGTCCGCCTCGACCACGAAGTGCTCTCCGGTGCCGTGGTGCGCGCCGGAGCCGACCTCGGAGATCTCCCCGCCGATGACGAAGGACGGGTCGGTGCCGGCCTGCTGGAGCACCATGGTGACCATCGACGTGGTGGAGGTCTTGCCGTGCGTGCCGGCGACCGCCACCGTGCGCCGGCCGGTCATCGCCGCCGCCAGCGCCTCGGATCGGTGCAGCACCCGCAGGCCCCGCCGGCGCGCTTCAACCATCTCCAGGTGGTCCTGCGGGATCGCCGAGGAGTAGACGACCGTGTCCACCCCGTCCAGGTTGGCCGCCTCGTGCGTCGAGTGGATCGTCCCGCCCAGCGCCCGCAGGCCGGCCAGGGACGGCCACTCCCGCAGCTCGCTGCCGGAGACCGGCAGGCCCCGGGTGAGGAAGAGCCGGGCCAGGCCGGCCATCCCGACCCCGCCCACCCCGATCAGGTGGATCCGGCCCAGGTCCTCCGCGGTCGTCGTGCCGGCGGGCGTGAACTGCGCGGTGTTCATGAGAGGTACCTTCCCGTCGCGGCGCGGCCCATCACCGGCCCACCGCCTCGTAGACGAAGTTCAGCAACGCCACGTCCCCGTCGCGTCGGCCGTACGCGGCCGCGGCGTGGCTCATCGCCCAGAGCCGCTGCGGGTCCCGGATCAGCGGGATCACCGTGCGCTCCACCCAGGCCGGGGTCACCTCGGCGTCGTCGACCAGCAGGCCGCCACCGGCCTCCACCACGGGCAGCGCGTTGCGCTTCTGCTCCTGGTTGCTGTGCGGGTAGGGCACGTAGATCGTGGGCAGGCCGATCGCGGCGACCTCGGCGCAGGTCATGGCGCCGCCCCGACCCAGCATCAGGTCGGCCGCCGCGTAGCCCAGCTCCATCTCGGACAGGTAGGGCAGCGTCACGTACGGCACCGGCAGGTCGGTGGGGACGGAGACCGCCTCGTTGCGGGCGCCGATCACGTGCAGCACCTGCACGCCGTTGCGGGCCAGCTCCTTCGCTGCGCCGGACACCGCCAGGTTGATCGAGCGGGCGCCCTGCGAGCCACCGGCCACGAAGAGCACCGGCAGGTCGGGGCGGAGCCCGAAGTGGGCGCGGGCGGCGTCGCGCAGGGCGGCCCGGTCCAGCCCGGCGATGCCACGGCGCAGCGGTACGCCGACCACCCGGGCGTCGCGCAGCGCCTCGGCCTGGGCCGGCTGGTGCGGGAAGCCCACCGCGACGTTCTTGGTGAACTTCATGCCGAGCCGGTTCGCCACGCCCGGCGGCACGTTGACCTCGTGGATGACGATCGGCAGGTCGCGGCGCCACGCGGCCAGGTAGCCGGGCACCGAGACGTACCCGCCGAAGCCGATCACCACGTCGGCCTGGACCTCGTCGATCACCTTGCCCGCCGCGCGGGCCGCCTTCCACATCCGGTCCGGCGTGCGCACCAGGCTCATGTTGACCGACCGGGGCAGCTGGTAGGCCGGGATCTGGCGCAGGTCGTAGCCGGCCGGCGGGATCAGCTCGTTCTCCAGGCCCTTGGGTGTGCCCAGACACGTGATCCGGACGCTCGGGTCGTGTCGGCGCAGGCAGTCGGCGAAGGCGAGCAGCGGGTAGATGTGCCCGCCCGTACCCCCTCCGCAGAGCACCACCGAACGCAGCGGACCCATCAGCGTCTCCTCTCGCTCGCCGAGCCGGCGCGCGCCCGGTCGGGCCGGGCGCCGCGCGGCGCGGCCTGGTCGTCCTGCCGTCGCTGCCGGGACCGGGGCACGGACCCACGGTCCGCCGGGGGCGGCGCCGGTCGACGGCGCCGGCCGGGAAGCGGCGGCAACGGGGCCCACACTAGTCGGACCCATCGGGCCGGCGGACGGGCATGCAGGGCGCGGGCCGCGTCCGGCTCGGCGCGGGCGAAGGAGGCGAGCATGCCGATCGCGGCCAGCGTCACCACCAGGGCGCTGCCGCCGTCGGAGATGAACGGCAGGGGTACGCCGGTCAGCGGCAGCAGACCGGTGACGCCACCGATGTTGATCACGGCCTGGCCGACCAGCCAGGCGGTCACACCGGCGGCGGCGAGCCGGCGGAACGGGTCCTCGACCCGGCGGGCGATCCGCATCCCGGTGTACGCGAGCACGGCGAACAGCGCCAGGATCACGGTGCAGCCCACCACGCCCAACTCCTCGGCGACGATGGCGAAGATGAAGTCGTTGTGCGCCTCGGGCAGGTAGTTCCACTTCAGTGAGCTCTGGCCCAGGCCGACGCCGAACCAGCCGCCGTTGCCGATCGCGTAGCGGGCCTGCACGAGCTGGTAGCAGTAGTCCAGCTCCTGCTCGAAGCAGGTCTTCGGCGACGGCGGGTCGAGCCACATGGTGAGCCGGCCGAGCCGGTAGTTGTCGGCGTCCCGCGAGCCCGAGCCCGCGCCGAGCGAGGCGGCGGCCACCAGCAGGCCGATGCCGGCCAGCCCGATCGTGGAGAGCGCGGCGAAGACCCGGCCCCGCACGCCGGCCGCCCACAGCAGCCCGACCACGAGCGCCAGCAGGCAGAGCATGCTGCCCAGGTCGTTGAAGCCGACCAGCACGAACAGCAGACCGACCACCGGGAACAGCGGCGTGGCCAGTTCCCGCCACCAGCCCAGCGCGGCGCCCTTGCGGGCCAGCACGTGCGCCGCCCACAGCACCAGCGCGAACTTCGCCACCTCGACCGGTTGCAGCGAGATCGGGCCGAGGGAGAGCGACAGGAGTTCGGCCTTCAACGGCCCGATGGACGCCACCCCGAACAGCGATTCCAGCGCGACGAGTAGGTTGAGCAGCAGCATCAGCGCCACCGCCACGCCGAGAGCCGGGCGGCTCACCGCCCGGAACGTGCGTGCGGGCAGCCGCTGACAGGCCCAGAACGCGCCGATGCCGATCACCGCGAAGACGGCCTGCTTGGTCAGCGACGCCGACGCGTCGCCGCCCTCGGCGAAATCCTTCACGCTGGTCGCGGAGAAGACCATGGTGAGGCCGATCAGCAGCAGCAGGCCGGTGCTGGACAGCAACAGGTAGTAGGAGGCGAGCGGGCGGGCCAGCAGGCCGCGCAACGCGGCCAGGCCGCCGGCCGGATCCCAGCCCGCCGCGACGGTCGGTGGATCGGCCGGCGGCGTGGCCGCGGGCGCGCGGCGGATCGGCGGGTCGCTGCTGGCCTGGATGTCTCGTCCCTCCCCCACACGCCCATCATGGCGGCTCGACCCGCCCGCCCGTGGCGCAACCGCCCGGTCGGCGTGTCGGAACTGAAGGAAGGGCCCCTTCTTAACAGACGTCTGTTAAGAAGGGGCCCTTCCTTACACCTAGCTGACCGCGGCGAGGAACTCGCTGTAGAACAGGCCCAGCGCGATGGCCACCCCGATCCCGGCGATGATCCAGAACCGGACCACGATGTTGACCTCGCTCCAGCCGGCCAACTCGAAATGGTGCTGCAGCGGCGACATCCGGAACACCCGCTTGCCGGTGGTGCGGAACGAGATGATCTGGATGACCACCGACATCGTGATGATCACGAACAGGCCGCCCAGGATCGGCAGCAGCAGGACGGTCCGGGTGGACATCGCCATGCCGGCGATCAGGCCGCCCAGCCCGAGCGCGCCGGTGTCACCCATGAAGATGCGGGCCGGCGAGGTGTTCCACCAGAGGAAGCCGACGCAGGCCCCGGCCGCCGCGCCGGCGATCAGCGCGATCTCCAGCGGGTCGCGCACGGTGTAGCAGTATTCCCCGGCCGGGTAGTTCGGGTCCGCACACCAGTGCCGGTACTGCCAGAACGCGATCAACGCGTACGCGGCGAGCACCATCACCGAGGCGCCGGTGGCCAGGCCGTCCAGGCCGTCGGTGAGGTTGACGCCGTTGGTCGCCGCCATCACCACCATGATGATGACGATCACCGCGCCGATCTTGCCGATCTCCAGCGCCGGGATGTCCCGGATGAAGCTCAGCGTGGTGCTGCCCACCGTCTCGGTGTTGGTCGCGTTGCCGCTGACGTCGGTCATGCTCGACGGGAAGTAGACCGCCACCGCGCCGAAGACCGCGCCGACGAGGATCTGCCCGGCCAGCTTGCCCCGCTTGTTGAGGCCGCCGCTGTGCCGCTTGCGGACCTTCAGGAAGTCGTCGATGAAGCCGACCGCGCCGGAGAACACCATCAGCCCCAGCAGCACCAGCGCCGTGATGGTCGGCTCGACCTGGGCGATCTGCGCGTCCGGCAGCGTGGTCAGGGCCAGGTGCCCGGCGACGTACGCGATGACCGTGGCCAGGATGAAGACCACGCCGCCCATGGTCGGCGTGCCCTTCTTGCCCTCGTTGCTGGCGAGCCCGAGGTTCGATCGGATCGGCTGGCCGGCCTTCAGCCGGGCGAACACCTTGATCGCGATCGGGGTGCAGAACAGCGAGATCAGGAACGCGACCCCGATGGCGACGATGACCGCCCTCATGCGGCGCCGCCCTCCGTCCCGTCCGCACCGGCGTCCGCGCGCAGCGCGTCGGCCACCTCCCAGGTCCGGTACCGGGAGCCCTTCACCAGCACCACGTCACCCGGACGCAGCTCGCTCCGCAGCACCTCGACGGCCGCCGCCTGATCGGTGAGCAGCACCGACTCTCCTCCCCAGTTGCCTACCGCTGTCGCGCCCTCGTGGATCGGCGCCGCCGGCTCGCCCACCACGAGCAGCCGGTCCACACCCAGCTCGGCCGCGAGCCGGCCGACCTGCTGATGTCCCTCCCGTTCGAAGTCGCCCAGCTCGGCCATGTAGCCGAGCACCGCGACGGTACGCCCCTCGCCGCGCATGCTGGCCAAGGCGCGCAGCGCCACGCCGGTCGAGGCCGGGTTGGCGTTGTACGAGTCGTCGATCAGGGTCACGCCGTCGGAGCGTTCGACGACGTCCATCCGCCGGGTGGAGACCAGACCCAGCTCGTTCAGCGCCGCCGCCAGGTCGGACAGCGGCAGGCCGAGCTCCCGGCCGACCGCCGCGGCCGCGAGGGAGTTGGACACCTGGTGCCGGCCGGTCAACCCGAGCCGCACCGGGGCGCTGCCCTCCGGGGTGACCAGCGTGTACGAGGGCCGTCCCCGGCCGTCCAGCGTCACGTCCACGGCGCGCACGTCGGCGTGCGCGGACTCGCCGTAGCGGACCACCCGGGCCGGCGTCCGCGACGCCATCGCGTCGACCCGGGGGTCGTCGGCGTTCAGCACGGCCAGCCCGTCGGCGGGCAGCGCCTCGACCAGTTCCCCCTTGGCCAGCGCGATGGCCTCCACCGAACCGAACTCACCGAGGTGCGCCACCCCGACGTTGAGCACCACCGAGATCCGCGGCGGCACCACGTCGCACAGGTAACGGACGTGGCCCACCCCGCGGGCGCCCTTCTCCATCACCAGGTAGCGCGTCTCCGGCGTGGCCTGCAACGCGGTGTAGGGGTGCCCCAGCTCGTTGTTGAACGATCCGGGCGGCGCCACGGTCGGGCCGAGCCGGACCGCCAGCTGGGCGATCAGATCCTTGGTGGTGGTCTTGCCGGAGGAGCCGGTCAGCCCGATCACGGTGAGTGCGGGAAGCCGGTCGACCACGGCGCGGGCCAGCCGGCCCATCGCGTCGAGCGCGTCGTCGACCAGCACCATCGGCACGCCGGGCACCTCCCGGGTGCCGAGCACGGCCACCGCGCCGGACTCCACCGCGCCGGCGGCGTAGTCGTGGCCGTCGACCCGCTCGCCGGGGAAGGCGACGAAGAGGCCGCCCGGCGCCACCTTGCGGGAGTCGAACTCCACCGTCCCGGTGACCCGGGCGTCCGGGTCGGCGCCGGTCAGTCGGCCGTCGACCGCGGCGGCCACCTCGGCCAGCGTCAGCGGGATCATCGCCGACCCACCAGGTCACCGAAGCGGGCGCGCAGCGCCGCCGCCAGCTCCACCCGGTCGTCGAACGGCAGCACCTCGCCGCCGATCTCCTGGCCACGTTCCTGGCCCTTGCCCAGCACCGCCACCACGTCACCCGGTTCGGCCACCCGGACCGCCTCCTCGATCGCCGCCCGCCGGCCGGGCACCTCGATGATCCGGGCCGGTGCGGCGGCGGCGTACGCGCCGGCCAGCACCTCGGAGCGGATCAGGGCCGGGTCCTCGGTACGCGGGTTGTCGTCGGTCACCAGCACCACGTCGGCGCCCCGGGCGGCCACCTCGCCCATCACCGGGCGCTTGCCCCGGTCCCGGTCGCCGCCGGCGCCCAGCACGCAGACCAGCCGGCCGTCGGTCAGGCCGCGCAGCGCGGTCAGCACCGCCTCGATGGCGTTCGCCTTGTGCGCGTAGTCGACCACCCCGCGCACCGGGGCGTCGCCGCTGACCAACTCCAGCCGGCCGGGCACGCCGCCGCAGGCGGCCACGCCGCGCGCCGCGACGGCCGGGTCGACGCCGGCGGCGACCAGGGTGGCCACGGCCAGCAACGCGTTGGCCACGTTGTGCCGGCCGGGCAGCGCCACGGCGGTGGGCAGCGTCAGCCCGTCCGGGCCGTGCAGCGTGAAGCGCTGGGCGTAGCCCTCCCCGTCGATCCCGTCGGCCCACCAGGTTGCGGTCGGGTCGCCGGCCGCCGAGTAGGTCACGGTCTCCGGCTTGTGCAGCGGGCGCAGCGCCGGGTCGTCGTGGTTGAGCACCTCCACCCGGCAGCGCCCGTCGAAGAGGCGGGCCTTGGCGGCGAAGTAGTCCGCCTCGTCGGCGTGGAAGTCCAGGTGGTCGGAGCCGAAGTTGGTGTAGCCGCCGACGTCGAACCGGACCCCGCCGACCCGGCCCATGGCGAGCGCGTGGCTGGACACCTCCATGACCACCGCGTCCACTCCCCGCTCGCGGGCCACCGCGAGCATGGCGTGCAGGTCGGTGGCCTCCGGGGTGGTCCGGACGCTGTCCACCACCAGGTCACCGAGGCGGGTCTCCACGGTGCCGATCAGGCCGGTGGTGTGCCCGGCGGCGCGCAGGCCGGACTCGATCAGGTAGCTGGTGGAGGTCTTGCCGGCGGTGCCGGTCACCCCGATCACGGTCAGCCCGGCGGTCGGGTCGCCGTAGACCATGGCGGCGACCTCGCCGAGCGCGGCCCGGGGGTCGTCGACGACCAGCACGGGCAGCCCGGCGTCGGCGGCCAGCGCCACGCCGGCCGGGTCGGTCAGCACGGCCACCGCGCCGGCGCCGGCCGCGGCGGCGGCGAACTCCGCGCCGTGCCGGCGGGCGCCGGGCAGGGCGGCGTACAGGTCGCCGGGACGGACCTCCTGGCTGGCGTGGGTGATGCCGGTGACGGCCGGCTCGGCGGCGGCCTCCGGCGGCGTCAGCGCCAGTCGGGCGGCGAGGTCGCCGAGCCGGACGGGACGCACGGTGGCGGGACGTGGATTGCCGGGCACGGCGTCAGACCCTACCCGGTCGTCCGGTTCCGACCGCACAGCCGCCCCGGTGGTTCGTCGCCACTCACCGATGATGTCCCGCCGTGCCGACTCAGCGCGGAAAGACCTCGAACTTCGGGGACTTGTCGGTCAGCGACGGGGGCACCCGGTTCTGCCGGAGCGTGTAGCCCATCATCTCCCGGAACGCCGGCGCGGCGACCGAGCTGCCCTCGCCGCCGGGGCTCCAGGCGAACACCGCCACCACGTAGCGCGGGTTCTCCGCGGGAGCCATCCCGATGAACGAGCCGACGTCGCCGGGCTGCCGCTTGCCGTTGTCGTAGCGCAGCCCGGTGCCGGTCTTGCCGGCCACCCGGTAGCCCGGCACCGCGGCGGCCAGGCCGGTGGCCCGTTCCCCCGGGCCGTTGTCGACCGTGGTGACCGCCTCCAGCATCCGGCGCAGGTCGGCCGCGTTGTCCGGGCTGAGCACCGAGCGGGTGACCGGGGCGGCGGCGGGCGTCCGGGTGCCGTCCGGCCCGATCGTCTCCTTGATCAGGTGCGGCTGCACGTACGTCCCGTTGTTGGCGATGGCGGCGTACGCGGCGGCCATCTGCAGCGGCGTGGCGTCCACGCTGTGCCCGATCGGCACCGACCCGTACGCCGAGCCGCTCCACTGGTCGGCCGGGAGCAGCCGGCCGGGCGCCTCGCCCGGCAGTCCCTCTCCGGTCGCCTGGCCCAGCCCGAACCGCTTCTGGTAGTCGATCAGCCGCTCCTTGCCCAGCTTCTCGGCGATCTCGATGGTGCCGACGTTGGACGAGAAGGCGAGCATGCCCGGGATGCTCATGGTGCGGCCGTTCGCCGGGTGGGTGTCGCTGAAGGGCACTCCGCCCCGGACGATCGTGTTCGCCACCGGGAACGTGGTGTTCGGCGTGATCACGCCCTCCTGGAGCGCCGCGCCGTAGGTGATCGCCTTGTGGATCGAGCCGGGGTCCACCACGAACGTGGTGGCGGTGTCGTCCCGGTCGGACGGCGAGTCGACCTTGCCCGGGTCGGCCGCGTTGTAGGTGGGCTGGCTGGCCTGGGCCAGCACCTCGCCGGTCGGGACGTCGATGATCACGGCAGCGCCGACGCTGCCCTTGGCGTCGGCCAGGTGCTTGGACAGAATCCGCTGGGTCATGAACTGGAGGTCGCGATTGATGGTGAGGCGCAACGAGCTGCCCGGCTTCGGCTGGGTGGTGCGGCTGTAGCCGCCCGGGATCGGCGCGGCCAGGTCGCCCAGACCCACCTCGTAGGTCCGCTTGCCGGCCTGCCCGCGCAGCACGTCGTCGTACTTCGCCTCCAGCCCCTCCAGGCCGTTCATGTCCTGGCTGACGAAGCCGATCAGGTTGGCGGCCAGGTCGTCGCCGGGCACCTCGCGCCGCTCGTCCCGGTGCACGTTGATGCCGGCCAGGTCCAGCGCCATGATCTGCTTGGCCCGGCCGATCTCGACGCCGCGCGCCAGGTAGACGAACTGCGACGGGGTGTCGGTGCCGGGCAGGGTGCGCTTGCGCATCTTGTCGGCCAGGTCCGAGGCCGGCACGCCGAGCAGCGGGGAGAGCAGCCGCGCGGTGGCGAACCGGTCCTTGACCCGGGTCGGGTCGGCGAAGACGTACCGGGCCTCGACGCTGTGCGCCAGCGGCTCGCCGGCCCGGTCGAGGATGGCCCCCCGCGGCGCCGGCAGCTCGACCACGGCGAGCCGGTTGGGCAGGCCGCCGTCGGCGTACGCCGGGGTGTCCACGGTCTGCAGGTAGACCAGCCGGACGCCGATGCTGGCGAACAGCGTCAGCGCCAGCACGGTGCCGAGCCGCAGCCGGCGGCCCGCGTCGCCCAGCTTGGGCGGGCGGCGGGGCTTGCGTACCGGCCGGCGGGCCGTCGGACGGCGCGGGCCGGGCCGGCGCCGTGGCGGCGGGCCCTCGTCCTCGTCGTCGAACGGTTCGCGGGCGGAGCGGTCCGCGACGGTCCGGACCACGCCGGCGCGGCCGCCCGACGTGGTGGTGCGGCGGCCGGCGCGGGCCGGCTCGCCCGCCGGCGCCGGCTCCCGGCGGCCGGCCCGACCGGCCCGACCGCCGTCGAGCACCTGCAACGCCGGCCGGAACGGGTCGCCGGACCGGCTGCTGCGGGGGGTACGACGCTGCTCGGCGCCGCCCTCCCGGATGGTGCGCCCGCGCGGCGTGTAGGCCCGGGCGTCGGAGATGCCCCCGACGCCCGGCTCCCGTGGCTCGGCCCCCCGTGACGAGCCGCGCCGGGAGCCCGTGGCGTCCCGGCGCGGTTCCTCCGACCTCGGTGGCACTGCTCAGCCTCCGTTGCCCTGCTGGCTGGTGACCGACGGCGCACCCTCGGCGGGGTGCGGGACGCCGATCGTCTTCCCGTCCGGCAGCCGGATGTAGGCCGGGTCCTCCGACTCGACCAGGCCCAGCTTGCGGGCGTTGGCGGTCAGGTTGCCGGGATCCTTCTGCTCGGCGATCTCCTTGTTCAGCTGCTGCTCGTCCACGTCGAGCTTCGCCTGCTGCTGCTGGAGCTTCTCCAGCCGGAAGGCGTTCTCGTTGATCTTCGTGTTGATCGCCAGGATGCCGAGCACCCCGCCGACCACGAGCACCAGGATCAGCCCGACGAACGGCGCCCGCGGCACCCGGATCGGCGGCGGCGGGGCGACCCGCAGCCGCGGCGTCGTCGCGCCGGTGGTCCGGGTGCGCTCGGCCGGCCGCAGCGCGGCGCTGCCCTGGGTCGGGAACTCGCGCGCCCCCCGGGCGCGAGTCCCCTCCCGACGGTCGGTCGCCGCCGTCGTGTCCCGCGTCATGCGCTGCGCCGTGGTCCGGCCCCCCGACCGCGGTGCGCGCTGCCCGACGGCGCCCCGGCCGTCGCGCTTCTCGACGTTCATGTCCCCTCCCCCTCCTCGTCCGTCCCGTTCCCGTCCCCCGGGGCCGACCGCGGGTCCGTCGCGGACCCCGGTGACCCCGTCCCCGGTTGGTGCATCGCCTTCACCCGGCGGCGGTACCGTTCGCGGTCGGTACGCCCCTGCCGGGTCGCCTCCGGGTCGAGCCGTTCCGCGGCCCGCAGCCGCACCGAGGCGGCCCGCGGGTTCGCGGCCACCTCGTCCTCCCCGGGAAGCTCGGCGCCCCGGCTCAGCAGCCGGAACGTCGGGCCCGACCCGGGCAGTTCGACCGGGAGGTCGACCGGGCCCTTGCTGCGGACCCGGTCGGCGAGCGCCTGCTTGGTGAGCCGGTCCTCCAGCGAGTGGTAGGACAGGACCACCATGCGGCCGCCCACGGTGAGCTTGTCCAGAGCGGCCGGCAGCGCCGTCTCCAGCGCTGCCAGTTCTCTGTTTACCTCGATCCGTAAAGCCTGAAACGTTCTCTTTGCCGGGTGTCCGCCGGTTCGTCGGGCCGGTGCCGGAATGGCGTCCCGGACCAGCTCGGCCAGCCGGGCCGAGGAGGTGATCCGGGTGCGCTCCCGTTCCCGGATGATCGCCGAGGCGATCTTCCCGGCGAACTTCTCCTCGCCGTACACCCGCAGCAGCCGGGCCAGATCCGGGTGGGAATAGGTGTTGACCACCTCCTCGGCGGTCACCCCCCGGGTCTGGTCCATCCGCATGTCCAGCGGCGCGTCCTGCGCGTACGCGAACCCGCGGTCGGGCGCGTCCAGTTGCAGCGACGAGACGCCGAGGTCGAACAGCACCCCGTCGATCGCCGGGTAGCCGAGCCGGTCGAGCACCTCGGGCAGTTCGTCGTAGACGGCGTGCTCCAGGTGGATCCGGTCGGCGAACCGGGCCAGGCGGACCCGCGCGTGGGCGAGCGCCTCGGTGTCCCGGTCCAGGCCGATCAGCACCGTCTCCGGGTGCGCCGTGAGCACCGCCTCGGCGTGCCCGGCCAGGCCGAGCGTGGCGTCGACGTGCACGGTCCGGCCGGGGCGGCCCAGCGCGGGGGCCAACAGCTCGAGACACCGCTCGAGCAGCACCGGCACGTGCGTGCCGCGTAGCTCCCCCATCTCGACCCCCACCCGTTCGTCAACCGTTTCCGTCACGTGTCCGTCGTCGCCACGGCGCCTCGCCATACCGCCAGATCCCCATCCGCTCCCGCCCGCCGGAGGCCGCGGCCCTCCGTGTCGGATCGTGCGCCTGGCACCGGGGAAGGGGTGCCAGGAACTCGAAAGCGGCTGGAGATCTCGCAGTACGTCGGGCGCCGTCACGCCCTACAGACCGCCGGGCAGCACCCCCTCCTCGATGTCGGCGAAGTCGTCTTCGCTCTCCGCGAGGTAGGCCTCCCAGGCCGCCCTGTCCCAGATCTCCACCCGGGTGCTCGCCCCGATCACGACCAGGTCCCGATCGAGGGCCGCGTACGACCGCAGGTGACCGGGAATGGTGACCCGGCCCTGCTTGTCGGGCACCTCGTCGTGCGCGCTGGCGAAGAAGACCCGGCTGTAGGCCCGGGCCGCCTTGCTGGTCATCGGCTGCGCGCGCAACTGGTCCGCGATCCGCTGGAACTCGGGCATCGGGAAGACGTAGAGGCAGCGCTCCTGCCCTTTGGTGATCACGACACCCCCCGCCAGCTCGTCCCGGAACTTCGCCGGCAGGATCAACCGGCCTTTGTCGTCCAGGCGCGGAGTGTGGGTGCCGAGGAACATCGGCCCAACCCCCTCGCCCTGAGCGGCGTTCGCGGCGCCGCTGACCCCCCGGGCCGGTGTGGCCCTCCCGGCCTCACCATCGCGCCCCACTCTACTCCACTTCCCTCCACCTGCAACCAGAATCGCCCGTCCGGCGTGGCGTGTCCGCGCGCAAAACCGCACGTCAATGCGGGTGGGGCGGAGTGGAGGGGGTGGCGGCCCCCTCGGCGCGGTCCGCTACCCGACATCGACCGCCGCCGTCCGGGCGAGCGCGGCCCGACCGTCCGCCGCGCCGTCCCCGGCCGAACGGTTCACCGTCGGCGGCGATCTGGCGGGGGCCGTGGTCCGGTAACCTCGCTCGGGTGACGGACGCGAAGATGCCCTTGCGGGCAAAGGTGGCCAGCTCCGTGTCGCGCACCGCCGCGGCGCTGTCGCGGGCCGCGGGCCGGGGCGACGGCTCGGTGATCGGCGGCTGGATCGGCCTCAAGATCGACCCCGACCTGCTCGCCCACCTCTCCACCGGGCGCGCGATCGCCCTCGTGTCCGGCACCAACGGCAAGACCACCACCACCCGGCTCACCACCGCCGCGGTCGGCGTGCTGGGCCGGGTCGCCACCAACTCCTTCGGCGCCAACATGCCCACCGGCCACACCTCGGCGCTGGCCAAGGCCGGCAGCACGCCCTACGCGGTGCTGGAGGTGGACGAGCACTACCTGGCCCAGGTGCTGGAGGCGACCGAGCCGCACGTGGTGGCGCTGCTCAACCTCTCCCGCGACCAGCTCGACCGGGCCAAGGAGGTCGCCATGATGGCGCAGCTCTGGCGCTCCGCCCTGGTCCGGCATCCCGACGTACGGGTGGTCGCCAACGCCGACGACCCGATGGTGGTCTGGGCCGCCTGCCCGCCGGCCGACCCGGCCCAGGGGCACGTGCCGCCGCACGTCACCTGGTTCAGCGCCGGCCAGCGGTGGCACGACGACTCGTGGGTCTGCCCCGAGTGCGGCTCCACCATCCAGCGCTCCGGCGAGCAGTGGTGGTGCACCGGCTGCCCGCTGCGCCGCCCCGAGCCGCAGTGGACCGTCGAGGACGACGGCGTGCTCGACCCCACCGGCGCCTGGCACAAGATCCAGCTCCAGCTCCCCGGCAAGGTCAACCTCGGCAACGCGGCCACCGCCCTGGCGGTCGCCGCCGAGTTCGGCGTACGCCCGGTGGACGCGGTCTCCCGGCTCGGCTCGGTCACCTCGGTGGCCGGCCGCTACGCCCAGGTCGACCGGGACGGGCGCAACATCCGACTGCTGCTGGCCAAGAACCCGGCGAGCTGGCTGGAGGCGTTCGACATGGCCGACGTCGCGCCGACACTGCTCTCCATCAACGCGCGCGACCCCGACGGGCTGGACACGTCGTGGCTCTTCGACGTCGACTTCTCGCCGCTGGCCGGCCGGCAGGTGCTGATCACCGGCGACCGGGCGTACGACCTGGCGGTGCGACTCGACGTCAACGGCGTGCCGTTCCGGCACGTGCGCACGTTCGACGAGGCGGTCCGCGCGGTGCCGCCGGGCCGGCTGGAGGTCATCGCCAACTACACCGCCTTCCAGGACATCCGAGCGGAGCTGGACCGTGTCAACTGAGAGCCTGCGCATCGTCTGGATCTATCCCGACCTGCTGTCCACCTACGGCGACCGGGGCAACGCGCTGATCCTGGCCCGCCGGGCCCAGCTGCGCGGCATGCCGGTCGAGGTGCTGGAGGTCCGCTCCGACCAGCGGCTGCCCGCCACCGCCGACATCTACCTGATCGGCGGCGGCGAGGACGGCCCGCAGGCGCTGGGCGCCCAGCGTCTGATCGCCGACGGCGGCCTGCACCGCGCGGTGGCCCAGGGCTCGGTGGTGTTCGGGGTCTGCGCCGGCTACCAGCTCCTCGGCACCTCCTTCTTCGCCAAGGGCACCAGGTGCGCCGGCCTGGAACTGCTCGACCTCTCCTCCGACCGGGGGCCGACGCGGGCGGTCGGCGAGCTGGCCGGCGAGGTCGACCCGCGGCTGGGCATCCCGCACCTGTCCGGGTTCGAGAACCACGGCGGGCGCACCCACCTCGGCCCGGGCGTGTCACCGCTGGCCCGGGTCACGGCCGGCGTCGGCAACGACGGCACCACCGAGGGCGCGTGGCGGGGCAAGCTGCTCGGCACCTATTCGCACGGCCCGGCGCTGGCCCGCAACCCCGACCTGGCCGACCTGCTGCTGCGCTGGGCCACCGGCATCCACCAGCTCCCCCCGCTCGACGACACCTGGGCCGACCGGCTCCGGTCCGAGCGCCGCACCGCGGTGGCCGCCGCCGCCCGGGCATGACCGGCGCCGCCCGGCCGGGGCGGCGACCGGTGGCCCGCCGGCTCGTCGGGTTGCTGCGGCAACCGTCGGCGCGCCGGTTCGGACTGCTCCTGATGCTGCTCGCCGGGTTCGGCGTGACGCTGCTGCTGGTGCCCCGGCCGGACCCGGCCGAGCTGCCCCGGCTCGCCGACGCGCTCGGCGGCTATGGTCCGGTGGCGGCCGTGGTCGGCGGCGCGCTGCTGCTGGTGGCGCTGGTGCCCCGCACGTTCGTGACGCTGGCCGCGGGCGCGATCTTCGGTCCGGTGCAGGGCGCCGCGTACGCGCTCGGCGCGGCGCTGCTCGCGGCGGCGCTCGGTTTCACCGTCGGCCGGCTGCTGGGCCGCGACTTCGTCGCTGAGCGGGTACGCGGCCGGCTGGCCCGCCTCGACGGCTGGTTCGCCCGGCAGAGCGTGTTCGGGGTGATCACCGTCCGACTGCTGCCGATCGCCGGCTTCGGGCTGGTCAGCTACGGCTACGGCACCACGGCGGCCCGGATCCTGCCGTTCCTCGCCGGCAGCGTGATCGCCTCGGCCCCGACCGCCATCGGCTACGCCGCGATCGGCGCGGCGGTGAGCAGTCCCGGTTCGATCAACTGGTACGCGGCCGCGCCGGCCAGTCTCGGCCTGATCGCCAGCGTGCTGATCATCCATCGGTGGTGGCGGGCCGAACGGCAGCGCCGGATCGGTCCGAGCTGACGTGACCGGCTCCGGCGAGATCCTGCCCGGCGGCTTCGTCGCCGAGGTGGTCCGCGTCGGTGACACGGTCCGCCGGACCCCACCGGCCGACGCCGCGTTCGTCGCCGCGCTGCTGCGCCACCTGGCGGCCACCGCGCCCGGGGTCGCGCCCGCGTACCTCGGGGTGGACGAGCGGGGCCGGCAGGTGCTGTCCCACGTCGAGGGCCGGGTGCCGTGGCGCGACCGGGAGGACCCGGCCTTCTTCACCGACGCCGCGCTGACCCGGCTCGCCGGGCTGGTCCGGTCGCTGCACGACGCCTGCGCCGGCACCGACCTGGCCGCCGGCGCGGAGACGGTCTGCCACCGGGACCTGTCGCCGAAGAACACGGTGTACCGGGACGGCCCGGACGGTCCGGTGCCGGTGGCGCTGCTGGACTGGGACCTGGCCGCGCCGGGGCGGCGGATCGAGGACGTGGCGTTCGCCGGCTGGCACTGGGCCACCCTCGGCGGCGACGCCGACCCGGCCGAGCTGGGCCGCCGCTGCCGACTGATCTGCGACGCCTACGAGGGGCCGGCCGGCCGGCTGCTCCCCCGCGACGAACTGGTCGATGTCCTGCTCGACCAGGTCGAGGGCACGTGGCGCGGCATCGCCACCGGCGCCGACCGGGGCGAGCCCGCCATGCGCCGGCTGCGCGCCGCCGGCGTGGTCGAGACGGTACGCGGCTGGCACGACTGGCTGCGCCGGCACCGCCCGACGGTCGAGGCCGCGCTCTTCACGGGGTGAGTGCTCCGGCACGGCCGGCCACCGGCCCGGCACCGCTCCGCGGCTTCCGGTAGCCGGCCGGCCCTCGGCCGCTGGGCGCCGGCCACTGGGCGTCGGGCGCTGGGCGCCGGCCACTGGGCGTCGGGCGCTGGGCGCCGGTCACTGGGCGTCGGTAGCCGGCCCCGGCCACGCCGACCTCCGGCCGCGCGGCGCCGGCTTGTCGCCTCCGCAACGCCTTTCGAGCTGATATCAGAAACGACTCGGGGCACCGGTGCCCGCCCGCTCCGGGAACGCGTGAGTCGTTGACGACATCAGCTCGAAAGGCACCGTGACAGCATCTGGTGGCCGCCCGGTCGACGCTCACCGGCGAACACGTCGCCGACTACGTCGGGGTCTGACCCGAACCGACGACTGTCAGGTAGCCGGCCAGCACCCGGTCCACCCCCGCCGGCCGTCCGGCCGCCCCACCGGCCGGACGGCCGGACGGTGCAGGGTCACCGGACGTCCCGAGGCGAGCAGCTCACCCACCCGCCGCGGTCGGCGTCCGGCCGGCGGGCACCACCGACGTCCCGCGTCCGCTCGACCGCCCGGAGCGGCGGCAACCGCGTGGGCGCTCGTCCCACCCCGGCGGGACCCGGTCAGCGCGGCGGGAAGACCAGGCCGGCCTCGTAGGCGGCGATCACCAGGTGCACCCGGTCCCGGGCGCCCAGCTTGGTGAAGAGCCGGGCCACGTGCGCCTTGGCGGTGGCCGGGCTGATCACCAGCTCCGCCGCGATCTCCGCGTTGGACAGCCCGCGCGCGACCAGGCCGAGCACCTCCCGCTCCCGGTCGGTGACGCCGGGCAGCGCACGGGGGCGGGGCGCCGGGGCGGGCCGGCGGGCGAACTCGGCGATGAGCCGCCGGGTCACCCCCGGCGCGATCAACGCGTCGCCGGCCGCCACCACCCGCACCGCGCCCAGGATCTCCTCCAGGGCCATGTCCTTGACCAGGAAGCCGCTCGCGCCGGCGCGCAGCGCCGCGTGCACGTGCTCGTCGTCGTCGAAGGTGGTGAGCACGAGGACCCGGGTGGCTCCACCGGAGGCGACGATGTCCCGGGTGGCCGCGATCCCGTCGGTGCCGGGCATCCGCAGGTCCATCAGCACCACGTCGGGCGCCAGCTCCCGCGCCGACCGGACCGCCTCCGCGCCGGTGCCCGCCTCGCCGACCACCACCAGGTCCGGCGCGTCGGCCATGAGCACCCGCAGGCCGGCCCGCACCAGCGGCTGGTCGTCGACGAGGAGCACCCGGATCGTCATGCCGGACCCACCGGCAGCACCGCGGCGACCCGGAAGCCGCCCTCCGGCCGTGGCCCGGCGGCACACCGGCCACCGAGCAGCGCGGCCCGCTCCCGCATGCCGACGATCCCGTGCCCGTCGCCGCCGACCGGGCCGCCCCGCCCGTCGTCGACCACCTCGACGCGTACCCCGTCCGGCGCGTGCCGCACGGTCACCCGGCACCGGTCGACCCGCGCGTGGCGTACCACGTTGGTCAGCGCCTCCTGCACGATCCGGTACGCGGCCAGCTCCACCTCGGCGGGCAGCGGACCCGGCTCGCCGTCGACGGCGAGCGTCACCCGAACCCCGGCGTCGGCCGCGCCCGCGACCAGCCGGTCCAGGTCGGACAGTCCGGGGGTGGGGTCCAGCGACGCCGCCGCGTCGTCGGGGCGGCGCAGCGCGCCGAGGGTACGGCGGAGCCCGGCCAGCGTCTCCCGGCTGGTCGTCTCGATGGTGGTGAGCGCGGCCCGCGCCTGCGCGGGTTGGGTGTCGATGACCCGGGCGCCCACGCCCGCCTGGATGGCGATCACGCCGATGCTGTGTGCCACCACGTCGTGCAGCTCCCGCGCGATGCGGAGTCGTTCGGCGGTGACCGCCTCGGCGGCCGCGTGGGCCCGCATCTGCTCGGCGTACGCGCGACGGGCCAGCACCGAGTTGCCGGCCACCCAGGCGGCGAGGACCGCCGGGACGGAGAGCGTGGCCCGGTCCACCGCGTCGGCGGCCGGGTTCACGAAGGCGGCGGCCACCTGCACCAGGAGCACCATGACCGCCGCGGGCACCGACACCCGACGCGGTGCGCGGGCCGCGACCACGCCGAGCATCACGTCCACGACGAGGAACTGGAGGTACCAGAGGCCGTTCAGATAGCCCTGCTCCCACGCGTTGGTGGTGGCGGTGACCAGCGACGCGCCGGCGAGCATGAGGCCGAGGGCGAGCAGCGGCCGGCGACGCAGCAGGCCGGCGGGGAGCAGCACCACCAGGACCGGCGCGAGGTAGCGCAACGGGAGCACCGGCACGCTGTGGTCGGGGGTGGGCACGACCAGCACCGGCCCGCCCGCGCCGGAGGTGGCCGCGAGCAGCAGCGCCACCGGCAGCAACGCCACCGCGGACCAGATCAGGACCGTCCGCACCCGTCGGGCCACGACGCGCGGACGCGGGACGACCGCCTCCATGGACCCACCGTAGTCAGCGGCCGGTGTCCCGGTCATCGGCCGGCGGGCGTACGCCCGGGGGCGGGTGTCGCCGGGCCGGGTGTGGTCCCCGGCACGACGACCCGGCGGCCGGGACGCGGGAGCGTCGAGGCCATGATCGAGCTCAGGGACCTCACCAAGCGGTACGGCGGGACGACCGCCGTCAATCGACTGACCCTCACCGTCCGGTCCGGACACGTCACCGGATTCCTCGGCCCGAACGGCGCCGGCAAGTCCACCACGCTCCGACTCGTCCTCGGCCTGCACCGGCCGACCGGCGGCGTCGCCCTGGTGGACGGGCGGCCGTTCGCCGGCCGACCACGCGGGCTGCGGTACGCGGGCGCGCTGCTGGACGCCGGCGACGTGCACGGCGGGCGCAGCGCCCGGGCGCACCTGGCGGCGCTGGCCCGCAGCAACGGGCTCCCCCGAACCCGGGTGGGCGAGGTGCTGGAGCAGGTCGGCCTGGCCGAGGTGGCCCGACGCCGGATCGGCGGCTTCTCCCTCGGCATGCGGCAGCGCCTCGGCATCGCCGCCGCGCTGCTCGGCGACCCGCCGGTGCTGATGTTCGACGAGCCCTTCAACGGCCTCGACCCGGAGGGGGTGCGCTGGGTGCGCGGCCTGTTCCGCCAGCTCGCCGCCGAGGGCCGGACCGTGCTGGTCTCCAGTCACCTGATGAGCGAGGTGGAACAGACCGCCGACCACCTCGTGGTCATCGGGCGCGGTGAACTGCTCGTCGACGAGAGCCTCGCCGCGTTCGCCGCCCGCACCGCCCACGACCGGGTCGTCGTGCGTACGCCCGATCCGGCCGCACTCGGCGCCGCGCTCGCGGCGGCCGGCGGGGTGGTCACCCGCGACGGCGACGGCCTGACGGTCACCGGCCTGCCCGCCGGGCGGGTCGGTGAGCTGGCCTTCCGGGCCGGTGTCGTGGTGCACGGGCTGCACGCCGGCGCCGCCTCGCTGGAGGAGGCGTTCATGGCGCTCACCGCAGACCGACTCGACTACGCCGCCGGAGGCCGATGATGCGCGCTCGTTTCCGTGACCTGCTCGCCGCCGAGTGGATCAAGCTGTGGTCGTTGCGCTCCACCTACGGGGCGCTGGCCCTGATCGCGGTCTCGGCGGTCCTGTTCAGCGCCCGGGCCGCGTTGGGCGACCACCACAACTGGCCGGACTACCCGGCCGAGCGCCGGGCCGCCTTCGACCCGATCCACGACGCCTTCCCCGAGGAGGGCTGGCTGTTCGTCGTGCTCGCGGCCGGCGCGGTCGGCGCGGTCATGATCGCCGGCGAGTACGCCAGCGGGCAGATCCGCACCACGTTCCTCGCCGTGCCGGACCGGCGGGCCGTGGTCGCCGCCAAGGTCACGGTGCTGGCCGCCGTCATGCTGGCGGTCGGCGCGGTGGCCGCCTCCGCCTCCTTCTGGGCGTCCCAGACGATCCTCGCCGACCGCGACGCGGGCGCGTCGATCGGCGACCCGGGGGCGTTGCGTGCCGTCGTCGCCTCGACGCTGCTGCTGCCGGTCTGCGCGCTCCTCGGGCTCGGCGTCGGCGCCCTGGTGCGGCACACCGCCCCGGCGATCGTGGTCACCACGACGCTGCTGCTGCTCGCCCCGCTGGCCTTCGACATCGACCGGCGGTGGACCGCGGCGATCCACAACGCGCTGCCGGTGTCGGCCTGGGAACGCCTGGTCGGGAACCCGTACGTGCTGCCGAACCTGCACGTGGCGACCGTGCCCGCGTCCTGGGCGGTGTACGCCGCCTGGCCGGTGGCCGCCGCGCTGCTCGCCGCCGTGGTCGTGCACCGCCGCGAGCCCTGATCCGTCGTGGGCGCGCCGCACCGGGCGCGCCCACGAGCCGGTTCAGACGACGACCGAGACCATCCGGCCCTTCACCACGATCACCTTGCGCGGCTCCTTGCCGGCCAGCGGGCCGGCGACCGCCTCCAGCGCGGCGGCGCGGACGGTGTCCTCGGTCGCGTCGGCGGGCACCTCGATCCGGCCCCGGACCTTGCCGTTGACCTGCACCGGGTAGGTGACCGAGTCGGCCACCAGCAGGGCCGGGTCGGCGACCGGGAAGTCCGCGTACGCCAGCGAGGTGTCGTGGCCCAGCTTGCGCCACAGCTCCTCGGCCAGGTGCGGGGCGAACGGGGCGACCATCAGCACCAGCGGCTCGGCCACCTCGCGCGGCGTCCGCTCCAGCCGGGTCAGGCCGTTGGTCAGCTCGATCAGCTTGGCGATCGCGGTGTTGAACCGGATCCCGTCCATGTCGCCGCGGACCCCGTCGACCACCTTGTGCAGCAGCCGCCGGGTCGCCTCGTCGGCCGGCGCGTCGGTGACCCGCAGCGCACCGGTCTGCTCGTCGACGACCGCGCGCCAGACCCGCTGCAGGAACCGGTACGAGCCGACCACCGCCCGGGTCTCCCACGGGCGGGACACCTCCAGCGGGCCCATCGACATCTCGTAGACCCGGAACGTGTCCGCGCCGTACGCCGCGCACATCTCGTCCGGGGTGACGACGTTCTTCAGTGACTTGCCCATCTTGCCGTACTCGCGCCGGACCTCGGTCTCGCCGTGGAACCACCGGCCGTCGACCTCGACGACCTCCTCGGCGGGCACGTAGGCGCCCCGGGGGTCGGTGAACGCGTACGCCTGGATCATGCCCTGGTTGAACAGGCGGCGGAACGGCTCGAACGACGAGACGTGGCCCAGGTCGTACAGCACCTTGTGCCAGAAGCGCGCGTACAGCAGGTGCAGCACGGCGTGCTCGGCGCCGCCGACGTACAGGTCGGTGCCCCCGGGGTCGCCCGCGCCGCGCGGCCCCATCCAGTACGCCTCGTTCTCCGGCTCGGCGAACCGTCGCGTGTCGGTGGGGTCCAGGTAGCGCAGCTCGTACCAGCAGGAGCCGGCCCACTGCGGCATCACGTTCGTCTCGCGGGTGTAGCGCTTCGGCCCGTCGCCCAGGTCCAGCTCCACCTCCACCCAGTCGCGCCGCCGCGACAGCGGGGTCTCCGGGTCGCTCGCCGCGTCCTCCGGGTCGAACGTCTTCGGCGAGAAGTCGTCGACCTCGGGCAGCTCGACCGGCAGCATCGACTCGGGCAGCGCGATCGGCGCCCCGGTCTCGTCGTACACGATGGGGAACGGCTCGCCCCAGTAGCGCTGCCGGGAGAACAGCCAGTCGCGCAGCCGCCAGGTGACCGCGCCGGCGCCGTGCCCGTTGGCCTCCAGCCACTCGATGATCCGCGCCTTGGCCTCGGCCACGCCCAGGCCGTTCAGGTCGATGCCGCGCTCCGGCGCGGCGCTGTTGACCGCCGGGCCGTCACCGGTCCACGCCTTGCCGGCGAAGCCCTCCGGCGGCTGCACGGTCCGCACGATGGGCAGCTCGAAGACCTCGGCGAAGTCCCAGTCCCGCTCGTCCTGGGCCGGCACCGCCATGATCGCGCCGGTGCCGTAGCCGGCCAGCACGTAGTCGGCGATGAAGATCGGGACCCGCCCGCCGGTGGCCGGGTTGGTCGCGTACGCGCCGACGAAGACGCCGGTCTTCTCCTTGCTGTCCGACTGCCGCTCCACGTCCGTCTTGGCCGCGGCGGCCTTCCGGTACGCCTCGACGGCCTCGCGCGGGCTGCCGTGCCCACCGGTCCAGGCGTCCCGGGTGCCCTCCGGCCAGGCGGCCGGCGCCAGCACGTCGACCAGCTCGTGCTCGGGGGCCAGCACCATGTAGGTGGCGCCGAAGACGGTGTCCGGCCGGGTCGTGAACACCCGCACCGGGGCGGCGTCGGTCGGGAAGTCGATGTGCGCGCCGGTCGAGCGGCCGATCCAGTTGCGCTGCTGCAGCTTGATCGGCTCGGGCCAGTCCAGCGTGTCCAGGTCCTCCAGCAGCCGGTCCCCGTACGCGGTGATCCGCATCATCCACTGCTTCAGGTTGCGCTTGAAGACCGGGAAGTTGCCGCGCTCGGACCGGCCGTCGGCGGTGACCTCCTCGTTGGCCACCACGGTGCCCAGTCCCGGGCACCAGTTCACCGGCGCCTCCGAGACGTAGGCCAGGCGGTGGTCGTCGACGACGCGCCGCCGCTCCCCCACGGTCAGCTCGGTCCACGGACGCCCGTCCGGGGTGGCGCGGGTGCCGCCCTCGAACTCGGCGATCAGCTCGGCGATCGGCCGGGCCTTCTTGGCGTCCGCGTCGTACCAGGAGTTGAAGATCTGCAGAAAGATCCACTGGGTCCAGCGGTAGAAGTCGGTGTCGATGGTCGCCACCGAGCGCCGCTCGTCGTGGGCCAGCCCCAGCCGGCGCAGCTGCGCCTTGAACCGCTCGATGTTGGCCTCGGTGGTGGTCCGCGGGTGGGTGCCGGTCTGCACCGCGTACTGCTCGGCGGGCAGGCCGAACGCGTCGAAGCCCATCGCGTGCAGCACGTTGCGCCCGGCCATCCGCTGGTAACGGGCGTAGCAGTCGGTGCCGATGTAGCCCAGCGGGTGACCGACGTGCAGGCCGGCACCGGACGGGTACGGGAACATGTCCAGCACGTACATCTTCTCGGCGCCCGCCCGCGGGTGGCCCGGGTCGGCCAGCGGGCCGACCGGGTTCGGCGCGTGGAAGGTGCCCTCCCGCGCCCAGGTGTCCTGCCAGCGGGTCTCGATCTCGTCGGCCAGGGCGGCGGTGTACCGGAACGGGGGAATGTCGGTGGCCGGTGCGGCTTCCTCACTCATGGCGTCTCCTCGGCGCGGGTCAGGTCGGATGTGGGAGCTGCGCTGCGGGCACAAAAAAGCCCCTCGCGCAGGAGGGGCGGCCGTGCTGTCGCGCGTCAGCGCATCAGCACGGCTCGGTAAGAAGCAGGAAGACTCCGGCCATGTCCGGCAGTGTACCCCCGTCCCCCGTCCGGCGAATATTCGGGGCGTAACCGACCGACCACCTGCGGGGGTCGGCGATAACGACAAACATGGTTAGCCTGAGAGGCCAGTGAGATTTCTGCGGCAAACGAGGCTCGGCGTCGCGAACCCAACGGCGGGTCCAGGTGCTCTATACAGAGCTGCCGTCCAGGCGACGAGGAGGAGGCCCGTGACACAACAGACCTGGGACGAGGTGGGCGGTCTGCTGCCGCACGACGAGTTCCGTGCCGCCAGCGAGGCCGTCGTGTCCAACATCGAGCAGGTCATCGAGGGCAAGACGGCCACCGTCCGGCTCGCCCTGGCGGTGCTGCTGGCCGAGGGCCACCTGCTCATCGAGGACGTGCCCGGCGTCGGCAAGACCAAGCTCGCCAAGGCGATGGCCCGCTCCATCGACTGCTCGGTCCGCCGGATCCAGTTCACCCCCGACCTCCTGCCCAGCGACGTCACCGGCGTCAGCGTCTACAACCAGGAGACCCACGACTTCGAGTTCCGCCCGGGCGCGGTGTTCGCCAACCTGGTGGTCGGCGACGAGATCAACCGGGCCTCGCCGAAGACCCAGTCGGCGCTGCTCGAGTGCATGGAGGAGCGGCAGGTCACGGTCGACGGGGTGACCTACCAGCTGCAGACGCCGTTCATGGTGATCGCGACGCAGAACCCGATCGAGATGGAGGGGACCTACCCGCTGCCGGAGGCGCAGCGGGACCGGTTCACCGCCCGGATCGCGATGGGCTACCCGGACCCGCGCGCGGAGCTGGCCATGCTCGACGGGCACGGCGCGACCGACCCGTTGCAGGGGCTGCGCCCGGTCTCCGACGCGGCGACCGTGCGCCGGCTGATCGGTCACGTCCGCCAGGTGCACGTCGCCGACGCCGTCAAGCAGTACGCGATCGACCTGGTCACCGCCACCCGCGAGGCACCCGACCTGCGGCTCGGCGCGTCCCCGCGGGCCACCCTGCAACTGCTGCGCACCGCCCGCGCGGTGGCCGCCCTGGAGGGCCGCGACTACGTCCTGCCGGACGACCTGCAGGTGCTCGCGGTGCCGGTGCTGGCGCACCGGATCATCCCGACCGCGGACGCGCAGCTGGCCCGGCGCACCACCGACGCGATCGTCGCCGAGCTGGTGCACCGCCTGCCGTTGCCGCACGACCGGCAGCGTTCCCCGTACGACACCCGGCCCGGCGGCGGCAACAACGGCCGCGGGCCGTACGAGCCGCGGAGGCCGTGACGTGCGCGACGGGCTGCGTGGGCTGACCACCCGCGGCCGCTCCTTCCTGGCGGCCGCGGTCGCCGCCGCGATCTCCGCGGGCATCCTCGGCGAGAAGGATCTGCTCCGGGTGGCCGTGCTGCTCGCCGTCCTGCCGCTGCTCGCGGCGGCCTACGTCGGGCGCAGCCGCTACAAGCTGGCCTGCAACCGCTCGCTCGAACCGCACCGGGCGCCGGTCGGGGCCAGCTCCCGGGTGGTGCTGCGGCTGCAGAACCTGTCCCGGCTGCCCACCGGCACGCTGCTGCTGGAGGACCGGCTGCCCTACGCGTTGGGCAGCCGGCCCCGGGTGGTGCTGGAGCGGCTCGGCGCGCACCAGGCCAGCTCGGTGGCGTACACGGTCCGCGCCGACGTGCGCGGCCGCTACGAGGTGGGTCCGCTGGTGATCCGGCTGACCGATCCGTTCGGCCTGTGCGAGCTGACCCGGTCCTTCCCCAGCACCGACCACCTCACCGTGATCCCGCAGGTCACCCCGCTGCCCTCGGTGCGGCTGCCCGGCGAGTACGCGGGCAGCGGCGACAGCCGGGCCCGCTCGGTGGCGGTGCACGGCGAGGACGACGCCGCCACCCGGGAATACCGGATGGGCGACGACCTGCGCCGGGTGCACTGGAAGTCGACCGCCCGCACCGGCGAGCTGATGGTGCGGCGCGAGGAGCAGCCCTGGGAGAGTCGGGCGACCGTGGTGCTGGACACCCGGGCCGCCGGCCACCGCGGCGAAGGCCCGACGGCCAGCTTCGAGTGGGCGGTCTCGGCCGCCGCCAGCATCACCATGCACCTGCGGCAGGCCGGCTACAAGCTGCGCCTGGTCACCGGCAACGGCGTCGACGTCGGCGCCACCGAGGCCGGCGGCGAGGGCCTGCTCCTCGACCACCTCGCCGAGGTGCACCTGGACCGGCGGGGCGAGATCACCACGCTGGTGCAGCAGGTCCGGCAGCGGGCCGACGGGGGTCTGATCATCGCCCTGCTGGGCACGCTCAGCACCGCCGAGGCGGAGCTGCTGGCCGGGCTGCGTGGCAACGGCGCCACCTGCGTGGCGTTCCTGCTCGACAGCAACACCTGGCTGAACCTGCCGGCGAAGGCGCGGGCCGAGGCGGAGCGGGCGCACGGCAGCGCCGCGCTCGCCCTGCTGCAGAGCGGCTGGCGGGTGATCGGCGTGGAGCACGGCAACCGGCTGCCGGTGCTGTGGCCGCAGGCCGGCCGTGGCTCCCAGGGCTTCGCCCTGCGGGCGGCGCTGGCCGAGACGGTCGCCGGAGGCATGCGATAACCGGAAGGGTGGTCCTGTGACCCCGCACCGCAACATCGGCTTCGTCGCCGCGGCGGCGACCCTGCTGGCATCGGCCCCGCTGTCGGCGATCTTCGAGCGCTGGACCTGGTTGATCCAGGCCGCGATCGTGGTCGCCGTGGTGGCCGGCGCGGCGGCGCTGAGCCGGCTGGGCCGGGCGCCGCTGTGGGGACAGCTGCTGGCCATGCTGGCCGGCCTGACCCTGGGGCTGACCTGGGTCTTCCCGGGCGGCACCGAGGCGTTGGCGTTCGTGCCGACCCCGGCCACGTTCGGCCACTTCGGCGACCTGCTCCAGGCGTCGCTGCAGGACATGCGCACCTACGGCGTCAAGGTTCCCGACGTCGACTCGCTGCTCTTCCTCGCCGTGCTCGGCATCGGCGCGGTGGCCGTGGTGGTGGACGTGCTCGCGGTCGGGCTGCGCCGCCCGGCGCTGGCCGGGCTGCCGATGCTGGCCATCTACTCGGTGCCGGTCGCGGTCTACCTGGACAGCGTCCCCGCGACCCCGTTCGTGGTGGGCGCCTGCGGCTACCTGTGGCTGCTGGTCACCGACAACGTCGACCGGGTCCGCCGGTTCGGTCGCCGGTTCACCGGCGAGGGGCGCGACATCGACGTCTGGGAGGCCTCGCCGCTGGCGGCGGCCGGCCGACGGCTCGCGGTGGTCGGTGTGGCCGTGGCGGTCGCGCTGCCCCTGGCCGTGCCCGGGATGACCGGCGGGCTGATGAACAACGTCGGCAACGGCCCGGGCGACGGCACCGGGCGCCCCGGGCAGGGTGGCAGTCCCGGCCGGATCGACCTGTTCGCCGCGCTCAGCGGCCAGCTCAACCAGAGCGAGGAGGTCGAGCTGGTCAAGGTCAGCACGAACGAGCCGAGCCCGTTCTACCTGCGTCTCGGCGTGGTGGACGAGTTGCGACCGAGCGGCTTCCAGGCCCGGGTGCCGTCGGGCGGGCCGGTCACCCGCGCCCTGCCCGACCCGGGCGACCGCGCTCCCCGTGGGGTCGAGCAGCGGCGCTACCGGGCCACCGTCGAGGTGACGAAGAGCCTGAACATGCCGCTCATGCCGGTCTACGCCGAGCCGGTCGACACCGACGACCTGAGCGGCAACTGGCTCTACGACCCGAACCAGCAGATCGTCTTCTCCAACCGGGAGAACGCCCGCGGCAAGCGCTACTCCTTCGAGTACGTCCGGTCGACGTTCAGCCCGTCGGCGCTGCGCGCCGCGCCGACCCCGCCGGCGGAGAGCGCGGTGATGCGGCAGCAGACGTCCCGGCCGTCGGTCGCCGCCGTCGAGGACCTGGTCCGAAAGCTGGTCAGCGGCCGGCAGAACGACTACGACAAGGTGCGGGCGATCTACGAGTACTTCTCCGTGGAGAACGGCTTCTCCTACTCCCTGTCGACCCGCAACGGCAGCAGCGGGGAGGACATCACCGACTTCCTGGCCACCAAGGTCGGCTACTGCCAGCAGTACGCCGCGGCCATGGCCTGGCTGGTCCGGGCGGCCGGCGTACCGGCCCGGGTCGCGGTCGGGTTCACCAACGGCGGCCGGGCCGACGGCGGCACCTACGTCCTGACCAACCGCAACCTGCACGCCTGGACCGAGGTCTACTTCGGTGGGATCGGCTGGGTGCCGTTCGACGCCACGCCGGCGGCCGCCGTCACCGGCTCGGTCCGCTCGTCCTGGGCGCCGGACACCGACGCCCCGGAGGAGATCTCCCCCTCGGCCGGCACCACCGCCGCGCCGGGTGCCACCGACCCGTCGGCCGGGGCGCAGCAGCCGAACCGTGAGGAGCGGGACATCGACCAGGGCCTGGCGCTCGGCGACGGTGGGCGGGCCCAGCAGAACCCGGTCTGGCCGTGGTGGCTGGCCGGGGCGCTCGCCCTGCTGGTCCTGCTCGCCGTGCCGGCCCTGCGCCGCTCCACGCTGCGCCGACGGCGGGTCCGGACAGCCGCGCCGACGGCCACCGCGGTGACCGTGCCCGGCCAGCGGGGCGGCCCGCGCGAGATCGTGGTCGGGGTGGACGCCGACGCGGTCCGTGCCGACGCGCACGCCGCGTGGGACGAACTGCTGGACACGCTTGTCGACTTCCACGTCCGGGTGGACCGTACGGAGACGCCACGGGCGACCGCCGAGCGGTTGAGTCGGGAGGCGCTGGCCGAAGACACCGGCGCGGCGACCGGGGTACGGCTGCTGGGTCGGGCCGAGGAACGGGCCCGCTACGCCCGGGACCCGCTCGGCGGCGCCGAGCTGCACCCGGCGCTGCGCAGCGTCCGGGGAGCCCTGGCGGCCCGTGCGGACCGGCGGACGAGGCTGCTGGCCGCGTTGCTGCCGCCGTCGGTGTTGGCGCGGTGGCGGACCGCCGCGGCCGAGCGGTCGGCCCGACTGGTGACCACGACCGGGCGGGCGCGGCAGCGGATGCTGCGCTGGAGCCCGCGCCGCCTGTTGGCGGGCCGCCCGGCCCGCTGACCCACCCCGACCCGCTACCCCACCGGCCCCCACTCGCCCCGGCCCGCCGCGTTCCGGTCGATCAAGGACTTTGCGCCAGCGCGAACCCCTCCCTCGACACAAACTCCTTGATCACCGCCGCCGGCCTACGCCGCACCGCGGCGAGATCTTGGTACGCAGCGGCCCCGGTAGGGGCGCTTTCGTACCAAGATCTTCGTGATTCCGGTGAGGTGGACGATCGATCTCGTGAGCGAGGACGGGGGCCGGTCACGGGAGGGGGAGGCACGAACCGGATCAGCCGCAGCGATCGGCTTCCGGTATCGACTGGCGACGGTGGCGGGTGCGGCGGAGGAGACCGGCGCGGCGGTCAGGGGTGCAGGGTCGGCACAACGGACAACGGTCGGCGGTCGGCGCACGACGGACAACGGTCAGCTGTCGGCGCACGACGCACGACGGATAACGGTCAGCTGTCGACGCACGACGCACGACGCACGACGCACGACGGACAACGGTCAGCTGTCGGCGTACGACGCTCGGCGGGCGGCGGGCGCGACACGGGCCGGACCGCGGCCATGGTGACGGGAGCGCGCTCGTCGACGGGTCGACGAGTCGGCGCTGCGGCCCGCCCCGGGTTCAGGGGCGGGGCGCGGTCAGCGGTGGCCCTCCGGGCGCTGCCGCCAGCGGTCCTCCATCCGGTCGAGGAAGGAGCCCCGGCGACCGGCGCTGCGGCCACGGGGACGACGCCGGCTCGTCGTGCCACCCACCACGTGCAGGTCGGGTGACTGGGATCTGCGGTGCGACTGCGCCGCAAAGATCAACGAGGCCAGCATGACGACGAAACCCGCCACGGCCACCGCGGGAATCTTGATCACGGCACCGTAGATCAACAGGGCCAGACCAGCGACGACCACGCCGGCAGCGACGAGCACGCGACGCCGCGCGTGGAAACGCGGGTCGCTGGCGCGCACGGCCGAGGCGAACTTGGGGTCCTCGGCAAGCGACCGCTCGATCTGCTCGAACAGCCGCTGCTCGTGCTCCGAGAGCGGCACGGCACTCCTCCCCGGTCACGTTGGTCGGCCCGGGCGGGCCGACAGACCGTGGCAGCCAACCGGCTGCTTACCCGCAAGTCTACGAGGGCCCTCGCGCGTCGGAAAGCGGGACGACCTACGGCCGGGTCGGTTTTTCGACTCGTCGTGGATCCCGCCTGCCGAGAAGACTGGCCGGACCTATGACGGACCGCCCGAATCGGGCGGCCGCCGCGTCGGCCGCCGCCTCCGCCTCCCGCCAGCCCCGCTCCGGCGCGCCCAGCGTGAGCTGCTGCGGCGTTTCCTCGGCGGCGGCGAGCCCCTCCATCCGGACACCGACCAGTCGGACCGGTTCACCCGGGGCGAGGGCGCCCCAGAGCGCCCAGGCCGTGTCGAACATCTCCCGCGCGGTGTCGGTGGGCACGGCGAGGGTGCGGGAGCGGCTGATCGTGCGGAAGTCGGCGAACCGGACCTTCAGCGACACCGTGCGGCCCACCTGGCCGGCCGCGCGCAGCCGGGCGCCGGCCTTGTCGGCGAGGGCGAGCAGGGATCGCCGGATCTCCGTCGGATCGGTGACGTCGGTGTCGAACGTGACCTCGGCGCCGATCGACTTCTCCACCTGCTCGGGAGAGACCCGGCGCGGGTCCCGCCCCCAGGCCAGCTCGTGCAGGTGGGCGGCGGACGCCTCACCCACCGCCCGACGCAGCAGACCGGCCGGCGCCTCGGCCAGGTCGCGCACGGTGCGCAGGCCGAGCCGGTGCAGCGCCTCGGCCGAGCGCTCCCCCACGCCCCACAGCGCGGACACCGGCAGCGGGTGCAGGAAATCCAGCACCTGGTCGGCGGGCACCACGAGCAGCCCGTCCGGCTTCGCCCGGGTGGAACCGAGCTTGGCCACGAACTTGCTCGACGCCACGCCGACCGAGCAGGTCAGGTGCTGCTCCTCGGCGACCCGGCGACGGATCAGGCCGGCGATGGCGGCCGGCGGACCGAACAGCCGCCGGGCGCCGGTCACATCGAGGAACGCCTCGTCCAGCGAGAGCGGCTCGACCAGCGGCGTGACGTCGCGGAAGATCCGCATCACCGCACGGGACGCCGTCGAGTAGGCGGTGAAGTCGGGCGGCAGGTAGACCGCGTGCGGGCAGAGCGCCCGGGCCCGGGCGGTGGGCATGGCGCTGCGGACGCCGTAGCGGCGGGCCTCGTAGCTGGCGGAGCTGACCACCCCGCGCGGGCCGACGCCACCCACCACCACCGGCCGGCCGCGCAGCTCGGGGCTCCGGCGCACCTCCACCGAGGCGAAGAACGCATCCATGTCGACGTGCAGGATCGCGCAGCCGGTGTCGTCGGCGTCCGGCCCGAAGCGCGGATCCCCGCCCCGGGGCAACGACTGGCTGCGGCCCATGCCCCGCAGGCTAACCCGCCGGTCCGACAGGGTCGCCGGTCAGCCCCGGACCACCAGCAGCGGGACGGTCATCTCCGCGGCGGTGTCCGCGCCGTGGTACGCCACCAGCCGCGACACCACCGGCGGCTCGGAGCGGGTGGCGACCACCGCGTACGTGTCCCGGCAGACCACCACCACGTCGCCGATCCGGCCCAGGTGCGCCTCGGGCACCGGCCCGAACCAGCCGGTGGCCACCGCCTCCGCCCGGGTCAGCACGTCGGCCGCCCCGCCCAGCACCCCGGTCCAGGTGGCCACCACGTCCGCCTCGGCGCCCGGCTCGACGTGCAGGTAGCGGACCCGGGGCTCGCCGGCGACCACCCGTACCCCGGCCCGCAGCCGGGGGTCGGTGTCCAGATCGACCCGGTGCCCGGCGGGGATGTCGAGCTGGCCGTGGTCGGCGGTGACCAGCAGCGCGGCGTCCGGCGGCAACCCGTCCACCAGGCGGGCCAGCAGCGCGTCCACCTCGGCCGCCGCCGTCCGCCACGGCGCGGAGTCGATGCCGCTCAGGTGCCCGTGCCGGTCCAGGTCGGGGTGGTAGCCGGAGACCACTGTGGGCCCGGCGCCGGCGGCCAGCGCGGTCAGCATCCGCGCGGCGAGCGCGTCGACCCCGGTCGCGCCCCGGTAGTCGCCGCCCCGGTTCGCGGCCAGGGTGAGGCCGCTGCCGGCGAACTCGGGTCGGCTGACCACGGTGACCGCCACCCCGGCGGCCCGGGCCCGCTCGTACCAGGTGGGGACCGGCTGCCAGCGGGTCGGATCGGGGTCGGCGGACCAGTCGACGTGGGTGAGCACCCGGTCCGTGCCGGGCACCCGGACGGTGAAGCCGAGCACCCCGTGCGCGCCGGACGGGGTGCCGGTGCCGAGGCTGACCAGGCTGGTCGGGGTGGTGGAGGGGAAGCCGGAGGTGAGCGGCACGCCGGTGGTGGCCGCCAGTCCGGCCAGCGTGGGCGCGTACGGGGCGGCGGTGGGGATCTGGTGCCAGCCCAGCCCGTCGACCAGCAGCACGGCGATGCGGCGTACCCCGGCGAGCCGGGGCGTCAGGTCGAGCAGGTCGACCGCGCCGGGCACGCCGAGCAGCGTGAGCGCGCTGGGCAGCACGTCGACCAGGCTGCCGCCGCCGTAGCGGGGCGCGACCCGGTCGAGAGGGCCGGTCATGCCGGGCGGCGGGCGAAGACGTGCAGCTGGGCGGCCAGGTCCCGGTACGGCGACCGACCGGCCAGGGACCGTTCCAACTCCACCAGGGCGGCCGGCTGACCGTCCGCCACGGCGGCCGGCAGCAGGTCGGCGAGGACGCGTACGCCGTGGATCTCCTCGACGACGAGCCCGGCGGCGGTGAGCAGCGCGGCCGCGCCGTCGGCGTCGTAGCGGCGGCGCAGGCTGTCCCGACCGCCGGCGGTGCCCTGCGGGTCGGCGGCGAGCGCGGCGGCGTTGTCCAACTGCCCGTTCATCGCCCGGCCGAGCACGGCGGCGGCCCGCCCGGCGACCAGTACGCTCGCCGCTCCGCCCGGTCGGAGCGCGGCGACCAGCGCCGTCGTCACCGGTTCCGGGTCGTCGACCACCTCGAGGACGGAGTGGCAGAGCACCAGGTCCACGGAGGCGGGCTCGACCACCCCGGCGAGCGCGTCCGCGTCGCCCTGCCGTGCGCGTACCCGGTCGGCGACCCCGGCCTCGGCGGCCCGGCGGGTCAGCGCGGCGAGCGCGTCGGGGCTGGCGTCGACCACGGTGACCCGGTGACCGGCCTCGGCCAGGGGGACGGCGAAGCCGCCGGTCCCACCGCCGACGTCGAGCACCGAGAGCCGCTCACCGGCCCGCCGGTCCAGCTCGGCCCGGAGCACGGCCCAGATCACGGCGGTGCGGGGGGTGAGGGTTCGGGTCTGCTCCACGTCGCCGAGCCTAGTCACCCCCGGCCCGCGGGTCAGGACTCGCCGCCGCCGGCCGGGTCCTCCTCGGCGCGGGAGCGCTGGGCGTTGGCCACCGGTCCCTCGGTCACCTGGTATTCCCGCGGCTCGACCTCGTGGGTGGGCGCCCACCCGGTGCCGAGGCGGGTCCGTCGGGCGTTGGCCACGCCACCGGGGTACGTGCTGTGAAAGGTCATCTGGTTCATCCCCCATACCCGGGTGGGCCACTCTGCCCAACCCGTGTCCGGGAGTCTCCCGCCTCGGGCTCCGGGAAACCGTAATGTGGATCACTCCACTCAGCGGAAATCCCGGGACGCCGGCGTGACGGGCGGCTCGATCGCGTCCAGCCGGTCCGCGGTGAGGTTCGTGACGCCCTCGTGCCGCTGCAGCCGGCCCCGCACCACCAGTGCTCCGCTGGTGCGGGCGATTCGACGGTAGCGCTGCCACAGCCCCGGGGAGCAAGTGACATTCAGCATTCCGGTCTCGTCCTCCAGGTTGAGGAACGTGACCCCGCCGGCGGTCGCCGGCCGCTGCCGGTGGGTGACGATCCCGCCGACCCGGATCCGCTGCCCGGGCGGCACCTGACCGAGCCGGGCGATCGGCACCGCGCCCAGCGCGTCGAGCCGGTCCCGGATGAACCGGGCCGGGTGGCTCTCCGGGGACAGGCCGGTGGCCCACACGTCGGCGACCAGCCGGTCCACGTCCGCCATGCCGGGCAGCGTGGGCGGGTCCGCGCCGGTCACCGTGCCGGGCAGCCGACCGGGCCGGTCCTGGGCCGCCGCGCCGGCCGCCCAGAGGGCCTGCCGCCGGGTCAGCCCGAAACAGGCGAAGGCGTCCGCGGTGGCCAGCGCCTCCAGCTGCGCGGCGGTGAGACCGACGCGGCGGGCCAGGTCCGGCATGTCCCGGTACGGCCCGTGCGCCGCCCGCTCCGCCTCGATCCGCTCGGCCACGTCCGCGCCGAGGGTACGGACGCTGCCCAGCCCGAGCCGGACCACCGGGCCGCCCAGCCCCCAGGCGTGCGGCGGCTCGCCCGGCACGCTGCCCCACCGGGTCTCCGGCGTGGACTCCAGCACCGCCTTGGCGCCGCTGGCGTTGATGTCCGGCCGGCGCACCTCCACGCCGTGCCGGCGGGCGTCGTCGGTGAGCGTCTGCGGCGAGTAGAAGCCCATCGGCTGGGCGTTGAGCAGCGCGGCCAGGAACGGGCCGGGGTGGTAGCGCTTGAGCCACGAGCTGGCGTAGACCAGGTAGGCGAAGCTCATCGCGTGGCTCTCCGGGAAGCCGTAGCTGGCGAACGCGGTGAGCTTGCGGTAGACGTCGTCGGCCAGCTCGCCGGTGATGCCCCGCTCGGCCATCCCGGCGTAGAGCCGGTCGGCGATCTGCGCCATCCGCTCCACCGAGCGTTTCGCCCCCATGGCCCGGCGCAGCTGGTCGGCGCCGGCCGCGTCGAACCCGGCCAGGTCGATGGCGAGCTGCATGAGCTGCTCCTGGAACAGCGGCACGCCGAGCGTCTTCTCCAGCGCGTTGCGCATCAGCGGGTGCGCGTACGTGACCGGCTCCTGGCCGTTCTTGCGCCGGATGTACGGGTGCACCGAGCCGCCCTGGATCGGGCCGGGACGGATCAGCGCCACCTCCACCACCAGGTCGTAGAACTCGCGGGGCTTGAGCCGGGGCAGCGTGGCCATCTGGGCCCGGCTCTCCACCTGGAACACCCCGACCGAGTCGGCCCGGCAGAGCATGTCGTAGACCTCGGGGTCGTCCAGCGTCATGTCGCCCAGGTCCAGGCTCATCCCGATCAGGTCGTAGCCGTAGTGCAGCGCGGAGAGCATGCCGAGGCCGAGCAGGTCGAACTTGACCAGGCCGACGGCCGCGCAGTCGTCCTTGTCCCACTGGAGCACGCTGCGCCCGGGCATCCGGCCCCACTCCACCGGGCAGACCTCGATCACCGGCCGGTCGCAGATCACCATGCCGCCGGAGTGGATGCCCAGGTGCCGGGGGAAGGTCTGCAACTCGTTGGCGTACGCGACCACCTGCTCCGGGATGTCCGCCACGTCGACCGCGGCGACCGAACCCCACCTGTCGATCTGCTTGCTCCACGCGTCCTGCTGCCCGGGCGAGAAACCGAACGCCTTGGCCACGTCCCGCACCGCCGACCGGGGCCGGTAGGAGATGACGTTGGCGACCTGCGCGGTGTGCTCCCGGCCGTAGCGGGCGTAGACGTGCTGGATCACCTCCTCCCGCCGGTCGGACTCGATGTCCACGTCGATGTCGGGTGGCCCGTCGCGTTCCGGGGCGAGGAACCGTTCGAACAGCAGCCGGTGCCGGACCGCGTCCACGTTGGTGATGCGCAGCGCGTAGCAGACCGCCGAGTTGGCCGCCGACCCCCGGCCCTGGCAGTAGATGTCCTGCGCGCGGCAGAACGCGACGATGTCGTAGACCACCAGGAAGTAGCCGGGGAAGCCGAGGTCTTCGATCATCCGCAGCTCGTGCTCCAGCTGCGCGTACGCCTCCGGGTGCGCCTCGGGTGGGCCGTACCGCTCGCGGGCGCCGTCCATGGTCAGCCGGCGCAGCCAGCTCATCTCCGTGTGCCCGGCCGGCACCGGGTACGCCGGCAGCTGCGGCGCGACCAGGTGCAGGTCGAAGGCGAGTTCCGCGCCGAACTCCGCGGCCCGCGCCACCGCCCCGGGGTACGCGGCGAACCGCGCCGCCATCTCCGCGCCGCTGCGCAGGTGGGCGGTGGCCGCGGCGGGCAGCCAGCCGTCGATCTCGTCGAGGCTGCGCCGGGCCCGGACCGCCGCCACCGTGGTGGCCAGCCGCCGCCGGCCCGGGGTGGCGTAGTGCACGTTGTTGGTGGCGACCGTGGGCAGCCCGGACGCGGCGGCCAGCTCGGCGAGCGCGTCGTTGCGGTCGGCGTCGACCGGGTGGCCGTGGTCGGTCAGCTCCACCGCCACCGTCTCCGCGCCGAACAACGCGGTGAGCCGGTCCAGCTCCCGGGCCGCCGCGTCGACGCCCTCGGTGAGCAGCGCGGCCGGCACGTGCCCCTTGCGGCAGCCGGTGAGCACGAGCACGTGGTCCTTCAGCTCGGCTGCGATCTCCTCCAGCTCGCCGTAGACCGGGCGGCCCTTCTCCCCGCCGCGCAGCTGGGCCCGGGAGATGGTGGCGGCGAGGCGGGCGTACCCCTCGTGGCCGTGCGCGAGCACCAGCAGGTGCCGGCCGAGCGGGTCGGGTTCGCCGTTCTGCGGGCCGGGCAGCCCGAGGGACAGCTCCGCCCCGACGATCGTCGGCAGCCGCAGCGCGCGGGCCGCCTCGGCGAAGCGCACCACGCCGTAGAAGCCGTCGTGGTCGGTGACGGCGAGCGCGGTGAGCCCGAGCCGGGCCGCCTCCTCGGCCAGTTCCTCCGGGTGGCTGGCCCCGTCGAGGAAGCTGAAGTTGGAGTGCGCGTGCAGTTCCGCGTAGGGGACGACGCCGTCCGGACGGTCCAGCTCCGGCGGTTGGTATTCCTGGCGCTTGCGGCTCCAGGCCGGGGAGTCGCCGCCGTCGGCGTCGACCGCGAGCGGGTCCACCACGTGCAGGTGCCGCTCGCCCCGGCCCGGCTCGTCCCCGCCCCGCCCGGAGAGCACCTGCTCCAGCTTCGACCAGGGCATCTTCGGGTTGTGGAAGCTCATCCCGCGCTCCCCCGCCCCCGGTTCGCCGAGATCTTGGTACGAAATGGCCCCCACAGGGGCACTCTCGTACCAAGATCCTTCGGCCTCCGGCGGCCGGTGCCGGTGGAGCCCCGGGCCGGGGCGGGGACCCGGCGCTCAGTCATAGATCGCCTCCACCAGCCACTGCCCGCCCTCGACCGCGAGCAGCAGGGCGGTGCCGTCGGCCAGGCAGACCTGGAACCGGGCGCGACGACGCGCCTCGGCCGGCGCCCACCAGCGCTCGTCCACCGGCCACGGGCCGACCCATCCGGAGATGTCGGCGGGGCGGCCGGTGCCCACGGTCAACCGGGCCGGCGGCGCGCTGACCGCCAGCCGGGCGCTCACCACGACCGGCTGGCCGGACGCGTCGTGCACCTCGGCCGACACCGGGGTGGGCAGCACCACGGCCGGTGACGGTGGCGGGATCCGCCCCGGCCACGGCGGCTCGGGCACCGTCCGACCCCGGCCGGCCCGGCCACCGGCCCGCCTCGCCGGCGCGCCCGGACCGCCGGACGCGACCGGCGCGGCAGCCGCACCGGACCGCACGGCCGGAACAGCGGCCGGACCCGACGACCCGACGCCAGACGACGCGACCCCCGACGACGCGGCGCCCGACGACGGAAGAGCCGACGACGGAGCCCCCGAAGACGGAAGGGCCGACGGCGAAAGGGCCGACGACGCGGCGCCCGACGACGGAAGGGTCGGCAGGGGCGGGGGGCCGGGGCGGGCGGGCGCCCGTTCGTCCCCCCACGGCACCAGGCGCACCTGCTCGGCCGGGGAGCGCCCGCCGCCGAGAACGGCGGTGACCACCGCCTCGGGGCCGAGGATGCCCTGCACCCGGCTCAGCGCGCGGTGCGCCCGCTCCCGCTCCGCGCCGGTCTCCCCCCACAGCCCGGGTTGCAGGCCGGCCTGGGCGAGCACGCCGTCCGGCACCAGCCGCAGCCGAATGATGCCGGCGGTCGGACGGGCCGGCCGGGCCCCGCCCC
Source organism: Micromonospora sp. WMMD754 (assembly GCF_049315235.1). Taxonomy (NCBI): domain Bacteria; kingdom Bacillati; phylum Actinomycetota; class Actinomycetes; order Micromonosporales; family Micromonosporaceae; genus Micromonospora; species Micromonospora sp. WMMD754. The sequence continues at coordinate 179,326 of NZ_CP186058.1, forward strand.
GGCCGTTGCTGCCGGAGAGCCAGCCGTCGAGCTGCCACCGGACCCGGTCGGCGATGGCCGCGGCGGTGAGCAGGCCGTCGTGTCGCCAGACCCGGTGCAGTTCCTGGCCGTGCGCGGTGACCGCCTCGATGCCGAGCCGGGTGCAGGCCAGTCCGTACGCGGCGAGCCGCTCGTGCAGCCGCTCGGCCAGCGTGCGGGCGGCGAACGCGGCGGCGTCGACCCGCTCGATCGGCTCGTCGTGGTCGGCGGTGACGGTCAGGTCGACGGGCGGCTGCCGGACCGCGAGCGGCCGGTCGTCCCGGCCGGCGGCGAGCCGGTGCGCCAGCGCCCCGTCGAAGCCGAACCGGGCCAGCACGTCCCCCGCGGGCAGCGCCGCGAAGTCGCCGAGGGTACGGACGCCGAGCCGGCGCAGCAGGTCGGCCAGGGCGGGCCGGCCCAGCGCCTCGACCGGCCGGCCGGCCAGGAACTCCGGGGTGCCGCCGGGGGGCAGGATGCGCCCCTCCCGGGCGGCCAGCCCGGCCGCGAAGACCCCGTCGGCGATGCCGACCTGGCTCTCCACCGCACAGCTCTGGGCGACGTGCTCGACGATCCGCTCGGCCGCCGCCTCCTCGCCGCCGAGGTAGCGGCTCGGCCCCCGGGCGGCCGTGACACACGCGCCGGGGCGGATCACCTCGACCCCGGCGACCACCTCCTCGACGGCGGCCACCACCGGTTCGAACGCCCGCGCGTCCCGGCCGGGGTCGTGGTCGACCACGGTGAGCTGCGGGCAGCGCCCCTGGGCCTCCCGCCGGCGCAGCCCGCGCCGGATCCCCTCGGCCCGGGCCCGCTCGGAGCAGGCGACCACCCGGTTGGCGTGCAGCACCACGACCGGGTCGGTGGCCGGCACGCCGTCGACGATCTCGGCGGCGAGGACGGGCCAGTCCGGGCACCAGAGCAGCAGGGCCCGCGGCGGGGCGGTGCTCACCGGCCCACCGCGGGGGCCACCACGCGCAGCCGACGGGCCGGGGCGGTGACGGACGGGACGCCGGCCCCGGACGCGCGGGGGATCACCCGGGTCAGCTCGTCGCCGGGCAGCCACACCTTGATCTCCTTGGGCCGGGCGGCCGCTCCCCGGCCGCGGGCCGAGACGGTCACCTCGCGGCGGCGCAGCCGCCCCCGGCCGGGCCCGAGCCCCTGCCAGACCCCACGGACCACCTGGAGCGTCACGTCCGCGCCGTCCCACCGCCCGTACGGGACCAGCACGCTGCCGCGCTGCCGGGCCCGGGCGGCCAACCGGGTGGCGACCGAGGCGGCGACCGTGGTCGGCACGGCGGTGACCACCACGTCGACCCCGTCGATGAGCGCGGCGACGACGGTGGGCCACTCCGGGCCGGGGTGCGGCACCAGCGCGAGCCGGTCCAGGGCGATCCCGGCCTCGGCCGCCGCACCGGCCCCGAAGGTGGGTACGCCGACCACGGCGCACCACGAGCCGGCCCGGGACGCCTCGGCGAGCAGGGCGAGGATCAGCGAGGTGGCGCCGCTGTGCCGGGGCTGGCCGGCGCCGATCGCGACGGTGCTGCCACGACGCAGGCCCCGGTTGGGCAGCAGCCCGGTCAACTCGGACCGGACGGGGAGCACCCGGTGGCCGCCGGCCGGGTCGGGCGCGCTCGCCGGCCGGACCAGCTCGGCCAGGGCGGCGGAACCGACCACCATGCGGCCCGCCATCGGACCAACCCCCCGTCGTGTTTCGCCACGGGCCCCGCCCGCGGATGGTGCTGTGGATCATGTGCTGCGCGGCACGCGCGTGCCGTGGGAGCGGCGCCCGGCCGCCCGGGGTCCCGCCGACGGCGGCCGGGCGCCACGTCAGGCGGCGGCCGCCCCGGATCGCGCCGGGGCGTCGGAACCGCCGAGCCGCAGGGGCCGGTGCAGGCCGTCGAGCGTCGGTTGGTGGGCCAGCCCGAGTGCGGTCTCCACCACGGTGACGAACTGCTCGGCGGAACGGAGCAGATCGTCGGCCTCCCGGGCGGTGACCACCCGGGGGATGCCCGCCTCGGCGGCGGCCCGCTTGCTCGCGCCGGCGGCGAAGTAGGCGGCCCACTCGTCCAGCTCGGGGGCGACGGTGGCGAGCAGCACCCAGACGCTGGTGATCCGGTTGCGCCGGGTGGGTGCGGGGCGGGCCCGGGCGGCGAGCACGGCGGCGGCGGCGCGCAGCGCCGCGAGGTGGGCGGCGGCGTAGCGGAGGCCGTCGGGACGGGTGCGGGCGGCCTCGGCCAGCCCTTCGCGCGCCACCACGAGCAGCTGGGCGGGGGTGCGGTGCGGCAACACGTGCGCGGGCACCGTGGGCGCCTGGGCCGGACTGGTCGGCATGGGTCTCTCCTCCGCGTGTGGCCGGGGCGGGCGGTCGCGCGACGGGATCCGTCGCCCGGTCGCCCGGAGCGGTCGGTGCGGAGGAAGACGCACCTCAGGTGGCGGCCGGCCGGGTGTGGACGCTTCCCCACACCCACACCCGGCCGGCGTACCGGCGGGTCCGTCGCCCGCCGCCCGGGGGTCGTGGGCGGCGGGCGACGACCTGCCTGTCGGGCCTGGACTCGCGACTGTCCGAGGCCCGGTGCGGCCCGCGGAGCCGCACCTTCCGGAGGCCGGTGCCGCGAAACACCGTCTCCGGAGCCGTGGAACGAGGTGTGCGACCCGGGGGTCGGAATCGAACACTCGTTCTAACTACCCTGACAGTACACCTCCCCACCGACGAAAACGCAACGTGTGACGCGCCGGGGACACGCCGGCACCCCGTCGGATTCCCAGCCGGGGCACAGCAGCGGCAAAGGAGAACCGGAACTCGCCGGCCCAGGGTTTACCCCATGAGCGTCAGCCGTACCGAGAAGACCCTCCGGTGACCGCCGCCGTGGCCGGCCGGCAGGCCCCACGCCGCCCGCCGCCGACCGCCCCCGCCTGGTGGGCCGACGTCGCCGGCGCCCTCGCGGCGCTCAGCCTGCTGGTCGTCACCGCCCTCTGGACCGCCGACCGTGGCGTGCAGGAGCTGCTGGCCGGCGCGGCCACCGGGCTCACCTCGCTCGGCCGGCTCGCCGGCCTGGTCAGCGCCGACCTGATGCTGGTCCAGGTGGTGCTGATGGCCCGGGTGCCGCTGCTGGAACGCCGCTTCGGCCAGGACCGGATCGCCCGCTGGCACCGGCTCGCCGGATTCGCCTCGTTCCACCTGCTGCTGACGCACGTGCTGCTGACCGTGCTCGGATACGCCGGCACCGCCCGCCGGGGGGTGCTCGCCGAGACCTGGGACCTCGTCGTCACGTACCCCGGGATGCTGCTGGCCACCGCGGCGCTGGCGCTGCTGACGCTGGTGGTGGTGACCTCGGTCCGCGCGGCCCGGCGGCGGCTGCGCTACGAGTCCTGGCACCTGCTGCACCTCTACGCCTACCTGGGCGTCGCGCTGGCTCTGCCGCACCAGCTCTGGACCGGCGCCGACTTCCTCGCCTCGCCGCTCGCCCGCGCCTACTGGTGGACGGTCTACCTGCTGGCGCTGGCCAGCGTGCTGATCTGGCGGCTCGGCCTGCCCGCCTGGCGCTCGCTGCGCCACCGGATCGAGGTGGCCGCGGTGGTCGCCGAGGCGCCCGGGGTCACCTCGGTCTGGCTGCGCGGGCGAGACCTGCACCGGCTGCCGGTACGGGCCGGCCAGTTCCTGCTCTGGCGGTTCCTGGACGGTCCCGGCTGGTCCCGCGCCCACCCGTACTCGCTGTCCGCGCCGCCGCGGGGGGACCTGCTCCGGATCACGGTCAAGGACCTGGGCGACGGCAGCGCCCGGGTGGCCGCCCTGCGCCCCGGCACCCGGGTGCTGATCGAGGGGCCGTACGGGCGGCTCACCGGGCAGCACTGGCGGGGCGGCGGGATCACGCTGCTGGCCTGCGGTGTCGGGCTCACCCCGCTGCTGGCGCTGCTCTGGGAGCTGCCGTACACGCCCGGCGAGGCGGTGCTCGTCCACCGCGCGCGCACCCCGGAGGACCTGGTCTTCTCCGCCGAGCTGGACCGCCTCGTCACCGAACGCGGGCTGGTGGTGCACCACCTGGTCGGGCCCCGGGCGGCGCGGCCGTCCTGGCTGCCGAGGTACGCCGAGGGGCTCTCCGACGCCGAGGCACTGCGCCGGCTCTCCCCCGACGTGGCCGGACACGACGTCTTCCTCTGCGGGCCGGACGGCTGGGTCGACGCCGTCCGGGTCGCGACCCGCGCGGCCGGGGTGCCCGACGCGCACGTCCATCACGAACGCTTCGCCTGGTGACGGGCGCGAAGGGAGGATCCGTGCGACGGATCACCGTCTGGCTGCTGTCCACCGTGGCCGCGCTGGTGCTGCTGTTCAGCTACCGGACCAGCACCATGGGCGCGGGTGGGGAGACCGGCGCGGTCGCCACCGGCGGCGCCACGACCGACAGCGGCGGCAGCGGCACGGCCACCGGGTCGGTGGCGCAGACCCGGTGGGGGCCGGTGCAGGTACGGATCACCGTCTCCGCCGGGAAGATCACCGACGTGGCCGCCGTCCAGGTGCCCGACGGCAACCACCGGGATCAGGAGATCAACGACTACGCGGTGCCGATCCTGCGGCAGGAGGCCCTGGCGGCGCAGAGCGCGCGGATCGACACCGTCTCCGGGGCCACCGTCACCAGCGACGGCTACCGGGAGTCGCTCCAGTCCGCCATCGACGCGGCGCACCTGCGGTGACCACGCCGGCCGGACCGGACCGGCGCGCCTGGGTGGAGCAGGTGATGGGGCTGCCGGTCAGCATCCACCTGCGCGGTCCGGCGGTGCGCACCGAGGCGGTGGCGGAGCGGGTGGCCCGGGTCTTCGCCGAGCTGCGCCGGGCCGACGCGGTGTTCAGCACGTACCGGCCGGACAGTCAGCTGGGTCGCCTCGGCGGCGCGCCGCCCGATCCGGCCACCACCACGAACCCGCTGCTGCGCGAGGTGGCCGCGCTATGCGAGACCGCCCGCGCGCGTACCGGCGGGTGGTTCGACGCCCGTCGCCTGCCGCTGCCCCTCGGCGGCGTGGGCTTCGACCCGTCCGGGCTGGTCAAGGGCTGGGCGGTGGCGCGCGCCGCGCGGCACCTGACCGACCTGGCGGGGCACGACCTGTGCCTCAACGCGGGCGGTGACGTGCTGCTGCGGGCCGCGCCGGGCCGGCCGCCCTGGCGGGTCGGCGTCGAGGACCCCGACCGGCCGGACCGGATGCTCGACGTGGTCGAGCGGGCCGACGGCGCGGTGGCCACCTCGGGCACCGCCCGGCGCGGCACGCACATCACCGACCCCCGCGCCGGGCGACCGGCCGGGGCCGTCCGGTCGGTCACCGTGGTCGGCCCCGACCTGCTCTGGGCCGACGTGTACGCGACCGCGGCGGTCGCCCGCGGCCCGGACGCCCCGGACTGGCTGGCCACCCTGAACGGGTACGCCGCGCTGGTGGTGGACGCCGCCGGGCGGGTCCGGACCACGCCGGGCTGGCCCGGTTCCCGATTCCCGGCCCGGCCCGGCGCGGGCCGGGCCGGGTCCGGAGCGCAGGTGGCCGTATCGTCGGCGTAGCGGGCGGACCGGCGCCGCCCGGCGAGGTGGGAGGGCGATCCGTGCGGGCCGGCGAGGTCGACAAGAAGCGGCTGTTCGAGCTGCTCTGGGGCGCGCCCGCCGGCCCCCGGCGGGGCCCCCGCCCCACCCTCTCGCCGGCCGCCGTGGCCCGCGCCGGCATCGCCGTCGCCGACGTGGACGGGCTGGACGGGCTCACCATGCAGCGGGTCGCCGAGTCGCTCGACGTCACCAAGATGGCGCTCTACCGCTACGTGCCCGGACGGGCCGAGCTGGTCGCGCTGATGCTGGACGCGGCGCTGGGCGAACCCCCTCCGGCGCCGGCCGGGGCCGACTGGCGCGGTCAGCTCGACGACTGGACCCGGCGGCTGGTCGAGCGGTTCCGCCGGCACCCGTGGGCGCAGGCGGCGGCCGTGGGCGCCCGGCTGCCCGGACCGCACGAACTGTCCTGGGTGGAACGGGTCGTCGCCGCGCTCGCCGGGACGGGGCTCACCGCGACCGAGCGGCTGGACGTGGCGTCGCTGCTGGTCGGGCACGCCCGCAACCTGGCCGGCCTGCCGCCCGGGTCCGGCCGGGAGGCGGCGTTCGGCGCGCTGGTGCGGGGCCGCGAGGAACGCTACCCGGCGCTGGACGCCGCGCTGCGCCCCGGCCCGGACGGCCCGGCCGACCACGACACCCTCGACTTCGGCCTGGCCCGGATCCTCGACGGCATCGCCGCGTTCGTCGCCGCCCGCGCCAGCGGCGGCGACCCGCCGTGACCCCACCGGCTCGTCCGGCGGCGGCAGACTGACGCGCATGGCTGACAAGAACGACCCGAAGACGGCGCTGCGCCACTACCTCCAGGCGTGCCGCGACGACCTGATCTGGAAGCTCGACGGGTTGGGCGAACGCGACGCCCGGCTGCCCCGTACCCCGACCGGCACCAGCCTGCTGGGCATCATCAAGCACTGCCTCAACGTCGAGGCCGGCTACTTCGGGCCCACCTTCGGCCGCGAGTTCCCGACGCCCGAGGAACTGGTCTCCCTGGCCGCGCAGGAGGAGGACCCCCAGGCGGACTGGTACGCCCGGGAGGACGAGACGAAGGACGGGCTGATCGACCTCTACCGGCGCGTCGGGGCCTTCGCCGACGAGACGATCGCCGAGCTGCCGCTCGACGCCCCGGGACGGGTGCCGTGGTGGGGGCCGGACGCCCCGGACGTGACCCTGCACGAGATCGTCGTGCGGGTGGTCTACGACCTCGCCCGCCACGCCGGGCAGGCCGACATCCTGCGCGAACAGCACGACGGGGCGATCGGTTGGCAGCAGGGGAACACCAGCCTCCCCCGGGACCACGACTGGCCCGCGTACGTCGCCAAGCTGACCGGGCTCGCCGACCGGTTCCGGTAGCCGGGCCGGCGGGACGCGGCGTGGGTGGCTGCGCGCCGGGCGGGCGCGGCGGGGAGAATGGCCGGCATGCAGCCACACCCGAACGTGCAGGCGGTGCAGCGGGCGCTCGACGACGCGGGAGCGCGGGACGGCTCCGGCGGTCCGAGCCGCGTCCGCCTGCTGCCGGAGGCGGTGCACACCGCCGCCGCGGCGGCCGACGCGCTCGGCGTCGCCGTCGGCGCCATCGCCAACTCGCTGATCTTCGACGCGGACGACGCGCCGCTGCTGGTGCTCACCTCCGGCGCGCACCGGGTCGACACCGCCGGGCTGGCCGCCACGCTGGGCGTGACCCACCTGCGCCGGGCCAGCCCCGACTTCGTCCGGCGGCACACCGGCCAGGTGATCGGCGGGGTCGCCCCGGTCGGCCACCCCGGACCGTTGCGCACCCTGGTCGACACGGCCCTGGCCGGATACGACGAGGTGTGGGCGGCCGGCGGCGTGCCCCAGGCGGTGTTCCCCACCACGTACGCGGAACTGCTGCGGATCACCGCCGGCACCCCGGCCGAGGTGGCGTGAACCCCGACCTCGTCACGCTGCACGTGTGGCGCATCCCCCGCCGGTCCGTGCCCGGGGCGCTGGCCCGGATGGCCACCCACCCGGCCCGGTTGCGCCGGCTGCCCGGCGTCCGCTTCGCCAAGCTGCTCGGCACCGGGACCGGCACCGGCTTCGGGCCGGGCGACGCCGACCTGACCCGCTGGGCCGCGCTGGTGGTGTGGGACTCCCCCGCCGACGCGGCAGGCTTCGACTCCTCCCCGGTCGCCCGGTCCTGGGCCCGGATCGCGAGCGCCGCGGTGCGGGTGGAGCTGCGTCCGCTGACCAGCCGGGGCCAGTGGTCCGGCCGGGAGCCGTTCGGCGCGCCGGCCGGCGGCCGGGCAACCGGGCCGGTGCTGGCGCTGACCCGGGCCCGGCTGCGGGCCCGGCGGGCGGCCACGTTCTGGCGGGCGATCCCGCCGGTCGCCGGCGCGCTGCACGCCGCGCCCGGGCTGCTCGCCCGGTTCGGCGTGGGCGAGGCGCCGCTGGGCTGGCAGGGCACGGTGAGCGTGTGGCGCGACCCGGCGGACCTGGTCGCGTTCGCGTACCGTTCCCCCGAGCACCGCGCCGCGATCACCCGCACCCCCACCGAGGGCTGGTACGCGGAGGAACTGTTCGCGCGGTTCGCGGTGGGCGACGTGGTCGGCGACCGTGGGGTGCTCGGCTGGGTCGCCGCCGAGGGCGACCCCGACTCGGCGAGAGGGAACGCATGAGGCTGGTGCGGTGGACGCCGGACGACCTGGTCCGGCGTCTGGACGACGTGGTGGCCGTCTACGGCGAGGCGATGGGCTACCGCCCCGACCTGCTGGAGGCCCGGCGCGGCTACATCGCCACCCACGTCCGCCGGCCCGGCTTCCGCGCCGTCGCCAGCCTGACCACGGAGGGACACCTGGCCGGCTTCGGGTACGGCTACCTCGGCGCCAGCGGCCAGTGGTGGCACGACCAGGTGCTGCGGGCGTTGACCCCGCCGGCCCGGCAGCGCTGGCTGACCCATCCGTTCGAGGTGGTCGAGCTGCACGTCCGCCCACCCGCGCAGGGACACGGCCTGGGCGCCCGCCAGCTGCGCGCGCTGCTCGCCATGGCCGAGGGCGACACCACGCTCCTCTCCACCCCCGAGGCCGACGAGCAGACGTCCCGGGCCTGGCGGCTCTACCGCCGGTTCGGCTTCACCGACGTCCTGCGGCACTTCCACTTCCCCGGTGACGAGCGGCCGTTCGGCGTGCTCGGCCGGGACCTGCCACTCCCCCCGCCGGACCGGACGTGAGCGCGAGGAGTGAGCCGGGCCTGCGAGCCCCGCAGTCGCGAACGAAAGGCGGCACGGTGAGAGGCGTGCGGCTGCCCTGGGCGCTGCTGGCCGTCCTGGTCCTCGCCCAGATCTGCTACCCGCTCACCGGCGGCGCGACCCGGGCCGGGCTGACCGTGGCCACCGTGGTGCTCGGCTGGCTGCTCTCCGTCGGCCACGCACTGCTCACCCGGGGCGTCCGGGCCGCGGCCGCGCTGGTCGCGGTCGCGACCGGCGGCGGGTTCGCCGTCGAGGCGCTCGGCGTGGCCACCGGGTTCCCGTTCGGCAGCTACGACTACTCCGGCGAGCTGGGCCCGAAGCTGGCCGGCGTGCCGCTGATCATCCCGTTGGCCTGGACCTGGATGGCCTGGCCGGCGTGGCTCACCGCAGTCCGGCTCACCCAGGCGTTAAAAGGGGGCCCTTCCTCTACCGGAGGCGTTAAGAAGGGGCCCCTCCTTGCACGGGTCGCGCTCGCGGCGGTGGGGCTGGCCGCGTGGGATCTGTTCCTCGACCCGCAGATGGTGGCCGAGGGCTACTGGACCTGGCTCGACGCCACCCCGGCGCTGCCCGGACTTCCCGGCATCCCGGTCAGCAACTACCTCGGCTGGCTGGGCTTCGCGGTCCTGTTGGCCGCCGCGCTGCGCCCGCTCGCCGGGCCGTCCGTCGACCGGGTCGACGGCCGGGACGCCCCGATGTTCGCGCTCTACCTCTGGACGTACGCCTCCAGCGTGCTGGCGCACGCGGTCTTCCTCCGGCTGCCCGCGTCCGCGCTCTGGGGCGCGGCCGGCATGGCGGTGGCCGCGGTGCCGCTGGCGGTGGCGCTGTGGCGGGGCCGCCGGGACCGGGCCGCCGCGCCGGATCCCACGCCGCGCGTCGACGCGCCGGCATGACCGCCGCCCTCGCGTCGGTGGTGGCGGTCGCCGCGCTCACCGGGCACACGCTCGTCAACGCGCTCGCCTGGCTGCGCCGCCCGGGCGCCGCCCCGGTGGAGGCCGCCGAGGCGGTGGCGGTGCTGCTGCCGCTGCGCGACGAGGCTGGCCGGGTCACCCCGTGCCTGCGCGCGCTGCTCGCCCAGCGCGGGGTGCCGGGGCTGCGGATCGTGGTGCTCGACGACGGCTCGACCGACGGCACCGCCGACGTGGTCCGCGCGGTGGCCGGCGCCGATCCCCGGGTGACGCTGCTCAGCGGCGTCGCCCCACCGCCCGGCTGGCTGGGCAAGCCGCACGCCTGCTGGCAGCTCGCCACCCGGGCCGACCCGGAACCGACGGTGCTGGCGTTCGTCGACGCCGACGTGGTGCTCACCCCGTACGCGGTCGCGGCGGCGGTGGCCGAGTTGCGCGCGGCGGGCGCGACGCTGCTGTCGCCGTACCCCCGGATCGTGGTGCGGACCGCGGCCGACCGGCTGGTGCAGCCGTTGTTGCAGTGGTTGTGGCTGACGTTCCTGCCGCTGCGCGCGATGGAACGCTCGCGGCGGCCCTCGCTGGCCGCCGCCGGCGGGCAGTTCCTGGTCGTGGACCGGGCCGGCTACCTGCGGGCCGGCGGGCACGCGGCGGTGGCCGACAAGGTGTTGGAGGACATCGAGCTGGCCCGGGCGGTGAAGCGGGCCGGCGGCCGGATCGCGCTGGCCGACGGCTCCCGGCTGGCCTCCTGCCGGATGTACGACGACTGGCCGCAGCTGCGCGACGGCTACACCAAGTCGCTCTGGGCGTCGTTCGGGCACCCGGCCGGCGCGGCCGCCGTGCTGACCCTGCTGCTCCTGCTCTACACGGCGCCCCCGCTGCTGGCCGTGGCGGCGCTGGTGGCCGGCGCGCCGGCGGTGGCCGCGGTGGCGTTCCTGGCCTACCTGGGCGGCGTCGCGGGGCGCGTGGTCAGCGCCCGTGCCACCGGCGGCCGGGCCTGGCCCGACGCGCTGGCGCACCCCGTGTCGGTCGTGGTCCTCGGTTGGCTGACCGTCCGGTCGTACCATCTGCGGAAGCGACGCCGGCTCACCTGGCGGGGTCGCCCGGTCACCTAGGAGGGGCACGTCATGGCGCGCATCGTGGTCATCGGCGCCGGCGTGGGCGGCCTCGCCGCCGCCGCCCGGCTCGCGGTCACCGGGCACGAGGTCACCGTCCTCGAACGGGCCGGCACGGTCGGCGGCAAACTCGGCCGTTACACCCACCACACCCCGGAGGGGGCGTGGCGCTTCGACACCGGGCCGAGCCTGGTCACCCTGCCGCAGGTCTTCTCCGACCTGTTCGAGGCGACCGGCGCGAAGCTCGACGAATACCTCGACCTGGTCCCGCTGGACCCCATCGTGCGGCACGTCTTCCCGGGCGGCGGTCCCACGCTGGACTCCTGCGCCGACCCGGACGAGTTCGCCGCCCGTGTCGGCGCCGCGTTCGGCGACCGGTCCGCCGCCGACTGGCAGCGGCTGTGGCGCCGGGCCGACCGGGTGTGGGCGGCCTCGCACCGGGACATCCTGCGCCGCACCGTCGACTCCCCGCGCGACCTGGCCGCGCTGGCCTGGCGGCTGGGCGACCTCGCCGCGATCGGCCCCGGCCGCACGCTGCGCGGCCTGGGCCGCAAATACCTGTCCGACCCGCGACTGCGGATGCTGCTCGACCGCTACGCCACCTACACCGGCGCCGACCCGCGCCGCGCGCCCGCCGCGCTGGTCGCCGTCCCCTACGCGGAGCTGGCGTACGGCGGCTGGTATCTGCGCGGCGGGCTGGGCACGCTCGCCGACGCGCTGCTGTCGCGTTGCCTGGACCTGGGCGTGGTGGTGCGCACCGACGCCGCGGTCACCCGGATCGACGCCGCCGGCGGCCGGGTGCACGGGGTACGCGTCGCCGGGTCGGCCGCCCCCGTTCCGGCCGACGTGGTGGTGGCCAACGTGGACGCGCTCACCGTCTACCGGGACCTGCTGCCCGACCCGCGCCGGCTGGCCGCGCTCACCGACCGCAGCCTGGCCGGCTTCGTGCTGCTGCTCGGCGTCCGCGGCGACTCCGGGCTGGCCCACCACACCGTCTTCTTCCCCGGCGACTACGACGCCGAATTCGACGCCGTCTTCGGCGACCCCGGTCGCGGCGTGCGGGCCCGTCCGGCGCCCGACCCGACCGTCTTCGTCACCGCCGCCGACGACCCGACGGTCCGGCCGGACGGCCACGAGGCGTGGTTCGTGCTGGTCAACGCGCCCCGGCACGGCACCGCCGCCGGGGCGGTGGACTGGCGGCGGCCCGGGCTGGCCGACGCGTACGCGGACCGGATCCTCGACGTGCTCGCCGAACGCGGCGTGGACGTGCGGGACCGGCTGGTGTTCCGGGAGATCCGCACCCCGGCCGACCTGGACGCGGCCACCGGCGCGCCGGGCGGGGCGATCTACGGCACCGCGGGCGGGCTGCTGCGCCCGGCCAACCGGGGGCCGGCGGCCGGGCTCTGGCTGGTCGGCGGCTCCAGCCACCCGGGGGGCGGGCTGCCCATGGTGACGTTGTCCGCGGAGATCGTCGCCGAGGCGGTCGGCCCGGCCTGGTGAGGGTGTAAGGAAGGGCCCCTTCTTAACGCCTCGGGTAGAGGAAGGGCCCCTTGTTAACGCCCACCCCACGCGACGCGCCCACTGCGCCCGCGCGGCCGGTCAGCCGGCGTCGACCAGGGCGCGACGCACGGCGGCGAGCAACTGGCCGAGGCCGAACCCGGCGAGCAGCACCCACACCGTGGTCGCCATGGTGATGGTGCCGGCGGTGAGGTCGGCGTCGATCAGCCCGGTGAGCCCGGCGACCAGCAGGCCGACCAGGGCCACACAGACCCGCGTGGGCCGCTCCCCCACGGTCACCGCGCCGATCTCCCGCATCCCGGCGGACACGGCCCGGGCCCGCACGTACTCGTGCAGCCAGGACAGTCCCCCGGCCGCCGCGACCAGCGCGCCGGGCGCGCCGAGCAGCCAGAACGCGATCAGCCAGGCCACCTCGCCGAGGCGGTCGGCGACCGAGTCGTAGACGTAGCCCAGCCGGGTGGTCCGGTTGGTGGCCACCGCCACCGCGCCGTCGACGCTGTCCGCCACCGCGGCGAGCAGCACGAACAGCGAGCCCAGGAACGGTCCGTCGCCGACCCGGCCCACCAGCAGGGGTACGCAGAAGCAGAGCAGCACGCCGAACACGGTCACCGCGGTCGGGCCGACCCGCAGCCGGCCCAGCACGTAGCCCACGTGGTAGGCGAAGCGCAGCCAGGCGCGCACCACCGGCGCCGCGGTCCGGGGATCGAACCCGCCGTGCAGCCGCGCCCACGCGGTCGCGTACTGGTCCCAGTTCAGCTGTGTGCCCACCACGGATCAACCGTAGAAGGGCGGCGCGGGTGTCGTCCGGCGGGTGGTCACACCCGGGCGTCGGCACGCAGCCGCTGCCAGACCTCGCGGGTGGCGGTCGACCGGTTGAGGGTGATGAAGTGGATCCCCGGCACGCCCTCGTCCAGCAGGCGGGCGCACATCTCGCCGGCCTGCTCGACGCCGAGCCGGTGGACCGCCGCGGGGTCGTCGGCCACCCGCTCGAACCGTTCGGCCAGCGCCCGCGGGAACGGCGCCCCGGAGAGCTGCACCGACCGCTCGATGGTGCCGATCTGGGTCACCGGCATCACGCCGGCGAGGATCGGGGTGTCGCAGCCGGCGGCGGCGACCCGGTCGCGCAGCCGCAGGTAGTCGTCGGCGTCGAAGAACATCTGGGTGACGGCGAACTCGGCGCCGGCCCGGCACTTGCGGACGAAGTGCGCGGTGTCGCTGGCCACGTCCGGCGAGCGCGGGTGCTTGTACGGGAAGGCGGCCACCCCGACGCTGAAGTCGCCGCTGTCGCGGACCAGCCGGACCAGGTCCTCGGCGTAGTGGACGCCCTCGGGATGCGGGACCCACTCGCCGCCCGGGTCGCCGGGCGGGTCGCCCCGCACGGCCAGCACGTTGCGCACACCGACCGAGGCCAGCCGCCCGATGACGTGTCGCAGCTCGGCGACCGAGTGGTTGACCGCGGTGAGGTGCGCCATCGGCAGCAGCGTGGTCTCGGTGGCGATCCGCTCGGTCACCGCGACCGTGGTGTCCCGGGTCGAACCGCCGGCGCCGTAGGTGATCGAGACGAACGACGGGCGCAACGACTCCAGCTCGCGGATGGCCTGCCAGAGCAGCTTCTCGCCGGCCGGCGTCTTCGGCGGGAAGAACTCGAAGGAGAAGGTCGGCCGGCCGTCACGGATCAGCTCCCCGATCGCCGGCTGGGAGTTGGGGAGGACCGAGGGAAGACCGAGCGCCACGGACCGACTCTAGCCGGACCGGGCGGGCGCACCGAGGATGTTCCCAGCCCGCGAGCAGGCCCCGCCGGAGCGTCGTACCCCGGGGGTAGAAACGACGGCAGCGCGGTGGGGTGGCCGGTGGCCGGCCCGGGGGCCCGCGTCGGGGGTCGCCACGACGGCGACGCGCCGGTCCGGCACGACCGGTGTCCGTGCCGCCGTCCCGCGCCGTCACCCCGGAGGACCCGATGATCCCGTCTTCGCCGTCCGGCCCCCGCCTGCTCGGGCCGCTCCTGGCCGAGCTGCGCTCCGCCCGCGGCTGGAGTCAGCAGCGGGTCGCCGCCGAGCTCTGCGCCGCCTCCGGCGTGCCCACCCTGACCCGCCACGAGGTGTCCCGGTGGGAACGCCAGGTCCGCCTCCCCGGTGACTTCTGGTCCGCGTGGCTGGCCACCGTCCTGGGGGTGCCCGGCGAGCTGATCGCCGAGGCCGCCGCGCGCAGCCGCCGCCTCGGCGTGGCGCCGGCGGCGGTCGACCCGGCCGGGTCGCGCGCCCGGTTCGCGTTGCTCACCCTGGCGCACCGCTGGGCCGCCGACCCGACCGGCGGCACGTCGGCCGGGCCGCTCGGCGACGCGCTGCTCCGCGACGACCCGGTGGCCGGCGTCTCCCCGACCGCGCCCGAGGGTCCGGACGCGCCGTCGGGCGGCGCCCGTCCCCGCGCCGCGCCGGACGGGGTCGGGCTGGCCGCGCTGCGGCGCTGGGACGATCTGCTCGGCGGGGGTGACCTGGCCGTGCTCGGCGCCCGCCGGCTGCGCCGCGCCGCACGTGGCTACCGGCTCGCCGGGCCCGCCGGCCGCCGCCGGCTGCTGCCGGTCCTGGCCGAGTCGGCCCAGCTGGCCGGATGGCTGGCCGCCGACGCCGGTGACCCGGCCGCGGGTCTGGCGGCCTACCGGCTGGCGCTGCGCGCCGCCCTGGCCGCCGGGGACCGGCCGCTCGCCGCGTACGTGCTCGGGTCCGCCAGCCACCTGCTGGCCGACGCCGGCGATCCGGCCGGCGCGCTCACGTTGGCCCGGATCGGGTACGCCGCCGGCCGCGCCACCGCCTCAGCAGGCCTGCGGGCGCTGCTGCTGCACCGGGTCGCGCTCGCGGCGGCGCTCGCCGGCCGGCACCGCGCCGCCGACCGGGCGCTCGCCGGCGCGGCCGGGGCCGGTGCGCCGGAGCCGGGCCGGGAACCGCCCTGGCTCTACTGGCTCGACGAGGCCGAGTTGGCGGCGATGACCGGGCGGACGCTGGTCGCCTCGGGCCGGCCGGCGCGCGCCGTCCCGTTGCTGGCCCGGGCGGCGACGGTCCCGGGCCGGCCGCGCCGGGCCGCCGTCTACGGCAGTTGGCTGGCCCGGGCGCACCTGGGACTCGGTGAGGTGCCCGAGGCGTGCGAGGTGGCCTCGGCGGCGCTGCTCGACGCCGTCCGCTCCGGCTCGCACCGGGCCGTCGGCCAGCTCACCGAGTTCCGCCGCGCCCTGGCCGCCCACCCGTCCGAACCGGCCGCCCGGCGCTACGCGGGGCTGACCGCGTCCGCCCGCCCCTACCTCCCCGGGCCGGCCCCCGGCTGGTCCGGGGAGGCGCGGGCGCGACGGGCGCACCCGGCGCGTCGCGCGGCACGCCGGGGTGGGGGCGCGCCACGACCGGTCGGGAGCGACTAGCGTCGGGGCGTGACCCACGCTGCTCCCGTCTCCCCGGTCGACCGCGCCGGCCTGCGCCAGCGGATCGACAAGGCGCTCACCGAGTTCCTCTCCGGCCAGCGTGGCTGGCTGACCGCCGTCGACGACGGCCTGCTGCCGGTCGCCGAGGCGATCGAGGCGTTCGTGCTGGGCGGCGGGAAGCGACTGCGCCCGGCCTTCGGCTACTGGGGCTATCGGGGCGCCGGCGGGGTCGACTCCGACCAGGTCGTGGCCGCCCTGGCCGCGCTGGAGTTCGTGCAGGCCAGCGCCCTGATCCACGATGATCTGATGGACCGTTCCGACACCCGCCGGGGTGAGCCGGCGGTGCACCGGCGGTTCGCCGCGCGCCACCGGGCGGCGGGCTGGGGCGGCGACGCCGACTCGTTCGGCGACGCCGCGGCGATCCTGCTGGGCGACCTCTGCCTGGTCTGGTCCGACGAGCTGCTGCACTCGGCCGGCCTGGCGCCGACGACGGTGGCGCGGGCCCGGCCGGTCTTCGACGAGATGCGCACCGAGGTGACCGTCGGGCAGTACCTGGACGTGCTGACCCAGGCCACCGGCGACACGTCGCTGGAACGGGCCGGCAAGGTGGCCCGGTACAAGTCGGCGAAGTACACGGTCGAGCGTCCGCTGCTGCTGGGCGCCGCGCTGGCCGGCGCGCCGGCCGAGGTGCACGCGGCCTACTCGGCGTACGGGCTGCCGCTGGGCGAGGCGTTCCAGCTCCGCGACGACGTGCTGGGTGTCTTCGGCGACCCGGAGCGCACCGGCAAGCCGGCCGGCGACGACCTGCGCGAGGGCAAGCGCACCTACCTGGTGGCGGCGGCGCTGGAGACGCTCGACCCGACCGGCCGGGAGCTGCTCCTCGGCGGTCTGGGCGCGCCGGATCTGGACGCCGCCGGGGTGGACCGGCTGCGCGAGCTGATCACGTCGAGCGGTGCGTTGGCGCGCACCGAGCGCCGGATCGCCGGCCTGACCGAGGGCGCCCTGGCCGCGCTCACCACCGTCGACCTCGACACCGAGGCCCGCCAGGCCCTGGTCGACCTGGCCATGGCCGCCACCCGCCGCACCGACTGACCCCACCCCACCCCGCCCGCGCCCCGTCGATCATGAAGTTGACGGCGGAGTTGATCTCCGATCGTGCCGTCAACCTCATGATCGACGGGCGGGGGCGGGGTCGGGTCAGAAGGCGACGGCCTGGGCGCGGCGCTTGACCTCGCGGGCCAGGTCGCCGCCGAGCGCGACGGCCGGCGTGCCGGGCAGGGACGGGTCCTCCCGGTAGAGCCAGCGCAACGCCTCCTCGTCGTCGTAGCCGGCGTCGGCGAGCAGGTTGAGCACGCCGGGCAGGTGCTTGAGCACGGTGCGGTTGGCCACCAGGTCGGCGGGGATCCGGCGGACACCGTCGCGGCGGATCGCGAGCAGCTCGCGGTCCCGGATCATCTGGTGCACCTTGCTGATCGACAGGTCGAGGCGCTCGGCCACGTCCGGCAGCGTCAGCCAGCCGGCCGGGTCGGTCGGTCCGGGCAGGTCGGCGCCCGTCTCGGTGGGTACGGAATCGGTCACCCGACCACCCTGCCACGTGCCCGCCCCACCGGCTGCACGGCACCCCGGACCCGGTGGCGGCAGCGCGGCGGTCCCCCCTCGTCCGAACCCGGCGGTAGCATCCTGTTCAACCTTCACCGTCCCGACACATAGACTGCCTGCCGATGGACACACAGGTCGCCGACACGTTGCTGGGCTCGCTGATCGACGGGCGCTACCGCATTCGCGGTCGCGTGGCTCGTGGCGGCATGGCGACCGTGTACACCGCCACCGACGAGCGCCTGGAGCGCACCGTGGCGGTCAAGATCATTCACCCGACCCAGGCGCCGCAGGCGCGGGCCCGGATGGCCGGCTTCGTCGAGCGCTTCACCGACGAGGCCAAGACCATCGCCCGGCTCACCCACCCCAACGTCGTCGCGGTCTACGACCAGGGGATCCACGCCGGTTTGCCCTACCTGGTGATGGAGTACGTCCGCGGCCGGACCCTGCGCGACGTGCTCGCCGAGCGGCGCCGGCTCGCCCCCGACGAGGCGCTCGCGATCGCGGAGCAGATGCTCGCCGCGATCGCCGCCGCGCACCGCGCCGGTCTCGTGCACCGCGACGTCAAGCCGGAGAACGTGCTGGTCGCCGAGGCGCCCACCGGCGGCAGCGGCAACCTGGTCGACGGCGTGGTCAAGGTGGCCGACTTCGGGCTGGCCCGGGCCGTCGAGGCGAGCGCCGAGGAGGAGAACGGCAACCAGCTCATGGCGACCGTCGCCTACGTGGCGCCGGAGCTGGTCACCCAGGGGCACGCGGACCCGCGCACCGACGTCTACTCCGCCGGCATCGTGCTGTTCGAGATGCTCACCGGCCGGGTTCCCTACGACGGCGACCGGCCGGTCGAGGTCGCCTGGCAGCACGTCGACCGCGACGTGCCGGCCCCGTCGACCCTGGTCCCGGCGCTGCCGCCGGTCCTGGACGCGCTGGTCGCCCGGGCCACCCGCCGCGACCCGGCCGCCCGCCCGGCCGACGCCGGCGCGCTGCTGACCGAGGTGCAGGCGGCTCGCGACGAACTGGGCAACCCGCACGCGCACACCGCGGTGCTGCGCCGGGTGAGCGACGACACGGCGGTGCTGAGCCAGCCGACCCAGGTGGTGGCCGCGGTCCGGCCCGCCGAGCGTCCCCCGTGGGCCCGGCTGCCCGAGAGCGGCGGGCAGCGCCCGCACCGGCGTCGGGCCGACGAGCCGGAGGGGCTGGGCGCACGGCTGTCCGCCCTGCGTACCCGGGTCATGGGCTCGCCGCGCGGCCGCCTCGCCGTCGCCGCGGCGGTCGTGGTGCTCGGCCTGGTGGCGGCGATCGGCGGCTGGTGGTTCGGGGTCGGCCGTTACACGGTCGCGCCGCAGATGGTGAGCCTGACCAAGGCCGAGGCGGAGGCGCAGGCCCAGCGCGGTGGTTTCACGCTGCGCTACGCCGACCCCCGCCACGACGAGAAGGTGCCGAAGGACACCGTGCTCGGGCAGGCGCCGGCGTCGGCCGCCCGGATCGTCAAGGGCGGCACGATCACGCTGACCCTGTCGCTCGGCCCGGAGCGGCTGCCGGTGCCGGACGTGGTGGGAAAGGACTTCGAGCTGGCCCAGGCCGAGCTGACCGGCCTCAAGCTGGTGCCGGCCAAGGGCCCCTCCCGCTACGACGACGTGCTGCCGGCCGGCGTGGTGCTGGCCACCGACCCGAAGGTCGGCACGGTGGTCAAGCCCGGGTCGAAGGTGACGCTGATCCTCAGCAAGGGCCGCGCCCCGGTGAGCGTGCCGAACCTGGTCGGCAAGAACGTCAACGAGGCGCGGACGATCCTCGGGCAGCTCGGGCTGACCCCGGAGGAGAACTACAAGGACTCCGACAAGCCGAAGGACGAGATCCTCGGTCAGAGCCCGGCCGACGGCACCGGCGTGGAGAAGGGCGCCAAGGTCAAGCTGGAGATCAGCAAGGGCCCGGCGCAGGTCGCCGTCCCGCGGGTGATCGACATGCCCTGCCAGCAGGCCAAGCAGACGCTGGAGAGCCAGGGCTTCCCGGTCAACATCCAGCTCAACCCGAACGGCGTGGCCCGGTTGCAGAA
Source organism: Micromonospora sp. WMMD754 (assembly GCF_049315235.1). Classification (NCBI taxonomy): domain Bacteria; kingdom Bacillati; phylum Actinomycetota; class Actinomycetes; order Micromonosporales; family Micromonosporaceae; genus Micromonospora; species Micromonospora sp. WMMD754. Next base: position 198,700 of record NZ_CP186058.1, read on the forward strand.
CCCGGCCGAGAACACGCCGGTGCCGCCGGGCACGACGGTCACGGTGACCTGCCTGTGAGCGCAGATATGAACGCGAGGAGCGAGCGCCGGCGGGTCGGGTCGCACACGCCCACCTCCGGCGGCCTGGCCCGGGCGGCACTGCCGTACGCCGAGGCGGCCGCCTCCGAGGTGGTGCAGGTCTACGTCTCCAACTCGCGCGGCTGGGCGCTGCCGGCGGGCGACCCGGCGCAGGACGCGCTGTTCCGGGACGGCTGCGGCGAACGCGGGCTGCCCGTGTTCATCCACGCCTCGCTGCTGGTCAACCTCGGCTCCCCCACCCCGGCCACGGTCACCCGGTCGGCGGAGACGCTGGCGCACGCGCTGCGGCGGGGCCGCGCGATCGGCGCCGAGGGTGTGGTGTTCCACGCCGGCAGCGCGGTCGACGCCGGGCACGCGGAGGCGGCCCTGCGGCAGGTCCGGGAGTCGCTGCTCCCGCTGCTGGACGAGGCGGCGGCGGTCGGCGGGCCGATGCTGCTGGTCGAGCCGAGCGCCGGGGGCGGCCGGTCACTGGCCTCGCGGGTCGAGCACCTGGGCCCCTACCTCGACGCGGTGGACCGGCACCCCATGCTGGGCGTCTGCTTCGACACCTGTCACGCGTGGGCGGCCGGGCACGACCTGGCCGCCGAGGGCGGCATGACCGCCACGCTGGACACGCTGGTCGCCACCGTCGGCGCGGACCGGCTGCGGCTGGTGCACGCCAACGACTCGAAGGACCTGTGCGGCTCCACCCGGGACCGGCACGAGAACATCGGCAAGGGCAGCATCGGCGAGCCGGCGTTCGCCGAGCTGATGCGCCACCCGGCGACCGCGGGCGTACCGGTGCTGGTGGAGACGCCGACGGAGAAGCACGTCGGCCACGCCGCCGACATCGCCGCCCTCAAGCGCCTCCACCCCTGACCGGCCGGGCGGGGCCGACCAGCTTCGTGATCAAGGAGTTCGCGCCGGCGCCGACGCGAACTCCTTGATCATCGGAGGCAGCGCGGGGTCAGGCGCGGAGGATGGTGGCGAGGGTCTCGGCGGCGCGGTCCACCTGCGCGTCGGTGACGTCCAGGTGGGTGACCAGTCGGGCCGTACGCGGGCCGAGCACCGAGATCAGCAGGCCCTCCGCCCGCGCGGCCGCCGCCAGGGCGGGCGCGTCGAGCGGGTGCTTGGTCAGGTCGAGCGGCACGATGTTGGTGCGTACCACGGTCGCGAGCACACCGTGCGGCGCGACCGCCTCGGCCAGCCGGGCGGCCTTGGCGTGGTCGTCGGCGAGCCGCTCGACGTGGTGCGCCAACGCGTAGCGGCCCGCAGCGGCGAGGATGCCGACCTGCCGCATGCCGCCGCCCATCCGCTTGCGCAGGAACCGGGCCCGGGCGATCTTCTCCGCGCTGCCCACGACCAGCGAGCCGACCGGCGCGCCGAGGCCCTTGGACAGGCAGACCGAGAGGGTGTCGAACAGCGCGCCGTACTCCGCCAGCGGCACCCCGTCGGCGACGTGCGCGTGCCAGATCCGGGCGCCGTCGCAGTGCAGGGCGAGCCCGTGCGCGTCGGCGACCTCCCGCAGCCGGCGCAGCGTCGACAGCGGGATCACCCCGCCGCCACCCCGGTTGTGCGTCTGCTCCACCGCGATCGCCCGGGTGGGCACCGCGAAGTAGCCGTCCGGCCGGACCATCCCGGCGACCACGTCCGGGTCGATCTCCGCGCCGACCGCCGGCCAGGTCCGCGACGAGATTCCGGCATACGCGGCCGCGGCCCCGATCTCGTACGTGACCACGTGCGCGTCGGCGTCGCAGAGCAGCTCGTCGCCGGGCGGGACGTGGAGCTGAAGGGCGATCTGGTTGGCCATCGAGCCGGACGGGGCGAACAGCGCGGCCTCGTGCCCGAACCGGGCGGCCACCTCGGCCTCGAGGGCGGCGACGGTGGGGTCCTCCCCGTAGACGTCGTCACCCACCTCGGCGGTGGCCATCGCCTCCCGCATCCCCGGCGTCGGCCGGGTCACGGTGTCCGACCGAAGATCGATCACACTATCCACGGTGCCTCCTTTCGGCTGCCGACTGCGGGGCTCGCAAGCTCACTCCTCGCGTCAGCCACGGTGCCTCCTTCGGCTGCCGACTGCGGGGCTCGCAAGCTCACTCCTCGCGTCAGCCACGGTGCCTCCTTCGGCTGCCGACTGCGGGGCTCGCAAGCTCACTCCTCGCGTCAGCCACGGAGCATCTCCGCAACCAGGAAGGCCAGCTCCAGCGACTGCTGGGTGTTCAGTCGCGGGTCGCAGGCGGTCTCGTACCGGTCGGGCAGGTCGAGGTCCTCGATGCCCTGGGCGCCGCCGAGGCACTCGGTGACGTCCTCGCCGGTCAGCTCGACGTGCAGGCCGCCCGGGTGGGTGTCCAGGCCGCGGTGCACCTCGAAGTAGCCGAGCACCTCGTCGACGATCCGGTCGAAGTGCCGGGTCTTGTAGCCGTTGGAGGACTCGTGGGTGTTGCCGTGCATCGGGTCGCACTGCCAGACGACCTTGGCCCCGGCGGCGGTCACCTTGGCGACGATCGGGGGCAGCGCGTCGCGCACCCGGTGGTTGCCCATCCGGCTGATCAGCGTGAGCCGACCGGGGATGTTGTCCGGGTTGAGCTTCTCGCAGAGCTCGATCGCCTCGTCCGGCGTCGTGGTCGGGCCGAGCTTGACCCCGATCGGGTTGGCGATCCGGGAGATGAAGTCGATGTGCGCGCCGTCGATCTGGCGGGTCCGCTCGCCGATCCAGAGGAAGTGCCCGGACAGGCCGTACGCCTTACGGTTGGAGATCCGGGTGAGCGCCCGGTCGTACTCCAGGGCCAGGGCCTCGTGCGAACAGTAGAGCGTGACCGTGCGCAGCGCCTCGTCGTCGGTCATCCCGCAGGCGCGGATGAAGGCGAGCGCCCGGTCGATCTCCCGGGCGATGGCCTCGTAGCGCTCGCCGGCCGGCGACTGCCGCACGAAGTCCTTGTTCCAGTCGTGCACCGCGTGCAGGTCGGCGAGCCCGCCGGCCAGGTACGCCCGGAGCATGTTCATCGCGGCGGCCGAGTTCGCGTACGCCCGGATCATGCGCTGCGGGTCGGCGACCCGCGCCTCCGGCGTGGCCTCCAGCGAGTTGATCATGTCGCCGCGGTAGGCCGGCAGCCCGCGCGCGTCGGTGGGCAGCGACCGGGGCTTGGTGTACTGCCCGGCGACCCGGGCCACCTTGACCACCGGCAGCGACGCGCCGTAGGTGAGCACGATCGCCATCTGGAGCAGGGTGCGGGCGTTGGCCAGCAGGTGGCTCTCGGTGTTGTCGGCGAAGGTCTCCGCGCAGTCGCCGCCCTGGAGCAGGAACGCCTTGCCCTCGCAGACCAGGGCCAGCCGCTGCCGCAGCTGGTCGACCTCGTAGGGCGCGACCACCGACGGCACCGTGTCCAGCACCGTGCAGACCTCGGCGACCTGGTCCTGGTCGGCCCAGGGCGGGGTCTGCGCGCGTGGCAGCTCCCGCCATCGGTCCAGGCCGAGGGCAGCGTCCTCGGCGGAGTCGGCGGTCGGGCGGCTGGTCTGCAGACCGGGGCTGCCCACGGCGGGGTGACTCAGCTGATGCCACTCATGGCGCATGAAGGAAAGCGTACGGCGACCGTCGAGGCCGCCCACCGCCGAGGGGGACGGTTCCGGTGGTTGGGAGATCAGCGCCACACCGGCGCCCGGGTCAGGGCGAGACGGTCGGCTGGGCGGTCCGGCCGCCCGGCGTCTCGCCGGAGATGCACCAGTCGGCGCCGGTGCGGGTGACCGTGAACAGCAGCGCGCGGGTCGCGGTGCGGGACCCGGCGGCCACCGTGACCGTGGCGCTGACCTCCTGGCCGTGCGGCCCGGACCGGACGTCGGTGATGGTCGCCTGCGGCACCGTGAAGTGGTCGGCGAAGTCGCCGTTCGGGCCGGTGGCCCCGGCGTCGAACGCGGCCTGCATCGGCGCGCAGAGCTGGCTGCGGCCGGCGGCGGCGTCGCGGGCGGCCAGCGCGTCCAGGTATGCCTGCACCCGCTCCCGGCTCTTTGCCGCCGCCTCCTGCGCCGGCGCCTGCTGCGCCGCGGGAGTGGCTCCCCCCGGGGCCCCGTCGTCGCCGCAGGCGGTCAGGGCGACCGGCAGGAGCGCGAGCAGGACGGTGGCGGTCGCCGCCCTCCGGTGCTGCTGACCCATCGGTTCCTCCCATCGGGGCATCATGGCTGCCCGGCCACCGAGTCTGACACACCGACCGGCGCCCCGGCCGACGCCGTCCCGCGCCCTCGTCCGATCACCCGGCCCGGCACGCACCTCGATCCCCGGCAGCCGCCGGGGGTCGATAGTCTCGGGTCGCGGGACGGTACCGGACCGCGCCATCCCCCGGAGGTGACGGACCATCCTCGCCGTGACATCCGTCGACACCGCGCGGCTGCCCCCGGCCGAGCGCTTCGACTTCTGGCAGGATCTCGTCGCCCGGCAGTCGTCGACGGCCACCATCCGCAGCGCGCACGCGGACGACTTCACCGCCTCGGCCCGGGTGGTCGATCTCGGCACGATCCGCCTCGGCGTCTGGCGTTACCCGTCGTTGGAGTTCACCCGCCCGGCCCACCTGATCGACAGCGGCGACCCGGAGCTGTACCAGCTCGCCCTGCCGTTGTCCGGGCGTGGGGTGATGACCCAGCAGCGCCACGAGACGCCGCTGGACCCGTCCGCGTTCGCCCTGGTCGACACCGTCCGGCCGCACGGCTCCCGGCTGCGACCGGACGGCGCGACGCCGGGAGCGGTGGAGACGTTGACGGCCCTGGTGCCGCACCGGGCGTTGCCGTTGGCCCCGCACCGACTGGCGGCGCTGTTCGCCGCCGGTATCCCGGCCCGCACCGGGATGGGCGCGCTGCTCGCCGCGTTCCTGCGGCGGATCGCGGCGCACCCGGAGCAGTACGCGCCGGCCGACGCCCCGCACCTCGACCGGGTCGCCCTGGACCTGATCGCCGGCACCCTGGCGGGGCTGCTGGACGTCGAGCGGGAGCTGCCGGTCGACGTCCGGGTCACCGGGCTCCGGGCCCGGGTGACGGCGTTCGTCCGGCGGCACCTGACCGACCCGGACCTCTCCCCGGCCGCCGTCGCGGCGGCGCACCACCTGTCGGTGCGGTCGCTGCACCGGCTCTTCGAGGGCACCGGTACGACGGTCGGCGAGCTGATCCGGACCGGCCGGCTGGAGCGGGCGGCGCGGGACCTGGCCGACCCGAGGCTGCGAGGGCTGAGCGTCGCGCAGATCGGCGCCCGGTGCGGGTTCGCGCACCCGGCGCACTTCAGCCGCGCGTTCCGGGCCGCCTACGGGTCGTCGCCCCGGGAGCACCGGGAACGGGCCGTGCGGGGCTGACCACGCGGGCGGGGAGGGGCCGGTGCGGCCCCTCCCCGCCGGGTGGGTGGTGCGTCGGCCCTCGGCTCAGCCGAGGGTTGGTGCGTCGGCCCTCGGCTCAGCCGAGACCGCCCTTGATGGCGCTGATCAACTCACCGTTGCTCGTGTCTCCGGAGAGTTCCCAGAAGAACGCGCCACCGAGGCCCTGGGTGTTGGCGTAGCTCATCTTCCCGCCGATGGTCGCCGGGGTGTCGTAGCTCCACCAGTTGCTGCCGCACTTGGCGTACGCCGTGCCACCGACCGTGGCCGTGGCCGGGCAGGTGTTCTTGAGGACCTTGTAGTCCTCGATGCCGGCCTCGTAGGTGCCGGGCGCCGCGCCGGTGGCGCTGCCGCCGGGTGCGGTCTGGGTCACGCCGGTCCAGCCCCGGCCGTAGAAGCCGACGCCGAGCAGCAGCTTGTTGGCCGGCACGCCCTTGGACTTGAGCTTCTGGATCGCCGCGTCCGACCAGAAGCCCTGCTGCGGGATCCCGCTGTACGAGTAGAGCGGGGAGTGCGGGGCGGTCGGCCCCTGGGCGGCGAACGCGCCGAAGTAGTCGTACGTCATCGGCATCAGCCAGTTGAGGTTCGCCGCGGCGCCGGCGTAGTCGGTGGCGTCGATCTTGCCCCCGTTGCTGCCGTCGGCGGTGATCGCCGCGGTGACCAGGGCCGAGGAGCCGAACTTGCTCCGCAGTGCGGCGATCACGTTCTTGAACGCGTTCGGGCCGCTGCTGTCACAGCTGAGACCGCAGGCGTTCGGGTACTCCCAGTCGATGTCGATGCCGTCGAAGACGTCCGCCCAGCGCGGGTCCTCGACCATGTTGTAGCAGCTCTCGGCGAACGCGGCCGGGTTCTGCGCGGCCTGGGTGAAGCCGCCCGACCAGGTCCAGCCGCCGATCGAGTAGATGACCTTGAGGTGCGGGTACATCTTCTTCAGCTTGCGCAGCTGGTTGAAGCTGCCGCGCAGCGGCTGGTCCCAGGTGTCGGCGACGCCGTCGACGCTGTCCGCCGCGGTGTACGCCTTGTCGTAGTCGGCGTAGCTGTCACCGATGCTGCACCGCCCGCCGGTGGTGTTGCCGAAGGCGTACAGGATGTGGGTCAGCTTGGCGGCCGAGCCGCTGGTGTGGATGTTCTTGACGTGGTAGTTGCGGCCGTAGACGCCCCACTCGGCGAAGTAGCCGACCACCTTCTTGCCGCCGGTGGGCGGCGTGGTGGTGGGCGGCGTGGTGGTCGGCGGCGTCGTCGTCGGCGGGGTGGTCGTCGGCGGCGTCGTGGTGGGCGGCGTCGTCGTCGGCGGGGTCGTGGTCGGCGGGGTGCCGCCACCGGCGCAGGATCCACCGTTGACGGTGCAGTTCAGCGGCCCCTTGTAGGCGCCGCTGCCGTTGTAGCCCCAGCTGAAGCTGGCGCCCGGGGCGAGCGTCCCGGCCCAGCTCTTGTTGACCGCGACGTAGTGGTTGCCGCTGCGGGTCACGTCGGCGTCCCAGGAGCTGCTGATCGCGGTCCCGGAGGGCAGGTCGAACTCGATGCGCCAGCCGTTCACGCTGGCGCCGGTGCCGTTGGTGACGGTCACCCGCGCCTCGTGACCGGTCCCCCAGTCCTGCACCTTGGTGAACGTGGCGGTGACGCTGCCGGCGGCCGACGCGGTGGTCATGGGCACCGCGGCGACCGCGAGCGCGACCACGGCGCCGGCCCACAGGGCCCGGCGGAGCGATCTCTTCATACGGCGTCTCCCCAATAGTTAGGAAACTTTCCAAATTGATTGCTGAGACGCTACTCACGCCGTCATCACTTCGTCAAGATGTAGATGCGTCTATTTCACGGGTGGCGCGGGACGGTCGACGCGACGGGCCGTAGCCTCGTCGCATGACCGTTTTCGACGTGCAGATCGACGCCCTGAGCGGCGGCCCGGCCGACCTCGACCGCTACCGCGGTCGCGCCCTACTGGTGGTCAACGTGGCCTCCCGCTGCGGCCTCACCCCGCAGTACGCGGGCCTCCAGGCGCTCGCCGACGGGTACGCCGACCGGGGGCTGACCGTGCTCGGGGTGCCCTGCAACCAGTTCGCCGGCCAGGAGCCGGGCAGCGCCGCGGAGATCGAGGAGTTCTGCCAGGTGAACTACGGCGTGACGTTCCCGCTGACGGAGAAGGTCGACGTCAACGGGCCGGACCGGCACCCGCTCTACGCCGCGCTGGTGTCCACCCCGGACGCCGAGGGACACAGCGGCGACGTGCGCTGGAACTTCGAGAAGTTCCTCGTCGCGCCGGACGGCTCGGTGGCCGCCCGGTTCGGCCCGCAGGTCACGCCCGAGGACCCCGAGCTGCGCGCGGCGATCGACAAGGTCCTGCCGGCCTGAGGAGCACGGTGAAGCGGCATGCCTCCCACCGGAGGCATGCCGCTCGCGGTCGACGGGCCGGTCAGCCGGCGGCGGACCGGAACACCGGGTAGTAGCCGCCGGACTGGCCCGCGGCCGTCGGGTGGTACGAGACGGTCAGGTTCAGCACGTTCAACGCGTGCAGCCACTTCGTGCCGTAGCTGCACAGCTGGTGCCCGACGAAGATGGACCGGACGTCGGCGAACGTGAAGCCGGCCGAGGTGGCGGCAGTCCGGGTGATGTCGTCCAGCAGGTTGATGCCCTCGTTGATCTTCGCGCGCGAGGTCGCGCTGAGCCCGACGCAGGTCGTGCCGAGCTGGTAGAAGACCGGGTAGCCGACCACCACGACCCGGGCCGACGGCGCCCGGTTCCGGATGCCGTTGTAGACGTTGGCGAGTCGCCCGGGCATCTGCGTGCGGGCGATGTTCATGGCCGACTCCACGGCCGCCACGCACTGGGTCTCGCCCTGGAGCACACAGGTGCTCATGATCGAGGCGAAGCCGACGTCGTTGCCGCCGATCGTGACGCTGACCAGCGTGGTGGTCGAGGAGAGCGCGGAGAGCTGGCTGTTGATGACGTCCGCGGTGGTCGCGCCGGAGCAGGCGACCGAGCGGTACGAGGCGGGCCGGATGTTGGCGTTGTAGAGCGCCGGGTAGGCGTTCGTGCTGCGCAGGCAGTTGCCGCTCTCGGAGGTGTAGCTGTCGGCGCCGACGCCGGAGGCGTACGAGTCGCCGAGTGCGACGTACCGGTCGGACGGGGCGGCCTGGGCGGGCGCGGCGGCCAGGGTCAGCGCGACCCCGATCGACGTGGCGAGGGACAGGGCGAGGGTGGCAAGACGGGATCTCCGCACGTCGCACTCCTGGGGGTGGGAAGTGGTGGTGAGAGATAGATATCAATGAGATCACCATGCATGGAAGATCACCGATTTGCAGTCCCAGCAGATAGAGACTTGTCCATACAAATCGTTGCCGGCTTTGCGTTGGTAGTTGAAGGATTTCGCCAGGGAATGCGGCCGCGTCCCGCCGGGGTTGGCATCGGACATGACGACTGTGGGACTGATCGGCAGCGGCAACATCGGCGGCACGGTGGCCCGACTCGCGGTGGACGCCGGCCACGACGTGGTACTCAGCAACTCGCGGGGCCCGGAGACGCTGCGGGACCTGGTGGCCGAGCTGGGCCCCCGGGCCGGCGCGGCCACCCCGGACGAGGCGGCGACCGCCGGCGACCTGGTGGTCGTCACGATCCCGCTGCGGGCCTACCGCGAGGTGCCGGCGGCACCGCTCGCCGGAAAGATCGTGATCGACACGAACAACTACTACCCGGAGCGCGACGGGAGCTTCCCGGAGCTGGACGACGAGTCGACCACCACCAGCGAACTGCTCCAGCGGCACCTGCCGCGGTCGCGTGTGGTCAAGGCCTTCAACAACATCTACTTCGCACACCTGCGGGTGCTGGGCCGCCCGGCCGGCGCGGCGGAGCGGACCGCCCTGCCGATCGCCGGTGACGACGACGGGGCCAAGGCCACCGTCACGGCGTTCCTCGACTCACTGGGCTACGACGCGGTCGACGTCGGGCCGCTCGCCGAGGGCTGGCGGTTCCAGCGCGACACCAGCGCGTACGCGGGCATCTACGCCACGGACGGCGACTGGGAGCGGCCGGGACCGGTCGACGCGCAGCGGCTGCGCGCCGCCCTCTCCGCCGCCCGCCGCTACGCGGACAGCTGACGCACGGAGGTCGGGCCGGCGGGACCGCCCGCCGGCCCGACGCTCAGTCCACCTCGGTGGGAAGGGTCAACCGCATCGCCGGGTCCGCTGTCTCCCGGAAGCCCAGCGCGCGGTAGAGCGGCCGGCCGGCGGCCGTCGCCCGCAGATCGATCCGGCGTACGCCCCGACCACGGAACCAGGCCAGCAGCCCGGCGACGCAGGCGCGACTGTGGCCCCGCCGCCGGTGTGCCGGGTCGGTACTGACGTTGAAGACGTACCCGACCAGGCCACTCGGATCGTCCGGGCCACCCAGCCGCCGCTCGACCGTGCCCACCGCGCACGCCGCCAACGAGGTGCCCTCCGGCGCGTCGACCACGAAGGCGGCCAGCCACGGATCGGGCTCCACCAGCCAGGCGCGCAGGTTGTCCCGCGCCACCTCCTGCCACCGGCCCCGCGCGGTCGGCGTGCCACTCATCGCGGCGAGCATGAGCCCGCGCAGCCGGACCAGCTCGTCGGCGTCCGCCGGCACCGCCCGACGCACGGCACCCGTCGCCACGCCGGCTCAGACCGGGCGGCGGCCGGCGAAGCCGCACTCGACCCGGTGGTACCAGCGGACGTCGGTGTCCCCCTCCAGCCAGCACCAGAGCACCGCCCGCCCCTCCCGCTCGCCGGGGAAGTCGAGCAGCACCGGGGCGATCCCCTTGACCTCGATGCCGTGCTGGTGGAACTCCTCCACGACCGCGTGCAGCCGGGCCTCCAGGGCCTTCACCTCCGCGAGCCCGCCGAGCGCGCTGGCGCCGTGGTCGGCCAGGTCGACCCGCAGCTCGGCGAGGTCGGCCCGGTGCCGGATCAGCTCGTCGACGCGCGGCCGCAGCGTGGCGACCAGGTGTCGCGCCTGGGCGAGAGTGAACACCGGGCCAGTATGGGGCACGACATGACCCGAAGGCGGCCCGTCATCCGCGCCTCGCGGTGGTGTCGCACCCGGCCTCCCGCACGTCAGCCTGCCAGGCGGCTCGATCCGGTCGTTCTTGTCCGGGGCGTCGTCCGACAGGCGGGCCCGCTCCGGCACCTCGTGGACGAGCCGGTGCGGCAACAGGTCGACGTCGTCTGGCCGGCAGCCGCGCCGGCCCGATGGCGTGGGAGCCGCCGTCGTCGCAGCCCGACCACCGTCGACGGCGGCCCGCACAGGAAGACCTCCCGGCCGGGTTCGGGCACCGACGACCAGCGACGCCGGGTGACCCGGAGCGGTCAAGCGGACCCCGGCCTCCACCGAGGAGGTCGAGCGGCGGACCACCTTCGAGCGATTGTCGAGAGTTGCCGATGAAAGATCCTGATTGAGTCGCTGCCGCGATGGGTGTCGTTCACCCTTCGCGTTGTGTGGTGAGGTCGCCGACGGCGTCGGCGTAGAAGGTGTTGTCGAGGTGGAAGGCGACCTGGCGCAGCGTCCAGGCGTCTCCTTCGACCCGGTCGAGGCGCTCGTCGTCGAGCGCGCGGAGACGCAGTGACCAGATCTGCGCCAACCTGGTCAGTCGGCTGCGGGCTTCGTCCAGATCCTCGAGGGTGAAGGGGGCGAGGTCGGCCGGGGTGGTGATGGCGGAGGCGTGCCAGTGGTCGGGCAGGGGAGGTTGCCCTGCCAGGCGCGCCTCGAGTTCGGCGAGGTGGTCCAGAAGGTGGTCGGCGAGACGACGAATCGCCTTGTGCGGGGTGTAGACCCGGTCCCCGGCGGTGCGGGGCTGCCCGTCCCACGCCGGCCAGGTCTCCGCCAGCCGTAGGGCATGTGCGACGGCGTCCTCGATGACTCGGGCCGGGTCGCGGTCATCGGTGATGGGAGTGTCGTCGCTCATTCCGTCTGTTCCCCTCTCAGCTGTCCGAGTCCTCGACCTTAGGACTGGGATGGTGCGGCCCAGACCGAACTGTGCAGCTCGTGTGACGAGTCGGGGTGCGTTGACCACCCGCCGCCGCGCTCATCCACAGGTTTCGAGCGTTGCTCCCGCCTTGCCCCTCAGTCGGCCTGGGCGGCCAGTTCGCGGGCGCGGTCGCGGGCCGCCTCCAGCGCCGCCAGCATGGCCGCGCGTACGCCGTGGTTCTCCAGCTCGCGGATCGCGGAGATGGTGGTGCCGGCCGGTGAGGTGACCGCCTCGCGCAGCTTGACCGGATGCTCACCGGAGTCGCGCAGCATCACCGCCGAGCCGATGGCGGTCTGCACGATCAGCTCGTGCGCCACCTGGCGGGGCAGTCCGAGCAGGATGCCGGCGTCGATCATCGCCTCGACCAGCAGGTAGAAGTAGGCCGGGCCGGAGCCGGAGAGCGCGGTCACCGCGTCCTGCTGGGACTCGGGCACCCGGACGGTGGCGCCGAGCGGGGAGAACATCTCCTCGGCCAGCGCCAGATGCTCCCCGGTGGCGTGCGCGCCGGCCGAGATGGCGCTCATCGCCTCGTCGACCAGCGCCGGGGTGTTGGTCATCACCCGGACCACCGGGGTGCCCTCGGGCAGCCGCCGGTTGAAGAACGCGGTCGGCAGGCCGGCGCAGAGCGAGATCACCAGCTTGCCGGCGGGGACCTTCGGGCCGATCTCGTCGAGCAGCGCGGCGGCGTCCTGCGGCTTGACCGAGACGGCCAGCACGTCGGCCTCCTCGACCGCGGTCGGGTTGTCCACCACCCGCACGCCGTAGCGGTCCGTCAGCTCCTGCGCGCGGGCGGGGCGCCGGGCGGTGGCGAGCAGCCGCTCGACCGGCCAGCCGGAGCGGAGCAGCCCGGAGAGCATCAGCTCGCCGATCTTGCCCGCGCCGATCACCGCGACCGTGTGCCCGCCCACCGTGCCTCCTCGTCCCGCTCCGACAACTGTTAAGAGGGGGCCCCTGCTCTGCACGAGGCGTTGACAGGGGGCCCCTCCTTACACCTCAGCTGCCGAAGAAGACCTCGGCCTCGGCGTACCGCTCCAGCGGCACGGTCTTCAGCTCCCGGGTGGCCTCGGCCAGCGGAACCCGGACGATGTCCGTGCTCTGCATCGCGACCATCTTGCCCCAGTCGCCCTCGTGCACCGCGTCGATGGCCTGCAGGCCGAGCCGGGTGGCGAGCACCCGGTCGAACGCGGTCGGGGTGCCGCCGCGCTGGATGTGCCCGAGCACCACGGTGCGGGCCTCCTTGCCGGTCTTGGCCTCCAGCTGCTCGGCCAGCCACTGGCCGATGCCGCCGAGACGGACGTGGCCGAAGGAGTCGAGCTCCTGGTTGTGCAGCACCATCTGGCCGTCCAGCGGCTGGGCGCCCTCGGCGACCACGACGATCGGGGCGTACTGGTGCTGGAAGCGCTTCTCGACGTAGCCGGCGACCTGCTCGACGTCGAACTGCCGCTCCGGCAGCAGGATCACGTTGGCGCCGCCGGCGAGGCCGGCGTGCAGGGCGATCCAGCCGGCGTGCCGGCCCATCACCTCGACGACCAGGGTGCGGTGGTGGCTCTCCGCGGTGGTGTGCAGGCGGTCGATCGCCTCCATCGCGATGTTGACCGCGGTGTCGAAGCCGAACGTGTAGTCGGTGGCGCCGAGGTCGTTGTCGATCGTCTTCGGCACGCCGACCACGTTGACGCCCAGCTCGTGGAGCTTGGTGGCGACGCCGAGGGTGTCCTCGCCGCCGATCGCGATCAGGGCGTCCACGCCCTGCGCGGCGAGGTTCTCCTTGATCCGCTCCACGCCGTTCTCGATCTTGAACGGGTTGGTCCGGGAGGAGCCGAGGATGGTGCCGCCGCGCGGCAGGATGCCGCGCACCTCCGCGATGCCCAGCGGCTTGGTCAGGCCCTCCAGCGGGCCCTTCCAACCGTCCCGGAAGCCCACGAACTCGTGACCGTAGGTGGCGACGCCCTTGCGGACCACCGCCCGAATGACCGCGTTGAGACCTGGGCAGTCGCCGCCGCCGGTGAGCACGCCGATACGCATGATCTGCTCATCCTCCTGGAGCATCAGGTGAAGCCCGGATAAGCCCCAGGATATGTGTCAGATCAGACCATCGGCGCCGTTGCCGGCCCGGGGCGGGCCGTCAGTGCGAACTGTAGTCGTCGCTGGTGCGCGCCGACACCGCGCCCCGGCCCGTCCCGACCCCCGGACCGGCTACCGGTCAGTAGCTGACCTCGTGGTTCTCCCCCGCCTTCGGCGGCTTGCCGGTGACCGCCGCCTTGGCGAAGCCGAGCAGGTTGACCACCGTGCTGCCCGGCGAGTCCCAGTACTCCGCCGAGCCCGCGTGCACCTTGATCAGCGTGATGCCCGGCGTGTCCAGGCCGTCCGGGAACCACGCCTTGAGCAGCGGGTTCCACAGCTTCTCGGCGCGCGCCCGGTCCCACTCCTCGGTGGCGGTGCCGGCCACCGAGACCCAGGCGTTGTGCCGCTGGTCCGAGAAGCCGACGTTGACCTGCGGATTCACCCGGATCTGGCGGACCTTGGCCGAGTCGGCGTAGGCGAAGAACCAGAGGTCCCCGTCGAACTCCGCCTCCTGCAGCCCCATCGGGCGGCTGACCAGGCGCCCGTCCACCGCGCTGGTCGTGAGCAGGCAGATCCGGGCGTCCCGGATCAGTTCGGTGACCCGGCCGCGGGCCTCGGCGGCGTTGGTCGGCTCGTTGCTCATGGGGGCACTCCTGTCTCGGATCGGCGTGATGCCGCTCCGGTGCCCCGGGCGGAACGGGTCAAACCTCCCGAGTCGTCATCGCCCGCCAGCGGGCCAGATTGTGCCGGGCGTCGACGAGCGCGTCGTGCCGGTCCGCCTCGGCGTCGGGCAGCCGGGGCCGCCCCCGGTCGTCCCAGAGCTGGCGCAGCTCCTTGGTGAACCGCGGGATCTCCCGGGGCAGCGCCGGCATGGCGCCCCAGAGCTGGGCCAGCACGACGTGGTCGTACGCCGCGTACCAGGCCCACAGCTCCAGCTGCTCGCCCGGGCGGTCCCGCACCGGCGCCAGCAGGAACTCGTGCAGGTCGTCCCGGATCCGCTCGCGCGAGCGCCAGGCCCGGTCGGCCGGCGACGGCAGCTTGTCCAGCACGTTGCGCCGCACCCAGGGCACCGCCCGGGAGTCGTCGAACTCGGTGGAGACCGCGTAGAACTCGCGGCCGTACTCGTCGACGACGCCGATCGACACCAGGTCGACGGTGCGGCCGTCCTCGATGAATTCGCAGTCGTAGAAATAGCGGTAGACCATCGCCCCCATCCTCGCCCATCACCGTCGCGGGGTCGTCGCCGGGGCGTCCGCCGAGGTCGGCGCGGTACCGCCGGCAGACCGGGCATGGTCACGGAAGTGTTTCCAGGGGTGTACAGCACGCGACGGGGGCGTCATGATCTGATGTGTACCGCCGTCGGGCGCCGAACCGGTTGAGCTGCCTCGTACCGGGACTGACAGCTTCACCCGGTGTGCGAGTGGTGACTTCTGACCGGGGAGGGGTTGGGCCGTGGAGTCTCGCCTGCCGGAGCCGGGTGACGCGCTCACGGGTGTGGAGATGTTCGCCGGGCTGGAGCCGGAGGTGCGCCAGCGGGTCATCGCCGCGGCCGTCCCGCGCACCTACCGCAAGGGGCAACTTCTCTTCGTCGAGAACGACCCCGGCGAGTCGCTGATCGTGCTGCGCCGCGGCGCCGTGGCGGTGTTCCGCACCGCGCCCACCGGCGAGCGGGCCGTGCTGTCGGTGATCCGACCCCCGGACGTGCTGGGCGAGGTCTCCCTGCTGGACGCCTCGACCCGGTCCGCCTCGGCCGAGGCCATCGAGGACTGCGCCGCGCTGGCGCTGTCCCGGCCCGCCTTCATGGAGCTGGTCCACTCCAACCCGCGCATTCTCGACGCGGTGATGCGCTCGCTGGGCCAGCTGATCCGCCGGCTCACCGAGCAGAACGCCGACCACGTCTTCCTCGACCTGCCCGGCCGGGTGGCCAAGACGCTGGTCCGGCTGGCCGGCGAGAGCCAGGCCCCGATGATCACGATCGAGCTGAACCAGAGCCAGCTCGCCGAGATGGCCGGCGGCTCGCGGCAGAGCGTCAACCAGGCCATCGGCTCGTTCGCCAGCCGCGGCTGGCTGCGCACCGAGGGGCGCCGGATCGTGGTCACCGACGTGGCCGCGCTGCGCCGCCGCGCCGGGATGAACGACCGCTGACGGATACGCGACGAGGGCCGGGGCGACACGCCCCGGCCCTCGTCGTACGCGTCGGTCAGACGCCGGCGCTGCCCGGTCCCGCCCAGGCGGTGGTGCTGCCCGGGCCGGCCCACTCGTTCTTGTCCTTGCCCCCGGCGGAGCCCTCGCTGACGATGCCCTCGGCCTGCAGGCTGGCCAGGGTGGCCGCGTCCACGTCGACGGACTCGCCCGCCGAGTGGGCGACGCCGTCGCCGTCGGTCCAGTCGCTCTCCAGCTTCACGAACACCATGAGATCCCCCTTGGTCACGTCGTCCTCGTCCGGCGGGGATGAATGTAGTCGCCGCACGCGCCCTCGACCGCCCGGACGAGTGTCCACAAACCAACAGCCCGGTACCTGACATTGGCGGCGCCCGGGATACTCACGGTGACGCCGCGGGGGGCGGCGCCCGGCCGACACCGGCCGACCGACCCAGTGGAGGCCTGTCATCTCCGCGCAGTGTGACCGTTGTGGACGTACCGCGGCCGACGGCGACCGGTTCTGCGGTGGCTGCGGCGCCGAGCTGGGCGCGGTCTGCCCGCACTGCCTGCGCCCGCTCGCGACCGACGTGGCCTTCTGCACCACCTGCGGCTCGCCGCGCCCGGGCGCCCGGCAGTCGGTGCCCACGCCGCAGGAGGACCGGCGCCGGGTCAGCGTGCTCTTCGTCGACCTCATCGACTTCACCCCGTACGTCGAGCGCGCCGACCCGGAGCAGGTGCGCGGCATGCAGACCGGCTTCTTCTCCGCCGCCCGCCGGGTGGTCGGGCAGTACGGCGGCGTGGTGGAGAAGTACATCGGCGACGCGGTCATGGCGCTCTTCGGCGCGCCGGTGGCCACCGAGACCGACGCGCTGCGGTGCGTCCGGGCCGGGCTGGAGCTGCAACGGGTGCTGACCCGGTTCACCCCCACCGGCCACGACGAGCTGCGCTTCCGGGTCGGGGTGGCCACCGGGGAGGCGCTGGTGGACGTGGCCGCGGCCCGCGACGGCGGGCAGGCGATCGTCGCCGGCGACGTGGTGAACACGGCCTCCCGGATGCAGTCGGTCTCCCCGCCCGGCGGCGTGCTGGTCTGCGGCGTCACCCACGCGCTCACCAAGGACGCCATCCGCTACGACGAGCAGCCGCCGGTCACGCTGCGGGGCCGCTCCTCCCCCACCGAGGTCTGGCTGGCGCTCGCCCCGGTCCGCCGGCAACCCACCGACCGGGAGCCGGACACCACCCCGCTGATCGACCGCGAGCACGAGCTGGGCCTGCTGGTCAACGCGCTGCACCGTTCGCTGCGCGACCGGCTGCCGCAGGTGGTGACCGTGTTCGGCCGGGCCGGGTTGGGCAAGAGCCGGCTGGTGCGGGAGCTGCACCGGCACGCCGGCCGGCTGGTCGACGAGCCGCTGACCTGGCGCACCGGGCGGTGCCCGCCGTTCGGCGAGAACGTCACGTTCGCCGCGCTGGCCGACATCGTCAAGACCGAGGCCGGCATCCTCGACACCGACCCCGCCTCCACCGCGGCCCAGCGCCTCACCGCCGCGGTCGCCGAGCTGGTCGGCCCCGGCGAGCGGAACCGCCTGGTGGACGCGCTGCGCCCGCTGGTCGGGCTGACCGGCACGACGCTGCCCGCCGAGGAGGCGGAGTCGGCGTGGCGACGGTTCCTGCTGGCGCTCGCGGCCCGCCGCCCGACCGTGCTGGTCTTCGAGGACCTGCACTGGGCCGACGACGCCATGCTGCGCTTCGTCGAGCTGCTCGGCGCCGCCGCCCGCGAGGTTCCCCTGCTGCTGCTCTGCACCGCCCGCCCGGAGCTGGTCGACCGGGACCCGAGCTGGGCCGGGACGATCACCGGCTCGGTCACCGTCACGCTGCCGCCGCTGCGGGACACCGGCATCGCGTCGCTCTACGCGCACATGTTCGGCCAGGCCGCGTTCCCGGCCGAGATGCTCACCCCGCTGGTCGAGGTGGCCGGCGGCAACCCGCTCTACGCCCACGAGTACGTCCGGATGCTGATCGAGCAGGGCGCGCTGCGCCAGTCCGGGCGCGGCTGGTCGCTGGAGAAGCACCTCGACCTGCCGATGCCGGAGAGCGTGCACTCGGTCATCGCCAACCGGGTCGACCTGCTCGACGCCAAGGACCGGGCGGTGCTGCTGGCCGCCTCGGTGGTCGGCGTGCAGTTCTGGCCCGGCGCGGTCGCCGCCGCGCTGGGGCAGCCGGTGGAGTCGGTGGAACGCGCGCTGCGCCGGCTGGAGCAGCGCGACTTCGTGCACGAGCAGTCGGCGTCCACGATGGCCGGGCAGGCCGAGTTCCGGTTCCGGCACGTGCTGGTCCGCGACGTCTGCTACCAGCGGCTGCCCCGCACCGAGCGGGTGGCCCGGCACGAGCGGACCGCGGACTGGCTGGACGCGCTGTCGCAGACCCGGGACACCGACCTGGCCGAGGTCCTCGCCCACCACCGCTGGGCGGCCCACGAGATCGCCCGCACGCTCGGCCTCCCGACACACCGCTACGCCGGCCCGGCCCGCGCCGCGCTGCACCGGGCGGCCCGGCGGGCGTACGCCCTGCACGGGCTGGACGCCGCCGCCGCGCACGCCGGGCGCGCGCTCGGCCTGGCCGACGACAGCGACCCGGTGGGCCGGCTGCAACTGGAGCTGCTGGCCACCGAGATCTCGTTCTACCGCGACGGCAACGCGTTCCTCTCCGGCGGGGGGCCGGAGCAGTTGCAGGCGCTGGCCGACCGGCTGCTCGCGCACGGCGA
This sequence comes from Micromonospora sp. WMMD754, assembly GCF_049315235.1. NCBI lineage: Bacteria > Bacillati > Actinomycetota > Actinomycetes > Micromonosporales > Micromonosporaceae > Micromonospora > Micromonospora sp. WMMD754. The sequence goes on from NZ_CP186058.1 coordinate 217,043, forward strand.
CGACGCCTGCGCGGCCCGGGCGTGGACGCTGCTCGGCCAGGCCGCCTGGCTGCGCGCCGACCGGACGGCGGCGGTGGCCTGCCTGGACCGGGCGGTGGGGTTGTTCGAGCCGCTGCCGGACAGCTCGCAGAAGGCCGACGCGTACGCCGAGCTGGGCCGGCTGCACATGCTCAACTACGAGCGGGACGCGGCGGTGTCCGCCGCCGAGACCGCGGCGGAGATCGCCGAGCGGCTGGGCCTGACCGAGACGCGCACCAACGCCCGGGTCACCGCCGCCACCGCCCGGTACCAGGCCGGTGACCGGTCCGGGCTGGACGACCTGCGCGCCATCGTCGAGTTCAGCCGGGGGCAGCAGCTGCTGGCGCTGCACCGGGCGGTGCAGAACCTCGCGTACGCGGTCCGCGAGGAGGGTGACTGGCTGCGCTCCGACGCGCTGCTGACCGCCGGCCCGACCCGGACGGCCAGCGGGCAGACGCTGACCACGAGCTATTCCGGCGAGGCTATGCGGGCCTACTTCGACGGGGACTTCGCCCGGCTGCTCGCCGCCGCCGACGCGTTCGTGGACACGCCCACCGGCGGGTGGGACATGCAGGTGCGCGGCCTGCGGTCCTGTCTGCGGGTGCTGCGCGGCCAGCCGGTGCCGCCCGCGCCCCGCGCGGCCGAGGTGACCGGGTCGGCGTACCGCGACGACGTGTCCGCGGCGCTGGACACCGCCCGGCGCAGCGGCTTCCACCGCCCGCACTGGACCATGCTCGGCATGGCGGCGCTCTGCCGGGCGCTGCAGGGCCGGGCCGAGGAGGCGGCGGAGCTGGTCGACGAGCTGGCCGGCTCCTGGTCGAGCGTGCCGGCCCTGGCCAGCGGCGAGTGGATCGCCGCGGCGGCGTACGCGGCGGCCCTGTCCGGGCGGGACGCGGCGGTGCGGGTGCGCGCGATGCTGGACCGGCTCGGACACCGGACGCCCTGGTCGGAGGCGGCGCTGCGGACGGTCACCGGCGCCGTGGCGGCGGCGGACGGCGACCATCGCCGGGCCGCCGAGCTGCACCTGGCCGGCGCGGAGATCTACGCCGGGATCCCGGACGTCACCGACCGGATGCTGGCCCTGGCGCTGGCCGTGGGGGAGCTGACGCTGGCCGGCGACCCCGGGGCGGCCGGGCCGCTGGCCGAGGTGCACGCGTTCGCCCAGCGCAACGAGGCCCCCGGGCTGTTGGCGCTGGCCCGGCGTCCGGTGCCGGACGCCGGTCCGGCGATGGCCTGCTGACCCGGCCCGCGGCGCCTCAGGCCGGCACCGGCTCCCGGGGCGCGGCCTTCGCCTTCTGGGCGTACGTGTCGACGTACTCGCGGCCGGAGAGCTCCATCAGCTCGTACATGATCTCGTCGGTGACGGCCCGCTCGACGAACCGGTCGCCGACCATGCCGGCGTAGCGGGAGAAGTCCAGCGGGGGCCCGAAGCGGATCCGGACCCGACCGAGGTTGGGCACGATCTGCCCGGTGGGCTGGATGGCGTCGGAGTTGAGCATGGCCATCGGGACCACCGGCGCGCCGCTCTCCAGGGCGAGCCGGGCGACGCCGGTCTTGCCCCGGTAGAGCCGGCCGTCCGGGGAGCGGGTGCCCTCGGGGTAGATGCCGGCGATGCCCCCGGCGCGCAGCACCTGGAGCTGGGTGTCGAGCGCCGCCCGGGCGGCCCGGCCGCCGGTGCGGTCGACCGGGATGGTGCCGGATCCGACGAAGAACATCTTGGTCAGCCAGCCCTTGAGGCCCCGGCCGGTGAAGTATTCCGCTTTTGCGATGAAGGTGACTTTTCGCTTGACGATCAGCGGTGTGAAGATGGAGTCGGAGAACGAGAGGTGGTTGCTGGCCAGGATCACCGGGCCGGTCGCCGGCACGTGCTCCAGACCCTCGACCTGCGGGCGGAAGACCAGCCGCAACACTGGGCCGAGGATGATGTACTTCAGCAGCCAGTACAGCACCGGGGTCCTTCCGGGTGGGGTGGCGACGCGCGGGACCGTGCGGGAAGAGGGTACGAAGCACGAGCGGCACGCCACAACGCACTCCCGGAACCGGGTGCCGGCGTGTCAGGATTCAGAGCACGACGGCGAAGGGGGTGTCCGGTGTCAGGGGGTGGGCCCCGTCGGGGACGGCGGGACAACGGGCTCGACGCGGCCGAGTACGCGGTCGCGGGCGACGTCGATCCGCGTGTGGGTGAGCACCTGCTCGACGTGCTCGCCGCCGGCGGCATCGCCGCATACCTCCAGCCCTCGGCCGACCTGAACCCGGTGACCCGCACCACCACCGTGCCGGCCCGACCGGTCGACCGGCTCTACGTCGACCGGTCCCACCTGACCACCGCGCGGGACTACCTCACCCAGCTCGCCGACGAGGGGTCCGACGACCCGCCGCGCCCGGACGAGCCGGACATCGAGGCCGAGTGGGCCAAGATCGTGGCCGGTTTCCACACCACGCCGACCGCGGGCAGCCACCCCTGGCCGGCCGCCGAGGACGTGGACGACCCGGTCCCGCCGGCCGGCGCCACCGCCGGCCGCGCCGAGGAGCCGGCCGGCCCGACCGCCACCGACGTGCGGCGGCTGCCCTACGCGGCGGACGTCTCCGGCGTCTCGCTCGGCCGTGACCGGTCCGACGAGCCCTCCCTGCTGGACGGGCTGGACACGTTCGGCGCCGACCTGCCGGGCGACGCCGAGGAGGAGCACTACACCCCGCCCCCGCCGCCACCGCTGCCGCGCTTCTCGAAGTACGCGGTGCTGGGCGTGCTCTGCGTCGTGCTCGGCTTCCTGCTCTTCCTCTCCCCCACCGTGGTGTCGCTGGTCGACCCGTCGGTGGTGACGCTGCTCGGCTTCACCGGCATCCTGGCCGGCTTCGTGATGCTCGTGTGGCGGCTGCGCCCGGGCGACCGGGACGAGGACGACCCGGACAACGGCGCGGTGGTCTGAGGCGCGGACAGCGGCCGCCCGGATCGCGGGACGCCGCGCGCCCCGGCTCGCCGTGTAACAGGGGTGTAACTTACGGTCAGTAGGAATACCGCTGAACGTCACTTCCCGCACCGGCTGTCCGGCTTGCGTCCCCTCCGGGCACCGGTCCCCTGCTGAGCGGATTGCCCGAGATGCGACAGAGCCCCCTCGTGGTGGTGGCCAACCGCCTCCCCATCGACGACAGTGTGGCGCCCGACGGCGCCTTCGAGTGGCGCCGCAGCCCCGGCGGCCTGGTGAGCGCCCTGCACCCCCTGCTCCGGCACACCCCCGCCACCTGGGTGGGCTGGGCCGGCGGCACCGGTCCGGCGCCCGCCCTGCCCGACGTGGACGGGGTCCGGATGCACACCGTCCCGCTCACCGGTGAGGACTTCCGCGACCACTACGAGGGCTTCGCCAACGCCACCCTCTGGCCGCTCTACCACGACGCGGTGGAGCAGCCGGAGTACCACCGCCGCTGGTGGGAGGCGTACCAGCGGGTCAACCAGCGGTTCGCCGAGGCCGCCGCCGAGGTGGCCGAGCCCGGCGGGCTGGTCTGGGTGCAGGACTACCACCTCCAGCTGGTGCCCGGCCTGCTCCGCGGCCTCCGCCCCGACCTGCGGATCGGCTTCTTCCTGCACGTGCCGTTCCCGCCGCCGGAGCTGTTCATGCAGCTGCCCCGCCGGGCCGAGCTGCTGCGCGGCATGCTCGGCGCCGACCTGATCGGCTTCCAGCGGGCCCAGGCCGCGCACAACTTCGCCCAGCTCGCCGCGAAGGTGCTCAGCCTGTCCGCGACCGACCGGCGGATCGCCGTCGACGACCGGGTGGTGCGCATCGGCGCGTTCCCGGTCGCCATCGACACCGCCGAGATGTCCGCGCTCGCCGCCCGGCCCGAGGTCGCCGACCGGGCCCGCCGGCTGCGGCAGGACCTGGGCCAGCCGGAGAAGGTGATCCTCAGCGTCGACCGGATGGACTACACCAAGGGCATCGAGCAGCGGTTGAAGGCCTACCGCGAGCTGCTGGCCAGCGGCGACGTCAAGGTGCGCGACACCGTGCTGGTGCAGGTGGCGGTGCCCAGCCGGGACCGGGTCGGGCAGTACCAGATCCTGCGCGACCGGGTGGAGCACCAGGTCGGCCGGATCAACGGGGAGTTCGGCCGGGTCGGCGAGCCGGCGATCCACTACCTCACCCAGCCGTTCGACCGGGCCGAGCTGGTCGCGCTCTACCGGGTCGCCGACGTGATGGCGGTGACCCCGCTGCGCGACGGGATGAACCTGGTCGCCAAGGAATACGTCGCGGCCCGGGTCGACGGCACCGGCGCGCTGCTGCTCAGCGAGTTCGCCGGCGCGGCCGCCGAACTGGAGCAGGCGTACCTGGTCAACCCGCACGACCTGGACGGCCTGAAGCAGGGGCTGCTCGCCGCGCTGCGGGCCGGCCCCGAGGATGTCGCGGCCCGGATGCGCGCCATGCGGGAGCACGTGGCCCACAACGACATCCACGCGTGGGCGGCGTCCTACCTGAGCGCGCTGGAGGAGAGCGGGTCGCTGGTCGCCCGGCGGTCCGCTCCCCGCTGAGCGCTCAGCCGGGCGGGGCGGGCGCCGGGTCCTTGTCCAGCCAGTCCAGGAGCGCGTCGAGCGGCTCCCGCCAGCGGGCGTCGAGCATCAGGTCGTGGCCCATGCCGGGGAACAGCAGCGGCGCGGAGGCGTAGCGGCGGGCCGCCCGGGTCAGCGCGGCCGGCGGCAGCACCCGGTCGTCCGGGCTGCCCAGCACCAGCACCGGCGGCCGGCCCACCGCCGGCTCGGGCTGCCGGCCGGTGAGCAGCTGCCACTGCGCCCGGCGCCCGGCCCGACCCAGCCGCGCCACGTGCCGGCGGGCGTCGGCGTCGGGCAGCTCCCGGCTGAACAACTGCCGCCGGTTGAGCCGCAGCCCCGCCCCGAAGACCGCCGGCAGCGTGCCGGCCGGGTTGCGGCGCAGGGCCGTGCCGACCGTCGCCCAGCCGCCGAGCACCGGCGCCACCAGCACCGCGGCCCGCGCCGGGTAGCGGGACATCGCGTGCGCCACCACCCGGGCGCCCGCGCCGTGCCCCACCAGCACCGCCTGCCGCGGCAGGCTCGCCGCCACCTGGACCACGTCATGGGTGTACGACCGCAGCGTCGCCTCCGGCGCCGGCTCGCTGCCGCCGTGCCCGCGCAGGCTCAGCGCGTACGCCGGGAAGCCGCGCTCGGCGGCGTGGCCGAGCCAGTGCTCGGCGAACGCCCAGGCGCCGTGCCCGAACCCGGGCACGAACAGCAGCGGCGGCTTCGCCTCCTCCCGCTCGGGCACCGCGGCCAGCACCTCCCGCCGCACCGGCCGCTCCGGTCGGGCCCACTCCCAGCCCCGCACCACCCGCACCCGCTCGCTGGTCATTTGCCCTCCTCCAGCTCGTGCAAGGCGCGCTGCAGAGCGCGCAGGTAGTCGGCGTGCCCGACCTCGAACCAGTGCCGGGTGCTGTCCTTGACCTTCGCCGAGTACCGCTCGCCGAGCCCGGCACGGACCCGGCGGTCGAACGCCTCGGCCCGCTCCGGTCGGGTCGCGCGCAGCGTGAGCAGCCGGGCGAAGAGCACGCTCTGCCAGTGCGAGATGGTGAAGATGCCGGAGTCCGGCTGCACCAGACCGACCACGGCCAGCGTGGGATGGCCGGCGGTGAAGGCGTTCAGCCAGAGCCGGGGGCGGCCGGAGCCGTCCTCGTCGCCGAGCACCCGGCCCTTGAGGAACTCGAAGCGCGGCAGGTAGCCGGTGGCGAAGACGACCAGCTCCGGGTCGATCCGCCGCCCGTCGGCCAGCTCCACCGTGCGGTCGTGGAACCGGGCCACGTCCGGCACCGGGGTGATCTCGCCGTGGCCGACGTAGTAGACGAGCTGGCTGTTGGCGATCGGGTGCGTCTCGTAGACCCGGTGGTCGGGCTTCGGCAGGCCGAACCGGGTCAGGTCGCCGACGGTCAGCCGCAGCGTCCAGTGGTAGAGCCACTGCCGCACCCGCAGCGGCACCCGCAACGCCAGCAGCGTGTCGTTCACCTGGTCGGCGGGGCGGCCGAGGACGTACTTCGGGGCGTACCAGTAGCCGCGCCGGGTGGAGTGCCAGCAGTGCGACGCCTGCTGGGCCGCCTCGACCGCGATGTCGCAGCCGGTGTTGCCGGCGCCGACCACCAGCACCCGCTTGCCGCGCAGCTGCGCCGGGTCCTTGTAGGACGAGGCGTGCATGACCTCGCCGCGGAACTCCTCCAGCCCTTCGTAGCGGGGCAGCTTCGGCGACCAGTTGTGCCCGTTGGCCAGCACCACGGCGGCGTAACGGGAGGTGCGCTCCGGGCCGTAACCGCCGGTGCTGCGGGTGGTCACGTCCCACCGGTCCCCCTCGACCGGCTCGACCCGGACCACCTCGGTGCCGAACCAGACGTGCTGGCGCAGGTCGAAGTGGTCGGCGTACCGCTCGAAGTAGGACAGCAGCTGGCTGTGGTGCGGGTAGTCCGGCCAGTCGTCCGGCATCGGGAAGTCCGGGAACTGGGTGAACGGCCGGGACGAGATGAGGTGCGTGCTGGCGTACACCGGGCTGCGGTCGTGCCGCCAGTTCCACGCGCCGCCGACGCCGGTCTCCCGCTCGTAGCAGTCCACGCCGAAGCCGGCCTCGCGGAGGTTCTTGACGGCGGTCAGGCCGCTGGCGCCGGCGCCGATGACGCAGACCGTGTCGCCCCGGTCGGAGACCGGTCGGTCGTCCCGGCTCGGGACGACGGTCGGGTCCGGGTCGGGGCGACCGAGGTCGGTGGAGGAGGACACCGGGACATCTCCTTTTGTGCGGCACGCGTGCCGGTCGGTGCGAAATCCTGCCGACAATGCCCGCCGTTGTCCAGCCGTCCGGTCCGCCACGGCCCACCCGGACGCGCGGCCCCGGCGCGCGCCGGGGCGGTCATTCGGTGGGCAGCAGCAGATCGACCAGGACCGGGAAGTGGTCGCTGGCCCGGCGGGTGCGCGGGGTGTCGACCACGTCGTAGTCGGCCACGGTGATCCGCGGGTCGACGAAGAGCGCGTCGATACGGCGGCGCGGGTCGGCGCAGGAGAACGTGTGCCGGTCGGCCCGGTCGGCGGCCACCGCGGCGTCGGTCAGCCCCTCGGCGACGGTCCGCCAGGCCGGCCCGTCCGGCCCCTCGTTGAGGTCCGCGCCGGCCACCACGGGCAGCGGCGACGCGGCCAGCTCCCGCTTGAACGCCGCCGCCTGAGCCGGCCGCTCCGTCGGGTCGGTGGACAGGTGCGAGCCGGCCAGCAGGAAGTCGACCCCGCCCACCCGGCACCGCGCGTACGCCGCGCCACGCAGGTGCCGGCCCGGGGTCAGCGGATACCGCTGGCACCGCGTCTCGGTGACCCGCACCCGCAGGGTGGTCAGCAACAGATTGCCCAGCGACGGCAGGCCGCCGGCCGCCACCACCATGCCGAACGACTCGGCCAGCGTGGCGGACTTCTGCCGCCACCGGAACCGGCGCGGTCCCTCCTGGACGATCACCACGTCCGGGGCGACCTCCCGGACCACCTCGGCCAGCGCGGCGGTGTCGTCGCGCTGGCTGTGGACGTTGTACGACAGCACCCGCAGCGGCACACCCGGACCCGCCACGTCAGATCCGCCGGGCCAGGTCGGCGGCGCCGATCACGCCGGCGGTGTTGCCCAGCTCGGCCGGGCGCACCTCGGCGACGGGCAGGCGGCTGCGCTGCGCCAGGGCGTCGGTGAACGACCGCCGGGTCGGGCCGAGCAGCAGGTCGCCGGCGTCGATCACGCCGCCGCCGACCACCAGCACCTGCGGGTCGAGGATCTGCGCCATGTCGGCGAGGCTGGTGCCGAGCCAGCGGCCGACCTGGGCGAACGCCTCGGTGGAGACCGGGTCGCCGCCCTTGGCCGCGGCGGTCACCATCGGGCCGGTGATCGCCTCGGCCTCGCCGTCGGCCAGCTCCAGCAGCGCGGTGGCCCGGTGCGGCTCCTGCCGGGCGGCGGCCCGGGCGAAGCGGACCAGGGCGCTGCCGCTGGCGTACTGCTCGATGCAGCCCAGCCGGCCGCAGCCGCACTGGTGGCCGTCCGGCACGGTGAGCATGTGCCCCAGCTCGGCGGCGATGCCGTGGGCGCCCCGGACCAGCTCGCCGCCGAGGACGATGCCGCCGCCGACGCCGGTGCCGATGGTGAACATGACCATCGAGTCGTCGGCGTCGCGGGCGGCGCCGTAGCGGAACTCCGCCCAGGCGGCCACGTTCCCGTCGTTCTCCACGATCACCGGCAGGCCGGTGGCGTTGCCGACGTACTCGCGCAGCGGCTCGTCCCGCCAGGCCAGGTTGGGGGCGAAGAGCACGGTGGAGCGGGAGGCGTCGATCCAGCCGGCCGCGCCGATGCCGACGGCCTCGACCGTGCGGCCGGTGGCCAGCTCGGTGACCACCTCGATGATGACGTCGCGGGTCTTGGCCACGTCGTCGGCGGGGGTGTCCCGTCGCGTCTGCACGAGTACCGCGCCGGTGTCGTCCACGACACCGCCGGCCACCTTCGTGCCACCGACGTCGACTCCGATGGTCAGCGTCACCGCTGCCACTCCCCTCTGCTGTGCTGCCCCGGCACCGGCCGAACCGGCCGTTGCGGTCCCGGGATGTCCGGTGGTCAGGCCCCGTCGCCTGATGCGTCCGCGCCCACCTCGCCGGACGCCCGCGAGGCGGGCACCACGGGTTGGCCGGCCGGCGGCCGGCTCGACGCCGGCTCGTCCGGCCCGGCGGCGTCGGCGGGCGGTTGCGACGAGGCACCCGGGTCGGAAGCGTCCGCCCCCCGGGTGGCGGCGGACCAGACGTCCTGCTCGGGTGCCGGCTGAGAATCATGCCCGGTACGGGTCGCCTCGCGCCACACGTGGTCCCCGGGTTCGCCGGGAGCGGCACCGCTCGGGGTGGCCGGTCCGGCCGGTTCGGCCGGGGCGAACGCCCGCAGCAGGCTGGCCACCCCGGCGGCCAGGTCGCCGGCGCCGGTGGCCAGCCGCTCGGCGAATTCCGGACTCGGGTCACGCAACGCCGCGATCCCGCGACAGACCGGACAGACGCAGCATTCCGGGGAACCGGTGGCGAAACCGGCGCCCCCGGCCGCCGGGGCCGAGGCGTGCGACGAGGGGCGCCCCGGGCCGGCCCCGCCCGGGGTGTGACCGAGGACACCGGAGAGGATCCCACCGAGCGGACCCCACGGGCCCGAACCGGGGGCCGCGGCGGCCAACCTGGCGGAGGCCAGCAGCGTGGCGACGAGGCGCTCGGCCTCTTCCCGGGCCGAACCCGGATCAGTGGTGCCCATGGTTCGGCTCCTCCAGCGTGGCAACCGGGACGACGGTCGGGTCAGTGCGCCGCACCGGGTGCTTCTACCCGGCGCTTGAGCTGCTTCAACGCGGCATCCATGATCATTTTCTCGGCCTTGCGGCGGAACATGCCGAGCATCGCCACGGACAGCTCCACCTCGAGCGTGTAGGTCACCGTGGTCGTCCCGTCCGGATTGCCGACCAGGTCGTACGAGCCGCGCTGGGACCGCTGCATCTTCGACGGCGCGACCAGGTGCCACTCGATCCGGGAGATGTCCTCGGCGTACTCGTAGGCCAGCACGTACTCGTCGGCCAGCACGCCCGCGTCCAGCGTGAACCGGACCTGGCTGGCGTAGCCGTCCTCGTACTCCTCGACCACCTCGGCCTGCCGCACCGCCTCGGCCCACTCCGGGTAGCGGGGGAAGTCGCAGATGACCGCCGCCACCCGGTCCGGTGCGGCGCCGATGATGATCGACTGGGTGGAGGTGTCCGCCATGGGGGGAGGCTACCCGGCCACCGGCCGGACCGCGCCGCTCCACCCGCCCGCCGGGTGTCCCACCAGCCGGGCGGGCAACCTCCCTGGCCGACCCACCGGGGCGGGCGGGTAGGTTTCGACTAGCCGACCAGGCCGGCCCCCGCCGGTGCGAGCACGAGGGAGTGCAGGTGCGCGAGTTCTCCGTTCCGCCGATCGTCACCGTCGGCGACGCGGCCAACCTGACCGACCCGGTCTGGGAAAACGCCGAGGTCGCCCCGGACACCGTGCAGTTCGTCCGCCAGATCGGTGACGCGGGGCCCGCGTCCCGGTCCGAGGTGACCTGCCGGCAGTTCCGCGACGAGGTGGTCGCGGTGGCCCGGGGCCTGGTCGCGGCCGGCGTCTCCCCCGGCGACCGGGTCGCCCTGATGAGCCGCACCCGCTACGAGTGGACCCTGTTCGACTACGCCATCTGGGCCGCCGGCGCGGTCACCGTGCCGATCTACGAGACCTCCAGCGCCGAGCAGGCCGCCTGGATCCTCGGCGACTCCGGCGCCGTGGCCGTGGTCGTGGAGAGCACCGCGCACGCCACCCTGGTCGCCGGCGTCCGGGACCGGCTGCCCGAGCTGCGCGAGGTCTGGCAGATCGAGCTGGGCGCGGTCGACGACCTGGTCGCCGCCGGCGCCTCGGTGGACCCGGCCGAGATCGAGGTCCGCCGGTCGATGCTGAAGGCCGACGACGTCGCCACGATCATCTACACCAGCGGCACCACCGGCCGGCCGAAGGGCTGCGTGCTGACCCACCGCAACATCTACGCCGACATCGCCAACGCGGTGCCGGTGCTGCCCAACCTGTTCCGCGAGGGCGCCTCCACCCTGCTCTTCCTGCCGCTCGCACACGCGTTCGCCCGGCTGATCCAGGTCGGCGTGGTGCAGGCCCGGGCCACCATGGCGCACTGCGCCGACACCAAGGACCTGGTCGGCGAGCTGCAGGAGTTCAAGCCGACGTTCGTGCTCTCCGTACCCCGGGTCTTCGAGAAGGTCTACAACGGCGCGCGGCAGAAGGCCGAGGCCGACGGCAAGGGCAAGATCTTCGACCGGGCGGAGAAGGTCGCCATCGCCTGGAGCGAGGCGCTGGAGACCCCGGGCGGCCCGGGCCTGGCGCTGCGCGCCCAGCACACCCTGTTCGACAAGCTGGTCTACGGCAAGCTGCGCGCCGCCATGGGCGGGCGGTGCCGCGACGCCATCTCCGGCGGGGCGCCGCTCGGCGCCCGGCTCGGCCACTTCTTCCGCGGCGTCGGGGTGACCATCTGCGAGGGGTACGGCCTCACCGAGACCTCGCCGGCCGCCGCCGCCAACCTGCCCACCGGCACCCGGATCGGCACGGTCGGCCGGCCGCTGCCCGGCGTGACCATCCGGATCGACGACGACGGCGAGATCCTGATCTCCGGCGACATCGTCTTCCAGGGCTACTGGCACAACGAGGCGGCCACCGCCGAGGCGCTGACCACCGACGGCTGGTTCCGCACCGGCGACCTGGGCCAGCTCGACGAGGACGGCTACCTGAGCATCACCGGCCGCAAGAAGGAGATCATCGTGACCGCGGGCGGCAAGAACGTCGCCCCCGCGGTGCTGGAGGACCAGGTCCGGGCGCATCCGCTGGTCAGCCAGTGCGTGGTCGTGGGCGACCGGCAGCCGTTCATCTCGGCGCTGGTCACCATCGACGAGGAGGCGCTGCCGAAGTGGCTGGCCGCGCACGGGCGCCCGGAGACCACCACCGCGGCCGAGCTGCGCGAGGACGAGGCGTTGCGGGCCGAGGTGCAGAGCGCGGTCGACCAGGCCAACCTGTCCGTCTCCAAGGCCGAGGCGATCAAGGTGTTCCGGATCCTGCCCCAGGACTTCACCGAGACGACCGGCGAGCTGACCCCCTCGCTGAAGGTCAAGCGACAGGTCGTGCACAAGACGTACGCCACGGAGATCGCGGAGATCTACCAGCGCTGACTACCATCCGTCAGGTGCCCGCCTCCACATCCGGCCAGCCGCAGACGCAGCCCCTCGCGGTCGCGGCCCGCGCGGTCCTCCTCGCGCTGGTCGCCGCCCTGACCCTGTTCGCCACCCGCGACGCCAGCCAGCTCTGGTGGATCGCCCTGCTCGGCGTCGCCGGCCTGCCCGCCGTGCTGGCGCCGCAGCACCGGCTGCTCGCCCCGATCAGCCGCTTCGCCGAGGTCGTGGTGCTCGGCCTGGCCGCCAGCCAGGTCGCCGCCGACACCCAGCTCACCGGTGTCACCGGCGGGCTGGGCGCCTCGGCCGTGCTGCCCTACCTCGCCGTTCCGGTCACCGTGACCGCGCTGCGCCGCCGGTTCCGCGAGGGCGCCGCGCTGCTCGCCGTGGCGGCGGCCACGCTGCTGGCCAGCGCCGCGTTCACCGAGGTGGGCGGCGAGCCGCAGCTCGGCCAGCTCGGCTACCTCGCGGTCTGCGCCCAGTGGCTGATCCTGGCCGGCCTCGGCCTCTACACCGCCGGCACCCTGCAACGCGTGATCCGGGTCCGCAACGCCGGCAAGCCCCAGCCGTACGCGGAGGCCACCCGCCTGCTCACCCAGCTGCGGACGGTCGCCCGTCAGCTGCCCGGCGCCACCCTGGACCCGGGCGGCATCTCCGAGCACCTGCTGGAGGAGCTGCGGGTGGTGGCGAAGACCGACCGCGGCGCGGTGCTCTCCGCCAGCGGCGGCGGCCGGCTGGTCGTGCTCGCCCAGATCGGCGCGGACCGGGTCGACTGGGAGACGACGCTCGACGCCGACTCGGCCATCGCCGACGCCTGGGCCAGCCAGCAGCCGACCGTCTCGGCCCGCTCGCAGGCCCGGTCCCGGCGCTCCGGCGAGGTCTCCGCGCTGATCGTGCCGCTGGTCGCCGGCGTGCGCACGGTCGGCCTGGTGGTGGTCGAGGCGGACACCGCCGCCGCGTACCCGCCGCCGGTGGTGTCCCGGGTGACCGCGCTGACCGGCCCGGCCGCGCTGCGGCTGGAGGCCGCCCTGCTCTTCGACGAGGTGCGCTCGCTGGCCACCAACGAGGAGCGGCAGCGACTGGCCCGGGAGATCCACGACGGGGTCGCCCAGGAGCTGGTCATGGTCGGCTACGGCATCGACAACGCCCTGGCCACCGTGCACGACGACGCCGAGGAGACCGCCGAGTCGCTGCGCACGCTGCGCCACGAGGTCACCCGGGTGATCACCGAGCTGCGGCTCAGCCTGTTCGAGCTGCGCAGCGAGGTGGACCGGCACGGCGGCCTGGCCGCGGCCATCGCCGAGTACGCGCGCACCGTCGGCGCGGCCGGCGGCCTGCGGGTGAACCTGTCGCTGGACGAGTCCACCGCCCGGCTGCCGGCCGCCACCGAGGCCGAGTTGCTGCGCATCGCGCAGGAGGCGGTGACCAACGCCCGCAAGCACGCCGGCGCGTCGAACCTCTGGGTCACGTGTGAGGTGGATCCCCCGTACGCCCGAATCGAAGTGTCGGATGACGGTCACGGCATCGGTGACCAGCGCCCGGAGGGGCACTATGGTCTTGCGATCATGGCGGAGAGGGCGGAACGTATCCGGGGCCGGTTGGAGATCAGGCCGCGGCAACCCAGCGGCACAACCGTGGCGGTGGTACTCGGCTCGTCGCCCCGGCGCGATAAGGTGCGCGGCAGCGCCGCAGCAGCAGAAGGGGAGTAACCCGAGGATGACCACTAGCCCGACACCGGCCACCCGTACCAAGGTTCTCCTTGTCGACGATCACGACCTGATCCGCAAGGGTCTGCGGCACGCCTTCGAGAGGGACCGGCAGTTCGAGGTCGTGGGCGAGGCCGCCACGGCCGCGGAGGGCGTGCGCCAGGCCGGCGCGCTCCAGCCGGACGTGGTGATCATGGACCTGCGGCTGCCCGACGGCAGCGGCCTGGAGGCGACCCGCGCGCTGCGCAAGTCCAGCGCGTCGATGGGCATCGTCGTGCTGACCATGTACGCCGGCGACGACCAGCTCTTCGGCGCCCTGGAGGCGGGTGCCAGCGCGTTCGTGCCGAAGACCGCGCCGGCCGACGAGGTGGTGGCCGCCGCCCGGCACGCCGCCTCCTCCCCCAGCGCGTTCACCGCAGCCGACCTGGCCGAGGCGATGAAGCGCCGGCTCGCCCCGTCCGGCCCGCAGCTGTCCCCGCGCGAGGGCCAGGTGCTGCGCCTGCTCGCCGACGGCATGAGCGTCGCCGGCATCGCCAAGCAGCTCTTCGTCAGCGAGTCGACCGCCAAGACCCACATCTCCAAGCTCTACGAGAAGCTGGGCGCGGCCAACCGCGCCCAGGCGCTGATGACCGCGCTGCGGCTGGGGCTGCTGGAGGCCCCGGACGCGCCGAAGTTCTGACGCCGTCGCCGGAGAGGCCTGAGTCCGCACGCCGGACGCGGGCCTCTCCGGCATTCCGGGCGCACGTGACCGCGTACGGTGAAGGGCCGGACGCGTAGCGACGGCGGTCTTTGCAGCACGACGGCGGGCAGGCAGAATACCCGGGTGATCCGCGCGGCGGTGACGGCCGCGCGTCGCCGACACCCAAAGGGCAGGGACATGCAGCGGCCGGACTGGGCACCCGAGACCATCGACATCGAGCGCCCCAGCGTGGCCCGCATGTACGACTACTACCTCGGCGGCTCGCACAACTTCGCGGCCGACCGGGCCGCCGCCCGGGCGATGGTGGAGGCGGTGCCGGAGGCCCCGCTGATGGCCCAGGCCAACCGGGCCTTCCTGCGCCGGGCGGTGCACTACCTCGCCGAGGCCGGCGTACGCCAGTTCCTGGACATCGGCTCCGGCATCCCGACCGTGGGCAACGTGCACGAGATCGCCCAGCGGATCGACCCCGAGTCCCGGGTGGTCTACGTCGACGTGGACCCGGTCGCGGTGGCGCACAGCCAGGAGATCCTGGCCGGCAACGAGCGGGCCGCGGTGGTGCGCGAGGACCTGCGCGACCCGGAGGCGATCCTGGGCCACCCGGACGTCAACCGGCTGCTCGACTTCTCCCAGCCGGTCGCCGTGATGATCGTGGCGGTGCTGCACTTCGTCCCCGACGCCGACCGCCCGGAGGAGATCCTGCGGACGCTGCGCGCGGCGCTGGCCCCCGGCAGCCACCTGGTGCTCTCCCAGGCCAGCGACGACGGCCGGGACTGCACCGGCGAGCGGGCCGAGGCCGAACGGGTCTACCGGCGCACCGACAGCCAGCTGTTCATCCGCGGTCGGGCCGAGCTGACCGCGCTCTTCGACGGCTTCGAGCTGGTCGACCCGGGCGTGGTGTGGGTGCCGCAGTGGCGTCCGGATGCCCCCGACCAGGCGGAGAACGCCGAGCGGGCGGTCTTCATGGGCGGGGTCGGGCGGCTCGGTGGCTGACGACGTGGCCGCCACCGCCGGCCGCCACCGTCCCAGCGTCTTCGCCCGCGCCTGGGCCAAGGCGGTCTCCGGCACCAGCTACCTGCCGATGACCCAGGCGCAGCTGGAGGAGGTGCTCCAGCGGCTCACCGAGCGGCTCGCCCAGGCGCTGCGGGCCGACCCGTTCGACCTGCGGATCGGCCAGCAGGTGGGCGCGGAGCTGGTGCAGTCGCACATCGCCTCCGCCGAGGGGTTGGGCCGCACCGTCGAGGTGATCCAGCTGCGCCTGGTCCGCGACCTCGACCTGGTCGTCGACGACGTCGAGGACCGGATGGCCCGGCTGCTCGCCACCGTCGCCACCGGGTACGCCCGCGCGCTGCGCGACCGTACGCTCGACGAGCAGGAGTCGATCCGCCGGGCCGCGATGATGGCCCGGGCCCACGCCGAACGGGCGCTGCGCGACAGCGAGGCCCGGTTCCGGCACCAGGCCACCCACGACCCGCTGACCGACCTGCCCAACCGGACGCTGTTCACCGAGCGGCTGACCGCCGCGATCGACACCCCGGGCCGGGGCGCCGACCGGGTCGGCGTCTGCTTCCTCGACCTGGACCGCTTCAAGGTGGTCAACGACTCGCTCGGCCACCAGGTCGGCGACTCGTTGCTGGTCGCGGTGGCCCAGCGGCTGCGCCGGGCGCTCGGCGAGCACATGGTGGCCCGCCTGGGCGGCGACGAGTTCGTCGTCCTGGTGGAACGCACCGCCGGCACCGACGACGCGGTCAAGGTGGCCGAGGCGGCGCTGGCCGCGGTGCGGGAGCCGGCGCTGGTCGACGGGCACGAGCTGACCGTGTCGGCCAGCATCGGCATCGTGGAGCGGCCCGTGGCCGGCACCTCCCCGATGGAGCTGATGCGCGCGGCGGACAGCACGCTGCACTGGGCCAAGGCCGCCGGCGGGGCGCGCTGGTCGCTGTTCGACGCCGACCGCAACCGCCGCGAGCTGGCCCGGTACGCGCTCTCCGCGGCGATCCCCGCCGCGCTGGACCGGGGCGAGTTCTACCTCGACTACCAGCCGCTCACGTCGCTGCGCGACGGCCGGGTGCTCGGCATGGAGGCGCTGGTGCGCTGGCGCCACCCGGAGCTGGGTGTGCTCCGGCCGGACAGCTTCATCCCGCTGGCCGAGGAGACCGGCCTGATCGTCCGGCTCGGCAGCTGGGTGCTGGCCGAGGCGTGCCGCGAGGCGGGCACCTGGCGGGCGACGGACGGCGCCGCCCCGTTCGTCAGCGTCAACCTGGCCGTCCGCCAACTGCACCGGGCCGATCTCGTGCCGGAGGTGCGAGGCGTGCTCGGCCGCACCGGCCTGGCGCCGGAACGGCTGCAACTGGAGATCACCGAGAGCACCATGATGAGCACGGTGGTCGAGCCGGTGCGGGCGCTGCGGGTGCTGGGCGACCTCGGTGTCCGGGTGGCGATCGACGACTTCGGCACCGGCTACTGCAACCTCGCCTACCTACGGGACCTGCCGGTCGACGAGCTGAAGGTGGCCGGTGAGTTCGTGACCGGGCTGCGGGCCCCGGCCGGCGACCCGGGCGGCCGTACCGACGAGCGGATCCTCGGCTCGCTGGTCTCGCTGGCGCACGCGCTCGGCCTCACCGTCACCGCCGAGGGGGTGGAGACGGCGCACCAGGCGGACCGCCTGCGCGCGATCGGCTGCGACGCCGGGCAGGGCTGGCACTTCGGCCGCCCGGGACCGGCCGTGCAGCACCTCAGCCACGCGCCCGCCGCGTAAGGAAGGGCCCCCTCTTAACGCCTGCGGCATAGGAGGGGGCCCTGCTTGACACGTGAGGGCGCGGGGCCCCACGCCACACCGCGGCGCGGTCAGCTCGGAAGGCGTCGGGTGTCCGCTCCGTCCAGGTAGGCCAGGACCGCCAGCACCCGCCGGTTGTCGTCGCCGGACGGCGGCATCCGCAGCTTGCTGAAGATGCTGTTGATGTGCTTGTCGACGGCCTTCTCGGTGACGAACAGCCGGGCGGCGACGGCCGCGTTCGACCGGCCCTCGGCCATCAGGCCGAGCACCTCCCGCTCACGCGGGGTCAGCTCGTCGAGCGGCTCCGCGCCGGCCCGGCGGGCCAGCAGCTGCGCGACCACCTCCGGGTCCATCACGGTGCCGCCGGCGGCGACCCGGCGCACCGCGTCGACGAACTGGTCCACGTGGGACACCCGGTCCTTGAGCAGGTAGCCGACCCCGCCGCGCCGGTCGGCGAGCAGCTCCCGGGCGTAGAGCTGCTCGACGTGCTGGGACAGCACCAGCACCGGCAGCCCGGGCAGCTCGGCGCGGGCCCGCACCGCCGCCTGCAGCCCTTCGTCGGTGAACGTCGGCGGCAACCGGACGTCGATGACCGCGACGTCCGGCCGGTGCGCGGTCAGCGCCGGCAGCACCGACGGTCCGTTGTCGACGGCCGCCACCACCTGACAGCCGAACGCCTCCAGGATCCGGGTCAACCCGTCCCGGAGGAGGGCGAGGTCCTCGGCGATGACAACTCGCACGGCAGCTCCATGCTGATGACGGTGGGCCCACCCACCGGACTGGTCACCGTCATCGTCCCATCGAACGCGGCCAGCCGACGCCCCGTCCCGGCCAACCCGCCGCCCGCCGCCGCCTCCGCGCCGCCCCGGCCGTCGTCACCGACCACGACCGACAGCCGTCCGCCGGCGTGCCGCAGCTGCACCCAGGCGCGGGTCGCCCCGCTGTGCTTGCCCACGTTCGCCAACGCCTCGGCCACCGCGAAGTACGCGGCCGACTCGACCGGGGCCGCCGGCCGGCCGGGCAGGTCGACGGTGACGTCCACCGGCAGCGGTACGGCCAGCGCCAGCGCCCGTACCGCGCCGGGCAGGCCCCGCTCGGCGAGCACCGGCGGGTGGATGCCGCGCACCAGCCCACGCAGCTCGGCCAGCGCCTGCCCGCTGCTCTCCCGGGCCTCGGCGAGCAGTCGACGGACCGCCTCCGGGTCGTCGCGCACCAGCTGCTCGGCCAGGCCGATGCTCATGCTCAGCGCGACCAGCCGGGCCTGCGCGCCGTCGTGCAGGTCCCGTTCGATCCGGCGCAGCTCGGCGGCCTGCGCGTCCACCGTCTCGGCCCGGGTGACGGTCAACTGCCGCACCCGCAGGGCCAGCTCGGCGCTGCGCGTCGGCGGCAGGAAGAACCCGGCGAACGTGACGTGCAGCCAGACCAGCCAGCGCCCGGCCGCAACGCCGACGGCCAGCAGCAACGCGCCGAGCGGGAAGCAGAGCAGCGCCTCCACCAGGTTGTCGACCGGCCAGAACGGGCCGTAGCCGTACCAGACGTCGACGGTGTGCAGCACCAGCGGGACGCCGACCAGCCCCTCCAGGCCGTACAGCGGGAGGGCGAACGCGGCCAGGCACACCGCGCCGGTGACCGCGCCGGGCAGCAGCCAGGCCAGGTCCCGCCAGGTCGCCGGGTCGGCCACCACCCAGCGGAACCGCCGCCACGTGCCGAACTGCGCGCCGGCCGGCGCCGGCAGGTACGGCGTGGCCATCCCGACGCCGCCCCACCCGGCCAGCCGACGGTGCAGCCCGGCGCAGACCCGTACCCCGGCGGTGACCACCGGGAAGAGGGCGAAGCCGACGCCGAACGCCGGGATCAGCACCAGCGCGGCCAGCGACAGCACGAACAGGGCCACGTGCGTGGTCAACGACAGCAGCGCGATCAGCAGCCCCTGGGCGGCGGTCACCGCGCCGGGCCGCAGCCAGGTCCGAAGCAGTACGCGCACCGATGCGTCCACGGACCTCATTCTCCGGCACCGCCGCCGCGGATCCGGTGGTGCTGGCCCCACCCGTGGAGTCGGGGCGGCACCCCTGACCGGTGGGCCGCCGGCGGCGAAGGATCGCAGACAGGGCCCGCGGTCCGCGCCGGGCACGAGTGAGAGGAAACCGGATGTCCCCGTACCGAATGGCCGGGCTGCCCGCCGGCCGCCGCGGCAAGTACGCCGTCCTCGTCCTCTGGTTGGTGCTGCTCGCGGCCGCCGGGCCGCTCGCGCTGAAGCTGGGCGAGACGCAGGACAACTCGACGCTCGGCGCGTTGCCGCCCGGCGTCGAGAGCAGCCGCGCCGCGCAGCGGGCCGAGGCCGCCTTCCCCGAGGCCCGCCGGCAGCTGGCCGTCGCCGTCTACGTCCGCGACACCGGCCTCACCGCCGCCGACCGGGCCCGGGTCGACGCCGACCGGGCGGCCTTCGCCGGGTACGCCGACGGCGGCGCGGTCTCCCCTCCGGTGCCGAGCGCGGACGGCCGGGCGCTGCTGTTCTCGCTGCCGGTCACCGCCGACGAGCAGCGGCGCGCCGACGCGGTGAGCGCCATGAAGGACCGCCTCGCCGAGGGCGTGCCGGGGCTGCGGACCGCGCTGACCGGCGACGCGGCCGCCGAGAGCGACATCTGGGACGCGTTCGACGGGATGGACGGCGCGTTGCTGCTGGCCACCGCCGTCACCGTCGCCCTGCTCCTGCTGGTCACCTACCGCAGCCCGGTGCTGTGGCTGGTGCCGCTGCTCGCGGTGGGCGTCGCCAACCAGCTCGCCGGCGCCACCGTCTACCTGCTGGCCCGGCACGCCGGCCTGGCCGTGGACTTCCAGAGCCAGACCATCCTCACCGTGCTGGTCTTCGGCGTCGGCGTGGACTACGCCCTGCTGCTCATCGCCCGCTACCGGGAGGAGCTGCGCCGGCACGCCGACCGGCACGCCGCGATGGCGGTCGCGCTGCGCCGGTCGTACGGCGCGGTCTGCGCCTCCGCGGCGACCGTCGCGCTCGGCCTGCTCTGCCTGGTCGCGGCGGACCTGCCCGCCACCCGCGGCCTGGGACCGGTCGGCGCGGTCGGCATCGTGGCCGCGCTGCTGGCGATGACCACGTTGCTGCCGGCGGTGCTCGTCCTGTGCGGCCGGTGGCTGTTCTGGCCGTTCGTGCCGCGCCACACCCCCGGCGCGGACGAGCGGGACCGCACCGCCGACCACGGGGTGTGGCGGCGGGTCGCCGGCCTGGTCGGTCGCCGGCCGCGCCTGGTCTGGGTGGGCACCGCCGCGGCCCTGGTCGCGCTGACCCTCGGGATCGGCAACCTCGCCCTCGGCCTGCCCGACGACGAGTCCTTCACCACCGAGGTCGGCTCGGTCACCGGCCAGCGGCTGGTCGCCGCCCACTACCCGGGCGGGTCGACCGCGCCGGTCGAGGTGCTGGCCGCCGCCGGCGCGGCCGACCGGGTGGTGGACGCGGTCCGCGCGGTGCCGGGCGTCGCGGAGGTGGGCGGCCCGCGGCGGTCCGCCGACGGCCGTTGGGTACGCGTCACCGCGGTGCTCGCCGCCGCCCCGGACAGCGCCCCGGCCCGGGACACCGTGAGCCGGCTGCGGACCGAGGTGCACGCGGTGCCCGGCGCGCAGGCGCTGGTCGGCGGGCGCACCGCGACGCTGCTCGACGAGCGGCGCACGGTGGACCGGGACAACCGGGTGGTCATTCCGCTGGTGCTCGCCGTGGTCCTGGTGATCCTGGTGCTCCTGCTGCGCGCGCTGGTCGCGCCGCTGCTGCTGATGGCGAGCGTGGTGCTGTCGTACGCGGCGGCGATGGGCGCGGCCGGGCTGCTGCTCGACGCGCTGGGTCACCCACGGCTGTTCGTCGGGGTGCCGCTGCAGGCGTTCCTGTTCCTGGTCGCGCTCGGCGTCGACTACACGATCTTCCTGATGACCCGGGCCCGGGAGGAGACCGCGTCGATCGGGCACCGGCCCGGGATGCTGCGGGCGCTCACCGTCACCGGCGGTGTGATCACCAGCGCCGGGGTGGTGCTGGCGGCCACCTTCGGCGCCCTGCTGGTGCTGCCGCTGGTGCCGTCGGTGCAGATGGGGGTGATCGTGGCGGTCGGCATCCTGCTCGACACGCTCCTGGTGCGCAGCCTGCTGATCCCGGCGCTGACCCTGGACCTGGGCGCGCGTACCTGGTGGCCGGGGCGGCTGTCCCGTCGGCGGGTGGCCGCGGCACCGTCGCCCGCGGCCGAGCGGGCCGCGCTGCGGGTCTGACAGTTTGGTGGCCGCGCTGGTCAGCCGGCGAGCAGGGCGGCCATCCGCTCGGCCTGGGTCTCCCAGCGCCACTCCCGCTCCACCCAGGCGCGTCCGGCCGCGCCGAACTGTTGCGCCAGGTCGCGGTCGGCGAGCAGGGTGGACACCCGGTCGGCGAGCTGGGCCACGTCCCGGCCCCGGACCACGTACCCGGTCTCCCCGTCGCGGACGGCGTCCGGCGCGCCGCCGGAGTCACCGGCCACCACCGGCAGCCCGGTCGCGCTCGCCTCCAGGTAGACGATGCCGAGGCCCTCCACGTCCAGGCCCCGGTTGCGGGTGCGGCAGGGCATCGCGTAGACGTCACCGGCCGCGTAGTGCGCGGGCAGCTCGGCGGTGGGCACCGAGCCGGTGAAGACCACGTCCCGCTCCACCCCGGTCTGTCGGGCCAGCTTCTCCAGCGTCGCCCGGTAGGGCCCACCGCCGACGACCAGCAGCGCGGCGTCCGGCACCCGACGGCGGATCTCGGGCATCGCCCGGATCAGCATGTCCTGTCCCTTGCGCGGCACCAGCCGGGACACGCACACCACCACCGGCCGATCGGCGAGCCCCAGCCGCAGCCGGACCTGCCCGCCGTCCACGCCCGGGTGGTAGGTGTCCACGTCCACCCCGGGCGCGAGCCGCCGCAGCTCGGTGAGCCCGTCCAGCGCCCGGGCCAGCCGGACCCGGGTGTACTCGCCGAGGTAGGTGGTCACGTCGACGCCCCGGCCGATGCGGCGCAGCGCGGCGCGGGCGCCGGGCAGCGCGGCCCAGCCGACCTCGTGCCCGTGGGTCAGCGCCACCGCCCGGCGGATCCCCGCCCGCCGGCGCAGCCCGGACGCCAGCAGCCCCAGCGGGGCCGCCGCGCCGAACCACACCGTGTCGCAGCCGTACGACCGGGCCAGTCGAGCCGCCCGCCGCGCCACCAGCGGGGTGGGCAGCAGCACCTTGGTGCGTTCGCGAACCACCTCGAACGGCTGGTCGGCGTCGAACTTCTCCGCGCCGCGCCAGCTCGACGCGTAGACCACCACCGAGCCGGCGGGCTGCCGTACGGCCAGGTTGTGCACGAAGGACTGGATGCCGCCGGGGCGGGGCGGGAAGTCGTTGGTGATCAGCAAGGTGCGGCTCATCGGCCGGTCTCCCTGGCGTAGGCGCGGGCGGCGGCCATCCGCTCCACGGTGGACGGGTGGGACGCCGACCACAGGTACTCCCAGCGCGGCGGGTCGGGGTCGGACAGGTTGACCCCGGCCAGGCGGCGCTGCATCGCCTCGAACGTCGTCGGGTCGCCGGTGAGCGCCAGCGCATGCGCGTCGGCGCGGGCCTCCACCCGGCGGGAGACCAGCGCCTGCACCGGGGTCGCGAGCAGACCTGCCACCGTGACCAACGCGATCAGCAGCGGGAACGCGCGGGGCTGGGCGATGGACTCGACGCCGGCCAGCCGCAACAGCGGCGTCCACGAGCCGACCAGGTAGAGGGCCACCACCGCGGCGGCGGCGCCGAGCGCGCCGAGCACGGTGCCGGTCCAGACGTCCCGGTCCTTCGCGTGCCCCAGCTCGTGCGCGACCACGCTGGTCACCTCCGCCGGCTCGGCCTCGCGCAGCAGGGTGTCGTAGACCACGACCCGCCGGGTCGGTCCGAGCCCGGAGACGTAGGCGTTGACCGCCCGGGTCCGTCGGGAGGCGTCAGCGACCAGCACGTCGCGCACCGGGACACCGTCCCGGGCGGCCATGCTGGTCAACTCCGTACGCAGCGGGCCCGGCTCCATCGGGGTGAACCGGTTGAAGACCGGCTCGACCAGCACCGGCAGCACGAACGACAGCACGACCACCAGGGCGGCGGCGCCGGCCGCGCCGAACGCCCACCACCAGCGGGGGGCGAGCCGCACCACCGTGTAGAAGCCGAGCAGCACCAGCGCCCCGATGACCGCGCTGACGGCGTACGACTTGAGCAGGTCGACCGCCCAGCCGCCCCAGCCCTGGGTGCTCAGCCCGTAGCGGACCAGCACGGTGCGGCGCCAGGCCGAGAAGGGCAGCGTGAGCAGGTCGGCGAGGAACATGACGGCCAGCCCGCCGAGCACGGCCTGCGCGACCCAGTGGCCGCCGAAGGGCCGGCCGGCCAGCTCGACCAGGCGCCCACCCAGCGGGGTGAGTCCGAGCAGCAGCGCCACCACCAGCCCGACCGCGAGCGCCGACCAGCCGGCCGGACGCAACGCGTCGTGAAACGCCCGACCCCGGGCGACCTGGTCGACCGGGAGCGACCGCAACGCCGCGAGCTGGTCCGCCCGTGGGGCCGGCGGCCGGCCCCACGGCACCAGCAGCACGACGGCCACGACCAGCGCGACCGCCAGCCCGGCCAGGCTCAGCACCGCCCAACCGCGCGGGGTCACCAGCCCACCCCGCCGTCGCGACCCGTCCGCGTCATGCCGCTCCCCTCCACCGTGACCGCCCATCCTATTGCCCGATCCGAGCGGATCCGCTCCGGTGCCCGACCGCACACCGCCGCCGCCCACCCCGCCCGGTCACACCCGCCCCGCCCCGGCCCGCGCCGGCGCACGTCGCCCCGCTCCCCGCGTCAGCCCTGGGGCGGCAGCGGGCAGCGGGCAGCGGCTGACGGCGGTGGCACGGCAGCGGGCGACAGGAGCCGGCGGCATGCGCGGACGCGGGCGGTGGGCGGCAGGTGGCCGGGGCGGGGACAGGCGTCCCGGGCCGAGCGGCCGGCGCGGGTGGTGGGTGACCGACGCGGGTGGGGGTGACCGGCGCAGGTGGGGGTGACCGGCGCGGGTGCGGGCGGCCGGCGCAGGTGGGGGCGGCCGGCGCAGGTGGGGGCGGCCGGCGCAGGTGGGGGCGGCCGGCGCAGGTGGGGGCGGCCGGCGCAGGTGGGGGCGGCCGGCTCGGGCAACGGCTCCGGACTACTGGCGCTCGGGCGACGGGCGCTCCGCGGCGCGTCGTGGGCGGGTCGCATGCGCGGGCGGCGAAAGGCAGGGCCCGAGAGCGATATGCCTCTGAGTCATATTTATGACCAGGAGTCATATCGCTCCTGATGCATGCGTCTGGCGGGCGCGACACGCCCAAGGGAACCGGGCTCGGGATCATGCCGGAGGGAACAGCCAGTCGACAGCAGCGGAGCGGACCCGTGGCGGGCTGAGCCGGGGCCGGCCGGCAGGACAGCGGCGCCGCCGACCTCGCGATGGGCGGTCATCGCCGCAAGCCGGAAGCAGCAGCAGCGGCAGCAGCAGCGGCAGCGGCAGCAGCAGCGGCAGCAGCAGCAGCAGCAGCGGCAGCAGCAGCAGCAGCAGCGGCAGCGGCAGCAGCAGCGGTAGCGGCACGTGCAGCCCCATGTCGGGGTTGGCAGCCGCGCGTCCACGCCCGACGGCGCGGTGGCGCGAGGTCGACAGTGGTCCGCCCGGCAGGATCGGCCGTCGGCCGTCGGCCGTCAGCCGTCAGCCGTCAGCCGTCAGCCGTCAGCCGTCAGCCGTCAGCCGTCAGCCGTGGGCCGTGGGCCGTGGGCGGTGCTCGGGCGCCGGACCGGCGAGGCCGGCGGAGTCGGCCCGAGGGCCGGCCGTCACGGGCTCAACCCGGAGTGCCCGCCCGGCCGGCCTGGAACGCGACGGACTCAGCGAGCCGGACCGATGGACGGGGAGAGTCCGGGCGCGGGGGTCGGGCCGCCCGGAGGCAGGCGGTGGTCAGGCGACGCGGCGGCGGGCGGAGCGGCGGGGCGCCGGGGCCGGCGCGGACGGCAGCACCTGCACGTCGAAGCCGGCCCGGGCGAACACCTCGACCGCCCGGTGCTCGGCGGGGCCCAGGTCGGCCGACGGCGAGTCGGGGTCGAGCAGCGCGGTCACCAGACAGCCGGAGCAGCCGGCGCCGCGGATGCCGCAGGTGTCGCAGTCGATGAGCATCAACGCCTCCTGACGGGTCGCCGGTGGCGGTCGGGGAAGGGACCACCACCGTCGGTCACCGAAAGGCTATGCCTGGGGTGTGACAGAATCGGACAACGAGGCAGTACCCATCTCGAAAACGATCATCCGGCCACCAGTACGCCGAAGTGGCGCGATCGGAACGCCGCCGTCGAGTCGGGTCAGGAGCGGGCGAGGCGGCGCAGCAGGGAGTCGGCCCCGAGCGGGTACGCGCCGTGGCGGCGGACCCCGTCGGCGACCTCCCGGTCCGAGGAGACCACCACCACCGGGCGGCCGGCCGGCTCGGCGCGGACCAGCCGTCGGATCAGCTCGTCGGCGGTCTCCCCCTTGCGGGAGAAGAGCACGCGTACGCCGCGCGGCGCCGGGGGCAGGCCGTGGATCCGCTCGGCCCCGTCGAAGACGACGGTGACCTCGTCCCCGGTCTGCGCGGCGATCCCGCCCAGGCCGGTGATCAGCCGCTTGCGCTGCTGCTCCAGCGACATCTCGCCGAAGCCGCGTTTGGTGACGTTGTAGCCGTCCACCACCAGGTGTGCCCGGGGCAGGGCGAGGAGCTGGTCGAGGCGGGCCGGGTCGTCCGTGTCGCGGGCCCGGGTCGCGGCGCCGGCCGGCGCGGCTCCCGGCTGGTCGGCGAACGCGTCGGCGACGAAGTCGGCCGGCAGCGCGTCGACCGGGTCGAGCGCCAGCTCCCGGCGCAGCCCGACCGCGGCCTGACCGATCGTCTCCAGCAGCAGCCACAACCGGGCGTCGTCGACGGAGCGGGCCTCCTTGGCGCTGGCCCGGGCCACGCCGGCGGCGGCCTCCGCCTCGGCCAGCCGGGCCCGGGCGCGGCGCAGCTCGGCGTCCGCGTCGGCCGCCGCGCGGGCCGCCCGGCCGCGCTCGGTGGCCAGCAGTTCGCTGGCCTTGCGCTCCCGGGCCTGGGTCTCCCGCAGGGTACGGGCCAACTGGCGCGCCTCCTCGCGGAGCTGGCCCAGTTCCTCCCGGACCCGGGCCAGCTCGTCGCGCAGCTTGTCGGCCTCGACCCGGGCCACCGCCCGGTCGTGCTCGGCCCGGGTGGCCCGCTGTTCGGCCTCCCGCACCAGCTCGGCCACGACCGCGCTGTCCGCCTCGGCGCGTACCGCCTCGCCGCTGGCGTCGATGAGTTCCCGCCAACCCCTGGGTCGGGCCAGGTAGGCCAGGGCGGCCACCTCGACCGGGTCGGCCGCGGCCGGCGCGGTGCCCTCCACCACGGCCGCGCCGAGGTCGCCGGCGTCGGCCAGCACCCGGGCGGTGACCCGCTGCCGGAACAGCGGGTCGGCGGTGAGCTGGGCGGCGATCACCGGGGCGCCGAGCCGGGCCCGGCGGTTCGGGGCGAACTTGGCGACCCGGCGCAGCGGCACCGGCACCTCGTCGGCGGGCAGGCCGGGCAGCACGGCGGCGGTCAGCGTGACGATCCGCTGGCGGACCGGCTCGGGAAGGGTGGGCTCGGGCTCGACCGTGGTCGACGGTTCCTCACCGGCTCCGGGCGCACCGACCACCGGCTCCTCCGGGGAGGTGCGGTCGTCGTGCGGCTCGGTGAGGGGCATGTGGCAAGTCTCCCACCCCGAACGGGCCCACCGCCCGGTGAGTGAGCCGATCTCTCATCGTACCCCCGTGGTAACGGAAGGGGCCGGAGTGACCGGAGTGTCGGACCGTGCCGTTACCGTCCGGCGGGTGACGCGAGCGGAGTACGTCCAGGAGGCGTTGGCCGGTCTGGACCGGGCGGCGGGCAGCGGGGTCGACCCCGCGTTGCCGCTCTACGCGACCACCTTCGTGGTGGTCGACCTGGAGACCACCGGCGGCGCGCCGGACGGCGGGGGGATCACCGAGATCGGCGCGGTGAAGGTCCGTGGCGGCGAGGAGCTGGGCGTGCTCGCCACGTTGGTCAACCCCGGGGTGCCGATCCCGCCGTTCATCACCGTGCTGACCGGCATCACCCAGGCGATGCTGCTGCCCGCCCCGCCGATCGAGCAGGTGTTGCCGAGCTTCCTGGAGTTCGTCACCGACGCCGTGCTGGTCGCCCACAACGCCCCCTACGACGTCGGCTTCCTCAAGGCCGCCTGCGCCAAGCACGGCTACGCGTGGCCCAACCCCCGGGTGCTGGACACCGCCGCGCTGGCCCGGCGGGTGCTCACCCGCGACGAGGTGCCCAACCGCAAGCTGGGCACCCTGGCGGCCTACTTCCGCACCGCCACCCAGCCCACCCACCGGGCCCTGGACGACGCCAAGGCCACCGTCGACGTGCTGCACGGGCTGATCGGCCGCCTCGGCGGGCACCGGGTGGACACCGTCGGCGAGGCGATCGAGTTCGCCCGCGCGGTCACCCCCACCCAGCGGCGCAAACGGCACCTGGCCGAGGGGCTGCCGAAGGCCCCCGGGGTCTACATCTTCCGGGCCGCCGACGACCGTCCGCTCTACGTGGGCACCTCCGGCGACATCGCCACCCGGGTCCGCAGCTACTTCACCGCGGCGGAGAAGCGGGCCCGGATCTCCGAGATGCTGGCCGCCGCCGAGCGGGTGGAGGCGGTCGAGTGCGCCCACTCGCTGGAGGCGGAGGTCCGCGAGCTACGGCTGATCGCGGCGCACGCGCCGCCGTACAATCGCCGGTCGAAGTATCCCGAGCGCCAGGTGTGGCTGAAGCTCACCGACGAGGCGTACCCCCGGTTGTCGATCGTGCGCGACCTCGCGCCCACCGACTCGGCCTACCTCGGCCCGTTCCGGTCCCGGCAGGCGGCCGAGCTGGCCGCCGCCGGCTTCCACGACGCGGTGCCGCTGCGCCAGTGCACCCACCGGCTCTCCCGGCGCACCACCATGCCGGCCTGCGCGCTGGCCGAGCTGGGTCGCTGCCCGGCGCCCTGCGAGCACCGGATCACCCCGGAGGAGTACGAGCACCGCGCGGCCACCCCGTTCCGCACCGCCACGCGCGACGACCCCGGGGTGGTGGTCGAGGCCCTGCTCGCCCGGATCGAGGTGCTGTCCGCGGCCCAGCGCTACGAGGAGGCCGCGGTGGCGCGGGGCCGGCTGGTCGCGGTGCTGCGCGCGGCGGTCCGGATGCAGCGGCTGGCCGCGCTGACCGGCATCGCCGAGCTGGCCGCCGCCCGACCGGCCGCCCGGGGCGGCTGGGAGCTGGCGCTGGTCCGGCACGGCCGGCTGGCCGGGGCCGGGGTGTCCCCGCCGGGTGTCCACCCGCGACCGACGATCGCCGCGATCCGGGCCACCGCCGAGACGGTGCTGCCCGGGCACGGGCCGGTGCCGGCGGCCACCGCCGAGGAGACCGAACGGATCCTGTCCTGGTTGGAGCGACCGGAGACCCGGCTGGTCGAGGCGACCGACGGCTGGGCCTCCCCGGTGGGCGGCGCGGGGCGGTTCCGTGACCTGCTGGCGAAGGCGGAGAACGGCGGGTCCCACCAACTCTCGACCGAACGCTCATGACCAAGTGTCCGATCGGACTACGTCGACTCCCTTAGTCTGTTAAAGAAGTGCAGACCTGCCCGATTCGCGGGCCCGCTCCCGGTCGCCGGTCCCGGCGGTCGAGGGTCGGGGTGAGGAGGTGTCCCAGGTGGACGTCGACGCCGGACACGGCGCCGCCCTGGGCGGCGCCCTTCCGACCCAGGGCGAGCTGCCGCTCACCCGCCGCCTGCGCTCCCTGCTCACCTGGCCCACCACCGACGGCGACCCGGTCACCGCCCTGGTCCGCACCCACCGCGGGATCCACCCCAGCGCCGACGCCCCGGTGCTGCGCCGGGCCTACACGATCGCCGAGAACATGCACCGCGGCCAGTTCCGCAAGAGCGGCGAGCCCTACATCACCCACCCCCTCGCGGTGGCGCAGATCTGCGCCGACCTCGGCATGGACACCACCACCCTGGTCGCCGCGCTGCTGCACGACACCGTGGAGGACACCCGCTACACGCTCCAGGCGCTCCAGGAGGACTTCGGCCGCGAGGTGGCCCACCTGGTCGACGGCGTGACCAAGTTCGACAAGGCGTTCTACGGCAAGGCCGCCGAGGCGGAGACCGTCCGCAAGATGATCGTGGCGGCCGGCAAGGACGTCCGGGTCCTGGTCATCAAGCTGGCCGACCGACTGCACAACATGCGCACCCTCGGCGTCCGCTCGGCCGCCTCGCGGGAGCGGATCGCCCGCAAGACGCAGGAGGTGCTGGTCCCGCTCTGCGACCGGCTGGGCATCCAGACCCTGAAACGGGAGCTGGACGACGTGGTGCTGCTGCACCTCCAACCCGACGAGCACGCGCGGATCGAGCGGTTCGTGCACGACCGGCCGGGGTGGGACGCCTACCTGGGCGACGTGGTGGCCCGGACCCGGGCCGCGTTGCGCCGCAACCGGGTGGACGCCGAGGTGTCCCCCCGGCCGCGACACCTCTACTCGATCTGGAAGGACACGGTCGCCGGCGACCACGCCGCCCCGTACGACCTGCCGCGCATCGCGATCGTGGTGGACGGCCCACCGACCGACTGCTATGCCGCGCTCGGCGCCGTGCACGGCCTCTGGCGGCCGGTGCCGGGCCGGTTCAAGGACTTCATCGCCTCCCCGAAGAACAACCTCTACCGCTCGCTGCACACCAGCGTGTGCGGCCCGCAGGACCGCACCGTGGAGGTGCTGATCCGCACCAGCGAGATGCACCGTTCCGCGGAGTACGGCGTGGCCGCCCACTACCGCTTCCCCCGGGCCGCGGGCCGGGCCGCCGACCGGGCCGACGAGTTGGCCTGGCTGCGCCGGGTGCTCGACTGGGAGCAGGACACGGTCGACCCGACCCAGTTCATGGCGTCGCTGCGGTGCGACCTGGCCGAGGCGCAGATCCAGGTGGTCGCCGACGGTCGCCAGGTGGTGCTGCCGGCCGGGGCCACCCCGGTCGACCTCGCGTACGAGCTGGGCACCGAGCGCGGCGACCACTGTCTGGCCGCGCGGATCAACGGCCGGTTGGCCCCGCTCTCCTCCGAGCTGGAGGAGGGCGACGTGGTGGAGATCTTCACCGAGAGCGACGCGGAGAGCGGCTTCGAGGTGGACGTGGCCCCGCGCGGCCCGCGCCGGGAGTGGCTGGGCTTCGTCAAGTCCCCGCACGCCCAGATGCAGATCAACCGCTGGTTCGCCGAGCACACCGAGCCGGGCATCTCGATCGCCGACAAGGTCCGCCTCGGCCGCGCCTCCATCGGGCTGGCGCTGCGCAAGCACAACCGGGGCCTGGCCAGCGACCTGCCGCTGCTGCGGCTCTCCGAGGAGTTGGGCTACCCCGACCTGGAGACGCTGCTGGTGGCGGTCTTCGACCGCACGGTCGAGCCGGACACGGTGGTCCAGCAACTGATCGACCTGGTCGACCACCGGCAGTAGGGTGAAGGTCGTTCGCCCGCGTCCGCCCGGCGGCCACTAGCCTGGACGCATGATCCCCCGCGCGCGTGCCACCGGACGGGCCCTCGGCTACCAGCTCTTCTACCGGCTTCCGGTCCCGCTGCGGCGGCGACTGGTGCGGTTGGCCGTGCCGAAGTACATCGTGGGGGCGGTCACGCTGGTCCGGGACACGGAGGCCACCGGCGCCGGGCGGATCCTGCTGCTGCGCCAGCCGCCCGGCCACAGCTGGACCCTGCCGGCCGGTCTGCTGCAACGCGGTGAGGCGCCCGTGGTCGGCGCCGCCCGGGAACTGTACGAGGAGTCCGGCGTCCGCCTCTCCCCCGACGCGCTCCGGCCGGCCGTGCCGAACGCGGTCGTGCACGCCAAGGGCTGGGTCGACGTGGTGTTCGAGGCGGAGGTGCCGGCGTCGCGCACCGAGCTGGCGGTCGACGGGGCCGAGGTCTTCGAGGCCGCCTGGCATCCGCTGGACGACCTGCCCCGGCTCAGCCGCGCCACCGCCAACCTGCTCGGCTACTACGGCATCGGGCCGCGCGCCGGCGAGGTCCCGCCGGCGACGCCACCGGCCGCGTGAGCCCACCGGCGGCCGGAGCGACGACGGCCGGGGTCGAGGTGTGCGCGGTCGTGCTGGCGGCGGGTGAGGGCACCCGACTGCGCCCGCTCACCGAGCGGGTGCCCAAGGCGCTCTGCCCGGTCGGCAACGTGCCGCTGCTCGACCGGGCCCTGGCACGGTTGGCCGGCCTCGGCCTGACCGGCCCGGACCGGGTCGCGGTGAACGCCTGCTACCTGGGCGACCAGGTGGTGGCCCGGGTGGGTGACCGGGCGCACCTGTCGGTCGAGCCCGGCGACCCGCTGGGCACCGCCGGCGGGCTGGGGCGGCTGCGGGACTGGATCGCCGGGCGGGGCGTGCTCGTCGGCAACGCCGACGCCTACCTGGCCGACCCGGAGACCCCACCGGGCCCGGACGTGGCCGCGCTGCTGGACGGCTGGGACGGGCGGAGCGTACGCCTGCTCGGACAGCCGGCGGACGACCCGGCCGCCCCCGGCACGTTCGACGGGCACCGCTTCGTCGGTTTCTCGCTCCTGCCCTGGCGGATGGTCCGGGACCTGCCGGCCACGTTCGGCGACCTGGTCCGGGCGGTGTGGCGGCCGGCGGAGGCGGCCGGCGCGCTGACCGTGGTCCCCTACCGGGGCACCTTCTACGACACCGGCACACCGGCCGACTACCTGGCCGCCAACCTGCACACGGCCGGCCCGGACGGGCTGGTCGACCCGTCCGCCACCGTGGACGGCCGGGTCATCCGCTCGGTGGTGGGCGCCGGCGCCCGGGTCCACGGCACGGTCGACCGGTCGGTGATCTGGCCGGGCGCGACCGTCGCCGCCGGGGAACGCCTCGATCGCGTGGTCCGGGCCGGCGCCGACCTGACCGTCCCGGCCGCGCGGTGACCGCGCCGGGCTCTAGCATGGGCCTCGTCGCCGACGAACGGAGAAACGTCCCGTGATCACCGCGATCGTGCTGATCGACTGCGCCACCGACTCCATCCCCGAGGTGGCCGAGACCCTGGCCAACCTGCCCGGCGTCAGCGAGGTCTACTCGGTGGCCGGGCACGTCGACCTGATCGCCATGGTCCGGGTCCGCGAGTTCGAGCAGATCGCCCAGGTCATCGCCGGCAGCATCTCCAAGGTGCCCGGCGTGCTGAACACCGAGTCGCACATCGCGTTCCGTGCCTACTCGCAGCACGACCTGGAGGAGGCGTTCGCGATCGGGCTGGCCAACGCCGACTGAGACGGGCGGCCGGCCCGCCCCTGGTGGGGACGGGCCGGCCGACCTGGGTCGTGCGGTGCGTCAGCTCTGCGCGGGCGCCGGGGACTCGGTGCCCGGAGCGGGCTCCTCGGTCTCGGTGCCGCCCGGAGCCGGCGACTCGGTGCCGCCACCGCCCGGCGCCGGCGACGTGGTGCCGCCCGGGCTGGGCGTGCCGCTGGCGCTGGTCTGCGGAACCGGGATGCCCAGGGTCTGGGCCAGGGCCACCAACGCGTCGTAGTGCGCCTGGAGGACCGGCAGCGCGTCCTGGGCGATCTGCACCACCGACTGCTCGGAGCCCTGCGAGATCTCCGTCTGGGTGGCCTGGATTGCCTGGACGTGGCCGGCCAGCTGGGCGGTCACCCACGCCTTGTCGAACTCGGCCCCGCTGAGGTTGTTCAGCTTGTCGAGGACCTTCTGCTGGTCGGCGGTGGGGTCGGCCGGCAGCTGCACGTTCAGCTGCTGGGCGGTCGACTGCACCGTCTGGTCCAGCTGGGTGTGGTCCGTGACGAACATCTTGCCCAGGTCCTTGACCTGCTGGTTCTGGCCCTTCTGCTGGGCCAGGTTACCGGCGGTGATCTCGAACAGGTTGACCTGGTGCACCGCCTGCAGATACTGGGTGTCCTGCGTCGACGGCTGCGCCGCGGCCTGCGCCGCGGCGGCGGGCGCCAGCCCCACGACCACCAGCGCGGCCAGCAGGCCCAGGCGTTTGATTCCCAACATGCTTCCTCCCCCATGAGACGTCGGACCGCACGGATACCCGGCTGACCGGGGTTATTCCTGCGATTCCACCCGTCCGTGTCGGGGGGCGGCGGGGCACGGGGGCGGGGCCGCCGGGCGTCCGGCGGGCACAACCGGACGACAGTGCCGGAAACGGCCGTGGCGCCCGCCGGATGGTCCGGCGGGCGCCACGGTCAGTCGTACGCGACGGGGTCAGCGACGGCTCTCGCCGCTGCTGATCTCCTCCCGCTCCGGTCGGGGCTCGACCGGCGGGTGGCCCGGCGAGACCGGCGCCTCGGCCGGCTTCTCGATCGGGTAGAAGAAGCCCCGGATGGCGGGCCCGAGGGCGCCCAGCCGGTTCATCTTCTTCGGCACCACCCAGCCGACGTAGTCCAGCGCCGGCGCGTGACCGTCGTGGCCGTCCGCCGAGGTCAGCGGCTGGTGGACCTCGACGAACCGGCCGTCCGGCAGGCGTCGGATGATGCCGGTCTCCACGCCGTGGGCCAGCACCTCCCGGTCGTGCTGCTGGAGACCCAGGCAGATCCGGTAGGTGATGTAGTAGGCCAGCGGCGGGACGACCAGCAGACCGATCCGGCCGGCCCAGGTCATCGCGTTCAAGCTGATGTGGAACTTGTCGGCGATCACGTCGTTGCCGCCGGAGAGCGTCAGCACGACGTAGAAGGCGACGGCCATGGCGCCCACCGCGGTCCGGGCCGGAACGTCCCGGGGCCGCTGGAGCAGGTTGTGGTGCTTGTAGTCCTTGAGGCGGCGCGCCTCCAGGAACGGGTACATCGTCGACAGGCCCACCAGGATGCCCGGGAGCACGACCGTCGGCCAGAACAGCGGCGGGATGACGTACCCGTCGCCGATCGGGATGCTGATCTCCCAGCCCGGCATGAGTCGGGTCGAGCCGTCGAGGAACATGACGTACCAGTCGGGCTGGCTGGCCGCCGAGACGACCCACGCCTCGTACGGGCCGAAGTACCAGATCGGGTTGATCTGGAAGAGGCCACCCATCAGCGCGATCACGCCGAAGACGACCATGAAGAAGCCGCCCTGCTTGAGCGCGTAGCGCGGGAACATCCGCTCGCCGACCACGTTCTCGTTGGTCCGGCCGGGGCCGGGCCACTGGGTGTGCTTCTGCTTGAACACCAGGCCCAGGTGCACGCTGATCAGCGCCACCAGCAGGCCCGGGATGAGGAGCACGTGGGCGATGAAGAAGCGGCTGATGATGATGGTGCCGGGGAACTCCCCGCCGAAGATCGACGAGCTGACCCAGGAACCGATCACCGGGATCGACAGGATGATGCCGGAGGCGATCCGCAGACCGGTGCCGGACAGGCCGTCGTCCGGCAGCGAGTAGCCGGTGAAGCCGGCCAGGAAGCCGACCCAGAACAGCAGCGAGCCGATGATCCAGTTGGTCTCACGCGGCTTGCGGAACGCGCCGGTGAAGAAGACCCGGAGCATGTGCACCACGATCGCGGCCATGAACAGCAGGGCCGCCCAGTGGTGCATCTGCCGCATGATCAGGCCGCCGCGGACGTCGAACGAGAGGTCCAGGCTGGAGGCGTAGGCGGCCGACATCGGGGTGCCACGCAGCGGGGCGTAGCTGCCGTCGTAGACCACCTCGGTCATCGCCGGCTCGTAGAAGAAGGTCAGGAACACACCGGTCAGCAGCAGGACCACGAACGAGAAGAGCGCGATCTCGCCGAGCAGGAACGACCAGTGGTCGGGGAAGACCTTGTTCAGCAGCTTGCGCAGCGGCGTGGCGACCTGGAAGCGGTCGTCAACCGCCCCGGCGGTCTTGGCCGGCAGCGCGGCCCGATCGAACTTTCGGCGCTTCATGGCCGCTCCCAGAAGTCGGGACCGATGGTCTCGGTGTAGTCGGACCTCGCCACGAAGAAGCCCTCCTCGTCCACCTCGATCGGCAGCTGCGGCAGCGGCCGGTTCGCCGGGCCGAAGATCGGCTTGGCGTTGTCGGTGATGAGGAACTGCGACTGGTGGCAGGGGCAGAGCAGCCGGTTGGTCTGCTGCTCGTAGAGGCTGGCCGGGCAGCCGGCGTGCGTGCAGATCTTGGAGAACGCGACGTAGTTGCCCCACATGTAGTCGCCGCGACCCTTGCGCTCGTTCGCCTCGCGCGACTTCTGCGCGTCGTCCTCGCGCAGGTGGATGAGCAGGGTCGGCGAGTCGGCGTGCTTGTTGCTGACGCCACCCTCGATGCCGGGGAACACGGTGAGCTGACCGCCGACGCTGACGTCCGCGGGGCGGATCGGGCGGCCGTCCTCGCGGATCAGCCGGATCTTCTCGCCGCCCTCGGCCGGCTGGAAGCCGGTGGTGAACATCTGGTTGTTCTTGTGCGGCTGCTGGATCAGACCACCGACCAGCGGAGCCGCGACCACCGCGCCGACCGGCGCGAGACCGGCGAGCAGCGAGATGCCGAGCAGCGGACGGCGCTTCACCCCGAGCTCGTCGGCCAGGTAGAGCATGGTCTCACCGGTGATCTTGCGATCCTCCGGGTTGTCGACCTGGTCGTGCCGGTCCTGGATCGAGACCTCCTTGGGCAGCAGCTTCTTGCCCCAGGTCAGGATGCCGAAGCCGACGCCGAGGAGCGCCAGGCCCAGGGTCAGCCCGAGCAGCGGGGTGTAGAGCTTGTCGCCGCCCCGACCGGCCTCCCACTGCCACGGCCACCAGATGTAGATCGCCAGGAAGGCGGTGGCGAAGGCACCGGTCAGCAGGAACATCATGGCGACCGTGCGGGTCAGCCGGCGCTCGGCCTTGCTGCCCGGGACCACCTGCGCCTCGTAGTGGACGATCTCGATGTCGTCGCGCCGGGCGCCTTCCTGCACGATGTCGAACCGGGAGAGCCGGGGGTCGTTCACGTCGAGCGGCTCCGGGCCCGGCTGGGCCTGGTGCTCGGTGTGGGTGCTCATGCCGTCACCTCGCTACGCGTGGCGCCGGTGGCCGGCACCAGGGCAATGATACAGATGTTCGGCCGGGTCACGACTTGCCCGCAATCCACAGGCTCGCGAAGACCAGCGCGACGATGCCGACCAGGAAGATCGCCAGACCCTCGGTCGACGGGCCGTACCGGCCCAGGTTGAAACCGCCCTGGTCCTGGTCGTGCTTCAGGGTCTCCTGGATGTAGGCGATGATGTCCGCCTTCTCCTGCGGAGTGATCTGGTTGTCGCCGAACACCGGCATGTTCTGCGGGCCGCTCAGCATGGCGGCGTAGATCTGCCGGTCGCTGGCCGGCTTCAGGCTCGGGGCGTACTTGCCGGAGGAGAGCGCGCCGCCGCCACCACCGAAGGCGTGGCACTGCGAGCAGTTGATCCGGAACAGCTCGCCACCGGTGGACATGTTGGCGCCCTCACGCAGGTTGCCCGACGGCACCTGCGGGCCACCGCCCAGCTCCTGGATGTACTGGCCCAGCTGGCGCACCTGCTCGTCGGTGAAGACCGGCGGCTTGCGCATCGCCTGGGCCTCCTGCCGGGCCATGGGCATGCGGCCGCTGCTGACCTGGAACTCCACCGAGGCCGATCCGACGCCGATCAGGCTCGGACCCCGCCCCTCGACGCCCTGGGCGTTGCGACCGTGACAGGTCACACAGCTCACGTCGAACAGCGCCTTGCCCTCGTTGCCGGCGGCGCTCAGCGGCGGGTTGTCCTGCGCCTGCACGCCCGGGGCGAAGACGGTGTAGGCGCCGCCGGCCAGCATCAGCGCGGCGGCCAGCCGGACCGCGGCGCCCAGCCGGCGGCGGCCCCTGCTGCGCGCTACGGGCCGCCCGCGCAGCCGCGCGAGCAGACCGCGTCGGCGGTCGTTGTCAGAAGTCATGACCTGTGTCCTTAACCGGTTGGACCTTGTCTCAGGGGACGGAGCAGCGGCGCGGTTCGTGACGCGCCAAGATCACTGAAGCCAGTAGATCATGGCGTAGAGCCCGATCCACACGACGTCGACGAAGTGCCAGTAGTAGGACACGACGATTGCCGAGGTCGCCTGGGCCGGGGTGAACCGACCCATGGTGGTGCGGATCATGAAGATGATGAAGGCGACCAGACCGCCGGTCACGTGCAGACCGTGGAAGCCGGTGGTGAGGTAGAACATCGACCCGTAACCGTCTTCGTTGATCTTGACGCCCTCGTGCACCAGGTGGCGGTACTCGTTCAGCTGGCCGAGCACGAAGATCAGGCCCATCACGAAGGTGATCGTGAACCACCGACGCAGGGCGTGGACGTCGCCCTTCTCGGCCGCGAAGACACCGAGCTGGCAGGTCACCGAGGAGAGCACCAGGATCACCGTGAAGGTGGTCGCGTAGGGCACGTCGAGGGCCTCGGTGTGCTTCTCCCACAGCTCCGGCGCCGCCGCGCGGATCGAGAAGTACATCGCGAACAGCGCCGCGAAGAACATGAGTTCGCTGGAGAGCCACACGATCGTCCCGACGCTGACCATGTTGGGACGCGTCAGGGAGTGGATCCGGCTCTTGTCAATGGCTGGGGCCGCAGTCACGCGGTCATTATTGCCCTTGACCGGGACCGACGATCAGCGGGGTGGCAAACCGGTGCCCGCAGTGGCCCGATCGTGGTCGTCCGCTTCGCCTGACCTACCCTGAAAAGCGTGCTGCACGTCGATCAGATCCTCGCCGTCACCTCGGCGGCTCCGGCGACGCTCGCGGCGGGAGGCGAGGCCGCCCCGCCGCCGTTCACCGTCGCCCGGGTGCTCACCGAGACCCGGCTGGACAGCTGGCTCACCCTGGGCCTGGTACTCGCCGCCGGCCTCTACCTCTACGGGGTGCACCGGTTGCGGCTGCGCGGCGACCGGTGGCCGGTCATCCGCACGGTGGCGTTCCTCGGCCCCGGCCTCGGCGGTATCGCGCTCGTCACGCTCACCGGCCTCGGCGCGTACGACACCGCCCTGCTCTCGGTGCACATGGTGCAGCACATGGTGCTGTCGATGATCGCGCCGATCTTCCTGGCCCTCGGCGCCCCGGTGACGCTGGCGCTGCGCACGCTGCCGGTGCGGCCCCGCAAGCGGCTGCTGGCGATCGTGCACAGCCGGATCGCCCGGATCTACAGCTTCCCGCTGGTGGCGTTCACCATCTTCGTGGTGAACCCGTTCGCGCTCTACTTCACCGACCTCTACGAGTTCACGCTGCGGCACGAGTGGGCGCACGAGCTGGTGCACGCGCACTTCATCGCCACCGGCTGCGTCTTCTTCTGGCCGTTGCTCGGCCTGGACCCGCTGCCCGGTCGCTGGCCCTACCCGGCCCGCGCGCTGCTCATGGTGCTCTCCGTGCCGTTCCACACCGTGCTCGGGCTCACCATCATGCAGAGCACCACGCTGTTCGGCGGCGACTGGTACCCGTCGCTGAACCTGTCCTGGTCCGACCCCTGGGAGGACCAGGTGGTCGCCGGCGGCGTGCTCTGGGCCGGCGGTGAGTTCGTCAGCGTCACCATGCTGGCCGTGCTGGTGGTCCAGTGGATCAAGCAGTCCGAGCGCGAGGCCCGCCGGCTGGACCGGGAACTGGACCGCCAGGAGGCCCGCCAGAAGGCCGCGGAGGCCAGCGCCTGAGTCCCGCCCGGGCAGGGCGTCGGGTCGAATGTGACGCCCGCTACGATCAGCGGGCAGCTACGAGGTGGGAGCCACGTCACGATGAGCGATCGTCTTTGCACCGTCCTGCTCTACAGCGACGACCCGAAGGTCCGGGACCGGATGCGGCTCGCCGTCGGCACCCGGCCGGCGCCCGGCATCGAGATCGAGTTCGTCGAGGCCGACGACTACGCCGGCTGCGTCCGGCTGGTCGACGACTACGAGATCGACCTGCTGCTGCTCGACGGCGAGGCGAGCCCGGGCGGCGGCATCGGCATCGCCCGCCAGATCAAGGACGACCGCGACGACGCGCCGCCGACCTGCGTGGTGCTGGCCCGCGCCGCCGACCGCTGGCTGGCCGCGTACGCCGAGGTCGACGCCACGCTGACCCACCCGCTCGACCCGGTGACCGCCGGCAGCACCGTGGTCGAGCTGCTGCGCCGCACCCACGCCGCGGCCTGACCCATCCTGCGGCGCCACGGCGACGCGGCCGTGGCGCGCGCCCCCAACCGCTTCACTCACGCCGCTCGGGAGGCCCGCCATGGGCGAACGGACCTGGCCGCTTCTGCTCAACGCGCTGCTGCGCGGCGAGGAGCTCTCCACCGCCGACACCGCCTGGGCGATGGGCGAGATCATGGCCGGCTCGGCCACCCCGGCGCAGATCGCCGGGTTCGCCGTGGCGCTGCGCACCAAGGGTGAGACCCCGGCCGAGCTGGGTGGCCTGGTCGAGACGATGCTCACCCGGGCCGTGCCGGTACGCCTGCCCGAAGAGGTGCGCGCCACCGCGCTGGACGTGGTGGGCACCGGCGGGGACCTGGCCCACACGGTCAACATCTCCACCATGGCCGCCCTGGTGGTCGCCGGCGCCGGGGTCCGGGTGGTCAAGCACGGCAACCGGGCCGCCTCCTCCTCGTGCGGCACGGCCGACGTGCTGGAGCAGCTCGGCGTGCCGCTGGACCTGGAACCGGAGCAGGTGGCGCGCTGCGTCACCGAGGCCGGCATCGGCTTCTGCTTCGCCGCCCGGTTCCACCCCGGCATGCGCCACACCGGTCCGGTCCGGCGGGAGATCGGCGTACCCACCGCGTTCAACTTCCTCGGCCCGCTGACCAACCCGGCGCGCCCGCGCGCGGGCGCGGTCGGCTGCTTCGACCGGCGGATGGCGCCGGTGATGGCGGCCGTCTTCGCCGCTCGGGGCGACTCGGCGATCGTGGTCCGCGGTGAGGACGGGCTGGACGAGTTCAGCACCGGCGCGCCGACCCGGGTCTGGGTGGCCCAGCAGGGCGCCGTCAGGGAGGCCCTGCTGGACGCGGCGGAGCTCGGGGTGCCCCGGGCCACCCTGGCCGACCTGCGGGGCGGAGACGCCGTCTACAACGCCGACGTGGTCCGGCGGCTGCTGGCCGGCGAGACCGGCCCGGTGCGGGACGCGGTGCTGGTGAACGCCGCGGTCGCGCTGTCCACCCAGGGCCCGCTCGACGGCGACCTGCACGAGGCGCTGCGGGCCAACCTGGTCCGGGCCGCCGAGTCGGTGGACTCGGGCTCCGCCGCTGCCGCGTTGGACCGCTGGCTGGAGGTCGCCCGCACCGCCTGAACGGGTGTCTGTCATACCCGCGTGCCAAACTACACGGGAGTAATTTTCCGTTTTCGGTCGATGGCTTCCCCGCCGCGACCGGCACCGGTCCGAGAGGAGACGCCCGTGTCCGCCCGCGAGTTGCCCTGCGACACCTGTGAGGGCGTCGTGCTGTTCGAGGCGCCGCCCTGCGGCGACGGGCACGGCGTCGACTGCCCCGAGCTGATCTGCACCGGCTGCGGCACGGCGATCCTGATCGCCCCGCACGCGTTGCGCCCGTCCCGCCGCCCGGCCCGCCACGCCGCCCACCGCCACGCCGCCTGACCACCCCGGTTCCGCTCCCGCCGGATCGCCGATCTTCTTCTCGTCCGCCGGTCGGACCTCGGCAGGACGAGCCACCACCGAAAGGTCCGCGCCGCCGGCCAGCGGCGACCAGCGCAGCGACGTCACGCCCCTCCCACCCGCCAGCCGACCGTGGCCCCCCCTCGGCCACTGCCCCACAGCGCCGGGTAGGGCAGGACTGAGCGGGGCGCCGGCAGGGCCAGGCAAGGCCGCGATCGCCCGTCCGGGCCGAGCCGAGCCGGGCCCCCCTGAGCC
Source organism: Micromonospora sp. WMMD754 (assembly GCF_049315235.1). Taxonomy (NCBI): domain Bacteria; kingdom Bacillati; phylum Actinomycetota; class Actinomycetes; order Micromonosporales; family Micromonosporaceae; genus Micromonospora; species Micromonospora sp. WMMD754. Next base: position 257,821 of record NZ_CP186058.1, read on the forward strand.
GAGCCGGCGGGCAGACCCATGGCGGCAGCCGAGCCCCGGCAGGCAGGCACCCAAGCCTGTCCCACCGCGCCACCATCCAGCACCAGCCCGCCAGGCCCCCCCCCCCCCGACCCATCCCCCACCCACTCCCCTTCCACCCCAGCACCCGGTGATCAAGGAGTTGGCGTCAGGTGACGACGCCCCAGGCGACACAAACTCCTTGATCAACCTCAGACAGGTGGGTCAGGGCAGGCAGCGGGCGCACCGACAGGCGGCCCAGAGCCGGCGCTGGACGAGCGCGAGGCGGGCGCGAGAGGGGCAGGCGCGGGAGGGGCAGGATCGCCCGGCCATCCCGCACCAGGCGCCACCGCCCAGGTCCGGCCGAGACCTCGGCGACCCGTCGTCCAGAAGGAACACCAACCCGCCGTCACCCGCCACAGAGAGCCGTCGATCATGAAGTTGGCGGGGATGAAAGGGGCGGATCGCGCCGTCAACTTCATGGTCAACGGCGCCAGAGGGGAAGCAGTCAGGCCCGCTGCCCCGGAGGGGCGGCGGGCCTGACTGGTGGTTCGGGGGTCAGTGCTCGGCGGTGCGGCGGGTGCCGGAGTAGTACTCGAAGAGCAGCCCGCAGGTGGCGAAGACGACCGCCACCATGCCCAGGCCCAGCAGCCAGAACTGCCAGAACACGAGCCCGAGGCCGGCGATCGCGGCGGCCAGGGCCAGGCCGAACGGCCAGTAGCTGCCCGGGCTGAAGAAGCCGATCTCACCGGCGCCGTCGGCGATCTCACCGTCGGCCCGGTCCTCCGGCCGCAGGTCGATCCGGCGGGAGACGAACCAGAAGAAGCCGCCGCACATCGCGCAGAGCAGGAACGAGAGCAGCAGTGCCACGGTGCCGACCCACTCGACCCGGCCGTCGCTGTCGGCGTACGTCCAGGCGCCGTAGAGGACGGTCGCGCCGAGGAGGAACGTGGCGATGGTCAGGAAGATCTTCCACTCGGTCTTCATGCCGAACCCCTCAGTTTCCCGCGCCGGCCGTCGCGTCGGACGGGTTGAAGTTGTCCTTGGTGCGGCGGGTGTCGAACGGCTTCGTCTCGGTGGCGTACTCGGGCTCGCCGATCGCCTTGAGCGCGTCCTGGGTCGACTGGCCGCCCTTCTTGGCCGCCAGGAACTGCTCGTACTTCTCCGGCGAGACGACCCGCAGCTCGAAGTTCATGAAGGCGTGGTAGCTGCCGCACAGCTCGGCGCAGCGGCCGACGAACGCCCCCTCCTGGTCGATGCTGGAGACCTCGAACGTGTTGCGGATGCTGCCCGGCATCACGTCGCGCTTGAACAGCAGCTCCGGCACCCAGAACGAGTGGACGACGTCGCGGCTCTGCTCCTCGAACCGGATCGACCGGCCGCTCGGCAGCACCAGCACCGGGATGACCTCGCTGGTGCCCAGCACCGAGGCGACGGTGTTGGCGTCACGGCCCTGGCCGTCGCGGTAGTTGAACTGCCAGTTCCACTTGAAGGCGACGACCTCGACGGTGACGTCCGGGTTCTTCGACTCCTTGTTCACGTCGGTCTGCACGACCGCCGTGTAGTAGAAGAGCACGGAGACCACGAGGATCGGCGCGATGGTGTAGAGGAACTCCATCGGCAGGTTGTAGCGGGTCTGCACCGGCAGCTCGTTGCCGCGCTTGCGGTAGCGGATCACGCACCAGAAGATCAGGCCCCACACGAAGACGCCGACCGCGAGCGCCGCGATGCAGGACGCGATCCACAGGTCGTACATCCGGTGCGACTCGGGGGTGATGCCGCCCTGCGGCCAGCCGAAGCCGTCGAACGTCTTGCCGACGTCACAGCCGGTGAGCAGAACCAGCAGCGCCGCTCCGCCGAGACCGAGCCCGGCGATTCGACCAGCACCACGCCGCCGGCGCCCACCGGCCCCCGGGGAAGCGCTGTGCCGTACGGCCGACGGCCGTACCTCCGAACTCCTTGCGACCACCTGGTCCTGCCTCCCTAGCGCGCCGCGGCGATTCCGTGTTCTTGACACCGACGGCAAAGGCGTCACCGACGGTCGCAGATTACTCGACCATGGCGGGCCTGACCGTCTTGGGGTCACTGTCCGCCCCCATCGGGGGGATCTTGGGCGTACCCGAGCGATAGCGTGGAACGTCATGGACGCCTCCCCGGTCTACCTGGACGCCGCCAGCGCCGCTCCGCTCCACCCGGTGGCGCGGCAGGCGATGCTGGCCGCCCTGGACGACGGCTGGGCCGACCCGGCCCGGCTCTACGCGCCGGCCCGTCGGGCCCGTCAGCTCCTCGACGCCGCCCGGGAGGCCGCCGCGCAGACGCTCGGCGTCCGCGCCGACGAGCTCTCCTTCACCCCCAGCGGTACGGCGGCCGCGCACGCCGCCGTACTCGGTGGCCTGGTCGGGCGGCGGCGGGCCGGGGCGACGCTCGTGCACTCGGCGATCGAGCACTCGGCGGTGCTGCACGCCGCGCAGCGGCACACGGCGGCCGGCGGCGCGGCGGTGTCCGTACCCGTGGACCGGCTGGGCCGGCTGGACCTGGACGCCTGGGCGGCGGCGGTGGCCGCCCCCGGCGTGGCCCTCGCGGCGCTGATCGGAGCCAGCCACGAGGTGGGCACCGTGCAGCCGGTGCCCGCCGCGGCCGAGCTGTGCGCCGAGGCCGGGGTGCCGCTGTACGTGGACGCGGCGCAGCTGGTCGGCCGGGCGCCGCTGCCGGCGGGCTGGTCGGTGCTGACCGCCAGCGCGCACAAGTGGGGCGGCCCGCCCGGCGTCGGGCTGCTGGTGGTGCGCAAGGGCACCCGGTGGGAGTCGCCGTACCCGGCCGACGAGCGGGAGTCGGGGCGTACGCCGGGGGTGGTGAACCTGCCGGCGGTGGTGGCCGCGGCGGCGAGCCTGCGCGCGGCGGCGGCCGACGCGGCGGCCGAGGCGGCCCGGCTGGCGCCGCTGGTGGACCGGATCCGGACCCGGGTGGCGGCGGAGGTGCCGGACGTGGAGGTGGTCGGCGACCCGGTGGACCGGTTGCCGCACCTGGTGACGTTCTCCTGCCTGTACGTGGACGGCGAGGCGCTGCTGCACGCGCTGGACCGGCGTGGCTTCGCGGTCTCCTCCGGCTCGTCCTGCACGTCCTCGACGTTGCGGCCGTCACACGTGCTGGAGGCGATGGGGGTGCTGTCGCACGGCAACGTGCGGGTGTCGCTGCACCGGGAGACCACCGAGGCGGACGTGGAGCGGTTCCTCGCCGAGCTGCCCGGGATCGTCGCGGCCCTGCGTGCCGAGTCGGGGGTGACCGACCTGTGAGCGAACCGGACGAGGTGCTCGACTGTCGGGGGCAGCGCTGCCCGCTGCCGGTGATCAATCTCGCTCGCCGGGTGCCCGGGTTGCCGGCCGGCGCGGTGGTCAGGGTGCTCGCCGACGACCCGGCCGCCGCGGTGGACATCCCGGCGTGGTGCCGGATGCGGGGGCACGAGTTCCTCGCCGCCCACCCGCACGCCGGCCCCGCCTACGACGTCCGGGTGTAAGGAGGGGCCCCTTCTTAACGCCTCCGGTAGAGCAGGGGCCCCCTTTTAACGCCGGTGACGGCCGGAGCTCAGCCCAGGTAGGCGAGGATGCCGGGAAGCGGATCGACCGCCACGGCGGTGTCGACCACCAGGCGCGGGCCGATCAGCGGCTCGTACTCGGCCCGGCGCCGCAGCGTCTGTTCCCAGGTGACGTGCTCCTCGGGCGGCCGGGCCTCGACCCGGCGGCGGTGCTCCGCCTCGTCGCCGCAGTGCACCTCGATCACCCGCAGCGGCACCCCGGCCCGCTCGGCCAGGTCGTGCCAGAGCCCGCGCGCGCTGGCGACCGGGTTCACCGCGTCGACCACCACGCTGAACCCCAGGCCGAGCTGCACCTCGGCCAGCCCGGCGACCGCGCCGTAGGCGGCCATGCCGGACACGTCGCCGGTGAGGCCGTAGCGGCCCAGCGCCCGTTCGACCGGGTCGACCGGCAGCACCGGGGCGCGCAACGCCGCGCCGACCCGGGTGGCCAGGGTGCTCTTGCCCACGCCGGGCAGCCCGGCGAACGCGACCAGCAGCGGGCCGCCGGCGCCGGCGCGGACCCCCGGGTCCACCCCGCCGCCGGCCGGGCCCGCCACGCCGGTCACAGCAGGTGCGGCCGGACGTCCTCGGCGGCCGCGTCGCCGTACGACTCGGCGAGCCGCTTCACGAACAGGTCCCGGCGGACCTCGTACTCCTGGCCGCCGAAGTTCTCCAGCACGAGCGTGGCCAGCAGGCAGCCGACCTGGGCCGCGCGCTCCAGGCCGACGCCCCAGTCGAGCGCGGCGAAGAAGCCGGCCCGGAAGCCGTCACCGACGCCGGTCGGGTCGACCGCCTGGATCTCCCGCGCGATCGGCACCCGGATGGTGCCGACCTCCCGGCCGGCGATCTCCACGCCCTGCTTGCCCAGCGTGGTGACCCGCACCTTCACCCGGTCCAGCAGCTGCTCGTCGGTGAGACCGGCCTTGCTCTGCAGCAGCGACCGCTCGTACTCGTTGGTCATCAGGTAGTCGGCGCCGTCGATCAGGCCGAGCACGTCCGCGCCGTCCATCCGGGCGAGCTGCTGCGAGGGGTCGGCGACGAAGGAGTAGCCGCGGTCGCGGCACTCGGCGGAGTGCCGGATCATCGCGGCCGGGTCGTTGGCGCTGACCAGCACCAGGTCCAGCCCGCCGAGCCGCTGCGCGACCGGGGACAGCTCGATGTTGCGGGCCTCGCTCATCGCGCCGGCGTAGAACGAGGCGATCTGGCACATGTCGGTGTCGGTGGTGCAGACGAAGCGGGCCGTGTGCGCCACCTCGCTGACGTGCACCGAGTCGCAGTCCACGCCGTGCCGCTCCAGCCAGGAGCGGTAGTCGGCGAAGTCCGCGCCGACGGCGCCGAGGAGCACCGGTCGCAGCCCGAGCTGGGCCATGCCGAACGCGATGTTGGCGGCGGTGCCACCGCGCCGCAGCACCAGCTCGTCGACGAGGAAGGACAGCGAGACCTTGTCGAGCTGGTCGGCGATGAGCTGGTCGGCGAAGCGGCCGGGGAAGCTCATCAGGTGGTCGGTCGCGATCGAGCCGGTCACGGCGATCTTCATGTCAACCCTCGTGGTCGGGAGCACGGCGCGGTCAGCCTACCGGTCGGTCCGGTCGCCCGGACGGCGGTCGGCCGCCGACCGGTCGCTCCCCGCACATCCGGACGTCACCGCACGGACACCCACCGGTACGACGAAACGGCGGGACCACCCCGTCCGGGGTGGTCCCGCCGTTTCCGGTCGAGCGGGGCCCGCCGACTCAGCTGAAGGAGTCGCCGCAGGCGCAGGAGTTGCCGGCGTTCGGGTTGTCGATGGTGAAGCCCTGGGCGTCGATCCGGTCGGCGAAGTCGATGGTGGCGCCGGCCAGGTAGGGGGCGCTCATCCGGTCGACGACGACCTCGACACCGCCGAAGTCGGTGACGACGTCACCGTCGAGCGACCGCTCGTCGAAGAAGAGCTGGTACCGCAGGCCGGAGCAGCCACCCGGCTGCACGGCGACCCGGAGCCGCAGGTCGTCGCGGCCCTCCTGCTCGATCAGGGCCTTGACCTTCTGCGCCGCGACGTCGGTGAGGACGACGGTGCTGGGGGCCTGCGTGGCCTCGGTCGACTCGGTCTGCGCTGGCGTGGTCACGTGGAAGTCTCCCTGCGCGGTATGAGGTCCGGACGTACTGGCCAACGCCGCACGTCCGCCAGTATTCCCGGTGGTCCGTCTCCGATCGTACGCCGCTGCCGGCGTGACCACCCGGCGGCGTGACCAGCGGAACGCGCTCAGCGGCTCCACTGGCCGGCCAGGCGGGCCCCGAGCGCCCGCAGCCCCTCGGCCGGGCGCTCCATCGCCGCGGCCACTCCCCCGCGCTCCTCGCCGCCGAAGTGCTCGACCAGGCTGTGCGCCTCGGTCACGCCGGCCGCGGCGGCCTCCCGCCGGCCGGTGCTCACCCGTCCCGCCAGCACCACGCAGGGCACGCCGCGGTCGCGGGCCGCCCCGGCCACGCCGGCGACCACCTTGCCGCGCAGCGACTGGTGGTCGAACGAGCCCTCGCCGGTGACCACCAGGTCGACGGTGTCCAGCGCGGTGTCCAGGTCGACCGCCCGGGTGACCAGCCCGATGCCCGACTCACACCGGCCGCCCAGGGCCAGCACCGCCGCGCCGAGTCCGCCGGCCGCGCCGCCGCCGGGCAGCGCGCCGAGCCCGGACGGGCAGTCGGGCAGCCGCTCGACCAGCACGTCGGCCCAGCGCTCCAGCGCGGCGTCGAGCAGCAGCACGTCCGCCCGGGTGGCGCCCTTCTGCGGCCCGAAGACGCTGCTCGCACCGTGCAGCCCGAGCAGCGGGTTGTCCACGTCGGTGGCGGCGACCAGCGCCGCGCCGCGCAGTCGGGGAGCGCCGTCGAGCCCGGCCACGGCCGCGAGCGCCGCGCCGCCGTACGGGAGGGCCCGGCCGGCCCCGTCGAGCGCCGTCACGCCGAGCGGGACGAGCATGCCGGCGCCCCCGTCGTTGGTGGCCGACCCGCCCAGCCCGACCACGACGGTCCGCGCGCCCGCCTCGACCGCGGCGGCGACGAGCAGGCCCAGCCCGTACGAGGTGGTGGCCTTCGGGTCGCGCTCGGCGGGCGACAGCAGGTGCAGGCCGCACGCCTGCGCGCTCTCCAGGTAGGCCACACCGTCGTCGGTGAGCAGGATCTCACCGGCGGCCGGGCGGCCCAGCGGGTCGACCGTCGGCACCGGCAGCCGGCGTCCCCCGAGCGCCTCGGCGAGCACGGCGACGAACCCGGGGCCGCCGTCGGCGAGGGGTCGCAGCAGCAGTTCGTCGTCGGGGGCGACGCTCCGCCAGCCCTCGGCCACCGCGGCGGCGACGTCGGGGGCCGACAGCGTGCCGGCGAACTTGTCCGGGCAGAGCAGCACGCGCATGCCGAGCAGTGTGGCAGGCCACATCGGTGGCGGCTGCGCGGCGGCCGGGCTGTGGGACCATGGGGTCGTGACTTCGACCTGGGTTGAGCCCTCCAACACCGCCACTGCGCTGCTGCTCCTCGGCCGCGGCAGCGACCCCGCCACCGAGCGTGGCGTGGAGTGTCCGGGTGACCTCCCCGCGCCGAGCGACCCCCACCTGGTGGCCCGCGCGGCGGCGGCGAAGGCCGCGCTCGGCACGAAGGTGTTCGTGCTGGGCCACCACTACCAGCGCGACGAGGTGATCCAGTTCGCCGACGTGACCGGCGACTCGTTCAAGCTGGCCCGGGAAGCCGCGGCCCGGCCCGACGCGGAGTACATCGTCTTCTGCGGTGTGCACTTCATGGCCGAGAGCGCCGACATCCTCACCTCGGACGCGCAGAAGGTGATCCTGCCCGACCTGGCCGCCGGCTGCTCGATGGCGGACATGGCGGTGCTGACGCAGGTCGAGGCCGCCTGGGACACGCTGACCGACCTGGGTGTCGCCGCCGACACGGTCCCGGTGACCTACATGAACTCCTCGGCCGACATCAAGGGTTTCGTCGGCCGCAACGGCGGCGTGGTGTGCACCTCGTCCAACGCCAAGCGCGCCCTGGACTGGGCGTTCGAGCAGGGCCGCAAGGTGCTGTTCCTGCCCGACCAGCACCTGGGCCGCAACACGGCGGTGCTGGAGATGGGCTTCTCGCTGGACGACTGCGTGCTCTACGACCCGCACAAGCCGGGCGGCGGGCTGACCCCGGAGCAGGTGCGCGACGCGAAGATGATCCTGTGGCGCGGGCACTGCTCGGTGCACGGCCGCTTCACGCTCGACAGCGTGAACGACGTGCGGGCCCGGGTGCCCGGCGTCAACGTGCTGGTGCACCCGGAGTGCCGGCACGAGGTCGTCACCGCCGCCGACCTGGTGGGCTCGACCGAGTTCATCATCTCCACGATCGAGGCGGCCCCGGCCGGCTCGGCGTGGGCGGTGGGCACGGAGCTGAACCTGGTCCGCCGGCTCGCGCTGGCCCACCCGGACAAGCAGATCATGTTCCTCGACCGAGCGGTCTGCTACTGCTCGACGATGAACCGGATCGACCTTCCGCACCTGGTCTGGGCGCTGGAGGAGCTGGTCGCGGGTCGCGTGGTCAACCAGATCACCGTCGACCCCGACACCGCCCGACACGCCCGGACGGCGCTGGACCAGATGCTCGCCCTGCCGGGGGTCTGATCACCGTCGGTCACCCCGCTGGCACGGAAACGCACCGGACACCCCGGTTCGTGCCCTCGCTGGCGATGTGACCGATTCCATTCTCGTCACGGAGGGCTATGCTGCCGGGGCGACGACACACGCGGGCCGTTTTTCGATGACCGCGATTCGGGTAGCGATGTACTTCGCAGACCCCTCACCTACACGGCAGCACCCAACGCGCTGGAGGTTGCGTTGACCGACGACGTCCTGGTCGTACACGGAGGCACTCCGCTCGAAGGGCGGATCCGCGTGCGCGGCGCGAAGAACCTCGTGTCCAAGGCGATGGTCGCCGCTCTGCTCGGCGACACACCCAGCCGACTGTTCGACATGCCGCGGATCCGCGACGTCGAGGTGGTCCGCGGGCTGCTCGGCCTGCACGGGGTGAAGGTGACCGACGGCACCGAGGACGGCGAGCTGGTCTTCGACCCGTCCAACGTCGAGAGCGCCAGCACCGACCAGATCAACGTGCACGCCGGGTCCAGCCGGATCCCGATCCTGTTCTGCGGCCCGCTGCTGCACCGGCTCGGCCACGCCTTCATCCCCGACCTGGGCGGCTGCCACATCGGCCCCCGCCCGATCGACTTCCACCTCCAGGCGCTGCGCGAGTTCGGCGCCACGGTCGAGAAGACCCCCGAGGGGCTGCACCTGTCCGCACCGAACGGGCTGCACGGCACCAAGTTCGCCCTGCCGTACCCGAGCGTGGGGGCCACCGAGCAGGTGCTGCTCACCGCCGTGATGGCCGAGGGCGTCACCGAGCTGCGCAACGCGGCGGTCGAGCCCGAGATCATCGACCTGATCTGCATCCTGCAGAAGATGGGCGCGATCATCAAGGTCCACACCGACCGGGTGATCGAGATCCAGGGCGTCAAGAAGCTGCACGGCTACACCCACCGGCCGATCCCGGACCGGATCGAGGCGGCCAGCTGGGCGGCGGCGGCGCTGGCGACCCGGGGCCACGTCGAGGTGCTCGGCGCGCAGCAGGCCGACATGATGACCTTCCTGAACATCTTCCGGTCGGTCGGCGGCGAGTACGAGGTCACCGACGCCCGACCGCCGAAGCTCGGCGACCCGGGCCAGGAGGGTGGCATCCGGTTCTGGCACCCGGGCGGCGAGCTGAACGCGGTCGCGCTGGAGACCGACGTGCACCCCGGCTTCATGACCGACTGGCAGCAGCCGCTGGTGGTCGCGCTCACCCAGGCCCGGGGCCTGTCGATCGTCCACGAGACGGTCTACGAGCAGCGGCTCGGCTACACCGAGGCGCTGAACACGATGGGCGCCAACATCCAGGTCTACCGGGACTGCCTCGGCGGCACCCCGTGCCGCTTCGGCCGGCGCAACTTCAAGCACTCCGCGGTGATCGCCGGCCCGAGCAAGCTGCACGCGGCCGACCTGGTCATCCCGGACCTGCGGGCCGGGTTCAGCCACCTCATCGCGGCGCTGGCCGCCGAGGGCACCTCGCGGGTGTACGGCGTCGACCTGATCAACCGCGGCTACGAGGACTTCGAGGCCAAGCTGGCCGACCTCGGCGCGCACGTCGAGCGCCCCTGATCACACTCTCTCCGTCGGCCCGGTGCACCGCGTGTGCACCGGGCCGACGCGTTTGGCTACCCTTGCCGGCGTGCCGTCGTTGTTTCGTCGCAAGTCAGCCGACCTCGTCGAGGAGTCCGTCACCCCGGTGACGACCGACGAGGAGTCCTCCGCCCGTCCCCGGGGCTACACGCCCAGCAAGAAGGAACTCGGGCAGACCACCCCGAAGCGCCCCGCCGCCGGTCGCCGTCCGGCCGCCCCGGCCCGCGCGCTGACCAAGGAGGAGGCCCGGGAGCAGCGCCGCGCGGCACGCGCCGAGGCCGCGGCCGAGTTCCGCCGCGAGGGCGGGCCACGCGACCGGGGCCCGGAGCGGCTGCTGGCCCGCAACGTGGTCGACTCCCGGCGTACGGTCGGCACCTGGTTCTTCGGCGGCGCGCTGATCGTCCTGGTCGGCTCCAACCAGGCCATGCCGCCGCAGGTGCGACTGGTGTCGAACCTGCTCTGGGGCGCGCTGGCCCTCGGCGTGCTGATCGACTCCGTGCTGATCGCCCGGAAGATCAAGAAGCTGGTCCGCGAGCGCTTCCCGAAGAGCACCGAGAAGCTGGGGTCGCTCTACTTCTACGCGATCATGCGGTCGATCACGTTCCGCAAGATGCGCGCCCCCGCCCCCCGGGTCAACATCGGCGACAAGGTCTGACCGGCGCGCACACGTGTTAAGCGGGGCCCCTTCCTATACGCCAGGCGTTAAGAGGGGGCCCTTCCTTTCACTGCGGTAGAGCCGGGCGACGACCTCCTCGATGTCCGGCTCGACGATCGAGATGTCCCGCAACGTGGCCAGGCCGGCGAGCCCCGCCACCACCTCCGCCACGCTCGCCGCCTCCAGCGCGAAGACCAGCCGCCGGCCGTCCGCCTCCACCCGCTGCACCGGCGCGCCGGGCAGCACCGGCGGCTCCGGCAGCGCGGCGTCCAGTTCGGCGACCACCATCCGGCGCGACCCGTACCGGCGGTGCAGCTCGGCGATCGAGCCGTCGTGCACCACCCGCCCGTGGTCGATCACCACCAGCCGACGGCAGAGCCGTTCGATGTCGGCCAGGTCGTGCGTGGTGAGCACCAGCGTGGTGTCACCGGCCCGGCCCAGCTCGGCCAGGAAGCCACGGACCGCCTGCTTGCTGACCACGTCCAGCCCGATGGTGGGCTCGTCCAGGAAGAGCACCTCCGGGCCGTGCAGCAGCGCCGCGGTCAGCTCGCCGCGCATCCGTTGACCGAGGGAGAGCTGCCGGACCGGGGTGTCCAGGAACGCGTCCAGGTCGAGCAGGTCCCGGCACCGGGCCAGCCGGGCGGCGTGCGCGGCGGCCGGCACCCGGTAGACGTGCCGCAGCAGGTCGAACGAGTCCCGCAGCGGCAGGTCCCACCAGAGCTGCGAACGCTGCCCGAACACCACCCCGATACGCAACGCCAACCGGGTCCGGTCGGCCACCGGCCGCAGCCCGCAGACCCGGGCGTGGCCCGCCGACGGCGTCAGCACCCCGGTCAGCATCTTCAGCGTGGTCGACTTCCCGGCGCCGTTGGGCCCGATGTAGCCGAGCATCTCGCCGCGCTCCACCCGCAGGTCGACCCCGTCGACAGCGGTCACCGTCCGCTTCTCGCGGCGCAGCGCCCCGGCCCTGACCCGGACCGTGAACTCCTTGCGCAGCCCGTCCGTCTCGATGACGTTCATGACCCCGTACTCCGGTAGTGACGGATCCCGACCCGCCAGGCCAGGGCGGCGACCGCCGCCGCGACCAGCGCGACGCCCGGCGAGGCCCACCCCACCCAGGGCGGCAGGCCGAGCGGGTCGGCGCGGCCGAGCAGCGCCAGCGCCGGGTGGTAACTGACGAAGGCGAACCCCATCCCGTACGCGAACAGCGCGCGGAACCAGCCGCCGTAGACGGTGATCGGGTACGAGGTGAAGTCGCGCCCCCCGTAGGTCACCGAGTTGGCCATCTCCCCCGAGTCGACCCAGTAGAACGACACCGTGGCGGTGGTGACGAAGACCGACGCGAAGAACACCACAGCGGCCGGCGGGGCGACCACGGCCAGCGCCACCCGGCCCGGGGTCCAGTCGATCCCCGCCGAGGCGAGCGCGTACAGCAGCACGGCCAGCCCGAACACGGCCCGGGACACCTTGCGCAGCGGCAGGTCCATCAGCAGCAGCTGGGGCAGCGCCGCGAGCGGGCGGACCAGCACGGCGTCGAACAGGCCGGTGCGGACGTACCGGGGCAGCCGTTCGATGTTGCCGACCAGCAGGTCGGCGGCGGCGAAGGCGCACGACGACAGCCCGACCACGACGAGCGTCTCGCGCAGCGTGAACCCGCCCAGCTCACGGGTCACCCCGAAGATCACCAGGACGGTGACCACGTCGAACACGGTCGCGCCCAGGTTGCCGACCAGGTCCACCACGAACGAGGTGCGGTAGGCGGCCTGCGAGCGGGCCTGCGCCCCGAGCAGCGCCCGGTACGCCCGCAGCGCGCTCTCGCGCTCAGCCACCCTGGGCGCGCTGTCGCGCTCAGCCACCCTGGGCGCGCTGTCGCGCTCAGCCACCCTGGGCGCGCTGTCGCGCTCAGCCACCCTGAACCACCAGGCGGCGCTCGGCACGGCGCTGGACCAGCCGGCAGAGCGCCAGCAGCAGCACCGCCCAGACCAGTTGCAGCCCGACCAGGCCGAGACCGGTCGACATCGGCTCGCGCTCGACCAGCACGTCCAGCGGAACCTGCAGGATGCTGGGGAACGGAGTGGCGTACCGCAGGGTGGCCTCCAGCCAGCCGGGGAGGAAGCCCAGCGGGAAGTAGAGCCCGGCCAGCACGCCCGAGCCGAGCGTCCAGAGGATCATCGGACCGCGGACGTCCTGGAGCCAGTAGGCGGTGGCGTTGACCAGGTAGCGGCAGCCGAAGCAGACCACCACGGCAAGCAGCGTGGAGAGCAGGAACAACGGCACGGTGGCCCAGTGCCGGGGCAGGTAGACGGCGAAGAAGAGCGGGCCGACCACCAGCGGCGGTACCAGCCGGGCCAGCGCGGCGAACCCGGCCCGGCCGAGGTCGACCGCGAGGTAGCTGGTCACCGGGTGCACCGGCCGCAGCAGGTCGGCGGCCACCTCGCCGGTGCGGATCCGGTCGGCCAGGTCGGTCCAGCCCCAGATGGCGATCACCGCCAGCAGGCCCTGCCCGGCCCAGACGAACGTGGCGAGCTGCGTCCGGTCGTAACCGGCCACGGCGCCGGCCGCGCCGGTCGCGGCGAGGAAGATGTAGCAGCGCAGGAAGCCGAACACGGTGTTGGTGACGACGCCCGCCACCGCGGCCTGGCGGTAGGTCGCGTACCGGCGGAAGCCGGCCGCCACTATCGCGCCGAATGTCCGAAACCATGGGGTAACGTGTGCGTCCGTGGGTGGTCCCACAGTGGCGGTGACCGAGCCCACGCCGTTACCCTCCTTCCGCAGCCACGACGTGCTGGACCGGGCGACTCTACCGGCACGTCCGGTGCCCAGCGCGACAATTTCCAACGAGGTGACACCGCCGTGAGCGAGCGACGCGAGCCGGCCCCGGGGCCGCGCCGCGCGAGCGGCGGGAGGGGCTGCCGATGAGTGGCTGGGGCAGCTGGCGCGAGCCGGCCGAACCGGCCTGGGCCGCCGAGCCCACCCACGAGTGGGAGCCGCAGTTCCCCGGACAGCGCTACCCCGGCGACATCGGCCTCGAGAACCTGACGCCTCCGCCCCGCCGTCGCGCCGTGGTCGGACGCGCCGAGGTACGCCCGGTCAGCCCCGCTCCGGGTGTCGAGCACCCGGTCAGCCCCGCCGGTCCCCGCCCCGACGACGCGTACCCGGTGAGCCCCGCGAGCCCGCGTGGCTCGTACCCGGTCAGCCCCGCCGGACCGCGCGAGGCCCGTCCGACCAGCCCCGCCGGACCGCGCGGCACCTACCCGGTCAGCCCCGCCGGGCCGCGCGGTACCTACCCGGTCAGCCCCGCCGGACCGCGCGAGGCCTACCCGCTCAGCCCCGCCGGACCGCGCGAGGCCCGTCCGTCCACTCCGGCCGGCCCGGACGGGCGTCGTGCGTCGTACCCGGTGAGTCCGGCCGCCGCGGACGGTTCGCGCGGGTCGCACCCCGGCGGCGCGGGGCCGCGCGACCGGAACGGTCGTCCGGACGGACCGGGCCCGGACGACCGGCGGCCCTGGCCCGAGGAGCGGCACCGGCCCGGCCCGGAGCGCGCCGACCAGCGGTGGGTACGTCCCGCCGCGGCGTCGCACCGACCGGCCCCGCCCGGATCCGAGCCGGGTTGGGTGCCGGAACCGAACGAGGTCCCGCACGCCGGCCCGGGCTGGTCCGAGCGCCGCCGCCCGGTGGACGGCCGACGTGTCCCCGGGGACGACCACGAGGCCACCCCGGACGGTCGCCGCGGTCCGGCGTTCGACCCGCGTCGGGACGCCCTCCCCCACGGCCACCGGGAGGCGTCCCTCGACGGTCGACGTGAGGCCGGTCCCGGTCGGCCGGTCGACCGGCGGGACCATCCGATGGCGTCGCCGGAGCGGGACGGCCGCGACGGTTGGCGTGACCCCGGGGCCCGTCCCCCGGCCGAGCGGCGTGAGCCGGCGGGAAGCCGGTGGGACGGCGGCGCGCCGCGCCGCGATGCCGCCGCGTACCCCGAGACCCACCGCCAGGCGCCCGAGAGCGGGCGCCCCCGCACCGAGCCCGACCGGTACGGCCCTCCCCGCCCCGCCGCCGACCAGCGGTGGGACGGGCAGCGCCCGCCCGCCGACCGGGCCCGTTCCCACCAGGGCGAGTGGCCGGTCGTCGAGCCGCGTCCACGGGTCGAGCCCGCCGCCTACCGGCCCGACGAGCGGCACCGCCCGCCGGTGGCCCGCCCGACGCCGCCCGGATACCCGGTCCAGCCCGTCGACGGCGCACGCCCCGACGGTCGCCGCCCCGACCAGCCCGGCGCCGGCCGCCCCGAACCGCGGGACGTCCGGCCGCCCGCCGTGGACGCCCGTCCCGGTCAGGCCACCCCGCGTCCGGAACCACGCGATGCGCGACCGCCCGCCGTGGAAGGCCGCCCCGACCCGGCCGGCACCCGCGCGGAGCCGCGCGACCCTCGGTCCCCCGCCGTGGACGCCCGCCCCGGTCAGCCCGGCACCCGCCCGGAGCCGCGCGACCCTCGGTCCCCGGCCGTGGACGTCCGCGCCGGTCAGCCCGGCACCCGCCCGGAGGCGCGGGATTCTCGGCCGCCGGCCGCCTCGGGCCGGCCCGGGTCCGGCCGACCGCAGCCGGAGCAGGACGGCAGACGGTCCGACGTCGCCGCGAGCGCCGAGTACCGGCCCCGGTCCGAGCAGTGGACGGCACGGCCGGACGGGCATCCGTCGACCCGTGTCCCCGACGCCCGGGGTGCGGCTCCGGTCGAGCCCGCCGCTCGCACCCGCCCCGACGACGCCCGACCCCGGCCCGCCGCGGTACGACCGGACGGGATCACGCCGACGGCAGCACCGGTCCGCCCCGGCGAGGGACCGACCGTGCCCGGCGCCGAGAACGTGCCGGCACGTCCCGTACCGCCGGCGCGTCCGGAGGACCCGCACCGGTCGGAGGGACCGGGACGCTACGACGAGACCCGCCGTCCAGCCGCCGCTGAGCCCGACCGGCGGGTGGCCGCCGGCCCGACGCCGGCCGCGCCCGTCCGTGACACGCCCGGAACCGGACCCGTGCCGTCGATCCCCCGCCCCGGGGAGCCGGCCGCGCCGTCGATCCCCCGCCCCGGCGAGCCGGCCGCGCCGACGGACGCCGGCAGGTCCGCACCGCTGACGAACGGGTCCGGCGAGCCTGTCCCACCGGCAGCGCCGACCCGGCACGCGGATCGCCCGGACCCGCGCCCGACCGCCCGGCCGGGCCCGACCCAGGCCCCGCCGGCCCGCCCGGCACCGCCCGTCTACCCAGGCCCCTCGTCGACCCCGGCCGTCGGAAGCGGCGCGCCCCTGCCCGCACCGACCGGACCCACCGAGGCTCACCCGCGTCAGACCGTCCCGACACCACCCGCCGACCGCCGCCCGGAGACAGCGACCCCACCCGCCCCCCGAGCGCCTGGCGGGCCGCAGCCGGGTACGGATCAGCGGCCCGAGGAGGGCCCGGTCACCGGGGCGCGCACCGACACGACCCACAGCACGGTCACCGGGGCCGGGACCGACGCCACCCACCGCACAGTCGCCGGGGCCGGGACCGGGACCGGGACGACCCGAGGCCCGGTCACCGAGGCCGGATCCGATACGACCCACAGCACGATCACCAAGGCCGGGACCGACACCGCCTCGGGACCGGAGCGGGGACCGGCCACCGGCCCCCAGGTCGGCACGACCGACCATCCCGGCTCCGCGGCGGCGTCCGAGCCGCGCGCCGCCGCCGACCTTCCGCCCGGCCCGGAAACACGGCCGACCCCGCCGACCCCGCCGATGGACAACGGTCAACCTCCGACCGGCACGAACGCCGACCGGGTCGAGGAGCGGCCGGGCCGAGCGCAGGACGGCCGAGCGGTCGAGGAACGGCCGGAACGGGCCGGCAGCGGGCATTCCCCGGCGGGGGCAGGTCCCGCACCGCAGGCTGCGGGCGCGGGCGCGGAAGCCTGGTTCCGACCGAACCGACCGACGGCCACCGGGGACCAGGAGGCGGGTACGCGACCTGCGGACCAGGACGCGACGGTCGCCGGGTCCGCCGCGGCCGAGTCGGGGCCCGCGGACAGCGCCGACCGTCCCGGAGCCGACCGACTGGTCGAGGCCGACACCCACCATGCCGCGGAGCCGGCGGGCCTCCCGCACTCCGGCGACCGCTACAGCGGGGCCACCGTCACCGGCGTCATCCGGGAGGCCGACCAGCCGGTGACCGCCGCGACGAGGCCGGCCACCCCCGCGCAGTCGGGCCGCCCCATGCACCCGGCCGACCCCGGGCACCCGGCCGACCCCATGACGCCCGCCGACTCCCCGAACCCGGCCGACCTCGGTCACCCGGCCGGGCCCGCCGGCTCCGTGAACCTGGCCGAAGCGACGAAGCCGGCCGACTCCGTACCGCCGCCCGCTCTCGCGCAGCCCGTCGCTTCCGTGGAGCCGGTCGACCTCGCGGAGCCGGCTGCCCCGTCCACCTCCACCGGCCGGGCCGGAGCAGCCGGCCCGGCCCCCGCCGCGGAGGCAACACCGGAGATCTTGGAAGATTCCGGCCCCCATGAGGGCCCTTTCCTTCCAAGATCTCGCGCGGGTGAGGAGGCGGGGGCGGAGGGGCGGCTGGTCGGCCTCCGTGGAGCGGTCGAGTCGGGGGCCGCCACCGGTGGAGCGGGCGAATCCGGCGTCGACGCCCGTGATCTCGTGGCGTCCGTCGACACGGCCGGGCGCACCGGATCGGCGACGTCCGGCGGTACCGCGAACGGGGTGGACCGGGCCATCGCACCGGCCCACCCGGGGCAGGCCGCGACCGAGCAGGCCGCCGAGTTGCTCGCCGCGACGGCGGACACCGCGACGGAACGGGCCGCAACGGACGGGGCCCTTGCGGAGCGGGCGAGCGCCGAGGACACCGGCCCGGAACCGAGCGTCACGGACTCGCCCGTCAGCGAGGCGGGCGTCCCGCAACCTCCGAAACCGAACGCCGCCGGGGTGGCAGCCGCCGTACCGGACTCCGCGACCACGGTCGAGGCCCTGCGGACCGACGCGTCCCGGCCCGGCGTGGAGCCACGGCCGCCGACGTCCGGGCCCGGCACGCCGAGCCCCACCGGGTATGACGGGACGACGACCGAACCGGTCCTCGGCGATGGGCCGCGCGTCACCTCCGCACCACCCGCTCCGGCGTCGGCACCCTCGCCGTCGCCAGCGGGCCCGGCGCCGACGCCCGCCTCGTTGGCCTCGGCCGGTGCCACCCGTTCCGAGAGCACCGACGCCCCCACAGCACCCATCGGCACCACCACGAACCAGAACGCCCCGACAGCGCCGACCAACACCACCACGAAACACGACACCCCGACGACACCGGCCAGCACCACCGCAGGCCAGGACACCCCGGCAACAGCGCCCGGCACCACCGCGAAGCAGAGCGACACCTCGACCGACGGGACCGACGCCGGCGCGGGGCGGAGCGACACCTCGACCGACGGGACCGACGCCGGCGCGGGGCGGAGCGACACCTCGACCGACGGGACCGACGCCGGCGCGGACCGGGGCGCGACCACGGCCGAGGTCGGCACCGCCGGGGCCTCGGCGCGTACCGAGGACGACGCGGTGAGCGGCGCGCCCGGCGGTGAGCCGGACGGGGTCCCGGCGGAGCCGGTGCGGGGCGACGCGGCGGCGGGTGAGGGACCGACCGTCGACGCCGGCTCGGGCGGGGCGGCGGATTCGGGTGCCCGGGAGGCGGGACCGGAGGCCGGGGCGTCCGCTCCCGAGCCGGAGCCGCCGGTCGACCCGGAGCAGGCACTGGCCGCCGTGGGGTGGCGGCTGCACCCGGGGACGCTGCGCGAGGAGGCCCCCGACCCGGACGAGTTGCGGCGGATCCGGGACGGTCTCACCGGCAAGCTCGACACCGCGTTGGACAACCGCAGCCGGGCCCGGCTGCTCAGCCTCCGGTCGGTGGCGTCCCGGGTCCTCGGGGACCTGGACGACGCGGTCGCCGACGCGCGGCTCGCCCTCACGTACGCGGAGGCCACCGGTGAGTTGCGGCGGACCGCGCTGGCCCGCGCCCGCCTCGCCGAGGTGCTGCGCTGGCGTGCGGAGCACGCGGAGGCCGACCGGCTCTTCGCCGAGGCCAACTCGCCGGAGCTGCCCGACCGGCTGCGCGCGTTGCTGCACGAGCACGCCGGGCGTTCCTGCTTCGACCAGGGCCGGCTGACCGAGGCGTGCCTGCACTTCGAGCGGGCGCTGGACATGCGGCAGGGCGAGGACGGGCCGCTCAACGCGCGTACCGTGGTCGCGCTGGACGCGGTGGCCGAGCGGGCCGCGGACGGCGGCTTCGGTCCGGCGCCGCGCAGCCGGGAGGAGATCCTGGGCACGCCGCGCTACCCGGTGCCGACGTTCGACGAGGAGCAGCAGCTCTGGGGGTACGCGGACGCCGACGGCGAGCTGGTCGTCGCCTACCGGTACGCGGAGGCCCAGCCGTTCCACGAGGGGCTGGCCTGGGTGCGTCGGCCGGAGGCGTCCCGCTGGGCGCTCATCGACGGCACCGGCGCGGCGCTGATCGAGGCGAACAACGGCTACCGGGCGGTGGGCCCGTTCTCCGAGGGACTGTCCTGGGTGTCCATGGACGGCAAGGGCCGGTGGATGGCCGTCGACCAGATGAACATCGTGAAGATCCCACCCGGGTACGAGGAGGCCCGGCCGTTCCGCAACGGGCTGGCGGCGGTCCGGCAGAACGGCGGCTGGGGTGCGGTGGACCGGACCGGGGCGGTGGTGGTGCCGACCCGCTACCACGGTCTGGGCACGTCGCTGGCCGACGGCCGGCACCTGGACGGCTTCACCTCCGACGGTCTGGCCGTGGTCGAGCTGGCCGGCCGCCGGGGCGTGGTGGACCGGGGCGGCCGGGTGGTGGTGGCGCCCGCGTACCCGACGCTGGTGGTGCACCCGGTGGCGTTCCTGGTCACCACCGAGTCGGGGCGGTGGGGCGCGTTGGACCGGCGCGGTGAGCCGCTGATCGATCCGGTGCACCGGGCCCGCGCGGAGGTCGCCGCCGAGATCGACCGGCTGCTCACCGACGCCAGCCCGGTGCTCTGACCCGGTCTCACGCCGTCGGCGGGGGCCCCAGCAGCTCGATGCCGTTGCGGGCGGCGGCGTGCCCGAGCGCGGCCGGGTCGACCGGGCCGGGGTCGGGCAGCCGGCGTTCCGGCGCGGGTACGCCGGCCTCGGCGGCGAACCGCTCGAACCCGGCGGGTGTGGTGATCTGGAGCGCGCGCAGCGGCTCGTCGGGGCCGACCACGAAGCTGTGCGCGATCCCCACCGGCAGCAGGACGAAGTCCCCGGGGCCGGCGGTGAGGCTCTGCCCGTCGCAGTGGAACCGGGCGGTGCCGGAGAGCACGTAGAACATCTCGTCCTCGACCTGGTGGCGGTGCAGCGGCGGGGCGAAGCCGGGCGGGTTGACGAACTCGGCGACGGTGAGCCGGTCCCGGGTGTGCCGGCCACCTGCCTTCACGGTGCACAGGCTGCCGAGGAACCAGTGGGCCTCGCCGTCGTCGGGGCCGAGCAGGTAGGGGCGGATGGACATGGGGGCCTCCCGGCTCTCCGATGGACAGGCGGATATTCGATAGCCAGCAGTCTGGTGAATATACGGTTAGTATCGCGACGTCATGGCTGGAGTCAAGGACGGAAAGCGCCCCTACCGCTCCCCGGTGCGCGAGGAGAACGCCCGCCGCACCCGGCAGGCGGTGGTGCGGGCCGCGACCGAGCTGTTCGTCGCACGCGGATACGCGGCGACGTCGCTGGCCGACGTGGCGGCCGAGGCCGGCGTCGCCCGGCCCACCGTGTTCGCCGCGTTCGGGTCCAAGGCCGCGCTGCTGCGGCAGGTGCTCGACGAGGCGCTCGCCGGGGACGACGAGCCGGTGCCGGTGGCCCGGCGTCAGTGGTTCCAACCGGTCTGGGAGGCGCCCGACCAGGGCGGGGTGCTCGACGCGTACGCCGGGGTCTGCACGCTCATCGGCCACCGCGCGGCCGGCGCGTTCGAGACCGTGCGCCGGGCCGCGGACGAGGCGCCGGAGGCGGCCGAGCTGTGGGAGACCCTGCTGCGCAACCGCCGGGCGGGCGCCCGGATGGTGGTCGACCGGCTGCTCACCCTGGACGGACCGCTGCGGCCGGACACCGACACCGAGCGTGCCGTGGACGGCCTGTGGTTCTACAACGACCCGGCGCACTACGCGGCGCTGGTGCACCGGTGCGGGTGGACCGAGGAGAGCTTCCGCCGGTGGCTCGGCGCCCGGATGCGGGACGCGCTGCTGCCGGCGTGAACGCCGCGCGGCACCGGCCGGCGGGCCGGACTAGGGTCGGAAGCATGGAATTCCGACACCTGGGCCGCTCCGGCCTGATGGTCAGCGAGATCTCGTACGGCAACTGGATCACCCACGGCTCGCAGGTCGAGGAGGAGGCCGCCGTCGCGTGCGTGCGGGCCGCCCTCGACAGCGGCATCACCACGTTCGACACCGCCGACGTCTACGCCGGCACCCGCGCCGAGTCGGTGCTCGGCCGCGCGCTCAAGGGCGAGCGTCGCGAGGGCCTGGAGATCTTCACCAAGGTGTACTGGCCGACCGGCCCGGGCCGCAACGACCGGGGCCTGTCCCGCAAGCACATCATGGAGTCGATCGACGGCTCGCTGCGCCGCCTGCAGACCGACCACGTCGACCTCTACCAGGCCCACCGCTACGACTACAGCACCCCGCTGGAGGAGACGATGGAGGCCTTCGCCGACGTCGTGCGCTCCGGCAAGGCGCACTACATCGGCGTCTCGGAGTGGAAGGCGTCGCAGCTGCGCGAGGCCCACGCGCTCGCCCGTGAGCTGCGCATCCCGCTGATCTCCAACCAGCCGCAGTACTCGATGCTGTGGCGGGTCATCGAGACCGAGGTCGTCCCGGCCAGCGAGGAGCTGGGCATCGGCCAGATCGTCTGGTCGCCGATGGCCCAGGGCGTGCTCTCCGGCAAGTACCTGCCGGGTCAGCCGCCGCCGGCCGGCTCGCGCGCCACCGACGAGAAGTCCGGCGCCGACTTCATCGCCAAGTGGCTCACCGACGACGTGCTCACCCGGGTGCAGAAGCTCAAGCCCCTGGCCGAGCAGGCCGGGCTGACCATGCCGCAGCTCGCCATCGCCTGGGTGTTGCAGAACCCGAACGTCGCCTCCGCCATCATCGGCGCGTCCCGGCCCGAGCAGGTGCACGACAACGTCAAGGCGGCCGGCGTGAAGCTCGACGCCGAGCTGCTCAAGGCGATCGACGAGATCGTCGAGCCGGTCACCGAGCGGGACCCGGCGCAGACCGAGAGCCCGGCCCAGCGTCCGTGACGCCCGGTCCCGGGCCGGCGGTCACCGTCGGCCCGGGACGGCGCGTCAGCCCTGCCAGAAGCGGATCAGGTAGAACCCGAGCTGGTACAGCTCCCGGGGCAGGCCGAGCGCCTCGCCGACGGCGAAGACCCCGCCGAAGAACACCCGGTTGATCTGCGGGCTCCACAGCAGCGCGAAGAGCAGGATGAATCCGTACGGGGCGAACAGGTCGTACATCCGCCGGTAGGCGGGGCTGAGCCAGGGCTGGAGCATGTTGCCGCCGTCCAGGCCCGGCACCGGCAGCAGGTTGAGCACGCTGGCGGTGAGCTGGAGGAACGCGAGCAGCCCGACGCCGGCCCAGAACTCCAGCGGCCCGCCCAGGTCGGGCCCCCAGGTCAGCGCCGCCACCAGCACCAGCGTGAACAGCACGTTGGTGGCCGGCCCGGCCAGGCTGACCAGGGAGTGCCGCAGCCGGCCGGGAATGGCGTGCCGGTCCACCCAGACCGCCCCGCCGGGCAGGCCGATGCCGCCGAGCAGCACCACGACCACCGGCAGCACGATCGACAGCAGCGGGCTGGTGTACTTCAGCGGGTTGAGCGTCAGGTAGCCGCGGTGCGCGATGTCCCGGTCGCCGGCCCGGTAGGCGATCACGGCGTGGGCGTACTCGTGCAGGCAGAGCGACACCAGCCAGCCCGACACCACGAAGAGGAACACGTCGAACCGGACGTTGCCGTACCGGTTCCAGGTCATCACCCCGGCGGCCACGAAGAGCGCGACCAGCGCCAGGAAGATCGGGCTGGGCCGGAACGCCGCCCGGGGGACCCCGAGCACCAGCGGGTCGCCCGGGCGGTCGTAGCCGGTCATTCGGCCGGGGGCTGCAGGCTCATCCGGTATTCCACCCGGTCGTCCTCGACCAGTGAGACGGTGGTGACGCCGGACGTCGCGAGCTCCCGCCAGGTCTGGCCGACCCAGGACTCGGCGTCCGCCTGATTCGGGAACGACTCAGCCGGCCCGTCGACCGCTTCGCCGTTCGTGCCCTCGTACCGCCAGCTCCACGCCATGCCGCGTCTCCCCTCGCCGCCGTCGCCCCGTGGGACGCCAAACCCCCGCAAGCCTAGTCGGCCCGCCGCGCGACGGCCCGCCGCCACATGGATCATGCCGGTCGCCGGCCGGTACGGTGTCGCGGTGCTGACTTCGGGAGTGGTGCTCAGCGAGCGGTACCGGCTGGACGAACGCGTCGCCACCGGCGGCATGGGCGCCGTGTGGAGGTGCACCGACACGCTCCTGGACCGGGCCGTCGCGGTGAAGGTGCTGCTGCCGTCGCTGGTCGCGGACCCGGAGTTCACCACCCGGTTCCACGCCGAGGCCCGGATGCTGGCCGCGCTGCGCCACCCCGGCATCGTGCAGGTGCACGACTTCGGCTCGGCCGTGCTCGCCGACGGCAGCCAGGTCAGCTACCTGGTGATGGAGTACGTCGACGGCCAGCCGCTGTCGAGCTGGGTGCGGCAGGCCGGCCGGCTCGACCCGGCGTCCACCATGTCGGTGGTGGGGCAGGCCGCGCAGGCGCTGCACGCCGCCCACCTCGCCGGCATCGTGCACCGCGACGTGAAGCCGGGCAACCTGCTGGTGAAGCGGGACGGCACGGTGGTGCTCGTCGACTTCGGCATCGCCCGGGCCAGCACCATGGCCGGCATCACCGCCGCCCACATGGTGCTCGGCACCGCCTCGTACATGTCCCCGGAGCAGGCCGCCGGCCAGCCCGTCTCGCCGGTCACCGACGTGTACGCGCTCGGCGCGGTGGCGTACTTCTGCCTGGCCGGCCGCCCGCCCTTCGACGGCGACAACCCGCTGCAGGTGGCGATGCGGCACGTGCAGGACGAGCCGCCGCCGCTGCCGCCGACCACGCCCCCGGCGGTGGTCGAGGTGGTCCGACGCGCGCTGGCGAAGAGCCCACGCGACCGCTTCCCGACCGGGCTGGCCCTGGCCGAGGGCGCGCGGGACGCCCGGGACGCCACGCTGGCCGTCGTGCCGGTCCCGCCGCGCCCGCCGTGGGCGGTGAGCGGCCCCGCCGAACCAGGCCCGGCGTCCGCGCCGGCCGATCTCCCGAGCCCGGCGTCCGCGCCGATCGGCCCCCCGAACCCGGCGTCCGCGCCGACCGGCCTCCCGGGCCGGGGTACGGGCGGCGCGTTCCCGTCGCCCCGAGCGGGCGACCCGTACCCGAGGTCCGGCCCGGGTGGCCCCTCGTCGGCGGGGTCGGACCAGGGGCCGGCGACGCGGGAGGAGCCGGCGCGACGCGGGCGGCGGGCGGTGGCGCTGGCCGGCGCGGCCGGTGTGGTCCTGGTCGCGGTGCTGGTCGCGGTGGCCGTGACGGCGGTGCGCTCCCCCGACGAGCCGGGTCCGGGGCCCGGCCCGACCGCGGTGGCCGGGGAGTCGGCGGTCGCCGATCCGGTGGCGCCGACGACGGCCGACGCCGGCCCGGTGACGCCGAGCCCGAGCCGTGCGGGGCGGCCCGGCCGGTCCCCGTCGGCCACGCCGAGCCGCACCGCCGCGCCACCGAGCGAACCGGCGCCGAGCACCGGCGCCCCCGCCCCGACGAGCGGCCCGCCGGCGGCGCCGAAGGCGAACCCGTACACCGCGACGCAGGTGTGCGGCAGCGGCTACCAGGTGATCGATTCGGCCACGTTGACCGCCGGCGGGATCCGGCAGGGGCGGGTCTACCTGCTCTACCGCGCCGCGTCCGGCACCAACTGCGTGGTGACGCTCAAGGACGCCGACGTCGGCCGGGTGACCACGGTGACCACGTACCTGGAGGTCCAGGGCAGGGCCCGGCAGACCCAGAGCGGCGGCTACCAGTACTACGCCGGCCCGGTCCGGGCCACCGCCGCCGGCGTCTGCGTGAAGTGGGGCGGCTCCACCCCCGGAGCCACCTACGCGAGCCCCTTCGAACACTGCGACTGACCCCGCGCCCGCGATCGTGCGGTTGCCGCCCCGACAGAACCACCATTTCCGGCATCCCGAGGGCCGCAACCGCAAGATCGACGCGGGGAGGGGGCGGGGAGGGGCGGGGTGCGGGCGGGAGAACTAAGGTACGGGCATGTCCGTTGACGGGTGGCACACCCTCCTCGTGCTCGGCGGTATCCGCTCCGGCAAGTCCGAGTTCGCCGAGTCACTGGTCGCCGACGCGCCCACGGTCCGATACGTGGCCACCGCCCCCGCCGGGGAGCCGGAGGACACCGAGTGGGCGGGCCGCCTCGCGGCGCACCGCGCCCGCCGGCCGGGGAGCTGGACCACCGAGGAGACCGCGGCGGATCCGGGCCGGCTGGCTGAGCTGATCACCGCCGCCGGCCCGAACGACACAGTGCTCGTGGACGACCTCGGCGGCTGGGTCACCGTGCTGCTCGACCCGG
The DNA here is from genome assembly GCF_049315235.1 of Micromonospora sp. WMMD754. NCBI lineage: Bacteria > Bacillati > Actinomycetota > Actinomycetes > Micromonosporales > Micromonosporaceae > Micromonospora > Micromonospora sp. WMMD754. The sequence continues at coordinate 282,961 of NZ_CP186058.1, forward strand.
CCCACCAGCCGGCCGACGACACCGCCACCGTCGCCGAGCTGGCCGCCGCGGTCCGCGCGAGCCAGGCGCGGCTGGTGCTGGTCAGCCCGGAGGTCGGCCTGTCGCTGGTGCCCACCACGCCGCTGGGCCGGGCGTTCACCGACGCGCTGGGCGCGACCAACCGGGCGGTCGCCGACGCCTGCGACGCGGTCGCGCTCGTGGTGGCCGGCCAGACCGCCTGGCTCAAGCCGCCCACCCCGGCCGCCGCCGCCCCGGCGACGCCCGGGTCCACCCCGGCGGCGCGGCCGGCGGCACCGGGAAGCCGCGGAGCCACGCCGGCGGAACCGACGACCGGCCCGGGAACGGCCGAGTCCCGCCCGGCCGACCGGCCCTGGGCTCCGTCCACCGCCTCCACGCCGGACCCGGGCGGTCGGGCCGTGCCGGACGTGGCGCTGCCCGAGGTGCTCACCCCGACCGCCGCGCCGGTGCCCACCCCGGGGCAGGGCGGGACGTCCGGCGCGGGCGACTGGGCGGCCCCCACCATGGCATTGCCGATGATCGCCACCGGGCTGGTCATCCAGCCCGGCATGGAACTGCCGATGCCGGACGACTACACCGGCCCGCAGGCGGTCGACCGGCTCGCCACGCTCGACGTCCCCGGCGCCGGGCTCGGCGTGCTGGAGCAGGTGGTCGGCTTCGCCGCCGCCACCCAGGGCACCGCCACCCCGCGCCCGTGGGACGCCGTCCGGGTGCTGCTGCTGCACGGCGACCACGACGGCGGCGCATCGGCCGGGGCGGCGCCCGGCGAGTCGGCCCGCCGCGCCCGGCAGGCCCGCGCCGGGCGGGGCGCGCTGGCCCGGCTGGCCGCCGAGAACGGCGCCAGCCTCCAGGTCGTCGAGGCACCCACCTCGGCGCCGTTCGAGGACGGTCCGGCGCTCCCCGCCGACCAGGTGGAGGCGGCGCTGCGCTACGGCTGGCGCCTGGCCGAGCAGGCCGCCGACGCCGGCGTACAACTGCTGGTGCTGGCGGCGTGCGGGGCCGGCGCCGAGGCGGCGGCCGCCGCGGTGCTGGCGGCCACGGCCGGCGCGGAACCGCCGGCCGTGCTCGGCCGGGTGGTGAACGAGCAGGGCGAGATCGACGACGCGGCCTGGATGGTCCGCTGCGCGGCCGTCCGGGACGCGCTGCACCGCACCCGGCGCTCGCCCCGCGAGGCGCACGACATCCTGTCCGAGCTGGGCGGCGGCGACATCGCGATGGCCACCGGCGTGCTGCTCGGCGCCACCGCCCGACGGGTCCCGGTGCTGCTGGACGGCCCGGTCGGCACCGCCGCCGGGATGGTCAGCCGCGACCTGGCCGGGCAGGCCCGGCACTGGTGCCTGCTGCCCGACCACGGCGGCCGTCCCGGGGTGCGGCTCGCCGCCGACGTCCTCGGCCTGACGCCGCTGCTGGACCTGCGCCTCGACCTGGGCGAGGGGGCGACCGCGTTGGCCGCCCTGCCGCTGCTGCGCTCGGCGTTGACGCTGGCCGCCACCCTGCCGGTGCACCCGTCACTCGGCGGCGGCGCGGAGGACGAGAGCTTCGCGGAGCCCGAGCCGGCCGGACCGGGACCGACCACGACCGGCGCGGACGAACCGGACTTCGCCGAACCGGAGCCGGCCGGACCGGGACCGACCACGACCGGCGCGGACGAACCGGTCCTCCCCGGCCGACGTGCCGACTGAGGCCCGGCTCGCCGACGGCGTCCGGCTGGCGCTGACCACGTTCACCACCGCGCCGCTGCGCGCCGGCCCGGTCGACCGGGCCACCGCCGGCACCGCGATGGCCCTGGCCCCGGCGGTCGGCGCGCTGCTCGGCGCGCTGCTCGGCGGGGTGCTGCTGCTCGCCGGCGCCGTCACCCCGCCGCTGGTCGCCGCCGGGCTCACCGTCGGGCTGGGCGCGCTGCTCACCCGGGGCCTGCACCTGGACGGGCTGGCCGACACCGTGGACGCGCTCGGCTCCTACCGCCGCGGCGCGGCCGCTCTGAAGATCATGAAACAGCCGGACGTCGGCCCGTTCGGGGTGGTCGCGCTGGTGCTCGTCCTCCTGCTCCAGACCGCGGTGCTCGCGGAGCTGGTCGGGCGGGACGCGGTCGCGGCGCTCGCCGCGGTGGTCGCGGCCACCGCGGCCGGACGGCTGGGGGTGACGCTGGCCTGTCGCCGCGGGGTGCCGGCGGCCCGACCGGAGGGCCTGGGCGCGCTGGTGGCCGGCACCGTGGGGTGGGTGGCGCCGACCGTCGGCGCGCTCGCCGTGGCGCTGCTGGCCGCGCCCGCCGCGCCGGGCCGCCCGTGGCAGGGGCCGCTCGCCGTGCTCGGCGCGCTCGCCGTCGCGGCCGGGCTCCTGCGACACCTGGTACGCCGCTTCGGCGGGATCACCGGCGACGTCCTCGGCGCCCTCGTGGAGATCGTCACCACGCTGTCCTACCTGGGACTGGTCCTGACCGGCTGATCGCCACCCGGTCGGACGGGTAGCGTTCGGGTTGGTGCACCGGCGCGGTCGAGGGGGACGACATGCTCATCACGGACGACTTCCTGCCCGTACCGGTGCCCGAGTCGCTCGACGCGACCTATCTGGTGCCGATCGCCGGGCTGCCCCGGGTCAGCCCGAAGACCGCGGTGGAGGGTCTGGCCGGCCGGCTCGCCGAGCCGGTGCACGGGCTGGCGAAGCAGATGCTGGACAGCCCTCTGATGAGCGTGGACACGCGCACCGTCGACGAGTTCCCGGAGCTGCCGCCGGACCTGCTCAGCGCGTTCGGCGCCACCGACGAGCAGTTGGCCCGGCTGGCCGCCGCCACCCACCTGGTGGTGGTGCAGGCCGAGTACCGGCCGGGCTGGCCGCCGGCGCACGAGTGGGCGGCCCGGGCGGTGGCCGCGGCGGTCGCCGAAACGGTCGGCGGGGACGTGGTGGACGTCTTCGGGCTCCAGTTCCTCGACCCGGCGGCCGCGCTGCGCTCGCTGCCCGACGAGCACGGCCGGATCCGGCTGGTCGACTGGGTGCTGGTGCCCTACTCCTCGGACGCCGACGGGCTCTGGTTCACCACCAAGGGGCTGCGCCGGTTCGGGCTGCTGGAGTTGCAGGCCCAGGGCGTGCCGGACCACCTCACCCGGGCCTGGGGCGCGGTGATGACCGGGGCGGCCCGGCGGCTGCTGCGGGACTGGACCGACGGGCTGGCCGGCGAGGAGGTGCCGGCGTTCGTGCAGCTGCCGGTGCTGGCCACGGTGACCGGGCACGACATCGCGGTCGCGTACGGCAATCCGGAGCAGCACGGCGCGACGGCGCCGGTGCTGCTGCGGTTGGAGCTGGACCCGGCCACCGACCCGGACGCCGACTCGTTCCTGAGCCTCAACCCGCCGCCCGGGCACCCGGGCCCGCCCGGGCGCTACTTCGCCGCCGCCTGCGCGACGCTGTTCAACGGCATCCAGCCGGACGTCCGCTACACCCGCACCGGCGACGCGATGAGCCGGGCGGTGGCCACCGCCCGCGCCTCGCTCGGCGACATCCGGGCCCGGTTCCTGGCCGGCCGGCTGCCCGACGAGAGCCAGCTCGTGGTCAAGTACGGCCTGCCCGGTGACGAGGGCCCCGAGTACGTCTGGGCCGGGGTGACCTCCTGGGAGGTCCCGGAGCGGATCGTCGGCGCCAGCGCCAGCGACGCCAACACCGACCCCGGCGTGCGGATCGGCTCGCCGGTGGTGGTGGAGGCGTCGGACGTGGTCGACTGGGCCGTGCTGGACGGCACCGGCGTGCTGGAGGGCGGCTGGACGCAGGCCGTCCTCGACGCCGGCGAGCGCCTCGCCGAGGACTGACCCGCGCGGTTCAGCGGACGGACGGCTGGACGAACGGGGGCTTCGTCAGGCGCATCCGGGCCCGCCGGCCGCGGATGTCGACCTCCAGCTCCTCGCCGTCGGGCAGCTTCGGGTCCGTGGCGACCAGCGCCAGTGCGACGCCGTGCTTGAGCGTCGGGCTGAACGTGCCGCTGGTGACGACGCCGACCTGCGTGTCGCCGGCGTACACGGCCATGCCGGGACGCGGGATGGCCCGGTCGACGGCGGCGAGGCCGCGCAGCGTACGGGCCGGGCCGGCGGCCTTCTCGGCGCGCAGCGCGTCCCGGCCCCAGAAGGCCGGCTTGTCCCAGCCCACCGCCCAGCCGGAACGGCCCTGCACCGGGGTGATCTCCGGGGAGAGGTCCTGCCCGTGCAGCGGGTAGCCCATCTCGGTGCGCAGTGTGTCCCGGGCGGCCAGGCCGCAGGCGCGCACGTCGTCGGCGGCGGCGAGCAGCGCGTCCCAGACCGCGACCGCGTGCTCGGCGGGCACGACCAGCTCGTAGCCCAGCTCGCCGGTGTAGCCGGTGCGGCAGACGGTCAGCTCCACGCCGGCCAGCGTGGCGGTGGAGAAGCTCATGTACTCGTGCCCGGTGGGCAGGCCGAGCCCGTCGAGCAGCTCCGCCGACCGCGGGCCCTGGACCGCGAGCACGGCGTACGCCTCGTGCTCGTCGGTGACGGTCACGCCGTCCGGCGCGGCGGCGCGCAACCGGCGGGCCACCTCGGCGGTGTTGGCCGCGTTCGGCACCAGGAAGACGTGGTCGTCGGCGTGCAGGTAGGCGATGATGTCGTCCACCACGCCGCCGGTGGCGTCGTCGCAGCAGAGCGTGTACTGCGCCTTTCCGGGCGCGATCCGGCCGAGGTCGTTGGTCAGGCAGGCGTTGACGAAGTCGGCGGCGCCCGGCCCGGTGACCCGGACCTTGCCCAGGTGCGAGACGTCGAACACGCCCACAGCGGTCCGCACCGCCGTGTGCTCCTTGAGCACGCCGCCGCCGGCGTACTCCAGCGGCATCTGCCAGCCCCCGAAGGGGGCGAACTTCGCGCCGAGCGCGGTGTGTCGCTCGTGCAGCGGGGAGCGGCGCAGCCGGGTCTCGGCGGCGTCGGAGGTCACCTCGGTCATGGGTGGCAACTTACCGGCCCGGACCGGGCTGGTTAGCATCGGCGGGATCCCGTCGACGTCCATCGGCGGGACAGCCACGCCTCCGACGGGTAGGTTGCCGCCGGAGAGACCTTCACCGCCGGTACGCGACGACGCGGCCGGCCCGGCCCGCCCGGAGTAGCTTTCGTGACATCGCCCCGCACCACCCTCAGCCTGGTCGACACCGACCCCGCCGAACTCGCCGTCGACGCGATCGTGATCGGCGTGCACAGCCAGACCACCGAGCCGGGCAGCGGCGCACCCGCCCACGCCCTGCTGCTGGCCAGCGGCGCGGAGAGCATCGCCGCCGCGTTCGACGGCAAGCTGACCGAGACGCTGGCCCTGCTCGGCGCGACCGGTGGCCCCGGCGAGGTGATCAAGCTGGCCACGCTGGGCACGGTGACCGCACCGGTGGTCGCCGCCGTCGGGCTCGGCCCGGAGCCCTCCGGCGCCGCCCCCGGGCCCGAGTCGCTGCGCCGCGCCGCCGGCGCCGCGGTCCGGGCGCTGGCCGGCGCCGCGCGCGTCGCGCTCGCCCTGCCGCTGCCCGACGACGCCGACGCGCCGGCCGCGCTGCGCGCGGTCGCCGAGGGCGCGCTGCTCGGCGGCTACCGGTTCGCCGGCTACAAGACCAAGCCGCAGCCGACCCGGCGGGAGCCGGTGGCCGAGGTGCTGGTCGCGGTGCCGGACGCGGCCGACGCGACCGCCCAGGCCGAGGTCACCCGCGCGCAGGCGGTGGCCGGCGCGGTGCGGACCAGCCGGGACTGGGTGAACACCGCGCCGAACGAGCTGCGTCCCCCGGCGTTCGCCGACGTCGTCTCCGCCGCCGCCCGCGAGGCGGGGCTGGAGGTCGAGGTGCTGGACGAGGCGGCGCTGGCCGCCGGCGGCTACGGCGGCATCCTCGCGGTCGGCCAGGGCTCGGAGGCCCCGCCGCGGCTGGTGAAGCTCACCTACACCCCCGCGGGTGGCGGCAACGGCAAGCGGGTCGCGCTCGTCGGCAAGGGCATCACGTTCGACACCGGCGGCATCTCGATCAAGCCGGCGCAGGGCATGTGGGAGATGAAGTCGGACATGGCCGGCGCGGCGGCGGTCGGCGCGGCCATGCTGGCGGTCGCGGCGCTCAAGCCGTCGGTGACGGTCACCGGTTACCTGCCGATGGCCGAGAACATGCCGTCGGGCACCAGCTACCGGCCGGGCGACGTGATCAGCATGTACAACGGCAAGAAGGTGGAGGTGCTCAACACCGACGCCGAGGGCCGGATGGTGCTGGCCGACGCCATCGCCCGGGCGTGCGAGGACGGCGCCGACTACCTGTTCGAGACGTCGACGCTGACCGGCGGCCAGGTGGTCGCGCTGGGCAAGCGGATCGCCGGCGTGATGGGCACCCCGGAGCTGTGCGAGCGGGTCCGGGTGGCCGGTGACGCGACCGGCGAGCCGGCCTGGCCGATGCCGCTGCCGGACGACGTGCGCAAGGGCATGGAGTCCGACGTCGCGGACATCTCGCAGGTCAACGCCGGGATGGACCGGGCCGGGCACATGCTGCAGGGCGGCGTGTTCCTGCGTGAGTTCGTCACCGACGACGTGGCCTGGGCGCACATCGACATCGCCGGGCCGGGCTACCACTCGGGCGAGGCGACCGGCTACTGGACCAAGGGCGGCACCGGCGTGCCGGTGCGCACCCTGCTCCACCTGGTGGACGACGTCGCCGCCAACGGCTGACGTGCAAGGAAGGGCCCCTTCTTAACGCCTGGCGTTGTAGAAGGGGCCCTTCTTAACACCTGGGCTCAGGTAGCTCAGTACAGCTCGGGCCGGCGCTTGCGGCGCTCGTTGTAGTCGCGCATCCGCTGCGGGTAGCCCATCAGCCGCACGTCGTAGATCGGGATGGCGATCTTGTGGGCCCACCGCCGGGCCTCGTCCGGGCTGCCGACCCGCCGACGGGTCCACTCGCCGTCGTCGGCGATCAGCATCACGGTGGTCTCGGTGACCGTCGTCCGCGGTTCCAGGAACGCCTCGACGCCCCGGCGGGTGCGGACGAAGTTCTCAAGGTGGTCCAGATCGGCGCGGTCGGCGGCCCGGTCGCGGCTCACCGCGGCCACCCGCTTGCGTCGTCGGAACAGCGCCACCGGACCCACTCCTCCCCCGGACGTCATCGAAGACGATGCCAAGGGTACGTGTCGCCGACGTGTCGTTGGGCACCTCGGTACGCGCTCGGTCCGTGGTGGTGACAAGATGACCGAGGTGGGGTGTGCCTGTTACTCCGCCGTAACCCCCGATGCAGTGACGCGACCTGGGAGTTGGATGTGAGCGAGCCGAACGACACGACCTTCGACATCGTCATCCTCGGAGGTGGTAGCGGCGGCTACGCGACCGCCCTGCGCGCCGTCCAGCTCGGCCTGACGGTCGCGCTGATCGAGAAGGGCAAGCTCGGCGGGACCTGCCTGCACAACGGGTGCATCCCGACCAAGGCGCTGCTGCACGCCGCCGAGATCGCCGACCAGACCCGCGAGTCCGAGCAGTTCGGCGTGAAGGCCGAGCTGGTCGGCATCGACATGGCGGCCGTCAACTCGTACAAGGACGGCGTGATCTCCCGGCTGTACAAGGGCCTTCAGGGCATGCTCAAGAGCAACAAGGCGATCACCATCGTCGAGGGCCACGGCAAGCTGGTCGGCAAGAACGTCGTCGAGGTCGACGGCAAGCGCTACACCGGCCGCAACATCGTGCTGGCCTCCGGCTCGTACGCGAAGAGCCTGCCCGGCCTGGAGGTCGACGGCGAGCGGATCATCACCAGCGACCACGCGCTGACCCTGGACCGCGTCCCGGCGTCGGCGATCGTGCTCGGCGGCGGCGTGATCGGCGTCGAGTTCGCCAGCGTCTGGAAGTCCTTCGGCGTGGACGTGACCATCGTCGAGGCGCTGCCCCGCCTGGTCGCCGCCGAGGACGAGGAGTCGTCGAAGGCGCTGGAGCGGGCGTTCCGCAAGCGGAAGATCAACTTCAAGGTCGGCAAGCCGTTCGAGAAGGTCGAGAAGACCGACAACGGCGTCAAGCTGACGATCTCCGGTGGCGACACGGTCGAGGCCGAGCTGCTGCTGGTCGCCGTGGGCCGCGGCCCGAACACCGCCAACCTCGGCTACGAGGAGCAGGGCGTCAAGATGGACCGCGGCTACGTGCTGACCGACGAGCGGCTGCGCACCAGCGTGCCGAACGTCTACGCGGTCGGCGACATCGTGCCCGGCCTCCAGCTCGCGCACCGCGGCTTCCAGCAGGGCATCTTCGTCGCCGAGGAGATCGCCGGGAAGACCCCGGCCGTGATCGACGAGGCCGGCATCCCGCGCGTCACCTACTGCGACCCGGAGCTGGCGTCGGTCGGGCTGACCGAGGCGAAGGCCAAGGAGCAGTACGGCGCCGACAAGGTCAAGACCTACAACTACAACCTGGGCGGCAACGGCAAGAGCCAGATCCTCAAGACCGCCGGCCACGTGAAGCTGGTCCGGGTGGACGACGGCCCGGTGGTCGGCGTGCACATGGTCGGCGCCCGGGTGGGTGAGCTGATCGGCGAGGCCCAGCTCATCTACAACTGGGAGGCCTACCCGGCCGAGGTGGCGCAGCTCGTGCACGCCCACCCGACCCAGAACGAGGCCCTGGGCGAGGCGCACCTGGCCCTGGCCGGCAAGCCGCTGCACGCGCACGCCTGACACGACAACCGCGGCGTCCGGCGACGGGCGATGATCCCACCAGGGGAATGAAGGAGTCTGGAGAACATGCCGGTATCGGTCACCATGCCCCGGCTCGGCGAGAGCGTCACCGAGGGCACCGTCACGCGCTGGCTCAAGCAGGAGGGTGACACCGTCGAGGTCGACGAGCCCCTGCTGGAGGTGTCGACCGACAAGGTCGACACCGAGATCCCGTCGCCCGCGGCGGGCGTGCTGAGCCGGATCGTGGTCGGCGAGGACGAGACCGCCGAGGTCGGCAGCGAGCTGGCCGTCATCGCCGGTGAGGGCGAGGACGCGGGCGCGGCCCCCACCGAGAAGGCCGAGCCGGCCACCGAGCCGACGGCCGCCGCCGAGGGCACCGGCCCGGAGCCGGAGCAGCAGGCCGAGCAGGCCGCCGCCGAGCCGGGCGCCGAGGCCGAGCAGCCGGCCGTCGAGGAGCCGGCCCAGCCCGCCGCGTCGTCGGGCGAGGGCACCCCGGTGACCATGCCGGCCCTGGGTGAGAGCGTCACCGAGGGTACGGTCACCCGCTGGCTCAAGCAGGTCGGCGAGACCGTCGAGGTGGACGAGCCGCTGCTGGAGGTCTCCACCGACAAGGTCGACACCGAGATCCCGTCGCCGGTCGCCGGCACGCTGCAGGAGATCAAGGTCGCCGAGGACGAGACCGCCGACGTCGGCGCCGTGCTGGCGATCGTCGGGGCGGCCGGCGCCGCGCCGGCCCAGCCGAAGGCGGAGCCGAAGCCCGAGCCCAAGGCGGAGGCGAAGCCCGAGCCGAAGCCGGAGCCCAAGGCCGAGCCGAAGCCGGAGCCGAAGGTCGAGGAGCCGACCCCGGGTCTGTCCTACAACGAGCCGTCCGCCGAGGCGGAGACGGCCGCGCAGCCGGCCAAGGCCGAGCAGGCCGCCCAGCCGGCCGCGCCGACCGCCACCCCGCAGCGCCCGACCGCCCCGGCCCAGGGCGGCGGCGAGGAGGCCGCCGGCTACGTGACGCCGCTGGTCCGCAAGCTCGCCGCCGAGCACGGCGTCGACCTGGGCTCGGTCAACGGCACCGGCGTGGGTGGCCGGATCCGCAAGCAGGACGTGCTGGAGGCGGCCGAGAAGGCGAAGGCCGCCACGGCCGCGCCGGCCGCCGCCGAGCCCGCCGCCGCGAAGGCGCCGGCCCAGCCGGCCGCCAAGCCGGAGCCGAGCGCCAAGCGGGGCACCACGGAGAAGCTGCCGCGGATCCGGGCCACCATCGCCAAGCGGATGCAGCAGTCGCTGCACGAGACGGCGCAGCTGACCACGGTCGTCGAGGTCGACGTCACCAAGGTCGCCAAGCTGCGGGCCCGGGCCAAGGACTCGTTCCAGGCCAAGCACGGCGTGAAGCTGTCCTTCCTGCCGTTCTTCGCCCTGGCCGCGATCGAGGCGCTGCAGACCCACCCGATCATCCAGGCCAGCATGGACCTGGAGGGCGGCACGATCACCTACCCGGCCGCCGAGCACCTGGGCATCGCGGTGGACACCGAGCGCGGCCTGCTCGTGCCGGTCATCCACAACGCCGGTGACCTCAACATGGGCGGCATCGCCAAGCGGATCGCCGACCTGGCCGAGCGCACCCGGGCCAACAAGATCACTCCGGACGAGATGGCCGGCGCGACGTTCACGCTGACCAACACCGGCAGCCGGGGCGCCCTCTTCGACACCCCGATCGTGCCGTCGCCGCAGTCGGCGATGCTCGGCACGGGTGCCGTGGTGAAGCGTCCGGTCGTGGTCAACGACCCGGAGCTGGGCGAGGTCATCGCGGTGCGGTCGATGGTCTACCTGGCCATGTCGTACGACCACCGCCTGATCGACGGCGCCGACGCCGCCCGCTTCCTGACCTCGGTCAAGGAGCGGCTGGAGGCCGGCAACTTCGAGGCCGAGCTGGGTCTCTGACGTTCGACAGCGGAGGGGCGCGCGGCGACTGCCGCGCGCCCCTCCGGCGTTTCACCTGTCAGCCGCGCAGGTGCTCCTCGGAGACCGTCCAGAGCCGCTCGGCGGACTCCGGGTCCCGGGCGTACGGGGCGTAGCCGGTGCGCGTGCCCGGCTGGTTCACGCCGGCCTCCTGGCAGTCCTCGAAGTACCGGCCACCGGCGCCGGCGACCAGCGGCGAGGCCGCGACCAGCACCGAGGTGGCCGCCCCCTGCTCGGGCGTCTTCCAGTACGCCGCTCCCCCGCCGCTCTGCGCGCGCATCCGGTCCAGTTCCTCATCGCTGATGTAGCGCTGGAGGTTGGTCCGGATCGCTCCCGGCATCAGCGCGTCGACGACGATCCCGTCGTCGGCCCAGCGCCGGCTGGCCTCGACCGCGAAGAGCACGTTCGCGGTCTTGGACTGCCCGTACGCCGCCCACGGGTCGTACGGCCGCTGCCGGAAGTGGATGTCGTCGAACACCACGGGCGAGCGCAGGTGGGCCGCCGAGCTGACCGAGACGACCCGCGCGCCCCCGGCCGCGGCGAGCGCGGGGTGCAGCCCGGTGGCCAGGGCGAAGTGCCCGAGGTGGTTGGTCGCGAACTGCATCTCCCAGCCCTGCTCGGTGCGCATCTCGGGCGAGGCCATGATGCCGGCGTTGTTGACCAGCATGTGCAGCGGGCCGTCCCAGGTGCGGACGAAGGCCGCCACCGAGTCGAGGTCGGCGAGATCGAGCGGGGCGACCAGGATCCGGTCGTTACCGGTGGTGCCGGTGATGTCGGCGGCGGCGCGCTGCCCGGCGTCCGGGTTGCGGACCGCGAGGGTGACGTCCGCCCCGGCGGAGGCGAGCGCGCGGGCGGTCTCGACGCCGATCCCGGAGGCGCCGCCGGTGACGACGGCGCGCCGGCCGGTCAGGTCGAGGTCGCGGACCACCTCCAGGGCGGTGGTCTCGCGGGAGAACGGGGTGGTGACGGGAGTGCTGGTGGTCATGATCCATCCTTGTCGAGGGCGGGGCGGATCGACGTCCGCCCGCTACGATGAGAAGCGGAGGACCCTCCGTTAACACCGAGACTAACCGGAGGATCCTCCGGTTGCCAGTCCGGCCGGGTGCCCGCCCGGTCGAGCCGAGGAGGAGCCGTGCCCGACCGACCGCTGCGCGCCGACGCGCTGCGCAACCGGCAGCGACTGCTGGACGCCGCGGTCCAGGCGTTTTCCCGGGCAGGCGCCGAGGTAACGCTGGATCGGGTGGCCAAGGAGGCCGGGGTCGGCATCGGCACCCTCTACCGCCACTTCCCGACCCGGGAGGCGTTGATCGAGGCGGCCTACCGCAGTGAGCTGGCCAAGCTCTGCGACGCCGGGCCGGAACTGCTGGCGGACCGGCCCGCCGAGGCGGCGCTGCGCGCGTGGATGGACCGGTTCGTCGACTACCTCGCCACCAAGCGGGGCATGGCCGACGCGCTGCGGCTCGCCATCGCCTCCGGCGCCAACCCGTACGCGCACAGCCGGGACCGGCTGCTCGCCGCGCTGGGCGACCTGCTGGCGGCCGGCGCGGCCGAGGGCACCGTGCGCGCCGACGTGGCCGCCACCGACGTGCTCGCGAGCCTGAGCGGCGTCTCCCTGGTGGCGGGTGAGCCCGACCAGCGCGACCAGGCCGGCCGCCTGCTCGACCTGCTGATGGACGGGCTGCGTCACCGGCAGGGCTGACCGGGACCCGGTCCGCGTCGTTCCGGCCCGCCGCCGCCGGGGCGCTGACAGACTCGGCCGGTGAGCGGGTACGGGTGGCGGGGGCGCCTCGGGCCGGCCGTGCCGGTGGCCCCGGGGGCCCGGGTGGACCGGTTCGAGATCTTCTTCGACCTGGTCTTCGTCTTCTCGTTCTTCATCATCACCCGGGCCACCGCCCTCCAGGTGACCGGCGGCGCACTGCTGCACGCGCTGCTGGTCCTGGCCGTGCTCTGGTGGTCGTGGGTGGTGCACAGCGTGGTGGCCACCCGGGTACGGCTCGGCGAGGGCTTCGTCCCGGTGCTCATGACCGTCGGCATGGCCGCGCTGTTCACGTTCGCGCTGTCGCTGCCGAACGCGTTCCGCGACCCGCGCGGCAACGCGGCCGGACCGATCGTCGCGGCGCTGAGCTACACCGTGCTGCGGCTGGTGCACCTGCTGCTCTACCTGCACGTCGTGCGGGACAGCCCGAACGAGCGCCGGCAACTGGTCCGGTTCGCCCCGGAGGTGATCGGCAGCACCGCGCTGCTGCTGGTCGCCGCGCTGGTGCCGCCGAAGGTCGACGGTCTCACCTCGGCCGCGGTGGTGCGGGACGGGCTGTGGGCGACGGTGGTGCTGCTCCAGTACGGCACCGGTCTGATCGCCGGCACCTGGGGCTGGGGCGTCGCCTCGGCCGAGCACTGGACCGAGCGGTACGACCTCATCCTGATCATCGCGCTGGGCGAGTCGGTCATCTCGGTCGGCGTGGGCAGCAACCTGCTCGGGCAGCCGCCCACCTGGCCGGCCGTCGCGGCGGCGGTGCTCGGCATCTTCTTCACCGCCGCGCTCTGGTGGGCGCACTACGACATGGTCGGGCCGGCCGCCCGGATCGCCCTGCACGCCGCCGAGGACGGACCCCGGGTGGCGATGGCCCGGGACGCGTACGCGTACCTGTTCCTGCCGATGATCGCGGGCATCATCCTGTTCGCGCTCGGCGCGGAGATGATCGTGCACGGAATCGCCGACCCGAACGTGCCACCGACCGAGCGGGCGCACGGCGCGGGCGTGCCGCTGCTGTTCGGCGGCGTGATCTGCTTCCTCTGCGGCAACATGCTGTTCCAGGCGCGGACGCTGCGCACGCTGAGCTGGACCCGGGTCGCGGCCGTCCTCCTGCTCGGCGCGTCGATCCCGCTGGCCGAGCGGGTGCCGGGCCTGGCCGCGCTGGGCCTGCTGACCGCGATCACGGTCGGTATGGTGGCCGCCGAGGTGGTCGTCTTCGACGAGGGCCGGCGGGCGCTGCGGAAGCTGGTCTTCGAGGAACGGGCCAGCCACGAGGCGCACGAGGCGGCGTGGCGGGCCCGCTGGCACGAGCAGCCCGACGACCGCGACGAGGGCGAGTGAGCGCGCTGCGGTGAACCGATCGGCGGTGGCCTCCGTGGAACCACTCGGCCCACCACCGGGCCAGGAGAGAACGGGGACCGCATGACCACCGACACCGTCCACGCCGGCGCGGCCGGCACCTGGCAGCTCGGCGACCTGACCGTCAACCGGATGGGCCTCGGCGCGATGCGGCTGACCGCGAACGCCGACGGCAGCCCGAGCGACCGGGACCGGGCCGTCGCCGTGCTGCGCCGCGCGGTCGAGCTGGGCGTCAACCACATCGACACGGCGGCGTTCTACTTCTCCCCGCTGCGCTCCGCCAACGAGCTGATCAACCGGGCGCTGTGGCCGTACCCGGAGGACCTGGTCATCGTGACCAAGGTCGGGCCGGGCCGGGACCCGTCCGGCGAGTGGCTGCCGGCGGCCCGGCCGGACCAGTTGCGCGGCCAGGTCGAGGAGAACCTCCGCCAGCTCGGCCGGGACCACCTCGACGTGGTCAACCTGCGGGTGCACGGCCCGGAGCCGCTGGCCGAGCACTACGGCGCGCTCGCCGAGCTGGTCGACGCCGGGCTGATCCGGCACCTCGGCGTCTCGGCGGTGCGCCCGCACCAGGTCGCCGAGGCGCGGACGGTCGCGCCGGTGGTCTGCGTGCAGAACTCGTACGGCCTCGGCTACCGCCGCAGCCACGACGAGCTGATCCGGGACTGCGCCGCGCACGGCACCGCGTTCGTGCCGTTCTTCTCCATCGTCACCAGCGGGCGGGAGGCCGGCGCCACCGGCGAGGAGCACCCGGAGGTCGTCGCCGTGGCCCGCGAGCACGGGGTCAGCCCGGCCCAGATCCGGCTGGCCTGGACGTTGGGGCGCGGCCCGAACGTGCTCGCGATCCCCGGCACCGGCAACCCGGCACACCTGGAGCAGAACATCGCCGCCGGCGCCCTGCGCCTCTCCCCCGCCGACCTGGCCCGCCTCGACGCGGTCTGAGGCGGCGGGCAGACCCACCCCTTCGGCCCTCGGCAGAAGGGGTGGGTGCGGCGAGGGGCGCGGCCGGAGACTGGGCCGATGGCGATCTTCTCCGTACAGGCCCGGCCCACCGACGCGGCGAGTTGGGCGGAGCTGGCCCGCACCGTCGAGGCCGCCGGTTTCGACGCGCTCTCCGCGGCCGACCATCCCGGCTCCGGCCCGTCCCCGTTCGTGGCGCTCGCCGCCGCGGCGACGGTGACCGGCACGCTGCGCCTGCGCTCGTACGTCTCCAACGCCGGCGTCCGGGAGCCGGTCCTGCTCGCCGCCGACGTGGCCACCCTGGACGTGGTCTCCGGCGGGCGGGCCGGGCTCGGCCTCGGCGCCGGCCACACCCCGGCCGAGTGGCGGGCGGTCGGGCGCGAACGCCCCGACGTCGCCGGCCGGGTCCGCCGGTGCGTCGCGGTGGCCGAGGCGGTGCGGGCGCTGCTGGCCGGCGACGAGGTCACCGTCGACACGCCGGACCTGACCGCGCACGCCGCCCGCCTGGACGCGCCCCGACCGGTCCAGGACCGGATCCCGCTCACCGTGGGCACGGCCAACTCGACGTTGCTGCGCTGGGCCGGCGCGCACGCCGACGTGGTCGGCCTGACCGGCTTCGGCCGCACCCTCGCCGACGGCCACCAGCACGAGGCCCGCTGGCGGGCCGACCAGATCGAGGCGCAGCTCGCCCACGTGGCGGCGGGCGCGGCCGGCCGGGACGCGCCGCCGGTCCTGGAGGCGTTGGTCCAGCGGTTCGCCGTGACCGACGACGCCGAGTCGGTCGCCGCGGAGACGGCCGCCGAGACCGGCCTCACCCCGGCGGAGGTGCTGGCCACCCCGTTCGTGCTGGCCGGCACCGCCGACGAGATCGCCGCGGCCGTCGCCGGGCACGAGCGCCGCTGGGGCGTCACCCGTTTCGTGGTACGCGCCGACGCCGTCGCCGCGCTCGCGCCGCTCCTGCCCCGGCTGGCCGGAAACGGGTCGACTTCGAGCGCGCTCGAGATAGGACACTGAGGCCATGACGACGACACGACGACTCGGGCGCAGCGGCATCGAGGTCAGCGCCATCGGCATGGGCTGCTGGGCGATCGGCGGCCCGCTCTGGGCCGGCGCCCAGCCGCTGGGCTGGGGCGAGGTGGACGACGACGAGTCGGTCCGCACCGTCCACCGGGCCCTGGACCTCGGCGCGAACCTCTTCGACACCTCCTGCAACTACGGGGCCGGGCACAGCGAACGGGTGCTCGGCCGGGCGCTCGCCGGTCGCCGGGACCGGGCGGTGATCGCCACGAAGTTCGGCTACCTCACCGACGAGGCGACCCGGCAGGCCACCGGCGAGGACGCCGGCCCCGCACACGCGCGGCGCAGCCTGGAGGGGTCGCTGCGCCGCCTCGGCACCGACCACGTGGACCTCTACCAGCTCCACCTCAACGGCCTGCCGGTGCCCCGCGCGCTGGACCTGGTCGACACCCTGGAGGCGCTGGTCGACGAGGGGAAGATCCGGGCGTACGGCTGGAGCACCGACGACCCCGAGTCGGCGCGGGCGTTCGCGGCGGCCGGGCCGCGCTGCGCGGCGATCCAGCACGACCAGTCGGTGCTGCGGGACAACGCCGCGATGCTCGCGGTCTGCGAGGAGTTCGACCTGGCCAGCCTCAACCGGGGCCCACTGGCGATGGGCCTGCTCACCGCGAAGTACCAGGGCACCCCGGCCGCCCGGGGCGGCGACGACGTACGCGGGTCGGCTCCCGAGTGGCTGGACTGGTTCAGCGAGGGTGTGCCGCGCGCCGAGTGGGCCGAGCGGGTGGCCCGGGTCCGCGAGGCGCTCACCGCCGACGGCCGCACGCTCGCCCAGGGCGCGCTGGGCTGGCTGCTCGCCCGCAGCGCGCGCACGCTGCCCATCCCCGGCTGCCGGACGGTGGGCCAGGCCGAGGAGAACATCGGCGCGCTGGCGTACGGGCCGCTGCCGGAGACGGCGTACGCCGAGGTGGAGCGCCTCCTGGCCGACCTGCGCACGGCTACGGCGGCGGCGTGAGCGCCGTGACGCCCGGAGACGCCGGGTCCGACCGCCGCTTCGCGCTGCCGCCCGGCGCGGACGAGCGCACGCTGCTCGACACGTTCCTCGACTTCCAGCGCGACGCCCTGGTCCGCAAGTGCGCCGACCTGTCCGACGAGCAGCTGCGGTCGCGGCCGGTGCCGTCCACCGGCCTGTCCCTGCTCGGCCTGGTCCGGCACCTCGCGACCGTCGAACGCTGGTACTTCCAGGGCGTGGTCGCGGACGCGCCCTGGCCCGGCGACCTGTTCGACCTGACCGACGACTTCGACGCGCCGTTCCACGACGTCGCCGAGGCCACCGGCCCGGGCACCTTCGCGATCTGGCGGGACCAGGTGGCGACCTCCCGCCGGATCGCCGCCGCCCTCCCCCTCGACGCGGTCGGGCGCACGCCGGGGACCGGGGCCGAACGATCGCTGCGCTGGGTGCTCCTGCACATGATCGACGAGTACGCCCGGCACCTGGGCCAGGCCGACATCCTGCGCGAGGCCGTCGACGGCCGCACGGGCGAGTGAGTGAGTGAGACGACTCCGCAACACGGGGGCGTGACGAGTGAGTGATTTCGCTCAACGCATCCGGATCGCGCTCCGTACTCGAAGATATGAGCATGCGGATCCTCATGGCCGGCGTCTCCGGCTTCCTCGGCACCCGACTGGTCGACCGGCTCGCCGCGGACGGCCACCAGGTCATCCGCCTGGTCCGCCGCGCGCCGCGCACCCCCGACGAGCGGCAGTGGAATCCGTCCGCCGCGCAGCTCGACCCGCAGCTGGTCGCCGACGCCGACGCGGTGGTCAACCTGGCCGGCGCCGGGGTGGGTGACAAGCGCTGGAACGACGACTACAAGAAGCTGATCCGGACCAGCCGGGTGGACAGCACCACCACACTGGCCATCACGATCGCCGGGCTGCCCGCGACGGACCGGCCGGCGGCCCTGCTGAACTCCTCCGCCGTCGGCTGGTACGGCAACACCGGCGACCGGACCGTCGAGGAGGACGCGCCGGCCGGCGAGGGGTTCCTGGCCGACGTCTGCCGGGTCTGGGAGGCCGCGACCAGACCGGCCGAGGATGCCGGGGTACGGGTGGTGCGCCTGCGTACCGGGCTGCCGCTGCACCGCGACGGCGGTCTGCTCAAGCCGCAGCTGCTGCCGTTCCGGCTGGGTGTCGGCGGCAAGCTGGGCAGCGGCCGGCAGTGGCTGCCGTGGATCTCGATGCGGGACTGGCTGGACGCCGCGGTGTTCCTGCTGGCCCGCGACGACGTGGCCGGCCCGGTCAACGTGGTGGGCCCGGCGCCGGTCACCAACGCCGAGTTCACCCGGGAGCTGGCCCGTCAGCTGCACCGGCCGGCGATCATGCCGATCCCGGCGCTGGCGCTGAAGGTGGCGCTGGGCGGCTTCGCGCACGAGGCGCTCACCAGCACCCGGGTGCTGCCGGGGGTGCTCGGCAGGGCCGGTTTCACCTGGGCCCACCCGGAGCTGGCGGGCGCGCTGCACGCCGCCCTCACCGAGTGACCGGCGAGGGCGGCGCGGTGCGGGCGGTCAGCAGCCGATGACCCAGTAGCTGGGGCCGGTCTGCTTCAGCGCGGTGGTGTAGAAGGTGTTGTAGAGGCCCATCCGCTGGCCGCTGCCGAGCGCGTAGGCGTACCCGCCGGACTGGTAGGCCCGGCCGGCCACGACGTGCGCGTAGTTGCTGGCGGTGACGCAGACCGGCGACGTGGTGGGCGTCGGCGAGGGCGACGAGGTCGGGGTGGGCGAGGCGGTCGCCGTCGGGGTCGGGCTCGGCGTGGTGCCGCCGCCCAGGCCGAAGAAGAGCGCGTCCCGGTAGGTCGAGCAGATGGTGTCCAGGAAGTACGCCCCGGCGGTGCCGCACTGGTCGGCCGCCGAGCCCGGGTCGACCGGGGTGCCGTGGCCCATGCCGGAGACGCGGTAGACGCGCACCTGGTCGTTGCCGTAGACCTCCAGGCTGGTGCCGCCCGGCAGCGACGAGGTGCTGGTCGGGGTCTGGGACACGCCCAGCACGTTGGTCCACTGGTCGCGCGACTCGGTCGCGTTCGCCACGTTGACCGTGTAGTCGCTGGTGCCGTGCCAGACCGCCACCCGGGGCCGCTTGCCGGAGTAGCCGGAGTAGGCGTTGCGGACCAGGTCGCCCCACTGCGCGGGGGTCTTGTCCACGCCCGGGTTCATGCAGCTGAAGGCGCTGGTCGTGCTGGTGGCGCAGCGGTACGGGATGCCGGCGATCACCGAGCCGGCGGCGAACACGTCGGGGTAGGTGGCGAGCATGACGGAGCTCATCGCGCCGCCGGCGGACAGGCCGCTGACGAAGACCCGGCCGGCGTCGGTGCCGTAGTTCGTCTTCGCGTAGTCGACCATCTGCTTGATCGACAGGGCCTCGCCCTGGCCTCGGGCGGTGTCTCCGGTCTCGAACCAGTTGAAGCAGGAGTTGGCGTTGTTGCCGGACGGCTGCTGCGGCACGATCAGCGCGAACTTCCACTGGTCGGCGTACTTCTGCCAGCCGGAGTTGGTGAAGTACGTCGAGGCGTTCTGGGTGCAGCCGTGCAGCAGCACCACGGCCGGCGCGTTGGCCGGCAGGCCGTCCGGCCGGTAGGCGTACATGGCCAGGTTGCCGGGGTTGGAGCCGAACCCGCTGACCTGGGTCAGCGAGGCGGCCTGCGCGGGCAGGGCGGAGACCAGGACGGCGGCCGCGGCCAGCACGACCCCGGCCGCCGCCCCGGCGAGGCGGGTGATGAGGGATGAGGAGCGGGACACGGGGACCTCCCGATCGTGGAATGTGAACTGAGTCACCCTCCGAGTTGCCGCGACGTTACGTCCGTGTTTCATCGACAGGAATGGTTGCCGGTCACACATTCACCGTCCGGGCGGTGTGCCCAGGTCCGATTGGTAACGTCCGCTGCGTGCCGTTCTCCCCGTCCCCGGTCACCGGCCCGTCGCCGGGCACCGCCGCTCGCGACCGGCGCGCCGACCTGCTGGTGACGCTGGCCGCGGTGGCCCTGGCGCTCTGGGTCACCAGCGGCATGTGGCGGGACCCGAACAGCCGCACGATCACCGTCAACTCCAGCGACCAGGCGCTGTTCGAGTGGCTGCTGGCGTTCGGCGGACACGCGTTGACCCACGGCGAGAACCCGCTCTTCACCCACCTGATCAACGTCCCGGACGGCGTGAACCTCGCGGTCAACACCTCGATCACCGTGTACGCGGCGGTCTTCGCGCCGCTGACGTACCTGATCGGGCCACCCACGACGTTCCTGGTGATCCTCACGCTCAACCTGGCCGCCACCGCGGTGGCCTGGTACTGGCTGCTCAGCCGGCACCTCGTCGGCAGCCGGCTGGCCGCCGGGGTGGGCGCGCTGTTCATCGCCTACTGCCCGGCCATGGTGTCGCACGCCAACGCGCACCTGAACTGGACCGCGGGCTGGCTGGTGCCGCTGCTGGTCTGGGGCGTGTTCCGGCTGCGCCGGCCGGGGCGCGCGGTCACCGGGGGGATCGTGCTGGGGCTGCTGGTGGCGGTCGCCTTCTCGATCGCCGCCGAGGGGCTGTTCTTCACCGCCCTGGCGCTCGGCGTGTTCCTGCTGGTCTGGGCGCTGGCCCCGGCGCGCCGGGCCGAGGCGCGCGCCGCGCTGCCGCGGATGGCGGCCGGGCTCGGCGTGACCGCGCTGGTGGCCGGGGCGCTGCTGGCGTACCCGCTCTGGCTGCACTTCGCCGGGCCGCAACGGTTCCACGGCACCGGCTTCGACCCGCTGGTGCACTCCGAGGACATCGCCGCCTACGGGTCGTACCCGCGCCGCTCGCTGGCCGGCTGGGCCGGGTGGGGCACCTCGCTGGCGCCCAACCCGACCGAGGAGAACTCCTTCTTCGGCGTCCCGCTGCTGCTGGTCGCGGTCGCCTGCTTCGCCCTGCTCTGGCGGCGCGCCGACCGGGCGTTCCGGGCCACCCTGGCCGCGCTCGGCGTGACCGCGGTGGTCTTCGCCGTGCTCTCCTGGGGGCCGACGGCCAAGTGGAACGGCCGGCGCACCGACCAGCTGCTGCCGTTCGGGGTGCTGGACAACCTGCCGGTGGTCAACGCCGCGCTGCCGTCGCGGTTGGCGCTGGTCGTCGCGCCGGTGATCGGCCTGCTGCTGGCGTACGCGGTCGACAGCCTGCGGGCCCGGCCGCCCCGGCGCCGGCTCGGCGGCGCGGCCTGGACGGTCGGGTTCGCCGTCGCGCTGCTGCCGTTGCTGCCCACCCCGCTGCTCACCAGCGTGCGCGAACCGGTCCCGGCGTTCATCACCACCGGCGCCTGGACGCGCTACGTCCCGCCCGACGGGGTGCTCACGCCGCTGCCGCTGACCGTCGACGTCTACCCCGACGGCCAGCGCTGGCAGGCGCACGCCCTGGCCCACCGGCAGGGTGAGTTCCGCATCCCGGCGGGCTTCTTCCTCGGCCCGGGCGGCCCGGACGACCGGGGCCGGATCGGCCCGGTGCCGCGCACCTTCGACACGCTGATGGACCAGGCCGGCCGGACCGGCCTGGTGCCGATCATCACCGAGGGCAGCATCCAGCAGTCGCGGGCCGACCTGCGCTACTGGGGCGTGCGGGCGGTCGTGCTGGCCGACCGGGTGCACGGCGCCAAGTACGACGTCGACGAGGAGGCGCTGCGCCGCACCGCCACCGCCCTGCTGGGCCCGCCCGAGCGGGTCGAGGACGTCTGGGTGTGGCGGGTGCCGGCGGCGTGACGCGACGAGCGTCACGGGTCGGGGTCCCGGCCGGCGGGACTAGGCTGGACGGGTGAGCGTGACGACTTCCGGGCTGACCGCCGTCCGCGCCGGCCTGCTCGACTACCAGGCCGCCTGGGACGAGCAGCGCCGGCTGCACGACGCCGTGGTGGCCGGCGAGCAGGGCGACACCGTGCTGCTGCTGGAGCACCCCAGCGTCTACACCGCCGGCAAGCGGACCGAGCCGTGGGACCGGCCGGTGGACGGCACCCCGGTGGTGGACGTGGACCGCGGCGGCAAGATCACCTGGCACGGCCCGGGGCAGCTCGTCGGCTACCCGATCGTCCGGCTGCCCGACCCGGTCGACGTGGTCGCGTACGTCCGGCGCACCGAGCAGTTGCTGATCGACGTCTGCGCCGAGTTCGGGCTGACCGCCGGCCGGGTCGAGGGGCGCAGCGGCGTGTGGGTGCCGGAGGACGACCGGGGCCCGGCCCGCAAGGTGGCCGCCATCGGCATCCGGGTGGCCCGCGGCGTCACGCTGCACGGC
Source organism: Micromonospora sp. WMMD754 (assembly GCF_049315235.1). Classification (NCBI taxonomy): domain Bacteria; kingdom Bacillati; phylum Actinomycetota; class Actinomycetes; order Micromonosporales; family Micromonosporaceae; genus Micromonospora; species Micromonospora sp. WMMD754. The sequence goes on from NZ_CP186058.1 coordinate 304,935, forward strand.
TTCTCCGTCAACTGCGACTGCGACCTGGGCTTCTTCGACCGGATCGTGCCGTGCGGCATCCGCGACGCCGGGGTCACCTCGCTCACCGCCGAGCTGGGCCGGCCGGTCACCGTGGCCGACGTGCTCCCGGTGGTCGAGCGGCACCTGCCCACCCTGACCCGGGTCTGAGAATTCTGCCGGTGGTGTGTCCCGCCGGCCGGCAGGCCGATCGTCCCTATGGTGAAGGCCGGCGAACACGCCGGCCACCGAGTTCACCGGAGGCGACCATGCCCCTGTACGCCGCGCTGATCTACGCCGCCGACGTCGACTGGACCCGGCCCGAACACGCCGCCGAGATGCGGGAGTACAACGAGTTCGGGGCGGCCGCCGCGGCGGTGATCAGAGGCGGGAACGCGCTGTACCCGACCGCGACCGCCACCACGGTCCGGGTCTCCGGCAAGGGTGGCGAGATCCTCACCACCGACGGCCCGTACGCCGAGACCAAGGAGGCGCTGACCGGCTTCTACCTGCTGGAGTGCGCCGACCTGGACGAGGCGGTGCGGATCGCGGCCACCATCCCGGCGGCGTGGGCCGGGGCGGTCGAGGTCCGGCCGGTCATCCAGTTCTGAGATGGCGGCGTTGCCCGGTGACGCGGCCGTGGCCCGGGTGGTCCGCGACGAGCGGGCGCGGATCCTGGCCACGCTGATCCGCGTCACCGGCAGCGTCGACCTCGCCGAGGACGCCACCCAGGACGCGGTGGTGCGCGCGCTGGAGGTGTGGCCGCGCGACGGCGTGCCGGACAACCCGCGGGCCTGGCTGCTCGTGGTGGCCCGCCGCCGCGCGATCGACCTGATCCGTCGGGAGGCCAACCGGGCCGGGAAGGAGGCCGAGGCGATGGCCCTGCGCGACGTTCCCCCCGATCCACCCGGAGCGGTTCGCGACGACCTGCTGCGGCTGGTGTTCACCTGCTGCCATCCGGCGCTGTCGCTGGACGCGCAGGTGGCGCTGGCTCTGCGTACCCTCGGCGGGTTGACCACCGCGGAGGTGGCCCGCGCGTTGCTGGTCGCCGAGGACACGATGGCCAAGCGGCTCACCCGCGCCAAGCAGAAGATCACTCAGGCCCGGATCCCCTACCGGGTACCGGAGGCGGAGCAGTTGCCGGACCGGCTCACCGGTGTCGCCACCACCATCTACCTGATCTTCAACGAGGGGTACGCGGCCGGCGCCGGAGCCGACCTCGTGCGCGGCGCGACGGCCGACGAGGCGATCCGGTTGGCCCGGTTGCTCGCGGAGTTGATGCCGGACGAGCCCACCGTGCTGGGCCTGCTCGCGCTGCTCCTGCTGCAGGACTCCCGCCGCCACGCCCGACGCGGTCCGGACGGGCGGCTGCTCCTGCTGGCCGAGCAGGACCGGTCGACCTGGGACCGGGACGCGATCGTCGAAGGGGTCACCCTGGTCGGGCGGGCGCTGCGTCGCGCCCCGCACCGACCCGACCGGTACGCGGTGCAGGCCGCCATCGCTGCCTGCCACGCGCTCGCCCCGAGCTGGCCGCAGACACCGTGGGAGGCCGTGATCTCCTGGTACGACGTGCTGCTCCGGCTGTGGGACACGCCGGTGGTCCGCCTCAATCGGGCTGTGGCAGTGGCCGAGCGGGACGGCCCCGGGGCCGGGCTGGCCCTGGTCGACTCGATCGACGGGCTGGCCGGCTATCCGTGGTGGCACGCTGCCCGGGCCGAACTGCTGCGGCGCCTGGGTCGGTGGGTCGAGGCGGTGGCCGCCTACGACCGAGCGTTGACGCTGGAGCTGAACGAACCCCAGGCCGCGCATCTTCGACACCGCCGGGCCGAGTTGGCCGGTTGACGCGTGCCCTCGTCCGGTCCGGCCGGCCCGACGACGCCGGGCCGGCCGGGTCGGTCACGGCGTCAGGCGGTGCAGGTCGCGCGGGAAGGCGGTCACCTCGCGAACGTTCGCCGCGCCGGTGAGCCGGGCGACGAACCGTTCCAGCCCGATCGCGAAGCCGCCGTGCGGCGGCATCCCGTGCCGGAACGCGTCCACGTACCCGGCGTAGGGCTCCACCGGCTCCCCCCGGGCCGCCAACGCGGCCAGGTAGTCGGCGTGCCGGTGCAGCCGCTGCCCGCCGGTGACCAGCTCGACGCCGCGGAACAGCAGGTCGAACCCGTTGGAGTACGCCGGCCGGGCCGGGTCCGGGTGGGTGTAGAAGGGGCGCTTCGCCATCGGGTAGCCGGTGACGAAGAGGAAGTCGCTGCCGTGCTCGGCGTGGGCCCACTCCCCCAGCGCCCGCTCGTGGGCGGGAGCCAGGTCGGGTTCGTCGGCCGGGGCGCCGGCGATCGTCAGCGCATCGGTGAAGTGGACCGCCGGGATCTCGGCGGGCACCGGCGGCACCGTGACGCCGAGCGTGCCCAGCGCGGCGCCGGCCCGGTCCGCCACGGCCGCGAGCATCCCGGCCACCGTGTCCCGCAGCACCGCCATCACGTCCCGGTGGTCGGTCACGAACCCCAGCTCGACGTCGAGCGAGGTGTACTGCGCCAGGTGGCGCACCGTGTCGTGCGGCTCGGCGCGGAACACCGGCCCCACCTCGTACACCCGCTCGAAGACGCCCACCATGAGCTGCTTGTAGAACTGCGGCGACTGGGCCAGGTAGGCGGGCCGGCCGAACCAGTCCAGCGCGAACACGTTCGCGCCGCTCTCGGTGGACGAGCCGACCACCTTCGGCGTGTGCACCTCGACGAACCGTCGCGCGTCGAGCGTGGCCCGGAAACCGGCCACCGCCGCCGCCGAGATCCGCAGCGCGGCGGACCGGGTGGGGTGGCGCAGCGCGGTCGGCGCGTGGTCGAGCTGGGTGGGCAGGCTCGCGGTGAGCGCCGGCCGGTACAGGTCGAACGGGGGCGGTACGGCGGGCGGGCCGAGCGGACGTACCGTCGGCTCGACGACCTCGACCCCGGCGGGCGCGGCGGGGTTCGCTACCACGGTGCCGACCACCTCGACGACGGTCTCCTCGGTCAGCGCCTCGACCTGCGCACGCACGTCGGGCGCGGCGACCACCACCTGGGCGAGCCCGGCGGCGTCCCGGACGATCAGGAACGCCACCGACTTGAGCAGCCGGCGGCGGTGGACCCAGCCGGCGAGCCGGACGGTCGCGCCGACATGGTGGGTGAGCTGGGAGGACAGGATGCGTTGCACGGTGGCTACCTCCTCGGTCGTTCGCAACGCGATCCGCAGAGAGGCGTGGGCGAGCGGGAACCTCGCGGTGCCACCACACCTTCGCCCCCGCCGAAACGGGAGCCTCGTTCGTCGCCTTTTCACCGGGGCCAGCCGGGCGGGTTCTACTGGGCGCGGGTGTTAGAAGGGGGCCCCGCCTCTACCGGAGACGTTAAGAAGGGGCCCTTCCTTACACGCGGCCGTTCCTCCCGCAGCTCGGGAGGGTCTTCGCGGGCCGGCGCCAGACCGCCTCGCAGCAACCGGCGGCTCTCTGGGCTGGCGGGTCGGTCCGCTACTCGGCTCCGTCGCAGCTCTGCCCGGCACGCTAGCACCACGATCGCCGGAATGTGACGGGGTTTTTTGACCGCTCGTGTCCGGTGTCACAACGTTTCCGGGGTGACGGCCGTCGCCCGACGTTCATCGACCGCCGCCGACCGGCGTAGGCTCGATTTCGTGACGATCGAGCAAAACGCGCCGACGACTGAGCAGCCAGCGCGCACCGCGACCGCCGCCCCGGAGGGGCGGCGCCTGCTGCGGATCGAAGCGCGCAACGCCGAGACGCCGATCGAGCGCAAACCGCCGTGGATCAAGGTCAAGGCCAAGATGGGGCCGGAGTACACCCAGCTGCGCGGGCTCGTCTCGCGCGAAGGGCTGCACACCGTCTGCCAGGAGGCCGGGTGCCCCAACATCTACGAGTGCTGGGAGGACCGGGAGGCCACCTTCCTCATCGGCGGCGACCAGTGCACCCGGCGCTGTGACTTCTGCCAGATCGACACCGGCAAGCCGGCCGAGTTCGACGCCGACGAGCCGCGCCGGGTCGCCGAGTCCGTCGCCGCGATGGGCCTGCGCTACGCGACCATCACCGGCGTGGCCCGTGACGACCTGCCCGACGGCGGCGCCTGGCTCTACGCCGAGACGGTCCGGCAGATCCATGCCCTCCAGTCCGGCTGCGGCGTCGAGCTGCTGATCCCCGACTTCAACGCGGTTCCCGAGCAGCTCGCCGAGGTCTTCGGCTCGCGCCCGGAGGTGCTCGCGCACAACGTCGAGACGGTGCCGCGCATCTTCAAGCGGATCCGCCCGGCGTTCCGCTACGAGCGCTCGCTCGACGTGATCCGGCAGGCCCGGGCCGACGGCCTGGTCACCAAGAGCAACCTCATCCTCGGCATGGGCGAGGAGCGCGCCGAGATCTCCCAGGCGCTGCGCGACCTGCACGAGGCCGGCTGCGAGCTGATCACCATCACGCAGTACCTGCGCCCCTCCCCCCGGCACCACCCGGTCACCCGCTGGGTCAAGCCGGAGGAGTTCGTCGAGCTGCGCGAGGAGGCCGAGGAGATCGGCTTCGCCGGCGTGATGAGCGGGCCGTTGGTCCGCTCGTCGTACCGGGCCGGGCGGCTCTACCAGCAGGCGCTCGCCGCCCGCCAGGAAGTCGTCGCCACCCGCTGACGGCTCGTCCTCCGCGCCGCCGGTCGGCGCGGAGGACTACCGGGCCCGGCGCTGCGTCGGCGCGGGCGGCGGCGGCGGGTCGAGCAGACCGAGGCGGTGGGCCAGCGCGGCGGCCTCCACCCGGTTGGTCACGTCCAGCTTCGCGATGATCCGGGAGACGTGCACGCTGGCCGTCTTCGGCGAGATGAAGAGCCGCTCGGCGATCCGGCTGTTGCTGTGCCCCTCGGCGACCAGCCGCAGCACCTCCCGCTCCCGGCTGGTCAACAGGTCCGGCCCCGGCCGGCCGGTGCCGCGCAGCCCGACCCGGCGCGCCAGCGTGGCCACCTGCTCCCCCAGCGGGGTGGCGCCCAGGCGATCGGCCACCTCGGCCGCCTCCCGGACGGCGGCGGCCACCTCGTCCCGCTCGCCGGCCGCCGCGGCGGCCTCGGCCAGCCCGAGCAGCGCCCGAGCCAACGGGTACGGCTGCCCGGTCGCCCGCCACTGCGCCACCGCCGACCGCCACGCGCCCAGTGCCTCACCGCCCGCGCCGGGGCCGGTCAGGATCGCGGCGACCTGCGCGCGGTGGGCGCGCTCGGCCGGGTGCCGGACGGGCAGCACGGCGGCCAGCGCGGAGACCTCACCGGCCAGTGCCGCGTCACCGGCCAACACGGCGGCGCGGGCCGCCACGTGGAGCACCGGCCACCCCTCGCGGGGCCGGTCGGCCAGGTGCGCGTCGGCCAGGGCGGCGCAGGCCGCGCGTACCGCCTCCACCTTGTCGTCGGCCGCCAGGGCCGCTTCCACGCGCAGCTCGTGCAGCGGCAGGCGGTGGTTCGGCCAGAGATAGGGCCGGCCCAGGAACGCCAGCGCCCGCCCGACCAGTTCGTCGGCCGCGGGATGCGCCCGGGCCAGCCGGAGCCCGGCCCGCAGTTGCAGCCAGTGCAGGCCGGTCATACCCGGCGGATCGATCCGGGCCGCCTCCGCGCAGGTGTCGTCGGCCTCGTCCCACCGCCCCAGGGCGATCAGCGCCTCGGCCCGGTTGGACAGCAGGTAGGCGCCGATCGAACGGCTGATCCCGACCCGACGCGCCTCGCTCACCCCGGCCGCCGCGGCCTCCTCGGACTCGGCGTACCGGCCCAGCTCGTAGAGCACGTCGGAGAGGAAGACCAGGGCACTGACCAGCGCCCGTGAGTCGCCGGCGGCCCGGGCCCGCGCCTCCACCCGGCGCAGCTCGGCCAGCCCGAGGTCGGGGGTGTCCTCGGTGCGGTGCAGCACCGCGATCCGGGTGGGCAGAAGCGCCAGGTCGGTGCTGCCGATCTCGGCCGCGCCGGCCATCGCCTCGGCGGCCACCGAGGCGGCCTCCCCCGGGTCGACCTTCATCAGGTGCGCCGCGATGTCGGCCAGCACGCCGAGCCGGTCCGCGCCGCCCGGCGCGCCGGCCGCCAGCCGGTACGCCTCGCGCAGCTCGGCGGCGCCGTCGCTCTTGCCGAGCAGGGCGAGCAGCCGGCCCCGCTGGTCGAGCAGGGCGGCGGCCCGCAGCGGCTCGGCGGTGGAGTCGACCTCGGCCAGCGCGGCCCGGGTGAGGGTGAGCGCCCGGCCGAGGTCACCCGCGGTGACGGCGGCGGTGAGCGTCTCCTCCAGCACCCGCAGGTGGTCCATGCCGAGACGGTCCGCGGCGTCGGGGACCAGCTCCCACAGTTCGAGGACGCGCTCCAGCAGCCGGCTCTGCTCGGCGTACGCGTATCGCTCGGCCGCCGCCGCGGCGGCGACCCGGGCCGCGGTGAGGGCGCGGGGGTGGTCGTGTGCGGCGTACCAGTGGTGGGCGATCTCGGCCGGGGCACGACCGGCGGCCACCAGGTGCGGCTGCGCCTCGATCGCGGCGGCGTAGCGGGCGTGCAGTCGGGCGTGCTCGCCGGGGAGCAGGTCGTCGTGCACCGCCTCGCGGACCAGCGCGTGCCGGAACTCGTAGTCCCCGTCCGGGTCGGCGACCACGAGCTGACCGGCGACGGCGGCGCGCAGCGCGTCCTCCAGCTCGGCCTCGGGCAGCCCGGCCACCTCGGCGAGAAGTTGATGGGCGAAGCGGGTGCCGCCGGCGGCGGCGATCCGCAGCACCCGCTGGGCCGGCTCGGTCAGCCGGTCGACGCGGGCCAACAGCAGGTCCCGCAGCGTCTCCGGGATGGTGGCGCAGCCGATGGGCCCGCCGGCGGCGGCCAGCTCCTCGATGAAGAACGGGTTGCCCTGGGTGCGGTCGTGCACGTCGTCGACGGCGCGGGCGGCCGGCTCCGCGCCGAGCAGGTCGGCGAGCACGGCGGCGGTGCCGTCGTGGTCGAGCCGGCCCAGCTCGATCCGGTCCACGCCCCGGACCCGGTCCAGCTCGGCGAGGAAGGGCCGCAGCGGGTGGCCGCGGTGCAGCTCGTCGGTGCGGTAGGTGCAGACGACCAGCAGGCGGGTGGCGCGGGCGGCGCGCACCAGGAACCCGATCAGGTCGCGGGTGGACCGGTCGGCCCAGTGCAGGTCCTCGATCACCAGCACCAGCGGGCGTTCCTCGGCGATGCGCCGGAACAGGTCGGCGACCAGGTCGAACAGGTAGCCGCGCGGGGTGTCGGCGAGGGCCGGCCCGGCGGGCGCGGCGGCGCCGGCCGGCATCCGGGCCAGCTCCGGCAGCAGCCGGGCGAACTCCGCCTCGTAGCCGGCGAAGACCGTCGGGCCGTCGTGCCGCAGCACGTCGCGCAGCGCGGCCGCGAACGGGGCGAAGGGCAGGCCGGCCTCGCCCAGTTCGAGGCAGTGGCCGACCAGCAGCCGCGCTCCGGCCGCGGCGACGTGGGCGCCGAACTCCTCGATCAGTCGGGTCTTGCCGACGCCGGCCTCCCCGCCGACCAGCACCGTGGTCGGGTCGCCGCCGCGGGCCCGGGCCAGCGCCTCGCGCAGCACGGCCAGCTCGGGCTGCCGGCCGACGAGCACGGTGCTGGCGGCGCGTACGGTCACGCCGTCGAGCATGCCATGGCGGTCCGACGGCGTGACCGGTCCAACCGGCGTCGCCGGTCCGGCCGCCCCCGTGGCGGCCGGACCGGCGAGGACCGGGCCCGTGGTCTCCGGCCTCCGCGCCGATCCGGCGACGACCGGTTCGGTGCCGGCGCCGGCGACCGGCGGGGCGGTCACCGGCGGGCGTCGGTGGTGCGGGCGGTGTGCTGACGCCGGCCCAGCCACCCGTGCGCGTGCCGGCGGGGCAGCGACCGGGCGAGCCGGTCGAGGGCCGCGTCGGCCTGCAGCTCGGAGGCGTGGCTGCGGTGGATGCTGAGCAGAAATTCCGCGTCGTTGCCGAACATCGTCGATCTCCCTGTCGTGGGGTGTGCCGTCCCTGTCGACATCGACTTTCCGCGCGAAGGTCCCCCCGGGGCATGGGTACGGTGCCTGATCTTCGCCCGCCCCACCTCCTTACCCGGGGGCCGGAAAGGGCCGGCGCGGCCGTAAGGTACTCAGCCGACGCCGGAAGGGGCGGCCACGGATCAACGGGCCGGGCGCCGACCACTAGACTCTGCGGCATGGCAAAGCCCCAGGAGAAGGTCTCGTTCGGCCAGCGGCTGAAGCAGATCGGGATGGTGTTCCGGTTCACCGCCAAGCAGGACAAGTGGTTCGCGCCGCTGACGGCGGCGGCGGTGCTGATCCCGCTCGCGCTCACCGTGGTCGCGGTGCTCGCCTGGGGCTGGCTCTGGCTGCCGATCGGCATCCTGCTCACCCTGCTCGCCGTGCTGATCGTGCTCAACCTGCGGTCCAACAAGGCGATGATGAACGCCGCCGAGGGGCAGCCCGGCGCGGCGGCGCAGATCATGGAGAGCATGCGCGGCGACTGGCGGGTCACCCCGGCGGTCAGCTCCACCACCCAGATGGACATGGTGCACCTGGTGGTGGGCCGGCCCGGCGTGATCCTGCTGGCCGAGGGGAACCCGCAGCGCGTCCGGGGCCTGCTCGGCCAGGAGAAGCGCCGGCTGGCCAAGGTGATCGGCAGCGCCCCGCTGCACGACTACGTGATCGGTCAGGGTGACGGTGAGCTGCCGGTCCGCAAGCTGCGGATGACGCTGATGCGGCTGCCCCGCAGCCTCTCCCCCAAGGACGTCAACGCCCTCGACAAGCGCCTCAAGGCGCTGACCGCGCGGCCGCAGATGCCCAAGGGCGCGGTCCCGAAGAACATGCGGCCGCCGCGCGGCGCGTTCCGGCAGACCCGGGGTCGCTGACGTCAGACGTACGCGGAGAAGGAGCCGGTCCCCCACGGGGGCCGGCTCCTTCTCGGTGCGGGTCAGCGGCGGGGCGCGTCGGTGACGACCGAGCCGGTGAGGCGGTCGTGCAGGCCGCGCCGGTGCTCGTCCATGATCAGGGCCGGCACGACGAGGGCCAGCAGGAGGCCGCGCAGCAGCGCCCGGACGATCCCGATCCGGCCGCCGTCGGCCCACGCCACGCAGCGGACCCGGGTCAGGAACATGCCCGGGGTCTGGGCGAACAGGCCGAGGAAGAAGCCGTACTCCAGGACCAGCACCAGGACCGGTGACCAGCCGTCCCGGGTGGGGTGGGCGAAGGTGCCGGCGACCAGCAGGCACAGGATCCAGTCGATGAGCAGCGCGCCGAAGCGGCGGCCGAGGCTGGGCGGCGTGAAGGCGGGGTCGGTGGCGGGCGGCACCGGGGTGGCGGTATCGGTCACAGCGGCCAGGGTAGCGCCGCGTCGGCACCCACCGGTAAATCCGACGAGCGCCACAAATGACCACAGACGGGGCGGGGATGACGCTCCGCGAGCGACGTAACACGGCGGAAACAGAGGAGACACGGCCGGGCAACCGCCCGGCCATAGCGTCGCCAGGAGCCAGCCACCGGAGTGGACCTGCCAGGAGGACGTGTGTTCGCCAATCCCGAGGAACTCCTGCGATACCTCAAGAACGAGGACGTGAAGTTCGTCGACGTACGTTTCTGTGACCTGCCCGGCGTGATGCAGCACTTCAACCTGCCGGTCGAGTCCTTCGACGACAGCGTCTTCACCGACGGCCTCGCGTTCGACGGCTCGTCGATCCGCGGCTTCCAGGCCATCCACGAGTCGGACATGCTCCTGCTCCCGGACGTGGCCACCGCCTTCGTCGACCCGTTCCGGGCGCAGAAGACGGTCGCGATCAACTTCTTCATCCACGACCCGTTCACCCGGGAGGCCTACTCCCGGGACCCGCGCAACGTCGCCAAGAAGGCCGAGGCCTACCTCGCCGCCAGCGGCATCGCCGACACCGCCTACTTCGGGGCCGAGGCCGAGTTCTACATCTTCGACTCGATCCGCCACGAGACCTCCGCGCACCAGTCGTTCTACTACATCGACTCGATCGAGGGCGCCTGGAACACCGGCCGGGTCGAGGAGGGCGGCAACCGCGGCTACAAGACCGCCTACAAGGGCGGCTACTTCCCCGTCCCGCCGGTCGACCACTACGCCGACCTGCGCGACTCGATCGTGCGGCGCCTGGTCGACACCGGGTTCACCGTGGAGCGCTCGCACCACGAGGTGGGCACCGCCGGCCAGTCCGAGATCAACTACCGGTTCTCGACCCTGCTGCACGCCGCGGACCAGCTCCAGCTCTTCAAGTACATCGTGAAGAACGAGGCGTGGGCCAACGGCAAGACCGCCACGTTCATGCCCAAGCCGCTGTTCGGTGACAACGGCTCCGGCATGCACACCCACCAGAGCCTCTGGCTGAACGGCGAACCGCTGTTCTACGACGAGACCGGCTACGCCGGCCTGTCCGACACCGCCCGCTGGTACATCGGCGGCCTGCTGCACCACGCGCCCTCGCTGCTGGCGTTCACCAACCCGACCGTCAACTCCTACCGGCGCCTCGTGCCCGGCTTCGAGGCCCCGGTCAACCTGGTCTACTCCCAGCGCAACCGGTCCGCCTGCACCCGCATCCCGGTCACCGGCAGCAACCCCAAGGCCAAGCGCGTCGAGTTCCGCGTCCCCGACCCCTCGGCCAACGTCTACCTCGCCTTCTCCGCGATGATGATGGCCGGCCTGGACGGCATCAAGAGCAAGATCGAGCCGCCGGCCCCGATCGACAAGGACCTCTACGACCTCCCGCCGGAGGAGTGGGGCGACGTCAAGCAGGTGCCGGGCTCGCTGCCGGCCGTGCTCGACTCGCTGGAGGCCGACCACGACTACCTGCTCGACGGCGGTGTCTTCACGCCCGACCTGATCTCCACCTGGATCGACTGGAAGCGGGCCAACGAGGTCGACCCGGTGCGCCTGCGCCCGACCCCGCACGAGTTCGCGATGTACTTCGACTGCTGAGACAGATCGAGGCGCTGACCCGCACCAGTCGGGTCCGGCCTCACAAACGGCGGTCATGTCCGGCTCCCAGCCGGACATGACCGCCGTTTCGTGTCGAACGTGACGGTCGCGCGCCGATCGCGGCATGGCCGGACGTCAGCGATGATGGGGCGACCGCTCGTAGGGGTAGTGATGACGACACGACCGACGCTGTTCCTGACCGTAGGACTGCCGGGCACCGGGAAGACCACGGAGGCGCGGCGCATTGAGGTCGCGGAGAAGGCCCTTCGTCTGACGAAGGACGAGTGGGTGAAGGCCCTCTACGGGTTGGCGAACCCGCCGTCGGCTTCCGACGTCATCGAGGGACGGCTCATCGAGATCGCGCTGCGGGCGCTCGAACTCGGCGTCAACGTCGTCATCGACTTCGGCCTCTGGGGCCGGGATGAGCGTTCGGCCCTACGTCAGGCAGCAGCCGACCTCGGCGCGTCGGTGACGATGCGCTACTTCCAGCTCACACCGGCCGAGCAGCGGCAACGACTTGACCGGCGGCTGGCCGAGGAGCCGCACACGACCTGGCACATGTCCGACGAGGAACTCGCCACGTGGGCTGCCCGCATGAGCGTCCCGACGCCGGGGGAACTGGACGGCAGCGAACCTGTCGACGACCCACCGGAAGGGTTCGCCAGCTGGGACGAGTGGCGCAGGCACCGCTGGCCCGCCGCGATCTCCTAGAACCAGCCCGCCACGGCGAGAACCTCCGTCCAGCCGGCCCGGCCGTGTCACGCGGCACGGCGGCGCAACACGGCCCGGACACCGACGACGGCGACGACCACCACCAGCACCGTCATCAGCACCGCGCCCGGCGCCTTGCTGAACCGGGCCAGATTGGATCCGTCCGGCAGAGTGAGCGCCGACGCGACCGCGCAAGGTGCCACGAACCACACCTGCCGGGCCAGCGGCACCGCCGCGACCGCGAGCAGGGTCAGCGGCCAGATCGCGTACCAGGGGTGGAAGACCGGGGCGAGCAGCACGGTGGCGGCGAGCGCCAGGCCCGCGCCGAGCAGCGCCACCCGCGGGCGGGCCGACGTCAGCCGGGCCACCCGTTGCCGGACGTCGTTGAGCCGCCGCAGCGCCGTCCATGCCTGCCACCAGAGCGCGACGAGCGTCCCGGCGAGCAGCACCAGCGCGACCGTCCGGGCCACCGGCACCGCCGCGGGCCGCTGCCCGGCCAGCTCACCGGCGTAGTCGATCACGAGACCGACGGCGGTGGGCGGGGAGGTCCACTGCTGCGAGTCGCCGCTGTGCCCGAGCCCGCCGATCCAGCCCAGCCCGAGGCCGGTGGCGAGCGAGACGACCAGCAGCGTGCCGAGCACCGACGCGGCCAGTTGCCCGCCGTCGCGCAGCAGCGCCCGCCAGGTGTAGCGGCCGAGCACGGCGGCGAGCGCCGCGAACGGCAGCGCCACGACGGCGACCGCCTTCACCGCCACGGCCAGGCCGAGCAGCACCCCGGCCACCAGCAGCGCGCGCGGCCTGCCCGGCCGGCGGACCAGCACCAGCAGGCCGAGCAGGAGCAGCCCGAGCGCGAGCGCGTCGTTGTGCGCGCCGGCCACCAGGTGGGTCCCGACCAGCGGGCACGCGAGCACCAGCCAGGCGGCGCGGCGGGTCGGCACCCCGGCGGCGCGGGCCAGGCCGGGCAGGCAGAGCGCGACCAGCAGCACCCCGGCCACCGCGACCAGCCGCAGCGCCACGATCGTCCCGACCAGGCCGCCACCGACGAGCACCGCCAGCCCGGCCAGCAGCACGAAGAACGGCCCGTACGGCGCGGGGGTGTCCCGCCAGATCGGCGACACCGAGTCGGTCCACGGGCAGCCGGCCGCGGCGACGCCCACCCGGTAGGGGCTGACCCCGCGCGTCCAGGTCCAGCCCTGGCAGGCGTACGAGTAGACGTCCCGGCTGCCCAGCGGCGGCGCGGCCAGCAGCGGCAGGGTCCAGAGCCCGGCGGTCAGGTATGCCCAGCGGCCCGACGGGGCGCCCCAGCGCAGTGACCACCAGGCGCCCACCAGCAGCGCCGTGCCGACCAGCCAGCAGAGCAGCGTCGCCGGCCCGTGCGGGGCCTGCCAGAGACCGGCGAGCGTGGCGCGCGGCGGCGCGTCGGGCAGCGCCCCGCCGAGCCAGCCCGCGAGGGTGAGCAGGATCGCGCCGGCGAGACCGGCATACCGGGCGACGCTGGCGGCGACCGGTCGGACCGGCGCGTCGGGCTCGCTCACCGGCACACTCCTCAGGACACGGGAACCGGCTGCCGACCCTTCCGGGCCGACCGTACCAACCGCACGACCAGCACGATCACGAACAGCGTCATCAGCGGCGCACCCGGCATCTTGGTGTACCGGGGTAAACCGGTCCCGTCGGCCAGCACCAGGAACGACGACACCACGGTGACGATCGCGAACCACCGGGTCCGCCGCGCGGTGGCGGCCAGCACGGCCAGCGGCCACAGCCAGTACCAGGGGTGGAACAGCGGGGAGAGCGCGACGGTGGCGGTCAGCGCCAGCGCCGCGTGCCAGAACGGCTCGCCCCGGCGCCAGGACCGGAACCAGAGCCAGACCAGCACCGCGACCAGCACCACCATGCCGATCGCCCGGGTCACCGGCAGCGCGTCCACGTGCACGCCGAACGGCGCCAGCAGGTAGCCCACGGTCTGCCCGACCGCGGTCGGCGGCGAGGTCCAGGCCACCACCAGCCCGCCCTGCTCCAGCCCGCTGATGAAGCCGAGCCCCAGCCCGGCGGCGAGCGTCGCGCCGGCCAGCGCCGCCAGCGCGCCGCCGACCACCCACGCGCCGTCGCGGACCAGCGCCCGGATCCGGTACGGCCCGACGATCGCGGCCAGCGCCGCGAACGGCAGCACCACCAGCGCGGTGATCTTGACGCCGGCGGCCAGGCCGAGCAGCACGCCACCGGCGAGCAGCGGACCCGGCCGACCCGGTCGGGCCGCCACCACGGCCAGCCCGGCGACGAGCAGGCCGACCATCAGCGCGTCGTTGTGCGCGCCGGAGGCCAGGTGCACCGGCACCAGCGGGCTGGCCAGCGCCAGCCAGAGCGCCCGCTCCGGCGGCACCCCGCAGCGGCGGGCCAGCACCGGCAGCGCCCAGGCGGTCAGCGCCACCCCGGCGACGGCGAGCAGCCGGAACAGCGCGACCGCGCCCCACAGCGAACCGGTGGCCTTGACCACCGCGCCGGAGAGCAGCACGAACAGCGGCCCGTACGGCGCCGGGGTGTCCCGCCAGATGAACGAGATGGTGTCCAGCCAGGGGCAGGGCAGCGCGGACACGCCCTGCTCGTACGGGTTGATGCCGCCCGAGAAGCTGGCCCCCTGGCAGGCGTAGGCGTAGACGTCGCGGCTGCCCAGCGGCGGGGCGACCAGCATCGGCAGCAGCCAGAGCGCGACCGTGACCAGCACCCAGCGGGCGGACGGCACCCGGTCGCGCAGCGACCACCAGGCCCATGCCAGCAGCCCGGTGCCGACCAGCCAGAGCCCGATGATCAGCGGACCGTTCGGGCCCTGCCAGATGCTGACCGGCGTCGGACGCAGCTCGCCGTCGGGCAGGGCGCCGCCGAGGAAGGCGGCCACGGCGAGCAGCACCGAGCCCGCCAGGCCGATCCAGCGCGAGAGGTGGTGAGGCACGTCCGACATGCTGCCAGTACGGTGGTTCGCGATCAGGAGGTGGGCATGCGGGGCACTCGGGTGGTGGCGGTGTCCGCCGCGTCGGCGCTCGTCCTGGCCGTGCTCCAGCTCACTCTGCCGGTCACCGGGTCGGACCTGTCCGCGCAGGTCGCCCGCGCCGACTTCTTCGCCGCGCACGGGTCCGCCCTGGTCGACCTGCGCTGGTACGGCGGGGTGCACCCGTGGGGCTACAGCCTCGTCTCGCCGCCGCTGATGGCGGCACTCGGGGTACGCCCCACCGGCGCGCTCGCCCTGTTCGCCTCGGCCACCGCGTTCGCGGCCCTGCTGGTCCGGCTCCGGGTGCCCCGCCCGCTGCTCGGCAGCCTGGTCGGCGTGGTCACCATCGCCGGCAACCTGGTCTCCGGCCGGGTCACCTACGCCCTCGGCGTCGCGTTCGGCCTGGCCGCGCTGCTGGCGCTCACCTTGCCCGCCGCCCCGGGCGGCCGGCCGTCGGGCGCTCCCGCCGGGACGGCCGGCCCGGCCCGGCGGTTCCGCGCCGGGTGGGTACGCGCCGCGGCAGTCGGCGTCGCCGCGCTGCTCGCCTCCGCGGCCAGTCCGGTGGCCGGGCTCTTCGTCGGCCTGGCCGGCGTCGCGCTGCTGCTGACCCGCCGGTACGCCGACGGCCTGCTGCTCGCCGTGCCGGCGGCCGGCCCGCTGGCGGTGACCGGGCTGCTGTTCGGCGAGGGCGGCTGGATGAACATCAGCCGGGCGGACACGACGCACGCCGTGGTGACGAGCCTGCTGGTGGCGGCGCTGGTGGCGTACCGGCCGGTCCGGGTGGGCGCGCTGCTGTCCGGGGCGGGGGTGCTGGCGGCGGCGCTGCTGCCCACCCCGGTCGGGTTGAACGCCACCCGCCTGGTGGTGATGTTCGCGCTGCCGGTGCTGGCCGCCGCCGCGACGCCGCCGGACCGGTTCACCGCGCGGTGGCCGACCGTGCGCCGGCTCCCCCGGGCCGCCGGCGCGGTGGCACTGGCCGCCCTGCTGGCGGTGGTCTGCTGGTGGCAGCCGCCGGTGGTCACCGCCGACCTGCGCAGCGCCGGCGACCCGACGGCCGATCCGGCCTACTTCGCGCCGCTGCGCGCGGAGCTGGACCGGCGCGGGCTCACCGGGCGGGTGGAGGTGCCGCCGACGCGCAACTACTGGGAGGCCGCCCGCCTCGGCGAGGTGCCGCTGGCCCGGGGCTGGTTGCGGCAGGCCGACATCGACCGCAACCCGCTGTTCTTCACCACGGTCCCCGGCGCCTCGGGCACCGGCGTCCCGCTGACCCCCGACTCCTACCGGGCCTGGCTGGCCGACAACGCGGTGCAGTACGTGGCCGTGCCGGACGTCGAGCTGTCCTGGGTGGGGCGGCCGGAGGCGGAGCTGGTGACCGCGGGCCAGCCGTACCTGACCGAGGTCTGGTCGGGCCGGCACTGGCGGCTGTACGCGGTGGCCGACCCCACCCCGCTCGTGGGCGCGCCCGGCGAGCTGGTCCGGCAGGACGGCGCCTCGGTCACCTTCAGCGCCCCCGGACCCGGCCCGGTCCCGGTCCGGGTCCGGCACGACCGCTGGCTGACCGTCACCGGCGGCGCGACGATCGCCGCCGACGGCGGGTGGACCGTGGTGACGGTCCCCCGCGCCGGCACGTACACCCTCGGCAGCTGAGCCGCCGGCTCACCCGGCGCGCAGGCTCCGGGCCAGGGCCGGGATCATCACCGCCGCCGCGACGAGGTGCAGCCCGACCAGC
Organism: Micromonospora sp. WMMD754; assembly: GCF_049315235.1. Lineage (NCBI taxonomy): Bacteria > Bacillati > Actinomycetota > Actinomycetes > Micromonosporales > Micromonosporaceae > Micromonospora > Micromonospora sp. WMMD754. The sequence continues at coordinate 321,288 of NZ_CP186058.1, forward strand.
GCGGCGACGGTGGCGGCGTCCGCCCCGACCAGGAACGGCGGGACCAACGAGATCGCGGTCAGCGTCCCGGCCGTCCACCCGAACCGCGCGGCGGGGCGGGCGCTCCACCGCAGCAGGGCGGCGGCGAGGACCACGCCGACGACCGAGAAGAAGCCGGTCACCACCGCGAACCCGCCCAGCGGGATCCGCTCGCCGCCGTCGGGGATCGCGAAGTCGACGCCGAGGGCGCGGGCGAGCGCGGCGGCGAGCGTGGTGGCCAGCACCGCCGCGAGCGTGGCGAGCAGGCCGGTGCCGGCGAGCCGGCGGAAGCGGTGGCCGGTCCGGCCCGCCACCGGTCCGGCGGCCACCGCGGTGTCGTTGCCGCTGGTCATGTCGTTCCTCCAGGGTTCGTTGTCGGGGGTGTGGATGCGCACCGTCGCGGTGCGCCGGTCGGGGTTGCGCAGGGCGCGTACGCCGGTGTCGCGCAGCCAGAAGCAGGCGTCGCGGCCGAGGACCGGCCCGGGTGCGCCGTCGCGCAGCTCCAGCTGCACCCGCCCGCGGGTGACGACGGCGAACGCGTCGCGCCACTGGGCCGCGACCACGGCGACGCGCGCGCCGCCGGGCAGCGTGAGCGTCCGCACCGGGGGCTACTCGGTGCCGTCGGCCGGCAGGCGCTCGGGCAGGCCGAGCCGGGGGAACTGGTCGGCGTGGAACGTGACGATCTCGGTGATCGCCCCGTCGGTGACGCGCAGGGCGTCGAGCGTCAGCGGCAGGTACGCGCCCTCCCCCTCCCGCCAGAGATAGAAGGCGACGGCGGGCTGCCGGTTCACCGCGGTCGGGACGGCGCGTAGGCGCCCCAGCTCCCCGAAGCCGTCCGCGACCCAGTCGCCGACCACCGCGTCGCGGCCGACCTGGAGGCCCGGCGTGGGCGGCATCGAGCAGCGGACGTCGTCGCGCAGCAGCGCGGCGAGCCGGTCGATGTCCTTGTCGACGCTGGCGTCGGTGAAGCGGCGCACCAGCTCGCGGGTGCCGGCGTCCTCGTCGCCGCCGGTCCAGTCCTGTCGCTCGGCGGGCAGGTGCGCGCGCATGCCGGCGCGGGCCCGCTGCAACGCGCTGTTCACCGAGTTGACGGAGTCGCCGAGCAGCTCGGCGACGTCCCGCGCCGGCCAGCCGAGCACGTCGCGCAGGATCAGCACGGCGCGTGGGCGCGGCGCGAGGTGCTGGACCGCGACCAGGTACGCCAGCTCGATCGTCTCCCGCGCGACGGCGACCGCCTCCGGCTCGTCCGCGTCGCCGGCGGGCAGCTCGTCGAGCAGTCGGTCCGGGTAGGGCTGCAACCAGGGCACCTCGCCGCCGGTCGCCGGTTGCGGGCGACGCTTGGCCAGCAGGTCCAGGCAGGCGTTGGTGGCGATCCGATAGAGCCAGGCGCGCACCGTCGACCGTCCCGCGTAGGTCTCCCGGCGCCGCCACGCCCGCAGGAACGTCTCCTGCACGGCGTCCTCGGCGTCCTCGAACGACCCGAGCATCCGGTAGCAGTGCACGTGCAGCTCCCGCCGGTGCCGCTCGGTCAGCCCGGAGAAGACCGGTTCGTCGACCTCGCCCCACCCCGCGGGCCGTGTGTCCGCACTCATCTCGTCATCCTCACGTCTCGTCGTGTGCCGTCGTAGGTGTGACGGGCACGGGCGCGAGAACTCATCACCCGGGGCGGTTTCCGCCCGAGCTCAGAGCGGGGCTTCGAGGATGCGCTGGACGACGGTGCGGGAGTGGCGGCCGGTGCGCAGGTATTCGTCGAGGAACTCGCCCGGGTCCTCGTGACCCAGCAGGCGCACCACGCCCGCCAGCTCCACCCCGTGCCGGGGCAGCTGGTCGCCGGCCCGACCCCGGACCAGCATCAACGCGTCGCGGACCTGCGCGGCGAGGGTCCAGCCGGCGGCCAGCTCGGCTGCGTCCCCGCCGTCGAGCAGGCCGGCGTCGCGGGCGGCGGCCAGGGCGTCGAGGGTACGGGTGACGCGCAGCTCCGGCAGCCGGCCGGCGTGCCGGAGCTGGAGCAGCTGCACCGCCCACTCGACGTCGGCGAGGCCGCCCCGGCCCAGCTTGGTGTGGGTGGCCGGGTCGGCGCCGCGGGGCAGGCGCTCGGTCTCCACCCGCGCCTTGATCCGGCGGATCTCCACCACCTGCTCGCGGGTCAGCCCGTCGGCCGGGTAGCGCACCGGGTCGATCATCGCCTCGAACTGCGCGCCCAGGTCGGCGTCGCCGCAGACGAACCGGGCCCGCAGCAGCGCCTGCGCCTCCCACACCCGCGACCACCGGGCGTAGTACTGGGCGTAGGCGGCCAGGCTGCGCACCAGCGGGCCCTGCCGGCCCTCCGGGCGCAGGTCGGCGTCGACGCCGAGCGGCGGGTCGGGGGCGGGCGCGGAGAGCAGCCGACGCAACTCCTCGGCGATCGCGTGCGCGGCGGCGCTGGCCGCGCTCTCCTCCGTCCCGGCCGGCGGGTCGTAGACGAAGAGCACGTCGGCGTCGGAGAGGTAGTTGGACTCGTACCCGCCGAGCCGGCCCATGCCGATCACCGCGAAGCGCAGGCCGGGCGGGCCGGGCTGGGCGGCCCGGGCGGCGCGCAGCGCGGCGGCCAGCGTGGCGTCGGTGACGTGGGACAGCGCGGTGCCGACCGCGGTCACGTCGACCACTGTGGGCCGGCGTTCCCCGCCGCCGACCGGGCGCGGGGTGAGCGGGGCGAGCGACCCGGCCCGGCTGAGCACGTCGGCGCAGGCGATCCGGACCAGCTCGCGGCGGCGCAACGCGCGGACCGCCCGGGTGGCCTCGACCGGGTCGTCGTGCCGGGCCGCCGCGGCGGTGAAGCCTTCGACCAGGGTGTCCCGGGGGCGCGGGGTCAGCTCGGTGTCCTCGGCGAGCAGCCGCAGCGCCTCCGGCTCGCGGGCCAGCAGGTCGGCGGCGTAGCGGGAGGAGGAGAGCACCCGGGCCAGCCGGCGCGCCACCGGGCCGGAGTCGCGCAGCAGGCGCAGGTACCAGGGGGTGCTGCCGAGCTTGTCGGAGACCTGCCGGTAGTTGAGCAGCCCCCGGTCCGGCTCCGGGGCGTCGGCGAACTCGTCCAGCAGCACCGGTAGCAGCGTGCGCTGGATCGCGGCGGTGCGGCTGACGCCGCCGGTGAGCGCCTGCAGGTGCCGCAGCGCCCCGGCCGGGTCGGCGAAGCCGAGCACCTCCAGCCGGTGCCGGGCCGCCTCGGGCGTGAGGCGCAGCCCTTCGGCCGGCACCCGGGCGACGGATTCCAGCAGCGGCCGGTAGAGCAGCTTGGCGTGCAGCCGGCGTACCTCGGCGGCGTGGGTGACCCACTCGGCGCGGAACTCCTCGACGGCGCTGCGGCCCGGGGTGGCCGCGTAGCCGAGCGCGGCGGCGAGCCAGCGCAGCGCGGCCGGTTCGGTCGGCACGGTGTGGGTGCGGCGCAGGCCCTGCAGCTGGAGCCGGTGCTCGACGGCGCGCAGGAAGCGGTAGCCGCGGAGCAGCGCCTCGCCGTCGGCGCGGCCGACGTAGCCGCCGGCGACCAGGGCGCGCAGCGCCGGGACGGTGCCGGGCACCCGCAGCGACTCGTCGCCGCGGCCGTGCACGAGCTGGAGCAGTTGGACGGCGAACTCGATGTCGCGCAGCCCGCCCGGACCGCGCTTGATCTCGCGTTCCAGCTCCTTCGGCGGCACGTTGTCGAGGATCTTGCGGCGCATGGCGCGGACGTCCTCGACCGCCTCCGGCCGCTCGGCGGCGGTCCAGACCAGCGGGGCGAGCGCCTCGATCCACTCCCGGGCCAGGTCCAGGTCGCCGGCCGCCGGGCGGGCCTTGAGCAGCGCCTGGAACTCCCAGGTGCGGGCCCAACGCTTGTAGTAGGCCAGGTGGCTGGCGAGCGTGCGGACCAGCGGGCCCCGGTTGCCCTCCGGGCGCAGCGCCGCGTCGACCGGCCAGGCGACCAGCCCGCAGACGTGGATCAGCCGGGTGGCGACCTGGGTGGCGGCGGACAGGTCGTCGTCGGCGGCGGCGACGAAGATGACGTCGACGTCGGAGACGTAGTTGAGCTCGTCGCCCCCGCACTTGCCCATCGCCACCACCGCCAGCCGGGGCCGGGGGGTGCCCTCGGGCAGCTCGTCGACGGCGATGTCGTAGGCGGCGGCCAGGGTGGCGTCGGCCAGCCCGGACAGCGCGGCCATGGTCTGCTCCAGGCCCCGCCCGCCGGTCAGGTCGGCCGCCGCGATCCGCAGCAGCGCCAGCCGGTACGCCTGCCGCAGCAGCGGGACCGCGCCGGTGACGGTGGTCAGCCGGCCCGCCACGGTCAGGTCGAGCCGCCCGTCGGCGGTGGGGGCGAGACCGTCCGGCTCGGTGGCCAGCACGGCCCACTGCCCCGGGTTGGCCACCAGGTGGTCGCCGAGCGCCGAGGACGCGCCGAGCACGGCGACCAGCCGGCGGCGCAGCCCGGGGTCGGCGGCCAGCGCGTCGCGGACCGCCACCTCGTCCCCGGCGCGCCGCTCCGACTCGACCAGCCGGTGCAGCTGGCGCAGGGCCAGGTCCGGGTCGGCGGCCCGGGACAGCGCGGTGAGCAGCTCGGCGGCGTGCTCGTCGGCCGGTTCCTGCGCCTCCGGGCGCCACAGGTCGAGCCCGTCCGGGCCGAGCAGGTCGGCGGCGCGGGTGGCGCCGTCTCCCTCGGCGAAGCCGTAGCGGGCCAGGCGTCCGCGGGCCGGCCGGGTCACGTCACGCCCCGAGCAGCGGCAGGCTGCGGCGGGTGCTGTCGTCGCCGAGTTCGCCGAGGGCGAGCGCGGCGAACCGGATCGCGAACGGCTGCCAGGCCTCCTCGACGTCGGCCATCGCCCGGTCGCAGGCGGCCACCACCAGCTCCGGGTCGTAGCCCAGCTCGGCCAGCGTGGCCGAGTCGCGGGACCACTCGGCGATCATCGCGGTGTCGCACTCGATGTGGAACTGCAGGCCCCAGGCCCGGTCGCCGAGGCGGAACGCCTGGTGCGGGTAGCGGGTGGAGGCGGCGAGCAGCGTCGCACCGTGCGGCAGCTCGGTGATCTCGTCGGCGTGCCACTGAAGCACGTCGGGCATCAACGGCACGTAGCGGAACAGCGGGTCGGTCTCGGCGGCGTCGCGCCGGCCCACCACGGTGGGGCCGATCTCCGGCCCGGACGGGCTGCGCTCGACCCGGCCGGCGTGCGCGGTGGCGAGCAGTTGCGCGCCCAGGCAGATGGCCAGCGTGGGCACCCGCCGGCGGACCGCCTTGCGCAGCAGCCCCTCCAGCGCCGGGAACCAGGCCGCGCCGGGGCTGTCGTCGGGCAGCGGGTAGGCCTGCTGGTCGCCGCCGAGGACCACCAGGGCGGCGTATCCCTCCAGGTCGGCGGGGAGCGCGTCGCCGGCGTGCGGGCGCACGACGCGCAGCTCCAGGCCCCCTTCGGTGAGCCACTCCCCCAGGCGGCGGAGGTCGTCGGTCGGGTCGTTCTCGATCACCAGCGCGGTCGCCACGACGTCGAGGCTAGCCGGTGCGCCCGGCGGCGGACGGTCCGGCTCGGCCGCACTAGGCTCCCGGTCGTGCCCACCGACGACTGCCTGCGCCCACCGGCCCTGCGTCCCGGCGACGCGGTGATGCTGGTGTCGCCGTCCGGCCCGACCCGCCCGGAGCGGGTGGCCCGCGGCGTCGAGCTGCTCACCGGCTGGGGCCTGCGGCCGGTGCCCGCGCCGAACGCGTACGCCCGCCGGGGTTACCTGGCCGGCGACGACGCGCTGCGGGCCGCGGACCTGAACGCGGCGTTCGCCGACCCGGAGATCCGCGGGGTGATCTGCACCCGGGGCGGCTACGGGGCGCAGCGGGTGGTCGACCTGATCGACATGGCCGCGGTACGCCGGGACCCGAAGGTGGTGGCGGGCTTCTCCGACATCACCGCGCTGCAGTTCGCGCTCTGGCGCGGCGCGCGGCTCGCCGGGGTGCACGGCCCGGGCGCCGCCTGGCGGGACGAGCGCACCCCGATCCGCTCGGCGGAGTCGCTGCACGCGGCGCTGACCAGCACCGAACCGGTGACCGTCGCGGCGGTCGAGGCGGAGGAGACGTATCCGGTGCGGGTGCCCGGCCGGGCCGAGGGCCGGTTGCTGGGCGGGAACCTGTGCCTGATCACCGCGTCGATCGGCACCCCGGACATGCCCGACCTGACCGGCGCGATCCTGCTGGTCGAGGAGGTGCAGGAGCCGCCCTACAAGATCGACCGGATGCTCACCCACCTGCGCCGCTGCGGCGCCCTGGACGGGCTCGCCGGGGTGGCGGTCGGCCAGTTCACCGAGTGCGCCGACGGCTGGGACACGACGGTGGTGGACGTGCTCACCGACCGCCTCGGCGACCTCGGCGTCCCGGTGCTCGGCGGCCTCCCCGTCGGCCACGGCCCCGGTCAGCTCACCGTCCCGGTGGGCACCCCCGCCGTCCTCGACACCACCACCGCCACCCTGACGGTCACCCCCGCCGTCCGCTGACCCCTGTCGATCCCGGGGGGAGGTGGGCGACGGCGCCGGTTTCCAGGGCGGCCCAGACCGCGCCGTCGGGGGTGACCGTCAGGCCGTGGGGTTCGGAATTCGGCGTCGGCAGGTCGTGGGCGGTGACGTGGCCGTCGGGGGCGACGTGGGCGATGCGGTTCGCGGCCCACTCGGTGAACCAGCAGCCGCCCGCCGGGTCGGCGACGATCGCGTGCGGGCGGGACGTCCGGTCCGGCAGCGGGAACTCGTCGATCCGCCCGTCCGGGGTGATCCGGCCGAGCTGCCCGGCGCCGATCTCGACGAACCAGAGCGCGTCGTCGCCGCCCCGGGTGATGCCGACCGGCCCGGCCGCGTCCGTGGGCAGCGGGTGCACCGCCACCGACCCGTCGAGGTCGACCCGGGCGATCGCGTTCGCCTGGTTCAGCGTCAGCCAGAGCGCCTCGTCCGGCCCGACGGCCAGCATCGACGGGAACGCCTTGGTGACCGGCAGCGGGAACGTGGCGACCTCCCCGTCGACGGTGACCCGGCCGACCGTGTCGTCGCCCATGCCGGCGTACCAGAGCGCACCGTCCGGCCCGGCGACCAGGCCGCACGGGGAACAGCCGGGCGGTAGCGCGACCGAGCCGCTCTCGCCGTCGACGGTGGTCCGGCCGAGCCGGTGGTCGCCGGAGCGGGTGTACCAGAGCGCGCCGTCCGGGCCGGTGGTGATGATCAGCGGCCGGCTCTCCGGCGGGTCGGCGCGGTAGGTCCGCACCTCGCCGTCGAGGCCGAGCCGGGCGACACCGCCGGAACCGGCCAGCGTCAGCCAGAGCGCGCCGTCCGGCCCGACCGTGATCGCGTACGGGCCGGAGCCCGGCCCGGTGAGCGGGACCTCGCGGATGACGGGCTGAGTCATGAGGGATGCCTTCCGTCGGGATTCCGCCCAGCCTCACGGCCGCCCCGGCGGCCCCGCAACCGCATTTGTCCGGATCGGTGGCCCGATTGCCAGCTCGCTGACAGGTTCGCCACGGGTGGCCCCCAGCTCCGGCGGTCACTGTCGGTGACGTCATCGCACCACCACCGAACAGGAGAACCGCATGATCCGCACGACGAGGAAGCGCCTGCTGGTCGGCCTCGCCGCCGCCGGGGTGCTCGGCGTCGGGATCGCCGCCCCGACGGTGGCGCTCGCCGACGACAAGAGCCCCGCCCCGAGCGCCAGCACGAGCGCCGACCGCGACGGCGAGCGCCAGCAGCGGCACGCCGACCGGCAGGCCGAGTTCGCCGACGCGCTCGCCAAGGAGCTGGGCGTCCCGGCCGACAAGGTGACCGCCGCGCTGGAGAAGCTGCGCGAGCAGCGCCAGGCCGACCGGCCGGAGCGGCCGCAGCCGCCGTCGACGCAGGACCGGCAGGCCGCCCTGAAGGAGCGGCTGGACCAGGCCGTCAAGGACGGGAAGCTGACCCAGGAGCAGGCCGACGCCGTGCTCAAGGCCGCCGAGGCCGGCGTGTTCCCCGGCCCGGGCGGGGGCGGCCACCGCGGCTGGCACGGCCAGGACGGCAGGCCCGGCGAGTGACCCGGTGGCCCCGCCTCCCCTCGCCGGCCGCACCTCCCTCCCGGCCGGCCCCGGCGGGGCCACCCAGGCGAGGGCGGGGTCCGGACACGTCCGGACCCCGCCACGCCGTCGTCAGCGCAGGTACGGCCCGTCCCCGCCGACCTTCCCCGGCGCCGGGTTGCCGGGCAGGTCGAGCACGTAGACCCGCAGGTTGCCCCGGCCGCTGACCGAGGCGGTCAGCGTGCCGTCGGTGACCGTGCGGACGTCGCCGGTGACCGCGTCGGTGTACCGGCCGTTCGGCACGCCACTGAACGTGGCGCCGCCGGACACGGTGACCAGGGCGAAGCTGTCCACCGCGCCCTGGGTGAAGCGCCGCTTGTACGCCATCGCGCCGCTGACGCCCTCGGTCGAGTACTGCCCCTTCTGCAGCGCCGGCACGGCCCGCCGGATCAGGTTGAGCCGTTGCACGTGCTTCACCAGCGGTTGGCTGAGCGTGGTGGCGACCGCCCCGCTGGCCGAGCCGACCACCCCGAAGTCGGCGGCGGTGACGCTGCCGGCGAGGTGGTCGCCGTAGTAGGCCCGGCCGGTGGTGTCGAGCGGGCAGCTCGGTCCGCAGTCGATCCGGGCGCCCTTGCGGAACTCGATCTCCGAGCCGTAGTAGAGCGTCGGGATGCCGCGGAACGTCCACATCAGGCTCATGTTCTCCGCCCAGGCGTCGGTGCCGCCGGCGTAGCGGGTGGAGGACTTGTTCGGCCCGTAGTCGTGGCTGTCGACGTAGACCACGTTGTAGGTGGCGTCGTTGTAGCTGTCGTCGGAGTCCTTCCCGTTGCCGAACGCGTTGCCGGCGTCGGAGAAGTTCATGTGCATCCGCATGTCGATCACGTTCATGCCGGAGAACTTCGAGTGGTCCGGCGCGTGGTACGCGTTGCCGCGCAGGAACGCGTTGTCGGTGGTGGGCTGTCCGGACGGGCCGAGCAGCTGCTCGTAGTCGTACTGCTCGATCGCGGCCCGCACGTCGTCGGGGCTGTACTCCCTGCGCTCGGACCAGGTGAAGAACTGGGCGGAGTGGTTGACGGAGCCCCGGTTCCACTTGTCGTTGACGAACGCGGCGACCTCGCCGAAGACGTAGAAGTCCCGGCCCTTCTCGCCGAACCTCGACACGGCGTGCTGCTGGATGGCGGGCAGGAAGCGCCGGTTCCAGGTGACCCGGGGGATGTGCACGGCGGTGTCGATCCGGAAGCCGTCCACCCCCATGTCGATGAACCGGTTGTACGCGTCGATCAGGTAGCGCTGCACCTGCGCGTTCTCGGTGTTGAAGTCGGCCAGGTCCTCGTGCAGCCAGCAGCTGCGCGCGTCCTCGCCCTCCCAGTTGCCGATCCAGCACTGGTGGTACCTGTCGGCGGGGAAGAGCCTGCTGTTCGGCGTGGGCCACTGGCACTGGTAGAGGGTGTAGCCCTCGGCGCTGCGCCCGCCGGTCGGCGTACCCCAGTTCAGGCACTGGTTGCCGGCGGGCGCGGCGGACGACCAGACGTCGCCGTTGTACGGCCGGCCCTTGGCCTTGGCGTTCTGCGCCGGGGTGAGCGCCGGGTCGGTGCCGGTGGCCTCGACCATCGGGTCGTAGGCCCGGCCGGCCTGCGGCTGGTCGTAATACCACTTCCACTGGTCGTCGCGGGTGCCGTAGACGGTGGGCGTGAACAGGCCCTTGGCGCCCCACCGGGAGCTGTGGTTGTAGACCACGTCCTGGAAGATCTTGATGCCCTTGGCGTGCGCGGCGTTGATCAGGTCCTGGTAGGACGCGCCGGCGCTCTCCAGCCGCGGGTCGACCCGGTAGAAGTCCCAGCCGTGGTAGCCGTGGTAGTCGTAGTCGGAGCGGTTGAGCACCACCGGCGTGATCCAGATGGCGGAGAACCCGAGCGCCTTGACGTAGTCGAGCTTGTCGACGAGCCCCTTGAAGTCGCCCCGGAACATCGGGTCGTCGTTCGCCGCGTTTCCCGAGGCGACGTGCTGGCTGCCGCCCCGGTTGTTGGCCGGGTCGCCGTCGGCGAACCGCGCGGTCATGACGAAGTAGATGCTGTCCTCGCGCGGATCGCCGCCGAGTGGCGCGCCGCCGGCCGGCGGGTTGCCGGTGGTCGCGGACGCCGGCGCGCTCGCCGCCGACCGGTTGCCGGCCGCGTCGAGCGCCCGCACCGTCCAGGTGTACGTGGTGGCGGGCCGCAGGTCGTACGCGACGTACCGGGTGGTGGTGCTGGTGACCGTGACGGCGCCCGCGCCCCCGGTGCGGGTCAGCTCGTAGCCGGTGACGGCCCGGTCGTCGGTCGCGGCGGTCCAGCTCAGGGTGACCGCCAGCCCGTCGGCGACGGCGGTGAGCCCGCTCGGCGTGGACGGCGGGCCGGTGTCCGGCACGACCGGCGCGCACGGGTCGGCGGCCCCGGCGGTGACCCGGCCGTTGTCGACGATGCTGCGCCCGGCGCCGAGGGTGTAGTCGGCGCCGCCGTTGTTGTCCCAGGTGCCGGCGTTGTCGTTGAACGCGGCGGTGAGCCCGGTGGCGGCGCCGAGGTCGACGACCCGGCGGGCCCAACCGGCGCAGCGCGTCTCCATGGCCACGCCCGGCGCGGTGGTCCAGGTGCCGCCGGTGGGCCGGTAGTGCAGGTTCGCGGTGGACCAGCCGCGCGGGGTGAGGTGGTACCAGACCTCGGCGGTGTTCCCGCCGCCGGTGCTTCCGGTCGGTGTCGGCGTCGGCGTGGATGTCGGCGGGGGCGTGGCGCAGGGATCGCCCGCGCCGATCCGCCCGGCGGCGACGGTCACCGCGCCGGCGGTGAGCCGGTAGTTGGCGCCGTTGTTGTTGTCCCAGACGCCGCTGCCGTTGGTGAAGACGACCTGGAGGCCGGTGGCCGCACCGAGGTCGACGGTCCGGCGACGCCACCCGGCGCAGGCGGTGTCCATCGGTACGCCGGGCACGGCGGTCCAGGCCTGCCCGTCGACGCCGTAGTGGATGTTGACCGACGCGCCCCAGGCGGCCGGTGGCTGGTAGTAGACGGTGACGGTGTTGGCCGCCGCGGCGGCGGTGAACGGCAGCAGCGCGGCGAGCACGCCGGCGGCGAGCGCGAGCGCTCCCCACCGGCGGCGGGTGGTGGTGGTCGTGCCCCTCATGGCGCTCTCCTGACACCCCCGCCCGCACGACGGGCGCAAGGGGATGAAGGCGTTGCAAGAACTTGCGACGCGTGGTGCCAGGAAGTTACCAGCTTCGATCCCCGGAAACCAGGGGTTCACAATCGACGGTGCGCGCAACCGCTTGCACCCACCGCAACACCTTGCTCCCGGCTGGCCCACCGGCCGGGAGCAAGGGTGCGGTCAGCCGGCGGCCGGCGGGGTGAAGACGCCGAGCAGGTTGCCGGACGGGTCGCGCAGGCGGGCGTGCGTCAGCCCACTCGGCGTCGTGACCGGCTGCGCCAGCACCGTGCCACCCGCCGACTCGGCGCGGCGGCAGGTCTCCGCCACGTCGGTCACCTGCGCGTAGAAGATCGCGTAGTTGTCGGCGGCGGAGTCGGTGCCCCGGATCGCGCCGCCGATCCCCGGCTCCCCGCCGGCCGCCGTCTGCCGGTACGACCCACCCGGGCCGCCCTGCTCCTCGAAGGACCAGCCGAACATCTCGGCGTAGAACCGCTGCGCCTCGTCCGGCCGGTCGGAGCCGATCTCGAACCAGGTCACGGGCGTGCTGGACATGCTGCCTCCTGTCGTCGCGCCGGCCGTCCGGCCGGCGTCGTCAGAAGTCAGCCTGAGCGGCCGCCGCGACACCGTCCTGTCGGTGTTTCGGAATCACACCGCCACGTCACCGCCGGACAAAGCCCGTCCGGTGGACGGTCGTGGCGGCACGGGAGCCAGCACCAGCGGTCGGATCCGATCGACGAGATCCGGGCGGCGTCCGGCGAACAGCCGGGCGAGCCGGTCGGCCTCCGCCGGGCTGAGGTGGAACTCGTCGATCCCCAGTTCGGTGAGGCGGACCACCGCCTCCACCGCCAACTCCTCGGTGTACGCGCTCCACGAGCCCTGGTCGGCGTGCAACGTTCGCCCCACGATGCGGGCGACCTGACGGGTCTCCGGGTCGTCGGCGCCGATCAGCGCGAGGCAACAGCGGAGGAAGGCGCCGGCGGCCCGGTCCCCGGCCGTCGGCACGAACTCGAGACTGCTCAGCACCGCGATCGCGGCGGCCCGGGTCACGAGGCGATCGGCGGCGAGCCGGTCCAGCAGCACCACCGCCATGTCGACCTCGTCCCGCTCGTCCGAGCCGTGGAAGGCGATCACCAGCGACGCGACCACGCGATAGTGTGCCGCCCGGTCCGCGGGCCCGAGGCCCGGCATCCCCAGGACCGTCGTCACGAGCATGCGGCCCACCGACAGTTGCCCCGTGTCGCCACCACGTACCACCCAGGCGAACCCCGGTGGGAACATCTCCACCAGCGGCTCCAGCGCGTGCTGGACCGCGTCACCGGCGACGCCACACTCGAAGTTGGCCACCGAACGCAGGAAGGCGGCGTCCGGCCCGGACTCCACCTGCAACCAGTTCGACTCCGACGACGAGGTGGGCGGGAACGTCCACCCGAGGTCCACGTCCGGCGGTCTCCATCCCTCCGGAGCGAGGCTCAGGCCGATCTCCCGGCGCCGGCCGTCGCCCCGCCGGTCCAGCGCGACGGCGTTCACCAGACTCCGGTACTCGCCCTCGGCGAGCTGCGAGCGCCAGAGCAGTGCCTGGCGCGTCCAGGGCACCCGGACGTCCGGCTCCGCCGGATAGAGCTGACCGCCGGCCAGCTCCTCGACCGCGCAGAGCGCCAGCACAAGCAGGTTCGCACTGTAGACGGCGTGCCGTTCGGGCACCGACAGCGCCCGGGGCCGGTACGAGGCGAACGTCCGCCCGGGCCGTCCGTGGTGCACGCTCTGGAACAGGCGCAGCAGCACGTCGAGGATGCCCGCCGCGTGATCGCCCGGAGACGACCGGAGAGCCTCGACGAGGAACGCGACGACCGGCGCCCGCCCGGTCAGGGTCGCGAACGACAGCAGCGCGTGCAGTGGATCGTCGTCGACCGACGCGCTCCGCAACATGGTCGTCGCCGCCTCCCGTGCAGCCAACTCCTCCAGCACGAGCGCGGTCGTCCGGGCGACCAGGAACTCGCCGAAGGTGGCATGCAGGAACTCGTACGTCTCCGTCCGCTGGTCCCCCCGCAGCGCCTGCGTCCGGTGGACGAAGAAGAAGCGCCCCAGCACGATCTCCGCGGCCCGCAACGGCACCCGGAGGCTGCCGTCGGCGCGCGCCTGCGGCGCCCCGCCGGCCAGGAACGCGAGCTCGCCGAGGTCCGTCTCCAACTCCTCCTCGGTGACCCACTGCACGCCCCGGTTGAACATCGCGAAGGCCACCACGGCCAGCCGGCGCAGCTCCGCCTCGGTGGCGCGGGACAACTCCCGCTCGGACAGCCCCTCCCGGTGCTTGACCACCTCACGCCGGGCGAAGCTACGCAGCAGCTTCTCGTACAGCTCACCCCGGCCGAGCGTGCCGGCCGACCGCAGGTCGTTGCCGTCGGCGGCGTAGAGAGCGAGCATGAGCAACAGCAGTGGCTGCCCGGCCAGCTCGCGGTGGGTCAGCACGGCCGCCGGATCCAGCGGCGGCACGCCGAGCACCGCGAAACCGTCGGAGTTGGCCGCGTTCCAGGTGGTCACCCAGCGGGCGACCCGTGCCGGGTCGAACGGCTCCAGCCGGAGCGCGACGGTCCCCGGCGGTGGCTTCGCCCGGTCGGCCACACTGGTCCGGCTCGTGACCAGCACCGCCACCGGTCGCCCCTGATCCACCTCGCGCTGCTGGAACTGGGCCACCTTGAGCAGGTAGTCCGTCTGGGTCACGCCGGTGGCCTGGAGCAGTTCGTCGAAGCCGTCCAGCAGCACCACCGGCAGGGCGTCGCCGGCCGACCGCGCCAGCTTGGGCCATGCCAACCGCTCCCCGGTGGCGTCCCGCACGGCCTGCTCGATCTGATCCTGAAGGTCCGCCTCCAACCGGACCTCCCGCAGCACCACGCGGACGACCAGGAAGTCACGGGCCGGCAGCTGGGCCGCGAGGACCCGGGTCAGCACGGACTTGCCGGAACCGGGCTGACCCAGCACCAGCAACGGCGCGTGAACCGCCTGGGGGGAGGTGAGATGCCCGATCAGGAACTGGACGAGATCCTCGCGGGCCGGCTGCACCGCCCACCACGACTCGTCGCTCGGCCGCGACTGCTCGCCCAGTGCGGCCACCCGGTACGACGGCGGCACGTACGCGACGCCGAGCGCCGGGACCCGGAGACCGTCCGGCACCTCACCCGAGTTGATGATCGGCCGGTCGAGCTGTGCGCGGTACGAGCGGGCCAACGCCTCCCGCCAGTCGCTGGGCGTGCCGCCGGTGGCCATCGCCGCCAACGTCTCGCGCAGCTCGACCAACCCGACCGCGAGCTGGCGTACCTCTCCGCGGGTCGCCTCGTGCTCGTGCAGCCCGGCCCAGAACGCGACCTCCGGGAAATCCGCCGCCAAGGCGGTGAGCAGATCACGATGGCGCTCGACCGCGAACTCCGGTATCCGCTCCAGCGCCTGCCGCAGCGACTGCTTCTCCCCGTCGGTCAGCCGTTCGCCCACGGCCAGCCCGTCGACGAAGTCCGCGACCCGCCCGACCAGAAGCACGTAGTGGTTCCGCAGCAATTCCCGCAGCCTCGCATAGGGCACCTCGGGCGCGGGGAGCGGCGCCGGGATCTCGAAGAGGACCCGTGCGACGGACCGCCTGCTCTCCGACCCCGCCCCTGCCAGGGTCAGCTGCTCGGACCGACGCAGCTCCAGGTCGGCGAAGTCGAAGGGCAGGTCCGCCTCGGCCAGCGCCTCGAAGAACGCGGTCACCGCGATCACCGCGTGCGCGGCCTCCAACCGCTGCGTGCGCCCGTACCGGGACAGCCCGGAGCGCTTCTCGGACGCGACCCGTACCACTTCGTGGCCGAGCCGGACGAACTCCGCCTTGGCGTCGAAGAGGCCGAGCAGCGCCGGCACCGGCACCGACGCGGCCAGCAGCACTCCCCCGGTCAGCTTGTCGAACCAGTCGACGACCTTGCTCTTCTCCCCGCCCAACAGGCGTACGGCGTCGGCGTAGCTGAGCGTGTCGGGCACGCGTGTTCCTCCCCCGGGGCGGCAGACCCGCCAGCCTCCCCCATCCGGACCGGAAACGCTGTCGGGTTTC
The DNA here is from genome assembly GCF_049315235.1 of Micromonospora sp. WMMD754. Taxonomy (NCBI): domain Bacteria; kingdom Bacillati; phylum Actinomycetota; class Actinomycetes; order Micromonosporales; family Micromonosporaceae; genus Micromonospora; species Micromonospora sp. WMMD754. The sequence goes on from NZ_CP186058.1 coordinate 336,549, forward strand.
AGACCAGGGTGAGCGGGCGGACCCGGTCGACCGGGAGGTCGAGGTCGTCGGGGCGCAGCTCCCGGGTCACCGGCTCGGCCAGCGGGCGCACCGAACGGATCCGGTCGGTGCGGAAACACCGCAGCCCGTCGCGCAGCCGGCACCAGGCGACCAGGTACCAGTGCGTCGCGTTGCCCAGGTAGGCCAGCGGCTCCACGTCACGCGCCGAGTCGGCGCCGTCGCGGTCGGCGTACCGCAGGCGCAGCACGCGCCCGGCGGCGACCGCGTCGGCGACGGCGGCTGGGACGGGGGTGCCCGGCCCTTCGCCCACCAGGTGCACCCGGCCGGCGAGCCGGTGCGCCTCGGCCACCGCGGCGGGCGGCATCACCGCGACCAGCTTGCGCAGCGCGGCCCCGGCCGCCGAGGCGAACGGGGAGCCACCGAGGCGGTGCAGCGCGACGGCCATCGCCACCGCCTCGGCCGGGTTCAGGTTGACCGGCGGCAGCGTGCGCGCCCGGTCGACCACGTAGCCGCCAGTGCGGCCCGGCTCGGCCCAGATCGGCACCCCGGCGCCCTGCAACGCGCTGATGTCGCGCTCGACGGTGCGGGTGCTGACCTCGAAGCGGTGGGCCAGCCAGCGCGCGCTGCGCGGGCGCGGCGCCACCGCCCGCAGCTCCTCGACCAGGGCGTAGAGACGGTCGGTGCGGTTCACGTCCCGGACGCTATGCCCCGGGTCCGACAACCGTCAGGCGATGCAGGCGCAGACGATCAGCGCGGCGCCGAAGTGGGTGGCGGCGCTGACCCGGGCCGCCGGGTGCGGCTCGTCGGCGGCGATGACGTCGCCGAGCTTGCCCGGGGTGAGCAGGTCCAGCACCAGGAACGCCAGCGCCATCACCAGCAGACCGACCAGCCCGAAGATCACCGTGGAGGCCAGCCCCTTGGCGAAGGAGCTGTAGCTGGTCAGCACGGCCGTGAACACGATGCCTGCGATGCCGAGCTGGTTGGCGGCGAGCAGCAGCGCCGCGTTGCCGTTGCGGCGCGTCCAGATCAGCTCCCGCAGCTTGCCCGGCGTGAGCAGGTCGACCAGCAGGAACCCGGCGGCCATCAGGCCCACCCCGACGACCCCGAACACGATGCTCTGCCACGCCCCGTTGAGCAGGTCTCCCAGCACCGAACGCCCTCCCCGGCTCCGTTCGCCCGGCGCGGGTGCGCGGGCGGTGCCGCAGACGATAGCGGCACCGCGCCACGGTGATCTAGAGCGAGAGGTAGTGCTGCCGCTCGTAGGGGGTGACCTCGCGGCGGTACTGCTCCCACTCGGCCCGCTTGTTGCGCAGGAAGAAGTCGAAGACGTGCTCGCCGAGCACCTCGGCGACCAGCTCGGAGCCGGCCATCACGTCGATCGCCTCGGACAGGTTCTCCGGCAGCGCCTCGTAGCCCATGGCGCGGCGCTCGGCGCTGCTCAGCGACCAGACGTCGTCCTCGGCGCCCGGGGGCAGCTCGTAGCCCTCCTCGATGCCCTTGAGGCCGGCGCCGAGCATCACCGCGAACGCCAGGTAGGGGTTGGTCGCCGAGTCCAGCGACCGCACCTCGACCCGGGCCGAGTTCGGCTTGCCGTAGGCCGGGACCCGGACCAGCGCGGAGCGGTTCAGGTGACCCCAGCAGACGTACGCCGGGCTCTCGGTGATCCGGTCGGGCAGGGCCTGCGGGAACAGCCGCTTGTAGGAGTTGACCCACTGGTTGGTGACCGCGGTGTATTCCCGGGCGTGGGTGAGCAGCCCGGCGATGAACGACTTGGCGACCTTGGACAGCTTCATCGGGTCGCCGGCGTCGTGGAACGCGTTGCGCTCCCCCTCGAACAGCGACAGGTGGGTGTGCATGCCGCTGCCCGGCTGGTCGGTGAACGGCTTCGGCATGAAGCTGGCCTGCACCCCGGTGGAGAGCGCCACCTCCTTCACCACGTGCCGGAACGTCATGATGTTGTCGGCGGTGGTGAGCGCGTCGGCGTAGCGCAGGTCGATCTCCTGCTGACCCGGAGCGACCTCGTGGTGGCTGAACTCCACCGAGATGCCGATCCGCTCCAGCGCCAGCACGGCCTGGCGGCGGAAGTCCCGCGCCACGGCGTGCGTGGTGTGCTCGAAGTAGCCGCCGGTGTCCACCGGAACGGGCACCGAGCCGTCCTGCGGGCCGTTCTCCAGCAGGAAGAACTCGATCTCGGGGTGGGTGTAGAAGGTGAAGCCCTTGTCGGCCGCCCGGGAGAGCATCCGGCGCAGCACGTGACGCGGGTCGGCCCAGGACGGGCTGCCGTCGGGCAGCAGGATGTCGCAGAACATCCGCGCGCTCTCGCCGCTGACCCCGCCCTCGAACGGGAACACCTGGAACGTGGTCGGGTCGGGCATGGCCACCATGTCCGACTCGAAGACCCGGGCGAAGCCCTCGATGGCGGAGCCGTCGAAGCCGATGCCCTCCTCGAAGGCCGCCTCCAGCTCCGCCGGGGCCACCGAGACGCTCTTCAGCGTGCCGAGCACGTCGGTGAACCACAGCCGGACGAAACGGATGTCCCGCTCCTCCAGCGTACGGAGGACGAACTCCTGCTGACGGTCCACATCCACCCCTCGTGACACGTACGTCCTGCACCGGTCGGGCCGGCCCGGCTGACCGCTCAGTCTTCACCGGCCTCGTTACGCCGACGTTACGCCCTCCCCCGGCGGGTCGTCCTGCCGTGTCCCGCCCCGGGGGACGCCGGGCGGGCGGTGGCCCGCGTCTCCCGCGACCGGCGGGACTGGGGCGGGACGACTGGGGGAAGATGGGGACATGCCCACCCTGCGTCTCGCCCTGTGCCAGGTCAACCCGACGGTCGGCGACCTCACCGGAAACGCCGAGCGGGTCCGCGCGTGGACCCGCAAGGCCGCCGACTCCGGCGCCCAGCTGGCCCTCTTCCCCGAGCTGATGGTGACCGGCTACCCGGTCGAGGACCTGGTCTTCCGCCGGTCCTTCGTCGCCGCGTCCCGGGCCGCGCTGCACCGGCTCGCCGCCGACCTGGCCGCCGACGGCCTCGGCGACCTGCCGGTCCTGGTCGGCTACCTGGACGCGGACGGGCCGCCGCAGGTCAGCTCCGACGCCGAGCCGGGCCGGGGGGCCCGCAACGCGGCGGCGCTGCTGCACCGCGGCGAGGTGGTGGCCACCTACTTCAAGCACCACCTGCCCAACTACGGGGTGTTCGACGAGGACCGCTACTTCGTTCCCGGCGACACGCTGACCGTGGTGCGCGTCGGCGGGGTCGACGTGGCGCTGACCATCTGCGAGGACCTGTGGCAGGCCGGCGGCCCGTTCGCGGTGGCCCGGCAGGCCGGCGTCGGGCTGGTGCTGAGCATCAACGGCTCGCCGTACGAGCTGAACAAGGACGACGCGCGGCTGCCGCTGGTGCGCCGGCGCGCCGCCGAGGCGGGCGCGGCGATCGCGTACGTGAACATGGTCGGCGGCCAGGACGAGCTGGTCTACGACGGCGACTCGCTGATCGTGGCCGCCGACGGCACGCTGCTGGCCCGGGCGCCGCAGTTCGTCGAGCACCTGCTGGTGCACGACGTGGAGCTGCCGGCCGCGCCGGAGGCGACCGGCGGCGCCACCGACCTGGCCGACGGGATGCGGCTGGTCCGCCACGAGGTCTCCGGCATCCCGGCCGCGCCGACCGGTGAGGCGGCGACCGGCGGGATCATCGAGCCGGTCGCCGACGAGGCCGAGGTGTGGCAGGCGCTGGTGCTGGGGCTGCGCGACTACGTGGACAAGAACCGCTTCCCCTCGGTGGTGCTCGGCCTCTCCGGCGGCATCGACTCGGCGGTGGCGGCGGCCCTCGCGGTGGACGCGCTCGGCCCGCAGCGGGTGGTCGGCGTCTCGATGCCCAGCCAGCACTCCTCCGAGCACTCCCGCACCGACGCCGAGGACCTGGCCAAGCGGACCGGCCTCGACTACCGCGTCGAGCCGATCCAGCCGATGGTGGACACGTTCCTGGCCAACATGTCGCTGTCCGGCGTGGCGGTGGAGAACCTCCAGGCCCGGGTGCGCGGCGTGATCCTGATGGCGCTGTCGAACCAGGAGGGCCACCTGGTGCTCACCACCGGCAACAAGAGCGAGCTGGCGGTGGGCTACTCGACGCTCTACGGCGATTCGGTGGGCGGCTACAACCCGGTCAAGGACGTGTGGAAGACGCTGGTCTGGCGGCTGGCGAAGTGGCGCAACGCGGACGCGGCCCGGCGCGGGGAGACCCCGCCGATCCCGGAGAACTCGATCGGCAAGCCGCCGTCGGCCGAGCTGAGCCCCGGCCAGCTCGACAGCGACACGCTGCCCGACTACGACGTGCTCGACCCGATCCTGATCGGCTACGTCGACGGTGACCTGGGCCGCGACGGCCTGATCGAGTCCGGCCACGACCCGGCGGTGGTGGACAAGGTGCTGCGGATGGTGGATACCGCCGAGTACAAGCGGCGGCAGTCCGCGCCCGGCACCAAGATCTCCATGAAGGCGTTCGGGCGGGACCGGCGACTGCCGATCACCAACCGCTGGCGCGAGGACGGCTGAGCGGGCCTCGGCCGGGAGTGAATTCCTCCACTCCGACCTGCCCCCGACCGGCCGCCCGGTGCGACGATCGCGGGGAACCCGGGGACCGCGCGCGCGGCCTCGAGGAAGGAGATTGTCATGGTGGAGTCCACCCCGACCGAGGTGACCGCCCTCTACGGCGGGCCGGCCACCCGGCGGATCCGCACCCGTGACCTGATCGCCGCCAAGGAGCGCGGCGAGCGGTGGGCCATGCTCACCTCGTACGACCAGTACACCGCCTCGATCTTCGACCAGGCGGGAATCCCGGTGCTGCTGGTCGGCGACTCGGCGGCGAACAACGTCTTCGGCTACGAGACCACGCTGCCGGTCACCGCCGAGGAGCTGCTGCCGCTGGTCCGCGCCGTGGTGCGGGCCACGAGGCACTCGCTGATCGTCGGCGACCTGCCCTTCGGCTCCTACGAGGAGGGGCCGGCGCAGGCGCTGCGCACCGCGGTGCGGTTCATGAAGGAGGGCGGCTGCCACGCGGTGAAGCTGGAGGGCGGCCGGCGCTGCGCCGCCCAGATCGAGGCGATCGTGGGGGCCGGCATCCCGGTGATGGCGCACATCGGCTTCACCCCGCAGAGCGAGCACACGCTCGGCGGCTACCGCGTGCAGGGCCGGGGCGACACCGCCGAGGAGGTGCTCGCCGACGCGCGGGCGGTGGCCGACGCGGGCGCGTTCGCGGTGGTGCTGGAGATGGTGCCGGGCGAGGTGGCCAAGCGCGTCACCGGTGAGCTGCGCATCCCCACCGTCGGCATCGGCGCCGGCCCGGACACCGACGGGCAGGTGCTGGTCTGGCAGGACATGGCCGGGCTGCGCACCGGCCGGGCGCCCCGGTTCGTCAAGCGTTACGCCGACCTGGCCGGCGCGCTCACCGACGCCACCCGCCGGTTCGCCGACGAGGTACGCGGCGGCGAGTTCCCCGCCCCCGAACACACCTTCTGAGGTGTAAGGAAGGGCCCCTTCTTAACGCCTGGCGTAGAGGAGGGGCCCCTTCTTAACGAGCGCCGCTCAGAGATCCGTGACCCGGATGCCGGCGTGCGCCTTGTAGCGCTTGTTGATCGCGATCAGGTTCGCGGTGAACGCCTCGATCTGGTGGGCGTTGCGCAGCCGGCCGGCGTAGATGCCCCGCATCCCGGGGATCCGGGCGGCCAACGCGGCGACCACGCCCACCAGGTCCCGGTCCTCGGTGCAGATCAGCACGTCGAGGTCGATCCGATCGACCTCCGGGTCGGCCAGCAGCGGCGCGCTGACGTGGTTGAACGCGGCGCAGACCCGGGAGTCGGGCAGCAGCGCGGCGGCCTGCTGCACGGCGCTGCCCTCGGCCACGGTGAGCGCGTACGGGCCCTGCTTGTCGAAGCCGAGCGGGTTGACGCAGTCCACGACGATCTTGCCGGCCAGCGGTTCGGCGAGCGCGGCGACGGTGGCGGCGTGCCCGTCCCACGGCACCGCCACGATCACCACGTCGCTGCGCCGGGCGACCTCGTCGTTGTCGGCGCCGGTGACCGTCGCGCCGGCCGGCATCCCGGGCAGGGCGGCGATCTCGGCGGCGGCCTGAGCGGCCCGGTCGGCGGCGCGGGAGCCGATCAGCACGGTCTGCCCGGCCCGGGCGAACCGGTAGGCGAGTCCCCGCCCCTGGTCGCCGGTGCCACCGATGATGCCGACGGTCAGCCCGGAGACGTCGGGCAGCGTGGTCGCGTCGTAAGCCATGCGGTCATCCTCGCAAAGGGTGCCCGGCGTCGGCGCGTCGAGGCGCTGTGACAATCCCCGCCCCCGCCGGGTCGGTGCGGGACGTCCACCGCCGGTCAGGCGCGTTCGAAGGCGACCTTGCGCTCCACCGGGTCGGCGACGGTCAGCCGGACCCGGACGCGCTCGCCCAGCGGCAGGTCGCCGACGCAGCGGGCCCGCACCGGCGGCTCGTCCAGCGCGACAGTGCCGCCGGGCGGCCGGCCGGCCCGGCCGTTGCCCGCCGGGCGCGGCTCGTCCACGTCCAGCACCGCCGCCTCGAACGTCTCCCCCACCCGGTGCGCCAGCAGCACCGCCTCGGCCAGCTCGATCGCGCCCCGGGTGGCCGCGCCGGCGGTACGGTCGGTCGTCGCCATCACCTCCGGCAGCTTCGGCAGCGCGTCCCGGACGTGCTCGGGTACCTCCCGGCCCTCGTGCAGGGCCAGGCACGCCTCGGTGGCGTAGCGGTCGGCGAGCCGGCGCAGCGGCGCGGTGACGTGCGCGTACGCGGCGGCCACCCCGCCGTGCTCGGGCTGCTCGGGCACCGCGCCGTCGAAGGCGGTGTACGCGGCCCCGCGCATCAGCTCGGCGGCCTGGTCGACGAAGGCGGCGGCCCGGGGTCGCGACGCGTCCAGCCCGGCGAGCACCTGACCGACCGGGACACCGTCCGGCCACGGCACGCCGAGCGGGCCGGCGGCGGTCCGTAGCCGCTCGACCGCCTCCGCGCGGGGACGCGGCATCGTCCGCAGCAGCCCGATCCGGCCGGCGAGCATGATGTCGGCGGCGGCCATGCCGGTCAGCAGCGAGATCTGGGCGTTGTGTTCCTCCATCGCCCCGGGACCGCGCAGCACCAGCCGCCAGCCGTCGCCGTCGGGCTCGACGTCCTGCTCGGGCAGCGGCAGGTTGATCGCGCCCCGGTGCAGACCACGGGTGGTGAGCAGGGCCCCGATCTCGGGCAGCAGGGCGATCGGCTCGGGCAGCCGGCCGGCGTCGGCGTCGCGTTGCACCCCGCCGTAGTCGAGTTTCGCCCGGCTGCGCACCAGGGCACGTTCCAGGGTGACCGCGACCGTGCCACCGTCGGCGTCCAGGTCGATGGTCCAGAGCACCGCGGCCCGGTCGGCGTCGGGCAGCAGGCTGGCCGCCCCCTCGCTGAGCGTGTGCGGGTGCAGCGGCACGTTGCCGTCCGGCAGGTAGACCGTCTGGCCCCGGCGCCACGTCTCCGCCTCCAGCTCACCGCCGGGGCGTACGTGGGTGAACACGTCGGCGATCGCGTACCGCACGCGGTAGCCGCCGCCGGGACGGCGGGCGAGGTGCATCGCCTGGTCGAGGTCGCGCGAGGTCGCCGGGTCGACCGTGACGAACGGGACGTCGGTGCGGTCGGCGACGGCCGGCGGCGGCGCGGCCGCCGCCGTGTCGGCCTCGCGCTGCGCCGCGGCCGGGAAGCTCTCGGGCAGTCCCAGCTCGCGGCGCAGCGCGCCGAAGTCGATGCGGGGCGCCAGTACGCGTCGGATCACCACGCGGTCAATCCTGACAGCGTCCCGCACGTTCCGCTCACCGGCGCGACGGCGTCAGCTCCCGCCGCGCGGGTGAGCGGTCGGGGTCAGGCCCGGCGGGCCGGGGCCTTGCGGGCGGTGGTGGTCCGCTTGGCCGTGGTGGTCTTGCGGGCCGGCGCCTTCTTGGCCGCCGTGGTCTTCTTGGCCGCGGTGGTCTTGCGCGCGGTGGTGGTCTTCTTCGCCGGGGCCTTCTTGGCCGCCGTCTTGCGCGCCGCGGGGCGCGTCGAGGCGGTGGTCTTCTTGGCCGGCGCCTTCTTCGCCGCGGTGGTCTTCTTGGCGGCGGTGGTCTTCTTCGCCGGCGCCTTCTTCGCGGTGGTCGTCCGGGCGGTGGTCGTCTTCCGGGCCGCCGTGGTCTTCTTCGCCGCCGCCGTGGTCTTCTTCGCGGGCGCCTTCTTCGCCACCGTCTTCTTCGCGGTGGCCTTCTTGGCCGGCGCGCTCTTGGCGGTGGTCTTCGTGGCCGGCGCCGTCCGACCGGCGGTCTTCTTGGCCGCGGTCTTCTTGGCGGTCGTCCTGGCCGCCGTGGCCCTGGTGGCGGGCGCCTTGCGCGCCGCCGACACGACCTTCTTGGCGGCGGCCTTCTTCGCCACCGCCTTCTTCGCCGGCGTCCGTCCGGCGCCGGCGCCCGAGGCGTTCGGCGACGCCTTGGTGACCGTCGTCGTCCTGCCCGCGGTGGTCCTCTTCGCGGTCGTCCGTTTCGCGGCCGGGCGGGTGGCCTGCTGTGCTTCGGCCATCTCGGTTCCCTTTCCTGGGGACGTGCTCTCGCCCTCGCGGAGCACGGATCACCTCGACGCGGGCCCTCCCGCGCCGTCTAGCGGCCCTCCCCGGCCCAACGGGCGTCCTCGGCATCCCACGCTTCGTTACGCTCCCGCACCTGCTGCAGGGCGTTCTCCGCGTCGGAGGCTGAGGCGTACGGTCCGAGAACGTGCTTCGCGGGGCACACGTCGGCATCGGTCTCGACCCGGTGGTGTCGCGTGCACCAGTAGTAGTGCCCACCACTTCCGTCGTCGCTCATGCGATCACTGTGCACCGGGAACCGCCCGGCCGCCACCGGAACGCCACAAATAGTCGTCGCCCTCTCCACATTAGACCTGGTCGTGGCGGTCGCGACGGGGAACTGCGGAAGACGGGGTACGCGGGACGACACGTCCCCGCTCTAGCAGCAGGAGGCAGGATCGACCATCCGACGGTGAGTCCCACTTACGGGACCGGCGGCCGAGCCGGGGGCTCCGCTTCGGTGGATCATCGCCCGAGCCGGTGCCGGGCGGACGGCGTTGTGCAAGCCTCGACGGAGCATATTCGCGGGAGACGTCGGCTGTCAGCCCCGCCGGACACCGCGAGCGGGCCCGCCGGCGCATCCCGTCAGACCTGGGGAGAGAACCGTGGGCAATCTTGACGTCGCGTTGAAGAACGCGATGAGCATCGACGGGGCGATCGGAGCCGCGCTCGTCGACTACACCAGTGGCATGACCCTCGGCGTGGCCGGAGGCACCGGCGAGATCGACCTGACCGTCGCCGCCGCCGGCAACACCGACGTGGTCCGGGCCAAGCTGCGCACCATCGAGATGCTGAAGCTCGACGACGAGATCGAGGACATCCTCATCACGCTCGGCAGCCAGTACCACCTGATCCGACCGCTGAGCAACCGCACCGGCAAGGGGCTGTTCCTCTACCTGATGGTGAGCAAGAGCCGGGCCAACCTCGCGATGGCCCGGCACCAGCTGCGCGTGATCGAGGAGACCCTGGAGCTGTGAGTCGGGTGGACGACCTCCCCCGCCGTACGCCGGCCCGGGCCGGCGCCCTGCCACCCCCGCGCACGCTGCCGCCCTCGCTGGCCGGCAACCCGGCCCTGCCGTACCCGGCCATCGGGCAGGAGCTGTCGGCGCTGCGGCTGCAGATCCCCGGGGTGCACGGCTGTGTCCTCGGCGGCGTCGACGGGCTGCTCGTCACGCACAACCTGCAGAACGGCGCCGACCCGGACGACCTGGCGGCGCTGGCCGCCACCATGTTCGGGCTGGGCCGGCAGGTCGGGTCCCGGCTGGGTCAGGGCGACTTCCAGCAGTCCACCGTACGCAACGAGGGCGGCTATCTCAGCGTCTACGCGGTGAGCCCGCAGGCCCTGCTCGCGGTGGTCGGCACGGACAGCATCAACGTGGCGCGGCTGCACCTGCACGCCCCGACCACCGCGGCCCGCCTGGGCGACCTGCTCGACGGCGTCGTCCCGACCACCTCCTGACCGCCTCCGGTCGCGCCGGTCCCCCGGGGCCGGCGCGGCCGTACCCGTGACGGTCCTGCCGCCGACCTCGATCAGGGACCCGTCGGCGTTGCCGCCGTCCTTCTCCGACGGCGCCCCGGCGGCCGACGGTCGGCACAACCACCGGCCCGGACCGGACCTCGGTTCTCGCCGCCTTTCGAGCTGATATCACGAACGACTCAGGCCGCGACCCGTGTCCGCGGGGCCACGTCACCCGCCGGCGTCCGGTGGCGGGCGGCCATCCCCCGGCAGCGGGCGAGCAGGGCCAACGTGACCAGCACCAGCGCGAAGCCGGCGAACTCGTGGTCGAGCAGCCAGAAGAACTGCACCACGACCAGGTGCAGCACCAGAGCGGACATCAGCGCCCCGAGCGCGCGCACCCGCCGGCCCGCCGCCCAGAGGCCCAGCCCGACGGCGGTGACGAGCAACGCGGCGACCGCCGCCGCCACGTGGGTGCCGCGCCACGGCCCCGGCTCACGGGACAACAGCACCAGCGGCCGGCCCAGCGAGAACACGGCGAGCAGCCCGACCGCCACCACGGTGGCACGGTCCCACGCGGGTGTCCCAGTCCTTCCTGACATCAGCTCGACCGGGGTACGCAGACGGTCCGGCCAGCGGAACGCCGGGCGGCGGACGCCTCCCGCCGCCACCGCGTACGCCAGGGCCTGGGCCGCGTTGGCCCGCCGTTCCCGCTCGGTGGGCGGCCGACGGCCCACCACGAGGACCACGAACAGGCACGCGCCGAGAAGCGTGGCGTGGATCAGCGCGGCGACCGGCTCGTAGAAGTAGTCGTGGTCCCGGGTGACGAACTTCCCCACCTCGTCGATGAACAGCCCGAAGCCCACGCCGGCGAGCACGGACGCGGCGGTGCGCACCGCCCGGCCCAGGAAGAGCATCGGGAGCAGGTGCGCGACGAGCATGCCGAGCCCACCCCAGAGCAGGTGCGCCACGTGCAGGTCGCCGGAACCGACCTGCGGGAAGCCGGTGGCCGCCAGGTAGAGCCGGGTCACCGCGACGGTGAGCACGGCGGCGACCAGGAAGAGCCGGAACCGGCGTACGCCGTCGGCGTCCCGCAGCGGGCGGCGCGGTCGGGGCAGGCTCATGCCTCCGATCCTGCGCGGCGGGCACGGCGACCGACATCCGGAACCGCACCCATGATCCCCCTAGGGAGGGGTGACGCGCCGGGGTCGTCATGCTGTCTCCCATGGGCCACCGTGACGACCGGGAGTCCGACGTGCGCCGGCTCCTCGACGAACTCTGCGTCAAGCTGGGCTTCTGCCTGCCACCGGAGGAGAGGCGCCGACTCCGCGAGTCGCCTCCGGCTGGCGTGGACGGCTTCACCGACGAGGTGCTCGCGGCCGAGGGGATGAGCGGCAGCGAGCACCCGGACCTCCGTCGCCAGGTACGGGCGGTCGTCGAGCGGCACACCGGCCGATGGAGGGGAACGGGCGACCACGCCCCCGAAGGCCGGGACCTCTGACCAGCTCGTGGTCGCCCAGCGGCGCGGCACACCCGGCGGAGACGGCCGTCCCGTCGTCGGCCGTGTTGTCAGACGTCCAACTCGAACCCGCTCGCCGCGCCGTCCGTGACGATCAGCCGGAGCAAGGTCATCTCCGAGGCCTGAACCCGTAGGTGGTCCGGGCAAGATCCAGAAGGTCGTCAGGCGCGCGGCCCGCGCGGATGACGTTGGGCGTCCGGGGCCCAGGCCGACGGCGGCACGCGCGCGAGCAGACCTCCGCCCGCGCAGACCTGGCCGAGGCGGCGATGTGCGCGCGTCCGATCGTCGAATGAGCGGGGTGCCGCTCGGCCAGGGCGCTGCGACTACTCCTGGCGGTCGGGGCCCTGGTCGTGGACGTTTACCGGACGTTCGAAGAACGACTCCAGTACGACGATGGTCTGAGTGCTGGTAACCCCGTCGATCGCGAAGATGCGCCTCAGTACGGCTTGCAGATCCTCGGTAGTGGCGGTGCGGATCTTCACCAGTGCGCTCGCCGAGCCGGCGATGATGTGCGCCTCCTGAATCTCGGGTATGGCCGCGAGCGCGTGACGAGTCGCCGCGTCGCCCATCCACGCATCGGCGCCGAGCATCACGAAGGCGAGCACGCCACGGCCGACGACGGCAGGGTCGACGTCCACGGTGGTGCGCCGGATCACGCCTCGCTCGCGCAGCTTGCGTACGCGTTCGTGCGCCGATCCGGCGGACAGGCCAACCGCCTCACCCAAGGCCGCATAGGACTGGGTCGCGTCGCGCTGCAACCGGGCCAACAGGGCGCGATCAATACCGTCAATCATCAGGCGCCTATCATGATTTGGAACACGTACCGCTTGACCATACCACGTTCGGCAACCAGGCTCTTGGTCAGAACTTCGTTCGGAATGGAGATCGCATGTCTGACAGTGTCCCTGCTGAATTCCGGCTGCTCGATGAGAAGTTCCGGTACCTCGACGGTGACTTCGTCATCGAGGTCCTGCATGGTGGCGCCCGCAAGACAGAGGGCCCGGCATACTTCGCGGCCGGCCGCTATCTGGTGTGGAGCGACATCCCCAACGATCGGCTGCTGCGCTGGGACGAGACCACCGGCGAGGTCGGCGTGTTCCGCCAGCCCTCGGGCTACGCCAATGGCAACACCATCGACCGGCAGGGCCGGCTGATCACCTGCGAGCAGGGGAACCGGCGGGTGACCCGCACCGAGCACGACGGCACGGTCACCGTGCTGGCAGACCGCTACGACGGCAAGCAGCTCAACAGCCCCAATGACGTCGTGGTGCGGGCCGACGGCACGATCTGGTTCACCGACCCGATCTACGGCATCTACAGCGACTACGAGGGAAACAGGGCCGAGCCCGAGTTCGGTGGCTCGTGCTACGTGTTCCGGCTCGACCCCGCCACCGGGGACCTGCGCGTCGTCGCCGACGACTTCTGCCGCCCCAACGGCCTGGCCTTCTCAGCGGACGAGCAGCAGCTGTTCATCGCCGACACCCGGCAGGAACCCAGCCACATCCGTGTCTTCGACGTAACCGCCGATGGGGCTCTCAGCGGTGGCGAGATCTTCGCCGAGTGTGACAACGGGCGCTTCGACGGCCTGCGCGTCGACGACGACGGCCGGCTGTGGGCCGCGGCGTGGGACGGCGTGCACTGCTTCGACCCCGACGGCACCCTCATCGGGAAGTTGCTCCTGCCCGAACCGGTCGCCAATCTCACCTTCGGTGGACCGAAACGCAACCAGCTGTACATCACCGCCGGTCGCTCCGTCTACACGCTGCGGGTCACCTTCAACGGCGCCCGCTACCCGGGACCCGCCGACAGCGAAGAGCGGTGAGCCGCGACGTGCACACCCACCGGGAACAGCGCACCGACGCGGCGTCTGGAGCACGGTATCGCCGCGAACTGCGCGTAGACCCGCACCGCGACACGGAGGTACGAGGCGAGGACCTTGATGCTCTTCTCCCCCGCGTCGAGGAGCGCCGAGGCGTAGAAGTGGCGCAGCGACGGAGGACACAAAGCGCGAAGCGCCACCGCCCGGCTCTGAGCTGGTGGGCGACGGACGCTGCCACGCCCCCGATAGCGGTGGTCAAGCATCAGGTGGGCCGCGACTGTCAAGCCCGTCCCGTGACGGGACAGAGTGCCTGGTCGAGCCGATCGCTGTGATCCGACAGCTGATGTGCGACACAGCTCTGCCGGGTGATGTGCGACGGTCCAACAACCTAGGGACCGGTGCAAGACGGGCTTAGGGCGCGTTTCATAAGTCGGGTGCGCCGGGGCGAGGTCACGGCGTGGCGGTGATCGATAACTGAAGAGGTCTCCGGTACTTGGTACAACGACCAAGAAGCACCATGCACCGGAGACCTCGTGGCCACCCTAGCGGTGACGAGGCGGCACGACCTGACCGACGCTCAATGGGCGGCTCTCGCCCCGCTGCTGCCTGCGCGCTCGACCAGGGGACGTCCGCCGAAATGGACAAGACGGCAGCTCATCGACGGGATCCGTTGGCGGATTCGGATCGGATCGCCATGGCGGGACGTCCCGGCCGAGTACGCGCCCTGGCCCACCATCTACGGCCTGTTCCGCCGCTGGCAACGTGACGGAACCTGGGACAGGATCCTGGCCGAGTTGCAGGCCGTGGCGGACGCGGCCGGTCGCATCGACTGGGACGTCAGCATCGACTCGACGACCAGCCGCGCCCATCAGCACGCCGCTGGCGCCCGCCGCGACGGGGACCTGCAGAAAGAACCACCCGGCGGCGTGCACGACGAACCCGCCGATCACGCCTTGGGCCGCTCCCGCGGCGGGCTGACCACCAAGACCCACCTCGCCTGCGAGCAAGGCCAGAAAGTCCTGGCCCTGACCCTGACTGCAGGCCAACGCGGGGACAGCCCACAGTTCATCCCCGTCCTGCGCAAGATCCGCATCGCCCGGATCGGCGGTGGGCATCCCCGCACCCGCCCGGACCTGGTCCTGGCCGACATGGCCTACACCTCGAAAGGTAACCGGGGCCACCTACGCTCCCGCGGCATCAAAGCCTGCATCCCGAGCAAAACCGACCAGGACGCCCACCGCAAAGCCCGAGGATCAAAGGGCGGCCGCCCGCCCGGGTTCGACCCGGCCGTCTACCGCCAACGCCACGCCGTCGAGTGCGGCATCAACCGCCTCAAACGCCAGCGCGGCGTCGCTACCCGATACGACAAGTTGGCCGTCCGCTTCCAGGCCGTCCTGACCATCGCCATCATCAACGAGTGGCTCTGACGGCATTATGAAACGCGCCCTAGTCCAGGTCCCCACGCTTGGCGGCGATCCACGCTTCAACGTCCTCGGCGAGCCAGACGTTGCCCATCTGGAGCGTGGCCACGGGCTCGGGGAAGTCGCGCCGGTTGGTGATCTGGTAGACGCGCTGTCGGGAGACGCCGCCGAGCATGGTTCGGATCTCGCCCGAACCGACCAACCGCAGCTTCTTACCCATGACGCTGACGCTAGGCATCCGCCGACTAGGCACGTACCAAGTTGATGGATGCCTAGTTCATGCATGCCCTAGTCGCTTACCCTTGATGCATGACTAGGTCCAAGTGGTTCCAGCGCCCTGATCATCCGGTCGACTACGTAGCCGGCGAGCCGGTCTCGTCCACGCGCAACTTCGGGTCACAGCGATGGATTGGCCGCGCTGCCGTCAAACCGCCGGAGCCACCCGCAATGCCGAAGACCGGTGCCTGGCGCTCGTCGAGGGCCCTCAAGCGCCGCAACCAGAGGTGAATCATGCTGGTCCCACAGCAGCAGCCGGAGCCTCCGTTCAGGGTCCTGATGGCCGGCTACGTCGTCGATTTCCACCACCGCTCCGCCTGTTCGAAGTGCGCCGACGACGGGTGCCCCCGCCTGGTCGCGGCCGGTGAGACGCTACGCGCGTGGCGGGATAGGAAAAGATCAAATGAAGGCCGGTGATGTGCTCAGCCTAACCCGCACAGCGGGCCCTCAATTTGTGAAGCCAATCCTTGTACGTCTCATAAGAATACGCACAGATATTCACACCTACGACGGCTGGAGATGGATAGAAGGATACGAGTTGGACAAGTGCGGCAACGCCGTCGCACGGCGGGAGCTGTTCGTATTTTCAGCAGGCGTGGTTCTATCTTCCAAGCGCGTAGCTCCGCAGCCCGAAGGGCGCCACAAGGGGGCCAGACAGCGCACTACTTAACGATCAATTTGATCAAGCCTGAGAAGTCTCCACCATTAACGGCGGCATAGAAGGCCAAAGCCACAGCGCCCATTGCGGCGACCGCATTCACTGCCTTGGTAGGCCCGTCAACTAAGTCCAAAACGGCAACAAGTCGATTTATCGACCAACCCGTGCTTCTTGAGGCGAGCAGGTCTTCCTCATCAGACCCTCGCGCAAGTTCATCAACCGCCACGCCTGCCGCGTTCAAAAGCCCTGGATCTCTCGGTTCGGCGAGGCAACTGACTACAAGCTCCAAGGTCGCGCGCATGTCCACTAAGCGACTGGAATCAGGCGGCACAGGTTTGACCAAAATCCGACGAATGGATGCACTCAGCCCGTCCAGTACGCGCGACAGCGGATGCGGCGCTGCCAGCTGACGCAATTCGGGGGCAACCGCAATCGCGGAGGAGTGCATTTGCTGAGCGAGCGCAGCCAAGCCATAGCGCCAGTCCCCCAACGGATCAGGTATGGGCGAGTACTCGCCGTACGATCCCTTGCCCTCACTCGTTCGAGAGGTCTCGCCAAGCAACGCTATCAAGGCCCGCGTGGGCTCCATCTGCCGCCTGACCGTTCGAACCTTAGCCAAAACAACGAGGAAGTAGGCAGCAATGCCAGACCCAACGACACACCAAGAAGCCACGGGAGGAAGGCCGCCAAAGATATCTGCGTTGATTTTCTCCAGGCCTTCACTCTGAGTTGAAATGACACTTAAGAATGACGTAGAAAATAGATAGGTGAAAAAGAACGGCGCCAACCCAAGCAAATAGTAAGAATAGATTGCAATCGAAGATTCCAAGAACGACTGGCTGCTAATTCTCCCACCAGACTTAGAAATTCTTCTCAGCTCTCGCGAGTGCGGAGATGTGGCAATTTTGCTAGCGCCGGAAGCGACGACCGAGAACCCGAATATTGCTGCCGTAGTTGCCGTCGTCGCGATTAGACTAGCTGCCACGTTCTGAACATAGCCTTGCTGATCCGACCCAGCAGCCATCCGCACAAACCCAAAGCCAATTGCATAAGGGACGCCGAAGGCAACGACTGCGAAGAATGCGCCGATTAGACCGAGCCACAGGAAACGTCCGAGGTTGACCCAGACCGCAGCCGCAGGGGGGCCCAGGTTGGCCTCTCGCCAGGAGACCAACTTCCGAACTAAAAATCTCTTAAGATGCTCAGTCGCCAGACGCCCCCTGCCATGCCCGCTAATCCTTTCCAGAAGGTACCTGATAATGGTTCGGACCGCAGGCCGAATTGGATTTAGCCGGTAAGGCTTTGATACAAGAAGCGGAAGCCGGGGAGACAACTTTGCGGGCACCGACACCCGAATTCTCATCATAAAGTAAAACGACAATCGAATCGCGATGTATGGAGCAACGAGACTCAGGTAAAGTCCACTCAGAATCCACAACACGGAACGGCTCCTACGCATGATCGGCCCTGCTCAATCTTGCAGAGGCTGTCAAGGCGCAGCGTCAGGACAGTGTCAAGATGCGGTGGCTGCTGAATCGTTCTGTAGTAGATCAAGGCACCGCGCTCCGCGCGGTGCGGGGCGGCAAGCCCGGCCGGCGGCGAGCCGCCCCGGCCGCCTACGGCGCCGGGGCGGTGAGCCACCGACAGCCGCCGGGACACCGCCCCATAGAGGCCAGGAGGCAACCCAGCGCGGCCGTGACGGAAGCCGGCGGGGCCGCTCTGGTGGGCTGGTTGGGGCTTCCGTCTGCCGCGCCAGTCCAACCCCGGGACTGGCTTGCCACCGGGTCACCGGGTCGCGGCACCAGCTCCACCGCCAGGACGTGCCCGACCCTCCCCCACAGCCGCCGGCCCCGCTCCCGAACGATCGAGCGCCGGCCCCTCAGACGGCCCACAGCGGCACAGCCAACCCCACTCGGGAAGAGGTCAACTGAGCCGGCGCTCAGGGCGTCTCCAGGGCGTCAGGGCGTCGTCAGGGCGTCAAACGCCGGCCAAAGTTGACCAACGACGACCATAGACGCCCGGACATAGAACCAGCTCAGAGCCTTGATCAGGTCTCTGAGCTAGTGGGCGACGGACGAGTCGACCTGTACGCCGGATTCTGTGCCCGGCGCGTCCGAGGACGCGCCGGCGGCGGCCATCCATCTAGGCCTGCCGTCGCCGGCAGGCTCCAGCGGCCTACCCGCAGACATCGGACGGGCAGCCCTCAAGCGTCTGCGCGGGTCGTCATCTTGCGGTGACGGCCCTTTCTTGGCCTTGCTCCGGGTGGGGTTTACCGAGCCACCCCGGTCACCCGGGGTGCTGGTGGGCTCTTACCCCACCGTTTCACCCTTACCGTCCCGTGACGGGCCGGCGGTCTGTTTTCTGTGGCACTGTCCCGCGGGTCACCCCGGGTTGCCGTTAGCAACCACCCTGCCCTGTGGAGTCCGGACGTTCCTCGGCGACGGGCCGGAGCCCGTCGACGCGACCGCCCGGTCGACTCGTCCGTCGCGCTCTCATCCTAACGACGCACCCGTCACGCGCATTTCCGACCCGGGCGCGACGGCGGACCGCGAGTTCGCCGAGGTGGCGACAGCGCGGGGCCGGGGACCCAGCCGCGGGACCCGGCCGGGACCTGGCGCAACCCGAGCCCGAACCAGGCAGGCGACCCGGTCCCGGGCGTACTAGCCTCTGGGGATCATGGATCTCTCGGACGCCGCGCTGCTGCTCGCCGCTGGCCTCGCCGCGGGCACGGTGAACGCGGTCGCCGGCGGCGGCTCGCTGATCACGTTCCCGGCGCTGATCGCGAGCGGCCTGCCGCCGGTACCGGCCAACGTCACCAACTCCGTGTCCGTCTTCCCGGGCTACCTGGCCAGCGTGGCGGGCAGCCGGGCGGACCTGCCGCGCGGGCGGGCCCTGTGGTCGCTGCTGCCGACCGCGGCGGTGGGCACCGTGGTCGGTTGCGTACTGCTGCTGGCCACCCCGGCCCGCGCGTTCGAGCTGGTGGTGCCGTTCCTGGTGCTGGGCGCGACGGCGGTGCTGGCGTTCCAGGACCCGCTGCGCCGGCTGGTGGGCCATCCGGCGCAGCTGAGCCCGCGCCGCCGTACGGTCACCGTGCAGGTCATGGTCGCGGTCGGCAGTGTGTACGGCGGCTACTTCGGCGCGGCGCTCGGGGTGATGCTGGTGGCCGGGTTGGCCCTGGTGCTGGACGCCACGCTGGCCCGGGTGACGGCGGTGAAGAACCTGCTCTCGGCCGTGGTGGGGCTGACCACGCTGGTGGTGTTCGCCCTGTTCGGCCCGGTGAACTGGGTGGCCGTCGCGGTGGTCGCGCCGGCCACCCTGGTCGGGGGGTACGCGGGCGCCCGGCTGGCCCGCCGGCTTCCGGCGGTGGTGCTGAAGACGGTCATCGTGCTGTTCGGCACGACCATCGGCCTCTACCTGCTGTGGCGCGCGCTGACCTGACGATCGGTCAGTACGCCTCCCCCACCGGCTCCTCCGGGGCGTGCTCGGCGGTGCGGGCGGCCCGGTTCCACACCACCCGCTCGCCGTAGCCGGCGGCCATCAGGTGGCCGAAGCCGAGGTAGACGAGCACGCCGACGGCGAGCACCCCGAAGCCGACCCAGAACGGCAGCGCCAGGCCGTGCTCGGCCAGCTTGCCGGAGATGATCGGGGCGGGCGCCGCGGCGCCCCAGCGGACCAGGTTGAACGCGCCGGTGGCGATGCGGCGGTCGGCGGAGCCGAGGCCGAGCGCCAGGTCGGTGAGGTTGGCGTTGGCCAGGCCCATGAACAGGCCGGCGACGACCAGGACGACGAGCGACATGGCGGTGCCGGTGGAGGTGGCGAACAGCACCATGCAGGCCAGCAGGCCGACGATGGCCACGCCGACGGTCTGCACCGCGCCGATGCGGTGGGCCAGCCGGTGCCCGATCAGCAGGATGCCGGCGGCGAGGCCGAGGCCCCAGCCGGTGAACGCCAGGCCCAGCGGGATGACGTCGAGGCGCAGGAACAGCGGTGTGTAGCCGAGCACCACGAAGAAGACGAAGTTGTACGCGGCGGTGACCACGCAGAGCGTGATGAACGCCGGCCGGCGGTAGGTGGCGAAGATCTGGCCCACGCGTACCGGAGCCTGCTTGGTTGTGGGTTCGCGGAGCTTGCGGGCGGCGACGCCGAGCGCGAGCACCATGAACACGCCGCAGACGAAGAACGGCAGCCGCCAGCTCACCTCGCCGAGCAGGCCGCCGATGAGCGGGCCGACGGCGAAGCCGAGGCCGAGCGCGGTCTCGAAGAGGCCGACCACCCACTCCCGGTCGTTGGCGAGGTTGACCAGCACCACCATGGCGGTGGCGAAGAACATCGCGTTGCCCAGGCCCCAGACGCCGCGCAGCACGGAGAGCTGGACGATGTCGTTGCTGAACGAGGCGAGAATGGCGGCCAGGCCGACCACCGAGACGCCGGTGATCAGCACCGGTTTGAAGCCGAACTTTCCGCTGGCCAGAGTGGCCGGGATCATGCCGACGGCCATGACCGCGATGTACGCGGTGAAGAGCAGCTCGACCTGCCAGGCGGTGACGCCGATCGCCTCGCCGATGGCGGGCAGGATCGGGTCCACCACGGCGATGCCGGCGATGGCGAGGAACGCCACGAGCGTGGTGGCGTAGATGGCACTGCGGTTGGGCTCGGATCGGCGATCCACTCCGCAACCTCCCCAGATAGCTGTATCGTACAGGTAATTTTCTTGTATCATACAGCTATGAGCGACGACGCCCACGCGAAAGAGGTCACACTCGGCCGGATCGAAACCGAGGTCGCGCTGCTGATGCGACTGGGCGAGGCCACCCGGCGGGGCACCGGCACCATGGAGCACCGGCTGCTCGACCGCGCCGCGTACGTGATCCTGCGCCACCTCGACCAGGCCGGGCCGCAGAACGTCTCGGCGCTGGCCGCCCGGCTCAACCTGGACGGGTCCACGGTCACCCGGCAGGTCTCCGCGCTCCAGCGCGACGGCCTGATCGCGCGTACCCCCGACCCGGCCGACGGGCGGGGCACGGTGATCTCCGCGACGGCGGCCGGGCTGCAGCGGATGGCGGCCGTGCGGGCCGCCCGCACCCGGCTCTACGGCGAGATGCTGGCCTCCTGGTCCGAGGCGGACCGGGACACCCTGGCGGAGCTGCTGCACCGCCTCAACGAGGCGCTCGACGCGCGCAACCGCCGCCGCTGAGGCGGTTGTTAAGAGGGGCCCCCTCCTCTACCGAATGCGTTAAGAGGGGGCCCCTCCTTTCATGCGACCGGCTCGCGCGCGGCGTCGGCGCTGTCGGCGGAGGTGGTGACCCGCGGGTCCCCCTCGTCGGCGAAGTAGTCGTCCGGCGTGGTGCCGTCCGGCCCGTCGGCCACCTTCGCGGCCCGCAGCACCAGCGTGCCCAGCGCGGCCACCACCAGGTTCACCAGCACCGCGACGATCCCCACGTAGATCGTCTTCTTGGTGTCGAAGCCGAACTCGGAGAGCGGGAACGCCGAACCGGCGAAGTGCTTCTTCCCGGTCGCCGGGTTGCCGATCTGGTAGAGCATCCACATGCCCAGGCCCATGCCGGCCACCCAGCCGGCGATCAGCGCGCCCCGGTGGAACCAGCGGGTGTAGAGGCCCAGCGCCACCGCCGGCAGCGTCTGCAGGATGATCACGCCGCCGATGAGCTGGAGGTCGATGGAGAACTGCGGGTCGAGGAAGACGATGCAGGCCACCGCGCCGACCTTCACCACCAGCGAGGTGATCTTCGAGACGTTGGCCTCCTGGGCCGGCGTCGCGTCCCGCTTCAGGTACTCCTTGTAGATGTTGCGGGTGAACAGGTTGGCCGCCGCGATCGACATGATCGCCGCCGGCACCAGCGCGCCGATGCCGATGGCCGCGTACGCCACGCCGGCGAACCAGTCCGGGAACTGCTGGTCGAACAGCAGCGGCACCACCGTGTTGCCGTCGACGCTGCCCTCCTTCGCGCCCGGCAACGGCTTCACGTTCGCCGCGATGGCCATGTAGCCGAGCAGCGCGATCAGCCCGAGCAGCAGGCTGTAGGCCGGCAGCGCGGACATGTTCCGCTTGATCACATCCCGGTTCCGGCTGGCCAGCACGCCGGTGATGCTGTGCGGGTAGAGGAAGAGCGCCAGCGCCGAGCCGAACGCCAGCGTCACGTACTGGAGCTGGTTGTTGGCGTTGAGCAGGATGCCGTCGTTCGGATTCGGTGAGGCGGCGAACTTCGCGTCCGCGGCGTCGAAGATGCTGCCCCAGCCGCCCAGCTTGTAGGGCAGGTAGACGACCGCCACCAGGATCACCACGTAGATCAGCGAGTCCTTGACGAAGGCGATCAGCGCCGGCGCGCGCAGCCCGGACTGGTAGGTGTAGGCGGCCAGGATGGCGAACGCGATGATGATCGGCAGGTGCCGGGCCAGCGCGCTGTCGCCGGTGACGCCCATGGTCTTGAGCACCGCCTCGATGCCGACCAGTTGCAGCGCGATGTACGGCATGGTGGCGACGATGCCGGTGATCGCCACCAGCAGCGCCAGGATCGGCGAGCCGAACCGGTTGCGCACGAAGTCGGCCGGGGTGACGAAGCCGTGCCGGTGCGAGACCGACCAGAGCCGGCAGAGCACCAGGAACACCAGCGGATAGATCACGATCGTGTACGGCACGGCGAAGAAGCCGGCCGCGCCCGCCCCGAAGATCAGCGCCGGCACCGCCACGAACGTGTACGCGGTGTAGAGGTCACCGCCGACCAGGAACCAGGTGATCCAGCCGCCGAAGCTGCGCCCGCCCAGACCCCACTCGTCGAGGTGGGCCATGTCCTGCGGTCGCCGCCACCGGGCCGCCACGAAACCCATGGCGCTGACCAGGAGGAACAGCAGCGAGAAGACGATGATCTCGGTGAGGTGGTCGCGCCACATCAGCGGTCACCCCGCTTCTTCTTGGTCATCTGGTAGACCAGCGTGGTGGTGCCGACGCCCAGCAGGATCCAGGCCAGTTGCAGCCAGTAGAAGCGCGGGAACCCGAACAGCCGGGGCGAGTCCGCGTTGAAGAAGGCCGGGATCAGCGGCACCACGATCGGGATGAAGAGCAACCAGTTCCAGGGACTCTTGTCCTTCGCCCTGGATCGCGCCGTGTCCAGCGCCTCCGGTTCCGGTGTGGCCATGTGACACCCTCCGGGCAGTCGTAGCGGGCCATGTGACGGCCGGAGGCTACGACCCTGTGAGCGCGGTCACGTTCGACAGACCGACGCCGATGCGCCGAGCGGCCGCCGGCGTGCGCCGAACGGCCGCCCGGGGCTCAGAGGTTCCGCAGGTGCGCGGTGTCGTTGACGAGGCGGACGGCGACGCCGCCGTCCGGGTAGAGGTCCAGGACCGAGACGCCCGCCGTGTCCAGGTAGAGCCGGTGCAGGAACGCGTCGCCGGCGGCGAGGGCGTCGCGCAGCACCAGCTTGATCGGCGAGACGTGGGAGACGACCACCACGGTCTCCCCCGGGTACGCCGACCGCAGCCGGTCCACCGCGCGCCCGGTCCGCTCTGCGACCTCGGCGAACGACTCACCCTGCGGCGGAGCGACCCGGGTCGAGGCGAGCCAGGCGTCCAGTTCGCCCGGCCAGCCCTGGCGCACCTCGGCGAACGTGCGTCCCTCCCAGATCCCGAAGTCGCACTCGATCAGGTCGTCATCGGTGCGTACCGGTGGTTCGCCGACCCGCGCGGCGACCGCCTCGGCGGTGGCCACGCACCGGGACAGCGGCGAGCTGACCACGGCCGCGACCGACGGCGCCAGCTCGGCCACCCGGGCGGCGGTGGCCCGGGCCTGCGCCCGGCCGCGCTCGGTCAGCGGCACGTCGCCCCGGCCGGAGTAGCGCTTCTGCACGGTGCGCTCGGTCTCCCCGTGCCGCACCAGGATCAGCCGGGTGCCCTCCTCGGTCGGGCGGGGCTCCCACGAGGCGGGCGTGGTGGCCGGGTCGGTGCCGGTGGCCCGGGCCACCGTCGCCGCGGGCGGCGGGGTGGCCGCGGACCCCGCCGGAGCGCCGGCGGCCGCCGCGTCCATCGCCGCGTTGGCCAGGGCGTCCGCGTGCCGGTTGCGCTCGCGGGGCACCCAGACGAAGCGTACGGCTGCGAACCGGCCGACCAGCCCGGCGGCCTGGGCCGCGAGCGGGCGCAGCCCGGGGTGCTTGATCTGCCAGCGGCCGCACATCTGCTCGACCACGAGCTTGGAGTCCATCCGCGCCTCGACCTCGACCGCGCCCAGCTCGGCGGCGGCCTCCAGCCCGGCGATCAGGCCCCGGTACTCGGCCACGTTGTTCGTCGCCGTGCCGATCGACTCGGACCGCTCGGCCAGCACCTCGCCGGTCGCCGGGTCCCGGACCACCGCGCCGTAGCCGGCCGGCCCCGGGTTGCCCCGGGAGCCGCCGTCGGCCTCGATCACCACCGCGCGCACCGCCACGGCGACTACAGCCCCGACTCGTTCGTCCGGACCATGATCCGGCGGCACTCCTCGCAGCGGACCACGTCGTCCGGGTCGGCCTTGCGGATGCGGGCCAGGTCGGCGCCGGAGAGCTCCAGCCGGCAGCCGCCGCAGCGGCCCCCGGTGAGCAGCGCCGCGCCCAGCCCGGTGTCCTCGCGGATCTTGTCGTAGAGGGTGACCAGGTCCGCCGGCAGGTCACCGGCGAGCGGCTGGCGGGAGGTGCGCTTGAACTCCTCCTCCTTGGCGATCTCGGCCAGCGCGTCGTCGCGGCGCTGCTCGGCCGCGGCCCGGCGCTCCCGGGCGTCGGCGATCCGGCCCTCGATGCCGTCGAGCACGCCCTGCGCGGTCTCCCGCTGCTCCATCAGCTCCAGCTCGGCGTCCTCCAGGTCGCTCTGCCGGCGGTTGAGCGAGACCAGCTCGTGCTGGAGCGCCTCCAGCTCCCGGGCCGGACCGCTGCCCGAGGCCAGCCGGGCCTCGTCCTTGCTCTTGCGCGCCCGCACCTGGTCGACGTCCTTCTCCAGCCGGGCGATGTCCCGGTCCAGGTCGTCGACCGCCACCTGGGCGCGGACCCGCTCGTCCTCCAGCGCGGACAGCTCCCGCGCGAGCGCCTCCAGCTCGGCCCGCTCCGGCAGGCTCCGGCGGCGGTGCGCGAGCTGGGCCAGGGTGGTGTCGATCGCCTGCAGGTCGAGCAGGCGACGCTGCACCTTCGGGTCAGCCTTCACGGTCGGGGCTCCTTGTCGTCCGGTCGGGGCGCGGCGGCGTGCACGGTCCACGGGTCGGTGTCCAGGTCGGACACCACGGCCTCGACGCCCAGCTCGTCCCGCAGGTGGGCGGCCAGGTCGTCCAGCCAGGGTCGTTCGGTCGCCCAGTGGGCGGCGTCCAGCAGGGCCGGCCCACCGGCGGCGAGGTGCTCACCGGCCGGGTGGTGACGCAGGTCCGCGGTGAGGAACGCGTCCACCCCGGCCGCGGTCGCCTCGGCGAGGAAGCTGTCCCCCGAGCCACCGCTGACGGCGAGGGTACGAACCATACGCCCGGGATCACCCGCGGCGCGAACTCCCCAGGCGGTGACCGGGAGCACGTCGGCGGCCCGCCGGGTCAGCTCGGCGAGGGTCGTCGGGGCGGGCAGCTCGCCGATGCGGCCGATGCCCCGGCCGGGGCCGTCGGCGGGCGAGCCGGGGCGGGGCCGGTGCAGCGGGCGCAACCCGGTCAGCCCGAACCGGGCGGCCAGGGCGTCGGACACGCCGGGGGCGGCCACGTCGGCGTTGGTGTGCGCCACGTACAGGGCGACGTCGGCCTTGATCAACCGGTGCACGATCCGGCCCTTGTACGTGGTCGCGGCCACCGAGGAGACGCCGCGCAGCAGCAGCGGGTGGTGCGCGACGATCATGTCGGCGCCGGCGGCGAGCGCCTCGTCCACCGTCTCCGGGACCACGTCGACCACGCAGGCGACGCGGCGTACCGGGTGGTCGGGCTCGCCCAGCACCAGGCCGACCCGGTCCCACTCCTCGGCCCAGGCCGGCGGGTAGCGGCGGTCCAGGGCGGCCACCACGTCGGCGACGGTGGGCGGCGATCCGGTTGTGCTCACGGCCGGCCAGCTTACCGGCGTCCGGCCGGGGACACGCCCACCGCGGTGGCGCGGGGCCGTCGGACGTCGACGGGCCCCGCGCCCACCCGTCAGCCGACCGGGGCGACCGGCCGCGCCGCGCCGTCCAGGGCGGCCAGGCCGGCGTCCCAGGGGAAGGCGTCCAGGTGCCGCTCACCGGTGCCCGGCGGGTGCAGGCGGACGACGTGCTCGCCGAACACCACCCGGACGCCCCACTCGCGGAGGCGGGCCAGGCTCGCCCGGAACGCCGGGTGCCCGGCCATCGCCTCGTTGGTGTACGGGACGGCCGCGATCGGCACCCCGAGGCCCTGCGCCTCGACCAGCAGGCCGAGCGCCAGCGTGTCGGTGATGCCCACCGCCCACTTGTTGACCGTGTTGACCGTCGCCGGACAGACCAGGATCGCGTCGGCCGGGGGCAGCACGTCCGGGTCGCCCGGGTTCTTGTAGTGCGTCCGGACCGGGTGACCGGTCTGCCGGGCCAGCGCCGTCCGGTCGACGAACTTCGCGCCGTCCGGCGTGGTGACCACACAGACCGTCCAGCCGTCTCGCTGGGCGAGGTCGACCAGCCGGCCGACGTGACGGGCCAGCGGCGAGCCGCAGGCGATGACGTAGAGCACCCGGCGGTGCCCGTTGCTGGTGTGCGGACCGCTCATCCGACCCGACCCGCGCTCATACTCCTACTCCCATGTGCTCAGCCAACTCCGCGATGGGCGGAGGCGGCGCACCCCGTGTGCGACGGAGCACGTCCGACATCACCTCGTGGGCGATGGGCCGGCAACGGATCTCGGAGGGCGCGAGCCGGTCGCCCCGCAGCAGCATGTCGCCGGCGTTGGCGACGTCGCCGATCTGGGCGTAGCCCCGGGCCAGGTCGAGCAGGTGGTGCGCGCGCCGCTCGGGCAGCAGCGCGTTGAACGCGGGCTCGGCCAGCCGGTGGTGCGTCTCCACCGCCCGGCCGCCGTCGCCCAGCTCGACGGCCGCGGCGGCCCGGTGCAGCTCCAGGTTGGTCGGGCCGAACGACGTCCAGTAGTGGTTGTGGTCGGCGCCGAGCAGGGTGGCCGCCTCCCCCGCGCCGGTGAGCAGGTCGTCGACCGTCGCCGAGTCGCCGATCCGGGCGGCGGCCATCGCGCCCTGGAGCAGCAGCATGCCGTAGACGGACAGGCGCTCGGGCCGGACGTCGTTGTCGCCGCCGGGGGCGAGCCGGTTGGCGATCCGCACGTTGAGCTCGAGCGCCGGGCGGGGGCGGCCCATCGCGACGAGGGCGTTGCAGACCCGGGTGGTGGCGATGCCGGCGAGCAGCGGGTCGTCGGCCCGCTGCGCCACCGCCATGGACCGGTCGGCGGCCAGCCAGGCCAGGTCGCACTCGCCGAGCTTGCGCAGCACCGAGGAGGCGATCTGGTAGACCTGCCCGAGCAGGTGGGCGGCCTCCCGGGCCTGGTCGCCGCCGCCGCCGTAGCCGGCGTCGGCCGCCTGGGCGTCGCGCAGCAGCTTGGGCAGCGCGCGGGTGAGCATGCCGTAGCGGCCGTACTGGTAGGTGAGCCAGGCGTGGTTGACCGCCTTGTGCATGTCGGCCAGCGGCGGCGGGTAGGGCGCGGCGTCGAAGTAGGCGCTCATCGAGTCGTACCGCTCCAGGGCGGTGCGGATCTCCTCGACCTCGACCTGGTCGATGCAGTTGAGCGCGTCGGTGCGCCGCTCCGGGTCCTTGCCGTGCAGCAGTTGCACGTCGATCTGGAGGATGTCGGCGATCTCGTAGAGGACCGAGAACTTGTCCAGCCGGCGGACGCCGCGCTCCACCTTGTCCACCCAGCTCTTGGACTTGCCGAGCCGGTCGGCGAAGACCTGCTGGGACATCTTGCGGCGACTCCGCCAGTACGCCACCCGCCGGCCTATGGGTAGTTCGTCCATCCCTGCTCCCTCCCCCTCACGGCGCCGGCCGGTCCCCCCACGTCCATCAGGTTTGCCCTGGTCGCACAGGTTGTGCGTCAGCCGTCCAGCCAATTCTCGTAGTTTTCGTGCAAGTTGCACCGGCCGTTCGTCAGCTCAACGAGCGTGGGTTACGGCAGTGACGGCTTTCGACGTGTGGCATGTGGACGGTTCGGCGGGGCGAGAGGGGATGGCACACATGTGGGGGAACGTCCGACCGCGCGTCGCTCACCTGTCGCCGCTGGAGCGGGTCCGGCTGCGCCGGGTCGCCGTCCGGTACGCGCTGCACGGTTGGCCGGTCACCCCGGGGGCCTGCCTGGCCAACAGCCGCTTCGTCTGCGGGCGGGCCGGCTGTCCCACAGTGGGCTGCCACCCCGCCCTGGAGGACTGGGAGCGCGCGGCCAGCGCCGACCCGGCCCGGGTGGCCACCTGGTGGCGGGACCGCCCGCACGGGGTGCTGCTGCCCACCGGACACGCGTTCGACGTGCTGGAGGTCGCCGCCCACCTCGGCCGGCGGGTGCTGGACACGGTCGCCACCCACCCGGCCGGTCTCGGCGTACGGGGGCCGGTGCTGGTCACCCCGACCGGCCGCTGGATGTTCCTGGTCCGCCCCGGCGACCCGCTCCGGCCGGAGCTGGAGCACTGCTTCCACGTGGTGCGGCACGGCCCCGGCTCGTGGATCCCGGCGCCGCCGACCCGGCTGCCGGAGGGGACCGTGCGCTGGGCGGTCGCGCCGGAGCAGGCCCGATGGCAGCTCCCCGACTCCTACCTGGTGCAGAACGCGCTGATCGCCGCGTTACGGGCCGCCGGGGTGACGCTCACCCCGGACCTGCTCCCCGGCCACCTCCCCCTGCCCCGCCGAGGCCGCTGAGCCGGGACAACTGCCCGACAGCGACCTCCCCGGCACCGCACTCGTTGAGCCTGCCGAGGGCGCGCACGCGCCAGAGCGGGGGTTTGACGATGTCCAGGGACGACGCGGCCCGCCACACCGGCGGCACCGAGCCACCGCGGCACCGCCGCCGCCCCCACCCGTGGGGCTTCACCCGCCCCCGGGGCGCCCGCCCCGGCCGCCCCCGACCGCCGGGCTCCCGCCCCGCCATCCTCCACCGCCCCCTCCGCTGACCGCCCCGTCCCCGTCAGGGGGTCACCGGGAGGGTGCGGGAGTGGAGGAGGCGGGCGGTGTCGGTGACCACGGCGTGCTGCCAGGGGGTCGGTAGGCGGTCCAGCCAGGCGATGCCGGGGTCGCCCATGGCGACGGCGGCGGTGGCGTAGGCGTCCGCCAGCCCCAGGTCCGGGCCGACCACCGTGACCGAGCGCAGTCCGACCGCGGGCGTCCCCCGGCGCGGGTCCACCACGTGGTGACCGCGCTCGTAGACCCCGGACGTGGCGACCGCCAGGTCGGTGCCGGTCAGCACCAGGCAGGTCGCCGCCGGGTCCCAGGGATGCCGCACGCCGATCCGCCACGGCTCACCGGTGGCCGTGTGGCCGCGTACCCGCACGTCGCCGCCGGCGTTCACGCAGTGGTTCGGGGCGCCGGCGGCCAGCAGCCGGTCCGACGCCACCTGCGCCGCCCAGCCCTTGACGTAGCCGGAGGGGTCCAGCCGCCCGGTCGCGTACGCGTCGAAGAAGCCGTCCGTGGCGGACCACAGGTCGGCGCAGCACTCGAGCACGGCCCGCAGGTGGTCGGAGGCGTCGGCCAGCGCCAACTCACCCCGGTCCAGCCGGCACACCTCGCTGTCGTCCCGGTAGGTGCTGAACCGCGCGTCCACCTCGCGCAGCCAGTCGAACGTGTCCTCGGCCAGCTCGTGCAGGACGGCGGCGGGCAGTTCGTCGGCCAGGTCGAGGCTGATCGCCGTACCCATGATCTGCTCGACCCGGCGCAGCCCGGGCCGACCGGCGGCGGTCAAGGCTAGGCCTTGTCGATCGCGGCCTGCAGCGACTGCTTGTAGGCGGTGCTGGTGTAGGTGGCGCCGGAGACGGTGCTCAGGTTCGCGCTCTGCTTCGCCACCACCTCGCCCGAGCTGCCGCTGTAGCGGGCCTGCACGTCGTCGCTGCGCTGGCCGGACTGCCCGCCCAGCGGCATGCCGATCGCGGTGGCGTCGACGATCCGGCTGCCGCTCAACGTGATCCGGACCTGGAGCGAGCCGTACTCGTAGCTGACCGACGGGCCGGTCACCGTGCGGGTGGTCGGCTTCGGCGGCGCCTTCGTGGTGGTCTTCGGCGCGGCCGGGGCGCTGCTGGTCCGGGTGCCGCCCCGGCTGGCCGGCTTCCGGTCGGCGGAGGGCTTGGCGCTGGGCTTCGCCGACGCGCTCGGCGCGGCCGAGGGCGTCACCCCGCCGGGCGCGGTGGGGGTCGGCCCGCCGGGCGCGGGCGAGCCGCCCGGGGCGGCCGGGGCCAGCGCGGCCGGCAGGTCCTGAGCGGCCTGCCCGGTGCCCGGCGCGCCCTTGAGCACCACCAGCGCGGTGGTGCCGGCGGCCAGGCCGGTGATCGCGAGGAGCGCGCGACGCATGGTGCTTCTCCTACAGCTCGAACGCGGTGAGGTGGATCTGGCGGCGGGGCACGCCGGCGGCGCGCAGCGCCCTGACGGCCTCGTCGACCAGGCCGCCGGGGCCGCACAGGTAGACGTCGCGCCGGGTCAGGTCGGGCACCAGCCGGCGCAGGCCCTCGGGGTTCATCACCTGCCGGGGGCCGGGGTCGTCACGGCGGCCGATCACGTACCAGACCGAGGTCTGCCGGGCCTGGGCCAGCCAGTCCAGCTCCTGGTGCAGCAGCACGTCGGCCGGGGTGCGGGCGCGGTAGATCAACGCCGCGCCGGGCGGCAGCTCCTCCAGCATCGCCCGCAGCGGCGCGATGCCGCTGCCCCCGGCGATGAGCAGGGCCCGCTCGCGGGTGCGGTGCGCGGCGGTGAACGTGCCGGACGGGCCCTCGGCCCACACCCGGGTGCCCGGGGTGAGGTCGCGCAGCTCGGCGGTGTGGCCGCCGACGACCTTCA
Organism: Micromonospora sp. WMMD754; assembly: GCF_049315235.1. Lineage (NCBI taxonomy): Bacteria > Bacillati > Actinomycetota > Actinomycetes > Micromonosporales > Micromonosporaceae > Micromonospora > Micromonospora sp. WMMD754. Next base: position 367,289 of record NZ_CP186058.1, read on the forward strand.
CGGTGAGCCGCAGCCAGCGGCCGTTGGCCGCCGCCGAGACGGAGAACGGGTGCGACTGCCACCAGCAGCCGGGGTTGAGGAACCGCCAGCGGAAGTACTGGCCGCCGAGCATGTCGATCTGGTTGAGCCGGTGCCCGGTCAGGTAGATCGAGACGGTGTCCGGGCTCTCCGCCACCACGTCGGCCACCCGCAGCCGGTGCCGCAGGTTGAACACCAGCGGCGCGATCATCCGGCCCCACACCAGCGCGGCCACCACCAGCAGGTACGCGGCGATCCAGCCGGTGCGCACCGGCCCGGGCTCGTAGAGCTGGGCGCCGTTGCTGAACTGGTGCGCGTACCCGAGCAGCAGCGTGAGGTAGCTGGTCAGGTGCAGCACGTACCAGAGCTCGTAGGGCAGCCGGCGGCGTACGCCGCGCACCGCGGTGACCCCGACCGCGACCATGACGCCGGCGGCCACGAACGCGGAGACCATGTCCTCGTAGTCGGTCAGCAGCGCGCCGACCTCGCCGAGGACCGAGTTCTTCTCCTGCCGGGCGTAGCCCACCACCAGCAGCGCCATGTGGGTGAGCACCGCCACCAGGAGGGTGGCGCCGAGGTCCCGGTGCAGCCGGGAGATCCGCTCCCCGCCGAGCGTGCGTTCCAGCACGCCGAGCCGGCTCATCATCAGCACCTGCGCCAGCAGCAGGTAGCCGGCGACCAGGCCGGTGACCCGACCGCCGGCGGTGAGCACGTCGGCGGTGTCGGTCAGCGAGCCGGCCGGGGTGTCCAGCCACCACGGCAGGACCGCGGCGGCCAGGCCGAGCCAGAACACCACCGCCAGCGCACGCCGGCCGCCGGGCCCGCGGCGCGGCCGGCCCGGCGGTACGGGAGCAGCCGGACGGCCGCCGTACGGGGCGGAGTGCCCGGTACGGCGGCCGGCGGCGCGGGTGTCCTGATACGTCACGCGTACATCTTGATCGGGGTGAACTTCTGCCGGGGGAAGACCTTGTCCACCTCGGCGGTGGTCAGGCCGAACCGGCCCTGCGCCACCGACCCGTAGACGTTGAACATGTTGTTGTACTCCGGCACGTCGCCGCTGTCCAGCTTGTCCAAGCCGTTCCAGGCGCCGAGCAGCGACCCGGCGAGCTTGCGCCCGGACAGCACGGTGACCACGCCGCCGTGCCCGTGGTCGGTGCCGCCGCCGTTCGAGCCGACCCGGCGGCCGAACTCGCTGGACACCATGATCGTCACGTCCGACGCCCGGTCGCCCAGGTCGGTGAAGAACGCGGCCATGGCGTTGGCCAGCTCGTTGAGCCGCCGCCAGAGCTGGCCGCCCTCGCGGGTGCCCTGGTTCTCGTGGGTGTCGTAGCCACCCATGCCGACGGTGGCCACCCGCACGTTCGCCCCGCCCTTGATGAGCTGGGCGAGCTGCTTGAACGCGTTCCCGACACCCTGGTACTCGACCCCGGGGGCGGCGGCGTACGGCTTCGCGGCGAGCTTCTGGGCGGTGGCCAGCGCGCCCATCCCCTCGATGACCGACTCCTCCACCGGGTGGTTGATCCCGGTGAACAGGCCACGGATCGCCTTCTCGGTGGCGGCGCGGTACTTGTCGTCGCCGTTGAGCCGCAGCTCCCCCACGCTGTTGAGGGAGATCGCGCCGTTCACGCCGACCAGCGAGCGGGGCAGCGTGCTGCCGATGCCGACGCTGCGGAACGCGGTGCCCTTGCCGAGCGTGTCGACCAGGCTGTCCAGCCAGCCCCGGCCACCGGTCTCACCGGGCAGGCCGCCCAGGTTGCAGGCGTCGGCGGCCTGGAAGTGGCTGCGGGACAGCCGCGGGTCGGAGACCGCCGGCACGAAGCCGAGCTGGCCCGCCTTGAGCCACTTCTCCAGCGGGGCGAACGCGCTGGTCAGCTTGAAGCCGCGGCCCAGGGCCAGCGAGTCGTTGCCGAGCAGCAGGTCGGGCCGGGCCTTGGCGAGCACCGGGTCGTCGGCCGGCGCGACCAGGCTGAGCCCGTCCAGCCCGCCGTAGAGGAAGACGTGGATCAGGGTGCCGGTCTTGGTCGCCGCGAACGACGCCGAGGTGGTGACGAACTGCGCGGTGGCCAGTGCGGTCGCGGTGGCCGCGGCGCCGGCGACGAAGGTACGCCGGGTGACGCCCCGGCCGTCCTGCTGGGCCTCCTCGACCTCCTCCAGGCGGCGGTACCGGTCGGCCTCGGCCGCGTTCTCGGCCGCGACGATGTCGGCCTCGGCGCGCAGCAGCGCCTCGGCCGGGTTGTCGGCCAGCCGCCGCAGGTCGGGGCATTCGGGGTGCAGGGGGTACGGGTTCACGGTCATCTCCATCGAATGCCTCACCGGAGGTGGTGCTGGGGGGACGCGAGGATCGTCCGCGCGACCGCGGCGATGGCCCCGTTGAAGGTGGCGTCGACCTTGGTGCTCTCGGTGACCCCGGCCACGGCGAGCACGAGCTTCTTCTCCTTGGCGCTCAGCTTCTGGTGCACGAGCTTCTGCGCCAGCGCGTCCACGTACGCCCCGGCGGTCGCCGGCGGCTTCGCCACCAGCTTCTCCGGCTTGACGTAGGTGAACTGCTTGCGCCAGCCACCGAGCAGGTCGCCGGCCTCGTTCCAGCCGTCGATCATGGTGCCGGCCGAGGTCCACGCCAGGTAGACGTCGGCGTAGCCGTCGGGGGTGGGCTTGCCCATCGGGTACTGGCCCAGCTCACGCATCTTGTCCTGGATCTGCCGCAGGCCCTGAGCGAACGGCGTACGCCGCTTGTCGCCCTCGAACCCGGCGGTCGCGTCCGGGCCCACGCCCAGCGACCGGTACGTGGCGACCAGGTACTCCATCGGCCGGCGCACCTTCTGGCCGACGGCGGCCCAGAACTCCGACGAGCTGAACAGCGTCGCCAGCACCGGGCGGATGTTGCCCTTGTTGGTGGTGTACGCCTTCGCCAGCCGGTCCACGATCGACTTCGGCGGGGTGTCGGAGACGAACCGGGTGGCCAGGTTCTGGGCCACGTACTTCGCGGTCGACGGGTGCAGCGCGATGTACCGGATGTACGAGTCGATCACCTTGTCGGCGACCTTCGGGTCGCTCGAGTTGTTGGCGTGGCTGAACCCGAGGATCTTCACCTTGCCGACGTAGTGCCGGTCGGCGAAGAACATGTACTTGCCGTCGGCGACGCCGCGCCCGGTCTGCAGCATCGCGGCCTGCCGCACGTCCTTCTCGGTGTAGCCGCCGTCGACGCCGACCGAGTACAGCTCCAGGTTCTCCCGGGCCAGGTTCTCGTTGATCGCGTCCTTGCGCGAGTCGACCTGGTTCAGGTAGAGCAGCAGCGCCGGGTGCTTGTTCGCGGCGACCAGCATGTCCGGGTAGCTGCCCAGCGCGTGCTTGCGGATGACGTCGCGGTCGAACGCGTTGCGGTAGTTCTCGCCGCCGTCGAAGTCGGCCGCCACGTGCAGGAAGTCGTTCCAGAAGTCGACCATCACCTCGAAGAGCTGGCGGTCGGACCAGATCTGCCGGGCGATGGTGGCGTCCACCGTCTCCCGGGCCGGGTCGACGCCGCGCTCGTTGAGCTGCTCGCGCTGGTCCCGCAGCTGGGTCGGGCTCAGCTTGAGCGAGGGCAGCTCGGCCAGCTTCAGCTCGCCCTTGGTCGGGGCGATCTTCTCCGGCTCCAACTGCTGGCGCAGCCAGTCGTCGATGCCGAGCCGCTTGATGTCGGCGATCACCTTGGGCGTCGGACCGAAGGTGGTCCGGCGGGCCAGGTGGGTGATCGGGTCCTTGGCGAGCACCGTCTTCACGGTCACCTCGGTCGCCTCGGCGGCGGCCGCCGGGCTGCCGAACAGGCGGCCACCGGCCGGGGCGTTGCGCTTGAGCGCCGCACCGGCCCGCGAGCCCATGTAGCTCTCGTTCTGCTCGGTGTAGGTCCGCACGGTGCTGGGCTGCTGGCCGCTGGGCCGGGCCGTGGTGCCGTCGGTGGTCACCGTGCCGGTGGCGTCACCCGCCGCCTCGTCGGTGAACAGGCCACGGATCTGCGGGGACAGGGCCAGGGCGGCGCCGCCGGCGACCACCGCCGCGCCGCCCAGGGTCGCCAGGGCGCGGCGCCGGCCGCTTCGCGGCGCGTCCGCACCGTCGTCGTCCAGGCTGGGCAGTCCCGGTCCGGGCGGCGGGCCGTACCCGCCGGCGGGCTGGGCGTAGCCGCCGGGCGCGGGCTGGGCGTAACCGCCGGCGGCGGGCTGGGCGTAGCCGCCGGTCGCGTGGCCGGCGGGGGCGAAGCCGTTCGGCCCGACCCACTGCGGGCCCGCGCCGGACTGCGGGGCGGGGTGCCCGCCGGCGTACGGCGCGGCGGAGTCTCGGTACCCGTCCGGATGGGGGTGCTGGTATCCGTCCCAGCCGCGGTCGTCCCGGGGTCGACGCGGTGGCACGTTCAGGTCGGCCATGTACCTATCCCGTTTTCTTCGAGCGCCGGCACGCCGGCCACCCGGGGGTTGGGTGGCGGAGGGGCGGCGACGGTTGCCGGAGAGTTGCTACGGGAAAGTAGCCAGCGCTCCCCGGCCGCTCAAGGCGCGCCGAAAGCGCCCGAGCGCGCACTTAAGACGGTGCTCAGGCCGTCTGCACGGGGCCGGGCACCGGAAAGCCGACCGCCGACCGTCCGGAGCAGGGGCTACCCGGGCACCGACCGCCCGGACGTGACGTTTCGACCCGCCGTGACGCTGCCGGCCGCGTTCACCACCTCACGCAAACTTAAGGTAGGGATAAGCCTGCGCTGAGGTCCCGGACATCCGGACTGCTGGACAGCCGGACGACGATTCCTGGGCGATATACCGCCTGGTCATGTTTATGACTCAGCGGTATATCGCACTCCGCGGCGTCGTCGTCCGGCCGCGACCGGCCACCGGGCCGTGTGTGCACTCGTGTCCGGCTCGTCGAAACAGCAGCAGCGGCGGCGCGTGACCGCCCTTCGATCCGGGTATGCCGCCGAACCGCTGAAGCCGTGAGGGGAAGGCACCGCCATGCTCAGCCAAGAGGATCAGCGCAGGTTCGAACAGATCACCCGCCAGCTGCGGGAGAGCGATCCGCGGTTCTTCGCCCGGTTGGACAACCGGGTCAAGGGCCGCCGGGGCCGGTACATGATGCTGCTGACGATCGTGCTGTGGGCCTCGCTGCCGGCGATGACCGTGCTGGCCGGGAGGTTGGCCGGTGCGATCTGCGCGGTGGTGCTGGTCGCCAACGCCGCCCTGATGTGGCGGTTCCGCCGCCGCCTGCTGTGAGCGTAAGGAAGGGCCCCCGCTTAACGCCTCCGGTAGAGGAGGGGCCCCCGCTTAACGCTCCGACGCGGCTTCGCCGCGACCGAACTCCCTGGGCGACGCGGCTTCGCCGCGACCGAACTCCCTGGGGGACGCGGCTTCGCCGCGACCGAACTCCCGGTACGCACGCCGCAGCCGTTCGGCCAGGCCCGGCCCGCCGATCCCGGCGCCCGGCGGGCCGAGCTGGCGCAGCAGCAGCTCCGGCCCGGTGGCCAGGGTGGGCGGTTGGTCCGGCAACGGTGTCGGCGACAGCCAGAACCGGGCCAGTTCCTCGTCCGGCTCGACGGCCGGCAGCCCGGCCATCGCGCGGGCGGCTCCGAGGACCGGCACCGCGCCACCGACGTCCGGCGTGCCGGCGTCCGGCATGAGGGCGTCCGGCGTGCCGGCGTCCGACGGGGTGTCGGCGGGGTGCGCCCCGCGCAGCGACCGCAGCCGGTCGAGCAGGTCGGCCCGGGGCCGGCCGCGCCAGTGCAGCAGCTGGAACGGGTCCGCGTCGAACGCCTCGGCCAGCAGGTAGAACGTGGCCGCCAGGTGCTTGCACGGCACCGCGAAGTCGGGGCAGCCGCAGCGCTGCGCCAACTCGCCCACCCGCTCGGGGAACAACGGCGCGCCCGCCTCGGCGAACACCCCCTCCAACTCGCCCGGCAGGTCGCCGGCGAGAAGGCGGGCGCTGAAGAACGCCTGCCCGGCCAGCTCCGCCTCGATCCGCCGCCACACCTCCTCCGGATGGGCGGCCAGCCCGATCCGCACCGGGTACGGCGTCGGCCGGGACCCCTGCACCTCGGCGGTGACCTCGCCGGGTGAGACGTCCAGCCGGAGCACCTGCCCCCGGCGTGCGTACGCCCGGCCCCGGGTGAGCCGGGAGCCGAGCGCGAACGACTCCAGCACCTCCAGGAAGCGGCGCGACCACCAGGACTGCCCGATCGCGCCCCGGGTGCTGCGGGCCCGCAGGCCGCCCTCGACCCGCAGCGGCGGCCCGTACTCGTCGAACCGGCGGGCCGGCCGGTCGTCCGGTGTGGTCACTCGACCACCGCCCCGGACTCCAACGTGAACAGCTCCCGCAGCGTCGCGGTGGACAGCTCGGTGACCCACTGCTCCCCGCTGCCCACCACCGACCGCGCCAGGCTGCGCTTGTCGGCGATCATCGCGGCCACCTTCTCCTCCACCGTGCCGGCGCAGACGAACTTGCGGACCTGGACGCGGCGGCGCTGTCCGATGCGGAACGCCCGGTCGGTGGCCTGGTCCTCGACCGCCGGGTTCCACCACCGGTCCACGTGCACCACGTGGTTGGCGGCGGTCAGCGTCAGGCCGGTGCCGCCGGCCTTGAGGGAGAGCACGAACAGCGGTGGCCCGTCCGGGGACTGGAACCGGGTCACCATGGCGTCCCGTTCGGCCTTGCCGACGCCGCCGTGCAGCAGCAGCACCTCCCTGCCGGTACGCGCCGACAGGTGCCCGCGCAGCATGCCGCCGAACTCGGCGTACTGGGTGAACAGCAGCGCCTTCTCCCCCGCCCCGAGCACCTCGTCGACGATCTCGTCGAGGCGTTCCAGCTTGCCGGAGCGGCCGACCAGCGCGGACCCGTCGTGCAGCAGCTGGGCGGGATGGTTGCAGACCTGCTTGAGCCGGGTCATGGTGGCCAGCACCAGACCCCGGCGCTCGATCCCGTCGCTGGACTCGATCTTCGCCATCATGTCGTCGACCACGGCCCGGTAGAGGGCGGCCTGCTCGGCGGTGAGGTTGCAGACCACCTCCATCTCCAGCTTCTCCGGCAGGTCCGTGATGATCGACGGGTCGGTCTTGAGCCGGCGCAGCACGAACGGGCCGGTGATCCGGCGCAGTCGCTCGGCCACCTCGGCGTCGCCGTGCCGCTCGATCGGCTCGGCGAAGCGCTTGCGGAACGTCGCCGCCGGGCCGAGCAGCCCCGGATTCGCGAACTGCATGATGGACCAGAGGTCGGCGAGCCGGTTCTCCACCGGCGTGCCGGTGACCGCGACCCGGTGCCGCGCGGGCAGCGACCGGACAGCCTCGGCCTGCCGGGTCGCGGCGTTCTTGATCGCCTGCGCCTCGTCCACCACCACCCGGTGCCAGTCGACGCCGGCCAGCTCGAACGCGTCCCGGGCGGCCGCCGAGTACGTGGTGAGCACCAGGTCCGACTCCCGCACGGCGGCGGCGAAGCCGTCGCCCCGGGCACGTTCGGCGCCGTGGTGCACGTGCACCCGCAGCCCGGGCGCGAACTTCGCCGCCTCCCGCTGCCAGTTGCCGACCAGCGACATCGGACAGACCAGCAGCGTAGGCCCGGCCTCCGGCGGGTCGCCGGCGAGCAGCGCGAGCAGCTGCACGGTCTTGCCCAGGCCCATGTCGTCGGCGAGGATCCCGCCGAGCCCGAGCGACTGGAGGAAGGCCAGCCAGGCCAGCCCGCGCCGCTGGTACGGCCGCAGCGTCCCGGCGAAGCCCGGCGGCGGGTCGGCCGGGGTGAGCCGCCGCTCCGCCTCGCCGGCCAGCAGCTCGCCCAGCGCCCCGTCGGCGACCACGTCGAGCACCGGCAGCTCACCGGCCCGGTCGTCGCCGGAGAGCCCCATTCGCAGCAGGTCCGCCACGGTCAGCTCGCCGGAGGAACGGAGCAGCCGGAGCCCGGCCTCCAGGCGCTGCGCGTCCAACTCGACCCACCGGCCGCGCAGCCGGACCAGCGGCGACTTCAGGTCGGCCAGCGAGGCCAGTTCCTCGGCGGTCAACGGCTGGTCGCCGAGCGCCAGCTCCCAGCGGTAGTCGACGAGCGCGTCCAGCCCGAGGCCGCCGGCGGTGGTGGCCACCGCGCCGGGAGCGGTGCGGCTGCGCGCCCGCAGCCGCGCGCCGAGCCGGGACGAGGAACGCCGCCACCAGGACGGCAGCAGCACCCCGAAACCGGCCGCGTGCAGCACCGGCGCGCCCTCGCGCAGGAACCGGTGCGCGCCCTCGGCGTCCAGCTCCATTCCCTCGGGGGCGGCGGAGCGCAGCGCGGCCTCCAGCTCCGGCCAGAGGCGGCTGGCCCGGCCCAGCTCGGCCAGCAGCGTCTCCTGCGGGTCCACGCCCCGTGCGGCGAGCGCGGGCGCGGGTCGCTGCCAGATGTGCCCGGCGTCGACCACCAGCCCCGGCTCGTCGGCCGGGTGCAGGCCGAACTCCACCCGCCAGGTGGCACCCTCGACCAGTTCGGCGACCGGATCGACGGCCGGTTCGACGAGGCGGAACGTGCCCCGTACCGCGCCGCCGGCGGCGTCGCGCTGCCACGCGTCCAGCTCGGCCCGCAGGGTCTCCAGCGCGGCCGGCTCGGCGGGAAAGGCGCGCTGCGGGCCGGTGAGCGCGGCCAGCCAGCGCGGCACCGGCCCGCCGGGGCGCATCGCCCGGTGCAGCCGGGTGTCGGCCAGGGCCACCCGGGCGGCGGCGTCGACCAGGGCGTCCAGCGCCTCCGCGACCAGCTCCCCCGGTCCCGCGCCGGCTGCGGTGGGCGCGCCTGTCGTCACCGGGGCGACCACGGGCGCACCCGCGGCCTCCGGCTGCCACTCGCGGGCCGCCCGCGCCGCCGGGGGCAGGGCCAGTGCCAGGTCGCGGGCCCACGCCGCGTCGGTGCCGGTGAGCAGCGGCCGCCAGACCGCGAGCGCGGTCGCCACGTCGGTCTCGGCCACCACCCGCAGCCCTCGCCCGCCCCCGGTCCGGGCCGCCGCCGACGGCTGCCGTCCGGGCGCCGACCCGTCCGGGCCCGCGAGCGCCGTCGACAGCGGCCCGCCGGGAACCGCGCCGCCCGGCCCGTCGGCCCGTCGGCCGGACGCCGGCCGCCCACCCCCGGGGTACGCGTCGACGACGCCGGGCAGCACCCGACCCCGCGTCACCAGGTCGGCGGCGAAGTCGGCCAGCTCACCCAGGTGGCGCAGGCTCGCCCCGACCGGGTGCGGCCACCCCGCGCGCAGCAGCGCGAACGCGTCGTCCGGGGCGTACGCCAGGGCGGGCACCCGCCAGCCGGCGCGGGTGACCGGACCGCGGCCCGGGTCCTCGACGGCGGCCCGGACCAGCTCGGGCGAGTCGACCGGCGAGCCGGCGCGGGTGGGCAGGCCGAGCAGGACGGAGACCGGCTCGCCCGGCGGCCCGTCGAGCGCGGCGGCGAGCGTGGCGTGGTCGGCGGCGAACGGGTGCGGTCGTTCGCGCGGCACGCGGCCGGGTCGGCGGGGCGCCCGGGCCGGCAGCGTGCCGTCCTCGGCCCACAGGGCGAGCCCGGCACCGGGCAGCCACAGCCCGTGGATGACCAGCACGTGCTTTCCCCCTCGACGACGCCCGGGGCCAGGATAGGCGGCCGGTCGGCGTTATCGTCGGCGCCATGGTCGACCTCCTCGTGATCGGCGGGCTCGGCGTGGACGTCCGCGCCCGGGTGCCCGCCCTGCCGCTGCCCGCCGCCGACTCGCTGACCGTGCCCCCGGTCGAGCTGCGGATCGGCAACACCGGCGCCGGGGTGGCCCTGGCCGCGCACGCGCTCGGTCTCCGGGTGACGCTCGTCGACGTGCTGGGCACCGACCCGGCCGGCGACGTGGTCCGGGCGGCGCTGGCCCGTACCTCGGTGCGGACCGTGCTGGTCGACGCGCCCGCCGGCACCCGCCGTTCGGTGAACCTGGTCGACCCGGCGGGCCGGCGGATGTCGCTCTACGACCCGCGGCCCTGGTCCGGTCCGGCGCCGTTCCCGCAGGCGGAGCTGGCGGCGCTGGTCGTCGGCGCGGCCCACGTACACGTGTCGATCATGGACTGGGCCCGGGACGCGCTGCCGGTGCTGCGCGCCGCCACCTCCCTCTCCACCGACCTGCACGACTGGGACGGCGACAACGACTACCACCGGCCCTTCGCCGAGGCCGCCGACCTGGTCTTCGTCAGCGACGTCAAGCTGGGCGAGCGGGCCGGCAAGGAGGCGGCCGCGCTGGCGCCGCGCACGGTCCTGGTCACCGGTGGCTCCGCCGGCGCGACGCTGTACGCCCCGGACGCCCCGCCGGCACACGTGCCCGCGGCCGAGCCGCCGGCGCCGGTGGTGGACACCAACGGCGCCGGAGACGCCTTCGCCGCCGGCCTGATCGCGGCCCGGCTGCGCGGCGCCGCCCCGCTCGACGCGGCCCGCTACGCCGCCCGGGTGGCCGCCGCGGCGTGCACGCACGACGGGATGGAGTATCCGGACGGGTTGCTCCCGAGGCGCTGAGCCTCAGATCGCGCCGGTCTCGCCGTCGGTCAGCTCGCGCAGGATGTCGGCGTGGCCGGCGTGCCGGGCGGTCTCCTCGATCAGGTGGACCAGCACCCAGCGCAGCGACACCTCGCCGAGCTGCGGGTGCGGCACCACGTGGTCGAGGTCGAACCGGGCGGCGATGGCCCGGGACCGGTCGCAGGCCGCCTCGTAGGCCACGGTGAGCGCCTCGACCGTGTCGGCCGGGCCGAGCGTGAAGCTGGCGTCGGCCTCCTCCTGCGAGGTCAGGTAGACGTCGCCCGGCTCGGGGGCGAACAACCGGCCGAACCAGTTGCCCTCGACCAGGGTCAGGTGCTTGAGCAGCCCGGCCAGGGTGGTCAGCGAGGGCACCAGGCGCCGGCGGGCGTCGGCGTCGGCGAGGCCGCGTGCCTTGCGCAGCACGGTGGCGCGGTGGAAGTCGAGGAACGCGTCGAGGATCGCCCGTTCGTCGCCCGTGCGGGCGAGGACCGGACCGAGTGCCGGGTCGATCGTCGAGTTCGCCATTCCCGGACCCTAGTCGCCACCGTGGCCCGCCCGCTGCCCCGTGATCCGCTGCGCGTCCCGGCCGGCCGGGGCAGGATGGGCGCATGGCTTCCTCGGTGCACATCCCCCTGGTGGGCGGCACGGCCGACGGCGAGACCGTCACGGTCGAGCTGGACAGCAACGGCCGCCCGCCGCTGACCCACCACCACCTCGGGCCGGGCGGGTTGGCGGAGGCGCAGATCTACGAGCTGGAGTCGGGTGACCGGCCGGACCACGAGTGGGTCTACACCTGGCGCGGCCCGGCGGTCTGACCGGACCCGGTCAGACCGCGGGGGTCAACGCCCGGGCCCGGATGCTGTCCAGCACGCTGCGGGTCACCTGCGAGGTGCCCCGCGCCTGGTCGCACACCTCGGCCACCCGCCGGGCGGTCTCGTCGGCCCGGGCCGCCCGCTCGTCCCACAGCCGGTCCACCTCGGCCAGCAACGGGCCCTCCACCTCCCGCTCCACGCCACGCAGCGCCGGCACGCCGAGCCGCTGGGCCAGGTCGAAGACCTTGCCGGCGTACGGCAGCGGCAGGAACGGCGTGTTCATCATGGCGGCGAAGATCAGGAAGTGCAGCCGCATGCCGACCGCCAGGTCGAAGTGGCGCATCAGGCCGAGGATCTGCGCCGGCCGGTAGTCGCCGTGCAGGATCCGGCCCCGGTCGGCGGCGATCATGTGCGACAGCACCCCGTGCGAGTGCCGGATGTCGTCGCGCTCCATCGGCACGAAGAGCACGTACGCGTCGATCCGGTGCACCAGGAAGTCGCCGATCTGGGCGAGCAGCCGGTGGTAGCCGTCGACGTCGAGCCGTTCCGCGGCGCGCCCCGGTTCCCGCACGCTCAGGCCGACGAGCCGGGAACCGGCCGGCACGCCCTCCTCGCGCAGCCACTGCGCCGGGAACTCCTCGGGTTCCAGCAGGAACGCCGGGTCGGCGGTCACGGTGATCGGGTTGACCAGGCCGGCCTCCTCCAGCACCATCCGCGACTCCTGGTCGCGGACGGTCACCTCGACCGCCTGCGCCAGCGTCTCGCGCACCATGCCGGTGTCCATGCCGTCGGTGAGCGGGCCGACGCCGACCGCGTAGGTGAGCAGGGGCAGCCCGCGTTCCTGGGCGACCCGGACCACCCGCAGGTAGCGCCGGGCCTCCTTGTCGTAGAGGATGCCACCGCCGCCCAGGATGAGCAGGTCGAGCTGGTTGAGCACCTGGGAGGAGTCGACCCGGCTGACGCCCTCCCACGGCACCGCCTCGACGTCGGGGTGCGCCAGCGCGGTGTGCGCCGGGTTGCGGGAGAAGACGATGATCCGCGCGTTCGGCTCGTGCTGGCGCAGGTCGGCCAGGAGACCCGTGAGGATCGCCTCGTCGCCGAGGTTGCGACCGCCGTACGAACCGAGCACGCCGATGGTCAGTCCGGTGCGATCCGGCATCCGTTGCTCCTTCCCGGGGAACGTCCCGGCCCGCGTTCCCGCTGGCCGGGCCGGCATAACTTGCCGGGTCGGCGCTGGGCCGGCGACGGCGCTCAGTCGGGTGCGGCTCCCACCAGACGGGAGACGAGGGTGGAGACCACCTGGTCGGGGTCGAATCCGGCGTCGATCGAGGTGGTGAGCAGGTCGAGCAGGAGCCCGTCGACGGCGTAGTGCAGCAGCGCGATCTCGTACGCCCCGCCGGGCAGGCCGGCGGCGACGTGGAAGGCGACGTCGTCGGCGTACCCCCGGCGGAGCACGCCGCCGAGCGCGGCCCGCAGCTCGGGCCGGCGGGCCGCCTCCAGCCGCAGTTCGATCAGGGCCCGGGTGAGGTCGGGCTCGCGGGTGGTGCGCGCGACGATGTCGCGCAGGTAGTCGGTCATCAGCGCGAGCGACGGCTCCCGGCGCCCCAGGTCGGCCAGCACCGCCGGGTCGGGCGCGATCCGGTCGAAGATCCGTTCGGCCAGGCCGGCGAGCAGCGCCGCCCGGGACGGGAAGTAGTTGGAGGTCGTGCCGGTGGGCACGCCCGCCTCGGCGTCGACCGCCCGGTGGGTCAGTCCGCGCGCGCCGGCGGCGGCGAGGACCGTCAGGCCGGCGTCGGCGAGCTGGGTACGGCGTTGCGGGTTCCTGGCCACGCGAAGACAGTAGCAACAACCACGACAGGTGTTGTACATTCGTCGCCGAACCACGACAGCCGTCGTGGAATCCCCGGACATCGGAGTCGGTTTGCGTAAGCTCGTGTACTTCGTCGCCAGCACCCTCGACGGCTTCATCGCCGCCCCCGACGGGTCCTTCGACTTCCTTCCGCTGGAGCCCGACGTCGCTCCCTACCTGGTCTCCGAGTGGCCGCAGACGCTGCCCACGTTCGCCCACGCCCAGCTCGGCGTGGACTCGCCGCCCGCCGGCCGCTTCGACACCGTCCTGATGGGACGCGCGACCTACGAGCCCGGCCTGACGCTCGGCTTCCCCAGCCCCTACGACCACCTGACGCAGTACGTCTTCAGCCGCTCCCTCGCCCCGGCCGACCATCCGGACGTGCGGATCGTCGCCGGTGACCCGGTGCCGTTCGTCCGCGAGCTGAAGGCGCGGCCCGGGGCCGACATCTGGCTCTGCGGCGGCGGGCAGCTCGCCGGCCAACTCCTGGACGAGGTCGACGAGCTGGTGGTCAAGCTCAACCCGGTCGTCGTCGGCAGCGGCATCCCGCTGGTCGACCGGGGCTTCGACCCGCGCCGGTTCACGCTCACTTCCACGCGCCCCTTCGACAGCGGCGTGGTGGTGCTGCGCTACACGCGGTAAGGAGGGGCCCCTTGTTAACGCATCCGGTAGAGGAGGGGCCCCTTCTTAACAGGGGGTGTTAAGAAGGGGCCCCTCCTTGCAATCCGGTTGCCGCGGCGGGCGGCGACACGTCACCGTGGGGCGGTGACCGGCCCGAGCAAGACCCGACTCCACTGGCGCGAACTCCCGGCCCACGTCCGCACAGCGATCGAGGCCATTCTCGACGACCGGGTGGTGGCGGCGGAGTCGCAGCCGGGCGGCTTCTCCCCCGGCACCGCCGACCGCATCCGCACCGCGCGCGGCGGCCGGGCCTTCGTCAAGGCGGTCAGCCCGGCGCAGAACGACCGCAGCCCCGACATGCACCGCGCCGAGGCCCGGATCGCCGCCGCCCTGCCCGCCGACGCGCCGACACCCCGCCTGCTCGGCAGCCACGACGACGGTGACTGGATCGCGCTGGTCTTCGCCGACGTCGAGGGCCGGCACCCGGTCACCCCGTGGGACGCCGGCGAGCTGGACGCCGCGCTGTCCACGCTGGAGGCGATGGCCGTGGCGCTCACCCCGGCCCCCGCCGCCGCGACCGCCACCGCCACCGAGCGGCTCGTGACCGACTTCGGCGGCTGGCGGCGGATCGCCGAGGACCCGCCCGCCGACCTGGATCCGTGGGCCCGGGCCCACCTGTCCGACCTGTGCGCCGCCGCCGACCACGGCCTCACCGCGCTGACCGGCGACACGCTCTGCCACCTCGACGTACGCGCCGACAACCTGCTGCTCGGCCCGGACGGCACGGTGACGGTCGTCGACTGGCCCTGGGCCTGTCGCGGCCCGGCCTGGCTGGACACCCTGCTCACCGTGGTCAACGTCCAGGTGTACGGCGGGCACGACCCGGACGAGCTGCTGGCCACCCGCCCGCTGACCGCGCACGTCGACCCGACCGACCTGACCGGCGTCCTGGCCGGGCTCACCGGGTTCTTCCTCGACGGCGCCCGTCAACCGCCGCCGCCCGGCATCCCGACCGTCCGGGCGTTCCAGCGGTTGCAGGGCGACGCGCTGCTGCCCTGGCTGGCCCGCCGGCTGGACGGGCCGGCGCGCTGACGCGGGCCGCGCCGTCCACCGGCTGCCACACGACTCCGCCGGCCCCCACCACGGGCGCGCCGTTCCGTGCCGGATCATCCGGCACGGAACCGTCGGTACGCTGGTGTCATGACCGCCATGGGCCCGACGCGTACCACCCCGGACCTGTCCTTCCTGCTCGACCACACCAGCCACGTGCTGCGCACCCGGATGGCCGCGGCCCTGGCCGAGATCGGGTTGACCGCCCGGATGCACTGCGTGCTGGTGCACGCGCTGCCCGAGGAGCGCACCCAGATCCAGCTCGCCGAGATCGGCGACATGGACAAGACCACCATGGTGGTGACGGTGGACGCGCTGGAGCAGGCCGGGCTGGCCGTCCGCCGCCCGTCGAGCACCGACCGGCGGGCGCGGATCATCGCGGTGACCGAGGAGGGCGCCCGGGTGGCCGAGCGCAGTCAGGAGATCGTCGACCGGGTGCACGCCGAGGCGTTGGCCAGCCTGCCCGACGACGAGCGGGAGGTCCTCGTCCGCGCGCTGGAGAGCCTGGCCGCCGACCACCTGGCCACCCCGGCGCAGAATCCCCGACCGGTACGCCGCGCACGCCAGTAGTTCTTTAAAAGATTGTCTGTAACGGAACTATCCGTTACGGTCCTCCTGTCGCCCCTTCCGACAGGAGGACCCCATGTCTCGCGGCCTCGCCCTCGGCGTGCTCGCCACCGGCGCTCTGATGACCATCCTCGACGGCAGCATCGTCACCATCGCGATGCCTGCCATCCAGCGCGACCTGGACTTCACCCCGACGAGCCTCAGCTGGGTGGTCAACGCCTACCTGATCGCGTTCGGCAGTCTGCTCCTGCTCGCCGGCCGCCTCGGTGACCTGCTCGGCCGCCGCGCGATGTTCCTGGCCGGCACCGCGCTGTTCACCGCGGCCTCGGCGCTGGCCGGCGTGGCCGGCTCCCCCGCCGTGCTGGTCGCCGCCCGGTTCCTGCAGGGCGTCGGCAGCGCGGCGGCGACCGCGGTGAGCCTCGGCATCCTGGTCACGCTCTTCCCCGGCACCGCCGAGCGGGCCCGGGCGATCGCCCTGTTCAGCTTCACCGGCGCCGCCGGCGCGGCCATCGGTCAGGTCGCCGGCGGCCTGATCACCGACGCGTTCGGCTGGCACTGGATCTTCCTGATCAACCTGCCGATCGGCCTGGTCACGATCGCGCTCGCCGCCCGCACGCTGCCGGCCGACCGAGGCATCGGGCTCACCGCCGGCGCCGACGTGGCCGGCGCGCTGCTGGTCACCGCCGGCCTGGTGACCGGCATCTACGCGGTGGTCACGATCGAGCGGTACGGGGCGACGTCCGCCCGCACCCTCGGCCTGGGCGCCCTCGCGGTCGCCCTGCTCGCCGGCTTCGTGCTGCGGCAGGCGACCGCGCGCCGGCCGCTGATGCCGCTGCGGATCCTCCGCTCCCGCGGCGTCGCCGTGGCGAACGTGGTCCAGGTCCTCACCGTCGCCGCGACGTTCGCGTTCCAGGTCCTGGTCACGCTCTACCTCCAGCAGGTGCTCGGCTACGACGCCACCCGCACCGGGCTGGCCCTGCTGCCGGCGGCGGTGACGATCGGCGCGGTGTCGCTCGGCGTCTCCGCCCGGCTCAACGGGCGCTTCGGCGAGCGGGCCGTGCTGGTGGCCGGGCTCGTCCTGCTCGTCGCCATGTTCGCGCTGCTGGCCCGGGTGCCGGCGGACGGGAGTTACCTCGTCGACGTGCTGCCGGTGATGCTGCTCGCCGCCGGGTTCGGTCTGGTGCTGCCGGCGCTGACCGCGCTGGGCATGTCGGCCGCCCGCGCCGAGGACGCCGGTCTGGCCTCCGGGCTGTTCAACACCACCCAGCAGCTCGGCATGGCGCTCGGCGTCGCGGTGCTGTCCACCCTGGCCGCCGCCCGCACCACCGACCGGGTCGCGCACGGCGACGACCGGGTCACCGCGCTGACCAGCGGCTTCCACCTCGCGTTCGCGGTCGGCGCCGGGCTCGTCGTGGTCGCCGTCGTCCTCGCGTACGCGCTGCTGCGCCCGCGGGTGACGGCGGGCGCAGCCCCGGCGGAGAACGCGGACGCGCTCGCCGCCTGACCCGCCCCGGCGTGCCGCGCCGCTCAGCCGGGGGCACGGACGGTGTGGGTGAGGAAGGGCAGCACCGCCGCCGGCAGTGCCGGCGACGCGACCACCTCCCGGTGGGTGAGCCCGGGCAGCACGGCCAGCCGGGACGCGGGACGCTCGGATCCGTCGCCGCCCGGGTCGCGGTGCCCGCCGCCGAGCAGGCCGTAGAACTCGGCCACGTGGCTCGTGGGGATCGCGTCGGCGTCGGCGAAGACCAGCAGCACCGGCATCGGCAGCGCGGCCACCTCGGCCGACCAGTCGTAGTCGCGGCGCAGCAGGTCGCCGCTCTTGGCCCAGAGCGTGGGCCAGTCCTGCGGTCGGGGCGCGACCCGCGCGTACCGCTCGTACGCCGGGGTGCCGCGCATGCGCTCGGCGGCCCGCTCGTCGTGGGCGGACATGGCGGCCAGCGCCTCCGGGTACCAGCCGCGCCGCCGGCACGGCGCGGAGACCACGACCAGGCGGCGGACCAGGGTGGGGTGCTGGATCGCGGTGCGCAGCGCCACTCCGCCGCCGAGCGAGTAGCCGAGCAGGTCGACGGCGGGCAGGTCGAGCCGGCGCAGCAGGGCGGCCAGGTCGTCGGCCATCGACTCGTGGCGCAGCGGCCGGTCCGCGTCGGGGGTCCGGCCGTGCCCCTGGAGGTCGACCGCGATCAGCCGCCGGCGCGCGGCCAACGCGGGCCGGACCGGCGCGAACGTCTCGGTCGAGCCGTAGCCGCCGTGCAGGAGCACCAGCGGCCGGCCGGCGCCGTGCACCTCGTACCAGACCTGCCGCCCGCCCACGTCCGCATAACCCACCGGCTGATCGTGCCGCCGCGGGGCCGCGCTCCGGGTGCGTTTGCGGTCGCCGGGACGACCGGAAACGCACCCGACGGCGCGGTCAGCTGACGCCGGTGACGGCCTTGACCAGGTTGATGCCGAAGTAGATCACGAACGCCACGGCGACCGCCCAGAGCAGCGGGTGGATCTCGCGGGCCCGGCCCTGCGCCACCCGGATCGCCACCCAGCTGACGAAGCCGGCGCCGATGCCGTTGGTGATCGAGTAGGTGAACGGCATCAGCGTCATGGTGAGGAACGCCGGCACGGCGACGCCGAGGTCGGTGAAGTCGATGTCCTTGACCTGGCGGATCATCAGCGCGCCGACCACCACCAGCGCCGGGCCGGCGGCCTCGCTGGGCACCAGCGACACCAGCGGGGTGAGCAGCAGCGCGCCGAGGAAGAGCACGCCGGTGACCACGCTGGTCAGGCCGGTGCGGCCGCCGTCGGCGATGCCGGAGGACGACTCCACGTACGTGGTGGCCGACGACGCGCTGCCGGCGCCACCGGCGACGGCGGCGACCCCGTCGACGAAGAGCACCTTGCCCAGGCGGGGCATGTCGGTGCCGTCCTCGGTGGCGAGGTTCGCCTGCTTGGCGAGCCCGACCGTGGTGCCCATGACGTCGAAGAAGTCGGCCAGCACCAGCGTGAAGACCAGCAGCAGCGCGGTCATCAGGCCGACGTTGGCGAACGCGCCGAACGAGACGTTGCCGAGCAGGTGCAGGTCGGGCTTCTGGATCAGCGGGTCGGGCAGGGTCGGCACGTTGAGCCGCCAGCCCTCCGGGTTGGGCTTGCCGTCGACGAACGCCGGTCCCGGCTTGGCCAGCGCGTTCACGATCACCGCGACCACCGTGGTGACCACGATGCCGACCAGCACGCCGGCCTTGACCTTGCGGGCGACCAGGATGCCGGTGACCAGCAGGCCGACCAGGAAGACCACGGTGGTCCAGCCGCGCAGCGTGCCGTCGCCGCCGAGCTGCACCGGAACCGTGGTGCCGGCCGCGTCCGGCACGCGCCGGACCAGGCCGCCGTCGACGAACCCGATCATGGCGATGAACAGGCCGATGCCGGCGGCGATGGCGGCCTTCAGCTCGGCCGGGATGGCCCGGAAGACGGCCTTGCGGAAGCCGGTGAGCACCAGCACGGTGATGATCAGGCCCTCGACGACCACCAGGCCCATCGCCTCGGCCCAGGACATCTGCGAGGCCACCGCGTACGCCACGAACGCGTTCAGCCCGAGGCCGGTGGCGACGGCGAACGGCACCCGGCCGACGACGCCCATCATGATCGTCATGACGGCGGCCACCAGGGCGGTGACGCCGGCGACCGGGGCGATGCCGAGCAGGTTGCCGTCGGCGTCCGGCGCGGTGCCGATGATCAGGGGGTTGAGCACCACGATGTACGCCATCGTGGCGAACGTCGTGAGCCCGGCGAGCACCTCACGCCGCACGGTCGAGCCGCGGTGGGTGATCTCGAAGTATCGGTCGAGGCGACCCCGCGGGGCGGGTTCGGTCGGCTCCACCGGGGCAGCATGATCCTGCGTCGTCACGCTCATGGCGTGGCTTACTCCGTTCCGGGTTGGCCCGCCGGTCGTGCCGGACGGGCGGTGGGGGTGCAGCCGTCCCGGTGCGGTTGGCCCGGAGAACGTCGGGACGGCTGGGCTCCACGGACGCCGTGAAGCACTACGAAGCCGCGTCCCGGGTCCCGGGAGCGACTTCGCGCCGCCACCCTAACCGCCGGGTAACCCCGGTCGACCTGCTGCTGAGCGCGCGGCGTGGGCAGGATCACTCGCGGGCACGGGGACGGGCGCGCAGGTGGGCGCGCTCACCCTGGCTGCCGAAGAGGCTGAGGAACTCCACACCCTCGGCGTCGGCGCGACCGAACCAGTGCGGCACCCGGGTGTCGAACTCGGCCGCCTCACCCGGTTCGAGCACCAGGTCGTGCTCGCCTAGCACCAGGCGCAGCCGCCCGTTGAGGACGTAGACCCACTCGTACCCCTCGTGGGTCTTCGGCTCGGGCACGGCCCGGCCGCCGGCCGGGATGATCAGCTTGTACGCCTGGATACCGCCGGGCCGGCGGGTGAGCGGCAGCATGGTCATCCCGAACGCGGCGACCGGCCGCAGGTGGATGCGCGGGTCGCCGGTGGGCGGCGCGTCGACCAGCTCGTCGAGGGTGACGCCGTGCGCCCGGGCGAGCGGGAGCAGCAGCTCCAGTGTGGGCCGGCGGCCACCGGACTCCAGCCGGGACAGGGTGCTCACCGAGATGCCGGTGGCGGCGGAGAGGTCGGCGAGCGTGGTCTCCCGCTCGCGGCGCAACGCGCGCAACCGGGGGCCGACCGCGTCGAGCGCGCCGTTGAGGTCGTCGTCCATTCCGCCAGTTTGCCAGATCGGCAACGGAGTTTGCAGATTTGGCGGCGACGGCCGCAGGCTGGTCGCGGAGGTGGTCGAGATGACCGAGGTACGGACGGACGGCTACGAGGTACTGGTGATCGGCGGCGGCGCGGCCGGCCTGAGCGGCGCGCTGATGCTCGCCCGGGCCCGACGGTCGGTGCTGGTGGTCGACGCGGGCAGCCCGCGCAACGCCCCGGCCGACGGGGTGCACGCGCTGCTGGCCCGCGACGGCATGTCGCCGGCCGAGCTGCTGGCACGCGGCCGGGACGAGGTGCGCGGCTACGGCGGGCACCTGCTCACCGGCGAGGTCGAGGCGGCGGCCCGCGACGACGACGGGTTCGACGTGACGCTGGCCGACGGCCGCCGGGTGCGCGCCGCCCACCTGCTGGTCACCACCGGCCTGGTGGACGAGCTGCCGGAGGTGCCGGGCCTGCGCGAGCGCTGGGGCCGGGACGTGGTGCACTGCCCCTACTGCCACGGCTGGGAGGTGCGCGACCAGGCGATCGGAGTGCTGGGCAGCGGCCCGCTGTCGGTGCACCAGGCGCTGCTGTTCCGGCAGTGGAGCGACGACGTGGTCTATCTCCGCCACACCGCGCCGCCGCTCACCGACGAGCAGGCCGAGCAGCTCGCCGCGCGCGGCGTGCCGGTGGTCGAGGGCGAGGTCGCGGCCGTCGAGGTCGCCGGGGACCGGCTGACCGGGGTACGCCTGCGCGACGGCCGTACGGTCGCCCGCGAGGTGCTGACCGTCGCGCCCCGGATGGTGGCGCGGGCCGGGTTCCTGACCGGGTTGGGCCTGCGGCCGGCACCGCACGCGAGCGGGGCGGGCGAGCACCTGCCGGCCGACCCGACGGGGCGTACCGAGGTTCCCGGGGTGTGGGTCGCGGGCAACGTGACCGACCTGTCCGCCCAGGTCGGCGCCGCCGCCGCGGACGGCGCCCGGACCGCCGCGATGATCAACGCGGACCTCGTGGCCGAGGAGACCCGCCGGGCCGTCGAGGCGTACCGGCGCACGCGGGCGGGTGGGCTCACCGCGAATCCCGCCTAACCCGACAATTCTTCCCCTAGGTTGAAGGCGCAGGAGGCAGTCGAGACCGGGGGGCGACGTGGAGAGCTATCCGGCGATCGAGGATCACGGGCTCATCGGGGACCTGCAGACCGCCGCGCTGGTGACCTGTGACGGGACCGTCGACTGGTTCTGCGCGCCGCGCTTCGACTCGCCGAGCATCTTCGCCGCGCTGCTGGACAAGGAGAAGGGCGGCTACTTCCGGATCGCCCCGCACGAGGTCCGGTACGTGACCAAGCAGCTCTACCTCCCCGGCACGCCGATCCTGATCACCCGGTTCATCAGCGCCGACGGCGTCGCCGAGGTGATGGACTTCATGCCGGTCACCGGCGAGCGGGCCACCGACTCGCACCGCCTGGTCCGCATCGTCAACATGGTGCGGGGCAGCATGCGGTTCAGGGTGGAGTGCCGGCCCCGGTTCGACTACGCGCGGGAGAAGCACCAACTGGAGCGGCACCGCAACGGCTACGTCTTCCGCGGCCGCACGGAGTCGCTCACCTTCCACCCGGTCGACCCGGTGCGGCGGCTCATCTCCCAGACCGGCGACGTGCACCTCGACGACGGCGACCTGGTCGCGTACGGCACGTTGAACGAGGGTGACACCGGTGGGGTGGTGCTGGAGACGGGCGGCATCGAGCCGCGCATCATCCCGCCCGAAGAGGTCCAGGGCATGTTCGAGTGGACCCGGGACTACTGGCGGCGCTGGGTCGAACGTTCCCGCTACACCGGCCGCTGGCGGGAGATGGTCGAGCGTTCGGCCATCACGCTGAAGCTCATGACGTACGCGCCGACCGGCGCGATGATCGCCGCGCCCACCGCCGCGCTGCCGGAGCTGGTCGGCGGCACCCGCAACTGGGACTACCGCTACACCTGGGTACGCGACACGTCGTTCTCGGTGCACGCGCTGCTCGGCCTCGGTTTCACCGAGGAGGTCAGCCGGTACATGGACTGGCTGGACGAGCGCATCCGCGAGGCCGGCGACCACCAGGACCCGCTGAAGATCATGTATCGGGTGGACGGCTCCTCCGACCTGCACGAGGAGGTGCTCGAGCACCTGGAGGGCTACCGCGGCTCCCGGCCGGTGCGGATCGGCAACGGTGCCGCCGACCAGCTCCAGCTGGACATCCACGGCGAGGCGCTCTACGCCATGCACCTCGCCGACGAGCAGGGCATCCGGGTGTCGCACCAGGTGTGGAAGAGCACCGTCCGGCTCGTCGACTGGCTGTGCCACAACTGGGACCAGCCTGACGCCGGCATCTGGGAGAGCCGCCACCACCCCCGCAACTACACCTTCGGGCGGGTGATGTCCTGGGTGGCGCTGGACCGGGCGATCCGGCTGGCCACCCGCACCGGCCGCCCCGGCGACATGTCCTGCTGGGTCGAGCAGCGCAACCGGATCTACAACCAGGTCATGGCCCGCGGTTACCACCGGGAACGCGGCAGCTTCGTGCAGGCGTACGACGAGAACGTGCTGGACGCCGCGCTGCTGGCCATGCCGGCGGTCGGCTTCGTCACGCCCAGCGACCCGCTGTGGCAGTCCACACTGGCGTCGATCGAGCGGGACCTGGTCTCCGACAGCCTGGTCCACCGCTACGACCCGGTGCACTCCCCGGACGGTCTTCCCGGCCACGAGGGCACGTTCAACATGTGCACCTTCTGGTATGTCGAGGCGCTGGCCCGGTCCGGCCGCCTGGACGACGCCCGGCTCACCTTCGAGAAGATGTTCACCTTCAGCAACCACCTCGGCCTGTACGCCGAGGAGATCGCCGCGACCGGTGAGCAGATCGGCAACTACCCGCAGGCGTTCAGCCACCTGTCCCTGATCAACTCCGCGCTGGCGCTGAACGACCTGCTCGACGTCGAGGCCGAGGCCCGCCGCCGCCAGTGACCGTCACTCAGGACGGCACGGTCCCGACCCGGATGCGGTTGCCGTCCGGGTCGGTGACCTCGAAGTCCCGCCCCCAGTCCTGGCTCCGCACCTCGACCCCGCCGCAGGCCGCCGCCGCCGCGTCCACGTCGTCCACGTAGAGGTAGAGCAGCGTCCCGGGCCGGGCGTCACCGGCGTGCTCGGACAGGTGGATCTCCATGCCGGGCCGGCCGATGCCGACGTAGCGCGGCAGGTCCGGCGCGAACCGGTGCTCCCACAGGCGGGCGAAGCCGAGACGGGCGTACCAGGTCGCGGCGGCGTCGGCGTCGCGGACCCGCAGGATCGGCGCCAGTCGCTCGGTCATCCCGCGATTGTGCCAGCCCGGAGGAGCATGGTGTTGTGGTCGATATACCGCTGAGTCATGAATATGACCAGCAGTCATATCGCTCTCCGGGGCATGTGGCTCCGGGCCGCCGCCGCAGGTGTCGATCGCGACCGATGCGGGCACCACCGTCGGATGGCGGAGGGGCGGGGGGCCGGCGTGGAGCCGGTGGTGCTGTTCGCGTCGCGGTGGTGGCCGGCGGTGCTCGTCCCGCTCGGGATCCTGGCGACGACGATCGCGATCGGCTTCCGGCTGCACACCGCTTCGGTGCTCACCTGGAGCGGACTGACGGCGGCCACCGTGGTCGCGGCGTGGTACCAGCGCGACGGGGCGCTGCTCGCCGACGACCTAGGACTGCTGGTCCGGCACCGGGGACAGGCCATCCGCAGCTACCGGTGGTCCGAGATCCGCGAGGCCGGGATCGCCCGGCCCGGCTTCGCCCGGCTCGCGCTCGCCGTGTTCCCGGAGGGCGGTCCGTGGGACGTGCCAGGGCCGAACAACGCGGTCATGGTCGGGCGGGTCTGGCAGTTGCGGGCGCCGGACCCGGAGACACGGGACCGGGTGGAGGCGCTTCTGCGCTCCCACGGCGTCCGGATCAGTGACCCGTCGGGGCGGCCCGACGGCTCTCGTAAGGGCTGATACGGTCACCGGCCCTTACGAGAGCCAGCGGGGGCACGGTCGGATCGGCCGCGAGGATGTCCCGAGCCCTTACGGGAGATCGGGGCGGACGATGAGTGTCACGTCGCTGCTGGTGGCGATCGCCAGGGTGCGGCCGGACGGGGAGAAGCCGGCGGCGCGCAGTTCGGAGTAGTCGGCATGGAGGACGTGCCACCAGGACGTGCCCGGTGGGCCCTTGCAGGCACCGCCGTCGGCGGACAGCAGGACACGATGGTTCGGCCACTCGGGCGCCACCACGTCGACGGTCCACCCGTCGCCGGTCGTGGCGTGCAGGCCGCCGCCGAACAACCCGGCGACGCGTACCCGCGTTCCCACCAGCACGCCGATGCCCGGACAGGCCAGGTCCGGCCCGGACGGTGACGCGTCGTCGGGGTCGGGGTCACGGTCCCGGGCGATCGTCGCACCCGTTGTCGCGTCGATCAGGCCGAAGCCGTCCATCGAGACGACCATCAGCAGGTCGACGCCGGTCTGCGGGTGGACACCGAAGCCGACGCCCTGCAGCCCGCCCACCGGTATGCACCGGCGCGTCCGGTCGAGGTGCCGCCATGGCTCCGGCGGCGCGACGACCGGAGCGGCGAGAAACCTCGCCCGCAGCCGCTGTTGGTGGTCCGAGAGCATCCCGTTGTCCTCCGATGCCGGCGGAACCAACTGGCGCCCCGGCCTCGCCGGCAGGCCCTTGGGAAAATCGACAGGCGGCCCTTCATGACCGCCACTGCTGCCACCGTCCGCCGGTGGTGTGTGGTGGGCGCGGCAGGTTTCGAACCTGCGACCCCTCGCTTGTAAGGCGAGTGCTCTCCCACTGAGCTACGCGCCCGGAACGCCCGAACGGCGGGCCGGAGCGGCAAGCTTACCTGCCGGCCTCCGGCCCGGTCGAACGACGTGCCCGGGGTGGATCAGGCGGCGACGGCCTCGGCCAGCGCCTTGCGCCAGCCCTGCTGGTCGCGCGCCTCGCCGGGCATGTTCATCTCGGCGAACCGGACCACGCCGGCCTTGTCGATGACGAACGTGCCCCGGTTGGCGATGCCGGCGACCTCGTTGAACACGCCGTACGCCTGGGCGACCGCGCCGTGCGGCCAGAAGTCGGCCAGCAGCGGGAACTGGTAGCCCTCCCGGTCGGCCCAGATCTTGTGGGCGTAGACCGAGTCGACGCTGACGGTCAGCACCTGGACGTCGTCGTTCACGTACTCGTTGAGGTTGTCCCGCACCTCGCACAGCTCGCCCTGGCAGATGCCGGTGAAGGCGAGCGGGTAGAAGACCAGCAGCACGGTCTTGCGACCGCGGAGGTCGGAGAGCCGGACCTCCTGGTTGTTCTGGTCCTTGAGCAGGAAGTCCGGCGCCTCGGCGCCAACCTCGATGGGCATGCGCGCTCCCTCGGGATCGGGTCTGGAAATGATCAGGGAGACCCTACTTCTTGCTCTTCGACCCGCGCCGCAGCACGAGGCGGGCACCGCTCCAGTCGCGGCCGGCGTTGATGGTGGAGGTCTGCTGGAGGCCGGCGGTCTGCGCGCTCTCCGCGACCTCGCTCGGCTCGACGTGGCCGTCCCGGCCCGCCTTGGGCGTCAGGAGCCAGACCACCCCGTTGTCCGCCAGCGGCCCGAGGGCGTCGACGAGCAGCTCGAAGAGGTCACCGTCGCCGTCGCGGTGCCAGACCAGAACCGCGTCGACCACCTCGTCGGTGTCCTCGTCGACAAGCTCTCCACAGCGGTCGGTCAGGGCGTCCCGGAGATCGGTGTCGACGTCGTCGTCGTAGCCCATCTCCATGACGACCATGCCCGGTTCGATCCCGAACCGGTCCGCCAGGCTGCGTACCCCGTCGGCGGCCTGACCAGCGGTCGCGCTCACTGTCGCGTGCCTCCTCATCTCATGCCTGCTCGTGGCGTCGTGCGACGCCGTCGCGCCCAGTCCACACAGTTGCGGCTCGCCGCGCAAGTGGCGCACCGGGTGGAACGGAATTTACCGTGCCAGCAGCGTACGGGCACCCTGGGTGATGGCCTCCTCCGAGACCAGAACCTGACGGGCAGCCGGACCTAATGGTACAAACGAGTCAAGTGCCGCCACCCGACGCGCCGCCCCCACGTACCCGGTGTCGACCAGCGCGGCCAGCACCCCCTCGCCCACCCCGCCGGAGCGCCGCGTCTCGTCCACCACCAGCACCCGGCCGGTCGCGGAGGCCTCCCGGATGATGTCCGCCACCGGCAGCGGGGCGAGCCAGCGCAGGTCCACCACCCGGGTGCCGATCCCCTCGTCGGCCAGCCTGGCCGCGGCGCGCAGCGACATCCGCACGCCGTTACCGAAGGTGATGACGGTGAGGTCCTCGGCCGAGCCGACCCCGTACACCCGGGCCCGGCCGACCGGCACGTGCCGGCCGGCCCAGGCGCCCGGCTCGGCGTACTCGGCGGTCCACTCGCCGTCGCCCTCGGCGTAGAGGTCGCGGGCGTGGTAGAGCGCGATCGGCTCCAGGAAGACGCACACGCTGCCGTCCACCCGCGCCGCCGCCAGGCAGGTCCGCAGCATCGGCGCGGCGTCCTCCGGCCGGGCCGGCACCGCGATCACCAGCCCCGGCACGTCGCGCAGCACCGCCACCGAGTTGTCGTTGTGGAAGTGCCCGCCGAAGCCCTCCTGGTAGGCCAGGCCGGCCACCCGCACCACCATCGGGTTGCGGAACGCGCCCCGGGAGAAGAAGCGCATGCTGGCCGCCTCGCCCCGCAGCTGGTCCTCGGCGTTGTGCAGGTACGCCAGGTACTGGATCTCCGGCACCGGCAGCATGCCGGCCAGCCCGGCGCCCAGCCCGAGCCCGAGGATCGAGGTCTCGTCGAGCAGCGTGTCGAACACCCGGGCCGCGCCGAACCGATCCCGCAGCCCCTTGGTGACCCCGTACACCCCGCCCTTGACGGCGACGTCCTCGCCGAAGACGGCCATCCCGGGGTCGTCGAGCATGCCGTCGGCCAACGCCGCGTTGATGCTCTGCGCCAGCGTCAGCGGCCCGGTCAGCTCCGGCGGCTTGCCGCCGAACGCCTCCGCGCGGGCGGCGGCGCCCGGACCCACCGCCCGGGCCGCCGCCTCGGCGACCGCCCGGGACACCCGCGCCGGCCGGCGCGGCGCCAACTCCGCCACCACCTCGACCGGGGAGGCCAGCTTCGGCTCGTCGAGCACCTCCTCGGCGATCCGGCGCAGCTGCCAGCCCCGCTCGTCGTACCGGGCGAGCAGGTCCCCGCCGCCGGCGTACCCGGCCTCCACCAGCCGCCGCGCGGTGGCCAGCAGCGGGTCCCGGGCCGCGTCGGCGGCGATCTCGGCGGGACTGCGGTACGCGGTCTCCGCGTCCGCGCCGGCGTGGCCCATCAACCGGACCGTGTCCAGGTGCAGCACGGCGGGCCGGCGGTGCCGGCGCACCCAGTCCGCCGCCTCGGCCGCCACCCGGTGGCTCTCCACCACGTCCGTCCCGTCGGCGGCGAAGTAGCGGATGCCGGGCCGGGACCGCAGCGTGGCCGCCACCCATCCCTCGGGCGAGCGCACGCTGATGCCGAGCCCGTTGTCCTCGCACACGAACAGGACCGGGACCCGCAGGTCGGAGTGGTCGTACCAGCCGGCGGTGTTGAACGCGGCGGTGGCGCTGGCGTGGTTGACCGAGGCGTCGCCGAACGAGCAGACCACCACCGCGTCCGCCGGCCAGGACGTCGCCTCCGGCTCGCCGTCGGCGCGCGGGCCGCCCCGGCGCGGCCGCTCCAGCGCCAGTGCCAGGCCGACCGCCCGGGGCAGGTGCGAGGCGATGGTGGAGGTGGTCGGCACGACCGCGAGGTCGGCCCGGCCGAAGACCTTGTGCCGGCCGCCGGCGATCGGCTCCGCGGCCGAGGCGGCCATTCCGCGCAGCACGTCGCGCGCCGCGTCCGCGTAGGCGTCGTCGGGGGCCGGCGGGGGCAGATCGGGTACGTCGGCCGTCGCGTCGCCGTCCGCGTCCACGGTCACGCCGCCCCTCGCGTCACCACCCCCGGCCGGCGTCACGCCGACCGTCGCGTCGCCGTCCGCGTCCACGGTCACGCCGGCTCCGGGCGGGAGCCGCACCGCCTCGGCCGACGGTTCGCTCCCCTCGACACCCGGCCGACCGCCCCGCTCATCCCGCAGACGGGTGCCGGCCGCCGGATCCGGATCGTGGAGGGACGTGGCCCCCAGGGAGGCACTGTCGTTCCCAGATCCGGACATTTCCCGCGATTCGGGAAGCTCATCCCGGGAACCGGGCGACGTGGAGTCGGGCGAGCCGTCGGGGAGGGGCGCCGCCGAATCGTCGGACGGCGGTGCGTCGGGGAGCGGGGGCGGCGGGCCGGGCGGGAAGTCGCCGGCCGCCTGGGCGGCCCGCAGGCAGTAGAACGCGCCGGAGCGGTAGTGCAGCAACGCCGGGTCGGTCGGCCGGAGCGCGGCGGCGACCGCGGCGTTGCCCTCGTGACCCGCCGAGCCGATCGTGTAGTACCCCTCGCCGAAGCCGCGCAGCCAGCGCCCGGCCAGGTCGAGCAGCCGGCTGGTGAGCTGCGCGTCGAACAGGGCCAACAGCTGGGCCCCGGTCAGCGGCCCGCCGTCGGGCAGCGGCTCGGCCAGGTCACGCCGCCGCTCCGGCGCGCCGAGCGCGGCCAGGTCGGTGCGGAGCCGGTCGTCGAGATCGTGCGGGGTGGTCACGTCGGACAGCATTACCGACTCCGGGCCGCCGCGCCCAGTCGGACACGTTCCGCCCGGTGTGGCTCAGACCTCGCCGCACTCCTCGGGGCAGCCGCCGTCGGAGACCTTCCAGACCAGCTCGCGCAGGGCGGCCAGCTCGGCGGTGGTCAGCCCGTCGAGGAGTCGGGAGTCCGACATCACCCGCCCCACCCGCTCGCGGACCTCGCGTCCGTGCCCGGTGACCACCAGCGTCTTCTGCCGCCGGTCGGCGGGGTCGACCCGCCGCTCGACCAGCCCGGCCTGCTCCAGCCGGTCGGCCAGACCGGTGACGTTGGACCGGTCGCAGCCCAACTGCTCGGCGAGGTCGCGGGCCGGCAGCGGATGGTCCGGGTCCAGCTCGTGCAGGGCCCGGGCGGCCGCCGGGGTGAGCCCCAGCGCGGCGACCGCCTCGTCCTGGTGGTGCCGCAGCGCGGCGGCGACGTGCAGGATCCGGCGCACCGTGTCCCCGGCCAGGCCGGGTCGATCGTCGGGGGACGGCGACTCCATGCCCCGATCATACGTGACCGATCAACAATTGACATGCTCCACTATATGTTCCGGCGCGACCGGTCGGGCCGGCCGGAGCGCCCGCCGGGCGGCCACCGCGCCGGCCAGCAGCAACCCGGCGGTGACGACCGCCGGCGGCAGGGCCAGCGCGGCCCCCCGCAGGGCGGCCGCGGTCAGCGCCAGGTGGACGCCGCCGACCACGGTCACCCCGAGCACGGCGGCGAGCAGCGTGCCGGTGGAGACGAGCGCGGACAGGGCGGCCGCCGCGCCCGCCGGCACCGCGTCGGTGAGCCGGGTGACCAGCGGGCTGAACGCCGCCGCGTGCGCTGCGCCGCCGAGCAGCAGCAACGCGCCGCCGGCCACCCAGGGCCAGCCCCGGGCGGAGAGCGCGGCGAGGAGCACCGCCACCGCGGCCAGCACCGGCGGCCCGGCCACCGGCAGGACCGCGCGGGTCGCCTCCGGCAGTCGTGCGACCGCCAGACCGCACAGGGCGAAACCCGCGGCGTACGGGAGGAACGCCAGCCCGGCGGCGAGCGGGCTGAGGCCCAGCGCGTCCTGCGCCCGCACTGTGAACACGAACAGGAAGCCCGCGTAGCAGCCCATCACCACGCAGCAGGCGAGCAGTCCGGCCGGGACGCCGGGATGGCGCAGCACCGTCACGTCCAGCAGCGGGGCGTCGCCCCGACGGGCCCGCCTCCGCTCGTACCCGAGGAAGAGCCGCAGCCCGACGGCGCCGGCGGCGACCGCGGCGACGCGGATCCCGATGGGCGTGTCCAGCACCAGCGGCAGCACGAGGGTGAGCATCGCCGCGGCCAGCAGCGCCGCGCCGGTCAGGTCGAGCGGCTCCCGCCGGGGCGGCGCGGCCGGTGGCCCGGCCAGCACCCGCCGGCCGACGATCTGGAGAGCCACCCCGACCGGCACGTTGACCAGGAACGCCAGCCGCCAGGTGAGGCCGCCGAGGTCGAGCGTGACGAGGAGCCCGCCGAGGACCTGACCGGCGGCGACGCCGAGAGCGAGCACCATCGAGTACGCCCCGATCGCGCGCGCCCGGGCCGCGTCCGGCAGCGCGGCCCGGATCAGCGCGAGCACCTGCGGCACCATCAGCGCGCCCGCCGCGCCCTGGGCCACCCGGGCGAGCACCAGCGTGACCGGCGTCGGGGCCAGGCCGCAGGCCAGCGAGGCGAGCGTGAAGCCGGCCAGGCCGAACAGGAAGACCCGGGGGCCGCCGTGCCGGGCGCCGAGGCGGGCGCCGACCACCACCAGCACGGCGAAGGTGAGCGTGTAGCCGGCCAGCACGAGCTGCTGGACGGCGGCGGAGCCACCCAGGTCGGCCCGGATCGCCGGCGCGGCCACGGCCGTGATCGAGGTGTCCATGGAGGCCATCGCCTGCCCGGTGAGCAGCACCACGAGCAGGGCGGCGGGTCGGCGGTGCGAAGTGGTCACGCCGGCCACCCTGCCGGGCCGGCCGTCCCCGGTCTTGTCGATCCTTGCGGGGCGTTTCCGTCGTCGCGGCGGCCTACGCTGACCCGCATGCGTACCGCCACCCGGCTGCTGGCCCGACCGGACTTCCGGGTCACCGTGGTGCGCTGCCGGGACGACCACCGCGGCTGGTCCACGCCCGAGCCGGCCGACGCGTACGGCCTGGTGCTGGCCCGGCGGGGCGCCTTCCGGCGGGCCGGTCGCCACGGGGCCACGTGGGTCGGGTCGACGGTGGCCTACCTGACGGTCCCGGGCGAGGAGGAGCGGTTCGCGCACCCGGCCGGCGGCGACGAGTGCACGTCGGTGCACCTGTCGGAGCGGCTGTGGCGGGAGCTGTTCGACGACCGGCCGGCGCCGGGCACGGTGCACGTCGACGGCCGACTGGACCTGGCCCACCGGCTCCTGCTGCGGGACGCCGCCGATCCCGACCACGCCGCCGCCGAGCGGCTGGTACGGCTGGTCGGGCGTGCCGTCACGCCGGTCGCCGGCGGCGGCGGGCCGGGCCGGCGGCTGGTGGAGCGGGCCCGGGCGGCGCTGCACGACGACGCCCCGGAGGCCGCCGGGCTGCTCCCGCTGGCCCGGGCGCTCGACGTGTCGCCCTACCGGCTCAGCCGCGAGTTCCAGGCCCGCACCGGGGTGCCGCTCACCCGCTACCGCAACCGGCTGCGCGTCGCCCGGGCGCTGGACCGGATCGAGCAGGGGGACGTACGCCTGGCCGACCTCGCCGGCGAGCTGGGCTTCAGCGACCAGGCGCACCTGACCCGCACGGTCCGTGCCCACCTCGGCCACACGCCGGGCGAGCTGCGCCGGCTGCTCGGCTGACGTCGTCGCCTTTCGTCCGCCGGCCGCTGTTCGACGGAAAGTGCCGTGCGGTCGCCTCGGTGTCACCTGACGGCCATCGGCGCTCGCGAGGCTGCCCGGAGTCGACGAACCGGACTCCGGGGAGGAAACCGTGGCACTGTCCCGACGTACCATCCTGCTCAGCGGCGCGGCGCTCGGCGCCGCCGGCGCGGCAGCCGGCCTGCCGGTCGCGGCCGCCGCGTCGCCCGGCCCGCTGCGCCGCGACCCGTTCACGCTCGGGGTGGCCTCCGGCGACCCCGACCACGACGGCTTCGT
The DNA here is from genome assembly GCF_049315235.1 of Micromonospora sp. WMMD754. Taxonomy (NCBI): domain Bacteria; kingdom Bacillati; phylum Actinomycetota; class Actinomycetes; order Micromonosporales; family Micromonosporaceae; genus Micromonospora; species Micromonospora sp. WMMD754. Next base: position 399,244 of record NZ_CP186058.1, read on the forward strand.
GCTCTGGACCCGGCTCGCGCCGGAGCCGCTGGCCGAGGACAGCCTGGGCGGCGTGCCGTCCCGGGTGGTGCCGGTGTCCTTCGAGGTGGCCGCCGACGAGCGCTTCCGGCACGTCGTGCGGCGCGGCGTCCGGTTGGCCCGGCCGGAGTCGGCGCACAGCGTGCACGTCGAGCTGGACGGACTGCTCCCCGGGCGGGAGTACTTCTACCGGTTCCGGGCCGAGCGCTGGCTCTCCCCGGTCGGCCGCACCCGCACCGCCCCGGCGCCGTGGCTGATGCCGTCCGCGCTGGCCATGGGCTTCGTCTCCTGCTCGCAGTACGAGCACGGCTACTTCACCGCCTACCGCCGGCTGGCCGAGACCGAGCCGGAGCTGATCCTGCACCTCGGCGACTACCAGTACGAGTACGCCAAGGACACCTACACCGTGCCCGGCGGCAACGCGCGCGACCACGAGGGCCCGGAGACCCGGACGCTGGCGAACTACCGGCAGCGGCACGCCCAGTACAAGACCGACACCGACCTGCAGGCGGCGCACGCGGTCGCGCCCTGGGTGGTGGTCTTCGACGACCACGAGGTGGAGAACAATTGGGCCGACGAGGTGCCCGAGGCGCCCGACCCGGACTTCCTCACCCGGCGGGCGGCGGCGTTCCAGGCGTACTACGAGAACATGCCGCTGCGCCGCACCTCGATCCCACGCGGCATCGACATGCAGCTCTACCGGCGGGTGCGCTGGGGCCGGCTGGCCACGTTCCACATGCTCGACACCCGGCAGTACCGGGACGACCAGGCGTGCGGCGACGGCTACAAGGACTGCGCGGCGGCGTCCGACCCGGCCCGGTCGATCACCGGCGCCGCGCAGGAGGCGTGGCTGCTGGACGGTTTCCGCCGCTCCGAGGCCCGCTGGGACCTGCTCGGCCAGCAGGTCTTCTTCGCCCAGCGGGACAACAACGCCGGGCCGATGACGGTCACCAGCATGGACGCCTGGGACGGGTACGTCGCCTCGCGGGACCGGATCACCCGGGGCTGGGTGGCCGCCGGGGTGCGCAACCCGGTGGTGCTCACCGGCGACGTGCACGCCCACTGGGCGAGCGACCTGAAGCTGGACTACGCGGACCCGACGTCGCGCACGGTCGGCAGCGAGCTGGTCTGCTCCTCGATCACCTCGACCGGGGACGGCGCGGACTCGCCCACCGGCTCGCACCCGTGGCTGGCGTTCAACCCGCACCTGCGCTTCCAGAACAACCTGCGCGGGTACGTCCGCACCACGATCACCCCGAAGGACCTGACCGCGAACTTCGACGTGCTCCCGTACGTGAGCCGGCCCGACGCGCCGGCGTACACCCGGGCCACGTTCGTGGTCGAGGACCGGGTCCCCGGGTTGAACCTGACGTACGACCGGCCGCCGGCCGCGGCGCGGACCGTCGCTCCCGGGGCGGACCAGGGCCGGCAGACGGTGGAGGCGGAGACCGTCCGGCCGTGACGGGTCCGGCCGGGCCGGGGCGTCGTCCCGGCCCGGCCGGCTCAGCCGGCGAGGAACGAGAAGCGCACCTGGCGGTCCGGGTTGTCGCCGTTCGGGTCGACCAGGCAGATCGACTGCCAGGTGCCGAGCTGGAGCCGCCCGTCGAGCACCGGCAGCGTCGCGTACGGCGGCACGAACGCCGGGAGCACGTGGTCGCGGCCGTGCCCGGGTGAGCCGTGCCGGTGCCGCCACCGGTCGTCGGTGGGGAGCAGGTCGTCGAGCGCACGGAGCAGGTCGTCGTCCGACCCGGCGCCGGTCTCGATGATCGCCAGCCCGGCCGTGGCGTGCGGCACGAAGACGTGCAGCAGCCCGTCGCCGGCCCCGGCGACGAACCGCTCGGCCTCGGCCGTGATGTCCCGGACGGTCGGCCGGGACCCGGTCCGGACGCTGATCACCTCACTGCGCATACGGCGCATTCTGCCGCAGCGGCTCAGTTCCCGCCGCCACCAGCGCCACCGCAGTCGCCGCCGCCGCCACCGCCACCGTCGCCGGAGCCGTAGCTGGGCATGTCCCCACTCGTGCCGTGCGCGCCGGGTGGGACGTAGTCGAAGGCGTTGCCCCCGCCCGCCGCCTCCCGGTAGCCGGACCGGAAGCGGCGCTGGTGCCGGAGTTCACCGACGCCGCCGAGGACCAGCAGCACGCCACCGCCCAGGACGAAGATCCATTCCGGCCCCCACTCCGGGGTACGCGCGATCTCCCGTGCCAACCCCACCGCGGCGACGAGCGCCACGAGCACCCCCAGCGCCGTCATCACGCCGCCGACCAGAACCGGATCCCGCCGCATGCCGGCAGGGTAGCCGTGGACCGCCACGCGCGACCCGGCTAGCGCATCCGGTGATCGCACAAAGTTACTGGTGGGTACCTGTGTTCAGCGTCGCGTCTGGGGGAGGGAGACGTGACGACGAGCGCCACGAGGGGGCAGGATGGCGCTAGAGACCTATCCCACACAGAACCGAGGGAACGCCTGTGGCTACGGAACGCAAGCGCCCGGTGATCACCGCTGGTCTGCCGAGCCAGCTTCCGGACATCGACCCTGAAGAGACCAGCGAATGGGTCGAGTCGCTCGACGGTGTCATCGACGAGCGCGGAACCAAGCGCGCCCGGTACGTCATGCTGCGCCTGCTGGAGCGGGCCCGCGAGCGCCAGGTCGGGGTGCCGTCCCTGACCACCACCGACTACATCAACACGATCGCGCCGGAGCGGGAGCCGTGGTTCCCGGGTGACGAGCACATCGAGCGGCGGCTGCGGGCGTACATCCGCTGGAACGCCGCCATGCTGGTGCACCGGGCGCAGCGGCCGGAGATCGGCGTCGGCGGCCACATCTCCACGTTCGCCAGCTCCGCGTCGCTCTACGAGGTGGGCTTCAACCACTTCTTCCGGGGCAAGAACCACCCGGGCGGTGGTGACCAGATCTTCTACCAGGGTCACGCCTCCCCCGGCATGTACGCGCGGGCGTTCCTGGAGGGCCGGCTCAGCGAGAGCCAGCTCGACGGCTTCCGGCAGGAGCTGTCGCACCCCGGCGGCGGGCTGCCGTCGTACCCGCACCCGCGGCTGATGCCGGACTTCTGGGAGTTCCCCACCGTGTCCATGGGCCTCGGCCCGCTCAACGCGATCTACCAGGCGCGGTTCAACCGCTACCTGCACCACCGCGGCATCAAGGACACCTCCCAGCAGCACGTCTGGGCGTTCCTCGGCGACGGTGAGATGGACGAGGTCGAGTCGCTCGGCGCGATCGGCGTGGCCGCCCGCGAGGAGCTGGACAACCTCACCTTCGTGATCAACTGCAACCTCCAGCGCCTGGACGGACCGGTCCGCGGCAACGGCAAGGTCATGCAGGAGCTGGAGGCGTTCTTCCGGGGCGCCGGCTGGAACGTCATCAAGGTCGTCTGGGGCCGCGAGTGGGACCCGCTGCTCGCGGCGGACACCGACGGCGCGCTGGTCAACCTGATGAACACCACGCCCGACGGTGACTACCAGACCTACAAGGCGGAGTCCGGGGCGTACGTCCGGGAGCACTTCTTCGGCCGCGACCCGCGCACCCGCAAGATGGTCGAGCACCTCTCCGACGACGAGATCTGGAACCTCAAGCGGGGCGGTCACGACTACCGCAAGCTCTACGCGGCCTACAAGGCGGCGACGGAGCACACCGGCCAGCCGACGGTGATCCTCGCCAAGACGATCAAGGGCTGGACCCTGGGCTCGCACTTCGAGGGCCGCAACGCCACGCACCAGATGAAGAAGCTGACGCTGGAGGACCTGAAGCTCTTCCGCGACCGCCTCTACCTGGACATCCCGGACAAGCAGCTGGAGGAGAACCCCTACCTCCCGCCGTACTACACGCCGGGCGAGAAGTCGGACGAGATCGCGTACCTCAAGGACCGGCGGCAGCAGCTCGGCGGCTACCTGCCCACGCGCAACACCGCGCGCAAGACGCTGGCCGTCCCGGGCAGCGAGCGGTTCTCCGACGTCAAGCGCGGGTCGGGCAAGCAGAAGGTCGCCACCACGATGGCGTTCGTCCGCCTGCTCAAGGACATCATGAAGGACAAGGAGTTCGGCAAGCGCTGGGTGCCGATCATCCCGGACGAGGCCCGCACCTTCGGTATGGACTCGCTCTTCCCGACCCAGAAGATCTACTCGCCGCACGGCCAGCGCTACACCTCGGTGGACCGGGAGCTGTTCCTGTCCTACAAGGAGTCGACCACCGGGCAGATCCTGCACGAGGGCATCAACGAGGCCGGTTCGGTCGCCTCGTTCACCGCCGCCGGCACGGCGTACGCCACCCACGGCGAGCCGATGATCCCGCTGTACATCTTCTACTCGATGTTCGGCTTCCAGCGCACCGGCGACGGGTTCTGGGCGGCGGCGGACCAGATGGCGCGGGGCTTCGTGCTCGGCGCCACCGCCGGCCGGACCACGCTCAACGGTGAGGGCCTCCAGCACGAGGACGGCCACTCGCTGCTGCTCGCCGCCACCAACCCGGCGGTGGTCTCCTACGACGCGGCGTTCGCCTTCGAGCTGGCGCACATCATGGAGAACGGCCTGCACCGGATGTACGGCGAGGAGCAGGAGAACGTCTTCTACTACCTCACCGTCTACAACGAGCCGATCTTCCAGCCGGCCGAGCCGGAGGGCGTGGACGTCGAGGGCATCCTCAAGGGCATCTACCGCTACTCGCCGGCGCCGCAGGTCGGTGACGACGCGCCGAAGGCGAACATCCTCGCCTCCGGCACCGGCATGCAGTGGGCGCTCAAGGCCCAGCAGCTGCTCGCCGAGGACTGGGGCGTGTCCGCCGACGTGTGGTCGGTGACGTCCTGGACCGAGCTGCGCCGCGACGCGGTGCAGTGCGAGGAGCACAACCTGCTCAACCCGGGCGAGGAGCAGCGGGTGCCGTACATCGCGCGGAAGCTGGCCGACGCCGACGGCCCGAAGGTCGCGGTCAGCGACTGGATGCGCGCGGTGCCGGACCTGATCTCCCGCTGGGTGCCCGGTGACTACACCTCGCTCGGCACCGACGGCTTCGGCATGTCGGACACCCGGCACGCGCTGCGCCGCCACTTCCACGTCGACGCCGAGTCGATCGCGGTCGCCACGCTGCGCCAGCTCGCCCTGCGCGGCACGGTGCCGGCCCACGTGCCGGCCGACGCCGCCCGCAAGTACGCGCTGGACGACGTCACCGCCGCCCCGGTCGGCGAGACCGGCGGCGACAGCTGAAAGGAAGGGCCCCTTCTTAACGCCTCCGGTAGAGAAGGGGCCCCTTCTTAACACTTCGGGTACAGACGACGATGGTCCGGCGTCCCTGGCGGGGACGCCGGACCATCACCATCGCGGGCGACGCCGGGACGGGCTCGGTCAGCCGACGGCGGCCAGGTCGGTCAGCCGGGCCAGCGAGTCCTCCAGGTCGGCGCCGACCCGGCGCAGGCCGAGCCGCAGCAGGGCGGCCTTGACGGGGCCGGCGGGCCACCGCACGACGATCAGTCGTACGACGGTGCCACCGTCCTCCTCGTCCGCGGTCAGCTGGACGTAGATCTCGGTGCGCGCCTCGGCCCGGGCGCCCGCGCCCTTGGCCCGTTCGCGCCAGCCGATCAGGGTCGGCTCCTGGTAGGCGATCACCTCGGCCTCGTGCGCGGAGCCGCGTCCGGCCTGGACCAGTTGTCGCCGGCCGAATCCCTCCCCCGACAGGACCTCGGCCGCGCGGACCCCCGCCAGCCAGGCCGGCAGCTGCTCGGCCCGCTGCACGACGTCCCAGACCACTTCCACCGGCGCCGCCACGTGTGCGCTGCGTTCCACGAGGATCATGAGTATCTTTCCCCCACTTAAATCACATCCGCGATATTCGGCACTCTATGTGTAAATCGGACTTAAGCGGACGAGTTTGGAGAAGACACGCCGGAAACCCTTGTGCCGTCGACGCTTTCCGGCCTATAGCGCGGCGGTCGTCCGAGCCCTAGAGTCGCGAACACGCTTCACGTCTCGGGAGGGTGACTTGACGACCGCGCCGATGCCCGACTTCCCCGCCGGCTTCCGCTGGGGGGTGTCCACCTCCGCGTACCAGATCGAGGGGGCGACCACCGTCGACGGTCGCGGGCCGTCCATCTGGGACACGTTCGCCCGCGAGCCCGGCCGGATCGTCGACGGCACCACCGGCGACGAGGCGTGCGACCACCACCACCGGTACGCCGAGGACACCGCGCTGCTGGCCGGGCTGGGGGTGTCCGCGTACCGGTTCTCGATCTCCTGGCCCCGGATCCAGCCCACCGGCGCCGGTCCGGCCCTGACGGCCGGGCTGGACTTCTACGACCGGCTGGTGGACGGTCTGCTCGCAGCCGGCGTGGACCCGGTCGCCACGCTCTTCCACTGGGACCTGCCGCAGGCGCTGGAGGACGCCGGCGGCTGGCTGAACCGGGACACCGCCGCCCGCTTCGCCGAGTACGCCGACGTGACCGCGGCCCGCCTCGGCGACCGGGTGAAGCTCTGGATCACGCTCAACGAGCCGTTCATCCACATGAGCCTCGGCCACGGCATGGGCGTGCACGCGCCGGGCCGGGTGCTGCTCTTCGACGCCTTCCCGGTCGCGCACCACCAGCTCCTCGGGCACGGTCTCGCGGTCGCCGCGCTGCGGGCCCGCACCGCGAGCCCGGTGGCGATCGCCAACAACTACTCGCCGGTGCGGCCGGCCGGGGACGGCGACGCCGACCGGGCCGCCGCCGCGGCGTACGACGCGCTGCACAACCGGCTCTTCACCGACCCGCTGCTCGGTCTCGGCTACCCCGACGCGCCCGGCGTCGACCCGACCGTGGTCCGCGACGGCGACCTGGACGTCATCGCCGCGCCGATCGACGTACTCGGCGTGAACTACTACAACCCGACGGGCATCCGCGCGCCCGAGGAAGGGTCGCCGCTGCCGTTCGAGATCGTGCCGCTGGACGGTTACCCGCGCACCGCGTTCGACTGGCCGGTCGCCCCGGACGGGCTGCGTGAGCTGCTGCTCCAGCTCCGGGACCGGTACGGCGACGCGCTGCCGGAGATCCAGGTCACCGAGAGCGGGTGCGCGTACGACGACGCGCCCGACGCCCAGGGCCGGGTGAACGACCCGGAGCGGATCGCCTACCTGGACGGGCACGTGCGCGCGGTGCACGAGGCGATCGGCGCGGGCGTGCCGGTGACCGGGTACTTCGTCTGGTCGCTGCTGGACAACTGGGAGTGGGCCGAGGGGTTCACCAAGCGCTTCGGCCTGGTGCACGTCGACTACCCGACCCAGCGGCGCACGCCGAAGTCGTCGTACGCCTGGTTCCGTGACCTGGTGCGGCGATGACCACGGTGAACCCGACGCCGGCCTCGCTGCCGGCGGCGCTCGCCGAGCCGACGGTGCCGGTCCGACGGAGCTGGATCGCGCTGATCTTCGCGGCCAACCTGGGCGTCTGGATGGCGTTCTTCACCCCGATCCAGGTTCTGCTGCCGCAGCAGGTGGAACGGATCGCGCCGGGCGACAAGGAGGCCATGCTGGCGGTGGTGACCGGGCTCGGCGCACTCGCCGCGGTGCTGGCCAACCCGCTCGCCGGCGCGTTGTCGGACCGTACCTCGCTGCGGCTGGCCAACCGGCACTTCGGCCGCCGGCACGTCTGGACCGCGACCGGCGCGGTGGTCGGCGCGGCCGCTCTGATGCTGCTGGCCCGTCAGGACAGCATCGCCGGGGTGGCGGTGGCCTGGGTGGCCGCGCAGGTCTGCTTCAACGCCATGCTGGCCAGCCTCACCGCCGCGATCCCGGACCGGGTGCCGGTGGCCCAGCGCGGCGGCGTCTCGGGCTGGGTGGGCATCCCGCAGGCGCTCGGCCTGGTGCTGGGCGCGGTGCTGGTCACCGCCGTGGTGACCGGAAACGCGGCCGGGTACGCGGCGATCGCGCTCGCCGTGCTGCTGCTGTCGCTGCCGTTCGCGCTGCTCACCCAGGACGACCCGCTGCCGCGGGAGCACCGGTCGCCGGTGCGGCTGCGCGCCCTGCTCGCCTCGATGTGGATCAGCCCGCGCCGCCACCCCGACTTCGCCTGGGCCTGGTTCACCCGCTTCCTGGTGCAGACCGGCAACGCGCTCGGCACGCTCTACCTGCTCTACTTCCTCACCGACGGGGTGCGGGTGACCGACCCCGAGGGCTCGCTGCTGGTGCTGATCCTGCTCTACACGCTGGGCATGATGCTCACCGCCGTGGTCGCCGGGCGACTCTCCGACCGCTCCGGCCGGCGTAAGGTCTTCGTGATCGTGTCGGGGCTGATCATGGCGGTGGCGGCGACGCTGCTCGCCGTCGCGCCGGTCTGGCCGATGGCGATCGTGGCCGCGCTCCTGCTCGGCGCGGGCTACGGCGTCTACCTGGCGGTGGACGCCGCGTTGATCACCCAGGTGCTGCCGGCCGCCACCGACCGGGCCAAGGACCTCGGCGTGATCAACATTGCCAACTCGGCGCCCCAGGTGCTCGGTCCGGCGCTGTCCGCACCGATCGTCGTGCACCTCGGCGGCTACCCGACGCTGTACGCGGTGACCGCAGCGGTCACCCTGCTCGGCAGCGCCCTGGTGGTGAAGATCAGGGCGGTGCCCTGACCGGCCCCCTGCCGGAACACGGTCGCGGCCCGCCGTAGGCTGGGGGACGTGACGGTACGTGTACGCTTCGCCCCCTCCCCGACCGGAATGTTCCATGTCGGCGGCGCCCGCTCGGCGCTGCAGAACTGGATCTTCGCCAAGCAGCAGGGCGGGGTGTTCGTGCTCCGCGTCGAGGACACCGACGCGGCCCGCAACAAGCCCGAGTGGACCGAGGGCATCCTCTCCGCGCTCGACTGGATCGGCATCTCGCGGGGCAGCTACGAGGGCCCGTACTTCCAGTCCTCCTACGCCGGCGAGCACCGCGCCGCCGCCCAGCGCCTGTACGACGGCGGCCGGGCCTACTACTGCGACTGCACCCGCGAGGACGTGCAGGCGCGTACCGGTTCGCAGCACCGCGGCTACGACGGCTTCTGCCGCGACCGCGGCCTGGGGCCGGGCGAGGGCCGGGCACTGCGCTTCCGTACGCCGGACGAGGGCGAGACCGTGGTGGTCGACCTGATCCGGGGTGAGCCGACGTTCGAGAACAAGCTGATCGAGGACTTCGTCATCGCCCGTGGCGACGGGTCGCCGGTCTTCCTGCTCGCCAACGTGGTCGACGACATGACCATGGGGATCACCCACGTGATCCGGGCCGAGGAGCACCTGCCCAACACCCCGAAGCAGCAGTTGCTCTGGGACGCGCTCGGGGTCAAGCCGCCGATCTGGGCGCACGTGCCGGTGGTGGTCAACGAGAAGCGGCAGAAGCTGTCCAAGCGGCGCGACAAGGTCGCCCTGGAGGCGTACCGGGACGAGGGCTACCTCGCCGACGCGATGCGCAACTACCTGATGCTGCTCGGCTGGGCGCCGTCGGGCGACCGGGAGATCGTGCCCTGGTCGGTGATCGAGGACGAGTTCCGGCTCGACGAGGTCAACCCCTCCCCCGCCTTCTTCGACGAGAAGAAGCTGCGGGCCTTCAACGGGGAGTACATCCGGGCGCTGCCGGTGGAGGACTTCGTCGCCGCCTGCCAGCCGTGGCTCACCGGCACCGACACGATCGCCCCGCCGCCGTGGCAGCCGGCCGAGTTCGACCCGGCCGCGTTCGCCGCGGTGGCCCCGCTGGCGCAGACCCGGATCGCGGTCCTCAGCGAGATCGTGCCGAACGTCGACTTCCTCTTCCTGACCGACCCGCTGATCGACGAGGCGGCCTGGGCGAAGGCGATGAAGGAGGGCGCCGCCGAGCTGCTGGACGCCGCGATCGCCGCGTTCGACGCGCTCGACTCGTGGGACGCCGAGTCGCTAAAGGCCACGCTGGAGGCGGTCGGCGCGGAGCGCGGGCTGAAGCTGGGCAAGGCACAGGCGCCGGTCCGGGTCGCGGTCACCGGACGCACCGTCGGGCTGCCGCTGTTCGAGTCCCTGGAGGTGCTCGGCCGCGACCGCACGCTCACCCGGCTGCGCGCCGCCCGGGTACGCCTGGTCTGACCCGCCCGGCGCGGCCGCCCCGTGACGGTCGCTCCGCGGACGCCCCGACCGTGCCGTCCGGCGGGGCGGGCCTGGCGGCGCGGCCCGACGGGGTGGGCCCAGCGGCGCGGCCCGACGCGGCACGATCCCGCGGCGTGGCCCGGCTGGCCTGTGGGGAGCCGACCGGCGTGTCGTCCGCAGGCGTGTCGCGGCCGAGAGCCGATACAGGTGCGAGCGATATACCGCTGGGTCATATTTATGACTCAGCGGTATATCGCTCGCACGTTCGTCCTTCTTTCGCGGCCGTCACGCGCCGTGTTCGGCGTGCTCGCCCGGGTCAGCGACGGGTGGCGCGACGGCGCAGCACGAGCGCTCCGACCAGGAGCAGCCCCAGCACCACCACCGGGGCGACGGTCCAGAGCCAGCCCGTACCCCCGTCGTCGTCCCCGGCGGCGGCCGGGGACGGGCTCGCCGCGGACGGCGAGCCGGCGGACGGCGAGCCGGCGGCGGTGGATGCCGGCGCGGTGGTCGGCGTGGCGCTGCCGGGCGCGGCGCTCGCCGACGGCGGCTCGGCCGGCGTGCCCGTGGTCAGGGTGAACCGGATCTCCCCCTTGACCGGGTGTCCGTCGTCGGAGGCGAGCTGGTAGGTCACGATGTAGAGCCCCGCGGCGCCTGGCTGGAACGGCACGCTCACCCGCTTGCCGGCGAACGTCGGCGCGCCGCCCGCGGCGGCCACGTTGTCCGGCCCGGTGACGGTGACCTTCGTCGTGGCTTCCTTCGGTGTGGCCAGGAACCGCAACTCGATCCGCTTCGGCGCGGCGGCCAACCGGGCCCCGTTCTGCGGATCGCTGCCGGTCAGGGAGTTGTGCGCGGCGGCCGGGGCGGCCGGCAGCAGCAGCGACGCTCCCGCCGCCACCCCGAGGACCACCAGCCAGGTACGCGCCACACGGGCAACCGTGCCCCCCATGAACCCCTCCATCCGGGTAAGATCCGGCCGCTGATCATCGGCCGGCTATTGGTCGGTCTCAGCTCGCAGATAGTTCCAAATACTCTTCCACCAGCTGCAACCAGGCGACGTTCTGCGGAGTCTTTGAGGTGGACAGGTCCAGTGTGACCCGCAGCGGAAGCCAGCCATCGAACGGGGCGAGGAGGCGGCGATGGTCCGGAAGGTGAGACGGGTGTTGACCGTCCTGACCGGGGCGGCGGTGGCACTGGTGTGCTCGCTGGCCCTGGCCGGCCCGGCGCCGGCCCAGGCCGCGCCCAAGCCGAAGCTCGCCCCGGGCGGGGTGGACATCACCGGCGACCGGCTCGACCAGCCGCTGCGGCTGCGGGCCGACACCCGCCCGGCCGACGTGAACCTGATCGTCGACCAGGTCAAGTGGCTGGGCGCGACCGGTCAGCTGCGCGGTCCCGCCGCCAAGGACCTCGGTCCGAAGTACACGGTGGTGGTGCTCGTCGCCGGCACCCCGAAGAACACCTTCGACCTCTTCCCGCTGGCCAAGGGCGGTCCCCGGGTCTACCGGCCGGCCAAGCAGCCCGACCTGAGCCGCCCCCGGGCCGGCTGGTTCTTCGGGCGCCTCAACATGTCCGAGACGCTGCGCTCGGTCGGGGTGCCGCTGGCGCCCCGGTTCGACACGCTCTCCGGCGGCATCGGCGGCGGCGAGCGCGTGCTGCCGGAGGACGCGCTCGACCCGGTTGAGGACCTCGACACCGCCCTCGGCGAGTTGCAGCGGCTGCTGCTGCTCAACGTCGGCGTGGTGGTCGTCATCACGGCCGGGCTGGCCGGCATCGCGCTGCTGGTGCGTCGCCGCACCCGCTGAGCGTCGACTCAGACCGTCAGCACGACCTTGCCCCGGACGTGCCCCGCCTCGACGAGGCGGTGCGCCTCGGCCGCCTCGGCCAGCGGGAGCGTACGGGCCACGTGCACGGTCAGCCGGCCCGCGTCGACCAACCCGGCCAGCACCGCCAGGTCCGCCGCGGACGGCTTCACGAAGACGTAGGTGCCGCCGAGCCGGGTCACGTGCTCGGGATCGGCGGTGGACATCATCCGGGCCGGCCGGGTGATCAGCTCCGCGGAGACGTCCAGCGCGTCGCCGCCGAACAGGTCCAGCACCACATCCACCCCGTCCGGCGCCACCGCCCGGACCCGGTCCCGCAGACCGTCGCCGTAGGCGACCGGCTCCGCGCCCAGCGACCGGACGAAGTCGTGGTTGGCCTCGCTCGCCGTGCCGATCACCCGGTCCGCGCCGAGCGCCCGGGCCACCTGCACCGCGAGGTGCCCCACCCCACCGGACGCGCCGTGCACCAGCACGGTGTCACCGGCGCCCGTGCGGGCCAGCTGCAACGCCTGGTACGCGGTGAGCCCCGCCAGCGGCAGCCCGGCCGCCTCCGGCCAGGAGGCCCGCACCGGCTTGTCGGCCAGGCACCGCTCGGGGGCCGGGACCAGTTCGGCGTACGTGCCGTGCTGCACGTCGTCGCGGCGGACGTAGCCGATCACCTCGTCGCCGACGGCGAACCCGGCCACCGCCGGACCGACCGCCTCCACCACCCCGGCCGCGTCCCACCCCGGCACCAGTGGGAAGTGGCTCGGGAAGGCACCGGCCAGGTGCCCCTCGCGGACCTTCCAGTCGACCGGGTTCACCCCGGCCGCCCGCACCCGGACCAGGACCGTGTCCGGCCCCACCGGCGGGGTGGGCAGCTCGCGCGGAGTCAGCAGGTCGGCCGGCCCGTACGCGTCGATCGCGATCGCCTTCACCCCACCCACGCTAACCGCCGGACGGGGGTCGCGTGGTCAGCACCAGCGGCGCGGCGGCCGCTCCCGGCGCGTCGTGCGGTTGCCCGGGCGCACCGCGCCGTGCCGGTGGGCCCCGGCCCAGCCGGCCCGGTCGCTGCGGCAGCTGGGCACCGGTGTCGGATCGGCGGCGTGCGGCGACGGCTCGGCGGCGCGCTGACGCGGCATCACCGGCTCGTCGTCGGCGTGCTCGGGCCCCCGGCCGACCGCGGGCTCACCCGTGTGGGTCAGGCCCGTCCGGCGCGGGTGCCTGGCCGCCGCCGGCTGCTCGTGACCCGGCCGGCAGGGCTCGCCCTGGGCGCAGCCGTGCTCGGCCTCCCCGTGCGCCATCCCGGTCTCCTCCATCTCGCCGTCGCCCGCCGGGCGGAACGCCCCGACGCGCCCTGACACCGTACTGGCCCGGCCGGACGAGATCGTCAGCGCGTACCGGTGGAGATCGTCCGGGCGGGGCGGCCCCGTCCCCTCGGAGTGGAACCGCTGGTCACGGCGTGTCAGGCTGGGACGGTGAGCGAATCGGGCGGGACCGAGACGTCGGCGACGCTGCGCCGCATCGAGCGGGCGGCGGGTGGCCTGGCCACCGCCAGCGTGGCCCGGATGGACGAGACGCTGCCCTGGTTCCGGGAGCTGCCGGCCGACCAGCGCTCCTGGGTCATGCTGGTCGCCCAGGCCGGCGTGCGGTCACTGGTGCAGTGGCTGCGCCAGGGCGGCGGCGCGACCGACCGCACCCAGGAGGTCTCGGACGAGGTCTTCGCCGCCGCGCCGCAGGCGCTCGCCCGCTCGATCACCCTCCAACAGACCGTGGCGCTGATCAAGGTGACCATCGAGGTGGTCGAGGAGCAGGTGTCGGAACTGGCCGTGCCGGGCGAGGAGCAGTCGCTGCGGGAGGCGGTGCTGCGCTTCTCGCGGGAGATCGCGTTCGCCGCCGCCCGGGTCTACGCCCGCGCCGCCGAGAGCCGGGGCTCCTGGGACGCCCGGCTCCAGGCGTTGCTGGTCGACGCGCTGCTGCGCGGCGACTCGCCGGACGTGCTGGCCAGCCGGGCCGCCGCGCTGGGCTGGTCGGACGCGCCGCCGGTGGCGGTGGCGGTGGGCCGCTCGCCCGGCGGTGAGGTGGCGGCCGTGCTGCACACCGTCTATCGGCAGGCGAGGCGCATCGGCGTCGAGGTGATCGGCGGGGTGCACGGCGACCGCCTGGTCATCGTGCTCGGCGGGGCGGCCGACCCGCTGGCGGCGACCGAGAAGCTGCGGACCGCGTTCGGTGACGGGCCGGTGGTGGTCGGTCCGGCCGTGCCCAGCCTGGACGAGGCGACCGAGTCCGCCCGGGCCGCGCTGGCCGGGTTCCGGGCCGCGCCGGCCTGGCCGACCGCGCCGTGCCCGGTCGCCGCCGCCGAACTGCTGCCCGAGCGGGCCCTGGCCGGCGACGCCGAGGCCCGCCGCCGGTTGCGGCACGACGTGTACGCGACGCTGGCCCGCTCCGGCGGCGAACTGCTGGAGACGCTGGACGCGTTCTTCGCCGCGGGCGGCACGCTGGAGAGCGCCGCCCGGGCGCTGTTCGTGCACCCCAACACGGTGCGCTACCGGCTCAAGCGGATCGCCGAAGTGACCGGCTTCTCGCCGCTCGCCCCGCGGGACGCTTTCGCACTCCAGGTCGCGCTGACGGTCGGTAGGCTGGACCCGGTGGTACCGGCAGTCGCACCCGTCCCGAGCCAGACAGGGAGCCCAGGGGGCCGGAAAACCACCCAGAGCGGCGATGATCGCCACCGATCTTTGTAGGTTTCCTCTAAAGCTTCTAGTGCGGTTTCGTGCCGTGCGTTACAGCGCGACCCGCGAGTATCCGTCAGAGTCGTACACGTGCTCGCCGTACTCTCCCCCGGACAGGGCTCGCAGAAGCCCGGCTTCCTGACCCCCTGGCTCGACCTCGCCGACGTCGAGGCGCGCCTGCGCTGGTGGTCGGCGCTGGCCGGCGTCGACCTCGTCCACCTGGGCACCCGGGCGGACGCGGACGAGATCAAGGACACCGCCCGCACCCAGCCGCTGCTGGTGGCCGCCGCGCTGCTCGCCGCCGAGCACCTGCCGATGCACGACGTCGGGCTGGTCGCCGGGCACAGCGTGGGTGAGCTGGGCGCCGCCGCCCTGGCCGGGGTGCTGCCCGCCGAGGCGGCCGTGACCCTCGCCGGCGTACGCGGCCGGGAGATGGCCGCCGCCTGCGCGCTCGAACCGACCGGGATGGCCGCCGTGCTCGGCGGCGACCCGGACGAGGTGCTCGCCGCGCTCCAGGCGCACGGGCTGCACCCGGCCAACCGCAACGGCGCCGGTCAGATCGTCGCCGCCGGCGCGGTCGGCGGGCTGGAGAAGCTGGCCGCCGAGCCGCCGGCCCGGGCCCGGATCATCCGGCTCCAGGTGGCCGGCGCGTTCCACACGCCGTACATGGCCCCGGCCGAGGCCGCCCTGGCCGGGGTGGCCGCCGGCGTGGCCGTGGCCGACCCGACCCGGATCCTCCTGTCGAACCTGGACGGCGCCCCGGTCGGGCACGGCCGGGAGACGGTGCTCCGCCTGGTCCGGCAGGTGACCGCCCCGGTCCGCTGGGACCTGTGCATGCGCTCCCTGGCCGACCTCGGCGTCACCGGAGTGGTCGAGCTGCCGCCGGCCGGCACCCTGGCCGGCCTGGTGAAGCGGGAGCTCAAGGGCGAGGGCGCGCCGGAGATCGTCACCCTGAACACCCCCGACGACCTGCCCGCCGCGCGCGCCCTGATCGCCCGGCACGGCGGCGTCGCCGCCCGACCCCCGGCGCCCCGCCTCCGGGTGGTGGTCTCCCCCGCCGCCGGAGTCTTCCGGCCGGTCGCCGAGCTGGCCGAGGGCGCCGAGCTGCGCGCCGGCCAGGTCGTCGGCCACGTCACCGGCCGGCAGGGGCCGGTCGAGGTGACCGCGCACGACAGCGGGCCGCTCACCGAGTGGCTCGCGCACCACGAGGACCCGGTCGCCCCGGGCCAGCCCCTCGTCCGCATCGGAGGATCGCACTAGATGGCCGGCAGCCGGATCGCCGCGATGGGGCACTACCAGCCCTCCCGCGTGGTCACCAACGACGAACTCGCGCAGATGGTCGACACCAACGACGAGTGGATCCGGGATCGGGTGGGCATCGTCACCCGGCGGATCGCCGGCGACGAGACGGTGGCCGACATGGCCACCGCCGCGGCCGGCAAGGCGCTGGCCAACTCCGGCCTCACCGCCGCCGACATCGACCTGGTCGTGGTGGCGACCTGCACGTCCGTGGACCGCAGCCCGAACGTGGCCTGCCGGGTCGCAGCCAAGCTGGGCATCAGCGCGCCGGGTGCGTACGACGTCAACACCGCCTGCTCCGGCTTCGCGTACGCGCTGGGCACGGTGGACCACGCGATCCGGGCCGGCGCGGCGCGCAACGCGATCGTCGTCGGCGCGGAGAAGCTCTCCGACTTCACCGACTGGACCGACCGCTCGACCTGCATCATCTTCGGCGACGGCGCCGGCGCGGCGGTGGTCACCGCGACCGCCGACGACGAGCCGGCCGGGATCGGGCCGGTGGTCTGGGGTTCCGCGCCGGAGAAGAGCGACGCGGTCCGGATCGAGGGCTGGCGGCCGTACATCGCCCAGGAGGGACAGTCGGTGTTCCGCTGGGCCACCACCGCGCTGGCCCCGCTCGCGCTGCAGGCCTGTGAGCGGGCCGGGGTGGACCCGTCCGAGCTGGCCGCGTTCGTGCCGCACCAGGCGAACGCCCGGATCATCGACGGCATCGCCAAGCGGCTGAACATCCCGGACGCGATCATCGCCAAGGACATCGTCGAGTCCGGCAACACCTCGGCGGCGAGCATCCCGCTGGCCCTGTCGAAGATGGTCGAGCGGCGCGAGGTGCCCTCGGGCGCCCCGGTGCTGCTGTTCGGCTTCGGCGGCGGCCTGACCTACGCCGGTCAGGTCGTCCGCTGCCCCTGAAGACCCCCTCGGGCGCGCACGCGCTCCAGGTGCGGTGACCGGCGACGCCGGGCACCGAGAACCCCCCGATGAGAGGAACCAACCGCAATGACCCGTGACGAGATCACCGCCGGCCTCGCCGAGATCCTCGAAGAGGTTGCCGGGGTGAACCCGGACGACGTGGCCGAGGGGAAGTCCTTCACCGACGACCTCGACGTCGACTCGCTCTCCATGGTGGAGGTCGTGGTGGCCGCCGAGGAGAAGTTCGGCGTCAAGATCCCGGACAACGAGGTGCAGAACCTGAAGACCGTCGGGGACGCGGTCAGCTACATCGAGGCGCAGTCCTGATCATGAGTCGCCCCGACGTCGTCGTCACCGGGCTCGGCGCGACGACCCCGCTCGGCGGGGACGTCGCGTCGACCTGGGACGCCATGCTCGCCGGCCGCTCCGGGGTGAGTGCGCTCACCCAGGAGTGGGCCGCGCAACTGCCCGTCCGGATCGCCGCCCAGCTGGCGGTCGACCCGGCCGAGGTGCTGGACCGGGTGAAGCTGCGCCGGCTGGACCGCTCGGAGGCGATCGCCATCATCGCCGCGCGGCAGGCCTGGGCGGACGCCGGGCTGGCCGACGCCGGGCCCGACCCGGAGCGGCTGGCGGTCAGCGTCGGCTCCGGCATCGGCGGCGCCACCACCCTGCTCGCCCAGGACGACGTCCTGGAGGCGTCCGGCCCGCGGCGGGTCTCCCCGCACACCATCCCGATGCTGATGCCCAACGGTCCGGCCGCCTGGGTCGGGCTGGAGATGGGCGCCAAGGCCGGGGTGCACTCGGTCGCCAGCGCGTGCGCGACCGGCGCGGAGGCGATCGCGCTCGGCCTGGACATCATCCGCGCCGGCCGGGCCGACGTGGTGGTGGCCGGCGGCACCGAGGCGGTCATCCACCCGCTGCCGATCGCCGGCTTCAGTTCGATGCGGGCCATGTCGACCCGCAACGAGGAGCCGGAGCGGGCCTCCCGGCCGTGGGACAAGGGCCGGGACGGCTTCGTGCTCGGTGAGGGCGCGGGCGTGGTGGTCCTGGAGCGGGCCGAACACGCCGCCGCCCGCGGCGCCCGGGTGTACGCGCGCCTGGCCGGCGCCGGGATCACCTCGGACGCGTACGACATCGTGCAGCCGCACGCCGAGGGCGAGGGCGCGATCCGGGCCATCGCCCGGGCGGTCGCCGACGCGGACGTGGCCCGGACGGACATCGTGCACGTCAACGCGCACGCCACCTCGACCCCGGTGGGCGACATGCTGGAGATCGGCGCGCTGCGGCAGTCGCTCGGCGACCACCCGGTGCTCACCGCCACCAAGTCGATGACCGGGCACCTGCTCGGCGCGGCGGGGGCGCTGGAGTCGATCGCCACCATCCTGGCCATCCGGGACGGCGTGATCCCGCCGACGATCAACCTGGACGACCCGGACGAGGGCCTGAGCCTGGACGTGGCCGCGCACAAGGCGCGTCACCTGGAGATCCCGGCCGCGCTGAACAACGCGTTCGGCTTCGGCGGTCACAACGTGGCGCTGGTCTTCACCCGCCCCTGAGCCGCCCTGATGTGGGGAAGGGCCCCTTCTAGGGGCCCTTCCCCACATCAGGCGCGGTTGCGCGGATGCTGCCGCGCGGTCCGCTCGTTGCCGCGCCGGTAGTTGCCGGTCCACCGGGCCATCACCAGCTGCGGGTCGTCCTCGACCTCGGCCAGGAACTGCGCGGCCCGACCGCCCCGTAGCGTGCCGGCGACCCGCCCGTGGTGCGTGATCACCACCGTGCCGTCGGCGCGCTCGACGTAGCGGAAACCGTGTGCGGGCTCTCCCATGGGCGCTCACCCTGCCAGCCGGGCGGTCGGTGCCGCATCCGGTTTCCGCCGCCGGGGGTGTTAAGCGGGGCCCCCTCCTCTACCGGAGGCGTTAACAGGGGGCCCCTCCTTACACCTCAGGCGCCGCAGGTGGTGGCGGGGAGGCCGGGGACCGGGACCGGGGACCGGCCGGTCGGGCGGGCCTTGCCGGCGAGCACCGCGGCCAGCGCGGTCATCGAGGCCCGGGTCGACGAGTAGGTGGCCAGCACCGTCGGCGACTTCGCCCCGGACAGCACGTACGGGGTGTCCATCGCCACCGTCACGTCGGCGCCGGCCCGCAGGTCCTTCGCCCCGTCGCCGTAGCCGACCAGGTGCACCACGGTGCCGCCGGACGGCACCACCTTCACCCCGGCGGCGGTGAGCGCCTCGGTCAGCACGGCCCGGGTGCGGTCCCGGCCGCCGGAGGAGGTGACGCTGACCGGCCCGGGCACCGCGCCGCCGCACCGGCCGCGCAGCACGGTCACCGCGGCGGCGGCCAGGTCGGCGGCGGCCTTGCGGTGGCCGGCGTCGTCCAGCGTCCCGAGCGCCGGCTGGGCGTGGCCGGCCAGCCGGAACTTCATGGTCAGCACCCGGGTGACCGCCTCGACCAGGCGGGTGCGGGGCAGCGAGCCGTCCGTCAGCGCGGCGCGCAGCCCGTCGTACGCCTGGCCCACGTTCGGGGTCATCAGGATCAGGTCGTTGCCGGCGTTGAGCGCCCGCACCGCGGCCTCGCCCGGCGACCACTTCTTCGCCGGCGCCATGTTCATCCCGTCGGTGATCACCACGCCGCGGAAGCCGAGCTGACCGCGGAGCACGTCGGTGAGCAGCTTGCGGGAGAAGGTGGCCGGGGTGCCCGGGTCGACGGCCTTGACGTTCAGGTGGGCGGACATGACCGCCATCGCGCCGGCGTCGATTCCGGCGCGGAAGGGCGGGAACGCGGTCCGGTCGAGCACCGCCCGGGACTGGCCGACCACCGGCAGCTCGGTGTGCGAGTCGGCGGCGCTGAGGCCGTGCCCGGGGAAGTGCTTGACGGCTGCCGCGACACCCTCGGCCTGCAGCCCGCGTACCGCGCCGGCCACCTGCGGCGACGCGGTCGCCGGGTCGGCGCCGAAGGAACGCGAGCCGATCACCGTGCTGCGGGTGGCCAGCACGTCGGCGACCGGGGCGAAGTCCATGTTGATCCCCATCGCGGCCAGCTCCGCGCCGGCGGCCCGCCAGGCCGCCTCGGTCAGCGCCGGGTTGCCGGCCGCGCCGGCGGCGAGCGGGCTGGGCAGCTGGGTCACGCCGTCGGTGATCCGGGTGACCACGCCGTACTCCTGGTCGGTGCCGACCAGGAAGGGCGCGGCGCCGGCGGGCAGCTTCCCGGCGGCGGCGCGCAGCCCGTCGGTCAGCGCGCGGACCTGCTTCGGGTTGTCGACGTTGGTGGTGGCCTGGTTGCCCGAGGTCGGGTCGTCGGCGCTGAAGCCGACCAGGATCACGCCGCCGAGGCGGTACTTCGCGACCATCTCGGCCGGGGTGTCGACGCCGGCCAGGGCCCGGTTGCCGGCGGCCGACCCGGCGGACACGTCGGTCGCCGAGCTGCCGTAGGCGTAGGGCATCAGCACCTGCCCGACCAGGTCCTCGTCGGAGAGCGTGGCGACCAGGGCGGCGGCCCGGGCGGCCGGGTCGTCGGCGCTGGGGGTCGGCGCGGCCGACGACGGCGCCGCTGTCGACGGCGTCGGGCGGGGCCGGTCCGGCCCGTCCGAGCAGCCGGAGACGACCAGCGCGGTCAGTGCGGCGAGCGCGACGGCGGAGCGTCGCGGGGAAATCGACACGCGCCCCACCGTATCGGGGCAACTCGGCCGGCGTCACCCCACCCGGGTGAGCAGCGTCACCGGCGCGCCGTCGCCGGCGTACCGGTAGGGCTCCAGCTCGGCGTCCCAGGCGGTGCCGAGCGCCTTGTCGAGCGCGTGCGCGAGCGCCTCCGGCGCGCGGGCGGCGGCCATCAGGGCGCGCAGCCGGTCCTCGCCGAGCTGGATGTCGCCGGCCGCCCCGACGGTGGCCCGGAACAGGCCCCGGCCCGGGACGTACATGAAGCGCTCGCCGTCGACGCCGGGACCGGGCTCCTCGGTCACCTCGAAACGGATCATGGGCCACTGCCGGAGGGCAGCGGCCAGCTCGGCGCCCGTCCCCGGGCTGCCGGTCCAGCCGCACTCGGCGCGTCGGGCGCCCGGATCGACGGGCTGCGCCGTCCAGTGCAGGTTGACCGGCGCGGCGAGGACGCGCGCGATCGCCCACTCGACGTGCGAGCACACGGCGAGCGGGGTCGAGTGGACGTATACGACGCCACGCGTTGGCACGGTGACCTCCCGGTGAGCCGAGGTGCGTCTTCCCCTACGACCTCGTCACCCGAGTGGTCCCTGGCACACATGATGACCGCTGTGACAGGTGGTGCGCCAGCGAATCGGAAAATTCGCCGTGGCCGGGCGGCGGGAAATACCCGGGCGGCTGACCCGGTTGTGCACCCTGACGGCGCGACGACCAGCCAGGCGTCGGGTTCGTGTACAGTTCTCTGGGCGGTTCTGTGCCGCCGCACGTCTTCGCGGGCCGGCGCTCACCCCGGGCGTCACTCGCACAGCCCCCGGACGGATCCCGTCCCCACCGTACGTCTGCAAGGAGTACCTCCGTGGCGAGCAACACCTCTAAGACCGCGCGCGCGTCAGTCCGGGCCGGCCAGGCTGGCCAGGGTGGCGCCCTCAGCGTGCTGGGCGAGTTCAAGTACCTGATCCCGCTCAACGGCGGCAAGCACGCCTACGTGCGCAACCTGACCAACGGCAAGACCGCGCACCTGCGCACCGACTCCGACGCCTTCGTCGAGGAGATCCGCGTGCTGGCCGCCGCCGGCCACGCCGCCAAGATCCGCGCCGAGATCAACGGCCTTGCCGCGGCCCACCCGGGCCACGGTTGGGACGCCACCGAGAAGCGTCTCGTCGAGGCCGGCGTCTTCGAGGGCTGAGCGCCCTCACCCGCACCACCGGACCGCCCGTCGGGGATCACCCCGGCGGGCGGTTCCGCGTCTCCTCCTCCGGCAGCAGGGTGACCTCGCCGGTGGCCAGGTCGTAGAGCGCGCCCACCACGGCCAGCTCCCCCGCCGCCACCGGCCCGGCGAGCAGGTCGTCGGCGCGCAGCGCGGCCACCGTGCGCCGGACGTGGCGGCGGATCGCCAGCGGATGGGCGGCCGGGTCGTCCACGCCGACCTCGACCACCGCCGGCGCGATCCGGTCCACCACGTACGCCAGCGCGCCGGCGGGCCGCCGCCCGGTGCGCAGCGCGTCGACCGCCGAGCCCACCGCGCCGCAGCGCTCGTGGCCGAGCACCATCACCAGCCGTACGCCGAGCTGGCCCACCACGTACTCGATCGAGCCGCACACCGCCCGGTCCAGGACGTGCGCGCCGGTGCGGATCACACAGATCGACCCGAACGTCTGGTCGAAGATCGCCTCCAGCGGCACCCGGGAGTCGATGCAGCCCAGCAGCACCGCGTACGGCTGCTGGTCGCCGGAGGCCACCGCCGCGGCCGCCGTCACGTCGTGCCCGTGCAGCGGCTGGCCGCTGACGAACCGGCGGTTGCCGGTGAGCAGTTCGGCCAGGGCGGCCCGGGGGCTGCGGGCGGCGGGGGTGGCGGGCATGTCTCCAGCCTGGTCACCGTTCCGACCGGGCGGGGCCGGACGTCGAATCTTCTCCCCACCCCGGTTGCCGTGGTGTCATGGCGGGTAACGCCGGTGTTACCGCCGGGTCACTCCGGTGCGTGCGCCGGTCGGCCCGGGGGAGGTGGACGATGCCGGAGCATCGGGAACTGCGGCTCTCCGACGACGTGCGCCTGCACGTCACGGTCAGCGGACCGGTCGACGCCGAGGTCACCGTCGTCCTGCTGCACGGCTGGACGCTGGACGGGCGCAGCTGGCACCACCAGGTCGCCGAGCTGCGTGAGCGCTTCGCCGACCGGGTGCGCCTGGTGACCTACGACGCGCGCGGCCACGGCCGGTCGAGCTGCCTGGCGTTGCGCGACGCCACGCTGGCGCAGCTCGGCGACGACCTGGCGGCGGTGGTCGACGAGATCGTCCCGTCCGGGCCGGTCGTGCTGGTCGGGCACTCGATGGGTGGGATGACCGTGATGGAGTACGCCCATCGCCACCCCGACCGGTTCGCCGCACGCACCGCCGGCCTGGTCTTCGTCTCGACCACCGCCGAGGGGCACACGCACACGGTCTACGGGCTCTCGCCCCGCATCGCCCGGTTGATCCGCCTCGCCGAGACCACCGGCGCCGGGGTGCTGGCCCGCTGCGGCGGCTGGCGGCCCCCGCACGCGCTGCTGCGGGCGCTGCGCCCGAGCATCCGCTGGATGCTCTTCGGCGACCGCTGCGACCCGGCGGACATCCGGCTGGTCACCTCGGCGGTGGCGCACGCCACGCTGCGGTCGATCGGCGGGTTCCGCGCCTCGATCGGCGCCCAGCACCGGCTGGAGACGCTGACCGCGCTGGGCGGGCTGCCGGCGGCGGCGCTGGTCGGCGACCGGGACCGGCTCACCCCGCCGCCCTGCGCCGAGTCCATCGCGGCGGCGCTGCCGACCGCCGAGCTGACCGTCTGCCCCGGCGCCGGTCACATGTTGATGATGGAACGGCCGGACGCTGTCAACGCGGCCGTCGCCGGGGTGCTGGACCGGGTCCTCGCGGCGCCGGGCGCGGGTGGGGGCGACCCCGCCGCCGTCGCCGCCGTCACACCCTGACGGCCACCGTCGCGGTGCCACGCCGGGCCGCGGTGCGACGGCCCGGAAAACGGGTGGGAACGACCGGATAACGGGCAACCGCCGTGGACGCGGCCCCGGCCGGCGGCATGGCCCCGACGTCCGCGTTGCCGGCGGCCCGTACCCTCATTCAGCCCGTCGTGCCGTCCGACCCCAGGAGCACCGCGTTGACCGACCAGACCACGCTGGACCGGGAGATCGCCGCCGAGCAGCGGCATCTCGACCGGGTGTACGCCCGGCTGGCCGAACTGCGCCGGTCCGCGGCCGACGCCGAGCGGGAGGGGTACCGGCTGGCCCGGGTGGGCACCTTCGGCGCCCTGGTCGAGCGGGACGCGATGGTCTTCCACGCCGCCCAGCGGCGGCACGTGCTGGACGCCGAGCACGAGGGGCTGG
The DNA here is from genome assembly GCF_049315235.1 of Micromonospora sp. WMMD754. NCBI lineage: Bacteria > Bacillati > Actinomycetota > Actinomycetes > Micromonosporales > Micromonosporaceae > Micromonospora > Micromonospora sp. WMMD754. The sequence goes on from NZ_CP186058.1 coordinate 423,059, forward strand.
TCTTCGGCCGGCTGGACCTGCGCACCGGGCAGGTGCTGCACGTGGGCCGGCTGGGCGTGCGCGCCGAGGACGCGGAGACGCTGGTGGTGGACTGGCGGGCGCCGGCCGCGGCGGCGTTCTACCAGGCCACGCCCGCCGAGCCGCGCGGCGTCGTCCGCCGGCGCACGATCCAGTCGGCCGCGGAGAAGGTCACCCGGATCGAGGACGACCTGCTCGATCCGGAGGCGGCCCCGGCGGACATGGCGGTGGTCGGCGACGGCGCGCTGCTGGCCACGCTGTCCCGGGCCACCGGCCGGGGCATGCGGGACATCGTCGCCACCATCCAGCGGGAGCAGGACGAGGCGATCCGCTCCCCCGCCGGCGGCGTCACGATCGTCTCCGGCGGCCCGGGCACCGGCAAGACGGCGGTGGCGCTGCACCGGGCCGCGTACCTGCTCTACTCCGACCGGGCCCGCTACGCCGGCGGCGGCATCCTGGTGGTCGGGCCGTCCGGCGTCTTCGTCGAGTACATCGCCTCGGTGCTGCCCTCGCTCGGCGAGGAGACGGCCACGCTGCACTCGCTGGGCTCGCTCTTCCCGGGGATGTCGGCGACCCGGACCGATCCGCCGGAGGTGGCCGCGGTGAAGGGGTCGCTGCGGATGCGCCGGGTGCTGGAGCGGGCGGTGCGGGACGCGGTGCCGGACTCCCCGGCGGAGTTGCGCCTGCTCTACCGCGGTGAGCTGCTGCGGCTGGAGCGGCCGGCGCTGGACGGCATCCGGGACCGGACGCTGACCCGGGGCGCGCGCCGCAACGAGGTGCGCCGGTCGGCGTTCGACGCGGTGCTCGCCGCGCTCTACGCGCAGGCCCGCACGCTGCGGGTGGGCCGGTTGCCGGAGCAGCCCGCGTTCGAGGACGAGATCATCGAGCGGCCGGAGTTCCGGGAGTTCCTCAAGGCCTGGTGGCCCCGGTTGCACCCGCGCCACGTGCTGGGGTGGCTCGCCCGCCCGGACCGGCTGCGCCGCTACGCCGGCGGGATCCTCTCCTCGGCCGAGATCCGGTCGCTCACCGAGGCGTACCGGTCGCTGGACGCCGACGGGCCGACCGTCGCCGACGTCGCGCTGCTGGACGAGCTGGACGCGTTGCTCGGCACTCCGGTGCGGCGGGCGAAGCCGAAGCGGGACCCCTACCAGCTGGCCGGCGGCGTCCGCGAGCTGAGCACGCACGCCGACCGGCAGCGCGCCGCCCGGGCGGCGGCCCGGGAGCGTCCGGTGGACTACCGCGACTACGCCCACGTGGTGGTGGACGAGTCGCAGGACGTCTCGCCGATGCAGTGGCGGATGATCGGGCGCCGGGGCCGGCTGGCGTCCTGGACGGTGGTCGGCGACCCGGCGCAGACCGCCTGGACCGGCGACCCGCAGGAGCTGGACCGGGCCCGCGACCAGGCGCTGGGCCGGCGTAAGCGGCACCGCTACGAGCTGACCACCAACTACCGCAACTCGGCGGAGATCTTCGCGGTGGCGGCGGCGGAGATCCGCCGGCTGTATCCGGACCTGACGCTGCCCGACGCGGTGCGTTCCACCGGCGTGCCGCCGGTCGAGCGTACGGTGCCCGCCGCCGAGCTGCCGGCGAGCACCGTCGAGGCGGCCCGGGTCCTGCTGGGCGAGGTGGAGGGCACCGTCGGCGTGATCACGCCGGTGCCGCGCCGGGACGAGGTGGCCGGCTGGCTGGACGGCCTCGGCGCCGGCCGGCTCCAGGTCGTGACCAGCCTGCAGGCCAAGGGCATGGAGTACGACGGCGTGGTGCTGGTCGCGCCGAGCGAGATCCGGGCCGACCCCGGCTCGGGGGTGCGCACGCTCTACGTCGCGTTGTCCCGGGCCACCCAGCGCCTCACCACGCTCGACCCGACCGGGTGATCCACCCTCACTTGCACACATAGCGATGTGAACATACATTGGGCCTGGCCGGGGTGCGGGAGGGAAGGGTGTGTGCGTGGGCGCAGGTCATGACCACAGCGGTGCGGTGACCAACGCGGCGCACCGCCACCGGGGCCGGCTCTGGGCGGCGTTCGCGCTGCTCACCGCCCTCATGCTGGTCGAGGCGGTGGCCGCCTTCGCGACCGGTTCGCTCGCGCTGCTCTCCGACGCCGGGCACATGTTCACCGACGTGCTCGGCATCGGCATGGCACTGGCCGCGATCACCGCCACCCGGCGCGCCACCACCGATCCGCAGCGCACGTTCGGCCTCTACCGGCTGGAGGTCCTCGCGGCGCTGGCGAACGCGGTGCTGCTCGGCGCGGTCGCGGTCTACGTCCTGGTCGAGGCGGTACGCCGGTTCGGTGACCCGCCGGAGGTGCTGGCCGGCCCGATGCTCGTGGTGGCGGTGCTCGGCCTGCTCGCCAACGTCGGCGCCTTCGCGCTGCTGCGCTCCGGGGCGCAGGAGAGCATCAACCTGCGCGGCGCGTACCTGGAGGTGCTCGGCGACCTGCTCGGCTCGCTCGGGGTGATCGGCGCCGCGCTGGTCATCGCGGTCACCGACTGGTGGTGGGCCGACCCGTTGGTGGCCGTGGCGATCGGTCTGTTCATCCTGCCCCGCACCTGGCGGCTCGGCCGGGCGGCGGTGCGGATCCTGGTGCAGGCCGCGCCGGAACACCTCCAGGTGACCGCGGTGCACGACCGGCTGGCCGCCGTGCCGGGCGTGGCGGAGGTGCACGACCTGCACGTCTGGACGCTGACCTCGGGCATGGAGGTGGCCTCGGCGCACCTGACCACCGATCCCGGCGCCGAGGTCGCCACCGTGCTGGCCGCCGCCCGGGCCGCCCTGCACGAGGACTTCTCGATCGATCACGCCACGTTGCAGATCGAACCCGGAGCGTCGGCCGGAGCGTGCGGCCCGACCGAGTGGTAATTAGGGCAAACTTAAATCTCGGCCGCTATTGTGGCGTAATGCCGGCTTTGCCGGGATCACCGCTCCGGGCGACGGAGCCGGCCCCGGGCAACGCCGGTAGGCTCGGTCGCGGCCACACCGCGGGCGCCATCCCGGCGCCGGTGGAGCGGCCGTCGCCTAATCGCCCGCAGGGCGAGCCGGGGAACCACGTACGTGGGGTGCATCCGCGTCAGCGGTAGGGATCTTCCGTCCCGAACCCGTCAGCTAACCCGGTCGGCGGTTGACGGAAGGACATGTGAATGCCCCCAGTGGCACCTGTACGACGGACGGCCGCCCGGATGGCGGCCCTGCTCGTCGCGATGCTGACCCTCGGCGTCGTGACCGTGCCGGCCTCCCCCGCCGCGGCGACGTGGTCGGCCTCCCCGACCGGCCTGCGCGCCGCCCCCGGCGGTGACGACGAGGGCGGCACGCCCGAACTGCGCGCCCAACTCGACGCGGCCAGCAAGGGCTGGCTGGAGGCCAAGGCCGCGCTGAGCCGGTCGGTGGCCCGGCAGAAGCAGCTCACCGAGCGACTCGACGCGGTCGGCGCCGAACTGGCCGTACGCGACGCCAAGGTCGGCGAGATCGCCGAGGTGGCGTACCGCACCGGCCGGATGGGCACCGCCGCGGCCCTGCTCGGCAGCAGCAGCCCGGAGGGCTTCATGGACCGGGCGGCGGCGCTGGAGCAGGTCGCCGCGCACGAGGACCGGACGCTGCGCGACCTGATCACCACCCGGGACGAGGCGACCCGGACCCGCGCCGCGCTCGACGGCGAGATCCGGGAGCAGCGCAAGCAGGTCACGGTGATGGCCAAGCGCAAGCAGCAGGCCGAGCGGGCGCTGGAGGTGGCGAACGACCGGCCGTCCGCCGGCAGCGGCGGCGTCCGGGGCACCTCGACGGCGAACGCGACGCCGGCCAAGCGCAACTCCGACGGCTCCTGGCCGGCGGAGTCGTGCAGCGTCAACGACCCGACGCCGGCCGACGGCTGCATCACCCCGCGCACCCTGCACGCGCTCAACCAGGCCAAGGCCGCCGGCTTCACCCGGTACGTCTCCTGCCACCGGCCCAGCGGCTCCGGCGAGCACCCGAAGGGACGCGCCTGCGACTTCGCCGCCCAGAAGAACGGCTTCGGCGGGGTGGCCAGCGGCGGCGACAGGACGTACGGCAACAACCTGGCCGCGTACTTCGTGCGCAACGCCGACCCGCTCGCCGTGCTCTACGTGATCTGGTTCAAGCAGATCTGGCTGCCCAGCAGCGGCTGGAAGTCCTACAGCGGCGGCAACGGCGACCCGTCCAGCGACCACACCAACCACGTGCACCTGTCGGTCTACTGAGCACTACGCTCCCCGACGTACCCCGGGCGTCGTCGCGCGGCCCACGACGTGGGCCGCGCGACGGCCGACGATCGGTGGCATGAGACGACTCTCCCCCGGCGGACGCAAGGCGCTGCTCACCGCGCACCTGGTCACCTCGCTCGGCTGGCTCGGCGTCGACCTGGGGCTGCTCGCGCTGGGCGTGGCCGGGCTGCGCGGCGCCGACCCGGAGGTCGTCTACCCCGCCGCGGCCTTGCTGGTCACCTGGCTGTTCGCGCCGCTGAGCGTCGCGGTCTGGCTGATCGGGGTGGCCAGCGCGCTGCTCACCCCGTGGGGGCTGCTGCGGTGGCGGTGGGTGCTGGTGAAGTTCGCGCTCACCACCGTGATGCTCGGGCTGGTGCTGCTCCTGCTGACGCCCCGGGTCCGGCACCTCGGCGCGCTGGCCGGCGCAGCCGACGCGCACCTGCGGACCGACCTGGTGGTGCCGCCCGCCGTCTCCACCACGCTGCTGCTCGTCGCCACCGTGCTGTCCACCTGGAAGCCGTGGGGGCGGCTGCGCCCGCCCGCCCGCCGGCCGGCCCCGGCGGGGCGGGCCGGCTGAGTCAGGCCGGCCGGCCCTCCAGGGTCGCGCCCAGACGGGCCGCGAGGCCCAGGTGGGCGGCACGGGCCTGGCGGAACGCGTAGCCGAACAGCGGGGCCGGCGCGGTGAGGGTGATCTCCACGTCGATCCGCACCACGCCGTCGGGCTCGTCGCGCAGCCGGGTGTGGTTGCGAACCGTCGTCGCCGGCTGCTGCCGGGCCACGGTGACCACCTCGTCCTCGGTGGCGACCAGCACGTCCGCCTGGTAGGTCACCGGGAAGTGCAGCGGGCCCAGCTCCAGCCGGTCGGTGATCGCATAGCTGGCCAGCGCTCCGGGCCGCGACGGCACCTGCCGGACCCGCACGATCAGCGGATGCAGCTCGCCCTGCCGGCTCAGGTCGCCGAGCAGGGCCACCGCGTCCGCCCGGGTGCACCGGGCCTGCACGGTGTAGCTGAAGCTGTCGCTGCTCTGCAACCGATCCCCCTCGCCGTCGTGGGTCGCGACGATCGTCCCGTACCGGAGCCGGGCTGGCAACGGGTCGAAGGTCCCCAGGCCGGAGGGGGGTCGAGGGCGGCGCTCAGGCGCCGGGCAGCACCTCGGGGGCGTCGTCGGCGAACCAGGGCTCGGGCGCGCCGAAGAGGCCGAGCAGGCCGGTCACCCAGAGCTGCCGGTGCACGAACCGGCTCGGCTCGGTGACCACGAGCTTGACGCCGCTGACCTCGCACGTCTGGAAGCCGGCGACCATGGCGCTGATGCCGACGGAGTCGATGAACGTCACGAGCCGCATGTTGAGCTCGATCCGGGCGGGACGGGCCTTCGCGAGCACCTCGGCGATCGCTTCCCGCACCTCGTACGCGGTGTCGACGTCGATCTCCCCACGGGGCGCGATCTGGACGACACCACCCGGACGCACCGACTTCACGATCGACAGGCTCACGCGAGCACCTCCACTCGCCCGTACGGGCGCCTCATCAGTACGCGGGCCGCGACCGAGAGTATTCCTCCGACGGCCCCCGTCGCCACCCCCCGGGATGAGCAATTCGCGGAGTGGGCACACCTGGGCGAACCCAATCCGGACCTCCGGGTTCCAATTTCCCCTTCGACGCGGACCACGACCGGCCGAACGACCGGGCCGGACCGGCCGATCCGCCGACCCAGGGTAGCGGGCCCGCGCACCTCGCGCGGACACCCGGTCCCCGACACGTTCTCCACGGTTCGTCCGGTTCGCCCCGACGGCGGCCCGGGCCGCGGTCGGGACGGGTTTGGCGCGCACGCCGACGGGGCACAGCCCACGGGGAGTGAACCGTGACGCGCCGGATGAACACCGGAGTCCGAAGTGGCCGCCGGGCTTCGGCACCCGAGGAGGTAGAACGATGTTCGGATCCAGCCTGATGGACCGCCGCAGCAAGCCCGAGCGGGTCGCGGACCAGGCGTGGCAGCACCTGCTCTCCGCCGTCGGCTCCGCCGGTGACAGCGTGCGGGACGCCACCCGGGCGGCCCGTCGCAACTCCTCCGGCCTGGCCGACGACGCCACCGACCTGGTCGGCACCGCCGCCGACGAGGCGCGCCGGCGGGCCAGCCTCGCCTTCGACGCGCTCGCCGGCCGCCGGCCCGCGCTGCCCTGGACGCTGCTGATCGCCGCGGCCCTGGCCGGCGCCGCCGTCGGCTGGGCCGCCGGCACCGCCGCCCGCGCCGCCGGCAGCCGGGACCGGGTCGCCGACGAGATCGAGTTCGTCGACGTCGACCGGCCCAACTCCCCCGCCGGCCTGGACGGCTGACCGGGGCCGTACGAGCCGGCCGGTGGCCGCCCCCCGACCCCCGGGGGCGGCCACCGGCGTCTCCACCACCCGGCGGGGCGTTCCTCGCCCGGATCGGGTGAGGGCGGGTCACCCGGTCCGCGCCCAGGATCGGTGGTGCGGGAGTACGTGCCCGCGTCGCCGACCGACGGGGAGGAAAGCCGGATGGCCACCGAGACGACCACGCGTACGGACCGGGACATCCAGTCCGCCGTGCTCGACGAGCTGACCTGGGAACCCCGGGTGGGCCCCGACGAGATCGGGGTGACCGTCACCGACGGCGTGGTGACGTTGACCGGGCGGGTCGACAGTTACGCCAAGAAGTGGGCCGCCGAGCGGGCCGCGCACCGGGTGGCCCGGGTCCGCGCGGTCGCCAACGACCTCGCCGTCCGGATCGACACCGCCGCCGGCCGGGAGGATCCGCAGATCGCCGTCGCCGCCGCCCGCGCCCTGGAGTGGGACGCCTTCGTGCCGGTCGAGGCGCTGCACGTCACGGTGGCCGACGGCTGGGTCACCCTGCACGGCGAGGTCGAGTGGGAGTACCAGCGACGCGCCGCCGAACGGTCCGTCGCCCGGCTCACCGGCGTACGCGGGCTGAGCAACGGGATCACCGTCCGGCCGGCGGTCCGCGCGGACGGGCGGGACCTGGCCGAGCAGATCGTGGACGCGCTGGCCCGCAACGGCGCGACCGAGGCCGAGCAGGTCGGCGTCCGGGTCCACGGCGACACCGTCCTGCTGGAGGGCCAGGTCCACTCCGGGCCCGAACGCGACGAGATCGAGCGGGTGGTCTGGAACGCCCCCGGCATCCGGGAGGTGCACAACCACCTGTCCGTCCGGCGGTGAGCCGGCGAACCACCCGGCCCGGGTGAGCCCGGCTCACCCGGGCACGGGCCAGGGTGGGAGGCATGAGTGATCCGAACGGGCTGATCACACCCGGGCAGGTAGCGCCCGGGTTCACCCTGCCGGCGTCGCCGGACGGGCGGGAGGTGGGCCCCGGACAGTTCCCTGGCCGTCCGGTGGTGCTGGCCTTCTATCCCGCCGACTGGACCCCGGTCTGCGGCGACCAGATGGCCCTCTACCAGGCCGCCCTGCCCGAGCTGGAGCGGTACGACGCGGTGCTGCTCGGCATCTCGGTGGACAGCGTCGACTCGCACCGGGCGTTCGCGGAGAGCCGGGGCATCCGCTTCCCGCTGCTGGCCGACTTCGAGCCCAAGGGCGAGGTGTCCCGCCGCTACGGCGCGTACGCGCCGCGCGGGCAGTCGGACCGGGCGCTCGTGGTGATCGACCCCGACGGCCGGGTGGCCTGGAGCCACCTCTCCCCGCCCGAGGTCAACCCGGGCGTGGACGGCATCCTCGACGCCCTGGAGCAGCTGGGCACGGATCGGCGGGTGAGCACCCGATGACGACGCCGTTGCAGGTCACCACCGCCCGACTGCGGATCCCGGTGTCCGAGCGCGACCACGTCCGTGGGCCGGCCGACGCGCCGGTCACCATCGTCGAGTACGGCGACTTCCAGTGCCGGTTCTGCGGCGCCGCGTACCCGAACCTGGCCGAGGTGCTGCGCCAGCGGGCCGACGTGGTGCGGTTGGCGTACCGCCACTTCCCGATCACCAACGTCCACCCGTACGCGGAGAGCGCGGCGGAGGCCGCCGAGGCGGCCGGCGAGCGGGGCCGGTTCTGGGAGATGCACGACTGGCTCTTCGAGCACCAGGACCAGCTCGACCCGGTGCACCTGTCGCTCGGCGTCGAGCAGCTCGGACTGCCGCCCGAGGAGGTCGGCGCGGAGGTGGGTCGGCAGGCCCACGCGGACCGGGTCCGGCAGGACTTCGTGGGCGGCATCCGCAGCGGGGTGAACGGCACCCCGACGCTGTTCGTCAACGACGTCCGACACGACGGCGGCTACGAGCTGGCCGAGCTGCTGGCCGTGGTGGACGCCGCCGCGAACGCCTGACCGGTCAGATCAACCGCAGCTCGCGCGCCCGCCGGACGGCCTCCCGCCGGCGGGTCGCGTCGAGCTTGCGGTAGATGTTGCGGACGTGCGTCTTGACGGTGTTGACCGACAGCGACAGCTCGGCGGCGATCTCCACGTTGGACAGGATGCTCTGCAGGTAGCGCAGGATGGTCAGCTCCCGCTCGGTGAGCGGTTCGTCCAGGGCCCGCGCCGAGGCGTCCGGGGGCGCCTCGGGCCGGTGCGCGTCCACGTCGCGGAGAAGGTCGCTCACCGTCGCCCAGTAGGCCGTCCCGGAGTCCAGGTGCGTGGCGAGCAGGTCGCGGACGTCCGGCTCGGCCCGGGTGAACACGCGCCGGCAGCCCTCCGGCTCGGCCAGCGCCAGCACCTCCTCCAGCAGCCGTCCGGCCCGCCGCCCGTCGCCGGCCGACCCGGCCGACGCCGCCTCCAGCAGCCCGGCGCCCAGCCGCACCGGCAGCGGCCAGTCCGCCGCCTCGGGCGCGGTCCAGTCGGGCAACGCCCGCTCGGCCCCGCGGGCGTCGCCGGCCCGCAGCCGCAGCCGGGCGGACGCCAGCGCCAGCGCGGGATCGGGTGATCCGCCGTCGCCGACCACGTCCAGCAGCGCGCGGGCGCCCTCCAGGTCACCGACCGCCGCGCGGAGCTGGGCCTCGGCGGCGGCCAGCCACGCGCCCAGCTCCGGCCCGGGCGCCCCGGCCCGGGCGGCGGCGAGGGTACGCAGCGCCGCCGCCGGCTCCCCGCCGTCGGCCAGCAATCCGGCCCGGCAGAGCGCGGCCAGCGCCGCCGCGCCGGGCTCCGCGCCCGCCGGCCCGGCCAGCGCCAGGTGCGCGGCGGCCTCCGCCGGCCGGTCTCGCTGCCAGCAGACCAGCGCCAACGCCAGGTACGCGTGGCCGCAGTCCCGTCGGGACGACCAGCCCTGGCAGGGCGGCATCGCCAGCGCCTCCCGGGCGTGCTCCTCGGCGGCCCGCAGCGCGCCCCGGGTTGCCTCCAGCAGCGCCGAGCGGCTGGCGCAGAGCAGCTCGATCCGGGGCCGGCCGGCCCGCCGCGCCGCCACGAGCGCCGTCCCGAGCCGCGCGCCCGCCGTCGTCAACGCCCCCTCGGCCAGCGCCACCAGCCCCAGCGCGGCATCGGCGACAGCCCGTACGTCGTCCTCCTCGCCGTTCCCGGCGCGCGGGTCGGCGGCGGGCACCCCGACCCCGGGCGCGCCGGCCTCGGGCCTGCCGACCGGGGTTCCGACGGTGGTGCGCAGGCGGTCGGCGGCCCGGCGTACCTCCTCGTGGTCGCCGGCGAGCCGGGCCAGGCCCAGCTCCACCGCGGCGGCCAGCCGCCGGAACCGGTCCCGACGGGGTTCCGGCAGGTCGACCGCGTGCGCGACCGCCCGCCGCAACTGCCCGTCCGCGGCGGCCGGGTCCCCGGCGTACGCCCGCTCGGCCGCCGCGGCCAGCGCCAGCTCGGGATCCCGCCGCACCGCCTCGGCCGGCGGCTCGGGCGGGGCCGGGGCGGCGGGGGCCGGGGCCGGCTCGTCCGGGGCCAGCTCGGGCCAGCGCGTCAGCAGCAGCGTGGTGGCGTCGTCCCACTCGGCGGCGGCCAGCGCGTGGCGCAGCGCCTCGGCCGGTCGGCCGTGGGCCGCGCACCAGCCGGCCGCCCGCCGGTGCAGCTCGCGCACCTCCTCGGCGGGGAGCCGGTCCAGTTCGTCGCGGAGCAGGTCGGCCAGCAGCGGGTGCGGCCGGTACCAGGGCGGCTCGCCGCCGTCGCGCTGGACGAAACCGCCCTCCCGGGCCGCCTCGGCGAGCAGGTGCCCGGCGTCGGCCCGGCCGGTCAGCGCGGCGGCGAGGTCGGCGCGGACCGCGACCGTCACCGCGCAGCGGCGCAGGACGTCGCGGGCGGCCGGGTCCAGCGGCGTGAGCACCTCGTCGCGCAGGTACGCGGCGACGTCCGGCCGGTCGCCGCCGAAGCGCTCCACCGCGCGGGCGGGGTCGGCCCCGGCGCCCAGCGACAGCGCGGCGAAACGCAGCCCCGCCGGCCAGCCGGCGGTCCGCTCGGCGAGCCGGGGCACCGCCTCGGGCGGCACCGGCACCCCGTGCGCGACCAGCAGATCGGCGACCTCGTCGGTGCGGAACGCCAGCTCGTCCGGACCGATCGTGGTGAGGTCACCGGCCAGCCGCCAGCGGTGCAGGGCCAGCGGCGGCTCGTGCCGGGCGCCGGCCACCAGCCGCAGCCGCCCGTCGCCGTGGCGGAGCAGGAACTCCAGCCCGGCCAGCGCCGCCGGGTCGGTCACCCGGTGCAGGTCGTCCAGGACCAGCAGCACCGGCCGCTCCCGCGTGGCGAGCGCGGCGGCGAGCGTCTCGAGCTGCTCCGGCCGGGGCGGCGCGTCCGGCACCGGCGGCGGCCCCTCGTCCGGCTCCTCGGCGACGGCCGCGCGCAGCGCGGCGGCCAGGTACGCCCAGAGCCGCCCGGTGGTGTCGCCCTCCGCCACGGTCACCCAGACCGGCGCCGGGCCGTCCCGCTCCCCGCGCGCCCAACCGGACAGCACCGTCGTCTTGCCCCAGCCGGCCGGGGCCAGGACCAGCGTGACCGGCCCGCCCGCGCCCCGCTCCAGCCGGTCCAGCAGGCGTGGGCGGAGCACCACCGGCTCGGGCGGCACGGGTGGGTTCAGCCGGGACGCCAGCAGCGGCGCGGCGGCGTCGGTGGTGAGCGGTTCCGGCGTACCGAAGACCTCCGTCGTGGCGTCGGTCGGCGCGGTGGCGAACCGGACCTGGTCGGCCTCCTCCGGCATGCGTCCCCTCCCCCGTCGGCACGGGGGGCGGTTACCCGGACCGGGCCGGTTCACCCCTTCGGGGCGAACCCGCCTCACCCGGACCACCCCCACCCTGGGGGTACGCGGGCGGCCGGCCATTCAGCTCCGGCCGCCCGGCGACCCACGACCTCGGGAGGGCAGGTGGCGCGGACCGGACGGTGGGCCGGCGGCGCGCTCGCGCTGGCGGCCGGTGGCGCGAACGTCCTGGCGCGTCGGCGCGCACGCCGGCCCGGCACGGACCCTCGGCCCGGGCGCTGGCAGGTGGTGACCGTGACCGGTCGGCCCGACCAGGTGCTGCCACCCGGGCGGTGGCCCGAGCCGTTGCGTCGGCTCGACGGCGCGGTGGAGGTCCACGCGCGTCCGGCCCCGGGTGGACGCGGCACCGAACTGGCGGTACGCCCGCTGGGCGGGGAGCCGACGCTGCCCGGGTTCGCCGCGCACCTCGTCGGCGACGACCCGGGCCGGTTCCTGCGCCAGGTGCTGCGGGAGACGAAGCAGCTCCTGGAGACCGGGGAGGTGCTGCGGGCGGACCGCTCGCCGCTGGACCGGCCCGGGGCCGCCGGGTGAGGGCGCTCTGCTGGGAGGGCGCGGACGCGCTCGCGGTGCGCCGGGTCCCCGACCCCGAGCTGCGCAACGCCCACGACATGATCGTCCGGGTACGTCGCAGCGTGACCTGCGGCGGCGACCTGCCGCTGCTGGCCGGGCGGATACCGGAGGCGGCCGCCGGCGAGGTGCTCGGCCACGAGTTCGTCGGCGACGTGGTCGAGGTCGGGCCGGACGTGCGGCGACACCGGGTCGCGGACCGGGTGGTGGTCGGCGCGTCGGTGGCCTGCGGGGCGTGCTGGTTCTGTCGGCAGGGTCTGCTGGCCTGCTGCGACAACGGGACGTCCGGCGGGGCGGCCGAGCCGGAGTGGGGTCCGCCCACCGCCGGCTGCTACGGCCGGCCGGCCCGGCTCGGCGGTTTCGCCGGTGGTCACGCCGAGTTCGTCCGGGTGCCGTACGCCGACGTGGGCGCGTTCGCCGTACCCGCGGGCGTGGACGACGACCGGGCGGTGTTCGCCGCGGACGCCGCCCCGTCCGCCTGGCACGGGGCGGAGCTGGGCGGCATCGGCCCCGGCGACGTGGTCGCCGTCTGGGGCGCGGGCGCGGTGGGCCAGCTCACCGCCGGGGCGGCAGTGGCGCGCGGCGCGGCCCGGGTGGTCGTGGTCGACGAGCACGACGACCGGCTGCGGATGGTGACCCGGAATCCGGGCGTCGAGGCGCTCAACCACCGGTACGTGGACGTCCTCGCCGAGCTGCGGGAACGCAGCGGCGGCCGGGGACCGGACGTGTGCGTGGACGCGGCGGGTCCGCCGGCCGGGCCGACGCGGTGGCCGACCGGCGAGCCGGACGGCGGGGTGGCGCTGCGCGAGGCGGTGCACGCCTGCCGCAAGGGCGGCACGGTGGTGGTGCTCGACGGCGGGGCCGGGTTCGTCGACCGGTTCCCGGTCGGCGCGGTGGCGGAGAAGGGTCTGGTGGTGCGCGGCGGCCGACGCGCCGGGCCGGGCGCCATCCCCGAGCTGCTGGACCGGATGGCCCGGGACGAGCTGGTGACCGAGCACCTGGCCACCCACCGGCTGCCGCTGGAGCGGGGCGCCGACGGGTACGCGTTGTTCCGGGACCGGGCCGACGGCTGCGTCCGGGTGGTCTTCACCCCGTGATCCGGGCGGGCGCGGATGGCACACTCGGCGGATGCGCGCAGACCGTCCGTACGACCTCGTCCTGTTCGGCGCCACCGGCTTCACCGGCGGCCTGACCGCGGAGTACCTGGCCCGGCACGCGCCGGACCGGCTGCGCTGGGCGCTCGCCGGGCGCAACCCGGCCAAGCTCGCCGCCGTCCGCGACCGGCTGGCCGCGATCGACCCCGGCCTGGCGGACCTGCCCCTGCTCACCGCGGACGTGACCGACCCGGCGTCGCTGCGGGCGGTGGCGGAGAGCGCCCGGGTGGTCGCCAGCACCGTCGGTCCGTACGTGCACCACGGCGCCCCGCTGGTGGCCGCCTGCGCCGGCGCCGGCACCGACTACCTCGACATCACCGGCGAGCCGGAGTTCGTCGACCTCATGTACGTGCGGCACCACGCCGAGGCGGTGCGCACCGGCGCGCGCCTGGTGCACGCCTGCGGCTTCGACTCGATCCCGCACGACCTGGGCGTCTGGTACACGGTCAAGCAGCTTCCCACCGACGGCCCGGTCACGGTCGACGGCTACGTGCGGGCCGGTGGCCGCTTCTCCGCCGGCACGTACCACTCGGCGCTGACCGCGTTCGCCCGCACCGGCGAGGCGAGCCGGGCGGCCCGGGCCCGCCGGGCGGTGGAGCCGCGACCGGAGGGGCGGCGGGTGCGGGCGGTGCCCGGCAAGGTGGGCCGGGTCCGCGAGTTCGACCAGTGGGCGGTCCCGCTGCCCACCATCGACCCGCAGGTCGTCCGCCGGTCCGCGGCGGCCCGCCCGGAGTACGGCCCGGACTTCCGCTACCGGCACTTCGCGGCGGTGAAGCGGCTGCCCACCGTGCTGGTGGCCGGTGCCGGCCTGGCCGGTGTGCTCGGGCTGGTCAAGGTGCCGCCGACCCGACGCTGGCTGCTCGGTCGGCTCGCCTCCGGCCAGGGGCCGAGCGCCGAGCAGCGGGCGAAGTCCTGGTTCCGGGTGCGGTTCGTGGGCGCCGGCGGCGGCCGGCGGGTGGTGACCGAGGTGGCCGGCGGCGACCCCGGCTACGACGAGACCGCCAAGATGCTCGCCGAGTCGGCGCTCTGCCTGGCGTTCGACGACCTGCCGGAGACCGCCGGCCAGGTCACCCCGGTGGCCGCGATGGGCGACGCGTTGCTGGACCGGCTGGTCCGGGCCGGGATCACGTTCCGCACCCTGCCCGAGGGACGTTGACCCTCGACCTGGTCGAGGTCACAGGATGACGGCCGTGGAGAGCGAGCTTCGCAGCATCGGTGAGCTGGCCCGGGCCAGCGGGTTGACGATCAGCGCCCTGCGGTTCTACGACCGTTCCGGGGTGCTGACGCCGGCCCGGGTGGACCCGGTGACCGGCTACCGCTGGTACACCGGCGACCAGGTGGCGCCGGCGCGCCTGGTGGCCGGGCTGCGGCGGGTCGGCATGCCGCTGGCCGGGATCGCCGAGGCGCTGCGGCACCGGCACCGGCCGGCCGAGGTGCACCGCCTGCTCGACGCGCACCTGCGGCGGCTGGAGGACGGCCTCACCGACGCGCGACGCGAGCTCTCCCGGATCCGTCGACTGATCGACCCGGAGGAGACCACCGTGACCACCCGACTCGTGCTGTCCCGCGCCGCCCTGTCCGAGGCGGTGGACGCCGTACGCTTCGCCGTCGGCGCCGATCCGGAGCTGCCGGCCCTGTCCGGCGTGCTGCTGGCGGTCGAGCCGGACGGCGTGCACCTGTCCGCCACCGACCGGTTCCGGATGGCCGTGGCCCGGGTCGACGCCACGGTCGACGGCCCGGCGGTGACCGCGCTGCTGCCGGTGGCCGCCGTCGACGAACTGCGCGCCGCGCTGGACACCGACGCCGGGCCGACCGTGGCGGCCGAGGTCGCCGCGGACCGGGTGACCGTCTCGGTCGGGGACCGGCCGGTGACCGCCGTCCCGCTGCCGTACGACTTCCCGGACGTCCGCCGGCTGCTGCGCGCGCGGGTCGGCGACGCGCCCGCGTACCGGATCCCGGTGGACGGCGCGGCGCTGCGCGCGGCGCTCACCGCGGCCGACGTCCCGGTCTGTCACCGGGCGCACGACGGGGTCGCGCACGAGGTGGTGGCCCTGGGCCTGGACGGCCGGGGCGAGCTGCGCCTGGTCGACCCGGAGGCCGCGCCGGTCGCGGACGGGTTGCGGGTCGGGGTGAACCGGGAGTACCTGCTCGACGCGCTGGACGCCGGCGGCGGGCAGCTCGTGCTGGAGCTGGACGGGCCGATCACCCCGCTGGCGGTGCGCCGGGCCGACGACGCGCACGCGTTCTCCGTCCTCATGCCCGTGCGCCTGTAGACCGGGCGGGCCCGGGCCGGCGGGGCCGCGACGGTAGCATCTGGGGGTCCCACCTGACTGCCTGGACGGAGGCGTACGAGCAGCATGCTCGACATGGAGTTGATCCGGAAGGATCGCGAGGCGGTGGCGACCGCG
Source organism: Micromonospora sp. WMMD754 (assembly GCF_049315235.1). Lineage (NCBI taxonomy): Bacteria > Bacillati > Actinomycetota > Actinomycetes > Micromonosporales > Micromonosporaceae > Micromonospora > Micromonospora sp. WMMD754. Next base: position 438,578 of record NZ_CP186058.1, read on the forward strand.
CTGGCGAAGCGTCTGGATCCCGCCGAGGTCACCCGGGCGCTGGACGACATCCAGCGGCTCGACCAGGAACGACGCGCGCTGATCACGGAGATCGACGCCGAGCGGCAGCGCCGCAAGGCCGAGGCGCGCGCGTACGCGGAGGCGAAGCGGTCCGGCACCACGCCGCAGCCGGTCGCCCCGGAGGCCGAGCGCAAGCAGCTCGCGGAGCTGGAGTCCCAGCTCGACGAGGTGCAGTCCCGGCTCCGCTCGGCGATGAGCGAGCTGCCCAACCTGCCCGCCGACGACGTGGTCGCCGGGGGCAAGGAGGCCAACCGGGTGGTGCGGACGTTCGGTGAGCCGCCGGCCATCGAGAAGGTGCGCGACCACGTGGAGCTGAGCCGCGCGCTCGGCCTGGTCGACCACGAGCGGGGCGTGAAGCTCGGCGGCTCGGGCTTCTGGATGTACACCGGCATGGGCGCCCGGCTGGAGTGGGCGCTGGTCAACTGGCTGATCGAGCAGAACATCCAGGCCGGCTACGAGTTCCTGCTCCCGCCGCACCTGCTGCTGGACACCGCCGGCTTCGCCGCCGGGCAGTTCCCGAAGTTCTACGACGACGTCTACCACCTGGACCGGCAGTCGGCCCCGCGCGGGCAGTTCCTGCTGCCCACGTCGGAGACGGCGATCCTCGGCGCCTACCAGGACGAGATCCTGGAGACGGGCCGGCTGCCGGTCAAGGCGTTCGCCTACACCCCGTGCTACCGCCGCGAGGCGGCCGGCTCGCACTCGGACGAGCGCGGCACGGTGCGCGGCCACCAGTTCAACAAGGTGGAGATCTTCCAGTTCACGCTGCCGGAGCAGGCGGGCGAGGCGCTGGAGGCGATGGTCGGGCACGTCGAGGGCCTGGTCGACAAGCTCGGTCTGCACTTCCAGACCAGCCTGCTCGCCGCCGGTGACGCGAGCGCCTCGATGAAGAAGACGCTCGACGTCGAGGTGTGGATGCCGAGCACCGGCAAGTACAAGGAGGTGTCGTCGGTCTCCTGGGCCGGTGACTACCAGGCCCGCCGGGCGGCCATCCGCTACCGCGAGCCGGGCGCGAAGCAGACCCGGTTCGTGCACACGCTCAACGGTTCGGCGCTGGCCACCAGCCGGCTGTTCCCGGCCATCCTGGAGCAGTGCCAGCAGCCCGACGGCTCGGTCGTGGTCCCCGAGGTGCTGCGCGACAAGCTCGGCACCGACCGCCTCACCCCGCGCTGACCCGCCCCCGCTCCCCCGCCCCCACCTCTCCCCCGCGATCTTGCACTTCCGGCCCGTGAGAAGTCCGCTTCACCCCTTCCGCCCGGGCACCAACTGCAAGATCGCGGGGGCGGGGGCGGCGGGTGAGGGTGGTGAGGAGGAGCAGCAGGGTCAGGAGGGCCGTGAGGACGGCGGGGCCCAGAGTGTCGACGGCGCCCACCAGTGCCTGCTGCGCCCGGGCGGCGGTGCGGATCACCGGGTCGGTGAAGGCGTCGCGGCGGCCCAGGGCGAGGCGCACCTCGTACCAGCCGTACCAGGCGACGTAACCGCCGGCGACCAGCAGCACCAGGCCGCTCAGGCGCGGCGCCCACGCGCCGGCGCCGCGCAGCCCGGCCACCACCCGCCCGCGCAGCAACGCCACGGCCAGCGCGGCCACACCGACCACCAGGGCCATCCCGAGGGCGTACGCGCCGAACAGCGCCAGCCCGCGCAGCGGCGACCCGGCCCGCAGGCTGGTCACCACGATCGCCAGGAACGGCGCGATGGCGCAGGTCAGCGACGTGAGCGCGTACGCCGCGCCGAACAGTGCCATGGACGGCCAGGTGCGGGTGAGCCGGGGCGCGGTGGTGAACGGACGGGGCGCGGGCAACCGCCGGCCGGCGAGCAGCCAGCAGCCGGCCAGCGCCAGGAGCACGCCGAGGGTCACGGTCAGCCAGGGCAACCGGGGCCGCAGCCAGTCCGCCGCCGGCGCCACGGCCAGCCCGAACGCGCCGAAGACCAGCACGTACCCGAGGGTCAGCCCGGCCGTCGCGGTGAGCGCGCGGCCGACCGCGCCGCGGCCGTCGCCGGGACCGGCCACCAGCAACGACAGGTACGCGGGCAGCATCGCGAAGCCGCACGGGTTGACCGCGCCGAGCATGCCGGCGGTCAGCGCGAGCAGCAGCGCGCCGGTCATCCCCGGGCCAGCGTCTCGACCTGCCGGGTGAGCGACTCGCCGTCGAGGAAGCCCTGGTGGACCACCTTGCCGTCCCGGTCGAGGATGACGAACGTGCTCTGCTCGACCACCTTGAAGCGGCGCCACACCGCGCCGGCGCGGTCGTCGAGCTGCGGGGTGCCGGCCAGGTCGAACTCGGTGACGAACTCCTTCATCGCCTTCTGTTGGCCGAGCCCGGCGACGCCGACGATCGGCACCGTGTCCCGGTAGGTCGGGGCGATCTCGGCGACGGTCCACGCCTGGCTGGCGCAGGTGGCGCACCAGGGGGCCCAGAACCAGAGCACCACCGGCCGCCCGGCCAGGGCGGCGGCGGAGAACGCCGTACCGTCGAGGGTCTTCGCGTCGAACGCCAGCGTCCTCGGCACCCGGGCCGGCGCGGTCGGCGACGGGGCGGTCGACGACGGGCCGGCCGACGCGCTCGCGGCGGTCGTCGGCGCGGCGGCGGACGGGGCGGCCACCGCACCGACCGACGCGGTCCGCTCGGGACCGACCGCGCAGGCCGCCGTGGCGGTGAGCGTGGCGGCCAGCACGGCGGCGGCCCCGAGACGACGAACGGTGGGTGATGCCATCGACGCTCCTGACGTGGTCGTCACTCCGCCTTGACCAGCCGGAGCGCGAGTTCGGGACAGACCTTGACCGCCTTGAGCGCGCCCTCGCGCAGCCAGGTCGGCACCGGGGTGGCGGGGAAGGCGGGGAAGCCGTTGCCGTCGAGCCGGATGAAGTCCGGCACCACGTGCGCGCAGAGTCCGTGCCCGTCGCAGCGGGACCAGTCCAGGGTGAGCTTCTGCGGGTTGCCGTCGGGCGCGCCGGGCAGGCCCATCGTGCCCTTGACCCGTTTGCCGCAGCCCTCCCCGGTGGCGTGCAGCCGCAGGTCGTCGGCGAACACCTCCATGGCGGAGAGCGCGAACCGGGCGGTGCCGTCCGGATGGCTGCACGCGCCGCGCCCCTTCACGTCGCCGGCGGCGGCCCGGACGAGCTCGACCGGGGCGCTGCCGGAGACGGCGAGGTCGACGGAGCGGGCCAGGTCGGGCAGCCCCATCTTGCACGGGCCGCACTGCCCGGCGGACTCACCGGCCAGGTAGCGGACCACCTGGGCGGCCTCACCCAACGGGCAGGTGTCGATGCCGAGCGGCACGATGATGCCGGCGCCGAGCGTGCCGCCCACCGCGGCCAGTCCCTTGCGGGAGACCTCGGCCCGCTCCGCCGCCTCGGCGGTGATCCACTTGCCGTGGTAGCCGCCCATCAGGATGCCCGGCCCGGGCGGCACCTCGCACAGGTCGAGGATCTCGCGCAGCGGGGTGCCGGCCGCGCACTCCACCACGGCCGGCCGCTTCGCCGATCCGGTGACGGTGAGCAGCACGGTGCCCGGCTCGTCGTCGGTGCCGAGCGCGGCGTACTCGTACGGGCCGATCCGGGCGGCGACCGCGAGCTGGGCGTACGTCTCGGCGTTGGAGAGCAGGGTGGGCAGCCCGCCGACGCCGGAGTCGCTGGAGCGCTTCTTGGTGCCGGGCGGGATGTGCGGCAGGCCGTTGATGCCGTTGACCAGCGCGCCGCCCTCACCGGAGATGAACCGGTGCGGCACGGTGACGATGGTGGTCGGCACCGGCATCCGCCGCTCCTGCAACGCCTCGGTCAGCGAGGGCCGGCCCACGTCGTCGTCGGCCACCCCGATCACGATCTCGTCGGCGTCCAGCGCGAACGCGGCCAGCGCGGCGCCGTCCAGGACGAGGTGCGGCGCCCGGGTGAGCAGCACCTTGTCCTTCCAGCTGGCCGGCTCGCCCTCGCTGGCGTTGACCACCACCACGGCGGACAGGTTCTGCCGCTCGCAGGACTCCAGCACCGCGCGCAGCTTGCGGGCGAACGGGAAGCCCGCGCCGCCCTTGCCCTTGAGGTCGATCGCCTCGGCGAGCCGCAGCAGCGCCGCCGGCTCCATCGGACCGATCGGGCCGTGCACCTCCTCGTGGGCGAGCAGGTCGAGCCGGCCGAACTCGGCGAAGCCGGCGGTCAGGCGGGGTTCACCGACGCAGGCGACCGGGGGGACGGTCGTCCGCATCATCGGGCCTCACCCCGCAGCCCGGCCCAGTACGCGCCGTCGACCGCGTCCGCGTCGGCCCGCTTGCGCCGGCCGGAACGGCTCTCCTTGGTGGCCCGCAGGGCCCGGCGGGAGGCCAGGTCGACAAGCGTGGGGGTGTCGTCGACGAACTCGTCGTCGGCGGCGTAGCGGGCCGGCGGGCGCCAGTAGTCCGGCTCCTCCGGCACGTCCTCCTCGTCCCGGTAGCGCCGTCCGGAACCGCTGCGCGGCTCAGCGGTGACCGGGGTGCCGGAGATCGGTCCGGCCGAGATCGGCTCGCCGGAGACCGGGCGGCTCTCCCAGCGGCGCGGGCTGTCCCACGGCTCCTCCGCCTCGTCCGTCGGACGCGGCGGGGCCGAGTAGCGGGCCACCTCGGCGGGGGTGGCGTACCGGCCGTTGTCCGGCGGGGCCGAGTGGCGTCCGCCGGTGTCCGGCGGGGCGGAGTGCCGGCCGCCGCTCTCCGGCGGGGCCGAGTACTGCGCGACCATGTCCTCGTCGGCCCGGGACCGGCGGCTCACCCGCTCCTCGTCGTCCCGGCGGCGGCGACGGGACCGCTCCCCGTCCCGCCGGCCGACCGGCTCCAACTCCTCGGTGTTCCGCCGGACGGCGGGCACCCGCTCGGAGTCCCGGCCGCGGCGTACCGGCTCGCGCTCGTCGTCCCCGCGCCGCGAGGTGCGCCGCGCGGCCGGGACCTCCTGCGTCCGGACGCGGCGTTCCGGCGCGTCCGTCTCCCCGCCGCGCCGCCGGGCGGCGGCCGCGCGCACCGGCTCGCGCAGCGATCCGGGTTCCGGCACCACCGGTACGGCGAACCGCTCGGGGTCCCGCCGGCGGGCGGTGCCGGCCGGCGCGGTCCAGGTGGCGGTCGCCTCGGCCCAGCGGCCCCGGCCGGCGCCGCTCTCCTCCTTGTCGGCGGCCTTCTTGCGGCCGAGCGCGGCGAACACGCCGGTGCGCTCCTCGCCCTTGCCCGCCATCGCCTTGTTCAGCGCGGCGGCCTGGTGCTGCTCGCGGCTGCGCTTGCCGAGGTGGACGGAGACGCGCACCAGCAGTGCCATCACCACGAGCAGCACGCAGGCGAGGTAGCTGAGCACCACCCAACCGGCCGCCGTCCGGCCCGCGTTGAGCCCGTGCAGCAGCGCGAACGGCCAGGACACGTACGCCATCGAGTGCAGCGCCCGCCAGAACCACTTCGGACCGACGCCGGCGAACCGGACCCGGATCAGGCCGGTCCAGAGCACGCTGACCATCAGCAGCGCGGCGACGGTGCCGAGCCCGACGTAGAGGCCGCTGCCGCCGACGAACGGCACCACCGCGTCGGTGGGCCCGGCCCGCCCGATCGCGATCTTGGTGATGACGTGGAACAGCAGCCCGGCCACGCCGAGCACGCCGGTGGCGCGGTGCGCCGACTGGAGCAGCACCCGGTGCCGGATGAGCAGCACCAGCCGGTCGGTGGCGAGCAGCCCCAGCATCACGGTGAGGCTCAGTGAGACCAGGGCGACCACCCCGGCGAAGAACTCGGTGAAGAAGAATCCGTACGAGTACATGAGGCCGCCGGCGCCGGCGAGCTCGACACCCGCCCACGCGAGGCCGAGCGCGGAGGCGGTCAGCGCCACCATCGCGGACTTCGACATGGTCCGGACACCACGGCTGGTGGTGGTGGTCCGGACGGTCATCGCCTTCTCGTTCTGCTGTGCCCGGGCCATCTGCTCCTCGATCGTCTCGCGGCGGCGCCCCCACCGGCCGACCCTGCTCCCACCTCAGGTACGGAGCGACGCCCCGGACGGATCACCTCCGGTAAGGAATTTCTCGGCCGATTCCTCGAACCGTCCCGACCGGGCGCGCGTGTAGCACCCAACGCAACGACGGATGCCCATGCATTGACAGTCCTTGCAACACACTCGTAACCTTGCGGAAAATTTCAGCGCCGGTTGCAAGAAGCCGGCACTGACGCCCTCCCCAGGCTCCACTCCCCCGCACCCCCGCACCCCGCAGGAGTCCTGATGCATCGACGCCGATGCCGCGCCGCGGCCCTCGTCCTGGGCCTGGCCGCGAGCCTGCTCGTCCCGACCACAGTGGCGGCTCCCCCGGCCGCCGCCGCGACCCCCGGAAGCAAGAAGGTCATCGTCCAGCTCTTCGAGTGGAACTGGACGTCGGTGGCCAGCGAGTGCACCAGCACGCTCGGCCCCAAGGGCTACGGCTACGTCCAGGTGTCCCCGCCGCAGGAACACGTCAACAGCAGCCCGTGGTGGGTGTCCTACCAGCCGGTCAGCTACCGGATCGAGTCCCGCAAGGGCACCCGGGCCCAGTTCCAGTCCATGGTGAACACCTGCCACAACGCCGGCGTCAAGGTGATCGTCGACGCCGTGGTCAACCACATGTCCGGGCAGGAGAACGGCGGCACCGGCTGGGCCGGGACGTCGTACGGCCACTACAACTACCCGGGCGTCTACTCGTCGCAGGACTTCCACTACTGCGGCCGCAACGGCAACAACGACATCGCCAACTACAACGACCGGTACGAGGTGCAGAACTGCGAGCTGGTCAACCTCGCCGACCTCAAGACCGAGTCGGACTACGTCCGCACCCGGCTGGCCACGTACCTCAACGACCTGCTCTCGCTCGGCGTCGACGGGTTCCGGCTGGACGGCAGCAAGCACATGCCGGCCGCCGACATCGCGGCGATCAAGGCCAAGCTGTCCCGGCCGGCGTACCTGGTGCAGGAGGTCATCTACGGCGCGGGTGAGCCGGTCCAGCCGACCGAGTACACCGGCAACGGCGACGTGCACGAGTTCCGGTACGGCAAGGACCTGGCCCGGATGTTCAACAACGAGCGGCTGGCGTACCTGCGCAACTTCGGCGAGTCCTGGGGCTACCTGTCGAGCGCGAAGGCGGTGGTCTTCACCGACAACCACGACACCCAGCGCGAGGGCGGCGTGCTCACCTACCGCGACCGCGGCGAGTACGCCCTGGCCAACGCCTTCATGCTGGCCTGGCCGTACGGCACCCCGGCGGTGATGTCGAGCTTCACGTACTCCGGTCGGGACCAGGGTCCCCCGTCGGACGGCAGCAACAAGGTCACCAACACCACCTGCTACTCGGGCTGGGAGTGCGAGCACCGCTGGCCGGTCATCGCCAACATGGTCGGCTTCCGCAACGCCACCGAGGGCGCCGGCGTCACCAACTGGTACGACAACGGCTACCAGCACATCGCGTTCAGCCGGGCCGGCAAGGGCTACCTGACCGTCAACGACGAGGACTCCGCGATCAGCGGCCGGTCGTACTACACCGGCCTGCCGGCCGGACGCTACTGCGACGTCATCCACGGCACGTTCAGCAACGGCTCGTGCAGCGGACCGGTGATCACCGTGGACTCGGCGGGCTGGTTCGCGGCCACCGTCAACGCGCACGACGCGATCGCCATCCACGTCGGCGCGAAACTGAGCTGACCTCACCCGGAAGCCCCCGTGCCGCACTTCGCGGTACGGGGGCTTCCGTTCGGTTACAGTCAGTTTCGTGCTGTTCGACCGGTTCTCCGCGCGCCGGCCTCCCGGCTGGCTGCTCGCCGCGCTCGGCGTACCGCTGCTGCTGGTCGTCGCGCTGCTGGTGGGCCGCGCGCTCACCGCCGGCGCTCCGCCGCCCGCGCCGACCGTCGCCGCGCCGCCGACGTCCCCGACGGCCTCACCGAGCCCGTCGCCGCTGGAGTCCGTCCCGCCCGCCGCGCCCGCACCGACCGACCTCCCGGTGATCACCTACGACCCGGCGCCCCGCGGCTTCCCGGCCGATCCGGCCCCGGCCGACACCAGCCCGCTCGGCGAAGGGCTGCGCCCGGACCGGAACGTGGCCGCCTACGACGCGCCCGGCGGACGGCCGCTGGCCTTCCTCGCCCCGACCATCAGCGGGGTCCGGCTGACCGTGCCGATCGTCGAACGCCGGGCCGGCTGGACCGCGGTGCTGCTCCCCTCGGCCAACCGCACCGTCGGCTGGCTGCCGTCCGGCGGCTGGACCACCGTGGCGCTGCGCGACCAGATCGTGGTGGAGCGCCGCACGCACCGGCTCACCTGGAACCGGGACGGGCGTGCGGTGCGCTCCTGGCCGGTCAGCCTCGGCATGTCCGGCCAGCTCACCCCGCTCGGTCGCACGTTCGTGCTGGGTCGCACCCCACCCCCGCAGGACGTCTACGGCGGCGTCGACATCTTCGCCCTCGGCGCGATCCCCGACGACCCGGACGCGGTGCCGACCGGGTTGCGCGGCGCCCACATCGGACTGCACAGCTGGTACAACGACGACACGCTCGGCGAGAACGTCACCAACGGCTGCATCCGGCTGACCCGCAGCGCCCAGCGCCAACTCCTCGCCGAACTGGAACCCGGCACCGGCCTCGTGGTCGTCGACCGCCTCCCCTGACCGCCCGGCCGTGCAAGGAAGGGCCCCTTCTTAACACTCCCTGTTAAGAAGGGGCCCTTCCTCTACCGGAGGCGTTAATAGGGGGCCCTTCCTTCTACCCGAGCAGCCAGCCGTTGGCCTCGGCCACCCGGACCGCGTCGGCCCGGTTGCGGGCCCCGGTCTTGCCGATGGCGGACGAGAGGTGGTTGCGGACCGTCCCCTCGGACAGGTGCAGCGTCGCGGCCAGCTCGGCCACCGTGCCGCCGCCCCGGGCCGTGCGCAGCACCTCGGTCTCCCGCTCGGTGAGCGGACTCGACCCGGTGGCCAGCGTCTCGGCGGCCAGCGTCGGGTCGACCACCCGCAGGCCGGCGTGCACCCGGCGCACCGCGTCGGCGAGCTGCCGGGCCGGGGTGTCCTTGACCACGAAGCCGTTCGCGCCCGCCTCCATCGCCCGGCGCAGGTAGCCGGGCCGACCGAACGTGGTCACCACCAGCACCCGGCAGGCGGGCAGCGCGCCGCGCAGCGCGGCCGCGGCGGCCACCCCGTCCAGGCCGGGCATCTCCACGTCGAGCAACGCCACGTCGGGGCGGGTACGCAGCGCCTCCGGCACCACCTCGTCGCCCCGGCTCACCTCGGCCACCACGGTCAGGTCCGGCTCCAGCGACAGCAGCGCGGCCAGCGCGCCGCGCACCAGCGCCTGGTCGTCGGCGAGCAGCAGTCGGATCGGCTCGGTCACCCGCGGTCCCTCCCGTTCGTGTCCGGCACCGCGACCCGGAGCAGGAAACCGCGCCCGCCGGGCGCTCGGGCCACCGTCACGGTCGCGTCCAACCGGGCCGCCCGCTCCCGCAGCCCGACCAGCCCGTGCCCGGCGCCCGCCGATTCGCCGGCCGGTCCCCGACCGTCGTCGCGGACCTCCACCGCCGCCGGGTCCACCCGGATCACACAGCGCCGCGCGCCGCTGTGCCGCACCGCGTTCGTCACCCCCTCGCGGACCGTCCAGCCGAACAGCTCGTCCCGGTCCGTCGGCAGCTCCGGCACCGTCTCCGGCAGCTCCGCGACGATGCCCGCGGCGGCCAGCGCCGACCGGGCTCCGGCCAGTTCGGACGCCAGGTCCACCCCGCGGTACGCCCCGACGGTGCCCCGCACGTCGGCCAGCGCCTCCCGGGCCAGCCGCTCCAAGTCGGCGATCTCGGTCGCCGCCCGGGCCGGGTCCAGCTCCAGCAGCCGGCCGGCCAGCTCGGCCTTGACCGCCACCACGGTCAGCGAGTGCCCGAGGATGTCGTGCAGGTCGCGGGCCGTCCGCGCGCGTTCCTCGGCCACCGCGAGCCGGCGGATCTCCTGCTGCGCGGCCTGGAGTTCGGCGTTGCGCTGGGCCAGCCGGCTCACGCCGAACATGGCGAACGAGGCGAGCAGCACCGCGAAGACGACGGTGCTCTCCGCCTCCCAGCCCGGCACGAGGCGCGAGGTCACCGGCGGGGTCGCGGCGGCCAGCGCCACCACGACCAGCGACTCCACCGGCGGCAGCAGGAACACCGCGGCGGCGGCCACGAAGACCAGCGTGGCCAGCCAGTCGCCGCCGGTGCCCGGGATGCCGACCAGGCCGAGCGCGAGCAGCAGCGCGATCAGCAGCCGGGCCCGTCCCGGCGGGACCGGGCGGTGCTGCTGCCGGCAGGCCCGACCCCACTCGAAGATCAGCACGTACGCGACGCCGAAGGCGATGACCGAGGCGAGCCCGAGCACCCGCCGCCACAGCTCCGGCTGGTGCAGGGCGGTGACGAACGGGATGTTGAGGAAGAAGAGCCAGACCGCCGCGAGCAGCCAGCCGGTGAACCGCCAGTGGCGGTTCACCGGCCGGACCCGGTCGGGCGTCGACGTCACGCCGACCACGCTAGACCCCGCTCAGACCCGGGTGGTGTCCCGGCGGAACAGCCGGGCCGCGCCGAGGCCGAAGAACGCGGTCCAGGCGGCCACGTTGGCGACCGCCGCCCAGTCCACCCCGGTGCCGGTCAGCGGCGCGCGGGCGAGCTGACCGACCCCGTACACCGGGGTGAACGTGGCGATCTGCCGCATCACGTCGGGCAGCAGATCGAGGGGAACGAACAGGCCGCCCAGCATGGCCAGGATGGCCAGCGCCGGGCCCATGAACTGCATGACGTTCTCGGCCGGGGCGAGGTAGCCGACGAAGAGGCCGAACGCGGCGAAGACCAGCGAGCCGATCCAGGCGGTGAGGCCGGACTCCAACCAGACGTGCGCCGGCAGCCGGACTCCGGAGGCGGCGCCGACGGCGAACTCGACGAGCACGCCGAGCAGCCCGAGCACCATCGCGGTGGCCACCTTGGTCGCCACGTACGCGGCGGGACGCAACGGGGTCAGCCGCAGCTGCCGGCTCCAGCCCAGCGCGCGCTCGGTGGCCACGGCGGCGCCGGCGCTGGTGGTGGCGACCATGGCCGCGTACACGGCCAGGCTGATCATGATCCAACCGGTGACCGGCAGGCCGTTGTCCAGCTTCTCGCCGCGCGAGGGCAGTCCGAACAGGAGGAAGAACACCGCCGGCATGACCAGGATGAACATCAGCGTGCGGCGGTTGCGCAGCACCCGGCGGATCTCGATGGCGAGCACCGGGGTGCAGAAGCCACCGAGCGCGGGGGGCCGGCGGTCGGCCCGGCGGGGCTCGGTGGTGGTGGGCGAGGAGGTGGCGGTCATGGCGATGCTCCCGGGAAGGTCGGTGTCAGGCGGCGGTGAGGGCGAGGAACGCGTCCTCGAGGTTGCGGGAGGTGATCTCCAGGTCCCGGGCGTCGGTCCGGGTCAGCAGGTGCCGGGCGACCACGTCGGAGTCCTCGCTGTGCACCAGGATCGCGTCGCCGCGTACCTCGACCGAGCGCACGCCGGGCAGCGCGGCGAGCGCGGCCTGGTCGGCGCCGGCCAGCGTGGCCCGCACCACCCGGCCGGCGGCCAGGTTCTTGATCTCCGCGGTGGTCCCGTCGGCCACCACCCGCCCCTGGCGGACCAGCACGATCCGGTCCGCGTACGCGTCCGCCTCGTCCAGGTAGTGGGTGGCGAACAGGACGGTACGGCCGGAGCGGGCGTCGGCCCGGATCGCCTGCCAGAAGTCGCGCCGCCCCTCGACGTCCATGCCGGTGGTCGGCTCGTCCAGCACCATCAGGTCCGGATCCGGCAGCAGCGCCAGCGCGAACCGCAGTCGCTGCTGCTGGCCGCCCGAGCACCGACCCACCGGCCGGTCGGCGATCTCGGCGATGCCGGCCCGCTCCAGCACCTCGGTGACCGGTCGGGTGTGGCCGTAGAAGTGCGCGGTCATCCGTACCGTCTCGGTGACGGTGAGGTCCTTGAGCAGGCCGCCGGTCTGCATCACGGCGGCGACCCGGCCGAGCCGGACGGCGTCGGCCGGGGTGCCGCCGAAGAGCCGGACGGCGCCCGCGTCCGGGCGGGCCAGCCCGAGCAGCATGTCCACCGTGGTGGTCTTGCCGGCGCCGTTGGGGCCGAGGAAGGCCACCACCTCACCGGGGGTGATCCGCAGGCTGAGCCCGTCGACGGCGGTCACCGGGCCGAAGGTCTTGGTGAGTCCGGCCAGTTCGACGGCCGGTGCGGTGTCGGTCATGTCCACGATGCTCCGGCCCGCGACGCACCGGACCCGGGAGCAGCCGTCACCTTCCGCCCGTGACATTTGTCAGGGCGGCCCGGGCGGCGGGGCCGCCACCCGGGCGCGCCTGGTCAGTGTGCGACGCCCTCGCGGGCGCGGCGGGGCAGCAGGAACGCGCCGGCGATCGTCACCAGCAGCAGGCCCAGCTCCGCGACGAGGGTGACCCGCACGGCGTGGCCGACCCCCGCCGTCGCGACGTCGAAGAAGACGGTGCCGAGCAGGGCCACGCCGAGCGCGCCGCCGAGCTGCTGGACGGCGGTGAGCGTGCCGGAGGCCGAGCCGGTCTCCTCCTCGTCCACCCCGGAGAGCACGATGTCGAAGAAGGGCGCCATCACCAACCCCATCCCGAAGCCGACCGCGAGCAGCGCGGGCGTCAGCCGCCACGGGGTGACGTCGTCGCCGACCAGACGCAGGGTGAGCAGCATCCCGGCCACGCCGGCCACCACCACCCCCAGGCCGAGGTGGATCAGCCGCCGGCCGAGACGCCGCGCCAGGCCGGCGCCGGCCAGCACGAACGCGAGCACCATGCCGAGCGCCTGCGGGACCGAGGCCAGGCCGGTGCGCAGCGGTGACCAGCCCAGGCCGAGCTGGAGATAGAGGCTGAACACCAGCGAGAAGCCGGTCAGCGCGGTGAAGAACGCCAGGCCCGCGACCAGCCCGCCGGTGAACGCGCGGCGACGGAACAGCGTCGGCACGACCAGCGGGTCGCGGCCGGCGCGCTGGCGGGCCAGCTCGTAGCGGGCGAAGAGCGCGAGGACCAGGACCGCGCCGACCGGCATGGCCAGCGTCCACCAGGGCCAGCCCAGTTCCCGTCCCTGCACCAGTGGATGGACCAGCAGCACCGCGCCGAGCGAGACGAGCAGGACGCCGGGCAGGTCGAGGCGGGTGGCCCGGGTGGCCCGGGACTCGGGCAGGAAGCAGAGCGCGCCGAGCGCGGCGAGCAGGCCGAGCGGCACGTTGATCAGGAAGATGGCCCGCCAGCCGGTGCCGGCCAGGTCGGCGTCGACCAACCACCCGGCCAGGATCGGACCGCCGACCGCGGAGAGGCCCATCACCGGGCCGAAGGCGCCGAAGGCGGCGGCCAGCTCGTTCGCCGAGAACATCTCCTTGATCAGGCCGAGCCCCTGCGGGAGGAGCAGGGCGCCGAAGAGGCCCTGCACGACGCGGGCGGTGATCAGCGTGCCGGGGCCGGCGGCCAGCGCGCACAGGGCCGAGGCGGCGGTGAAGCCGAGCACCCCGACCAGGAACATCCGGCGCCGGCCGTACAGGTCGCCGAGCCGGCCGCCGGTGACCAGGCCGACGGCCATGGCCAGGGTGTAGCCGGCGCCGAGCCACTGGATGACGGCGGGCGAGCCGCCGAGGTCGGCCCGGATCGCCGGGCCGGCGAGGTTGGTGACCAGCACGTCGAGCAGGTCCATCACCTCGGCGCTGAGGATCACCGCGAGCGCGATCCAGCGCCAGCGGTGGCCGGTGGTGGGCGCGCCCGCCCGCTCCGGCGTCGCGGTTTCGATGGTCATGGCTCCCCCGATCGAGTCGAACAGTGTTCGCTGTCGAACACCGTTCTAGCAACGAACGGCGTTCGCGGCAAGTACGATGTTCGAGTCCCGACCGCCGGAGGTGTCCGTGAGCGACCAGCCCGCCCCGCCGTGGCGTACCCGCGCCCGCAGCCGGCCGGCCCCCCGCCGCCCGCTCAGCCAGCAGGCGGTGGTGGACACCGCGCTCGCCCTGATCAACCGCGAAGGGCTGGGCGCGCTGAGCATGCGGCGGGTCGCCCAGGAGCTGGGCACCGGGCCGGCGTCGCTCTACGCCCACGTCTCCGGCAAGGAGGAGCTGCTCGAACTGCTGGTCGACCGGGCCAGCGCCGACATCGTGGTCCCGGCGCCGGACCCGGCGCGGTGGGCCGAGCAGATCCGCGAGGTCGCGTGGCAGGCGTACCGGGTGTACGCCACCCACACCAACCTGGCCCTCGCCTCGCTCGCCACCATCCCCACCGGCCCGAACGCACTGCGTGTCACCGAGGGGATGCTGGAGATCCTGCTGGCCGGCGGCGTGCCGCCCCAGCGGGCGGCCTGGTTCCTGGACCGGCTCTTCCTCTACATCGCCGGCGACGCCTACGAGGGCGCGCTGTACGCGGAGAAGGCCCGCGCCGCCGGGCAGGACCCGCCCACGTGGTGGGCGAACATGCACCGGCAGCTCCGGGCGTACTACCAGGGCCTGCCCGCGCCGACGTACCCGCGCATCCTGGGCCACCTGGACGAGCTGATGGCCGGCGGTGGGGACGAGCGCTTCGGCTTCGGCCTGGACCTGCTGATCGACGGGCTGGCCGCGACGGCGCCGGCCGGGAGTGAGGGCCACCGGGCCGGGTAACCCGCGGCATGGGTGTACCGACGGGACGGGTCGACACGATCGTGCTCATCCACGGGCTCTGGATGACCTCACGCAGCTGGGAGCACTGGGCCGAGCGCTATGGCGCGGCTTCCGAGTGCTCACCCCGGCCTGGCCCGGCATGGACCGGGAGCCGGCCGAGCTGCGCGCCGACCCCACCCCGATCGCCGGGCAGCGGATCGCCACGATCGTCGACCACTACGCGGCGATCATCCGCGAGCTGCCCCGCCCGCCGATCGTCATGGGGCACTCGTTCGGCGGCCTGATCGCCCAACTGCTGCTCGACCGCCGCCTCGGCGCGGCCGTCGTCGGCGTGCACCCCGCGCCGGTCAAGGGCGTGCTCAAGCTACCGCTGAGCACGCTGCGCTCCGGCTTCTCGATCCTGCACAACCCGGCCAACCGGCACCGCGCGGTGCCGTTCACCGCCGAGGACTTCCGGTACGCCTTCGGCAACACGATCAGCCAGGACCAGTCCGACGCCGCCTGGGAGCGGTACGCCGTCCCCGGCGCCGGGCACGTGCTGTTCGAGGGCTCGTTCGCCAACCTGGACCCGCACTCGGCCACCGAGATCGACCGCACGCGCGCCGACCGCGCCCCGCTGCTGATCACCGCCGGCGGCGAGGACCACGTCATCCCGCCGTCGCTGGCCGTCAGCCTGGCCAACCTCTACCGCAGCTCCACCGCGATCACCAGCTACCGGGAGTTCCCCGGCCGGTCACACTTCGTCGGCGGCGAACCGGGCTGGGAGGAGGAGGCGGACTTCGCGCTGGAGTGGGCGGTGGAGGCGGCGAACGAGTTCTCCCCGACCGTGGTCAGCGAGGCGCCTCGACACTGACCCGCGACGAATCGGAAAGCAGCAGGATATATCTCCGCCGGGAGAAATTGATATCATGGCACCGTTCGCCTGCCGGAGGAGGAAGCACACGGTGTCCCGAACCATCCTCGACGTCGATGACGATCTCCTGGCCGAGGCTGCCGAGATCCTCGGCACCGGCACCAAGAAGGCCACCGTCAACGCCGCACTGCAGGCAGTGGTCAACCGCGAGAAGCGGCGGGAGTTCGCCGACTGGCTCAAGAGCGGCGGCCTGCCGGACCTCACCGACCCGCAGCAGGCGACGAAGCACGAAGCGGCATGACGCGCGAGCACTATCTTCTCGACAAGTCCGCGCTGGCCAGATGGCCGAAGCCAGCTGTGGCGCCGGTGCTCGACGAGTTGTCCGATCGGGGTCTGCTGGCTGTCTGCGGCGCGATCGAGATCGAGGTCGTGCACAGCGCCCGCTCGGCCAAGGAGGCGCAACGGGTCCGATGGTTGCTGCGCGGATTCGACTGGCTTCCGATGCCTGACGACATCTGGGACAGAGCGATCGACGTACAGGTGAAGGCGCTGCACAAGCGCAGCCACCGGGCGCTCTCGATGGCCGATCTGCTGATCGCTGCCACCGCCGAACGACATGGTGCGACGGTGCTGCACTACGACGGCGACTTCGACCTGATCACGGCGATCACCGGTCAGCCGACGACCTGGGTGGCGCCGGCCGGAACCGCTGCTTGATCGGTGGGCCACGGCGCGGTGCCGTTCGGCCCTGGTGTGGGGGTGCCCGCGCCGGGTATGACAGGGACATGAGGGCGAGTTTCCGGCTCGGCCGGATCGCGGGCGTACCCGTCGGCGTCAACTGGAGCGTCCTGGTCATCTTCGTGCTGATCGCCTGGTCGCTGTCGGCGAGCCTGTTCCCGCGCTCGTACCCGGGAAATTCGACGCTCGCCTACGTCGCCGCCGGCCTGGCCGCCGCGGTGGTCTTCTTCGTCGGCCTGCTCGCCCACGAGGTGTCGCACGCGGTGGTGGCCAAGCGCAACGGCATCGAGGTCGAGGGGATCACGCTCTGGCTCTTCGGCGGCGTCGCCGAGTTGAAGGGCGAGGCGAAGGACCCGGGCGCCGAGCTGCGGATCGCCGGCGTCGGGCCCCTGGTCAGCCTGATCATCGGCGTGGTGTTCGGCACGATCGCGGTGGCGGTCGCGGCGGCCGGCGGGGGCGGGTTGCTGCTCGGTGCGCTGTCCTGGCTGGCCGGCATCAACGTGCTGCTGGCGGTCTTCAACGTGCTGCCGGCCGCGCCGCTGGACGGCGGGCGGCTGCTGCGCGCGGCGGTGTGGAAGGCCACCGGCGACCGGACCCGGGCCTCGGTGGTGGCCGCGCGCGCCGGCTGGGTGCTGGGCATCCTGCTGATCGGCCTCGGGCTGTGGCGGTTCCTGGTCGGCGCCGGGTTCGGCGGGCTCTGGCTGGCGCTGATCGGTTGGTTCCTGATCGGCGCCGCCGGCCAGGAGGAGCGCGCCGCCCGGATGGGCGACGCGCTGCGCGGCATCCGGGTCGGCGACGTGATGACGCCGCAGCCGCAGACCGCGTCCGGCGACCTGACCGTGGCCGACTTCGTCGACCACTACCTCTTCGCGTACCGGCACTCGACGTTGCCACTGACCGCCGACGGCCGGCCGGTCGGCCTGGTCACGCTCGACCGGGTACGCGGCATCGCGGCGGACCGCCGCGCCTCCACCACGCTGGCCGAGGTGTCCTGCCGGGCCGACGAGCTGGTGCTCGCCCGCCCGGACGAGCAGCTCAACGACCTGCTCCCCCGGCTCAACGAGTGCACCGACGGCCGGGCGTTGGTGGTGGTCGACGACCGGCTGGTCGGGATCGTCTCGCCCAGCGACATCAGCCGCGCCGTGCAGCGCGGCAGCCTGCGCCAGCAGATGCCCGCCGGGCGCTGAGATCAGTCGCGGGGGAAGTAGACGTCCATCTCCGGGGTGCGGAACTTCCCGTCCGGGTCGAACTCGCGCAGCAGGGCCCGGAAGTCGCCGTGCCGGGGGTACGCGGGCGCCGGATCACGCTCGAAGAGCTTGCCCCAGTGCGGGCGCGGCGCGAACGGGGCGAGCCGCTGCTCCACCTCGGCCAGCACCGGTGCCACCGCCACCGGGTCACCGACCCAGGTGAAGTGCACCGCCAGCGTGTCCCGCCGGAAGTTCGGGCTCAGCCACAGCTCGTCGGCGGCCACCGTCCGCAGCTCGCAGACCTGGAGCACGGCGGCGATCCGCCCGGCGACCGGGTCGAGCGCGGCGAGCGCCGCCGCCGCGTCGGCGCGGGCCACGTGCCACTCGGACTGCAGCTCGTCGCCGCTGCTCGGGGTGAAGCCGAGCCGGAAGTGCGGCAGGCGCTCGTGCCACGGCCCGGCCTCGCCGAGCTGGGCGGTGCAGTGCTCCGGCGACATGCCGGGCACCGGGTGCCGGGGCGTGTCGGCGGCCACCGTGTCCAGCCAGTCGGCCGGGGGCGGCGCCTGGTCGGCGTCCTGCTTGATCCACACCTGGTCGAAGCGGTCCGACCGCCACCCGGTGAAGACGCTGACGCTGTACGCGGCGTCGAGCGCCTCGTCCAGCGCCGCGCGGGGCAGGCCCAGCCGCACGTACTGCCGTACCGCGAACGTGGGCACCACGTCGAGGGTGAGCCGGGTGACCACGCCCAGCGCGCCGAGGTTGACCACCAGCCCGGCGAACCTCGGGTCGGTACGGTCGACGGTGAGCAGGTCACCGTCGGCGGTGACCAGCTCCAGCGCCGCCACGGCGGTGGCCAGGTTGCCGTTCGCCGGGCCGGATCCGTGGGTGGCGGTGGCGACCGAGCCGGCCACCGAGATGTGCGGGAGCGAGGCGAGGTTGCGCAGCGCGTACCCCTGGTTGTGGAGCGCGGTGGCCAGGTCGCCGTAGCGCACGCCGGCGGCGACCGTGACGGTGCGCCGGTCGGGGTCGAGCGCGACGGTCGGCGGCAGGCCGGCGAGCGTGACCTGCGTGCCGGCGGTGTCGCCGAGCCGGTTGAACGAGTGGCCGGTGCCGACGGCCCGGACCCGGTCCGCCCCGGCGACCAGCCGGCGCACCTCGTCCACCGAGGTCGGCCGGTGCCGGTCCCGCGCCGACCAGCGGACGTTCCCGGCCCAGTTGGTGTCGGTCATGGGCTGCATCATGCGCCATCCGGCGCGGACAGGGTTGCTCCGGGGGCCGAGCGGGAATCCTGGACGGATGAGCAGCTACCGCGACCCGAGCCTCCGCGGC
Organism: Micromonospora sp. WMMD754; assembly: GCF_049315235.1. Lineage (NCBI taxonomy): Bacteria > Bacillati > Actinomycetota > Actinomycetes > Micromonosporales > Micromonosporaceae > Micromonospora > Micromonospora sp. WMMD754. Next base: position 457,367 of record NZ_CP186058.1, read on the forward strand.
GACGTGTACCCGTCGGAGGAGGAGATCGATCCGACCGGGGTGGACCCCGACCTCATCGGCGCGGCGCCTGACGCGACCGCGCCGGCCCCGACGCCGACGCCGGAGCCCGAGCCGGACCCGGTGCCCCGGCCGGGCCCGCCGCCGCGCTCCGGGCAGGGCCGGTCGATCGTGACCCGGCACCTGGACGGATCCGTCGAGGTGGTGATCGACCTCGACGGCGACGGCGTGGCCGACGTCGTGCAGGTCGACCTGGACGGCGACGGCGTCCCGGACGTCACATACCTGGACAGCGACCGGGACGGCCGGCTCGACACGGTGCGGCGGGCGACGGCCGGCTGACCCGGCCCGGCCGACCACGGCCCGCCCAAGGTGCGACGCCAGGCCGTCCCGGCGTGCTCCGGACCCGCCCCGATCCGCCCTGCCCCGGCCATGGCCTGGTCCCTGCCCCGGCCATGGCCTGGTCCCTGCCCCGGCCATGGCCTGGTCCCTGCCCCGGCCATGCCCGGTCCCTGCCCCGGCCATGCCCGGTCCCTGCCTCGGCCCGGTCCTGCCCTGCCCGGTCCTGCCCTGCCCGGTCCTGCCCTGCCCGGTCCTGCCCTGCCCGGTCCTGCCCTGCCCTGCCCGGTCCTGCCCTGCCCGGTCCTAACCCCAGCCCGGCCCGCCCTCGGTCCCGGCCATCGGTTCCGGCCCGGGCCCGGTCTCCGGCCATCGGTTCCGGCGCGGGTCGTCCGGCATCCCGGTTCCGCCCCGCCCTCAGGCGCGTCCGGCGGGCCGGCGTCCGTCGGTCCCATCAGGCACCCGCCCCGGTCGCAGGGCCGTCCCGCGCCGCCCCGGTTTCAACGCCGGCTGTCAGCCAGCTCGACTCTCACCTGGCCACGGAGGCTCAGCGAATCGCTCGCCCGACAACAAGCCGCTGTTCCGAGCGCACGGTCACCCTCCGCAACGCTCCGTCAGAAGCAGTGTCACCTCGAACCCATATGACTCAGAGTCATAATTATGACTCTGAGTCATATCGCGCTTGGCGAGAAATCTCCTCCCGACCGTGCTGGGCCGGCTGAGGAAGCTCGGGGCCGAGTCGGACCGAGCCGAGCCGAGCCGGACCGAGCCGAGCCGGACCGGACCAAGCCGGACCGAGCCGAGCCGGACCAAGCCGGACCGAGCCAGGCGGAACCGAGCCAGGCCAGGCCAGGCCGAACCGAGCCAGGCCGAGCCGGGGCTCAGAGCTGCGGCATCACCTCGGCGGCGACCAGCTCCAGGTGGTCCAGATCGGCCAGGTCGAGCACCTGGAGGTAGACGCGATCGCTGCCGGTCTCGGCGTACCGACCGAGCGTGTCGACCACCTCGGCAGGTGTGCCGGCGGCGCCGTTCGCGCGCAGCTCGTCGGGATCCCGGCCGATCGCCTCGGCGCGTCGGGCCACCTCGGCGTCGTCGCGCCCGCAGCACAGCACCAGCGCGTTGGACCAGGTCATGGTGGACGGGTCCCGGTCGATCGCGGCGCAGGCGTCGCGTACCCGCTGGAACTGTGCCTTCGTGTCGTCGACGGAGGCGAACGGCAGGTTGAACTCGTCGGCGTAGCGGGCCGCCAGGCGGGGCGTGCGCTTCGGGCCCATGCCGCCGAGCAGGATCGGCGGGCGGGGCCGCTGCACCGGCTTGGGCAGCGCCGGCGAGTCGCTGACCGGGTAGTAGGTGCCGGGGAAGTCGAACGTCGACCCGGGCGGGGTGGACCAGAGCCCGGTGATGATCGCGAGCTGCTCCTCCAGCCGGTCGAACCGCTCCCCCAGTGCCGGGAACGGGATGCCGTACGCGCTGTGCTCCTCGGCGTACCAGCCGGTGCCGATGCCCAGCTCGACCCGGCCGCCGCTCATCTGGTCGACCTGCGCCACGGTGATGGCCAGCGGGCCGGGCAGGCGGAAGGTGGCGGCGCTCATCAGCGTGCCGAGCCGGATCCGGGTGGTGTCCCGGGCCAGGCCGGCGAGGGTGGTCCAGGCGTCGGTCGGACCGGGGGCCCCGCTCACCGAGCCCATCTTCAGGTAGTGGTCGGAGCGGAAGAACGCGCCGAACCCCGTCTCCTCCGCGCGGCGCGCCACGGCGAGCAACTGGTCGTAGCTGGCCCCCTGCTGGGGTTCGGTGAAGATCCGCAGTTCCATGCCCCGAGCATATGGACCCGACGGCGACGCGGCAGCGCCCGCCTGCATTCCTTGACAGTCATATAACCAGTGAGGCATATTGCCAGCGTGTCCGTGGACGCCTTCGCCGTACTGGCCGAACCTTCCCGCCGCCGCATCCTCGACCGGCTGCGCCGGGCGGAGAGCAGCGTCGGCGACCTGGTGGACGCGCTGGGGATGAGCCAGCCGGCCGTCTCCAAGCACCTGCGGGTGCTGCGCGAGGCCGGCCTGGTCACCTGCCGCACCGCCGCGCAGCGGCGGATATACCGGGTCGACACCGGACCGCTGCGGGCGGTGGACGACTGGCTCGGGCCCTACCGGCGGATGTGGGACACGCACCTCGACGCCCTGGAGCGCCACCTCGACAGTCAGGAGTGACCATGCAGCGCGACAGTTTCCGCCCCGGCCCGCTCGCCGACGTCGAGCTGGTCCCCGGGGGCGACCGGTGGGACCTGGTGCTCGTCCGGGACCTCCGGCACCCGCCGGAGAAGGTGTGGGCCGCCCTCACCGACCCGGAACAGCTGGCGCAGTGGGCGCCGTTCCGGTCCGACCACGACCTCGGCAGCCCTGGCGAGACCACGCTGCGCACCGTCGACGGCGACCGGGCCCACCCGGCCCCGGCCCGCGTGCTGCGCGCCGACCGGCCACGCCTGCTGGAGTACACCTGGGGTGACGCCCTGCTCCGCTGGGAGCTGGCCCCGGCCGGCGCCGGCACCACGCTCACCGTCCGGCAGCGGATCGACCGGCCCGACCTCGCCCCGATGGTGGCCGCCGGCTGGCATCTCTGCCTCGACGTCGCCGGTCATCTGCTCGACGGTGATCCGGTCGGCCCGATCCGGGGCGCGGAGGCGAAGGACTTCGGCTGGGCGGAGCTGCGCGACGCGTACGCCGAACGCCTGGACCGCCCCTGAGCCTCAGACCGCGCGGGCCGGCGGGTCCGGCAGCGTGATCGCGTCCGAGGCCCGCCGGATCGGCTCGGCCACCCGGCTGACCATCCGCTCCCGTCCCGGCAGGCGCGGCAGGAGGCGCAGCATCGACGTCTGGAACCGGATCTGCGTGGCCGAGCCGAGCACCATCCCCTTCAGGTTGCGCTCGGCCAGGGCCTGGTTCGCCGCGGCGAACGGCCGCATCCGACGCTCGTACGCGGCGAATCCGGCCGCCGGTTGCCCGCCCGCCTCGGCCAGCGCGGCGGCCAGCACGTACGCGCCCACCAGTCCCAGGCTGGTGCCCTGGCCGGAGGCCGGCGAGGCGGCGTGGGCGGCGTCGCCGACCAGGCCGACGCGGCCGGACGACCAGCGTTCCATCCGGACCTGGCTCATCGCGTCGAGGTAGAGGTCCGGCGCGTCCGGCAGCGCGGCGAGCAGCTCGGGCACCCGCCATCCCGAGCCGGCGAACGCCCGCCCCAGCAACGCCCGCTGCCTGGCGGCGTCGCCGTGGTCGGGGGCGTCGGCCGGCGAGCGGAAGAGGAAGAGCGCCCGGGCGTCGGGCGCGCCGGCGGTCCGGTAGACGCCGACGGTCCGCCCGGGGGCCGGGTGCAGCAGCTCGACCCGCTCCTCGCCGAACCCGGCGGGCACGGTGCAGATGGCGATGTGGTGCCCGAGAGGGCGCAGGTACGCCGACTCCGGGCCGAACGCGAGGCGTCGTACCGTCGAGTGCAGTCCGTCGGCGCCGATCACCAGGTCGAAGCGGCGGCGCGCGCCCCGCGCGAACGTCACGTCCACGCCGTCGGCGGTGGGGCGCAGCGCGGTGATCGACTCGTCGAAGCGGTGTTCCACGTCTCCGGTCGCCGCCCGCAGGATCCGGGTCAGGTCGCCGCGCATGATCTCCACGTCGCCTCCCGTGCGGCCGCCGAAGAGGGCCGCGTCCATGGTGGCGAGTTGCCGGCCGCGCCGGTCGAGGAATCGGGCCAGGCGCATGCCGGTGTCGTGCGCCCGGACCGAACCGGTCAGGCCCATCCGGTCCAGCACGGTCAGGGCGGCGCCCCGGACGTCCACCTTGTAGCCGCCGTCGCGGGGCGCGGCGGCCCGTTCCACGACTGTGGGTCGGAAGCCGTGGTGACGCAACCACCAGGCGAGGGCGCAGCCGGCGACACCGCCGCCGGAGATCAGCACATCGGTCATGCCGCCGACGGTACAAGCGTGTCAGACGTTTGTGCAAGACAGAATTGCAACACCTCGGTACGCTGTCCGGCATGGGTAATCGGGAGGACCTGCTCGACGGGGCGAAGCGCTGCCTGATCGAGAAGGGCTACGCGGCCACGACCGCCCGGGACGTGGCCACCGCGGCCGGCACCAGCCTGGCCGCCATCGGCTACCACTTCCGCACCACGCGGGCCCTGCTCGACGAGGCGCTCGTCGGCGCGATGGCGGAGTGGGGCGAGGAACTGGACCGCGCGCTGGCCCGGGACGCCGGGCCGGACGCCGACCCCGAGCAGCGGTTCGAGCTGGCCTGGGAACGGATCATCGAGTCGTTCGCCCGGCTGCGTCCCCTGTGGGCGGTGCAGTTCGAGCTGATCGCCCGGATGGACCGCTCCCCCGACCTGCGCGCGGCGTTCGCCGCCGCCAACCGCCGGGCGCGACTCGGGCTGGCCGAGGTGTTCCACCGCCTCGACCCGGACACGGACGAGGCGACCGCGCTCAAGCTCGGCGCGTTCCACCAGGCGCTGCTCGGCGGCGTGGCGGCCCAGTGGCTGGTCGACCCGGACGCCGCGCCCTCGGCGAAGGAGCTGACCCGGGCCCTGCGGACCGTCGCCCGGGAGCTGGGCCCGGCCTGACGAGCCGGTTCGGCCGGGGCACCACCGGCACGACCGCCGCCGAACGGGCCGCCGTCAGCCCGAGGGCCGGACGGCCGCGGTACGACCGACGAACTCGAAGGTCTGCCGCGCGGCCTCGACGGCGTCGTGCCGCTCCGCGGACGACCAGTCGCGCCCGGCCAGCGCCTGACGGAAGTCCCGCCAGTCGGCACCCGGGGCACGACCGCTGCGCCGGAAGAAGCGTGTCCCCTCCCCCTCGGCCAGGCCGAGCCGGCGCTCCACCACGGGGGCGATCACGCTGCCGCCCAGGGCACTGCCGAGCAGCACGTACCGGCCGCCGACCGCCCGGGGCGTGGTGTCCAGGCGGACGCCGGACGTCCGGTCGGCCGCGACTCCGCCCCCAACGCCGAGCGCGGCCAGGTCCGCCCGGAGCAGCGCGGCGGCCTCACCGAGCCGGGCACCGACCGGCAACCCGGTCCAGTCGGCGGCGGCGAGGTCCCGTTCCAGCGGCGCCCAGGCGGCGAGCAGCGCGGCGAGCGTGCCGCCGAGGTCCGCCCGGCCACGGATCCGGTCGGGCAGGGCCAGTCGGCGCTCCACCACGACGTGGTGGTCGCGGGTGCCTTCGCGCAGCGCGGTCAACATCGGCGACACCACCGCCGCCACCCGCCGGGGCCGGACCTGATCGGACATCCGGCGAGTATGTCCTGACCCGTCCAGCGCCCGTCGACCGGAGTGGCACGACGTGGTCCTCACCTCGCCACATTCCCGTCAATCGTTTCGACGGAATTCGACACGCGGTCCGGCGCGTCCCCTTTCCCGCACCACCCGCCGGTTGCTCGACCGGATCCGAATATGACAATCACGCGACGATTTGCTATCGGCGCCTTCATATTCGAGAGTGCCGCTCACCGACGTTCACGCCGCCGGGCCAGCTCGGACAGAAAGCATCCTGATCAGGGAAAACGCACCTCCCGAGCGTGCGGGCGGGCTCACCCGAAGGCCCGGACGACCGAATTCGACCGCCGTTTTTTGTGTGCAGTTCCACATTCCCCGCAGTCCCGACTGGATTTGCGGCGATGACGTCGGTAGGTTTCTCGGCCGGCCCTCACGGCCCAGACAACGTGACCGATGTTGATATGACGGACGAGACGCGAAGACAGCCTCCACCGGCGCGATCCGCGGTGGCCGGCGTCGGAGAGGGGATCGTGTCCGCGCTCGCAGTGAAGTCGCTCTACAAAATATTCGGGAACCGAGCCGACGAAGCGGTGGAACGCCTGGCGGGCGGCGCACCGCGCACCGAGGCGCTGGCCGGCCTGCCGGCCACGGCCGCCGTCATCGACGCGACCTTCGAGGTACGCCCCGGCGAGATCTTCGTCGTGATGGGCCTCTCCGGCTCCGGGAAGTCGACCCTCATCCGGATGCTGAACGGGTTGCTCCGCCCCACCGCGGGCAGCGTCCGGATCGACGGGGTCGAGGTGACCTCGCTCAAGCCGGCCGCGCTGCGCAAGCTGCGCCGGGACAAGGTCAGCATGGTCTTCCAGCACTTCGCGCTCATGCCGCACCGCACCGTGCTGGAGAACGCCGGCTACGCGCTGGAGGTCGCCGGCCTGCCCAAGGCGCAGCGGCGGGAACGCGCGATGGACGCGTTGCGCATGGTCGGGCTGACCGAGTGGGCGGACAAGCTCCCGCACGACCTCTCCGGCGGCATGCGCCAGCGAGTCGGCCTGGCCCGGGCGCTGGCCGCCGACACCGACATCCTGCTCATGGACGAGGCGTTCTCGGCGCTCGACCCGCTCATCCGGCGCGAGATCCAGGACCAGCTCCTGGAGTTGCAGGCCGAGCTGGGCAAGACGATCGTCTTCATCACCCACGACCTCAACGAGGCGATGCGCCTCGGTGACCGGATCGCGGTGATGCGCGACGGCCGCATCGTCCAGATCGGCACCGCCGAGGAGATCCTCACCGATCCGGCGAACGACTACGTGGCGCAGTTCGTGGCCGACGTGGACCGGACCCGGATCCTGACCGCCGCCTCCGTGATGGAGAAGCCGCACCACGTCCTCGACGTCAACGCCGGCCCCCGGGTCGCCGCCCGGGCACTGCGGGAGAGCCAGACCTCGGTGGTCTACGTGACCGGGCCGGGGAAGCGGTTCCTCGGCACGGTCACCGAGGACGAGGTGCTGCGCGCGCTGCGGGAGAACCGGACCAACCTCGACGGGTACGTCTCGGGCGAGCGCGTCCGCACCGTCACCGAGGACACCGCCGTGGCCGACCTGTTCGCCGACTGCGCGGAGAGCCAGCACCCGGTGGCCGTCCTGGACGACCGGGGCCGGCTGACCGGGGTGATCCCCCGGATCACCCTGCTCAGCGCGCTCGCCAGCGCCACCCCGGACGAGGCGCCGCACGCGTCGGCCCCGCACCCGCCGGTCCCGCGACCGGCCGAGCCCGCGACCGGGCCCGCCGAGGCGGAGCTGGTCGGCGACAAGGAGATGTCGGCATGAGTCTGCGCGAATCCCCGCTCGACGCCGCCCTGCCCCGGGTCCCGCTGGGTGAGTGGACGGAGTCCGCGGTGGACTGGGCCACCCGTACCCTCGGCCCGGTCTTCGACGCTGTCGCGTCCGTGGTCGAGGCCCTGGTCAGCCCGCTCGACCAGCTGCTCAACGGCGTACCCGCCGTGGCGGTCGTCGCGGTGCTGGCCGCCCTGGGCTGGTGGCTGCGCGGCTGGAAGTTCGGCCTCGGCACCGCGGTCGGCCTCGGCCTGGTGGCCGGGATGCCGTACTGGGAGGAGACCATGAGCACGCTCGCGCAGGTGCTCGTGGCCAGCGTGCTCGCCCTGCTGCTGGCGATCCCGCTGGGCGTCTTCGTGGCCGAGAACAGGCGGGCCTCCGCCCTGGCCCGGCCGGTGCTGGACCTGATGCAGACGATGCCGGCGTTCGTCTACCTGATCCCGGCGATCTTCTTCTTCGGCATCGGCACGGTGCCGGGCGTGCTCGCCACGCTGGTGTTCAGCATGCCGCCCGGCGTCCGCCTGACCGAGCTGGGCCTGCGCCAGGTCGACAAGGAGATCGTGCAGGCGGCCGAGTCCTTCGGCGCGCCGCCGTGGATGGTGCTGCTGCGGACGAAGCTCCCGCTGGCGCTGCCGACGATCATGACCGGCGTGAACCAGGTGATCATGCTGGCCCTGTCCATGGTGGTCATCGCCGGCATGGTCGGCGCCGGCGGACTCGGCGACGTGATCATGTTCGCGCTCTCCCAGGTCGAGGTGGGCAGCGGCTTCGAGGGTGGGATCGCGGTCGTGGTCCTCGCCGTCGTGCTCGACCGGCTCACCGATTCCGTGGGCGACCGGTTCCCCTCCGCGCGGGCCCAGCGCCTCGCGCGCGAGGCCGCCTGACCGTCGCCCTCCCCGCCGGCACCCCTGGTTCCGCGTACGCGGAACCGCCGGCACCCCGAAAGGAAGGGAAATTCTGTGTTCACGACAGTGAAGCGCGTGCTCGCGCTGGCGGTGACCGCCACCCTGGCCCTGGGCGGCGCGGCCGCCTGCGGCGAGAAGTCGGACGACGCGTCCGGCGCCGACAAGAAGATCACCATCGGCTACATGGCCTGGGACGAGGCGATCGCCGCCTCGAACCTGTGGCAGCACATCCTGGAGGACAAGGGCTACCGGGTCCAGCTCAAGAACCTGGAGGCCGGGCTGGTCTACGGCGGCCTCGCGAACGGCGACATCGACCTGTTCCTGGACGGCTGGCTGCCGCTCACCCACGCCTCCTACGTGGAGAAGTACGGCGACAAGCTGGAGAAGCTGGGCGTGTGGCACGACGACGCCAGCCTCAGCATCGCGGTGCCGAAGTACGTCGAGGGCGTCGACTCGCTGGCCGACCTGGCCGGCAAGGCCGGTACGTTCGGCGGCGAGATGATCGGCATCGAGCCCGGCGCCGGCCTCACCAAGGCCACCCAGGAGCAGGTGCTCCCGCAGTACGGCCTGGACGGCTCGATGAAGCTGAAGACGTCCTCCACCCCGGCCATGCTGGCCGCGCTCGACGGCGCCATCGCGGACAAGAAGCCGATCGTGGTCACGCTCTGGCACCCGCACTGGGCCTACGCCAAGTACGAGCTGAAAGACCTGACCGACCCGAAGGGCACGCTGGGCAAGGCCGAGCAGATCAACACGTTCGGCCGGCAGGGCTTCAGCGAGGACTTCCCCGAGGTCGCCGCGATGCTGAAGAAGTTCAAGATGGACGGTGACCAGCTCGCGTCGCTGGAGGACCTGATGTTCAACACGCACAAGGGCGACGAGAAGAAGGCGGTCGAGGAGTGGCTGAAGGCCAACCCCGACTACCTGAAGACGCTCGCCTGAGCGAACGTCAGTGACCCCAGGGGCCCCGCCGGTTCGGCGGGCCCCTGGCCGTCCATGCCGCCATCCTAGACAGCGGCCCGGTCGTCGCCCGGCATCTCGATGTCGCCCCGTCAGGCCGCCCGCCGGCGCAGCCAGCCGGTGCCGCCGGCGACCACCGTCGCCCCGATGGCGGTGCCGATCGCCACCAGCGCCGCCCCGATCGCCCACAGGCCGCTGTCGTCGCCCGCGGCGGCGTGCGCCGCCCACGGCACGGTGAACGCCACCGTCATCACCGAGGCGACCAGCCAGGTGTTCAGCCACCAGCCGCCGGCCACGGCGAGCGCCACCAGGGTCAGCACCGCGGCGGCCACCTGCCGGACCGCGTACGGTCCGCCGGCCGCGCCGGTCTCCGGGTCCACGATCCAGCCGGACTCCCAGCTCAGCCAGGCCCACCAGGCGCCGGCCGTGGCCGCCGCGAGGATCAGCCCGCCGAGCACCGCACGTCTCGTCGTCACACCTGGAGATCCTGCCGGGCCGGGGTGGGCGGACGGATGAGCATCCGTACTCGTTTCCGGTGGGGTGCTGGCAGGATCTCCAGGCGTGACGAGTGTGTCCCGCCCGCCGGGCGCGCTGCCGCGGGTCGTGCCGGCGGGGGCGCTCGCGGACGTCCCGGCCGACCGGTTCCTGGCGTTGCTGGAGGCGGTCACCATGATCCTCACCCTGCCCGGGCGCGCCGCGACACGGGTGGACGCGCTGGTGGTCCCCACCGGCCAGGGCGAGGACTGGCGCCTCACCGACGCGATCCGCGCCTGGGAAGCCGACCGGGCGCTGCGCCACCTGCTGGTGGCGAGCACCAACCCGGCCGAGCGGACCTACCGCCCGCTCACGCTGGATCGCCTGCGGGCGCTCGGGCTGCGCCGGGTCGACGGGGTCGTGCTCCAGGCCGAGCCGGCCGGCGACACCGGACAGCAGGCCCGGTGGATCCTCGACCGGGTTCGGGAGCTGGGCATCGGCAGTCTCGCGCTGGTCGTCTCCCCGTACCACCTGGTCCGGGTCTACCTCACCGTGTTGCGGGCCGCCGACGACGCCGGCCTGCGGGTGCCGATGGTCCCGCTGCCCGTGGCGGTCGCCCCGCACGCCCCGGTGCCGGAGGCCGGGGCGTGCGGGTACGACCTGGTGGCCGGCGAGGTCAGCCGGTTGCTCCGCTATCCGGACGAGGGCTGGATCGCCACCCCGGAGCGACTGCGCGCCTATCTGCGGTGGCTCTGGACCGAACACGGCGCCCTGCTCGCCGGCCCCGGGCCCGATCCGCTCAGTGCCAGTCGCTGATCCGCACGTCGCGCGGCGACGGCGCGCCCTCGCCGGTCTCCACCAGCGACTTCAGGCTCAGCAGGTAGGACCCCCACTTCGTGCCGCAGTGGTGCATGAACTCGACCGGCTCACGCCAACCCCGGTGGGCGAAGAGCACGATCGTCCAGTCGCCGTCCTGGCGCAGGTCCCACTCGACGGTGGTGCCGACCCACTCCGGCGGGCCGTCCACCACCCGCCAGACCACCCGCTCGGACGGCCGCAGCTCGACGACCTCCATGTCGAACCCGCCGGGCGGGAAGCGGAACTCCAGGACGCCACCGACCTCGGGACTGCCCGTCGTGTCGTCGGTCCACCAGCCGGCCAGTCCGTCGACGGTCGTCAACGCCTCGTACGCCGTCGCGGGGTCCGGGGTCCGCACCCCGATCCGGTGCAGGATGTCCACCATCTCGATCTCCTCGTCTCGTCACTCCGATTGGGTGCGCTGGATCTCCTCGGCGATCCGCTTGATCCGCCGCAGGCGGGCGTCCCAGGCGGAGCCGACCGACGCGAGTTGGGCCACCGCACGGGCGAGCTGGGCGTCGTCGACGCGGTAGCGCCGCTCGCGGCCGGCCGGGTCGCCCCGGACCAGACCGACCCGGTCCAGGACGCCGAGGTGCTTGGCCACCGCCTGGCGGGTCACCGGCATCTGCCGGCTCAGCGACGTGGCGGTGCCGCCGCCCTCGGCGAGCAGCAGGTCGAGCATCCGGCGGCGGGTCGGGTCCCCGATCGCGGACCACAGGTCGTCGTCGACCGGCTCGACCAGGGTGCTGGTCACGGCCGGACGGCCAGCGTCGCGGCGTAGGGCGGCAGTTGCGGCAGGAAGTGGTCCCAGCCGCTGACGTGGTCCCGGTACTGCTGCTCCAGCACGGCGATCTCCCAGCCCATCTCCCGGAAGCCGGTCTCGGTCATCCGCAGCAGGGTGCCGGCGCCCGACGGGGTCAGCTCGAACGTGACGAGCAGCGAGTTGCCCTCCACCGGCGTCTCGCCGGCGGGGTGGGTCCAGCGGAACGAGAACGTCCGGGGCGGGCGGGCCTCGACGACGGTGAACGGGACGACGGTGTCGCCGAAGACGATCTCCCCGGGCGCGCCGGGGGTCGGGGTGTAGCGGGCCTCGTCGGGCCACCATCTCGACAGGTGCTCGGGGCTGCTCACCACCTCGAAGACGATGTCGGGCGACGCCTCGACGAAGATCTCCCGCTCGATGGTCCCGTACTCCATGGCAACCTCCTGCAACCGTTGGTTGCACATGACGCTAGCCGCCCCCGGCCCGACGCGCAACCATTTGTTGCATGTGCGTGGTGGTGCCAGCGTCGTGTGCGTCCGCTGCCAGCGCCACCCACCAGGGTCGGTGCCATGACGTACGCATTCGAGGCGGAGGGCCTGGTCAAGCGGTTCGGTACGACGACCGCGCTGGCCGGGATCGACCTCGCCGCACGACGGGGGACCGTGCTGGGGGTGCTGGGGCCCAACGGCGCCGGCAAGACCACGGCGGTGCGGATCCTCGCCACCCTGTTACGCCCGGACTCCGGGCGCGCCACCGTCGGCGGTCACGACGTGGTCCGCGAGGCCGCCGAGGTACGCCGGCTGATCGGGCTCACCGGCCAGTACGCCTCGGTCGACGAGGACCTGACCGGCACGCAGAACCTGGTGCTGATCGGCCGCCTGCTCGACCTGAGCCGGCGCGAGGCCCGGGCCCGGGCGACCGAACTGCTCGCCTGGTTCGACCTGAGCGCCGCGGCCGGACGGCCGGCCAAGACGTACTCCGGCGGGATGCGCCGCCGGCTGGACCTGGCCGCGAGCCTGGTCGGCCGGCCGGAGGTGATCTACCTGGACGAACCGACCACCGGTCTGGACCCGGCCAAGCGCGAGGAGATGTGGGGCGTGGTCCGCTCGCTGGTGGACGACGGCTCGACGGTGCTGCTGACCACGCAGTACCTGGACGAGGCCGACGCGCTGGCCGACGAGATCTCGGTGATCGACCACGGCCGGGTGATCGCCCACGGCACGCCGGGTGAGCTGAAGCGGATCGCCGGCAGCCAGACGATCGTGGTCCGGCCGAGCGAGCCCGACCGGATCGGCGAGGTCGCCGAGATCCTGCGGGCCAGCACCGGCGCCGAACCGGAACTGCCCCGACCCGGCCTGCTCACCGTGCCGGTCGAGGGCGACGCCCCGTTCACCGCCGTGGTCCGCCGGCTCGACGACGCCGGCATCGGGGTGGCCGAGCTGGCGCTGCGACTGCCCAGCCTCGACGAGGTGTTCTTCACGTTGACCAGCCACGGCGCCGACGAGTCCACGGAGGTGGCGGCATGACCACGACCACCCGCGCGGCGGCCACGCGGCCCCGCACCCGCGCGCCCCGGGGCGCCGCCCGTAGGTTCGGACTGGCCCGGCACAGCCTCGCGCTCGCCGGCCGCAGCCTGATCAAGACGCTCCGCACACCGGAGCAACTGCTGGACGTCACGCTCCAGCCGGTCATCTTCGTGCTGATCTTCGTCTACCTGCTCGGCGGCGCGATCTCCGGCTCGCAGCACGCGTACCTGGAGTTCCTGCTCCCGGCGATCATGGTGCAGACGGTGCTCTTCGCGTCCATCGCGACCGGCGTCAGCCTCAACACCGACGTCGAGAAGGGCGTCTTCGACCGGTTCCGCAGCCTGCCCATCGCCCGGTCCGCGCCGTTGGTCGGCTCCGTGGTCGGCGACCTGGTCCGGTTCGTGGTCTCCATCGTGGTGCTGTTCGCGTTCGGCTACGCCATCGGCTTCCGGATCGGCACCGACCCGCTGTCCACGCTGGCCGCCTGCCTGCTGACCATCGCGTTCGCGTTCGCGGTCAGTTGGATCGGCGTGCTGCTGGGCGTGGTGATGCGCAGCCCGGGCGCCGTGCAGGGCACCGCGTTCCTGGTGCTGTTCCCGCTCACCTTCGGCACCAACATGATGGTGCCGACCGACACGCTGCCCGGGTGGTTGCAGTGGTGGGTCGGGATCAACCCGGTGGCCGACGTGATGGAGGCGGCCCGGGGCCTGATCATCGGCGGCCCGGTGGCCGGGCCGGTGACCCGGTCGCTGCTCTGGACCGTGGCGATCATCGCGGTGTTCGCGCCGCTCGCGGTGCGGGCCTACCGACGTCGCGCCTGACCGGCCTCACCGAGCCGGGTCGCCGCCCACGAACGCGAGGGCGTCGGCCCGGCTCAGGCCGTGCCCCCGGGCGTACGCGGCGGCGTAGCCGTCCTCGCCCAACTCGGTCCGCAGCCGTTCGGCGAGCCGCTGCACGTCCGGGTTGGACCGGTCCGGCCAGCCGCGCAGCGCGTCGGACGTGCCGAGCAGCTCGGCGGCCCGCTCGTACCGGCCCTCCGCCTCGGCGACCGCGACCCAGCCGACCGCGATGATCGCCATCACCGGCATGTCCCGTGCGGCCAGCCCTCGGACGGTGGCCTCGTCCAGGTGACGGCGGGCGTCCGGCAGGTCGCCCCGGGCGAGCGCGAGATGCGCCATGGTGGCCAGCAGCAGGCCACGGAACTGCGGCGCGACCAGTGGCGCCTCGTCCTGCCGGCGCATCGCCTCGGCGAGGCACTCCTGCGCCTCGTCGAGCGAGCCCTCCAGCCGGGCGATGTCGCCGAGCATCATCAGCCCGAACGCGGCGTCCCGGCCGTCCCGGTCGGCCACCCGGTCGGCGACGAACCGGCGCAGCTCCGCCTTGGCGCCGGCCACGTCGCCGGAGCGGGCGCGGATGGCCGCCAGCCAGATCAGCTGGAAGCCCGGCTCGGCGGCCGGGTTCAGTTCGCGGACCAGGCGCGCCGACTCCTCCAGCGCGGCCGTGGCCGCCGCGAAGTCGCCGCGTTTGGTCAGCGCGTCGGCGTACTGGCTCAGCACCATCGACAGGCTCCACCGCTCGCCCACCGCGCGCAGCTCCTCGATCGCCCCGGTGAGGTCGCGCAGCATGCCCTCGGCGTCGCCGTCGTTCTCCCTGATCTGGCCGCGCATCGCCAGCAGCGTCCCGTCCGTCCACGGGTCGGGATGGCCGCGCGCCCGGTCGACCGCGGCGATCCCGGCGGCGGTGTCATCGGTGAAGATGGACAGCGCCGGTTCGAGCAGCGCCACCAGCGGGTGCCCGGTCCCCTGCGCCGCGCGCACGGCGTCGGTCAGCTCGGCGATCCGCTCCGGCGTCGGCACGTGGGCGCTGTGGAACATCTCCGTGACGACACGGATGGCGAGCACCACGGCCCGCTCCCCCGGCGGCGTCGGGCCGGGCAACGCGAGCGCACGGGCCAGCACGTCACCGCCGATGCCGCCGTCGTCGCCCCAGATCGTCAACGGCAGCGCCAGCCCCGCGCCGATCCGCAGCGCGGTGTCGGCGTCGCCGGCGTCGCAGGCGTGGTGCAGCGCGCCGACGATGTTCTCCCGTTCCGCCTCCAGCAGCCGCAGCCAGGGCAGCTGGCCCGCGGTGCGCAGGTGCGGCTCGGCGGTGCCGACCAGATCCCGGAAGTACGCGGCGTGCGCGGCCCGCGCCCCGGCCCTCTCCCCGGCCGCGGCGAGCCGCTCCAGCCCGTACTCACGGATGGTCTCCAGCATCCGGAACCGCCCGTCGTCGACCACCTGGAGCAGCGACTTGTCGACGAGCGCGTCGAGCAGCGCGGCGGCGGCCGGGCCGGCGACGCCGGCCGCCGACTCGGCGGTGACCGACGCCGGGAAGACCGCCAGCCGCTCGGCGAGCCGGCGCTCGTCGTCGGTGAGCAGCCCCCAGCTCCAGTCCACCACCGCCCGCAGCGTCCGGTGCCGGGGCAGCGCGGTGCGGCTGCCACCGGTCAGCAGCCGGAACCGGTCGTCCAGGCCGGCCGCGACCTGCCGGGGCGACAGCGTCCGCAGCCGCGCCGCCGCCAGCTCGATCGCCAGCGGCATGCCGTCGAGCCGGCGGCAGATCTCCACCACGTCCGCGACGTTGTCGTCGGTCACCGCGAAACCGACCCGCACGGCGGCGGCCCGGTCGCGCAGCAACTGCACCGACGGGTACGCGGCCGCGTCGCCCGGGCTCGCGTCGGCCGGCGGCAGGCGCAACGGCGGTACGGGTTCCAGCACCTCGCCGACGATGCCCAGCGGCTCCCGGGAGGTGGCCAGCACGCGCAGCCCCGGGCAGCGGCCCAGCAGGTCCTCGGCGAGCCGGGCGGCGGCCTCGACGACGTGTTCGCAGTTGTCCAGCACGATCAGCGTCTCGTCGGTGGAGATCGCGTCGACCAGCCGGCCGAGCGTGTCGCGGAGCGTGGGCCGGACCGGTTCCCGCGTCCGCTCCCGCCGGCCCACCGTGTCGAGCACGGCCCGGGCCACGTCGGCCGGGTCGGTGATCGGCGCCAGCTCGACCAGCCAGGCCCCGCCTGGCACACCGTCGGCCAGCCGGCCCGCCGCGACGCTCGCCAGCCGGGTCTTGCCGGCCCCACCCGGGCCGATGAGCGTGACCAGCCGGTTGCCGGCGAGCAGCCCGGTGAGCCGGCGCAGGTCCTCGTCCCGCCCGACGAACGTGGTGAGCGCCGCCCGCAGGTTGCCCCGCCGCCCGGCGGGCACGGCGGCCGGGGCCGCCTCGCCCCGCAGCAGCGCCAGGTGCGCGGCCCGCAGCTCGGGCGAGGGGTCGACGCCCAGCTCCTCGGCGAGCCGCTCGCGGATCCGCTCGTACCCGGCCAGCGCCTCGGCGGGCCGCCCGGCGGCGGCCAACGTGCGCAGGTGCAGCGCGGCCAGCCGCTCCCGCAGCGGATGTGCGGCGGTCAGCTCGTCCAGCTCGGCGACCAGCAGTTCCGGCCGCCCGGTGCGCAGTTCCGCGTCGATCCGGTCCTCCTGCGCGGTGAGCCGCAGCTCGGCCAGCCGGGCCGCGGCGGCCCCCGCATAGGCTGCGTCGGCGACCTCCGCCAGCGCCGGACCGCGCCACAGCGCCAGCGCGTCGCGCAGCGTCGCGAGCGCCTCCGGCGCGTTGCCGTCCCGCAGCGCCTCCCGACCCTGCCGGGCCAGCCGCTCGAAGCGCCCGGCGTCCACGTCCTCGGGGGCGAGGTCGAGCCGGTAGCCGGCCGGACCGCTGCGCACCCCCAGCCCGGGCACGGCCCGACGCAGCCGGGACACCAGCGTCTGCACCGCGTTGGCGGTGTCCGCGGGCGGCGCGTCCGCCCAGAGCGCCTCGGCCAGCGCGGGCAGGCTCACCGGGCGACCCGGGTCCAGGGCGAGGCGGATCAGCAGCGCCCGCAGTCGCGCCCCGGCGACGTCGACGGTCCGCTCGCCGTCACGGACCTCCAGCGGCCCGAGGATCCCCACCCGCACGCTGCCACTTTCTCATCCGAGTGCACCGCCCGAGCAGTCAGGCGTCACGACGCAGGTGGCGAGTGAGCGCCGGCCGACCGCGTCAGTCGTCGCCGCGTACGCGGGCGTGCACCTCCATGTCGTGCCGTCCGTCGGCGTGCACGGCCGCGTTGCGCCTGATGCCCTCCGGTCGGAAGCCCGCCTTGACGGCGACCCGGCAGGAGGCGTGATTGCGGGTCGAGTGGTCGAGTTCGAGACGGTGGAAGCCCACCGCACCGAGCGCCCAGTCGCTCACCGCCCGCAACGACCGGGAGGCCACACCCGCGCCACGGGCGGCCGGAACCACCCAGTACGCACACACCGCCACCCCGTCGCCGAGGTCCATGCCACCCAGGACCATGCGTCCCAGCACGTCACCGCCGCCGTACGTCATCGCCCAGCTCGCCGCCGTCTCCTGCGCCCACGCGCGGCGGTAGAACGCGAACCACTCGCGTACCTGCTCCTCGGAGGCGGGTCGGCGGGTGTGCCAGCGTCGGATCTCCGGATCCTGGTACGCGGCCAGGAAAGCCGCCGCGTCGGACGCCCGCCAGGGCCGCAGGACGAGGTCACCGCCGGCGGTGAGCGTCGGCTGCGGACCGACCGCGAGCGTGCCGGCGGGAACGGCGGGCGGTGTCGACAGAGGAAACCTCACCCGCCCATCCTGCCCGCGATCGGATCCTAGAATCGAGTGGTGAACCGCATCGATCAGGCGAGCCGGACGATCGCCGCAGCGCCCGCCGCGATCTACGACGCGCTCCTCGACCGAGAGGCGCTCGAGGCGTGGCTGCCGCCCGACGGCATGCGCGGGCGGATCGAGCGGTGGGATCCCCGCCCCGGCGGCGGGTTCCGGATGGTGCTCACCTACCTCGACCCCAGCGGCAGTCCGGGCAAGACGTCGGACGCGACCGACGTCGTCGACGTCGGGTTCGCCGACCTGGTACGGCCGGCGCGCGTGGTGCAGACAGCGGTGTTCCGGGCCGACGACCCGGCGTACGCCGGCACCATGACGATGACCTGGCACCTCGCCGCGGCCGGCGACGGCACCGAGGTGACGGTGACCGCGACCGGCGTGCCGTCCGGCATCGACCAGGCCGTCCACGAGGAGGGCATCGCGTCCTCGCTGGCGAACCTCGCCTCGTACGTCGAACCCGGCGACTGACCCTCGCCCGTCACCGCGTCGCCGCGCGCGCCTGCCCGATCCGCCCCGACGGACCGGTACCGTCGGGGCGTGGCAGCGGTGGCGGCGGGGGTCTTCCGTCGGACCCCTCTCGAACGGTCCGACCAGCGCCTCGCGTGGGACCGCACCGATCAGGCGTTCTTCGCCGCCGGCGCGTGCCACATCCTGGCCTGGGTGTGCCGGGACGCCTACCCGGACCGGCCGGTCGGGCTCGCCGGACTGCGCTTCACCGACGACCCGCAGGTCTGGCACGTGTACGCGACCTGGGCGGGGTGGGCGTTCGACCATTCCGGCTGGCACGCGGAGGCGGACCTGCTGGCGGCGAACCGCGACTTCGAGAGCCGGCCGCTGGAGGCCGTCGCGCTCCCCGCCGACCTGGCCGAGTTCTGCGCCGCGCACCACAGCCGCATGCCGCACCAGTACTGGGGCGATCCGCTGCCACGCGCCCGCGCCTACCTGACCCGGCACACGCCGCCGTGGACGTAGCGGTTCGCTCCTACTTGTTCGACGGCAGCGGCTCGCCGGAGACGACGGAGTACAGCTCGACCACCAGGGCGACGACGCCCGCCGCCGCGAAGAGCACACCGAGCCCCCGTTCGAACAGGACGAACCGCGCCACCCGGCGGTCGGCGTCGGCGTCCGGCAACCACCGCCACGGCGGCACCCGCCGGAGCATGCCGGCAGCGGCCGCCGAGCGGCGTACGTGCCACTCCGTGACGCCGCGGTAGTTGGTGGCCAGTGCGACACCGACGAGGCCGATGAACAGCGCGATCAGGACACCCGCAACGACCCGCCAGGTCTCCATCAGGCCTCCTGCTCGCTCCACCACCGCGCAAACCTGGTGACGCCACGGTCCTGGATCCGGGATGCTGCGGCGCATGACCATCATCAGCTCCAACCCCGAGGGCGTGCACCCCACTCCGGGCTACCACCACGTCACGATCGTCGCGGCCGGTCGCACCGCCTACCTCGCCGGCCAGTGCCCGTTGGACGCCGACGGTGTCCTGGCAGGCCCGGGTGACGTGGAGGCCCAGGTGGACCAGGTCGCCCGGAATGCGCTGACCGCTCTCCGGTCGGTCGGCGCCGGTCCCGAGCACGTCGTGCGTACCGTCATCTACGTCGTCAGCGCCGACCAGACCGTGCTGGCCCAGGTGTGGCGACGGTTCCTCGCCACGCCACTGGCGGGCGCGTTCACCACCGCCAGCACGCTGCTCGGCGTGGCCCAGCTCGGTTTCACCGGGCAGTTGGTCGAGCTGGACGTCACCGCGGCGCTGCCCGAGCCGTCGTAGGTCGGGCGTCGCGGATCCCCTCGTCGTCGGACCTGCGGGTGTCGAGCGGCATGTTCTCGCCCGGCCCGTCGCCCCCCGGCGCGCCACCGCCGCGGGCGCGACAGCGCACCAGGTCCACGGGGCTGCCGTCCCGCCCCGTCACCGCGGTGATTCACCGGCCGGCGGCCTCCCGCGCGTTCCGCTCCACCATGTCCCGGTGAGCGGCCCAGTGCGCCGCGTCCGACGTGGGCATGTTCGTCGTCGTACGCAGCAGTCCGACGGTGCCGTCGATCAGCTCCCGAACGATGTCGGCGTGCCCGGCGTGGCGCTGCGTCTCGGCGGTGACGTGGACCAGGACCTGGTGCAGTGTCACCTCACCGCCGTCGCCCCACCACGGCACTCGGCCGACGGCGTCCAGCGGCAGGGCCTCGATCGTCGCGTCCGCGTGTGCCCAGGCCTGCCGGTAGCGGTCGACGACGGACTCGCGCGACTCAGTCGGCAGAGCCCAGGCTTCCCACGACGCGTCATCCTCGCACCATCGGGCGACGGCGTCACCCGGCCGCCCGAACGTCTCACCGAAGTAGCCGAACTCGCCGCGCGCCAGGTGCTTGACCAGGCCCAGCAGGTTCGTGCCGGTGGGCGTCAGCGGACGCCGGACGTCGTACTCGTCCAGCCCGTCGAGCTTCCACACCACCGCCTCCCGGGCACCGCGCAGATAGTCGAGCAGGTTCGCCTTCGGGTCGTAGATCGCCATGGTGCACAGCATGAGGCATCGATGCTCGCTCGGCCGGCCCCCTCGGGTGGTACTGGCCGTCCTGACACCGGCGGCGCCACACGCCGCCGTGGACCGGAGGTGGTCGTGGAATTCGCTGGTCACCGGCGGTGAGCTGTGCTTCCATACGGCGGGTGACGAGCGGAGACGCATCCGGCGCGGACGCGCCCCCGAGCGCCCGCCGGCGCACCGACCGCGACCTCGGCGACTGCGTCCGCGTGCTGGCGGAGGTTCATCGGCGCGACGGCTATCCGGTGAACTGGCCCGACGTCCCGCACGCCTGGCTCACGCCGTCGTCGCTCCTCGCCGCGTGGGTGGCGGAACGGGACGGCCGGGTGGTCGGCCATGTCGGCCTGTCCCGGAGCGGGACGGGAGACGCGGCACCCGGCTTGTGGAGCTCTCGCACGGGTGTGGGTGTCGAAGGGACCGCCGTGGTCAACCGACTGTTCGTCGCTCCGTCGGCTCGCGGCCACGGGATCGGTGTGCTGCTGATGGCGCGGGCTGTCGACGCGGCACGGGATCGCGGCCTGAGGCCGGTGCTCGACGTGGTGGCGTCCGACACCGCGGCGGTGGCTCTCTACGAGCGGCTCGGCTGGCACCTGCTGGGCACGGTCGATCAGCAGTGGAGCTCGGGGCAGCGGGTGGCCGTCCGGTGTTACGCGGCGACAACCTGAGGGGGCGCCCCTGAGGCTCAGTCGTCGCCGCCGACCCCGGGTGCCGCGGCGGGGGTGTCGAAGCGGCACGTCGGAGTTGGCGAGCCGACGGTCAGTCGCGCGCCGGCACCGGTGCCGGGGTGCCGTTCACGCAGCTCTCGACGAACAGGTCCTCGCCCTCCCCGATGAGCCATCTTGCGCAGGTAGTCCGCCTGCTCCTCACAGGTCGCGCTGCTGCCGCACGAAGCGAGGAGCACCGCAAGAGGCAGCGACAGGGCCATCGCCGCGTAGCGCTTGTCCACCGGCGCAGCCTACCGATCCGCGCCCGGTAGCCGCTCCGGATGGCTCCCGCCGGACGAGGACGACTTCGACTCGGAGGAGGAGTTCAACGCGGCCGAGGACGTGTATCGGGAACGGCACGACGAGAACGGAACCCCACTCGGCCTCACCCGGTGGTATCGGCGCCGGCCGGCGAGGGCCGAGAGCCGGGTGCCGGGAATCGGCCGGCCCCAGGAGATCGAGCGGGGGTCCGCCGGCGCGCGCGCCGCCTCTATCATCAGCCGGTGCTGCGTCTCCGTCCGGCGGTTCTGGCCGCTGCCGTGGTCCTCGCCGTGCCGGGGTGTCAGGGCTACGGTCCCTCGCCGCAACCGTCCACAGTCGGCAGCACTCCCCCTGCCGCGGCCGTCTCGTACCCTGCTCTCAAGGGCGTCGCCCTGGCCGCCTGGGTGTGTGAACAGGTCGACCAGGCGGTGCGCAGCGGCACCCACGGCGATCCGGCCGTCATGCGGCCGATCGGCGAGGCGGCCAAGCAGTCCGGCGTCGACGGCTTCACCTTCAAGGGGTCCGTGCTGCTGGCGAAAGCCGACCTGGTGGAGCAACGTCGGGCGACCGAGCCAGGCGTGGCGATCGAGCTCCAGGTCAACGCCATGGACCTCAGCTGGACGTGCAGGGGAGCCGTCCAGCGGCCCGGTTGGCCGAGTGTCACCAGCCCGGCGGCGAAGTGACCGGGACCACGACGGGCATGCCGCGACAGGCGGGCGAGGGCCATGTTCGGTGTGACCACGCCTGAGATCACCGTCGCCACGTCCGAAGGCCGCGCCCGGGTCGTCACCTCGCCGGTCGCCGCGTTCAGCAAAGACGCCCTCCTGCGATTCCTGTTCCCCGACGACGCGACCTACGCAGCCACGTCGGCGCCTTGCGACGGCCCGGGCCCGCCGTTGCGCGGCGGGCCCGGCGTCGCTGCGGCGGCACGGCGACGCTCCGATCCGCGCCGGCATCGGCTCAGTGGGGAACAGGGCTCGCCACCGCTGCGCCCGGCGCCCCCGGATCGGGGGCCGGCATGCCCGGTCGGCCCGGGGCCGGCGCGCCCGCCGGGGGCGGAACCGGCCGAGCGGTCCCGCTCGGGCTCGGACTGGCTGCGCCCGGCGGAGGCGGAACCGCCCGAGCGGTCCCGCTCGGGCTCGGGACCGGCGTGCCGGGAGCGCCCGGCGGAGGGGGAACGGTTCCCCGTGCGCCGCCGGGACTCGGGACCGGCTCACCCGGCGGGCCCGGAACCGGCTCGTCCGGCCCGCTCGGGCTCGGCTTCGGGACGATCGTCGCCGGACGTGACGGCTGCCCGTCGTCGCCCCGGTCCGCGTAGGCGAACGGCGCGGCGATGACGAGCGCGGCCAGCAGGCCCGCCGTACCCACCACCATGGTGTTCCGTCGGCGGTGGCGTACGCGTCGTTCCGCCCTGGTCAGAGAGTCCTGCACGGTCGGTGCCTCCTCGGCGATCTCGGTGAGGGTGGTGCGGAGGACGTGCTCGAACGGATCGGTCATCGCTGCATCTCCAGAAGCTCGCCGGCCGGCAGGAGCTGACGCAGGCGGGCGACCGCACGGGCGGTGCGGCTGCGCACGGTCCCGACCGAACAGCCCAGCAGCTCGGCGACCTGCGCCTCCGGCAGGTCCTCGTAGTAGCGCAGGACCACGACGGTCCGCTGCGCCGGCGTGAGTTGCCGGAGCGCCGCCCGCAACGCCAGCCGCAGGTCCGCTCCCCCGCTCGGGTCGGCCACCACCGGCGTACCGAGGTCGACCGGGGTCTCACGCCGCCGACGCAGCCGACGCCACCAGCTCACCTGCTCCCGGTACATGACCGCCCGCAGGTAGCCCTCCGGGTCGGCGTGACGGATGCTCCGCCACTTCGGGATGACCTTCGACAGCGCCGACTGGAACAGGTCCTCCGCGTTGCTCCGGTCGCCGGTGAGCAGGTAGGCGACCCGGATCAGCGCCGGCGCGCGACTCGCCACGAACTCGGCCAGCACCGCCCGTTCGTCCTCTTCCACCGCACCACCCTCGTTTCCTCGTCCACCCCTCACAGACGCCTGGGAGCCCCACCGCTATCCCGCCCCGTCGAGATTGTCGAGGGATGTCGGCGGTCCGGGCCCGGCGGTATCGTCCGGCGCGTGCCGCACACCGACTGGTCCGACGTACGCGAACGGCTGGCCCGCGTGGCCGCCGCGCCCGCCGCCTCCGCCGTCTTCGGGTCCGCCGGCCACCGGTGGGAGCTGGAGCCGCCCCTGAGCACCGGGGACCTGGCCGAGGTGGAGGCACAGCTCGGGGTGGAACTGCCCGGTGAGTACCAGGCCTTCCTGCTCGTCGCGGGCCGGGGCGGCGCGGGGCCGGCGTACGGGCTCTTCCCGCTGCGCCGGCGCGACGGACGGTGGTCGTGGGAGGGCGACGGCGCCGACCTCACCGACCTGGGCACGCTCGCGCGGCCCTTTCCGCACGTCGAGGCGTTCAACCCGGCCGACGGGCTGCCCGGCCCGCCCGACGAGGACGACTTCGACTCGGAGGAGGAGTTCAACGCGGCCGAGGACGCGTACTGGGAACGGCACGACGCCGTGGTGTTTCGGCCGGAGCACTCGGTCGGCCTGCTCTACCTGTGTCATCTCGGCTGTGCGCTGCGTGAGGCGCTGGTCGTCAGCGGACCGGCGCGGGGCCAGATGTGGACGGACGACACCGCCTCGGACGGCGGTTACCAGCCGCTGCGCGACGAGGACGGAACCCCCCTCGGCTTCGCCCGGTGGTATCGGCGCTGGCTGGAGGAGGCCGAGAGCCGTGTGGCACGTCGGGCCCGGGACAATGTTCGCTGTGACAGCACCTGAGATCACCGTCGCCACGGCGGAGGACCGGGGCCGGGTCGTCGCCTCGCTGGTCGCCGCGTTCACCAAGGACCCCGTCCTGCGGTTCCTGTTCCCCGACGACGCGACCTACGCGCCCTACGCCGGCGCCTTCTTCGGGCACCTCTTCGACAAGCGGCTACCCAAGGCGACGATCTGGACGGTCGAGCGCGGCGCGTCGGTCGCCATCTGGGAACCACCCGCCGCCGAGGGCGACGCACCGGACGACGACCTCGCCGACCGACTTCCCGCCGACGTGCTGCGGCGCGTCCGCGCGTACGACCGGGCGGTCCACGCCGCACTGCCCGCCGTCCCCTTCTGGTATCTCGGGGTGTTGGGCACGCATCCGGACCACGCCGGCCACGGGTGGGGCCACGCCCTCATGCGGGTGGGGCTGGACCGGGCCGCCGCCGACGGCCTGCCTGCGGTCCTGGAGACGAGCAACCCCGACAACGTCGAGGTCTACCGGCGCGCCGGCTGGGAGGTGGCGCACCGCTTCGCCGAACCCGTGCCGACCTGGGTCATGCGGCAGTCGACTCGCTGACCATGACGCCGGTTCTGTCCGGACGGGGTGCCATCATCGGCTCGTGTCGCTGTGGGACGTCGTCGGGCGCATCGGAATACCGCTGATCGTCGTCGGCGGCGCCGTGGCCGCGGTGTTCGTCGCCGCATCCGAGCCACCCGACAGGTTCTCCCGACCACACGGCTGGCAGTGGGCGTGGGTCGGGCTGTGGCTCATGACCGCCGGTGACGCGGCGTTCGGCGACGACAGGTCGTCGTTCGAGCGGGGTTGGAAGGGCGCCACCGCGCTTCTCGTCGCGGTGGCCGTCGCCGTCGCCGCACGGCGCCACCGCCGGTGGCGGAAGCACGTCCGCTCCACCGACGACTCAGCTCCAGCGGCCCACCCACATCGCCGGTGAGGCCTACTGTGTCGTCGTGCCGCGATCCGTTGACGCCGTTGACCGGCACGCTCCGGTGTCGTCGAGAAGCCGACGCCTGTGGCTGCTGTCGTTCGTCGCGGCTGCCGCTTGCTGCTTCGGCGTGCTCAAGCTGACGGGCCCGGCGGAGACGTCCGCTCAACGGTATCTGTCCCAGGTCGACGTGCGCGGCTACGAGCGGGTGCACGACTACCTCGACCCCGGCACGGCCCCCGTCGAGGAACGTGCGGCGGTCGCGATCTTCGTCGGGCCTCCCGACGACGACGTCCTTGCCCGCGTGTCCGGGCCGGGGCTCGTCCTCGGCGCTGCGCCGAGCATCCCCGGCTCCACCGACGTCGCGGTGGTGGGTCGCGGTCAGTGGCACGGGTGCTTCGTGCACGTCGACCGCTGGACGACGAGTGATCCACCCCTGTCGTACTACCCGCTGAACGCCGAGCAGGTGACGGCGTTCCGGTCAGGACGCCTGTCGGTGCTGGACGTAGCCGTCGGATGCGGCAGTGGATGAGCGGCCGGCGGATTTGCTGGCCCACCTCGGGGGCCACGGCCTGGTCGCCCTGGTCAAGATGGACGGCGGAAGCCCACAGGATCGCTGGACTGCCCCGGTGTCAGGCGGCCCGCTGGGCGGGGAATTCGACCATTGGCACGATCATGCCGACTCATCGGGCCTATCCATGCTGGGGTCCTCCTCGTCGGGCGACGATGTGATCACCTGGTCCCAGGCGTTGACGATGGCCGCGGCCTGCCGCTCGTTGCAGGCCAAGCCACTGAGCAGGACGTTGTTCTGATAGTCGAGGATCTCGAAGCGCCATCGATCGAGTTCGGGCCGACGTTCGAGCGTCGCCCAGAAGTGGCCGGAAAGATCGCTGGAGAACGCCTCGTCCGCCACGCCACCGCTCCTCTGCCTCAACTACAGCCCTGTCGAAGATCTCCGCCGGAGGCATCGGACGTGGTCCCACCGGCGCGGCAAAGCAGGGGCGAGCAACTTTTCTGCCGCGGCGCGGGCAGCAGTCCGAGACTCCATCCTGTCAGCTTACTGACTGCCAAGGCACTGGTCAGGGCTCAGAGATCCGAGCCATCCGCACGACGACCTCGGCGAAGGCCTGGCCGGATTCGGTTCATGCCGGAGCTGTTGTCCCGTGCCGAAGCTGACGTGTAGCGAGCGACGCTCACGACGACTAGCCTCTCCGGAACCTAGGAGGGGGAACCAATGGCCGACGTCGCAGCCGCCATTGCCACCGGCGCCGCTGGCGAAGCTCTCGGATCGCTGCTGGTCAAGTTCATGGCATCCGTGCACGGTGCCATGAGAAGTCCACTGGCACCGGATGTCGATGTCAGTGCCTTCTTGCTCCAGCACTCCAGCGGCGAGCAGATTATCGTCAATGACTCGGATCTCAACGACATAGCCGACTTCATTAACACAGCGGAAGTGGCTGCCGTAGCACAAAGTTACGTGCTCCTGAAGGCGGTTCGAGAAAATCATGAAGACGCCGAGAGATCACTCGAATATTTAAGAAGCGCCTTCGACCAGCAGGTCTCAGACTGGGGTAGGCCGAATCCCCGACCTTGGACACATTCCTCCGAGGTGGTCTGGCAACTTTTAATACAACACCTTGAAGCGATCGCGCCCCAACCTAGCGCGGTTGCTCGCGTCGCAAAGGCAGAATCAGCACGCCTAATTGATTCCACAAATCGGGCTGCGGGATTTTCCCTGCCGGCCGCACCCCGCTATGTCCGGGCAACGATCGAGGCCACCTCGAATCCCAATCGAGTCGCACAACTCCGAGCACTTTGTGCCGACATCTGCCGCATCGCTGGTGACGCTTCTGACGAGATGCATCTGGAGCACGCTCAAGAACGTCACCGATTCCGGTACGAGGAACTTTACATTGAAAGAAGCCTCAAGCCTCGAACACCAGCAAACGCTAGCTTGGCCGATGTGTTCAGGCATCCCATCGCAGGTGTGCGTCTCGTGGTGATCGGGAACCCGGGTGTCGGCAAAAGCACTTTGGTAACACGCTTAGTAAACACCGTCGCCACTCGCGCGTCGAAAGACCTTGCCCCCATTCTTGTGCGATGCCGAGAGCTTTCAGCGGACGTCTCAGCACCGGCGATTCAACATGTCGAAAAGGCGATTCACGGTCTGGGGCTCTCCGCCGACCGACTTGATGTAGAGCAACTCCTCGCCCTGGGACGCGCCTTCGTGATATTCGATGGTGTCGACGAGGTAACCGAGATACAACAACGCCGGAAGTTGATCGAAAAAATCGACCTGTTAGCACAGGAGTTTCCGCTCTCCTCGATGATTGCAACCACTCGTAAGGTCGGATACGAAAGCGCTCGCTTCACCGAGGGACGATTCCCGACTTTCGAGCTGCAGGAGTACACCCTCAGCCAGGTCACCGAATATGTAAATCGCTGGTTCAAGCTCATGCAGAGAAGCATCAAAGACCCGGCCGCCTTCCTGCAGGAGTCCGCAGAGATTGACGACGTGCGACGCAACCCACTCATGCTGTCGCTTCTCTGCACTCTCTACAGGCTGCGCGGCTATATCCCAATGAATCAACGCGATGTCTACAAGCAGTGCGCCGATCTACTGTTCCATAGTTGGGACGCCATCCGACACATTCCACAGCCCGTCGACCACAAACGCTATGGCCACACGCTTATGGAGGAGCTAGCGGATTTCTTTTATAAATTCCCTTCGGCTGGGGGTGGTGTCGAGGAGAAACAGCTCACAAGAATCATTGGGACGTATTTCGGCGATACAGCCGGCGTTGATCCAAGGGATGCCGAAGTCAGGGCGCGAGAATTTCTGGAGTTTTGCGCAGGACGAGCCTGGCTGCTCACGGCGATCGGACATTCAGAACGTGGAGAGCGACTGTTTTCGTTTACTCATCGCACCTTCATGGAATATTATGCAGCCGAAGCCATCGTGCACCGAGCCAAGTCCCAGGAGAGCGTTCTCGAATCGATCCTTGAGGCCTACAAAAAGAATCCGAGTTCGGTCCTCCCCGACCTCATGTTTCAAGCCTACGACGACAAGGATTACCGGGGATCAGAAGCGCTCCTAAGGGCCTTGATGAGAGCCGGGAAAGAGGGGCGCAAGGTAGCGGCAGGAAAACATATACCCCTGTGCCTTCGAGTATTGAACTCAACACCTGTCGGCGCTCGCCTAGTTAGCGAGGTACTTATTCAAGCCTTCGACCTCTGGCGATCCCAGAATGTGACAACGCTCGAAGACCGTCGCGCCTTTATCTCTTTGCTTCAACTGTACAAGGACCCTCGGAACATATGTGGCCGCCTCCTTACCGAGCAGGGGTTCGCGGAAAGGGAGATCGCCGCGTATCTGAACAGCCAGCGAGGGTATCGATTCGGGCCACAAGAATCGAGTGAGGCCGCCCGCAGGAGGTTTCGGCAAGCCTTCGCGTCGAGGTGGGCACGCACCCAGATCTCAGGCGAGGGCGAGCTGTATTCCGAAGAATGGAGCAGCATCGTTTCTACCGTGCTGCAATCTGAGGAGAAAGTGCTTATCAAGTCCGACCCATACGTTCGCACCTACTTGGCCATGCAGGGCACGCTGAGCACAGACAAGAAGAGTCCGACAAGTTTCCCGCTGGTATTGGACTGCTTTGGCGCACCCCAGCTCGGCATTTTCGCCGTGGGCGCCATCAAGTACATCTTGGGAGAGGACATCTCCGAAGCAGAAACCGCCGCAGCGACAAACTTCCATAATTCTTTGTCCGTCAGATCACCTACCGTTCCTTACGCCCAGGCAATGGGTCTTGAGGGTGCCATCACGAACCTTTATAGGCGCCTACTGAGAGTGAGCATTGTGCAGGGCGAATCAGGATCGATCCTGACGGAAATAGCTCTATGGCTGGCGTTCGTCGCAGCAGAGGCAAATCCGGGCTCCGTCAGCGTCTTCATGGAGGAGCTTAACGATCATCTCGGCAGCGACTTCCTCTATCGTTGCCTTCGGCGCCGGATTGCAGAAAATATAGACGAAGGCGTCGCTGCCGAGATCGCCGACGCAGCCGATTTCAGCGGAGAAGAGTTGGACAGCATCCGAACGCTACGGCCCCCGTGGATGGGCAACTGGATTACAGGCCGAAAATCGCTAATTGGCAAGCCCGAGAGTGATGCCATGTAGTTCAACGCTTTAGAGGTCGCGAGGGCATACGGGCACTGAGTGCAGCAGCAGCTCGCTGGTCGGACTCCGACAGCCAAGCGGCATAAACCCGCAGGGTTGTCGCTCCGCCCCCGCCGTGACCAAGTCGACCGGCAACCGTTCGCACGTCCACGCCCGCGGCGATCAACTCCGTTGCGGAATAGTGCCGTAGCGCATGTAGGTTTGTGGTGATGCCGAGTCGCGCGGCCATCCGGCTGAATCGCTGGGTGGCCGTGTCCGGCACGAGCGGAGCTTTCCCGTCCGGATCGGGCGAGAACACGTAGCCGTCACCGCTCACCGGGAGGCTAAGGGCATCGCGGCGTTCCTTGCAACGCGCCAACTGATCCTTCAACACCTTCACGGTTTCGGTGTCTAGCGCTACGCGCCGCTGCTGGTGCGTCTTCGTGTCCTTCTCCCGCAACTTGCCCGCGTCATCGACGTACAGGGCGCTCCCCAGGGTCAGCACAGCGGCGTCGAGGTCAACGGCTGACCACCGCAACGCGCACAGCTCGCTTCGTCGGGCGCCGGGCGTCATAGCGACCCATACGAACGCTCCCCAGTCGGGGTCCCGCCACGCCTGGGAGACCAATCGGGCCGCTTCGGGCGCCGTTGGTGGGTGCGGGTTGGGCTGAGGCATCCCGGGCTTCTCCGCTTGGTCTGCGGGGTTGACGGCGATCCACCGCCACCGGACGGCCCGGTTCAGTGCACCGGACAGGATCCAGTGAATCTGCCGGATCGACGCCGGGGCGAGCGGCTTGCACTCGTGCGGCCGGCACTTGTCGGTGCAGTCGTGCGGCCCTGCCTTCCGATGCTCGATGGCCGTCCGCGCGCCTCCACAGCGGCCCCGGCACTTCCGCAGCACCGCGTAGAGAGACTCCAGCGTCTCGGCGTCCAGCCGACCCACCGGCAGCTTGCCGAGCAACGGCCGTGCGTGCTTGTTCAGCTTCTTGACGTACCCCTGCCGGGTCGACGCCTCAACGTCGAGCACTTCAAGCCACCGGTCGAGCAGCTGGTCGACCGTCGCGCGTGTCCGTGGGTTGCGCCGCTCGTCCACCTAAGGCGTGTTTCAGAAGTCGTGGTGGCCGGTGAAGGTCTCGGCGTGGCGGTGATCGACAACTGAAGAGGTCTCCGGTATCTGGTTCTGCGACCAAGCAAGAACTTCATACCGGAGACCTCGTGGCCACCTTAACGGTGACGAGGCGGCATGACCTCACCGACGCTCAGTGGCAGCGGCTCGCCGCGCTACTGCCTGCCGCGTCGGCGAAGGGCCGACCGCCGAAGTGGGAGAAACGGCAGCTCATTGACGGGATCAGGTGGCGGATCCGGATCGGGTCGCCCTGGCGTGACGTCCCGGCCGAGTACGGCCCCTGGCAGACGGTCTACGGCCTGTTCCGTCGCTGGCAGCGCGACGGCACCTGGGACAAGATCCTGGCCAAGTCGCAGGCCGCCGGCGATGCGCAGGGCCGGATCGGCTGGACGGTCAGCGTGGACTCGATGACCAGTCGCGCCCACCAGCACGCCGCTGGCGCCCGCACCGACGGCCACCTGCAGAAAGAGCCACCCGGCGGCGTGCACGACGAACCTGCCGATCACGGGCTCGGACGCTCTCGCGGCGGTTTGACCACCAAGACGCATCTGGCCTGTGAGCAGGGACAGAAGGTCCTATCGATGGTCGTGACCGCCGGGCACCGTGGTGACAGCCCGCAGTTCATCCCGGTCCTGCGCCGTATCAAGGTGACCCGCCTCGGAGTAGGCCGGCCCCGCACCTGCCCCGACCTGGTCCTGGCCGACAAGGCCTACACCAGCCGAGGTAACCGCGCCTACCTGCGCAAGCGCGGAATCAAGGCGTGCATCCCGAGCAAGACCGACCAGGTCGCCCACCGCAAAGCCAAGGGCAGCCGCGGCGGACGCCCGCCGAAGTTCGACCGAGACCTGTACCGGATGCGACATGCCGTCGAGGACGGCATCGCTCGGCTCAAGCGCCACCGCGGCCTGGCCACCCGCTACGACAAGTTGGCCGTCCGATTCCAGGCCAGCCTGACCATCACCATCATCTGCGAGTGGCTCTGACCGGCTTATGAAACACGCCTTAGGCGAGGAACCGCGTACGCGCCTTCTCGGCTTCCTTCCGGGCCGTCGCACCCGGCGGAATCGTTTCGGTCACGTAGTGCCGCTTCTTCGTGATTGGGCCAATGCCCGCGTATACCTTCACCCTCAGTGAGCCGCTAGGTAGTTCCTCGATCTCGCCGCGCTGGCCTGTTCGCCGTCGCCATGGGCTAACCGTCGCGCGCTCGCACCATGAGTAGCACCACGGGAAGATCGCAGATCTAGTATTTTGCCTGGTGGGGCGGGCGGGGTTCGAACCCGCGACCGAGGGATTATGAGTCCCCTGCTCTAACCGGCTGAGCTACCGCCCCGTCACCGCGCCGGATCGTAACCCGCCGATCGATCTCCGGGCACCACCGCCCCGGCGACGCCGCCGCCGCGACGCCCACGATGGGCAACGCGAGAATAACAGCGCGCAGCGACACGTCGGCTCAGCGCCGCAACTCCTCCAGCACCGCCCCGGCGGTACGCCACCCGCTGGCCAGCGCGCCCTGGATGGACGGGCTGTCCCGGTGATCGCCGGCCACGTAGAGCCCGTCGCCGAGCGCGACCGGTTTGCGCAGTCGGCCCTGCGGTGGCGGGGCGGCCGGCAGCGCGTCGGGCACCGTGACGGTGGTGAGGTGGGTCCAGTCCGCGGTGGAGCGGCCGTAGAGGCGTTCCAGCTCGGTCCGGATCACCCGCTCGGGCGGGGGCTGCGGGCCGACCACGGACGTGGCGACCAGGTGCTGGTTGGCCGGTGCGTAGGTGGGTGCGGCGTTGCTGAGCACCACCGTGTTGGCGATCATCTCCCGCCGGTCGCCGTCGAGCAGCAGGATCGGCTCGTCCAGCGGCGGGGTGTCGGCGCGGTGGTAGTAGGTGGTGTACGCGTGCATGCGTACCCGACTGATCGTGGGCAGCAGCGTGGTCGCCGCCGGCGGGTCGGCGGCGACCACGACGGCGCGGCAGGTGATCTGACCGGCCTCGGTGCGGACCCGGCCGGGCGCGACAGCGGTGACCGGGGTACGCAGCGCGATCAGCTCGGCGGGCAGCGGGGCGGCGACGGCGCGGGGCAGCGCGCCCATCCCGCGCGCGGGCAGCCCGATCCGGCCGCGGGCGAAGGACCGCAGGATGACCGCGAAGACGTGGCTGGAGGTGGCCAGCTCGCGGTCGAGCAGGACGCCGGAGAGGAACGGCCGGAGCAGCTCCTCGATGATCGCGTCGGAGAGGCCGGCCCGGCGCAGCGCCGTCTCGGTGCTGGTCTCGGGCGCGGAGAGCAGCCGCCCGACCGGGAGGCCGGCGCAACCGGCGGCGAGCGCGGCGAGGCGCAGCCGGTCGCGCAGCGAGCCGACGCCGGCGGTCAGCGCGCCGGGCGCGCCGGTCGGCTCGCGCAGCGGGTTGACCAGTCGCTCCAGCCGGTCGCCCCGGCGCACCAGCACCCCGGAGGTGAACCAGCCCAGGTCGAGCGTGTCCAGGTCGACGAGGCCGCCGAGCCGGGGGTAGGCGGTGTTGAGCACCTGGAACCCCCGGTCCAGCAGGAACCCGTCGACCTCGTCGGTGGCCACCCGACCGCCGAGCCGGTCGGCGCTCTCCAGCAGCCGCCAGGGCACGCCGGCGCGGTGCAGCCGGCGGGCGGCGGCGAGGCCGGCCAGGCCGCCGCCGACGATCACCACGTCGGTGTCAGGCACGGTCCACCCCCGCCCCGGCCCGGTCGCCCTCGCGGTGCGAGCGGGACAATCGGCTCGGCCACCAGACCTTCGGCCCGATGTCGTACGCGAGCGCGGGCACCAGCAGCGAGCGGACCACGATGGTGTCCAGCAGCACCCCGACGGCGACCGCCACGCCCAGTTCGACCAGCACCACCAGCGGGAGGACGGCGAGCGCGGAGAACGTGGCGGCGAGCACGATGCCGGCGGAGGTGATGACCCCGCCGGTGACCGCGAGGCCGGCCAGCACGCCGGCCCGGGTGCCACGCCGGACCGACTCCTCGCGGACCCGGCTCATCAGGAAGATGTTGTAGTCGATGCCGAGCGCGACCAGGAAGACGAACGCGAACAGCGGGAACGACTGGTCCACGCCGGGGAAGTCGAAGACGTACCGGAAGAGCAGGGCGCAGAGGCCGAGCGTGGCCAGGAACGACAGCACCACGGTGGCGATCAGCAGCACCGGGGCGACCAGGGCGCGCAGCAGCAGCGCCAGGATGACCGCGATGACGAGCAGCACCACCGGGATGATCACGTTGCGGTCCCGGACGGAGGCGTCGGCGGTGTCCACGTTGATCGCGGTGAAGCCGCCGACCACGGCGTCCGCGCCGGGCACCGCGTGGACCGCCTCGCGCAGGTCGCGGATGGTCTGTTCGGCGCCGTTGCTGTCCGGCGGGTCGGCGAGCGTGACGTTGAGCTGCACCCGCCCGTCGACGACCTTCGGGGGCGTGTTCTCCTCGGGCGGCGCGTTCTCGCCGCGCCGGCCGAGCGGCGCCACCGAGGCGACGCCCTTGACGCCCTGCGCCACCTGGGCGACCCGCTGGGCGGCGGCCTGCGCGGTGAAGACGGTGGCCGGGCTGCCGGTGCCGGCCGGGAAGTGCCTGTCGATCACCTCCTGGCCGGCCACCGAGTCGGTGCGCTGGGTGAACAGCTGGGACTGGCCGAGCGTGGTGGCGCCGAGTTGGGTCACCCCGATCGCGAGGGCGGCCAGCACCACGGCGGTGACGACCCAGACGGTACGCGCGCGGCGCGCCACGAAGCCGGCGATCCGCCCCCAGATGCCGTGCTCGGTGCGGGGGTCCGCGTCGTCGTGCCGGGGGCGCCGGGGCCAGAACGCCCACCGCCCGCCGAGCACCAGCAGGGCGGGCAGGAACGTGAGCATGACGAGCAGTGTCGCGGCGATGCCGACGGCACTGACCGGGCCGAGCGCCCGGTTGGAGTTCAGGCTGGACAGCAGCAGGCAGAGCAGGCTGACGATGACCGTGGCGCCGGAGGCGATGATGGCCGGGGCGGCGCCCTTCCAGGCGGCCTTCATGGCGTCCCAGGGGCGCTCGTGCCGGTGCAGCTCCTCGCGGTAGCGGGCGATCAGCAGCAGCGCGTAGTCGGTGCCGGCGCCGAAGACGAGCACGGTGAGGATGCCCTGCGCCTGCCCGTTGAGCTTGACCACGTCGTTGTCCGCCAGGACGTAGACGACGACGGCGGCCAGCGAGTACGACATCCCCGCGGCCAGCAACGGAAAGATCCAGAGCACCGGGCTGCGGTAGACGATCAGCAGGATGATCAGCACCACGACCAGGGTGACCAGCAGCAGCGGCCCGTCGATCGCGCTGAACACCTCGATCAGGTCGCCGAGCAGGCCGGCCGGGCCGGCCACGTCGACCGTGAGTCCGTCCCGGTCCGGGCCGGCGATGTTCCGCAGCTCGTCGACGACGGTGCGGATCTGTTCGCCCTCGGCGCTGTCGATGGGGACGATCACCTGGGCGGCCTGCTTGTCCTGGCTGACGATCGGTGGTGGCAGCGGACCGATGACGCCCGGCACCTGGGCGAAGCGCGCCGCGTCGGCCTGGATCCGCTGCTGGTCGGCGGGGGTGATGCCGCTGGTGCGCTCGTAGACCACCAGTGCCGGCGTGCTCTCCCGGTCGACGAATCCGGCGGCCAGGTCCTGCGCCCGGGTGGCCTCGGCGTCGGCGGGGAGGAAGGAGGCGTTGTCGTTGGTGGCGACCTCGCCGAGCTTTCCGGAGTAGGGGCCGGCGATGCCACCGACCACCAGCCAGCCGAGCACCACCGCAACCGCGACCAGCGTCGCGGTCCAGCGGCTGCGTCCTGCGGCCATCTCCACCACCCTCGAATCGACGCATCAATCGACGCAGCGGGAGTCTAAGTCGACAGCGACCATCCTGCCGGCCGAGCTGTCGCGCGCGGGCGGAAATCAGGCGGCTGCCCGGGCCTGGAAACGGAGAACGCCCGTCGGCCTGGGCCGACGGGCGTGACGTGGAGCGAAGCTCCCCCGATTGGACTCGAACCAATAACCTGCCGGTTAACAGCCGGCTGCTCTGCCAATTGAGCTACAGGGGACCGTGCACCGCCCGACCCGGATCTCTCCGCGCCGTGCGACGGGGACAAGAGTACAGGACATCCGCCGGTAGTGCGCCAGGGGGTTACCGGACCCGACCGGACCGGTGGACCGAGGGCGGATTACGGGACAAATCGCCATCTCGACACAGGGAGGTATGAGCGCGGAGCAGGATGGGTAGTTAAGGCACCGACAGAGGATGTAGGCGCGAGTGGGTCGCTTCCGCCGGGTATCGGCGGGGATCGGCAGAGCGTCAGGTACGAAAGGAGCCGCCATGCGCGGAAAGATCATGTTCCTTGGCGGGCTGGCTGCGGGCTTCGTCCTGGGCGCCCGTGCCGGCCGGGAGAAGTACGAGGAGCTGGTGGTCCGCGGGCGCAAGGTGCTCGACCACCCGACCGTCCAGGAGGCGGCCGGCGTCGCGCAGGCCCAGGCCACCCGGCTCTACTCGGAGGGCAAGGACAAGCTGGGACAGACCAAGATCGGCGAGAAGCTCGCCACCGGCAACGGTGGCAAGCAGGGGCTCTCCGACGCCGACAAGCCGTTCGCCGGCACGCCGGCCGCCGTCGGCAGCCGGAGCAGCGCCAACGGCACGGGCTCGACCAGCGCCACCGGCTCGACCACGACCGGCACGAGCACCAAGCCGTCCAGCACCGGCAACACGCTCTGACGCACGCGGACAGCGGGCCGGCCACCTTCGGGTGACCGGCCCGCTCCCGTGTGCCCGGACGCCACCTCCTCACGCGTCACGCCGCCGTGACGCGGGTGTGGCACATTCTTCGTGGGGAGGTGATCACATGCCGATGGTCGGACCGGAGACGGCGGAGCAGGCGCGGCTGCTGCGCCTGCTGCGCGACGACGGCCCGCGGTCACGGGTCGAGCTGGTCGACGTGCTGGGGCTGCCCCGGGCACGGTTCGCCGCCGAGGTCGACCGGCTGACCGAGCTGGGCCTGGTGGAGACCGCCGGCCCGGCGGCGTCCCGCGGTGGCCGTCGCTCGTCGCTGCTGCGGGTCGGCGCGCAGGTGCGCTTCGGCGCGGTGCTCGTCGGCGACGGCCGGCTGCGGGTCGCCCTCACCGACGGCGAGCTGAACCTGCTGGCCCGGCACGACGAGCCGGTCGACGTCCGGGTCGGCCCCGAGGCGGTGGTCGGCCGGGCGGTCGAGCTGCTCGGCAAGCTGCGGGCCGAGGCCGGGCTGGCCCGGCTGACCGGAGTCGGGGTCGCGCTGCCCGCGCCGGTCGCCGTCCGCGACGGCAGCCCCGTCTCCCCACCCGCCCTGCCGGGCTGGCACCGCTTCCCGGTACGCGACACGCTCGCCGCCGAGCTGGGCTGCCCGGTGCACGTCGACAACGACGCCAACGCGATGGCCCTGGGCGAGCGGCACGCCGGCACCGGCCGACCGTTCGACGACTTCCTCTACGTCAAGCTCGGCGACGCCGTCGGCTGCGGGCTGGTGCTCGGCGGGACGCTCCACCGGGGCGCGGCCAGCGGGGCCGGCGACATCGGGCACCTCCAGCTCACCGAGGACGGACCGCTCTGCGGGTGCGGCAACACCGGTTGCGTCGAGGCGTACTGCGGGGACGCCGCCCTGGTGCGCGAGGCGGTGACGGCCGTGCGGGCGGGGCGCTCGACGGCGCTGGCGGACCGGCTCGCGGAGGCCGGCACGCTGACGGTGGCCGACGTGGCCGCGGCGGCGACCGAGGGCGACGCGGCGGCGCAGACGCTGGTCCGCGACGCCGCCCGTCGCCTCGGGCAGGTGCTGGTCGGGCTGGTGAGTTTCGTCAACCCGGCCATCGTGATCATCGGAGGGGCGCCGCCCGGCATCGGGCCGGTCCTGCTGGCCGAGATCCGGGGCGTGGTCTACCGGCGCTCCACCCCGCTGGCCACCGGCAGCATGCCGATCGTCCTGTCCGACCTGGACGAGCGGGCCGCCCTGATCGGCGCGGCCCGCCTGGTCAGCGACCAGACCTTCGCCGCCCGCTGACCCACCTCCCACCCCCCGCCGCCGATCTTGCAGTTACGGCCCCCGAGATGCCGGATACACCCCGTTTCTGGGGGGCCACAACTGCAAGATCGCGGAAAGCGGGGGGTTAGTCGCGGGTGCTGCTGAAGGCGGCGTCGAAGGCGGCGGAGGGGGCGTCGAAGGCGAGGCGGCGGACGAACTGGAGCGCCTCCGGCGCGCCGACCAGGCGGTCCATGCCGGCGTCCTCCCACTCGATCGAGATCGGGCCGTCGTAGCCGATCGCGTTCAACGCCCGGAAGCAGTCCTCCCACGGCACGTCGCCGTGCCCGGTGGAGACGAAGTCCCAGCCGCGCCGCAGGTCGGCCCAGGGCAGGTGGGAGGAGAGCCGGCCGCGCCGGCCGTCCCCGGTGCGGACCTTCGCGTCCTTGCAGTCCACGTGATAGATCCGGTCGGCGAAGTCGAAGATGAAGTTCACCGGGTCCAGCTCCTGCCAGACGAAGTGCGACGGGTCCCAGTTCAGGCCGAACGCCGGCCGGTGGCCGATCGCCTCCAACGTGCGCTTGGTGGTCCAGTAGTCGTAGGCGATCTCGCTGGGGTGCACCTCGTGCGCGAACCGCACCCCCACCTCGTCGAAGACGTCCAGGATCGGGTTCCACCGGTCGGCGAAGTCCTGGTAGCCGCGCTCGATCATGGCCGGCGGCACCGGCGGGAACATGGCCAGGGTGTGCCAGATCGACGAGCCGGTGAAGCCCACGACGGTCCGTACGCCGAGCTTCGCCGCCGCCCGCGCGGTGTCCTTCATCTCCTCGGCGGCCCGGCGGCGTACGCCCTCCGGCTCGCCGTCGCCCCAGATCCGGGCCGGCAGGATGTCCTGGTGCCGCTCGTCGATCGGGTGGTCGCAGACGGCCTGCCCGACCAGGTGGTTGGAGATGGTGAAGACCTGGAGGTTGTGCTTGGCCAGCGTGGCCCGCTTGCGCTCGACGTACGAGTCGTCGGCGAGCGCCCTGTCGACCTCGAAGTGGTCGCCCCAACAGGCGATCTCCAGGCCGTCGTAGCCCCACTCGGAGGCGAGTCGGCAGACCTCGTCGAACGGAAGATCGGCCCACTGGCCGGTGAAGAGCGTGATGGGTCGCGCCATTGTCCTTCTCCCCTGTCGTGATGGGGGATTCCGTTGCGGACCGGGGCGAGGCGACCGGAGGCGGCGGCCCGAGGGCACCGGTGGACGCGTTAGCGTCTGCGAACCCGCGGGTTGCGCCTCCCGCCGGGCCACCGGCCACCTCACGGCCGCCGTCCCCACTCTATGGCCTACCTCACGGCAGGGTCCAGCGTTGGTTGGCGGCGCCGGTGCAGGTCCACAGGTGCACCGGCGTGCTGTCGGCCGAGTTGTTGCCGGACACGTCCAGGCACTTGCCCGACTGCGGGTTACGCACCGTCCCGTCGGCCTGCGCCGACCAGTTCTGCGCGCCCGTGCCGTTGCACGTCCACAACTGGATCTTCGTGCCGTCCGCGCTGCCGCCACCGGACACGTCCAGGCACTTGCCGTACGCCTTGACCGTCGAGTTCGGCGTCACGGTCCACGACTGCGCGGCCGTGCCGTTGCACGTGTAGAGCTGGATCTGCGTGCCGTCCGCGGTGGCCGCGCCCCGCACGTCCAGGCACTTGCCGGCCAGGCCCTTCACCGGGCCGACGCCGCCGGTGCCGGTCGAGCGGACCAGCGTGAAGTCGTCGACGTCGAACAGCCCGGACCCGCTGCCGGTGAACGTCAGGTAGACCGTCTGCGTGCCCGACGGCACCCCGCTCAACGCCGTGGAGACGTCGGCGAAGGTGGTCCAGCCGCCGGTGTTCGGCACCGCCACCTGGCCGAGCACCGGGCCGGTGGGCGAGCCGGTGCGCACCTGAATGGTGCCGCCCGGACCGCCGGAGACCACCCGGGCGCGCAGCGACGTCACCCCGGTCAGGTCCAGGCCCTGGTACGCGGCCCAGTCGCCCGGGTCGACGTACCCGAGGGTCTGCCCGCCGTTGGCGCCGGCCTTGGTGAACGCGCTGACGCCGCTGGCCGCGCTGAACGACTCGGCCTGGACCGTGGTGCTGCCGGTGGGCGGCGGGGTACCGCCCAGCTCCTTGATCCGGATGTTGCGGAACGACACGTCGTCACCGGTGCCGTGGTTCTGGATGCCGACGTGCCCGGCGAGCGACCGGACCGGGTCGGTGTTGGTGAAGTCGTTGATCCGGACGCCGTTGAGGAAGACCTGGAGGCGCTCGCCCTCCACCAGGATCTCGTAGGTGTTCCACTCCCCCGCCGGGTTGAGCGCCGCGTCCCGGGCCGCCAGGTCGGCGGACTTGAACCCGTAGATCGCGCCGGTGGTCCGGTCGGCCGCGTCGGTGGGGTCGATCTGCACCTCGTAGCCGTTGTTCACGGCCGAGTTCGGGTCGCTCGACGGCGGGAAGCCGACGAAGATCCCGGAGTTGTCGTCGCCGGCCACCCGCCAGTCCAGCTTGAGCGAGTAGTTGGTGAACTGCTTCGCGCTGTACCAGTAGAGCCCCATGCCGCCGACCGAGGTGAGCGTGGCGTCGGTGTTGGTGAAGCTGCCCGGCCCGGCCTGGGACCAGCCGGTGGTGCCGCCGTTGTAGAGCGCGGTGTAGCCGGTCTCCGGCCGGCAGTCGGCCTTCGTGCGCCCGGCGGCGTAGCGGATGCCGCCGAGCAGGTGGGCCCGGAACGCCGGCTCGGCGTAGGACGCCTGGGTGTGCCCGCCGCCGGTGTAGAAGGACCGGCCGCCGCTGTAGGGCTTGCACCAGGCGTGCGGGTGGTCCCCGCCCATCGAGCCACCGGAGTACGAGGACTCGTCGAGGCTGGCCAGCACGTGCGCGGTGGACCGCGCGTTGGTGCGGTAGTCGTACCACTCGTCGGTGCGGTTCCACTGCTGCGGCAGGTGCGCGGTGGCGGCGTGCGCCCGGTCCTCCACCCTGACGGTGGCCGGCTGGATCGCCGGGTGGGACGCGAACCAGGCGCCGACCAGGTTGCCGTAGAACGGCCAGTCGTACTCGGTGTCGGCGGCGGAGTGCACGCCGACGTATCCACCGCCGCCGGAGATGTACGCCTCGAACGCGGCCTGCTGGGTCGCGTTGAGCACGTCCCCGGTGGTGTTGAGGAAGATCACCGCCTCGAAGCGGGCCAGGTTGGCGGTGGTGAACTGGGCGGCGTCCTCGGTCGCGGTGACGGTGAAGTTGTTCGCCGCGCCGAGGTCGCGGACGGTCTGTGTGCCGACCGCGATGGAGTCGTGCCGGAAGCCGGCGGTCTTGGAGAAGACCAGCACGTCGTAGGGGGCGTCGGCGGCGCTCGCCGGGGTGGCGGGGGCCGTGCAGGCGATGGTGGCGAGCACGGCGGTCACCGCCCCCAGCGCGGTGCGGAGGAGTCTCATCGGCGTTCTCCTTCCATTCCTCAGGGTAGGGTCCAGCGCTGGTTGGCGGCAGCGGTGCAGGTCCACAGGTGCACCGGCGTGCTGTCGGCCGAGTTGTTGCCGGACACGTCCAGGCACTTGCCCGACTGCGGGTTACGCACCGTCCCGTCGGCCTGCGCCGACCAGTTCTGCGCGCCCGTGCCGTTGCACGTCCACAACTGGATCTTCGTGCCGTCCGCGCTGCCGCCACCGGACACGTCCAGGCACTTGCCGTACGCCTTGACCGTCGAATTCGGCGTCACGGTCCACGACTGCGCGGCCGTGCCGTTGCAGGTGTAGAGCTGGATCTGGGTGCCGTCGGCGGTGGCGGCGTTACGGACGTCGAGGCACTTGCCGGCCAGGCCCGTCACCGGGCCGGTGCGGACGGCCGAGGTGGCGAACGTGAACGCGTCCAGGTCGTAGAGCGCCCCGGCGCCGCCGGCGAACGTCAGGTAGAGCGTGGTGGTGCCGGCCGGCGGGTTGGTGATGGTGCCGGTGACGGTGGTGAACGAGTCCCAGGCGCCGGTGACCGGGACGGTGGCCGAGCCGAGCACGGTGCCGGTGGCCGAGCCGGCCCGCACCTGGAGCGTGCCGCCGACACCGGCCGAGGAGACCCGGGCGGTGAACCCGGTGGCGTCGGCGAGCAGGTACGGCTGGAACGCGATCCAGTCCCCGTTGTGGATGTCGCCGACGGTCTTGCCGCCCTCGGCGGTGCCCTTGTCGAACGTGTTGATCCCGGACGCGGTCTTGAAGTGCTCGGCCTGCCGGTGCCGGGGCTGGAGCGTGTGCTGGGTGTGGGTGGTGAGGCCGCCGGAGTCGGTGTACTCGGCGTCGAAGATGGCGAAGATGTTCGCCGCGTCGTCGTGCTCGCCGTCGACCGGGATGGCGATCGAGCCGGTGCAGCCGGTCGCCGAGGTGATCTGGTGGCCGTGCTGGTCGTGGCCGAGCACGTAGGTCATCTTGACCTTGGTGCAGTCGATGGTGGCGTCCTCCGGGTCGGTGACGGTGATCCGGAACGGCACCGTGTCGCCGAAGGAGAAGAGCTTCCCGTTGCCGGGCGTCTCGATGACCACCGTCGGCGCGGTGTTGCCCACGGTGATCGTCACGCTGGCGGTGCCGGTGGCGCCCTGCGGGTCGCGGACGGTCAGCGTGGCGGTGTAGCGCCCGTTCGCGGTGTAGGTGTGCGACGGGTTGGCCGCGGTCGAGGTGCCGCCGTCACCGAACGTCCAGGCGTACGTCAGCGCGCCGCCCTCCGGGTCGGACGAGCCGGCCGAGGAGAACGCCACGGCCAGCGGGGCGGCGCCGGAGGTCCGGTCGGCGGCGGCCCGGGCCACCGGGGCGCGGTTGGCCCCGCCGAGGTAGTCGAAGCGGTACAGCGCCGAGTTGGCGTCGCCGTTGAAGTAGCCGGTGCCGTAGTCGAGCACGTAGTAGGAGCCGTCCGGGCCGAACGCGGAGTCCATCACCTGCTTGCCGGTCCACGGGAACGCGTCGATGGTGCCGGGTGAGCCGTCGGCGTTGAGGTGGATCGGCTTGATCCAGCCCCGGCCGAACTCGGTGGCGAAGAACTGCCCGTCGAAGGACTGCGGGAACTTGGTGGTGGACGGGTTGGCCGCGTCGTACCGGTAGACCGGGCCGCCCATCGGCGACTCGGAGCCGCCGCCGAACTCGGGCGGGCTGCCGGCGTCACCGGCGTAGCGGATCCAGGCCGGCTTCGCGGCCGGCAGCGTGGTGAGGCCGGTGTTGCGGAACGAGTTGTTCGTCGGGCCGCCGGTGCAGGCGAACTTCGCACCGGCGGTGCCGGTGGCGAAGTCCCACTCGGCGTACGTCTCGGCGGCGGTGTTGGTGCCGGTGCAGTACGGCCAGCCGTAGTTGCCCGGGCCGGTGACCCGGTCGAACTCGACCTGCCCGGACGGGCCGCGCGCCGAGGTGGTGCCGGCGTCCGGGCCGTAGTCGCCGACGTAGACGATGCCGGTGGCCTTGTCGACGCTCATCCGGAACGGGTTGCGGAAGCCCATCGCGTAGATCTCCGGTCGGGTCTTCGCGGTGCCGGGCGCGAAGAGGTTGCCGCTCGGGATCGAGTAGGTGCCGTTGGCGTTCACCTTGATCCGCAGGATCTTGCCGCGCAGGTCGTTGGTGTTGCCGGCGCTGCGCTGCGCGTCGTACCCGGGGTTGCGGTTGGTGCGCTCGTCGATCGGGGCGTAGCCGGCGGAGTCGAACGGGTTGGTGTCGTCGCCGGTGGACAGATAGAGGTTGCCGGCGGCGTCGAAGTCGATGTCGCCGCCGACGTGGCAGCACAGCCCCCGGTCGGCCGGCACGTCGAGCACGTCGACCTTGGTGGCCTGGTTGAGCGTGAAGTCGGCGTTGAGCGTGAACCGGGAGAGCCGGTTGACGCCCTGCCAGGCGGAGAAGTCGGTGCCGGTGGCCGGCGCGTCCCCGGCCGGGGTGGACAGCGGCGGCGCGTAGTAGAGGTAGATGTGCCGGTTGGTGGTGAAGCCGGGGTCGACGCCGACGCCCTGCAACCCCTCCTCGTCGTGGGTGTACACGGGCAGGGTCCCGATGACCGTGGTGGCGCCGGCCGCGTCGGTGCGGCGCAGCGTGCCGTTGCGGGCGGTGTGCAGCACCGACCGGTCGGGCAGCACCGCGAGGGACATCGGCTCGCCGGTCTCGGCGACACCTCGGGCGAGTTCGACCTGCTGGAAGTCGCTCGCCGGGATGGGGTGGGCGGACGCCGGGACGGGCGCCGCGGCCAGGGTGACCGCGCCGGCGGCCGCCGCGAGCAGCAGCGCCGATCCGGCGGCGAGTCGTCGTCGGGCTGGGGGGCGGTGGGGGTGGCTGGACATGCTGTGCTGTCCCTTCCTGACGCGCGCAGCCAGGACCGGGCGCGCGTCGCGCCGGATGCCGGGTGGGGGGATGCTGCGCCGGCCCGTCGGTGCGGTTACGGCGGGCCGTGACCTCCGACGGGGCCGGTGGTCACCTCGACGAGGCGGGGCGGTGCGGGCGTTCACCTCGACGAAACAGCTCTGTGCTGCGCACGACATTAAGGGCTTTCGATTGGCCTGTCCATAGCTTCTGCTGGTTCCGGAAACACTTTTGTCGGAACGCGTCAAAAGTTGGCGTCACTGGCGACGGTCCACGGCCCGGTACGCGAGCGCGGTCAGGGCCTGCCGCGCCGGCTCGTCCAGCGGCAACCCGTCCAGCGCGGCCAGCGCCTCGTCCGCCCGGACCCGGATCATCCGCTCCACCGCGTCGCGCGCCCCGCACGCCTCGACGACGGCCCGCACCTCGGCGGCCCCGGCCCGACCCAGGCCCGGATCCCCGACCAGCTTCCGCAGCCGGGCCGCGCCGGTCGGGTCGGCCGCCGCCCGGGCCAGCGCCATCAGCACGGTGGGCTTGCCCTCCCGCAGGTCGTCCAGGTCGGACTTGCCGGTCACCGCCGGGTCACCGAAGACGCCGAGCAGGTCGTCGCGGAGCTGGAACGCATCGCCGAGCGGATCGCCGAAGCCGGCCAGCGCGGCCACCTCCCCCGGGCCCGCCCCGGCCAGCGCGGCGCCGACCTGCACCGGCCGGGTGACGGTGTAACGGGCCGTCTTCAGCCGCACCACCGCCAGCGCGCTCGCCACCGAGCCGTCCCCGGCCGCCGCGGTCACGTCCAGGTACTCCCCCGCGATCACCTCGGTCCGCATCCGGGACAGCACGGCGTGACCCCGACGCAGCCGCTCGGCCGGCAGCCCGCAGCCGTGGAACATCTGGGCCGACCAGGTCGCGCAGAGGTCACCGCAGAGCAGCGCCGCCTGCCGGCCGTACGCCGCCGGGTCGCCCCGCCACCCGGAGCGGGCGTGCAGATCGGCGAAGTGCCGGTGCACCGTCGGCTCGCCCCGGCGGCGGTCGCTGCGGTCCAGGATGTCGTCGTGGATCAGCGCGAACGCGTGGAACAGCTCCAGCGCCGCCGC
The DNA here is from genome assembly GCF_049315235.1 of Micromonospora sp. WMMD754. Taxonomy (NCBI): domain Bacteria; kingdom Bacillati; phylum Actinomycetota; class Actinomycetes; order Micromonosporales; family Micromonosporaceae; genus Micromonospora; species Micromonospora sp. WMMD754. Next base: position 501,892 of record NZ_CP186058.1, read on the forward strand.
GGCGACCACGATCGGCCGGCCGTCCGGACCGCCGAAGCCCCGCCAGCCCCAGTAGCAGAACAACGGCCGCAGCCGCTTGCCCCCGGCCAGCACGAACCGGCGTATCTCGGCGTGGACGGCCCCCGTCCCGTCGTCCGGCCGACCCGGCCCACGCGCGTCCAGGAACGCGGCGAGCGCGGCGTCGAAGCGACCCCGCAGCAGGGCCGGGTCGGTCGGTACGACGGTGACGGTCATGGCGCCTCCCGGGCCAGTCCGGCGAGCTGGAGCAGCAACGCCTTGACGTCGGTCGCCGCGACCCGGGCCCGGGTCGCGGCCGGGTCGGAGCAGAGCAGCACCGGACCGTCCGCCGGGTCGGCGGGAAGCCGGCCGTGCGAGCCGCGCACCGCCCGCGCCCCGGCGTCCAGCCCCACCACGCTCATCAGGTAGCGCAGGCCGAGCTTCTTGCGGGCCAGCGCCACCGCCGCCCGCCGTTTCGCGGCGGCCGGAGCGGCCGGGTCGAAGAACAGCTCGGCCGGGTCGTAGCCGGGCTTGCGGTGGATCTCGACCAGCCGGGCGAAGTCGGGCGCCCGGGCGTCGTCCAACCAGTAGTAGTACGTGAACCAGGAATCCGGCTCGGCCACCAGCACCAGCTCGCCGGAGCGCTGGTGGTCCAGCCCGTGGCCGGCCTGCCCGGCGGCGTCCAGCACCTCGGCGACGCCCGGCAGCGCGGCGCAGCGCTTCGCCACCGCCGGCACGTCCGCCGGGTCCCGCACGTAGACGTGCGCCACCTGGTGGTCCGCCACCGCGAACGCCCGCGACGTCCACGGGTCCAGGTACTCCATCCCGGCCTGGGTGTACACCCGCAGCAGGCCCTCGGACCGCAGCATCCGGTTGACGTCCACCGGGCGGGAGACGTCGGTGATCCCGTACTCGGAGAGCGCGACGATCGTCGCGTCCCGCTCCCGGGCCGCGTCCAGCAGCGGCCCGAGCACCGCGTCCAGCTCGGCCGCCGAGGCGGCGGCCCGGGGGTCGGAGGGCCCGAACCGTTGCAGGTCGTAGTCGAGGTGCGGCAGGTAGACCAGGGTCAGGTCGGGGGCGTGGTCGGCCAGGATGCGCTGCGCCGCCCGGCTGATCCACGCCGACGACGGCAGCCCGGCGCCCGGCCCCCAGTAGCTGAACAGCGGAAACGTGCCGAGCGCGTCGGTCAGCGTGTCCCGCAGCTCGGGCGGGTCGGTCCAGCAGTCCGGCTCCTTGCGTCCGTCGGCGTGGTAGACCGGGCGCGGCGTGACCGTCCAGTCCACGTCCGCGCCCATCGCGTACCACCAGCAGACGTTGGCGACCCGGTAGCCCGGCTCCACCCGGCGGGCCGCCTGCCACACCTTCTCACCGCCGACCAGCGCGTGGTGCTGCCGCCAGAGCAGCACCTCGCCGAGGTCGCGGAAGTACCAGCCGTTGCCCACCACGCCGTGCCCGGCGGGCAGCTCCCCGGTGAGGAACGTGGCCTGCGCCGAGCAGGTCACCGCCGGCAGCACGGTGCCCAGCTCGGCGGTGAACCCGGCCTCGGCCACCGCGCGCAGCCGGGGCATGTGGGCCAGCAGCCGGGGCGTCAGCCCGACCACGTCGAGCACCACCAGCCGGCGGCTCATGAGGGAACCCCGGCCGCCGTGGACAGCCCGAGCGCGACCAGTTCGTCGCGGGCGAAGGCCAGCTCGGCGGCGATGCCGGCGGCCAGCTCCGCGTCGCCGCGCGGCCGCCGCGCCTCCGGCAGCACCCCCCAGGTGTACGTCTCCACGTCGAGGTGGTCGCAGCCGGCGGCCGGGCCGGCGAGGAGCGCGGAGAGGGCGGACCGCAGCACCGGCACGGTGGAGCGCAGCGGCGGCTCGGGCGGGGCGTGCAGCGGCACGTGGTAGTGCACCCGCCACGCCCCGGGCAGCCGCGCGTCGAGCGCCGCGTCGAGGTCGTCGGCGGCCCACGCCGGGTCGGCCGGGTCGGTGGCGCCGGCGCAGCCCGCCGCCCGGGTCTGGTGCAGGAACCTCGGCTCGACGAAGCGGCGCAGCGCGTCGGTGGAACCGGCCGGGTCGGCCGCCTCGACGGCGGCGGAGACCTGCACCTTGACCACCGGCAGCCCGGCGTCGCGCAGCCGGGCCAACGCGTCGACCGGCTCCTCCCAGGCGCACGCGAGGTGCGCCAGGTCCAGACAGATCCCGAGCCGGTCGGTATCCATGGCTGACAATACCGCGCGTGCCTGTCCCGTGGACTCCACCAGACAGCCCGGTTCCGGTTCGAAGCCGACCCGGACCACCCGGCCGGTGTCCCGCTGCACGGCGGCCAGCCCGGCGGCGAGCGCGTCCAGCCGGCGCCGGGCGGTGTCCGCCCGTTCGACGTCCCACGGGGTGCGCCAGGCCAGCGGCAGCGTCGACACCGAGCCCCGGGCCGCGTCGTCGGGCAGCAGGTCGGCCAGCACCCGGGCCAGGTCAAGGGTGTACGCCAGCCGCTGGGGCGTGGTCCAGTCCGGGTGGTAGACCGCGCCCTTGACCACCGGGGCCTGGAACGCCGCGTACGGGAAGCCGTTGAGCGTGACCACCTCCAGCCCGCGTACGGTCAGCTCGTGGCGCAGCCGGCGGCGGGCCGCCGGGTCGGCGGCGAGCGCAGCGGCCACCGGCGCGGCCAGCCAGAGCCCCAGCCCGAGCAGGTCGGTGTCGAGCGTCCGGCGCACCGCCACCGCGTACGTGTCGAGCTGGGCGAGGACGCCCGGCAGGTCCTCGGCGGGGTGGACGTTCGTGCAGTAGCCGAGATGGACGGTGGTGCCGTCCGGGTGCCGCAGCCGCATCACTCGCCCCCGCGCAGGATCGAGTTGCCGGCGAAGGTGGGCGCCGGGGCGTCCAGGTCGGCGAGGTCGAGCCGCCCGGACTGGCCGTAGAACTCCACCGGGTTGCGCCACAGCACCCGGTCGACCTCGTCGTCGTCGAACCCGGCGGCCAGCATCGCCTCCCCGGTGGCCCGGGTGAGCAGCGGGTCGGAGCGCCCCCAGTCGGCGGCCGAGTTGACCAGCATCCGCTCGGTCCCGTACGCGCGCAGCAACTCGACCATCCGGGGCGGCGACATCTTGGTCTCCGGGTAGATGGAGAAGCCCAGCCAGCAGCCGGTGTCCCGGACCAGCTTCACGGTGACCTCGTTGAGGTGGTCGATCAGCACCCGCCCGGGTTCGATGCCCGACTCGGCGACCACGGCGAGGGTGCGCTCGACGCCGCGCGCCTTGTCCCGGTGCGGGGTGTGCACCAGCGCGGGCAGGTCGTGCCCGACGGCCAGCGCGAGCTGCCCGGCCAGCGCGGCGTCCTCGGCCGGGGTCATCGCGTCGTAGCCGATCTCGCCGACCGCGACCACGCCGTCCTTGTCCAGGTAGCGCGGCAGCACGTCGAGCACCGGGCGGCAGCGCGGGTCGTTGGCCTCCTTCGGGTTGAGTGCCACGGTGGCGTGGTGCCGGACGCCGAACTGCCCGGCCCGGAACGGCTCCCAGCCGATCAGCGAGTCGAAGTAGTCGACGAAGCTGTCCACGCTGGTGCGCGGCTGACCCAGCCAGAACGCCGGCTCGACCACCGCGCGCACGCCGGCGGCGGCCATCCGCTCGTAGTCGTCGGTGGTCCGCGACGTCATGTGGATGTGCGGGTCGAAGATGCGCATGTCACGCCTCCGTGGTGGTGATGGTCAGTCGGTGCAGCAGCTCGGTCGCGTCGGCGGGCATGGTCCGGCCGGCGGCGTGCCGCTCGGCGGCGAACGCGGCCAGCATCTGGGCCAGCTCGGCGTCGGCCCGGCCGGTCAGGTCGTCGACCACGGCCAGCGGCACCCCGGCGAACACGCACTTGAGCACCGCCTGCCGCCAGGCCGGCTGCTCCAGGTGCCGGGCGTAGGGGCCGAGCGCGGCGGCGACCAGCCGGGTGTCGTTGGTGCGGATCGCGTCGTGCAGCAGCGGCACGCACTCCGCCCCGATCGGCAGCAGCGGCAGCGCGCGCAGCACCCCGCGCCGCTCGGCGGCGTCGCCGTGCCGGTAGAGCGCCTCGGCCGCGGCGGCGTGGCCGGACGGCAGCGCGGTGAGCAGCAGCGCCCGGACCGTCTCGTCGACGGTCCAGCCGGGCGGATCGGGCACCGGCCCACGCCCGCACCGCCGGGCGGCGGCGGCGAAGAAGCGCGGGATCGTGGCGGGTTCGGTCGCGACGCGGCGCAGCGCCGCGTCCAGCCACTGCGGATCGGGTACGCCCCGCAGCGCGGCGCGCAGTCGGTCGGGTGTCATGCCGTCTCCCCTCTGCCGGGTGCTGGAAGGTGGTCGGTCACCGCCCCTCGCCGCGCCGGGCGGCGGCGCGCAGGAAGTCCAGCGAGCGGGCGGCGACGGTCGGGGCGGCGTGCGAGTGCCGGGGCAGCTCCACCGCCACCAGGCCGGGGTAGCCGGCGTCGGTCAGGGCACGCAGCACCGGCGGGAAGTCGATCTCCCCGGCGCCGAACTCCAGGTGCTCGTGCACGCCCCGGCGCATGTCGTCGATCTGCACGTTGACCAGGTGGTCGGCGACCGCCGTCACGCACTCGGGCACCGGCCGCGGCTCCAGGCAGCGACAGTGTCCGATGTCGAGGGTGATGCCGAAGCCGGGCGGCGCGCCGAGCGCGTCGCGCAGCCACCACCAGTCGGCGATGTCCGCCACCAGCATCCCCGGCTCCGGTTCGAAGCCCAGCGGCACGCCGGCCGCCTCCGCCTCGGCGCAGACGGTGGCGCACCCGGCGACCAGGCGGTCCCGGGCGACGGGCGGCGGCACCTGCGGCGGGCGTACGCCGGCCCAGAAGGAGACCGCCTCGGCGCCCAGGTCCGCGCCGACCCGGACCGCCCGGCGCAGGAACTCCAGCCGGCGGGCGGGGTCGTCGTGAAGCAGCGTCGGGGCGTGCTTGTGCCGGGGGTCGAGCAGGTAGCGGGCCCCGGTCTCGACCACCACGGCCAACCCCAGGGCGTCGAGCCGGCGGCGCACGGCGGCCACCCGGCGGGCCAGCCCGGGGGCGAACGGGTCCAGGTGGTCGTGGTCCAGGGTGAGCGCGACGCCCTCGTACCCGAGGTCGGCGAGGACCGCGAGCGCGTCGCCGAGGCGGTGGTTGGCGAAGCCGTTGGTGCCGTACCCGTAGCGCAGCCGGCCCGGCCCGGGCGGAGTCGCGGCGGTCGGTGCCGCCGGCGCGGCGGTCATGTCGGGGAGACGAGTCGGGCCAGGCGGCGACCGATCGGGGCGGCCCCGGCGACGGCGAGGCCGAGCAGCCGCGCGCCGGCCCGGGCGGTCAGCGCGCCCTGCAACGCGGGCAGCCCGGTGATGCCGGCGCCGACGGCGGCCCGCACCCGGGCCGGCGCTGGGTCGGCGAGCACCCGTGCCTGCGCCCGGCCGTACCCGACGGCGTAACCGGCCGCGAGCACGGCCGGCACCCGAAGGAAGGGCCCCCGCTTAACGCCTCCGGTAGAGGAGGGGGCCCCGCTTAACACGGTCGGCCGGCCCGGGGCGGCGACCGCGATGAGCGCGGTGCCGGCCAGGGTGAGCCCGGGCAGCCGCCGGTCCGCCATCCCGGTCACCTCGCGGCGGGACAGCGCGGTGACGGTCCAGGTGTGCGCGGCGACGGTCAGCGCGGCCGGCAACGCCCGCGCCGCCCGGCCGCCCGTCGCGCCGAGCAGCACGTCCAGGCCCCGACAGGCGGCCATCACCGCCGGACCGGCGGCGGTGTCCTTGGCCCGCAGGTCGTACCCCCAGATCGTGGCCGCGAGCGGGAACGCGACGGCCGCCGCCCGGCGGCCCCCGGCGGCGGTGGCGACGGCGAGGCCGGCGGCGGTGAGGCCGGCCGCGACGCCCCACGCGACGGCCGGGCGGACCCGGCCGGACGGGATCGGCCGCTCCGGGCGCTCGACCGCGTCCAGCCGCCGGTCCGCCCAGTCGTTGGCGGCCATCCCGGCCCAGTAGAGCAGCACCGACGCGCCGGCCAGCGCGGGCGTACGCCGGTCGAGCGCACCGGCCGCCGCGGCGCCGGCCACCACGTCCCCGGGCACCGAGAGCGCGGCCGGCGCCCGGACCAGCTCGACCAGGTCGGCCAGCCGGGTCACCGGGTCACCCCGGCGTGCAGACCGGCGACGAAGTCGCACAGCACCGCCCACTGCTCACCGAGCGCGTGGCCGGTGTCGCCGAGCGGGTCCTTGAAGAAGAACGCCAGCTCGGCCAGCGCGCCCCGGCGGCCGGCGGCGTGCGCGGCGGCGGTGAGCCGGGCCAGGTCGAGCACCAGCGGAGCGGCCAACGCGGAGTCGCAGCCGTGCCAGGTGAACTCCATCCGCATCCCGGTGCCGAGGAAGCCGGCGAACGTGACCAGGTCCCAGGCCGTCTTGAAGTCGCCCAGTTCCTCGACGTAGTCGATCCGGGTGCTGCCCTGCGGCAGGTAGCCGAGCGTCTCGGCGAGGACCCGTTGCTTGCTGCCCACCTTGGCGGCGTTGGCGGCGGGTTCGGCGAGCGTGGCGCCGTCGCCGCCGCCGAGCAGGTTCGTCCCGGACCAGGAACGCACCGCCAGGTGACGCATCGCGAACATCGGCGCCAGCACCGACTTGAGCAGCGTCTCGCCGGTCTTGCCGTCGTGCCCGGCGTACGGCAGTCCGCGCTCGTCGGCCAGCGCCACCAGGGCCGGCAGCCGGGCCCCGGTGGACGGGGTGAAGTCGACGTACGGGCAGCCGGCGGTGAACGCCGCGTACGCGTAGCGGGAGCTGGCCGGCAGCACATCGACCGAACCGGCCAGCGCGGCGCGCAGCGCGGTCGGGTCGTGGTGGGCCGGGTGCGGGGCGGGCGTCGGCTCGGTGGCGGCGACGTTGACCACCACCACCCGCTCCAGCTCGTGTCGGCGGCGGAAGTCGGTGAGGTCGCGGACCACGGCGGCGATCCGGTCGCCCGGGCCACCGTCGGTCGGCGCGGGGCGCAGCGCCGCCTCCACGGCGGCCAGCTCAGGCGCCACGGCGTCGGCCAGCCGGGCGGGCAGCACCCCGGCGGCGGCGAGCGCCTCGGCGCGTTTGGTGAGCGGGGTGGCGACCACGTCGTGGCCGCCGAAGACGAGGTCGGTGAAGCCCGGCAGCGCGGGTCCGCGCAGCGCGGGAAGTTCGGTGACGCAGCCGGTCGGCGCGGTCAGCCCGGCCCGCAGGGCGAGCGCCCCGACCACGCTGGTGGTCGCGACCGAGCCACGTGCTCCGACCAGCCAGACACCTGTACGCATCGCGCTACCTCCCCAGGTCGGTGCCGGTCCACCGGTGCGGCCGGGGAATCCCGGTCCGGCCGCACCGGAGGGCCGTGCTGGTCGTGCCGCCCGGAGGGCTTCCGGCGGCACGCTCCCCGGAGCCGGCCTCGTCCCCGCCGCGGGGCGCAACCGCGGCGGGCCCTCGCCGGCCGGCGCCGGAAGGCTGTCGGCGGCGCTGCCGCGCCGCGCGGGAGGTGTCCGGTCGGGCCCCCGCGTCTCCCGGCTGGGTGAGCGGGGGCCCGGCGTCACACCTCGGCCAGGGCGGGTGTCACCTCCGTCCACGCGGCCCGCTCGGCCGAGCGGGTGACCGCGTCGAGCACGAGCTGGACCTGCAACGCGTCGGCGAACGACGGAGCCGGGTCGGCGCCGGTGGCGACCGCCTCGACGAAGTCCCGCATCTGGTGGGTGAAGGAGTGCTCGTAGCCGATGATGTGGCCCGGCGGCCACCACGCCGACAGGTACGGGTGGTCCGCCTCGGTCACCAGGATCCGGCTGAAGCCCTGCTCGGCCGCGGGCCGGGTGGCGTCCAGGAACTCCAGCTCGTTGAGGCGTTCCAGGTCGAACACGACGCTGCCGCGCGAGCCGTTGATCTCGACCCGCAGGGCGTTCTTGCGGCCGGTGGCGAACCGGGTGGCCTCGTAGGTGGCGAGCGCGCCACCGTCGAGCCGGGCCACGAAGACCGCCGCGTCGTCCACCGTGACCTCGCCCGTCGCGCTGCCGTTGCCGTCGGCCCGCGCGGCCAGGCCGCTCGACCCGGCGACCAGGGGCCGCTGGCGGACGAACGTCTCGGTGATCGCGCTGACCCCGGTGATGAGCTGGCCGGTCACGTACTGGGTCAGGTCGATGATGTGCGCGCCGATGTCGCCGAGCGCACCGGAGCCCGCCCTGTCCTTCTGCAACCGCCAGACCAGCGGGAACTGCGGGTCGACGATCCAGTCCTGGAGGTAGACCGCCCGGACGTGCCGGATCTCGCCGAGCCGACCGTCGGCGACCAGCTGCCGCATCAGGGCGACCGCGGGTACGCGCCGGTAGTTGAAGCCGCACATGGCGCGTACCCCGGACTCCCGGGCCCGCTCGGCGGCGGCCGTCATCTCCCGGGCCTCGGCGACGGTGTTGGCCAGCGGCTTCTCGCACAGCACGTGCTTGCCCGCGGCCAACGCGGCCAGCGCGATCTCGCCGTGGCTGTCCCCCGGTGTGCAGATGTCGACCACGTCGATCTCGTCGGACTCGACGAGTCGCCGCCAGTCAGTGGTGTAGCCGTCCCAGCCGAGCCGGTCGGCGGCCTCGGCCACCTTCGGTTCGTCCCGGCCGCAGACGAGCGACATCCGCACCCGCGCCGGCAGGTCGAACACCCGGTTCACGGTGCGCCACGCCTGTGAGTGCGCGGCGCCCATGAACGCGTAGCCGACCATGCCGACCCGCAGGATCCTGTCGTGAGTGGACAAGGTGGGTCTCCCCCCGTGTGTCAGAACCCGAGCTTCAGGTAGTCGCCCGCGTTCTCCTTGGTGATCGTCTCGGAGGAGAGCACGATCTCCTTCGGTACCTGGAGTTCGACCAGGTCGGACATGCCCTTGCCCTGGCCGATCAAGCGGGCCAGGGAGATGGCCGAGGAGGCCATCGACGGGCTGTAGGTGACGGTGGCCTTGAGCACCGTGCTGTCGGCGGCGATGTCCTCCATGGCCTTCTTCGAGCCGGCGCCGCCGACCATGAAGAACTCCTTGCGGTTGGCCTGGTTGACCGCGGCGAGCACGCCGATGCCCTGGTCGTCGTCGTGGTTCCAGACCGCGTCGATCTTCGGCAGGGCCTGGAACAGGCCGGTGGCGGCCTGTTGGCCGGAGTCCACGGTGAACTCGGCCGGCCGCCGGTTGGCGACCTTCAGCCCGTAGGAGGCGAGCGTGTCGGCGAAGCCCTTGGAGCGTTCCTGGGTCAGCTCCAGCGACTCGATGCCGGGGATCTCACCGATCACCGGGTTGCTCACGCCCTTGGCCTTGAGCTGCTCGGCGATGTAGGTGGCGGCGGCCACCCCCATGCCGTAGTTGTCGCCCTTGATCTGGAGGCGGTAGGCCCGCGCGTCGGGGAAGGCCCGGTCCAGGTTGACCACCGGGATGCCGGCCTTCATCGCCTCCAGGCCGAACGCGTTGAGTTCCTTGCCGTCGTGCGGCAGCAGCACGATCACGTCCGGCTTCTGGGAGATCAGCGTGGACAGCGCGGCCCGCTGGGCCGCCGCGTCCGCGCCGGCCTCCACCGACTTCAGCTCCACGTCCGAGTACGCCCCGGCCTGCGCCTTGGCGTTGTTGGTGATGGCGGCGATCCAGCCGTGGTCGGCGGCCGGAGCGGAGAAGCCGATGGTCACCTTCTTGCCCGGCTCGGTGTTGCCACCGGTCGCGGCGGCCTTCGTCTGCGCCTCCGTCGGGGTCTGCTCGTTGCTGGTGCAGCCGGCGAGCAGCACCCCGGCGGAGACCGCGGCTCCGCCGAAGAGCAACCGGCGGCGGGACAGATCGTGGCGCGGTGTTCTCATGACGACCTCCTGGATGAGGTGGTGGGGTGTTTTCGGGTGCGGTGGGCCGGACCACCGTCGGGTCGACGGCGGCCGGCGTGCGCGGTGGGATCAGGTGATGGTGGCCCGGTTGCGGGCGAGGAACTGGGTCAGGCTGCGGAACTGCACCTGCTGGACCAGGACGGCGGCGACGATGATGCCGCCCTTGACCATGTTCTGGGCCTCGGCGGAGAGGTTGTTGATGGCGAAGAGGTTCGTGATCGTGGAGAAGATGATCACCCCGAGCAGGGAGCCGATGATGGTGCCCCGCCCGCCGCTGAGCAGCGTGCCGCCGATGATCGCGGCGGCGATCGCGTCCAGCTCGTAGAGGTTCGCCATCGCCGCCTGGGCGGAGGTGGCCTGCGCGGTCAGCATGACCGCGGCGATGCCGCAGCAGAGGCCGGAGAGCGCGTAGAGGAGCACGGTGTGCCGGCGGACGTTGATGCCGGCGAGCCGGGCCGCCTCCGGGTTGCCGCCGACCGCCACCGTGCGGCGGCCGAACGTGGTCCGGTTCAGCAGCACCCAGCCGGCCGCGACCACCGCGACCAGGATGTAGACCAGCAGTGGGATGCCGAGCACCTTGGTGGTCGCGATGCCGTTGATGAACGAGCTGGTGGAGACCTGGGTCTGCTTGTCGGAGATCTCCGCGGCCAGGCCCCGCGCGGCCACCAGCATGGCCAGCGTGGCGATGAACGGCACCAGTCGTCCGTACGAGATGAGCAGCCCGTTGACAACGCCGACGGCCAACCCGACGGTCAGCGCGCTGAAGATCATGCCGCCGGCGCCGTAGCTCTGGGTCGCCACCGTGGTGCACCAGACCCCGGCCAGCGCCACGATCGCGCCGACCGACAGGTCGATCCCGCCGCCGATGATCACGAAGGTCATCCCGACGGTGACCACGCCGACCACCGAGGCGAGCTTCAGGATGGTGAGCGTGTTGCCCCACACCCAGTTCGGGTCGCCGTAGAGGTCGGGGCGGGTCAGGATGCCGATGACGACCAGCACCACCAGCGTGGCGAGCAGGCCGAGGTTGCGCTTCGCGCCCTCCCCGCCGTCGCCCCGCCACCAGGACAGCCGGGCCCCGGCCTCGGCCTTGGCGGTCTCCGCCCGGTCCACCGGCGGCGACTGCGCGGGCAGCGCCGTATCAGTGACGTCACTCATGCCGGTGCGCCTTCCATGAGGGACCCCGCCATGACGAGGTCGAGCACGGTGTTCTCGTCGAGTTCGCCGGCCGGTGCCTCGCGGACCACCCGGCCCTCCCGCATGACCAGCACCCGGTCGGCCAGGCCGAGCACCTCGGGCACCTCGCTGGAGACCAGCAGCACCCCGACGCCCCGGGCGGCCAGGTCCCGGATGACCTGGTAGAGCTCGGCCCGGGCGCCGACGTCCACACCCCGGGTCGGCTCGTCGAGCAGCAGCAGCCGGGTCTCCCCGAGCAGCCACCGGCCGACCACGACCTTCTGCTGGTTGCCGCCGGAGAGGGTGCGCACCGGTCGGCGTACGTCCCGGGGCCGCAGCTCCAGCGATGCGGCGACCCGGTCCGCCTCGGCCCGCTCCCGCGCGGCGTCGGTGAAGCCGAGACGGGCGTACCGGCCGAAGGTGGCCAGCGTGACGTTGCGGTAGATCGGTTCGCCGAGCAGCAGCGCCTGGCTCTTGCGCTCCTCCGGCGCCATCCCCATGCCGGCCCGCACCGCCGCGCCGACGCTGCCCGGACGCAGCGCCCGGCCGTCGACCCGGACCGTCCCCGCCTGCGCCCGACGGGCCCCGAAGATGGTCTCCAGCAGCTCCGACCGGCCCGAGCCGACCAGCCCGGCGATCCCGACGATCTCCCCGGCGCGCACCCCGAGCGACACGTCGGCGAACTCGCCGTGCCGGGTCAGCCCGTCCACCCGGAGCAGTTCCGCGCCGGCGCCGTCGGCGGCCGGGCGCTGCGGGAAGACGTACTCGATGGTCCGCCCGGTCATCCGCGCGACCAGGTCGCGGGTCGGGGTCTCGCGGGCCGGCAGGCTCGCCGCCGTGGTCCGGCCGTCCTTGAGTACGGTGACCCGGTCGCCGATCTCGCGGATCTCCTCCATCCGGTGCGAGATGTAGATGACCGCGATGCCCTGCGCGGTGAGTTCCCGGATGATCCGGAACAGGTTGCCCACCTCGTCGTGGGCCAGCACCGCGCTCGGCTCGTCCATGATGATCAGTCGGGCCTCGTGGGAGAGCGCCCGGGCCATGCTGACGATCTGCTTGCCCGCCGCCGGCAGGTGCCGCACCAGCCGGCCGGGCGGGATCTCCGGGTGGCCGAGCCGGGCCAGGATCTGCCGGGTACGGCGGGCCATCAGCCCGCGCCGCACGAAGCCGGACCGGCGCGGCTCGTGGCCGAGGAACGCGTTCTCCGCCACCGACAGGTCGTCGACCAGGTCGAGTTCCTGGTAAATCGTGGCGATGCCGGCGCGCATCGCGGCCTGCGGGTTGGCGAACGTCGCCGGCTCGCCCCGCCACACCACCTCGCCGGAGTCCGGCCGGTGCACGCCGGCCAGCACCTTGATCAGGGTGGACTTGCCGGCGCCGTTCTGCCCGAGCAGGCAGTGCACCTCGCCGGCCCGCACCTCCAGCTGCACGCCGTCCAGCGCGCGTACGCCGGGGAACGTCTTGACCACGTCGGTGAGGCGCAGCACCACCTCGCCCGCGACGGCGTCGGCGGGCGCCTCGACCAGCGGCTCCTTCGTGCTCACCTCGACCTCCTCGGACTCCTCGATGGTCATGCGGGGCTGGCTGGGCATGCCCTCACGGCCCTCGCTGCGCTCGGTGCGCTCGGTCATGCGGGGCTGGCCGGGCATGCCCTCACGGCCCTCGCTGCGCTCGGTGCGTTCGGTCATGCGGGGCTGGCCGGGCATGCCCTCACGGCCCTCGCTGCGCTCGGTGCGTTCGGTCATGCGGGGCTGGCCGGGCACGCCCTCACGGCCCTCGCTGCGCTCGGTCATGCGGCTTCCCCGAACGCGACGTCGCTGGCGAGCACGGCCGCGCCGGCGACGCCGGCGCGTGGGCCCAGCTCGGAGAGGACGACCGGCAGGTTGCCGGTGGCCAGCGGCAGCGAGCGGCGGTAGACCACGCTGCGGATCTCGGCGAGCAGGATGTGGCCGAGCTGGGCCAGCCCGCCACCGATCACGATCATCGACGGGTTGGTGAAGCTGACCAGGCCGGCCAGCACGCTGCCGACCCGCCGACCCCCGTCGCGGATGAGCTGGATGCAGGTGACGTCTCCCTCGACCGCGCCCTGTGCCACGTCGAGCGCGGTCACCACGCCCCGGGCGGCGAGCCGCTCGACCAGCGCCGGCGAGACCTCGGCGCGGGCCGCGGCGGTCGCCTCCCGGGCCAACGCCGCGCCGCTGAACACCGCTTCGAGGCAGCCGAGGTTGCCGCAGGAGCACATCGGCCCGTTCGGGTCGACCTGGATGTGGCCGATGTCGCCGGCGCACCCGTCGGTGCCCCGGTAGACCTCGCCGTGCAGATAGATGCCGCAGCCGATGCCGGTGCCGATCTTGATGAAGAGGAAGTCGTCGACCGAGTGGGCGACACCGCCGTGCCGCTCGCCGATGGCCATGATGTTGACGTCGTTGTCGACCACCGCCGGGCAGCCGTGCTCACGGGTCAGCAGCTCGCGGACCGGGAAGCGGTCCCAACCGGGCATGATCGGCGGGGAGACCGGGACCCCGTCGCGGAAGCTCACCGGGCCGGGCACGCCGATGCCGATCGCGTCCAGTCGCTCGTACGCCCCGTCCACCCGGGCCTTGTGCAGCAGCTCGTTGACCCGGTGCAGGGTCACCTTGGGCCCGGAGCGGATGTCGGCGGGTTCGGTGTACGCGGTCACCGGCTCCAGCCGCCCGTTGACCACCTCGACGTCGATCGAGCTGGCGCCCAGGTCGACCGAGGCGAAGCGCAGGCGCGGGCTCAGCTCGACCAGGGTGGACCGGCGCCCGCCCCGGGAGGCGGCAAGTCCGGCCTCGGCCACGTAGCCGAGGGCGACCAGGCGTTCCAGCTCGGCGAGCAGGCGCGGGCGGGGCATCTGGAGGCGGTCGCCGAGCTCGGCGCGGGAGACCGCGCCCTCGTCCCGGAGCAACCGCAGGAGCCGCACGTGCAGGGGATCGACCGTCCGCACCGGCGCTCACCTCCGCATCGGAGTCGTTCACATCGACGCAACGGCGATGTGTCGTGTCCGACACAGTAGGAGCCTTCCGGGTCACGTGTCCATAGCTTCGGCACAACCGATGGAAACTTTTGTCCATACGAACAAAAGCGTGTTCCGGATCATGAAAACGCGTCGCCCCGCCCGGTTCTCCGGGCGGGGCGACGCGAGGGTGGTCAGCGGGGAGTCGGCGCGTTGGGCTTCTTCCGCAGCTTGCGGTCGTCGCGCAGCTCGACGTAGGGCTCCTCGTCGGCCGGGTGCCCGGCGGCGATGGCGCGGCTGCGCTCCAACTCGGCGTCGAACTCCGCGCCGAGCAGGATGGCGATGTTGCTCAGCCAGAGCCAGATCAGGAAGATGATCACGCCGGCCACGGCGCCGTAGGTCTCGTTGTACGAGCCGAAGTTGCTCACGTAGAGCGCGAAGAGGCCGGACACCACCAGCCAGAGCACCACCGCGAGCACTCCGCCGGGGCTGACCCAGCGGAACCCGCCGTGCTTGGCGTTCGGCGACGCCCAGTAGAGGATCGCGAACATCAGGCTGACCAGCACCAGCAGCACCGGCCACTTGGCGATGTTCCACACCGTGACGGCGGTCGAGCCCAGCCCGATCGCATCGCCGGCCTGCTCGGCCAGCCCGCCGGTGAACACCACGATCACGGCGCTGGCCAGCAGCATCACGCCGATCACCGCGGTCACGCCGAGGCGGATCGGCAGCGTCTTCCAGATCGGCCGCCCCTCCGGTACGTCGTAGATGCTGTTCGAGGCGCGCATGAACGCGGCCACGTAGCCGGAGGCCGACCAGAACGCGGCGACCAGACCGATCACCGCCGCGACGCTCGCCAGCCCGCCGGAGTCACCGGCCTGCGTGATCGCGCTCTCGATGATCGTGCGGATGTTGGGCTCCGGCACCACCTGGTTGACCGTGTCCTGCACGCCCTGGGTCGCCCGCTCACCGAGCAGGCCGAGCATCGAGATCAGCACCAGCACGCCCGGGAAGATCGAGAGCACCCCGTAGTAGGTCAGCGCGGCGGCCCAGTCGGTCAGGCTGTCGTCCTGGAACTCCCGGACGGTCCGCTTGAGCGTCGCCACCCAACCGGGGCCCGGCAGGTCGGTCGGGCTGTCCGGACCGTCGTCCGGCCCCACCGGCCCGGTGCGCTCGCGCCCCTCGCGGGCGGGAGACTCGTCGGTGGCCATCGCACCTCCCTCGTCGTGTCGTCCTGCACGACTTGCCCCGCGGCCGGGCCCGGTAACCAGCTACAGGTAGAGCAACCTGCCCATCCGCCGGGAGGCCAGCGCCAGCATGCCGCCGGTCAACGCCACCAGGTAGGCCACGTCGAGCACCCAGGACCAGCCGGACTCCCCCACGCACACGCCGCGGATCAGGTGCACCGACCGGTAGAGCGGGGTCAGCTCGACCAGCCAGCGCAACGCCGCCGGGTAGGCCTCGGCGGGCACGAACGTGCCGGAGAAGAGGAAGAGGGTGAACTGGGCCGAGCCCATCAGGTCGAAATCCTGCCAACTGCGCAGCAGCGTCGCGACCGTCATGCCGAGCGCGCCGAACGCGAACCCCACCAGCACCGCCGCCGGGAACGCGACGAGCGCGCGTGACGCGGTGGTCAGGTCGAGCGTCACCATGATCAGCAGGAACGCGGCCGAGTAGAGGCCACCCCGCGCCATCGCCCAGCCCAGCTCGCCGAGGGCGATCTCGAACGGCTGCACCGGGGTCGCGATGACCCCGTCGTACAGCTTCATGTATTTCATCTTGCCGAAGAAGTTGAACGTGGTCTCGGACAGCGCGCCGCTCATCGCCGAGGAGGCCAGCATGGCCGGCGCGACGAACGCCGCGTAGGACACCACCGCGCCGCCGGGCAGCGTCAGGTCACCGACCAGCGCGCCCACCCCGATGCCGATCGACAGCAGGTAGAGCACCGGCTCCAGGAAGCCGGAGACCAGCACCAGCCAGTAGGCGCTGCGCAGCGCGGTGAGGTTGCGCTCGGCGATCGCGGCGGAGCGGCGCGCCCCCGTGACGCCGGCCAGCCGGGGCAGGACGAGACCGACCACGACACCCCTTCCTAGACGACGAGTTGACGGCGGAACGCCCGCAGCGCCAGCCACCAGCCGGCGCCGGCCCAGGCCGCGAGGTAGAGCAGGTGACCGGCGACCGACCACCGGGGCGCGACCCCCAGGGTGGCGGCCCGGCACAGGTCCACGGCGTGCCAGAGCGGCGTGGCCCAGGCGACCGGCCGCAGCCCGGCCGGCATCGACTCGACCGGGAAGAACACCCCGGAGAAGAGCGTCATCGGGATCACCGCGAACCGGAACAGCAACGCGAGGTAGCTGTCGCTCGGCACCCACGCGCTGAACGCGAAGGCCGGCGCGGCCACCGCCAGGCCGAGCAGCAGGGCGAGCGGCGCCACGGCCACCGCCCAGGGCGACCGCAACGCCCCGAACACGGCGGCCACCAGCAGGAACGCCAGCGCGCTGGTGACCACCCGGAACAGCACGAAGCCCAGGTGACCGGCCACGATGTCACCGGTGCGCAGGGGCGCGGCGACCTGGGCGTGGTAGGTGCGCACCCACTTGAAGTTGCTGTGCACCGGCCAGGTCGACTCGGCGACGGCGACCTGGAAGGCGGTCGAGGCGATCAGGCCGGGCACCAGCCACGGCAGGTAGGGCACCCCGTCGACGCCCTGGCCGACGTAGGCCCCGACGCCGAAGCCGAAGCCGACCACCGTGAGCACCGGCAGCAGGAAGGACGAGAAGACGCCCGCCCGCCACGTGCGCCGGTAGTTGACCAGGTAGTGGGCGAACACCGCCACCGCCGGCACCCGTGGCACACCCGCCCCGGCCCGGCCCGTCGCCGTCGTCACCCGCACCACCCCCGCCGACCTTCCTACCGGGCGGGTACGACAGGCGCCAGCGTGACCCGTCGGCGGTGGGGTCCCGACGCCTCCTCGGCGTCGGCACTCGCCGGGTCGGGCTGCTCGGGCCGGTCAGCGCCGGGGGCGAGCCCGGCGACGAACCCGCGTCAGGCGCCGGGGGCGAAGGCCCGACGCCGCCACCGTCCCGATCTGGCGGCCCATCCGTGCGGGTGTCCGCTTCCGTGGGAGATCTTGGAAGTGCGAGGCCCCTCTGAGGGCCGTTTCCTTCCAAGATCTCGGCGGGCGGGCATGTGGCGCCTCGCCCTCTCCGGGGGGGGTGGCGCAGATGGTCCGAGCCGGGACGCACCCATGGTGTTCCACCCACGGCGTCAACAGCCGACGAGTGGAACGCCATGGGTGCCCCCAAGGCCAGAACACACCCACGGTGTTCCACCGACGGAGTTGACGGGCGGTGGGTGGAACGCGGTGGGTGTCACCCCTCGGAGGGATGCGCCGGATCGTGTCCGGTGGGTGGGTGTCCGGTTCCGCGGTGGCGGGGCGGGACCGTCCGGACGCGGAATCGCCGGCGGGGTGGGCGGCGTCGTACACCCCCGGTACGCGACCGCGCGGGCGCACCCTCCGCTCGCGCCACCGCCTCACCGCCGCGAGCGGGGCTCCGGCCCACGAGCAAGCCGGACAGCACGGCCCTCGTGACCCGCCCCGGGCCCCACGAGCAAAAGGCCACCAACCGCGGGCACCAACCACGGGTACCGACCTCCGTCAGGTTCGACGGGGTCACGAAGGCATGCCGGTCCTTGGGACAGCCGGCCCCGCCGCACGAACGGCTCGGGCGTCAGTCGATCAGGGTGCGGCCGGTGAGGTGGAGGAAGACGTCCTCCAGGCTGCCGCGCCGCACCAGCACGCCGGCCGGGTCCAGGCCGCGCGCGGACACCTCGGCCACCGCGGCGTCGCCGTCGGAGACGTAGAGCAGGATGCGGTCGGGCAGCACCTCGACGCGCTCGCCCAGCCCGTCGAGCTTGCCGGCGAACGCCTCCTGCGAGTCGCCCGCGAAGCGCAGCTCGACCACCTCGCGGGTGGCGTGCCGCTCGATCAGCGCGCGGGGCGACCCCTCGGCGACGATCCGGCCGCCGTCCATCACCACCAGGCGGTCGCAGAGCTGCTCCGCCTCGTCCATGTAGTGGGTGGTGAGCACCAGCGTCACGCCCTGCTGCTTGAGCCGGAACAGGCGCTCCCAGACCAGGTGCCGGGCCTGCGGGTCGAGGCCGGTGGTGGGCTCGTCGAGCAGCACGATCTCCGGGTTGTTGACCAGCGCCCGGGCGATCGTCAGCCGCCGCTTCATGCCGCCGGACAGCGGGTCGACCCGGCTCTCGGCCCGCTCGGCGAGCTGGACGAAGTCGAGCAGCTCGGCGGCGCGCTCGCGGGCCACCCGGCGCGGGATGCCGAAGTAGCGCGCGTAGGTGGTGAGGTTCTCGCGGACGGTCAGCTCGGGGTCGAGGCTGTCGAGCTGCGGGCAGACCCCGAGCCGGGCCCGGATGGCCGGGCCGTCGCGCACCGGGTCGAGCCCGAGGATGCGCAGTTCGCCCCCGGACGGCGGGGAGATGCAACCGATCATGCGCATGGTGGAGGACTTGCCCGCACCGTTGGGACCGAGGAAGCCGAACGCCTCGCCGCGACGGACCTCGACGTCGATGCCGTCGACGGCGGTGAAGTCGCCGAACCGCTTCACCAGCCCCCGCGCCTGGATGAGTGGTTGCCCGATGGTCACCGGCCGACCCTAACCGCCCGGTCCGACAACCCGCGCGCCCGCACGTTGCGTGACCGTCACTACGCTCCGTGATGGACCCATTTCATCGTTGGAAGCGGGCCTAACTCACCATAGTGGAGCGACTCCCGAAGACCGGTTCGTCTTTATGGCAGAACAATTGTGAAATCGCTTCGAAAAGAGTGTGCGGTGAGTGAGCGAAGGCTCATTCCGTCACTCAATGCAATCACGATCGGCAATGTTCCCATCATGTGCGCCATTCGCGTATCGTGCCCCCTCGTGCCACCCGTTCGCCCCTCCGACTCCACTCCCCCGTCACCCCGGACGCCCGCCGGCGGGCGTCCGGGGTCCGAAGTGGACTCCGACGCGGTGCCGCTCCCGCCCGACGACGGCGGGGTGGGCGACCCGGCGTGGGCCGACGACGGGCCGGGCGAGACGCACCACCACACCCGGGACCCGGACCACCCGGACACCCGCGAACTGGCCGCGCGGTTCGAGGAGGAGAAACCGGGGCGGACGCTCTCCGGACCGGTCGGCCGGCTCTTCACCGCGGTCACCGTCGCGGTCGCGCTGCTGACGCTCTGGCAGGTGTTCTTCCCGCTGCCCCAGGGGAGCAAGTACTACCTCATCATCTTTCTCGCCGGCGTACTCCCGATGGTTTTCCTGGCGTACCCCTCGGGGGTGCGGCCACGGCGGACGGCGACCGGGCGGCCCGGGCCGACGGCGGTCGACTGGGCCCTCGCGCTCGCCGCGCTGCTGGTCTGCCTCTACCCGGTGCTGCCGGTGACGCTCGGCGCGGCCGGCGGCGGCTACGACGCGTTCCTCGACCGGCAGGGCCTGCTCGACCCGCTCGACGTGGCGTTCGGCACCGGGCTGCTGCTCCTGCTGCTGGAGGCGTGCCGCCGCACCACCGGATGGATCCTGCCGGCGGTGTGCGTGATGTTCCTCGGCTACGGCTACTACGGCGGGCTGCTCCCCCAGTCCTGGCCGGTGGCCCACGCGGGGCTGGACTTCGGGCAGCTGGTCGACGCGTTCTACAACTCCGACAGCGGCTTCTACGGCACCCCGCTCGACGTGGCCGCGTCGTACATCGTGCTGTTCACCATCTACGGCGCGGTGCTCGACCTCTCCGGGGCGGGTCGGTTCTTCGTGGAGCTCTCCGCCGCCGCGTTCCGCCGCTCCCGCACCGCCGCGGGGCGGACCGCCGTCGCCTCCGGCTTCCTGCTCGGCACCGTCTCCGGCTCCGGCGCCGCCACCACGGTCAGCATCGGAGCGGTGACCTGGCCGATCCTGCGCCGCGCCGGCTACCCCGCCGAGCGGGCCGGCGGCATGCTCGCCGCGGCCGGGGTCGGCGCGATCCTGTCGCCGCCGACGCTCGGCGCGGCGGCCTTCATCATCGCCGAGTACCTGGGCGTGTCCTACCTCCAGGTGCTCGGCTGGGCCACCGTGCCGACCGTCCTCTACTACCTGGGCATCCTGCTCTCCGTCGAGATCGACGCCCGGCGCTCCGGCGTGCGGCCGGTGGTCATCGACACCGGTTCGGCCTGGCGGCTGCTGGCCCGCTTCGGCTACCACTTCCTCTCCCTGCTCGCGATCGTGGTGGTGCTGGCGCTGGGCGCCTCGGCGATGCGGGCCGTGGTGATCGCCACCGCGCTCGCCGCCGTGCTGTCCTTCCTGGACCGCCGGCACCGGCTCACCCCGGCCCGGCTGGTCGCGGCGCTGCGCGACGGCGTCCGCGGGGTGCTCGCGGTGAGCGCGGTGTGCGCCGCGGCGGGCATCATCACCGCCACCACCACCAAGACCGGTCTCGGCCCGCAGGCGGCCGCGCTGCTGGTCTCCGGCGCGCAGTCGGTCAGCTCGGAGCCGGCCGTGGTGCTGGCGCTCACCGCCGTGCTCGCCGCGGTCGCGCTCAGCCTGCTCGGCCTCGCCGTGCCGGTCACCGCGTCCTTCGTGATCGGCTGGGTGATCATCGGCCCGGCGCTGCTGCACCTGGGCGTCGCCGCCCCCGCCGCCGCCATGTTCGTCTTCTACTTCGCGGTGCTGTCCGAGGTGTCGCCGCCGACCGCGCTGGCCGCGGTCGCCGCCGCCGCGGTCACCGGCGGCCGGCTGGTGCCGACCATGTGGCAGACCCTGCGGTACGCGCTGCCGGCGTACCTCATCCCGCTCGCCTTCGTGATCACCCCGACCGGCCTCGGCCTGCTCGGCATCGGCGGGGTGGGGCGGATCGTGCTGGCCGGCGCGGTCTCCGCGCTCGGCGTCGCCGTGCTGGCCGTGGCGGCCGGCGGGTGGCTGCCCGGCGTCGGCCCGGCCGGGACGCCGGAGCGGCTCCTCGGCGCGGTCGCCGGACTGGTGCTGTTCTGGCTGGAACCGCTGCCCATGGCGGTCGGCGCGGCGCTCGCCGCGCTGACCGTCGCGGGCGTGTACGTCCGACGTGGCGCCGGCCGCCCGTCGGCCTTGAAGTCCGTGCACCATGGGGAGGACAGAGGATGAGACGGATCGACACGCGAATAGCGGCGGGCGTCGGGGCGTTGGCCCTGGTCGCCGCCGGCGCCGCCGGCTGCGGGGGCCGACAGGACGGCGCGGCGACGGACGACGCCGCCCGCGACGTCACCTGCAAGGTCACCAAGGACACCCGGGTCGGCATCGCCACCGGCAACGCCACCGGGGTCTACTACGTGGTCGGCAACGCGCTCGCCGGTGAGCTGAGCAAGACCACCGACGGCAAGCTCACCGGGACGGCCGCCGAGACGGGCGCCTCGGTGCAGAACGTCGAGCAGCTCGTCGCCGGCCAGTACGACGTGGCGTTCTCCCTGTTCGACACCGCGGTCAACGCGGTGCAGGGCAAGGGCAGCTTCAGCTCGCCGCAGCCGGTCAAGGCGCTGTCCCGGATCTACGACAACTACACGCAGGTGGTCGTGCGGGCCGACGCGGGCATCACCTCGGTCGCGGACATGAAGGGCAAGAAGATCTCCACCGGCTCGCCCAAGTCCGGCACCGAGGTCATCGCCAACCGCCTGCTCACCGCCGCGGGGCTGGACCCGGCCAAGGACGTCCAGGCGCAGCGGCTCGACCTGACCAAGACCGTCGACGGCATGAAGGACGGCAGCATCGACGGGTTCTTCTGGTCCGGCGGCATCCCGACCGGCGGGGTCACCGACCTGTTCACCACCGCCGGCGACAAGGTGCGGTTCGTCGACATCAGCCCGCTGCTGCCGACGATGTCCGGGCTGAACCCGGCCTACCAGGCCGGCACCATCGGCAAGGACATCTACAAGACACCGGCCGACGTGCCCACCATCGTCGTGCCCAACGTGCTGCTCGTGCGGGACAACCTCGACGCGGACGTGGCCTGCGCGATCACCCGGACCGTCTTCGACCGCAAGGACGTCCTCGCCCAGGCCAACCCGGCCGCCAAGGGCATCGAGCTGGGCAACGCCCGCAAGACCGACCCGGTGCCGCTGCACCGGGGCGCGGAACGGGCGCTCACCGACCTCGGCGCGAGCTGACCCGACCGGCCGGGCCCGGACCCTGTCCGGGCCCGGCCCACCGACATCGACCGGGAGACCCCCGTGCCGCTGCCCCACCCCACCCGCGTACGCCGCCACCACCGTTCCGCGGACCGCGCCGGGCGTCTCCGGTCGGTCCGCGTCCAGCTGCTCGCCCCGATCCTGGTGGCGACCGCCGGTCTGGTGGTGCTGGGCGCGGCCCAGACCGGCGCCGCGCTGGACGCGTCCGCCGACGCCGACCGGGCCCGCGTGCTCGCCGGCACCGCAACGGCGACGGTACGGCTGGTGCACGAGCTGGAACGGGAACTCGGTGAGACGGCGGCGCTGCGCCAGCGGGGCGGCGCCTCCGGTCGGCCGCTGGTGGACGCGCAGCGACGTCGGGTGGACGCCGCCGTCGACCGTTACCGCTCGGCCGGTGGCGACGCCCGGCGGGCCGCCCCCGACCTGGCCGCCGTGCTCGACGACGCGAACGGCCACCTCGACCGGCTCGGCCCGGCCCGGGAACTGGCGCTGGCCGGGGAGCGCGGCGACCCGGCGTACGGGACGCTCGTCGAGTCGCTGCTCGCGGTGGCGGACGCGCTGCCCAGCCAGCTCCGCGACGCCGGCCTGGCCAACGAGGCGCGCGAGGTGGCGTCGGTGGCCGCCCAGGAGCACCTGTCCGCGCTGGAGCGCGACCTGCTCCGCGCGGTCTTCGTCCGGGGTGCGCTGGAGCGGGGCGAGCTGGCCCGGCTCGGTCGGCTCCGGGGGGCCCGGGAGCAACGGCAGGCCGAGTTCCTCCGGATCGCCTCGGCCCCGGCGAACGCCGCCTGGTACCGGCTGGTCGACGGCACGGACGTGACGACCGCCCGGCGCATGCGCGACACCGTGCTGGACACCGACGGCGCGCCCGAGACGCTGGAGACCGACGGCGACGCCTGGTACGTGGCGCAGAGCGGTGCCATCCGGCGGTACAACCTGCTCGGCCGGGAACTCTCCGACGGGCTGGACCGCGACGCCGCCGACCTGGCCGGCACCGCCCGGTGGCGGGCGGTGCTGACCGCCGGCGCGACCAGCACCGTCGCGCTCGGGTCGCTGGTCACCGCCGTGCTGCTGGCGGTACGCACCAGCCGTCGGCTGCGCCGGCTGCGGGTCGCCGCGCTCACCATGGCCAACCGGGAGCTGCCGGACCGGATCACCGCGATCGCGGCGGGCGAGGGCGCGCCGGCGGAGGGTCCGGCGACCCGGATGACCGACGGGATCCGTCGGGGTCAGGACGAGGTGGCCCAGGTCGCCGAGGCGTTCGACACCGTCAACCGGGCCGCGCTGCGCCTCGCCGGCCAGCAGGCGGAGCTGCGGCTGGACGTGACCCGGATGGCCGAGGCGCTGGCCCGCCGGATCCGCACGCTGATCACCCGGCAGCTCCGGCTGCTCGACGACTTCGAACGCGAGGAGACCGACCCGGACGCGCTGGCCCGGCTCTTCGCGCTGGACCACCTGGCCGCCCGGCTGCGGCGCAACGGCGAGAACCTGCTGGTCCTCGCCGGCGGTGAGCCCGGGCGGGGGCACGAGGGCGCGTTGCTCCTCGACGACGTGGTGCGCGCGGCGGCCTCCGAGATCGAGGACTACCTCCGGGTGGAGATCGACGTGCCGACCGCCGCGGTGCACGGCGCGGCCGTCGGCAACCTGGTGCACCTGCTGGCCGAGCTGCTGGAGAACGCCACCGTCTACTCCCCGCCGGACGCCCGGGTGCTGGTCGACGGGCGGCGCACCGTCGACGGCCTCGTCCTGCGCGTGCACGACCAGGGCATCGGCATCAGCGACGGCCGGCTGGCCGAGATCAACGAGCGGCTCGCCGTGCCGGCCACGCTGTCCAGCGCCGCCGCCGGCAGCATGGGCCTGCACGTGGTGGCGCACCTGGCCGCCCGGCACGGGATCCGGGTGCAGTTGCACGACGCCTCCGGTGGCACGGTGGCCCAGGTGGAGGTGCCCGAGTCGGTGCTGACCCGGGTCGAGTCGGTGAGTCGCCGGCCCACCGCCGAACGCCGGTCACCGACCGGGCTCGCCGCGCCCTGGTTCACCGCGGGCGCGGCCGCGACCCGCCCGGCCACCACCCGGGGCCTGGTCGCCGCCGCGCCGGTGACGGCCGAGGCCGCGCCGTCGGCGGGCGTCGTGCGGGGCGTCGCCGCGGTACGCCCCCCGGGCAGCGCCCTGCTGGCGCCCAGCGTGGCGCGGATCCGCCCGGCCAGCGCGCCGCCGGCGCCCGTGTCCACCACCGCCGCCGGCCTGCCGCGCCGGACCCGGGGCGGGCACCTGCCCGCGCCGATGCCCGACGCCCCCGCGTCACCGCCCGCGACGGACCTGCTCGACCCCGAGGTGGTACGCGCCCGGCTGTCCGCCCTCGCCGAGGGGGTGGCCAGCGCGACGCGCCGTGCCCCGAACACCACACCCACCGGGAGAACGCCATGACCACACCCGTTACCGCCGGACTCGACTGGCTGCTGGCGAACTTCGCCGAGCAGGTGCCGGACGTCTCGCACGCGCTCGCGGTCTCCGAGGACGGCCTGCGGCTCGCCGCCTCCCCCGACCTCTCCGCCGACCAGGTCGACCAGCTCGCCGCGGTGATCAGCGGTCTGGCGAGCCTGACCGTCGGGGCGGCCCGGCTGATGTCCGCCGGCCGGGTACGCCAGCAGATCGTGGACATGGACGGCGGCGTGATGCTGGTGATGGCGGTCGGTGAGCGGGCGCTGCTCGGCGTGCTCGCCGCGCCCGGCTGCGACCTGGGCCAGATCGGCTACGAGACGGCGACGCTGGTGCAGCGGGTGGCGGAGGCGCTGGAACCGGCGGCCCGCCGGTGACCGGCCGCCCGCGGTGGTTGGTGGCCGCCCTGTCGGCGGTCGCGCTGCTGGCCGGCTGCGGCGGCGGGGACGCCGGGACGCCGGCGTGGCACGGCGGGCGGATCTTCCTGGCCACCGGCAACACCACCGGCGTCTACTACCAGCTCGGCGGCGGGTACGCCGACCTGATCAGCCGCCACCTGCCCGGCTACGAGGCACGGGCGGAGCCGACCGGGGCGTCGGTGGAGAACATCACCCGGGTGGCCGGTGGCGACATGGAGATCGCGTTCAGCCTGGCGGACACCGCCGCGGACGCGGTCAACGGGCGGGGCGCGTTCGACAAGCAACCGCAGCCGGTGCGGGCGCTGGCCCGCGTCTACAGCAACTACACCCACGTGATCGTTCGGGCCGACGGCAAGATCCGCAGTTTCGCGGACCTGCGCGGCAAGCGGATCTCCACCGGCTCGCCGAGGTCCGGCACCGACATCATCGCCGGCCGCCTGCTGACCGCCGGCGGCATCAACCCGGACCGGGACATCCGGCGGGTCAACCTGTCGCTGCCGGAGACCGTGAAGCAGATGCGGGCCAACGCGCTGGACGCCATGTTCTTCTCCGGCGGGCTGCCCACCCCCGGCGTCAAGGACCTGCTCTCCGCCGCCCCCGGCGCGTTCCGGCTGCTGCCGCTGACCGAACTGATCGAGCCGTTGGGGGCCCGTTACGGCTCGGTCTACACCACCGCCACGCTGCCGAAGGAGGTCTACGGCACGCCCGAGCCGACGCCGACCATCACGGTGGCGAACGTGATCCTGGTGGCCGCGGACATGCCGGACCAACTCGCGTACGACCTGACCCGGGTGCTCTTCACCTGGCAGGGCGAGCTGGTCCGGGTGCACCCGGAGGCGGCGAACTTCACCCGGTCCAGCGCGGCGCTGACCGACCCGATTCCGCTGCACCCGGGCGCGGCGCGGTTCTACCGCGACGACGGCTGACCGCGCCGAGCTTGACCCTCACACGGTGTCAGGGCCGAAGCTGGGAGGACCATGTTCAGTATCGGAGAGTTCGCCGGCCTGGGCCGGGTGTCGGTGCGCATGCTGCGCCACTACGACGCCATCGGCCTGTTGCGTCCCGCCCACGTCGATCCGCACAGCGGCTACCGCTTCTACACCGCCGCGCAGCTGCGCCTGCTCAACCGGGTGACCGCCCTCAAGGACCTGGGCTTCAGCCTCCAGCAGGTGCAGGCGCTGATCGACGAGAAGGTGGACGCCGCCGAGCTGCGCGGCATGCTGCGCCTGCGCCGGGCCGAACTGGCCTCGCGCATGCGGCAGGACCGCCCGCCTGGCCCAGGTCGACGCGCGCCTCCGGATGATCGAGAGCGAGGGACACATGGACACCGGAGACGTCGTCCTGAAGAACATCCCGGCGATCCGGGTGGCGCAGCTGTCCGCCACCGCCGCCGGCTACGACCACCCGACGTCGATCACGGAGAACCTCTCTCCGCTCTATCCGCGACTGATGGAGCTGCTGGGGCGGCACCGGGTGCCGGTCACGGGCGCGCCGATCGCCTGGTACGAGCCGGCGCCGTCCGAGCCGGGCGACGAGACGATCCGGGTGCACGCGGCGTTCCCGATCGGGGACGCCGAGGTGGACCCGGCCGACGGCTTCGAGGTGGTCACGCTCCCGCCCGTCGCCGACGCGGCGACCGCACTGCACCACGGCCCGATGTCGGAGGCGTTCCGGACCGGCCAGAAGATCGCCACCTGGATCGACGACAACGGCCACCGGGCGATCGAACCGGGCTTCGCCCGCGAGGTCTACCTGGACTGCCCGATGGACGACCCGGAGCGGTGGGTGACCGAGATGCAGGTGCCGGTCCGTCTCTCCACCGCGGTCTGACCGGGTCCTGGGGACGCCGGGGCGTCACCGTCACCGGTCGACGCGGTCGCCCCGGCGGCGCCCCCGTCGGGACGACGGACGGCGCATAATCCGGGCATGCCCCACAACGGACGCGCCGGCACCTGGCTGACGATCGGCCTGGTCGGCTCGGTGCTGTTCCGCGGCACCCTGTGGCTGCTCACCACCCTGAATCTCGCGCCCCTCCTCGGGCCGGTCGACCTGCTGCTCTTCGATACCCTCGAACACCCCGTCGGCACGGCGGTCTGGCTCGGCGACATCATCGCGTCGTTCCTGCTCGCCATCGTGACCGGGATCGTCTGTGGAGGGTTGCGCGGCGACCGTGCGTGGGCCTACCGGTGGGGGCGAGGGCTGGCCCGCTTCTATGTCGTCCTGAACCTGGCGACCGCCACCGTCTCCGGTGCCCTGATGTGGCACTGGGGCCCGCCGGCCCGCGGGCTCCTGGCCGTCCTGTTCGCCGGGTACCTCGTCTCGATCGCCGTCGCGGTCATGGCCGCCCGCGAGGTGACGGCACGGCGCGGGGCGGCGATGCCGGAGGACCGGCAACCGGCGCTTGACGGCCCGGGTGGTTAGACGTCGGCGGGCGTGGTGGTGGCCCGGGCCGCGGCGACCAGGCGGTCGGTCTCGGCGACCACCGCCTCGTCGTCGGCCGGCGTGCCCGGGTCGTACCGGACCGTCCAGCTCAGCCCGTCGACGCCGGGCACCCGGCGGGCGGCGATCCGGCCGGCGCCGCCGGGCACCGGATGGTGCGCGGTGTACGCCACCGAGCCGGTGACCCGGGTCCGCACCTGGTGCGGCAGGTCACCCGGGTCGACCAGCAGGTAGGTCTCGGCCGGACGGTCGGCGACGACCAGGTAGCCGCCGTCGCGTTCGCCGACCGTCTCGGCCGGGGTGACGGTGAGCTCCCGGCCGGACCAGACCACCTTGAGGATGTCGTGCCAGCCGAGTCGCTCCGCGCGGCCGGGCAGCCAGAGCCCGCGGTTGCTGGCGACGAGCACGCCGTCGCCCTCGCCGTTGCCGGCGGCGGCCCAGGCCAGCACCCGCTCGTCGGCGGTCAGCGGCGGCCGGTCGGCCGGCGGGAGCTTCGGGCGGCGGTTGAACAGACCCATCACAGTCCTCCGGCGGCCTGCTCGCGCAGCGCCCGCGCGTGCTGTTCGAGCGAGAGCAGCTCCCCGAACAGGGCGAAGTATTCGTCCTTGTTGCTGACCGGGTTGATCCGCTGGATCTTCGACTTCAGGTCCCGGATCCGGCCGGTCACCGAACTCCACTGGAGCCGGGCCATGGTGACCGACACGTACCTCGGGTCGGGCTCGCCGTCGATGCGCAGCGGCTCGACCGCCAGCTCGCCGACGAGCGCCTGGGCGGCCAGGTCGTCGCAGGCGTCGCGGACCTGCTCGATCCAGACCGCGCCGCCGGTGGCACCGGACGCCCCGCCGGCGGCGGCCACGGCGGCGCGCACCGCCACGTGCACCGGATGCTGGTAGTCGGCGGCCTCGACGGCGTCGAACATCGGACCGGCCAGCACCGGCTCCTGCAACGCCAGCTTCAGCGCCTCCCGCTCCACCATGGAGCGTGGGCTGTCCACGCTCGGGGCGGCCGGGCCCCGCCGGGTCGGCGCGGACGCGGAGGCGGACCCGCCGGCGGCGGGCTGCCCGTGCGCGGCGGCCAGCACGGCACGCTGCACCGGCTCGATCTCCATGCCGAGGTCCCCGGCGAGCTTGCGGACGTATTCCGGGCGCTTCTCCCGGTCCTTGATCTTCGCGACCAGCGGCGCGGCCCGGCGCATCGCCTCCACCCGGCCGTCGACGGTGTCCAGGTCGAACCGGTTGATCACGTGCCGGAGCGCGAAGTCGACGAGCGGCTCGCGACGCGCGACCAGGTCCCGGACGGCCAGGTCGCCCTTGGCCAGGCGCAGCTCGCACGGGTCCATGTTGTCGGGGCTGACCGCGATGAACGTGCGCCCGACGAAGCGCTGGTCGTCCTCGAAGGCGCGCAGCGCGGCCTTCTGCCCGGCGGCGTCGCCGTCGAACGTGAAGATGATCTCCCCGGCCCGCTCGTCGCTGTCGAAGAGCACCCGACGCAGCACCGAGATGTGGTCGCCGCCGAACGCCGTGCCGCAGGTCGCCACCGCGGTCGGCACGTCGGCGAGGTGGCAGGCCATCACGTCGGTGTAGCCCTCGACCACCACCACCTTGCCCTGCTTGGCGATCTCCCGCTTGGCCTGGTCGATGCCGTAGAGGACGTGCGACTTCTTGTAGATCGGCGTCTCGGGGGTGTTGAGGTATTTCGGGCCGTCGTCGTCGTCGAAGAGCTTGCGGGCGCCGAAGCCGATCACGTCGCCGGTGATGTCCCGGATCGGCCACATCAGCCGGCGGCGGAACCGGTCGATCAGCGAGCCGGAGCGGGCCGGGCGGGACAGACCGGCGGTGACCAGCTCGTCGTGGCTGAAGCCCTGCTGACGCAGGTGCTTGGTGAGCAGGTCCCACCCGTCGGGGGCGAAACCGCAGCCGTAGCGCTCGGCGGCGGCCCGGTCGAAGCCGCGCCCGGCGAGGAACTCCCGGGCCGGACGGGCGCCGGCGGTGGTGAGCTGGGCGCGGTAGAACTCGACGGCGGCGGCGTGCGCGGCCACCAGCCGCTGCCGCTGCCCCTGCTGCGGGCGGGGGCGCGGGGCGGACCGGTCGTCCTCGACATAGCGCAGCTGGATGCCGGCCCGGGCGGCGAGCCGCTCGACGGACTCGACGAAGCTCAGGTGCTCGGCATCCATCAGGAACTTGATCGCGTCGCCGCCGACCCCGCAGCCGAAGCAGTAGAACACGTTGCGGGCGGGCGAGACGTTGAACGAGGGGCTCTTCTCGTCGTGGAACGGGCAGAGCCCCTTGAGGTTGCCACCGCCGGCCGACTTGAGCGTCACCACCTCGGAGATGACGTCCGCGATGGCGGCGCGCTCGCGGACCAGCGCGATGTCCTCGTCCCGGATCCGCCCCGCCATGGCCGCCACCTCCTCGGCGTACATCCTGCCCTGCCGGACCGACGATCCGGTGGCCGGGGGGACGGGCGTGTGGCGGACGCCGCCCGCCCCCGCCGGCTCAGGCCGAGCGGACCGCGGCGGGGTCCCCGATGCGCGGGAACGGCTCGATGGAGAAGACCACCTCGACCGGCACCTCGAAGTGGGCGGCGATGCGCAACGCCAGGTGCAGGCTGGGCCGGAACTCGCCGCGCTCCAGGTAACCGACGGTCTGGTAGTGCACACCGAGCGCGTCGGCCAGTTGCCGCCGGGAGATGCCCCGTTCGGCGCGCAGCACCGCGATCCGGTTGTGCACGGTCTCGCTCATCGACGCCCTCTCATCCGACCCGCTGCATGGCCCGCTCCCGCCGGGCCGCGACCCGCGAGCCGGACTCCCGGCGGGCCATCCGGCGCAGCACCACCGGGGCCAGCACGAGCCCGAGCAGCGCCCAGGCGCCGAGCACGCCGAGCGTCTCCAGGTGGCGCCAGGAGCCGCCCAGCTCGACCGCCGCCAGGTCGGCCGGGAGCAGCGCCGAGCGCATGCCCAAGCCTAGCCAGTAGAGCGGGAAGACCTGGGCGACGCCCTGGAGCCAACCGGGCAGGCCGTTGATCGGGTAGAAGATGCCCGACAGGGCGATGAGACCGAAGATCGGCAGGACCACCAGGCCCATGTTGCGCGGGTTCTCGATCAGCGAGCCGATCACCGCGCCGAGCGGCAGCGTGGCCACCAGACCGAACGGCACCACCCAGGCCAGGGTCAGCCACGCGCCCGGGTCGCCGAGCCGCAGCCCGTCCAGGAAGAACAGTCCGGGTACGAGCTGGATGACGAGGCCGATCAGTGAGATCGCCGAGATCAGCACGAGCTTGCCGACCAGGTAGCCGAGCATTCCGTTGGGGATCGCCTTGGCGCGCAGCAGCGTGCCGTCCTCCCGGTCGACGATGAGCTGCTGGGCCAGCCCGAGCAGGCCGCCGAAGAGCAGGCCCATGCCCAGGGCGCTGGGCAGCGTCCGGGCGCCGAGCGAGAAGTCGGTGCCGGGCACGGTCGAGCCGCGCATGAAGAACATGGCGACCAGCAGGACCGCGGTGGGGAAGAAGTAGTTCCACAGGTCCTGGCCGTTGGTGAACGTGGTGCGCAGCTCGATCAGGCCGCGCCGCAGCCCGGCGCGCAGCGCGGCGGTGGTCGGGTTCATCGGTCCTCCTCCTGCTGCCACACCCGCTCGGCCCGGCCGGTGCGGATCCCGGTCTCCTCCTCGTGCACCAGCGTCAGGTACGCGTCCTCCAGGCTCGCCCGGCGCACCTCCAGCTCCCGCACCCGGTCGCCGTGCTCGCGGAGCAGGTCGCGCAGGAAGGCGGTGGCGTCGGCGGTGGCGTGCACGTAGCGCTCGCCGTCGCGGGTCCAGCGGACCTCGGCGTCCCCGGCGACGCGCCGGGCCAGCTGGTCCGGCGAGCCGTCGGCGATGATCCGGCCACCGGCCAGGATGAGGATCCGGTCGGCCAGCTTCTCCGCCTCGGCCAGGTCGTGGGTGGTCAGCACGATGGTGGTCTCGTCCAGGTCGGCGAGGCGGTGCACCAGCTCGTGGAACTCGCGCCGGGCCGCCGGATCGAAGCCGACCGTCGGCTCGTCCAGGAACAGCAGCTCCGGCCGGCCCACGATGCCGACCGCCACGTCGAGCCGCCGGCGTTGCCCCCCGGAGAGCCGGGCCACCCGGCTGCCGGCGTGCGCGGTCAGCCCCACGGTCGCCAGCAGGTCGTCGACCGGCCACGGGCGCGGGATCCGGTCGGTGGCGTACGGCGCGTAGAAGTCGCCGAGGTGGGCCAGCAGGTCCCGCACCCGCCACTTGCCGTGGTCTCGCCAGGACTGGAGCACCACGCCGAGCCGGGCGCGCCACCGTTCGTCACCGCGAGCCGGGTCGACACCGAGCACCCGGACCGTGCCGGCCGACGGCAGCCGGAAGCCTTCGAGGATCTCGATGGTGGTGGTCTTGCCGGCGCCGTTCGGCCCGAGCAGGGCGACCACCTCGCCCCGCCGGGCGGTGAGATCCACGCCGTGCAGCACGTCGACGGCGCCGTAGCGCATGCGCAGGTCGCGGACGTCGAGGACGAGGTCCTCGTCGGGAGGTCGGGGAGCCGCGACAGCCCCCGGGAGTTCGACCGCAGTCATGCCCCGGAATGTAGCACCTCTACTACAGCTTGAGGTACACCCGCTCAACGGCGCGGGCGGTGCAACCACCGGGTGACCGGCGGCGGGTCCTCCTCCTCGTACGACCGGGCGGCCCGGACCGCGGCGGCCAGTCCGGAGCGCCGGGGTCGGGCCCCGCCGCGCAGCGCCGGATCAGCGGCCATCTCCCGGACCATGGACACGGCCAGGCCGAGCATCACCACCACGAACGGCAACGCGACCAGGATGGTGGCCTGCTGCAACGCGGCCAGACCACCGGCCAGCAGCAACGCGGCGGCGACCGCGCCGATGAGGACGCCCCAGAGCACCACCACGGCACGGTGCGGCCGCAGCGCGCCGCGCGAACTCAACGACCCGAGCACCAGGGAGGCGGAGTCGGCGCTGGTGACGAAGTAGAGCGCGATCAGCAGCATGGCGAGCACGCTGGTCAGCGTCGCCAGCGGCAACGCGTCGAGCAGCCCGAACAGCGCCTGCTCGGAGCCGGCGCCCACGTCGGCCACCAGGTCCCGGGTGCCGGTGGCCTGGGTCCGCAGCGCGGTCCCGCCCAGCACCGCGAACCACACCGCGCTCGCGCCGCTGGGCACCAGCAGCACCCCGATCAGAAACTGCCGGACCGTACGCCCGCGCGAGATGCGGGCGATGAAGGTGCCGACGAACGGCGCCCAGGAGATCCACCACGCCCAGTAGAAGATCGTCCACGAGCCCAGCCAGGCCGGGTCGGAGAAGGCGCCGGTGCGGGTCGACATCCGCACCAGGCCGCTCAGGTAGTCGCCGACCGCGGCCGGCAGCACCTCCAGGGTGTAGACGGTCGGGCCGACCACGAAGACGAACAGCATCAGCAGGACCGCGATCAGCACATTGGTCGTGGACAGCCACTTCACCCCACGGTGCAGTCCGGAGAACGCGGAGATCACGAACGCCAGCGTCAGGGCGCCGATGATCACCAACTCGACGGCCCGGCTGTCCGCCACGCCGACCACCAGGTCCAGACCGGCCGCCACCTGGAGCGCGCCCAGCCCGAGGCTGGTCGCCGAGCCGAACACCGTGGCGAAGACCGCCAGCAGGTCGATCGCCCGGCCGAGCACGCCGTCCGTGCGGGCCCCCAGCAGCGGCGCGAACGCCGACGAGATCCGGTTGCCCCGCCCCTTGCGGAACGTCGAGTACGCCAGCGCGAGCGCCGCGATCGCGTAGATGCCCCACGGGTGCAGCGTCCAGTGGAACAGCGTGTACTGCATGGCCGTGGCCGCGGCGGCGCCGGTCTGCGGTTCGACGCCGGAGGAGGGCGGCGGCGCCGCGTAGTGCTGGATCGGCTCGGCGACGGCGAAGAAGACCAGGCCGATGCCCATGCCGGCGCTGAACATCATGGCGATCCAGGCCAGCCCGGTGAACTCCGGCTCCTCGTCGTCGGCCCCGAGGCGGATCCGGCCGAACCGGGAGGCGGCGACGACCACGGCCAGCACCAGGAACGCGTCGGCGGCGACCACGAAGAACCAGCCGAAGGTGTCGATCGTCCAGTTCAGCCCGGCCTCGCCGAAGCGGGCCAACGAGCCACGGGCGAACACGCCCCAGAGCACCACGGCCAGCACACCGGCCACCCCGAACCCGAGCACCACCCGGTCGGCCGGTCGCGTCGCGGGCCGCTCCCCCACCTGTTCCGCCATGGCCCCATCCTCGGCGGACCGGCACCCCGCCCGGGCCGAAAACCCCCAGGTCCGCCGCCGGGTTCAGACGGCGGCGGCCTCCTCGGCCTCGACCTCGGCGTTCCAGGCTGGCTTGGTGGAACGCCAGCCCTCGTCGTCCATGCCGCGCCGCCAGTAGCCGGAGATGGACAGGTCCCCCCGGGGCACGCCCCGCTCGACCCGCAGCAGCCGGCGCAACTCCTTGACCGCGCCGGCCTCCCCGTGCACGAACGCGTGCACCCGGCCGGGCGGGAACTCCAACGCTCGCAGCGCCTCGACCAGGGGCGCGCCGAACGGACGGCCGGCGCGGTGCAGCCACCGCAGCTCGACCGCACCGGCGCTGACCAGGGGCAGCTCGTCGGCCGGGCCGTCCACCTCGACGTACACCTTGGCCGGCGCGCCGGCCGGCAGCCGCTCCAGGGCGGCGGCGATCGCCGGGAGTGCGCTCTCGTCCCCGGCCAGCAGGTGCCAGTCGGCCGCCGGGTCCGGGGCGTACGCGCCGCCGGGCCCGGCGAAGAGCACCCGGTCACCGGGGCGCAGCGCGGCCGCCCACGGGCCGGCCAGCCCCTCGTCGCCGTGGTGGACCACGTCCACGGTCAGCTCGCCGGCAGCCGCGTCCCAGGCCCGCACCGTGTACGCGCGCAGTCGCGGCCACTGCTCGACCGGGAACTCACGCCGGATGGTGGCCATGTCGACCGGGTGCGGGTAGGTCACCCCGGCCGGCGGGAAGACGAACTTCACGTAGTGGTCGGTGTACGCCCCCACCGGCAGGCCGGTCAGCTCGCCCCCGCCCAGCACGAGGCGGATCAGGTGCGGGGTGGGCCGCGAGGTCCGGACGACCGTGGCGGCGGTGAGCGTCTTCGGGCGTTCCGTCATGCCGCTTAGGCTACCCTAACTTCTCGTCCGCGCCCGGGGGCGGTGCGGTCAGCCCGCCGACACCAGCCGGGCGTGCCAGGCCAGCGCGGCCGGATCGGTGAGCGAGGCGACCTGGTCGACCACCACCCGCAGCCGCGCCGCGTCGTCCGGGGCCTCACGCCAGAGCGGGGCGAAGACCGGGTCGAGCGCGTCCGGAGCCCGGTCGCGCAGCACGGCGACCAGCTCGGCGAGCAGCTCCCGCTGCCGGGTGTAGCGACCAAGGGCGCCGGGACGACGCATCACGTAGCGCAGGGCGATGCCCTTGAGCAGCGCACACTGCGCCCGGATGCGGCGCGGCACCACCAGGTCGGCCGCGTAGCGGCGGTGCGGGCCGGGACCGTGGCGTTCCTCGGTGGCCGCCACCACGGTCGACACGAAGCGGCCGGTGAGCACGCTGGTGGTGGCTTTCAGCGCGGCGAGGGCGCGGTGACTGCCGTCGTACGCGGCGAGCGGGGCGAGCACCGGATCGGCGAGCAGGCCGCCCAGCACCTCGCCCAGGTCCTCCGGCGCCTCCCCGGAGTAGGTGGCCGCCACGTCGGCGCAGAGCGCCCGCCGCTCGTCCGGGTCGGCCAGCAGCGGGCGCAGGTCGACGTACCCGCCGTGGATGCCGTCCTCGACGTCGTGTACCGAGTACGCCACGTCGTCGGCCCAGTCCATCACCTGGGCCTCCAGGCAGCGGCGGTCGCCGGGCGGGGAGCCCGCGCGCACCCAGTCGAAGACCGGCCGGTCGTCGGCGTACACGCCGAACTTGCGCTCGCCGGGCCGGCGCGGCCACGGGTACTTGCCGACCGCGTCCAGCGCGGCCCGGGTCAGGTTCAGCCCGACCGAGCGCCCGTCCGGGGCGAGCACCTTGGCCTCCAGCCGGGTCAGCACCCGCAGCGTCTGCGCGTTGCCCTCGAAGCCGCCGCAGGCGGCGGCCAGCTCGTCCAGCGCGTACTCGCCGTTGTGCCCGAACGGCGGGTGCCCCAGGTCGTGCGCCAACCCGGCGGTGTCCACCACGTCGGGGTCGCAGCCGAGCCGGGCGCCCATCTCCCGGGCGATCTGCGCGACCTCCAGCGAGTGGGTCAGCCGGGTCCGCAGGAAGTCGTCGGTGCCGGCGGCGTGCACCTGGGTCTTCGCGGCGAGCCGACGGAACGCCGCCGAGTGCAGCACCCGGGCCCGGTCCCGCTCGAACGGCGAGCGCCCGTAGCCGGTGTCCTTCGGCGCCTCGACGACCAGCCGCTCCGCGTCGTCAGCGTGCAACGTCGCTTCGCGGGCGCAAGACGCAGAACTCGTTGCCCTCCGGGTCGGCCAGCACCGTCCACTCCACCTCGCCCTGCCCGATGTCGACGTGCCGCGCGCCCATGTCGACCAGCCGTTCCACCTCGGCCTCCTGGTCGGCCGGGCGCAGGTCGATGTGCAGCCGGTTCTTGCCCGCCCTCGGCCCGGCCACCGGGACGAAGACGATCCCGGGCAGCGAGTCGGGGGTCCGGCGGATCTCCACCTCGTCCGGCTTGTCGACGGTCACCTGGTAGCCGAGCGCCTCCGCCCACCAGCGGGCGAGCCGGGACGGGTCCCGGGCGTCGATGGTCAGGTTCTCCCAGACGGCGCTCATGCGGACACCCCTCCTGATCGACACGTGGCGGAAGCTCAGGTTACGCCGGGGTGGCCGCGATGGCGCGCCAGGCGGGGCCGCCGCAGGTCGGCGACGGCCCGCCCGGCGGCGTTCAGCGCGAGTCGGAACCGGTGGTGCTGATGGCCGCGCGACCGGCCTCCAGCCGGGCCACCGGCACCCGGAACGGCGAGCAGGAGACGTAGTCCAGCCCGACGGAGTGGAAGAAGTGCACCGACTCCGGGTCGCCGCCGTGCTCGCCGCAGACGCCCAGCTTCAGCCCGGGCCGCGCCGCCCGGCCCTCCTCGGCGGCGATCCGGACCAGCCGGCCGACACCGTCGGTGTCGATCGACTCGAACGGCGAGATGCCGAAGATGCCCAGCTCGAGGTAGCGCCAGAAGAACGCGCCCTCCACGTCGTCGCGGGAGAAGCCCCAACCCATCTGGGTCAGGTCGTTGGTGCCGAAGGAGAAGAACTCGGCGGCCTCGGCGATCTGGCCGGCGGTCAGCGCGGCCCGGGGCACCTCGATCATCGTGCCGATCAGCACCTCGACACCGCTGTCCCCGACCACCTCGGCGATGATCTTCTCGGCCTCGGCGCGTACCGTCTCCAGCTCCTGAACCGCGCCGACCAGCGGCACCATGATCTCCGGGCAGGCCCTGCCGCCGTCCCGGACGACCGCGACGGCGGCCTCGGCGATCGCGCGCACCTGCATGGCGAACAGGCCCGGGATGACCAGGCCGAGCCGCACGCCGCGCAGGCCCAGCATCGGGTTCTCCTCGTGCATCCGCCGGACGGCGGAGAGCAGCGCCTCCTCCTTGGCCACGTCCTCGCCGCGTTCCTGTGCGACCGCGACGTTGACCGCGAGCTGCTCCAGCGGCGGCAGGAACTCGTGCAGCGGCGGGTCGATCAGCCGCACGGTGACGGGCAGGCCGTCCATCTCCCGGAAGATCTCGACGAAGTCGGCCCGCTGCAACGGCAGCAGCGCGGCGAGCGCGTCGTCGCGCTCCCGTTCGCCGGAGGCGAGGATGAGGCGCTCGACCAGCTCCCGGCGGTCGCCGAGGAACATGTGCTCGGTGCGGCACAGGCCGATGCCCTCGGCGCCGAAGCGCCGGGCCCGGGCCGCGTCCGCGCCGGTGTCGGCGTTCGTGCGGACCCGCAGCCGCCGCGCCGCGTCCGCGTGCGTCATGATCCGGTGTACGGCCCGGACCAGCGGATCGTCGGTGGTCTCCGGGTCGAGTTCGCCCTCGAAGTACTGGACCACCTCCGACGGCATGACCGGCACCTCGCCGAGGTAGACCTTGCCGGTGGTGCCGTCGATGGAGACGACGTCGCCCTCGCCGACGGTGTGCCCGCCGACGGTGAACGTCTTCGCCGGGACGTTCACCTCCAGCTCGTCCGCGCCGGAGACGCAGGTCTTGCCCATGCCCCGGGCCACCACGGCGGCGTGGCTGGTCTTGCCGCCGCGCGAGGTGAGGATGCCCTTGGCCGCGATCATGCCGTTGAGGTCGTCCGGGTTGGTCTCCCGGCGGACCAGGATCACCGACTCCCCCTCGGCGGCCAGCTCGACGGCGCGGGCCGAGGTGAACACCACCCTGCCGGAGGCGGCGCCCGGGGACGCGCCGATGCCCTTGGCCACCGGCTGGAACTCGTGGTCGAGCTGGAAGCGCGGGAACATCAGCTGGGCGAGCTGCGCGCCGTTGACCCGGTGCAGCGCCTCGTCCAGGTCGATCAGGCCCTCGTCGACGAGCTGGCCGGCGATGACGAACGCGGCGGCGGCGGTGCGCTTGCCGACCCGGGTCTGCAGCATCCAGAGCTTGCCGCGCTCGATGGTGAACTCGATGTCGCAGAGGTCCTTGTAGTGCTCCTCCAGCCGGGCCATGATGCCGAGCAGCTGGTCGTAGGAGGTCTTGTCGAGCCGCTCCAGATCCTGCAACGGCACGGTGTTGCGGATGCCGGCCACCACGTCCTCGCCCTGGGCGTTGGCCAGGTAGTCGCCGTAGATGCCCTGCGCGCCGCTGCCCGGGTCGCGGGTGAACGCGACGCCGGTGCCGGAGTCGGGCCCGAGGTTGCCGAAGACCATGCTCACCACGTTGACCGCGGTGCCCAGGTCGGCCGGGATCCGCTCCTGGCGGCGGTAGAGGATCGCCCGCTCCGCGTTCCACGAGTCGAAGACCGCGCGGATGGCCAGGTCGAGCTGCTCCCGCGGCTCCTGCGGGAACTCGCGACCGGTGTGCTTGGCGAAGATCTGCTTGTACGCGTCGACCAGCCCGCGCAGGTCGTCGGCGTCCAGGTCGAGGTCGTTCTGCGTGCCCTTGGCGCGCTTGGCCTCGTCGAGCGCGTGCTCGAACTCCTCGCCCGGCACCTCGCAGACGGTCTTGCCGAACATCTGGATCAGACGGCGGTAGGAGTCCCAGGCGAACCTGTCGTTCCCACCCGCCTGGTTGCTCAGGCCGACCACGCTGCGGTCGTTGAGGCCGACGTTGAGGACGGTCTCCATCATGCCGGGCATGGAGAACTTGGCGCCGGAGCGTACGGAGACCAGCAGCGGGTCGTCCGGGTCGCCCAGGCGGCGGCCCATCTCGCGCTCCAGCGACTCCAGGTGGGCCTCGATCTGACCGGCCAGGCCGTCCGGCTCACGGCCGGTCGTCAGGTACGCCTTGCAGGCCTCGGTGGTGATGGTGAAGCCGGGCGGGACCGGCAGGCCGAGGTTGGTCATCTCGGCGAGGTTGGCACCCTTGCCACCGAGCAGGTCCTTGAGGTCCTTGTTGCCCTCGGCGAAGTCGTAGACGTACTTGTGCTCGACCGTCTCTTGCGCTGCCACCAGAGCCTCCCACGCGCGCCATTGACACTTAACGAAGGTTCAGTTCGGACATACCCCGGGAGCGACCACCGGTAATCCCGGCTCGTCAGCGATCGGTGGGCGAAGGTTAAGCGAACTTCGCGAGGCCTGGGACCGTTCGGTGACAATCGGCACAACGGTCACCACTGCCCGCGTCCGTACCGGTTGTTGGGAACGCTTCCACGCGCAGGATCACGCAATTCCGATTCCCCTCGTACTCTTGACGGCACTGGATATCGCCGAACCTGACCTTTGCCATATCCCGCGCAAATACACCCTCGGAGCCGTCGCCGTGCCGACCATCCCCGCCGCCCCCGAGAACGGGCCGCAGCCGACCGAACTCCCGCCCGTCGCCCGCCCGCCGGCCGACCACCTCCCCGACGTGTCGCCGACCGCCGCGGAGCTGGCCCGCGTCGCTGCCGACCGGGCCGCCGGCGTGCTCGCCCCGCCCGCGCCGGTCCGCCTGGACGCGGTGGTGCCCGCCCCCGAGCGGGTGCTCCCCGACCCGGCCGGCGACTTCGCCCTGACCCCGGACGCGGCACTGCGCGTCGATCCCGCCGGCCGCGACGTGGCCGACCAGCTCGCCGGCTGGCTGCGCCCGGCCACCGGCTTCCCGCTGCCGGTGACCGACACGGCGGAGGCGGCCGAGGGCCGGTTGACGCTCACCCTGTCCCCGGCCGACGCCGCCCTGGTCGGCGCCGCTCGGGCCGACGACCCGACGATCGCCGAACTCGGGGCCGAGGGGTACCGCCTCGACGTCACCACCACCGGCGTCCGGATCACCGCCGCCGGTCCGGCCGGCCTGTTCCACGGCGCGCAGACGCTGCGGCAGCTCCTGCCCGCGGCGGTCGAGAGCGCCACCCCGGTCACCGAGCGCTGGATGGTGCCCGGCGGCACGATCGTCGACCGGCCGCGCTTCCCCTACCGGGGCGCGATGCTCGACGTCGCCCGGCACTTCTTCGGCGTCCAGGACGTGCTGCGGGTGATCGACCACCTGGCCCGGTACAAGCTCAACCACCTGCACCTGCACCTCACCGACGACCAGGGCTGGCGGATCGCCGTCGACTCGTGGCCCCGGCTCGCCGAGGTCGGCGGCGCCACCGAGGTCGGCGGCGGCCCGGGCGGCTGGTACACCCGGGACGACTACCGGCGGATCGTCGCCTACGCCGCCCGCCGCCACGTGACCGTGGTGCCCGAGATCGACCTGCCGGGCCACACCAACGCGGCGCTGGTCGCGTACCCCGAACTGGCCCCCGGCAAGATCGCGCCGCCGCCGTACACCGGCACGGAGGTCGGGTTCAGCTACGTCGACCCGGCCGACGAGCGGACGTACGCGTTCGTCGCCGACGTGGTCGGCGAGGTGGCCGCGCTGACCCCCGGGCCCTGGTTGCACCTCGGCGGCGACGAGGCGTTCAAGGTGCCCGCGGAGAGCTACCGCGCCTTCGTCGCACGGGCGCAGGAACTGGTCGCGGCCACCGGGAAGACGGTCGTCGGCTGGCACCAGCTCGCCCCGGCGGAGCACGTCGACGGGCGCGTCCTGCAGTGGTGGGGCACGAACGGCGACGACCCGGAGACGGCGGCTGCGGTACGCCGGGGCGCCCGCCTCATTCTCTCCCCCGGCAACCACGCCTACCTGGACATGAAGTACGCCCCGGACACCCCGATCGGGCACGACTGGGCCGGCCTCATCGACGTGCGACGCGCGTACGACTGGGATCCGGGCACCCACGTGCACGGCGTGCCGGCCGAGGCGGTGCTGGGGGTGGAGGCCCCGCTCTGGACCGAGTCGGTCACCACGGCGGCCGAGATCGAGTTCCTGCTCTTCCCGCGCCTGCCCGCCGTCGCCGAACTGGGCTGGTCACCGCGCGAGACGCACGACTGGTCCCGGTTCCGCAGCCGGCTCGCCGCCCACGGCCCGCGCTGGGCCACCGCCGGCATCACCTTCCACCGCTCCCCCGAGATCCCCTGGCCCCCCACCCCACCCCAGATCCCCACCCAACCCACCCCCCACACCGCGCCCACCCCCTGACCCACCGACCCCCAACCCGTCGATCATGAAGTTGACGCGACAAACCGGACACGAACAGCCGCCAACTTCATGATCGCCGCACCCATCCCGGCCAGGAACGGGATCGGGCACCCCCACCGACGCGAGCACCTGCGGGCCGTCACGGCCCGGCACGCGGCACGGCCGCAGCTCCCCGCGCCGCCCGGCGTCCTCCTTCCCTGGGCTTCCCCGCCCGCCCATGCCCGCCCGACCGCAGACCCCCAATACCGGACAGATCGCCCAAAACGCCCACGCCGTCAGAGATCTTGGTACGACACGGTCCCCGGAGGGGCGCGGACGTACCAAGATCTCCGAGCCGATCCCGCCAGCGCCGAAACACGCAGCCAAGGCGCCGCACTCCCCTCCATCACTTCGTTGATCAAGGAGTTTGCGTCCGACTGAGGCCGGTGCACGACGCAAACTCCTTGATCAACGAGGTGGCGGGGGGCGGCCGTGCGGGGGCCGGGGGCGGTGAGAGCGGGCGGCCTGCCGTGGTGGGGTGGTTGTCCGGTTTCCGGGTGGTCGGGGTCACCGGTGGGGTGGAATCGGGGGTGGGGGCGCGGCGTTGTACATGGCAGACCGCGCCGCACCCGCCGACCGCCCGCCCCGCGGGCCGGGAATCGGGCCGGGACGCCGGTCGTTACATCTCCCGGAGCCGCCGAGCAGGTCGACAGCGCCTGCCGAGTCGGCACCGCCGCCGGGCAGCGCCCCCGGGAATGACCCCGGGCCCCCGGTCGTTACATCCCCGAGCCGCCGGAGCAGGCCACCCCGCCGCCCGAGCGAGCCACCTGATCTTTCTTCGCGGCACCCCCCGTCGCCGCGTACCCCCGACAGAGAGGCAACTGATCATGGCTACCACTCTGCTGCGCAAGACCGCCCTGACCGTCGCCGGCATCGCCGCCACCGCCGGTGGCATCGCCGGCCCCGCGATCGCCGCCCAGGCCACCCCGGCCGAGCGCGCCGCGCAGGTGCAGACCGACCGCCACGGTCACGGCGAGCGGGAGCTGGGCGTGCGCTACGAGGCCCAGCCCAACTTCTACTTCTGCGGCCCCGCCGCCGCCCGCAACGCGCTCAGCGTGCAGGGCAAGAACATCGACGTGGACGCGATGGCCAAGGAGATGGGCACCACCGAGAACGGCACCAACTCCATCAACGACATCACCCCGGTGCTGAACAAGGAGACCGGCAAGGACGTCTACAAGTCCACCGAGATCCCCGTGGACAAGGCCGGCGAGAAGACCGACAAGCTGCGCGCCGACATCGTGCGCGCGGTGGACGACGGCCGGGCCGTGGTGGCGAACATCGCCGGCACCGCGACCGACACCGACGGCACCACCCACTCCTTCGAGGGTGGCCACTACATCAGCGTGGTGGGCTACCGCGACGGCGGGAAGGTCGTGACGATCGCCGACTCGGCGAACCCGGACCAGGCCTCCTACCGCATGGACGTGGACGCCCTGGCGCACTGGATCGCCAGCCGCGGCTACAGCTCCTGACCGGAAGAACGAAGGGCCCGACCCCGTGGGGGTCGGGCCCTTCGGCGTGTCCGGGGTCAGCCGCCGGAGTCGTCCAGCTCGGCGCCGTCCGGCGGGGTGTCGTCGTCGCGGCTGGCCAGCCAACCGTCGGGCAGGAACACCTTGCCCGGGGAGTTGGTACGGCCGCGCGGCTGCCCGAGGTTCTCCACCGGGAACGGCACCGCCGGGTCGAGCTTGCCGAGCAGGTCGTCGAGCTGCGCCAGACTCTCGATCATGGCGAGCGACCGACGCAGCTCGCTGCCGATCGGAAAGCCCTTCAGATACCAGGCCACGTGCTTGCGGAAGTCGGTGCAGCCGTCCCGCTCGCCCCGGGCCGGGTTCCGGGCGCCGGCGACGAACTGGTCCACCAGCAGCTCGGCGTGCCGCCGCATGGTCAGCGCCACCTCGCCCAGCGAGGGCAGCCGCCGCTCGGCGCGACCGTCGAAGGCGGCCTCCAGGTCGGCGAAGAGCCAGGGCCGGCCCAGGCAGCCGCGCCCGACCACCACGCCGTCCACGCCGGTGTGGGCGACCATCCGCAGCGCGTCGTCGGCTTCCCAGATGTCGCCGTTGCCGAGCACCGGCACGTCGAGCGCCTGCTTGAGCGTGCCGATGGCGTCCCAGTCCGCGGTGCCGGAGTAGCGCTGCGCGGCCGTACGCCCGTGCAGGGCGACCGCCGCGACACCCGCGTCCTGGGCGGCCAGCCCGGCCTCGACGTACGTCAGGTGGTCGTCGTCGATGCCCTTGCGCATCTTGACCGTGACCGGCACTCCGGCGGGCGACGCGGCGTCGACCGCGGCGTTGACCAGCCGGGCGAAGAGCCGGCGCCGCCACGGCAGGGCGGACCCGCCGCCCCGGCGGGTGACCTTGGGGACCGGGCAGCCGAAGTTGAGGTCGATGTGGTCGGCGAGGTCGCGCTCCACCACGATCCGCACCGCGGCGGCGGTGATCTCCGGGTCGGTGCCGTAGA
Source organism: Micromonospora sp. WMMD754 (assembly GCF_049315235.1). NCBI lineage: Bacteria > Bacillati > Actinomycetota > Actinomycetes > Micromonosporales > Micromonosporaceae > Micromonospora > Micromonospora sp. WMMD754. The sequence continues at coordinate 545,473 of NZ_CP186058.1, forward strand.
GCTGGAGGCTGCGCGGCCGCTCCTCGGCGCCGAACGCGATCATCCGCAGCGTCTTCGGGTTCCGCTCGACCAGTGCCCGGGTGGTGATCATCTCGCAGACGTAGATGCCGCCGCCCTGCTCCCGGCAGAGCCGTCGGAAGCCGACGTTGGTGATCCCGGCCATCGGCGCGAGCACCACCGGGGGCCACACCTCGTGCGGCCCGATCTTCAGCGCATCCACCGGACAAGTGTAAGGAGGGGCCCCTTGTTAACGTCTCCGGTAGAGCAGGGGCCCCTTCTTAACAGGGCCCATATCACAGTCGGCCCGCCAGCAGACGGTCCTCCACAACGACGACGGCTGTCCACAGGTCAGGCGCACGGGCAGGACACGGATCGGGCGGACCCGCACGCTGCCGGGTATGCCCGAACAGCCACCCGAACTCAGCGACCTGGCGGAACGCCAGCAGCAGATCGTCACGCGGACGCAGCTTCTCGGCGTCGGATTCGACGACATGTACCTGTACCGGCAGACCCGGCGCGGCCTGTGGCAGCGCGTCCTGCCGGCCACGTACGCGCTCGTCACCGGCACCCTCACCGACGAGCAACGACGCATCTCGGCCGCGCTCTACGCGGGCGCCGACGCACAGCTCACCGGTCTGGCGGCCCTGATCTGGTACGGCTTCCGGCACAGCCCGCGCACCACTGACGTACACCTGATCCTGCCGCACCACGTGCGGCGCCGCTCGGCCGGTCACGCGGTGATCGCGCGTGCCCTGGAGCTTGATCCGCAGGCCCGGCGGACCGTGCTGTATCCGGTGTGCTCGCCGGCGCGCGCGGTGGTGGACGCGGCCCGCGACCTGCGCCAGCTGCGGCCGGTACGGGCGACCGTGGCCGAAGCCGTCCAGCGCGGCTTCACCGACCTGGCCAGCCTGGACCGGGAGATCCGGCGAGCCAGGCGTAGCCGTACCGCCCTGATCCGGAAGGCGTTCGCAGAGATCACCGACGGGGTCCGCTCGGCGCCGGAGACCGAGCTGCGGGAGTGCCTGAGCAGCAGCGGCGTGCTCACCGAGATCCTGTGGAACCCGCGACTGTCGGCGGCCGACGGCTCCCGGCTGCCGACGCCGGACGGCTACCTCGCCGAGTGCGCGCTGGCGTTGGAGGTCGACTCGCGGGAGTACCACCTCAGCCCGAACGACTGGACGCGGACGCTGGACCGGCACAACGAGCTGAGCCGGCACGGGGTGCTCGTCCTGCACTTCACCCCGGCGCAGATCCGCAGGGAGCCGGGCCGCGTGCGGCGCATGGTGGAGGACGCGTCCGAGGCACGGCGCGGGCTGGGGACCGAGACGGGCGTACGGGCGGAGCCGATCTTCCCCGGATGACGGGTGTTAAGAAGGGGCCCCTTCTCGACGCCAGGCGTTAAGAACTCCTAACTCTGGGTGCGTTGGAGTTGGCGCCAGCAGATGAGGGAGCAGGCGAGGCTGAGGAATGCCTGGTGGATGTCGTCGCGGATTTCCCAGCGGATGCGCAGGCGGCGGAACCAGTGCAGCCAGGCGATGGTGCGTTCGACGACCCAGCGTTGGGTGCCGAGGCCGGAGCCATGCGGTGTGCCGCGTCGGGCGATGACGGGGGTGACGCCGCGGGCGCGGATGTGTTGGCGGTGGCTGTCGTAGTCGTAGCCCCGATCGGCGTATAGCCGGTCGGGGCGCCGCCGTGGTGGGCCTGGGCGTCCGCGGATCGCCGGTATGGCGTCGAGCAGGGCGGTGGTCTGGGTGGAGTCGTGTCGGTTGCCGCCGGTCAGCGTGACCGCGAGGGGGATCCCGCCGGCGTCGGTGATGACGTGGTGTTTCGAGCCAGGCTTGCGGCGGTCGACCGGGCTCGGACCAGTTTTGGGCCGCCCTTGAGCGCCCGGATGTGCGAGCCGTCGATCACCGCCCTGGACATGTCCAGGTGCCCCGCGCCGCGCAGTCTGGCCAGCAGCACCTCATGCAGCCGCTGCCACACCCCGGCGTCATTCCAGTCCCGCAACCTGCGCCAGCAGGTCATCCCCGACCCGAACCCGAGTTCCTGGGGCAGGTACTCCCACGGAATCGCGGTGTAGAGCACGAACAAGATCCCGCACAACACCTTGCGGTCATCCAGCGGTCTACGCCCTGGATAGCGGCTCCGCCGCGGAGGGCGGGGTGGCAGCAGCGGTGCGATCTCGGCCCACAACTCATCCGAGACCATCCACGGCGGCTGCTCACCCCTCCTCACGTTCAGACGAAACGACCCTCACATCCGGTCGGTTACGCCCAACATCATTTAGTTAGGACCTCTAAGAAGGGGCCCTTCCTTACACAGCTCAGCAGCCGGGGAGGCGCTCGATCAGGTAGCGCTCGACCTGGTCCAGCGCGACGCGCTCCTGGGCCATGGTGTCCCGGTTCCGCACCGTGACGGCGTTGTCGTCGAGCGTGTCGAAGTCGACGGTGACGCAGAACGGCGTGCCGATCTCGTCCTGCCGGCGGTAGCGACGGCCGATCGCCTGCGAGTCGTCGAACTCGACCACCCAGCGCTTGCGCAGGTCGGCGGCGAGCTGCTTGGCCTTGGGCGAGAGCGCCTCGTTGCGGGACAGCGGCAGCACCGCGACCTTGACCGGGGCCAGCCGCGGGTCGAAGCGCATCACGGTGCGCTTGTCCACGCCGCCCTTGGTGTTCGGCGCCTCGTCCTCGTCGTACGCCTCCAGCAGGAACGCCAGCACCGCGCGGGTGAGACCGGCGGCCGGCTCGATCACGTACGGCATCCAGCGCTCGCCCTTGCCCTGGTCGAAGTACGACAGGTCGACGCCGGAGTGCTTGCTGTGCGTGGACAGGTCGAAGTCGGTGCGGTTGGCGATGCCCTCCAGCTCGGCGAACTCGGTGCCGCCGAACCGGAACTTGTACTCGATGTCGACGGTGCGCTTCGAGTAGTGGGAGAGCTTCTCCTTGGGGTGCTCGTAGAAGCGCAGGTTCTCCTCGGACAGGCCCAGGTCCAGGTACCAGTTCCAGCGCTCCTGCAGCCAGTACTCGTGCCACTGCTCGTCGGTGCCCGGCTCGACGAAGAACTCCATCTCCATCTGCTCGAACTCGCGGGTCCGGAAGATGAAGTTGCCCGGGGTGATCTCGTTGCGGAACGACTTGCCGGTCTGCGCGATGCCGAACGGCGGCTTCTTGCGGGCGACCGTCTCCACGTTCTTGTAGTTGACGAAGATGCCCTGGGCGGTCTCCGGGCGCAGGTAGTGCAGGCCCTCGTCGCTCTCGACCGGGCCCAGGTAGGTCTTCATCAGGCCGTTGAACATCTTCGGCTCGGTGAAGGTGCCCTTGTTGCCGCAGTTGGGGCAGTTCAGCTCCGTCAGCGAGGTCAGCGGCTTGCCGTGCTTGGCCTCGTACGCCTCTTCCAGGTGGTCGGCCCGGAACCGCTTGTGGCAGGACTGGCACTCGGTGAGCGGGTCGACGAACTCGGCGATGTGGCCGCTGGCCTCCCAGACCTTGCGGGCCAGGATGACCGCCGAGTCGAGGCCGACGACGTCGTCGCGCTGCTGGACCATGGTCCGCCACCACTGCCGGCGGACGTTCTCCTTCAGCTCGACGCCGAGCGGACCGTAGTCCCAGGCCGACCGGGTGCCCCCGTAGATCTCGCTGGAGGGGAAGACGAAGCCCCGGCGCTTGGCGAGGCTGACGACGGCGTCGATACGGTCGGCTGGCATGTTTCCTCCTACGCCGGCTGGCGGTCGGCGCGGTTGAGATGGATGGAACCGGGCTGTTCGGGACAACGGTACGACCGCGTCGGTCCCGGGCCCAGCAGAATACCGGGGAGCGCCTCAGCTCACCCCGCAGACCTCCATGCCACCGGTCTGCCGGTCGGGTGCCAGCGTGACGGTCTGCGCCTCCCGCCGGCCGCCGGCCAGCGTCACGTCCACCGGCACGGTCAGCGAGGCGGTGTCGACGTCGCCCACCCGGTAGCCGGAGATCTGCGGCTCGGTGGCGACCCGCTGCTCGAACTCCGGCCGGGACTCGCGTCGCCGGGCGTCGTCGCAGAGCTGGTCGTACGCCTTGGACCACTCCCGCGCGACCAGCGCCTGGTAGTAGTCGTCGGTGACGGCCCGGCCCTGCTCCCCGACCGCCTGCACGTTGCTCACGGCCAGCCCGACCACGGCCGCGCCGCCTCCGCCGCAGCAGAGCAGCACGGCCAGCGCGCCGACCCCGAGGCCGAGCCAGAGTCGGGACCGACCGCCCTCGGTGGGCGGGGCGGCGAACGGCGGGGCGACGCCGGGACCGGGCGGCGGCGCGGGCACGCCCGGGTCCGCCGGCGGGGCGCCGGGCGGCACGGGCGACGGGGGTGGTGCGGCCGGTCCGGGAGCGGTCATACGCGCCAGGGTAGTGCCCCGGGACTCAGCGGTAAGGACCTGCGGCACGATCACTGGCGACGACGACGATCTCGCCCTGCGGGGCGGCGCTGGCGAGCGTCTCGTACGCCGAGGGCTCGTCCACCGATCGGGCGAGCAGCGGCACGGCGCTGACCTTGACGTCGAACCCGCCCAGCGCCCGCCGGTACGCCCCGACCGACTCCCACTCGGTGAGCAGGCACCAGTGGGCCGGGTCGTCGAGCGCCCGCAGCAGGTCACCTCGCAGGTAACCGGGCCGGGCGGCGAGTGCGGCGAGCGCCGCGTGCGCCTCCCGGGTGAACTCGTCCGCCGTTTCGGCGTCCACCACGAACCGGTTGGTGACCAGCACGGCGTTCCTCCTCGTAGAGTTTGTGGCATGCAGCGTACGCAGAGTCCCGTGCTGTCCCGGTTGGCCCGGCTCAACCCGACGACGGTGTTCCTCGCCGCGCTGGTCCTGGTGCTGGTCGGCCTGTTCGCGCCCGGGCCGGCCGGCGGTGTCCTGCTGCTGGTGCTGGCCGCCGGCCTGGTCTGGCTGATGACGGTGACCTGGCCGGTGCAGGCGCCGGCGACCCGGGTGCTCCGGCTGCTGATGCTGACCCTGCTGATCGCGGTCGCGCTGGCCAAGCTGATGGTCGGCTGATCCGTGCGGCCTGACCTGCGGTGACATGCAATCATGCGTTTTTGACAATAATTTTCGTTGTCACGGACAGTTGATCCCATGACCGTTCGTGCCACTCCCCGTGCTCTCGCCGCCGCCACCGCCGCCCTGCTCACCGTCGGCGGTCTCGCCGCCTGCTCGACCGGCGACGGTGGTGGGAAGGACCCGGACAAGGTCGACGTGGTGGCCGCGTTCTACCCGCTGCAGTTCCTGGCCGAGCGGATCGGCGGCGACCGGGTCGCGGTGAGCAACCTGACCAAACCCGGCGCGGAGCCGCACGACCTGGAGCTGAACCCGCGCCAGGTGGGCCAGGTGGTCGACGCCGAGCTGATCGTCTACCTCACCGGCTTCCAGCCGGCGGTGGACGAGGCGGTCGAGCAGAACGGCGGCGACCGGGCCTTCGACGTGGCCGGGGTGGCCCCGCTGCTCGACGCCGCCGCCGGCGGGCACGAGCACGAGGGTGAGGCCGGTCACGGGGAGGAGGCCGGTCACGAGGAGGAGGGCGGCGGCAAGGACCCGCACCTCTGGCTCGACCCGACCCGGCTGGCCACGGTGGGCGACAAGCTCGCCGAGCGCCTCGGCCGGGCCGACCCGGACCACGCCGCCGACTACACCGCGCGGGCCGGCGCGCTGCGCACCGAGCTGGCGACGCTGGACACCGCGTACGCCGAGGGCCTGCGCACCTGCCAGCGCCGGGAGATCGTGACCAGCCACACCGCCTTCGGCTACCTGGCCGAGCACTACAAGCTGGAGCAGATCGGCATCAGCGGCCTCACCCCGGAGTCGGAGCCCTCCCCGCAGCGGCTCGCCGAGGTCGCGAAGGAGGCTCGGGAGCACCAGGCCGGTACGATCTTCTTCGAGACGCTGGTCAGCCCGAAGGTCGCCGAGACGATCGCCCGGGAGGTCGGGGCGAAGACCGCGGTCCTGGACCCGATCGAGGGCCCGCCCGCCGAGGGCGACTACCTCTCCGCCATGCGGGCCAACCTGCAGACCCTGCGAACCGCTCTGGACTGCTCATGACCCCACCCGTGATCGAGATCGCGCACGCGACCGTCGGCTACGACGGCCGGCCGGTGCTGCGTGACGTCTCACTGACCGTGACCGCCGGCGAAGTGGTCGCCGTGCTCGGCGCCAACGGGTCCGGCAAGTCGACGCTGGTCCGCGCCGCGCTCGGCCTGGTACCGCTCGGCGCCGGGTCGGTCGCCCTCTTCGGCACGCCGCAGCGCCGCTTCCGGCACTGGCACCGCATCGGGTACGTCCCGCAGCGGCTGGGCGCGGGCGGCGGCGTGCCGGCCACGGTGGGCGAGGTGGTGGCGTCCGGGCGGCTGGCCCGCCGGGGCGTGCTCCGGCCGGCCGGGCGGGCCGACCGGGAGGCGGTGACGGCGGCGCTGCGCGCGGTCGGGCTGGCCGACCGGGCCGGTGACCCGGTGGCCACGCTCTCCGGCGGCCAGCAGCAACGCGCCCTGATCGCCCGCGCGTTGGCCGGCGGGCCGGAGCTGCTGGTGCTCGACGAGCCGACGGCCGGGGTCGACGCGGCCAGCCAGGAGGCGTTCGCCGGGGCGCTGCGCGCGTTCCGCGACGGCGGGGGCACGGTGCTGCTGGTCGCCCACGAGCTGGGCCCGCTGCGCCCGCTGATCAGCCGGGCCGTGGTGGTGCACCAGGGCGGGATCGCCCACGACGGCGCGGTGCCCGAGCCGGCCGGCCACCACGCCGACCCGGACCACGAGCACGTGCACCCGCACTGCGACGAGGAGCCCGCCGGGCTCTGGACAGGCATCTGAGATGGACCTCTTCCAGTACGACTTCATGCTCCGCGCCCTGGTCGGCGCGCTGGTCATCGGGCTGGCCGCGCCGGCGCTCGGCATCTACCTGGTGCAGCGCCGGCTGGCGCTGATCGGCGACGGCATCGGGCACGTGGCGCTCACCGGCGTCGGCGCGGGGCTGCTGCTGAACCGCTCCCCCGTGCTGGTGGCGGTGCTCGCGGCCACCCTCGGCGCGGTCGTCATCGAGCTGGTCCGCGCGTACGGGCGCACCTCCGGGGACCTGGCGCTGGCGCTGCTCTTCTACGGGGGCATCGCCGGCGGCGTGATGCTGGTCGGGCTCTCCGACGCCAGCAGCGGGTCGCTCAACGCCTACCTGTTCGGGTCGCTGACCACCACGTCGCAGGCCGACCTGGTCACCATCGGCGTGCTCGGCGCGGTGCTGCTGGTGACCATGCTGGCGCTGCGCCCGGCGCTGTTCGCGGTCTGCCACGACGAGGAGTACGCCCGCGTCTCCGGCCTGCCGGTGCGGGCGCTGAACCTGCTCATCGCGGTGGGCACCGCGGTCACGGTGACCATCGCCATGCGGGCGGTCGGGGTGCTGCTGATCAGCGCCCTGATGGTGGTGCCGGTCGCCACCGCCCAGCAGGTGACCCGGGGCTTCCGGTCCACCATGACGGCGGCGATGGCGCTGGGCCTGTTCGCCGCGGGCGCCGGGGTCTTCGTGGCGGCCACCGCCGACACCGCGCCCGGCGCCTCGGTGGTGCTGGTGGCGATCGGCTCGTTCCTGCTGGTGGCGCTCGGCGCGGCCGGCGTCCGGGCGGTGCGGCGTCGGGGTCGGTCGACCGGGCACGCGCCGGTTGCCGAGCCGGCCGAGCACGAGGTGGTGCTCAGGTGAGGCCGCGCCGGCCGGCGCAGCTGGCATTGGTTACCGTTACGGGGTGACCGGCACGAACGGGTACGACGCCTTCGAGGGCGCGGGCGACCTGCTGCGCGCGCTCTCGGCCCCCATCCGGCTGGCGATCGTGAGCGAGCTGGCCGAGGGCGAGCGGTGCGTGCACGAGCTGGTGGAGAAGCTCGGCGCCCCCCAGCCGCTGGTCTCCCAGCACCTGCGGGTGCTGCGCGGCGCCGGCGTGGTGCGCGGCTCGCGGCGCGGCCGGGAGATCGCGTACGCGTTGGTCGACGAGCACGTCGCGCACATCGTGGCGGACGCGGTGAGCCACGCCGGCGAAGGGTCGTCCTGAGTCGCGGATCGGCCCTGTGCCGATGCCCACCCCCCGTGGCAGGCTGTCCGGCGTGAAGATCTACGCCGACCGTTTTCCGACCGCCGTCCGCCAGTTCCTCACCGATCTGCTCGTGGTCGCCTGGGTGTACGCGGCGATCCGCTTCGCGCTGTGGCTGCACGACCTGGTCGAGAAGCTCGCCGTACCCGGGCAGAAGCTGGAGGGGGCCGGCGGCGGACTCGCCGACAACCTGGCCGACGCCGGCGGCAAGGTCGGCCGGGTGCCGCTGGTCGGCGACGAGCTGACCGCCCCCTTCAACCGCGCCGCGGACGCCGCCCGGGCGATGGCCGAGGCCGGCCGCGACCAGCAGGAGCTGGTCGGGCAACTGGCGCTCGCGCTGACCATCGCGGTGCTGGTGTTCCCGCTCGGCCTGGTGCTGTTCGGCTGGCTGCCGCTGCGGGTCCGCTGGATGCGCCGCGCCGGCGCGGCGAAGGCGATGGCCACCGCGCCCGCCGGCCGGGACCTGCTGGCGCTGCGCGCGCTCGCCGGCCAGCCGCTGTCGAAGCTCACCCGGATCGCGCCGGACGTGGCCGAGGCGTGGCGGCGCGGCGACGACGAGACCGTCGACGCGCTCGCCGCGCTGGAGCTGCGCAGGCTGGGGCTGCGGGCCGGCCGGTAGGGTGTGCCGGTGCTGTACTTCCTGATCGTCGTCGCCGTGCTGCTGCTGGGCTACGCGGGCGTGCTGGTGAGTTTCGTCCGTAAGGGTCGCAAGATCCCGCCTTCGGCGTACCTGGTGTTGGCCGCCCTCAACGGCCTGATCCTGGCGGCGGTGATCGCGTGGGCGATCGCCCGCGGTTGAGCGGCTGTTAAGAGGGGTCCCTTCCCCTACCGGACGCGTTAACAGGGGGCCCTTCCTTACAGGCGGCGGCGGACGTCCTCGGCGGTGGACGGGCCGGGCTGCCACCGGGCCACCCAGGGCAGGTCGGCGGACGGGGTGACCACCCCGGTCTCCAGCGAGGCGTACCGGCCGGCGACGATCCGCTTCGCGGCGGCCACGTCGACCGAGTCGGTGTTCGACCAGAGGCCGGTGAACAGCTCGTCGACGCGCAGCCGGGCCTGGCGGCAGAACAGGTCGGCCAGCTCGACGTTCTCCGGGTGTTCGGCCAGCTCGGCGTAGGCCCGGACGCAGACCGCGGACATCGCGAACAGCTCGGCGCCGATGTCCACCACCCGGCCGAGGAACGCCTGCTTGCGCTCCATCTTCCCCTGCCAGCGGGACATCGCGTAGAAGGTGGAGCGGGCCAGCTTGCGCGAGGTCCGCTCGACGTGCCGCAGGTGCCCGGCCAGCGGCCCGAACTCCTGGTACGCCCCGGGCGCCTGGCCCCGGCCGACGGCCAGCGTGGGCAGCCACCTCGCGTAGAAGGCGCCGGCCCGTGCGCCGGCCTTCGCCTTACGGCCCAGCCCCGCGTCCGGGTCGATGATGTCGCCGGCGACCGAGAGGTGCGCGTCGACCGCCTCCCGGGCGATCAGCAGGTGCATGATCTCGGTGGAGCCCTCGAAGATCCGGTTGATCCGCAGGTCGCGCAGCAGCTGCTCGACCGCGGCCGGACGTTCGCCCCGGGCGGCCAGCGAGTCGGCCGTCTCGTAGCCGCGCCCGCCCCGGATCTGGATCAGCTCGTCGGCGATCCGCCAGGCCATCTCGCTGGCGTAGAGCTTGACCAGCGCCGCCTCGATCCGGATGTCGTTGCGGTCGTCGTCGGCGAGCAGGCAGGACAGGTCGAGCATCGACTCCATGCCGTACGTGGTGGCGGCGATGAAGGACAGCTTCTTCGCCACCGCCTCGTGCTCACCGACCGGCCGGCCCCACTGAACCCGGTCGGCGGCCCACTCCCGGGCCACGTTGAGCGCCCATTTGCCGGCGCCGACGCACATCGCCGGCAGCGAGAGCCGCCCGGTGTTCAGCGTGGTCAGGGCGATCTTGAGCCCCTTGCCCTCGCCGCCGATCACGTTCTCCTTCGGCACGAAGACGTCGTGGAACCGGGTGAGGCTGTTCTCCAGGCCGCGCAGCCCCACGAAGGCGTTGCGCCGCTCCACCGTGATGCCGTCGCTGTCGCCCTCCACCACGAACGCGGTGATGCCGCCCCGCCGCCCCTCCGCCGCCGGCACCCGGGCCATCACCACCAGCAGGGTGGCGACCGTGCCGTTGGTGGCCCAGAGCTTCACCCCGTTGAGCCGGTAGCCGGTGCCGTCGGAGGTGGGCTCGGCGGTGGTGGCCAGCCGGGCCGGGTCGGAGCCGACGTCCGGCTCGGTGAGCAGGAACGCGGAGACCTCGCCGGCGGCCAGCCGGGGCAGGAAGCGTTCCTTCTGCTCGGGCGTGCCGAACATCTTCAGCGGCTGCGGCACACCGATCGACTGGTGCGCGGAGAGCAGCGCGCCGATCGCCGGACTCACCGATCCGGCGAGCATCAACGCCCGGCAGTAGTGCAGGTTGCTCAGCCCGAGCCCGCCGTACCTCCGGTCGATCTTCATGCCGAACGCGCCGAGCCCGGCCATCCCGTGGAACACCTCGTCGGGGATGCGCGCGTCGCGCTCGATCGCCGCGCCGTCCACCTCAGACCTGAGGTAGGCCCCGAACGCGCCGAGGAACTCGTCGGCGCGGGCCACGTCGTCCGGATCGGACCGGGGCCAGGGATTGATCAGGTCGAGCCGGAACCGGCCGAGGAACAGCTCCTTGCCGAAACTGGGCCGGTCCCAGGCAGCCTCGCGGGCCGCCTCGGCGACCTGGCGGGCCTCCTTCTCGGAGACCTGGCCCGCCTCGGCGGGCAGCGGCCCGGCGCCGTCGGCGGACTCGGGCCGGCTGTTCTGTGTCGTGGTCACGGCTGCCTCCTGGATGGTCGGTCCGGCTGCGGTCGACGCGCTCGACGAAACCGACGCTACCCCCGGGTGTTACCCAGGGGTAGCGTCGCGTGCACGCCCGATTTGGCGGACCGTCAGTCGCCGGACAGCGTCCGCGGGTCGTCGTCCTCGTCGTCGATGTCGTCCTCACCCCAGTTGCGCCGGGCGAACGGCAGGATGGCCCAGAAGGTCAGGAACCAGATCCCGGTGACCGCGCTGAGCACGAACGCGACCGGCCGGGGCAGCACGAAGTCGGTGACCAGCAGGACCGCGCTGACCATCGCGATCAGCATGAAGAACAGGCCGCCGGAGGCCATCCGGTGGGCGAACCGGACCAGCTCCGGCTTGCGTCCCTGGCGGAACAACGCGCGGTGGAACGCGACCGGCGAGATGATCATCGCGGCGGCGGCCGCCGCGGCCAGCAGCGCCACGATGTAGACGTCGCGCTGGAACTCGGTGGTCCGGGTGAAGGCGTTGCTGAACGGCATCGTCAGCAGGAAGGCGAACAGGATCTGCACGCCGGTCTGCGCGACGCGCAGCTCCTGCAGCAGGTCGGCGAAGTTGCGCTGCCAGCGCTGCTTCTCGGATTCCTTGGACAACTCGCGAACCTCCGGTGAAGACGGCACGGCCGGCGGGTGAACGCCCGCCGGCAGCACCGCCAGTGCCCCGCCCGAGTGATCGCGAAACGTCCTCACGGCCCTCGCTGGTTCGCGACTGCGGGGCTCGCAACCCCGGCTCACTCCTCGCGCTTCACGCTCCGCGGCGGATGCGGCCCTCGTACCGTGCCTCCAACTCCGCATTGTGCTCGTCGCCGCCGCTGATGTTGGCGGAAAGGTAGACCGGCGGCCGTTCGCCGGCGGCCAGCAGCCGGGCCACCACCTCGGCGACGATCTGCTGGGCCAGCAGCGCCGCGGTGATCGAGGAGACCGCGCCGACCGCGCCGCCGCCGGGCAGCGGCAGCGTCGCGTCGCCGTACGGGGCACCGTTGTCCAGCACCACGTCGGCGAAGTCGGCGAGCTTGCGGCCGGACGGGTGCCGGGACGTCATCCGGGCCGAGTGCTGGGCCGAGGTGATCGCCACCAGCCCGTGCCCGCGCTCCTTCACGATCGCGGCGAACTCCACCATCGCCCCGTTCACGCCCGAGTTGGAGGCCAGCACGAACACGTCCTGCGGCCGGATCGGGGCCAGCTCGTAGAGGCGGTGCGCCACGGCCGGCTCACGTTCCAGCTTCGGGCCGAGCACGTCGGCCGGCTCCCCGCCCCGCAGCACCAGGTCACGCAGCGCGATCCGGTTGGTGGGGACCAGCCCGCCGGCCCTTCCGGCGATCTCCATGGCGAGCGCCTCGGAGTGCCCGGTGCCGAAGGCGTGCACCACCGCGTCGGCGCGCAGCGCCGTGGCGATCAGGTCGGCCGCCGCGGCCACGTTCCGCCGTTGCTCGGCAGCCACCCGGCCCATCGTCTCGGTCACCACCGCCAGGTAGTCCTCGGCGCTCACCGTCATGCTTCCTCCGCTCCTGTGCACCGGGCGAGGATCGCGGCGGCCAGCGGGCCGGGCGCCTCGTCGGGGATCCAGTGGCTGACGCCGTCGAGCACCAGGAAGCGGTAGTCCCCGGTGACGTGCGCCGCGCACGCCTCGGCGGCCGTCCGGCCGATCGCCACGTCCCGGTCGCTCCAGACGTACGTGGTCGGCACGCCCACCGTTCCGACGGCCTTCATGTCCGTCCCGCTCATCGCCCGGTACCAGTTGAGCGCCGCGGTGAGCGCCTCCGGCTCGCGCATCGGCTCGGCGTAGCGGGCCACCGCGTCGGCGTCCCCCACCCCGCCGAGCAGCCGCCGCAGCGCGGCGCCGCGCAGCGCCAGCAGCACCTTCTCCGCCTTGCCCGGCATCCGGAACAGCGCGATGTAGGCGGACTTCGCCTTCTGCCGGGGGTCGGTGGCGAGCGCGTGGCCCATCGCCGCCGGGTGCGGCACCGAGACCGCGGTCAGCGTCCGCACCCGCTCCGGGTGCGCCGCCGCCAGCCCCCAGGCCACGATCGCGCCCCAGTCGTGGCCGACCAGGTGCGCCCGGGTCACCCCGAGCGCGTCCAGCACGCCGGCCGCGTCGGCCACCAGCTCCGGGATCCGGTACGCCTCGACGGCGGTCGGCCGCGCGCCGGGCGAGTAGCCGCGCTGGTCCAGCGCGTACGTGCGCAGCCCGGCCGCGTGCAGCGCGGGCGTGACCGCGTCCCATTCGCCGGAGTGCTGCGGGAAGCCGTGCAGCAGCAGGACCGGGTCGCCGTCCGCGGGGCCGCCGGTGCGTACCTCGAACGTCAGTCCCCGCGCCTTCACCCGCATGATCGCCACCGTAGCCGACAGTTGCCCTGCTGGGCCCGGGGCAGGCGACGGTGCTAGCGTCTGCGACGAGACAACTTCACATCCGACAGGGGAGCGCACAGCGCTGAGAGTGCGGGCCGAGGCCCGCAGACCCTCGAACCTGATCTGGGTAATGCCAGCGCAGGGAGTTCGGTCGACCTCCAGCCGCGCCGCCGTCCGGGCGTTCCGGGCGCGGCGTGCGTCTTCTCCTGGTTCCTCATCTGAACTGGGAGTCCGTCATGAGCCACACCGACAGCAACCGCTGGCGTACGGTCGACATCGTCGTCGCCTCGGTGATCGCCGTCGCCTTCGGCGTCGTCTTCTGGGCCTGGGGCCTGCTCTGGAGCGCCACCGACGCGGCGTTCGCGTTCTTCCCGCCGGCGCAGGCGCTGCTCTACGGCGTCTGGCTGATCCCGGCGGTGCTCGCCGGCCTGATCATCCGCAAGCCGGGCGCGGCGCTCTACTGCGAGACCGTCGCCGCGATCGTCTCCGCGCTGCTGGGCAGCCAGTGGGCGAGCATCGTGATCCTCCAGGGCCTGATGCAGGGCATCGGCGCCGAGCTGGCGTTCGCCGCGTTCCGCTACCGCTCGTTCCGGCTGCCGGTGGCGGTGCTGGCCGGGGCGCTGACCGGCCTGGGCGCGGCGATCTTCGACTTCGTCTACTGGAACAAGGCCTACGAGCTGACCTCCTACCGCATCCCCTACGCCCTGATCACGATCGTCAGCGCCACCGTCGTGGCCGGCCTCGGCGCGCACCTGCTCACCCGGGCCCTGGCGAACACCGGCGTCCTGGACCGCTTCCCCGCCGGCCGCGACCGCGCCCTGGTCTGACCGGTTTCCCGCCATGTTGATCAAGGAGTTCGCGTCGGCGGCGGGCGGTTTCCCGGACGCGAACTCCTTGATCACCGAGGCTTGGGTCGGAACGGGAGGGGGTGTGGGACGGTGAGCGGGGTGGTTCTCCGGGGGTTCGGGTGGCGGCACGGGGGGCGCCGGGCCTGGGCGGTGCGGGGCGTCGACCTGCGGGTGGAGAGCGGGGAACGGGTCTTGCTGCTCGGCGCCTCGGGGGCCGGCAAGAGCACGCTGCTGGCGGCACTGGCCGGGCTGCTTCCGGAGGACTCCGGCGAGCAGGAGGGCACCGTCGAGATCGACGGGCTGGACCCGCGCAAGGCCCGCGAACGCGTCGGCGTGGTCTTCCAGGACCCGGAGACCCAGCTGGTGATGGCCCGCTCGGGCGACGACGTCGCGTTCGGGCTGGAGAACCGGGGCGTACCCGCCGAGGAGATCTGGCCCCGGGTGGACGAGGCACTGCGCCGGGTCGGCTTCCCCTACCCCCGGGATCGCCCCACCGCCGCGCTCAGCGGGGGCGAGCAGCAACGCCTCGCCCTGGCCGGGACGCTCGCGCTGCGCCCCGGGCTGCTGCTGCTGGACGAGCCCACCGCCAACCTCGACCCTACCGGCGCCACCCTGATCCGCCGGGCCGTCGCGGACGCGCTCGACCCGGACACCACGCTGATCCTGGTGGAGCACCGGGTGGCCGAGGCGCTGCCGCTGGTCGACCGCGTGGTGGTGCTGGAGCCCGGCGGCGGGGTGCGGGCCGACGGACCGCCCGAGACGGTCTTCGCCGCGCACGGCGACGCGCTGGCCGCCGCCGGGGTCTGGGTGCCCGGACACACCGTCCCGCCGCGGCACGCCACCACACCGCCCGGCGACGTGCTGCTCGCCGCCGACCGGCTCGGCCTGCCGCCCCGGCTGGCCCCCACCGACCTTCGGGTACGCGCCGGCGAGGCACTCGCCGTCCTCGGCCCCAACGGCGCCGGCAAGTCCACGCTGGCACTGCTCCTCGGCGGCCTGCTGCGCCCCGGGACCGGCGCGCTCACCGCCTCCGCCGAGCTGGCCGGCCGGGACGCGCGCACTCCCCCGTACCGCTGGCGGGCACCCGCGCTGGCACGCCGGATCGGTTCGGTGTTCCAGGACCCGGAGCACCAGTTCGTCACCGGCACGGTGCGGGACGAGTTGGCGCTCGGCCCACGCCGTACCGGCCGGTCCGAGGCGGACGTCACCGACACCGTGGACGCGCTGCTGCACCGGCTGCGACTGGACCGGTTGGCCGGCGCCAATCCGTACACCCTCTCGGGCGGCGAGGCGCGGCGGCTGAGCGTGGCGACCGCCCTGGCCACCGCGCCCCGCCTGCTGATCTGCGACGAACCCACGTTCGGCCAGGACCGGCGGACCTGGCTGGAGCTGGTCGACCTGCTCGCCGAGTTGCGCGACGCCGGCCACGGCGTGGTCGCGGTGACGCACGACGCGGACTTCGTCGCCGCGCTGGCCGACCGGACGCTCACCCTGGACCGCCCGTCCGCGGACCCCGACCGGACGCGCACTGCCGGGTCCGCCGGTCCGCCGGATCCCGTCGGCTCACCGCCGGGCGGCCACGGCGCCAGCGAGTCAGTCGGCCGTCCCGGCGCGGACGGACCACCGTCACCTCCGACGCGTCCCGGCGCGGACGGACAGTCGCCGCCTCCGCGGCGAGGGGCGGGCACGCCGTGATCGATCTCGAACCGGTCGCGGCGCCCGACGCCCCGCTGGCGCGGCGCAACCCGGTGGCGAAGGTGGCCGCCGCGCTGGTCTTCACGCTCGTGCTGGTGGCGACGCTGGACCCGGTCGCGCCGGCCATCGCCATCGCGATCGAGCTGGCGGTGCTGCCGCTGTTCGGCGTCCGCTACCGGGTGCTGGCCCGGCGGGCCTGGCCGCTGCTGGCCGGAGCCGTGGGCATCCTGGTCACGCTGGTGCTCTTCGCCGCCGACCGGTCCGGTCCGGTGCTGCTCGACGCCGGCCCGGTGCTGGTCACCCAGGGTGTGCTGGTCACCGCGCTGGGCCTGGTGCTGCGCATGCTCGCGGTGGCGCTGCCCGGGATCGTCGTCTTCGCCACCACCGATCCGACCGAGCTGGCCGACGCGCTGATCCAGAACGCGAAGGCGCCGGCCCGGTTCGCCATCGGCGCGCTGGCCGCGTTCCGGATGGTCCCGCTGCTGGAACAGGAGTGGCGGATGATCAGCATGGCCCGCCGGGCCCGGGGCGTGGACGCCGGCCGGAACCCGCTGGCGAAGCTGCGGCTGTTCGCGTCGACCGCGTTCGCGCTGCTGGTCGGCGCGATCCGGCGGGGTACCCGGCTGGCCGTGGCGATGGACGCACGGGGCTTCGACGCCGGGACCCCGCGCACGGTGGCCCGGCGGCAGCACTTCACCCCGGCCGACGCCCTGCTGGTGGTCACCGCCGCGCTCCTGGCCGGC
Source organism: Micromonospora sp. WMMD754 (assembly GCF_049315235.1). Classification (NCBI taxonomy): domain Bacteria; kingdom Bacillati; phylum Actinomycetota; class Actinomycetes; order Micromonosporales; family Micromonosporaceae; genus Micromonospora; species Micromonospora sp. WMMD754. Next base: position 562,030 of record NZ_CP186058.1, read on the forward strand.
GCCGCCCTGACCACGAGCATCCTCCTCGGCACCTTCCGCCCTCTCATCGGCTGACCCACCCCAGCGCGGCCCCACGTGGTCGATCATGAAGTTGGCGGCACTCGGTGCCCGGAATGTCGCCGCCAACTTCATGGTCGACGCCGTTGGGAAGGGTGGAGCCCCGGGCGCGGGCGCGCCCGGGGCTCTGCCGGTCAGCTGCGGCGGAAGGCGTAGAAGCGGGTCTGGCCGGCGCGCTGACTGCGCCCGGTCACCCGCCCCTGGCGACCGGCGGGCGGGCCGGCCGTGGGCGGCGCCGGGGCCTGCTCCGTCGGCAGGGACACCGGCGTCGACGGCGCCACGGTGAGCGCGTCGAGATCCCTCGGGGTCACCTCCCGCAGCGACGGCGACGGCTTGCGGGACTTCTTCGGGCTGCGCTTCGCGGGCATCCGCGGTCCTCCTGTCTGGCGGGCGCGCCGACCACGGACGCGCCGAGCGGGTACGCCCCGGGTGCGATCCGACCGCGACAGACACCGCGAACCACGGCGGCGGGAGAGGATGCGGACGCCCGGAGCAGGACGGGTCCACGGCACGTACGGCGGTGGACCGGGCTCGGAAGAAGGGCGTCAGTTACGCATGCCGGAAGGCTATCCCGCCCCGAACCGGTCGCGCATCCGAATTACCGCAGAACGCACCGCCACCGGCCACTCACCCGGCGTCGACGTCCCGGCCCACTCCCCCGGCGACCGCGATACGGTCGCAGCACGGCAGCGAGGACGAGAGGTGGCGGTACGCATGGCACAACAGGCGACGGCGCAGATCGGGGTCACCGGTCTGGCGGTGATGGGTCGCAACCTGGCCCGGAACCTGGCCCGCAACGGTTTCGCCGTGGCGGTGCACAACCGCTCGCCGGAACGCACCCGCAGCCTGGTCGCCGAGCACGGCGACGAGGGCACCTTCGTGCCGTCCGAGTCGCTGGCCGACTTCGTCGGCTCGCTGGAGCGGCCGCGTGCGGTGATCGTGATGGTGAAGGCCGGCGCGCCGACCGACGCCGTGATCGACGAGTTGGTCCCGCTGCTGGAGGAGGGGGACATCGTCGTCGACTGCGGCAACGCGCACTTCGCCGACACCCGCCGTCGGGAGGAGGCGCTGCGCGCGCACGGGCTGCACTTCGTCGGCACCGGCGTCTCCGGCGGCGAGGAGGGCGCGCTGCGCGGCCCGAGCATCATGCCCGGCGGCTCGGCGGAGTCCTACCGCAAGCTGGGACCGATCTTCGAGAAGATCGCCGCGCAGGTCGAGGGGACGCCCTGCTGCCGGCACATCGGCCCGGACGGCGCCGGGCACTTCGTGAAGATGGTGCACAACGGCATCGAGTACGCCGACATGCAGCTCATCGCCGAGGCGTACGACCTGTTGCGGGCCGGCCTGTCGGCGAGCCCGGCGGAGATCGCGGAGATCTTCCGGGAGTGGAACGGCGGCGAGCTGGAGTCCTTCCTCATCGAGATCACCGCCGACGTGCTCGGCCACACCGACGCCACCACCGGCCGGGCGTTCGTGGACGTGGTGCTCGACCAGGCCGAGCAGAAGGGCACCGGCCGCTGGACCGTGCAGAGCGCGCTGGACCTGGGCATCCCGATCACCGGCATCGCCGAGGCCACGTTCGCCCGGTCGCTGTCCGGGCACGCCGACCAGCGTGCGGCCGCCCGCCGGGTGTTCGCCGACGCCGGCGACAAGTGGCAGGTCGACGACCGGGACGCGTTCGTCGAGGACGTCCGCCGGGCGCTGCTCGCCAGCAAGATCGTCGCGTACGCCCAGGGCTTCGACCACATCCGGGCCGGCAGCGGGGAGTACGACTGGGACATCGACCTGGGTGGCACGGCCACCATCTGGCGCGGCGGCTGCATCATCCGGGCCCGCTTCCTGGACCGGATCCGGGAGGCGTACGACGCCGAGCCGGACCTGTCGACGCTGCTGGTCGCCCCCTGGTTCGCCGACCGGGTCAGCGCCGGGGTCCCGGCCTGGCGACGGGTGGTGGCCGACGCGGCCCGCGCGGGTGTGCCGGCCCCGGCCTTCGCGTCGTCGCTGGCCTACTTCGACGCGCTGCGCGCCGAGCGGCTGCCGGCCGCCCTGATCCAGGGGCTGCGGGACAACTTCGGCGCGCACACCTACCACCGGGTGGACCGGGACGGCTCGTTCCACACCCGCTGGGCGGGCGACCGCTCCGAAGTGGAGGCCTGAGCCTCACCACGCCCGCTCGGGCGACGGACGGCGGTGGGTCGGAGCCGACCCGGGTTCGGGGGCCCAGTCGGCGGCCGGCTCACCGGCGGCCAGCTCACCGATCTCGCCGGAGCGGACCGCCGGGGTGTGTCCGACGTCGGCGCACCAGCGCTCGGCCACCCCGGCACACAGCTCGGCGACCGCCTCGCGGCGCCCCGGCTCCACCAGGTCGGCGCCGGCCAGGGCGGCCGTCATCTCGTACCGGAGATCGCGCATTCTCCACCCCCGTGGCGGCGCGTCCCGGCGGCGCGCCCTGCGCCGATCGTAAGCGGAACGCCCCGCGATCCGGCCGGAAAGCCGGATGCGGGGCGTTCGCGGGACGGCCGGCACGGGGCCGACCGTCGGGGTCAGAAGAACCGGCGGCGCTTGGCCTTCTGCGGCCGGATCATGTCGGCGCCCTTGGTCAGCAGGCGGCTCACCCCGGTCGGGCCACGACGGGCCTCCAGGGAGTGGCTGAGCCGGCGCGCGCCGGCCGCCGCCAGCGGCACGGCGACCGCCATGACCGCCCACTGCGCGATCCGCTTCTGAATCATGTGGTTCACCTCCGCGTTGGCTGCTGTGGATACTCGTACCCAGCGCGGCGCGTCGCTAAGCGTGACCTCAGACTCCCGGGGCCACCGGGTTGGGCAGCGCCCCGCCGAAGCGTCGGTCCCGCTGGGCGTACAGCTCGCAGGCGTACCAGAGGTGACGGCGGTCGAAGTCGGGCCAGAGCGTGTCCAGGTAGACCAGTTCGGCGTACGCGGTCTGCCAGAGCAGGAAGTTGGAGATGCGCTGCTCGCCGGAGGGACGCAGGAACAGGTCGACCTCGGGCACCTCGGGGTGGTAGAGGTAGCGGGCCACCGTCTTTTCGGTGACCTTGTCCGGGTGCAGCTTGCCGGCGGCCACGTCACGGGCGATCGCGGCGGCGGCGTCGGCGATCTCCGCCTGGCCGCCGTAGTTGACGCAGAACTGCAGCGTCAGCGTCGAGTTGTCGCGGGACATCTCCTCGGCGGTCTGCAGCTCGGAGATCACGCTCTTCCAGAGCCGCCCGGCCCGCCCCGACCAGACCACCCGCACGCCCAGGTCGACGAGCTGGTCGCGGCGGCGGCGGATGACGTCGCGGTTGAAGCCCATCAGGAAGCGGACCTCGTCCGGCGAGCGCCGCCAGTTCTCGGTCGAGAACGCGTACGCCGACAGGTAGGGGACGCCCAGCTCGATCGCGCCCTCGATGGTGTCGAAGAGGCTGTGCTCGCCCTGCTCGTGCCCCTTGGTGCGGGGCAGCCCGCGCTCCTTGGCCCAGCGGCCGTTGCCGTCCATCACGATGGCGATGTGCCGGGGCAGCGCGCCCGCGGGCAACGCCGGCGGGCGCGCGCCGGACGGGTGCGGGGTCGGCGGCACCGGCTCGCGGCGGCGCGCCCTCGTCGATCGGATCACTCGGTCATCTCCCTGTTCACACCGGCGGCTGCGGGCCCGGAGCCGGCGCGCGGCGGGACCACACCCGGTCCCGCCCCGTCGGGCGGCGGGACCGCGCCGGTCGCCGGGCCACCCCGGTCGACCAGCGGCAGCGAGCGTAGCGCGCGTTCCAGATGCCACTGGAGGTGCGCCGCGACCAGCCCGCTGCACTCCCGGCGGACGCCGTTGTCGGCGGCGTCGGCGTACGCCCAGTCGCCGGTGGTCAGCGCGGACATCAGCGCCAGCGTGGCCGGCGCGGGGTGGGCGGCGCCGGGGGGTCGGCAGTCCGGGCAGACCGCGCCGCCGGCCGGCACCGAGAACGCGCGGTGCCGGCCCGGCTCGCCGCAGACCGCGCACGCGCTCAGCGCGGGCGCCCAGCCGGCGAACGCCATGCCCCGCAGCAGGTAGGCGTCGAGCACCAGCGTGGTGGCGTGGTCGCCGCGGGCGAGGGACTTCATCGCGCCGAGGGTGAGCTGGAACAGCCGCAGCGAGGGTTCCCGCTCCACCGGGGTCAGCCGCTCGGCGGTCTCGGCGATCGCGCTGGCCGCCGTGTAGCGGGGGTAGTCGCCGAGGAACCGCTTGCCGTACAGCTCGATCGCCTCGACCTGGCTGACGGTGTGCAGCGAGCTGCCCTGGTTGCCCTTGGGGTCGCCGGCGAGCTGGAGGTCGACGTGCCCGAACGGCTCCAGCCGGGCGCCGAAGCGGCTGGAGGTGCGCCGGACGCCGCGGGCCACCGCACGCAACCGGCCGTGCCGGCGGGTGAACAGCGTGATGATCCGGTCGGACTCGCCCAGCTTCTGCACGCGCAGCACCACCGCGTCGTCGCGGTAGAGCTGTCGGCGGTACCCGGCCATCAGGCCATTCTCCCTCGGGGTGCGATCTCAGGGTCGGCTCGGGGTGCGTCGGCGGGCGATCCCCGATGTGTCGGCCGCCCGGCCGGCCCTAGTGTGCTGGCCATGGCTTCGCTCCGAACGGCGTTCCGGCCGCGCACCGCTCTCCGATCGCCGCGTGGCGTGGTGGCCGCGACCGCGGCCACCACGCTGATCGTCCTCGCCGGGTGTGACACCCTGTCGTTCCGCCGGCTCGACTACGACCAGACCGAGCGGACGAAGATCGCCCGGATCACCGTCGACGACGGCGGGTCGGGGGACGTGATGGTCCGCGCCAACGGCCCCGCCGACCAGGTACGGATCAAGCGGGTGGTGCGCTACCAGGGCGGCGAGCCGAACAGCCGGTACGAGATCAGGGGCGACGAGCTGGTGCTGCCCACCGACTGCGGCCAGCGGTGCAGCATCTCCTGGGAGGTGACCGCGCCACCGGGCGTGGCGGTGCGCGGCGGCACCGGCTCGGGCAACGTCGACCTCAGCGGGGTCGGCGCGGTGGAGTTCACGCTCAGCTCCGGGGACCTGACCGTCAGCGGGGCGACCGGTGAGGTCCGCGCCGCGACCAGCTCCGGCAACATCCGGCTGGTGGAGGCGACCCACCCGGTGCGGCTGCGGGCGCGATCCGGCGACATCGAGGCCCGCCGGCTCACCTCCGCGATCGACGCGGAGGCCACCTCGGGCAACCTCACCGTCGAGCTGGACCAGCCCGCGCCGGCCCGACTGCACGCCACCAGCGGGGACGTCGACCTGGTCGTGCCGGACGGCCGCTACCGGGTGCGGGCGGACGCGAAGTCCGGTGACACGGAGGTCACCGTGACCAACGACCCGGGCGCGTCGGTGCTGCTCGACATCTCCGCCACCAGCGGCAACGTCACCGTCACCGCGCGCTGAGCCAGCGGGCGCCCTCCGCGACGCGTTCGCCGTCGCGGGGCGCCGGCACCCGGACCCCGACGCCGACCAGTCCGCCCGCCGCGCCCGCGGGGGCCGGACTGGCCGGGGCGGCCGCCGCCCGGTCGGCCACGGTCCGCCGGGTCCCGCCGGGAACCAGTTCCGGGGTACGCCGGGCGGCCAGGTCCTCGACCCACCCGACCAGCAGCGTCACCACGCCGACCAGCACGAACACCAGTCCCACCCGCAGCCACAGGCCGACCGGGTCGCGCGGCGACCAGCCGACCAGCCCGACCAGCGGGGTGAGCGCCACCACGAACGGCATGTGCCAGAGGTAGACGGTCAGCGCCCGCCGGTTGACCACCGTCACAGCGCGGCCGAGCGCCGGAACCCGGTCGACCCAGTCGGCGCCGGTGGGCGCGCGGCCGATCGCCACCAGGATGAACGCGGCCGACCAGAGCGCGTTGCCGAGGTGGATGTCGTTGATGTCGTAGCCGCGCGGACCCGGGTGGGTGGCGATCCAGGCCAGGCCGGCGGCGCCGAGGACCCCGGCGACCGGCAGCAGCACCCGGTTGCGCATGCGCCGCAGCAGGCCGTCGTGGTGGGCGAAGCCGAGCAGCCACGCGCCGAAGTAGAGGCCGAACTCGCGCAGCACGGTCGGCGGGTTCGCCAGCACGCCGAACTCGATCGCCGCCAGCAGCGCGTACGGGGCGGCCAGCGTGGGCAGCGGCGCCCGGCGGAACAGCCACAGCACCAGCGGCGAGGCGAGCACGAACCACAGGTAGTCCCGCAGGTACCAGATCGGGCTCAGCGCCAGCCCGCCCCAGTAGTTGGCCGGCGGGTCGCTGATCGGGAAGAGCCAGAGGAGCACCTTCGGCGTGAGCGGCAGCCCGGTGAGCAGCATGGCCGGCACGAAGACCGCGGCGAGCACCCAGAGCGAGGGCAGCAGACGGCGCAGGCGGCGCCCGACGGCGGGCACCCCGGTGCGGTCCAGCGAGGCGGCCATCAGCGACCCGGCCAGCGCGAACATCACCGCCATCGCCGGGAACACCAGCGTGAGCGTGGCGTAGCCGGTGACGTGGTAGGTGACGACACGCACGATGGCCAGGAAACGGAGCAGGTCGAGGTAGCGGTTTCGCATCAGCTCGCAGCCGTGTCCGGGGGCAGGGACATGGTTCCCTACCCTGCTCCGGCGAGCCGCGAAACAGTCACCGACGTCAGTGGAACGTGAGATGTCCCATAGGACTGACTGATCCAGATCATTCAGGACCGGGGCGCGCCCCGGCCCCGGTCAGAAGCCGAGCTTGCGCAGCTGCTTCGGGTCGCGCTGCCAGTCCTTCGCCACCCGGACGTGCAGGTCCAGGTAGACCCGGGTGCCGAGCAGCTCCTCGATCTGCCGCCGGGCGGTGGTGCCGACGTGCTTGAGTCGACTGCCGCGGTGCCCGATGACGATGGCCTTCTGGCTCGACCGCTCCACGTAGAGGTCGGCGTAGATCTTCGTGAGGTTGCCCTCGGCGATCATCTCCTCGACCACCACGGCGATGGAGTGCGGCAGCTCGTCCCGGACCCCCTCCAGCGCCGCCTCCCGGACCAGCTCGGCGACCAGCACCTGCTCCGGGTCGTCGGTGAGCATGTCGTCCGGGTAGAGCTGCGGCGACTCCGGCAGGTAGCCGGTCATCACGTCCACCAGCGTGTCCACCTGGTGCCCGGAGACCGCGCTCACCGGCACCACGGCGGCGAACTCGCCCAGCTCGCTGACCGCCAGCAACTGCTCGGCCAGCCGCTTCTTGTCGACCAGGTCGGTCTTGGTCACCACGGCCAGCACCGTGGCCTTCAGGCTGGCCAGCTCGCCGGTGATGAACCGGTCACCCCGGCCGACCGGCTCGTTCGCCGGGACGCAGAGCCCGATCACGTCGACCTCGCTCCAGGTCTCCCGGACCAGGTCGTTGAGGCGCTCGCCGAGCAGCGTGCGGGGACGGTGCAGGCCGGGCGTGTCGACCAGCACGAGCTGGGACTCCGGCCGGTGCAGCACGGCCCGGATGATGTGCCGGGTGGTCTGCGGCTTGTTCGAGGTGATCGCAATCTTGGTGCCGATGATCGCATTGGTCAACGTCGACTTGCCGGCGTTCGGTCGGCCGACGAAACAGGCGAAACCGGCCCGGTAGGGACGCTCCTGGGCCGTGGTCACTCGACCACCGTGCCGAGGACCGCACCGTCCGGCGCCGCCACGTGGATCGGCGCGTCGGCGGAGAGGTCACGCACCGCGGCGTGCCCGGCCCCGTCCAGCGTCGACGCCTCAGTCACCACCACCGCCGCCTCCAGCCGGCTCGCACCGGCCGCCACCGCCGACGCCACCGCCAGCTGGAGCGCGGTCAGGGTGAGCGACGGCAGCGCCACGCTGGCCGCCGCGTACGTTCGGCCGTCCTGGTCGCGGACCGCCGCGCCCTCCACGGCCCCCACCCGGCCCCGCGCGCCCCGGGCCAGGACGACGAGCTTGCCGTCCTCGGCGCTCAGCTCGGCCGGATCGGCGGGGGTGGGCAGTGCGGCCGGCACGGCGGCTGACTCAGGCATCGGCGGGTTGCCTCTCCTCGGAACGGTTGTTGTTGCCACGGGACTCGGACTGCTCGCCGCGCCCCGCGCCCTCCGACGCGGCGCCCGGCTCGGCCCGGCTCACCAGCACGGTGTCTATCCGGTTGCGCCGGCCGGTGGTGCCCTCGGCGATCAGCCGCAGGCCGGACACCTCGGCCTCGGCGCCCGGGATGGGCACCCGACCGAGCGCCTGGGCGAGCAGGCCACCGACCGTCTCCACCTCGTCGGTGGGCAGCTCGGTGTCGAACAGCTCGCCCAGATTCTCCACCGGCAGCCGGGCGGTCACCCGCACGGCCCCGTCCGCCAGGTGCTCGACCGGCGGGCGCTCGACATCGTACTCGTCGGTGATCTCGCCGACGATCTCCTCCAGGATGTCCTCGATGGTGACCAGCCCGCCGGTGCCGCCGTACTCGTCGACGACGATCACCAGGTGGTTGCGGGCCGCCTGCATCTCCGAGAGCAGGTCGTCCACCGGCTTGGACTCCGGCACGAACGTCGCCGGGCGCATCAGCTCGGCCACCGGCATCTCCCGCGCGCCCCGATCGCCCTGGATACGCCGGATCAGGTCCTTCAGGTAGAGCACGCCGAGCACGTCGTCGACGTTCTCGCCGATCACCGGGATGCGGGAGAAACCGGAGCGCAGGAAGAGCGCCAGCGCCTGCGCCAGCGTCTTGCTCTCCTCTATCCACACCATCTCGGTGCGCGGGACCATGACCTCCCGGGCGATGGTGTCGCCGAGCGCGAACACCGAATGGATCATCTGGCGCTCGCCGTGCTCCACCACGCCGCGCTGCTCGGCCAGGTCGACCAGCTCACGCAACTCCACCTGGGTGGCGAACGGCCCCTCCCGGAAGCCCTTGCCCGGGGTGACCGCGTTGCCGATCAGGATCAGCAGCGAGGCCAGCGGGTTCAACGCCCGGCCCAGCCAGCGCACCAGCGGCGCCACCGCCCGGCCCACCGCGTACGCGTGCTGCCGGCCCAGCGTGCGCGGCGCCACCCCCACCACCACGAAGCTCACCACCGTCATCGCGCCGGCGGTCACCAGCGCGGCCCGCCAGCCGGCGCCGAACGTGTCCACCGCCACCAGCGCGACCAGCGTGGTCGCGGTCAGCTCGGCCAGCAGGCGAAGCAGGAGCAGGAGGTTGAGGTGGCGTACCACGTCACCGGCGACCGCCTGGAGGGCGCGCGCGCCGCGCGCGCCGTCCCGGGCCGACTCGGCGGCGCGCGCCGGGGAGACCGCGGCCAGCGCCGCCTCGGTCATCGCGATCAGGCCGGCGAGGACCACCAGCCCGGCCGCGAAGACCAGGAGTTGAAGATCGGGCAGGCCGGCCGGAGCGCCGACCGCCGCCAGGGTGACCATCACCGCGACCGGGTCGACCGCCAGCTGGCCAGCAGCCGGGCCTGGAGACCGAACATCTCCCGCTCCTCCTCGGGCTCGGCGTGGTCGTAGCCGAGCAGGTGCAGCACGCCGTGCACGGTGAGCAGGTGCAGCTCGTCGGCGGCGGAGTGCCCGGCGGCGGCCGCCTGCTTGGCCGCCACCTCCGGGCAGAGCACGATGTCGCCGAGCAGGGCCGGCTCGCCGCCGGCCGGGGCGCTCTCCCCCGGCCCGTGGTCGACGCTGCCCTCGTCCATGGGGAACGCGAGCACGTCGGTCGGACCGTCGCCACCCATCCAGCGGTGGTTCAGCTCCGACATGTATTCGATGTCGACCAGCAGCACGGACAACTCGGCGAGGGGGTTGACCCCCATCTCGTCGAGGGCGTGCCGGGCCACGGCGAGCACGGCGTCGGTGTCGACCTCGACACCGGACTCGTTGGCGATCTCGATGGACAACTCTGTCTTCCTCTGGTGGTTAGCGGCGCCGGCCGGCCCGGCCGCCCTGGGCGGTCCGCCCCGGCACGGCGTGCACGCTCTGCGCCTGCTGGTTCTCCCGCTCGGCGTCCCAGCGGGCGTACGCGTCGACGATGTCGCCGACCAGCTTGTGGCGGACCACGTCGGAGCTGGAGAGCTGGGCGAAGTGCACGTCCTCGACGTTGTTCAGGATCTCCCGGACCACGCGCAGGCCGCTGGTCGTCCCGCCCGGAAGGTCCACCTGGGTGACGTCACCGGTGACCACGATCTTGGAACCGAAGCCGAGCCGGGTGAGGAACATCTTCATCTGCTCGGGCGTGGTGTTCTGCGCCTCGTCCAGGATGATGAACGCGTCGTTCAACGTCCTTCCGCGCATGTATGCCAGCGGGGCGACCTCGATCGTGCCGGCGGCCATCAGCTTCGGGATGGACTCCGGGTCGAGCATGTCGTGCAGCGCGTCGTAGAGCGGGCGCAGGTAGGGGTCGATCTTCTCGTTCAGGGTGCCGGGCAGGAAGCCCAGCCGCTCGCCCGCCTCGACGGCCGGCCGGGTCAGGATGATCCGGTTGACCTGCTTGGCCTGGAGCGCCTGGACGGCCTTCGCCATGGCCAGGTAGGTCTTGCCCGTGCCGGCCGGGCCGATGCCGAAGACGATGGTGTGCGCGTCGATCGCGTCGACGTACTTCTTCTGCCCGAGCGTCTTGGGACGGATGGTGCGGCCGCGCCGGGAGAGGATGTTGAGCGTCAGGACCTCGGCGGGCCGCTCGGCGCTGCCCTGCTCGAGCATGCCGACGGTACGCCGGACGGCGTCTGTGGTCAGGGTCTCGCCTTTCTCGATCAGTTCGAGCAGCTCACTGAAGAGGCGCTCGGCGAGGGCGTTGTCGGCGGGCGCGCCGGTGATGGTGATCTCGTTGCCGCGCACGTGGACGTCGCTGTTGACCGAGCGTTCGACGAGTCGCAGGATCTCGTCACCCGCGCCGAGCAGGTTCACCATGATCTTCTGGTCGGGGACCGTGATCCTGGTCTGCACGCGGGGCGGGCCGGGAGGTGGGGTGCCGGTCATAGGTCGGGCCGTCGGGCCCTGCGCCACCTGCTCTCCGATCTCGGCGCCGGGCCCTGCTGGCGCGGCGTACGGTTGCTCCCATCGTATCGGGTCGGCACCGTACGCACCGCGTCCATTTCCGGTGCTCCGGCGCTCAGCCGCCGACCCGGAAGTCGTAGCCGTCGAAGGTCTCCTGGCGGCGGGTGAACCGGTAGGTCGCCCAGTGCATCCGGACCACCACGCCCTTCTCGTCCCGGGTCAGCCGGAGCAGCTCGCCCACTTCCCGGCCGGAGACCGTGCGGAACACGTCCGGCCGGTCCGGCAGCGGCGCGAACACCGCCGGGGGCTTACCGGCCGGGTCGCCCGCGCCGCGGGCCCGCAGCGCGCCGTCGTGCCAGGAGAAGACGTACTCGAAGCCCTCGCCCCACCAGCGGCCCAGCATTCCGCGCAGGTGATCGGGCGCGGGTGGACCGGGTCGCCACGGCTCGATCTCCGCCGGGTCGTGCTCGGCGGCGGCGGCGAGCAGGTCGTGCACCAGGTCGAACACCTCCACCCCGGCGCCGGACGAGCCGAGCACCGCCGCGCCCATCGCGCCCGGGGTGCCGTCCCCGCCGCGCCGGCCGTAGACGGCGGCCAGGAAGCCGGGCATCGCGCCGTCGTGCCCCACGTGGGTCACCCGGGCCGGCTGCGGCACCAGGATCAGCCCCAGCCCGAAACCGGCCGCCCAGAGCGACTCGTCGGTCGTGGTCAGCGGCCAGCGCATCTCCTCGACCGTGGCCGGGGCGAGGACCGCGCCGGCCGGGTCCAGCGCCCGCGGGTCGGCCAGGAACGCCGCCCAGCGCGCCATGTCCGGCGCGGTGCTCCACAGCTGGGCGGCGGGCGCCACCGCGCCGAAGTCGGTGGGCGGTTCCGGGTGCGCCTCGTCGGAGTATTCGTCGACCAGGAAACCGGTCGCCGCCCGCTCCCCCGGCCGGGCGCCGGTGGCGGTCAACCCGAGCGGGTCGAGCACCCGCTCGGCGAGCACCTCGGCCCAGGAGCCACCCCGCAGCCGGGCGACCAGCTCGCCGAGCAGCGCCATGCCGAGGTTGGAGTAGTGGAACCGCCGGCCGGTGGGCAGCACCCGCTCGACCCGGGTCAGGTCCGCCAGCAGCTCGTCGACGGCGGGCGCGCGCAGGCTGTCCCACACGTCGCCGTGCGGCTCGCGTTGCAGGCCGGCGGTGTGCGACAGCAGCCGGCGCACGGTCAGCTCGCCGTGCGCGGTGAGGTCGAGGTGCCGCCCGATCGGGTCGTCCAGGTCGAGCAGGCCGTCGTCGCGGCACTGCATGACCAGCGTCGCGGTGAAGGTCTTGGTGACCGAGCCGATCCGGAAGACCGTCTCGGCGTCGAGCGGGGTGTCGTTGCCGGTGCCGCCCACCGCGCAGGTCCAGAGCGGGCGGTCGGCCCGGTGCAGGGCCGCCGAGACCGCCGGGATCCGGCCCTTCGCCTGCGCCTGCCGCACCATCCGGTCGAGCCGGTCGGAGATCCCGGTCATGGTCACCGGCAGAGCATCGGGCCGAGCGGCGCGCCACCGAGCAGGTGGGCGTGCACGTGGAAGACCTCCTGGCCGCCGTACGGGCCGGTGTTGAACATGAGCCGGAAGCCGTCCACCGTCAGGCCCTCCTCCTCGGCCACCACGGCCGCGGTGTGGAGCACCTCGCCGGCGAGCCCGGGGTCGCCCTGGGCGAGCGTGGCCACGTCCGCGTAGTGCTCCTTGGGGATCACCAGCACGTGGGTGGGCGCCTTCGGGTCGATGTCCCGGAAGGCGAGGGTGGTGGCGGTCTCACGGACGATGGTGGCCGGGATCTCTCCGGCGACGATCCGGCAGAACAGGCAGTCGACTCCCATCGCCGCAGTCTAGGGAGGGGCGATGACCGACGGGGCCCCGGCCGGCCCCTCGGCGCGGTGCGGCAGGATGGCCGGCATGGCGGGACGGGCGGTGCTGGTGACGGGGGCCTCGCGGGGCATCGGACGGGCGGTCGCGCGGGCGTTCGCGGCCGGCGGGGACCGGGTGGCGATCCACCACCGGGACTCGGCCGAGCTGGCCGAGGCGCTGCGCGGCGAGCTGCCCGGCGACGGGCACGTGGTGGTCCGCGCCGACCTGGCCGACGCGGACGCGGTCCGGGTCATGGTGGACGAGGCGGCCCGACTGCTCGGGGGCCTCGACGTGCTGGTCAACAACGCCGGCGTCTTCGGCCCGGCGGACCCGCCGCACCCCGTCTTCGGCAGCAGCTACGAGCAGTGGCGGGCGCGGTGGCGGGAGGTGCTCGACACCAACCTGGTCGGCGCCGCGAACGCGGCCTGGTGCGCCGCCCAGCACATGCGGGAGCGGGGCGGCCGGATCGTGAACGTCTCGTCCCGGGGCGCGTTCCGCGGTGAGCCGGCGAACCCGGCGTACGGGGCGAGCAAGGCGGGGATGAACGCGATGGCGCAGTCGCTGGCGGTGGCGCTGGCCCCGTACGGCATCGGGGTGGCCTGTGTGGCTCCCGGCTTCGTCGAGACGGACATGACCAACGAGCACCTCAAGAGCGAGCGCGGCGACGCGGTCCGGGCCCAGTCCCCGTTCCACCGGGTGGCCCGCCCCGAGGAGATCGCCGCCGCCGTGCACTGGCTGGCCAGCCCGGAAGCGGAGTGGGCCGCCGGCACCATCATCGACCTCAACGGCGCCTCCTACCTCCGCACCTGACCCCGCCCTCCCCCGCGATCTTGCACTTCCGGCCCTCGCGATGGGCGTTTCGTCACCTTTGCCGGGTCACAAAGTGCAAGATCGACGAGGGTTACCAGCGGGAGAGGCGGGTGGAGAGGACGGAGAGGGCGGCCACGCCGGCCGTGGAGGTGCGGAGCACCGAGGGGCCCAGGCGGACGGGGTGGGCGCCGGCGTCGGTGAACGCGGTCAGCTCGGCCTCGGCGATGCCGCCCTCGGGGCCGACCACCAGCACAATCTCGCCGGTCGACGGCAGCTCGGCGGTGGTCAGCCGCTCCTCTGCCTCCTCGTGCAGCACGAAGGCGGCCGCCGCGCCGGCGATCCGTCGGGTGACCGTGGCGGTGGACTCGTCGGGTGCTCCCGCCACCACCGGCAGCCACGGTCGGCGGGCCTGCTTGGCGGCCTCGCGGGCGGTGGCTGCCCACTTCTCCCGGGCCCGTACGCCCCGGTCGCCGCGCCACTGGACGACCGAGCGGGACGCCGCCCACGGCACGATCTCGTCCACGCCCACCTCGGTCATCGCCTGCACGGCCAGCTCACCCCGGTCGCCCTTGGCGATGCCCTGCACCACCACCAGCCGGGGGACGCACGCGTCCGCGTACCCCCGGGTGGTGACCCGCAGGTCGAGCGTGCCCCGGCCGACGGCGGTGACCACCGCGGCGGCGGTGCCGCCCCGGCCGTCGGCGAGCAGCAGTTCCTCGCCGACGCGCAGCCGTTGCACGGTGGCCGCGTGGTGCCCCTCCGGGCCGTCCAGCGTCAGCGTGTCACCGGTGGGCAGCGCCTCGACCAGGAACAGCGGGGCGGACACCTCAGGCGTGCCCGTTGAAGGCGTCGCGCATCCGGGAGAAGAAGCCGCCCTGCTTGGTCAGCTCGGCGACCTCCTCGCCCCGGGTCTTGGCGAAGTCGCGCAGCATCCGCTCCTGGTCGGCGTCGAGCTTCGTCGGGGTCCGCACGTCCAGGTGGACGTAGAGGTCGCCACGACCGGTGCCGCGCAGGTGCGGCACGCCCCGGGCGCGCAGGCGCAGGGTGCTGCCGGGCTGGGTGCCCGCCTTGACGTCGACGGTCTCCTCACTGTCGAGCGTCTTGATGGTCAACCGGGTGCCGAGCGCGGCGGCGGTCATCGGCACGGTGACCCGGCAGTGCAGGTCGTCGCCCTTGCGGGAGTAGACGTCGTGCGGCCGCTCGTGGATCTCGACGTAGAGGTCGCCGGCGGTACCGCCGCCCGGACCGACCTCGCCCTGCTGGGCGAGGCGGATCCGCATGCCGTCCTCGACTCCGGCCGGGATCTTGACGGTCAGCGAGCGACGGGTGCGCACCCGGCCGTCGCCGGCGCAGGTCGGGCAGGGGTGCGGGATCGTGGTGCCGTAGCCCTGGCAGACGGTGCACGGCCGGGCGGAGACCACCTGGCCGAGGAACGTCCGCTGCACCGACTGGACCTCGCCCCGACCGCCGCACGCCTCGCAGGTGGCCAGGTGGGTGCCGGCGGCGGTGCCGGCGCCCGAGCAGGTGGTGCAGAGCACGGCGGTGTCGACGGTGATCGGCGCCTCGACGCCGAACGCGGTCTCGTTGAGGTCGAGCTCCAGCCGCAGGATCGCGTCCGCGCCCGGACGGGTGCGCGGCCGGGGACCCCGGCTGCCGCCCGCCGCGCCGCCGAAGAACGCGTCCATGATGTCCTGGAAGCCGACGAACGGGCCGGCGCCACCGGGACCACCCGGACCGCCGGCGCCCCCGCCGCCCGGGGCGAGCGGGTCGCCACCCAGGTCGACGATCTGCCGTTTCCGGTCGTCCGAGAGAACCTCGTACGCGGCGTTGATGTCCTTGAACTTCTCCTGTGCCTCCGGGTCCGGATTCACGTCCGGGTGGTACTGCCGCGCCAGCTTGCGGTAGGCGCGCTTGATCTCGTCGTCGGAGGCGTCCCGGCTCACGCCGAGAATGCCGTAGTAGTCCCTGGCCACTGCGTTCGGTGTCCTCATGTTCGTCTCGCGTCACGCCGGTCGTCGGCCGAGGCCGGCCGTCGGCCCTGACTGGTCAGTTCTGGGCCAGCAGTTCGCCCACGTAGCGTGCCACGGCCCTCACCGTGGCGATGGTGCCGGGGTAGTCCATCCGGGTCGGCCCGAGCACGCCGAGCCCACCCACGATCGTGGCACCCGGGCCGTAGCCGGTGCTGACCACCGAGGCGGCCCGCAGGTTGTCGATCTCGTTCTCGTCGCCGATGAGCACCCGGGTGGTGCTCGGCTCCGTCTCGCCGATCAGCTTGAGCAGCACGACCTCCTCCTCGAGCGCCTCCAGGATGGGGCGCAGCGAGCCCTGGAAGTCGAGCAGGCCACCCCGGGTGAGGTTGGCCGTGCCGGCCAGCGCGATGCGCTCCTCGTGCCGTTCCACGAGCGTCTCCAGCAGCACGGTGGAGAGCGTGGTCATGGCCGGGCGCAGCTGGGGCGCGGACTCCTCGACCAGCGCCTGCACCAGCGGCGGCGTCTCGGCCAGTTGGCAGCCGACCAGCTTCTCGTTGACCAGCCGGCGCAGGGCAGTGACGTCGTCGGCGGGCACCGGGGCGGGCAGCTCGACCAGCCGCTGCTCGACCCGCCCGGTGTCGGCGATCATGACGACCATCAGCCGGGTGGTGGAGATCGGCACCAGCTCCAGGTGGCGCACCTTGGAGCGGGCCAGGCTCGGGTACTGCACCACGGCGACCTGCCGGGTCAGCTGCGCGAGCAGCCGGACCGTGCGGTGCACCACGTCGTCGAGGTCGACGGCGCCGACCAGGAAGCGCTCGATCGCCCGCCGCTCGGCCGGACTGAGCGGCTTGACCCGGGACAGCCGGTCGACGAAGAGGCGGTAGCCACGGTCGGTGGGCACCCGGCCGGCGCTGGTGTGCGGCTGCCGGATGTAGCCCTCCTCCTCCAGCACCGCCATGTCGTTGCGCACGGTCGCCGGCGAGACGCCGAGCTGGTGCCGCTCGACCAGGGCCTTGCTGCCCACCGGCTCCTGCGTGGCGACGTAGTCCTCGACGATCGCGCGCAGCACGGCGAGCTTCCGGTCGTCGAGACCCATGTCCCCCACCTCCTGACGCGGCTGGCACTCGACTGTAGCGAGTGCCAGTCTACGTCGGCACCCCCGCCGACGCGATGATCAGCGACGGACCTCCGGTGCGCCCCACCGCCCTCCGTCGACGCGCCGGGGCCGAACAGCCCTGGTGCCACTTGCCGGCGGGACCTACCGTGACGTGCATGACTGAACCTCCTCGCCCTCCCGGAGCGGGGGACCCCGGCCCCCAGCCCGACCCGACCGCGCCGTCGGCGCCCTACGGCTCCTCGCCCGCCGGTGAGCCGCCCACCGCACCACTGTCCGGGGCACCGGCGGCGGGCGGCTATCCCCCGCCCGGTGACTATCCGCCCCCGGGCGGCCAACCCCCGTCGGGCGGCGGCTACCCGCCGCCGGGTGGCTATCCCCCGCCGGGCGGCGGCGCGCCGGGCTACGGCGCCGGCTACCCCGGTGGCGGCGGGTACGGCCCGCCGGCCGGTTACGCCAACAACGACGACAAGACCTGGGCCCTGGTCGCGCACTTCGGCGGCGCCGCCGGGATGCTGATCGGTGGCGGCGTGCTGGGCTGGATCGCGCCGCTGGTGGCGCTGCTGGCCCGGGGCAACCAGTCCCCCACCGTCCGGGCGCACGCGATCGCCGCGCTCAACTTCCAGCTCATCTGGTCGGTCATCGCGCTGGTCGGCTGGATCCTCACCTGCATCCTGATCGGTCTGGTGATCGGCTTCGGCGCCATGATCGTCGGCATCGTCTTCGGCATCCTGGCCGGGGTGAAGGCCAACGAGGGTCAGCTCTACCGCTACCCGATGTCGGCCAGCCTGATCAAGTGATCCGCTCCGGCCGGTCCCGGACGACGGGGCCGGCCGGCGCCGGTCAGGGCAGCAGGTCGCGGACCACCGCGTCGGCCAGCAGCCGGCCGCGCAGGGTCAGCACCACCAAGCCCCGCGCGTACGCCCCGGCGTCCAGCAGCCCCGCGTCCCGGGCCCGCTCGGCGCCGGTCCGGCCGGCCTCGTCGAGCACGTCCAGCGGCAGCCCGGAGGCGAGCCGCACCCGCAGCATCACGTCCTCCATGTGCTGCTCGTCGGGCGTCAGCCGTTCCCGGGCCAGCGCCGGTGACGCGCCCTCGGCCAGCCGCGCCGCGTACGCGGTCGGGTGCTTGACGTTCCACCAGCGCACCCCGCCGACGTGGCTGTGTGCCCCCGGGCCCAGGCCCCACCAGTCGGCGCCGGTCCAGTAGAGCAGGTTGTGCCGGCACGCCGCCGCCGCCGAGCGGGCCCAGTTGGACACCTCGTACCAGGAGAAGCCGGCCGCGCCGAGCGCCTCCTCCGCGGCCAGGTAGCGGTCCGCCGCCACGTCGTCGGAGGGGTACGGCAGCTCGCCCCGGCGCATCCGCGCGGCCAACCGGGTGCCGTCCTCCACGATCAGGGCGTACGCGCTGACGTGGTCCACCCCCGCCTCGACCACCTGCGCCAGCGAGGCGGCGAAGTCCTCGGCCGTCTCCCCCGGCGTGCCGTAGATCAGGTCCAGGTTGACGTGGTCGAATCCGGCGTCGCGCGCCTCCCGGGCCGCGGCGGTGGCCCGGCCGGCGCTGTGCCGGCGGTCGAGCACCGCGAGCACCCCCGGCGCGGCGGACTGCATGCCCAGCGAGATGCGGGTGTAGCCGGCGGCCCGCAGCGTCTTGAGCGACTCCGGGGTGACCGACTCGGGGTTGGCCTCGGTGGTCACCTCGGCGTCGGCGGCCAGCCCCCAGGTGCGGTCGATCCCGTCGAGGATCCGGGCCAGGTCGTCGGCGGGCAGCAGGGTGGGCGTGCCGCCACCGACGAAGACGGTGTCGACCCGCGGCGGCGGCGTGTCGCCGAGCACCCGGTCGGCGAGCGCCAGCTCGGCCAGCACGCTGTCGGCGTACGTCTCCCGGCTCGCCCCGCCGCCCAGCTCCGACGCGGTGTACGTGTTGAAGTCGCAGTAGCCGCACCGGCTGGCGCAGAACGG
Source organism: Micromonospora sp. WMMD754 (assembly GCF_049315235.1). NCBI lineage: Bacteria > Bacillati > Actinomycetota > Actinomycetes > Micromonosporales > Micromonosporaceae > Micromonospora > Micromonospora sp. WMMD754. The sequence goes on from NZ_CP186058.1 coordinate 580,733, forward strand.
GACGTGCACGTACACGCCGAAGCCGCGGGCGCCGACGGCGCGGCGGGCGGCGGCGGGCAGCGAGCCGTCGCGCGGGACGGGTTCGCCTTCTGGAAGGACGCCGGGCATGGCCACTAGTGTGCCCGGCATGACCTCTCCGGACGCTCTCGTGCGGGTCGCCACGGCCCGTGGGGTGACCACCCTCACCCTGGACAGCCCGCACAACCGCAACGCGCTCTCCACGGCGCTGATGACCGAGCTGCTGGCCGGGCTGGCCGCCGCGGTCGCCGACGACACGGTCCGGGCGATCGTGCTGGACCACACCGGTCCGGTCTTCTGCTCCGGCGCCGACCTGAAGGAGACCGCCGCCGCGTACGCGAGCGGGACCGTGCCCGCCGGGATGCTCGGCGACGTGCTGGTCGCCGTGCGGGAGTGCCCGAAGCCGGTGCTGGCGAAGGTGGCCGGGCCGGCCCGGGCCGGCGGGCTGGGCCTGATCGCGGCCGCCGACCTGGCGGTCTGCGCGCAGGAGGCGACGTTCGCGTTCACCGAGGTGCGGATCGGGGTGATCCCGGCGGTGATCTCGGCGACCGTGCTGCCCCGGCTGAGCCCTCGGGCCGCGGCCGAGTTGTACCTGACCGGGGACACCTTCGACGGCCGGCGGGCCGCCGAGGTCGGCCTGGTCACCGCCGCGGTGCCGGCGGACGGGCTGGACGCCGCCGTGGAGCGGTACTGCGCCTCGCTGGTCAGGGGGGCGCCTCGTGCCCTGGCCGGGGCGAAGGAACTGCTGCGCCGCCCGGCCGCCACCGACCTGCGGGCCGAGATCGCCGAGTTGGCGGCGCTCTCCACCGGGTACTTCCTCTCCGACGAGGGGCGCGAGGGGGTCCTGGCGTTCCGGGAGAAGCGCCCCGCGTCGTGGGTGCCGACCGGAGACTGAGGGGCGGGAGCGCCGCTCACCGGCCGGCCACATCGACGCGGTACGTGGCGGCCCGGTGACGCCGGGGTGAGACAGCCGGTCGGCCGAGCCGGGATGTGAGGTGGCCGACGTACGCTGGTCGGACTGTCGGGACAGGGGGTGCGGGTGCGGACGCGAGCGGCGATCGTGGCATCTGGTGTGGCGGTGTGTGTGCTGGCCCTGCTCGCGATCTGGTTCGTCACCAAGCAGTTCGGTCACCACCTGCGCCTGCCGGTGGCCAGCCGGACCTGCACGGTGCAGGCCGACGGCGAGGTGGTGCTCGGCGCCGACCAGATGGCGAACGCGGCCACCATCGCGGCCATCGGCGTGCAGCGCCGGATGCCCGAGCGGGCGGTGGTGGTGGCGCTGGCCACCGCCTACCAGGAGTCGCACCTGCGCAACATCGCGCACGGCGACCGGGACTCCCTGGGCCTGTTCCAGCAGCGCCCGAGCCAGGGTTGGGGCACGCCGGAGGAGATCCAGGACCCGCGCTACGCGGCGAACAAGTTCTACGCCGCGTTGAAGAGGGTCAGGGGCTGGGAGCGGATGCGGGTCACCGAGGCCGCCCAGCGGGTGCAGCGGTCGGCCTACCCCGAGGCGTACCAGAAGTGGGCGGACGAGTCGCAGGTCCTGACCCGCGCCCTGCTGGGTGAGGCGACCGGAGCGGTGGCCTGCACCGTCGGTTCGACGCCGACCATGCGCGGACCGGCCGCCGCCAGTGCGCTGCTGGAGGGGCTCACGCTCGACTGGGGGTTGCCCCGGCTGACCGCGGGGACCGATCTCACCGGGCTGACGGTGCCGGCGGGCGACGACCGCGACGGCTGGCGCTACGCGCACTGGCTGGTGTCGCACGCCGACGACCACGGCGTGAAGCGGGTCCGCTTCGCGAACCTGGAGTGGACGGCCGAGCAGGGCACCTGGGACCGGGTGAAGGGTGACCCGGCCACGCAGGTGCTGGCCGAGGTCTTCGCCGCGACCTGATCCGGCCGGCGCCGGTCAGCCGGCGAGCCGGCGGCGGACCTTCTCCCGCAGCGGCTCGGGCAGTTCCGGCACGTCGAGCAGGCGGGGTAGCAGCTCCGGCTCCAGCGTGGTCGCGCGGAACACCTCGCCGACGGTCACCCCGTGTGCCGGCCGGTCGACCACCTCGACCGGGTCGCCGGCACCGATCTCGCCCTCGCGCAGCACCCGCAGGTAGGCCCCGGGCGCGCCCCGCAGGGTGAACCGCTTGATCAGGTCCGGTACGCCCCAGAAGCCGGCGAACGTCCGGCACGGCGTGCGCGGCTTGGTCACCTGGAGCAGCGCGGAGCCGACCGCCCAGCACTCGCCGACGACCGCGCCGGTCACGTCCACCGCCCAGGTGCTGAGGTTCTCCCCGAAGACGCCCGGGCGGGGCTGCCGCCCCAACTCCGCGGCCCACCAGGCGGCGTCCTCCTCGGCGTACGCGTAGACCGCCTGGTCGGGGCCGCCGTGGTGGGCCGGCTCGCCGATGAAGTCGCCGGTCAGCCCGGCGGCCGTGACCGGCACCCGGCCCTCGGCCGGACGCTTGTCGATGCCGCTGCGACCGCTCGCGTCGCCCGCCCACTCCGCCTCGGTGACCGTGCCGAGGTTCACCGCCACCAGCCTGCCCGTCATGGCGATCAGCCTAGGCTCAGCCCTTGACCGCGCCGGCGACCAGGCCGGAGACCATCCGACGCTGGACCAGCAGGAAGAAGACGATCACCGGCAGGGTGAACAGCGTGGACGCGGCCATGACCGAGCCCCAGGCCGTGTCGTCCCGACCGAAGAAGAAGGTCATCGCCACCGGCAGGGTGTACTTCTCCTGGTCGTTGATGAAGGTCAGCGCGAAGATCAGCTCGTTCCACGCGGTGATGAAGGAGAAGATGCTGGTCGCCACCAGGCCGGGTGCGACCAGCGGGAAGAGCACCTTGCGGAACGTCTGGGCCCGGCTGGCCCCGTCGATCGCGGCGGCCTCCTCCAGTTCCTTGGGCACCGCGGCGACGAAGCCGCGCAGCATCCAGACCGCGAACGGCAGCGAGAAGCCGAGGTAGGTGAGGATCAGGCTGGGCAGCGTGTTGTACAGGCCGAGCCGCTGGATCATCAGGAACAGCGGAATGACCAGCGCCTCCAGCGGGATCATCTGCACCACCAGGAGCAGGATCAGGAAGCTGGTGCGCAGCTTGAACCGGAACCGGGCCACCGCGGTGGCGGCGAGCAGCGCGACCAGACCGCTCAGCAGCACGGTGGCCACCGCGACCAGCACGCTGTTGAGGAAGAAGTCGACGAACGTCACGCCGGGGATGAGGTTGCCGGTGAGGATCTCCCGGTAGTGCTCCAGCGTCGGCTCCGCCGGCACCGGGCGCGGCGTGGACGAGAAGATCTCCCGGTTGGGCTTCAGCGAGGTCGCCACCATCCAGTAGACCGGGAACGCGGCGAAGAGCGCGACCAGCAGGCCGGCACCGTTGAGGGCGATCTTCTTCACGACTCGTCCTCCTGCTTGAGCACCATGCGGACGTACAGGGCGGTCACCACGAGCAGGATCACGGTGAGGATGACGGCGATGGCCGAGCCGAGGCCGTACTTGGGCGGCGGCGAGAACGCCTCCGCGTACGAGTAGATCGACAGCATGAACGTCGAGCGGTCCTGCGTGCCGCCGGCCAGCACGAACTGCTGGGTGAAGACCTTGAAGTCCCAGATCGTGGAGAGCACCACGAGGATGCCGAAGACCGGCCGCAGCATCGGGAACGTGACCGACCAGAAGACCTTCCACGGTCCGGCGCCGTCGACCCGGGCCGCCTCCTGCAGCTCGGTCGGCACGCTCTTGAGCCCGGCCAGCACGCTCACCGCGATGAACGGGAACGAGTGCCAGACCACCACCAGCGTCAGGATGCCGAAGAACATCAGCGGGTCGTTGAACCAGCCGTAGCCGGTCCAGTCGCTGCGCCCGAACAGGGTCGTGGAGAGCCCGTCCGGGAGCTTGTTGAACAGCCAGGTGACCAGGCCGCTCGTGTCGTCGAAGATCCACTTCCAGACGATCGTGCCGGTGAGCGCCGGAGTGGCCCAGGCGAGCATCACGCAGCTCGCCACGAACGTGGCCATCTTCTTGCCCAGCCGGTTGAGCAGCAGCCCGACCAGGGTGCCCAGCACCATGGTCAGGGCCACGTTGGCGACCGCGAACAGCACGGTGTTGCGCAACACCGTACGGAAGAACGGGTCGCCGAGGATCTGCGCGTAGTTGGCCAGGCCGACCCACGGCCACTCGCGGTCCCCCCGGAGCTGCCGGACGCTGTCCAACTTGTAGAAGGACATCATCACGACCTGGCCGAGCGGCCAGAGCAGGAGCACGGCGATGATCGCCAGGCAGGGCAGGAGCAGCAGGTACGGGAGGCGGTCCACCTTTCGGCGGGGCCGCCGCGCGGGGGTCTCCCCCCGCGCGGCGGCCTCGTCGGTGGCCTCGGTCAGCGTGGTCACTTGGCGTTGAGGATGCTTTCCATCTCGGTGGCCGCGTCGGCGGTTGCCTTCTCGACCGTCTTCTGGCCCTTGATGACCGAGCTGTTCATCGCCTGGGTCACCGTCTTGGTCCGGCTGACCTCGACCCACTTGGGGGTGAGCGGGGTCAGCTTGGTGTTCTGGATGGCGGTGGCGAACGCGGCCATCACCTTGTCGTCGGCGTAGTTGCCGCCGCTGACCAGGTCCTTGTAGACCGGGAAGAAGCCGAGGCTGCTGGCGAACTCCTGGTCCTTCTGCTTGCTCAGCAGCACGGTCATGTAGTCCCAGGCCAGCGCCTGCCGCTCGCTGTCCTTCCAGACCGCGATGTCGGACCCGCCGGCGAACGCCGGGGCGGCCTTGCCGTCCGGGCCGGGGATCGGGAACGTGCCCCACACCTTCTCGATGTCGGGGTTGTCCTTCTTCATCGCGCCGCCCTGCCAGCTACCGGCGAACGCCATGGCGGCCTTGCCGGTGGCGAACTGGGTCCGGGCGTCGACCTCGTTCCAGCCCGCGGCGGCGGGCGGGGCGACCTTGTGCACGGTCACCAGGTCGGTCCAGAACTTGACCGCCTTCTGCGCCTCGGGGGTGTTGTAGCCGGACTTCCAGGTGTCGCCCTCCTTGGTGGCGATCTCGCCGCCGGCCCCCCACAGGAAGGAGTAGAACGGCAGCTCGGAGTTGCCCGGCAGGGCGATGCCGTAGGTGCCGGGCTTCTTGGCCTGGACGGCCTTGGCGGCGGCGACCATCTCGTCCCAGTTCGTCGGCGGCTTCACGCCGGCCTCGGCGAACCAGTCGGTGCGGTAGTAGACGGCGCGCACGCCGGCGTACCACGGGACGCCGTACTGCTTGCCGTCGAGCTGGGCGTTCTTCACCAGGTCGGGAAGGATGTCCTTGCCCTCGGACCAGCCGTTGAACTTGTCCGTGACGTCGGCGAGCGCCTCCTGCGCCGCCCAGCCCTGGGTCTCGGTGTTGCCCAGCTCGGTGACGTCGGGACCCTCCCCACCGGCGAGCGCGGCCTGGAACTTCTTCGGCGCCTCGAGCCAGGGGATGTACTGCACCACCACGTCGGTCTCGGGGTGCTTCTTCTTGAACTCCGCCTCGACCGTGTCGAGGAACGTGGTCTGGGCGTCGCCGCCCTCACCCATCATCCAGACCGTCAGTTTGCTGTTGTCGGCGGCCTTGTCGTCGTTGCCGGAGCCACCGCAACCGGTCAGCACCAGCGCGGCCGACGCCACGATGGCGGTGACCGGAGCCAGCCGCTTCCACCTGTTCACGCCATATCTCCCTCAGGGCCGTTTGGCACTAACCTTCTCCGCCGCACCTTAGTAGGAAAATTTCCTTTACAACAGGGGGTGTTCGCGGCGGGCGGCCGAGGCGACCGTATCGCAGCCGGAGGCCCGGCCGGCAGGGGTGCCGTCCGGGCAGCTCAGAGGGGGCGTACGAGGACGGGCGCCCGGCCGGTGCGGCCGGGCGCCCGTCGAGGCGCTGTGGTGCGGGGTCAGTAGCGCGAGACGCCACGCCGGCGGCCGACGCCGGCCACCAGGGCCACGCCGATGGCGGCGAAGAGCACCTGCAGCATCAGCTCGCGCCAGTCGATGCCGGCGGTCTCGGCGAAGCCGGAGGCGCGGGCGACGATCGTGCCCAGCAGCGCGGCGCCGACGCCGATCAGCATGTGCAGCCACATCGGCATGTTCTGCCGGCCCGGCACGACCAGCCGGCCCAGCGCGCCGACGATCAGACCAACGACCAGCGCGGTGATGATGCCCCAAACGGTGAGCTCCATGGTCGCCCTCCTCCTTCGGATCAAGTCACACGATGTCGTGTGTTCACTGTCGTGATCGATAGGTTCCCGACCCGCCAAAAATCCAAACCGACTTCGGTGACGAATTGTTCGGACGGGCAGTGAGCTGGGGTTTCTCCCCCAAAACCCCAGCCCGGCGGCCCCTGACGAGAGCGCGAGGGAACCGACCGGGTTCAATGCGGAAACGCCGACGGGCGCCCGGCCGGTGAGGCCGGGCGCCCGTCGAGGCGCAGGGGTGCGCGATCAGTGGTGGGTGACGCCCCGCCGACGACCGACGCCGGCCACCAGCGCGACCGCGATGGCGGCGAAGAGCACCTGCAGCAGCAGCTCGCGCCAGTCGATGCCGGCGGTCTCGGCGAAGCCGGAGGCCCGGGCGACGATCGTGCCCAGCAGCGCGGCGCCGACGCCGATCAGCATGTGCAGCCACATCGGCATGTTCTGACGACCCGGCACGACCAGCCGGCCCAGCGCGCCGACGATCAGGCCGACGATCAGCGCGGTGATGATGCCCCAGACGGTGAACTCCACGGTCGGTCCTCCTATAAGCGGTTTCGCACGTTCTGTGCGGTTCCTGTCGTGACCGCTAAGTTCCCGACCCGCCGAAAACCGAAACCGACCTCCGCGCCGTCCGAGCCCTTCTGACCGCCGCCGCGGCCCGAAACCGCAGGTAGGAGCGTCGTCCGCAGCTGAAAATTTCCTGAGTACGCGCACCGGCCGGCGCCCTCGGACGAGGACGCCGGCCGGTGGTACGGCTCTGCGGCTACTTCTTGCCGGCGGGCTTGGCGTCGCCGGAGTCGGAGGAGAGCGCGGCGATGAACGCCTCCTGGGGGACCTCCACCCGGCCCACCATCTTCATCCGCTTCTTGCCCTCCTTCTGCTTCTCCAGCAGCTTGCGCTTACGGCTGATGTCACCGCCGTAGCACTTGGCGAGCACGTCCTTGCGGATCGCGCGGATCGTCTCCCGGGCGATCACCCGACTGCCGATGGCCGCCTGGATCGGCACCTCGAACTGCTGGCGCGGGATCAGCGCGCGCAGCTTCGCCGCGATCGTCGTGCCGTAGTTGTACGCCTTGTCCTTGTGCACGATCGCGCTGAACGCGTCCACCGGCTCGCCGTGCAGCAGGATGTCGACCTTGACCAGGTCGGAGGCCTGCTCGCCGGAGGTCTCGTAGTCGAGCGAGGCGTAGCCCTTGGTGCGGCTCTTGAGCTGGTCGAAGAAGTCGTAGATGATCTCGGCCAGCGGCAGGGTGTAGCGCAGCTCCACCCGGTCGGCGGAGAGGTAGTCCATGCCGAGCAGGTTGCCCCGCCGGCCCTGGCACAGCTCCATCACGGCGCCGACGTAGTCGTTGGGCGTCAGCACGGTGGCCCGCACCGTCGGCTCGTACACCTCGGCGATCTTCCCGGTCGGGTACTCGCTCGGGTTGGTCACCACGATCTCCTGGCCGTCCTCGGTGAGGGCCCGGTAGACCACGTTCGGCGCGGTGGAGATCAGATCCAGGTTGAACTCCCGCTCCAGCCGCTCCCGGATGATCTCCAGGTGGAGCAGGCCGAGGAAGCCGCAGCGGAAACCGAAGCCGAGCGCCCCGGACGTCTCCGGCTCGTAGACCAACGCGGCGTCGTTGAGCTTGAGCTTGTCCAACGCCTCACGCAGGTTCGGGTAGTCGGAGCCGTCGATCGGATAGAGACCCGAGTAGACCATCGGCTTCGGGTCCTTGTAGCCGCCGAGCGCCTCCTTGGCCGGGTTGCCGTTGATGGTGACCGTGTCACCGACCCGGGACTGGCGGACGTCCTTCACGCCGGTGATCAGGTAGCCCACCTCACCGACGCCGAGCGCGTCGGCCTTCACCATCTCCGGCGAGATGACGCCGATCTCCAGCAGCTCGTGGACGGCGCCGGTGGACATCATCTTGATCCGGTCCCGCGCCGAGATCCGGCCGTCGACCACCCGGACGTAGGTGACCACGCCGCGGTAGACGTCGTACACCGAGTCGAAGATCATCGCGCGGGCCGGGGCCTCGGCCGCGCCGACCGGCGGCACGAACTGCCGGACGATCTCGTCGAGCAGGTAGGGCACGCCCTCACCGGTCTTGCCGGAGACCCGGATGCAGTCCGCCGGGTCACCGCCGATCAGGTGGGCCAGCTCCTCGGCGTACTTCTCCGGCTGGGCGGCCGGCAGGTCGATCTTGTTGAGCACGGGGATGATGCGCAGGTCGTTCTCGAGCGCCAGGTAGAGGTTGGCCAGCGTCTGCGCCTCGATGCCCTGCGCGGCGTCGACCAGCAGGATCGCGCCCTCGCAGGCGGCCAGCGAGCGGGACACCTCGTAGGTGAAGTCGACGTGGCCGGGGGTGTCGATCATGTTGAGCACGGCGGTCTCGCCGGCCCGGTCGCCCTCCCGGATCGTCCACGGCATCCGGACGGCCTGGCTCTTGATGGTGATGCCGCGCTCGCGCTCGATGTCCATCCGGTCCAGGTACTGCGCGCGCATCTGCCGGGGATCGACCACGCCGGTGAGCTGCAGCATCCGGTCGGCCAGGGTCGACTTCCCGTGGTCGATGTGGGCGATGATGCAGAAGTTCCGGATGCGCGCCGGGTCGGTGGCACCAGGAGCGTTCGCGCCGGGATCGAGCGTCGGTGGCACAGCGGTCCGTTCTGGTCGGCTGACGTGAGCGGGCCGGCGCGTCGCCGGCCCCCTCTATGCTCCCACGTCGCCCGGCGCTCGCCCGGGCTCCCCCGTCACTCCTGGGGCGGCTCGACGAAGAGCGCGGCGAGCTTCGGCAACCGACGCCGGGCCTCCTCCTCGTCGTCGAAGTCCCAGAAGTCGTTCAGGTCGGGCTCCGGCACCGGGTCGCGGTCGGCCGGCAACTCGCTCGCCGTGGCCTTCCGGTAGGCCTCCCACGGCACCGCCAGCATCGGCTCGCACTCGAACTCCTCGCCGCTGAGCGCGGCCGCCCGCACCCGGGGCAGCTCGGCCAGCGAGTCCGGCTCGGCGACCGCCCGGGCGAAGACCGCCCGGCCCTGGGTCATCAGCCAGCCCCGGAAGTATTCGAAGCCGTCGTCCGACGCGCCGCCGTTGATCAGGTAGGCCGCGCCCCACAGGTCGACCCGGTAGGAGGCGGCCAGCACCCGCCGCTGGTGGTGGGCGTACCCGACGATCTCCTCCGGGTCGCGCTCGGCCAGCAGCGCGACCGCCCGGGCGGCGACCGCGTCGGGCTCTCCCCCGGCCCCGCTCCGGGCGTCGTCGATCAACTGCCAGAACTCGTCGGTCCTCATGGTCAGGCAGTCTGGCAGAGCCCACCGACGCCGCGGCCCACACCGGGCGCCGTCGGTGCGGCAGCATGGTGCGGTGCGTGCGATCTCGCTACCCCCCGTCGCGTACGGGGCCACGGCCGAGCGGCCCGGCTGGGTCGACCTGCCGCCGGGGCTGCGTGACGCGCTGGCCGCCCGGCTCGGCGGCCCACCGGCGGCGGTCCGGGTGGCCGGCGGCGGCTTCACCCGCGGCTTCGCCGCCGTGCTGACCGGCCCGGGCGGCGACCCGGTGTTCGTCAAGGCGGCGGCGCTGGACGGGCAGCGGCACCTGGTCGACTGGTACGCCCACGAGGCCGCCGTCCTGGCCCGGCTCCCCGCCGGCCTGCCGGTGCCCCGGCCGCGCTGGGCGCTGACCGCGGCCGGCTGGTACGCCCTGGCCCTCGACGCGATCGACGGGCGCGTCCCCCGGCTGCCCTGGGACCCGGCCGAGCTGGACGCCGCCCTCACCACGTACGCCGAGGTGGCCGCCGCGCTCGCCGACCCGCCCGGTGACCTCGCCGCGCTCGGGCTGCCCCGCCTCGCCGACCTGGCCCGGGAGGACATCCTCTGGTGGGGCGAGGTGGCCGCCGGCCGCGAACCACTCCCCGCCCCGGCGGCCGGGGCCCCGCTGGCGGAGCTGGTCGCGCTGGAGTCCCGCCTCCCCGGCTACGCCGACGCCGCCCCCGGGCTGGCCCACGGCGACCTGCGGGTGGACAACCTCCTGCTCGACCCCGCCGGCCGTGCCTGGCTGTGCGACTGGACCTGGCTCTGCCACGGACCCGCCTGGTTCGACCTGGCCGGCCTGCTGCTCACCGCGTACGCCAGCGGCCTGGCCGCCGACGCCGCGTTCGCCCGCCACCCGGCCGTGGCGGGCGCGCCCGAGGACGCGCTGGACGTGACGCTCGCCGCGCTGGCCGGCTACCACCTGACCGGCGCCGCCGCCGGGCCGTCGACGATGTCTGCGCACCTGCGCGCCCACCGGCGCTGGAGCGGCGAGCAGGCGCTCACCTGGCTGGCCGAGCGGCAAGGCTGGTCCTGGGCGCGCCCCGCTGGATCCACCCCAGCTCGTTGATCCACACCAGCTCGGGGAAGTGGCGGTGTCGCACGGGCCCGGACCACACCACCTCCCCGAGGTGGTGCCGATCTGGCGTGATCCCGGGTTGCGACGGCATGCTGGTGGCGGGGTCGCCCGGAGGCGTTTTGGCTCGTCCGGGACCGACCTGGTAGCCTGGCTATTCGCGCGGCGATGACGCATGCTCGTCGTGCGCGAATGCAGACCAACCCGAGCTATCAAGACGAGGCTGTCGCGTGGCGAACATCAAGTCCCAGATCAAGCGCAACCGGCAGAACGAGAAGCGCCGGCTGCGTAACAAGTCGGTCAAGTCGTCGCTGAAGACCGCCATCCGGAAGTTCAACGAGGCTGCCGAGGCCGGCGACACCGAGAAGGCCAGCGTTCTCATGCGCGAGGCCACCCGGAAGCTGGACAAGGCCGCCAGCAAGGGCGTCATCCACGCCAACCAGGCGGCCAACCGGAAGTCGGCGATCGCCAAGCGCGTCGCGTCGTTCTCGGCCTGACCAACGCCGTAGACCCGACCGGAAGCCCCGGGGCAACGCCCCGGGGCTTCCGGCTGTCGGCGTTCCACGGCGTCCTCCGCCCGGGGCGGAGGACCGGGCGGGACCGTCGGCACGGCGCACTGCCGCCAGAGTTGGCGGCCCGGGCCCGGCATCGACGGCTGTCAGGAGAGTGGCCCGGCGAGGCAGGTGCCGACACGTGACCCTCGATCACACGCTGGCCGTCCCGACCGACGAGCAGATCCGGGCGCTGCACGAACGGATCGCACCCCACGAGGAAGCCTTCACGCTCGTCTACACCCATTGCCGGATCGTGTGCGCCGTGGCCGAGCAGCTGCTCGACAGGTGCCCCACGGATCTGAACGTCGAGTTGGTCCGTGCGGGCAGCCTCCTGCACGACATCGGTGTCTATCGCCTCTACGGGGCGACCGGAGAACTCGATCACGCGAACTACGTCCGCCACGGGGTGCTCGGGCATGCGCTCCTGCGTGACCTCGGGTTCTCGGAGCGGATAAGCAGGTTCTGTTCCCACCACACCGGGGTCGGGCTCACTCGCGAGGACGTGCTGCGGCAGTGCCTGCCGCTGCCGGTGGCCGACTACACGGCCGACACGCCGGAAGAACAGCTGGTGCTGTACGCGGACAAGTTCCACAGCAAGACGGCACCGCCCACGTTCGTGACCGCGGAGTCCTACGCCGTCGGAGTGCGACGGTTCGGCGCGGACAAGGTGGCCAGGTTCGCGGCGCTGGTGGAGAGGTTCGGCGAGCCCGATCTTCGCCCCCTGTCCGACCGCTATCGGCACCCGATCATCTGAGAATCCGGCACCGCCCGCCCGCCGTCAGCCGGGGGTGCCGCCTACCCTCGTCGACCACCCGCTGCGTCTCGCCTCGGTGCCGCAGGGCGATGACGCTGGAGATCCGACGGCCGGTGCCCGGCACCCGGACGGCCGTCCCGCTGCCCGCGCGGAGGTCCATGGTGGCAGGTCACGTCCGCGCCGTGGGGGTCCTCGTCAGCCCGGGCGCACGGGCCACCGGCACCGACGTCAGCGGAGTTCGCCGGCATGCGGGCGCGCTGTCCCCGCACCCGACGTTCGGCCCTGCAGTGCCGCGCGTGCCGTCGTCAACGGAAGGAGTCCGGCCAGGTCACGCCGGGCTCGGTCCCGCGTCTCCGCTCGCCGGCCCGGTCGAACGGCAGCGTGGATCGTCCCGGCTGGTGGTGGGGAACGGCCGGGCGCGGCGCCCCCGGTCCGGCCAGGCTCGGGCCGCCGGGCAGCGCCCGGGCCGTGGTCGGCACCGGGGCCCGCCCGACGACCGGCTCCATCTGCCGGCGGAACCGGTCCCGCTCCTGTTCGGGGACCTGGGCGGCGGTGCGGACGACCATCTCGGCCACGACGTCGTTGAGTTTGACCATCACCGCCACCGCGGTCGGCAGGACCAGCACCGCCCACCAGCTCACCAGCTCGGCGAGGGCGAGCAGCACGGCCAGCGCCGCCGCCCCCTCGAAGAAGAGGAAGCAGAGCACCCCGCCCGGGTTGACGAAGCGCAGGCCGAGCACCCGGGCGTAGAGCGGTCGGAACCGCTCCTCGTCCGTCGGCACGGTCGACCACGCTCGGGTCACCGGGCGCCGCCCCGCCGGGCCGCGGCCACCGAGAAGACGGCCCGTTCCAGCGCGTAGGCCCGGTCGTCGGCGCCACCCTTGACCGCCGCGTTGCACTCGGCGGCCACGCGCATCGCCTCGACCAGGCCCTCCGGCGTCCAGCCCCGACCCTGGCGCTGGGCCCGCTCGATCTTCCACGCCGGCATGCCGAGGCTGCTGGCGAGCTGGTAGGCGCTGCCCCGGCCGGCCGAGGCGACCCGGGCCACGGTCCGTACGCCGTCGGCGAGCGCGTCGGCGATCGGCACCGGGTCCACCCCGACGTGCAGCGCCCACCGCAGCGCCTCCAGGGCGCCGGGAACGTCGCCGACCATCGTCGCGTCGGCCACGGTGAAGCCGGTCACCTCGACCCGACCCCGGTAGTAGCGGGAGACCGTTTCGGCCCCGATCCGCCCGTCGGTGTCGGCGACGAGCTGCGAGCAGGCGGCCGCCAGCTCGCGCAGATCGGCGCCGACCGCCGCGATCAGGGCCTCGGCGGCGTCCTCGGTGCACGTGCCACCGTTGCGGCGGATCTCCTCCCGCACGAAGGCCACCCGGTCGCGGTGCCCCTTGAGCTTGGCCGCCGGCACCACGGTGGCGCCCGCGGACCGCAGCCCGTCGGCGAACGCCCGGCCCTTGGCCCCGCCGAGGTGCAGCACCACCAGCTGCACGTCCGGGTCGGGATTCTTCGCGTACGCCAGCAGCGCGGCCGACAGGTCCTTGCGGGCGTCCTGGCCGGAGCGGAGCACCAGCACGCGCCGGCCGCCGAACAGCGACGGGCTCAACATCTCGTCGATCTCGCCGACCGTCAGGGAGCCGGCCTGGTATTCCCGGACGTCCACGTCGGCGTCCACCTCACGGGCCCGCGCCACGGCTTCGGTGACCGCGCGCGTGGCGAGCAGCTCCTCGTCGCCGAGGACGAGCAGAATAGGAGGCAGGCTGGCGGGGGTCACGTCGCCCATACTCGCACGCCCTCCGACCCGATCGTGCCTGCTCATCGGGGACTGTGACGGCACAGCCCGCACTCAACGCAAATCCAGACATTTGCCTTGATCCTCGCCTATCCCACCAAGATTCCCTCCTGTCCGTCATCGGGTCACCGGGGTCGTCCAGGGGCGGCGCCGCGTACCGCCACCGCCAGGCCGGTCACGGTCCGGACCGCCGCCACGTCCCCGTCGGTGTCGGTCCGCACCACCCGCGCACCGCCACGGGCCAACCGGCCCAGCAGAGCCGGGTGGGGGTGCCCGTAGTCGTTGTCGACACCCACGCAGACCAGCGCGACCGCCGGGCGGACCGCGGCGAGGAACTCCGGATCCTGGTACGCCGACCCGTGATGCGCCACCTTCAGCACGTCGGCGCGGATCGCGTCGGCCGGGAGCGTCTCCCGCACCGCCCGCTGCTCCTCGGTCTCGGCGTCCCCGGCCAGCAGGATCCGCACCCCGGACACGGTGGCGGTCAGGACCAGGGAGTTGTTGTTCGGGTCGGAGCGGCTGCCGCGCAGCGGGTACGGCGGCCCGACCGCGACCAGCCGCACCGCGCCCTGCCCCCACCGCCATCCCGCCGGCGCCGGGGCCAGCGAGGCGCCGCCCCGGCGGGCCGCCTCGCGCACCTGGGCGACGCCGTAGGCCGGCTCGGGCCAGGGTGGGCTCACCACCGCGCCCACCCGCCGGCCCCGGAACACGCCGGCCACCCCGCCGACGTGGTCCACGTGGAAGTGACTGACCACCAGCAACGGCACCTCGCGGATGCCGAGACGGCGCAGGCAGGCGTCCACGCCGGACGGTTCCGGACCCGCGTCGACCACCACGGCCCGACCGGTGGCCACCGGCAGCACCAACGCGTCACCCTGCCCCACCGCGCACGCCACCACCACCCAGCCACGCGGCGGCCACCCGGAGGCGAGCAGCCGGACCGGCAGCGCGCCCAGCACCGCCGCCACCACGACGGCCGCGACCAGCCGCCGGGCCCGACGCCTGCGGGCGGCGAGCAGCAGCGCCACGCTCACGACCGCCAGCAGCAGCGCGCCGACCACCCCGCCCACCCACGGCAGGGTCCCGGCCGGCAGCACGGCCCCGTGGGCCGCCACGGTCACCAGCCAGCGGGCCGGCCAACTCGCCAGCCAGGCGAGGAACTCGGCCCCGCCGGGCCACACCGGCGACAGCACCGCGGCGAGCACGCCGAGCACCGTGGCCGGCGCGACGGCCGGCACCGCCAGCAGGTTCGCCGGCACCGCCACCAGGCTGACCGTCGCGGACATGCCGGCGATCACCGGACCGCAGGCGAGCTGCGCGGCCGCCGGGACCGCCAGCGCCTCGGCCAGCCCCACCGGCACGCCCCGGCGACGCAGCGCGTCCCGCCAGCCGGGGGCGAACAGCAGCAGCCCGCCGGTGGCGCAGACCGACAACGCGAAGCCCGGGTCCCCGGCCAGCTCCGGGTCGAGCAGCACCAGCGCGGCGATCGCGGCGGCCAGCGCGGGCAACGCCGCCCGGGACCGGCCGGCGGCCAACGCGGCGAGCCCGATCGCGCCCATGGCCGCGGCCCGCACCACGCTCGGCGAGGGCCGCACCAGGATGACGAAACCGACGAGCGCGAGCACGCAGAACCCGGCGGCGGTACGCGGGCCGGCGCGCGCCCAGCGGGCCAGCAGCAGCACCGCGCCGACGACGATGGCCACGTTGGACCCCGACACCGCGTTGAGATGGGTCATCCCGGTGGCCCGGAAGTCCTCCTCCACCTCGGGCGGAAGCCGGCTCGTGTCACCCACCACCAGGCCGGGAAGCAGTCCGCCCGGCGCGTCCGGCAGCGGTTCGCAGGCACGTTGCAGCCCGGAGCGCAACGTGCCCGCCGCCCGCTGCGGCCACGACGCGCGCCCCTGCCGGGTCGGCGGCCCGGTCACCGAGAGCACCGCCGCGGTGAGGTCGCCGCCACGCGGCTCGGCCAGCCGCCCCCGGGTGGTGACCCGCTGCCCCGGCAGCAGCCCTCGCCAGCCCGGATCGGTGGCGAGCACCAGGCCGCGTACCGGGCCGGTGAGCCGACCGCCGTCGGGGCCGGTGAGGCGCAGCAGGTCGACGCGGACCAACAGCATCGTCGAGCGGCCGGGTGCGCCGCGTACCGGCCGGGGGTCGTCCCGGACCACCAGCTCGGCGGTGACCAGGGCGCGTTCGGCGACCAGCGCCCGCACCGGGGCGGCGTCCCGGACCGCGAGCCGGGCCCCGGTGGCCGCCGCCCCGCAGAGCGCGCCCAGCAGCACGGCGACGGCGATCCAGCCGTAGCGGCGGAGCGGCTCGACGGGGCGGTGCCGCCCGGCGCGCAGGCCCAGGGCCACGACGAGGACGAGCGCAACGGCGACGGCGGCCAGCCCCGCGAGGGCCCGGACGCCGAGGTGCAGCCCGGCCAGCGCGGCCAGCCACGCGGCCACCGCGAACCCGGCCAGCCGCAGGTCCAACGCGGCGTCCGCGCCGTCGACGCTCACACCGTCACCAGGTCCTTGAGCTGCTCGTAGCGGGCGTCCCCGATGCCCTCGACCTGGCGCAGGTCCGAGACGGACCGGAACCCGCCGTGCTGCTCCCGGTGGTCGAGGATCCGCTGGGCGAGCACCGGCCCGACGCCGGGGAGCGCGTCGAGCTGGGCCAGGGTGGCGCTGTTCAGATTGACCGGACCCGCGGGCGGGCCGCCGCCGGCCGCCGGCCCGGGTGCGGGTTGCCCCGGCGGGGCGGTGACGCCGACCAGGATCAGCTCGCCGTCGGTGACCCTGCGGGCGGGGTTGAGCAGCGCCACGTCCACCCCGGGCAGCGCGCCGCCGGCCGCTTCCACCGCGTCGGCCAGCCGGGCGCCGGCCGGCAGCCGCACCAGCCCCGGGCGGCGGACCTTGCCGGCCACCGCCACGACCACCTGCCCGGACGGGGCGGCCGGAGCAGCCGCCTCGGTCGTCGCGCCGGCCGCTTCCCGCGTCGCCTCCCCGGCCACGCCGGCCGGCGCGACCGGACCCACCGGTTCGGCGGTCGGACGAGAGCGCCACGCCCAGACGGCGGCCGCCAGGACGACGAGCGCGGCCACGGCGGCGAGGGCACGGACACCGCGACGGCCCGGGTCGAACGCGCCCGGCCCCGGCAACCGGGACGCCGGCCCGCGCGTGGGCTCGCCGGGTGACCTTGCCTCGGAGCTGTCGGGATCGGCCTCGCCCGACGCCGGGTCCGCCCCGGACAGCGGCGTCGGGCCGGGCTCCGGGCGGCCGCGTCGCGGTCCGCCGGGCTTGGGCACCGGGATCGGGTGGGCCGGCACGTGTCGCGGTCCGCCGGGCTTGGGCACCGGGATCGGGTGGGCCGGCACGCGTCGCGGTGCGCCGGGCTCCGGCACCGGGAACGGGTGGGCCGATGCGCGTCGCGGTCCGCCGGGCTCCGGCACCGGGAACGGGTGGGCCGGCGACGGACCGGGGGTCGCCGCTCTGACGGCGGGCGGCACACCGCCGGCGGGAGCCGGATCGGCGGTCACGCGACCCGCCGGCGTGAACAACCGGGCGAGCCGCCGCCGCACCGTCGCCACCTCGTCGTCTGACACGGCTCGGGACGCTAGCGGCGAGGGCGCGCCGCGGACCGGCCCACGGACCCTCGTCTGTGGACAACGGTGACGTGTGGACAGCTACCCGATCATGCCGTCGATGTGCTACCGGCCGTCGGGGGGGGTCAGCGTGCCTCGGGGTCGAGGCCGAGCGCGGCCCGGCCCCCGTCGACCGGCAGCGTCGCGCCGTTGACGAACGAGGCCCGCGTCGACAGCAGGAACGCGACCACGTCGGCCACCTCCGCGGCGCGCCCGATCCGGCCGACCGGGTGCAGCCGGGCCAGCTCGGCCTCCACCCGGTCCGCCCCGGACGGCTCCAGCCCGGCGAGGAAGGCGGCGTGCCGCTCGGTGTGGATCGAGCCGAGCGCGACCGCGTTGGCCCGGACGCCGCGCGGACCGTAGTCGACCGCCAGCGCCCGGGTCAGCCCCTCCACCGCCGCCTTGGCGGTGGCGTACGGCAACGCGCCGGGGACCGCCCGGCGGGCCTGGTGGGAGGAGACGTTGACGATCGCGCCGCCGCTGCCGGCGGCCAGGAACCGGCGTACGGCGGTGCCGGCGCCGACCACCGCGGGACGCAGGTTGACCGCGATCAGGTCGAACACCTCGCCGGCCAGGGCAGTGTGCAGCGCGGCGTCACGGAAGACGGCGGCGTTGTTGACCCAGCCGGCCAACGGCGCCGCTGCCTCGGCCCGGTCGGCGGCCCGTTCGGTGACCGCCTCGTCGGCGGCGTCCCCGGTCACGGCGTGCAGCCGGTCGGCGTCGGGGTGCCCGGCCAGCCAGTCCAGCGCGTCCGCGTCCCGCTCGACGACGACCACCGTGCCGCCGTCGCCGGCCAGCCGCTCCACGACGGCCCGCCCCACGCCCCGGCCGCCCCCGGTGACCACGTACGAGCGGGCGTTCATCGGACGCACCGGGTCGCGGGCACGAGGCCCGGACAACGGCTCACGGGCGGCGGTGGACGACCACGCAGGCCAGTCCGGGTCCGGCGTGCGCGGCGACCACCGCGCCGGCCTCGCTGACGTACGTGTCGTGCAGCCGGTCGCCCAACCGCTCGGTCAACGCGGCCAGCAGCTGGTCGGCGCGCTGCGGGGCGGCGAGGTGGTGCACCCCGAGGTCGACCTCGGCGTCGTCGGCCGCCTCGACCGCCAGGTCGACCAGGCGCGCGACGCCCCGGCTGGCGGTGCGGACCTTGTCCTTCACCACGATCGCGCCGTCCGGCATGTGCATGATCGGCTTGACCGAGAGTGCGGTGCCGAGCAGCGCCTCGGCCGCGTTGATCCGGCCGCCCCGGCGCAGGAACTCCAGCGTGTCGACGTAGAAGAAGATGGTGGTCCGGCCGACCGCGTCCAGCGCCGCCGCGCGTACCCCGGTCAGGTCGGCGTCCCCGGCGGCGGCCGTGGCGGCGGCGAGCACCGGGAAGCCGAGGCCCATGCCGGTGGAGCGGCTGTCGACAACGGCGACGCGGTCGCCGATCTCGGCGGCGGCCAGCCGCGCCGCCTCGACGGTGCCGGATAGTTCGGCGGACAGGTGCACCGAGACCACGCCGTCGGCGCCCTCGGCCAGCAGCGTGCGGTAGACCTGCGCGAACTGCTCCGGGGCGGGGCGGGAGGTGCTCACCGAGACCCGTCGGGCGCTCAGCGCGCGGGTGGCGTCGGCCGGGGAGGTCTCGACGCCCTCCAGTCCTTCGGCGCCGTTGAGCACGACGGTCAGCGGGACGACGGTGAGCCGGTGCGCACGGACCAGCTCGGGGGGCAGGTAGGCGGTGGAGTCGGTGACGACCGCTACGGGCATGACCGGCACGCTAGCCGATGTGGCGGTGCCGCGCCGGGGCCGGACGTCTCAGACCGCGTCGGTGAGCGCCGGCTGGGTGATCAGCCCGACATTGTGCGCCCGCAGGTGCCAGCCCCGGACCTCGTCGTGGCGCAGCTCGGTCCAGTGGCAGTTGGCCAGCGAGCCGACGCTGCGCAGCACCGCGTGGTCCCAGCCGAGCAGGTGACCGACGCCCTGCCGGGCCCCGCCGCCGTGGGTGGTCACCACCACGGTGCCGCCGGCGGCCAGGTCGGCCGCGTCGCGGAACGCCGCGCCGAGCCGCTTGCCGAGGTCGTCCAGGTTCTCGATGCCGGCGCCGGGGTCGGGATCGCCGGCCCGCCAGCGGGCGTACTCGTCTCCGAAGCGCTCGGCGACCTCGGTGAGGGCCAGGCCCTGCCACTGGCCGAAGTGCCGCTCGCGCAGCCGGGCGTCGGTGCGGACCGGGAGCCCGGTCAGCGCGGCGAGCGCGGCGGCGGTGTCGGCGGCCCGGCGCAGGTCGCTGGCGACGATGGCGTCGGGGCGCAGCGCGGCCAGCACGGGTGCGGCGGCGCGGGCCTGCTCCCGGCCGAGGTCGTTGAGCGGCACGTCGGTCTGGCCCTGGACCCGGCTCTGCGCGTTCCAGTCGGTGTTGCCGTGCCGCCAGACGATCAGGCGGGTCATTCGGCGGTGGCGGTGCCGGCGGCCGAGTCGGCCAGGTCGCGATCCACGAACGGGATCTGCGGGCAGTCCTTCCAGAGCCGGTCGAGCGCGTAGAACTCACGCTCCTCGGTGTGCTGCACGTGCACCACGATGTCGACGTAGTCGAGCAGCACCCAGCGGCCACCCCGCTCGCCCTCGCGGCGGATCGGCTTGGCCTTCTCCGGCAGCTCCAGCAGGCGCTCCTCGACGGCGTCGACGATGGCGAGCACCTGGCGCTCGTTGGGCGCCGAGGCCACCAGGAACGCGTCGGTGATCGCGAGCTGGTCGCCCACGTCGATGATGACGATGTCCTGTGCCTTCTTGTCGGCCGCGGCCTGGGCGGCGGCCATCGCCAGCTCGTGCGCGCGTTCGGAAACTGTCACCGTTCTCCTTCGATCAACCGTGCGACCCTCCAAGCCTCTCACACCCGGCGACGCGGCGACTCGGCAGTTCTGCCCGGTTACCGGGGCATACGGGTACGTAACGGGCGGGATCACCGCTGATAGAGCCGCCGTTTGGCGATGTACTGCACCACACCGTCGGGCACCAGGTACCAGACCGGCTCGCCCCGACCCACCCGGGCGCGGCAGTCGGTGGAGGAGATGGCCATGGCGGGCACCTGCACCAGGCTGACCGTGTCCGCCGGGAGGTGCTGGTCGGAGAGCTCGAAACCGGGACGGGTCACCCCGATGAAGTGGGCCAGTTCGAGGACGTCGTCGAGGTCCTTCCAGGAGAGGATCCGCTCCAGGGCGTCCGCGCCGGTGATGAAGAACAACTGCGACTTCGGGCCGTACTCGGCGTGCAGGTCCCGCAGCGTGTCGACGGTGTAGGTGGGGCCACCGCGGTCGATGTCGACCCGGCTCACCTGGAAGCGGGGGTTGGAGGCGGTGGCGATCACGGTCATCAGGTAGCGGTCCTCGGCCGGGCTGACCGGTTCGTCCGCCTTCTGCCACGGCTGTCCGGTCGGCACGAAGACCACCTCGTCCAAGCCGAACCGGTCGGCCACCTCGCTCGCCGCCACCAGGTGACCGTGGTGGATCGGGTCGAACGTGCCGCCCATGATGCCGATCCGCCGGATGTCTTCCTCCACCCCGCGATCGTAGGCCGCGTGACGGCGACCCCCGGGCGGGGTCACCGGGGCCCGTGCCGGGCGGGCGCCCCGACCCGCCCGGCACGGTCACCGGTCAGGCGGCCGCGGCGGCCACCGCGGTGCGGGCCACCAGCGCCCGGCGCAGGTCGTCGTCCAGGTCGGTGACCCACCGGCGCAGGCCGGGCGTGAGGTCGTCGCGGGCCAGCAGCGCCGCGGCCAACTCCCGGGTGGGCTGCGCCACCGCGTAGCGCGGGAACGCGGCGACCGTGACCGAGTCGGCCACCCAGGCGGTACGCAGACGCGCCGCCGCCGGCATGTCGGTGAAGTAACGCTCGACGTACCCGGCGGTCAACTCGGCCTGTTCGGGCTGCCAGAAGCCCTCGGCGGTCGCCTCGACCAGCCGGTTGGACAGCTCGGTGCTGCTCGTGACGATCTCCCAGGCCGCCCGCTTCGCGTCCGGGTCCGGCAGCGCCGCCCGGCAGGCCGCGGCCTGCTCGGCGCCGGTGGCGCTGCGGTCGGCGGCCGCCTCGGCGTCGATCTCCGCCGCGCCGGCGGCGCCGAGCACCACCAACCGGCGCAGCACCGCCCAGCGCAGGTCGGTGTCGACCGAGAGCCCCGACGGCACCTGCTTGCCGGCCAACCAGTCGGCGAGGAGCGCGGTGTCGGTGGTGGCGGCGATCAACCCCCGCGCCGCGGCGAGCTGACGCGAGCCGCCCGCCGGCGCGGCGGCGAGCAACGCCGCACAGGCGGCGGACACCCGCAGCAACGCGGCGTCGCGGGCCAGCGGGTCGAGGTAGCGGTCGACGAGCCGCCGGGTCAGCAGCAGCACGTCCTCGATGATGGTCACCTCGGTCTCGGCCGGCAGCGCCGCGGCGATCAGGCCGACCAGCGCGGCGGCGGGCCGCTCCCCGTCGGTGACGGCGTCCAGCGCCTCACCCCACAGCAACGCCCGGGCCAGCGGGTCGTCGAGGCCGGGCAGCAGCATCGGCACCGCGTCCGACGAGGCCGGGTCCAGTCGGATCTTGGCGAAGGTCAGGTCACCGGCGTTGGGCAGCAGCAGGCCGGTGGCCGGCTGCCCGACCAGTTCGGGCACCGGCGTACGGCCGCCGTCGGCGTCCGGGTCGAGGTCGACCTCGACCCGCCGGGCCGGGGCGTCGGCGGTCAGGTGGGCCACGCCGATGCGGTGCGGCCGCAGCACCGGGTGGCTCGGCGGGGCGGTCTGCACCACCGCCACCTCGGTCCACCGGCCGTCGCCGTCCACCGCGGTCTCGATGCGCAGCGTGTTCACCTGCGCCCGACGCAGCCAGCGCTCGGCCCAGCCGGTCAGGTCGCGTCCGCTCGCGGCGCCGAGGCCGGCCAGCAGGTCGGCGAGCGTGGCGTTGTCGAACCGGTGCGCGGCGAAGTGCGCGTTCAGCCCGGCCAGGAAGGCGTCGTCGCCGAGCCAGGCGACGAGCTGGCGCAGCACGCTGGCGCCCTTGGCGTACGAGATGCCGTCGAAGTTGAGCAGCGCCTGGGCGGCGTCGGCCACCTCCTGCGGCGCCACCGGGTGGGTGGACGGACGCTGGTCGGCGGTGTAGCCCCACGCCTTGCGACGGCTCGCGAACGTGGTCCACGCCCGGTCGAACCGGGTCGCCTCGGCGGTGACCCGGGTGCCCAGGTACTCCGCGAAGGACTCGTTCAGCCAGAGGTCGTCCCACCAGCGCATGGTGACCAGGTCGCCGAACCACATGTGCGCCATCTCGTGGGCGATGGTGGTGGCGCGCAGCTCGCGCTGGGTGTCGGTGACCGCGGACCGGAAGACGTAGTCGTCGCGCAACGTGACCAGGCCCGGGTTCTCCATGGCGCCGGCGTTGAACTCGGGCACGAACGCCTGGTCGTACTTGCCGAACGGGTAGCGCTCGGCGAAGAGCTGGTGGAAGCGGTCGAGGCACTGCCGGGTGACGGTGAAGATCTCGTCGGCGTCGGCGTCGAGGTGCGCGGCGAGCGAGCGCCGGCAGTAGAGGCCGAGCGGGATGCCGTCGTGCTCGGACCGCAGCACGTGCCAGGGCCCGGCGACCAGCGTGACGAAGTAGGTGGCCAGCGGCGCGGTGGGGGCGAACTCCCAACGCCCCGGCGCGGGCCGGTCGGCGAGCTGCCCGTTGGCCGCCACCGTCCACTCCGGCGGCGCGGTGACGGCGAGCGTCACCGGCGCCTTCAGGTCGGGCTGGTCGAACGCCGCGAAGATGCGCGGCGCGTCGTCCAGGAAGGACATGGCGTAGAGGTAGGTCTCGCCGTCGGCCGGGTCGACGAAGCGGTGCAACCCCTCGCCGGTGTTGGAGTAGGCCATCTCGGCCTCGACGGTGAGCGTGTTGCTCGCGGCCAGGCCGGTGAGCGGCAACCGCTCGTCGGACAGCAGGGCCGGATCGAGGTCGCGGTCGTTGAGACGGGCCCGCAGGAGTCGGCGAGGCTTGACGTCGACGAAGGTCTCGGCGCCGGGGTTGGCCCGGAACCGGATGGTGACGGCGGAGCGGAACCGCTCGGCGTCGCCGGTCAGGTCGAGGTCCACCTGGTAGGACTCGACAGTGATCGACGCGCGGCGCGCGGTCGCCTCTGCACGGGTGAGGCTCGGCATCCGCTTATCCTGCCCGATGAGGTCCGCACGGACCTTCTCGTTACGCGTCGCGATGGAGGAACAACGATGGGTCAGCACCCCAAGGGCGATTTCGACCTCTCTCGGGCGGTGTGGCAGCGCGCGGAGGGAGACACCTCCGAGGGTGCGGTCGAGGTGGCCTTCGTCGACGATCTGATCGGGATGCGCAACTCGGCCGAGCCGGAGGGGCCTGTCCTGGTCTTCACCCAGGCCGAGTGGGACGCCTTCGTGGCGGGCGCCCAGGACGGCGAGTTCGACCTGGACTGAACCCGCGCGGTCAGTCACCGTCACCCCAGCCGAGCCCGCCCGGCCCGGGCGCGTGGTGGAACCCGGGGTGGTCGGCCACGTCGGCGCAGCGCTCGCCGTCGGGCCCGACCGCCCCGCAGAACAACCGCTCGGCCCGGTGCCAGGCGTCGGCCGGGGACAGCGCCGCCGCGCCGAGTGCCAGCTCCGGGCGGAGCAGGCCGAGAGCCTCGGCGTACGCGACGGCCAGCTCCCGCGCGACGGCGGGCTCGGCGGCCGCGAATCCGAGGTGCACGGTGAAGAACCGCGGCGGGCGGGGCGCGGCCCGGCGGGGACCGCCGATCAGCGGCTCCTCCCGACCGCCGCCCCGCAGCCCGGCGACCGCCCCACGCCGCCGTCGCTCCGCCCTCTCGTCGCGCATCCGGGTCCTCCCCCGTCGTCGGTGACCGCCCACCGGACGCCGTGCCGGCGGGCGCCGGACCGGCGCCCGCCGACCCGCGTTCCGCGCCAACCAGCTTTTCCGCACCCGGGGAGGGGCCAGCGGCCGGCCGCGTGGCCGGCCCCTCCCCCGAGCGGCCGGACCTGCGGTAATGGAGGATTCGGCCGCGTCGGCCCGGGTAGGCAGCGCAACGTCGAGCAGGGCCACCGAGCCGGGTCAGGAGCCGCCGAGATGAGCACCATGCCGAGCGACCGGAGCCCGGACAGCACGCTGGCCTTCCTCCGCGAGGGCTACCGCTTCGTGGGCGCCCGCTGCGACCGGTTCGGCACCGACGTCTTCCAGACCCGGCTGCTGCTGGAGCCGACGATCTGCCTGCGCGGCCGGGAGGCCGCCGAGCTGTTCTACGACGAGGAGCGGTTCGTCCGGCGCGGCGCCATGCCGATGCGCGGGCAACGCACGCTGACCGGCGTCGGTGGCGTCCAGGGTCTCGACGGCGAGGCGCACCGGGCCCGCAAGGCCATGTTCATGTCGATCATGACACCGGCCGCGATCCGCCGGCTCGGGCAGCTCTTCGACGACGAGTGGCGGGCCCGGACCCCGGCCTGGGCGCAGGACGGCCCGGTCGTGCTCTACGACGAGGTGGGCCGGATCCTCACCCGGGCGGTCTGGGCCTGGGCCGGCGTGCCCCTGGCCGAGGTCGACGTGGCCCGCCGGACCGCCGAGATGCACGCGATGATCGACGCTCCCGCCGTCCTGGGGCCGAAGCACTGGCGCGGGCTGCTCGGCCGGCGCCGGGCCGAACGCTGGGCCGGCGAGCAGGTCGACCGGGTCCGCGCCGGCGCGCTGCCGGCGCCCGAGGGCAGCGCGCTGCGGGTCGTCGCCGAGCACCGGGACGAGCGGGGCACGCCGCTGCCCCGCCGGATCGCGGCGGTGGAGTTGCTCAACGTGCTGCGCCCCACCGTCGCCGTGGACCGGTACGTGGTCTTCGCCGCGCTGGCCCTGCACGACCACCCGCACTGGCGGGACCGGTTGGTCGGTGACGACACCGCGACCGAACAGTTCGTGCAGGAGGTACGCCGCTACTACCCGTTCTTCCCGCTCGCCGCCGCCCGCGTGCGTCGCTCGTTCGAGTGGCGGGGGTACGCGTTCCCGCAGGGCCGCCGCGTGCTGCTCGACCTGTACGGCACGAACCACCACCAACGGATCTGGCCGGAGCCGGAGCGGTTCCGCCCGGAGCGCTTCGCCGGCTGGCGGGACGACCCGTTCGGGCTGGTCCCGCAGGGCGGCGGCGACCACCTCACCGGGCACCGCTGCGCCGGCGAGTGGATCACCATCGAGCTGATGAAGCGGGCGGTGACCCAGCTGACCGGCACGATGAGCTACCGCGTCCCGCCACAGGACCTCGCGCTCGACCTGGGCCGGATGCCGACGCTGCCGCCCAGCGGGCTGCTGGTGGACGGGGTGCGCCCAACCGTCTAGGACCGGGCGTACCGGTCCGGGTGAGGCGGCCCGCGGACGCCGGACGGCCGCCCCGGCGATCTCGTAGCCCCAGTGCCCGGGGGTTTCAGCGGCCACGTGGCGGGCAACCGGCTGCTCCCCGAGCGGACCGGAGGACGACGTGACGGACACCGCTGCGCACCCACGCCGACCGGACCGGACCGCCGTGCGCTCCGCGCCGGTCCGGCTGCCGATGGCGTACGTCCTGCCGGTGCGCGCCCGCGACGACCGGGGTCTGGACGAGCTGACCGGCTACCTGCGCGAGCTGAGCCGGTCCGTCGACGTGGTGGTGGTCGACGGGTCCGCGCCGGCGCTGTTCGCCCGCCACGCCGCCGCCTGGCGAGGGCTGGTCCGGCACGTTCCGCCCGATCCGGCGCTGCGGGGGCGCAACGGCAAGGTGCTCGGGGTGCTCACCGGGGTGGCGCTGGCCCGGCACGAGCACGTGGTGGTCGCCGACGACGACGTCCGCTACGACCTGCCGGCGCTGCGCGCCGTGCACGACCTGCTCGACCGGGTGGACCTGGTCCGGCCGCAGAACCACTTCGACCCGCTGCCCTGGCACGCCTGGTGGGACACCGGCCGGACGCTGCTGGCCCGGGCGTTCGGCGGGGACTGGCCGGGCACCCTGGCGGTGCGCCGGAGCACGTTCCTGGCCATGGGCGGCTACGACCCGGACGTGCTCTTCGAGAACCTGGAGCTGGCCCGGACGGTCCGGGCGTACGGGGGCAGCGAAGCCGCCCCCGCCTGGCTGTACGTGCGGCGACTCCCGCCCGCCGCCGGGCACTTCCTCGGGCAGCGCGTGCGCCAGGCGTACGACGAGACGGCCCGACCGGCGTGGCTGCTGGCCGCGCTGGCGGTGCTGCCGGCGACGGCGGCCGCGCTCGCCGCCCGGCGGCCGGAGCTGCTGCTGCGGGCCGGGCTGGTCACCGTGGCGGTGGCGGAGGTCGGCCGGCGCCGGGCCGGCGGCGCCCAGGTCTACCCGGCGCACACGACGCTCGCCGCGCCGGTCTGGCTGCTGGAACGGGGCGTGTGCGCGTGGCTCGCGGTCGGCCGGCGGCTGCGCGGCGGGGTGCCCTACGCGGGCAGCCGGCTGCGGGTGGCGGCCCACTCCACCCGGACGCTGCGCCGGCGGTCGGCCGGGCGGCGCCCGGACGACCTGGTGCTCTGGGTGGAGACCGGCTGACAGGCAAGGCGGGGCCCCTTGCTCTCGCCTGGGCGGCAAGAAGGAGCCCCGCCTGACGCGGGAGCTTCCGTCAGGAACGCGCCTGGTGGGCGCTCTCCCGCACGTCCTGCGCGGCGCTGCGGCCGTCGTCCCTGACCGCCTGGGCGGCCTCCTGCGCGGTGGACCGCACCGACTCGGCGGCGTGCTGCGCCGGCTCGCGCAGCTCCTCCCTGAGCTCCCCGGCGACCTCGCCGAGCTTCTCCTTGACCACGCCGCCGTGCTCGGTCGCCTTCTCCTTGACCTGCGCGGCGAGCTGCTGCTCCCGCCGGGTGGCCGGGATGAGCGAGGAGACCAGCATGCCCACGCCGAAGGCGATCACGCCGGCGGCGATCGGGTTGCCCTCGGACTTCTGCCGCACCACGTGGGGCGCGCGGTGCGCGGCGTCGCTCACCGCGGAGGCGGCGGAGTGGGCCTTGTCGCCCACCGTGGACGCCGCCGAGGAGGCGTGGTCGCCCACCGAGTGGGCGGCGTGGCCGGTGCTGTGGCCGAGGTCGGAAGCGGTTCCCATCACCTTGTCCTTCACGTTCGTCAGCGCGCTGCGCACGCGCTGCTTGCGGTCGTCGACGATGCGGCCCGGGCTGACCTTGTACGCCAGGGCGTCCACGTCCGAGCTGAGGTTGTTGCGGGTGGCTTCGATCTCCCGGCGGATCTGGTCGGGATCGGTGCTCATCGGGTGACTCCCTCCGGGTGCGGCTTGAGTGCGTCGGGGATGCGCTGCACGCTGTCGTTGGTCTGCTTCAGGCCACGGATCTGCTCGGCGTTCCGCTTCGCCTTCGAGTAGAGGACGGCGGCGACGACGGCCCAGATCACGGCCACGATGAGCGCGGCCAGTCCGGAGTCCATGACGTTGTCGAGGAACTGCCACACCGCGATGGAGACGAAGAGCGCCACCATGTAGCCGCCGAAGCCGGCGCCGCCGTAGAAGCCGGCGGCCTTGCCCGCCTTCTTGCCCTCCTGGCGGATCTCGGCCTTGGCAAGCTCGACCTCCTGCCGCATCAGCGTGGACAGGTCGCCGGTGACCTGGCTCATCAGCTCACCGATCGAGCTGCTCCGCACCTCGTCGGCATGGTGCGGCGCGCCCGTCGCCTGGTAGCCGGGGTCCTGCGTCGGCACGGTCATGCCGTGGTCTCCCTTCTGCCGGTCCGGCCGCTCACGGACGGGGAGCGCCGGTCGACGGCACGCCCGGCAGCGGGTCGGTCTGGCTCGGCGGCGGCAGCGGCTGGCCGGTGCCGCCGGCCGGGTCGGCCCAGGTGTTCGGGGCGCCGCCACCGGGGTAGGCCGCGCCGGGCGCGGAGTAGCCCGGGTCCGGCTCGGCGTAGCTCCCCGGCGTCGGGTCGAGGTAGCCGCCCGGCGGGGTCTGGGCGGGCACGGTCGGCGTGGTCGGGAGGACCGCGGTGCGGTCCGGGTCGTACGCCGGCCGCACGCCACCGTCGTCGTTGCCGACGGCGGCGATGTTCCGGGTGAGCCGGCCCGCGACCACGCCGAGCAGCGCGGCGCCGACCAGGAACGTGCCCGGGTTGCGGCGGGCGTAGCCCTTCACCTCGTTGAGCAGGTCGCCCGGCTCACGCTGCTCCAGCCAGCCGGCGACGCCGTGCACCCGCTCGGCCGCCTGGTGGGCCAGCTCGGTGACCGGGCCGGAGCCGCCGCCCTGCTGCGCCATCGAGCGCATCTCGTCGGCCAGCGACCGCAGGCCGCTGGCGGCGCGCTGCTGCTGCTGGCCGGCCTGGGAGGTGACCTGGTTGCGGGCCTCGCCGTAGAGGTCGCGGGCCTGCCGCTTGGCCTCGCCCACCACCTCCTGGCCCTGCTGCTTGGCGGTCTGGGCGACCGCGCCACCGGCGCCTGCGGCGTCGGAGCCGACCTGCCGGGCCTGGTCGCGCACGCCGCCGCCGTTCGTCGACTCGTACGTGGCGGACGTGGGGGAAAGATCGTGAGTCATGGTGTCCCTTCCGCTCGTGCGTTCCTAGCGGTTGTCTTCGGGGGGTCACGCGAATTGCTTTCCGCGTGACAAGGGCCCTACCCCCGGTCGTCGGGTCCATGCCTGATTCGTCATTTCTCTGCGGAACCGACCCGCCCCGGTCACAGAATGGGGTGCCTGCCCGCCCGGGCGGCGTGGGCCCAACGGGGGTGACAGGGATGGCACGTGACGTGCGCGGACGTCCGTCGGCCCGGCCGGCGGTGCAGAAGGTGGCGCTCGCGGCGGCGGCCGTCTTCACGCTGATCGGCGTGCTCGGCTTCGTGCCCGGCGTCACCACCCACTATGGGGACCTGGCGTTCGCCGGGCACCACTCGGAGGCGAAACTGTTCGGCCTGTTCCAGGTGTCGGTGCTGCACAACCTGCTGCACCTGCTGTTCGGGCTGGTCGGCCTGGTGATGGCGCGGCGACTGGCCGGGGCGCGGGTGTTCCTGGCCGGCGGCGGCGCGCTCTACCTGGTGCTGTGGCTCTACGGCTTCGTCATCGACCGGGAGACCTCCGCGAACGTCATCCCGCTCAACGACGCCGACAACTGGCTGCACCTGTTCCTCGGCTTCGGCATGCTCGCCGCCGGCCTGCTGCTGAACAACGAGATGGGCACCGGCAGCCGTCTGGACACCCCGATCGACCGGCCCTGACCGGAGGCGACACGCCGGGCCGGTGGTCCAAGGCGGTCAGCGGCACACGCCGAGACCAGCGCCGGACCGCGCGGGTCAGGCGGCGACCGGGAGCTGCTTGGCGAAGCAGACGCTGTACGGGTTGTCGACGTACTCGCCGTAGACCGGCACGGGCCGGTAGCCGCTGGAGCGGTAGAGCGCGATCGCGGCCGGCAGGTAGGTGCCCGTCTCCAGGCACACCGTGCGGTGCCCCTGCCGGAACGCCAGCTCCTCCAGCGCGCCCAGCAGCTGCCGGGCGATGCCCCGCCCCCGGTACGCCGGCCGCACGTACATCCGCTTCAGCTCGCCGGTGTCCGCGTCGAGCGCCTGCAGGCCACCGCAGCCGACCGCCCGGCCACCCACCACCGCGGCGAGGTAGCGGATGTCGCCGTGCACGACGGTCACCTGCCCGTCCAACCCGCCGTCGGCGTCGCGCAGCTCACGCTGCTGGGCGACGACGAGCGCGGCGATCTCCGGATCGGTGGCGGGCCGGGATTCGATCAGCATCCGGCCACGGTAGGTCGGCCGGATTTCGCGGAGGTTTCCGGCCACCGACCCCGAAACGGCTACTCGGAGTCCGGTTCCGCCTGCGCGGGGGCCGCCTCGATCTCGTCCTCCGGCCGTACCCGGCGGGCCTTGCGCGCGGCCAGCCGGTCGGACGCCGAGGGGCGGTTCGACTTCTCCTCCAGGCGCACGTCGGTGCCCCGGTTGCCGGGGACGAAGTCGACGCCGGCGTAGAGCGTCGGCTGCCAGTCGAACTCGCGCTCGCCGATGCGCACCAGGTCGCCGGCCTGCGCGCCGGCCTTGGCCAGCTTCTCCTCCACGCCGAGGCGGGCCAGCCGGTCGGCCAGGTAGCCCACGGCCTCGTCGTTGTCGAAGTTGGTCTGCTTGACCCAGCGCTCCGGCCGGCTGCCCCGGACGGTGTAGGAGCCGTCCACCTCGGCCTCGATGGTGAAGCCGGCGTCGTCGACCGCCTTCGGCCGGATCACGATCCGGGTCGGCTCGGCCGGCGGGGCGGCGCGGCGGCCCTCCTCCACCAGCTCGGCCATCGCGTAGGTCAGCTCGCGCAGCCCCTCACGGGTCGCGGTGGAGACGTCGAAGACGCGGAAGCCGCGGGCCTCCAGGTCGGGGCGGACGATGTCGGCGAGGTCCTTGCCGTCCGGCACGTCGACCTTGTTCAGCGCGACCAGCCGGGGCCGGTCGGCGAGTCCGCCGTACTGGGACAGCTCCGACTCGATGGCGTCGATGTCGGCGAGCGGGTCGCGACCCGGCTCCAGCGTCGCGGTGTCGACCACGTGCACCAGCACCGCGCAGCGCTCGACGTGGCGGAGGAACTCCAGGCCCAGGCCCTTGCCGGTGGCCGCCCCGGGGATCAGGCCGGGCACGTCGGCGACGGTGAAGGTGTGGTTGTCCACCCGCACCACGCCCAGGTTCGGCACCAGCGTGGTGAACGGGTAGTCGGCGATCTTCGGCTTGGCCGCGGAGATCACCGAGATCAGCGAGGACTTGCCGGCCGACGGGAACCCGACCAGGCCGACGTCGGCGACGCTCTTCAGCTCCAGCACCACGTCGAGCTTGTCGCCGGGCTCACCCAGCTCGGCGAAGCCGGGCGCCTTGCGCCGGGCGTTGGCCAGCGAGGCGTTGCCCCGTCCGCCCCGACCGCCGCGGGCCGCCTCGAAGGTGGTGCCCACCCCGACCAGGTCGGCCAGCACCTCGCCGTCGAGGCTCTGCACCACGGTGCCGTTGGGCACCTTGATGACCAGGTCGCGGCCGTTGGCGCCGTCCCGGTTCGAGCCGGCCCCGCCCTTGCCGTTCTCGGCCTTCAGGTGCGGCCGGAAGTGGAAGTCGAGCAGCGTGGTGACCTGCGCGTCGACCACCAGCGACACGCTGCCGCCGTGGCCGCCGTTGCCGCCGTCCGGGCCGCCGAAGGGCTTGAACTTCTCCCGGTGGATCGAGACACAGCCGTGCCCGCCGTCGCCGGCCTGCATGTGCAGGACGACCCGGTCAACGAACGTCGTCACGACGCCAATCCTTCCAGCGGGGTCCGCCCCGCACGTGGAAAAGCGAAGCGGGCCGGGACCCGAGGTCCGCGGCCCGCTTCGCCTTCGAACTACTGCTGCGGCACGATGCTGACGGTCTTGCGACCGCGCTTGGTGCCGAACTGCACGGAACCGGCGGCGAGGGCGAACAGCGTGTCGTCGCCGCCACGGCCGACCAGGTCACCGGGGTGGAACTTGGTGCCACGCTGACGGATGAGGATCTCACCCGCGCTGACGACCTGACCACCGAAGCGCTTCACGCCGAGCCGCTGGGCCGCGGAGTCACGACCGTTACGCGAGCTGGACGCACCCTTTTTGTGAGCCATTGGAGGACGACCTACTTCCCGCTGTTGGAGATGCCGGTCACCTTGATCTGGGTCAGCGGCTGCCGGTGACCCTGACGCTTGTGGTAGCCGGTCTTGTTCTTGAACTTGTGGATCCGGATCTTCGGGCCCTTGGTGTGCGCGGCGATCTCGCCGGACACCGCGACCTTGGCAAGCTTCGCCGCGTCGGTCACCAGGTCGTCACCGTCGACGAGGAGCACCGCGGTGAGCTTCACCGCGTCGCCGGGGGCACCGGCGAGCTTCTCGACCTCGATCACGTCGCCCTCGGCGACCTTGTACTGCTTGCCGCCGGTCTTGACGATCGCGTACATCGGAGGCGGACTCCCTGTCGTTGAGGCTGCTGGCGTCTTCACCGACCGTCACCGGCCGGTCGTTCCCACGGCGTCTCGCCGGGAGCCGTGACACCGGCGGCGCGGGCACGCGGGAACTCGGCACACCAAAGTGCGCCGCAGGCAAGCGTACGCCATACCCGGCCCGCCGCCCAAACCGGCCCCGCCGATCAGGCCGGGCAGAGCTGGTCGAGGCGCTCCTGGAGTCGGTCGAACTCCGCCTCGTCGATCGCCCGCACGTCCGTGCCGAGCCCGCCCACCTCGGTGGCCAGGTCCGCCAGCAGGGTCCGCAGCCGCGGGTCGGTGGCCCGCCCCGACTGCTCCCGCAGCACGTCCCGCCAACCCGCCAGCGCGGCCTCCGCGTCCCGTTCGGCGGCGTCCGCCCGGCTCCGGTCCCCGGTGCCGCCCGCCCGCAGCATCTCCGCCAGCTTGAACACGTACGTCTGCACCGCCGTGGAGCCGGCCTGCTTGGCCCGGGCGCAGACACCGGCGTCGCCGGTCGCGGTCGGAGCCGGAGCGGGCGAGGTGGCGGCCGGGGCCGGCGAGGCGAAGCCGACCGCGAAGGGGTCGTCCCTCCGGTCGGCGCAGCCCGCGCCCGCCAGCAGCAGTCCGGTCAGCGCCGTGACCACGAACACCCGACGCATGAGTCCTCCCTCCGGGGCGAGCCGGCCCGACCGGGGGTCGACGGGGAAACGGCAGGGCCCCTGCTCGGCACTCTGTTGCCGGAGCGGGGGCCCTGTCAAACGCCACGCAGGTCAGCGGCTCACGGCCGGGTACGCCGCCGGGCGCCGCCACGGCGGGACCGCCGCCGCGAGGTGCCGCCCTCGGTGCCCTCGTCGTCGCTCTCCCCGTCACCGATCGCGTCCGGGTCGTCGGCCGCGGCCAGCCGGGCCGATTCGCCCTCCTGGCTGTCCGCGACCGCCGGGGCGGCCGGCGTGTCCGTCTCGAACCGGGACAGGTCGTAACCCTGGGTGTCGTAGTAGTCGTCGTCGGTGGACTCGACCACCTCGGCGACGGTCCGCTCCGGCGCGGCCGACGACTCGGCGGCCGGCTCCGGAGCGGCCTCCGCGGCCGGCTTCTCCGCGGCGGCCTTGCGGCCCCGGCGACGGCTCTTCTCCTCGGCCGGCGCGGTGGCGACCGCCGAGGCGACCGCCTTGACCTTGTCCCCCGCGCCACCGCCGCGCGGCTTCTCCGGCACCGGCTCGGTGTGGATGATCACACCCCGGCCCTTGCAGCACTCACAGGTCTCGCTGAACGCCTCCAGCAGGCCCGCGCCGATCCGCTTGCGGGTCATCTGGACCAGGCCGAGCGAGGTGATCTCGGTGACCTGGTGCTTGGTGCGGTCCCGGCCGAGGCACTCGGTGAGCCGGCGCAGCACCAGCTCCCGGTTCGACTCCAGCACCATGTCGATGAAGTCGATCACCACGATGCCACCGAGGTCACGCAGCCGCAGCTGGCGCACGATCTCCTCGGCCGCCTCCAGGTTGTTGCGGGTGACCGTCTCCTCCAGGTTGCCGCCGGAGCCGGTGTACTTGCCGGTGTTGACGTCGACGACCGTCATCGCCTCGGTCCGGTCGATCACCAACGAACCGCCGGAGGGGAGGAACACCTTGCGGTCCAGGCCCTTGAGGATCTGCTCGTCGATCCGGTACTCGGCGAACACGTCGGCGACGCCGGCGTGCCGGCGCAGCCGCGCCACCAGGTCCGGCGAGACGTGCGACAGGTACGACTCGACCAGGTCGTACGCCGGCTCACCCTCGATCACCAGCTCGCGGAAGTCCTCGTTGAAGAGGTCCCGTACCACCCGGATGACCAGGTCCGGCTCCTCGTAGAGCAGCACCGGGGCGCCACCGGAGGCGGCCTTGGCCTGGATGTCCTCCCACTGCGCCTGGAGGCGCTTGACGTCGCGGGCCAGCTCGTCCTCGCTGGCGCCCTCGGCCGCCGTCCGGACGATCACCCCGGCGCCGTCCGGCACCAGCTTCTTCAGCACGTCCCGCAGGCGCTTGCGCTCGGTGTCCGGCAGCTTGCGGCTGATCCCGGAGGCGTTGCCGTTGGGCACATAGACCAGGTGCCGGCCGGAGAGCGCGATGTGACTGGTCAGCCGGGCGCCCTTGTGCCCGATCGGGTCCTTGGTCACCTGCACCAGGACCGAGTCGCCGGAGCGCAGCGCCTGCTCGATCGAGCGTGCCCGGCCCTCCAGGCCGGTGGCGTCCCAGTTGACCTCGCCGGCGTACAGGACGGCGTTGCGCCCGCGCCCGATGTCGACGAAAGCCGCCTCCATGCTGGGCAGGACGTTCTGCACCTTGCCCAGGTAGACGTTGCCGGCCATGGTGCCGGACGAGTTGCGGGTGACGTAGTGCTCGACCAGCACGCCGTCCTCGAGCACGGCGATCTGGGTGCGGTCGCCGCGCTGGCGGACCACCATCACCCGGTCGACCGCCTCGCGGCGGGCCAGGAACTCCGACTCGCTCAGGATCGGCGGCCGGGTACGCCGCTGCTCGCGACCGTCCCGCCGGCGCTGCCGCTTGGCCTCCAGCCGCGTCGAGCCGGAGACGCCCTGCACCTCGTCGACCGCCTTGCGCGGCTCACGGATCTTGACGACGGTGGGCACGCCGTCCTCGGTGGCGGTCTCCGCCTCCCCCGCGCCCCGACGACGGCGACGACGACGGCGACGGGTCATCCCCTCGCCCTCCGCCTCCTCGTCCTCGGCGACCTCCTCGGCCTCGGCCGTCTCCGCCGTACCGGACTCCTCGACGTCCTCGTCCTCGGACTCCTCGGCGCCGCCCTTGCCCCGGCCCCGGCCGCGGCGACCGCGGCGACGACGGCGACGGGCCGCGGCGGCCTCGTCGTCCTCGTCGATCTCCTCGGCCTCGGCGGCCTCCTCCTCGGCGGCCTCGACCTCGACCTCGGCCTCGACCGGCTCGGCCTCCCGGCGGCCACGCCGCCGGCGCCGACCGGTCTCGGCCGGCTCCTCCACCGGCTCCTCGGCAACCGGGTACGTGACCCGGACGGCGGGCACCTCATCGGGCTGCGGGGGCATGAACAGGACGGTCGGCGCGCTGAGCGCGGCCCGACGACGACGGCCGGTGGTCGGCCGCTCCTCGGCAAGTTCCTCGGCCGGCTCCTCGGCGGCGCCCGGAACGGCGGCCCCGGTCGACACCGCGCCGGTGGCGTCCGACAGCCCACCGGCCCGGGCCAGCGTGGCCTCGTCGGTGCGGGGCAGCGCGGCCTCGTCCGGGGTGGGCTCGTCCTCGGCGTCCTCACCGATCGCGTCTTCCTCGCCGTCGAGCGCGGCCCGACCCTCGGCGACCTCACCCGCGCTCCCGGGCGCCGAGACCGGCCCGTCGACCACGGCGTCGGGCTGCGGCTCGGCCACCGCGTGCGGCTCCGTCACCGGCCCGACGGCCTCGGCGGGCGCCTCGGTCGGCGACTCGACCGCCGGTGCGGCCTCCGCCGCGGGCGGCGTGGTCTTGCGACGACGGGTACGGGTCACCTTGACCGGCGGCACGACCTCGGCCGAGGTGGCCTCCACCCCGGCAGCCGCCACCGGTTCCTCGACCGCCTTCGCCGGGGTCGCCTTGCGGCGCCGGCGGGTGGTCTTCGGCGCGGTGTCCAACTCTCCCGCCACCGGCGCGAACACCTCGGCCTGCGGCGACTCGCCGCTGCCCACGGCCGCGGCGGACGCCTCGACCGGCGCGTCGGTCTGCTCCGGCTGGTTGAGCGGGGCCGCCTTGCGGCGGGTGGCCCGCTTGCGGGCCGGCGGCTTCGCCTCGGCGGCGCCGTCCGTGCTGGCGGCGCTGTCGGTGGTCGCGGCGGACGCCTCGGCCGGCTCTGCGCCGGTCCGTTCGCCGCCCTCGGGCTCGTTCTCGAGCATGGACGTTCTCCAGTTCTGGCTGCCCCGGGCGCGGTTGAGCGCTGCCACGCAGGGTTGCCGCAAAGGTGTTTCCGCCGGGCGCGCAGGTGCGCGACCGCCGAAGTCTGCCTGCCAGAGCGCTGACCGTCGGTCAGTGCTCTCCGATGGCTGCCCCGTCGCGATCCGCGTCCAACGGATCGACGATCTCGCCCTGCGCGGTCAGCGTGCCCTGCGCCAGCCGGATCACCTTCGGGGTGACCGGCGGCTCCAGGTCGGCCACCACGCGGAGGCCGGAAAGGACGTCATCGGGCCGTACGGACGGGGTGACCTGCCGCACGACCAGTTCGAGTATCGCACATGGCGCCGCCGCCGCCCCGGAAGGCGTCTCAGACGACGTCGACGCATCGATGGCGATCACCGCAGCGCGGGCGTCGAACGTCCGCCGGCCCTGCTTGGTCATCCGCTCGACCTGGATCTCCTCGGCGGCGGTGAACGCCGCCACGGCCGCGCCGAGCACGCTCGGCTCCACCTCGGGCAGCTCGATCCGCCAGCGCGACGCCTCGATCCGGTCGGCCAGGCTGCCGCCGGTCGCCTCGACCGCGTCGAGGACGTCGAGCCCGGGTGAGAGCGCGGCGTCCAGGGCGGCCCGCAGCTCCGCCGGATCGACCGGCTCCCGCAGCCCGATCTCGAGGTATTCGGCCTCACTGGCCACGCCGGTGGGCGCCGCGGAGGCGTAGGAGATCTTCGGATGCGGGGTGAAACCCTGGGAGAAGGCGATCGGTACGCCGGCCCGGCGCAAGGCGCGCTCGAAGGCCCGGGCGAAGTCCCGGTGCGAGGTGAACCGCAGCGGCCCCCGCTTGGCATACCGGATGCGGACCCGCTGGACGACGGGGGCCTGGCCGCCCTCGGGTTGAGGCTTTCTGGCGATCGTGAACTCCTCGGCTGTGCCTGCGTGTCCGCCCCATCCTGGCGCAGTCCCAGCCGCACCCCGCGACCGGGTCCACCACACCCCGGGTCAAACCACCCCGAACCCTCCCGGCCCCGACCCCGGGCCCGTCCCCGTCCCCCGGCCCGACTCCCGGCGTCGATCATGAGGTTGGCGGCGGAGTGGATCTCCGTTGGTGCCGTCAACCTCATGATCGACGCGGGGAGGGGGTGGGGTGGGAGGGGTGGGGTGGGGGTGCGGGGGGGTCAGCGGGGGGTGTTCGGCGGGGTGGGTCCGGGAGCGGCGGGCGGTGGGGCCCACGGGTTCTGGCCGGGTGGGAACTGCTGCCCGTGAGCCGGCGGCGGGTGGGCGCCCGGACCCGGCTGGGCGTAGGGGCCAGGCTGGGGATACTGCCCGTGCTGAGGGTGGGCGCCCGGACCGGGGTGGGCGCCGGGCTGGGCGTAGCCGGCCGACGGGGTGGCCGGGTGACCGGCCGGGACCGGTGGGCCGTGCCCGCCGTCGCCCATCCGGTCGAGCACCTCGTCCGGGATGTCACCCGCCCGGGCCAACTCGCGGCGGTGCCGGCGCCGGTTCCAGATCAGGAACCCCACCAGTGCCAGCAGCACCACCAGCGCCACCGCGATGCCGATCCCGACGACCATCACCTGCTGGTCGGTGGGTCCGCCGCGGTCGCCGTACTTGGTCACGTCGAAGTTGTCGTCCTCGGCCGCGGCCGGTGGCGCGGCCGCGCTGGGCGACGCCGCGGCGGCGCCGAGCAGCGGGTTCGCCGACACCGACGGGACGTCGGCGGTCAGCGCCGCCACCGGGTCGATCCGACCGAAGCCGAACCGCGGATCGCGGCCGGGCGGGCCGGCGTCCCG
This sequence comes from Micromonospora sp. WMMD754, assembly GCF_049315235.1. Classification (NCBI taxonomy): domain Bacteria; kingdom Bacillati; phylum Actinomycetota; class Actinomycetes; order Micromonosporales; family Micromonosporaceae; genus Micromonospora; species Micromonospora sp. WMMD754. The sequence goes on from NZ_CP186058.1 coordinate 618,600, forward strand.
GGCGGTACGAATGATCCGGTTGATCACGTCGGGCGCGGAGAGCTTCGGGTACTTGGACCGGATCAGCGCCGCGACTCCGGACACGATGGCGCTGGAGTCGGAGGTGCCGTCGCCCCAGCCGTAACCCCGGTCGCGGCCGATGTTGTAGACCTCGTCCCCCGGCGCGGCGATCACCGCCTCCGGGCCCTGCGCCGAACCGTTCCAGAAACCACCGCCCCGGCTGGTGCCGGTCACCGCGATCACACCGGGGATGTTGGCCGGCGCGCTGACGTCCGGGCCCAACTGCCGGACGTTGCCGACGGCGGAGACGACGACCACGTCGCGTTCCAGCGCGTACCGGACCGCAGCCACCTCGCCCTCGTCGACGGCGCCGGCGCTGCCGTAGGACAGGTTGATCACCTTCGCGCCGCCGTCGACGGCCATCCGGATACCGGTAGCGGAATCCTCCGGGGTGAACGATCCGCCGGGCGGCTTCCGGATGGGCAGGATCTGGGCGTCCGGAGCGATGCCGTCCACTCCGGCCCCGTTGGCCGCGATGATCCCGGCCATGTGGGTGCCGTGACCCGCCGGGTCGCGCCGGCCGTCGCCGGTGTCGCGGGTGCTGGCCCCGCGCAGCACCCGGCCGCGCAGGTCCGGGTGGCCGGCGTCGACGCCGGTGTCCACCACCCCGACCACCACACCCCGGCCGGTGGAGATCTGGTGCGCCCGGTCGATCCGCAGCTCGTCCAGGTACCACTGCTCGGCCCGGCGCGGCGCGGCGGCCGCCGGCTGGGCGGCCCCCAGCACCATCAGACCGGCCAGCACCCCGGCCGCCACCGGCCGGAGCGCGCCGACGTTGACCCTCATCCGTCCGTCCTCATCGCAGGATGCCCGGGGTCGCGCCGTCACCGGCGCCCCACGGATCGTCGTCCTCGGTCAACCACGACGAGTGCTCGCCACCGCCGCCACCGTGCCCGGCGCCGCCGTGCCCGCCCATCATGCCGCCGCCCATCATCCCGGCGCCGGCCGTGCCGCCGCGGGCGCCGCCCGCGCCCATGCCGCCCGCGCCGGTGGCGCTGCGCAACGCGTTGGCCGCGCTGGTCAGCGGCGGGACCTTGCCGTTGCCGCCGCCCACCATGCCGGGCAGCGCGCCCACACCCATCCCGCCGGCCGCGCCGAGGCCGCCGCCACCGATGCCGCCGGCGGAGCCGAGACCGGCCCCACCGCCGCCGAAGCCGCCACCGGCACCGCCGCTCAGCCCGCCACCGGCACCGCCGAAGCCGCTGCCCGGGCCGCCGGCCGTGATGGTGCCCGGACCGCCCGCGCCGGCCAGGCCGGTGCCGTAGTCGTGGTCGCCGGAGCCCGGGTAGCCGCTGCCGGAGCCGGGGATGCCGCCGGTGACCGGCGGGGTGTACGAGCCGGAACCACCGCCGAGGTCGGAGCCGCCGATGGTCGGCGGGGGCGTGAACGAGCCGCCACCACCTCCGCCGCCGGCGCCACCGCCGATGCCGGTGCTGCCGAGCGAGGGCATCTTGCCCCCGGCACCGCCGCCACCACCGCCGCCCGGCAGACCGGTGTCCGGCACGCCGGAGGGCGGGGTGCGGGTGTCCGGGCGGTAGCCGTCATCGGCGTCGATGTTCGGTCTGGGCACGTCCAGCTTGGGGCGCTCGGTCTCCACGGCGACCGGCAGGGGCGACATCGCCTTGTTGGCCGCCTCCTGGTTGTCCCGGTACCAGTTGTCCAGATGCGACTTGGTGTCCCACCAACCGCCACGCTTCTGATCGCCGGCGTTGCCGTCGACCTTCATGGTGGCTTCCAGGTCGTCGGCCTTGTCGCGGAACGCGCCGTCGGCGTAGAGCGCCTGGTTGGCCTGGTAGTCCTTGCGCAGCGCGGCGAGGAACCCGGACTGGCTCTCGCCGTCGCGGGCGTCGTCCAGCTCGGTGCCGCCGGGCAGGCTCCACTCGTTCCAGCCGAAGTCGTCCATCAGCGGGATCGGGATGCTGGCCACCGCCGTGCGGATGTCGCCCTCGATCCGCGACAGCGCGCCGCTGACGCCGCTGGCGTGCGTGATCAGCTCCTCGATGTCCTTGCCGATGGTGGTCAGGTGCTCGCGGTAGGCGTCGCCGCCGCTGCCCTTCCACCCGGCCAGCAGGCCGGGCAGGCCGCCGCTGTGCGGGCGCTCCTTACCGGGCGCGATCGGGCCGACGAACGAGCGCCCGACCAGCGAGTCGCGCAGGTAGCCGAGCGCGGTGGAGAGGTTGCTCCAGCCCGCCCCCACGGACCCGACGGTCTCCGGGTCCGCCGACAGCGTCACCTCACGGACGCAGCGCTCCCAGGTGCCTCCTGCCATGACCGTCTCCCCCTCAGGCCGTGTACGGGTAGGTGGGCTGCTGCCCGGCCTCCGGCGGCGGCGCCGCGGACTCCAGCAGCCGCTCGATCTGCTTGCCGTTGGCGGCGTTGCGGGCCTCCGCGTCGCGGAACGCCTTCGCGATGTCCTCGGTGCCCTGCTTCAGGCCGGCCAACTTGCGGGAGATGTCCTTCAGGTGGGCCTCCATGTTGGCCGTGGACTTCGTCAGCGCCGCCCACTGCATCCGGGCGTCCTCGTACGCGCCGAACGGCGTGCCGTTGGCGACCGTCTGGGCGTTCGTGCCGTCGCCCTTCATCCGCTCCTTGATGCGTTCCATCTCGTAGCCGATGGTGTCGTCGACGTACTGCTTGAGGCGCTCGACGTACTCCGCGGCGGCGTCCAGGTCCTCGACGCTGACGTGCAGATCGCCGGTGTCCGGCGGCGTGATGCCCATGCTGCTGTCCTCCCCGCTACCGGCCCCCGGCCGGTCCAATACGGACGCAGCGTATCGAGGATGCACCACTGCGGGCACCCCCACCCCACGGCGGCGCGCGGTTGCCGCGAAAGACGACGGAGCGCGGGAACCCCGAGGGGTTCCCGCGCTCCGCGGTGGTTCGGCGCCGTCAGCCCTGCGCGGCGGCGGGCTGCTTCAACCCGCCGACCGGCGTCAGCGGCAGCAGCTTCCGGCCGGTCGGGCCGATCTGGATCTCGGTGTCCATGGACGGGCACACGCCACAGTCGAAGCACGGCGTCCAGCGGCAGTCGTCCTGCTCGTACTCGGACAGCGAGTCCTGCCAGTCCTGCCAGAGCCAGTCCTTGTCCAGGCCGGAGTCGAGGTGGTCCCAGGGCAGGACCTCCAGCTCCTCGCGCTCGCGGGTGGTGTACCAGTCGAGGTCCACCCCGTACGCCGGCAGCACCTCGGTCGCGGCGTCGACCCAGCGCTGGTAGGAGAAGTGCTCGCTCCAGCCGTCGAACCGGCCGCCGTTCTCCCAGACCCTGCGGATAACCGCGCCGACCCGGCGGTCGCCCCGGGACAGCAGGCCCTCGATCAGCGACGGCTCACCGTCGTGGTAGCGGAAGCCGATCGCCCGGCCCAGCGACCGGTCGCTGTTGATGGCCTGCTTGAGCAGCTTGAGCCGGCCGTCGATGACCTCCGGCCGCTCCATCGAGGCCCACTGGAACGGGGTGTGCGGCTTCGGCACGAACCCGCCGATGGAGACCGTGCAGCGGATGTCCTTGGATCCGGTGGCGGCGCGGCCGGCCCGGATCACCTCGTGCGCCATGTCGGCGATCTCCAGGACGTCCTCGTCGGTCTCGGTGGGCAGGCCGCACATGAAGTAGAGCTTCACCTGCCGCCAGCCGTTGGAGTACGCGGTGACCACCGTACGGATGAGGTCTTCCTTCGACACCATCTTGTTGATCACCTTGCGGATCCGCTCCGACCCGCCCTCCGGGGCGAAGGTCAGGCCGGTCCGGCGCCCGTTGCGGGACAGCTCCTGGGCCAGGTCGATGTTGAACGCGTCCACCCGGGTCGAGGGCAGCGACAGCGAGACGTTGGTGCCGGCGTACTGCTCGGCCAGGCCGGAGCACATGTCGCCGATCTCGGAGTGGTCGGCCGACGACAGCGACAGCAGGCCGACCTCGTGGAAGCCGGAGAACTCCAGCCCCTGCTGCACCATCTGGCCGACGGTGGTGATCGACCGCTCCCGCACCGGACGGGTGATCATGCCGGCCTGGCAGAACCGGCAACCCCGGGTGCAGCCCCGGAAGATCTCCACCGCGTACCGCTCGTGGACCGTCTCGGCGAGCGGGACCAGGGGCTTCTTCGGGTACGGCCAGGCGTCCAGGTCCATGGTCGTGCGCTTGTGCACCCGGAACGGCACGTCCGGGCGGTTCGGCACGACCCGCTGGATCCGGCCGTCGGGCAGGTAGTCGACGTCGTAGAAGCGCGGGACGTAGACGCTCTCGGTGCGGGCCAGCCGCAGCAGCAGCTCGTCCCGGCCACCCGGGGAGCCCTCGGCCTTCCACTCCCGGACGATGGTGGTGATCTCCAGCACCGCCTCCTCGCCGTCGCCGAGCACGGCGGCGTCGACGAAGTCGGCGATCGGCTCCGGGTTGAACGCGGCGTGCCCGCCGGCCACGATCACCGGGTCGGCGTCGGTGCGGTCGGCGGCGAGCAGCGGGATGCCGGCCAGGTCGATCGCGGTGAGCAGGTTGGTGTAGCCCAGCTCGGTGGAGAACGAGACACCGAACACGTCGAAGTCGCGCACCGGCCGGTGGGCGTCGACGGTGAACTGCGGCACGCCGTGGGCGCGCATCAGCTTCTCCAGGTCCGGCCAGACCGCGTACGTGCGCTCGGCCAGCACGTCGGGCAGCTCGTTGAGCACCTCGTAGAGGATCTGCACGCCCTGGTTGGGCAGGCCCACCTCGTACGCGTCCGGGTACATCAGCGCCCAGCGCACGGTCGCCGCGTCCCAGTCCTTGACCACCGCGCCCAGCTCCCCACCCACGTACTGGATGGGTTTGGTCACCTGCGGCAGCAGCGGCTCCAGCCGGGGCCAGACCGAGTTGTCGGCGGTGGGACGTGGGGTCGTGGACGGGGCACTCATGATGCCCAAGGGTACGCGGTCCCCCGCCCCGACCTCCCCCACCGCCACCCTTCCCCCACCCCACACCCGTTGATCAAGGAGTTGGCGCGCCGATCCGCGCTCCCCGCCCACGCGAACTCCTTGGTCACCCGCGGGAGCGGAGGCGGGGGCGAGGGTCGGGGGTGGGCGGGGATTCGGCGGAGGTGGCGGGGCGGTACTAACCTCGCAACGGGCGCGAGAGGAGATTGCCGCGATGTCGCAGCCGCAGCCGGGGGCGGGCCGGCCGGCCGACGGGACCGAGGAACGGGTCGTCGCCGAGCCGCCGTCGCCCGGGCCGAAGCAGGTCGACGCCGAGGGCTCCGCCGAGGCCGCCGGCCAGCTCGCCGACCCCGCCCCGGACAGCTCCGCGCCGGAGCGCGACGCGCCGGGCTCGGAGCCGCCGACGGACGGGGACAGCGACCCGAACGCCGCCACCGCACCCCCGGCCGACACCGCACCACCGGAGCCGAACGCCACCCCTGACCCGCCCGACCCGGACAGCACTGCCCACCCGGACCCGCAGGACACCCCCCGCCCGGGCCCGGAGGACACCGGCCGTCCAGACCCGCAGGACACCGCCCGCCCGGCCCCGCAGGACACCGGCCGGCCCGACCCGGACGACGCCGCCCCGCCGGGAGCGGCCGACGCCGCCGAGGCGCCCGCGGTATCGGCCGACCCCGTCGCCGCGCAGCGGGGGACGGACGCCGACGACACCCCGCCCGCGCCGGCCGGACGCGCCCGGGGCTCCGCCGCCGTGCCGGGCCGCACCGCGCCGACCCCGTCGGCCCCCGACCCGACCCGGGTCGAGGACGCGCCGGCCCCCGCCCGCGCCGAGGACGCGCCGGACCGGACGAAGGTCGAGCACGGGCCGAACCCCACCCGGGTCGAGACCGCGCCCCGCTGGAGCGGCTCCGCCGCGGTCCCGCCCCCGCCGGCCCGGCGCCGTGCCTGGGGCGAGTCGGCCGAGCCCACGCCGGTGCCGCCGGTCGAGTCCCCCGAGCACGCCACCCCGGTCGACCCGTGGGCGGGCGTGGACACCACCGGCTGGGACCTGCACTCGGTCGAGCTTCCGGCGTTGCCGCCGACGCTGCCCTACACCGCGCCCTGGCCGGCCCACCCGGCGCCGCCGCACCCGGCCGCCGCCCACCCGGGGCCGCCGCCGCACCCGGCCGCCGCCCGACCGGTGTCGCCGCCCGCGCACACCCCGCCGTACCCGGGTCCGCCGGCCGCCCGGCCGGTGTCACCGCCGGCACACACCCCGCCGCCGGCCCCGGTCGCCCCGCCGCGGCCACCGAAGCAGGCGCGCCCGCCGAAGCAGCGCCGGGGCAGGACCCCGCCGCCGGTGGCGCCGCCGCCGGGCTGGCAGGCCCCCAAGGGGTACGTGCCGGTGCCGGTACGCCGGCGGCGTCGCTGGCCCTGGCTGTTGCTGCTCTCCGTGGCGTGCTGCTGCGGCGTGCCGCTGTGGTGGGCCCAGCCGCTGTCCAGCCAGTACCCGGCCAGCGCCAGCCTCCCCGACCAGCTCGACTCGATGCGGCTGCGCCAGGACCAGGGCAGCCAGGCGGCGGCCGAGGACCTGAAGAGCCGGGTACGCCAGGCGGACTGGCTCGCCGAGGACACGTTCGCCGGCATCTACACCACGAACGACGGCAAGCGGGTGACGCTGTTCGGCAGCACCGGATTCCGGTTCAGCCCGGAGTCCGACGCCGAGGCCGAGCTGAAGCGCCTCGCCGGCGACTACGACCTGCAACCCTCGGTGACCGTGGACACCGGCGTACGCGGCCGGCACGAGCGCTGCGCGGTGGGCCGGGCGGACGGCGACGCGGTGGTGGTGTGCACCTCGGTCGACCACGGAAGCCTCACCACCGGCGTGTTCACCCGACTGTCGGTGGACGACAGCGGCCGGCTCCTCGACGAGCTGCGCCAGCGGGTCGTGGTCCCGAAGCAGTCCTGAGCGTCTCGCTCAGGCGGCCGCCTCACCCGGCGTCTGCTCGCTGCGCTTCGGGGCGTAGCGCGGGACGTACTCCTGGCCGGTGAGCTTCTGGATCTCCGACATCATCTCGTCGGTCATGGCGCGCAGTGAGGTGCGGTCGTCCGGCCGGCCGGTGAAGTCCAGCGGCTTGCCGAACCTGATGGTGATCTTGGCGCGACCGGGCCGGGGCACCCGCGTACCGATGGGCTGGGCCTTGTCGGTGCCGGTCACGCCGACCGGGATGATCGGCACTCCGGCGGCCACCGCGAGCCGGGCCGCGCCGGTACGCCCGCGGTAGAGCCGCCCGTCCGGGGAGCGCGTGCCCTCCGGGTAGACGGCGACCAGGTCGCCGGCCTTGAGCACCGGGATCGCCGCGTCGAACGCGGACAACGCGGCCCGCCCCCCGGCCCGCTCGACCGGGATGGCGCCGAGCCCGGTCAGCACGAACTTGGAGAAGCCGCCCTTGATCCCGGTGCCGTTGAAGTACTCCGACTTGGCCCAGAACGCCAGGTGCCGGGGGACCACCGTGCCGAGGAGCAGCTCGTCGGCGACGGAGAGGTGGTTGCCCGCGAAGATCGCCCCGCCGGTCGCCGGGATGTGCTCCAACCCCTCCACGTGCGGACGGAAGGCCAACCGGAGCGCGGGCGCCACGGTGAGCTTGCCGATGGTGTAGAGCAGGGGCACGGGTCCTCCGGCGGTCGTACGTGAGACAGGCGCTGTCACGGTAGCCGACGCTGCCACCCCCGGCCGAGCGGGTGGCCCGCAGTCCACCCGCCGGTGCGCGTGTTAGGAAGGGGCCCTTCCTATACCGAAAGCGTTAAGAAGGGCCCCTTCCTTACATCTCACACGCGGCGGACGCTCACCACCACGCGCTCACCGTCGCCCGCCTCGCCGGCGAAGCCCTCGAGCCCCTCGGCGAAGTCGACGGTGTCGGCCAGCACCTCCCGGGCCACGAACCCGGTGTACGCGGCGACCGCCGCGCGCACCTCCTCGGAGGCCGAGACCGCCACCGCGATCCGGTCCGAGACGTCCAGGTCGGCGTCCCGCCGGGCCTGCTGCACCACCCGGACCACGTCCCGGGCCAGCCCCTCGGCGGCCAGTTCCGGGGTGACCTCGGTGTCCAGCACCACCACGCCCTCGCCGCCGGGCAGCGGCGCGGAGTGCTCCGCGTCGGCGGCGACCAGGCGCAGCTCGTACTCGCCCTCGGCCAGGGTGACCCCGGCGGCCACCGGGGCGCCGTCACGCAGCTCCCAGTCCCCCGCCTTGACCGCCTTGATCACCTGCTGGACCGCCTTGCCGACGCGCGGGCCGAGCGCCCGCGGCACCACGGTCAGCACCTGCTGGCAGTAGGCGTCCAGGTCGCCGGCGAGCACGACCTCCTTCACGTTGACCTCGTCGGCGACCAGGTCGGCGAACGGCCGGAGCTGGGCCGCGACCGGCGAGGCCACGGTCAGCTTCGCCAGCGGCAGCCGCACCCGCAGGCCCTTGGCCTTGCGCAGGGACAGCGCCGCGGAGGCGACCGCCCGCACGTTGTCCATCGCCGAGACCAGCTCGTGGTCGGCCGGGAACTCCTCGGCGGACGGCCAGTCGGTCAGGTGCACCGACCGCTCGCCGGTCAGCCCACGCCAGATCTCCTCCGCGGTCAGCGGCGCCAGCGGCGCCACCACCCGGCAGAGCGTCTCCAGCACGGTCCAGAGCGTGTCGAACGCGTCCGCGTCGCCGGCCCAGAACCGGTCCCGCGAGCGGCGCACGTACCAGTTGGTCAGCGCGTCCAGGTAGGACCGCACGGTCGCGCAGGCGCCGGAGATGTCGTACGCGTCCATCTGCGCGCCGACGGTCGCCACCAGCTCGTTCGTCTTCGCCAGCACGTACCGGTCGAGCACGTTCACCGAGTCGGTGCGACGACGCGCGGTGTGGCCGTCGGCGTTGGCGTAGAGCGAGAAGAAGTACCAGACGTTCCACAGCGGCAGGAGCACCTGCCGCACCGCGTCCCGGATCAGCGTCTCGGTCACCGCCATGTCCCCGCCGCGCAGCACCGGCGAGGACATCAGCATCCAGCGCATCGCGTCCGACCCGTAGGAGTCGAACACGTGGTAGACGTCCGGATAGTTGCGCAGGCTCTTGGACATCTTGCGCCCGTCCGAGCCGAGCAGGATGCCGTGGCTCAGGCAGTTGCGGAACGCCGGCCGGTCGAACAGCGCGGTGGCCAGCACGTGCATGGTGTAGAACCAGCCGCGGGTCTGCCCGATGTACTCGACGATGAAGTCACCCGGGTAGTGGTGCTCGAACCACTCGCGGTTCTCGAACGGGTAGTGCACCTGGGCGAACGGCATCGAGCCGGACTCGAACCAGCAGTCCAGCACCTCCGGCACCCGGCGCATCATCGACCGGCCCGTCGGGTCGTCCGGGTTGGGGCGGACCAGGTCGTCCACCGCCGGCCGGTGCAGGTCGGTCAGGCGTACGCCGAAGTCCCGCTCGATGTCGGCGAGTGAGCCGTACACGTCCACGCGCGGGTAGTTCGGGTCGTCCGACTTCCACACCGGGATCGGCGAGCCCCAGAACCGGTTCCGGCTGATCGACCAGTCCCGGGCGTTGGCCAGCCACTTGCCGAACGAGCCGTCCTTGATGTGCCCCGGCGTCCAGTTGATCTGCTGGTTCAGCTCGACCATCCGGTCCCGGAACGACGTCACCGCGACGAACCACGACGACACCGCCTTGTAGACCAGCGGGGTGTCGCAGCGCCAGCAGTGCGGGTACGAGTGGGTGTAGACGTCCTGCCGCAGCACCACCCCCCGCTCCTTCAGCTCCCGGATCACCGGCTTGTTCACGTCGAAGACCTGCTCGCCCTGGTACGGCGGCACCAGCGCGGTGAACCGGGTGTGGTCGTCCACCGTGACCACGGTGGGGATGCCGGCGGCGTTGCAGGTGTTCTGGTCGTCCTCGCCGAAGGCGGGGGCCAGGTGGACGATCCCGGTGCCGTCCTCGGTGGTGACGAAGTCCGCGCCGAGCACCTGGTAGGCGTTCGGCCCGGCCGGCTCGACCAGGAAGTCGTAGAGCGGCGTGTAGCGACGCCCGACCAGGTCGCGGCCGTACACGGTGCCGACCTGCTCGTACCCCTCCAACTCCTTGGCGTACGCGCCGAGCCGGGCGGCGCCGACCACATGGCGGTCACCGTCGCGCTCCAGCACCGCGTACTCGATGTCCGGACCGACGGCGAGTGCCAGGTTCGACGGCAGCGTCCACGGCGTGGTGGTCCAGACGCCGAGCTTGACCGGCCCGCGCAGCGGCTCCGGCGCGCTCTCGTCGGCGGTCAGCTCGAACCAGACGGTGAGCGTCGGGTCGTGCCGGTCCCGGTAGACGTCGTCCATCCGGGTCTCGGTGTTGGACAGCGGCGTCTCGCACCGCCAGCAGTACGCGAGCACCCGGAAGCCCTCGTAGACCAGACCCTTGTCGTGCAGGGTCTTGAAGGCCCACATGACGCTCTCCATGTAGTCCAGGTCGAGCGTCTTGTAGTCGTTGGCGAAGTCGACCCAGCGGGCCTGCCGGGTGACGTACCGCTCCCAGTCGTGGGTGAACTCCAGCACGGAGGTGCGGCAGGCGTCGTTGAACCGGGCCACGCCGAGGTCGAGGATCTCCGCCTTGCTGGTGATGCCGAGCTGCTTCTCGGCCACCACCTCGGCCGGCAGGCCGTGGCAGTCCCAGCCGAACCGGCGCTCGACGTGCCTGCCGCGCATGGTCTGGTAGCGCGGCACCACGTCCTTGACGTAGCCGGTGAACAGGTGGCCGTAGTGCGGCAGGCCGTTGGCGAAGGGCGGGCCGTCGTAGAAGACGTACTCGTTCTCGCCGTTCCGGCCGGCGTCGCGGGCCTCGACGGACGCTTCGAAGGTCTTGTCGGCGGTCCAGTGCTCCAGCACCCGGCGCTCGACCGCGGGCAGGTCCGGGCTCGCCGGGACGCCGACGCCGGTCGGGTCGTGCAACGGATAGGCCATCGGGGGTCGCTCTCCTCGCGCAGCTCACTCGTCGGTGGGTCTGCGAGGACGAACCGTCCGGGGTACGCCTGGAACGGCGCTCCCGGGTGGTCCGCGGTACCACCCCGCTTGGCGGTCAGGATCGACCGCCCGCTCATCGGTCGGCTGTGACGGGCCGTCCCGTCCGGTTCTACTGGGCCGGTTGCCCGGCTGTTCTTCCGGAGGCTCACCGGTGATGGCCGGGTCGTCGCCTGTGCGCCCAAGCTTACCCGCCCCGCCCCCCGCTCCGCCTCCGAGTAAGGACGGGCCCCTTCTTATCGCCTACGCGATAGGAAGGGGCCCCTCCTCACACTCAGCGGCGGGTGGGCGCCGGCAGCGTGGTGCTCCAGAGGGAGGCGCCGGCGCGGTCGCGCAGGTGCACGGTCAACGCGCCCGACTCCCCGTCGATGTCGACCTCGCCGAAGTGCTGGAAGCCCTCCGCCGGCGAGGTGTTCGCGGCCGGCGGGGCGTGCACGAAGACGGCCTTCGGGCCGAAGGTGCCGTCCAACGCGTTCGGGCCGAACGCCCCGGCGTGCGCCGGGCCGGAGACGAACTCCCAGAACGGGCTGAAGTCGCCCACCGCCGCGCGGGCCGGGTCGTAGTGGTGGGCGGCGGTGTAGTGCACGTCGGCGGTGAGGAAGACCAGGCCGGTCACCCCGGCCCGGTGGGCCGCGCGCAGCACCTCGGCGAACTCCAGCTCACGGCCGGCCGGCGCGCCCGGGTCGCCCTGGGCCACCCCCTCCTGCGCGCCCGGGCCGTCCGGCACCACCACACCGATCGGCAGGTCGTTGGCGATCACCTTCCAGGTCGCCCGGGACGCACGCAGCTCCCGGACCAGCCACTCCCGCTGCGCCCGGCCGAGCAGGCCGCGCGCCGGGTCGGCGTACGTGTTGCCGTCGTTCGGGTCCTTCCAGGTGCGCATGTCCAGCACGAAGACGTCCAGCAGCGGCCCGTACGACAGGCGTCGGTACAGCGGCCCGCCGGCCGGCGCCGGCAGCCACTCGTGGAACGCCTGCCGGGCCCGGGCGGCGAGCACGTCCACCCGCTTCTCGGTGTACCGGTCGTCGACCAGGATCTCCCCCGGGTACCAGTTGTTGACCACCTCGTGGTCGTCCCACTGGTTGATCTGGGGCACCTGGGCGGCGAAGGCCCGCAGGTGCTCGTCGAGCAGGTTGTAGGCGAACTGTCCCCGGTACTCCGCCAGCGTCTCGGCGACCTTGCTCTTCGCCGGCGTCACCAGGTTGCGCCAGAGCCGCCCGTCGGGCAGCGTGACGCGCTCGGCGAGCGGGCCGTCGGCGTACACCGTGTCCCCGCTGCACAGGAAGAAGTCGGGACGCCGCTCGCGCATGGCGCGGAAGATCGCCAGGCCGTCGAAGTCCGGGCTGATCCCCCAGCCCTGCCCGACGATGTCACCGGTCCAGACGAACCGCACGTCCCGCCGCTGGTGCCGCCCGGGGGCGGTGGCGAACGAGCCGGTCAGCGGCTCGCTGCACACGCCGTGCCGGTCCAGGCTCTCCACCCGTACCCGGTAGTGCAGCCGCTCGCCCGCCGGCAGGCCGCGCAGCCGGACCCGGCCGGTGAAGTCGCCGTCCGGGTCGACCACCGGGCCGCGCACCAGCCGCGCGCCGCGCAGGTCGGGTCGGCGGCTGACCTCGACGAGCATCCGGCCGGGCCGGTCCGCCCGGGTCCAGACCAGCGCCGAGTCGGCGGTCACGTCACCGCTCTGCACGCCGTGGGTGAGCGACGGCCGCCCGCTCGGCCGCCACGCCGGGGCGGCCGGCGCGCCGGCTCCGCCGAGCAGCGCCCCGCCGGCGGCCCCCGCCCCGGCGACCAGTCCGGCGCGGAGCAGCGTACGTCGGTCGATGTGCGTCATGGGTCCTCCCGGTCTCGACGAACTCGCCAGACCGGTCTACCGGCCCGACATGGCCGGGGACGTGGCCCGAGGTGACCGGCACCTCAACGACGGCTGTCCGGACCCCGGCATGAGCGGCGTCACACCGCGTCACACCCGGCCGGCCGTGGACCGTCCTGTCCGCGTACCCGAATTTCCGAGGAGGCGGCGATGAGCCGGATCGACATGGCGGCGGTGGCGCCGGAGGCGTACCGGGCCGTGCTGGGGCTGGAGAAGTACGTCCGGGCGAACGTGGACCACACGGTGCTGGAGCTGGTCAAGCTCCGGGCGTCGATGCTCAACGGCTGCGCGTTCTGCGTGGACATGCACAGCCGGGAGGCGTTGGAGGCCGGGGAGAACAGCCGGCGGCTGTTCGCCGTCGCGGCGTGGCGGGAGGCGCCGTTCTTCGACGAGCGGGAGCGGACCGCGCTGGCCCTCACCGAGTCGGTGACCCGGCTGGGCGACCACGGCGTGCCGGACGACGTCTGGGACGCCGCGGCGAAGGTCTGGTCGGAGAAGGAACTCGCGGACCTGGTGACGGCGATCGCCACCATCAACGTGTGGAACCGGGTCGCGGTGACCTGCCGGACCCAGCCGCCGGCGCTGGGCTGACGCCGGACGTGCCACGGCCCCGGTCCCGCGAGGTGCGGGCCGGGGCCGTCGGCGGTTCCGGTCAGCCCAGCTCGGGGAACCAGAGGGCGATCTCGCGCTTGGCGCTGTCGGTCGAGTCGGAGGCGTGCACCAGGTTCTCCCGGTTCGACAGCGACAGGTCACCGCGGATGGTGCCGGCGGCGGCCTTGCGGCCGTCGGTGCTGCCGATCATCCCGCGCACCACGTCGATCACCTGGTCGCCGGAGAGCACCAGCGCCACCAGCGGGCCACCGGTCATGAACGTCTTCAGCGGCGGGTAGAACGGCTTGTCGACGTGCTCGGCGTAGTGCTGGTCGGCGAAGTCGCCGTCCATGGTCCGGCTCACCATCGCGTCGATCCGCAGGCCCTTGCGCTCGAAACGGGACAGGATCTCGCCCACCAGACCACGGCGCACCGCGTCGGGCTTGATCAGTACGAGCGTCCGCTCGTCCGGGCTGCTGCTGGACACGCTGGTTTCCTCCTGCGCACTCAAACGGGGTCGGGCTGGGTACGGTCAGCGTAGCGACCCGGTCCCGGCGCCGGCGCGGCGGCTGCGTCTTCCCTGGCCCGCCGCGGCGGCCTAGCCTGGCCCTGGAACCCCTGGGAGGTCCACTGTGGCGAATGGCGGGAACCGCACGATCGCGCCGGTACGCAAACTGATCGGCGCGGTGCTCGGCACCGTGGCCACCTTCGTGACCGTGTTCGGCCTCGGCATGACCAGCTGGGCGATCGTGGCCCTCGGCGTCGCGCTGCTGGTGCTGGCGATCGCCCTGGCCACGGTGCGCGGCGGTGGCCGCACCTGGGTGGTCGGCCTGGGGCACGTGCACAGCGCCTCCGAACCACCCACCCAGTACGCGTTCGGGCGCTGCGAGCTGCAACTGGTGATCGACGCCCCCGGGCTGCCGCCCCGCTCCAAGAAGATCATCGAGCCTCGGGTGCCGGTCGCCAAGTGGCCCTCGCTGGGCCAGGCGCTGCCGGTCCGGGTGGCCCTCGACGACCAGCGGCACGTGCGGGTGCTCTGGGACGAGGTGCCGACCCACGCCGAGACGGCCGCCGCGGTCGCCGACCTCCCGCCCGAGTACGCCGGCCCGGATCCGCTCGACGAGCCGCTCATCGCGCAGGAGGCGCCGCCGTGGGCCGGGCGCGCCCCGGAGGACGAGTTCCGCGACGACTACCCGCCCGCGCCGGACCCGTTCCTGGACGACGTCCCGCCCCGCCCGGAGGACCGCGAGCCGGTGGTGGTGCACCAGCGTCCCGGCGGCCCGGTCGTGCTGGAGGGGCAGCTGGTCGAGCCGGCCGCCGCCAACCCGCTCCCCCGCCGCGCCCCGGTGCCCCGCGCACCGGCCGAGGAGCGCGACACCGTGCCGGTCGGCACCGTGCCGGTCGACCCGATCGACGTTCCGCTGGACGCGCCGGACGAGCCGTCGGACGCGACCGCGCGGGCCGACGCCCCGCCCACGGCCGAGGAGCTGGACGAGGCCATCTTCGGTCCGTCCGCCCACCCGGAGCCGGACGAGCTGGCCAGCCCGATCAGCGGCGTCGGCATCACGCTGCTCGTCACCGACCTGGACCGGTCCCTCGACTTCTATCGCGAGCTGGGCTTCGACGAGCTGGACCGGGGCGAGGGCAACGCCGTGCTCTCCTCCGGGCCGACCCGGCTGGTGCTGCGCCGGGTGACCGGCGCCGCCCCGATCAGCCGCCGGCTGGTGCACGTCAACCTGGAGGTCGACGACATCCAGGCGGCGTACGAGCGGCTGCGCGAGTCCGGGGTGCGGTTCACCTACGCCCCACGCGTGGTCAACCGGGGCACCAAGCTGGAGGTGTGGGCGGCGGCCTTCCGCGACCCGGACGGTCACGGCGTGGCGCTCACCCAGTGGCGCACCCTCGCCGAACCCAAGGAAGGGCCCCTTCTTAACGCCTGAGCGATAGGAAGGGCCCCCTCTTAACGGGAAGCGGAC
Source organism: Micromonospora sp. WMMD754 (assembly GCF_049315235.1). NCBI lineage: Bacteria > Bacillati > Actinomycetota > Actinomycetes > Micromonosporales > Micromonosporaceae > Micromonospora > Micromonospora sp. WMMD754. The sequence goes on from NZ_CP186058.1 coordinate 634,008, forward strand.
CGCGAACGGCGCTCAGCCGAGGATGACCCGCCGGACGTGCAGCGCGTACGCCCACACCAGCGCGAAGATCACACCGAGCGCGAACAGCGACCAGTGCAGCAGCCCGGAGAGCAGCAGCAGTCCCTGGAGCACGGTTCCGGCGTGCCACGCCCAGGGGCGGCGCATCATGCCGGCCAGCACCACGCAGGCCACCGCCAGCGCGACGATGACGCCGATCGCCGCGCCGCCCAGGTCACCGCCGACCACCCGGATCGGCTGGATGGCGAGCAGCAGCACCAACGCCTCCAGCGAGAGCGTGCCGGCCCCCAGCCCGCGTACCGCCTTGTCCGGGTTGCGCAGACCGGAGCGGCGCCCGCCCTCCGGGGTCGGCCCGCCGGGCTGCTCCGGACCGCCCGGCTGCGCCCCGGCGTCCGGCCGGGACGACCGCCGCGCGTCCGGGCCGGACGGCCGCGGCTCGGCGTCCGGGTGCCGCTGCGGGTCCGTCATCGCTTGAGCAGCCGGCGGGCGTCGGCCACGGTCACCACCGATCCGGTGACCAGCACGCCCACCCCGGACAGTTCGCCCGGCACGTCGGACTCGGCCTCCGCCACGGCCGCCTCGATGGCGTCGGGCATCTCCCGGGCCACCTGGACCCGGTCCGGCCCGAAGACCTCCCGGGCCAGCTCGGCCAGCTCGTCGACCGGCATGGCCCGGGGCGAGCTGTTCTCCGCCACCACGACCGAGTCGAGCACCGGTTCGAGCAGTTCGAGCAGGCTCGCGGCGTCCTTGTCGCCGAGCACCGCCAGCACGCCGACGAGCTTGCTGAACGCGAACTCCTCCTGCACCGCGGCGACCGTCGCGGCCATCCCGTGCGGGTTGTGGGCACCGTCGAGCAGCACCGTCGGCGCGGTGCGGACCCGCTCCAGGCGGCCCGGCGAGCTGGTTGCGGCGAAGCCCTCGCGGACCGCCTCGATGTCCAGCTGCCGCCGCGCCCCGGCGCCGAGGAACGCCTCCACCGCGGCCAGCGCCACGGCGGCGTTCTGCGCCTGGTGCGCCCCGTGCAGCGGGATGAAGATCTCCTCGTACACCCCGCCCAGGCCCTGGATGGTCAACACCTGGCCGCCGACGGCGACCGCCCGGCGCAGCACCCCGAACTCGGCGCCCTCGCGGGCGACGGTGGCGTTGACCTCGGCGCAGCGTTCCAGGATCGGCCGGGCCGCCTCCTCCTCCTGCGCCGCCGCGATCACGGTGGCGCCGGGGTGGATGATGCCCGCCTTGTGCAGCGCGATGTCCTCGATCGTGTCGCCGAGCCACTCGGTGTGGTCCAGCCCGATCGGGGTGATCACGGCGACGCCGGCCTGGATCACGTTGGTCGCGTCCTCCGCGCCGCCGAGCCCGACCTCCACCACCGCGACGTCGACCGGGGCGTCGGCGAACGTGGCGAACGCCAGCGCGGTGGTCATGTCGAAGTAGGTCAGCGGCTCGGCGGACCGCTGGTCGACCAACTCGGCCAGGGGCGCGATCTCGCGGTACGTGGCCACGAACCGCTCCTCGCTCACCGGCTCGCCGTCCAGGCTGATCCGTTCCCGGACGGTCTCCAGGTGCGGGCTGGTGTAGCGGCCGGTGTGCAACCCGAACGCCCGCAGCAGCGAGTCGATCATGCGGGCCGTCGAGGTCTTGCCGTTGGTGCCGGTCAGGTGGATCGACGGGTAGGCCCGCTGCGGGCTGCCGAGCAGGTCGAGCAGGCTCTCGATCTTCTCCAGCTCGAAGTGCATCCGGGTGAAGCCGCGCGCGTTGAGCGCGGCCTCCACCTCGGCGAACGCGGAGCGGTCGGCGCGGTCGCTCATGAGGGCAGCGCCTCCAGGGCGGCGTCGATCCGGACCAGGTCCGCCTCGGCCACCGCCAGTCGCTCACGGATCTTGGCCACCACCGGCTCGGGCGCCTTGCCGACGAAGGCCGGATTGTCCAGCTTCGCCCTCGCCTGGGTGGCCTCCTTCTCGGCCGCCGCCCGGTCCTTGGCCAGCCGGGCACGCTCGGCGGCCACGTCGATCGAGCCACGGGTGTCCAGCGCGACGCTCACCGCACCGGGCATCGCCAGCGTGGCGCTGGCCTGGAAGTCGTCACCGGGCGCGTCGAGCCGGGCCAGCGAGCGGACCAGCGGCTCGTGCGCCGCGATGCCCGCGCCGGCCAGGCCGTCGAGCCGCGCCGCGACCCGCTGCGTCGGCCGCAGGCCCTGGTCCGACCGGAACCGCCGGACCTCGGTCACCACCCGCTGGAGGGTGCCGACCTCGCCCTCCGCGGCGTCGTCGACCAGGGTACGGTCGGCGACCGGCCAGGCCGACGTCAACACCGTCTCGCCGCCGTTGAGCGCGACCCACAGCTCGTCGGTGACGAACGGGATCACCGGGTGCAGCAGCCGCAGGAGCTGGTCCAGCACGTGCCCGAGCACCCGGCGGGTGGCGTCCGCCGCCGGGCCGCCCTCGGCCAGCACCGGCTTGCTCAGCTCCACGTACCAGTCGCAGACGTCGTCCCAGGCGAAGTGGTAGAGCAGGTCGCAGACCTTCGCGAACTCGTACGCCTCGAACTGCTCGTCGACCTCGGCGGTGACGTGCGCCAGCCGGGACAGGATCCACCGGTCGACGGTGGAGAGGTCAGCGGCGGCCGGCAGCGGCCCGTCGGTGTGCGCGCCGTTGAGCAACGCGAACCGGGTGGCGTTCCAGAGCTTGTTGCAGAAGTTGCGGGAGCCCTGGCACCACTCCTCGCTGACCGGCACGTCCTGGCCGGGGTTGGCGCCGCGGGCCAGCGTGAACCGGGTGGCGTCGGCGCCGAACCGGTCGATCCAGTCCAGCGGGTCGACCACGTTGCCGAACGACTTCGACATCTTCTTGCCGTGCTCGTCGCGCACCATGCCGTGCAGCGCCACCACGTCGAACGGCTGCACGCCGTCCATCGCGTACAGGCCGAACATCATCATCCGGGCGACCCAGAAGAACAGGATGTCGTAGCCGGTGACCAGCACGCTGGTCGGATAGAACTTCGCCAGGTCCGGAGTGTGCTCCGGCCAGCCGAGGGTGGAGAACGGCCAGAGACCGCTGGAGAACCAGGTGTCCAGCACGTCCTCGTCCTGCCGCCAGCCCTCGCCGGTCGGCGGCGTCTCGTCCGGGCCGACGCAGACGATCTCGCCGGCCGGGCCGTACCAGACCGGGATGCGGTGGCCCCACCACAGCTGGCGGGAGATGCACCAGTCGTGCATGTTGTCGACCCAGGCGAAGTAGCGCTTGGCCAGCTCGGCCGGCTCGATCTTCACCCGGCCGTCGCGCACCGCGTCGCCGGCGGCCTTGGCCAGCGGCCCGGTGTTGACGAACCACTGCAGCGACAGCCGCGGCTCGACCGTCGTCTTGCACCGCGAGCAGTGCCCCACCGCGTGCAGGTACGGCCGCTTCTCGGCCACGATCCGGCCCTGCTCACGCAGCGCCGCCACGATCGCGGGCCGGGCCTCGTACCGGTCCAGGCCCTCGAACGGCCCGGGCGCGGTGATCACGCCGCGCTCGTCCATGATCGTCAGCGAGGGCAGGTCGTGCCGCTGGCCGATCTCGAAGTCGTTCGGGTCGTGCGCCGGGGTCACCTTGACCATGCCGGTGCCGAACGCGGGGTCGACGTGCTCGTCGGCGACGATCGGGATGCGCCGGTCGGTGAGCGGCAGGGCCACCTCGGTGCCGATCAGGTGCCGGTAGCGCTCGTCGTCCGGGTGCACCGCGACCGCGGTGTCGCCGAGCATCGTCTCGGCCCGGGTGGTGGCCACCACGACCTCGTCGCCGTAGCGGATCGAGATCAGCTCGCCCTCGTCGTCGGTGTGCTCGACCTCGATGTCGGAGAGCGCGGTGAGGCAGCGCGGGCACCAGTTGATGATCCGGTTGGCCCGGTAGATCAGGCCGTCGTCGAAGAGCTTCTTGAACATGGTCTGCACGGCCCGGGAGAGGCCCTCGTCCATGGTGAAGCGCTCACGGTCCCAGTCGACCGCGTCGCCGAGCCGGCGCATCTGGCCCAGGATCGCGCCACCGGACTCGGCCTTCCACTGCCAGACCCGCTCGACGAACTTCTCCCGCCCCAGGTCGTGCCGGGACAGCCCCTCACCGGCGAGCTGCCGCTCGACCAGGTTCTGGGTGGCGATGCCGGCGTGGTCCATGCCGGGCAGCCACAGGGCCTCGTATCCCTGCATCTTCTTGCGCCGGGTGAGCGCGTCCATCAGCGTGTGCTCGAACGCGTGGCCCATGTGCAGCGAGCCGGTGACGTTCGGCGGCGGGATGACGATCGCGAACGGCGGCTTGTCGCTGCTCGCCGACGCCCGGAAGTGCCCGCCGGCCACCCACTGCTCGTACCGTCGCTGCTCTACCTCGCCGGGCTGGTACTGGCCGGCAAGGGTCGGGGCGTCGGGGCGGTGGGCATCCAGTCTCTCGGTCACCCTGAAAGTCTACGGAGCGCTTTCGGAGACCTGACGTGCGCCACCGGTGATTCGCGTACGGTGGCGGGCATGTCCGACGCGCATCTCACCGAGCGTCCGGTCGACGGGGGTCACGGTCCGGTCGAACTGACCGAGGAGCCGATCCAACTGAGCCGCCGCGACCCCGCGCTGGAGCCCGAACGGCGGCCCGTGTCACGGCGCCGGAAGATCGTGCTGGCCGCCCTGCTGGCGGCCGGCCTCGCCGGCGCCGGCGCCCTCGGGCTGGGCGGCTGGCGAGTGGTCCAGGAGAAGGACACCCGGCTGACCCAGCCCGCGGACGTGGCCGGGCTCACCCGCGACGACAGCGACCGGGCCCGCAGCACCGCCGACTACCTGCGCGACGGGTTCGCCGCCGACATCGAGCTGGACCGCAGCTTCGGCGTGGTCTACACCGATCCGGGCGACGCCAAGCGGTCCGTGCTGCTCTTCGGCGGCACCACCCTGCTCTGGCAACCCGAGCGGGACCTGGACACGCTCTTCGGGCTGATGGCCGACGAGACCGGCAAGGTCGCCGGGCTGCGTGAGGTGGACGCGGGCCGGCTGGGCGGCGTGATGAAGTGCGGTACGACCAGCGGCGACGGCGGCGACTTCGCGGTGTGCGGCTGGGCCGACCACGGCAGCGTGGTGATGGGGATGTTCCCCGGCCGCGCGGTGGACGACTCCGCGACGCTGTTCCGCCGGCTCCGCGAGGGCATCCAGACCCGCTGACCCGAGAAGGGGTCGGGCCAGCTCTCCGGCAGCCCGACCTCTCGCCGGCCCGTCTCCCCACTTCGGAGGTCGCGGTATCGGTGCCCAGAAATGCGTCAGGGCCACCCCGTGCGGGGTGGCCCTGAGCTGAAGATTGTCCGGCGGTGTCCTACTCTCCCACACCCTCCCGAGTGCAGTACCATCGGCGCTGGAGGGCTTAGCTTCCGGGTTCGGAATGTGACCGGGCGTTTCCCCTCCGCCATGACCGCCGTAACTCTATGAACATGTCAACCAACCCACGTCGGGTGGTGTTTGTTCAGAGTTGCACAGTGGACGCGTAGCAGCTTGGTAGTCAAGTCCTCGGCCTATTAGTACCGGTCAACTGAACCCGTTACCGGGCTTACATTTCCGGCCTATCAACCCAGTCGTCTAGCTGGGGGCCTTACCCCACAAAGTGGGTGGGATACCTCATCTTGAAGCGAGCTTCCCGCTTAGATGCTTTCAGCGGTTATCCCTTCCGAACGTAGCTAACCAGCCGTGCCCCTGGCGGGACAACTGGCACACCAGAGGTTCGTCCGTCCCGGTCCTCTCGTACTAGGGACAGCCCTTCTCAAGTATCCTACGCGCACGGCGGATAGGGACCGAACTGTCTCACGACGTTCTAAACCCAGCTCGCGTACCGCTTTAATGGGCGAACAGCCCAACCCTTGGGACCTGCTACAGCCCCAGGATGCGACGAGCCGACATCGAGGTGCCAAACCATCCCGTCGATATGGACTCTTGGGGAAGATCAGCCTGTTATCCCCGGGGTACCTTTTATCCGTTGAGCGACACCGCTTCCACATGCCAGTGCCGGATCACTAGTCCCGACTTTCGTCCCTGCTCGACCTGTCAGTCTCACAGTCAAGCTCCCTTGTGCACTTGCACTCAACACCTGATTGCCAACCAGGCTGAGGGAACCTTTGGGCGCCTCCGTTACCCTTTAGGAGGCAACCGCCCCAGTTAAACTACCCACCAGACACTGTCCCTGAACCGGATAACGGTCCGAAGTTAGATACCCAAATCAACCAGAGTGGTATTTCAAGATTGCCTCCACCCATACTGGCGTATGGACTTCACCGGCTCCCACCTATCCTACACAAGCTAATTCAGATACCAATGTCAAGCTATAGTAAAGGTCCCGGGGTCTTTCCGTCCTGCCGCGCGTAACGAGCATCTTTACTCGTAATGCAATTTCGCCGGGCCTGTGGTTGAGACAGTGGGGAAGTCGTTACGCCATTCGTGCAGGTCGGAACTTACCCGACAAGGAATTTCGCTACCTTAGGATGGTTATAGTTACCACCGCCGTTTACTGGCGCTTAAGTTCTCCGCTTCGCCCCGAAGAGCTAACAGGTCCCCTTAACGTTCCAGCACCGGGCAGGCGTCAGTCCATATACATCGAATTACTTCTTCGCATGGACCTGTGTTTTTAGTAAACAGTCGCTTCCCCCTGCTCTCTGCGGCCATACAACGCTCCACCCGCGCGGGGCTTCACGTCTCCGGCCCCCCTTCTCCCTAAGTTACGGGGGCAATTTGCCGAGTTCCTTAACCACAGTTCGCCCGATCGCCTCGGTATTCTCTACCTGACCACCTGTGTCGGTTTGGGGTACGGGCCGCTCAGAACTCGCTAGAGGCTTTTCTCGGCAGCATAGGATCACTGACTTCACCTGAATCGGCTCGGCATCACGTCTCAGCCTACATGCACCGCGGATTTGCCTACGGTACGGCCTACACGCTTACCCCGGCACAACCACCGGCCGGGATCAGCTACCTTCCTGCGTCACCCCATCGCTTGACTACTACCCGCCAGGTTCCCACGCTCACCACCATCAGTCCGAAGACCTCCAGCAGCTCGGGTGGTTAGCACAACGAGGTTCATCAGGGTCGCTCTTTCGCGGGTACGGGAATATCAACCCGTTGTCCATCGACTACGCCTCTCGGCCTCGCCTTAGGTCCCGACTCACCCAGGGCGGATTAGCCTGGCCCTGGAACCCTTGGTCATCCGGCGGAAGGGTTTCTCACCCTTCTTTCGCTACTCATGCCTGCATTCTCACTCGTGCCGCGTCCACAGCTGGGTCACCCCGCTGCTTCACCCCCGGCACGACGCTCCCCTACCCATCCACACACCTGCACAAGGAATCAAGTCCAAGCGAGGTTGAAATGTGAATGCCACAGCTTCGGCGGTGTGCTTGAGCCCCGCTACATTGTCGGCGCGGAACCACTTGACCAGTGAGCTATTACGCACTCTTTAAAGGGTGGCTGCTTCTAAGCCAACCTCCTGGTTGTCTATGCGACCCCACATCCTTTTCCACTTAGCACACGCTTAGGGGCCTTAGCTGGTGATCTGGGCTGTTTCCCTCTCGACTACGAAGCTTATCCCCCGCAGTCTCACTGCCGCGCTCTCACTTACCGGCATTCGGAGTTTGGCTGATTTCGGTAAGCTTGTGGGCCCCCTAGACCATCCAGTGCTCTACCTCCGGCAAGAAACACGCGACGCTGCACCTAAATGCATTTCGGGGAGAACCAGCTATCACGGAGTTTGATTGGCCTTTCACCCCTAACCACAGGTCATCCCCCAACTTTTCAACGTTGGTGGGTTCGGCCCTCCACGCGGTCTTACCCGCGCTTCAGCCTGCCCATGGCTAGATCACTCCGCTTCGGGTCTAGAGCATGCGACTGAATACGCCCTATTCAGACTCGCTTTCGCTACGGCTCCCCCACACGGGTTAACCTCGCCACATGCCACTAACTCGCAGGCTCATTCTTCAAAAGGCACGCCGTCACCCCGCAAGGCTCCGACGGATTGTAGGCGAACGGTTTCAGGTACTATTTCACTCCCCTCCCGGGGTACTTTTCACCATTCCCTCACGGTACTCGTCCGCTATCGGTCACCAGGAAGTATTTAGGCTTACCAGGTGGTCCTGGCAGATTCACGGCAGATTTCAGGAGTCCGCCGCTACTCGGGAACACCCACAGAAGACTGGCAACTTTCACCTACCGGACTATCACCGTCTACGGTCAGCCATTCCAGACTGTTCGACTAGCCACCAGCTTTGTAACTCCTCGAGTGCGTGTCAGCACACTCAGCAGGGTCCCACAACCCCAACCACGCAACCCCTGACAGGTATCACACGCAGCCGGTTTAGCCTCAATCCGCTTTCGCTCGCCACTACTCACGGAATCACTATTTGTTTTCTCTTCCTACGGGTACTGAGATGTTTCACTTCCCCGCGTTCCCCCCACACACCCTATGTGTTCAGGTGCGGGTGACATCACATGACTGATGCCGGGTTTCCCCATTCGGACACCCTGGGATCACAGCTTGGTTGACAGCTCCCCCAGGCCTATCGCGGCCTCCCACGTCCTTCATCGGCTCCTGGTGCCAAGGCATCCACCGTTCGCCCTTGACAACTTGACCACAAAGATGCTCGCGTCCACTGTGCAATTCTCAACAAACAACCAACCCACAACCCACAGCCCCACACCAAACCCGACCACCGCCGGCGGTATGCAAGACCAGGCCATGCCTGGCGCCTCGACAAGCTTCCGCTCATCATCAAGGCTCTGAAAGACAACCACCACGGGTTGTTCCTTCAGGACCCAACAGGGTGCTTACATCAGTCACCAGCCGCACCACGAACTCGTTCCCACCACCCCCCAAAAGGGGCAGCTGTACTAGAAGATCCGCAGCCGTTGCCGGCACCCGACTTGCCAGTGTCTCCGCCATCTGAGCACCCCGCCACCACATTCGGGCAGCGCGGGCTCCATGCCACCTTTCAGTGGATGGTGCTCCTTAGAAAGGAGGTGATCCAGCCGCACCTTCCGGTACGGCTACCTTGTTACGACTTCGTCCCAATCGCCAGCCCCACCTTCGACGGCTCCCTCCACAAGGGTTGGGCCACCGGCTTCGGGTGTTGCCGACTTTCGTGACGTGACGGGCGGTGTGTACAAGGCCCGGGAACGTATTCACCGCAGCGTTGCTGATCTGCGATTACTAGCGACTCCGACTTCACGGGGTCGAGTTGCAGACCCCGATCCGAACTGAGACCGGCTTTTTGGGATTCGCTCCACCTCACGGTATCGCAGCCCATTGTACCGGCCATTGTAGCATGCGTGAAGCCCTGGACATAAGGGGCATGATGACTTGACGTCATCCCCACCTTCCTCCGAGTTGACCCCGGCAGTCTTCGATGAGTCCCCGCCATAACGCGCTGGCAACATCGAACGAGGGTTGCGCTCGTTGCGGGACTTAACCCAACATCTCACGACACGAGCTGACGACAGCCATGCACCACCTGTGACCGCCCCCGAAGGACCTGCCATCTCTGACAGTTTTGCGGCCATGTCAAACCCAGGTAAGGTTCTTCGCGTTGCATCGAATTAATCCGCATGCTCCGCCGCTTGTGCGGGCCCCCGTCAATTCCTTTGAGTTTTAGCCTTGCGGCCGTACTCCCCAGGCGGGGCGCTTAATGCGTTAGCTGCGGCACAGGGAACCGGAGAGGCCCCCCACACCTAGCGCCCAACGTTTACAGCGTGGACTACCAGGGTATCTAATCCTGTTCGCTCCCCACGCTTTCGCTCCTCAGCGTCAGTATCGGCCCAGAGACCCGCCTTCGCCACCGGTGTTCCTCCTGATATCTGCGCATTTCACCGCTACACCAGGAATTCCAGTCTCCCCTACCGAACTCTAGCCTGCCCGTATCGACCGCAGGCCTGGGGTTGAGCCCCAGGTTTTCACGGTCGACGCGACAAGCCGCCTACGAGCTCTTTACGCCCAATAAATCCGGACAACGCTCGCGCCCTACGTCTTACCGCGGCTGCTGGCACGTAGTTGGCCGGCGCTTCTTCTGCAGGTACCGTCACTTACGCTTCGTCCCTGCTGAAAGAGGTTTACAACCCGAAGGCCGTCATCCCTCACGCGGCGTCGCTGCATCAGGCTTCCGCCCATTGTGCAATATTCCCCACTGCTGCCTCCCGTAGGAGTCTGGGCCGTGTCTCAGTCCCAGTGTGGCCGGTCGCCCTCTCAGGCCGGCTACCCGTCGTCGCCTTGGTAGGCCATCACCCCACCAACAAGCTGATAGGCCGCGAGCCCATCCCAGGCCGAAAAACTTTCCACCACCAACCATGCGATCGGAGGTCATATTCGGTATTAGCCCCGGTTTCCCGGGGTTATCCCAAAGCCTAGGGCAGGTTGCTCACGTGTTACTCACCCGTTCGCCGCTCGAGTACCCCGAAGGGCCTTTCCGCTCGACTTGCATGTGTTAAGCACGCCGCCAGCGTTCGTCCTGAGCCAGGATCAAACTCTCCAACAAAAATCATTTGTCGGACACAATGTCCTGGCAACAAAAGTGTTGCCAAAGGAATCCCAACCAGCCAAACCAAACGGTCCGACCAGTCCGGGGTATAAAACAATTGGCACTGGCTTTACAAGCACCCTGTTGAGTTCTCAAAGAACAACCACACACCAACCAGAAGCCCCACACCCGTGGAACCCCGCTTGGGGCAACCTCTCTAACTTACCCGGTTCGACTTTCGCTGTCAACCTCAGGTTCGAGGTGATCAACTTGGTTCGACCCGACCCACGCTGACGCTCACCGTTTCCGGTGCTCGTTTCTCCCGTGGTTTCCGGCGGACCGGCCGGCGCCGCTCTCGCAGCCACCCGCCCGGCTCCCTGCCGGCTTTCGAACTCTACCCGGTCGGCTTCGCATTCGCAACCCCGTGTTCCCGGAGTGTCGAGCACCGCCCGAATCCTCAGTCTGGCTCGGCGTTCCCGCCACCAGCCTGGCGCCCGCTCTCGGCCGGTTTGCCCCGGCCTCCCGCGTGCAGAGAGAAAGTTACGCGGACCGCCCCGGGAAGGCAAATCAATGATCGTGACTACCCCGCGCGCGGTCGCCGGATTCCGACCCGGCGGAGGGATCCGCGTAGGGACCTGCCGTGCCAGAGTGGTCGGCATGGCTGACCTGACCCGGCACCCGGTGCTCGCCGAAGAGGCTCTGCTCGGGCTCCTGCTGCCGTTCTGGCAGTTGGTGATCGGCGCCTTCGTCCTCGCCGTGCTGCTGCTGTCGGTGGGCCGCCTGATCCGGCGGGGGCCGTCGCGGATGACCACCGCCCTCCTGATCTGCGCGGCGGCGATCGCCGGCTTCACGGTGGTGGGCGTGCTCCTGGGGAGCTGACCGTTCAGAGCCGGCGGTTCGCGAGGCTCGGCAGCTCGGCGCGGATCGTCCGCAGCCGGTCCAGGTCCAGCTCGGTGACCGCCAGCCCGGGGCCGTCCGGAACCTGGCTCAGCACCGTCCCCCACGGGTCCACCACCATGCTGCGCCCGAAACACGTCCGCCCGGGGTCGTGGTCACCGGTCTGGCCGGCCGCCGCCACGAAGCACTGGTTCTCGATCGCCCGGGCCCGGAGCAGCACCTCCCAGTGGTCCCGCCCGGTGTGCGCCATGAACGCCGCCGGCACGACCAGCAGCTCGGCCCGGCCGTCGGCGGCGAGCAGCCGGTAGAGCTCGGGGAACCGGAGGTCGTAGCAGACGGACAGACCGACCCGGAGTCCCTCGACGTCGACGACGACCGGCTTCTCCCCCGGCGCGACCGTGGCCGACTCCTGGTAGGACACCCGACCGGGGATCTCCACGTCGTACAGGTGAATCTTGCGGTAGGCGGCGGCGAGCGCGCCCTCGCGGTCGAAGACCAGCGAGGTGTTCCAGGTGTGTTCCGGATCCGGCCCGGCCTCGTGGAACGAGCCGGCGATCACCCACATGCCGAGCCGTCGGGCAGCCTCGGCGAAGAACCGCCCCACCGTGCCGTCCACCGGCTCGGCCGGTGGCATCCGGTCGGCGTGGCCGAGGTAGTCCACGTACTCCGGCAGGACGGCGAGGTCGGCGCCGGCCGCCGCGGCCCGGACCAGCAGGGCCTCGGCGGCGGCGAGGTTCGCCGCCCGGTCGTCGCGGGCGTTGAGCTGGCAGACGGCGACGCGCATGACCCCGAGGGTACGGGGGCAGGCGGATGGGCGACAGGGCTCAGACGCTGGCCAGCACGAGCGCGGCGGCGGCGAATCCGAGCCCGGCCAGCTGCACCGGCCGCAGCCGTTCCCGGTCCACGGCGAGCGCCAGCAGGACCGTGCTCGCGGGGTAGAGCGAGGCGATCGCGGCCACCACGCTGAGGTGCCCCCGACCGGCGGCGGCGAGGAAGAGCGCGTTCGCCGCGGAGTCGAGCAGGCCGGCGGCGGCCGCCCAGCCGAGCACCCGCCGGCCGAGTCCCAGGCGGGCGCCGGTGCGGGCGACGAGCGCGAGGCCGAAGGCGATCGAGCTGACGCGTACCGCCAGCACCGGCCACATGCCGGCGCTCTCGTCGGCCTGGCCGAGCAGGGCGAAGAAGATGCCGAAGAGCAGACCGGCGGCGAGGGCGGTCCCGATCACCCGGCCGGAGAGGCGGCCGGCGCCACCCCGCTCCCCCAGGCTGACGAGCGCGATGGCCACCACGGCGAGCCCGGCACCGCCCAGCGCCAGGGTGCCCGGGGAGTGGGCCAGGAGCAGGCCCGCGACGATCGGCACGACCGCGGCGGTGATCGCGGTGACCGGTGCCACGACCGCCATGACGCCGGTGGCCAACGCGCGGTAGAGCAGCATGACGCCGGCGGCGCCGGCCACCCCTGCGAGCAGGCCCCAGGCCAGGTCGAGCGGCAGCGGTCTGCCGGGCACGACGAGCACGAGGACGAGCAGCAGCGGCAGGCTGAGCAGCTGCGAGACGACGGTCACGGCGATCGGGTGGGCGTGCCGGGACGCCTTGCCCCCGGAGAAGTCGGCCGTGCCGAACGCGATCGCGGACGCCGCGGCGAGCACAATGGGAAGCACCCGACAGTCGTACCATAATATTGACCGCGAAGGACAGTGTGATGACCGATACCGGCGGACGCGTGAGCGCGGTGACCTCCGCGGTCGCCCGACAGGTACGCGAACTGCGGGCCGCCCGGGGTTGGTCCTTCGACGAGCTGGCCGGCCGGTCCGGCGTCAGCAAGGGCATGCTCGTGCAGATCGAGGGCGCCCGGACCAACCCGAGCATCGGCACCCTCTGCCGGGTGGCCGACGCGTTCGGCGTCAACATCGCCCGGTTGCTGGAGCCGGCGGAGGAGAAGGCGGTACGGGTCACCACGGCGGACGAGGCGCCGGTGCTGTGGCGCGGCGCGCACGGCGGCACCGCGCAGCTGCTCAGCGGCATCGGCGAACCCGACCTGGTGGAACTCTGGGACTGGCGGATGCGGCCCGGTGAGGAGTTGCGTTCCGCCGACCACGCGCACGGCACCCGCGAGGTCCTGTACGTGCTGGACGGCGCCGTCACGGTCACCGTCGACGGCGCCGACCACGAGGTACGCGCCGGCCAGACGGTGGAGTTCCACGCCGACCGGGAGCACGGCTACCGCGCCGCCGGCGACGAACCGGTACGCCTCGTGATGGTGGTGGTCACCCCGTCGGGCGAGTGGGACCGGCGGACCCGGTCACGCGGACCGCGCCCGAGCTGACCCGGGCGCGGTCGCGACGGCGGTCAGGCCGACTTCTCCTCGCGGTCCCGCCGGCGCCGGCCGGTGAACTCGCGGGGCACGATCGTCGGGTTGACGTTCTCCAGGACGACCTCGCGGGTGATCAGCACTCGGGCGGCGTCGGGGTTGCTCGGCACCTCGTACATCACGGAGAGGAGCACCTCTTCCATGATCGCCCGCAGGCCGCGGGCGCCGGTGCCGCGGAGCATGGCCTGGTCGGCGATGGCCTCCAGCGCCGGCTGCTCGAACTCCAGCTCGACGCCGTCCAGCTCGAACAGGCGCTGGTATTGCCGGACCAGGGCATTGCGCGGCTCGGTGAGGATCTTCACCAGGGCGCCCCGGTCGAGGCTGCGCACGTTGGTGATCACCGGGAGCCGGCCGATGAACTCGGGGATCAGCCCGAACTTCAACATGTCTTCCGGCATGACCTGGCTGAAGATGTCGTCGGTGGACCGCTCCGACACCGACCGGAGTCGGGCGCCGAAGCCGGTGCCGCCGGAGCCGGTGCGGGCCTCGATGATCTGGTCGAGGCCGGCGAACGCGCCACCGCAGATGAACAGCACGTTCGTGGTGTCGATCTGGATGAACTCCTGGTGCGGGTGCTTCCGGCCGCCCTGGGGCGGCACGTTGGCGACCGTGCCCTCCAGCATCTTGAGCAGCGCCTGCTGCACGCCCTCGCCGGAGACGTCGCGCGTGATCGACGGGTTCTCCGACTTGCGGGCGATCTTGTCGACCTCGTCGATGTAGATGATGCCGGTCTCGGCGCGCTTGATGTCGTAGTCGGCGGCCTGGATCAGCTTGAGGAGGATGTTCTCCACGTCCTCGCCGACGTAGCCCGCCTCGGTGAGCGCGGTGGCGTCGGCGATCGCGAACGGGACGTTGAGCATCCGGGCCAGCGTCTGCGCCAGGTGGGTCTTACCGCAGCCGGTCGGGCCGAGCAGCATGATGTTGGACTTGGCCAGTTCGACGCCGTCGCTGCCCGAGCCGGGCGCGCCGGCGGCCTCCGCCTGGATCCGCTTGTAGTGGTTGTAGACCGCGACGGCGAGCGCCTTCTTGGCCTGCTCCTGGCCGACGACGTAGTTGTCGAGGAACTGGCAGATCTCCATCGGCTTGGGAAGCTCTTCCCACTTCACCTCGCCGGACTCGGCCAGCTCCTCCTCGATGATCTCGTTACAGAGATCGATGCACTCGTCGCAGATGTAGACGCCGGGGCCCGCGATGAGTTTCTTGACCTGCTTCTGGGACTTGCCACAGAAGGAGCACTTCAGTAGGTCGCCGCCGTCACCGATCCGTGCCACCTACGTTCTCCCTGCACTCATCGGCCGGAGCGCCGGCCCTGACCTGCGAGCGCCCGAGGCGCTCGTCCGTCCTGTCGTTCCACCATGCTGTCGGCTCCACCCGATCCGACCCGCGGAGCGGTACAGACCCGACGTTACCCGGTGGCCGGGTTTTCTCCGACCCCCAAAACGGGTGTGTCAGAGGTCGGCCGGGAACGATGCCCCGACCGACCTCCGACCCCGCGTCGCTCAGCCCGCGGCGTGGGACGCCAGCAGACCCTTCTTGCGGCTGGTCAGGATCGTGTCGACCAGCCCGTACTCCTTGGACTCCTCGGCCGTCATGATCTTGTCACGGTCGATGTCCTTGCGAACCTGCTCGATCGGGCGGTTGCAGTGCCGGGACAGCATGTCCTCCAGCTGCGTCCGCATCCGCAGGATCTCCCGCGCCTGGATCTCGATGTCCGAGCCCTGCCCGTAGCCGCCCTCGGTGGCCGGCTGGTGGATGATGATCCGGGAGTTCGGCAGCGCCATCCGCTTGCCCGGGGTGCCCGCGGAGAGCAGCACCGCCGCCGCGCTGGCCGCCTGCCCGAGGCAGACGGTCTGGATGTCGGGGCGGACGTACTGCATGGTGTCGTAGATCGCCGTCATGGCGGTGAAGGAACCGCCGGGCGAGTTGATGTACATGATGATGTCGCGGTCCGGGTCGGTGCCCTCCAGCGTCAGCAGCTGGGCCATCACGTCGTTGGCCGACGCGTCGTCCACCTGGACGCCGAGGAAGATGATCCGGTCCTCGAAGAGCTTGTTGTACGGGTTGGACTCCTTCATCCCGTACGACGTGCGCTCGACGAACGACGGCAGCACGTAGCGGTTGTGCACGGCCGCGAACTGGGGCGGCAGGCTCAGGTCGGTCATCGTCAGCTCCTCGCTCAGCTCAGGGTCCCGGCGCCATCCGGAACCTGGGCGGCTCCGATGATCACCTTGTCGATGAAGCCGTAGTCCATGGCCTCCTGGGCGGTGAACCAACGGTCGCGGTCCGAGTCGGCCTCGATCTGCTCCTGGGACTGGCCGGTGTGGTGCGCGACCCGCTCCTGGAACATCCGCTTGGTGTAGAGCATCTGCTCGGCCTGGATCGCGATGTCCGACGCGGTGCCGCCGAGGCCGCCGGAGGGCTGGTGCATCATGATCCGCGCGTGCGGCAGGGCGTAGCGCTTGCCCTTGGTGCCCGCGCAGAGCAGGAGCTGGCCCATCGAGGCGGCCATGCCCATGGCCACCGTCGACACGTCGTTGTCGATGTACTGCATCGTGTCGTAGATCGCCATGCCGGAGTAGACCGAGCCACCCGGCGAGTTGATCCAGAGGAAGATGTCGCGGTCCGGGTCCTCCGCCGCGAGCAGCAGCAGCTGCGCGCAGATGCGGTTGGCCACCTGGTCGTTCACCTCGCTGCCCAGGAAGATGATCCGTTCCTTGAGCAACCGGTTGTAGACCGAGTCGTCGAGGTTGCCAATGGAGTCGCCACCGCGGGCCTCGATCGCCCGGAGCGACTTCTTGGGGATGTGCATGTCGGTCATGGCAGCCCTTCGCTCTCCGTACCGTCCTACCCGACACTAACCGCTCTGCCGGGAGGCGTACTCCCGGTCGGGGCACTGTTCGCTCTCAGCGCAGTCACCCGCTCGGCGTACCCCGGAAAGGGTTTCGGCCGCCGCCCGGCGCGCAACGCGGGACGACGGCCGACGCCCTGACGATCAGTGCTGGTGGTCGTGCTCGGCCTCGTTCTGGGCCCGCAGCGCGTCGAGGGAGACCTCGTTGCCCGCCGCGTCCTTGATCGTGATCTTCTCCATCACCGCGGCGAGCGCCTTGCCCCGGCGGACGTCACCGAAGACGGCCGCGGCGGCGCCGGAGCGGACCAGCTGGTCGTAGTACTGCTGGGGAGCCATGCCGGCACGCTGGGCGCGGTGCACGATCTCGTGCCCGAACTCGTCGTCGGAGACCTGCACGTCCTCGGCGTCGGCCAGGGTGTCCAGCAGGAGCTGGATCTTGACGCCGTCGGTCGCCGCCTCGGTCAGCTCGGCGTCGATCTGCTCCTCGGTCTTCTCCTCGGCGGCGAGGTATTCCTCCAGGGAGGCGCCGATGCGCTCGAGCTGGTCGACCATCGCGGCCTTGCGGCTCTCGACCTCTTCCTTGACGACACCCTCCGGCGCCGGCACCTCGGCGGCGGCGACCATCTGCTCGAGGGCCTTGTCGCGGGCGGCGTAGATCTGCTCGACCTGCTTGCCCCGGGTGACCCGCTCCCGCAGGTCGCCGCGCAGCTCCTCGATGGTGTCGAACTCGCTGGCCATCTGCGCGAAGTCGTCGTCGAGCTCGGGGAGCTCCTTCTCCTTCACCGTGCGGACGGTCACCGCCACGTCGGCGTCGCGGCCGGCGTAGTCGCCGCCGACGAGCTGGGTGGTGAAGGTGGTGCTCTCGCCGGCGGCCAGGCCGACCAGCGCCTCGTCCAGACCCGGCAGCAGCTGCTTGCTGCCCACCTCGTGCGAGATGTTGCTCGCCGAGCCGCCCGGCACCTCCTCGCCGTCGACCGTGGCGTTCAGGTCGATCTGCACGAAGTCGCCCTCCTGGGCGGCCCGCTCGACGGTCTTCAGCGTGGCGAAGCGCTCGCGCAGGCTGTTGACCTGGTCGTCGATCTCGCTGTCGGCGATCTCGATCTCGTCGACGGTCACCTCGATGGTGGCCGGGTCCGGCAGCGTGATCTCCGGACGGACGTCGACCTCGGCGGTGAAGTTGAGCGAGTCACCGTCGTTGAACTCGGTGATGTCCACCTCGGGGCGGCCGAGCGTCTTGAGGTCGTGCTCGCGGACCGCGGCGAGGATGTTCTGCGGGATGGCCTCCTGGATCGCCTCGTTGAGGACGGTTCCCCGGCCCACCCGCTGGTCGATCACCGCGCTGGGAACCTTGCCCCGGCGGAAGCCGGGAACCTGGACCTGCTGGCCGATCTCCCGGTACGCCTTCTTGAGGCTCGGCTCGAGCTCGACGAACGGCACCTCGATGGCGAGCCGCACGCGCGTCGGGCTCAGAGTCTCGACGGTGCTCTTCACAGGCGTACTCCTTGACGGATCTGGGTGTTGAGTCTGGGGCGTGATTGCGCGCATCGAGTGTAGGCGAGCCGGGCTGCGGCACGGGCAGCGCCCGGGTGCCGCGCGGAAAAACCGGCGGTTCCCGGGACGATCCGGTCGCGTACGACAGTCGGGGTGGCGGGATTTGAACCCACGGCCCCTCGCTCCCAAAGCGAGTGCGCTACCAAGCTGCGCCACACCCCGTGGCGACGAAGAGTGTATGCCGTCCGACCCCCCGAGCGGGTGACCGGGGCGCGCCGCGTCGCCCGGCGGGGCCTGCCGGCCGGTGGCCGTGCCCCGCCACCTCACCGAGGTGGCGGAATCGTCCTGCCCCGAACCCCGCCACCTCGCCGAGGTGGCGTCGATCATGGAGGTCGACGACGACGCGGTATACCGCCGCGCGTCCGGATCGGGGATTCGGTAGGCTGTCGGGCGCGCCCCGCTGCTGTGGGGTGCACGCGGGCGTAGCTCAATGGTAGAGCTTCAGTCTTCCAAACTGACTACGCGGGTTCGATTCCCGTCGCCCGCTCCAACACCCTCCGGCCCAGGTCAGAGGCTGCATCCCCCGATCCTGGGCCGGTCGGCCACTCCCCCGCTCCGATCTTGCGGGCCATCCGTGGGCCATTAGCTGTTCTGGCCGCCCTTGCCTCGGGTGTGCCGGACGATCCGCCGGTCCATGGCCGAGGCGATCTCGCGGTCCCGCTCGCTGGTTGCGTGCTGATAGATCAACGCCGCTCGCATGCTTGCGTGCCCCATTCGCTGCATCAGCTCGCGAGTGCTCGCGCCAGAGGCTGCGGCGAGGGTGTTCCCGGTGTGCCGCAGGTCATGGAAGTGGAAGCCAGGAAGGCCCACCGAGGCGAGCCCATCTATGTCGGCCCGAGTGACATGGAGCCGGCTCAGATCTTCTCAGGCCCCGCGCTCACCCTTCGACCCGACCGTGGCTCCTTTTTGCCCTGGGATTGGCTCCTGGAGGGTGAGGGGGCGAGCCAGGCGAGCGGTCAGTGTCGGGTCAGGGTGTCTCGGTACCAGCGTGACCGCGAACCGCGGGATAGCTGGAAGCTGTCCGCTGGCGAGCGCGCTCTCGTGACGTCAGGCCGTTTGGCAATCCTCGCTCTGTGGGTGGGCTGCGAGCGCGACCCCCACTGACAGAGCGATCGTGAGGAACCCTGCCGGGCCATCCACGGGCCAGTAACCGTGGCGCGCAGCGGTCATGAGAGGGCACGAGTGGCTTCCGGCCCTGCCGCCGGCCGCAGGCGTTTCGGGCATCACGGCCGGTTGATCGCGCTCTTCCAAACTGACTAAGCGGGTTCGATTCCCGTCGCCCGCTCCACCTACGAAGGGCCAGGTGGCCCGCGTGATCGCGGCACCTGAGCCCGTCCACCACTCCCCCTGGCCGATCGTGCGTGCCGCTCACCGCCGACGGCGGCCCTGCCCGGAAGGGTTCCGGCTCGGTCGCAGCCAGGGCGAGGTGCCCGAGCTGCGGACCGACGCGCCGGGAGATCAGGTGCCCGGGGAGCGAGACCGTCAGTCGAGGGCCGAGCGGGCTGCGGCGAGGAACGCATCGCGCAGGTCGTCGAGCGCGGGGTAGAGGGCCTCCAGATCGGGCACGCCGTCCCAGACCGCCCGATTGATCCGCTGGAAGTAGACGCGCGCGGAGCTGTGCACGTCGGGCGGGAAGAGCACCTGGAGCATGCTGCCGGCGACCCAGAGCTGTTTCATCGCCTCCTGGGCAGCACGGGGCCAGGAATCACCGGGAGCCCAGTCGGCGGGGCGTTCGAAGGCGAGGCGCTCCGCATCGGCAGCCACGGCGACGAACCGTTCCAGACAGGTGAGCCGTTCGGCCCGTCGGGCGTCGGCCCGGGCGACGTCCTGCCTGCGCTGCTCGGTGCGGGCGCTCATGCGTTGCGTGCTGGACTGCACGAGCCAGGAGAAGCCGCCGCCGAGCACGACCCCGCTGAGCGAGATGATCGCCGTAGCGAACTGGCCGTCCACTGTGCTCACAGTAGCCGCCTGGACCCGACATGCCGATCGCCACCGCGCCCGGTGATCCCGATCAGCCGGTGCGGCGTCTCGGCAACGGCCGGTGGTGGGTCGAGTAGCCGCGCGCCCGGCCCGACGCTCCCGTCGGGCCGGGCGCGCCGCGCGAGCTAGGCGACGAAGCGGGAGCGGCGCCGACGCCCGATCAGGTAGCCGACGGCCCCGAGGAGCAGGAGCGCACCGCCGACCCCGGCCACGGCCGCGGTGTTCGCACCGGTCACGGGCAGCCCACCGCCCTCGCCGCCGGGAGCAGCGGGGCTGTCGGAGGGAACCGCCGTCGGCGCGACGGTCGACGTGGCGCTCGGCGTGGCGCTCGGCGTCGACGTGGGCGTGGCGGTCGGCGTCGCGGTGGGCTGGGACGCGCAGTCGAGCGCCCGCGCGTCGTACACGCCCTCGTTCAGGTAGGCCAGGTAGACGTCGATGCCGGGGGCGTCGAGCACCTTCTGGGCGGCCGCCTTCACGTTGGCACCGGCATCCACCAACGTCCGGGCCACCGAGATCCGCAGATCTGTCGCCCACGCCTTCTGCATGTCCGTCTTGAGGAAGGCGCGCAGGTCGTCCGCGGTGCCGTCCAGTCGCTCCTGGATGGCGCGCGGCAGCACGGGCAGCGACTCCGCGTTCGCTTCGGCCAGGAGCTGGTTCGCCAACAGGCGTACCTGGGTGTTGGTGGCGGTGTCCAGGTCGATGGTGACGAACTCGCGCAGGTCCTTGAACACCTTGCGCTCCACCGTCTGGCAGGCCGCGTCCAGCCCCGGCGTCGCGGCTCGCGCCGTCGCCGGCGACGCCGGAATCAGAAAGGCCAGCGCCATGACGACGCCGACCGACAACTTCCATCGCATATGGACTTTTCCTCCCCGTGACGACAAAAAGCAGAGGGATACTACCGTCGATGGGCGGGAGGCGAGGGACGTCGGCACCCACCCGCCCGGACGGCGGGCACGCCGGTCCGGCCGACCGACGCGAGCGGATCAGATGCGCCGGGGGCGGATCCGGTGGCCGGCCAGGCGCCCGCCCTCGGCCAGCAGCGCGTCCACCGCGGCGAGCGCGGCCTGCCAGGCGGCGTCGGCGCCCGGGTCCTGGCGTCGGGTCAGCCGCTCCACGGCTGCCAGGTGGTGCCGGACCTGCTCCAGGTGCGCGTCGAGGGCCGAGGGCCGGCTCCAGCGCAGGTAGCGGGGTGTCACGTAGAGCCGCACGTAGGCGGCGTCCCGGTAGCGCGGGTTGCGCAGCGAGCGCCGGCGAAGGTAGGCCAGCTCGCCGAGCGCCAGCGCGTCGGCAAGCGGCAGTTCCTGGCCGGCCATGCCGGCATCCTGCCCGGTGTGCCGGCCCAGGGCGAACGGGATTCGGCACTGGTGAACGGGACCACCGCCACGGAGGCTTGCCTCGTGACGAGCGCGGACGGACCTAGTAGTGGTCCTCGATCGGCCGGCGCGCCTCGTCGAACAGTGCCGGCCCCTCGTAGCGCACCGGGGGCGGCGCCGGGGTGGCCGGCTTCACCGCGGCGAACTGCTCGCTGGACAGCGCGTACACCACCCGGCCGAGGCCGGACACGCCGATCGCGGTCGCGCACATCGGGCAGGGCTGGCAACTGGTGTACATGGTGGTGCCGGCGGCCACGTCGGGGGCCAGTTCCCGGGCGGCCCAGCGGGCCAGCTTGAGTTCGGGGTGGGCGGTGATGTCCGAGTCGGACACCACGGTGTTGTGGTCCTCGATCAGGACCGAGCCGTCCGGACCCACCAGCAGCGAGCCGAACGGCCGCTCGCCGGACGCTCCGGCCCGGTCGGCGAGGTCCACGGCGTGGCGCAGGAACGCTTCGTCGTCGGGTGTCATCGGCCCTCCCCGGGTCGGTCGTGGGCCGCCCCGGCCACGGGCATGCCGAGTCGGCGTCGGATCCATTCCCTGGTGTCCTCGGCCAGCGCGTCGGCCACGAGCAGCCGGGGCAGCAGCTCCGGCTCCAGTGTGCCCGCGCGGAAGGTCAACGCCACGGTCACGTCGTGGTCGGGCCGGTGCACGACCTCGAGCGGATCCCCGGCCTGGACCGAGCCCGGCTCGATCACCCGCAGGTACGCCCCGGGCCGCGCCGCCCGCGTGAACCGTTTGATCCACCCGTGCTCGCCCAGCCACCCCTGGAACGTGCCGCACGGGATGCGCGGGCAGGACACCTCCAGCACCAGGTCCGCGCCGACCCGCCACCGTTCCCCGATCAGCGCGTCGTCGACGTCGACGCCGGAGGTGGTCAGGTTCTCCCCGAAGGCGCCGTTGCGCAACGCCCGGCCCAGCTCGGCCTCCCAGCGGTCCAGGGCCTCCCGGGCGTACGCGTAGACCGCCTGGTCGGGGCCGCCGTGGTGGGCCACGTCGTAGACCCGGTCGCCCGCCAGCCCGACCTGGCCGGTGCCCTTGGGGCCGGGCGCGGTGACCAGGACGGGACCGTCGACGGGCCGCTTGTCGATGCCGGTGGCCTCGATTCCCTTCCACGGGTTGGGTCGCGGCCGGCCGACGTTGACCGAGAGCACCTTCATGGCGGCGACGGTAGGCGCTGACGGCCGACCGGGCCACCCCATTCCCGCACCGGGGCGGGAAGCGCGGCGGCGCGGGCTGCGTACGATGCGGGGCCGGACATCGGCTCGTCGGGTGGAGGTAGCGACGGATGTCAGGCCAGCAGGACGGTTTCGCGCTCGCCGTGGACCTCGGCACCTCGAACACCGTGGCGGTGCTGCGCCGGCCCGACGGGCGTACCCGGCCGTTGCTGGTGGACGGTCACCCGATCCTGCCGTCCGGTGTGTACGCCGACGCCGACGGTCACCTGCACGTCGGCCGGGACGCGCAGCGCCTGGCCCAGGCCGACCCGGCCGGCTACGAGCCGAACCCGAAGCGGCGGGTCGACGAGGAGACGGTCGAGCTGCGCGGGCGCGCGTACCGGCCGGCGGAGCTGCTGGCCGCGACGCTGCGGGCGGTCGCGGACGCGGCGGTGGCCGTGGTCGGCCTGTTGCCCCCGGCGGTGGTGACCCATCCGGCGGCCTGGGCGGCGCCCCGGCGACAGGTGCTGCACGACGCGCTGGAGCTGGCCGGGTGGCCGGCGGCGGCCGAGCACACCCTCGCCGGGCCGATCGCGCCCGGCACCCGCCTGCTGCGCGAGCCGGTGGCCGCGGCCCGCTACTACACCCAGGTGCTGCGCCGGCCGGTGCCGGTGGGCGGCGTGGTGGCGGTCTTCGACTTCGGCGGGGGGACGCTCGACGTCGCCGTGCTCCGCAACGAGGGCGCCGACCCGTGGGGCGACTCCGGCTTCCCGCTCGTCGCCACCGGCGGGATCGCCGACCTCGGCGGCCTCGACCTGGACGCGGCCCTGCTGGGCCGGCTCGGCGAGCTGGTGCGACCGGCCCATCCCGAGCGGTGGGCCCGGTTGACCGACCCGACGACGACCGCCGAGCGGCGGGACCGTCAGCAGCTCTGGGACAACGTGCGCGGCGCCAAGGAGATGCTCTCCCGGGCCGTGGTCGCGCCGGTCGCCGTACCGGGGGTGGAGGAGGCCGTCCCGCTGACCCGGGAGGACTTCGAGCGGCTCGCCGCGCCGCTGCTCGCCCGCGCGGTCGCCGAGACCCGGAACGTGACCGCCGCCGCCGGCCTGCGCCCGGACCAGCTCTCCGGTCTCTTCCTGGTCGGCGGCTCGACCCGGGTGCCGCTGGTGGCCCGGCTGCTGCACGCCGAGCTGGGGATCGCGCCGACCGTGCTGGAGCAGCCGGAGCTGCCGGTCGCCGAGGGCGCGCTGACCGACCTGCCGCTGCCCCGCGCGGCCCGGCGTCCCGGGGCGCCGGCGGCGCCACCGGAGCCCGGACCGCCGGCGCCGGCCGGACACGAGGCGACCACCGCCCCCGCGGCCCGCGTCGGCGAGGGCCCCGCCTCGGTGCGCGGACCGCACGGCACCGTCCCCGAGGCGGCGGCCCCGGTGCCCGCCGGCCCGCACGGCACGCTGGTCGCCGACGCGCCCGAGCAGAACCCGGTGGGCACGGCCCGTCCGGCGCCCCCGCCGCCGGGGAACGCGCCGCCGCACGCCGGCGCGTTCACGCCGGGGTACGCGTCGGCGTACGCCGCCCCTGCGACGACCGAACAGGCGCGGCCGGCCGATGGCGGCTGGCCGAGCGCGGCGCCGGTTGCCGGCGTACCCGGATCGCCGCTCCCGCCGACCCCGGACGCCGCACCGCCGGGCGGCGGGGGTCGGGGACGCGGCCGGCGGGGCCGGTGGATCGCGCTGGGCGCCGGTGTGGTGGTGGTCGGCCTGGTGGCCGCGACGCTGCTCTGGGTGTTCCGGGACCGGCACCCGGCGCTGGACTTCCAGGCGCCGGTGCTGGTCGGAACGGTGGCCGTCGGCGACGAACGGCCGGGTGAGATGTTCACCGCGACCCTGGCCGACCGCGCCTACCTGGCCTGGTCGCGGCCGGACGACCGCCTCACCGTGCGGGCGGTCGACACCGCCACCGGAAAGAAGATCTGGGAGCAGCAGACCGGGGTAGGCGCGGACCGGTGGGCCGGGATCCGGGCGCTGCCCGACGGCGTCGCCGTCCTCGCCGAGGCGTCCGGCTCCGCCACGCCCCGCCCCCTGCTGGTGCTCGACGGCGGGAACGGCGACCAGCGGTGGAAGATCGACATCCGGGGCGACGACGAGATCTTCCTCGGCGCCGACCGGGTGGTGTGGTTGGACCGGACCGGCAACCGGCTGGTCGGGCTGCGGCTCGACGACGGCCGGCAGCGCTGGGTGCAGGACAATCCGCGCAGCGAGTACGGCGACGCCCGGACCGTGGTGGTCCCGGTCGGCACCGCCGAGGCGCTCGACGGGGCCGGATATCCGGACGGCTCGCCGCGCGCGCCGTGGGCGGGGAAGGCCGACCGGCTGGTGCAGGTCGGCGCGGACCGGTCGGTGCGGGTGCTCGCCATGAGCAGCGGCGAGATCCTGAAGAGCCGGGGCAACGTGGCCGACCTCGACGACCCGGTGACCGCCCGCGACGACCGGCTGTACGTGGCGGAGACCGACCGGGGCCTGCGCCTGGTCTCCTACGACCTGGGCAGCCTGGGCGTGCCCGACGTGCTGTACGCCTCGGAGCCGGGCAGCCGGGCGAAGGACCTGGTCACCTGCGGGGAACACCGCGCCTGCCTGCTGGAGGTGCCGGAGGCCGGCGCGGACGGCACCCGGGTGGTCGCGGTGACCGAGGGCGAGGACAGCCGGCAGTGGCCCGCCCCCCAGGCGGAACGGCTGGTCCCGCTCGGCGAGCACCTGCTCGCCGAGCGGGACACGCCGCGCGACGCGGTGACCCTGTTCGGGCCGGACGGCGCCGCTCCGGTCCTGCGCGACCGCGACGGCGTGGCGGTCCGGCTGGACGCCGGCAACCTGCTGCTGTTCAGCGAGGCGCCGAGCGGCTACGAGGACGACCGCAGCCTCGCCGGGCTGGCGGTGGCCGGAAAGCCGTTCGAGATGGGGCTGGTCAAGCAGATCCGCAGCGAGTCCTGCTCGTGGAACACCGAGACGCTCGTGTGCGGCGCGGACAAGGAGTTCCGGCTGTACCGGTTCGCCGGGTGAGGGCGTCCGGACGGCGGACCGAAAGTGAGCTTGACAGCGATCGATGTCTCGGCTGGTGTGGACGGCAGTGACATCGACGTCCGTCAGGAGGCCCCGTGTTCGTCCGACGACGGTGGACCGCGCTCGCCGCCACCAGCATCCTGATCACCGCCGCCCTGTCCCATCCGGATCCCGGCGCGGCCGCGCCGGCCGCACCCACGATCACCCTCGCCCCCACCGAGACCGCGCTGGTCCGGGTGCGCCTGGCCGACCAGGGGCAGCTCGACCGCCTGGTGGCCGGCGGCGCCGACCTGGCCAACCGGCCGCGCTCGCGCGACGGCCGGCCGGTCGCCGACCTCGTCCTCACCGGCCGGCAACTCGCCGACCTCACCCGGCAGGGCGCGAGCGCGGTGCAGGTCGTGCAACGCGCCGACGACGGCGCCCGGCGACTCGCCGAGAGCGTCCGGACCGCCGAGGCCCGCACCCGCGGCGGCCTGCGCGCCGCCGACGGGGCGGACACCCTCCAGTTCCTCCAGGCCTACTGGTGGACCACCGGCGGGCGGACGTTCCTCCAGGCCCAGGTGGCCACCACCGCGACCGACGACCCGGACGTGGAGATCACGGTGAGCTGGCGGACGGCCGACGGCGCCACCGGCTCCTTCCCGCTCTACCGGTTCGAGGACTCGGGCGAGTACCAGTACCACTACGCGCTCCCCCAGCCGGTGCCCGCCCGGCCGGTGCAGCTGACCGCCACCTCCAGCCTGGGCGGGACGAGCCGGCCGGTCACGCCCGCGCTCTGGCCGGACGCCGCACCCCCACCGCAGCCGGCCGGCTACCAGAAGGACTTCATCGACGCCTACCTCACGCCCATCGACATCAAGGCGCGGATCGCCCGGCTGGGTCGCCAGTACCGCGACCTGGTCGACGTGATCGACCTGCCCAACCGCACCCAGGGCTACCGGCGCACCGCCGCCGCCTACCTGGGTGATCCGGCCGCCGCCGCGGTGGTGGTGGAGTCGGTCCGCTTCGGCGACCAGGGCATGAACGGTGTCCAGGTGCGCACCGTCGACCCGGGTCGGGCGAACCGGCCGCTGACCGTCCGGTACCGCGACCGGGTGCTCACGGTCTCCCTGGCCACCGACGTCGCCGGCAAGGTGACCAGCAGCACCGACGACGTCGCGGCCGCGATCAACGCCCGGCAGGGGGCGCGGTTCCGGGCCACCGTGGAGGACGGCTCGGCCGGACTGCCGATGCCGGTGGCCGGGCCGGTACGCCTCGACGACGGGTTGCAGGGCACCGAGGTGCCGGCCCGACCGTGGACCGTGCAGGCGCTGCGCATCGGCAGGCACCGGGACGGCTCCCGGGTCGGGGTGCTCGCCTACTCGCAGGAACACGCCCGGGAGTGGGCGACGCCGCTGGTCACGCTGGAGTTCGCCGAGCGGCTGCTGGCCAACGCCCGCACCGACGCGGCGACCCGGCAGCTGCTGGAGCAGGTGGACGTGTTCGTGATCCCGACCGTCAACCCGGACGGCGCGAACTACTCGTTCCACGACTACAACTTCCAGCGCAAGAACCTGGTCAACCACTGCGCCGGCACGGCACGCGACCCGAAATACCGCACCAGCTGGGGCGTGGACGTCAACCGCAACTACACCGTCGGGTCCCTGTTCGACGGGTACGTGGGCGCGAGCGCCAACTGCCTGTCCGGGAACTACGCGGGCACCGCCGAGCTGTCCGAGGCGGAGAGCCGCAACGTGATCGACCTGGCCAAGGCCCACCCGAACATCAGGTTCGCGATGAACGTGCACTCCTACGGCGGCTACTTCATGTGGCCGCCCGGGGCGTACAAGGCGGACGGGCGGGTCACGCTGCCGCGCCCGTCGATCGACGAGTCGACCCTGTTCCTGGCCAGCGCCCGGCGGATCGTCGGGGCCATCGCGGCCGAGCGGGGCACGGTCACCTGGCCGTCGCAGACCGGCCCGGTCGCCGACGTGCTCTACTCGGCGGCCGGCAACTCGGCCGACCAGCTCTACTACGAGCTGGGCATCTTCGCCTGGGACTTCGAGGTGGGCAACGACCGCTGGAACGAGGCCACCGGGCAGTGGGAGGGCGTCGGCTTCCAGCCGCCCTTCGACGAGGCGCACGGCGAGTCGCAGGAGTATGCCGGCGGCCTGGTGGAGCTGGTCCGGGTGGCCCGCGACTACGCGGCCCGCAACCCGGTCCGGCGCTGATCCGAGGGTCCCCGGCCGGCGCGTCCGGCCGGGGACCTCGGCGTCAGTCCGTGGCCCCGAGGTCCCGGAAGACCGCGAGCGCGCCCGGGTCGTCGATGGTCGGGGGCACCGGCTCGTCCCGCCCCTCTACCAGGCCACGCATGGTGCGACGGAGGATCTTGCCGGACCGGGTCTTCGGCAGGGCCGGCACCACGGCCACCCGGCGGAACGCCGCGACCGGGCCGATCCGCTGCCGGACCAGGGCGACCAGCTCACCGGCGAGCGCCTCCGGGTCCACCTCGGCGCCGGCCTTGAGCACCACGTACCCGCTGGGCACCTGGCCCTTGAGCGCGTCGGCCACCCCGATCACCGCGCACTCGGCCACCGCCGGGTGGGCCGCCAGCACCTCCTCCATCGCCCCGGTGGAGAGCCGGTGCCCGGCCACGTTGATCACGTCGTCGGTGCGGCCCATCACGTAGAGGTAGCCGTCGTCGTCGAACCGGCCGCCGTCGCCGGTCAGGTAGTGGCCGGGGAAGGTGGCGAGGTAGGAGCGGACGAACCGCTCGTCGTCGCCCCACAGCGTGGGCAGGCAGCCGGGCGGCAGGGGCAGCCGGATCACGATCGAGCCGTCGACGCCGGCCGGCACCTCCCGGCCCGCGCCGTCGACCACCCGCACGTCGTAGCCGGGGACCGGCACGGACGGTGAGCCGGCCTTGATCGGCAGCGGCTCCAGGCCGCGCGGGTTGGCCGCCACCGGCCAGCCGGTCTCCGTCTGCCACCAGTTGTCCACCACCGGTACGCCGAGCCGCTCGCCCGCCCAGGCCCAGGTGTCCGGGTCCAGGCGTTCACCGGCCAGGAAGAGGGTGCGCAGCGCGCCGAGGTCGTACCGGGAGAGGTGCGCGCCGTCCGGGTCCTGCCGGCGGATCGCCCGGATCGCGGTGGGCGCGGTGAACAGCGCGGCCACCCGGTGCTCGGCGGCGACCCGCCAGAACGCCCCGGCGTCCGGGGTGCCGACCGGCTTGCCCTCGTAGAGCACGGTGGTCGCGCCGGTGAGCAGCGGCGCGTAGACGATGTAGGAGTGGCCGACCACCCAGCCCACGTCGGAGGCGGCCCAGAACACGTCGCCCGGCTCGATCCCGTAGACGTTGCGCATCGACCAGCGCAGCGCCACCGCGTGCCCGCCGTTGTCCCGCACGACGCCCTTCGGGCGGCCGGTGGTGCCGGAGGTGTAGAGGATGTAGAGCGGGTCGGTGGCGGCGACCGGCACGCACTCCGCCGGCTCGGCGTCCGCCATCGCGTCGTCCCAGGTGAGGTCGCGGCCGGCGACCAGCGGCGCCGGCTCCTGCGGGCGCTGTACCACCACGCAGTGCCGCGGCGCGTGGTCGGCCTCGTCGAGCGCGGCGGCGAGGATCGGGTGGTACGGCACCACCCGGTCGACCTCGATGCCGCACGAGGTGGCCACCACCACCGTCGGCCGGGCGTCGTCGATCCGCACGGCCAGCTCGTGCGCGGCGAAGCCGCCGAAGACCACCGAGTGCACCGCGCCGATCCGGGCGCAGGCCAGCATGGCGATCACCGCCTCCGGCACCATGGCCAGGTAGAGCAGCACCCGGTCACCGGGCCGGACGCCGAGCCGGCGCAGCGCCCCGGCGAACCGGGCGGTCTCGGCGAGCAGCTCGGCGTACGTGAGGGTGCGGACCGTGCCGGTGACCGGGCTGTCGTGGATCAGCGCCGGCTGGTCGCCCCGGCCGGCGGCGACGTGCCGGTCGAGCGCGTTGTGGCAGGTGTTGAGCCGCCCGTCCGGAAACCACCGGTACAGCGGCGCGGCCGAGTCGTCGAGGATCCGCTCCGGGGGCGTGAACCAGTCGATGTCCCCGGCCGCGTCCCGCCAGAAGCCGGTCGGGTCGGCGATGCTCCGCTCGTACGCTGATCGATACGCGCCCATGCCGCCATGCTGACCCGGGTCGGGTCCGGGCACGACGGTCGACCGGGGCCGGTGCGCCGGAAGCGCGTCCCGGCTCGGTGAGCGGCCCGGAGCCGCCGACGGGCGGTCGCCCGTCGGCCCGGCTGGCTCATCCCGACGGGCGACGGATGAACCGGGCGGCGCCGGGTAATGCCAACGCCGTCCTGGTGGAGTGACGACCGGCGTCGCGGCGTACCGCGACCCCGCGGGCGGACGGTGACACGCCGTCCGCCCGCGTGCCGCCGGATTTTTTGATCAAGAGGGTTCCGTCGACTAGCGTGCGCCCACGTGAAATCGATGCGCATTTTCCCTGTCGTGCTGGCCTGCGTCGCGGTCACGGCGCTGAGCGCCTGCGGCGGCGAGGACAGCTCCACCCGGGCCGACTCCGCCGCCACTTCCGCCGCGCCGACGCCCGCCTCGTCGACCCCCTCCACCGCCCCGACCTCGGCGGCCGCCGCGGCCACCGTCGGCGAGAAGGACCTCTGCACCTCCGCCAAGAAGATCAACGACGAGATGAAGGCGAAGCTCGTCGCGGCCATGCAGTCCAGCGGCGACACGAACGCCC
Source organism: Micromonospora sp. WMMD754 (assembly GCF_049315235.1). Classification (NCBI taxonomy): domain Bacteria; kingdom Bacillati; phylum Actinomycetota; class Actinomycetes; order Micromonosporales; family Micromonosporaceae; genus Micromonospora; species Micromonospora sp. WMMD754. Next base: position 664,450 of record NZ_CP186058.1, read on the forward strand.
AGCTCGCGAAGATCCTCAAGGAGCTGGGCGGAAAGGTCAGCGCACTGGTCGCGACCGCCGGCGACGGCCCGGCGGCCACCGCCCTGCGGCAGTTCAGCGTGGAGGTCACCAAGGCCGCGGCGGCCCCCGACCCGGTCACCGCCGCCGACAACCCGACCATGGCCAAGGCCGGCGAGGACTTCAACGCCGCCTGCAAGGCGGTCGGCGTCACCACCGTCTTCTGAGCGACGCCGGGACGCGCGGGCGGGCTGCCGCCCGCGCGTCCTGCGGTGATCAGTTGCCGGTGACCCAGTTCCAGGCGGAGACCACCCACTCGGTCTGCTGGAGGTAGGCCACCCCGACCCCGACCAGGAACAGCGCGGTGATCAGGTGGGCGCCGCGGGCGCCGCGGCGCACCCGGCCGAGCTGCCGCTCCAGGATCAACCGGCCGAGCAGCCGGGAAAGCGCGAACAGGCCGACCGCGGTGAGCAGGCTGAGGACGAACGTGAGCAGCGGAGCGATCAGGTTGCCCCGACCGGAGATCGCCCAGATGCCCCAGCAGACGAACGCGAACAGGGCGCCGGCGGCGCTCCACTCACCTCCCCGGCGGGCCTGGGTGAGGTGCCAGCTCATCGACCGGCGCGGCGCCGGCTCGCCGGACCAGTCGGCGTGCTCGACGGTCGGGAACTGCTCGGTGCGGGGCGTACGCGGTCGGCCGACCGCCGCCACCCCGCGCCGGAACGCGTCCCGCTGCTCGGGCACCGGCTGGGGCGGCACCTCCACGGTGCGCTCCGCCCACGGCTGTGTCTGGTCCGCCATCTTCCGTCCTCCCCCTCGACCGACGTCGGCCACGGTTCCGAGGGTAGCCACCCGGCAAATAGGGTGCCGACCCCCACGGTGATGGGGTACACACGGGCGATGACCGACGCGGTGGTGCCCCGGGCCGACGACTTCGACGAGATCGCCGCGCTCCTCGCGCTGGCCTTCCACGGCGACCTCAACCCCGAGCTCCAGGCGGTCGAGCGCCCGATCTTCGAGCCGGAACGCTCGCTCCTGGTCCGCGACGCCGGCACGGCGGTGGCGCACGCCGCCGCGTTCAGCCGCGACCTGACCGTACCCGGGGCGACCGTGCCGGCGGCACACGTCACCATGGTCGCGGTCGCCCCCACGCACCGCCGGCGGGGTCTGCTCAGCGGGCTCATGCGCCGGCAGCTGCGCGAGGTCCGCGACGCCCGGCACGAGCCGGTCGCGGTGCTCTGGGCCAGCGAGGGACGGATCTACCCCCGGTTCGGCTACGGCTCGGCCGCGCAACGGCTGATCCTGAGCGCCGACACCACCGGGCTGCGACTGCCCGCCCCGACGGCCGCCGAGGGCACGCTGCGCCTGGACCGCCCGGTCGCGCACCGCGACGAGCTGGCCCGACTGTACGAGCGGGCGCGCGCCGACCGGCCCGGCTGGTCCCGACGCGACGAGCGCTGGTGGACGTACGTGCTGGCGGACGTGACGAGCCGGCGGCAGGGCGCGACCGAGCGGCGGGTGCTGCGGCACGACGGACCGGAAGGGCTCGACGGGTACGCGCTCTACCGGACGAAGGAGGAGTGGGTCGGCGAGGTCCCCCGCGGCGAGGTACGGGTCGACGAGGTCGTCGCGGTCACGCCGGAGGCGTACCTGGCGCTGTGGCGGCTGCTGCTCTCGGTCGACCTGACCCGTCGGTTGTCGTTCCCGATCGCGGCCGTCGACGAGCCGCTGCTGCGCCTGGTCGACGAGCCGCGTCAGCTCGCCCCGCAGCTCGTCGACGGGCTCTGGGTGCGGGTGGTGGACGTGCCGGCCGCGCTCGCCGCCCGTCGCTGGGCCACCGACGTGGACGTGGTGATCGAGGTCACCGACGAGCTGCTGCCGGAGAACACCGGCCGGTGGCGGCTCGTCGGCGGGCCGGGCGGGGCGGAGTGCGCCGCCACCACCGCACCGGCGGGGCTGGCCTGCGACGTGCGCGCGCTCGGCGAGCTGTACCTGGGCGGCACCACCCCGGCCGCGCTGGCCGGCACCGGCCGCGTCCGCGAACTGGTCCCGCACACCCTCCGTACCGTCTCGCCGGCCTTCACCTGGCACCGCGCCCCCGCCCCGATGGAGAACTTCTGACGGGTCCCGGGGCGGTACGGTCGGGGAATGGGTGAGGCGGAGCGACGGCGACGGCGACTGCGGCATCAGTCCGAGGCGGTCGACACCGGCGCGGCGAGCGCGCACCCGACCCGCGAGACGGGCGCCGACACGTCCGGGGCGGCGGGCGCGGCCGTGGAGACGAGCGCGAGCACGTCCGGGGTGCACGACGACGTCGCGCCCCGCCCACCGCACGGCCCCCGGCGGGCCGAGCACGGGCCCCCGGACGGCGGCTCGCGATCGCCGCGCGGCACCCGACGTGCCGAGCCGGAGTCGGAACCACGGGGCCGGCGCGCCGGCCCCACCGCAGACGAAGGCGAGCGCGGGCTGCGCGGTCTGGTCGGTTCGGGGTCGTCGCAGGTGAGCGTGACCGCGGCGATGCGGGCCCGGGACGCCGCCCGCCCCACCGACGACGACCTCGCCGAGGCCGAGGAACGGATGGTGCTGGTCCGCCGCAACTGGGTGCCCCGCGAGGAGCTGCCGCGCGGCGGACGCTGACGGCCGCACCCGGGCGGGTGCGGCCGGAGGCGGATCAGGCGGGCAGCTCGGGCAGCCGGCGGCTCTGCTCGTAGTCGGCCACCTGGGCGATCCGCCGGCTGTGCCGGGGGTTGCCGGAGAACGGCGTGGTCAGGAACGCCTCGACCAGGGCGGTGGCCTCGTCCAGCGTGTGCTGCCGGGCGCCGATCGCGACGATGTTGGCGTCGTTGTGCTCCCGCGAGAGCTGGGCGGTGTCCACGTTCCAGGCGAGCGCCGCCCGGACGCCGGCCACCTTGTTCGCGGCGATCTGCTCGCCGTTGCCCGAGCCGCCGATCACCACGCCCAGGCTGCCCGGGTCGCCGACCACCCGGTCACCGGTGTGCAGGCAGAACGCCGGGTAGTCGTCGTCCGGGTCGAAGGCGTGCGGACCGACGTCCACCACCTCGTAGCCCTGCTTGGCCAGGTGGTTGGCCAGGTGCACCTTCAACTCGAAGCCGGCGTGGTCGGATCCCAGGTAGACGCGCATACCGCGCAGTCTGACAGGCCCGCCTCGCAGCCGGCGCGCGGGCGGCGGCTGCGAGGCGGATTCGTCACACGGTCAGTGGGGCAGCTCGGCCACCACCAGGCCGGCCCGCGCCTTCGGGGTGAACCAGGTGCTCTTGCGCGGCATCTTCTCCCGGGCCAGGTTGACCGCGACGAAGTCGTCCACGGTCACCGGCGCCACCAGCACGGCCAGCTCGGCACGGCCGGCGTCGACCTCGCCGGTCAGCCAGCTCGCCGGGTAGTCGCCGCCCACGTACGTGATCCGCTTGTCGCCCGGGTCGAGACCGAGCGCGTCGCGCAGCAGCAGCCGCTCGACCAGCGCGTGGTCGAGGTTCTCCAGCCGGCCGGCGCCGACGTGCGGCAGCGTCACCGCGTACCCCCGGCCGGCGAGGTGCAGGTGCACGGCGCCGCCGGTGGCCGGGACGCCGAGGGGGCCGTCCGCCTGGGTGACCTCCGCGCCGGCGGCGCGGAGCCGGTCGAGCAGCTCCTCCGGGGTTGTGGTCAGCTCGCTGACCAGCCGGTTGTAGGGCTGGATGGCGACCGACGCGGGCGTGGTGACCACCGCCAGGAAGCGCGGGAAACCGCCGGTCTGCGCGGCCAGGCTGCGGTGGTTGCCGTCCGCCACCACCAGCTCGCCGCCGCCGGCCAGGGCGGTCAGCTCGTCCTGCGTCCGGCCGGGGCCGACCAGCCAGATGGCGTGGGTGCGGCCGGACTGGTCGACGTCGGTCGCGGCGGGCGCGCCGGCCGTCTCGGTCGCCGCCGCGAGCGCGGCGTGCAGCTCGTCGCCCCGCCCGGTCTGGAGCAGGAGTACGGGTGAGAGCAGGTGACCGAGCGCCTCGGCCAACGCGACGCGCTCGCGCACCTTGGCGATGAACACGTCCTCGTTGCGGATCACCAGACCCGGCTCGTCGGCCCGGGTGGAGATCTGGTCGGTGTCGACCATCGCCCACAGCCCGTACGCGCTCTCCTCACCGGGCGCGCTGATCCGGTAGAGCACCACGACCTGCTCGGCCGGGGTGTAACTGCCGTCCGCCTTGGCCTCGCCGAGGCGGGCCACCGCGTCCGGCAGCGCGTCGAGGAAGGACTTCCCCAGGCTGCCCGGCGCCCGGTGGGGCATCTCGATGCCCAGGGCACTGTGCGGGTTCGCCTCGACGATGGCGGTGATCTCCGCGTCGTCGGCGAACTCGTCGTAGTTCTGCGCGCCGGTGCCGCCAGTGGTGATCCAGGCCCGGGCGATCGGATGCACGACCGTCATGCCCGCTGACGCTACCCGGGCCCGCTCCGCCGCCGCCGCCGGACTCGCTCCCTTCCACCAGGTGAAAGGAAGGGCCCCCTGTTAACGCCTGCGGTAGAGGAGGGGCCCCTGCTTAACAGCGGTCGGGGTCAGGCGGTGGGGTTGCGGTGCCGGCCGGGCGTCGCGGGACGGCGGGTCGGCGCAGCCGGACGGGAGCCGGCGTTGAGGCGTACCGTCGTCGCCCCCGCGGTGGCCGGGAGGCCGGCGGCGCCGGACCGGGCCGGGGCACGGCCGGGGCGGTCGGCCTCGGGCGGGGTCATCCGCGAGGTGGCCACCACCCGGGCCACGCCGACCACGATCGGCGGGGCCAGCAAATCGGCCAGGTCGGCCGGGCCGGCCGGCCAGTCGCCCTCGGCCACGGACCAGTACGTCGCACCGGAGTCCTCGGTCGCCGGCTGCGGCGCGTCGTCGGACATGCGGCGGTGCTTACCCATGGGAACGCCTCCAGGAGCTGCCGTGGTGCGGCCTCGTTCGGGCCGCCGGCTGGGACACCCGGTGAAACGAGCCCCGCGCCGACCCGGTGACGGGCGGCGCGGGGCTCGGCGCGCTGCGGCGCGGGTTGTTAATAAGGGGCCCCGCCTCTACCAGAGGCGTTAAGAGGGGGCCCTTCCTTACCCCTCAGTCGAAGATGGGGCCCTGGGTGCGGGTGCGCTTGAGCTCGTAGAAGCCCGGCGTCGCGGAGACCAGCAGCACGCCGTCCCAGAGGCGGCCGGCCGCCTCCCCCTTCGGCGCCGGCGTGATCACCGGACCGAAGAACGCCACCTGCCGGCCGTCCGGCCCCGGGGCGTGGACCACCGGGGTGCCCACCTCGGTGCCGACCGGCCGCATGCCCGCCTCGTGGCTGGCCCGCAGCGCGTCGTCGTACTGCGTCGACTCGGCGGCGTCGGCGAGCGCCGGGTCCAGGCCGACGTCGGTGAGCGCGCCCACCAGCATGTCCCGACCCAACTCCTCCTTGCCGAGGTGGATCCGGGTGCCCATGGCGGTGTAGAGCTTCGCCAGCGCCTCGGCCCCGTGGGCCTGCTCGACGGCGATGCACACCCGCACCGGACCCCACCCCTTGCGCATCAGGTCCTGGTACTCCTCGGGCAGGTCCCGGCCCTCGTTGAGCACGGCCAGGCTCATCACGTGGAACCGGATGTCCACGTCCCGGACCTGCTCGACCTCCAGCAGCCAGCGGGAGGTGATCCACGCCCACGGGCACAGCGGGTCGAACCACATGTCCGCGGTGACACGTTCGGTCACGGTGTCATCCCTTCACGACTTTCCCCGCGCCGGGAGCCCGGCGCCTTCACCTCCGATCCTCACCCCGCGCCGCATCGACCGGTACCGGAATGAGAGCGTGACCTCGGCCACCGAAAGCGGTGTGTGCATGGAAGACTCGGTTTCGGCCGGCCGCCACGAGCGGACCGGGGCGAGGCCGGTGCCGCGGGGCGCGGCGAGACGAGTGGGATGGAGACGAACAGTGCCGGGAGTGCGCAACCTGACCCAGGTCGAGGCGACCGAGCGGGCCCGCCTGCTCGAGGTGACCGGGTACGACATCAGCCTTGACCTGTCGACCGCCGTGCAGCCCACCGGCCGCACGTTCCGCTCGGTGACCGAGGTCCGGTTCCACTGCACCGAGCCGGGCGCGACCACCTTCATCGAGACGGCCGCCGAGTCGGTGCGCTCGGCCACGCTCAACGGCGATCCGGTCGACCTGTCCGACTGGTCCGCCGAGAAGGGCCTCACGCTGACCGGCCTGGCCGCCGAGAACGTGCTCGTGGTGGACGCCGACTTCGGCTACTCGAACAGCGGGCAGGGTCTGCACCGCACGGTCGACCCGGTGGACGGCGAGACCTACCTCTACAGCCAGTTCGAGACCGCCGACGCGCAGAAGGTCTACGCCTGCTTCGACCAGCCCGACCTGAAGAGCGTCTACACCTGGCACGCCACCGTCCCGGACCACTGGCGGGTCGTGTCGAACATGCCGGTGGAGCGCGAGGAGGCCGCCGGTGAGGGCCTGAAGACCGTGCACTTCACCGTGTCGGAGCGGATGAGCACCTACATCACCGCGCTCTGCGCCGGGCCGTACCACGAGGTGCGCCACACCCACGACGGCATCGACATGGGCTACTTCTGCCGGGCCAGCATGGCGCCGCACCTGGACGCCGACGACCTGCACCTGATCACCACGCAGGGTTTCGACTTCTTCCAGGAGAAGTTCGGCGTCCGCTACCCGCTGCCCAAGTACGACCAGCTCTGGGTGCCCGACTTCAACGCCGGCGCGATGGAGAACTTCGGCTGCGTCACGCACGCCGAGTCGCACTACATCTTCCGCTCCCAGGTCACCGACTTCGAGTACGAGCAGCGCGCCAACACGGTCCTGCACGAGCTGGCGCACATGTGGTTCGGCGACCTGGTCACCATGCGCTGGTGGAACGACCTGTGGCTGAACGAGTCGTTCGCCGAGTGGGCCAGCCACTGGTGCAACACCAACGCCACCCGATTCACCGACGCCTGGACGACGTTCCTGTCCATCCGCAAGAACTGGGGCTACCGGCAGGACCAGCTCTCCTCCACCCACCCGGTCTACTGCGAGATGCCGGACCTGGAGGCCGTCGAGGTCAACTTCGACGGCATCACGTACGCCAAGGGCGCCAGCGTGCTCAAGCAGCTCGTCGCGTACGTGGGTGAGGAGCCGTTCCTGGCCGGCCTGCGCGCCTACTTCGGCAAGCACGCCTGGGGCAACGCCACCTTCGACGACCTGCTCTCCGAGCTGGAGGCGGCCTCCGGCCGGGAGCTGCGCAAGTTCGCCGCCCAGTGGCTGGAGACGGCGCAGGTCAACACGCTGCGCCCGGAGGTGACGATCGGCGCCGACGGTGCGTACGAGCGGGTGCTGGTCCGACAGGAGGCGCCGGCCGGGTACCCGACGCTGCGTACCCACCGGATCGGGGTGGGTCTCTACGACCTGACCGACGGCCGCCTGGTCCGCCGCGAGCTGGTCGAGACGGACGTGACCGGTGAGGTGACCGAGCTGTCCGCGCTGCACGGCAAGCCCGCCGCGGACGTGCTGCTGCTCAACGACGAGGACCTCACCTACACCAAGCTGCGCCTGGACGAGCGGTCCATGTCGACGGTGGTGCAGCACATCTCCGGTTTCGACTCGTCGCTGGCCCGGGCGCTGTGCTGGACGGCCGCCTGGGACATGACCCGCGACGCCGAGCTGTCCGCCCGCGACTACGTGGCGCTGGTGCTGGCCGGGCTGACCGCCGAGACCGACATCAACCTGGTGACCGCCACGCTGCGGCAGGCCACCACGGCGCTCACCTTCTACGCCGACCCGGCGTGGGCGCCGACCGGCTGGGCGGACCTGGCCCGCACCGCGCGGACCGCGCTCGCCGCGGCCGAGCCGGGCAGCGGCTTCCAGCTCGCCTGGGCCCGGGCGTACGCCTCCGCGGCCCGCTCCAGCGAGGACCTGGCGACGCTGCGCGGCTGGCTGGACGGCAACGGCGTGCCGGACGGGCTGACCGTCGACACCGAGCTGCGCTGGGCCGTGCTGCAGGCGCTCGTCGCCAACGGTGCGGCGGGTCCGGCCGAGGTGGACGCCGAGCTGGCGGGCGACCGCACGGCCAGCGGCGAGCGGGAGGCCGCCTACGCGTACGCGCTGGTGCCGACCGAGGCGAACAAGGCCGCGGTCTGGGCGCAGCTCACCGGCCCGGACGCGCTGCCCAACTGGCGCAACCGGGCGCTGCTGCAGGGCTTCACCCACCCGGCGCAGGTCGAGCTGACCGCGCCCTACCGGGAGCGCTACTTCGCCACCGTCGACCAGGTGTGGGCGCAGCGGGACAGCGAGCCGGCGCAGGAGTTCGTGCAGCTCGCCTACCCGGCCTACCTGGTCGACGAGGACACGGTCGCGGCGACCGACGCCTGGCTGGCCCGGGACGGCCAGCCGGCGTCGCTGCGCCGCCTGGTGGCCGAGGGACGCGACGGCGTGGTCCGCGCGCTGAAGGCCCGGGAGCGGGACGCCCGCAGCGCCTGAGCAGGGAGCACGACGGCCGGGGCCGGCGTGGGTGGGAGCCCGCGCCGACCCCGGCCGTTTATCGTGTACGGAGGAGGTGGACGTGATGGCACAGCCGATCTACGAGTGGCGGCCACCCGAGCGCGACTGGCGGGAGCAGGATCTCTTCGACCTGCCCGAGGACGGTAACCGCTACGAGATCATCGACGGGAGCCTGCACGTGACCCCACCCCCGGGGTTCGCCCACCAGGAGTTGGCGGACGATCTGCGCATGGCCCTCCGCCTCGCCGCGCCTGCCGGATGGCGGGTCATCCGGGAAGCCGGCCTGCGCGCGCCTGGCAGCAATCTCATTCCCGACATCAGCGTGGTCAAGCCGGACGCCCCCCGCGACGGCCTGTGGCTGCACGCGGCGGACGTGGCGCTGGTGGTGGAGGTGGAGTCGCCGAGCAGCCGGCGGCACGACCGTTTCACCAAGCCCTCCGTCTACGCCGAGGCCGGCATCCCGCACTACTGGCGGGTGGAGCGGGGCGAGTTCGGGCCGGTGATCTACCGCTACCAGCTGACCAAGGGCGTGCACTACGAATCGCTCGGCACGGTTGGCCCCGACGATCCGGTGCAGGTCGACGAGCCGTGGCCGATGCGGCTCGACCCTTCCGCCTGGCCGCGCTGAGACCACGAGAAAGCCCGGCCCACGCGTACGCGGGCCGGGCTTCGTCGTGCGGGTGGGCGGGCGCTCAGCCCTTGCCGGCGTGGCTGGCGAGCTGGTCGAGGCCCTGGATGACGCCGCCGGCCAGGTCGCCGCCGCCGAAGGCGGCCACCATGGAGAGCGCGGCCAGCTTGGCGTACGTGTCCGGGATGCGCTTGCGCGCGTACTTGCCGGTGACGATCTCCAGCTGCCGCTGGTTGGGCGACACGGCGATCAGCACCGACTTGTCCGGCTCGGCGAGCTGCCGGTGCAGCCGCTCGGCGTGCTCCCGGATCGGCTCGTCGAGGCCGCCCACGTAGACCGAGAAGACCAGGCCGGTGCCCTGGTCGGCCAGGCGGAGCGCCTCGTCGATGCGGAGCAGCTGCCGGGTCGAGAACGGCCCGTCCAGCACGTCGGGCGGGGTGCCCGTCCCGGTCATGGGCCGCGCTTCACCAACGGTCACTTGCGCCTCCGGTTCCACCGGCCGGCGCCTCCCGGCCGGCCTGCTCCTGCTTGCGGCTGGTCAGCGCCGGGGCCTGCGCCCCGGCGGTCAGCGCCGTGCCGGCCGAGTCGGCCAGCTGCTCCGGACGGCCCAGGAACCAGACCGGAGTGAAGTCGAAGGGCCGGCCCGGCCGGTAGCGCTTGGCGCCGCCACCGCTGCCACGGTTGCCGACGGCCGCCAGCCCGGCGATCACCAGCACCGCGGCGAGCGGGATGCCGACGAAGACCACCAACGTCTCGGTAACAGACAATCCCAACGCCCCCAGGCGGAAAGAGAGACCAGGAATGTTCCGGGTCGGGTGGACGGTCACGACGGGCCGCGCCCGACCTCGCTTGTGATGTTCACGTTAGCGGAGTCGGCGGCCCGCCAGATTGCGGGGTGCTGATCCCATCCGCCACAGCAGTGCTCCAGTTGCGCGGCAGTGGCGATCAATGTCGCGTCGTCGCCGTACCGGCCGGTGAGCAGCACCCCGACCGGCAGGCCCTCGGCGGTCCGGCCGACCGGCAGCGAAACGGACGGGTCGCCGGTGACGTTGAAGACGGCGCAGTACGGCGAGAAGCGTCGCTGCCGGTCGAAATCCTCGGCCGGGTCGAGCGCGGCGAACGCGCCGACCGGCGCCTGCGGAGCCGCCAGCGTGGGGCAGAGCAGCAGGTCGCAGCCGGCGGTGCGGCGCACCCCGCGGCGCACCTGGGCCTGGAGTTCGCCGAGCGCGGCCATCAGCCGGGCGGCGCCGAGCGCCTCGCCCCGCTCGCGCAGGAACCGGGTCAGCGGCAGCAGGTCGTCTTCGCGGTCGGCGGGCACCGGGGCGAGCGCCAGCGCGTACCAGACGGTTTCGAACATCGGCCAGGCCTCCGGGCCGAGCGGCGCGGGGACCTCGACCACCTCGTGGCCGGCCTCGGTGAGCAGCGCGGCGGCCCGGTCGACGGCGGCGACGCAGTCGGGGTGGACCGGCTCGTCGGCGAGCATCGGCGTGGTGAAGCGACCGATCCGCAGCCGGCCGGGGACGGTGCGGGCGACGCCGAGGTAGCCGCCCGCCGGGGCGGCCGGTGGGAGGTAGGGCTCCCCGGGCACCGGTTGCGCCAGCACGTCGAGCAGCGCCGCCACGTCGGTGACGGTGCGCCCGAGCGGGCCGTTGGTGGGCAGCCCGAACGCGCCGAAGCCGAGCGGACCGCCGGAGACCAGGCCGCGGCTCGGCTTGTAGCCGACCAGGCCGCAGAGCGCGGCCGGGATGCGCAGCGAGCCGCCGCCGTCGGAGCCCTGCGCCACCGGCGCCAGCCCGGCGGCGACCGCGGCGGCCGCGCCGCCGCTGGACCCGCCCGCCGTGTACGCCAGGTCCCACGGGTTGCGGGCCGGCGGCGCCACCCGCCCCTCGGAGTAGAGCGAGCAGCCCAGCTCGGAGGTGGTGGTCTTGCCGAGGCTGACCAGCCCGGCGGCGGTCAGGAAGCGGACCACGTCGGCATCGACCGGCGGGACGAACTCGGCGAAGGCGGCGGAGCCGAAGGTGGTCCGCACCCCGGCGGTCAACGTGAGGTCCTTGATCGCGGTCGGCACCCCGTGCAGCGGCCCGCGCGCGTCGGCGGGGGCGGCGTCGGCGGCCCGGGCCGCCGCGCGGGCCCGCTCTGCGGTGACCGTGACGAACGCGCCGACGGTGTCGGCGAGCGCGTCGACCCGGCGCAGGTGGTGGTCGACCAGCTCCAGGCTGGACAGCTCACCCCGCCGGATCGCGGCGGCCTGCTCCAGCGCGGTCAGGTCGTGCGGCTCGGCCATCCCGCCATCCTGCCCGCTGTTCGGTCGGACGGCCGGACGACACGACCGAGGTGACCCCGACCGAGCCGCGCACCCTGCGCCTTCGCACCGACCCGTCCTGACAGACGCCCCCGAGGCCGCCGGGTCAGCGGCCGAGCGCGGTCAGGACAGGGTCCCGGGCGGGGCCACCCACTCCGATCGGGGGCCACCGACGTCCGCCAGCAGGTCGAAGTCCCGGTCACAGTGGAGGACGGTCGCGGAGTATTCCGCCGCGACCGCCGCCACCGTGAGGTCAACCGGGCTCGCCGCCCGGTGATGGCCCCGCGCGGTGAGCGCGAGTTGCAGGTCCCGGGCACGGGTGGAGACGGCCTCGGTCACCGGCAGGTCGACCATGACCTGAGCGCGACGGGCGCGGATGGTCATCGCGTCCCGGAAGTCCCGCGCGCTGCGACCGTCCTCGAGATCGAGTGGCAGACATGTCGCGGCCAAGCCCTCCTCCAGGATGGCGCTCACCCGCTTGGCCACGACGGGCAGTCGGAGTCGAGCCCACGCCGAGGTGTCGATGAGATAGAGCCCGCCCGCGACGCTCACGCCGCGTCCTTCTCGCTGGCGGGCACCTTGTCGTCGCCGACGATGCCGGTCCAGTCGCGATCGACCGACAGGAGTTCCCGGATCGCCTCCATCCGCTCGCTGCGCTCGGCGACCAGCCGCAACGCCGCGTGGATCGTGTCCTTCTTGCTCTTTGTGCCGAGTTCACGCCGGGCGCGTTCGAGCAGTTCGTCGTCAAGATCGATGACAGTCTTCACGGAGCGACTATATACTCTTCTAAGCTATTTATATATCGGTTCGGCCGAGGAAGCGCAGGGCGTTGCCGCCGAGCAGCGCGGCCCGCTGGTCGTCGGTGAGGAAGTCGGACCGGTGCACCACCTGCCCGACCGGCCGCTCCCCCAGCGGGTACGGGTAGTCGCTGCCGAGCAGCACCCGGTCGGCGCCCATGGTGTCCACCAGCAGCCGCAGCGCGGCCGGGTCGAACACCACCGAGTCGACGCTGAACCGGTCGACGTAGGAGCTGGGCGGCGCGGTGGACGCCCCGCGTACCAGGTCACCACGGCGGTGCCAGGCGTTGTCGGCGCGCCCCAGCCAGAACGGGAAGCTGCCGCCGCCGTGCGCGAAGCAGATCCGCAGCGTCTCCGGCACCCGGTCGAACACCCCGCCGAGGATCAGCGCCAGCACCGACAGGTGCGTCTCCGCCGGCATCCCGGTCAGCCAGCGGGCCATCCACCGGTCCAGCCGGGGCCCTCCGGGCATGTCCCACGGATGCACGAAGACCGGCGCCCCGACCTCGGCGCAGTGGGTCAGGAACGCCACGATGCCGGCGTCGTCGAGGTCCCGGTCGCCGACGTGGTTGCCGATCTCCACGCCGGCGTGCCCGGCCGCCAGGCAGCGGTCCAGCTCGGCACAGGCGGCGTCCGGGTCCTGCAACGGCACCTGGCAGAACGGCACCAGCCGGTCGCCGTCGGCGGCGGTGACCTCCAGGGTGAGGTCGTTGAAGATCCGGGCCACCTTGACCGCCTGGTCGGCCGGGCGGTCGTAGCTGAAGAAGACCGGGGTGGGCGAGACGACCTGCACGTCGACGCCGTCGGCGGTCATGTCGGCCAGCCGAGTGGGTGCGTCCCAGCACGGCGCGCCGACCGGCCGGAACTCCGTCTCCCCCACCATGATCATGGCCGCGCGCTCGGAGTCCACCCGCAGCCAGGGCCAGCCGGACCCGCCGCACGCCGCGGCGAGGTCCGGCCACCCCTTCGGTACGACGTGCGTGTGCACGTCCACCACCGGCACCGGCATCAGCCCTTGCCCGGGTGCAGCGCGCCGCAGTTGTCGCAGGTGCGGGCCTTCTCGTCGGCGTAGAACGCGGCGAAGACCGGGGGCAGGTCGGCGGCGATGTCGCGCACCTGCAACTCGACCTCGTGCACCTTGTGGTGGCACTCGGCGCAGTACCACTGGAACTTCTCCAGCGTGCCCTCCTCGCGGACCCGCTCGATCACCATGCCGATCGAACCGGCCTCGGGGCGCTGCGGCGAGTGCGGGGTGTTACGCGGGAGCATCCACATCTGACCCTCGCGCACGTGCACCGTACGCGGGCCCTCGGGCAGCATCAGGTTGATGTGCATGTTGCCCTTGACCTGGTAGAAGAACTCCTCGTACGGGTCGACGTGGAAGTCGGTGCGCTGGTTCGGGCCACCCACCACCATGACGATGAAGTCGTCGCTGCCGGGCAGCATCTCCTTGTTGCCCACCGGGGGCTTGAGCAGGTGCTGGTTCTCCCCGATCCAGCCGGAGAAGCTGAACGGCTCGGCGATCTCACTCATGGGGACCTCCCGACGGAAGTAGGGCGACGGCCTGCATCTCGATCAGCAGGTGCGGGTGCGGAAGCTGGTGCACGGCCACCGTGGTCCGGGTCGGCCCGGTGGCGTCGAAGAACTCCGCCCACACCTCGTTGTAGCCACCGAAGTCGTTCATGTTGACCAGGTAGCTGGTGACCTGCACCAGGTCGCTCAGATCGGCGCCGACCGAGCGGAGCAGGTCGCGGATGTTCCCGACCACGGCCCGGGTCTGCTCCCGGATGTCCAGGTCGGTGGTGCCGAACTCGTCCACCGACACCCCGGCGAACGTGTTGTCCGGCCGGCGCGACGACGTACCGGAGACGTAGACGAACCCGCCGGCCACCTTGACGTGCGGGAACGCACCCCGCGGCACGGCCTTGCCGGCCACCACGCGGGCGGTCACGGGAGCGCCTTGAGGGAGGCGGAACCGAGCTTCTCCACTGTGGCGCGGACGTGCGCGCCCGGGCGCAACGGCACCGCGGCGGTGGCCGCGCCGGCCAGGAACACCCAGCCCTTGCGCAGCCGTACGCCGTGCCGGCCGGCCAGCCGCAGGCCCTCGTCCAGCGCCCGGCGCGGGTCGCCGAGGATGGCGGCGGTCGAGCCGACCTGCGCCACCCGCCCGTCGATCTCCAGCAGCACGCCGAGGTTGTCCAGCCCGTCCGGCACCGGCGACCAGGGACCGACCACGAACGCGGCGGCCGAGGTGTTGTCGGCGATCACGTCCGGCAGCGAGAAGGTGAAGTTCGCGTACCGGGAGTCGATCAGCTCGATCGCCGGGGCGACCGCGCGCACCGCCCGGGTGAACGAGCCGACCGGTTCGCCCGGGTCGGGCAGCCGGTCCAGCAGGAACGCCACCTCCGGCTCGACCCGGGGGTGGATGAAGTCGCCCACGTCGACGCCGCCGCCGTCGGGCACCCGCATCACGTCGGTCAGCCGGCCCCAGATCACCTCGTCCACGCCGACCTGCGCCATCTTCGCCTTGCTGGTCAGCCCCATCTTGAGGCCGACCAGCCGCTCACCCCGGTCGAGGCGGCGCTGCACCAGCGCGGTCTGCACCGCGTACGCCGCGTCGACGTCGAGGCCGGTCTCGGCGGCCAGCTGCGGGACCGCGGTGGCGTCGTCGGCCGCCGCGCCCAGCTTCTCCGCGATGCCGGCGATGTCCGGCCCGATCATGCTGCGCCACCTTTCGTTCGCGACTGCGGGGCTCGCAAACCCGGCTCACTCCTCGCGCTCACCGGGTCTCCTTGCCGGCCAGGTCGAGTGCCACGTCCACGATCATGTCCTCCTGGCCGCCGACCATCCGGCGGCGGCCCAGCTCGACCAGGATCGAGCGGACGTCCACGCCGTACTTGGCCGAGGCCCGCTCGGCGTGCCGCAGGAAGCTGGAGTAGACGCCCGCGTACCCGAGGGAGAGCGTCTCCCGGTCGACCTGGACCGGCCGGTCCTGCAACGGGCGGACCAGGTCGTCGGCGGCGTCCATCAGCGCGAACACGTCGCAGCCGTGCTTCCAGCCGTGCAGCTCGGCGACCGCCACGAAGACCTCCAGCGGCGCGTTGCCGGCGCCGGCGCCCATGCCGGCCAGCGACGCGTCCACCCGGACGGTCCGCCCGGCCGGCGACCCGAGCGGGCCGTCGCCGAGGATCCGGCCGTGCTCGACCGCCAGCACGCTGTTCGCCACGCCCAGCGACAGGTTGTGGTGGGCATGGATGCCGATCTGCGTCTCGGGTTCCAGCACCTGCCGGTACGCGTCGACGCGCTGCGCCACGTCCGACATCAGCAGCCGCCCGCCGGAGTCGGTGACGTAGACGCAGTGCGCGCCGTACGACTCCATCAGCTTGGCCTGCGCGGCCAGCCCGGCCGGGTCGTTGAGGTGCGACATCATGAGGAAGCCGGAGACGTCCATCCCGTTCTCCCGGGCCCAGGCGATGTGCTGGGCGGAGATGTCCGCCTCGGTGCAGTGGGTGGCGATCCGCACGCTGGTCACGCCGAGCGCCTTGGCCGCCTTCAGGTCGGCGATGGTGCCGATGCCGGGCAGCAGCAGCGTGGTGAGCCGCGCGTTCGTCAGCACCTCCGCGGCGGCGGCGATCCAGTCCGCGTCGGCGGCGGCGCCGTGCCCGTAGTTGACGCTGGAGCCGGCCAGGCCGTCGCCGTGCGCCACCTCGATGGCGGCCACCCCGGCGGCGTCGAGCGCCGCGGCGATGGTCCGCACCTGGTCGACGGTGTAGCGGTGCCCGATGGCGTGCATGCCGTCGCGCAGTGTCACGTCCTGGATGTAGAGGTCGGTCATCGGGCGCTCACCTCCGTCGCGCGCAGCGCCACCAGCCGCTCGGCGGTACGCAGCGCGGCCGACGTCATGATGTCCAGGTTGCCGGCGTACGCGGGCAGGTAGTGCCCGGCGCCGGAGACCTCCAGGAACACCGACACCTGGAGGCCGGTGACGTGCCGGCCCAGCACCGGCGCGTACGTGTCCACCGGGTCGAACTGCACGTCCTGCTTGAGCCGGTAGCCGGGCACGTACTCCTGCACGGTCGCCACCATGTCGGCCACCGAGGCGGCGATCGCCGCCCGGTCGGCGTCGGCGTCCGGGCAGAGGCAGTAGACCGTGTCGCGCATGAGCAGCGGCGGGTCGGCCGGGTTCAGCACGATGATGGCCTTGCCGCGCTCGGCGCCGCCGACCACCTCGATGGCCCGGGCGGTGGTCTCGGTGAACTCGTCGATGTTGGCCCGGGTACCCGGGCCGGCGGACTTCGAGGCGATCGAGGCGACGATCTCCCCGTACGCGACCGGGGTGACCCGGCCGACCGCGTGCACGATCGGCACGGTGGCCTGGCCGCCGCAGGTGACCATGTTGACGTTCGGCTCGCCCAGGTGCTCGTCGAGGTTCACCGGTGGCACCACGTACGGGCCGATCGCGGCGGGCGTCAGGTCGACGACCGTCCGGCCGTGCGCGCGCAGCACCTCGTCGTGACGCTTGTGCGCGCCGGCCGAGGTGGCGTCGAAGACGAGCTGGACGTCGGCGAACTCGGGCAGCGCGACGAGGCCGTCGACGCCCTCGGCGGTGGTGGTCACGCCGAGCCGGCGGGCCCGGGCCAGGCCGTCGGAGGCCGGGTCGATGCCGGCCATCGCCACCATGCGCAGGCTCTCACTGAGCCGCAGCACCTTGATCATCAGGTCGGTGCCGATGTTGCCCGACCCGAGCACCGCCACACCTGTCGTGGTCACGAAACCTCCCGGGAGAAGCAGGTACGCACCGAGCCGAGCCCGGAGATGCGCGCCTCGTACGCGGCGCCGGGGGTGACCGGCACCATCGGGCCGAGCGCGCCGGAGAGCACCACGTCCCCGGCCTTCAGCGGGTCGCCGGCGCGGGCCATGGTGCCGGCCAGCCACTGCAGCGCGTGCAGCGGGTTGCCGAGGCAGGCCGCGCCGGCGCCGACCGAGACCGGCTCCCCGGCGTGCTCCAGCACCATGCCGCACAGCCGCAGGTCCACGTCGGCGAGCCGGCGGGGCGCGGTGCCGAGCACGAACAGCCCGCTGGAGGCGTTGTCCGCCACCGTGTCCACGATGGAGATGTCCCAGTCGGCGATGCGCGAGTCGACGATCTCGACGGCCGGCAGCACGTGGTCCACGGCCCGGATCAGGTCGACTGTGGTGACCCGCTCGTCCGGCAGGTCGGCGCCGAGCACGAAGGCGATCTCCGCCTCCACCCGGGGCTGGAGCAGCCGGCCGATCGGCACCTCGACGCCGTCGCCGACGGCCATGTCGTCGAAGAGCACCCCGAAGTCGGGCTGGAAGACGCCGAAGCTCTCCTGCACGGTCCGCGACGTCAGGCCGATCTTCGCGCCGACCCGGCGGTGCCCCTTGCCCAGACGCTGCCGGGTGTAGACCTGCTGCGCCTGGTACGCGGCCTCGACGTCGCCCTCGGGCAGCAGCCGGCCGCGCAGCGGCGGGCAGGGTTTCCCCTCCTGCCGGGCCACCGCGAGTTCCCGGTTGGCGGCCTCGATGTCCACTGTCATGTCGGCTCCTCGCTCACTGTCCTCGGGACGCCGGCCATTCTCACTCATGAGAGGTCCACGCAGACGTTGGTCAGCTCGGAGTAGAAGTCGAGCGAGTGCACGCCGCCCTCCCGGCCCACGCCGGACGCCTTCACCCCGCCGAACGGCGTGCGCAGGTCGCGCAGGAACCAGGTGTTGACCCAGACGATGCCGGCGTCCAGCCGGGACCCGGCCCGGTGCGCCCGGCCCACGTCCCGCGTCCAGACGGTCGCCGCCAGGCCGTACTCGGTGCCGTTGGCCAGCGCGTACGCCTCGTCCTCGTCGTCGAACGGCGCGACGTGCACCAGCGGACCGAAGACCTCCTCCTGGTTGGTGCGGGCGTCCGGCCCGAGGCCGGTGAGCACCGTCGGCTGCACGTACGCCCCGCCGTCGCGGGCGTCGCCGAAGCGCGGCGTGCCACCGCCGGCGCGGACCTCGGCGCCCTCGGTGCGGGCCAGCGCGTAGTGGCCGAGCACCTTGTCCCGGTGGCCGTGCGAGATCAGCGGCATGTTCACCGTCGCCTCGTCGGCCGGCCAGCCGTACGCCAGCTCGTCGGCGCGCTTCGCCAGCCGCGCGGTGAACTCCTCGAACACCGGCCGCTGCACGTAGATCCGTTCGGTGCAGAGGCAGACCTGGCCGCCGTTGGTGAAGCTGGAGCGGACCGAGCCGGCCACCGCCGCGTCCAGGTCGGCGTCGGCGAAGACCAGGCCGGCGTTCTTGCCGCCCAGCTCGAAGCTGACCGCCTTCACCCCGTCGGCCGCGGCCCGCATGATCGCGCTGCCGGTGGCCGACTCGCCGGTGAATGTGATCGCGTCCACGCCGGGGTGCCGGGTCAGGTGCTCGCCGGCCGAGCCGGGCCCGAAGCCGTGCACCAGGTTGAACACGCCGTCGGGCACGCCGGCCGCGGCCATCACCTCGGCCAGCAGCGTGGCCGAGGCCGGGGTCTCCTCGCTGGGCTTGACCACCACGGCGTTGCCGCAGGCGAGCGCCGGGGCGACCTTCCAGGTGAGCAGCAGCAGCGGCAGGTTCCACGGCACGATCACCGCGACCACGCCGACCGGCTTGCGGACCGCGTAGTTGAGCGCCCGGCCGCCGGTCGGGGTGACGGTGGTGAACGACTCGGTCGGCGCGGTCGCCACGATCTCGGCGAACGCGCGGAAGTTGGCCGCGCCGCGCGGAATGTCCAGCGTGCGAGCCTGCGAGATGGACTTGCCGGTGTCCGCCACCTCGGCCGCGACCAGGTCGTCGAAGCGCCGTTCCAGCTCGTCGGCGACCCGGCGCAGCACCTCGGCGCGTTCCCGCTCCCCCATCCGGCCCCACGGGCCGCGCAGCGCCGCCCGGCCGGCGGCCACCGCGTCGTCGACCACCGACGAGGATGCCTCGACGACCTCGAACACCGGCTCGCCGGTGACCGGGCTGCGCTTGGTGAACCGGGTCCCGGCGTCGACGAACGCGCCGCCGACGAAGTTGCGCAGCAGGCCGGGGCCGTCCGGCGCGTGCCCGGCCATCAGCCGGGGGTCCCAGAGCGTCATCGCCGCCGCCCCAGCGCCGCGCCGACACCGGCGGCCAGCAGCGCCGCCGCGCCGGCAGCGACCGCGCCGACCACCGCGTACTGCCGGCGCACCCGGCGGCGCACCTGCGCGTACGGGGTGGTGGAGAAGGAGACCAGCTCGTACTGGGAGACGTAGCGGCCGGGCAGCGCGCGCTCCAGCGCGTGCTCGACCTTCTTGCGGGTCCGGAACACCGGCGAGGCGACCTTGTCCCGCATCTCCACGAAGTTGGCCAACGCCATCCGGGCGATCGCCTCCGCGTCGTCCTGCCGGCGGTGCTGGAACAGCGGCAGCGCGGCGGCCCACTCGTCGTCGCACTCGTCGAGGCAGCGGTCCAGCTCGACGACGTCCTCGAAGGCGCAGTTCGCGCCCTGGCCGTAGAACGGCACGATGGCGTGCGCGGCGTCGCCGAGCAGGCCGACCCGGCCGGCCACCTGCCACGGCGTGCAGCGCACCGTGCCGAGGACCCCGACCGGGTTGTGCTGGTAGTCGTCGACCAGGTTCGGGGCGAGCGGGACCAGGTCCGGGTAGTGATCGGCGAAGAACCGCTCGATCGCGGCGGGACTGCTCAGCGACGCGAAGCTGCGGGTGCCGTGCGTGGGCCAGAACAGCGTGCAGGTGAAGGAGCGGTCCGGGTTCGGCAGCGCGATCATCATGGAGGTGCCGCGCGGCCAGATGTGCAGCGCACCCGGGTCGAGCGCGAACTCCCCGCCGATCGGCGGGATGGTCAGCTCCTTGTAGCCGTAGTCGAGGAAGTCCAGGCTCTCGGTCAGGCCCCCGTACGCGAGCAGTTGCCCGCGCACCGCGGATCCGGCGCCGTCGGCGCCGAGGACGACCGACGCGGTGGCGGTGACCTTGCCCTGCGGGGTCTCGAACGTCATCTCGCCGCCGACCGGGTCGAGGCCGACCAGCCGGTGGTCGAACGCGACCCGCACGCCCGGCAGCGCGGTCGCGGCGTCGAGCAGCGCGTTGTTCAGCGCGCCCCGGCTGATCGAGTTGATCGCCCGGTCCCCGGAGACGCTGTACGACTGGAACTGCGACTCGCCCTCGACCGGGTGGATCATCCGGCCGCGCATCGGCAGCGCGTCCGCCATCACCTGCTCGTCCAGGCCGATGCGGCGCAACGCGTCCAGCCCGCGCTCGGAGAGCGCCAGGTTGATCGAGCGGCCCCGCTCGACGGTGCCGGTCCGCGGGTCCGGCCGCCGCTCGTAGAGGGCCACCGGGTAGCCGCGCCGGGCCAGGAAGCAGGCCAGCAGGCAGCCGGCCAGTCCGGCGCCGACCACCGCGACCTCGTCGCGCTCCGTGCTCATGAGGCGGCCTCCACAGTCGCGGCGAGCGCGTCGGCGACGCGCCAGCAGTCGTGGTACGTCGAGTAGAGGGGCACCGGGGCGAACCGGACGATGTCCGGCTCCCGGGCGTCGGCGATCACGCCGTGCTCGTGTCGCAGCCGCTTGGTCAGCTCGTTCGCGCTGCCCGTACCGATGCGGACGGAGAGCTGGCACCCGCGGCGGGCCGGATCGCGCGGGGTGACCACGGTCAGCGGGCGACCCGGCGTCACCTCGTCGAGCAGTTCCTCCAGCCAGCCGGTGAGCCGCAGGCTGCGCTCACGCAGCGCGGGCATGCCGACGGAGTCGAACAGCTCCAGCGAGGTGCGCACCGGGCCCATCGCGAAGATCGGCGGGTTGGAGATCTGCCACGCCTCGACGGTGGCCGGCGGCCGGGACACCGGTGTCATCTCGAACCGGGTGGCCGCCTCGGTGCTCCACCAGCCCTCGAACCTCGGCAGCGAGGGGTCGCCGTGGTGTCGCTCGTGGACGAAGACGCCGCCCAGGGCGCCCGGGCCGGAGTTCAGGTACTTGTAGGAGCACCAGGCGGCGAAGTCGACGTCCCAGTCGTGCAGCGCCAGCGGCACGTTGCCGGCGGCGTGCGCCAGGTCCCAGCCGACGACCGCCCCGGCGGCCCGGCCGGCGGCGGTGATCGCCGGAATGTCCATCAGCTCGCCGGTCAGGTAGTTGACGCCGCCGAGCAGCAGCAACGCGACCGTGTGCCCCTCGCGGGCCAGGTAGTCCAGGACGTCCTGCGTGCCCAGCGTGTCGCTGCCGGGGCGGGGCTTGAGCCGCACCACCGTGGCGTCCGGGTCGAGGCCGTGGAAGCGGGCCTGGCTGCGCACCGCGTAGCTGTCCGACGGGAACGCGCTGTCCTCGATGACGATCGTCGTCCGCTCCCCCGCCGGGCGGT
The DNA here is from genome assembly GCF_049315235.1 of Micromonospora sp. WMMD754. Lineage (NCBI taxonomy): Bacteria > Bacillati > Actinomycetota > Actinomycetes > Micromonosporales > Micromonosporaceae > Micromonospora > Micromonospora sp. WMMD754. Next base: position 686,033 of record NZ_CP186058.1, read on the forward strand.
AGAAGCTGACCATCAGCAGGTGCAGGTTGACCGTGAGGGAGTTCATCACCACGGTCTCGGTGGGCAGCGCGCCGACCAGGCGCGCGGCCGGCGCGGTCAACAGCTCGTGGTACGGCAGCCAGGCCCGCTCCGCCTCCAGGTGCCCCTCCACGCCGAGCCGGCGCCAGGCGTCCAGGTCGGCGACGAGTTCGTCCCGGGTGGCCCGGGGTTGCAGGCCCAGCGAGTTGCCGGCCAGGTACGCCACGTCGGGATGGCGCCCGCCCTCGGCCGGCGGCACGTGGAACAGGTGGCGGTGGCCGGGATCGGCGGCGTCCCGCCGGTGGGCTTCGCTCTCGGGGGTGTGCATGCTGTTCTCTCCGGTCACATAGCGGTACGGGCCGACCACAGCTCCGGGAAGACGACCCGGGCCATGCTGCGCTGCAACCATGCCAGGCCGGCCGAACCGCCGCTGCCGACCTTGGCGCCCATGGTCCGCTGCACCGCCTTGACGTGGTTCCAGCGCCAGTCGCCGAACTGCTCGGCCACCTCGGTCAGCGCGTCGCCGAGCAGGCGCAGGTGGTTGTCCGGGCCGCTGTCGGCGTAGACGCGCACCCAGGCCGCCTCGACGCCCGGGTGCGGCTCGTGCTCGGCCGCGACGTCCCGGTCCAGCAGATCGTCCGGCAGGTCGAAGCCGCGGCGGGCGAGCAGCGCCACCACGTCGTCCCAGAGGCTCGGCGTGGCAAGCGCGGCGGTCAGCTCGGCGTGCACGTCGGTCTGCCGGCGGAACGGACGGATCAGCGCCGGGTCCCGCAGGCCGAGCAGGAACTCCAGCTGGCGGTACATCGCGGACTGGAAGCCGGAACCCTCACCGAGCCGGTCGCGGAACCGGTTGAAGTCGGCCGGCGTCATCCAGCGCAGCCCCTGCCAGGCCGCGTTCAGCCCCTCCAGGTGCAGCGCGGCGCGGCGCAGCGGGGGCAGCGCCTCCCAGATCCGGTTGGCCCGCACCTCGCGCTGGGCGTGCCGCAGCTCGTGGCAGGTCAGCTTGAAGTACAGCTCCATGATCTGGCTGACCATCAGGAAGGACATCTCGCCCGGATCGTCGCTGAGCGGCTGCTGGAGCCGGTGCAGCGTGCTCGCGTGCACGTACGCGTCGTAGGGCACACGGTCGGCGAACTCCAGCGTCGGCTCGCCACCGTTGCGTGCCGCTCGGGCCGCCCGCTGCTGCGAGGTGGCCGGGCGCACCGCCGTCGTCTGTTCCACCGTCTTCTCCGTCCGTACGCGGGGTAGACGCCATGATCTCGCCGGTCCGGGCGCGGATGGAATGCCTGTTCAACGGCGGTAAGGTGGTCTGACCTCACGACCTGAAAGCATCTCGGGTCGCCGACTTAACGTAAGGAAGGTCGCCGCGTGGACGACATGGACTGGGCGCTGCTGCGCGAGCTCCAGGCCGACGCCCGGCTCTCCTACAGCGAGTTGTCCCGCCGGGTGCACCTGTCCCCGCCGGCGGTCGCGGAGCGGGTCCGGCGGCTGGAGGAGTCCGGGGTGATCACCGGCTACCACGCCCACGTGGACCTCACCCGGGCCGGGCGGACCGTGCTGGCGCTGATCCGGATGTCCTGTTACGGCTCGCGTTGCATCCTCAACGACCCCCGGGTGGCGCAGTGGCCGGAGATCATGGAGATCCACCGGATCACCGGCGACGCGTGCAGCATGCTCAAGGTCGCGGCCGAGTCGATGGGCGAGTTCGAGGAGGTCATCGACCGGCTCGCCCCGTACGGCCAGCCGTCCAGCACGATGGTGCTCTCCACCCCGCTGGCCTGGCACCCGGTCGTGAAAGGCGGGGCCCCCTCTTAACGCTTCCGGTATAGGCGGGGCCCCCTGTTAACACCCCCGCCGTCCGGGAACGCAGCCCCCACTGCCCGTCAGCAGGATTCCGGTGCACCGACGCACCGGGAGGGGGGAACCATGCGAGGGCTCCTGTCACACCGTGCGCTGTCGTCCGTCCTGGGCCTGGTCGGCCTGGTCGCGGCGTTCGTCCTGACCACCGCCGTACCGGCCCGGGCCGGGGAGAGCGTGTTCATCGAGGTGACGCCGAACAGCGTCCAGGCCGGGTCCCGGGTGACCATCCGGGCCGGCTGCGACAACAGCAACAACCGCCAGGCCCAGGTCACCTCGGACGCCTTCGGCCGGGTGATGCTGCGGCCGGACAACGGCTTTTTGACCGGCTCGGTCACGGTGCCCGGCAACAAGGCGCCCGGCGACTACCCGGTGAACCTCGACTGCTCCAACGGCAACACCGCCTCCACCATGCTCACCGTGCTGAACATGAGCCAGCCGAGCAAGGGCCCGGCGACCGGCGGCGGGGGCACCGCCGGCGGCGGCCGGGGCGCCGGCTCGCTGCTGCTGGTCGGCGGCCTGGTGGCGGTGGCCGTGGTGGCCGGCGTGGGCGCCCGCCGCAAGTCCGGTAGCCGCGTCTGACCGGGGTGCGGCCATGGCCCGCTCACCGCGACGCCACACCCGCACCGGACCGCAGCCGCCCCGGAGTCGCCCCGGCGGCACGGGACGGCGCGGCGCCGCGCACCCGCCCCGCGCCGTCGCCACCGAGGTGGGTCGCGACGGCCGGGATCGCGCCCGACGGCGGCTCCGAGCCGCGCTACGGCTGACGTCCCGCGCCGCCCGCCGGTTCGCCCACGCCGCCGGGCACGCCTTCTCGGCCAGCGTCGCCACCGCCGACCCGCAGGCCCGCCCGGTCGCCGTCCGTCCCGGCCGGACCACCACCCGCCGGTACGCCCCGGGGCGCGGCCCCGGCGCCCCGGTGCTGGTGGTGGCGAGCCTGATGGCGCTGATCGTGGCCATGCTCGGGGTGGAGCGGGTGACCGGGGTCAGCGTGCTGCCCGACCGGATCGTGGCCGGCCTGCGCCCGCCGCCGAAGAAGTTCCCGGTGCTGCCCGCCAGCCCGCCGACCGACCTCACCATCGGCAAGCTCGACCTGCGCGCGCCGGTGCACCGGGTCGGCATCGCGCCCGACGGCAGCATCGCGGTGCCGGACGTGAGCCGCGCCGGCGAGGTCGGCTGGTACGACCAGGGCCCCACCCCCGGCCAGTACGGGCCCGCGGTGCTGGTCGGGCACGTCGACACCACCACCGGGCCGGCCGTCTTCCACGGGCTGAAGGAACTCGACGACGGCGACCGGATCGAGGTGACCCGGCAGGACCGCTCGGTGGCGGTCTTCGAGGTGACCTCGATCGAGCGGTACGGCAAGGAGAAGCTGCCGGTGGAGGACGTCTACGGCGACTTCAGCCGCCCCAACCTGCGGTTGATCACCTGCGGCGGGCGCTGGGTGGGCGGCGAGACCGGGTACGCCGACAACCTAGTGGTCTACGCGTCGCTGGTCCAGGCCCGCTGAGCGCCCTCAGGCCGCTTCGACCTCGGGCTCACGCAGGTCGAGCCAGTCCGCCCAGCGGGGGTCGGGAGCGCGGTGGCCCAGCACCCGCCAGGCGTTGCCCTTCGGCGCGGCCGGCAGGTGGTGCAGCCGCCAGCCCAGCTCGGCCGGGGTCTTGTCGCCCTTGGTGTGGTTGCACCGGGCACAGGCGGCGACCACGTTCTCCCACGCGTGCCGGCCACCCCGGCTGCGTGGGAAGACGTGGTCGATGGTCTCCGCCGGCCCGCGACAGTAGGCGCACCGCCACCCGTCGCGCGCGAAGATCGCCCGGCGGGACAGCCCCACGTGGGTGCGGTAGGGCACCCGGACGTAGCGGGTCAGCCGCACCACCGAGGGCACCGGGAGCGCGTTGCGGGCGCTGTGCAGGATGCCCTCGCCGTCGGCCACGCAGACGGCCTTGGCGGAGAGCACGAGGATCGCGGCACGACGCACCGACACGACGCACAGGGGCTCGTAGGTGGCGTTGAGAACGAGTGCACCGGAGCCCGCCGTGGGTCGTATGTCAGGCATCGCGCTCACCCTCCCGGTCCAGCCGCTCCCGCCGCCTGCACTCCGGGACCGCCCGCGACAGCGCGCGACGGCCCCGAGCGCCGGCCGGGACCACCGACGTCCGTTGCGCCAATAGTCCCTGATCGCGCCCCGGATTGCACGCACGAATCTTCAAAGCCGCCCACCGGATCACCCGCATCGGGTCGGTCCGGCGCCGCACGCTACGCCGGGCCGGCGCTACGCAGGGTGTCGAGCCTGACCCACTGGCCGGCGTGAGCGCCGGAGGCCAGGCGGTAGTGCTGGACACCGTCGAGGGCGGCGCGTAGATCCACCGTCACGGTGTCACCGACGGCGAGGTCCGCGGCCACCGACGTCACCCTTCCGGCCTCGTCGACGGAGTACGCCCTGCCGGGCGCGGCGACGACCACCGCCGGCCGCGGGATGCGGTAGCCGATCGGCGCAGCCCTCCCCCTCTGGTACGACCGGCCGGGGATCTCCCGGACCAGGTAACCGCTCAGCGCGCCCTCGGTGAGGTCGTACCAGATGCCGGTCTGCCGGAGCACCTTGTGCCGTTCCGCGGAGGCCGCCTCCGCGGGCCGGGTCAGGGTGACCCGCTTCCGGTCGAGGACCGTGCCGGACGCGTCGAACCTGTACCCCTCGTGGTCCCCGGCGGCGAGCACGACCGTTCCGGACACCCCTCGGGTGGGGTGGTCGGAGTAGAACAGGTCCATGATCCCGGCGAAGGCCGGGTCGCCGGTGATCGCGTGCAGCACAGCGTGCTGGATGATGTGGGTCGAGTGGTACATGCCCGCGTCCTTGCGGTGGGTGAGGCAGTACCTGCTCCGCCACTGGCGGGTACGGACGAGATGGTGGACGTCCCGGGCGGTCGTGATCGCACCCTGGAGTATCTGCTTGGCCTTGGCGTCGCGGCTCATGGTCCAGTAGTCCCAGAGGCCGAAGGCCGAGAAGATGTGCCCGTTGTAGGTCCGGTCGCCGCGCACCCGCTTCGGGTGGGCGTACTCCTCCAGCCAGAGCAACTCGTCCTTGACGTACATCCCCCACGGCTCGCCGGCCACCGGCGGGACCCGGTAGGACGCGAACGTCGCGTCCGCCGCCTCACGCCAGGGGGTGCGCTCGCCCACCACCTGCGCCAGCCGAACGAAGAGGCTCAGCGCCTGCCCCTGGGCCATCATCGAGTACCACGGCGTCTCGTAGACGTCGGTCTCCCGGTGCATGGCGTGCCGGAATCGGTACGGGTAGAACCAGCCGCCCTGGTGGACGACCCGCCGGTCGATCAGGCGCTGCGCCTGCGTCATCGCCCGATCGAGGAACACCTGCTCGCCGGTGACCCGGTAGGTCTCCAGCAGGTTGATGCCGTACTGGGCCTGGCCGACCGGATGGTCGTAGAGCTTCCCGCCGAGCATCGACATGCGTGCGCCGTGCTCGTCGTGCGTGCCCGAGTCGACGATCGGCAGCCGGACGCCGCTGTAGTACGGCCGCTGGCCCTGCGGCAGATCGCGGATCTCGAACGGGTCGTACCGGAACCTCAGCGGCGAGTCGCCGGACAGCGTTGCCGCCGCCCCCGCGGCCGCCAGCGACGCCGCACCGGCCGCCGCGGCCGCCACCGTCAGCACCCGCCGGCGGGACCAGGACCGGTTCGTGCCTAAGTGTTCCTCCGTCATGTCGCTCTTCTCCCCTTTGCTCGCCCAACCTCGACGTGGACGGCCAGTCACGAGGCCCCCGTGTGGGCCAGGGCGCGTTCTCCCGCCCCCCGGGTACAACGGAGCAGGGAGGCAAGGGGGTTGCCCACGCACCGGCGCACGGTGGGTCCGCGCCGGACGGGGTCAGCGGGTGCGGTACGAAAGCACTGTGAATCTCTCCGACCTGATCACCGCTGTGCTGGCCGCCGTCGCCGACCGGCGACCGGACTGCCAGGGCAGCAGTTCCTGCGAGTGGGTGTACCGGGTGTCCGGCTCCGCCTGGTTCGCCGAGAGCAGCTACTGGATCCTGTTCAAGCCGCTGCGGATCGCGCTGATCCTGCTGCTCGCGGTGGCCGCGCGCTGGGCGTTGCACCGCACCATCAACCGGCTGGTGCGCACCACCACCCACGGCGCGGTGCCGACCATGCTCCGCCCGCTGCGGGAGCGGATCCCCAGCGCCGCCCTCGACCCGGAGCAGTTCGTGCCGGAGCGGCGCCGGCAGCGGGCCGAGGCGATCGGGTCGGTGCTGCGCAGCATGGTCACCGCGTTCGTCTTCGGCATCGCGCTGCTGATGGTGCTCAAGGAGTTCAGCTTCGACCTGGCCCCGCTGCTGGCGAGCGCGGGCATCGTCGGCGTGGCCCTCGGCTTCGGCGCGCAGAGCCTGGTCAAGGACCTGATCGCCGGCCTGTTCATGCTGATCGAGGACCAGTACGGCGTGGGCGACACGGTCGACCTCGGCGAGGCGACCGGCGTGGTGGAGGCGGTGGGCCTGCGGGTGACCACGGTCCGCGACGGCCGGGGTGTGCTCTGGTACATCCGCAACGGTGAGATCGTCCGGGTCGGCAACAAGAGCCAGGGCTGGGCGCTGGTCGTGGTGGACCTGCCGATCGGCTTCGCCGGCACCGAGGAGGCCACCGCGGTGCTGCGTACCGCGGCGGCGTCGGTGGCGCTGGACCCGGAGCTGGCGCCGGAGATCGTGGAGCAGCCGGAGGTGCTCGGCGTCGAGCAGATGACGGTCGACGGCGCGGTGATCCGTACCGTGGTCAAGACCACCGCCGAGGGACAGTTCGCGGTCGGTCGGGAGTTGCGTCGGCGCCTCGCGGAGGCGCTGGAGAACTCGGGGATCACGGCCCGGATCGCGGCGGCCCGGCTCTTCCCCGGCCTGCCCCCGCAGCCCTCGCCGCCGCCGCGGCCGGAGGGGACGGGCACCGGCGGCGCCACCTGACGTACCCGTACCGGACGGACGATTTCCGGGGGTCGCGCGTCGCGCGGCCCCTCGGGTATCGTCCGTTCGTTCAGTCGGAGATGCGACGATCAATCCGTTCGCCCTAGCCAGTTGTCAGACGATCGGGCAGAATCCGGTGAACGCACTCCACCGGGGAGTGTGCTCCTGTCCTCGCTGATCGGTTGATCTGACGACGGTTCCCGGCCGGGCCATCACAAGTGGTCGACCAGGAACGATGGAGGCGACGGTGTCCGACGAGCGACCCGACCAGGAGGGTCCGGCCACCTTCCGCGACGTGTTCGGTCAGTCCGAGTTCCGCGCGCTCTTCGCCGCCAACGTCCTCTCCTGGATCGGTGACTACCTCGCCAAGGCCGCGCTCACGGTGCTGGTCCTCCAGGAGACCCGCTCGGTCGCCCTCTCCGCCGCCGCCTTCGCGGCCAGCTACCTGCCCTGGCTGATCGGCGGCCCGCTGCTGTCGGCGCTGGCCGAGCGGCACCGCTACCGCCGCGTGATGGTCCTCTGCGACCTCATCCGGATGGCGCTGATGGTGCTGGTCGCGATGCCGTTCATGCCGGCCTGGGCGATCCTCGTCCTGATCTTCGTGGCGACGCTGGCCAACCCGCCGAGCCAGGCCGCGCGTTCGGCGTTGTTGCCGCACATCCTCGAAGGCGACCGGCTGGTGGTGGGCCTCACCGCCTCCACCAGCGCCGTCCAGACCGCCCAGGTCGTCGGCTACCTCGCCGGCGCCACCATCGCGGCGCTCAACCCGAGCACCGCGCTGCTGATCAACGCGGGCACGTTCGCCCTGTCGGCCCTCCTGGTCCGGTTCGGCCTGCGGGACCGGGCGCCGGCACTGGCCACGGGGCCCCGCAACCACCTGCTGCGGGAGACCGCCGAGGGCTTCCGGATCGTCTTCGAGCGACCGGTGCTGCGCGCCATCGCGGTGCTGGTGTTCAGCGCGATGGTCTTCTCGATCGTCCCCGAGGGCCTCGCCGCCGGCTGGGCCGCCGAGCGCACCGGCGGCGGCATGGACGCCGGCACCGCGCAGGCGCTGATCATGGCGGCCAACCCGGTCGGCTACGTCATCGGCGGGATCCTCATCGCGCGGCTGGTCGGTCCGACCCGCCGGTTGACCCTGCTGCCGCCACTGGCGGTGCTCGCGCCGGCCGCGCTCGTGCCCGCGCTGCTCGACCCGCCGCCGGCCGTGGTGGCCCTGCTCGCCGCCGCGTGCGGCTTCGCGGTCGCCGGGATCGTCCCGGTCGCCAACAGCCTCTTCGTGCAGGCCCTCCCGGACGGCTACCGGGCGCGGGCGTTCGGGGTGATGGCCAGCGGCACGCAGGTCATCCAGGGCGGCGCGGTGCTGGCCACCGGCGCGCTGGCCGAGCACTTCTCCATCCCGGCGGTGGTCGGGGTCTGGAGCGCGGCGGGGGTGCTCCTGATGCTCGTCGCGGCGGCCACCTGGCCCCGCCCGGCGACGATCCAGGCGGCCGTCGAGACCGCCCAGGCCGAGTCCAGCGCCGCGCGGGCGCACACCCCGGCCCGGGGGCCGGGAGGGGGCGAGCGGGGGCGGGAGCACGGCCGACGCCGGCACGCGGTGACGTGACCGGCGCCGCCCGGCGGGCGGAGGCGGCGGCCGGGGCGCACCTGGCAGGATGGAAGCGTGACTTCCCCAGGCGAGTCGATGACGCTCTTCGAGGCGATCGGCGGTGAACCGGCCTTCCGCAAGCTGGTGGACGTGTTCTACGCCGGCGTCGCCGACGACCCGCTGCTGCGGCCGATGTATCCGGAGGAGGACCTGGGCCCGGCGGCGGACCGGCTGACCCTCTTCCTGGTCCAGTACTGGGGCGGCCCGCACACCTACTCCGAGCAGCGCGGCCACCCGCGACTGCGGATGCGGCACGCCCCGTTCCGCATCGGCGCGGCCGAGCGGGACGCCTGGCTTCGTCACATGCGCCGGGCGGTGGACGAGCTGGACCTGCCGCCGCAGCTCGCCGCCGCGCTCTGGGACTACCTGGAGCGGGCCGCCTATTTCATGGTGAACGTGGTGGAGGACCCGGCCGCCGGCTGACCGACGGCCCGGTGGAAAGTCAGAGCAGGGCGCCCTCGTCGTGCAGCCAGTCGACGAACGTGGTGGCCACCGCGGCGCCGCAGTCGAGCATCTCGACCAGCAGCGCGTCGTGGGTGCCGGCGCCGAGCGGCACCTGCAGCTCGGCGTAGATCGGGAGCTGCCCCCGCTCGGTCGGGTCGCCGATGTAGGCCTTGCAGAACCGTCGGGTGTGGTTCCACTCGTTGACCACCCGGTAGGCCCGGTCGGCCCAGTCCGGCGGCACCGTCGCGTGTGGACGGGCCCGCATCACCAGGATCTCGTCCTCCGGGCCCTCCAGCGCGACCAGCACGGCGTGCCGCTCCCACATGGCGAGCAGGTTGCCGTCGCCGTCGGCCAGGTAACGCACGTCGAGCAGGTCGAGCGCGTCGCAGACCCGGCGGAGGGTGACCGGGGCGACCGTGGCCGGCATGTCGGCGATGACCGGACGCTCGGGCGCCGCCGCGTCGTCTCCCGGCTGGCGCGGGGCCGGTGGCCCGACCCGGACGGTGTCGTCCACTGTGGTCCCGCTTCGAGTCTCCGGATCGCCGCCACCGGCGGGACCGGGGCGCCATGACCACCACGGCATCGCTCGCGCACCTCACTCCCCAGCGGATCCAGCCGCCTACGGTGCGTTGGATCCGAGGATGGACGGTACCCGGACAGCCGGCAGGAGGCATCCCCCCAACGACCGCCCCAGCCCGGAAGAACGATGCGGGGTCAGCCGTTCGGATGAGCCCGGGTAGGCGTCAGTGCAAGATCCGCGACGGTACGCGACCACGCCGCCCCGTACGGACCGACGAGTCCGACCCAACGGCCGGCCACCCGCACCTGAACGTCACCCGCGCCGACGAAGCCCATCCGGACCACGCCCTGCACCAACCGCTGGGACACCTCCACCGGCGCCTGCGGCGCCTCGTCCGGGGTCACCACCACCGCGACGTGGTCCAGCAGCGCGTCGCGCAGCACGCGCTGACCGACCGCCCGCCCGGCCACCCCGTGCGCCGCCGCCTCGCGCAGCGTCCCGGCCGCCGCCTCGGCGATCCGGCGCACCTCCCCGCCGGGCAGCACCTCCACCGGCCGGCTGGCCGGCGGCGGCAACGGCCAGCGCCAGGCGTCGTCCCGCCGCCGCGGCAGCCCGTTCCCGCCGGCCGAGAGTTCGGCCAGGAGTTCCCCGGCGGCGACCGTGACGTCACCGGGGGCCGTGCCGGGCACGCTGCGCACCACGAGCACGCCCCAGGGCAGGTGGGCCCAGAGCGCCGTACGGCCGGCGCCGGGCACCGGCCGGAGCCGGACCGGGGAGGCCGGGTCGAGCCGGACCAGCCGGGCCAGGAACGCGCCGGCGTCGGCCACCGCGGTCAGCCCGTGCCCGGCCGTCGGCCCGGTCACCCGGCCAGCCCGGGGGCGTAGCGGAGCAGGAACGCCCGCTCCTCGGGCGCGATCCGGCGCGGCCGCTGCGCGGACAGGTCGAACGGCACCAGCACCGACCGGGCGGTGCCGGCCAGCGCGTCGCCGTCGTAGAGCTCGTAGGCGACCGAGAAGGACGCGGCGCGGATCTCGTCGACCCAGAGTTCGATCCGCACGGTGGGCGCCGCCTCCGCGGTGGCCCGGCCGAGCGCGTAGTCGACCGGGCGCAGGTAGTCGACCTCGTGCCGGCGGATGACCACACCGTCGGCGAACGAGCCCACCCCCCACGCCCGGCCGCCGGCGAACATCATCGCCACCCGGGCCTCCTCGTAGAGCGTGAGGAAGCGGGCGTTGTTGACGTGGCCGTACGCGTCCAGGTCGGACCAGCGCAGCGCGCAGTGGTAGACGAACCGGTCAGTCACGGGTGAGCTTGCGGTAGGTCACCCGGTGCGGCCGGGCCGCCTCGGCGCCGAGCCGGTCGATCTTGTTCTTCTCGTACGCCTCGAAGTTGCCCTCGAACCAGAACCACTTGGCCGGGTTCTGGTCGTCGCCCTCCCAGGCCAGGATGTGCGTGGCGACCCGGTCCAGGAACATCCGGTCGTGGGAGATGACCACCGCGCAGCCGGGGAACTCCAGCAGCGCGTTCTCCAGGCTGGAGAGCGTCTCCACGTCCAGGTCGTTGGTCGGCTCGTCGAGCAGGATGACGTTGCCGCCGATCTTGAGCGTCAGCGCCAGGTTGAGCCGGTTGCGCTCGCCGCCGGAGAGCACCTTGGTCGGCTTCTGCTGGTCCGGCCCCTTGAAGCCGAACGCGGCGATGTACGCCCGCGAGGGCATCTCGACCTTGCCCACCATGAGGTGGTCCAGCCCGTCGGAGACGACCTCCCACACGCTCTTGTCGCCGGCCAGGCCCTGCCGGTTCTGGTCGACGTACGACAGCGAGACCGTCTCGCCGACCCGGACCGAACCGCCGGTCGGCTCCTCCAGCCCGACGATGGTCTTGAACAGCGTGGTCTTGCCGACGCCGTTCGGGCCGATGATGCCGACGATGCCGTTGCGCGGCAGCGAGAACGACAGGTTGTCGATCAGGACCCGCTCGCCGAACGCCTTGGTCAGGTTGTTCGCCTCGATGACCGTGTTGCCCAGACGCGGGCCCGGCGGGATCTGGATCTCCTCGAAGTCCAGCTTCCGGGTCTTCTCCGCCTCGGCGGCCATCTCGTCGTAGCGGTCGAGACGGGCCTTGGACTTGGTCTGCCGCGCCTTGGCGTTCGAGCGGACCCACTCCAGTTCCTCGGAGAGGCGCTTCTTCATCTTGGCGTCGCGGCGGCCCTCGACGGAGAGCCGGGCGGCCTTCTTCTCCAGGTAGGTGGAGTAGTTGCCCTCGTAGGGGTAGGCCCGGCCGCGGTCCAGCTCCAGGATCCAGTTGGCCACGTTGTCCAGGAAGTACCGGTCGTGGGTGATGGCCAGGACGGTGCCGGCGTACTTGGCCAGGTGCTGCTCCAGCCACTGCACGCTCTCCGCGTCCAGGTGGTTGGTGGGCTCGTCGAGCAGCAGCAGGTCGGGCGCCTCCAGCAGCAGCTTGCACAGCGCCACCCGGCGACGCTCACCACCGGACAGCGTGGTGACGTCCGCATCCGGCGGCGGGCAGCGCAGCGCGTCCATGGCCAGTTCGAGCTTGGAGTCGATGTCCCACGCGTCGGCGGTGTCCAGCTCCTCCTGGAGCTTGCCCATCTCCTCCATCAGCTCGTCGGAGTAGTCGGTCGCCATCTGCTCGGCGATCTTGTTGAACCGCTCCAGCTTGGCCTTGGTCTCGGCGACCGCCTCCTCGACGTTGCCGAGGACCGTCTTGGCGTCGTTGAGCGGCGGCTCCTGCGCCAGCATGCCGACGGAGTAGCCGGGCATCAGTCGGGCCTCGCCGTTGCTCGGCCGGTCGAGCCCTGCCATGATCTTGAGGAGGCTGGACTTGCCGGCGCCGTTCGGACCGACCACACCGATCTTGACACCCGGCAGGAAGTTCAGCGTCACGTTGTCGAGCACGACCTTGTCGCCGTGCGCCTTGCGCGCCTTGTCCAGGACGTAGATGAACTGGGCCACGGTGCGGGCTACCTCCGTCGGTTGCGATCGCGGGCTTGCGGGGCGCGAGGCGCGGGCGTCGATCTCCGCCCGCCGCCGCCGGCCGGGGGCCGGCCGCGCGCACGCCGTCGTCAATCCTGACAGGTACGGGCGGCCCCGCCCACATCACCCCACCCCAGCGGTACGAGGCCGGGGATGTCGACAAGATCACGCGGAGGGTTCGGCGGTTCTCGGACGGGTAGGGAACTCCGGCACGGGGGATCAGACGCCGCAGCTACGCTCAGTACGCTCATCGCGGTGGACCCGTCATACCCGGAGGTGGCCGATCGTGACCGTCCGTAGCTCCTTTGTCGTAGTGGCCAACCGCCTGCCCGTCGACGAGGTGAGCACACCCGAGGGGCGGCAGTGGCGGCGCAGCCCGGGCGGCCTGGTGACCGCGCTGCACCCGGTGCTCGCCGAGCACCAGGGCACGTGGGTCGGGTGGGCCGGCGGCACCGGCGCCGCGCCCGAGCCGTTCGACCTGGAGGGGATCCGGCTGCACCCGGTGCCGTTGAGCGCCGAGGAGCTGGAGCGCTACTACGAGGGCCAGTCGAACGCGACCATCTGGCCGCTCTACCACGACGCGGTGGAGACGCCGGCCTACAAGCGGCGCTGGCGCGAGGCGTACCGGTTGGTCAACGCCCGGTTCGCGGAGGCCGCGGCCGACGTGGCGGCCGAGGGGGCCACGGTCTGGGTGCAGGACTACCAGCTCCAGCTGGTGCCGGCGATGCTCCGCGAGCTGCGTCCGGACCTGCGGATCGGGTTCTTCCTGCACATCCCGTTCCCGCCGATCGAGCTGTTCATGCAGATGCCGTTCCGCACCGAGATCCTGCGCGGCCTGCTCGGCGCGGACCTGGTCGGCTTCCAGCAGCGGCTGGCGGCGCAGAACTTCGTCCGGCTGGCCCGGCACCTGCTCGGCCTGCGCTACGAGGGGCAGATGATCCAGGTCGACGGCCGGCAGGTGAAGGCGGGCGCGTTCCCCATCTCGATCGACACCAAGGAGATGGAGCGGCTGGCCGAGGACCCCGCGATCCAGGCCCGGGCCAAGCAGATCCGCGAGGAGCTGGGCAACCCGAAGACCATCATCCTGGGCGTCGACCGGCTCGACTACACCAAGGGCATCGAACTCCGCCTCAAGGCCTTCCGGGAACTCCTCGCTGACGGAAAGTTGACAGTTCCCGACGCGGTTATGGTGCAGGTCGCCACGCCCAGCCGCGAGCGCGTGGAGCACTACCAGGCACTTCGGGTGAAGGTGGAACGCGAGGTTGGCCGGATCAATGGTGAATTCGGCCGGGTCGGCGTGCCGGCGGTGCATTATCTGCATCAGTCGTACAGTCGCTCCGAACTGGCCGCGATGTACGTCGCGGCCGACGTGATGATGGTGACCCCGCTGCGAGACGGAATGAATCTGGTGGCCAAGGAGTACGTCGCATCGCGCGCCGACCAGGGCGGCGCGCTCGTGCTCAGTGAGTTCGCCGGCGCCGCCACCGAGCTGCGCCAGGCGTTCCTGTGTAACCCGCACGACCCGGACGCGGTCAAGGACGCGTTGCTCCGGGCCGTACACATCGAGAAACCCGAGGCCCGCCGCCGGATGCGCGTCATGCAGCGGCACCTGCGCAGCCACGACGTGGGCCACTGGGCCAAGTCGTTCCTCAGCGAGCTCGGTGTCCCCGATACGGAGGTGGCGTGACCTCGCCCGCAACCGCCACCGCCCACGGTGGCGCGCTGGACCCGGAACTGCGAGCCGCCATCGGCCGCATCGCCCGGATGCCCCAGCTCCTCGTCGCCTGCGACTACGACGGCACGCTCGCCCCGATCGTCGAGGACCCGAGCAAGGCCGTGCCGCTGCCCGAGTCGGTCGCCGCGGTGCGCGCGCTGGCCTCGTTGCCGCAGACCAGCGTCGCGGTGGTCTCCGGTCGCGCGCTGCGTGACCTGGCCACGCTCTCCCGGCTGCCCAGCGAGGTGCACCTCGTCGGCAGCCACGGCTCGGAGTTCGACATCGGCTTCGTCGAGCGGCTCACCCCGGAGCTGATCGCGGTCCGGCACCGGCTCCGCGAGGTCCTGCGCGACATCGCCGCCGCGCATCCGGGGGTCCGCCTGGAGCGCAAGCCGGCCAGCGTGGCCGTGCACACCCGCGGGGTCGACCCGCAGATCGCCGCCGCCGCCGTCGAGGCGGTCCGCAGCGGGCCCGCGACCTGGGAGGACGTCACCGTCACCCAGGGCAAGGAGGTCATCGAGCTGTCGGTGGTGGCCACCCACAAGGGCACCGCCGTCGACCAGCTCCGGACCCAGCTCGCGGCCAGCGCGGTGCTCTTCATCGGCGACGACGTCACCGACGAGAACGCGTTCGGCAACCTGCACGGGCCGGACGTCGGCATCAAGATCGGCCCCGGGGACACCCAGGCGGACTACCGGGTGGCCGAGCCGATCGAGGCGGCCCGGGCGCTCGGCCTGCTGCTGGAGACCCGGCGGCACTGGCTCTTCGGCGAGCGGGCGGTGCCGATCGAGCGGCACTCGATGCTGGCCAACGGCCGTACCGTCGCACTGGTCACGCCCGAAGCCAAGATCACCTGGCTGTGTCACCCGAAGCCGGACTCGGCGGCGATCTTCGCCGACCTGGTCGGCGGCAGCCCGGCCGGGCACTTCACCGTCGGCCCGGAGCGCGGCGGCATCCCACTGGGCCAGCGTTACCGCAGCAACACCATGACCGTGGAGACCCGCTGGTCCGGCCTGACCGTCACCGACTGGCTGGACCTGCCCGTCGGGGAGACGACCCCGGACGACCCGGTCGTGGTCAGCGGCGACTCGACCCTGGTCCGCGTGCTCAGCGGCACCGGGCGGGCCCGGGTCGAGTTCGCCCCGCGCCCCGAGTTCGGTCAGGTGGCGGTCCAGCTCCAGCCACTCGACGACGGTCTGCTGGTGCTCGGCTCCAACGAGCCGGTCGCGTTGCACTCCCCCGGTGTCGAGTGGGAGGTCACCAACGACGCCGGCTACGAGACCGCGAAGGCGGTGGTGGACCTCTCCGCCGCCGGCGGTCAGGTGGTGCTGGAGCTGCGCTTCGGCACGCAGAGCCTGGAGCCGCACCGGCTGCCGGTGCACGAGCGGCAGACCGCCGCCGAGCAGCCCTGGAAGGACTGGGTGGCCTCGCTGCGGCTGCCCGCCACCGCCCGGGACCTGGTCGCCCGCAGCGCGCTGACGCTGCGCGGGCTCTGTCACGAGCCGACCGGCTCGATCCTCGCCGCGGCGACCACGTCGCTCCCCGAGGAGCTGGGCGGGGTCCGCAACTGGGACTACCGCTACTGCTGGCTGCGGGACGCGGCGATGACCGCCCGCGCGCTGGTCGACCTCGGTTCCACCGAGGAGGCCGAGGGGCTGCTGCGCTGGATCGACGGCGTGGTCGACCGCACCGGCGGCCATCCGGAGCGGTTGCACCCGCTCTACACCGTCGACGGCTTCGAGCTGGGCGCCGAGGCGGTCATCGACACGCTGCCCGGCTACGCCGGCTCCCGGCCGGTCCGGGTCGGCAACCTGGCGAACCACCAGCTCCAGCTCGACGTCTTCGGCCCGGTCGCCGACCTGATCGCCGCGGTGGCCGACGCCCGGGGCTCGGTCCGCGACGACGAGTGGCGGGTGCTGGAGAACATGGTCGAGGCGGTACGCCGCCGCTGGCACGAGCCCGACCACGGCATCTGGGAGGCCCGCCTCCCACCCCGGCACCACGTCTTCTCCAAGGTCATGCTCTGGATGACCGTCGACCGGGCGCTGCACGTGGTGCGTCAGCACGGCGGCGAGGACCGGCCGGAGTGGGTCGAGCTGCGCGACCGGATCGCCGCCAACGTGTTGGAGCACGGCTGGCACCCGGAGGCCGAGGCGTACAGCGTCGCGTACGGGTACGAGGAGATGGACGCCTCGTCGCTCTGGATCGGCATCTCCGGCCTGCTCGCCGGCGACGATCCGCGCTTCCTCTCCACCGTGCTGAAGATCGAGGCGGACCTGCGCAGCGGCCCGGTCGTCTACCGCTACCACTGGGACGACGGCCTGCCCGGCCGGGAGGGCGGCTTCCACATCTGCACGGCGTGGCTGATCGAGGCGTACCTGCGCACCGGCCGCCGCACCGACGCCGAGGAGCTGTTCACCCAGATGGTCGACACGGCCGGCCCCACGGGCCTGCTGCCCGAGCAGTACGACCCGCTCGCCGAGCGGGGCCTGGGCAACCACCCCCAGGCCTACAGCCACCTGGGCCTGATCCGCTGCGCCCTGCTGCTGGACAACATGCTCAAGCAGTGACCCGACGGCGGCGGGGGCCCCGTTCCCCCGCCGCCCCGCCCCCGGCGATCTTGCACTTGCTGCCCCGACAAAGGGGCGCAACGGGCATCTCTCGGGCGCCAAGTGCAAGATCGGCGAGGGTTGCGGGGGCGTCAGGGGGTCAGGGCGTGGACCACGTCGCCGATCACCACGATCGCGGGCGGGCGCAGCGCGGCGGCCTCGACGTCGGCGGCGACCGTGGCGAGGGTGGAGCGCAGCGTCCGCTCGGCGGCGGTGGTGCCCTCCTGGATCACCGCGGCCGGGGTGTCGGCCGGCTTGCCGTGCGCGATCAGGGTCGCGGCGATCGCGGCCAGGTTCTTCAGGCCCATCAGGACCACCAGCGTGCCGCGCAGCCCGGCCAGGGCCTCCCAGCGCACGAGCGACGCCGGCGAATCCGGTGCGACGTGCCCGGAGACCACGGTGAACTCGTGCGCCACGCCCCGGTGGGTCACCGGCACGCCGGCCACCCCGGGCACCGCGACCGCGCTGGTGACCCCCGGGACCACGGTCACCGGCACACCGGCCTCGGCGCAGGCCAGCAACTCCTCGCCGCCGCGCCCGAAGACGTACGGGTCGCCGCCCTTGAGCCGGACCACCACCTTGCCGGCCCGGGCCCGCTCCACCAGGATGCGGTTGATCTCCTCCTGGGCGCGCGACGGCCCGTACGGGATCTTCGAGGCGTCGACCAGTTCGACGTCCGGCCGCAACTCGTCCAGGAGCAGCCCCGGGACGAGCCGGTCGGCGACCACCACCTCGGCCTCGGTGAGCAGCCGCCAGCCCTTCACGGTGATCAGCTCCGGATCGCCCGGCCCGGCGCCCACCAGCGCTACCCGACCGCCCGTGGTGTTAAGCGGGGCCCCTTCCTCTACCGGAGGCGTTAACAGGGGGCCCTTCCTTGCGCCCAGGAGGTCGCGGACGGCGTCGCGGACGGTCATCGCCCGGCGCGGGTCGCCGCCGCCGAGGACGGCCACGGTCACCGGGCCGTGCCGGGTCACGGCGGGCGTCCAGGCGCTGGCGGCGGCCCGGTCGTCGGCCCGGACGCAGAAGATCCGCCGTTCGGCCGCGGCGGCGCTGACCGCCGCGGCGGCCACCCGGTCGTCCACCGCCACCTGGACCAGCCAGGCGCCGTCCAGGTCGCCGGGGGCGAACCGGCGCGGCTCCCAGCGCAGCCGGCCGGCGTCGGAGTGCGCGCGCAGCGCCGGGGTCAGCTCGGGCGACACCAGCAGGACGTCCGCGCCCGCGTCGAGCAGCGCGGGCACCCGCCGGGTGGCGACCGCTCCCCCGCCCACCACGACCACGCGCCGGCCGGCCAGCCGCAACCCCAGGGGGTACGGGCTGGGCGACGCCTCCGGGGCCGGCTCGCTCACTTCTCGGCCACCCCGGCCGCGTCGAACGTGGCCACCTCGTGCAGCACCCGGACGGCGCCGGTGACGACCGGCAGGGCGAGCAGGGCCCCGGTGCCCTCGCCGAGGCGCAGTCCCAGGTCGATCAGCGGATCGAGCCCGAGGTGCCGCAGCGCCGCCGTGGCGCCCGGCTCGGCGCTGCGGTGCCCGGCGACCATGGCGCCGACCGCGTCCGGCGCGAACGCGGCGGCGGCCAGCGCGGCGCTGACCGCGATCACGCCGTCGAGCAGCACCGGCACCCGACGCGCGGCGGCGCCGAGGATCAGGCCGGCCAGCGCGGCGTGCTCCAGCCCGCCGACCGCGGCGAGCACGCCCAGCGGGTCGGCCGGGTCGGGCGTGTGCCGGGCCAGCGCGGCCCGGACCACGGCGACCTTGCGAGCGTAGGTCTCGTCGTCCACGCCGGTGCCCCGGCCCGTCGCCGCCGCCGCGTCCACCCCGGCGAACACGGCGACCAGCGCGGCGGCCGGGGTGGTGTTGCCGATGCCCATGTCGCCGGTGAGCAGGATGCCCGCGCCGCCGTCGACCAGCTCGTCGGCGACCCGGATGCCGGTCTCCACCGCCGCCCGGGCCTCGTCCCGGGTGAGCGCGGCGGTGACGGTCATGTCGCGGGTGCCGGCGCGGACGTTCGCGGCCACCAGGCGCGGCCCGTCCGGGTCGGCGGGCGTCGCGACGACGTCGACGGTGAGCGCGGACGGGCCGGCCGGGTCGGCGGCGCGCGCCGCCGGGTCGGGCGGGGTGACCGACAGCGGGGTGGCCACGCCGACGTCGACCACGGTGACCGAGGCGCCGGCCTGCCGGGCGAACGCGTTGACCACCGCGCCGCCGGCCAGGAAGTTGCCGATCATCTGGGCGCTGACCTCCTGCGGCCACGGGGTCACGCCCTGGGCGTGCACGCCGTGGTCCCCGGCGAAGATCGCCACCGCGGCCTGGTCGGGCAGCGGCGGCGGGCAGGCGCCGGCCAGCCCGGCGAGGCGTACCGAGAGCGGCTCCAGGGCGCCGAGCGAGCCGGCGGGCTTGGTCAGCCGGCCCTGCAACTCACGCGCGGCCGCCATGGCCGTCTCGTCGAGCGGCCGGATCGCCGCGACGGTGGACTCCAGCATCATGCCTCCAGGATCCGTGCCAGCGTCTCGATGAACGCGTCGGTGGTGGCCCGGTCGCGCACCGCGATCCGGAGCCAGTCCGGGCCGAGCCCGGGGAACGTGTCACCCCGGCGTACCGCCCAGCCCTGCTCCCGCAGCCGCTCCCGCACGTCGGCGGCGCCGACGCGGTGGATCAGCACGAAGGCGCTGGCCGGGCGGCCCGCCACGCGTACCCCGGGCAGGCCGGACAGGCGGGTCACCAGGTGGTCGCGGTCGGCGGCGAGCCCGGCGGCGATCGCGCGTTCGGCCGCCACGGCGACCGGGGCGGCGCAGGCGGTGGCGGCGGCGAGCGCCGGGGTGGAGACCGCCCAGAGCGGCTGGGCGGCGGCGAACCGGGCCAGCAGCGCGGCGTCGCCGAGCAGGTAGCCGATCCGCAGCCCGGCCAGCCCCCAGGTCTTGGTGAGGCTGCGGACCACCACCAGGCCGGGCAGGTCGCGCCGGGCGGCCAGGGACTCGGGCTCGCCGTCGACGCCGGGCGCGGCGGTGGTGTCGGCGAACGCCTCGTCGACCACCAGCACCCGGCCGGGGCGGGCCAGTGCGGCGATCGTGTCCGCCGGGTGCAGCACCGACGTCGGGTTGGTGGGGTTGCCGACCATGACCAGGTCGGCGTCGGCGGGTATCCGGGCCGGGTCGAGCCGGAAGTCGTCGGCCGGGTCGAGCAGGACCCGGTCCACCCGGTGGCCGGCGGCGCGCAGGGCGGCCTCCGGTTCGGTGAACTGCGGGTGCACCACCACCGGGTGGCGGGCGTCGCGCAGCGCGCGGGCGATCAGCACGAAACCCTCGGCGGCGCCGGCGGTGAGGAGTACCTCGTCCGGGGGTCGCCCGTGCCGGTGAGCGACGGCGGCGCGGGCGGGCGTCGGGTCCGGGTACGCGGCCAGATCGCCCAGGGCGGCGGTCAGCGGGTCGGCGAGCCACTCGGGCATCGGCGCGCGGCGCACGTTGACGGCCAGGTCGACCAGGCCGGGCGTGGCCTCGGAGTCCCCGTGGTGGCCCAGGTCGGGCTCGTCGAGCGCGGCGGCGCTCCCGGTCGGTGGTGCGGGCATGTCCGCGATCCTGCCGGGAAGCCGCCGCCCGGGACAGCGCATCCCGGCGTGGGTCGCGTCACGACCCGCCGGTTTATGAGTTCTTCTCATTTCCGAATCGGAAATGTCATAGCTTGACCCCGTGAGCAACCGACCCCTTGCCTCCGCTGGTCGTGCCGTGCCCCTTCTCCGCGCCGGGCTGATCGCCGGCATCGTCGTCGCCGCCGCGTTGTACCCGCTCGTCGCCGTCACCGGCATCGGCGCCAAGGCCACCGCGCACGCCGTGGAACAGAAGACGAACATCCTCAAGACCGCGCTGCCGGCCGAGACGTCGTACGTCTACGCGCCCGACGGCAAGACCGTGCTGACCATGTTCTACGAGGAGTACCGGCAGTACACCAAGATCGAGAACATGTCGCCGAACATCCAGCAGGCGATCGTCGCCGCCGAGGACAACCGGTTCTACCAGCACCACGGCGTCGACCCGAAGGGCGTGGCGCGGGCGTTCGTGTCCAACGCCCGCTCCGGCGGCGTCTCCCAGGGCGCCTCGACGCTGACCATGCAGTACGTCCGGATGGCCCTGCGGGACAGCGCGACCACGCCCCGGGAGGTCCAGGAGGCCACCCAGCAGACCAGCCTGCGCAAGGTCAAGGAGATGCGCATGGCGCTGGACATCGAGAAGCACCTGAGCAAGGACCAGATCCTGGAGCGCTATCTCAACTCGGCCTACTTCGGCCACCGCGCCTACGGGATCTACGCCGCCGCGCAGATCTTCTTCTCCAAGACGCCGGCCACGCTCACCCCGGTCGAGGCGGCCACGCTGGCCGGCCTGGTGAAGTCCCCCTCGGAGTACGACCCGATCACCTCCGACCAGAAGGACGCCACCGGCCGGCGCAACTACGTGCTCGACAACATGGCCCGCCTCGGCTACCTCTCGCCGGACGCCGCCGCGTCGGCCAAGGGCCAGCCGATCAGGCTGAAGCTGACCACGCCGCCGAACGACTGCGCCGCGATCGACGGCGGGCACCGCAGCTGGGGCTTCTACTGCGACTACCTGAAGAACTGGTGGAGCGCGCAGCCCGCGTTCGGCGAGAACCGCCTGGAACGGATGGACAAGCTGCGGCGCGGCGGCTACCGGATCGTGCTCGCCCTCGACCCGAAGACCCAGGCGGCGGCGGAGAAGAACGTGGGCGCCAAGGACAACACCGGCAGCCCGTTCGCCAACGGCATCGTGGTCGCCGAACCCGGCACCGGCCGGATCAAGGCGATGGCGGTCAACCGGAACTACTCGCTGGACCTGGCGGAGAACCCGAACAGCTCGAACCCCGAGGCCGGCCCGAAGGTCAAGGCGAACTACCCGAACACGGTGGCACCGCTGCTGGGCGGCGGGTCGCTCCCCGGCTACCAGGCCGGCTCGACGTTCAAGATGTTCCCGATGCTCGCCGCGCTCAACGCCGGGATGCCGCTGTCCACCGCCTACGACTCGCCGTACACGTACAAGTCGGCGGTCTACGACGGCTGGGCCCCGTCCAACGCCAGTGGCGCGATGACCGGCCGGCAGACCATGTGGTCCGGCTTCGGCAAGTCGGTGAACACCTACTTCATCCAGCTGGAGGAGAAGATCGGCGCGGACGCCGGGGTGCGGCTGGCCGAGCAGCTGGGCCTGCGCTGGCGGACCGACGTGGACAAGGAGCAGGCGTCGCCGGCCAAGGCGAAGAAGTGGGGCGCGTTCACGCTGGGCGTCTCGGACGCCACCCCGCTGGAGATGGCGAACGCGTACGCGGCGATCGCCGCCGACGGGCGCTACTGCGAGGCGATCCCGGTCAACGCGATCATGAACCGGGACGGCACGCCGGCCACCTACTCCACCGCCGGCGGGGTGCAGCGGGAGATCGCCAAGCCCCGGTGCCGGCAGGTGGTGAACGCGGACGCGGCCCGGGCCGCCACCGACGCGGCGCGCTGCCCGACCGGGGACACCCCGGCCAAGGGGAGCTGTGGCGGCTGGTCGACGGCCGACAGCGTGCGGGGCACGGTCGGCCGCCCGGTCGCCGGCAAGACGGGTACGACCGACAGCACCCGGTCCGCCTGGTTCGTCGGCTACACGCCGGAGCTGGCGGCGGCGAGCTTCATCGCCGACCCGGACAATCCGTTCAACGCGGTGGGCGACGGGCAGTCGCAGATCCCGGTGAACGCGGTGGCCCAGACCCTACGGGACTCCCTGAAGGGCCAGCCCACCCGCCAGTTCACCCCGCCCTCCGACCAGATAGTCGGCTGAGCCCCACGTTCCGCCCGGGGGTGCGCCCGGGTAGTTGATCAAGGAGTTTGCGTCCGGGATCCCCAGATCCGCCGACGCGAACTCCTTGATCGACGTGGGAGAGGGGCTCAGCGGAGGTCGGCGGCGACGAAGGACCACAACTCCAGGTCCACCCGGGCGCCGCGGACGAAACCGGCGTTGCGGAGCAGGCCCTCGTAGCTGAAACCGGCCTTCTCGGCCACCCGCCGGGACGCGACGTTGCCGGGCGCCACCCGCAGCTCCACCCGGTGGAATCCGTGCTCCAGGATCAGCGCGATGGCCACCGCGTCCACCGCCTCGGCGGCCAGGCCGTAGCCGCGGGCGTGCGGCGCGATCGCGTACGACACCTCGGTGAGCCGGGCGCCCCAGTCGGTGCGGCGGGTCCACAGGCACCCCACCACGCGCTGGTCCTCCCGGCGGACCACCGCCCAGTGGTCGCCGTCGCCGCTGTCCCGCCGCTGCCGGGCCAGCTCCGTGCACCACGCCCGCCCGTCGATCTGCCCGGCCGCCTCGGCCAGCGGCAGCCACCGCTGGGTCTGCCGGTCGCCGAACACCTCGTCGACCGCCGCCGCGTCCGTCGCGACCAACCGGCGCACCTCGGTCCGCGGGGTGGAGACGGTCAGCGCCGGGAACCGGCGTACCGCCACCTGACCGATCACGCCAGGGCCGCCGAGGGCGCCAGCGCGGCGGCCACCAGGCGGGACGCGACGCCCGGAAGCGCGGCCCAGTGCGGCACCAGCTGGGAGGCGTGCACGCCGTGGCGGACGAAGCCCTCCGGGGTGCCGCCGTCCCAGCGCCAGGCCGGTTGGTCACCGGCGCGCGGGGTGAGCACGGCGGCGTGCTGCTTGTGCCCGGTCACGGTCGCGCCGGCCGGCGCCACCACGCTGCCGGTGACCGCCGTGGCGTCCCGGTAGCCGACCACCAGGCCGTCGCGGACCGTGCCGACCGCGTCGAGCACGCCGCACATCGGCAGGCCGTCCAGCTCGCGCGCCAGCCAGAGCAGGCCCGCCCCCTCGGCGACCACCGGACGGCCCGACCGGGCCAGCTCCGCCACCGCGATGCACAGCCGGCGGTTGGCGGAGAGCTGCTCCGCGTACGTCTCGGGGAGCCCGCCGCCGACGACCAGCGCGCGGGCCCCGGCGGGCAGCGCCTCGTCGCGCAGTGGGTCGAGCGTGACCACCTCGGCGCCGGCGGCCCGCAGCAGCTCGGCGACCTCCGGATGGCTGTAGCTGCCGGCCGGGCCGCCGGCCAGCGCCACCACCGGCCGCTCCGCCGGGGCGGACGGACCGTCCGCCGGCTCCGGCGACCAGGGCTCCACGCTCAGGGCGGGAGCGGACCGGGCCAGCGCCAGCAACCGGTCCAGGTCGACGGTGGCGGCGACCGCCTCACCGAGCCGGCGCACGCCGCGCTCGGCCTCGGCGTCACCGCGCACCACGGGCGCGGCGCCGTGCCGGCGGGCGGGCAGCACCGGGGGCAGCTCGTGCCGGCGCAGCGCGCCGTAGACCGGCACCCCCACGTCGTCGAGCGCCTCGCGCAGCAGCGTCTCGTGCCGGGGCGAGGCCACCCGGTTGAGGATCACGCCACCCAGCCAGAGCTGCTCGTCGTAGGAGCGGAAGCCGTGCACCAGCGCGGCCACCGACTGCCCCATCGCGGCGACGTCCACGACCAGCACCACCGGGCTGCGCAGCGCGGTGGCCACGGCGGCGGTGGACTCGCTCTCCGGCCGACCGGCGACCGAGTCGTAGAGCCCCATGGTGCCCTGGACCAGCGCGAACCCGGCGCCGGCCGCGCCGTGCGCGAAGAGCGGGGCGACCCGCTCCGGGCCGACCAGCCGGGGGTCCAGCGTGCGGCCGGGGCGACCGGCGGCCAGCCCCAGGTACGCCGCGTCCACCTGGTCCGGCCCGACCTTGAAGCCGGCCACCGGCACGCCGCGCTCGGCGAGGGCGGCGAGCAGGCCGAGGGAGAGGGCACCGGTGCCGTGCCCGGAGGAGGGCGCGCTCAGCACGACGCGCGGCACGTCGGTCATCATCGACTCCTGGGTCCGGGGTGATTTCCGCCCGCGTGACCATACCCGTCCGCCCCGGCGCCCGTCGGCCGCGGAGCGTCCCGTTCCGCCCGGCAGCCGCGAGTGGCCCCGCTCATACGGGTAGCCTTGGCCAACGTGTACCGGTTCCTGCTGACCCCGCGCTGGCTCGGCTACCTCGCGCTGACGCTGGTGGCCGCCACGGTGATGGTGTTCCTGGGCAACTGGCAGCTGGACCGCTACCGGGGCCGGTCGGCGATCAACGACCGGATCGACGCCGGCGCCACGATGACCCCCGCGCCGCTGCGCGACGCGCTGCCCGCACCGACCGGTGGCCCGGGCAGCGTCGGTCCCGCCCCGGCCGAGCGGCTCACCTGGAGCCGGGTCACCGCCACCGGCCGCTACGACACCGCGAACGTCGTGCTGATCCGGGGCCGGACCGTGGACAACAAGGTCGGCTTCGAGGTGCTCACGCCGCTGGTGCTGGCCGACGGCAGCGCGGTGCTGGTCGACCGCGGGTGGGTCCCGCCCGCGCCGGGCGCCGGCGCCACCGCCCAGCCCTCGGTGCCGGCCGCGCCGACCGGCGAGGTCACCGTCACCGGCCGGGTGGTCGGCAGCGAGAGCGGTGGCGGCGGGGTGGACCGGCGCGACGGCAAGCTGGAGGCCCGGCGGATCGTCATCCCCCGCCTGGCGAAGCAGCTGCCCTACCCGGTGACCGGCGGTTACGTGCTGCTCGACGGGCAGACCCCGGCCGCCGACCCGGCGTTCCAGGCGGTGCCGATCGGGCACACGAACAACTGGCAGAACTTCGGTTACGTCTGGCAGTGGTGGATCTTCGCGGTGATGAGCCTGGTCGGCTACGGCTGGGTGGCCCGCCGGGAGGCGCGTCGACGGGCCGGCCTGGACGGCCCGCGCGAGCCGGTGGACCGGGCCGCCGAGCCCGCCGCCACCTGATCCGTCAGCCGGTGACCCGGCCGGCGTGGATCGCCCGCACCGCGTCGATCGTGTCCGCCTCGGCGGCGGTCTTGTCGTCCCGGTAGCGCACCACGCGGGCGAAACGCAGCGCCATCCCGCCCGGGTAGCGGCTGCTGGTCTGCACCCCGTCGAAGGCGATCTCGACCACCTGCTCCGGCCGGACCCGCACCACCCAGTCGCCCTTCTCCACGGCCAACGACAGGAAGCGCTCGGTCTGCCAGCGCAGCAGCTCGTCGGTGAGCCCCTTGAACGTCTTGCCGAGCATGACGAACTCGCCGGTGCCCGGGTCGCGGGCGCCGAGGTGCAGGTTGGACAGCCAGCCCTGACGCCGGCCGCTGCCCCACTCGACCGCGAGCACCACCAGGTCGAGCGTGTGCCGGGGCTTGACCTTGACCCAGGCCGAGCCGCGCCGGCCCGCGTCGTAGGGCGCGGCGGGATCCTTGACCACCACCCCTTCCTGACCGGCGTCGACCGCCGCCGCGAACGCCGCGCCGGCCTGCGCCACGTCGTCCACCTCGACCCGGCCGACCAGCAGCGACGGGTCGACCGCCCCGGCCAGCGCCGCCCAGCGCTCGCGGCCCGGCTCGTCGATCAGGTCGGCGCCGTCGAGGTGCAGCAGGTCGAAGAAGTACGGCGTCAGCACCGGCTCGCCGGTGCGCTCGGCGGCGGCCAGCACGGCGGGCGCGACCGGGGTGCGGCCGGTGGTGCTGGGCGTGGTGCGCCGGGCCGCGCGGCTGGACGTCTCCTGGAACGGCAGTGGACGGCCGGTGGCGTCCAGCCCGATCGCCTCGCCGTCGAGCACCAGCTCGCGGGCGGGCAGCGCGCGGACGGCGGCCACCACCTCGGGCAGCCGGCCGGTGATCTCGTCGAGGCTGCGGGTGAACACCGCGATGTCCTGGCCGGAGCGGTGCACCTGGATGCGGATGCCGTCGAGCTTGACGTCGACCACGGCGGGGAGGCCGGTGGCGGTGAGGGCCTCGTCGACCGAGGGCGCGCTCTGCGCCAGCATCGGCGCGAGCGGCCGGCCCACCTGGAGCCCGAACCCGGCCAGCGCGGCGGCGCCGCCGGTGAGCGCCGCGACCGCCACCGCCCGCAGGTCGCCGGCGAGCAGCAGCGCGCGCCGCACGGCGGTGGCCGGCACGTCGGCGGCCCGGGCCACCGCCTCGGTGAGCAGGCCGGCCTGGGCGCCCTGGCGCAGCTCACCCCGGAACAGGCCGACCAGCAGGCGTTGCTCGTCGGCGGTCGCCGCGGCGAAGAGCCGGCCGACCAGCTCACGCCGCCGCGCCTGGGAGCCGGCGCCCCCGATGCGGGAGATCTCCTCGATCGCCGCGTCGACAGCGGCCACGGTCAGGGTGGGCTCGGTCGCCGGCGGGGGCAGGTCACGCAGACCCGCCCAGCCGACACCGGTCTGGCGCTGACGCAGCTCGCCGGCGAGGTAGCCGGCGCCGGCCGGGATCTCGCCCGGATCGAGCGCGCGCAACGCGGCGGCCAGCAGCTCCACCTTGGCCCGACGGCCGCCGGTGGCGCCGACCGCGGCCGAGGTGGCCGCCAGCTCCGCGAAACGCACGTGCACATCCTGCCAGTGACCTGTGACGGCGGGGCGCTTCCGGCGGCCCGGCGCACCACACGGGTGTCGCCGGGACCGCCGGAAGCTCGGACGCGACGACCCGGGCGTGCCGGTCGCCGGGCCGCGCGCCCCGGGGACGGGCCCGGATCGCTCCGGGACCGGGACGAAGGTCAGGCCGAGACCGGCTCCTCGACGCGCAGGCCGCGCCCGCGCACGCCGTCGGCGACCCGGGTCAGCAACGCGTCGAGGGTGACCAGCGTGGCGGAGAGCTCACCGAGCTGTTCCTTGAGCGTGGCCTCGGGCCACGCGGAGACGTCGACGTCCCCCAGTGCACGGACGGCGGCCTGGAGCCGCGCCATCTCGTCGTTCGTACGCATGTTCGAAAGGCTATAACACCCAGCCGGCCGACACACCGCAAACTCCGACATCCGCCCCGAAGTTACGGTTTCGACACCGGGCGCGTCGTCGGCGAGGTGAGAGGTCGGTCAGGAGCGATATACCTCAGCGGCATAATCATGACTCACCGGTATATCGCTCCGACCACCTCAACTCCCCTACGACCGTCACTCTTCGTGACGACGCCGTCCGGACGTGCCGGTCAGGCGCGGCCCGCCTCGGCCACCTTGGCCAGCAGCAACGCCTCGGCCAGGCAGACCCGGGCGAACTCGCCCAGGTGCAGGCTCTCGTTCGGCCCGTGCGCCCGGGCGTGCGGGTCCTCCACGCCGGTCACCAGGATCGCCGCCCGCGGGAACATCTCCTGGAACGTGGCGATGAACGGAATCGAGCCCCCCACCCCGATGTCCACCGGGTCGGTGCCGTCCCAGGCCCCCCGGAACGCCGCCCGCGCCGCGTCGAACATCGGGCCGGTCGCGTCGATGACGCACGGCGAACCGTCGTGCTCGAACGTCACCGTCACCCGCGCGCCCCACGGCGCGTGCCGCTCCAGGTGGGCGGTCAGCGCCGCGTACGCCTTCTTCGGGTCGTCGCCGGGCGCCAGCCGCACGCTCAGCTTGGCCTTGGCGGACGGCACCAGCGCGTTCGGGGCCTCCCCGGTGGACGGCGCGTCGACGCCCAGGATCGCCAGCGCCGGCTTGGTCCAGAGCCGGTCGGTGATCCGCCCGGTGCCGAACAGCCGCGCGCCGTCGACCAGGCCGGCCTCCGCGCGGAACCGGTCCTCCGGGTAGTCGACGCTGGCGCCCTCGCGGGCGGCCAGGCCCTCCACCGCCACGTCACCGGCGTCGTCGTGCAGCGTGCCGAGCAGCCTCACCAGCGCGGTGAGCGCGTCCGGAACGGCCCCGCCGAACATGCCGCTGTGCACCGCGTGCTCCAGCGTCCGCACCTCCACGAAGCAGTTCACGATGCCGCGCAGCGAGGTGGTCAGCGCCGGCACCCCGACGTCCCAGTTGGCGGAGTCGGCGATCACGATGACGTCCGAGGCCAGCTCGTCGCGGTGCTCGGCGAGCAGCCGCTCCAGCGAGTCCGAGCCGTACTCCTCCTCGCCCTCGATGAAGAGCACCACGCCGACCGGGAGCCGGTCACCGAACGCGCGCAGCGCGGCGACGTGCGCCATGATGCCCGCCTTGTCGTCGGCGGCGCCCCGGCCGTAGAGGCGGCCGTCGCGCTCCACCGGCTCGAACGGGTCGGACTCCCACAGCGACAGGTCACCGACCGGCTGCACGTCGTGGTGCGCGTAGAGCAGCACGGTGGGCGCGCCGGGCGGGGCCGCCCTCGTCCCGATCACCGCCGGCTGGCCGCCCGACCGGACGATCCGGGTGTCGAGACCGCAGCCGCGCAGCAGCTCGGCCACCGCCTCGGCGGAGCGCTCCACGTGCGAGTGGTCGAAGCCCTCGAAGGCGATGCCCGGGATGCGGACGAGGCGTTCGAGGTCGGCACGGACGCCGGGCAGTTCGCGCTCGACGGCGGCCCGCACCTCGGACTCGGAGATGATCGGTGAGGTCATGACCGGAATCGTATGCCGGCCTTACCCGAGCACGGTGTCCGAGCCCGGTCGCCGGCCGAACCGCACGTAGTAGCGGTCCGGGTCGTGCGGCACCGCCGGCGCGCCGTCGACGACCAGGTCCACCGCCGCCACCGTGCCGTCGGCGGCGAAGTGCGCCCGCTCCCCCGCGTGCCAGCGACGCAGCTCCGGCAGGACCTGCGCGCCGTCGCGGGCCAGCGCGCGGGACAGCCGCAGCTCGGCCGGCGCGGTGACCAGCACCGACAGGGTCAGTTCGGGGCGCACCAGGGCGCGGGCGGCGCTCACCCCCTCCACGATCAGCACCGGCCCGGCCGGCACCGCCGTCACCCGGTCCAGGAAGCGGCGGCGGACCCAGCTGTACCGCCGGTAGCCGCCCGGCCGCCCGGCCCGCACCGGCCCGAGCACCCACTCCTCCAGCCGGGTCCAGAAGGTGAGCTGGTCGTCCCAGCCGTCGAGCAGGTCGTCGGTGCGCACCAGCGGCGGCCGGTCCCCGCCGGCCCGCGCCGCGAGGGCGTCCGCGAGGCGCGTCGCGAACACGCTCTTGCCCGCGCCGCTCGGCCCGTCGACCGCCACCAGGCGGGTACGCCCCAACCGCGCCGGCCCGGCCAGCACCCGCCCGGCCAGATCGGCGTACGCCTCGACCACCGCCACGTTCACCCGACCGACGCTAACGTTCCCCCGTCCGCTGGATCCTGCGACCCGGGCGGACCCGTTCACCGGGCGGCGTGGCGGCACCCTGGGCATGATCGGGGGGTGCTCCATGACGTGATGTGTCCGGGCGTCGACGCCCTCCTGGAACAGGCCCGCGCCGGTCTCCGCCGGCTCACCCCGCACGAGACCGTCGAGGCGGTCCGCGGCGGCGCGCTGCTCATCGACACGCGTACCGAGGCGCAGCGCCGCGAGGAGGGTGAGCTGCCCGGCGCGATCGTCATCGACCGCACCGTGCTGGAGTGGCGGCTCGACCCGGCCAGCGCCTGGCGCATCCCGGAGGCGACCGGGTACGACCGCGAGATCGTGGTGGTCTGCCGGGAGGGCTACAGCTCCAGCCTGGCCGCCGCCAGCCTGCAGACGCTGGGCCTGCGGCAGGCGACCGACATGATCGGCGGGGTGCAGGGCTGGCGGGAGGCCGGGCTGCCGATGTCCGACCGGCCGGCCGACGTGCGCCACTGAGTCGCGCCGACCGCTCCCCGCCCGGACCCCGCGGTCACGGTGTCCGCGGCGCGCCGGGTGGCACGAACGGCAGGCCCGGCGGGGGGCCGGACTCGATCAGCCGCCAGAGCGCGTCCGTGTCGAGGTGCTCCTCGACCAGGTCGCCGAGCAGGTCCAGCATCCGCTCCCGGGCGGCGGCGAACGAGGTGTCCGGCGCGACCTTGAAGCCGGTCCGCCCGGCCGCCTCGGCCACCTCGGTGAGGAAGCGGCGGCGGAACGCGTCCGAGGAGAACGTGCCGTGCCAGTGGGTGCCGTAGACCGCGCCGAGCCGGGCGCCCTCGCCGGTGCCGTCGGCGTGGCGCAGCAGCGGCGGCAGACCCGGGTCGGCGGCCGAGACCCGCCCGTGGTGGATCTCGTAGCCGTGCACCGGCACGTCCCCGGCGGCGGTGCCGACCGCGCGGCGCACCGTCTTGCGCTCGTCGAAGGTGATCTCGACGGGGAGCAGCCCGAGGCCGGGGACGGTGCCCCGGCCGCTCTCCACCGGGTCGTGGACGACCCGGGCCAGCATCTGGAAGCCGCCGCAGATGCCGAGCAGCGGCCGGTTGGCGGCGGCGTGCGCCCGGACGGCGTCGGCCAGGCCGGTCTCGCGCAGCCAGGCCAGGTCGGCGACGGTGGACTTGGAGCCCGGGAGCACCACCAGGTCGGCGGCGGCCAGCTCGGCCGGCTCCACGGTCAGCCGGACCCGCACGCCCGGCTCGGTGGCGAGCGCCTCGACGTCGGTGGCGTTGCTGATCCGGGGCAGCCGGACCACCGCCACGTCGAGCCAGTCGGTGCCCCGCGGCGCCGCCGGCCGGCCGAGCACCCGCCCGTAGGCGAGCGAGTCCTCCGCGTCCAGCCACAGGTCGAGCGCCCAGGGCAGCACCCCGTACGTCGGACGGCCGGTGACCTGGCGCAGCATGTCGAGCCCCGGTCGGAGCAGCCCGAGGTCACCCCGGAACTTGTTGATCACGAAGCCGGCGACCAGCGCCTGGTCGGCGGCGTCGAGCAGCGCGACCGTGCCGAACATCGACGCGAAGACCCCACCCCGGTCGATGTCGCCGACCACGACCGTGGGCAGGCCGGCCTGCCGGGCCAGGCCCAGGTTGACGTAGTCGCCCGTGCGCAGGTTGATCTCGGCCGGGCTGCCGGCGCCCTCGCAGATCACCACGTCGTACTCGGACCGCAGTTCGGCCAGCGCCGCGTACGCCGTGGCGGCGAGCCGGGGCCGCAGCGTGTGGAAGTTGCCGGCGGTGACCGTGTCGACCGCCTCGCCGAGCAGCACCACCTGGCTGGCGTGGTCGCTGCCGGGCTTGAGCAGCACCGGGTTGAAGCGCAGGTCGGGGGCGAGCCCGCAGGCGGCAGCCTGCATCGCCTGGGCCCGGCCCAGTTCGCCGCCCCGGCCGTCCGGGCCGACCACCACCGCCGAGTTGTTGGACATGTTCTGCGCCTTGAACGGGGCCACCCGGACGCCCCGGCGGCGCAGCCAGCGGCAGATGCCGGCGGTGACCACGCTCTTGCCGGCGTCCGAGGTGGTGCCGGCGACCAGCAGGCCGCCGCTCACCGCCCGCTCCCCCGCCGCGCGCCGCGCGCGCCGCCGCCCACCGGGGCCGAGCCGGCGAGGACGCGGCCGGCGGTGGACCGGCCGGCGGCGCGCAGGAGCCCGCGCGCCGCGGCGCGGCCGGTGGCACTGGCCAGCCGGCCGACGGTCACCGGGTAGAGCGCGGCCAGGCCGAGCGCGGCCACCCCGACCGCGCCGGAGATGCGGGCGGCCCGCTTCAGGTGCCGCGCCTCCGGGCGGGGGCCGTCGCCGAGGAACGGCCGCGTCTCGGAGCGACCGAAGTAGACGTTGCGCCCACCGAGCCGGACGCCGAGGGCACCCGCCATGGCCGCCTCGCACTGGCCCGCGTTCGGGCTGGGATGGTCGGCCCGGTCCCGCCGCCAGACGTGCCAGGCGGCCGCGCGGTCGCCGTGCGCCACCGGGGCGACGGCCACCGTGAGCAGCCCGGTCAGGCGGGACGGCACGAGGTTGAGCAGGTCGTCCAGGCGGGCGGCCGGGGTGCCGAAGCGCGCGTAGCGGGGCGAGCGGTGGCCGACCATGGCGTCGAGCGTGTTCGCCGCCCGGTAGCCGAGCAGGCCGGGCAGCCCGGCGACCGCGCCCCACACCAGCGGCGCGACCACCGCGTCGGAGGTGTTCTCGGCGACCGACTCGACGGTGGCCCGGGCCAGCTCGGGCTCGTCGAGGGCGGACGGGTCGCGGCCGCAGAGGTGACCGAGGCGGGCCCGCGCGGCGGGCAGGTCGGCCCGACGCAGCGCCCGCGCCATCACCCGGGACTCGTGCCGCAGCGTGCGCCCGCCCAGCACCGTCCAGGTGCCGGCGGCGACCAGCGCGGCCCGGGCGGCCGGATGCCGGCGGGTGGCCAGCGTGGCGGCGGCGCCGAGCAGCACCGGCGCGCCGACCGCGAGCGCGGTGAACGCGGCGCCGGCCGACCGGTCGGGGCGGTAGAGCCGGCGCTCCAGCGCGCCCGCAGACCGGCCGAAGCCGGCCACCGGATGCCACCGGCGCGGGTCGCCGAGCAGCGCGTCGAGCGCGTAGCCCGCCACCAGCCCGGTCGCGTTCGCCATGGCGGTCGCCTGCCGCACCCGTCACCACCTCCGGCCGGCCAGCCTAGCCGTACCGCGGGGTGGCCACGTCGTCGTCGCCACCCCGCGCCCCCGTTCGCACGGCCGGACGCTCAGGCGGGCACCGGGGTCCGTCGCCGTCCGCGACGACCCGGGGCGGGCCCGACGCCGCCCGTGCCCGCGCCACCCGTGCTCCCGTCACCCGGCCCGGGGTCGCCCGGCTCGTCACCGCCCGCGCGGTCGGTCTCCGGCAGGTCGACCTCGGCCAACTCGTCGTCCCCGACCTCGACCGGCTCGTCGCCGTCGTCGGCCGCCAACTCGTCGTGCTCGCCCGCGTCCAGGCCGGTGGGCCAGGCGTCCCCGTCGGGGACCGCGCCGCCGAACCGACCGTCCCCACCGCCCGGCCGGCTCTCGGCGCGGCCGAGCCCGCCGTGGGCGCCGCCCGCGCCGTCGAACCCGCCGGCCGCGTCGGGGCGGGCGTCGAACGGGTGGGGCTCGCCGGCCCGCTCGATCCGGCCGGCGAGCCCGACCCGCGCCGCCCCGAACTCCGGCGGCGGGAAGTCGTCGTCGAACGGCCGGTCGTCGAACGTGGCCGGGGCCTGCGCGTCGGGCACCGGCGCGGTCGCCTCGCCGTGCACCCGCTGCTCCGCCTCCGCGTCCTCGACCGAGCTGGTGGCGGCGCGGGGCTGGTTGCGCAGGAAGCGGGCCCGCCCCCGGGACAGGTCGTGCCCGACCGCGACCGCCTCCAGCTCGTAGAGCGTGCGGTGGGTGCCGGCCTCGTCGGTCCAGTCGCGGGTGTAGAGGCGGCCGGCGACGATCACCGGGTCGCCGACCGCCACCGACGCGGCCACTCCCTCGGCCAGCCGGCGCCAGCAGTTGACCCGCACGCGCAGGCTGTTGCCGTCCACCCAGCGGCCGCTGTCGCGGTCGAGCCGGCGGGCGGTCGAGGCCACCTTGAAGTTGGCCACCAGTGTCCCGCTCTGGGTGGTCCGGCGCCATTCCGGCGCGGTCAGCACGTTGCCGACGATCGTGACGTACGTATCGAACATCGCCCCTCCAGGGATCGGCTTGTCCGGCAGAGCGTGGCCGCTTCGCCCGGTCGGTTCGACCGCCGGCGCCCCGCCTGTGGACGACGGACCGCCTTGTGGACAACCCCCTGATCAAGGTCCCGGTCTGCTAGGACCACGGACCCTACGGTGCCGACCTGCGGCGACGCATGATCGGAATGTGACCGGCGGAGGGCGTTCCGGAATCACGCCGGCTGGGTAAGTACTTGATCAACCGAGAGAAAGGGAGCGCCGATGCTTCTCCGAGACGTCCGCGAGGCAGGGCGATGAGCGCCGTGGCGAACCCCGCGACCGTGGCCGAGTGCCTGCGGGTCGGTGCCGGGTTCTCCCAGGGCGACCGCAACTGGATCGCCGAGCAGTTCGCGACGCTGGACGCCCGGCTCGCCGGCTTCCACGCCGACGCCACCGAGCTGGAGGTGTCGGTCAAGGACCGTGAGGCCCGGGGCCAGAAGGTGACCCTGGAGTGCTGGGTCGCCGGCCGGCAGAAGATCGTCACCACCTCGACCGAGGAGGACCTGCACGCCGCGCTCAACGACGTCCGGGACGACCTGCGCCGCAAGCTGAACGACGCGAAGACCCGGCAGGAGCCGCGCAGCAACAAGCATCTGCGCGCGGTCGACCAGCCCGAGGACGTTCCGGTGCAGGCCACCGCGCGCGAGGACGCCGAGACCGCCTGAGCCCCGTACGCCCCCGCCCGCACGGTGCCGGCGGGCGGGGGCTACCGCCGGGTAGCGAGGCGGCGTACCGTCGCGGTCGTGGAACCGGACGTGCTGGGAGCGCCCTACGAGCGGCGGACGATCGACCTGGGCACCGACGACGAGGGCCCGGTGGTCGCCACCCTGGTCCGCCGGCGGGCCGACCGCCCGACCGGCCGCGCCGTGCTCTACGTGCACGGCTTCGTCGACTACTTCTTCCAGACCCACGTGGCCGACTTCTTCGCCGAGCGCGGGTGGGACTTCTACGCCCTCGACCTGCGCAAGTACGGCCGCAGCCTGCTCCCGCACCAGACCCCGAACTTCTGCCGCGACCTGGCCGACTACTTCCCCGAGCTGGACGCCGCGGCCGAGATCATCCGGGCCGAGGAGGGGCACGACACCCTGCTCGCCATGGGCCACTCCACCGGCGGCCTGATCATCTCGCTGTGGGCGGACGCCCGACGCGACGCCGGCCTGGTCGACGGCATCGTGCTCAACAGCCCCTTCTTCGACATCAACGCCCCCTGGGTGGTCCGCCGGCCCCTCGCGGCCGCCGTCTCCCGCCTGGGCCGTCGGGCGC
Organism: Micromonospora sp. WMMD754; assembly: GCF_049315235.1. Classification (NCBI taxonomy): domain Bacteria; kingdom Bacillati; phylum Actinomycetota; class Actinomycetes; order Micromonosporales; family Micromonosporaceae; genus Micromonospora; species Micromonospora sp. WMMD754. The sequence goes on from NZ_CP186058.1 coordinate 721,321, forward strand.
CGCAGCGCATCCTGCCGTTCGGGCTGGGCACGGTGTACGGCGAGAGCCTGCACGCCGACCACCGGGGCGAGTGGCGCTACGACCTGGCCTGGAAGCCGCTCGCCGGGTTCCCGGTCCGGGCCGGCTGGATCAACGCGATCCGGGCCGGCCAGCGCCGGCTGCGGGCCGGTCTCGACATCCCGGTGCCGGTGCTGCTGGCGTGCTCCACCCGCAGTTTCCGGGGCGCGAAGTGGCACGACAACGCCACGCTCGCCGACGCGGTGCTCGACGTCGAGCACATGGTGCGCTGGGCGCCCCGCCTCGGACGGCACGTCACCCTGGCCCGCTTCGACGGCGGGTTGCACGACCTCACGCTGTCCAGTCCCGTCGTACGCGAGAAGGTCTTCGCGGAGGTCGGGCGCTGGGCGGAGGGCTTCCTCCGGGCCGGCCCGACCGAGCCGGAGTCCGCGCCGCCGGCCCCGCGCCGGCCGGCCGACGAGCCGGCCGGGGCGACCGCCGACGGCTGACCCGGTCAGCCGTCGACCACCTCGGCGAGCGCCGCCCGGATCCGGTCGAACGTCGCGACCGGGTGTCCGCCCCCGCCGGATGGCAGCAGCACGCCCAGGCAGCGCAGCGCCGGCCCGCCGTCCGGCCCGGCCTCGACCGCGAACACCGGCGCGCCCACGTACCCGGCGGGCAGCTCGCGGGTGACCCGCACCTCGTCGCCGTCCCGCGCGACCCGCTCGACCACCGCCTCCAGGGGCCGCGACCCGTCCTCCCCCACGCCCAGGGCCAGCACGAACGCCGAGGCGGGCGCCGCGCCGATCCGGGCGACCGCGTCGGCCGGCGCGGCCACCGCCTCGGTCACCTGCTGGGTACGCCAGCGCCAGCCCCGGTCGTCGGCGTAGCCGTGCAGCCCGCCGGTGGGCATCGCGGCCAGTCCCAGATCCGGCAGGTGCAGCCAGTGGTCGGCGAAGCCGGGCAGCTCGATCGGCTCCTCCGCCCCCTCGGCCGGGTCGGTGACGCTCGGCCGCAGCCCGATCTCCCCGTACGCGGAAGCGGTGACCGGGTCCGCGGTGAGCAGCCACTCGTGCGCGATCTCCCCGTCGTCGGTCGCGCCGACCAGCTCGCTGTAGAAGAAGGCGGTGCCGACCGTGCCGACCGCCGCGCCGGGTCCCGCCGACCCGGTGACGGGCAGGATGGCCCGCCCGAGCAGCTGGCACAGCTCGAAGACGATCTCGTTCTCGGTTTCCTGGTCGAGCAGCATCCGCCGAGGGTACGGACCGCGCCGTGGCCGCCGGCCCGGGACCCGCCGGAACCGGGATGCCGGGCGGGGCCCCGGCATGGGACGCTGGGCGACGACGTGGACGCGCCGACCCGTACCCCCGGGCGGGCCGGAGCCGGCGGTACCCTCTTGGCGCGACGATCGTCGGCGCGCGCCCGTAGCTCAGCGGATAGAGCAGGGGACTTCTAATCCCAAGGCCGCAGGTTCGAATCCTGCCGGGCGCACCCCCACCACCGCAGGTCAGCGGCTTTCCGCTCCCGGTCGGGAAGATCTCCACGGCCTCCGTACGGCCATTCGTGCAGCCGAGTCAGCCGACGAGGTGCTTCGCGGCTTCGTAGCCGAATTCCAGGCGACAGCGCCGGTCCTGTCCGCCACCCTGGCGACCATGAGAGCGGACGAAGCAGGGCTTCCCGAACAACCTGAGGTCGTCCTGATGTGCGGGGTGGCTGGCGCGGGAAAGACGACATTCGCCAACGGCCTCGAGGCCATGGGTTACGTCCGCCTGTCCGTCGATGAGGAGATCTGGCGTCGCTTCGGTCGCTATGGCATCGACTACGAGCCCGACCGGTACGAGATGCACACCGAAGTCGCGAGGCAGGCTGTGCGGGAGCGGTTGCTCTCACTCATCGCACAGCATCGCAACGTCGTCATCGACTCCAGCTTCTGGCAACGGTCACGTCGCCAGGCGTACAAGGAGCTGATCGAGCAGGCCGGGGCCCGTTGGCGCCTCGTCTACCTGAAGACCGACCCGGCGCTGCTACGGCAGCGTCTCCATGCGCGAGCTGAGCGCTTCGACGCCAACGCCGCGTTTCCGATCACCGACGAACTGCTGGACCGCTACCTCCAAAGCTTCGAGCCGCCGTTCGGCGAGGGGGAGGAAATTGTGGAGGTGGCCGCCGACTGACGAGCTGAAGGCCGTGTACGGCACGCGCAGCCGCGAGCAGGTGGGCTCCACAGTGTCACCGTCCGGGACAGGCTGGACGGGCTGACGACTGCCCGACGAGGAGATCCGCCTCAACCGCTCGGTACGGTTGTTGACCATGCAGCGGTTGGCGCTCTTCGATCTCGACAACACGCTCGTGGACCGTTCGGAGGCATTCCGGCGCTGGGCGGTCGAGTTCTGCGCCGATCGCGGACTTCCGGACGACGCATTGGCCTGGCTGATCGCTATGGATCAGGACGGGTCCGTGCCCCGCGACTGGTTCTTCGGCGAGGTGACGAAGCGTTTCGGCCTGGCAGCTTCGGTGGATGAGACATGGAGGCAGTACCGACGCCGGATACCGGAGCTGGTGAGCTGCCACCACGAGGTGCTGGCGTCGCTGACGCTACTGCGCGACGACGGCTGGACGGTCGCGATCGTGACCAACGGTCAGGCCGACAATCAGCTGGGGAAAATCAGGCGTACCGGGCTGGACCGATGCGTCGATGCCTGGGCAGTGTCCGGAGAGTTGGGCATCCGGAAGCCAGCACGCGAGATCTTCGAGGCGGCGGCCCGTGGGTGCGGCCTCGATCTGCGGGGCGGGGGCTGGGCGATCGGTGACAGCCCTGTACTTGATGTCGAGGGTGGCCGCGCGGCAGGGCTCGCCACCATCTGGGTCAGCCGAGGGAAGGAATGGCCGGCGGAACTCACCCCGCCCGACCGCACCGTCACGGGCGTAGTGGCCGCTGTCGAGGTACTGCGAGGCGTTGGCGTGCCCGACACGGCGGCCGACCGAGCGTGCGAGCGAGGGCGGTGAGACATGGGCAAGAAGAACCGATACCCGGGGCCCCGCGTGAACAGGCCCTACCGGACAGGGCCCGAGCAGGCGGACCGCTTGACGCTGCTCACCGAGTGGCGCAACTTCGTGCCCGAGCGCCCGGTCCTGGTCCGGGCCGGAGAGACGATCTGGGTCGAGGACTTCGGGCTACCTGAGCACCGCACGCCGCAGTATCACCTCGTGGTGAGGCGGAAGAACGGCCAGCTGGACGCCTACCCCGGCGATCTGTGCCGCTGAGGCGCGGCGACGGACGCCGGGGCGTACCGCGCGAAAGCCGACGGCGCTGGGGCCGAGACTCCCGGGCGCCGGCAGACACCCTGCGCGGGCGACGGCCCCCGTACAGCCGTTCGGATATGTTCTCCCGGTCGCCCGCCGGCGGCGGCACCACGTCCGACCGGAGGCTCCTGTGGGTGTTCTGTACGACTATTTCCGCGCTCCCGACGACGAGGCCGTCGCGAAGCTGATGGCCGCCACCGACGGCGGTCCCGTGGTGCGGGCGGGAAACTCCCCCGTCGCGGATGCCGTGGACGGCACGGCGATCGATCCAGCCGTCGTCCTCGGCAAGGTCGTCGCGTTCGCCCTCGACGTGCCGTGGTCCACCGACCTGGTCGGGGATCGGCTCGTCTGGCCGGAGGGCGTCGCGCAGGACCGCGAGTACGAGGGACCCTGGGTCGTCGTGCTGGGCGAACGCGCCCGGGACGCGCTCGCCGAGATCCCCGACGACCGCCTGCCGGGCCTGGCCGAGCGGTGGTCGCGCGTCGAGGAGCTGTCGTACTACAGCGACACGCGGCCGGAGGTCATGCTGTCGCGTCTGCGGGAGTTCGTCGGGCTGGCCCGGCGAGCGCGCGGGAACGGGGAGTACATCTACTGCTGGATCTGCCTCTGAGCCATGCCCGACGACTCCGGTCACGCCCAGGCGGTCGGTGCGGCACGGAGGTCCTGTTCGACCCGCGCGCGCACCGACTCCGGGTCGACGCCGAGTTCGCGCAGGATCGCGGCGGCCTCGCCGGCGTCGTCCTCGACCAACGCCAGCAGAAGGTGACTGGTGCCGGTGTCGGGGTGACGGTGGGCGAGGGACATCTCCATCGCCCGTGCCATCGCGGCGGTGACGTCGGCGCCGGTGAACGGGTCGCCGGGGCGCAGACTGCCCAGTTGCTCGGTGAGCGCCTCGGCGGGCGGCTCCTCGGGAGCGCCACGCCGCGAGGCCAGGTCGCGCAGGCGGTCGGCGTCGACGCCGTGGGCACGGAGGACGACCGCTCCCCGGTTACGGCTGGCGTGTTCGGCGGTCAGCGGGATCCGGGCCGCGGCGAGCGTGTCGTCGTGGGTGAGAAGTGCGAGCAGCATGTGCGGCGGCCCGATCACGCCGTGGCCCAGTCGGACCGCCTGCCGCCTCGCCTCGCCGTCGACTCCGGCCAGGACGGGGCCGAGGCGGCTCAGTCGGGACATGCGGGCGAACAACCTTCCCGCGAGTCGGGCGCCCAGCGACCCGGCACCCGGCGACACCGCGAGCCTCTCCACGTCGAGGTCCGGATGGGGGTCGTCGGCCCGGCGCATGGCCGGGTCGGCGCGCAACCGGTCGACGGCCTCGGTGCGGGCGTGTTCGTACGGAAAGACGTAGCGGGTTCCGTCGCAGGTGGGCAGTTCCAGGATGCCGAGCACGAGGTGGGACAGGTTGGCGAACGGGGTCCGGCCGTCGCGCGCCGCCCGCAGGGCGCCGGTCAACGCGCCCCGGGCACCGTTGGTCCAGGTCGGACGGTGCCGCGGAGCCGTCGGGTCGGCCCTGCCGCGCCTGTTCGGACGGCGGTGGACGCTCCACTCGACCTCGCGCAGCGCGGCCCGCACCTCGGCGTCGAACTCGCCGACGGGCTGCGTCACCAGCTCGCCGACGGACCGCCCGGCCGGGAGGCGGCGCGGGTCGGCGACGATCCGCATGAGGTTGGCGCCGTTGGCGCCCGCGAACAGCCACGGCGGGACCGACCTCTGGTACGGGGCCACGCGGCACAGCAGGTCGAGGGTGCCGACGCTGCTCGAACCGTTGCGCACCGCCACCGCGTAGGCCTGCCGCATGACCGTCATGGGCCGGTCCCCGAACGCGACGAACGGTCGCTGTTCCTCGTACGGCGGCATCGGTCCTCCCCGTTCGGACGAAGTCGCGCTCGTCAAACGGTAGGCGGCGCGTGTCGACGACGCCACCGCCGTTCGTCCGATCAGGATCGGGCGTCCTCGGCCTAACCTCTGCGGTATGCGCAAGCGGCTACGGATCGCGCTCGGTGTCGCGCTGGCCGGCGCGTTGGTGGCGCCGGCCACCGTCCTCGGCGTCCACCTCGCCCACCCCAGGGACGAGGACGGTTACCTCGCCTATCTCCAGCGGTACGGCGATCCGGGGAGCGACAACCCCGTACCGGTGCTGCCGCCCGCCGCCGATCTGGTCGCCGAGGGCGAGACGGCGTGCGACTGGATGCGCGACCAGCCGTACGCCCTGTGGCGAACGGATGCTCGGTACCACTTTCAGGCTGTCTACCAGCGCTACGAGCAGCACGTCGGAGATCGCTCGCCACGGTGGGGCTCCGCGCTGCCCGAGATGAGCTCGGTGACGTCGGGTGCCTGGGCCTACCTGTGTCCAGCCGAGTGGGAGCTGCGGCAACCTCGACGCCGTCCCTTCGCCCCACCGCCGGACTGACACCTTCGGGGCGGCCGACGGGAAGCAGTCTCGACGGGCGGCCTCATTGGCACCGTCGGTACTCGGACCTGAAGTGCGCCCGCAACGCGTCGTAGCTGACCCGACCGTGTTGGGTCTCGAACGACATCTCGGTGACGGGCGTGCCGGCCGGATACGCGATCATCTCCTCCGGCAGTTCGAGCGCATCGGAGTACGTCCGGCCGTCGGTCGTCACGATCGTCACCGACAACCGCCTGTCGAACCGGGCCGGCGGCGCCTGCCGGACGTTGCCGAACCCCGCGCCGAGGACGATCAGGCCGGAGCGTGTGTCTTCGTCGGTCGGTTTCCAGGCCTCCCAGAGCAGCACGAAGTCACCGCCCTTGTCCTTGTCGGGCAGCCGGTGGAACTCCACCCCGTCGACCGTGTCCCCGGGGCAGATCGGCGCGTGGACGACGGTTCGGTCGCCGATGCGCGCGAAGCCCAGGTCGTAGTCGGGGCGCGGCGGGTGCAGACAGGCACCGCAGAGCAGAACAAGCCCGAGCGACAGTACGGCGAGGAGTGTGGCTCGACGACGAACTCGGATCGGCATTCGGGTCTGCCCGTCCCCTCGGATGTCGGTGACCATGTCGCGGAGTGTGCGCCAGCGTCAGGCGGGGGGCGGGTCGGTGCGGAGTCGGCTGTAGAGCAGGCCGTCGCACCAGCGGCCGTCCCGGAACTCGCACGCCCGCACCACGCCCTCCAACCGAAAGCCGGCCCGCACCAGCGCCCGCTGCTCGGCTGTGTTCTCCGGGTGGGTGCCGGCCTGGATCCGCTGCACCGGCGTGTGCGTGAACAGGTAGTCGCAGAGCATCGCCTGCGCCCGCGAGCCGATCCCTCGGCCCCGCCACTCGGGCAGCAACGCGATGCCGATCTCCCAGCACCAGGTGGGGCCGCCGAAGTCGCGCCGGCCCCAGCCGACGAAGCCGGCCGCCGTCGGCTCGTCGGTCACCTCGACCATCAGCCGGCTGTTCTCCGTGCCCAGCCAGCCGTCGAGGGCGAAGCGCCGGGCCGGGGCCTGCGGGTCGGTGAAGCCGGCCCAGTCCAGGCCGATCAGGCCGGGTTCGGTGGCGAACCGGCGGAACATCGCCAGATCCTCCTCGGCGACCGGCCGCAGCCGCACCGCCGGCACGCCGTCGGCCCTGCCCGTCCCGGTCACGCGCCGACCATAGCGGCCGGAAGTGTCGCCCGCCGCCCGTACGCTCCCCGCATGGTGACCGAGACCGATCTCCGCCTGCCCGACGGCCGCACCCTGCACGTCTACGACACGGGCGGGGCGGACCGGCTGCCGGTGTTCTGGCACCACGGCACGCCGAACGTCGGCGCCCCGCCCGCGCCGCTGTTCGCCGCCGCCGACCGCCTCGGCCTGCGCTGGGTGTCGCACGACCGCCCGGGTTACGGCGGCTCGACCCCGCTGCCCGACCGCGACGTCGCCTCGGTGGCGGGCGACGTGGCGGCGGTGGCCGACGCGCTGGGTCTCGACCGGTTCGCGGCGATGGGCCACTCCGGCGGCGGCCCGCACGCCCTGGCCTGCGGCGCGTTGCTGGCCGACCGGGTGGTCGCGGTGGTGGTCGGCGCCGGGCTCGCGCCCTACGGCGCGGCCGGGCTGGACTGGTTCGCCGGCATGGTGCCGTCCGGGGTGGCCGCACTGCGCGCCGCCGCTGCCGGGCGGGCGGCCAAGGAGGCGCACGAGGCGTCCGACGTCGAGTACGACCCGGAGTTCACCGAGGCCGACCTGGCCGCGCTGCACGCCGAGTGGTCCTGGTTCGACGGTGTGGTCGGCCCGGCGGTGGCGGCCGGCCCCGACGGGTCGATCGCCGACGACCTGGCATATGTGCGGCCGTGGGGCTTCGACCCGGCCGCCGTCACCGCGCCGGTGCTGCTGGTGCACGGCGAGCGGGACGGCATCGCGCCGGTGGCGCACGCGCGGTGGCTGGCCGACCGTTGCCCCGCCGCCGAGCTGCGCACCTTCCCCGGGGACGGGCACATCTCCGTGCTGCGGCACGCCGAGCCGGCGCTGGCGTGGCTCAGTCGCAGATCCGCCAGTCCCCGTCTTCCTTGACCAGCGGGAGGACCTGGGTGATGGCGACACCCTCGCGCGGGGTGAAGCGGACGTTCGCCGAGCCGCGTACCCGGCCGTTGTTGTTCGTGACGTTCAACCCGACGATCTCGTAACCGGTCAGCTCCGGCTGGGCGGACTGCTGCCGGACGAAGTCCGCCTCGCCGAGCCGGTCGCGCACGTCGGCGCAGAACAGCTCGTAGGCGGCCGGATAGTCGCGGGCGACGACCGCGCCGGCGAAGGTGTCCACTGTGGCGCGGGCCGGACCGGTGGCGTCCTGCACCACCCGGTAGAGGACGAAGCCACCCACGACGCCGCCCGAGCAGCAGAGGGCGAGCACCACACCCAGCACGATGAACAGCGTCCGCTTGGACTTCTTCGGTGGCACCATGGCCGGCTCGTACGCCATGTGGGCAGGGTAGGGAGCCCGGTCAACCGGTAAACCGGATGCCGGTCGTCCGCTTCTCGGCGACCATCGACGGATGCCCGCACACCGTCCACCCGAGCCGGACATCCGCACCTACTACACCGACGTCTTCGTCGAGGCGGACCGGCTCGACCGGTCGCCGCAGGGGCGGCTGGAGGGTCGGCGCACCCGTGACCTGCTGGCCCGGCTGCTGCCCGCCCCGCCCGCCGACGTGCTGGACATCGGCGGCGGGCCGGGGGCCTACGCGGGCCCGCTCGCCGCCGCCGGTCACCGGGTGCACCTGGTCGACCTGGTGCCCGCGCACGTAGCCGCCGTGCGGGCCGCGTTTCCGCTGGTCACGGCCACGGTCGGGGACGCCCGGGCGGTGCCGCTGCCGGACGCGGTGGCCGACGCGACGCTGCTGCTGGGCCCGCTCTACCACCTGCCCGACCGGGCGGACCGGGTGACGGCGTTGCGGGAGGCGGCGCGGCTGACCCGGCCGGGTGGGCCGGTGGTGGCGGCCGTGATCAGCCGCAACGCGGCCCTGATCGACCTGACCGCGCGGGGCCTGGTGGACGACGAGAACCGCTGGCTGCTGCGGGAGGAGTACGCGACCGGGGTGAACGACCCGCGCACGGGCTTCACCACCGCGTACTTCCATCGGCCGGACGAGCTGGTCGGCGAGTTCACCGCGGCCGGGTTGCCCGACCCGACCGTGTACGGGGTGGAGGGTCCGCTCTGGCCGCTGCTGAACGCGCTCGACACCGCCCCGTCCGAGCGGTTGTTCGAGGACGCGGTGGCCTGCGCCGAGACGTTCGAGCGGGACTGGTCGGTGCTCGGGGCCAGCGCGCACCTGCTCGCGGTCGCACGCGCCTGATCCGGGGGTACGACAGCGACGCACCGCGTACCGAGGGTGACCAATTCCGAAAAGGTATGTTATTCTCCGGCGTCAATCTATGCCGTGCGGACCCGGCCGGGTCGCTGCCGGAAGGACACCTCCCCGATGCCGGTCGCTGCCGCCACGCCCCTGTCCCGGTCGCCCCTGGACCGTCCGGCGGGCGGCGCGTTCACCCTGATCTTCACCACGCTGCCCGCGTTGCTGCGACTCACCTGCGGCCTGGTCGGCGCGGTCGTCGCGCTGTCCGTGCGAACACCGCCGGTGCGGGTGGCGCTGCTGCTGCCCGCCGTCGCGTTGCTCACCGCCTGGTCCGGCTGGTACGCCTTCCGCGCGCTGCGGCACGGCATCGGCGGCGCGCTGGTCGCCGGTGACGTGGCGCTGACCACCGCCGCCGTGCTCGCCCTGCCCTGGCTGGTCGCCCCGGAGGTGCTCCCGGGCGAGGCGAGCTGGGTCGCGGTGCTGGCCAGCACCACGGTCATCAACGCGCAGGCCACCGCCCCGGCCCGCTGGTCGGTGCCGGCCGGCCTGCTGGTGACCGCCGCCTACGCCACCGGGGCCACGGTGGCCGGGAACCCGGTCGAGGCGCGGGCGCACACCGGCACGCTGCTGGTGCAGACCGGCTGCACGGCGGTGATGACGGCGGTGATGCGCCGGCGGATCGGGCGGGCCGACGCGGCGTTCGCGGACTACCAGCGCCTCTCCCACGAGGCGGTGGTGGCCCGTGCCGCGCGCGAGGCCGAACGGCGGCACCACCGGGACCTGCACGACACCGTCCTGGGGACGCTCACCATGGTCGGGCTCGGCGCGGTTCCCGGCAGCTCGGCGGCGTTGCGCGAGCGGTGCGCGGCGGACCTGCGTACCCTCACCGCGCTGGCCGGCGCGCGGACCGCGACCGGCGACGTGGACCTGGACGAGCGGCTCCGCGCGGTCCTGGCCGGGTTGCCCGAGCTGTCCGTGGCCGCGACGCTGGCGCCGTGCCGGGTGCCGGCCGAGGTCGCCGCGGCGCTCGCGGACAGCGCCGCCGCCGCGTTGGCCAACGTCGCGCGGCACGCGCCCGGCGCGACCACCACGCTGCGCCTGGCCCGCGAGGGGCGCGCCGTCGTGGTCGAGGTGGTCGACGACGGTCCCGGCTTCGACCCGACGACCGTCCCGGCGCACCGGTACGGGCTGCGCGAGTCGATCCACGGTCGGATGGCCACCGTGGACGGCCGGGCGGTCGTGACCTCCGCCCCTGGCGCCGGCACCGGAGTCCGGTTGGAGTGGTCGAATGGCGACTGAGGCGGGTACGGCGGTGACCACCGGCGCCGCGCCGCGTACCCTGCCCCGGCCCCGGCTGGCGGCGCGCTCCGGGACCGCCTCCGCCCCGCCGGAGGCGCACGCGGTGGCGGACGCGTCGGACCGGGGCGCCCGGGTCGTCGCGGTCGTCATCGCGCTCGCCTGGCATCTGGCGATCGGGCTGCCGGCGGTGCTGGCGGCCGGTCCCGGGATGGCCGCCCCGGCGGTGGTGGCCGCCGGTTGGCTGGTGACCGCGTTGGTCGGCGTCGCGACCGGCGTACGCCTGCTGCGTGGCGGCCTGCCCCCGGCCGGGCGACTGGCCGCGGTGCTGCTGGTGGTCGACGCGGCGGTGTTCGCGGCGGCCGGCGGGCGGTTCCTGTTCACCTCCGCCAACTGGGTGTGGGGCGGCCTGGCGTGGTTCTTCCTGCTGGTGCTCTGGCGGCGGCCGGTGCGCTGGCTGCTCGCGCTGCTCGCCGCGCACGCGACGATCGCGCTGGCCGCCGTCGTGCTCCACGGGGCGACCGCGCCGGCCGACCTGAGCCGCTACGCGATGTACGTCTACGGCACCTCCACCCTGCCGGTGGCGGTCTTCGCGGGCGCGGCGGCGCTGACCGCCCTGGTCCGGGACCGGGCCGGCACCGCCGCGGCGGTGCTGGCCGTGGCCGCGGAGCGCGAGGCCGCCGAGCGGGCCCGCAGCGAACGGCAGGAACGGCTCGCGCTGGTCAGCGGCACGGCCGAGGAGGTGCTGGCCGCCTTGGCCGCCGGGGACGCCGATCCGGCCGACCCGGCGGTACGCCGCCGCGCGGTGCTGGCCGCGGCCCGGCTGCGCCGGTTGATCGCCGAGTCGGACGACGTGCCCGACCCGCTGCTGCACGAGTTGCGCGCCGCCGCCGACCTGGCCGAGCGGAACGGCCTGCCGATCGAGCTGGTCGCGGTCGGCACCCCGCCGGCGCTGCCGGTCGAGGTGCGCCGGGGCCTGGCCGACCCGCTGACGGCGGCACTCGCCGGCGCCCGGGGCTGGGCTCGGCTGACCGTGGTCGCCGGCCCGGACGAGGTGGTGGTCAGCCTGGTGACACCGGACCACGACGGCCCGGACGACGGCGTCGCCCCACCGGGCGGGGACGGGTCGGTGGAGCATCTGCACGAGCGGGACGGGGAGATCAGATGGACGCAGACCCGCTGGCGGCGGATGTGAACGCGGGACGGGCGATCGGGGTGGCGATCGTGGACGACCATCCCGTCGTCATCGACGGGGTGCGCGCCTGGCTGGCCACGGAGCCACGGCTGCGGGTGCTGGCCACCGGAGACGACCCGGACGCGGTGCTGCGGGCGGCGCCGGACGCCGAGGTGGTGCTGCTCGACCTGCGCCTGCACGGTCGGATGGTGCTCGACAAGCTGGCCGAGTTGAGCGCGGCCGGGCGGCGGGTGGTGGTCTACTCCGAGCACACCGACCCGCAGACCATGCTGGCCGCGCTGGACGCGGGGGCGATCGCGTTCCTGGCCAAGCACGAGGGGCGCGAGCACTGCGTGGCCACGGTGCTCGCCGCGGCGAGCGACCGCCCGTACGTGCCGCCGGCGCTGGCCGGGGCGATGGTCGGCGACGCGCGTCCGGACCGTCCGTCCCTGTCGGACAAGGAGCGCGAGGCGCTGCTGCTGTGGTTCCAGTCGATGTCGAAGGCGTCGGTGGCCCGGCGGATGCAGATCAGCGAGCACACCGTGAAGCAGTACGTCGACCGGGCGCGCATCAAGTACACCCGGGCGGGGCGTCCGGCCGCCACCAAGGCGGCGCTCCTCGCCCGGGCGATCGAGGACGGCCTCGTCCGACCGGAAGATATCGGCATCTACCGGTCGCAGGCGTCGGCCGACCGGCCGACCCCCTAACGGCTGTCATGACAATCACCCCAGGAATCCGCGAGGCTCGTCAGTATCGCCAACCGTCACCGGGAGGTCGTACCGTGCCGGAGGACGCCGCACCCTTCTTCATCGGGCCACACCGGTTCGACGCCGACGACGACCCCACCCGTCCCGTGCTCGACCGGCGCTACGCGCTGGTGCCCGAGCCGGGCGAGCGGCTGCTCGGCCAGCACCGGCTGCCGGTCGCCGGTCACCTGCTCGGCCCGTCCGAGGACGTGCGCTGCTGGGCGATGCCCGCCCCGGCGTCCGTCACGGTGACCGACCGGCGGCTGGCGTACGTCTGCACCGGCTCGGAGCTGTCCCTGGTCTCCGGGCGGGACAGCCGGACGGACGCCCGGCACCGGCGTACCGTCCGGCTGTCCCGTCTGGTCAGCGGTCAGATCCGCTGGCAGTGGCCGTCCCGACTGGAACTGGCCGAGGTCGGCGACGACACCGCGGAGCTGCGCGTGGTCTGCGACGCGCTGCGCACCATCCGGCAGCCGGCGCTCGCGCTCAGCGGCCCCGTCGACCTGGTCACCGCGCTGGCCCGGCAGGTACGCCGGTCGGTGGCCGGGTTCCGGCTGGCCCACCCGGACCTGGTGGACCTGTCCCCGCCGGAACGCGACGCCCTCGCCACCCGGGTGGCCGCGTCCCCCGGTCCGGCGCTGGGCGCGGTGACGTTGCCGGGCTCGCTGCCGGTGGAGTTCCTGTCCCGGGACGACTACTACCGCCCGCTGGCGGTGGACACGCCCGCCTGGCCGGTGACCGACTTCCCGGTCCGCGACCAGCCCGGCTCCGCCTGCTGACGCCTCTCCCCGTCGACCGCCGTCCGGTCGTCCCCGCCCGCCCGTCCTGGGCGGTGGGGACGTGGACGCGGAGGGTCAGGAGGTGCTGCGGGAGCGGCGGTCCGACCGGTCCAGTTCGGCGGCCTGCTCCGGCGTGGGCGCGCTGCCGCCCAGATGCGCCGGCTGCCACCACGCGTCGTCCGGGCCGGCCGGCTGGTCCGGGTATTCCCGCTGGGCGCGGTCGACCAGCGCCGACAGGCGGGTACGCAGGTCGGCCGTCATGGCGGTGCCGTCCGGGTAGGCGGCCGGGTCCATCGGCTCCCCCACCAGGATGGTGATCGGGGTGTGCCGGCGGGTCAGCGTGCGCGGCCGGCCCTTGGTCCACAACCGCTGGGTGCCCCAGAGCGCGACCGGCAGCAGCGGCACGCCGGCCTCCTGCGCCATCCGGGCGGCGCCGTTCTTCAGGTCCTTCACGGTGAGGGAGCGGCTGATCGTCGCCTCCGGGAAGACGCCGACCACCTCGCCCCGGCGCAACGCGCCGACCGCGGCGGCGTAGGACCCGGCGCCGGCGGCGCGGTTGACCGGGATGTGCTTCATGCCGCGCATCAGCGGCCCGGAGATCCGGTGCCGGAAGACGCTGTCCTTGGCCATGAACCGGACCAGCCGGCGGGACTCGTGCGCGCCGTAGCCGCAGAAGATGAAGTCGAGGTAGCTCACGTGGTTGGACGCCAGCACGGCGCCACCGGTGCGCGGCACATGATCGCTGCCCTGCACGTCCAGGCGCAGGTCGAGGGCGCGGAACATCGTCTTGGCGGCGGTGATCACGGGCGGGTACACGAGCTCCGGCATCCGGTAACTTTACCCCGGGTAGGTTACGCGACCGTAGGGCCGCTCTGCCCTGCGCAGACCGGGGTGGTTTACCGGCCCGGCCACCGCCACGATGGCCTGATGACCGAACGCGGCGTGCTGCTCTGGATCCACGGCGGGGGCTGGCGGGCCCGGGACCACGAGGACGGTGCCGCGCTCACGTCGCTCGGGCTGCGGGTGGTGCCGGCGGGCTACCGCTTCTCGCACCAGGCCCACTGGCCGGCGCAGCTCGACGACGTCCGTGCCGCCGCGCGGGCGGCCCGGGCCTCGGCCGGTGACCTGCCGCTGCTGGTCGGCGGCGACTCGGCCGGTGGGATGCTCGCCCTCCAGGTCGCGTTGCGCGGGGTGGACCGGCCGGGCGACGTGGCGGGCGCGCTGGCGTACTGGGCTCCGGTGGACCCGCTCGACCCGGAGCAGCGGCGCCACCGTCCCCCCGGCGACGACCCGTGGACCGACCTGCTGGGCCACCCGCCGGCCCCCGGCGATCCGGCCACCACGGACGCGACGGTCGCCACCCACCTCGGCTCGGGCGTGCCGGTGCTGCTGGTGCAGGGGCGCGACGACGTTCCGGTGCCGGCCGCCCAGGCGGTCGGGCTGGCCGCCCGGCTGCTCGCCGCCGGCCACCCGACGCACCTGTGGCTCACCCACGGCGGCCACGCGCTCGACCTGGCCCGGCCCGACCTGCGCGCCGTCGCCGCCGCGTTCCTGGACAGCGTCCTGCCGGAGGTCCCGGCCGACTAGGTTCTACAGGCATGCCCGACCTCGCCGCGATCGTCATCCACTGCCGGGACCCCTACCTGCTCGCCCCGTTCTGGAGCGCGGTCAGCGGGCTGCCCGTGGTCGAGGCGGACCGGGCGAAGCTCGCCGAGCGTACGCTCGCCCCGAGCGAGGCGGTGCTCCTGCGCGACCCGCACGGGCGGCGGCCCGACCTGTGGATCAGTCCCGCCGCCGAGCTGCCCGCGCCCGGCCGGATCCACCTGGACCTGGTCGGCGACGCGGAGGAGCGGGCCGCCGTGCTGGAGGCCGGCGCGACGGTGGTGCGCGAGCTGCCCCGCTGGACCGTGCTGGCCGACCCGGAGGGCAACGAGTTCTGCCTGCTGCCCCCGAACGAGGCACACGCCGCCTCGCCGCCCGCCGGGCACTGACCGGCCGGCTCAGTCGCCCAGCTTGTGCAGGTCCAGCCGGCCGCGGGCGAACGCGTCCACCCGACCCCACCGGCCCGGGATGTCCAGCACCTCGATCCGGCCCATGCCCACCGGCAGCCGCGGGTCCACCGCCAGGTGCCCCTCGTGCGGCTCCAGCCCGAGCATCGTCCGGATCAGCAGCAGCGGCGCCCCGGTCGACCAGGCCTGCGGGCTGCACGCGGTCGGATACTCCACCGGGAACTTGGTCAGGTCCCGCTGGTAGCCGCCGAACGCCTCCGGCAACCGGCCGTCGAAGTAGGTGGCCGCGTCCAGGATGCCGTTGGCGACGGTGGCCGCCTCCTCGGCGAAGCCGTACCGGCGCAGGCCCCACGCCACGAACGAGTTGTCGAACGGCCAGATCGTGCCGTTGTGGTAGCCGATCGGGTTGTAGCGGACCTCGCCCTCGGCCAGCGTCCGCACGCCCCAACCCGACCAGAGCCGGGGCCCCACCAGGTGCTCGGCGAGCATCGGCGCCCGTTCGTCGTCGACGATCCCGCTCCACAGCAGGTGGCCGATGTTGGAGCTGAGCACGTCGCACTGGCGCCCCTCCGGGTCCAGGGCGAGCGCGTAGAAGCCGCCGTCCTCGACCCACCAGTCGCGGTTGAACCGCGCCTTCAGCTCCGCCGCCTCCCGCTCCAACTGGTCGGCGTACGCGGGGTCGCCCCAGAACTCCCGGGCCATCCGGGCGGCGCGCATCTTCGCGTCGTACGCGTAGCCCTGCACCTCGCAGGAGGCGCGCGGGAACGGCGGCAGCGTGCCGTCGGCGTACGAGATGGAGTCCCAGGAGTCCTTCCAGCACTGGTTCTCCAGGCCGGTGTCGGTGTTGCGCCGCTCGTACCAGATGTAGCCGTTGCCGATCAGGTCGGCGTAGTCGTCGATCCACTTCAGCGCGGCGCGGCACTCCCGTTCCAGCTCCCGGACCAGCGCGACGTCGCCGCTCCACTTCTCGTACTCGTCGAGCAGCACCACGAACAACGGGGTGGCGTCGACCGAGCCGTAGTAGGGCGAGTGCGGCTGCTCCTCGAACGCGGCGGTCTCGCCGTACCGCATCTCGTGCAGGATCCGGCCCGGGTCCTCGTCCCGGAAGTCGTCGAACCGGGTGCCCTGCAACGCGGCGAGGATGCGCAGCGTGGTCTTCGACATCTCCGGTGCGAACGGCAGCACCTGGAGGCAGGTGAGGATGCTGTCCCGGCCGAACATGGTCATGAACCAGGGCAGGCCGGCGGCGGGCAGCGTCTGCCCGCCGAGCGACAGCGGCGAGAAGCGCAGCGCCGCGAGGTCGACCAGGCTCCGCCGGTAGGTGGCCGCGACCCGTCCGTGCTCGCTGTTCACCTTCGGCGCCCGGTCGATCCACTCCTCCAGGTCGTGCTGGAGCGCGAGCCGCTCGGTGCCGTGCGCGCGCAGCCCCATCCGCAGGTCCCGACCGCCCGGACCGATGGCGAACGTCTGCACGTCGATGAGGACGTCCCACTGCTCGTTCGGCTCCAGGTGGATGCTCCAGGCGAAGCCCTTGCGGTCGTAGCGGGCCGGCTGGTTCGCCGAGACCACCGTCTCCCGCTTGAAGTTGCCGCGCCGGTAGCCCAGGCGCAGCCGGTCGGACTCCGCCTCGGAGTACAGCTCGCCCTTCTTGTTCAGGATCTCGTCCTTGACCTGGAACAGGTCGGCGAAGTCGGAGCCGGCGTCCATCCGGATCTCCAGGTCGACCGGCTTCTCGTCGTGGTTGAGGATGGTCACCGTCTCCCGGAAGCTGCCGCCCACCACCCGCTCCCGGATGATCGACAACTTGGCGTCGACGTAGTGCGTGGCCATTCCCGGCACCAGGAAGAACCGGGCCTCGTAGTACTGCAGGTCGTCGTAGGACAGCGCGTTGAGCCGCTCGCCGTTGACCGTCAGCACCCACTTGGAGAGGTAGCGGGTGTCGAGCGAGAAGAGGCCGGTCGGCTCGCTCGGCGTGGCCTCGATGTCACCGGTGTCCTCGGAGACCACGAAGGTGTTGCCGTCCAGGATCCGGACGGTGTTGGTCCCGGGCATCAGGCGGCCCTCCTCTGGAACGTGTGGTGCGGCCCCCGGGAGTTCGGCGGACCGGGGAAGACCCGTTCGACCTGGAGCACCAGCCGCAGGTCACCCATGACGGTCATGTCGCCCCGCAGCAGCGCGGCGACGGCGTTCTCCTCGCCGCCGACCAGGTCGGCGAAGAGCCGGGGCTCGGTGCCGACCACGGTGTCCGCCTCGCCGTCCTCCTGCCGCACGCGCAGGTTGCCCCGATCGATCTCCAGCAGCCAGTGCGTGGTCTGCGCACCCTCGTGCAGGTCGAACCGGAGCGTCCCGGACGTCTTGACCAGCAGGGGTTCGAACCCCCGCCGGTCCAGGTCCTCGAAGAATCTCGTCGTCACGTCCACCATCCGGCCGACTCCTCCCGCGCTCCCGGCCTCCTCCGTCCGAGCACGGGTCCCCGCCGGGTGGCGGGTCAACCTCGCCCGTTCCGGGTGAGGCGACGGTCGGCGCACGCGAGACGCCGGCCCCCGAACCGGGAGCCGGCGTCAGCGCGTGCGTCGGTCAGTTGTTGGGGTCGTCGGCGCTGATGTCCGCGAGCACCGACTGGGGTTCCCGCTCCACCGCCAGGTCACCCATCGAGATCAGGCCGACCAGCCGCCCGTCGTCGATCACCGGGAGCCGCCGGACCGCGTAGGTGCGCATCAGGTCGGCGGCGGCCACCGCGTCGTCGTACTGGCTCACCGTCACCACGTCCTTGCTGGTGATCTGGTTGAGCGTGGTGGAGCTGGGGTTCATGTCCTCGGCGACGCCCCGGACCGTGATGTCCCGGTCCGTGACGATGCCGATCACGTTGTCGCCGTCGGTCACCACCACGTCGCCGATGGCGCTGTCGCGCATCTCCTGCGCCGCGGCGGTGAGCGTGTCGTTGCCGTCCATCGTCACCAACCGGGTCGTCATGAACTCTCCGACCGTTGTCATGGTGCTCCCCTCTCGGTGTCGGCACCGCCGTCTACCCGCCGCCCGAGGCGGGGTAACGCGGGCCGCTTCACCGCCGGTGCCGCAGCCGCCGGAGCAGGTCGTAGGAGCCGTTGCTGGACAGCCCGTAGAAGAGCGGCAGCAGCAGGAGCACCACCAGCGCCACCGGCACGCTCACCCACCACCCCACCCCGCCGGCGATCGCGTACGCGGCGACGCCGAGCGCCGCCCGGATCCGTTCGGCCGCGAAGAACCGGGCGGTCACGCCCGCCTGCAGCAGCTCCCGGTGCCGGCTCAGGTAGTGGTAGAGCCAGAGCCAGGCCGCCGAGAGGACGACGCCGACGACCGCGTACGCGGCGACCGCGACCCGCTCGTCGAAGGTGTCACCCTTCTCCACCGCGCGGGAGACGAGCGCGGTGACGAAGGGCAGCAGCGCCACGCTGAACAGCACCCCGAGGTTGGCCCAGTGCAGGCCCCGGTCGGCGCAGCGGACCCGGTGGAACGTCCCCTTGTGGTTCAGCCAGTTCACGGCCACGTACAGGTAGGACGTGACGTAGGCGAGGTAGACCGGCCACTGGTCGAGCAGCGCGTGCAGCATCCCGCCCGGCGCCGACTCGGGCACGCGCAGGTCGAGCACCAGCAGGGTGATGACGATGGCGAAGACCGCGTCGCTGAAGCCGATCGCCCGGGCCGTGTCCGAGCGCAGCCCGGCCTCGATCTCGACCTCGTCGACGTCCCCCGGGTCCCGTCCGGCCGCCATGGTTCCTCCCGCCCGCCGGCGTGGTTCGCCGACGACCGGGCCCGCATACCCGCTGCGGGGGCGTCCGTGCGGTCACGGACGCCCCCGCAACGATTCGACGCTCCGGCGCCGAGCCGGCTCAGCGTTCGGCGGCGACCAGCTCGGCGAGCTGCACGGCGTTGAGCGCCGCGCCCTTGCGCAGGTTGTCGTTGGCGCAGAACAGCGCGAGCCCGTGCGCGACGGTCTCGTCGACCCGGATCCGGCCGACGTAGGTCGGGTCCTGGCCGGCCGCCTCCAGCGGCGTGGGCACGTCGCGCAGCGCCACCCCGGGCGCGCCGTCGAGCAGCTCCCGGGCGCGGGCCGGGTCGATCGGCCGGGCGAACCGGGCGTTGATCTGCAACGAGTGACCGGTGAAGACGGGCACCCGCACGCAGGTGCCGGAGACCTTCAGCCCCGGGATCTCCAGGATCTTGCGGCTCTCGTTGCGCAGCTTCTGCTCCTCGTCGGTCTCGTCGGAGCCGTCGTCGACGATCGAGCCGGCCAGCGGGAGCACGTTGAACGCGATCGGGGCGGCGAACGAGCGCGGCGTCGGGAACGGCACCGCCGAACCGTCGAAGGCGAGCGCGCTCGCGTCCTCGGCCACCTTGCGGACCTGCTCGTCCAGCTCGGCCACGCCGGCCAGGCCGGCGCCGGAGACCGCCTGGTAGGTGGCGACGACCAGGCTGACCAGCTCGGCCTCGGCGTGCAGCGGGCGCAGCACCGGCATCGCGGCCATCGTGGTGCAGTTCGGGTTCGCCACGATGCCCCTGGGCCGGTCGGCGAGGGCGTGCGGGTTGACCTCGGCGACCACCAGCGGCACCTCGGGGTCCATCCGGAACGCGGAGGAGTTGTCGATGACCACCGCGCCGGCCTCGGCGACCCGGGGGGCCAGCTCCTTCGCCGTGCCCTTGCCCGCCGAGAAGAGCACGATGTCCAGCCCGCGGTAGTCCGCGGTGGCCGCGTCCTCGACGGTCACCTCGCCGTCGCGCCAGGGCAGGGTGCGCCCGGCCGACCGGGCCGAGGCGAACAGCCGCACCTGCTCCGCCGGGAACTCGCGCTCCGCCAGCACCTGCCGCATGACGCCACCGACCTGGCCGGTGGCTCCCACAATGCCGATCCTCATGCCCGCGAGGCTACCCAGCCGGGCGGGGCGGGCGGGAAGCCTTTCCCAGCGCGCGGGCCGGGGCGACGGGAATCACACGTGCCGCCGCCCCGCCCGGTCAGCCGTGGTCGACCACGTCACCGAGGCCGGCGGCCACCAACTCGTCCCGGATCACCGCAGCGTCCCCCTCGACCACCAGCGTCAACGACTCCGGGTGCAGGTGCGCGGCGGCGGCAGCGGACACCTCCTCGACGGTCGCCGCGAGCAGCGCCTCGCGCAACCGCGCGTGGTAGTCGTCCGGCAGGTCGTGCACCACCAGCGTGGTCAGCGCCGAGGCGATGGCCCGCGGGCTCTGCAACTCGACCGAGAGCTGGCCGGCCCGCCACGAGCGGGCCACCTCCAGCTCCTCCTCGGTCACCCCGGTCAGCTGGGTACGCGAGACCTCGCCCACCGACTCGACCAACGCCGGCGCGGTCACCGCGGTCTGCACGCCGGAGGTGACCGCGAACCGGCCGAACCGCCGGGACGAGGCGAAGTCGCCCCGGATCCCGTACGTGTAGCCGCGCACCTCGCGGATCAGGTGGTTGAGCCGGGAGGTGAACGCGCCGCCGAGCACGGTGCCGGCCAGTGTCATCGGCACGTGGTCGGGGTGGGCGCGGTGCGGGGACGGGTGACCGAGCCGCAGCGTGGACTGCACCGAGCCGGGCCGGTCGACCAGGATGACCCGTCGCCGGCCGGCGAGCGTCGTCTCGATCGGGCCGCCCCGGTCGACCGGACCGCCGCCCGTGCCGGCGAACGCGGTCGCGCCCAGCGCGTCCAGGTCGATCCGCTCCAGGTCACCGGCGACGATCAGGGTGCCGGGACGGATGAACCACTCGGAGTGGAAGACGGTCACGTCGTCCGCCTCCAGCGCGGCCACGCTCTCCGGGTCGCCGTAGAGCGGGCGGCCCCACCGGTTGTCGGCGCCGAAGAGGTCGGCACGCAGCACCGCGTCGGCGCGCGGGCCGGGGTTGGCCCAGTCCATCCGCAGCGCGGTCGCCTCGTCGTCGCGGACCCGCAGCACGTCGGTCGGGTCCAGCCGGGGCGTGCGGACCGCCTCGGCGAGCAGCTCCACCGCGGCGCTCAGCCGGTCGACCGGCACCTGCACGCTCACCTGGAACGAGTCCCAGTCGAGGCCGGCCACCAGCTCGGTGCCCAGCGCCTCGATGGCCAGCGCGTAGGCGGTGGCGTCGCGCTGCGCGGTGCCCTCCTCCAGCGCCTTGGCCAGCACCGCGCCGAGCCCCTCCTTGCCGACCGGCTCGCGGCCCGCGCCGCCGTCGAGCAGCAGCAGCGCGACCGCGAGCGTCTGCCCGGGCAGGTGCGCGGCGACCACCTGACCGCCGGCCACCGTCCGCCGGACCACCTGCGGGAACCGGTAGGCGCGGGCGGCGCCGGGGCCGGGACGGGTGGCGATCAGCGTCATGAGGTCTCCTCGGGCAGGTAGGTCAGGATCACCCGGTCGTCGGCGCCGAGCAGCGCGGCGGCCTGCTCGGCGATCTGCTCGGCGGTGACGGCGAGCCAGCCGGGCAGCCGGTCGGCGGCCCGGGCCGGGTCGCCGAACTGGGTGGCGTAGCGGCCGAGCGTGTCGGCGCGACCGTCGACCGTGGACATCTGCCGCCACCACATGGTGCTCAGCAGCGCCTTGGCGCGGTCCAGCTCGGCGGCGGTCACCGGCACGGTGGCCAGCTCGTCCACCACCTCGGCGAGCCCGTCGCGCAGCCGCTCGGCGGTCACGCCGGGCCGGGCGGTGGCGGTGGCGATCAGCGGCGCGGGGGCGTGCGCCAGGTCCACCCCGTACGCGCCGACCAGGTCCGGCTGGGCGATCCGTTCGCCGTCGGCGAGCCGCTGGTAGAGCCGGCTGCCCCGGCCGCTGCCCAGCACGGTGGCGAGCACGGTGGTCACGTCGTACCCCGGGTCACCGAACGGGTGGGTGCGGTGCGCGAGGTAGACGCGGGGGGCGGGCACGTCGGCGGTGACCGTCTCCACCGCCGGCGTGCCGGTGGCGGGCACGGTGCGCCCGTCCGGGGCGGCCGGGATGTCGGAGCGCGCGGCGAGGCCGCCGAAGTATTTGTCGGCCAGCGCGAACACCTCGGCCGCGGTGGTGTCGCCGACCACCGTCAGCACCGCGTTGTTCGGCGCGTAGTAGGTGCTGTGGAACGCCTGGAACGTGGCCAGGTCGGCGGCGTTCAGGTCGGCCATCGACCCGATGGTGGCGTGGTGGTAGGGGTGGCCGGGCGGATAGAGCAGCGGCAGCAGCCGCAGCCAGGCGTCGCCGTAGGGGACGTTCTCGTAGCGTTGCCGCCGCTCGTTCTTGACCACGTCGCGCTGGTTGTCCAGCGTCTCCTGGGTCAGCGCCGGCACCAGGCCGCCCATCCGGTCGGCCTCCAGCCAGAGCGCCAGTTCCAGGTGCTCGGCGGGGACGGTCTCGAAGTAGTTGGTCCGGTCCGGGTTGGTGGTCGCGTTCAGCGATCCGCCCGCGCCCTGGATCAGCTTCATGTGCTCGGTCTTCGCCACGTTCACCGAGCCCTCGAACATCAGGTGCTCGAAGAGGTGGGCGAAGCCGGTCTGGCCCGCCGGTTCGTGGCGCGAACCCACGTCGTACCAGAGGTTGACGGCCACGGCCGGGGCGGTGCGGTCCTCGCTCACCACCACACGCAGGCCGTTGTCCAGTCGGGTCGTCTCGATCGGCCAGGGGTAACCGCTGTCGGGCATGGCACGACGCTATCCGATCCCGGGGGCGGAAAGGTGACGCGCGGGGAGCATCGTCGCCGCGCGCCGGGGTACCCGAGCGCCATGGTCACCCCCGTACCGTCCGCCGTCGAGCGGGCCGCCGCCGCGCTGGCCCGCCTGCGGCACGCCCGGCTGCTGCATCCCGCCGGCCGCACCTTCGCCGCCGAGGTGCTGATCTGGGGTACGTCGGGACCGCCGACCGGGGTGCCGCTGCTGGACCGGCCGGGCCGGTGGCCGGCCACGGTCCGCCTCTCCAAGGGGGTGCCGACGCCGGGCGGCTGGCCGGACGTGCTGGGCGTGGCGGTCCGCCTGCACCGGGATCCGGAGCCGCCGGTGGACCTGCTGGTCAGCTCCAGCGGCGCCGCGCCGGTGCTGCGGAACCTGCCGCTGCCCCGGCGGCGCTTCACCGGGACGTACACGTCGATCATGCCGTTCCGCGCCGGCGCGCGGCGGCTGTTCCTCGCCGCGCTGGCCGACCCGGACTCGCCCGACCTGGGTCGCTCCCTGGCCGGGGTCGACGCGGCGGTGGCCGCGGACGAGCCCCGGCTGGTGCTCGCGGTGGCCTCGGCGGTGGGCCCGTGGCGACCGTTCGGCGAGGTACGCCTCGACGGGCGGCGCGGCGCCCCGGAGGACGCCGCGCTCGCCTTCGACCCGGTCGGCAACGTGCCGCCCGGCCTGCGCCTGGCCGGTCCGTTGGCCCGGCTGCGGGACGCCGGCTACCGGGGGTCGCGTCGGGGCCGGGGCGTCGGGCTCAGTCGGGGGGCTCGATCGGGGTGACGGTCTCCTCGGAGGTGCGGTGCTCCAGCACCGTGTCGGGGGCGGCGTTCCGGTCCTCCTCGCGCAGGTCCGACTCGGCGAGGATCGCGTCGGCCTGGGCCTCCGCGTCGTCGCTGCCCACCGCCGCCTCCTCCGGCAGCAGGTGGGCTCGGGACTCGATCCGGTCCTGGTCGCTCTGGTCGTGGCTCATGGTCGTTCCATACCCCGCGTTCCGCTCTGCGGAACGGAGCGGGACTTCCCGGTCGCGTCGGGTAGGCTGGCCGACGTGACGCGGTCGTATCGATGGTTTAGGCAGCCGGCTGGAGGAGCCGGTGACTCGACCATGGGCTGACGTCACCACCTCTTCGAGCCGGCCGGGCAGGGATTCTTTTCCCTGCCCTTTCGTATGCGAGCAGCCGGCTCGATCCCCCGGACCCGGCACGGGGGCACGGTCGGCGGAAGGAATCCCCACCGTGACCACGTCCCAGGACGCCCATCGGGTCATCGACCAGCGCATCGACCGTGTGGTGCCGCTGACCACCCCGGCCCTGCTGCACCACGACCTGCCGCTGGACACCCCGCTGGCCGAGGCCGTCGTGGCCGGCCGGCGTGCCGTCGGCCGGGTGCTGGACCGCGACGACGACCGGTTGCTCGTCGTCGTCGGCCCCTGTTCCGTGCACGACCCGGCCGCCGCCCTGGAGTACGCGGGACGGCTGCGCGAGGCCGCCGACCGGGTCGCCGACGACCTGCTGGTGGTGATGCGGGTCTACTTCGAGAAGCCGCGCTCGACGGTGGGCTGGAAGGGCCTGATCAACGACCCGGCGCTGGACGGCTCGGGCGACGTGAACACGGGTCTGCGGACCGCGCGGGCGCTCCTGCTCGACGTGCTCCGGCTGGGCCTGCCGGTGGGGTGCGAGTTCCTCGACCCGATCACCCCGCAGTACATCGCCGACACCGTGGCCTGGGGGGCGATCGGCGCCCGGACCGTGGAGAGCCAGGTCCACCGGCAGCTCGCCTCCGGCCTGTCCATGCCGATCGGCATGAAGAACCGGCCCGACGGCAGCATCGCCACCGCGGTCGACGCGATCCGCGCCGCCGGCGTGCCGCACGTCTTCCCCGGCATCGACGTCTCCGGCACCCCGGCGATCATGCACACCCGGGGCAACGCCGACGGTCACCTGGTGCTGCGCGGCGGGGGCGGCCGGCCCAACTACGACGCGGAGTCGGTGGCCGGGGCGCTGGACCTGCTGCGCGCGGCCGGCCTGCCCGAGCGGGTCGTGGTCGACGCCAGCCACGCCAACAGCGGCAAGGACCACCGCAACCAGCCGGTGGTGGCCGCCGACGTGGCGGCGCAGCTCGCCGCCGGGCAGCGCGGGATCGTGGGCATCATGCTGGAGAGCTTCCTGCTCCCCGGCCGGCAGGACCTGGACCCGACGCGGGAGCTGGAGTACGGCCGGTCGATCACCGATGCCTGCATCGGCTGGGACACCACCGGCGAGGTCCTGGACCACCTGGCCCAGGCCGTCCGGGCGCGCCGCGCCACGCTCCCGACCCCGGCCTAGGCGGGGTTGGGGGAGTTTGACCGGTTCGGGGCCGGGTAGGTGGTCGGCGTGACCGATGACGCGCCCGTGACCGAGCAGCCGGACACCAGGCCGCTCGACGACCTGCTCGACGACCTCTACCGCGGTCAGGAACGGATCACCCAGGCGGACATCTACCGCCGGGCGGTGGCCGCCGAGCTCCCGGCCGAGCTGCTCACCCGGATCGCCGCGCTCCCCCAGGGCGAGTACGCGGTCGACGAGGCGGCCGAACTGCTGGGCGGCACGGTCGCCTGAACACCCGCCCGACCGAGAGGACCCGACATGACCGACCGCGAGCCCGAGCACGAGCACCTGGCGGCGCTCGGCCAGCCCCCGGAGGGCATGGACACGCTGCCGGAGCCGGACTTCGCCAACGAGCACGACCGCACGGCGGTGGACCGGGACATCATCACCGGGGCGGACGAGGACGAGCGCGAGCCGGAGACCTCGCGCGGCTGGGCCGGCGAGGACCACGGCACCACCCCCACCTGATCTTCGGCACGACGACGGGGCCGGCGCACTCGCGCCGGCCCCGTTCCCGTCGTGCTCACTTCTCGTGGTGCCCGCCCTCGGCGGCCTGCTGGGCCACCGCGTAGCCCATCTGGAGGAAGTCGGAGGCGGCCACCGCGGTCAGCGCGGTGGCGACCAGCCGGGTCAGCCGGGGCGCCAGCACCAGGCCGCCGGTGAGCCCGGTGGCCACCCAGACCGCCAGGCAGAACGGGCAGCTGACCAGCTCGCCGAGCGCGTGCCGGGTGGGGCTGCCCTCGTCCCGGACCTGCTCCATCACCTCGCCGCTGCCGATCGGGTGGTCGTAGCGGGTGAACGGCGCCCGCAGCGGGCTGGTGATCGCGTCCTTGGACAGCAGCCGGCTCAGCTTGTGCGTGGCGACCGAGAGCAGCACCACGTCGCCGGGCGAGGGCCGCTCCGGCACCGGCCGGCCGGTCGCCCGGACCAGACCGACCAGCGCCGCGGTCACCCCGGCGTAGGTGCCCATCGCCTTCAGGTAGCCCTCCAGCGGTCGGTGCTCGTGCGGCGCGTACGCCTGGCGCAGGCGCGCCACCTTCTGCTTCAGGCCACTCCCGGTCAACCCGGCCTCCCTCTCGTGCGTCGTGCGGGCCGGGCTCAGCCGGCGGTCAGGTTGTCGGCCACCTCGCGGTCGAGGTTGGCCAGGATCTCGTCGGCCAGGGCGTGGTCGGGACCGGCCAGGTCCAGGCGTACCCGGGCGCCGCCGGCGTCGGCCGGCTCCACGTCGATCTCCGCGGACCAGTCGGCGGCGCTCCACCGGGCCCGCATGTCCTCGGCGTCCACCACCTCCACCTGGCAGTCGCCGGAGCGGCGCAGCTCCTCCGGCAACCAGGCGGAGGAGCGGTCCGGGTCGGTCGCGGTGTTGAACACCACCTCGGGCGGCGCGGACATGCCGCGCTCGGCGTGGCTGGCCATCAGGCGTCCCGCAGTCGGCTCGGGTCGACCTCCCGGCCCGGGTGCCGGGCCAGGTACTCGGTCTCCAGCTCGGCGGTCCGGCGCAGGTGGTTGGCGAGGGCGGAGTCGGTGGCGTGCCGCAGCGTGTCCAGCCGGGTGCGGTGCAGGCTCTGCATCTCCCGGATCAGGTCCTCGTCGCCCAGCTCGGCGGGGTCCACCCCGAGCAGCTCACCGTCGCCGGCCCCGGTGGTGCGGGCGTGGTCGCCGTCCCACTCGGTGACCCGCTGCTCCGGGCTGGCGTCCCGGCGTACCGATTCGGTCATCGTCGCCCCCTCGTCTCGTTCGGGCTGGCGACTAGACGGATGCCCAGCGCGGCTGCCACCAAACCCGGGGCACCTACGACGCCGCGTCGGAGACGGCCGGCGGCCCCGGTACCCTCGATGGCATGGAGCGGCTCTGGACACCGGCGTGGATCGTCCGCCACGTGGCCATGGTCGTGCTGGTGGTGGGCTTCCTCGGGCTGGGCTGGTGGCAGGTGACCCGGGCCGCCCAGGGCAACGCGCTGAGCTTCGGCTACGCGATCGAGTGGCCGGTCTTCGCCGGTTTCGTGGTCTTCGTCTGGTGGCGTGAGGTGCGGCACGCGCTGCGCGCCGCGCCCGGGCCGCCGGCCGCGCCGCCGCCGTCGGCGGCCGCCGACCCGGAGCCGGTCACCACCACCCCGGCGGTACGCCGGCCGGTGCGCGCCGTCCGGGTGCCGGCGGCGCCGCTCGACGGGGCGGACGACGGCGAACTGGCCGCCTACAACCGCTACCTTTCCTGGTTGAACGCGAATCCGGGCGCCCGGCCCGGCGACTATCCCGGCTGAGGCCGGTGCGGAAGGACGGACGACGGTGGGCGGAGCCCTTACCCGGTACCGCGTGATCGCCTGGATCGTGGGCGTGGCGCTGGTGGTGCTGGTCCTGATCGGCATGCCGCTGAAGTACGGCTTCGACAACCCGAGCGTGGTGGCCGTGGTCGGCGTCGCGCACGGCTGGCTCTACATGCTCTACCTGGCGCTCACCTTCGACCTGTCCCGCCGGGCCGACTGGCCGTTGAAGCGGATGCTGCTGGTGATGCTCGCCGGCACCGTGCCGTTCGTCTCGTTCTACGCGGAACGGCGGGTGAGCCACTGGGTGGCCGCCGGGAACCAGCCCCGCACCCCGGAGCCGGTCGCCGGCTGACCCCCGGACCGCCGCGCCGGCTCAGCGCGCCGGCCGCCACGGCGCGGCGGCGGGCGGGTCGGTCCAGCCACCGAGGCGCGCGCCCTCGCGGGCCCGGCGCAGCGCGCGGGTCACCTGGCCGAACTGCCGCTCGTCGTCGCTGCTGAACAGCAGCACCTCGGCACCCCGGATCCGCCCCCACAGCTCGTGTGCGGGCGGGCGCCAGCGGTCGCCGAGCAGCACCAGCAGCAGCGGCAGCAGTCCCACCGCGCCGAGCGTCAGGTACGCCCCGGCGGTGAGCCGCTCCAGGCCGCCGGTGAAGCCGAGCAGCAGACCGACCGCGGCGATCAGCGCGGCGGAGACGGCGACCGCCCGCACGGCGAGCCGGTCGTGCGGGCCGCGGGTGGTCCAGAGCTGGGTGATCTCGGTCACCGCCCAGCTGTTGCGGCCGACGGTGAAACGCTCGGCGGTGACGACGATGCCGGGTCGGGCGTAGAGCAGCGTGGGCGCGGTCGCGTGCGGCGACCGGGGCGGGCGGGCGGAGGAGCGATCGGTCTGCACGGCGGCCTCCCGGGGTCGCGGATCCCGTGGTGGGGATTCCCGGTTCCGCGCTTCATTGTGTGGCGGACACGCCACCCGACCTCGGGTTTTCGCCCGCCCGGCCGGTACGTCGCCGG
Source organism: Micromonospora sp. WMMD754 (assembly GCF_049315235.1). Classification (NCBI taxonomy): domain Bacteria; kingdom Bacillati; phylum Actinomycetota; class Actinomycetes; order Micromonosporales; family Micromonosporaceae; genus Micromonospora; species Micromonospora sp. WMMD754. The sequence goes on from NZ_CP186058.1 coordinate 749,654, forward strand.
ACCGGCCCGCCGGAAACAGAGAACGATTTCCGTCTTTGTCATGACTTTGCCTGGCGTGGCCTGGCGACATCCGTCCAGAACGACGAATCGGGCGAGTCGCGCCTTCCGCCCAGGAGCGCCGAAGCCCGCGACGTGAGGTCCGCGAAACGGTCACGGACGGTCAGCTGCCCCATTGTCACTTTCCGACACTTTGCCAACTTTCGCCCCTGCTTGAACTCCCGTCCACTCCGATCACGGGTTAGGTTGTCCAGGTCGGTCCGGTCGACCGCCGTCCGCCCGGACGGCGCCGGGTCGGTGTCGACGGGGCGTGGCACGCCTCCCGTCGACCGTGGAGAGGAGCTTTCCGCTCTTGTCGTCCTTACGGATGCTGCTCCGCTCGCTGGCGGTGGCCGGCCTCTCGGCCGCGCTGCTCGCTCCGGCGTCGGTGGCTCGGGCCGAGCCCACCCCCGCCGAGCTGACGAAGCAGATCGAGAAGTCCTCGACTGAGCTGGAGCGAATCGTCGAGTCGTACAACAAGCTCAACGAGGAGATCAAGGCCAACAAGGCCACCGCGGCCACGTTGGAGGCCCGGATCGGCCCGTTGCAGGAACAGGCCGAGCGGAGTCGCGCCGACGTGGGCGCGATCGCCGCGACGGCGTACAAGACCGGTGGCATGCGCACCGCGGCGGCCCTGCTGGAGCCGGGCGGCCCGGCGTCGCTGCCGGACCGGCTGGGCACGCTCGACCAGCTCACCCGCCAGCGGCAGCGCACCATCGACAGCTTCACCGGCGACCAGCGCCGGCTGATCGACCAGAAGACCCGGCTCGACGTCACGCTGGCGAAGGAGGCGGCGCAGGCCAAGCAGCTGACCGCCGCCAAGAAGCGGATCGAGGCGGACCTGGCCGGCCTCTACGAGATGCGTCGCAAGGCGTACGGGCGGGCCACCGAGGCCCCGGTCAAGGCGAGTTCGGCGGGCACGCCCCCGGCCGTCTCCGGCAAGGCCGGTGTCGCGGTGCGGTACGCCTACGGCGCGGTCGGCAAGCCCTACGGCTACGGCGACGACGGCCCCGGCAGCTACGACTGCTCGGGGCTCACGCTGGCCGCCTGGCGGGCCGCCGGGAAGTCGCTGCCGCACAGCGCGGCGCAACAGTGGAACGCGGTGACGCGGATCAGTCGCAGCCAGCTGCAACCGGGCGACCTGGTGTTCTACTCCGGCCTCGGACACGTGGCGCTCTACGTCGGCGGCGGTCAGATCATCGACGCGCCGAGCGCGGGCCGCAACGTCAGCAAGCGGGGCATGAACATCATGAGCATCGCCGGCTACGGCCGGGTCTGACCCGTAACGACGAACGGCCGGCGTCCCCCTGTCGGACGCCGGCCGTTCGTCGTTTCCATTACTACCAGGTCAGGCCGCCTGCAGCCCCTCGGCGCGGGCCAGCTCACGCAGCCGGCCGAGGGCCTGGATCTCCAGCTGGCGGATCCGCTCCCGGGAGAGCGAGAACCGCGACGCGACCTCGGTCAGCGAGTGCTCGCGCCCGTCCTCCAGGCCGTAGCGGGCCCGCATGATGCCGGCCGACCGGTCGTCGAGGTGGTTGAGCAGACCCTCGATCCGCTGCCGCTCCAGGCCGGTCAGCACGATCTCCTCCGGCGACGGCGCGTCGCTGTCGGCGACCAGGTCACCGAGGTTGGTGTCGCCGTCGTCGCCCACCGGGGTGTCCAGCGAGACGGTGTCCTGCGACCAGCGGCGCAGCTCGTTGACCCGCTCGACGGTGACGCCGAGCGCGGTCGCGATCTGCTCCGGCTCCGGGTCGCTGCCCAGCTCGCGGGTGAGCTGCCGGGCCACGTTGCGCATCCGGTTGACGTCCTCCACCAGGTGCACGGGCAGCCGGACGGTGCGCTCCTGCTGGGCGATGGCCCGGCTGATCGCCTGCCGGATCCACCAGGTCGCGTAGGTGGAGAACTTGAAGCCGCGCTCGTAGTCGAACTTCTCGACCGCGCGGACCAGGCCGGTGTTGCCCTCCTGGATCAGGTCCAGCATGGGCATGCCGGAGCGCACGTAGCGCCGGGCGATGGAGACGACCAGCCGCAGGTTGGCGCGGATGAACAGGTCCTTCGCCCGCTCACCTTCGACCACCACGCGCTCCAGTTCCTCCCGGGTGGCCCCGTCGGGGAGCCGGTCGGTGTCGAGCAGGTGCTCGGCGTAGAGACCCGCCTCGATCGCCTTGGAGAGATCCACCTCGCGGGCGGCGTCCAGCAGCGGCGTCCGGGAGATCTCGTGCAGGTAGACGCCGACCAGGTCCCGCTCCTCGGCGACCTCGTCGGTACGCATGCCGATGTTCTTGTCCACGATTGCCACGGTCCCCTCGCTCGCGCCGGTTGCCCGGTTCCTTGCCATCCCCACGTTCATCAGCCCTCCCCGTAACCTCCGCTGTGCCCGTAGGTGCTGACACCTACACAACAGATGTGACGCGTCGGGGATTCCATGTCGTGAGTCGAAACTGTCACGAATGCCTGAGTAGTAGCTGAGAGCCCGGTCCATGTTTCCTGTCAGGACCCCTGCTCGGGCGGCTCGCGGCCGCCCTGGTCGGTGGGCGCGGGAGCAGCGGAATCGCCGTCCGCCCATGGAATGGCACCATTGCCTGTTCCATGAACACAGCGAGCCGCGTCACCGCGTCATTGCGATCCTGGTCACTGCCTGATACGCGCCCGTGGACCCACCGGTTCAGCCACGCTGAGGATTACCCTCCGCCTCGTTGAACAATCCGCTCGGGGAGAGACGTCCCCTCCCGCCACGTGATACGCGTCGCACCCGCCGGGCGGATGCGCCGGGCGGGTGGTTTCGCGCTCGGGGTCAGGAGGCGAGCAGGGCCAGGGCGCCGCGTACCTGGTCGGCGGAGCGGGCCAGCGCGGCCCGGGCGGCGGGCACCTCCGCGCCGGAGACCAGCGCCACCAGGGCGGTCTTGAGGTCGCCGTCGGCCTCCCGCAGGGCAACCCGGCAGACCTCCTCGGCGCACCCGGTCGCCTCCACCAGGATCGAGATCATCCGGCCGCGCAGCTTGGCGTTGGTGGCCACCATGTCGATCATCAGGTTCGAGTAGACCCGGCCCAGGCGCACCATGACGGCCGTGGAGAACGTGTTCAGCACCAGCTTCTGCGCGGTGCCCGCCTTCATCCGGGTCGACCCGGTGACCACCTCGGGTCCGGTGTCCACCCCGATGAACACGTCCACCGACGGGGCGGCCTCGGCCTCCGGGTTGGCGCACAGCAGCACGGTCCCGGCCCCCTGGGCCCGGGACGCGGCGAGCGCCCCGAGGACGTACGGGGTGCGCCCGCTGGCCGCCAGGCCGACCACCAGGTCGCCGGGGTGCACGCACTCGCCCGCCTCGGCGGCGCCGCCCCGTTCGTCGTCCTCGGCGTCCTCGACGGCCCGCCACATGGCCTCCGGGCCGCCGGCGAGGTGCGCGCAGAACCAGTGCCGGGGCGAGTTGAACGTGGGGGCCAGCTCGGCCGCGTCCAGCACGCCGAGGCGGCCGGAGGTGCCGGCGCCGAAGTAGTGCACCCGGTGCCCGCCGCGCAGCGCGGCGACGGCCAGGTCGACGGTCTCGGCGATCTCGTCGAGCACGGCGGCCACCGCGGCCGGCACCCGACGGTCGGCCTCGTTGATGACGGTGAGCACGTCCCGGGTCGACATCAGGTCGAGGTCGACGCTCTGCGGGTTGCGTCGCTCGGTCGGCGCACCGACCCGCACCACCGGACGCACCACGGCCACCTCGTCCCGTTCCACCCGGCCCGCCGTCATCCCCGCCTCCGCCCGGGACCCACCCGGTGCGACAGGACGGCCTCGGCGGTGGCCTCCAGGGCCTTCTTGGTCCGGGTCCGGCTCCGGGCGGCCACTCCGACGAAGAGGCAGTCGACCACGGTGAGCTGGGCCAGCCGACTGGCCGTCGCGCCGGACCGGTAGGTCGTCTCCCGGGCGGCGGTGGTGAGCACGTGGTCCGCGACGTCGGCGATCGGCGAGCGGGGGAAGTTGGTCAGCGCCACCGTGGTGGCCCCGCGCGCCCGGGCCTGCTCCAGCACCTCGATCACGTCGGAGGTGGTGCCGGTGTGCGAGATGCCGACCGCGACGTCGCCCCGGCCCAGCAGCGCCGCCGAGGTGAGCGCGGTGTGCACGTCCGGGAAGTAGAACGCGATGCGGCCGATGCGGTGCAGCTTCTGCTGGAAGTCGGAGGCGACGAAGCCGCTGGCGCCCGCGCCGTAGACGTCGATCCGGCCGGCCGCGCCGATCGCCTCGACGACCCGCTCGCAGACCGCCGGGTCGAGCTGCTCGGCGGTCTCCTCGACGGCCCGCGCGTCGTTGAACGCGATGGTGGCGATGATCTGCGCCAGGTCCGCGCCCGGCGGGATGTCGCCGCCGACCACCCGGGCGTCCGGCGGCTCGACCCGGCGCGCGGCCTCGGCGGCGAGCCGGATCCGCAGCTGGGGATAGCCGTCCATGCCGACCGACCGGCAGAACCGGATCACGGTCGCCTCGGATGTCTCGGCGGCGGTGGCGAGGTCGGTGATGGTGCGCCGGGCCGCGTCGGCCGGATCGGCGACGACCAGCCGGGCCACCCGCTGCTCGGCCGGGGACAGCGAGGGAAGGAGGCCGCTGATGTGGACGATCAGTCCACCGGGCTCGTGACTCGCAGAAATCTTCGGACTCTTCGCCACGGATGAAACTTACTTTCACAGGCCGTGAGCGTCAACCATGACGCCGCGTATCGGGAAATTTACCGCCTTCCGCGCCCGGCCCCCTCGCCCAGGGTCCCATCGTCGCAGCCCGGCCGCCTCATCCGGTCCGGTCGAGTCGGTGCCGCCGGCCGACCGGACCGTCCACCGTCATGCGCTCCCGGACCGGCCGGACGGCCGTCGCCGGGTCACCGGTCGGCCCTCCGGGCGGCCGGTTAGCGTGTGGGCATGGCGGATCGCACGGTGCTGGTGACCGGAGGCACGGGCGGGCTGGGGGGCGCGGTCACCGTCGCCTTCCTCCGGAGCGGCTGGCGGGTGGTCGTACCCCAGCGGGAGCCCGGGACGGACGACGGTCCGGTCCGGGTCGTGGCCGACCTGCTGACCCCCGAGGGGGCGGCGCGGGCGGTCGAGGCGGCGACCGACGAGCCGGCCGCGCCGTTGCGCGCGGTGGTCAACCTCGTCGGCGGGTACGCCAGCGGCGGGCTCGTGCACGAGACCCCGGTCGAGGAGTTCGAGCGGATGCTGCGGATCAACCTGCGTCCGACCTACCTGGTCACCCACGCGGCGCTGCCGCACCTGGTCGAGGCCGGCGGCGGCGCGGTGGTCTGCGTGTCGGCCCGGGCGGCGGTGGCGCCGTTCCCCGGCGCGGCCGGCTACGTCACCGCCAAGGCCGCGGTGCGGGCGTTCGCCGACGCGGTCGCGGTCGAGTACCGGCCGCACGGAGTGCGGTGCAACACGGTGCTGCCGAGCGTCATCGACACCCCGGCCAACCGGGCCGCCCAGCCCGAGGCCGACCACCGGCGGTGGGTGCCGCCGGCCGAGATCGCCGCCGTGATCCGCTTCCTCGCCTCCGACGAGTCCGCGCCGACCAGCGGCGCGAGCGTCCCGGTCTACGGCCGGGCCTGAGCCGGCACCGGTCCGTCCCGCCCCGCGCCGCCGGAGGGCCGAGGCGTGCCCTCCGGGCCCGGTACGGCCAGGGCCGGCGGGTCGTCCGGCAGCCACTCGCTCAGGTGCGCCCGGATCCGGCGGGCGACCTCCTCCGGTGTGCCGCTGCCGTCCACCACCACGAACCCGGCGTACTCCGGCAGCGACCGGTAGGCGGCGTCCGCCGCGGTGAGCCACCGCATGCTCTCGTGGTCGGTGCCGCGCCGCTCGATCCGCCGGTACGCCTCGGCGGGGTCGAGGGTGAGCAGGAACGTGACCCGGGGCGACGGGAAGATCCGGTACCCGGCTCGGGCCAGCCGCTCCCAGCGCTGCCCGCCGTGCGCCCGGATGCTGGCGTACTGACAGGCCGACCAGCGGTCCATCACCGCCGTCCGGCCGGTCACCAGGCAACTGACCAGGGCCAGCGCGATCGCGAGCCAGCGCAGCGCGGACTCGACCGCGAGCAGCCCGTCGCGGCCGACGAGCCGCTGCGCGTCCGGCCGGCCGACCCGCTGGGCGAGGCGGCCGAGCCAGCGGCGACCGCCGGCGTTGCGGTGGTATGTGGCGGGGTGGCCGGCGGCGGTGAGCGCCTCGGCGAGCCGGTGGGCCTGGGTGGTCTTGCCCGAGCCGTCGATGCCGATCAGGGCGACGGCGCGCAGTCGGGCCCTGCCGCGCCGCGTTCGCAGTGAGCTGGCCACCTTGCCGAGGTTATCCGACCGACGCTCACCATCGGCGATTTGTCGCTTTCCTCCCCGAGCGGACGCACCGCGCCCGATCAGGTGTGACCGGAGCTTCCGCCGGGTACGCCTGTTGATCCCACCGCCCATGACGACGACGGGAGACCCAGATGGCCGAGCGCGGGGACGAGACCCTGGTGCACACGCTGAAGAAGGTCGCCGCCGTGCTCAAGCAGTCCGAGATCCCCTTCGCCCTGGGCGGCAGCTTCGCCGTGTACGCGCACGGCGGCCACTCCAGCGACCACGACGTGGACTTCCTGCTCCGCGAGGCCGACGTCGACCGGGCCCTGGAGGCGCTGGTCGAGGCCGGCTTCACCGCCGAGCGCCCGCCGGAGGACTGGCTGGTCAAGGTCTACGACGAGGGACGCATGGTGGACCTCATCCACCGGCCGATCGAGACCCCGGTGACCGAGGAGACGTTCGCCGACACCATCGTGCGCCCGGTCGACGCGATCCACATGCCGGTGCTCTCAGCCAGCCAGCTCATGGTGCACAAGCTGCTCAGCTTCTCCCAGCACTACTGCGACTTCGCCCGCGCCCTGCCGCTCGCCCGTTCGCTGCGGGAACAGATCGACTGGGAACGGGTACGGAAGGAAACGCAGCACTCGCCGTACGCGGAGGCGTTCCTGGTGCTGCTCGACCGGCTGGACGTGCTGCCCGGCGGCGCGCCCGGCGGAAGGGAGACCCCGTGACCGGACGGTCCGGCGACGTGCCCCCCGACGAGTACGTGGAGGCGGAGATCCAGAGCATGCTGGCCGAGGACCCGTCCGTGGCCGAGCAGGGCATCACGGTGGTGCGCCGCGAGCGCGGGCTGGTGCTCTACGGCGAGGTGGAGAGCCCGCACCGGCGGGAGGAGATCCTCCGCCGGGTGGCCGAGCGCTTCCCGGACACGCCGGTGACCAGCGACATCGGGGTGATCCGCACCCAGGCGCCCACCCAGGTCGAGGAGCTGCCGTGAGGGAGGTTCGATGGTGATCCGGATCGCCGCCGTCGGCGACGTGCACGTGGACGAGGACGTGGTGGGCCGGTTCCGTCCTGCGTTGGAGGAGCTGCCCGACTGCGCCGACGTGCTGCTGCTCGCCGGCGACCTGACCCGCCACGGCACCGAGGCCGAGGCCCGGTGCGTGGCGCGGGAGTTCGGCGACCTCGGCGTACCGGTGATCACCGTGCTCGGCAACCACGACCACCAGTGCGACCAGGTGCCGCAGGTGGTCAAGGTGCTGGAGGACGCGGGGATCACCGTGCTGGAGGGCACCGGCACCGTGCTGGAGTGCGCCGGCGGGCGACTCGGGGTGGCCGGGGTCAAGGGGTTCGGCGGCGGGTTCGCCGGGCGGTGTGCCAGCGACTTCGGCGAGCCGGAGATGAAGGCCTTCGTCCGGACCACCCGGGAGAGCGCCGACGCGCTGGCCGCCGCGCTGTTGTCGCTGGAGTGCGACTCGCTGGTCGCGCTCACCCACTACTCCCCCGTGCCGGACACGCTGGCCGGCGAGCCGCTGGAGATCTACCCGTTCCTGGGCTGCTACCAGCTCGGGCAGGCGATCGACTCGGCGCCGACCGCACTGGCGCTCCACGGCCACGCCCACCACGGCACCGAGCGTGGCACCACGCCCGGCGGAGTCCGCGTCCGCAACGTCGCGCACCCCGTGATCAAACAGGCCTACAGCGTGTTCCACCTGGGCGACCAGGTCGACTGACCGGGAGGTTTCCGGGATCGGCGCGCCGGGTATCCAGCCGTCATGGAGCTGATTCTCTGGATTCTCGCAGTCGTACTCGTGGTCGCCGGAATTCTCGCGCTGTTCCGCCGGCAGATCCTCTGGGGCATCGTCCTCATCGTCGTCGGCCTGCTGGTCGGCCCGGGTGGCGTCAGCATCTTCAATTAGCGACCCCTGTCCTTCACCCCTGACCCGCCGGGGTCGTCGGGTCCGGCGCTCTGTCCTCCCAGACCGGAGCGTCCGGACCCGGCGATCCCGGCGCTTTCGCGTCCGGAGGGGTTTGTCCCCGGCGCGGAACGGCAATCATCTCGACCATGGAGACAACTCAGAGCGCCGGGCGGCGCACCGCCGGGGTCCGGAAGTGGTGGGCCCTGCTCGGCTTCGGCGCCGCCACGTTCGCCGCCGCCGCCATCGGCGGGCTGGGCGTCCGGGGCACCTCCGCGGAATACCAGAGCCTGGAGCAGCCCGCCTGGGCGCCGCCCTCCTGGCTGTTCGGCCCGGTCTGGACGGTGCTGTACGCGTTGATCGCGATCGCCGGCTGGCTGGTCTGGCGCCGGGTCGGGTTCGGCCCCGCGCTCGGAGCCTGGGTCGCGCAGCTCGTGCTCAACGCGATCTGGACGCCGCTGTTCTTCGGCGCCGGCCGGTACGGGCTGGCCTTCGCCGAGATCGTGGTGATGTGGCTGGCCATCGGCGTGACCGTGGCCCTGTTCCGGCGCGTCTCCCGGCCCGCGACGCTGCTGATGCTGCCCTACTGGGCCTGGGTCACGTTCGCCGCCGCGCTCAACTTCGCCATCTGGCGGCTGAACTCCTGACCGGTGCGGGCGCGGGGACCGGTCGTCCCCGCGCCCGCCGGGGTCAGCAGCGGGGCACGCCGGGGATGTAGCCGTCGTAGCCGGTGTAGACGTAGGCGTCGGAGATGAACCGCCCGGAGCCGATCCGGTCCCAGATCGAGCTGGTGCCGTAGGTGCCGGTGACGCTGGTGCCGCTGGTCTGGCAGTAGATCGTCACCCCGGCGCCGTCGGCCACCGTGCCGACCGCGCTGTAGCCGGTGCCCGGACCGGACCGGACCGTGAGCGCGGCGCCCGCGGTGTTGACCGTGCCCGCGCCGGTGTCCGCCCCGGCGCAGCCGTTGTCGCTGGTGTAGGTCTTCGTGCCCCAGTAGAGGGCCTGGGCGCCGTTGAACTTGATCTTTACGGCGCTGCCGCTCGAGCGCTGCTCGTAGTGCAGGTGCGGGCCGGTCGACCCGCCGGTGGTGCCGACGTAGCCGATCACCCGGCCGTACCCGACGGTCTGCCCGACCGAGACGTTGAAGGCGTTCAGGTGCGCGTAGTAGGTGGTCCAGCCACCGCCGTGGTTGATCCGGACGTACTTGCCGTAGCTCGTGTCGCCGAGGTTCGTCACCACGTCGACCGTGCCGGGCGCGCTGGCCACCACCGGGTCGCCGAGGTCGTCGGCGCGGTTGAAGTCGATGGCGTTCGCCGGACTGTGATTGGTCCGCGTCTGGCCGGACCAGGACTGGTTGCACGGGAACGGGACCTTGAAGGTCGGCGCGGCCAGGGCGGGCGCCGCCGGGACCAGGACCGCCGCCGCCAGGACCGCCACCCCGGACGCGAGACTGAGCCACCGCTTACGCATCCACTGCCTCCTATGTTGAAAGTCTTCAATCTGATGCGGACAGCGTGACAGAAAGTTCCATCGAACGGAAGATTCGTGGGAGCGCACCCACGGCCGCTGGCGAGGGTTTCGGGATTGTTACCGGGCCGTGTCCGGCAGGGGGGTGGACCGGACGCGATGCAAGCGCTTACATGTGGGGACGACCATCGGACCGGCGCGGGTTCGATTTCCCCCCACGCGCCGGCAAGGAAGGAGATCGGCATGGCGTTTGCCAGATCACGCCAGGCTCTCGCGGTCACCGGCGTGCTGGGGCTGGCGCTCGGCGTCGCCGCCTGCGGCACCGGCAACGACAAGAAGAGCGACAACGCGAGCTCGCCCGAGTGCGCGGCATACGAGAAGTACCAGGGCAACGACGGCAAGAAGGTCACGATCTACTCCTCGATCCGTGACATCGAGGCCGACCGGCTGGACCAGTCCTGGAAGCAGTTCGAGGACTGCACCGGCATCGAGATCGACCACGAGGGCTCGGGCGAGTTCGAGGCCCAGCTCCCCGTCCGGGTGGACGGCGGCAACGCCCCCGACATCGCCTTCATCCCGCAGCCGGGTCTGCTGAAGCGCTTCGTCGACTCGGGCAAGCTCAAGCCGGCCGGCGCCGACACCAAGGCCATGGCCGAGCAGAACTACTCCCCCGACTGGCTGAAGTACAGCACCGTCAACGGCCAGTTCTACGGCGCCCCGCTGGGCTCCAACGTGAAGTCCTTCGTGTGGTACTCGCCGAAGACCTTCAAGGAGAAGGGCTGGTCGGTCCCGACCACCTGGCAGGAGCTGATCGACCTCAGCGACAAGATCGCGGCGAGCGGCACCAAGCCGTGGTGCGCCGGCATCGAGTCCGGTGACGCCACCGGCTGGCCGGCCACCGACTGGATCGAGGACGTCCTGCTGCGTACCGCGGGCCCCGAGGTCTACGACCAGTGGACCACCCACGGCATCCCGTTCAACGACCCGCAGGTCGCCACGGCCGTCAACCAGGCCGGCACCATCCTGAAGAACGAGAAGTACGTCAACGGCGGCTTCGGCGGCGTGAAGAGCATCGCCACCACCGCGTTCCAGGAGGCCGGCACGCCGATCACCTCCGGCAAGTGCGCGCTGCACCGCCAGGCGTCCTTCTACGCCAACCAGTGGCCGCAGGGCACCAAGGTGGCCGAGGACGGCGACGTCTTCGCGTTCTACTTCCCGGCGATCGACCCGGCCAAGGGCAAGCCGGTGCTGGGTGGCGGCGAGTTCGTCGCGGCCTTCGCCGACCGTCCCGAGGTCCAGGCGGTGCAGACCTACCTGGCCTCCGGCGAGTACGCCAACAGCCGCGCCAAGATCGGTGACTGGGTGTCCGCGAACAAGAAGCTGGACCTCAACAACGTCCCGAACCCGGTGGACAAGCTCTCCGTGGGCATCCTGCAGGACGAGAAGACCGTCTTCCGCTTCGACGGCTCGGACCTGATGCCGGCCGCGGTCGGCGCGGGCACCTTCTGGAAGGGCATGGTCGCCTGGATCAACGGCAAGGACACCACGAGCGTCCTGAACGACATCGAGGGCAGCTGGAAGTGATCTGAGAGGGTGGCCCGGTCCGCGACGCGGACCGGGCCACCCTCGAGGCATCCGAACCCTTGAGGGAGGGTTGATGGAGTTCGACTTCGCGGCGGAACAGCCGAAGTTCCTCATGCTGATGTACGGGCTGATCGCTTTCGTCGCGGTGGTGGGCGGCCTGCTCCTGCTCCTCGACGTGGTGCCGGCCTGGTTCGCCCGGCGCCGGGAGGCGCAGCTGGTCGCGGCCGTGACGGCCGGCGGTCCGCCGCCGCGCCGGCGCAAGCAGCGTGAGGGCCTGTTCGCGTTCTTCTTCCTGCTGCCGACGCTGCTGTTCCTGACCATCGGTCTGGTGGTGCCGGCCATCCGCACCACGCTGCTCTCCTTCATGGACGCGCGCAGCACCGACTGGGTGGGGCTGGACAACTACGGCTGGATGTTCTCCGAGGACTCGATCTTCCGGGTCCTGCTCAACACCCTGGTCTGGGTGCTGCTGGTCCCGCTGGTGGCCAGCGCGTTCGGCCTGGTCTACGCCGTCCTGGTGGACAAGGCCCGGTTCGAGTCGGCGGCCAAGTCGCTGATCTTCCTGCCGATGGCGATCTCGTTCGTCGGCGCCGCCATCATCTGGCGGTTCATCTACGCCTTCCGGGGCGACGGGCAGGAGCAGATCGGCCTGCTCAACCAGATCGTGGTCAGCCTCGGCGGCGAGCCGAAGCAGTGGTTGCTCGACTCGCCGCTGAACACGCTCCTGCTGATCGTGATCATGGTGTGGATCCAGGCCGGCTTCGCCATGGTGGTGCTCTCCGCGGCCATCAAGGCCATCCCGGCGGACATCATCGAGGCGGCCCGGCTGGACGGCACCACCGCCTGGCAGATGTTCTGGCGGATCACCATGCCGAGCATCCGGCCCGCGCTGATCGTGGTGGTGGTGACGATCTCCATCGCCACGCTCAAGGTCTTCGACATCGTCCGGACCGCCACCAACGGCAACTACGACACCAACGTGATCGCGACCGAGATGTACAACCAGGCGTTCCGGTACGGCGAGAACGGGCAGGGCTCGGCGCTCGCGGTCTTCCTGTTCGTCCTGGTCCTGCCGCTCGTGATCTACCAGATCCGCAACCTGCGCAAGCAGCGGGAGGGCTGAGATGACCACCGCCACGCCCACCGTCGGAGCCGGCGTCCAACCCCCGGCGCCGCTCACCCGGGCCGCCCGGGTCCGCAAGCGGCTCAACAGCCGCACCGCCACCCTGGTCTCGATCGTGCTCGCGCTGCTCTGGACGATCCCGACCTTCGGCCTGTTCATCTCCTCGTTCCGGCCGGAGGACCAGATCAAGACCACCGGCTGGTGGACGTTCTTCCGCGACCCGCAGTTCACCCTGCAGAACTACCAGGACGTGCTGTTCAGCACCGGCTCGTCGGGGCAGCTCGCCAGCTACTTCATCAACTCACTGGCGATCACCATCCCGTCGGTGCTCTTCCCGATCGCGTTCGCCTCGCTGGCCGCGTACGCGCTGGCCTGGATCAACTTCAAGGGCCGGGACTGGCTCTACATCGGGATCTTCGCGCTGCAGATCGTGCCGCTGCAGATGGCCCTCGTGCCGCTGCTGAGGTTCTTCTCCACCGGCGTCACCCTCGGCGGGGTCCAGATCCTCCCCGCGTGGGACCTGGTCGACGAGCAGAAGTTCGCGCAGGTGTGGTTCGCACACACCTGCTTCGCGCTCCCGTTCGCCGTCTACCTGCTGCACAACTTCATCTCGCAGCTCCCCGGCGACCTGATGGAGGCGGCCCGGGTCGACGGCGCCACCCACCCGAAGATCTTCCGGACCATCGTGCTGCCGCTGATCACGCCCGCGCTCGCGGCGATCGGCATCTTCCAGTTCCTCTGGGTCTGGAACGACCTGCTGGTCGCGCTGATCTTCGCCGGGGGCGGCGACGAGACCGCCCCGCTGACGGTCCGGCTCGCCGAGCTGGCCGGCACGCGGGGCAACGAGTGGCAACGGCTCACCGCCGGCGCGTTCGTCTCGATCGTCGTACCGCTGCTGGTGTTCCTGTCCCTCCAGCGCTACTTCGTGCGGGGCCTGCTCGCCGGCAGCGTCAAGGGTTGATCCGTCGTCCCGCCGCCGCCGGCCGGCGGCGGCGGGACACGGGTCGCAGCGGGGAGCCACGATGACCAAGATTGACGACGTCGCCCGCCTGGCCGGGGTCTCCACGGCCACCGTCTCCCGGGCGCTGCGCGGGCTGCCGACGGTCTCCGCCGCCACCCGCCGGCGGGTGCTCGCCGCCGCCGAGCAGCTCCAGTACGCGGTCTCGCCGAGCGCCTCCCGACTGGCCGGCGGCCGGACCGGCACCGTCGCGGTGGTGGTCCCCCGGATCACCCGCTGGTTCTTCGGCACCGTGGTCGAGGCGGTCGAGGACTACCTCCAGCAGAACGGCTACGACCTGCTGCTCTACAACCTCGGCGGCCGGGAGCAGACCCGCCAGCGGGTGCTCCGCCCGGCCGGCCTGCACAAGCGGGTGGACGCGATCATGCTGGTCGCCACCCCGCTGCGCGCGGCCGACGTGCACGCGCTGACCAAGCTGGACCTGCCCGGGGTGACGATCAGCTCCGGCAGCGGTGTGCCCGGCTGGCCCTGCGTCCGCATCGACGACGTGGCCGCCGCCCGGACCGCCACCCGCCACCTGCTCGACCTCGGCCACACCCGGATCGCGCACATCTCCGGCGACCCCGACGACGAACTGGCCTTCACCACCCACCTCGACCGGCGGCGCGGCTACCAGGAGGCGCTGCGTGGGGCCGGCATCCGCCCCGACCCGAGCCTCGACGTCGAGTCCCGGTTCACCATCGACGGCGGCACCCGGGCGACCGCCGAGCTGCTCGCCCGGGGCGAACCGCCGACCGCCATCTTCGCCGCCTGCGACGAGATGGCGATGGGTGCGGTCACGGCGCTGCGCGACGCCGGACTCCGGGTCCCGCAGGACGTCAGCGTGATCGGCATCGACGACCACGACCTGGCCGGGGTGCTCGGGCTGAGCACGATCGCCCAGCCCGCCGCCGAGCAGGGACTGCTCGCCGCGCGCATCCTGCTCGACCCGCTGGGCGCCCGGGTCGCGGAGCCGTACGCCGGTCTGGTGCCGGCCCCGCGCGACGCCGACACCGACGGGGGGACGCCGTCGTCGGTGATCCTCCCCACTCGCCTGGTGGTGCGGGAGTCGACCGCGCCGCCCCGGGCACACTGAACGGACCCGTTCGCCCCGCACGCACGACAGGGAGAAGGCGCTGAACACCGACGCGACGCAGCAGAGCCCGGCCACCGGCTGGTGGACCGAGGCGGTCATCTACCAGGTCTACCCGCGCTCGTTCGCCGACTCCGACGGCGACGGCATCGGCGACCTGCCGGGCATCACGGCCCGCCTCGACCACCTCGCCGAGCTGGGCGTCGACGCGCTCTGGCTGTCCCCGTTCTATCCGTCCCCGCAGGCCGACGCCGGTTACGACGTGGCCGACTACCGGGACGTCGACCCGCTCTTCGGCACGCTCGCCGACGCCGACAAGCTGATCACCGAGGCGAAGGCACGCGGCCTGCGGGTGATCGTCGACCTGGTGCCCAACCACACCTCCTCCGCGCACCGCTGGTTCACCGCCGCCGTGGCGGCGGCGCCGGGCAGCCCGGAGCGGCAGCGCTACGTCATCCGGGACGGCAAGGGCCCGGACGGCGCCGAGGCCCCGAACGACTGGGAGAGCGTGTTCGGCGGACCGGCCTGGACCCGGCTGCCGGACGGGCAGTGGTACCTGCACCTGTTCGACCCCGGCCAGCCCGACCTCAACTGGGACAACCCGGAGGTGCGCGAGGAGTTCCTCGGCGTCCTGCGCTTCTGGCTCGACCGGGGCGTGGACGGGTTCCGGGTGGACGTCGCGCACGGCCTGATCAAGCAGGCCGACCTGGCCGACTGGCAGGAACCGCAGGAGATCCTCTCCGGCAGCGAGGTGGACAAGCCCCGGCCGCCGATGTGGGACCAGGACGGCGTGCACGAGATCTACCGGGAGTGGCGCCGGCTGCTCGACTCGTACGCCGGGGAGCGGGTCCTGGTCGCCGAGGCGTGGGTGGAGCCGGCCGAGCGGCTGGCCCGCTACGTCCGGCCGGACGAGATGCACCAGGCGTTCAACTTCGAATACCTGATGGCCGCCTGGACCGCCCCGGCCCAGTACGCGGTGATCACCCGCTCCCTGGAGGCCACCGACTCGGTGGGCGCCCCGACCACGTGGGTGCTGTCCAACCACGACGTGGTCCGGCACGCTTCCCGGCTCGGGCTGACCACCGCCGGCGGCCGGATGAACGGCATCGGCGTCGACGACCCGCAGCCCGACGTGGCGCTCGGCCTGCGCCGGGCCCGGGCGGCCAGCCTGCTCATGCTCGCGCTGCCCGGCTCGGCCTACCTCTACCAGGGCGAGGAGCTGGGGTTGCCGGAGCACACCACGCTGCCCGACGAGGCCCGGCAGGACCCCACCTGGGCCCGCAGCGGGCACACCCAGCGCGGCCGCGACGGCTGCCGGGTGCCGATCCCGTGGGAGGCCGACGCCCCGTCGTACGGCTTCGGGCCGACGGACGCGAGCTGGCTGCCCCAGCCGCCGATGTGGGCCGAGTACGCGCTGGACCGGCAGCGCGGCGTGCCCGGCTCGACGTACGAGCTGTACCGCACGGCGCTGCGGTTGCGCCGCGAGCACGCGCTGGCACGGGGCCCGCTGCGGTTCCTGTCCTCCGGTGACGAGGTGCTGACGTTCACCAACGGTGACCTCACCGTGCTGACCAACTTCGGCGCGGCGGCGGTGCCGCTGCCGGCCGGCGCCTCGGTGCTGGTGTCCAGCGCCCCGTTGGACGGCGACACGGTCCCCACCGACGTCACCGTGTGGTGGGTGTAAGGAAGGGCCCCCTGTTAACGCCTCCGGTATAGGAAGGGCCCCTTCTTAACACTCACCCGTTAAGAAGGGGCCCTTCCTTCCAGGCGGTCGGCGCGGGTGTGCAGGAGCGCGTCGACCTGCGCGATGTCCCGGGGTGACGTGCGGGCGGCGAGCCAGTACATGATGCCGGTGGGGATGAAGAAGAGCTGGAACGCGGCCAGCCCGACGGCGTAGTTCAGCGGCGGCGGGAACACCAGCCGCAGCCCGCCGAACACCAGCCCGACCACCCCGTTGCCGGCCGCCCGTCCCACGCCGTTGACCAGGTTGCCCAGGCTGTAGACCGTGCCCCGGTGCTCGGGCGGGTTGACGTCGGCGATCAGCGCGAACCAGTTGGGCGAGTTGGCCGAGGTGAGCGCCAGCGCCACCACGGCGGTGAGCAGGCTCAGCCCGACCGTCGGCTCGGTCAGCACACTGGACAGCACCGCCGACACCACCGCGCCGGAGCCGCCGCCGTCGGGCACGTCGATCTCGATCGGCACGAAGAACAGCACCAGGTAGAACGGCACGGCCGCGAGGATGCCCACGGCCGCGACCAGGGCCCGGCCACTCGGCGTACGCCGTTGCAGCGCGTCGCCGACCAGCCCGCCCACGATCGACAGCGCGCCGCCGAGCTGGAACAGGGTGGCGAAGACGCTGCCCACCACCACCGCCGTGGCCGGCGAGTAGCCCTGCGCCTCGGCGCGTTGGCTGAAAAGCACCGGCAGCCAGACCAGCGAGCCGAACGCGGCCTGGGCGGTCAGTCCCTGCAGGATCAGCCACCGGTTGGTCCGCCGGGCCAGGATCCGGGGCAGGTCGGCGCGGCTGATCCGGTAGTCGTACTCGCCGCCGGCGTCGAGCGCCTCGGCCAGCTCCGGCTCGCTCTGCCCGCGCCGGATGTCGTACGTGAACAGGTACGCCGCGGTGGCCGCTAGCCCGACGACGGTCAGCAGCAGGAACGGCCGCCGCCAGTCGGTCGCGCCGAGCAGGCCGCCGGTGAGCGTGCCGGCCAGCGTGCCGACGCCCTGGGACAGGCCCCAGAAGCTCATCACCAGGCCGCGGCGGCGCGGCGAGATCAGGTCGGTGACCACGGAGAAGCCGACCGAGCCGACCGCGCCCAGCCCGACCGCGGCGACGAGCTGGGCGGCCAGGAACGTCGGGTACTGCCCGGCCAGCGCGCTGCCGGCGGTGCCGGCCGCCCAGACCAGCGTGCCGACCATCAGCAACGGCTTGCGGTTGCTCCGGTCGCCGACGTACGCCCAGCCCACCGCGGCCAGCGCGCTGACCAGGAAGCTGACCGCGGTGACCAGGCCGAGCATCCGCTGGGGTACGTCGAACGCCTCGGAGATCGGCCCGTACAGCGGCGGCACGAGGCCGATCGCCACGTTGTCCAGCGAGGCGAGCACCACGAAGACGACGACGCTGTAGAACCGGTGCGCCGCGTTCCCGCGCCGGGAGATCCTGGTGGAACTCATGCAGGGCAGCCAACCAGGTGCGGGCCGGATCCGGGACACCGCCCCCGGCCTGCCGCGCGGGTTAAAAAGGGGCCCTTCCTCTACCGGAGGCGTTAAGAAGGGGCCCTTCCTTACCCCCGGGCGCGGGCGTAGCGCTCGCGGATGGCGGGCACCGGCTCGGCCGTGTACTCCTCGGTGTCGCCGATCGACCAGGCCGGCGGGGCGTCGCCGCCCAGCGCGACCCACGCGGCCTGGCGGGCCGCGCCGTCGGCCACGTACTCACCGGGCGGTGGGACCACCACCGGGCGGCCGAAGACCTGCGGCGCGATCGCGCGGACCGCGGCGGACCGGGCCCCACCGCCGACCAGGATGATCCGGTCGGCGCGGGCGCCCTGGGCGAGCAGCGCGTCGAGGCCGTCGGCGAGCCCGCAGAGCATGCCCTCGACGGCGGCCCGGGCCAGGTGCGCCGGGGTCGACGTGCCCAGCGTCAGGCCGCGCAGCTCGCCGGTGGCGTGCGGGCGGTCCGGCGTCCGTTCCCCCTCCAGGTACGGCACCAGGACCAGGCCGTCCGCGCCCGGTGGAGCGGCCAGCGCCAACTCGCCGAGCGTGTCGAGGTCGACGCCGAGCAGCGTCGCGGCGGCGTCGAGCACCCGGGCCGCGTTCAACGTGCAGACCAGCGGCAGGAACCGCCCGGTGGCGTCGGCGAACCCGGCCACCGCGCCGGCGGCGTCGGCGGCCGGCGCGTCGGCCACCGCGAACACCGTGCCGGAGGTGCCGATCGAGACGACCACGTCCCCCGGGCCGGCGCCGACGCCGAGCGCCGCCGCCGCGTTGTCTCCGGTGCCCGGCCCGAGGAGGACCCGGCCGGCGGCGCCGGACCCTGCGCCGCCGACCGGACCGGCGGCGGTCGGCCCGTCGCCGAGCGTCGCCGGGTCGAGCTGTCCGGCCGCCTCGGCCGGACCGAGCACGACCGGGACCCGCGGGCGCCGGCCGAAGGCCTGCTCCAGCAGGTCGAGCCGGTATTCGCCGGTGCGCGGCGACCAGTAGCCGGTGCCGCTGGCGTCGCCCCGGTCGGTGCGCAGCGCGTCCAGGCCGGGAGCGCCGGCCAGCCGCCAGGTGAGCCAGTCGTGCGGCAGGCAGACCGCGGCCACCCGGTCGGCGTTCGCCGGCTCGTGCCGGGCCAGCCAGCGCAGCTTGGTGGCGGTGAAGCTGGCCACCGGCACCGCGCCGGTGGCCTCGGCCCAGAACCGGCGGCCGGTCTCCCCGCCGCCGGCCTCCTCGACGAGGTCCCGGGCGGCGTCGGCGGAGCGGGTGTCGTTCCACAGCAGCGCCGGGCGGACCACCTCGCCCGCCTCGTCCAGGCAGACCATGCCGTGCTGCTGGCCGCCGACCGAGACGGCGGCCACGTCGGCCAGGCCGCCGGCCTCGGCGACGGCCGCCCGCAGGGCGTCCCACCAGGCGGCGGGGTCGACCTCGGTGCCGGCCGGGTGGGGCGCCCGGCCCTGCCGGACCAGCGCCCCGGTCTCCGCGTCCCGGACCACCACCTTGCAGGACTGGGTCGACGAGTCGACCCCCGCGACGAGCGGCATGGCGGCCCGCCTCAGCGCGCGCCGAGCACGTGCTCGACGGCGAGCTGGTTGAGCCGGACGAAGCCGAAGCCCTTCGCCCCGGCCGCCTCCGGGTCGAACTCCTCGAACGCGGTCCGGTCGGCGAGCAGCTCGGCGTAGCCCTCACCGGGGTTCAGCGTCGGGGTGGCCAGCTCGGCCACCCGGGCGGCGGCGAGCGCCTCGGCGACCTCCGGGTCGGCGCGGAACGCCGCGGCCCGCTCCTTGAGCAGCAGGTAGGTCCGCATGTTCGCCTCGGCGGAGGCCCACACGCCGGTCATGTCCTCGGTGCGGGAGGGCTTGTAGTCGAAGTGGCGCGGGCCGTCGTAGGCCGGGCCGCCGTTCGGGCCGCCGTGCTCCAGCAGGTCGACCAGGGCGAACGCGTTGAGCAGGTCGCCGTGGCCGAAGACCAGGTCCTGGTCGTACTTGATGCCGCGCTGGCCGTTGAGGTCGATGTGGAACAGCTTGCCCTGCCAGAGCGCCTGGGCGATGCCGTGGGCGAAGTTGAGCCCGGCCATCTGCTCGTGGCCGACCTCCGGGTTGAGCCCGACCATCTCCGGGCGGGCCAGGGTGGAGATGAAGCCGAGCGCGTGGCCGACGGTGGGGAGCAGGATGTCGCCCCGCGGCTCGTTCGGCTTGGGTTCGAGCGCGAAGCGCAGGTCGTAGCCGTTGTCGACGACGTACTGGCAGAGCAGGTCGACGGCCTCCCGGTAGCGCTCGAGCGCGGCCTGGACGTCCTTGGCCACGTCGTACTCGGCGCCTTCCCGGCCGCCCCACATGACGAACGTCTTCGCGCCCAGCTCGGCGGCGAGGTCGACGTTGCGCAGCACCTTGCGCAGCGCGTAGCGGCGCACGTCGCGGTCGTTGCTGGTGAAGCCGCCGTCCTTGAACACCGGGTGGTTGAACAGGTTGGTGGTGACCATCGGCACGACCAGGCCGGTCTCGTCGAGCGCCTTGCGGAACCGGCTCAGCCGGGCGTCGCGGGTGGCCGCGTCCGCGCCGAACGGGACCAGGTCGTCGTCGTGGAACGTGATCCCGTACGCGCCGAGCTCGGCGAGCTTGTGCACGGCCTCGACGGCGTCCAGCTCGGGCCGGGTGGCGTCGCCGAACGGGTCGCGGGCGGGCCAGCCCACGGTCCAGAGACCGAAGGAGAACTTGTCCGCGGGGGTGGGACGGGGTGCCATGGGAACCTCCGGGTGGTGGTGGCGTCCGCGATTTGTTCAGCGGTTGAATTAAATGGCGGGGATGTGGCAGTGTCAAGTGGTGACCAGCGCCAGCACCGCCGGAGCGGTCCGGCAGGGCAGCCTGCGTGAGCTGAATCTCGCGGTGGTGCTCCGGCGGATCGCCGCCGCCGACCGACCGCCCTCGCGGGCCGGCCTCGCCGCCGGGACCGGGCTGACCCGGGCCACCGTCTCCGCCGTCGTCGACGACCTGATCGCCGGGCGGCTGGTCGCCGAGGCCGAGCCACCGCCGCGCACCGGTGCGGGCCGGCCGGCCCGCGGCCTGGTGCTCGCCGCCGACGGCCCGGCCGGCCTGGGCCTGGAGGTGAACGTCGACTACCTGGCGGCCTGCGTGGTCGACCTGACCGGCACGGTCCGGCACCACCTGGTCCGCCGCGCCGACCTGCGCCCGGTCTCCCCCGCCGACGCGCTGGCCCGGCTGGCCGCGCTGGCCGCCGAGGCGCGTGCCGCCGCCGTACGCGACGGGTTGACCCTGGCCGGCGCCGCGCTCGCCGTGCCGGGCCTGGTGGGCGACGGCGGCCTGCTCCGGCTGGCGCCGAACCTGGGCTGGCGGGACGTGGACGTGCCGGCGCTGCTCGCCGGGCAGCCCCTCGCCGAGCCGGTCGACGGCGTCCCGCCGCTGGTGGTCGACAACGAGGCCAACCTCGCCGCGCTCGGCGAGCTGTACGCCGGCCCCGCCGGCCCGCGCAGCTTCCTGCACGTCACCGGTGAGATCGGCATCGGCGCCGGCATCGTGCTGGACGGTGCGCTCTACCGGGGGGCGCGCGGCTGGAGCGGAGAGATCGGTCACTTCCCGGTGCAGCCGCAGGGGCGGCCCTGCCGCTGCGGTGGCCGGGGCTGCCTGGAGCGGTACGCCGGCCAGGAGGCGATCCTGGCCGCCGCCGGGCTGCCCGGCGCCGAACTGCCGGCGGACACCGCCGCCACCCGCCTCGCCGACCTGGCCGAGGCCGGTGACGCGGCCACGCTGGCCGCCCTGGCCGACGCCGGCACCGCCCTCGGCGTGGCGGTGGCGGGCGTGGTGAACCTGCTGGACCTGGACACCGTGGTGCTCGGGGGCGGATACGCCCCGCTCTCCCCCTGGCTGCGTCCCCCGGTGGCGGCGGAGGTCTCCCGTCGGGTGCTCACCGCCGCCTGGTCCCCGGTCACGGTGCGACCCGCCGTGCTCGGCGCCCAGTCCGCCGCGGTCGGCGGAGCCACCTCGGTGGTCCGCCGGATCGTCGACCGACCGGTGGGCTGGCTGGCCCGGAGCGGCTGACCGGGGCCGTCCTCGACAAGCATTCGTCGTGCCCGCTGGGTACGCTTGCCGTCAGGCAACCTGTCCGGCGAGTGAGGGGTGCACCGACAGCATGCGCACGGGTCGACCGACCGAAGCGCCCGGCCACCGGCGGTGACCGCCGCGCGTCGGGGCGGTGTCGCCGGGCCGGTCAGCGGCGGTGGACACGCCCGGAGGAAGCGACCCCGGCGGGTGGCCGGGGTCGGTGCCGCGCTGCCGGCCGACGACCAGCTCGCCCGGGAACTGCTGGACGGGCTGGCCGAGGCCGTCGTGACCGTCGACGCCGCCGGCGAGGTGGCCCTGGTCAACGCCATGGCGGCGGAACTCCTCCCCGAGCTGACGCC
Organism: Micromonospora sp. WMMD754; assembly: GCF_049315235.1. Taxonomy (NCBI): domain Bacteria; kingdom Bacillati; phylum Actinomycetota; class Actinomycetes; order Micromonosporales; family Micromonosporaceae; genus Micromonospora; species Micromonospora sp. WMMD754. The sequence goes on from NZ_CP186058.1 coordinate 771,778, forward strand.
GGGCGTGGATTTGGCCGGCTGCGCGGTGCCCGGGCTGGCCGAGGCGACCCGCGACGGCGCCGAATCGTTCGAGACCGAGCACCACGGCCGGCGGCTGCGGGGCGTACGACGCGGGCTCGCCGGGGAACGCCGCGCCTGGTACGTGCGGGACGTCACCGAGGAGCAGGCGCGCACCGACGCGCTGCTCACCGAGCGGTCCCGGACCGCCTTCCTCGCCCAGGCCGGCAGCCGCCTCGGGCTCTCCCTGCACCGTGACCAGACGCTGCGCACCGCCGTCGACCTGCCGGTGCCCTACCTGGCCGACGTCGCCGTGGTGGTGCACCGCCCGCCGCCCCCGGCCGAGGACGAGCCGCACTGGATCCGGTACGCGACCGGCGACCCCGGCCCGGTCACCGGCGTGGCCGGCTGGCGGACGGTGGAGTCGGTCCCCGGGCTGGTCGAGGCGCTGGAGGGCGACCTCACCGAGCCCAGCCCCTGGCTGGACGCGGAGCTGGCCGACCTGGCCGAGGTGCTGCCGGCGGGCTTCGGACGGCCGGGCACCGTGCTGATCAGCCCGATGCCCAGCGCCGGCGGCCCGGCCGGCGCGCTCGTCCTGGCCCGGCGCCCCGAGCGGCCCGGCTTCGACCAGCGGGAGATCTCGCTGGCCCGGGAGTTCGCCGCCCGGGCGGGCGCCGCGCTGGCCGCCGCCGAACTCTACGGCGAGCAGGCCCACCTGGCCCGCGTGCTGCAGAACAGCCTGCTTCCGCCGGAGCTGCCCCGACTGGCCGGGATGGCGCTGGCCGGCGGTTACCGGGCGGCCGGGGACAGCCTGCGCATCGGCGGCGACTTCTACGACCTCTTCCCCACCCCCGCGGGTGGCCTGTTCGCGCTCGGCGACGTCTGCGGCAAGGGCGTCGGCGCGGCCGTGCTGACCGGCCGGGTCCGCCAGTCGTTGCAGACGCTGCGCCTGGTCGAACAGCGGCCCCGGGAGCTGATGGAGCTGCTCAACCGGGCCCTGCTGGACGCGCCCGGCGCGGCCCGCCGGGCCCAGTTCACCACGCTCCTGCTGGGCACGCTGACCCGGGAGCCGGACGGCGGGCTGCTGGTCCGGGTGGCCGGCGGCGGCCATCCGGCGCCGTTGGTCGTCCGGGCCGGCGGCGGGATCGAGGCGGCCCCCGTCGGCGGCATGCCGGTGGGGGCGCTGACCGACGCGCGGTTCGTCGAGGCGGAGATCCGGCTGGCCCCGGGCGACCTGCTCCTGACGTACACCGACGGGGTGACCGAGGCCCGGGGCGGCCCCACCGAGGTGGCCATGTTCGGCGAGGCCCGGCTGCGCCAGGCGCTGGCCTCCGGCGCCGGGCTGCCGCCGGCGGCCCTGGTCGACCGGGTCCTCCAGCTCGTCGACGAGTGGCTCGACGGGCAGCCGCACGACGACATCGCCATGCTGGCCGTGGCCGCCGCGTGAGTGCGGCCTGCCGGATCGGGCCGGAGTCGCTCGCCGCGTACCTCGACCACCTGGAGCGGGCCGACCGGGCCGGCGCGGTCGCGCTCGCCCAGGGCCTGCTGGCCGAGGGCTGCTCGGTCGCGGACGTCCTGGTCGACCTGGTCGCGGTCGCCCAGCGGGAGATCGGCCGGCGGTGGCTCACCGGTTCCTGGAGCGTCGCCCAGGAGCACGCCGCGACCCACGTCAGTGAACTGGTGGTCGACGCGCTGGGCGCGGCCGTCGGCCCGCCGCGCCGCGGGCACGTGGTGGTGGCCTGCGTCGAGGGCGAGTGGCACGCGCTGGCCGCGCGGATCGTCAGCGAGGTGGTCCGGGCGGCCGGGTGGCGGGTCACCTTCCTGGGCGCCAGCGTGCCGGCCCGGCACCTGGTCTCCTACCTGCACCAGACCGGCCCGGACGCGGTGCTGCTGAGCTGTGTGCAGCCCAACCGGCTGGTCCGGGCGGCGCGGATGGTGGAGGCGAGCCGGACGGCCGGGGTGCCGGTGCTGGCCGGCGGTCCCGGCTTCGGTCCGGAGGGTCGGTGGGCGACGGCGATCGGCGCGGCGGCCTGGGGCGCCAGCGCCCGGGACGCGGTCCGGCTGCTGTCCGGACCGCTGTCGGCCGGCGCGCACACCGGCGCCCCGCCGCCCCCGCCGGACGACGCGTACGTGGCGGTGCTGCACCGCAGGCGTGATCTGGTCCGGCTCGCGCTGAGCGTGGTCGATCCGCCGGAGGAGACCGCCGAGGACGTCGCCTCGGGACTCGCGCACCTGGTGGACGCGCTGGTCGCGGCCGTCCGCGTGGACGACGACCAGCTGCTGCTGGACTTCGTCCGGTGGCAGGGGGAGGCGCTCACCGCCCGGGGCGGACGGGAGGTGCTCGACGACGTCCTCGGTGCCCTGGAGCGGGCTCTGACCGAGCATCCCCGGGTGGTCGCGCGGCTGCGCACGGCCCGGGCCGCGGTCGCCCTCGACTGAGGGCGCGGTCCCGGTGGTCGACCGGGCCGGGTCAGGCGGTGCGGGCCACCGGGGGTTCACCGGGCGGGTGCGGTTCGCCGGCCGGGGCAGGCGGGGTGGGTTCGGCGGCCGGCGCCGGCGGCGTCGGCTCGGCCGACGGGTCCCCGATGCGCTCCCCGGAGGGTTGCAGGACCGGCCAGCCCTCGGCCACGGTGGCCTCACCGCGCCGGCCGACCTCGTCGAACTCGCGCATCCCGCGCAGCAGGGCCGCCCGGCCGTCCACGCTCATCCCGGCCAGGATCCGCGCCAGCCGGTGTCGCCGGTCGGTGCGCAGCTCGGCGAGGAGCCGTCGGGCCGCCGGGGTGAGGTGCAGCGAGATCTCCCGGCGGTCGTAGCGGCCCGGCTCGCGCTCCAGCATCCCGGCCGCCACCAACCGGTCGCAGAGTCGGCTGGCGGAGGAGAGCAGCATGTCGGTCAGGGTGGCGAGCCGACGGAGGTTGATCCCGTCATACTGCTCGATGACCATGACCGCGCGGAGCTGGGCTCCGGAGAGCCGGCTGGTGGTGCGCTCCCGCGCCGCCTCCCAGACGGCCAGCAGGGTGCCCGCCGCCTCGTCCAGGGCGGCGGACATACTCGCTTCAGGTCCCCGGGGACCGCGCTCTTCGGTCATGGTGGGCCCGAGACTACTCCCCGGACCAGCCCGGCGACCTGTGCAAAGGAGCAAAGATGAGCGGAGCGGAGGTTCGCGCGCGTCAGATCGTGACGGATGCGCCGACAGATCTCATCGTGGACCGGCTCGCCGCCGAACTGGCCCGCCGGTACGGGATCACCCGCACCGAGCTCTACCAGGTCGACTACCGGCTCGCCGAACTGCTGCCGCTGGGCGGCGGTGAGCCGATCACCGGCCCCGGTCACCCGGCCTGGCGCGCCTTCGACCACCAGGAGCCGGTGGTCGTCGACGGAACCGGCTGGTTCCCGGTGGGGATGCGGGGTGAGCGCCGGGGCGTGCTGCGGATCTCACCGGCGCCCGACGACCCGGACGCCCTCCGGCAGCTGGACACCATCGCCACCGTGGTCGGGCACGAGCTGGCCGCCGTCACCTCGACCACCGACATCTACCTTGGCGCCCGCCGCAGCCGACGGCTCACCCTGGCCGCCGAGATGCAGTGGGAGCTGCTGCCCGGGCGCAGCCGGATCCGGCCCTCGTTCAGCCTCGCCGGGCAGCTGGAGCCGGCGTACGCGGTGCGTGGGGACAGTTTCGACTGGTCCGACGACGGCCACCGGCTCTGGCTCGCGGTGCTCAACGGCTTCGGCGAGGGCGTGGCGGCGGCGCTGCTCACCTCGCTGGCCACGTACGCGCTGCGCAACGCCCGCCGGGCCGGTATCTCCCTCGCCGACCAGGCCGCCCTGGCCGACCAGGCGATCTTCGCGCAGCATCGGGGCGCGCAGCACCTCTCCGTGCTCCTGCTGGAGCTGGACCTGGCCACCGGCGCGCTGACCGCGGTCGACGCCGGCTCGCCCCGCCTGATCCGGCTGCGCGACGGCGTGGTGGCCGAGCAGGTGCTGGACAAGCAGTTCCCGCTCGGCATGTTCGAGGCCACCGACTACCGGGAGCAGCGGTTCCAGCTGGAGCGCGGCGACCGGCTCTTCGTGGTCAGCGACGGGGTGATCGACGCGACCGCCGAGCGGGTCCGGTACGGCGAGGCGGCGCTGGACCGGTTCCTGCGCCGCACCGGGCCGATGGAGGCGCTGGACGCCGTCCGGTCGCTGATCGGCGACCTGCGCGCGTTCGTGGCCGGCGACCTGGTCGACGACGCGGTGGTGGTCTGCCTGGACTGGCTGGGCCCGCAGCCCTGACGGTCCGCCTCAGTACGCGCCGCGGCTGTTGAGCACGGCGCCGAACGTCTTCCAGAGGATGGTCAGGTCGGCCGCGAGCGACCAGTTCTCCACGTAGTAGAGGTCGAGCCGGATGCCGTCCTCCCAGCTCAGGTCGGATCGGCCGCTGACCTGCCACAGGCCGGTCATGCCGGGCTTGACCAGCAGTCGGCGGGCCACGTCGCCGTCGTAGCGGGCCACCTCGGAGGGCAGCGGCGGGCGCGGGCCGACCAGGCTCATCTGCCCGAGCAGGACGTTGGCGAGCTGGGGCAGCTCGTCCAGCGACCACTTGCGCAGCAGCCGGCCCACCCTGGTGACGCGCGGATCGTCGCGCATCTTGAACATCAGGCCGTCGGTCTCGTTGCGTGCGGCCAGCTCGGCGAGCAGGGCGTCGGCGTTGACCACCATGGTGCGGAACTTGAAGACGCCGAACTCCTCGCCGCCCTGGCCGACCCGGGTCTGGCGGAACAGCACCGGACCCCGACTGTCGACCTTGATGGCCAGCGCGATCACCGCCAGCAGCGGCGAGAGCAGGAGCAGGGCGATCAGCGAGATCGACCGGTCGACGAATCCCTTGACCAGCTTGCGGGCGCCGCGAAACTCGGGCGCCTCGACGTGGATCAGCGGGAGGCCGGCGACCGGGCGGGTGTGGATGCGGGGGCCGGCCACGTCGGTCAGCGCCGGAGCCACCACCAGGTCCACCCCGGTGCCCTCCAGCTGCCAGCCGAGGCGGCGCAGCCGGGTCGCGGTCAGCTCGCCGGAGGCGGTGACCGCCACGGTGTCCGCGCCGATGGCGGTGGCGGCCTCCGGGATGCCCCGGAACGATCCGACCACCGGCACGTCGCCCAGCCGCTGCGGCACCGGGGCGAGCAGGGCGTCCGGGATGCAGGCGCCGACCACCTGGTAGCCGGCGTACGGCTCCCGGCGCAGCGTGTGCACCAGCTCCAGCACGTGCGCGGTGTCGCCGACCACGAGCACCTTGCGCGACCAGCCGCCGCCCCGGTAGCGGGCCTTGTGCAGCCGCTTGCGGGCCGCGAACCGGGCCGCCTCCAGCCCGATCGTGCCGACCGCGAAGGAGATCGCCAGGAAACCGCGGGACACGCCGACGTCGGCGATGTACCCGGCGATGGCGATGCCGCCGGCGAGCCGCAGGCTTGCCGCGCTGACCCGTCGGTACTCGTCCGCGCCGTAGCCGAGCACCTGGTCGTCGTAGCAGCGCATGGCCTTGAGCGAGACCAGCCAGACCAGCAGGAGCGCCGGGGCGACCACCACGTAGGGGATCTCGGATCCGGTCGGCTGCTCGTCACCGAACCGGGCCAGGTAACCCACCAGGATGGCCACGGCGAGCACGGCGGTGTCGAGCACCACCAGGACCCGGATGTAGGCCCGCTCCGCGGCTCGCGTCGTCGCACCGGGGCGGTCACCGCCGGGTCGCGACGTCCTGGCGGGGGTCAACAGCGTCGCCGAGGTCACGGGTCCTCCCCACTCTGCTCAGGACCGCCCCGCCCCCGCCCGGCTCCGGAGGGAGCCTGCGGTCGGGGCACCCGGTCATCATGCCAAGACAATTATGGTTACCGATTGATTCGGACACATTACCGTCAGTTCACTTTCCCGTGCTTGACCCGGGAAGCCTTCCGCCGTACCGGAAATCCGGTACGGCGGAAGGCTATCGCTGAGTGTCGGGTCAGCGCGGAGCGGGCGGCCGCAACGCGATCGCCTGCAGGAAGATCTCACCGATCTTGCTCGGGTCGGTGGTCACGAACGCGCCACCCTTGGTCACATTCGTGATCGACTTGAGCTCGGCGAGGCTGACCTCGTTGCCGATGCCGATGATGATCACCTGAACCGGCTGCTCGTCGTCCTGCAGCTTCTTCAGCTGATCGAGCAACGCCTTCTGCGAGATGCCATTGTCGTCGTCGTTCTTGCCGTCGGTGAACAGCACGATCGAGTTGACCTTGCCCGGCTCCCAGTCCTGCTGGACCTTTTTGTACGCGGCCAACATGGTGTCGTAGAGGCCGGTGTCGCCGTCTGACGGACGGATCGACCCCAGACCCTGCTGGAGCGCCCCACGGTTGCTCGACAGCGGCTTGATCCCGACGATCTCGCGATAGTCCTGCGAACCGTTCAGGTTCGTGGAGAAGGTCCACAGGCCGATCGACCAGGAGTCGTCGAAGAGTCCGAGGCCCTGGCTCGCGGCGGCGACGGTGACCTGCTCTCGGCTGGCGCCACCCGCGGTCGCCACGGGCCTCTTCATCGAGCCGGAGACGTCGATGACGCAGAGCATGCGGCCCGACTGGGTAGCCACCGACCAGGTGGTGGTCGCCTTCTGGATGGCGACCGGGTCCAGGTCGGCAGCCCCGCCCTGGCCGGACGCCGGGACGGGAGTCGCCCCGCCGTTCGCCGGGCTTGGCGCCCCCTGCGGCGCCTTGAACCCGTTACCCCAGTTGCCGTCGGGCGCGCGCAGCGACTGCGCGGCGAGCCGGTCCTTGAAGTCACCGGAGCGCAGGGCCTCGTAGAGCACCCGCGCGGCCGACGCCTTGCTCGGCTCGATGCCGGGCAGCACCGCGAACGGGTAGTCCAACGCGATCGGGTCCGGCTTGAGATAGAGCGCGGCCAGCGAGATCGGCGGCTTGGTGTTGTTGTAGGCGATGACGTCTTCCTCGGACAGCGCCGCCGCGCCCAGCCCGTTGGCGATGGCCGTGGGGTCGGACGAGCGCGGGAACCGCGCGAGGAGGTCCTGCCGCAGCGAGGAGCGGTTGGTGGCCAGCGCCCGCAGTGCCCCGACCATGGCCTCCTGGGCCTTCGGGGAACCGGCCTCACCGGTGGAGCTGGCGGCGGCGGTCAGCGACAGCAGGCCGGACAGGCCGGCCGCGTCCTGGGTCGGCTCGACGATCCCGGCGCGCAACGGCTTGCCGCTGGTGACCTGGCTCAGCAGGTCGGTCCAGCGGAGGTCCCTGTCCGGCCAGCCGAGACGAGAGGCCACCGGTTCGGGCAGCGCGACCACCACCGGGCTGCGGGCGATCGAGGCGCCGTTGCCCGGCGCGAACGCGGTGGCGCCGCCGCTCTTCAGCCGGACCAGCCAGGTGGAGGAGTCGGGCACCCAGACGTCAGGGGTGACAGCGGTGCCGCTGGCCTGGCCGACGCCGGCCAGGGTGGCGCCGTGCTTGCTCGCCACGGCGGCGGCCACGTCGACCGGATCGGCCGAGGTGACGTTGACGGCGATGCAGGTGTCACCGACCCGGGCGCCGTTGGCGACCCAGTCGTCGGCAGCGCCGCGTACCGCCGGGGCGATCTCCGGGGCGGCCGACACCGACAGCTCGATCCGACCCGAGCAGTTCGGGCCGGCCAGCTGCTGGTATCCGAACCAGGAGCCGGCTACGACGGCGACGAGAGCGGTCGCCGCCGCGGCGGCACCTGCCCCACGAAGGTTAGTACGCATGCGATGGCGGCCAGACACGGTGACCATCTTGCGTATCTCGTGGGGTTACTGCCACAACCGTTCGGACGAAAGTTACGCAGGAGAAACAGTTGATCACCTAATCGATACACTGAGTCACGAGCCAGTGATCCCAGGTGATTCCGGTCCACTCCGGACAGTGCTGTCCGTCACCGTTCCGTCACACCAGCACGCACGTCGGACTCGCCACCGGAACCGGCTCACCGACCCGCTCCGGCACGCCGCTGCCCGGGTCCACCCGGAAGACGCCGATCAGGTCGGCCCGCTCGTCGGCGACGTAGAGGTGCTCCCCGGCCAGGGCGAAGTGCCGGGGCCACCCACCGTCGGTGTCGACCTCGGCCACCAGCTCCGGCGCGGCGCCGTCCAGCGCGAAGACGGAGACCGTGCCCACGCCGCGGTTGCCCACGTAGAGGAAGCGGCCGTCCGGTCCGACGGCCACCTCCGAGGGCTGCACGTGCCCGGTCCGGCCGCTGGCGTCGACCCGGACCCGCTGGTGCAACCCCTCCGCCGTCAGGTCGTACGCGGTCACCGTGGCGTCCAGCTCACCGACCAGCCAGGCCCGGCGGCCGTCCGGGTGCCGGGCCAGGTGCCGGGGGCCGGTGCCGGCCGGCGTCCGCAACCGGGGCGCCCGGGGCACCAGCCGCCCGGAGGCGACGTCGAGGTCGTACCGGTAGACCGAGTCGGTGCCCAGGTCGACGGCGAGCAGGGGCCCGTCCCCCGGGTCGGGCGAGACCATGTGGCAGTGGGCCTTCTCCTGCCGCTCCGGGTCGGCGCCGTGCCCCTCGTGCCGGACCAGGTCGGTGCGCTCCCCCGGCACGCCCTCGGCGTCCACCGGGAACACCGCCACACTGCCGCCGCCGTAGTTGGCCACGAAGACGTGCCGGCCGTCCGGCGCCACCGCGAGGTGGCACGGCTCGCCACCGCCGGTCGGGAGGACGCCCAGCGGCGCGAGGTCGCCGTCCGGCGCCACCCGGAAGGCGCTCAGCCGCCCCTCGGACAACTCGTTGACCGCGTAGAGCACCGGAAGCACCGGATGCCGGACGAGGAACGACGGCGACGGGGTGACCGCCGCCGTGCCGAGCGGGGTCAGCGCCCCGGTCGCCGGGTCCCGCCGCGCCGCGACGATCCCCTCCGCCCGTCCCCCCGCCTCCGCCGTGTAGCCGCCGATGTGGACGACCTCGCCCGTGCCGGTCACCGCTCCCACCTTCCGCCGATCCTGCCGCGATCCCACCAGAGGCTTCCCGGAGAACCGCCCGGTCACTCGTGATTCGCGGACCGGATCCAGGACGGGGCGGCGCTCAGCCCACCGGCACCGGCTCGCCGCGCTGCCGCGCGACGTGCTCGACCAGCGAGATCAGCACCAGCTTGCCGGACTGCCGGTCCCGGGCGTCGCAGAGCACCAGCGGAACGTCCGGATCGAGGTCCAGGGCGTCCCGCACCGCCTCCAGCCCGAACCGCCGGGAGCCCTCGAAGCAGTTCACCCCCACCACGAAGGGCACGCCCCGCTGCTCGAAGTAGTCGATCGAGGGAAAGCAGTCGGCCAGCCGGCGGGTGTCGGCGAGCACCACCGCGCCCAGCGCCCCGAAGGCCAGCTCGTCCCAGAGGAACCAGAACCGGTCCTGCCCCGGGGTGCCGAACAGATAGACCTGGAGGTCGTCGTTGATGGTGATCCGGCCGAAGTCCATGGCCACGGTGGTGGTGGACTTCTGCTCCACCCCGGAGACGTCGTCGGTGCCGAGACCCGCCCCGGTCAGCACCTCCTCGGTCTGCAGCGGCCGCACCTCGCTCAACGCGCTGACCAGCGTCGTCTTGCCGGCGCCGAAGCCGCCGGCGATGAGGATCTTCAGGGCCAGCGGCAACCGCGACGCGGCCGGCTCCCGGTCAAAGCGCACGGAGTCCACTGACCACCGCCTTGAGGATGTTGTCGTCGGGCAGGTACGCGGTGGCCGGGGGACGGTGCACCGCGACGAACCCGTGGGCGAGGAGGTCGCCGAGCAGCACCCGGACCACGCCGACGGCGAGGTCCAGGTCGGCGGCGAGGTCGGCGACGGCCTTCGGCCGCCGGGCCAGCTCGACCAGGCGGCGGTGCTCCGGCTGGAGACCGGGCGCGCCGGCCGGCTCGGCTGCCGGGGTGGTCAGCACGAAGGCCAGCAGGTCGAAGCCGTCGACCGGGGGGCGCACCCGCCCACCGGTGAGCGTGTACGGGCGGACCACCGGGCCCGCGTCGGCGTCCAGCCACTCGTGCTGGGGGCCCGGGGACTCAGCGCGCATCGGTCGGCTCCCCCACGGCCCGGGCCGGAGCGGCCAAATTTTCCCCGACGCGGATCACCAGCATCGCCATCTCGTACGCCACCAGGCCGATGTCGGCGTCGGCGTCGCTGGCCACGGCGAGGCAGGCGCCCTGCCCGGCGGCCGTGACGAACAGGTACGCCGACTCCATCTCCACCACCGTCTGGCGGACCGCGCCGCCGCCCAGGTGCCGGGTGGCCCCCTTGGCCAGGCCGGAGAAGCCGGACGCCAGCGCGCAGAGGTGCTCCGCGTCGGCGCGGTCCTGGTCGGCGGAGGCGCCGAGCAGCAGCCCGTCCGCGGAGAGGACCACCGCCTGGCGGGCGGCGGGGACCCGTTCCACCAGGTCGTCGAGCAGCCAGTCGAGATCGGCGTTCTGCCGCGTCGTGTGCACCACTAGGCGTCCCTCTCAGTCGCGGTTCGATGGTCCGGCGCCGGCGAAGAGGGCTCCGCCGCCGGCTCCGGCGCGGTGGACGGCGTACCGGTCTCGGCCGGCTCGGCGGCGGACGCGTCCCGCAGCCGGGTGGCGGACGGGCCGCCGGTGGCGCGGGAGCCGTCCCGACGCCCCCGGGCGGTGCCCGCCTGCAACGCGGACATCGCCCGGCGGGCCTCCTCCGGCGTCCGGTGGGCCGGCACGTCGGCGACGGCCGCCCGGGGACGCGCCGTCGGCCCGCGTCGGCGCACCCGGCGGGGCAGCCCGTCGCCGTCGGCCGGCGGTTCCACGGTCGACGCGCGGGCCGTCGGCAACGGCACCACGGTCGGCTCGGATCGGTCCCGGTTCGGCCGGCCCGGCCGCCCCCGCGGCACCGTGGTCAGCCGGGTCACCTTCGCCATCCGCCGCCGCTCCGGCCCGGCCGGCGTGGCGTCCGCGCCGACCGGCGGCTCGTCGGTGATCAGATCGGCGGGGACGAGCACCGAGGCGGTCGTGCCGGCCGGCCCGGCCGGTCGCAGCTCCACCCGAACCCCGTGCCGGGCGGCCAGCCGGGCCACCACGAACAGGCCCAGCCGGGCGCTGTCGGCCGGGTCGAACTCCGGTGGCGCGGCCAGTTTGCGGTTGGCCGCCGCCAGCGCCGGCGGTGACATGCCCAGGCCCCGGTCGGTGATCTCGATGGCGTAACCGCCCGGGACGGTCCGGCCGGTGACGTCCACCCGGGTGCCGGGCGGGGAGAACGCGGTGGCGTTCTCGATCAGCTCGGCGAGCAGGTGGATCACGTCACCGACGGCCCGGCCGAGGACCCCGGCGGACTGCACCTCGCCCACGTCGACCCGGTCGTACGCCTCGACCTCGGAGATCGCCCCGCGCATCACGTCCACCGCGGCGACCGGGCGGCGCCAGCCGCGTCCGGGCGCGGCGCCGGCGAGGATGACCAGGTCCTCGGCGTGCCGGCGCAGCCGGGTGGCCAGGTGGTCGACCTGGAACAGCCCGGCCAGCTCGTCCGGGTCCTCGGTGCGGCGCTCCAGCCGGTCCAGCAGCGCCAACTGCCGGTGCACCAGGCCCTGGCTGCGGCGGGCCAGGTTGAGGATGACCTCGTTGAACCCGCGGCGCAGGGTGACCTCGTCCACCGCGGCCCGCACCGCGGTCCGCCGCACCTCGTTGAAGGCGCGCGCCACCTGGCCGATCTCGTCGCCGCCGTGGTCGAGTTCGGGGGCCTCCCGGTCGACGTCGACCTCCTCGCCCCGGCGCAGTCGGGCGACCACGTCGGGCAGCCGCCGCTCGGCCATGTCGGTCGCGGCGCCCCGCACGCCGGTCAGCCGGTGCGCCAGCGACCGGCCGACCCGCAGCACCACCAGGACGCAGACCACGACGGCCACCAGGCCCAGCACCCCGGCGGCGGCGAGCTGGACCAGGATGCGCACGGCCATCGGCACCGACCGTTCGGCCAGGCTGTCCGCACCGCGCAGCTCGAAGTCCCGCAGTCCCTGCCAGACCTCGGTGTGGCTGCTCTCCCAGGCCCGGACGTCGAACCGGGCGGGCAGCTCGGCGGAGCGGATCAGGGTGTCCTGCAGGGCGCGCAGCCGGAGGAAGCCCGGGCCCTCGGTCAGCCGCTGGTAGCCGGCGCGCTCGTCGGGCGGCAAGTCGGCGACCGCGTTCTCGGCCAGGAAGCGCTGGTTCTCGACGGTGCGCACGAGCTGCTCGTGCTCACCCTCGGCGTACCGGCCGGCCGTGACCGCGCCGGCGAGCAGCGCGTCGGCCTGGCCCAGCAGCTCGCGGGAGCGGCCCAGCGCGGTGAGCGCCGACGCCTCCCGGTTGAGCTGCACGTCGGGCAGCGCGGCCATGGCGGAGAACGCCTGGAAGGCGGAACCGACCATCCCGCTGTAGAGGCCGACCGCGCCGGCCCGGTCCACCTTCCGGTCGTCGATGAAGGCCCGCCCCGCGGGCAGCGCCTCCAGCGCCGAGCCCAGCTGGTCGAGCCGGGCGTCGAGCTGGTCGTCGGCCGCGTCGCGCAGGTCCTCGCCGTCGATCCGGCGGCGCAGCTCGGCCACCGCCCGGTCGGTGCGGGCCCGCTGCTCGCCCAGCTCCGGCAGGGCGGCGTCACCGGCGAGCTGGACCACCGAGAGCCGCCGTTCCCGTTGCAGCTCGGCGACCACGGTCTCGCCCGGGCGGCCGAGGTCGTAGAGGAGGGTACGCGCGGCGAGCAGGTCGAGGGCGGGGCCGAAGGTGAGCGTGGTGGCGAAGATCCACAGCGCCAGCAGCCCGGTCACCGGGCCGATGACCAGCGCGGTCAGCTTGGCGCGGATCGGCCAGTCGCGGGTGTTCAATCAGACCTCGCCCGGGAAGGTGTCGCTGGGTGGCGCCGGCAGCGGCCGCCAGATCGCCGGCCACGACGCCGGGCCCCGACCCGGACGCCTTGGGCAGGATACGTAATCCCGGACGGATGCACTACCGGCCGTCTCGCCGCTCACTACGGTCCGGAACGGTCACGCCGGACACCGATGGACTCCGGCCGCGGGCCGTTAGGGCGTCGCCGAACCGCCGGCTCTCGCGGACCGCGGCGGAAAGTGCTCCAGAACGGGATTGGCGATCACCCGCAGGAGGGAATACCTGCGGGCGAAGGAGGAGCCATGTCGCCCACCCAGGTAGTCGTCATAGTCATCGTCGTCGCCGTCATCGCCGCGCTGGTCGCGCTCGCCGTGGTCGCCAACCGCCGGCGGGCCCTCAAGCAGCGCTTCGGCCCGGAGTACGACCGGGCCGTCGCCGAGCAGGACAGCCGGGGCGCCGCCGAGCGTGAGCTGCGCGAGCGCGAGCGCCGGCACGCCGAGCTGGAGCTGACCCCGCTGAGCCCGGAGTCCCGGGCCCGGTACGCCGCCGCCTGGGAGGACCTCCAGGTGCGCTTCGTCGACTCGCCGGCGGAGACCGTCGGCGACGCCGACGAACTGGTCGGCCGCCTGATCGCCGAGCGCGGATACCCCACCGGGGACTTCTCGGACCAGATCGCCCACCTCTCCGTCGAGCACGCCCGCACCCTGACCCACTACCGCGACGCCCACGAGATCCGGCAGCGCAACGAGCGCGGCGAGGCCGGCACCGAGGACCTCCGGCAGGCGCTGGTGCACTACCGGGCCCTCTTCGCCGACCTGCTCGGCGAGGACCCGGTCGGCCAGCAGCCGCCGGAGCAGCGCCACCCCGACCACGAGCACGACGCCACGAGCCGCTGAGGAGGCCGCCGCCATGCGCCAGGAAGAGCAGCAGGTCACACAGGACCACCCCGAGGCCGTACGGTCCGCGCCGGTGCCGGTCCCCCCGCCGGGTGACCACACCGACGCCGACCGGCCGGGGGCCGACCGCGCGGACCGGGCCGACGTGCCCGAGGACGCGCTCGACGACCGGGGCACCTTCGACGACCCGGCCGTGACCGACCGGCGGGACGCGGACCTCGACGAGACCCGCGGGTACGACGCCGGGGAGCTGCGGGACGCGGCCGACCGGACGGACGACACCGACACCACGCGCGACGACGACGGCCGGCCGGAGTTCCACGAGCCGGCGCCGCTGCCGACCACGTTCGGGGCGGCCTCGGTGGGCGACGCGGTGGCCGCGTCGGCGCTGGCGAGCGGCCGGCCGCAGGACGAGCGGGACGCGCGCGACGAGGACACCGCCGTTCCGGGTGACGGCGCGCCGGGCCGCACCGAGCCGCTGGACGACGAGCGGGCCGACCCGACCGCCGGGGACCGGCTGCACGACCGGGACCGCTGGGAGGCGGAGCACTCCGACGCCGGCCCGGGCGCCGACGCGGTCCGCGACGACCGGTCCACCGACGGGGTGGTCCGGGACGGCGCGCCGGCGGACGGCGCGGTCGGGTACGGCAGCGCCGAGCCCGGTCTGGTCGACCCGGACAGCGAGCCGGTGCCCGCGGACGCGGACGGCGGGCGGCACCACACCGTCGACCCGGACACCGCCACGGCGGCGGGCGCGGCGGCGGTCGGCGCGGCCGGCTCGGGCGCGGCGCTGGCCGGCGCGGACCGGCCCACGCCGGGCGCGGTGCCGGCGGACGCGGCGACGCTGTTCGCCCCGGAGGCCGCGCAGGGCTTCCGGGACCGCTGGCGCGACGTCCAGCTGCGCTTCGTGGACGACCCGCGCGCCGCGGTCGGCGAGGCCGAGTCACTGGTCGAGGAGGCGATCGAGGCGCTGGCCACGGCGTTGCGGGAGCAGCGCACCCGGCTCGGCGCCTGGCAGGAGTCCGGCTCGACCGACACCGAGCAGCTCCGGGTGGCCGTGCGCGGCTACCGCGACTTCCTGGACCGCGTGCTGGGCCGCTGAGGCCCTGACCTGCCCCGGAGCCCCGGCCGCCGACGGCCGGGGCTCCGTCGTGCCCGACGGACCACGCAGGAGGCATGAAATTTCGCAATCGGGGTACCTGCCGGCGCAGCACGCACCCACACGAGGGGAGCAACGGGCATGGGCAGCGGCCTACGGTTGAACATGAACGCCCTGGACTACCTGATCCTGGCGCTCTACTTCGTCACGGTGCTGGGGGTCGGCTTCGCCGCCCGCCGCGCCATCAAGACCAGCGTGGACTTCTTCCTGTCCGGGCGGTCGTTGCCCGCCTGGGTCACCGGCCTGGCGTTCGTCTCGGCGAACCTGGGCGCGCTGGAGATCATCGGCATGGCCGCCAACGGCGCCCAGTACGGCATCATGACGGTCCACTACTACTGGATCGGCGCCGTGCCGGCGATGGTCTTCCTCGGCATCGTGATGATGCCCTTCTACTACGGCTCGAAGGTCCGCAGCGTCCCGGAGTACCTGCGGCTGCGCTTCAACCGCCCCACCCACCTGCTCAACGCGATCAGCTTCGCGGTCGCCCAGGTGCTGATCGCGGGCGTGAACCTCTACGCGTTGGCGCTGATCATGCAGGCGCTGCTGGGTTGGCCGCTCTGGGTCGCGATCGTGGTCGGCGCGGTGATCGTGCTGGCGTACATCACTGTCGGCGGCCTCTCCGGCGCGATCTACAACGAGGTGCTCCAGTTCTTCGTGATCATCGCCGGCCTGGTGCCGATCACGGTGATCGGCCTGGTCAAGGTCGGCGGCGTGAACGGGCTGATGGACGCGGTACGGGAGTCCAAGCTCGGAGAGGCCGGCCTGCACGCCTGGCAGGGCACCGGCAGCACCGACAACCCCCTCGGCGCGCACTGGCTGGGCATCGTCTTCGGCCTCGGTTTCGTGCTCTCCTTCGGCTACTGGACCACCAACTTCGCCGAGGTGCAGCGCGCGCTGTCGGCGCGCAACATGAGCGCCGCCCGGCGTACCCCGATCATCGCGGCGTACCCGAAGCTGCTCATCCCGGTGGTCACCGTGATCCCCGGCCTGATCGCCCTGATCACGGTCAAGGGACTGGGCGCCGACCAGGGCGACCTGGTCTACAACAACGCCATCCCGCTGCTCATGCGCGACCTGCTGCCCAACGGCGTGCTCGGCATCGCGGTCACCGGCCTGGTGGCCTCGTTCATGGCCGGCATGGCGGCCAACGTCAGCGGCTTCAACACCGTCTTCACGTACGACATCTGGCAGGCGTACTTCCGGCGAGACCGGCCGGACGGGTACTACGTGAAGGTGGGCCGGATCGCCACCGTCGTGGCCGTGGTGGTCGGCATCGGCACCGCGTTCATCGCGGCCGGCTTCAGCAACATCATGAACTACATCCAGGCGCTCTTCTCGGTCTTCAACGCCCCGCTCTTCGGCACGTTCATCATCGGCATGTTCTGGCGGCGGATGAGCGCGCTGGCCGGCTTCTGGTCGCTGCTGTCCGGCACGGTGGTGGCGATCGCCACCTACGTGCTCTACAAGACCGGCGTGATCAGCTTCAACTCGGACCTGGAGGAGAGCTTCTGGGGCGCGGGCCTGGCCTTCGTGACCGTCGCGGTGGTGGCCGCGATCGTCACGCCGCTGACCCGGCCGAAGACCGACAGCGAGCTGACCGGGCTGGTGTACGGCCGCAGCGACACCACGCTGGCCGACGACTCGCTGGCCGGCGACGCGGCCTGGTACCGCTCGCCGGTGCTGCTCGGCGTCGTCGCCGTGATCCTGGCCGCCCTCTTCTACATCCCGGTCTTCTGAGGAAGGGACCCACGCCATGGCAGACAACGAGGACCGCCACTACCAGGGCGGCGAGGCCCACGACCCGCTGGTCGACGAGACCGAGGACGCCCGGGAGGCGCGTTCGGCGGCGGCCCGGCTGTTCGACATCCGCCGGGTGATCGGCGGGCTGTTCGTCGTGTACGGCCTGATCGTCGGGCTGATGGGACTCTTCGACTCCTCGGCCGAGATCGACAAGGCGCAGGGCGTCCGGATCAACCTGTGGGCCGGCGCGGTGATGCTGGTCTTCGGGCTGCTCATGCTGCTGTGGCAGCGGCTGAGCCCGACCGAGGCGCCGGAGCCCGGGCCGGACGAGTCCTGATCCGGCGGGCTGTCGGGCCCGGTCGGCATGGCCGGGCCCGCACGGGGTACGCCGGGGATCACGCAGTGGGACAGGAGGGCAGCAGCATGACCGATCGTGACCGCGGTGGCGAGCGGCCGCTGGAGGAGACCCCCGAGGTGGCGGCGGCGGTGGACGACGACAGCACGGTGCCGCAGCTGCGTACCGGCGGCACCGACCCGGACAACCCGACCTTCACCGAGCCGGACGGCGCGGTGGCCGACACCGGCGCGCCGGACATCATCGGCGACCCCTACGCGGCCGGCACCGGTGCGACCGGCACCGGCACGGGCGCCGGCGGGGACAACATCCGCACCGGCGCCGAGCAGCCGTGGGAACCGGAGGACCTGGTGCGGGCCCGGGGTCAGGACATGACGCCGGAGAACCTGGAGCGGGCCCGCCACGACCTGGCCGAGCTGGGCCGGGCGGCGATCGAGCGTACGGTCCCCTGACCCCGGACGGCCGGGGGCCCCTGGCCGACGTGGGCGTCGACCAGGGGCCCGGGGAACCCGCGCGGCGGTGCCTCACTCCCGCCGCCGCGGGTGGTCCGGCGGTGACTCAGAGCGCCGGGTAGGCGTTCTGCATCAGCTGCGCGAACTGGGCCGGGAACCACGCGCCGGAGATCGGCGCGTCCGGCAGGGCGCCGGACATGCTGTTCCCGTTGCGGGCGTTGCCGGTGTACGTCGGGTCGCACATCCGGTCGAAGCCCTTGCCCTCGTTGTTCGGGATCTCCTTGCTGGAGCCGTCCGACTCACCCGGGGGCTTCACCCACACGTAGGCGTCGATGCCCGGCTCCGGGTTGGCCTTCGGCCGCTCGCCGAGGCCCGCACCGGCCTGGTTGCACCAGTTGCCGGCGTGGATCCGACGGTCCACCCGACCACCGTCGACGTACGCGTCCACGCTGGTCAGCGGGCCCGGGCCGGTCGGGCGCGCCGAGCCGCCCCAGCCGTTGCGGGAGGTGTCGATCAGCATGCCGATGTTGCTCTCGAAACCGACCGAGACCAGCTTCTGCCGGAACGCCTGGGCGAACGACAGCTCGTCGACGTACTGGTTCCAGTCGATCCACTTGGCCTGCCGCACGGTCTGGCCGTTCACCGAGTCGGTGATCTTGACGTACGGCTCCTTGAGCGCGGAGTAGTTCGCCGTGTTCACGATGAAGCCGTGCACGTTGCGCACCGTGCTGCCGGACGCGACGGCGGCGGCCTTGAGCTGGTCGGCGACCGGGCCGAAGTTGCTGTCCCAGCCGATCCAGCCGTGGTGCGCGGCGTCGATGTAGTTGTAGACGTTGCCGATCGCGCCGAGCTTGGCCAGCGCGTAGCCGACGCCGTTGACGTAGGCGCCGTTGGCCTTGACCGTGTCGCACATCGCGGTGCCGCCCGGGTTGCCCGAGGTGTTGGTCACCAGGTTGGGCAGCGAGTCGATCTCGATGATGTTGACGATGCGCAGGTTCTTGTACTTCGCGTCGGCCTGAATCGCGGCGATCGGGTCGATGTACTCGGACTTGTAGCGGGGCAGCTCGTCCGGGCCCAGCTCGCCGTTGGAGGCCAGCGCGGCGCAGTCCCGGCCGGGCAGGTTGTAGATGACGAACTGGATGTAGCCGGCGCCCTGGGCGAGCGCGGCGTCCAGGTGGTCACGGACACCCATCGAACCGTTGGAGCTGCTGCCGGTGGTGCCGTTGATGGCGGCGATCCGGTCCAGCCAGACCGCGGTCGGGTTGTTCGACACCCGGTTGCCACCGGCGACCGACTCGGCCTTGGCCTTCCACTCCGGGTTCACGTACCCCTTCACCCCGGCGTACGGGTTGTCGACCTTCTGCCCCGGCGGGGTCGTGGTCGGCGGGGTCGTGGTGGGCGGGGTGGTGGTCGGCGGCGTCGTGGTGGGCGGCGTCGTCGTCGGCGGGGTGGTGGTCGGCGGGGTCGTGGTGGGCGGCGTGCCGCCGTTGCAGACCGTGCCGTTCAGGGTGAACTGGGTCGGCTTCGGGTTGCTGCCGCTCCACGCGCCGTTGAAGCCAATGCTGGTGCTGGCGCCGGTGGCCAGCGAACCGTTGTAGGACTCGTTCTGCGCGGTGACGTTCTGGCCGGTCTGCGACCACTTCGCCGACCAGCCCTGCTGCACGCGCTGCGAGCTGTTCGGGAAGGTGAAGCCGAGGTTCCAGGAACTGACCGGGTCACCGAGGTTCTTGATGACCACGGTGGCGGTGAAGCCACCGGGCCAGTCGCTGGTGGTGTAGTCCACGCTGCACTGGGTGGCGGCCTGAGCCGCGGTGACCGGGAGGGTCACCAGCCCGCCGGCCACGAGGACGCCGGCGCCGGTGAGCGCGAGCGTCCGGCTCCGGCCGGACAGCCTTCTCCACAGATTCATGCCACTGATCTCCTTGGGCGAGACCGGATCCGCGTACGGCCCGGCGGAATGGCGGCGGCGGTCGTCCTGCGGGAACGGCCGTGCGCGCCACGGGTTTCTTCGGGGGACGCCCGACCCGGACGGGCGTGAGGTGGTGGTGGTGCCGACCGGTCCGCAGGACCGGCCGATGGGAGCCCGACGTCGCCCGGTGAGACCGGTTGCCCTCGACGCCTCAGCTCGCGGTGTGGCTCCCCGAACCGCGTGCAGCGATTCTTGCATGGGAGCGCTTCCATGGCAATGCCTCGATACGCCTCCCCGACCCTACCTCCCGACACCCGCCCTACACGGGCTCGCGCGGCTCGCGCGCTCGCGCGGCGAGATCTTGGTACGAAACGGCCCCCAGAGGGGCTTCGCCGTAACAAGATCTCCAGCTTGTCCGCGATGCGGAACGACCGTCCCAGCGAGCAGGACGCAGGGGGCGGTTGGAGAAGCAGAGCGAACGGCGCAGCAGGGCGGGGTGGGCCCGGACACACGCACATCGGACCTCAGGCGGCTTAGCACCAGGATCGGAACATCATCGGCAAACTCCTAAAAACGAATCTTTCCCCGAATAAGTCGCGAAAAGGTCTAACGTCGGCGGTAGCTCGACTGACGTCGGGCTCAGGACGAACAGGGATGGAGTGACGCTGGTCATGGCTAAGAAGATGCTCGGGAAGGTCGTCGCGGGTGCCGCTCTGGGCGGCGCGGGCCTTCTCGTGTTCACCCCGGGGATGGCCTACGCGGGCGGACACGACGAGGGGAAGGTCATCGCCAAGCCGCACGTGGTCAAGGCGGGTGACACCGTCGAACTGCTCGAGATCTGCTCCGAGCCCCAGGAGCACGCCTCCGTCTGGTCGAAGGTGACCGGCAAGGTCGACCTCCACCCGGCCCGTGACGGCGAGCACGGCGACTGGTCGGACAAGGGTGGTGACTGGTCCGACAAGGGCGGCGACTGGTCCGACGGGGGCTGGGACGCCGACCAGGGCCCCGACGGCAAGGACGGGCACGGTCGCGACGACCACGGCAAGGGCCCCGAGGGCAAGGACGACCACGGCAGGGACGAGCAGGGCAAGGACGACCACGGCAAGGACGAGCACGGCAAGGGCGACCAGGGCAAGGACGAGCACGGCCCGGGTGGCAACGGCATGCCGCAGCCGCCGGCCGACGTGCCGCAGCCGGGCGGCCAGCCCGGTGGCATGGGCGGCGGTGTGGCCGCCGACCACGGCGACCAGGCCGACTGGAAGGGCCACGAGGAGTACGGCCAGGACGCCGAACCGGGCTGGGAGAAGGAACAGCCAGGCCGGAACGCCGCCGACTGGGCGATGGACGAGCACGGCAAGGACGGCAAGGACGGCCACGGCCGGGACGCCAAGGACGAGCACGGCGCCTGGCAGGACGGCAAGGACGACTACGCCAAGGACGAGCACAGCGCCTGGCAGGACGGCAAGGACGAGCACGGCAAGGACGACTACGCCAAGGACGACCACGGCAAGGACTGGCAGTCCGGCGGCGAGTACGGCCGCGGCGGGGACGAGTACGGCCGCGGGGGCGACGAGGCCGGCTGGGAGCACGGGAAGGACTTCGTCTACTACGGCGAGGCCACCGTCTCCGAGCACGCCCGCCCGGGCCGCTACGAGCTCAGGGGCTCCTGCGGCGAGGGCGAGCTGGTGGTCCTGCCCCGCGGCGGGGTCGACGGCGGTGACGGCGGGATGGCCACCACCGGCGTGGACCGCGGTCTCGCCACCGGTGGCGCGGGCATGATCGGCGCCGCGGCGCTGGGCGGCCTGGTGCTGCTGCGCCGGCGGCGGGCCGGTGGCCTGGTCTGACCGGACGACGACCCGGGCCGGCGGCCGTCACGGGAGACCGTGGCGTGCCGCCGGCGCGGCCGTCGTCGTCCTGCTCGCCATGGTGGGCGCGGGGCTGATCGGCGCGTCCGTACGGACCGTCCCAGCACCCACCCCGCCGCAACCGATCGCGCAGGCCGGGCCGGTCGCCACCGACCCGGCCCCGGACGTCGACCTCGACCCGACAGCGGAGGAGACGTCCTCCCCCGACGTGCCGGTCACGCCGCCCGGCTCCCCCACCCCGGCAGGCGCCACCCCGCCGGCACCGGCCGTCTCCGGCACACCGGCCGTTCCGGGTTCACCGGCCGCGCCGGTCGCTGCGCCGGTCGCGCTGCCCCGGTCGGCGCCGACCACCATCTCGATCCCCCGGATCGGGGTGCGGGCCGAGATCATGACGCTCGGCACCAACCCGGACGGCACGGTCCAGGTGCCCCCGTTGGACCAGGCGATGAAGGCCGGCTGGTACTCCCCCGGCGCCAGTCCCGGCGAGGTCGGCAACGCCGTGGTCGTCGGGCACGTCGACTCCGCCCAGCTCGGCCCGGCGGTCTTCTTCAACCTGGGCGCGCTGGTGCCGGGCGACGCCATCGCCGTCGTCCGGCAGGACGGCTCGACCGCCACGTTCACCGTGGACGAGGTCCGGTCGTACCCGAAGACCGCGTTCCCGGCGGAGCAGGTCTACGGCCCGTCCGACGTGCCCGGCCTGCGGGTGGTCACCTGCGGCGGGGTGTTCGACCGGACCGCCGGCAGCTACCTGAACAACATCGTCGTCTACGCCCGGATGACCGCGTAGCCGCGAACGGCCGTGGCCCGGCGGTCGGTTCCCCGACCACCGGGCCACGCGCGGCCGGAAGCGGTCAGGCCGCCGCCGAGGTCCGGACCAGGGTACGGATCTGACGCAGCAGCACGGACAGCGCGGACAGGTCGGCGCGGGACTCGTCGAACTCCCCCATCGCCCGGTGGGCCCGGTGGATCGAGGTCGCGTTCGCCTGCTCCCACTCCTGCACCCGTTCCGCCGGCGGGAGGCTGTCCGGGGTGGACCCGAGCACCTCCGCGGTGAGCGCGGCCAACGCGGCGTACAGGTCGTAGCGCAGCGCCATCCGGGCCAGGGTCTGCCACCGGTCCTCCCGGGGCAGCAGGGAGATCTTCGACAGCAGGGCGTCCACCCGGAACCGGTCGCTGAGCACGAAGTAGACCGAGGCCACCTCGCTCACGTCCCGCCCGGTCGTCTGCGCGGTCTCGACGATGTCGAGCAGGCCGAAGCTGTACATCAGGCGGGTCGCCTGCTCGGCCAGGTCACGCGGTAGCCCCTTGCCGACCAGCGACTCGATGTGCGCCGCGATCGCCTCGCGCTCGGTGCCCCAGAACAGGTGCTCCAGGTCCGGCAGGAGCCGGGTCACCCCGTCGCGCAACCGGGCGATCTCCGCCGGCACGTCGATCGGTGAGCGCCGGTTGGTCACCAGCCAGCGCACCGCGCGGTCGAGCAGCCGCCGGGTGTCCAGGTAGACGGCGGTCTGCAGCTCGGGCGAGACCTTGTTGTCCAGGGCCTCGACCGCGTTCCACAGCTCGCCCAGCCCGAACACCTCGCGGACCACCACGTACGCCCGCAGCACGTCGGCCGCGGAGGCCGCCGTCTCCTCGACCACCCGGAAGACGAACGAGATGCCGCCCCGGTTGATCGCCTCGTTGACCAGGACCGTGGTGACGATGTCCCGACGCAGCCGGTGCCGGCCCATCCGGTCGGCGAAGCGCTGCCGCAGCGGGGTCGGGAAGTAGTTGACCAGGACGTCGGTCGTCCACTCCTCGTCCGCCAGTCCCTCGCCGACGATCTCGCGCTCCAGCACGATCTTCACGTACGCGAGCAGCACCGCGAACTCCGGCGCGGTCAGCCCGTTCTCGGCGCGGACCGCCAGTTCCTCGTCCGGCGGCAGCGCCTCCAACGCCCGGTCCAGCGCACCGGAGCGCTCCAGCTCGTTGATCATGCGCCGGTGCACCGGGAGCAGCGAGGCGGCCTGCGCCTGGGCGTTGTTGACGGCCCGGGCCTGGTCGTAGTTGTCCCGCAGCACCAGCTCGGCGACCTCGTCGGTCATCTGGGCCAGCAGCTCGTCGCGCTCCGGCCGGTCCAGCTCACCGTCGGCGACCGCCGTGTTGAGCAGGATCTTGATGTTCACCTCGTGGTCGGAGCAGTCCACCCCGGCCGCGTTGTCGATGAAGTCGGTGTAGATGCGGCCACCGCCGGAGGCGTACTCGATCCGGCCCTGCTGGGTGAAGCCCAGGTTGCCGCCCTCGCCGACCACCCGGCAGCGCAGGGCGCGGCCGTCCACCCGGATGGCGTCGTTGGACTTGTCCCCGACCTCGGCGTTGGTCTGTGTCGACGCCTTGACGTAGGTGCCGATGCCGCCGTTCCAGAACAGGTCCACCGGCGCGGTGACGATCGCCTTCATCAGCTCCTGCGGGCTGAGCTGCGTGACGTCGTCGTCGAGGCCGAGCACCGCGCGCACCTGCGGCGTGATCGGCACCGACTTCGCGGTACGCGGGTAGATGCCGCCGCCGGCCGAGATCAGCTCGGCGTCGTAGTCCTCCCACGACGACCGGGGCAGGTCGAACAACCGCTTGCGCTCGTCCCAGGAGCGGGCCGCGTCCGGGTCCGGGTCCAGGAAGATGTGCCGGTGGTCGAAGGCGGCGAGCAGCCGGATGTGCTTCGACAGCAGCATGCCGTTGCCGAACACGTCGCCGGACATGTCGCCGACGCCGACCACGGTGAAGTCCTGGGTCTGGGTGTCGTGGCCCAGCTCGCGGAAGTGCCGCTTCACCGACTCCCAGGCGCCCCGGGCGGTGATGCCCATCTTCTTGTGGTCGTAGCCGGCCGAGCCGCCGGAGGCGAACGCGTCGCCCAGCCAGAAGTTGTGCGCGGTGGAGATCTCGTTGGCGATGTCGGAGAACGTGGCCGTGCCCTTGTCCGCCGCCACCACGAGGTAGGGGTCGTCGCCGTCGTGCCGGACCACGTCGACCGGCGGCACGATCTCGCCGCTGACGATGTTGTCCGTGACGTCGAGCAGCGCGGAGATGAACTCCTTGTAGCAGACCACCGCCTCGTCCCGGTCGCCCGGCTTCTGCTTGAGCACGAAGCCGCCCTTGGCGCCCACCGGCACGATCACCGCGTTCTTGACCATCTGCGCCTTGACCAGGCCGAGCACCTCGGTGCGGAAGTCCTCGCGCCGGTCGGACCAGCGCAGGCCGCCCCGGGCCACCGGCCCGAACCGCAGGTGCACGCCCTCGAACCGGGGCGAGTAGACGAAGATCTCGAACTTGGGCCGGGGCGCCGGCAGGTCCGGGATCGCCTGCGGGTCCAGCTTGAACGCCACGTACGCCTTCGGCCGCCCGCCCACCGGCTTCTGGTAGAAGCTGGTGCGCAGCGTGGCCTGCATCAGCGTCAGGTAGGCGCGCAGGATCCGGTCCTGGTCCAGGCTGGCCACCTCGTCCAGCGCCTCGCCGATCGCCTCGACCAGCTCGCCGCTGCGCTGCCGGCGCTCGTCCAGCGTGGTCGCGCCGGGCGCGAACCGGGTCTCGAACAGCTCCACCAGCAGCCCGGCGATCCGCGGGTACGCGATGAACGTCTGCTCCATGTACTCCTGGGAGAACACGGTGCCGGCCTGCCGCAGGTACTTCGCGTACGCCCGCAGCACGACCACCTGCCGCCAGGTGAGCCCGGCCCGCAGCACCAGCTCGTTGAAGCCGTCCACCTCGGCCTCGCCCCGCCACGCGGCGGCGAACGCGTTCTCCACGTGCGGCCGCACCTCGGCCAGGTCCTGGTGCCGCTCGGGCAGCTCCAGACCGAAGTCGTAGAGCCAGATCCGGCCGTCGACGCGCTCCACCTCGTACGGGTGCTCGTCGACCACCTTCACGCCGAGCGAGTGCAGCACCGGCAGCACGGCGGAGAGCATCATCGGCTCGCCGTACCGGTAGACCTTGAACCGCACGTCCATGGCCTCGTCGGCCTCGGCGGCGCGACCGGCGGCGTACGGGCGCGGCGCCAGCTGCTTGCGGAACAGGTGCATCTCCAGCTGGCCGGGCTCCTCCAGCAGCTCCAGCTTGGCCAGGTCCTTCATCGCCTCGTACGGCGTGTGCCCGTCCTTGTAGCCCTCCGGGAACGCGTCGGCGTACCGGCTGAACAGGTGCTTGGCCTGCTCGTCGCCGAGCTTGCGCTCCAGCACCAGCCGGTAGTCGTCGTCCCAGAGCCGGGTGGCGTCCGCCAGCTCCTCGGCCAGCAGGTCGGCGTCGATCTCACCGGGCGGGTTGTTCGGGTCGGTGCGGACGATGAAGTGCACCCGGGCCAGCATCGACTCGGTCACCCGGGTGGTGTAGTCGACGCCGACGCCGTTCAGCTCGCGCAGCAGGATGTCCTGCATGCGCAACCGGTTCTGCGTGGTGAACCGGTCCCGCGGCAGGTAGATCAGGCAGGAGATGAACCGCCCGTACGCGTCGCGGCGCAGGAAGACCCTCAGCTGCCGGCGGCCGGCCATCCGCAGCACGCCGATCACCGCGTGGTAGAGGTCGTCGGTCTTGATCTGGAACAGCTCGTCGCGCGGGTAGGTCTCCAGGATCTGGAGCAGGTCCTTGCCGGAGTGGCTGCGCAGGCTCAGGCCCGAGCGGTCCAGCACCTCGGCGACCTTGCGGCGCACCACCGGCAGTTCCTGCACGCTGGTCCGGTACGCGGCGGTGGAGAACAGACCGAGGAACCGACGCTCCCCGACCACCTCGCCGGCCTCGTTGAAGATCTTGAAGCCGATGTAGTCCAGGTAGGCCGACCGGTGCACGGTGGCCCGCGAGTTGGCCTTGGTGATGATGAGCAGGCGCTTCTCCAGCACCTTCTCGTGCGCCTCGGGCGTCATCGAGTTGAGCGACCGGGCCTCCGGCGAGTCCGAGCGCAGGATGCCCAGCCCGGTGCCGAGGACGGCTTCGAGGGCCTGCCCGCCGCCGCCCGTCCCGTCCGTGTCGACCAGCCGGTACTCCCGGTAGCCGAGGAACGTGAAGTGGTCGTGGGCGAGCCACCGCAGCAGCTCCACCGAGTCGGTGATGTCCTTCTCCGGCACCGGCGGCCGGTTGTCCGACGTCCGGGCGGCGGCCAGCTCGTCGGCGAGCGCCAGCGCCCGCTGCCGCATCTTGGGCCAGTCCTCGACGGCCTCCCGCACGTCGGTCAGCACCCGCTGCAACTCGCGGCGCAGCGCCTCCCGCTCGGCCGGGTCGCGGACCGGGTCGATCTCGATCCGCATCCAGCTCTCGACCAGGTCACCGGCGATCGCGTCGTCCGGCTCCACGTCGGCGGAGACCTCGGTGAGCCGGCCCAGCGGCTCGCGCCGGACCACGACCAGCGGGTGCACCAGCAGGTGCACGTCGAGGTGACGGGAGTTCAGCAGCGCGGTGACCGAGTCGACCAGGAACGGCATGTCGTCGGTGACGATCTCGACGACCGTGTGGTGCTGCTCGGCGTCCGGCTCGTGGATGCGCAGCTTCAGCTCGCCCGGCACCCGCTGCTGGGCCAGGTCCCGGTGGGCCCGGGCCGCCTCCAGCATCTCCTCGGCGGTGAAGCCGATCAACTCCTCGTCCGGCGCGAACCGCCAGAACCGGTCCACCAGGGTGGCCGCGTCGTGGTCGTCGCCGGCCAGCGCCACCGCCTGGGCGACCAGGCGCTCCGCGTTGGGTACGGGCTCGTCCAGCTCGGCGTCCTCGGACTCGTCGGCCAGTGCCTGCGCGGGCAGACCCAGGTCGTAGAGGGTGTCGATGCTGGAACCGGTCATCCCGGTCACTCCTGTGTCGAGACGGCCGTAACCGTCCCCGTCGGTCGCCGAATCGAAGCTGTCATCGTCCCGGCTGGTGTCAGCCTGCCGGAGGTCGGGTCCCGGTTTGATCGCCGGACGCCGGTCCATCGGTGCCACTCCCCTCGACCCACCGCGTTGTGGGTCACTCTGCCGCCCAGCCTAGGCCCTGCCGCTGTGTGCCTTCGTCGGCGGACCACCGGCCGGACGTCCGGATCGGGACTCTGTCCTTTCACCCGTTGCGGGTTCGTGGTCGGCCGGTCGCGGAGTACCCCGACTGGCGATGTTCATCACACTGCCACGCGCCGCGTGTCACCCCGGCGGACGAGGCGGCGGGACGGTGGGGAGCCGCGGGTCGTACTAGCGTGCAGGGCAGTTGAGCACCGGAGGGACCGCTTCATGCCCGTGTCGTACCCCGTCCGCCCCCGCCGTCACACCCGTCACCGCCTGGTCGCGACGGCGACCGCCGTCCTGATGGCGGCCGGTGCGGTGACCGCCTGCTCCGGCGAGGACGGGCCGGAGCAGGCCGTCGACGCGTTCCTGACCGGCTGGCGCTCCGGTGACCTGCAACCGGTCGGCTTCGTCGAGCCGACCGGCGCGCGGGTGCCGGCCGCCGAGGTGACGAAACGACTCAAGACGCTCTCCGGCGAGCTGGCCGCCGACCCACCGGCCCTGGAGCGCACCGGCGAGATCACCACCAAGGGCGACATCGCGACCGCCCGGGTCCGGCTGACCTGGCCGCTGCCCGGTGGCGTCCGCTGGTCCTACGACAACCCGCTGCGCCTCAAGCGCGGCGGCGACGACCGGTGGCAGGTGATCTGGGAGCCGGCCGTGGTGCACGAGAAGCTGGAGGAGGGCGACCGCCTCGCCCTGCGCCGGGAGGCGGCGCAACGGGCCGGCGTGCTGGACGCCGCCGGTCAGCCGATCGTCACGCCGCGCCCGGTGGTCCGGGTGCAGATCGCCCCCGGCGAGGTCACCGACGTGCCGGGCCTGGTGCGCCGGCTGGACGCCGCGTTCAAGGCGGTGCGGCCCGCGCTCACCCCGCCGGTCGACCTGAGCGACCTGCCCAAACGCCTCAAGGAGGCGGACCGGGACGCGCAGGTCGAGGTGGTGACCCTCCGCGAGGAGGCCTACCGGCAGATCAAGCCCCGGATCTACGAGCTGCCCGGCACCCGGTTCCCCACCGACAAGCTGATGCTCGCCCCGACCCGGGAGTTCGCCCGGGCGCTGCTCGGCTCGGTCGACCCGGCCCAGGCCGACGACCTCCAGGCCCACCCCGACCGGTACGCCCGCGGCGACCTGGTCGGCCACGGCGGCCTGCAGGGCCGGTACGACGAGCGCCTGCGCGGCGTCCCCGGGATCACCGTGATCACCGAGCGGCTCACCCCGGAGGGCGCCACCGAACCGACCGGCGCCGAACTGTTCCGCAGCGACCCGAAGGCCGGGCAGCCGGTGAGGACCACGCTCGACGTGGCCACCCAGAACGCCGCCGACGCCGCGTTGCGCGGCCAGACCCGGCGCTCGGCGCTGGTCGCCGTGCGGATCAGCGACGGCGCCGTGCTGGCCGCCGCGAACGGGCCCGGCGCGGCCGGCGAGAACCTCGCCTTCACCGCCCAGGTGCCGCCCGGCTCGACGTTCAAGATGGTCAGCGCGCTCGGCCTGCTCGACCGGGGCGCGGTGACCCCGCAGACGACGGTGGACTGCCCGAAGACCTCCGAGGTCGACGGCCGGATCTTCAAGAACTCCGACAACTTCGAGCTGGGCCCGGTGCCCTTCGCCACCGACTTCGCCAAGTCCTGCAACACCGCCTTCACCGCGCTCGCGCCGAAGCTCGGCCCGGACGGGCTCGCGCAGGCGGGCCGTACGCTCGGCCTGGAGGCCGGCTGGGACCTCGGCGCGGACGTGTTCACCGGCAAGGTCTCCGCGAACGGTGGGCCCACCGAGCAGGCCGCCGCCGCGATCGGCCAGGGCACCACCGTGGTGAGTCCGCTGGCGATGGCCGGCGCCACCGCGGCGGTGGCGCGGGGCCGCTGGGAGCAGCCGAAGCTGCTGCTGGACCCGGCGCCGGCGAAGCCCGCACCGGCCGGGCCGGCGCTCAAGCCGGAGTCCGTCGCGGCGCTGAAGACGATGATGCGCGGCGTGGTCACGTCCGGCACCGGCACGGCGCTGGCGAAGGTGCCCGGCGAGCCGGTGCACGGCAAGACCGGCACCGCCGAGTACGACAACAACCCGGCGCACACCCACGCGTGGTTCGTCGGCTGGCAGGGCGACGTGGCGTTCGCCGTCTTCGTCGAGCAGGGCGGGTCGAGCACGACGAGCGCGGTGCCGATCGCCGAGCGCTTCCTGCGCGGCCTCGCCCGCTGAGCAGCGCGCCGGCGTCCTCAGGTGACGTCGATGCCCGGCCGGTCCACGGCCGGTTCGTCGTCCTCGACGGGCGGACGCCGGAGGCGGCCCGGCCCCAACGGGTCGTCACCGACGGGCTCACCCGGCGGACGGTCGTCGACGTCGTCCGGCCCGTCGCCGTCGGCGGTGGGAACCGGGCCGATCGGCTCCACGGCCACGGCGGGGGCCGGTACGGCAACGGGGGCGGACAGCCGGTCCCGCTCCGGCCGGCCGTTGCCCGCCCGGGGCGCCGGCGCCGGCGGGGTGGCCGGCAGCAGCCGGGGCGGTACCGCGCCCGGCGCCACCACCGGGGCGAGCCCGGCCACCACCGTGTTCACGATCTCCGCCGCGTACGCGCCGTCCGGGTCGTAGTCGGGGTCGAAGACGGTCAGCTCGACGCCGAGGCAGTGCGGGGTGTCGACCAGCCCGGCGAGCAGGATCTCCAGCTCGGCGAAGGCGATCCCGCCGGGGTCGGGCGCGTCCACGGCCGGCATCACGGCCGGGTCGAGCACGTCCACGTCGATGTGCACCCAGTAGCCGGCGCAGTCGACGAGCTGCTCGTGCGCCCACTGGGCGGTCCGGGCCGCGCCCTCGGCGCGCAGCGCCGGCACCGGACGGGTGGTGATGCCGGCGGCCTGGAGGTCGAGGCGGTACTCGTCCTGCGCGCGGATGCC
Source organism: Micromonospora sp. WMMD754 (assembly GCF_049315235.1). Classification (NCBI taxonomy): domain Bacteria; kingdom Bacillati; phylum Actinomycetota; class Actinomycetes; order Micromonosporales; family Micromonosporaceae; genus Micromonospora; species Micromonospora sp. WMMD754. The sequence goes on from NZ_CP186058.1 coordinate 801,814, forward strand.
GAGCACCACCACGTCGATGTCGCGGAAGTAGGGGCGTCGCCCCTCGATGGCGGCCAGGTCGGGCTGCCCCCGCCCGGTGACCAGCGCCAGGTCCTCCCCGGCGGCGGCGCCCACGTAGGAGGCGTTGCCGGGGTGCCGGAAGTCGGAGTGGCCGTCGACGAAGACCAGCCCGATCCGTCCGCCGACCGCCTCACCGAGCCGGTGCATGGCCAGCGCCGAGCCGAGCAGCACCGAGCAGTCCCCGCCGAGCACCAGCGGGAACTCGCCGCGGTCGATGATCGCGCCGATCCGGTCGGCCAACGCCACGGAGTATCCGGAGATCTCCGGCGCGTGGCAGACGCCGTCGCCGGGCCGCCAGTCACCGGGGTCGTAGCGGGGCGGGGTCAGGCAGCCGGCGTCCCGGGCCCGCAGCCGAGCGAGCAGCCCGTGGTCGCGCAACGCCCCGGGGGCCTTGCCGCAGCCCGGGACGGAGCTGGGCGTGGGTGGCCGCAGGCCGAGGTTGGTCGGCGCGTCGAGGACGGCGATCCGGCGCATCATGGGCTCCCGTCCTCGGTGGTCGGGCGGGCCGGCGGTGCGCCGGCCCGCACGTGTGCGACGAACTCAGAACAGCGCGCTGGCCAGGGCGCGTCGGGCGGAGGCCACGGCGGGATCGTCCGGGCCGGCGATCGTGAACAGGCTGAGCAGGTGCTGGCGTACCGTGTCCCGCTCGTCGCCGGCGGTCCGGCGGACCAGGCCGACCAGCCGCTGGTAGGCCTGGTCGGCCAGGCCGCTGAGCACCTCGATGTCCGCGGCCAGCAGCTGCGCCGCCACGTCGTCGGGGGCGGCGGCGGCCGCGTCGAGCGCGCCCTGCGGATCCGCGCCGGCCACCCGGCGGGCCAGCCCGACCTGCGCCAGGCCCGCCTCCGCCGCCGCGTCCGCCGGGGACTCGGCCAGGATCTTCCGGTACGCCGCCTCGGCGGCGTCGAGGTCACCGCTCATCAGCGCGTCGTCGGCCGCGTCGAGCCGCGGGTCCTCGGGCTCGGCCACGGTGACCCCGGCGGCCTTGAGCACGGCTTGGAGCCACTGCCGCAGCTGGGACTCGGGCACCACGCCGGGGAAGGCGTCGACCGGGCGACCGCCGACGATGGCGTACGTGGTCGGCAACGTCTGGAGCTGGAACATCTGCGCGAGCCGCGGCTGCTGCTGCACGTCGACCCGGGCCAGGAGCCACGCTCCCGCGCCCTCGGCGGCCAGCCGCTCCAGCACCGGGGCGAACTGGTCGCTCTCCGGGTAGCCGGCGGCGCCGAAGAAGACCACGACCGGTGTGGAGAGCGAGCGTTCGAGCACCTCGGACTGGATGTTCGCCTCGGTCACGTCGATCACGGCGGCCGAGCCGGCGGGGCTGCCCGGCAGCCCGGCGGGCGGACCGCCCGGTGACGGTGTGGCGGAGGGGGTGTCGGCCGGTGCGGGGGTGCGCAGCGCGCTGAGGTCGACCGCGCCGCGGGTGAAGATCGACGAGGTGATCCGTGGGTCGCTCATGGTTGTCTAGTCTCGCACGTGTCACACGGAACGCCGCTCACCCGCAACGGCGACGTTGCGACTCTCACCCCTGCTCAGAGGTGCAAGGAGGGGCCCCTTCTTAACAGACGTCTGTTAAGAAGGGGCCCCTCCTTGCACTAGAAGCGGGCGGGCTCGCGGTAGACGCCCCACTCGGCGCGCAGGGCGTCGCAGATCTCGCCCAGGGTGGCCTCGGCGCGGACCGCGTCCAGCATCGCCGGGATCATGTTCTCGCCGGTGCGGGAGACCTCGACCATCCGGCGGACGGCGGCGGTGACCGCGGCCTCGTCGCGGGCCGACTTGCGCTCGGCGAGCACCCGGCGCTGCTCCAGCTCCACCTCGTGCGAGATGCGCAGGATCTCCAGGTCCTTGGCGACCGTGCCGGTGTGGCAGTTGACGCCGACGATCTTCTTGTCGCCCTTCTCCAGCGCCTGCTGGTAGACGAACGCCGACTCGGCGATGTGCCCGGTGAACCAGCCGTCCTCGATGCCCCGCAGGATGCCGGAGGTCATCGGGCCGATGGTGTGCGGGCCCTCGCCGCCGAGCTGACGGATCCGGGCGAAGATCTCCTCCGCCTCGGCCTCGATCCGGTCGGTGAGCGCCTCGACGTACCAGGAGCCGCCGAGCGGGTCGGCCACGTTGACCACCCCGGTCTCCTCCATCAGCACCTGCTGGGTCCGCAGGGCGATCTCGGCCGACTCGTCGGTGGGCAGGGCGAGCGTCTCGTCCAGCGCGTTGGTGTGCAGCGAGTTGGTGCCGCCGAGCACCGCGGCGAGCGCCTCCACCGCGGTCCGGACCACGTTGTTGACCGGCTGCTGGGCGGTCAGCGACACCCCGGCGGTCTGCGTGTGGAACCGCAGCCAGAGCGCCTTCTCGCTGGTCGCGCCGTAGACGTCGCGCAGCCACCGGGCCCAGATCCGGCGGGCGGCCCGGAACTTGGCGATCTCCTCGAAGAAGTCCACGTGGGAGTCGAAGAAGAAGCTCAGGCCGGGGGCGAACACGTTGACGTCCAGCCCACGCGAGAGCCCCAGTTCGACGTAGCCGAAGCCGTCGGCCAGGGTGTACGCCAGCTCCTGCGCGGCGGTCGAGCCGGCCTCGCGGATGTGGTAGCCGGACACCGACAGCGGCTTGTAGCGCGGGATCTCCCGGGCGCAGTACTCCATCAGGTCGCCGATCAGGCGCAGGTGCGGCTCGGGGTCGAACAGCCACTCCTTCTGCGCGATGTACTCCTTGAAGATGTCCGTCTGGAGCGTGCCGTCCAGCGTGGACAGGTCGGCGCCCTGCCGCTCGGCGGCGACCAGGTACATGCAGAAGACCGGCACGGCCGGGCCGGAGATGGTCATCGAGGTGGTCACGGCGGCCAGGTCGATGCCGTCGAAGAGCACCTCCATGTCGGCGGCCGTGTCGACCGCGACGCCGCAGTGGCCGACCTCGCCGAGCGACTGCGGGTCGTCCGAGTCGCGGCCCATCAGCGTCGGCATGTCGAAGGCCACGGAGAGCCCGCCGCCACCGGCGCCGAGGATCATCTTGTAGCGCTCGTTGGTCTGCCGGGCGTTGCCGAACCCGGCGAACTGCCGGATGGTCCAGGTCCGCCCGCGGTAACCGGTCGGGTGCAGACCCCGGGTGTACGGGAACTCGCCCGGCCAGCCGATCCGCTCGAAGCCCGGGTAGGCGGTGCCCTCAGGCGGGCCGTAGACCGGCTCCACGGGCAGCCCGGAGAGCGTGGTGAAGTCCGCGTCGCGCTTGCGGGCAGCGTCGTAGCGGGCCTGCCAGCGGGCCCGGCCGGCGGCGATCTCGTCAGCGTCCATGCGCGGAGCTCCTCCTCGAGTCCTCGTGCCGAAGACCGAGTGTAGAACGCTGGCCTGAACGATCGCTAAGGACGGGCGTACCGGCCGGTAACCCCGCTCAGGCGGAGGGCACCGCCGGGCCACCCAGCGCCACGTCGTCCACCTTGATGTTGATCTCGTCGACCCGCAGCCCGTACGCCTCGACGGCCGAGGTCACGGCCGCGCGGACCGCCTCGGTCACCTCGGGCACCGGCCGGCCGCCGTCGATCACGATGACCAGGTTGACCACCGCCGCGCCGTTCGTCACGTGCGCCGAGCAGCCGCGCCGCGCGTCGCCGACCTGGTCCAGCCCGATCCGGTCGAGCACGGAGTTGAAGAACCGGGCCACGTCGCCGCCCAGCTCGGCCACGCCGGGCACCGACTTCGCGGCGGCCACCGCGATCTTCTCCACCACCTCGTCGGAGACGTGCGTCGTCCCGCCCGCGGTGGTGGCGGGCGTCACCGACAGCTCCTGCGTCGCCTCGTGCTCCACGCTCTCCCCCACACCCTCGCTCCTACCGACCCCGGGAGCGTACAAGCCGCACCGCCGCCCGCCCGACCCACCGTCGAGGGTGGACCGGCGGCGTCAGGTGGCGAGCTGGGCCAGGAGGTCGTCGGCGGCGGCGTACGGGTCGATCGCGCCCTCGGCCACCTTCGCCGCGAGCGTCGGCAGTTGCGTACCGTCGCGCAGCGAACCGATCCGGGCGCGGAGCGCGCCCAGCGCGATCGCCTCGATCTCGGCGGCGGCCCGCGCCTCCCGCCTGCGGCGCAGCTCGCCGTGCCGCTCCAGCCAGTCGCGGTGCTTGTCGATCGCGGCGGCGATGTCGTCGATGCCCTCGGCCCGGGCGGCGATCGCGCGGACCACCTGCGGGCGCCACTCCCCCGGACCGCGCTCACCCAGCGCGATCATGCCCTGGATGTCGCGGACGGTGGCGTCGGCGCCGTCCCGGTCGGCCTTGTTGACCACGAAGACGTCGGCGATCTCCAGGATGCCGGCCTTGACCGCCTGGATCGCGTCACCCATGCCCGGGGCGAGCAGCACCAGCGTGGTGTCGGCCAGTGAGGCCACCTCCACCTCGGCCTGCCCGACCCCGACCGTCTCGACCAGCACCACGTCGCAGCCGGCGCCCTCCAGCACCCGTACCGCCTGGGGCGTGGCCGCGGAGAGCCCGCCCAGGTGGCCCCGGCTGGACATCGAGCGGATGTAGACGCCGGGGTCGGTGGCGTGGTCCTGCATCCGCACCCGGTCGCCGAGGATCGCCCCGCCGGTGAACGGGCTGGACGGGTCGATGGCCAACACCCCGACCCGGTGACCGCGCGCCCGCAGCGCCCGTACCAGCTCGTTGGTGGTGGTCGACTTGCCCACCCCGGGCGAGCCGGTGAGACCGACCACCTGGGCCTGCCCGGCGTACGGCGCCAACGCGGCCGCGACCTGCGGAAGCACCTCGTCGCCGGACTCGACCAGGGTGATCAGCCGGGCCACCGCGCGGGGGTCACCCGCGCGGGCCCGTTCCACCAGCAGGGGTACGTCCCGGCTGCGGCGCACCGGACCGGCGGCCCGGCTGTTCACGTCGCTCACGCCTGGGTCTCGCCACCCGTCGGCACGTGGATGATCAGCGCGTCGCCCTGCCCGCCACCGCCGCAGAGCGCGGCCGCGCCGGTGCCGCCGCCGCGCCGCTTCAGCTCCATCGCGAGCGTGAGGACGAGGCGGGCGCCGGACATGCCGATCGGGTGGCCGAGCGCGATCGCGCCGCCGTTGACGTTCACCCTGTCCGCGTCGATCCCCAGGTCACGGGAGGACTGGATGCCGACCGCCGCGAACGCCTCGTTGATCTCGATCAGGTCGAGGTCGTCGATGCTCAGGCCGCCCTTCTTCAGGGCGTGGTTGATGGCGTTGGACGGCTGCGAGTGCAGGGAGTTGTCCGGCCCGGCCACGTTGCCGTGCGCGCCGATCTCGGCCAGCCAGGTGAGCCCCAGCTCCTTGGCCTTGGCCTTGCTCATCACGACCACCGCGGCGGCGCCGTCGGAGATCGGCGAGGAGCTGCCGGCGGTGATGGTCCCGTCCTTGGTGAAGGCGGGACGCAGCTTGCCCAGCGACTCGGCGGTGGTGTCCGGCCGGATGCCCTCGTCCTCGCTGATCACCAGCGGGTCGCCCTTGCGCTGCGGGATGATCACGGGGGTGATCTCGTCGGCGAAGTGGCCGTTCTTCTGCGCGGCGGCGGCGCGCTGGTGGCTGGCCGCCGAGAAGGCGTCCTGCTCTTCCCGGCTGATGCCGTGCTTCGCGCCGTGCCGCTCGGTGGACTCACCCATCGAGCAGCAGTCCCAGGCGTCGGTGAGGCCGTCCAGGGCCATGTGGTCCTTGACCGTCACGTCGCCGTACTTGTAGCCGGAGCGCTGCCCGAGCAGCAGGTGCGGGGCGTTGGTCATGGACTCCATGCCGCCGGCCACCACGACGTCGAACTCGCCGGCCCGGATGAGCTGGTCGGCCAGCGCGATCGCGTCCAGCCCGGAGAGGCAGACCTTGTTGATGGTCAGCGCGGGGGTGGACATCGGGATGCCGGCCTCGACGGCCGCCTGCCGGGCCGGGATCTGCCCGGCGCCGGCCTGGAGCACCTGCCCCATGATCACGTATTGCACCTGCTCGGGCGCCACGCCGGCGCGCTCCAGGGCCGCCTTGATCGCGATGCCACCGAGTCTGGTCGCGGGGAGGTCCTTGAGGTTGCCCAGCAGGCGCCCCATCGGGGTTCGCGCGCCGCTGACGATCACCGAAGCCATTGCCTGCCTCCGAGGGGGTGCCGACCTGTACGCCTTAACGATTGTTCGGTCAGACTAGCGCCATGGCTGAGAACTCCCCCGTCGAGCCCGCTGCCGAGTTTGTCACAGACATCGGCCTGCGCCGCATCGACCACGTCGGGATCGCCGTGGCCGACCTGGACGCCGCGATCGACTTCTACCAGCGCACGTTCGGCATGCGCTGCGTGCACACCGAGACGAACACCGAGCAGGGCGTACGCGAGGCGATGCTGGCGGTCGGGCCGGACGCCTCCGGCGGCATGGTGCAACTGCTCGCCCCGCTCTCGCCGGACACCACGATCGGCAAGTTCCTGGACAAGCGCGGTCCCGGCATCCAGCAGGTCGCGTACACGGTGGCGGACATCGACGCGGCCTGCGCGGCGCTGCGCGAGCGCGGCGTCCGGCTGCTCTACGAGGCCCCGCGGCGGGGCACGTCGAACTCGCGGGTCAACTTCGTGCACCCGAAGGACGCCGGCGGCGTGCTGATCGAGCTGGTCCAGCCCGCCTGAGACGCAAGGAAGGGCCCCTTGTTAACAGACGTCTGTTAACAAGGGGCCCTTCCTTGCGTCCTAACACGTGGGAACGCGCGCGGCCCTGCGCGGTTGAACCTTCCCACGGACACCTCCACGCATCGGTCGATGCAGTTTTTCACAGAGGGGTTCCCGCCCTAGCTACCGTTCAGTAACGTCCGGCCCCACAGGAACGCGACCGGTGCCGGATGTGTCGATTGCCGACATGGCGGTCCCGTCGCACCGGCGCCGACGATGGCAGCACCCCTGCCCCCGGTGTGGGTGCGGACGAACGGGAGGTCACCGTGCAGGACATCCTCGAAGCGATCATGGCGGCGGAGGGCTCGGCGCAGCCCGAGCGGGACCTTGCCGGCCTCGCCGGCCTGCCGGTGCCGGAGAGCTACCGGGGCGTGGTGGTCCGCGCCGAGGACACCCGGATGTTCGACGGCATGGCCACCCGCGACAAGGACCCGCGCAAGGCGTTGCACGTCCAGGAGGTGCCCACCCCCGAGCTGGGCCCGGGCGAGGCGCTGGTCGCGGTGATGGCCAGCGCGATCAACTACAACACCGTGTGGACCAGCATCTTCGAGCCGCTGCCCACCTTCAAGTTCCTCCAGCGCTACGGCCGGCTCTCCGAGCTGACACGCCGCCACGACCTGCCGTACCACGTGGTCGGGTCGGACGCGGCGGGCGTGGTGCTGCGCACCGGGCCCGGCGTCACCCGGTGGAAGGCCGGTGACGAGGTGGTCGCGCACTGCCTGTCGGTCGAGCTGGAGGACGCCGCCGGCCACGACGACACGATGCTCGACCCGCAGCAGCGGATCTGGGGCTTCGAGACCAACTTCGGCGGTCTGGCCGAGCTGTGCGTGGTCAAGGCCAACCAGCTGATGCCGAAGCCACGCCACCTGAGCTGGGAGGAGGCGGCCAGCCCCGGCCTGGTCAACTCCACCGCCTACCGGCAGCTCGTCTCGCACCACGGCGCGAACATGAAGCAGGGTGACGTGGTGCTGATCTGGGGCGCCTCCGGCGGCCTCGGCGGCTACGCCACCCAGATGGCGCTCAACGGCGGCGCGATCCCGGTCTGTGTGGTCTCCTCCCCGGAGAAGGCCGAGCTGTGCCGGAAGATGGGCGCCGAGCTGGTCATCGACCGCAGCGCCGAGGGCTTCCGGTTCTGGAAGGACGAGGAGACCCAGGACCAGGACGAGTGGCGTCGCTTCGGCGAGCGCATCCGCGAGCTGACCGGCGGCGAGGACCCGGACATCGTCTTCGAGCACCCGGGCCGGGAGACGTTCGGCGCCAGCGTCTACGTCGCCAAGAAGGGCGGCACGATCGTCACCTGCGCGTCCACCAGCGGCTTCCTGCACCAGTACGACAACCGCTACCTCTGGATGCACCTCAAGCGCATCGTCGGCAGCCACTTCGCCAACTACCACGAGGCGTGGCAGGCCAACCGCCTGGTCGCGCTCGGCAAGGTGCACCCGACCGTGTCGAAGACCTACGCGCTGGAGCAGACCGGCCAGGCCGCGTACGAGGTGCACCGCAACGCGCACCAGGGCAAGGTCGGCGTGCGCTGCCTGGCCCCCACCGACGGACTCGGCGTCCGCGACACCGAGCTGCGGTCCCGCCACGAAAGCGCGATCAACCGGTTCCGCGGGCACTGACCGTACGGTTGTCCCGGATTGCCTTTCCGGACGACCGGGACACCATTCGACTGTCGTGATGACAAAGGGCCGCGGGCACCGCCTCGCGGCCCTTTTCGCGCCCCGGTCCGGGTCCGGTCCGACCCGCCCGGGACCTGCCAAGATCGCCGGTTGGTCCGGTCCCGCCGCCGGGCGGAGTTGACCATGTAAACAGGACGCGAAAGCTGCCGACCACTCTTGCGAACCACCCTGGGGCGTCTGCGAGTATGTCCCAATGCCCCAGCAGCAGTCCTCCCCTCTTGCGTTCTTCGATAACGCGAACTCACAGCCCGATTTCACCGTTGGCCTGCGCGGTTACAACACCAACCAGGTCGACGACTTCATCGGCCGGCTGAGCGCCGCACTGAGCCAGTCCGAGCAGGCCCGCGCCGAGGCCGAGCAGCGGATGAACGACGCGCAGCGCCGCCTCCGCCAGGCCGAGCAGCGCCAGGGCGCGCTCGAGCAGAAGCTGACCGAGACCAACAAGCAGCTCGAGGAGAACAGCCGGCCGACGCTCAGCGGCCTGGGCACTCGCGTCGAGCAGATCCTCCGGTTGGCCGAGGAGCAGGCCAACGACCACCGCAACGAGGCCAAGCGCGAGTCGGAGGGCATCCTCTCCGCCGCCCGCCTCGAGGCGCGGGAGATCACCGACAAGGCCCGCGCCGAGGCGGCCGCCATGAAGGCCACCGCCGAGCGCGAGGCCGGCAGCGTGCGTACCGCCGCCGAGCGGGAGGCCGCCGAGGTGCGCGTGCAGGCCCGCCGCGAGGCGGACACCCTCCGCGCCGACGCCGACCGCGAGACCAAGCAGCTGCGTACGGTCACCGCGCACGAGGTGGCCGAGCTGAAGTCGACTGTCGAGCGGGAGGTCGCCACCCTGCGCGCGACCGCCGAGCGGGAGATCACCCAGCAGCGGGCCAAGGCCGCGCGGGAGGCCGAGGAGAAGCGGGCCGAGGCGACCAAGCTGCTCACCGACGCGCGCGACAAGCGCGACAAGGACCTCCAGGCCCTGGAGCTCCAGCTCGCCGAGCGGCGCGAGAAGGCCGAGCGCCAGGAGTCGGAGCGGCACGCCGCCCAGGTCGCGCAGACCCAGAAGCTGGTGAACGAGGCCGAGCAGCGGGCCCGCGCCGCCCAGGAGCGGGCGAAGGAGATCGAGCAGCGGGCCGAGGCCCGCCGGGTCGAGTCCGAGCGCACCGCCAACGACACGGTCGACAAGGCCAAGGCGCTGGCCGACAAGACGCTCAACGAGGCGCGCGCCGAGGCGCAGCGCGTGCTCAACGAGGCCCGCACCGAGGCCGAGCTGACCACGCAGGCCGCCCGCCGCGAGGTCGAGGACCTCACCCGCCAGAAGGACGCGGTCACCTCGCAGCTCGGGCAGATGCTCTCCGGCCTGGCCGGCATCGTGCCGGGCGTGCCGGCCGGCGGCGCCAACAAGGCCGAGGCGCCGAAGGCCGACGCCTCCGGGCAGAAGGTGACGGCCGAGTCGGCCAGCTGATCGACCACCCGCTGACGGGGCATGAGCCACGGCGCGGGGTGACACCGGGTGACCGGTGCCGCCCCGCGCCGTCATGCTGTCCGGCCCGTTTCGCCACGAGGGTGAAGTAGGTCCCAGAAGGGGCGTCCGTATCGCCCCAGCAGAGCCGGATGCGTGTGAGGATGGGGGCATGTCGCACGGCGAGGAACTGTTCGCGCTCGGCGGGGACGTGACCACGGAGCCCAGCTTCGAGTCCGCGCTGCGGGGATACGAGAAACGACAGGTCGACCGCTACGTCGCCCGCGCGGAACACGAGATCGCGGCGCTGACCACCGAGCGGGAACAGGCGTACACCCAGATCCACAAGCTGGCCGGCCAGGTCGAGGTGCTGCAACGCGACCTCGCCCAGGTGCGCAAGCAGATAGGTGTGGTGGACCGGGCCTCGTTCCGCCACCTCGGTCCGCGGGTCGAGCAGATCCTCACCATGGCCGAGGAGCAGGCCGACGACATCCTCGCCGCCGCCAACGAGGAGATCGAGGCCCGCCGGGCCGCCGCCGAGCACATCGTCGAGGAGGCCCGGGAGCAGGCCGCCCAGGCGCTCAAGGACTTCGAGATAGCGCTCGCCGCCCGCCGGGCCGAGGAGGAGCGGCACACCGCCGCTCGTAAGGCCGAGGCCGAGGCCACGCTGAAGGCCGCCAAGGACGAGTCGGCGAAGCTGCGGACCACCGCCAAGGACGAGTCGGACCGGCTGCGCACGGCCGCCCGGGACGAGGCCGAGAAGCTGCGCCGGACCGCCCAGGACGCGCTGGCCAAGGCCCAGCAGGAGGCCAACCAGCTGCGGGACACCGCCAAGGAGATCCACTCCCGGGCCCAGCAGGAGGCCGCCCGGCTGCGCGAGTCGGCCAAGGAGGCGCTGGCCAAGGCCCAGCAGGAGGCCAACCAGCTCCGCGAGGCGGCCAAGGAGGTGCACGCCAAGGGCCAGCAGGAGGCCAAGCGGCTCACCGACGCCGCCGCCGAGGCAGGGCGGGCCACCCACGCCAAGGCGCTGGCCGAGGCCAAGAAGATCGTGGACGACGCGGAGGAGGCCGCCAAGGTCACCCGCGGCCGCGCCCGGACCGAGGCCAACCGGCTCACTACCGAGGCCGTCGAGGCGGGCAAGCGCAACCGCTCCGAGGTCGAGGCGTACGTGCAGCGCATGCGCACCGAGACCGAGGCGTACGTGCAGCAGGCCCGCGCGCAGACCCAGCAGGAGCTGGGCGCCTGGCGGGCCGGGGTGGAGAAGGAGGTCGCCGAGCGGCGGGAGAAGGCGGAGAAGGAGCTGGCCCAGCGCCGGGCCACCGCCGAGCAGGAGTACGCCAAGCGCCGCGACGAGCTGGACAACCAGCACACCAAGCGGCACGAGGAGCTGGAGAAGGCGTACGCCACCCGGCGCGACGAGATCGAACGGACCGCCGCGAGCGTCCGGCAGGCCGCCGAGGAAGACGCGCTCGGCATGCGGCAGCAGGCCGAGCTGGAGGCCGCCGAGCTGCTGCGCCGGGCCGAGGCGGACGCCACCGCCCAGCGCCGCAAGGCCGACGAGCACGTCGCGGCCTCGCGGCGGCAGTTCGAGGAGTACGCGGCCACGACCCAGCAGCACCTCGCCACCACCCAGCAGCACCTGGCCGCCACCCAGCAGGAGGTGGCCGCGGGCCGGCAGCAGCTCGCCCAGGTGATGCTGGAGATCGCCAAGGCGCAGCAGGAGCTGGCCGACCTGCGCACCGAGACGTGGAAGTCGCGGCAGGAGTCCGACGACCTGCAGCACCGGCTCACCGAGCTGCGGCGCGACGCCGACTCGGCCGGCATCGCCGCCACCCCGGTCGACCCGGGCGACCTCGCGGCCGCCGCCGGCGGCGACACCGGCCGCCCGACGGGTGACGGCACGCCGGTGGGCAGTGGCGCGCCGGCGGTGGGCAAGGGGGCCGGCCCGGCTCCGGTCAACGGGTCCGCGCCGGTGACGTCGGCAGGTGAGCCGGCTGAGGCGGGAAAGACCAAGCCGGTCGCCGAGCCGGTGACCACGATGGACTCCCCCGGCGGCGCCGGCGTCGACGGCGAGCCCACAGTGGCCGCCGTGCCGGGCGAGGGCGGCCGCGGCGCCACCCCGACGAAGATCACCAGCACCGGGGAGAACGGCAAGCGCCCGTCGAAGCCCACCACCGACGAGCGCAGCGCCAAGCCGAGCACCGTCACCGTCGACAAGGACTGACCCGACCCGCGTTCTGGCGGGTTCGGCCGCTCGCCGGACCCGCCGTCGCTCGACCTCCCCGAGCCCGCGCTCGCGCTCCGACCCTGCAAGATCCACACCAGGTCGCCCCGAGGGCGGCATCCCCGTGTCCCGTGCGCACCACATCGGCACCTACCACGTTCCGCCCGCCACCGCCGCAGGTCAGTCGCCAACCTGCGTCGTCCGCGCGTGACGGACGGTGACGCCGTCGGCCCATGGCACCCGTCGAAGGCGATATACCGCTGGGTCATATTTATGACTCAGCGGTATATCGCTCGAAACCGACGTGCCCGGGGCGCTCCCACCGTCTCGAATCGGCAACAGGGGTCTGCCTCGATGCGGCGGGAAGCCTCGGAAGGATGGTCCGCCCGGGCGGTGGCGGCTAACCTGCGGGCAGGGGTCGCGGCGTCCGTAGCGCGGCTTGCCAGGAGGTCGCTCCGCGGGTCGGCCGGAGCAGCGGGAGCCGGGAGGAACGGGTGTCGCAGGAGGGATCGGCCACCCCGGACCAGAACGGCACCACCCCGGCCGGGGACGGCAGCGGGCCGGTCCGGGAGGACATCGGCCGCCCCGAGGACGGCAGCGGGCCGGTCCGGGACGACATCGGCCGCCCCGAGGACGGCAGCACCGAGACCATGCCTGACGCCGGCCAGCCCGGGCACCGCACGGGCCCGGTCAACCGGGGTCGGCCGAGCCGAGCCGCGGACACCGCAACGGAAGCGGGCGACACCGACGTGCTCGTCGAACCGGGCGAGTTCGAGCCGAGCGGGCGGTTCGGCGTTCCCGGCCGGCCGCTGCGGCGCAGCAGCTTCCTGGTCGGGTTCACCGGGGCGCTCGGGGTGCTGCTGGCGTATGCGGTCTTCCTGGGCGTGCGCAACGCGGCCGGCATCCTGGTGCTGGTGGTGATCGCGCTTTTCCTCGCGGTCGGCCTGCATCCGGCGGTGGTGCGCCTGCGCCGGTGGGGGCTGCCGCACGGGCTGGCCGTGGCGGTGGTGACGCTGACCGTCCTGCTGCTGATCATCGGCGGGCTGCTGGCGCTGGTGCCGCCGGTGGTGACCCAGTCCGGGCAGTTCGTGCAGCAGCTTCCCGGCTATGTCGAGGACCTGCGCCGCAATCCCACCGTCAACGACCTCGTGGTCCGCTACGACGTGATGGACCGGGTCCGGTCGGCGGCGGACGCGGACACCATCGGCCGGGCGCTCGGCGGCGTGCTGGGCGGCGCGCAGCTGATCTTCGGCACGATCTTCCGGGTGCTGACCGTGCTGGTGCTGACGATCTACTTCCTGGCCTACTTCGACCGGCTGCGCGACCTCGGTTACGCGCTGGTGCCGCGCTCCCGCCGGGAGCGGGTCCGGTTGATCGGCGACGAGATCCTGACCCGGGTCGGGGCGTACATGGTCGGCGCGTTGGCCATCGCGGTGCTGGCCGGGGCGAGCACGTTCGTGTTCGCGCTGGTGGTCGGTCTGCCGTACCCGTTCGCGCTGGCCGTGGTGGTCGCGGTGACCGACCTGATCCCGCAGATCGGCGCGACCCTCGGGGCGGTGGTGGTGACCCTCGTCGGGCTCGCCACCGACCTGCCGGTGGGCATCGCCTGCCTCGTGTTCTTCCTGGTCTACCAGCAGGTGGAGAACTATCTGATCTATCCGAAGATCATGCGCCGGGCGGTGTCGGTGAACGAGGTGGCCGCCCTGCTGGCCGCGCTGCTCGGGGTGTCGCTGCTGGGCGTGGTGGGCGCGCTCATCGCGATTCCCATGGTGGCCGCGTTGCAGCTGATCCTGCGCGAGGTGGTGCTGCCCCGGCAGGACGCCCGCTGAGCCGTTACTCCGCGCGCCGCTGGGCCGGGCCGGGGACCGGGGTGTCGGCGAAGGCGGCCACGGTGCGGTCCGCGTACGCGCTGACGTCGCCGGTCTCCATCGGCCCGTCCCAGGTGGTCGGCAGCGGCAGGGACACGTCGGGGGCGACCCGCCGGACGATCTCGTCGAGCGCCTTCTCCGCGTCGCCGACCCAGAGGTGCTTGGCGCCGTCCACGCCGACGACCTGGGCCTGCGGGATCGCGGCGAAGCGCTCCCGGGCCTCCTCCGGGCGCAGGTAGTCGTCGAACTCCGGCACCACCGCGGTGAGCGGCCGGCCGGACTCGGCCCACACCGCGAGGTCCTCCGGTGCGGAGAAGCGCAGCGGCGGGGAGAGCAGGATCGCGCCGGTCACGGCCGGGTCGCAGCCGTACTTGAGCGCCAGGTCGGTGCCGAACGACCAGCCGACCAGCCAGATGTTCGGCAGTTCGTGGAACTCGGCGTACTCGATCGCGGCGGCCACGTCGAACCGCTCGCCGACGGCGTTGTCGAACTCCCCCTCGCTGGTGCCGCGGACGCTGCTGGTGCCCCGGGTGTTGAACCGGAGCACGGCCACGTCGGCCAGCGCGGGCAGCCGCCAGGCCGCCTTGCGGAACACGTGGCTGTCCATCATCCCGCCGTGGGTGGGCAGCGGGTGCAGGCAGACCAGGGTGGCGACCGGCTGGCGCTCCAGCGGCCGGGCCAGCTCGCCGACCAGCGTGAGGCCGTCGGCGGTGTGCAGCTCGATGTCCTCCCGGCGACCGGGCAGGATCGACGACGCGCGAATCGGAGTGCTCACGCCTGCCAGTCTCCCGCGCCAGCGGCCCCGCCGCCCGCCGGGGCGGGAACCGGGTGATCCAGATCGCTCAGCCGTAGCGGGGGGCGCCGCGGCCGCGCTGGAGGTTGGGGCCGCGCCGGTCCCGGGCCCGCCAGCAGCCGCTGTGCCAGTGCCGGCGGTCGGTGAGGTCACCCCGGTCGTCGGCCGGCCAGGCCACCAGGTGCGCCACGCCCGGGCGGATCTCCTGGTCGCAGCCGGGACAGCGGTACGTCTTGACGGACGCCCCGCCGCTGATCGCGCGCACCTGCCAGTCGCCGTCGCGCCACTGCTGCACGGTCGGCACGCCGTGGCGCGCGCGCTCGGCGTCCAGGCCGGTGGTCTCGTCCCGACGGGGGCGGTTGCGACGGGGGCTCACGGTCACCAAGCGTACGGGCCGCCGGCCGGACCGGCCCGGGTCGGGCGGCCCGGCCGGCGGGGGTCAGTCCCAGGTCTCCGGATCGGTCAGGTCCGGCGCCACCCGGGTACCGGCCAACACGCTCGCCGCCTCGGCCTCGGTGAAGTCGACCTGTCCGGCGGGCGGCGCGTTCTGCCACATCCAGCCGAACGTGGCGGTCAGGTGCGCCTTCGGGATGCCGAGCAGCTCGAGCTGGTGCCCCTCGGCGGAGAGGTGGGCGGGCCGCCCGTCCACCGTCCGGTTGCCGCTGGTGACGTCCCGTGCGATCTGCGCCCCGTGGACCAGTCGCACGTTCATCGTCGCGGTCGGCGCCCGCGCGATCGTGAGCTCGACGGTGAGCCCGCCGGGGAAGCCGTCGGCGTCGACCGCGCAGGTCGCCACCTGGGCGTCCGACGGCACCGCACCCAACCGCAGGGGCGCGTCGCAACGGCGTGCCTCGTTCCAGCGGATGGCCTCCACCGCCTCGGCCAGGGCGCTCCGGTCGCCACCGAGCATGCTCGCCCGGGCGTACAGGCCGGGAACCGGCTGCCAGGCCCGGACCGCGCCGCCGCCCCCGACCCGGAACTCGCGGACCTTGCCGTCGAACGTCACCGGGATCGCGCCCTCGGCGCCGGGAAGGCCGTTGAGCAGGAGTTCGGACACCGCCCGGCGGTCCGGGCTCACCTCGACCAGCACCGGCCGCCCGCCGCCGACGCGGTACTGGATCGACTCGGTCCGGTTCGCGGTGAAGGCCGCCCAGCCCAGGTAGCGGGCCCGGCGGGTGTCCAGCCCCAGGTGCAGCACCAGTGGGTCGCTGCCGACCAGCTCGGGGCGCTGGGCGGCACCGGGCGCCCCGTCCGCCTTCGGTGGGACCGGCGCTTCGGCCGTCGGTGTCGTCGCCGTCCAGGGCATCCGCCCGGCCAGGCCGCCCACGTCGGTGCGGACCGCGCCGGCGAGGCCGAGCACGCCGACCAGGGCGAGCGCGGTTCCGGCGGTGAGCCGGCGACGCACCTGCCGGCGGCGGCCGAGCGTGCGGGCGTCCCGCAGCAGACGGCCGGTGTCGATCTCCCCCTCGGCACGCTCCCGCAGCGCCGAGGTGATCCGCTGGTCGAGGTCGGTCACTGCCGGCTCCCCTTGGTCGTCGGGACGCCGCAGCGCTCCCGGAGGTGGGCGAGCGCCCGCATCGCGTGGGTGCGGACGGTGACCGGCGAGCAGTCGAGGATCTGGGCGATCGTGGCGTCGTCCAGGTCCTCGTAGTAGCGCAGCACCAGCACGGCGCGCTGGCGGTCGGGCAGGGCGCGGATCAGTCGCCACATCGCGTCCCGGTCGGCCGCCTCGCCGTCGAGGTCGCCCCGCTCGGGCCGCTCGGCGAAGGTGTCCACCGCCAGCTCCCGGTTGACCCGCCGGCGCCACCAGGAGTTGTGGGCGTTGACCAGCATCCGGCGCACGTACACGTCGGGCCGGTCGGCGCGGGCGATCCGCCGCCAGTGCACGTACGCGCGGGCCAGCACGTCCTGGGTCAGGTCCTCGGCGCGGTGCGCGTCGCCGGTCAGCAGCCGGGCCAGGCGCAACAGGGCCGGGCCGCGACTGCCGACGTACTCCTCGAAGGTCACACCCTCATGACGCCGTCACCGGCGCCGGTTGTTGACCGGCTCAGCGCCGGGTGTGGTCGCGGAAGCCCCGGCCGCTCTTGCGGCCCAGGTAGCCGGCGGTGACCAGGTGCTCCAGCAGCGGCGCCGGGGCGAACCCGGGCTCACGCAGCTCCAGGTACAGCTCCCGCTGGATGGCCAGCGAGACGTCCAGGCCGACCACGTCGAGCAGCTCGAACGGGCCCATCGGGTAGCCGCAGCCCAGCTTCATCGCGTAGTCGATGTCGTCCGCGGTGGAGTAGCTGGCCTCCAGCATCTTCACCGCGTCGTTCAGGTACGGGAAGAGCAGCGCGTTGACGATGAAGCCGGAGCGGTCGCCGCAGACCACGCCGGTCTTGCCCAGCTTCGCGCAGACCGCGCGCGCGGTGGCCGACGTCTCGGTCGAGGTGCGGATGGTCTGCACGATCTCCACCAGCGGCATGATCGGCGCCGGGTTGAAGAAGTGCAGGCCGACCACGTCGGCCGGCCGCTGGGTGGCCATCGCCACGTCGATCACCGGCAGCGACGAGGTGGTGGTGGCGAGCACGACGCCCGGCTTGCAGATCTCGTCGAGGCTGGCGAACAGCGCCTTCTTGACGCTCAGCTCCTCGACCACGGCCTCGACCACCAGGTCGACGTCGGCGAGGTGCTCCAGCGTGGCGGACCAGGTGATCCGGCCCAGCGCGGCGTCCCGGTCGGTCTCGCTGAGCTTGCCCCGCACCACGCCCTTGTTGAGCGAGGTCTTGACCGCCTCGCAGACCTTGGCGGACTTCTCCGCGCCCCGGGTCACCGAGATGACCTCGTAGCCGGCCTTCGCGAAGACCTCGATGATGCCGGTGGCCATGGTCCCGGAGCCGACCACGCCGACCTTGGCGACCACCCGGGCGCCGTCGGCGAGCGCGGCGTCGCCGGCCGCCGGCGTGTGCTCGTCGGCGACCACCCTCGGCGAGCCCGGCCGCTCGTAGGTGTAGAAGCCACGGCCGGACTTCCGACCGAGCAGCCCGGCGGTGACCATCTGCTTGAGCAGCGGCGCCGGGGCGTGCCGGCGGTCCCGGCCGCCGCGCCGGTACATCGTGTCGAGGATCTCGTACGCGGTGTCCAGGCCGATCAGGTCCATCAGCGCCAGCGGGCCCATCGGCAGACCGCAGCCGAGCTTCATGGCGGCGTCGATGTCCTCGCGGGTGGCGTAGCGGGCCTCGAACATGCCGACCGCGTGGTTCAGGTAGCCGAACAGCAGGGCGTTGGCGATGAAGCCGGCCCGGTCGCTGATCGTCACGTCGACCTTGCCGAGCCGCTCACAGAGCGCCTCCACGTCGGCCACCACGTCGGCCGAGGTGACCACCGTGCGAACCACCTCGACCAGCTTCATCACCGGGGCCGGGTTGAAGAAGTGGATGCCGATGACCTGGTTGGGCCGGGTCGTGGCGACGGAGATCTCGGTGACGCTCAGCGACGACGTGTTGGTGGCCAGGATGGCCTCGGGCTTGCACACCCGGTCCAGCTCGGCGAAGATCCGCTGCTTGAGGTCCAGGTGCTCGGGCACCGCCTCGATCACCAGGTCCACGTCGTGCAGCGCGTCCAGCCCGACCCGGAAGTCGACCCGCGCCATCAGGGCGTCCCGGTCGGCCTCGGCGAGCTTGCCCTTGGCGACGGCCCGGTCGGTGGAGCCGGTCAGCGTCACCCGACCCCGCTCCAGCGCGGCGTCGGAGATCTCCACGGCGGTCACGTCGAGGCCGTTGCGGGCGAACACCTCGACGATGCCGGCACCCATGGTGCCCAGACCCACCACACCCACCCTGGTGAACTCGCGCGCCACGACCGGCCTCCCCTTGGTTGACTCCGCCGTTGCCGACATGAACGGCCGCTAAGGTTATGCGCCGGAGTCTGCCACGTGACGCTTCGTTGTCGAGACGCCGTGGGATATTTCACGCACCGCGTCTCAGGCGGGCGCGGCGACCCCGGCGAGCGCCAGCAGCTCGGCCACGAACTCGGCCGGCCGCTCCAGGTGCGGGCTGTGCCCGCAGCCGGGCAGCGCCACCTCCCGGTACGTCCCGCCGGCCGCCGCGTACCGCTCCAGCACCGCCCGGGTCTGCCCGAGCATCGGCTGCGGCGGGCACTGCTCGGCGCCGGGCCAGCCGGGCACCATGCCGAGCTGACCGAGGTAGGCCAGGTCGAACAGCGAGGTGTCCGAGACGATCACGTCGGCGTCGCCGCGTACCCAGGTCACCGGCGGCTTGACCGGCACGGCGACCAACTCGTCGGCGAGCCGGAAGTGGGCCGGGGCCAACGTGTTGAGCACGCCGCGCCGCCCGGCGGCGGTCCCCGGCCAGTGGGCCGAGGCGACCGCGGTGCCCGGGTAGTTGTCGTCCCCGGTGGCGGTGGTGAGCATGCTCTCCAGCAGCAGGTCCTCGTCGTCGCCGAGCGACGCCGGGTCGGCCACGTACGCGGCGCGCAGCACGTTGCGCGGGCTGGTCGGGCCGTCCGCGCCCCGGTCGCCGGCGGCGAGCCGGGCCACGAAGTCGGGGTTCGCGCCGCCCGCGCCGGTGCCGGCGAAGTCGGGCGTGGTGGGGGTGCCGTCGAGGTCCCGGGTGCCGCCGAAGCCGTACGGGGAGACCGGCGCCTCCAGCAGCAGCCCGGCCACCCGTTCCGGGTGGTCGACCAGCAGCCGCATCGCCACGCCGCCGCCGAGCGAGTGCCCGACCACCACCGGCCGGGACCCGGGCGCGAACAGCCCGGGCGCGTCCAGCAGGGCGGCCACGTCGTCGGCGAAGTCGCCGAGGCCCCGGGTGGCGTCGACGGGCGCGGTGTCGGTCTCGCCGTAGCCGCGCAGGTCGGGGGCGACCACCCGGAGCGTCTCCGGCAGCCGGGGCAGCAGTGGCTCCCAGAACGCGGAGGAGGAGACGTTGCCGTGCACCAGCAGCACCGGCACGCCGTCCGGCGGGCCGGCCACCCGGACCGCCTGGGTGATGCCGTGGGCCTGGACCGTGTGCCGTGCGCTCCGCATCAGCGCATGCTGGCACATCAACCCGCCCGCAGCCATGTGGGCGACCTCCACACCGGTCGGCCCGGGCCTGTCGCCGCCGGGGGCGGCGCCGGCGGTCAGCGGGCGTCGACCGGCAGCGCCTCGCGCGACTCGATCGGCTGGCGCGGCGCCGGGACCGGCAGCGGCAGGGTCGGGCGCTGGTCGCGCCGCGGCGCGCCGAAGCTCATCCCGACCGGGTCGGTGCGGGCCACGCCCGGGTCGTAGAGGCGCAGGTCGGTGCGACCGAGACGGACCACGTCGCCGTCGGCGAGCGGCACGCTGCCGCTGATCCGTCGGTCGTTGAGCCAGGTGCCGTTGGTCGAGCCGAGGTCGGTGAGCAGCACCCCGTCGGTGGTGGCCTGGACGGTGGCGTGCCGCCGGCTCAGGTGGGGGTCGGCGAGCACGATGTCGGCGCTCGGCGCCCGACCGATCACCTGGACGCCCCGTCCGACCCGGAAACTGAGCCCACGCATCGCCCCACCGGACACCGTCAGCAGCGGCATCAGCTCCGGATGATCCTCCATGGACCGTCGACCTCCACCCCACATCGCCCCGCGGCGTCAGCCTGCCACCTCACCGTAGTGGCTCCCACCACCGCGCGGTCACCCCCGTGACCCCGGCCGGCCATCTCCCGTTCGCCGTTCGGGCAGTCGGCCGCGGCGCGATCGGGTGGCACCGGCGTCGATGCGACGCGGGCCGGTCCGGGCAGCGTACGGGGTCCGTGACACCTACCGGTGAGTAATGTTCGGGTCTAGACTGCGGCCATGACCGCTGTGCATGTCCCCGGAACTCCGCTCATCGAGGCCGGTCGACTGGTGTCGACGAGCCCGGCGACCGGCGCGGAGGCCGGGCGACTCCCGGTGGCGACCGAGGCGGACGTGCGCGCCGCCGTCGACCGGGCCCGCCCGGCGGCCGACTGGTGGGCCGGGCTCGGCTTCGCCGGCCGGCGGGACCGGCTCCAGCGCTGGCGCGGCGTGCTCGCCCGGCGGATCGAGGAGCTGGCCGAGCTGATGCACACCGAGGGCGGCAAGCCGGTCGGCGACGCCGTGGTGGAGATCCTCACCGCGTTGGAGCACATCGACTGGGCGGCCCGCAACGCCCGCCGGGTGCTCGGCCCCCGGCGGGTCCGCTCCCGGCTGATCCTGGCCGAGTTCACCGGTCACCTGGAATACCAGCCCTACGGCGTGGTCGGCGTGATCGGCCCGTGGAACTATCCGGTCTTCACCCCGATCGGCTCCGCCGCGTACGCGCTGGCCGCCGGCAACGCGGTGGTGTTCAAGCCCAGCGAGTACACCCCGGCCGTGGGCCAGTGGCTGGTCGACCGCTTCGCCGAGGTGGTGCCGGAGCAGCCGGTGTTCCAGGCGGTGCACGGGCTCGGCGACGTCGGCGCGGCGCTGTGCCGCTCCGGGGTGGCGAAGCTGGCCTTCACCGGCTCGACCGCCACCGCGAAGAAGGTGATGGCCGCCTGCGCCGAGACGCTCACCCCGGTGCTGCTGGAGGCCGGCGGCAAGGACGCGATGATCGTGGACGCCGACGCCGACCTGGACGCCGCGGCCGAGGCCGCCGTCTGGGGCGGGCTCACCAACGCCGGCCAGACCTGCATCGGCATCGAACGGGTCTACGCGGTCGACCAGGTCTTCGACGCGTTCGTCGACAAGGTGGTGACGAGGGCCGGCCGACTCACCGTCGGCGCGGACGGCACCGACCTCGGCCCGATCACCATGCCGTCCCAGATCGACGTCATCCGCCGCCACATCGACGACGCGGTCGCCCGGGGTGGCCGTGCGGTGCTCGGTGGCCCGGAGGCGGTCCAACCGCCGTACGTGCACCCGACCGTGCTGGTCGACGTGCCGGAGGACTCGGTGGCCGTCCGCGAGGAGACGTTCGGCCCGACGCTGACCGTCAACCGGGTCCGCGACGTCGACGAGGCCGTGGAGCGCGCCAACGCCCTCCCGTACGGCCTCGGGGGTTCGGTCTTCGGCCGGGCGCGGGCGGTGGCCGTGGCGCGGCGGCTGCGCTCCGGGATGGCCTCGGTCAACTCGGCGCTGACCTTCGCCGGCATGTCCACGCTGCCGTTCGGCGGCACCGGCGAGTCCGGCTTCGGCCGGATCCACGGCGAGGACGGGTTGCGCGAGTTCGGCCGCCCCAAGGCGGTCACCCGCCGCCGGGCCCGCTCGCTGCTGCCGGCCATGACGTTCGAGCGCACCCCGGCCGACGTCGCCCGCCTGGTCAAGGTCGCCAAGCTGATGTACGGCCGGGGGCGCTGAGCCTCAGAACAGCGTCAGCTCGTCGCGCTCGATGCCGCGCAGCTTGTCGTAGTCGACCACCACGCACCGCATGCCCCGGTCGGTGGCGAGCACCCGGGCCTGCGGCTTGATCTCCTGCGCGGCGAACACGCCGGTCACCGGCGCGAGCAGCGGGTCGCGGTTCATCAGCTCCAGGTAGCGGGTGAGCTGTTCCACGCCGTCGATCTCGCCGCGCCGCTTCACCTCGACCGCCACCGCGCGGGCGTTCGCGTCCCGGCAGAGCAGGTCGACCGGGCCGATCGCGGTCATGTACTCCCGGCGGACCAGCGTGAAGCCCTCCCCCAGCGTCTCCGGGTTGGCCGCGAGCAGCTCCTGCAGGTGCGCCTCGACGCCGTCCTTGCGCAGGCCCGGGTCGACCCCCAGCTCGTACGAGGTGTCCTGGAAGATCTCCTCCAGGGTGATCCGCAGCTCCTCGCCGGCCTTGTTGACCACCCGCCACACGCCGGGCGCCTCCTCCAGGCGACACGGCGGGCTCATCCAGTTCAACGGCTTGTACGCCCGGTCGTCCGCGTGGATCGACACCGAGCCGTCCGCCTTCACCATGAGCAACCGGGTGGCCGGCGGCAGGTGGGCCGAGAGCCGTCCGACATAGTCCACCGAGCACTTCGCAATGACCAACCGCACCCGACGAGGGTAGCGGAGCCCCCGGCCGCCGCCGACGAGCGCCACTGGCGCACCGGTGCCATATTGAGATCGTGCTCGAAGTCCTCACCGGTTCCGGACTCGCCGCCTCGGCGGGTCTGAACGCCTACATCCCGCTGATGCTGATGGGCCTGCTGGCCCGCTACACCGACCTGATCGAGCTGCCCAGCGGTTGGCAGTGGCTCGGCAACGGCTGGGTGCTGGCGATCCTCGCCGTGCTGCTCGCGGTCGAGGTGGTGGCCGACAAGGTGCCGGTGGTCGACCACGTCAACGACATGGTGCAGACGGTGGTCCGGCCGACCGCGGGCGGCCTGGCCTTCGGCGCCGGTTCCGGCTCGGAGACGGTCACGGTCAGCGACCCGGACACGTTCTTCTCCACCCACCAGTGGGTGCCGGTGGTGGTCGGGGTGCTGATCGCGCTCGGGGTGCACCTGCTCAAGGCCGCCGCCCGGCCGGTGGTCAACGCGACCACGGCCGGCTTCGGCGCGCCGGTGGCCAGCACCGCCGAGGACGCGACGAGCGTGGTCATGTCGGTGGTGGCGATCCTGCTGCCGGTGCTGGTGCTGGTGTTCGCGGTCGGCCTGGTGGTGTTCGCGGTCTGGCTGGTCCGCCGCCGCCGGCACCGACGCCGGGAACGCGCCGCCGCCCGCGCGGCCGGCTTCCGCGTCTAGCCGGCTGGGCCGGTCAGCGGCTCCGGTAGGTCATGCAGTCGGCCATGTCCATGTCCGGGCCCACCGTGATGGCCGGGGCGTGGCACTCCAGGTCGGAGTTGTGCTGGCAGTCGGAGCGTGAGCAGGCGCCGACCTGGGCGACCAACTGGTCGATGCCGCCGCGCACCGGCAGCTCCACGAAGGTGTGGCAGTGGGCGTGGTCGCTGCTGCCGATCGTGATGGCGAACGCGTGGCAGTCGTTCGTGTGGTTGTAGGCGCAGGACCGGACGGCGCACTCCTGGACCCGGGGCATCTCCATCGACGCGGTCATCATTCCCGCCCTTCCGTGGGTGTCTTGCCCCGATTTTAGGCTTTTGCGCCCTCCGCGTCAGCTCAACCCGTTGGCCTCGCGGATCACGGTGACCAGCTGGTCGATGATGCCGGTGAGCGCGAAGTCCTTCGGCGTGAACACCCGGGCCACGCCGGCGGCCCGCAGCGCGTCGGCGTCACCGGCCGGGATGATGCCGCCCACCACCACCGGCAGGTCGCCCCGCCCGGCCGCGCGCAGCCCGTCCAGCACGGCCGGCACGGCCGCCAGGTGCGAGCCGGAGAGCACGGAGAGACCGACCAGGTCGACGTCCTCCTCCACGGCGGCGGCCACGATCTGCCCGGCGGTCAGCCGGATCCCCTGGTAGACCACCTCGAAGCCGGCGTCGCGGGCGCGTACCGCGATCTGCTCGGCGCCGTTGGAGTGCCCGTCCAGCCCCGGCTTGCCGACCAACAGCCGCAGCCGGCCGCTGCCCAGCTCCCGGGCCGTGGCGGCGACCCGCTCGCGGACCGACGCGAGCCCGGCGTCGCCACCGACCCCGGCCGCGCCGGAGAGCCCGGTCGGCGCCCGGTACTCGCCGAAGACCCGGCGCAGCGCGCCCGCCCACTCGCCGGTGGTCACCCCGGCCCGCACGCACGCCAGCGTCGCGTCCATCAGGTTCGTGGTGGTCGCGGCGTCCGCCCGCAGCCGGTCCAGCGCGGCGTCCACGGCCGCCGCGTCCCGGCCGGCCCGCCACTGGCGTACGCCGTCCGCGGCGGCCGCCTCGACCGCCGGGTCGACCTGCTCGACCGCCTCGGCGCCGGCCGCGGTCAGCGGGGACGGCTCGGTCTCGGTGAACCGGTTGACGCCGACCACCACGTCCGCGCCGGACTCCATCCGCCGACGCCGGTCGGCCAGCGAGGCGACCAGCGCGCTCTTGAGGTAGCCGGACTCCACGGCGGTTTCCACGCCGCCCATCTCCAGCACCTTCTCCAGCTCGACCCGCGCGCCGGTCACGATGTCGTCGACCAGTGCGGTCATCACGTGCGAGCCCTCGAACAGGTCCGGATATTCCAGCAGGTCCGACTCGTACGCCAGCACCTGCTGCATGCGCAGCGACCACTGCTGGTCCCAGGGGCGGGGCAGACCGAGCGCCTCGTTCCAGGCGGGCAGCTGCACCGCCCGGGCCCGCGCGTCCCGGGAGAAGGTGACGCCGAGCATCTCCAGCACGATCCGCTGGATGTTGTTCTCCGGCTGCGCCTCGGTCAGGCCCAGCGAGTTGACCTGCACGCCGTAGCGGAACCGGCGCTGCTTCGGATTCTCCACGCCGTAGCGGTCGCGGGTGATCTCGTCCCAGAGCGCGCCGAACGCGCGCATCTTGGCGATCTCCTCGACGAAGCGCACCCCGGCGTTGACGAAGAACGAGATCCGCTGGACCACGTCGCCCATCCGCTCGGCCGGCACCTGGCCGGAGTCGCGCACGGTGTCGAGCACGGCGACGGCGGTGGCGAGCGCGAAGCCGACCTCCTGCACCGGCGTCGCGCCGGCCTCCTGGAGGTGGTACGAGCAGATGTTGACCGGGTTCCACCGCGGCATCTCCCGCAGCGTGTACGCGATCACGTCGGCGGTCAGCCGCAGCGAGGCGGCCGGCGGGAAGATGTACGTCCCCCGGGACAGGTACTCCTTGATGATGTCGTTCTGCGTGGTGCCGGCGCAGCGGCTCAGCTCCGCGCCCTGCTCGGCGGCGACCGTGCCGTAGAGGCCGAGCAGCCACATGGCCGGCGCGTTGATCGTCATCGAGGTGTTCATCTCGGCGATCGGGATGCCCTCGAAGAGCGCCCGCATGTCGCCGAGGTGCGCCACCGGCACGCCGACCCGGCCCACCTCGCCGGCGGCCAGCTCGTGGTCGGGGTCGTATCCGGTCTGCGTCGGCAGGTCGAACGCGACCGACAGCCCGGTCTGCCCCTTCGCCAGGTTGCGGCGGAAGAGCGCGTTGGTGGCCGCGGCGGAGGAGTGCCCGGCGTACGTGCGCATCACCCACGGGCGGTCCCGCTCCGGCAGGCGTCCCGGCGTCGCGTCATCCATGGCCGGAGTTTAAGTTACCGTTCAGTAAAACGGGCTGTGGAAAACCACACAGGTCCATGGAGCGGACCGACGGGCACGGACGGCGACAGATGGGCGACACCACCACACCCCGGCCCGCGGCCGGGCACGCGGCAGTCGCACACTGGACGTCATGGAAGACGAGCTCGCGATCTCCGTACGGGGACTGCGCAAGACGTACGGCGACAACGTCGCGGTGGCGGGGGTGGACCTGGACGTCCACCGGGGCGAGGTGTTCGCCCTGCTCGGCCCGAACGGCGCGGGCAAGACCACCACGGTGGAGATCCTGGAGGGCTACCGGCACCGCGACGCCGGCGAGGTGCGGGTGCTCGGCGTCGACCCGGCCAGGCCCGACGCCGGCTGGCGTTCCCGGGTGGGCATCGTGCTCCAGGGCACCGGCGAGTTCGACGAGCTGACCGTCGGCGAGGTGGTCCGGCACTTCTCCGGCTTCTACCCCGACGCCGACGACCCGGACAAGGTGGTCGAGCGGGTGGGGCTGGGCGCCAAGGCCAGGGCGCGTACGCACACGCTCTCCGGCGGGCAGAAGCGCCGCCTCGACGTGGCGCTGGGCATCATCGGCCGGCCCGAGCTGCTCTTCCTCGACGAGCCGACCACCGGTTTCGACCCGGAGGCCCGGCGCGAGTTCTGGGAGCTGATCCGGGACCTCTCCGCCGCCGGCACCACGATCGTGCTCACCACCCACTACCTGGACGAGGCCGAGGCCCTCGCCGACCGGGTCGGCGTGATCGCCGCCGGGCGGGTGATCGAGGTCGCGCCGCCGAACGCGCTGGGCAACCGGCAGGAGTCGCTGGCGACCGTCTCCTGGCGTACCCCGGAGGGAACGCCGGGCTCGGCGGAGACCGCGACGCCGACGGCGCTGGTGGCCGAGCTGGCCGCGCGCTTCGGCGGCGAGGTGCCCGGCCTGACCGTGACCCGGCCGACCCTGGAAGACGTCTACCTGCGGATGATCGGACACTCATGACCACCACGACGAAGCCGACGGCCCCGGTCGCCGCGGCACCGGCCCGGCGGCTCGGCGCGGGCACGCTGGCGCTGCGCCAGGGCCGGCTGGAGATCACCCAGTTCCTGCGCAGCCGGGAGTCCGTCGTGTTCACGATGGGCTTCCCGATCATCATGATCCTGATCTTCGCGGCGATCTTCAGCGACGAGATCGCCCCGGGCGTCAGCTACACGCAGTACTTCATCACCGGCATGATCGCGACCGGGCTGATGACGGTGAGCTTCCAGAACCTCGGCATCTGGATCCCGATCGAGCGGGACCGGGGCGTGCTCAAGCGCTACCGGGGCACGCCGATGCCGAAGTGGGTCTGGTTCGCCGGCAAGGTGATCATGGTGGTGGTCATCGGCATCGCCGAGACCGCGCTCCTGCTCGCCGTCTCGGTCGCGCTGTTCGACCTGGACCTGCCGCAGACCGCCGCCAAGTGGCTCACCTTCGGCTGGGTCGCCGTCCTCGGCGTCACCGCCTGCACGCTCTGCGGCATCGCCATCTCGTCGCTGGCCCGCACCGCCCGCAGCGGCTCCGCCGTGGTCACCCCGGTCGCGCTGGTCCTCCAGTTCATCTCCGGCGTGTTCTTCGTCTTCACCAGCCTGCCCACCTGGATGCAGCAGGTCGCCGCGATCTTCCCGCTGAAGTGGATGTGCCAGGGGCTGCGCTCGGTCTTCCTGCCGGACAGCTTCGGCGGCCAGGAGCCGGGCGGGTCGTTCGAGCTGGGCAAGGTGGCGCTGGTGCTGGCAGCCTGGTGCGTGATCGGTCTGGTGCTCTGCCTGAGCACCTTCCGGTGGACCACCCGCCGCGACGGCTGAGGTGTAAGGAAGGGCCCCTTCTTAACGCCTGCGGTAGAGGAAGGGCCCCTTCCTAACCACGCACACGACCGCACGCGCCTCGCGCGAGGTGGCACACTGCCCGGCATGGCACGCACGCTGAGCCGGCGGACACTGCTGACCGCCGCCGGAGGGATCGCCGGCGCCGGCCTGGTCGGCGGCCTGGCCGCCCGGCAGCTCTCCACTGCCCGGCCCGGACCGGAACCCACAGTGCCGGACGCCCCGGCCGGGGACGAGCGGCTGATCCGGATCGCCTCCGGCGCCCGCGGGCGCGAGGTGGACTTCTGGACCGCCGTGCCCGAGGGGTACGGCGACGGCCGCGGCCTGCCCGTCTGCCTGGTCCTGCACGGCGCCTCGGCCACCCCGCGCGACTACGGCCGGTTCGGGCTGGCCCGCTTCCTCACCGACGCGGTGCGGCGCGGCGCCCCGCCGTTCGCGCTCGCCGGAGCGACCGGCGGCCGGCTCTCCTGGCGTCCCGCCGGCGACGACGACCCGCGACGGATGGTGCGCGAGGAGGTGCCGGCCTGGTGCGCCCGGCGCGGCTTCGACATCAGCCGGACGGCCGTCTGGGGCTGGTCGATGGGGGGCTTCGGGGCGCTGCTGCTGGCCGAGACGTACCCGGGCTGGCTGAGGATGGCGGCGGCCTTCTCACCCGCGGTGCGCCCCGGCGACGCGGTCTTCACCGGCGTGGACAAGCTGCGCGGCACCCCGGTCGGGCTCTGGTGCGGCCGGCAGGACAACTTCCTCTCCGACGTCCGCGCGCTGGCCCGGGTGCTGCCCGAGAAGCCGGTACGCGCGGCCTGGGCCGACGGGCGGCACAACTTCGGCTACTGGGGCACCGTCCTCCCGGACGCGTTCGCGCTGATCGGCGCCGCGCTCACCCCGCCCCGGCCGTGAACGGGCCGCGGACGTGAACCGCCCCCGGCCGCACGGGCCGGGGGCGGGACCAGCCGGTCAGTACGAGTAGAAGCCCTGGCCGGTCTTGCGGCCCAGGTCGCCGGCGGTGGCCATGCGCTGGAGCAGCTCCGGCGGGAAGAACTTCTCGTCCGCGGTGTCGGTGTAGATGTTGCGGGTGGCGTTGAGCAGCACGTCCACCCCGGTCAGGTCGACCGTGGCCAGCGGGCCCATGGCGTGCCCGAAGCCCAGCTTGCAGGCGGTGTCCAGGTCCTCGGCGGAGATCACGCCGGACTCGACCAGCTTGACCGCCTCCATCGCCAGCGCGCAGATCAGCCGGGTGGTGACGAAACCGGCGATGTCCCGGTTGACCACCACCACGGTCTTGCCGATCTCCTCGGCGAACGACCGGGCGGTGTCCATGGTCGCGTCACTGGTCTTGTAGCCCCGGACCAGCTCGCAGAGCTTCATCATCGGCACCGGCGAGAAGAAGTGGGTACCCACCACCGACTCCGGGCGCTCGGTGGCGGTGGCGATCTGGGTGACCGGGATGGCCGAGGTGTTGGTGGCCAGCACCGCGTCCGCCTTGCAGATCTTGTCCAGCGCGCGGAACACCTCGTGCTTGATCTCGATCTTCTCGAAGACCGCCTCGACCACGATGTCCGCGTCGGCCGCCGCCTCCAGCTCGGTGGTCGGGGTGATCCGACCCAGCGTCGCCTCGACGTCGGACGCCTCGATCCTGCCCTTCTCGGCGAACTTCGTCAGCGACTTCCGGATGCCGTCGACGCCCCGCTTCGTGGCCGCGTCGTCCACGTCGCGCAGCGTCACCTGCCAGCCCGCCTGCGCCGCCACCTGGGCGATGCCCGAGCCCATCAGCCCGGCACCGACGACCGCGAGTCGACCCGCCATCTGCTTCTCCCTCGCCGTGTTCTGGAATGTCCTCCAGAACCCTACTTAACGAGGGATAAGGGCCGTCAGATGGCCAGGTCGGGTTCCTCCGGCGCGGTGCCGCGCTCCACCTCGACGCCGAGCGCCCGCAGATCCGCCACGAAGTCCGGGTAGCCCCGGTCCACGTGGTGCACGTGCGAGACCTCGGTCGTCCCGTCGGCGCACAGCCCGGCGATGATCAGGCCGGCGCCGGCCCGGATGTCGGTGGCGCGTACCGGGGCGCCGGAGAGCCGCTCCCGGCCGCAGACCAGGGCGTGGTGCCCGTCGGTCCGGATCTCCGCGCCGAGCCGCATCATCTCGTTGGCGAACATGAACCGGCCGTCGAAGATGTTCTCGGTGATCAGCGAGCCGCCGTCGCTGACCGCCGCCAGGCCGATCGCCATCGGCAGCAGGTCGGTGGCGAATCCCGGGTACGGCAGCGTGACCACGTCGACCGCCCTGGGGCGGTCGTCCATCCGTACCCGGAAGCCGTCGCCCCGGGTCTCCACCAGGCCGCCGGCCGTGACCAGCTTGTCCAGCGCGACCTCCAGGTAGGCCGGGTCGACGCCGGTCACGGTGACGTCCCCCCGGGTCATCGCGGCCGCGAACGCCCAGGTGCCGGCGACGATCCGGTCCCCCACCGTGGCGTGGCGGACCGGACGCAGCTCGGGTACGCCGACGATGTGCAGCGTCGAGCTGCCGGCGCCGGAGATCCGTGCGCCCATCCGGTTGAGCATGGTGCAGATGTCGACGATCTCCGGCTCCCGGGCCGCGTTGTCGATCGTCGTGCCGCCCCGGGCCAGCACCGCCGCCATCACCAGGTTCTCGGTGGCGCCCACGCTCGGGAAGTCCAGCACGATGTCCGCGCCGTGCAGGCCGTCCGGGGCCTCGGCGATGACGAAGCCGTGCTCGCCGGAGATCTCCGCGCCCATCCGGGCCAGGCCGGCGATGTGCATGTCCAGGCCGCGCGAGCCGATGGCGTCGCCGCCGGGGTGGGCCACCCGGACGTAGCCCCGGCGGGCGAGCAGCGGGCCGAGCACGCAGATCGACGCGCGCAGCCGGCGGACCAGGTCGTAGTCGGCCTCCGCACCGGGTCGCTCCGGCACGTCGATGACGACCGAGCGGGACCGTTCCACACCGCCGCGGGCCACCATCGGGTCGACCGGGTCGTCCGGGCCGAAGCGTACGCCGCAGCCGAGCCGGCGCAGCACCTCGCCCATGATCGCGATGTCGGTGATCCGGGGCACGTTGGTGATCACGCTGCGGCCGGGCGCGAGCAGCGCGGCGGCCATCAGCTTCAACGCCGAGTTCTTCGCGCCCACCACGTGCACGGTGCCGGCCAGCCGGGCGTCCCCCCGTACCCGGATGACGTCGACGTCGCTGATCGCCGGGTCGCCGGCGTCACCCGGCCCCACCGCGGTCGACCGGTCCGGCCGCACCGGGATCGTCAGGTCCGGTATCCGTAGGCTGTGCGTCATGGCCGTCCACCTCACGCGCATCTACACCAAGGCCGGCGACGCCGGCATGACCAGGCTGAGCAACAACGAGCAGGTGCCGAAGACCGATCCGCGGATCGCCGCGTACGCCGACGTGGACGAGTGCAACGCCTCGATCGGCGTCGCGCTCGCCCTGGGGCAGCTCCCGGACGAACTGCGGGCGGTGCTGGAGTCCGTGCAGAACGACATGTTCGACGTCGGCGCGGACCTGGCCACGCCGGTGGAGCCGGACCCGAAGTATCCGCCGCTGCGGGTCACCGAGGAGTACGTCGAGCGCCTCGAAGGCTGGTGCGACGAGTACAACGCGCGCCTGAGCAAGCTCGACTCCTTCATCCTCCCCGGCGGCACCGCAGGCGCGGCACTGCTGCACGTGGCACGGACGACCGCCCGGCGCGCCGAGCGTGCGGCATGGGCGCTGGTCGCACACGACCCCGATCGGACCAGCCCCCTCCCGGCAAAGTATCTCAACCGGCTCTCCGATCTGCTCTTTATCCTGTCAAGAACGGCAAATCCGGACGGAGACGTGCTATGGGTGCCGGGCGGGAAGCGCTGACCGTCGGCGGCCTGCACCACGTGGAGGCCCGGTTACCCGCCCTGACCGGAGTCAGACCTGCCCGGTGTCGGCTTCTCCGCATACCGGGTCGGACCCGATAGATCCACGTTCAGCAGCGGTCGATCGCGCCCCGGCGGACGGGCGCGGTCCGACCGGCCCCCGGCCGCCGCGAGCCCGGCCGGCGGCGGGTCGGGCTGCCCCGGCCACGGACCGGCCCGGAGCAGGCGCGGTGCACGGTGCGCCGTCGGCGTACCCGCAGCCGCCGGAACCCCAGCGCGAGCGCGACCGCCGCGACCACCGCCACCCCGGCGGCGGCCGGCACACCGGCCGGCAGGCCGCCCGCCGCCCAACCGACGAGCACCGTGCCGGGCACCCAGACGACCACCGCCAGGCCGTCGGCGAGCACGAACCGGCGGTACGGCAGGCCGGCGGCCCCCGCCACCCGGGGCACCAGCGTCCGCACGAACGCGGTCCAGCGGCCGAGCAGCACGGCGCTCCCACCCTTGGCGGCGACCAGCGCCTCGGCGCGCCGCCACCGCTCCTCCCCCACCCGACGGCCCAGCGGTCCGCGCCGCAGCCTCGGGCCGAGCAGCCGCCCCTCCAGATAGCCGAGCTGGTCCCCGGCGAACGCGGCGGCGGTGGTCACCGCCAGCGCGGCGCCCAGGTCGACGCGACCGGCGCGGGCCAGCAACCCCACCGTCAGCATGGTGGTCGCGGCCGGCAGCACCACACCGGCAAGCAGCCCCACCTCGCCGGCGAGCACCGCCGCCGCGACCAGCAACAGGAGGCCCGGCGGCAGCGCGTCGAGCCGGTCCACCAGGGAATCCAGGAAGGTCATGCCTACCAGCGTCGCGCCCCGGCCGGGCGACGACGTCCTGCCCACGGTCGGGCCGGGTCCTCCGGGTGGCCGGTCGCCGCCCTAGGGTCCACCCGGATCCGGCACCGGGTTGAAGCCGTCGTCGACCAGGCCGAGCCGGTGCGCCACCACCGCGGCCTGGACCCGGTTGCGCAGCTCCAGCTTCTCCATCGCGGCCGAGACGTGGGTCTTCACCGTGGTCACCCCGAGGTGCAGCCGCGCCCCGATCTCGGCGTTGGACAGCCCCGCGCCGACCAGCGCCAGCACCTCCCGCTCCCGGGGCGTGAGCAGGCCGAGCCCGGCGGCGGCCGGGTCCGGGGCGCGCTCGCGGTCGTGCGCGGCGAGCGCCCGGCGCAGCACCCGGGCCAACACCGGCGCGGCGAGCAGCGGCTCACCGGATGCCGCCCGCCGCACCGCGTCGACCAGATCCTCGGGGGCGCCGTCCTTCACCAGGTAGCCCTGCGCGCCGGCGCCGAGCGCACCGTAGACGTTCGCGTCGTCGGCGAACGTGGTCAGCACCAGCACCCGGGCCGCCGGCTGCTGCCGCAGGATCCGCCGGGTCGCCTCGATGCCGTCGAGCCGGGGCATCCGCAGGTCCATCAGGATGACGTCCGGCCGCAGCCGCTCGGCGAGCCGGACCGCCTCGTGCCCGTCCCCCGCCTCGCCGACCACCTCGAAGCCGCCGGCCGTCCGCAGCACCAGGCCCACGCCGGCGCGGACAAGGGCCTGGTCGTCGACCACCAGCACTCTGATCATTCGTTCTCCCTGATCGGCAGTCGGACCCGTAGCCGCCAGCCGCCGCCGTCGGTGCCGCCCGCGACGAGCGTCCCACCGAGCAGGCCGACCCGCTCGCGCATGCCGCGCAGGCCGTGGCCCGACACGGGCAGCCGGGTACGCGGGCGCGCCGGGCCGCTGTCCAGCACCTCCAGGAGGAGCGCCCCGTCGGTCACCCGGACGTCGACCGAGACGACCGCGCCCGGCCCGGCGTGCTTCAGGCTGTTGGTCAACGCCTCCTGCACGACCCGGGCCGCGGTCGTCCCGACCACCAACGGCACCCGGTGCAGCATCTCCGGCATCCGCACCTGCACCGCCAGGCCGGCCTCGCGTACCCGCCGGGCCGCGTCGCGGATCACCTGGACCGGCTCGACCTGCGACTCCGCCGGTTCCACCGCGTCCGGGTCGCGGAGCACCTCCAGCAGTTCCCGCAACTCGTCCAGCACCTGCCCGGCGGTGTCGCGCAACTCGCCGAGCGCCGTCACCGCCTCCTCCGGCCGGCCGGTGTGCTGCACGGCGTACCGCGCCGACCCGGCCCGCAGCGCGATCGCCGCGACGTGGTGGGCGACGATGTCGTGCAGGTCGCGGGCGATGGCCGTCCGCTCGGTCAGCCGGACCATCCGCGCCTCGGTCGTCCGCCGCTCCTCGGCCTCCCGGGCCCGCTCCTCGGCCGCCGCCGCCGCCTGCCGTACCCCGCGCAGATAGCGGCCGAACGTCACCGGCGCGGCGGCGAACCCGGCCAGCATCAGCACCCGGAGCACGCCGACACCACCACGGAGCAACTCCGCGTTCCCCGGGTCGATCACGTTGACCAGCGTCACCGCCAGGAAGAGCCCGTACGCGACGGCGGTGCCCGGCCATCCCGAGCGGTACGCGACGTAGCCCAACGCCACCGAGGCGGCGAACTGGGCGGTGTCCGCACCGGTCACCGTCACCGTGTCGGCGACGACCAGCAGCGCCGACGTGGCGAGCAGCACCGGCCACGGCCAGCGGCGCACCCCGATCAGGAGGAGCCCGGCGAGCACCGCGAAGACGCCGGCCCACGCCTCGCGCGGGATGCCGGGTATCACGATCCGGGTGCTGATCAGACCCAGGGCGGCCGTGCCGAGCCCGAGCAGCAGCTCGGGCCACCCGGTCCACCGCCCGCCCCTCATGCGGCCACGATACGGAGCGGGAAGGGCAGGTCGGCCCTTCCACCGGCCGGTGCCCCTCCTCCGACTGGCCGGTGTGCCGGCCCACCGCACGAGACCCCGACCGCGTACGCCCGCCTAGCGTCGGTGACCGTGATCAGCGACGCCCCCGCCTTCCTCGGCCAGTTCGCCCGGCACCCGCTCGCCACCGGCGCGGTGCTGCCCAGCGGATCGGCGCTGGCCCGGGACATCACCGCCGCCGTCCCCCGGACCGGACAGCCGCTGGTGGTCGAACTCGGCCCCGGCACCGGTGCCTTCACCCGGACCATCCAGCAGCGGCTGGCCGGACGCGGCCAGCACCTGGCGGTCGAGGTGAACCCCAGCTTCGCCGCCGCGCTCTCCCGACGTCACCCGGCCGTACAGGTCATCCGCGCGGACGCCGCCACCCTCGACCGGGTGCTGTCCGACCGGCACCTGCCCGCCGCCGACGTGGTGGTGAGCGGGCTGCCGTGGGCGGCGTTCGGCGCGGGGCGTCAACTCGCCGTCCTCGACGCGGTGCTGCGGACGCTCCGGCCGAGCGGCGCGTTCACCACGTTCGCGTACCGGCACGCGCTCGCGACGCGGCCGGCCCGTCGCTTCCGGCGGCTGCTGACCGGAGCCTTCGAGGAGGTGACCGTCGGCCGGACGGTCTGGTCGAACGTGCCACCGGCCCTGGTCTACCACTGCCGCCGGCCCGTGCCGCGCTGACATGCGAAAGGCCGGCACCCCGTGTTCGGGGTGCCGGCCTTCGGTCTTACTTGGTCCAGTGCTCGGCCACGATGTCGGTGGCCTGCTTCTCCCACTGCGCGTACGCGTCCGGGTAGGCGGAGACCTGGACGGTCTGCGCAGCCTCGGTCAGCGGCATCTTCTCCCAGCCGTCGACCTGCTTCAGGCCCTTGAGGAACGCCAGGGTCGAGTACTCGGGGTCGGTGATCTGCTCCGGCGTGCCCCAACCGCTCGACGGGCGCTGCTGGAACAGGCCCAGCGAGTCGTGGTCATTCTTGTCGCCGAGGTGCCCGAGGTTCTCCAGCTTCGACTCCTGCAGGGCGGTGGCGATCGAGATGACCGCGGCCCGCTCCGGCAGACCGGCCTTCTTCGTCGCGGCGATGATCGCCTTCGCGTTGGCCAGCTGCTCGTCGTTCAGGTCGATGCGCGACTGCTCACCCTGCACGGACGCGACAGCCACGACCGGCTTGGCGGCGGTGTGGGCGGTGTCGGCGTGGGCGGCGACCGGACCGGCGAACACACCACCGGTGAAGGCCAGACCAGCGATACCAAGGATGCTCTTACGCAGGATCGTGTTCATGAGAGGGCTCCATTCGGGGGTCAACACACCCGGGGGGGTGTGGGCACCGTCAGGCGCTCAAGAAGTCTTGGGGGGGGGGACCCGGCACGCTCGTGGAGCCTGGGGGTCAGCTCACGGGGCCGGGGATGTCCGGTTGGCTCGCGGGGCGGGGGGCCTGCACGCGGCGCCGGGATGATGTGTAACGACCGGCGGCCGGCCGTCATTCCCCCGGGGGCGGGGGTGGCGGCTCGGGGGTGTTCGCCTGCTCGGTCGTTCACCCGTCTACAACGCCACCCAGCCCACGACGATTCCGCGCCCAGGGTGCCGCCCACCACCACCGAACCGGACAACGACCCCACACAGGCCGGGCGGGTGGACCACCACGGGTGCATCCGGAACCCCGCAGACACCCATGACGTTCCACCCACCGGCCGCCAACCCCGCGCGTGGAACACCAATGGGTGCACCCGGCCGCGGAGACACCCATGACGTTCCACCCAGCGCCCGCCAACCCCGCGAGTGGAGCACCATAGGTGCATCCCGGCCGCGGAGACACCCATGACGTTCCACCCAGCGCCCGCCAGCCCGGCCAGTGGAACACCATGGGTGCATCCCGGCCGCCGAGGCACCCATGACGTTCCACCCAGCGCCCGCCAGCCCGGCCAGTGGAACACCATGGGTGCATCCCGGCCGCCGAGGCACCCATGACGTTCCACCCAGCGCCCGCCAGCCCTATCGGTGGAACGCAGTGGGTGTGTCCCGGCCATCGAGACACCCACGGCGTTCCATCCAACGCCCGGCAGACCCACGGGTGGAACGCCATGGGGTGTCCCGCCCCCGCAGACACCCACACCGTTCCCCCCGGCGCAAGCCAACCCCGCGAGTGGAACACCACGGGGCGCATCCCGACCCCGCCACGTTCCACCCACCACCCACAAACCCCCACGGCACGTCGATCAAGGAGTTTGTGTCGACAATCGCCCGGAGGCACTACACAAACTCCTTGATCAACCAGTCGGTCGAGGAGGGAGGGCGCGGGGGCGGGCGCGTGGCGACAGGGCGAGATCTTGAAAGGTAAGGGCCGCCAGGAGGGCGCTCAGCTTCCAAGATCTCGCGACGCCTAGTTCGGTGCCGGGACCGGGACGGAAGCGGCGTCCGCGTGCGGAGGCGGAGCGCAACGACGTGGAGATGGTGTGTCCGGCCGGGGGTGATCCCGCCACCTCGCCGCAGCGGAGTCAGTCGGACCGCTCGGACGATGGCTGGGGTCAGGCGGCGGGCCAGTCCTGAGAGGCCAGACGCGGCGAGACCGCCCCCGGAGGGGCGGCCTCGAGCCAGGAGAGAAATCCGGTGACCGTGGAGCGCGCCATGGCGATCTCGACCGGAGCGTGGTGACTGGTACAGCGGAGGATCACCCAGTCGGACGGCATGGAGAGGCGCTCCTGCCCTTCGGGCAACCGGCGCCGCTCCACCGCGAGCCCCTTGCGGGAGAGCACCCGCTTCGGGCGGAGCGCGAAGCTGAACATGCGGTACCAGCGGAGTTCGTCGCCGACGAAGCGACCGAAGCCGGGGGACCATCCGCGACCGTCGAGCACCGTGGTGACCCGGACGCTCAGTCGGATGATGCCCCCGCTACGGGTGAACAGGGCCCGCCGGACGAAGAGAACCAGAAGCGCGACGACGACGACCGCGACGCCGATTCCGATCCCTTCGACGATCTCCATCGGCGGGTCGGCTCAGCGGGCCGGGGTGGCCGGGGTGGCGCTCTCGGCCAGGACGGTCACGCCCTCGCCGGTCACCGACAGGAAGCCGCCGGCGACGTCGTACGCGACCTGCTGGCCACCGGCCTGCTTGATGCGCACCTGGCTGGGCTCCGCGAGCTGGCCGAGCAGGGGCGCGTGCCCCGGCAGCACACCAAGCTCACCCTCGGTCGTCCGGGCGACGACCATCTCGGCCTCGCCGGTCCAGACCTTCTCCTCGACGGCTACGAGCTCGACGTGAAGCTGCTGTGCCACGCTGTCTCCTTGCTGCGGCGGCGGATTGCCGAAAGTCTAGTCGCGCCCCCGCCGCCCACCCAACGCGGGTGGTGAGAGCCGGGCCACGACGGCCCCGCACCCGCTCAGGCTACTTGGTCTTCTGCTTGAAGTCGGGGTGCTCCAGCAGGAACGCGTCCAGCTGCTCGGCGCGCAGGGCCGCGAAGAAGTCGTCGGCCGGGGGCAGCAGTTGCTCACCTCGGTAGGCGCTGCCGCTGCCGATCGGGCCGCCCGGCAGCTTGATCGTCTCGATCGCGTCGGGGCGGATGCCCTTCAGTGCCACTCCGAAGTCGACCACGCTGTTGCCTCGGCCGTTGAAGATCAGCGACTGCCCGGCCGCGCGCAGCACCCGGTCCAGCTTGATCGGGTTGGCCACCACGTCGGCGCTGAACGCCTGGCTCACCATCGCCTTGACGAACTGCTGCTGGTGCCGCTGCCGGCCGTAGTCCGCGTCCGGTACACCGTTCTTCGGGTAGCGCTGCCGCACGTAGTCCAGGGCCTGCCAGCCGTTCAGGTGGGCGTTGCCCTTCTCGTACTTGGCCTGCGGGCCGAGGTAGCCCCCGCCGCCGGGCTTGAGCTGGCGGGGCGTGCCGTCCGGCTTGAGGTGCTCGGACTTGACGTCCCGCTCGATGTACATGTCGACGCCGCCCATGGCGTCGACGATCTTCTTGAACCCGCTGAAGTTGATGATGGCGCCGGCGTCGAAGCGCTTGATGCCGGTGACCTGCTGGACGGTCTTCGCGAGCAGTTCGAAGCCCTGCGCCGCGCTCGGGTTCTTGCCCGGCACGTTGCTGCCGTGGGACATGGCGGCGTTGATCCGGTCGGTGCCGCCGGCGTAGTCGGCCTTGGGGAAGGCCGGGATCTCCACCCGCAGGTCGCGCGGGAGCGAGAAGAGGTAGCCCCGGTCCATGCCGGCCGGCACGTGCAGGATCATGATCGAGTCGGAGAGCGGGCGGGCCGTCGGGGTGCGGGGGTCCACGCCGACCAGGAGGATGTTGAGCGGCCCCTTGATGTCGCTCTTCTTCTCCGTCGCGCCGGCCGCCTGGTCGCCGAAGAGGTCGCCCTTGCCGACCGAGCCCTCGTAGCGGGCGACCAGGGCGTGATAGCCCACCAGCACCGAGCCGCTGAGCACCATCATGACGATGCCGAGGATGGTGCTGACGCGGGCCCACCGGGGCACGCCACGCCACATGGACCGCTTGCCGCGGTCCGTGCCGCCCTTACCCACGAGCATCTCCAATCGTCGCGCCCACGAGGAGGAGACGGGCGCGGGGGTCCGTTTCGTTGCAGAGATCGACGGTCGGGATGTGAAGTCGTGTCAGGAACGGTACCGCGCGCGTCGGCGAACCGCTTGCCGGTGAACCGGGCATCTGGTAGAGAGGCGCCCTGAACAGGCGAAGGCCGCCCCGACGATCGTCGGGGCGGCCTCCGTGGGTGTGATCGGGCTCTCAGCCCTCCTCACCCATCAGCTCCTTGGCCTTGGCCTTGAGGTCCTCCAGGCCACCGCACATGAAGAACGCCTGCTCCGGGAAGTGGTCGAACTCCCCCTCGCTGATCCGGCGGAAGGCGTCGATGGTCTCCGCGATCGGAACCGTCGAGCCCGGGACGCCGGTGAACTGCTCGGCGGCGTAGGTGTTCTGCGAGAGGAACCGCTCGATCCGGCGGGCGCGGCCGACGGTGAGCTTGTCCTCCTCGGAGAGCTCCTCGATGCCGAGGATGGCGATGATGTCCTGCAGGTCCTTGTAGCGCTGCAGGATCCGCTTCACCTCGGTGGCGACGGCGAAGTGCTCCTCGCCCACGAACTCCGGGGCGAGGATCCGGGACGAGGACGCCAGCGGGTCCACGGCCGGGTAGATGCCCTTGTCGGAGATCGACCGCTCCAGGTTGGTGGTCGCGTCGAGGTGGGCGAACGTGGTGGCCGGCGCCGGGTCGGTGTAGTCGTCGGCGGGCACGTAGATCGCCTGCATCGAGGTGATGGCCTGGCCCCGGACGGAGGTGATCCGCTCCTGGAGCTCGCCCATCTCGTCGGCCAGGGTCGGCTGGTAACCCACGGCGCTCGGCATGCGGCCGAGCAGCGTGGAGACCTCGGAACCGGCCTGGGTGAAGCGGAAGATGTTGTCGATGAAGAGCAGCACCTCCTGCTTCTTCACGTCGCGGAAGTACTCCGCCATGGTGAGCGCGGAGAGCGCGACCCGCAGCCGGGTGCCCGGCGGCTCGTCCATCTGGCCGTAGACCAGCGCGGTCTTGTCGATGACGCCCGACTCGGTCATCTCGGCGATGAGGTCGTTGCCCTCACGGGTGCGCTCACCCACGCCGGCGAAGACCGAGGTACCACCGAAGTTCCGGGCCACCCGGGTGATCATCTCCTGGATGAGCACCGTCTTGCCCACGCCCGCGCCGCCGAACAGGCCGATCTTGCCGCCCTTGACGTACGGGGCGAGCAGGTCGATGACCTTGATGCCGGTCTCCAGCATCTCGGTCTTCGGCTCCAGGTCCGCGAAGGCCGGAGCCTTGCGGTGGATGCCCCAGTGGTCGTCGGCGTTGATCGTCTCGCCCTCGGTGAGGTTGAGGCACTCGCCGATCGCGTTGAACACGTGGCCCTTGACCGCGTCGCCGACCGGCACGCTGATCGGGGCGCCGGTGTCCCGCACGTCGGTGCCGCGGACCAGACCGTCGGTCGGCTGCATCGAGATGGCGCGGACCAGGTTGTCACCCAGGTGCTGGGCGACCTCCAGGGTCAGCGTCTTCTCACCACCGGAGAGCGTCACGTCGACGTGCAGGGCGTTGAACAACTCCGGCATCGCGTCACGCGGGAACTCGGCGTCGACGACCGGGCCGATGACCCGGACCACGCGACCCGTGGCCGTCTTGGTCTCAACTGCGGATACAGTCATCACACTTCACTTCCCGACGCGGCCAGCGCGTTCGCGCCGCCGACGATCTCACTGATCTCCTGGGTGATCCCGGCCTGACGGGCCGAGTTCATCTCGCGCGTGTACTTCTCGATCATCTCTTCGGCGTTGTCGGTGGCGCTCTTCATCGCCCGCCGACGGGCGGCCGACTCGCTCGCCGCCGATTCCAGCAACGCCGCGTAGATCCGCGTGTTGATGTACTTCGGCAGCAGGGCGTCGAGCAGCGACTCCGGCTCCGGCTCGAACTCGTACGCCGGA
Organism: Micromonospora sp. WMMD754; assembly: GCF_049315235.1. Taxonomy (NCBI): domain Bacteria; kingdom Bacillati; phylum Actinomycetota; class Actinomycetes; order Micromonosporales; family Micromonosporaceae; genus Micromonospora; species Micromonospora sp. WMMD754. Next base: position 842,579 of record NZ_CP186058.1, read on the forward strand.
AGCAGGCCCTCGGACCGCGGGCGGTCCTCGACCTGCATCGGGCCGACGATCCGGGTCACCGGGTTCTGCGTCATCAGGGACTTGAACTCGGTGTAGACGATGTGCAGCTCGTCGACCCCGAGGATCCCGTCCGCGCCGGCGCTGCCGTCGGTGTCGTCCGCGCCGGCGGTGAACGCCTTGATCAGCGTCTCACCGACCTCGCGGGCGTCCTCGAACGACGGCTGCTCCGAGAATCCGGTCCAGCTGCCGGCGATCTCCCGGTTGCGGAACCGGTAGTACGCCACGCCCTTGCGACCGATGACGTAGAGCACCGGCTCCTTGCCGTCGGCGCGGAGCCGGGCGATCAGCGACTCGGCGGTCCGGATCGCGTTCGAGCTGTAGCCGCCGGCCAGACCCCGGTCGGACGTGACCAGCAGGACGCCCGCCCGCCGCACCCGCTCGCGCGGGGTGAGCAGCGGGTGGTCGATCCGCGCGTTCGAGGCCAGCGCCGTCAGCACGCCGGTGATCGCCTCGGCGTACGGCAGCGAGGCCGCCACCTTGGCCTGGGCCTTGGCGATGCGGCTCGTCGCGACGAGCTCCATCGCCTTGGTGATCTTCTTCATCCCCTTGGCGGAACGGATCCGCTGTCGGAGAACGCGTACCTGGGCGGCCATCGGATCAGCTCTCGGCCGGGCGGTCGGTGGTGCCGTCGCGGAAGCGGGTCACCGTCTCGCGGGTCTCCTCGCCCTCCAGCGGCTGCGCCGGCGCGTCGTTGACCCGGACCTCGTCCTCCTTGCCCAGGAAGACCTGCTTGAACTCGGCGATGGCCGAGTCCAGCGAGGAGATGATGTCGTCGTCCCACTTGTTGTCCGCGATCGCCGCGAGCACGCCCTCGTGCTTGTGCCGGAGGTACTGCAGGAACTCCGACTCGAAGCGGCGGATCTCGCCGACCGGGACGTCGTCGAGCTTGCCCTCGACGCCGGCCCAGACGGAGACGACCTGCTCCTGCACCGGGTACGGCGAGTAGTTCGGCTGCTTGAGCAGCTCGACCAGGCGGGCGCCACGGTTCAGCTGGTTCTGCGACGCCCGGTCCAGGTCGGACGCGAAGGCGGCGAACGCCTCCAGCTCCCGGTACTGGGCCAGGTTCAGCCGGAGCGAACCGGCGACCTTGCGCATCGGCTTCACCTGCGCGGCGCCACCGACCCGGGACACCGAGGTGCCGACGTTGATGGCCGGTCGGACGCCCTGGTTGAACAGGTCGGTCTCGAGGAAGATCTGGCCGTCGGTGATCGAGATGACGTTGGTCGGGATGAACGCCGAGATGTCGTTCGCCTTGGTCTCGATGATCGGCAGGCCGGTCATCGAGCCGCCGCCCAGCTCGTCGGAGAGCTTCGCGCAGCGCTCCAGCAGGCGGGAGTGCAGGTAGAAGACGTCACCCGGGTAGGCCTCGCGGCCCGGCGGGCGGCGCAGCAGCAGCGACACGGCGCGGTACGCCTCGGCCTGCTTGCTCAGGTCGTCGAAGATGATCAGGACGTGCTTGCCGCCGTACATCCAGTGCTGCCCGATGGACGAGCCGGTGTAGGGCGCGAGGTACTTGAAGCCGGCCGGGTCGGAGGCCGGGGAGGCGACGATGGTGGTGTATTCCATCGCGCCGGCCTCCTCCAGCGTCCCCTTGATGGAGGCGATGGTGGAGGCCTTCTGGCCGATCGCGACGTAGATGCAGCGGACCTGCTTGGTCGGGTCGCCGGAGCGCCAGTTGTCGCGCTGGTTGAGCACCGCGTCCAGGGCGACCGTGGTCTTGCCGGTCTTCCGGTCGCCGATGATCAGCTGGCGCTGGCCACGGCCGATCGGGGTCATCGCGTCGACGGCCTTGATGCCGGTCTGCAGCGGCTCGAACACCGACTGCCGGGCCATCACGTTCGGGGCCTGGAGCTCCAGCTCGCGGTAACCCTCGTTGGCGATGTCGCCGAGGCCGTCGATCGGGTCGCCGAGGGCGTTGACCACGCGGCCGAGGAAGGCGTCGCCGACCGGAACCGAGAGCACCCGGCCGGTGCGCTTGACGCGCTGCCCCTCCTCCAGCTTGGCGGAGTCACCCAGGACGACGACACCGATCTCCCGGACGTCGAGGTTCAGCGCCACGCCGAGCGTGCCGTCCTCGAACTCCAGGAGCTCGTTGGTCATGGTCGAGGGCAGGCCCTCGACGTGGGCGATGCCGTCACCGGTGTCGGCGACGGTGCCGACCTCCTCGCGGGAGACGTCGGTCGAGTAGGAGGAGACGTAGCGCTCCAGGGCGCCGCGGATCTCCTCCGTCGAGATGGTCAGCTCGGCCATCCTCTGCTTCCTTAAAGTTCAGGGGCCCGGGATACCTAGTACCGACCGGTCCGATGGCGTCGAATCAGGGCTGCTAAGACGCTGGTCAGCGCTTCGCGAGCGCGTTGCGGGTCTCGTTGAGGCGGCGCAGGACGGTGCCGTCGTACAGGTCGGAGCCGACCCGTACGCGCACCCCGCCGAGCACGTCGGGGTCGACCGTCTGCTTGACGGACACCTCCCGACCGTACATCTCGGTGAGGCGGGCACCGAGGCGTCGCTCCTCCTCGTCGGTCAGCGGGGCCGCCACGGTCACGTACGCGACCTGCCGGTCCCGCCGGTCGGCGGCCAGCTCGACCAGCCGGGTCAGCGCTCCGCTGAAGGAGCGCCCCCCGAAGCCGGCGAGCGCGACCTCGACGAGGCGGACGGTGACCGGCCGGGCCTTGCCGGAGAGCAGCTGCTGGGCCAGGGTGGCCCGCCGCTCGACCGGGGCCATCGGGTCGGAGAGCGCGTTGGACAGCTCGGTGGAGCCGGAGACGACCTGCCCGAAGCGGAACAGCTCGTCCTCGACCTCGCCCAGCTCGCCGGCCGAGTCGGCGCTCGCCAGGAGCGCCTCCACGCCCAGCCGCTCGACGCCGTCGAGCAGCTGGGACGGGGCCGACCAGCGGCCGGAGACCAGCGTGGTGAGCAGGTCGAGCGCGTCCGCGCCGACCTTGCCGCCCAGGATCCCGGTGAGCAGCGCGCTGCGGTCCTCGCCCGAGCGGGCCGGGTCGGAGAGCGCCCGGCGCAGCCGCGGCTCGCGCCGCAGCAGGGCGGCGACGGAGAGGATGTCGTCGGCGGTGGAGGCCACCGCCGACGGCTCCGCGCCGCGGGCGTACGCGTCGAGGCGCTCGGCCCCGACCTTGTACGACTCCCGGCTGGCGGCCTGCATCAGCGGGCCCCCGTGCTCTCGAGACCGCTCAGGAACCGGTCCACGGTGCCCTTGCGACGCGCCTCGTCGGCCAGCGACTCACCGACGATCTTGCTGGCCAGGTCCACCGCGATGGTGCCGACCTCGGTGCGCAGCTCGCGCACGATGGTGGCCCGCTCGGCGGCGAGCTGCTCCTTGCCGGCCGCGATGACCCGGTCGGACTCCTCGCGCGCCTTGGCGAGGATGTCCTGACGGATGCCCTCGGCGTCGGCCCGGGCGTCGTCGCGGATCTTGGCGGCGTCGGTACGCGCCTCCGCGAGCTGCGCCCGGTACTGCTCGAGCAGCTGGTTGGCCTCGGCCTGGGCGGCCTCGGCGCGCTTGATGCCACCCTCGATCGCGTCGACCCGGGCCTGGAACGTCTGCTCCATGCGCGGGAAGACGAACTTCATCAGCACGAAGCAGAGCACGATGAAGGCGATCCCACCGACCACGATCTCCTCCCAGACGGGAATGATCGGGTTGTGGGTCGTCTCACCACCCTCAGCGGCGAGGAAGAACATGGAAGACCTCCCGGTCGATGGGGGGCTGGATTAGAGCTGGCCCTGCCAGATGAAGCCGAACGCGATGCCCAGCAGCGCCAGGGCCTCGATGACGGCGAAGCCGATCCAGACGTACGGCAGGGTCATCCGGGACGACTCCGGCTGACGGGCGGTCGACTGGATGTAGGCCGAGAAGACCAGGCCCACGCCGATGCCCGGGCCGATGGCCGCGAGACCGTAGCCGATGGCGGCGGTGCTGCCCTCTACCGCGGCGTAGATGTCCATTGGTTGGTTCCTCCTGGTTATCACGCGTGACTCTCACGCGGGACGACAACGGTTGGTGCGAAAGAACGGATCAGTGCTCGTCGGCGAGGGCGCCCTGCACGTAGCTGGCGGTCAGCACCGTGAAGACGTACGCCTGCAGACAGATCACCAGGAACTCGAGGAAGGTCAGCGCGATCGTCATCGTCCAGGACAGCACCGAGACCGGTGCCAGCCAGGCGTTGGCGCTGATCATGGCGAACCCGCCGAGCGTGAAGACCAGCAGGAGCATGTGGCCGGCGAACATGTTCGCGAAGAGACGGACGGCCAGCGAGAACGGCCGGACGATGAAGGTCGAGAAGAGCTCGATCGGGATCAGCAGCGGCAGGATGAACCAGGGCGCCGGCGGAACCAGAGAGTTCTTGAAGTACTTCACGAAGCCGTGGTGCCGGATGCCCACGTAGTTGAACATCACGTAGCTGATCACGGCGAGGAAGGCCGGGAAGGCGATGTGCGAGTTCGGCGAGATCTGGAAGAACGGCACGATCGCGAAGAAGTTCGTCAGCAGGATGAAGCAGAAGAGCGTGGTGAAGTACGGCGCGAACCGCACCCCCGCGTGCCCGATCATGTCCACCGCGATGTTGTTGCGCACGAAGCCGTAGATGGATTCGGCGAACCACTGCTTCTTGGTGGGCACGAGCTGCGGGTTCCGGTAGCTGACCAGGAAGAAGATGATCAAGATACCGACGGCGACCCACACCATCGCCGTGATCTTGGTGAACCAGTACGAGTTCTCCGCACCCCAGGGCAGGATGCTGGGCAGGTAGAAGTCCCCCACGCTCGGTGGGAATTCCGCCTGGCCCTGAGCCAGGACGTTCGCCTGTCCGAACACCGCGTCCCTTCCTATGTAGGCGTGCCCAGCCGGCGGACGACCAGGATGATGCCCCCGGCCATGCCGAGCACGACCCCGATGCCGGTGGCGATGCCGCCGGTATCGAGCCAACGGTCGACCAACCAGCCGATGAAACCCCAGACGAGCATGCCTCCGATGAGGTATGAGAGCGCGGTCCAACCCTGACCGGCACCGGACGGAACGTCGCCCGGGCCGCCAGTGTTGGGGGGTTTCTGGTCACCGGCCATGACGGGGCGAACGATATCAGTCGAGCAGAAGAGGTTGTGCCTCACCCCCCGCACAACCTGGTTGTGTGGGACACGGGCGGGCGAAGTCGTCTGGAGGCACCGTACTCCTCCCCCGCCACTGAGAGAATGACCGATCGCGGACACACCGGCGCGTCGCCCGAAGGGTGGGACAGCTCAGCGCGCCTGCCGTCGCGCGTGGACGGTGGCCAACCACCAGATGTGCACTCCGGTCCAGACCACGACACCCGCCGCGACGCCGACGCAGAACGGGATCAGCCCCGGCCAGCCGGTCGAGGCGACCAGCACCATCACCCCGCCCAGCGCGGTCATCTTGGCCACGTAGAGGCCCAGCCCGAGCGGCAGCACCAGCTGCGGGTCCCGGGCGTCCGCCCAGGCCAGCACGACGGTGGTCAGCGTGTAGCTGGCCGCCGTGACCGCCACCCCGGCCGCCGCGCCGAGCGCGCCGTCCGCGCCGCGCCACACCCCGCCGGCCACCGCCGCCACCGCGGCCACGACCGCCACCGCGGCCAGCAGCACGGGCAGGTGACGCAGTCGCCAGCCCCGGTCCGCGGCCGCCTCCGCCGCGCGCGTCCCCGGCTCAGCCACGGGGGTACGCCGGGAACGCGGTGACCAGCTCGGTCACGTCGGCGGCGATCCGGGCCAGTTCGTCGGCGCCCCCGGGCGCCTCCGGATCGGTTCGCACCGCCCGGCCGACCAACGCCGCTATCCGCCGCATCTCTCCCTCGCGCATGCCCTGCGTGGTGACGCTCGGGGTGCCCACCCGGATGCCGGAGGCGACCATCGGCGGCTGCGGGTCGTACGGGATCGCGTTCTTGTTGAGCGTGACGCCGGCGGCGTCGCAGCGCGCCTCGGCCTCGGCGCCGGTCACGCCGGCCTCCCGCAGGTCGAGCAGGGCCAGGTGGGTGTCGGTGCCGCCGGAGACCGGGCGCAGGCCCTCGGCGGCCAGCCCGTCGGCCAGCGCGCGGGCGTTGCCGACCACCTGGGCGGCGTAGGTGCGGAACTCCGGCTGCGCGGCCTCGCGCAGCGCGACCGCCTTGGCGGCGACCGCGTGCATCAGCGGGCCGCCCTGGGTGAACGGAAACACCGCCTTGTCGATCCGGGCGGCGAGCGACTCCCGGCACAGGATCATGCCGCCGCGCGGGCCGCGCAGCACCTTGTGGGTGGTCGCGGTGACCACGTCGGCGTGCGGCACCGGCGACGGGATCGCGCCGCCGGCCACCAGGCCGATGAAGTGGGCGGCGTCCACCATCAGGTACGCGTCGACCTCGTCGGCGATCTCGCGGAACCGAGCGAAGTCGATCAGGCGGGGGTACGCGGTCGCGCCGCAGATGATCAGCTTCGGCCGGTGCGCCCGGGCCAGGTCGCGCACCTCGTCGTAGTCGATGGTCTCGGTGTCCGGCCGCACCGGGTAGCCGACCGGGTGGAACCACTTGCCGGAGAAGTTCACCCGGCTGCCGTGGGTCAGGTGGCCGCCGTGCGGCAGGTCCATGGCGAGCACCGTGTCGCCCGGCTGCACCAGGGCGGCGTACGCGGCCAGGTTGGCGCTCGCCCCGGAGTGCGGCTGGAGGTTGGCGTGCTCGGCGCCGAACAGCTCCTTGGCCCGCGCGATACCCAGTTCCTCGGCGCGGTCCACCTCGGCGCAGCCGCCGTAGTAGCGCCGGCCCGGGTAGCCCTCGGCGTACTTGTTGGTGAGCGTGGAGCCGAGCGCGGCCAGCACCGCCGGCGACGTGAGGTTCTCGCTGGCGATCAGTTGCAGGCCGCCACGCAGCCGGTCCAGCTCACCCAGCACCACCTCGGCGATCTCCGGGTCGACGGTGCTGAGCTGCTGGAAGTCCGGTCCCCAGAAGGTGTCCCTCGCGTTCTCCACAGCGAAGGAGTCTACGGAGCCGCACACTGGATGCCGTGAGATGCCTCGTCACCGGTGCGACCGGCTACATCGGCGGGCGCCTGGCGCCCCGGCTGCTGGCCGAGGGGCACACCGTACGCTGCCTGGCCCGCAAGGCGGGTCGGCTGCGCGACGTGCCCTGGGCGGCCGAGGCGGAGATCGCCGAGGGCGACCTGAGCCGGCCGGAGACGCTGCCGGCCGCGTTCGAGGGCGTGGACGTCGCGTACTACCTGGTCCACTCGCTGGGCCAGCGCGGCTTCGAGGCGGCCGACCGGGAGGCGGCGACGAACTTCGCCGAGGCGGCGCGCGCCGCGGGCGTACGCCGGATCGTCTACCTGGGCGGGCCGGAGCCGGCGGAACGGGAGAAGCTGCCCTCGGCGCACCTGCGGTCCCGGGCGGAGGTCGGCCGGATCCTGCTGGACAGCGGCGTGCCGACCGCGGTGCTGCGCGCGGCGGTGATCATCGGGTCCGGCTCGGCCTCGTTCGAGATGCTGCGCCACCTGACCGAGCGGCTGCCGGCGATGGTCACCCCGCGCTGGGTGCGCAACCGGATCCAGCCGATCGCGGTCCGGGACGTGCTGCGCTACCTGGTCGGCTGCGCCTCCCTGCCGCCGGACGTGAACCGGGGCTTCGACATCGGCGGCCCGGACGTGCTGACGTTCGCGCAGATGATGCAGCGCTACGCCCGGGTGGCCGGGCTGCGGCGCCGGCTCATCCTGCCGGTGCGACCGCTCACCCCGTCGCTCTCCTCGCACTGGGTCGGCCTGATCACGCCGGTGCCGAACGCGATCGCCCGGCCGCTGGTGGAGAGCCTGGTCCACGAGGCGGTGGCGCACGAACACGACATCGCCCGCTACGTGCCGGACCCGCCGGAGGGGCTGACCGGCTTCGACCAGGCGGTCGCGCTGGCGCTGGCGAAGGTGCGCGACGCGCAGGTGGAGACGCGCTGGTCGAACGCGAGCGGGCCGGACGCGCCGGCCGAGCCGCTGCCCTCGGACCCGCACTGGTCCGGCGGCACGACCTACACCGACCTGCGGGAGCGGGCCGTGGAGGCGCCGCCGGCGGCGCTGTGGCGGGTCATCGAGGGTGTCGGCGGCGAGCACGGCTGGTACTCGTTCCCGCTGGCCTGGTCGGTGCGGGGCTGGCTGGACCGGCTGGTCGGCGGCGTCGGGCTGCGCCGGGGCCGGCGCGACCCGCACCGGCTCCAGGTCGGCGAGGCGCTGGACTTCTGGCGGGTCGAGGAGATCGTCCCGGGTGAGCTGCTGCGGCTGCGGGCCGAGATGCGGCTGCCCGGCCGGGCCTGGCTGGAGATGCGCGCCGAGCCGACCGGCGAGGGCCGCAGCCGCTACGTCCAGCGCGCGGTCTTCCTCCCGCACGGCCTCCCCGGCCACCTCTACTGGGCCTCGGTCGCCCCGTTCCACGCCGTCGTCTTCGGCGGCATGGCCCGCAACATAGCCCGAGGCGCCGAACAGAACCCCGTGTGACCGCCCCACCCCCGCGATCTTGCAGTTGCGGCCCGCGTTTCGCGGCCTGTGCCGCTTTCGCCCGGGCAGCAACTGCAAGATCAGCGAGGGTGGTCAGTTGCCGGTGCGGGGGCTGGTGTGTTCGAACGCGACGGGCTGGCCGGGAGGGACGAAGTCCTCGACCGGCTGGTCGCGCAGGGCCCAGGCGAGGATGCGGCCGACGGCGGCGATCTGCCGCTTCTGCACGCCGCCGCCGACCGCGTCCCGGGGGTCGTCCGGGTTGGCGGCGATGGTCGCCACGGAGAGCTGCGGGGTGAACGCGACGACCGTCTCGGTGGCGTTCCGCTCCGAACTGCCGGTCTTGCCGGCGAGCGGGCGGCGCAGGCCGGGGGCCAGTTCCTCGGCCGTGCCCCCGTCGCACTTGCGGTACATCGACTGGTCGCCGACCGGGCAGCGGCTGGCGTCGGCCGCCGCGCGGGCGACCTCGGTGTCCAGCACCTGCCGGCAGTCGGTGTTCCCGGCGGCCACCTTGCGGCCGGACGGGTCGGTGATGGAGGTGACCGGGGTGGGCCGGCACCAGGTGCCCTCGGCGGCCACCGTGGCGTACGCGTTGGCCAGGTCCAGCGGCGTGGTGGCGGAGACGCCGAGCGTGAACGGCCCCCAGTTCTTCGCCCCGTCGCGGGCCATCCGCGCGTCCTCGGGGGCGCGGAACACGATGCCCAGCCGCTCGGCCATCTCGACCACCCGGTCCGCGCCGACCCGCTCGGTCAGCCAGGCGAAGTAGGTGTTGACCGAGCGACCGAACGCGTCCCACATGTCCCGGTCGCCGTCCATCCAGTAGGTGTTGGCGTTCTCCGGGCACCACCGGCCGCCGCAGCTGGCCGGACCGCCGTCGATCGGGTACTTCGTGACGTAGACCCGGGGGGCGTCGAACTCGGTGTCCAGCGGCAGCCCGGACTCCAGCGCGGCCAGCAGCGCGAACAGCTTGAACGTCGAACCGGCCTGGTAGCCGGTGATGCCACCGCCGCCGGCCACCAGCTGGTTGACCGTGTTCGGGTAGTTCTGCTGCCCGGCCGGGTTCTCGGCCACGCCGTAGGTGCGGTTGACCGCCAGGGCCAGGACCCGTCCGGTGCCCGGCTGCACCACCGCGGTGGGGGCGGCGCGCTGGATCGTCTCCGGGTAGATCGCGCGTACCTGCTCGCTGGTCTTGCCCTGCACGTCCGGGTCGAGCGAGGACACGATGGACCACCCGCCCCGGCGCAGCGTGCGCTGGCGTTCGTCAACGGTCTTGCCGAACGCCGGCTGGGCGTTCCACCACTGGGTGAACCAGTCGCAGAAGAAGCCCCAGTCGTTGTGCCCGGCCGGCACGGCGGCGCAGTCGTTCGGGGTGCTCTTGGGGTCGAGGGCCAGTTCCGTCGCCTTCGCCGCGGCGGCGTCCGCCGCGCTCACCCGGCCGGTCTCCACCATCCGGTCCAGCACGTACGCCCGGCGGGCCACCGCCGCGTCGGCGTCACCGTTGATCGGGTCGTCGCTCGCCGGCGAGCGGACCAGCCCGGCGAGCAGCGCGGCCTGGGCCAGCGTGAGCCGGTCCGGGGTGGTGGAGAAGTAGCGCTTGCTGGCGGCGGCGATGCCGTACGCGCCCGCGCCGAAGTACGCGATGTTCAGGTACCGCCCCAGGATCTCGTCCTTGCCGACCTGCCGTTCCAACGTCAGCGCGTACCGCATCTCGCGGATCTTGCGGCCGACGGTGATCTCGGTGGCCGCGGCCCGCTGCTCCTCGGTCAGCCGGGGGTCACCGGCCAGCGCGTTGCGCACGTACTGCATGGTCAGCGTGGAGGCGCCCTGCCGGGTGCCCTCCCGGCGGTTGGCCGTGAACGCCCGCACCACGCCGCGCACGTCGACGCCGTGGTGCTCGTAGAAGCGCACGTCCTCGGCGGCCACGATGGCGTCCCGCATCACCGGCGCCACCTCGCCGACCGGCACGTCCACCCGGTCCTCGACGTAGAACGACGTGATCAGCGTCTGGCCGTCGTTGGCGTAGAGGTTGGATCGCTGCGCCGGCTGCGGCGCCTTGAGCGCCTCCGGCAGCGTGGTGTACGGCATCAGGTTCTTCACGCCCAACCCGAGGACCAGCGCGGCCGGCAGCGCCGCGGCGGCCAGGGCCAGTCCGGCGAGCACGCCGGCGAGCAGAACGGTGAACAGCTTGTCGAGATGGGCCCGGTTCATCAGCTCTCCCCGCAGGAGCCGGCCGTACGGACCCGTCAAGAATGACCGGAATCGCCGCTTTCACCGCCATCTTCGGCGAAATGCGCAGGAAGTTCGCGAGAAAGGATGAACGTCAGGGCAGCAGCGCGGCGGCGAGCGGCTGGACCGTCTCCTCGATCTCGTCGGCCACCCGGCTGAAGCACTGGTCACCCCGACCCCACGGGTCGTCCAGATCGTCGGTGGGCAGCGCGGCGGCGCCCCGGCGGAGCGCGTCGACCGCCGCCACCAGCGCCACCCCGCGGGCGTGCACGGCATCCGGGGTCGGCTCGGCGGGCGGCAGGGCGGAGCGGTCGAGGCCGCCGAGCAGCCGGCCGAACTCACCCAGCACGAACGTGCGCCCGGCGGCGTCCGAACGCAGCGCCACCACGTACTCCTGCTGGTCGGCGGTGGCGGTGAGCACCAGGTCGGCGGCGTCGATGAGGTCCGAGCGGAGCCGGCGCGCGGCGAACCCGGCCACGTCACCGCCGCGCGCCGTCACCTGCCGGGCGGCGGGCGGGTTCATCTCCTCACCCGCGTGCCAGCCACCGGTGCCGGCGCTGTGGCTGTGCACCAGCGCGTCCGAACCGGCCGGGTCGACGTCGAGGCGGCCCAGCCGCTCCCGGACCGCGAGCAGCAGCAGCCGCTCGGCCATCGGGGAACGGCAGATGTTGCCCATGCAGACGTGCAGGACGGTGAAGGGCGGCACTCAGAGCCCCCGCTCGTCGAGGATGCCCGGCACCACGTCGCGCAGCTTCGGCAGCGTCACCGCGCCCTGCCGCAGCACCCGCGGCACCTCGCCGGTCAGGTCGACGATGGTGCTCGGCACCGGGTCCACCGCCGGCCCGGCCTCCAGGTAGGCCCGCACGCCGTAGCCGAGCTGGTCGCGGGCCTCCTCCGCGGTGAGCGCGGCGGGCTGGCCGATCTTGTTGGCCGAGGCCACCGCCATCGGCCCGGTCTCCCGCAGCACCTCCAGCGCGACCGGGTGCAGGGGCATCCGCACCGCCACCGTGCCGCTGGTGTCGCCCAGGTCCCAGGCCAGGCTCGGCGAGTGCTCCACCACGATCGTCAGCGCGCCCGGCCAGAACGCCTCGACCAGGTCGCGGGCCGCCTGCGGCAGCGAGAACACCAGGCCGTCGAGCGTGTGCCGGGAGCCGATCAGCACCGGCGGCGCCTGCCGGGCGCCGCCCTTGGTGTCCGCCAGCGCCTTCACCGCGTACGGGGTGAAGGCGTCCGCCCCGATCCCGTAGACCGTGTCGGTCGGCAGGACGACCAGTTCCCCGTTCTTGACCGCCTCGATGGCAGCGGCGATGCCGCGGTCCCGGTCGGCGGGCGACCGACAGTCGTAGAGCATCACGAGGAGTCAGTCTGCCACGCCGCGCCGGGGTCGGCGTGTCGGCCGTCCGCCCGGCGGGACGCCGTCGCCCAGCGGGGCCGCCCGGCCAGGTCCCGGTGCTCCGCCACGCGCTCGTAGCGGCCGTCGCCGGCGAGCAGCGCCGGCACCGCCGCGGCGTGCGTGTCGTCGTGCTCGACGCCGATCGCGCCACCCGGTCGCAGCAGCGTCGCGGCCCGGGCCACCACCGGGCGGATCACGTCCAGCCCGTCCGCGCCGCCGAACACCGCCTCGTCCGGGTCGTGACCGGCCACCTCCGGCGGCACCACCACCGACCGGGGCACGTACGGCGGATTGCAGAGCAGCACGTCGACCCGGCCCGCCAGGTCGGCCAGCAGCTCCGGGTCGGTGACGTCGGCGACCACCACCTCGATCGGCCGGTCCCCCGCCCCGGCGCGGGCGGCGGCGTTGCGGCGCAGCCAGGCCAGCGCGGCCGGGGACCGTTCCACCGCCACCACCCGGGCCGCCGGCACCTCCTGCGCCACCGCGAGGGCGATCGCGCCGGAGCCGCTGCACAGGTCCACCACGAGCGGCGCGGCGAGCCGGCGGGCGCGGTCGATCCCCCAACCGGCGAGCAGCTCGGTCTCCGGCCGGGGCACGAACACCCCCGGCCCGACCGCCAGCTCCAGGTGCCGGAACCCGGCCGCGCCGACCAGGTGCTGCAACGGCTCCCGGGCCACCCGCCGGGCGACCAGCGCGTCCAGGCGGTCCCGCTGGGCCGGACCGAACCCGTCGGCCAGCGCCAGCCGGCCGCGCGGCACCGCCAGCACGTACGCGGCCAACTGTTCGGCCTCCGCGCGGGGCGCCTCGACCCCGGCCGCGGCCAGCGCCCGGGCGACCCGGGCCACCACCAGCGAGGCCCGTTCGCGTTCTGTCCCTTCGGACGGGTGTTGCGGGAGTGTGCTCACGCAATAATCATGAAGCGTCGCGGGTCACCTCACGAGCGGGTGCGTCCGGGCGCACACGGCAGGGAGGTCGCGAGTGGGCTGGCTCGACCAGGTCGAGGACCAGGTTGACGCCCTCCGACGTGCCCGGGCGTTGCAGGAGGTCAGCCGCTCGGCGGAGGCCTGCGTCCTGCTCGACCGGGTGATCCGCACCACCGACGACCCGTACGCGCGCGCCGACGCGTTGGTGCAACGCCTCTCCGCGCTGATCAATCTCGGTCGGACGGCCGAGTTCACCCGCGCGATCGAGGACGCCTCCGCCGCCGTGCGGGATCTCGCCGAGCCCTACCTGCACGGACACCTCAACGCGCTCGCCGCGCTCGCCGCCCACCACCAGGGCGCGCTCGACCGGTGCGTCATGCACCTGGTCCGGGCCGCCCGGGCGCTGGGCGCCGACGACACCCCGGACCGGGACACCGCCTGGGGCTGGCACGACCTGGCGATGGCGTACTCGTACCTCAGCTTCCACGGCCACGCCCTCGGCGCGATCGAGCGGGCCCGCGAGGTCGGGCTGAGCGCGGGCATCCCGGAGGAGACGTTCGCCGCGCCGGGGATCCGGCTGCGCAACGCGGTGGCCCTGGACCACAACGGCGACAGCGACGGCTGTCTGCGGGTGCTCCGCGACGTGGCCGGCGACCTGGCCCGGTTCCTGCGCGGCGGGCGGGCCGGCAACCTGCGCCCCAGCAGCCTCGCCGCCTACGGCTACGCCGCCGCCCGGCGGGCCGCGCTCGGCGACCGGGTGGAGTCGGCCGGGGACGCCGACCCGAACCGCCTGCTCGGCCACGGCGGCGACAGCGCCCGCGCCCGCGACCTGCGCCAGCTCGGCCAGGTCTGCCTGGCGGTCGCCGCCGGCCGGCCGATCGAGGCGGTCACCCGGCTGGACGCGCTGCGGGTCTCCGACGAGACGCTGGGCGCGGCCGAGGCGCCCCGGCTGCGCAGCGTCGCGCTGGCCCGGGCCGGCGACCACGCCGGCGCGCACCGGGCCGACCGGCACGCGTTCCGGCTGGCCGCGCGGCGCAGCGACCGCCTGCGGGACGTCTACATCGACGGCATCGCCGCCCGGATCGACCACGAGGAGATGCGCCGCGAGGCGGCCCGGTACGAGGGCGAGGCCCTCACCGACCCGCTCACCGGCCTGCCCAACCGGCGGCGGTTGGAGCGCTACCTCGGCGCGGTGGTGTCCCGGGGCGAGCGGGTGGTGATCGGCGTGTGCGACCTCGACGGGTTCAAGGCGGTCAACACCCGGCACGGCCACCACTCCGGCGACCTGGTGCTGCAACGGATCGCCGGCGTGATCAACCGGGTGATGCGGCGGGGCGACTTCGTCTCCCGCTACGGCGGGGACGAGTTCGTCGTGGTGCTCCCGGACACCGGCATGGCGGAGGCGGTCGAGGTGGCGCGGCGGATCGAGGCGGCCGTCCGCACCGAGGACTGGGAGTCGCTGGTCCCGGGCACCCCGGTCGGCGTGACGATCGGCTTCGCCGAGGTCGACGGCAGCACCACGGTCAGCGTCCGCGAGGCGCTCGGCACCGCGTTCGAGCTGGCCGACCGGGCGATGCTGCGCGCCAAGGACCGGCTGCGCGCGAGCTGAGCGGTAAGGAAGGGCCCCCTGTTAACGCCTCCGGTAGAGGAGGGGCCCCCGCTTAACACCCCGGCGGTCAGCGGCGGGACAGCTCGGTCTCGCCGGCCAGCCGGGCCGCGCGGTCCGCCTCGGCCAGCGCGTCGAGCACCCCGTCCAACTCGCCGGCCAACGCCAGGTCGAGGTTGTACGCGGTGTAGCCGATCCGGTGGTCGGTGATCCGGTTCTGCGGGAAGTTGTAGGTGCGGATCCGCTCCGACCGGTCCACGGTGCGGACCTGCGCCTTGCGCGCGTCGGAGGCCGCCGCGTCGGCCTGCTCCTGGGCCGCGGCGAGCAGCCGGGCGCGCAGGATCCGCATGGCCTGCTCCCGGTTCTGCAGCTGCGACTTCTCGTTCTGGCAGGACACCACGATGCCGGTCGGCACGTGGGTGATCCGGACCGCCGAGTCCGTGGTGTTGACCGACTGGCCACCGGGGCCGGACGAGCGAAACACGTCGATCCGCAGCTCGTTCGGGTCGATGGTGACGTCGACGTCCTCCGCCTCGGGCAGCACCAGGACGCCGGCGGCGCTGGTGTGGATCCGGCCCTGCGACTCGGTGACCGGGACCCGCTGCACCCGGTGCACGCCGCCCTCCCACTTGAGCCGGGACCAGACGCCGTTGCCGCCGTCCGGCACACCCTTGGTCTTGATCGCCAGCGAGACGTCCTTGACGCCGCCGAGGTCGGAGTCCTGGGCGTCGATCACCTCGGTGACCCAGCCGCGCCGCTCGGCGTAGCGGGTGTACATCCGCAGCAGGTCGCCGGCGAACAGCGCGGACTCCTCGCCGCCCTCGCCGGCCTTGATCTCGACGATCACGTCCTTGGCGTCGTGCGGGTCGCGCGGGATGAGCAGCTCCGCCAGCCGCTCCTCCAGCGCCGGCAGCGAGGCCGCGATGGTCTCCGCCTCGGCGGCGAACGTCGCGTCCTCGGCGGCCAGCTCACGGGCCGCGGCCAGGTCGGCCCGGGCCTGCTCCAGCTCGCCGGCCGCCTTGTGCAGCGGCACCAGCTCGGCGTACCGGCGGCCGACCCGCCGAGCGGCGCCCTGGTCGGCGTGGATGGCCGGGTCGGCGAGCCGCTTCTCCAGCTCGGCGTACTCGTCGAGGAGGGCGGCCAGGCGCTCACTGCTCATGCTGCGGATGCTCCTTCGGAAGACGCCGGGCGGAAAACGGACGAACGCCCGTGCCCGGCACGGAGCCGGACACGGGCGTCGTCGACGGAGCTACTTGGCCTTCTTGGCCTGAACCTTGGCGTACTTCTGCTGGAACTTCGCGACCCGACCGGCGGTGTCCAGCACGCGCTGCTTACCGGTGTAGAACGGGTGGCAGGCGCTGCAGGTCTCGACGCTGATGGCGCCGCCCTTGGCGGTGCTGCGGGTCGTGAACGTGTTGCCGCAGGAGCAGCGGACCTCGGTGGTCACGTACTCCGGGTGGATGTTGGGCTTCATGTCGCCTCGGTCCTTTCGTCGGTGGTCGCCGGGTCGCCGTCGGTGCTCCCCGTCGTCCGCGACGGGCTCGGGCGTGAACCGGAACCGGTGGCCGATTGACCAGTGTGCCATGGGCGTCGCCCACTCGACACAGCAGGTCCGGCTGCCACAACGCCCGCCCGCCCCACCGCATTCCCACCCCCACTCCACCCACGCCCCCGACCCACCCGCGCCCACCCGCGCCGAGCCGGTCGATCATGAAGTTAGCCGCGTGTCCTGTCGCTTTTGTCCCGGCCAACTTCATGATCGACGAGCCGGCGCCGGGGCTCCTTCCCCAGGTGGAGGAGCCCCGGCCCTGGGGTCAGGCCGCGGGGGCCCGGACCGCGGCCACGGTGGTCACCTGCGCCTCGGCCTTCACTCCGTTCACCGTCACTGTCAGCTGGACCTGGACGCCGGGGCGCAGAGCAGTCAGCTTGCCGGTCACCGGGTCGAAGCGGGCGGCGTGCCAGGGACGGACGCCCACCGCGCTGCCGATGTGCAGGTTCGGCGAGCCGGACCAGTCCGCGCTGACCGGCGCGGCCACCGGCACCTGCCGGCCGCCGGGCTGGGTGAGCGTGGCGGCGACGGTCACCGGGGTCCCCACCCGCACCTCGGCCGGCGCGGTCAGGTCGAGCCGGTCGACGTGCGCGTGCATCTCCGCGCTCACCCACTCCGGCCCCTCCGCCAGCGGGTCCCGGCGGGCCCGCTCGGCCTCCCGGGGCGTCACCGGGTCCACCCCGAACTCGGTCCAGCCGGTGAACCCGCCGAGCCCGGCCGGGGTGGAGGGATCCTTGCCCGCGTTGCCGTTGATCACGTACGGCACCCCGTCCACCCGGTCGGCGTGGAACGTGCCGACGTGCCCGTTCACCACCAGCGCGCCCTTGCCGGTGCGGTGCTGGAAGTCGGCCAGCCACTGCTCGACCAGGGCGGCCTCCTTCCGGTCGCCGAGCTGGCTGGCCTTGGCCGGGCTGGGATCACGCGGCGGGTGGTGGAAGAACACCGCGACCGAGCCGACCGACCGGTCGGCGGCTGCCGCGTCGAGCGTCCGGCGCAGCAGCTCCACCTGGTCGAACCCGCCCCCGCGCAGCGACCCGGTCGCCGTGGACAGGGTGACGAAACGGGTCCCGGCGTGGTCGAAGACGCGCGAGGTGTCCCCGAAGACGCTCCGGAAGTTGTCGATCGGCGCGCCCATGATCTCGTGGTTGCCCGGCACGTAGTAGTAGGGCACCTCGCCGCCCAGCTCCTCGTCCAGGATCCGCTTGGCCAACGCGAAGTCCGCCGGGTACGCGGTGTCCACGAAGTCGCCGTCGATGATCAGGAAGTCCGGTCGGGCGGCGCGGACCTCGCGCAGCGTGCGGCGGGCCTGGGCGACCAGCTCGCTGTCCGGGTCGGCGGCGACGAACTGGGCGTCGGAGAGCACCGCGAAGCGCCAGGGCGCGCCGTCCACCGTGCCGTCGCGCAGCACCACCCGGTCGGTCCGGTTCGGCTCCGGCGGCGCCTGCACGTCCGGCGGCACCCGGGCCACCAGGTCGTCGATGACCACCTCGCTGCGGTACTGCTCGGCCGGGTCGGTCTCGGCCACGTAGAACCGGCGCACCCGCACCGGGTACTGCACCCCGGGCGGCACCGCGAACTCGACGTACTTCCAGCCGGTCCAGTCCAGGTAGGGGCCGCGGAGCACGAACTGGGTGTCCTGCGCGTCGTGCAGGTGCAGGCTCGGCCACTCCCCGGTGCCGTTGGCCTTGATCCACATCCCGAACGCCTGCGGCTGACCGGGCACGTCGATCCAGGCCGGCGGGTCGGCGTACGCGGCCCGGGTGCCGGTCGACTGGCTGAAGTCGTACGACATCCGCAGGCCGGTGCCGGTGTGCCCCTCGGCCGGAGCGACCGACCCGGAGGCGCGGGCCTGGCTGAACGTCCAGGACGCGGCGTCGTCGAAGCCGGCCACCGGCACGTCGGTCAGCCCGACGGTCACCGGCAGCACCGTGCTGCGCGCGCCGACGCGGGCGGTGACCAGCGCCGAGCCGGACCCGCCGAGCGCCTTCACGGCCAGGTTGCCGTCGCTCGTGGGGGTGATCGAGAGCAGGTCGTGGTCGTACTCCAGCGTCAGGTCGCCGGGCTCGATCGGCGCGGTGTTCCCCTCCGCGTCGTAGCCGACCACGCCGAACAGGCCGGTGTCGCCGGCCCGGTCCAGCCCGACCCGGTCGACGGTGCCGTCGATCCGCTCCAGCGGGCCGAGCACGGTCAGCTCGATCGTGCCCCGGGCCCGGCCCCGGGAGGCGGTGACGGTGCTCCGGCCGGGGACGGTGGCGCGGAACACGCCGTCGCCGTCGACCCGGCCGTGGGTGGCGCGCCAGCGCGGCTCGCCGGCGGCCGGGCCGTACGTCTCGTCGTAGCCGGCGGCGGTGAGCCGGCGGGTGAGGCCGGGGAAGACGCGGTCCGGCCGCCCACCCCGCACCGGGGCGACGCCCGGCGCGGCGGTCGGGTCGCTGGCGGTCTCCAGCCAGTAGCCGGTGAGCCGGCCGCTGCCCTTCGGCGCGTAGACGGCCAGGCCGTTCGGCACCGGGCGCTCGCTGCCGTCGGACGGGCTGTTCTCCACCTGGACCGCCGGCGCGCCCGGCTCGCGGGCCAGCAGGGTGGAGGAGCCGCCGCCGTCGAGGTTGAGCGCGTTCGCCGCGCCCAGCTCGGCCATCATCCGGCCCATCTCGGTCTGGGTGACGCCGCGGCTGTCCACCTGCCGCCCGTCCACCGTCAGCATGATCATCTTTCGGCCGTCGGCGGAGAAGCCCACCGAGGTACGCGGGGCCAGCGACTGGTCGGCGACGGTCTGCACCACGCCGTCGCGGACCAGCACGCTGCCACCGCCCACGGCGGCTCGCAGGTCGCCGCCGTCGGAGGAGCGCGGACGCCAGGACAGGTCCACCGCGTCGCCCGGGCGCAGCGCGGCGAGCGCGTCGGCGCCGGCCTCCCGGCCGAGCAGCACGGTGCTGCCGGCCGGGATCGGGCCCTCCCCCGCCGCGGAGGCCACGGCGGCCACCCGGCCGCCGGTCAGCGTCACCTCGACCACCCGCGCCGCGCCGTCCACCGCGCGCTGCCGGGGGTACGAGCCCCAGAGCGGGGTGAAGACGCCCACGCCGTCGCGCTGCACCATGTTGTTGAACTGGGTCAGCGACACCGGGCCGGTGGGCAGCGCGGCGGTGCCCTCGAAGCCGACCTGGACGACCCGGCCGATGCCCTGGGCACTGATTCCCACGGCGTTCGGGTGCCCGGCGATCGGCGACTGCACCAGCTCACCGGAGCGGATGCCGACGCCCTGCGCCGCACCCGAGTTGTTGATGTCGAAGAAGTCGCCGTTCACCGCCGCCACCGCCCGGGAGCGGTCCACCGCGGCGCGCAGCGGCTCGTCCCGGGTCACCGCGCCGGAGTTCACGTAGTCGACGGTCAGCCCGCCGGACAGGTCCGCGGTGAGCGCGTCGGCGCGTAGCCAGCCGGCCGCGTCGTACCGGTCGAAGGAGGTCAGGTCGAGGCCGGGCGCGACCGGCCGGGTGGTTTTCGTGGTCTCCAGGCCGCCGGCCGGTTCCACGCCGGCCAACGCCACCGAGGACTCGGGTCGGGACGACGCGGCAGGTGCGTCCTCGGCCGAAGTGGACACCGGTGGCGCGGCCACGGCGGCGGGCGGTGACACCGGCGCGGCGAGCGTGAGCAGGGGCGTCAGCAGCAGGACGCCGGCGAAACGGGCGGATCGTCTGCGGATTCGCATGGACGACAGTCAACCCGACCATGAACAGAAGTTTCAATACCCCACGGCTTAACCGTAGAAAAACTTCACGCCGTCGGGGTCGGTACGCGAACGAGGGGCACGGCCGTCGGCCGTGCCCCTCGTCGTCGGATCCGTCAGGTCACTCGCCCGGAGTGGACTTCGCGATCTGCATCAGGAACTCGATGTTGGTGCGGGACTGCTTGAGCCGGTCCAGCAGGAGGTCGAGCGCCGCCTGCGAGTCCAGCGAGTGCAGCACCTTGCGGAGCTTGTGGATGATCGCCAGCTCCTCCGGCGCGAGCAGGACCTCCTCCTTGCGCGTACCGGAGGGGTTGATGTCGATCGCCGGGAAGACCCGCTTGTCGGCGATCTTCCGGTCCAGCTTCAGCTCGGCGTTGCCGGTGCCCTTGAACTCCTCGAAGATGACCGTGTCCGCCATGGACCCGGTCTCCACCAGCGCGGTGGCGAGGATGGTCAGCGAGCCGCCGTTCTCGATGTTGCGGGCGGCGCCGAGGAAGCGCTTCGGCGGGTAGAGCGCGGTGGAGTCGATACCACCCGACATGATCCGACCGCTGGCCGGCGCCGCCAGGTTGTACGACCGGCCGAGCCGGGTCACCGAGTCGAGCAGCACGACCACGTCGTGCCCCAGCTCGACCAGGCGCTTCGCCCGCTCGATCGCCAGCTCCGCCACGGTGGTGTGGTCCTGCGGCGGACGGTCGAACGTGGCCGCGATGACCTCGCCCTTCACCGACCGCTGCATGTCGGTGACCTCTTCCGGCCGCTCGTCGACCAGCACCACCATCAGGTGGCACTCCGGGTTGTTGCGGGTGATCGCGTTCGCGATCGCCTGCAGCACCATCGTCTTACCGGCCTTCGGCGGCGACACGATGAGCGCCCGCTGACCCTTGCCGATCGGCATGACCAGGTCGATCACCCGGGTGGTCAGGATGTGCGGCTCGGTCTCCAGCCGCAGTCGCTCCTGCGGGTAGAGCGGGGTGAGCTTGTAGAACTCCGGCCGGCGCTTCGCCTCGTCCGGCTCCATGCCGTTGATGGTGTCCAGCCGGACCAGCGGGTTGTACTTGTCGCGCCGCTGCTCGCCGTCCCGCGCGGCCCGCACGGCGCCGGTGATGGCGTCACCGCGGCGCAGGCCGTACTTCTTGATCTGGGACATCGAGACGTACACGTCGTTCGGACCGGCCAGGTAGCCGGTGGTCCGGACGAAGGCGTAGTTGTCGAGCACGTCGATGATGCCGGCGACCGGGACGAGCACGTCGTCCTCACCGACCTGCGGCTCGCGGCCGCCGCCGTTGTCGCCGACCTCGCCCCGCTCGCCACGGCCGCGTCGACGGTCCCGGAACCGGCTGCGCCGGCCCCGCCGGCCGCCGCCCTCGCCGTCGTCGTCACCGTCGTCGCCCCGCTCGGCGCGCTGGCCCCGGTCGTTACGGTCACCGCGGTCGTTGCGGTCGTTGCGGTCGTTGCGGTCACGGTCGTTGCGGTCGGCGCGCTCGCCCCGGTCGTTGCGCTCGCCCCGGTCATTGCGGTCGCCGCGCTCGCCCCGGTCGCCGCGCTCGCCCCGGTCGTTGCGCTCGGCCCGCTCGCCCCGGTCGCCCCGGTCGTTGCGCTCGCCCCGGTCGGTTCGCTCGCCCCGGTCGGCCCGCTCGGTGCGGTCGGCCCGCTCGTTGCGGTCGGCCCGCTCGCCGTTGCGCTCGCGGCCCCGGCCGTCGTTGCGCTCACCACGCTCGGCCCGGTCACCACGATCCGCCCGGTCACCACGCTCGCCGCGCTCGGCCCGCTCGCCGGTCTCGACGGCGGGAGCCTCCTCGGCGCGCGTCTCGGCCGGCCGCGTCTCGGCGGTGGCGGCGGTGGCCCGGCTGCGACGGCCACGGGTACGGCCCTCGGTCGCCTCGGCGGTGGGCGCCTGCTCGGTGGGACGCGCCTCGGCCCGCTCCTCACGGACCTCGGCGTGCACCTCCTCGCGGGCGGGAGCGGCCGCGGCCGCGACCTCGGCCCGCGGTCGAGGGGTTCCGGCGGCGGCGCCGCCCTGCCGCTCGGTGATGGCACTGATCAGCTCGCCCTTGCGCATGCGAGCCGTACCGGAGATGCCGAGCGACGCGGCCAGGCTCTGGAGCTCCGGCAGCAGCATCGCCGACAGGCCGGTGCCGCTACGCCGACGACGCGTGGGGGCGGCGGTGGTGGCATCGCCAGCGACGTTGGAAACATCCGACGTCACGTCGGTGGTGTCGCTCAATGGATTCCTTCCCTCGATAGGCCGGGGCTGCCCGGAGTCGTGGAACCAGGTGGCCGGGCGGCCTCGGTGCACCCGCCTCGCAAGGACGCGTCGCGGGAGTCTGTAACACAGCAGCCGGTCGGTTTCCCGACTCACCAACCATCGGTGAGCAGGTCTCGCCGTCTGCGGCGACCTGTGGAAACTGCGGTGCGGCGTGGGCCTTGGGCAGGGGTGACGGGCTGACCGCCGAGAGCTTCGGGGGTGCGCCGAACCGCAGGAAGATCGCATGCTTCGCGGCTGTGCTCGGTCTAGAGCGTAATCAACTCTTCCGACCTGCGGCAACAGGGTCCCGCTCGGCGTGTCAAAGTCTACCCCGGGAAACCCGGGCCCCGCTGACATCTATCGGCAACTCCCAGCGGCGCCATTGTGTTCCCGGGTCGAATCCCGCCGGGACCTCGGACAACGCCAGCACGGTCGGACCGGCCCCACTGACCACGGCCGCCACACCCGCCCCACGCAGCGCGCTCACCAGCGTGGCGGTGGCCGGCATCCCCGGCGCCCGCTGGTCCTGGTGCAGGCGGTCGACGGTGGCCGGCAGCAGCAGGGCCGGGTCGGCGGTCAGCGCGTGCACCAGCAGGGCCGCCCGACCCGCGTTGGACGCCGCGTCGGCGTGCGGCACGGTGGTCGGCAGCGCGGCCCGGGCCTCCGCGGTCAGGCCCCGCTCGGCGGGCACGAAGACGGTCGGGCGGACGGCCGACGCCACCGGCAGCGAGACCGCCCGGGCGCCGGACGGCTCCGTCCAGGCGATGGTGAAGCCGCCGAGCAGGCACGGCGCGACGTTGTCGGGGTGCCCCTCCAGCTCCGCCGCCAGCCGCAGCGCCGCGTCGTCACCGAGCCGCTGCCCGCCGTCGGCCACCAGCGCGCGGGCCGCCAGCACCCCGGCCACGATGGCGGCCGAGGACGAGCCGAGGCCACGGGCCTGCGGGATCCGGTTGACGCACTCCAGCGCCAGGCCGGCCGGCTGCGCGCCGAGCACGTCGAAGGCGGCCCGCATGGCGGTCACCACCAGGTGCCGCTCGTCCGCCGGCAACTCACCGGCGCCCTCGCCGGTGACCGCCACCCGCACGCCGCCGTCGGTCACCTCGGCGGTGACGTCGTCGTAGCGACCGAGCGCCAGCCCGAGCGCGTCGAACCCGGGGCCGAGATTGGCGCTGGTCGCGGGCACCCGGACCCGGACCGGGCCGGAGGTGAGAGTGGTCGGCACCGGCTCATGCTAGGGCGTGCCACCGACAGCCGGCCGGATCGCCCGCAGCGTGGGACCCACGGGTCACCCGGCGCCGCCCGGCGCCTGCGCCGGCACCGGGTCGGCGAGCGAGAGGCGACGCGTCGCGAACCGCCAGCCGATCGCGTAGACGACGGTCACCAGGCCGCAGCCGGCCAGCACGGTCCGCTCGTCCACCCGGTCCACGACCAGCGCCACCACCAGCTGGCTGACCGCGATGGCCAGCGTCGCCAGCATCATGTCGGTGGCGAAGACCCGGCCCCGCAGCCGGTCCGGCACCTCGCCCTGCAGGGCGTAGTTGGACAACACCCAGTTGCTGCCGCCGCCGAGGTGGGCGAGAAAGACCAGGACCAGGACCAGCGGGAACCAGGACACCGCCGAGGCGCCCAGGTAGGCCAGGCCGTACAGCGACATCGACAGCGCCAGGCCGGTGAGCAGCCAGGCCCGGTTGCTGAGCACCCGGCGCATCAGGATCGGGCCGACCAGCGCGCCGGCGCCCCGGGCGGCGAAGAGCAGGCCCGCGCCGACCGCCCCGACCCCGTAGACGCCGGCCAGCAGCGGGAAGACGGTCAGCACGCCGTTGCCCAGACCGACCGCCGACTTCACCGTGACCAGCGCGAGCACGCGCGGCCGGTGCGCGATGTAGCCCAGCGCCTCGCGGATCGCCGCCCAGGTGCGCGGCACTGTCGCCGCCGGGTCGCGGGGCGCCTGGAGCGGCCGACGGATCAACGCCGCCAGGCCCGCCGCCCCGGCCAGCGCCGCGGCGGCCACCCAGAAGCTGGCGTACGCGCCGGCAGCGGCGCTCAGGATGCCGCCGAGCGAGGCGCCGACCACCGTCATCGTGCCCCAGGCCGAGCCGGCGACCGCGTTGCCGGCCGCCAGGTCCGCCGGATCGAGCACGTTGGGCAGGGCCGCCTGGGCGGCCGGCGAGTAGAACGCCTTGGCCACCGCCACGATCGCGATCGACACCAGCGCCAGCCAGGCCGTCCCGGCGTCACGGACGCCGAGCAGCAGCAGGATGCCGGCGAGCGCGGCCAGGTTGGCCACCATCATGACCTTGCGGCGGTCGAACCGGTCGGCCACGGTGCCGGCGTACGGGAGCAGCAGCGCGGTGGTGCCGGTGTCCACCGCCAGCACCAGCGCGCCCCAGACGCCGCTGCCGGTCAGCTGCGGCAGCAGCACCAGCAACGGCACCATGACGAACCAGTCCGCGCCGAACACCACCAACTCGGCGAGGAACAGGTTGCGGAAGTCGCGGTTGCGGACGAGGACCGAGAAGGTGGGCGACACGCCGGCACCCTATCGGGCCGCCCCCGGACCGGCAGCGTGACGCAGCAGGTCGGAGACGGTGACGAAGGTGTAGCCCCGGGCCTTCAGCCCGGTGATCATGTCGGGCAGGCCGCGGAGGGCGACCAACCGCCGCTCGTCACCGACGTCGTGGCCGAGCAGGATGGTGCCGGGCCGGATGTCGGCGACGATCCGCCGGGCGTGCCCGTCCGGGTCGTGCGGGAACTCGCTCTCGACCATCTGGAGCGTCCAGAGCACCAGCCGGTAGTCCAGCCGCGCGGCCGCGTGCAGCACCGACCCGCCCAGGTGCCCCCAGGGCGGACGGAGCAGCCGGGGAGCCGCCCCGGTGGCCGCCGTGATCGCGTCGTGGCTGCGGCTCAGGTCGTCGTGGGCCTTGGTGGCGTCCATCCGGGCGAGGTCGTGGTGGGCCCAGCTGTGGTTGCCCACCTCGTGCCCGCCCATCCGCCCCCGAACCAGCGCGGCGTGCCGCCGGGCCCGCTCGCCCACCAGGAAGAACGTGGCCGGCACCCGGTGCTCGGCCAACGTGTCCAGCACCATCGGCGTCCACTGTGGGCGAGGCCCGTCGTCGAACGTCAGCGCGACCAGGGGCGTGTCGGTGCGGACGCCCCAGACGACCTGCACCCCGCCCGAGCCGACGTCCTGCCGGCGGTTACCCAGGGTGGCACTGGCCGGGCCGCCCGCGAGCGGCAGCCGGCGGTCGGCCACCCGGGCGCTCTCCAGCGTGGCGGCGGAGCCGAGCGCGGCTCCGCCGAGCAGCAGCGCGGACCGGCGCAGCAGCGTGCGCCGACCCCACCGGCCCCCGCCGTCGACCATCACGCCCCCGCACCCCGAGTAGGCACCAGCTCACTGAGCGTACCGTCCGAGGTGGCTCACCATGTGCCCCGCGCGGCGGCGGACACGCGTGGAAGGGCCCCCGCTCGTCCAGGAGGCGTCGAGCCGGGGGCCCCTCCTCTCACTCGGTCGGGGGCAGCGGGGACTGCCGGCTCTTGGGCAGGCGGAGCACCTCGAACTGGTCCGTACCGTCGATCAGCGCGCCCGACGGCCGGGCCGGCGGCGCGGCCACCTCGGCCGGGCGCTCCCCGCCGCCGACTCCCACCGGGACCGGCTCCGGGGCGGGCGCCTCGGCCGGCTCGGCCGCCTCGACCTGCTCCGGAGCGCCCCGGCGGCGGTCCCGGCGGGCCCGCAGCGAGCCCTTGGTCCGCTCCACCATGGTGTAGAGCGTCGGCACCAGGACCAGCGTCAGCAGCGTCGAGCTGAGCAGGCCGCCGATCACCACGACGGCCAGCGGCTTCGAGATGAAGCCACCCTCGCCGGTCAGCCCGAACGCCATCGGCAGCAGCGCGAAGATGGTGGCCACCGCGGTCATCAGGATCGGTCGCAGCCGACGCCGGCCGCCCTCGACCACGGCCTCGGTGACGCCCATGCCCTGCGCCCGGTACTGGTTGATCAGGTCGAGCAGCACGATCGCGTTGGTCACCACGATGCCGACCAGCATGAGCACGCCGATCAGCGCCGGCACGCCCAGCGGCGTCCCGGTGGCCAGCAGCAGCGCGATCGCCCCGGTCGCCGCGAACGGCACCGAGATCAGCAGGATCAGCGCCTGGGTCAGGCTCCGGAACGTCGCCACCATGATCAGGAAGACGATCGCGATGGCGGCCAGCACGGCCAGGCCGAGGTCCGCGAACGCGTCCGCCTGGTCGGCGCTCACCCCGCCGATCACGTACGTGGCGCCCGGCACGTCCAGCGCGTCCAGTCGCTTCTGCAGCTCCTGGGTGGTCGCGCCGAGGTTCGAGCCGGTGGCGGTGCCGGTGACCGAGACGCTGCGCTCACCGTCGATCCGGGTGACCTGCTGCGGGCCGTCGACCTGGTTGACGTCGGCGATCGCGTCCAGCGTCACCGGGCCCACCCGCAGCGCCCGCAGCTCGGCCACGTTCACCGGCGGCCGGGCCCCGGTGCTCAGCACCACGTCCTGCGCGGTGCCGTCCAGCGTGACCTGGCCGAGCGGCGCGCCCCGGTACGTCTGCGCGACGAGCTGCCCCACGGCCGCCTCGGTGAGACCGGCGCGGGCCGCGGCGGCCCGGTCCACTGTCACCTCCACCCGGGGCACCCGGGTGGCCAGGCCGCTGGTGACGTCCTCCACGCCGGGGGTGTCGGCCATCGCGGCGCGGACCTCCTCCGCCGCCCGGGTCAGCGTCTCCTGGTCGGCGGCCTGCACCACCACCTCGACCTGGTTGGCGGAGGCGTTCTGGCCACCGCCGAAGGTCAGCTCGCCGACCTCCGGGCCGAGCGCGTCGAACTCCTTGCGCAGCACCTGCCGCACGGCCGTGGCGTCGGTGTCGTCGGAGAGCGCCAACGACCAGGAGGCGCTGTCGCTGCCGCCCCCCGCCCACGGGTTGTCCCCGCCGCCGGCGCTGACCTGGTAGGTCTCCACCCCCGACGTACGCTTCAGCACCTCCTCGACCCGGGTGGCGGCCCGGTCGGTGCCGGCGAGTCCGGTGCCGGCCGGCATCTCCTGGCGGATCGCCAGCGTGTCCTGGCCGGAGTCGTCCAGGAAGTTGGTCTCCAGCTTCTGCGCCAGGCCGAACGTGCCCAGCAGCACCAGCAGGCCGAGCGCCACGGTGGCCCACCGGCTCTTGCGGGATCGGGTGGCGAAGCCGATCACCGGCAGGTACGCCCGCTGCAACGGGCTGCGCAGTTCCTTCTCCTCGGCGGCCGCCCGGGCGGCGGCGTCGTCGGCCCCGCGCCGCGGGCGCAGGAACCAGTAGGCCAGCACCGGGATGACGGTCAGCGACACCAGCAGCGAGGCGAGCAGGGCCACCGTCACGGTGATCGCGAACGGCGCGAACAGCTGCCCGACGAAGCCGCCGACCAGGGCGATCGGCGCGAACACCGCGACCGTGGTGAGCGTGGAGGCGGTCACCGCGCCGGCCACCTCGCGGACCGCGGTCAGGATCGCCGCCCGCTTCTCCTCGCCGTACTCCAGGTGCCGTTTGATGTTCTCGAGCACCACGATCGAGTCGTCCACCACCCGGCCGACCGCGATGGTCAGCGCGCCGAGGGTCAGCAGGTTGAGCGAGTAGTCGCCGGCCCAGAGCACGATCAGCGCGACCAGGACCGAGAGCGGGATGGAGACCGCGGTGACCACCGTGGACCGCACCGAGAGCAGGAAGACCAGGATCACCACCACCGCCATCAGCAGGCCCAGCAGGCCCTCGGTGGTGAGGCTCTCGATGGACCGCTCGACGAACGGGGCCTGGTCGAACACCACGGTCAGCTCGGCGCCGGAGGCGGCCTCCAACTCGTCCAGCCGGTCCCGGATGTCGTGCGAGATGCCGACCGCGTTGCCGTCCGGGCTGGCGGTGACCGCGATCCCGAGGCTCGGCTTGCCGTTGGTGCGGGTGAACGACGTCGCCGGGGCGAGCTGCTGCTCCACCCGGGCCACGTCGCCGAGGCGCACCGGCGCGGCCGGCGCCGTGGTGAGCACGATGCCCCGCAGGTCGTCCACGGTGCGGATCGGCGTGCCGACCTGCACCGGCAGCGAGCGGTCGCCGTCGGCCAGCGCGCCGGCCGGCACGGCCACCCCATTGGTCTTGAGTGCCTGCGCGATCGCGGTCGGCGCCACCTTCGCGGCGGCCAGCTTCACCGGGTCCGGCGTGACGGTCACCACCTGGTCGCGGGCGCCGGTGACGTCCACCGAGCGGACCCCGTCCAGCCCCTCCAGCTCCGGTACGACGGTGGCGCGCAGCTTCTCGGCCAGCGCCCGCTCGTCCCCGTCGCCGGTCGCGGCGACCACCACGGCGGGCAGGTCGTCAGTGCTGCCGGCGATCACCTGCGGGTCGACGCCCTCCGGGAGCTGGGCGTCGATCCGGTTGAGCGCGGTCTCCATCTTGTTGACCACGTCGTCCAGGTCGGTGCCGAACTCGTACTGCACCTGGACCGTGGCCGCGCCCTCCCGGGAGGTCGAGGTGACCTTCTCCAGCCCCGGGATGCCCTGGAGGCTGTTCTCGATCGGCTCGGCGACCTGGGACTCGACGATCTCCGGGGCGGCGCCCGGGTACGGGGCCACGATGAACGCGGCGGGGAACTCCAGCGACGGCAGCAGCTGCTGCTTCAGCGACGGCACGGCGAACGCCCCGAACGCCGTGGTCACCAACGCGATGAGGGCGATCAGGCCCCGGTTGGCGAGACTGAATCTGGCGAGCAGCGACATGGGCGTTACTCACTCCTGAAGAGGGGTCTACGGGGTGCCCTGAGTCTGCCGCACACGCTCGCCGGCTCCGCATCCGCCCCGGGTGAGGTATCGGGCCCCGCTCACGCTCCAAGCTGACCTCCTCACCCCCGTTCGACCTCGCCCACCACCACGTGCGGGCGGGGCGTCGCGCCTCCCCGTCCTGGCGCCGCCCGGGACCGGTGTCGGTAGGCGGGAACCCGTAGTGGCGTCGGAACGACCCGTCCAGACACCCACAACGTTCCACCCGTGCTCGGAAACGGCAGTGAGTGGAACACCATGGGTGTCTGGACGGCCCGGAGACACCCATGGCGTTCCACTCGTGCCCTGCGACGGCTTTGAGTGGAACGTCATGGGTGTCTGCCACGTCGGCGAAGGCGCGCGGCGAGGTGGTCGGAGGCGGGCACATGCCGTCGCGCACGGCGGCAGCGAGGGAGCCCGGCACATGCCGTCGCGCACGGCGGCAGCGAGGGAGCCCGGCACATGCCGTCGCGCACGGCGGCAGCGAGGGAGCCCGGCACATGCCGTCGCGCACGGCGGCAGCGAGGGAGCCGGGCACGGACGACGACGACCAGCGAGCACGCCGGCCCGCACCCGACGGAGATCAGCACCGCACCGGTCGGGGCACGCCGAGCGGGTCGACTCAGGCGAGGTCGAGGGAGCGGGCGGCGGCGAGGGCGTCGTTGGCGATGGTGACCGGCGCGGGAGCCGTCGAGATGGCCCACTCCGGGTCCTTCAGGCCGTGGCCGGTGACCGTGCAGACCACCCGCGACCCGGCCGGCACGCGCCCGGCGGCGGCCTGCTGGAGCAGCCCGGCCACGCTGGCCGCGCTGCCCAGCTCGACGAAGACCCCGACCTCACGGGCCAGCAGCCGGTAGGCCGACAGGATCTCCCGGTCGGTGACCGCCGAGATCAGACCGTCCGAAGCGTCCCGCGCGTCGACGGCCTTGGTCCAGCTCGCCGGGTTGCCGATCCGGATGGCGGTGGCGATGGTCGACGGCTCGGGCACCACCTGGCCGGTGACGATCGGGGCCGCACCGGCCGCCTGGAACCCGTACATCCTGGGTGCCTTCGTGGCGTTGCCGTCGCGCAGGTCCTCGGAGTAGCCCATCCAGTAGGCGGAGATGTTGCCGGCGTTGCCCACCGGCAGGCAGTGGATGTCCGGCGCGTCGCCGAGCGCCTCGACGATCTCGAAGGCGGCCGTCTTCTGCCCGTGCAGCCGGTCGATGTTGACGGAGTTGACCAGCGCGACCGGGAAGTCCTGGGCGAGCTTGCCGGCCAGGCCCAGGCAGTCGTCGAAGTTGCCCTGCACCTGGAGCAGCTTGGCGCCGTGCACCAGTGCCTGGGCCAGCTTGCCCAGCGCGATCTTGCCCTGGGGCACCAGCACCGCACAGGTGATCCCGGCCCGGGCCGCGTACGCGGCGGCCGAGGCGCTGGTGTTGCCGGTGGAGGCGCAGATGATCGCCTTGTCCCCCGCCTCGACGGCCTTGGAGACGGCGAGGGTCATGCCCCGGTCCTTGAACGAGCCGGTCGGGTTCGCCCCCTCGACCTTGAGCCACACGTCCGCGCCGACCCGGGCGGAGAGCACCGGCGCCGGCAGCAGCGGCGTGTTCCCCTCGTGCAGGGTGACGACGGGAGTGGCGTCGGTGACCGGCAGACGGTCCCGGTACGCCTCGATGAGTCCCCGCCACATGTCGCGCTCCTCGCCTCTCCGGCCCCGGCCGACCGGGACCCGCCAACAGCGTGGACCAGCCTCCCCGACCGGTCACCGGCACACCCCGTCCTAACCATCAGGCGGGACGCCCGGGTTACGCGCCGCCCTCGACCCGCAGCACGCTCGCCACCGAACGGACGATGTCCAGCCCGCGCAGCTCGCGGACGGTGGCGGCGAGCGCCGCGTCCGGCGCCACGTGGGTGACGATCACCAGCTCGGCGTCGCCCCCGGCCGGCCCCTGCCGCACGGTCGCGATGGAGACCTCGTGCCGGGCGAACACCCCGGCCACCGCCGCCAGCACACCCGGCCGGTCGGCCACGTCGAGGCTGATGTGGTAGCGGGTGAGCGCCTCGCCCATCGGCCGCACCGACAGGTCCGCGTACGCCGACTCGCTGGCCGCGTGCACCCCGGCGAGACGGTTGCGGGCCACCGCGACCACGTCGCCGAGCACCGCGCTGGCGGTCGGCGCGCCGCCCGCGCCCCGACCGTAGAACATGAGCTGACCGGCCGCGTCGGCCTCGACGAAGACCGCGTTGAACGCGTCGCCGACGCCGGCCAGCGGGTGGGTCAGCGGGATCATCGCCGGGTGCACCCGGACGTTGACGGTCTCGCGGCCGTCCGCGTCGACGCCCCGGGCGGCGATGCAGAGCAGCTTGATCGTGCAGCCCATGGCCTTCGCGCTGGCCACGTCCGCGGCGGTCACCTCGGTGATGCCCTCACGGTGCACGTCGGCGGCGGTGACCCGGGTGTGGAACGCCAGCGAGGCGAGGATGGCGGCCTTGGCGGCGGCGTCGAAGCCCTCCACGTCGGCCGTCGGGTCGGCTTCCGCGTACCCCAGCTCGGTGGCCTCCTCCAACGCCTCGGCGAAGCCGGCGCCGGTGGCGTCCATGGCGGAGAGGATGAAGTTGGTGGTGCCGTTCACGATGCCGGTGACCCGGGTGATCCGGTCGCCGTGCAGCGACTCGCGCAACGGGCGCAGCAGCGGGATCGCCCCCGCGACGCTGGCCTCGTAGTAGAGGTCCGCGCCGCCCTCGGCGGCGGCGTCGTGCAGCGTGGCGCCGTCCTCGGCGAGCAGCGCCTTGTTGGCGGTCACCACGCTCTTGCCCGCGCGCAGCGCCTCGACCAGCCAGCCCCGGGCCGGCTCGATGCCTCCGACGACCTCGACCACCACGTCCACGTCGTCCCGCTTGACCAGCCCGAGCGGGTCGGTGGTGAACAGCGCCGGGTCGACCGGCAGGTCGCCCCGGTCCCGGCCGAGCCGGCGTACGGCGATGCCGGCGATCTCCAGCGGGGCGCCGATCCGGGCGGCGAGATCGGCGGACTGCTCGTGCAGCAGCCGCACGACGTCGCTGCCGACCGTGCCGCAGCCGAGCAGCGCCAAGCGAACCGGTGAGGTCATCCCACATCCAATGCGAGCAGGTCGTCTTCGGTCTCCCGGCGGACGATCAGCCGGGCCCGACCGTCGCGGACCGCGACGACCGGGGGCCGCGGGACATGGTTGTAGTTGCTGGCCATGCTCCGGCAGTAGGCCCCGGTGCCGGGCACCGCGACAAGATCTCCGGGCTGCACGTCGGCGGGCAGGAATTCATCCTTCACCACGATGTCCCCGGACTCACAGTGCTTTCCCACCACGCGGGCGAGCATCGGCTCCGCCGCCGACGTGCGGTTCGCCACCGTGGCCGAGTAGGAGGCGTCGTAGAGCGCGGTCCGGATGTTGTCGCTCATCCCCCCGTCGACGCTCACGTAGGTGCGGATGCCGTCGACGTCCTTGACCGTGCCCACCTGGTAGAGGGTGAACACGGCCGGCCCCACGATGGCGCGGCCCGGCTCCACCGACAGGTGCGGCACGGCCAGGTTCTCCGCCGCGCACTCGCCGTCGACGATCTTGCGCAGCCGCTTGGCCAGGTCGTGCGGCGACGCCGGGTCGTCCTGCGTGGTGTACGCGATGCCGAAGCCGCCGCCCAGGTCCAGCTCCGGCAGCTCCACGCCGCGGGCGTCGCGGATCTGCGCCTGCAGGGCGAGCACCCGGCGGGCGGAGACCTCGAAGCCGCTGGCGTCGAAGATCTGCGAGCCGATGTGCGAGTGCAGCCCCCGCAGCTCCAGCACGTCCTCGTCGAGGATCTTGAAGGCGGCCGCGGCCGCCGCGCCGCCGGCGAGGGAGAAGCCGAACTTCTGGTCCTCGTGCGCGGTGGCGATGAACTCGTGGGTGTGCGCCTCCACGCCGACCGTGACCCGGACCAGCACCCGCGGGCGTACCCCGCGCTCGCGGGCCAGCTCGGAGAGCCGGTCGATCTCGGCGAACGAGTCGACGATGATCCGGCCGACCCCGGCGTCCACCGCCCGGGTCAGCTCGGCCACCGACTTGTTGTTGCCGTGGAAGCCGATCCGCTCCGCCGGCATCCCGGCCGAGAGCGCGGTGGCCAGCTCCCCGCCGGTGCACACGTCGAGGAACATGCCCTCCTCGGCGATCATCCGGACCACGGCGCGGCAGAGGAACGCCTTGCCGGCGTAGTAGACGTCCGCGTCCGGGAACGCGGCGCGGAACTCGCGGCAGCGCTCGCGCAGGTCGTCCTCGTCCAGCACGTACGCCGGGGTGCCGAACTCGGCGGCGAGGTCGCGGACGTCCACTTCCGCGACGGTCAGCGCGCCGGCCGGGCCGCGCGCCACGTGACGCGGCCAGAGCTGCGGCACCAGGGCGTTGACGTCGACCGGGGTACGCAACCAGGCCGGACTGCGGTTGCCGATGTCGCCGTGCAGGGCACCGGCTTCGTGCGCGCGCATCGGGAATTACATCCTCTCCGGGGCGGAGACGCCGAGCAGGTGGAGGCCGTTGGCGATGACCGTCCGGGTGGCGTCGTTGAGCCAGAGCCGGGCCCGGTGCAGGTCGGTGACCTCCTCGTCGCCGCGCGGCAGGATCCGGCAGTTGTCGTAGAACCGGTGGTAGGCCCCGGCGAGCCGCTCCAGGTAGCGGGCCACCAGGTGCGGCCCGCGCAGCTCGGCCGCCGAGGCGACCACGGCCGGAAACTCGGCGAGCGCCTTGAGCAGGTCGTTCTCCTTCTCGTGCACGAGCAGCTCGGCCCGGAAGTCGGCGGCGTCACCCCGGGTCAGCCCCGCCTCGGCCGCGTTGCGGCCGACGCTGGCGGTCCGGGCGGCCACGTACTGGACGTAGTAGACCGGGTTGTCGCGGGTGGCCCGGGTCCAGAGTTCCACGTCGATGTCGATCGGCGAGTCGCTGGAGTAACGGGCCAACGCGTAGCGGGAGGCGTCCACGCCGATCGCGTCGACCAGGTCCTCCAGGGTGACCACGGTGCCGGCCCGCTTGCTCATCCGCACGGGTGCGCCGTCGCGGAGCAGGTTGACCAGCTGGCCGATGAGGATCTCGAGATTGCGCGCCGGGTCGTCGCCGAAGCAGGCGGCCATCGCCTTCATCCGGCCGATGTAGCCGTGGTGGTCGGCGCCCAACATGATCACGACCCGCTCGAAGCCGCGCTCCCGCTTGTCCAGGTAGTAGGCGCAGTCGGCGGCGAAGTAGGTCCACTCACCGTTGGACTTGCGCAGCACCCGGTCCTTGTCGTCACCGAAGTCGGTGGTGCGCAGCCAGGTGGCGCCCTCGGACTCGAAGACGTGCCCGTGCTCGCGCAGCCGGAGCAGCGCCTTCTCCAGCTCGCCCCGGTCGTGCAGGTCCTTCTCGTTGAAGTAGGTGTCGAACTCCACCCCGAAGTCGCGCAGCGAGGACTTGATCTCGCTGAACATCAGCTGGACGCCCTCGACCCGGAACACCTCCTGGGCGGCGTCCTCGGGCAGGTTCAGCACGTCGGGCCGGCGCTTGACGACCTCCGCCGCGATCTCGGCGATGTACGCGCCGCCGTAGCCGTCCTCCGGCGCCGGCTCGCCCTTGGCCGCGGCCAGCAGCGAGCGGGCGAACCGGTCGATCTGCGAGCCGGCGTCGTTGAAATAGTATTCGGTGCCGACGTCGGCCCCGGTGGCCCGGAGCAGGCGGCTGAGCGCGTCACCGACGGCCGCCCAGCGGACCCCGCCGATGTGCACCGGGCCGGTCGGGTTGGCCGAGACGAACTCCAGGTTGATCCGCTGCCCGGCCAGGGTGTCGGAGCGCCCGTACGCCGGGCCGGCCTCGACGATCACCTTGGCCAGCTGGCCGGCGGCGCCCGCGTCGAGCCGGATGTTCAGGAAGCCCGGGCCGGCGATCTCCACCGACTTGACCCCCGGCGCCCGGCCCAGCTGGTCGGCCAGGGCCGACGCCAGCTCCCGCGGGGGGACGCCCACCTTCTTGCTGAGCTGCAACGCCAGCGTCGAGGCGTAGTCGCCGTGATCGGGGTTACGGGGTCGCTCGACGGTGGTCTGCGCGGGTAGCGCGGCACGGTCCAGGCCCCGCTCGTCGAAGACGGCGTGGGCTGCGGCGAGGACGACCTCGGCGAGTTCTGCGGGAGTCACTGAACCATGTTATCGGGGGTAGACTCGGGCACCGCGGAGGCGACCCAGCATGTGAACCGGCCCCGCGGTCCCCCTGACCGACCGACCTGACGAGGCACGATGAGCATCAGCACCCCGGGCGGCCCGGAGCGCCGTCCCACCGTGGTCAGCACCGGCAAGAAGCCGGCCGCAGGCCGTCCGGCGGCCGGCGACAAGCCCGCCGCGAAGGCCGGCGCGGGCAAGGCCGGGGGCGGCAAGGGCACGCCACGGCCGGGCGCCGGGGGCAAGGGCCGCAAGCCGGTCACCCCGGTGAAGGTGAGCCAGGGTCGCTCGTGGGGTCCGATCGCCCTGTTCGTCGCGGTCGGCGTGCTCGCCGTCGGCATCATCGGCATCGGCGCCTGGGCCGTCTACCAGGGCGCCCAGCCGTGGCAGAAGCGGGCGGACGCCATCAACGGCATGGTCGACTTCCGCAAGAAGGACAAGGACCTGGTCAAGGGCGGCAACCACCAGCCCGGCACGATCAAGTACGACGTCTCCCCGCCGGTCGCCGGCCCGCACAACCAGGCCTGGCAGAACTGCATGGGTGACGTCTACGACGCCCCGATCGCCAACGAGCACGCGGTGCACAGCCTGGAGCACGGCACCGTCTGGATCACCTACCGCCCGGACCTGCCCGCCGACCAGGTGGAGAAGCTCAAGAGCAAGGTGCAGGGCAAGGAGAAGCTGATGCTCAGCCCGTACGAGGGGCTGGACAAGCCGATCTCGCTGCAGGCCTGGGGCTTCCAGCTCAAGGTCGACAACGCCGACGACAGCCGGATCGACGACTTCATCAAGACGCTGCGGGTGAACGCCTCGATCGAGGGCCCGAACGCCCTCTGCGACCAGGGCGTCACCGCCACCGGCCCCACCCCGCGGGACAACCTGCAGAACAACATGCCCGAGCAGCCGACCCAGTAAGGACGTCGCGATGACCGCTCCGGTGACCACCGACAGCGAGCTCGACGAGGCACCGGCCACCGACGAGGGCGGCCGGCCGGCGGCGCGCCGCTACGGCCTGCTGGCCGTGGCCGCCGCCATCGTGGTCGGGCTCCTGCTCGGGTACGCCGGCGGCCTGCTCACGCCGACGCTCACCCGGCCGGGTGACAACTCGGCCGAGGCCGGTTTCGCCCGGGACATGACCGCGCACCACAACCAGGCGGTGGCCATGGGCCTGCTGGCGTTCCGGCAGGGGCAGGACGCGGAGGTCCGCCAGGTCGGCGTCGACATCGCCACCGGCCAGCAGGGCGAGATCGGCACCATGCAGACGTGGCTGCGCTCCTGGAAGCTGGACCCGACCGGCGACCAGCCGGCGATGGCGTGGATGCCGGACGGGGCCGGGCTGGTGAAGAACGGGCTGATGCCCGGCATGGCCACTCCCGAGGAGATGGCGAAGCTGAAGGCGGCCAGCGGACGTGAGTTCGACCTGCTCTTCCTGAACATGATGATCCGGCACCACATCGGCGGCGTGCACATGATCGACGGCATCCTGGCCGAGGGGCACGACGACGACGTGCTCGCGGTGGCCCAGACCATGAAGAACACGCAGCAGAACGACCTGACCAACCTCAGCGCGGCGCTGAAGCGCCTGGGCGGCACCCCGTAACAGACGCGAAAGGCCGGCACCCCGGGTTGGGGGTGCCGGCCTTTCGCGTTGGTCCTACTTGGTCCAGTGCTGGGCCACGATGTCGGTGGCCTGCTTCTCCCACTGCGCGTA
The DNA here is from genome assembly GCF_049315235.1 of Micromonospora sp. WMMD754. Lineage (NCBI taxonomy): Bacteria > Bacillati > Actinomycetota > Actinomycetes > Micromonosporales > Micromonosporaceae > Micromonospora > Micromonospora sp. WMMD754. The sequence continues at coordinate 879,442 of NZ_CP186058.1, forward strand.
GGCGTCGGGGTACGCGCTGACCTGGACGGTCTGGGCGGCGTCGGTCAGGGGCATGGTGTCCCAGCCGTCGACCTGCTTCAGACCCTTGAGGAACGCCAGGGTCGAGTACTCGGGGTCGGTGATCTGCTCCGGCGTGCCCCAACCGCTCGACGGGCGCTGCTGGAACAGACCCAGCGAGTCGTGGTCGTTGCGGTCGCCGAGGTGGCCCAGGTTCTCCAGCTTCGACTCCTGCAGGGCGGTGGCGATCGAGATGACCGCGGCCCGCTCCGGCAGACCGGCCTTCTTCGTCGCGGCGATGATCGCCTTGGCGTTAGCGGTCTGCTCGTCGTTCAGCGTGATGGTCGACTGCTCACCCTGCACGGACGCGACCGCGACGGGCTTACCAGCGGCGTGGGCGGGGGTGTCGGCGTGGGCGGCGACCGGACCGGCGAACACACCACCGGTGAAGGCCAGACCAGCGATACCGAGAATGCTCTTACGCAGGATCGTGTTCATGAGGGGGCTCCATTCGGGGGTCAACACACCGGGGGGTGTGGGCACCGTCAGGCGCGCGAAAAGTCTTGAGGGGATCCGGCAGGCTCGTGGGGCCGGGGGGCCAGTTCACGGGGGCCGGGGTGTCCGGCTGGCTCGCGGGGCGGGGGCCTCGTCGCGGCGCCGGGATGATGTGTAACGACCGGCGGCCGGCCGTCATTCCCCGGGGGCGAGGGTGGCGGCTCGGGGGTGTTCGCCTGCTCGGTCGTTCACCCGTCTATAACGCCGCCGACCCGCCGTCGATTCCGCCGCCGGGGTGCCGCCCACCACCACCGAACCGGACACCCCACCCCACCCGGGCCGCGCGGGTGGACCACCACGGGTGCATCCGGACACCCGCAGACACCCGTGACGTTCCACCCACCGGCCGCCAACCCCGCGAGTGGAACACCATGGGTGCATCCCGGCCGCGGAGACACCCATGACGCTCCACCCAGCGCCCGCCAACGCCGTCGGTGGAACACCATGGGTGTGTCCCGGCCCGGGAGACACCCACCCCGTTCCACCCAGCGCCCGGCAGCCCTGCGAGTGGAACGCCACGGGTGTGCCGGCCGGGAGACACCAGCCCCGCTCCCGCCACCGCCTGCCTACCCCGCCGTTCAAGGTTGGGGCCGCCGGGAGAGCGCCCGGACCTCGCACCGGCCAAGCGCGGCGCAATGACCAGAACACCCCACCCAGCCGGCGGCTACACGGGCCACCGACCGGCTGCCCGTTGCCGGGCCGGGCGCTGCGCGCCCTGGAGCTGGGGCAGTGTGGTGCTCAAGGAGTTTGTGTCGGGTCACGCCCTCGCCGCCGACACGATCTCCTTGATCACCGGGAGGGCGCGGGTGGTATGTCGGATATGCCGCTTTGTAACGTTTTGGGGCTAACGGGTCATTGCGGCGCTCTGAGAAGTTTCTCCATACATATCGTGACCAGTTGCGATTCGGGCTCGTTGCGCAGGACGTGGGGGTTGCACTCAGAGACGCAGGGCGGTCGGTGACCAGCTGGTGCCGACGCCACACCATCGGCGGTGACGGGGCGGTGGCAGCCGTCCGTCGCGGACTGCGGCAGGGCGAGCCGGGAACGCTCAGCCGCGAACAGGAACTCGAACTGATCGACGTGTTGCGGGGCGTCCACCCCGACGAGTTCGGCATCGACGAGGAGCTCTGGACGCGCCAGAGCCTGACCACTCTCATCGAGCGCCGGTTCGGGCTGAGCATGGACGCCGGCCTCGTCGGGGCGTACCTGCGGGCCTGGGGGTTGGGGCCGCGCGAGCCGCGCGAGCGCGCCTGCGGCCTCTGCGTCGGCGCGGTCGAGCGCTGGGTACGCAGCGAGTACCCGGCGATCACCCGGGCGGCCCAGGAGCACGCCGCGGAGGTCTACTGGATCGGCCGGGTGCGCCTGCGGGGCACCATGCCGGCCGCGGACGTGGTGTCGGCGGTGTCGTCCCGTGGACGGGTGCGGTTCATGGTCACCACGCCCTCGGTGGACCCGCCACTGCCCCGGGACTTCGTCCTGCGGTTGAGCGGCGCCGAGGAGCGTACGGTGCACCTCATCGTGGACGGCTCCTGGCCGCGCAACGAGTGGCCCCGGCGGTTGCCCCGTCGGATCGTGCTGCACCCGCTGCCGAGCTGCGGGCGCGCCCTCGCCGCCGCCTGAGCCGGCGAAGATCGACTCGCGGATACCGATTCGGTGATCCGGGGAGGGGTTTGCTACTCTTCTCGGGTCGCTGAGCCCCCGTAGCTCAGGGGATAGAGCACCGCCCTCCGGAGGCGGGGGCGCAGGTTCGAATCCTGCCGGGGGCACCAGTCACGTCGAAGCCCGGGCCACAGTGCCCGGGCTTTCGCGTGTGGTCAGCCCGCCTCGCGCCGCGCCTTCGCCCGCCGCTTGCCCTCGTGCATCGCCTGGACCCGGGCCACCGGGATGGTGCGCCCCTCGGCGACCAGGTCGGCCGGCAGCGGCTGCGGGGCGGGCAGCGCCTCCGCCCACGGGTCCCGCTCCCCCAGCAGGCCGGGCACGGTCCGCACGGTGAAGTCGGCCGGCGTCGCCGACTCCAGGTCGGCCCAACCGACCGGGTACGACACCGGCGTGCCGGGCCGGATCCGGGGGCTGTAGGCGGCGACCACCGTCGCCCCGTACGCCCGGGTGGAGTCGACGAAGACGCGGCCGCCGCGGTCGGCCACGATGAACGCGGTGGTGGCCAGCGCCGGGTCGAGCCGTTCGGTACGGGCCGCGAGCGCCCGGGTCGCGGCGGCGGCCTCCTCGGCCGTGGTGGCCGGTTCCACCGGCACGATCACGTGCAGGCCCTTGGCCCCGCTGGTCTTCACGGCGCCGGCCAGGCCGGCGTCGGTGAGCGCCTGCCGCACCAGCAGCGCGACCCGGACCGCCGCCGGGTAGGAGTCGCCCTCCGGCGGGTCCAGGTCGAGCACCAGATGGGTGGGGTGCTCGGGCTGACCGGCGTGGGCCAGTGTCGGGTGGTATTCCACCGCCCTCTGGTTGGCGAACCAGAGCAGCGTCCGCCGGTCGTCGCAGAGGGCGTACGCGATGCGCCGGTGCGACGCCTCCGCCCAGACGTCGGTGCGGCGCACCCAGTCCGGCGTGTACTTCGGCAGGTTCTTCTGCATGAACGGCTCCTGCCCGGGCCGCACCCGCAGCACCGACAGCGGCCGGTCCCGCAGCTCCGGCAGGATCCGCCCGTGCACCGCGTCGAGGTAGTCGACCAGGTCACGCTTGGTCGCGCCCGCCCCGTCGAACAGCGGCTGGTCCAGGTTGGTCAGCGACACCCCGGCCCGGGTCTCGTCAGCGGCGGCCATCCGCCCACCTTCCCGGGCCGGGCCCGTCTCGGCAACCCCGACACGGTCGCCGGCGGTCAGACCCAGAACGTGTCGTGTCGCAGGAAGAACTCGGCCCGCTCCTCCTCGCTGCGGTCGGAGAGGTCGCGCAGCCCCTCGAAGTAGCCTTCCCGGGGCGCGCCGGGGGCGAAGTGCAGCAGCATCGACGCGGGCTCGCCGGACTCGTTGCGGAACGCGTGCACCCCGCCCTCGGGGACGTGCACGAAGTCGCCGGGCTCCGCGTCGATCCAGCGGCGGCCGTCGTAGATGCGCACGGTGCCGGCGAGGATGAAGAAGGACTCCGAGATGGACCGGTGGAAGTGCGGGGCCGGGCCCGACGGTTGCGGACCCATCTCCCAGCGGTAGAGCCCGAACTGGCCGTTGGTGGTCGCCCCGGTGGCGAGGTAGCCGGCCGAGCCGCCGCCGGTGTGAACCAGTTCCGGCGGGTGCCCGGCCGGTCGGAACGTCGCGGTCGTCTCGCCCCGGTCCCCGGTGTAACGCGGCGGTGGATACGTCACGGTCCCTCCTCTGCCGGTGGAATCCCGACCGTACGTCCGTTTCGCTCGGGCCGCCGCCCCGTCCCGCGCGCTTTGTCACCGGGCCCCCGGCCTGTGACGATGAGGGCGTGCGTGAGGAACAGGCGAACCGGTGTGGGCCCGGCGCGGCGGACCAGGCCCGGGCCTGCACCGTGCGGGAGGCGTTGGACCGGGTCGGCGGCAAGTGGAGCATCGGCATCCTGATCGCCGCCTCGACCGGTCCGGTCCGCTTCACCGAGCTGGAGCGGCGGGTGGAGGGGATCAGCCGGCGGATGCTCACGCTGACCCTGCGCAACCTGGAGCGCGACGGCCTGCTCGTCCGGCACGTGCACCCCACCGTGCCGCCGAAGGTCGAGTACACCGCCACCCCGATGGCCCGGGAGCTGTACGAGTCGCTGGTCGCCCTCACCCGCTGGGCCGAGCGGCACCGGGAGGCGATCAGCGCGGCCCGGACGACGTACGACCGGGAGCACGGCACGTCGGCGGGCTGAGTCAGGCCCGGACCCGCTCGGCCCACTCGATGTGGTGGTCGAAGAGCCAGGCCTGCGCGGCGCCCCCGTTGCGCGCCAGGAGACGGGCGAACACCGGCATGCCGAGGTCCCGGACCAGGCGCCCGACCGGGCCGGCCACCTTGGCGGTGCTGGTCCGCCGCCCCTGCGCGACCACCCGCTCCACCCGAGCGCGGCGCAGCCGCTCGTACGCCGCGAACGCGGCCGGCACGTCCGGCAGGTCGCGCAGGCAGCGGGCGAGCTGGACGGCGTCCTCGAAGGCCATCGCCGCACCCTGCCCCGAGGAGGGCGCGGCGGTGTGCGCGGCGTCGCCGATCACGACCATGCGGTCCCGGTGCCAGACCGGCACCGAGGGCAGGTCGTACGTGGGCCAGCCGTACTCGATCCGCGGGGTGTGGTCGAGGATCGCCGCCGCCGGGCCGGGATCGTCGGCGAGCAGGGCGTGCAGCCGGGAGCGGGCCTCCTCCGGGCCGACCGCGGCGAGCTGCTCCCGGCTCTGCTCGACCGGCTGCGGCGGGTTGGCGAACCACCACACCTCGTCCTCCCCCACCACGATCCAGCAGAAGAAGCAGCGTCGGCCGAACATCATCTGCATGGTGCCGCGCTCGTCGGGCAGGCGCAGCCCGCGGGCGAACCCGCCGGCGTTGAGCAGTGGCACCCGGCGCGGCGCGGGGGCGGCCGGGTCGATGAGCGTGCGGACCCGGGACCGCAGCCCGTCGGCGCCGACCAGCAGGTCGCCGTGCTCGGTGCGACCGTCGGCGAACCGGGCGGTCACCCCGCCCTCGGTCGGCGCGGCGCCGGTCAGCCGGGATCCGTGGACGAACTCGACACCCCGGCTCAGCGCCTCGTCCCGCAGCGCGCGGTAGAGGTCGGAGCGGCCGACCGTGCGGCTGCCCGCCGCGTCGAACGCGGCGAGCCGGCGCCCCCGGTGGTTGTGCATGACCATCCGCGGCGTGGGATGCCCGAGCCCGGCGACCAGGTCGTCGAGCCCGACGGCGCGCAGCGCGTCCAGCCCGTTGACCGAGAGCGTGAGGAACGCGCCCACCCCGACGGCGTCCCGCTCGTACGCCTCGTGGACGACCGCGTCGATTCCGGCGCGCAGAAGTGCCATGGCGGCGACGGGACCGGCCAGTCCCGCACCGACGACGAGAGCCTTAGTCATGTGATGACTATACATAGAATGACTAAGAGAGAACAGGGTCACCTAGGGTGGGCACATGACGGCTCGTCGCTCGCCGCTGGCGATGATGGTGCTGGCCCTCCTGGTCGAGGAGCCGATGCACGCGTACCGGATGCAGCAGCTCGTCCGGGAGCGGGAGAAGCAGGACGTGGTCAACGTCGCGCAGCGCAACAGCATCTACCAGGCCATCGAGCGGCTGCGCCGGGACGAGCTGATCCGGGTCGCGGAGACGACACGCGCGGAGGGCCGGCCGGAACGGACCGTGTACGCGCTCACCCCGGCCGGTCGCCGCGCCCTCGACGCCTGGCTCGCCGAGGCGCTCGCCACCCCCGCGCGGGAGTTCCCCGAGTTCCCCGCCGCGCTGTCCTTCCTGCCCATCCTGCCGCCGGAGGAGGCGGCCCGGCGGCTCGACCAGCGGGCCGACGCGATCGAGGCGCGGCTGCGCGAACGCGAGGCGGCGCTGGGCGCGGTCGACCTGCCCCGACTCTTCCTGGTCGAGGACGAGTACCAGCTCGCCCTGCTCCGCACCGAACTGGACTGGGTACGCGGCCTGGTGGCCGACCTGCGGTCGGGCGCGCTCACCTGGTCGGGCGACTGGCTCGCCGACTGGACCGGGGCGCCGACCACCTGACCTGCGGCGACGCGGCGCTGTGGCGAAGACCACGTCTTCCGTCTGACCGATCGGTCAGGTGCTGACCGATCGGTCAGGCATGCTGGAGGACATGGCACGCGCGACCCCGGCCACCCACGACGAGCTGCTCACCGCGGCGGCCCGTCGGTTCGCCGTCACCGGCTACAAGGGCACCTCGTTGCAGGACATCGCCCGCGAGGTGGGCTGCTCCAAGGCCACCGTGCTCTACCACTTCGCCAGCAAGGACGCCCTGCTCTGCGAGCTGATGGCCCCGGCCATCGCGGTGCTGGAGGAACTCGACACCCGCCTCGCCGGACGCACCGGGGCGGACGCCCAGCGGGTCGCCGCGGAGGGCTTCGTCGACCTGGCGGTCCGCTTCCGCCGGGAGATCGCGCTGCTCCGGGGCGAGTTCCCGGACCTGCTCCAGCAGCCGGCGTTCGCGCACATCCAGCAGATCTCCGAACGGCTGGTCGCCGCCTTCGCCGGTTTCTCCGACCGGCCGGCGGCCCGCGTCGCCGCGCTGGTCGTCCTCGCCGGCATCGCCGAGACCTGCGGCGAGTTCCTGGACATCCCCGACGAGGAGCTGCGACCCGCGCTGCTCGCCGTGGCACACCGCGCGCTCGAACCCACCACCTGATTGCACTGTCCAACCCGAGGACGAAGGAAGGTCCATGGCGACCCTGCTGTACCGGCTCGGCCGGGCATCCCTGCGCCGGCGGCGACTCGTCGCCGTCGTCTGGCTCGTCGTACTCGTCGGTCTCGGCCTGGCCGCGGCCACGCTGAAGGGCCCGACGGCGAGCAACTTCACCATGCCGGGCACCGAGTCGCAGAAGGCGATCGACCTGCTCGCCGACCGCTTCCCGGCGGCCAGCGGCGCGACCGGCACCATCGCGGTGAAGGCGCCCCAGGACGGCGCGCTCACCACCCCGGCCGGTCAGGCGGTGGTCGGACAGCTCACCCAGGAGGCGGCCACGCTGCCCGGCGTGGTCGGTGCGGTCGACCCGTACCAGGCCCGGGCGCTCACGCCCGACGGCCGGTACGCGCTGATCCAGGTGCAGTTCGCCGGCCGGGCGGACGACGTCACGACCGAGCAGCGCGACGCGTACGAGAAGGTCGGCGCGCAGGCCGAGGCGCAGGGCTGGCAGGTCGCCCCCGGTGGCGAGGTGCTCAACGCCGAGCCGGAGGTCGGCTCGACCGAGGCCATCGGCGTGCTGGTCGCGGCGATCGTCCTGATCATCACGTTCGGCTCGCTGGTCGCGGCCGGGATGACCATGCTGAACGCGCTGATCGGCGTCGGCGTCGGCATGGCCGGCCTGTTCGCGCTCAGCGGCGCGGTCGAGCTGACCAGCACCGCCCCGATCCTGGCGTTGATGCTCGGCCTCGCGGTGGGCATCGACTACTCGCTCTTCATCACCTCCCGGCACCGGCAGAACCTGCTCGACGGGCTCTCCCCCGAGGAGGCCGTCGGCCGGGCGGTCGGCACCGCCGGCTCCGCCGTGGTCTTCGCCGGCGCGACCGTCGTGGTGGCCCTGGCCGGCCTGGCCGTGGTGGGTATTCCGTTCCTCACCGTGATGGGCCTGGCCGCCGCCGGCACCGTCACCGTGGCCGTGCTGGTGGCGATCACCCTGGCCCCGGCGCTGCTCGGCTTCGCCGGCCGCAAGGTGCTGCCGCGCAAGCTGCGCAACCGGGAGGCGGTCGCGGACCCGGGCACCGGCTCGGAGGACCGTTCCGGCTTCGGGTTCCGCTGGGCGCACTGGGTGACCCGGTTCCGCATCCCGGTGATCCTGGTCGGCCTGCTCGGCCTCGGGCTGCTCGCGATCCCCGCCCAGGACATGCGCCTGGCCCTGCCGGACGCGTCCGCCGCCGCCGAGGGCACCCCGGCCCGGGTCAGCAACGACCTGATCCAGGAGGGCTTCGGCCCCGGCTTCACCGGCCGGCTCGCGGTCGTCGTGACGGCCGACTCCCCGCAGGCCACCCAGGCGGCCGTGCCGCAGGTCACCGCGCTGATCCAGAAGACCGACGGGGTGCTGGCGGTGGCCCCGCCGCAGCTCGACCCGTCCGGCCGTACCGCGCTGCTGGGCGTGATCCCGAAGACCGGGCCGACCGACGAGGCGACCGAGACGGTCGTGCACGACATCCGCGAGCAGGTCGCCGGCATCCAGAACGCGGAGGTGCTGCTCACCGGCGTCACCGCGATCGGCATCGACGTGTCGGAGAAGCTCTCCGACGCGCTGCCGGTCTACCTGCTGCTGGTGGTGGGCCTGTCCGTGCTGCTGCTGATGCTGGTGTTCCGGTCGATCCTGGTGCCGGTGAAGGCGGCGCTGGGCTTCCTGCTCACCGTGGCGGCCACGTTCGGCATCACGGTCGCGGTGTTCCAGCAGGGTCACCTGGCCGACCTGGTCGGTCTGGACACCCCGGCCCCGCTGGTCAGCTTCCTGCCGATCCTGCTCATCGGCATCCTGTTCGGCCTGGCCATGGACTACGAGGTCTTCCTGGTGTCGCGGATGCGCGAGGACTACGTGCACGGCGACACCGCGCGTCAGGCCACCATCAACGGGATGGGGCACGGCGCCCGGGTGGTCACCGCCGCCGCGCTGATCATGATCTCGGTGTTCGGCGGCTTCGTCTTCCTGGAGGACCCGATCATCAAGTCGATGGGCTTCGCGCTCGCGATCGGCGTCGCCATCGACGCGTTCGTGGTCCGGATGACCATCGTCCCGGCGGTGATGTCGCTGCTGAACAACGCCGCCTGGTGGCTGCCGCGCTGGCTGAACCGGATCCTGCCCAACGTGGACGTCGAGGGCGAGGGCCTGCGCGCCCACCTCGCCGAGCGCGAGCCCGCCGAGGTGAGGTGAAAGGAGGGGCCCCCTGTTAACGCCTGGCGCATAACAGGGGGCCCCTCCTAACGCCTGACCTCACACACCGGCCGGGTACGTCTCCATCTCGCCCGGCGTCACCAGCGCCGGCAGCGGGTGCAGCGCGGTCGTCTCGTCGCACCAGACGAACGCGTCGTACCGCTCACCGAGCCGGGTCGGCACGTAGTTGCCCCAGGACTCGAAGCTCGGGTCGTACACCACGCCGATGGCCCGGTGGTCGACCTCGCCGGTCACCCACTCCGGCTGGTCCTCCCCGCCGAAGACCAGCACCGCCCGGTCCGGCATCAGCTCGTGCAGCCGGCGCTCGACCGACCCCTCGCGGGCCGGCGGCACCACCATCGTCTCGGCCGGCGAACCCCAGCGCGGGGCGGCGACCACGGTGCCCCGGTAGCTGCCGAAGCCGATCAGCGCCACCGCGTCCCGGCCGTGCCGTTCCCGCGCGAGCTGACCGATGTTCACCATGCCGTCCGCCGCCATCTCGGTGGCCCGGGCGTCCCCGACGTGCGTGTTGTGGGCCCAGACGACGCCGCGCGCGTCCGGGCCGTAGCGGTCGAGCAGCCGGTCCAGCGTGTCCGCCATGTGGATGTCCCGGACGTTCCACGACTCCGGCCCGCCGCAGACCATGGCCCGGTAGTAGCGCTCCGCGCCGGCCACCACCTCCGCGTTCTGCCAGGCCGAGAAGCGGTCCAGGCCGTCCGCGGCGGCCTGTTCCCGGGTACGCGCCAGCAGCCGGACCACCTCCTCCTCGCAGCGGGCGGAGACGAACCGGCTGGCCAACCCGTACTCCTCGACCTGCTTGCCGTACGGCTCGAAGCAGCGGTAGGCCTCCTGGGCCGCCTCCAGCGACGCCGGGTCCTCCTCGCCCAGGTAGTCGAAGATGGCCTGCATCGACTCCCAGAGGGAGTAGACGTCGAGGCCGTGGAATCCGGCCCGTTCCCCCTCCGGCCGCTCCAGGTTCCAGGCCCGCAGCCAGCGGCAGAAGCGGGCCACCTCGGCGTTCGCCCACATCCAGGTGGGCCAGCGTTCGAACCGTTCCAGCGCGACCAGCGGGTCGGCCAGTCCGCCCGGCGCACCCACCACGGACCGGTGCACCCGGTCGCAGTCCGGCCAGTCCCCCTCCACCGCCACGAAGTCGAACCCCTGCTCGGCGATGAGGCGCCGGGTCACCTGCTCCCGCAACCGGTAGTAGTCGTAGGTGCCGTGCGTCGCCTCGCCGATCATCACGATGCGGGCGTCCCGGACGCGTTCCAGCAACGGGTCGAAGTCGCTCGGCGCGCCGAGCCGCTGTACCAGCATGCCCGCGGCTACCCGGGACCGGTCGGGGCAAACCGGCGTCCCGGGGCATGCCACCCCGCCCAGCGGGTAGCCGCGCGGCATGACCGTCAGCGGCGCGCAGTTGCAGGAGTTCCTGGCCGGGCTCGACTACCCGGTCTCCCGGGAGGACCTGGTCCGGTGGGCCCAGGAGAACGGCGCCAGCACCGAGACGCTCCAGACGCTGCGGACGCTGCCGGCCGAGGAGTTCGGCACGCCGGCGGAGCTGGGCGAGGCGCTCGTCGTCGTGACCCGTTGAGCGGGAGCCCGCCTCTCACCGCACCGTGACCGCGACGGTGTGGTGGCCGGTGGCGCCGTCGGGGAACGGTGGGCGGCGGTCCTCGGGCTGCGGCGCGCCGGTGCCGTCGGTGGCGCGTACCCGCAGGCGGTGCGGGCCGGCCGGGGCGGACCAGGCGAACCGCCACTGGACCCAGGTGTCGGAGGAGGCGGTGGGCAGCAGCTCCGCCGTCCGCCACGGGCCGTCGTCCACCGAGACCTCCACCGCCGCGATGCCCCGGTGCTGGGCCCACGCCACGCCGGCCACGGTCACCGGACCGGCGGGAAGTCGGGCGAACGGCGCGGGCCGGTCGATCCGCGACGCCGTCTTCACCGGCGCCTCCCGGGCCCAGCCCCGCCGCACCCAGTACGCGTCGAACGCGTCGAAGGTGGTCACCTCCAGCTCGGTGACCCATTTGCACGCCCCGGCGTAGCCGTACAGGCCGGGGGTGAGCATCCGGACCGGAAAGCCGTGCACGAACGGCAGCGGTGCGCCGTCCATGCCCACCGCGAGCATGGCGTCCCGTCCGTCGAGGAGGGTGGCGATCGGCGTACCGATGGTCATCCCCTCGTCGGAGCGGGCCACCAGCTGATCGGCGCCGGCCCGGATGCCGGCGGCGCGCAGCAGCGGGGCCAGCGGCGCGCCGAGCCACCGGGTGGTCCCCACGTACGGGCCACCGACCTCGTTGGACACACAGCTCAGCGTGACGTCGCGCTCGATCAGCCCTCGGTCGAGCAGGTCGGCGAAGGTCAGCTCGACCGGCCGCTCCACCATCCCGTGCAGCCGCAGCCGCCAGGCGTCCACGTCCAGCCGCGGCACGGTCAGCGCGGTGTCCACCCGGTAGAAGTCCGCGGTCGGGGTGCGGAACCCCGGCCCCACCCCGGCGGGCAGCGGACGGGCCGGCGAGGCCGGGGCGGGCAGCCGGACGGCGTCCCGGGCGCGGGTGGCGTCGGCCAGGTTCAGCCGGCGCAGCGCGACCGTGCCGGCCCCGGCCAGGGTGGTCCCGACCGCCACCAGCGCGGCGTTGCGCAGCACCGCCCGCCGCGTCGCCGCCGGGCGGCGGGAACGGGCCACGCCGGAACCGGTCGAACGTGCCGCGCCCGCACCGGCCGCGCCCGGACCGGCCGCGTCGGCCCCGGACGCCGCCCGGCCCACCCCCACGGGGTCGGGTGCGGCGCCCGGGGCGGCCGGCCGGCCGGGCAGCGGCAGCCAGCGCAGGAGGGCGGCGGCCACGGCGGCGCCGGCCAGGGCCGGCAGGGCGTCGGCCGGGCGGGCGTCGGGGCGGCTCAGGGCGGCGGCGGCGCCGGCGATCCCGAGCACCGCCGGCCCGAGCAGGCCCAGCGTCGGGCGACGGCGGACGGCGACGCCGGTGAGCGCGGCCAGCACGACCACCGCCACCGCGATTCCGCCCAGGAGCAGCGGCTTGTCGTAGGTGCCGAGGGTGCGCACCGCCCACTCCTTGACCGGGGTCGGCGCGCCGTCCACGACGGCGCCACCGACCGCGACCAGGGGTGCCGCCTGTGGCCGGACGGCGGTGGCGAGCAGTTCCGCGACCGCCACCCCGGCGGCCGCCGCGAGCAGCCCCGTCCCGGCGGCCGCCGAGGTGCGGCGGATCATCGGTTCCTCCCCTCACCGGCCGGTCCGGGTCAGGACTTCGGCATCAGCACGGAGTCGACGATGTAGACGGTGGCGTTGGCGGTCTGCACGTTGCCGCAGACGACCGTCGAGGCGCCGTTCACGGTGAACTCGGTACCGCTGCCGGCGACCGTCACCTCGCCGCCCTGGAGGGTCTTGTGCGTGCCGGCGAGCTGATCCGGGCTGAGTCGCCCCTCCACCACGTGGTAGGTCAGCACGTCGGTGAGCATCTTCTTGTCGGCGAGGACCTTGTCCAGATCGGCCTTGGGCAGCTTGCCGAAGGCGTCGTTGGTCGGCGCGAAGACCGTCACCCCCGGGGCGCTGTTCAGCGAGTCGACCAGTCCGGCCTGCTTGACGGCGGTGACCAGCGTGCTCAACACCGGGTTGCCGGACGCCGCGGTCGCCACCGGCACCTTGGCCATGGCCGCGAAACTGCCGGGGTTCGACGCGTCGGTCGGCACCGCGGCACAGCCGGGTCCGAACTGACCGTCGGCCATCGCCGGGGCGCTGCTGGCCGGCGCGGAACTCATCGGGGCGCTGCCGGCCGGCGCGGCGGCGCCGCTGTCCTCGCCGTCCCCGCCGCAGGCGGCGAGTCCGAGGCCGAGCATGGCGGCGAGGGCGACGGCGGTGAGCTTCACAGGGCGCATCGGGTGAATCCCTTCAAGTGGTGAACTGTCGGTCTGGAAGGGATTCGGCGCGGATCGCCGCGCGGATGGGTCCGGTACGGAAAAGATCAGGTGAGCGCGAACGCCACCAGCGGCGTCGTGCTCGGCCGCGTCGACCCGCCCGCCGGCTCCTCGGTCACCCCGAAGGACCCCTTGCCGCGTACGCCCACCAGCAGCCGGGTGCCGGCGCCCTGCCCGGACGGCAGCACCCCGGCCGAGGTGGCGGTGCCGCCCTCGATCAGCCAGAGCTGGTAGGCCCGCCCCGGCGCCGGCGCGGCCAGTCCGTCCAGCAGCGCCACCCCCTCGTCCCGGCTCGCCGACGCGACCACTGTCACCCGGCCACCGGCCGGTGCGGTGGCGCCGCGGACGACCGCGTCCGGGGCGGCCAGCACCGCCCGGATCCGGCCCACCTCGTCCCGGGCCGCGCCGGCCTCGGTGCGCGCGTCGCGTACCCGCTGCTCCTGGGCCACCCAGGTGGCCGCGCCCGCGCCGCCGGCCAGCAGCACGGCGGCGGCCGCGACGGCCACCCGGCGCCGCCAGGTCCCGGCGCCGGGCGGCTCCGCGCGACCCGCCCGGCCGGGCCGTTCCTGCGGGGTGCGCCGGATCTCCGCCAGCACCGCCGCGCGCAACGTGGGCGGCGGCACCGACCAGGTCGGGTCGGCCAGCCGCGCGACCGTCTCGCGCAGTTCGGCCAGTTCCAGCGCGCAGCTCTCGCAGTGGTCCAGGTGCCGGGTGAACGCGGCCCGCTCGACGTCGTCCACCGCGTCGAGCACGTACGCCCCGGCGAGCGCGTGGATGTCGGTCATCGGCTCAGCTCCACTCCCAGGCAGTCGCGGAGACGGATCAGCCCGTCCCGCATGCGGGTCTTGACGGTCGGCAGCGCGGCGTCCAGCAGGCCGGCCACCTCGCGGTAGCTGTGTCCGCCGTAGTAGGCCAGCGTGATCGCCTCGCGCTGCACCTCGGTCAGCACGTCCAGGCAGCGCCGCACCTGCTGCCGCTCCAGCCGCGCCGCCGCCTCCTCGGCCACCTCGTCGTACGGCGTCTCCCGGGAACCGGCGGCGACCCGACGGGCGCGTTCGGCGCCCGCCTGTTCCGACCGGACCCGGTCCACCGCGCGGCGGTGGGCGATGGTGAAGACCCAGGCGGTCGCCGAGCCCCGGGCCGGGTCGAAGCGGGCGGCGGTGCGCCACACCTCCACCAGCACCTCCTGGGCTACCTCCTCGGCCTGGGCCGGATCCCGCAGCACCCGCCGGGCCAGGCCGTAGACCCGGGGCGAGACGATGCCGTAGAGCCGTTCGAACGCGGTCTCGTCGCCGCGCGCCACCGCCCGCAACAGGTCGTCGGCCTCGACCCCCGGGTCCGGGGCGGCCGGGGACAGCGCGTGCAGCCTCGACCGCCCCGGCACGTCACCGGCGCTGTCGCCGTGGGTCATCCGGTCCCGCCTTCCGTCCGCTCCGTCTGCCAGCACGGTAGGCATTCGGAGCCGGGGCCGTCCCGGATGGGCGGGGTTTCCCGCTCCGGCCGCTGTCGCTCGCGTGCAGCAGCCGGAACAGCACCAGCCACTGCTCGGGCCAGACCAGCCCGACCGGGGTGTCCGGCGCGACCCGGGCGGCGCGCAGCGCACCGTCCACCCGGCGGCCGGGATGAGCGGCGCGCAGCGACGCCGCGAGCGAGCCGCCGACGCCGCCGAACCCCAGCTCCACCATCCGCCGGTACGCGGGCAGCGTGTCCGGCGCGAGCAGCGGCACGGCGCGGCGCTCCAGGCGCAGGATGCCACCGTCCACGGCCGGCACCGGCCGGAACGCCTCCCGACGCACCCGCCCGGCCAGCCGCCAGTGGTGCTCCGGCCAGGTGGACACCGTCAGCCGGCTCCACCGGCCGTGGTCGCCGGCGCGCTTGCGGGCGTAGTCGAGCTGGGTGAGCAGCGTCGCGGCCCGCAGTCCGGGCGCGGCGAGACACCACCGGACCACCGCCGCGGTCAGTGACCAGGGGATGTTGCCGGCGACCGAGAACGGCTGGTCGGGCGGGGACGCGGACAGGAAGTCGGCCGACCGGATCTCCACGTGCGGCAGCCGCGCGCAGGTCGCCGCCAGGTCCGGCAGCACGGTCGGGTCGACCTCGTAGGCGACCAGCCGGCCGCAGCGCGCGGCGAGCGGCCGGGTCAGCTGTCCACGTCCGGCGCCCACCTCCAGCAGCAGGTCGTCCGGTTCGGGCCGGACCGCCCGGACCATCCGCGCGACGGCGGCCGGGTCGGCGAGGAAGTTCTGGGACAGTACGCGACGGGACCGGTCGCGTGCGGTGGGTCGGCGGGGCGCCACGGGTTCGTCCTGTCTGTCGCCGGACGGCGACGGGTACGGACCGCTGCGCGGGTGTCGACGCCGGGCCGGCGGCGCTCCGGACAGGCCGGGTGCCGTCGGCGTGGGTGAGCCGGCGTGGATCGGTCGGGCGGTCCGAGCGGATCGGGACTCGGACGACCCTGGAGGGTTGGTCGGGACGCGGACCGGCCGGACCACCGCGCCACCTCGGTGAGGTGGGGTGGCCCGTGACCGCCCGACGCCACCACCTCGGCGAGGTGGCGCGGTCGGCGGATACCGGATGCCGCCACCTCGGGGAGATGGCGGGCCTGAGCCGAGGAACGCCACCTCCGGGAGGTGGCGGGACCGGCGGGTGCCCGGGCCGGGGAGGCTCGGGGCAGGTGGTCGGGTCAGGCGCGGCGGTGGGCGTCCCGGCCGGCCAGGGCCGGGCGCCGGACCCGCGGGCGGGCGACCAGGAGGGGCCCCCACGCGGCCGGCGCGGCGGCCACGTCGATCAGGGCATGCGTGAACATGCCGGCCACGCTAGCGGCGGGCCGCTCGGCCCGCGACGGGATTTCTACAGCTCGACCGTGCGGCCCTGGGCCCGGGCGGTCTCCGCCGCGTCGAGCACCGCCACCACCTCGCGGCCGAAGCGCACGTCGCAGCGGTGGTCCCGGGTGCCCGCGTCGACCTCCTCCAGCAGCTGGTCCAGCGCGGCGCCGAACGCCTGGAGCACGCTGCCGTCGCCGGGCGGGACGCTCTCGGTGCCGTTCTCGCCGAAGAAGACGAAGTCCCGGGCGACCGCGTCGGCCGGCGCGTCCAGGGTGAGCGAGAGCGAGCTGGTCGCGCCGCCGTCGTGGGTGAGCAGGAGATGCACCAGGCCACTCGGCCCGTCCATCGCGGCGACCCGGGTGACCCGACCGAGCACCGGCAGGATCAGCGACAGCGCGTGCGGGCCGATGTCCCAGAGCGCACCCCGGTCCCGCCGCCACTGCGAGTCGCCGTACGGGTTCCCGGGCTGGTAGATCGAGGCGAACATGGTGGCCCGCGCGTGCTGCCAGCCGCCGGCGGCGGCGGTCGAGGCGAGGAAGCC
Organism: Micromonospora sp. WMMD754; assembly: GCF_049315235.1. Classification (NCBI taxonomy): domain Bacteria; kingdom Bacillati; phylum Actinomycetota; class Actinomycetes; order Micromonosporales; family Micromonosporaceae; genus Micromonospora; species Micromonospora sp. WMMD754. The sequence goes on from NZ_CP186058.1 coordinate 895,793, forward strand.
GGTGACGTTCGGGTGGAAGCGCTGGGTGAAGAAGACCACCGAGGCCACCCCGGACCCCTGGGCGGCGGCGACCACCCGGTCGGCGTCGGCCAGGCCGAGCGCGAGCGGCTTGTCCAGCAGCAGGTGCCGCCCGGCGGTGGCGGCCCGGACGGCGATGTCGGCCTGCACGTCGGGCGGGAGCGCCACGGCGACCGCGTCGCACGCGTCGAGCAACGCGTCGACCTCGGTGAAGGCCGGGACGCCGTGCCGGGTGGCCAGTTCCTCCGCCTTCGCCGGGTTCCGTCCCCACACGCCGGCCAGGCGCGCCCGCGGATGCGCGTCGATGGCCGCGGCGTGCGTCTCCGCCGCCCAGTGACCGGTGCCGAACAACCCGAAGCGCACCCCGACCCCCTGCCGTCGTCGTCGGCCACCGGCGTACGCCCGGGGCCGTGATCCACGCTAGTCGTCCGAACCGCCCGGCGCGCCCCGACCCGGCGGGGACGGCGCTACTACACGGATTAGTAGACTGGGCCGGTGAACGACACAGCGTCGATGACCAGCGCCGCGGCGGCCGGCTCGCCGGTGGACGGGATCCTCGCCACGATCCCGATCGTGCTCTCGCTGGTGGTCGCGGTCTGGGCCCTGGTGGCCGCCGTGCGCCGGCAGCCGCCGGACCGGCTCCAGTTCGTCGGCCTGGCCGTGCTGGAGGTGGCGCTGCTCGCGCTGACCGTGGTCGCGCTCGTCGCGCTCGGCGGGGGCGACCGGCCGGGCGAGCCGGGCGCGTTCTTCGGCTATCTGGTGACGCTGGTCTGCCTGCCGCCGCTGGCCTGGGTGCTGGCCCGGATGGAACCGACCCGGTGGGGCTCCGCGATCGTCTGCGCGATCTGCCTGGTGACGCCGGTCGTGGTGGTCCGGCTGCAGCAGACCTGGGAGGTCGTCGGTGGTTGAGACCCGGACGCCGGAACGTGCCACCAACCGGGGGCCGGGCCGGCTGCTGATCGCGGTCTACATCCTGTTCGCCATCGCCGCGACCTCGCGCGCCGGGCTGCAGATCGCCACGAAGTTCGGCGAGGCGCCGGTGGCGTACCTGCTCTCCGCGCTGGCGGCGCTGATCTACATCGTGGCGGCGGTCGGGCTGGCCCGCGCCGGGCACGCCGGCCGCCGGGTGGCGCTGGCCTGCTGCTCGGTCGAGCTGGTCGGGGTCCTCGCGGTCGGCGTGCTGAGCATCGCCGACCCCGAGCTGTTCCCGGACGAGACGGTGTGGTCGGACTTCGGCAGCGGTTACGGCTACATCCCGCTGGTGCTGCCGGCGCTCGGCCTGTTCTGGCTCTGGCGCACCCGGCGCGACCCCGCCTGAGCGGGGCCGCGCCGGGCAGCGGTCAGTCCTTCGGGCCGCCGGCGACGTAGATGACCTGGCCGGAGACGAACGACGCGCCCTCGCTGGCCAGGAACGAGATGGTGTGCGCGACGTCCTCCGGACGGCCGGCACGGCGTACCGGGATCTCGGCGGCGGCGTGCTGCTGGAGCGCCTCGAAGTCGACCTTCATCCGTGCTGCCGTGGCCGCGGTCATGTCGGTGACGATGAAGCCCGGCGCGACGGCGTTGACGGTCACCCCGAACGGGCCCAGCTCGATCGCCAGCGTCTTGGTGAAGCCCTGGAGGCCGGCCTTGGCGGCCGAGTAGTTCGCCTGCCCCCGGTTGCCCAGCGCCGAGGTGCTGGAGAGGTTGACGATCCGGCCCCACTTGCGCTCGACCATGTGCTTCTGCGCGGCCTGGCTGAACAGGAAGGCGCCGCGCAGGTGCACGCCCATGACCGTGTCCCAGTCGGCGTCGGTCATCTTGAACAGCAGGTTGTCCCGGAGCACGCCGGCGTTGTTGACGAGCACGGTCGGGGCGCCCAGTTCGGCGGCGACCCGTGCCACGGCGGCCTCGACCTGGGCCCGGTCGGAGACGTCGGCGCCGACGCCGAGAGCCCGGCCACCGGCCGAGCCGATGGCGTCCACGGTCTCCTTGGTGGCGGACTCGTCGATGTCGACCACGGCGACGGCCATGCCGTCGGCCGCCAGCCGGCGGGCGGTGGCCGCGCCGATGCCGCGCGCGGCTCCGGTCACGATGGCGACGCGGGGCTCCTCCGACATGATTACCTCCCGGTAACTTGGGGTCGATCGAAGGAGCCTAACCCGCGCGCGCCGCGATCAGAGGTCCCGGCCCCGGCAGAGCCGGATCCAGCGGTAGCCGTGGCCGGCGAGCTTGAGCCGGTCGAGCTTGCCGACGTCCTCGTAGTTGCGGTCGGTCAGCACGTCGATCGGCAGGTCCGCCTCCGGGGCCAGCGTGCTCAGGTCGATCTCCACGTCCTCGGTGCCGAGGTTGTGCAGGAAGACCATGGTCCCGGTACGCCCGTCGGCGCGGTGCGCGAGCACGCCGGGCGGCATCGGCACGTCGATGTGGGTGGTGCTGCCGGAGCCGATCTCCGGCGCCTCCCGCAGCGTGCGGATCATGCGCTCGAACCAGCCCAGCAGCGAACGCGGGTCCTTGCGCTGGACGGTGACGTTGACCTGCTGGTAGCCGAAGTCCCCCTTGTCGATCACCGGGCGGACCAGCTTCTCCGGCTCGGCGGTGGAGAAGCCGGCGTTCTCCTTGTACGACCACTGCATCGGGGTGCGGATCGCGTCCCGGCCGTCCAGCGCCAGGTCCTCCCCCATTCCGATCTCCTCGCCGTAGCGCAGCACCGGCGTGCCGCGCAGCGAGAACTGGAGCGCGTACGCCAGTTCGATGTGCCGCCGGTCGTTGCCGAGCATCGGGGCGAGGCGGCGGCGGATGCCCCGGCCGTAGAGCTGCATGTTCTCGTCCGGCCCGAACTTCGCCAGCACGTCCTTGCGCTGGTCGGCGGTGAGGCGGGACAGGTCGATCTCGTCGTGGTTGCGCAGGAACGTCGCCCACTGGCCGCCGGTGGGCAGCTTCGGGGTGTCGCGCAGCGCGTCGATGATCGCCTCCGGGTCCTCCCGGGCGAGGGCGAGCATCAGCCGGCCGTTGAGCATGAAGTCGAAGAGCATGTGGATCCGGTTGCCCGAGCCGCTGCCGTCGCCGAAGTAGACCGGCAACTGGTCCGGCTCGACGTTCGCCTCCGCCAGCAGGGCCGCGTCACCCCGGCGCCACTGCACGTGCTGGCGCAGGTCGGTGAGGAAGTCGAAGTCCTTGGGCGAGTTCGGGTTGCCCGGCTCGGTCTTCTCGATGATGAACGGCACGGCGTCCATCCGGAAGCCGGAGACGCCGAGCTGGAGCCAGAACGAGGTGATCTTCTTGATCTCCGCGCGGACCTTCGGGTTCTCGATGTTGAGGTCCGGCTGGAACTTGTAGAAGCGGTGGTAGTACCAGGCCTTGGCGGTGCGGTCGTAGGTCCACGTCTCGTGCTGCTCGCCCGGGAACACCATGCCCTGGTGCCGGTCGTCCGGCTCGTGGTCGGCCCAGACGTACCAGTCGCGGTAGGGCGAGTCCGGTGAGGACCGGGCGGACTGGAACCAGGGGTGCTGGTCCGAGGTGTGGTTGACCACCAGGTCGATGATCACCCGGATGCCGCGGTTCTGCGCCTGGTGCAGCAGCTCGGCGAAGTCGCCCAGGGTGCCGAGGCGCGGATCGACGTTGTAGAAGTCGGTCGCGTCGTACCCGTCGTCCTTGTTCGGCGAGGGGTGGATCGGGTTCAGCCAGAGGCAGGTCACTCCCAGCCTGGCCAGGTAGTCCAGTCGCCCGATCAGGCCCTGGAAGTCACCCACCCCGTCGCCGTCGGAGTCCGCGTACGTGTCCACGTCGAGGCAGTAGACGACCGCCTCCTGATACCACCTGTCACCCATGCGGCAACTACTTCTCCGAACGGCCGATCCGGCAAACCCGGTACGGTGCCCCCATGAGCGAGGAGGCCTCGGACTGGTCCGCCGGTGTCTGGCTGAACCCGCCGGAGCGCGCCGAGCCGGTCGACGGTGGCCTGTTGGTGGAGCCGCGCGGCGGCAGCGACTTCTGGCGGCGCACCAGCTACGGCTTCGTGCACGACGACGGCTCGGCGCTGCTCGCGCCGTTCCCGGTGGACAGCGCCGTCGAGGTCTCCTTCCGGCTGGACTACGGCGCGCAGTTCGACCAGGCCGGCGTGCTGGTCCGGGTGGACGAGCGGCGGTGGACCAAGGCCGGCGTCGAGGTCAGCGACGGCGCCCCGCAGGTCGGCGCGGTGGTGACGGACGAGTTCTCCGACTGGTCGGTGGCGCCGGTGCCGGACTGGTCGGGGCGGGACGTGACGGTGCGGGTGAGCCGGGCCGGGGACGCGCTGACCGTACGGGCCCGGGTGGCGGACGAGCCGTGGCGACTGGTCCGGGTCGCACCGCTCGACCCGGCCGCCGAGGCGTCGGCCGGGCCGTACTGCTGCTCCCCCAGCCGGGGCGGCCTGGTGGTCCGCTTCACCGGCTGGCGGCGGGGACCGGCGGACGCGGCGCTGCATCCGGAGAGCTGAGCCACAGGTGTGGGCGGGGCCGGGCCGGGTACTACCCCCGGATCCCCGGCAACCCTGTGGAAGGACCACGATGGCCCTGGCCCAAGACGTCGACCCGAACCAGTTCACCGGGCTGACCGGCTGGGTGGCCAGCGTGATCGACTCGTTCGGCGCGGTCGGCGTGGCCCTGCTGGTGGCGTTGGAGAGCATCATCCCGCCGATCCCGAGCGAGATCGTGTTGGCGATGGCCGGCTATCTCTCCGCCGAGGGCCGGTTCAACGTCCTGCTGATCGTGCTCGCCGCGACGGTCGGTTCGCTGCTCGGCGCGCTGGTGCTCTACTGGCTCGGCGCGGCGCTCGGCGAGGACCGCCTGAAGCGGTGGCTGGACCACATCCCGCTGGTCGACCTGGAGGACCTGGAGAAGGCCGACCGGTGGTTCGAGCGGCACGGCCGCTGGGCGGTGCTGATCGGCCGGGTGGTGCCGGTGGTCCGCAGCCTGGTCTCGGTCCCGGCCGGCGCCAACCGCATGCCGTTGGGCGAGTTCGTCCTGCTCACCACGCTGGGCAGTGGGGTGTGGAACGCGTTGATCGTCGGCGCCGGCTTCACCCTCGGGTCGCGGTGGAAGGACGTCGACCGGTACAGCCAGTGGTTCAACTACGCGATCTTCGCCGTGTTCGGCGTCATGATCGTGAGCTGGGCGGTGAAGAAGGTACGCCGGCGGCGCGCCCGGCGGCAGTCGGTGACCGCCGGGCGCTGACCGCCCGCCTCAGCGACGGAACGTGAACCAGTTGACGTTGACGAAGTCGGACGGCTGGCCGCTGCTGAACGTCAGGTAGACCGTGTGCCGCCCGGTCACCCCGCCCACGTTGCCGGGGACCGACCGCCAGGTCTGCCAGCCACCGGTGTTCCCGACCGCGAAGCTGCCGATCGGCGGCGCGGTCGGGCTGTCCACCCGGACCTCGACCAGCCCGCTCACGCCGGCCGCCGCGCCGGAGGCGACCCGGGCCACGAAGTCGCGCGGCGGGGTCGACCCGAAGTCGACGTTGTCGTAGCGGGCCCAGTCACCGTTGGCCAGCCAGCCGATGTCCTGGCCGCCCTCGGCGCACGTCTCCACCTGCACGCCGTTCTGCGCGTTGAACGACTCGGCCTGGATGGTGGCGTAGGCGTCCCGCACCCCGCCGGGCGGCGGGGTGGTCGGGGTCGGCGACGGGTTGCCCCCGCCGCCGCGGGTGTAGACCGCCACGTAGTCGACGAGCATGGACCGGCCGGACACGGTGGCCGAGGTCGGCGTGGCCGAGCCGGCCACCCCGTCCGGGAAGCCGCCGCCCATGGCCACGTTGAGCAGCAGGAAGTAGCCGGCGTGGTTGGTCATCTGACCCCAGTACGGCTCGCCGACCTGGTTCTGCCCGACGGTGTGGAAGAGCTGGCCGTCGACGTACCAGCGCAGTTGCTGCGGGCTCACCGAGGCGTCCCACTCGAACCGGTAGGTGTGGAACGCCGACTGGCAGATGCTGCCGGGGCAGGCCCGGGACGCGCCGATGCCGTTGAACTCGCCGCACGGGCCGCCCGGCGCGACCCCGCAGTGCAGCACGCCCCAGACCGAGTTGATCCCGTTGACGTTCTCCATCACGTCGAACTCACCGATGCCCGGCCAGTTCTGGTAGTTGCCCCGGTAGGGGGAACCGAGCGCCCAGAACGCCGGCCAGTAGCCGGCCGCCGCCGCGCCGGTGACGTTGGGCATCTGGATCCGGCCCTCCAGGGCCAGCACGCCGCCGGACGGCGGTTTGAAGTTGGCCCGTACCGTCTCGATCCGGGCCGAGGTCCAGCGGCCGGCGGCGTCCCGCAGCGGCGTGATGCGCAGGTTGCCGGCGCCGTCGTGGGCCAGGTTGGCGGTGCTGGAGGTGTAGGTCTGGATCTCGCCGGTGCCCCAGTTGGCCGGCCCGCCCGGATAGCTGGTGCCGGTGTCGACGATCCAGTTGGCGGACGAGGGCAGCGTGTTGGCGGCGCCGGTGAAGTCGTCGCTCCAGACCAGGCTCCATCCGGAGGGTGGGGCCGGCACGGCCGCCTGCGCGGTCATCGAGACGCCGGCGAGCGCGGTGGTGGCGGCGAGCACGGCGGCGGCCAGGGCGAGCCGGCGGCGTGGCCGGGGCACGGTGGTGGGGGCGGCCGGGGCCGCCGGGATCGGGTCCATGTCGGGGTGCCTCTCTGCGGGGACGGGGCGGAGAGCGCTCTCTGAGAGCGATTTCTACGCGCCCGCCCCCGCACTTGTCAACGCTTGTCGATGGGTTCCGGAACCGGGCGGCGCAGCACCGCCTGCTCCACCGCGGTCCACGCGGTGGTGGTGACCAGGTAGAGCACGGCCGCGAGCGGCACCACCAGCGCCACCAGCACGGTCCCGAACGGCAGCAGCGGCACCAGCCGGCCGAGCACCGCCGCGCCGGGGCCCTCGGCCGGCGCGCCGGCCACCGTGCCGGTGGCGGCGGCCGCCCGACGCGCCCGCCGGGAGGACCACCAGGCCAACGCCAGCAGGACCGCCAGCAGCACCCCGAACACGACCGGCACCGGCCCGGCCAGCCCGTCGCCGAGGTGCCACCCCAGCGGTACGCCGGCCAAGCGCTCCCCCAGCAGCTCCGGCGCGCCGTCACCGGTGGCGAAGAGGCGGTACATGACCAGGAAGAACGGCGCCTGCAACAGCGCCGGCAGGCAACCGGCGACCGGGCTGGCGCCGGCCCGCCGGTAGAGCGCGAACAGCTCGCTCTGCAGGCGGGTGGGGTCGTCGGCGTACCGGCGCTGGAGGTCGCGGACCTCGGGCGCGAGCGCCGCGCGGCGCCGCTCCCCACGGACCTGGGCCACGGTGAGCGGCGAGATCAGCAGCCGGACCCCGGCGGTGAACAGGACGATGGCGGCGGCCGTCGCGGCGCCGCCGGCGAGCGGGGCGAGCGTGTCGGCGAGCCAGGTGACGACGACCGCGGCGGCCGAGGCCGCGGCGTGCAACGGTGCGAAGGCGAGCATGAGGAGACCCCTCGGTGGCGATTCCGGATGCCCCGGGGCGGCGACGCGCGGCGGGACGGAGGACGACGGAGTCGGCCAGGAGAGCCAGCAGGAAGGACAGGCGGAGGACACCGGTTCGCCCAGGGGCGGGCGACGGGACCGCAGCCGGGCGGCGCCTGGTGCGGGTGGCTGCCCGCCGGGCGTCCGGCGTGCGGCCGCCGGCATGTGGCTGCCCGGTGGTCCGTGTGGGGTGCGGCTGCCCGGTCCGGTGTGGCTACGCGGCCGAGGGGCGCAGCCCCGGCGCCCGGGGACGCGGACGGCCCGCCGCGTCCGGGTCGACCTGCCGGGGCACCCCGCGCCGGCGGGCGCGGGCCCGCAGGGCGGCGGCGTAGCGGCTGCCGGGCGGCGCGGGCAGCGCCCGGACGCGCAATGCGAGCAGCGTGGCCAGCAACAGCGCGGCGGCGACCGCCGCGCCGGCGAGCAGCCCGACCGGCCGGTCCGCGACCAGGGCGAGGCCATAGGCCCAGAGCCCCGTCAGCACCCCCAGCATCCCCGCCACGAACACCACCGTAGCCCCCCGTGTCACGTCCGGAGTGCCCCTTCGCACCACCTCGCCGAGCTGGCGCAATCCCCTCCCGCCCGACCCACGCGGCCCGGACCCGCCACTACGGCGAGGTGGCGGTATCGAAGCCCGCCTGATCCCCCCACCTCCCCGAACTGGAGGGATCACGGGGGCTCGAACGGGCGAAACGGGCCGACACGCCGAACGGCGCGTTTCCGGGCGACGACACGGTGGGTAACAGGGCCTCGACCACGCGGCACGGTGCCGCAGCGGGTCCGGAGGAAGCGGTGGTGACGATGGGCGGCTCAGTGGCGGAGCGGGAACGGAACGCCGCGCCGGGCGGAACGGACCTGCTGACGGTCGGCGTCGAGGAGGAGTTCCTGCTGGCCGACCCGCACACCGGCGCCGCCGTACCCGCCGTCGACCTGGTGATGGAGCAGGTGCCGGCCGAGCTGCGGGGGCAGGTGGAGCGCGAGTTCCAGACCAGCCAGATCGAGATCGGCAGCCCGCCCGGGCTGGAGCTGTCCTCGATCCGGCACTCGCTGGCGATGCTCCGCACCGAGCTGGCCGACGCCGCCGAGCGGGCCGGCGTACGGCTGCTGGCCATCGGCACCGGTCCGGTCGACGGCCCGGTGCCGCCGGTGGTGGACAAGCCCCGCTTCGACCGGATGATCGAACGGTTCCGGCTGCTGGTGCCCGGCCCCGGCAACAACGGCATGCACGTGCACGTCGGCATCCCGGACCCGGACACCGGCGTGCACGTGCTCAACCACGTCCGCCCCTGGCTGCCGATCCTGCACGCGGTCACCGCCAACTCCCCGTTCTCCCGGGGTGCGGACACCGGCTACGCGAGCTGGCGCTCGGTCGAGTGGGAACGCTGGCCGTCGGTCGCGCCCACCCCCTTCCTGGAGTCGCACGAGCACTACGAGCGCCTGATCCGCCAGCTCATCGCCAGCGGCGTGATGCTGGACGAGGGGATGCTCTACTGGTATGCCCGGCTCTCCGCGAAGTACCCGACCGTGGAGATCAGGATCGGCGACGTCTGCCCATCCGTGGACGACGCGGTGCTGGTCGCGGCGCTGGTCCGGGCGCTCGTGGCGACCGCGCTGACCGACATCGCGGCCGGCCGGCCGGCCGTCAACACCGACCACCACCTGCTGGTCGCGGCGCACTGGCGGGCCGCCCACGACGGGCTGGAGGGCGAGGGCGTCGACCTGACCGACGGCGAGCTGCGCCCGGCCTGGGAGCTGCTGGACCGGCTGGTCGACCGGCTCCGCCCGGAACTGGAGCGGCACGGCGACCTCGAGCGCGTGACCGACCTGCTCGGCGGGCTGCGCCGGCACGGCAGCGGCGCGGCGCGGCAGCGGGCGGTGTTCGCGCGTACCGGCAAGATGGTCGACGTGGTCGCGGACGTGGCCCGGCAGACCCGTGGCTGAGCTGCCCGCCGGCCGGGGCCCGGCGTGACAGGATGAGCGGCGTGGCGGAGCGGATGATCGTCGTCGGCGGGGACGCCGCCGGCATGTCGGCGGCCTCCCAGGCGCGACGCCGTCGTGACCGCACGGACCTGGAGATCGTCGCCTTCGAGCGGGGTCACTTCACGTCCTACTCGGCCTGCGGCATCCCCTACTGGATCAGCGGCCTGGTGCCGGAACGCGACCAGCTCGTGGCCCGCGCCCCGGAAGCCTTCCGCGACGACTTCGACATCGACGTCCGGATGCGGCACGAGGTCACCGCCATCGACCTCGACCGTCGCGAGGTGGTCGCGCGCGACCTGGACGGCGACCGCGAGGTCCGCGTCGGTTTCGACACCCTGGTATACGCCACCGGCGCCCGACCGGTGCAGCCGGAGTGGGCGCGCGACGACGTGGCCGGCGTGTTCGGCGTGCAGACGCTCGACGACGGCGCCGCACTGCTCGACTGGCTCGAACGCGAGCCCCGGCCCCGGCACGCGGTGGTGGTCGGTGGCGGCTACGTCGGCGTGGAGATGGCCGAGGCGCTGGTGCAGCGCGGGCTCTCGGTGCAGCTGGTCGAGCAGGCCGCGCAGCCGATGTCGACGGTCGACCCGGACATGGGCGAGCTGGTGGCCGAGGCGATGCGGGGCACCGGCATCGGCATCCGCACCGGGATGAAGGTCACCGGCCTGGATGAGCGGGACGGGCGGATCGCCGCGGTGGTCACCACCGAGGGACCGATCCCGGCCGACGTCGTGGTGCTGGGTCTGGGCGTACGCCCGAACACCGCGCTCGCCGAGGCCGCCGGCCTGCCGCTCGGCCCGTCCGGCGGGATCCGGGTGGACCGCCGGATGCGGGTGCCCGGCGTGCCCGGCGTCTGGGCGGCCGGCGACTGCGTGGAGAGCCTGCACCGGGTCAGCGGCATGCCGGTGCACGTCCCCCTCGGCACCCACGCCAACAAGCAGGGCCGGGTGGTCGGGATCAACATCGGCGGCGGGTACGCCACCTTCCCCGGCGTGATCGGCACCGCCGTGACGAAGGTGTGCGACCTGGAGGTCGGGCGCACCGGGCTGCGCGAGCAGGACGCGGCCAAGGCCGGCTTCGAGTTCGTCACCGTGCTTGCCGAGTCGACGAACCGGGCCGGCTACTACCCGGGCGCGGAGAAGATGACCGTGAAGCTGATCGCCGAGCGACCCAGCGGGCGGCTGCTCGGGGCGCAGATCGTCGGCCGGTCCGAGGCGGCCAAGCGGATCGACGCGCTCGCCGTGGCGCTCTGGAACGGCATGACGGTGGACGAGATGACCGCGCTCGACCTGGGCTACGCCCCGCCGTACGCCCCGGTCTGGGACCCCGTGCTGATCGCCGCCCGCAAGGCCGTCGACGCCCTGGCCGGCACGGGTCGCTGACCCAGGGCCGGCTATGTCGTCTGCCGCGACTCCGTGGCGGCCTGGACGAAGGCGCGGACCAGGGCGGTCTCCCCGCCGGTGCGCCAGACCGGCGCGTAGTGCAACACCGGCCCGTCGGTGATGGGCAGGAAGGTGATGTCGCCTCGCTGCCGGGTGGATGCCACGTCCGATCCGACCGGAGACACCACCTTGCCGCCGGCGATCCCCCGGAAGGCCTCCTCGAGGGTGTGCACGCCCAGTCCGCGCCGGACGGGTCGCCCGGCCGGGGTGGTGGACGGGGTGTGCGCCTCCCACACGTAGTCGGGAATGGGTCCCTCGGGGTAGACCACCGGATGGTCGCCGAGATCCTCCAGTTCGACGCTGCCCCGGCTGGCCAGCGGATGATCGGCGGCGACCGCCAGCACCAGATCCTCGTGGTGCAGGACCGGCCCGACCGTGAGGTCGGGCTCACGGATGGGTAGCCAGAGAATCCCGATGTCGATCGCGCCGGCCCGCAACGGCCCGAGGGGGTCGGTGGGCAGGATCTCGCGCAGGCGCATGTCGCACTGCGGGTGTCGCTGCCGGAACAGGTCGAGAGCGGCCTCGACCGACAGGTATTGGGTGGCCATGGTGCCGACGGTCAGCGTGCCGGCCTGGCCGCGGGCGGTGGCGGTGGCCTCCTCGATGCCGGACATGATCTCGTCGTAGCCGGCGCGGAGACGGTCGCGCAGCCGCTCGCCGAGTGGCGTGAGCCGGACGGCGCGGCTCGTACGCTCGAACAGGCCCCCGCCGATCCGACGCTCCTGCTGCTTGATCGACTGACTGACCCGCGACTGCGACACGTGCAGGCGTTCCGCCGTGCGGCCGAAGTGGAGCTCCTCGGTCAGCGTCAGGAAGATCTCGATGTCACGTAGTTCCACCGGGCGGCCCTGTCTCCCATCGTCACACTCGACCGCAGAGTCTAGGCCGCCTCGGAGACGCGCCGCCCGGCGCGATCCGGGCCACGCGTCACCGTGAGGGCCGGCGTCGATCGATTACCCGTGGCTCATGCGGCGATGCGATCTTCTGCGTTGTTCGGCCAGGGCGGCCGGACGAGGGTGGACGCATGAGCGAAGGCCGGATCGACATCGTGGCGGAGCCGGATCACCTCGGCGTCGCGCGGTGGCACGCCGTGGCTTCCCTCGGCCGGGTGGCGGGGGTAGCCGGTCTGCGCCCGGTCGAGCCGTTCGAGTGCGGGTGGCCGCCGCCGACGGCCGCGCCTTCCGGCGCTCTCGAACTGAGCCTGCACGTGGAGCCGCCGTGGCGCCGACGGGGGATCGGCTCGCGGCTGCTGGCCGCCGCCGGTGCGCACGCCGCGGGCCGGCGGCTGGTCGCCGAGGTCGGGGCGGGTTCGGCCGGGGAGTCGTTCTGTGTCCGGCACGGCTTCCGACGCACCGGGTCCTGGGATCACGACCTGCTCACCTACTGCGATGTCCACCACGCCTGGCTGGGCGAGTTGGTCGACGTCGAGCACCCCGGCTACCGCCTGCGGCACTGGGCCGGGGACCCGGGCGACGCGACGAGCGTCGAGCAGTTGCTCCGGCGCCCGAGCCGCCCCGGTGACGCGGTGGTGAGCGCGGCGGAGGCGGACGACGGCCTGGTCGCGTACGCCCTGGCACGGAGCGACGGACCGCGGCGGTGGCGCGCCCGCCAGTACGGGCCGGCAGTGCGTGGCGACCATCGCGAACGGCGACTGGGCCTGTGGGTCAACGCCGCCCTGATCAAGCGGATACGGGAGATCCACCCGCACGTCGAAGAGGTCGAGACCCGTACCGCCCACGACGACCCGGCCCAGCTGGCCCTGCGCCGGCACCTGGGCTTCCGACCTCTCGGGCGGAGTGTCCGCTACGAGCTCACCCTGCCGTAACCGGCGGCCCCGACCACCACGACAGCGCGCGGGGCCCACGCGCGCCATCAAGGAGAGGTTTGTCATGAAAGGTGAAGTATGCCCGAGAGACTGCGTCGCCCCTTCCGGAGGCAGGGACCCGCCGCACGATCGCGGCTCCGCCGCCCCCCGAATCCGACCGACGTCACCCACTCAGGAGTCCGTCACCATGTCCGTCACCCTTTCCGCCCACGACAAACTCACGCTCCGAACAGCCGCCTACGGCGCCGTCACGCTGCTGTCCGCCGCCGGAGCCGCCGGCGGCTCACCCCATCGGATCGCCACCGACGGATCCATCGCCCTGGCCTCGGCAACCGGCCTGGTCGGGCACGTGCTCGCCGAGAAGTCGACGGGCGTGGACCTCAGCGGCAGGTCGGTTGCCGCGATCGCCGACCGGGTGCTGCCCGCACTGACCGAGGCGATGCGCCTGCTCGCCCGGCAGGACCCGAGCGAGGCCGACAACTTCCGCCGTACCGTGGTGGTCGCCCTCGACGCGGGCGTGCGGAGTCGGCAGGGCGGGCCCGGCCCCGCCGTCACCGACATGATCGACAAGATCGGCGCGGCCCTCGACGCCGCCGAGGTGATCGCGTGACGGCCCCGGCGATCTCGGTCTCGGGGCTGCGCAAGGCGTACAAGGACAAGTCCGTCCTGGACGGCATCGACTTCGAGGTTCCCGCCGGCACCATCTTCTCCCTGCTCGGCCCCAACGGCGCGGGCAAGACGACCACGGTCAACGTGCTGACCACGCTGCTGGACGCCGACGGGGGCACGGTCCGTGTCGCCGGCCACGACCTCGCCACCGACGCCCGCGCGGTCCGCGCCGCGATCGGCGTCACCGGCCAGTTCGCGGCCGTCGACGAGTTGCTGACCGGCCGGGAGAACCTCCAGCTGATGGTCGACCTCAACCGGCGGGTGACCGGCGACGGCAGGCGGATCGTCGCGGGTCTGTTGGACCGGTTCGAGCTGGCCGCCTCGGCGGACAAGCCGGCCTCCACCTACTCCGGCGGCATGCGGCGCAAGCTCGACCTGGCGATGACGCTGGTCGGCGACCCAAAGATCATCTTCCTGGACGAGCCGACGACGGGCCTGGACCCCCGCAGTCGCCGCACCATGTGGTCGATCGTGCGGGACCTGGTCGCCGACGGTGTGACCGTCCTCCTCACCACGCAGTACCTGGAGGAGGCCGACCAGCTCGCCGACCGCGTCGCGGTGCTCGACCGGGGTCGCCTGGTCGCGCAGGGCACGCCCGAGGAGCTCAAACGCCTCGTTCCCGGGACCCACGTACGCCTGCGGTTCGCCACCGCCGCCGACCTCGACGCCGCCGCGGGGGTATTCCCCGAGGCGGCCCGCGACGACGACGCGCTGGCCCTGCGGGTGCCCGCCGACGGCGGCACGAAGTCGCTGCGGGCCGTGCTGGACCGACTGGACGAGCACTCCCTCAGCGCCGAGGGGTGCTCCGTGCACACCCCCGACCTCGACGACGTCTTCCTCGCCCTGACGGGCCACCCCACGGAGGTGGACGCGAAATGAGCGCCAACTCACTCGTCATGCTGCGCCGCAACGTCAAACACCTGGGCCGGAACCCGACGTCGGTGTTCAACGCCGTCCTGATGCCGATCATCATCATGCTGATGTTCGTCTACATGTTCGGCGACGCCTTCGACGTCGGCGTCGACTACATCGACTACGCGACGCCGGGCCTGATCCTGCTGGCCGTCTGCTACGGGCTGGGCGGCACCGCCACGGCGGTGAACTCCGACATGACCAAGGGCATCATCAACCGGTTCAAGGTCATGGACGTCTCCCGCGGCGCGATCCTGGCGGGCCACGTCATCGCCAGCCTGCTGACCAACCTGATCGCCGTCGCGGCGCTCGTCGGGGTGGCCTTCCTGCTGGGGTTCAGCCCGAATGCCGGCCTGGTCGACTGGCTCGCGGTGGGCGGCGTCACGGTGCTGCTCGCGTTCGCGGCGGGCTGGTTCACCGTCGCGCTGGGGCTGTCCGCGAAGTCGCCGGAGACGGCGGGCATGGCCGCCGTCCCGCTGGTCATGCTCCCGTTCTTCAGCAGCGCCATCGTCCCGGCCGAGAAGATGGGCCCCGGCCTGCGGCAGTTCGCCGAGTACCAGCCCTTCACGCCGATCATCGAGACCGTGCGTGGGCTGCTCGACGGCGCGCCCGACACCACCGACGCGTCCCTCGCGGTCGCCTGGTGCGTGGCCATCGCGCTCGTCGGCTACCTGTGGGCGCGCTCGACCTTCCGCAAGCGAGCGTGACCTTCGCCGGTGGAGTTGTTCGCGGCGCCGCCCCGGCGGCCCTGGCCCGATCCGGCAGTGCCGCGGACGTCAGGGCACCGCCGGATCGAGAACGCCTGGCGCGCGGCACCCGCGCGCCAGGCGTGGTGCGCGGCACGCCGTCCGGTGGGGAGCGTTCCCGCCTCGCGCCCGCCGTCACGCTGGCTCCGCGGTCGGAGCTGCTGCCGGCTCACCGGCAGAGCCAGCGGATCGGTCGTCCCACCGCCGACGGGTCGGCGTCCGTGTCACCGAGCTGCTCGCCCGCGATGATCCGCCCGTCGTCGCTCACGACCCACGGCACTGTGTGGCGCAGGCCGACGCCCGGTTCGGGAGCCGGCAGGTGGAGCAGGCGGGAACCGGTCAGCAGGGCGCCGGTCGGATGCGCCACCGGTTGGCCGTACGAGCCCACGGTCCAACCCCGGGAGTTCACCGCGACCGGTACGAACTCCGCGCTCGTGTGCGGGGCGACGAAGTCACCGGTCCGCAGGTCCAGCAGCGTCGGCGCGTACAGTGCGCGCGGCTGCTCACGGGGGGTGGAACCGAGCAACCAGTTTCCCCCGACCGACCGGGGCAGGAATCCGCGCGCCCCGTTGCCCGCCGTGGTCGGCATCGGCAGGAACTCACCGGTTCCGTCCGGCCGCCACCGGTAGCCCCGGTTGAGGTTCGGTCCGTAGCCATCGGTCAGCTCCAGCCCCTCCTCGCTCACCGTACCGATGATCGTGCCGTCGCCGGCGATGCCGATCGCCGTCCCCTCCCACCCCGGCCCGGGCAGCGCGAGGTCCACCGGCTCGCTCGTGGCCGAGGCCCAGAGGACCGGGACCGGCCGGACCCGCCGTCCCACCGGCTGCAGCCGCTCCCCCACCACCCGACCCGCGTCGTCCACCGCTGTCGGCCGGAGGCCGTCGCCTCCGGGGAGGCGGTCGACGCGGCCGTCCCGGACGACGTACGCCCGGTCGTCCGCGGCCCCGACGACCGTGCCGGCCGAGTTGACGGCCGCCGCCACCCCGTGACGCAAGGCACCCGGCAGCTCCGTCACCCGGTCACCGTGCCAGAGCACGGCCGTCTGCTGATCCGAACCGCGTCGCGCGGCGGAGCCGATCAGCCACCGGCCGGTCCGGTCGCCGCCGCTCACCGCGCCGCCGTCCGTGCCCTCGGGCAGCGGCAGGGGCGCGACGGCGCAGGCCGTCGGCGGCGGCACCGCGGACGGCGCGGGCGGCGGGGCGGGGCGGAGGAACAGCGGTGTCGCGCCGGCCGCCAGCGCGATGGCCACCGCCACCCCTCCCGCCACGGCGCCCCGGTGTCGGCGACGACGCCGACGGCCCTCGCGCAGGGCGTCGCCCAGATCCACCCTCGGCCCCCGGGGCGGCTCATCCCCCGCCTCGCGCAGGAGCAGCGTGATCCGGTCCTCGTCCCATGTCATCGCGTCACTCCCGTCGTCCCGGCCGGCGCTGTCTCCGTGAGCAGCCGGCGCATCGCGGTCAGACCGTGCGAGGTCTGGCTCTTCACCGTGCCCGGGGAGCAGCCCAGGATCCGGGCCACCTCCTCGACCGGCAGGTCGTGCAGGAAGCGGAGCACCAGGACGGCCCGCTGCCGGGGCGGCACCCGGTCGAGCGCGGCGCGCAGCGTCGTCCGGTCGTCGGCGCCCCGGTCCTCGACCGGTCGGGTGTCCGGCGGCGACCCGAACAGCCGCACCCGCCACCAGCCCGTGCGCCGGCCGTCGAGGAACAGTCGCACCAGGACCGACCGGACGTACGCGTCCCGGTGCTCGGCCCGAGCCACCCGGGACCAGCGCTGGAACAGCCGGGTCACGGTCTCCTGCACCAGGTCGTCCGCCTGGTCGACGTCGCCGCTGAGCGCGTACGCCAGACGGTGCAGCGCAGGCAGGCGAGCGCTGACGTACTCCATGTACTCCTGGTCCGATGCGTCTGGCATCCGGTTACCTCCGTCGCTCCACCCGTTCAGACGGGGTCCGGCCGGATTCGGTTGTACGGATCCGCCGGTTCGTTGCCCGCAACGGGGCAGCGGAGGCGGAACGGAATTCAGTACGGTGCCCAGACAGCGACTCTCCGTCGCGTCGATCCGACCCGGAAGGGGCACCTGACATGCGGTGGTGGCGAACGGCTGCGGCGAGTCTCCTCCTGCTGCCGGGCGGCCTGGTCGCCGGCGCTCCGGCCGCGAGCGCCGCGGCCGATCAGGCGCCGCCGGTGCTGGCCGGCATCACCGTCTCCCCCGACGCGGTCTCCGTGTCCGGGGTGGACCTGGTGCCGGTGACCGTGTCCGCGCACCTGACCGACGAGACCGGGGTCGAGCCGAGCGGCGAGATGGACGGCAGCAACCTGCCGGCCGTCACCCTCCTGCGGGCTGCCGGCGCCGACGCGACCGCCTCCCAGTCCGCCGAGCTGTCGCTCACCTCCGGCACACCGCAGGACGGCGTCTGGAGCGCGACGATCCAGGTGCCGTCCACCTGGGACGGTGAGTGGGAGGTCAGCCGGCTGGTCGCGGTGGACTCGGCCGCCAACCGTCTCGACGTCGACCCGCCGGCCTCGGCGGACACGAGGCTCGCCGTCACCGGCACCCACAAGCCCGCGGTCACCATGCGGTTCGCGCCGGATCCGCTGGCCGGCGACGGTCCGCTCACGGTCGAGGGGCGGTTCTACGACGAGGACACCGGCAAGGGCATCGGCAACCAACCGATCTACTTCGGCCAGGACAACCTCTGCGTCGAGTCCCCGAGCCCACCCAACGGCACCACCCGGGCGGACGGCACCTTCTCCCGGGTCTACCCGAGGGGCGACGACTTCCTGCACTGCGTCGGCATCCTGCGCCCGTCCGACATCAGGATCGCCACCTCGTTCATCGTCGTCGCGGCGCGTCACCCGCGGGTCAGGCCGCTTGTCTCGGTGACCGCCAGCAGCACCAGCGTCGCACCGGGCAGGAAGGTCACCTTCACCGGCACGGTCAAGCCCAGCACGCCCGACGTCGTGCTCCAGCAGCTGCGCGGCGGGACGTGGCGCAAGGTGGCCGGCGCGTCGGTCGGCGACGGCGGCCGCTACACCCTCTCCGTGACCCCGCCAACAGCCGGCACCTTCCGCTACCGGGTGGTGGCGCCCAAGGACGACCCGGCGCTGGCGGGCGTGTCCGAGACCGTCACGGTCCGGGTGGTGGCGCCAGGCGGTGCCGGCCAGCCCGACGGCGGCTCCGGCGGCGGCTCCGGGACGCTGCCGATCACCGGCCCCGCGATTCCGTCGCTGGTCGGTAGCGCGGCGGCTCTCCTGCTCGCCGGCGCCGGCCTGATGCTGGTGGCCCGGCGACGCCGGGTGGTCACCGCGACGGAGGGCCACGTCACCGGCCGCTAGGCACGGCAGGATGCCGACGCTTGCCCGGCTTCTCCGGCCCCGGCACGGCGGGGCGGTGTCGGTCGCCCGGGTCGGTCAGGATGACCGGATGCGGTGGGAGATTCCGAACGGATTGCGGTGGGTCGAGCGGGCACCGGCCGGACGGGCGTGGCTGACCGATCTGCCCGGCCGGCTGGCGGACTGCGCGGCGCGCTGGGAGCTGACGCTCGGCCCGCCGTTCGCCTACGCGTTCGCGTCGTTGGCCCTGCCGGCCGAGCTGCCGGACGGGACGCGGGCGGTGCTGAAGCTCCAGTACCCGGACGACGACAGCGTCCACGAGGCCACCGCGCTGGCGCACTGGGCCGGTCAGGGCGCGATCCGGCTGCTCGCCCACGACGCCGGGCACCGGGCGCTGCTGGTCGAGCGGTGCGACCCGGGTACGCCGCTGCACGCGCTGCCGCCCGACGCCGCGCTCGACGTCGCGGTCGGCCTGCTGCCCCGGCTCGGGGTGCCGGCCGGGCCGCCGTTCACCCCGCTCGCCGAGGAGGCGGCCGGCTGGGCGGAGCGGATGCCGGGGAACTGGCGGCGGGCCAACCGCCCGTACGAGCGACGACTGCTGGACGCCGCGCTCGGGCTGTTGGCCGAGCTGGCGCCGGACCAGGGCGAGCAGGTGCTGGTCAACCAGGACCTGCACGCCGGCAACGTGCTGGCCGCCGGTCGTGAGCCGTGGCTGGTCATCGACCCGAAGCCGCTGGTCGGCGAGCGGGAGTTCGCGGTGGTGCCGCTGGTGCGCGGCGCCGAGCTGGGTCACTCCCCGGCGCTGGTGCGGCACCGGCTCGACCGGCTCAGCGCGGAGCTGGGCCTGGACCGGGAGCGGGTGCGCGGCTGGGCGGTCGGCCAGACGCTGGCCTGGAGCATCGGCGGCGACCAGGTCTTCCCCGGCCAGGTCGAGACGGTCCGCTGGCTGCTGGACGAGGGGTGACTCAGCCCGCCTGGCAGGTGGGGCACCAGTAGAGGTTGCGACCCGCCAGCGTGCCCCGGCGCACCTCGGCGCCGCAGACGTGGCAGGGCGCGCCGGGACGGCGGTAGACGTAGACCTCGCCGCCGTGCCGGTCGACCCGGGGCGCCCGGCCCGTCGCCTCCGGCAGGTCCTCGTCGCGCACGGTGTCGATCCGGCCCCGCTCGACCGCGCGGGTCATCAGGGTCACCAGGTCCACCCAGAGGTCCGCCCACCCGGCCGGCGTCAGGTCCCGGCCGGGCAGCAGCGGCGGCAGGCCGGCGCGGAACAGCGCCTCGGTCACGAAGATCAGGCCGGTGCCAGCCACCACGGACTGGTCCAACAGCAGCGCGGCCAGCGGGGTGGGGCTGCGCCGGATCCGCGCGTACGCCCGGTCCGGGTCGGCGTCGGCGCGCAGCGGGTCGGGGCCGAGCCGCTCGCGCAGCGCCGCCACCTCAGGCGGGGTGAGCAGCTCGCAGGCGGTGGGTCCACGCAGTTCCAGCCAGTGCCGGTCGCTGCGCAGCCGCAGCCGCAGCTGCCCGACCGCCGGCGGCGGCTCCCCCGACCCGTCGGCGAACTTCCCGTACAGCCCGAGGTGCACGTGCAGCGTCAGCTCGCCCGCGTAGTGGTGCAGCAGGTGCTTGCCATACGCCTCGGTGCCGTCGAGGACGGTGCCGCTGAGGCGGGCGGCGCCCTCGGCGAAGCGCCCCTGCGGGCTGTCCGCGTGCACCTTGTCGCCGGCGAACAGCTCGGCGTGCCGGGCGGCGAGGCGGTGGATGGTGTGTCCCTCTGGCACGACCGCCAAGGTTAGCCAGCCGGGCCGGGCCCCGCCACGGGACGTCATTGAATCGACGCCTGTCGAATGCCAGACTGGTCGCGTTCGCGCCCGGGAGCCGGTGCGAGCCGCTCGATCCGGGGAGGGACGCGCGGGGTGGTGCGCCACCCGGCGCCGGGCAGCCTCTCCCCCACCCGTCCCGCTGGTCGCGCCACGGCGGAGAGCCGCGCCGAGGCGATCGCGCGGCGGGGCCGTGACCGTCTCCCGTCCGGCGTCGGCCCGGCCCGGCGCCCGCAGTCCCAGGAGTACCCCATGGTTCGCACGTTCGGCGCGGCCCTGGCCGCCGCGCTCGCCCTGACCGGCCTGGCCGCTCCGGCCGGCGCCCTCCGCTCGCCCGCCTCCACGGCGGCGACGCCCACGCCCGCCCCGACGCTGACCTGCCCGCCCGCGCTGCCGGTCAGCGGCCAGGTCACCGGGGCCACCACCAGCAGTCTCACCATCGCCTACTGGATGGTGCTCAGCCCACCCTGCGGCTACGACCCCCCGCTGGTCGTCAGCCTCTTCGCCAGCCGCGAGGACGCCACGCAGTGGCGCGATCCGGTGGCCGAGGCCGTCACGGGCCCGGAACGCTCCGGGTCGGTGACCGTCGGCGGGTTGACACCCGGCACCGCCTACTGGTTCCGGTTCGGCGACACCAAGGGCGTCCGGGATCCGTAGGTGATCGGCGGGCCGGCGCGGACCCTGTCGTTCTGCGCCGCGACGGCCACGATCGACAGCAGCTGGGGCGGCGGCTTCGTCGCCACGGTCACCGTGCGCAACAACGGGACCGCGCCGATGTCGGGCTGGCTCACCTCCTGGCGGTGGTCCGGTGACGAACGCGTCCAGTCGGTCTGGGGCGGGGTCGCGGAGGGCGTCGGCCCGGACGTCACGGTCCGCAACGCCTCCTGGAACGGGACGCTGCCCCCGGGCGGTTCGACGACGTTCGGCCTGCTCGTGGCGACCAGCGCGGCGCCCGGCACCATCACGCCGGACTGCCGCGGGTGACCCGGGGAGGCGCGGAGCGGGCGACGGGTGTCGATTTCCGCGCGCCTGGGTATCCCTTCCCTGTCATGCGCGGCCTCCGCGCCTGGATCAGGAGGTGCCATCGTGAAGATCCTGTCCCGCCGGAACCCTCCGGCGTCGAATACCGATGTGAACGGCGACGGCGTGGTGGACGCCCGCGACGGGAACACCGCCGCGGACGCGCCGGCCGACCGGCCGGTGGTGACCGACCGGGACGCCACGCAGACCACGTACCGCAGCGGCGCGACCGCCACCGAGTCGGAGCGGGCCGCCGAGGCCGACCGGGTCGCGGACGCCGACCGGGTCGAGGTCGCGGAGCGGACCGGCGAGCCGGAGCGGCGGGCGGCGCAGCGGGCCGCCGCGGCGCGCGCGGTGACCCGACGCCCGTCGGGCTCGACCGCGACGCCCGTCGACCCGGACCCCACCAGGGACCGCACCGTCGACCTGGACGGTGACGGGCGTCCCGACCGTCCCGTCGACCCGACCGTGGCCGGCCCCGTGGCCCGCCCCGTCGACACCGACGGCGACGGCCGTCCCGACCGTCCGGTGGACGCCGACGGCGACGGCCGTCCCGACCGCGAGCCCGACCCGGCGCTGACGAAGAAGCCGCGGGCCAGTTTCCTCGCCACGCTCGGCCTGATCGTCTCCGTGGTCGGCGCGCTGTTCGTGCTCTCCGGCACGCTTGCCGGCTACGGCATCGGGCTGGGCGCGGTCGGCGCGGTGCTGGCCGTCCTGGGGCTGATCGCCACCCGGCGCCGGCACGTGGCCGGGAAGACCGACGCGCTGATCGGCGTGGCGGTCGGCATCGCCGCCGTGGTGCTCGGCGTGGTGGCGATGACCGGCCAGTTCGACTGGCCGACGACCGACGGCGAGTGGGTGGGCCGGCTGCGCGAGTGGCTCGACTCACAGTTTGCCGATCGGTTCTGACGGGCACATTTCCGATCGCCGGCAGCGCCGGCAGCCCGACCAGCTCCGGTGGTTCACCGGCCGGGCACAACCTCTTTCGGGGGCGGCGGTTCGCCGCCCCCGAAGTTGTGTCCGGGGCACGGGCGGCCAGCGTGAGCTGTCGACGCAACGTTCCGTCGTGCCGAGCGGTCCAGACGCAATGATCCGCTGCTCGACGCACGTTATCGCGGTGGATGTCGTCGTACCGGGGCGCATAACGTTGGACCACGGCGCCAGCCCGTGGGCCGACCGTGGCCGGGCGCGCCCGACCCTGGGAGCACGACATGACGATGGACGCCACCCGCCAGCGCTTCCTCATGTGCCGGCCGACGTACTTCGCCGTCGACTACGCGATCAACCCGTGGATGGACCCGACCGCCCCGGTCGACGCCGACCTGGCGATCCGGCAGTGGGAGCAGCTCCGCCGGACCTACCTCGACCTGGGTCACGACGTCGAGCTGATCGACCCGGTCGCCGGGCTGCCGGACATGGTCTTCGCCGCCAACGGCGGCACCGTGATCGACGACAGGGCGATGGCGGTGCAGTTCCGGGACCCGCAGCGCGCCGACGAGGCGCCCGCCTACCGGGCCTGGTTCGAGGCCGCCGGCTTCGAGATGTACGACCCGAAGCACGTCAACGAGGGCGAGGGCGACGTCCTGCTGGTCGGCGACCACCTGCTCGCCGGCACCGGGTTCCGCACCGCGCACGCCTCGCACGCGCAGCTCCAGGAGGTCTTCGGCTATCCGGTGATCACCATGCAGCTGGTGGACCCGCGCTTCTACCACCTGGACACCGCGCTCACCGTGCTCGACGAGCGGACCGTGGCGTACCTGCCGGAGGCGTTCTCCCCGGGCAGCCGGGCGGTGCTGCGCCGGCTCTTCCCGGACGCGATCCACGCCACCATGGCCGACGCCGAGGTGCTGGGCCTGAACGCGGTCAGCGACGGCCGGCACGTGGTGCTGCCAGCGCAGGCCACCGACCTGGCCGCGAAGCTGCGCGACCGGGGCTACGAGACCATCGGGATCGACCTGTCCGAGCTGCGCAAGGCCGGCGGCGGACCGAAGTGCTGCACGTTGCGACTCCGTCAGGGAAAGGCGAGCAAGTGATCATCGACGACATGCTGCGGACTCCGTCCGCGGTCCGGGACGCGGAGCGTCACACGGCGCACAACTACCACCCGCTGCCCGTGGTGATCTCCTCGGCCGAGGGCGCCTGGTTGACCGACGTGGACGGCCGCCGCTACCTGGACTGCCTGGCCGGCTACTCCGCGCTGAACTTCGGCCATCGGCACCCGAAGCTGATCGAGGCCGCGCACGCGCAGCTCGACCGGCTCACGCTGACCAGCCGGGCGTTCATCCACGACCAGTTCGCCGACTTCTGCCGGGAACTCGCCGCGCTCTGCGGCAAGGAGCTGGTGCTGCCGATGAACACCGGCGCCGAGGCGGTGGAGACCGGCATCAAGGTCGCCCGCAAGTGGGGCTACCAGGTCAAGGGTGTGGCCCCGGGCCAGGCCAACATCGTGGTGGCGGAGGGCAACTTCCACGGCCGCACCACCACCATCGTCAGCTTCTCCACCGACGAGGACGCACGGGCCGACTTCGGGCCGTACACGCCGGGCTTCACCGTGGTCCCCTACGGCGACCTGGACGCGCTCACCGCGGCGATCGACGAGAACACGGTGGCCGTGCTGCTGGAGCCGATCCAGGGCGAGCAGGGCGTGGTGGTGCCGCCGGAGGGTTACCTGCCGGGTGTGCGCCAGCTCTGCACCGACCGGAACGTGCTCTTCGTCGCCGACGAGATCCAGTCCGGCCTGGGCCGCACCGGCCACACCTTCGCCTGCGACCACGAGGGCGTCGTCCCGGACATGTACCTGCTGGGCAAGGCGCTCGGCGGCGGCATCGTGCCGGTCTCCGCGGTGGCCGCGAACGCCGACGTGCTCGGCGTGCTCCAGCCGGGTCAGCACGGCTCCACGTTCGGCGGCAACCCGCTGGCCTGCGCGGTCGCCACCGAGGTGGTCCGCCTGCTCGCCACCGGCGAGTTCCAGCGGCGCTCGGCCGAGCTGGGCGAGCGGCTGCGGACCGGTCTGGAGGCGCTGCTCGGCAAGGGCCTCGTCGCCGTGCGCGTCCGCGGCCTCTGGGCGGGCGTCGACATCGACCCGGCGCTGATGAGCGGCCGGGAGGCCTGCGAGCGGCTGATGGAGCGGGGGGTGCTGGCCAAGGACACCCACGGCTCGACCATCCGGCTCGCCCCGCCGCTGGTGATCACCGCCGAGGAGATCGACCACGCGGTGGCGCAGCTCGCCGCCGTGCTGGCCGGCTGACTCCGTACGCGACAGGGCGCCGGGACCACGACGGTCCCGGCGCCCTCGCGTGCGACGGTCAGGGGCGCGGCAGCCGCATCGCCATGGTCGGCGCCTCGGCCATCACCGAGTTCGGGGTGTAGGTCGCGTCGCTGGCCATCTCGCCGGCGCGGCCGACCTGCACGCCCGGGTAGAGCTCGATCAGGTCGCCCTCGCCCAGCACCCGGGACTGCTGCGGCGGTAGCGGGATCCGCTCCGTCTCGACCATGGATCCGCCCGGTCGTACGCCGGAGCCGTTCGTGCTGATGTCGGTGACCACCACCTCGCCGCCGCGGCCCAGCGCGAACTGGACGTGGCTGCGGCTGATCCAGCGCCGGGCCTCGTCGTTGAGCCACTGGCCGAGCGTCACCCCGCCCGGCCCGTCCGGCGCCCGCCCGACCGCCACCGGCTCGGTCTCGGTGAGCGCGAAGCGCCGCCGCACCAGCCCGCCGATCCGCACCGCCAGCACCTCGCTGCGCGGACGCGGTCCGCCGTCGGAGAGCCGAGCGCCGTGCCGCGGACACGTCGGTACGCCGGTGCGCAGCGTGGGTGGCGGCTGCTCGGCCGGGGCACGGTCCACCGCGGCCAGGTCGGCGAACGCGCCGCCACCCCCGCCGCCGCCGAACAGGGCGCACCCCGGCTCGGGGCAGCGCCACTGCCGGGAGAGCACCTTGACCCCGGCCGGCGAGCGACTGCCCGTGGTCGGGTCCTGGCCGCCGCCGACGTGCGCGATGAAGACCGGACCGCCGGCGCCGGGCACCGGGGCGAGCACCCGGCCGGCCTGGCCGAGCCACGGGTAGCGGCCGACGAGCCCGTCCAACCGGGCCCGGGTGAGCACCGGCAGGCCGAGCAGGTCGGCCACCTCCAACATCCGGTCACCGGGCTGGTCGAGCACCTCCACCAGGCCGTCGTCGGCCCAGCGGCGGACCACCATCCGCTCGTTGGAGGTCAGGTCCGCGTCGGACAGCAGCGCCCGGTGCACGATCGCGTAGACCGGGACGCTGTCCTCGCCGATCTGCCGGGACAGGGCGTCGATCACCATGCCGAGCCGCAACAGGCTGGCCGGGCGGCCACCGTCCAGGTTCTGCCAGCGGATGACCTCGGCCAGGTCGACCACGGCCCGGGCCAGCGAGGGGTCGGTGCAGACCCGCCCCTCGATGGCGTCCAGCACCTTGCTGATCTCGAATCTCATGCCGCGCTCCGCACGATGTCGTCGCCTGACCCGCCCGGGGCGATCCGCCCCGTTGGGCCGCGCGCCACCACCGTGGCGCGCCCTCCACCTGGCGACGACCCTACCGGCCGCTCCCGACGGCGGCCCGGTGCCGCCCGCCCGGAAGGGGCGCGCGCCACGGCAGGGGACGTCCCCCCGACGCCCCCTGCCGTGTCTCCCCCCGACTCAGCCCGCCCGCAGTGGGCGGCCCGCGTCGTGCAGGTGCGCCAACGCCTGCCGGTACGACTCGATCAGCCCGGTCTCCGCGTAGGGGATGCCCTGTTCGGCGCAGTACGCCCGGACGAGCGGCCGGGCCCGGCGCAGGTTGGCGCGGGGCATGTTCGGGAACAGGTGGTGCTCGATCTGGTAGTTCAGGCCGCCCAGCGCCAGGTCGACGACGCGGCCGCCGCGCACGTTGCGGGACGTGAGCACCTGCTTGCGCAGATAGTCGAGGTTGTCCTCGGCGGTCGGCATCGGCATGCCCTTGTGGTTGGGGGCGAACGCACACCCCATGTAGAGGCCCCACAGGCCCTGGTGCACGGCGGCGAAGACCAGCGCCTTGCCCGGGGACATCACCGCCAGGAGCAGTCCGACGTAGCCGACGCCGTGCGCCGCCAGCAGCAGCCCCTCCACCGCCCGGTGCCGCACCGGGACGCGCCACCGGCCGTCCGGCTCCCGGCCGGTCAGCGCCCGGACGCTCGCCACGTGCAGCGCCAACCCTTCCAGCAGCAGCAGCGGGAAGAACAGCCACGCCTGCCGACGGGCCATCCACCGGCTCAGGCCCCGGGTGGCCCGCGCCTGCTCGTGCGTCCAGACCAGCGCGCCGGCGCCCACGTCCGGGTCCTCGTCGGTGTGGTTCGGGTTGGCGTGGTGCCGGTTGTGCTTGTCCACCCACCAGCCGTAGCTGAGCCCGACCGCAAGGTTGCCGGCGACCAGGCCGGCCACCTCGCTCGGGCCGCGCCGGCGGAACATCTGCCGGTGCCCCGCATCGTGGCCGAGGAACGCCACCTGGGTGGTGGCCACCGCCATCGCGACCGCCAGCGCCGGCTGCCACCAGGAGTCCCCGACCGCCGCCACCAGCGCCCAGCCGGCCAGGAAGGCGCCCAGGGTGAGGACGATGCGGACGGCGTACCGGCCGGGCCGCCGGTGGAACAGGCCCGCCTCGGCGACCCGGCGGGACAGGCGCGCGTAGTCGCTGCCCCGCCGCGCCCCCGGCGCCGCCAACGTGGAAGTGCTCATGCGGTGTCGCCCCCCGGTGCCGCGAGCCGCGCACGCCGCGCGACTCTCCGTCACCGATCCTCCCGACCCGAACACCCGGAGTTAATCCCGCACACCCCCGGATCCCCGGTGGTGCTACCCCCACCCGTCCCGTCGGGGGGTCAGGTCAGGCGGCCGACCAGGGTGCGCAGGCGGGCCAGGTCGCGGCGGCGGCGCTCGTACGTGGCGGCCAGGGCGATCAGCAGCACGCCGCCCAGCCCGAGGAAGATCCAACGGGGCAGCAGGTCCCAACCCCGGGCCAGCTCGTGCAGCGCCAACGGCACCAGCGTGGCCGCGCCCAGCACGACCGGGGCCTGCCAGCGCCGGACCGCCCCGCCGAGCACGACACCGAGCGCCACCACCCCGAGCGCCAGGCGTCGCCACGGCTGCGGCTCCCCGGACGCCAGCACCGAGACGAGGCTGGGCAGCAACGCCGCGCCGAGCCCCGGGCCGAGCGCCAGCCAACTGGTCAGCCCTGGCCGGTGCCGCAGCGCCACCAGACCGGCGGCGAGCGCGAGCACCGCCGCCGGCACGGTGTACGCCTCCAGCACCGTCACCCCGCCGGCGCCGAGCAGCAGCCAGCCGCCGAACAGTTCACTTCCGGCCGCGCCGCCCGCCAGCGCCCGCCGCCCGGCCGGCGTCTCGCCCCGACGCAGCACCCGCAGCGCGACGACCGCCCCCCACAGCACGCACACCGCCGCCGCGTGGCGCAGCGCGCCCACGGTGAGCAGCAGCGCGAGCAGCGCCACCGCCTGGGCCGCCGCCTCCAGCGCCGGCGCCCCGACCCGGGCCACCCGGTCGGGCGAAGCCACCCGCTCCCCGACCCCGCCACCCGGTGCGTCCGCCGCCGGCACCCCCGACGCGCCGCCGCCCGTCGCCGGCCCCCCGAACGCCCCGCCGCGCAGCGATGGCACCGCGTGCAGGGTCACCGCCGCGACGGCCAGGACCGCGAACCCGGCGGTACGCGGCGGCAGCCCGGCGGCCAGCGACGCGGTGAGCGCGAAGCCGGTGGCCGAGGCGACCGCGCCCAGCCAGCCGGCGAGCCGGACCACGACCGGGCGCCCCGTCACCCCGGCCACGGCGCCGGCCACCACCAGCGCGCCCAGCCCGGCGAGCGTCCCGGCGCGGGTGGCCAGCAGGCCACCGAAGCCGGTCGCCACCAGGACCGTCCCCAACGGCGTCAGCACCGCCGGCAGCGCCGGACGCGGGCCGGCCGACGCGGCGACCAGCAGCGCGACGAGCCCGGTCCCGAACGCCAGCGCCGGCACCACCGGCCAGGGCGCCCCTGCCGCCGCCACCAGCACCGGCAGGGCCACCGCGCCGAACGACGACGCGGCCAGCGCCGGCAGCCGCCGACGCCCGCCCGGCGACGCGACCCGGGTGTACGCCGCCGCGGCGACACCCAGGAGCAGCAGCGCCAGCCCGGCCCGGGCCGCCTCCACCGGCGCCGCCGTGGCGGCGGGCACCCCGGACCAGGGTCGGACCGGCAGGTCCACCAGCACGGCCAGCGCCACCGGCGCGGCGATCAGCAGCGCGAGCCCGGCCAGCGGGAAGCCCACCGCGCGGAGGACGGGCGCCGGCCGGGCCCCGCCGCCGGCGGCCAGCGCCAGCAGCGCACCCGCCACGGCGTAGAGCCCCACCGGCTCCGCGCCCGCCCCGACCAGCGGCCCGAGACCGACCGCGGCGAGCGTGACGGCCAGCCCCGCCGAGGCGTACCCGCTCAGGTCGGGCCAGGTGCGGCGGGCCGCCAGGACGGCGAGCACCGGCACCACGACGGCGGCGGTCCCGCCCCGCAGCTGCCACCAGGGCGGCGCGCCCAGGCCGAGCAGCCCGACGACCACCCCGGCCGGGACGGCGACCAGCGCCACTGCCAACGCGACGCCGGCGACGACCGGCTGCGCGCCCCGCCCACGCCGGCCGAGCGCGGCCACCGTCACGCCGAGCGCGGCCGACACGGCGAGCACCGCGCCCGCCCCGGCCGGCGCGGCGCAACCGACCAGCAGCGCGTGCCCGAGCAGCACCACGCCGGTCGACGCGGCGACGGGGACGACGACCCGGCCCGGGCGCGGGCGGGCCACGGCGGCCAGCAGCAGCGCGGTGGCCGCCACCAGGTCGACGACCAGCACCAGCGGCCACGGCGTCGCGGCCACGGCCGGCACGGCCAGGGCGGTCAGCCCGGCGGCGACCGCCCTCACCAGCGGCCGGGCGGCCCGGGGCGTCAGCAGCGCGACCGCGCCGGCGGTGAGCAGCAACGCCGGCGGCAGCTGCCAGCCCCAGGACGGGGCCGGCGCGGTCCGGCCGCCCTGCCAGGCCGGGAAGGCGACGGCCGCGCTCGCGGCGGCCACCAGCCCGGTGAGCACGACGGTGACCTGGCCCAGCCCGGCGGTCACCGCGAGGGCGCCCACCCGGGGGCCGGTCCGCAGCCCCGCCGGCAACGCCCGGACCGCTCCGGCCAGTACCGCCACCGCGAGCCCGGCCGCGAGCAGCAGCAGCCCGGGACGCAGCTCGGCCACCGGCCGCAGCAGCGCGGCCGCGAGCACCGGCACCAGCAGGCCGGCGGTCACCGCCCGCCAGAGCCGCCCGCCGGCCGCGACCGCGCCGGCGAGCAGGGCCAGCGCGACCACCAGCAGCGGGCCACCGGCCAGCAGCGGCGTGCCGGCGGCCCGGCCGAGGGCCAGCGGCACCAGCGCGCAGCCGGCCGCCAGGGCCAACGCCGCGCCGTGCCCGACCCAGCCGAGCACCTCGCCGGCCAGCACCGCCCCGGCGGCCGACCCCCCACCGGCGCGGGCCCGGCGACGCAGGGCGACCACCACCACGAGGTCGCCCAGCGCCGACGCGGTCAGCACCAGCGCCCAACCCGCCGCGCCCGGCCGGGCCGCCGCCACGGCCAGCGGCAGCACCGGCTGCGCGGCCAGCCACGCCGCGAACCACGGCCCGGTGAGGCGGCTGAGCCGCCCGTACCCGGCGGCCACCAGCGCAGCGGCCGCCGCCACCAGCGCGGCGTACCGGCTGCCCGGCCAGCCGGCCACCCCGAACAGGTTCACCGACCAGGCGGCGTACCCGTCCAGGAGCACCAGGAGCAGGCCCACCGCGGCGATCGTCTCGGCGGTGCCGCGCAGCCCGCGCGCCCGGGCCACCAGCGGCGCGGCGAGGGCGACCACGGTGACCGCGAGCAGGATCAGCGCCCGACCGGCCACCCCGAACGCGGCCCACGCGACCGCGGTGAAGACCACCGCGGCGGTGCCGAGCAACAGTCCACCCAGGACGAAGAGCAGGCCCTGCACGGCCCGGGTGGAGGTCTCCGCGCCGCCGGGGCGGGCCGACGCGACGGGCGGCAGCGGTCGTACCGGCGGCGGTCCGGCGACGACCGGCGCCGGCGCGGCGACCGGACGCGGCGCGGGGATCTCCAGGCGGATCCGGGCGGCCAGCGCCGCCCGGGCCTGACGGACCGTGGAGAACCGGCCGGCGAGATCCTGGTACGCGGCCCGGGCCGCCTCGACCTTCGGGGTCAGCGCGGCGATCTCCCGGTCCAGCCGGACCACCTCGGCGGCGGGCGGGTACGGCGGGCGGCCGCAGCCGCGGCATCCGGCGACGAGGTCGGCCGGGGCGCCGCAACCGGGACAGGGGTAACCGGTGTTCTCCACCCCGCCAGCTTCGTCGCCCCCGGGGCGGGCGGACAGAGTAGGCGTACCTAGGGACGGGTCTGCTCGCGCACCCAGGCGGTGTAGCCGGGGTTGCCGCTGTCCTCGCGGCTGACCAGGATCTCCGGCACCTCGTACGGGTGGTTGGCGCGGAGCTGGTCGACCAGCGCGTCCACCCGGTCCGGCGCGGTCTTGAACCGCACCGACCACTCGGCGGTGGTCTGGATCGCCGACTGCCACCAGTAGGTGCTGTCCACCGGCCCACCGACCTGGGCGCACGCCGCCAGCCGGCCGGCGACGGCGGCAGCCGCCAGGACGTCCGCCACCCCGCGGGCGTCCACCACCGTCGTCACCACGCAGATCTGCTCCACCAGCGCACCCTACGCGGACGACCGCGCCGCCGCCGCGAACCGCGCGGGAATCCGGTCAGGCGTCGGCCGTGTCGTCCCGGTTGGCCGCGACCCACCGGTCGATCCGACCCCACCAGTCGAACAGCCAGTCGACGCGTTCCTGCTTGCCGGCCGGGATCTCCTCCGGTGGGACGGACCAGAACCGCATCACGATCCGCTTGTCCATCGGCAGCTCGCGCCACACGTCCGCGACGGTGAGCATCTGGTCGAGCCCGGTGTGCGCCACGAAGATCACCCCGGCGTCCGGCGCGGCGTCGAGCGCGGCGAGCAGCCCGCCGGGCTGCGGGGCAAGCACGTGCTGCATGCGCTCGGCGCGCAGCGCCATCCGCTCCAGGCCGAGCGACCGCAGCCGGGCGATGGCGCGCAGCCGGCGCGACGGGGTGAAGTTGCCGCCCTCGGGGAAGATCACGAAGGCGTCGTCGTCGTCCAGGCCGGTGGCCAGGTGGCCGATCTGCCGGACCGCCGAGTCCCGGCCGTCCGCGCCGGGCGCGATGAAGCGGTTGGGCAGCCGGTTGAGCAGCACGTCGATGGCCGGGTCCCACTGGAGGCTCTCCTTGAGCACGATCCGGGGTTCCCGGTGGAACCAGTTCACCAGCGCGTGGATCAGGATGAACGAGTCACCGGGCCCGGCGTGCCGGCAGAGCACCAGCTCGGGCCGGCCGGGCAGCGCGGTGTCCGGGTCGGTGCCGACCACGTCGATGCTCAGCCGCAGCGTCCACCGGGCCTGCCAGAACAGCACCCGCAGGAAACGGCCGGCGACCACGTAGTGGGCCCGTTGGAACGCCGGCGACCGCTTGTACGCGCCGAAGCCGGAGGCCACCCAGAGCAGGAAGAGGGCGAGCAGCGCGGCGGCGTCCCAGACCAGGTAGACGGCACCGATCCAGAGCAGCCGCAGCGGGCGCAGCCGCCCCGGCACCAGCGGCGACGCGGCCAGCGCCAGCAGCGCCCAGACCGGGAGCGTGGTCACCACGGCGACGGCGAGCAGCACCACGCCGGGTGCGAGCAGCAACCGGCGTAGCCAGCGGGGTGGCAGCGGCATCAACGCTCCAGCGCGGTGTCCAGGTAGCGGCGCGAGGCGGTGTACGCCCGGCTGATCCGCCGCCCCACGGCCGCCATGTCCCGGTACGCCCACGGGCTGTCGTCGCGCGGGTCCAGACCGCCGGTCGGCAGCACGTGCACCGCGACGCCGTCGGGCAGCGCCGCCATCTCGCGGGCGAAGCGGTGCCGGCGGGCGATCTCGAACGCGACCTGGGCGATCTCCCAGGGCCGGCGCGGTGGGCTCAGCTCGCGGTCGATCCGGCCCACCTGGAGCACGAAGATCTGCGTCGCGCCGGCGGCCACCGCCTCGCCGACCGGGATCGAGTTGACCACCCCGCCGTCGATGTAGTGCTGCCCGGCGATCTGGGTGGGCGGCAGCAGCCCCGGCACCGAGGCGGACGCGAGCACGGCCGGCACCAGCGGGCCCTCGCTGAACCAGTGCTCGGCGGCGCGCTCGATGTTCGCGGCGCAGCAGCGGAACGGCACGGCCAGGTCGGCGAACGTGGTGCCCTCGCCCAGCTCGCTCTCCAGCAGGCGGCGCAGCGGGCGGGGCGAGTGCAGGTGGGTACGCGCGGCGAAGCGGCGCAGCTGCCGGGCGACCGAGTCGCCGTACACCTCGCTGGCCTCCGGGGAGGCCCAGAGGCGGACCAGCCGGTCGGTCACCGCCTCGGTCGGGTCGGCGGCCACCAGGGCGCCGTTGACCGCGCCGATCGAGGTGCCGAGCACCAGGTCGGGTCGGATCCGGTGGCGGAACAGGGCCCGCAGCATGCCCACCTCGACGGCGCCGAGCACTCCCCCGCCGCCGAGCACGAACGCCACCGGACCACCCGCCATGCCGTTCATCCTGGCACGCGGCCCACAGCCCGGCCCGTCGGTGGCGGCGGGGCCGACCACGGCCGTCACGGACGGTCAGCGGCGGCGCGCGGGCCGCGACCCGGGATCGGACGGCCGTTGACAGGTCGGACACATTCCCGCAACCTGGTAGCGCTCCCGAGCCCAGGCAGGTGCGAGGCGATGGCGACACTGCAGGCCGGCCGTCTGCTGGCCCGGCGGTACCGGCTCATCGACCGGATCGGCGCCGGCGGCATGTCGGTGATCTGGCGCGCCCGCGACGAGGTGCTCGACCGGGTGGTCGCGGTCAAGGTCCTCGCCCCCTCGCTCGCCGCGGACGCCCGCTTCCGGGACATGGTGCGCGAGGAGGCCCGCTCCGCCGCCCAGCTCGACCACCCGCACGTCACCGCCGTGCACGACTACGGCGAGACGGTGGCCCCGGACGGTGCGATCACCTCGTTCGTGGTGATGGAGCTGCTCAGCGGCGAGGAGCTGGAGCACCGGCTGACCGAGGGGCCGTTGCCCTGGCCGACGGCGGTGGAGACGGGCGCCCAGGTGGCCGAGGCGCTCGCCGCGGCGCACCGGCTCGGCATCGTGCACCGGGACGTGACCCCGGCCAACGTGATGATGACCGGCAACGGCGCCAAGGTGCTCGACTTCGGCATCGCCACCCGGATCGGCGAGCCGGACGAGGACGAGGACGGCGGCACGTTCGGCACCCCGGCGTACGTGGCGCCGGAGCGGCTGGACGGCGCCCCGGCCCAGCCGGCCACCGACGTCTACTCGCTGGGCGTGCTGCTGTTCGAGACGCTGACCGGCCAGCCGCCGTACCCGGCGGACACCTGGGAGCAGCTGAGCGCCGCGCTGGCGGACAGCCCGGCGCCCACCCTGGACGGCGTGCCGGGGCTGCCCCGGCCGGTCGCGGAGATCTGCCTGCGCTGCCTGGACCGGGACCCGCGCCGCCGGCCGACCGCGCACCGGGTGGCGGCCGTGCTCCGCGACCAGCTGCTGCCCGCCGACCCGCAGGCGGCCACCATGCTGGCACCGACGATGACCCTGCCCGCGCTGCCCGCTCCCCCGAACCCGACGACGGCGACCGCGGCGACGCCGGGTCCCGCGCCGGACCGGCGACGCGCGCTCGCGTGGGCGGGGGCCGGCGTGGCGGTGGTCGCCGCCGCCGCGCTGCTGGTGCCCGCGCTCACCCCGGACCGGCCGAGCCAGCCCGGGGCGCTGCCGACCACCGCGCCGGTGCGGGTGCCGTCCACCGCGCCGGAGGAGACGGCCGGCACCCCGTCCACCGAGCCGACGCCGCCGGCCGCCACCGTCGGGCCGACCGCTCCGGCCGCCGACCCGGCCGACGCGGCCGAACGGGTCGACGGGCTGATCGCGGCCGGGCTGGCGGAGGGGCAGATCCGCGACGACGTCGGCGTCGACCTGCGCAACCTGCTGCGCAACGCGGTCGCCGCCGACGAGGGCGAGGTGACCGCCGCCGTGGACCGGCTCCGCGGCAAGATCGCCGAGCGCCGGCGCGAGGGCAGCATCAGTCCCGGGTACGCGCGGCAGCTCGACGCCGCCGCCGCGCGGCTGCTGGCCGGACCGACCTGACCGGTCAGCCGGCGACGACCGGGGTGACCGCGCGCGGGCGGTCCGTGGTGGCCCGCGCGGCCAGGAAGCCCCGGTACACCGCCTCGTGATCGGCGGCCATCCGTTCCACCGAGAAGTTCTCCGCGACGTGCGCGATGCAGTCCGCCGGGTCCAGGCCGGCCGCCGCCCGCAGGGCCGCCGGCAGCTCGTCGGCGTGGTCGCAGACCAGACCGGTGACGCCCGGCCGGACCAGTTCCGGCACCGCGCCCCGGCCCAGCGCGACCA
Organism: Micromonospora sp. WMMD754; assembly: GCF_049315235.1. Classification (NCBI taxonomy): domain Bacteria; kingdom Bacillati; phylum Actinomycetota; class Actinomycetes; order Micromonosporales; family Micromonosporaceae; genus Micromonospora; species Micromonospora sp. WMMD754. The sequence continues at coordinate 930,555 of NZ_CP186058.1, forward strand.
CCGGCGTACCGGTCGCCATCGCCTCCACCATCACCATGCCGAACGGCTCCGCCCACTGGATCGGCATGATCAGACAGCGGGCGTCGAGCAGCAGCCGCAGCGTGGCCTCCCGGTCCGCGTTCACCACCAGCGTCACGTCGGAGTCCAGCATCGGCTCGACCACCTGTTCCAGGTAGCGGCGCTCGGCCGGCTCGTGGCACTTGCCGGCCAGGGTGAGCGGCAGCCCGGCCGCGCGGCAGGCCCGGATCGCCACGTCCGGGCCCTTGTCCGGGCTGAACCGGGCGAGCCAGAGCACCGGCCCGGCCCCCGGCGACCGCTTGCGCGGGACGTCCCGCAGCGGCATCGCGTTGTGCACCGTGCCGACCCACGGCAGGCCCGGGTTGGCCCGGCGCTGGGCGTGCGAGATCGCGATCAGGCCCACGCCCCGGTCGGTGTTGCTGAGCACCGTGCCGTACTCGCCGACCGGGTTGCCGTGCACCGTGGCCACGGTGGGAACGCGGCGGCGGCCGGCCACCATCGGGCCGATGGTGGTGTGGTCGTGCACCAGGTCGAAGTCGGCCGGGTCCACCAGGCGGTCGACGTGGGCCAGGTGGGCCAGCTCGGGCAGCGACTCGCCGAGCCGGTCGTACTGCAACTCCGCGCAGGTGGAGACGAAGCGGGCGTTCGTGCCGTGCTCCGTGCCCGCGCCGAACAACGTCACCGCGTGCCCCCGGTCGATCAGCGCGTCGACCAGCCCGGCCACCAGCGTCTCCAGCCCGCCGTACCCGGGTGGCGGCACCGAGAGCCACGGCGGCACCACCATCGCGATCCGGAGAGGTCCGGTCCACGCGCGGTCCGGCTGGTTCACGGCCACGAGCCCTCCCCGTTGGTCCCCGGCGTACCCGATCGGCGGCGGGTTCCCGACCCGACCGGCGGTAAACGGCGGCGCCGCCGGCCCTCGGCCGACGGCGACGGCGGGCGGCCGACGCTCAGTCGGTCACCACGATCCCGACGTGCACCTCCCGTACGCCGGGCAGGGCCCAGGCCGCCCGTTCCGCCTCCTCCCGCTGCCACCAGGCGCGCACCACGCCGGCGAGCACCACGGTGTCGCCCTCGACCCGGGCGTCGACGCGTTCGGTCCCGGTCCGCCGGACGAGCAGGCGGCGCAGGTCACGGCGGTTCTGCTCGTCGCTGGGCGGAGTCGGCGGGCGCACCTCGACCAGGTTGGTCACCCCGCGTACGCCCCGCAGCCGGCGCAGCTCGCGTTCGGCGGTCCGACGCTGGAAGCCGTACTCCACCTCGCCGCGGAGCATGACCCAGCCGTCGGCGACGGTCACGTCCAGCCGCTCGGCCGGCACGAAGCTGTCCCACTCCAGCGCCCGGCTGGCCGCGATCGCGATGTCGGCGTCGGTACGCCGGTCCGTGACCGGCAGGTCGACGTCGAGCTCGCTGGCGACGGCACGCACCCCGCGTACCCGGTGCGCGCAGCGCTCGGCCGCCCAGCGCCGGGCGTAGCTGTCCACGTGGCCGGTGAGCGTGACCACGCCGTCGGCGACGGTCACGCCGATCTCGGTGGGCCGGGTCTGCGCGTCCCAGTCCAGCTCGGCGAGGACGTCCCGCTGGATCTCCTGGTCGGTGCGTACGGCGACGGTGGTGGTCATGTCCCGAGGGTGCCGCCGGTGGGGGTGAGCCCGGGTCACCCGGACCGGGTGAGGCACGAAAAAGGGCGGCGGGTGACGGAGCCAACCCCCTTGGCTCCGTCACCCGCCGCCCGGGAGGGAGGCAGGTCTCGCGGACTATGACGTCTCGGCGAGCGTCACGGTTGCCGTCTCGGCCGATCCGTTTCGCTTGTACTGGACCTCGACCCGGTCGCCGACCTTGCCGGCCTGCACGGCGCCGACCAGATCGTTGGAGTCGTTGACCACCGTGTCGCCGAACTTGGTGATCACGTCGCCCCGCTGGAGCCCGGCCTTCTCGGCGGCGCTGCCCGGCGTGACGGCGGCGACCAGGGCGCCGCCGTCCTCGGCGGCGTTCACGCTCACCCCGAGCGACGGGTGGCTGACCTTCTCGCCCCGCTGGAGCTTCTCGGCCACGTCCTTGGCCTTGTTGCTCGGGATGGCGAAGCCGACGCCGATGTTGCCGTTGCTGCCCTGCCCGGCGGTGGCGATCGCGGTGTTGATCCCGATCACCTCACCCCGGGTGTTGACCAGCGCGCCGCCGGAGTTGCCCGGGTTGATCGGCGCGTCGGTCTGCAGCAGCCCGGAGATCGAGCTGGCGCCCTGCTGCGGGTTCTGCTGCTGGCCGCCCTCGCCGGCGGCGATGGTGCGGTCGCGGGCGCTCAGGATGCCGGCGGTCACCGAGCCCTGGAGGCCGAGCGGGCTGCCCAGGGCGAGCACCTGGTCGCCGACCTGCATGGCGTCGCTGTCGCCGAACTTCGCCGCCTTCAGGTTGCTCACGCCGCTGGCCTGGACCACCGCGAGGTCGGTCTTCGGGTCGGTCCCGACGATCTTCGCCGAGGCGGTCTTGCCGTCGGCGAAGACCACCTTGACGGTGTCCCCGCCGGCGGAGGCGACCACGTGGTTGTTGGTCAGCACGTACCCGTCGGCGCTGAGGATCACCCCGGAGCCCTCACCGCTGTTCGTCATGATCGTGACGATGCTGTCCTGGACCGCAGCCGCGATCTTGGGCAGGTCGGCGCTGTTGATCACCGGGGCGGCGGAGTAGGTGCGGGTGACGCCGCCGCCGTCGTCGAGCGCGAGGGCCAGCGCGCCGCCGGCCACGCCCGAACCGAGCATCAGGGCCAGCGCCAGCGCGCCCGCGCCGACGAACTTGCCGGCCCGGCTCGGCCGCGCCGGCTGGTGCGGACCCCACGGCGGGACCGGCTGCCCGGCCTGGTGCGGGTACTGCTGGTGCGGCTGGGCCTGGTAGGTCGGTACCGGGCCGGCGGAGTGCGGCGACGACGGGTAGCCGGCGCTGCCCTGCTGCGCCCAACCGCCCTGGTGCTGGCCCCCGTACCACGGGTAGGGCTGCTGCGACTGCCCGGAGACCGGGTACGGCGGGGCGGACGGCGTCGCGGCGGACGGCCCGTACGGGTGGCCCGGCGAGCCGGCGGGGGTGCTCTGGCCGCCGTGGGCTGCCGGGTCGGCCTGGGCGCCGGCGGCGGCCGGCGAATCCGGGCCGGGCCGGGTCGCCCACCCCGACGGAGTCGGCGTGTCGGGAGAGCCGGCGTGGGCTGTGGTTCCGGCGGCCGGGGAGTCGGCCGGAACCGGCGCGGCGGCCGGGGTGGTGGTGGAGTCCGACGTCCCGCTCTCGACGCGGGGCAGCTCGGCGGTGTGGTGCGACGGCTCGGCGTCGGCGGGGGCCGGCGACCGCTGCGGATCGGTCTCGTGCTCGGTCATGACACCAGCTTTCCCCGTGGCACTGTCACCAGCCTGGAATCCGCCTGAATGTTTTCTGTAAGTCACTCGCCCGGCTCCGGCGACTCCGGCAGCAGCGGCAGCTTCACCCGGAACGTGGCGCCCCCGCCCGGCGTCTCGGCCGCCTCGACCGTGCCGTGGTGCGCCGCCACCAGCGCGGCGACGATGGCCAGGCCGAGCCCGGTGCTGGTCGGCCCGCCGGCCCGCCGGGTCCGGGCGGCGTCCACCCGGTAGAACCGCTCGAAGACCCGTTCGGCCTGCTCCGGCGTCAGGCCGGGCCCGGTGTCCGCGACCTCCACCACGGCGACGTTGCCGGTCTCCGCCCGCAGCCGCAGCGTCACCGCGGCGTCCGACGGCGTGTGGGTGAGCGCGTTGGTCATCAGGTTGCCGATCACCTGGCGCAGCCGGGCGTCGTCGCCGAGCACCACCAGCGGGCCGGAACCCGGTTCCCGCTCCAGCTCGATCCGCCGGTCCGGATCCACCACCCGGGCCGCCTCCACCGCGTCCGAGGCCAGCACCGGCAGCTCCACCGGGGCCAGCGCGATCGGCCGCTCCCGGTCCATCCGGGCCAGCAGCAGCAGATCCTCGACCAGCAGCCCCATCCGGGACGCCTCGTCCTCGATCCGGCGCAGCAGGTCGGCGGTCTGCTCCGGCTCCCGCGCCGCGCCCTGCCGGTACAGCTCGGCGAAGCCCCGGATGGTGGTCAGCGGGGTACGCAGCTCGTGCGAGGCGTCCGCGATGAACTGCCGCATCCGCTCCTCCGAGCGGCGGGCCCGCGCCTCCGACGCCTGCGCCGAGGCGGCCGCGTCCCGGGCGCCCATCTCGGCGCTGCGCGCCGCCGCCTCGGAGGCGGCCCGCGCGGTGAACGCGGCCTCGATCTGGGCCAGCATCGCGTTCAACGCCCGGGAGAGCCGGCCCAGCTCGGAGGTCGGGCAGGCCCGCCCCTCCTCCGGGTCGGGCACCCGCCGGGTCAGGTCGCCGCCGGCGATGGCCGCCGCGGTCCGCTCGATCTCCACCAGGGGCTTCAGGCTGGTACGCACGATGCCCGCACCCACCGACGCCAGGATGATCATCACCGCTCCACCGACCAGCAGGTCTATCCAGAGCAGCTGCCGGACGGAGAGATCGACGTCGTCGAGGTTCTGGCCGACCACCCGGTACGAGTCGTCGCCGTCCTGCCGCACCATCAACCGCCACCGGACCCGCTTGTCGGCGCCGTCGTCGGTGAACGCTTCCCCGTTGGCGTGCTCGTCGTACCAGCTCTGCTGGCCGATGCCCGCCGGCAGGTCCTGGTCGTCGAGCGCGCGGTCGCGTGCCACCTTGCCCTGCCGGACGGTGCTGTTCCACTGCGCGACCAGGTAGTCGGTCGGAAGCGTGCTCAGGTTCTCCTGGCTGACCGTCACACCGCGGTCGAGCTGGTCGTCCAGCTCGCCGTCGATCCGGCCCACCAGATAGTCGTGCAGGAAGTACGCGGTGGAGACGCTGATGACCAGCAGTGCCCCGCCGACCAGTGCCAGCACGGCGGTGACCAGCTTGAGCCGGAGCGGGATCCCGCGCAGCCAGCCCTTCGCGTCGTGGACGGCGCTCACGCCGCCGGCTTGCGGAGCACGTAACCCACCCCGCGCAGGGTGTGGATCAGCCGGGGCTGGGTGTTGTCGACCTTGCGCCGCAGGTAGGAGATGTAGGACTCGACGATGTTGTCGTCACCGCGGAAGTCGTAGTTCCAGACGTGGTCGAGGATCTGCGCCTTGCTGAGCACCCGGTTGGCGTTGAGCATGAGGTAGCGCAGCAGCTTGAACTCGGTCGGCGACAGCTGCACCCGCTGGCCGGCCCGGTGCACCTCGTGCGTCTCCTCGTCCAGCTCCAGGTCGGCGAAGGTGAGCCGGGACGGCGCGTGCTCGCCGGTCGCGGTGCGCCGCAGCACGGCCCGGATCCGGGCGGTCAACTCCTCCAGGCTGAACGGCTTGGTGACGTAGTCGTCGCCGCCCAGGGTCAGCCCACGGATCTTGTCGTCGGTGGCGTCCCGCGCGGTCAGGAACACCACCGGGGTACGCGTGCCACCCTCGCGGAGCATCCGGATGACCTCGAAGCCGTCGAGGTCGGGCAGCATCACGTCGAGCACGACCAGGTCGGGCCGGTGGTCCTTGGCGGCGTGCAGCGCGGCGCTGCCGCTGGTCGCCGTCGCCACGTCGAAACCGGCGAAGCGCAGGCTCGCGGAGAGCAGTTCGAGGATGTTGGGATCGTCCTCGACGACGAGCAGTCGGGCCTCGGTCTGGGTAGCCGCCATGGCTCCCATCATCCGTGCTCCGGCTGCGGTCGCGCTGGGCGCCACCTGGAAACAACCTGTGAGCTCAGCGGAGCAGTCGTCGCAGCCCGTCGAGCGCGCCGTCGAGCACCCGGATCGCGGTGCGGAGCTGGTTGTCGCTGAGCCGCCCGGCCCGGACCAGGGCGCCCACCTCGACCGTGAACGCGGCCAGCCGCGTGTCGAACTCGGCGAGCAACGGCGACTCGGCCGGGCCGGGCGGGCTCCCGTCGCCGCCCGGGCGCGGGGGCGGGGGCGGGGGTGTCCAGCGGCCCTGCCGGGTCTGCCGGGCCACCTCGCGCAGCTCCCGCTTCAGGTCGCGCACCGAACCGCGTACCTCGGTGCGGATCTCGCCGGCGAGCGCCGAGAGGTCCTCGACGGAGGCGCTGATGTCGGCCTCCAGGGTGGCCAGCTCGTCGGCCCGCTGCCGCAGCTCGGCCCGACCGGCGTCGGTGATCTCGTAGACCTTGCGCCCACCCACGGCGGTGTGGGTCACCAGACCCTCCACCTCCAGCCGCTGGAGCCGGGGATAGATGGTGCCGGCGCTGGGCGCGTAGAGGCCGAGGAAGCGCTCCTCCAGCAGGCGGATCAGCTCGTAGCCGTGCTTGGGCCCGTCGTCGAGGAGCTTGAGCAGGTAGAGCCGGAGCCGCCCGTGACTGAACACGGCGGTCACGGCAGGTCCTCCACGTCGTCGGCGTCCGCGACCGGGCGGGCCAGCAGCGCGATGCTGCCGGACGTCGCGGACGCCCAGAGCTTACCGGCGCCCCCGCCGAGCACCCCGTGGCTGTCCTTGACCGCGCCGAAGCCGTGCTGACCGCCGCAGATCTGCGGGAAGCCGCTGGTGATCCGGCCGGAGGTGGTGTGCAGGTGCACGCTGAGGTCGCTGTCCTCGCGGACCCGCACGGTGATGCTGCCGGAGATGGCGCTGAGCCGGATCTCACTGCCGCGCGGGTTGTCCAGGTCGCAGGTGATCGAGCCGGACACCGCGTGGGCGCGGACCCGCTCGGGCGCGCTGTCGGCCAGGATCAGCTCGCCGGAGACCGTCTCCAGGTCGAGGTCGCCGCCGATGCCGAGCGCCTCCACCGGGCCGGAGACGACCTTGGCGGTGGTGCGGCCACGTAGCCCCATCAGGGTGACCTGGCCGGAGGTGACGTCGACCCGGGTGTCGCGACGCAGTCCAGAGGCGACCAGCGCGCCGTCGACCAGGTGCAGGTCGGCCAGCGCCTCGGCCGGCACCGCCACCGACACCTCGGCGCGGTAGCGGCGGCGGAGCTGACCCAGCCACCAGAGCACGCCCGGCCAGCGGGTGGTCCGCTCGTGCCGGACGGTCAACCGGCCGTCGCGCAGCTCGACCACGAGGGGTCGGCGGCTGATCCGGGTGACGTCGATCCGGGCCGGGCCGTCGGTGGCCACCACGTTGAGCCGGCCGCTGACCAGCCGGACCTCGAGCCGGGTGACCGGCTCGTCCAGGGTGAGCCGTTGCGGGCTGTCGACCGTCCAGCTGGCCATGGGTCCTCCCCTCGTCGCGCGCCCCCCGATGGCACGCCCGGTGAAGGAGAACTATAACGCGATACATCGCGACTGAACAAGTCCCTATCGCGACCGTATCGCGTCTCCCCTCGCACTTCCCCCGTTGACCAAGGAGTTCGCGTCGACTTCCGGCAAGACCGCCGACGCAAACTCCTTGATCAACGAGACGAGTCCCCGGACCGGGAAGCCCGGGACGTCAGCCCGAGGCTGGCCTCGGTCGTCCACCGTCCGGGGCCGCGAGGCTCCGCTCACGCTGCGGACGCCGAGATCTTGGTACGAAAGGGCCCTCATAGGGGCCGTTCTGTACCAAGATCTGCGGACGTTCTGAGAGGTGGAAGATCGATCCCTTTGGGTGGAAGGGTTCCGGGGGGGGTGAAGCGCGAACCGCTGTCGGCGGGAGGGGGGGCGGTGCGGTGCGGTGACGCGGCGGCGGGGTGGTCAGGCGACCAGGTCGAGGTCCGGCCCGGCCACGCCCGACGGCGACGGCACGACGCCCGGGGAGGACGAAACGTCGGCCCGGGACACGACATCGATGAGGGAGCGGGACCGGGGTGCCGACAAGAGCGGATACACGGTCGGGCCACCGAACGCCGGTTCGGGACGGGCCACCCGGGTCCGGGTGGGCGGGGCCGGGTGGACGGCGGACTCGGCGGCTCGGGCCAGCAGCCGCCGGTCCGCCCCGTCGGCCGGGTGCAGGGCGGCCGTCACGGTCACCGCCACGGTCAGGTCCCGGGCCGCCAGCACCCGGCGCACCGACGCCCAGAGCGTCTCCTCGCCCAGGAACGCGGGCAGCGTGCTCGGGTCGCCGGCGTACCGGTAGGCGAGGCCGAGCGGCACCACGGGCGCCCCGGCGACGACCGCGGCCTCGAACATCGCCGGTCGGAAGCCCCGGGCGGGGCGGCAGTCCGTCGCCGCGCCGCACCAGGTCGTGCCCTCCGGGAACACCGCCACCGGGTGCCCGGCGCGCAACGCCCCGGCCACCCGGTCGACCGTGGCCGGCAGTTCGCGCGGTCGGGACCGGTCCACGAAGACGGTGCCCGCCGCGGCGGCCAGCGCGCCGACCACCGGCCAGCTCCGGACCTCGCGCTTGGCCAGCATCCGGGCCGGCGCGACGGCGAGCACCGCGAGGATGTCCAGCCAGGAGACGTGGTTGGCGACCAGCAGCGCGCGGCGGCGCGGCGGCCGGCCCCGGACCGTCAGCCGGACGCCGAGGGCGCGCAGCGTTCCCCGGGCCCAGCGTCGCAGCGCCGCCCGCCGGTCGGCCGCCGGCAGCAGCGGCAGCACCGCCGCCAGGCCGGCCCCGGCCAGCAGCATCCCGAGTACGCCGAGCAGCCGCCCGGTCCGGCGCGCCCAGGACACGTCCGGCGCGGCGGGCGGCGGCAGGCAGTCCGGCCCGCAGCCCGAGGCGGGCCGCCAGAGCCCCTCGGCGGTCACGAGCCGGCCTCGCCGAGGAAGTGCTTCAGGTAGCGCGGATTCATCCGGTCCAGCGAGAAGAGCACGTAGAAGTCGGCGCAGCCGAAGTCCGGGTCGTACGCGGGCTCGCCGCCGACCCACGCGCCGAGCCGCAGGTAGCCGCGGAGCAGCGGCGGCACGAGCGCGCGGCGTTCGGCGGGGGTGAGCGTGGCGGGGTCGACGGCGGCCGACGCCTCGGCGAGCCAGGGCCGGCGCGGGGTGACCCGCAGCGGCGGCGGGGCGAGGTGCCGCGCCCGCACCTGCGCCCACACCTCGGCGGCGGCGGTCCCCCCGTCGGCGACCGGCACCGAGGCGCAGCCGCCGAGCCAGCGCGAGCCACGCAGGTGCAGGTAGCGGCAGATCCCGGCCCACATCAGGTTGATCACCGCCCCGGTGCGGTGGTCCGGGTGCACGCAGGAGCGCCCCGCCTCGACCAGGTCGTCGTGGAGCGGAGCGAGCGGGGCCAGGTCGAACTCGCCGTCGGCGTACCGCCGGTCGGTGCGTCCGGGCGGCAGCAGCCGGTAGGTGCCGACCACCTCCTCGGTGCCCTCGCGGACCACCACCAGGTGGTCGCAGTGGGCGTCGAACTCGTCGGCGTCGAGCCCGGCGGACCCCGGCGGCAGGGTGGCGCCGAGTTCGCTGGCGAACACCTCGTGGCGCAGGCGTTGCGCGGCCGCGACCAGGGTCGGGTCGTCGGCGATCAGCAGGGTGTAACCGCTGGTCGTGAGCGGTGCGCCAGCGGCGTGCAGAACGGCCATGGGTCCTGTGTAAGGGCCCCGGGTTGCCGCCCCCGGGGTGAGGGGTGTCGATCCGGTGAACGCCCGTCGGCGGCGGCGTGCGCGAACCGGTGACGGCGGGTGTGCGAGGCTGCCGGGCGACCGCCGACGACGGCGCCGGCGGCGCACGGAACCCGGAGGTGCACATGCTCGTCGAGGCCCGCTTCCACGGACCGGACGGCTCGGGCAACGGCGGCTGGAGCGCCGGGATCTTCGCCGCGCTGATCGACGACCGGGGGCCGGTGGAGGTCACCCTGCGCCGACCGCCGCCGCTGGACACCCCGCTGACCGCCGGCGACGGCGAGGTGCACGACCCGGAGGGCCGGCTGGTCGCCGAGGTACGCCGGGTCGCGCCGGTCGACGCGGTCGTGCCGCCGGTGGACCGGGCGACGGCCGAGCAGGCCGCGCGGGCGTACCCCGGTCTGGTGGACCACCCGTTCCCCGGCTGCTACGTCTGCGGGCCGACACGCCCGGACGGGCTGCGGATCTTCCCCGGCCGGCTGCCCGACGGGCGGACCGCCGCGCCGTTCCGCGCGCCGGCCGAGGTGGTGCCGGCGACGGTCTGGGCGGCGCTCGACTGCCCGGGCGGCTGGGCGGTGCTCTCCCCCGGCCGCCCGTACGTGCTGGGCCGGATCGCCGCGCAGGTCACCGCGCTGCCGCGGCCTGGCGACGAGTGCGTGGTGACCGGCCTCGCGGTGGGCGGCGAGGGGCGGAAGGCGGAGGTGCACACCAGCCTGTACGGGCCCGACGGCGCCCTGCTCGGCCGGGCCCGTGCCACCTGGGTCGCGGTGCCGGCGGGCTGATCTCCTCCCTGAGGAGGACGGCGCGTACGCATCCCGCCTGATTGACCCCCTTGCGCCGGGTTGGAAGGCTGTGCGGGGCGCCCCCGCAACGGCGCCCCCACCGGCGTGCGTCCAGCGCGCCGGGGCAGGAGAGGAGAATGATGTCCGACGGGCAGCCACGCCCCAGTGCCGCGACCGGCCAGATCATCGTGTCCGGCCTGACCAAGCAATACAAGAACGTCCGGGCGGTCGACAACCTGTCGTTCACCGTCGAGCCGGGCCGGGTCACCGGCTTCCTCGGCCCGAACGGCGCCGGTAAGACGACCACCCTGCGCATGTTGCTCAACCTGGTCACGCCGACCGCCGGCACGGCCACCATCGGCGGCCACCGGTACGCCGACCTGACCGACCCGCTGCGCACGGTGGGCGCGGTGCTGGAGGCGTCCAGCGCGCACAAGGGCCGCACCGGCATCAACCACCTGCGGGTGATCTGCGCGGCGGCCGGGCTGCCGAAGGAGCGGGCGGACGAGGCGCTCGCCCTGGTCGGGCTCTCCCCGGCGGCGAAGCGCAAGTTCAAGGGCTACTCGCTGGGCATGAAGCAGCGGCTCGGGATCGCCGCCGCGATGCTCGGCAACCCGCAGGTGCTGATCCTGGACGAGCCGGCCAACGGCCTCGACCCGGAGGGCATCCGCTGGATGCGCGGCTTCCTCAAGGGGCTGGCCGCCGAGGGTCGTACCGTGCTGGTCTCCAGCCACCTGCTCTCCGAGATGCAGCTGCTCGCCGACGACGTGGTGATCATCGCGGCCGGCAAGCTGGTCCGGCAGGGTCCGGTCGAGCAGGTGATGGGCTCGATGACGCACGGCGCCCGGGTGCGGGTGCGCACCCCGCAGGCGGACGAGCTGGCCGCGGCGCTGCGCGAGCAGTCCGCCACGGTCGACGCCGACCCGCACGGCGCGCTCCTGGTCGGTGGCGTGGACGCGCCGACCGTGGGCCGCGTCGCGCTGGCGGCAAAGGTGGAGCTGCACGAGCTGACCACCGAGCGCCCCGACCTCGAAGGGGTCTTCCTGGAGCTGACGGCCGGAAAGGCGGAGATCCGATGACGCTGGTCCGATCCGAACTGCTCAAGATCCGCACCACCAGCACCTGGTGGATCTTCGCGCTGATCAGCGTTCCCCTGTGGGGGCTCGCGCTGCTCTTCAACTGGCTGCAGACCGACGCGCTGGCCAGCGGCAACGTCGGCGACGTGCCGGCCGACCAGGCCGACCAGGTGCAGGCGGTATCCAGCGCCGACAGCATCGCGGCCAACCTCTACACGAACGGGCAGTTCTTCGGGCTGCTCATCGTGATGCTGCTCGGCATCGTGGTGGTGACCAGCGAGTTCTTCCACCAGACGGTGACCACCACGTTCCTCACCGCGCCGCACCGCACGGCGGTGATGCTGGCCAAGCTGGCCGCCGCCGGTGTGCTGGCGCTGCTGTTCTGGATCGGCACCACGGTGCTCAACCTGATCTTCGCGCCGCTGATCCTGAACGCCACTGACGTCGGCGCGCAGTTCGGCAGCGGGGCGGTCTGGCGCGCGGTGGCCCTCAACGGGCTGGCCTACCTGCTCTGGTCGGTGCTCGGCGTCGGGCTCGGCGTGCTGATCCGCAGCCAGATCGGCGCCACCGTGACCGGCATCCTGCTCTACCTGGGTGGCACCATCGGCGCGGCCATCGCCATCGGCCTGCTGGCGCAGCGGTTCGGCGACTGGATCAACCAGCTCCAGCTGCTGGTGCCGTCGCTGGCCTCCGGCCTGATGGTCAGCGGCGCCGAGATCCCCGGCAACCCACCCCGGTGGGCGGGTGCCGCGGTGCTCATCGGGTACGCGGTGGTGACCGGCGCGATCGGCGTGCTGACGATCCGCCGGCGCGACATCTCCTGAGTCGCCGCGCTCCGTGGCCCCGGCCGGTGACCCCGTGTCACCGGCCGGGGCCGCCGTCGTCTAGCAGGAGTCGCCGGATCACGCAGCGTTTGCCGAACTTCTGGCATCTTCTGTGAAACGGGCCACCAGCCGGAGGCGAGAATGCCTGCGGCAATCGCACGGCGTAGCCTGGGATCCGTCTTCCGTGCCCCGGCGAAGCGGGCACGGGAGCCACCGCGTGACATTCACAACCGCGTGAAAGAGGCGATTAGCGGCCGTGTCGACCCAGCAGACATCGCAGGAGAACCCACTGGCGGGTTTCGGCCCGAACGAGTGGATCGTCGAGGAGATGTACCAGCGCTACCTCGCCGACCCCTCGAGCGTCGATTCGGCCTGGCACGACTTCTTCGCCGACTACCGGCCGGCGCCGGGCTCCGCCACACCGCGCCCGGAGGCGCCGGCCAAGCCGGCCGCCAAGCCCGAGCCCGCGGAGCAGCAGGAGGCCGTCGCCACGGTCACCGAGCAGCCCGCCCCCGCCAAGGCCGCCCCCGCCGCTCCGGCCAAGCCGGCCGCCAAGCCCGCTGCCAAGCCGGCGGCGAAGGCGCCCGAGCCGGCCCCGGCGAAGAAGGCCGCTCCGGCCAAGCCGGCCGCGAAGGCGCCGACCGCGAGCGCCGCCGGCACCACCCCGCTGCGCGGCGTGGCCGCCAAGATCGTCCAGAACATGGACGCCTCGCTCTCCGTCCCCACCGCCACCAGCGTGCGCTCCGTCCCGGCCAAGCTGCTGGTGGACAACCGCATCGTGATCAACAACCACCTGGCCCGCGGCCGTGGTGGCAAGGTCAGCTTCACCCACCTGATCGGGTACGCGATGGTCCGGGCGCTGGTCGAGCACCCGGAGATGAACAACTCCTTCGCCGAGGTCGACGGCAAGCCGGCGATGGTCCGCCCGGAGCACGTCAACCTGGGCATCGCCATCGACCTGGTCAAGCCGGACGGCTCCCGCAACCTGGTCGTGCCGTCCATCAAGGCCTGCGAGCAGATGGACTTCCGGCAGTTCTGGCAGGCGTACGAGGACGTGGTCCGGCGCGCCCGCCGCAACGAGCTGACCATGGAGGACTACTCCGGCACCACCATCTCGCTGACCAACCCGGGCGGCATCGGCACGGTGCACTCGATCCCGCGCCTGATGCAGGGCCAGAGCGCCATCATCGGCGTCGGCGCGATGGAATACCCGGCGCCCTACCAGGGCATGAGCGAGGCCACCCTGGCCGAGAACGCGGTCAGCAAGGTCATCACGCTGACCAGCACCTACGACCACCGGATCATCCAGGGCGCGCAGTCCGGCGAGTTCCTCAAGGTGATGCACGAGCTGATGCTCGGCGAGCGCGGCTTCTACGACGAGATCTTCACCTCGCTGCGGATCCCGTACGAGCCGGTGCGCTGGATGCGCGACGTGGCCGTCGACAGCGAGGGCCAGATCAACAAGACCGCGCGGGTGCACGAGCTGATCCACGCGTACCGGGTGCGCGGCCACCTGATGGCCGACACCGACCCGCTCGAGTTCAAGATCCGCAAGCACCCCGACCTGGACGTGCTCCAGCACGGGCTGACGCTGTGGGACCTCGACCGGGTCTTCCCGGTCAACGGCTTCGCCGGCCAGCAGCGGATGAAGCTGCGCTCGATCCTCGGCGTGCTGCGTGACTCCTACTGCCGCCGGGTCGGCATCGAGTACATGCACATCCAGGACCCGGAGGAGCGGCGCTGGATCCAGGAGCGGGTCGAGCGCAAGTACGAGAAGCCCAGCACCGACGAGCAGAAGCACGTGCTCAACCGGCTCAACGCCGCCGAGGCGTTCGAGACCTTCCTGCAGACCAAGTACGTCGGCCAGAAGCGCTTCTCGCTGGAGGGCGGCGAGTCGCTGATCCCGCTGCTCGGCGAGGTGCTGGAGTCCTCCGCCGAGGCGGGGCTGGACGAGGTCGTCATCGGCATGGCCCACCGGGGCCGGCTCAACGTGCTGGCCAACATCGTCGGCAAGCCGTACGAGAAGATCTTCTCCGAGTTCGAGGGGCACCTCGACCCGCGCTCCACGCAGGGCTCGGGCGACGTGAAGTACCACCTCGGCCAGAACGGCAAGTTCACCACCCCGGACGGCGAGCACGCGGTCAAGGTGTCGGTGGTGGCGAACCCGTCGCACCTGGAGGCCGTCGACCCGGTGCTGGAGGGCATCGTCCGGGCCAAGCAGGACCGGATCGACCTCAAGCTGGAGGGCTACACCGTGCTGCCGCTGGCGGTGCACGGCGACGCCGCCTTCGCCGGCCAGGGCGTGGTCGCCGAGACGCTCAACCTGTCCCAGCTGCGCGGCTACCGCACCGGCGGCACCGTGCACGTGGTGGTCAACAACCAGGTCGGTTTCACCACCGCCCCGGAGTACAGCCGGTCCAGCCTCTACAGCACCGACGTGGCCCGGATGATCCAGGCGCCGATCTTCCACGTGAACGGCGACGACCCGGAGGCCGTGGTCCGGGTGGCCCGGCTCGCCTTCGAGTACCGGCAGGCGTTCAACAAGGACGTCGTGATCGACATGGTCTGCTACCGCCGGCGCGGGCACAACGAGGGCGACGACCCGTCGATGTCCAACCCCGAGATGTACAAGATCATCGACTCGAAGCGGTCGGTCCGGAAGCTCTACACCGAGGAGCTGATCGGGCGCGGTGACATCACCGTGGAGGACGCCGAGGAGCTGCTGCGCGACTACCAGGGGCAGCTGGAGCGGGTCTTCAAGGCCACCCGGGACGCCGCCACCAGCCCGCGCCAGCTCAGCCGCCCGAAGCGGGAGGACGAGCCGGAGCCGCAGGTCGACACCGCCACCGACGCCGCCGTGGTCAAGGCGATCGGCGAGGCGCACGTCAACCTGCCGGAGGGCTTCACCCCGCACAAGCGGATCCAGCAGCTGCTGGAGCGGCGCCGGAAGATGTCCGTCGAGGGCGGCATCGACTGGGGCTTCGGCGAGATCATCGCGTTCGGCTCGCTGCTGCACGACGGCGTGACGGTCCGGCTCGCCGGGCAGGACTCGCGCCGGGGCACGTTCGTCCAGCGGCACGCCTCGGTGGTCGACTCGAAGACCGGCGACGACTACCTGCCGCTGAAGTCGCTCACCGCCGACGGCGAGCGGTCCCGCTTCTTCGTCCACGACTCGCTGCTCTCGGAATACGCCGCCATGGGCTTCGAGTACGGCTACTCGGTGGAGAACGTCAACGCGCTGGTGGCCTGGGAGGCCCAGTTCGGTGACTTCGTCAACGGCGCCCAGTCGGTGATCGACGAGTTCATCTCCTCCGGCGAGGTGAAGTGGGGCCAGCGCTCCGCGGTCACCCTGCTGCTGCCGCACGGCCACGAGGGGCAAGGGCCGGACCACACCTCCGGCCGCCCGGAGCGCTTCCTCCAGCTCTGCGCCGAGGACAACATGCGGGTGGCCATCCCGACCACCCCGGCGAACTACTTCCACCTGCTGCGTCGCCAGGCTCTGTCGCCCAAGCGCAAGCCGCTGGTGGTGTTCACGCCGAAGTCGCTGCTGCGGCACAAGCTCTGCGTGTCGCCGGTGGAGGACTTCACCACGGGCACCTTCCAGCCGGTGCTGGCCGACACCGCCGCCCCGGCGCCGGAGCAGGTGAAGCGGGTGCTGCTCTGCTCGGGCAAGGTCTACTACGACCTGTTCCAGGCCCGGCAGGAGCGGGGCGTCACCGACACCGCGATCCTCCGGATGGAGCAGCTCTACCCGCTGCCCGTCGAGGAGGTCCGGGCCGCGCTGGCGCAGTACCCGAACGCCGAGGACTTCGCCTGGGTCCAGGAGGAGCCGGCGAACCAGGGCGGCTGGTCGTTCGTCGCGCTCAACCTGCTGGAGCACCTGCCCGAGGTCCGGCTGCGCCGCATCTCCCGCCCGTCCGCCGCCGCCCCGGCGGTCGGCTCGGCGAAGATGCACGAGGTCGAGCAGAACGCGCTGATCGAGGCGGCTCTCCCCCGCCCGTGACATCACCCGCAGCGGCCCGCCCCGACATCGGGGCGGGCCGCTGCCGTACGACGAGAGGAACACCGTGTACTTCACCGACCGTGGCATCGAGGAGCTGGTCGAGCGCCGGGGCGACGAGCAGGTCAGCCTGGAGTGGCTCGGCGAGCGCCTGCGGGACTTCGTCGACCTGAACCCCGAGTTCGAGACCCCGATCGAACGCTTCGCCACCTGGCTGGCCCGCCTCGACGACGAGGACGAGGACTAGTCCCCTCCCTCCCGTCTCCCCCGCGATCGTGCGGTTGCGGCCCGGCAAATGCCCGGACGGCGGCTTTTGTCCGGGCCGTAAGTGCAAGATCGACGAGGGCTGGCCGGGGGGCGAAGGACCCGGGCGCGGGTTCGTGCGATCTTGTAGCGTGAGGTCGTGGCGCGCAGCGTGTACCTGACCAGTGTGGGGTCGGGCGGGGGCAAGTCGACGGTGGCGCTCGGGCTGGCCGAGCTGCTGTCCCGACAGGTCGGGCGGATCGGCGCGTTCCGGCCGCTGGTCGCCGGCGACGGCGCCGACCCGATCCTGGCCCTGCTCACCGAGCGCTACCGGATCGAGCTGCCGGTCGGCGAACTGCACGGCGCCACCTATGCCGAGGCCACCGAGCTGGTCGCGAACGGCCGCCGGGAGGAGCTGATCTCGGCGATCGTGGCCCGCTACCGGGAGGTGGAACGACGCTGCCCCGCCGTCGTGGTGGTGGGCAGCGACTTCGCCGACGGCGACGGCGCCGGCCCCCGCGAACTGGCCTTCAACGCCCGGCTGGCGACCGAGTTCGGCAGCGTCGTGGTGCCCGTGGTGGACGGCTTCGGGCAGCCGCCCGAGGCGGTCGCGGCGGCGCTGCGCGGCGCGTACCACGATCTGGCCGACCTCGGCGCGACGGTGGTCGCGGTGGTCGCCAACCGCGTGCCCGGGCCGATGACGCTGCCCGAGCTGCCGGTCCCCGCGTACGCGATCCCGGAGGTGCCGGCCGTGTCGGCGCCGACGGTGGCCGAGGTGGCGGCGGCGCTCGGGGCCACCCTGCTCGCTGGCGACCAGGCCGCGCTGGACCGCGACGTGCTCGACTACGTGGTGGGCGCCGCACACGTGCCGACGCTGCTGGACCACCTCACCGACGGCGCGCTGGTGATCACCCCGGGCGACCGGGCCGACCTGCTGGTCGCGGCCGGCGCCGCGCACGTGGCGGGGCAGGTGTCGCTGGCCGGGCTGGTGCTCACGCTGGGCGAACAACCCGACCCCCGGGCGATGCGCCTGGTCGAGCGGATGAACACCGGGCTGGCCGTGCTGTCGGTGCCCACCGACAGCTACGACACGGTCGAGGCGTCCAGCCGGATCGAGGGCCGCCCCAGCACGGCCAACCCGCGCAAGGTCGACGCCGCGCTGGGCGCGTTCGAGCGCTGCGTGGACACCGACGACCTGGCCCGCCGGCTGCGGGTCACCCGCTCCGCCCGGGTCACCCCGCTGATGTTCGAGAACGACCTGATCGACCGGGCCCGGGCCCGCCGCCGTCGGCTGGTGCTGCCCGAGGGCGCCGAGGAGCGGATCCTGCGCGCGGCGGAGGTGCTGCTGCGCCGGGGTGTCGCCGAGCTGACCCTGCTCGGCCGCCCGGACGAGATCGCCCGACGGACCCGGGAACTGGGCGTCGACGTCGGCGACGCGCAGATCGTCGACCCGGCGACCAGCGAGTGGCGGGACGAGTTCGCCGCCACGTACGCGAAGCTGCGCGCGCACCGGGGCGTGACGCCGGAGCTGGCGCACGACATCGTGGCGCAGCCCAACTACTTCGGCACGATGATGGTGCAGACCGGCCACGCGGACGGAATGGTCTCCGGGGCGACGCACACCACGGCCGCGACCATCCGGCCGGCGTTCGAGATCATCCGGACCGTGCCCGGCGTCTCGGTCGCGTCCAGCGTCTTCTTCATGCTGCTCGCCGACCGGGTGCTGGTCTACGGCGACTGCGCGGTCAACCCGGACCCGGACGCCGCCCAGCTCGCCGACATCGCCATCTCCTCCGCCGACACCGCGGCCCGGTTCGGCATCGAGCCGCGGGTGGCGATGCTGTCGTACTCGACCGGCAGCTCCGGCGCCGGCGCGGACGTGGAGAAGGTCGCGGCGGCCACCGAGCTGGTCCGCGAGCGGCGGCCGGAACTGCTGGTCGACGGCCCGATCCAGTACGACGCGGCGATCGACCCGCAGGTCGCCGCGACCAAGCTGCCGGACAGCCCGGTGGCGGGACGCGCCACGGTGTTCATCTTCCCGGACCTGAACACCGGCAACAACACGTACAAGGCGGTGCAGCGCTCGGCCGGCGCGGTCGCGGTCGGCCCGGTCATGCAGGGCCTGCGCCGGCCGGTCAACGACCTGTCCCGAGGCGCCACCGTGTCCGACATCGTCAACACGGTGGCGATCACCGCCATCCAGGCCGCCGCGGAGGCGTCGGAATGAGCCGCATCCTGGTCCTCAACAGCGGCTCCTCGTCGGTCAAGTACCGGCTGTACGACGGCGACGAGGTGCGCGACAAGGGCACCGTGGAGCGGATCGGCGAACCCGGCGGCGGGCCGGCCGACCACGAGAGCGCGGTCCGGGAGATCATCGAACGGCTCGACCTGACCGGCCTGGCCGCCGTCGGGCACCGGGTGGTGCACGGCGGACGGCGGTTCAGCTCTCCGGTGCTGATCGACGACGCGGTCGTCACCGGGATCGAGGAACTCGTCCCGCTCGCCCCGCTGCACAACCCGGCCAACCTGGCCGGCATCCGGGTGGCCCGGGAGGCGCTGCCGGACACCCCGCAGGTGGCCGTCTTCGACACCGCGTTCCACCACACGCTGCCGGAGGCCGCCGCCACGTACGCGATCGACCGGGAGACCGCCGAGCGCTACGACGTGCGCCGGTACGGCTTCCACGGCACCTCGCACGCGTACGTCTCACGGCGCACGGCGGAGCTGCTCGACCGGCCGTACGCCGAGCTGAACACGATCACGCTGCACCTGGGCAACGGGGCGAGCGCGTGCGCGGTGGAGGGCGGCCGGAGCGTGGCCACGTCGATGGGCATGTCGCCGCTGGAGGGCCTGGTGATGGGCACCCGCAGCGGCGACCTCGACCCGACCGTCATCTTCCACCTGCGCCGCGAGGGCGGGATGGGCGTGGACGAGATCGACGACCTGCTCAACCACCGCAGCGGCCTGCTCGGGCTGACCGGCGTCAACGACATGCGGGAGGTGCTGGCCCGCCGGGACGCCGGTGACCCGCACGCGGCGCTGGCGTTCGACGTCTACTGCCGCCGGATCACCGGCTACGTGGGGGCGTACTACGCGTTGCTCGGGCGGGTCGACGCGATCGCGTTCACCGCCGGCGTCGGTGAGCACGCCGCGCCCGTCCGGGCGGCGTCGCTGGCCGGGCTGGAACGGCTCGGCGTCGCCGTCGACCCGGGCCGCAACGACGGCACGGGCGACCGGGTGATCTCCCCGGCCGGCGCCGAGGTCACCGTGCTCGTGGTCGGCACCGACGAGGAGCGGGAGATCGCCCGCGAGACCCGCGAGGTGCTCGCCGCCTGACCCCAGTCCCGCCTGCCCGACTCAGGACCGCAAACCATGATCGACACCACCTCGCCGAAGTGGCGGGATCATCGGGCCCTGGATGCGGCAACCTCGCCGAACTGGTGTTGATCATGCCCGGCGGAACTAGTAGTGCTTTGTTAGGTCGTTGTGGCGTGTCGCTTGTACGGGCATCGTGGTGGTGTTTGGCTGCGGTGCGTGGATGAGCGGGAACTCGTTCGGGTGCGGGCGCGGTTGGAGGACTTCGCGGCGGGGATCTTCGCGGGGTTGCGGCGCTCGGATCAGCGGGCGACGGGGCTGCGGTATCTGCGGGGGCTGATGCTGGACGGTCGGCGCAAGTCAATGCAGCCGATGGCGCAGCGGCTCGGGGTCGATCATCAGCAGTTGCAGCAGTTCCTGACCTCGTCCACGTGGGACGTCGCTGGCGTGCGGCGGCGGCTGGCCACCGCGGCGGTCGATCTGGTGACGCCCCAGGTGTGGGTGGTCGACGACACCGGATTTCCCAAAGACGGCAAGGCTTCAGCGTGTGTGGCTCGGCAGTACTCCGGCACGCTGGGCAAGGTCGCCAACTGCCAGATCGCCGTCAGCGTCCACGCCGCGGCCGACGCCGCGTCGGCGGTGCTGAACTGGCGGTTGTTCGTGCCGGAGTCCTGGGACGACACCTGCGTGCCCGGCCCGGACGGCAAGCCCGCGAACGCGCACGCCCGCAGGCTGCGCCAGCAGCCGGTCACTCTCGACCAGGCCGGGGCGAAGAAACCACATGTGCGCCAGCAGGTGCCGCCCGCCGAGCAGATCGCGCTGATCCGCCGGCGGCGGGCGGCATCCAAGGTCCCCGACGCCGAGCGGTACCGGCCGAAGTGGCTGATGGCCCTGGAGATGCTCGACGAACTGGCCGCGTGGGGGCTGCGTCCGCCGCTGCTGACCGCTGATGCCGGCTACGGCCAGGTCGCCGAGTTCCGCCAGGGCCTGACCGAACGCGGCATCGGCTACATCGTGGCGACCACCTCGTCCACCACCGCTCAACCCGGCGACGCCCAACCCGTCGAGGTCCCCTACGCCGGAGTCGGCCCCCATCCCACACCGCGCTACCCCCACCCGGCTCGCAGCCTGAAAGACCTGGCCCTCGCCCACGGCGCCGACGCCACGACGTTGGTGCGCTGGCGCGCCCGGCTACCCGCACCCGACCGCACCCCGGACCGGCCAGCCGGTGAACTGTCCGGGCACTTCTTCGCCCTGCGGGTGCGTCCCGCCGGCCGGGTGATCCGACGCGGACCCCACCGCGGTGACGACGGCGTCCTGCCCGAATGCTGGCTGCTCGTGCAATGGCCCCCCGACCAGCACGAACCCAGCGACTACTGGCTGTCCGACCTACCCGCCGACACACCCCTTGCCGAACTGGTCCGCCTGGCCAAAAGCCGCTGGCGCATCGAGCACGACTACCGCGAACTCAAGACCGCCCTCGGCCTCGACCACTTCGAAGGCCGCTCCTGGATCGGCTGGCACCGCCACGTCACCCTCACCGCAGCCGCCCAACTGTTCCTCACCCAACTACGGCTGACACGCCCAAAAGCAGCAGGGCAGACCTGAGCCTCTACGCCGTCCTCCGCGAACTGCAATACCTACTCGCGACCTGGCTCGGGTTCTGCCCCCTCTGCCACCAACTCGTCCCAACCTAACAAAGCACTACTAGGGCGGGAGCGGGAGCGCCGGCCCAGGACGAGCACGCCGGGAGCCGGCTCGCCCGGTCAGCCCAGGGCGAGCCAGGCGACGAGCGCGACGACCACCACGGCGGCGACGGCGAGGCCGGCGATCAACGGCAACCGGGACGGCGGGGCCGCGGCCGCGGCCGGCTCGGGCGCGTCCACGAAGGCGCGGAACTGCGCGGTGTTGCCGCTCGGATCGGTGTAGTTCTCAGCCATGCCGGTGACCCTAGCGAAGCCCGCCGTTCCCACGTGCCCCGCCGTGCCGGCGTCGACGGACCCGGGCGGCCGGCGCGCGCAAACCCGCCCGGGCGGTGGAGGCACGGCCCGGCCGGGTGGCGGAGGCAGCCGGCCCGGACGGCGGGCGCGGCCGGGCCGCTCGGCTGCCTACCGTGCAGGCATGACGGGGCAGCGGCTGGTGGCCGTGCTGATGACGGCGCTGCTGGCCGGCTGCGGGTCGGCCGTCGCCACCACCGGTCCGGTCCCGGCCGGCGTCCGGGCCGCGCCGGAGCGCCCGTACGCGGTGGGGATGCGACAGTTCACCGTCGACCCGGGCGGCGTCCGTCCCCTGCCGGTCACCGTCTGGTACCCGGTGGAGCCGTCCGCCTCCCCCGGCCCGGTCACCGCCCCTCCCGCCGCGCCGGGTGTCCGGGCGGGGGCCCGGGTGGCCGTCGGGCGGTTCCCGGTGGTCGTGTTCAGTCACGGCCTGCGCAGCCTGCCCGCGCTGCACGCGCAGCTGACCACCCGCTGGGCCGCCGCCGGTTTCGTGGTGGCGGCGCCCACCTACCCCCGCACCAACCTGCGCGCCCGGAGCTTCACCCGCGACGACGTCCGCAACCAGCCGGCCGACGCCTGGCGGCTGGTCCGTCACCTGGTCCGCCTGGGCGCCCGCCCCGGTGACCCGCTCGGCGCGCACCTGGCCGTGGACCGGTTCGCCGCCGCCGGGCACTCCGCCGGCGGTCACACCACGCTCGGCATGTTCGCCGCCGGACAGCCGTTCCCGGTACGGGCCGGGATCGTGATCGCCGGTGGCCGGCCGGTCGCCGGAGTCGCCCGGCCGCTCGCGCCGATGCTGTTCGTGCACGGCGGCGCCGATCGCGTCGTGCCGGAGTCGATCGGCCGGGCCGCGTACGCCCGCTGTCTCGGGCCGGCCGCGTTCCTGAGCCTGCCCGGTCAGGGCCACGGCGAGTACCTGAACCCCAACCGACCCGGCTTCCCCCAGGTGCTCGCCACCACCACCGACTTCCTGCGCTGGACGCTCTACGCCGACCGGGCCGCCCTGCGCCGCCTCCCCGCCGACGCCACCGCCCCCGCCCTGACCACCTTCACCACCCGCTCCCTCCCCACCTGACGATCATGAAGTTGACGGCGACAAACCGGACACCGGACACCGCCCACCTCATGATCGACGGTTAGGGTGCGGGCGTGGACGGGGTGGCCGGGCGGCAACTGGACGCGATTCGGGAGGTGGTCGAGCTGGCCGGGGCGGCCGGGATCGAGGTGTGGCTGCGGGGTGGCTGGGCGATGGACTTCCACCTCGGCGCGGTGAGCCGCCCGCACGTCGACGTCGACTGGTACTGCTGGCGCCGGGACGCCGAGGGACTGTCCGCCCGGCTGGGCGCGCTCGGCTGGCGGCCCGACCCGCGGATGCCGGCGGCGACGCAGCTCGACGTGCTCCGGGGTGACGTCGAGCTGAGCTTCGCGTACCTGGACCGGGACGAGGCCGGACGGGTGGTGGTCGGGGCCGGCCCGTGGGCGGGCACTCCCCTGCCGGAGGGGATGCTGGGCGGCCCGTCCGGCCGGATCGGTCCGCTCACCGCGCCGGTGATCAGCGTGGCCGCGCAGATCGAGTTCAAGGAGATGTTCCCGGTCTGGATGCCCGACCGGCCGCGCCGCGCCAAGGACGCCGCCGACCTGGCCCGCCTCCGGGCGTCGACCGGCGGCGGGCCCCCGGTGCGCTGACCCGCCCGGGTCACCCCCGATCGCGAGGCACAATCGAGTTCATGCGCCGTCGTCCCGTCGCCCTGGCCACCGCCGCCGCCCTGTTCGGCGCCGGCCTGACCGGCTGTTCCGAGCCGACCGCCCCGACCGGGCGGCCCGCACCCGACACCCCGCCGACGACCACGGCGCCCACGCCGCGCGTACCCGCCGGGAAGGCGCCCACGAAGAGCTTCGCGGTCGGCGTACGCCAGGTGAAGCTGAACCGCGACGGCGACCGGCCGCTGCCGGTGACGCTCTGGTACCCGGCGGAGGGCGCGGCCGGTGGCGCGGCCGAGCGGTCCGCGCCGGCGGCGGACGGGCGGTTCCCGGTGGTGCTGTTCAGTCACGGCCTCGGCGCCCGGCCGGAGGACTACCAGGTACTGCTCACGCGCTGGGCGGCGGCCGGTTTCGTGGTCGCCGCGCCGCGCTTCCCGCACACCGGCCGGGGTGGCGACGGCAACCCGCTGGACGTGCTCAACCAGCCGGCCGACGTGTCGTACGTGCTGACCCGGGTGCTCGCCCTCGGCGAGAAGGCGGGCGACCGGCTGCGCGGCCGGCTGGATCCGGAGCGGGTCGCCGCGACCGGGCACAGCGCCGGCGGGGTGACCACCATCGGGTTGTTCACCGCCGGGCGGGACGAGCGGCTCGACGCCGGCATCGTCTTCGCCGGCACGGCGCTCGGCGTCGGCACCGCGTTCGCCGGGGCCGCCGCGCCGCAACTGTTCGTGCACGGCGAGGCCGACGAGGTGGTGTCGTACGCGGCCGGCCGGGCCGTCTACGACGCGGTGCCGTGGCCCAAGGCGATGCTCAGCCTGCCGAAGGGCGACCACGGTCGGGCGTTGCTGGGTGACGGCAGGGCGCTGGGCGTGGTCGCCGACACCACCGTCGAGTTCCTGCGCTGGACGCTCTACGGCGACCCGGCGGCGAAGAAGCGCCTCCCCGCCGACGCCGCCAGGGGCGGCCTGGCCACCCTCGACGACCGCCTGTAAGGAAGGGCCCCTTCTTAACGCCTCCGGTAGAGAAGGGGCCCCCTCTTAACACGCCATCCGTCTCAGGCGGTGTGGTCGATGACGACCTTGCCGAAGACCTCGCCGGAGTGCAGCCGGGCGAACGCCTCGGCGATCCCGCTGAACGGCACCACCCGGTCCACCACCGGGCGGACCTCGTGCTCGGCGCAGAACGCGAGCAGTTCGGCCAGCTCGTCCGGGGTGCCCATCGAGGTGCCGAGGATCTCCAGCTGCATGGCGAAGACCCGGCGCAGGTTGACGGCGGGCTCGTGGCCGGCGGTCGCGCCGGAGACCACGATCCGGGCCATCGGGGCGGCCGACTTCAGCGAGTGGTCGAAGGTGGCCGCGCCGACCGTCTCGATCACCACGTCGACCCGCTCGGGCAGGCGGGCACCGGGCTCCAGCGCGGTCGCCCCCAGCTCGGTGATGCGCTCCCGCTTGGCGGCGTCGCGGCTGGTCGCGTACACCCGCTTGCCGAGCGCGACGCCGAGCGCGACCGCCGCGGTGGCGACGCCACCGCCGGCGCCCTGGACCAGCACCGACTCGCCGTCGGCGACCCGGCCCTTGGTGGTGAGCATCCGCCAGGCGGTGAGCCAGGCCGTGGGCAGGCACGCCGCGTCGGTCGCCGACAGGCCGTCGGGCAGCGGCAGCAGGTTCATCCGGGGTACGGCGACCAGCTCGGCGAAGGTGCCCTGGTAGTGCTCGGAGAGGATGGAGACCCCGCGCGGGTCGCCCGGGGTGGGCACCACCGGGTAGATGACCACCTCGTTGCCGTCCGGGTCGGTGCCGACCGCGTCACAGCCGAGGATCATCGGGAGCTGGTCGGCGGTCAGCCCCACGCCGCGCAGCGACCAGAGGTCGTGGTGGTTGAGCGAGCTGGCCCGCACCCGCACGGTGACCCAGTCGTCCTGCGGGTGGGTCGGCTCGGGACGGTCGCCGACGGTGAGCGCGGCGAGCGGGTTGTCGGCGTCGAAGGCCGAGGCATAGGCGGCACGCATGATCGGCACGGTAACAAGCTGAGCGGCCGTTAAGAAGGGGCCCTTCCTCTACCGGAGGCGTTAAGAAGGTGCCCCTCCTTACACCCTCAGCGGCGGGCGACGCCGTCGCGCCGGGCGGCCTCGGCCACCGCGTCGGCGACCGCCGGGGCGACCCGCGGGTCGAGCGGGGACGGCACGATCGCGTCCGCGGTCAGCGACTCGGCGACCACGCCCGCGATGGCGTCGGCGGCGGCCACCTTCATCGCGTCGGTGATCCGGGTGGCGCCGGCGTCCAGCGCGCCCCGGAACACGCCCGGGAAGGCGAGCACGTTGTTGATCTGGTTCGGGTAGTCGCTGCGCCCGGTGGCGACCACCGCCACGTGCCGGGCGGCCACCTCGGGGTGCACCTCCGGGGTGGGGTTGGCCAGCGCGAACACGATGCCGCCGGGGGCCATGCCGGCCACCGCCGCCTCGGGGATCTGGCCGCCGGAGACGCCGACCAGCACGTCCGCGCCGCGCAGCGCCTCGGTGACGTCACCCTCGCGGCCCTCGGCGTTGGTGAGGTCGGCCAGCTCGGCCTTGGTGCCGGTCAGCTCGCGGTGCCGGCCGATGATGCCGCGGGAGTCGCAGACCACCACCCGCGCCGGGTCGACGCCGCCGGCGATCAGCATCTTCGTCACCGCCACCCCGGCCGCCCCGGCGCCGCTGACCGCGACCCGTAGGTCGCCGAGCTTGCGGTTGAGCAGCGTCGCCGCGTTGCGCAGCGCGGCCAGCACGACGATCGCGGTGCCGTGCTGGTCGTCGTGGAAGACGGGGATGTCCAGCGCCTCGTCCAGCCGGCGCTCGACCTCGAAGCAACGGGGGGCGCTGATGTCCTCCAGGTTGATCCCGCCGAACGAGGGCGCGATCGCCCGGACCGCCGCGACGATCTCGTCCACGTCCTGGGTGTCCAGGCAGACCGGCACCGCGTCCACGCCGGCGAACTGCTTGAACAGCACCGCCTTGCCCTCCATCACGGGCAGCGCGGCGCGCGGGCCGATGTTGCCCAGACCGAGCACGGCGGAGCCGTCGGTGACCACCGCGACGGTGTGCGACACCCAGGTGTAGGTGTCGGCGAGGTCGGGGTCGGCGGCGATCGCCTCACACACCCGGGCCACACCCGGGGTGTACGCGAGGGAGAGGTCCTCCCGACTGGTCAGCGGCACCGTCGAGGTGACGGCCATCTTGCCGCCGACGTGCAGCCGGAAGACGGGATCAGCGGGGTCCGGGGTGGACGAAGACATGGTGACTCCAGGATCTGTCGATGCAGACGGACCGGCCGGCGTGGTCAGCGGTGGTCAGCGACCGGCGGGGCGGCGGTGCGGGGGTCACCCGGGCACTTTCCGAGCATAGTCACGCACCGGCTCCCAGGATGTGAGCGGGGTCATATCCGCCGCTACCCCTGCCGGCCCCTGATCCGGGCCGGACGCGGCCACCAGCGGGCCACCACCCGCCCGCGGACGTCGGCCACGCCGTAGGCCCGGGAGTCGTCGGCGACCAGGTCGTTGTCGCCGCGCAGCCACCAGCCGCCGGCGCGCGGTTCGACCGCGCGCTTGACCACCAGCAGGTCGGGGCGGGTGCGGAAGACGGCGACCACCACATCGCCGGGGCGGACCGGCCGGCCACCGGTGCGGACCAGCACCGCGTCGCCG
Source organism: Micromonospora sp. WMMD754 (assembly GCF_049315235.1). NCBI lineage: Bacteria > Bacillati > Actinomycetota > Actinomycetes > Micromonosporales > Micromonosporaceae > Micromonospora > Micromonospora sp. WMMD754. The sequence goes on from NZ_CP186058.1 coordinate 957,647, forward strand.
TGGCGCAGCGTGGGCGACATGGACGGGCCGGTGACCAGGACCGGCACCAGCGGGCCGCGCAGCGCGGGCACGGCGTGTTCGTCCACACCTGGCACCGGGTTTCACCTCCCGCCCGCTGGAAAGCATCTCCAGGAGTAGTGTCGTCTTGGATCATCGCAAACATCCCATGGAGGACCCTGATGCGCCTTCCCCGCATCCTCACGCCCCGTGTGACCGCCAGTGCCCACTGTGACCTGCCGTGCGGCGTCTACGACCCGGCGCAGGCCCGGATCGAGGCCGAGTCGGTCAAAATGATCTGCGAGAAGTACCAGGCCAACACCGACCCGGAGTTCCGCACCCGCGCCATCCTGATCAAGGAGCAGCGGGCGGACCTGGTCAAGCACCACCTGTGGGTGCTCTGGACCGACTACTTCAAGCCGCAGCACTTCGAGAAGTACCCGCACCTGCACCAGCTCTTCAACGAGGCCACCAAGCTGGCCGGCGCGGCCGGCGCCAAGGGTGGCACCGACCCGGCCAAGGCCGACGAGCTGCTCTCGAAGATCGACGAGATCTCGAAGATCTTCTGGGAGACCAAGCAGGCGTGACGTCGCCCGTCGCGGCACCGACGATCCGGCCGGTACGTCCCGAGGACGTACCGGCCGTCGTCGCCATGGTGCACGAACTCGCCGAGTACGAGCGCGCCCCGGAGCAGTGCCACCTCACCGCCGAACAGCTCCACGCGGCGCTCTTCCCGGCCGCTCCGGCGCTCTTCGGCCACGTCGCGGTGGACGCGGCCGACGAGCCGGTGGGCTTCGCCCTCTGGTTCCTCAACTTCTCCACCTGGGCCGGCGTGCACGGCATCTACCTGGAGGATCTCTACGTCCGGCCGGCGGCCCGGGGCACCGGCGCGGGTCGGATGCTGCTGGCCACCCTCGCCGGGATCTGCGTCGAGCGCGGCTACGAGCGCCTCGACTGGTGGATGCTGCACTGGAACCCGGCGGCCCGCTTCTACGCCTCGATCGGGGCCACGCCGATGGACGAGTGGACCCCGTACCGGCTCACCGGACCCGCGTTGCGCGAGCTCGCCGCGCAGTCGACGCCCGCACCCACCCACCCGGCCGCCTGACCGGGTAGAGTCCCGCACCGGGGGGATGAGGCGTGACTCAACTGACCGGGCAGCCGACGACGGACGACGACGTCGTGCACCTCACCGTGCCCGCCGACGGTGGTTACCTCGGCGTGCTCCGCACCGCGACGGCCGGCCTCGCGGCCCGGCTCCAGTTCGCCCTCGACGAGATCGAGGACTTGCGCATCGCCGTCGACGAGGCGTGCGCCATGCTGCTCGCCATCGCGACCCGGGACGCCGAGTTGGAGTGCCGCTTCGCGGTCACCGAGGACGCGCTGACCGTCGAGGTGACCGTGCCGACCGTGCGAGGGGCCACGCTCCCGTCCGAGTCGTCCTTCGCCTGGAAGGTGCTCACCGCGTTGACCACCTCGGCCGGCGCTCACGCTGCCGACGGCCGGGCCACCATCTCGCTGCTGACCCGTCGCGCCCGCGGCTACTGACCCACCGGGAGCTGCCGCAGGGGCGGCCGTCAGGGGGTCGGGTCGCCGAAACCGAGCGCCCGGTTGGTCGGGCCGCTCACCAGCAGACCCACCATGCCGAGCCCGAGCGCGATGAGCGGCAGCCCGAGCCAGCCCAGGCCGCCCTCGATCATGAACCAGCCGACCGGCAGCAGCATGAGCTGGAGCACGATGGCCGGCGCGCGGGCGCCGGCCCGCCGACGCGACAGCGCCCCGCCGAGAGCCCAGAGCGCGACCGCGCCGCCGACGGCGAACGCGGTCACGAGCAGCGCCGAGGCCAGATCGGTGGTCCGTGCGGTGAGGTCGGACCAGATCAGCCACGCCGCGACCAGCCCGAGCGCCACCGCCTCGGCGCGCAGCAGGAGCACCGCCGCGCGGAGCGGGCCGGGGGTCGGGTCGGAGTCGATCGTCACGGGCGCCACGATACCGGTGGGTAGTCGCGGTACAGTGCCGCCCATGCGGGCCGTCCTGGTGGTCAATCCGAAGGCCACCACCACCAGCGAACGCAGCCGGGACGTGCTCGTCCGGGCGCTGCGCAGTGAAGTCGACCTGTCGGTGCGGTACACCCGCCGACGGGGCCACGCCATGGATCTGGCCCGGGAGGCCGCCCAGGAGGGCGTCGACCTGGTGGTCACGCTCGGTGGCGACGGCACGGTCAACGAGGTGGTCAACGGGTTGATGGCGGCCGAGCCGCCGACGTTCCGCACCGGGCAGACCTCGGCCGAGCGGTTGCCGGCGCTGGCGACCGTGCCCGGCGGCTCGACCAACGTCTTCGCCCGCGCCCTCGGGTTGCCCCGCGAGTGGCCGGACGGCACCAGCATGATCCTGGAGGGGTTGCGGCTGGGCCGGTCCCGCACCATCGGGCTGGGTCGGGCGGACGACCGCTACTTCACGTTCTGCGCCGGCTTCGGGCTCGACGCGGCGGTCATCCGCCGGGTGGAGCAGGCCCGCAAGCGGGGTCGGGTCTCCACCCCGGCGCTCTACTTCCGGTCCACCGCGAGCCAGTACTTCGTCGGCTCGGACCGTCGGCATCCGCCGATCACGCTGGAGCGGCCGGGTGAGGCGCCAGCGACGGAGTTGGCCACCGCCATCATCCAGAACACCGCGCCGTGGACGTACCTCGGCGACCGGGAGATCAACCCGAATCCGGAGGCGTCGTTCGACCTCGGGCTGGACGTGCTCGCCATCCGGCAGCTCAAGGTGGCCAGCACCGCACGGACGGTGACCCAGTTCTTCTCCCGGAAGCCCGATCCGCACGGCAAGCAGGTGCTCCGGCTGCACGACGTGGCGGAGTTCACCCTGCTCGCGGCGCGTCCGCTGCCGTTCCAACTGGACGGCGACTACCTCGGCGAGCGGGAAAAAGTCAGATTTACCTCCGTGCCGGCCGCACTCAGAGTAATCTGCTAGGTCTCGGGTATCCCAGTCGGTTGACGCGGACCCCCCGCCGCGCGGGTGCGGTGGCCGCCACGCCGAGGAAGGGTGCCGGAAATGTCAGCAACGTCACGCAGACCGTACTATATTGATCCTCGACTGTGGCACGCCGGGTAACGAGAGACTTCGGAAACCCGGACAAATGGGTGGTGAGCCCGCTCACTGTTCGGAGTTTTTCCGAGCGTCACCCTTGACATCGCTGTAGTTCGTGAAAGTATTCACAAGCGAACTCGTGTTACCGGGACATTGCCTGGATATGCTCGGCAGGTTGAGCTGTTCCAGCAGGTCCAGGGGCCCGCAGCCTGCTCACGCAGCGCCGAATTGATGGATGCTGACCGTCACCTATCGGCAATGCGGATGCATATAGGAATAGCAACGAAGCGTTATCTGGCCATCCACTAAGAATGAGGAGTGTTGCCGCCATGGACTGGCGCCACGATTCGGTCTGCCGCGACGAGGACCCGGAGCTGTTCTTCCCGATCGGGACGTCCGGTCCGGCTCTCCTGCAGGTGGAGCAGGCGAAGGCCGTCTGCCGGCGCTGCCCCGTGACCGACCAGTGCCTGCAGTGGGCGCTGGAGTCCGGTCAGGACGCCGGCGTCTGGGGTGGGATGAGCGAGGAGGAGCGCCGCGCGGTGAAGCGCCGCGGCGGTCTCCGGGTGCTGCGCGCTCACTCCGCCTGACCCGCACACGCGAGACGCCCCGGCCGGGATTCCGGCCGGGGCGTTCTGCTGTCCCGAGGCGCTCAACGCGCCGCCGCGTCCACCCGCCGACGCACCAGGTCGGCGAGTTCCGGCAGATCGGTGAGCGGGTCGGCGACCGCCACCGCCCCGGCCGAGCGGGCCGCCGCGCGTACCCCGTCGTGGAACCGGCCCGGGGCCAGGAAGTAGGCCGCCACCGCGACCCGACCGGCCCCCGCCGCGCGCAGCCGCGCCACCGCGCCGCCGACCTCCGGGGGCGCCGCCGAGGCGTAGGAGACACGGCAGGGCAAGCCCAGGCCGGCGCCGAGCGCCGCGGCGACCCGACCCACCGACGCCCGCGCGGCCGGGTCCCGGGTCCCGGCCGCGGCCAGCACCACCGCGTCCAGGTCGCCCGGGTCGTCCCCGGCGGCCTCGGCCAGCCGGCGTCGCAGCCCGGCCAGCAGCCGGCCGTCCACCGTGCCGCCGGTCGGCCCCAGCACGTCGGTCACCCGCACGTCGAGGTCCGCGCCGGCCGCCGCCACCGCCGCCGGGATGTCCACCTTCCGGTGGTACGCGGCGGTGAGCAGCAGCGGCACCAGCACCACCCGGGAGTGCCCGTCGGCGGCCAGGCCCCGCAGCACCTCGGTCGGACCGGGGTCGGTGTGGTCGAGCCAGCTCGGCAGCACCGGGCGGCCGGGACACGCGACCGCCACCGCCCGGGCCAACGCCCGGGTGGCCTCGGCCGCCCGGGGATCGCGGCTGCCGTGCGCCACCAGCACCACCGGTGGCGCGGCCGTCAGGTGTGCAGGCCGCACTCGGTCTTCTCGAACATCGCCCACCGGCCGGCCCGGGGGTCCTCCCCCGCCTTGGTCCGGCGGGTGCACGGCCAGCAGCCGATCGAGCCGTAGCCCCGGGCGAACAGCTCGTTGACCGGGATGTCGTGGCGGGCCACGTACGCGTCCACCTCGCGCTGCGTCCAGGCGGCGATCGGGTTCACCTTGACCTTGCCGCGACGCGGGTCGAAGCCGACCACCGGCGTGTTCGCGCGGGTCGGCGACTCGTCCCGGCGCAGCCCGGCGGCCCAGGCGTCGTACCCGGCGAGCGCCCGCTCCAGCGGTTCCACCTTGCGCAACTGGCAGCAGTCGTCCGGGGACCGGTTGAACAGGCGCGGGCCGTACTGGCCGTCCTGCTGCCCGACGGTCATCCGGGGCCGGATCGAGCGGACCCGCACCGGCATCCGCCGGGCCACCTCGTCGCGGACCCGCAGCGTCTCCGGGAAGTGCAGCCCGGTGTCCAGGAACACCACGTCCACCCCGGGGGCGACCCGCGAGACCAGGTGCGCCAGCACACCGTCGGCCATCGAGCTGGTCACGCAGAACCGCTCGCCGAACGTCTCCACCGCCCACCGGGCGATCTCCAGCGCGGGCGCGTCCGCCAGCTCCCGCCCGGCCTCCTCGGCCAGCAGACGCAGCTCCTCCGGGTCGCGCCGGGCCGGGTCGGCCGCTCCGCCCGCGCCGACCAGGCCCAGGCCCGCGGCGGAGACCAGGCCACTCACCGGGTCACCGCCCGGCCCAGCAGACCGGTGAACCTCACCGAGAAGACCCGCGCGCAGGCGTGGCACTCCCAGGCGCCGTGCCCGGCCTCGTGCGGTCGCAGGTCCTCCTCCCCGCAGTAGGGGCAGTAGAGAGGCGCGGATCGGGCATCACTCATCGGAGCTCCTCCTCGTCGACTCTGATCACCCAGCGGGCGAAGGTCTCGCCCTCGGTCCGGCCGGCCAGGTAGCGGCGGGCCAGCCGTTCCACGTACTCCGGAAGGTCGTCGGCGGTGGTCTTCAGGCCGCGCAGCTTGCGGCCGAAACCGGCGGTCTGGCCGGCGGCCATGCCGAGGCCGCCGCCGAGGTGCACCTGGAAGCCCTCGACCTGCCGGCCGTCCGGGCCGACCACGAGCTGGCCCTTGAGCCCGATGTCCGCGACCTGGGTGCGGGCGCAGGCGTTCGGGCAGCCGTTGAGGTGGATGGAGATGTCCGCGTCGAAGTCGCGCAGCCGCTCCTCCAGCCGGGCCACCAGCTCCTCGCCGCGCCGCTTGGTCTCTACGATGGCCAGCTTGCAGAACTCGATGCCGGTGCAGGCCATGGTGCCGCGCCGCCAGGCCGACGGCCGGGCCTCCAGGCCGATCCCACGCAGCGCCGTCACCAGGGACTCGGTCCGCTCCGGCGCCACGTCCAGCACCAGCAACTTCTGGTACGGGGTGAGCCGTACCCGGTCACTGCCGTGCGCCTCGACCACGTCGGCGAGCTGCGCCAGCTGGGTGCCGGAGACCCGGCCCACCACGGGCGCCGCGCCCACGTAGTTGGCGCCGTCGCGCTGCGGGTGCACGCCGATGTGGTCGACCGGCTTCGCCGGCAGCTCGGCGGCCGGGCCGTCGAGCAGCGCGCGGCCCAGGTATTCCTTCTCCAGCACCTCGCGGAAGCGCTCCACGCCCCAGTCGGCGACCAGGAACTTCAGTCGGGCCCGGTTGCGCAGCCGCCGGTAGCCGTAGTCGCGGAAGATGCCGACCACGCCCGCCCACACGTCCGGCACCTCGTGCAGCGGCACCCAGACGCCGAGCCGCTTGGCCAGCATCGGGTTGGTGGAGAGCCCGCCGCCGACCCAGACGTCGAAGCCGGGGCCGTGCTCGGGGTGGTCGACGCCGAGGAGCGCGATGTCGTTCGCCTCGTACGGGGTGTCGACCAGCCAGGAGATCGAGGTCTTGAACTTGCGGGGCAGGTTGGAGAACGCCTTGTCGCCGACGTACCGGCGGACGATCTCGTCGATGGCCGGCGTGGGGTCGAGCAGCTCGTCGCGGGCCACCCCGGCGACCGGGCTGCCGAGCACGATCCGGGGGCAGTCGCCGCACGCCTCGGTGGTCTGCAGGCCGACCGACTCCAGCCGGCGCCAGATCTCCGGCATGTCCTCGACCCGGATCCAGTGGTACTGGATGTTCTGCCGGTCGGTGATGTCGGCGGTGTCCCGGGCGAACTCGCGGGAGATGTCCGCGACCACGCGCAGCTGGGCCAGGTTGAGCTGGCCGCCGTCCACCCGGACCCGGAGCATGAAGAACTCGTCCTCCAGCTCGTGCGGCTCCAGCACCGCGGTGCGCCCGCCGTCGATGCCGGCCTTGCGCTGGGTGTAGAGCCCCCACCAACGGAACCGGCCGCGCAGGTCCTGCGGGTCGATCGAGGCGAAGCCCCGGTGGGCGTAGATGTTCTCGATCCGGTCCCGCACGTTGAGCGGGTCGTCGTCCTTCTTGATCCGCTCGTTGGGGTTGAGCGGCTCACGGTGCCCGAGCGCCCACTGCCCCTCGCCGCGTGGCCGGCGGGGCGCACGGGCGGCAGGCGCCGGGCTGTCGGGACGGGTCGGGGTGCTGCTGACCGCCATCGCGGCGTCCTCCATCGGTCTGCTGTGGTGCCTGGAGCGCGGACGCGGCGGCCGGCCCTGAGAAGGGCCGTGGACGGCGATGTCGATGACGGCCGGCGCGAGTACGCGCCCGAGACGGAAGGGTCGGGCGTCGTCAGTGGGCCGGACAGATCGCGCTGCGCACGCGGCCGTAGTCGACGTGGCGACGGGCCACGAAGCGGCGGACGACAGCGGCGGTCATGGGCCTCATGCTGCCACACCACCGTCCCACCGACCACCGCCCGCCCCGGTGATCCCACATCACGGGCGCCCCCCGCCCAGATCGACACCCATCCACCCCCCACCCCCCGTGACCAGCATCACCCCACCCGAGATCGTCGATCATGAAATTGGCGGCGGCAAAAGGGACGGCGGGTGCCGTCAACCTCATGATCGACCGCTGGGGGCCGGGGGTGGGGGGCCCGGTCGGGGGTGGAATCAGCGGAGCGGGGTGGCGGGGGTGGGCGGGCGTGTGACGCTGCGGGATGTGAGCGCGTTCGCCGGGCCTGCGCCGTCCCGAGCCCGCCTCGGTCGGCCGGTGTGGGTCGTACCGGGGCTGCTCACGCTGGGGATCACGCTGGTCGGAATCGGACACGCGCAGCCGTGGCGCGACGAGCTGGCCACCTGGAGCGCCGCCACCCGCCCGCTGCCCGACCTGCTCCGGCTGACCCGCGTCATCGACGCCGCCACCGGGCCGTACTACGCGCTCATGCACGGATGGACGGCGCTGGTCGGCACCTCGCCGACCGCGTTGCGGCTGCCCTCCGCGCTGGCCATGGCCGCCGCCGCCGCGCTGACCGCCCGGCTCGGCGCGCGCCTCGTCGGCGACCGGGCCGGACTGCTGGCCGGGCTGCTGTTCGCGGTGCTGCCGGCCACCTCGCGCTACGGCCAGGAGGCCCGCCCGTACGCCCTCGCGACGCTGCTCGCCGTGCTCGCCACGCTGCTGCTGGTCGACGCGCTGCGCCGGCCGACCTGGAGGCGTTGGGCCGGGTACGCGCTCGCCGTCGCCGCGCTCGCCCTGGTCCACCTGATCGCGCTCACCCTGCTCGCGGCGCACGCCGTGGTGGTGCTGCTGACCGCCGCACGCGGTCCGGCGACGGTCGTCGACCCGCCCGACCGGTCCCGGCCCGAGAGGCTCGACGCCGGCGCGGCCCACGACGCCCGAGGGGCGCCGGTACCCGGCCGGCGGGTGCTGACGCGGTGGCTGCTGGCGCTGGTGCCGGCCGTCGTGCTCGTCACCCCACTGGCGCTGGTCGCCCGGGGCCAGCGCGGTCGGCAGCTCGACTGGGTCGACCCGGCCCGCCTGCCCGACCTGGCGGCGCTGCCCGGTGGGCTGGCGCAGAGCGGCGTGGTGGGCGGGTTCCTGCTGGCCCTCGCGGCGCTCGGCGCGGTCCGGCTGGGCCGGCGGGCGCTGCTGCCCGCCGCCGCCGTGCTGCTGCCGGTGCTGCTGCTCTTCGCGGCCGGCACGGTGGTGCCGCTCTGGGTGACCCGCTACCTGGTCTTCACCGTGCCGTTCGCCTGCCTGCTCGCCGGCGCGGCCCTGGCCGGGACGACACCGACCGGGGCCACACCGACGGGGACCACGCCCACCGGGGCCACGCCCGCCGGGGCCACGCCCGCCCGGGCGGCGGTCAGCGGGACGAAGCCGACGGGGACCGCTCCGGCCGGAGCAGGGCTCGGGGCGGCGCTGGCCCTGGTGGCGCTGGCCGGGCTGCTGGGGCTGCCCGACCAGGCGGCGTTGCGCCGTACCCACGAGTGGCCGCGCGGCGCGCCCGTCGACTACGCGGGCGCGGCCCGCGTGATCGCCGCCGGCGAACGGCCGGGTGACGCGGTCGTCTACTCGCCCCGCGACAGTTGGCTGTTCCCGGATCTGGGCATGGCGTACCACCTGGGGTCGCGGCTGCCCCGTGACGTGCTGGTGGTCCGCGACCAGCGGCAGGGCGCGGACCTGTGGGCCACCGAGTGCGAGGCCCCGGCGCGGTGCCTGGCCGGGGTGGACCGGGTCTGGCTGGTGGTCACCGGGCGTCGGGCGGACCCGCTGGCGGCGGTGCCCGGCGCGAAGGGCGCGGCGCTGCGCGACGGCTTCACGGTGCGTCAGGTCTGGCCGCGGCCGGGCCTCACGGTGGCCCTGCTCGCCCGGTGAGGCGGTCGGTGGTGCCCCGGGCCAGCGGGACGACCAGCGCCGCCTCGGTGCCGCCGCCGGCGCCGTTGCGCAGCTCGATGGTGCCGCGCAGCTCACCGGTGACCAGCGCCCGGACGATCTGGAGGCCGAGGTTGCCGCCCCGTTCGGCGTCGAACTGCCCGGGCAGGCCGCGCCCGTTGTCGGTGACCGAGACGTGCAGCTCCTTGCGGAGCCGGTGCACCGAGACCACCACCTCCGGCTTCGGCCCGTCCGGCGCAGCGGGAGCGCCGTCCTCGTCGGCCGGCGGGAAGCCGTGCTCCACGGCGTTGAGCAGCAGCTCGTTGAGCACCATCACCAGCGAGGTGGCGATCTCGGCGGGCAGCACGCCGAAGCTGCCCTTGCGGCGCATGCCGACGGTCACCTCGGTGGCGGCCACCTCGGTCGCGGCGCTGGCGACCCGGTCGACGATGCCGTCGAACTCCACCGCCTCGTCGCTGGACATGGAGAGCGTCTCGTGCACCAGCGCGATCGAGGCGACCCGGCGTACCGACTCCTCCAGCGCGACCCGGGCCTCGGGCATGGCCACCCGGCGGGCCTGGAGGCGCAGCAGCGCGGCGACGGTCTGCAGGTTGTTCTTCACCCGGTGGTGGATCTCCCGGATGGTGGCGTCCTTGGTGATCAGGGCGCGGTCCCGGCGGCGTACCTCGGTGATGTCGCGGACCAGCACCAGCGCGCCGATCGGCACTCCGGCGGGCATCAGCGGCAGGGCCCGGGTCAGCATGGTGGCGCCCCGGGCGTCGATCTCCCGCCGGGGCGGCGCCTCGCCGCGCAACGCGGCGAGCACGGCGTTGCCCGCGTCGGTGCCCTCGAGCGGGTCGCCGGCCAGCCGGCGGTGCAGCTTGGCCAGGTCCTCCCCCACCAGGTGGGAGGCGAAGCCGAGCCGGCGGTACGCGGACTGCGCGTTCGGGCTGGCGTAGGTGACCTTCCCGTTGGCGTCGAGCCGCACCAGCCCGTCGCCGACGCGGGGCGCCGAGGTGGTCTCGCCCGGGTGCCGGGGCGGCGGGAACGTGCCGTCGGCGATCATCTGGGCCAGGTCGTCGGCGGTGGTCAGGTAGTTCAGTTCGAGCTGGCTCGGGGTGCGCGCGGTGGAGAGGTTGGTGTCGCGCCCCACCACGGCGATCACCTCGCCGTTCTCCCCGTCACCGGTGCGCAGCCGCACCGGGATGGCCTCGTGCCGGGCGGGCACGTCGCCGTACCAGACCGGGTCGCCCTCGCGCCAGATCCGGCCCTGCCGGTGGGCCACCTCCAGGTGCGCCACCTCGGGCCCGCCGACGATCCGGCCGACCTGGTCGTCCAGGTAGGCGGTCGGCGCGGTGGTCGGGCGGACCTGAGCCACGCAGAGGAAGGTGCCGTCACCGTCCACCGGCACCCAGAGCAGCAGGTCGGCGAAGGAGAGGTCGGACAGCAGCTGCCAGTCGCCGGCGATCCGGTGCAGGTGGTCGATGTCCGCCGGACGGAGCGCGGTGTGCTCCTCGGCGAGGTCACGGAGGGTGGACACGCCCCACAGCGTGCCACGCCGGACCTCACATCGTCGCGGTGACCTTCTTCAACCCGCGTGGTGCGTCCGGGTCCTCGCCACGGGCCAGCGCCAGGGCCAGCGCGAGCCGTTGCAGCGGCAGGATGTCGAGCAGCGGCGCGTACCGCTCGTCGACCTCGGGCACCGCCATCCGGGTCTCCCCGACGTCGGCGGAGCCGACCACCACCACGTCGGCGCGGCGCTCGCCGAGCCGGGGCAGCACCTCGCGCATCGACGTGCCGCCGGGGCCGGAGCCGACCACGGCCAGCACCGGCACGTCCGGGTCGGTCATGGCGAGCGGGCCGTGCAGCAGGTCGGCGCCGGAGAAGGCGAGCGCCGGCAGGTACGACGTCTCCATCAGCTTCAGCGCCGCCTCCCGGGCGGTCGGGTACGCGTAGCCCCGGCCGGTGGTGACGAGCTGGGCGGCGAACCGGTAGCGCGGGGCGAGCCGGGCCGGGGTGTCGTCGGCGAGGGTGCGCGCGGCCAGCTCGGGCAGGCGGGCCAGCGCGTCCCGTTCCTCGGCGGGCAGCGCGCCGTCGCCGGCGCGTACCCCCTCGACCAGCATGAGCAGCGCGAGCAGCTCGGCGGTGTAGGTCTTGGTGGCGGCGACGGCCCGCTCGTGGCCGGCGGCGATGTCGACGCTCAGCTCGGCGGTCTCGACCAGCGGCGAGTCGGGGTTGTTGGTGACGGCGAGGGTGAGCGCGCCGGAGGCCCGGGCGACCCGCAGCACCTCGGCCAGGTCGGGCGAGCCGCCGCTCTGGCTGACGCCGACGACCAGCGCGTCGGAAAGGTCGGGCCGGGCGCCGAAGACGGTGATCGCGCTCGGCGAGGCGAGCCCGGCGGGCAGCCCGAGGCGGATCTCGGTGAGGTAGGCGGCGTAGAGCGCGGCGTGGTCGGAGGTGCCCCGGGCGGTGAAGACCACGTGCCGGGGCCGCCGGTCCGCGACGACGGCCGCGACCTCGGCGATCGCGGTGGCGTGCTCGGTGGAGAGCAGGCGCTCGTAGCCGGCCGGCTGCTCGTCGATGTCGGCGGCCATGCCGACCCCTGGACGGGTCACCCCGCACCCCCTTCTGCGCGATTGCCGCGCGTTCGATGCTCAGTCTTGCACGTTTGAGCGGTCGCGGGCAACGCAACGAACAGTAGTGCGCAGTGGATCACCAATGCTGGACAAGATCCCCTACGCTTGCCCGGCTGACGACCCGACCGGCGAGAGGACGACGTGCCCGAGGACGACGCCGCGCTCTCCGCGGAGGAGGAACTCGCGCTGGCCCGCCTGGCGCTGGGCGAGGGCGACCTGCGGCACGCCGCCGACCACGTGGCCGCGGCGCTGGTCCGCTCCCCCACCCTGCCCGAGGCGCACGAGACGCTCGCCCGGCTCGCCGCGGCCAGCGGAGGCGACCTGGACCTCTTCCCGCTGGGACAGCACGCGTTCGTCGGCGCCGTGGTGGCGCGGGCACACCTGCTCGCCGCCGCCGGCCGCCCCGCCGAAGGGCTCGACCTGCTGGCCGCCGCCACCGGCTACGCGCCCGGCGCGCCGTGGGCCGCCGTGCCCTGGGTGACCGCCGCCGACCTGCCGGAACGCCTCGATCCGGAGCGCACCGCGCGGATCCTCATGCAGGTCTGCGCGGCCGTGCCGGACCCGGTGCCGCGCCGGCTGCGCGAACCGCTCCAGCCCTACCTGGCGCTGGCCCGCAACGCGATCACCGTGCACCCCGAGCACCCGCTGCTGCTGGGCGCGGCGTCCGCGCTGGCCCGACGCCTGGGCGAGGTCGCCTTGGCGGTCACCTGGGCCACCCGGGGGGTACGCGCGGAGCAGACCAAGCTCGGCGAGGTCTGGCTCGGGTACGCGTACCGCAGCGCCGGCCGGACCGCCGACGCGCTGGCCGCGCTGGAGCGCGCCGTCGCGCTCGACCCGGACGACCTGGCGGTCTACGCGGACATCGCCGGCACGCTGGCCGACCACGGCCGGCTGGACGCCGCGCTGGACTGGGTGGACCGCGCGCTGGCGAAGGACCCGTCCTTCGACTGCGCCGTGCACACCGCCCACCGGCTGCGCTTCCAGCGCGACGGGAACGTCGACCACCTGGTGGCCCTGGCCGACTTCGTCCGCGACCACCCGGACGACTCGCACGAGCACGGCGACCTCGCCGAGTGCTGCCGGGGCCGCCCCTGGCTGGGTCAGGTGACCCCGGTGGGCGCGGACGATCCGCTGGTGCCGGAGAGCCTCGCCGACAGCACGCTCCCGTCGGCCGGCGCGGTACGACGGCTCCAGCAGCTCGCCCAGCCGGCCTGGGCCCATCCCCCGGCGGCGTACGACGCCGCGGTCGGCCTCGCCACCGTCGACCTCGCCGACCTGCTCGGCCTGCTGGCGCATCCGCCGGAGACGCCGCCCACCGCGCTGGGGCGGGTGCTCGCCGGCCAGGATCCCGCGCTCTGGGTGCGGTGCGCCCAGGTCTGGGCCTGCCTCGGCCTGCTGCACCACCGCACCGACGAGCCGTGGGCGGAGTCCACCCGCCGCCGGGTGCTGGGGGCACTGGCCGCCGCCGGTCCCGGCCCGGTCGCCGAGGCGGCGCTGTTCGCGCTGGTCACCGCCGCGTGGGTGGAACCCGGGGTACGCGCCGACGTGGCCGGCCTGGTGGCCGGGCGGCTCGCCGAGGTGGCGGGCGGGCGGGCCCGCCGGACCCCGGCGGCGGTGTCGCTGGCGCACCTGGCCCGGGCCACTCCGGCCCTCGACCCGGCCGCCCGCGCCACCGCCGAGGCGTTGGTCGCCGATGCCGGGGCCGGCCCGCTGCGCCGGCTGTGGCGGCACCTCGCCGCCCTGTTCCGTCGCGCCTGACGACGCCCGGGGCGGTCCCCCGGGACGGTGCTGCCGGTACACGGTGTTAAGAAGGGGCCCCGGTACAACGCCAGGCGTTAAGCGGGGCCCCTTCCTTACACGTCAGACGGGGGCCTTGCCGAGCGCGATCTCGGCCTCGTCCTCCGGCGTGGCGCCGGCCGGCGGGGCGTCGTTCGTCGCCCGCAGCGGCACCTCCTTGATGAACCAGGCGAGCACCGGGACCGCCACGGTGAAGAAGACGGCCCACAGGAAGACGTGCGAGATGGCGTCGGCGAGCGCGCCCAGCACCACCTCCCGGGTGGCGCCGGTGAGCTGCTTGAGCTTCTCCAGGTCCAGCGCTCCGCCCTCGCCGCCGCCCTTGCCGGCGAACGCCGGGCCGGCCGCCGAGTCGGCCAGCCGGTTGGCGAAGACGGCACCGAAGAGCGAGACGCCGAACGAGCCGCCGATGGACCGGAAGAAGGTCGCCGCGCCGCTCGCCGCGCCCAGGTCCTTCTGCTCGACGCTGTTCTGGGCGATCAGCATCGAGGTCTGCATGAGGAAGCCCATGCCGACGCCGAGCACGACCATGTAGATCGAGGACTGCGTCTTGCTGGTGTCGAGGTCGAGCAGGCTGAGCAGCCCCATGCCGAGCGCCATCACCACGCCGCCGATGATCGGGAAGGCGCGGTAGCGCCCGGTCTTCGTGATCGTCCGGCCCACCACCAGCGAGACGACGAGCATGCCGAACATCAGCGGGAGCAGCAGCAGTCCGCTGTTCGTGGCGGACGCGCCCTGGACGGTCTGCTGGTAGAGCGGGAGGAAGTTCATCGCGCCGAACATGGCGAAGCCGAGCAGGAACCCGATCACCGAGATGAGCGCGAAGTTGCGGTTGGCGAACAGGCCCAGCGGCAGGATCGGCTCGGGCACCCGCCGCTCGACCAGGGCGAAGGCGACCAGCGCGACCACGGCCAGCGCGGCGAGGCCGAGGATCTGCGGCGAACCCCAGTCGTACTCGTTGCCGCCCCACGTGGTGACCAGCACGAGCGCCGTGATGCCGACCGAGAGCAGCGCCGCGCCCAGCCAGTCGATCTTGTGTTCGGTGCGGTACTTCGGCAGGTGCATGGTGGTGGCGAGGACCAGCAGCGCCACGCCGCCCAGCGGCAGGTTGACGTAGAACGCCCAACGCCAGGACAGGTTGTCGGTGATGAAGCCGCCGACCAGCGGGCCGGCCACCATGGCGATGGCCATGATGCCGGCGATCATGCCCTGGTAGCGGCCCCGCTCCCGGGGCGGGACCAGGTCACCGATGATCGCCATGACGCCGACCATCAGACCGCCGGCGCCGAGGCCCTGGACCGCCCGGAACGCGATCAGCTCGACCATGCCGTTGTCGGTGCCGCCGAAGACGCCGGAGCCGGACATGCCGCAGAGCGCGGAGCCGACCAGGAAGACGACCACCGCGGTGAGGAAGACGGCCTTGCGGCCGTAGAGGTCGCCGAGCTTGCCCCAGATCGGGGTGGAGACCGTGGTGCCGAGCACGTACGCGGTGACCACCCAGGTGAAATGGTCGGCGCCGCCGAACTCGAACACGATGCGTGGCAGCGCGGTGCTGACGATCATGTTGTCGAGCATCGCGAGCATCATCGCGATCATCAGGCCGAAGAGGACGACGCGGACGTTGGGTCTCGCGGTGACCTCGGCTGGTTGACTCATGGGTAGGCTCCCCCGCAGATCGGTGATCGACTTACTTGCCGCCCGGCTAGTTAGCTTACTAGCCGCACGGTAAGCTGGGGTACGGACGAGCGTCAAGCGGATTGGAAGGTGTCGGTCGGTGAGCGAGGGCACAGGCGGCACGCGCCAGCGGATCCAGGCGGTCGCGCTGGAGCTGTTCACCGAGCAGGGATACGAGAAGACCTCGCTCCGGGAGATCGCCGAGCGCCTCAACGTGACCAAGGCCGCGCTCTACTACCACTTCAAGAGCAAGGACGAGATCGTCACCAGCTTCGTCGACGACCGGCTCCGCCGGATGGACGAGCTGATCGCCTGGGCCGCCGAGCAGCCCGCCACGCTGGAGACCCGGCGCGCGCTGATCGGCCGGTACGCCGACGCCATGTTCGCCGGCGAACTGCCCAAGGTGATGCGCTTCTTCGAGCAGAACCAGACCGTGCTCAAGAGCCTCGCCGCCGGCCAGCAGATGCGCGAGCGGATGATGCGGCTGGCCGGCGAGCTGTGCCGGGGCGACGAGTCACCGGCCGCCCAGCTGCGGGCCGCGCTCACCCTGTTCGCGGTGCACACCAGCTGGTTCGCGGTGCGCGTGCCGGGCATCTCCGACGAGGAGCGGAAGAAGATCGCCCTGGAGGTGGCCGACGAGCTGCTGGCGAAGATCGGCGGCTGAGCCGGCTCAGCCCTCGGCGGTCAGCGCCAGACGCAGGCCGAGCAGGTCGACGCCGGGCAGCGGAGACCAGTCCTTCTCCGGCAGCCGGACGAACCCGAGCCGGTCGTAGAGGCGCCGCGCGCTCGCCGCCATGCCGTCGCGAACGCAGATCACCACCGCCGTGCAACCCAGCTCGACGGCGCGCGCCACACACGCCCGCGCCAACGCCGCGCCGGCGCCCCGGCCCTGGGCGGCCGGGTCCACCGCGAGCATCCGGAACTCCGCCTCGCCCGGCCCGGCCAGCTCCGCGTACGGGGTCCCGGGCAGCACGAACGTGACCGCGCCGAGCACCGCGCCGGTGGGCTCGTCCACCGCCACCAGCACCTCACCAGTCTCCGCCCGGCCGGCCACGTCGGCGAGCACCACGGCGTACCCGTTCTCGCCCTTGAGCTGGCCGTCCGCCTCGTACGCGGCCACCGTCAGGCGGGCCACCGCCGGGAAGTCCGCCGGTTGCGCGCGGCGGACGAGCAGGCCGCTCAACCGATCACCGCGATCAGATCGCCGTCCTGCACCACGTCGCCCTCGTTGACCGCGAGCTGCTGCACCACGCCGTCGGACTCGGCGACCACCGGGATCTCCATCTTCATCGACTCCAGGATCACCAGCGTGTCGCCCTCGGACACGGTGTCCCCGGCCGACGCGACGACCTTCCAGACGTTCGCCACCATCTCGGCGCGGATCTCCTCGGCCATGTCCCGGCCCTCCCTCTGTCCGACAGTCCTGCGACGGTATCCAATCATGACGCCGGTCACGCCGGCCCTCGGACCACCCGCGCGCTGACCCGCCCCGCCGCCCACGGGACGGACCGGGCGGCACTAGCATCGTGCGGGTCGGCTCCCGGCGCGCCGGGGACCACACGCGACCTCCGCCGCGCTCCGCCGCGGACGGACCGTGACCAGCACAAGGAGGCAGAGCATGGCGAAGAAGGCCCGGAAGAAGAAGGCCCGGAAGAAGAGCGGCGCGAACCACGGCAAGCGCCCCAACTCCTGATCGTCCGCGATCAGCGCGCCGGCCCGAGGCCGGACAGACCGGTGGCCCGGGTCCGTGCGGACCCGGGCCACCGGTGTACGTGCCCAGTCAGTCAGCCAGCTCGCGCGACTCGGTCGTCTCGAAGACCACCAGCTCGGTCAGCCGCAGCCGCAGCCGCTCGCGCAGCTTCTCCGGCGCGGCCTCGTTGCCGCAGCACCGGGCGACCAGCGCCTTGACCTCCTGCTCGATGCCGTACTCGCGCAGGCAGGGGCCGCACTCGTCGAGGTGGTGCCGGATCAGGACCCGGCGCTCCTCGGCACACTCCAGGTCGAGGTAGAGGTAGACCTCGGCGAGCACCTCGCGGCAGTCCGTCTCGTGCGGTTCTCCACAGCTCACGGTCACACCTCCCGGCCGGCGGTGGCGGTCGAGCCCTTCGACGACGCGGCGCTGAAACCTCGCTCCGCCGCGTACCCCTCGAGCAGCTTGCGCAGATTACGTCGGCCTCGGTGCAGGCGGGACATCACGGTGCCGATCGGCGTGCCCATGATGTCGGCGACCTCCTTGTAGGAGAAGCCCTCGACGTCGGTCAGGTAGACGGCCAGGCGGAACTCCTCCGGCAACTGCTGGAGGGCCTCCTTGACGTCGCTGTCCGGCAGCCGGTCGAGCGCCTCGGTCTCGGCCGAGCGCAGACCGCTGGACGTGTGCGACTCCGCCTCGGCGAGCTGCCAGTCGGTGATCTCGTCGGTCGGCGCCTGGACCGGCTGGCGCTGCCGCTTCCGGTAGGAGTTGATGTAGGTGTTGGTCAGGATCCGGTAGAGCCAGGCCTTCAGGTTGGTGCCCTGCTCGAACTGGTGGAAGGCGGCGTACGCCTTCAGGTAGGTCTCCTGGACCAGGTCCTCGGCATCCGCCGGGTTGCGGGTCATCCGCAGCCCGGCAGCGTAGAGCTGATCGACGAAGGGCATCGCGTCCCGCTCGAAGCGGGCCCTGCGCTCGTCCGTCTTCTCGGTGGTCAACCGCACATCCCCTCGCGTCGGATGCTTTCCCGCCGAGGATACGCGTACCCGGGAGCCAGCAGATTCACTTCCCGAGTGTGTGCCGGTGCTCACGGCCGACCCCGACGCGGGCCACTCCGGCGCGTCGAGCAGCCGCCGGAGCCGCCGTTCGTCCCGTTCGTCCCGCTCCCGGTTCCGTGTCTCGATCGGCACCGGTCACCCCCCTCGCGCTGACAATGTCATCCAAGGGGCTTCAACGCGAAGCGCGGGCCGTCGCATTCCATCGCACCGGCTCGACCACCCGTCCACCCGTTCCCGGCCCCAGCCTCGGCCGCGACCGACGCTGGGACCAGGAAGGGCCTGGGAGGTGACCCCGGCGCGCCCGAACCGGGCGGCCGGCGCCACCCGGTGCAACGACCACCGCCGGGGAGGGTCACGCGTCCCGGGCCGTGGTTCAGGTCAACCAACCGCGAGCGGCGAGCCAGTCGCGGACCGCCGCCGCCGTACCCGTCGGATCGACCCGCAGGTCGTGGCGCTCCCCCGGCCGGACCACCACCTCGACCCCCGGCCCCGCAGCGGGTACGCCGAACGGGTCCCGGTCGCCGTTGACCACCAGCGTCGGCAGGCCGGTGTCCAGTTCCGCCGCCCGCGAGCGTTCCGGCCGCCCCGGCGGGTGCAGCGGGAACGCCAGCGCCACCACACCCGACGCCCCGACCGTCCCGGCGGTCCGGCAGGCCACCCGGGCGCCGCTGGACCGGCCGCCCACCACCCAGCGGCCGGCGTCGGGCAGGCGTCGGCGCAGCTCGGCCAGCACCGCCGTCCAGGCCTCGTCGAGGTGCCCGGCCGGTGCCGGCGCGCGCCGGCCGGCGACCCGGTAGGGCTGGGTCACCAGCACCACTCCCGCCCCGGCGTCGCACACCGCGTCGCGGACCGCGACCAGGTCCGGCGCGTCCACGCTGCCGCCCGCCCCGTGGCCCAGCACCAGGACCGTGGAGTTGGCCGCCGCCGGCCGGTCGAGCCGGATCCGGGCCGGCCCCCGCGCAGTGTCGATCTCGTCGTCGTGCCGCACCGCCTCATTCTGCGCGCGACGCCCCGCGCGACGCGGACGGGAGCAGACATCCCGCCCGACCACGGCCTCAGCCGCCCACAGCCCACGGCCCACGACTCACGGCCCACGACTCACCGCTCACGATCCTGCGCATTCGGCTCGGAACCCTAGAGATCTTGGTACGGAATGGCCCCTGTAGGGGCCTTCTTCTACCAAGATCTCTAGCTGTCTCATGCCGTGGAAGCGGAATCCCACCGAGTGGCGAACTGCCAACCGAAGCGGTAACCGCGACGGATGAGCCGCGCACGGTGAACGCCATCGGGGCCGGACCGACGGGAACCGACACCTCGAACCGGCCGCGCACGACAACGCCCGTCGGCAACGCCCCAGCTCCGCACCGCCGCCGACGCCGAATCAGCGCGGCAGGACGACCCGTCCGCACCGACCAACGTGAGATCGGCACTGCCGGCGGGCCGGCGACACCGCTCGGCGCGAGATCGGCGATGCCCGGCGCCCGCGGGCCGGCGGACCGGACCGCGGGCGACGGGCGTGATCAGCTCAACGGCACCAGCGTGAGCAGACGGTCCCGGACCGGCGGGCCGGCCTCGTCGATCGCGTCCGGATCCGGCTGCACCTCGCTGCGCCAGGCGACGAGCATGGCCCGCCGCTCACGCGGCGTGGTGCCGCCCCAGACGCCGTGACAGTCGCCGACCTCCAGCGCCCAGGCCAGGCAGGAGCCCTGGACGTCGCAGGTGCGGCAGAGCGCCACCGCCGCGTCGGCCGGCTCGTTGGGCGCCGGGAAGAACGTCTCCGGATCGACGCTCTGGCAGGTGCCTCTGGTGCGCCAGGCATCATCCTGTCGCCGTTCGCGCAGAGCCCGTAGCAGTCGTGGATCGCGCCGTGCGGCGGCCACCTCGTGCGGGCGGGGCATGCGTGCCCGTGTCAATACACCCACCTCCCCCGTGGGACCGGCGAGGATCTTCGAAGAGATCGATGGGTGTCATCCGCCCCGTGCGAACGGACACCCACCACCGGCGCTGTGTTCTATCGCACTCGCGCACGCGGGGACAAGGGTCTCCGGTAAACATGGCTGAACGTCCGGGCGACGTTTCAGGCGCAACCCCGGCAAATCAGCACACGACAATGTGCCGAGCGTGATCAGAACAGCGTCAGTGTGGAATCCGCCTCCGCCCCCGCCGGGCCGACCCGTCGGACCAGCTCCGGCCCGTCGTTGCGGACGTCGCCGACGGCCGGTGAGACCGGCCGGATCTCCAACCCGGCGAGCTGCGCGTCGTCGGGCGGGACGAGCAACGCGGCGGGCTCGTCGGTCGGGCCGAGCCACGCCGCCCAGCGGTCCGGGGACAGCAGCAGCGGCATCCGGTCGTGCACCTCGGCCAGCTCGCCGAGCGCCGCGGTGGTCAGCACGCTGAACGTCAGCCGGGCCTGGCCGGCCGACTCCCAGAGCGACCAGATGCCCGCGAACGCCAGCACCGAGCCGTCCCGTGGGGTCATGAAGTAGGGCTGCCGACCGCCGTCGGGGCGACGGACCCACTCGTACCACCCGTCGGCCGGGACCAGGCAGCGCCGGCGGGCGAAGGACGGGGCGTACGCGCGGCTGGTGGCGACCGTCTCGGCCCGCGCGTTGATCATGCGGGCGGCGCCGGCGGCACTGCGGGACCAGGGCGGGAGCAGGCCCCAACGCCCGAGGGAGAGCAGCCGGTGCCCCTCGGGCGCGAGCCGGACCAGCGGCACCGGATCGGTCGGGGCGACGTTGAAGTCGGGCCCGACGCCGCCGGTGGAGTCGACCGACTCGAACAGCGCGCTCAGGTCCCCCGCGCTCCGGGTCGTCGCATACCTCCCGCACATGGCGCCCACGCTAGCCCCACCCGGGCGTTTCGGCTGTCCCGCTCACCGGGAGCAGGGCGCGGGGACGGTTCCACCGGGCCGTCGGGTTGGCAGAATGGAGGCGTGGGGAATCTGACCGCGACGCGTCCGCCGCAGCCGTGGACCGCGCCGACCGCGAGCGACCCGGTCGCCGCGACGCTGCGCCTGCCCGGCTCCAAGTCCATGACCGCCCGGGCCCTGGTGCTCGGCGCGCTGGCCAGCGGGCCGTCGACGCTCGCCCGGCCGCTGCGCGCCCGCGACACCGAGCTGATGGCCGGCGGCCTGCGCGAGCTGGGGGCCCACATGTCGGCCTCCGACGACGACCGCTGGCTGGTCCGCCCGCACGCGCTGGTCGGCCCGGCGCACGTCGACGTCGGGCTGGCCGGCACCGTGATGCGCTTCCTGCCGCCGGTGGCCGGCCTGGCCGCCGGGCGGGTCACGTTCGACGGCGACCCGCACGCGCGCACCCGTCCGCTCGGCCCGCTGATCGACGCGCTGCGCACGCTCGGCGTCCGCATCGACACCCCACCGACCGGCAGCCTGCCCCTGGTGGTCCTCGGCGCCGGCCGGGTGACCGGCGGCGAGGTCGTCATCGACGCCTCCGCGTCCAGCCAGCTGGTCTCCGGGCTGCTGCTGGCCGCCCCCCGCTTCGACCGGGGCGTGGTGGTCCGGCACCAGGGCCCGCCGGTGCCGTCCGCGCCGCACCTGCGGATGACCGTGCAGATGCTGCGGGCCGCCGGGGCGGCGGTGGACGACACCACGCCCGACGTCTGGGTGGTCGAGCCCGGCCCGCTCACCGGGCGCGGCTGGGAGATCGAGCCCGACCTCTCCGGCGCCGCGCCGTTCTTCGCCGCCGCGCTGGTCACCGGCGGTGAGGTCACCCTCCAGGGCTGGCCGCGCAGCAGCCTCCAGCCGGTCGAGCAGCTGCGCGAGCTGCTGCACCGGATGGGCGGCGAGGTCACGCTCGGCACCGACGGGCTGACCGTGCGGGGCACCGGCACGGTCCGCGGGCTGGACGCCGACCTCTCCGACGTGGGTGAGCTGACCCCCGTGCTGACCGCGCTCACCCTGCTGGCCGACGGCCCGTCCCGGCTGACCGGGATCGGTCACATCCGGGGCCACGAGAGCGACCGGGTCACCGCGCTGGCCAAGGAGTTCGCCGGGCTGGGCGCGGACGTCACCGAGACCCACGACGGCCTGGAGATCCGGCCCCGGCCGCTGCGCGGCGGCACGTTCCGGACGTACGCCGACCACCGGATGGCGCACGCCGCGGCCGTGGCCGGCCTGGCCGTCCCCGGCATCGAGGTCGACGACGTGACGTGCACCTCGAAGACCATGCCGGAGTTCCCGGCACTATGGTCGGGGATGGTGACCGGCAAGAACTGACAGCGGGGGGACGTCCTGGCGACCAAGCGGCGGGAGTACGACGAGGACGACGTCCGGGTACGTCCCGGCCGGTCGTCGCGGCCCCGTACGCGCACCCGGCCCCGGCACGCCGACGCCGTCGACGGGTTCGTGATCGCCGTGGACCGGGGGCGCTACACCTGCGTGCTGCCCGACGCCGGTCCCGAAACCCCGGTCGTCACCGCCATGCGCGCCCGCGAGCTGGGACGCAAGTCGGTGGTGGTGGGCGACCGGGTGGGGCTGGTCGGCGACACCTCCGGCGCGTCCGGCGCGCTGGCCCGCATCGTCCGCATCGCCGAGCGCCGCTCCGTGCTGCGGCGCACGGCCGACGACGACGAGACCACCGCCGAGGGCCGGCTGGAGCGGGTGGTGGTGGCGAACGCCGACCAGTTGGTGATCGTCAGCGCGCTGGCCGACCCGCCGCCGCGCACCGGGTTCATCGACCGCTGCCTGGTGGCCGCGTACGACGCCGACATCGAGCCGCTGCTCTGCCTCACCAAGGCCGACCTGGCCGGGCCGGAGGCGGTGCTCGGCTACTACACCGAGCTGGAGCTGCCGTACGTGCTGATCCGCCCGGAGTCCGACCTCGCCGAGCTGCGGGCGCTGCTCGCCGGCCGGATCTCGGTGCTGGTGGGCCACTCCGGGGTGGGCAAGTCGACGCTGGTCAACCGCCTGTGCCCGGACGCGGAGCGGGCGGTCGGCACGGTCAGCGCGATCGGCCGCGGCCGGCACACCTCGACCAGCGCGGTGGCGTTGCGCCTGCCGCCGCCGCCCGACCCGGTCGGCGACCCGGGGTGGATCGTCGACACGCCCGGCGTCCGCAGCTTCGGGCTGGCGCACGTCTCGGCGGAGAGCCTGCTGCACGGCTTCCCCGACCTGGTCGAGGCGACCGTCGACTGCCCGGCCAACTGCCCGCACACCGCCGACGAGGCGGACTGCGCGCTGGACGCCTGGGTGGCCGCCGGCAAGGCGGACCCGCGCCGGCTGGCCTCGTACCGGCGGTTGCTGGCCTCGCGCAGCGGCGAGGGTGACCCGCGCGAGCCCGAGCGCAACCCGGGCGATCCGCTCGCCGGGTCCTGACCGGCGGACGGACGCCCCACCCGCCGGTGCCGCCGGCGCGGCCGGCGCTAGCGTGTCGACCATGACCGGGTACGCCGACGACCTCGCCCTCGCCCACCTGCTCGCCGACGCCGCCGACGCCGTCTCCACGGCCCGGTTCCGCGCCCTCGACCTGCGGGTCGAGTCGAAGCCGGACCTGACCCCGGTCTCCGACGCGGACACCGCCGTGGAACGGGAGATCCGGGCCCTGCTGGCCACGCACCGACCGGACGACGGCCTGCTCGGTGAGGAGTACGGAGAGCAGCCCGCCGCCGGCCCGGACGGGCGGCGCTGGGTGGTCGACCCGATCGACGGGACGAAGAACTTCGTCCGGGGCGTACCCGTCTGGGCCACCCTGATCGCGTTGCTGGAGCACGACCGGCCGGTGCTCGGCCTGGTCTCCGCGCCGGCGCTCGGGCGGCGCTGGTGGGGCGCGGTGGGCGTGGGCGCGTTCGCCGGCGCCGGCCCGGCCGAGGCGACGCCGATCCGGGTCTCCGGCGTCACGGCGCTGGCCGACGCCAGCGTCTGCTACTCCTCGCTCACCGGATGGGAGCAGGCCGGTCGGCTGGACGCGATGCTCCAGCTCATGCGGGACACCTGGCGCAGCCGGGCGTACGGCGACTTCTACGGCTACATGCTGCTGGCCGAGGGCGCGCTGGAGGTGATGGTGGAGCCGGAGCTGTCGCTGTGGGACATCGCCGCGCTGGTGCCGATCGTCACCGAGGCCGGCGGCACGTTCACCGACCTGGCCGGGCGACCCGCGCCGGCCGGCGCGGACTCCGGCGACATCAGCGCGATCGCCAGCAACGGCGCGCTGCACGACGACATCCTGCACCGCCTCGGCCGGCCGGCCGAGCGCTGACCCGGCGGGAGCTCTATCCTCGCCAGGTGGTCTCCTCCGGCTGGTGCTTCCTCGCGGCGATGATCGTCGCGTACGGCTTCGCCAACCTCCTCCAGTCGGTCGCCGCCGCGCGGACCACCGTGCACCACACGTTCGACCCGGGGCTGCTGCTGCGGCTGGCCGGTCACCGGACGTACCTGATCGGGCTGACCTGCCAGGTCGTCGGCTTCGTGCTGGCCTTCCTGGCCCGCCGCGACCTCCCGCTGTTCCTGGTCCAGGCCAGTGTGGCGGCCGGGCTCGGGGTGACCGCCGTGCTCGGCGTGCTGGTGCTGAAGTGGCGTCTGCCGGCCGCCGAGGTGGCCCTGCTGGTGCTGCTCTTCGGTGGGATCACCGCGCTGGTGCTCTCCGCCGAGCCGGCGCCGTCGCGGCAGCTGGGCACCGCCGGGTTGATCAGTCTGGTGGTGGCGCTCGGCGCGATCGCCGTGTCGGGCTTCTTCGCCGCCCGGCTGCACGGCGCGCCCGGGTCGGTGGTGCTCGGCTCGCTGGCCGGGATGGCGTTCTCCGCCGCCGCGGTGGCGGCCCGGCCGCTCGCCTCGGCCGACTCGGCGGAGGCGTTCGTCCGCGACCCGCTGCTCTACCTGCTCATCGCCCACTCGGTGGTCGGCCAGCTGCTGCTCGGCCTGGCGATGCAGCGCGGCTCGACCACGGCCGCGGTGGCCGCGATGGACGCCGCCGGCGCGGTGCCCGCGGCGATCGTCGGCCTGCTGCTGCTCAACGACAAGATCTGGCCCGGGCGGGAGTGGCTGGCCGGGCTCGGCTTCCTGGTCACGCTGGCGGCCGTGGTGGGCCTGACCCGGTATGCCGAGCCGCAGCACCACCACGCGACCGCCCGTGACCGGGGGCCGGCGATGATCGGCGCCGGGGTGGTGCCCGCTCAGGCCGCCTCGACCGGTCCCCGGGCCTCGACGACCACCTCGACCGGCGGGGTCGGCTCCACCGGGGTGGCCGGCCGACGGCGCCCGATCACCCGCTCGTAGAGACGCTCCAGCGCCGCCGCCGTCCGTTCCCAGGTGTAGCTGCACCGCACCCGGTCCACCGCGGCGTGGCCGTACGCGAACCGCCCGGCGTTGTCGGTGAGCATCCGGCGCAGCGTCACCCCGAGGGTGCGGACGTCGCCCGGGGGCACCAGCTTGCCGGTCACCTCGTCCACCACGGCGTCGGCGATGCCGCCCATGGCGTAGCCGACCACCGGCACCCCGCAGGCCATCGCCTCCAGCGAGACGCGGCCGGCGGACGAGTAGTGCGGCGTGCAGGCCACCACGTCGGCGGAGCGGTACCAGGTGGCCATCTGGTCGTGCGGGACCGCGCCGACCAGCTTCACCTGCTCGGCCACCCCGGCCCGCTCGGCCAGCTCGCGCAGCCGGCGCGCCTCGGCGTGGCCGGCCAGCCGTTCGGCCGGCGGTCCGCCGGCGATCACCAGCTCGGCGTCGCCGACCAGCCGCATCGCCCGGATCAGGTCGTCCTGGCCGTGGCCGGCGGAGAGCCCGCCCACGGAGAGGATCCGGGCGCGCTGGTCCCGGGGGGCGGCCTCGCCGTCCGGGTGGAACTGGCCGAGGTCCACGCCGGTCGGCACCATCGCCACCGAGGTGCGCTGGAGGCCCATCCGGGTCAGCTCGTCGACCTCGTCGTTGCACTGGGCGACCGCCACGTCCACGGCCCGGGTCAGCGCCCGCTCCAGCGGGATGCGCTCGCCCGGCCCGCCGTAGCTCCGGCCGAGGTGACGCAGCTGCTCGACGCCGAGCGAGTGGAAGGTCTGCACCACCGGGATGTCGGTGGCCCGGACCGCGTGGGCGGCGGCGAGACCGCCCACCCAGTAGTGACCGTGCACGACCTCGGGGGCCCACTCACCGGTCCACTCCTGCGCCAGCCAGCGGCCGAACTCGGACACGTACGGCACCAGTTCGGCGGTGGGCAGCGGGTCGGCCGGGCCGACCGGCACCCGTTCCAGGCGGTAGCCGTCCAGCTCGGTGAGGGCGGGCTGGGCCGCCGCGTCGCGGCGTTCGTACACCCGGACCTCGTGGCCCCGGGCGGCGAGTTCCGCCGCCACACGCGCAATGTGCTCCTGGGTCCCGACGGTGGGACCGTCGGTGGACGAGCCGGCGTGCGCGCATACAAGGCCGACGCGCATGGTGCACCTCCATGCGTTCTCGCGAGCGGGGTCTCCCGGTCAGAGCGTCCCATTAACCCGGGTCCGGTGCGCCCAAACCTGGCAGATCGCCGGTGGCGACGGAGCGTCGCGCGGGCGGGACACCGCGCCGACCGGTCCCGATCAGGCCGACTCGGGCGGCATGACCGGCCGGCGCGGGGGTACCGGCGAAGGATGCCGCTCACCCGCACCCTCGCCGACGCCACCGTCGTCATCACCGGCGCCTCCAGCGGGATAGGCGCGGCCACCGCCTACGCGCTGGCCCGTCGGGGCGCCGCCGTGGTGCTGGCCGCCCGGACCGAGGCGGCGTTGGAGCGGGTCGCCGCGCACTGCCGGGAGTTGGGCGGGCGCGCGCTGGTGGTGCCCACCGACGTGACCGATCCGGATGCGGTGGAGCGGCTGGCGGCGCGCGCGGCGGCCGAGTTCGGCCGGATCGACGCCTGGGTCAACAACGCGGCCGTCGGCACGGTGGGGCTGTTCGACGAGATTCCGGTGGCCGAGTTCCGCCGGGTGGTCGAGGTGAACCTGCTCGGCACCGTGCACGGAATGCGGGCCGCGCTGCCCTGGCTCGGGGCGGCCGGCGGCGGCGTGCTGGTCAACAACGCCTCCGTGCTGGCCGAGGTGGCCATGCCGTACCAGTCGGTGTACAACGCCACCAAGCACGCCATCCGGGGACTGGCCGACACGGTCCGGCAGGAGCTGCGGGTGACCGGCCGGGGCGCCATCTCGATCTGCACCGTGCTGCCGGCCACCATCGACACGCCGTTCTTCCGGCACGCGGCGAACCACACCGGCCGGGAGCTGACCCCGCCGCCGCCGGTCTACCCGCCGGAGATGGTGGCGGAGACGATCGTCCGGCTGCTGCGCCGTCCCCGCCGGGAGGCGTACGCGGGGGGCGCGGCCCGGCTGATCGGGCTCCAGTGGCGGCTCGCCCCGGCGGTGGCCGAGCGGGTGCTCGGCTGGTACACCGCGCGCACCCAGTTCGGTCCCGGCGTACGCCTGGACGCCACCGGCAACGTGTTCACCCCCGACGCGGCGGCCGAGCGGACCGACGGCTGGTCGGGTCGGCGCGGCCAACTCCTGCGGCTGACCGCGGCGTTCGGGCTGGCGGCGGCCGGCACGGCGGTCGGCACCGTCGCGGCGATCGGCCGACGGTCCCGGGCCGGTCGCTCATGAGTCCCGTCGACCGGACCGATGCGCGGGGGGAGGCCGACGTGCACAATGGGACGATCATGCCGACGGACGCACGTTGCCTGGTCGAGACCGCCGAATCCTCCGCGACGGTCCGGCTGACCGGTGTGCTCGACCGGGCCGGGGTGGACGCCGTGCGGGGCGCGCTGCTCGGCCGACTCTGGGCCCGGCCGGGGCCGATGGTGGTCGACCTGTCCGGGGTCCGGATCCCCGACCCGCAGGCGCGCGAGGCGCTCGACGAGGTCGGCCGCGCGGTCGCCGACTGGCCCGCCACCGACCTGCTGTTCGTTTCCGGTGGCCGGCCGGTCCCCCGACCGGCGGACGCGCCGCCCGAGCTGCTCGACGTCGAGCTGCTCCCGGTGGTGGAGGCCGCGCGCGAGGCCCGCGCGCAGGTCACCGACGGCTGTGCCCGCTGGGGACTGCCGGAGCTGGCCGAGCCGGCCTGCATCGCGGTCACCGAGATGGTCAACAACGTGGTGGCGCACGCGGCGACGCCGATGACGCTCCGGCTGGCGCCCCGGGGCGGCGCCCTGCACGTGGCGGTACGGGACCACGCCGCCGGGCGTCCGACGTACGCGGGGCCGGCGCCGGTCGACTCGGTGGGCGGCCGGGGACTGCTGCTCATCGACGTGGTGGCCCGGCGCTGGGGCAGCACCGCGCTGCCCGACGGCAAGGTGGTGTGGTGCGTGCTGCACGCCGAGGACGAGGCGGCCTTCCGCAACTGAGGCGGGATTTCGCCCTCTTGCTCCCGATCCACCCGCTCGGTCGCGGTTAATGCGGTCAACGCAGTGGGTAGTTCACCCCCATGCGCGACGACGAGTACCCCACCCCCGTGTCCGACCCCGAGGCGGAGGGCCTGCCCGACACCGCCGACGACGACTCGACCGCCAACGACGACGTCCTGACCGGGCGCGAGGCGGACGGTCCCGAGCCGGCCCAGATCCCGGGTGACCGCACGCCGGTCGCGGTGGACCGGTTCGGCACCACGGCGGAGGAGCAGCTCGACGGCGAGTCGCTGGACTACAAGCTCGACCGCGAGCAGTACGAGCGGCCCGCCGACGACCCGCTCGCCGGCCCGGTCGACCCGGACATCGCCGCCGAGGCGGACAGCGAGGAGGCCGCGGCGCAGGCCCAGCTCGACGCGGACGTGATCGACCCGGGGCCGGTCTCCGACCCGAACTCCCCGGTCTCGATCTACGACCACGGCCAGCTCGGCGCCGTCGCCGACCACCAGGTGGGCCGGCTGGTCGAGCCGGACGAGGGCGCGCGCACCGACCAGGAGACCGACAACGTCGCCTACGACGCCGGCGCGGCCGGCGGCGGCGCCACCGCGGAGGAGCTGGCGATCCACGAGACCCGGCCGCCCGAGGCGCGCTGAGCTCTCAGCCGTCCAGGCCCCGCTCGATGGCGTACCGGGTCAGCTCGACCCGGTTGTGCAGCTGGAGCTTGCCCAGGGTGTTCTGCACATGGTTCTGCACCGTCCGGTGGGACACCCCGAGCCGCTCGGCGATCTGCTTGTAGGACAGCCCCTTGGCGACCAGACGCAGCACCTCGGTCTCCCGTTCGGTGAGCCGGGGTGCGTCGTCGTGCGGGGTCGGCGGCGCGGCCGCGAGCCGCCGGTACTCCCCCAGCACCAGCCCGGCCAGGCCCGGCGTGAACACCGGCTCTCCGGCCGCGGTGCGGCGCACCGCGTCGAGGAACTCGGCCGGGGCGGCCGACTTCACCAGGTAGCCGGTGGCCCCGGCCTTGACCGCATCCAGCACGCTCTGCGGCTCGCCGCTGGCCGACAGCATGAGCACCCGCACGTCGGGCAGGGCGGCGCGCAGCCCGTGGATCACCTCCACGCCGGAGACGTCCGGCAGTTGCAGGTCGAGCACGACCAGGTCGGGTCGGGCCGCCGCGGCCACCCGGACCGCCTGCCGTCCCTCACCGCTGGTCGCCACCACCTGGTGGCCGGCCTCGGTGAGGTCGCGGGCCACCCCTTCCCGCCACATCGGGTGGTCGTCGACCACCATCACCCGGATGCTCACCGCCGGCTCCTCGGCACGATCAGCTCGAACTCGGTCCCGGCGCCCGGCGTGGAGACGATCCGCACCTCACCGCCCAGATCGACCACCCGACCCCGGATGGACTGGGCCACCCCGAGCCGCCCCTGGGTGGCGGCTTCCGCCAGCCGCCCGTCCGGGATACCCGGCCCCTCGTCGCGTACCGAGACGGTCACCGTCTCCTCCTCGTCCTCGATCAGCACCCAGGCCCGCCCGCCGGCGTGCCGGGCCACGTTGTCCAGCGCCGCGCCGACCGCCGCGGCCAGCTCCCCGGCCGTCCGCGCCGGCAGCGGCACCGGGGTCGCCGGGGCGGCCACCTGGACCGTGGCCGAGGCGTACCGGTCGAGCAGGTCCCGCAGGTCCCGCTCGTCGGTGTCCCGGTCCGGCGCGACGCCCGCCCGGCCGATCAGCGCCCGCAACGCGGCCTCCTGCTCACCGGCCAGCCGGGCCAGCTCCGCCGCCTCGCCGTCCAGGTCCGCGCCGCGCCGCCGGACCAGCGCGAGCACCTGGAGCACCGAGTCGTGGATGTCCCGGGCCAGCCGTTCCCGCTCGCGGGTCGCCGCCTCCAGCTCCACCGCCCGCTGCAACCGGGCCTCCGCCTCGACGGCCAGCCGGGCCACGTGCCCGACCACGACGCCGGCCAACAGCATCAGGATCGCGCCGGTCAGCGCGGACGGGCTGATCCGGTCCCGGGTGGCCAGGTCGGCGCCGCCGAGCACCAGCGCGGCCACCGCGCCGCGCCGCCGGCCGCCGGAGACCGCCCAGGCCAGCACCGGCCCGGCCAGCCAGGCGACGGTCAGCGTGGGCACGCCGGCGGCGAGCGCCGTGCGGCCCACCACCCAGGGCGTGGCCAGGATGATCGCGAGCACCACGCCGAGGTCGGCCAGGAGCAGCGGCCAGCGGCGTCCGCCCGGGCGTCCGTAGCCGGCCGCCGTGACACCGGTCCAGGCCAGCATCGCCAGCAGGACGGCGCCCGCGGCGACCGGGTGCGCGTACCGGGTGGCGTCGCGCAGCACGAGCAGGCCGACGTACGCCAGCGAGGCGAAGCGGAACACCGCGATGGACCGCCAGAACGGGCCTTCCAGGCCGGAGGACGACGGCATGGGCGTCACCATGCCACAGCCCGTCACCGGCGGGCCGCCTGGTGCGGGCCGATAAACCCTGACGTACGGTGGAAATGCCGCGAAAGTCGTCGAGAAGCAGCGCTGGGACGGGGTCATGACGGACGGAGAATCCCCCGCACAGCGTACGGTTGTGCCCATCGAACCTTCCCTCCTCATCGCCGAGGCCTTCGACCAGGCCCAGGTGACCGAGCTTCGGCACTCGGTCAC
The DNA here is from genome assembly GCF_049315235.1 of Micromonospora sp. WMMD754. NCBI lineage: Bacteria > Bacillati > Actinomycetota > Actinomycetes > Micromonosporales > Micromonosporaceae > Micromonospora > Micromonospora sp. WMMD754. The sequence continues at coordinate 988,708 of NZ_CP186058.1, forward strand.
CTCCTGCGCGCACGCGACGGGGCTGGCCGGCCAGCGACTCGACGACTTCGTGCTGGCGGTCAACGAGCTGATCACCAACGCGGTTCGGCACGGCGGCGGGCAGGGCCGGCTGCGGCTCTGGCGCCGGGGCGGCGACCTGGTCTGCGAGGTGGCCGACCACGGCCACGGGATCAGCGAGCGACGGTTGCGCGACCGCGACCGGCCGGCGCCGGACACCGCCGGCGGTTGGGGGCTCTGGCTGGCCCGGGAGCTGAGTGACTCGATGGAGGTGGAGACCGGCGACGCCGGCACCGTCGTCCGGATCACCGCGGCTCTGGGCGCCCGGCAGCCCGCCGACCGTCCGCTGGACGGCTGACCGGCCACCGGGCCGTCCCCTCAGCCGAAGAGGGCGCTCACCGACTCGCCGTTGTGGATCCGACGCATCGCCTCGGCCAGGGCCGGCGCCACGGAGAGCACCTCCAGCTTCGGCACCCGCTTCTCCGCGGGGATCGGCACCGTGTTGGTGCAGACGATCTCCAGCACACCGTCCTGGGCGCTCAGCCGCTCCAGCGCCCCGCTGGAGAACAGACCGTGCGTGCAGGCCAGCCGGATCGACCGGACCTGCCGCTCGCGCAGGTGCGAGATCAACTCGATCACCGTGCTGCCCTTGGCGATCTCGTCGTCGAGCACGATCACGTCCCGGTCCGCCACGTCACCGATGATCGTGCTGATCTGCACCCGGTCGTCGCTGAAGCGTTGCTTGGCGCCGGCCGCGACCGGGGTGCCCAGCATCCGGGCGAACGCGGCGGCCTCCTTGGCGTTGCCGAGGTCCGGCGAGACGACCACCGCGTTGCTGAGGTCGTACCCCTTGAAGTGGGCGGCCAGCTCGCGCAACGCGTGCAGGTGGTCCACCGGGACGCTGAAGAAACCGTGCACCTGGGGCGAGTGCAGCGTCATGGCCAGCACCCGGTGCGCGCCGGCCGAGGTGAGCAGGTCGGCCACGAGCCGCCCGCCGATGGAGATCCGCGGGGCGTCCTTCTTGTCCGACCGGGCGTACGCGTAGTGCGGCAGCACCACGGTGATCCGGCCGGCCGACGCGCCCCGGGCGGCGTCGATCATGAGCAGCAGCTCGACCAGGTGCTCCTGCACCGGCGGCACCAGCGGCTGGATGAGGAAGACGTCGCGCTCCCGGCAGTTGGCCTGCAACTGCACCTCGAGGCAGTCGTTGGCGAACCGGGACACCCGCACCGGGTGCAGCGGAACGTCGAGGTGGGCACAGATCTCGGCGGCGAGGTCCGGGTGGGCGGTCCCGCTGAACACGGCAATGTCACGCACGTCTGCTGATCGTACGGGTCGATCGAGGGGAGACGGTGGACACTCTCGGCGGGTACGGTGCTGCGGTGACCGGAGAGTTCGTCGCCGCCATCGACCAGGGCACCACCTCCTCGCGGTGCATCGTCTTCGACGCCGACGGCGAGATCGTCGCGGTGGCCCAACGCGAACACCGGCAGATCTTCCCGCGGCCCGGCTGGGTGGAGCACGACGCGGACGAGATCTGGGCATGCGTCGAGCACGTGGTGCGTGAGGCGCTGGCGAGCGCCGACATCGGTCCGGAGCAGCTGGCCGCGGTGGGCACCACCAACCAGCGCGAGACCACAGTGGTCTGGGACCGGGCCACCGGTCGGCCGGTGGCCAACGCGATCGTCTGGCAGGACACCCGCACCGGCCCGCTGCTGCGCGAGCTGGCCGAGGCGTACGACGAGGAGCGACTGCGCGTCCGCACCGGGCTGACCCTGGCGACCTACTTCGCCGGCCCGAAGCTGCGGTGGCTGCTGGACCACGTCGACGGGCTGCGCGAGCGGGCCGAGCGGGGCGAGGTGCTGTTCGGCACGATGGACAGCTGGATCATCTGGAAGCTGACCGGGCGGCACGTCACCGACGTCACCAACGCCAGCCGCACCCTGCTGATGGACCTGGAGACCCTCGACTGGGCCCCGGAGCTGCTCGACGCGCTGCGCATCCCGGCCGCGATGCTGCCCGAGATCCGCTGCTCGGCCGAGGTCTACGGCACCGCCGACGGAGTCCTCGCCGGGGTGCCGGTGGCCAGCGCGCTCGGCGACCAGCAGGCCGCGCTGTTCGGACAGACCTGCTTCCAGCCCGGCGAGGCCAAGTGCACCTACGGCACCGGCAGTTTCCTGCTGCTCAACACCGGCGCCAGCCCGGTGCCGTCGCGACACGGCCTGCTCACCACCGTGGCCTACCGGATCGAGGGCCAGCCGGCCGTGTACGCGCTGGAGGGCGCGATCGCGGTCACCGGCTCGCTGGTGCAGTGGCTGCGCGACAACCTCGGCCTGATCTCCACCGCCCCGCAGGTCGAGGAGCTGGCCCGCACCGTCGACGACAACGGCGGCTGCTATGTGGTGCCGGCCTTCTCCGGCCTGTTCGCCCCGCACTGGCGCAGCGACGCCCGGGGCGTGATCGCCGGCCTGACCGGCTACATCACCAAGGGGCACCTGGCCCGCGCGGTGCTGGAGGCGTCCGCCTTCCAGACCCGCGAGGTGGTCGACGCGATGAACGCCGACTCCGACGTGGCGCTGCGCCGGCTGCGGGTGGACGGCGGGATGACCGGCAACGCGCTGCTCATGCAGTTCCTCGCCGACGTGCTCGACGTGCCGGTGGTGCGGTCCCGGATCACCGAGACCACCTGCCTCGGCGCCGCGTACGCCGCCGGCCTGGCGGTCGGCTTCTGGCCCGACCTGCCCACGCTGCGGGACAAGTGGCGCTCCGACGCCCAGTGGGAACCGGCCATGGACCCGACGCACCGCGACCACGAGCTGCACCAGTGGCACAAGGCCGTCCAACGCACCCTGAACTGGGAAGACTGACCCCGGTTTTCCGCGATCTTGCACTTACTGCCCCGACGCAAGGGACATTCCCGGGCGAATCGGCGGCCGAAAGTGCAAGATCGCGAGGGTGGGGGGCGGTCAGCGCGGGGTGAGGACGCAGAACTCGTTGCCCTCGGGGTCGGCCATGACCCGCCAGTGGATCTCGGGGTCGCCCAGGTCGATGGCGGTGGCGCCGAGCGTGCCCAACCGGGCCACCTCGGCCGCCAGGTCGTCCCCCGCATAGGGGCGGACGTCGAGGTGGACGCGGTTCCACCCGGGCTTCGCGTCGGTGCTGCGGACGAACTCCAGGTAGGGGCCGACGCCGGCGGCGGAACGCAGTGACGCGTGCCGGTCGGTGACCTCGTGCCGGGTCCAGTCCGTCGCCTCGCCCCAGAACCGCGCCATCTCCCGTGGGTCCGCGCAGTCGACCACCACCGCGGCGATCGGCCCGGTGTCCCGGTAGACCTCGCGGGGCTCCAGCACGCAGAACTCGTTGCCCTCCGGGTCGGCCATGACCGTCCACGGGACGTCGCCCTGGCCGATGTCGACGGCTGTCGCGCCGAGGCCCGTCAGCCGCGCGACCAGCTTCGCCTGGTGGTCCGGCGAGGTGGTGGCCAGGTCGACGTGCACCCGGTTCTTCGCCGTCTTGGGTTCCGCGGAGACCACGAGGTCGATGAAGAGGGCGGAGGGATCGGGATACGGGACGCCCGGCGGTTCGAGGTTGATCACTCCGGGCGCCTCGCTGGAGGTCTCCCAGCCGAGAGCCTTCGCCCAGAACGCGCCCAGCGCGACCTCGTCGCGGGCCTTCAGGTTGATCTGGACAAGCCGCGTCGTCATGTCAGTCCCAACGGTTTCCGGTGAGCTTCTCGTACACCTCGACGTAGCGTGCCCGGGTCGCCTCGACGACCTCCGCCGGCACCTCCGGCGCCGGCGGCTGCTTGTCCCAGCCGCTGCCGGTGGCCCAGTCCCGCACGTACTGCTTGTCGAAGGAGAACTGGGCCCGGCCCGGCTGGTAGGACTCGGCCGGCCAGAATCGGGACGAGTCGGAGGTGAGCAGCTCGTCGGCGAGCATCAGCGTGCCGTCCGGCGCCCAGCCCAACTCCAGCTTGGTGTCGGCGATCAGGATGCCCCGGTCCGCGGCGATCTCCGCACCGCGCCGGTAGACGTCCAGGGTGATCTGCCGCAGCCGCTCGGCGGTCTCCGGCCCCACCTTGTCGACCACCTGGTCGTAGGTGATCGGCTCGTCGTGCTCACCCTTGGGCGCCTTGGTCGACGGGGTGAAGATCGGCTCGGGCAGGATCGACGCCTCCACCAGGCCCCGGGGCAGCGGCACGCCGGAGACCGAGCCGGTGCGCTGGTACTCGGCGAAGCCACCGCCGGTCAGGAAGCCCCGGGCCACGCACTCGACCGGCACCATCTCCAGCCGGCGGCACCGGATCGCCCGGCCGGCGAACTCCGCCGGCACGTCGGTGGCGGAGATGACGTGGTTCGGCACCAGGTCCGACAACTGCTCGAACCACCACAGCGAGAGCGCGGTGAGCAGTCTGCCCTTGTCCGGGACGGGGGTCGGCAGCGCCACGTCGTAGATGGAGATGCGGTCGGAGGCGACCAGGATCAGGTCCGCGCCGTCGGCGTAGACGTCCCGGACCTTGCCCGAGTGCAGAAGTTCCACGGCGCTAGTACACCATGGGCGCGACCGCCCGCCCGGCGCGCCCACCGGCCGTCCCGTCCGGCGTTGACACCCCGGGCCGGGGCCGGTGGAATGATCCGTCCACCCCAGTTTCGGAGAGAACCGTGCGCGCTGAACGGTCCGTCCCCCGTCCCGGCCTCGACCGGCGACGGTTCCTCGGCGCGCTCACCGGGCTGCCGCTGCTCGCCGGCGGACTGGCCGGCTGCGCCCCGGAGGAGGAGGCGGCCGCCGAGGACGGCCCGATCGAGCTGTCGGTGTTCTGGTGGGGCGGCAGCCGCCGGGCCCAGGCCACCGAGCAGGCGCTGCGCCTCTACACCCAGCAGAACCCCCGGGTCAGCTTCCGGATCACCTGGCAGGGGCTGGCCGGCTACTACGACCGGCTCGCCACCCAGGGCACCGGCGGCAACGTGCCGGACCTGTTCCAGATCGACGACACGCTGCTCACCGAGTACACCCGCCGCGACATCCTGCTCGACCTCACCGCGTACGCCGACGACGGCCGGCTCGACCTGCGCGACCTGCCGGAGCAGTTGGCCCGCTACGGCCGGGTGGACGAGCGGACCGTGGCGGTGCCCGCCGCCCAGACCAACGCGGCGCTGGTCTACAACCGCGACCTGCTGCGCTCGCTGGACCAGCCCGAGCCGCGCACCGGCATGTCCTGGAAGGAGTACGCCCGCTGGGCCGCCCAGGTCACCCGGGCGTCCGGTAACCGGGTGGCCGGCTCCATGGACGCCTCCGGCGACTACCGGGCGCTCTGGCTCTGGCTGCGCGGCCAGGGCAGCGAGCTGTACCAGGGGCGGCAGCTCGGCTTCAGCTCGGCGGAGCTGCTCTCGTGGTTCGAGTTCTGGGAGGTCGCCCGCTTCGACCGGGCCACCCCGAGCGCCGCGCTCGTGGAGCAGGCGGACACCGGCGAACTGAACCGCCAGCTCGTGGTCACCGGCCACACCGCGGCTTCCTTCGCCTGGTCCCACCAGCTGCCGGAGCTGCAACGCCTCACCGAGGACGAGCTGGGCGCGGTCGCCTTCCCCGGCACGCCGGCCGCACAGTGGCCCCGGGCGTCGATGTACTGGGCCGGCTTCCGCGGCACCCGGCACCCGGGTGTGGTGGTGGACGTGCTCAACTTCCTCACCAGCAACGTGGCGGCCGGCCGGATCCTCGGCGTGGAGCGTGGCGTGAACCCCAGCACCCAGGTCCGCACGTACGTGGCCGCGGGCGTGACCGACCGGGCCGAGAAGCGGGTGACGAGCCTGGGCGCGGAGCTGGACGAGCTGGCCGGCCCGGCGCCCGCGCCGCCGCCGAAGGGGCACGCCAAGGTGCGGACGTTGCTCATCGAGGCGGCCGAGAGCATCCGGGGCAAGCGGGCCGGCGCCCGCTCCGCGACCTCCCGGTTCATGGCCCGGGCGAACGCCGCCCTGGCCGAGTGACCGCCGCCCGCCGCGCGTGGGCGCGGCGGGCGGAGCCCCGGGTGGTCGTCAGCGCGGCGGGCGGTTCCGCCGGTTCCGCGTCAACAGCACCACCAGCAGCACGATCCCGCCGACCACCACGAGGCAGCAGAGCAGGCCGAGGAAGCCGAAGCCGCCCCGGGACCGCCGTCGTGCGGCCTCCACCACGAGTTCACCGGTGCCGGTCGACGCCCAGGCCGCGACCGGTACGAAGACCGAGAGCGCGACCGTTCCGAGGACCGCACCGAGGCGGCCCCACCATCTGTTCCATCCAGCCATGCCCCCATCCTCGCCGAGGTGCGCAACCGGGGCACGCCGGACGCGGCGGAGGAATCCGGAAACGGCGAAGGGCCCCGGAGCGAACTCCCGGGCCCTTCGTCACGAGTAGCGGGGACAGGATTTGAACCTGCGACCTCTGGGTTATGAGCCCAGCGAGCTACCGAGCTGCTCCACCCCGCGTCGGCTCGTACAGCTTATCGCACTGGAATCGTGGAGATCAGCCGGGTCCCCGATCCCGCCGAAGAGGCCCGACGGGGGGAACGGCGAAGGGCCCCGGAACGGATTCCGGGGCCCTTCGTCACGAGTAGCGGGGACAGGATTTGAACCTGCGACCTCTGGGTTATGAGCCCAGCGAGCTACCGAGCTGCTCCACCCCGCGTCGGCTCGACAACCGTAGCGCACCGCCCCGGGGAGACGCAAAACGGGTCGTCAGTCCAGCCACCGCCGGACCGCGTCGACCGCCCGCCGGCTGTCCGCGTCGAACTGGGCGCGCTCGGTCGAGGTGCTCTCCCAGCCCTGTTCCCACAGCACCGTCACCACGTCACCGGAACGCACCGCGCGCACCAGGTGCACCTCGTCGCCGCCACTCGGCTCGCCGTTGGCGTCCAGGTAGGGCCTGCGCGTCTCGAACAGCACCGACTCGTCGCCGTACCCGGAGTCGGGCAGCAGGCGCTGGCGCACGGTCGTCGAGGGCGCGTCGGGGTCCGGCTGGGCGGGGCAGGCCCGGACGGCCACCCGCAGCTCGGCCAGCGCCTCGTCGGCGCGCCCGGCCCGGTAGATCGTGATGCTGTGCCGGTAGCTGCCGGAGGGCACCGCGTCGGCCGGCGCGCCGGCCCGGCGGTACGGCAACGTCCGGGCCCGCGACGCGACGACCCACTCGGTGCCGGGGCTCGATCCGCAGAGCACCGGCAGCACCGCTCCCGGGCCGAACTGGTTGCCCGTACCGGCGTCGTTGGCGGCGGGCAGGGCGAAGAACGCCCGGTCCGGGATGGCGGTCGGGGCGCCCGCCGTCGGACGTCCGGCGCTCGACGGCGGGGCCGGGCTCCGCCCCCCGGAGGTACGGGCGCCGGTAGGGGTCGGCGGGGCGGGCGAGGGCGCCTCGGCCGGCCCGGCGGTGGTGGGCGGTGGGGTGGGCACCGGCGTACCCGCGGGCGGCGGCGCGACCGGTTCCGGCCCGGCGGCCAGCACCAACTGGCTGCCGGCCACCGTGGCGGCGACCAGACCGGCGACCGCCAGCGACGCGAGCGCGGCCCGGTGCCGGGCCCGGCGGTCCGCGCCGTGACGCAGCCGGTCCGGCGACGGCAGCACCCGCTCGTCGGTGTCGTCGGCCAGGGCCCGGTAGTAGCGGTGCAGTTCACGCGACATCGTTGACCTCCAGCTCCTCGGCGGCGACACCGGGCAGCAGCTCGGCCAGCCGGGCCCGTCCGCGGGACAGCCAGGACTTCACGGTGCCGGCGGGGACGCCCGCCTCCCGGGCGATCTCCTCCACCGGCAGGTCGAACAGGTAGTGCAGGGCGAGCGCCTGCCGGTGCCGGGCGGGCAGCCGCCGTAGCGCCGCCACCAGCAGGACGGTGTCCTCGCCCGGTGGTCCGACGTCGTCGGGCGGACCGGTGCGGCTGACCGCCAGTCGCCAACCGCGCAGCCGTCGGAACCGGTCGGTGGCGAGCCGGCTGATCACCAGCCGCAGCCAGGCCTCCGGCGCGGGATGGCCGGCGAGCTTCGCCCACTGCCGCCAGGCCCGGGCGTACGCCTCCTGCACCAGGTCCTGGGCCTCGGCGGGGTCGTCGGCCACCGCGTGGCCGTACCGGAGCGCCCGCCCCGACGTGCTGCGGTAGAAGTCGTCGAAGCTGTTCGCGTCACGCATCTGCCCTCCCGCCTCCCCTCACGTCCACCTGCTCTGTTGACGGTGGAGCGGGGTGCCGGGTTGCGGCCGGGAAGTCCGGTACACGACACGAGCCCGTGCTCCGGTGACCGCTGCGGGTCCCGGAGCACGGGCTCGTGGTGTCGCTCGGCGTCAGCCGCTGGGCGAGGGGGCGGGTGAGGCCGGCGCCGACGGCGAGGCGCTGCCCGAGGGCGCCGGGCCGGCCGGCCCGTTGGCCGCCGCCTGGGCCTGCTGGAAGGCGGCCATCGCCTCGTCGAGCGCCTTGAGCGCCCGCCCGTACCGCTCGAAGTCGCCGGACGTCTGCGCGGCCTTGACCTCGGCGATCGCGGCCTGCACCTGGCTGGCGGCCTGGGCCAGCTCACCGGTGAGCGGCGGCGGGGTGTTCGTGCCCCCGGGCGGCGGCGGCGTGTTCTCGTCGTCGCTCGGCGGCGGCGGGGTGCCGTTCTGGGCGCGTTTGCCCTGCTCGACGAGCTGTTTGATGCCGTCGCTGAGGTTGTTGGCGAGCACCACGTACGAGCCGCCGTCGCCGTAGGAGAGCAGCACCTTCTGCAACAGCGGGTACGCGTCCTGGCTGCTGCTCTTCACATAGACCGGCTCGACGTAGAGCATCCCGTCGGCGAACGGCAGCGACAGCAGGTTGCCGTACTGCACCTGGGCCTGGTTGGAGGAGAGCAGGTTGAGCTGCTGCCGGATGTCGCCGTTGTTGGTCATCTGCTGATGCACCTGGGTCGGCCCGGAGACCCGGGTCTGGTCCGGCAACTCCAGCACCTCCAGCTGGGGCTTGCCGTCGACGTACGAGCCGGACACCAGCGCGGCGAGGTTCTGCCGCCCGTTCGGCGTGACCGCGGAGGTCAACTGGAAGCGGGGCCCGTCCTGCCCGGGGAACTGGGTGAACAGGTAGTAGGGCGGCTGCTTCTGCCCGCTGTCCGGCGCGTCCGGCACGTTCGGCACCTGCCAGAAGTCCTGGCCGGAGTAGAAGTCGCCGGGGTCGGTGACGTGGAACTTGGTGAGCAGGTTGCGCTGCACCTTGAACAGGTCGGCCGGGTAGCGGAAGTGCTCGGCCAGCTCCGGCGGGATGTCGCCCTTGGGCAGCACGAGGTCACCGCCGAACGCCTTGTTCCACGCCTTCAGCACCGGGTCGGTGTCGTCGTACGAGTAGAGCTTGACCGTGCCGTCGTACGCGTCGACCGTCGCCTTCACCGAGTTGCGGATGTAGTTGACGTTCTCCCGGGCGAGCTGGAACGTGCCCCGGCCGGTCAGCTCGTCGGCGGTCTCCGCCTGGAGGTTGACCCGCTCGGCGTACGGGTAGGTCGCCGCCGTGGTGTAGCCGTCGATGATCCACAGGACGCGGCCGTTCACCGAGGCCGGGTACGGGTCGCCGTCGAGGGTGAGGAACGGCGCGACCTTCTCCACCCGGTCGCGCGGGTTGCGCACGTAGAGCAGCTTCGAGTTCTCGTTGACCGCCTCGGACAGCAGGAAGTTGGTCTCCTGCTCCTTGATCGCGTAGAGCAGCCGCCGGGGGAACGAGCCGACCTTGACGCCACCCTCGCCGGTGTAGGTGTAGTACTGCTCGCCACCGGTGGAGGTGGGCCGGTCGAACTCGACGTTGCGGTCACCGGTCTGCCCGACGATCGCGTAGTCGTCGGCCTCCATCCGCTCGCCGTAGTAGATCCGCGGCTGCTGGGCCGTGATCTCCTCGGTCGGCGAGGAACACGCCTCCTGCGCCTTCTCGCCGAGGAAGCCGGAGACGAAGTACGGCTGGCCGCCGCAGACCACCTGGTTCGCCGGGGCGGCCACCAGGCCGTACCCGTGGGTGTAGACGGTGTGCCGGTTGATCCAGTTGTTCTGCTGGTCGGTCAGCTCGCCGTAGTTGATCTCACGGACGCCGACCACGTAGTCGGACGTCTTGTCCTTGACCGCGTAGCGGTCGATGTCCAGCTTCGAGCCGAAGTCGTAGAAGCCGCGGACCTGCTGGAGCTGGGTGTAGGTCTCGGAGACCAGTTGCGGGTCGAGCAGCCGGACGTTCGGGACGACCGAGGTGTCGGTGGCCAGGCTGGCGGGTGGCACGAGGTTGCTCGCCGCGTACGGCGTCGTCTTCGTGACCTCGAGACCGAACGCGGCCCGGGTCGCCTCGATGCTGCGTTCGATGTACGGCGCCTCCTTGTCGCGGGCGCTCGGCTTCACCTCGAACGTCTGCACCGCCCACGGGTAGATGCCGCCGATCGCCACCGCGGAGACCCCGAGCAAGGCCAGCGAGATGCCCGGCCAGACCAGGTTCCGCATCACCGCGTTGGAGAACACGATGATCGCGACGGCCACCAGGACGGAGATCCAGGCGAGGATCTCCTTCGCCGGCAGCAACGCGTTCACGTCGGCGTAGCCGGCGCCGTAGAGCTTCGCGCCCTCGTTGTACTCCAGCAGCATGGCGCGCCGGTCCAGCACGTACGCGACGGCCTTGAGCAGGACGAAGACGGCGACCAGCGAGCTGAGGTGGGCGCGGGCGGCGTTGGTCATCCGGTCGCCGACACCCTGCAGCCGCACCCCGCCGAACACGTAGTGCACGGCCAGCGCGCCGAGCAGGGCCAGCACCACCGCGGTGAAGCCGACACCGAGCAGGTAGCGCCAGAACGGGAGCTGGAAGACGTAGAAGCCGACGTCGACGCCGAACTCCGGGTCCTTCACGCCGAAGTCGCCACCGTTGCGGAACAGCAGCCACTGGGTCCACCGGCTCTGCGCGGAGAGCCCGGCGAAGAGCCCGATCACGGCGGAGGCCAGCGCGATCCAGGTGCCCAGCCGAGGGCTCAGCAGCATCCGGTAGCGCTCCAGCGTGGCCTGCTCGGCCGAGTGCGGGCGCATCCGGGGCCGCAGCCGGTAGGCCAGCCAGAGGTTGCCGGCGACGATCAGCGCCATGCCGACGCCGACCACCAGGAACAGCAGCAGCCGGGTGGCGAGCACGCCGGTGAAGACCTGGGTGTAGCGGACCTCGTCGAACCACAGCCAGTCGGTCCAGGCGTTGACCCCCCAACCGAGCAGGGTGAACAGCACGAACACCCCGACCAGGACCCCGATGGTGACGCGTCCGCGCCGGCTCATCCTCGGCAGGGGACTGCTACGCATGACCACTGTTGGCTCCGCACGCTCGATGTGATCGGCTCCGACCAGGCACCCCAGAGTACGGGGTGTTCCTGTACACGTCGGGTCAAGGTCACGTCACGATCGCCCGGGGCCGTCGGCGGCCCGGTTCAGCAGCGGGTCGGCTGACCTCCGGCGCGCAGTTTCTCCAGTGCCGTCAGCGCGTCGTCCACCGTCGCCACCTTCAGCAGCGGCAGGTCGGGCTGCGGGTTGCGGACCGCCTCGGCGCAGTTGTCGGCGGGCACCAGGAAGACCTTCGCGCCGGCATCCTTGGCGCCGACCAGCTTCTGGGCGATGCCACCGATCGGGCCGACCCGGCCCTCGTCGTCGATGGTGCCGGTGCCCGCGATGACCTGGCCGCCGGTCAGGTCGGCCGGCTCCAGCTTGTCGATGATGCCCAGGGTGAACATCAGCCCGGCGCTCGGGCCGCCGATGTCCCCGAGGTCGATCTTGAGGGTGAACGGGTGCGGCTGCTGCTGGTCGATCTCCACCCCGATGCGCGGACGGCCGTCCTGCTCGCGACTGGTCACCCTGGCCGTCCCCGGGGCGCCGTCCCGGGTGTAGCCGATCGTCAGCGCGGTGCCGGCCGGCTTGGCCCGGATCAGCTCGGTGAGCTTGGCCGCGCTGGTCACCGGCGCGCCGTCGACCGAGGTCAGCACGTCGTCCGGCCGGAGCACGTCGACCGACGGCCCGCCCGGGGTGACCGCCTTGACCAGCACCTTGATCGGGTAGCCCAGCTCCCGCAGGGCCGCCGTCTCGGCGCTGGTCTGCGAGTTCTGGAAGTCCTCCGCGTTGCGCTTCTCGACCTCCTCCTGCGACTCGCCCGGCGGGTAGACCAGCTCGCGCGGCACCACCGCCTCGTCGGAGGAGAACCAGCCGGCCAGCGCCGACCGGAGCCGCACGGTGGGCTGCACGCCGACCGTGGTGAGCCGGAGCTGACCGGCGGAGGTCGACGTCGCGCGGCCGCTGACCTGGATGATCTCCTTGCCGTTCTCACTGCCGAGCGTGTTGACCGTCGGACCGGGGCCGAGCACCACGTACGGCAGGGGGACGCTCAGCACGCCGACGCTGAGCAGGGCGGTGAGCAGGGCACCGAGCAGGACGGTCACGCCGCGACGTCTCATGCGCCAGAGCGTACCGATCCGTCCCGCGCCGTCCGGCGCGGTGACCGGTGGACTTCGCCCTCAGCGCAACGCCGACGGGCACGACCTGCGGCGCGGCCCGCGTACCGTAGACGTCGTGCCTGATATTCCGTTCGGTTTCGCGCTCCCGGGTGGTCAACCACCAGACCCCAACGATCCCGCGCAGATGCAGCAGTTCATGTCGCAGTTGCAGCACCTGCTGTCCGCGCCGGGCAGCGGGCCGGTCAACTGGGACCTGGCCCGGCAGGTGGCCGCGAGTCAGCTCGCCGCCGCCGGGGACCCGGCGGTCTCGCCGTTCGAGCGCAACGCGGTGGAGGAGGCGCTGCGCATCGCCGACCTCTGGCTGGAACCGGCGACCTCGTGGCCCTCCGGCATCCGCACCTCGGTCGCCTGGAACCGCAACGAGTGGATCTTCAAGACGCTCGACGTGTGGCGCAAGCTCTGCGACCCGGTGGCCAGCCGGATGGTGGGCGCGATGGGTGACCTGGTGCCGCCGGAGGCGCGCGCGCAGCTCGGCCCGATGCAGTCGATGGTCGCCACGCTCGGCGGCGCCCTCTTCGGCGGTCAGCTCGGCCAGGCGCTCGGCTCGCTCGCCGCCGAGGTGCTCTCCGCCGGTGACATCGGCCTGCCGCTGGGCCCCGCCGGCACCGCCGCGCTCGTCCCGGCCAACATCAAGGCGTACGGCGAGGGCCTGGAGCTGCCCGAGGACGAGGTACGCCTCTACGTGGCCCTGCGCGAGGCCGCCCACCAGCGCCTCTTCCAGCACGTGCCGTGGCTGCGCGGGCACGTGCTGACGGCGGTGGAGAACTACGCCGCCGGCATCCGGGTCAACCGGGAGGCGATCGAGGAGGCGATGGGCCGGGTCGACCCGACCGACCCGGAGTCGATGCAGGCGATCGCGCTGGAGGGCATCTTCACCCCGGAGGACACCCCGGCGCAGAAGGCGTCGCTGGCCCGGCTGGAGACCGTGCTCGCCCTGGTCGAGGGTTGGGTGTGCCACGTCGTGGACAGCGCCGCCGGTGACCGCCTCCCCAACGTCGTACGCCTCGGCGAGGCGTTCCGCCGCCGCCGCGCCGCCGGTGGTCCGGCCGAGCAGACGTTCGCCGCGCTGGTCGGCCTTGAACTGCGGCCGCGCCGGCTGCGCGAGGCGACGGTGCTCTGGGCGGCGCTGACCGAGCACCGCGGCATCGCCGGCCGGGACGCGGTCTGGGGCCACCCCGACCTGCTCCCCTCGGACGACGACTTCGCCGCCCCGGAGGCGTTCGCCAGGACGAGCACCGATCTCGACGACGAGCTGGCAAACTTCGACTTCACCGCGCCGGGCGCGCCGGAGGAGAAGCCCCCCGGCGAGGACGACGACAAGCACTGACACGTACGCGACGGGGCCCGCACGGATCACCGTGCGGGCCCCGTCCGCGTCCCCACCCCGCCGCCCGGCCCAGCCCGCCCCGACCCCGGCCCCGGCCCGGCCCGGCCCATCGATCTTGGAGTTGTGGCGCCCAAGATGCCCGGTTAGCGCCTTTCGTTAGGTGCCACAAGTCCAAGATCGACGTGTTCGACGGGTGGGACGGCGCAGGCGGTGGGTCAGGCGGGGCGGGCGGACAGCAGGGCGCGGGTGGCCTCCCAGCCCTCGACGGCCGGGTCGAGCGTGGCCAGGTCGGCGGGTCCGCGCAGCCGGCGCCATCCGGCACCGACCGCTACCTCCCCCGGACTCGGGGCCGCCCGCCGCACCTCGGCCGGGGCGGTCGTGTCGAGGTGCACCGTCGGCAACCACGCCGGTACGGGCAGCCGCGCCGCCACCCCCAGCAGCCCCGGTCCACCCCCGTCCACCGGGGCCACCGCCACCGGCCGGGAGGAGAGCGGCCGCAGCAGCTTGCCCAGCGTCAGGCCGGGCACGTCCGGAGCGTCGGCGGCCACCACGGCCACCTGGTCGAAGGCCGGCCGGTCGTCGCCGGTGAGGGCCGCGAACACCGCGTTCGGCGTCGGTTCGGGCACCTCGTACACCGGGGTGCCGGGCCACACCACGGCGTCGGCGAGCCAGCGGTCCGCCGGGGTCACCGCCACCGCGGTCTCCACCTCGTTGAGCGTGGCCAGCAGGTCGACCACGTCCTCGGCCAGGGCGGTCCGCCACCGCGCCGGCTCGATCCCCGGCGGCGACCAGCTCACCGGGCCGAGCAACGCCACCACCACACGTCGCACCATCCGCCGACCCTAGCGCCCACCCCCACCCCACCCCGCCCCCACCAGCAGCGTCGATCATGAAGTTGGCCGCGACAAATCGGACCGACTGGTGCCGCCACCTTCATGATCGACCACGAAAGGCGGTGGGGGCGGATCAGGGGACGGCGGCGGTGGCGGCTACGCCCTCCAGGTAGCCGCGGGCGCGCTCGGAGCGCGGATAGCGGGCGACCAGCGACCAGAACTCGGCGTTGTGGCTCGGCACGATCAGGTGCGCCAACTCGTGCAGGAGCACGTAGTCGATCACCCAGTCGGGCATGTCCTGGATGCGGTGGGAGATCCGGATGGTGCGGTCGGCGGGGGTGCAGGAGCCCCAACGGCCGTTCTGGTTGGTCACCCACCGCACGCTCGCCGGCGCGGCGGCCGACATATGCTCCGGCAGGTAGAGCCCGATCAGGCGGGTGGCGCGGGCGAGCAGCTCGGCGTCGGAGCGGGCCAGCCGACCCTCGCGGGCGGCGAGCCGGGCCAGCATCCGGTCGACCCACTCGCTCTCCTCGGCCCGGGAGAACTGGTCCGGGATGAGCACGACGACGCGCTCCCCGTCCCGGTACGCGGACACCGTGCGCCGCCGACGCTGGCTGCGCCGCACCTCGACGACGGGCTTCCGCGTCCCGGCCATTACCGACCCGCGCAGCCTCGGTTGACTGTCACGAGGGAAAGCTAATGCGTACTGACCAGGACTCCGCAAGAGTCAACACGACGACACGCGCCCGGAAAATGGCGGTTGATTGTCAGGAGTCCTGAAAAAATTCTTTGCGGGGGAAGTTGACCATCACCTGGCGGCCGTCCACCACGTTAGGTGATCTACCACGGGTCGTCGGCGGTGGGGCCACGCGAAGGGGATCTGAGCGTATTTAACCGGCGTGTCCCCGCGAAACTGACTTATCAGACGTTACCCGGCGTGCACACTCTTGCCGTCGACTTGCTCACAGAGTCGGCGTGCAGCTGACATGGAACTGCCCAGACCTGGGTAGGGTCCGCCAACCAGCGGTCAGGTGACTGACCGCGGAGAACCCCCGGCGCCGGAGCCACAGGTGGCCCCGCCGCAGGGAGACCCGCCGGGCACCTCCGGCGGACGAGACGAGGAGGCTACCGTGGCCGACCAGGCCCAGACCTACAACGGTTACTGCGTGAAGTGCAAGGAGAAGCGGGACTTCGAGGGGCACGTGGAGGTCTCGAAGACCGGCATGAACATGGCCAAGGGCAAGTGCCCGGTGTGCGGCACAACAGTGAACCGCATCCTGGGCAAGGCCAAGGTCTGACCCGTCCGGGTCGCACGGGGGAGGGGCGGCCGTCGGGCCGCCCCTCCCCCGTCGCCTATCCGACACGGTTACCGGCCAGTTGTGGAAAACCGGCGATGTCTTGTGGACAACGCTGGCCACGGCGCGCCGCACCTGTGGACAACGAACGACGGAGCGCGTGGATGCGGTCACTGTTCGTGGCGTGACCGAACCGAATCCGATCACCCGCCCGACCCTGCTGCCCGGTCTGACCCGCCTCTGGCGGGACCGGCACACGCTCCAGCTCGGCGTGGAGCCCGGCCCGGCGGTGCTGCTGGAGGTGACCACCCCGGCCACCGTGCACCTGCTCGACCTGCTCGACGGCTCCCGCAGCGAGCGGGCGGTGCTGGTCGCGGCCACCGCCGCCCGGGTGCCGGCCGGCGAGGCGCGCGCCCTGCTCGACGCGCTGCGGGCCGCCGGGCTCGTCGTACCGGCGCAGAGCCTGGTCCCCCGGGGCCTCTCCGGGCCGGTCCGGGCCCGGCTCGGCACGGAGGCCGACGCCCTCGCCCTGGCCACACCCGACCTGCCCGGCACACCGGCCGCGCTGCTGCGCCGCCGTCGCGCCGCCCGGGTGCTGGTCACCGGCGCCGGCCGGCTCGGCGCGGCAGTCGCCGTCGCGCTGGCCCAGGCCGGGATCGGGCACGTCGTACCCGATCTGACCGGCCCGGTACGCGCCGGCGACCTGGTCGGGACCGGCCTGACCGCCGCGGAGCTGGGTCGGCCGCTGGCCCCGGCGCTGCGCGCGGCGCTGGGGCGCTGCGCGCCGGGCACGAGCTGCCACCCGCTGCGCTCGACCCGACCCGACCTGGTGGTACAGCTCGGAGTCGACCGGCCGGCCGACGCGCTCGCCACCGGGTACGCCCGCCGTCGCCAACCCCACCTCCTGCTCGACCTGCGCGGCGGCGTACCCGTCGTCGGGCCCCTGGTCCGGCCACCCGCCGGCCCCTGCCTGCGCTGCCTCGACCTGCACCGCGCCGACCGCGACCCGGACTGGCCGGCGCTCGCCGCCCAGCTCGCGGCCGACCGGGACGAGCGGGCCTGCGCGGCGACCACCCGGCTCGCCGCGGTGGCCGTGGCGGCGGCCGAGGCGCTGGCCCAGCTCGACGGGGGCACACCGGAGACGCTCGGCGGCGCGGTGGAGGTCCGGGCCGCCGGCCGCCTCCGGCACCGCCGCTGGTCGCCGCACCCCTCCTGCGGCTGCTCCGGGCGTCGCCCGATCCGGTCGGCCGCGTCCGCTCCCGGCCGCACGGCAGCAGCGAGCCCCTCGCGTCGGTAACAATGGCCGGGTGACCGACATCCCGCGCCGGGCCGTGTCCCGCACCGCCAAACTCGCCGCCCTGCCGCTCGGATTCGCCGGTCGAACCGTCCTGGGCATGGGCAAGCGGGTCACCGGGCTCGCGTCCGACGTCATCTCCGCCGAGATCCAGCAGCGCACGGCCGAGCAGTTGTTCAGCGTCCTCGGGCAGCTCAAGGGCGGGGCGATGAAGTTCGGCCAGGCCCTGTCGGTCTTCGAGGCCGCACTGCCCGAGGAGGTCGCCGCCCCCTACCGGCAGGCGCTCACCAAGCTCCAGGAGGCCGCCCCGCCGCTGCCCGTGGCGACCGTGCACAAGGTGCTCGCCGAGCAGCTCGGGCCGGACTGGCGGGACCGGTTCGTCTCCTTCGACGACACCCCGGCCGCCGCGGCCAGCATCGGCCAGGTGCACCGCGCGGTCTGGCGCGACCCGGGGTACGGGCCGAACGGCGGCCCCCGACACCGGGACGTGGCCGTGAAGATCCAGTACCCGGGCGCCGGCGAGGCCCTGCTCGCCGACCTCAAGCAGCTCTCCCGACTGGGCGGGATGTTCCGGGCGATCCAGCCGGGGCTGGACGTCAAGCCGCTCCTGGCCGAGCTGCGCGAGCGGATCACCGAGGAGCTGGACTACGAGCTGGAGGCCGAGTCGCAGCGCGCCTTCGCCGCCGCGTACGCGGACGACCCGGACATCTACATCCCGGAGGTGCTCGACGCCGCGCCCCGGGTGCTGATCACCGAGTGGGTCGAGGGCATCCCGCTGTCCCACATCATCCGGGAGGGCACCGAGGAGCAGCGCGACGAGGCCGGGCGGCTGATGGCCGAGCTGCACCTCTCCGCGCCGGAGCGGGCCGGGCTGCTGCACGCCGACCCGCACCCGGGCAACTTCCGGCTGCTGCCGGACGGCCGGCTCGGCGTGATCGACTTCGGCGCGGTGGCCCGGATGCCGGAGGGCACGCCCGAGCCGATCGGCCGGATCGCCGCGCTCGCGCTGCGCGGCGACGCCGACGGCGTGGTGGACGGGCTGCGCGCCGAGGGCTTCGTCAGCCGGACCGAGCCGATCGACGCCCAGGGCGTGCTCGACTTCCTCCGTCCGATGCTGGAGCCGATCGCCGCCGACGAGTTCCGCTTCACCCGCGCCTGGCTGCGCGGTGAGGCGACCCGGCTGGCCAGCCCCCGCTCCCCCGCCTACCAGCTCAGTCGGCAGCTCAACCTGCCGCCGTCGTACCTGATGATCCACCGGGTCACGCTGGGCTCGATCGGGGTGCTGTGCCAGTTGGAGGCGAAGGCGTCCTACCGGGCGATCCTGGAGCGTTGGCTGCCCGGCTTCGCCCCGGTGGCCTGACGCGGGTACGCCGAAGGGGCGGTGACCATCCGGTCACCGCCCCTTTCGTCATCGTGGTGGTACTAGAGAACGCCCAGGTCGCGGGCCGACTGGCTACGACCCCGCATGGCGACGGTACGGGCGGAACGGGCTGCCTCAGTGCTCGTGGTGGTGCGACCGGCCTGAGGCCGGCGCATTCGAGCCCGGGACAACGCTTCGTGGAGTAGTTGCATCTCGGTTCCGTTCGGCAGGTGCAGCATCGGTTTTCTCTCTCAGGTCGGCCGGTGGAGGGACACCGGCATCGGTCGGTTTTCGGAACGCAGGTGTGTCAGGCTGCCAGTCGGACGGCGCTGCGCGACTCGGACAGCCCACTGGCCGCCAGTCGCGCCTCCGCCTCGACCCGGAGCTGGGCGTCACGGGCGAGGTCCTCCTTGCGCGGCCGGCCACGGGGCCGCTTGCGCGGGACGACCGCGCCACGCTCGAAGATCTCGCCGCCCCAGACGCCCCAGGGCTCGGCCCGCTCCACCGCCCCGGCCAGGCACTCGACGCGCAGCGGGCAGTCCCCGCAGAGCGACTTGGCCAGCTCGAGCTCGGCGGGCGAGTCGGAGAACCACAGGTCGGGGTCGAACTTCCGGCAGGGCAGGTTCGCCTCCACCTCGACGCTCACGTCGAGTGGGGCCAACGCCAGACTCATCCTCCGGTCACCTCTCTCTCACTTCGATCTCGTGGATCGCATTTCCGACGTACTTCGACGGGCAAAAAACTGAGGCCGCGGATCCCGGTATGCGGGTTCCGCGGCCTCGAGGTGAGCCGGTGGTCTGTGGATCAGACCGGTCTACCTCGAGGTGGAACGCCGCGGACATCCGTGCGCTTCTTGCCGCCATCGATGTCCATGCCCGTGAAGCCACTGGTCCCCTCGACTCCGGTGAGCGGCGCGACGGTCAGGTTCAGCTCGGCCTGAACCCGGACCTGGTGCACCTGCGGAGCCGACGGTCGGGCGGCGAGGGCCACCCGCACGGCCGACAGCGGAACGCCGGCAGCTGGCATCGCCGCCGGACGCTCGTAGGTGTAGATCTCCATTGGGGCCACCTCCCTGACTTTCCTCGTGCCGACCATGGACTCATCCCCCTTGAGCAGCCAGAACGGCGCTGCTCGCGAGGTGTGTCCTGAGGCTATTCCTCGCCCGCGGGCGAGGGCAAACGATTTACGGCTAGATTTCGAAAGTTTTCTGCGGGCAGACGTCGTCGACCGCTGCGCCGGCCACCAGGGCCAGCACCGTATCCCCGTAAAGCCCCACTTTTCGGGGCCCGATCCCGGCGATCGCGACCAGGTCCTCGGTGCGGGCCGGCTTCCGCTCCGCCAACGCGGTGAGCGTGGCGTCGGTGAACACCACGTACGCCGGCACCTTCTGCGCGCCGGCCACCCGCTGCCGCCACTCGCGCAACCGCTCGTACAGCTCCTCGTCCAGGTCGGACGGGCAGGTGGGGCAGCGGCCCAGCTTCCGGTCCGCGCCGGCGAGCAGCGTGGCGCCGCAGATCCGGCACGAGACCACCTGGGGCCGGCGCCGTTCGGCGCGCCGGGCCGGCCCGGCGGCGGCCCGCTCGCCGCCGCCCGAGCGGTCCAGCTGGGGCAGGAAGCGGGACGGGCGCCGCGCCCGGCCGCCGGGCGAGCGCGCCGTCGCGTACGACAGCCAGAGCCACTCCCGGGCCCGGGTGATCCCCACGTAGAGCAGCCGCCGCTCCTCCTCGACCTGCTCCGGGGTCTTCGCGTAGGTGGTGGGCAACGTGCCCTCGGCGAGCCCGACCAGGAACACCGCGTCCCACTCCAGGCCCTTGGCCGAGTGCAGCGAGGCCAGCGTGACCCCCTCCACGGTGGGCACGTGCTGCTGGGCGGCCCGCCGGGCGAGTTCCTCGGTGAAGTCGGCCAGGCCACGCTGCCGTTCCACCGCCGCGGCCTCGCCGATCGGCAGCAGGTCGGGCGTGGCCGCGTACTCCTCGGCGAGCTGGACCAGCGCGGCGAGCGCCTCCCAGCGCTCCCGCGCGACGCCGCCGGCCGGGGGCGCGTCCGGTGCCCAGCCGACCGCGGCGAGCCCTTCCACGACGGCCGCCCGCAGCGGCGTCCCGCCGGGGACCGACCGGGTGGCGGCGCGCAGCGCGATCATCGCCTGGCGCACCTCGGGCCGCTCGAAGAACCGCTCCGCGCCCTGGAGCACGTAGGGCACCTCGGCCTCGGTGAGCGCCTTCTCGTACGCCTCGGACTGCGCGTTGGTGCGGAACAGCACCGCGATCTCCCGGGCCGGGGTGCCACCGGCGACGAGCGCCCGGCAGCGGGCCGCCACCGCGTTGGCCTCGGCCGGCTCGTCGGTGAAGATCCGCAGCTCCGGTTCCGGGCCGGGTGGACGCTGGCCGTGCAGCTCCAGCCGCAGCCGCGCCTCGGCGCCCCGGGCCTGCGCGATGACCGCGTTGGCCAGCCCCACCACCTGCGGGGTCGAACGGTAGTCGCGGACCAGCCGGACCACCGTCGCGCCCCGGTGGTGGCGCGGGAAGTCGACCAGGTACGACGAGGTCGCGCCGGTGAACGAGTAGATGGTCTGGCTGGCGTCGCCGACCACGGTCAGGTCGTCGCGACCGCCGAGCCAGGCCTCCAGCAGCCGCTGCTGGAGCGGGTTGACGTCCTGGTACTCGTCGACGACGAAGTGCCGGTACTGGTTGCGCACCTGCTCGGCCACGTCCGGGTGCTCCTCGATGCCCCACACCGCGGCGCGCAGCATGTCCTCGAAGTCGATCACCCCGTTGCCGCGCTTGAGCCGCTCGTACGCGTCGAACACCTCGGCCACCCGGGCCGGCTCGTACGGCGTCTCGCGCAGCGCCTTGGCCGCGGCCACCACGTACTCCCCGGGCTCGACCAGGGACGACTTCGCCCACTCGATCTCGCCGGCGAGGTCCCGCGCGGCGGCCCGGTCGGCGCGCAGGCCCACCTTGGCGGCGGCCAGGGTGACCACCCGCACCTTGCTGTCCAGCAGCTCCGGCATGGCCCGGCCGGCGAGCAGCCGGGGCGCGAAGTAGCGGACCTGCCGCAGCGCCGCGGCGTGGAAGGTGCGCGCCTGCACGCCCTGCACCCCGAGCACGGTGAGACGGCTGCGCATCTCGGCCGCGGCGCGGGCGGTGAACGTGACCGCCAGCACGTGCCGGCCGGCGATGTCGCCGGTCAGCGCCCGGTGGGCGATCCGCGAGGTCACCGCCCGGGTCTTGCCGGTCCCGGCGCCGGCCAGGATGCAGACCGGGCCGGCCGGGGCGGTCACCGCGGACCGCTGCTCCGGATCCAGACCGGCCAGCACCCGTTCCGCCGCTGAGTGAACGCCCACAGCAGGGAATCATCCCAGCATCGTGTGACGTTGCAGCGGTTAGCCTGGCCTGATCGGACCGGGCGCGAGCCACCCCTTGGAGGACCAGACCATGTTGACGATGTATTCCACCCCGTGGTGCGGCTACTGCCACCGGCTGAAGTCGCAGCTCGACCGGGAGGGCATCGCGTACGAGGTGGTCGACATCGAGCAGGACACCGCGGCCGCGGAGTTCGTGATGGGCGTCAACGGCGGCAACCAGACGGTGCCGACCCTGCGCTTCGACGACGGCAGCGCCCTGACCAACCCCTCGATCAACCAGGTCAAGCAGCACCTGGCCAGCCTGCCCGGCTGACCTGCCCACGCCGCGCGAGCGGCCGTACCCGGTTCCGGGTACGGCCGCTCGTCGCCGTTCAGGGGGCCCGGCGTCGGCGGGCGGTGGCCAGCATCTCGTCGTCGAGCGGCCGGCGCGGGGTCGGGACACGCGCCGCGCCCACGGCCGGCGGGGTGAGGCCGCGGCCCCGCCACAGGTAGAGGCCGGCGGCCGTGGTGACCGCCCCCACCAGGGCGAACAGCAGCCGGTAGTCGAACACGCCGACGAGCAGCGCGCCGGTGCCGATCGAAGCCGCCTGCGGCCCGCTGACCAGTGCCTCCGAGGCGGCGGTCACCCGGCCCAGCAGCGCCGGCGGCGTCCGCCGCTGGACCAGCGTGTGCAACCCCACCATGGTCAGCGGCAGCGAGACGCCGGCCAGCAGCAGCGCCACCACCCCGAGCCAGAGCCGGGGGTACGCGAGCGCCAGCGCGGCCGGGCCGAAGAACGTCACCCCGGCGGCCAGCGCGCCGACCTCGCCGAACCGGCGCACCACCGCGGCCGAGAACAGGCCGCCGACCAGGCCACCGACGCCCTGCACCATGACCAGCACGCCGACGAACGCGGCGTCGCGGCCCAGACCCAGGTCGACGTACGCGAAGATCAACGATTCGGTGAAGCCCATCACCAGCGAGCCCAGCCCGTACCCGAGCAGCGCCCGGCGCAGCGCTGCCTCGCCGGCCAGGTGGCGCAGCCCCGCGCCCAGCTCGGCGGGGCCGCGCCGGACCGGTCGCGGCGGCCCGCTCTCCTGCACCCGGAGCCGGCCGACCACCGCCGCGGCGACCAGGAACCCGGTCATCGCCAGGGTGACCAGCAGCCAGCCGCCGACGGCGGCGTACACGCCGGCCCCGGCGAGCGGGCCGATCAACCGCAGCCCCTGCCGGACCGTCTGCAACGCGCCGTTCGCGTCGGGCAGCAACTCGGCCGGCACCAGCTGCCGGATCAGCGCGTTGAGCACGGCGGTCAGGGTGATGTAGGACAGGCCGTAGAGCGCCGCGACCACGTAGATCACCCAGACGTCGGTCCGGTCCCGCACGGTGAGCAGCGGGCCGAGCAGCACGGCGGCGACCAGGTTGGCGGCGATGAAGAACGGCCGCCGGCGGTAGCGGTCGACCACCCAGCCGACGAGCGGTGCCAGCGCCATCGGCGCGATGACGGCGAAGATGGTCGCTCCGGCCATGCTGTCCGAACCGGTCAGGTCCTTCACCCAGACGGCCAGTGCGAGCAGCAGGATCGACTCCGCCGCCATGCTCGCCACCAGCGCGGCGAACAGGAGGCGGAAGTCGGGGCGGCGCAGGACGGTGCGCATCGGTTCCCTCCGGCGGGGGTGCGCCACTCCGGGCGCGTCGGGGGCGGGCGCCGGTGAAGGCGCTCTCCACGGTCCTCTTTTTGTCTCGTGACACGCCCTCGCCGGAACCTCCGACACCGGTCGCGCCGTCCATACTGACCGTGGGGGGCGAATTTCATACAGTTACCGTCGCGTCCTGCGACGGTCGACGGGAAAGAGGACGCCGTGCCTCCTGCCGCACCAGGCCCGATTCTGCGCCGTCGCCGACTCGGCACCGAGCTGCGTCGGCTCCGCGAACAGGCCGGTCTCACCGGTGACCAGGTCATCGAGCGGATCGGCTGGGCCTCCGCATCCAAGTTGTCCCGGCTGGAGAACGGCCGGAGCCGGCCCGACCCGGACGACGTCGACGTCCTGCTGACGCTCTACGGCGCCGACGAGGAGTTGCGCGCGGAGCTGACCGGGATCACCCACGAGGCCGGTGACATGCGGGGCTGGCTGCGCAACTTCCCGGTGATGACCCAGCAGCAACGCGCCTTCGCCGAGCTGGAGGCCGGCTGCGCGGAGATCTCGGAGTACAACCCGGTGCTGGTGCCGGGGCTGTTGCAGACTCCCGGCTACGCCCGGCACCGGATCATGTCCGCGGCCCAGGTGGCCGCCGAGGCCGGCGACCCGGAGACCGAGGACCCGGAGACCGAGGTACGCGCCCGGCAGTCCCGCCAGTCGTTGCTGACCCGCTCCCCCGACGTGCCCCGCTACACCGCGGTGCTGGAGGAGGCCGCGCTCGGCCGGCGGGCGGGGCCGCCCGAGGTGCTGCACGAGCAGCTCGTCCACCTGTGCGAGCTGGCCCTGCTGCCGAACGTGACGCTGCGGCTGCTGCTGCGGGACACGCGGGTGGGCGATTGGTACCTTCCGCCGACCGCCTTCTCGGTCTACCGGTTCGCCGATCCCCTCGATCCGGAGACACTGGCCATCGAAGGTGGGTTCACCGACGTCATGTCGACCGAGGTAAACACCCTAAATCGCTATAAAGTGGTGTTCGAGTGGCTATGCGCGTCGGCACTCTCCGCATCGGACACCCTCTCCTGGTTGATCGAGGCGACGGGACGGCTGACCGGCACGGCAGTCGAGTCCACGGTGGCGTACGGGCCGGCAACGGCGCCGACCCAGCGTCGCCGGGACTCGGGGCGCCTCACCACGGAACGGTGATCCCTCGCGGACACCGCCCGCGCTCCGGCGTCGCTCGTTCCCATCGGAGCACCACATCAGGAGCAGGACCATGAACGAGATCCGCACCAGCACGACCTCCCTCTCGGGGCAGCTCGCCGGCGCCGCCTGGCGCAAGAGCACCCGCAGCCAGACCTCGAACTGCGTGGAGGTCGCGCCGCTCGGCACCGGGCCGGCCACCGTGGCGCTGCGGGACAGCAAGGACCCGAGCGGGCCGGTGCTGCTGTTCAACCGGGCCGGTTGGCTCGGCTTCATCGCCGGGGCGAAGAACGGCCGGTTCGACCTGAACTGATCCGGCGAGTGCCCGGGGGCCGTCGGCGTCACGCCGACGGCCCCTCGCGTGTCCATCCCCGACAACCGTGCTGACCTGGGGTCCCCCGATCGGTCGAGCCGGCCGGTTTCACTTGCTGGGACGACATGCGGGCGTAACATGACGCGGGAGTGACGTGGAAGTTCCAGCGCATCCGTCCGCTCTCCGGGGGACACCATGCGGTTCCTGATCGTCCGCACCGAGATCCGTAGCGCCGCCGACGCCGACATCGCCGCCGCCTGGGCGGGCGGGGGCCGCCTGCGGGACGAGACGAGCGCGCCGGAGGCCCGCCGTCAGGTCGTGCACGCGGAGGACCGGGACGCCGCCCTCCTGCTCGCCCGCGCCCTGTCCGCCGTCGGTGCGGTACGCGCCGGCCGGCACCGGGTCAAGGTGCTGCCCGTCGAGGAGACCGCGCCCGGCCACCCCTACCGCTGGGACGGCGGATGACCGGCCGCTGACGTCCGTCGTGGCCGGACCGGCTCCCCCGCCGCGCTCCACGCCTCACCCGGCCATGACGGCCCGTGTTCCCGGCCCGCGACCGCCGCGGCAACGACGGTCCGGGCCGGGACCGTGTCCGCCCGGCCCGCCCGGCCCGGCCCGCCCGGCCCGCCCGGCCCGCCCGGCCCGCCCGGCCCGGCCCGCCCGCCCGGCCCGCCCGGCCCGCCCGGCCCGCCCGGCCCGGCCGGCCCGGCCCGGCCCGCCGGAATCCGCCTGGCCCGCCACCTCGCCGAACTGGCGGCAACAACCCGCTGCGGACCACTCCACCACGCCGAGGTTGCGCGACGCGCGCGCCGGACCCCGCGACGCGTGGCCGGCGGATCGTCCTGTCGCGCTCGCCGCCCAGTCACCCTCGACGAGTGCGATATACCGCTCGGTCATATTTATGACCCAGCGGTATATCGCACTCAATCCCACTCTTCGGGTGGGCCGGTCACGGACCGTGCACCTCGGACCGAGCGGGTCAGCAGTGGCCGTCGAGCCAGCGGTGCACCAGGAAGAGCGCGATCGACGACGGCGGGGGCAGGAGCAGGCGGTCCCCGCCGTCCACCGTCACCGGCTCGTCGGCCAACGCCGCACCGATCTCCCGGCGGCTGAACCAGCGGGCGTGCGCGATCTCGGTCGGGTCGACCCGGATCGGCGCGTCGGCGTCGGCCCGGGCGAGAAAGCCGAGCATCAGCGAGCCGGGGAACGGCCAGGACTGGCTGGCCACGTACGCGATCTCCGCGACCTCGACGCCGACCTCCTCGCGGACCTCGCGCAGGACGGCGGCCTCGGCCGACTCGCCGGGCTCGACGTAGCCGGCCAGGCAGGAGTAGCGGCGCAGCCCGGGCGTGTTCGGCCAGGCCGCGTTGTTGCCGAGCAGGCACCGGCCGTCCGGGCCGTCCACCCCGTCGTGCACCAGCACGATCATGGCGGGATCGGTACGCGGCCAGGCCCGGTCGCCGTCGGGATCGATCCGCGACCAACCCGCCTCGTCGATCCGGGTCGGGTGCCCGGTGCGGGACGAGTATTCGTGCCGGAGGTGCCAGTTGAGCAGGGCCAACGCGGTGGTGAACACGCCGGCGTCCCGGTCGCTCATGAGGTGGCCGACCTCGCGCAGGTGCGCCCGGCGGGTGCCCGGCAGCTCCGGCAGCGGCCCGTCCACCGCGAAGACCGGCACCCCGTCCGGCTCGACGCCGAGGAACATCGGTACCGAGCGGGGCACCTCGGGCAGCTCACCGGGGCCGATCAGGACCAGCTCGGGCGGGGCCGCCACGCCCCGGACGAGCGCGCGCCCCTCGTCGGCCGAGTCCAGCACCAGCACCCGTGCCCGTTCCCAGGCCTCGGCCAACCAGGCCGGGTCGGTCCGCAGGTGGGCGGCCCGGTCCAGGGTGGACCGGGCCAGCGGCGGCGCGGACTCGCCGGTCACCGGCCGCCCCCCGTCACGGGGTCTCCGTCCGCACCGGCCCCAGCACGGCCAGCGAGTCCGCCACCCGGGCGGCGTCACCGAGCACCACGGTGACCGCCCGGGCCGGGGCCAGGTAGCGGGCCCCCGCCTCGGCCACGTCGTCCACCGTCGCGGCGGCCAGCCGGGCGGCGTGCTCGGCGAGGAAGTCCAGCCGGAGCCCGTTGCCGGCGTACGCGCTGGTCAGCGACGCGAGACCGGCCTGGGTGGACATGCCGAGCTGGAGCGTGCCGAGCGCGTACTGACGGGCCTGCTCCAGCTCCTCCGGTTTCGGCGGCACGGTGGCCAGCCGGCCCAGTTCGTACAGCGTCTCCACCAGCGCCGGCGCGGTCACCTCGGTGGCCACGTCGGCGCCGGCGACCAGCACCGACCCGGCCACCGAGTGCTCGACCAGCGAGTGCGGGCCGTAGGTGTAGCCCTTGTCCTCGCGGATGTTCTCCACCCAGCGGGAGGAGAAATAGCCGCCGAAGATCAGGTTCGCCAGCTGCAACGCGGCGTGGTCGGGGTGGGTGCGGGGCACCGCGGGCAGCGCGAGGCGCAGCGAGGACTGCACGGAGCCGGGCCGGTCGACCAGCACCAGCGGGCCTGGTTCGAGCGGCGGCGCGGACGGCAGCTCGGCGGTGTGCCCGTCCCCCCGCCAGCCGGCGAGCGCCCGCTCGGCGGCGTCCAGTGCCCGTTCCGGCTGGACGTCGCCGACCAGCACCAGCACCGCGCCCGCCGGGTGGACCCGCTCGGCGTGCAGCCGGCGCAACGCGGCCGGGCGGACCGCCCGGACCTGGTCGGGCTCCGGGGTCTGCACCGCGTACGGGTGGCGGCCGTAGACCCGCTTGAGCAACGCGGTCCGGGCCAGGTGGGACGGCTGGCTCTGGGCCACCTGGATCCGGTCGACCAGCCGGTCCCGCTCGGTCTGGACCCAGTCACCCGGGTAGGTGGCGCCGGTGAGCACCTCGGCGAGCAGTTCCAGCACCCGGTCCAGCCCGGTGACCAGGGCCGCGCCGGAGAGCATCAGCCGGTCCGGGTCCACGCCGGCGGAGAGCCCGCCGCCGACCTTCTGCAGCTCGGCGGCGATCTCGGTGGCGCTGTGTGCCTCGGTGCCGGCGAGCACGGTCTGCGCCAGCATGGCGCCGCGGGCCAGGTGGGCGCGCCCGAACGGCATCCAGAGGCGCAGTTCCACGAGCGGTACGGCGGGCCGCCGGACCGCGATCACGGTGAGGCCGTTGCCGAGCGTGCGCTCGGCCTGCTTCGGCACCTTGAGGCGACGGTTGGGTCCGAGCGCCGGCAGCGGCCGGACGGTGGTCGGCGTACTCATTTCAGACCTCCGGCGACGACCTCGACGGACGCGCGGCGCTCGGGCCGCAGGGTGGCGGCGGCGGCGCGGACCTGCTCCTCGGTCACCTCGCCGACCAGCCGGGGCAGCTCGTTGAGCAGGCCCGGCTCGCCGCGCTGTTGCTCCAGGACGGCCATCCGCAGCGCCCGGCCGAGCACCGCGTCGGTGTCGCGCAGCAGGTGGGTGGCCATCCGGGCCTGGGTCCGGGCCAGCTCTCCCTCGGTCAGCCCGTCGGTGGCCAGCCGGTCCAGCTCCTCGTCGACGGTGCGCAGCACCTTGTCGACGTCGCCACCGGGCGGCAGGTGCGCCTGGAGCAGCAGCGCGGTGGGGTCGCGGACGTCGAAGGGGTCGCCCATGAAGCCGAGGTAGCCGCCCAGCCCGGTGACCGAGCGGTCCCGCTGCACCATCCGCTCGACCAGCCGGGACGCGTCGCCGTCGGTGAGCACCTCGGCCAGCACCACGTAGGGCAGGTAGCCGGTGAAGTCGCCGATCGGGTCGGGCACCCGCCAGGCGCCCGCCACGGCCGGGAGCGGGGCCAGCGCGTCGGTGTACGTGCTGCGCCGCTCGGCGGTCAGGTCCGGCTCGGCGAAGTCGGGTCGCTCCGGGGCGGGGCGGGCCGGCACGTCGCCGAAGTGCCGCTCGATCAGGGTGGTCGCCTCGGCCACGTCGATGTCGCCGCTGACCGCGAGCACGGCGTTGCCGCTGGCGTAGTAGCGGCGGAAGAAGTCGGCCGCGTCGGCCACCGTGGCGGACTCCAGGTCGTCGAAGGACCCGTAGCCGTCGTGCGCGTTGGGGAAGGTGTCGAACATCACCGGGGGCAGCGTGAGCCAGGGAAAGCCGCCGTACGGCCGGTTGAGCACGTTGACCCGGATCTCCTCCTTGACCACGTCGACCTGGTTGCGCAGGTTCTCCTCGGTCAGCCGGGGGCCGCGCATCCGGTCGGCCTCCAGGAACAGCGCCCGTTCCAGGGCGTTGCTCGGCAGCGTCTCGAAGTAGTCGGTGTAGTCGAGGTGGGTGGAGCCGTTGAACGTGCCGCCGGCGCCCTGCACGTGCCGGAAGTGGGCCAGCTTCTCCAGGTTCTCCGAGCCCTGGAACATCAGGTGTTCGAAGAGGTGGGCGAAGCCGGTGCGCCCCTCCGGCTCGGAGCGGATGCCGACGTCGTAGACCACCGCCACCCCGATCACCGGGGCGCTGCGGTCCGGCGTGAGCACCACCCGCAGGCCGTTGTCGAGGACGAACCGCTCGACCGGGTACTTCGTCGCTGGGATCTTCGCTCTGCGCGTCGGCACGAGATCGACACTAGCGCCTCCGTACCGACCGCACCGGCGGTGTGCCCCGGCCGAACGGTGGACTGTCGCGGGACGGGTCTTGACGGCGGCGGCCGCTTGCCCCACTCTTCCTACCAACTAAATAGGAATACTGCGGATTGGACATGTGATGAGACGGCTCCCCCTGCGCCGCCTGGCCACCCTGGCCGCCCTGGCCGTGGTCGGCGCGGCCACGCTCGGCGCCACCGCCGCCTGCGGCGACGACAGCGACGCCGCGGGCGACTCCGGCCCGGTGACGCTGCGCCTGGGCTACTTCCCCAACATCACCCACGCGCCCGCCGTGGTCGGCGTGGAGAAGGGGATCTTCAAGGAGAAGCTGGGCGGCGACGTCACGCTGGAGACGAAGACGTTCAACGCCGGCCCGGCGGCCATCGAGGCGGTCTTCTCCGGCGCGCTCGACGCCACGTACATCGGTCCGAACCCGACCGTGAACGCCTTCTCCAAGTCCAAGGGCGAGGCGGTCCGGGTGGTTTCCGGCGCCGCGTCCGGCGGCGTGGCGCTGGTGGTCAAGCCCGGCATCACCTCGGTGGAGCAGCTGCGCGGCAAGAAGATCGCCACCCCGCAGCTCGGCAACACCCAGGACGTCGCGCTGCGCTACTGGCTCAAGGAGAAGGGCCTGCAGACCACCAAGGAGGGCGGCGGCGACGTCAAGGTCGTCCCGCAGGAGAACGCGCAGACCGTCGAGACGTTCGGCAGCGGCGCCATCGACGGCGCCTGGGTGCCGGAGCCGTTCGTCTCCCGCCTGGTCAACGCCGGCGGCAAGGTGCTGGTCGACGAGCGCGACCTCTGGCCGGACAAGAAGTTCGTCATCACGAACCTGCTGGTCAGCACGAAGTTCCTCAAGGCGCACCCGGACGTGGTGAAGAAGCTGGTCGAGGGGCAGGTCGCGGCGAACGAGTTCGTCAACACCAAGCCGGACGAGGCCCAGCAGGCGATCTCCGAGCACATCGGCAAGATCACCGGCAAGCCGCTGGACGTCAAGCTGATCAAGCAGGCCTGGCCGACGCTGGAGTTCACCAACGACCCGATCGCGGCCTCGCTGAAGGCCGGCCTGGACCACGCCGTCGCGGTCGGGCTGACCCAGCCGGTCGACCTGAACGGCCTCTACGACCTGACGTACCTCAACGAGGTGCTCAAGGCGCAGGGCAAGCCCGAGGTCACCCAGCCGTGACGTCGACCACGACGACCCCGCGCGGCGCGACCGGCTCGGTCGCGCTGCGCGGCGTGACCAAGGTGTACGGCCAGGGCGAGCAGGCCGTCCTGGCGCTGGACGGGCTGTCGCTGGACGTGGCGCCCGGCGAGTTCGTCTGCCTGGTCGGCGCGTCCGGCTGCGGCAAGAGCACGCTGCTCAACCTGGTCGCCGGCCTGGACCGGATCAGCGGCGGCACGATCGAGCTGGGCGAGGGCGTCAACCCGGGCCTGATGTTCCAGGAGCCGGCGCTGTTCCCGTGGTCGACCGTCGAGGGCAACGTCGAGGTGCCGCTGAAGCTGCGCGGGCTCCCCCGCGACCAGCGCAAGGCGCGGGTGGCCGAGCTGCTGCGTACGGTCCACCTGTCCGACTTCGGCCGCAAGCGTCCGCACCAACTCTCCGGCGGCATGCGGCAGCGGGTCGCGCTGGCCCGCACGCTCGCGCTGGACACCCCGGTGCTGCTGATGGACGAGCCGTTCGGCGCGCTCGACGCGATGACCCGGGACATCCTGCACGACGAGCTGGAGCGGATCTGGGGCGAGCGCAAGCTCACCGTCCTGTTCGTCACGCACAACGTGCGCGAGGCGGCCCGGCTCGCCGACCGGATCGTGCTGCTGTCCAGCCGACCCGGCCGGATCATCTACTCCACCCGGGTCGACGTGCCACGGCCCCGGCGGATCGACTCGCCGGAGGTCTCGGCCATCGCCGCCGAGGTCACCGACCGGCTGCGCAAGGAGGTGGGCCGCCATGGCCAGTGACACCCTCGCCGCCTCGGCGCGTACCGACGCGGAGATCTCCGGTCTGGACGCGCTGGAGATCGCCGGCCGGGAGAAGGGCCCGTCCCGGGTCCGCCGCCTGTGGTCGGCCACCTGGCCGAAGTTCGCCGCGCTCGCGCTGGCCGTCGCGATCTGGCAGGCGGTGGTCTGGTCCGGGTGGAAGGAGCCGTGGGCGCTGCCCGGCCCGGCGGTGGTCTTCGGCGACCTCGGGGACTACCTGCTCAGCTCGGCGCTCTGGGAGGGCTTGGCCACCACCGCCCGGCGTGCGGCGGTCGGGTTCGCCGCGGCGGTCGCGGTCGGCCTGCTGCTCGGTCTCGGGGTGGCCCGGGTCAAGGTGCTCCGCGCCGCGCTCGGTTCGATGATCACCGCGTTGCAGACCATGCCGTCGATCGCCTGGTTCCCGCTGGCCATCCTGCTGTTCCAGCTCAGCGAGCAGGCGATCTTCTTCGTCGTGGTGCTGGGCGCCGCGCCGTCCGTCGCCAACGGCGTCATCCACGGCGTGGACTACGTGCCGCCGCTGCTGGTCCGGGCCGGTCGCAACCTCGGCGCCCGGGGGCTCAACCTCTACCGGTACGTGATCGCGCCGGCCGCGCTGCCCGCCATCGTGGCCGGGCTCAAGCAGGGTTGGGCGTTCGCCTGGCGCAGCCTGATGGCCGGCGAGCTGCTGGTCGTCATCGCCACCCGCACCTCGATCGGCGCGCAGCTCACCTACGCCCGTGAGCTGAGCGAGGCGCCCCGGCTGATGGCCATCATGATCGTCATCCTGGTGGTGGGCCTGCTGGTGGACACCGCGTTCGGCGCGGCCGACAAGGCGATCCGCCGCCGCTGGGGTGTGCTGGACCAGGCCGGCAACTGACGCCGTGTACATCTCCGCGCGCGCCGACTACGCGCTCCGGGCCATGCTCGCCGTCGCCGCCGCCGGGTCCACCGGCGACGGGGGTGCCGGCGACGGGGGTGCCGGCGGCGGCGAGCTGGTCAAGGCGGCCAGTCTGGCCGACAGCCAGGACATCCCGCTCAGCTTCCTCCAGGGGATCCTGCTCGACCTGCGGCGGGCCGGGCTGCTGCACAGCCATCGCGGCACCGAGGGCGGCTACGCGCTGACCAGGCCGCCGGCGGAGATCAGCGTCGGTGACGTGCTCCGCGCGGTCGGGGGCGCGCTCACCAGCGTCCGGGGGATGCCGGCCGACCGGACCGGCTACCACGGCGTGGCCACCGGCCTGCGGGACGTGTGGCTGGCGGTGGACGGGGCGATCGCGCTGGTGGTGGACCGGACCACGCTCGCGGACCTGCTGGCGGACCGCGCGCCGGCGCCCTGACGCCGGGCGGGGCCCGGTGCCGGGGCCCCGCCCGGCTGCTCGCGCCCCCGGCGGTCGTGTCGGGACGCTCGTCTGTGGTGAGTGCCCCACAGGCGAAGGCATCCCTCCGAGGCGATATACCGCTGAGGCATATGTATGCCTCAGCGGTATATGCGTTCCTACCGGACAGTCGCCGGAGGACGTCACACTGCGTGACATCCTCGATCCGGTCGACAGTGCGGATCACCCAGGGTTGAACGTGCGGGCCGCGCCACGGTCCTGGGGACCGTCCACGGCCGGGTGCCACGGGCCGAACGCGGCCACCACGGCAAGCGCCAGACCGGCGCCCGCGACCGCGAGCACCAGCAGCACCTCCCGGGCACCGCCCGGGCCGGCGTCACCCGCCATGGCCGCCCCTCCGCATCCGGCTGGTCCCCCCGGACCGCCCCGGGACTCAGCATCGTCGCCCGGCCGGCAGCGGACAGTCGGCCACCCGACTGAACATCCGCTGATCCCCGACTCAGCGGGCAGCGCGGAGCGACCGGTCCGGGACGCCGGCGAACTACCGGTCGGCGACGCCGGGAAGGACCACCGGAAAACGGCCGGTCAGCGGCGACGCGGGCGGCGGCGGGGCCGGGTCGCCGGGGCGGGGTGCGCGGCGGCGGGCGGCGTGATGGTCACCGGCACGCCGGAGGGCTCCCGCGCCCCGGTCAGCCGGCCCAGCTCCGCGTCCCCGGCGCGTACCCGGGTGGTCTGCGGGTTGATCCCGGCGGTGCTCATCAGTCGGGCGACGTCCCGACGCTGCTCCGGCAGGACCAGGGTGACCACCGTGCCCGACTCCCCCGCGCGGGCGGTCCGGCCGCCCCGGTGCAGGTAGTCCTTCGCCTCGGTCGGCGGGTCGGCGTTGACCACCAGGTCCAGCCCGTCCACGTGGATGCCCCGCGCGGCCACGTCGGTGGCCACCAGCGCGGTGACCAGTCCGGTGCGGAACTGCTCCAGGATCCGGGTGCGCTGCGGCTGCGACTTGCCGCCGTGCAGCGCCGCCGCGCGTACGCCCTTGGAGAGCAACTGCCGGGCCACCCGGTCGGCGCGGTGCTTGGTGGCGATGAACACGATGGTGCGGCCCTCGCGGGCGGCGATGTGCGCCAGCGCGGTCTGCTTGTCCTCCGCCTCCAGGTGCAGCACGTGGTGGGTCATCGCGGTCACCGTGGCGGTGCCCGGGTCGACCGAGTGCGTCACCGGATCGGTCAGGAAGCGCCGGACCAGCCGGTCCACGCCCCGGTCCAGGGTGGCCGAGAACAGCATCCGCTGCCCGCCCGGCGCGACCTGCTCCAGCAGCTTCGTCACCTGCGGCAGGAAGCCCATGTCGGCCATCTGGTCGGCCTCGTCCAGCACGGTGACGGCCACCTGGTCCAGCCGGGCGTCACCCCGGTCGATCAGGTCGTGCAGCCGGCCGGGCGTCGCCACCAGCACCTCGGCGCCGGCGCGCAACGCGTCCGCCTGACGGGTCAGGGACAGCCCGCCGACCACGGTGGCGCACCGCAGCTTGAGCGCGCCCGCGTACGGGGTGAGCGCGGCGGTCACCTGCTGGGCCAGTTCCCGGGTGGGTACCAGGACCAGGGCGAGCGGGCGGCCGGGGCGGGCCCGGTGACCGGCCGTGCGGTGCAGCAGCGGGAGCCCGAACGCCAGCGTCTTGCCGGAGCCGGTGCGACCGCGACCGAGCACGTCCCGGCCGGCCAGCGAGTCGGGCAGCGTGGCCGACTGGATCGGGAACGGCGCGGTGATGCCCTGCCGGGTCAACTCGGCGACGAGCGCCGGGGCCAGGCCGGTGTCGGCGAAAGTGGGCGCAGTGGTGCTCACGGTCATGCGGAAAGCCTTCCTCGAGGCGGCACGTGTCGAGGAAGGGCGCCGGGAGCCGGCGCGTCACCGGCGTCACCGGTGGTCACAAGCACGAACCGAAAAGGGTACGGGCCGGCCCGCCTCGGCGCGCCACGTCCCGCGAACGGGAGGGCGGCGCGGCGGGCCGGCCCGTGCACCACGCCCGACGGGGCACGGTGGTGGTGCCGGTTGATCCGAAGATCAGAGCGGACGGATGTTCTCCGCCTGCGGGCCCTTCTGGCCCTGGGTCACCTCGAACTCGACCCGCTGGTTCTCGTCCAGGCTCCGGTAGCCGGAGGTCTGGATCGCCGAGAAGTGGGCGAAGACGTCGGCGCCGCCGTCGTCCGGGGTGATGAAGCCGAAGCCCTTGTCAGCGTTGAACCACTTGACGGTGCCAATTGCCATGTGTTTCGTCTCCTTGACGGAACGGTCGGCCCGCACGTGTTGCGGGCCGGAGAGGAGCCCACCGCGCGATGGTCGCACGGCGTGCCTGTCGCTGCTGGTCGCCCCGCCCGGAGAACTCCGGACACAACAAAGAGCGCCTGGGGCCACAATCCGCCAGGCGCACACAGAGTCTCTGGAAACCAAAACTGCAACCCGGACAACGTATCACGGATCTCGGCCGGTGGGGAGATCACCGGGAAAATTCCGGGACGTCGGCGACCAGCGCGGTCAGACCGGCGGCGTCGAGCAGGTCGGTCGGGCGGACCGTGGCGGAGTCCCGGACGTAGTGGAAGGCGGCACCGACGCGGTCGACCGGCACCCCGGCCAGTTCGGCCCAGGCCAGCCGGTAGACCGCCAGCTGTACCGCCGCGGCGTCCGCCTCCCGGCCGACGGGCTGCCGGCCGGTCTTCCAGTCGACCACGTCGTAGCGCCCGCCCGGGCGGGCGAAGACGGCGTCCATCCGACCCCGGACCACCACACCGGCGATCACCGTGGCGAACGGCACCTCCACCTCCAGCGGCACCCGGTCGGCCCACTCGCTGGCCAGGAAGCGCTCCTGCAGCTCGGCGAGCGCCTCGTCCGGGGCGGCGTCGTCGTCGGCCGCGCCGGGCAGCTCGTCGACGTCGAGCAGGCGGTCGGCGCCGAAGCGCTGCTCCAGCCAGGCGTGGAAGGCGGTGCCACGCCGGGCGTACGGGTTGGGTTCGCTCGGCATCGGCCGGCGCAGCGTACGGGCCAGCGCCTCCGGGTCGCGGCGCAACGCCACCAGCTGGGTCACCGAGAGCTGGCCGGGCAGCTCGACCTCGACCGCCTCGGCCCGGCGGGCCAGCTCGGCCCGCTCGGCGAGCAGCAGGTCGGCCTCGCGCCGCCAGCGGGCCACCTCCGGATCGTCGCCCGCCGGGTCGGCGGGGGGCGACGCCGGGTCGGGCGGGGCCAGCGGGGTCGCGACGGGACCGACCGTGGCCAGCAGGGCCGCCTCGCGGCGGGCCGCCTCCGGATCGGCGAGGTGACGGCGGACCAGCGCCGCCGCGTCGGTGAGCGCGGGCCGCCGGGCGCCGAGCGGGTCGGCCGGCCACTCGGCGCGCAGCACCGTCTCCGTGGTCGGGTTGACCGCGTCCCCGGCCGGCTCCGGCGCCCAGGCGTCGACCACGTGTCCGTCGACGCCGGCCAGGCCGACGTCGTAGATCTCGCGGAGGAACACCGACGGGCCACGGAACCGCTTCGTCCCCTCACCCCACCAGTAGCCGGAACAGAGCAGCAGCCGACGGGGCCGGGTCACCGCCACGTACGCCAGCCGGCGCTCCTCCCGCTCGTCGTGCGCCCGCCAGGCGTCGGTGAAGTCGGTCACCGCCCGGGCCACGCCGCGCTGGTCCGCCGCATCCGGCAGGCCCAGCTCGGGCAGCCCGTCCGCGTCGCCGCGCAGCGGGAAGGGCAGCACGCCGAGGCCGCCCAGCCAGTGGTCGGAGTTGCGGACCGGCCCCGGCCAGACGCCCCGGGTCAGACCGGCGACCGCCACCACGTCCCACTCCAGGCCCTTCGCCGCGTGCGCGGTGAGCACCTGCACGGCGCCCGCCACCACCTCGACCTCGCCCGGCGCCAGCCCGCGCTCCTCGTCCTCGGCGGCGGTCAGGTAGGCGAGGAAACCGGCGAGCGTGGCACCGGGCGTCTCGCCGCTGAACCGGGCCGCGACGTCGCCCAGCGCGTCCAGGTGGGCCCGGGCCAGGCCGGCGTCGCCGGCGCCGTCCCGGCCGGCCCGGACCGCCACCTCGACGTCCAGCCCGATCGTGCGCTCGATGTCCGCGATCAGCTCCGGCAGCGACTGGTCCAGCCGGTAGCGCAGCAGCGCCAGCTCCATCCCGTACGACCGCAGCCGGGCGAAGCCCTCCGCCGAGTACGCCTGCGCGGGCCCCAGGTCGGCCAGCGCCTCGACCAGCGTCGCCTCGTCCAGCGCGTCCACGGTGATCTCCGGCCCGTCGTCGCCGGTCAGCTCCCGGCGACCCCGGGCGATCGCGCGGGCGCGCCGGTGCAGGGCCACCAGGTCACGCGGGCCGATCCGCCAGCGCGCGCCGGTGAGCAGGCGCAGCAGCGCCGCCCCGTCGGTCGGGTCGGCGAGCACCCGCAGGGTGCAGACCACGTCCCGTACCTCCGGGGTGTCCAGCAGGCCGCCGAGGCCCACCACGTCGACCGGCAGCCCGCGGGCCCGCAGCGCCGCCTCGATCGCCGGGATCTGGCTGCGCAGCCGCACCAGCACCGCCGTGGTCGGCCGGCGGTCGGCCGGGATGTGCTCCGGCAGCGCGCCCGGCATTGCGGCCGCGCCCCGCCAGGCCGCCAGCACGCTGTCCGCGATCCAGTCGGCCTCGTCGGCGTACGTCTCCAGGAGCGCGCAGTGCACGGTGCCGGCGGCCTGCCCGCCCGGCGTGCGGTGCGGGATCGGGTCGCGGACGCTGAGCGCGGCGTGCAGCTCCGGCACCCGCGCGCCGGCGGCCCGCAACGGCACCGAGAGCGCGTTGGCGACCGCGAGGATCTCCGGCCGGTTGCGCCAGCTCGTGGTGAGGCCGAGCACTGCGGCGGGCGTGCCGTCGGCGCGGGCGAACTCGCCGGGGAACCGGTCGAGCGTGCCGGCGCTGGCCCCGCGCCAGCCGTAGATGGACTGGCAGGGGTCGCCCACCGCGGTCACCGGGTGGCCGCCGCCGAACAGCGCGTTGAGCAGCACCACCTGGGCGTGGCTGGTGTCCTGGTACTCGTCGAGCAGCACCACCCGGAACCGGTCCCGCTCGATCACGCCGACGCCGGGGTGGTCGCGGGCCACCCGGGCCGCCCGGGCGAGCTGGTCGGCGAAGTCCATCGCCTCGAAGTCGTCCTTGCGCCGGGCGTACGCGCGCACCAGCGGCAGCAGCTTCAGCCGGGTCTGCTGGAGCTGGAGCGCCTTGCGCACGTCGGCGTAGACCCGCCCGGGACGCGACTGCACCTCGGCGAAGAACCGGCCGGTCCAGGCCGCCAGCTCGTCCGGGTCGACCAGGTGCTCGTCCAGCTCGCCGGCGAGGGCGAGCACCGCGTCGGTGATGGTGGACGGCATCCGGTCCACCTCGGACATGTCGCCGTCGTAGTTGCGGACCAGCAGGTCGACCAGCTGCCAGCGGGACGCCTCGGTGAGCAGCCGGGTGGTCGGCTCGTACCCGGCCCGCAGCCCGTGCTCGGTGACGATCCGCCCGGCGTACGAGTGGTAGGTGGAGACGGTCGGCTCGCCCGCGAGCGGGTCGTCCTGCGGGTCCCGCCCCTGCCGGCCCAGCCGGCGGACGAGCTGGTCGAGCCGGGTCCGCACCCGGTGCGCCAGCTCGCCGGCCGCCTTGCGGGTGAAGGTGAGCCCGAGGATGTGCTCGGGGCGGACGTAGGAGTTGGCGACCAGCCAGACCACCCGGGCCGCCATCGTCTCGGTCTTGCCCGAACCGGCGCCGGCGACCACCAGCAGCGGTTCCACCGGCGCCGCGATGATCGCCGCCTGCTCCCGGGTGGGCGCCGGCAGCCGGAGCAGCCGGGCCAGCTCGACAGGTGTGTAGCGGGGCCCGGCGTCGGCGGCGCGCGGCGTCGGGGTGGCGGTGGCGCCGAACAGCGCCGGCTGGATCGTCATGAGCTCTCCGGGGGCGGCTCGACCACCTGGCGGCCCTGGCCGGAGACCGGGCAGCTGGTGCGTACCGGGCAGACCCGGCACTTCGAGTTGGCCACGGCGGCGAATGTCGAGGCGGCCATCGTGTCGGCGGTGCGGCGGACCAACGCGGTCGCCCAACCGGCCTCGGGGCCTTCGCCGGCCGCGGCCTGGGCCTGCTCCTTGGCGTCCCGGGCGCCGGTGCCGAGCTGCACCAGCGCGGCACCGCCGGACTCCCCGCCGAACTCCGCGAACCCGCCCGCCTCCACGGCCGCCTGGTAGGCCCCGAGCTGCGGATGCTCGGCGACCTCCCGCTCGGTGACCGCCGTCGACTTGCCGGTCTTCAGGTCGATCACCACGAGCCGCCCCTCGTCGTCGACCTCCAGCCGGTCCACCCGGCCGGTCAGCTCGACCGGACGGGACGGGTCGTCGAGGCGGACCGCGAACTCGTGCTCGATGGCGAGCAGCCGGCGCGGGTTGCCGGCCAACCAGCGCAGCAACTTGTCGA
The DNA here is from genome assembly GCF_049315235.1 of Micromonospora sp. WMMD754. NCBI lineage: Bacteria > Bacillati > Actinomycetota > Actinomycetes > Micromonosporales > Micromonosporaceae > Micromonospora > Micromonospora sp. WMMD754. Next base: position 1,028,134 of record NZ_CP186058.1, read on the forward strand.
CCATCGCCTCGGCGCGCTGCCGTTCCGGCCCGGCCATCCACCGGGCGGCCAGCTCGATCGCGTCGAACCGGGCGGCCACGTACTCCAGCAGCGCCTCCCGGTCGACGCTGGCGTCCTCGGCCAGCATCGCGGCGGCGTGGACCAGGTTGCCGACGCCCTGCGCGGCGCTGGCCGGCCCGCTACCGCCGTGCCGCTCCAGCAGCCAGCGCAGGCTGCACCGCAACGCGCTCTCCATGGCCGACGGCGTGACCCGGACCGGCTCGCCCTCGTCGACCAGCGGCCGGTCGTCGGAGAGCCCGCGCAGCCCCCACCAGTCCTCCGGGTGCGCGCCGGGCACCCCGGCGGCGGCCAACCGGGCCAGCTCGCCCGCCGCCGCGTGCCGCCGGGTGATCGGCGCCGCCGGGTCGGTGACCGCGGTACGCAGCTCCGCCACCAACGCGGACAGGGTGAGCCCGCGCGGCGGCAACGTCACCGGGAGCACGCCGGGCGTCGCGTCCTGCGGCTGCTCGTCGCCGTGCGGCACCGGCCCGTCCGGCTGCTGTCCCGGGCCACGGGTGCCGCTTCCGCCCGCCGGGCCGCCACCGTTCGGCGTCGCGGCGTCACGTCGCTCGCCGTGCGGGCCGTCGCCGTTCGGGCCGTCGCCGTTCGGGCCGTCGCCGTTCGGGCCGTCGCCGTTCGGGCCGTCGCCGTTCGGGCCGTCGCCGTTCGGGCCGTCGCCGTTCGGGCCGTCGCCGTTCGGGCCGTCGCCGTTCGGGCCGTCGCCGTTCGGGCCGTCGCCGTTCGGGCCGTCGCCGTCAGGGCTCGGCGGGGTGGTGCCGCCCGCGCCGGTGGCGGGCGGGTCGGTCGCGGCCAGCTCGTGCAGGAACCGGCTGGGCTGCTCCTCGTGGTCGTCGCCGCCGACCGCCGCGGAGGCGACCGCGGTGACCAGGAGCCGGCGCCGGGCCCGGCTGACCGCGACGTGGAACAGCCGCCGCTCCTCGTCCAGCAACGCCGACGTCTGCCCGACCAGGCTGGCCCGCAGGCCGGCCCCGTCGGCGCGGCCGGCGAGCACGTCGACCAGACGCTCCGAGCCGAGCAGGCTGCCGCGCAGCCGCAGGTCCGGCCAGACGCCCTCCTGCACCCCGGCGACGGCCACCAGGTCCCACTCCAGGCCCTTCGCGGCGTGCGCGGTGAGCAGGCGTACCGCCTCGCCCCGGTCGGCCGAGGCGGCCAGCGTGTCCGCCGGCAGCTCCTGCCCGAGCACGTGGTCGAGGAAGACCTCGGTGCGCGCGCCGGGCAGGCGGTCGGTGAACCGGGCCGCCGCGTCGAAGAGCACCAGCACCGCGTCCAGGTCCCGGTCGGCCGCCTCGGCCCGCCAGCGCTGGGCGGTCTCGTGCTCACCCGTGGCCGCCCGCCCCCGCGTGATCTGCCCGGCCCAGCGCTCGGCCAGCCCGCTCTCCCGCCACACCGCCCAGAGCACGTCCTCGGCGGTGGCGCCGGGGGTGCCGGCGGCCTCCCGGGCGGTCGCCAGCAGATGGGCCACGGCCTGCGCGGGAGCCGCCCAGCGCCGCTCGATCGCGGCCAGCTCGGCCGGGTCGCGCAGCGCCTCCACCAGCAGCTCGCCCGAGGGACGGCGGTCGCCCCCGGCCAGCGCCAACGCCCGCAATCCCTGGCGCAGCCGCCGCTCGGCCAGCGGGTCGGCCCCGCCCAGCGGCGAGTGCAGCAACGCGACCGCCGCCTCCTCGTCCAGCCGGTCGGGTTCGAGCGCGCACCGCAGCAGGAGCAGCAGCGGGGCCACCGCCGGCTGAAGGTGCAGCGGCAGGTCCTCGCCGTGCACGACGGTGGGCACGCCGGCGGTGTGCAGGGCCCGGCGCAACGACGGCAGTTGCCGGCCGGTCGACCGGACCAGCACCGCCATCCGCGACCAGGGCACGCCGTCGAGCAGGTGCGCCTCGCGCAGCGCGTGGGCCAGCCAGGCCGACTCACTGGTGGCCGAGCGGAACGTGCGTACCTCGACCGCGCCGGCCGGGGCGTCCGGGAGCGGGCGCAGCCGCCGGTGCGCCGCCGGGCCGCGCAGCCGGCGGGCCAGCCGGGCGGTGGCCGCCAGCAGCTCCGGCCCCGCCCGGTAGGAGGTGGTCAGCGTGACCTGGGCGGCCGGTGCGCCGGAGGCGGTCCGGAAGCGGTGCGGGAACGTGGTGACCCCGGCCGGGTCCGCGCCGCGGAAGGCGTACGTGGACGAGTCGGGGTCGGCGAAGGCGACCAGGGGTGCGCCGCCGCCGGCCACCACGGCGAGCAGGTCGAGCTGGGCCGGGTCGGTGTCGGCCAGTTCGTCCACGTAGACGTGGGCCAGCCGGCGGCGTTCGGCGGCGAGCAGCTCCGGGTCGTCGAGCAGCATCCCGGTGGCCGCCCGCACCAGCTCCGCCGGGTCGTACGCGACCGAGCCCCGGTTGCTCACGTCGCGCAGCGCGAGGACGGCGACGTACTCCCGCAGGAAGCGCGCGGCGGCCGGCCAGTCGGCGCGGCCCAACTTCTCGCCCAGCCGGGCCAGCTCGACCGGGCCGACGCCCCGCTCCGCGGCCCGCATCAGCAGGTCGCGGAGCTGCTGGGCGAACGCCCGGGTCCGCAGCGCGGGGCGCAGGTCCTCCGGCCAGCCGACCGGGTCGTCGTCCGGGTCCTCGCCGACCACGTCGAGCAGCTCCCGGATGATCAGATCCTGCTCCGGCCCGGTGAGCAGCCGGGGCGAGGGTTCGCCGCGCTCGGCGGCGGCCCGGCGGAGCAGCCCGAAGGCGTACGCCGGGAAGGTCCGGACCAGCGGCTCGCGCAGCACCCGGTGCCCGTCGCCGGCGATCCGCGCCTCGATCCGGTGGCGCAGCTCGGTGGCGGCGCGCCGGCCGAACGTGAGCACCAGGACGCGTTCCGGATCGACGCCCTCGGCCACCCGCGCGGCCACCGCCTCGACCAGGGTGGCGGTCTTACCGGTGCCGGGACCGCCCACGACCAGCATCGGCCCGTCGGTGTGCGCGACGACCTCGGCCTGCACCGGATCCACCCGCCGGCGAGCGCCTCCGGCCGACCCCACCTCGGCGTCGGCCCCGGCCCGGGCGTGCGAGGGGTGCGCGGCATCGCCCGTCGACCCCCCGGATCGCGGCTGCGTCACGGCCGGCCCGTCGGACCGGCTCACCCCCTGCCCCGCCCCGGCGTCGTGGGTGACCCCCGCCCCCGCGTCGCCGGGCCGGCGCACCAACCGGTACGCCTGCATCACCCGACATCCCACCACGCCGGTACGACACCCGGAAACCGACGCCACCCCACGCGCCGCAGCTCACCCGGGCATCGGGAACGGTTGGCACACGGGCCGGCAGTGGGCCCGGCGTGCCCCGAGCGCCGGTCGCTCGCGGCCTCCCGCACCCCGAACAGTCCCTCGAACCCCGTGCGAAGCCCGCCCGCAGCGGAATCCCGACCCCGCCGGCGGGCCCGCAGACACCCATGACGTTCCACCCGCCCCGCCCGCACGCCGTGAGTGGAACGGTATGGGTGTCAAACGGGGCCGCAGACACCCATGACGTTCCACCGGCCCGCTTCGCTACGGGTGAGTGGAACGGTATGGGTGTCAACGGGGCGGCGCGGGGAAGGGCGGCTAGGTGAGGCGGGCGTCGATCAGGTCGAGGGCGGCGGGCACGCTGTCCGCGACCATCAGCAGGTCCATGCCGGCCGGCTTGAGGAAGTGGCGGTCGGCCAGCGAACCGAGCCAGTCGAGCAGCGGCCGGTAGAACCCGTCGGCGTCGACCAGCACCATCGGCTTGGCGTGCAGGGCGAGGGTGGCGGTGGTCCAGACCTCGAACAGCTCGTCGAGCGTGCCCAGGCCGCCGGGCAACGTGACGAACGCGTCCGACTTGTCGACCATCAGCGTCTTGCGGCTGGCCATCCCGTCGGTGACCAGCAGCTCGTCGGCGGCCAGGTCGGCGACCTCCAGGTCGACCAGGGACTGCGGGATGACGCCGACCGTGCGACCGCCGGCGGCGCGCGCGCCGTCCGTCACGGCGCCCATCATGCCGACGCAGCCGCCGCCGCTGACCAGCGTGTGGCCCCGCCGGGCCAGCTCCGCGCCGGTCTCGGTGGCCAGCGCCAGCCAGCGGTCGTCGAGGGTACGGGAGGACGCGCAGAACACGCAGACGTTGGCCATGTCAGGGCTGCCCCGCCGGACCCTCGGGGGCGGCGTCGGCGGCGGCACGCTGGTCGGCGGCCACCCGGGCCACGGCCTCCTCGCGGACCGCCTCCTGCTCGGCCGAGAGCACCGCCTCGGCCTCGACGATGTGTCGTACCGCCTCGTTGACGTCGTCGGTGACGCAGATCAGGTCCAGGTCGTTCGGGCCGATCTTGCCCTCGGCGGCCATGCTGTCGCGCAGCCAGTCGAGCAGGCCGCGCCAGTAGTCGGCGCCCATCAGCACGACCGGGAACCGGGTCACCTTGCCGGTCTGCACCAGGGTCAGCGCCTCGAACAGCTCGTCCATCGTGCCGAAGCCGCCGGGCAGCACCACGAACGCCTGGGCGTACTTGACGAACATGGTCTTGCGGGCGAAGAAGTAGCGGAAGTCGATGGCCAGGTCGACCCAGTCGTTGAGGCCCTGCTCGAACGGCAGCTCGATGCCGAGCCCGACGGAGAGACCGCCCGCCTCGCCGGCGCCCCGGTTGGCGGCCTCCATCACGCCCGGACCGCCGCCGGTGATCACCGCGTAGCCGGCCCGGGCCAGCGCACCGCCCAGCTCCTCGGCCAGCCGGCACTCCGGGCTGTCCGGCTTGCTCCGCGCCGAGCCGAAGACGCTGACCGCGGGCGGCAGGTCGGCGAGGGTGTCGAACCCCTCGACGAACTCGGACAGGATCCGCAGCGCCCGCCAGGCGTCCTTGGTCTTCCAGTCGCTGCGCCCCCGGGAGTCGAGCAGCCGCTGGTCCGCGGTGCTGGTCGGGATCGCCCGGTTGCGCAACGTGACCGCTCCCCGGTGCCGCTCCCCTCGCGGCCCCCGCTCAGCCGGCCTCCCGCTGCTCTCGCTCATGGGGCCACCGTAGTGGAGCGCCGGCGGCGCGGCGCGGAGGCCGGCGAGCCCGAGAAATTCTTTGCGATCAAGGGCAACTAATTCGCTCGCCCGTACGTCTTACTATTCACATACCCGGTATGCCCGGGCGACGCGCCTTCGGGGGAGGAGCCAGCGTTGATCAGCAACAGCGAGATGATCCGGATCCGCCGGCAGATGCAGCGACGGATCCGGGACGTGGTGGCCGAGCGCCGCCGCACCCGGATGATGGAGGCCCACCGCTCCGATCTCGCCGGTGACGCCGGCGAGGCGGACGCGCCGCTGACCACGACCGTCTGACGGTCCGGGGCCCGCGCCGACGCGCGGGCCCCGGATCGCGTACGTCAGGCCGGGGCGAGCCAGCGGTGCAGGGTGGCCGCACCGTCCCGGATCTTGGTCAGCTCGACGTGCTCGTCCTTGTGGTGGGCCAGGTTCGGGTCGCCGGGGCCGAAGTTCAGCGCCGGGATGCCCATGGCCGCGAAGCGGGCCACGTCCGTCCAGCCCAGCTTGCCGATCGGCGCGGCGCCGACCGCCGCCAGGAACTCCTGCGCCGCCGGGCTCTCCAGCCCCGGCGCCGCGCCGGCCGCCGCGTCGGTGACCGCCAGGTCGAAGCCGACGAAGACCTCGCGCAGGTGCGCCTCGGCCGCCGCCGGGTCGCGGTCCGGCGCGTACCGGTAGTTGATCTCGATCTCGCAGTGGTCGGGGATCACGTTGCCGGCCACGCCACCGGTGATCCGCACCGCGTTGAGCCCCTCGCGGTAGTCGCAGCCCTCGATGGTCACCCGGCGCCCCTCGTACGCGGTCAGCCGGCGCAGCACCTCCCCGGCGCCGTGGATGGCGTTCACCCCGTGCCAGGACCGGGCCGCGTGGGCCCGCTCGCCGTGCGTGGTGACGATCGCCCGCATCGTGCCCTGGCAGCCCGCCTCGACGATGCCGTACGTGGGCTCCAGCAGCACCGCGAAGTCGGCCTGCAACCATTCGGGGTGGGTCTGCCCGACCAGGGTGAGGCCGTTGTAGCGCGACTCGATCTCCTCGGCCTCGTAGAAGAAGTAGGTGACGTCGTAGCGCGGGTCGGGCAGCGTCACCGCAAGGTGCAGCGCGAACGCCACCCCGGACTTCATGTCGGAGGTGCCGCAGCCGTACATGAGGTCGCCGCGCATGGTCGACGGGAAGTTGCCGTTGAGCGGGACGGTGTCCAGGTGGCCGGCGAGCACCACGCGCTGGGCCCGGCCCAGGTCGGTGCGGGCCATCACGGTGTTCGAGTGCCGGTAGGTGGTCAGGTGCGGTACGCCCCGCAGCACCTCCTCGACGCAGTCGGCGATCGCCTTCTCGTTGAGGGAGACCGACTCGATGTCGACCAGGGCACGGGTGAGCGCCACCGGATCGGCCAGGACCTCGGGGGTCAACGGGTTCTGCATGTCTCGCACGGTACCGTCATCCTCGGTGGGCGCGAGGCACACGTTCCGCGCCCGCGGCCGCGAGCAGCGGCGGACGCCGCCGCCTTGACGAGAGGGTGACATCGTGACGTCCGCACCATCCGCGTGGGGCATCGGCCTGGCCACCGTGACCGCCGACGACCAGGTGCTCGACACCTGGTACCCGACCGGCAAGCTGGGCCTCGGCGAGCTTCCGCTGGTGCCCGGGGAGGACCAGGCCGACGTGCTCGACCTGCCTCCGGGCGCGATCGGCGAGCGGGCGCTCCCCGGGCTGCGCACGGTCGAGGTGACCACGGTGATCGGCTCGCTGGACGACCCGATCAAGGACGCCGCCGACGCGTACCTGCGGTTGCACCTGCTCTCCCACCGCCTGGTGCGGCCCAACGAGCTGAACCTCGACGGCATCTTCGGCAAGCTGGCCAACGTGGCCTGGACCTCGGCGGGGCCGTGCCCGCCGGAGCGGGTGGACGAGCTGCGCGTGATCGAGCGCGCCGCCGGCCGCCACCTGGCCGTCCACGGGGTGGACAAGTTCCCGCGGATGACCGACTACGTGGTGCCCGCCGGGGTGCGGATCGCCGACGCGGACCGGGTCCGGCTGGGTGCGTACCTGTCCTCCGGCACCACCGTCATGCACGAGGGCTTCTGCAACTTCAACGCGGGAACGCTCGGCACCTCGATGGTCGAGGGCCGGATCGTGCAGGGCGTGGTGGTCGGCGACGGCTCCGACGTCGGCGCGGGCGCCTCGATCATGGGCACGCTCTCCGGCGGCGGCACCGACAAGGTCCGCATCGGCGAGCGCAGCCTGGTCGGCGCGAACGCGGGCATCGGCATCTCGCTGGGTGACGACTGCGTGGTGGAGGCGGGCTGCTACGTCACCGCCGGTTCCAAGGTCACGCTGCCGGACGGCCGGGTGGTCAAGGCCCGCGAGCTGTCCGGCGTCGACGGGCTGCTGTTCTGGCGCAACTCGGTGACCGGTGCGCTGGAGGCGAAGCCGCGCACCGGGCGGGGCATCGAACTGAACGCCGCCCTGCACGCCAACGACTGAGGTTCGGAGTCCGGGTCCGCGACGGCATCGCCGCGGACCCGGACGGTCCGGCTCACCGCAGGCGGTACGCCTGGATGATCCGCTGGGTCACCGTGTTGCCGGCGTCGTCGCGGGCCGAGGCCCGTAGCGACACGTAGCCCGGCCCGGCCGGGTGCCGGACGGTGGCCGTCCAGCCGCCGCCCTGCTTCTTCAGGGCCGCCTTCCGCCAGGTCTTCCCGCCGTCGTAGGAGACGTCGACGGTGAGCGCCGCGACCTTGCCCGACGGCGCGCCGGGCTGGCGCTGCACCGCCACCGGGACGGTGAACGTCCGACCGGCCGGCGCGGTGCCGTCCAGCGCGAGCGCCGGGGTGAACCGGACCGCCATGGCCGGCAGCCGCGCCGGCACCTCGCCCGGCACCCGCTTCGAGCGGAACGTCCAGCTCGCCGACACCTCGGTGCTCAGGTCCGTGAAGGACCGCGTCGCGCTGGTCTCCACCCGGTAGTTCGCCGCGCCGGGCGGCACCTCGAAGTCGCCGTACCCGGGGTAGGGCGACTCGCCGACCAGCTTGCCGTTGCGGTAGAGCGCGGTCCGTTCGGTGTCGTTCAGCGAACCGCCACCGTGCCCGGCCGCGTCGCTGTGCACCGGCAGCGAGACCACGATCGTGTCACCGGTGCGGGTGATCCCCTGCTCCGGCCAGCGCGGCTGCGGGAAGGACGGGCCGTAGGGCGCGTTGTTCCAGTCCTCCCGGTGGTCGCGTCCGGCCCGGTAGCGCGTCGGCCCCGACTCCAGCACCGCCTGCGTCTCGAGCCAGCCGTCCGGGTCCCGCCGGCCGAGGTCCAGCTCGAAGTTCCAGCGGGTCCGGACGGTGCTGAGGTGCTCGACCCGCTTGCCCGGCACCTGGACGGGCACGACGATCGCCGAGCCGCCCATGTTGTAGTCCGGCTCCGGGTAGACGATCCGTTCGTTCTCCAGACCCGCGTACCCGTTCGCGAACCGGCTGGTGACGTGGGCCAGGTCGGCCGCCCGGTAGTGCCGCGTGAACCCGGTCGGGAAGCGGCCGGGGAACAGGTCGCTCAACCCGTAGAAGTAGGGGCTGCGCTCCGGCGCGGTCGGTTCGAGCCACTGGCTGGTCAGCGAGCCGACGAAGACCTTGTCGGAGACGGACCGGCCGAGTTGGGCCGAGTAGAGGCCGTCGAAGCGGTCGGTCCAGAGTCCGAAGCTGGCGTAGTAGTCACCGAACCCCCACGCGGCGGTGAAGTCGATCAGCAGCGGGGCCGCGCCGCGTTGCGGCACGGTGGTGCGGACCGGCTTCGCCCGCCGGGCGTCCAGGACGACCCGCTGGTCGCGCTTCACCACCAGTTCCGGCTGCGCCAGCATGGAGACCTCGGACCAGCCCTGGTCGCCGTCCACGAAGAGCAGGCTCTGCACCCCGTAGCGGCCCTTGGGCACCCGGACCCTGGCGTCGCCGTCGGCGTCGTACACGTCCCGGTAGCTGCCGTCGTCGAGACCGAGCAGGCTGGTGTAGTGGTCGCCGGTCAGGGCGCCGGCCCGGTTCCGGTGCGTGACGGTCAGGTCGTAGCTCTCCACCTCGCGGTCCACCGCGAGCGGCGTCACCGCGACGGTGTCGCCGGACCGGGCGGTCAGCCGGCCGGTCCAGTAGCCGTCGACGCCGCCGAGGCGGGTGTCCACGACGACCGTGACCTGCCCGGCGCCGCCCGCCGGGACGGTGAGTCGGGAGGCGCTGAGGGTGATCATCCCGGCCGGCGCGGACCGGCCGCCGGGACCGGCGAACGTGGTGGCCAGGTCGAGGGTCAGCGGCGCCGGCCCGTCGTTGCGGTAGGTGACCGTCCGGCTGATCGGCTGGTCGTCGGTGTGCGGCCAGGCCGCGACGCCGAACGAGACCGAGGCCGGTTCGCTGGTCACCCGCTCGGTGATCGCGTGGGCCACGTCGACCCGGCCGGCGCCCTGCTGGTACGCGGTCTGGTCGGGGTGCGGCCGCGCCGAGGCCATCAGCGTCGCCTTGTAGCGGCCCGCCGTCCAACCGGGGTGCTGCTGGGCGATCAGCGCCACCGCGCCGGCCACGTGCGGGGTCGCCATCGAGGTGCCGGAGAGGGAGACGTACCGGTCCCCCACCGGGTCGCCGATCTGCCCGTTGGCGGCCCGGGCGGCGACGATCTCCACGCCGGGCGCGGTGATGTCCGGCTTGATCGCCCCGTCGCCGACCCGCGGGCCGCGGCTGGAGAAGTCGGCCAGTTCGTCGTCGCGGTCCACCGCGCCGACCGCCAGCGCGGCGTCGGCGCTGGCCGGCGAGCCGACCGAACCGTCGATGCCGTCGTTGCCGGCGGCGGTGACGAACAGCGTGCCGGTCTGCGCGGTGAGCGTCTCGACCGCCTGTTCCAGCGGGTCGACCTCCGGACTGTCGGGGCCGCTCAGGCTCATGTTGACCACGGCGGCGTGCTGCTCGGCCGCGGCCCACTGCATGCCGGCCAGGATCGCCGACTCGGTGCAGCCGAAGACCTCGCAGACCTTGCCGGAGAGCAGCGTGGCGTCCGGGGCCACACCCCGGTACTTCCCGCCGGAGGCGGCCCCGCTGCCGGCGATGGTCGAGGCGACGTGGGTGCCGTGGCCGACGATGTCGTCGGGGTTGGCCTCCTCGCTGAAGTTGCGCGCCTCGGCGACCTTGCCGGCCAGGTCCGGGTGGGTGAGGTCGACGCCGGTGTCGAGCACGGCGACCTTGACGCCCTTGCCGGTCCAGCCGGCGGCCCAGGCCGCCGGCGCGCCGATCTGCGGCACGCTGTGGTCCAGCGTCACCCGCCGTCGGCCGTCCAGCCAGATCCGGTCGACACCCCCCGCCGCGTCGAGCCGCGCACCGGACCGGCCGGCACCGACCGCGTCCCAGAGCGCGCGGGCGTCGCGCTTGGTCGCGACGACCGCCGCGCCGCCGATGGCCGGCAGGTCCCGGGTCACCCGGGTGCCGGCGAGCGGCGTCGTCGCCCGCCGGGCCACCCCGGGCCGGTACGACACCAGCAGCGGCACGGTGTCGCGGCGGGCGTCGTCGTAGCCGGCCTCGATCAGCCCGGTGACGTCGAACAGGCGCTTGTCGAGCCGGCCGGACCGGACCAGCGGCAGCGCGTCCTGGGGCAGCACGGTGAGGCGGTCGCGGTCGCGGCCGACCACGAACTGGAGGCCGGTCCGGCCGGCGCCGGGGCGCACCGCCGCGCGGCCGCCGGCCGCGACGGTGACCTGGTCGCCGGTGATCAGCGTGACGGTGACCGGGTGGCCGGGCGCCCGGGTCGGCGCGGGCGTGCCGGTCGGGGCGGCCTGTGCGGGTACGGGCAGACCGAACGTCAGCCCCAGGGCGAGGCCGAACGCGGCCAGTTTTCTGCGGTTCCGGAGCAACCTTCCTCCTCCGTCAGACGTTTCATCGATGGGGAACACATCGATACGAGTTATCAGAATTGCATACCGGGTATGCAACGGGAAGTCGCCAATCCGACCGAACCGGTACCGCACCGCCGGGCGGACCGGGCATGATCCACCGATGACCGCCATGAGGGACCGGATGCTCGCCGGCGAGCCGTACATCGCCGACGACCCCGCGATCATCGCCGACCTGGACCGCGCCGCACGCCTCACCGAACGCTTCAATCGCAGCTCCGCGGAGGACCCGGAGGGCCGACTCGCCGCTCTGCGCGACCTGCTCGGCACGCTGGGCGAGGACACCTGGGTACGGCCGCCGTTCCACTGCGACTACGGCTTCCAGACCCACATCGGGCCGCGCAGCTTCGTCAACTTCAACGCGGTCTTCCTCGACGTCGCCCGGATCACCATCGGCGCCGACGTCCAGATCGGACCGAACGTGCAACTGCTCACCGCCACCCACCCGGTGGAGCCGGAGGCCCGGCGAGCCAAGTGGGAAGCCGCCGAACCCATCACCATCGGTGACAACGTCTGGCTCGGCGGCGGAGTGATCGTGCTCGCCGGGGTGACCATCGGCGACAACACGGTGGTGGGTGCCGGCGCGGTGGTGACCCGGGACCTGCCGGCGAACGTGGTGGCGGTCGGTAACCCTGCGCGTCCGGTCAGAACCCTCGGGGATCCGGCCTGACCTGCAAAAACAAGCGTTCCAGCGGATGCGGATTCCGGGACGGGCGTGCACCCTGGGTAGTGAGGAGTTCACTCCGGGGAGGCGCGATGGAACGGGTGCTGGAGCTGCGGGTGCACGGGGTGTCCAACACCCCGCCCGATCAGCTGCTCGGTCTCCATGGCACGCCAGGCGGTGACGGTCCGCAACCCGCACAGGTCGCCGGCGGGCCGGTGACCGGCTTCTACCGGTCGAGCGCGGCCCAGCGGGACGACCCGGTCACGGTCGAGGCGTACAGCTGGGGGCGGCTGACCTCCGGCGCGCGGACCCGGCGGGACGTCGAGCGGGCCCTGTGGACGCTCCTGCTGCCCTTCGCGCTGGCCAACGTCGCCCTGCACGCCCGCACCGGCATCCCGCCGGACCCGGACCAGGAGCGCTGGGGCAGCCGGTCCGGCATCACCGCCTGGCTCATCCGGCTGTTCTGCCTGAGCCTGACCTGCACCCTGGTGATCGCGGTGACCGGGGTCGGCGTAGACCTCATCGGCTGGCAGTGCGTCGGACGGGACTGCCTCGGCCAGCTCCCCGGGCCGTGGGAGTTCCTCGGCAACTCCTGGTGGCGCCAGGGCACCCGGGCGCTCGCCCTCGGCCTGCTGCTCCCGCTGCTCGTGGTCGGCGCGATCGGCCTGGTGGCCTGGCGCACCTACCAGTACGAGGCGCAGATGCCGGCCGAGCCCCGCCACCGCCAGATCGCGCCGGAGGACGGCGGTCAGCCGGTCGAGCGACCGGAACCGCCGGAAGTGCCGGAGAACCCGTTGCAGGACCCGACGTTCTGGAACGGGGAGGGCCAGCTGCGCCGGGCCGCGGTGCTGCACCTGTGCACCGGGGCGGTGGTGGCCGCCGCCGTGCCGGTGGCCGCCGTCATGATCATGGATCCGCCACGTGGCACGCGGGCCGTGATCGCCTGGTCGACGGTGACGCTGTTCGCCGCCGTGGTGGCGATCGCCGTGGTCGCGGTGGGTCGCCCCTGGCTCAGCCGGCGCCAGGGCGCGACCCCGCTCGGCCGGTGGAGCGCGGCGGTGGCCGGGCTCACCCTGCTGAGTCTGGTCGGCACGTTCGCCCTGCTGCTGCTCCCGGACGGTCCGGCCGGTCAGCCGCTGTCGACCTACCGACCGCCGATCGGGTGCGTCGCGCAACCCCACCTGGCCGGATGCCGCACCGACCGGTCGTTGCCCGGGTACGACACCGCGGTCGCCTGGCTCGTCACCTACCAGGTGCTGTTGCTGGTGGCCATCGCCGCGGCGAACCGCTCCGGCCGGCGGGCGTTGCTCGGACCGGTGCTCGGCGCGGTACTACTGCCGCTCGGAACGACCTGGATCGAGCGCGGCCTACCGGGTCTTCCCCCCGCGCCGGACGGAGTGAACACCTGGATGCTCGTCGGCCCGGTGGTCGCGCTGGCCGTCGCCGGCCTGCTGTTGCCCCGCCTCCGGCCCGCCGTGCCCGCCCAGCCGCTCGGGGCGTACACCGATCTCGCCTGGCGCGGGTGCGCGCCGGCGGTCATCGCAGGCTTCGGCTGGATGATGGCCGTGGCGTACTGCGCCGGGCTGCTCTACTGGGTCAGCGACCGGCTCGACGGGCAGGCGGAGCCGAGCGGGCCGAGCCGGGTGGTGCCGCCGCTCGCCGTGTTCTGGGCCGGGCTGGCCTGCGTGATCGGCCTGCTCGCCCTGCTCGCGCTGCTGGTGCGGGTCGCGGTCCTGCTGCACCGCCTGCGCCGCGCCGAGTACGGCCGACTGACCGCCGCCGGCGGCCTCTCCGCCCACGACCTGCGTCGGTGCCGTGACGTCAGCACCTACCGGGCCCTGCACCGGCTCGTCGGCGAGCACGCCGTCCGGCTGGTCGGCTGCTACGCCACCGTCTCCGCGGCGCTGGTCACCCTCTGCTGCGCCGCGGCACTCTCCGGCCACCGGCCCAGCCCGCTCTCCCCGGCCGGCTGGCAGGCCGCGGTCCACTGGGCCGCCGAGCGGGGTGACGCGTTGCTCGGCTGGCTGCCGGTGATGACGAGCGCGCTCGGGCTGCTGATCTACCGCACCGACTCGGTCCGCCGGTCGGTGGGCGTCATCTGGGACGTGTGCACGTTCTGGCCCCGGGGGGCGCACCCGCTCGCCCCGCCCAGCTACGCCGAGCGCGCCGTGCCGGAACTCCAGACCCGGGTGGCCGGGCTGCTGGCGCTGCCACCACACCATCCCGACCGGATGGACGGGGTGATCCTCTCCGGGCACAGCCAGGGCACCGTCATCTGCGCCGCGGTGCTGCTCCAACTGCCCCGCCGGTGGCGGCGACGGACCTGGTTCTTCTCCTACGGCTGCCAGCTCACCCGGCTCTACGGTCGGGTCTTCCCGGCCTACTTCGGACCCGAGCGCCTGCGCACGCTGGCCCGGGCGGTCACCTGGCCCGGCGGGCACGTCGCCTGGACGAACTTCTGGCGGAACACCGACCCGCTCGGCTGGCCGGTCAGCGCCGGACAGCGGGACGTGCCGGTGACCGACCCGGAAGCGCTGCACCCCTCCGGCGGCGAGGTGGCCGACCCGCCGATCCGCAGCCACAGCGGATATCCCGAGGCGGTCGAGTTCGCCCGCGAGCGGGCCGTGGTGGCCCGGCTGCTGCGCCGGACCGTGCCGTCACCCCGGCAACGGATCGGCTAACCGGACCACCAGGTCGGCCTGCCCCGCCGTGCCGGCCACCAGCCGGGCGTTCTCCTCGTCGCTGCCGAGCGCCCAGGCGCGTGCCTGCTCCGGCGACTTCCCGTACGCCTCGTGGCGGGCGGTGAGCCGGCGCAGCCGCAGCTCGGCGTCCAGGTCGAGGAACCACGCCTGGTGCAGCAGCGAACGCACCTCCTCCCACGGGTCGTCGCGCAGCAGCAGATAGTTGCCCTCGGTGACCACCAGGCGCACCTCGGGCGGCACCTCGATCGCCCCGGCGACCGGTTCCTCCAGGTCGCGGCGGAACTCCGGCGCCCACACCGACGTCGGCTCCAGCCGCCGCAGCCGGCGCAGCATGGTGACGAACCCGTTGACGTCGAACGTGTCCGGCGCGCCCTTGCGGCCCGTGCGGCCGAGCCGGGCCAGCGCCGACCCGGCCAGGTGGAAGCCGTCCATCGGCACCAGTCGGGCGGTCGCACCGACCTCGGCCACGATCCGCTCCGCCAGCGTGGACTTGCCCGCCCCGGGCGCGCCGGCGATGCCGAGCAGCTGCCGGGGGCCGTCCTCGGCGAGCGCCCGGGCCCGGGCGACCAGCTCGCGGAGCGGGAGGACCTGGGCCGGCGGCATCAGTCGAGCACCGGCTCGCTGATGGTGAACCGCGCCTCGACCGCCGCCTGCACCGGCTGTGGGGCCGGATCCAGCTCCAGCTCCGGAGCGGAGTCGCCGGACCGGGCGAACGCGGCCTTCGCCAGCATCGGCGGCGCGGCGGTCAGACCGGTGTCGGCCAGCTCCCGCAAGGCGGTCACCCGGGCGCCGAGCGCCTCCGCGTACTCCCGGGCGCGGACCAGCGCGTCGGCGATCGCGGCGTGCCGCGCCTCCCGGTAGGCCGGGCTGTCCGGCCGCAGGGACCACACCGGACCGGCCACCTCGACCTGCTCCTGGTCGGCCAGGCGCAGCATCAGCTCGCCCAGCGCGGTGAAGTCGGTGACCGTGACCGTGGTGCTCACGCTGCCCTGGTAGGCCACCACCCGCTCGCCGGAGCGCTTCGTCACCGGCCAGACCCGGACCTGGCCGGTCTCCCGCCGTTCCACGGTCGACCCGGCGGCGTCGAGCAGCGCGCGCACCGCGGCGGCCCGTTCGGCGAGGCGGGTCAGCGTGGTCTCCCGGTCGCGGTCCCGCGCGACCGCGGTCACCGTGAACCGGGCCAGCTCGGGGGCCACCTCCCGGTACGCCTCGCCGCGTACCGCCACGACCGGTGCGTCCGCCATGCCGCTCAGCCTAACGGCGGGGTGGCCGGCAGGTGCGCCGTGTAGCCGACCGCGCCGGCCGTCACCCGGCACCCGGTCAGGTGACCGCCCGCCGCGCCCAGCTCACGCAGGTAGGCCAGCTCGCCGGCGTGGTCCGCGCCGGCCGGGAACTCCCGCTGGTGCGCGGTGAACCCCCGCGCGTACAGCGTGGCCCGGGCCGCCCGCGCCTCGGCCAGCCGGCCGGTCAGCGCGTCGGCGTCGCCGGCCCGCAACGCCGCGGCCACCTCGTCCAGGAACGCGCCGACGGCGGTCAACTCGACCAGCACCCGGTCCCGGTTGGCGAGCAGCATGTTCGCGGTCCGCTCGGGCGGGCCACCGGCGACCCGGGTGCCGTCGGCGAAACTGCCGGCGGCCAGCGCCAGCACCGCGTCCCGCAGCGCCGAGCGCTGCACCGTGCCGGCCAACGCCCCCGCCAGCACGTGCGGCACGTGCGAGGCGAGCGCGGCGGCGGCGTCGTGCTCCGGCGCCGACATCGGCACCACCCGCGCGTGGAAGACGTCGACGAGCAACGCCGCGAGCCGACGGAACGCGTCCAGGCCGGCCGGCCCCGGGCAGAGCACCCAGGCGGCGCCGTCGAGCAGGTGCGCGCCGGCCGCACCCAGGCCGGCCCGGTCGGCGCCGGCCATCGGATGGCCGGGCACGAACCGGCGCCCGAGCCCCTGCGCGGTGGCCGCCGTGGCCACCTCCGCCTTGGTGCTGCCCACGTCGGTGAGCACGCACCGGTCGTCGGTCGCGGCGGCCACCCGGGCCAGCATGGCGGGCAACGTGGGCAGCGGCCCGCAGACGAACACCACGTCCCGGCCGGCGACCGCCTGCTCGACCGTTTCGGACACCGCGACGCCCCGATCCCGCAGCCGACGCCGGACCGCCGGCTCCGGATCCCAGCCGGCCACGTCGAGGCCCGCGTCGCGCAGCCGGAGCAGCACCGAGCCGCCGATCAACCCGGTGCCGACCACCGCCGCGCGCGCCAGCCCGCCGGCCTCGCCCACCATCGGCCCACCTCGGCGTCCGCGTCGTCCCGGAGCCGGGCGGCCCGCGGGGAAGTCCCGCCGAGGATATCGCCCGCCGCCCCGCCCGGGATCACGGTCGGGCCCTCGGGGGAGATCGATTCGGACGGACGGGGGTTGTCCCCGTGGGACCCGCGTCGTACGGTCCCCCGGCGGCTCGCCCGGATCGACCGGTCGGGCCCTCGTCAACGGGGAAGGGAAACGCATGTCCGCGACGTACCGGGCGCTCGCCTCGGTGGTCATGTTGATCGGTTTCTACGTCGTCGCGCTGCTCCAGCTCGCCGCCGTGGTCGCGCTCGGGGTCTGGCTGTTCGGCCACACCAGCGGCGTGATCACCGGCAAGCTGCTGCTGCCGCTGGTGGTCGCGCTCGGCGCGGTCGGCGTGGGGATGTGGAAGGCGATCCGTACGAAGAACGAGCCGGCGCCCGGCCTGATCCTGGACGAGCGCGCGGCGCCCCAACTCTGGGCCACCGTGCGTGAGCTGGCGACGGCGGTCGGCACCCGGGCGCCGGACGAGATCCGGCTGGTGCCGGAGGTGAACGCGGCGGTCGGCGAGCAGAGCAGGCTGCTCGGCCTGGTCGCCGGACGGCGCACCCTCTACCTCGGGTTGCCGCTGCTCCAGGCCATGCGGATCGACCAGCTCCGGTCGGTCCTGGCGCACGAGCTGGGCCACTACTCCGGCCGGCACACCCGGCTGGGCGGCGTCGCCTACCGGGGCCGGGTGGCGATCGGGGAGACCATCGAGCGGATCAGCCCGCGCAACCCGATCGGCTGGGTGTTCAAGGGTTACGCGATGCTCTACCTGATGGTCGACAACGCCGCGTCGCGCCGTCAGGAGCTGGAGGCGGACCGCGCCTCCGTCGCGCTCGCCGGAACCGAGGCGGCCACCTCGGCGCTGCGCACGCTGCCGGCGCTGGACGCCGCCTGGGGCTTCTACATGCGCCGCTACGTCGAGCCGGGCTGGTCGGCCGGGCTCGCGCCGGACGACCTCTTCGGCGGCTTCGCGCACCTGCTCCAGGCGCGCCGCGACGAGATCGACGAGCTGCGGGAGAACGCCCCGGAGGGCACTCCGTCCCGGTGGGACACCCACCCGCCGATCGGCGTCCGCGTCGCCGCGATGACGTCCGTGCCGCCGACGGCGGCGGGTGCGGACGACCGACCGGCCTGGATCCTGCTCGCCGACGTGGCCGGGGCCGGCCGTGCGCTCCAGTCACTGGTGGTCGAGCACGGCTCGCGGCGGCTGCTGCCCTGGCCGCAGTTCGTCGCCGAGTCGGTGGCCGCCGGCGTGCAGCAGCAGGCGGACGGCATCTACCGGGCGGCCGGCCGGTTCACCGGCAACGCCGGGCCGGGACTGCCGACCGTGCTGGAGCTGGTCCGCGCCGGCCGGCTCGGCGAGTTCGCCGAGCGGTTCTTCGGCGGCGCCACCCGCGAGGAGGCCGCCGCCGCCTTCGCCGGCCCGATGGAGACCCTGCTGGACAACGCGGCGGTCCGCGCCGGGCGGGCCCGGTGGCAGCTCTCCTGGTCCGGGCCGGCGCAGCTGGTCGGTCCGGCGGGCGAGCCGTGGGACCAGGCCGAGGTGGCCAAGCTGGCGGTCGCGCCGGAGAGCCTGGACGAGGCGCTGGCCCGGCTGGCCGCGCTGGGGATCGACGTCGGCGCCGCCACGGTGGTGCAGGCCCGCGCGTCGGCCCGGGACGCCGACCTGATCGGCGGGCTGGCCAACATCAAGATCGACGGCCGGGAGCACGACGTGCTGGTGCTCGACAACGGCCTGGTGCTGATCCCCGACCCGGGCAAGGCCGGCGAGGGCGAGAAGCGGCTGACCGCGCTGGTCGGCTCGGCGCCGATCGCCGAGCTGGCCGGCCGGCACCCGTACCTGCCGTACGAGGAGATCACCTCGGTGGAGGTGCGGCGGGAGGTGCCGTTGAAGGCCACGCTGACCCTGTTCGACGGCCGCACCGTGCAGATGCAGGAGCTGATGGCCAGCGAGTTCCTGGAGAAGCGCAGCCGGGACACGCTGCTGACGGTGTTCCGGAGGATCAACGGCTGACCCGTTCCGGCCGCCGACCCCGGTCAGGGTCGGCGGCCGGGTGGTCAGGACTCGGCCAGCCGGCCGGCCACCGCGTCGACGCGCTCGTCGGACTCGGTCAGCGCCACCCGGACGTGCCGGGCACCGGCCGGGCCGTAGAACACCCCGGCGGCGACCAGGATGCCCCGCCGGGCCAGCCAGTCGACCGTGTCCCAGCAGTCCTCGTCGCGGGTCAGCCACAGGTAGAGCCCGGCCTCGGAGTGCTCGACGGTGAAGCCGGCGCCGGTGAACGCGGCCCGCAGCTTCTCCCGCCGGGCCCGGTAGCGCTCCCGTTGGGCGTCGGCGTGGGCCTGGTCGCCGAGCGCGGCCACCATGGCGGCCTGCACCGGGGCCGGCACGATCATGCCGGCGTGCTTACGGATCTTGAGCAGCTCGGCCACCAGCGCCGGGTCGCCGGCGACGAACCCGGCCCGGTAACCGGCCAGGTTGGAGCGCTTGGAGAGCGAGTGCACCGCCAGCACGCCCGCGTACGACCCGCCGCAGACCTCGGGCGAGAGGATCGAGACGGGCTGCGCGTCCCACCCCAACGGCAGGTAGCACTCGTCGCTGGCGACCACCGCCCCGCGCTCCCGCGCCCACTCGACCACCTTGCGCAGGTGGGCGGCGGGCAGCACTCGGCCGGTCGGGTTGCCGGGCGAGTTGACCCAGACCAGGCGCACCCGGGGATCCGGGCCGAGGGCGGTCAGCGAGTCGCTGCGCACCGTGGTCGCGCCGGCCAGCCGGGCCCCGTCCTCGTAGGTCGGGTAGGCGACCGGCGGCACCACGACCACGTCACCGGGGCCGAGGCCGAGCAGCGTGGGCAGCCAGGCCACCAGCTCCTTGGAGCCGATCGTCGGCAGCACACCCAGCCCGTCGACGCCCGCGCCGCAGGCCCGGGCCACCCAGGCCGCGATCGCGTCCCGCAGGGCGGGCGTGCCCGCGGTCAACGGGTAGCCCGGCGCGTCCGACGCGTCGGCCAGCGCCTGCCGGATCAACGGTGGCACCGGGTCGACCGGCGTGCCCATGGAGAGGTTGACGAGACCACCCGGGTGCGCCGCGGCCGTGGCGGCCGCGGCGTCCAGCGTGTCCCAGGTGAACTCGGGCAGCCGTGCCGAGACCGGCGTGGGCCGGCTCAGTGGCCCTCGCCGCGCGGCGGCTGCGCGGCGACGAAGGTGGCGTCCTTCTCCACCTTGCCGATCTTGGAGGCGCCCCCGGGCGAACCCAGGTCCTCGAAGAACTCGTAGTTCGCGCCGGTGTAGTCCTTCCACTGCTCCGGCACGTCGTCCTCGTAGAAGATCGCTTCGACCGGGCAGACCGGCTCACAGGCACCACAGTCGACGCACTCGTCGGGGTGGATGTAGAGCATCCGGTTGCCCTCGTAGATGCAGTCGACCGGGCACTCCTCGATGCATGCCTTGTCGAGCACGTCCACGCACGGCTCGGCGATGATGTAGGTCACCGGTCTTCTCCTCCGCAAGACTCGTCGCGATCATCCGCAACGGTAAGAGCCTAGTATCTCGCCGGGGAGGGGGTCGATCGTGCTCCGACAGCAGGACGTGGGACACCGGATCGTGGTCCGCCGGATTGTGGGGATTCGGGGAGGCCGGCCGCTGTTCTCCGACGCGCTCGGCGAGCTGGTCGAGCTGAGCGAGACGCACATCACGCTCGCCACCGACGCCGGTCCGCTGCGCGTACCGGTCGGCGAGGTGCACCGGGCCAAGCGGGTGCCGCCGGCCCGCCGGCCCACCGCCGCCGCCGTGGTCGACCTGGAGGTGGCCGCCGACGAGGCGTGGCCCGCCCCGGTACGCGGACGGCTCGGCGACTGGCGCCTGCGCTCGGCCGCCGGCTGGACCGGCCGGGCGAACAGCGCCCTGCCGATCGGCGACCCGGATCGCCCGCTGCCCGCCGCGCTGGACGCCGTGCAGCACTGGTACGCCGACCGGGGCCAACCGGCGCTGGTGAACACCCCGCTGCCGCTGGCCGCCCCGGTCGGCGCGGAACTGGACGCGCGCGGCTGGACGTCCCGCCCGCCGGTGCTGGTCCAGACCGTCCCGCTGGCCGCCCTGACCGCACCGGACGCCGACGTCGCGCCGGAGCGGCCGGTGACGCTGGCCGACGCGCCCGCCGACGACTGGCTGGCGGTCGCCGCCGACCGCAAGGGCGGACTGCCGGCGGAGGCGCGGCACGTGCTCACCGCCGTGGCGCGGGTCCGCTTCGCCGAGCTGCGGGTCGACGGGCGGCTGCTCGCGGTGGGCCGGGGCACCGTCACCGGCGAGGGCCGCTGGTTCGGCGTCAGCCTGCTGGAGGTGCTGCCGGAGGCCCGCCGGCAGGGGTTCGCCGCGGCGGTCGTGCGCGCCCTGGCCGGGTGGGCCGCGGCGGAGGGAGCGTCCCGCGCGTTCCTCCAGGTGGAGCAGCGCAACGTGGGCGCGGTGGCGCTCTACCGTCGGCTCGGCTTCACCACCCACCACACCTACCTGACCCGGGTCGCCCCCTGAGGTCAGCGGCGGACGATCTTGCGGGGCCGGGACGCCTTCATCTCGGCGTACCGCTTCAGCTGGCGGGACCGGTGGTCCCGGCCGAGCGCGGTGAGGATCAGGTAGCCCACCAGCACGCCGGCCAGGGTCGCCGCGAGGTAGAGCCAGATCTGGGCGAAGAAGAGACCCGCGCCCCCGCCGAACGGGTTCTCCCCGACCAGCAGCGGGCCGACGAACACGGTCAGCGCCAGCGCCACGACCACGCCGACGGCCAGGTCGCCCGCCCAGTGCCCGAGCGGCCGATCGGCACCCCAGCGGAACGAGGTGACGGCCAGGATCAGCCCGATCACCAGGAACATCGCCAGGGAGACCCGGCCGGAGGCGGTGTCGTCGTCCGGGAACGCGAACCGGATGACCAGCCGGGCCACCACGTTCACCGCGAACAACGCGGCCGCCAGCACGCCGACCGCACGCCACCTCTGAGCCATCGCACGCCTCCCGCCGTACCACCCGCCCCCACGGCGGGCCTCTGGCAGGAATGTCTACCACCGCCACCTGTGCGGCGTCAGCACCTACCGGGAGACCGGCGGCGGCACCACGATCTGCCGGAAGCCGAGCACCGCGAAGGTGACCGCACCGGCGACGATCAGCGCCAGGCCGAGCACGTTGTCGCCGGCCAGCGCCAGGTCCCCCTCGGTGGTGCGGAAGCCGCCCACGACGATCACCAGGAACCAGGGCAACGCGGCCAGCGCCACCGCCCACCGGGTGCCGGTCGACCGGTGCGCGAACGAGCCCAGCAGCACCGTCGACGCGACCACGGCCGCGATCCCGGCGAGCACCAGACCGATGCCGACCAGCGCCTGGGCGCCGCCGGAGCGGCCCTGCACCGCCTCCCACGCCCAGGTCGCGAAGATCAGGTCGAGCAGCGCGGCCAGGACACCGGCCCAGACCGTCACCACGCCGCCGGCCACGCGCAGCGCACGGTCGAGCGCCCGCTCGGCGCGCGACGGCGACGCGGGTGGCTGCGGCTCGGGAAGGATCGACACGGGTGCGGCGGGCAGCGTCACCGGAGACCGGCCGCCGCGACCGGGGTGCGGTCCGGCCCGTCCAGGCCCAACCCGGCGAAGAGGTCGTCCTCCCAGCCGTACGGGCCGACGCCCGGGCCCTTGCCGCCGACCGCGAGCGTGAAGTATTCGACCCCCATGAACTCGGCGCCGAAGTTGCCGGCGATCGAGTAGAGCCACGAGTTGGCCGGGATCTGGGTGGCGTGGGCGCGCATCGCCGCCTCCTTCGCGGCGTGCTGCTCGGTGGCGTCGATCCGCGCCGCGATCTGCGCGTCCGGCGTGCCGAAGGGCAGGTCGTCGACGTCGTCGATGCCGGCGAAGGGATTGTCCGACGACTCGGTGAACGCCTCCAGGCCGGCGTCCAGCACGCTGCGCGGCATGGCCGTCCAGTAGACCTTGGCCGGGGCGATCCCCTCGGCGGCGGCCAGCTCCACGCCCCGCATCGCCACCCGGTGCGCCTGGATGTGGTCGGGGTGCCCGTAGAAGCCGTTCGGGTCGTACGTGATCACGACCTGCGGGCGGACCTCGCGGATGACCTCCAGCAGGTGCCCGGCGGCCTCGTCGAGGTCGGCGCGCCAGAACGCCCGCGGGTGGTCGTTGGTGGCCAGCCCCATCATCCCGGAGTCGCGGTAGCGGCCGGCGCCGCCGAGGAACCGGTGGTCGGTGACGCCGAGCGCGGCGCAGGCCGCGGCCAGTTCGCCGATGCGGTAGCCGCCGAGCTGGTCCGCCTCGGCGGCGCAGAGCCGCGCCAGCTCGGGGACGTGGATCTCGCCCTCCTCGCCCAGCGTGCAGGTCACCAGCGTGACGTGGGCGCCGGCGGCGGCGTAGTGCGCCATCGTCGCGCCGGTGCCGATCGACTCGTCGTCGGGATGCGCGTGGACCAGCAGGAGGCGTCGGTCGGGCAGCGTCGTCACGCCCGTCACTCTAACCGGCGGTCCTGCCCGCTCGGCGCTCATGCGTCCGCCCAGGTCGGCCACATCACGCCCGGCACCCGCCTACGATCTGCAGGCGTGGACTTTCCCGAGCTGGCCGCCCGTACCCGTCGGTTCAGCCACGGGGCGCCGCGCGCCGTCTCCGTCGCGGGGGACGGCTCCCGGGTGCTCTTCCTGCGGTCCGCGGGACCGGAGGACCCGGCCGACGCACTCTGGCTGCTCGACGTCGACAGCGGCGAGGAACGCCTGGTCGCGGACCCGGCGGTGCTGCTGGGCACGGACGCCGAGCCGGCCCGCCTCGCCCCCGGCGAGCGGGCGCTGCGCGAGCGGCTGCGCCTCAGCTCCGGCGGCATCGGCTCGTACGCGCTGGACGCGGCCGGCCGGGTGGCCGCGTTCGCGCTGGCCGGGCGGCTGTTCCGGGCCGACCTGGTGCACGGTGACGTGGTCGAGGTCGCCGCCGTGGGGCCGGTGATCGACCCGCGCCCCGACCCGGCCGGCGAACGGCTGGCCTACGTCACCGACGCGGCCGAGGGCGTCCGCCGGGGCCAGCTGCGGGTCGTCGAGCCGGACGGTACGGACAACCTGCTCGCCGGTGAGGACAGCGGGGTGACCTGGGGGCTGGCCGAGCACATCGCGGCCGAGGAGTTCCACCGCTACCGGGGCTACTGGTGGGCGCCGGACGGTCGCAGCGTGCTGGCCGCCCGGGTCGACGAGTCCCGCCTGCCGCGCTGGTACCTGCACGACCCGGCCGAGCCGGCGAGCCCGTCGACGTCGCTGGCGTACCCGGTGGCCGGCGGCCCGAACGCGGAGGTCAGCCTGCACCTGCTCGACCTCGACGGCGGCTGGGTCGACGTGCACTGGGACCGCGAGACCTACCCCTACCTCAGCTCGGTGGACTGGGCGGACGGCGGGCCGTTGATCACCGTGCTGCGCCGCTCGCAACAGCACGGCCTGGTGCTGGCGGTGGACCCGCGTACCGGGGAGACGCAGGTGCACGCGGAGCTGGCCGACCCGCGCTGGGTGGAGCCGATCCCGGGCACCCCGGCGCACCTGCCGGACGGGCGGGTGCTGGTCGGCGGCGAGCTGGCCCACGACGGGTACGACGCCCGCTGCCTCTTCGCCGACGGGACGCTGCTCACCCCGCCCTCGCTGTACGTGCGGCGAGTGGTCGGGCGGTTGCCGGCCGGTCCCAACCAGGCGGCCGACCTGCTGGTGGAGGCGAGCGAGGGCGAGCCCAGCCAACGCCACCTCTACCGGGTGCGGACCACCATCGGCGGTGGGATGGACGCCCGCCGGATGGGCAGCGACCCGGGCTGGCACACCGCCGCGATCGGCGGATCCACGCTGGTGGTGGGCATCGCCTCGCTGGAGCACCCGGGCGTGCGGTGGCGGGTGTGGCACGGCGACCGCGAGGTGGGCGAGCTGCGCTCACTGGCCGCCACCTGCTCGTACGCGCCGCGGCCGACGCTGGTCCGGGTGACCGACCGGCGGCTGCCCAGCGCGGTGCTCTACCCGGTCGAGCACGTCAAGGGCACGCGGTTGCCGGTGCTGCTGGACATCTACGGCGGCCCCGGCCACCAGGAGGTGATCGCGGCCCGCGGCGCCTGGCTGGAACGGCAGTGGTGGGCCGAGCAGGGCTTCGCGGTGGTGACCATCGACAACCGGGGCACCCCGGGCATCGCGCCGTCGTTCGAGAAGGCGATCCACCGCCGGGTCGCCGACGTGATCCTGAGCGACCAGGTGGACGCGCTCACCGCGCTCGCCGGCAAGCACCCCGACCTGGACCTGGAGCGGGTGGCGGTGCGCGGCTGGTCGTTCGGCGGTTGGCTGGCCGGGCTGGCGGTGCTGCGCCACCCCGAACTGTTCAAGTGCGCGATCGTCGGGGCGCCGGTCACCGACTGGGCGCTGTACGACACCGCCTACAGCGAGCGCTACCTCGGCATGCCGGACGACGGGATGGACGTCTACGCGCACCACTCGCTGGTCGAGCTGGCCGCCGAGCCGCTCGGCGACCCGGCGCAGGCCCGGCCGATGCTGCTGGTGCACGGGCTGGTGGACGACAACGTGCTGGCCGCGCACACGCTGCGGCTCTCCGCCGCGCTGCTGGCCACCGGCCGCCCGCACGCGGTGCTGCCGCTCACCGGCGCGAGCCACCTGGCCGCCGGCGGGGTGTCCGAACGCCTGCTCCGCCTGGAGCTGGACTTCCTCCGCCGCTACCTGGCTTAAGGAAGGGCCCCTTATTAACGCCTGCGGTAGAGGAAGGGCCCCTTCTTAACGTCGCGCGTTAAGAAGGGGCCCTTCCTTCAACCACAGGTACGGCTACTGCTTGACGAAGGCGTTCACGAAGTTCGGGTAGCCGAACACGGAGGAGATGAAGACCCCTCCGGCCTTGGAGCCGTGCACGTTGTAGGCCACGTCCACGTAGAGCGGCACCACCGGCGCGTGCTCCTTCATGATCCGCTCGTCCAGCTTGCCCCACTCCGGGCCCTGGTCGGCCGGGGGCAGCGCCAGGATCCGGTCCATCTCGGCGTTGATCGCGTCGTCGTTGAAGTACGACTGGTTGCTGTTGCCCTCGGCCTTGATGGTGCGGCCGTCGTAGAGCACCGGCAGGATCGAGGCGCCGCTCGGCCAGTCCGCGGCCCAGTTACCGATGTAGAGGTCCCACGGGTTGTCCTTCTTCTTGACCTCGTCCAGCTTCGCGTCGTCCGGGATGTTCCGGACGGTGATCTTGAAGCCGGCGCGCTCCAGGTTGCCCTTGAGCTGGACCGCGATCTGCTGCTCGTCGGTGTTGTCCGCGACGCCGAGGACCAGCTCCGGCGTCTGTCCGCCGAGCAGCTCCTTCGCCTTCTCCGGGTTGCCGTTGGCACCCGCCGGGTAGGCGTCGTACGCCTTGTAACCGATGGTCGACGACGGCATCAGGGTGGTCATCGGCTGGGCGACGGTCTGGCCGCCGAGCGCCTTGACCAGGCCCTCCCGGTCGATCGCGTAGTTGAGCGCCTGGCGGATCTTCAGGTCCTTGACCCGCTGGGTGTTGATCACGAGCTGGTTGGCGCTCGGGGTCGGGGACAGCAGGGTGCGGGACTTCAGCGCAGGGTCACCGGCCACCTTGGCGACCAGCGCCGGCGGCACCGAGTTGAACGCCAGCGCGCTCTGGTCGGCGCCGTTGTCCGCGATCACCCGGTTGTTGGCGGCGTCCTGGGTCGGGCCGAAGGTCCAGACGAACTGGTCCGGGTACTGGTGGCGCACCGGGTCGGTCTTCGCGTCCCAGTTCGGGTTGCGGTCCAGCGTCAGCTGGACGCCGACCTGGTTCTTGGCGATCTTGTAGGGGCCGGACGAGAACGGCTTCTGGTCCAGGTTGACCCCGGTGTCCTTCTCCGGCTTCAGCGGCGCCGTGGTGGGCAGCGAGACCGCGAACGGCAGGTCGCAGCGCGGCTTGGCGAACTCGAACCGCAGCGTCTTGTCGTCCGGCGTGGTCAGGCCCGGCGGCAGCGACGTCTTGTTCTTCTTGAAGTCCCACTTGGTGTCGAACTGCGCGGTGTCGGCCAGCCACTCCTGGATGTAGGTGGGGCCGCTGGTGAGGTCCGGGTCGAAGGAGCGGGCGATGCCGTACGCGATCTCCTTGGCGGTGATCGGGCTGCCGTCCTCGAACTTCACCCCGTCCTTGATCGTGAATTCCCAGACCTTGCAGTCGTTGTTGACGTTCTTGCCCGGCGTCTCGGCCAGGTCGCCCACCAGGACCAGGCCGCCCTTGCCGTCGTCCTTCCACGTGGTCAGGTAGCGGGCGAAGAGCGGGCTGGCCATCAGCCCGGCGAACGAGTACGTCCGCTGCGGGTCCAGGTGGGAGATGGGGGTCTCCCGGATGATGGTGAACGTGCCGCCCTTGGCCGCGCCCTCCACCTCCGGCGCCGGCCCCTGCGAGTCCTTGGGGTCGGTGGCGATGACCCCGGTCTGCTGCCGGCTGCCGTCCACCTTGGTGCCCTCGCCCGTGTTCTCCGAGCAGGCGCCCAGCCCCACAACCAGTGCGATGGCGCCGCCGACGGCGGCCGCTGCGCGTGGTCGCATGTCCTACCTCCTCCACCCGTACGCCGGGCGCATCCGCCGACGTCCCGAGGATCGTAAAGAAGAAAAACTACGAGTTGTGTAACAGTTCTCGATAAATTTCGTCGGACCGTCGGTCAGCCCAGGCGCACCCGGGGGTCGATCACCGCGTAGAGCAGGTCCACGATCATGTTGGCGAGCACCACGAAGACCGCCGCGATCAGCACGGTCGCCATGATGGTCGGCAGGTCACCGGAGCGGACCGCGTCCACCGCGGTCCGACCCATCCCGTTCAGGCCGAACGTCGTCTCGGTGATGACGGTGCCGCCGAGCGCCCCGCCCACGTCCAGGCCGGCGATGGTCACCACCGGCGTGATCGCGGCCCGCAGCGCATGTCGGCCGTACACCTTGCGTTTGGCCAGGCCCTTGGCGCGGGCGGTGCGGACGAAGTCCTCCGACAGCGTCTCCAACATCTGCGCCCGGGACAGCCGGGCATAGATGGCGGAGAAGAGGAAGGCCAGCGCCAACCAGGCCAGCACCAGCCCGCTGCTCCATTTCAGGGGGTCGTCGAAGAACGAGGTGTAGCTGGGCACCGGTAGCAGGCGCAGGTTGTAGACGAACACGATGAGCAGCACCGCGCCGACGAAGTAGAGCTGCAGCGAGGCGCCGGTCAGCGAGAAGCCGATCGCCGCCCGGTCCAGCCAGCTCCCCCGGCGCAGCGCGGACAACATGCCCAGGCCGACGCCGAGCAGCAGCCACAGGACGGCCGCCGGGATGACGATGCTCAGCGTCACCGGCAGCACCCGGGCGATGGTGTCCGAGACCGCCTCGTTGGAGACGTACGACCAGCCGAGGCAGGGCGCGTCGCACTGGCCGCCCTGGGCGCTGCCCAGGTCCCGCCCGGTGACGATGCCCTTCATGTAGCCGGCGTACTGGCTGATCAGCGGGTCGTTCAGGCCCAGCTCCTGGCGGACCCGTTCCAGCCGCTCGGGGTTGCAGTTCTTCGGGCACATGCCGGTGACCGGGTCGCGCGGCAGGGCGAAGAACATCAGGAAGCTCAGCACGCTGACCGCGAAGAGCGTGAGCGCGGCCGAGAGCAGCCGGCGGACGAGGAAACGCGTCATGGGTCGGCCTCCTACCGGGACGACTTCGGGTCGAGCGCGTCGCGCAGCGCGTCGCCGAAGAGGTTGAAGGCGAACACGAGCGCGAAGATCGTGATGCCGGGGAAGAAGACGTACGCCGGGTCGGTCTGCAGGTAGTCGAGACTGCGGTAGATCATCCGGCCGAAGCTCGGCGTCGCGTCGGTGAGGCCGACGCCGATGAACGACAGCGCCGCCTCGCTGGTGATGTACTGCGGCACCGCGAGCGAGAAGGCGACCAGGATCGGCGCCCACACGTTCGGCAGCAGCTGACGGAACAGCATGTGCCCGAGACCGGCCCCGCTGGCCCGGGCCGCCTCCACGAACTCGCGCTCGCGCAGCGCGATGATCTGGCCCCGGACCAGGCGGGCGGTGCTGGTCCAGCCGAACAACGCGAAGATCGAGATGAGCACGCCGATCTGGAAGTACGCCGGGACGGCCTCCCGCTGGCCGTAGAAGCGCAGCGCGACGGTCGGCATCAGTGCCAGCGCGATGATCAGGAACGGCATCGCCAGGGTCAGGTCGGTGATCCAGTTGATCACCGAGTCCAGCCAGCCACCGAGGTAGCCGGCGAGCGTACCCAGCGTCACGCCGATGACGGCGGTCAGCACGGCGGCGGCGAACGCGATGAACAGCGACGTCCGCAGCCCGTGCACCATCCGGATGAAGATGTCCCGACCCAGGCCGGGCTCCAGCCCAAACCAGTGGTCGCCGGTGACGCCGCCGGCGTAGCCCAGCGGCATGCCGTAGCCGTCGAGACGGCTCTGGAACTGCTCCTTCGGCCCCACCCCGTACAGCGCCTCGATCAGCGGCACGGCCAGCGCGACCAGGACGAAGAAGACGAGCAGGGCGCCGCTGACCAGGGCGGTGCGGTCCCGCCGGAGCCGCGCCAGCGCGAGTTGGCCGGGTGAGCGGCCGACGAACTCCTTGTCCCGGCGCTCGTCGCCGTCACCGGGCGACTCGATCTCCGCGAGCGCCACGCCCTCGACCGGGGACAGGCTCATTCCGCCACCTCCTTCAGTTCCGGGGCGTCGCCGCCGCCGACCGCCGCGGGCGCGACAGTGCCACCGCCGACCGTCGCCGGCCCGGCGGCGTCCACCGGTCCGCTCTCCGGGTAGTGGCAGGCGGTGAGTTGGGTGCCGCCGTCGCGGGTGGTCAGGGCGGGTGTTTCGGTGGCGCAGCGGTCGGTGGCTTTCCAGCAGCGGGTGCGGAAGCGGCAGCCGCTGGGTGGGTCCAGGGGGGTGGGGACGTCGCCGGTGAGGCGGATGCGGCCGGCGGGGCCGAGGGTGGTGACGTCGGGGATGGCCGAGAGCAGGGCGCGGGTGTAGGGGTGTTGCGGGCGGGTGTAGATGGTGTCGCGGTCGCCGATCTCGACGATGGTGCCGAGGTACATGACGGCGACGCGGTGGCAGAAGTGGCGGACCACGGCGAGGTCGTGGGCGATGAACACGAACGCCAGGTCGAGGTCGCGTTGCAGGTCGCGCAGGAGGTTGATGACCTGGGCCTGGATGGACACGTCGAGGGCGCTCACGGGTTCGTCGGCGACGATGAGCTTGGGTTGCAGGGCCAGGGCGCGGGCGATGCCGATGCGTTGGCGTTGCCCGCCGGAGAACTCGTGCGGGTAGCGGTTGTAGTGCTCGGGGTTGAGGCCGACCAGTTCCAGCAGTTCCTGCACGCGTTTCTTGACGCCGCCGGGTGGGGTGATGTTGTTGACCTGCAGCGGCATGGCCACGATCCGCCCGACGGTGTGGCGGGGGTTCAACGACGCGTACGGGTCCTGGAAGATGATCTGCAGGTCCTGGCGCAGCGGCCGCAACGCGCCCCGGCGGGCGTGGGTGATGTCCCGCCCGGCGAAGGTGATGCTGCCGGCGGTGGGTTCCAGCAGCCGCACCAGCATCCGCCCGGTCGTGGTCTTCCCACACCCCGACTCGCCCACCAGACCCAACGTCTCGCCGGGGCGGACGTCGAAGTCCAGCCCGTCGACCGCCCGCACGGCGCCCCGGCTGCGGAAGCCCTCGCGCACCGGGAAGTGCTTGGTCAGCCCCCGCACCCGCAGCAGCGGCTCGCTCTCGACGCTCATCGGGCCACTCCCACCTGGGCGATGTCCTGCTGATAGATCCGGGTCCGCTCCGCCGCCGACAGATGACAGGCCACCAGGTGCCCCGTCTCGCCGGCCGCCCGCAGTTCGGGGACCTCGGCGCGGGAGCGGTCGCCGTTGACGTCGGCATAGCGGCAGCGGGGATGGAACGCGCAGCCCGACGGCAGGTTGATCAGACTCGGCGGGTTGCCCGGGATCGGCACCAGGTCCGCGTCCGCGTCACCGTGCAACGACGGCACGCTCGACAACAACCCCCACGTGTACGGATGCTGCGGCCGCCGCAACACCTGCTCCACACTGCCGTGCTCCACCGCCCGACCGCCGTACATGACGAGGACGTCATCGGCCACCTGACCGACCACACCCAAATCGTGGGTGATCAGGATGATCGCCGAACGGAACTCCTCCTGAAGATCATTGAGCAGGTCCAGGATCTGCGCCTGCACCGTCACGTCCAACGCCGTCGTCGGCTCGTCGGCGATCACCAGATCCGGATCGTTGACCAACGCCATCGCGATCATCGCCCGCTGCCGCATCCCACCGGAGAACTCGTGCGGATACTGCTCGAACCGCCGCGCCGGCTGCGGAATCCCCACCCGACCCAACATGTCCACCGCCCGGCTACGCGCCTCCCGCCTACCGGCCTTCGGGTGGTGCACCCGGTACGCCTCGGCGATCTGCTTCCCGACCGTGTAGTACGGATGCAACGCCGACAACGGATCCTGGAAGATCATCGCCATGTCCCGACCCCGCAGCCGCCGCACCTCCTCCTCCGGCAGACCCACCAACTGACGCCCACCCACCGAGATCTCCCCGGTGACGGACGCCCGCTTGGAGTTGTGCAGACCCAGGATCGCCAACGACGTCACGCTCTTCCCCGACCCGGACTCCCCCACGATCCCGAGCGTGCGACCCCGCTCGACGGCGAACGACACCCCGTCCACAGCCCGGACCACACCGTCCTCGGTGTCGAACCGCACCCGCAGGTCCCGGACCTGGAGATAGGGGCCCTCGCCGGAGCGCTGCTCCGGCACCTCCGGGCGGTCCGGCTCCCCGGACGGCACTGCATCCGACCTGCCCATGACCGCCTCCCCCTCCTGATGAAGAGAACCTACAGGAAACCTCTGGAGGCGAAAATAAGCTACAAAGGCCGGGCTGTCAGCGGTCAGAGCGTAACGACTCGGTTTCCGACCTGAACAGCCCTCACCAGGGACATTCACCGACGCGAGTGGGCATCGTCGTCTCGTCGGCGCACCTGAGGTGCGACCATGGTCCCGGCGACGAAGGGAAGATTCCCGCGACACGAGGTGGAGGTGACCATGACCGCGGCGGTGTTCGGCCACGACGGCCCGTGGACCGAAGAGGAGTACCTCGCCCTCAGCGAGACGCAGCAACGCGTCGAACTCTTCGACGGGAGCCTCCACGTGACGCCGGCGCCCACCCCGCGGCACCAGCGGATCCAGCGGAACCTCGGCAACCTGCTCGAAACCGCGGCGCGGCGCGTGGGCCTGGAGCTGCTGGAGACGGTCAACGTCCGGCTCAAGCCGGGCCGGATACCGATTCCCGACCTGGTCGTCACCGAGCCGATCGACTTCGACGAACCGATGATCGAGGCGCGGGACGTCCGGCTCGTCTGCGAGGTCATCTCACCGAGCAACGCGGCGACGGACAAGGTGCTCAAGATGCACTACTACGCCGCCGCCGGCATCGAGTGGTACCTGCTGGTCGAGCAGGAGACCGGCACGTTGCACCTCTACCGCCGCCAGGGCCGGCACTACCGGGAGGTGTCGGTGACCAAGCCCGCCGACGTGCTGGAGCTGACGGACCCCGTCCGGGCGACGATCCGGCCGGAGGATCTCGTCCCCTGACGGATGTCGGTGCGCTCGCCTAGGGTCGGCCCATGAGCGAGCGCCATCGAGCGAATCGTCACCGCAGTGCGGCCGTGCCTCCTGGCCGCGCCGAGCGAAGCGTAGTGCCGTCATGAGCGAGTTCGACGCGGCCACCGCCGCCGTGCAGGCCGCCCTCGACGCCGGGGCCCGCTATGCCGACGCCCGGGTGATGCACCGCCGGTACGAGTCGATGTCGGCGCGCAACGGTGACGTCGAGGAGCTGACCCAGCACGAGAGCGTCGGCCTGGGGGTGCGCGCCCTGGTCGGCTCCGGGTGGGGTTTCCAGGCCGTACCCGAGCTGTCCGACGCCTCGGCCCGCGACGCCGGCCGGCGCGCCGCGGCGATCGCCACCGCGAGCGCGCGCGTCTCCGGCCCGCCGATCGACCTCGTGCCGGTCGAGGCGGCGGTGGCGAGCTGGGCCTCGACCTGCGCGGTCGATCCGCTCGGGGTGCCGCTCTCCGACAAGGGCGACCTGCTGGTCGGCGCCACCGCGACCATGCGGGAGCACGGGGCCGACCTGGCCGAGGGGCTCTACCAGATCTGGGACACCACGAAGTGGTTCGTCTCCAGCGAGGGCCACCGGATCGACCAGCACATCCGGGAGTGCGGCGGCGGCATCTCGGCCACCTCGATCGGCGACGGCGAGACCCAGCGCCGGTCCTATCCGAGCTACCGGGGGCAGTACGGCACCACGGGGTGGGAGCTGGTCACCTCACTCGACCTGGCCGCGCACGCCGCCCGGATCGCCGAGGAGTCCCGCGAGCTGCTCACCGCCCCGGAGTGCCCGGCCGGCGAGACCGACCTGATCCTCGGCGGCGAGCAGCTCGCGTTGCAGATCCACGAGTCGGTCGGGCACGCCATCGAGCTGGACCGCATCCTGGGCTGGGAGGCGGCCTTCGCCGGCACCTCCTGGCTCGACCTGGCCCGCCTCGGCTCACTGCGCTACGGCTCCGAGCTGATGAACGTGACCATCGACCCGACCATCCCGGGCGCGCTGGGCAGCTTCGGCTTCGACGACGAGGGCTCCCCGGCGGTCGCCCGGGACGCGGTCCGCGAAGGGCGGTGGGTCGGGGTGCTCGCCGGCCGGGACTCGGCCGCCGTCGCCGGCCTGGGCTACGGCGGCAGCGTACGCGCCGACGGCTGGGCCCGGCTGCCGATGGTGCGGATGACGAACGTGGGCCTGGAACCCGGCCCGCACACGCTCGACGAGATCGTCGCGGCCACCGACGACGGGGTGCTGATGGACATCAACCGGTCCTGGTCGATCGACGACAAGAGGCTCAACTTCCAGTTCGGCTGCGAGGTCGGCTGGGAGGTGAAGAAAGGCCGCCGGGGGCGGATGCTGCGCAATCCCACCTACACCGGCATCGGGCCGGTCTTCTGGCGGTCGATGGACATGCTCTCCTCGGAGATCGTCCCGTGGGGCACGCCCAACTGCGGCAAGGGGCAACCCGGCCAGGTCGGGCACACCGGCCATCCGGCCGCCCCGGCCCGCTTCCGCGGCGTCCGTGTGGGGGTGCGCGCGTGAGCGCCGAACAGGATCTCGCCGCCCGGGTGGTGGAGCTGGTCCGGCGCGTGGCCGGGCCGGGCGCGGAGGCCGAGGTGCTGGTGACCCGCACCGACCTCGCGCTCACCCGCTTCGCCAACTCCTCGATCCATCAGAACGTCGCCGAGACCGGCACCGCGATCCAGCTGCGGCTGCACGTCGACGGGCGGACCGCCGCGGGTGGCGGCAACCGGGTCGACGCCGACGGGCTGGCCGCGCTGGTCGAGCGGACCCGGGCCGCGGCCCGGCTGGCCCCGGCCGACCCGGCCTGGCCCGGGCTCACCGCGCCGACGCCGACGCCGTCCGGCCCGGGCGTCGACGAGGCCACCGCGTTCGCCTCGCCCGACGAGCGGGCGGCCCGGGTACGCGCCTTCGTGGACGCGGTCGAAGGGCTGGAGGCGGCGGGCTACTGCCGCACGGCGTACCGGTCCGGCGCGTTCGCCAACTCCGCCGGGCACTCGGCGCAGGGGCGGGCGGCGGAGGCGGCCATGGACGGCATCGCCCGCACCGGGGGCGTCGACGGCGTGGCCCGGCACTGCGCCGACCGCCTCGCCGACCTCGACGGCGCCGCGCTCGGCGCCCGCGCGGCGGCCAAGGCACGGGCCGCGGCCGACCCGGTGGAACTGCCGCCCGGGCGCTACGAGGTGGTGCTCGAACCGGCGGCGGTGGCCGACCTGTTGCAGAACCTCGCCTGGTTCGGCTTCAACGGCAAGCGGTACGCCGAACGCCAGTCCTTCGCCGAGCCGGGCGCCGCCCAGTTCGACCCGGCGGTGACGCTGGTGGACGACCCGCTGCACGCCTCGACGCTGCCGTTCGACCTGGAGGGCACGCCCCGGCGGGCGCTGCCGCTGGTGGAGGCCGGCACCACCCGGGCGGTGGCCCACGACCGGCGCAGCGGCGCGGAGGCGGGCGTCGCGTCCACCGGGCACGGCATGGCCGGCGGGTCGACGTTCGGGCCGATCCCGCACAACCTCCGCCTGCTGCCGGGCGCGCCGGACACGGTCGACGCCGGGGTCGCGGCCGGACCGGTGAGCGCCGGGGTGACCGGGGCGGTGGGCGACCCGGACACCGCGGCCCTGGTGGCCGGCGTGCGGCGCGGACTGCTGGTCAGCGACTTCTGGTACACCCGGGTGCTGGACCCGAAGCAGCTGGTCGTCACCGGGCTGACCCGCAACGGGGTCTGGCTGGTCGAGGACGGCGTGCCGGTGCGGGCGGTCCGGGATCTCCGGTTCACCGAGTCGTACCCGCGGGCGTTGGGGCCGGGCCGGGTGCTCGGTCTGGGCCGGTCGCCGGTCCGCCAGCCGGACCGGATGGACGGGTCCTGGTGGGAGGGGCCCGCCCTGCGGCTGTCGTCGTGGAACTTCACCGGCGGCGCGTCCGGCTGATCCGGAACACCGACGCGGCGACGCCGTCCGCATATTGATCATGATCCGGGTCTTTCCAACCCGCGGGACACACGGGACACTGCGTTGCGCGGCCGGGCCGTGAAGATCGGCGTAACGTGTGTCACTTAGCCGCGCCGGTTCACCGGCGTGGTCCCGCGCGTGCGCAGGACGTGACAGTGACGTCAGGGAGATGACTCGAATGACATCAACGGCAACGAGACCGCGGGGAGCGCGGGCACGTGCCGCCATCGCGGCGAAGACGTTGCGGACCGACCGCTGGTGGTTCGCGCCATTGATCACCGTCGTCGGGCTGAGCGCGTGGGTCATCTACGCGACCGTCCGGGTCTTCATGCACAAGTGGTACTGGGTGGACCAGTACCACTACCTGACGCCGTTCTACTCCCCCTGCGTGACCGAGCGCTGCGTCGAGGGTTCCTCGCACTTCGGCAGCTTCCTGCCCGGCTGGTGGATCATCCCGGACGCGGCGCTGACCCTGCCGTTCCTGCTGCTGTTCCGGCTCACCTGCTACTACTACCGCAAGGCCTACTACCGGTCGTTCTGGCTGTCGCCGCCGGCGTGCGCGGTGCCGGACGGGCACCAGTCCTACAGCGGTGAGACCCGGTTCCCGCTGCTCGGTCAGAACCTGCACCGCTACTTCTTCTACGCCGCCGCGATCATCTCGCTGATCAACACCTGGGACGCGATCTACGCCTTTCACTCCCCCGAGGGCTTCGGCTTCGGCCTGGGCAACGTCATCCTGCTGATCAACGTGGTGATGCTCTGGGCGTACACGATCTCCTGCCACTCCTGCCGGCACATCATCGGCGGCCGGCTCAAGCACTTCTCGAAGCACCCGGTGCGCTACAAGGCGTGGACCGGCGTGTCCTGGTTGAACGTCCGGCACATGCAGCTCGCCTGGATCACCCTGGGCACGCTGGCGCTGACCGACTTCTACGTGATGGCGGTGGCCGCCAAGTGGATCACCGACCTCCGGTTCATCAACTGAGGGCCCCTGACATGACTGAGACGCGAATCGAACGACACCACTACGACGTCGTCGTGATCGGGGCCGGCGGCGCCGGCCTGCGCGCGGCGATCGAGGCCCGGCTGGCCGGCAAGAAGACCGCGATCATCTCGAAGTCGCTGTTCGGCAAGGCGCACACGGTGATGGCCGAGGGCGGCGCGGCGGCCGCGATGGGCAACGTGAACTCGCGCGACAACTGGCAGGTGCACTTCCGGGACACCATGCGCGGCGGCAAGTTCCTCAACAACTTCCGGATGGCCGAGCTGCACGCC
The DNA here is from genome assembly GCF_049315235.1 of Micromonospora sp. WMMD754. Taxonomy (NCBI): domain Bacteria; kingdom Bacillati; phylum Actinomycetota; class Actinomycetes; order Micromonosporales; family Micromonosporaceae; genus Micromonospora; species Micromonospora sp. WMMD754. The sequence continues at coordinate 1,064,663 of NZ_CP186058.1, forward strand.
AAGGAGTCGCCGCAGCGGATCTGGGAGCTGGAGACGTACGGCGCGCTCTTCGACCGCACCTCCGACGGCAAGATCTCGCAGCGCAACTTCGGCGGCCACGAGTACCCACGACTGGCGCACGTCGGCGACCGGACCGGCCTGGAGCTGATCCGCACGCTCCAGCAGAAGATCGTGTCGCTCCAGCAGGAGGACAAGCGGGAGTTCGGCAGCTACGACGCCCGGATCCGGGTGTTCGCCGAGACCACGGTCACCGAGCTGCTGCTCGACGGCGACCGGGTGGCAGGCGCGTTCGGCTACTACCGCGAGTCCGGTGAGTTCGTCCTCTTCGAGGCGCCGGCCGTGGTGCTGGCGACCGGCGGGGTCGGCCGGTCCTACAAGGTCACCTCGAACTCCTGGGAGTACACCGGGGACGGTCACGCGCTCGCGCTGCGCGCCGGCGCCACGCTGATCAACATGGAGTTCCTCCAGTTCCACCCGACGGGCATGGTCTGGCCGCCCTCGGTGAAGGGCATCCTGGTCACCGAGTCGGTGCGCGGCGACGGCGGCGTGCTGAAGAACTCCGACGGCAAGCGGTTCATGTTCGACTACGTCCCCGACGTCTTCCGCAAGCAGTACGCGGAGACGGAGGAGGAGGCGGACCGCTGGTACACCGACCCGGACAACAACCGGCGTCCGCCGGAGCTGCTGCCCCGCGACGAGGTCGCCCGCGCGATCAACAGCGAGGTCAAGGCCGGTCGGGGTACGCCCGCCGGCGGTGTCTACCTGGACATCGCCTCGCGCAAGTCGGCGGAGGAGATCCGTCGCCGGCTGCCCTCGATGTACCACCAGTTCAAGGAGCTGGCCGACGTCGACATCACCAAGGAGCCGATGGAGGTCGGCCCGACCTGCCACTACGTGATGGGCGGCGTCGAGGTGGACCCCGACTCCGGCGCGGCGGCGGGCACCGTACGCGGGCTCTTCGCCGCCGGCGAGGTCTCCGGCGGGATGCACGGCTCCAACCGGCTGGGCGGCAACTCCCTGTCCGACCTGCTGGTCTTCGGCAAGCGGGCGGGCGGCCACGCGGCCACGTACACCGACCAGCTCACCGCGCGCCCGGCGGTGTCGGTGGCGGCGGTGGAGGCCGCGGTGGAGACGGCCCTGGCGCCGTTGCAGCGGGACACCGGCGAGAGCCCGTACCAGCTCCAGCAGGACCTCCAGGTGGTCATGGGCGACCTGGTCGGCATCATCCGGCGGGAGGGCGAGCTGGCCGACGCGCTGGGCCGGCTGACCGAGCTGCGGGAGCGGGTGGCGAAGGTGAGCGCGGTCGGCGGCCGGCGCTACAACCCGGGCTGGCACCTGGCGCTCGACCTGCGCAACATGCTCGTGGTCTCGGAGTGCACCGCGAAGGCGGCGCTGGAGCGGCAGGAGTCGCGCGGCGGGCACACCCGGGAGGACTACCCGGCGATGGACCCGAAGTGGCGGCGGGTCAACCTGGTCTGCTCGTTGGACGGGGACACGGTCCGGCTGACCCACAAGCCGCTGCCGAAGATGCGGCCGGAGCTGATCGGGCTGTTCGATCGGGCGGAGCTGTCCAAGTACCTGACCGACGAGGAACTCGCCGAGTTCGACGCCCTCACCGAACAGGAGCGCTGAGGAATGGGAACCGATCCGCAGCAGGCGACCGGCAAGCCGGCCGCGAAACGCCAGTTCCGCATCTGGCGGGGCGACGAGACCGGCGGCGACCTGAAGGACTACTCGGTCGAGGTCAACGAGGGCGAGGTCGTCCTCGACGTGATCCACCGGCTCCAGGCCACCGAGGCGCCGGACCTGGCGTGCCGGTGGAACTGCAAGGCCGGCAAGTGCGGCTCCTGCTCGATGGAGATCAACGGCAAGCCGCGGCTGGGCTGCATGACGCGGATGTCGACGTTCGAGGAGACCGAGACCGTCACGGTCACCCCGCTGCGCACGTTCCCGGTGATCCGGGACCTGGTCACGGACGTCTCGTTCAACTACGAGAAGGCCCGGGAGACGCCCGCGTTCGCGCCGCCGGCCGACGTGGCGCCCGGTGAATACCGGATGCAGCAGGTCGACGTCGAGCGCTCGCAGGAGTTCCGCAAGTGCATCGAGTGCTTCCTGTGCCAGAACGTCTGCCACGTGATCCGCGACCACGACGAGAACAAGCAGGCGTTCTCCGGCCCCCGGTTCTTCATCCGCGCCGCCGAGCTGGACATGCACCCGCTGGACGCGAAGACCGACCGCAAGGAGTACGCGCAGTCCGAGATGGGGCTCGGTTTCTGCAACATCACCAAGTGCTGCACCGAGGTCTGCCCCGAGCACATCAAGATCACCGACAACGGGATCATCCCCATGAAGGAACGCGTCGTCGACCGCAGGTACGATCCCCTTGTGTGGCTCGGTAACAAGATCTTCCGGAGGGGTCAGGTGCCTCAGACCAGCGCGACCAGCGGGCATGTCAGCGGTGCGGTGACCGCCGGCGCGGCACACGGCGGGGTGCACTCCCACGCCGGCGGCTCGCACGACAGCGGCGCCGAGCGCCAGGCCCAGCAGGGTGTCAACTGGCAGCGCGAGGTGCCGCACCCGACCGCCCCGGCCGTCGACTCCAGCGGCAAGCTGCCGCTGACCGAGTTGACCTTCGACCGGGCCGCCGCGCCGTCGCCGTTCGGCGACGACGTGGAGTTCCCGCTGCCGCCGGAGCACCTCAACTTCGCCCACCCGCAGCAGGACGAGCCGAAGCACTGAGCAGCGCGACGATGACGGGGGCCAGCGGCACACGCCGCCGGTCCCCGTCTCGTTTCCGACCCGCTGTCCGGTTCGTGGTCTCAGGCGGACGCGGCGAGCAGCGGGCGCAGCGCGGGCACGATCGGCACGTCGGCCGGCAGCCAGGCGACGCTGTCCAACTCGGCGGCCGAGAGCCAGCGCAGCTCGGCGTGCTCCAACGCCTCCGGCTGGTCGCCGTGGAGCAGACGGGCGGCGTAGACGCGCAGGACGGAGCGACCGTGGGCCATCCGCACGTCCCGTCCCACCCGCGCGCCGACCGCGACCCGGACGCCCAGTTCCTCGGCGCACTCCCGGGCCAACGCCTCGGTCTCGGTCTCCCCCGGCTCGACCTTGCCGCCGGGGAACTCCCACCGCCCCGCCACCTCGGGGGGCGCGGAACGCTCGCAGGCGAGGACCCGGCCGGCCACGATGATCGCCGCCCCGACGACCACCCTCGGCTCCTGCCGGTCGGCCTGCCCGTTCCCGGTAACCCGTTCGGTCCGCACGAGCCACCAGCGTGCCAGATCAATCGGCGGTTTGGGTAGCTGAGTCGACCGTCAGGCCAACAGAACACGGAAGTGTGGGCGTGGACACACCATCTGTGCGGCGACAAACTAGAGGGCGTCGACTGGGACACGGGATGGCGACGATTTGGCCACAAGCCGGCAACGACGCCTGGGAGGTGCGGTGATGCGCGTGCTGTTCAGCGGCCGGGCGAAGCACGACTACCTCAGCGACGCGCTCGCCCTGCTGTCCGGATGGACCCGGGAGGGCGAGCAGATCCGCCGCACGCTCGTCCTCGACGACACCCAGCACGCCGCGCTCACCGAGCGGGTGGCCGTGGTGGCCGACGCGTTGCGGCTGCGCCCCGAGATCAGCCGCCGGGCCGACCGCACCCAGATCAAGGTGGGGCACGGCGACGACGAACCACTCACCGAGGGTGAGGTCCTGCTGGCCGCGCGCATCGAGGACGCCGTCCGGGCGGTCACCGAGCGCTGAGCGCTGGCGCGTCTGCCCTACCGTCGAGGACATGTCTGGCCCGACGTACGACCGCAAGGAACAGTTCCAGCAGATCCAGAGCGGCCTGCTGCCCGGTGAGCAGATCATCGCCGTCTACGACGCGATCGGCACCGGCACCGGCTTCATCGGCCTGACCGACCGGCGGGTGATCATCCAGGACCGCTCCTTCGTCGGCAAGCGGTACGCCATCACCAGCATCCCCTACTCGAAGATCACCAGCGTGAGCGTGGTGAGCAACAAGCACTGGGGCGGCTCGTTCTTCTCCACCGGCGCGATCGCCGTGCACGTCGGCACGCACACCTACGAGGTCGAGTTCCGTGGCTCGGAGAAGAGCCACCACGTGCACAACGTGATCCTGCACCACATCTCCTGATCGGACGGTGACACAATCGCCGCCATGGGGGGACGAGTCGCGCGGTGGCGCGCCTGGTGGGCCACCGACCGGCGGGCCGTACGCCCGATCCGCCGGCTCCTCCTGGTCGGCGCCGCCGGCGCGGTGCTGTCGACCGCCGTGACCGCGGCGAGCGTGGTCTGGATCCGCGACGGCGCCGAGGGGCACGTGTTCACCGCCGCCGAGGTGCCGGAGGCGCCGGTGGCGCTGGTGCTCGGCGCGAAGGTCGAGCCCGACGGGACGCCGTCGCCGTTCCTGGCCGGTCGGCTGGAGATCGCGCGGCAACTCTTCGCGGCCGGCAAGGTCCGGGTGGTGCTGGTCTCCGGCGACCACATGAACTGGGACTACGACGAGCCGGACGCGATGCGGCGCTGGCTGGTCGAGCGCGGTGTGCCGGCGGACAGGGTCGTGCTGGACCACGCCGGGTTCGACACCTACGACTCGTGCGCCCGGGCCCGGCGGGTCTTCGGGGTGCGGCAGGCCACCGTGGTCACCCAGTCGTTCCACCTGCCCCGCGCGGTGACGCTCTGCCGGCGCCTCGGCATCGACACCAACGGCGTCGGCGACGACACCGCCCGCCGGTACGCCGACCAGTGGCGGATCAGCACCACCCGGGAGTACGGCGCCGCCGTGAAGGCCGCGGCGGACGTGCTCTCCGGCCGCGACCCGGTGCACCTGGGCCGACGGGAGACCGCTGTCGACGACGCCCTGCGGGCCGGCTGAGGCGCGTAATCCGGTTGTCGCGGGTGGCGACGGGTGGTCTGCTGCCGTGATGTCCGTCTTCGACGATCCCGGCCTGTTCGGCCGGCTCTGGGCCGCCACCTACGACGGCCCGGGCAATCCCGACCCCTCTCCCGCTGTCGACTTCCTCGCCCCGCTGGCCGACGGCGGCCCGGTGCTCGAACTGGCCGTCGGCACCGGCCGGGTGGCCCTGCCGCTGGCCGCCCGCGGCCTCGCCGTGGAGGGCGTCGAAGCGTCCCCGGAGATGGTGGCGCAGCTGCGCGCCAAGCGGGGTGGCGAGCACATGCCCGTCACCATCGGCGACATGGCGGACGTCCCGGTCGCCGGGCCGTACCGCCTGGTCTTCCTGGTGTTCAACACGCTGTTCAACCTGGTCGACGCCGAGCGCCAGGCGGCCTGCTTCCGCAACGTCGCCCGGGTGCTGACCCCCGGCGGGGCGTTCGTGGTCGAGACCTACGTGCCCGACCCGGCCGACTTCGACCGGGACGAGCAGGTCCAGGTCCGGGAGGTGACCGAGGACTCGGCCACCATCCGACTGCACCGGTACGACCGGGCGGCGCAGACGTTCGTGCGGCAGACCGTCACGTTCGACGCCGACGGTGTGCACCTCAGGCCGTTCGCGATGCGCTACGCCTGGCCGGAGCAGATCGACGAGATGGCGGAACGCGCCGGGCTGCGCCTCGCCGAGCGGTACGCGGACTGGGACCGGACCCCGTTCGACGCAGACAGCCGGGCGCACATCTCGGTCTACCGGACCCGGTAGCGGTCGCGCCGAGGGCCGGGACCTTTCCTCCCGGCCCTCGGTCGTGCCGGTTACGCTGGCGCGGCCGGGCCTCGGCCGCCACAGGGTCAGGAGGGGTCGATGACCGTCACCGTCGCCGCGATGGACGACACGCACGCCGACGCCGTGCTGGAGATCTACCGGCTCGGCATCGCCGAGGGGCACGCCACGTTCGAGACCGAGCCGCCCGACTGGTCCCGGTTCACCGCCACCCGGCTGCCCGGGCACCGGTGGGTGGCGCTCGACCCGGCCGGGCAGGTGCTCGGCTGGGTGGCCTGCTCGGCGGTCTCGGACCGCTGCGTCTACGCCGGCGTGGTCGAGCACTCCGTCTACGTGCACCCCGGGGCGCGGGGGCGGGGCGTCGGCCGGGCCCTGCTGGACGCGTTGGCGGCCTCCACCGAGGCGGCCGGCATCTGGACCATCCAGTCCGGTGTGTTCCCGGAGAACACCGCGAGCCTCGCCCTGCACGAGCGCTGCGGGTTCCGGGTGGTCGGCACCCGGCAGCGGATCGGCCGGCACCACGGCGTGTGGCGGGACGTCACGCTGATCGAACGGCGCAGCCCGCGGATCGACTGACCGGGGCGTCAGGCGACACAGAACTCGGTGCCCTCCGGGTAGTACTCGGGGCAACGTTGACAATCAGGAGCCGCTTCGATCTCACATGCCGGCCAATGTCAGCACGTGGTGGAATCCGCGAGGCTGGGCCGGCGAACTCGTCATCGGTAGCACCAGGGCCGGTATGCCGGCGGCCACGGAACCGCCGTCGCCGCTGGGATGGTCACCGACCATCAGCGTCCGATCCGGCTGTGCCTCCAAGGCGTCGAGTGCGGTGCGCCAGATCTGCACATCGGGCTTGATGAAGCCGACCTCGTAGGAAAGCACGTATGCGTCGATGTAGCGGTCCAGTCCGTGCCGGGCAAAGCATTCGCGAATGTCCCAGCCAGTGTTGCTCACCACGCCAAGGCGAATATCGCGGGCGCTGAGGGCGGCGAGAGTGGAGGACGTGTCCGCGTACGGCTCGAGTGCTTCGGCGTGCGTTTCGTGCAGGGCTCGCGCGAACGGCAGGTCCACCCCACGGATCTGCTGCAGGACGGCCAGAATCGCCCGGTCCCACACCTGCGGGTCCAGGTCGCGGGCAACATGAGCGGGGTCCGCAGCCGTTGCCCGCAACAACTCAGCGAAATCCGCGGCGATGCGCTGAGCGTCACCGGCGACCACCTCCCGGCCGAGCGATGCCGCGGCGCTGCCGACCCAGCGGTCAGGGTCTCTGGCGAACAGGGTCCACGCGAAGTCGAACAGGACGGTCGTCACGGGTTTCGAAGCCACCAGGCCAAGCTAGATCAGCGGGACGACTCCCGTGGGGCCGTGATGCTCCTGACCGCACTCGACCGCTACCGCACCTCGTCGCCGTGGCGACTCCGCCCCTCGACCCGGTCCTGGACGATGCGCGTGCTCTGGTCGGGAACCAGCTCCGAGAACACCCGCAGGTGCTTCTGGTCCACCCACGTCACCTGGGTGCCGTCCCCGAAACCGTCGTAGCTGTCGACGCTCTTGCGGGTCAGGTTGTTCATCCGTCGGCCGTCGAGGTCGCAAGCGAACATGTCGGTCGCCAGCCCGTTCGGCTGCGGCGACTCGAACGCCACCCGGGCGCGTTCCGGGTCCGGACCCGACAGGAGCGGGCGACCGGTCGCCGGTGACAGCCAGACGTCCTCGGGGTAGCGGATTCCGGCACGGACGACGAGAAGGTAGGGCGTGCGTGACACCGGCCGGCCACCGACGCACTCGACCGCGACGACCAGCCCCGGTGTACCTGTCGACCGCGCCACCTCGACGTGCCCGGCATGCAGGGCCACTCCGTCGACGTAGGGCAGTATGCCGCCGCGGTCGAGCAGGCCGACCGCGGCGAAGCGTCGCTGCGGGGGCCGCCCGGACACAGCTTGCAGGTAGGCGAGGTCCGTGATGATGTGCAGGACGACGGTGGCTGCCGCGCGACACGTGCCGCGCACCACGAACCGGTGGGGCAGCGGCGTGGCGCGGGCGATGTCCGTCCCGGTCAGGGTGTGCAGGTCGAGCCTGCGCGCGTTCGCCCCCGCGGCGGCCAGCGACCAGTCCGCCGGAAGGACGCACAGGTCCCGGCCCGGGACCAGCACCCGTTTCTGCGGGCCCTCGCCGTATTCGACCGCGCTGATCCGGACGTTGGACGCGACAGGTATCGCGTCCAGTTCGAGAGCGGGACGCAGGTGACGTCGCCGCACCCGCAGGCTGACGTGTCCCAGTTCCGCCGGATCGGCGGCGGGCCGGAACTCCAGCACCAGGTAACCGACGACGCACAGGACGGTCAGCGTCCACGCGATCCACAGGTTCCCGGCCAGGAAGGCGGGCACCTGGGACGTCGAGTAGTTCACGACGATGCTGGTCACCGTGAGGACGAGGGCGGCCAGCAGAGATCGACGTACGCCGCGCTCGGTCCGCATGCGCCGCAGGCTAGTGCACCCGGGGCTCGCCCTCCCATCCCCCGACGGGCCGAGTCTCTACACTGTGGACCCGTCCAAGGGCCGACGCGGCAGGCGGTCAGCGCGAGTGCGGCCGCCGGTCAGACGAGGGGCGAGGGCAGCGGCACCTCTCCCCGCAGCGCCCGCTCCGCCAGCTGGACGCGCTGGGGGTGGAGGGTGGCATTGTGCAGCGGCTGACCGGGAACGTTGATGCACCGTTCGCCGGGCACGGAGTCGCAGACCGGACACGGAAGGAACAGGCCACAGGACGGGACGAGTTCCGCGCCCTGGGCCAGCGCCGCCCGACCGATCTTGACGAGAGACCGGTAGAGATCACGGTCCTGGTGTCGGGCGGCACTGGCAGCCACCTCCCGCATGCCCTCCCAGAACTGCTCGGCGGCCCCCGGCTCGTCTATGTCGATCCGCATCGTCCGGCATACCCGCTGTCGCCCGGTTCGCACCTCGGCATCCTGCCCGTCGCGGCGGTTCGCCCCGCCGGGTTCAACCCGCGCGGCGGAGCTCAGCGAGACGATCGATCCATCAGCGGAAACGCCACTCGACACCTGCCGTCGCTGACCGCTGGTCGACGAGATCTCACACTGTTTCGTGCCCCGTCTGTGCCCCGCCGTCACCGGGCGCTTCCGTGTCCACCTCATCGGCCGGGCGAGGAAGCCTTGCCAGGGTGGCCGCGAGGTAGGCGTTCCGGCGCGCGACGAGGCGTCGCAGGTACGGCCGCAGAATGCAGCTGGCCACGAGCCGGCCAACGGGTCCCATCGGCGCGGTGAAGTCGATGATGTCCCGCATGACGGTCGACGAGGAGTCGGCCGGGTTCGGCGTGAAGTGGTGCTCGTGGTGCCACCGACCGAACGGGCCGCTGATCTGCTCGTCGGTGAAGCCGTGCGGCCGCCGGTGGTCGGTGATCCGAACGGTCATCCGCCAGGGGAGGCCGAAGTGCCGGGCTTCCCACGTGACGACATCGCCGGCCCCCAACCGGCCGGTCGTCACGCCGCCGACCGCCCGTTCGCCGCTGGTCCCCATGGACTCGGTGTGCCTGGCGACGTCGAGGCAGGCGTCGAAGACGGTTTCCGGGGCTGCGTGGACGTCCGTGGTCAGCTCGATGCGCGGCACACCGCCACCGTAGGCCCCCGGTCGTGCGGGGAGGCGGCAGGACGAGCGCGCTGCACGACATCGCCGGCGGCCGGGTGTCCTGCGACGGTCGACGGTCGACGGTCGACGCGGCGGCGGATCGGCGGATCGGCCGCGGTGGCCGGGTAATTCCGGTGACGGCGGTCGGGCGGGGGGCGAGGATGGTGCGTCGAGGGGGTGCGACCACGGATGGCCTTGACGGACGGCACGGACCGACATCGACCCGTCGCCCTGGTGACCGGCGCCGGCCGCAACGCCGGCATCGCCGCATCGGTGGTGCTGAAACTGGCGCAGACCGGCTGGGACGTCGGCTTCACCTCCTGGACCCCGTACGACGAGCGGATGACCTGGGGAGCCGATCCCGGGGCCAGGACGCAGCTCGGCAGCCGAGCCGCCCGGCACGGGGCGAGAACCGCCGCGGTCGAGGCCGACCTCACCGATCCGCACGCCGCTGGGCGCGTCTTCGAGGCGGTGGAGCGAGAGCTGGGCCCGGTCAGCGCGCTCGTCCTCGCGCACTGCGAGAGCGTCAACTCGGGCCTGCTCGACACCAGCGTCGAGAGCTTCGACCGTCACTTCGCGGTCAACACCCGGGCGAGCTGGCTACTGATCCGCGAGTATGCCCGCCGGTTCCCGGGGCCGCACGGCACGGGACGCATCGTCAGCCTGACCAGTGACGCCACCGTCGGCAACCTTCCCTACGGGGCCAGCAAAGGCGCTCTCGACCGGATCACCCTGGCCGCCGCACAGGAACTGGCCCACCTCGGCGTGACCGCCAATGCCATCGATCCGGGCCCGACCGACACCGGCTGGATGACCGCAGAGATCAAGGATGCCGTCCTCCAAGCCACGCCGCTGCGTCGCCTCGGACGCCCCGAGGACTGTGCGAACCTCGTCGCGTTCCTGTGCTCCCCCGACGGCGGCTGGGTCAACGGCCAACTCCTGCGCAGCGACGGCGGCCTCGCCTGAGCAGCGCCACGCTTCCACCTGTTCAGCTTCAGATCTTTCTGCTTCGATGGCACGCAGGGCGCGTCTCCCGCCTCGGTCGGGAATGAAGGAGCATGCGCGGTGTCCGGTTACCAGACCGTGTTGGCCGCAACGATCGCGGCGCTCGCGGCGTCCATCGGCTACTGGGTGACCCAGCGGGGGCAGCGCATCGACCGGAGGGCGAAGCTCTACGCGGAGGCCCTCGACGCGGTCCACAAATACCGCAATCTGCCGTTCCTTGTGCACTGGCGAACCCGCAGCGACCCGGACACCAGGTCAGAACTCAGCCGGTTGACGCAGGAGCGCGTCCAGAACATGTTCTACTTCAGCGGCCTTCTTCGCCTGCATTGTCCGGCCGTGGCTGAGGCTTACGATGCGCTGGTCGCCAAGACGCGTTCACAGCCGGGGCCTTATCGGCAGCAGGCATGGAAGGTGCCCGTGGCTGACAGCGACACGGAATTCGATCAGGGCCATCCGCCGTATGACTATGACACCCGGTCCGAGTACGACGCTTGCATCAACGCGATGCGCGCGGACCTGGCGCTCCTTCCGCCGCTCCGGAAGGACCGGCGCGCCCGGGGTGCGATCAGGGGCTGAGCGTCGCCACCCGCTACACGTTGAAGCGGAACTCCACCACGTCGCCGTCCTGCATGACGTACTCCTTGCCCTCGATCCGGACCTTGCCGGCGGCCTTCGCCGCCGCCATCGATCCGGCCGCGACCAGGTCGTCGTAGGAGACCACCTCGGCCTTGATGAAGCCGCGCTGGAAGTCGCTGTGGATCACCCCGGCGGCCTCCGGCGCGGTCGCGCCGACCGGGACGGTCCAGGCCCGCGCCTCCTTGGGGCCGGCGGTCAGGTACGTCTGGAGCCCGAGCGTCCGGAAGCCCACCCGGACCAGCTGGTTCAGGCCCGGCTCGGACTGCCCGATCGACTCCAGCAGCTCGCGGGCCTCCTCCTCGGGCAGGTCCACCAGCTCGGACTCGATCTTGGCGTCCATGAAGACCGCCTCGGCCGGGGCGACCAGCCCGCGCAGCTCGTCGAGGAACTCGGCGTTGCCCAGCTCCGCCTCGTCGACGTTGAAGACGTAGAGGAACGGCTTGGTGGTGAGCAGGTGCAGCTCACGCAGGTGCTCCAGCTCGACCTTCGCGGCGGCGGCGCCGGCGTACAGCGTGACGCCGTTGTCGAGGACCTCAGCGGCCTTCTTGGCGGCCTCGACGGCGGCGGCCCGGTCCTTGCGGAGCTTGGCCTCCTTCTCCAGCCGGGGCAGCGCCTTCTCCAGCGTCTGGAGGTCGGCCAGGATCAGCTCGGTGTTGATCGTCTCGATGTCGTCGGCCGGGGAGACCTTGCCGTCGACGTGCACCACGTTCGGGTCGGAGAAGGCGCGCACCACCTGGCAGATCGCCGAGGCGTCGCGGATGTTGGCCAGGAACGCGTTGCCCCGGCCCTGCCCCTTCGAGGCGCCCCGCACCAGGCCGGCGATGTCGACGAACGAGACCGGCGCCGGCAGCACCTTCTGCGAGGAGAAGATCTCGGCCAGCTTGGCCAGCCGCTCGTCGGGCAGCCCGACGACGCCGACGTTCGGCTCGATCGTGGCGAACGGGTAGTTCGCGGCGAGCACGTCGTTCTTGGTCAGCGCGTTGAACAGGGTGCTCTTGCCCACGTTGGGCAGGCCGACGATGCCGATGGTGAGACTCACGACGAACCAGCTTACGCGCCTCGCGGCCGGCGACCGGCAGGCAGGTCCGCCCGCCCGCTCAGACCGGTACGGCGGGCAGCAGGCGCGGCTCGATCCGGGTCTCCCGCGCGGTGCCGTCCTCGGCGCGGCTCACCTCGTACGCCGCCACGCCCTCACGGTCGGCCACCGCCTCGGCCAGCCGGGTGCCCCGGTAGATCAGCCCGACACCGTCGTCGGTGCAGTGGCTGGTCGGCAGCGTGCCGTCGGCGACCAGTCGGTGCATCAGCGGCCGGCGCTGCTCCTCGCTGTCGTAGTGCACGCCGTTGCCGTACGGGAGCCAGCCCAGCCCTTCGGTGAAGGCCCGCAGGGTCGGTCCGTAGCTGTCGGTGGCGCCGCCCACGTGCCAGCAGATCGAGCCGGCGGAGACCCCGGCCAGCACCACACCGGCCTGCCAGCACTCGTGCAGGATCTCCGGCAGGCCGTGCACCCGCCACACGGCGCACAGGTTGGCGACGCTTCCGCCCCCCACCCAGACGACGTCCTGCGCGAGCAGGTGGGCGCGGATGTCCTCGACGTTCGGCATCGGGTAGAGCGCCAGGTGAGACGGGCGGAACGGGGTGTTGGCGAACGCGCCGTAGAACACCGTGTAACCGGTCGGCTGGTCGCCGACGGCCTGACCCAGGTAGCAGATCCGGGGGGCGTCACCGGCCCCGGCCAGCTCGGCCATCAGCGGGAAGAGCTGGCTCGGCCGGGCGTCCCACGGCCCGCGGCGACGGCTGAAGAAACCCATGCTGGTGGCGACGATGGTCGGTTCGGTGGCAGGCATGCCCGTCCTTCCGGTCGTTGGCGTCCGAGATCATCCTGCCTGATCCGGCGGCTCCGCCTCGGCCCCGGCCAGCAGGGCACGCAACAGGTCGGCCAGCCGCTCCCGGTCGGCGGGGGGCAGCGTGTCGAGGATCCGCCGCTGCACCTCCAGCCCGGCCTCGGCCGCCTCCTCGACCACCCGGCGGCCGGTTTCGGTGAGGCTGACCCGCAGGGCCCGCCGGTCCGCCGGGTCGGGCGCGCGCCGGACCAGCCCGGCCCGTTCCAGTCGGTCGAGCCGGCCGGTCATCCCGCCGGAGGTCAGCATCAGCGAGCCGGCGAGCGCCTTCGGCGCCAGGGTGTAGGGCGGTCCGGAGCGGCGCAGCGCGGCGAGCACGTCGAACTCGCCGCGGCCGATGCCCCAGCCGGCGTACACCTTCTCCTGGCGGTCGCCGACCAGCCGGGCGAGCCGGTAGATGCGACCGAAGACGGCCATCGGCTCGGGGCGCATGCCGGCGCGTTCCCGGCGCCACTGCTCGACGATCAGGTCCACCTCGTCCGTTGCCACGGTTGCCGATTGTGCCGCACCTCGCACTTCCCCTTTTACTCGACCCTAACTATCTTAGGGCTAAGCAAATTAGTGGCGGGGTAAGGAGTTCCCATGACCCACCGGCGCAGCGACGTCGCGCTCACCGCCCTGGCGCCGATCACCTGGGGCACCACCTACCTGGTCACCGCCGAGCTGCTGCCCGCCGACCGGCCGCTGTGGTCCGGCGCCGTCCGCGCCCTGCCGGCCGGCCTGCTCCTGCTGGCGCTCACCCGCCGACGGCCGCACGGCGTGTGGTGGGGCCGGGCAGCCCTGCTCGGCGCGCTCAACATCGGGGCGTTCTTCCCGCTGCTCTTCGTGGCCGCGTACCGGCTGCCCGGCGGCACCGCGGCCGTGCTCGGGGCCGTGCAACCGCTGCTGGTCGTCGCGCTCACCGTCGCCCTGCTCCGGGACCGACCCGGCCGACCGGCGCTGCTCGCGGCGGTCGCCGCCCCGGCCGGCGTGGGACTCGTGGTGCTCCGGCCGGACGCCGGCCTCGACCCGCTCGGCCTCGCCGCCGGCCTGGCCGGCACCGCCGCCATGGCGGCGGGGCTGGTGCTCACCCGCCGCTGGGGCCGGCCGTCCGGGGTGGGCACGCTCGCGGTGACCAGCTGGCAGCTCGTCGCCGGCGGCCTGCTGATCCTGCCGGTCGCCGCCGTCGCGGAAGGCGCGCCGCCCGCGCCGGACGGCCCGGCCCTGCTCGGGTACGCCTGGCTCGGACTGGTCGGCACCGCGCTGGCCTACGCGTTGTGGTTCCGGGGAGCCGCGCGCTTGCCGGCCACCCGGGTGTCGGTGCTCGGCGCGCTGAGCCCGCTGACCGCCGCGACGCTCGGCTGGCTGGTGCTCGGGGAGACACTCGGCCCGGCCCAGCTCGCCGGGTTCGCGGTGGCGGTCGCCGCCATGGTGCTCGGTCAGCTCCCGGGGCGCGCCGGCGTCGGCCGGCGGCACCGTCAGCCGGCCAGCAACCGGCGCCAGTCGTCGGTCGCCACCCCCTCGGGCAGGGCGCCCGGCGGCAGCTCCGCCGCCGCGGCGAACGGCAGCGTGAAACGGTGCGCGGCGGCGGGCCCGGCCGCGTGCGACCGGTCGAGCAGCCAGCGCACCTCGTCGGCGGACCAGCCGAGGCCCGGCCGGGCCGCGATCTCCCGGACCAGACGCAGGCCGACCCGGGTGTCGTCGTCGTAGAAGCGCATGCACCAGTGGTGCGCCCACATGCCGAGCGCGCGCAGCCCGGCCGGGTCGAGCGAGCCGGCCAGCCGACCGCAGGCGGTGTCGGCGAACGGCCGCCCCGGGTCGTCGGCGCGGTCCCGTTCGATCGCGCCGTAGGCGGCCGGCGCCACCGCCCGCATCCGGTCGTAGAAGCCCTGCACCACCGCGGCGTCCAGCCGTGCTCGCCCCGATCGCATCAGCGGACACCCCGCCCGGCCACGCTCGCCATGCCCCGCACCTTTTCTTGAGTTGGTGGCGAGGACCGTACCGACCACTTACGACAGTTTCTCGCGTCGATCGCCAAGATCCACACCACCCCGCCGGGGTGGCGGCATCCGGGAAGCGAGGACCCCGCCACCTCGCCGAGCTGGCGCGACCGCCGGCACTCACGTCCGAAACCCGCCAGCCGAGCGTCGGACCTGCGAGGCAGGATCAGTGGCATGGAGTTGGACTTCGAGCGGTGCTACCGGGCCGTCGACAGCCGCGACCCGCGGTTCGACGGCTGGTTCTACACCGGTGTGACCTCGACAGGGATCTACTGCCGGCCGTCCTGCCCGGCGATGACCCCGAAGCGGCAGAACGTCCGGTTCTTCCCGTCCGCCGCCGCGGCACAGGGCGCCGGCCTGCGGGCCTGCCGCCGGTGCCGGCCCGACGCGGCCCCCGGTTCCCCCCAGTGGGACGTCCGGGCCGACGTGGTCGGCCGGGCGATGCGGCTGATCGCCGACGGCGTGGTCGACCGCGACGGGGTGCCCGGGCTGGCCACCCGGCTGGGCTACACCGAGCGGCACCTGCACCGGATGCTCCGGGCCGAGCTGGGTGCCGGTCCGCTGGCGCTGGCCCGGGCGCAACGCGCGCAGACCGCGCGGATCCTCGTCGAGACCACCGGCCTCGGCCTCGCCGAGGTGGCGTTCGCCGCCGGGTTCGGCAGCGTCCGGCAGTTCAACGACACGGTCCGCGAGGTGTACGGCGTCACCCCGTCCGAGCTGCGGGCCGGCCGGAGCGGCCGGCGGGCGGCCGGCGGGGCGGGCACCGTCACGCTGCGGCTGGCCCACCGGCCACCCCTGCACGCCGGCGCGCTGCTCGACTTCCTCGCGCTGCGCGCGCTGCCCGGCGTCGAGGAGGTCCGGGACGGCGCCTACCACCGCGCGCTGCGGCTGCCGCACGGCTCCGCCACGGTGACGCTGGCCCCGGCCGCCGGCCACGTGGCCGCCACGCTGCGGCTGGCCGACATGCGGGACCTGGCGCCCGCGGTGGCCCGCTGCCGACGCCTGCTCGACCTGGACGCGGACCCGGTCGCGGTGGACGCCACCCTGGCCGAGGACCCGGCCCTGGCCCCGGCGGTCGCCGCCGAGCCCGGCGTCCGGCTCCCGCACGCGGTCGACGGCTTCGAGCTGGCCGTGCGCGCCGTCACCACCCAGCAGGTCTCGCTCCGGTCCGCCCGCACCACCCTCACCCGCCTCCTCGCCGCCGTCCCGCCCGCCGGCCCGGCCGTGGCCGAGGAACCGACGGGCGGCCTGCGGGCCTTTCCGACCCCGGCCGAGGTGCTGGCCGCGCCGGACACGGCGTTCCGGATGCCCGGGGCCCGACGGGAGACGATCCGGGCGCTGGCCCGGGCCGTCGCCGACGGCGAGCTGGACCTGGAGCCCGGAGGCGACCGCGAGGAGGCGTCGCGGCAGCTTGCCGCGGTGCCCGGTGTCGGGCCCTGGACGGCCGGCTACCTGGCCATGCGGGCGCTCGGCGACCCCGACGTCGTGCTCGCCACCGACCTGGGCGTCCGCCGGGGCGCGGCCGCGCTCGGCCTGCCCGACGACCCGAAGACCCTGCACGCCTACGCCGACCGCTGGCGCCCCTGGCGGTCGTACGCGACGATCCGACTCTGGAGAGCGGCATGAGCACTGTGGACAGCACCGTCATCGACACCCCCGCCGGCCCGCTGAGCGTGCTCGCCGGCCCCGACGGGTCGGTACGCGCGGCCGGCTTCACCGCCGACCCGGCGGCCCTGGTGCCGTTGACGCATCCGAGCCTGCGCGGTGACCTGCGGGAGCGGGGCGACCTCGGCCCGGTGACCGCCGCCGTGCGCGCCTACCTCGACGGTGACCTCACCGCGATCGATGCGATCCCGGTGGAGCAGCACACCGACGGCCTCTTCCTGACGCACGCCTGGCGCGTGCTGCGCGACGTGAAACCGGGCGACCCGGTGACCTACACCGGCTTCGCCGCGCTGGCCGGGCGACCGGCCGCCGTCCGGGCCGCCGCGGCGGCCTGCGCGCGCAACGCCGCAGCGCTCTTCGTGCCCTGCCACCGGGTGTTGCGCACCGACGGCACGCTCGGCGGCTACCGGTGGGGGCTCGACGTGAAGAAGTGGCTTCTCGGGCATGAGGGACGGGTGACGGCTAGCTGACAGCCGAACCGTCGCCCCCGGCCGCTACCGTCGGGTAGTGCCCGCGCCCAGCGACGGCAGCCCCGCGGCGCATCCCGACGCCCGGTCCCAGCCGCTGCGCAACCTCTGGCGGCTGCGGCCCTACCTGCGCCCATATGCGCCGGAGTTCGCCTGGCTGCTGGTCGCGGCGTTGGCCGCGACGGCGGCGAGCCTGGCCGTCCCGCTGGTGGTGCAGCGCGTGGTCGACGGGCCGGTGGCCCGGCACGACGAGGCCGGGCTGCTCCGCCTGGGCGGCCTCGCGTTGCTGCTCGGGCTCGCCGAAGCGGTGCTGATCTTCATCCGGCGGTGGACCCAGTCGTCCTCCTCGGTGGGCATGGAGGCGGCCATCCGGGCCGACATCTACGCGCACCTGCAACGGCTGCCGACCAGCTTCCACGACCGCTGGCAGTCCGGCCAGCTGCTCTCCCGGATCACCAGCGACCTCTCGGTGATCCGCCGGTTCCTCTCCTTCGGCCTGCTCTTCCTGCTGCTCAACCTGATCACCTACGCCGCCGTGGTGGTGCTGCTGATCCGGCTGCACCCCTGGCTGGGGCTGCTGGTCGCGGCCAGCGCCGTCCCGTTGTTCCTGATCAGCCGCCGGTTCGCCCGGCACTACCACGCCGCGTCCCGGCGGATGCAGGACCAGCAGGGCGACGTGGCCACCCTGGTCGAGGAGACCGCGCAGGGGCTGCGCACCATGCGGGCGTACGGGCGGGGGCCGGAGCTGGCCGCGCGCTTCGCCGTCGGCGCCCGCCGACTGCACGACACCGGCATCCGCAAGGCCCGCCTGCTGGCCCGCACCTCCGCGTTGTTCGACCTGGTGCCCAACCTGACGCTGGGCGCGGTCCTGGTGGCCGGCGCCGCCGCCGTCGCCGACGGCGCGCTCACCATCGGTGAGCTGGTCGCCTTCGTCAGCCTCCAGCTCATGCTGATCTGGCCGGTGCAGTCGCTGGGCTGGATCATCGCCAACGGGCAGGAGGCCGCCACCGCCGCCGACCGGATCCAGGAGGTCCTCGACACCCCGCCGACCATCGTGGACCGGCCGCACGCCCGGGCGCTGGACCGGGCCGAGGTGCGCGGCCGGCTCCGCTTCGAACGGGTGGGCTTCCGCTACCCGGGCGCGTCCGGGCCGGTGCTGCACGAGCTGGACCTGACCGTCGAGCCGGGCGAGACGCTCGCGCTGGTCGGCGCGACCGGCTGCGGCAAGAGCACCCTGCTGTCGCTGGTCCCCCGCCTGCACGAGGTGACCGACGGCCGGATCACCCTCGACGGGCACGACCTGCGCGACCTGCGACTCGGCGCGCTGCGCCGGCTGGTCGGGGTGGCCTTCGAGGAGCCGACCCTGTTCTCCATGTCGGTCTGGGAGAACCTGACACTGGGCCGGCCCGACGCCGGTGAGGAGGAGGTTCGGGCCGCGCTGGCGCTGGCCCAGGCGGAGTTCGCGTACGAGCTGCCGTGGGGGCTGGCCACCCGGGTCGGCGAGCAGGGCCTGTCGCTCTCCGGCGGGCAGCGGCAACGGCTGGCGCTCGCCCGGGCGGTGCTCGGCCGGCCCGCCCTGCTGGTCCTCGACGACCCGCTGTCCGCGCTCGACGTGCACACCGAGGCGCTGGTCGAGGCGGCACTGCGTCGGGTGCTGCGGGACACCACGGCGTTGCTGGTGGTGCACCGGCCGTCCACGGTGGCGTTGGCCGACCGGGTGGCGCTGCTGGAGGCCGGCCGGATCGTCGCCGTCGGCACCCACTCCGAGCTGCTGGCCCGGGTGCCGGCCTACCGGGCGGTGCTCTCCGCGGAGCCGGATCGACGACCCGGCGTCGGCCTGGTGCGGTCGTGACCGGCCGCGTCCCGCGGGTCCCCCGGCCCCGGGGCGGCACGACGAACGGCGTCCGCGTCGATCCGGACGCCGACCTGTCGCGGTGGCGGGGCCGGGCCACCGACCCGGACGCCGACCGCAGCCGGGCCGAGGACTCGTCCCCGGCGGCGGTGACCCGTCTCCGCGCCCGCAGCCGGCTCCTGCTGCGTCACCTGCTCCGCCCGCACCGGCGCCGGCTCGGGCTGGCCGTGTCGCTGCTGCTGGCGCAGAACGCGGCCGCGATGGCCGGCCCGTACCTGGTCATGCTCGGCATCGACCGGGGCATCGGGCCGCTGCGGGCCGGCGACGCCGGGCCGCTGGTCGCGGTGGCCGCCGCGTTCGTCGTCGCCACGGTCACCGAGTACGCGACCCGGCGCGCGTTCCTCGCCCTGGCCGCCCGGATCGGCCAGGCCGTCCTGCTCGACCTCCGCCGCCGGGTGTACGCGCACTTCCTCCGCCTCGACGTCGGTTTCCACGAGCGCTACACCTCCGGCCGGATGGTGTCCCGGCTGACCAGCGACCTGGAGTCGATCGGCGAGCTGGTCGACGGCGGCATCGACAAGCTGGTCATGGCGGTGCTGTCGGTGCTGTCGGTGGCGGGCATCCTGCTCTGGCTGGACCTTCCGCTGGCCGCGGTCACCCTGCTCGCCTTCCCGTTCCTGTTCTGGCTGTCCCGCTGGTTCGCCCGCGCCTCAGCCGGGGCGTACCGGCGCACCCGGGAGGCGGTGGCGCTGGTCATCGTGCACTTCGTCGAGTCGCTGCGCGGGATCCGGGCGGTGCAGGCGTTCCGCCGGGAGCCGCGCAACCAGCGCATCTTCGCCGCCGTCAACGACGACTACCGGCGGGCGAGCCTGCGCGCGTTCCGGCTGATCGCGGTCTACTCGCCGGGCATCCGGCTGATCGGCAACCTCACCGCCGCGGTGGTGCTCGGGTACGGCGGCTGGCGGGTGCTGGGCGGCCGGACCGAGGTCGGCGTGCTCGCCGCGTTCCTGCTCTACCTGCGGCGGTTCTTCGAGCCGATGGAGGAGCTGAGCCAGTTCTACAACGCGCTCCAGTCGGCGACCGCCGCGTTGGAGAAGCTGGCCGGCGTGCTGGACGAACGGCCGGCGGTGGCCGAACCGGCGCGCCCGGTGCCGCTGCCCGCCGGCCCGCCGCGCGGCGGCGTGGTCTTCGAGGCGGTCTCCTTCGGCTACCGGCCGGAGGCGCCGATCCTGGGCGACCTGGACCTGACCGTGCCGGCCGGGCAGACCGTCGCCCTGATCGGCCCGACCGGCGCCGGCAAGTCCACGGTGGCCAAACTGCTGGCCCGCTTCCACGACCCGGCGGCCGGCGCGGTCCGCTTGGACGGGGTGGACCTGCGCGACCTGGCCGACGCCGAGCTGCGCCGGGCGGTGGTGCTGGTCACCCAGGAGACCCATCTGTTCAGCGGTTCCGTCGCCGAGAACATCAGGTTCGGCCGGCCGGACGCCGACGACGACGCCGTGGTCGCCGCCGCCCGGGCCATCGGCGCGCACGACTTCATCGCCGCCCTGCCCGACGGCTACGCCACCGACGTGCACCGACGGGGTGGCCGGCTCTCCGCCGGGCAGCGGCAGCTCGTCGCGTTCGCGCGGGCGTTCCTGGCCGACCCCCGGGTGCTGATCCTCGACGAGGCCACCTCGTCGCTGGACGTGCCGACGGAACGCCTGGTGCAGCGCGCGTTGCACAGCGTCCTGCGCGACCGCACCGCGCTGGTGATCGCCCACCGGCTCTCCACCGTGGAGACGGCCGACCGGGTGCTCGTGCTCGACGGCGGCCGGATCGTGGAGGACGGCGCGCCGGACCGGCTCGCCGCCGCCGGCGGCCGGTACGCCGCGCTGCACCGCCAGTGGCGCGACTCGCTGCTCTAGGGACGCGGCCCCTCGGTGGTGGCCTCGGCCCGCAGGTCGCGCCGGATCCGGTCGACCGCCCGACCGAAGCCGAAGAGCAGCACCAGGACCAGGGCGGACACCGCGACAAGCATCGGCACGGTCAGAGCGACGCCCTCGGAGGGGCCGAGTCCCAGGCCCCGGATCACCGTCGGCGCCAACGCCAGTGCGGACAGCGCGATCGCAGCGGCGCCGAGCGCCAGGACGCCCGCGGTGCGACCCGGCTCCCGGTCGGCGTCCGCCCCGGGGGTGGTGACGACGAGCACCAGGCCGAAGCCGAGCGCCAGGCCGAGCCCGAGCGCCGAGGGCAACGACACGACGAGCGTGCCGGTGCCGGGCAGCTCAGCCTGGACCGTCGGGGCGGCGAACGGCACCGCCAGCGCGGCCAGGAGCAGGCCGACCGCGTCCCAGGGCAGCAGGCCCGGTCGCAGCCGGGCCAGCGTGGCGCCGGCCACGACCGCGGCCACTCCGGCCAGCAGGACCAGGTACGCCTGCGCCCGTTCCGCGACGAAGCCGAGCCGCAGCCCGAGCAGGAGCAGCGGCCCGGTGGCGAACCCGAGCACCACCCACCGCGCGGCCGTCGCCCGGCCGGTGCGCCACGCGTAGCCGAGGAGGACCAGCCCGGCGACCACCGCGACGGCCACCGGCGAGAAGTACGCCACCGACTCGACGAACTGCGCCCGGCGAGGACCGACCAGACCGTCCGGGCTGAGCCGGAACACGTCGACCACCCACCAGCGTGTCACCAGCCCGGCCAGGGTGAGCACGGCCGCGACGGCGGTGGCCACGACGGCCCCGATCGGGGCCCGTCCGGCGGGCCGTCGGCCGGGCTCACCGGGTTCGGCGGGTTCGGCGGGACCGGCGGTAGCCGTGCGGGCGGGGCGGCCGGACTCCCGGTGGTGAAGCACCGCGGCGACGACGACGGCCAGCACGCTGACCCCGACCTGCACCGACCAGCCCCGGCCGCCGCTCGCGACGCCGTCGCCCGCCGCCAGGCGGAACAGATCCTCCATGCCCGGACCGACCACCAGACCGGCGGCGAGCGCGGCGGCTACCGGCCAACGCCGCACCGGCGCCGAGCGGGCCACCGCCGACAGCGCCCCGCCGAGCGCCAGCCCCGCCCCGGTCGCGGCCACCAGCACGGCCAGCACCTGCCCGGCGGTGGGTGGCTGCTGGGGCACCAGGGCGGCGCCCTGCCGCAGGACCACCTCGCCGGCCACGTAGTCAAGCGCCAGGCCGGCCAGCGCGACCGGCCAGCCGGGCAGCCGGTCGACCACGGCGACGGTGGCCAGGACCACGGCCAGCAGCGCGCCCGCGCCCAGCGCGACGAGCGTGCGGTCCAGCTGCAACGAACCGGTCGGGAAGCCCTGGACCAGGTCGGCAAAGCCGGCCTGGCGGGCGACCGCGAGGCCGCGCGTGCCGAAGTACGCCCCGACCGCGACCGCCGCCACCGCGCCGGCCACCGTGGCGGCGGCCGGTGGCGTACGCGTGCTTCCGTCCATCGTGGTGCCTCCCCCGCATCCGTGGAGGGCAGATGCTGTCACACCCGGGACACCGTCCGCTGTCCCCCGACCACCCGAATGTCGTGGAGCGACCCGGCCCGGCTGCCTACCATCGGCTGATGACCGACACGACGAGGACGGCCCGCGCCGGCGTCCCCGACCGTCCGAGCCTGGACGGCCTCGAGGAGACGTGGGCGCGCCGCTGGCAGTCCGACGGCACGTACGCGTTCGACCGCTCGAAGCAGCGGGCGGACGTCTACTCCATCGACACCCCGCCGCCCACCGTGTCGGGCGAGCTGCACATGGGGCACGTCTTCTCCTACACGCACACCGACACGGTGGCCCGGTTCCAGCGGATGCGCGGGCGGACGGTCTTCTACCCGATGGGCTGGGACGACAACGGGCTGCCCACCGAGCGCCGGGTGCAGAACGTCTACGGCGTGCGCCCCGACCCGGCGCTGCCGTACGACAGGGACTGGCGCCCGCCGGCCGCGCCGGTGGACGACGCGGCCCGCAAGGACCCGACCGCGATCTCCCGGCGCAACTTCATCGAGCTGTGCGAGCTGCTCACGGTGGAGGACGAGAAGGTCTTCGAGGCGCTGTGGCGGCGGCTCGGGCTCTCCGTGGACTGGTCGCTGACGTACACCACGATCGGCGCGGCGGCCCGGGCGGCCAGCCAGCGGGCGTTCCTGCGCAACCTGGCCCGGGGCGAGGCCTACCAGGCCGAGGCGCCGACGCTCTGGGACGTCGGGTTCGGCACCGCGGTGGCCCAGGCGGAGCTGGAGGACCGGGAGCGGCCGGGCGCGTACCACCGGCTGCGGTTCACCGGCCCGGACGGCCGCGAGGTGCTGATCGACACCACTCGCCCGGAGCTGCTGCCGGCCTGCGTGGCGCTGGTCTGCCACCCCGACGACGAGCGGTACGCGGACCTGGTCGGCGCGTCGGCGCGTACCCCCGTGTTCGGGGTGGAGGTGCCGGTGCGCGCGCACCCGCTGGCGGACCCGGCCAAGGGCACGGGCATCGCGATGGTCTGCACGTTCGGTGACCTGGCGGACGTGACCTGGTGGCGGGAGCTGCGGCTGGACACCCGGGTGGTGATCGGCCGGGACGGGCGGCTGCTGCCGGAGCCGCCGGCCGGCGTGCCGGCGGAGCCCTACGCGGCGCTGGCCGGGCAGACCGTCAACGGCGCCCGGCGGACGCTCGTGGAGCTGCTCGCGGACGCGGGCGACCTGGTCGGCGAGCCGCGCCCGATCACCCACCCGGTCAAGTTCTACGAGCGCGGCGACCGGCCGCTGGAGATCGTCTCGACCCGGCAGTGGTATCTGCGCAACGGCGGCCGGGACGCCGACCTGCGCGAGGAGCTGCTGGCCCGCGGACGCGAGCTGCGCTGGGTGCCGGAGCACATGCGGCACCGCTACGAGCACTGGGTGGGAGGCCTCACCGGTGACTGGCTGGTCAGCCGGCAGCGGTTCTTCGGCGTGCCGGTGCCGGTGTGGTACCGGCTCGACGACGCTGGCGAGCCGGACTGGAGCCACCCTCTCACACCGGACGAGGCGATGTTGCCGATCGATCCGACCAGCGCGCCGCCGCCCGGTTACGAGGAGGCGCAGCGCGGCCGCCCCGGCGGCTTCGTCGGCGACCCGGACGTGCTGGACACCTGGGCCACCTCGTCGCTGACCCCACAGATCGTGGGTGGGTGGGAGACCGATCCGGACCTGTTCGGCCGGGTCTTCCCGATGGACCTGCGCCCGCAGGGGCACGACATCATCAGGACCTGGCTGTTCGCCACCGTGGTCCGCGCCCACCTGGAGCAGGGTGCGCTGCCCTGGGGGACGGCGGTGCTCTCCGGCTGGATCCTCGACCCGGACCGGAAGAAGATGTCGAAGTCCAAGGGGAACGTGGTCACGCCGATGGCGCTGCTGGAGCAGCACGGTTCCGACGCGGTCCGCTACTGGGCCGCCAACGGCAAGCCGGGCACGGACCTCGCCTTCGACCCGGCCCAGGTCAAGGTGGGCCGTCGGCTGGCCACCAAGCTGCTCAACGCGTCCCGGTTCGCGCTCGGGCTGGGCGCCGCCGACGCGTTGCGCGCGCCAGCGGCGGAACCGCTGGACACCGCGATGCTCGCCGAACTGTCCGGCGTGGTCGCGACCGCGACCACCGCCTTCGACGGGTACGACCACACCGCCGCGCTGATGGCCACCGAGGCGTTCTTCTGGCGGTTCTGCGACGACTACATCGAGCTGGTGAAGGAGCGCGCCTACGGCACCGGGCCGGCGGCGGACTCGGCCCGGGCGGCGCTGGCGACCGCCCTGTCGGTGCAGTTGCGCCTGTTCGCGCCGGTGCTGCCGTTCGTGACCGAGGAGGTCTGGTCCTGGTGGCGGTACGGCTCGGTGCACCGCGCGCCGTGGCCGACCACGTACGAGGTGGGCCGCGCGATGGCCGCGCCCGGCGACCCGGAGCTGCTGCGGCTGGCCGCCGACGCGCTGGGCCAGGTCCGCCGGGCCAAGTCGGAGCGGAAGCTGTCGATGCGGGCGGAGGTGCCGCTGGCCGAGGCGCTCGGACCGGCGGCCCTGTTGGAGCAGCTCACGACCGTCGCCGACGACCTGCGCGCGGCCGGCCGGATCGCCAAGCTGGACCTGCTGCCCGACCGCACCACCGAACTGGTCGTCGCCTGCGCGTTCTGAGCACGGCCGCGACGGGGCGACCGTGCTCCGGCGCGGCCGCCGACGGCACGGCCGGCACCGGGCGGGCACGCGACGGGGCGGCCGGCTTCGCGCCGGCCGCCCCGTCGCGGCGGTGGATGTCTAGGCGGCCGCGCAGACCGTCTTCAGCTTGTCCCGGGCGGCGGTGAGGTCCGCCTTGCTCGGCGCCTTCTTCGGCGCCTTGGCCCAGGTGTCCGCCAGGTCCGACATCTCGGTCGCGACGTCCTTCACCGCGGCGTTGACCTCGTCGCTGCCGGTGAACGCGTGCGTGTACATCGTCGCCGCGCCGGCGGAGTATTGCGCGCTCACCGCGGAGTGCCCGGCCGGCGGGCCGATCTTCTCCGCCGAGGCGACCTCCTTGAGGGCGGCCGTGATGTCCTTGTCGGCGGCGGCGCAGGTGGTCCGGGTGGCGGCGTCGAGGCCCGCCGGGGTGGGTGACGCCGAGGGCGCCGAGGGGGTCGCCGGCGCGGACGCGGACGAACCCGCCGGCTCCGCCGCCGTGGTGTCGTCGCCGTCGGTGCAGCCGGACATGACGATCATCGCCACCGCGGCCGGAGCCAGCAGGGCGAGTCGAACTGAACGCAAGGTCTTCTCCCCGTGTCTGATGGTGTCGCCGCCGCAACCTAACAGACCGGGTGGACCTGGACGGGACCCTTTTCCGCCGCCGAGAGGCGTCGGAGCCGGGCCCCGCCCGGGTCTCAGCTGGTCTCGCCGGCGACGCTGAACGAGCGGAGCCGGTCGATCGCCAGCACGGTGAATCCGACCGCCACCAGCGCGGTGAGCACCGCCGCGACCGGCACCGAGACGGTGGTGCCGAGCAGCGGGGTGGGCGCCATCCGGTCGGCCAGCGCGATCACCCACTGCTGGATCGAGAGCACCCGGGTGCCGGTGACGAA
This sequence comes from Micromonospora sp. WMMD754, assembly GCF_049315235.1. NCBI lineage: Bacteria > Bacillati > Actinomycetota > Actinomycetes > Micromonosporales > Micromonosporaceae > Micromonospora > Micromonospora sp. WMMD754. The sequence goes on from NZ_CP186058.1 coordinate 1,090,518, forward strand.
CCGGCCGAGCAGCCCCTCCCAGATCAGCACGTAGACCAGGCCGAGCAGCACCGGCCGCCGGGTCACCAGGCTGAGCGCCAGGAACAGCGCCGAGTACGCGAGCGCGCCCGCCGCGGACGCGGCGACCAGGGCCAGCCCGAGGCGTACCGAGTCGGCCAGCACGCCCGCGACGTAGATCGGGACGCCGACGGTGACCGCGCTGACCCCGGCCGCGACCACGAGCTTGGGCAGCACGATCTGCCAGCGGGGCAGCGGCTTGGTGAGGATGTGCACCACGGTGCCGTCGTCGATCTCGGCGCCGAGCACGCCGGTGCCCACGATCAGGGCGACCACCGGCAGCACCACGGCCAGGCCCAGGCCGACCAGCACCGGCGGCCCCCACTGGCCCGGGTCCACGCCGAGCGCCCGGCAGAGCACCGCCAGGCCGATCAGGATCAGCGGTAACGGCAGCAGCATGAGGAACCGGCTCCGGCCGAACAGACCGCGAGCGGTGATCCAGGTGACTGTCGACATCAGGCCTCCACCAGATACGAGAAGACGCTCTCCAGCGACTCGTCCTCCGGCAGCAGCTGCCGGACCCGGATGCCGTGGCGGAGGGCGATGCGGGGCAGCGCCCGGGTGAACGCGCCGTAGTCGCCGGCCTTGACGGTCAGGCCGGTGCGGCCCAGCTCGACGCCGGAGACCGAGGCCTCCGCCATCAGCGCCACCGCCAGGGCCCGGTCGTCGGTGGACCGCACCGCGAAGACGTGCGGCCGGTTGGTCATCAACCGCCGGATGGTCCGGTAGTCGCCGGAGGCGGCCAGCCGGCCGGCGACCATCACCTGGACCGTGCCGGAGACCTGCTCGACCTCCTCCAGGATGTGCGAGCTGAACAGGATGGTCCGGCCGTCGTCGCCCAGCCGGTGCAGCAGCGCCATCATGTGCAGCCGCTGCCGGGGGTCCATCCCGTTGAACGGCTCGTCGAGCAGCAGCACCTGCGGGTCGTGCACCAGCGCGGCGGCGACCCGGGTGCGCTGCCGCATGCCCTTGGAGTAGGTGCCGATCTTCCGGTCCTGCGCGCTCTCCATCTCGACCAGCTCGATCGCGCGCCGGGTGGCCGCCTCGGGGTCGGGCAGCCGGTGCAGCTTCGCGCTGGCCAGCACGAACTCGTACGCGCTGAGGAACGTGTGCACCGCCTCCCGCTCGCTGACCAGCCCGAGTCGCCGGTAGACGCCGGGGTTGCGCCAGGTCGGCTCGCCGTCCAGGGTCACCGTGCCCCGGGACGGGGCGAGGAAGCCGGCCATCATGTGCAGCAGCGTGGTCTTCCCGGCGCCGTTGGGACCGAGCAGACCGGTCACGCCCGGGCCGAGCCGCATGGTGACGTCGTTGACCGCCACCACGTTGCCGTACCAGCGGGACACGCCGGCCAGGTCGAGCGTGCTGGTCGTGGCGGCGGGCACGGTGGCCGCCGGTTCTGTGCGCAGCGCCGTCATCGGGCGGCCACCTTCCGGTATCGCAGGAGCAGCAGGCTGACGCAGGCGGCGACCAGCAGCACGGCGACGACCGCGTAGACCGGCCCGAAGTCGCCGATCGGCATGCCGCCGCGCCCCTGGGTCAGCCGGTCGCCCAGCGCCCAGTTGCCGACGCCCCCCACCAGGGTCGACGGGGAGGCGAGGAAGGCCAGTTCGTTGACCGTCCGGGAGGGCATGATGGACAGCACGCCGACCACCGGCGCGGTCATCAGGAACACCGCCACGATGCCGCCGGCGGCGAAGGCGCGCTTGCCGGTGAGCGAGGCGACGAGCAGGCCGATCGAGGCGAAGACCACCGCCCACAACCCGGCGTAGAGCAGGCCGGGCAGCAGGTCGAGCAGCTCGTCCCAGACCCCGCGCAGGCCCCGCGAGGTGGTGAACGCGGCGCCGAGGAACATCACCAGCTGCGGGCCGCCGAGCAGCAGCCAGAGCGCGGTGCCCAGGGCCAGCAGCTTGGCCAGCGCGTAGTCGCCGCGCGGCAGCGGCCGGGAGAAGTAGAGCGGCAGCACGCCGCTGCGCAGGTCACGGGAGACCAGCTCGGGGGCGGCCACCGCGACGAAGAAGATGACCAGCCAGCTCATCGCGTCGGCGAACTGGGCGTACGTCATCACCACCTCGCCGATCTGGCTGCGTACCGCGGTCAACCCGGCGGCCACCACGGTGACCACGGCGACCACCAGCCAGGGGAAGATCTTCGCCTTGGCGCTGCGGCCCAGCCCGAAGACGGTCCGCACGCCGTGGCCGTAGAGCGCGCCGAACACCTGCCGGCGGCCCAGCCGCGGCCCGGTGTAGCGCTGGTAGCCGATGTCGTGGATGACTCCGGTCGCGTCAGACATGGCTGGGCTCCCTCGGGGCGAAGAGCTCGGCCACCCGGTGCCGCCGCTGGTCCAGCCGGTGCAGCGGCAGGTCCAGCTCGGCGACCGCGCCGAGGATCAGGTCGTAGGTGTCGTCGTCGGCGAGCGGGACGAGCAGCAGCCGCCCGTCGCGGGACACCGGCAGGTCGAGCGCGGCGAGCCGGGCGGCCAGTTCCTCCGTACCCTCGCTCACCTCGACGGCGAGCACGTCCGTGGCGGTGGTCATGGCGGCGACGCGGTCGGCGCGCAGCAGCCGCCCGCCGTCGATGGCGACGAGCGTGTCGCAGATCCGCTCCACCTCGCCGAGCAGGTGCGAGCAGACCACCACGGAGATGCCGAACTCGGTGCCGATCCGGTGGACCAGCGCGAGCATGGCGTCCCGGCCGGCCGGGTCGAGGCCGTTGGTGGGCTCGTCGAGCAGCAGCAGGTCGGGGTCGTGCACCAGGGCCTGGGCGAGCTTGACCCGCTGTTTCATGCCGGTGGAGTAACCGCCGACGGCCCGGTGCCGCTCCTCGTGCAGGCCGACGTGGCGCAGCGCCTCGGAGGCCCGTTCCCGGGCGACCGTGCGCGGCAGCCCGCTCATCCGGCCGAGGTGGGTGACCAGCTCGGCGGCGGAGAGGTCGGGCGGGAGCGCGTCGTGCTCGGGCATGTAGCCGACCCGGGCGCGGACCGCGGCCGGATCGGTGGTGGGGTCGAGGCCGAGCACCTGCACCCGGCCGCTGGTCGGTGGGAGCAGACCCAGCAGGATCTTGATCAGGGTGGACTTGCCGGCGCCGTTCGCGCCCACCAGCCCGATGATCCCCGGCTCGACCGACACGGTGAGGTCGGCCAACGCGGTGACCCGGCCTCCGTACGTCTTGGTCAGCGACTCGGTCGCGAGCAGTGTCACGCCGCCTAGCCTAGGAAGTGCGTGCCGGTCGGGGCACCGGGAAACGCTCGGGGTTGCCCCTGATTCCGCCCCGACACCGTCGGTAAGGCTTCCGTAAGCGCCCGGACCGGTGACCACGCGGCCCGGCGCCGGGAGACTCGACGCATGCCGATCCGCCTGCTGCGCGCCCCGCTGACCTGGGTCGTCCTCGCCGTCCTCGCCGTCGGGGCGGCCACCGCCCTCTACTGGTTCCAGCCGTGGAAGCTGGTCACCGACACCGAGGTGCACGAGGAGCTGGTGGCGGTGCCCACGGCCACGCCGGCGTCCGCGCCCGCCTCGGCGTCCGCGCCCGCGTCGACGCCCACGCCGGCCGGCCCGGTGCTGGTCGGCAGCGGCGCGTTCGTCAGCCACGAGCACGAGACCCGGGGCACCGCGCGGATCGTCCGGACCGTGGACGGGCGGCACCGGTTGGAACTGGTCGGGCTGAACACCTCAAACGGTCCGGATCTTCAGGTCTGGCTGACCGACCAGCCGGTTCGGACCGGTCCGTCCGGCTGGCGCGTGTTCGACGACGGCCGGCACGTGGCGCTCGGCCCGCTCAAGGGAAACCGCGGCGACCAGGCGTACGCGATCCCCGCCGGCACCGATCTCACCGGCCTGACCAGCGTCTCGATCTGGTGCGAGCGGTTCGCCGTGTCGTTCGGCGCGGCGGCGTTGGACGCCGCCGGCTGAGCCGCGGCGACACCCGGCCGACGGCCGGGTGGCCGGGAGGTGGAGTGGCGCTCTCGACCGATCGCCGGTGGGCTGCGAAACTGTGTGCCGGCCGGTGAGTTGGGGGTTCGATGAGCAACGGGTGGGTCCTGCCCGAGGATGTTCTGCGGGATGCGCCGTCGTACGCGCCGAGACCCGCTGAGCTGGCCGATCTCGAGTTACTGCTGACCGGGGCGTACACGCCGCTGACCGGTTTCATGACCCGGGCCGACCTGGCGTCGCTGGGCCGGCGCGGCCGGCTCGCCGACGGCACGCCCTGGCCGGTGCCGGTGACGCTCCAGGTGCCGGCGGCGCTCGCCGACGGGCTCGACCTGGCCGACCCGGCCCGACGGGCGCTGGTGCTCACCGACGGCGAGGGTGCCCCGGTGGCGGCCATGGACGTGGTCGACGCGTGGCCGGTCCGCGAGGGCACGGTCGGCGTGGGCGGCGCGGTCCGCCGGTTGGGCGACGGCGGCCACGGGCCGTTCCAGCGCCTGCGGCGCAGTCCGGACGAGGTACGCGGCCTGCTGCCGCCGGGTCGGGTGCTCGGCGTCTTCGCCGACCGCCCGCTGCACCGCCCGCAGCTGGCCCAGATCGCGCACGCGGCCCGCACCCTGGGGGCGCACCTGCTGGTGCTGATCCCGGTGGGCGAGCAGACCACCGGCGGCCTGCCGGCCGAGGCGCTGGTGCGCACCGTGTTCGCCGCCCGCGACCGGATGCCGCCGGCGACCCTGGTGGCGGTGCCGCTGGCACGGCGGCGCGACGAGATCAGCGACGCGCTGCTGCGGGCCCGGGTGGCCGCCGCCTACGGGGTGACCCACCTGCTCTCCACCGAGGGCATGCTCTCCGGCGCCGGCCTGCGGGTGCTGGTGCCGCGCGAGCTGGCGTACGACAACCGGGACGGGCAGTGGCGCTGGCGGGAGGACATCCCGCCGCGCAACCGGCGGCTGGCGCTCGGCCAGCACGAGATCGACGACCTGCTGGACCGGGGCTTCCCGCTGCCCGAGTGGCACACGCCGCCGGCGGTGGCCCGGGAGCTGGCCCGGGCCCGTCCGCCCCGGCGGCACCGCGGGCTGGTGATCTTCCTGACCGGTCTCTCCGGCTCGGGCAAGTCGACGATCGCCCGCGGGCTGGCCGACGCGCTGCGGGAGCAGGGCGACCGGACCATCACGCTGCTCGACGGCGACGTGGTGCGGCGGGAACTCTCGGCCGGGCTGGGCTTCAGCAAGGCCGACCGGGACCTGAACGTGCGCCGGATCGGCTGGGTGGCCGCCGAGATCGCCCGGCACCGGGGGGTCGGCATCTGCTGCCCGATCGCGCCGTACGCGGCCGCCCGGGCGACCGCCCGCGAGATGGCCCAGGCGGCCGGGGCGGGCTTCCTCCTGGTCCACGTGGCCACCCCGCTGGCGGTCTGCGAGCAGCGCGACCGCAAGGGCCTCTACGCCCGCGCCCGGGCCGGCCTGATCACCGGGATGACCGGCATCGACGACCCGTACGAGGAGCCGACCGACGCCGACCTGGCGGTGGACACCTCGGACCTGACCGTCGAGGAGGCGGTCCAGCGGGTGATGGAGCACCTGACCGAGACCGGCTGGGTGGAGCCGCGCCTCCAGCCCGCCTGACCGCCGGCCGCGTCTCCCCCGTCACGCGCCTTCCGACCGCCGTCGTCCCGCCCCGGGACGGCGGCGGTCTCGCATCCGCCCCGCCCGCACGCTAGTGTTCGTTATTGTTGAAATACGTTCGACCGCGTGAGTGCGCATCGTCGCGTGCCCGGTCGCGAGGCTCGGGAGGTGACCAGGGATGCTGGCGCGGCAACGACAGACCACCATCCTGGAACGGGTCCGCGCCGCCGGCGGCGTTCGCGTCACCGAGCTGGCCGCCGAGTTCGGCGTCTCCGACATGACCATCCGGCGGGACCTGGAGACGCTGCACGAGCAGGGTCTGCTCGCCAAGGTGCACGGCGGCGCGACGCTGGCCGGACCCAGCTCCACCGACGAGCCCGGCTTCTCCGCCAAGTCGGTCCGCCAGTCCGCCGAGAAGGCGGCGATCGCCGACCACGCCGCCCGGCTGGTCCGCCCCGGCGCCGCGATCGCGCTCTCCGCCGGCACCACCACCGCCGAGCTGGCCCGCCGCCTGGTGGACGTGCCCGGGCTCACCGTGGTCACCAACTCGCTGCCGGTGGCCGAGATCCTGCACGTCGGTGGCCGGCCGGACCAGACCGTGGTGCTCACCGGCGGCGTGCGCACGCCGTCCGACGCGCTGGTCGGCCCGCTGGCCGTGGCCGCCGTCGCCGCGCTCCACCTGGACCTGCTCTTCCTCGGCGTGCACGGGATCAGCGAGCGGGCCGGGTTCACCACGCCCAACCTGATGGAGGCGGACACGAACCGGGCGCTGGTGGCCGCCGCCGACCGGCTGGTGGTGCTCGCCGACCACACCAAGTGGGGCACGGTCGGCATCTCCTCGATCGTCGGCCTGGACGCGGCGGACGTGCTGGTCACCGACGACCGGTTGGCACCCGAGGCACGGCGGGTACTCGAGGACAGGGTCGGTGAGCTGGTGACGGCGCCGGCGACGAAGGGGGCGGAGTGAAGCGTACGCAGATCGAACTGGCCGACGGCCGGGAGCTGATCTACTTCGACGAGCGGGACGACGCGGTGCGGGACCAGCCGGACCGGCGGGATCTGCCCCCGCCGCCGCCGGCCTCGCAACTGCGGTACGACCCGCTGACCGACGAGTGGGTGGCGGTGGCGGTGCACCGGCAGACCCGCACGTTCCTGCCCCCGGCGGACCAGTGCCCGCTCTGCCCGTCCCGGGGCGACCGGCACAGCGAGATCCCGGCGCCCGACTACGACGTGGTGGTCTTCGAGAACCGGTTCCCTTCGCTGAGCCAGCGGGTGGCCGACGAGCCGGCCGAGATCACCCCGTTCACCCCGGTCCGCCCCGGGCGCGGCAGGTGCGAGGTGGTCTGCTTCACCGACGACCACAACGCCTCGTTCGCCCGGCTCTCCCCCCGGCGGGTGCGGACCGTGCTGGACGCGCTGGCCGACCGCACCAGCGCGCTCAGCGCGCTGCCCGGCGTGGAGCAGGTCTTCCCGTTCGAGAACCGGGGCGTGGAGATCGGGGTGACGCTGCACCACCCGCACGGCCAGATCTACGCGTACCCCTTCGTCACGCCGCGGACCCGCACCATGCTGGCCGCCGCCCGGCGGCACGCCGACCGCACCGGCGGCAACCTCTACGCCGACGTGCTGGCCGCCGAACGCGCCGCCGGCGAACGCGTGGTGACGAGCAACGAGCACTGGACCGCGTACGTCCCGGCGGCGGCGCGCTGGCCGTTCGAGGTGCACGTGGCCCCGAACCGGCCGGTGCCGGACATCCCGGCGCTCGACGACGCCGAGCGGGACGCCTTCGGGCCGCTCTACCTGGACCTGCTGCGCCGCTTCGACGGGCTCTTCGACCTGCCCATGCCCTACATCGCCGCCTGGCACCAGGCGCCGGTGCGGATCGACCGGGAGCTGGGCCACCTGCACCTGCAGTTGTTCAGCATCCGGCGGGCGAAGGACAAGCTGAAGTACCTGGCCGGCTCGGAGTCCGGCATGGGCGTGTTCATCAACGACATCGCCCCGGAACGCGCCGCCGAACTCCTCCGCACCGCGTGAAAGGAAGGGCCCCTTATTAACGCCTGCGGTAGAGGAAGGGCCCCTTCTTAACCACCACCGGCGCAAGACGTGAGGGCGGGCGCGGGGGGCCCGGGACAGGGCCCCCCGCAGGGAAGGGACGGCTGGCTGCGCTCAGCAGCCACGAAGGTCGGCTGGTCGGCGCGTGACCGCGGCCGACCTTCCTGGACGCGACTGGCATCTCGTCCACCAGAGTCAACGAGGGCGCACCGAGCGAAGTCACGCCAGTCGGGCGACGCGCCCAGGCCCTGAGGTGTTAAGAAGGGCCCCTTCTACAACGCCAGGCGTTAAAAAGGGGCCCTTCCTTGCACGTCAGGCGGAGAGCTTGCGGGCCAGGTTCTCGTCGAGCGCGTTCATGAACTCGTCGGTGGTCAGCCACGGGGCGTCCCGCGAGATGAGCAGCGCGAGGTCCTTGGTCATCTGACCGCCCTCGACGGTCTCCACGATGACCTGCTCCAGCGTGTTGGCGAACTCGGTGACCGCCGGGGTGCCGTCCAGCTTGCCCCGGTGGGCCAGGCCCCGGGTCCAGGCGTAGATCGAGGCGATCGGGTTGGTCGAGGTCTTCTCGCCCTTCTGGTACTGCCGGTAGTGCCGGGTGACGGTGCCGTGGGCGGCCTCGGCCTCGACGGTGCGGCCGTCCGGGGAGAGCAGCACCGAGGTCATCAGGCCGAGCGAGCCGAAGCCCTGCGCGACGGTGTCGGACTGCACGTCACCGTCGTAGTTCTTGCACGCCCAGACGTACCCGCCCTCCCACTTGAGCGCGGCGGCGACCATGTCGTCGATCAGCCGGTGCTCGTAGGTCAGGCCGGCGGCGTCGAACTCGGCCTTGAACTCGTTCTCGAACACCTCGGCGAAGATGTCCTTGAACCGGCCGTCGTACGCCTTGAGGATGGTGTTCTTGGTGGACATGTAGACCGGGTAGTTGCGGTCCAGGCCGTACCGGAACGAGGCGCGGGCGAAGTCCCGGATCGACTCGTCGTAGTTGTACATGCCCATGGCGATGCCGCCGCCGGGGAAGTTGGCGACCTCCATCTCCATCGGGGTGCCGCCGTCGGCCGGCGTGTAGGTGATGGTGACCGTGCCCGGGCCGGGGACGACGAAGTCGGTGGCCTTGTACTGGTCGCCGTGCGCGTGCCGGCCGATGATGATCGGCTTGGTCCAGCCCGGAACGAGCCGCGGCACGTTCGACATGATGATCGGCTCGCGGAAGACCACGCCGCCGAGGATGTTGCGGATGGTGCCGTTCGGCGACCGCCACATCTTCTTCAGGCCGAACTCCTCCACCCGGGCCTCGTCCGGGGTGATGGTGGCGCACTTGACGCCGACGCCGTGCTCCTTGATGGCGTTGGCGGCGTCGACGGTGACCTGGTCGTCGGTGGCGTCGCGGTGCTGGATCGACAGGTCGTAGTAGTGCAGGTCGACGTCGAGGTAGGGCAGGATCAGCTGCTCCCGGATCTGCTTCCAGATGATCCGGGTCATCTCGTCGCCGTCGATCTCCACGACCGGGTTGTTTACCTTGATCTTCGCCATCGGCCGGCGCTCCTCTCGGGGGACACGTGCTCAAGCAGTACGAGCGTACTGCAAACTGATCGGGGCGCCCCAGCCGGCCTCACCCCGGGAACGGGATCGCCCGGAACGGGTCGCGATGGCATCCTTCCCGGATGCCGCTGACGCACACGGTCGGGTCTATCACGGTCACCGCACTGCTCGACGGCGCGGGTCCCTTCTTCCAGCCCCGCGAGGAGGCGTTCCCGGGCGCCACCGACGCCCAGTGGCACGAGGCGGACCGGCGGGACCCGGACGCCGTCGGCCCGGACGGCGGCTGGTGGCTGCCGTTCCGCGCGTTCGCGCTGCGCGCCGGGGACGGCCCGGTCACCCTGGTCGACGCCGGCATCGGCCCGGCGGACGCGCTCGCCGCGAGCTGGGCGCCGGTGCCGGGCCGGCTGCCCGCCGAGCTGACCGCCGCCGGCATCGACCCGGCGGACGTGCGCACGGTCGTGCTCACCCACCTGCACAGCGACCACGTGGGCTGGGCCGGTCCGCTCTTCGGAAACGCGGACCATCTGGTCCAGCGCGCGGAACTGGACGCGCTGGAGCTGTTCCACCCGGACCTGCCGGCCCGGCTGTTGGGGCCGTTGCGCGCCGCCGGCCGGCTGCGGGTGCTCGACGGCGAGACCCGACTGACCCCCGGGGTACGCGTGCTGAGCACGCCCGGCCACACCCCCGGCCACCAGTCGGTGCTGGTGGAGCACGGCGACGACCGCCTCCTGGTCACCGGCGACCTGCTGGTCCACTCGATCCAGCTGGTCGACCCGTCCCTCCCCTACGCCCACGAGGAGGACCCGCCCCGGGCGCGCGCCTCCCGCGAGTCCACCCTGCGCACCCTCTCTCCCCTCCTCCTGGCCACCCCCCACCTCCCCGCCCCCTTCACCCCCCACCCCGCCGGCGGGTGGGGCGGAAAGGGGGAAGGGGCGGTCGGTGGAAGCCGGCCGCCCCTTCCGGGGTGATGCTCGGGTCACATGGAGGCGACGTCGCCCTGCTTGGCGCGGACGGCCTCGGCGGCCTCCTTCAGGGCGGCCAGCTCGTCGGCGTCCAGGTCGGTCTCGACGACGCGCTTCACGCCCTCGGCGCCGATCTCCGCCTCGACACCGAGGTAGACGCCGTCGATGCCGTACTCGCCGTCGACCCAGGCGCAGACCGGCATGACCTCGCCGGAGTCCTCGGCCACGGCCTTCGCCATCCGGGCCGCGGCGGCGGACGGCGCGTAGTAGGCCGAACCGGTCTTGAGCAGCGCGACGACCTCGGCGCCACCGTTGCGGGTCTTGACGACCAGCTCCTCGATCTGCTCGGCCGGCATGACGTCGCGCAGCGGCTTGCCGTTCACCGTGCTCTTGGACGGGACCGGGACCATGGTGTCGCCGTGCGAGCCCAGGGTCAGGGTCCGCACCGACTTCACCGGTACGCTCAGCGCCTCGGCGACGAAGTTGGTGAACCGGGCGGTGTCCAGCATGCCGGCCTGGCCGAGCACCCGGTTCTTCGGGAACTGCGTGGCGAGCTGGGCCAGCGCGGTCATCTCGTCGAGCGGGTTCGACACCACGATGACGACGGCGTTCGGGGCGTACTTGGCGACGTTCTCGGCGACCTGCCGGACGATCTTGGCGTTGGTCTCCAGCAGGTCCATCCGGCTCATGCCCGGCTTGCGCGGCAGGCCGGCGGTGATGACGACGACGTCCGAGCCCTCGATGGCCTCGTAACCCTCGCCGTTCGGGCCGGTGGTGACGCCGACGACGGTGGTCTCGAAGCCCTCGACCGCGCGGGACTGGTTGAGGTCCAGCGCGAGACCAGCCGGCTTGCCCTCCACGATGTCGGTGATCACGACGGTGTCGAAGACGTCGTATTCGGCCAGGCGCTGTGCGGTGGTCGAGCCGTAGAAGCCGGCGCCGACGACAGTGACCTTCTTACCCATGGTCGTCCCACTCCCTGATACCAGTCGGTTTTCCGGACCGTATCAGCCATCCTGGCACCGATCGGGCCAGGGGCGGACGGTTATGACCTGCCTGGGTGGGTCAGCCCGTTTGCTCGGCCCGCTCGACCACGTTGGTCAGCAGCATGGCGCGGGTCATCGGGCCGACGCCGCCCGGCATCGGCACCAGCCGGCCGGCCACCTCGACCACCTCCGGGTCGACGTCGCCGGTGTAGCGCCCCTTGCCGTCCTCGCCGATCACCCGGGTGATGCCGACGTCCACCACTGTCGCGCCGGGGGTGATCATGTCGGCGGTGAGCAGCCCCGGCACCCCGGCGGCGACGATCACGATGTCGGCGGCCCGGGTGTGCGCGGCCAGGTCGAGCGTGCCGGTGTGGCAGAGCGTGACGGTGGCGTTCTCGCTGCGTCGGGTGAGCAGGAGGCCGAGCGGCCGACCCACCGTGTTGCCCCGGCCGACGACGGCGACGTTCGCGCCGCGCAGCGGCACGTCGTGCCGGCGCAGCAGCTCCACGATGCCGCGCGGGGTGCAGGGCAGCGGGGCGTCGTAGCCGAGCACGAGTCGACCGAGGTTGACCGGGTGCAGGCCGTCGGCGTCCTTGTCCGGGTCGATCGACTCCAGCGCCCGTTGGGTGTCCAGGTGGCTCGGGAGCGGGAGCTGGACGATGTAGCCGTGGCAGGCCGGGTCGGCGTTCAGCTCGGCCAGCGCCGCGTCGAGGCGCTCCTGGCCGGCGTCGGCCGGCAGCGTGACGCGGAGCGAGGCGATGCCGACCTCCGCGCAGTCGCGGTGCTTGCCGTTGACGTACGCCTGGGAGCCGGCGTCCTCCCCGACCAGCACGGTGCCGAGCCCGGGGGTGATGCCGCGCTCGGCTAGCGCCTTGACCCGCTCCCGCAGCTCGTCCTTGATCTCCGCCGCCGTGGCCTTGCCGTCCAGGATCGTCGCCGTCACGCCGTGATCGTCTCACGTCGGTGGTCGGGCCGGACGACGACGGCCGACGATGACGCTCCGCAACGTGCGTTAAGTCACGCAGCGTCACCGGGAGGGCCGGAGAATCGGACGGACGGCCCCGGCGCGGGACGGACGGGACGCCCGTGGCAGCGCACGCAATCCGGGCCACCCACACCCGAGCCGGCCGCACATCTTCGAAAAGATGCCGCCCAGAGGGCCGGAGCTAGCAGGCGGAAGCCGCAGCGACAAGGCCGGGGGGCACGCTCCGTTACCGCTCCGCAACGCACACGTTGTCGAGTCGCCGCCTCGCGACCTACCGTTACGGCTCGTTGCGCAGAGTCACCCAGCGCCGGGACGACAGCGCAGCGTGAGGAGATGAGGAGACTCCATGCGTGTTCGTAGGCTCGCGGCCTGGACCGCTCTTCCGCTCGCGGTGACGCTGGGCCTGGCGGCCTGCGGCTCGGGCGGCGGCAGCGGTGGCGCAGGCGACCCCGATGCGGCCGTGCGGATCGAGATCGCCGAGCCGCAGCACCTGGTGCCGACCAACACCAACGAGACGAGCGGCTCCCAGGTCCTGTCGGCCCTGTTCAGCCCGCTGGTCGACTACGACGAGGCGAACAAGCCGCACGAGGTGGCGGCCGAGTCGGTGACGTCGTCGGACAACAAGGTCTGGACGATCAAGCTGAAGCCCGGCTACACGTTCCACAACGGCGAGAAGGTCACCGCCGACAACTACCTGGACGCGTGGAACTACGGCGCGTACGCCCCGAACGGCCAGAACTCGAGCTACTTCTTCGAGAAGGTCGCCGGCTACGCGGACCTCCAGGGCGAGAAGCCGAAGGCCCAGACGCTGAGCGGCCTGAAGAAGGTCGACGACCTGACCTTCACCGTGACGCTCACCGAGCCGTACGTGGACTTCAAGACCATGCTCGGCTACACCGCCTTCTACCCGCTGCCCAAGGCGGCCTTCTCCGCGCCCGGCGTGCTGGCCGAGGGGTACGAGCAGGCGCCGATCGGCCAGGGTCCGTTCAAGATGAAGGGCAACTGGCAGCACGACGCCAAGGTCGAGGTGGAGAAGTACGACGCCTTCCCGGGCCAGCAGCCCAAGGTCGGTGGCGTCGAGTTCCGGATCTACCAGCAGCCGACCGCCGCGTACGCGGACGTGCTGTCGGACAACCTCGACGTGATCAAGACGATCCCGACCGAGAACCTGTCGACCGCCGCCACCGACCTCGGTGACCGGTTCCAGCAGAGCCCGGCGTCGTCGCTTCAGGTGCTGGCCTTCCCGACGTTCCAGAAGGAGTTCAGCAAGCCCGAGGTGCGCAAGGCGATCTCGATGGCGATCGACCGGGACGAGATCACCAAGTCGATCTTCAAGGACTCGCAGCAGCCGGCCCGCTCGTTCGTCTCTCCGGTGGTCGCCGGCTACCGGGAGAACACCATCGGCACGGCGGGCGCGTTCGACCCGGCCAAGGCCAAGGCGATGTACGAGGCCGCGGGCGGCCCGAAGAAGATCGAGCTGTCCTACAACGGCGACGGCGGCCACAAGGACTGGATCGACGCCACCTGCAACCAGCTGAAGGCCAACCTGGGCGTGGAGTGCGTCGGCAACGCCGAGCCGAAGTTCGCGGACCTGCTGACCAAGCTCAAGCAGAAGCAGTCGGTCGGCCTGTTCCGGATGGGCTGGGTGATGGACTACCCGTCCATGGAGAACTACCTGGGCCCGCTGTACAGCACCAACGGCTCGTCGAACTACTACGGCTACAGCAACCCGGAGTTCGACAAGCTCCTCGCCGAGGGCGCCCGGGCGGCGACCGAGGACGAGGCGATCAAGAAGTACCAGGCGGCGGAGGACCTGCTCGCGCAGGATCTGCCGGTGATCCCGCTGCGGTACGGGCAGAACAACTTCGGCCACTCCACCAAGGTCAAGAACGTCCACGTGGACCTCTTCGACCGGGTCGACCTGCTGAAGATCGAGCGCGCCTGACCCACCCCGTCGAGGGCCGGGCCACCCCCACCGGGTGGCCCGGCCCTCGCATTGGCACGTAGTTCGCCCCGTTTCGGCAGACTTGCCAGCATGTTCCGGTTCATCCTGCGGCGGCTGCTCCAGATGGTCCTCGCCTTCTTCGGGACCACGCTGATCGTCTACGCGCTGATGTTCGCCGGGCAGGGTGACCCGATCCAGGCGCTCGCCGGGGAGCGGCCGGTCACCGCGGCCCAGCGGGCCTACCTGACCGAGAAGTACCACCTGGACGCGACCGGCGTCGGCGGCTTCTTCTACCGCTACGTCAACTACCTCGGCGGCCTGGTCCGGGGCGACCTCGGCCAGTCGCTGACCGGACGGCAGATCAGTGACATCCTCGCCGCCGCCTGGCCGGTCACCGTGAAGCTGGCGTTGATCGCGCTGGCCGTGACCGTGATCTTCGGGGTCACCGCCGGCGTGCTCGCGGCCATCCGGCGCGCCGGCGTCTTCGACCACGCCACGCTGGTGCTGACGCTGCTGGTGCTCGGCATCCCCACCATCGTGCTCGCCCCGCTGGCGCAGTACTTCCTCGGCGTACGCTGGCCGATCTTCCCGCCCACCGCCGGCGCCCAGCCCTCCTTCTGGGCGCTGCTGCTGCCCGGCATCGTGCTCGGCTCGCTCTCGCTGGCCACCGCCCTGCGGCTGACTCGGACCTCGGTCACCGAGAACCTGCGCGCCGACTACGTCCGCACCGCCCGCGCGAAGGGCCTGGTCCGGCGGCGGATCGTCGGCGTGCACGTGCTGCGCAACTCGCTCATCCCGGTGGTCACCTTCCTCGGCGTGGAACTGGGCAACCTGATGAGCGGCGCGATCATCACCGAGGGCGTGTTCAACATCCCCGGCGTCGGCTTCAACCTGTTCCGCGGCATCCGCACCGAGGACGGCCCGCTGGTGGTGGGCATCGTCAGCGTGCTCGTCGTGGTCTACCTGCTGTCCAACCTGGTGGTGGACGTGCTCTACGCCGTACTCGACCCGAGGATCCGCTATGAGTGACTTCGAGAGCGTGGCGGCGACGGAGGACCAGTCGGCGCGGCGGGGCGTCTCCGGCGAGCCCGGGACCCCCGACCGGGCCGGCCGGCCGGGACGGTCGCGCAGCCTGGCCGGCGACGCCTGGCGGGACCTGCGCCGCAACCCGGTCTTCTGGGTCAGCCTGCTGCTGGTCGTGCTGGTCGCCGCGATGGCCGCCTTCCCCGGGCTGTTCACCGCGAACGACCCGCGCGACTGCGTGCTCTCCCGGCAGCACGCCGGACCGTCCGGCGGGGCCATCTTCGGGTACGACTTCCAGGGCTGCGACACGTTCGCCCGGGCGGTCTACGGCGCCCGGGCCTCGCTGCTGGTGGGCGCGTTCTCCGCGCTGATCACCGGCGTGATCGCGCTCGTCGTCGGCATGCTCGCCGGCTTCTTCGGCGGGTGGGTCGACGCGGTGCTCTCCCGGGTGATCGACATCGTGCTCGGCATCCCGCTGCTGCTGGCCGCGATCGTGCTGCTCAAGCGGGTGAGCACCAGCGGCGAGACGGTCCGGCTCTTCGCGGTCATCCTGGTGCTGGCGCTGCTCGGCTGGACCACCGCGGCCCGGGTGGTCCGTTCCTCGGTCATCACCGCCCGGGAGCAGGACTACGTGGCCGCCGCCCGGATGCTCGGCGCCGGCAACGGCCGGATCATGTGGCGGCACATCCTGCCGAACGCGCTCGCCCCGGCCATCGTGGTGCTCACCATCGCGCTCGGCTCGTTCATCGCGGCCGAGGCGACGCTGAGCTTCCTCGGCATCGGCCTGAAGGCGCCGACCATCTCCTGGGGCATCGACATCGACGCCGGGCGGGTGCACATGCGGGAGTCGGCGACCCCGCTGATCGTGCCGTCGGTCTTCCTCGCGCTGACCGTGCTCGCCTTCATCATGCTCGGCGACGCGGTCCGCGACGCCTTCGACCCGAAGCTCCGGTGACTTCCTGATGACCCAGAACGCGGTCCGGCCCACGCCGGCCTCCCCCACCCCGCCCGGCGGGCACCTGCTGGAGGTACGGGACCTGCACGTCGAGTTCCGCACCCGGGAGGGCGTGGCCCGGGTGATCAACGGGGTGACCTATCACCTGGACGCCGGCGAGACGCTGGCCGTGCTCGGCGAGTCGGGCTCCGGCAAGTCGGTCACCGCCCAGGCGATCATGGGCATCCTGGACACCCCACCGGCGCACGTACGCGGTGGTCAGATCCTCTACCAGGGGCGGGACCTGCTCACCCGCTCCGAGGAGGAGCGCCGGCAGGTACGCGGCACAGAGATCGCGATGATCTTCCAGGACGCGCTGTCGGCGTTGAACCCGGTCTTCCCGGTCGGCTGGCAGATCGGTGAGTCGCTGCGCGAGCGGGCCGGGCTGTCCCGGGCCGACGCGCGCCGACGCGCCGTCGAGCTGATGGACCTGGTCCGCATCCCGGCCGCGGCGAACCGGCTGGGCGACTACCCGCACCAGTTCTCCGGCGGCATGCGGCAGCGCGTCATGATCGCCATGGCGCTGGCGCTGGACCCCAAGGTGCTGATCGCCGACGAGCCCACCACCGCGCTCGACGTCACCGTGCAGGCCCAGATCATGGACCTCCTGGCCGACCTGCGGCGCGACCTGGGCATGGCGCTCATCCTGATCACCCACGACCTCGGCGTGGTGGCCGGCGTGGCGGACCGGATCGCGGTCATGTACGCCGGCCGGATCGTCGAGCACGCCGACGTCCGCTCGCTGTACCGGGCGCCGGCCCACCCGTACACGAAGGGGTTGCTGGAGTCGATCCCCCGGCTCGACGTGCGCGGCCGGGCGCTGTCCACGATCCGGGGGCTGCCGCCGAACCTGATGCGGATCCCCTCCGGCTGCCCGTTCCATCCCCGCTGCCCGTACGCGCAGCAGGTCTGCGTCGACGAGGTGCCGCACGACCTCGTGCTCGGCGACGGCCGGACCAGCGCGTGCCACTTCGCGCAGGAGGTCCACGATGACCGCGCCGGCTGACTCCACCAAGGTCCGGGGCGAGACCGTCCTCGCCGTCGACGACCTGGTGAAGCACTTTCCGATCACCCAGGGGGTGCTGTTCAAGCGGCAGATCGGCGCGATACGGGCGGTCGACGGGGTGAGCTTCGAGCTGCGCCGTGGCGAGACGCTCGGGGTGGTGGGCGAGTCCGGCTGCGGCAAGTCGACCCTGGCCCGGTTGCTGATGCGGTTGGAGACGCCGACCTCCGGCCGGGCCACGTTGGAGGGGAAGGACCTGTTCCGGGCGTCCGGGTCGGAGCTGCGCCGGCTGCGCCGGAACATGCAGATGGTGATGCAGGACCCGTACACCTCGCTGAACCCGAGGATGACGGTCGGCGACATCATCGGCGAGCCGTTCGCGATCCACCCCGAGGCCGCCCCGAAGGGCAGCCGGCGGCAGCGGGTCCGGGAGCTGCTGGACGTGGTCGGGCTCAACCCGGAGCACCTGAACCGCTATCCGCACCAGTTCTCCGGCGGTCAGCGGCAGCGCATCGGCATCGCCCGCGCGCTCGCCCTGCGACCCGAGATCATCGTGTGCGACGAACCGGTGTCGGCCCTGGACGTCTCCATCCAGGCCCAGGTGATCAACCTGCTGGAGCAGCTCCAGGACGAGTTCGGGCTCTCGTACATCTTCATCGCCCACGACCTGTCGGTGGTCCGGCACATCTCCGACCGGGTGGCGGTGATGTACCTGGGCCGGATCGTCGAGATCGGCACCGAGGAGCAGATCTACCGGCGGGCCACTCACCCGTACACCCAGGCGTTGCTCTCGGCGGTGCCGGTGCCCGACCCGGAGGCCCGTACGGAGCGGAGCATCATCCGGCTCAGCGGGGACGTGCCGAGTCCGGCCGACCCGCCGTCGGGCTGCCGGTTCCGCACCCGGTGCTGGAAGGCGGAGGAGGTCTGCGCCACCCAGGACCCGCAGACGGTGCCCCGGGCCGCGGACCCGCACCCCAGCGCCTGTCACTTCGCCGAGGTGCGCCCGGACGTCTGAGGCCCCGTCCCCCGGAGGAAGTGGGGACGAGGCCTCGGCGAGACGCGGACGGGGTGCGTGAGGCGCGCCCCCGTGGGCGACGGCGGGCAGCGGCGGTGCCGCCGGGTCGACGCGGCAGGCTCCGGCGCGGCTCAGGCGGTGGGCGGCGCACGCGCCGCCGGCACGCCGGGCGGCGGCAGCGGTCGGGCCGGCGGCCGGCGGTCGGGAACGAGCCGCGCCGACACGATCGGGCCGGCGACGCTCGGCGGCGCGGCCGGGAGCGGTTCGTCGGGCCCGTCGCCGTAGGCGAGGCCGCCGCGCCGCTCACCCCACCACCCGCCGGACAACTCCGCGCACGGCCGTTGCGGGTACGCGCCGAGCGACGCGACCGGCCGGGCCCGGCAGCCCCGGGCGGGTACGGCGGCACCCGGGCCGGCATCGGCCGGACCGGCGGCGGACGGCCCGGCGGCGGACGGACCGGCGGCGGACGGACCGGCGGCGGACGGCCCGACGGCGCTCGGGCCGAGGGCGGGCAGGCCGACGGCGGCGCCGAACGCGGTCAGGACGAATGCCAACGTGACGACGACGGCGGTCAACCGGTCGCGTACGTGCATGGCACACCTGCCGGGGCTCATGGACAGTGGAGACGGTCGATCGTTGTCGCCGGGCACACGCTAGCAACCGGCCAGGGCGGCCGGCAACGGCGCACGGACGGCGGGGCCACCTGGAGCCGGTGCGTTCCGCCACCGGCCCTGCCGGCGTGTCGCGGCCGGCGGGACCGGGGCGTGTGAAGCGATATACCTCAGAGTCATGAATATGCCTCTGAGGTATATCGCTCAGATCTGAACCGTCCCTCTGCGGGGTCCGCTCGACCCCCGGGAACCGGGCCCTAGTGGAAGAAGTGCCGGGTGCCGGTCAGGTACATGGTCACGCCGGCCTCCTTGCAGGCCGCGATGGTCTCCTCGTCGCGGATCGAGCCGCCGGGCTGCACGATCGCCCGGACGCCCGCGTCGATGAGGATCTTCGGCCCGTCGGCGAACGGGAAGAACGCGTCCGAGGCGCAGACCGAGCCCCGCGCCCGTTCGTCGCCGGCCCGGCTGACCGCCAGCCGCGCCGAGTCGACCCGGTTGACCTGGCCCATCCCGACGCCGACGGTGGCGCCGTCGCGGGCCAGCAGGATCGCGTTGCTCTTCACCGCGCGTACCGCCCGCCAGGCGAACGCCAGGTCGCGCAGCGTGGCCTCGTCGGCCGCGTCGCCGGTGGCCAGCGTCCAGTTGGCCGGGTCGTCGCCGGGCGCGTCGACCGCGTCCCGCATCTGCACCAGCACGCCGCCGCCGACCTGCCGCCACTCGGCCGGTCGGGGGGCGAACGCGGGCGCCCGCAGCAGCCGGATGTTCTTCTTGGCCCGCAGCAGCTCCAGCGCGCCCTCGTCGTAGCCCGGCGCCACCAGCACCTCGGTGAAGATCTCCGCGACCTGCCCGGCCAGCTCCACGCTCACCGGTCGGTTCACCGCGATCACCCCGCCGAAGGCGGAGACCGGGTCGCAGGCGTGCGCCCTGCGGTGCGCCTCGGCCACGTCCGCGCCGACCGCGATGCCGCACGGGTTGGCGTGCTTGATGATCGCCACCGCGGGCTGGTCGGGGAAGTCGTGCGCGGCCCGCCAGGCGGCGTCCGCGTCCACGTAGTTGTTGTAGGACATCTCCTTGCCGTGCAGCTGCTCGGCCTGGGCCAGGCCGGCCGGCGCGCCCGGGTCGGTGTAGAGGGCCGCCGTCTGGTGCGGGTTCTCGCCGTAGCGCAGCACGGCCTGGCGGCGCAGCGCCGACCCGGCGAACCGCGGCCACCCGTCCTCCGCCGGGGCCACCGTGGAGGCGAACCAGTCGGCCACGGCCACGTCGTAGTCGGCGATGTCGGCGAACGCGCGAGCGGCGAGCGCGCGCCGCTGGGCCAGGGTGAAGCCGCCGTCGGCGAGCGCGGCGAGCACCGCCGGGTACGCGGCCGGGTCGGTCACCACCGCCACCGAGGCGTGGTTCTTCGCGGCGGCCCGGACCATGGCCGGCCCGCCGATGTCGATCTGCTCGACGCACTCGTCGAGGCCGGCACCGGAGGCGACGGTGGCCTGGAACGGGTAGAGGTTGGAGACCAGCAGGTCGATCCCGGCGATGCCGTGCTCGTCGAGCTGCGCGGCGTGCGCATCCTTGCGCAGGTCGGCGAGGAGGCCACCGTGGATCTTCGGGTGCAGGGTCTTGACCCGTCCGTCGAGGATCTCCGGGAAGCCGGTGACCTGCTCGACCGGCGTCACCGGCACGCCCGCGCCGGAGATCGTCGACGCGGTGCTGCCGGTCGAGACGATCTCCACGCCCGCCTCGTGCAGGGCCCGGGCCAGCTCGACCAGGCCGGTCTTGTCGTAGACGCTGACCAGCGCACGCCGGATCGGGCGGGCGTCCTGAGTGGTGCTCACGGGATGGTGACCTTTCTGCCGGTGATCGTCCAACCTTCACGGACCAGGCGGCCGACCTGCTCGACGAGCTGGCGGCGCTCGGCGGACTTGATGCGCTCGGTGAGCGTCTCCTCGTCGTCGTCGTCCAGCACCGGAACGGCGACCTGGGCGACGATCGGGCCGGTGTCCATCCCGGCGTCGACGAAGAACAGCGTGGCCCCGGTGACCTTCACGCCGTACGCCAGCGCGTCGCGGGGGCCGTGGATGCCGGGGAACGCCGGCAGCAGCGTGTTGTGCGTGTTCAGGTAGCGGTCGCCGAACGCGGTGAGGAACTCCGGACCGACCAGCTTCAGGAAGCCCGCGCTGATGACCAGGTCGGGCCGGTGCTCGGCGACGCGGGCGGTGAGGGCCTTGTCCCAGTCGGCACGGGTCGGGTGGTCCTTGACGCGCTCGACGAACGACGGCACGCCGGCCGCGGCGGCCCGGTCCAGGCCGGCGATGCCGTCCCGGTCGGCGCCCACGGCCACCACCCGGGCCCCGTATCCGGGGTCGGCGGCGGCGTCCAGCAGCGCCTGGAGGTTGCTGCCGGAACCGGAGACGAGGACGACGAGGCGGGCGACGGACGCGGGCTCGGTCACGCGGACAACCCTATCGGTGCCCTCCGGGCGTCCCGTCCGCGGGCGGGCGCGCCGCTGGTGATCTCCCCGATGGCGGCGACACGATACGCTGCCGTCGCCCGGTGCCGTGCGCACCCGACCATGGACCCCCAGTTTGAGGAGCACCTCGATGCAGCCCGGATACCCCGGTCAGGACCCGTACGGCCAGCAGCCGAACCAGGACCCGACCGCACAGCCGCACGACCCGTACGCCCAGCCGCCGCAGGCGCCGCAGTACGGGCAGCAGCCGACCTCGGGTCAGCCCTACGGCCAGCCCACCTCCGGCCAGCCCTACGGGCAGGACCCGTACGCGCAGCAGCAGCAGCCGTACGGCGCCGCGCCGCAGTACCCGGCCGCCGGCTACCCGGCCGGCCCGGGCCAGGGGCAGGGACAGAACAACACCATGGGCCTCATCGGCATGATCGTCGGCATCGCCTCGATCGTGCTCGGCCTGTGCTGCCCGCTGCTGGGTGTGCCGGCCGGCATCGTCGGCATCGTGCTCGGCGTGATGGGTCAGAAGAAGGTCCAGGCGGGCGAGGCCAGCAACCCGGGCCAGGCCAAGGCCGCCCTGATCTGCGGTGGTGTCGGTGTGGTCGTCGGCATCATCAGCGCCATCGCCGGCGCCGCGATCAACATGGGCAACTTCGGTTCCTGACCGGCTTCGTGCAGGGGGCGTCCGGCGACCGCCGGGCGCCCCCTCGCGCGTTCCCGGCCCACCTCCCGGACGGGCGGGGTCAGCGGGCGGCGGGGGTTGCGCGGGGCGGGGGCGCCGGGCGGGACGGCGGGGCGGTGGGACGGGTCAGGGTGCGGGTGGCGGCGGCGCCGAGCGCCGCGCCCACGGCGATCACCAGGGTGGCCACGCCGGCCACCGGCCAGGGCGACGGACCGATCTCGGCGAGCCGACCACCGCCGAGCGGGCCGCCCGAGGCCGCCGCGACCAGCCCCAGCAGCGCGCCGGCGACCGGCCCGGCGAGCGCCGCCGGCACCAGCAGCGCCGCCCACCCGACCTCGGCCCGCTCCTCGGCCGCCACCCGTAGCAGCCTCCGGGCGAGCAGCCAGCCGGCCGCCATCGCGGCCAGCACGGGCACCGCGAGCAGCCCCGACCCGAGCCCGTCCACCGGCCCGCGCGGCAGGCCGGCGAGCAGTGGTACGGCCGGCAGCGCGCCGACCGACACCTCGCTGGTGCGCACGGCGGTGTCCGTGCCGACGGCGAACCCGGGACCGAGCAGGTAGCTGACCGACCAGGCGGTGGCGTTCGGCGCGTAGGCGAGGCTGACCAGCGTGATGCCGGCCTGACCGGCCACCCCGGTGCGGTAGGCCCCGATCATGTCGGCCGCGTCGCCGCCGCCGGTGGCCACCGCCAGCCCGGCCGCGCCGGCGCCCGCGCCGCACAGCAGCAGCGCCGCGACCAGGCCGGTGCGCAGCCCGTCCCGCACGGCCGGCGGGCAGCGCCGCGCCAGCAGCCCCCACACCCCGGTGGTGCGCAGTGCGCCGACCAGGGCGGCCGGGGCGGCGAACGCGGCGAACGTGAGCGCGGCGGTGACCGGGGAGACCCGCAGGCCGCCCGCGCCGACGGCGATCGCGGCGATCGCGCCGAGCAGCGCGTACCCGACGGCGACGGCGACCGCGACGGTGAGCGCCTGCCGGGGCGAGCCGCCGCCGCGGGCCCCGACGGCGCGGCTGACGTGCACCCCGGCGCGGGTGAGCCGCCAGACGACGAGCGCGCTCAGCGCGAGCGGCGCCAGGCCGAGCGGCCCGGCCGCGGTCTGCAGCGGCACCCCGTGCCCGAGCAGCCAGCCGGCGAGGCCGGCGCGGAGCGCCCCGCCGAGCGAGCCGGCGTCCTCGCTGAGCTGGGCCAGGCCGAGCACCACGGTGACCGGCAGCCAGGAGGTCACCGCGGCCCAGAGCGCGGCCACCCCGGCGGCGACGGGCAGCGGCGCCCGGCTGCGGGACGGCTCGCCCGCCCGGGGCGCCGGCACGCGGACACCGGGGCGGGCACGGCCGGGCGGCCGGGCACCGGCGCCGGGACCGGCGGCCGAGCGGCGGGGCTGGTCAGGGGTGACACGTGACATCGCGTCTACTCTGGCACGCCGCACGAAGGACGGCAGTCCGATACCGCGGCGAGTTCGCCGAACCCCCGGATCGGCGGTGGTGATCCGTCTAGCCTCGGCTTCAGGCGCGACCTTTCCTGTCGCGGCACCGACCGCTCGGAGGAAGCCGTGAACGCTCCGTATCCGCCGCCACCGCCGCCACCGGCCGCCGGCCGGGACCGGACCACGCTCTGGGGCGTTCTCGGCATCGTGCTCGGCCTGCTCTGCTGCGGCATCCTGGGCATCGTCTTCGGTTGGTTGTCCATCCGCGACGCGCGGCGCAACGGCAAGTCACCGGTGCTCGGCTGGCTGGCCATCGCGTTCGGCGTCGTCAACATCGTGGCCAGCGCCATCGTGCGGGCCCGGGGCAGCTACTACTACCCGTACTGGTACCGCTGAGCGTGAGGGGGCCGACCGGACCGGTCGACCCCCTCGGCACGTCGTGCGACCGCTCAGCGGCCCGACATGATCTCCCGCATGAGCTTGGCGGTCTCGGTCGGGGTCTTGCCGACCTTGACGCCGACCGCCTCCAGCGCCGCCTTCTTCGCGTCGGCGGTGCCGGCCGAGCCGGAGATGATCGCGCCGGCGTGACCCATGGTCTTGCCGGGCGGGGCGGTGAAGCCGGCGATGTAGCCGACCACCGGCTTGGTGACGTTGGCCTTGATGAACTCGGCCGCGCGCTCCTCGGCGTCGCCGCCGATCTCACCGATCATGACGATGGCGTCGGTCTCCGGGTCCGCCTCGAAGGCGGCCAGCGCGTCGATGTGGGTGGTGCCGATGATCGGGTCACCACCGATGCCGACGCAGGTGGAGAAGCCGATGTCGCGCAGCTCGTACATCATCTGGTAGGTCAGCGTGCCGCTCTTGCTGACCAGGCCGATCCGGCCGGAGCCGGTGATGTCGGCCGGGATGATGCCGGCGTTGGACGCGCCCGGCGAGGCGATGCCCGGGCAGTTCGGGCCGATGATCCGGGTCCGCTCGCCCTGGGCCACGTTGTACGCCCAGAACGCGGCGGTGTCGTGCACCGGCACGCCCTCGGTGATCACCACGGCCAGGTCGATGCCGGCGTCGATCGCCTCGACCACGGCGGCCTTGGTGAACTGCGGCGGCACGAAGATGACCGTGACGTCGGCGCCGGTCTCCTTCATCGCGTCCGCGACGGAGGCGAAGACGGGCAGCTCGGTGCCGTCGAAGTCGACGGTGGTGCCGGCCTTGCGCGGGTTGACGCCGCCGACGACGGTGGTGCCCGCGGCGAGCATCCGCCGGGTGTGCTTGGAACCCTCGGAACCGGTCATCCCCTGCACGATGACCTTGGAGTCCTTGGTCAGCCAGATAGCCATTGTCAGACCCCCGCAGCTGCCAGCTCGGCGGCCCGCTCGGCCGCGCCGTCCATGGTGTCGACCCGCTGGATGAGCGGGTTGGCCGCGCCGTCGAGGATGGCCCGACCGGCCTCGGCGTTGTTGCCGTCGAGGCGGACCACGAGCGGCTTGGTGGCCTTCTCGCCGCGCTGCTCGAGCAGCGCCAGCGCCTGCACGATGCCGTTGGCGACCGCGTCGCACGCGGTGATGCCGCCGAACACGTTGACGAAGACGCTCTTCACCGACGGGTCGGAGAGGACGATCTCCAGGCCGTTCGCCATCACCTCGGCGCTCGCGCCGCCGCCGATGTCGAGGAAGTTGGCCGGCTTGACGCCGCCGTGCCGCTCACCGGCGTACGCGACCACGTCGAGCGTGGACATGACCAGGCCCGCGCCGTTGCCGATGATGCCGACCTCGCCGTCGAGCTTGACGTAGTTGAGGTCCTTGGCCTTGGCGGCCTGCTCCAGCGGGTCCACCGACGCCTGGTCGACCAGGGCCTCGTGGTCCGGGTGCCGGAACCCGGCGTTCTCGTCCAGGGTGACCTTGGCGTCCAGGAGCAGCAGCTTGCCGTCCTTGGTGGTGGCCAGCGGGTTCACCTCGACCAGCGTGGCGTCCTCGGCGACGAACGCCTGCCACAGCTTGACCGCGACGTCGACGACCTGGTCGGCGATCTCGGCCGGGAAGCCGGCCGCGGTGACGATCTCGCGCGCCTTCGCCTCGTCGACGCCGGTGTTGGCGTCGATCGGCGCCTTGACGACCCGGTCCGGGGTCTCGGCGGCGACCTGCTCGATGTCCATGCCGCCGGCGACGCTGGCGATGCAGAGGAAGGTGCGGTTCGCCCGGTCGAGCAGGTACGAGAAGTAGTACTCCTCGGCCACGTCCGCGGTCACCGTGATCATGACCTTGTGGACGGTGTGACCCTTGATGTCCATGCCGAGGATGTCGGTGGCCCGGGCCACCGTCTCCTCCGCGCCCTCGGCCAGCTTCACGCCGCCGGCCTTGCCGCGGCCGCCGACCTTCACCTGCGCCTTGACGACCACCCGACCGCCGAGGCGTTCGGCGATCGCGCGGGCCTCCTCCGGGGTAGTGGCGACGCCGCCGGCGAGCACGGGCAAGCCGTGCCGCTCGAACAGGTCCCGCCCCTGGTACTCGTACAGGTCCACGATTGCGCGTCCCGTCCCGTCTCCGCGGCGCGCCGTCGCGCCGCCACCAGCGTTGGAAAATCAGTTTGACGCCTGTCATCAGAAGAGACAGGCCATTTGCCGCAGCCTAACGAGATGGGAACCAGCGGCAACCGAGCGGGTGCGCGGTGTGCGGTAATGCACAGCCGCCGTCGCCGAGTCGGGCGGCCGGGCGACGGACGGGGGCCGCCGGAGCGCGCGGCGTCAGCCGTCCGGGGGATGTCCGGAGCCGGGCGTAACCCCCCGTCGGGGGCGTCGTTGAGTCTGATGTCGGAGCGCTGGTCAAGCGCGACGGCGGGAGCGGCCGATGCCCTGTCGGTCGAGGGGTGGCGGCGGGGCATCGTGCATAGAGGGGCCGGGCGTGTGAGGGGTGCGTCCGGCCCCTCCCCCTGCCCGGATTCGGAACCGGGCCCGCGGAGACCGGCCGGTCAGCCGACCGGCTGGGCGACGTTCTCCCGCACCCAGTCGACGATCGACCCGGTGGTCGCACCCGGGGTGAAGATCTTCGCGACGCCGAGCCGCTCCAGCTCCGGGATGTCGGCCTCGGGGATGATGCCGCCGCCGAAGACCACGATGTCCGCCGCCTCGCGCTCGGCGAGCAGTTCGAGGACCCGCTTGAACAGGGTCATGTGCGCGCCGGAGAGCACGGAGAGACCGACCGCGTCCGCGTCCTCCTGGATGGCCGTCTCGACGATCTGCTCGGGCGTCTGGTGCAGGCCGGTGTAGATGACCTCCATGCCCGCGTCGCGCAGGGCACGGGCGACGACCTTCGCGCCCCGGTCGTGGCCGTCCAGGCCGGGCTTCGCGACGACGACCCGGATTCGAGAGCTCATCTGCGCACACCTTTCACCGGCACCGGCACTGCTGACCTGAACGAACGGTAACCCGGCCGGGCGCGGGGCGGGAAGCCGGGCCGCGCACTACCGCCCGACCTCGCACGCCGGAAGTCGGACACCTCCGCCGATCGGTCACTGTCCGCGACGAACGGACAGTGGACGGGCCATCCGACCAGCGGCACGAGATATGACAAGCTCGGATGAAATTGGACATAACGAAACGCCAGTTCGGCGCTTCGGCTTGTGACAGGAGTGGCGGTTGGCTAACGTGTCCACGGTTGTCATCAGGTCCACGGACGGGTGACGACGCGACACCGGAGGTTCGGCGGAGCTTCACCGAACGGTCCGGAGTCGCATCGGATCCCCGACAACGGAGGGTGTGCGTGCGCCAGCGCCTGTCGTCTGAGCCCGATCGATATCGCGGCCGTCGCCGCGTACCCACCCCCCCGCGGAGCCGCTACGCGGCGGTCGTCACCACCGCCTTCGTCGGCGCCGGCATCGTCGCCCTCGGCGCGAACGCCCTCCCCGACGCCAAGAGCGTCAGCCCCTCGGTCCTCGACGAGCTCCGGCAGGCCTCGGTCGCCAGCCAGGACGCCGCGGCCCGGGCCGACAGCGCCGACCGCGCCACCCGTGACGACCGGTCGACCGACGCCGCCGCGAGCGAGCAGGACCCCTGGCTCCTCCCCCTGCACGGCTACGACTTCAAGTCGCCCTACGGCGTGCGCTGGGGCAAGCTGCACACCGGCATCGACCTGGTCGCGCCCGAGGGCACGCCCTACAAGGCCATCCACTCCGGCACGGTCACCAAGGCCGGCTGGTTCGGCGGCTACGGCTACGCGGTGATCGTCAAGCACTCCGACGGCAGCGAGGCCATCTACGGCCACTCCTCCGCGGTGACCGTCAAGGAGGGCCAGGAGGTCAAGGCCGGCGACCAGCTCGGCCTGGTCGGCAACACCGGTCACTCCTACGGCTCCCACCTGCACCTCGAGGTCCATGTCAACGGCCAGCCGCTGGACCCGGTGCCGTGGCTCCAGGAGCGCGGAGTGGACATCAAGCTCGAAACCGAGGCACTCTACGGCGACGTAGCCGCGTCCTGACCCTCCGCACCGCCCGACAACCGCCCGGATCCCGCGATCCGGGCGGTTTCGTTTGTCGGCAAGTCTGCTGGATCACAGGCGCGGATGTGAGCGGGCCCACACAGGCCGGTGATCGTCTCTTCCGAGGAACCGCCCAACCGGCGTCAACCCGGGCAGGACGCCGGCGCGGACCGGCCCGGCCGGGACACCCGACGGCCCGGCCGCCCCGCCGCTGACACCAGTATTTCGAGGTCACGTGCCCCTCGACTGGTGAAGGTCCCCGTGCAACACAGCAGTCCCACCCCGAACGGCAACACCCCGGACATCGCCCCCGCCCGGCACCGGCGCCCCCGCCGGGCACGGCGCACCGCATACCTGGTCACCGGCGCGGTGGCCCTGCTCGGGCTCGGCCTCGGCGGCGTCGTGGTCGCGACCACCGACGAACCGACCCCGGTGCCGGCGGCGGTCGACTTCGACGCGCGGGCACGCGCGGAGGACGCCGCCCGCGCCGACCGCTCGGCCCGGGAGTCGGTCAGTCCCGTCACGCCGTCCGCCACCCCGGCCAGCCCGTCCCCCAGCCCGAGCGCGGCCACCCCGAAGCCGAGGAAGACGGCGAAGCCGAAGCCGAAGAAGAAGGCCGCGCCGAAGCCCGGCTGGGTCATCCCGATGAAGGGCGCCGGGATCACCTCCTGCTACGGGCCGCGGTGGGGAACCCTGCACGCGGGCATCGACTTCGCCATGCCCGCCGGCACGCCGATCCGGGCCGCCGCCGCGGGCACCGTGGTCAAGGCCGGCGACGTCGGTGACGGTTACGGCAACTCGGTCTTCGTCGACCACCACAACGGCTACCTGACCCACTACGCGCACCAGAGCCGGCTCCTCGTCGACGTCGGCGACAAGGTCAAGGCCGGCCAGGTCATCGGCTACGAGGGCGCGACCGGTGACGCGACCGGACCGCACCTGCACTTCGAGGTGCACAAGGGCGCGATGTGGAACCAGATCGACCCGGCGCCGTTCCTGCGCGCCCGGGGCGTCGACGTGGCCTGCTGACGGCCACCGCACGAGGAGGGGCCCGGCCCGGCGGCACGCCGGACCGGGCCCCGCCCGCCGTTCAGAGCTTGTCGATCGGGGCGTGCCGCAGCACCAGCCACATGGTCTGGTCGCCGAAGTCGATCTGGGCCCGGGCGCCCGGGCCGGCGCCCTCCACCGCCAGCACCCGGCCCAGGCCGTAGCGCTGGTGGTTGACCCGGTCGCCGGCCGAGACCTTGGGCGCCTGCTTCAGCTCGCTGGCGGTGGACAACCGGCTGGCGTCCACGCCCAGACGCTTGGCCAGCTCGGTCGCCTTCGGGGTGCCACCGGCGAAGCCGCCGCGGCCCATCCGGTCCGCCCGGCCGCCGACGCCGCCCCCACCGCCGCCCCACGAGGTGTACGAGCCCTCGGTGCGCTCCCACCGGACCAGCTCCGGCGGCAACTCCTCCAGGAACCGCGACGGCGGGTTGTAGGCCGGCGCGCCCCAGGCCGACCGGGTGACCGCCCGGGACAGGTAGAGGCGCTGCCGGGCCCGGGTGATGCCCACGTACGCCAGGCGCCGCTCCTCCTCCAGCTCGCGGGTGTCGCCGAGCGAGCGCAGGTGCGGGAAGACGCCGTCCTCCAGGCCGGTCAGGAAGACCACCGGGAACTCCAGGCCCTTGGCCGTGTGCAGCGTCATGAGCGTGACGACACCCTGATGGTCCGGGTCGTCGGAGGGGATCTGGTCGGCGTCGGCGACCAGCGCCACCTGCTCCAGGAAACCGGCCAGGGTGGCCCGCTCGTCGTCGGCGCCCAGCGCCTCGATCCGCTCGGTGTATTCCCGGGCTACGCTCACCAGCTCCTGGAGGTTGTCCACCCGGCCGGCGTCCTGCGGGTCGAGGCTCTCCTCCAGCTCGGCCAGGTAGCCCGAGCGGGTCAGCAGCGCCTCCAGCACCTCCTCCGGGGTGCCGGTGGCGGCCAGCTCACGCGCCTCGTCGAGCAGCGCGACGAACTCGGCGATGCCGTTGGCCGCCCGGGTGGAGATCCCCGGCGCCGCCTTCGCGCGGCGCAACGCGGCGCCGAAGGAGACGCGGTCCCGCGACGCCAGCGCCTCGACGCAGGCCTCGGCCCGCTCGCCGATGCCCCGGCGCGGGGTGTTGAGGATCCGGCGCAGGCTGACCGTGTCGTCGTCGTTAACCACCGCCCGCAGGTAGGCCAGCGCGTCGCGGACCTCCTTGCGCTCGTAGAAGCGCACCCCGCCGACCACCTTGTAGGGCAGGCCGACCCGGATGAAGACCTCTTCGAACACCCGCGACATGGCGTTGGTGCGGTAGAAGACGGCCACGTCGCCCGGGCGGGTGTCGCCGCCGTCGACCAGCCGGTCGATCTCCCGGGCCACCCAGTCCGCCTCGGCGTGCTCGGTGTCGGCGACGTAGCCGACGATCTGCTCGCCGGCGCCGGCGTCGCTCCACAGCCGCTTGGGCTTGCGCGAGGTGTTGCGGTCGATCACCGCGTTGGCCGCGTTGAGGATGGTCTGGGTCGAGCGGTAGTTCTGCTCCAGCAGGATCGTGCGGGCGTCGGTGAAGTCCCGCTCGAACTCCAGGATGTTGCGGATGGTCGCGCCGCGGAACGCGTAGATCGACTGGTCGGCGTCACCGACCACGCACAGCTCGGCCGGCGGGACGCCCTCGGTGCCGGAGACCAGCTCCTTGATCAGCACGTACTGGGCGTGGTTGGTGTCCTGGTATTCGTCCACCAGCACGTGCCGGAACCGGCGCCGGTAGCTCTCCGCCACGTGCGGGTGGGACTGGAGCAGGTGCACCGTCGTCATGATCAGGTCGTCGAAGTCGAGTGCGTGCGCCTCCCGCAGCCGCCGCTGGTAGAGCGTGTAGGCCTCGGCCAGGGCCCGCTCGTTCGGCCCCTTGGCCCGGCCGGCGAACTCCTCGGGGTCGACCAGCTCGTTCTTCAGGTTGGAGACCTGCGCGGCGAGGCCCCGGGCGGGATAGCGCTTCGGGTCCAGGTCCAGCTCGCGGGCGACCATCTGCATCAGCCGCCGGGAGTCGTCGGCGTCGTAGATCGAGAAGGTGGACTTCAGGCCGGCGTGCTCGTGCTCGGCGCGCAGGATGCGTACGCAGGCCGAGTGGAACGTGGAGACCCACATGAGCCGGGCGCGCGGGCCGACCAGCGCGGCCACCCGCTCCTTCATCTCGCCGGCGGCCTTGTTGGTGAACGTGATCGCGATGATCTCGCCGGGGTGCACGTCCCGGGCGCCGAGCAGGTAGGCGATCCGGTTGGTCAGCACCCGGGTCTTGCCGGAGCCGGCGCCGGCCACGATCAGCAGCGGGGAGCCGGCATGGGTCACCGCGTCCCGCTGGGGGCCGTTCAGGCCGTCGAGGAGGGCCTGCGGGTCGGACCGGGCGGCCCCGGAGCGGCGCGGCGGGGTCGGCCGGGACTCCGGCGCGGGCGGGGACGCGGGAATGTCGAAGAGAGGATGCATCGCAGTCCGAGTCTATGCCGTCGGCCGGACACTTCCCCGCCCGCGCGCCCGGGTGCGCGGGCGTCGTCACGTCCCACCTGTTGGCCGGTTTCCTTGCGCGCCCGCCCCGCCGGTCGGCATACTCGACGGCGTGTTCGATCAGCGCTTCTTTTACTACGGCACCGGGAGTCCGGCAGCCGTGGGTCGCGCCTGATCATTCAGACCTACGAAACGCCCCGGGCTCCCCGAGCCCGGGGCTTTTCCGTCCCGGGATCCGGGTACCGGGTCCGAGCCCCGAGAGGGACGACGATGATGACTGACGTGGTGGAGTCCAGCGGCAGCCTGGCGCGGCACGACCGGCCGGCCGGTGGTGACCCGACCGGCGCCGCGGCGGCCCGGACCGGCACCGACGACTCGGCGGCGGCCGAACGGATCGGGGAGATCCGGCGACGGATCGACGAGATCGACCGGACGCTGATCGCGCTCTGGCAGGAGCGCGCCGCGCTCTCCCAGGAGGTCGGCGCGACCCGGATGGCCTCCGGCGGGACCCGGCTGGTGCTCTCCCGCGAGCGGGAGATCCTGGAGCGCTTCCGCTCCGAGCTGGGCGCCGACGGCACCCAGCTCGCGCTGCTGCTGCTGCGCGCCGGCCGCGGCCCGCTGTGACCGGCGCCGGATACGACGGACCGCCTGCCCGCGTCGGCTGACGCGGGCAGGCGGTCCGGTCGGATCAGGCCGCGCCGTGGGTGGCGACGATCTCCCGCTTCTCCGCGAAGTGGCAGGCGCTCGGGTGGTCCGAGCCCGGCCGGATCTGGAGCAGCGGCACCTCCTGGGCGCAGAGGTCCTGCGCCTTCCAGCACCGGGTGCGGAACCGGCAGCCCGAGGGCGGGCTGACCGGCGAGGGGACGTCACCCTGGAGCCGGATGATCGACTTGCTCTCCCGCAGCGTCGGGTCCGGCACCGGCACCGCGGACAGCAGCGCCTGGGTGTACGGGTGGGTCGGCCGCTCGTAGATCTCGTCCTCGGTGCCGATCTCCACCATCTTGCCCAGGTACATGACGGCGACCCGGTCGGACAGGTGACGCACGACCGACAGGTCGTGGGCGATGAAGACGTACGACAGGCCGAACTCGGCCTGGAGCTGCTCCAGCAGGTTCATCACCTGCGCCTGGATGGACACGTCCAGGGCCGACACCGGCTCGTCGCAGACGATCACCTCGGGCCGCAGCGCCAGCGCCCGGGCGATGCCGATGCGCTGCCGCTGGCCGCCGGAGAACTGGTGCGGGTACCGGTTGATGTGCTCCGGGTTGAGGCCGACCAGGTCGAGCAGCTCCTTGACCTTGCCGCGCCGGCTGCCCTTCGGAGCCACCTCGGAGTGGATCTCGAACGGCTCGCCGATCAGGTCACCCACCGTCATGCGGGGGTTCAGCGAGGTGTACGGGTCCTGCATCACCAGCTGGATCTGCCGGCGCAGCCGCCGCAGCGCGCCACCGGAGAGCTTGGAGATGTCCTGACCCTTGTAGAGCACCTGACCGGCGGTCGGCTTCTCCAGGTTCATCAGCACCCGGGCGAGCGTCGACTTGCCGCAGCCGGACTCGCCGACCACGCCGAGCGTCTCGCCGGCCTTGAGGTCGAAGGAGACGCCGTCGACCGCCTTGACGTGCCCGATGGTCTTCTTGAACACGACGCCCCGGGTCACGGGGTAGTGCTTGACCAGGTCACGGACCTCGATGATGTTCTCAGTCACGGTTCACGAGCTCCTCGGCGAAGTGGCAGGCGCTGGCCCGGCCGTTGCCCAGCTGCAGCAGCGGCGGCACCTTCTCCCGGCACACCGGCTGCGCCATCGGGCAGCGTGGGTTGAAGGCGCAACCCGACGGGATGTTCATCAGGTTCGGCGGGAGCCCCTTGATGGTCCGGAGCTCCTGCCCCTTCTCGTCCATCCGCGGGATCGAGTTGAGCAGGCCGAGCGTGTACGGGTGGGCGGGCTTGCCGTACAGGTCGTAGACGTCGGCTTCCTCGACGATCCGGCCGGCGTACATGACCGCGATCCGGTCCGCGACGTCGGCGACCACGCCGAGGTCGTGGGTGATCAAGATCATGCCCATCTGCCGTTCCCGCTGGAGCTCGCCGAGCAGGTCCATGATCTGGGCCTGCACGGTCACGTCCAGCGCGGTGGTCGGCTCGTCCGCGATCAGCACCTCCGGGTCGAGCGCCAGCGACATGGCGATCATCGCCCGCTGCCGCATACCGCCGGAGAACTGGTGCGGGTAGTTGCTGAACCGACCCTTGGCGTTCGGGATCTTCACCTGGTCGAGCATCTCGATCGCGCGCTTCTTGGCGTCCGAGCGGCTCATGCCACGACGGACGCGGAACTGCTCCGCGATCTGGAAGCCGACGGTGAAAACCGGGTTGAGGGCCGAGAGCGAGTCCTGGAAGATCATGGCGATGCCCTCGCCACGGATCCGACGCCGCTGCTCGGCGGACATCTTGAGCATGTCCTTGCCGTGGAAGCGCACCTGGCCGCCGGTGACGAACCCGGGCGGGGTGTCCAGGATGCCCATGATGGTCTGCGCGGTGACGCTCTTACCGGAGCCGGACTCGCCGAGCACGGCGAGGGTCTCCCCCGCGTCGACGTGGTACGTCACCCCGTTGATGACCTTGGCGACGCCGTCCCTGGTGCGGAACTCCACCCGCAGGTCGTCGACCTCGAGCAGGCGGCCCGAGGGGCGGCCGGATCCGTCGGCGCCCGGAGCGGACTGCTCGGACACGAGAATGTCGGACAACTCAGTTCCCCTATCGGAGCTTCGGGTCGAGGGCCTCGCGGACCGCCTCGCCGAGCATCACGAAGCTCAGCACGGCCGCGACGAGGAACGCGGCAGGGAAGAAGAGCAGGTACGGCGCGACACGGATGTAGTTCTGCGCCTCGCTGATCATGATGCCCCACGACACGACCGGACTCTTCAGGCCGACGCCCAGGAAGGACAGCGTCGCCTCCGCGCCGATGAACGACCCGACCATGATGGTGCCGTAGACCAGCAGCGGGGCCAGGCAGTTCGGCAGCAGGTGCTTCAGCACGATCCGGCCGGTGCCCGCGCCCAGGGCGCGGGCCGCCACGATGTAGTCGGCCTCCCGGGTGGCGAGGACCGAGGAGCGCATGAGCCGCATGACCACCGGCCAGCTCAGCACCGTCAGCGACATGATCACCAGGAACATGATCTGGGCCTTGCTGTTGCTGCTGCCCGAGCCGTTGAAGGTGGTCAGGATGACGATCGCGCCCAGCACGAACGGCAGGCCGAAGAAGACGTCCGCGATCCGGGAGAGCAGCGAGTCGACCCAGCCGCCGCGGTAGCCGGACATCATGCCCATGGCGCCGCCGATGAGCATCGTGCCGAGCACCGACAGCAGCGCCACGACGATGGAGGCGCGGGCGCCGTAGATGGTGCGCGCGTACACGTCGCGGCCCTGCACGTCGTACCCGAACCAGGCGTCCGACGACGGCTTGCCGAGGCTGCGGGCCAGGTCGCCGTTGACGGCGTCACCCGAGCTGAACAGCGACGGGAAGGCGGCCATCACGATGAACAGCAGGATGAACGCCGCCGAAATCCAGAAGAGCGGCTTGCGACGCAGGTCGCGCCAGGCGTCGCCGAGCAGGCCGCGCGGCTTCTCCTTGCGGGCGCCCTCGGGCTGCCCGGCGCCGGGCGGCGCCGCGAGCTCGCGCGGCTCCTCGGGACGGGGGGTGCTGACGATCGATGCGGTGGAGGGGTCACTCATAGCGGATCCTCGGGTCCAGGGCTGCGTACAGCAGGTCCACCAGCAGGTTCATCAGCAGGTAGACAAGCACCAGCACGATCACGATGGAGACAACGGTAGCGCTCTCCTTGGTGACGATCGAACGGAAGACCTGTCGGCCGATTCCGTTGATCTGGAAGATGCCCTCGGTGACGATCGCGCCACCCATCAGGGCGCCCAGGTCCGTGCCGAGCAGCGTGACCACCGGGATCAGCGAGTTGCGCAGCAGGTGCACCCCGACCACCCGGCGCATCGGCAGGCCCTTGGCGATCGCGGTGCGCACGTAGTCCGACCGCCGGTTCTCGGCGATGCTGGTGCGCGCGACCCGGGCGATGTACGCCGTCGAGGCGCTTCCCAGCACGAAGCCCGGAATGATCAGTTCCGTGAGGCGCATCTCGCTGGAGACCGTCGGCGTCACGATGCCCCACTTCACGCCGAACAGCCACTGCAGCACGAAGCCGACCACGAAGACCGGCAGCGCGATCAGGAACAGCGTGGAGACGAGCACCAGGTTGTCCAGGAAGCCGTTGCGCCGCAGGCCGGTCAGCACACCGGCGGTGAGGCCGATGAGCGCCTCGATCGCCAGCGCCACGACGGCCAGCTTCATGGTGTTCGGGTAGGACGTCAGGATGATGTCGTTGATCGACCGACCGCTGAACGTCTCGCCGAAGTCGCCCTGCAGCAGGTTCTGCATGTACGTGAAGTACTGGACGAAGATGTTCTGATCCAGGTGGTACTTGTCGGTCATGAAGTCGATGTACTGCTGCGGGCAGCGCCGCTCACCGCACTTGCCGGCGAACGGGTCGCCCGGCACCGACCAGACGAGCCAGTAGATCAGGAACGTCGTGCCGATGAAGACCGGCACGAGTTGGAGTAGCCGTCTCACCAGATAACGGCCCATGGGGTGGCCTCCAGGAACAGGGGGCGTCGGACGACGGTACGCCGACACGGGATGGCGGTCAGGTGCGAGGGTGGGCGTGGTGACACCCAGTCGCGGAACGGCCCCCGGGCCGGGCTCACCGGGTTCGGCGAGCCCGACCCAGGGGTCAGACCGATCGGATCAGAGCTCGACCGAGCTCAGGTCCAGCTCGCCCACGTTGGTGAGCTCGAGCTTCTTGATCTTCTCCGAGTGGCCGGCCTGCTGGCCGTAGAAGTAGATCGGGATGGTCGGGACGTCCTCGTCGACCAGCTTCAGAACCTCTTCGAACTTCTTGTGCGAGTCCTCCAGGCTGCCAGCGGCGCTGGCCTCCTTGGCGCCCGCGTCCACGGCCGGGTTGACGTACTTGCCGTCGTTCGAGGAGCCGGTCGAGGTGAAGAGCGGGTTCACCCAGTTCTCGATGTCCGGGTAGTCCTGCTGCCAGGCCGCGCGGTACGGGCCCTTCATCTTGTAGGCGTTGATGTTCTGACGGAACACCGCGAAGGTGGGGACACCCTCGGCACGCGCGTTGATGTTGAGGTTGGTCTTCACCTGCTGCGCGACGGCCTCCATCCAGTCCTTGTGGCTGGAGTCGGCGTTGTAGTAGAAGACCATCTCACCGGTGAAGCCGCCGGCCTTGGCGAGCAGCTCCTTGGCCTGGGCCGGGTCGAACTTGCAGGAGGTGCAGTTGCCCGCCGGGGCGCCCGGGGTCAGCGGGTTGGCCCAGCTGTCGGCCGGCTTGCGGGTGCCGAAGAAGATCTTGTCGCTGATCGCCTGCCGGTCGATCGACAGCGAGACGGCCTTGCGCAGGTCCTTGTTCGCGAACCGCTTGTCGTAGATCGGGAAGGCGATGAACGCGGTCGACGGGGTGACGGTGTTCAGCGCCCGGTCACCGAGGTCGGCCTTGTACTTCTCGCCGGCGAGCGCGGAGGTCGGAACCGTCTCCATGAAGTCCAGGTTGCCGGAGATCAGGTCGCTGTAGGCGGCGTTCTCGTCCTGGTACAGCTTGATCCCGACGTCCTTGATCTTCACCTTGTCACGCAGGGTGTAGTCGTCGAAGCGGGTCAGCTTGATCTCGACGTTGTCCTGCCACGACACGAACTTGACCGGGCCGTTGCCGATCGGCTTCTTGCCGAAGTCCTCGGCCTTCTGGGTGAAGAAGGCGTCCGGCAGCGGCATGAACGCGCTGTAGCCGAGCTTGGTCGGGAAGACCGCGGTCGGGGCGGCGAGGGTGACCTCGAAGGTCCAGTCGTCGACGACCTTCAGGCCGGACATCTTGTCGACCTTGGGCTGCGGGGCCTTCTGCGGGCCGTCGCCGTCCGGGTCGGAGGTGGCCACGTCGCCGTAGCCCTGGATGTCGGAGAAGAAGGAGCCGTTGGCGGCGCCGTTCGGCGAGTAGGCGGCCCAGTTCCAGGCGTCGACGAAGTTCTTCGCCTTCACCGGGGTGCCGTCGTGGAACTTGGTGTTCTGCTTGATCTTGATGTTGAACACCTTCGAGTCCTTGGTCTCGATGGTGTCCGCCAGCGCGTTCTGGGGCGCGCCGCCGTTGTTCGGGTACTCGACGAGACCCGTCCACATCATGTCGATGATCTTGCCGCCACCGGTCTCGGTGGTGTTGGCCGGAACCAGAGGGTTCTCCGGCTGCACGCCGTGGATCGTGATGGCGCCGTCCTTGCTGGCGCCGGCGTCACCACCGTCGCTGTTCCCGCTGGAGCAGCCGGACGCGACGAGCGCGAATGCCGCGCCAACCGCGAGGGCGCCGCTCGCCCGCTTCGAGACTCTCATTCCGAGGGGCCTCCTCTTTCTAACCTGGTTCCGTCGTGGGTTTCACGCACGTTGGGGGGGGTGACACCGCCGACGACCCGAACCACAGATCGCCGGTTTACCGCAGAGGAAATCGGGACACCCCAGGGGTACCGATCGCCGGGCGCCACACCCTTCGACGAGGACACCGCGCAGGGTCGACGACCACGCAGCGGCGCGGAGAGCGCGTCACGTGGTCGGCGGGCCCGACGAGGTGCCTCACACCGGGGGGTGAGGTGCTGCCACTGTGACACCCACCGGCCCTTTCCGTGAAGGTGCCGTTATCAAGCCGTTAGTTGCCCGCCACGTTGCCGATACTTGAGAAAAGATCACAAACGTCACCGATCGCACGGCTCTGAACAGGAAGGACGTGCCCAGACCTGCCGGGACCACCCCGTACGTCCGGCGCTGTGAGATGCGCCCCGCCCACGCCGGTACGCGACGGACGCTCGCGGTTCTGACCATCCGGACGATGCCGGCCTCGGCCGGCCGTACGCCACGGCCGACCGGCCGGACGAGGGTGCCGAGGTGACCCGGTCGGCCGGGGTCAGACCAGCCGACGGTCGGCGGCCCAGCGGGACAACTCGTACCGGTTCGACATCTGGAGCTTGCGCAGCACGTTGGAGACGTGCGTCTCGACCGTCTTGATCGAGATGAACAGCTCCTTGGCGATCTCCTTGTACGCGTAGCCCCGGGCGAGCAGCCGGAGCACCTCGCGCTCCCGGTTGGTGAGCTGGTCCAGCTCGGGATCGGCGACCGGCGCGTCCGGCCGGGACGCGAACGCGTCCAGCACGAACCCGGCCAGCCGCGGGCTGAACACGGCGTCGCCGTCGGCCACCCGACGGATCGCGTCGGTCAGCTCCTCGGGCGAGATGGTCTTCGTGACGTAGCCCCGGGCACCCGCCCGGATCAGGCCGATCACGTCCTCGGCAGCGTCGGACACGCTCAACGCCAGGAACTTCACCTGCGGGTGGGTCCGCCGCATCGCCTCCAGCACGGCCCGGCCACCGCCGTCCGGCATGTGCACGTCGAGCAGCACCACGTCCGGCTGGGTCGCCGCGATCCGGGTCACCGCCTCGGCCACCGAACTGGCCTCGCCCACCACGTCGACCCGCGCGCCCAGCTCGGCGCGGACGCCGGCGCGGAACATGGCGTGGTCGTCGACGAGGAACACCCGCAGCGGACCCCGCGGCGTCGCGCCCTCGAACGGTTCCTGCTCGGACATGGTCACCTGTCCCTTTCCGTGGTGGCGCCGGAGCCGCTGATCGGCAGGATCAGCCGGACCTCGGTCCCCTCTCCGGGCTCGGACCGGATCTCCGCCCGGCCGCCGTGCCGCTTCATCCGTCCGATGATCGAGCCTCGGACGCCGTGCCGGTGATTCTCCACCGTATCCGGGTCGAAGCCCTTGCCCCGGTCCCGGACGAAGACGCTGACCTGCTCCGGCTCGACCTCGGCGTAGAGCGACACGGTCTGCACCCCGGCGTGCCGGGCCGCGTTGACCAGCGCCTCCCGGGCGGCGGCGACCAGCGCCCCGACCCGCTCGTCGGTCTCGCGGTCACCGACCACCACCGCCTCCACGGTGATGGCGAACGTGTCCTCCACCTCCGCCGCGGCCTGCTCCAGGGCGGCCGCGAACCGCTCGGTCGGCGAGGCGGTCGGCTTGTAGAGCCAGTTGCGCAACGACCGTTCCTGGCCCCGGGCCAGCCGCTGCACCGTCTTGACGTCGCCGGCGTTGCGCTGGATCAGGGCGAGCGTGTGCAGCACCTGGTCGTGCACCATGGCGGCCAGTTCGGCGCGCTCCTGCTCGCGGATCCGCCCCTCCCGCTCCGACCGGAGCTGGTTCCAGGTGCGCCAGAGCACCGGGCCGGTCACCACGCCCACTCCGGCGAGCCCGACCAGGGCGAAGATGACGCCGTTGAGCACCGCGTCGAAGTTCTGTGCCGGCGAGTAGACCGCGGCCACGCCGATGATGCCGACCGCGACGAGCACGCCGCCGCCGATGAAGCGGAGCACGAACGCCCGCCGGTCGCTCTCCTCCACCACGGCGCCCAGCCAGGGCACGGCCGAGTCGCCCCACTGCCGGCGGCGCTCCGGCCCGGACTGGTGCCAGATGACGCCGGCGCCGACCGCGATGATCGCCACCAGCCAGCCGGCGGTCCCGGCGGCGCCCACCGAGTTGAAGGCGAACACCTGCAACAGCAGCACGCCCAGCCCGATCGCCACGAACGGCAGCAGTTGGGTGAGGTCGCGGCGGGGCGGAGCGGCGGTGTCGCCGGGGCGGGGCGGGACCACCGCCCAGAAGGCGGCGTAGAGCAGCAGCCCGAGACCGCTGAGCCCGAGCAGGACCATGAACGCCATCCGCACCCGCAGCACCGGGATGCCCAGGTGGTCGGCGATGCCGGCGGCCACTCCGGCGGCCAACCGGTGCTCGGTGGCCCGGTAGAGGCGCGGCGGGTGGGGCGTGACGGTGCTGCTGATGGGAGGCTCCCGGGTCGGCGCGAGATGCCGGCGACCGCCGACGACCCGATCGTCACACGGCGGGAACGCCCCGGACCACGGGGACGCCCCGGACATTCACCATCGGCGGATCTCAGGGTGGGGTCAGGGTCGGGTCCTGAGGTCGGCCGGGCGGCCGGGGCAGCAGTATCGGAGTCATGACCGAGGACGCTGCCCGTCCGCCCCGCCCCTGGGCGGCAGCACAGGACGATCCGCCGCCGCCCCCGCCGGGGTCGGCATCCGCCGCCGACGACGCGACCCCGCCGCCGGGCGGCGCGCCGTTCGCCGATCCACCACCCGGTGGGTACGCCCCACCGCCCGGTGCGGCCGGCTTCACCACCCGGTACGGGCTGGTCCGCCCCCGGGAGGGCCGCTACCTGGCCGGCGTCTGCGCGGCCATCGGCCGGGCCACGAACACCGACCCGGTGCTGTGGCGCGTCCTGTTGGCCGTGCTCGGCTTCTTCGGCGGCATCGGCATCCTCGTCTACGTCGCCGCGTGGCTGATCATCCCCGGCGAGGGGGACACCGCCTCGCCGGTGGAGTCGATGCTCGGCCGGGGGCGCTCCAGCATGTCCCCGATCACCGTGATCGTGCTCGGCCTCGTGGTCGCGGTCGGCTTCGCCTACGTCGTCACCGACGGCTTCCGGGCCATCCTGCTCGGTGCGGTGATCCTGGTCGGCGGCGCGCTGCTGCTCAACCGCGAGCCCCGCGACCCGGCGGGCCGGACGGGCACGCCCGCGCCCGGGCCGGCGCCGGGCCCGGTGCCACCGGTGGCCTGGCCGGCGCCCTCCCCCGCCGGCCCGGCCCCCGGGTCCTGGGCCGGGTCCGCCGCCCCGGGCGTGCCGTGGGCCGGCGGACCTTCCCCCTCGGTCGCGTCGCACGGACCGGTCGAGGGCACGCCACCGACCGCCACCGGCCCGTCGGTGACCGGGGCCCACCCCGAACCGGGCTACCCGCCGGCCACCCCGGCCGAGCCGGGCTACCCACCCGCGCCGTCCGCCTGGCCCGAGCCGCCGGGCTACCCGGCCACGCCGGTCGGGTCGGGTCTCCCGCCCACCCCGGTCGAGCCGGGCTACCCGGCCACGCCGTTGTCCGCTCCGGGCTGGCCCGCCGCGGCCGGCGCCCGACCGGTCCGGCCCGAGCCGGTGACCGCCGCGCTTCCCGCGGTCACCCCGCCGGTCTCCGGCGCGGCCCCGACGTGGCCGGTCGCGCCCACCACGGGCGGCCCGCTCGGCGACCCGGCGGCCGTGCCACCGCCGGCTCCGGTGGGAGCGCCCCCGCCACCGGGGGGCTACCGCCCGCCGTTCGCCCCGCACGGCCCGTACGCCGGATCGCGCCCCTCCCCGGCACCGGTCCGACCGCCGCGACCGCCGAAGCGGCCGAAGGAGCGCTCGGCCCTCGGCGCGATCACGTTCTCGCTGATCTTCCTGGCGCTGGGCCTGGTGGCGATGCTCGACCTGCTCGACGTCTTCCCGGTCGGCGCGGCCGGCTACTTCGCCGCGGTGTTGGCCACCATCGGCCTCGGGCTGCTCGTGGGCACCTGGTTCGGCCGGGCCCGGTGGCTGATCGCTCTCGGTCTGGTCACGGCGGCGGCGCTCGGCGTCGCCACCGTCGCCGAGTCCTACGACCGGGTCCGCGGCATCGACGGAAACGTCACCTGGGCCCCCACCGACCGGCGCGACCTGGCCAACCGGTACGAGAACAACCTCGGTGACGCGGTGCTCGACCTGCGCGCCATCGACTTCGACGAGCAGGACGTCCAGGTGACCGTCGACGTGAACCTCGGCAACGCGACAGTGGTCGTGCCGCCGGACGTGGACGTGACCACGGTGGCGGACGTCAATGCCGGTGAGGCAACGGTCTTCGGCCGGCGCACCGGCGGGCTCAACGGCCGCCACTGGGAGAGCACCGACGCCGGCGCGGACGGCCCCGGCGGCGGCAAGCTGCGTCTCTACGTCCACGTGAACGCCGGAAACCTGGAGGTGACCCGGTGAAGGCCCACCGCACCGACGTCGTGTCGTTCGCCTTCGGGCTCGTCTTCCTCGGGCTGGCCCTCTGGTGGCTGCTGGCCCGGATCCTCGGGCTGGCCGTTCCGCCGGTCGGTTGGTTCCTCGCCGGCGGGCTGGTCCTGATCGGACTGCTCGGGCTGGTCGGGGCGTTGCGCTCGGGTCGCGGGCCGGACCGGGCGGACCAGTCCGACCAGGCGGGCCCGGCCGAGGGACCGGAGACGACGGTGTCCGCGCCGTACCGCGACGGCGTCCCGGCAGGCGACCGGGCGGTGCCCGCGGAGGCCGACGAGTGGCCCACCGACGCGACGACCGACGTGCCGACGCCGGCGTCGGAGGACCGGCCCGCCGACCCGGAACCCCCGGCGTGGGGGGACCGGCCCGCCGACCCGGAACCGCTCCGGTCACCGGCCGAGCCGGCGACCGAGGAGCTGGGCACCGGCGGGCCCGCGGGCCGGGCCGAACCGGCCACCCGCGAGCTGCCACCGCTCGACCCGGGTGACGACGACGGATCGCGGGCGGGCCGGGCCGGGTGACGGCCCGACCGCGCCGGTGCGGCGGCGCGACGACGCGGCCTATGCTGGTCGGTGGAGATCCCGCCTCCGCCGGCCGGCCCCGCCACCCCGACCACGCAGGGCGCTCCCCGGCCGGTAGGCCGCCGCCGAGGCGGTCCCCGTCCGTCTCTCACTCGTCAGGAGCTCGTCAGACATGACCCAGTCCCCCGCCGTTCGCGTCACCGCTCCGTCCGGTGCGGTCCGCATCGGCGAGCGCGCCGCCCGTACGCTCGTCAGCGAGTTCGCCCGGCGTAACGACCCCAAGGCCGGCCTGCTGGTCGGCGCGACCCCGGAGTCCGCGGTGCTGGCCGCGGCGATCGAGGCGCTGCTCCCCGGCGACCGGCTCGTCGTGGTGCCGGCGGAGGGCGCCGCGGCGGCCGCGCTGCGGGAGCACGTGACGGCCCAGGGCCGCTGGGTCGCCGACCGGGTACGCGTCGTCGACGCCCTCGCCGAGGCGGACGCCGCGGCGGCGGTCGTCGTCGCCGAGCCGTTCACCGGGACCGCCGAGGAGGCCCGCGCCGCGGTCGACGGGCTGTCGAAGTACCTGGCCGACGGGGCGGTGCTGAGCGTCGCCGCGCCGCTGTTCCGCACCGAGGGCGCGGGCGCCGAGCTGGACCGGCAGGGCGTGCTGCACGGCGTCCGCACCGACGTGGTGCTGCGCAACTCCCCGCCGGTACGCGTGCACCACCTGCGCTTCACCCCGGCGCCGGCCGCGCTGGCAGCCTCGCTGTCGCCGGCGTACCGACCGTCGAGCGTGCCGCTGACCCGGCAGATGCACATCGACTCCAACGGCGTGGCCGCCGCCGGCATCACGCTCGGCCTGGCCGCCCTGGCCCGGGCCGCCCGGCCGAAGTCGCGGCTCTGGCTGCTGCCGGCGCTGGCCGCCGCCCCGGTGGCCGCGTTCTTCCGGGACCCGGAGCGGGACGTCCCGGAGGACCCGTCGGCGGTGGTCGCGTCCGCGGACGGCCAGGTCCTCTCCGTGCAGCGGTTGCAGGACGAGCGTTTCGGCGACGGCGAGTGGCTGCGGATCGCGGTGTTCCTGTCGGTGCTGGACGTGCACGTCAACCGCGCGCCGGTGGCCGGCAAGGTGATCGACTACTTCGTCGCCGACGGCGGGTTCGTCAACGCCATGAAGCCGGACGCCGAGCACAACGTGGCGGCGTACACGGTGCTGGACACCGACCACGGCACGGTGGTGGTGGCCCAGCGCAC
This sequence comes from Micromonospora sp. WMMD754, assembly GCF_049315235.1. NCBI lineage: Bacteria > Bacillati > Actinomycetota > Actinomycetes > Micromonosporales > Micromonosporaceae > Micromonospora > Micromonospora sp. WMMD754. The sequence goes on from NZ_CP186058.1 coordinate 1,134,500, forward strand.
CGGGCTGATCGCCCGCCGGATCGTGCAGCGGGCGCCGGTCGGCTCGCTGCTGGCCCGGGGCGAGCGCTTCGGCCTGATCCGCTTCGGCTCGCGGACCGACGTCTACCTGCCGGCCGACGCCGCGGACCCGCTGGTCGGGCCGGGCGACAAGGTGGTCGGTGGCAGCACGGTCATCGCCCGCTGGCGCTGACCGCGAGAACGCGGGAAGGGGCGCCGCGCGATGCGCGGCGCCCCTTCTGTCGTACGGGTCCGGGTCAGGCGGCCCGGCGCTGGTGCAGCCAGAGCAGCGGGCCGCTGACCAGGTAGCCCACCACCACGAGGGCGAAGGTGAGCCGGATGTCGACGAGCGCGCCGACCACCGGGGCCAGCCAGAGCCACGGCGGCAGCTTCAGCAGCCGGGCGAGCTTGGCGTAGGGGAAGCTCGACACCATGGCGAAGGCGAGCAGCGCCACGCCGGCGACCATGACCAGACCGGAGACCGGCACGCCGATCGCCACGGTCAGGGCGAGCACCGCCGCCGCCATGGTGGTCGGCACGCCGCAGAAGAAGCGGCCGTCCTTGGGCGAGACGTTGAAGCGGGCGAGCCGGATCGCCGCGCACGCCGCGACCAGGGCACAGGCGACCGCGGCGGCGGCCGGGGGCACCGAGCCGGCCAGCGAGGCGTAGACCACCACCGGCGCGGCGAGGCCGAACGAGCACATGTCGGCCAGCGAGTCCATCTGCGCGCCGAACGGGCTGGCCACGCCGAGCTTGCGGGCCAGGGCGCCGTCGAGGCCGTCGAACGCGACGCACGCGATCAGGCAGACGGCGGCGATCCGCACCTCGCCCTGCATGGCCAGGAAGATGGCCAGCATGCCGAGCATGAGGCTGCTCAGGGTGCAGGCGTTGACCAGCGCGAACTTGGCGCGGCGGGCGGCGGTGCGCTCGCCGGGCAGGAGCGGGATGGACATCGCCGGGGACTCGTCGACCGGCACGGCCGGGACGAGCACCGGGCTGATCGGGCGTACCGCCTCGATCTCGGCGTCGAGCCGGCCGTAGCGGAGCCGCTGGCGGTCGGCGTAGCGGTGGTCGGGGGTGACCAGGTCGGTCCCGGGGGCGCCGTCACGGCGGCCCACCCGGACCAGCAGCACCTGGCGGGCGAACGTGCTGCTGCGGCGCAACCGGCCCGCCCAGCGACGCCCTGCGGGGCGCGGACTGTCAGTCGTACGACGCCGGCGCCATGGGGCTCTCGGCACGTTTCCTCCATCACCGGATCGGCTGACCGCCCACGTCGGGGCGGGTGTCCGGCTGTCTCGTGCCGGACCTTTCGGGCCCGGCAGCCCATTTGCGGAGTACACCATTGCACAGGGGATAGGGGCTTGGCGATAGCTGCCGGCGGTACTTATAACTCCCTTAACCGCGCGAACCGCTCACTTATTCCCATCTCGGGCCTCAACGCCCGTTTTCGTCGACCAATCCCAACTCCCGACTGTACCGGAGGTGGCCCAGGCCGGCTCGGCGAGCGGTTCAGCTCACTCGCCGTCCGGTGGCCCGGGCCGCCACGTCGGTCATCCGCAGGGCGGCGACCTCGGCCGGCGCGAACCAGGCGGCCCGGGCGGTGGAACCACCCGCCTGCTCGGTCACCACCGCCTCGGTCGGCGCGTCCACGCGTACCCGGTAGATCACCCGGATGCCGTGCCAGTCCAGTGGGCGGCGTTCCGGGCCGAGGGCGCCCGGATTGTGCAGGTTGTCCACTGCCAGCAGGTCGACCACCCGCCCCAGCTGCCCGGCCTCCTCGACCAGTTCCCGCAGCAGCCCGGCGGCCGGCTGCTCACCGTGGTCGGTGCCACCACCGGGCAGGTGCCACCGCCCGGCGCCCGGGTAGCCGTCCGCGATCATGGTGAGCAGCACCCGGTCGGTCGGATCGGTGACCAGCCCGTACGCGGCGAAACGCTGCCGGCGGTCGGTGGTCGGACCGGCCGGCTCGGCGGGCCGGGCCCGGGGCAGGTCGGCCGGCAGCGGCGTCACCGGCAGGCCGAGCAGCTCGGCGGTGAACGGCATCAACGGCCGGGTCGCGGCCTCCCCGGGGGTGTGCCAGCCCACCTCGTCGGTGCCGCCGCCCGGTTCGGGACGCAGCCGACCGCCCCGGGCCTCGACGTCGAAGATCAGCCGGTCGGTGTGCAGCGCGACGCCCTCGTCCCGGAAGACGGACACGTCGGCGACGGCGGCCCGGATCCCGGCGACCACCACGCTCAGCCCGGTCTCCTCGGCGAACTCGCGTACCACGGCGTCGGCCGGGTGCTCCGCGTGCTCGACCCCGCCGCCGGGCAGCTGCCACACCCCCGGACAGGGGCATCCGGCCGCCCCGCGCGCCAACAGCACCCGTCCGTCGGAGCCCCGCAGCACCCCGTACGCCCCGACCCGCCGCTCTTCCCGCACCCCGCACCCACCCCGTCCGGCCGTACCACTCCGTCGATCATGAGGTTAGCGGTACCGAGACGGACATTTCGCGCCGTCAACTTCATGATCGCCGGGGTGGGGCCCGTGGGTACGGGCCGGGGTGGGGGGTCAGAGAAGGTGGGCGGCCTGGACCGCTTCGGCCGTGACCTCGGTGAGGCGGTCGGTGGGGAGGGCGCCGAGCTCCTCCCGGCGGAACCAGCGGGCCTCGCAGGTCGAGCCGCCGACGTCCGTGACGGTGGGCGGCGCGGGCTGGTCGACCACCACCCGGTAGAAGGCGCGCACGCCGTGCCAGTCGATCGGGTAGCCCTCCGGACCGAGCGAGGCGGCGTCGCGGTGGCTGGCCACCCCGAGCAGCTCGACCAGGCGGCCGGTCTGCCCGGTCTCCTCGACCAGCTCCCGGATCAGCGCGGCGCCCGGCTGCTCGCCGTAGTCGGTGCCGCCACCGGGCAGGTGCCAGCAGCCGGCGCCCGGGTAGCCGTCGGACACCCGGGTCAGCAGCACCCGCTCCTCCGGGTCGGTGACCACGGCGTACGCGGCGAAGCGCTGCGCCCGGTGCAGCCCGTCGGGGCCGGGGACGGCGTAGAACGAGGGAAACTCGGGGACCTCCTCCGGCACGATGTCGTCGGTGGAGGTGGGCAGGCCCAGGGCGCGTGCGGTGAACGACCGCAGCGGCAGCTCCCGGGCCTCGTCGAGGGTGAACCAGCGGGCCAGGTCGGTGGGGCGGTCGACCCGCTCGGTCAGCGTCCCGCCCCGGACCGACACGGTGTAGAGCAGCCGGTCGGTGTGGATCGTGATGCGCCGCTCGGGCAGCGCCCGCATGTCGGCGAGCACGTCCTGGAGCGTGGCGACGGCGACCGAGAGCCCGGTCTCGGCCGCGGTCTCCCGTACGACCGTGTGCTTCGGGTCCTCACCGTGGTCGACCGCTCCTCCGGGGAGCGACCAGGTGCCGGGGGTGCCGGAGCGCTCCGATGCGCGGACCAGCAACACTCGGCCGTTTGAATCAGCACAAACTGCGTATGCCGCGATCCTGCGCAGCGGCTCCAGCGAGGTGGTCACGGGAGCAAATTCTCCCCGGCCCGGGTTACCTCCATCGAAAAGAGTCAGATTCCTGACTCTCCGCTGGCGCCTCAGGGACGGATCAGGGTAGGCGTCCGGGCGGTCACCGAGGTCGCCCGCCGACCGGCGCGGGACCGTGGAGACATGACCTCCACGAACCCCTCCCAGGCCCCGTACAAGCAGCTCCGCCGGCCGGTCAGCGACCGCATGATCGCCGGTGTGGCCAGCGGCCTCGGCCGCTACTTCGCGCTCGACCCCACCCTGGTCCGGGTGGTCTTCGCGACCGCCACCGTGCTCACCGGCGGGCTGGCCGCGCTCGCGTACCCGGTGATGTGGTTCCTGATGCCCGAGGAGCCGGCCGGCGCGCCCGCCTGGCCGCACCCGCCGGGCACCGCGCCCGGCTGGCCGCCGGTCCCGCCGGCCGGGCCGGGGCCGCAGGCCGGGCCGCCGCCCGCCGCCTGACCCGGCGTCACTCCCACTCGATGGTGCCCGGCGGCTTGCTGGTCACGTCCAGGACCACGCGGTTGACCTCGGCGACCTCGTTGGTGATCCGGGTGGAGATCCGGGCCACCACGTCGTAGGGCAGCCGGGACCAGTCGGCGGTCATCGCGTCCTCGCTGGAGACCGGGCGCAGCACCACCGGATGGCCGTAGGTGCGCCCGTCGCCCTGCACGCCCACGCTGCGGACGTCGGCCAGCAACACCACCGGGAACTGCCAGACGCCCCGGTCCAGGCCGGCCGCGGTCAGCTCCTGCCGGGCGATCAGGTCGGCCCGGCGGAGCACGGCGAGGCGCTCCTCGTCGACCGCGCCGATGATCCGGATGGCCAGGCCCGGGCCGGGGAACGGGTGCCGCCACACCATCGCCTCGGGCAGCCCCAGCTCCAGCCCGATCGTGCGGACCTCGTCCTTGAACAGCGTGCGCAACGGCTCGACCAGGGAGAACTTCAGGTCCTCGGGCAGGCCGCCGACGTTGTGGTGGCTCTTGATGTTGGCGGTGCCGGTACCACCGCCGGACTCCACCACGTCCGGGTAGAGGGTGCCCTGCACCAGGAACTCGACGTCGCCGTGCGCGGCGATCTCCCGGGCGGCGGCCTCGAAGACCCGGATGAACTCCCGGCCGATGATCTTGCGCTTCTGTTCCGGATCGGTCACCCCGGCGAGCGCGCCGAGGAACCGCTCCCGCGCGTCGACCACCTTGAGCTTGATGCCGGTCGCCGCGACGTAGTCCTTCTCCACCTGCTCGGCCTCACCGGCCCGCAGCAGCCCGTGGTCGACGAACACGCAGGTGAGCTGGTCGCCCACGGCCCGGTGGACCAGCGCCGCGGCGACCGCCGAGTCGACGCCGCCGGAGAGGCCGCAGATGACCTCCTTGTCGCCGATCTGCTCGCGGATCCGGGCGACCTGCTCGTCGATGATGTTCTCGGGCGTCCAGGTCGGCGCGACGCCGGCGATGTCGTAGAGGAAGCGGGTCAGCATCTCCTGCCCGTGCGCGGTGTGCCCCACCTCGGGGTGGAACTGCACGCCGGCCCGGCGGCCGGCCAGGTCCTCGAACGCGGCGACCGGTGCGCCCGCCGACTCGGCGGTGACGGTGAAGCCCTCCGGGGCCTCGGTCACGCAGTCGCCGTGGCTCATCCACACCGGCAGGTCGGCCGGCAGGTCCCGCAGCAGCACGCCGGGCTCGGTCAGGCGCGGGCGCAGCGGGGTGCCGCCGTACTCGCGGTTGCCGGTCCGCGCGACCGTGCCGCCGAGCGCCTGGGCCATCGCCTGGAAGCCGTAGCAGATGCCGAAGACCGGCACGTCGGTGTCGAACATGCCGGCGTCGATCTGCGGGGCGTCCGGGGCGTAGACGCTGGACGGGCCGCCGGACAGGATGATCGCGGCCGGGTTCTTCGCCAGCATCTCGGACACCGGCATGGAATGCGGGACGATCTCCGAGTAGACCCTCGCCTCGCGGACGCGGCGCGCGATGAGCTGGGCGTACTGGGCTCCGAAGTCCACCACGAGGACGGGGCGAGGCGTGCTCATGTGCGCAAAGCCTACCGACAGTCACCGGCCCGGCGGACGCGCCCCGGCGGCGCGTCGCTCCCAGGGTGTTAAGAAGGGGCCCCGCCTCTACCGGAGGCGTTAAGAGGGGGCCCTTCCTTTCACCGCAGCGCGGCGGGGGCGTGGGCCGGGACCGCCGGGTTGCGCGGTGGCACCGGGTCGAGCCGGGCGTACGCCGAGCCGAGCGCCGGCCGCGGGTCCGCCTCGCCCTTGTTGGGCCAGAACGACATCGCCCGCTCGGCCTGGGCGGTGATCGTCAGCGACGGGTTGACGCCCAGGTTCGCCGAGACCGCGGCGCCGTCCACCACGTGCAGCCCCGGGTGGCCGTACACCCGGTGCCACGGGTCCACCACGCCGTCGTCCGGGGTGGCGCCGATCACCGCGCCGCCGAGGATGTGCGCGGTCATCGGGACGTTGAACGGCTCGGTGACCGCGCCGCCCGGGGTGCCGTCGATCTCCTCGGCGAGCATCCGGACCGCCTCGTTCCCGGCCGGGATCCAGGTCGGGTTGGGCGCGCCGTGGCCGGGCCCGGAGACCAGCCGGCCCCGCCGGTAGCGGGTGGTCAGCGAGTTGTCGACCGACTGCATGACCAGCGCGATGACGGTGCGCTCGGACCAGCCGCGGACAGACAGCATCCGCGCCGCCAGCCCCGGCTGCCGGACGATGCTGCCCAGCCAGCGCCGGACCCGGCGCGGGCCGCCGTCGACCAGCAGCGACTGGAGCAGGCCCATGGCGTTGGAGCCCTTGCCGTAGCGGACCGGCTCGATGTGGGTCTGCGGGTCGGGGTGGAACGAGCTGGTGATCGCCACCCCCTCGGAGAAGTCCAGGCCGCGCCGCCGGGCCGGGCCGGAGGCCACCGAGGCGCCGAGGATGGCCTCGGAGTTGGTCCGGGTCAGCTCGCCGAGCCGGGGTGAGAGCGCCGGCAGCGCGCCGGTGGCCCGCATCTCGTGCAGCAGCCGCTGGGTGCCCAGCGCGCCGGCCGCGAAGACCACCTGGTCGGCGTGGATCACCGCGCGTCGCTTGCGCAGCCAGGCTCCGGTGCGCTCGGTGTGCACCGTGTAACCGCCCGCCGGGTCCGGCCGGACGGCGGTCACCGTGGTCAGCGGGTGCACCTGCGCGCCGAGCCGCTCGGCCAGCCAGAGGTAGTTCTTGACCAGCGTGTTCTTGGCGCCGTGCCGGCAACCGGTCATGCACGAGCCGCAGTGGCTGCACCCGGTGCGGTCGGGGCCGACGCCGCCGAAGTACGGGTCGGGCACGCGCTGGCCGGGGCGGCCGATGTGCACGCCGACCGGGGTGGGGTGGAACGTGTGCGCCACCCCCATCCGCTCGGCCACCGCCCGCATCGCCCGGTCCGCGCCGGTGACGATCGGGTACGTGGTGACGCCGAGCATCCGCTTCGCCTGGTCGTAGTGGCGGGCCAGTTCGTCGCGCCAGTCGGTGATGTCGCGCCACTGCGGGTCGGCGTAGAACGCGTCGAGCGGTTCGTAGAGCGTGTTCGCGTAGACGAGCGAGCCGCCGCCCACCCCGGCGCCGGAGAGCACCAGCACGCCGCCACCGCTCCTGCGGTCGGCGGAGCGGAGCAGGGTGATCCGCTGGAGCCCGAAACAACCCAGCTTCGGCGCCCAGAGGAACCGCCGCGCCTGCCAGGAGGTGCGGGGGAACTCCTCGTCGGCGAAGCGTCGGCCGGCCTCCAGCACGCCGACCGAGTAACCCTTCTCGGCCAGCCGGAGCGCGGTGACGCTGCCGCCGAAGCCCGATCCGATGACGACCACGTCGTAGCGCATGAACGCATCATTACCGACGGGTAGCTATGGCGCCAGCAAGAGTTTTTCGCAGATCATGCAGAGCGCTTCGACCGCTGGGATTCCCGCCGCTGCAACCGCTGGCACCCCCCGAGGCGTCGAACACGACGGGGAGAGGACGAGACCGTGACGAGACGACGCCTGCTGGGCCTGGCCGCCCTGGTGGCGGTGCTGCTGGTCGCCGCCGGGGCGGTGGTGACCACCCGCCTGGTGGCGCACCGCTCCCCCGACCGGGCCGCCGCGCCGGTCACCTCGGCGCCGGCGTCACCCACCCCGGCCCCGACCACCGCCAGTCCGACACCACCGCCCGGCGCCGACCTGACCGGGCCGCTCAACCTGATGCTCGTCGGGGTCGACACCCGGGTCAGCATCCCCGGCTGGGAGCCGCACGCCGACGCCGTGCTGGTGCTGCACGTGCCCGCCGGGCTGGGCCGGGCGTACCTGTTCTCGCTCCCCCGCGACCTGGTGGTCGACATCCCCGCCTTTCCCAAGGCCCGCTACCCGGGCGGCCGGACCAAGCTCACCCACGCGATGAGCTACGGCAGCCGGGTGCCGGGCGACAAGCGGCACCCCAGCACCGCGCAGGGGTACGAGCTGCTGCGCACCACCGTCTCCCGCTACACCGGGCTGCGCATCGACGCCGGCGCGGTGATCACCTTCGGCGGCTTCGACAAGCTGGTGGACACGCTCGGCGGGGTCGACCTCTACGTCGACCAGCGGGTCGCCTCCCGGCACCGCCGGCCGGACGGCACGATGCGGCCGCTGGGCGGCGGCGGCTACACCGGCCCGCAGATGGTCTACGAGAAGGGCACCCGGCACCTGACCGGCTGGCAGGCGCTCGACTACGCGCGGCAGCGCTACACCGCCGGGGGCGACTACACCCGCCAGCGGCACCAGCAGCAACTGCTCCGGTCGCTCGCCCGCAAGCTCGTCGAGCAGGGCACCGCCCGCGACCCGCAGCGCGTCGAGCAGATCGTCGCCGCGCTCGGGAAGACCCTGGTGTACGTCGGGGGCGGGCGGAAGCTGGTCGACTTCGCGTACGCCCTCGGTGGCCTGCCGGCGGAGCGCCTCACCCTGGTCGCGCTCCCCGGCGCCGGCGTGGGCAGCGGCGGCGCCTACCGGGGCGAGCAGCTCCGACCGCTGGGCCGGGAGTTCCTCACCGCGCTGCGCGGCGGGCGGGCCGAGGCGTTCCTGACCGCCCACCCGACGCTGCGCGTCAAGACCTAGCCGCTACAACGGCTTCGGGGCGGCCGGCCGCTCCGTCCCGTACAGCCAGGCGTCGAACACCTTGCCGAGCTTCTTGCCCGACACCCGCTCGGCCAGCGCCACGAAGTCGGCGGTGGTGCCGTTGCCGTTCCTCCGCTCGGCCGCCCAGGTGCGCAGGATGGTGAAGAACGCGGTGTCGCCCACCGCCACCCGCAACGCGTGCACGGTCATCCCACCCCGGTCGTAGACCGAGCGGCCGAACAGGTTCTCCACCCCCGGCTTGCCCGGCGGCGTCCGCCAGACCTGGCCGGGGGCGTTGGCGTACTGCTGCTCGAACGTGCGCTGGACGGTCGAGGAGCCGCTGTGCTCGGCCCACAGCCACTCGGCGTACGTGGCCAGCCCCTCGTTGAGCCAGATGTCCTGCCAGCGCTGGAGCGACACGCTGTCGCCGTACCACTGGTGGGCCAGCTCGTGCGCGACCACGTCGGTGTTGTCGCCCTGCCGGAAGAAGCCGGCGGAGTAGACCGGGCGGCTCTGCGTCTCCAGCGCGTAGCGGATCCGGTCGTCGGCCACCACCACACCGCCGTACGCGTCGAACGGGTACGGCCCGAAGAGGCTCTCCAGGTAGTCGGCGACCTCGACGGTACGGGCGATCGACCGGTCCGGCGCGCCCTCGGCCACCCGGGTGGTGACCGCGCTGTAGACCGGCCGTCCCTTGTGCTGCCCGGTGGTGACGCGGAACTTCCCGATCACCACAGTGGTCAGGTAGCTCGCCATCGGCGAGCCCTCCGACCAGCGCCAGGTGGTCCAGCCGCCGGTGGTCGTCCGCCCCTTCGGCACGCCGTTGCCGACCGCCGTCAGCCCCTTGGGAACGGTGATCTCCAGGTCGTAGGTGGCCTTGTCCGACGGGTGGTCGTTCACCGGGTACCAGGTGCTCGCCGACTCCGGCTGGCCGAGCGCGATCGCCCCGTCCGCGGTGTGCAGCCAGCCGCCCTCGCCGAGCACCTCGTTGCGCAGCGCCTCCGGCCGACCGTCGTACCGGATCTCGGCCACGAAACCGTTGCCGGAGGTCAGGCCGGTGGCGGGCGTGACGACCAGCTCGTCGTCGTCGCGGGCGTGCCGGGCGGCGGCGCCGTCGACGGTGACCGAACGGACGGTCAGCCCGGCCAGGTCCAGGTTGAACGTGGACAGGTCGGTGGTGGCGGTGGCCCGCACCGTGGTGGTGCCGGTGAGCTTGTCGGTGTCCGGGTCGTAGCGCACCTTCACGGTGTAGTGCGCGACGTCGTAGCCCCCGTTGCCGTACCCCGGGAAGTAGGGGTCGCCGGCGCCGGGCGCCCCGGGCGCGAAGCGGCGCGTGGCCGACGGCTCGGGCGCGGTCGGCGCCGCGGCGCTCCGGTCCGCCTCGGGCGATCCGCAGCCGGCCAGCAGCAGTGTCCCGCAGGCCAGCAGGCCGAGCCCTCGTCGTCCGCCGCGCCGCGCCATGATCTCGATCCCTCCCGGGGTCCGAACGGCGGCCCCGCCCGCGGGCCCGCTCCGCCCGCGGCAGCCTACCGAGCGGCGATCACGTCCGCGTCACGGCAGGCCCGGCGGGGTCGCCCCGACCAACCACGCGTCGAGCAGCGCGCGCAAGGGCCGCCCGGCGGTCCGCTCGGCGTACCCGACGAAGTCGGCGGTGGTGGCGTTGCCGTCCCGGTGCTGCGCCAGCCAGCCGCGCAGGATCCGGTAGAACGTGTCGTCGCCGACCGCGCGGCGCAGCGCGTGCACCGCCAGCGCGCCCCGCTGGTAGACCGCGTCGCCGAACATCCCGGCCCGGCCCGGGTCGACGGTGGGCCGGCTCCAGCCGGTGGTGGCGTACCGGTCGGCGACGGTCCGCGCCACGGTCCGCCCGCCGTCGTGCTCGGCCCAGAGCCACTCGGCGTACGTGGCGAAGCCCTCGTTCAGCCAGATGTCGCTCCACCGGGCCACCGAGACGCTGTCGCCGAACCACTGGTGGGCCAGCTCGTGCGCGACCACCTCGGTGTTCGGCCCGCCCCCGAAGAATCCCGGCCCGTAGACCGGGCGGCTCTGCGTCTCCAGCGCGTACCGGATCCGGTCGTCGGCCACCACCACACCGCCGTACGCGTCGAACGGGTACGGCCCGAAGCGGGCGGCCAGGAAGTCGGCGACCTCGCCGGTGCGGGCGACCGACGCGGCGGCCGGGCCGTCCGCGGGCAACGCCGAGGCCACGGCCGTGACCAGTGGCCGACCGGCATGGGTGCCGCTGGTGACCCGGTAGTCGCCGATCACCAGCGTGGTCAGGTAACTGGCCATCGGCGAACCCTCGGACCAGCGCCAGGTGGTCCGGCCGCCGCTGCTCGTCCGTCCCTTCGGGACGCCGTTGCTCAGCGCGGCGAGCCCGTCCGGCACGGTGATCGCGATGTCGTAGGTGGCCTTGTCCGACGGGTGGTCGTTGACCGGGTACCAGGTGCTCGCGGACTCGGGCTGGCCGAGCGCGATCGCGCCGTCCGGGGTGTGGTGGAAGCCGCCGTCGCCCAGCACCTCGTTGGGCAGCGGCTTCGGCACCCCGCCGTAGGTCACCTCGACGGTGAACCGCCGGCCCGACGGCAACCCGTGTGCCGGGGTGACGACCAGTTCGGCGTCGTCGTGGCGGTGCTTCGCCGGCTCGCCGTCCACCCGGACCCGGTCGACGTCGAGGCCGGCCAGGTCGAGCTGGAACCGGGACAACGCCTCGGTGGCGGTCGCGGTCACCGTGGCCGTGCCGGTGAGCCGGTCGTCGCCCGGGTCGTAGCGGACGTCCAGCGCGTAGTGCCCGACGTCGTAGCCACCGTTGCCGGCCCCCGGCACGTACGGGTCACCGGCGTCCGCCGCGCCGGGCCGGAACCCGCCCCGGTCGTCCCCGGTACACCCGGTCGCCAACAGCGCCACCGCCAGCGCGGTCGCGCACCACCGCACCCGTCTCACCCGGCGAGCCTAGACGCGGGACGGCGCGGACGGGGTCGAACCCGCGTCCGCGCCGTCACGTCGGGTCCGCTCAGCGGTCGAGGACCAGGCCGACCTTCTGGAACTCCTTGAGGTCGCGGTAGCCGCACTTGGCCATCGCGCGGCGCAGCCCGCCGAAGAGGTTGAGCTGGCCGTCCGGCTCGTCGGCCGGGCCGAACAGCAGCCGCTCCATCGAGCCGAGCGGCTCGCCGGCCACCTCGAACGCGCCCCGGGGCAGGGACGGGTGGCTGGCCGCGGAGTGCCACCAGGCGCCGCCGGCCGGGGCCTCCTCGCAGAGCGAGAGCGGCTCGCCGAGCATCACCGCGTCGGCGCCGCAGCCGAGGGCCTTGGCGATGTCGCCGGAGGTCTGCATGTCGCCGTCGGCGATCAGGTGCACGTACCGGCCGCCGGTCTCGTCCAGGTAGTCGCGGCGGGCCGCGGCGGCGTCGGCGATGGCGGTGGCCATCGGCACCCGGATGCCGAGCACCGACTCGGTGGTGGACCAGTCGTCGCCGCCGATGCCCACGATCACGCCGGCCGCGCCGGTGCGCATGAGGTGCAGCGCGGTCTTGTAGTCGGTGCAGCCGCCGACGATGACCGGCAGGTCGAGGTCGGCGATGAACTCCTTGAGGTTGAGCGGCTCGTCGGTGGTGGAGACGTGCTCGGCGGAGACCAGCGTGCCCTGGATGACCAGGATGTCGACGCCGGCGTCGAGGATCACCGGGGCCAGCGCCAGGGTGTGCTGCGGCGACACCCGGACCGCCACGGTGCCGCCGCCGGCCCGCAGCTCGCGGACCCGCTCGGCGATCAGGTCGGGGCGGATCGGCTCGGCGTAGACCTCCTGGAGGCGCTTGGTCGCCCGCGCGTCCTCGCCGAGGCCGGCCAGCTCCTCCAGGATCTTCGCCGGGTTCTCGTAGCGGGTCCAGAGGCCCTCGACGTTGAGCACGCCGAGGCCGCCGAGCTGGCCGAGGCGCACCGCGGAGGCGGGGCTCATGGTCGCGTCCGAGGGGTGCCCGACACAGGGGATGCCGAACGGGTAGGCGTCGAGCTGCCAGGCCGTGGAGACGTCGTCGACGTCCCGGGTGCGGCGGCTCGGCACGATGGCGATGTCGTCCAGGTGGTAACCGCGCTGCGCGGTCTTGCCCAGCCCGATCTCGACCACGTCACGCATGGGGACTCCAGATGTGTTCGGGGGTGGAGGGGGGTCAGCGGGTGTGGTAGTTGGGCGCCTCGACGGTCATCTGGATGTCGTGCGGGTGGCTCTCCTTGAGCCCGGCCGCGGTGATCCGGATGAGCTGCCCACGCTGGTGCAGCTCGGCGATGCTCTCCGCGCCCGCGTATCCCATGGCGAGTCGCAGACCGCCGGTGAGCTGGTGGGCGACCTGGGCGAGCGGGCCGCGGTAGGGCACCTGGCCCTCGACGCCCTCGGGCACCAGCTTCTCGTCGCTGGTCACGTCCTGCTGGAAGTAGCGGTCCTTGGAGTACGACTTGACCTGGCCGCGGGACTGCATCGCGCCGAGCGAGCCCATGCCCCGGTAGGCCTTGTACTGCTTGCCGTTGACGAAGATCAGCTCACCGGGGCTCTCCTCGCAGCCGGCCAGCAGGCTGCCGAGCATCACCGTGTCGGCGCCGGCCACCAGCGCCTTGGCGATGTCGCCGGAGTATTGGATGCCGCCGTCGCCGATCACCGGGACGCCGGCCGGCCGGGCCGCCCGCGCCGCCTCCATGATCGCGGTGATCTGCGGGACACCCACCCCGGCCACGATCCGGGTGGTGCAGATGGCCCCCGGGCCGACGCCCACCTTGACGCCGTCGGCGCCGGCGTCGACGAGCGCCTTCGCGCCGGCGTAGGTGGCGATGTTGCCACCCACGATGTCGATGGTCACGTCCCGCTTGAGCCGGCCGACCATCTCCAGCACCGCCCGCTGGTGACCGTGCGCGGTGTCCACGATCAGCACGTCGACGCCCGCGTCGACGAGCGTCCGGGCCCGCTTGTACGAGTCCTCGCCCACGCCGATCGCGGCGGCGACCCGGAGCCGGCCCGCCTCGTCCTTGGTGGCCTCCGGGTACTGCTCGCTCTTGGTGAAGTCCTTGACCGTGATGAGGCCGCGCAGCGCGCCGGACTCGTCGACGATCGGGAGCTTCTCCACCTTGTGGCGGCGCAGCAGGTCGAGCGCGTCGTCCTTGCTCACCCCGACCGGGGCGGTGATCAGCGGCGTCCGGGTCATGATGTCGCGGACCGGCGTGGCCGGGTCGGAGACGAAGCGCATGTCGCGGTTCGTCACGATGCCGACCAGCTGGCCCTGCCCGTCGACCACGGGCACGCCGGAGATGCGGTAGCGCCCGCAGAGCGCGTCCACGTCACGGAGCGTGTCGTCCGGGCTGGCGGTCACCGGGTTGGTGATCATGCCGGACTCGGAGCGCTTGACCAGGTCGACCTGGAGCGCCTGGTCCTCGACGGAGAGGTTGCGGTGCAGCACGCCGATGCCGCCCTGGCGGGCCATGGCGATGGCCATCCGGGCCTCGGTGACGGTGTCCATCGCGCTGGACAGCAGCGGCACGGTCAGCTCGATGTTGCGGGTGAGGCGGGTGCGGGTGTTGACCCGGCTCGGCACGACGTCCGACTCGCCCGGCTGCAGCAGCACGTCGTCGAAGGTCAGCCCGAGCGGCACCACCCGGGCCGAACCGGCCGGCAACTCGGGCAGATGGCCACCCAGCTCCCCGCCGTCGCGGCCGGCCGGGATCTCGGTGCTGGGCGAATTCTCCACGATTGCTCCCCTGAGCTGGTCGAACGGGCTGCAGCGAGGCGGCGCGCGCGGGCACCGGCGTGCGCCGGCGTGACGGCGCGTCGCCTCATCGTACCCACTGGCCTGCCCCGCCCCGGGCAGCGGCGGGCCCGGCGTAGGCCGGGCCACAGCACGGCCGTGGGCGGGCTTTCCGGCGGCGCGGGGTCTACGGTGAGGGGGTGCACGACGAGCCCATCGACCCGTTCAACGGCGACCCGGCCGATCCGGCTGCCGGCCTGCACGATCCCGGCGACGACGACGCGCTCGACCCGCTGACCGAGGTCGAGCGGCAGGACGTCCTGGAGGATCTCGCCGACCTGGAGATCTACCAGGCGCTGCTCCAGCCGATCGGGGTGCGCGGGCTGGTGATCGAGTGCGAGGACTGCCGCGAGCCGCACTACTTCGACTGGGACCTGCTCCGGGGCAACCTGCGCCACCTGCTCAACTCGGGGCGGCCCCGGGTGCACGAGCCGGCCTACGACCCCGACCCCGACCACTACGTGAGCTGGGACTACGCCCGCGGCTACGCCGACGGCGTGCACGACACGCTCACCGAGGGCACTGACGACACCGCGGAGGAGTGACAGCCGCCGACCGGGTCAGGCGACCAGGCCGGCCCGGAACCCGGCCGCCACGGCGTGCGCCCGGTCCCGGGCACCCAGCTTGCGGAACAGTCGCCGGGCGTGCGTCTTGACGGTGTCCTCGGAGACGAACAACTCCCGCCCGATTTCCGCGTTGCTCTTGCCCTCCGCCATGCCGAGCAGCACCTGAAGCTCACGCTCGGTCAGCCCGACCGCGCTGCGCGGCGTCCGCGCCGGTCGCTGGGCGCCACCGGCCGGTGGCGCCTCGGCCCCGTCCGCAGCCGGGTCGTTCGGGTCCTCGCCGCGCTGCACCGGCACCACCGTGGGCAGGCCGGCGGCGTCCGTCGCGGTCGCCGGCCAGCCGGGCCCGCCCGGGGTACGCCCCGACGCCGCCGCCCGGGTCGACCCGCCGACTGCCGCCGCGTCCCGAGCCGGGTCGGCCACCCGGTGCCGGTTGGTCCGCCCGGGGGCGGAGAGCAGCAGCAGCGCCTTCGCCACCGCGCTGGTCAGATCGTGGTCGGCGTTCTGGATCAGACCGCGCGCACCGGCACTGATCGTGGCCGCCGCCGACTCCGACTCCTCCGGGCCCAGCAGCAGCACCGCGGCCTGCGGGGCGCGGGCGAGCACCCGACGCACGAAACCGGGGCTGTCCGGCCGGGTGAGGGCGGTGTCGGCCAGCACCACGTCGACCGGACGCTCGGCGAGCCGCAACATCACCTCGGGATCGGAGACGGCCGTCCGGACGACGCCGGACAGCCCGAGCCGCGCCGCCGCGGAGGTCAGATGCTGGGCCGCCAATGGTGTCCGAACGCACACGAGAACGCTACGCACTGTGGTCTCCTCTCCGACTCAGAGCAGACCACGTGGGGGTCGGCCGGGGAGGGGGTTCCGGGCAATCATCCGAACTTTTCCGACATCTGGGGCATATGCCGCTGACTGTCCGAGGTTTTCGATCACAGATGTGTGAGGCGGGGACAGCTCGGGTACCGAGTCGTTCATCCGGAACCGGCATCCCGCGCGGACCGCCGCCCGGTAGCTGGCCACGAACATTCTCCGCGGTGCCGCGCGGGAGGAGGGGTGCTGATGTCGAACGTACGTAGGCTGCCTGGACCCATCGTCGACCTCTGGGACTGGCAGCGGCTCGGCGCCTGCCGTGGCCGCGACAGCGCCCAGTTCTTCCACCCGGACGGCGAGCGCGGCTCCTCCCGACTGCGCCGGGAGACCGGCGCCAAGTCCGTGTGCCGCGCCTGCCCGGTGCGCGCCGAGTGCGCCGCCCACGCCCTCGCGGTCCGCGAGCCCTACGGCGTCTGGGGCGGCTTCAGCGAGTCCGAGCGGCTGCGCCTGCTCGCCCTCGGCTGGGAGGACCTGGCCGACCGCCGGCAGAGCCGGGTGGACATCGCCCGGCTGGAGGCGCGCCTCGGCCGGCCGCACAAGACCGCCGTGCCGGACCAGCGCAAGGTTGCCTGACCCACCGCGCTCCTTCCGATGCCGCGCCCCGTCCCGGGGCGCGGCATCGCCGCTTCGGCCACCCTTCCGGCTGCCTAGGAACTTGATGACCTGAACGACTCAGGCGAGTGACGGCAGCGCCCGCAGCAGCGGCCGCCCCGACGCGTGGGGGTCGACCCCGAAACCGAATCGTTCACGTCATCAAGTTCCTAGGCAGGTCCGAGGCCCTTCCCGACCCCCGCGGATCGCCTCTGCCTCACCTGGCCGACCGCCGCACGGCCCGCCAACGCGGTCACCCCGTCCCGCCCGGTCACGCCCCGGACCGCCGCGCCCCGCATCGCCACACCGCGTCGCGGTCCGTAGCGTCTGACGGCGCCGACGGGCCTGGACCGGTCAGGCGACGGTGACCGTGACGGTGTGCCAGCCGGTGGCGCCGTCGGGGGCCACCGGGCTGCGCCGCTCCGGCTGCGTCTCGCCGGCCGCGTCGGTGGCGCGTACCTGGAGGGTGTGCTCCCCGGGCGCGGCGTCCCATCGCCACGACCACTGCACCCAGGTGTCCGTCGACACCGCCGGGGCCAGCGTCGCCTCCCGCCATGGGCCGTCGTCCACGCGTACCTCGACGCGGCGGACGCCGCGGTGCTGCGCCCACGCCACCCCGGCGACCGTCACCGGGCCGGCGGCCGGGCGGCTGCGGGCACGCGGGGTGTCGATCCGGGACTGGGTCTTGACCGGGCCCTGGGCGGACCAGCCGCGCGGCACCCAGTACGCGTCGAAGTCGGCGAAGCTGGTCAGCTCCAGCTCGGTGACCCACTTGCACGCCGAGACGTACCCGTAGAGGCCGGGCACCACCATCCGCACCGGGAAGCCGTGCTGGACCGGCAGCGGCTCGCCGTTCATCCCCACCGCCAGCAGCGCGTCCCGCCCGTCGCGCAGCACCGAGGTGGGGGTGCCGCAGGTCCAGCCGTCCACCGCGCGCCCGACCACCTGGTCCGCACCCTCCTCCGGGTCGGCCTCGTCGAGCAGCTCCTTGATCGGCACGCCGAGCCAGCGGGCGTTGCCGATCAGGTCACCGCCGACCTCGTTGGAGACGCAGGCCAGGGTCACGTACCGCTCGACCATCGGGCGGGCGAGCAGGTCGTCGAAGCTCAGCTCGATCGGGTTGCGGACCCGGCCGTGGATGCGCAGCCGCCAGGTCACCGGGTCCACCTGCGGCACCACCAGCGCGGTGTCGATCCGGTAGAACTCGCGGTTCGGCGTGACGTAGGGGGCGAGCCGGGGCAGCGACAGGTCCGCGCCGGCCGGTACCGGCGGCGCGGGCGTCGCGGGCGCGGGCAGCGTCACCGCCTCCCGGGCCGCCGAGACGCCACGCCGGCCGGCCAGCCAGTGCCCGCCGAGCCCGGCCACCGCCGCCGCCCCGGTCAGCAGGCCGACGCCCCGCAGGAACCGACGTCGCGACTCCGGAACGTCGTGCCGGGCCGGCTCCCAGCCGCCCGGGGTCTCCTCCTCGCGCGCGAACGCGGCAGCCGCCGGGGGTGGCGGGGGTGGCGGGGGCGTGGAAGGGGGCGTCCCGGCCGGCTCACCGGCGGCCAGGTCGACCTCGTGGCGGTCCGGCACCTGTCCGGCGCGCGCCCGGTCGACCCCGGCGCGGTCCGGCCCCTGCCCGGGGCGCGCCCGGTCGACCTCGGCGCGGTCCGGGCTCAACGGGCCGGCGACGAACGCCCAGAGCGTCAGCCCGCCGAGGCCGGCGCCGACCAGGGAGGGCAGCGCGTCGAACGCGTCCGCGCCGGGTCGGGTCAGCGCGGCGGCGACGCCGAGCACGGCGAACACGGCGATGCCGGCCAGGCCGACCGCCAGTCGCCGGGCCGCCGCCAGGCCGAGCAGCGCCGCGAAGCCGGCCAGCAGCAGCGCCGTCCCGACCAGCAGGGCGATCTTGTCGTACGTGCCGAAGACGGCGATGGCGAACTGCTTGAGCGGCTCGGGCACCAGGTCGACGACGACACCGCCGACGGCGATCAGCGGGGCGGACCGGGGGCCGGTCAGGACGGCCACCGGCTCGGCGGTGCCGAGCGCCACCACGGCGGCGACGACACCGGCAAGCGCCGCGTGGCGGCGGGAGATCATGCGCACGCCGTCCAGTCTGGTCGACCGGGCGGGCCGGCTGCCAATCTCGTCAGCGTTCCGTAAGCACGTCGGGGCACACCGCCGGCTCGGCGGTGCGCCCCGAAGTCGGGCGTACTCCTCGGGTCAGAAGCCCGGGCCGTGCTGGTGGCCGTGGCCGTGCGAGTGGCCGTGCCCACCGGCGGCGGCCGGCTCCGGCTCGGCCGGCTTCTCCACGACCAGGCTCTCGGTGGTGAGCAGCAGGCCGGCGATCGACGCGGCGTTGGAGACCGCGTTGCGGGTCACCTTCACCGGGTCGAGGATGCCGGACTTGGCCAGGTCGACGTACTCGCCGGTGGCGGCGTCGAGGCCGGTGCCCCACTCCTGGGCGACGACCTTCTGCACCACCACGTAGCCGTCGTGCCCGGCGTTCTGCGCGATCCAGCGCAGCGGCTCGACCAGCGCCTTGCGCACGATCGAGACGCCGACCTTCTCCTCGCCGGTGAAGCCCAGGTCGTCGTCGAGCACCGGCAGGATCTGGGCCAGCGCGGCGCCGCCGCCCGGGACCGTACCCTCCTCGACCGCGGCCTTGGTCGCGGCGATGGCGTCCTCGATGCGGTGCTTGCGCTCCTTCATCTCGACCTCGGTGGCCGCGCCGACCTTGATCACCGCGATGCCGCCGGAGAGCTTCGCCAGCCGCTCGGCCAGCTTCTCCCGGTCCCACTCGGAGTCCGAGGCCTCGATCTCCTTGCGGATCTGG
This sequence comes from Micromonospora sp. WMMD754, assembly GCF_049315235.1. NCBI lineage: Bacteria > Bacillati > Actinomycetota > Actinomycetes > Micromonosporales > Micromonosporaceae > Micromonospora > Micromonospora sp. WMMD754. The sequence continues at coordinate 1,153,696 of NZ_CP186058.1, forward strand.
GCGACCCGGTCGGCGACCTCGGAGGACTGACCGCCACCGTCGACGACGGTGGTGTTCTCCTTGTCGACCACGACGCGACGGGCGGTGCCGAGCACCTCCAGGCCGACCTGGTCGAGCTTGTAGCCCAGCTCCGGGGCGACCAGCTCGGCGCCGGTCAGGATGGCCATGTCCTGGAGCATCGCCTTGCGGCGGTCGCCGAAGCCGGGGGCCTTGACCGCGCAGACCTTGATGGTCTTGCGGATGGCGTTGACCACCAGCGTGGACAGGGCCTGGCCCTCGACGTCCTCGGCGACGATGAGCAGCGGCTTGTTGTTCTGGAGGACCTTCTCCAGCAGCGGCAGCAGCTCCTCGATGGCCGAGATCTTCTGCGTGGTGATCAGGATGTACGGGTCCTCCAGGACCGACTCCTGCCCCTCCACGTCGGTGACGAAGTTCGGCGAGATGAAGCCCTTGTCGAACTGGAGACCCTCGGTCACCTCCAGCTCGGTGGTGAGCGCCGAGCCCTCCTCGACGGTGATGACACCGTCGCGGCCGACCCGCTCCATCGCCTCGGCGATCAGCTCGCCGATGGTGGAGTCCTGCGCGGAGACGGTCGCGACGTGCGCGATCGACTCCTTGCTGGCGACCTCGACGGCCTTGCCGAGCAGCGCCTCGGAGACCTTGGCGGCCGCCGCGTCGATGCCCCGCTTCAGGCCGGTCGGGTTGGTGCCGGCGGCCACGTTGCGCAGGCCCTCGCGGACCATGGCCTGGGCCAGCACGGTGGCGGTGGTGGTCCCGTCGCCGGCGACGTCGTTGGTCTTGGTCGCCACCTCCTTGACCAGCTGCGCGCCGAGGTTCTCGTACGGGTTGGTGAGCTCGATCTCCTTGGCGATGGTCACGCCGTCGTTGGTGATCGTGGGCGCACCGAACTTCTTGTCCAGGACGACGTTGCGACCGCGCGGGCCGAGGGTGACCTTGACCGCGTCCGCGAGGGCGTTGACACCGTGCTCGAGCAGGTGCCGGGCGTCGTCCGAGAAGCTGAGGATCTTCGCCATCAGTATCCCTTCGAAGCGACGTTGCCCCGGCCCGGCGAGCCGGACCGGGGCAACGACACTGATCGGTTGCTTACTTCTCGATGACCGCGAGGACGTCGCGGGCGGAGAGCACCAGGTACTCCTCGCCGGCGTACTTGACCTCGGTGCCGCCGTACTTCGAGTAGAGGACGGTGTCGCCGACCTTCACGTCGACCGGCACGCGGTTGCCCTTGTCGTCGATCCGGCCCGGGCCGACAGCGAGGACGGTGCCCTCCTGCGGCTTCTCCTTGGCGGTGTCGGGGATCACGATGCCCGAGGCGGTGGTGGTCTCGGCCTCGTTCGCCTGGACCACGATGCGGTCCTCGAGCGGCTTGATCGCAACCTTGGTCGCGGTAGTCACGGGCATACCCTCCCGGGTACTTGGTGTCGTTACCGGTCGGCATGCCGACCAGCGTCAATCTGCCACATGCCACCGGGCGGGGCCGTCGTCGCGGGTGCCGGTCCGCCTGGCGCTCAACCCCCGGGCACGGGCCCGGGCGTTGGCACCCTCAGGGTGAGAGTGCTAATCGCAGGTTATTCCTCGGCTAGCACTCCGTCAAGGAGAGTGCCAGCGCGTCGCCCGCCGTGTCGGCCACCAGGCGGGTCGGGAGAATGAGCGGGTGGACCTCGACCAGCTCACCGCGCTGCGTACCCCCGAGGGGTCGGCCGCGCTCGCCGCGGCGGCGCGGGTGGCCGGCGGCGACCCGCTGGCGGCGGCCGCCGCGCTGCGCTCGGCCGGGATCCCGGGCGGGCTCGCGGCGGCGGCGCTGACCCAGGCGGAGCTGCGCCGCCGGGCTGCCGGCAAGTTCGGCGCGGTGGCGGCCGGGATGTTCCTCACCCGGCCGGGGCTGGAGCAGGCCACCCGCCGGGCGGTCGCCGACCGGCGGGCCGCGCGGCTGCGCGCCGCGGGCGTGACCACGCTCGCCGACCTGGGCTGCGGGCTGGGCGCCGACGCGCTCGCCGCGGCCCGCGCCGGCATCCGGGTGTACGCGGTGGAGGCCGACCCGGTCACCGCGGCGATGGCCGCCGCGAACGCCGAGGCGGCCGGGCTGGCCGACCTGGTCACGGTGGAGTGCGGCGACGCCACCACGTTCGACGTGAGCCGGGTCGACGGGGCGTTCTGCGACCCGGCGCGACGACGGGCCGGCACCGGCCGGCGCATCTTCGACCCGAACGCCTACTCGCCGCCGTGGGACTTCGTCGTCGGGCTGGCCGAGCGGGTGCCGCGCACCGTGGTCAAGGTGGCGCCCGGGCTGGACCACGCGCTGATTCCGGCCGGCGCCGAGGCGGAGTGGGTGAGCGTCGACGGGGACCTGGTGGAGGCCGCGCTCTGGTGCGGGCCCCTCGCGGACGTCCCCCGCCGCGCCACCGTGCTGCGGGAGAAGGAAGGGCCCCCTGTTAACGCCTCCGGTAGAGGAAGGGCCCCCTCTTATCACCTCACCGGCACCGGCGCGGTCGACGCGGCGGTAGGCCCGGTCCGGCCGTTCCTGTACGACCCGGACCCGGCCGTGGTGCGCGCGCACCTGGTCGCCGAGCTGGCGGCCGACCTCGACGCCACCCTCGCGGACCCGTCGATCGCCTACCTCTACGCGGACGCGGCCCGGCTCACCCCGTACGCGCGCTGCCTGGAGGTCACCGACGTGCTGCCGTTCTCGCTCAAGCGCCTGCGTGCGCTGCTGCGGGAGCGCCGGGTCGGCCGGGTGGAGATCCTCAAGCGCGGTTCGGCGCTGGAGCCGGAGAAGCTGCGCCGCGACCTGCGCCTGGCCGGCGAGGCGGCGGCCAGCCTGGTGCTCACCCGGGTGGCCGGTGCGCCCACCGTGCTGATCTGCCGCCCGGTGCCGGCCGCCGCCTGACCGCCGTCCCCGGCCGGCGCCCGTTCCGGCTCGCCGGGGAGCCGCAGCCGGGTTAGCTTGACGGTCATGGCGGGACAGGGCACTCCGGCGACCGCGCTGCTGGCCAAGCGGAAGATCGCGCACAGCACGCACCCGTACGACGTCTCGCCGGACGCGCCGAACTACGGCGCGCTGGTCGCCGCCGCGCTCGGGGTGCCGCCGGAGCGGGTGTTCAAGTCGCTGGTCACCGAGGTGGACGGCGAGCTGACCGTGGCCGTGGTGCCGGTGACCGGCGAGCTGGACCTGAAGGCCCTCGCCGCGGCGGTGGGCGGCAAGCGGGCCGCGCTGGCCGACCGGACAGTGGCCGAACGGGCGACCGGCTACGTCCGGGGCGGGATCAGCCCGCTCGGGCAGCGCCGGCGACTGCCGACGGTGGTCGACGCCTCCGCGTCGACACACCCGACGGTGTACGTCTCGGCCGGCCGCCGGGGCCTGCAGGTGCAGCTCGCGCCGGGTGACCTGGTGGCGCTCACCGGGGCGCGGACCGCCCCGATCGCCGCCGGTTGAACCACCCGTAGCGGACGGTGGGAGCGTTTCCGCCGCGGGTGTCGGCCGGGTGACAACCGCGTTGCTGAATTGTTACCGCCGCCAACAAACTTCTGACCTCGGCACTCTTGCGGAGCGCGGGAAGCGCGGAATACGTTGCCGGACACAACAAAACATCGACCTCTACTCCCCCACCCCCCGAAAGGACCCGTGCACATGCGCAAGGGACTCCTCACCTTCGCGGCCGTCGGTCTCCTCGCGACCGGCAGCATGGCCGCCTGTGGTGACAACGGCGGTTCTTCCGACCAGGCCGGCGGCTCCAGCGACAAGAAGCCGAAGATCGGCGTGATCCTGCCGGACAGCAAGTCCTCCGCCCGCTGGGAGGGCGCGGACCGCAAGTTCCTCAAGGAGGCGTTCGACGCCGCCGGCGTGGAGTCGGACATCCAGAACGCGCAGAACGACAAGACCGCGTTCCAGACCATCGCCGACCAGATGATCACCAACGGCGTCAACGTCCTGATGATCGTCAACCTGGACTCCGGCACCGGCAAGGCCGTGCTCGACAAGGCCAAGTCGCAGGGCGTCGCCACCATCGACTACGACCGGCTGACCCTGGGCGGCTCCGCCCAGTACTACGTCAGCTTCGACAACGAGGCCGTCGGCAAGCTCCAGGGCGAGGGCCTGAGCAAGTGCCTGACGGACAAGGGCGTCAAGAACCCGTCGATCGCGTACCTCAACGGCTCGCCGACCGACAACAACGCCACCCTGTTCAAGAACGGGTACGACTCGGTCCTCAAGCCGAAGTTCGACTCGAAGGAGTACACCAAGGTCGCCGACGACTCGGTGCCGGCCTGGGACAACGCGCAGGCCGCCACGATCTTCGAGCAGCAGCTGACCAAGGCCGGCGGCAAGATCGACGGCGTGCTCGCCGCCAACGACGGTCTGGGCAACGCGGCCATCTCGGTGCTCAAGAAGAACAAGCTCAACGGCAAGGTCCCGGTGACCGGTCAGGACGCCACCAAGGAGGGCCTGCAGAACATCCTCGCCGGTGACCAGTGCATGACCGTCTACAAGGCGGTCAAGAAGGAGGCGGACGCCGCCGCCGAGCTGGCCATCGCGCTCGCCAAGGGCGAGAAGAAGGAGACCGGCCAGACCGTCAAGGACCCGGAGGGCAACCGGGACGTGCCGGCCGTGCTGCTGGAGCCGAAGGCCATCTACAAGGACAACGTCAAGGACGTGGTGGCCGACAACTACGTCACCAAGGAAGAGCTCTGCACCGGTGCGTTCGCCAAGCTCTGCACCGACGCCGGCGTGAGCTGACCCAACCCGCTCAGGCGGCGCCGCCCGGCACGGGGAAACCCGGGTCGGGCGGCGCCCACGCCGGACGGGATCCGAGACCTCCCTCCGCCCAAAGGAGACACCCGTGTCCGCAACCCCCCTGCTGGAGCTACGCGGGATCGACAAGAGCTTCGGTCCCGTCCAGGTGCTGCGTGACGTCGCCTTCACCGCCCACCCCGGCGAGGTGACCGCGCTGGTCGGCGACAACGGCGCCGGCAAGTCGACCCTGGTCAAGTGCATCAGCGGCATCTACCCCACCGACGCCGGCGAGTTCCTCTTCGACGGCCGTCCGGTGAGCATCAGCAGCCCCCGGGACGCCGCCGCGCTCGGGATCGAGGTCGTCTACCAGGACCTGGCGCTCTGCGACAACCTCGACATCGTGCAGAACATGTTCCTCGGCCGGGAGAAGCGCAGCGGCATCGTGCTCGACGAGCCGACCATGGAGCAGATGGCCGCCGAGACCCTGGCCGGCCTGAGCGTGCGCACCGTGAAGTCGCTGCGCCAGCACGTGTCCAGCCTCTCCGGCGGCCAGCGGCAGACCGTCGCCATCGCCAAGGCGGTGCTCTGGAACAGCAAGCTGGTCATCCTGGACGAGCCGACCGCCGCGCTCGGCGTCGCGCAGACCGCCCAGGTGCTGGAGCTGGTCCGGCGGCTGGCCGACAACGGCCTGGCCGTCGTGCTCATCTCGCACAACATGAACGACGTCTTCGCCGTCTCCGACCGGATCGCCGCGCTCTACCTCGGCCAGATGGTCGCCCAGGTGAAGACCACCGACATCACCCACTCGCAGGTGGTCGAGCTGATCACCGCCGGCCGTTCCGGCGCCCTCGGCCTCGCCGGCGAACCGGGCAGCAACGGCACCGGCGCCGCGCCCGCCGACACCACCCCAGGAGCCGTCCGATGACCGCCACCGCCGTGAAGAAGGAAGGCCCCGCCGGCGTCGCCCCGGCGCCGACCGTGGGCAGCCACGTGAACAACTACTGGCGCCGGGTACGTGGCGGCGACATCGGCGCCCTGCCCGCGGTGATCATGCTCCTCGTGCTCGCCGTCGGCTTCTCGATCGCCCGCCCGTCGTTCTTCACCGCCGGCAACCTGGCGAACCTGTTCACCCAGGGCGCCGCGGTCACGTTGATCGCCATGGGTCTGGTGTTCGTGCTGCTGCTCGGCGAGATCGACCTCTCCGCCGGCTTCGCCAGCGGCGTCTGCGCCGCGATCCTGGCCAACGTGGTCACCGTGCTCGGCTACCCCTGGTACGTGGCGGTGCTCGCCGCCGTCGTCACCGGCGTGGTCATCGGCACCGTGCTCGGCCTGCTGGTCGCGAAGGTCGGCATCCCGTCCTTCGTGGTCACCCTCGCCGGCTTCCTCGCCTTCCAGGGCGTGGTGCTGACGCTCATGGACGAGGGCGCCAACATCGCGGTCCGCGACGACACCCTGGTCGCGATCGCCAACCGCAACCTCTCCCCCGCGCTGGGCTGGGCGCTGGCCGCGGTGGCCGTCGCCGGCTACGCGGCCGTGCAGCTGCTGCGGCACCGCAACCGGTCCGCCCGCGGCCTGCTCACCGACCCGATCGCGGTGGTCGCGGCCCGGATCGGCGGGCTCGCCGTGATCCTCGGCCTCGCGGTCTACGTGCTCAACCTGGAGCGCAGCCGCAACGTGCTGGTCGTCTCGCTCAAGGGCGTGCCGATCGTGGTGCCGATCATCGCGGTGCTGCTGGTCGTCTGGACGTTCGTGCTCCAGCGCACCAGCTACGGCCGGCACATCTACGCCGTCGGCGGCAACGCCGAGGCGGCCCGCCGGGCCGGCATCAGCGTGGACCGGATCCGCATCTCCGTGTTCGTCATCTGCTCCGGGATGGCCGCCATCGGCGGCATCGTGGCGGCCAGCCGGGCCAACTCGGTCGACCCCAACACCGGTGGCAGTAACGTACTGCTCTACGCCGTCGGCGCGGCGGTGATCGGCGGCACCAGCCTCTTCGGCGGCAAGGGCCGGGTCCTCGACGCCGTGCTCGGTGGCGCGGTGGTCGCGGTGATCGACAACGGTATGGGACTGATGGGGTACAGCTCGGGCGTGAAGTTCGTGGTCACCGGCGTGGTGCTGCTCGCCGCGGCGACCATCGACGCGTTGTCGCGACGGCGCGCCGCCGCCACCGGCGTGCGCTGACCCCGGGTACGGACACACCATGGCAGTGGCAATGCGCGCGGGTCCCAGCCAGGACGAGATCCGCCGGCAGAACCTGGGCGCATTGCTCCGCTACGTGCACGTGCACGGGGCCACCACGCGCGCGGAGCTGACCACCGCGCTCGGGCTCAACCGCAGCACCATCGGCGCGCTGACCGCGGACCTGGCCGGCGCCGGTCTGGTCAGCGAGGGGACGCCGAAGGAGACCGGCCGGGCCGGGCGACCGTCACTGGTCGTCCGGCCCGAGTCGGGACGGGTCTACGCGTACGCGTACAGCGTCGAGGTGGACCGGCTGCGGGCCGCGCGGGTCGGCCTCGGCGGTGAGGTGCTCGACCGCCGGGAGCTGGACCGGCCGCGCAACCTGGTCGCCGGGGAGGCCGCCCCGCTGCTGGCCGGCGCGGTCAAGGAGATGCACCATGCGGTGCCGCCGGACTCGTTCTGCGTGGGCGCCGGGGTGGCCGTGTGCGGCATGGTGCGCCGCGACGACGGGCTGGTCCGGCTCAGCCCGACCACCGGCTGGGTGGACGAGCCGATCGGCGCGGCGCTCGCCGACGAGCTGGGCATCGACGTGCCGATAACGGTGGGGAACGTGGCCGACGTGGCCGCGTACGCCGAGCACGCCCGGGGCGCGGCGACCGGCTGCGACAACGTCATCTACCTGTACGGCGACGTCGGCGTGGGGGCGGGCATCATCGCCGGCGGCCGACGGTTGACCGGGCACGGCGGCTACGGCGGCGAGGTCGGCCACATGGTGGTGGTCCGCGACGGTGTGCGCTGCGACTGCGGCCGGCGCGGCTGCTGGGAGACCGAGGTCGGCGAGCACGGGCTGCTGCGCGCGGCCGGCCGGTCCGAGGCGCGCGGGCGGGAGGCTCTGCTGGCCGTGTTCGACGCGGCCGACCGGGGCGACGCCCGGGCGCAGAGCGCGGTGCGGCAGGCCGGCGACTGGCTCGGTTTCGGCGTGGCCAACCTGGTCAACATCTTCAACCCGGAGATGGTCATCTTCGGCGGCACCATGCGCGACCTCTACCTGGCCGCCGCGGCCCAGGTCCGCAGCCGGCTCAACTCCAACGGGCTGCCCGCGTGCCTGGAGCACGTGCGCCTGCGTACCCCGAAACTCGGTGACGACGCGGCGCTGATCGGCGCGGCCGAACTGGCCTTCGAACGCCTCCTGGCCGACCCGCTGAACTGATCGGCCCGGCGATCCGTACCAGTGTGCGGACGGCCGGCGGGCTCGGCCGTCCGCGACCCCACGAAGCGGTCCGGACCGAGGAGGCAACCCAACCATGGCATCGCTGGAATCCGCACGTCGCCGGCTGGCGCACCGGGTGACCCTGCTGCTCGTCGCGATCGGCGCGGGGATCGGCGTCCTTCCCGGCGCGGCGCTGGCCGCGCCCAACCCCGGCGTGCAGATGAACGCCGCCGACATGACGCTGCTCAACGGCGTACGGCTGGCCGGGCTCTGGGAGATGCCGGCCGGGACGATGGCCGCGGAGAAGGGCAAGTCCCCCCGGGTCCGGGAGGTCGGCGCGGAGATCGCCCGCCAGCACGGCGTGCTGGACCAGCTGGTGGTCGAGGCGGCCAACAAGTTGGGGGCGGTCCTGCCGACGGACCCGACGGCCCAGCAGAAGGGCTGGCTGACCGAGATGCAGAACGCCAACGGCGCGCAGTTCGACCAGATCTTCGTCACCCGGCTCCGGGTCGCCCACGGCAACATCTTCCCGGTGATCGGCGCGGTCCGGGCCAGCACCAAGGATCCGATCGTGCGCAAGCTCGCCGAGGACGCCAACAAGTTCGTCAACGACCACATGACCATGCTGGAGAGCACCGGACTGGTCCGCTGGCAGCAGTTGCCGCCGCCCGCGCTCCCCCCGGCGCAGAGCGACTCGCTGGTCGCGGCCGCCCAGGCGAACGTGGGCAGCGGGGGCGGGCTCCAGGTGGGCACCGGGATCGTGTGGGCGGTCTTCCTGATCGCGCTGGGCACCGGCGGGTACACGACCTGGCGGCTGATGCGCCGCGCCTGAGGGACGTCGGAGCCCCGGTCGTCGACCGGGGCCCCTTTTCTCGTACGGTCAGCGGTCGACCTGGGTGAAGTCCCAGCTGTGCGGCGGCCGGGCGACCAGGCGCATGGGCGGCTCGGGCAGCTCACGCGGGTTGCTCCGCCACTTGGAGATCACCACCAGCCGGTGGTCGGTGGAGGAGAACACCTCGCTGGAGACGTGCATCGGGTCGTGCTCGAACTCGGGCAGCGCGGTCTCGCACACCCAGGTGATCAGCTCGGCGAAGCCGTACGACTCGGCCTTCGCCTCCCACATCCGGACGATCATGTCGGTCCCCTCCCCGTTCAGACGCTGACCACGGTCAGCGGCATCGCGGAGTCGGCCGGCAGGTCGAGCCGGCTCGGCGCGACGCCCGCGGCGACCAGGTGCGACCCGAGCGCGGCCACCATCGCGCCGTTGTCCGTGCAGAGTTTCGGCCGGGGCGTACGCACCCGGACGCCGTGCTTGTCGGCCCGGTGCTCGGCCATGGCCCGCAGCCGGGAGTTGGCGGCGACCCCACCGCCGATCACCAGCGTGTCGATGCCGCTGCTGCGGCACGCGTCCAGCGCCTTGCCGACCAGCACGTCGCAGACCGCCTCCTGGAAGGACGCCGCCACGTCGGCCACCGGCACCGGCTCGCCGGCCCGCTGCCGCGCCTCCACCCACCGGGCCACCGCCGTCTTCAGCCCGGAGAAGGAGAAGTCGAAGCGGTGACCGACCAGGTCCTTCGCGGCGGTCAGCCCGCGCGGGAAGGCGATCGCCGCCGGGTCGCCGGCCCGCGCCTCGCGGTCGATGTACGGTCCGCCGGGGAACGGCAGCCCGAGCAGCCGGGCCACCTTGTCGAACGCCTCCCCGGCCGCGTCGTCGATGGTCGCGCCGAGCGGGACCACGTCCCGGGCCAGGTCGTCGACGCGCAGCAGCGAGGAGTGCCCGCCGGAGACCAGCAGCGCGATCGCCGGCTCGGGCAGCGGTCCGTGCTCCAGCGTGTCCACGGCCACGTGTGCGGCGAGGTGGTTCACCCCGTACACCGGCTTCTCCGCGGCCACCGCGTAGCCCTTCGCGGCGGCGACGCCGACGAGCAGCGCGCCGGCCAGGCCCGGTCCGGAGGTCACCGCGATCGCGTCGATGTCCGCGATGGTGACCCCGGCCTCGCGCAGCGCCCGGTCCATGGTCGGCACGATCGCCTCCAGGTGGGCCCGGCTGGCCACCTCGGGCACCACCCCGCCGAACCGGGCGTGCTCCTCGACGCTGGAGGCCAGCGCGTCGGCGAGCAGCGTGTGCCCGCGCACGATGCCCACGCCGGTCTCGTCGCAGGAGGTCTCGATGCCGAGGATCAGGGGTTCGTCAGCCATGCTCGTCAGTCCTCGGTGCGCTGCATGACCAGCGCGTCGGTGTTGCTCGATTGGTAGTAGCCGCGCCGCACGCCGATCGGCTCGAAGCCGTGGGTGGCGTAGAGGCGCTGGGCCGGGGCGTTGTCGGCGGCGACCTCCAGCAGCGTGTTGCGGACGCCCCGCCGGGCCGTCTCGGCGAGCAACGCCTCCAGCAGCTGCCGGCCGACACCCCGACGCTGGACGTCCCGGCGGACCGCGACGTTCTGCACCCACGCCTCGTCGGGCGGGTAGACGGCCAGCCCGGCGTAGCCGAGCACGGCGCCGTCGTCGTCGGTGGCCACCAGGTAGAAGTGCCCGTTCGCGAGTTCGTTCCAGAACATCGCCGGGGACCACTGCTCGGCGCCGAACAGGTCCGCCTCGAGGGGCAGCACCTCCTCGACGTGCCACCAGCGGAACCGGCCGATCCTCACGGCAGGACCGGCTTGTGGCCGGTGGCCGCGACGGCGTCCGGTCGGCGCAGGTAGAGCGGGGTCAGCGGCTCACCGGGGGCGCCCGCGCGGATCCGCTCGGCGGCGAGGCGGGCCAGCGCCAGCGGGTCCGGGTACCGGGGCTCCTCGCGCACCGGCAGCCCGAGCACGTCCGCGTACCGGTGCGCGCCGTCGCCGACCGCGACGCCGACCGCCAGGTCCCGGGCCCGCTCCGCGACCACCGCCGGCGCCGCCACGTCCGGCCCGGCGACGCGTTCGCCGGCGCCGTCGTAGACGGCCCAGTAGACCTCCCGGCGGCGCGCGTCGCTCGCGGCCAGCACCGGGTCGCCGGCGGCCGCCGGGTGACCGATCCCGTCGAGAGAACAGACACCGTACGTGGGGATGCCGAGCACCTGGGCCATGGTGGCGGCGGTGACCAGGCCGACCCGCAGCCCGGTGAACGGCCCCGGGCCGAGCCCGGCGACGATCGCAGCCAGGTCGGCCGGGCGCGCGTCCACGTCGGCCAGCACCGCGTCGACCTGCGGCGCGAGCAACTCGCCGTGGGCCCGGGCGTCGACCGTGCACCGGGACGCGCGGACCGCGACGCCGGCCGCCGAGACCTCGACCAGCGCCGCGGTCACCGCGGGCGTCGAGGAGTCCACCACGAGTACGAGCACGGTTAGCCAGCCTAGCCGTCCCGCCCGGCCGGTCAGGCCACGCCCTCGCCGCCGCCGCCCGCGCCCGCGCCCGCGACGGACGGTGACGCCGTCGGGTCACGGCACCCCTCGAGAGCGATATACCGCTGGGTCATATTTATGACTGAGCGGTATATCGCTCGAAACTGAGGTGCCATCCTTTCGGGATGACCGAGAGTCGCCTCGCCGGGCAGGTCGCCCACGCCGTCCGGCACGAGCGGGAACAGGCGGGACTGACCCAGCAGGCGCTGGCCGGGCGGGCGGGGCTGAGCCAGGCCGCCGTCGCCCGGATCGAGCGGGGCGACCGGCTACCGAGCCTGCCGACCGTGGAACGGCTGCTCGGCGCGCTCGGGCGCCAGCTCCGGATCGAGGTGGAGCCGCTGGACAGCCACCTCGACGCGACGCTCGACAAAGCAGCCGGGACTGCGTTGACCGACCGGATCGCGGATCTCGGGCTGGACCGGACCATCGACGCCCTGGACGACCTGCCGTACGTGCTGACCGGCGGCACGGCGGCCCTGCTCCAGGGCGCTCCGCTGCCGGTGGACGCGGTCGAGATCGCGGTGCGCTGGCGGGACGCGCCCCGCTTCACCGAGTGGCTGGAGCGGGCCCACGCGCAGCGGTGGAACGCACGCTGGGAGGAGTGGGGCGGGATGCACCCGGAGCCCGAGGAGCCGGGCGCGCACCGTTGGCGGACCCGCCACGGCGAACTGCGCGCCCGGATGTGCGAGGAGCTGCCCGAGCCCGTCGAGATCCGCCTCGGAGAGCGTACGTACCCGGTCGAGCCACTGGTCGAGATCGAGGTGACGGACCCGCGCACGGCCGAGCTGCTCCGCCGGCACCGGCGGCGCCTCGCCGCAGCCGGCGAGGCGCCGGACGACTCAGCCGGCTGAGCGTTCCCAGTCGACGGTGGGCAGGCCGGCGTCGGCGAGCGCCTTGTTGGCCGCGCTGAACGGGCGGCTGCCGAGGAAGCCGCGCGGGTTCATCGGGCTCGGGTGCCCGGCCTCCAACACCACGTGCCGCGGGTTGGTGACCAGCGCCGCCTTCTTGCGGGCGTAGCCGCCCCAGAGCAGGAACACCACCCGCTGGTCGAGCGCGTCGAGCGCCCTGATGGTGGCGTCGGTGAACTCCTCCCAGCCCCGGTTGGCGTGCGAGCCCGGCGTGGCCTGGCGGACCGTGAGCACCGAATTGAGCAGCAACACGCCCTGCGCCGCCCAGCCGTCGAGGTTGCCGCTGCGCGGCTTCGGCACGCCCAGGTCCTCGCCCAGCTCCTTGAAGACGTTGCGCAGCGACGGCGGCACCGTCACGCCCTCACGCACGCTGAAGCTCAGCCCGTGCGCCTGCCCCGCCTTGTGGTAGGGGTCCTGCCCGAGGATGAGCACCCGCGTCTGGGCCGGCCCGCACAGGCGGTAGGCCGAGAACAGGTCCTCCACCGGGGGGAAGACCGTGGCGGTCGCGTATTCCCGGGCGACGAACTCGGCCAGCGCCGCGGTGCGGGCCGGGTCGAGGTGCGGGGCGATCGCCTCCCGCCACGGCTCGGGCAGGAGCGCCAACAGGTCGAGGGCGGGGGCGTCGTCGGGCATCGGCAACCTTTCGCAGTCGTCCCCGGGACTCTAGGCAGCGGGTACGACAGCGCTCAGCCGAGGGTCGCCAGCCTCGCCGCCCAGTCGCCGCCGACCGGTTCCAGGGTGACCACCCGGGTGTCGTCGTCGCGCCGGTCGATGCGGACCCGCAGGTGCGCGTCGACCAGCTGCTCGACCATCCCCTCGCCCCACTCCACCACGGTGACCGCCTCGTCCACCGAGGCGTCCAGGTCGAGGTCGTCGATCTCGGCGCGCGGGTCGGCGGACTCCCCCAGCCGGTAGGCGTCGGCGTGCACGAGCGTCACCCGGCCGCCGCGCGCCGGGTCCGGCCGGTGCACCCGGGCGATGACGAACGTGGGCGAGGTGATGTCCCCGCGGACGCCGAGGCCGGCGCCGATGCCCTGGGTCAGCGCGGTCTTGCCGGCCCCCAGCGGGCCGCTGAGCAGCAGCAGGTCGCCGGCGCGCAGCACGCCGGCCAGCCGGCGGCCGAACCGGTGCGTGTCGTCGAGGGTCGTCAGCTCCACCGTCACAGGGATTCCAGGAACCTTTCCAGCGCCGCGTTCACGTCGTCGGCGTGCTCGAGCATCACCACGTGCCCGCTGTCGTGGATCTTCACGAACTCGGCGTGCGGCAACCGCCGGACGATCTCCTCGGAGTGCGTCACCGGCGTGATCATGTCCTTGTCCCCCACGATCACCAGCACGGGCGTGCCGGCCAACGCGGCCAGCGCCGGGAAGCGCGAGTGGGTGGCCAGGGTGCGCAGGTAGCGGGTGACGGTGTCGGCCGAGGTACGGGAGTTCATCGTCTCGACGTACGACACCAGGGCCGGGCTGGGCTTCGGGGTGCCGAAGCCGTACTTGCGGGTGAGCAGCCAGGCCACGTTCGACGTCGACCTGCGGGCCTTGTCGATCACCGTGCCGCCGTAGCGGGTGGCGTTGCTCATCATGTAGAGCACCGGCGCGCCGACCCGGCCGAGCAGCGCGGGGGCCACCAGCTTCGTCTCCGCGGCCAGGCCGCCGGAGGTGGCCATCAGCACGGTGCCGACCACCCGGTCGCCGAACAGCTCCGGGTATATCTCGGCGAGCGCCATGATGGTCATGCCGCCCATCGAGTGCCCGACCAGCACCAGCGGCCCCTCCGGCGCCACCTCGTCGAGCACCCGGCGCAACGTGCGGCCCAGCGCGACCAGGTCGTACTCGCCGGACTCCAGCCTCCCGGAACGGCCGTGCCCCGGCTGGTCGTACGCGACCACGCGGTAGTCCCCGCGCTCCGTGAGCAGCTTGCGCTGGAAGTGGAACGTCCCCATGTCGAGGCAGAACCCGTGCACGAGCACGACGGTCGGACGGCCGGGGACCGGCCGGGTCGGCTCGACCACCTCGACGTGGATGTCGGTGCCGTCCGGCATCTCCAGCTCGTACGCCTCGTCGTAGCGCTGCTGGTCGAAGACCTCGTGGGCGTACCGGTCGGCGGGGTCGTTCTTGAGCCGGCGGACCAGCACCCGCTCGCTGACCACGCCCGCCGCGAGCCCGGCCGCGGCCACCCCGACGGCCGCGCCGACCAGGCCGGCGACCTTGCCGGCGGCGCTGCGCGGACGGGGCACCCGCAGGTTCATACGCGCTCGCCGTCGTAGACGCGGGGCACCCGCACCCCACCGAAGCGGGTCACGATCTCGTAGTTGATGGTGCCGACCGCCTCGGCCCAGTCGTCGGCGGTGGGCTCGCCGTCCGCGCCGCTGCCGAACAGCGTCGCCACGTCCCCGGCGGCCACCTCGTCGTCGCCGCAGTCGACCACGAACTGGTCCATGCAGACCCGCCCCGAGATGGTCCGCCGCTCGCCGGCGAGCAGCACCGGACCGGTGTTCGAGGCGTGCCGGGGCACCCCGTCGGCGTAGCCCAGCGGCACCACGGCCAGGTTGCTCTCGTTCTCGGTGAGGTAGGTGTGGCCGTAGGAGACGCCGGTGCCGGCCGGGACACGCTTGGTCAGCATCACCCGGGCCCGGGCCGTCATCGCGGGCCGCAGGCCGAACCGCTCGCCCGCGATCGGCGACAGACCGTAGACCGCGATGCCGGGACGGACCAGGTCGAAGTGGGTGTCCGGCCGGGTCAGCGTGGCCGCCGAGTTGGCCAGGTGGCGGTAGCGGGGCCGCAGGCCGGCGCGGGTCACCATCTCCAGCCCCTCGCGGAAGACGGCGAGCTGGCGGTCGGTGGTGGGGTGGCCGGGCGAGTCCGCGTACACGAAGTGGCTCCACACGCCGACCACCTCGACCAGACCGTCGGCCTGGGCCTTCGCGGCGGCCTCCAGCAGGGTGGGCCAGTCGGCCACGGTGGCCCCGCCCCGGGACAACCCGGTGTCGATCTTGAGGTGCAGCCGGGCCGGGCGGTCAGCCCGGCGGCTCGCCTCGATCATCTCGTCGAGCTGGGGAAGGCTGGCGCAGCCCAGGTCGACCCCGACCGCGATGCCGTCGTGCAGCGGCAGGCCCGGATCGAGCAGCCAGGCCAGGACCGGCGCGGTGATCCCCTCCTGGCGCAGCCGGAGCGCCTCGTCCAGGGTGCAGACACCGAGCTGGTCCGCCCCGGCGTCGAGCGCCGCGCGGGCCGCCGGCACCATGCCGTGCCCGTATCCGTCGGCCTTCACCACCGCCATCAGCTCGGCGCTGGTGCCGGCCTTGAGCCGGGCCACGTTCTCCCGGATCGCGTCGAGATCGACGCGCACCTCCGACTGCCACATACCCCCAGCCTACTTCCGCCGGTGATCATCGTGGCCGTGAGCCGCGCGGCCGGCGTCACGGCCGCGCCCGGATCAGCCCAGTCGGGCCAGCACCGGGCGCAATGCGGCGGCCACGTCGGGTGCGGTCACCGGGCCGCCGCGCGCCGCCTCCCGACCGGCCAGCCCGTGCAGGTACGCCGCGGCGGCGGCCGCCCGCTCGGGGGCCAGGCCGCCGGCGAGCAGCGAGCCGAGCAGCCCGGCCAGCACGTCGCCGGTGCCACCGGTGGCCAGCACCGGGGTGCCGGTCGGGTTGACGTACGCCCGCCCGTCGGGCGTGCCGACGATCGTCCGATCGCCCTTCAGCAGCACCACCGCGTTCATCCAGGCGGCCAGCCGCAGCGCCGCCGCGACCCGGTCCTCCCCCGGCATCTCGCCGCAGAGCCGGGCGTATTCCCGGTCGTGCGGGGTCACCACGATCGGGGCGTCCCGGCCGCGCAGCCGGTCGGCCAGCTTGCCGTCGACGAGCAGGGTCAACGCGTCGGCGTCCAGCACCACCGGCACCGGCGCGGCCAGCACCGCGCGCAGCTCGGCGGCGGACTCCTCGCCGGTGCCGAGCCCGGACCCGCAGACCCAGGCCTGCACCCGCCCGGCGTCGGCGACCCGGCCGGTGGCGATCACCGACGGGTGCTGGTGGACCACTTCGGCGCGGGCACCCCCGGCATAGCGGACCAGGCCGGTGGGACCGGCCAGCGCACCGGCGACCGAGAGCACCGCCGCGCCCGGATAGGTGGCCGACCCGGTGGCCACCCCGACCACGCCCCGCGAGTATTTCTCCGACGCCGGGCCGAGCGCGGGCCACCAGTCGACCACGTCCGACCACTCGGTCACCCGGAGCGCGGGCGAGCCGCGCAGCCACGGCGTCAGCCCGATGTCGACCAGCTCGACCTGCCCGGCCAGCGCGGCGGCCGGGCCGACCACCAGGGCCGGCTTGAGCGCGCCGAAGGCCACGGTCACGTCGGCGCGGACGGCGCAGGGCCGGCCGGCGTCGGTCAGCGGGACGTGCCCGGTGTCGACCGCGACGCCGCTCGGCACGTCCACCGCGACCACCGTGGCGCGCGTGCCGTCGCGTCCACAACGCCCGGCCAGGCTCGCCGCGAGCTGCTCGGCGGTCTCCCGCAGACCACCGGCACCGCCGATGCCCACGATGCCGTCGAGCACCAGGTCGACCACGGCGGGCGGCCGGTCGACCACCCGCCCGCCGGCGGCACGCAGCGCGGCCAGACCGTCGGCGTGTGCCCGCCCGGGGGTGAGGAGCAGCGCGGCGACCGCGACGCCCCGGCGGGCCAGGTGCGCGCCCGCGTAGAGCGCGTCGCCGCCGTTGTCGCCGGAGCCGACCAGCAGCAGGACCCGGGCGCCGTAGACGCCGCCCCGGTCGGCGAGCAACAGCGCGCACCGCCGGGCCAGCCCGGCCGCGGCCCGGTGCATCAACGCCCCGGCCGGGAGGGTGGCCATCAGACCCGCCTCCGCCGCGCGAACGTCCGCGACCCGCCACACCGGTCTCATGCCACCCCGTCCCGTTTCGTCGTGCCGCCCGTCCGGCGTGCCGATCACCGTGCCGGTGGTCGACCGAGGGCCCGCGCGCGGGTCTCGATCAGGCCTCACCCTACCGGCGGCAGGTGCCCGGAACCCGCCCACGAACGCGCCTGTGGAAAACCTCGCCCGTTGTCCACAGGGTCGACGGCGCCACCACCGTTCCGCCTAGCGTCGTCGCCGTGCGGAGCCGGCCGGTGGGGCCGGTCGAGGCGGGGAGGGCACGTGGTGGAGGAGCCGTTCGACGTCGATCCGGAACTGCTGCGGGCGGAGGCGCGGGAGCTGGGCGACGACGCGCGCCGGCTGGCCGCTCTGCCGGGCGAGGCGTCGGAACCGCTGCTGGTGGCACCGGCGGACGGCTGGCGGTCGGGCGGTGCGCTGGCCGACCTGGAGGCGGCGGTGCAGCGCTGGTCGGGCACGCTGGCGGCCCGGGTCGCCGACACCGCCGAGGCGTTGCGCGCCGGGGCCGACGGCTACGACGCGGTGGACGACCGGGCCGCCCACCGCCTCGCCGGGATCTCCCGGTGAGCGCGCCGCGTTCGCGCCCCGCGCCGGCCTCCGCCCCGGACCGGGACGCACCGGCCGGCTACGCGCAGCTCTGGCGGGCCGACCCGGTCGCCTGGCCCGCCGCCGGCGCGGCCTGGCGTGGGCTCGCCGGCCCGGTGCGCCGCCGCGCCGACGGGCTGACCGCCCGGGTCGAGAAACTCCGCCCGGGCTGGACCGGTGTCGCGTCCACGGCCGCCCAGGGGCGGATCGGAGAGCTGCGGACGGCGCTCACCGACGTGCTGCCGGCGTTGGTCGAGGCCGACCAGGCGCTCGCCGAGTTCGGCGCCCGGCTGGGCGTCGCGAAGGCACGGCTCGGCGCCGAGGTGGCCCGGGCCGAGAGCGGCGGCCTGCTGGTGGACCGCCACGGCGCCGTCCGGTCGCCTCCCGGCCGGCCCGTCGACCGGGCCGGCCCGGCGGTGGTGCGCGCACGGGCCGGGATCCGGGACGCGCTGACGCTGGCCGGTGCGGCGGACCGGGAGGCCGCCGGCCGGCTGGCCGAGCTGACCACGGCGGCGGCACGCGGCTGGGTGAGCGTGCCACCGGCCTGGCGGCCCGGGCCGGGCGCCGGGCCGGCCGAGGTGAGCCGCTGGTGGGCCGGCCTGAGCCCGGCCGAACGGCGGTGGCTGGTCGGGCGGGAGCCGGGCCGGGTGGGCCGGCTCGACGGGGTGCCCGTGACCGCCCGCGACCAGGCCAACCGACTCCTGCTCGCCGACCGGCGGGAGGAGCTGCTCGCCCGTCGGATCGCCCTGTCGCGCCCGTTGCCGGCGGTGCCGTTCGAGGTGGCCCGCCGTGCCCGGCTGGCCGGGGTGGAGGCGGCGCTGCGCGGGCTCGACGGGTTGGCCGAGCGGCTGGCCGCGCCCGGGGCGCCACGGGCGTACCTGTTGGGTCTCGACCCGGCCGGGGACGGGCGGGCGGTGGTGGCGCTCGGCAACCCGGACCGGGCCGGCGCGGTGCTGACCTACGTGCCGGGCATGACCTCGGACCTCGCCGACGCGCCGGCCGAGCTGGGGCGGGCCGCCCGGGTGCTCCAGCGGTGCGACGCGATCGGGCCGGGCGCGGAGACGGCGGCGGTGCTCTGGCTGGACTACGACGCGCCGGACCGGCTCACCGAGGCGGCCGGCGCCCGGCAGGCCGAGGACGCCGGGCCGGCGTTGCACCGCTTCCAGGAGGGGTTGCGGGCCACGCACGAGGGACCGCCGGCCCGGCAGACCGTGCTCGGGCACAGCTACGGCTCCGTGGTGGTCGGCGCCGCCGCCCGGGACCACGGCCTGGGCGCCGACGCGCTGGTCTTCGTGGGGTCCCCGGGGGTGGGCGTCGACCACGCCACCGAGCTGCGGATGCCGGCCGGGCAGGTGTGGGCGGCGACCGCGCCCGACGACGTCATCCGGCTGGCCCGTCCACCGGACGAACTGGCCCGCCGGACCCTGCTGGCCGGCACGCCGCTCGGTCCGGCGCTGGCCGCGCTCGACCCGCACGCCGGGCGGCTGTGGTTCGGCGCCGACCCGAGCGGCCCGGGCTTCGGCGGCCGGCGCTTCCCCAGCGCCCCGCACGGCCACACCGGCTACTGGGATCCCGACAACCCGGCGTTGGACGGGATGGCGCGGATCGTGCTGGGTGGGTGAGACGACGCGGCCCCCTCCGTCGTGGGGCGGAGGGGGCCGGAACGGGTGGGTTACTCGACAGTGACCGACTTGGCGAGGTTCCGCGGCTGGTCGACGTCGTGCCCCCGGGCGGCGGCGATCTCGGCGGCGAGCACCTGGAGCGGCACGGTCGTCACCAGCGGCGCCAGCAGCGTGGGCGTACGCGGCACGTAGATCAGGTGGTCGGCGTAGCGGACCACCGCCTGGTCGCCCTCCTCCGCGATCACGATGGTGCGGGCGCCCCGGGCGCGCACCTCCTGGATGTTGGAGACGACCTTGTCGTGCAGCATGCCCCGACCGACCGGCGACGGCACGATGCAGATCACCGGCGTGCCCTGGTCGATCAGCGAGATCGGGCCGTGCTTCAGCTCGCCGGCGGCGAAGCCCTCGGCGTGCATGTACGCCAGCTCCTTGAGCTTCAGCGCACCCTCCAGGGCGACCGGGTAGCCCACGTGCCGGCCGATGAACAGCACCGTCGGCTCGGACTTCAGCTCGCGGCCCAGCTCGCGGACCGGCTCGATCCGATCCAGCAGCTCCCGCAGCTTGCCCGGCATCTCCTGGAGCTGGGCCACCACCGCGCCCACCTCGTCGGCGAACTTGATGCCGCGCACCTGGGCCAGGTGCAGCCCGATCAGGTAGCACGCGACGACCTGGGTGAGGAACGCCTTGGTGGAGGCGACCGCGATCTCCGGGCCGCCGTGGGTGTAGAGCACCGCGTCGGACTCACGCGGGATGGTGGAGCCGTTGGTGTTGCAGATGGCCAGCACGCGGGCCTTCTGCTCCTTGGCGTGGCGCAGCGCCATCAGCGTGTCCATCGTCTCGCCGGACTGCGAGATCACCACGATCAGGGTGGACCGGTCCAGCACCGGGTCGCGGTAGCGGAACTCGCTGGCCAGCTCCACCTCGCAGGGGATGCGGGTCCAGTGCTCGATGGCGTACTTCGCGACCAGGCCGGCGTGGTAGGAGGTGCCGCAGGCGACGATGAAGATCTTGTCGACGTCACGCAGGTCCTGCTCGCTGAGGCGGACCTCGTCGAGCGCGATCTCACCGCTCTCGGTGAGCCGGCCGAGCAGCGTGTCGGCGATGGCCTGCGGCTGCTCCTCGATCTCCTTGAGCATGAACCAGTCGTAACCGCCCTTCTCGGCGGCCGACGAGTCCCAGTCGATGTGGAAGTCCTTGCCGCTCGCCGGCTGGCCGGCGAAGTCGGTGATGTCGATGCTGTCCGGCGTGATCAGGACGATCTGGTCCTGCCCCAGCTCGACCGCGTCCCGGGTGTGCTCGATGAACGCCGCCACGTCGCTGGCCAGGTAGTTCTCGCCGTCGCCCCGGCCCACGACCAGCGGCGAGTTGCGCCGGGCGCCGACCACCGCGCCGGGGATGCCGGCGTCGACGGCGAGCAGCGTGAACGCACCCTCCAGACGGGCGCACACCACCCGCATGGCGGCGGCGAGGAGCTGCGGGCTGTCGGTCTCACCGGCCGAGCGCAGGTCGGCCAGCGCGCGGGCGATCAGGTGCGCGGCGCACTCGGTGTCGGTGTCGCTGGCGAACTCGACGCCCTCGTCCTCCAGCTCGGCGCGCAGCTTCGCGAAGTTCTCGATGATGCCGTTGTGGATCACGGCGACCCGGCCGTCGGGGGCGAGGTGGGGGTGGGCGTTGCGGTCGGTCGGCCCGCCGTGGGTGGCCCACCGGGTGTGGCCGATGCCGGTGGTGCCGTCGCCGATGCCGATCGGGCTGGCGGCGCAGTCCTCGGGGTTGCTCGCGGCCCGCTCGGAGAGGACCTTCTCCAGGTTGGCCAGCTTGCCGGCCTTCTTCTCGGTCAGCAGCTCGTCGTCGCAGACGACGGCGACCCCGGCCGAGTCGTAGCCGCGGTATTCCAGCCGCCGCAGTCCGTCGAGCACGATGCCGAGCGCCGGGCGCGCACCGGCGTAACCCACGATTCCACACATGGTCCGCAGCCTAGCCGAGTTTCGCTCACCGCGCGTGCTCGGAAGGCGGGTTAACGATCACTGAACATGAGCGAACCGGTGAGCGGATGGAGCGGGTCGGACAAAATTGCTCATCTCACCCGGCGCGCTGACCGGTCGACGTGAGCGGCGGGGCCGCGGGGGTGGCTGGCACGCCCTACATTGAGGGCCGCGCCCACCCCTCCGCGGACGTCCGCGCCGTACCCCTGTGAGCTGAGCCGATGTCCGAAACGACCCCCGCCCCCGAGCCGGGCTCCGGGCCGAGCGACCCACCCCCGACACCGGCCCACCCGGCCGCGACGCCCAGCGACCCGATCGCGCCGCCCGCGGCATCGTCCTGGACGCCGCCCGACCCGCTGGCCGCCCCGCAGCCGTGGACGCCGCCGGCCCCGTGGTCGCCGCCGACCTGGGCACCGGGCCCCTGGACCGGCGATCACTCCGGCACATCCGACCCTGCCGGCACGCCCGGCCCTACCGACCGGCCCGACACCCCCGGGCAGGGCGTCAACCAAGGACCGGGCCGACCGACGGGGGCACCGGCCGGCGGCGCGGGCTGGGCGGCGCCGGAAGCGGCCGGCCACCCCCGACCGGCCGTCCCACCCGCCGGCTGGTCCGGCGACCCGGCCGTCCCGTCGCCCGGCGACACCGGCGGGCCGCCGCCCGGTGGCCCGGCCGCGCCCGGTTGGCCGCCGGCCGCCTATCCGCCCGCGGCCTATCCGCCGGCCGCCTATCCGCCGGGGGCGTACCCGCCCGGGCCGTACCCGCCGCCGTACGCGTATCCCGGCGGGACCCCGCGCCGGTCCACCGGTGGATGGGCGGTCGGCCTGGTGGTCACCGTGGTCGCCGCGCTGGTGCTGGCCTTCTGCGGCTGCGTCGGCCTGGGCGTGCTCGGGGCGTTCGTGGACGACTCGACCTCGTCCGGGGAACCCTATGACGACCCGTACCTCGACGACCCGGACGGGATCGTCGAGGAGCCGACCCCCACGGCGCCGGTGACCACCCCGTCGGGCGGGCCCGGACGGTTCACCGTCGTCTACGAGGTGACCGCGACCGGCCCGGTGGACGTGCAGTTCTACGACGCGGGCGAGAACCTGCTCCACCTCGACGACGTGGCCTCGCCCTGGCGCCTGCGCCTCACCGCGAACAACCGCGAGCGGGTGCAGGTCACCGCAACCCCGGCCGGACCCGACGCCGGCGACGTGACCTGCCGGATCACCGTCGACGGCCGGGAGGTGTACCGGAACTCCGGCCGGTGGGGCGCGACCTGCTTCGGCTGGTGACGCGTCGGAGGTGGGCCGTAGGCTGGCCGCCGTGACGACGACCGATCCCCTGGTGGCCCGGATGCGGCCGTTCGGCACCACCGTCTTCGCCGAGATGTCGGCGCTGGCCGTGCGCACCGGCGCGGTCAACCTCGGGCAGGGCTTCCCGGACACCGACGGCCCGCCGGAGATGCTCGCCGCCGCCGCCGAGGCGCTGCGCGGCGGCCACAACCAGTACCCGCCGGGTCCGGGGATCCCCGCCCTGCGCGCGGCCGTCGCGACCCACCAACGCCGGTTCTGGGGCCTGGACTACGACCCGGACGGCGAGGTCGTGGTGACCGCCGGCGCCACCGAGGCGGTCGCGGCAAGCATCCTCGCCCTCTGCGAGCCGGGTGACGAGGTGGTCTGCTTCGAGCCCTACTACGACTCGTACGCGGCCTCGATCGCGTTGGCCGGCGCGGTCCGCCGCCCGGTGACGCTGCGACCGGGCGCCGACGGCCGGTACGCCTTCGACCCGGACGAACTGCGCACGGCGTTCGGTCCGCGTACCCGGCTGGTGCTGCTGAACTCGCCGCACAACCCGACCGGGAAGGTCTTCACCGCCGACGAGCTGGCAGTGGTCGCCGGGCTGTGCCGGGAGCACGAGGTCTACGCGGTCACCGACGAGGTCTACGAGCACCTCGTCTACACCGACGCCGCCGGGCCGCACCTGCCGCTGGCCGGGTTGCCGGGCATGCGGGAGCGGACGCTGCGCATCTCCTCGGCCGGCAAGACGTTCTCCTGCACCGGCTGGAAGGTCGGTTGGGTGAGCGGGCCGGCACCGCTGGTCGCGGCGGTGCTGCGGGTGAAGCAGTTCCTCACGTTCGTCAACGCCGGCCCGCTCCAGCCGGCCGTGGCGGTGGCCCTCGGCCTGCCCGACGCCTACTTCACCGGGTTCCGGGACGACCTGCAACGCCGCCGGGACCAGCTGGTCGCCGGGCTCGCCGACGCCGGTTTCGGTGTCCTCCCGCCCGAGGGGACCTACTTCGTCACCGCCGACATCGGCGCGCTCGGCGGCCGGGACGGGGTGGAGTTCTGCCGGTCCCTGCCGGAGCGCTGCGGCGTGGTGGGGGTGCCGACACAGGTCTTCTACGACGACGTGGAGGCGGGCCGCCGGCTCGTCCGGTTCGCGTTCTGCAAGCGGCCGGAGGTGCTCGCCGAGGCGGTGACCCGGCTGCGCCGGCTCCGGGAGGACGGATGAGCGACGGACACGCCGAACGGCTGCGGCGGCTCGCCGCCCAGCGCGGCTGCACAACAATGCTCTCCGGCGTACGCCCGACGTCGGTGCGGGAGCAGCTCGCCGCGCTCGGCGCGGTGGCCGGTGACGACCTGCCCGACCTCTACGGCGAGGGCGGGCCGGTGGCGGAGCTGGAGCTGCGCGTCGCCGAGCTGCTCGGCGCGGAGGCCGCGGTGTTCTTCCCCTCCGGCACGATGGCGCAGCAGGTGGCGATGCGGCACGGGGCGGAGCTGACCGGCCGGGCCGGGGTCGGGCTGCACCCGCTCAGCCACCCGCTGGTGCACGAACGCGACGCGTACGCGCTGCTCGCCGGCGTGCGCGCGGTGTCGACCACGGCCGCCCCGCGCAACCCGACGGCCGCCGAGGTCGCCGCGCTCGACGAGCCGATCGGCACGCTCTTCCTGGAGCTGCCGTTGCGGGACGCCGGGTTCGTGCTGCCGACCTGGGACGAGCTGGTCGCCGTGGTCGCAGCGGCCCGGGCCCGGGACGTCCGGGTGCACTTCGACGGCGCCCGGCTCTGGGAGTCGACCGTCCACCTCGGCTACTCGACGGCCGAGATCGCGGCGCTGGCCGACAGCACGTACGTCTCGTTCTACAAGTCGCTCGGCGGCCACTCCGGGGCGGCGCTGGCCGGGGACGCGGAGTTGGCCCGCCACGCGCGCGCCTGGCGGCACCGCTACGGCGGCACGCTGTTCCAGCAGTGGCCGGCGGCCCTGGCCGCGCTCGCCGGGCTGACCCGGGAGCTGCCGGAGCTGCCCGGGCACGTGGGGCACGCGAAGGTGGTGGCCGAGGCGTTGGCCGCCCTGCCCGGCGCCCGGGTCCACCCGACGCCGCCGCACACCCACCAGTTCCGGTTCTGGCTGCCGTACCCGGCGGCGGCGCTGAACGCGGCGAACCTCGCCCTGGCCGAGGAGGAGCGGGCGTGGTTCGTCGGCGGCTGGCGGGACACCGAGGTGCCCGGGCTGGCGCTGGCCGAGGTGACGGTGGCCGGCCCGGCGCGGGAGCTGGACGCCGAGGCGGTGACCGAGCTGGCCGACCGTTTCCTGCGCCGACTGGCGGCCTGACCGACGCGTCGCGACCGGCTCGCGCGTCAGCCGGCGGCCCGCGTCGGGCCGGTTCCGTCGTCCGGCCGGGCCGCCGCGTCGATGGGGTCGGCCCGAGCCGCTCGCCCGGCGGACCGGTCGGACGGGGGCGCGTCGGCGAGGCCGGCGAGCGTGACGCCGCCGTCGGCGAGCAGCGCCGCCTCGGCGTCGTCGACGAAGGCGAGGTCGGCCTCGACGTGCCGGCCCGCGGCCGACAGCAGCAGCCGGACCACGGGGTCGTCGGCCCGGCGGCGCAACCCGTCGAGGTTGCGCAGCTCGCGCAGGAGATGGCCGCGCTGGTTGGTGAGCACGGAACGGACGACGGACGCCTCGCCGGAGCGGGCCGCGGCGGTCACCTTGAGGAAGAAGTCGTCCCGGAAGCCGCCGCTGCGCGGGCTGGGCGCGGTCAACCAACGGTCGAGTTCGGCGCGGCCGTCGGCGGTGATCTCGTAGACGACCCGGTCGGGCTTGACCGGCTGTGACCTCCGCTCGGCGACCACGAGGCCGTCCCGGGAGAGCCGGTCGAGGATCTGGTAGAGGTGCCCGATGTTGAGCGGGCCCCACTGCGGTCCGACCGCCGCCTCGAACGCGCCCTTCAGCTCGTAGCCGTAGCTCGGGCCGCGGGCGAGGAGGGCCAGGACCGCGTGCTGGATCGCCACCGTCTTCTCCGATCCGGTTCCGGACAGGCACCCGTCGGGGGCCTTGCATTGTCACAATGTATCGCGCACAGTGTGGTCAGCACACGGGGAGGCGCGACATGTTCCAGGTCGTCTGGGGGCAGCTTCGTGGCCGTGCGGGACGGTCGGTGGCGCTGCTGGCCGGCGTGCTGGTGGCCACCACCGGCTTCGTCGTCCTGACCGGCGCCACCACCACCTCGCGGTTGGCCGTCGAAGGCACCGTCGAGCGCAACACCCGGGCCGCCTACGACATCCTCGTCCGCCCACAGGGGACGCGCACGCCCCTGGAGACCACGGGCGGGCTGGTCCGGCCCAACTACCTCTCCGACACCTACGGCGGCATCACCACAGCGCAGTACGAGCAGGTCAGAACGGTCCCCGGAGTGGACGTGGCCGCGCCCATCGCGATGATCGGTTACTCGACCTCGGCGGTGCCGCTGCGGCTGGACCTCACCTCGGCGGTCGACCGGTCCCTCGACCGGCAGGTGATCCGGGTCGACCCCACCTGGGTGGCCGAGCGCGGCCTGTCCACCGCGCCGGGCAAGCCACGGTACGTGTACGTGACCACACGCCCCCTCATCCATCCGATAGTCGACCCGGAACATCTGGACGAGCTCCGCTACACCGACGGCAGGCGCTATCCGGTGGACGAGGTCTGCGGAGCGGTCCCGCGCGAGGTGCAGCCGGACGGCAGCAGCCGGCCGATCTGCGACCCGCAGCGGGGTGCCCTGATCGGCAACCGCGCCACGCTCTCCGAGCGGGACAACTGGTGGGTCACGCCGGTCCGGTTGCTGCCGGACGGCCGCTTCGAGGCGGAGAACCACGTGCTCGCGGAGAACGGCGACGCCGCGACGGCGATCTCCGACCGGTTGACGCTCACCGAGCCGGTCACCGTGCCGTTCCTGCTCGCCGCCGTGGACCCGGACGCGGAGCAGCGTCTGGTCGGCCTCGCCGGCGCCGTGACGACGGGCCGCCCCCTGCGGGCCGGTGACGCGGTGGACGAGAAGCTGCTCGGCACCGCGCTCAACCGGTCGGTCCCGGTGCTCGCCACCAGCCGCCCCTATCTCGACAGCGAGCTGCGAGCCACGCTCACCCGGCTGCCCGCCGCCCGCCCGGCGGGAATGCCGGCCGTCGACCTGGAGGACGGTTTGCGGCGGGCAGCCGGCACACCGGCCGGGGTGGCTCGGGCCGAGCTGGCGGACGCCTACCGGAGCCGGCTCGCGGCCGGCATTTCCGACCCGGGGGGCTGTTGTTCCGGGCAGCTCCAGATCATGACGCAGCCCGGCCCCGTGAGGTACGACGAGCGACCCGGCGGCGAGCTGCACGCCGCGCCGGCGCCACCGGCCGCACCCGAGATCTTCGGCAAGGAGCGCGAGTTCAGCTGGCTGCCCCGCCCCTGGCTCACCGACGACATCGGGGCGCGGACCCTGCGCCGGCTTCCCCTGCCCGACGGCGGCGCGGTCACCCCGTTCCGCCAGTGGCGGGCGGTCGGCGTGTTCGACCCGGAGAGGCTGACCGGCTTCAGCGACGTCGGCGCGGTGCCGCTGGAGACGTACGAGGCGCCGGTGGCCGAGGGTGCCGACGACCGCAGCCGGGCCGCGCTGGGCGACCGGCCGCTGGAGCCGAGCGGCAACCCGGCCGGCTACCTGTCCGCGCCGCCGTTGCTGCTGACCAGTCTCGCCAGCGCCGGCCAGCTGTTGGACGGCGCCGGCACACCGCAGCGCACCGCGCCGATCAGCGCGATCCGGGTCCGGGTCGCCGACGTGGGCGGCTACAGCGAGCGTTCGGCCGAGCGGGTCCGCCTGATCGCCGAGCGGATCGCCCAGGTCACCGGCCTCGACGTCGACATCACGCTCGGGTCCTCTCCCGCGCCGCAGACCGTGGAGCTACCGGCCGGCAGGTACGGCCGTCCCGCCCTGCGCCTGACCGAGAGCTGGTCGGCACTCGGGGTCGCCTCCGTGATCACCGAGGCGGTGGACCGCAAGAGCGCCGCCCTCTTCGTCCTGGTGCTGGTGGTCTGCGTGCTCTTTCTCGGCAACGCGGTGTCCGCCGCGGTCCGGGACCGGCGCCCCGAGCTGGCGGTGCTCGCCTGCCTGGGCTGGCCGGCCCACCGGATCGGCGCGTTGATCCTCGGTGAGGTCGCCGCGCTGGGTCTCGCCGCCGGGCTCCTCTCCGTCGGCCTGGCGTTCCCGCTCGGCGCGGCCCTGGACATCGGCATCGACTGGCGGCGGGCGCTGGTCGCCGTACCGGTGGCCCTGCTGCTGGCGCTGGTCGCCGGCGTGGCGCCGGCGCTGCGAGCCGCGCGCGCCCATCCGGCCGAGGCGTTGCGTCCGCCGGTCGCCGCGGCCCGTTGGGTACGCCGACCCCGCACCCTGCCCGGCCTGGCGCTGGTGAACCTGATGCGGAGCCCCGGCCGCACCATGCTGGGCGCGGGCGCGCTGGCCATCGGGGTGGCCGCGCTGACCCTGGTCGCCGCCACCGCGTACGCCTTCCGGGGCGCGATCGTGGGCAGCCTGCTCGGTGACACGGTGTCGCTCAGCGTGCGCGGCGCGGACGCCCTCGCGGCGGTGGCCACCGTGCTGCTCGGAGCCGCCGCCGTGGCCGACGTGCTCTACCTGAACATCCGCGACCGGGCCGCCGAGCTCGCCACGCTGCGGGCGACCGGTTGGACCAACGCGGCGCTGGGCCGCCTGATCGGCTACGAGGGCTTCGTCATCGGCACGCTCGGCGCGGTCGGCGGCGCCACCCTCGGGCTCGGCGGGGCGGCCCTCGTGGTCGGCCAGGTGCCGGCCGGCCTGGTGACCGTGGCGGCGCTGGTCGCCCTGGCCGGTGTGCTGGTCACCTGCCTGGCGGCGCTCGTACCGGCCGCGCTGCTGCGCCGCCTACCCACCGCACGACTGCTGGCAGAGGAGTGACAATGGAAGGGACGACGGGCAGTACGGTACGCATCGCCGGGCTGGTCCGGCAGTTCCGCACCGGCCCCGAGCGGCTCACCGCCGTCGACGACGTGTCGCTGGAGATCGCGGCGGGGTCGGTGGTGGCGCTGACCGGCCCGAGCGGCTCGGGCAAGTCCACGCTGCTGCACCTGATCGGTGCGATCGAGCAGGCCGACCGGGGCACGGTGACGGTGGACGACGTGGAGGTCACCGCGCTGCGCCGGGCGGCCCTGGCCCGCTACCGGCAGCGGGTCGGTTTCGTCTTCCAGCGCTACCACCTGCTGCCGGCGCTCACCGTGCTGGACAACGTGATCGCGCCGGTGCTGCCGCGCCGGGGCCGGGCCGACCACGCCGCCCGCGCCCGCGAACTGCTGGACGCGGTGGGCCTCGCCGGCCGGGAACGGGCCCTGCCGGCGGAGCTCTCCGGCGGCCAGCAGCAGCGGGTGGCGATCGCGCGGGCGCTGATGGGCGGGCCCCGGCTGCTGTTGGCCGACGAGCCGACCGGCAACCTGGACTCGACCACCGGCGCCCAGATCCTGGACCTGCTGCTCGACCTGCGCGACCGGCACGGCATGACGATCCTGCTCGCGACCCACGAGCCGGCGATCGCCGCCCGCTGCGACCGTCTGATCCGGCTCGGCGACGGACGGGTCGTCGAGGACGTGGACCTGACCGACGGGGAGGATCCGGCCGACACGTTCGACCGTGCCTCCCGCCTGCGTCTCTGACCGAGGGAGCGCGCGTGTTCCGATTCGTCTGGCGACAGCTGCGCGGGCGTGCGGGCCGTTCGGTGGCACTGCTGACCGGCGTCCTGGTCGCCACCACCGGTTTCGTCGTCCTCACCGGGGCTACCACCACCTCGCGGCTCGCCGTGATCGGCAGCCTCGAACGGCACACCCGCGCGTCCTACGACATTCTCGTGCGTCCCACGGGCAGCCGCACCCCGCTGGAGGCGCAGCGCGGGCTGGTCCGTCCCAACTACCTGTCCGGCCTCTTCGGCGGCATCACCACGGCCCAGTACGACCAGGTCAAGGCGTTGCCCGGCATCGAGGTGGCCGCGCCCATCGCGATGCTCGGGCACGCCGACCAGATCATCAGCGGCTCGCTCGACCTCACCGGCGCGGTCGACCCGACCCTGGACCGGCAGGTCATCCGGATCGACCTGACCTTCGACACGGACCGTGGTCGGTCGGTCGGGCGGGCCGCACCCCGATACCTCTACCTCACGAAGCACCCGTTGATCCGTCCGGACTTCTCCGGGCCGCCCGGCCGGAAGCTCCGGTACACCGACGGCAGCGAACACCCCGTCGACGCCTGCGGCCGGGAGTACGCGGTCCCGCGCGAGGTCCAACCGGACGGGCGTTCGCTGCCGGTCTGCGACCCGTTGGCGGTCGCCAGCGACGGCGCGGCCGGATCCACCATGTCCGAACTCGACATGACCTCGCTCAGCGCGGCCCACCTGCGACCGGACGGGCGGTTCGAGTTCGGCCCGGCCCGCCGGGGAAAGCCACCGGCGCCCACCGACCGGCTGCTGCTCCCGGTGGGGGTCAGTGTCGCGCTGCTGCTCGCCGCCGTCGACCCGGTGGCCGAGGACCGGCTGGTCGGGTTGAACAAGGCGATCCAGGACGGCATCCCACTTCCGCCGGACCGCCGGCCGGCCCGGGTGGACTATTCCTCCTGGGGTCAGGCCACCGAGTTCCCGGTCCTGGCCACCAGCCGCCCGTTCGTCGACGGGTCGGTCTCGGCGACGTACCGCCAGCTCGTGCCGTCCGGGATCGCCGGCCTGCCGGCCGCCACGGTCGGGTCGGCCCTCGCCACGCTCCCCGGCAGGCCGGCGGGCGGCGGGCGGGAGGACTTCGCCGACCGCTACCTCGGGGACATCCGGAACCTGATCGAGCGTCCCGGGGAGTGCTGCGGCGGCGTGCTCGACCTCGTGTTGCAGGCCGGCCCGGTCGACTACGACGAGGGACCGGACGGCGTCCTGCGGCCGCGGACGGTCACTGTCGACCCGTCGGTCTACGGCTCCGAGTTCGTGATCCGACGGCAGCGGTCCTGGCTCGCCGACGACCGGTCGTTCCGGCCGCTCAACCAGGTGCCGACGAGCATCGGCGACGAGGCCCTCTCCCACAGCTGGCGTCCGGTCGGCACGTTCGACCCGCTCCGGTTGACCGGATTCGACGACCTGTCCCGGGTGCCGCTGGAGACCTACGAGCCACCGACCGTCGAGGGCGCCGACGACCGCAGCCGGCAGGCGCTGGGGGACCGGCCGCTGCTGCCCAACGGCAGCCCCGGCGGCTACCTCTCCGCACCGCCGCTGCTGCTCACCAACCTGGCCAGCGTGCCGGACCTGCTGGTCGGCGCTCCCGCCCGGCAGCGCAAGGCGCCGATCAGCGCGATCCGGGTGAGGGTGGCCGACGTGGACGGCTACAACGAGCGCTCGGCCGAGCGGGTCCGCCTGATCGCCGAGCGGATCGCCACCACCACCGGCCTCGACGTGGACATCACCCTCGGTTCCTCGCCGGCGCCGCAGACCGTGGACCTGCCCGCCGGCGCCTTCGGCCGCCCCGACCTGAGGCTGACCGAGAACTGGTCCGCCCTCGGCGTCGCCTCGGTCATCACGAAGGCCGTCGACCGCAAGAGCGCCGTGCTGTTCGCGCTGGTCCTCGTGGTCTGCGCGCTGTTCCTCGGCAACGCCGTCACCGCCGCCGTCCGCGACCGCCGTGCCGAACTCGCCGTGCTGGCCTGCCTCGGCTGGTCGGCACGCCGCATCGGCGCGCTCGTCCTCGGCGAGGTCGCCACGCTCGGCCTGGCCGCCGGGCTGCTCGGGGTCGGCCTCGCCGTCCCCCTGGGCCGCGCCCTCGGCATCGACGTCGAGTGGGACCGCGCGCTGCTCGCCGTGCCGGTGGCGCTGCTCCTGGCCCTGGTCGCGGGTCTGGCACCCGCGCTGCGGGCCGCCCGCGCCCACCCCGCCGCCGCGTTGCGCCCACCGGTGGCCGCCGCCCTCCGCGCCCACCGCACCCGGACCGTCGCCGGAATGGCAGTGGTCAACCTGGCCCGTGTCCCCGCGCGCACGGTGCTCGGCGCCGCCGCCCTCGCCATCGGTGTCGCCTCACTCACGGTGGTCGGCGCCGTCGCCTACGCCTTCCGCGGCGCGATCGTCGGCAGCCTGCTGGGCGACACGGTGTCGCTGGACGTACGCGGCGCGGACACCCTCGCCGCCGTGGCCACGGTGCTCCTCGGCGCGGCCGCCGTCGCGGACGTGCTCTACCTGGACGTCCGGGACCGCGCCACCGAACTGGCCGCCCTCCAGGCCACCGGCTGGACCGACGGGGCGCTCACCCGTCTCGTCGGCTACCAGGCGCTGTTCCTCGGCGGCCTCGGCGCGCTCAGCGGCGCCGGCCTCGGGCTCGGCGGCGCCGCCTGGCTCGTCGGTGACCTGCCCGCAGCGCTGGTCACCACCGCCGTCCTGGCCGCCCTGGCGGGCGTCCTGGTCACCTGCCTGGCCGCGCTCGTCCCCGCCTACCTGCTGCGCCGTCTACCTACCGCGCGGCTCCTCGCCCAGGAATGACGGCGGCCGCCCGGCCAGGCGCCCAGGAACGACGCCCACCGCGCGGCCGCTCGGGCCGGATCCGGTCAGGCGACCGGGCTGGCGGTGCGGACCTGGTCGGCGATGCGCTCGGCGACCTCACGGGCGGTGGCCTCGGTGGCCGCCTCCACCATGACCCGCACCAGCGGCTCGGTGCCGGAGGGGCGGAGCAGCACCCGGCCGGTCTCGCCCAGCTCGGACTCGGCCCGCTCGACCTCGGCGCGGACGGCCGGCGCGGCGGCGCCGACGGTACGGTCGCCGACCGGCACGTTGATCAGCACCTGGGGCAGCTTGGTGACCACGGACGCCAGCTCGGCCAGGGACGTGCCGGTGGCGGCCATCCGCGCCATCAGGTGCAGCCCGGTGAGCACGCCGTCGCCGGTGGTGGCGTACGCGGGCAGCACGATGTGCCCGCTCTGCTCGCCGCCCAGCGCCAGGCCGGAGGCGTGCAGCTCCTCCAGCACGTACCGGTCGCCGACCTTGGTCTCGACCAGCCGGATGCCGTGCTCGGACATGGCCAGCCGCAGGCCGAGGTTGCTCATCACGGTGGCGACCAGGGTGTCCTGGGTCAGCTGGCCGGCGTCCCGCATGGCCAGCGCGAGGATCGCCATGACCTGGTCGCCGTCGACCTCCTCGCCGTCGGCGGTGACCGCGACGCAGCGGTCGGCGTCGCCGTCGTGGGCGATGCCCAGGTGCGCGCCGTGCTCGACCACGGCGGCGCGCAGCGCCTCGATGTGGTTGGAGCCGCACTCGTCGTTGATGTTGAGCCCGTCCGGCTCGGCGTGGATGGCGATCACCTCGGCGCCGGCCTCCTGGTAGGCGACCGGGGCGACGTCGGCCGCCGCGCCGTTGGCGCAGTCGACCACGACCTTGATCCCGTCGAGGCGGTGCGGCAGGGTGCCGACCAGGTGCTGGACGTAGTGGTCGGCGCCGTCGAGCAGGTCGTTCACCCGGCCGACGCCGGCACCGGTGGGGCGCTTCCAGGCGGTGGTGGCGTTGGCCTCCACCGCCTCCTCGATCCGCGTCTCGATCTCGTCGGGCAGCTTGTGCCCGCCGGCGGCGAAGATCTTGATCCCGTTGTCCGGCATCGGGTTGTGCGAGGCGGAGAGCATCACGCCCAGGTCGGCCTTGATCTCGGCGGTGAGGAACGCCACCGCCGGCGTGGGCAGCACGCCGACCCGGACCACGTTCGCGCCGGCGCTGGTCAGGCCGGCGACGACGGCCGCCTCCAGCATCTCGCCGCTGGCCCGGGTGTCCCGGCCGACCACCGCCAGTGGCGGGTGGCTCCGGTCCGCCTCCGCCAGCGTGTGAGCCGCGGCCACCGCGACCGCGAGCGCCAACTCCGGGGTGAGATCCGCGTTCGCCCGCCCGCGTACGCCGTCCGTGCCGAACAACCGGCCCATACCCGCCAACCTCCGTGCCGTTGAGAGGAGAAACGCGGAACGGCCGGGCCGCCTCCCGGGAGGGGAGGCGGACCCGGCCGTCCGTCAGAAGTACAAGTCGCTGGTGGTGATCAGCGCTTCGAGTACTGGGGAGCCTTACGGGCCTTCTTGAGGCCGTACTTCTTGCTCTCCTTGACCCGGGCGTCACGGGTCAGGAAGCCGGCCTTCTTCAGGGCCGGGCGGTCGTCGGGCTCGTTGACGATCAGCGCCCGGGCGATGGCGAGCCGCAGCGCGCCGGCCTGGCCGGTGGTGCCGCCGCCACGCAGGTTGGCGATCACGTCGAACGCCTCGGGCTTCTCGGCGGTGACCAGCGGGTCCTTGATGAGCTGCTGGTGCACCTTGCTCGGGAAGTAGGCCTCGAGGTCGCGGCCGTTGCAGGTGATCTTGCCGCTGCCCGGGACGATCCGGACCCGGACGATGGCTTCCTTGCGCCGACCCACGGTCTGGATCGGGCGGTCACCGCGGGGCGCGCGCGCGACGGGCGCCGGCGCCTCGGTGGCCTCGGGGGCGACCTCGGTCTCGGTGATGTCGGTCATGCTGCTTCCTTCGCCCGCGCTCACTGCGCGATCTGCTTGATCTCGAACGGCGCCGGCTGCTGCGCGCCGTGCGGGTGCTCGGCACCGGCGTAGACCTTCAGCTTCTTGAGGAGCTGACGGCCCAGCTTGTTGTGCGGGAGCATGCCCTTCACGGCCAGCTCGATGGCCCGCTCGGGCCGCTTGGTGAGCAGCTCGTCGTAGCCGACCCGCTTCAGACCACCCGGGTAGCCGGAGTGGCGGTAAGCGACCTTGGTCTGGCGCTTGTTGCCGGTCAGCGCGACCTTGCCCGCGTTCACGATGACGACGAAGTCGCCCGTGTCGACGTGCGGCGCGAAAGTCGGCTTGTGCTTGCCACGCAGCAGCGTGGCGGCGTGGGTCGCCAGGCGGCCCAGCACGACATCAGAGGCGTCGATGACGTGCCACTGACGCTCGATCTCACCCGGCTTCGGGCTGTACGTACGCACAGGTCTACCTTGTCTCGTCGTCGGTCTGGGGTCGCGCGCCGAGGTAACCGGGGCTTCCCAGTCGAACCAGCGCGCACGAACGACCAAGCGTACCTGATGCGGCACGCCTAAGAATGTCGTACAACAGCAGGCAACGATACCCGGCCGCCCGGCGGCAGGTCAAAACGGGGTCGCACCACGCGTGGCCTGCGCGTTTTCCATGGCGCGGGTCACACGCCGGCCAGCGTACTCGGCCCGGGTCGGAGGTAGACCACCCAGGTCACCAGGAAGCAGAGCGCGTACCAGCCGATGAAGGCCAGGTAGGCGGCGTCGGCGGTGCCGGAGGTCAGGAACGACTGCCGGAACGCCACGTTCACCAGCACCCCGCCGGAGGCACCGACCGCGCCGGCGATGCCGATCAGCGCACCGGAGAGC
Source organism: Micromonospora sp. WMMD754 (assembly GCF_049315235.1). NCBI lineage: Bacteria > Bacillati > Actinomycetota > Actinomycetes > Micromonosporales > Micromonosporaceae > Micromonospora > Micromonospora sp. WMMD754. The sequence continues at coordinate 1,188,872 of NZ_CP186058.1, forward strand.
CGGCGGGCCCGCCGCCGCGCCGCCTCCGGGTCGCCGGTCCGCTCCGCCTCGGCCGCCGCCCGGGCCCGGAAGATCGCCGGGATCATCTTGTACGTCGAACCGTTGCCGATCCCGGAGAAGACGAAGAGCGCCAGGAACCCGGCCAGGTAGAGCGGGAAGGACCGGTCCCGGGCCGCGTACAGCACCAGCGCGGCGCCGCCGGCCATCGCCACGAAGTTCCAGAACGTGACCTTGGCCCCGCCGAGCCGGTCGGCCAGCTGGCCGCCGACCGGCCGGACCAGCGAGCCGACCAGCGGTCCGAGGAAGGTCAGCCAGGCGGCGTCGACCGGGGTGGGGAACCGGTCGTGGAACTGGAGCTGGAGCACCTGGCCGAAGGCGAAGCCGAAGCCGATGAACGAGCCGAACGTGCCGACGTAGAGCAGCGACATCACCCAGGTGTGCGGGTCCCGGGCCGCCGCCCGCAGCGCGCCCGGCTCGTTGCGCGCCCCGGGCACGTTGTCCAGCCAGCGGGCCGCCGCCAGCGCGGCGAGCACGATCAGCGGCAGGTAGACCGCCGGCACCAGCCGGGGGTACGCGGCGCCCGCGACGCCCAGCACCGCCAGCCCGACGAGCTGCACGGCCGGCACGCCGAGGTTGCCGCCACCGGCGTTGAGCCCCAGCGCCCGGCCCTTGAGCCGGTCCGGGAAGAACAGGTTGATGTTGGCCATGGAGGAGGCGAAGTTGCCGCCGCCGACCCCGGACAGGCACGCCAGCACCATCAGCGTGGCGTACGACACGCCGGGCTCGATCAGCACCGCCATCGGCACCGCCGGCACGAGCAGCAGCAGTGCGCTCGCGATGGTCCAGTTCCGGCCGCCGAACCGGGCCACGGCGAGCGTGTACGGCAGCCGCAGCACCGCCCCCAGCGCGGCCGGCACGGCGGTGAGCAGGAACTTCCCGGCCGGGTCGATGCCGTACTCCGGGCCGAGGAAGAGCACCACCACCGACCAGAGGCTCCACACGGAGAAGCCGACGTGCTCGGCGAAGATCGAGACGTACAGGTTGCGCCGGGCCACCCGGGCGCCGCCGGCGGCCCAGAACGCCGGGTCCTCGGGACGCCATTCGGTGATCCGCCCGGGCCGGCCGGTGGCGACCGGCGCCGGGGTCGTGGTGGTGCTGGTGGCGAGCGTGCTCACGGCGGCTCCTCCTCGTCGGTGACGAGAGGGACGCTAGGAACGGCCGGTTTCCCCGGGGTGCCCCGCGCGCGTCGGTCCGGAAACGGAGATCGCACGTCCGCCGGGCGGCGGCGGTGAGGCGGTCACAGCTCCTGCAGGATGCGCAGCGCCCGGCCGACCCGCTGCATGGTCTCGGTGTCGGCCACGTCCACGCACTCGCTGAACCACTTCTTCATCGGTGAGGAGAGCCGGTCGGGCATCACCACGAAGCCGCCCATCCGGACGGCCAGCGGTGAGTCGCGCAACAGCGACTCCTCGACCACCTCGGCCACGATCACGATCGGCACGTCGGTGGAGTTGTAGACGTCGGAGCTGATCACCAGGCCGAACCGTTCCCGGGCGCCGGAGATGCGCCAGACCTCTCCCCTACGCAGCACGCGGGCGCCCACCGCCGAACAGGGCGTCGTCGACCAGCGCGGCCTCCTGGGCGTCGGCCAGGGCGGCGGCTTCCAGGTCCAGGCCGGCACGGCCGACGGCGGCGGCGTGCGCGGTGAAGACCTCGCGCAGCGCCTTCTCCCGGGCGGCCTGGTCCATCCAGGCGGAGAGGGACAGGCCCTCCCGCTTGGCGAACCGGCGCGCCTCCTCGATCGTCTCGTCGGAGAACGACAGCGTCACCTTGGCGGTCATGCCGGAGAGATTACCCATTGGTATGACCACCAGTCATCCCCGCGCGCACCGGTCGGCGAACCGGACAGCCGACCTCATCCCGGACGGTGCCCGCCGAAGACGGCGAACCGCCACTCCTTGAAGAAGCAGTCCACGTCGACCAGGCCCGCCTCGGCGAGCCAGCGACACTGCTCGGCCACGGTCGCCGGGCGGTCGTGCCGCATCCGCTGCCGCGCGGCGGCGATCTCGGCGGCGTCGGAGCCCCGCTCGGTGATCCGCGCCGTCCACACCTCGTCGTAGCGCCGGTCGAGCGCCGGGGTCGGGCCGGCCACCTGCTCGGCGTTGACGAACACCCCGCCCGGCGTCAGCGCGTCCGCCGCCCGGCGGTAGAGCGCCCGCTTGCCGTCGTCGTCGAGGTGGTGGACGGCCAGCGCGGAGACCACCGCGTCGTACCGGCCGGCGGGCAGGGGGTCGCCCAGGTCGGCGTGGACCGTGCGGTGCGGCACGCCCCGGGCGGCCAGATGGCCGGTGGCCACCGCCAGCATCGCGGGCGCGCCGTCGACCAGCGTCAGCCGGACGCCGGGGACCGCGGCGGCCAGCAGCAGGGAGAGCAGGCCGGTGCCCGCGCCGAGGTCCAGCACCTCGGGGGTACGCCCGGCGGCGAGCGCCGCCCGCAACGGTGGCGCGGCCACCTCGACGGCGGTGCCGTAGAAGGCGTCAAAGCACGGCACCAGCCGTCGCCGGGCCTGGTCGTAGGTGCCCGCCACCGCGTCGAACGCGTCCGTCACGCTCACGATCGCCTCCCATTATATGGAACGGTATTCCCACATTCTAAACCCGACGATCCGACCCGTCAGCCCCGTGCGGTGTGAGGCGCTCTTGACAGGACCGAAACAGAAGGGACCCGGACCGGAAACCGCCCGCCGGCACGCTTTTCCGACATGACAGACGGTGCACGCACGGCGACGCGAACGGGGGTGCGCCCCCGGGAGGTCGCCACGCACTGCCCGTACTGCGCGCTCCAGTGCGGCATGGTGCTGCGGGCGACCGGCGACCGCGTCGAGGTGGCCCCCCGAGACTTCCCCACCAACCGGGGTGGGCTGTGCCAGAAGGGCTGGACCGCCGCCGAGCTGCTCGACCACCCGGATCGACTGACCACCCCGCTGTTGCGGGACCGGCCCGGGGGCGCGCTGCGCCCGGCCGGGTGGGACGAGGCGCTGGACCGGATCGTCGCCGGGCTGGGCGCGGTCCGGGACCGGCACGGGCCGGACGCGGTCGCGGTCTTCGGCGGCGGCGGGCTGACCAACGAGAAGGCGTACGCGCTGGGCCGCTTCGCCCGGGTCACGCTGCGCACCCGGCACATCGACTACAACGGACGCTGGTGCATGTCGTCGGCCGCCGCCGCCGGCAACCGCGCCTTCGGCGTCGACCGGGGGCTGCCGTTCCCGCTCGCCGACCTCGGCCGGGCGGACACGCTGCTGCTGGTCGGCGCGAACCCGGCCGAGACCATGCCGCCGCTCATGCGCCACGTCACCGAGCTGCGGGAGCGCGGCGGCCGGCTGATCGTGGTCGACCCCCGGGCCACCGCCACCGCCCGCCAGGCCGACCTGCACCTGCAACCGCTGCCCGGAACGGACCTGGCGGTGGCGAACGCGCTGCTGCACGTCGCGCTCACCGAGGGCCTCGTCGACCGGGCGTACGTGGCGGCCCGGACCACCGGCTTCGACGAGGTCCGGCGGACCGTGGCCGGTTACTGGCCGGCGGTGGTGGAGCGCCTCAGCGGGGTGCCGGCGGCCGACCTGGAGACGACTGCCCGCGCACTGGCCACGGTGGACCGGGCGATCGTCCTCACCGCCCGGGGCGCCGAGCAGCACGCCAAGGGCGTCGACACGGTCACCGCCTTCGTCAATCTGGCGCTCGCCCTGGGCCTGCCCGGGCGTCCCGGCTCCGGCTACGGCTGCCTGACCGGGCAGGGCAACGGGCAGGGCGGACGGGAACACGGGCAGAAGGCCGACCAGCTCCCCGGCTACCGGCGGATCGACGACCCGGCGGCCCGGGAGCACGTGGCCCGGGTGTGGGGCGTCGACCCGGCCACGCTGCCGGGGCCGGGCGTGCCGGCCTACCAACTGCTCGACTCGCTCGGCACCCCGGCCGGGCCGAGGGCGTTGCTGGTCTTCGGGTCCAACCCGGTCGTCTCCGCCCCGCGCGCGGCCCGGATCGAGGCCCGGCTCCGCGACCTGGACCTGCTCGTGGTCGCCGACCTGCTCCGCTCGGAGACGGCCGAGTTGGCCGACGTGGTGCTGCCGGTGACCCAGTGGGCCGAGGAGGACGGCACGATGACCAACCTGGAGGGTCGGGTGCTGCGCCGCCGCGCGCTGCGGGAACCGCCCGCCGGCGTCCGCAGCGACCTGGAGATCCTCGCCGCGCTCGCCGACCGGCTGCCCGGCCCGACACCGCTGCCGAGCGATCCGCGCGAGGTGTTCGAGGAACTGCGCCGGGCCTCGGCCGGCGGCCCGGCCGACTACGCCGGGATCACCTGGGACCGGATCGACGCCGACACCGGCGTCTTCTGGCCCTGCCCGGACCCCGACGGGCCGGACCACCCCCGGCTCTTCACCGACCGGTTCCCCACCCCGGACGGCCGCGCCCGGTTCCACCCGGTGGCCCACCGCCCGGCCGCCGAGCCGGTCTGCGCCGACTACCCCCTGCACCTGACCACCGGGCGGGTGCTGGCCCAGTACCAGTCCGGCACCCAGACCAGGCGGGTGGCCGCGTTGCGCCGGGCCGCCCCCGGCGGCTTCGTGGAGCTGCACCCCGACCTGGCCGCCCGGCTCGGCGTGGCCGACGGCACGCCGGTCCGCGTGGTCTCCCGCCGGGGCGAGCTGCGCGCGCCGGCCCGGCTCACCCCGACGATCCGGCCGGACACCGTCTTCGCGCCGTTCCACTGGCCCGGCGCAGCCCGGGCCAACTCGGTCACCAACGACGCGCTCGACCCGGTCTCCGGGATGCCCGAGTTCAAGATCTGCGCGGTCCGGGTGGAGCCGGCATGACCGGCCGGATCGTGGTCGTCGGGTACGGCATGGCCGGGGCCCGCCTCGCCGCCGAGCTGCACGCGCGCGACGGCGACCACCGGGTCACCGTGCTCGGGGCGGAGCCGCACCGCGCGTACAACCGGATCATGCTCTCCACCCTGCTCGCCGGCCGGATCGACGAGCCGGACCTGGAACTGGTCGAGGCCGTCGGCCCGGGCGTGGACGTGCGGACCGGCGCGCCGGCCACCGCGATCGACCGGACCGCCCGGGAGGTGCGCACCGCCGACGGCGCCCGGCACGGCTACGACCACCTGGTGCTCGCCACCGGCAGCCGGTCCGTGGTGCCGCCGCTGCCCGGGCTCGACCCACTGCCGGACCGGGTCGTCCCGTTCCGCACGCTGGCCGACTGCCGGCGGATCCTCGCCGCCGCCCGGGACGCGCGCCACGCCCTGGTGCTCGGCGGCGGGCTGCTCGGGCTGGAGGCGGCCCGCGGGCTCGCCGCCCGGGGCCTCGCCGTGACCGTGGTCCACCCGGTCGGCCACCTGATGGAACGCCAGCTCGACCCCCCGGCCGGGGCGGTCCTCGCGGACACCCTCGCCGCGCTGGGCGTCCGGGCCCGGTTGGGCGTCCCCGCCACCGGGGTGACCGCCGACGCCGACGGCGTCCGCCTGCACCTGGGCGACGCCGGACCGCTCGCCGCCGACCTGCTGGTCCTCTGCTGCGGCGTACGCCCCGACACCGCGCTGGCCGCGGCCGCCGGGCTCACCGTCGAGCGGGGCGTGGTGGTGGACGACCGGATGCGGACGAGCGACCGGCGCATCTCCGCGATCGGCGACTGCGCCCAGCACGACGGCACGCCGACCGGGCTGGTCGCGCCGGCCTGGGCACAGGCGCGGGTGGTCGCCGACGTGCTGGCCGGCGGCGATCCGCTGGTCCGCTACCGGCCCCGGCCAGTGGTGACCCGGCTCAAGGCCGCCGGCATCGACCTGGCCGCGATGGGCGACGTGGCCGGCGACCCGACCGGGGGCGGGCCGGTCGAGGAGCTGACGTTCACCGACCCGGCCCGCGGCACCTACGCCCGGCTGCGGATCCGCGACGAGCGACTGACCGGCGCGATCCTGCTCGGCGACAACCCGGCGGTCGGCACCGTGGTGCAGCTCTTCGACCGGGGCGCGCCGGTGCCGGCGGACCGGCGGTCGCTGCTGCTCGGCCGCGCGTTCGGCGCGGCCCCGGCCGAACCGGCCGCGTCCCCGGCGCTGATGCCGGACGCCGCCGTCGTCTGCCGGTGCAACGACGTGAGCAAGGGCGCGCTGGTCGCCTGCTGGCGCGCGGGCGCGCGCACCGTCGCGGCGCTGTCCGCCGCGACCCGCGCCGCCACCGGCTGCGGCGGCTGCCGGGAGGCGGTCGCCGGCATCGTCGAGTGGCTCGCCGAGGCGGACCCGCCCACAACCGACGAGGTACGCGACCCGGATGCGAACCGCGAGGCGGTGGAGGTGTGATGAGCGAGCGGCTGGTGGTCGTCGGCAACGGCATGGTCGGGCAGCGCTTCGTCGAGGCGCTGCGGGCCCGCGACCGGGACGGGCGGTGGCGGGTCACGGTGCTCGCCGAGGAGCGCCGTCCGGCGTACGACCGGGTGCGGCTCTCCGCCCTCTTCGACGGGGTGGACGCGGACGAGCTGAGCCTGCACACCCCCGACGACGGGGTGGAGCTGCGGCTGGGCGAACCGGTCACCGGCGTCGACCGGGCCCGGCGGGTGGTGACGACGGCGGACGGTGAGCACCCCTACGACGCGCTGGTGCTGGCCACCGGGTCGTACCCCTTCGTCCCGCCGGTCGACGGCACGGACCTGCCGGGGGTCTTCGTCTACCGGACGCTGGACGACCTGACCGCGATCCGGGAGCACGCCCGGGGCCGGCGGACCGGCGCGGTGATCGGTGGCGGCCTGCTCGGCCTGGAGGCGGCCAACGCGCTGCGGCTGCTCGGGCTCGCCACCAGCGTGGTCGAGTTCGCGCCCCGGCTGATGCCGGTGCAGGTGGACGAGGCGGGCGGCGCCATGCTCCGGCGGTACGTCGAGGAGCTGGGCGTCACGTCGTACCTCGGGGTGGCCACCACGGCGCTGCGGCCCGGGCCGGACGGCACGGTGGCCGCGCTGTCGCTCGCGGACGGCCGCACGGTCGACGCGGAGCTGGTGGTGGTGGCCGCCGGGATCCGGCCCCGGGACGAGCTGGCCCGGGCGGCCGGGTTGCCGGTCGGCCCGCGCGGCGGCGTGCTGGTCGACGCGGCCTGCCGGACCGCCGACGAGCGGATCTGGGCGGTCGGCGAGTGCGCGGCGGTGGACGGCGTCTGTCACGGCCTGGTCGCGCCCGGCTACGCGACCGCCGAGGTGGTCGCGGACCGGCTGCTCGGCGGGGCCGCCACGTTCCCCGGCGCGGACACCGCGACCAAGCTCAAGCTGCTCGGCGTGGACGTGGCGTCGTTCGGCGACGCGCACGGGGTCACCCCCGGCTGCCTCGACGTGACGTTCACCGACCCGGCCACCCGCTCGTACGCGAAGCTGGTCCTCTCCGACGACGCGCGGACGCTGCTCGGCGGCGTGCTGGTCGGGGACGCGAGCGCCTACCCGACCTTGCGGGCGAGCGTCGGCGGGCCGCTGCCCGCTCCCCCGTTGGCGCTGCTCGCGCCCGCCGGCGGCGCGGGCGCCGGCGCGCTGCCCGCCGCCGCCCAGGTCTGCTCCTGCAACGCGGTCACCCGGGCCGATTTGGACGCGGCGATCGCCGGTGGGGCCACCGACGTGCCGGCGCTGAAGGCGTGCACCCGGGCGGGCACCAGCTGCGGCTCCTGCGTGCCGATGCTCAAGCAGCTGCTGGACGCCGCCGGGGTACGCCAGTCCCGCGCGCTCTGCGAGCACTTCGACCTCACCCGGCAGGAGCTGTTCGACCTCATCCGGGTGCGCGGCATCCGCACGTTCTCCCGGCTCGTCGCCGAGCACGGGCGCGGGCGCGGCTGCGACATCTGCAAGCCGGTGGTGGCCTCCATCCTGGCCTCCCTCGGCACCGGCCACGTGCTCGACGGCGAGGCGGCGTCGCTCCAGGACACCAACGACCACTTCCTGGCCAACCTGCAACGCGACGGCAGCTACTCGGTGGTGCCCCGGATACCCGGTGGCGAGATCACCCCGGAGAAGCTCATCGCGATCGGCGAGGTGGCCCGGGACTTCCGGCTCTACACCAAGATCACCGGAGGGCAACGGATCGACCTGTTCGGCGCGCGGGTCGACCAGCTGCCGCAGATCTGGCGCCGGCTGGTCGACGCCGGCTTCGAGTCGGGCCACGCGTACGGCAAGGCGCTGCGCACGGTGAAGTCCTGCGTCGGCGACACCTGGTGCCGGTACGGGGTGCAGGACTCGGTCGGGCTGGCCGTCGCGCTGGAGCTGCGCTACCGGGGCCTGCGCGCCCCGCACAAGCTCAAGTCGGCGGTCTCCGGCTGCGCCCGCGAGTGCGCCGAGGCGCGGAGCAAGGACTTCGGCATCATCGCCACCGAGACCGGCTGGAACCTCTACGTGGGCGGCAACGGCGGCTTCCGGCCCCGGCACGCCGACCTGTTCGCCACCGACCTGGGCACCGGGGAGCTGGTCACCCTGATCGACCGGTTCCTCATGTACTACGTCCGCACCGCCGACCGGTTGCAGCGCACCGCCGCCTGGATCGAGGCCATGGACGGCGGCCTCGACCACCTCCGGTCGGTGCTCGTGGACGACTCGCTGGGCCTCTGCGCCGACCTCGACGCGGCCATGGCCCGGCACGTCGCCGGCTACTCCGACGAGTGGCGGGACGTGCTGGAGGACCCGGACCGGCTGCGCCGCTTCACCTCGTTCGTCAACGCGCCGGACGTGCCCGACCCGTCCATCACCTTCGCGGTCGAACGCGGCCAGCCGGTGCCGGCCCGGGGCGCGCCGCCGGGCGGCCACCGGCAACCGGTCGTGCTGGGCCTGCCGGAGGTGCGGCGATGAGCCCGACCGTGACGCTCGGCTGGACGCCGGTCTGCCCGCCGGACCGGCTCGACCTCGACCGGGGCGTCGCCGCGCTCGTCGACGGCGTGCAGGTCGCGCTCTTCCGCACCGCCGCCGGGCTGTTCGCGGTGGACAACCTGGACCCGGTCGGTGGCGCGTACGTGATGTCCCGGGGCCTGGTCGGCAGCCGGGGCGGGGTGCCGACGCTCGCCTCCCCCCTGCACAAGCAGGTCTACGACCTCACCACCGGGCGCTGCCTGGACCTCCCCGGGGTGACGCTGCGGCGGCACCGGGTGCGCTGCCGGGACGGCCTGGTCGAGGTGCGGTTGCGGCAGGAGGAATGATGCGCGACGAGCTGGCCGGCTTCACCATCGGGGTCACCGCGGACCGGCGCCGCGACGAGCTGGCCGCCCTGCTCCAGCGGCGCGGAGCGCGGGTGGTCCTCGCCCCGGCGCTGCGGATCGTGCCGCTCGCCGACGACACCGACCTGCGCGAGGCCACCCGGGCCTGCCTGGCGCACCCGCCGGACGTGCTGATGGCCAACACGGGCATCGGGATGCGGGGCTGGTTGGAGGCCGCCGAGGGGTGGGGGCTGGCCGAGCCGCTGCGCGCCGCCCTCGCCCGCACCTACGTGGTGTCCCGCGGACCCAAGGCGACCGGGGCGATCCGTGCCGCCGGGCTGCGCGAGCACTGGTCGCCCGCGTCGGAGAGCTGCGACGAGGTGGTCGAGCACCTGGTCCGGCGTGGCGTCGCCGGCCAGGTGGTGGCGCTGCAACTGCACGGTGACCGGCAGCCGGAGTGCACCGAGGCGCTGGTCACGGCCGGGGCGACGGTGATCGAGGTGCCGGTCTACCGCTGGGCGCCGCCGGCCGACCCGGCGCCGTTGCACCGGCTCATCGACCTGGTCGCGGGACGGCTGGTCGACGCCGTCACGTTCACCTCCGCGCCGGCGGCCGAGGCCCTGCTGCGGGCGGCCGGGGACCGCGCCGAGACGGTGCTGGAGGCGCTGCGCGGCGACGTGCTGGCCGGATGCGTCGGCACGGTCACCGCCGAGCCGCTGGTGCGGCGGGGGGTGCCGGTGAGCGCGCCGAGCCGGGCCCGGCTGGGCGCCCTGGTGCGCACGATCGTCGAGGAGCTGCCCCGGCGTACCGTCTCGGTGAAGGCGGCCGGGCACGTGCTCACGCTGCGCGGACACGCCGCGGTGGTCGACGGGGAGCTGCGCCCGCTGGCGCCGGCTCCGATGGCGGTGCTGCGGGCGCTCGCGGCGTCGCCCGGGAAGGTGCTGTCGCGCACCGCGCTGCTGCGCACGCTGCCGCGCGGCGCCGACGAGCACGCGGTGGAGATGGCGGTCGCCCGCCTGCGGGTCGGCCTGAAGGCCCCCCGCGTGGTGCAGACAGTGGTCAAGCGCGGCTACCGCCTGCGGGTCGACTGACCCGCAGGCGGTCTCAGCCGACCGAGGCCGGGAAGCCGTGCTCGGCCTGGAGCCGGAGCATGGCGTGCTCCACCACCGTGACCAGCACCTGCTTGACCGACTCCCGCCGGCGGGCGTCGCACATCACCAGCGGCACGTCCGGCGAGATGGCCAGCGCCTCCCGGATCTCCTCCAGCTCGTAGTGCGGCGCGTCGTCGAACCGGTTCAGCGCCACCACGTACGGCAGCTTGCGGTTCTCGAAGTAGTCCAGCGGCGCGAACGCGTCGGTGATCCGGCGGGTGTCCACCAGCACCGCCGCGCCCACCGCGCCCCGGATGATCTCGTCCCACATGAACCAGAACCGGGTCTGGCCGGGGGTGCCGAAGAGGTAGAGGATCAGGTCCTCGGCCATGGTGATACGCCCGAAGTCCATGGCGACCGTGGTGGTCTCCTTGCCCGGCACCTTCGACGGATCGTCGATGCCCACCCCGGCCGCGGTCATCAGGGCCTCGGTGGTCAGCGGCTGGATCTCGGAGATCGCCCCGACCAGGGTGGTCTTGCCCACCCCGAAGCCGCCCGCGATCACGATCTTCGCGGAGATGATCTCCCGGCCGCGGTTCGCCCCGTCGGGGTCATAGTTCGCGAAGTCCACTTAGCACCCTTCCAAGCAGGTTCATGCGCGCCGCGAAGCCCGTCGCGGGAGCGGCAGTGTGTAGCGTCAGCAGGCCCTCGGCCACCATGTCGGCGACCAGCACCCGGGTGACGCCCAGCGGCATCCGGGTGTAAGCGGCGATTTCCGCCAGCGACTGTGCCCGGCCCTCACAGACCGAGGAGATGCGGTACTTGTCGTGCCCGGCGAAGCGCGCCTCGGCCGACTGCGTGGGCGTGCTGGACAGCACCGCCTCGAGCGCGATGTTCTGCAACGGCTCGGTGCGGCCCCGGGTGACCGCGTACGGTCGCACCAGCGCGCCACGCGGATCACGTCGCGGTTCCAACTCGCGATCACCTCCCCTCGTACGGAGCCGAAGCGGCTCCGGATCACCAGGTCGACCGGCCCGGTCAGGACCGGACGGCGTCCCTCGGCAACGGGACCAACGCCTGGCCGACCCGCTCCACCAGCAGTGCCATCTCGTAGCCCACCTGACCGACGTCGCAGCTGCGGGCCGCGAGCACGGCCATCGATGAGCCGTCGCTGATGGACATCAGGAACAGGTATCCGCTGTCCATCTCGATCACGGTCTGCAACACCCCGCCGGCGCTGAACATCCGCGCCGCGCCCTCGGTCAGGCTCACCACGCCGGAGGTGATCGCGGCCAGCTGGTCGGCCCGGTCCCCGGGGAGGTCCCGGGAGGAGGCGAGCAGCAACCCGTCCGCGGACACCGCCACCACGTGGGCGATGCCGGCCACGCTGTCGGCGAAGTTGGTGAGCAGCCAACCCATGTCCTGCATGGCAGCCGGCCTGTTCATCGGTTCGTCTCCTTGGTCGAGGTGCTGTTCGGGTCGGCGCCGGCCGTACGGCCCCGCTGGACGCCGCGGTGGTACGCGGAGAGCAGCCCCCGCACTTCGTCCGGGGTACGTCGGCTGCGGTCCCGCCCGCTCTTCGGTTCGATCCCACCGGGCACGAGCTGGGCCTGCGGCACACGCTTGGGCAGGCCGGAGCGGGTGGTGCCGCCGGTGGTGGGCTCCGCGGCCCGGCTGGCCCGGGTCCACCCCTCGTCGGCCGCCGTCCGCCAGGCCTCCGGGTCGACGGGCGAGGCGGGCGCGGGGGCCGGCGACACCGGGTTCGCCGGCGGCGGGGCCGCCGCGGCGGGCCGGGTGGGCGGCACCGCCGGCGGGCTGTACGGCGGCGGCGTGGTGATCCCGGACGCCTGGGCGCCGGGGGTGCGGGTGGGCAGCGGCGGCCGGGCTGCGGCGGCCGGCTGCATCGATGCGGCCTGCTCCGGCACGGCGGGCGGCACCGGTGCGGGTGACGGCGCCGCCGGCTGCGTCGGTGCGGGCGGCTCGTCGAACCGGGGCCGGGTGAAGATGGTGGTCTCGTCCTCTCCGTGCGAGCGGAACCAGACCGCCTCCATCTCCCGGAATATCGGCGCCTCGGCCGGCTTGTCCGGCCGGGCCACCACCGGTGCGGCCGGGGTGGGCTCCGCCGGCGGCGGCACGGCCGGCGGCTGGTAGGCCGGCGGCGCCGCGGTGGCGGCCGTGTCGCTGCTCGGCGTCCGCTGCGGCAGCGGGTCCAGCGCGGGGTACGCGACCGTCGGCCCACCCGCCGACCAGCCGGCGCCGGACACCGACGTGGGCGCGGTCGTCGGCGCGGCGGCGACCGGGCTGGAGACGGTGGGCATCGCGCCGGTCGCCCCGCCGAGCTGCACGACCGGCGCGGCGGTGTCCCGCGCCTCGGCCGGGGCCTGCCAGCGGGCGGGCGGCGGGGTGGTCGCCCCGCGCCACTGGTCGGCGAGGGTCGCGGTGGCGCCCCGGCCGGCGCCGGCCAGCGCGTCGGCGGCGCCGACCTGGCTCAGCGGCGACTGCTCCACGGCGAGCGGCTGACGCGGCCGGGTCAGCGGGGCCTGGCCCCGGTTGACCGGCAGCACCACGGTGGGGTTCGGCAGCGTCACCTGGGCGACCGTGCCGCCCTCGACGTTGCGGCGCAGCTCGACCCGGATCCCGTAGCGGGAGGCGAGCCGGCTGACCACGGCCAGACCCATCAGCCGGAACGCGGCCACGTCGACGGTCGGCGGCGCGGCCAGGCGTCGGTTGAGCGAGTCGAGCTGCTCGTCGCTGAGGCCGAGACCCCGGTCCTCGATCTGGATCAGCACGTAGTCGCGGATCCGGCGACCGTCGGCCACCACCGAGGTGTTCGGCGGCGAGAACCGGGTGGCGTTGTCGAGCAGTTCGGCCACCAGACGGACCACGTCGTTGACGGCGTGCGCGGCGACCGAGATGTCGGTGTCGACGGTGCCGAACTCGATCCGGTTGTAGAGCTCCACCTCGGACTGGGCGGCACGCAGCACGTCGACCAGGAGCGCGTCGTCCCGGCGCGGCACCGCCGAGTCGGCCCCGGCCAGGACCAGCAGGTTCTCGTCGTTGCGGCGCATCCGGGTGGCCAGGTGGTCCAGCTCGAAGAGCTGGGCCAGCCGCTTCGGGTCCTCCTCGCCGCGCTCGATCGCGTCCAGCTCGCCGATCATCCGGTCGACCAGGCTCTGCGAGCGGCGGGCCAGGTTGAGGAACATCGCCGAGACGCTGGTGCGCAGCGCGGCCTGCTCGGCCGCGACCCGGACCGCCTCGCGGTGGACCACGTTGAAGGCCACCGCCACCTGGCCGACCTCGTCCCGGTTGGACAGCTTGATCGGGTCCCGGACCTGCTGGACGATCTCGTCCACGCCGCCGTCGCCGATGGCGTTGACGTTCTGCAGCCGGCTCACCGCGTCCGGCAGGTCGTGGTTGGCCACCGAGAGCGCGCCCTCACGCAGCCGGCGCAGCGAGTCGTTGAGCGAGCGGGCGAGCACCACCGCGAGCGTGACGGCGACGGCCAGGGTGAGCAGCACGAGCAGGCTCTCCACGAAGGCCTGCCGGATCACGTCCGCGCGCACCGCGTCGGCGTCGGCCAGCAGCTCGTCCAGGAGCTGGATCTCCGCCCACCGCATCAGGTCGTCGACCGCGCCGATGGCGGCGGACGCCTCGTCCCGGGTGACCTGCGTGGGCTTGCCGACCGACCGGGACAGGTCGTTGGCGACCCGGTCGGCGAGCTGGACCGCGTCGCCGGAGACGGTGCGGTCCACCAGGCCCCGCTGCTCCGGCGCGGCGGCCCGGGAGAAGGCGAGCAGCGCCTCCTGCTGGCCGGTCAGGGTGGCGACGAAGGAGGAGAACTGCTCCTCGTCGATCCGGCCGCCGGCGGCGAGCGCGGTGAACGCGACCGCCTGCTCCTCCGCCACCTCGGCCTTGGCGTGGGCGAACGCGGCCACCGCCCGGCGGGCGTCGGCGAGGCTCTCCGCGCCGGGCTGCTGGGCCAGCGCGTCGCCGTACGAGACCAGGTCGTCGAGGACGATCCCGTAGCGCAGGCTCGCCTCGGCCACCGGCATCTGCAGGCGGTCGAGCACCTCCTGGCGGGTGCCGTTGAGCGTGGCCAGGTGGTCGTCGATCACCTTCAGCCGGTCCCGGATCGCGGCCGACACGTCGCCGAGCTTGTCGCGCTCCTCGCGATACGCCGCGATCCGCTCGTCCGTGCGGCGCACCCGCAGGTTGTAGTCGTCGGGCTTCTGCTCCGGATCGGCCAGGAAGGCCGCCGCCGCCATCCGCTCCTTGTGCAGGTCCTGGGTGAGCGCCGAGACGTCGACCGAGACCGCGGTGAGCGCGCGGACCTGGTCCGCCTCGTACGCGCCCTGGCCCACGGAAATGAGTCGGATAGTTGCCAGTGCGATGACAGCGGCGACCGGAACTACCAGGATGAGGGCGAGTTTGGAGCGGATCCGCGCGTCCCGCAGCCTGGGCAGGCGCCGTCGCCGGTTCCGCTGTTCGGCGTTGGGGCTCCCGGGCAGGGTCGTAGGTCCGGTGCTCACGACATCGCCTCCGTCGTTTCTTCCACGCGCGACCCGCTGACCCGTGCCTGGTGCAGCGGCCAGCGCCACGCGCGGCACGGCCGCGATTTCATCAGACGAGATCCTGTTTGGGAAGCCGCAGTGAGGCAGGAAACGGTCGGGGTCGACTCAACCCGAGATCCGATCACCTAATACCTTCTTTTCTCCAACCCCCTGAACAGGGGATGTCACTCCAGAGTGGTCACGCGCATCTGGGCAGTAATTGTCGGTTAACGTTTCGTGTCCCCAGCATGTGGGATGAGCGTCCCGAAACGGCTTCCGGCAGCCGCGCTTGACCACAGGGCCCGGCATTGGCAAGGTTTTGCAGGCTTCGCGCACACCGTACGGCACACCAATCCCGTTCCTCCACTGAGGACGGACGAGCGGCGGTGATCGGGCGTCGACCCGCGCCGCACCTGGAGGACTGAGTTGAGCCCCATCCGCTCCGCGCGCATCGCGGTGCTCGCATCGGCCGTGCTGGCCACCACGCTCACCGGCTGTGGGATCGGCGGGGAACCGCAGGACACCAGCCCGATCGTGATCGCCGCCGACCTCGAACTCTCCGGCGCTTCCGCGCCGATCGGCAAGGTCTACCAAAGGGCGCTGGAACTGAAGGTCGACCAGTTGAACGCCTCGGGCGCGCTGGGTGGCCGGCAGATCAAGCTGAGGGTGAAGGACAACCGCTCGGACGCGGCCGAGTCCTTGCGGAACATCAACGATTTCAGCGGTGACGCACAGGTGAGCGCCGTCATCATGGGCAGTTGCAACGAATGCGCCGTCGGCGCCGCCCGCACGATCGGCGACAAGCGCATTCCCACCATCGCGCTCGCCTCCGCCGGCGCGGTCATCGAGCCGGTCGGCCAGCGCCGATACGTCTTCAAGCTCGCGCCGAATGCGGCCGACAGCGCGGCGGTGCTCACCACCGAGCTGAGCCGGCGTCAGATCCGCAAGGTGGCCGTGCTGCACAGCGCCGACGGCTACGGCCAGGAGGGGCTGACCGCGCTGAAGCGCGAGTTCGACAAGACCACGGTGCGGCTCGTCGGCGCCGAGTCGGTGCGCACCACCGACACCGAGGTGAGCACCCAGATCAGCGACCTGATCGCCAAGAAGCCGCAGGCCCTGGTCCTCTGGACCACGCCGGAGCAGGCGACGCTGGCCGCCACCACCGCGCGGCAGAGCAAGTTCGGCGGCTCGTTCTTCTTCGACGCCTCGGCCGCCGGTGACCTGTTCCTCGGCCCGTCGGCCCGCTCCACCGAGCAGGCCACGCTCATCTTCACCCAGACGATGGTGATCGACGACGTCATCGCCACCACCCCGGCCAAGGCCGCCCGCCGGCAGTGGTTCCAGGACTACACCGCCCGGTTCGGCGGCTACAACGGCTTCTCCTCGTTCGCCGCGGACGCGGTGCAGCTCATCGCCGATGCCGAGCAGCGCGCCGGCGGGAAGCCGGGCGAGGTGAACCGGGACGCGCTGCGCGACGTCCTGGAGACCTCGCAGCTCGACGGCCTCTCCGGGCCGATCCGGATGACCCCGGACAACCACTCCGGGCTGATGCCGCAGGCGTTGACGACGCTTGTCGCTCGTGGTGGTCGCTGGCGGCTCGCCGGCTGAGTTCTCTGTCGCGGTGGGGGTGTGGCCCCACCGCAACCGGCTCCGGGCGGTCAGGCTTGATCCCTACGCCGGTTGCGGTGGGGCCACACCTGTCGTGGTCGGCCGCCGACCGTGGGTTGTGCTCGATCTGTCGGTGCCCTCGGTCGACGTCGGGTTCTCGGTCGACGGGGCGGGTTCCCGGTCGGCGGGGTGGGGTCGGGCCGGCCTTGGTCGACGGTGGGTCCTTCCGGGGGTCAGCGGGCGGAGGTGGTGGCCCGGACCCAGGGCAGGGCGAGGCGCTCGATCAGGCTCAGCACCGCGTAGAGCACGATGCTCATCAGCGCCACCAGCACGATGGCCGCCCAGGCGGTCGCGGTGTCGCCGACGCCGTTGTACTGCAGGATCTGGTAGCCCAGGCCGGGCCGGTCCGAGTAGAACTCCCCGATCACCGCGCCGATCGCGGCCAGCGGCATGGCCACCTTGAGGCCGACGAAGATCTGCGGCAGGGCGGCCGGGAAACGGACCTTGCGGAACGACTGCCACCAGGACGCGTTGAGCGACCGGCCCAGCTCCGCCAGGTCGGCCGGGGTGGTGGTCAACCCGGTGGCGGTGGAGAGCACGATCGGGAAGAAGCAGAGCAGGAACACCATCGTCAGGATGGGCTTCTGCCCGAAGCCCACCGCCACCACGAGCAGCGGCCCGAAGGCGATCTTCGGGACCGCGTTCACCGCCACCAGCAGCGGCGCGAACATCCGCTCCACCCGGCGGGACGCGGCCAGCGCCATCCCGATCAGCACGCCGACGGCCGCCGAGAGCAGGAAGCCGGCGAGGGTCATCCAGGTGGTGATGCCCAGCGCCGGCAGCAGCACGTCGGTGGTGGCGGCCAGCGAGCGGGCCACGTCCTGCGGCGGCGGCAACGCCACCGGGTGCACCAGGTGCAGCCCCGAGGTGACCAGCCACCAGGCGGCCACCGCGATGACCAGCCCCAGCGCCGGCAACCCGACCGCCGCCGGGCGTACCGCCGGGCCGCGGCGGGGCCGCGCGGTCGGGGCCGGCTCCTCCGGCGCCCCCGGCCGGGCCTCGGTCAACTGCGTCAACGTGTCCTCCTCTCTCGGCCGGTCGGGACGACCGGCACGCGAAGGGGGTGCGCCCCACCGGGTGTTCCGGCGGGGCGCACCCCCGTGACCCGAGCCGACCGGTCAGGCCTTCGGCGCGAGGTTGAAGTCGATGATCTGGTCCGGGGTGAGGTTCTGCTTGAGCGCGCCCGCGCCCTGCAGCAGCGCGATGCTCTTGGCCACCCGGCCACTGTCCAGCGTGCCGATCGCGGTGCCGGAGTTGCTCGACCGGACGTACGCGGCCATCAGCTGCAGCTCCGCGGCGGACGCGGCCGGGTTCGCGGCCGGCACGTTCTTCTTCAGGATCTCGCCCGCCTCCTCCGGGTGCTCCAGGGAGTACTCCAGGCCCTTGAGCAGAGCGGCCGTGAACTTCTTGACCATCTCCGGCTTCTCCTTGGCGATCTTCGTGGAGGTGATCAGCGCGTTGCCGTAGAGGTCCTGCATCACGTTGCTGTAGGGCAGCACGACCGGCTTCTTCTTGGCCACCGCCTCGACCGTCGGCTGGCCGACGACGAACTGGCCGATGCCGTCCACCGAACCCGAGCCGAGCATGCCGATCAGGCCCTGCGCCTCACCGTTGACCCAGGTCACCTTGCTGCCGTCGATGCCGGCCAGCCGGGCGTACGTCGGGAAGAGGTTGCGCACGACGGACGTCGGGGTGTCGGCGAGCTTCTTGCCCTCGAGGTCCTTCGGGGTGGCGATGTTCTTGCCCTCGACCGTGACGATGGCCGCCATGGTGCGCTGCTGGATCGCGGCCACCGCGACGAAGTCCTTGGCCTGGCCGTTGCCCATCTGGAGGATGCCACCGGTCAGGTCGATCGGGCCGAAGTCGGCCTGGCCGCCGGTGACGGTCTGGATGACGGAACCGGTGCCCTGGCCGGGCTTGATGTCGACGTCGAAGCCGGCCTCCTTGAAGAAGCCCTTGTCCTTCGCCACCCAGGCGTAGGAGTCACGGCCGAAGTTGCCGAACGAGGTGAGGTAGGTCACCTTCTCCAGCGCCGCGCCGTTGCCGCCGCCGCCCTCGGACTTGTCCGAGTCGCTGCTGCAGCCGCCGACGAGGGCGAGGGCGGTCGCCAGCGCCGCGGCGGCGACCGTACGGGTCAACCTTCTCATCAGTGCACCATGTCCTTTCCGACCAGGACTTCTTCGCCGGTCGGGTCGTGGGTCCGACGGGGTCGGCAGGAGGGGCAGCCGACTGGACCGTCGTGAGGGGACTCTTCGCGCGCAACAGCGTACGAGAAGGCTGATGACGCGCCGCAACCGTCCGGGTTGCGGAAAGGAAACGAAGTTGCGTGACGGAAAGCGGACTGACGTCCACCCCGGACGGTGCTATAAGCACGATCCCCGCTACGCTAGCCCGGCTCACGTTCGCGACGACGGTGGAAGGGAGCCGGCGGGAGATGATTCGACTGTCCGGGGTGTCCCGCACCTTCGACGGCCGTTCGGGGCGGGTGGAGGCACTGCGCGGCATCGACCTCGACGTCGCCGAGGGTGAGTTCGTCGCCGTCCTGGGCCGGTCCGGCTGCGGCAAGTCCACGCTGCTGCGCATGATCGCCGGCCTGCTGCCGGTCACCGCCGGCGAGATCACCGTCGCCGGCACGCCGATCACGAAGCCGCGGCGGGACGTGGCCATGCTGTTCCAGCGGCCGGCCCTGCTGCCCTGGCGCACGGTGCTCGACAACGTCCTGCTGCCGGTGGAGATCTTCGGCTGGAGCCGGGCCAAGCACCGCGACCGGGCCCGCGAGCTGCTGGAGATGGCCGGGCTGGGCGGCTTCGAGAAGCGCCTGCCGCACGAGCTCTCCGGCGGCATGCAGCAACGCGTCTCGCTCTGCCGGTCGCTGATCGGTTCGCCTCGGGTGATGCTGATGGACGAGCCGTTCTCCGCGCTCGACGCGCTGACCCGGGAGGAGCTCTCCGGCGAGCTGCAGCGGGTGCACATGGACACGAAGGCCACCATCGTCTTCGTCACCCACTCGATCGACGAGGCGGTGCTGCTGGCCGACCGCGTGGTCGTGCTCAGCCCCCGCCCCGGCCGGATCCGCGAGGTGGTCGAGGTGGCCGTGCCCCGGCCCCGCACCCTGGGCCGGCACGCGCACCTGGCCGACGTCGCGCGGATCAGCGCCGAGCTGCACGAACTGCTGATGGAGCGGGACGCCCCGGGCGTACCCGCGTCGGCCGGCCCGGCGGACCCGCCGGCCGCGTCGACCGAGACGCCGCCGCGGGCCGCGGCGGCGGGAGGACGGTGACCATGCGGGTCTCGGTCTTCACCGAACCCCACCGCGGAGCGGACTACGACGACCAGCTCCGGTTCGCCCGGCTCGTCGAGGAGACCGGCTTCGAGGGCTTCTTCCGGGCCGACCACTACCGGGCCATGGGAGACGAGCCGGCGCTGCCCGGCCCCACCGACGCCTGGCTCACGCTCGCCGCGCTGGCCCGGGAGACCTCCCGGATCCGACTCGGCACGCTGGTCACCTCGGCGACCTTCCGCCTGCCCGGACCGCTGGCCGTCATGGTCGCCCAGGTCGACCGGATGAGCGGCGGCCGGGTCGAGCTGGGCATCGGCGCCGGCTGGTTCGAGCGCGAGCACACCGCCTACGGCATCCCGTTCCCGCCGGTCAACGAGCGGTTCGACCGCCTGGCCGAGCAGTTGGAGATCGTCACCGGGCTGTGGCGCACCCCGCTCGGCGAGACGTACAGCTTCACCGGCGAGCACTACCGCCTGACCGACGCGCCCGCGCTGCCCAAGCCGGTGCAGCAGCCCGGCCCGCCGGTGATCGTGGGCGGCCGCGGCCCGAAGCGCACCCCCGAGCTGGCCGCCCGGTACGCCGACGAGTTCAACATGCCGTTCAAGAGCGTCGCCGAGACGGCCGCCGCGTACGAGCGGGTCCGCGAGGCGTGCGACCGCACCGGCCGCGACGCCTCCGGCCGCGCGCCCCTGACGCTCTCCGCCGGCGTCGTGGTGGCGATCGGACGCACCGACGCCGAGGCACGGCGCCGGGCCGCGCCGCTGCACGTCACCAGCGCGCTCCCGCCGGAGGACCCGGTGGTCGGCTCCCCGGCCCAGCTCGTCGACCGGCTCGGCGAGTTCGCCGCGGTCGGGACCACCCGGGTCCACCTGCGGCTGATCGACTTCGACGACCTCGACCACGTGGAGCTGATCGCTGCCGAGGTGCTCCCCCAACTGGACGGACCACGATGACCGACCTCTCCGCCGAACCCGAACTCGGCCCGGTGGGCCAGGAGATCGTCTTCGAGAACGACCGGGTACGCGTCTGGCACATCCGGCTGGAGCCGGGCGAGCGGCAGCCGCTGCACCGGCACGACCACCCGTACCTGGTGGTGGCGGTCCAGGGAGCGAAGAACGTGGTGCAGACGATCGACGGCGTCACGATCGACGCCGACGAGCCCACCGGCGGGGTGGTCTACCGCGACCCGGGCGCGGTGCACATGCTGACCAACGTCGGTGACACCACCTACCTCGCCCGTCTGGTCGAGTTGACGTAGCCACGCCGACGGGGTTCGCCGCGCCGCGCGGCGGCAAGGTGGCGATCGGCGGCACCGGGCCGTAACGTGCCCGACATGGCCTTTCGGACGTGGGGCAGGCTGCTGCTCACGGCGCTCGGGGTGAGTGTGCTGGCCGGTGCCGGCCAGCTCGGCATCGCGTACGGCTTCGGCGTCGTCCGACTCGACGGCGCGTTCGTCGACGCCTCGGTCAACCGGTGGCCCGCCCAGCTCGCCTGGGTCGGCTGGTTCGCCGCGGTCGCCACGGTCGCCGGGGCCGTCCTCACCGAGCGCTTCGCCCGCCGGGACGAGGTCCCCGCCGGCACCACCGAGCTGCTCTCCGTCGCCGGCGTCAGCGCGCTGGGCGCGATCGTGGTCGCCCCGCTCTGCATGCAGCCGGCCCGCGCCGCCGAACTGGGCGGCTCGGTCGACCCGGTGTGGGCCGCCGGCATATGCGCCGCCCTCGGCGCGGTGGTGGGCGCGGGCGCGGCCATCGCCGTGCTGCTCAAGCCGCCGTTCGGCTGGGGCGTCGCGGGCACCGCCGGGATCGTCTGGCTGCTCGCCCTGCTCTCCGTCGCGCCGACGATCGTCGCCAACCGCCCGCTGGCCACCGTACGGCTGGGGGTCCTCGAACCGTCCTGGCTGGACCCGGCCGCGGCGCAGCGGCTGGCCATGCTGCTGCTGCCGGTGCTGGCCCTGCTCGCGGGCGGCGCGGTCGGCGTGCTGGCCCGGCGGGCCGGGCACCCGCCGCTGGTCGGCGGTGCGGCCGGGGCGGCCGGCCCGGTGCTGGTCGCCTTCGCCTACCTGACCGCCGGCCCCGGGACCGCGACCGACCGCTACCAGCTCGCGCCCTACTACGGCGCGCTGATCGCGGTCGTCGCCGGAGCGCTCGGCTCGACCGCCACCACCGTGCTCCCCCGGCCGATCGGCGCGGCCGGCGACGCCGTGGAACCGACCGACATCCTGGCGCCGCTGCCGCCCACGACCACCGGCGCCGCTTCGGCCACCGGCACCACCGTCGCGGCCACCGGCGCGGCGGCGTCCCCGGCCGCGCCCGGCGGGCCCGCACCCGCGCACTGGGACTGGCCGGAGACCGGCGGCTCCGCCGGCGCGTCCCCCGGCCCTCGGCACGTCGCCCCGGAGCAGCCGGCCGTTCCGGGGCCACCCACCGGGTCGGGCCAGCCGGACGACGAGGACCACGCCCGCACCCGCCCGGTGTCCGGCCTGTTGTCCCCGGGCCGGCGGACCTCGGCCATCGACGTGCTGGCCGCCGGCCGGCCCGGGCCGCAGCCGTCGGCCGGGCCGGACCCGACCGACACCCCACCGCGTCCCCGAACCGATGCCGCCGCCGCGCCGATGACCGCCACCGCGCCGGCCCCGGTCACTGAGCCGGCCCCGGCGGTCGCGGAGACCGCGACCGGCGGCAGCCCGGCCGCCGACGCGCCGACGGCCACCGGCGGGGCGACCGCCTCGACCAGCGGGGCCGTCGAGCCGGAACCGGAGCCGCGGACCGACCCGGCGGCGTCCGCCCCCCGCCCGGCCGAGACGCCCCCCGCCCCGGCACGCGCCGCGCGGGCACGACGCGGCCGGGCGGCCGAGCGGTCCACCGACGACCGGACGCCGACCGGAGACACCCCCGCCGCCGAGAGCGGTACGCCCGAGCCGGTCACGGCACCCGACGCGACGCGGAGCCCGACGCGCGACGCCGCCGTACCGGCGGTGGACGCCGCCGTTCCGGGTGACGAGGGCACCGGCCGGCCCACCCGGTCGCGCCGCACGCGCGCCTCCCGGACCAGCCGGAGCGACGCCGCGCCGGTGTCCGCCACCACGCCACCGGCCGGGGACGGCCCGCCGGCGGGCCCGATCGCCGCGGCCACCGCCTCCGCCCCGCGCGACACCGCCGACCCGACACCGCCCGACCCGACACCGCCCGACCCGGCGCCGCCCGGCCCGACACCGACCGGCCCGACACCGACCGACCCGGCGCCGGCCGCCACGGGAACGCCGGCCGCCACGGAGAAGCCGGGCGGCGCGGACATGCCGATCGTCCCGCCGGCCGTCGAGTCACCGGTCGAGCCGAAGCTGGCCCGCGCCCGGAGCTTCTTCTTCGACGACGCCGAGCCGGCCGGCCCGCCCGCCGCGCCCCCGTCGCCCCGGCCCCGGTTCCCCATCTTCGAGGACGTCGCCGAACGGCCGGGCGAGGTGCGACCGGCCTGGCCGATCGCCAGCCGGCCGACGCGTCCGGACAGCGCGAGCGGGCCGGGCGGGCCGGCCACCGGCCGGGACGGCGACGACCGGGCCGCCCGCGCCGAGCCGGCCCCCCGCCCCCGGCACCAGGGACTGCCCGAGCCGGGCCGGAGCACCGGTTGGGACGCGCTGGCCACCAACGCCCGGCCCGCCGGCCCGACCGTCCCGGAGCCGCCCCGGACCGCCGCCGACACGACCGTGCCGGCGCAGCCCGGTCCCGTTCCGGACGGCGCCGAGCCGGACCCGACCGGGGAGCGGGGGCGGCACGCCGACCCGGAGGACGCCGACGCAGTCGGCGGGAAGACCAGGGCCCGGCGGGGCTTGTTCCGGCGCAACCGGGCCAAGGGCGAGCCCGATCCGGCAGACCGTACGGCCGAGCCGGACGCCACGACCGACGACGAGTACGTCGACTGGGTCGCCGGTCTCGCCTCGGACGACAACGCCGACGACGCCCGCTCGCTGCGGACCGGCCGGCACCACCGCGACTGAGCCCTCCGGGGCCGGGGAGAGCCCCGGCCCCGGAAACGCTCAGGCCAGCGGCAGGTAGACCCGGGAACCGGAGGCGACGAACTCCTCGGACTTGCCGCGCATGCCGCGCGCCGCGTAGTCCTTCAACTCCTGGGTGATCTTCATGGAGCAGAACTTCGGCCCGCACATCGAGCAGAAGTGCGCGGTCTTCGCCGGCTCCGCCGGCAGCGTCGCGTCGTGGTAGGCCCGCGCGGTCTCCGGGTCGAGCGCCAGGTTGAACTGGTCCTCCCAGCGGAACTCGAACCGGGCCTTGGACAGCGCGTCGTCCCACGCCTGCGCGCCGGGGTGCCCCTTGGCCAGGTCGGCCGCGTGCGCCGCGATCTTGTAGGCGATCACGCCCGCCTTCACGTCGTCCCGGTCCGGCAGCCCGAGGTGCTCCTTCGGCGTGACGTAGCAGAGCATCGCGGTGCCGAACATGCCGATCATCGCCGCGCCGATCGCGGAGGTGATGTGGTCGTACGCGGGCGCGACGTCGGTGGTCAGCGGACCGAGCGTGTAGAACGGCGCCTCGTGGCACCACTCCTGCTGGAGGTCGACGTTCTCCTTGATCTTGTGCATCGGCACGTGCCCCGGGCCCTCGATCATCACCTGGACGTCGTGCTCCCAGGCGACCTTCGTCAGCTCGCCGAGCGTGCGCAGCTCGGCGAACTGCGCCTCGTCGTTGGCGTCCGCGATGGACCCGGGGCGCAGGCCGTCGCCGAGGGAGAACGTCACGTCGTAGCGGGCCAGGATCGCGCACAGCTCGGCGAAGTTCGTGTAGAGGAAGTTCTCCTCGTGGTGCGCCAGGCACCAGGCGGCCATGATCGAGCCGCCCCGGGAGACGATGCCGGTCACCCGGTCCACGGCGAGCGGCACGTACGGCAGCAGCACCCCGGCGTGCACCGTCATGTAGTCGACGCCCTGCTCGGCCTGCTCGACCACCGTCTCGCGGAACACCTCCCAGCTCAGCTTCACCGGGTCGCCGCCGACCTTCTCCAGCGCCTGGTAGATCGGCACGGTGCCGATCGGCACCGGGGCGTTGCGCACGATCGCCTCGCGGGTCTCATGGATCCGCTTACCGGTGGACAGGTCCATCACGGTGTCCGCGCCCCACCGGGTCGCCCAGGTGAGCTTCTCCACCTCCTCCGCCACCGACGAGGTCACCGCCGAGGTGCCGATGTTGGCGTTGACCTTGACCAGGAACGCCTTGCCGATGATCGCCGGCTCGCACTCCGGATGGTTGACGTTCAACGGCAGCACCGCCCGCCCGGCCGCGATCTCGTCCCGGACGAACTCCGGCGCCACCGACTCCCGGATCGCCACGAACTCCATCTCCGGGGTGACGATCCCGGCCCGGGCGTACGCGAGCTGCGTCGGCCGCTTCCCGTCCACCCCGGCCAGCGGGGTGCCGGCGCCCCGGACCGGCGCCACGTCGCCGCGCTCGGTGATCCACGGCCCGCGCAGCGCGGGCAGCCCGACCTCCGGGTCGGAGCCGGGGCCGGAGGTGTCGTAGAGCCGGACCGGCGGGTTGTCCCCGGTCAGCGCCACCTCGGCGAACGGCACCCGGACGTCCGGCCGGGACCCTTCCACGTACACCTTGCGACGTGCCTGCATGACAGCCTCCCTGTCGGTCAAGCGGACCAGCCGAAGTGGTCCAGCGGGCCGCGACCCGCGCCCAGCTCCCAGCTCCGCGCGCCGGTCAGCGCGCGGGTGACGTACTCCTTGGCGGCCTCCACCGCGACCGGCACCGGGTCGCCGGAGGCCAACCGGACCGCGACGGCGGCCGCGAACGAACAACCGGTGCCGTGGTTGTGCCGGGTGTCCACCCGGGGCGCGCGCAGCAGCCGCGTAGTCCCCCCGCCCGCCAGCACGTCCACCGACTCGCCGGCCGCGTCCACGTCACCGCCGGTCACCACCACGAACGCCGGTCCGCGCGCCGCCAGCGCCTCGGCCGCCGCGACCATCTCCTCGACGGTGCCCACCGGGCCTCCCGTGAGGGCCGCGGCCTCCGCGCAGTTCGGCGTCGCCACCTCGGCGTACGGGAGCAGCCGCTCGACCGCCTCCACCACGCCGAGCCGGTGCCCGCTGGTGGCGACCAGCACCGGGTCGACGACCAGCCGGGGCAGCCTCCCGGCCCGGGCCGCCTCGGCCACCGCGTCGGCGACCGCGGGAGTGCCGAGCATCCCGGTCTTCACCGCGCGGACGGCGAAGTCGCCGAGCACGCTGTCCAGCTGGTCGCGCACGGTCTGCGGGGGCAGCGGCAGGACCGCGTCGACGCCCCGGGTGTTCTGCGCGGTGACGGCGGTGAGCACGCTCGTGCCGTACGCGCCGAGCGCGGCGAACGTCTTCAGGTCGGCCTGGATGCCGGCGCCGCCCCCGGAGTCGGAGCCGGCGATCGTGAGGATCGTGTCTGGCGTCACTGCTCTCCTTCTCCGGTGGTTGCGGTTGAGGGCTGCGGCCGACCGTGCCCACTCCGGGCGGTCAGGCTTGATCCCTCCGTGGTCACGGTCGGCCGCAGCCCTGTCTCGTGGGGACGTTCGCCGGGACGCGCAGGGCTGGTGACAAGGTGGGTGGCCGCCTCCTGGAAGGCTCTGCCCAGCGTGGTGGCGGTTTCTCTCGGGTCGTCGGCGCGCATGATCGCGCCCAGCACGGCTACGCCGGCGGCGCCCGCCTCGACGCATGCGGTGACCTGAGCCGGGGTTTCGATGCCGCCGAGGGCGAGCACCGGCGCAGGGCTGACCGCGATCAGCTTGCGCAACCCGTCCGGGCGCAGTGCCGGGCCGTGGCCGGGCTTTGTCCTTGTCTCGTGGACCGGCGACAGCGTCACGTAGTCCTCGGTGGTGAGCCGGGCCAGCTCGGCGGTGTCGTGGCAGGAGCGGCCGACCAGTCCGACGGCGGGCGGCGGGTACGGGCCGGCGGCGGGCAGATGCACCGCGTCCCCGTCGAGCGGGTCCGGTCCGGCGACGACGAGCGTGCCGCCTGCCTCGGCGAGGATCGCGCGCAGGTCGACGGCGAGCGCGAGGCGGTCGGCGCGGGGCAGGTCCTTCTCCCGCAGCACCACCCACCGCACTCCCCCGCCCACGGCACCCGCGACCACGTCGACGAGCGCCCCCCGAGCGACCCGCCGATCGGTCAGCACCACGACCCCGGTCGGGGCGGCGTGAATCTTGGTACGGGGCCGCCCCTCCAGGGGCGCATCCGTACCAAGATCCGCAGCGCGTACGGCGGTCACAGGTCGGGCCGTCCCTCGTCCGGCGTGGACGCCAGGGCGTGGAAGCGGCGGGCGATGCGGCCCGCGCCGTACGCCAGGCGGCCGGCCTCGACCGCGTACCGCATCGCCGTGGCCATCGCCACCGGGTCGGCGGCCCGGGTCACGGCGCTGGCCAGCAGCACCGCGTCGCAGCCCAGCTCCATCGCGAGCGCGGCGTCGGAGGCGGTGCCGATGCCCGCGTCGAGCACCACCGGAACGTCGACGGCCTGCCGGATCAGCCGGATGTGGTGCGGGTTGCCGATGCCCAGACCGGAGCCGATCGGCGACCCGGCCGGCATCACCGCCGCGCACCCCACGTCGGCCAGCCGCCGGGCCAGCACCGGATCGTCCGAGGTGTACGGCAGCACGGTGAACCCGTCCGCAACGAGTTCCTCGGCGGCGCGCAGCAGCTCCACCCCGTCGGGCAGCAGCGTGCGCTCGTCGCCGATCACCTCCAGCTTCACCCAGTCGGTGTCGAACGCCTCCCGGGCCAGGTGCGCCGTCTTCACCGCCTCGACGGCGGTCCGGCAGCCGGCCGTGTTGGGAAGCAGCCGTACGCCGCACCGCTCCACCAGGTCCAGCAGGCCGCCCGACCCGCCTGGCGTGGTGTCCACCCGGCGCAGCGCCAGTGTCACCAGCTCGGTGCCGGAGGCGCGGATCGCCTGCTCCAGCACGTGCAGGTTGGCCGCGCCGCCGGTGCCGAGGACGAGCCGGGAGCCGAACCCGACCCCGCCGATCTCCAACGCGGACATCCGCCTCACCCGCCCTGCGTGGCGCTGAGCACCTCGACGCGGTCGCCGTCGCACAGCACGCTCGCCGACCAGCTGCCGCGCGGCACCACCTCGCCGTTCACCGCGACCGCGAGGCCGCGCTCCCGGTCGGTGACCGTACGGACCACCTCGGCCACGGTGACGCCGTCGGGCAGCGTCCGTTCCGTGCCGTTGACGATCAGTTCCACCTGGGCTCCTTCCCGAACCGGTCCGGGGTGAAGGGGGCGAGTGCCGGATCCGGCTCGCCGCCGACGATCAGTTCGGTGACCAGGTCGGCGGTGACCGGGGTGAGCACGATGCCGTGCCGGTGGTGGCCGGTGGCGGCGAGCACGCCCGGCCGCCCGGGCAGTGGCCCCATGATCGGTGCGTTGTCGGGCGTACCGGGGCGCAGCCCGGCGACGGCCTCCACCAGCTCGTACTCGACGAGTTCCGGCACCAGCTCGGTGGCGGCGCGCAGCAGCGTCAGCACGCCTCCGGCGGTGACAGCGGTGTCCGCGCGCTCCTCGACGGTCGCGCCGACCACCACCTCGCCGCTATCCCGGGGCACCAGATAGACCGCCTCGCCGTCGGCGTACCCCCGGATCACGTGCCGGAAGCCCGGCGGGCCGCCGGCGGGCGCGCGGAGTCGCAGCACCTGGCCCTTGACCGGCCGGACCGGCAGGCCGGTCAGCGCCGCCGCGCCGCAGCCCGCCGCGGCCACGGTGACCCGGGCGTCCACCTCGGACAGCGCGCCGACCCGCACCGGCCGCAGCGTGACGCCGGCCCGCTCGGCCGCCACGCGCAACGCGGTGACCAGCCGGCGCGGGTCGACCTGGTGGTCGCCGGGCGCCACGGCGCCGCCGCGCACCCGGGGGGCCAGCGCCGGCTCGCGGTCGCGCAGCTCCGAGGGGCGCAGCGGCGTGATCGGCAGTGCCAGAGCCTGTTGGTACGACCACAGCCGCCGCGCCTCGGCCAGGTCGTCGGCGGTGAGCCCGACGACGAGCGTGCCCTCGGTGCGATGCCCGAGGTCGACGCCGCTCGCCGCGGTCAGCTCCGCGGCGAACGCGGGCCAGCGGGCGGCGGACGCGACCAGCAGCCCGGTCAGCTCGTGCTCCCCGAAGTACGCCTCGGCGACCGGCGAGAGCATCCCGGCGGCCACCGAGGAGGCACCCGACCCGGGCCGGTCGTCGTACACCACCACGCGCAGCCCGCGCTGGGCGCACCGCCACGCGATCGCCCACCCGATCGGCCCGCCACCCACCACCGCCACGTCGGTAAGGAAGGGCCCCCTGTTAACGCCTCCGGTAGAGGAAGGGCCCCTGCTTAACACGTCAGCGCACCGAGCAGCTCGGCGGTTGCCCGGGCCGGGTCGGCCGCCCCGCTGACCGCCCCCACCACCGCCACCCCGTACGCCCCGGCGGCCCGCAGCGCCGGCACGGTGGCGGCGGTCACCCCGCCGATGGCGATCACCGGCACGTCCACCGCCCCGGCGACGGCGCGTACCCCCGCCGGGCCGATCGGCGTGGGCAGGCCGGACTTGGTGGCGGTGGCGTGGCACGGGCCGACGCCCAGGTAGCTCGCGCCGGCGGCGACGGCCGCTCGGGCGCCGTCCGGCTCACGGGCGGTGGCGCCGAGCACGGCGTCCGGGCCGAGCACCCGGCGCGCGGCGGCGACCGGCAGGTCGTCCGCCCCGACGTGGCCCCCGCCGGCGGCCACCGCCACCGCCACGTGCAACCGGTCGTTGACCAGGCACCGCGCCCCGTACGGCCGGCAGGCGTCGACCACCAGGCGGGCCAGCTCGTACGCCTCCCGGTCGGTGGCGTCGTCCTCCACGCGCACCTGCACGACGAGGTCGGCACCCGCCACGGGCAGGGCGGCACGCAGCACGGCGAGCGGGTCACGCCCCGGCCGGGTGTCGGTGATGAGATGCAGTCGTCCCAGGGACGGCACGGCAACGCTCCTCCCTGCGCCGGCATTACCCGGATCAGGTTCGACGGTCGGGGGCTCCCAGCCCCCCTCTCAGCCCGGTCCACACCGGGCTCCCGTGGGTCACTTGCGGCCTACCGTACGACGCCTCCCCGTCGGACGGAAGACCGGGTGACGTTTTTCCCAGGAACCGTCCACATGCCGTACCGGGACCACGGGTGACCGTCTCGTCACGACACGCTGCCGGGATGTCCGTTCCCGTCCGGGTCCCGCGCCGCCTGGCAATCCTGCCGTTCCGGGGCAGCCGTGCCGTCTCCGAAGGGCTGCTGACCTGGACGATGCTGCGCGGGCCGACATGGATCCGCCTGTTGCCTGACGTGTACGTGCACCGCGACGCCCACCGCGCCGACGACCACCGGATGTGGTGCGAGGCGGTGGCGTTGCGCCTGCCGCCGGGTGCCGCGCTGGCGGGACGCAGCGCCGCCTGGATGTTCGGGGTGGACCTGCTCGGCCGGGACGCGCCCGTGACGGTGCTGCTGCCGCGCCCCGCCCGGCTGCGCCCGCACCCACGCCTGTCGGTCGCCCGGTCTCCGTTGCCCGACCGGGATCGGACCCGGTTCGGCGGGCTCCCCGTCACCACCACCCTGCGCACCGCGTTCGACCTGGGTCGGCAGGGGGCACGCGTCGACGCGCTGGTCGCCCTCGACGCGCTGCTACGCCGCCGGGTGGTGACGCTGCCCGCCGTGCGCGTCTACGCCGCCGACCGACCGGGCTGGCCGGGCGCTCCGCTGCTGCGCGAGGTGTTGGCGCTGGCCGAGCCGTCGAGCGAGTCCCCGATGGAGACCCGCCTGCGGCTGCTCCTCCTCGACGCCGGCCTCGGCCCGCTCGTCGCCCAGCACGAGGTACGCGCGGGCCGGCACTTCGTGGCCCGGGTCGACCTGGCCTGGCCGGCGCTCCGCCTCGCGATCGAGTACGACGGCGACCACCACCGCGAGCGGGCTCACTTCCGCCGCGACGTGGCGCGCCTGAACGCGCTCCGCGCGGCCGGTTGGGTGGTGCTCCGGTTCACCGCCGACGACGTGTTGCGCCGTCCGGACGCCACCGTCGCCCTGGTCCGCCAGGCCCTCGCCGAACGCCTCACCACCGCACCGCCGCACTGACCCGGTGTCCCCACGCGCCGCGCCCCCAAGCGCCCACACCCGAACGCCACGCCCGACGCCCCGCCCGAACGCCTTGCCCCTCGGCCCGGCCCGACGCCCGGCGCGCCGCCCCGCTCCTCGGCCCAGCCCGACGCCCGCCTCCGCCCGACGTGCCGCCCCGCCCGTCAGCCCCGCCCCGCCCGTCGGCCCGCCCCGCCCGTCGGCCCCCGCCCCGCCCATCGGCCCGCCCCGCCCATCGGCCCCCGCCCCGCAGTAGGCGGGCCAGGTCGACGCCGTCCGGGCGGTCGTAGCGCTCCTCGGTCCTGAGACGCCACGGACGTCAGCCCCGCCCGCAGGCACCCATGACGTTCCACCCGCCGCCAGGACCGGCCGTGGGTGGAACACCATGGGTGCCTCAGCGCTCGTTTGACACCCATGACGTTCCACTCACGGTGAGCGCTGGCGCTGAGTGGAACACCATGGGTGTCTAGCCGGGGCGGCACTCGCCGGTGGATCGCCAGGGGAAACGTGGCGCGCCGAGGGTGGCTGCGGCGCAGGCCGCCACGCTGAAGGTGGCCGCCGACGGTCGCCACTCGGACGGTCAGCCCGCCCGAGGGCCGCCACGCGAAGAACGGCCACGCCGCATCGCCCCGGCGGCCCACCACGCCGAAGGGCGGCCACGCCGAAGGGCGGCCACGCCGAAGGGCGGCCACGCCGAAGGGCGGCCACGCCGAAGAACGGCCACGCCGCATCGCCCCGGCGGCCCACCACGCCGAAGGGCGGCCACGCCGAAGAACGGCCACGCCGCATCGCCCCGGCGGCCCACCACGCCGAAGGGCGGCCACGCCGAAGGGCGGCCACGCCGGCGGGGATCCGTCAGAGGAGGGCGTCGAGGGCGTCCAGGTCCTCGTCGGACGGCTGCCAGGTGCCCGCCTCGGCGTTGGCGCGTACCTGCTCGGGCGTGGTGGCGCCGGCGATCACCGAGGTCACCGCGGGCCGGGCGGCCAGCCCGCCGATGGCCACCTGGAGCATGCTGATCCCGCGCTCGGCCGCGTACGCCTCGATCGCCTCGATGGTGTCCCAGCGCGCGGCGGCCAGCCGCTCGGCGTACCGGCCGCCGCCGGCCAGCCGGCTGCCCGCCGGGGGCGCCTCGTCGCGCTTGTACTTGCCGGTGAGCAGCCCGTTCGCGAGCGGGAAGAACGGCAGCATGCCGAGGCCGAACCGCTCGCAGGCGGGGATCACCTCGTCCTCCACGCCGCGTTCCAGCAGCGAGTAGTGGTTCTGCGCGGAGATGAACCGGGTGCGGCCCTGCGACGACGCGGTCCAGTCGGCGTCGGCGATCTGCCACCCGGCGAAGTTGGAGTTGCCGAGGTAGCGCACCTTGCCGGCGGTCACCAGGTCGTCCAGCGCGGCGAGCGTCTCGTCGATCGGCGTGCCCGGGTCCGGCTCGTGCATCTGGTAGAGGTCGATGTGGTCGGTGCCGAGCCGGCGCAGCGACGCCTCGACCGCGCGGGCGATGTAGCGGCGGGCGCCCCGGGCGCCGTGATCCGGCCCGTTCGCGCCGTGCATGTCCATCCCGAACTTGGTGGCGACCACCACGTCGTCGCGGCGTCCCTTGAGCGCCTGCCCGAGCAGCTCCTCGGAGCCGCCCTGCGGCTCGCCGTAGATGTCGGCGGTGTCGAAGAAGGTGATCCCGGCGTCGAGCGCGGCGTCCACCACCGCCCGGGTGCCGTCGCTGTCGAGTTTGCGGCCGAAGTTGTTGCAGCCGATGCCGACCACGGACACCACGAGTCCGGAGTCGCCCAGCCGGCGGTAGGTCATCTCACTCACGAGATCCACCCTATGCCCGCGCCCGTGCCGCCACCCGGCGAGCGCCGGGCCGGGTCACCGCCGAGGTGAGTCGTCCGCGGCATCAGCTCCACAGGCGTCCGGCGGACGCCCCGCGCCACGCCGCGCCGCCACGCCGCCGTCACGCCACGCCGCCGTCACGCCACGCCACGCCGCCGCCGCCGCGCCACCATCGCCGAACGTCCGCCTGCCCACGCGCCACGCCGCACGACCAGCACCGAACGTCCGCCCGCCCACGCGCCGCGCCGCACGACCGCCGCAGACCGCTCAGCCCAGCACGTCGGCGGCCAGCGCGCGGGCGTCGGCGACCGTCGCCGCCAACTCCAGCGGGGTACGCCCCACCGCGCCGAACAGCGCGTGCGCCCGGTCGGCGAAGTCCGGCGGCGCACCCGGCAACCGGCCGGCGGCAGTGATCATGCCCTTCTCGTTGACCAGCCACCGCCCCGCCCGGCCGTGCAACGCGTGCGCCAGCACCCCGACGACGCGGAACAGACACCCGGCGACGTAGCCGGCGTCGCCCCCGGCCGCCCCCTTCGCCGCGCCGTCGAGCAGCAGCCCGGTCTCCCAGCCGCCGGCCAGCAGCGCGGCGCCGAGCGCGGGCGGGTAGTCGACGGTCTCGGCCCGCAACGCGGTCAGCTCACCGGTCGGGTCGCCGAGCACCTGCCCGAGCGCCACCTCCCCCGCGTACGCGTGCGAGTAGAAGCCGAGCGGATGACCGGCCTGCACCTGCACCGTGTAGTGGCCGGCCCGGCAGTCCGCCCAGATCCGCCGCACGCGGTCCAGGTCCCGGTAGATCCAGTCCACCGCTGCCCCGCCGACGCGCAGCCAGCCGCCGCCGTCGACCCAGGGCCCCCAGTCACCGGGCGCGGTGAGGTCCACCGGGCCGTCGGCGACCGAGGCGGCCACCGCGCGCAGCGCGGCCAGGTCCGGCTCGCCCCGGTAGTAGAGCCCGAGGTCCCAGTCGGAGTCGGGCCGGTGGTCGCCGCGGGCCCGGCTGCCGCCGAGCGCCACCGCGACCACGCCGTCGACCGCGCACAGCCGGTCGACCAGTCCCTGGTCGATCATCCGACGTCCCAGACCGGTTCCGGCGTCTCGACCACGTCGCCGTCACCCCGGAACAGCACGAACCGGTCGAAGGTACGGGTGAACCAGCGGTCGTGGGTCACCGCGATCACCGTCCCCTCGAAGGCGGTCAGCCCGGCCTCCAAGGCCTCGGCGGAGGCCAGGTCGAGGTTGTCGGTCGGCTCGTCGAGCAGCAGCAGCGTGGCCCCGGACAGCTCCAGCAGCAGCACCAGGAACCGGGCCTGCTGGCCGCCGGAGAGCGTGCCGAACCGCTGGTCGCCCTGGCCGGCCAGCTCGTAGCGGGACAGCGCCCCCATGGCCGCGTGCCGGTCCATCCCGGCCCGGTGCTCGTCACCGCGCCACAGCACCTCGACGAGCGTCTTGTCCATCAACTCCGGCCGGTCGTGGGTCTGCGAGAAGTGCCCCGGCCGGACCCGCGCGCCGAGCCGGACCACGCCGCCGTGCGCGACCGGCGCGAGGGCGGCGGCGCCGTCGACAGGCGTGTTGCCCGGGTCCGGATCGGTGCCGCCGCGGGCCAGCAGCCGCAGGAAGTGCGACTTGCCGGTGCCGTTCGCGCCGAGCACCGCGACCCGGTCGCCGTACCAGAGTTCCAGGTCGAACGGGTACGTCAGGCCGTCCAGCTCCAGCTGCTCGGCGATCACCGCCCGCTTGCCGGTCCGCCCGCCGGTCAGCCGCATCCGGATGTCCTGGTCCTTCGGGGGTACGGGCGGCGGCCCGGCCTCCTCGAACTTGCGCAACCGGGTCTGCGCGGCCTGGTACCGCGAGGCCATTCCCGAGTTGTACGCGGCCTTCTGCTTGTACATCAGCATCAGCTCGCGCAGCTTCTCGTGCTCCTCGTCCCAGCGCTTGCGCAGTTCGTCGAGGCGGTCGTGCCGGGCCACCCGAGCGGAGTGCCAGCTCGCGAAGCCACCCGGGTGCACCCAGGCGCTGCCGCCCTCGACGGCCACCACCCGGTCGGCGGTCTGGGCCAGCAGCTCGCGGTCGTGCGAGACGTAGAGCACCGACTTGCCGGACTCGCGCAGTCGCGCCTCCAGCCACCGCTTGCCGGGCACGTCGAGGAAGTTGTCCGGCTCGTCGAGCAGCAGCACCTCGTCCGGGCCGCGCAGCAGCAGCTCCAGCGCGAAGCGCTTCTGCTGGCCGCCGGAGAGCGTGCGTACCGGCCGTTCCCGGGCGCTGTCCCAGGGCAGGTCCAGCACGACGGTGGCGACGGTGTCGAAGAGCACCTCGGCGTCGTACCCGCCGGTCTCACCCCAGGCGGCGAGGGCGTCGGCGTACGCGAGCTGGGTCTTGGCGGCAGCGGAGCTGTACTTGCCGCGGACCTCGGCCGACCGCATGGCCGCCTCGGTCTCGGCGAGCCGCCGCCCGGCGTCGCGCAGCGCCGGCGGCGCCAGCGACAGGGCCAGGTCGGCGAGCGTCGACTCGTCGCCGATCATGCCGATGAACTGCCGCATCACGCCGAGCCCGCCGCTGCGGGCGATCACGCCGGTGCGCACCGGCAGGTCACCGGCGACCATCCGCAGCAGCGTGGTCTTGCCGGCGCCGTTGGGGCCGACGAGCGCCACCTTGGCGCCCTCGCCGACCCGGAACGACACGTCGCCGAACAGCTCCCGGCCGTCCGGGAGGATGTGCCCGACCCCTGCCACGTCCACGTATCCCACGCGGGCATCCTGCCCGAGCGGGCCACGCGGGCGACACCCGATTACCGGGTGACCCGGAGCACCCGGTAGCCCTTCTGGCTGGCGTGCCGGTCGACCTGCCATCCCTGCTCGACCAGCCAGCGGTGCAGCGAGTCGCCGCCGAGGTGGCGGGCGACGACCAGCCACGCCACGCCGTCCGGGGTGAGCCGGGGCAGCCAGCGCAGCAGCAGGTCGTGCAGTTCCGCCTTGCCGATGTGGATCGGCGGGTTGGACCAGATCTGGGTGAAGGTGACGTCCGCCGGCATCTCGTCCGGGGCGACGGCGCGGACCCGGTCGGCGGCGTCGACCCGGGCCGCGTTGGTGGTGGTGAGGGCGCGGGCCCGCTCGTTGACGTCCACCGCCCAGACCGTGGCGGCCGGCGCGACGGTGGCCAGGACGCAGGTGATCGGGCCGAACCCGCACCCGATGTCGAGCAGCGGACCGGTCTCGCCGGCGGAGGGCAGTGCCGCCTTGCGCAGCAGCACCGCGGTGCCGGGGTCGAGCCGGTCGGCGGAGAAGACGCCGGCGGCCGAGGTGAGGGTGTAGTCGCGCCCGGCGACGGAGAACTCGACCTCGCGCGGGCGGGCCGGGGTCGTCGGTTCAGCGGTGAAGTAGTGGTCGCCGGTCACGTCCGGCATTGTCGCACCGGCCGGCAGCGGGCCCGGCGACGGTGCGGCGGGGAGCATCGGACGCCACTCCGCCAGAATTTCCCGATATTACCCCTGAAAGGGACAATCGGCCCTACTCTATCCCACATGGTGTACCGGTACGAGTCCGACGAGGACGCCTTCCTGGAGTACCCGAAGCCCGGGTCGGCCCCCACCGGGCCCGGAGCCGCGACGCCGCCGCCCGCGGGCCCGTCGCCCTCCCGCTTCCCCACCCCGTCGCTGCCACCGGCCCGGCCGGCCGGCGACGCCGCCCGCGCGCCCGCGCCCGCGCCGCCGGCGCCGACGCCGGGCCGCCCCGCGCCGCCCCGGGAGCCGTCCCCGGTGCCACAGCCCGCGCCGCCGGTCCCGCAGCCCGTGCCGGCCGCGACCGCCCGGCCGACCGTGCCGATCCCGGCCAGCCCGACCGCGCGTACCGGCGACGCGTGGGACCCGCCGCGGACCCGGCACACCGACCGCCGGCGCGGCGGCCGGGTCCTGCAGACGCTGATCGGCGGCGCCGCCGTGCTGCTCCTGCTCTCGCTGACCGGGCTGGCCGTCGCGGCGCTGCTCGACGAGCGGGTCACCACCCCACCGGCCGGCCAGCCGACGCCGCAGCCGACGGTCGAGCAGACCACCGCGCCCGCCGGGTCCGACCTGGACTCCCGGGACACCGACCAGGCGGCGCTGACCGCCAAGGAGGTCTTCCCGGCCAAGAGCCTGGTGATCACCGACGGCAAGCCGGCCTACCGGGTGCTCAAGACCCAGGCGAGCGCCAACTGCGCCTCCGCCGCCACCGGCGAGATCGCCGACCTGCTGGTCCGGCTCGGCTGCAACCAGGTGGTCCGGGGCACGCTCCGCTCCCCCGACGGCGACCACCTGGTCACCGCCGGCCTGTTCAACCTGACCGACGTGGCCAGCGCCCAGCGGGTGCGCGACCGGATCCGACCGCTGCTGGACGACCGGCAGGGCCGCTTCCGCGGCATGAAGGCGGGCGACGACACCGAGGCGGTGGAGAAGGCCGCCGCCCGGGTCGGCTGGCAGGTACGCGGCCACTACGTCGCCTACTGCCTCGTCACCCGCGCCGACGGGGAGCGCATCCCGACCGACGACACCACCGCCCGCGAGATCATGTACGACCTGATCGAGCTGCACCTGAACCGGAGCGTGCTGGACCGCCGGGCCGCCGGCGGGACGGCCGGCCAGCCCACCGACGGTCCGACCGAGGACAGCGCCGGACAACGCGGCTCGGACGACTGAACCCGGCCCGCCGACGGCCCGTCACCCCACGCGGGGTGGCGGGCCCTTCCGTGTCCGCTCAGCCCTCCGCGACGGGCACGCGCAGCCGGCGGGTGAGGTCGGCGCGGCGGGCGTACTCGGCGGGGTCGGTCGGGTAGCCGACCTCGACCAGCGCCAGGCCGTGTGCCGGCGCCACGGTCACCTCGCTGGACCGCTCCCGGCGGCTCAGCAGGCCGGCCGGCCACTCCACCGGCCGCCGCCCGTCCCCGGCGACCAGCATGGCGCCGACCAGGCTGCGCACCATGTTCTGGCAGAACGCGTCGGCCTGCACGGTGGCGACCAGGATCCCGTCCGGGTCGCGCCGCCAGTCCAGCCGGGTCACCTCGCGCAGCGTGGTGGCGTTCTCCTTGCGCCGGCAGTACGCGGCGAAGTCGTGCTCGCCGACCAGCCCGGTCGCGGCGGCGTTGAGCGCGGTCAGGTCCAGCGGCTTCGGCCAGGCCAGGGTGTCCCGGCGGCGCAGCGGCTCGGCGCCCCAGGGCGCGTCGGTGACCCGGTACTCGTAGCGCCGGTAGGTGGCCGAGAACCGGGCGTCGAAGTCGGCGGGGACCTCGGTCATCGCGCGGACCCGGGCGTCCGGCGGGAGGAGGCGGGCCAACCGGCGCAGCAGCCGCCCGTCGTGCTCGCGCCACACCTCGGTGGGCAGGTCCAGGTGGCAGACCTGCCCGGTGGCGTGCACCCCGGCGTCGGTGCGCCCGGCCACGGTCAGGCCGGTCGCGGTGCCCGCGCCGAGCACCAGGTCCAGGGCCTCCATGAGCACCCCGGCGACCGTGCGCCGGGTGGGCTGGGGCGCCCAGCCGGAGAAGTCCGTGCCGTCGTACGAGACGTCCAGCCGCAGCCGGGTCCGCTCGCTCACCTCGTACCTCCGTTGACGGCGTCGGGCCCGGCACCCCACGAGGGGGTGCCGGGCCCGACGATGCTGCCTGCGATCAGGCCTTGTCGTTCTCGGTGGCCTCGTCGCTGTCCTCACGGGCGGCGGCGGTGTCGCCGGACGCGGAGACCGGAGCCTCGGCGTCCTGGTCACCGGCGCTGGACTTCGGGGCCTCCTCGGCCGGGGCCAGGGCCTCGACCTTGTCCTGCTGGGCGGCCTTGCGGGCGGCGGTCTTCTTGTTCGCCTTCGGCTCGGCGACCTGAAGCTCCTCCACCAGCTCGATGATCGCCATCGGAGCGGCGTCACCCTTGCGCGGGCCGGTCTTCACGATCCGGGTGTAGCCACCGTTGCGGTTGGCGTACCGGGGCGCGATCTGGTCGAACAGGGAGTAGACCACGTCCTTGTCCTTGACGACGCCCAGCACCCGCCGACGCGAGGCGAGGTCGCCGCGCTTGGCCTTGGTGATGAGCTGCTCGGCCAGCGGACGCAGCCGCCGGGCCTTCGTCTCGGTGGTCTGGATCTTGCCGTGCTGGAACAGCGCGGTGGCCAGGTTGGCCAGCATCAGCCGCTCGTGCGCGGGGCTGCCGCCGAGGCGGGGGCCCTTGGTGGGCGTGGGCATGCTTGGTGCTCCTCAGGTGTGGCGGCAGCGCGGACTAGAGCTGCTCGGTCTCGCGGTAGTCGTCGGTGTCGTAGTCGGCCTCGCCGAAGGCGTCCACGACGTGCGCCGGGTCGAAGTTCGGAGCCGAGTCCTTCAGCCCCAGGCCCATCCCGGCGAGCTTCATCTTGACCTCGTCGATCGACTTCTGACCGAAGTTGCGGATGTCGAGAAGGTCGGCCTCGGTACGCCCGATCAGCTCACCAACGGAGTTGATGCCCTCGCGCTTGAGGCAGTTGTAGGAGCGGACGGTGAGGTCCAGCTCCTCGATCGGCAGAGCCAGGTCCGCCGCCAGCTGGGCGTCCTGCGGGGACGGCCCGATGTCGATGCCCTCGGCGGTCTCGTCCAGCTCGCGGGCGAGCCCGAACAGCTCCACCAGCGTCGAGCCGGCCGAGGCCAGCGCGGTGCGCGGGCCCATCGACGGCTTGGTCTCGACGTCGATGATCAGCCGGTCGAAGTCGGTCCGCTGCTCGACCCGGGTCGCCTCGACGCGGTACGTCACCTTGAGCACCGGCGAGTAGATCGAGTCGACCGGGATCCGGCCGATCTCGGCGCCCGCCTGCTTGTTCTGCGCCGCGGTGACGTAGCCCCGACCCCGCTCGACGGTCAGCTCCATGTCGAGCCGGCCCTTGCCGTTGAGGGTGGCGAGCTTCAGGTCCGGGTTGTGCACCGAGACACCGGCCGGGGGCTGGATGTCACCGGCGGTCACGTCGCCCGGGCCCTGCTTGCGCAGGTACATGCTGACCGGCTCGTCGTGCTCGGAGCTGACGCACAGCTCCTTGATGTTCATGACGAGCTCGACCACGTCCTCCTTGACCCCGGGGATCGTGGTGAACTCGTGCAGCACACCGTCGATCTTGATCGAGGTGACCGCCGCGCCCGGGATGGACGACAGCAGCGTGCGCCGCAGCGAGTTGCCCAGCGTGTAGCCGAAGCCGGGCTCCAGCGGCTCGATGGTGAACCGGGAGCGGGTCTCGTTGATCGACTCTTCGGAGAGAGACGGTCGCTGGCTGATGAGCATCTTTTCTCTTCTCTTCCGGGGCGCCCGCTATTTGACGCCCACGACACAACTGTTCCGGTGGCCCGCCCCGGAGGGCGGGCCACCGCAGCGAGCCCTTACTTGGAGTAGAGCTCGACGATCAGCTGCTCCTGGACCTGGGTGTCGATCACCTGACGGGCCGGGAGCGAGTGCACGAGGACCTTCATCTGGCTGGGGATGGCCTCGAGCCACGCCGGAACGGTCTTGGAGCCGGCCTCGGCCTGCGCGACGATGAACGGGGTGAGCTCCTTGCTCTTGCCCCGGACCTCGATGATGTCGTGCTCCTTGACGCGGTACGACGGGATGTCGACCTTCTTGCCGTTCACCATGAAGTGACCGTGCTTGACCAGCTGACGGGCCATGTCCCGGGACTTGGCGTAGCCGGCCCGGTAGACCACGTTGTCGAGCCGCGACTCGAGGATCTGAAGGAGGACCTCACCGGTCTTCGCCTTCTTGCCCACGGCCTCTTCGTAGTAGCCGCGGAACTGCTTCTCGAGCACGCCGTAGACCCGACGGGCCTTCTGCTTCTCACGGAGCTGGAGCAGGTACTCCGTCTCCTTGGTCCGACCGCGGCCGTGCTGCCCGGGCGGGAACGGCCGGGACTCGAACGGGCACTTCGGACCATCGCACTTGCTGCCCTTGAGGAACAGCTTCATCTTCTCCCGCCGGCAACGGCGGCAGTCAGCACCGGTGTAACGAGCCATCTCTCTCTAACCTCTCAGACCCGGCGACGCTTCGGCGGACGGCACCCGTTGTGCGGCTGCGGGGTGACGTCGGAGATCTGCCCGACCTCCAGCCCAGCGGCCTGCAGCGAACGGATGGCGGTCTCCCGGCCGGAGCCGGGGCCCTTGACGAACACGTCGACCTTGCGCATGCCGTGCTCCATGGCCCGACGCGCGGCGGCCTCGGCGGCCAGCTGCGCGGCGAACGGGGTCGACTTGCGGGAGCCCTTGAAGCCCACCTGGCCGGACGAGGCCCAGGAGATGACCGCACCGGTCGGGTCCGTGATGGACACGATGGTGTTGTTGAAGGTGCTCTTGATGTGCGCCTGCCCGTGGGCGACGTTCTTGCGTTCCTTGCGCCGGACCTTCTTGACGGCGGCTCCGGCACGAGCCTTCGGTGGCATAAGTCTGTGCGCTCCTAGTTACTTCTTGCCGGGCTTCTTCTTGCCGGCCACGGTCCGCTTCGGGCCCTTCCGGGTCCGCGCGTTGGTCTTGGTGCGCTGACCACGCACGGGCAGACCGCGGCGGTGCCGGATACCGGCGTAGCAGCCGATCTCGACCTTGCGGCGGATGTCAGCGGCGACCTCGCGGCGCAGGTCGCCTTCAACCTTGTAGTTGCCCTCGATGTGGTTCCGGAGCTCGACGAGCTCCTCGTCCGTGAGGTCGCGAACGCGCTTGTCCGGCGAGATGCCGGTCGCGGCGAGCGTCTCCAGGGCGCGGGTGCGACCGACCCCGAAGATGTAGGTGAGCGCGATCTCCATCCGCTTCTCGCGGGGGAGATCCACGCCGACTAGACGTGCCATGTGCGGGCGTACTCCTCATGATTGTGGCGGAGGTGTGGACCCGTCCCACCCCGCTGCCCGAGCGGGCCCCGGCCTCCGACCGGGGGTCAACCACGAGAGGTACGCGCTGCGCACCGTCCGCGGCTGGGACGAGCTGGTGATGTGTGGGGCGTCAGCCCTGGCGCTGCTTGTGGCGCGGGTCGGTGCAGATGACCATGACCCGGCCGTGCCGGCGGATCACCCGGCACTTGTTGCAGATCCTCTTGACGCTCGGCTTGACCTTCACGGTTGCCTTACTTCCCATCTGGCCCGGAGACGCGACGGAGCGCGACCCGGACGTCGAAGACGGACACGGGGACGTCCCGGCCGTCGTCAGGCTTACTTGTAGCGGTAGACGATGCGCCCGCGGGTCAGGTCGTACGGCGACAGTTCGACGACGACCCGGTCCTCCGGCAGGATGCGGATGTAGTGCTGCCGCATCTTGCCGCTGATGTGAGCCAGCACCTTGTGGCCGTTCGCGAGCTCCACCCGGAACATGGCGTTCGGCAGGGGCTCGATGACCCGACCCTCGATCTCGATGGCTCCGTCTTTTTTCGGCATGTACTCCGCTGTCCTGACGTCGGTTACTCCGGACGGCCCACAACGTCTTACACGGGTGAACTGACCAAGATCAGGTCACCCGCGCCAGCCGCGGCTCCGACTCCCACCGAAGCGCAGGGTGGGCATGGCGGAGTGGACGCTGTGCGCCGATCTGAAAGTGTACGCCCGCACGCGCACCGTCGCCAAACCGGCCGGCCGTCCGGTCCCCCCGACGGGGGATTTCCGGCGCGGCTGTGACCAGCGGCACAGCTCCCGCCGCCTCAGCGGTGACGGTCGCCTCGCTTCCGACCGTGGTCGACGCCGATCAGCCCGACCGACTGCATCAGCACCAGGCCGCCCCACGGCCCCAGCACCCAGAGCGGCCAGACACCGGCGGTGTGGCCGGTGGCGATCACGCTGATCAGCCAGATCGGCAGCAGCAGCGCGGCCACCCGCAGCCAGGGCATCCAGAGGCCGAGCAGCCGCGAGCGGGTGTCCGGCGCGGCCGGCGTCCCGGCCCCGGCGGCCGGCTCGCCGCCCGGGACGGCCGCTGCGGGCGCGGGCGGCGCCGGCGCGAGTGGTGGCGTCGCGGGCGGTGGCGTCGGGGTGGCGGGCACCACGGCGGACCGCTCGGCCGGCGCCGGGCCCGGCAGGTCGGCCACCACCTCGTCCAGGTCGGCGTAGGTGCGGGCGCCGTACGCGCGGGCCAGCCGCTCGTCGTACTCGTGCAGGCCGAGCCGGCCCTCCTCCAGCGCCACCCGGAGCCGTTCCGCCGTGGCCTCCCGGTCACGGTCGGCCGCCCGCATCTCCCGCTGCCCGTCCATGACGGCAAGGATGCCACCGGCCCGCCACCGGACGGAAACCCGCCACCCGGCCCGCGCCCCAACCGCGCCCGCCGGCCTCCTCGACGCCCGCCACGTAGCGTGACCCGGCTGGCAGGGAGGCAACCCCGCGCCGATATACCGCCTGGTCATAATTATGACCAGGCGGTATATCGGTTGAAGTGACGAACCGCTAGTCGGGATCGCCGTGGCCCCCGCCGTCCCTGCAGAATGCCGGACGGTCGCCGGGACGCCGCGACGCCCGGGCGCCGGGACGCCGGTCACCAGGCCCGGCCGAACACCGCACCCGCCGAGTGGTCGAGCCTGACAGAACACCGCGCCGTCCGGCCGTCGAGCCGTAGCCCGACAGGACACCGCGACCGTCCCGGCCGCCAAACCCGGCGGAACACCGGGGGCGGCTGACGCCGCGAGGGTGAGCGGCGGGCCGGCCGGACGGGTCAGCGGGCCGGGGAGTCCGCGGGCTGGCGGGCGGTGACCAGGTCGCCGAGGCGGGCCCGGCCGCCGTCCTCGGCGGTCAGCACCCAGACGCCGTCGTCCAGCAGCGCCATCGAGTGCTCGACGTGTACCGCCATCGAGCGGTCGCGCGTCACCACGGTCCAGCCGTCGGACAGTTCGACCGTGCGCGGAGAGCCCATCGTGATCATCGGCTCGATGGCGAGCGCCAGGCCGGGAACCAGGCGCGGCCCCTTGCCGGGGCGGCCGTGGTTCAGCACGTGCGGGTCCTGGTGCATCTCGGTGCCGATGCCGTGGCCGCCGTAGCCGTCGACGATCCCGTACCGGCCGCCCTTGCGGACCGCGCTCTCCACCGCGTGGGAGATGTCGGTGAGCCGGCCCTTGCCGGAGGCCGCGCCCCGGGCGGCGGTGGCGATGCCGGCCCACATCGCGTCCTCGGCCACCTCGGCCATCCGCAGCAGTGCCGGGTCGACCTCCCCCACCGCCACCGTGACGGCCGCGTCGCCGTGCCAGCCGTCGAGCACCGCGCCGCAGTCGATCGAGATCAGGTCACCCTCGCGCAGCACCTGCTGGGCCGACGGGATGGCGTGCACCACCTGCTCGTTGACCGAGGAGCAGATCGACGCCGGGAACCCGTGGTAGCCCTTGAACGACGGGACCGCGCCCGCCTCCCGGATGGTGGCCTCGGCGATCGCGTCGAGGTCGGCCGTCGTCACGCCGGGGGCGACCGCCTCACGCATCCGGCGCAGGGCACGGGCGACCACCAGACCGGCGGCCCGCATCAGCTCGATCTGCTCGGGGGTCTTCAGCTGGATGTCCAGCTGGGGACGGCGCATGGCGGTCTAACCTTTCGTCGCGCGTACGCGGAACAGCGGGGCACGTCGCGCGTACCCCGCCGTTCGCACTCTATCCGCCGGACGGCGGTGGGTCGTCAGCCGCCGTAGGAGCGCAGCGCGTCGATGGCCCGGACGGTGACGTCCTCCACCGGCCCGGTCGCGTCGATGCCGACCAGCTTGCCCTGGGCGCCGTAGTAGTCCACCAGCGGCGCGGTCTTCTCGGCGTACTCCCGCAGCCGCGCCGCGATGGTCTCCGGCTTGTCGTCGTCCCGCTGGAACAGCTCCGCGCCGCAGCGGTCGCAGATGCCCTCGCGGGTGGTCGCGTCGAACTCGACGTGCCAGATCTTGCCGCAGCCCCGGCAGGTGCGCCGGCCGGACAGCCGCCGGATCACCTCGTCGTCGTCGACGACCAGCT
This sequence comes from Micromonospora sp. WMMD754, assembly GCF_049315235.1. Lineage (NCBI taxonomy): Bacteria > Bacillati > Actinomycetota > Actinomycetes > Micromonosporales > Micromonosporaceae > Micromonospora > Micromonospora sp. WMMD754. Next base: position 1,233,477 of record NZ_CP186058.1, read on the forward strand.
CCAGCACCAGGTCCAGCGCGGAGCCCAGGTCGGCGAGGAGCTTGTCCAGCTCGGCGGCCTGCGGCGTGGTGCGCGGGAAACCGTCGAGCAGGAAGCCCTCGCCGGCGTCCGGCTCGGCGAGCCGGTCGCGCACCATGTTGATGGTGACGTCGTCCGGGACCAGCTTGCCGGCGTCCATGTACCGCTTGGCCTCGACACCCAGGGGCGTGCCCTGGGTGACGTTGGCCCGGAAGATGTCACCGGTCGAGATCTTCGGCACCGAGAGGTGGGCGGCGATGAACTCCGCCTGTGTGCCCTTGCCCGCGCCCGGCGGGCCAACCAGAACGAGTCGCATCTACCGCAGGAACCCTTCGTAGTTCCGCTGCATGAGTTGGCTCTCGATCTGCTTCACGGTCTCCAGACCGACGCCGACCATGATGAGCACAGCGGTGCCGCCGAACGGGAAGTTCTGGAACTGCTGGTTGTCCAGCCAGATGAAGAAGAAGTTCGGCAGGATCGCGATGATGCCCAGGTAGAGCGCACCCGGCAGGGTGATCCGGCTGAGGATGAAGTCGAGGTACTCGGCGGTCGGCTTGCCGGGGCGGATGCCCGGCACGAAGCCGCCGTACTTCTTCATGTTGTCCGCGACCTCGGTCGGGTTGAACGTGATGGACACGTAGAAGTAGGTGAAGAAGATGATCAGCAGGAAGTAGATCGCGATGTGCTCCGGCGCGCTCGCCTTCACGATGTGGTTCTGGATCCACGCCTGGACCTTGCCCGGGTCGTTCGGATCGAAGAACTGGAGCGCGAGCTGCGGCAGGTAGAGCAGCGACGAGGCGAAGATGACCGGGATGACGCCGGCCTGGTTCACCTTGAGCGGGATGTAGGTCGAGGTGCCGCCGTACATCCGCCGGCCGATCATGCGCTTGGCGTACTGCACCGGGATCCGGCGCTGCGCCTGCTCGATGAAGGTCACCGCGGTGATGACCAGGAGCACCAGGGCGATGACGAGGAGGAACATCCCCCAGCCCTTGGTGGTCTTGATCTTCCAGCCCTCGCTGGGGAGGCGGGCCGCGATCGAGGTGAAGATCAGCACGGACATGCCGTTGCCGACGCCGCGGTCGGTGATCAGCTCACCGAGCCACATCACCACGCCGGTGCCGGCGGTCATCGTCATGACCAGGATGGTCAGCGTCAGCCAGTCCGGGATGCCGGTGCCCTTGGGCACGATCGGGAACTGGTCGCACTGGTTGTTGAACAGCTGCCCGGAGCGGGCCAGCGCCACGAACGCCGAGGACTGGAGGATGCCCAGGCCCAGCGTCAGGTAGCGGGTGTACTGGGTGATCTTCGCCTGGCCGGCCTGGCCCTCCTTGCGGAGCTGCTCCAGCCGCGGGATCACCACCGTCAGCAGCTGCAGGATGATCGACGCGGTGATGTAGGGCATGATGCCCAGCGCGAAGACCGAGAGCTGGAGCAGCGCGCCGCCGGAGAAGAGATCCAGCAGGTTGAGCACGCCGGTGCTGCCCTGGATGGTGTCGAGGCACTTCTGCACGTTGCCGTACGAGACGCCCGGGCTGGGCAGCGTGGCGCCCAGCCGGTAGACCGCGATGATGCCTACTGTGAACAGCAGCTTCTTGCGCAGGTCAGGCGTACGGAACGCACTGAGAAAGGCGGACAGCAACTTCTTCCTCCTGCGCGACGCGGGCCGCCGGTGACGATCCCTGGCGGGGCGGGGTGGGTGCCGGGCGGAGCGCCCGATATCCATGGCTGGGAACGGACTCTAACAGCCCGGTCCCGGTCCGGGCAGATGTGCCCGGCTACATAAAACGAATCCGATGTTACCCGGCGCACACGTCGCCGGTAGACCATGGCGCCCGCCCAGTTGTGAACAACTGAGCGGGCGCCACGAACATGCCTTACAGCTCGGTGACCGAGCCACCGGCCGCGGTGATCTTCTCCTTGGCCGACGCGCTGAACGCGTGCGCCGTCACCTGGAGGGACACACCGCCGAGGTCGCCGGTGCCGAGCACCTTGACCGGGTGGCCCTTGCGGACCGCACCGGCCTCGACCAGCTCGACCGGGCCGACCTGGCCGCCGTTCGGGAAGAGCTCGGCGAGCCGGTCCAGGTTGACCACCTGGAACACGACCTTGAACTTGTTCTTGAAGCCCTTCATCTTCGGCAGGCGCATGTGGATGGGCATCTGCCCACCCTCGAACGCCGCCGAGATGTTCTTGCGGGCCTTCGAACCCTTGGTACCGCGGCCGGCGGTCTTGCCCTTCGAGCCCTCACCGCGACCCACACGGGTCTTGTCGGTCTTGGCACCCGGAGCCGGACGCAGGTGGTGCACCTTGATCGTCATTACTCGACCTCCTCGACCTTCACGAGGTGGTTGACCGTGAAGATCATGCCGCGGATCTCCGGCCGGTCCTCCTTGACCACCACGTCGTTGATCCGCTTGAGACCGAGGGAACGCAGCGAGTCACGCTGGTTCTTCTTGGTCCCGATCTCGGACCGGACCTGGGTGACCTTCAGGCGTGCCATCAGGACGCCACCCCCGCCCGCGACGCCAGCATGGCGGCCGGCGCAACGTCCTCGACCGGCAGACCACGACGCGCCGCGACCTGCTCGGGGGACTCGAGCCCCTTCAGGGCCGCCACGGTGGCGTGCACGATGTTGATCGGGTTCGACGAGCCGAGGCTCTTGGAGAGCACGTCGTGGATGCCCGCGCACTCCAGCACGGCGCGCACCGGACCGCCGGCGATGACACCCGTACCGGCCGAGGCCGGCTTGAGCAGCACCACACCGGCCGCGTCCTCACCCGTCACCGGGTGCGGGATCGACTGACCGATCCGCGGCACCTTGAAGAAGTGCTTCTTGGCCTCCTCGACACCCTTGGCGATCGCCGCGGGCACCTCCTTGGCCTTTCCGTAGCCCACACCGACGGTGCCGTCGCCGTCGCCCACGATCACCAGGGCGGTGAAGCTGAAGCGACGACCACCCTTCACGACCTTGGCGACGCGGTTGATCGCGACGACCCGCTCGAGGTGCGGGGTCTTCTCGACGGGCGCGTTTCCGCGGCCGCCCTCACGGCGGTTGTCGCGGCGACCACCCTCGTTGCCACCGGACCCGCCGCCACGGCGCTGTTGACCTGGCATCAGCAGCCTTCCTTCTCTCTCGTGACGGGGTTTCTAGAACTCGAGCCCGGCTTCGCGGGCGGCGTCGGCAAGCGCGGCGACCCGCCCCGCGTACCGGTTGCCACCGCGGTCGAAGACGACCTTCGAGACGCCGGCGGCCTTGGCACGCTCGGCGAGCAGGGCGCCGACCTTGCCGGCCAGGGCGCTCTTGTCGCCCTCGGCGCCGCGCAGCGAGGCGTCCATGGTCGAGGCCGACGCCAGGGTGTGACCCTTGGTGTCGTCGACGACCTGGGCGACCATGTGCCGCAGGGAGCGGGTGACGACCAGGCGGGGACGCTCGGCCGTGCCGTTGACGTTCTTGCGGACCCGGAAGTGCCGACGCGCACGCCCGACGGCACGCTTGGCGGCGACGCCGCGGCGGCGCTTGAGCAGCGTGGCGCTCACTTCTTACCTGCCTTTCCAGCCTTGCGGCGGATGACCTCGCCCTGGTACTTCACGCCCTTGCCCTTGTAGGGCTCCGGCGGGCGGATCTTCCGGATGTTGGCGGCGACCTCGCCGACCTGCTGCTTGTCGATGCCGGCCACGTGGAACAGCGTCGGCCGCTCCACCGTGAACGTGATGCCGTCCGGCGCCGGCACGAGCACCGGGTGCGAGAACCCGAGCGCGAACTCCAGGTCCTTGCCCTTGGCGGTCACGCGGTAACCGGTACCGGCGATCTCCAGGCTCTTGCGGTAGCCCTCGGTCACGCCGACGATCATGTTGGCCACCAGCGTACGGCTCAGGCCGTGCAGCTCCTTGGCCTTGCGCTCGTCGTTGGGCCGGTTGACGTGCAGCGCGCCGTCCTCGCCCCGCTCCGCCGTGATCGGCTCGGCCAGCACGTGGCTCAGCTCGCCCTTGGGGCCCTTGACCTTGACGGTCTGGCCGTCGATCGTGATGTCGACGCCGGATGGCACCGGGATCGACTTACGTCCAATACGCGACATTTCTACCTGTCTCCCGTTACCAGACGAAGGCGAGGACTTCCCCGCCAACGCTCCGCTTGCGGGCCTGCCGGTCGGTGAGCAGCCCCTGGGACGTCGAAATGATCGCCACGCCCAGCCCGCCGAGCACCCGCGGGAGCCCGTCCGACTTGGCGTACACCCGGAGACCGGGCTTGGACACGCGCTTGATGCCGGCCAGGCTCCGCTCGCGGTTCTGGCCGTACTTCAGCTCGACGACCAGTCGCTTGCCGACGGCGCCCTCCTCGGGCTCCTCGACCGACCAGGTGGCGATGTAACCCTCGGCCTTGAGGACCTCGGCGATGTTCGCCTTGATCTTCGAGTAGGGCATCGTCACCCGGTCGTGGTACGCCTGGTTGGCGTTACGCAGACGCGTGAGCATGTCTGCGATCGGGTCGGTCATCGTCATGAAAACTCGTCAACCTTTCTCGCCGGGGTTCCCCGGGCCAGGCCCGGGGCCTACGGCGAAGAGACAGTTCAGCTGACGCGCCGGAGCGCGCCGGGCTATTACCAGGAAGCCTTGGACACGCCGGGCAGCTCACCGCGGTGGGCCATCTCCCGGATGCACACCCGGCAGAGACCGAACTTGCGGTAGACCGCCTTCGGACGCCCGCACCGCTGGCAGCGGGTGTACGCGCGAACCGAGAACTTCGGCTTCGCGGCCGCCTTGAGGATCAGCGCCTTCTTGGCCATCTCAGTTCTCCTTGAACGGGAAGCCCAGGAGCTTGAGCAGCGCCCGGCCCTCGTCGTCGGTCGTGGCGGTCGTGACCACCGTGATGTCCATGCCCCGCTGGCGATCGATCTTGTCCTGGTCGATCTCGTGGAACACCGACTGCTCGGTCAGACCGAACGTGTAGTTGCCGTGCCCGTCGAGCTTGCGCCCGTCCAGACCGCGGAAGTCACGGATACGCGGCAGCGCGATCGACAGCAGCCGGTCCAGGAACTCCCACATCCGGTCGCCGCGGAGGGTGACCTTCGCGCCGATCGGCATGCCCTCGCGGAGCTTGAACTGCGCGATGGACTTGGTCGCCCGCCGGACCAGCGGCTTCTGACCGGTGATCGTGGCGAGGTCGCGGACCGCGCCGTCGATCAGCTTGGCGTCCCGAGCGGCCTCGCCGACACCCATGTTGACGACGATCTTGACCAGGCCGGGCACCTGCATGGGGTTGCCGTAGGCGTACTGCTCCTGCAGCTTCGCCACGACCTCGTTGCGGTACCGCTCCTTGAGGCGCGGCAGGGTCTTGGTTTCGGTAGCCGTGGTCATCACAGGTCCTTACCGGTGCTACGCGCGATGCGGACCTTCTGGCCGTTGTCGTCGATCCGGTAGCCGATGCGGGTCGGCTTGCCGTCGGAGTCCAGGACCATCACGTTCGAGACGTGGATCGGGGCCTCCTGGGTGACGATGCCACCGGTCTTGGCGCCACGCTGGGTGGTGCTGATGCGGGTGTGCTTCTTGACCCGGTTCACGCCCTCGACCAGGACCTTGTCCTGCCGCGGGTAGGCCGCGATGACCTTGCCCTTGGCACCCTTGTCCTTGCCGGCGATGACGACGACCGTGTCGCCCTTCTTGACCTTCACGGTCACAACACCTCCGGCGCGAGAGAGATGATCTTCATGAACCGCTTGTCCCGCAGCTCCCGGCCCACCGGGCCGAAGATGCGGGTACCGCGCGGGTCCCCACCGTCCTTGATGATGACGGCGGCGTTCTCGTCGAAGCGGATGTACGACCCGTCCGGCCGCCGCTTCTCCTTGGCGGTCCGAACGACGACGGCCTTGACGACGTCGCCCTTCTTCACACCGGCACCGGGGATCGCGTCCTTGACCGTGGCCACGATGACGTCGCCGATGCTCGCGTAGCGCCGACCGGAGCCACCGAGAACCCGGATGCACAGGATCTCCCGGGCACCCGTGTTGTCGGCGACGCGCAGTCGCGACTCCTGCTGAATCACGTCTATCTCCTATGTCTGCCGGTTCTCCGGCCGCCGGGGGCGGCCGGAGCCTGGCGGAACCTGCGCCCGACCGATACCGGCCGAGCTCGAGCCTTCGCTACTTGGCCTTCTCGAGGATCTCCACGAGCCGCCACCGCTTGGTGGCGGAGAGCGGCCGGGTCTCCATGATCAGGACCCGGTCGCCGATGCCGGCCGAGTTCTGCTCGTCGTGCACCTTCAGCTTGCTCGTACGGCGCATGATCTTGCCGTACAGCGCGTGCTTGACCCGGTCCTCGACCTCGACCACGACGGTCTTGTCCATCTTGTCGCTGACCACGAGGCCCTCGCGGACCTTGCGGCGGGACCGCGCGGCGGCGGTGGTGGTGTTCTCACTCATGATGCAGTCACCTCAGTCGGCGCGGCCGAGAGACCCAGCTCACGCTCACGCATGATCGTGTAGATCCGGGCGATCTCCCGACGGATGACCTGCAGCCGCCGGTTGTTGTCCAGCTGCCCGGTTGCGGCCTGCACGCGGAGGTTGAACAGCTCCGCCTTGGCCTCGCGCAGCTTCGTGACCAGCTCCTCCTCGGAGAGCTCACGCAGCTCGGAAGGCTTGACGCCCGCTGCCATCAGGATTCACCCACTTCGCGCGTAACAATGCGGCACTTCATCGGGAGCTTGTGGATCGCGCGACGCATCGCCTCTCGCGCGATCTGCTCGTTGGGGAAGGACATCTCGAAGAGGACCCGCCCCGGCTTGACGTTGGCGACCCACCACTCGGGCGAACCCTTACCGGAACCCATCCGGGTCTCGGCCGGCTTCTTGGTGAGGGCCTGGTCCGGGAAGATCGTGATCCAGACCTTGCCGCCACGCTTGATGTGACGGGTCATCGCGATACGCGCCGACTCGATCTGACGGTTGGTCACGTACGCCGGCTCGAGAGCCTGGATCCCGAACTCGCCGAACACCACCCGGTTACCGCCCTTGGACGCGCCGTGGCGGTCCGGGTGGTGCGGCTTGCGGAAGCCCTTCGGGGGCTTGCGCGGCATCAGCATCTGTCAGCCCTCCTGCTGCTGTTCTGCCGGCTGGTTCGGAGCCGAGGCGGCTGCGGCGACAGCGCTGCTGTCGACCGGCTCACCGGCCGGCGTCTCCGCCTGCTGCGCGATGGTGGTCGCGGCAGCGCGGCCGGCCTCGGTGCCACCGGCGGTCGTACCCGACGAGCCCGACCGACCACGGCGCGGCCGGTCCGGCCGGTCGCCACGGTCACGGCGCGGGCCGCGCGACGGGGCGGCCTCGGCCGGGGCCTCGCGGCCCGGCACGGCGTCGCCCTTGTAGATCCAGACCTTCACGCCGATCCGGCCGAAGGTGGTACGGGCCTCGAAGAAGCCGTACTCGATGTTGGCCCGCAGCGTGTGCAGCGGGACCCGGCCCTCGCGGTAGAACTCGGTCCGGCTCATCTCGGCGCCGCCGAGACGACCCGAGACCTGCACCCGGATGCCCTTGCAGACCGGGTTCTTCATCGCGGACTGCATCGCCTTGCGCATGGCCCGACGGAAGCTGACCCGGCTGGACAGCTGCTCGGCGACGCCCTGGGCGACCAGCTGCGCGTCCGACTCGGGGCTCTTCACCTCGATGATGTTCAGCTGGACCTGCTTGCCGGTGAGCTTCTCCAGCTCGCCGCGGATCCGGTCGGCCTCCGCACCCTTACGGCCGATGACGATGCCCGGCCGGGCGGTGTGGATGTCGACGCGGACCCGGTCCCGGGTGCGCTCGATGTCGACCTTGGAGATCCCGGCACGCTCGAGGCCCTTGGACATCATCCGGCGGATCTTGACGTCCTCGCCGATGTAGTCCTTGTAGAGCTTGTCCGCGAACCAGCGGGACTTCCAGTCGGTCGAGATGCCGAGCCGGAACCCGGTGGGGTGAACCTTCTGACCCATTACTCGGCACCCTCCGTCGTGCTCTGCTGCGCCGGCTCGGCCTGCTTGGCCGGAGCGGCCTTCTTGGCCGACTTCTTCGGCGCGGCCGCAGCCACGGCCTCGACCGCCACCGTGATGTGGCAGGTCCGCTTGCGGATCCGGTAGGCCCGGCCCTGCGCCCGCGGCCGGAACCGCTTCATCGTCGGGCCCTCGTCGACGAACGCCTCGCTGACGAGCAGCGCATCGGGGTCCAGCCGCTCGTTGTTCTCCGCGTTGGCGATCGCGCTAGCGAGCACCTTGTACACCTGCTCGCTCGCCGCCTGCGGCGCGAACTGCAGCACCGTGAGCGCCTCCTTCGCGGGCAGGCCGCGGACGAGGTTGACCACCCGGCGCGCCTTCATCGGCGAGATGCGCACGTGCCGCGCAACCGCCCGCGCGCCCGGAAGCACCGGAGCGTCGCCCTTTCCTGGCATCGCTGTAACCCCTTGTTCCTCTATCCGTATGCCCGCGGCGTCAGCGCCGGCGGCTCTTCCGGTCGTCCTTCTCGTGACCCTTGAACGTGCGGGTCAGCGCGAACTCGCCGAGCTTGTGCCCGACCATGGCCTCGGTCACGAAGACCGGGACGTGCTTGCGTCCGTCGTGCACGGCGATCGTGTGACCCAGCATCTCCGGGATGATCGTCGAGCGTCGCGACCAGGTCTTGATGACGTTCTTCGAGCCCTTGTCGTTCTGCGTCTCCACCTTCTTGAGCAGGTGGTCGTCGACGAACGGGCCCTTCTTCAGGCTGCGAGGCATGTCTTATCTCCCTCAGCCGCGCTTACGCGTGGCGTAGCGGCGGCGGACGATCAGCCGGTCGCTCGGCTGGCCCTTACGACGGGTGCGGCCCTCGGGCTTACCCTGCGGGTTGACCGGGTGGCGACCACCGGAGGTCTTACCCTCACCACCACCGTGCGGGTGGTCGACGGGGTTCATCGCGACACCACGGACGGTCGGGCGCTTGCCCTTCCACCGCATGCGGCCGGCCTTGCCCCAGTTGATGTTCGACTGGTCGGCGTTGCCGATCTCGCCGATGCTGGCGCGGCAGCGCACGTCCACCCGCCGGATCTCGCCGGACGGCATACGCAGGGTCGCGTACGCGCCCTCACGGCCGAGCAGCTGGATGCCGACGCCGGCCGAGCGGGCCAGCTTGGCGCCGCCGCCCGGACGCAGCTCCACGTTGTGGATGGTGGTACCGACCGGGATGTTGCGCAGCGGCAGGTTGTTGCCCGGCTTGATGTCGGCGCCCGGGCCCGACTCCACGGCGTCGCCCTGCTTCAGGTCCTTCGGCGCGAGGATGTAGCGCTTCTCGCCGTCGGCGTAGTGCAGCAGCGCGATGCGCGCGGTGCGGTTCGGGTCGTACTCGATGTGGGCGACCTTCGCCGGCACGCCGTCCTTGTCGACCCGCTTGAAGTCGATCAGACGGTACTGGCGCTTGTGGCCGCCACCGTGGTGCCGCGTGGTGATCCGGCCGTGGGCGTTGCGTCCGCCCTTCTTCGGCAGCGGAGCCAGCAGCGACTTCTCGGGCGTCGACCGGGTGATCTCGGCGAAGTCGGCAACGCTCGAGCCACGCCGGCCCGGCGTCGTCGGCTTGTACTTACGGATAGCCATTGTCTACACCCCTCAGCTGACCGGGCCGCCGAAGGCCTCGATACGGTCTCCGTCAGCCAGCTTCACGATCGCCCGCTTGGTGGACTTGCGCTGACCGAAGCCGGTCTTGGTGCGCTTGCGCTTGCCCTCACGGTTGAGCGTGTTGACCGTCAGGACGCGGACGTTGAAGATCTGCTGGATAGCGATCTTGATCTCGGTCTTGTTGGCGTCCGGGTGCACCAGGAAGGTGTACCAGTTGCGGTTCAGCTCGCTGTAGCTCTTCTCCGAGACGACCGGAGCGACGATGATGTCGCGCGGATCGGCGATCGTGCTCACTTGCCACCCTCCTCGGTGGTCTCGGCGGGAACGCCCAGGAACTCGTCCAGGGCCTCCTTGGTGAAGACCACGTCGTCGGCCACCAGCACGTCGTACGTGTTGAGCTGGCCGGCCTCGATCAGGTGCACCCGGCTGTCCCGCGCGTTGCGCAGGTTCCGCAGCGACACCCAGTTCAGCTCGTCGGTGCTGCTCAGCACGACCAGGACCCGACGGGCCGTGGTCAGCTTCGCCAGCGTGGTCAGAGCCGCCTTGGTCGACGGCTTCTCGCCCGAGACGAACGCCTCGACGACGTGCACCTGGCCGGCGCGGGCCCGGTCCGAGAGGGCGCCACGCAGAGCGGCGGCCTTCATCTTCTTCGGGGTGCGCTGGCTGTAGTCGCGCGGCACCGGGCCGTGGACCACGCCACCGCCGGCGAACTGCGGCGCGCGGGTCGAACCCTGGCGGGCACGACCGGTGCCCTTCTGCTTGTACGGCTTCTTGCCTCCACCGGAGACCTCGCCGCGGGTCTTGGTCTTGTGCGTGCCCTGCCGGGCCGCCGCGAGCTGAGCCACCACGACCTGGTGCATCAGCGCGATGTTCGCCTGCGCGTCGAAGATGTCGGCCGGCAGCTCGACGGAGCCGCTCTTGCCGCCTTCGACGTTGAGGACGTCAACGGTGGTCACTTGGCCGCACCGCCCTTCTTCACCTTCGCCTTGGCCGCGGTACGGACCAGGACGAGCGCGCCCTTGGGGCCGGGAATGGCGCCACGGACGAGCAGGAGGTTGTTCTCGGTGTCGACCGCCTGGACGGTCAGGTTCTGGACGGTGTAGCGCACGCCACCCATCCGGCCCGCCATCCGGGTGCCCTTGAAGACGCGACCCGGGGTGGCGCAGGCGCCGATCGAGCCGGGCGAGCGGTGCTTGCGCTCGACACCGTGGCTCGCGCGCAGGCCGTGGAAGCCGTGCCGCTTCATCGGGCCGGCGTAGCCCTTGCCCTTGGTCTTGCCGGTCACGTCGATCACGACGCCGGCCGGGAACTCCTCGACCGTGACCTCCTGGCCGGCGGAGTAGTCCGCGGCGTCCGAGGTGCGCAGCTCGACGATGTGCCGGCGCGGCGCGACGTCCGCCTTGGCGTAGTGCCCGGCGACCGGCTTCTTGACCTTGCGCGGGTCGATGGCCCCGTACGCCAGCTGGACCGCGGAGTAACCGTCCTTGTCGGCGCTACGAACCTGGCTCACGACGCACGGGCCGGCCTGCACCACGGTCACGGGGACAACCTTGTTGTTGTCCCAGACCTGGGTCATGCCGAGCTTGGCGCCCAGGATCCCCTTGACTTGCCTGTCCATTTGATCGATCCCTACAGCTTGATCTCGATGTCGACGCCAGCCGGCAGGTCGAGGCGCATGAGCGAGTCGACCGTCTTCGGGGTCGGGTCGATGATGTCGATCAGACGCTTGTGCGTGCGCATCTCGAAGTGCTCGCGCGAGTCCTTGTACTTGTGCGGCGAGCGGATGACGCAGAAACGGTTGATCTCCGTGGGCAGCGGCACCGGGCCAGCGACCTGCGCCCCGGTACGCGTCACCGTCTCGACGATCTTCCGAGCCGAGGAGTCGACGACCTCGTGGTCATAGGCCTTGAGCCGGATGCGGATCTTCTGTCCCGCCATGGTGGCTTCTGTTCCTTCTCTCGATGCCGCTGTGTTGCGGGCGCCTGTACCGGCTGGCACAGGCCCACTTCCGCCGACCCCCGCGGTCGGGCGTGTCGCGCCCGTGGGCCAGGCTCCGCCCCGGGACTCCGGAGCGATTCTCTGACCACGCGGTGGGTCGTGGCGCCGATCGCGGGGACCGCGACCTGAACGCCGCGCGAGGGTGGTTGACCGCCGATGGCGGTCAACCACCCAACGCGAGACAGTCTGACTCCCGGAGGTCCAGCCTCAACCGGACGCGGGCGACCGACCGTCGTTACGCAACCTGACTAGTATGCCGCACGACCGGCGGCGACGCTAATCGGGGTTACCCAGCTCACTTGACGATCTTGGTGACGCGACCCGCGCCGACCGTACGACCACCCTCGCGAATCGCGAACTTCAGGTTCTCCTCCATGGCGATGGGCTGGATCAGCTTCACCGACATCGAGGTGTTGTCGCCCGGCATGACCATCTCGGTGCCCTCGGGCAGCGTGACGACGCCGGTGACGTCCGTGGTCCGGAAGTAGAACTGCGGGCGGTAGTTCTGGAAGAACGGGGTGTGGCGGCCACCCTCCTCCTTGGAGAGGATGTAGACCGTCGCCTCGAACTCCGTGTGCGGGGTCGTGGTGCCCGGCTTGATGACGACCATGCCGCGCTCGACGTCCTCGCGCTTGATGCCGCGCAGCAGCAGACCGACGTTCTCACCCGCGCGGGCCTCGTCGAGCAGCTTGCGGAACATCTCGATGCCGGTGCAGGTGGTCTTCATCGACTTCTCGCGGATGCCGACGATCTCCACCTCCTCGTTCGGCTTGAGGATGCCGCGCTCGGCGCGACCGGTCACCACGGTGCCACGGCCGGTGATCGTGAAGACGTCCTCGATGGGCATGAGGAACGGCTTCTCGGTCTCGCGCTCCGGCTGCGGGATCGCGGTGTCCACGGCGTTCATCAGGTCCATGAGCTTCCCGGTCCACTCCGGGTCGCCCTCCAGGGCCTTCAGCGCCGAGACCCGGACGACCGGCAGGTCGTCACCCGGGTACTCCTGCGAGGAGAGCAGCTCGCGGACCTCGAGCTCGACGAGCTCCAGGAGCTCCTCGTCGTCGACCATGTCGCTCTTGTTGAGCGCCACGACGATGTACGGCACGCCGACCTGACGGGCCAGCAGCACGTGCTCGCGGGTCTGCGGCATCGGGCCGTCGGTCGCCGCCACCACCAGGATCGCGCCGTCCATCTGCGCGGCACCGGTGATCATGTTCTTGATGTAGTCGGCGTGACCGGGGCAGTCGACGTGCGCGTAGTGACGCGCCTCGGTCTGGTACTCGACGTGCGCGATGGAGATCGTGATGCCGCGGGCCTTCTCCTCCGGCGCCTTGTCGATCTCGTCGAACGGCGTGTACGGGTTCAGGTCCGGGAACTGGTCGTGCAGGACCTTGGTGATGGCCGCCGTCAGCGTCGTCTTACCGTGGTCGATGTGACCAATGGTGCCGATGTTGACGTGCGGCTTAGTCCGCTCGAACTTCGCCTTCGCCACTGGTGTCCTCCTGTGGACTTTCTTGGTTCGTTCGCCCCGGTGCGCCGGTCGGCGCTTAGGACTCTGTCGACAGCCTTTCCGGCCTGACGGCCGGAGAGCCTTGGTGGGTTCTGCGGCGATGAAGCCTACAGGCCCGGAATCACACAACCCGACCGAGGTGGTCGCGGGCGGGAGAACCCTCCCGCGACCAGCCCCGGATCACCGGGTCAGCTCGGAGTGAGCGTCACTCACCCGTCGCCTTGGCGATGATCTCCTTCGCCACGCTCTGCGGAACCTCGGCGTAGGAGTCGAACTGCATGCTGTAGCTAGCCCGGCCCTGGGTCTTCGACCGCAGGTCGCCGACGTAGCCGAACATCTCCGACAGCGGGACCAGGGCCCGGACGACGCGAGCGCCGCTGCGCTCCTCCATCGCCTGGATGATCCCGCGCCGGGAGTTGAGGTCGCCGATGACGTCACCCATGTTCTCCTCAGGAGTGGTGACCTCAACAGCCATCATCGGCTCGAGCAGTGCGGGGTCGGCCTTGCGGGCCGCCTCCTTCATCACCATCGAACCGGCGATCTTGAACGCCATCTCGGACGAGTCGACCTCGTGGTACTGCCCGTCCAGCAGCGTCAGCTTGACACCCACCAGCGGGAAGCCGGCGAGAATGCCGTACTGCATGGCGTCCTGGGCGCCGGCGTCCACCGAGGGGATGAACTCCCGGGGGATGCGGCCACCGGTGACGGCGTTCGCGAACTCGTAGGTCGGCGAGTCGTTGCCCATGGGCAGCGGCTCGAGACTCACGATCACGCGGGCGTACTGGCCGGAGCCACCGGTCTGCTTCTTGTGGGTGTACTCGGCCTTCTCCACCGTGCGGCGGATGGTCTCACGGTACGCCACCTGCGGCTTGCCGATGTTCGCCTCGACGTTGAACTCGCGGCGCATCCGGTCCACCAGGATGTCCAGGTGCAGCTCGCCCATGCCGGAGATGACCGTCTGACCGGTCTGGTCGTCCAGCTTGACGCGGAAGGTCGGGTCCTCCTCGGCCAGCCGCTGGATGGCGGTGCTGAGCTTCTCCTGGTCGGCCTTGGTCTTCGGCTCGATGGCCACCTCGATGACCGGCTCCGGGAAGGTCATCGACTCGAGGATGACCGGGTTCGCCGGGTCGCACAGGGTGTCACCGGTGGTGGTCTGCTTCAGACCCTGGACCGCGATGATGTCGCCGGCCTTGGCGGAGCCGCGCTCCTCACGCTTGTTGGCGTGCATCTGGTAGATCTTGCCGATGCGCTCCTTGCGGTCCTTGGTGGAGTTGACCACCTGGGACCCGGACTCGACCACGCCGGAGTAGACCCGGACGTAGGTGAGCTTGCCGAGGTGCTTGTCGGTCTGGATCTTGAAGGCCAGGCCGGAGAACGGCTCGGACGGCGACGGCTTCCGCTGCATCGGCGTCTCGCCGTCGGTGGCCGTGCCCTCGATCGCCGGGACGTCCAGCGGCGACGGCAGGTAGTCGATGACGGCGTCGAGCATGGGCTGCACGCCCTTGTTCTTGAACGCCGAGCCGCAGAGGACCGGGTTGGCCTTGCTGGCGATGGTGGCCCGACGGATGGCGGCCTTGATCTCCTCGACGGAGATCTCCTCGCCCTCCAGGTACTTCTCCATCACCGCGTCGTCGACGTCGGCCAGGGTCTCCATCAGCTTCTCGCGCCACTCCGCCGCGGAGTCGGCCAGCTCGGCCGGGATCTCCTCGATGGCGTAGTCCTCACCCTTCTGGGTCTCCCCGCGCCAGGTGAGGGCGCGCATGCCGACCAGGTCGACGACGCCGATGTGGTCGCCCTCGAGGCCGATCGGGATCTGGAGCACCAGCGGGGTGGCGTTCAGCCGGTCGATCATCATCTGCACGCAGCGGAAGAAGTCCGCGCCGGTGCGGTCCAGCTTGTTGACGAAGCACATCCGCGGGACGTGGTACTTGTCGGCCTGGCGCCAGACGTTCTCGGTCTGCGGCTCCACACCGGCCACGCCGTCGTACACCGCGACCGCACCGTCCAGAACACGCAGCGACCGCTCCACCTCGACCGTGAAGTCGACGTGGCCGGGCGTGTCGATGATCTGGATCGTGTGGCCCTTCCACTCGCACTTGGTGGCGGCGGAAGTGATGGTGATACCGCGCTCCTGCTCCTGCTCCATCCAGTCCATGACGGCGGCGCCCTCGTGGACCTCACCGATCTTGTACGTGATGCCGGTGTAGAACAGGATTCGCTCGGTGGTAGTGGTCTTACCGGCATCGATGTGCGCCATGATGCCGATGTTGCGTACGTTGGCGAGCGCGTCTGCGGCGGCCACTTCAATCCCTACTTATCGTCGTCTCGACACAACTGGTGGTGGTTCCGGCGCCCGGGGGCGCCGGAACCTCAGGTGTTACCAGCGGTAGTGCGCGAAGGCCTTGTTCGACTCGGCCATCTTGTGCGTGTCCTCGCGCCGCTTGACGGCGGCACCGAGGCCGTTGCTCGCGTCCAGCAGCTCGTTCATCAGCCGCTCGACCATGGTCTTCTCGCGCCGGGCCCGGGAGTAGGTCACCAGCCAGCGCAGACCGAGGGTGGTCGCGCGGGCCGGCCGGACCTCGACCGGAACCTGGTAGGTGGCGCCACCGACACGACGGCTGCGCACCTCGAGGGTCGGCTTCACGTTGTCCATCGCGCGCTTGAGCGTGACGACGGGGTCGGTGCCGGACTTCTCGCGGCAGCCCTCCAGGGCGGCGTACACGATGCGCTCGGCGAGCTGACGCTTGCCGCGCAGCAGGATCTTGTTCACCAGCTGGGTGACCAGCGGCGAGTTGTACACCGGGTCAGCGACCAGCGGCTTCCGCGGAGCGGGTCCCTTACGCGGCATGTCAGCTCTTCTCCTTCTTCGCGCCGTAACGGCTGCGAGCCTGCTTGCGGTTGCGGACACCCTGGGTGTCCAGCGAGCCGCGAACGATCTTGTACCGCACGCCGGGGAGGTCCTTCACACGGCCGCCACGCACGAGCACGATCGAGTGCTCCTGCAGGTTGTGGCCGACGCCCGGGATGTAGGCGGTCACCTCGATCTGGCTGCTGAGCTTGACACGAGCGACCTTGCGCAGCGCCGAGTTCGGCTTCTTCGGGGTGGTGGTGTACACGCGGGTGCACACGCCGCGCCGCTGGGGAGACCCCTTGAGCGCAGGGGTCTTGGTCTTGGTCGTCTTGGCCTGACGGCCCTTTCGGACCAGCTGCTGAATGGTGGGCACCGGGTTTCTCCGCTCCCTTCGGCCGCTGCGAGGCGACCGCGCCGTCTGCTCTAGCCGGCCTGATGGACGGCTCTCCTACATTCCAACCAGGGCCGCCTGGCGGAGGCCCCAGCACCCGCGGTCGGGCGTGTCGCCCGAGTCACGGTCCGGTGCGTTCGCTCGCGCGGCGTACCGGATCTTTGGGTCTGTGGTGGTGCGACAGTGGATGACCGGCTGACCGGTTCCCGCGCACGCACGCATTGCCCGGGCGAGCCCGGGCACAAGGGGAAAGAGTACCTACCACAAGCGCGCCGGTCAAAACGGATCGGTCCGGAGAAGCTGCTTCACAGCCCCGCCGGTCGACGCCCGGATCGTCGGTGCGCCCCTGATGGGCACCTACGATGACAAGTGTACCGGCTCGTCCGTCGTGCGACCCGTCGCCCCCGGCAGCGCCCGCCTCCCGAACACCGGGACAAACCGGTCGGCGCTGGTCATCAGCCCCGGACGACGCGCCGACGGCGTCACGTGATCTGCACCACCAGGGCCAGCGCCAGCCCGACCACGCTCAGCAGCAGGCCCGCGGCGCCGCAGCTGAGCCCGGCGACCGCCAGTCCCCCACCGGTGAACCGGACCGCCGGCGGCGGGGCCGGACGGCGGATCTGCCGCCGCGCCAGCAGCCAGGCCACGATCGCGCCGACCCCCGCCAGCCCGCCGAGCAGGGTGAACGCCCCGGCCGCCCACGCGCCGCCGTAGTCCGGCCCCGCGACGCCGAAGCAGAAGACCAGCAGCGACACCAGGATCGAGCCGACGCCGGTGACCAGCGAGCCGATGGCCAGCCCGGAGGTGACCGGCGGCACGTCCAGGTGGACCACCCCGAACGGGGTGCCCGGGACCGGCTCCACCCGCTTCGGTGGCCGGGGCGCCTCACTCGGGGGCGGCGGCAGCGCCGGCCCGGCCGGGCCCCAGCCGCCGCCGGGCGCGCTCCCCGGCGCCGGCCACCCGCCGCCGTGCCCGGGCCCACTCCCCGGGTACGCCCCGGGGCCACCGAAGCCCGGCCCACTTCCGGGATACGCCCCGAATCCCTGGCCCGGTCCACTCCCGGGGTGCGGGCCGGTGAGGTGGCCCGGCTGCCCCGGGTGGTGCCCGGTCCCGGGCGCCGGGGCGGGGAATCCGTGCCCGGGTTGGTGCCCCGGAGCCGGACCGGCGGGCGGGTACGGGCCGGCCGGCGGCCAGGGGGCGGGCGTCCCGGAATGCGGTGCGCCGGGCGGGGCCGAGGACGGACCGGACGGCGCTCCCGTGAACGGCTCGGACGGGCCCGCGGACGACGGGCTCGGCGGCGTCGGGGCGTACCCGGGCGGGGTCGCCCCGGACGACGGGCCGGGAGCGCCGGCGGAGCCCTCCCGATGCGCGGTCGGCGGCGCCCACGGGCTCACCGGCTCGGGGGCCGGCGGGGCGGCGGGATCCGGCCCGGCACCGGGGCGGTTCGGGTCGCCTCCCGGCGGCGCAGCCGGTTCCGTCACGGGGTCCTCCTGTCCACATGGCTCACCCGCCACGCGGCGGACACCGGCCAGGCTACCGTCGCCGGTCACCACCGGGTGGGCGGGCGCGGTGCCGCTCCCCCGCCGGGTCAGTCGAAGTTCGGCGCGTAGTCGTGCCCGAACGAGGCGTCGGCATGCCGGACCAGCCCGATCACCACCGCGGCCACCACCGCGACGGCGGTCAGCACCAGACCGACCCGGGCCAACCGCTCGCCGCGGCGCAGCCAGTCGGCGCCGGTCAGGTAACCCCCCGACGCGTACGCCTCCCGGCGGGCCTGGCGGGCCAGGGTGAGCGCGAGCGTCGCGGGCACCACCCCGCCGACGAAGAAGCCGGTCAGCGCCCCGATCAGACCGAGGGCGAAGACGGCGCGGGCCTTGGTGGAGCGGACCGGCTCAGGATCGTGCGGATGGCGCTGCGCCTGCGGCACGACGGGCACCTGCCCGGGCACGGTCGTCATGCCCTCCATCATGCCCCGAGACGCGACGAGGCCCCCGGCGGATGCCGGGGGCCTCGTCGTTCGTGCGGATTAGCGGTACGACCCGAAGTCGAAGTCGTCCAGCGGCACGGCCTGGCCGCTGGCCGGCCCGAAGCCGTAGTCGGTCTCGGGGTAGCCGGTCATCGAGTAGACCTTGGCCTTCGCCTCCTCGGTCGGCTCGACCCGGACGTTGCGGTACTTGCTGATGCCCGTACCGGCCGGGATGAGCTTACCGATGATCACGTTCTCCTTGAGGCCGATCAGCGAGTCGCTGCGGGCGTGGATCGCCGCGTCCGTCAGCACCCGGGTGGTCTCCTGGAAGGAGGCCGCCGACAGCCAGGAATCCGTGGCCAGCGAGGCCTTGGTGATACCCATCAGCACCGGGCGACCGGCGGCGGGCTCGCCGCCCTCGCCGACGAGCCGGCGGTTCTCCGACTCGAACAGCGCCCGGTCGACCAGCACACCCGGCAGGAACTCGGTCGAGCCGGAGTCGATGACCGTCACCCGCTTGAGCATCTGGCGGATGATGATCTCGATGTGCTTGTCGTGGATGAGCACACCCTGCGAGCGGTAGACCTCCTGGACCTCCTGGGTCAGGTGGACCTGGACCGCGCGCGGGCCGAGGATGCGCAGCAGCTCGTGCGGGTCGATGGTGCCCTCGGTGAGCTTCTCGCCGACCTCGACGTGGTCGCCGTCGTGCGCCCGGAGCCGGACCCGCTTCGAGATCTTGTCGTAGACGATCTCGTCGCTGCCGTCGTCCGGGATGACCACGATCTTGCGGGACCGCTCGCCGTCCTCGATCCGGATGCGACCCGGGGTGTCGGCGATGGGCGCCTTGCCCTTCGGCACCCGGGCCTCGAAGATCTCCTGGACACGGGGCAGACCCTGGGTGATGTCCTCACCCGCGACACCACCGGTGTGGAAGGTACGCATCGTCAGCTGCGTACCCGGCTCACCGATCGACTGGGCGGCGATGATGCCGACCGCCTCGCCGACGTCCACGGTCTTGCCGGTCGGCAGCGAGCGGCCGTAGCACGCACCGCAGACGCCCAGCTTCGACTCGCAGGTGAGCACGCTGCGCACCCGCACCGTCTCGGTCCCGGCGGCGACGATCGCGTCGACGCCGATGGAGTTGATGTCCTGGCCCCGGTGGGCCACCACGGTGCCGTCCGGCCCCTTGATGTCGTCGGCCAGCGTCCGGGCGTGCACGCTGGTCTCGGCGTGCTCGTGCACGACCAGCTTGCCGTCGATCCGCTCACCGATCTGCATCGGGATGGCCCGGTCGGTGCCGCAGTCCTCCTCGCGGATGATGACGTCCTGCGAGACGTCCACCAGACGCCGGGTCAGGTAACCCGAGTCGGCGGTACGCAGGGCGGTGTCCGCGAGACCCTTGCGGGCGCCGTGCGTGGAGATGAAGTACTCCAGCACGGACAGACCCTCCCGGTACGAGGCCTTGATCGGCCGCGGGATGATCTCGCCCTTCGGGTTGGCCACCAGACCACGGATCGCCGCGATCTGCCGGAGCTGGAGCAGGTTACCGCGGGCACCCGAGTTGATCATCTTCCACAGCGGGTTCTCCTGCGGCAGCGCGGTGTCCATCTCCTTGGCGACCTCGTTGGTCGCCTTGGTCCAGATCTCGATGAGCTCGCCGCGACGCTCCTCGGCGGTCATCAGACCACGCTGGTACTGCTTGTCGATCCGGTCGGCTTCCTTCTCGTACCGCTCCAGGATCTCCCGCTTGCGCGGCGGAGCGATGACGTCCTCCATGCCGATGGTGACGCCGGACCAGGTGGCCCAGTGGAAACCGGCCTCCTTGAGCCCGTCCAGGGTGGCCGCCAGGGCCACCTTCGGGAAGCGCTCGGCGAGGTCGTTGACGATCGCGGAGAGCTGGCCCTTGCGGATCTCGTAGTTCACGAAGCGGTAGCCCGGGGGCAGCGTCTCGTTGAACAGGACCCGGCCCAGGGTGGTCTCCACCGTCACCGGCTCGCCCTCGGTCCAGCCCTCGGGGGCGGTCCAGGGCTCGGCGCCGGCGCCGTTGTCGACACCGACCACGTCGTGCAGCCGGATCTTCACCGGGGTCTGCAGGTGCAGCTCGCCGTTGTCGTACGCCATCCGCGCCTCGGCGTCCGAGCTGAACGCCCGGCCCTCGCCCTTGCCCCCCGGAGTGAGGTGGGTGAGGTGGTAGAGGCCGATGACCATGTCCTGGGTGGGCATGGTGACCGGCTTGCCGTCGGCCGGCTTGAGGATGTTGTTCGACGACAGCATCAGGATCCGCGCCTCGGCCTGGGCCTCGGCGGACAGCGGCACGTGGACCGCCATCTGGTCACCGTCGAAGTCGGCGTTGAACGCGGTGCAGACCAGCGGGTGGATCTGGATGGCCTTGCCCTCGACCAGCTGCGGCTCGAAGGCCTGGATGCCCAGGCGGTGCAGGGTCGGCGCGCGGTTCAGCAGCACCGGGTGCTCGCCGATGACCTCTTCCAGCACGTCCCACACGACCGGCCGCTGCCGCTCGACCATCCGCTTCGCGGACTTGATGTTCTGCGCGTGGTTGAGGTCCACCAGCCGCTTCATCACGAACGGCTTGAACAGCTCCAGCGCCATCTGCTTGGGCAGACCGCACTGGTGCAGCTTGAGCTTCGGGCCGACCACGATGACCGAACGGCCGGAGTAGTCGACGCGCTTGCCCAGCAGGTTCTGGCGGAACCGGCCCTGCTTGCCCTTGAGCATGTCGGAGAGCGACTTCAGCGGCCGGTTGCCCGGGCCGGTGACCGGACGACCGCGACGACCGTTGTCGAACAGCGCGTCGACGGCCTCCTGGAGCATCCGCTTCTCGTTGTTGACGATGATCTCGGGCGCGCCGAGGTCGATCAGCCGCTTGAGGCGGTTGTTCCGGTTGATCACACGCCGGTACAGGTCGTTCAGGTCGGAGGTCGCGAAGCGGCCACCGTCGAGCTGCACCATCGGGCGCAGGTCCGGCGGGATGACCGGGACGCAGTCCAGCACCATGCCGAGCGGCGAGTTCCGGGTGTTCTGGAACGCCGCGACGACCTTCAGCCGCTTGAGCGCGCGGATCTTCCGCTGACCCTTGCCGGAGCGGATGGTCTCGCGGAGGTTCTCCGCCTCGGCCTCCAGGTCCATGTTCTGGACCAGGGCCTTGATGGCCTCGGCGCCCATGCTGCCGGTGAAGTACTCACCGAAGCGGTCGCGCAGCTCGCGGTAGAGCAGCTCGTCGGTGACCAGCTGCTTCGGCTCCAGCTTGCGGAAGGTGTCGAGGACCTCGTCGAGGCGGTCGATCTCGCGCTGGGCCCGGTCGCGGATCTGGCGCATCTCGCGCTCTCCGCCCTCCTTGACCTTGCGCCGGACGTCCGCCTTCGCGCCCTCGGCCTCCAGCTCGGCCAGGTCGGCCTCGAGCTTGGCGGCCCGCTTCTCGATCTCCGAGTCGCGGCTGTTCTCGGACTGCCGCTTCTCGGCCAGGATCTCGTTCTCGATGGTCGAGAGGTCGCGGTGACGCGCTTCGGCGTCCACGCTCGTCACGACGTACGAGGCGAAGTAGATGATCTTTTCGAGGTCCTTCGGGGCGAGGTCCAGCAGGTAGCCCAGCCGGCTCGGCACGCCCTTGAAGTACCAGATGTGGGTCACCGGAGCGGCCAGCTCGATGTGACCCATCCGCTCCCGGCGAACCTTGGAGCGGGTCACCTCGACGCCGCAGCGCTCGCAGATGATGCCCTTGAAGCGGACCCGCTTGTACTTACCGCAGTAGCACTCCCAGTCCCGCTGCGGACCGAAGATCTTCTCGCAGAAGAGCCCGTCCTTCTCCGGCTTGAGGGTGCGGTAGTTGATGGTCTCGGGCTTCTTGACCTCGCCGTGGGACCACTGACGGATGTCGTCGGCGGTGGCGAGACCGATGCGCAGCTCGTCGAAGAAGTTGACGTCGAGCACTGTGTCCCCTATGTCGTCGTCTGTACTGCTAGCTAACGGGCGGGATCGGGGGCCGGCGAGCCGGCCCCCGAATCACCGCCTCAGACCTCTTCGACCGAGCTCGGCTCGCGCCGGGACAGGTCGATGCCCAGCTCCTCCGCGGCGCGGAACACCTCGTCGTCGGTCTCGCGCATCTCCAGGGCCACACCGTCGCTGGAGAGCACCTCGACGTTGAGGCACAGCGACTGCAGCTCCTTGAGCAGCACCTTGAACGACTCCGGGATGCCCGGCTCGGGGATGTTCTCGCCCTTGACGATCGCCTCGTAGACCTTGACCCGGCCGAGGACGTCGTCGGACTTGATGGTCAGCAGCTCCTGCAGGGCGTAGGCGGCGCCGTACGCCTGCATGGCCCAGCACTCCATCTCACCGAAGCGCTGGCCACCGAACTGCGCCTTACCACCCAGCGGCTGCTGCGTGATCATCGAGTACGGGCCGGTCGAGCGGGCGTGGATCTTGTCGTCGACCAGGTGGTTGAGCTTCAGGATGTAGACGTAGCCGACCGCGATCGGGTCGGGCAGCGGCTCACCGGAGCGACCGTCGAACAGCTGCGCCTTGCCGGTGCGCCCGATCAGCTGGTTGCCGTCCCGGTTGGGCAGGGTCGACGCCAGCAGGCCGGAGATCTCCTCCTCGCGGGCACCGTCGAAGACCGGGGTGGCCACGTTGGTGTCCGGCTCGGACTCGTGCGCGTTGATCGACTTGAGCTGGCGCTTCCACTCCTCGTCGTCACCGTCGACGCTCCAGCCGGTCTTGGCCACCCACCCGAGGTGGGTCTCCAGGACCTGGCCGATGTTCATCCGGGACGGCACACCGAGCGGGTTCAGCACGATGTCGACCGGGGTGCCGTCCTCCAGGAACGGCATGTCCTCGACCGGCAGGATCTTGGAGATGACGCCCTTGTTGCCGTGGCGGCCCGCGAGCTTGTCACCGTCCTGGATCTTGCGCTTCTGGGCCACGTAGACCCGCACCAGCTCGTTCACGCCCGGGGGCAGCTCGTCGCCGTCCTCGCGGGAGAAGGTACGCACACCGATGACCGTGCCGGTCTCGCCGTGCGGCACCTTCAGCGAGGTGTCACGGACCTCGCGCGCCTTCTCACCGAAGATCGCGCGGAGCAGCCGCTCCTCGGGGGTCAGCTCGGTCTCGCCCTTCGGCGTGACCTTGCCGACCAGGATGTCGCCGGGGACGACCTCGGCGCCGATCCGGATGATGCCGCGCTCGTCGAGGTCGGCGAGCATCTCCTCGCTGACGTTCGGGATGTCGCGGGTGATCTCCTCCGGGCCGAGCTTGGTGTCCCGGGCGTCGACCTCGTGCTCCTCGATGTGGATCGAGGTGAGCACGTCCTGCTGCACGAGGCGCTGCGACAGGATGATCGCGTCCTCGTAGTTGTGACCCTCCCAGCACATGAACGCCACCAGCAGGTTGCGTCCGAGCGCCATCTCGCCCTCGTCGGTGCACGGACCGTCGGCGATGACCTGGCCGGCCTCGACGCGGTCGCCCTCGAAGACGACCGGCTTCTGGTTGACGCAGGAGCCGGCGTTGGAGCGGCGGAACTTGTGCAGCAGGTACGTCCGGCGGTGGCCGTCGTCCTGGTGGACCGTGATGTAGTCCGCGCACAGGTCCTCGACCACACCGCCGACCTCGGCGACGACCACGTCGCCGGCGTCCACGGCCGCGCGGTACTCCATGCCCGTGCCGACCAGCGGGGCCTCGGCCTTGACCAGCGGCACCGCCTGACGCTGCATGTTCGCGCCCATGAGCGCGCGGTTGGCGTCGTCGTGCTCGAGGAACGGGATCATCGCGGTGGCGACCGAGGTCATCTGCCGCGGCGACACGTCCATGTAGTCCACGGCGCCGGGCGCGACGTCCTCGGTCTCGCCGCCCTTACGGCGGACCAGGACCCGGTCCTCGGCGAACGTGCCGTCGGCCCGCAGCGGGGCGTTGGCCTGCGCCTTGACGAACCGGTCCTCCTCGTCCGCGGTCAGGTAGTCGATCTGGTCGGTGACCCGGCCGTCGATGACCTTCCGGTACGGCGTCTCGATGAAGCCGAACGGGTTGACCCGGGCGAAGGTGGAGAGCGCGCCGATCAGGCCGATGTTCGGGCCTTCCGGCGTCTCGATCGGGCACATCCGGCCGTAGTGGGACGGGTGCACGTCGCGGACCTCGAAGCCGGCCCGCTCACGGGACAGACCACCCGGGCCGAGCGCGCTCAGCCGGCGCCGGTGGGTCAGACCCGCCAGCGGGTTGGTCTGGTCCATGAACTGGGACAGCTGCGACGTGCCGAAGAACTCCTTGATCGCCGCCACCACCGGGCGGATGTTGATCAGGGTCTGCGGCGTGATCGCCTCGACGTCCTGGGTGGTCATCCGCTCGCGGACGACCCGCTCCATCCGGGAGAGACCCACCCGGACCTGGTTCTGGATCAGCTCGCCCACGGTACGCAGGCGACGGTTGCCGAAGTGGTCGATGTCGTCGGCCTCGTAGCCCTCCTCACCGGCGTGCAGCCGGCAGAGGTATTCCACGGTGGCGACGATGTCGTCCTCGGTGAGCGTGCCGGTGGTGATCGGCACGTCCAGCTCGAGCTTCTTGTTGAACTTGTAGCGCCCGACCTTGGCGACGTCGTACCGCTTCGGGTTGAAGAAGAGGTTGTCGAGCAGGGTCTGGGCGTTCTCACGGGTCGGCGGCTCGCCAGGGCGGAGCTTCCGGTAGATGTCGAGCAGGGCCTCGTCCTGCCCGGCGATGTGGTCCTTCTCGAGCGTGGTCATCATCAGCTCGGACCAGCCGAACTTCTCGCGGATGCGCTCCGCGGACCACCCGATGGCCTTGAGCAGGACGGTGACGGCCTGCCGACGCTTGCGGTCGATGCGGACGCCGACCGTGTCGCGCTTGTCGATGTCGAACTCCAGCCAGGCACCCCGACTCGGGATGACCTTGACGCTGGAGAGGTCGCGGTCGGAGGTCTTGTCCGGCTGCTTGTCGAAGTAGACGCCCGGCGAGCGGACGAGCTGGCTGACCACGACGCGCTCGGTGCCGTTGATGATGAAGGTGCCCTTCGGCGTCATCATCGGGAAGTCACCCATGAACACCGTCTGGCTCTTGATCTCGCCAGTGGTGTTGTTGGTGAACTCCGCGGTCACGAACAGTGGCGCGCAGTAGGTCAGGTCCTTCTCCTTGCACTCCTCGATCGAGGCCTTGACCTCGTCGAAGCGCGGAGCCGAGAAGGAGAGCGACATGGTGCCGGAGAAGTCCTCAATGGGACTGATCTCGTCGAGGATCTCCGCGAGACCCGAGCGTGCGTGCGGGTCGTCCGCCGACCGGCCCTGCCAAGCCTCGTTGCCGACGAGCCAGTCGAAGGACTCGTTCTGGATGGCGAGGAGGTTGGGGACCTCGAGGTGTTCGGTGATCCGACCGAAAGAAACTCGGCGGGGCGCGAATGCGCTCGACGTACGACTGGTCTTCGCAGGGCGGGAAGCTGCCAAGATGCGTCCTTCCGAGGACCGGTGCTGCAGAACGGCTGGTACGCGTGCACTCCAATGACCCCACCAGAAATATCCGCAAACGGACATTTCCGAGCAGGGGTCAAGTCGGAAGGCAGCGCAAACTAGCAGTGTAGCCGAGAGGCTAACCGCTGTCCAGCCCACCCCGCAGGTCGTCGCGGAACAAGCCCTGGGACCTCGAAAAACCGGGTCCACCGGGCCGCTCGGAACGCGACGCTCCTGCCGGTCCGCTCGGGTGCCGCGGCGGTGGTGCTGCCGTTGCCTTACCCGAGAGGCGGCCGTTGCAAGCGCGGAAGGTCTTGCTGATGTCAGCGTGCCTGCCGGGCCCGTGCCGCGTCAAGGGCCGGTTACCGCTCGGGGTGTCTTTCCCACCGACGGGCTACCGGCGGGCATCGCTGGGAGGCCGGTGCGAGGAACCTGTACGCCCTGCTCACGCCACCGCCGTCGGGCACCACCAACACGGCGGGCGGTGATCCGTTCCCGGATCACCGCCCGCCGCGACGCGGTGTGCCCCGGCTCACGTGAGCCGGACGCGCGTCAGGTCAACGCAAGGTCACTTGAGGGTGACCTTGGCGCCCTCGCCCTCGAGCTTGGCCTTGGCCTTCTCGGCGGTCTCCTTGTTGGCCTTCTCCAGGACGGCCTTCGGAGCGGCCTCGACCAGGTCCTTGGCCTCCTTGAGGCCCAGGCCGGTCAGCTCGCGCACGACCTTGATGACCTGGATCTTCTTGCCACCGTCGGCGTCGAGGATGACGTCGAACTCGTCCTTCTCCGGCTCGGCCTCGGCGGCGGCACCGCCGGCGGCCGGGCCCGCCATCATCATCGCGGCCGGGGCGGCGGCGGTGACCTCGAAGGTCTCCTCGAACTGCTTCACGAACTCGGAGAGCTCGATCAGCGTCATCTCCTTGAACGCGTCGAGCAGCTCGTCGGTGCTGAGCTTCGCCATGTCTGGCGTCCTTTCTACAAGTGAAAACTAAGAACGTGGGTGCGCCGCGGGGCCTCAGGCCGCCTCGGCGCCCTCTTCCTTCTCGCGCTTGTCCTGCAGGGCGGCCGCCAGACGCGCGGTCTTGGCGAGCGGAGCCTGGAACAGGGCCGCGGCCTTGCTCAGGTTGCCCTTCATGGCGCCGGCCAGCTTGGCCAGCAGCACCTCGCGGGACTCCAGGTCGGCGAGCTTCGTGACCTCGGCCGCGGAAATGGCCTTGCCCTCGAAGACACCGCCCTTGATGACGAGCTTCGGGTTGGCCTTCGCGAAGTCGCGAAGGCCCTTCGCCGCCTCGACGACGTCGCCCGAAACGAAAGTCAGCGCGGTAGGACCGGTGAACAGCTCATCGAGGCCGGAGATGCCCGCATCGGCCGCGGCACGCTTGGCCAGCGTGTTCTTCGCGACCGTGTAGCTGGTCTCCTTGCCGAGCGAGCGTCGCAGCTGGGTGAGCTGCGAAACCGTGAGCCCGCGGTACTCGGTGAGCACGGTGGCTCCCGCGGCGCGGAAGCTCTCGGTCAGCTCGGCGACGGCCGTGGCCTTGTCGGCCCGGATCGGCTTGTCCGCCATGTCCCTCCTCTCTCGTTGCTCGGAGCTGGTACGCCGGCGACGAGGAACTCGCGACGGCGGCGGAGACACCACGACAACGAGAAAAGCCCCGGCGCAGGGCGCACGGGGCGAGGGCCGGCGGCACAGGCACAGTCGGCGGACCGTGCGTGACACCGAGTTTCGCTTGCCGCCCTGCGCGGGTCGCCCGTCGTCGCGGGACCTTCGACCGTGCCAGGGCACGGTGACCAGCGGTCTTTGGGTGGAACTACCGCACCAGGTTACGCGACGCCTCGCGCAGCGCCAAATCGCCCCGTGTGCTCCCGGTCACCCCGCCCCGGGTCAGGCCCGGGTGCGACGACCCCAGGAGTAGCCGGCCAGCGCCACCACCGCCCAGAGCGCCGCCCACCCGGTGAGGAGCAGGCCGGCGTCGGGCGAGACCGGGCCGGTCACCGCCCGCGCGGTGGCCATCACCGGCGGGACCAGCCACGGCGCCACCGAGTCGGAGAGGCCGAACACCACCACCCCGACCGCGCCCACCGCCAGCACCGCCACCCCGTAGCCCGCGCTGCGGGTGATCGCCCGGCTGGCCAGGGCGCCGAGCGCCACCGCGGCCGGCAGGGCGAGCAGGTGCGCCCAGAGCCCGAGGACCACCCCGACGAGGACGGACCGCTCCCCCGGCCCGGCGGCCGGCGTCACCCCGCCGAGCGGCCACGGCACCGCCAGCGCGACCACCACCACGGCGAGCCCGGCCAGGAACGCCGCGAGCAGGCCGGCGAGCCGCTCCCGGACCGGCCCGACCACCACCCGGGCCAGCCGGCGCTGCACGTCGGGCTCGACGTCCAGCAGGATCTTGGTCTGCCAGGCCAGCACCGGGAACAGCACCACCGCGGACACCCCGTAGGCCTCCGCCGGCCGGGCCCGACCGCCGCCGTGCAGGATCCCCAGCACGAGTAGGCCGGCCAGCACCGGCGCCAACGCCCGCCCGGTCCGCACGAAGCCGGCCAGCCGCAGCCGGACCAGGGCGATCACCGGCCCACCTCCGAGGCCACGCCGGAACGGTCGGAGTCGGCGACCGGCACCTCCGGGTCGTCGTCGGAGCCGGCGACCGGCCCCCTCGGATCGGCGTCGGAGCCGGCGACCGGAACTTCCGGCCCGGCACCGGAACCGGCGACCGGCCCCCTCGGATCGGCGTCGGAGCCGGCGACCGGCACCTCCGGGTCGGCACCGGAACTGGCGACCGGCGGATCGGTGGGGCCCGGCTCGGGGGCGAACGCCCGCTCCCCGGAGCCGTCGGCCTCCGCGGCCCGCTCCGGTGACCCGACGGTCGGCGGGGCCGCGTGGTCGCGTATCCGCAGGACCTGGTGGCCGTCGGCGCGCAGCCGGGCGACGGCGGCGGCCAGCCCCGCGACCGGCACCGCCAGCTCGACCACCGCGACGACCGGGCCACCGGACGGCACGGCCTCCGTCAGCGTGCCGGCGGTGACCGACCACTGCCGCGCGCCCGGCAGGCGGACCGTCTCCCCGCGGTGGTCGCTGACCAGCACCGCGCCGCCGTCGGCCAGCACCTCGCCGATCATCTCCGGGACCAGCTCGCGGGCCGCCGCGTCCAGCCCCTCCCAGGGCTCGTCGAGCACCAGCAGGCCGGGCGGCCGCAGCAGCGCCTGCGCCAGGCCGACCTTCTGGGCGGTGCCCTTGGACAGCTGCGGCAGGCGCACGTCGTGGAATCGGCTCAGGCCCAGTCGCTCGACCCAGTGCCGCACCGCCCGGTCGGCGGCGGGACCCGGGAGGCCGGCGACGCGACCCATCGCGGACAGGTAGGCCCCGACGGTGAACGGCTGGTCGGCGGGGAACCGCTCCGGCACCCAGCCGACGGTCGGCGGCCGGTCGGCCACCCGGCCCCGGGTCGGCCGCAGCACCCCGGCGGCGAGTTGGAGCAGCGTGGACTTGCCCGCGCCGTTGCGGCCGAGCACGACCGCGACCTCACCCGGACCGATCGCCACGTCGACCTGCCGCAGCACCCACGGGCCGCGCCGGTGGTAGCGGAGCCAGACGTCTTCGAGCCGCATGCGCCGAGCGTGCCACAGCGGACAGACCGACGGGGCCCCGCCACGAGTGGTGGCGGGGCCCCGTCGGGCGGTACGCGTCGATCAGGCCTCGGAGGAGGCTTCCTGCAGGTTCTTCACGATCTTCGGGTCGACCGGGACGCCCGGGCCCATGGTGGTGGTGAGGGTGACCTTCTTGAGGAAGGTGCCCTTGGCGGCGGACGGCTTGGCGCGGAGCACCTCGTCGAGCACCGCAGCGTAGTTGTCCACCAGCTGGGCCTCCGAGAAGGAGGACTTGCCGATGATCAGGTGCAGGTTGGAGTGCTTGTCCACCCGGAAGGTGATCTTACCGCCCTTGATGTCCGCGACGGCCTTGGTGACGTCCATGGTCACGGTGCCCGTCTTCGGGTTCGGCATCAGGCCGCGCGGGCCCAGGATCCGCGCGATCCGGCCGATCTTGGCCATCTGGTCCGGCGTGGCGATCGCCGCGTCGAAGTCCAGCCAACCACCCTGGATGCGGGCGACCAGCTCGTCGGTGCCCACCTCGTCCGCACCCGCGGCGACGGCCTCCTCGGCCTTCGCGCCGGCGGCGAAGACGATCACGCGGGCGGTCTTACCGGTGCCGTGCGGCAGGTTGACCGTGCCGCGGACCATCTGGTCCGCCTTGCGGGGGTCGACGCCGAGGCGCATCGCGACCTCGACCGTGGCGTCGAACTTGACGTTGGTGGTCTCCTTGGCCAGCTTGACGGCCTCGGCGGGGGTGTAGAGCTTCGACCGGTCGATGACCTCGGCGGCCTTGCGGTAGCTCTTGCTGCGCTGCATTTCTGGTGACTCCTGTGGTCTCTGGCGGGCGCGCGACGAATGCGGCCCTCCCACGAACAGAAAGATCGGGTGGAGCGGTGGAGCGAGATCAGTCGGCGACGGTCAGACCCATCGACCGGGCGGTGCCGGCGATGATCTTCTCGGCCTGGTCGATGTCGTTGGCGTTGAGGTCCGCCATCTTCTTCTCGGCGATCTCGCGCAGCTGGGCGCGGGTGACCGAGCCGACCTTCTCCTTGTGCGGGACGCCCGAGCCCTTCTGCACGCCGGCGGCCTTGATCAGCAGCCGGGCGGCGGGCGGGGTCTTCAGCACGAAGGTGAACGTGCGGTCCTCGTAGACGCTGATCTCGGCGGGGACGATGTCGCCCCGCTGGGACTCGGTCTGCGCGTTGTAGGACTTGCAGAACTCCATGATGTTCACGCCGTGCTGGCCGAGCGCGGGGCCGACCGGCGGCGCCGGGGTGGCCTGGCCCGCCGGCAGCTGAAGCGTGAACGTCTTGACGAGCTTCTTCTTCGGAGGCATGTCTCTTCCTGGGGCTTGGAACTGGGATTCTCCGCCGCCCGCGGGCGCGCACGGTCAGCGCGATGCGGAGGGCCGACGTTAAAGGGTAGCGCAAACCTCTACCGAGTTTTCGCCGAGGTGGGCGAGCCGGTGAGACGACGCACCGGCGGCCACCCCCGGGAGGGCGGGCCGCCGGTGCCGACGTACGTCAGATCTTGGCGACCTGGTTGAAGTTCAGCTCGACCGGCGTCTCCCGGCCGAAGATCGACACCAGCACCTTGAGCTTCTGCTGGTCGGCGTTGATCTCGCTGATCGTCGCCGGCAGCGACGCGAACGCGCCGTCGGTGACGGTGACCGAGTCGCCGACCTCGAAGTCGAGGACCTTGACCTCGGGCTTGGCCTTCTTCTGCTCGGTCTCGACCGCCGGGGCCAGCCACTTGAGCACCTCGTCGAGGCTCAGCGGCGCCGGCCGGTCGGCCCGGTCGGTGGCACCGACGAAGCCGGTGACCCCCGGGGTGTTCCGGACGCAGGAGTAGGACTCGGCGGTCAACTCCATCCGGACCAGGATGTAGCCCGGGAAGACCTTCGCCTGGACCTGCGACCGCTTGCCGTTCTTGACCTCGACCTCTTCCCGGGTCGGCACCTCGACCTGGTAGATGAAGTCCTCCATGTCGAGGGAGGTGATCCGGGTCTCGAGGTTGGTCTTGACCTTGTTCTCGTAGCCGGCGTACGAGTGCACCACGTACCAGTCGCCGGGCGCGTACCGCAGCTTCTGGCGCAGCTCGGCAACCGGGTCGAAGTCCTCGTCCGGGGCCGGCTCGGTGGTCGGGAACTCCGGCTCGCTGGCGGCCTCGACCGACTCGTTGTTGGCCGCCGTCGCCACCGCGGACTGCTCGTCCGGGGTCTCGGCGGTCTCGTCGTACTCAGGCACGCTCGCTCACTTCCGTCAGTATCGCTGTCCGCAGGTCAGCTGGGGTTGCCGAAGACCCACAGCACGGCCTTGGCGAAGCCGTAGTCCAGGCCGGCCACGATCGCCAGCATCACCGCCACGAAGGTGACCACCACGGCCGTGTAGGTCAGCAGCTCCTTGCGGGTCGGCCAGATGACCTTACGCAGCTCGGCCACAACCTCGCGGAAGAACCGCGCGATGCGGGCGAACAGCCCGATCCGCTCGGTGTCCTTGCGGGTCTTGCGGCCCTCGGTCGGCTCGGCGTTGGCCCGCTTACGGGTGGCGGTGCCACCCCGGGAAACCGGCTCGTCCGCGTCGGTGGCGTCGTCGTCGGCCACGCCGTCGACGGTTGCGTCGTCCAGACGCTCGTCGCCGTCGTCCTCGCCGCGCCGCTTGCTCTCGGCCACTTCGCCCTCCGTGCGGGATATGGGGTCGCACGCCGGGCGGCGTGCGCGGCGTGTTGATCACACCGGCCGGACCAACCGTCCCGCGACGGGCCGCGGCCGGCGGACCGGCCGGGAGGGCCCCGAGTGCCTCGGAACCACCCCACCGGTGCCACCACCACGGGCCGGACGCCGCCGGTGAGGCGGCGCGACCCACGGGAACGGTCAGGCCTGAGGCGCAGGGGTGACAGGACTTGAACCTGCAGCCTGCGGTTTTGGAGACCGCTGCTCTGCCAATTGAGCTACACCCCTGTGCGGCAACTCACCTCCGCCCGGGCACAAGGTGCCGAGCGGGGGTCACTTGCCCCACGGCGGACCAGTGTACGGGTAGTCGTGCGACTTTCCCAACCGGTCCACCCCTCGCGCGTCGGGCGAACCCTCAGCCCGTCGTCCGGACCAACGCCCGGGCCTGCGACAACACCTTCTCTCCCCGGCACGTCGCGGTGATGTCGAGCCTGGTCAGGCCGTCCTCGGTGACCTCCTTGACCACCGCGGCGACCTCGATCTCGGTGCCCTCGTCGGTGTCCGGCACGACCACCGGGCGGGTGAAGCGGACGCCGAAGTCGACCACCGCGTCCGGCGAGCCGGCCCAGCCGGCGAGCGCGCGACCGACCAGGGCCATGGTGAACATGCCGTGGGCGATGACCCCGGGCAGGCCCACCCCGGTGGCGGTCCGGTCGCTCCAGTGGATCGGGTTGAAGTCCCCCGAGGCGCCCGCGTAGCGGACCAGGTCCGCCCGGGTCACCCGGTAGGTCTGGACGGGCAGCTCCATCCTCACGCCTCCCCGCGTACGACGATCTTGGACCAGACCGCGACCACCGGCTCGCCGGCGACGGTGCTCACGTCGGTGCGGGTGGTCAGGAAACCGTGGCCGCCCCGGTTGGTGATCTCCTCGATGGTGTTCGCGCACACCAGCTCGTCCCCGGCCACCACCGGTCGGGTGTACGCGAACCGCTGGTCGCCGTGGACCACCCGGCTGTAGTCGACGCCCAACGCCGGGTCCTCGACGATCTGCCGACTGGCGGCCATGGTCACGATCACCGGGAACGTCGGCGGCGCCACCAGGTCGGGGTGGCCCAGCGCCCGGGCCGCCTCCGGGTCGTGGTGCGCCGGGTCGGTCGCGCCGACGGCGGTGGCGAACTCGCGGATCTTTTCTCGGCCCACCTGATAGGGGGCGGTCGGCGGATAGGTCCGGCCGACGAAGGACGGGTCCAGGGACATGCCGCGAACCTACACGGAAAACACGAACGCCGATCCGTGCGGTCGGGCGGCCCGGGGGCCACCGACCGGGCGGATCGGCGTTCGGAAGCTGCTACGGGGCCGGCAGCGCCGGCCGCGGATCAGCGGGTCTCGCGGTGGACGGTGTGCTTGCCGTCCCGGGGGCAGAACTTCTTCAGCTCGATGCGGTCCGGGTCGTTACGGCGGTTCTTGCGCGTGATGTAGTTGCGCTCCTTGCACTCCACACACGCCAAAGTGATCTTCGGCCGGACATCGGTCGCCTTCGCCACGGCGGAGTGCCTTCCTCGCTCACGGATAACGAACTACGGCGTGTCAGCGTACGCGCTGACGACGCAGACATGCAAAGTGGGCGCCTGTGGCGCCCATCCCACCGGCCACCGGGGTCACCCGGAGGACGAGAGTAGCGGTGGCCGGACTTGAACCGGCGACACAGCGATTATGAGCCGCTTGCTCTGCCATCTGAGCTACACCGCCGTGGCGGGTCCAGCCGGACCCTCTGAGCCCCCTTACGGAATCGAACCGTAGACCTTCTCCTTACCATGGAGACGCTCTGCCGACTGAGCTAAGGGGGCCTACCCGATCACCCCGGGGGGTGTCGCGCAGAGGAAACAGTACACGACCGCGCCGCCGAGGTGAAATCGGATCCCCCCGTCGGGTGTCACACCTGATCAGGGCACCACACGCAGGCGCGGCAGCTCCCCGGCGGCGACCGTCTCCGGATCGACCTGGGCGCCGAACCAGGTCTCCAGTCGCTCGTACGGCAGGGGCCGGCTGAACAGGAAGCCCTGGCCGATCTCGCAGCCGATGTCCTGCAACAGCTCCAGGGTCAACTCGCTCTCCACCCCCTCGGCCACCACGGTCAGCCCGAACTGCTGGGAGAGCGTCACCACGGCGTTGACGATGGCCAGGTCGCTCGGATCGGTCGCCATCCCCTGCACGAACGACCGGTCCACCTTCACCTCGTGCACCGGCAGCCGGCGCAGCTGCGCCAGGGACGAGTTGCCGGTGCCGAAGTCGTCCACCGAGAGCCGGACCCCGAGGTCGCGCAGGCTCCGCAGGGTCGGGATGGGACGTTCGGTGCCGTCCAGCACCCCGGCCTCGGTGATCTCCAGGGTGAGCCGCTGCGGAGGGACGCCATATTCCGCGAGCAGGTCGCGCACCAGCGCGGGGAAGTGCTGGTCGGTGAGCGTCCGCGCGGCCAGGTTGACCGAGACGGAGAGCGGCTGGTCGCCGTGGCTCCAGTCGCGGCTGCGGCACAGGCTCTCCCGCAGCACGAACTCGGTGAGCCGGCCGAGCTGGCCGGTGTGCTCGGCCACCGACACGAAGTCTTCCGGCGCGACCGTGCCGTGCGCCGGGTGCTCCCAGCGGGCCAGGCACTCGACCCCTACCAGCCGACGGTCGCGCAGGGTCACCTTGGGCTGGAAGTAGACCTCCAGCGCGGCGTCGTCGAGCGCCCGGCGCAGGTCGCCGGCGAGGTCGAGCCGGCGCAGCGAACGGGACTCCAGCCCCGGACTGTAGAGCTGGACGCTGCCCGGCACCGCCTTCGCCGCCGTCGCCGCCAGGTCGACCCGCTGCAGCAGCGCCTGGGCGTCGCTGCCGTGCTCGGGGTGCACGGCCACCCCGACGGCGGTGTCCACGTCCAGGGTGAGCGCGTCGAACACCATCTCGTCGCGGATCTGCTCCCGCAGCTGACCGGCCAGCTCCAGCGCCGCCTCGGCGCTCTCCAACCGCAGCGTCACCAGGAACTCGTCGCCGCCGGCGCGACCGACCAGGGCGGACGAGGGCGCGCAGACGCGCAGCCGCTGGGCCACCTCGACCAGGACCTTGTCACCGGCCGCGTGGCCGAGCGACTCGTTGACCTGGCGCAGCCGGTCGACGTCGAAGAGCAGCAGCGCCACCACCTCGCCGGGAGCGGCGATCTTGACCGCCTCGGCCACCGCCGCGCTGATCCGGCGCCGGTTCGGCAGCTTGGTCAACGTGTCGTGGTCGGCGTCGTGCCGCAGGCGGTCGACCAGGCGGGAGTTCTCCAGCGCCACGGCGGCGTGCGCCGCGACCGTCTCCACGAGCGCGATGTCCGCCGAGGTGAAGTAGTTGCCGTCGCCGAGCCGGTTGGCCACCTCGAGGGTGCCGATCACCACCGGCCCGGAGCGCAGCGGCACCACCACGGCGTCCTTGACCCGCTGCTGCGTCAGCCGGGCCCGGAACTCGCCGTCGGTCGTCACCCCGTGCCCGACCGCCACCGTACGCCCGGTTTCCCGCACCTTGTCCCGCAGCGCCTGCGGGACGGGGGCCATGTCGAGCAGACCCGGGTCGTCGGGGCGGGCGGTGAGCAGGGTCGCCGGATGCCGCCCCTGGGCCGGCAGCCAGAGGGTCGCGTACTCGGCCTGCATGAGGGCACGGACCCGACCGATGAGGACGTCCGCCAGGGTGCCGCTCTGCCCGCTCTCCACCACCGCCCGGGTCAACTCGTAGAGGTCGGTCAGGGTGCGGTGCTGCCGGAAGAACTGGGCGTAGGAGCGGTAGACCAGGGCGAATCCCGCGCCCAACGCGGCGAGCAGCAGCAGCGACCACCAACTGCTCCGCAGCAGGATCAGCATGATCAGGCCGACGGACACGTTGATCGCGGCCGTCAGCATCACCGTGCGGGTGCTGCGAAGCACGCCCCAGCCGGCCTGCCACCCGTGCAGCAGCACGTGCACCGCCGTCACGCTGGTCATGCTGACCAGCATGAACGTGCCCACCGCCGCGGAGATGCTCAGCCAGGTGCGGGGCCCGACCCCCTCCAGCGGTGGAAAGGCCTGGAGGACCAGCACGGCGAGCGAGGTGCCGGCGGCCACCCGGGCGACGTTGAACCAGACCTTGGGCGCCGCGAAGCGGTGCCGCAGGTGCGTGATGAGAGACGCCAGGGTGTGCACCAGCACCACGGTCAGCGGCGGCAGGAAGAACAGCGCCAGCACGAGCGGAAGCTCGGCCAACGTGACGCCGACCGTCTGCCGGCGGACGACGAGGGTCAGCAGCGGCAACCCCGCCACGACCATGAGTACGAGGAGAAGCACCGCCTGCGGCCATCGGCCGACAGGATGGTCCGCGACGAGGGCCGTCACCGTGGCGCAGGCGACGGCGACCAGCGCCATCGGCGCCGTGATGATCCACGCGTCCTCGGACGACCGGCGTCGTGGATGGTCGCGTCCGGTCATGCCGCTCCTTCGGGCTGGCGCCGCCCTGCTTCGTGGCCGTCGCGGGTCACGGGTAGGTCGGCGAGCGTCGAGGCACGCCCGAGCCCGACCGACGACGCCGACCGGCAGCCCCGGTCAGTTCCAGGTGATGTCCACGAGGACCGCGCCCCCGGTGCTGCCGTCGCCGACGAGACCAGCAGCGCCGCCCAAGAAGGCAGCCAGGACGAAAAGTGAGCCAAGCAGTCGGCCAAACCTTCGACCAAACATGATTGCTCCTGTCGAGAGAGTTTCAGCGAAGGTGGAGGTTCCACGATGGTGCCACACGGGGGGCACGCGCAAAAGGCGTGGAGAACCGCCCCTGTCGCGGCAGACAGGGAAATCATCCGTTCGACTCCCGCGCCCGTCCCTCCGACCCAGCTCGGTGTCACGATCGGTTCCGGCGCTGCTACGGAAGACGCCACACAGCGCCTTCCCGACCAACTGCGCGTAAGACCGAATTCACTCACCACGCTTCATGATCATCTACGCTGACGACAGTGGACCGCGGTCCGGGCGGTGACGGCGACCCCCGACCAGACTCCACCATCGTCGATGTCTGGGCAAGGGCCCACGCTGTCCGATTCGCGGACACCCGTCCCCATCCGGCGGACCGCCGGGAATGGCCCGTGCATGCCGGACGCCGCGAACCCGGCCCACCCCGCACACCCGCGAGTCCCAACGTGGGTGGTGCCGGCCCGGAGGCCCACCGGCCACCTGATGCTCCGCGTTCCCGTCGCCGTCGATCGGATCCGGGTCAGCCCCCGCCCGTGCTCGGCGTGGGCGCCGATTCGGTGACGATCTCGCGTAGCGCGGCCAAGAGGCGCTCCCCCTCGTCGACAGGTAGACCGAACCGGGCACGCGAGAGTGTCGTGGCGTACGGGGCGAGGGCGTCGAGGTCGGCACGTTGTCGCCGTACCTCCGCAACCATCGCGTCCTCGGGGTCGACGTCGACGGCCTCGTCACCGGCACGGCCCTCGGACGCCAGCTCCACGCGGTGGTCGGCGGCGTCGATGGCCCGGCCTGCGACGTGCACGGCGAAGGCCGGCTCCGCATGGAGGTAGCACTCCGCCGCGAAAAGGATCGCCGCGGCCGGGTCGTCGTCGGCGTCATCCGGGCCGTCCTGCCCATCGTTGTGGCAGTACTCGCTGAGATAGAACTCGCCAAGGGCGACGGCGATGGGCTTGAAGGCGGTCTGGTCGCCGGCGGCAGCACGCCACACCAGGTCGAGCAGAGGCCGCAGGCTCTGCGTGAACGGCAGCCGTCGCGGATCCAGACGGATCAACCGCTCCGCCGTGACAGCGGCGAACGCCACCGCCGTACCAGCGCTGGCGGCCAACACCCGCGACCGCACCTGCTCGCTCAGTGTCTGCCAATCCGTCACACCAACCTCCGAACACCGACGCGGGCCACGGCACGACCGACCTCAACGACGGTCAGGGTCAGCCACGGCCAGCCGACGCAGGAGACAAGCAAGGCCCTTGACTCGCGTTTCCGCAGTTCAAGGGCCTTGCTTTCGCCTGGTGGCGGGTAGAGGATTCGAACCTCTGTAGCTTTCGCGACGGATTTACAGTCCGCTCCCATTGGCCGCTCGGGCAACCCGCCAGGGCACCCCACCGCGTCGCAACGCGGCGGCGGAAGCAAGGATAGCGGTTGCCCCCGGCTCCGTCGCAAGCGGGTACCGTCAGGGGGTCCCGGGCTGGTCAGCACGGGACGGAACAGGACACACCGCCGGACAGCAGGAGCAGAAGCATGGCAGCGAACCCGTCGTTCGACATCGTGAGCAAGGTCGACCGCCAGGAGGTCGACAACGCCCTCCGCCAGGCGGAGAAGGAGCTCGCGACGCGGTTCGACTTCCGCGGCACCGGCGCCGAGATCTCCTGGTCGGGCGAGGAGGCGATCGGCCTCCAGGCGGAGACCGAGGAGCGCGTCCGGGCGGCGCTGGAGGTCTTCAAGGAGAAGCTGGTCAAGCGGAACATCTCGCTGAAGTCGCTGGACGCCGGCGACCCCCGGCCGTCGGGCAAGATCTTCAAGATCGACGCCAAGGTGATCCAGGGCATCGAGTCGGACAAGGCCAAGGCGATCAGCAAGAAGATCCGCGACGAGGGCCCGAAGGGCGTCCAGGCGCAGATCCAGGGCGACCAGCTCCGCGTCACCGGCAAGAAGAAGGACGACCTCCAGGCCGTCATCACGCTGCTCAAGGGCGAGGACTTCGGGGTCGCGCTCCAGTTCACCAACTACCGGTAGTCGCGCCCGCCGGCCGCCCGCACGGCGGCCGGCCTTCTGCCCTCGGGCAACTTGCTTGGGGTACGCGCCCCTGATGCGGTCGGCTGGGCACCATGCGACCGACGATGCTGCTCCCCTACCGGCCGGTGTTCGCCCAACCGGTGCTCCGCCGGCTACTGCCCGGGCTCGCCGTCTCCGCTCTCGGCGACGGGCTGGCCCTGGTCGCGGTCACCTGGTTGGCGCTGCACCTCGCGCCGGTCGATCAGCGGGGCACCTGGACGGCGTTCGCGGTGGCCGCGTACACGCTGCCGGGCGCGGCCGGCACGGTGCTGTTCGGCCGGCTGCTGGGCGGACGCGGCGGCGCGCAGCTCGCCGGCTGGGACGCGACGGTCCGCGCGGTCGCGCTGGGGGCGATCCCGGTCGCCCACCTCGCCGGGGTGTTGGACGTCGGGCTCTACGTGGCCCTGCTCGCGGTGTCGTCGCTGCTGCACCCGTGGGGGGCGGCCGGACAGTTCACGCTGGTGGCCGAGTTGCTGCCGCAGCGGCACCACCTGGCCGCCAACGCGCTGCTCGGTCTCTTCGGGCAGGCGGCCACGGTGGTCGGTCCGCCGCTGGCCGGTCTCCTCATCGTCCAGGTCGGCCCGGTGTGGGTGCTCGCGGTCGACGCCGCCAGCTTCGCCGTGCTGGCGGTGAGCTACCGCCTCGCCGTTCCGGCGCGTGAGCGGCGCGCCGGGCGGGCGGCGGGGGACGGTCCGTCGCGTACCTCGGGGTTCCGGATCATCGGGCGGGACCGGTCGTTGCTCGGCCTGCTGTCGCTGACCGTCGGCTTCTTCTTCCTCTTCGGACCCTTCTACGTCGCCATGCCGGTGCTGGTCAGCGAGGACCCGCACGCCTCCGCCGCGACGCTCGGCGCCTACTACACCGCGTTCGGGGTCGGCTCGCTGCTCGGCGGCCTGGTCACCGGCCACCTGCGCGGGTGGCCGTTGCGGCCCACGCTCGTCGGCGTGGTGGTGGCTTTCGGCGCCGCGTTGCTGCCGCTCGGGCTGGGTGCGCCGTTCGCCCTGGCGCTGCCGGCCTTCGCCCTGGCCGGCCTGGCCTGGGCGCCCTACCGGCCGACCTCCACCGCGCTGGTCCAGAGCCGTGCCGACGCCGGGGACCTGCCCCGCGTGCTGGCGGCCAACGGGGCGGTCACCGTGCTGGCGGTCCCGCTGGGGACCATGCTCGGCGGCCCGCTGACCGCCGCGCTCGGCGCGCGGCCCACGCTGCTGGCCTGCGCCACGGCGATCCTCGCGCTCGGTGTGGTCACGGCCGGGTTCCTCGCCCGCCCCGGGCCGGGGCGGCGCTCCCGGAGGAGGGCCGGGCCGCCGGCGGAGGACCGCCGCGGCCACCCTTACCGGGACCGGGAGGAACCGTCGGCCGGCGAGGTGGACCGGGTACGGCCCGGAGTGCCCTGATCCCGGTGCAACCGCCGGACCCGCCGCGGGGTGTCGTGTGGTGAGAGCGGACACGGGGAGGTCGGTATGGACGGGTCCGAGGAATTCGACGCCTTCTACACCGCGACCGCCCGGCGGGTCGTGCACCACGTCTACGCCCTCTGCGGTGACCTGGCCGAGGCCCAGGACGTGACGCAGGAGGCGTACGCGCGGGCCTGGCAGCGCTGGTCGACCGTCGGGGCGTACGAGGATCCGGAGGGCTGGGTGCGGATGGTGGCCTGGCGGCTGACCGCCAACCGCTGGCGTGGCCTGCGGCGCTGGTTCGCCGCCCGGGCGCGGTTGGGCCGGGACGCCCCGGTGCCCGGCCCGGGCCCGGACCGGGTCGCGGTGCTGGCGGCGCTGCGCCGGCTGCCGGACGCGCAGCGGCTGGTCGTCGTCCTGCACCACCTGCACGACCTGCCCGTGGCGGAGATCGCCCGGAGCACCGGCATGCCGGTGGGGACGGTCAAGTCGCACCTGTCCCGGGCACGCGCCGCGCTCGCCGTTCTGCTCACCGACGAGAAGGAGGAGATCGATGTCGGCACGCATCGGTGACGCCCTGCGGGCGTTGGAGCACGACGTG
Source organism: Micromonospora sp. WMMD754 (assembly GCF_049315235.1). NCBI lineage: Bacteria > Bacillati > Actinomycetota > Actinomycetes > Micromonosporales > Micromonosporaceae > Micromonospora > Micromonospora sp. WMMD754. Next base: position 1,274,307 of record NZ_CP186058.1, read on the forward strand.
GCCGGGCTGCGGTTGAGCCCGTCGGCGGAGGTACGGGCCCGGGGTCGGGCGCGCAGCCGGCGACGGGCGACGGTCCTGGCCGGGGTGGCGACGGTGGCGGTGGCCGGTGGCGCGGCAACCCTGCCGGCGCTGCTCGGGCCGGCGGCGTCGCCGGTGCCGGTCGGCGGCGGCGCGGGCGCGGCGTCCGCGACGCCGTCGGCCCGCTGTCACGCCGACCGGCCGGTGCGGCTGGACGTCGTGTTCCGGCCGGGCACGGGTGATCCCCAGCTCGGGGAGGTGAGCTACCGGATCTCGCAGGCGCGGGGGGACGTCGGGCTGCGCTGCGGCGGCCTGACCGTCGCGTCCCGGCCGGACCCCACCGGACGGGTCGTCACCTCGGTTCTGCTGGCAGACGGTGAGGACCCGACGCCGATCCGGGACGCGGTGGCGGGGCTGCCCGGGGTGGAGCGGGTGGTGGTGACCGGCGATCGGTGAGCGCTCAGGCGGCGAGCGACTGCTCGGCGCGTACGGCGGTGGCTTCGGCCCGGGCGATCGGGCCGGCCGGCAGCGCGGCGACCAGGGCGCCGACGCCGACCGCCGCCCCGGCGAAGACGAACGCCCACGGCACGCCGCCGGCGTGGTCGACGATCAGCCCGGCGATCGACCCGCCGGCGGCGCTGGCCGCCACCGACATGGTGACCACCCAGGTGTACGCCTCGTTCAGCATGCCGGCCGGGGCGATGCGCCCGACCAGGGTGTTCTCCAGGGTGAGCGCGGGGGCGATGGCGGCGCCGCCGAGCACCAGCGCGACGCCGAGCGCCGCCGGGTCGGGGATCACCGCGAAGACGGCGAGGCTGGCCGCGACGGTGGCGAGCAGCCAGGCGAACTGGCGGGTCATGTTGGCGGCCGGCTTGCGCACGCCGAACCAGAAACCGCCGACGGCGCTGCCGATGCCCCAGACGGCGAGCAGCACGCCGGCCAGGCTCTCCGGGTCGGCGGTGCCGGTGTTCGCGGCGAAGGCCGGGACGATCACGCCGGAGGCGCCGAACGCGATGCCGAGGCTGGCCACACAGACGAGCAGCGCGGGAAAGCCGCCGACCCGCAGCGGGCCGAGGCCGCGCGCGTGGTGCTCCCGGGGGTGCGGGCGCCAGCCGCGCATGACCCGGCCGAGGGCGACCGTGCCGGTGCCGACCAGGGTGACCACGGCGGCGCCGACCAGCGCGGCGGACGCGTCGGCGAGCAGCACGAACCCGGCCACCAGCAGCGGCCCGAGCACGAAGACGACCTCGAAGAGGGAGGTCTCGGCGGCGAGCGCGGTGTTACGCAGGTGCGCCCGGCCGGTGGCCGGTGCGGTGAGGTCGTTCCAGGCGCCCCGGATCGCGGCGGTGAGCGGCGGGTAGGTGGCGCCGGCGACGCCGGCGGCCAGGTAGATCACGGCGAGGTTGCCGGCCCCGGAGCGGCTGGCGGCGAGCAGCCCGAGCAGGGCGAGCGGGTGGGCCAGCGCGGTGGCCAGCAGCACCGGCGTGGGTCCGACCCGGTCGGCGATCCGGCCGGCGACCGGGCTGAGCGCGGCGCCGGCGAGCGCGTAGATGCCACCGGCGACGGCGGCCAGGGAGTAGCGGCCGGTGACCTGCTCGACGACGAGCAGCAGCGCCAGCGGGGTCATGCCGATCCCGAGCCGGCCGACGATGCCGAGGATCAGCAGCATCGGCGCGCCGGGGATCCGCCAGACGCCCAGGTACTGGCGCAGTGCGGCCACGGTCGAACCTCCGGGTGGTAATGAGTGGGAGACGTTTCGACCCTAACGGCGCGACATGACCGGGGGAAACGCATTGTGCCCGGACACACCACCGCGCCCGCGTCGTGGGACGCGGGCGCGGTGCGGAGTACGGCGGGTCAGCGCTGGAACTGCACCGGCCCGGAGTTGCGGGCCATCTGCTCCAGGCGGGCCACCCGCTGCTCCATCGGCGGGTGGGTGGCGAACATCGCGGCGATGCCGCCGCCCCGCTTGAACGGGTTGTCGATCATCAGGTGGGCGGTGCTGGTGAGCTGGCCCTGCGGCGCCAGCGGGCGGCTCTGCGTACCCATGTGGATCTTCCGGAGGGCGCTGGCCAGGGCGAGCGGGTCGCGGCTCAGTTCGGCGCCGGACGCGTCGGCCTGGTATTCGCGGCTGCGGCTGATCGCCAGCTGGATCACGGTCGCCGCGATCGGGCCGAGGATCAGGGTGAGCAGCAGCACGGCCGGGTTCGGGCCGTCCTCGTCGTCGGAGGAGCCGAGCGGGATGAACCAGGCGATGTTGGCCAACATGGTGATGATGCCGGCCAGGCCCGCCGCCACGCTGGAGATCAGGATGTCCCGGTTGTAGACGTGGGACAGCTCGTGCCCGATCACTCCGCGCAGCTCCCGGTAGTCGAGGATCTCCACGATCCCCTGGGTGACGCAGACCGCCGCGTGCTCCGGGTTGCGCCCGGTGGCGAACGCGTTGGGCTGCGCCGTCGGGCTCACGTAGAGCCGGGGCATCGGCTTGCCGGCCTGGGTGGAGAGCTCCCGCACCATCCGGTACAGCTCGGGGAACTGGGCCTCGCTGACCGGTTGCGCCCGCATCGAGCGCAGGGCGAGCTTGTCGGAGTAGAAGTAGGTCACACCGTTCATCAGCAACGAGACGACGACGGCGATGACGAGACCGCCGCTACCGCCGAACCAGTAGCCGACCGCGAGGATCAGCGAGGTCAACAGGCCGAGCAGCGCTGCGGTCTTCAGACGGTTGTGATGCACGATCGCTCCTTCGGTGCGCGGGCCCACGCGGGGGACCCGCTGACCGGTTCAACACACCGGTACCCGTCAACCATCCGGCTCATGGCTGAAAGTTGGCTGGGGATCGCTGTGTGCCCGCTGAACCAACCGCCCACCCGGGCACGAACCGCCTCAGCGGGCGGCGACGTCCAGCACGAGCTGCGGTGCGACACCGATCACCACGGCCGCCACGGTGGCCACGCCGAGCGCCACCAGCACCAGGCGCGCCGGGCGGAGCGGGGCGGCGGCCGGGTCGGGCGCGGCGTAGAGCGACGCGGCCACCCGCAGGTAGTAGGCCAGGCCGAGCACCGCGTTCAGCGCCACCACCAGGGCCAGCCAGCCGGCGTGCCCGGCCAGCAGCGACCGCACCACCGTCACCTTCGCGAACAGCCCGGCCAGCCCCGGCGGCAGGCCGGCCAGCCCGATCAGCGCCAGCGCGAACGCACCGCCCACCCACGGGTGCCGGCGGGCCGCGCCGCGCAGGTCGGCCAGCGTGCCGCCGTCGCCGTCCGTCGGCCGCAACGCCACCACCGCGGCGAACGCGGCCAGCTCCAGCAGCACGAAGAAGACGGTGTACGCGACCGCCGCCGCGTAGGCCCCGGCCCGGGCGTCGGGGGTGCGGCCGGCGGCCAGCGCCAGCGCGCCCAGCGGGGCCAGGATGTAGCCCGCCTGCGCCACCGACGACCAGGCCAGCAACCGCACGGTACGCCGCTGGCGCAGCGCCACCAGGTTGCCCACGGTCATGGTCAGCACCGCCAGCACCGCCAGCACCGGACCGGTCACCTCGCCCGGCAGCGCCCGCTGCACCACCGCCAGCAGCGCCACCACGCCGCCCAGCTTCGAGGCGGTCGACAGGTAGGCGGCCACCGGCAGCGGCGCGCCGTCGTAGGTGGCCGGCGCCCAGGCGTGGAACGGCACCGCGGCGACCTTGAACGCCAGCCCGGCCACCACCAACGCCACCGCGACCGTGGTCAGCGGCAGGTCGGTCAGGTCGTCCCGGGCGGCCAGCGTGGCGCCGAGCCGGTCCAGGTGCAGCGTGCCGGTCACCGCGTAGAGCAGCGCCGCGCCGAGCAGCGTCACCGTGGTGGCGACCACGCTGACCACGAAGAACGTCACCGCCGCCTCGGCGCCGGCCAGGCTGCCCCGCCGCAGCCCCACCAGCACGTAGAGCGGCAGGGTCAGCGTCTCCAGCGCCACGACGAGGGTGATCAGGTCGCCGGCCGCGCCGAGCACCACGCCGCCGGTCATCGCGCAGGCGAGCAGGAAGCAGTATTCGCCGGTCGGGGTGCGCCCGGCGCGCAGCAGCGGACCGGAGATGGCCAGCACACCGAGGGTGAGCAGGGCGACCACCACCGCCACCAGGGCGGCCCGGCCGTTCCACACCCAGGAGCAGTCCGCCGCGACACAGAACGTGCGCCGGTCGCCGGCAGCGCCGACGAGCCCGGCACCCAGCGCCGTGCCGGCCGCGCCGAGCGACGCCACGGCGACGGTGACGGCGGGACGCGCCACCAGCAGGTCGACCAGGAGCACCAGCACGGCCGTGCCGGCGGCCAGGTACGCCGGCAGCAGCGCCACGTTGTCGACGCTCTGCACCAGGCTCATGGAACGACCCCCAGCAGGGCCTCCACCGGACCGGAGGCGTAGGAGAGGACCAGCGCGGGCGCCAGGCCGACCGCGAGGGCGAGCAGCACCAGCGGCGCCCAGGCCGTCAGTTCCGCGCCGGCCAGGCCGGGCGTGAGGCCGGCCACCGCCGGGCCGGGCCGGCCGTGGGTGACCCGGCGCAGCAGCCGGAGGAAGTACGCGGCGGTCAGCGCCCCGCCCAGCGCCGCCAGCACGGCCAGCGTCAGCCACAGCGGGCCGCCCCGCCGCACGGCCGCCACCACCGCGAACGCCTCGCCCCAGAAGCCGGCCAGCCCGGGCAGCCCCAGCGAGGCGACCGCCGCGAAGCCAAGCAGCCCGGCCAGCCGGGGCGCGGTCTCCCGCAGCCCGGACAGCTCGGCCAGCGCGCCGGTGTGCGTCCGGTCCTTGACCGCGCCGGCCAGGAAGAACAGCAGGCCGGTGATGACCCCGTGGGCGATGTTGCCGATCAACGCGGCCTGGAGCCCGGTGGCGGTGAGCGTGGCCACGCCGAGCAGCACGAAGCCCATGTGGCCCACGCTGGAGTAGGCGATCAGCCGCTTCAGGTCGTCCTGGGCCAGGCAGACCAGGCCGCCGACCAGAATGGCCGCCACGGCGAGCACGCCGAGCGCCGGCGACGCCCAGCGGGCGCCCTCCGGCGCCACCCCGACGGCGACCCGGATCAGCCCGTACGTGCCCATCTTGAGCAGCACCCCGGCGAGGATCACGCTGCCGACGGTGGGCGCCTGGGTGTGCGCGTCGGGCAGCCACGAGTGCAGCGGCCAGAGCGGGCTCTTCACCGCGAACGCCAGCGCCAGCAGCGTGAACGCGGCGAACTGGGTGCCCCGGGACAGGCCGACGCCGCCGGTCAACGCCACCAGGTCGGCGGTGCCCGCCTCGGCCACCACCACGTAGACGCCGACCAGCAGCAGCACCGAGCCGAACAGCGTGTAGAGCGCGAACTTGCGCGCCGCGCGCCGCCGGTCGTTCCCGCCCCAGCCGGCGATGATCGCGTACATGGGCAGGAGGACGACCTCGAAGAAGAGGAAGAAGAGCACCAGGTCGAGCGCGAGGAACGTGCCGAGGATGCCCACCTCGACCGCCAGCAGCAGCGCCACCAGGGCCCGCCCGCTGCCGCCGCCGGCCGGCACCCGCCACAGCGTGTACGCGCAGCACAGCAGCGTGAGCAGCGCGGTCAGCACCACCAGCGGCCAGGAGATGCCGTCCACCCCGAGGTGGAAACGCAGGTCGAGCCCGGGCACCCACTGCAGGTCGAGCCGGTGCCAGGGCTGCACGGCCGGGCGCGGCCCGTACCCGAACCAGCCGTGCTCGCCGCCGACCAGCGGCAGCGTCGCCAGCAGCGTCAGCGCGGCGGCGACGGTGCCGACCAGCCGGCCGGCCCGGTCCCCGGGCACGGCCGCAGTCGCGATCGCGCCCAGCGCCGGGACCGCGAGCACCGCGACCAGCAGGACCTGCCCGAACGTCATGAGGTGACTCCGATCAGGGCGACCGCCAGGCCGATCAGCAGCGCGCCGGCCAGCACGCCGGCCGCCGCGCGCGGCAACGCCGCCCGGTGCAGCGCGGCCAGCCCGCCGCCCAGCTCCACCGCCGCTCGGCCGCTCCCCTCGACCAGACCGTCCACGCCCAGCTCGTCGCCGGTCCGCACTGCCCGCGCCAGCGCGCCGGTCGGGCGTACGACGAGGGCGTGCTGGACGTCGTCGAGCCGGAACGCCCGGGCGAACACCGGCCGCAGCGGGCCCAGGTAGCGGGCCGGGTCGGCGGCCGGGTCGCGGCGCCAGCCGGCCCAGCCGACGCCCGCGCCGACCAGCAGCAGCACGAACGGCAGGATCAGGTTCGGCGCGAGGTGGACCAGCTCGACCGCCTCGCCGGTGGCCGCGTCGGCCGGCACCCGCAGGCGGTCGGCGAACCAGGGCAGGAAGGCGGCCAGGCCGAGCAGCGCGGCCGGGACCGCGAGCAGCAGCACCGGCAGGCGCAGCGACGCCGGCGGGTCGTGCGGCCGGACCAGCGGCATCCGGGTGGCGCCGAAGAAGGTGCGCAGCAGCAGGCGGGTCGCGTACCAGGCGGTGACCGCGACACCGAGCAGCCCGGCCAGCCAGACCAGCCAGCCCACCCAGGGCGCGGTCGGACCGGCCCCGTCCAGCGCGGCGGCCTCGGCGGCGGCGAGCACGCCGTCCTTGCTCCAGAAGCCGGACAGCGGCGGGACCCCGGCCAACGCGCCGAGGCCGACCACCATGCACCAGAACGTGACCGGCATGCCGGCCCGCAGGCCACCCATCCGGGACATCAGCGTGGTGCCCACGGCGTGGATCACCGCGCCGGCGGCGAGGAACAGCAGCGCCTTGAACGCGGCGTGGGTGAGCAGGTGGAAGAGCGCGACCGCCGGCGCGCCGACCGCCAGCGCGCCGGTCATGTAGCCGATCTGGGAGACCGTCGACCAGGCGAGCACCCGCTTGATGTCGTCCTGGGCGGTGGCGGCGAACGCGCCGAGCAGGATGGTCACCGACGCCATCACGCCCAGCACGGCGAGCGCGGCCGGGGCCTGCTCGAACAGCGGGAACAGCCGGGCCACCGCGTACACCCCGGCGGCGACCATGGTGGCGGCGTGGATCAGCGCGGAGACCGGCGTCGGGCCGGCCATCGCGTCGGGCAGCCAGGTGTGCAGCGGGAACTGGGCGCTCTTGCCGGCCACGCCGGCGAGCAGCAGCAGGCAGGCGGCGGTCAGCGTGCCGGCGCCGTAGTCGTGGGCCAGCACGTCGGCGATCCGGAAGCTGCCCGCGCCCACGCCGAGCAGCGCGATGCCGAGCAGGAAGCCGACGTCACCCACCCGGGTGACCAGGAACGCCTTGACCGCCGCGCCGGGCGCCTCGGGCAGCCGCCGGTCGTGGGCGATGAGCAGGTACGAGCAGATGCCCATCACCTCCCAGCCGACCAGCAGCATGATCAGGTCACCGGACACCACCACGGTGAGCATGGCGGCGGTGAAGAGGCTGAGCTGCGCCGCGTACGGCGGGTAGCGGTGGTCGACGTCGACGTCGTCGTGCGGGCCGCGCCGCAGGTAGCCGGTCGAGTAGACCTGCACCGCCAGCGCCACCGCGGCGACCGCGGTGGCGACCAGCACCGCCACGCCGTCCAGTCGCAGGCCCAGCGTGACCCGCAGACCGCCCAGGTCGACCCAGGTGGTGGCCGCCTCGACCGGCCCGTCCACCCGGACCAGCAGCACCAACGCGGCCAGCAGGGCCACCGCCGCGCCGGCCACGCCCAGCGCGACGGCGGACCGCCGGGCCGGCGCCCGGTCCCCGCTCGACGCGGGCGGCAGCAGCAGCCCGACCAGGCCGGCGGCCAGCGGCGCGCCCGGCAGCGCGGCCGCGAGCCACACCGTCGACGTGCTCATGGACGCACCTCGTCCGGCACACCCGTGGGTCGCCCCTGGCGCACCTCGTCCGGTACGGCCGGCGCCCGCTCGCCGAGCGGGACGTCGTCAACTGTCACGCTGGCCCGCAGCCGGTAGAGCTGGAGCACGATGGCCAGCCCGACACCGATCTCGGCGGCGGCGAGCACGATGACGAACAGCGCGAACACCTGCCCGGAGTGCGGCAGCGCCGCCCGGACCGTGGTGTCGGCGGTGACCAGGACCAGGTTGACCGCGTTGAGCATCAGCTCCACCGCCATCAGCACCAGGACCGCGTTGCGCCGGCGCAGCACGCCGTAGACGCCGAGGCCGAACAGGAGCGCGGCGGTGACGTACGGAATGACCGGCCTCACCGGCGCCCGCCCTCGTCGGCGGCCACGGCGGCCGGTTCGGGCCGGGCCGGGCCCTCGTCGGCCGGGCCGCTGCCGGCGGCCGGCGCCACGGTCGGGCCGGACGAAGACGGGCGGCCGATGTCCGGGCGGGAGAGCACGATCGCGCCGACCAGCGCGGCGAGCAGCAGCACCGAGAGCACCTCGAACGGCAGCACCCAGGAGCGGAAAACCTGCTCGCCGAGGCGCTCGGCGGTGCCTGCGGCGGGCAGCTCCACCCGGGACCAGCGGAACGCGTCGACCAGCAGCACGGCCAGGCCGAGACCGCTGCCGGCGCCGACGAGCGCGGCCGGCCAGCCGGGCCGGTCCAGGTCGTCGGAGGGACCGATCGGGGCGCGGGTCAGCATCACCGCGAACAGCAGCAGCACCACCACCGCGCCCACGTAGATCAGCACCTGCACCCAGGCCACCAGCTCGGCGGTGAGCACCAGGTAGTCGCCGGCCAGCGCGCCCAGGCAGACCACCAGCCACAACCCGGCCCGGACCAGGTGCCGGGTGGCCACCACCAACGCGCCCGCGCCCACCGCGACCGCGCCGAGGGCGAGCAGCAGCACGTCCGCGCCGGTCACGAGGCCGCGCCTCCGCCCGGGGAGTCGGCGGCGTCGGGGCGTACCCGGGTCGGGGTCGGACGGGCGGGCGGGCCGGTGGCCTTGCGGGCGGCGGTGGTCTCCTCCTTCGAGGGGTCGCCGAGCGGGTCGTGGGCCGGCGGCGGGGGCACGGTGGCCATCCACTCGCCCAGGTGGTCCTTGTCGTGCAGCAGGTCCTTGATGTCGTACTCGGCGTACTCGAACTCGGGCGACCAGTAGAGCGCGTCGAACGGGCAGACCTCGATGCAGATGCCGCAGTACATGCAGAGCGAGAAGTCGATGTCGAACTTGTCGAGCACGTTGCGCTGGCGGGGGCGGGCGGCGCCGGGCACCGCCACCTCCTCCTTGTGCGAGTCGATGTAGATGCACCAGTCCGGGCACTCGCGGGCGCAGAGCATGCAGACCGTGCAGTTCTCCTCCAGCAGCGCGATCACGCCGCGGGAGCGGGGCGGCAACTCGGGGGCCACGTCCGGGTACTGCTGAGTGGTCGAGCGGCGGGTCATCGTCTTCAACGTGACCGCCAGCCCCTTCACCAGCCCGGCGCCGGGCACTCCACCGTGCTCGCTCATGCCGCCCATCCTGCCCTGTGGCCCGGGCGCGCGCGACCACCCCCCGACTCTTGGCGGCGGTATCCTGAGCGCGGGGAGAACGGCACACCGGGAAGGACCTGTCGATGACCGCCGCGCTGGAGAGCGACCACCCGCCGGAGCGCGGGTGGACGACCGACGATCTGGACGCGCTGCCGGAGGACGGTCGCCGCCGCGAACTGCTCGATGGAGTGCTGCTCATGTCCCCCTCCCCCACCCGGATCCACCAGAGCATCGCCGCCCTGCTCATGGTGGCTCTCGACGAGGACTGCCCCGACGGGTACGACGTGACCCAGGGGGTGGAGGTGCGCATCAACCGCACCCGCTCCTTCATTCCGGACGTCCTGGTCACCACCGCCACTGCTGCCGCGCGCGAACCGTCCCGGTACGAGCCGCACGAGGTGGTGCTCGCCGTGGAGATCGTCTCGCCCAGCACCCGGTCCATCGACCGGGTGCTCAAGCCGGCGCTCTACGCGCAGGCCGGGATCCCGTTCCACTGGCGGATCGAGATCGAGGACGAGGGCATCGTCGTCCACACCTACAAGATCGACCCGGTGCACGAGGTCTACACGGAGACCGGCCGGTGGACGAAGTTCGTCGACACCGGTGAGCCGTTCCCGGTGAACCTGCCGATCAGCCGGATCACGCCCCGCCGGGTGTGAGCGGGGGCAGCATCTCCACGCCCAGCTGCTGGAGCACCTGGAACAGCTCGTTCACGCTCCACACGTCCACGATCCGGCCGGCGTCGTCGAAGCGCAGGAACGTCGCGCCGGAATAGCTGACCACCCGGCCGGTCGGCGGCACCGGGCCGAACTGCCCGGCCTGGGTGCCGGCGGCCCGCCAGTGCACCGCGACCCGACCGGCGCCGGCCACCACCTCGACGATCTTGTAGCGCAGGTCGGGGAAGGACGCCCGCCGGTCCCGGTGCCAGGCGAGCGTCGCCTCCGGCCCGGTGCCACCCAGCCCGGGACAGTCCGGGGCCACCAGCTCGTACGCGCTCTCCTCGCGGCCGCCGTTCCACACGTCGGCGATGAAGCGTCGGGCCGCCGCCTCCACATCGGTCACGGCCGGCAGCCTATGCCCCCCGCTGCCCCGCTCGGCCTGCCGGGACCGGCCGGAGCGACCATGATGGGAGCGGAAGTCGACTCGGGAGGTGGGCGTGGCCGGCAGCAACGACGAGGTTCTCGACCGGACCGGCGGCAAGTACGTGGAACCGGGCGGCGAGTTCACCCGGGACCAGCGCTACATCGCCACCCGGATCACCGCCGACGCGCGGGACGGCTGGCCGGTGGAGCCGGGCCGCTACCGGCTGGCGGTCAGCCGGGCGTGCCCGTGGGCGAACCGGCTGATCATCGTCCGGCGCCTGCTCGGCCTGGAGGACGCCATCTCGATGGCCGTGGCCGGGCCCACCCACGACAAGCGGAGCTGGACGTTCGACCTGGACCCGGGCGGCCGGGACCCGGTGCTCGGCATCGAGCGGCTCGCCGACGCCTACTTCGCCCGCTTCCCCGGCTACGAGCGGGGCATCACCGTGCCGGCGCTGGTGGACGTGCCGACCGGGCAGGTGGTGACGAACGACTACGCGCAGATGAGCCTGGACCTGTCGACCGAGTGGACGGCCCACCACCGGCCGGGCGCGCCGCAGCTCTACCCGGAGCCGCTGCGCGCCGAGATCGACGAGGTCAACGCGAAGGTCTTCGCCGACGTCAACAACGGCGTCTACCGGTGCGGCTTCGCGGGCAGCCAGGAGGCGTACGAGCGGGCGTACCACCGGCTCTTCGACCGGCTGGACTGGCTGAGCGAGCGGCTGGCCGGGCAGCGCTACCTGGTCGGCGACACGATCACCGAGGCGGACGTGCGGCTGTTCACCACGCTGGTCCGCTTCGACCCGGTCTACCACGGCCACTTCAAGTGCAACCGGCAGAAGCTGAGCGAGATGCCGGTGCTGTGGGCGTACGCGCGGGACCTGTTCCAGACCCCGGGCTTCGGCGACACGATCGACTTCGACCACATCAAGCGGCACTACTACGAGGTCCACCGCGACATCAACCCGACCGGCATCGTGCCGCTCGGCCCCGACCTGAGCAACTGGCTCACCCCGCACGGCCGGGAGGACCTGGGCGGCCGCCCCTTCGGCGACGGCACTCCACCCCCGCCCCCCACCCCCGACGAGCGTGTGGACCCCGCACACACCCCGCTGCGCTGAGCCCTCTCCCTCGTCGATCTTGCACTTCGGGCCCCCGGTTCGTGCGTCTCGCACCTTTTGCCGGGGCAGGAAGTGCAAGATCGACGAGGGCGGGTGAGGGGGTTACAGGGCCAGGCGGACGGCGGCGGTGAGGACCAGCTGGGCCAGGGCCAGGGGGACCAGGACCAGCCAGCAGAGACGCTGGAGCTGGTCCTCGCGCAGCCGCGGGTAGCTCACCCGGAGCCAGATGATCACGAAGGCGACCGCGAACACCTTCAGCAGCGTCCACAGCCAGCCGAGCTGGGCGTCCGCGAACGGGCCCTGCCAACCGCCGAGGAAGAGCACCGTGGTCAGCGCCGCGATCACCACGATGCCGACGTACTCGGCGAGCAGGAAGAACGCGAAGCGCAGGCCGGTGTACTCGGTCATGTAGCCGAAGACCAGCTCGGAGTCGGCCACCGGCATGTCGAACGGCGGGCGGCGGATCTCGGCCAGCCCGGCGACGAAGAAGATCACCATGGCCGGCGCCTGCCAGAGCAGCCACCAGGGATGCCACGCCTCCACGATGCCGGGCAGGCTGAGCGTGCCCGCCGCCATCGCCACCGAGGCGGCGGCCAGCACCAGCGGCAGCTCGTAGCCGAGCAGCTGGGCGGCGCCGCGCAGCCCGCCGAGCAGGCTGTACTTGTTGGCCGACGCCCAGGCGGACATGAGCACCGCGAGCACGCCGATGCCCACCACCGCGAGCACGAAGAACAGGCCGATGTCCAGCGGCTGGGCGACCAGGTCACCCGGCCCGAGCGGGATGACCAGCAGGGCGAGCAGGTAGGGCACCAGGGCCACCGCCGGCGCGAGCCGGAACACCGGCCGGTCCGCCTCGCGCGGGGTGACGTCCTCCTTCTGCACGAACTTGATCCCGTCGGCCACCAGCTGCGCCCAGCCGTGGAAACCGCCGGCGTACATCGGGCCGAGCCGGCCCTGCATGTGGGCCATCACCTTGTGCTCGGCCTGGCCGACGATCAGCGGCAGGGTGAGGAACGCGACGAGCACGCCCACCACCCGCAGGACCAGCTCCAACCAGTCGGGCATCAGGACTCCCCCGCCGCGTCGGGCCGCGGTTCCTGGCGGGGCGGCCCGGTCGGCCGCTCCCCGGGCACGGGACGCCCGAGCGGCCCCGGCTCACCGGTCTCCGCCCCGGCCGGCTCCGCGCGGCCCGGTCGGGTCGCGGGCTCCTCGGTCTCCGCCCCGGCCGGCTCCGCGCCGCCCGGTCCGGTCGCGGCCTCCCCGGGAACCGGCCGCACCGGACGCTCAACCGCCGGACCCGCCGGACCCGCCGGACCCGCCGGACCCGCCGGACCCGCCGGGCGCTCCCCGGAAGAGGGACGTGCGGGACGTCCACCGGGGGCCGGGCGCGCCGGACGTTCCCGGGCCGGGCGGGCCGGCGTACCGCCGCGCGGGCCCTCGCCCGCCCCGGCCGCGCCGGCCGGGGTGGGCGTCGTCCCCCACTCCCCCGGCGCCGGCACGCCCGGCGGCCGGACCGGTCGCCGCCCGCCGCCGGCCTCCGACTCGCCCGGCTCCTTGGCCCCGGGCCACGGCTTGGCCACCCGGGACGCGAGCACGAACTCCTTGCGCAGCGGGTGCCCCTCGAACTCCGGCGGCAGCAGCAGCGGTCGCAGCTCGGCGTGCCCGGCGAAGTCGATGCCGAACATCTCGTGGGTCTCCCGCTCGTGCCAGTCGGCGCCGGGGAAGACGTCGACCACGGACGCCACGACCGGCGCCGCGCGGGGCACCCGGGTGCGCAGCAGCAGACCGTGCCGGTGCCGCACCGACCAGAGGTGCACCACCACGTCGAAGCCGTCGGCCAGCTCGTCCACCGCCGACAGCCAGTCGAGGAAGTCGAAGCCCAGCTCGGCGTCGTCGCGCGCCGCGCGCACCGCGTCGGCCCAGCTCGCCGGGGGTACGTCGACCGTGGCGCGGGCGTACCCCTGACCGCCGGAGACCGACGCGGCGGCCTCCACGGGCGCGAGCAGCGCGACCACCCGCCGGCCGACCTCTTCCGGAGTCATGCGCTGATCCTATGGCCGTCGGCTGCGGGCCGGGTCGGGCCGCCCGGCCCGGATCGTCGCTTTGCCGAGCGGACCGGCGCACGGCGGGGAAAGATGAGGACCGTGCGCGCTGTGACTGTGACCCCGGGCGTCCCCGACTCGCTCCGACTCACCGACGAGTGGCCCGAACCGGAGCCGGAGGAGGGCGCGATCCTGGTCGAGGCGCTGGCGGTGGGCGTCTGCGGCACCGACCACGAGATCATCGCCGGGGAGTACGGCGAGGCGCCGCCGGGACAGGAGCGGCTCGTGCTCGGGCACGAGTCGCTGGGCCGGGTGCTGGAGGACCCGACCGGCACGTTGCACCCGGGCGACCTGGTGGCCGGCGTGGTCCGCCACCCCGACCCGGTACCGTGCGCGAACTGCGCGGTGGACGAGTGGGACATGTGCCGCAACGGTCGGTACACCGAGCACGGCATCAAGGGGCTGCCCGGGTTCGCCCGGGACCGCTGGCGGCTGCAACCCAAGTTCGCCGTCGGCCTGGACGAGGCGCTGGCGTCGGTGGGCATGCTGCTGGAGCCGACCAGCGTGGTGGCGAAGGCCTGGGACCACATCGAGCGGATCGGCCGCCGGGCCGAGTGGAAGCCAAAGACCGCGCTGATCACCGGGGCCGGGCCGATCGGCCTGCTGGCCGCGCTGCTGGCCAGCCAGCGGGAGCTGTCCGTGCACGTGCTGGACCGCAACACCACCGGCCCGAAGCCGGACCTGGTCCGTGCGCTCGGCGCCACGTACCACACGTCGAGCGTCGCCGAGCTGGACCTGCAACCGGACGTGGTGGTCGAGTGCACCGGCGCGCCGCCGGTGGTGCTGGACGCGATGTGCAAGGCCGGCCCCACCGGCATCGTCTGCCTGACCGGCGTCTCCAGCGGCGGCCGGACCATCGACTTCGACGCGGGCGCCCTGAACCGGGAGCTGGTGCTGGAGAACAACGTCGTCTTCGGTTCGGTCAACGCCGGCCGCCGGCACTGGGACCTGGCCGCCCAGGCGCTCGCCCGGGCCGACCGGTCGTGGCTGAACTCGCTGATCACCCGCCGGGTGCCGGTCTCGGCCTACCGGGAGGCGTACGCCTCGACCGGCGAGGACATCAAGGTGGTGCTGGACTTCGCGCAGTGAGGCGGGGCGGGCGCCCCGCTCAGATGCCGGGCAGCCGGCCGTTGCGGAACAGGTCCACGAAGAGCTGGTGGTCCTCGCGGGCCCGGATCCCGTACCGGTGGGCGAAGTCGACCAGGTAGTCGACGAAGCCGTCGGCGTCCGCGTCGACCGCCGCGACGATCGAGTCCTCGGTCGAGTAGTCGACCAGGTCGTGGCTGGACTCGTCGTCGGCCACCGAGTGCATCCGGGCCACCGCGCGGCCCAGGTCGGTGAGCACCCCGCCCAGCTCCTCCGGCTCGTTGACGTCGGCCCAGTCGAGGTCCGCCGCGTACGGGGAGACCTCGGCGACGAGCTGCCCGGCGCCGTCCAGCTCGGTGAACCCCAGCCACGGGTCGGCGTGCGCCTGCAACGCCCGCTGCGACTCGGCGGTGCGGTGCCCCTGGTGCCGGAAGTACGACCGGACCCGCTCGTCGTCGATGTGCCGCGCCACGGCCGGCACCTGGGCCTGCTTCATGTAGATGACGACGTCGTTCTCCAGCGCCTGGGTGTGCCCCTCCAGCAGGAGGTTGTACGAGGGCAGCCCGGCCGAGCCGATGCCGACCCCCTTGCGCAGCACCACGTCCTTGATGGTGGTGGCCACCGGGCGCAGCCGGGAGGTCGACTCCGGCAGCGTGCCCAGGTAGTCCTCGAACGCGGCGCAGACCTTCTCCCGGGTCGCGGCGTCGATCTCGTACACGCCGTCGCCGAGGGAGAAGCGGCGCTCGTAGTTGTCGATCGTGGTCTGCGCGGCGAGCAGGTCCACCCGGGTGCTCAGCCGGGCCTGCTGGAGCACCCGACGCAGCACGCCGTCCGCGTTCTCCAGCGTGATCGAGCCGATCGCGTCGTCCCCACCGGCGGAGATGGCCCGCAGCTCGGCGAGGTAGGAGCGGGCGAAGCCGGTCACCAGCTCGCCGATCACCCGGTCGGAGAGCGCCTTGGCGTAACCGAGCAGCGCCACGCTCGCGGCCAGGCGCTTGAGGTCCCACGTGAACGGTCCGACGTACGCCTCGTCGAAGTCGTTGACGTTGAACACGAGCTGCCCGGAGGCGTTCATGTAGGTGCCGAAGTTCTCCGCGTGCAGGTCGCCGTGGATCCACACCCGGCTGGTCCGGTCGTCGAGGAACCGCTCGCTGGCGAAGTCGCCGAGCTGGTCGGCGTAGAAGAGCGAGGCGCTGCCCCGGTAGAAGGCGAACGGTGAGGCGGCCATCTTGCGGAACTTCCGGCGGAACGCCGCCGGGTCGATCGCCATGGACGCGCCGAACTCCTCGGTCAGCACGTCGACGATGAAGGCGGAACGCTTCTCCGCGGAGTCGGTCATGGTCCGCAGGCTAGTCCCGCTCCGCCACCCGGCGGTTCAGCCGACCGGGGGACGCACCGGGGGTGCGGTCAGCGCCTCCACCGGCCGCGGGACCGAGTCCGCCGGCGGGGCGAGCCGGTCGGGGCGGGGGACGCCGCCGACGCCGGACTCCTCGGCGGCGATCTTCTCCTGGAGGCGGAGGATGCCGTGCAGCAGCGCCTCCGGCCGCGGCGGGCAGCCGGGCACGTAGACGTCGACCGGGATGAGCTGGTCGACGCCCTTGGTCACCGAGTAGGAGTCCCAGTACGGGCCGCCGCAGTTCGAGCAGGCGCCGAACGAGATCACGTACTTCGGCTCCGGCATCTGGTCGTAGAGCCGCTTGACCGCCGGAGCCATCTTGTCGGTGACGGTGCCGCTGACCACCATGAGGTCGGCCTGCCGGGGGCCGTGGGCGAACGGGATCACGCCGAGCCGCATGAAGTCGTGCCGGCCCATGCTGGTCGCGATGAACTCGATCGCGCAGCAGGCCAGGCCGAAGTTGAACACCCAGAGCGAGTAGCGGCGGCCCCAGTTCAGCACGAACCGGATCGGCTCACCGAGCACGGCCGGCAGCTGCACGTCGGGCCTCCCTCCGCTGTCCCCGGACCGACAGTCAACCACAGCGTCCGGGCCGGAAGTCGGGGCCGGCGGCGGATTGCACGCTTTGCCCCTCGGGGCGACCGGTCGGCTCCCGCGCGAGTAGGTTCCCGGCCACGTGGCCGGCCGGTCGGCCGTCCACGACACGGGGAGGAACACCATGACCGTACGCATCCGACGGCGCGCCGGCCGTCGCCGCCACCCCGACCG
This sequence comes from Micromonospora sp. WMMD754, assembly GCF_049315235.1. Taxonomy (NCBI): domain Bacteria; kingdom Bacillati; phylum Actinomycetota; class Actinomycetes; order Micromonosporales; family Micromonosporaceae; genus Micromonospora; species Micromonospora sp. WMMD754. The sequence continues at coordinate 1,291,247 of NZ_CP186058.1, forward strand.
TCGCCCCACCCACGCGGGGGCCGGGTCCGTGCGGGTGAGCCGGCTCGACTGACGCCGAGCGCGGAGTCCGCCGGCTACCGGGCGGCGGGCGGACGGCCGCCCCCGCCCTCGTCAGGGTCGACCGAGCGAGGGTCGCCACCGCTCCGCGCGCCCGGGCGGGGTACGGGGCCGACGGCCCGGCCGGCGGTGCCGGCCGGGCCGTAGAGACGGTCAGTTCCCCGCGACGCCGGGGCCGGGGCCGATCCCGGTCGGGCCGAGCCACGCGGTGATCACGGTCGGGCCGGGCCCGATCGGCAGCGGCACGGTCGGGCCGGGGCCGATCTTCGTCGGACCGATCCACCCGGCCAACGCCGACGGACCCGGACCGATCGGCAGCGGCACGGACGGGCCGGGCCCGATCGGCAGCGGCACGGACGGGCCGGGGCCGATGGCCAGTGCGACGGAGGGGCCGGGGCCGATCGCCGCCACGGCGCCGATGCCCAGGGCCAGGCCGGCCAGGCCGGTCGCGCCAACGAGTGTGATCTTCCGGATGTCCATGTCGTGTCCTCCCGTGTCGGTCGTTCCGTTGAGGAAGACGCTACGGATAGGAAAGATCCACATAAACCACCATTAATCTACAAACATAAATACTTACGATGGTTGTTGGGATTCCCGGAATGTGATCGCCGTCATACGCCCGGAGTTGTCCCCGACCGGACAGTCCCCGCCGGCGTCGACGCGGCAACCCCGCAACCCGGGCCGACGTCTGGGCGTGTGACCGGTGTGACCGCGCCGGCGCCGACGCCGTCCGCGTCGCCGAGCACGGGCGGACCGACGTCGGCCGCGCCGGACGGACGGATCACCCGGGCCCAACTGCTGGCCGCACGGCTCGACCTGCCGGCGTGGCCGCCGAGCGCGGTCTGCACGGCCGGGCCGACCCGGCTCGCCGCCAGCTACCGCAAGGAGGGCGACGTGCTCCTGGAGAAGCTCGCCCACGGGGACGTGGACGGCGACGGCGCGGTCGAGACGGTCGCCCTGCTCCGCTGCCAGATCTTCCAGCAGGGCCCGTCACAGGTGGTGGCGCTCGACCGGGATGCCGACGGCCGGATCGTCGTGCTCGGCCAGGTCACCCGGTCCGCGAGGACGGCGCCCGGGTGGTTGCTGGACACGCAGGTCACCGACCGGGGCACGGTTCGGGTGGAGATGGCGGACCGCTCACCCGGCGGAGGCTGGTCGCTGGACTGGTCGCAGCGTCAGCGCGGTTCCGGCCGACCTGGTCGAGCTGCACCTGCGGATGCAGGTGGGCACGGTCGCGGACGGTGGCGACTGGTCGGCCTGCCGGGACAGGGCGCCGCCGAAGGGACCGATCGTCTGCCGGTTCGGCCCGCTCGGCCCCGGCGCGGAACGGACCTTCCGCTTCGGACTCCGCAACACCAACAGCGCCAGCGGCACCGGCGTCGCCGAGGTGTCGCCGGTCGGCACCGACGCCGACCCGCTGCTGGACCAGGACCAGGACCAGGACCACGAGGACCGCTACACGTACCGCTGAACCACTGTCGGATCTCACCCAGAAAGAGCGCAACCTTCCCGATGAACACTCGCACCGAACGCCGACTGGCCGGCGTCGTGCTCGGCGGTGGCGCCGCGTTGCTGGCGCTCGCCGCTCCGGCCGCCGCCGCCAGCTCCGCCGCCGACGGCTCGGTGGGCCGGCTGGTGATCGAACCGGCGAACCGCGGCTACCACGGCAACCTGCCGGCGCCCGTGGGCGCCGGCCGGACGTCGTCGGGTCACCAGGCCGGGCGCTGGAGCAGCCCGACGAACTCCGCCAGCAGCCGCTCCCGCACCGGCGCCGGGGCGGCGTCGAGCAGCGTGTTGACCAGCGCCATCCGGTCCGGCGCGCCGGCGCCACCGCCCAGGCCGAGCCCCTCGGCCAGCCCGGCGACCAGCTCCGGGGTGAGCGCCTCCGGGGTGAGGCCGCCGGCCAGCGCCAGCAGGTCCGGCGGCAGCGCGACCGGCCCGGCGGCGCGAGCCGCGGCGACCGCGTCGGCCAGCGCCGGGCCGAACTCGGCCACCCGTGGCGCCACCGCGGCGGTCACCGTGAGGTGCACGCTGGCCGGCAGGTCGGCGTACCGGAGCTGGGGTTGGGTGTGCCAGCCCCGCGCGGTCAGCTCGTCCACCAGCAGGAACAGGTCGAGCGTGGGGTCCTCGGCGGTGAAGCAGACCACCGTGGACTCCGGTTCCGCCATCAACCGCAGGCCGTCGGTCGCCCGCACCGCCGCGGCCAGCCCGGCGACCGCGTCCCGGGTCGACGCCGCCAGCCGCAGGTAGCCGTCCTCGCCGAGATGGCGGAGCGTCGCGTACGCGGCGGCGATCGGTCCGCCGGAGCGGGTGGAGGCGATCACCGGGTTGACCATCGTGTAGCCGGGCCAGTCGGCGTACGCGAAGTACTGCGGGGAGCGCAGCGCCGCGTCCCGGTGCAGCAGCACCGACACCCCCTTCGGGGCGTACGCGTACTTGTGCAGGTCGACCGAGATCGAGGTGACCCCGGGCACGGCGAAGTCGAACGGCGGCACCGGCGCGCCGAGCCGGCGCAGCCAGGGCAGCGCCCAGCCGCCGAAGCAGGCGTCCACGTGGCAGCGGACGCCGGCTCCCGCCGCGACGGCGGCGATCTCCGCGACCGGGTCGACCACGCCGTGCGCGTAGGACGGGGCGGACGCGACGACCAGCACGGTCTCCGGGCGGATCGCGGCGGCCACGTCGGCCCCGGCCGGACGCAGCGTCACCGGGTCGACCGGCACCCGGTCCAGCGCCACCCGCAGGTAGTGCGCCGCCTTGGCGAACGCGGCGTGCGCGCTGGCCGGCACCACGATCCGCGGCTCGGCGAGGTCGGGACGGGCGTCGCGGGCCGCCTTGACCGCGAGCAGCAGCGACTCGGTGCCGCCGCCGGTGACGCTGCCGACCACGTCCGGCGCGTCCGTGCCCGGGCCGCCGCCGAGCAGCCGGGCGGCGGCGGCGACCAGCGCGTTCTCCATCGCCAGCAGCGACGGGAAGGCGGTCGGGTCAAGGCCGTTGACGTGCGCGCTCTCCGCGTACGCGGCCTGGGCCAGCTCGTCCAGCCCGGCCACGCCCGGGTCGTAGACGTAGGCGAAGAGCCGCCCACCGTGCGTGGGTCGGTCGCCGGCCCGCAGCGCCCGGATCTCGTCCAGCACCCGCGGCGCGGGCATCCCCTCGGCGGGCAGCGCGCCCGCACCTGCCGTGTCGGTCATCGGTCTCCGGTGTTCCTCTCGTGACGGTCCGCGGCGGCGGGTGGGACGTGGTGGCTCACGCGCGCACGGTCGGCGGGACGGCGCCGGACGCGCCGGTCAGGTGCGCGGGGGTCAGCGTGTAGCCGCGCAAAAGCACCACCGGGGCGGCGACGAGCAGGGCCGGCAGCACGGTGAAGCCGAGCAGCACGCCGAGCCGGGCGCTGGCCGGCTGGGCCGCCGCCACCCCGGTCGACGACGAGACGTAGCCGGAGAGCTGGAGCACCAGGCCGTAGATGCCCGGCCCCAGGGCCAGTCCGAACGTCTCCCCGGCGGTCCACAGCCCGGTGAACACCCCGGCCTGCCGCCGCCCGGTGCGCGCGGTGTCGTAGGCGATGCAGTCCGGCAGCATGGCCAGCGCGAAGACCTGCTGGCCGGCGTACCCGACGCCGATCACCGCCACCACCGCGTACGCTCCGGCGGCCGGCAGCGCGGGCGCGGCCACCAGGGTGAGCGCCCCGGCGGCGAAGAGCAGCGACGCGGCGACCAACGACGCCCGCTTGCCGAGCCGGGCGCCGGCCCGGCTCCAGAGCGGCATGACCAGCAGCGCCGGCGCGACGAAGCAGGCGAAGAGCAGCGTCGGGCCGCTGTCCGGCGCGCGCAGCACCTGGTCGGCGAAGTACTTGACGCCGGCCAGCACGGTGGCCACCCCGGCGGACTGGATCACGAAACAGATCAGCAGCACCCGGAACGGCCGGTTGCGGCCGGCGACCGCGAGCTGCGCACGCAGGCTCGGCTCGCTCTCCCCCACCGTCGCGGCCGGGGCGGACCGGGTGCCGAGGAACGCGCCGACCGCGCCGGCCACGATCAGCGCGGCCACGAACAGGCCCATCCAGCGGTGGCCCGGCAGGCCGTCGCCGCCCGCGGCGACCACCGCCGGGGCCACCGCACCGGAGACCAGGATGGCCAGTGCCAGCACCGCGATCCGCCAGGTCATGAGGCGGGTACGCTCCGCCGGGTCGGCGGTCAGCTCGGCCGGCATGGCCACGTAGGGCACCTGGAAGAACGCGAAGGCGGTCGCGGCGGCCAGGAAGGCGAGCGCGACGTACCCGGCGGCGGCCGGACCGTTCCCGAACGGCGCGGCGAAGATCGCGGCGAACAGCACCGCCAGGGCGAGCCCACCGCCGAGCAGGTAGGGCCGGCGGGCGCCCCAGCGGGAGCGGGTCCGGTCGGAGATCCGCCCGGCCACCGGGTTGACCAGCACGTCCCACGCCTTCGGCAGGAGCACCAGCAGCGCGGCCAGCCCGGCCGCCACGCCCAGGGTGTCGGTGAGGTACGGCAGCAGGAGCAGCCCGGGCACGGTGCCGAACGCGCCGGTGGCCAGGGAGCCCAGCGCGTATCCGAGGTGCACCCGGCGGGGCAGGCCCGAAGCTGTCATGGAGCCGAATGCTACTCACGTTATGGTCGCGGTCACATCCCCTCCTCCGGCGACCAGGCGGCCGCCGCCAGGTCCACCCGGTCCCCGCGCAACGGGCAGCCCTCCGCGCGCAGCCGGGCCCGGGCCTCCCGCTCGTGTCCCGGCGGGAGCCGGCCGGCCGCGTTCACCACCCGGTGCCACGGCACCCCGCCACCGTGCCGGGCCATGATCGAGCCGACCAGCCGCGCCGACGCCCGCCCGGAGCGCTCCGCCAGCGCGTCGGCCACCGCCCCGTAGGACATGGCCCGGCCCGGCGGGATCCGCTCGACCAGCGTCAGCACCGCCTCGACGTATTCGTCAGGTGTCACGAGCTGCCACGATATGGGAACGCGCCACGGTCCCTCCGGGCGCAGCGCGCAGAATGGTCGGGTGCGTGAAGCAGTCACCTCGGCCCGCCGGATCGTGGTCAAGATCGGTTCGTCCTCGCTGACCACCGCGACGGGCGGGCTGGACGACGCCCGGGTCGACGCGCTCGTCGACACGCTCGGCGCGCTCGCCGCCGCCGGTCGCGAGGTCGTGCTGGTCTCCTCCGGCGCGATCGCCGCCGGCCTCGCGCCGCTGCGGCTGCCCCGGCGCCCGCGCGACCTGGCCACCCAGCAGGCCGCCGCCAGCGTCGGCCAGGGCCTGCTCATCGGGCGGTACGCGGCCGCGTTCGCCCGGCACGGGCACACCGTCGGGCAGGTGCTGCTCACCGTCGACGACGTGACCCGGCGGGCGCACTACCGCAACGCGTACCGGACCCTGCGCAAACTGCTCGACCTGCGGGCCGTGCCGATCGTCAACGAGAACGACACGGTGGCGACCGAGGAGATCCGGTTCGGCGACAACGACCGCCTCGCCGCGCTGGTCGCCGCGCTGGTCGACGCCGACCTGCTGGTGCTGCTCTCCGACGTCGACGCGCTCTGGACCGGCGACCCCGCCCGCGCGGGCAGCACCCGCATCACCGAGGTGCGCGGCGAGGGTGACCTGGCCGGCGTCGACGTGGGTGGGGCCGGCCGGGCCGGGGTGGGCACCGGCGGCATGGTGACCAAGGTCGAGGCGGCGCGGATCGCCACCGGCTTCGGGATCCCGGTGGTGCTCACCGCCGCGCCGCTGGCCGGGGCGGCGCTGGCCGGCGAGCCCGTCGGCACCTACTTCCACCCGAGCGCCCGGCGGCCCGCCGCCCGGCTCTTCTGGCTGGCGCACGCCACCGCGCCCCGCGGCCGGCTCCACCTCGACCCCGGCGCGGTGCAGGCCGTGGTCGGCCGGCGCAAGTCGCTGCTGCCGGCCGGGATCACCGCGGTGGACGGCGCGTTCACCGCCGGCGACCCGGTGGACCTGGTCGACACCGCCGGCGCGCCGGTGGCCCGGGGCCTGGTCAACTACGACGCGGTGGAACTGCCCGGCCTGCTCGGGCGCTCCACCTCGGAGCTGGCCGCGGCGCTCGGCCCGGCCTACGAACGTGAGGTCGTCCACCGCGACGACCTCGTTTTGCTGTAAGCAGGGGCCCCTTGTTAACGCATTCTGCATAACAAGGGGCCCCTCCTAACACCTGAGGAGCGCAGATGAGCGTCGTCGAGCAGGCCCGCCGGGCCCGGGACGCGGCGGAGGTCCTGGCCACGGCCACCCGTACGGTCAAGGACGCCGCGCTGCACGCGATGGCCGACGCGCTCGTGGCGCGTACCCCGGAGATCCTGGCGGCGAACGCGACGGACCTGGCGGCCGGGCGCGACGCCGGGTTGTCCGCGGCCGTGCTGGACCGGCTCGCCCTCGACGGGGGCCGGGTGGCCGCCATCGCCGACGCGCTGCGCGAGATGGCCGCGCTGCCCGACCCGGTCGGTGCGGTGGTGCGCGGCTCGACCCTGCCGAACGGGCTGGAGCTGCGTCAGGTCCGGGTGCCGTTCGGGGTGGTCGGCATCGTCTACGAGGGCCGGCCTAACGTGACCGTCGACGCCGCCGGCATCTGCCTGAAGTCGGGCAACGCGGCGCTGCTGCGCGGCTCCTCCTCGGCGGCGCACTCCAACGCCGCCCTGGTCGAGGTGCTCCGCGACGCGGTCGCCGGCGCCGGCCTGCCGGCGGACGCGGTGCAACTGCTCGACTCCTCCTCGCGCGACTCGGTCAAGGAGCTGATGCGCGCCCGGGGCCTGGTCGACGTGCTGATCCCGCGCGGTGGCGCGTCGCTGATCCGCGCCGTGGTCGAGGAGTCGACGGTGCCGGTGATCGAGACCGGCGTGGGCAACTGCCACGTGTACGTGGACGCCGCCGCCGACCTCGACAAGGCGCTGGCGGTCACGCTGAACGCCAAGACGCAGCGGCTGTCCACCTGCAACACGGCCGAGTCGCTGCTGGTCCACCGCGCCGTCGCGGACGTCTTCCTGCCGGTCGTGCTGGCCGCCTTCGCCGAGGCCGGCGTGACCGTCCACGGCACCCCCGAGGTCGCCGCGCACTCCGCCGGGGTGGTCGCGGCGACCGACGAGGACTTCGCCACCGAATACCTCTCGGCCGACATCTCGGTCGCCGTGGTCGACTCCCTGGACGACGCGGTCGCGCACATCCGCCGGTACGGCACCGGCCACACCGAGGCCATCGTCACCGACTCGCAGCGGACGGCCCGGGAGTTCGTGGCCCGGGTGGACGCCGCCGCGGTCATGGTCAACGCGTCGACCCGCTTCACCGACGGCGGCGAGTTCGGCTTCGGCGCCGAGATCGGCATCTCGACGCAGAAGCTGCACGCCCGCGGGCCGATGGGCCTGCCGGAGCTGACCAGCACCAAGTACGTGGTCACCGGCGACGGCCACGTCCGCTGATCCGCCCACGGCTCCGCGTCCGCCCGCCCACGTCCTCGTCACCCACCACACCTCGCACGAGATCTTGGAAGGAAACGGCCCTCAGAAGGGCCACTTCCTTCCAAGATCCGGCGCGCGGTCCGGCGTGGGGCATTGTCGCGGCGCCCCTTCCCGGAACTCCCGCACTCCCGCCCGCCTTTTCGTCGATCTTGGCGTTGTGGCACCTCGGACAACGGGGTCAATCCGACATGCTGGGCGCCACAACTCCATGATCGACGGGCGGCGCGGGTGAGACCGGGTGCCCGGCGAGCGAAGCGGGGGCCGAGACGGGGAGCGAGGTCGGATCTGCGACGAGGGCCGGGGGCGAACCTGGAACGAAGCCTGTGTGCAGGTCGGGCGCGGCACCGGAGGACCTGTCGGGGGCGGAACGCGGGGCGTGGGCGGAGGACGCGTCGGGGGCGGTACGCGGGGCCGGCGCGGCCGGCAGCGCGACGATGCGCGGCACCACGAACGGCGCGCCGGACACCGGCGCCTCGGGGGCGCTCGGGCGGCAGGCCCGGATCGCGCGCAGCGTGGTGTGCACGTCGAACTGGTGGCCGTCGTCGCTGTCCCAGCCGCCGTCGCTGCGCTGGGTCTCGGCCAACCGCCGCCGCGCCGACACCAGCAGCCACTGCTCCTCGCCCACCTCCACCCGCCGCAGCGTGGCGGCGAGCCAGGCCACGTCGGCCGGGGACATGCCGGGGATCCGGTCGGCGAGCACGGCCTGGATCCGGGCCGACTCGTAGTACATCTGCTGGCGGTGCAGCACGGCCGCGGCCAGCCAGCCGGCCGGCAGGAACGACGGCCAGCTCCCGTCCGCCGCGAGCCGCCCGGCCAGCGCCTGGGCCGCCGCCTGGACCACCCCGGCGTACGCCCCGCCGACGCGGTGGTCGAGCGGGCCGGCGGCGCGGGCGTCGAGCCCGGCCACGGTGAGCCAGAACCCGGCGTTCGCGGTCAGGTAGAACCGGGCCTCGGGATCGCCGGGCGTGGCCCACTCCGGCGCGAACCCGGCCAGCGACGGGTGCTCGTCCCAGCCCCCGTCGGCGAGCTGGCGGACGGCCAGCCAGTCGAGCGCGTGTCGGGCGGCGGGACGGCCGAGCGCGCCCAGGTCGTCCAGCTCGGACAGCCGGAAGCAGGTTGCGTCGACGGACGCCACCTCGCCGTCGAGCACGGCGGGCCAGCCGCCGCCGACGGCCTGGCCGGACTCCGCCGCGTCGAGCAGTTCCGGCGGCACCGGCGCGCCGGTGCGCAGCCGCGACAACCGGGCGCGGTCCACCGCGTCCCCGTGCGCCACGACGAACCCGATCGCCGCTTCCAGATCCACCACGCAGGCGACGCTACCTGCGCCGACGCGGTTACGCCTCGGTAGCTCGGTCAGAGGTGGCCCGGCCCACCGGTGACACGCCGAGGGCCCTTCCGGCGCACCGGAAGGGCCCTCGGGACATCGACGTCAGTACGCGGGCAGCGACGGGTCGATCTGCTTGACCCAGGACAGCACACCGCCCTGCACGTGCACGGCGTCCTTGAACCCGGCCGCCTTGAGCGCGGCGAGCGCCTCGGCGGACCGGACGCCCGACTTGCAGTGCAGCACGATCTGCCGGTCCTGCGGGAGCTTCGCCAGCGCCTCGCCGGAGATGATCTCGCCCTTGGGGATCAGCGTCGAGCCGGGGATCCGGACGATCTCGTACTCGGCGGGTTCGCGGACGTCGACCAGGAAGATGTCCTTGCCGGCGTCCTGCCACTCCTTCAGCTCCAGGGCGGTGATGGTCGAGTCGACCACCGCCTCCTGGGCCTCCTCGGAGACCGCGCCGCAGAAGTCCTCGTAGTCCTCCAGCAGGTCGGTGACCGTGGGGTTCTCGCCGCAGAGCGCGCAGTTCGGGTCCTTGCGGACCTTGATCTTGCGGTAGCTCATCTCCAGGGCGTCGTAGACCATGAGCCGGCCGACCAGCGGCTCGCCGATGCCGGCGAGCAGCTTGATCGCCTCGTTGACCTGGATCGACCCGATGGACGCGCAGAGCACGCCGAGCACGCCGCCCTCGGCGCAGGAGGGGACCATGCCGGGCGGCGGCGGCTCCGGGTAGAGGCAGCGGTAGCAGGGGCCGTGCTCGGCCCAGAACACCGACGCCTGGCCGTCGAAGCGGTAGATCGAACCCCAGACGTACGGCTTGCCGAGCAGCACGGCCGCGTCGTTGACCATGTAGCGGGTGGCGAAGTTGTCGGTGCCGTCGACGATCAGGTCGTAGCGGGAGAAGATGTCCCGCACGTTCTCCCGGTCCAGCGCGGTGTTGTGGATCTCCACGTTGACCAGCGGGTTGATCTCCCGGATCGAGGCCGCGGCGGACTCGGCCTTGGACCGGCCGACGTCGGAGACGCCGTGGATGATCTGGCGCTGGAGGTTCGACTCGTCGACGGTGTCGAAGTCGATGATGCCGAGCGTGCCGACGCCGGCGGCGGCGAGGTACATCAGCGCGGGCGAGCCGAGACCGCCGGCGCCGACGCAGAGCACCCGGGCGTTCTTCAGCCGCTTCTGCCCCTCGACCCCGACGTCCGGGATGATCAGGTGGCGCGAGTAGCGGCGGATCTCGTCTACGGTCAGCTCGGCGGCGGGCTCGACGAGCGGGGGCAACGACACGGTGGACTCCCCGGGATCGGCGGTGGGACCGCGCCATTGTCGCTCGCCCGGGTGGGGATCGGCCATGATGAGGGACACTTGGCCCGAACTGCGGGACCGGGAATAACTCAGACGCCGTCGGTCGGCTCGCCGTCGTAGCGGACCCCGTCGACGTACGGCCAGGCGTTGGGCACGCAGCCGTCCAGCCCGTACGTCTGCTGTTGCATCACCGGCGCGGGGGCGCCGGGCGCGGGACAGGCCTGGTGCAGCTCGCCGAACTCGTGGCCGACCTCGTGGTTGACCACGTAGGTCCGGTAGACCTCCAGCGGGGCGCCGTAGTCGGGGACCGCCGACATCCAGCGGGCCAGGTTGAGGATCACCCGGCCGGGCAGCCGGCAGGACGTGTACCGCTCGGTGCGCAGCCCGCCCTCGGCGCACATCCGCTCCGAGGTGGCCGGGGTAGCCAGGTAGACGGTGAAGTCGGCGGCGGCCGCCTCGGGCACCCGCTGCACCCGCAACTCCCCGGAGGCGATCCAGCTGCGCGGGTCGCCGAGCACCGCGTCCACGGTGGCGGCGAACTCGTCGGCGTCCTGACCCGTACCCTGCTCGACCTCGACCCGGTAGCGGCGCAGCGGGCCGGCCTGGCCGCGTACCTCCGATCGGCCCTCGGCCACGGCGAAGGTGCCGGGACCGGCGGTGGGATAGCCGGTCGGGGCCGCCGGGATCTCGGCCTCGGCGCCCTGGGCGAGCGGCGGCACGGCGGCGAGCGGGACCCGCTCGGTGCGCGGCGGCTCGCTCAGTCGGGTGATCCCCAGGGCGCCGCCGCCGGCCGCGAGCATCATGGTCAGCAGCAGCACCGACCGCCGCCGGCGGCGGCGCATCCGGCGCAGGCCGGGTCGTTCGGGCGCGGCAGGCGGGTCGTAAGGGGACGACGACGTCATGCCACCAGCGTGCCACGCAATTCGGGCATTTAGCTGCTTTTGCGGCGCAAGCCGCGAGAATCCCTCACGACCGCGTTCAGAGCGCCGGACCGGTGTACCGCTTCCCGCCCAGGTACGGCCACGGGTTCGGCCGGCACCCGTCGAGGAACAGGGTCTGCTGCTGCATCACCGGCGCCGGCCGGCCCGCACCCGGACAGGCCTCGTGGTGGTGCCCCAACTGGTGCCCCACCTCGTGGTTGACCACGTAGAGCCGGTAGGCGTCGAGCGGCATCCGCGCGGCCACCAGGTGCGGGGCGGACGTGCGCCACCGGTCCAGGTTGATCACGACCTTGCCCGGCACCCGGCACGACGTGTACGGCACCCCGCCCTTGCGGATGTCGATCCCACCCGCCCCGCACAGCCGGCCCGCCGTGTCCCGGGTGGCCAGATAGATCGTGAAGTCGTACCGCTCCCCCGGGGCGACCCGCTGCAACCGCAACCGGCCGCCGTCCACCCAGCTCCCCGGCCCGGCCAGGGCCCGCTGCACCGCCCCACCGAAGGCGCGGACGTCCTCGCCGGAGCCGTTCTCCACCGCCACCCGGAACCGGCGCAGCGTCCCGGCCGTCCCGAGCACGCCGCTGGTCCGGTCGTCGTAGCCGAAGCTGCCCCGGCCGTGCGCCGGCACCGGGCCGGGCAGAGCCAGCACGGACGCCGCCGGTGAGCTGGGCGCCGGGGACGGCGACGGGGAGACGCTCGGCGGCGGGGCCGGCACGGGCGGTGCCGGCGGCTGGGCCGCGAACCCGTCCGTGACCAGCACCTCGGCCCCGGCCGACGGAAGTTGCAACGCGACCCCGACACCGACCGCGGCAGCGGCGGCGAAGGCGCAGACCACGACGGCGGAACGCCATCGGCGGGCAGGAGACGTGGACCGCGCGGCACGCGGACGGCGGGAGCTGGGCATCCGGCTCAGACTGCCACGTCGCGCCCGGTTCCGCTCTCCTCCGTTCCGGTGACCATGGCCCTGGCCTGCGCTTCCGTCCCGTTCGGGGCCGGCGTGGCGGCCTCGGCCAGCAGCGCCAGCACCGCCCGCGCCACGGTCCGGGGCACCTCCAGCTGGGCCACGTGACCGACGCCGTCGAGCAGCAGCAGCCGACTGTCCGGGATCACCCGGGCGGCCTGCGGCGCGACCCGCACGTCGACCAGGCGGTCCTGCCGGCCACCCACCACCAGCGTGGGCACCCGCACCGCCGCGGCCTGCCGCCAGAGCGCGCCGGCCCCCGGCAGGTACGACCGCAGGAAGCTGCCCACCAGGCCCCGGAACGTCCGGACGTACGCGGCGGCGTAGTGGGCCGCCTCGTACCGGATCCGGATCTCGTCGATCGCTTCCTGCCGGCGCTGCTCGCTGATCCGGGTCAGGTCCGCGACGCACGACTCCATCACCTGCTGGGCCATCACCTCCGGGGCGAGCTGGGCCAGCCGCCAGGCGGCCAACCGCTCACCCCGGGGGATGGCCAGCAACGGCAGCATCCGCCCCTGCAACGAACGCCGGAAGTCCAGGAACGGCAGCGCGGGCGAGATCAGCGTGAGCGTCCGGACCAGGTCCGGCCGGAGGGCGGCCACCCGCACCGCGACGGCGCCGCCGAGCGAGTTGCCGAACAGGTGCACCGGGCCCCGGTCGCTGTGCTCGATCCAGCTCACCACCCGGTCGGCGAACGCCGGGATGGTGTAGCGCCGCCCGGGCTCGCTGCGCCCGAACCCGGGCAGGTCGATCGCCTGGCCGTCGAGCCGCCCCGCGAGCAGGCCGGCCAGGTCGGTCCAGTTCTGCGCCGAGCCGCCGAGACCGTGCACGTAGAGGGCCGGCTCGGCGCCGGGCGCGGTGGCCGGGGTGTCCCGGACGTGGACGAGCGTCCCGTCGAGACGGACGTGCCGACCCGGCCACGGCGGCGGGACGTGGTGCGCGGGAAGGACATGGTCCGGCCAGAGTTCGGCGCGTTTCATGGTTCCAGTCTTCCCCGCCCCGGCCCGACCGCACACCGCGACCGGGCTGTCAGGCGAGCAACGCCTCCAACCGCCGGTTCACCGCGGCGAGGGTGGCCCGGACCACCGCCTGCCGGGGGTCGCCCGCGACCAGCGCCGACCCGGCCAACTGCTCCACCCAGCCGTCGCAGACCAGCAGCACCACCACGGTCGCCACCTCGCAGTTGCCGAACGGCACCACGGCGGCGTGCTCGACGAAGCACCGCCCGCGCTCACCGGCCGGGACGACCCGGCCGAGCAGCTCGTCCACCGCGGCGGCCGCGGCCACCGCGCAGAGCCGGAGCACGTACCCGTCGACGGCCGGCCCGGTCGCGTGCCCCTCGGCCGTGCGGTCGCCGGCGATCAGGCGCACCTCGGTGGTCGCGTCCAGCCCGAACGTGCTCACCAGGACGTGCTCGATCACCACCCGGGGACCCGGGACGCCGCCGGTGTCCAGCGGTCGCGACGGCGCGGTCTCCGTCGTGGTCATCTGCCCACCGGCGTACGAGGTGCCCAGCGTGACCGGGCTGCCGGTGGACATGCCGGTCGGCGCGGCCGCCAGCGACGTCTCCTCCACCGTGGCCCGACCCCGGTGGGCGGCCTGCCGGCGACGGCGGGGCGGCTCGTCGCCGTCCGCGGGCACGTCGGCCGGCCGGCCGGCACGCGACTCCACCCCGCCGAACCGGCCCTCGCCGGACCGGTTCTCGGCGGGCCGGTTGGCGGCGGGTCGCACCACGCCGGTACGCGCCGACGTGTCGTCCTCGGTCGGCCCGGACGGCACCGCACCCGGCTCGTCGACGGGCCGGGACTGCGGCGTGACGGACCGGGGGTCGGCCGTCGGGACCGACCGGCCCTCGGCGACGCGCGCCGCGGCGGACCGCCGGCGGACCGGCGGCGGCGGCAGGGCCGGCGCGCCGGGCAGGTTCTGCGGGGCGGCGGCCAGGCCCATCCGTTCCTGGAGCAGGCGGGCCACCACCCGGCTCACCTCGGCCGGGTCCGCGCCGTCGGCCAGGTCGAGCCGGAGGCTGTGCGCGCCGGCGGGGGTACGCCGGAGCGCGGCGTCCCGGACGCCGGCCACCTCACGGACCGCGTCGAGGATGGCGTTGACGTCGAAGCCCTCCGGCCGCTCGCGCAGCGGCGCGGGCTCGTCGTCGCGCCGCAGGTGGGTGGCGATACGGGCGAGTTCGGGAGTCTCGGCGGACGGTTCCACGGCTGGCGGCTCCGGCACGACGGGCACGTCCGGCTCGGCGGGGACGCGCTGCGGCAGCACCGCCGGGGGCGACTCCGCCGACCGGGGCTCGGCGACCGCGTCGGCGGCCGGCACCGGCTCGGGGGCGGACCGGCGGGCCGCGTAGGGAGGTGCGCTCGTCGGGTGGGGCGCGGGGTCGAAGCGCGTCGTCCCACTGGTGGCGGGGACGGCGGAGACCGGCCGGGTGGTGGCCGGTGCGACGGACTGCTCGGACCCGGCCGGCGGTTGCCGGGGGTCGGCGGGGGGCTCGCCGGCGGCACGCGGGGACGGCACGGGAGCCGGTCCGGCGGACGGCGGCGCGGCGGGCGCGGAGAGGTAGCCGGCGAACGGCTCACCGGCCGGCGCGGGCGCGTAACTCGCGGACGGCGGGCCGGACGGCGCCGACGGGTGGGGTGGACCGGCCGGCGCGGGCGCGTACGCCGCGGACGGCGGGCCGGTGGGCGCCTCCCGGGAGGCCGGCGGGGCGCTGGTCGGCTCGGCGGGCGCGGACCCGCCGAACGGGGTCACCGGCACCGGCGGGCCGGCCCAGGAGGGGCGCTCGGCGGACGGCTCGTAGCCCGGCCGCGGCTCCGGTTCGGACCGGGGCAGGCGGAACGGCCGGGTCGGCTCGGGGTGCGCCGGTTCCGGGCCGGCGGACGGCTCCGCGCGCACCGGCTCGTACGGGCGGACCGGCTCGGGGCGGGGCGGTTCGTAGCCGACGGGCGGCTCGACGCCGGCCGGCGCGTACGGCCGCACCGGCTCGGGCGCCCACTCGGCCGCGCGGTCCTCCCGGGCGGCGCGACGGCCGACCGGCTCGTCGTCCCGTGCCGGGCGCTCGGCGGGCTCGTCGTCCCGTGCCGCCCGCCGCCCGACCGGCTCGTCGGCGCGGGCCCACGGCGGGGCCCAGCCGTCGCCCCAGCTCGGCCTGTTCCAGGACGGGCCGGACCAGTCCGGCTCGCCGACCGGGCCCGCGCCCGGGTCGTCGGGCACTGCGCCCCGGTGCTCGGTCGGGCCCCGGTGCTCGGCGGCGCCCGGGTGATCGGCGGCGGCCCGGTGGTCGGACGCGCCCGGGTGCTCGGCGGCGGCCCGCGGCTCGGCGGCCGGTCCCCGCCCCTCGGCGGGTCGGTGCTCGGCCGGGTGGCGGGGCGGCTGCTCGGCCGGGTCGCGGGGCGACTGCTCGGCCCGACCGGGATCGGCGACCGACGGCTGCCCGGGGGCCCGGTCGGCCCAACCCCGGGAGAGCGACGGGGCCGGCTCGGTGGTGGGCGCGTGGAAGCCCGGGGGCACCTCGAAACCGGAGGCGGCGGCCCCGACCGGCGGCACCTGGAGGGCCGGGGGCGCGGAGGTCGGGCCGCCCTCGGGCCAGCGGGGGAGCCGGCCGGCGGACGTCTCGTCCGAGGCGTGCCGGGAGCCGGCGGAGTCGACCCCGGGCGGCTGCTGCTCGATCGCGGGCGCCGGGCGGGGCGCCGGCACGGCCAGCCGGTCACCGTCGGTCTCCCGGGGTGGCTCGCCGCCCACCGGCGGGGCGCTCACCGGCGCCTGGCGGGTCACGGGCGGCTCCTCCCCCGGGTGGCGCACGCCGTTGACGTGTCGCCCGTTGAGCCGGGCCGGCGACTCCTCGGTCGCGGGTTGGCCGGGCGGGGCCGGCAGGTCACCGTGCCTCGGCGAGGAGGCGGCCCAACTGCCGCCGAGGTCGCCGTAGGGCCAGCCACCGGGCGCGGGCGCGCCCCGGGACCAGCCGTTCGCCGGGGGCGCCCATCCGCCGCCGGTGCGGGCCGGGTCGTCGTGCTGGCCCGTCCCGTCGCCGTGCTCTCCCGGGGTGGCGGCTCCGGGTTGCCCTGTTTCACTCACCGCGCGCTCCTTGGTCGCCCCCGCTGAGGCTACCGTGTGGTGACAGTGGCGATAAGTTACAGCGGCGGGCCAATTCCGCGACGGGTTCACGAACCCGGACCGGTTCGGGTGATACGTGCCGGCTCGTACGCAGATACTCGGAGGTTCCCATGACCGCAGTGGGGAACGGTGCACAGACCGCCGGCCGGCCCACCCGCCTGCCCCGCTCGGCGCGCCGCAAGCAGCTGCTCGCCGCTGCTCAGGAGGTGTTCGTCGCGCAGGGCTACCACGCCGCCGCGATGGACGACATCGCCGAGCGGGCCGGTGTCTCCAAGCCCGTTCTCTACCAGCACTTCCCCGGGAAGATGGAGCTCTACCTGGCGCTGCTGGACACGCACTGTGACGCCATCGTCGCGAAGGTGCACGACGCGATGCGCGGCACCAACGACAACAAGGAGCGCGTCGGCGCGGCGGTGCGGGCCTACTTCGACTTCGTCGACCACGAGAGCGAGGCGTTCCGGCTCGTCTTCGAGTCCGACCTGCGCAACGACCCGGCCGTGCGGCAGCGGGTGGAGCGGGTCGAGCAGGGCTGCATCGCGGCGATCACCGACACCATCATCTCGGACACCGGGGTCAGCCGGTTCCACGCCGAACTGCTGGCGTCCGGGCTGGTCGGCGCGGCCGAGACGGCCGCCCAGTTCTGGCTGGCGGGCGGCCGCCAGGTGCCCAAGGCGGAGGCCGAGGCGCTGGTCGCGGCGCTGTCCTGGCGTGGCATCGCCAGCTTCCCGCTGCAAGGTGAGTCAGCCTGAACATCGGGCCGCCGGATCGGATAGCCTTCCCACGGTGGCTTTTTCGCCCCAGTTGAGGAGGCACAGTGGAGGTCAAGATCGGCGTGCAGTACGCGCCGCGGGAGCTGGTCCTGGAGAGCGCGCAGTCGCCGGCCGAGATCGAGCAGATCGTGACCGACGCCTTCGCCAAGAGTGAGGGCACGCTCTCCCTGACCGACGAGAAGGGCCGGCGGGTCATCGTGCCGGTCGGCAAGGTCGCCTACGTCGAGATCGCGGAGGCCTCGCCCCGCGCGGTCGGGTTCACCGTCCGCTGATCCCCGGCGCACCGGTCGCCGTGGCGGGTGCGCCCGCCGCGGCGACTCAGTTGTTCAGCCCGGCGGCCACCATCCGCGCGGTGTGCGCCTCGGTGAGCCGCCGCAGCAGCGTCGACACGTCCCCACCGGCCCGCCCGATCAGCGCGGCGAGCGCCCTCCGGTCGTCGGCGGCGGCGACCCGCCGGGCCTGGGACAGCGCCTCGCCGAGCAGCCGCCGCGCCCAGATCGAGAGCCGGCCGGCCATCCGCGGGTCGGCCTCGATCGCGACGCGTATCTCGGCCGCGGCGAACTCGGCGTACCGCGAGTCGTGCAGCACGTCGAGGAGCAGCGCCCGGTCCGGCCCGTCCAGCCCGCCGGCGATCTCGCGCAGGAAGTCGTCGGTGATCGCGTCCCCCACGTACGCCTTGGTCACCGCCTCCGGCCAGTCCCGCGGCTCGGTCGAGTCGTGGTAGGCCCGCAGCGCGTCGACGTAGGGGGCCATCGCCTCCTCCGGGGTCACACCCAGGGCGCCGAGCCGGTCGGCGAGCCAGCGGTAGTGCGCGATCTCGGCCGCGGCCATCTCGCTGAGCGCGGCCCGGCGGCGCAGGTCGGGGGCGAGGCGGGCGTCGGCGGCGAGGCGGTCGAAGGCGAGCAGCTCGCCGTACGCCACGAGGCCGAACAGGTCGGTGACGGCGGGGTCGGGGGCGGACACGAGCGCAGGCTACCCGCTCGGAGCCTGTGACCCAAGTCACAACGATTGCCCCCGCGCGCGGGGCCGCCACCTGGAATCGGGACGGCTCAGGGGCCGTTCAGGTAGGATGAGACAGTTGCCGTGGGCACCGACCTGGTCAGCGTGGTTGATGAGCATTCCGTCAGCTCCGCCGATCAGCACCGGTCCCCGGAGCGCGTGCGGCCCGGTCCGGCTCGGCGAAACCGCCCCCGACCGCGTGGCCCGCGCCACACCGATCGCGCCCTGAGGACATGAGGGGCGCACCACGAGAGGGCACCCCCACATCCAGATGAGTGAGCAGATCTCCGGCCAGCCACTGGCCCCCACCGCTCCGGTCCGACCGGAGGCACCCACGTTCGCCGCGCTCGGCGCCCGACAGGAGACCGTCGAGGCGCTGGAGGCCGCCGGCATCACCCGCGCCTTCGCCATCCAGGAATACGCGCTGCCGATCGGGCTGCGCGGCGTCGACCTGATCGGGCAGGCGCCGACCGGCACCGGCAAGACGCTCGGCTTCGGCATCCCGCTGCTCGAGCGCGTGTTCGCCCCGTCCGAGGGGAGCGACGGCGTGCCGCAGGCACTGGTCGTCGTCCCCACCCGCGAGCTGGGCATCCAGGTCGCCAAGGACCTCGACGCCGCCGGTCGCACCCGGGGCGTCCGGGTGCTGCCGATCTACGGTGGCGTGGCGTACGAGCCGCAGATCGAGGCGCTGCGCAAGGGCGTCGAGATCCTGGTCGGCACGCCCGGTCGCCTGCTGGACCTGCAGAAGCAGAAGCACCTGCGGCTCGACCGGGTCCGCGCGCTCGTCCTCGACGAGGCCGACCGGATGCTCGACCTGGGCTTCCTCGACGACGTCGAGAAGATCCTGGCCATGCTGCCGGAGGACCGGCAGACCATGCTCTTCTCGGCCACCATGCCGGACCCGATCGTCGCGCTGTCGCGGCGCTTCCTGCGCCGCCCGGTGACCATCCACGCCGGGCACACCGCCGAGACCGGTCCGTCGCCGCAGACCCAGCAGCTCGCGTACCGCACCCACTCGCTCAACAAGGTCGAGATCGTGGCGCGGATCCTCCAGGCCGAGGGGCGCGGGCTGACCATGATCTTCACCCGCACCAAGCGGGCCGCCGACCGCGTCGCCGAGGACCTCGACTTCCGCGGCTTCGCCGTGGCCGCCGTGCACGGCGACCTCGGCCAGGGGGCCCGGGAGCGGGCGCTGCGGGCGTTCCGCGCCGGCAAGATCGACACGCTGGTCGCCACCGACGTGGCGGCCCGGGGCATCGACGTCACCGGCGTCACGCATGTGATCAACTACGACTGCCCCGAGGACCAGGACACCTACACCCACCGGATCGGCCGCACCGGCCGGGCCGGGGCCACCGGTGTCGCGGTGACGTTCGTCGACTGGGACGACGTGCCCCGCTGGCGGATCATCGACAAGACCCTCGGGCTCGACATGCCCGAGCCGCCGGAGACCTACCACACCTCCCCGCACCTCTACACCGACCTGGACATCCCCACCGACATCAGCGGCACCCTGCCGACCGCCGAGCGCACCCGCGCCGGGCTGTCCGCCGAGGTCGAGGAGGACCTGGGCGGCGGTCGGTCGCGGCGCGGCACCCGACGCGGCGAGGGCGGCCGGGGCGAGGGTCGCGGTGACAGCCGGGGCCGGGAGCGCAGGCGGGGTCGCGGCGACGAGCCCGTCGGCACCCCCGCCGAGAGCGGCGCCACCGACACCGGCGCCGACGAGGGCGCCCGTACCCCGCGCCGGCGGCGTCGCCGCCGGGCCGGCGAGACGGTGGCCGGCGAGCCGGCCGCGGTGATCGGCGCCGAGAGCACCGGCGAGGCCACCCCGGCGGCATCCGCCGAGGGTGAGACCGCCACCAAGCCACGCCGTCGCCGGCGTCGCCGTGGCGGAGGTGGCACCGGCGCACCCGCCGAAGCCACCGCCACCACCACCGACTGACCAGCACACACACGACCGGCCCCCGGACCCGCTCCGGGGGCCGCTCCCTGTCCCCACCCCGGCGCCGGCCTGCTTCGCCGGCACGGTGATCTCACCGTCGACCTCGTGATCGACCGGGGAGGCGAGAGGACGCGGGGAGGCGGAAGGACGAAGGAGTAGCGATGCCGGAAGCGTTGGACTCGGCACTGGGCGAGGTGCGGGCGCTGCTGCTGGGCCCCGGGCTGACCCGGGCGGTCGCCGCCGGGCGTCGACGCGGGCAGCGCCCCTCGGTGGTCCGCGCCGAGCTGCGCCCGGTCACCCTCAAGGCCGGTCCCCGGTTGCAGATCGCCACCTCCGACGGGGCGCGGCCGCACACCCGCAACGTGGCCCCCGGCGCGGAGGCCGACGCGGCCGTCGACGAACTGCTCGCCGAGCCGTTCGGCAACTGGCACGTGGAGACCGCCGACGCCACGCTCCAACTTCGGGTCACCAAGTCCGGCGAGGCACAGGTGCACCGCGCCGCGGCCAGCCGGACGGCCGGCGCGGCGGAGGGACACGACCGGGCCAAGGACTGGCTGCTCGACCCGGGTGACCCGCTGTTCGCCGAGATCGGTGGTTCGGCGGCCAAGCGCCGCCAGGTCGACGCGTTCCTCCGGGCGCTGGCGGCCACCCTGCCGGACGACCTCACCGGCCCACTGCGCGTGGTGGACCTGGGGTGCGGCAACGCCTACCTGACCTTCGCCGCCTACCGCTACCTGACCGGGCGCGGACTGGACGTGACGCTGGTCGGGGTGGACGTCCGTGAGGACCAGCGCCGCCGCAACACCGAGCTGGCCGAGCGGCTGGGCTGGGCCGACCGGGTGAGCTTCGTGGCCGGCACCATCGCCGAGGCGGCCGTCGACCCCGCCCCCGACCTGGTGCTGGCGTTGCACGCCTGCGACACCGCCACCGACGAGGCGCTGGCCCGGGCGGTGCGCTGGGACGCCCGTTGGGTGCTCGCCGCGCCCTGCTGCCACCACGACCTCGCCGCCCAGCTGCGTTCCCGACCGGCGCCGGCGCCGTACGAGCTGCTCACCCGGCAGGGCATCCTGCGCGAACGCTTCGCCGACGTGCTCACCGACGCGGTACGCGCCGGGCTGCTCCGGCTGCACGGCTACCGCGCGGAGGTGGTGGAGTTCGTCGACTCCCAGCACACGCCTCGCAACCTGCTCATCCGGGCCCGGCGCACGGCGGGCGCGCCGACCGCGAGCCGGCGGGCCGAGTATCGCGAGCTGGTCGGCCAGTGGGGCGTCACGCCCCGGCTGGAGACGCTGCTCGACGGGACGGACCGGGACTAACGCCGGCGCTCGCCCCGGTTGCGGTCGCCCCGGTCCAGCATCGACACCCGGTCGCCCGGACCTCGGTTGGTGACCCGCTCGCCGTCCTGCGGCGGGCTGGGGAACGGCACCACCTTCGCCGGCTGGTCGGCGTTGCCGGCGGCGGCGAAGGCGTTCCAGGAGATGTCGACCAGCAGCCGCTTGACCTCGGCGTGCCGGAGGGCGGCGTTGCGCTGCAGCGCCATCCGGGCGCCCAGCACGACCCCGACGAGCGTGGTGCAGATCGCGCCGGTCGCGGCGATCAGGTGCACGCCGGTCGCCGGATCGCCCCGCACCGCCAGCACCAGCAGCCAGACCCAGAAACCGAGCGCGAACACCCCGGCCTTGGCCACGAAGAAGAGGCTCACGGCGCCGGGACGGTGCGGGACGGGGCGGTCCGGCTCGGTCATGCTGCTCCTCGTCGTGTCGCTGCCGGGGGTCGGTCCAGCTTAGTTGACACCTCGCAACCGTCACGCCCTCGTCAGTCCCGCCGGCGGGACCTTTCGACCGATCAGTCAGTTACTTCCTCGCGCGGGCGTACTAGGCTCAGGGCGCAGAGCCGGGCCACCGGCGGAAGGGGACAGACCCGCAGGGATGGGTTCCGCAGACGTGTCACCGCAGATGGCCTTCGCGCGCTTCGTGCGACGGGCCATCGACGATGCCCGCGAGGAGCGCGGCTGGACGGTGACCGACCTCGCCACCCACACCGGCGTCGGCCGCTCGACCGTGTTCCGCTGGCTGGCCGGCGACTGGCAGGACTATCCCGAGCTGGCCAAGGTGCGCGGCTTCTGCGCCGCCCTCGACCTGCCGGTGGCCGCCGCGTTCCGTGCGCTGGGCCTGCCCGACGCCGGTCCGGTGCCCCGCCGCCGAGGCGCGGAGGACGGCCCGGTGGAGGCCGACGTCCGGGTGATCCTGGAGCGGCTGGCCGACCCGAACGTCCCGGCCGAGGAGAAGCACCACATCCGCGACCTGCTCCGCTACCTGGCCCGCCGGCCGGTCCGCCGGGCCGGCTGACCGGTCAGTCGACGGTCAGCGTGAACGCGGCGGTCCGCACCACGCCCCCGACCTGGAAGTCCAGGAACATCCGGTAGCGGCCCGGCCCCGGCGCGGTCAGCCAGAACGTCACCGCGTCACCGTCGCGCACCGGCTCCGGGTGCACGTGCAGGTAGCCGAGGTCACCCTCGCGCAGCGCCACCAGGTGCCCGTACGCGCCGAGGTAGGGCTCCAACGCGGCGGCTCCACCGTTTGCGCCGGTGACCCGGAACCGCAGCGGCACCGACCGCCCCACCTCCGGCGTGCCGGTCCAGGTGGCGGTGAAGCCGTCGACCGTGGCCGACGTGGCCGCGGCGGGCAGCGGCCGGGGCGCGTACGTGCCGGGCACTGTCACGTCGGCGCCGAGCACCACGGCGACCTGGCGACCGTCGTCGGCGACGGCGGTGAAGTCCGCGTACATCCGCCAGACGCCGGGGTCGAACGGCGCCACCGGCACCGACCAGGTGCCGTCGGCGGTCATCGTCGGGTGCAGGTGCCGGTAGCCGCTGAGGTCCCGGCGGGCCACGATCAGGTGCATCGGCTTGTCGTGCACGACCGCGAAGCGGGTCACCGGGCGACGCTGCTCGTCGCGGATCTGGAACCGCAGGTCGCCGGCGCGTCCGGCGGCCGGTTCCCCGGCCGACGGCACCAGCGTGTAGCCGGCCGAGCTGATCGACAGTCCGGTCGCGCCGTCACCGCCGCCCTGGGCGACGGTGGCGCCGTCGTGGCTGTGCGCGCCGGTGCCCGGCGCGTGCGAGTGGGCGCCGCCGGCGGGAGGACCGCCGGTGGGCGCCACGGCTCCGGATCCGGCCGGGTTCGCCGGCGGGTTCAGCCGGCCCAGCCCGAAACCGAGGAGCACGGCCAGCACCAGGCCACCCACCACCAGGGCCAGCCGCAGCGTCTCCCGGTCCACGGTGACCGGCCCGGCCGGGGCCGTTCCGCGCGCCGCGGCCGGGCGGCCGGCCGCCGGCTCACCACCGCCGGCGCCCTCCGCCGCGTCGCCGCCGACCGACAGCGCGGGTACGTCGACGTCACCGCCGGACCGCGCCGGCAGGTCGACGCCGGGCGGCGCGGACGGCGACTCAGGCAACGCCGCCGACCATCTCGTAACCCGCCTCGTCGACAGCGGCGCGGACGGACTCCACCGGCAGCGGGGACGCGCTGGTGACCGTTGCCGTGCCGCCCGCGAGGTCGATCCGGACCTCCTCGACGCCCGGCAGGGCGGACAGCTCCTCGGTCACCGCCCGGACGCAGTGTTCGCAGGTCATCCCGGTCACGGTGTACGTCTGGACGACGGGTCGCTGCTCGGTCATGGCCCCACGGTACCGCCGGCCCGGGCGCCCACCGACCACGGCCGCGCGGACGGTGGCCCGGCTCGCATCCGCGGTGTTAAGCGGGGCCCCTTCCTCTACCGGAGGCGTTAATAAGGTGCCCTTCCTTGCACGGGGTCAGCCGGCGACGGCGAGCGCCAGCGGCAGCACGTCCGGCGCGCCGGCGCGCCGCAGCAGGCGCGCCACCATGCTCATCGTCCAGCCCGAGTCGACCAGGTCGTCGACGAGCAGCACCGGCCCGTCCAGCCCGGGCAGCGCGTCGGCCAGCTCGTCCGGCAGGCGGAAGGCGTCGTGCAGCGCGCGTACCCGCTGGGCGCTGTTGCCGCGCGGCCCGCCGGGCCCGGCCGGACCGGTCGGGACGACCTGGCCGAGCAGCGGGAGCCGGCCGACCGAGGCGATCCGTTCGGCGAGCGAGCCGACCAGCAGCGGCCGGGTCCGGGAGCCGACCGCGACCACGCCGGCCGGGCGGCGGGGCCAGGGATCGTCGCCGTGCGCCCACGCCTTCAGCACCTCGACCACGGCCGCCGCCACGTCGTCGGGCACCGGGCCGTCCGGCGCGTCCGGCCCGACGAGGCCCCGCAACCGCCCGCCCCACCCCAGATCGGACAGGCGCCCCACGGCCCGCCCGGGCAGCGCCTGCTCCGCCGGCGGGATCCGGCCCTTCAGGGGTACGCCGACCGCGTCCAAACCGGTCGGCCAGAGCTTCTTCGGCGCGATCTGGACGCCGGGGCGGCCGAGGAAGGTCTGCGCGGCGGTGAGCGCCTCGGTGGAGACCTCGGCGGTAAACAGCGGCCCGGCGCAGTTGTCGCAGCGACCGCAGTCCTGCGCCCCGGTGTCGTCGAGCCCTTCCCGCAGGTAGCGCATGCGGCAGGCGGAGGTGGCCGCGTACTCCCGCATGGCCCGCTGCTCGGCGGTGCGCGCGTCGGCGACGCGCCGCAACCGGGCCTCGTCGTAGACCCACGGCTCGCCGGTGGCGAGCCAGCCGCCGCGCACCCGGCGGACCGCGCCGTCGACGTCGAGCACCTTGAGCATCAGCTCCAGCCGGGCCCGGCGCAGGTCGACCATCGGCTCCAACGCCTGGGTGGAGATCGGCCGCTCGGTGTCCAGCGCGGCGAGGACGGTGCGGACCTGCTCCTCGGGCGGGAAGGCGAGCGAGGCGAAGTATCGCCAGATCGCCGCGTCCTCGGCGCCGGGCAGGAGCAGCACCTCGGCGTGCTCGACGGCCCGGCCGGCGCGCCCGACCTGCTGGTAGTAGGCGATCGGCGAGGGTGGCGCGCCGAGGTGCACCACGAAGCCGAGGTCGGGCTTGTCGAAGCCCATGCCGAGCGCGCTGGTGGCGACCAACGCCTTGATCTTGTTGTCGAGCAGGTCCTGCTCGGCGGCGCGCCGGTCGGCGTCCTCGGCCTGCCCGGTGTAGGAGGCCACCGACCACCCCCGGGCCCGGAGGAACTCGGCCGTCTCGGTGGCCGCGGCCACGGTGAGCGTGTAGACGATGCCCGAGCCGGGGAGCCGGTCCAGGTGGTCGGCCAGCCAGGCGAGGCGGTGGGCCGGGCTCGGCAGGTCCAGTACGCCGAGGCGCAGCGACTCCCGGTCCAGCGTGCCGCGTAGCACGAGCGCGTCGCCGAGCTGCTCGGCCACGTCCCGGGTGACCCGGGCGTTGGCGGTGGCCGTGGTGGCGAGCACCGGCGTGCGCTCGGGCAGGTTGGCCAGGAACGTGCGCAGCCGGCGGTAGTCGGGCCGGAAGTCGTGCCCCCAGTCGGAGACGCAGTGCGCCTCGTCCACCACCAGCAGGCCGGTGGTGGCGGCGAGCTTGGGCAGCACGGTGTCGCGGAAGTCCGGGTTGTTCAGCCGTTCGGGGCTGATCAGCAGCACGTCGACCGCACCGGCGTGGATCTCGGCGGTGATCTGGTCCCACTCGTCGAGGTTGGCCGAGTTGATGGTGCGGGCCCGGATGCCGGCCCGGGCGGCGGACTCGACCTGGTTGCGCATCAACGCCAGCAGCGGCGACACGATCACCGTCGGCCCGTGTTCGCCGTTCTCGCGAAGCAGCGCGGTGGCGACGAAGTAGACCGCCGACTTGCCCCAGCCGGTGCGCTGGACGCAGAGCACCCGTCGCCGGTCGACGACCAGCGCCTCGATCGCCCGCCACTGGTCCTCGCGCAGCCGGGCGTGCTCACCCGCCAGCCGCCGCAGCACCGCCTCGGCACGTTCCCGGACGGCCGTCCGATCCTGGCTCATCCGGCATTTCTACCAGGGGACGTCGGAGTCACGGGCGGCCCGGGCGGCGGCTCGGGTGGCAGGAAGAGCAGCACCTCGCGTAGCGCCCCGGTGGCGGCCGGGGGCAGCTGGCAGCGCACGACCAGCTCCTCCAGCGACCCGTACGGCCCGCGCAGCCACCGGTCGACGGCGACCTGCCGGCGCTGCTCGGCGGTGAGACCGGGAAGCGTCGCGAAGACCGTGTCGGGCACCGCGTTGACGTCGACCAGGCCACCGTCGTCGAACTCCCGCAGCAGGTCGGGGCGGCCGATCCGCAGGTCCCGCCGGGCGGAGGGGTAGTGGTGCAGCAGGTACCGCGCCTGTTCCCGGCGCAGCCGCCGCTGCTCGTCGGCGCGCTGCGGCCCGGTCCAGAACAGGCCCCGCAGCGCCGCCCACAACGCCGGGTTGAGCAGCACCACGTGCAGGGTGCCGAGCATCCAGCAGACGCAGAGCCCGAACAGGAAGTAGATGACCATCGGGTCGCTCGGTTCCTCCTCGACCGGGCTGCTGACCGCGAGGCCGAACACGCTCACCACGAGCAGGAAGTAGGGCAGCGCGCCCAACGCGAGACGCCAACTGCGTCGCCAGAGCGCGTACGCCAGGATCACCGCCCAGGTCAGGGTGCCGACCGACAGCACGGTGACGGCGGCGCCCACCAGCGTCGCGGTGGCCCGGACCCAACCCGGCGAGCGCCGGTCCGGCGGCGTCTCCGCCGGCCGCCCGGCGGAGACGAAGAGCGCCTGCGGGTACGCGACCGGCACGGCGGACACCGGACCCGACGACGGGTCGACGAAGCCGGGGCCGCCCGGTGCCGGCGTCGCGCCGGCCGGGGCGGTCGGCGACCCGACGGGTACGGACGGCGTCGGCACGTGCCCGGCCGGCACGGGTTGCGACTCGACGTGCCCGACCGGCACGGGCGGCATCGGCACGTGCTCGTGCGGCGCGGGTGGCGTCGGCACGTGCGCGGGCGGCACTGGCGGGCCGACGGGTCCGGCCGGCGCGGTGGCCGGACCGGGCAGCGGGGTGGCGGGGGCGTCGGGCCGGGGTGGAGCCGGATGCGCCGGCGGCGACGCGGCGGTCACACCCGGTCCGGCGGTCGGCGCGGTGTCCGTGCCCGGCGGTGCGGCCGGCTGAGCGACGGTCGGCAGCAGCGTCGGGTCGGAGCGGAGGATGCGCCGGTGCAGCGTCTGGAGCGCCTCTCCCGGCTCGATGCCGTAGTCCTCACGCAGGGAGGCGGCGAAGTCGCGGTAGGCGGCCAGCGCCTCCGCCTGCCGGCCGCTGCGATAGAGCGCCAGCATGAGCTGGAGACGCAACCGCTCGCGGACCGGGAACTCGGCGACCAGCTCGACCAGCCGGCCGACCACCTCCCCGTGCCGGCCCGCGGCCAGCTCCAGCTCGGTACGCGTCTCCAGGGCGACGGCCCGCAGCTCCACCAGCCGGTGCCGGGCCGCGTCGAACCAGGGGCCGGCGAACCCGGTGAACGGCTCGCCCTGCCACAGCTCCAACGCGGCGGCAACCTCGTCCAGCGCCTCCGCGGCGCGCCCCGCCGACTGCGCCTGCCGGGCGCGCCGCACGCCGCGCTCGAAGCGGACCGCGTCCACCGTCTCCGGCGCGACCCGCAGCAGGTAGCCGGCGTCGGTGAGGGTGAGCACCCGGGCGGGTGTGCGCGGCGACCGGTCCGGCTCCAGCACCCGGCGCAGCCCGGCCACGTGCTTCTGCACCACGTTGGGGCCGTTCACCGGCGCTTCCTCCGGCCAGACCGCCTCGACGATCTGCCCGGTGGGGACCGGACGCCCGGCGGCGAGCAGCAGCACGGCCAGCACGGCCCGCTGCTTGGCCGGGCCGAGATCGATCGGACGGTCGGCGTACCAGGCCCGCTGCGGGCCGAGAAGCTCGAAGCGCAGCGCCTCTGACATGCGAGTTTCCGCCCCCGTACCCCCCAGCCGTCGCCCGCCGCGGCCGACGGCAGTCGGACGGCAGCATATCGGCAGCGGAGCGGCCGTCGCTGCCTGCGATGCTTCGCCGGCAACAACCACCTGGGAAAGTGAGTCGAACGAGATGACGCAGCGAAACGGCACCGCCGCAACCGCCCGGCGGATCGTGCTCCGCGCGGCCGCCGTGCTGGCCACCACCGCACTCGCCGCGGGGTGCGGCAGCACCGGAAACGCCCCCGAGGGCGCCGGCGCCGCACCGGCGCCGTCGGCCGACCCGAAGGCCGCCCTGCTGGCCGCCGTGCCGACCGAGCAGGACCCCCGCTTCCGGTTCTCCACCCAGGACGGCACCGACCGGTTCACCGGTGTGGTGGACCCGGCCGCCAAGGGCATGGAACTCGGCATGAAGCAGCAGAACGACGACCCGAAGTTCACCATGGACATGACGTTCCGGGTGATCGACGAGGACCTGTGGATGCGGGTCAAGCTGACCGGCCTTCCCGGCCTGCACGACGCGCTCAAGCTGCCCAAGAACTGGATGAAGATGGAGCGCGAGAAGCTGGCGGACGGCGAGAACGCCCCCAGCTACGAGGGCACCGACCCGGGCAACACCGCCGCGATCATCCGCACCGCGGAGACGGTCGAGGACAAGGGCGACGGCACGTACACCGGGCTGGCCGACCTGGCCGACAACGAGGACGTGAAGAGCACGTTCGACGGGTTGGACCTGACCGCGCTGGGTGCGGCGGGCCGGAAGGTGCCGTTCACCGCCGTGGTCGGCCCGGACGGCAACCTGACCACGTTCACCCTGGACGTGCCGGCGGCCGGCAAGCACAAGGCGATGAAGCTGGTCACGAAGTACTACGACTTCGGCAAGGCGCCGGAGCTGGCCCCGCCGGCCGGCGCGCAGAAGGCCACGGCCTCGGCGTACGAGATGCTCAACGGCTGATCCACGACGCACGGGAACGGGCGGCGGCCACACGGGGGGCCGCCGCCCGTCGTCGTGTTCAGCGGCCGAAGACGGAGCCGCCGTTGACGCCCAGGACCTGACCGGTGACGTAGCCGGCCGACGGACCGACGAGATAGCGCACGGCGGCGGCGATGTCGTCGGGCGTCCCGGCCCGGCCGACGAGGGTGGCGGCCACCCGCTTGGCGTGGCCCTCCGGCGTCATCCGGTCGCCGAAGAACTCGGTCTCCGCGACGTAGCCGGGGCTGACCACGTTGACCGTGATCTGTTCCGGTCCGAGCTGTGCGGCCAGGTCGTACGCCCAGCCGTGCAGCGCGGCCTTGGCCGCCGAGTACGGCCCGCCGCCGCCACGCTGGGCGGCGATCGAGCTGAGCAGGACCACCCGACCGCCGGGACGACGCAGGACGGGCCGCAACGCCTCGGTCAGCAGGACGGCGGTGAGCACGTTGGCGTCCAGGTTCGCGCGCCACCAGGCGGCCACCTCGTCGAGGGTTCCGGTCGGCCCGCCGAGATAGCCCCCGGCGTTGTTGACCACCGCGTCCACGGTCCGCCCGCCGACCGCGTCGACGACGGCCGCGAGCTGGGCCGGATCGGTCAGGTCGGCGGCGACCGCGCGTACCGCGTCGGGCCGGCCGCACTCCTCGGAGATCCGCCGGGCGGCGGCGTCGAGCACGTCCCCCCGCCGTCCCACCACGAGCACGTCGAACCCGTCCTCGACGAGCCCGCGCGCGACGGCGGCCCCGATCCCGGTCCCACCCCCGCTGACCACGGCGACCCGCTGCTGCTCCGTCACGTTCCCTCCCCGAGCCTCTCCCCGACCTCGTCGATCAAGGAGTTCGCGTCATCCTATGCCGGTGGGCCGGACGCGAACTCCTTGATCAACGGGGCGGGGGTGGGGTCAGCGGCGGGGGCGGAGGGCGGTGAGGAGGGGGGTCAGGCGGGATCTCAGGCTGGCCAGGCCGCCGGGGAAGAAGTACACCGCCAGGATGAACACCGTGCCGAGGACGAACAGGGGCTGGCTCAGCGGGTGGCTGAGGAACGCGGGCAGACTGTTCACCGCGTCGCTGCTGCCGAACGCGGTCAGCCGGTGGTCCAGGTACATGTAGAGGATGCCGCCCAGCACCGGCCCCCACCGGGTACCGGGGCCGCCGAGCACCACCATGACCAGCAGCGACAGCGTCAGCTCGGACGAGGTGATGTGCGGGCTGGCGCCACCGACGATCAGCACGTAGACCACGCCACCGGCCGTCGCCAGGCCGCCGGCCAACGTGAACGCCACCAGCTTGAACCGGTACGGGTCGAGCCCGAGCACCCCGATCCGCCGCTCGTCGTCGCGCAGCCCGGCCAGGACCCGGCCGGTCGGCGAGCCGCTGACCCGGTGCACCACCAGGACCACGATCGCCAGGTACGCCAGCGCCAGCCAGTAGAGGTTCACCGTGTTGGTGACGCCGACCAGCGCGGCCGGCAGCCCGGACACGTCCAGCGGCAGCCCCTCCTCGCCGCCGGTGAGGCCACCGAAGTCCCGGGCCACCAGGATCGCCCCGACCTGGGCGAAGGCGAGAGTCACCATGGCGAACGCGATGCCCACCGTACGCAGGGCCACCGCGCCGAGCAGCGCGGCGAGCGTGGTGCCGCCGACCACGGTCAGCAGCGCGGCCTGCCACAGCGGCAGCCCGGCCTTGGTGATCAGCACGTCGGTGCCGTAGACACCGGCGGCGAAGTAGAGGGCGTGCCCGAAGGAGAGCATCCCGGTCCGCCCGAACAGCAGGTCGTAGCCGGCCGCGAGGCCGCCGAAGACCAGGCAGATGGCGAGCAGTTGCAGCGTGCCCGGCGAGTTCAGCGGCCCCTCGAAGATCCCCGGCAGGTTCAGCGTCGAGTAGGGCAGGACCGCCGCCACCACCAGCGCGACCAGCGGCAGGTACGGGCGCAGCCCGTGCCACCGCGAGTGGCCGGGGGTCAGCTCGTCGGGCACCGTCGCCGGAGGCGCGGGCACCTCCGCGCTCTTGACCTCGGTCATGCGTGAGCCACCTTTCCGGCCAGGCCCTGCGGACGCAGCAGCAGCACCACGGCGAGCAGACCGACCACGCACAGGTCGCCCAGCCCGGACGTGCCGTAGTAGTTGACGAACTGTTGCAGCAGCCCCACCGCGACCGCCGCGTACGCGGACCCGACCACCGAGCCCATCCCGCCGATCACCACCACGATGAAGGCGAAGATCAGCAGCGAGCCGCCCTGCCCGGGCGAGACGGTGCCGAAGTAGACGCCGCCGAGCGCGCCGGCCAGCGCGGCGGCGGCCCCGCCGATCGCGAAGACCAGGGTGAACGCCTTGCGGACGTCGATGCCGAGCGCGGTCACCATCTCCCGGTTCTCCACGCCGGCCCGGATGATCAGGCCGTACCGGGTCCAGCGCAGGAACGCCAGCAACGCGCCGAGCACCACCACGGCGGCGACGATCAGCAGCAGTCCGGCGTTCGGCACCTGGGCGCCGAACACCGCTGTCACGTCCCGGCTCCAGTCGGGGCGCGGGAACGGGCGCGGGTCCGCGCCCCAGGTGGCCTGGAGCAGCGCCACCCCGGCCAGCGACAGGCCGACGGTGACCAGCACCTGTTCGATGGTGCGGGAGTAGAGCGGCCGGATCAGCACCAGCTCGACCAGCACCGCGACCAGCGATCCGGCCAGCACGCCGAAGAGCACCGCGACCACGAAGCCGAGGCCGTCCGGCCCGGCGCCGGGCAGGTTGCCCGCCGCCCACCAGGTCGCGTACGCGCCGACGCCGAGGAACAGCCCGTGCGCGAAGTTCAGCACGTCCGCGAGGCCGAAGACCAGGGACAGGCCGGAGGCGACGAGGAAGTAGAGCGCCGCCAGGCCCAGCCCGGTCAGCGTCAGCAGCACGACGGTGTTCACGCGTGCACCTCCCCGGACCCCACGCCCAGCAGCGACTTGGTCAGCGCGGTCTCCAGCAGCAGCTCGCGGGCGTCGCCGGTCCAGGCGACCCGACCGGCGGAGAGCACCACCGCGTCGGACGCCAGCCGCCGCACCACCGCCAGGTTCTGCTCGACCAGCAGCACCGGCACGGATTCCGCGACCCGTTCCAGCACCTCGGCCACCTCGGTCACCACCTTCGGCGCCAACCCCTTGGTCGGCTCGTCGACCAGCAGCAGCCGGTTGTCGTTGAGGAGCACCCGGCCGATGGCGAGCATCTGCTGCTGCCCGCCGGAGAGCGAACCGGCCCGTTGCCGTCCGCGCCGGTCCAGCTCCGGGAAGAGCGCGAAGACCTTGTCGTACGCCGGGGTGGTGCCCCGCCGCTCGGCCAGCCGCAGGTTCTCGGCGACGGTGAGCCCGGCGAAGACGCAGCGGTCCTCCGGCACGTAGCCGAGGCCGCCGCGGACCAGCCGGTGGGTGGGGCGGGCGAGCAGGCTCTGCGCGCCCATCCGCACCGTGCCCCGGGCCTCGCCGTTGCGCGGCGTCAGCCCGACGATCGCGCGCAGGGTGGTGGACTTGCCGACGCCGTTGCGCCCGAGCAGCACGGTGACGCCGGTCGGGGCCACCTCGAACGACACGCCCTGGAGGATGTGCAGCCCGGCGATCCGCACGGACAGGTCCTCCACCGACAGGATCGGCTCACTCATAGCGCCTCCCCCAGGTACGCCTCCTGCACGGTGGCGTTCGCCATCACCGTGTCCGGGGTGTCGCAGGCCAGCAGCGCGCCGTGGTGCATCACGGCGATCCGGTCGGCCAGTTCCAGGATCACGTCCATGTGGTGTTCCACCATGAGCACGGCCCGGCCGCTGTCCCCGGTCAGCGACTTGATCACGCTGACCAGCTCGGGCACGTCCTCGGCGCTCACCCCGGCCATCGGCTCGTCCAGCAGCATCACCCGGGGTTCCCCGGCGAGCAGCAGGGCGATCTCCAGCTTGCGCTTCTCGCCGTGGGCGAGCGTGCCGGCCAGGGCCGCGCCCCGGTGGTGCAGCCCGACCCGGTCGAGCGCCGCGTCGGCGGCGGCGGCCACCTCCCGGTCGGCCGCCGCCCGCCGCCACAGCTTCATCGAGCCACCCCGGTGCGCCTGTACGGCGAGCCGGACGTTCTCCCGGACGGTCAGCGAGCCGAAGACCGAGGACGCCTGGAAGGTCCGCCCGAGCCCGAGCCGGGCCCGCTGGTACGGGGCCAGCGCGGTGATGTCCGCGCCGTCCAGCAGGACCTTCCCCTCGGTGGGCCGGCGCAGGCCGGTGATCAGGTTGAACAGGGAGGTCTTGCCGGCGCCGTTGGGCCCGATCACGCCGAGGAACTCTCCCGGCTGGAGATCGAGGTAGACGGAGTCGACGATGGCGACCTCACCGATCCGCCAGGTCAGACCGCGGGTGGCGAGCACGGGTCAGCCCTTCATCTGCGCGACCGGAGGCGCGCTCTCGTCACCGGTCAGGGTCTTCTGCGCGGTGGCCGTGAAGGTGGTGCCGCTGCCGGAGAGCTTGGCCTGGTACATCGGCTGGAGCAGCGCGTGGTCCTCGGCGCGGATCTTCATCGTGCCCTTGACGCCCTCGAACTCCCAGCCCTCCAGCGCCTTGATCATCTTGTCCACGTCGTCGCCGCCCTCCTGCACGGCGCGGACGACCATCTGCGCGGCGGCGAACCCGTCCGGGTGGAACAGGTCGAGCGTGCCGCCGGCGACCTTCGCCTTGGCGGCCTTGGCCGCCTCGGTGTCGCTGGCCCCGTCGAAGTAGTGCGACAGGAACGAGATCTTGCTGCCGGCCGCGCCGAACGTCGGCCAGGAGGCGCGGATGTCCAGGCCGGTGACGACCGTGGTGGAGGCGAGGACGCCCTGCTGGTCCAGCGTCTGCCACATCGCGCCGGCGGTGGTGCCGGCCCAGGCGACGAAGAGCAGGTCCGGCTTGGCGGCCTTGATCTGGCTGGCGAACGGGGTGAACTCGGTGGCGCTGGCCGGTGCGCGGACGCTGCTCACGGTCGCGCCGGCGCCGCCGATCACGGCCTTGACGGCGGCCTCGTTCGCGTCGCCGAACGCGCCGTCCTGGGCGAAGACGACGACCTTCTTGCCGGCCGCGTCGCCGATGAACGACTTGGCGGTCGTCACGTCCTGCCACGACTGCCGGCCGGATCGGAACGTGTACTTGTTCGCGCCGGTCACCGCGTCGGTGGCGGCCGGGCCGGAGATGAACAGGACCTTGTTCTGCGCCGCGATCGGGGCCACCTGGAGCGCGACGCCGGAGGAGGTGGACCCGGCGATGATCTTCGTACCCTTGCCGATCATGTCCTTGGTGGCGGACACGGCCTTGGCCGGGTCGCCCGCGTCGTCGGCCTCGGTCACCTCGATCTTGCGGTCACCGACCTTGCCGGTGCCCTTGGTGGCGAAGTCGAGGCCGGCCTTGAACCCCTCGATGTACTGCTTGCCGTAGCTGGCCAGCGGCCCGGACTGGGAGTAGACCAGACCGACCTTGACCGGGGCGGCGTCGCCGCCGCCGGATGCGGTGTCCTGCGGGCTGCCACAGGCCGTGGCGGCCAGAGCGACCGCCACCGAGGTGGCGGCGGTAAGGAACACCCGTCGCGTGTGCCGGATCGTCATTGCGACTCCAGGTGAGGACAGGAGGATTGTCAGTTGTCGGCTCACGCTAGAAGTGACGTCACCCACGGGCTATGTGGTCGGCGCACACAAGTGCCCGGGACGGGATGGCCGCACGTTACAACGTCGGACACCACCACGTAACCCCGCCGACTCGGGATGGCCCGCCCCACCACGCGAGGTGCGGCAGC
This sequence comes from Micromonospora sp. WMMD754, assembly GCF_049315235.1. NCBI lineage: Bacteria > Bacillati > Actinomycetota > Actinomycetes > Micromonosporales > Micromonosporaceae > Micromonospora > Micromonospora sp. WMMD754. Next base: position 1,325,739 of record NZ_CP186058.1, read on the forward strand.
AATGTCGGCCCGGGCCATCGCCGGACCGCCCGCTCACCGCTCACCGCCCGCCGCAGTCGCCGTCGTGCTCGGCCGCCTGTGGGCAGCGCCGGCCGCCGTCCAGCACCCGGTCACACCAGACCCAGTGGCGGAGGGACTGCTCGTCCTCCCGCGACACGGTCGTCCCGGCCCGCTCGACGTCGGCCAGGAAGCCGAGCGCGCGGCAGATGGCCCTGGCGAAGCCACGGGCGCCGTCGAGGTCGGCCGCGAGCACCGGCAGGTGTACGACGAACCGCTCCCGGCTCACCGGTACGCCCCCGGGGCGAACCGGGACTGCCAGGCGCGGAGCGCCCGCTTGATCCGGCTGTTCTCCTCGGCGCACCGGGCCGCGTCGTGCCGGGCCAGCGCCAGGTCTCCGGCGACCCGGTGCAGGAACGCGTGCACCTCCGCCGGGTCGAGTCCGCCACGCCGCACGGTGCGGAACCGCCGCTCGCGGATCTGCCCGACGCTCAGCGGTCGGCACGACTCGGAGCGGTACCAGCCCTCGTTCGGCGCCCGGCCCCCACGAGGTCGCCGGGCCGGTTGGAACAGGTGGAGCACGTTGCGCACGAATCCTCCTCGCCAGCCGTGGAGGCGACCCGCCCGCAGACAGGGGACGCGGGCGGGTCGCCGGCCCCGCGACCGCAGCCTCGTTCGGCGGTACAGCCCCGGAGCCCAATCCGGGTCCGACCCCGCGGTTTGCCGAACCAACCGGAGTCCTCACCATGCCCACAGCCGAAGCGCCCTTCCGCCTGATCGCCAACGACATCGCCGCGAGAATCAGGAGCGGTGAGTTGAAGCCCGGCGACAAGCTCCCCTCGACCCGCGAACTGGCCGAGACCTACGGCGTCCACATCAACACGGCCTATCGCGCGATGTCCCTGCTGCACGACCGTGAGCTGATCACCGGCCAGCCCGGCCGTGGCACCTACGTCGCCGAACCACCGGGACAGTAGCCCTCAGGCCGACTAGCAACTTGATGACGTGACCGACTCGCGCCCAGCCGATCCACCCACGTCATCAAGTTTGTAGTCGTCGAGAGGGGCACCGCCCTCCCGCCACCGCCTTTCGAGCTGATAACAGATCCGACTCATCACCCCGCCCGAGGCGGGGCGTGCCTCGGTGTAAGGAAGGGCCCCTCATTAACGCCTGCGGTAGAGGAAGGGCCCCCTATTAACGCTGGGGCCTGGCGGCCGGCGGGGGGTGAGTTGAATCTGTTATCAGCTCTAAAGGCGCTGGCAAGTGCAGCCGCCTCCCCCGGGCAGCGGGCAGCGGCGCGAGGCGGGCGACTGCGGCAGGCGGGCGGGCGAACGCAGCTGGCGGGAGGGCGGACGCGGCAGGCGGGAGGGCGGACGCGGCAGGCGGGCGGGCGGGCGAACGCGGCAGGCCGGGGGGCGAGCGAACTCGGCAGGCGGGGGGCACGTCGGGGTGCCCGCGCGAACGCGGGCACCCCGACGGGTGAGCGGGCGTCAGCGGCCGGCGCGGGCGGCGACCGCCGTGTCGGGCTGGTCGGCGAACGCGCCGTCGAGGCCCAGGTCGAAGAAGAGTTCGTACTCGGACGTGATGTCGCCGCGCGCGTTCGGGTCGGCGCCGATCCGGAGGTCCACCGGCAGGAACTGGTTCTCGGCCCGGAAGGTCCACGCGTGCACCACCAGCTTGAGCCGGTGCGCGTCCCGGATCACCGAGGTCGGCGCGAGCAGCCGGCCGGTGGCGTCCCGGGGCACGATCAGGTTCTTGTTCAGGCCGACGCCGTCGGCGTACCGGGACACCCAGGCCAGGCCGGCGGCGGTGGCCAGGTCGGCGTAGGTCCGGCGGTCGCCGGCGGCGACGAAGTCGTAGGGCGCGCCGGTCGCGTCCATCAGCTGGACCAGCCGCACGTCGATCATCCGATCGAGCTTGCGCAGGTTGGCGGTCTCGAAGCTCTGGATGAAGACCGGGTCGTCGCGGTGGGTCAGCCGGTTCTTCCGGAGCACCGCGACCAGCGGCTCCTCCAGCGCCCGCCCGATCGAGGCGAAGTAGGTGGGGTGCTTCGTCTCCGGGTAGACGCCGATGGTCCGGCCCCGCGCCTTGGACTCGGCCCGGGCCAGGTCGATGACCTCCTGGAAGGTGGGGATCTCGAACCTGCCGTCGAACGCGGTGTTGGCCACCCGCACCAACGGCAGCCGTTCCTTCGCCCGCAGCGTCTTCAGCTCGGCCAGCGTGAAGTCCTCGGTGAACCAGCCGGTGACCGCCACCCCGTCGATGGTCTTCGTCGCCTTGCGGGCGGCGAACTCGGGGTGGGCCGCCACGTCCGTCGTACCGGAGATCTCGTTCTCGTGCCGGGCGACCAGCACGCCGTCCTTCGTCGAGACCAGGTCCGGCTCGATGAAGTCGGCGCCCTGGCGGATGGCGAGCCGGTAGGCCTCCAGGGTGTGCTCCGGGCGGTAGCCGCTGGCACCCCGGTGACCGATCACGATCGGCCGCTGGGTCGCGCGGGGGCGCTCGGCGTGGTGGTCCGGGCCGGCCTGGGCGGCCACGGCCGGCACCACCACGGCCGCCGCCGCGAGCAGCGCGCCGGCCACGCCGAGGGCGGAAAGGGTACGTCGCAACGCCGTCTCCTGTCGTCGATGGGTACGCACAGCAGACCGGTCCCGGTTGACCGCCAGTTGGTCGGTTCCTGACCTGCCGGTGAATCTCCGGACGGAAGATGACGTGGTGCGCCGCCTGCTCCGCAAGCCCGTCCGGCTGGTGCCGCTCGGGTTCCTGGTGGTGATCCTGATCGGCACGGGGCTGCTCATGCTGCCCTGGGCCACGAGCGAGCAGCGCTACACCTCGTTCGAGACCGCGCTGTTCACCTCCACCTCGGCGGTGTCGGTGACCGGCATGGCGGTCACCGACACGCCGAACTACTGGAACGGCTTCGGGCTGGCGATGATCACCGTGCTCACGCAGCTCGGCGGCCTCGGCATCCTGACCGGCGCGTCGTTGGTGATCCTCGCGGTCTCCCGCCAGCTCGGCCTGCGCAACCGGCTGCTCGTCCAGGCCGAGACCGCCGAGTTCGGCCTCGGTGACCTACGCCGGCTGCTGCTGCGGATCGCGGCCACGGTCTTCGTCACCGAGGCGCTGATGGCCGCCGTGGTCGGCGCGCGGCTGTGGCTGGTCTACGACTACGCGCTCGGGCGGGCCATCTGGTCCGGCGTGTTCCACTCGATCCAGGCGTTCAACAACGGCGGCTTCACGCTCTACTCCGACGGCCTCGTCGCCTTCGCCCGCGACCCCTGGGTGACGTTGCCGCTCTGCGTCGGCGCGATCATCGGCGGGCTCGGCTTCCCGGCGCTCTTCGAGGCCACCCGGGAGTGGCGGCGTCCGGCGCGCTGGGCGGTCGCCACCAAGCTGACCGTCTGGGGCAGCCTGGTGCTCATCGCCGTCGGCTTCGGCTACCTGCTGCTCGCCGAGTGGGGCAACCCGTACACGATCGGCACCTACGACGTGCCGGGCAAGGTGCTGTCGACCTTCGGCCAGATCGCGCTGAGCCGCACCGGCGGCTTCGACCTGATCAACGTGGCTCGGCTCACCGAGGAGAGCTACCCGATGTTCGTCGGCCTGATGTTCATCGGCGGCGGCAGCGCCAGCACCGCCGGCGGCATCAAGGTCTCCACGTTCTTCCTGCTCGGCTTCGCCATCTGGGCTGAGCTGCGCGGCGAACCGGACACCACGGTGGGGCGCCGCCGGGTGGCCTCGGCCAGCCAGCGGCAGGCGCTGACGGTCGCCCTGCTCAGCGTCGCGCTGGTCACCGCCGGCACGGTCGGCCTGATCGCGCTGACCGCGCACGTACGCTTCTACGCCGCGCTGTTCGAGGTCACCTCGGCGTTCAGCACCACCGGGCTCACCGTCGGCCTGACCCAGCAGTTGCCGCCGTCCGGGCAGTACGTGCTGATCGCGCTCATGTACATCGGCCGGGTCGGCCCGCTCACCCTCGGGTCCGCGATCGCGTTGAACACCCGGCGACGCCTGTACCGCTACCCGGAGGAGCAACCCATTGTCGGCTAGACGTTCCGAGGACACCGGCGTCGCCGTGATCGGCCTCGGCCGGTTCGGCTGTCACCTGGCCGGCTCACTGGCCCGGCTCGACCACGAGGTGCTGGCCGTCGACCGCGACCCGGAGCGGGTCCAGCGCTGGTCCGGCGAGCTGGACCGGGTGGTGCAGGCCGACGCCACCGAGGAGGCGGTGCTGCGCCAGCTCGGCATGGCCGACTTCCCCCGGGTGGTGGTCGCCATCGGCGCGTCGGTCGAGGCGAGCGTGCTCACCGTGCTGGCCCTGACCGAGCTGGGCGTACCGCAGATCTGGGCCCGGGCCACCTCGGAGAAGCACGCGAAGATCCTGCACTCGGTCGGCGCGCACCACGTGGTGTTCCCGGAGGCGGAGACCGGCGAGCGGGTGGCGCACCTGATCGTCAGCCGGATGCTCGACTTCATCGAGTTCGGCGACGACTTCGCCATCGCCAAGATCCGGGTGCCTCCGCCGCTGGTCGGGCGCTCGCTGCGCGACCTGGCCCCGCAGGACCGGTACGGCGTGATGGTGGTCGGCGCCAAGCAGCCCGGCCAGCCGTTCCGCTACGCCGAGCCGGAGACCGTGCTGGAGCGGGAGAGCGTGCTCATCGTGGAGGGCAGCATCGCCCAGGTGCAGCGCTTCGCCGCGCTGGCCTGACCGTCACCCCTTCGGGCCCTTCGAACCCTTGTCCTTGTCCTTGGCCTTGTCCTTGCCGTGCTCACCCCCCTTCGGCCGGTCTACTTCCCTTTTCCCTTCGGGCCACCCTTGCCCTTCGGCTTCGCCGGCTCGGCCTTCGGCTTCGGCGCGGGCTTCGCCTTCGCCGTCCCGCCCTTGGCGGTCGTCTTGGCGGTGGTCTTGGTGGCCGGCTTGGCCGGCGGCTTGGTGGTCGGCGCGACGGTGATCGGCACCGAGCCGGCGATGCCCGACACCTGCACCCCGCACGTGCGTCCGCCGATCGTGAACTCCACCGGCAGCGTGTTGCTCCCGCTGTAGCGCCCGGCCAGCGTGACCTTGGTCGACGCGCCCGGCGCCAGCACCGGAGTCGTCGCCGGGGCGGTGACCGACACGGTCCGCCCCACCTGGCGTACCGGAGGTTGGGCCGTGGTGATCGCCTGCTTGCCGGGGAAGCTGAAGCTCATGGTCCAGTCACGCAGCTCGCGGGTGCCGGTGTTGGTCACCGTCAGCTCGGCCGAGAAGTCCTTGCCGGTGTCGCGGCGGAGCGAGTAGTCGACCGCGCACGGGGTCGGCTCGGGCAGCCCCATCCGCGCCTCGGTCGGCTCCACGCCGCCGCTGGCCGGGCTTCGCGACGTCACCCCCCACATGGTGGCGGTGACCGCGATCAGGCCGGCGGCGGCCACCCCGGCCTCCACCCGGCGCCGCCGCACCGCGGCCCGCCGGGTCCGGGTGCGGACCACCGAGAACGGCAGCGCGTCGGTCTCCGCCGACCAGGGCAGGATCGTGGTGCCGGCGTTCTCCATCAGCGCCGGGTCGACCCGGCCGAACGCCGGCGACACCGGTACGACCGCCGCGATGCCGGCCGCCTCGGCGAGGGTCCGGGCCACCTCGGTGGTCGGCGGACGGTCCTCGGGGCGCTTGGCCAGGCAGCGCTGGACCAGCTCGGCGACCTGGGCGGGCAGCCCCGGCACCGGCGGCATCGGGTCCGGATCCCGGTACATGTGGGCGCGGAGCATCTCGGTGGTGGTGCTGGCCTGCCACGGCAGCCGGCCGGTGAGCATCCGGTAGAGCAGCAGCCCCACCGCGTACACGTCGGTGGCCGGCGAGACGTGCCCGTTGTCCAGCCGCTCCGGGGCCAGGTAGGCGGGCGTGCCGAGCAGCGCGCCGTCCGGCCCCTTGTCGCTCTCCCCCACCAGCGCCGAGATGCCGAAGTCGACGACCTTCACGCCGGTCGGGGTGAGCATGACGTTGCCCGGGGTCACGTCCCGGTGCACCACGCCCCGGGCGTGCGCGGTGGCCAGCGCCGAGGCCACCTCCGCGCCGATCGTCATGGCCTCCCGCCAGGGAAGCTGCCCGTCCCGGCCGAGCCGGCCGCTGAGCGGGCCGCCGTCGACCAGCTCCATCACCACGTACGGAACCGTCAACCCGACCTGGATCGACTCGCCGTAGTCGTACACGTTGGTGATGTTGGGGTGGCAGAGCCGCGCGGCGGCCTGCGCCTCGACGCGGATCCGGTGCCGGAACGCCTTGTCACTGGCCAGCCGGGAGGCGAGCACCTTGACCGCGACCTGCCGGCCGAGCACCTCGTCGTAGCCGCGCCAGACCACCGACATGCCGCCGGCACCCAACTGCTCGACCAGCCGGTATCGCTCACCGAGCAGTTGCACGCCGTTCCTGACCGGTCCACCCATGGTCGGTCCTGTTGCCCGAAGTCGACCCCCGTACACCTCAGCGGTCGGAATCGGTCAGGAAAGTCACCCGTTCAGGCGGTCGCCAGGAGTTGGTCCACCGGCGCGTAGTCGTCGGTGAGGACCTGCGCGTCCCCGACCCACTCGGCGGTGCGGGCCTCGTCGAGCAGCTCGGCCGGCTCCGGCAGCAGCTTGAGCCCGGCCGGGATCCCGGCCAGCGGCAGCGGCACGTCCGAGGCGATGATCAGGAAGTTCGCGCCCTGCCGACCGGCGACCGCACCGGGCGGGGCGATCAGCGCGACGTGCTCGAACACCGCCGAGACGGTGGCCAGCTCGGCCCGGATGAACCGGTCCGGCGGATAGTCGATGACGTTCTGCACGTAGACGCCGTCCGGGCGCAGCACCCGCCGGACGTCGGCGGCCATCTCGCGGGTGGCCAGGTGCCAGGGCACCACCAGGTGGCCGAACGCGTCCCCGACGATGAGGTCGCGGCTGTCGGTCGGCTCGCCCCCGAGCAGCACCCGCGCGTCACCCACCCGGGCGCGCAGCTGCGGACCGGTACGCAGGCCCAGCTCCCGCTTGTCCAGGTCGACCAGGCCGCCGTCCAGCTCGAAGACCAGGTTGTCGGTGCCCGGCCGGGTCGCGGCCAGATAGTGCGGCACGGTGAAGCCGCCGCCGCCCAGGTGCAGCGCGTCCACCGGCTGCCGCGCCGGTCGGGCCAGGTCCGCGACCAGGCCGATCCACTGCGTGTACGCGTACTTCAGGTGGGTCGGCTCACCCAGGTCGACGTAGGAGTGCTCGGCCGAGTTGAGGTAGAGCGTGCGCCCCGCCGGCCACTGCGGGTCCACCTCGACCCGCGCGCAGTGGTAGGCGGTCTCCACGTCGCACGGGTTCGGCGCGGCGGCGGTGAGCCCGGCGGCGGAGAGGCCGAGCAGCGCGAGCGCGGCCTTGGCCCGGCCCGGGGCCGACGGGCCGCCGCCGGAGCGTCGCCGCAGCCAGAAGCCGAGCGCCAGCCCGGTCGCCCCGAGCACCGCGGCCAGCGCCAGCACGATCACCGAACTGGGCAGCGCGGCGACCAGGATGAAGCCGGTGCCCAGCGTGGCCGTGATGCCGCCCAGCGTGCCGATGCTGGAGAGCTTGCCGACGACCTGGCCGGTCCGGCGCAGGTCGGCGAGCTGGAGCTTCACCACCAGCGGGGTGATCCCGGCCAGCAGCGCCGCGGGCAGCAGCACGGTCACCGCGGTCAGCAGGAGCACCGCGCTCGCCGCGCCGCCGCGCAGCACCTCACCGGCGTAGCGGACGATCGGCAGGGTGACCGCGGTGGCGATGCCGGCCAGCACCAGCGCCGGGGCGATCATGGTGCGCGGGTCCCGCCGGTCGGCGAGCCACCCGCCCATCCACGCCCCGTACGCGATGGCGGCCAGCGCCATGCCGATGACCGAGCTTGTCACCTGGAGCGTCACCCCGACGTACGGGCCGACCAGGCGCAGCGAGACGGTCTCCAGCACCAGCACCGCACCGCTGGAGAGGAAGACCAGGAACGCGGCGAGCCCGTTCGGCAGGGCCCGCGGCGGGGCCGTCGTGCCGGCGGTCGGCTCGGTGATGACGTCGGACGATGTGCTGCTCACCGTCGCGATGGTACGCAGCGTTCCTGGGCCACCGGGTCAGTACATCGAGATGTGAACATGGTTTGTGTGGTCGGCGGCCGGGCTGCCGCCGCCGCTGTACGCCCGCCAACCGGTGTTCGGCATCCAGATCTGGCGGTACCAGATCACGTACATGATGCCGAGCCGGTTCGCGTTGTTCTTGGCCCAGGCGGCGAGGCTGTCGCCGTACGCCTTGTCGCCGCCGGTGGCCGTGCGGTCCTCGAACCCGTCGGTGGCGGCGGCGAAGTCGCAGGCCCGGCCCTTGGGATGCTCGCCGCCCCCGCCGCTGCGGTGACACGACGCGTAGCGCTTGTAGCCGGCGGCCTTGGCCTGCTGGAGCATGTGCAGCGTGCGCGGCGTGATGCAGCCGGACGCGGGGGTCGGGTCGTCCACCGAGCACGACTCCGACGGCCACGAGCCGTCCGAGTTGCGCGGCGCCGGCTTGGCCGACGAGGACCCGCCGCTGAAGCCGGAGCCGGCCCCGGAGCTGACCTTGGCCAGCGCGACCTCGGCGTCCTTCTTCTTGCGGGCCAGCACGGCGAGCTGCTTCTGCTGCTCCCGCACCTCGGTGTCGATGGCCAGCTTCGACTCGGCCGCCTCGGCCTTGGCCCGGGCCAGGTCACCCAGGCGCTTGCTGTCCCGCTGGGCCATCGTGTCCAGCTCGGCCGCCCGCTTCAGGAAGTCGTCCGGCCCGGAGCTGGCCAGCAGCATCGACGCCTCGTTGAGCCGACCCAGCCGGTAGGACTGCACGGCCACCTCACCGGCCTGCGCGGTCAGCCCGACGAGGCGCGCCTCGATGTCCTTGAGCTGGGTGGCCAGCGCGGCCTGCCGGCGCTTGGAGTTGTCCAGCCGGTTCTTGGCGTCGATGTGACCCTTCGCCGCGGCCTCCAGCGCCGCCCGCAGCTGCTTGCTGTCGCCCTCGTCGGGGGCGTTCGGACTCGGCGCGGCGGCGGCCGGGCCGGCCACGGCGAAACCGGCGCCGAGCAGCACGGCCGTCGCGGCGAGCAGCGCGAGCAACGACCGGCGGACACGCCGGCCGGTGAGGCTGGTCCTGGGCACTGTTGGTCCTTCCGTCGACCGCCGGCCCCCCGAGTCGACCGTGCGCGGCGGCGTCTCCGCCGGCGCCGGGCGGCGGCCTGCTGGCGGAGACCGCCGGTCACGATACCGGACCGTGCGCCCCACGCCAGGCCGGCGAGGGCGCGGAGCGCGTAACGTCGACGCAGCGTGTCGCGGTCGTCGCCCAGCGCCGATCAGCGGGACAGCAGCGCCGCGTACACCTCGTCCCAGATCTCCTCGCTGGCGGCGACCAGCAGGCCCCGGCCCTCGTCGGCCGGGTGGTAGTCGGTGCCGTCGAAGCGGCGGGCCACCCCGCCGGCCTCTCGGACGAGCAGCGTGCCGGGGGTGTGGTCCCAGGGCAGGGTGCGCCAGAACAGCACGAACTGCTGGGCGCCGGTGAGGATGTCCAGGTATTCCCGGCCGGCGCAGTGCTGGCCGGGCAGCAGCTCGCCGAGCCGCCGACCGCCGGCCTCGACGTCGCGGCGGAAGTCCGCCGGCAGGAACTTCGTCATCGCGGTGCCGCGCAGCGCGCCCGCCTCCGGCGCCGACCCGGCGGCCCGCACCGGCGTGCCGTCCAGCGTCGTGCCCGCGCCGAGCCGGCCGGCCGCCATCGTGCCGTCCAGCGGGTCGTAGACCCAGGAGGCCACCGGTACGCCGTCGGTGAGCAGCGCCACCATCAGCGCGAACGGCTGCCGGCCGGCGGCGAAGTTGGACGTGCCGTCGACCGGGTCGACCAGCCAGACGTCGCCGGTGCCGTGCAGGTGCCGCAGCAGGTCGGGATCGTCGGCGACGGCCTCCTCGCCGACCACGACCGAGCCGGGGCGCAGCCGCCGCAGCCCCTCGGAGATCAGCTTCTCGGCCTCGCGGTCGGCGACGGTCACCACCTCGCCGGGCGCCTTCTCGGAGATGTCGGACGCGTCGAGCCGGCGGAACAGCGGCACCACGACGTCGGCCGCGGCCTCCCGCAGCAGCGCGGCGACGTCGTCCAGCAGCGGGTCAGCCACGCGGCGGCAACTTGACCACGCTGACGAAGAACTCGTCGATCTGGCGGACCACCGAGATGAAGCGCTCGAAGTCCACCGGCTTGGTCACGTAGGCGTTGGCGTGCAGTTGGTAGCTGCGCAGGATGTCCTCGTCGGCCTGCGAGGTGGTGAGCACCACGACCGGGATCCGGCGCAGTTCCTCGTCCTTCTTGATCTCTTCCAGCACCTCCCGGCCGTCCCGGCGGGGCAGGTTGAGGTCGAGCAGGATCAGGTCGGGGGTGACCGCGTCCGCGTACTGGCCCTCGCGACGCAGGTAGGCCAGCGCCTCCGCGCCGTCGGAGACGACGGTGAGGCGGTTGCGGAGCTTGTGCTCCTCGAACGCCTCCTGGGTCATCAGCACGTCGCCCGGGTCGTCCTCGACGAGCAGGACCTCGATCGGGCTCTTGCCGTCCGCAGGCGCGGTCATCCCACCGTCTCCTTCATGCCACCGTTTGTACCGTGTCCGTCCGCCCGTGCGGGCGACTCCTCGCGTACCGGGCCGTCCGGCTGAGTGGCGACCTCGGGGGCGGCGTCCTCGACGCCCTCCCCGGTCGACGCCCCGTCCCCGGTCGACCCCTCCACCGGCTCGGTCGCCTCCGCTTGCTCGGCGGCCGCGGCCTCGTCGGCCGCCCGGGCCGCCTCGATGTCGGCCTCCAGGGCGGGCAGCGTGAACCGGATCGTCGTGCCCTCCTCGGCGTCGGTGTCCACCCAGACCCGACCGCCGTGATATTCCACGATCTTCTTGACGATGGCGAGCCCGATGCCGGTGCCCGGGTAGGCGTCCTTGGAGTGCAGCCGCTGGAAGATCACGAAGATCTTGTCGGCGAACTCCGGCTCGATTCCGATGCCGTTGTCCCGGCAGCTGATCTCCCACTCGCCGTCCACCAGCCGGGCCGACACGTGCACCTTCGGCGTCACGTCGGGGCGGCGGAACTTCACCGAGTTGCTGACCAGGTTGACCAGCAGGTTGGTCAGCAGCGGCTCCTCGCCGCGGATCGTCGGCATCTCGTCCCAGGTCAGCTCGGCGTCGGCGTACTGCCGGGCCGCCTCGGTCTGCCCGGCCACGTCGCCCATCACCTTGTTCAGGTCGACCTCGGTGAAGCCGGTGGTCAACCGGCCGATCCGGGAGAACGCGAGCAGGTCGTTGATGAGCCGTTGCATCCGCTGCGCGCCGTCCACCGCGAACGCGATGTACTGGTCCGCCCGCTCGTCGAGCTGCCCGGCGTAGCGCCGCTGGAGGAGCTGGCAGAAGCTGGCCACCTTGCGCAGCGGCTCCTGGAGGTCGTGCGAGGCCACGTACGCGAACTGCTCCAGGTCACGGTTGGAGCGGGTCAGTTCCTCGGCCTGCTTCTGGAGCTGGCTGTTGACCCACTCGATCCGCTCCCGCGCCTGGCGTACCTCGTCCAGCTCCTGGGCGATCTTCTGTCGCATCAGGTCGATGTCGTCGGCGAGCCGGCGGAACTCGGGCGGGCCGGACCCCTCGATGTGGTGCTGGTAGTCGCCCTCGGCCACCTCCCGCACCTGGCCGACCAGCCCGGCCAGCGGGCGGATCAGGATCCGGTCGAGCGAGAGCAGCATGACCGCCCCGGCCACCGCCACCACCAGGGCCGCGATGATCAGCAGCACCACCAGCACGTTGCTGGTGGCGTTGACCCGGTCGGCGGTCTCCTTCCGGACGGTGAGGACCTCGTCCTGGAGCGTCGTGACCGCGCCCCGGATGCCGTCGAACTGCTGCCGGGTCTGGTCGGTGATCAGCGCCTGCCCGGCGGCCGGGCCGCTGCGCTCGGTGGTCGCGATCACCGGCTCGGCGACCTGGCTGCGCCACTGCGCGGTCCGCTGCTCGACCACGCCCAGCTCCCGGCGCACGTCCGGGTAGTCGGCGGAGAGGTCACGGATGGAGGCGATCAGGGTCTGCTCGCGCTGCACGCCCTCCCGGTAGGGCACCAGGTCGTTGCGGTCGCCGTTCACCGCGTAGCCGCGCACCGCGGTCTCCTGGTCCAGCAGGACGCTCATCAGCTCCTGCGCCTGGACCCGCAGCGGGCCCGTCTTGAGCAGCACCGCGTCGATGTTCTGCCGGTTCTTCGCGGCGACCGCCGCCTCCGCGGCGGCCAGGCCGAGCAGCAGCACCAGCACCACGCCGAGGAGCGCGACCACCCGCCGCCGCAGGGTCCACCCCTGCTGGTACGCCTTCACCGATCCCACTTTCGCTCGTCCCTCGCGCTCACCGGCCGCCACCCCGGGTGACCAGCAGCATCGCCACGTCGTCGGCCAGCGGGCCGCCGTTGATCTGCTCGGCGCGACCGACCAGCCAGGCGGGCAGCTCGGCCAGCGGCACCGCCCGGTTGGCCGGGTCGGCGAGCAGATCGGTCAGGCCCGGCACGTCGAGCCGCTCGTCGCCACCGTCGACCCGGCCCTCGATCAGGCCGTCGGTGTACATCAGCAGCGACCAGTCGTCGGTGTCGAACTCCAGGTCGAACGCGACGGGGCGACGGGGTCGGACGCCGAGCAGCAGGCCGCCCTTGGCCGGCACCGGGGCGACCTTACCGCCGCTGAGCAGCAGCGGCGGCGGGTGGCCGGCGAGCCGGACGGTGGCCCGCGCGGACGCCAGGTCGAGCCGGGCGGTCGCCACCGTCGCGAAGATCTCCTGGAGCCGGCGCTCGCTCATCAGCACCTGCTCCAGCGCGGGCAGCACCTCGTCGTCGGGCACCCCGGCCAGCACCAGGGCCCGCCAGGCGACGCGCAGCTCGACGCCGAGCGCGGCCTCGTCCACCCCGTGGCCGCAGACGTCGCCGACGATCAGGTCGATCCGGTCCGGCCGGGTCTGCACCACGTCGTAGAAGTCGCCGCCGATCAGCGCGGCGTGCCGGCCGGGCCGGTAGAACGTGTGCACCGCGACCTCGTCGGTGGTCATCAGCGGCTGCGGCAGCAGGCCGCGCTCCAGGCGGGCCGACTCGGCCTGACGCAGCTCCACCTCGCGCAGCCGGCGGGCGTTCTCGTCGGCCCGCTTGCGCTCCACCGCGTAGCGCAGCGCCCGGGTCAGCAGGACGCCGTCCACCTGACCCTTGACCAGGTAGTCCTGCGCGCCCTCGGCGACCGCCACGATGCCCAGGTGCTCGTCGGAGCGGCCGGTCAGCACGCAGACCGCGGCGCCGCTGGCCATCTCCAGCACCCGGCGCAGCCCGTCCAGGCCCTGCGCGTCCGGCAGGCCCAGGTCGAGCAGGACGCAGTCCACGCCCATCACCCGCTGTCGGGCCTCGCTGAGGCTGGTCGCCACCAGCAGGTCGATCATCGAGTTGGTCTCGGCGAGCAGCTCGCCGACCAGGAAGGCGTCGCCCTCGTCGTCCTCGACCAGCAGCACCCGCAGCCGCTCGCCCGGCGGGAGGCCGCCGTGCAGCCCCGCGCCGGCCCGGGGCACGACGACGGAGCCCGGCACGCTGCTCCCCCCGTGCGGCCGGGTCACCGCCGCGAGGCGCGGGAGTTCGCTGGTGATGTCGGGCTCCTTCCGGGCGCCGTGGGCGATCCAGGCTAAGACAAACGGTCGCACACCACACGACCGCCGTCGGCACGGGTCGGCGGTGAACCCCTTCCACCCGGACAGCGGCACGGCCGACCCCCGATGTTACGCCGGGAGCGGTGCCAGGGCGGCAAGGCACCGACCGGGTGGTGCCGCCGCGAGGCCCGGGGGTGCAGGATGATGCCCACCCCCGTAGATCCACCCCGAGGAGTCCCCGTGGGCGCACCCCCCACCCGCCCCGCCGACCGGGCGTTGGCCAAGCCGCGCCGCCGGTTGCCCGCCGCCGTCGCCGCGCTGGTCGCGCTGCTCGCCGTCGGGGCGGGCGTCCTGCTCGACCTGTCCACCCCGGCGCCGCGCCCGGCGAGCGCGCCGGCCGACGAGTTCAGCGCCGCCCGGGCGTACCGGAACGTGGAGGTGATCGCCGCCCGGCCGCACGTGGCCGGCAGCGAGGCCAACGACCGGGTACGCGAGCACCTGGTGGGCACGCTGCGCGGGCTGGGCCTGGATACGCAGGTGCAGGACGCGGTCGCGCCCGAGGCCGGGCAGCTCAGCGGCGCGGCCGGCGGGGCGACGCTGGCCCGGGTCCGCAACGTGGTGGCCCGGCTCCCCGGCACCGACCCGACCGGCAGGGTCTTCCTCGTCTCCCACTACGACTCGGTGCAGACCGGGCCCGGCGGCAACGACGACGCCGCCGGCACCGCCACCATCCTGGAGGTGGCCCGGGCGCTGGCCACCGGCCCGCGCCCCCGCAACGACGTGGTCTTCGTGCTCACCGACGCGGAGGAGGCGTGCCTGTGCGGGGCCGCCGGCTTCGCCGCCGACCACCCGCTGGCCGCCGACGGCGGGGTGGTGCTCAACCTGGAGGCGCGCGGCTCCACCGGCCCGGTGATCATGTTCGAGACCTCACGGAACAACGCGAAGCTGGTGGACGTCTTCGGTCGGGCCGCCCCGCACCCGGTGGGCACCTCGTTCGCGGTGGAGATCTACCGGGCGCTGCCCAACGACACCGACTTCACCGCCTTCCTCGACCAGAAGTTCATCGGGCTGAACTCCGCCTACATCGACGGCGGGGCGATCTACCACACGCCGCTGGACGTGCCGGCCCGGATGGACCGGGGCAGCCTCCAGATGCACGGCGACAACGCGCTCGGCCTGGCCCGCGAGTTCGGCCGCACCGACCTGGGCGACCTGCGCGCCGGCCACGACGACACCTACTTCCCGGTGCCCGGCGGCCTGGTCCGCTATCCCGGCTGGCTGACCCTGCCGCTGGCCGTGGTCGCGCTGCTCGCGGTCGGCGCGCTCGGCTGGCTGCTGCGCCGCCGCGGGCGGGCCACCGCCGGCACGCTCGCCGCCGGCGTCGCTTTGACCCTGGTGCCGCTCGTGGTGGCCCCGCTGGGCGCCTGGCTGCTCTGGACCGCCATCACCACGGTCCGCCCCGGATACGCGGAGCTGCTCGACCCGTACCGTCCGGTCTGGTACCGGCTCGCCGTGGTGGCGCTCGCCGCCGCGGTGCTGCTCTGCTGGTACGCGCTGAGCCGCCGCCGGGTCGGCCCGGCCGCCCTGGCGTTCGGCGGGCTGACCTGGCTGGCCCTGTTCGGGGTGCTGCTCGCCGTGCTGGTGCCCGGCGGGGCGTACCTGACGACAGTGCCGGCGCTGGCCGGCGCGGTCGCCGCTCTCACCGCGCTGGCCACCCGGCGCGACGGCCCGTGGCCGGTGGTCGCGGTGACCCTGGCCGCCGCGGTGGCCGTGGTCATCCTGCTGCCCACCGTGGTGCTGCTCTTCCCGGCGCTCGGCATGGGCATGGGCGCGGTGGCCGCGCTCGTCGCGGTGCTGCTCGGCCTGGCCGCGCTGCCCGTGGTGGACCTGCTGCACCCGCAGGCGGGCGGCCAGCGGGGCCTGCTCGCGCTGCGGGCCCGCCGGCTCGGTGCGCTGCCCGCCACGGCCGCCGCGCTGGCCGCGGTGGTGCTCGCCGGGGTCGGCTTCTCCGTGGACCGCTTCGACGCCGACCACCCCGTGCCGACCCACCTGATGTACGCGCTGGACGCCGGCACCGGCAAGGCGGCCTGGCTCAGTCACGAGGAGGCGCCGCAGCCCTGGACCGACGGGTACGTCGACCGGAGCGTCTCGGTCGCCGACGACTTCCCCGGCCTGGGCGACGGCGAGTTGCGGGCCGGGCCGGCGCAGGCGGCGTCCCTGCCCGCGCCGAAGCTGGAGACGCTCGCCGACACCCGCGCCGGCGACCAGCGGACACTGCGGGTGCGGGTCACGCCGCAGCGGCCGGTGCGGCTGCTGACGCTGCACGTGGACACCACCACCGCGACCGTGCGGGCCGCGTCGGTGGCCGGGCGGGAGGTGCCGGTCAAGGCGCGCGAGGGCCGGTGGGGCTTCGGGATCGTCTTCCACGCCCCGCCGCCGGAGGGCGTCGAGGTGACGCTGACGCTGGCGACCACCGGCGGCGGTCCGGTGAACCTGCGCGCGATGGACGCCAGCGACGGGTTGTCCGCGCTGCCCGGGTTCCGGGCCCGGCCGGCGGGCGTGGGCGTGGTCGGCTCGCACAGCTCGGAGATGCTGGCGGTGGCACGCACCTACCCGCTCTAGCGGCGCGGCCCCCGTCGGCGTCAGGTGCCGGCGGGGGCCGCCACCGCCTGCTCCGCCGCCCGGCTGACCCGCTCCCAGCCCGCCCAGGTGTCCATCCGCCGGCGGGAGATGTCGAACGCCAGGTCGTAGACCATGCTGCCGAGCAGCAGCCGCAGCGGCGGGTCGTCGCTGTCGACCAGGTGCCGCAGCGCCTCGGCGGCCAGCCGGGGTTCGCTGTCGACGGAGCCGGCCGCCCACTGTCGCTCCAGCTCGGCGCGCAGCGGCGCGTACGCCTCCACCGGGGTGGTGGTCGTCATGCTGGTGTAGAGGTCGGTCCAGTAGCCGCCGGGCTGCACGATGCTGACCTTGACGTCGAAGGCCGCAGCCTCCATCGCCAGGGCCTCGCTCATGCCTTCCAGCGCGAACTTGCTCGCGCTGTACATGCCGGTGCTCGGGAAGCCGGCGAGGGCGGCGATGCTGGAGACCTGCACGATGTGACCGGACCGTTGGGCGCGCAGGTGGGGCAGCACGGCCTGGCTGACCCACAACGCGCCGAAGACGTTGACCTCGAACTGGGCCCGCGCCTCGGCCTCGGTGTACTCCTCGATCATGCCCATGGACAGGGTGCCGGCGTTGTTGACGACGACGTCGAGCCGTCCGAACCGCTCGACCGCGGTGGCCACGGCGGCGAAGACGGCCGCCCGGTCGGTGACGTCGAGGGGCAGGGTCAGCAGCCGGTCGCCGTGCCGCGCGTGGACGGCGTCCGGGGTGATGGTCCGGGCGGCGGCGACCACCCGGTCGCCCCGGTCGAGCGCGGCGTCGACGAAGGCACGGCCCAGGCCGCGGCTGGCGCCGGTGATGAACCAGGTGCGGGGGGTGGCGTCGGACGGGGTCGGCATGCGAGGGCTCCCTCGATCAATGAGACGAGACGGTCCGTCTCGTTACTGGCCCGAGGCTAGCCCGACCCCACCCCTCCGTCAAGACGAGACGGTTCGTCTCACTGATAGGATTCCGCCCATGACGCCGCCGAACACGGCCCGCCGGCGGGAGACCTCCCGCCGCGCCATCCTCACCGCCGCCTTCGACCTGCTCCAGGAGGTCGAGTACGCGAAGCTCAGCATCGAGGGCATCGCCGCCCGCGCCGGCGTCGGCAAACAGACCATCTACCGCTGGTGGCCGTCCAAGGGTGCGGTCGTCCTCGACGCCTTCCTCATGCTCAGCGAAGGCGCGGAGGGCGAGCCGATCCGGCTGCCGGACACCGGCGACCTGACCGCCGACCTGACCGAGGTGCTCCGCGCCACCGTCGTCGAGCTGACCGATCCCCGGTACGAGCAACCGATGCGCGCGCTCGCCACCGAGATCGCCCACGACCCCGATCTGGCGGCGACGTACGCGCAACGACTGGACGGGCCGCTGCGGGAGGCCAAGCGGCAGCGCCTGCGCAGCGCCCAACTGGCCGGGCAGATCGCCGACGACCTCGACCTCGACGTCGCGGTGGACCTGATCTGGGGGCCGTTGTTCCAGCGCTGGCTCCACCGCGGCGGACCACTCACGACCGACTACACCGACCGCCTCGTCGCCACCGCGCTCGACGGGCTACGGCCCCGCCGCTGAACTTTTCTCCGCCGGGATGTCGAGGAACGGCCGGTCGGCTTCTACCCCCGGGTGAAAGCTGGTTCACGCGACCCGAGGAGCACACGATGAGCAAGGTGACCACCGGCGCGACCATGTCCCTGGACGGCTACGTCGCGGACCCGTCGCACGGCGGGTTCGCGCACCTCTTCCAGTGGTACGGCAACGGCGACGTGGAGGTGCCGACCGCCAACCCGGAGATGACGTTCCGGACCTCGGCGGCCAGCGCCGCGCACATCCGCGCCCTGGTCGAGCGCACCGGGGCGCTGGTCGTCGGCCGTACCCTGTTCGACCTGACCAACGGCTGGGGCGGGCGGCACCCGATGGACAAGCCGGTGGTCGTGGTGACCCACCGGGTGCCGGACGGCTGGGAGCCCGAGGGTGAGTCGTTCGTGTTCGTCACCGACGGCATCGAGGCGGCGATCGCCCGGGCCCGTTCCCTCGCCGGCGACAAGGAGGTCGGGGTCAACGCGGGGACGATCGCCCGGCAGGTGCTGGAGGCCGGGCTGCTCGAGGAGGTGCACGTGGACCTGGTGCCGGTGCTGCTCGGCGACGGGATCCCGTTCTTCTCCGGACTGGGCATCGCGCCGGTGGAGTTCGACGGGCCGTTCCGGGTGGTCGAGGGCACCGGGGTCACCCACCTGGCCTACCGAGTACGACGTCCGGCCTGATCGACACCAGCTCGCCGAGGGGGCGGGGTCCGCGTGACCGGGACCCCCACCCCCTCGTCCCGCCTGCGGGTGGCCGCCGGATCGTAGGGTCACGGGCGTGATCGACACGATCTCGACCGCCGTGGCGCGGCACCGACGTCCCGTCCTGACGGTGGGCCTGCTGCTGGCCGGCGGGAACGCCGTCGCGATGGGGTACGCGCCCGACCTGGCGCGAGCGGTGCTCCTCCCGGTCCTCGCCCTCGCCCTGACCGCCCTGGTCCTGGCGATCGTCACGCTGGGAAACCGGCCCGCCGCGCTGGTGGTGTCGCCGCGGCCACCGTCCTTCACCCCACCGGTGGCGGGGTGGCGAGTCCTGCTCACCCTGGGCCTCCTCGGACAGGCTTCCACGACCGTCGGCTCATACCTGCGCTCCGCCGAGGCGGGCATCGACACCACGGTCGACGCCGTCCTGGGAGTGCTCTGGCTCGGGCTGATCGCGCTGCTGGTCCGGGCGGCGTGGCGCGGGCACGACGTGCGGTTGGACCCGGAGGGCGTACGCGTGCAAGGGCTCCTCGGGTCGCGCACCGTCCCGTGGGAGGCCCGGCCGGCCGCCGGCACGACCCGCGACGCCGGCCGGTCGCCGATGCGGCTCCCACTGACCATCGCGAACCCCGAGCTGGTGCGGCGGCACGGCCTGGTGGTGGGCCGCCGCGCCAGGCTGCCCGTCGACAGCGTCGACGCCCGCTTCCTCACCACCGTGATCAGCCACTACGTCGCCCACCCGCAGCACCGCCCCGCCATCGGGACGCCGGACGAGTACCGGCGCCTGCTCACCCACCTGCGCGGGGCCGCCGGTTGAAACGAGTGTCGCCGGCTGTGCGGACGCGGTCCAGGAATACCCGGTCGCCGGGCGCATACCCGCTCGCTACGCTGCGCCGCATGCGACTGGAGACGATCACCCCGGACAACTACGAGGCGGCCCTCGCGCTGTCGGTCCGCCCAGACCAGGAGGATCTGGTGGCACCGGTGGTCAAGTCGCTGGCCGAGGCGTACGTCTTCCCGGAGCACGCCTGGCCGAGGGTGATCTACGACGGGGACCGGCTCGTCGGCTTCCTGATGGCGTTCTTCGACATCGCGTGGAATGACCGCCCGGACGACGTACGGGCCGGTCTCTGGCGGCTGAACATCGCGGCCGACGCGCAGGGCCACGGCTACGGCCGGTTCGCCGTCGACGCGGTGTGCGCGGAGATCAAAGCCCGGGGCGGCGACCGGGCGTACGTCACCTGGGAGCCCCGGCCCGGCGGACCGGAACCGTTCTACCTGAAGCTGGGTTTCCGGCTGACCGGCGAGCGCAGCGGCGGCCAGACGGTCGCCGTCCGCGACCTCTGACGCACGAGAGCGGCCGTCAGGCTACTTCCAGCGGAAGTGGACGAAGAGGCGGCCGAAGTTCTTCGAGTCCTTCTCGACCCGGTGGTAGAGCTGCTTGACGTCCTTCTGGTCGAGGAAGCGCAGCACCTTCTTCTTGAGCGCGCCGGAGCCCTTGCCCGGGATGATCTCCACGAGCGTGGCCTTCTTCGCCACGGCCTCGTCCATGATCCCGCGCAGCGCGCGGTCGATGTCGTGGCCCTTGTTGTAGATGTCGTGGAGATCGAGCTTCAGCTTCACCAGTCCATCCTAGGTACGTCGAAGGGCAGCCCACCCGGGCTGCCCTTCGACGGGGCTCAACGACCGACCTTGCCCTCCACCCGGCGCAGGGCCGTGGTGTAGTCGGTGTTCGTCGAGTACATGGCCGCCGCGATCCGCAGGTGCCGCAGCGCGTCGGCCGGCCGGTTCATCCGCTCCAGCGTGCGGCCGAGCACGTGGTGCGCGTAGTGGTCGCTCGGGTCCCGGTCGACCAGCTCGCGCAACTGCTCCTCGGCGCGGTTGAGCTGCGCCGACTGGAAGTACGCCCGGGCCAGCAGCTGACGGACCGAGGAGTTGTCCGGCTCCGCCTCGATGATCGGTTCGAGCAGCCGGGCCGCCCCGGTCGGGTCCCCGGAGTCGAAGAACATGGTCGCCCGCCGGTACTCCGCCAGAAGGTCCACTCGACCCACCTCCTCGTGTCGCGTCAGCCCTTTGTCCGACGCTGGCACAACACCGGCGCGAGCGCGAGTGTTCCACGGGGTGAAGATCAGGGGGTCGGGTCGTACCGGTCGCCCACCAGGTCCCAGGCCCGGACACCGCCGACGATTCCAGCCGTGTTCGGGACGACCACGACGTCGTCCCCCATCCGCGCCACCTGCTCCGGCCGGATCAGCCGCGAGTTGCCCCCGCCGAGATAGAGCCGGTCCCAGCGGAACACCGGCCGCAGGCCGTCCACCACCTGCCGGATCCGCCGGGACCAGAACGCGTCGCCCAGGCGCCGCCGCTCCGGCTCCCCCACGTACGTGTCGTAGGTGGTGTTCCAGCGCACCGGCGCGTGCGACAGCTCCAGGTGCGGGGCGAGCACCCCGCCGTCGAAGAGCGCGCTGCCCAGCCCGGTGCCGAGCGTCAGGACCAGCTCGCAGCCGGTGCCGGCGACCACGCCGGCACCGTGCACCTCGGCGTCGTTGAGCACCAGCGCGGGCACGCCGAACGCCTCGGCCAGCGCGCCGCGCGCGTCGTACCCGGACCATTCCGCGACCAGGTCCTGGTCGACGCGGCTACGCGGCCCGGAGCGGGTCACGTAGTGCGGGGTGGCCACCACCACGCCGTGCCGGATCATGCCGGGCATGCCGACGGTGAGCCGGTCCGCCGCGGGCAGCCGGGCGCCGAGATCAAGCAGCGTCGTCACGAACAGGCTCGGGGGCAGGGGGTACGGCGTGGGCACGCGCAACGGTCGGGCCCGCATGGTCCCGGCGGCGTCCAGCACGGAGGCCTTGATCCCGCCGCCCCCGCAGTCGATCGCCAGTGTGGTCGCCACGGCTGTGAGTCTCCCTCAGACGAGCGTCGCCCCGAGCGCGGGTCACGGTAATCCGGATGCGCCCGCCGGTAGGCTCGGTTCCCTGATGAGCGCCACGTTGATCGCCAAGGATCTCACCGCCGGCCACGGTGACCGCCTTCTCTTCTCCGACCTGAGCCTGGTCGTCGCGCCCGGCGACGTGGTCGGCCTGGTCGGGGTCAACGGCGCCGGCAAGTCCATGCTGCTGCGGACGCTGGCCGGCCTTCAACCCCGCGAGCAGGGCTCGGTGGCGTTGAACCCGCCCACCGCCACGGTCGGCTACCTGCCGCAGGAGCCGGAGCGCCGGCCCGGTGAGACGGTCCGGGACTTCCTGGCCCGGCGCACCGGCGTGACCGACGCGCAGGCCGCGCTGGACGCCGCCACCGAGGCGCTGACCGCCGGGGCGGCCGGCGCCGACGACGCGTACGCGACCGCCCTGGAACGGTGGCTCGACCTCGGCGGCGCGGATCTGGAGGAGCGGGCCGCGCAGGTCGCCGGCGAGCTGGGTCTCGACGTCGAGCTGGAGCACCCGATGACCGGCCTGTCCGGCGGGCAGGCGGCCCGGGCCGGGCTGGCCTCGCTGCTGCTCAGCCGCTACGACATCTTCCTGCTCGACGAGCCCACCAACGACCTCGACCTGGCCGGGCTGGACCGGCTGGAACGGTTCGTCACCGGGCTGCGCGCCGGCACCGTGCTGGTCAGCCACGACCGCGAGTTCCTCACCCGCACGGTCAACCGCATCGTGGAGCTGGACCTGCACCAGGGGCAGGTCAACCAGTACGGCGGCGGCTACGCGGCCTACCTGGAGGAGCGCGCCGTGGCGCGCCGGCACGCCCGCGAGGAGTTCGAGGAGTACGCCGACACGAAGGCCGACCTGGAGGCGCGCGCCCGGACCCAGCGGGCGTGGATGGAGAAGGGCGTGAAGAACGCCCGCCGCAAGGCCACCGACAACGACAAGATCGGCCGCAAGTTCCGGACCGAGTCGACCGAGAAGCAGGCCGCGAAGGCCAAGCAGACCGCCCGGCTGATCGAGCGGCTGGAGGTGGTCGAGGAGCCGCGCAAGGAGTGGGAGCTGCGGATGGAGATCGCCGCCGCGCCCCGCGCCGGCGCCGTCGTGGCCTCGCTGCGCGGTGCGGTCGTACGCCGGGGCGGCTTCACGCTCGGCCCGGTGGACCTGCAGATCGACTGGGCCGACCGGGTGGCGATCACCGGGGCGAACGGCTCCGGCAAGAGCACGCTGCTGGCCGCGCTGCTCGGCCGGCTGCCGCTGGACGAGGGCCACGCCGCGCTCGGCCCGGGCGTGGTGGTGGGCGAGGTGGACCAGGCCCGGGGGCTGTTCCTCGGCGACCAGCCGCTGCTCGACGCGTTCGGTGCCGCCGTACCCGATCTCGCCCCGGCGGACGTGCGGACGCTGCTGGCGAAGTTCGGGCTGCGCGCCGACCACGTGCTGCGGCCGGCCGCGACGCTGTCCCCCGGCGAGCGGACCCGGGCCGCGCTGGCCCTGCTCCAGGGGCGCGGCGTCAACCTGCTGGTGCTCGACGAGCCGACCAACCACCTCGACCTGGCCGCGATCGAGCAGTTGGAGTCGGCGCTGGCCACCTACCCGGGCACGCTGCTGCTGGTGACCCACGACCGGCGGATGCTGGACGCGGTGAGCGTGAACCGGCGGCTGCGCGTGGCCGACGGGCGGATCGCCGAGGATTGATCCGTGCCGACCGGCGCGCGCGGGGTCACAATGAGCCCATGCTCAAGTGGGAGTACGCGCTGCTGGTCCGCCGCCGCCAGGCCGCGACCACGGACACCGGCTGGGAGATCGTCTTCATCTGGTACGGCCCGGACGGCTCCATGATCGACGTGACGCCCTACGGCGACACCGCGCTGGCCCACCTGAACCGGGCCGGCGACCAGGGCTGGGAGCTGGTCGCGATGAGCGAGGACCCGTCGCTGCCCGGCAACGCCGAGCTGCACCGCTACCACCTGAAGCGCCCGAAGACGGCCCCGGCACAACCTCGCCAGCGCATGCGCGGCTCCCGAACCCCCCGCCGCACCCTCCCCACCTGACCCCCTCCCCTCCCTTCCGCTCCCCCCGTCCCGGCGGTGATCAAGGAGTTTGCGTCAGCGGGGCAGGCCGCTCTCGACACAAACTCCTTGGTCATCGTCGAGGGCGAGGGAGTGCGCATGCGGAAACGGCTCGTGCTGGCCGGCGGGTGACTACCGGCCCCGGGAGCGATATGACTCCTGGTCATATTTATGACTCTGAGTCATATCGTTGTCAGGGGGAATGCCTTCGTGGGCGCGACGCACCCGGGCGAGCGAGCCGCCGCCGGGAGGAAACAGCGTCGAGGGCCCTCGTCGGCGCGACGCACCCGGCCGGGCAGACCACCTCTGGAGGAATTCGTCGGCGCGGCAGGCCCGGACGGGTAAGCCGACGCCCGGTGATGCGGGCGCGGCGGAGGGGCCTACGGTCGCGCTCGGGGTCGGACGGCCGGGCGGCTCCTCGCGCGGTCGGTGACGGCCCGGGTGCATCCGGGCATCGGTCGGCAGCGCCTGGTGGGCGTGTATCGGGGCGAATTGGGGGTAACGCGCCGCCGGAGGTGGCACATGGTGGCGATGGGGCAGGCCGCGCTCTCGGGTGAGCGGCTCCGACAGGCCGACGGCTTCCTCGCCGAGGCGTGGGCCGACATGGCCCGGCACGACGAGCGGTTGCGCGGGGTGACCGTGGAGGTGAGCTTCGACCGGGGGGTGGCACACCTGACCGGCGAGGTCGCCGACCCGGCGGAGCTGCGACTGGTCCGGGAGATGATCGGCCGGCTGTCCGGGGTGCTCGGCGTGTGGTGCCGGGTGGGCGTCGCCGGCCGGCCGCCGGTGGTGGTCGACCTCGGCTGCGGGGCGACCAAGCAGTGGCCGGGCAACCTGGGGCTGGACATCTATCCGGCGCCCGGGGTGAACGCGGTCGCCAACCTCGCCGGCTCACTGCCGCTGCGCGACGACTCGGTCGACGTGTTCTTCGCGGTGCACATCGTCGAGCACCTGATCGACTTCCTGCCGCTGTTCGACGAGTGCCACCGGGTGCTCCGACCGGGCGGGGTGCTGCACGTGATGAGCCCCTGGTGGCGGCACGTCAACGCGGTCGCCGACCCGACCCACGTCCGCCTGCTCGACGTGCAGACGTTCAAGGGCATCTGCGGTCAGCGCCCGCCCGGCACCCCGCGCTGGTATCCGCTGCACGTCGGCTGCGACGGCGCCTCCGTCTTCGCCGACCTCACCCCTCTACCCCCCGACGCCCCCGCCCCACCCCTTTCCCACCTGGCCCGCTTCTTCGACTGACCCCACCACCTACCCCGGCGGGTGCGGTCAGGTGGGTGGGGCGGATTCGCGGAGGGCCAGGCGGTGGGGGGCGACCAGCTCCCTCGGCGGGGCCTCACGGTCGGCGCCGAGCCGGCCGGCGAGCAGCTCCACCGCGAGCCGGGCGACCCGCTCCTTGTCCGGCGCGACGGTGCTCAGCGTCGGGATCGAGAAGCGGCCGTCCTCGATGTCGTCGAAGCCGGCCACCGCCACGTCCTCGGGCACGCGCAGGCCCGCCTCGTGCAGGGCGCGCAACGCGCCGAGCGCGAGCGTGTCGTTGAAGCAGAACACGGCGTCGGGGCGTACCCCGGAGGTGAGCAGGTGCCGCATGGCGGCCGCGCCGTCGGCGCGGTGCCAGGCCGGCGCGGGCGCCACCAGGCTGTCGTCGTACGCGATGCCGGCCTCGGCCAGCGCGGCGGTGTAGCCGGCCAGGCGCAGCCGGGCGCTGGCCCCCTCGGGGGTGCGCTGCGACCCGATCGCGGCGATCCGGCGGCGGCCGAGGCCGACCAGGTGGGCGGTGATCTCCCGGGCGGCGGCCACGTTGTCGACCATGACGTGGTCGGCGGGGCCGTGGTCGACGCGCTCGCCGAGCAGCACCATCGGCAGTCCGTCGAGGGCGGCCAGGTCGTCGGCGGTGAGCGCGAGCGGGCTCAGGATCAGGCCGTCGATCATGTGGTCGCCGATCCCGCTGGCCGCCTTGCGTTCCTGCTCGGAGCCGCCGCCGGTCTGGTCGATCAGCACCGTCCAGCCGTGCTCGGCGGCGGCGGTGACCACGTGCCGGGCCAGCTCGGCGAAGTAGGGGATGTCCAGCTCTGGCACGGCCAGCGCGATCACGCCGGTGCGCCCCTTGCGCAGGTTGCGGGCGGAGAGGTTGGGCCGGTAGTGGAGTTCGGCGATGGCCTCCTCGACCCGGGCCCGGGTGTCGGCGCGGACGTGCTGGTAGCCGTTGACCACGTTCGAGACGGTCTTCACCGACACGCCGGCCCGCTCCGCCACGTCCTTGAGCCTGTGCCGCACTGAACTTCCCTCCCCGATGAACGCTGGCCGCACTCTACCGCGTCACGACGACGTAACGACCCCTTTACAGCGTTGCTTACAACGTTGTAGAAACCAGGGACACGGGTGACCGCGGTCACCCGGCGACAGCACCGAGGGAAAGGTGGCACTCGTGCCGAACGCGCAGCTCACGGTCGACCCGGCGTTCCGGGTCGGTCCGGCCGACCGACGGCTCTTCGGCTCCTTCGTCGAGCACATGGGCCGCTGCGTCTACGGCGGGGTCTACGAACCGGGGCACCCGACCGCCGATCCGCTCGGCCTCCGGCGCGACGTGCTGGACCTGACCCGGGAGATGGGCGTCTCGGTGGTCCGCTACCCCGGCGGCAACTTCGTCTCCGGCTACCGCTGGGAGGACGGCGTCGGGCCGGTGGGCGACCGCCCGCGCCGGCTCGACCTGGCCTGGAAGACGATCGAGACCAACGCGTTCGGCCTGGACGAGTTCATGACCTGGGCGGCCGAGGCCGAGGTCGAGCCGATGATGGCGGTCAACCTCGGCACCCGCGGCGTGGCCGAGGCCTGCGACCTGCTGGAGTACGCCAACCACCCGGGCGGCACACACCTGTCCGACCTGCGCCGCAAGCACGGCGCCGAGCAGCCGTACGGGGTGCGGCTGTGGTGTCTCGGCAACGAGATGGACGGGCCGTGGCAGGTCGGGCACAAGACCGCCGACGAGTACGGCCGGCTGGCCGCCGAGACCGCCCGCGCCATGAAGATGATCGACCCGTCGATCAGCCTGATCGCCTCCGGCAGCTCCAACCGGCAGATGTCCACGTACGCGTCGTGGGAGGCGACGGTTCTGGAGCACACCTACGAGCACGTCGACTACATCTCCGCCCACACCTACTACGACCCCTCGGACGGCGACCGGGCCAGCATCCTCGCCTCCGCCGTCGACATGGACGCCTTCATCACCGAGGTGACCGCCACCGCCGACCACGTCGGCGCCAAGCTGCGGCAGAAGCGCAAGCTGAAGATCTCCTTCGACGAGTGGAACGTCTGGTACCAGTCCCGTCTCCAGGCCGACCTGGACCGGCGCGGCTGGGTCGAGGCCCCGGCGCTGATCGAGGACGACTTCACCGCGGTCGACGCGGTCGTGGTGGGCGACCTGCTGATCACCCTGCTCCGGCACGCCGACCGGGTGGGCGTGGCCTGCCAGGCGCAGCTCGCCAACGTGATCGCCCCGATCCGCACCCGCACCGGCGGCCCCGCCTGGCGGCAGAGCATCTTCCACCCGTTCGCCCTCACCGCCCGGCACGCGCGCGGCACGGTCCTGCGCACCGAGCCGGTCGGCCCGACCTACCGGACCAGCCGGTACGGCGACGTGCCGGTGCTGGACACCGTCGCCGTGCACGACGAGGAGACCGGCGGCCTGGCCGTCTTCGCGGTCAACCGCGGCCCGAACGACGTCCCGCTCGACTTGGACCTGCGCGGCCTGCCCGGCCTGCGCGCCGAGGCGCACACCACCCTCGCGGCCGGGGCCGACCCCGCCGCCACCAACACCGAGGCGGACCCCGAGCGGGTCACGCCGCGGCAGCTCCACACCCCCACCCTCGACGGCGGCCGCTGCACCGTGGCGCTGCCCGCCACCTCCTGGAACCTGCTGCGGTTCGCCCCGCAGTCGTGACCAGGCAATACTTCATCCCGTCCCCCAAGGAGTAAGCATGATCCAGAACGAGATGAGCCGGCGGCGCCTGCTCGGCCTCGGCCTCGGCCTCGGTGCGGCGGCCTCGCTGACGCTGACCGGATGCGGTGGCGGCAGCAGCTCCGGCCCGTCCGGCGCGGCCGGCAACGGCGGCAAGGACTACACCGGGCCGAAGGTCGACCTCAAGCTGTGGAACGGCTTCACCGGCGGCGACGGCGACATCTTCAAGGCCCTGGTGCAGCAGTTCAACAGCGAGCACCAGAACATCGCGGTCAGCGTGATCACGTACCAGTGGGAGGACTACTACAGCAAGCTCCCCGGCGCGGTCTCCAGCGGCAACGGCCCGGACATCGCGGTCATGCACATGGACCAGCTCGCCACGTTCGCCGCCCGCGGCACGATCAGCGAACTGGACGACGTGGCCAAGACCCTGGAGCTGAGCGAGGGCGACTTCGCCCCGACGGTGTGGAAGGGCGGCCTCTACAACGACAAGCGGTACGGCATCCCGCTGGACATGCACCCGCTCGGCTTCTACTACAACAAGGCCGTCATGCAGAAGGCCGGCCTGGACCCGAACAAGCCGCCGGCGACGAAGGACGAGTACACCGCCGCGCTGACCGAGCTGAAGAAGTCCGGCGTGCAGGGCTTCTGGGTCAGCCCGTTCCAGTTCACCGGCGGCATGACGTTCTACAGCCTGCTGCACCAGTGGGGCGGGAAGCTCTTCGACGACGAGGTGGCGAAGGCGACCTTCAACTCCGACCCGGCGGTCGAGGCGTGCACCTGGCTGGTCGACCTGATCAAGCAGGGCCACTCGCCGGCCAACGTCGGCCAGGACGCCGACTACCTGGCGTTCAAGAGCGGCAAGAACGCGTTCAACTGGAACGGCATCTGGCAGATCAACGACCTGAAGAAGAGCGCGAACGTGGAGTGGGGCGTGGCCCCGCTGCCCCAGATCGGCACCCAGCAGGCCGCCTGGGCGAACTCGCACAACTTCACCATCGTCAAGCAGCGCGCGGCCAACGACAACAAGGTCTCCGGCGCCAAGGTCTTCATCAACTGGCTGAGCCAGCACTCGCTGGACTGGGCCAAGGGCGGCCAGGTGCCGGCCCGCAAGGCGGTCCGGGACAGCGCCGAGTTCAAGGCGCTCACCGAGGTCAACGCGCTCGCGCCGGAGCTGGAGTACGCCGCGTTCCCGCCGGCGGCCCCGGGTCTCGGCGAGACGATGCTGACCTTCTACAGCGCCTTCAACGAGGCGGCGCTGGGCAAGAAGTCGCCGAAGCAGGCCCTGGACGACGGCGTGGCGAAGGCCAACAAGCAGCTCGAGGACAACCGCAAGAAGTACGGGAACTGATCCGTCGTGGCGGACGTGATCGAGGTCGGGGCGGCGCGTGACGGCGCGCCGCCCCCGGCGGGGCGTACCCGCCGCCGGGGCGCGACGGAACGCGGCAACCGGGCCACGCCGTACCTCTTCCTCGCGCCGTACCTGGTCCTGTTCGGCGTCTTCGGCCTGGCGCCGATCCTGTTCGGGGTCTGGATCAGCCTGCACCAGTGGGACCTCCAGCTGCCCAACCGGCCGTTCATCGGGCTGGACAACTACCAGGACCTGTTCTCCAGCGACTCGGCCATCTACGGGGACTGGTGGTCCAGCGTCCGGGCGACCGGGATCTTCACCCTCTTCTCGGTGCCGCTGCTGGTGGTCGTCCCGCTGGGGCTGGCGCTGCTGCTCAACCGCTCGTTCCCCGGCCGCACGTTCTTCCGGGCCGCGTTCTTCGCCCCGTACGTGCTCGGCGTGGCGGTGATCGGCCTGCTCTGGCGGTTCCTGCTCGACGCCAACCTGGGCCTGGTCAACCGGCTGCTCGGCCTGGTCGGACTCCCGTCGGACACGCCGTGGGTCACCGACGTGCCGTGGGCCTGGGTCTCGCTGGTCGGCGTGACCGTGTGGTGGACCTGCGGCTTCAACGCGGTGATCTACCTGGCCGGCCTCCAGGACATCCCGGCCGAGCTGTACGAGGCGGCGAAGGTCGACGGGGCCGGCGGCTGGGACCGCTTCCGCCACGTCACGATCCCCGGCCTGCGCCCGGTCCTGCTCTTCGTCTTCACCACCACGATCCTCGCCTCGGCGAACGTCTTCGGGCAGGCCTTCCTGATCACCCAGGGCGCGCCGGGCGAACAGACCCGGACCGTGGTCTGGCGGATCGTCGACGAGGGGCTGCGCGACTACGACGCCGGTCGGGCCGCCGCGATGAGCGTGTTCTTCGCGCTGATGCTGGCGGTGGTGAGCATCGTCAACTTCCGGCTGTTCCGCTACCGGGAAGACTGAGGGGACCGCCATGTCGAAGTTGCGTCCGGCGCTGCGCTACGCCGTCCTGCTCCTGATCACCGCGATCTTCGTGACTCCCCTGGTCTGGATGTTGCTGACCTCGGTGAAGACCTACGACGACGCGCAGCAGGTCCCGCCGGGCTGGCTGCCGAACCCGTTCTCCACCTACGGCTACGACCAGATCCTGAACAACGCGGCCAACCCGGTGCTGCGCTGGTTCCTCAACAGCATGCTGGCGGCCACCCTGCACACGCTGCTGGTGCTGGTCACCGCGTCGATGGCCGCGTACGCCCTGGCCCGGATGCGGTTCCGCGGCCGCAAGGTGCTGTTCGCGCTGATCGTCGGCACCCTGTTCCTGCCGCCGACCTCGCTGATCATCCCGAATTTCATCATCGCCGAGCGGCTGAGCTGGATCGACACGCTGACCGTGGTGATCGTGCCCGGCGCGGCCAGCGCGTTCGGGGTGTTCTTCCTGCGCCAGTTCTTCCTCTCCATCCCGGCCGAGCTGGAGGAGGCGGCGGTGCTGGACGGGGCGAACCAGTGGCAGATCTTCCGTCAGGTGCTGCTGCCGCTGTCGAAGCCGGCGCTGGCCACGCTGGCGGTGCTGTCGTTCCTCACCAACTGGAACGACTTCCTCTGGCCGGTGTACGTGCTGTTCAGCCCGGAGCGGCTGACCCTGCCGGCGGGCCTGGGCCTGCTCCAGGGCGCGTACGTGACCGACTACCCGGTCATCATGGCGGGCGCGATGCTGGCCAGCGTGCCGGTGCTGATCCTGTTCGTGCTGGCGCAACGTCACGTCATCCAGGGCGTCTCCCGCAGCGGCCTGAAGGGATGACCGGCCGACGACTCCGGCGACGCGGCGCGGCGGCCCTGGCCGCCGCGCTGCTCGTCGCCGGCTGCGACAGCGGACCCACCCCCTCGAGTACGCCGGAGGACGCGCGCGTGTTCACCAACCCGGTCGTCCGCAGCGACGCCCCCGACCCGCAGGCGATCCGGGTCGGCGAGACCTGGTACCTGTTCCACACCAACGCCGGCGGACGTAACGTCCCGGTGCTCACCTCACCCGACCTGGTCGAGTGGACCCCGGCCGGCGACGCGCTGCCGGAGTTGCCGGACTGGGCGGACGCGGGCAAGACCTGGGCGCCCGAGGTGATCCAGCTCGCCCCGGACCGGTTCGTCCTCTACTACACCGTGGCCGACCGCGCCTCCGGCCGGCAGTGCCTGGGCCGGGCGGTGGCGAGCACGCCGCTCGGCCCGTACGTCGACGACTCCGCCGCACCGCTGGTCTGCCAGGCGGACCTGGGCGGCTCGATCGACGCCAGCCCGTTCCGGGACACCGACGGCAGCCTGTGGTTGCTGTGGAAGAACGACGGCAACGCGATCGGGGTGGACACCTGGCTCTGGTCGCAGCGCCTCTCCCCGGACGGGCTGCGGCTGACCGGCCCGGCGGCGAAGCTGCTGAAGCAGACCGAGCCGTGGGAGGGCACCCTGATCGAAGGGCCGTTCCTGCACCGGCACGACGGGAAGCTGTTCCTGTTCTTCGCCGCCAACGCGTACGACAAGGACACCTACGCCGAGGGCTACGCGGTGTGCGAGGGGCCGGCCGGGCCGTGCGTGAAGGCGCCGGAGAACCCGATCCTGAAGAGCAACGACGTGGCGTCCGGGCCGGGGCACGCCTCGATGGTGGAGAAGGACGGGCGTACCTGGCTGATCTACCACGCGTGGCCGCCGGGGCAGGAGGGCGCCACCGACCCGGGTCGGCAGGTGTGGCTGGACGAGATCGTCTGGACCGACGGCAAGCCGGTGCTCAAGGGCCCCACCGGGTCCGCCCAGCCCCGCCCGTAAGGAAGGGCCCCCTCTTAACGCCTCCGGTAGAGGAAGGGCCCCTTCTTAACACCGGGGTGTTAAGAAGGGGCCCTTCCTTCCGGGGGTCAGGGGGTGGGGGCGGGCTCGGGGGTGTCCGAGGAGTGCTCGCGGCGGGCCAGGCGGTTCTTGCGGTGCCCGTAGCCGAAGTAGATGATGCCGCCGAGCAGCATCCACGCCAGGAACCGCAGCCAGGTCTCCACCGACAGGTTCAACATCAGGTAGAGGCAGGCCAGCGCGGAGACGATCGGCAGCACCGGCGAGAACGGCACCTTGAACGGCCGGTTCAGGTCGGGGCGCCGCTTGCGCAGGATCGGCACCGCGATCGAGACCAGCACGAACGCGCAGAGCGCGCCGATGCTGACCAGGTCGGCCAGCGCGGAGAGCGGCAGGAAGCCGGCGAGCAGCGCGACCCCCACCGTCATGATCGCGGAGATCCGGTACGGGGTGCCCCAGCGCGGGTGCACCTTGGCGATCGAGGGCGGGATGAGCCCGTCCCGGGCGATGGCGAAGCCGATCCGGCCCATGGCCACCAGGTCGACCAGGATCACGCTGGTCAGGCCGGCGATCGCGGCGATGGAGACGAGCACCGCGGCCCATCCGGCGCCGGCCGCCTTGAACGCGGACGCGATCGGCGCGCCCTCGTCGATCTCGGTGTACTTGACCATGCCGACGACGACCAGCGAGACGCCGATGTAGAGCACGGTGGAGATCAGCAGCGTGCCGAGCAGGCCCAGCGGCAGGTCCCGCTTGGGCTTGCGGGTCTCCTCACCCAGGTTCGCCACGGCCTCGAACCCGGTGTACGCGAAGAACACCACGGCGGCGGCGGTGAGCACGCCGGCGAAGCCGAAGACGGAGGGTTCCATCCCGAAGATGGCCTGGGTCACCGGCTGCCGGATCCCGTCCTCGCCGGCGCCGGCCGGCTCGCTGGACGGGACGAACGGGCTGAGGTTGGCCGCCTTCACGAAGAACAGCCCGGCGATGATGATGAAGGCACAGATCGCCACCTTCACCAGGACCAGCAGGTTGGTCACCCGGGCGGACTCCCGGATGCCGACGATGCCGATCGCGCCGAGCACCAGCACGATGGCGATCGCGCCGAGGTTGACGATGCTGCCCTCCTCGGCGAACCAGGCGCTGGGCAGGCCGACGAGGTCGGCGAGGTAGCCGGACCAGCCCCGGGCCACCACCGCCGCGCCGAGCGCGAACTCCAGCAGCAGGTCCCAGCCGATGATCCAGGCGACGATCTCGCCCATGGTCGCGTACGCGTAGGTGTAGGCGCTGCCGGCGGTCGGCACGCTGGCGGCCAGCTCGGCGTAGCAGAGCGCGGCGAGCAGCGCGACCACCCCGGCGATGCCGAAGGAGATCACCACACCCGGGCCGGCGCTGTTCTTCGCCTCGATGCCGGTCAGCGTGAAGATGCCGGTGCCGATCACGATCCCGATGCCGAAGCCCATCAGGTCGAACGAGCCGAGCCGGCGACGCAGCCCGGGTTTGCCGTCGCTGCCGTCGGCGTCACCCTGGGCGAGCACGTCCTGGATCGGCTTGGTCCGCAGGACTGACATGGATCACCTCCCCCACGGTGTGACCACCTCGGTGGCGGTCCGTGACCGGCCAAGCTACCCAGCCCCTCCACCAACCAATCCACCACCTGACGTGTCGGTTCGGTCACCATACGAAACGTGCGCCACCCGCCGGGGCGCCGACGGTGCGGACCGGACGCATCGATCCGGCGCGGGGGTCTTGCGCCGCGTACGGATTGATGAAAGTTTTCTACCGGTGACTTGAGTCACGCGGCGAATCTTGCCGTCCCACCGGACCCGACGAAGGGACCGCACCGCATGAAGGCAACTCGGCTGGGAGCCGCCGCGCTGGCCGCGGCGCTGCTCGGCGCGCTGGTCGCCGGCACCCCGGCGCAGGCCGCGCCGGCGCCCACCTCCACCGACACGACCTCCACCGACTGCGTCACGAACCCGGCCACGCCGAAGCGGCAGTTCCGGGCCATGTGGATCGCCTCGGTGACGAACATCGACTGGCCCAGCAAGGACTCCTGGACCGCGCCGGACCGGGTGGCCAAGCAGAAGGCCGAATATCTGGCCTGGCTCGACCTGGCCCAGAAGCTCAACCACAACGCCGTCGTGGTCCAGGTCCGCCCGACCGCCGACGCGTTCTGGCCCTCGCCGTACGAGCCGTGGTCGGAGTACCTGACCGGGGTGCGCGGCCAGGACCCGGGCTGGGACCCGCTGGCCTTCCTGGTCGCCGAGTCGCACAAGCGGAACCTGGAGTTCCACGCCTGGTTCAACCCGTACCGGGTCTCCATGCCCGCGCCCGGCGGCGCCGGCGCCGACCTGTCGAAGCTGGCGCCGAACAGCCCGGCCCGGCAGCACCCCGACTGGGTCTTCGCCTACCCGCCCGCCGGCGTCGCCGGCAGCCGGCTCTACTACAACCCCGGCATCCCCGAGGTCCGCGAGTTCGTCCAGACCGCGATGATGGACGCGGTCAAGCGGTACGACGTCGACGGCGTGCACTTCGACGACTACTTCTACCCGTACCCGAGCGGCACCTACCAGGTGCCGGACGACGCCACGTTCGCGCAGTACAACCGCGGCTTCACCGACAAGGCCGACTGGCGGCGGGACAACATCAACCTGCTGATGCAGGAGATGAATGCCAAGATCAAGGCGGCCAAGCCGTGGGTGAAGTTCGGGGTCAGCCCGTTCGGCATCTGGCGCAACGCCTCGGCCGACCCGAACGGCTCGGACACCACCGGCTCGCAGTCGTACGACATCATCTCCGCCGACACCCGTAAGTGGATCAAGGAGGAATGGATCGACTACGTCGTGCCGCAGCTCTACTGGTACATCGGCCAGTACCCGGCGGCCGACTACGCCCGGCTGGTGCCGTGGTGGGCCGAGCAGGTGCGCGGCACCAAGGTCCAGCTCTACATCGGCCAGGCCGACTACAAGAGCGGTGAGCCGGCGTACGGGTCGTTCTGGATGAACCCGCAGGAGCTGTCGAACCACCTGACGTTGAACCGGTCGTACCCGGAGGTGCTCGGCAACGTGCACTTCTCGGCGGTGCAGGTCCGGGCCAACCGGCTCGGCGCCACCGACATCTACGCCGCCGAGCACTACTCCCGCCCGGCGCTGGTGCCCACGATGACCCACCTGCCGCACAAGCCGCTGCTGTTCCCGGTGGTCACCAGGGCGCAGCGGGAGGCGGACGGGGTGCGGCTGAGCTGGCGGCAGCCGGCCGACGGCAGGGGCCCGCTCGGCACCGCCACGTCGTACGCGATCTACCGGTTCGACGGCCTCGGCCTGGCCGGTCGCTGCGACTTCGCCGACGCCTCCCACCTGGTCGGCACCGTCCGGGCCACCGACGGCGCCACCCAGTCCTGGGTGGACACCACGGCGGCCGCCGGCACCCGGTACACCTACTACGTGACCGCGCTGGACCGGCTGGCGAACGAGAGCCCGGCGAGCCTGCCGCGCTTCGTCCGCTGATCCCACCGGATGCCCCCGGGCCGCCACGGCGGCCCGGGGGCATTCGTCTGTTTGGGCGGATGTCAGCGAGCCGTTTCCCGGGCCATCGCCCCCCGTCATCCCATTGATCGACACTTGTCGAAATCCGGAGATCCCGGGTTGTCACCCGTCCCGACGCCCACCCCGCGGAGGTCCCCGTGTCCCGTCGCCTCGCCACCGCCCTCGCCGCCGGAACGCTCGCCCTGCTCACCCTGCTCGGCCTGGCCACACCGGCCGCCGCCGCGGTGAGCACCCAGCAGAAACTCTCGGTGCTGTCGTCCTGGACCCAGACCAGCGCCTCCAGCTACAACGCCTGGAACAGCGCCCGGCTGAACAAGACCCCCTGGGCCGAGTACGGCTTCGACTGGTCCACCGACTACTGCTCGTCCAGCCCGGACAACCCGCTCGGCTTCACCTTCAACCTGTCCTGCTACCGGCACGACTTCGGCTACCGCAACCACAAGGCCATGGGCATCTTCCCGGCCAACAAGTCCCGCCTCGACAGTGCCTTCTACGCGGACCTGAAGCGGGTCTGCGCCACCTACAACTCGGTGGTCCGTCCGGCCTGCTACAGCCTGGCCTGGACCTACTACCAGGCGGTCAGCATCTTCGGCTCGGTCGCCGCGGTGCAGCAGGCCGACCTCGACCGCGCCGCCCGGATGAAGGCCGACGCCGAGCGCCGCGCCGCCGTCCGCGGCTGACCCGCCGCCGGGCGGCCCTCGCCGGGCCGCCCGGCCGGCGTGCCCGTGGCCCGGGCCCGACCCGGCGTCACCCGGCCCGCCGGTCAACCTGTCGTGCCGCGCGGCTCGGCGGTCA
This sequence comes from Micromonospora sp. WMMD754, assembly GCF_049315235.1. Lineage (NCBI taxonomy): Bacteria > Bacillati > Actinomycetota > Actinomycetes > Micromonosporales > Micromonosporaceae > Micromonospora > Micromonospora sp. WMMD754. The sequence continues at coordinate 1,361,769 of NZ_CP186058.1, forward strand.
GCCCGTCGTGCTGCGCGGCTCGGCGGCCGGCCGGGGGCCGGCGGTGGGCGTCCCGAACCGGGGCGAGTCCGCCGCCAGGTCGGGGTGCTCGACGTGCAGGGCCAGCGCCGCCGCCTCGTCCAACCGCAGGCCGGCCCCGGCGGCGTAGGCCGCGTCGAACGCCTCGTCGCCCAGCGCCCGGCGCAGCTCCGCCTGCCGGCCCAGCCAGTACGGCCCGTGGATGCCCGGGGTGGCCCGCAGATTGGCCCGGGTGGCCTGGGCCGCGCCGAAGAGCCGGGCGGCGGACACCGCGTCCCCGGCCAGCGCGCAGCGCACCGCGATCGCGTTGATCGTGTCGCAGGCCCGGCCCAGGTAGCCGTGGCTCATCCGGGACCGCAACGCCACCAGCAGGTGCTCGTGCGCGGCCACCAGGTCTCCCCGGGACAGCGCCACCATGCCGAGCAGCATGTCCACCGAGCGGCGGCCCCGCTCGACCGGCCGGGCCGCCTCCACCGGGCGGGCCGCGCCGAGCAGGTCGGCCGCCTCGTCCAACGCGCCCCGGCGCCAGAGCAGCTCGGCCAGGTTGTAGACGGCGAGCAGCGCGTCCCCCACCACGTCCTGCGCGTACGCCCAGTCGATCACCTCGCGGCAGACCCGCTCCGCCTCGGCGAACTGTCCCATGTCGACCAGCGGCGCGGCGCGACCGGCCAGCACCCGGGCCAGCAGCCCCCGGTCGCCGGCCTGCCGGGCGGCCGCCTCGGCCCGCTGCGAGTAGCGCAGCTCCTCGGCGAACTCGCCGTCGGCCCCGGCGTGCAGCGAGTGCATGTGGTAGGCCGCGGCCAGCTCCGCCTCCGGGATCGCCTCCCCGGTCTCGGCGATCCGCCCGTAGAGCCGGAACAGCCAGAGCCGCCCCTCGCGGGCCAGCCCGCGCTCCCGCCACCACTGGTCCAGACCGCCGGCCAGGTGCAGGCCCGACCGGGCGCTGCCGCCGGTGGCGCACCAGCGGAGCGCGGCCCGCAACTCCCCGGCCAGCGGGTCGAGCGCGTAGAGGGAGAGCGTCACCGGGCGACCGTCCGGGCCCAGGTGCGCCCGGTCCAACGCGTGCCGGGACCAGGCGACGTGCCGGTCCCGGGCGCTCTGCTCCTCGCCCGTGGAGATCAGGCGACGCGCCGCGTAGGCCCGGATCGGGTCCAGCATCCGGTAGGTGCTGCCCGACGCGTGCGGCTCGGCCAGCACCATCGACTTGTCCACCAGCACCGACAGCGGGTCCAGCGGATCCTCGTCCAGCAGCCACTGCACGGTCGGCAGGTCCACCGGGCCGGCGAAGACCGCCAGCCAGCGCAGCAGCCGCGCCGAGCGCGCCCCGAGCGTGCGGTAGGACCAGGTCACCGTGGCCTGGATGGTCAGGTGTCGTTCGCTGGCCGAGCGCTGCACCGCCCGGCTCGCCGGGCTCGGCGGGGCGGCGCCGGTCGCGGCGGCCACCAGGTCGACGGTGTCCTGCTGGTTGCCGCTCCAGCCGGCCTCCACCGGCGGCGGCTCCGCCGCCTCCCGGCCGGCGTCCAGCGTGCCCAGCATGTCGTCGAGCCGCTCGGCCAGCTGACCGGCCGACAGCACCCGCAGCCGCGCCGCGGCCAGCTCGATGGCGAGCGGCAACCCGTCCAGCCGCCGGACCACCCGGCGCAGGTCGGCCTGCTCCGCCGGATCCGGCGCCCGGCCACCCCGGGCCGCCGCCGTCCGGTCCAGCAGCAGGGCCACCGCGTCGCTGGCGCCCCCGCCCGGCTCCTCGTCCACCGACAGCGGCGGAATCCGCCACACCACCTCACCGGGTACGCCGAACGACTCCCGGCTGGTCGCCAGCACCCGCACGCCCCGGCCGCCGGCCAGCAGCCGGGAGATCACCTCGGCGGACGCGCCCGGCTGGGCGTCGCACGTGTCCAGCACCACCAGCATCCGGCGCGGCGCCGCGTACTCGACCAGGGTGTCGACCATCGGCCGGCCCGGCTCCGGGCGCAGGCCGAGCACGGCGGCGATCTCGAACGCCACCAGCCCGGGATCGGTCACCGCGGCGATGTCGACGAACCACACACCGTCCGGATAGTCCTCGACGATCCCGGAGGCCAGCTCCACCGCCAGCCGCGTCTTGCCGGCGCCGCCCGCGCCGAGCACGGTCACCAGCCGGTACGCCTCGACCAGCCGACCCAGCTCGGCGCGCTCGAAGTGCCGGCCGACGAACGAGGTGGCCGGGGTGGGCAGGTTGTGCGCCGCCGCGTCGGCCGTACGCGGTCGCGGGAACCGCCGTTCCAGACCGGGCGCGACGAGCTGGAACAGCCGCTCCCGGTCGTCGAAGCCGCGCAGCCGGTGCAGGCCGAGGTCGAGCAGGGACGCGCCGTCCGGCAGCGGGTCGGCGAGCCGGGCGGTGGCCGCCGAGCAGAGCACCTGCCCGCCGTGCGCCGCGGCGGCCACCCGGGCCGCCCGGTGCACCTCGGGGCTGGCGTACTCGCCGTCGCGCGGCTCGGCGTAGCCGGTGTGCAGGCCCATCCGCACCCGGGGCGTGGCGTCGGGGTTGGGCCAGTTGTGCCCGACGAGCGCGCGCTGGGCGGCCATGCAGGCGTGCACCGCGGCGGCCGCGTCCGGGAAGGCGAGGAAGAACGAGTCGCCCTCGGTCAGCAGCTCCGCCCCGTCGGTGCCGGCCAGCGTGTCCCGCAGCAACCGGCGGTGCTCGCGCAGCACGGGACGGTAGACCGGCCCGAGCATCCGGGCCATCCGGGTCGAGCCCTCGATGTCGGTGAACACGAAGGTCACCCACCCGCTGGGGAGGTGGATCCGTGGCGACATACGTCGAACCTCCGCCCGCTGACGTCGGGTTCATGCTGCCCTATGATCGCGTCGTCACGCATCGTGAGAACGGTCGGGCCGATTCCGACTCAAGGTGCCAAAGGATCACACGGGCGGCAAGCCCCGGATCGACCGGCGGGCCGGGTGAGCGCGTCGCGTCAGCAACCGCAGGCGCCGCCGCAGCAGCCACCGCCGCCGGGCGCGGGGGCCCCGCCCACCGGGCCCGACCCGCCGCGACCGGTGAAGGCGACGGTGGACAGCAGCTTCACGGTGTCCGCGTGGCCCTGGGGGCAGGTGGCGGGCCGGCCGGCCTCGGCCATCGGACGGTTGACCTCGAAGGTGTCGCCGCAGGCGCGGCAGCGGAACTCGTACCGGGGCATGCGGCCAGCGTACGGCCGGGCCTGACGTCGTCGCACCGATGGGTGATACTCGACGGGTGGTGGACGGCGAACGGCGGAACACGGCCCGGCCCCTGCGACCCGCCGCGCCGCCCGACGGCGGCGCCGGGCCGGTCCCTCGCCCCCGCCGTGCCCGGTCCGGCTCCCCCGCCTCCGGGACGGCGCCGTCCACACCGGAAGACAGGTCCACGGCCGAGCACACGGCGTCCACGGGGAAGTCGACGCCCACGGCCGGGTCGACATCCTCGGCCGGGTCGACATCCTCGGCCGGGTCAGGCACGGAGGCCGGCGCCGGGCAGCCCGGCGTCGGTGGCCGGCGGCGGCGGATGCCCTTCGCGCACGCGGGCCCGGTGCGACCCCGGCAGCTCGCCGTGGGCGCGGCCCGGGCCACCCGGGACTGGTCCCGCCGGCCGAGCGGGCGCACCACCCTGCCGGCGTTGTTCCTGCTCGCCCTGGTCGGGGCCGCCACCGCGGCCGGCGCGGTGCTGGTGCCGGCCGCCATCCGCAAGCCGGAGCCGGTCGCCGTGGAGGCCACCTCGGCCGCACCGGTCTTCGGCGTCCCGCAGACCGCCCCGGCGCCGGGGCTGACCGGCGCGCCCGTGCTCCCCGGGCCGACCGGCTTCCCGGGCAGCCTCGGGCCGTCCGGCACACCGCCGCCCGGTGGCGTGACCACCGCCCCGGCGCTGCCGACCGGCCGCCCGGCCGACGCGCTGGCGGGTTGGGCCCAGCGGGTCAGCGGCACCACCGACGTCCCGGCGGTGGCGTTGCAGGCCTACGGCTACGCCGAGCTGGTGCTCGCCCAGACCCACCGCAGCTGCCAGTTGAGCTGGACCACGCTCGCCGCGATCGGCTATGTGGAGTCCCGGCACGGCACCACCGGCGGGGTCACGCTGCTGCCCAGCGGCCTGACCTCCAAGGAGATCCGGGGCGACGCGCTCGACGGGCAGGGCGGCCGGTCCCGGATCCTCGACACCGACCAGGGGCAGCTCGACGGCGACCGGGTCTACGACCGGGCGATCGGCCCGATGCAGTTCATCCCGGGCACCTGGCAGGAGATCGGCGCGGACGCCGACAACGACGGCGTGAAGAACCCGCACGACATCGACGACGCCGCGCTGGCCGCCGGCGAATACCTGTGCAAGGGCGGCCGGAACATGACCATCCCGGGTGACTGGTGGGGCGCGATCCTGTCCTACAACGATGTGCGGCGCTACGCCCAGGACGTCTTCACCAAGGCCGACGAGTACGGGCGGCGCAGCGGCACGTGACGTGACGGCTCGCGTACATTCGCGGACTCAACCCTTCCCCCGGGCAGCGGTTGACGGCAAGCTAGACGGGTGATGGTGCGCGAGTGGGACCCTCGGACCGCGTCGTCCGCCGAGATCGCGTCGCTGCTGGACACGCTGAACGCGGTCCTGGCGGCTGATCTGCCGCAGGATCCGCCCTGGCGGGAGAGCTCCATGCGGGAATACCTGTCCGAGGTGATGCCCGGCGAACGACGGATCTCCTGGATCGCCCAGGACGACCCGGCCCCGGACGGCACCCCCGGTGACATCGTCGGGCACGTCCACGTGCTCCTGCTCGGCGGGATCGGCGTGCTGGAGGTGCTGGTGCACCCGGCGGTCCGGCGCACCGGGCTCGGCCGCGAGCTGGTGCGGGTGGCCGCCCGCCGGGTCTGGGACGAGGGCTTCCAGTCGATCGGCGTCGAGGTGGTCGGCGACACCCCGGCCGTCGCGTTCTACGAGGCGCTGGGCTTCACCCGGGAATACGTGGAGACCCGCAGCGTGCTCGACCTGAGCACGGTGGACTGGCCGGCGCTCGCGGAGATGGCCACCGAGGTCGGCGCGGGCTACCACGTCGAGTTCTGGCCGGGCGGCCCGCCGGACCCGCTGATCGAGGCGTACGCGCGGGCGAAGGCCGAGGTGCGCGACGTGGACGACGGCGAGCTGCGGCCCAGCTCCTACGATCCCGAACGTCTGCGGGACAGCCTCGACACGCTGCACCGGCGGGGCATGAAGCCGTACATCGTGCTGGCGTTGCACGAGCAGACCGGCGAGGTGGCCGGCCTGACCGAGGTGGTGGTGCCGGCACAGCACCCCACCCGCGCCGACCAGTACGACACCATCGTGGTCCGGGACCACCGGGGCTACGGCATCGACCGGGCCATCAAGGCCCGGATGCTGCTGGAGTTGCGCTCGGCCGAGCCCGAGGTGGCCGAGGTGCAGACCTGGAACGCGCAGGCCAACGAGTCGATGCTCAAGGTCAACGCCGAACTGGGCTACCGCACCGACCGCGACTGGTGTGAATACGGTGTGGACGTCGCCGAGCTGGTGCACCGGCTGGACAGTCACCGCTGACGCCTGTTCACCAAACGGCTGCCCGGGGGATGGACGTCGGACGGCCACGCCCCTTAACGTGCGTTAGTTCCCCGCCCACCCATCGTGGAGGCTCCATGCGCCCGCGCCGCACCATCGCCGCGCTCGCGACCACCGCCGCCGTCACCGTCACGGCCATCGGTGTCGCGCCCCCCGCGGCCAGCGCCGCGCCCACCGACCTGTTCATCTCCGAATACGTCGAGGGGTCGTCCAACAACAAGGCCGTCGAGCTGTACAACGGCACCGGCGCCCCGGTCGACCTGGCCGCCGGGGGCTACCAGCTCCAGTTCCACTTCAACGGCGCGACCACCTCCACCACCGTGGCGCTGACCGGCACCGTCGCCGCCGGGGACGTGTTCGTCTTCGCCGCCGCGTCGGCCGGGCCGGCGATCCTCGCCCAGGCCGACCAGACGTACGCCGGCTCGCTGTTCAACGGCGACGACGCGATCGTGCTGCGCCGGGGCGAGACCGTCGTCGACGCCCTCGGCCAGGTCGGCGTCGACCCGGGCACCGAGTGGGGCGGCGGGCTCACCAGCACGGCCGACAACACGCTGCGCCGGCTGCCCTCGGTGACCGCCGGCGACACCGACCCGTCGGACCCGTTCGACCCGGCCGCCCAGTGGGCCGGGTTCGCCACCGACACGTTCGACGGGCTGGGCAGCCACAGCGTCGACGGCGGCGGCCCGGTCGACCAGCCGCCGACGCTGACCTGCGGCGGCGCGCTGACGCTGGAGGCGGGCGCCACGGCCACCCGGGCGGTGACCGCGACCGACGCCGACGACACGGTCACCGACCTCGCGGTCACCTCGGTCGCGCCGGCGCCCGCGAGCGGCTCGATCAGCCGTACCGCGTTCACCCCGGCCACCGCGGCCGGCGGCACCGCCACCGCGACGCTGACCGCGACGGGCCTGCCGGCCGGCAGCTACGCGGTCACCGTGACCTCGACGGACGCCGAGGGCGGCACCGCCACCTGCACGCTCACCGTGCAGGCCACCAGCGTGCTGTCGGTGGGCGAGGTGCAGGGCCGCACCGCCGACGACGAGAGCGGCCGCACCGATCGGTCGCCGCTCGCGCCGGCCAGCGGCAACGGCACCAGCACCCTGCTGTACGACGTCCGGGGCGTGATCACCGGCAAGTCGCTGACCCGCACCTCGGCCGGGGCCGACCAGTGGGGCTTCTACCTGCAGAGCCGGCTCGGCAGCGAGGACGGCGACCCGCTCACCTCGGACGGCCTGTTCGTCTTCATGGGCTCGTTCACCACGCTGATCGGCGGCTACGCCCCGACCGTCGGGGACGAGGTCGTGCTGCGCGGGCGGGTCTCGGAATACTTCAACCAGACCCAGCTCTCCGGCGCCTCGCTGGTGCGCAAGCTCGACTCCGGGCTCGACGTGGACACCGTGGTCCGGGTGGCCGACGCGGTCCCGCCGGCCGAGGCGGACGCCGCCGACCTGTTCTGGGAGCGGCACGAGGGCGAGCGGATGCGGGTCCGGGCCGGCAGCGGTGTCTCCGCGCCCCGGCACATCTACTCCTCCACCGCCGACTCCGAGATCTACGTGCTGGACCGGGAGGACCCGGTGATGAAGCGGTCCGACCCGTACGCCCGCCGGGTGTTCCGGGACGCGCACCCGCTGGACGACATCCCGGGCACGCTCTTCGACAACGGCAACAACCAGCGGATCCTGCTGGGGGCCGGTGGCGTGAAGGCGACCGCCGGCGACTCCACCGCGCTGCTGCCCGAGGCGCGCACGTTCGACACGCTCACCGAGGACGCCTACGGCTCCGTCTCGTACGCGTTCAGCAAGTACAGCGTGCAGCCCGAGCAGCTCACCCTGACCGGCGGCGCGGACCCGGCGGAGAACAACCCGCCGCGCCCGGCGGACCGGACCAGCGAGGTCGCGGTCGCCACGTACAACGTGGAGAACCTGTACGACTACCGGGACGACCCGTTCGACGGCTGCGACTTCGCCGGCAACAGCGGCTGCCCCGGCGTCAGCCCGCCGTTCGACTACGTGCCGGCCAGCCCGGAGGCCTACACCGCCAAGCTGGGCGTGCAGGCGCGGCAGATCGTCACCTCGCTGCACAGCCCTGACCTGATCCTCGTGCAGGAGGCCGAGGACCAGGACATCTGCTCGGTGGTCGACGGCAACCTCACCTGCGGGGACACCGACAACGCCGACGGCGCGCCGGACACGGTGCAGGAGTTGGCGTTGGCCGTGGCGGCGAACGGCGGTCCCGCCTACGCCGCCGCGTACGACCGCACCGGCGCGGACGCCCGGGGCATCGCCTCGGCGTTCCTCTACCGCACCGACCGGCTGACGTTGGCCCAGGCCACCGCCGCCGACCCGCTGCTGGGCTCCGCCCCGACGGTCACGTACCGCTCGGCCGCGCTGCCGTCGAACGCGGACGTGCAGAACCCGAAGGCGTTCAACGCGGTGCTCCCCGAGGACGTGGACCGGTCCACCGGGGTGGACGGCAGCAACGTCTACACCCGCGCGGCGCAGCTGGCCCGCTTCACGGTCAGGGCGGCGCCCGGCTCGACCGAGAACTTCACGCTCTGGGCGGTGGCCAACCACTTCTCCTCCGGCCCGGACAGCCGGGTCGGGCAGCGCCGGGAGCAGGCCGCGTACGGCGCGGCGATGGTGCGGGCGGTCGAGGCGTCCGACCCGTCCGCCCGGGTGGTCTACGGCGGCGACCTGAACGTCTTCCCCCGCCCCGACGACCCGATCGCGACCGGGCAGAACCCCACCCCGTCGGACCAGCTCGCCCCGCTCTACCAGGCCGGCCTGCACAACCTCTGGGACGACCTGGTGGCGGACGCGCCGGCCGCGGCCTACTCGTACACCTTCAGCGGGCAGGCCCAGACGCTGGACAGCATGTTCGTCAACGACCCGATGCACGACGACCTGGTGCAGGTGCGGACGGCGCACATCAACGCCGACTACCCCACCGACGCCGGGCAGCTGGGTGACCGGGGCGCCAGCGACCACGACCCGACGGTGGCCCGGTTCCGCTCCCGCGCCGCGCTGCGGGTGGCCGACTCCTCCGTCACCGAGGGCGACAAGGGCACCCGCACGATGACGTTCACCGTCACCGTGTCCCGCCCGCTCTCCGAGCCCGCCCTGCTGTGTGCCGCCACCTACGGCACGACCGCGCAGGCCGGGACGGACTACGACCCGTACGTGGGTTGCCGGGTGCTGCCCGCGGGCCGGACGTCGCTGGACTTCCCGGTCACCGTGCGCGGTGACCGTAAGCGCGAGGCGGACGAGCGGCTCACGCTGTACGTGGCCGGGGTGCCGGGGCTCCGGCTGGCCGACCCGTCCGGCGTCGGAACGATCCTGAACGACGACTGAGCGCCACCCCTGACGGCGGCCCGTCGTCCGGCTCACGGCCGGATCGGCGGGCCGCCGCGGTATCCGCACCGTTGCGGGTCGGGCGGAGGCGGGACGCTCCGGTACTTGGCCACCCGCACCTCCCACTGACTACGGCGGCGCAACGCGTCCCGGACGGCCCGGTCCCGGTAGAACGTCTCCGGCGGCCGGGCCAGCCCGTAGATGTCGGCCCACCACTCCCCCGGCTCCGGGTCGGTGATGACGTCGAGGTGCGACGGGTAGCGCCGCCCGGCGTCGTCGCGCAGGTCGGCCCGGTCCCGCATCGGCTTGAGCACCGCGCCCCGCTCGTCGACCACCACGAGCCGGAACCCGGCCGTGCCGACGATGCGCGACAGCATGCCGAGACTGGGCAGCAGAGCGCCCGCTTCGATCCGCCCGACGGTGCTCGGATGCACCCGGGCGAACCGGGCCAACTCCCGCTGACTGGCGTCGGCGCGGCGACGGACCGCCCGGACGATCCCGGCGGCCGGAAAGGGAACGTCGAAGGGCTCGGTGACCAGCACGGACGGCGGTTCCCCCGCGGCGTAGGCCGCGACGTCGGTACCGCACCCGTGCTCGCCGACTGCCTCCGGCCCGGTGCTGGCGGGACGCGCGGGGTCGGCTGGGTCGGCGGGGTCGGCGCCGCCGTTGGCGGGACGCGCGGGGTCGGCGGGGTCGGCGCCGCCGTTGGCCTCGGCGGTGTCCGTCGGAATGCTCACCTCGCCACGGTCCCGTCCCGCCGCGCCGGCCGGCAACCTCGTGCCCTGTCCCTGTGGAAAACCCGGGATCAGACGCCGTTGCTCGGCTTCCCGACCGCCCAATCAGCACAAAGAGTAACGGTAACTGCTGGTAATGGAATGCGGCACGAGCGGTGGCATGTAACCCGCCTGAAGCGGTCATAAGTACCGCCAGTCGTTGGTCGACCACCACGCTCTCTGGTGACTTTGCTCTGCACTCACAGGGTCATCAGCAACGGAGCGTGCACGATGCATCCATGGCTGCAGAGCAAAGTCGCCGAGAGGTGATGCCTATGGCAGGAAGGAAGATGACTCACTGTCACCATCGAGGCTGTGGATGACCGGTGCGACGACTACACCTACCGCCCGCCCGCGACCTGAAGCGCGCCGGAGGGCCGAAGGGCCGGAGCACACCAACAGGCCGACAGGCGGGGGCCAGATGTGGGCGGGCGCGAAGGCTGGGACCGGGCCCATCAGAGGCAGGACATGCGCAAGGGCCCCGGCGGAGAGGGGCGGGGCGGGACGGAATGCCCGGCCGAGGGAACGGGTCACAGGTCGCAGAGGCGGCGGCCGGAGCGGATGTCGTCGAGCGCGGCGTGCAGCTCGGCGATCCGCCGCTCCGCCTCGGCGGTCAGCTGGGCGTGCAGCCGCTGCCAGTCGGCCAGGGACGGCTCGGGCGGCAGGGGCGCGAGCAGATCCCGGATCTCGCCGACGCTGAGACCGATCCGCTGGGCCACCCGGGCGACCCGTACCCGGCACGCCGCGTCCGGGCCGAACCGGCGCTGGTTGCCGCCGGTCCGACTGGCCGCGATCAGGCCCTGTCGCTCGTAAAAGCGGATCGCCGAGCCGCTGGCACCGCTCTCCCGGGCCACCTCGCCCACCGTCAGCGTGTCCATGGCCAGCCTCCGCGGACTTGACTTCAACAATTGTTCAAGTCTTAGCGTCCACCGCATGACGACGCAAGAACCGCCGCTCACCCTGGCCGTGCTCGTCGGCAGCGTCCGCGTGCCGCGAATGGGCCGGACGATCGCCGACTGGTTCGTCGGGCACGCCGGCCGCCGGGACGGCCTCCGCACCGGCCTGGTCGACCTCGCCGAGGTGCCACTTCCACTCGCCGACACCCCGCCCGGCGGCAACCCGGCCAGCCCGATCGCCGGCCGCCTCGACGCCGCCGACGCCTTCGTCGTGATCACGCCCGAGTACAACCACAGCTTTCCGGCGGCGCTGAAGAACGCCATCGACTGGCACCACCGCGAGTGGGTGGCAAAGCCGGTCGGGTTCGTCTCGTACGGCGCCGGCTCGGGCGGGATCCGCGCGGTCGAGCAGCTCCGGCTGGTCTTCGCCGAGCTGCATGCCACCACCACCCGGACCGGCGTGGTGCTCACCGCGCCGTGGGACCGGCTCGACCGGCAGGGCCGGCTGGTCGGCGACGAGCCGCTGGGACGGGCCGCCGACGCGACGCTGGACGAGCTGACCTGGTGGGGCAGGGCGCTGCGGACCGCCCGCAGGAACCGGCCGTACGGTCAGTAGCGCTCGCGGAGCAGCTGGGCCGCCTCGACCGCCCAGTAGGTGAGGATGATCTGGGCGCCGGCCCGGCGGATCGAGGTGAGCGTCTCCAGCATGACCCGCTCCCGGTCGATCCAGCCGTTCGCGGCGGCGGCCTCGACCATCGCGTACTCGCCGGAGACCTGGTAGGCGGCGACCGGGACGTCCACCGCGGCCCGGACCGCCGACACCACGTCGAGGTAGGGCAGGGCCGGCTTGACCATCACCATGTCGGCGCCCTCGGCGACGTCCAGCGCGACCTCACGCAGCGACTCCCGCAGGTTCGCGGGGTCCTGCTGGTAGCCACGCCGGTCGCCCTCCAGCGCCGACTCCACCGCGTCCCGGAACGGGCCGAAGAAGGCGGAGGCGTACTTGACCGCGTACGCGAGCACCGCGACGTCCTGGTGCCCGGCGGCGTCCAGGGCCTTGCGGACCACGCCGACCTGGCCGTCCATCATCCCGGACGGCCCGACCACGTGGACCCCGGCGTCGGCCTGGGCGACCGCCATCTCCGCGTACGCGGCGAGCGTGGCGTCGTTGTCCACGCCGCCGTCGGGGGTGAGCAGGCCGCAGTGCCCGTGCGAGGTGAACTCGTCCAGGCACAGGTCGCTCATCACCACTGTGGCGTCGCCGACCTCGGAGATCACGTCCCGGATGGCCACGTTGAGGATGCCGTCCGGGTCGAGGCCGCCGGAGCCGGTCTCGTCCCGCGTCGACGGCACCCCGAACAGCATGATCCCGCCGACCCCGGCCTGGACCGCCTCGACGGCCGCCTTGCGCAGCGAGTCCCGGGAATGCTGGAGCACCCCCGGGAGCGACGCGACGGCCCTCGGTTCGGTCAGCCCCTCCTTGACGAACATCGGCACGACCAGTTCGGCCGGGTCGACGCGGGTCTCGGAGACCAGCCGCCGCACGGCCGCGTTGCGACGCAGCCGGCGGGGCCGGATCTCGGGGTACGGCATGGGGATGCCTCCTGTCAGCGGAACCTCAGGGCGGTCGGGCCCTGCACCTTCGAGCCGCGGCGCTGCTTCGCCGGCATGGCGGCGAGCTTCTCGCGCAGCTCGACGGCGTAGGCGGCGAGCGCCTCCACCAGGTCGGGAACCGAGGCGTGCGGCGGCTGGACGTCGACCCGCAGGCCGAACTCCGTCGCGGTCTCCGCCGTCTTGGGCCCGATCACGGCAACAACGGTACGCGCGTGCGGCTTCCCGGCGATGCCGACCAGGTTCCGCACCGTGGAGGACGAGGTGAAGAGCACCGCGTCGAACCCGCCCGACTTGATCGCGTCGCGGATCTCGGCCGGCGGCGGCGCCGCCCGCACGGTCCGGTACGCGGTCACGTCGTCGACCTCCCAGCCGCGCTCGGTGAGGCCGGCCGCGAGGGTCTCGGTGGCGATGTCGGCGCGCGGGAGCAGCACCCGGCCGACCGGGTCGAGGATCTCGTCGTGCGGCGAGAACTCGGCCAGCAGGCCCTCGGAGGACTGCTCCCCGGCGGGGACCAGCTCCGGCTGGATGCCGAACGCGCGGACCGCGTCGGCGGTCGCCTCACCGATGCAGGCGATCTTGACGCCGCCGAAGTGCCGGGCGTCCAGGCCGTGCTCGCCGAACTTCTCCCAGACCGCCCGCACCGCGTTCACCGAGGTGAAGATCACCCAGGCGTAGCGGCCGTCGACCAGGCCCTTGACCGCCCGCTCCATCTGGGCCGGGGTGCGCGGCGGCTCGACCGCGATGGTCGGCACCTCGCACGGGATCGCCCCGTACGCGCGCAGCCGCGCGCTCATCGCGCCGGCCTGCTCCTTGGTGCGGGGCACCAGCACCTTCCAGCCGTACAGCGGCCGGTTCTCCCACCAGCTCAGCTTGTCGCGGTCGGTGACGCCCGCGCCGACGGTGAGCACCACCCGGCCGGTGAAGCCGAGCGCCGCCGCGACGAAGGAGTCGACGCTCGACGTGGTGGTGTACTGCGTCTCGCCGGTGCCGTCCCCGGTCACGCCGACCGGGGTGGTGCCGTCGATGCCGGCCGCCAGCAGCCCGTCCCGGACGGCGGCGAGGTCACCGGCGTCCACGGCGAGCGCCAGCGAGCCCCGGCCCACGGCCGCGGCGAGCGCGTCGAAGTCCAGCGTGGTGACGTCCTCGACGTCGGCGGCGGTGCGTACGCCCGGCAGCGGGACACCCGCGTAGGTGGCGACGCCCTCGGCCTGGCCGACGCCCGGCACCACCTCGAAGTGGGCGGCGGTGCGCGCCACCGCCTGCACCTCCTTGACCACCGAGTCGTGGCCGAACGGGTCACCGGCCACCAGGTGCACGGCGTTCTGGCCGGACCGGGCCGCGGAGATCAGCACCTTCGCCACGTCCCCGGGCACGCCCTCGGCGGGGCTGAACTCGGCGTCGGACCTGGCCTGGGCGCGGACGTGGGTCAGCAGCGACTCGGGGACTCCCCGGTCGTACACCACGTGGTCGGCCTCGACCAGGGCGTCGAGCGCCCGGCGGGTCAGCAGGCCCGGGTCGCCGGGGCCGGCCCCGACGAAAGCGATCCGGCCTACGGGCTTACGGGTGCGGGTCATTCTGTGCTCCCAAGTTGCTGGGTCCCCGGGCCGGTGTGTCCTTCTTGGCCGAGGATCGAGTCGGCGCCGAGTTCGAGGAGTTCGGCGGCGAGTGCCTTGCCGATCTCCGCCGCGTCGGCGGGCGTTCCGGTGCGGGACAGCCGGAGGTCACGGGTACCGTCCGGGCTGATCACCGCACCGCGCAGGTAGATCTCCTCACCGGTCTCACCCTCGGCGAGTTCGCCGTAGGCGGCCACCGGTGCGCTGCACCCGGCCTCCAGGGTGGCCAGCAGCGCCCGCTCCGCGGTGATCGCGGCGCGGGACGGCGCGTGGTCGAGCAGCGCGAGCAGCTCGACCAGGTCCTGGTCGTCGGCCCGGCACTCCACCGCCAGCGCGCCCTGGGCGGGCGCGGGCAGCATCAGCATCGGGTCGAGCGTCTCGGTGATGACGTCGGCGCGCCCGATCCGGGTGAGCCCGGCCCGGGCCAGCACGACGGCGTCGAGGTCGGCGTCCGGGCCGAGCACCCGGCCGAGCCGGGTGTCGATGTTGCCCCGGATCGGGGTGACCTCGAACTGCATGCCCAGCGCGTGCAGCTGGGCGATCCGGCGCAGCGCGCCGGTGCCGATCCGCGCGCCGGGCGGCAGCTCGGCGAGCGTACGGCCGTCCGTGGCGACGAGCGCGTCGCGCGGGTCCTGCCGGGGCGGCACCGCCGCGACGTGCAGGCCGGGCGCCGCCGCGGTGGGCAGGTCCTTGTACGAGTGGACCGCGAAGTCGATCTCCCGGGCGGTCAGCGCGTCGCGCAGCGCGGAGACGAAGACGCCGACACCGAGCCGGTGCACCGGGGCGGAGGAGCGGTCGCCGGCGGTCACCACCTCGACCAGCTCGACCGGGCGGCCGGTGGCCGCGGTGAGGGCCTCGGCCACGTGGCCGGACTGGGCCATCGCCAGGGTGCTGCCCCGGGTGCCGAGGCGCAGGGGGGCGGTCATCGCGCACCTCCGGTGGGCGGAACGTCGGCCGCGTCGAACGACGAGCGGCCGTCGAGGTCGGTGGCGACCACGTCGGGGACGGTGTCGACCGGGGACGTCTGCGGTACTTCCAGGTCGAACAGCTCACGCAGCAGGGCCGCGTACTGGTCGCCGCCGGGCTCGGCGGCGAGCTGGCGGACCCGGACGGTCGGCTGGTGCAGCAGCCGCTGCACGACCCGGTGCACGGTGCGGGCCACCTCGGCGCGCTGGTCGTCGCTGAGGTCGGGGCGGCGCTGACCGAGCCGGCGCAGCTCGGCGGTGACCACGTCGTCGGCCCGGCCGCGCAGGGCGGCCACGGTCGGGGCCACGTCGGCGCCGCGCAGCCAGCTCAGGAACGCCTCGACCTCGCCGGTGACGATCCGGGTCACCTCGGCGGCGTCGGCGGCGGCCGGCCCGTCGGCGAGGATCGCCGCCATCCGGTCGATGTCGATCACCTCGACGCCGGGCAGTTCGGCGACGCCGGCCTCGACGTCGCGCGGGACGGCCAGGTCGAGCAGGACCAGCGGGCCCCGGTCGGTGTCCCGGCGGGACAGCGCCCGGGTCACCACGTCCCGGGTGAGCACCGGCTCGGTGGCGGCGGTGGCGGCGACCACGACGTCCACCGTGGCGAGCGCCTCGACCAGCTCGGCCATCGGCACGGCGGTCGCGCCGTACGACTCGGCGAGCCGGACCGCGCGGGCGGCGCCGCGGTTGGTGACGGTGAGCGGGCCGGCGCCCTGCCGGGAGAGGGTGGCCACGCCCAGCGAGCCCATCGCCCCGGCGCCGACCACCATGGCGGGTCGCCCGGTCAGGTCGCCGTCGAGCAGGTCGGCGGCGAGGTCGAGGGCGGCGGTGACCACGCTCTGCCCGGCGCGGTCGATGTTGGTCTCGGCGTGCGCGCGCTTGCCGACCCGCAGCGCCTGCTGCATCAGCTCGTGCAGCAGGCGGCCGGCGGTGTCCGCGCCGGTGGCCGAGTGGTAGGCGTCACGGAGCTGGCCGAGGATCTGCGCCTCGCCGACCACCATCGAGTCCAGCCCGGCGGCGACCCGGAACACGTGGTCCACGGCGGCGGCGTCGTAGTGCACGTAGAGGTGGGGGGCGAGCGCCGCCGGCGGGCAACCGGCCTGCTCGGCCAGGACCGCGCAGATGTCGCCGAGCCCGCCGTGGAAGCCGGAGACGGCGGCGTAGACCTCGACCCGGTTGCAGGTGGAGACCAGGGCGGCCTCGGCCACGTACGGCTGGGCGACCAGCCGGTCCAGCGTGCGGGTGAGGTCCGCGGGCGGGACGGCCAGCTGTTCCAGGGTGGCGACCGGGGCGGTGCGGTAGGACGCGCCGACGACGAGCAGTTTCACGTGCCGATCGCCTCCTGGGTGTCGGTGGCCGCGAGCCCGCCCGGCAGGGCGGCCAGGCCGGGCCCGCCGGTGGCGGGCAGCGCGGTCAGCGACGCCTTGCGGTGCTCGTGGAAGGACAGGATCTGCAGCTCGATCGCGAGGTCGACCTTGCGCACGTCGACCCCGTCCGGGACCGAGAGTACGCACGGCGCGAAGTTGAGGATGCTCGTCACGCCGACGGCGACCAGTTCGTCGGCGACGGCCTGGGCGGCCGGCGCCGGGGTGGCGATCACGCCGATCGAGATCGACTCCTCGGCCACGACCCGGGACAGCTCGTCGACGTGCCGGACGACCAGGCCGTTGATCTGCTCGCCGACCCGCGAGGCGTCGGCGTCGAGGAGCGCGGCGATGCGGAAGCCGCGGTTGGCGAAGCCGTCGTAGCCGGCCAGGGCGTGACCGAGATTACCCACGCCGACCAGCGCCACCGCGCGGCACTGGGTGAGCCCCAGGACGGACTCGATCTGGTCGATCAGCAGCGCCACGTCGTAGCCGACGCCGCGGGTGCCGTAGGAGCCGAGGTGGGACAGGTCCTTGCGGAGCTTGGCGGAGTTGACGCCGGCGGCGTTGGCCAGGCCCTCGCTGGACACCGTCTCGTGGCCGGCGTCGGCGAGCGCGTGCAGCGCGCGCAGGTATTCCGGGAGCCGGGACACGGTTGCCTCGGGCAGGTCCGGAAGCGCCGGTACGGCACCGGTGCGACCGGGCGCGCCTGGTTGACGGTGCTGGCTCATGAGACTCCGTGCGGTGCGATCCTCGACCAGCGACGGGGGCCGGTCGTTTCGGGACTCCCGCTGGCGACCGATGTTGCCGGCTGTGCTAGCAGGGCGCGTCGGAACTACAGAGTAGGCGCTTGTGAAGAGGTGCACAAATCGCGATCTTGCTGACTCGCGACGCGCCTTCACCTGCTCCTCCATTCCCACAAGATCGATCAATCGCGCTGCATGGGCGGCGCGTGGCGATTATTGCTCAATCCAGACTTCTCTGACCAATCGCACGCGCCCGGTAGCGCTCCGTGACCGGCGTGGCGAGGCGCGTCTCACGTCCGGGTAGGGAGAACCCCACCCCGGAAAGGGCGGCGCACGGGATGGGTCGGCCGCCTCCGCGCCCATAGCCTCGGACCATGACCGCCGCACCGTTGGCCACCGCGCCCGCCCCCTCGTCGCCCGTCCGGGGCCTGTTCCACCGGCTCGCGCGCGACTCCGGCTACGTGCTCTTCAGCCTCCCGCTGGCGCTGGTCGGCTTCGTGCTCGCCGTGGCGGGGATCTCACTCAGCGCCGGCCTGCTGGTCACCACGCTGGGCCTGCCCGTCCTCGCCGGCGTGCTCTACGCGGCGCGCGGGCTGGCCGACCTGGAACGGCTCCGGCTCCCCGGCGTGCTCGGCCGACCGCGGGTCCGGCCGGCCTACGTGACGCCCCCGCGCGGTGCCCGGTTCTGGCGCCGGGTGTTCACCCCGATGCGGGACCCGCAGTCCTGGCTCGACCTGCTGCACGCGTTCCTGCGGCTGGTGGTGACCCTGCCCACGTTCGTGGTGCTGGTGGTGTGGTGGGCGCTGGCGCTGACCGGCTCGCTCTACGGCGCGTACGACTGGGCGATCCCGCGCGGGCCCGGCGACCAGGACCTCAGCCAGCTCCTCGGGATGGGGGACGGCGCCGACGCGCGGATCGCCCTGAACACCGCGATCGGCCTGTTCGCGCTCCTCACCCTTCCGCTCGTGGCCCGGGCCTGCGCCCGGATCCAGGGCGGCCTGGCGTACTCGCTGCTCACCGGCGTGGCCGAGATGCGCCAGCGGATCGTCACGCTGGAGGAGCAGAAGCGGGCCGCCGCCTCGGCCGAGGCGTCCGCGCTGCGCCGGCTGGAGCGCGACATCCACGACGGGCCGCAGCAGCGCCTGGTCCGGCTCGCCATGGACCTGGGCCGGGCCCGCCACCAACTGGCCGCCGACCCCGAGGCGGCCCGCCGCACCCTGGACGAGGCGGTCGCCCAGACCCGGGAGACGCTCGACGAGCTGCGCGCCCTCTCCCGGGGCATCGCGCCGCCGATCCTGGTCGACCGGGGGCTGCCCAGCGCGCTCGCCGCGCTCGCCGCCCGGGCGCTGGTGCCGACCGAACTGCTGGTCGACGACGACCTGGGCACCGCCGCCGGTCGGCTGGACCCCGGGCTGGAGAGCGCCGCCTACTTCGTGGTGGCCGAGGCGTTGACCAACGTCGCCAAGCACAGCCGGGCGGAGGCGTGCCGGGTGGAGGTGGCCCGGAAGGTGGGCCGGCTGGAGATCACCGTCACCGACGACGGGGTCGGCGGCGCCCACCTGGCCAAGGGGCACGGGCTCAGCGGCATCGCCGACCGGGTCCGGGCGGCCGGCGGCACGCTGGAGGTGGCCAGCCCGAGCGGCGGACCGACGCGGGTCCACGCGGAGCTGCCGCGGTGACGTCCCCCGGGCCGGTGGACGGCGCTGCGGGGCGGCCGGAGGCCACGCCGTGGGACCCGGACGTGATAGACACCGGACCCATGCGGGTGGTGATCGCGGACGACGCCGTACTGCTCCGGGAGGGGCTCATCCGGCTGCTGACCGAGTGCGGGCACGAGGTGGTGGCCGCCGTCGGCGACGGGGACGCCCTGGTCGAGGCGGTGGTCACGCACCGTCCGGACATCTCGGTGGTGGACGTGCGGATGCCGCCGTCGCACACCGACGAGGGGCTGCGCGCGGCGGTGGAGGCCCGCCGCCGGGTGCCGGGCACGCCGATCCTGGTGCTCTCCCAGTACGTCGAGGTGTCGTACGCCGACGACCTGCTGGACACCGCGGGCGGCGCCGGCGGCGGGATCGGCTACCTGCTCAAGGACCGGGTGGCCGCGATCGACGAGTTCCTGGACGCGCTGGCCCGGGTGGCGACCGGCGGCACCGTGCTCGACCCGGAGGTGATCAGCCAGCTCCTGGTGCGGCGGCGGCGCGACGACCCGCTGGCGGCGCTGACCCCGCGTGAGCGGGAGGTGCTGGCGCTGATGGCCGAGGGGCGCTCGAACACCGCGATCGCCCGCGTCCTGGTGGTCAGCGACGGCGCGGTGGAGAAGCACGTGCGCAACATCTTCACCAAGCTCGACCTGCCGCCCGACGCGACGACCCACCACCGCCGCGTGCTGGCCGTCCTGGCCCACCTCCGCGCCTGACCGCCCCGGTCAGGGGAGGGTGCGGGCCCGGGTGACCGCCTCGGTGAGGGTGTCGGCGGTGGGGTGGCCGCTGGCCCGCAGCACCGCCGGGTCGGAGAGGCCGCCGGTGTAGAGGACCGCGGCGCCGCCGACCGAGAGGGCCGCGTCGGCGTCGTCCAGCGAGTCGCCGATCAGCACCACCTCGTGACCGGCCAGCCCCAGCTCGGCCAGGTGCTTCTCCAGCCACTCCGCCTTCGGGCCGCCGCCGACCGCCGCGCGCAGCCCGTCCACCCGGTCGAAGTGCGGGGTCAGCCCGTACGTGTGCACGGTCGGCACCAGCTCGTCGTGGAACCACATGGACAGCAGCGACTGGCTGCCCGGCCAGGCGGCGATCGCGGCGGTGGCGTCGGCGGCCAGCGCGCAGCTGGTCAGCCCCGCCCGGTACGCGTCGTGGAAGATCCGGTCGAGCGCGCCGAACGCCTCGGCGTCCACCGCCCGGCCGAGCATCTCGGCGTAGTAGTCGGCGATCGGCCGGCGGAACCGGACCCGGTGCTCCCGCGCGCTGACCGCCGGGCCGCCGGCGCTGGCGAACGCCACGTTCGTGGCGCGCACCACCAGGTCGAGGTCGTCGAGGAGCGTGCCGTTCCAGTCCCACACCAGGTGGCGTCGTGTTCCCGTCACCCGAGCACGATAGATCAGAGCTGCGGGGTGGTCAGGTCCCGCAGGAGCCGGTCCTCCTCGACCCGCCAGTAGCCGTGCTCCTTGCCGTCGAGCAGCACCACCGGCAGCCGGTCGCCGTAGTCGCGTTCCAGCTCGACGTCGCCGGTCACGTCCTTCTCCACCCACCGGTCGCCGGTGACGGCCACCACCCGGTCCAGCGCCGCCTTCGCGTCGTCGCAGAGGTGGCAGCCGGGCCGGGTGATCAGGATGAGCCTCGCGTCACTGGACATCGGATACCTCCGTGCGGGTCTCGGGCGGTCGCGCCGGTGCCGGCACCGCGGGCGCCGGGCGCAGCTCGGTCTTGCGCACCTTCCCGATCGCCGAGTACGGCAGGCGGTCGACGAACTCGACGGCGGTCGGGCACTTGAACCGGGCCAGGTTACGCGCGCAGTGGGCGAGCAGCTCCTCGGCCGGGACGGGCGGGCCGGCCGAGCGCACCACGTACGCCCGGACAGTCTCGCCGGTCCGCGGGTGCGGCACCCCCAGGACGGCCGACTCGGCCACCCCGGGGTGCGCCTGGAGCACCAGCTCGACCTCGTGCGGGTAGACGTTGAAGCCGTTGACCAGGATCAGCTCGCCGAGCCGGTCGACCAGGAACAGGTCGCCGTCGCCGTCGGCGTAGGCCACGTCGCCGGTGGCCCACCAGCCGTCCGGGTCCGGTCCGCCCCGCCCGTCCGGCCAGTAGCCGGCGAACAGGTTCGCGCCGCGCACCACGATCTGCCCGGGGTCGGTGCCGGTCGGGTCGTCGGTGAGGTCCATCCCGTCGTCGTCGGCCTCGGCCGCGGGCACCCCGTCGCGCCACAGCTCGGTGCCGTCGGAGCCGACCAGGCGCAGCTCGACGCCGGGTAGCGGCCGGCCGATCGAGCCGGGTTTCGGCTCGCCGCCGACCAGCGTCGAGGTGAGCACCGGGGCGGTCTCGGTGAGGCCGTAGCCCACGTGCACCGGGTGCCCGGTCAGCTCGGTGAAGCGCGCGCCGACCGCCGGCGGCAGCGGCGCGGCGCCGCACACCGCGACGCGCACCGAGGCCAGCGCCTCGGCCGCGTCACCCGGCGCGTCGGCCCAGGTCAGGAACATCGACGGTACGCCGACCAGCACGCTGACCCGGTGCCGGGCGATCTGGTCCCGCGCGCCGTCCGGGCCGGGCTCGTCGACCAGCACCCCGGTCGCGCCGTGGTGCACCACGGCCCCGAGCCCGGAGTTCAGCCCGTACGCGTGGAACAGCGGCAGGGCGAGCAGCACGGTGTCGTCGGGCCCCACCACGGGCGGCTCGATCCGGTCGACCTGGGCGTGGTTGGCGGCCAGCGCCCGGTGCGACAGCATCGCGCCCTTGGGTCGTCCCTCGGTGCCCGAGGTGTAGAGCAGGACGGCGAGGTCGTCGCCGCCGCGGATCGGGAACGGCGTGACGGCGTCGTGGTCGCCGACCGGCGGGGCGGTGTGCACCGCGCGCAGCGCGGGCAGTTCGGCGGCGTCCACCCGGGCGGTCACCTCGGCGGCGCCGACCAGCACGGCGGCGCCGGAGTCGACGAGCACGTGTCGCAGCTCGCGCGCGGTCAGCGTGGGGTTGACCGGCACGGCGACCAGGCCGGCGCGGAGCACGGCCAGGTAGGTGACGACGAAGTCGGGGGTGTTGCCGAACGCGACCGCCACCCGGGGCGGGTGCGACTCCCCGGTGGATGGGGCCGTGCCGGTGCGCAGCGCGTGAGCGGTGGCGGTGACCGCGCGGTCCAGCTCGGACCAGGTCACCGTCCGGTCGCGCCAGTGCAGCGCGACCCGGTCACCCCGGTCGGCGGCGGCCCGGCGGAGCCGGTCGGCGAGGTTCGGCGCGGAGCTGTCGGCGGCGTCCTGCACGGTGGCTGAGTCTGGCACAGCCGGGACCGCCGGGCCATGCCCGGACGCCGGCCCGGGTCCGTTGCACGGGACCGCACATGCGACCTGGCGGGAATCCCATGTGCGGGATGAGGATCTCCACCGGTGCGGCGCGGGCAGCCGGGAGCGACCCGTCCGAGCCGCTCCCGCGACACGCCGAGTGAAAAGAAAATCGGCTCCGACCAGGACTTTCCACTCCGGACCAGCTCCCGGCGCGAAAGTCAACCACACACGACGGACAACCGGTCCGCCAGGAGTGCGACCCGGCGGGAAATACTTCCGCTCTGTGTAACGGACTTGCCACGCGTGGGTGACGTTGGCCCTATCATCACTCGGGTCGGCTCACCCCATTTGCCGTGAGTCGACACCCCTCAGCCCGAGGAGGCCCCCGTGCCCGTGAGCGCATTGGACCAGCACCTCAAGGGGATCTGCCGCCCGCCGGCACGTCCCGGACCGACCGCGCCCGACCGGGGCGTACCCGGTCCCGCGGCGCCCCCGTGGCGCCCCGCGCGGTCGCTGTCCACCCGGACCGGGGAGGCGCGGTGACCACCTTCGGTTACGCGGACCGGCCGGCCGGGGTGACCGGCCCCACCCAGCGGAACCCGCTCAACGAGCGCGCCGAGCCCGCCACGCGCGGCGCCGACGGCCTGCTCGCGGTGCGGAGCGAGGCGCGGCGGGTCCGCAGCCGCGCCCACCACGCCAACGAGGCGCCGCCGAGACCCGCGCTGCCCGGCGGCAACGCCAAGCCGGCCGCCGGCCGGCTGAACGCGCCGGTCCGACCAGCCATGCCGCCGGCCCAGGCCCGGCGCGGCGAGGCGCCCACCACCGGCGAACCGTCCGCCGCCGAGACCGCCGTGCTGCCGGCGGTGGCCGCCGGTGACACCGCGGTGCTGCCCGCGGTCCCGGCCGCCACGACGGCCACCGGCTTCCCGAGCCGCCCCGACCCGTCCGACCCGGCCACCGAGGTCTGGACGCTCGTCGAACGGGCCCAGGCCGGCGAGTCCGAGGCGTTCGGCCTGATCTACGATCGGTACGTCGACACCGTCTTCCGGTTCGTTTACTTCCGGGTCGGCAACCGCCAGCTCGCCGAGGACCTCACCTCCGACACGTTCCTGCGGGCGCTCAAGCGGATCGGCAGCTTCACCTGGCAGGGCCGCGACCTGGGCGCCTGGCTGGTCACCATCGCCCGCAACCTGGTCGCCGACCACTTCAAGTCCGGACGCTACCGGCTGGAGGTGACCACCGGTGACGTCCTCGACGCCGACCGGGAGGACCGCGGGCCGGAGGGCAGCCCGGAGGCGGCGGTGGTCGAGCACATCACCAACGTCGCCCTGCTCACCGCCGTCAAGCAGCTCAACCCGGAGCAGCAGGAGTGCATCGTGCTCCGGTTCCTCCAGGGCTTCTCGGTGGCCGAGACGGCCCGCGCCATGGGCAAGAACGAGGGGGCCATCAAGGCCCTGCAGTATCGGGCGGTGCGGGCGCTGGCCCGGCTGCTGCCCGACGGTTTCCAGGCCTGACCCGCTCCGAGCCCGTCCACCCCACCGGCGCAGACGCCGGGCGGTGTCGCGTGCCCGACCGGTCCCCCGGCAGCGATCACACCCGGTGATATCGCCGCCGATCGGGCCGTAACCGGCGACCGGCGCGAACCGTTTCTCCGGGTGCGACCAGTGGTTGTCCCGGCGTCCCCCGGGCCACCCGGTCCGGCGGGTCAGGTCGGCCGTCCGGTCGGCCCTCGGCCGCACGCTGCCACCGGTCGCTGGTGACGACGACGGCCGTCCGGCCGTGACCAGCGAGAGGGGGTGCCCGCGGTGGACAGCGACCTCTTCTCCCGTCGGCGAGCCGAGCGCTTCGCGCAACTCCTCGACGAGGCCAACGGCGGACGCCGGCACCACGTCCGGTCCCGGGCCGACGGTGAACTCACCGCGCTCGTCGAGGTGAGCCGGCGGGTCACCGCCGAACGGCCCACCGTCGAGGTGGATCCCGAGTTCCGCACCGGCCTGCGCGCGATGCTGGTGGCCACCGCCGAGCGCGAGGGCGTGACGGCTCCGGCCAAGGCGGGCACGGCCGGCAGCCTGCGCGGCGCGCTGCTGCCGGCGATCACCGGCCGCCGGGCGCGGGCCCGGGGCGCGATCCTGGTCGGCGTGGCCGCCGGCGCGGTCGCCCTCTCCGGCATCTCCGCCGCCAGCGAGAACGCGCTGCCCGGCGACGCCCTCTACGGCATGAAGCGCTCCACCGAGCGCGCCCAGCTCGCGCTGGCCAGCTCGGACATCAGCCGGGGCCAGCTCTTCCTCGACTTCGCCCGGACCCGGCTCGACGAGGCCGCCTCGGTCCGCGACGACCGGCTCGGCTTCAGCGCCGTCCTGGACGACATGGACACCGACACCCGCCAGGGCGTACGCCTGCTCACCACGGTCGCCGCCCAGCGGTCCGACCCGACCGCGCTGGACGCGGTGGACACCTTCCTCGCCGGCCAGCGCCGGGTGGTCAGTGGCCTGCTCGACCGGCCCGACCACGCCGACCGGGACCGCACCCGCCGTTCGCTCGCCCTGCTCGACGCGGCCGGCAAGCGCGCCGACGCGCTGCGCGAGGCCATCGCCTGCGGGCTGCCCGCGCCGGCGGCCAGCGACGCGCTCGGGCCGGCCCCGGCCGCCTGCCCCGGCGACCGCTGAGCGCGGCCGCCGATCACGCCACACTTCTCCCGGCGGACACCCGGCCGTCACGACGTGCCGGATACGCTCGACGCGGAGCGCGTACGTGGTCGTCGAGGCAGGGAGGTCGCCGTGGCCGGGAGCCGCAAGGTGACGGTCAGCACCGACGCCCACGGGCACACCGCCGGCTGGTCGGAGACCCCGGCGGCGCCCGCGACCACGGTCACCCCCGACCCGACGGCCGCCGCCTTCTTCGACGTCGACAACACGATGATGCGGGGCGCCTCGATCTACTGGTTCGCCCGTGGCCTGGCCGCCCGCAACTACTTCACCGCCGGCGACCTGGCCCGGTTCGCCTGGCAGCAGGCCCGGTTCCGGCTGCTCGCCACCGAGCACGCCGGCGACATGACCCAGGCCAAGGAGGCGGCCCTCGCCTTCGTGCAGGGCTGGCGGGTCGACGACGTCGAGCGCCTCACCGAGGAGATCTTCGACGAGCTGATGGCGCCGCGCATCTGGGCCGGCACGCACCGGCTGGCCCAGCGGCACCTCGACGCGGGTGAGCGGGTCTGGCTGGTCAGCGCCGCCCCGGTGGAGATCGGCCGGGTGATCGCCGCCCGGCTCGGCCTGACCGGTGCGATCGGCACGGTGGCCGAGGTGGTCGACGGTGCGTACACCGGCCGGTTGGTCGGCGACCTGATGCACGGCCCGGCGAAGGCGGAGGCGGTCACCCAGCTGGCCGCCGTGGAAGGGCTCGACCTGGCCCGCTGTGCCGCCTACAGCGACTCGTCGAACGACCTGCCGATGCTCTCGGCCGTGGGCCGCGCGGTGGCGGTCAACCCGGACGCCGCGCTGCTGCGCCAGGCCCGTGAACGGGGCTGGGACGTCCGCGACTTCCGCACCGGCCGCCGGGCCGCACGCATCGCCGTGCCGTCGACCGCCGCCGCCGGGCTGCTCGCCGGCGCGGTCAGCGCCGGGCTGGCGCTGCACCGCCGCCGCCAGCGCGCCTGACGCGGCGGGCCCGGCCCCCGGTCAGGGGCCGAACGGGTCGGGGCGGCGTTCGAGCAGCTTGTGCAGCGTCTGCTGGATGGTCTCCCGCACCTGGTCGGCGAGGTTGAACACGACCAGCGGGTCGTCCGCCGAGTCGCGCAGGTGCGCGGTCGGGATCGGCGGACAGAACTCGATCAGCCACTTGCTCGGCAGCGGCACCATGCCCAGCGGCCCCAGCCAGGGGAAGGTCGGCGTCACCGGGAAGTAGGGCAACTTGAGCAGCCGGGCGAGCGGCTTGATGTCGGCGAGCATCGGATAGATCTCCTCGCCGCCGACGATCGCGACCGGCACGATCGGCGTGCCGGTGCGCAGCGCGGCGGAGACGAAGCCGCCCCGGCCGAACCGCTGGAGCTTGTAGCGGTCGGCGTAGAGCTTGCCGACCCCCTTGAAGCCCTCCGGGAACACGCCGACCAGCTCGCCGTTGCCGAGCAGCCGTTCCGCGTCCGGGTTGCAGGCCACCGTGCCGCCGGTCTTGCGGGCGAGCTCGGAGACCACCGGCATCCGGAAGACCAGGTCGGCGCCGAGCAGCCGCAGGTAGCGGCGCTGCGGGTGCCGGTCGTGCAGCGCGGCGGAGAGCACCAGCGCGTCCAGCGCCACGGTGCCGGAGTGGTTGCCGACAACCAGGCCGGCGCCGTCGGCCGGCACGTGCTCCACGCCGCCGACCTCGGTGCGGAACCAGTCCCGGTAGAGCAGCCGGACCAGCGGATGGAAGACCGCGTCGGTGAGGTCGGGGTCGAAGCCGAACTCGTCCACCTCGTAGTCACCGGAGAGCCGGCGACGCAGGAACGCGAGCCCCTGGGCGACCCTGCGGTCCCAGTGGTCCCCCGGCCGGTCGGCCACGGCCGGTCCCGGCGGCGTCGCCGGCCGGGCCGCCCCGGTTCCGGGGCCGGCCGTACCGGATTCGGTCCCGTCCGCCACCGCCTTCCGGGCGACGGCCTTCTTGGCCACCGCCTTCCTGGCCGGTGGGCGGGCGGCGGGGACGCCCGGTTCGTCGGTGGGACGGGCGGCCTCCGCGCCGGGTGCGGCCGCGCCGCCGGCGGGCTCGTCGGTGGAGGTGTCCGGCTCGTCGGCCGGCGCGGCGGACGCGGCCGGGCGGGCGGCCGGCGCGGTGACCCGGCGGTGCCCGTTGCGCCGCGCCGGCTCCGCACCCGGCTCGGGCACGGTCAGCGGTACGTCGTAACGCGCGTCACGCCGCTCCTCCGGGCTGCTCACGAACGCTCCTGGACGGTCGAGCGGACCTGCCGGATGCTCTCCAGCACCAGCTGCTCCGCGGCGGCGAGCTGGTCCCGGGTCACCACCACGCCACCGTGGTGGGCGCGGATGAAGTCCTCGAAGGCGGCGGCGGTGGAACGGGGGGTGAAGCCGTACTCGCGCTCCAGCCGGCTGGTGTCGACCACCCGGCCGTGCACGAAGAGGTCGACCTGGTCCAGGCCGTAGCGCCCGAAACCCATGGTGCGGGCGACCGCGGCCACCCCGGCCAGGCCCGGCTCCAGCACCGGCAGCGCCACCCGACCGGCCCGGCGGATCGCCTGGGACAGCGACAGCACGCCCGGCCCGGCGACGTTGTAGGTCCCCGGGTGCTCCTCGGCGACCGACCGGTGCAGCACCTCCAGGGCGTCGTCGAAGTGGACGAACTGCAGGCGTGGGTCGCGGCCGAAGACGGTGGGCACCACCGGCTGGGAGAAGTAGCGGGTGAGCGTGGTGTCGGCCGCGTACCCGATGAACGGGGCGAAGCGCAGCACGGTGGCGGTGACGTCCGGCCGGCGGCGGCGGAACCCCCGCACGTATCCCTCGATGTCGAGGATGTCGCGGCCGAAACCGCCGCGCGGCACCTCGCGTGGCTCGGTCTCCTCGGTGAAGACGGCCGGGTCGCGGAACGACACCCCGTACGCGGCGGTCGACGAGCGGACCACGAGCTTGCGCAGCCGGGGCGCCCGCTGGCAGGCGGCGAGCAGCTGCATCGTGCCGATGACGTTCTGCTCCTTCATCCCCGTCCGGCCGCCGAGCTGCGGATCGGGGGCGGAGACCAACGCCAGGTGCACCACGGCGTCGACGTCGAGGTCGGCCAGGAGACCGCCGAGCGAGTCGAGGTCGATGCGGACCCGCTCGACGTCCGAGAGCAGGTCGGTCAGCTCGGGGTTGGGCGGAGCCGGGTCGACGCCGATGACGCGCTCGATACGCGGGTCGGCGGCGAGCCGGGCGGCGACGTTAGCGCCGAGGTAGCGGCCGACCCCGGTGACGACGACGACCCCCGGAGCACCGGAGGTGCCACCGGGGGTCATGTCGTGCGCCTTGCGCGGCAGGCGGGATCGAGCCGGGACGTCCGCGGCCTGATCACCTGAGCCTCCGAGGGTCGACAGTTGGCAAGTGGTGCCGGGTGCCGGGCCAGAGCCCGGCCCCGGTCACTTGCCGAGACGGCGACGCTGGACGCGGGTCTTGCGCAGCAGCTTGCGGTGCTTCTTCTTAGCCATGCGCTTGCGGCGCTTCTTGACCACCGAGCCCATACGACAGCCTTTCGATGCAACGTGCGGGGCGGACCGGGAGGCGCCACCGTCGGTGACACCGTGCCCGCTTGCGGACAACGGACCGGACCAGCGAGGTGGGCAGGGCACACCAGGGTGCGGTCACGGTCGTGGTCCAGGGTAGCCGGAGTGCGTCAGCAGGACCAACGCGCCCCCGTCGATGCCCCTTTTCGTCGCACTCGACGGACCGGCCGCCGAGGGGTCAGGCGGACTCCTGGAACGCGCCCCGGAGGTATTCGTGCACGGCGTGCTCGGGCACCCGGAACGACCGGCCGACGCGCACCGCGGTCAGCTCACCGCTGTGCACGAGACGGTAGACCGTCATCTTGGAGACCCGCATGACCGTCGCCACCTCGGCGACGGTCAGGAACCTGACATCCGACAGCCGTGCGTCGGACTGCGACCCGGCCATGGCTCACCGACCCATTCCCGTGCCCGGCGCGTGTCACCGGGCAGGTGCTCCCGCCTCGACGAGCGACGCGCGTGTAACCAGTACGGTAGCGGGACGGCTGTGACCAGCGCGATCCCTTCTCTCGTTTGATCATGGCGGGACGGCCGTTCACCCGGTGTCCACCAGGGCTTTTTCGCCCGGACGGGTGGCTCGTCCCGTTCCCGTTCGTGGGACCGGTGGCTGGCTACTCGGCGCGCAGCGCCACCACCGGGTCGAGCCGGCCGGCCCGCTGCGCCGGCACCACGCCGAACACGATGCCCACCGCCGCCGAGACGCCGAAGGCGAGCGCCAGCGACCACCAGGTGATCGCCGCCGGGATCGGCGAGAACGCGTCGACCAGCAGCGCGGTGCCGACGCCGAGCGCCATCCCGGTCAGGCCGCCGATCGAGGTGAGCAGCACCGCCTCCAGCAGGAACTGCACGCCGATGTCCCGGGGGCGGGCGCCGACCGCCTTGCGCAGGCCGATCTCCCGGGTGCGCTCGCGTACCGAGACCAGCATGATGTTCGAGACGCCGACGCCGCCGACCAGCAGCGAGATGCCGGCGATGGCGGCCAGGACGCCGGTGAGCACACCCAGGATGTCGCCGAGCACGCCCAGGATCTGCTGCTGGGTGACGGCGCTGAACTCGGTGTCCGGGTGCCGGCGGGACAGCTCCGCCACGATCCGCTCGCCGAGCTGGTCGATCCGTTCCCGGTCCGGCGCCTTGACCGCGATGCCGTCGATCCGCTGGGTGCCCCACAGCCGCTGCGCGGCGGTCACCGGTACGTGCACCTCGTCGTCCCGGTCCACGCCGAGGCTCTGCCCCAGCGGCGCGAAGACGCCGATCACCCGGAACCGCACGCCGGCGAGGGTGACCTGCTGGCCGAGCGGGTCCCGCTCGGGGAAGAGCGCCCGGGCCACCGAGGCGCCGAGCACCGCCACCCGGCGGCTGGTGTCGACGTCCGCGCCGGTCAGGTAGCGACCCCGGGCCAGCGACCGGGTGAACACCGACGGGGTGGTCTCCAGCACGCCCTGCACGGTGGTGAAGTCCGACCGGTTGCCGGCGCGGGCGGTCGCGCCGGAGGCCACCGTCACGGCCACCCGGCCGGGGTCGCCGACCACCCGGGAGACGGCGTCGACGTCCTTGAGGTCCAACGGCGACACCACCGGGGCGGTGCCCACCTCGATCTTTCCGGGCACCACCAGGAGCAGGTTCGAGCCGAGCCCTTCGACCTGCTGCTCCACCTGCTGCTTGGTGCCGGTGCCGATGGCCACCAGGATCACCACCGAGGCGACCCCGATGATCACGCCGAGCATGGTCAGCAGGCTGCGCATCCGGTTGGCCCGCAGCGCGTCCAGCGCCACCCGCCAGGCCTCGGCCACCCTCATCCGGCACCCCCGGCGCCGGCGCGCGGAAGGCGCCCGGTGGCTCCGGTGGCGCCACCGGAGCCACCGGGCGGGTGCCCCGGGCCGCTTCCGGACGCGGACCGGGGCTCCGCGCTGGGAGCGGGGTCCAGTGTCGCAGGTGCGCCGGAACCGCCCGACCCCGGTCGATCATGACGGGTGTCGGAGCGGATCAGCCCGTCCCGGACGGCGATCCGGCGGCGCGCCCGGGCGGCCACCTCCTGGTCGTGCGTGACCATCACCAGGGCCACCCCGGACTCGGCGTTCAACCGCTCCAGCAGCTCCAGCACCGCCTCGCCGGTGGCGCTGTCCAGGTTGCCGGTGGGCTCGTCGGCCAGCAGCACCGCCGGCTCGGTGACCAACGCCCGGGCGATCGCCACCCGCTGCTGCTCGCCGCCGGAGAGCTGGTTGGGCCGGTGGTGCAGCCGGTGGGAGAGCCCGACCCGGCCGAGCATCGCCGCCGCCCGTTCCCGTCGCTGCCGCGCGCCGACGCCCCGGTAGACCAACGGCAGCGCCACGTTGTCCACCGCGGACGTCCGGGCCAGCAGGTGGAACGCCTGGAAGACGAAGCCGATGGTCTCGTTGCGCAGCGTCGCCAGTTCCGGGGCGGTCAGCGCGGCCACGTCCCGGCCACCGATCACCAACCGGCCGCCGGTGGGCCGGTCCAGCCCGCCGAGCAGGTGCATCAGCGTGGACTTGCCGGAGCCGGACGGGCCGATCACCGCCACGTACTCGCCCTGGTCGATGGTGAGCGAGACGCCGCGCAGCGCGGACACCGACACCCCGTCCAGCTCGTACGTGCGCGAGACGTCGACCGCCTCGACCGCGGCGACGGTCACGGGAGTTCCTGGCCGTCGCGGACCTGGTCGGCGCCGCGCACCACCACCCGGTCGCCGGCCCGCACCCCGTCCACGATCTGCACCAGGTCCTGACCCTGCACGCCGACCGTCACCGGGACCCGGTCCGCGCGTCCGTCGCGCAGCACCCAGACCGCGTCCCGCCCGTCCGCGGAGAACACCGCCGAGGCCGGTACGGCCACCGCGTCGGCGGCCTCCCGCACCCGGAGCCGGACCACCGCGTTCATCCCGGGGCGGGGCGCCGGCGCGGCCTCCGCCTCACCGAGCCGACCGGCACCCAGGTCGAGCCGGACCCGGTAGGTGACCCCGCCCCGGGCCGAGCTGGTGGGCAACACGTCGACGGACCGCACCGTGGCGTCGTAGGTCGCGCCGGTCACCGCGTCCAACTCGACCGAGGCGGGCACCCCGGCCCGAACCAGCAGCACGTCGGTCTCGTCGACCTCGGCGAGCAGGCCCAGCCGCCCGGTGTCCACCACCGTGAGCACCGGGGTGCCGGCGGTGACCCGGCCACCGGCCGGCACCGCGTCGTCGACCCCCGCCGGCGGGCCGCCCTGACCGGCCGCGCCCAGCGCCGACGGGTCCAGCCCGGGCACCGACCCGCCGCCGGCCGCGCCGAGCAGCCCGGCGAGGTCGGACGGCGCGGCCGCCCGGGTGCCACCCGGCTGCACCACACCGCCGATCGGGGCGCGCAGCGTCAACGCGTCGACGGTCGCCTTCGCCAGGTCGTACGCCTGCTGGGCCTGGAGGCGCTGCGCGGCCGACAGCGCGCCGACGGCGCTGTTCAGGCCCGCCACGCCGCGCTGCACGGCGGTGACCGCGCGGTCGGCGGCGCGGGCGGCCGACTCGTACTGCTGCTGCGCCGACCGGACCTGGAGCAGCAGCGCGGACCGCAACTGCGGGTCGCCGACCTTGCCGGCGGCGGCGCGGGCGGCGGCGAACGCCTCGTCCGCGGCCTTGTCGGTGCCGCGCCGGCTGCCGCCCAGGTCGCCGACGCCGACGCCCCGGCCGGCGCGCTTCGCCGCGCGCAACGCGTCGCGCGCCTGCGCCAGCCGGTCCCGCGCGGACGGCGAGTCGATCACCGCGAGCACCTGCCCGCGGGAAACCCGCTGTCCGGGTTGGACCCGCAGGCTGGCCAGCGTGCCGTCGGCGGGGGCGGTGAGGGTGGCGGCGGCCCGGGCGGTCACCGTGGCCGGCGCGTCGATCACCTCGCTCACCGGCGCGCGGCCGACCGGGGCGACGGCGACGGCGGAGGTGTCGTCACCGCAGGAGGCGGCGGTGGTGCCGGTCAGGGCGACGACGGCGAGGAGGGCGGTGACGAGACGGGGGCGGCGGGCCGCGGGCAGCCGCGGCGAGGGGGTGCGGGCCACCCGGCCCATGCTACGACCCGTCGACCGGTGTCGACGGGTCAGCCGGCGGCGGTTCGCACGTAGGCGACGCAGTCGTCCTGCAACGTCGACCACGGGTCGCCGAACACCTCGTCGGCGGCCTCGGCCGGGGACCGGCGCTGGTGCACCACGGCCCGGAAGAAGTCCAGCACCCGCTGCTCGCCGTAGCGGTCGACCAGGTGCCGCACGGCCAGGTACCCGACGCCGTAGGCGCCGCCGACCCGGTCGTCGCTCGCGTCGTCGGCCGGAGCCACCGCGTCCAGCCGGCCGGACCACCCGCCCCGGAGCAGCTTGCGCACCTCGGCCAGGCCCTCGTAGCGGTCGACCGGCTGGCCGTCGGTGCCGGCGTACTCGGCCAGCCCCTCCACCAGCCACCAGCTCGCCCGATCCGCGTAACCCTGCTCCGGCAGCGAGGCGGCGTGGGTCAGCTCGTGCCGCAGCAGGTCGTCCACCCCGGCCGGGGAGAGGCTCTGCGCGTTGAGCACGACGTCGTGCCGCCCCCCACCGACGCCCACCGCGTACCCGGCGGTCCACTTCGGTCGGCCACCGCCGTACCAACGCTGCCACTCCGCCCGCCCGGCGTAGAAGACCAGGTAGCGGTCCGGAGGCGTGCCGTCGACCGCGTACCGGTCCGCGGCCCGGGCGGCCGACTCCGCCTGCGCCAGCAACCCCGGCAGCTTGGCCCGCTGGGCCGGCGTGGTGGCCACCACCGCCCGCTTCCCCACCGCGACGGCCAGGTCACTGACCTCCCACGGCCGCACGCCCGCCGGATCCGTCCGGGACGGCTCCACGGCGGTCAGCCGCGGCTCCTCCCCCACCACCCGCCAGCGGGTGCCCATCGTCGCCGTGCTCGGCCCGCAGCCCGGCACCACGAAGCAGTAGCCCACGGTCACCGTCAGCCGCCACTCCCCGGGCCGCCCGTCGACGGCCACCGGCACACCGACGGCGGCGGGTCGCCACACGCTGGTCCGCAACGCGCGCAACGCCGCGTACCGCTTGCTGAGCGCCGGCCGGGCCGCCGGCTCGGCCACCGCGAGGAAGCCGGCCCGGTCGCCGCCGAGCAGCGCGCCGGCCTGGCGGTCGAGCTGCGTGACCATCCGCTCGGCGAGCCGCCGCTGCTCCGGCGTGCCCCGGTCCTCACGGCCCGCGGCCGGCCGCCCGGCCGCGTCGGGCGCCAACTGCCGCAGGAGTACGCCGGGCACCGCGCCCGCCGTCAGCCCGAGGGCCAGGCCGAGGGCGGTCCAGAGCGGCCAGCGTCGTTTCTTCGCCGCCCTCCCGATCGGGGCAGGCGCATGGGGTACGGCCACCTGCGGCGGCATCGAGGGCGGTGGTGTCGAGGGCGACGGCGCCGAGGGCGGTGGTGTCGAGGGCGACGGCGCCGAGGGCGGTGGTGTCGAGGGCGGTGGTGTCGAGGGCGACGGCGCCGAGGGCGGTGGTGGTGTCGAGGGCGACGGCGCCGAGGGCGGTGGTGGTGT
Source organism: Micromonospora sp. WMMD754 (assembly GCF_049315235.1). Classification (NCBI taxonomy): domain Bacteria; kingdom Bacillati; phylum Actinomycetota; class Actinomycetes; order Micromonosporales; family Micromonosporaceae; genus Micromonospora; species Micromonospora sp. WMMD754. Next base: position 1,395,430 of record NZ_CP186058.1, read on the forward strand.
CGAGGGCGACGGCGCCGAGGGCGGTGGTGTCGAGGGCGACGGCGCCGAGGGCGGTGGTGGTGTCGAGGGCGACGGCGCCGAGGGCGGTGGTGGTGTCGAGGGCGACGGCGCCGAGGGCGGTGGTGGTGTCGAGGGCGACGGCGCCGGGCGGGGAGCGTCGGCGCCTTCCTCGGGCGCGGCCGCTGCCGGAGGGGATGCGGGCGTGATCGGCTCGGGCACTGTCGGCCTCGCAGCCGGGGCGGCCGGCACCCGCGTGGGCGCGACCGCACTCGGCGTCGGGTTGGCCGGGCTCGATTCCGGGGCGGATGCGACCGCGCCCGGCTCGGGGACGACAGCACTCGGCTCGGAGGCGACGGCACTCGGCTCGGCGGCGGCCGGCCTCCGGGCGGGGACGACCGCACCCGACTCGGAGGCGGCGCCACCTGGATCAGGGGTGGCCGGCTTCTGGGCGGGGGCGACCGCACGCGGCTCGGGGACAACGGCACTCGGCTCGGGGGCGGCCGGCCTCGGGGCGGGAAGAGCCGCGGCCGGCTCGGGTGCAGCCGGGGTCAGGGCGGGAACGAATGCGCTCGAATCGGGTGCGGCCAGTGCAGGAGCGGGCGCGGTGGCACTCGACCCGGACGAGGCCGCGCTCGACCCGGACGAGGCCGCGCTCGACCCGGACGAGGCCGCGCTCGACCCGGACGAGGCCGGGTCGGGTCCAGGGGCGGTCGTGCGGGGTGCGGGTGCTGTCGGTCCGGAGGCGGTCGGTCCGGAGGCGGTCGGGTTGGGTCTAGGGGCGGTCGGTCCGGAGGCGGTCGGTCCGGGGGCGGCCGGTCCGGGGGCGGGGACCGACGCGACCGGGCGGGGTGTGACCTGCGCTGACGACTCACGGCTCGCCGGGTCCGGACTCCCGACCGGGGTCGGATCGGGTGACGCCTCGACGCGCGGGCGTGGCCCCTCGCCGTCGCTCCCGGCGCGTGGCTCGTCGCCGTCGGCTGCCCGGCCGGGAGGCTCCTCGTCGCCGTCGGTCACCGGCGAAGGGTACGACCAATCGGGCGTTCCGGGAAAGAGTCCTACCCGTAATCCCTGCCGCCCCCACCCGGCACCGCGCCGTACCGGCACCGTGCATCGATCTTGGAGGTGTGGCGCCCAGCATGTCGGATTGACCCGTTATCCCAGGTGCCACAACTTCAAGATCGACGGGGACGCGGACGCGGGCAAGGGTGCGGACGCGGGCGGCCGGGGGTGGAGCCCGCGACCAATCTCCGCGCCGGACCGCGAGCCAGATCTTGGAAGGAAACGGCCCTCATAGGGGCCTCAAACTTCCAAGATCCAGCCGTGTGTCGAGATCTTGGTACCGATCCGCCCCTCCGAGGGCGGATCGGTACCAAGATCGGCCGCGCGCCTCGCCGCGAGGGCGGGTCAGATCGGGTTGCCAGAGCGGATGAGGACGGCCTTGTCGACGGCCCAGAGCAGCACCAGGGCCGCGCCGGGAAGTGGGTGACCGGCCAGGGCCAGCAGGACGCCGCCGCTGAGGAAGCAGGCCGCCTGCACGCCCAGCTTGGCCGGGGCGGGCAGCGCCACGGTCGCCCGGGGCGAGCAGAACACACCCCAGACGACGGCGATCACCAGCGGCGCGCCGAGGCCGGCGAGCAGCCGCACCGGCCAGCCGGCGTCGAGCGTGAAGCCCCAGCAGAGTCCGGCCGCCGCGAGCAGCGCCAGCTCCAGCAGGAAGATCAGGCCCAGCAGCAGCGCCTTCACCGGGACCGCCAGCCGCGGTAGGCGAGGTCCAGCCCGTCGACCATCTGGTCGAACGAACGGTCGACGTCGCGGGGCAGCCCGAACCCGCCCGCCGCCTCCAGGGAGACGAAGCCGTGCACGGTGGCCCGGAACATCCGGGTGGCGTCGACGGCCGCGTCACCGTCGAGGCCGTACCCGCGCAGGATCGCGAAGATCGCGCCGACCGCGCGTTCAGCGGCGGCCAGGTGCTCGGGGTCGGCCGGGTCGGGCGCGCGCTGGGCGGCCGGGTAGCGGCCGGGGTGCCGGTGGGCGTACGCCCGGTAGGCGGCGGCGACGGCGCGCAAGGCGTCGTCGCCGGCCCGGCCCGCGGCGGCGGCGGTCAGCACGTCGGCCATCTCGGCGGCGGCGAGCACGGCGAGCTTCTGGTGCAGCGCGTCCACGCCCCGCACGTGCTTGTAGAGGCTGGGCAGCGCGACGCCGAGCCGGCCGGCGAGCGCGGCCAGGGTCAGCCGGTCGTAGCCGACCTCGTCGGCGAGCACGGCGGCCTCCCGGACCACCGTCGCGGGGGTCAGGCCGGCCCTAGGCACGCGCGGTCGCCGTCAGGAACTCGGCCAGGTCGGCAGCGGTGGCGTCGGGCTGGTCGGCGTGCGGGTAGTGGCCGGAGTCGGCGATCATGCGCGCCTCGGCGACGGCGAACTGCCGGCGGGCGGCGCGGGCCTCGGCGCCCGGGTCGGGGAAGTCCGGGTCCTTCGTGCCCATCAGCACCAGCACCGGTTGCCGCACCTCGGGCGCCCGCGTGGTCCAGTGCGGGTCGACCGGCGCGATCACCCCGCGCACCGCGTCCATCCGGCCGCGCAGCCTGGCGACCATCTCCTTGCGGTACGCGGCGTCGTCGGCCGGTCGGACACACGGGAAGAGCGTGCGGTGGAACAGCCCGAACAGCCGGGGGCTGCGGAGCACGGCCGCCTGGGCGGCCCGCATCGCCAGGTTCGGCTTCGGGGCGGCGACGAACGGGCTGATCTGCACGATGCCGCTGACCAGGTCGGGCGCGTCGGCGGCGGCGAAGACGACGCCGGCCCCGCTGGACGAGCTGCCGACCAGCGTGGCCGGCCCACCGCCGAGCGCCCGGACCACGGCGAGCAGGTCGCCGCCGACCTCGGCCGGGGCGTACGTGGGCCAGTGCGGGCTGGAGTCGCCGTGCCCCCGTACGTCGATCGAGGCGACCCGGTAGCCGGCCGCCACCAGTCGGGGGGTCAGGTGCCGGAAGGCCGCCCGGTTCTCCCCCATGCCGTGCGCGAGCACCACGAGAGGCCCCGAGCCGTGCGTCTCGTACGCGATCGTCCCGCCGTCCCGCGCCACCCGGCTAACCGTCATAGCCATAAAGCTAATGTCGTTAGCCTTGCCGGTCAAGGCTCACTTCTTCGAGACCACCGCGCGGCCGAAGAACATCAGGTTGGCCGGGCGCTCGGCGAGCCGGCGCATCAGGTAGCCGTACCACTGGTCGCCGTAGGGGACGTAGGTGCGGACCGTGTAGCCCTCGCCGACCAGGCGCTTCTGCTCCTCCGGGCGGATGCCGTAGAGCATCTGGAACTCGAACCGCCCCGGGTCGCGGTCGAACCAGCGGGCCCGGTCCTCGCCGATGGCGATCAGGCGCGGGTCGTGGGTGGCCAGCATCGGGTAGCCGTCGCCGGCCATCAGCACGTTCATGCAGCGCACGTAGGACTTGTCCACCTCGCGGGCGGACTGGTACGCCACCGACTCGGGCTCCTTGTACGCGCCCTTGCACAGCCGCACCCGGGACCCGGCCGCGGACAGCTCGCGGCAGTCCGACTCGGTCCGCCGCAGGTACGCCTGGAGCACCGCGCCGGTCGACGGGTGGTCCTTGCGCAGCTTGGCCAGGATGTCCAGGGTCGAGTCGGTGGTGGTGTGGTCCTCCATGTCCAGGGTGACCGTGGTGCCGGCCGCGTCGGCCGCCGCGCAGATCTGCCGCGCGTTGTCGTACGCGAACTGCTCGTCGAACGCCTGGCCGAGCGCGGACAGCTTCACGCTGACCTCGGCGGCCGGGGTGAGGCCGGCGGCCCCGAGCAGGCGCAGCAGCGTGAGGTACTCGTCCCGGGTGGCGTTCGCCTGCTCCGGGGTGGTGGTGTCCTCGCCTAGGTAGTCGAGGGTGACCGCTTGGCCGTCGGCGACGAGTGCGCGGGTCGCGCGCAGCGCGTCGTCGGTGGCGGCGCCGGCGACGAACCGGCGGACGACGTCCCGGGTGAACGGGGCCGTCGCGACGAGCCGCTCCACCTGGGTTGACCGGGAGGCGGCGAGGATGACGGAACGGAGCATGAGCCGAGCGTAACGCCCGGCCCGGGGCCCGCGCCGGGCGCGGCGGCCAACCTCACTCAGCGTGCGGACTAGGGACGCGGGGCACCGGCGCTGGCGGCCATCGGCTACAACGTTCACGTGGATCGACGACACCCCCGGCGCCGGCTCCGCTCGGCCACCGTGCAGCTCGGCGCGCTGACCGCGCTGGCCCTCGCGCTCACCGGTTGCAACAACGGCTACGACGACGACGATGACGACTGCGCGCTCGGCCCGGCCGGCGGGGGCGGCGACACCGTCGCCGTGGCCCTGCGCGTCCCGGCCCCGGCCACCGCCGCACGCGGCGACACGGCCCCGGCCGCCGCGCTGCCCGACCGGGGCGGCTTCGGCACCCACCTCGCCTCCTGCGGCGGCTGACGTGCGCCGCGAGGCGAGCACCCCGCGCCCCGACTGGGACGACACCATCCGGACCCAGGGCCTGGTGTACGTGGACACCGAGCTGCCCGACGGCGAGATCATGTCGTACTGGGACGAGACCGCGGCCTACTCCTTCACCCTGGACGAGGTGCTCCGGCTGGAGGAGGCGACCGAGGAGCTGCACCGGATGTCCGTCGCCGCCGCCGAGCACGTGGTGGCCCGCCGCCGGTACGCCGAGTTCGGCATCCCGGAATGGGCCGCCGAGGCGGTCGCCCGCTCGCTGCGGGAGGCCCCGCCGACGCTCTACGGCCGGTTCGACCTCTGGTACGACGGCAGCTGGCCGCCGAAGATGCTGGAGTACAACGCCGACACCCCGACCGCGCTGGTCGAGGCGAGCATCGTGCAGTGGTACTGGCTGGAGGACACCCGCCCGGACGCGGACCAGTGGAACAGCCTGCACGAGCGGCTGACCGCCTCGTGGGCCAAGATCGGCGCCGGGCTGCACGACCCCCGGGTGCACGTGCTCTGGTCGAACGAGGAGGAGTCGGGCGAGGACCAGATCACCGCCGGCTACCTGGCCGAGACCGCCCGCCAGGCCGGGCTGGACGTGACGCTCATGCCGATCCAGCACGTCGGCTGGGACGGGCGGCGCTTCGTCGACGCCGACGACCGGCCGATCACCACCTGCTTCAAGCTCTACCCCTGGGAGTGGATGCTCGCCGAGCCTTACGGGCGGCCGGCGCTGGACCCGGGCACCCCGACCACCTGGATCGAGCCGGCCTGGAAGCTGCTGCTGTCGAACAAGGCGCTGCTGGCCGTGCTCTGGGAGCTGTACCCGGGCCACGAGCTGCTGCTGCCGGCATACCTCGACTCGCCGCGCGGGATGACCGAGTACGTGGCCAAGCCGCTGCTCGGCCGCGAGGGCGGCTCGGTACGCATCGTGACCGGCGGCACCGAGATCACCAACCCGGGGATCTACGGCGACGAGGGCTTCTGCTACCAGGAGTTCCGCGCGTTGCCCGAGTTCGCCGGCTACCGGACGGTGCTCGGCAGTTGGATCGTGGACGGCGGGTCGGCCGGTGCCGGGGTACGGGAGAGCGAGAGCCTCATCACTGACGGTTACGCGCGGTTCCTGCCCCACTACATCGACGCGCCGCGTCTGCCCTGAGTCGTCTACCGTTGGTGTCGTGAACTTCGACGCGTACGCCCGGACCGGGGTCGAGCTCGTCAACGCCCGGCTGGACGACCTCGACGGCCTGCGGGCCCTCTTCCCGGACGAGAACGCCTGGATGCGCGACGAGGTCGCGGAACGGGACCTGGCGATCTTCCGGCGGGCGCAGAAGCGCCTCCGGGACGTCTTCGCGTACGGCACCTCGGGGCGGGACGGCGAGGCGGTGGCGGAGCTGAACGCGCTGCTGGAGGCGTTCCCGGTGCAGCCGCGCATCTCCGGCCACGACTCCTCCGACTGGCACATGCACGTGACCAGCCGGGGCGCCTCGGTCTCCTCCGAATACCTGGCCGGCGCGGTCTGGGGGCTGTCGGTCTGGCTCTGCGAGTACGGCAGCGCCCGGTTCGGCGTCTGCGCGGACGAGCGCTGCGGCAACGTCTACCTGGACACCTCGTCCAACTGCTGCCGGCGGTTCTGCTCCGAGCGCTGCGCCACCCGCTCGCACGTGGCGGCCCACCGGGCCCGCAAGCGGGCCGCGGTCGGCGAGCAGGCGGTGCCGGCTCAGCCGCTCTCCCCGGTCATCTGACCCTCGGCCGGCGCGAGCCGGCTCAGGGCGTCGGCCGGCGCGGGCCGTCGACCGGCGCGGGGCCGGCTCAGGCGTCGACCGGTGAGGGCGCGGTCAGGTTGGCCCGGGCGAACTCCAGCGACTCCCGCAGATCCGCCTCGCGGACCGCGCGGCTCTTCGCGCCCCGGGTGGTGACCTCCACCGCCACCGAGCCGGTGAAGCCGCGCCCGGCCAGCGAGCGGAGCAGCTCCGCGCAGGGCTGGCCGCCCCGGCCGGGCACCAGGTGCTCGTCCCGCCCCTCGCCGGTGCCGTCGCCCAGGTGCACGTGCGCCAGGCCGGAGCCCATCCGGTCGGCCATGGCCAGCGCGTCCGTGTGCGAGGCCGCGCAGTGCGAGAGGTCCAGCGTGTAGGAGGCGTAGCCGGTGTCGGTCGGGTCCCAGCCCGGCACGTACGGCACGAACTGCCGGCCGGCCATCCGCACCGGGAACATGTTCTCCACCGCGAAGCGCAGCCCGCCGAAGCGCCCGGCGATGGTGTCGAGCCCGTCGGCGAACGTGCGCGCGTAGTCACGCTGCCAGGTGAACGGCGGGTGCACCACCACGGTCGGCGCCTCCAGCGTCTCGGCCAGCTCGGCGGCCCGCCGCAGCCGCTCCCACGGGTCGGCGCTCCACACCCGCTGGGTGACCAGCAGGCAGGGGGCGTGCACGGAGAGCACCGGGACGCCGTAGTGCTCGGAGAGACCGCGCAGCGCGCCCGGATCCTGGCTGACCGGGTCGGTCCAGACCATCACCTCGATGCCGTCGTACCCGAGCGCCGCGGCGAGCTGGAACGCCGCCGCGGTCCGTTCGGGAAAGACCGACGACGTGGACAGGAGCACCGGGACGCGGGAAGTCACGCCTCTGAGGGTAGCCGCCCCCGCCAGGAGGCATCGGGACGAGCAGCAGCAAAGCGCCCAGAGCGGCCGCGCGGATCACATCGGCGCGAGCTGATCCAACCGGCGCAGGATGACCCCCTCGCGCAGCGCCCAGGGGCAGATGTCCAGACTGTCGACGTCGAGCCGGCGCATGACCGCCTCGGCCACCACCGCGCCGGCCAGGAGCTGGTGGGCCCGCTGCGCGCTGACCCCCTCCAACTCCGGCAACTGGGCCGGCGGGATGTGCCGGACGAACCCGAGCACCTGGCGCAGGCCGGTGCGGGTCAGGCTGCGCCGGGCCCAGAGACCGGCGCCGGACGGCGCGGCCCCGGCCAACCGGGCCAGCGTGCGGAACGTCTTCGAGGTCGCGACCGGACGCTCCCAACCCACCTCGGTCAGCTGCTTCACCACCGGGTCGAGCTGCGCGTCCACGTACGCCCGCAGTTCCTCCACGGCCTCGGCCGGCGGCGGCAGCAGGCCGGCCGGGTCGACCGCCAGCCGCTCCCGGCTGAGCCGCCCCGCCCCGAGCGGCAGCGACACCGCGACGTCCGGGTGCTCGTCGATGCCGGCGGCCAGCTCCAGCGAGCCGCCACCGATGTCCATCGCCAGCAGCCGCCCGGCGGACCAGCCGAACCACCGCCGCACCGCGAGGAACGTCATCCGCGCCTCGTCCGCGCCGGAGAGCACCTCCAGGCGTACGCCGGTCTCGTCGCGGACCCGGGCCAGCACCTCGCCGGCGTTGGTGGCGTCCCGGACCGCGCTGGTGGCGAACGCCAGCAGGTCCTCGGCGCCCAGCCCGTCGGCCGCCGCCCGGGCCATGCCGACGGCCTTGACCAGCCCGTCCGCCCCGGTGTCGGTCAGCGCGCCGTCCGGACCGATCTGCTCGGCCAGCCGCAGCACCACCTTCTCGGAGTGGGCCGGCCAGGGATGGGCGCCGTGATGGGCGTCGACCACCAGCAGGTGCACCGTGTTGGAACCGACGTCGAGGACACCCAGTCGCATGGGAAGAACCCTAGGGGCAACACGTTTCGTCGGCTCGCCGGCCGGGCGGGGTGACCGCGCGTACGCTGGTCCGGGTGACAGGGCAGATCGAGCTTCACGTGCTGGTGGACGACCCCGACGACCCGCGCAGCCGCGAGGTCGGGCTGGACTTCCCGCGGGAGTGGATCGAGTTCGTCGACCCGGCCGACCCGAAGCACGTCGTCCGCGCCGACCTGACCTGGCTGCTGTCCCGCTGGACGTGCGTCTTCGGCCGGGGCTGCCACGGCATCATCGCCGGGCGGGCCGCCGACGGGTGCTGCTCGCACGGCGCGTTCTTCACCGACTCCGACGACGAGAAGCGGGTGCGGGCGGCGGTCAAGCGGCTGACGCCGGAGACCTGGCAGCACTTCCGCCGCGGCTTCAAGAACTGGACCGAGAACGACACGGTCGACGGCAAGACCCCGGCCCGGCGCACCGCCACCCGCGACGTCGACGCGCCGTGCGTGTTCCTCAACGACGCCGACTTCGCCGGTGGCGGCGGCTGCGCCCTGCACGCCCAGGCGCTGCGCGACGGCGTGCACCCGCTGGAATACAAGCCCGACGTCTGCTGGCAGCTACCGGTGCGCCGCGACCAGGAGTGGCACACCCGGCCGGACAACACCAAGGTGCTGATCTCCACGCTCGCCGAGTTCGACCGGCGCGGCTGGGGCGCGGGCGGGCACGACCTGGACTGGTGGTGCACCTCGTCCACCGACGCGCACGTCGGCGCCGAGCCGATGTACCTCTCCTACGGGCCCGAGCTGACCGCGCTGGTCGGCGCGCCCGCGTACGCGAAGCTGGCCGAACTCTGCGCCGCCCGCTTCCGCCAGGGCCAGGTCGCCCCCCACCCGGCCAGCGAGTAAGGAAGGGCCCCTTATTAACGCCTCCGGTAGAGGAGGGGCCCCCTTTTAACGCTCCGGGAGCGCCGCGTCGATCAGGGCGTGGGCGCTCCGCTTCGCCGCGTCGGCGACCGCCGGGTCGCCGTCGAGCACTCCGCCGGCCAGCCCGCCGTCGAGCAGCAGGGTCAGCTGACGGGCCAGCAACTCCGGCTCGGCCGCCCCGGCCTGCCGGGCCAGGTCGGTCACCCAGGCCCGCACCGCGTTCTTGTGCGCGACGGTACGGGCGTGCACCGGGCTCCCGGCGGGTGACTCGGCCGCGGTGTTGATGAACGCGCAGCCGTGGTAGCCCTCGCGGCGGCAGGCGCCGCCGAGCGCGTCGAACATGCCGACGAGCTGCGCCCGGGGATCGTCACCGGCCTCCCGGGCCGCGTCCCGCAACGCGCCGGACCAGGCCTGGTCGACCTTGTCCAGGTACGCCAGGACCAGGTCGTCCTTGCGTGGGAAGTGCTTGTAGAGCGTGGCCTTGGCGACGCCCGACTCGGCGATCACCGTGTCCACCCCGACGCCACGTGGCCCGTACGCGTAGAACAGCCGGAACGCGGTCCCCAGGATGCGGTCCCGGGCGGTGCCGGCGGGCGTGCGGGCCATGGTTCCTCCTCCGTCGTTCGGCGAAGTCTACAGACCGGTACGTCTCCTCACCCTTCTAGTAGACAGACCTGTCTGTTAGTCTCGGTCGCATCGGGCGTGGCAGTCGTGGTCGCGCCGTAATCGGAGGACGGATTCGACATGCGCATCGCAGTACTGGGCACCGGCATGGTGGGGCGGGCCATCGCCGCTCGCGCGGCCGAGCTGGGGCACGAGGTCGTCGTCGGCACCCGGGACGTCGCCGCCACACAGGCCGGAGACTGGGCCGACTGGGCCGCCGGACATTCCGGCGTCACCCTGGCCGGCCACGCCGACGCCACCGCCGAGGCCGACCTGGTGGTGAACGCGACCAGCGGCGACGGCTCCCTGCCCGCGCTCGACGCGGCGGGCGCGGAGAACCTGGCCGGCAAGGTCCTGCTCGACATCGCCAACCCGCTCGACTTCAGCAAGGGTTTTCCGCCCACCCTGTCCGTGGTCAACGACGACTCGCTCGCCGAGCGGATCCAGCGGGCATTCCCCCGCACCCGGGTGGTCAAGGCGCTGAACACGCTCACGGCCGACCTGATGACGCACCCCCGGCAGCTCGCCGACGGTGACCACAGCGTCTTCGTCTCCGGTGACGACGCCGAGGCCAAGAAGGTGGTCGTCGACCTGCTCACCAGCTTCGGCCACACCGACGTGATCGACCTGGGCGACATCACCACGGCACGGGGCACCGAGATGCTGCTGCCGATCTGGCTGCGCCTCTACGGCCGGCTGGGCACTTCCCTGTTCAACGTCAAGGTCGTGCGCTGAGAACGCGCGAAGGCCGGCACCCGGTTGGGGGTGCCGGCCTTCGGTCTTACTTGGTCCAGTGCTGGGCCACGATGTCGGTGGCCTGCTTCTCCCACTGGGCGTAGGCGTCGGGGTAGGCGGAGACCTGGACGGTCTGCGCAGCCTCGGTCAGCGGCATCTTCTCCCAGCCGTCGACCTGCTTCAGGCCCTTGAGGAACGCCAGGGTGGAGTACTCGGGGTCGGTGATCTGCTCCGGCGTGCCCCAACCGCTCGACGGGCGCTGCTGGAACAGACCCAGCGAGTCGTGGTCATTCTTGTCGCCGAGGTGCCCGAGGTTCTCCAGCTTCGACTCCTGCAGGGCGGTGGCGATCGAGATGACCGCGGCCCGCTCGGGCAGGCCGGCCTTCTTCGTCGCGGCGATGATCGCCTTGGCGTTGGCCAGCTGCTCGTCGTTCAGAGTGATGCGGGACTGCTCACCCTGCACGCTGGCAACCGCGACGGGCTTACCGGCGGCGGCATGGGCGGTGTCGGCGTGGGCGGCGACCGGACCGGCGAACACACCACCGGTGAAGGCCAGACCAGCGATACCGAGAATGCTCTTACGCAGGATCGTGTTCATGAGAGGGCTCCATTCGGGGGTCAACACACCCGGGGGGGTGTGGGCACCGTCAGGCGCGCGAAAAGTCTTGAGGGGATCCGGCTTGCCCGTCGGGCTCGGAGGCCGTGTGGCGGGGGCCGGGGTTCGGCAGCTCGCGGGGCGGGGGGCCTCGTCGCGGCGCCGGGATGATGTGCAACGACCGGCGGCCGGCCGTCATTCCCCGGGGGCGGGGGTGGCGGCTCGGGGGTGTTCGCCTGCTCGGTCGTTCACCCGTCTACAACGCCGCCCAGCCTGCGGCGATTCCGTGCCCAGGGTGCCGCCCACCACCACCGAACCGGACAACCACCCGCACTCCACGCAGACGGGTGACGTCCACGGGTGCATCCGGACACCCGCGACGTTCCACCCAGCGGCCGACAACGCGGCCAGTGGAACGCCATGGGTGCATCCCGGCCGCGGAGACACCCATGACGTTCCACCCAGCGCCCGCCAGCCCCGTCGGTGGAACGCCATGGGTGCATCCCGCCGCGGAGACACCCATCACGCTCCATCCAGCGCCCGCCAGCCCCATCGGTGGAACACCGTGGGTGCATCTTGGCCCCAGCAGACGCCCACCCCGTTCCACCCACCGCCCGCCAACGAGCGCTACGCCCGCCCAACCTCAGACCCACCCCGCACACCGGACGCCCGCCCGAGCAGGCCGCAGCAGCCCTAGCAGCCCGCGACGATCGCCGACAGTTTCGTTCGCGGCGAACAACGACTGCCCGAAGACCGCTTCGAAGCTCTCCGAGAGCGAGGCGGACAGCGAGGAGGTGGGGGCACGAAACGGGTGAGCAGGCGCGACGCGGACACGGAGCAATGCGACGCGAAAGGGGCGACGAGGCACGAGACCACGGGCAGCGCGGCCCGACCCGCCGTGGCCGGAGTCGGTCAGGTGACGGGGTGAGGAGCCGCGACGGTCACGGCTCGAACTTGTAGCCCAGGCCCCGGACGGTGACGATGTAGCGCGGCGCGGACGGCTCCGGCTCGATCTTGGAGCGCAGCCGCTTCACGTGTACGTCCAGCGTCTTGGTGTCGCCCACGTAGTCGGCACCCCAGACCCGGTCGATGAGCTGGCCACGGGTGAGCACCCGGCCGGCGTTGCGCAGGAGCAGCTCCAGCAGCTCGAACTCCTTGAGCGGGAGCTGCACCCCGGCGCCGTCGACGGTCACCACGTGCCGCTCGATGTCCATCCGTACCGGGCCCGCGGCCAGGGTCGGCGCGCCCGTCTCGTTGGCCTCGGTGCTCTGCCGGCGCAGCACCGCGCGGATCCGCGCGACCAGCTCACGGGGCGAGTACGGCTTGGTCACGTAGTCGTCGGCGCCGATCTCCAGGCCGACCACCTTGTCGATCTCGCTGTCCCGGGCGGTGACCATGATGATCGGGACGTGCGACCGCTGGCGGAGCTGACGGCAGACCTCGGTGCCGGACATCTCCGGCAGCATCAGGTCGAGCAGCACGATGTCGGCGCCGGTCCGGTCGAACTCGGTGAGGGCGGAGGGACCCGTCGCGGCGACGGAGACCTCGAACCCCTCCTTGCGGAGCATGTAGGACAGGGCGTCGGAGAACGATTCCTCGTCCTCGACCACCAGTACGCGGCTCAACGGGTGTTTCCTTTCCTGTGGTCAGACCTGCCGGAGCTCGGCCGGGCCGGCCTCGATCCCAGCGGAGGCGAGTGTCGCCTCCAGGTCGTCCGGGGGGCGGGCAGGCAGCCGGAGGGTGAACGTCGACCCCCCACCAAGGGTGCTCGACACATCCACCCGACCGCCATGGTTGCTGGCGATGTGTTTGACGATGGCCAGCCCCAGGCCGGTGCCGCCGGTCGCCCGGGAGCGGGCCTGGTCGGCCCGGTAGAAGCGTTCGAAGATCCGGTCGACCTCGTTCGGGGCGATGCCGATGCCCTGGTCCGCGACGGCGACCTCGACGTACTCGTCGGTGCCCCGCACGGTGACCCGGACCGTGGTGTCCTCGGCCGAGTAGGTGATCGCGTTCTCCACCAGGTTCGCCACCGCGGTCGCGAGTTGGCTGTCGCTGCCGTACGCGGTCAGGCCCCGCTGCCCGTCCACGACGATCTCCACCCGGCGGGCGGTGGCCGCGGTGCGGGTGCGGTCGATCACCTCGGCGAGCACCCAGTCCAGCGAGACCGGTTCGGGGGCGGGCTGCGGCTCGGCGCCCTGGAGCCGGGTCAGCTCCAGCAGCTCCTGCACCAGCCGGCCGAGCCGGGTGGACTCGTGCTGGATCCGCTCGGCGAACCGCCGCGCGGCGACCAGGTCCTCGGAGAGGTCGGGCGCGCCGTCGCCGGCCGGTTCGGTGGCGTCCACCAACGCCTCGGCGAGCAGTTGGAGGGCGCCGATCGGGGTCTTCAGCTCGTGGCTGACGTTGGCCACGAAGTCCCGGCGCACCCGGGCCAGGCGGTGCGACTCGGTGACGTCGACCGCCTCGATCGAGATGTAACCGGCGCCCAGTCCCATGGCCCGCAGGTGCACGCCGAGCGGGTTGACCCCGGAGCTGTCGCGGCCCCGGGGCAGGTCCAGCTCGATCTCGCGACGCACGCCCGTGCGGCGGACCTGCCCGGCGAGGGTACGGATCAACGGGTGCGCCGCGATCGAGCCAGGTGTCGCCCCGGTGCGCAGCAGCCCCATCGCGCGGGCGGCCGGGTTCACGAGCACCGGCACGTCGTCCGGGTCGAGCACCACCACGCCGGCGCGCAACGAGTCGATCGTCTTGCGGCCGAGCCCGGAGAGGCCCCCCTGCTGGTCGTCCGGAATCGTCGGCCTCCCTGCGTCACGGCGGGAGGTCCCGCCGCCCCGCGACGCCCGGCGGCGTCGCCATTCCCCGACGGGCTCGGACAGCAGCGACCCGGCGACCAGCCCGGTCACCAGCGCCACGGCCACCGCGATGGCCACCGCCCATTCCACCCGGCGATCGTAGGGTCATTGTTAACCCGGGGATCGGGCACAAAGGGACGAACCACTCTCGCTTCCGGGAAAGTTCACCTGCGGGTCCCGCGTCGTTCATCCGCGTTCACCCTGGTGCCGGCCGTCCGGCCTACCGTGGGGCGCGCACCTGCTCACGCCGTAGCCGCTCCCGGCGACGGCAATCGACCCCAGGAAGTGACGATGCGCGACGAGTTCCGGGCCGACCTGCAGATTGTCAGCCAACTGCTGGTGGACATGGCCGAGGCGGTGCGCGCGGCCATGCGGCAGGCCACCAGGGGGCTGCTCACCGCCGACCGCGCCGCGGCCGAGACGGTGATCGCGCGGGACGCCGAGATCGACGACCTCTACCGGCACGTGGAGGAGCGGGTCTGCGACCTGCTCGCCCGTCAGGCGCCGGTCGCCTCCGACCTGCGCGCGATGATCACCGCCCTGCACGTGGCCGCCGACCTGGAGCGGATGGGCGACCTGGCCGACCACGTGGCCAAGACCGCGCTGCGCCGGCACCCCTCGCCGGCGGTCCCGGCCGAGCTGCGGCCGGTCTTCACCGACATGGCCGGCATCGCCGACCGGATGGCCGAGAAGATCGGCGCGGTGCTGGCCAAGCCCGACGCCGACGTGGCGGCGGAGCTGGACCGGGACGACGACGCGATGGACGACCTGCACAAGAGCCTGTTCGGCGTGCTGCTCGGCGACGACTGGCCGTACGGCGTGGAGACCGCCATCGACGCGACCCTGCTGGGCCGCTTCTACGAGCGTTTCGCCGACCACGCGGTGAACGCCGGCGAGCACGTGGTCTACCTGATCACCGGTTCGCCGTCCAGCTGACCCCGGCCCCCGTGCAAGGAAGGGCCCCTTCTTAACAGCCCAGTGTTAAGAAGGGGCCCTTCCTTACACCCTCAGCGGCCCTGGTTGGCGACTGCGGCGGCGGCGTCCTTCGCGGCCTCCGGGTCGAGGTACGTCCCGCCGAGCACCTGCGGGCGCAGGTCCGCGTCCAGGTCGTAGCGCAGCGGGATGCCGGTGGGGATGTTCAGCTTGGCGATCGCGTCGTCGGAGATCTGGTCGAGGTGCTTGACCAGCGCCCGCAGCGAGTTGCCGTGCGCCGCCACCAGCACGGTCCGGCCGGCCAGGATGTCCGGCACGATCGAGTCGTACCAGTAGGGCAGCATCCGGTCGACGACGTCCTTGAGGCACTCCGTCCGGGGCATCAGCTCGGTCGGCAGCAACGCGTACCGGGGGTCGCCGACCTGCGACCACTCGTCGTTGTCGTCGATCGGGGGCGGCGGCGTGTCGTACGACCGGCGCCAGAGCATGAACTGCTCCTCGCCGTACTCGTCCAGGGTCTGCTTCTTGTTCTTGCCCTGGAGTGCGCCGTAGTGGCGCTCGTTGAGCCGCCACGACCGGCGCACCGCGATCCAGTGCCGGTCGGCGGCGTTCAGCGCCAGCTCGGCGGTGCGGATCGCCCGGCGCAGCAGGCTGGTGTGCACCACGTCCGGCAGCAGGTCGTGCTCGCGGAGCAGCTCGCCGCCGCGCCGCGCCTCGGTCTCGCCCTTGGCGGTCAGGTCGACGTCGACCCAGCCGGTGAAGAGGTTCTTGGCGTTCCAGTCGCTCTCGCCGTGCCGCAGCAGGACCAGCGTCCCGATGGTGGGCCCTTCGCTCGCAGTCATGCGGATCATCCTGCCGTACCGGCCCGGCGGACACGCGGGGACCGGTGGTGACGACCACCACGTGGAAATGCGGATGACCGGCGTTCCGGGGCGGGGCTAGGTTGTAAGGCATCCGGCAGAGGTCGGTCATTACCGAGCGGGGGGCGTCGGCATGCGGACGGTGCGGGGCTGGTTCCAGGAGACGGCGGGCGGCCTGCCACGGACGTTCTGGTACCTCTGGACCGGCACCCTGATCAACCGGCTCGGCTCGTTCATCCTGGTCTTCCTCGCCATCTACCTGACCCAGGAGCGCGACTTCTCCGCCTCGCAGGCGGGTCTGGTGATCGGGCTCTGGGGCGTCGGCGGCGCGGTCGGCACCACCGTCGGCGGCACGCTGACCGACCGCTGGGGCCGCCGGCCCACGCTGCTGACCGCGCACCTCGGCGCGGCCACCATGATGGTCGCGCTGGGCCTGGCCCGGCCGCTCTGGGCGGTGGCCGTGGGCGCGTTGCTGCTCGGCACGTTCGCCGAGGCGGCCCGCCCGGCCTTCGGCGCCATGATGGTCGACGTGGTGCCGGAGAAGGACCGGCTGCGGGCCTTCTCGCTGAACTACTGGGCGATCAACCTCGGCTTCGCCTGCGCCGCCGTCCTCGCCGGCTTCGCCGCCCAGGCCGGCTACCTGCTGCTCTTCCTGGTGGACGCGACCACGACGGTGGTCACCGCGCTGATCATCTTCACCCGGGTGCGGGAGACCCGGACCACGCCGACCGGCCCCGTCGTCAAGGGCGCCCCCGCGCCCGCCGGCGCGCTGCGGACCATCCTCGCCGACCGGGTCTTCCTCGGCTTCGTGGCGCTCAACCTGCTCGCCGCGCTGGTGTTCCTCCAGCACATCTCGATGCTGCCGATCGCGATGGGCGACTCCGGGCTCAGCCCCGCCACCTACGGCTCGGTGATCGCGCTCAACGGCGTACTCATCGTGGTCGGCCAACTCTTCGTGCCCCGGCTCATCAAGGGCCGGAGCCGCTCGCGCGTGCTGGCGCTCGCGGCGCTGGTGATGGGCGTCGGGTTCGGGCTCACCGCGTTCGCCGACACGGTCTGGCTCTACGGCCTGACCGTGCTGATCTGGACGCTCGGCGAGATGCTCAACTCGCCGTCCAACGCCACGCTCATCGCGGAGCTGTCACCGGCCGCGCTGCGCGGCCGCTACCAGGGCGTCTTCTCGCTCTCCTGGCAGCTCGCCGGCGCTGCCGCGCCGATCCTCGGCGGCCTGGTGCGCGAGCACGCCGGCAACAGCGCGCTCTGGCTCGGCTGCGCCGGCATCGGCGTCGTGGCGGCGGTCGCCCACCTGGTCTCCGGCCCGGCCCGGGAGCGGCGCGCGGCCCGGCTGCGCGCCGTCGGCACGACGGTCACGCCGGTCACCGCCACCCGCACCCCGGCGCCGGAGGCGGCCGAGGCCGCGGCCACCTCGCCCGCCGAGCCGGTTCGGGTCGGCTCCTGAGTACGCCCCCGCGTGCCGGCCGCCGGACCGGCGGATACGGTACGCGGGGGCATCGGTAAGGAAACCTTCCTGGAGGACGGGTGCGCGGCCTGCGGCGCTGGTGGGACGACACGGCCGGCGGCCTGCCCGCCACCTTCTGGTACCTCTGGTCCGGCCTGCTGATCAACCGGGCCGGCGCGTTCGCGCTGCTGTTCCTCTCGCTCTACCTGACCGCCGCGCGGGGCGCCTCGCCGTCGCTGGCCGGGCTGGTGGTCGGCGCGTACGGCATCGGGGGCGCGGCCGGCACACTGCTCGGCGGGGTGCTCGCGGACCGGTGGGGCCGGCGGGCCACGCTGCTCGCCGCGCACCTCACGGCGGCCGGCCTGATGGCGGCGCTGGCGTTCAGCCGGCACCTCGCGGTCATCGCCGTGCTCGCCGCCCTGGTCGGGGTGGCGCACTCGATGCCCAGCCCGGCGTTCGTGGCGGCCATCGTGGACGTGGTGCCGGAGGCCCGCCGGTCCCGCGCCTTCAACCTCCAGTTCTGGGCGTTCAACCTCGGCATGGCGGTGGCGTCGCTGCTGGCCGGGGTGCTCGCCGAGGCGAGTTTCCTGGCGCTGTTCCTGGTCGACGCCGGGGCCACCCTGGCGGCGGCCGTGGTGATCGCGCTGAAGGTGCCGGAGACGTTGACCCGCCGGCCGGCGGTCACTCCGCGCGCGGTGGTGGGGCGGCGTCCCGGGCTGCACACCGCGCTGACCGACCGCACCTTCCTCACCTTCGTCGGGCTGACCTTCCTGCTGGCCGTGCTGACCATGCAGACGTCGACCATCATGCCGCTGGCGATGCGCGCGGACGGACTGCGTCCGTCGGCGTACGGGCTGGTGGTGGCGTTGGGCGGGGCGCTGATCGTGGCCGGGCAGCTCTTCGTCCCCCGGCTGATCGAGCCGTACCGCAGGTCGACCGTGCTGGCGGTCTCCACCGGGCTGATGGCGCTCGGGTTCGGCACGCTGACCGTCGCCGACGGGCTGCCGCTCTACCTCGGCGCGGCGGTGGTCTGGACGGTCGGGCAGATGCTCGCCGCGCCGCCGAACGCGCAGATCAACGCGGACCTGGCCCCGCCCGAGCTACGGGCCCGCTACCAGTCGGTGTTCTACCTGACGTTCCCGGCGGCGTCGTTCGTGGCGCCGGCGCTCGGCGGGCTGAGCCTGGAACACCTCGGCGAGCGGCACTGGCTGGTGGTGGGCGGGTTGGGCCTGGTCGCCGCGGCCGGGCACCTGCTCGCCGGGCCGCCTCGGGAGCGCCGGGTCGCGGCGCTGCGGGCGGCGACGCGGCACCCGGTCCGCGCCGCGCGCTGAACCGGGCT
Organism: Micromonospora sp. WMMD754; assembly: GCF_049315235.1. Classification (NCBI taxonomy): domain Bacteria; kingdom Bacillati; phylum Actinomycetota; class Actinomycetes; order Micromonosporales; family Micromonosporaceae; genus Micromonospora; species Micromonospora sp. WMMD754. The sequence continues at coordinate 1,413,859 of NZ_CP186058.1, forward strand.
CAGGAACGGCCGAGCGCCCACCCCGACCCCCGTCGAGATGGGCGCTCGTACCGTACGCCCGGCGGCGGCGGGCGACACTCACCCCCGTAAGCGTCGCCCGCTCGCGCCGCCGGTTCCACGGGCGGCACCGTCCCCCAACGGTGTGCTCCACCCGATCTTCGCGTCTCGCCTGCGCGGATCTGATCGATCCGCCGCTCCCCCGAACGAAAACAAGCGTGACGCGGTGCAATAAAGTTAGTTCGACCGGATTCCGGATTCAACCCAGATCGCTGTCTCGCCCGTCACAGCACGCGTGTCGGCTATCCGGCTGTCAGTGCTCCGGTCTCTGGGATGGCCAACACGGGGTTCCCGGCGACCATTCCCGCAAACCTCAGCCGTCCTCACGATTCGGGTTCTCGGTACGGAAGAAGTTGCTCTGCCGACCGTCCCGCATCTGCTCCTGGTAGATCAGGTTCAGCCGCCGTGAGTCGAACGTCCGGAACCAGTCGTCCCAGGTGACCTCCCGGATCCGGCTGCTCTCCCGGTAGCCGGGGATGTTGAACGTCAGCACCCCGGGCCGGTCGCCGCGCTCGGTCCCGGCGATGGTCGCCGGTTTCGCCCCCCGGGCCCGCGCCCACCGCTGGATCACCTCGTGATTGCGGGTGACCAGGCTCCGGCCGGGACGCTCCGGACGGTCCGCGAGCGAGGTGATGAGCTGCGAGGACCCGATCGACCGACTGGACGCCGGCCCGAGCCTCGGCGCGGCCTGCGCCCGCGCGGATGCGGCCTTCCGCGCCGGGGCCGCCTTGGCCCGCGACGGAGCAGCCTTCGCCCGGGAAGGAGCAGCCTTGGCCCGCGACGCCGCCTTCGCCCGCGAAGGGGCAGCCTTGGCCCGCGACGCCGCCTTCGCCCGCGAAGGGGCAGCCTTGGCCCGGGAAGGAGCAGCCTTCGCCCGGGAGGGCGAGGCCGTCGCGCGGGCCGACGACGCCTTGCGCGCCGGGGCGGCCTTCGCCCGCGAGGCGGTCGCCTTCGCGCGCGCCGGGGCCGCCCTGCGCGTACCCGTCGCCTTGGCCCGGGCGCCGGTGGCGCGGGCGGCCGGCGCGGACTTGGCCGGAGACGTGGCCTTCCGGCGGGCCGCCGTCGTCTTCTTCGCGGCGGCGGTCTTCTTCGCCGCCGTGGTCTTCTTCGCGGCCGGGCGACCGGCCGGGCCGGTGCTCCGCCGGGCCGCGCCGCCCCGACCCTCCGACCGCATGGTCCGGGCCAGGGTCTTCACCAGCTCCGGCTTGCGCAGCGCGGAGGTCCCGGAGACCCCCCGCCGGCGGAGCTGGTTCCGGATGTCGTCGACCTTCATCCGGGAGATGTCGGACTCCGACACCCTCGGGGTGTTCGGCGTCTGGTTACCGGGTTGCCGCTTGGTCCGGGTCGCGGTCGTGCCGCGACCTGAGCTGTTGCGCTGAGCCATGGGACACGCTCCTCGACAGTCCGTCCTCGGCTCGCGGTGGGTCCCCACACACACTCCGCACCGCGCGGTGCGGCATACCCGTCAGGAGGACTCCGAACCTCCGGCGGCCGAGCCGGCCGGCGTCGAGGGCTCGAAGAGGTGGGCGAACGCGGCCAGGTTGGCGGTCGACTCGCCCCGCTTCACCCGCCACTCCCACTCCCGTCGGATGGCGGTGCCGAACCCGATCTCCAGCATGCTGTCGAACGACTCGTCGGCGTAGGTCAGCACCGAGCCGAAGAGCCGGTCCAGCTCGTCGGCGTCGAGCCCGGCCAGGTTGACCCGGCCGGTCAGGTAGACGTCGCCGACCGTGTCGATGGAGAACGAGACGCCGTACATCCGCGCGTTGCGCTGCAACAGCCAGGCCCACAGCTCCTCGCGCCGCTCGTCGGGCTGGCGCATCACGAACGCCTCGATCCGCAGCGCGTGCTCACCGACGATCAGGTTGCAGATCGTCTTGAGCTTGTGCGTGCCGGGCAGGGTCACCGCGTACGACGCCTCGCCGGTGGCTTCCCACTCCAGCTCCCGCTCGGCACAGACGGCCTCGATCAGCGCGGCGACCTCACTTCTGCGGCTCATCGCACCCACTCTACGGTCGCCCGGCCCGCCCCGCCCGACGGCGACGGGTCACCAGGAACAGGTGAGGGCCGGGTCACCGAGCCGGCCGGCCAGCCGGGCCCGGTGCTCGGTGATCGCCTCCCCGTAGACCGCGAGCAGCCCGGAGACGGTCCGCTGCCAGGAGAAGGCGCGGGCGTGCCGCTCGGCGCCCCGGGCCAGCGAGGCGCGACGCAGCCGGTCGGGCAGCAGGCGGGCCAGCGCCCGCGCCCAGTCGACCGGGTCGTGCCCGTCGATGAGCATCCCGCTGACCCCGTCGCGTACGGCGGTGACCAGCCCGCCCACGGCGGCGGCCAGCACCGGCGTGCCACACGCCTGGGCCTCCAGCGCGACCAGCCCGAAGGACTCGTTGTGCGACGGCACGGCGACCAGGTCGGCCGCGCGGTAGAGATCGGGCAGGCGGTCGCCGGTCTGCGGCGGGAGGAAGCGCACCCGGTCGGCGACGCCCAACGAGTGGGCCAGCTCCATCAGGGCGGTCGGCCGGTCCAGGCCGCTGCCGCTCGGGCCGCCGCAGATCACCACGGTCACCTCGTCGGCCAGCGCGGGCTCCCGCTCGCGCAGCGCGGCCACCGCGCGGACCAGCACGTCCGGCGCCTTGAGCGGCTGGATCCGGCCGACGAACGCCACCACGTGCCCGTCGGTCGGCAGGCCGAGGCGGCGGCGGGCGGCGCGGGTCGCGGCCTCCCGGTCACCGGCGGCGGGACGGAACCGGTCCAGGTCCACGCCCGGCTCCACCACGGCCACCCGGCCGGGCTCGGCGGCGTACCGGTCGAGCAGGTCACGGGCCTCCACCCGGGTGTTGGCGACCAGCCGGTCGGCCTCGGTGACCACCTGCTCCTCACCGATCACCCGGGCCTTCGGCTCGGGTCGGTCCCCGACGGCGAGCCGGGCGTTCTTGACCTTGGCCAGGGTGTGCGCGGTGTGCACCAGCGGCACGCCCCAGCGCTCCTTGGCCAGCCAGCCGACCTGGCCGGAGAGCCAGTAGTGCGAGTGGATCAGGTCGTAGTGGCCGGGCGGTCGGGCCGCCTCGGCCCGCAGCACACCGGCGGTGAACGCGCAGAGCTGACCGGGCAGCTCCTCCTTGGTCAGCCCCTCCAGCGGCCCGGCGGTGACGTGCCGGACGGTCACCCCGGGCGCCATCTCCACCACCGGGGGCAGGTCGCCGGAGGTGGCCCGGGTGAAGATCTCCACCTCGACGTCGGCCTCGGCCAGTCGTCGGGCGACCTCCAGGATGTAGACGTTCATCCCGCCCGCGTCGCCCGTGCCCGGCTGGTGCAGCGGCGAGGTGTGCACCGAGAGGGTGGCGATGCGGCGCGGCCGGGGCCACGGCAGGGCACCTCGCTGACGACCGACACCGGTGTGCAACTCCGCCACGTCCGCTCCCTCTGTCACGGTTGATGCCGTCCCGCACGACCGGCGCTTCTCGGTCAACCCGTACGCCGGATGTCATCTTCCCCATCGGGGTTCGGAAATGCCTGCGGCGGGTTCCCCGGCGTGACGGACCTCATCACGGCGGGCAGCGGGGCGGCGGGAGAGAATGTCCGGATGACCTCAGTCGCCATCGTCACCGGAGCGTCCAGCGGGATCGGGGCGGCCACCGCCCGCCGCCTGGCCGCCGAGGGTTTCCACGTGCTCGCCGCCGCGCGGCGTACCGACCGGCTGGCCGCGCTGGTCGCCGAGATCGAGGCGGCCGGCGGCGCGGCCACCGCGGTGGCGTGCGACGTGACCTCGGACGAGTCCGTCGCCGGCCTGGCCGCCGCCGCCGACGCCGCGCCCGGGCCGGTCACCCTGCTGGTGAACAACGCCGGCGGCGCGCGCGGCCTGGACCCGGTCGAGACCGCCGACGTGCGCGACTGGCAGTGGATGTACGACGTCAACGTGCTCGGCACGCTGCGGGTCACCAAGGCGCTGCTGCCCGCGCTGGAACGGTCCGGCGCGGGCACCGTGGTGATCGTCAGCTCCACCGCCGGCCACGTCGTCTACGAGGGCGGCGGCGGCTACACGGCCGCGAAGCACGCGCAGACGGCGGTCGCCGGCACGCTGCGGCTGGAGCTGTGCGGCCGGCCGGTCCGGGTGGTCGAGATCGACCCGGGCATGGTGCGGACCGAGGAGTTCGGCCTGGTCCGGTTCGGCGGGGACGCGGACCGCGCCGAGGCGGTCTACGCCGGCGTCGCCGAACCGCTGGTCGCCGACGACGTGGCCGACTGCGTCGCCTGGTGCGCCACCCGGCCGCATCACGTCAACATCGACCAACTCGTGGTGCGCCCGCTGGCCCAGGCCGCCCAGCACAAGGTGCACCGGACGTCCTGACCGTGGAACCGCGCCGGCCGCTCGGGGTGGTCACCCGGGGCACGACGAATCCGAACCGGCTCCGGCGGGTGGACAACTGGATCGTCGAGACCTGCGGGGACGCGCTGCGCGCCGCCGCCGACCCGCTCGTGGTGGACCTGGGCTACGGCGCCACCCCGGTCACCCCGCTCGAACTGCGGGCCCGGCTCGCCGCCCGGGTCCGCGCGGACGTGCGGGTGGTCGGGCTGGAGATCGATCCGGTACGCGTGGCCGCCGCCGAACCGGCCGCGGACCCGCCCGGGCTCACGTTCGCCCGGGGCGGCTTCGAGCTGGCCGGGTTGCGCCCGGCGTTGGTGCGGGCCTTCAACGTGCTGCGCCAGTACGACGAGAGCGAGGTGGCCGACGCCTGGCGGACGGTCACCGGACGGCTGGCACCGGGCGGGCTGCTGGTCGAGGGGACCTGCGACGAACCGGGTCGGCTCGGCGCGTGGGTGCTGCTCGACGCGGCCGGCCCGCGCACGCTCACGCTGGCCGCGAAGCTGACCGCGCTGGAGAGCCCGGCGACGCTGGCCGAGCGGCTGCCGAAGGCGTTGATCCACCGAAACGTGCCCGGTGAACGCGTCCACGACCTGCTCGCCGCGCTGGAACAGGCCTGGCGCTCAGCCGCCGGCTACGCCCCCTTCGGCCCCCGGCAGCGCTGGCTGCGCGCCGTGGCGACGGTGCAGGAGTCGGGCTGGCCGGTCCAGGACGGCCCCCGGTCCTGGCGCCACGGCTACCTCACCCTCCCCTGGTCCACCGTCGCCCCGTCCTGACCGCCCCTCCCCCGTCGATCTCGCGGTTGCGCCCCTCGAAACGAGCCGGTCGGCATTGATTCACGTGCCCCGACGTACGGCTTACAGCTCACGGGCTCACGGGTGACGCGTCACGGCTCCCGCCTCACAGCTCCCGGCTCACGGCTCCCGCCTCACAGCTCCCGGCTCACGGCTCACGGCTCACGGCTCACGGCTCACAGCTCCCGGCTCACGGGCACGGACCACGGGATCACCCGGTCACGGGGGCACCCGGTCACGGGGGCACCCGGTCACGGGGGCACCCGGTCACGGGGGCACCCGGTCACGGGGGCACCCGGTCACGGGGGCACCCGGTCACGGGGGCACGGGGGCACGGGTCCAGGGATCGCGCCATCCGGGTCACCGGTCACCGGGTCACCGGTCTCCGGGGCACCGGTCAACAGGTCAACAGGTCAATGGGTCACGGCTGGGAGATCTTGGTACGGAAAGGCCCCTCCAGGGGCATTTTCGTACCAAGATCTCTCCGCGTCCCACGAAGTAGAACACCAATCCCAAGACGCGGACTTCCACCTCCTGTTTCGGCGATCTTGGAGTTGTGGCACCTCCGACAACGGTTCAAAACCGGCACACCATGGCACCACAACTCCAAGATCGCCGAGAGCCGAGAGGGGAGGGAGGGCGGAAGGGAGGCAGGGGCGGTCAGATGGTGCAGTTGATCAGGACGGGCTCGGGGTGCAGGGGGACGCCGAACCGGGCGTGGACGCCGTCGCGGATCTCGCGGGCCAGGGCCACCAGGGCGGCGGTGCTGGCCGCGCCGGAGCGGTTCGTCAGCGCCAACGTGTGCTTGCCGGAGATGGCGACACCCTCCGGGCCGGCGTACCCCTTGCCGAAGCCGGCCTTGTCGATCAGCCAGGCGGCGCTGACCTTCACCACGTCGCCCGCGCCGGGCCAGTGCGGCGGCTCGCCGAGGTCGGCCGCGCGCTCCCGGAGCAGCTCGTACGCCTCGCGCTCCAGCACCGGGTTGGTGAAGAACGAGCCCACCGACCAGGTGTCCGGGTCGGCCGCGTCGAGCACCATGCCCTTGCCCGCCCGCAGCCGGCGCACGGTGGCCCGGGCGTCGGCGAGCGGCACCCGGTCGCCCACCTCGACGCCGAGCGCCCGGGCCAGCTCGGCGTAGCGAACCGGCCCGGAGAGCGGCGAGCGGGTGAGCCGGAAGTCGACCGAGAGCACCACCCAGCGGTCGCTGTACTTGAAGATGCTGCCCCGGTAGGAGAACCCGCAGTCCGCCGCCGCCATCCGCACCACCTCGTGGTGAGTGCGGTCGTACGCCTCGACGGCGACGATCGTCTCGGCCACCTCCTGGCCGTACGCGCCGACGTTCTGGATCGGGGTCGCGCCGGCCGAGCCGGGGATGCCGGAGAGGCACTCCAGCCCGGACCAGCCGCGCTCGACGGTGGCCGCGACCAGGTCGTCCCAGGGCTCGCCGGCGGCGACGCGTACCGTGACGGTGTCGCCCTCCTCGGCGACGACCCGGAACCCGCGTGAGCGGACGAGCACGACGGTGCCCGGGAAGCCCTGGTCGCCGATCACCACGTTGCTGCCGCCGGCGAGCACCAGCACGGCCTCCTCGCGGGCCTCGGCCTCGCGCACCTTCCGCACGATCTCGTCGGCGTCGGTGGCGATCTCCAGCCGGCCGGCCGGACCGCCGAGGCGTAGCGTGGTGTAACGCGCCAGGGTGGCCGGATCGGTCGGGCCGGCGGCGGTCGTCGGTTCGGCGTAGACGTCTGACACGCCTTTCACCCTAGGCTGAGGGGTAGCCGCGGCACCCACTGGTGGCCCGGTCACCCCCGGGAGGATGGCGATGAGCAGACTGCACCACACGAAGGACTTCTGGATCGGCGCGCTGCGGACGGAGGGTCCGGCCTTCGCCGCGGCGGTGTCGGAGGCGCCTCCCGAGACACCGGTGCTGTCCTGTCCCGGCTGGACGGTCACCGATCTCGCCCACCACCTGACCAGGACCTACGTCTGGGCGGGCACGGTGCTGACCGCCGGTTCCACCTCCCGGCCGGAGCGGCGCGACCCGGAGCCGCCGGCCGGTCTGACCCCGGCCCAGTGGTACGTCCAGGAGTACGAGCGCCTGAACGCGCTCTTCGACGCGCTGGACCCGGAGGCGCCGGCCTGGAACTTCGCGCCCCAGCCGAAGAAGGCCGGTTTCTGGCCGCGCCGAATGGCGCACGAGACGGCGGTGCACCGGTGGGACGCCCAGCTGGCCATCGCGGCGGGTGAGCCGATCGAGGCCAAGCTCGCCGCCGACGGGGTGAGCGAGGTGCTCGACACCTGGCTGCCGGCCGGCCGGCGGACCCGACCGGGCCAGTGGCACGGCGTGGTGCAGCTGACCGCGACGGACGCCGCGCAGGAGTGGTACCTGCGGCTGCGTGGCGAGGGGATCGCGCTGCTGGACACCGCGACGATCCTGGACCACGACGACCACCGGGCCCGCGCCCAGGTCACCGGCACCGCCAGCGACCTGCTGCTGGCGCTGATGGGCCGGGTCAGCTTCGACACGTTGGGGGTGGCCGGCGACCGCGGCCTGCTGGACGGCCTGCGGGTGGGCTGACACAGCACCCGATACCGGGCGGAGAGGGGCGGTCATCGCCCCTCTCCGCTTTTTTCGGACGCTCTGAGAGCGCTCTCTTGACAGGATGGAAGCCACCCAGCACGCTGTCGTGAGAGCGCTCTCTTAGTACCGGAACCGCCTTCCACCACCCGTTACGACCCCGAGAGGTCAGGACAGCATGCTCACCTTCACGCGCCGTCGACTGGCGGCGGTGGCCCTGGTCGCCGCCACCGCACTGCTCGGCACCACCGGCTGCGGCGGCGGCGACGAGGCCGCCTCCGACGGGCCGATCACCCTCACCGTCGACACCTTCGGCCAGCTCGGCTACGCGGATCTCTACCAGGAGTACATGGCCAGCCACCCCGACGTGAAGATCGTCGAGCGGGGCACCGGCAGCAACCTCGACGAGTACTCGCCCAAGCTCACCCAGTGGCTCGCCGCGGGCAAGGGCGCCGGCGACATCGTGGCCATCGAGGAAGGGCTGCTGGTCGAGTACAAGGCCAACCCGCAGAACTTCGTCAACCTGCTCGACCACGGCGCGGGCGAGCTGAAGGGCAACTTCCTCGACTGGAAGTGGAACCAGGGCCTCACCGCCGACGGCAAGCAGCTCATCGGCCTCGGCACCGACGTCGGCGGCATGGCCATGTGCTACCGCAAGGACCTGTTCGCCAAGGCCGGGCTGCCCACCGACCGGGAGGCCGTGTCCAAGCTCTGGCCCACCTGGCAGGACTACATCAGGGTCGGCGAGCAGTTCACCGCGAAGAAGACCGGCGCCGCGTTCCTCGACGCCGCGACGAACACGTTCAACACCATCCTGCTCCAGAACGCCGGCAACACCACCGGCTACAGCTACTACGACACCAGCAACAACCTGGTCGTGGGCAGCAACCCGGCGGTACGCCAGGCGTACGACACCACGATGGACATCATCGACTCCGGCCTCTCCGGCAAGTACGGCTCCTGGTCGGAGGAGTGGGTCTCCGCCTTCAAGCAGTCGAAGTTCGCCACCATCGCCTGCCCGGCCTGGATGACCGGGGTGATCGAGGGCAACGCCGGCCCGGCCGCCAAGGGCAAGTGGGACATCGCCCAGATCCCCGGCAACGGCGGCAACTGGGGCGGCTCGTTCCTCGCCGTGCCGAAGCAGAGCAAGCACCAGGCCGAGGCGATCGAGCTGGCCAAGTTCCTGACCAGCGCCAAGGGTCAGATCGGCGCGTTCAAGGCGAAGGGCCCGCTGCCCTCGTCGCCGCAGGCGCTGGCCGACCCGGCGATCCTCGACTCGAAGAACGCCTACTTCTCCGAGGCCCCCGTCGGCAAGATCTTCGCCGAGGGCGCCAAGAGCCTGAAGCCGGTCTACATGGGCCCGAAGAACCAGGCCGTCCGCACCGAGGTGGAGAACGCCGTGCGCACCGTGGAGCTGGGCAAGCGCTCCCCGCAGCAGGGCTGGACCGACGCGGTCGCCAACGCCGAGAAGGCCGCCGCCAAGTAACCCGAGCAGCGCGTGCGGGCGGTCCCGGTGACGGGTGCCGCCCGCACGGCGGAAAGGAGTCCCGGGTCATGGCCGTCCAGCTCGACGCCCGCCCGCCGGTCGCACCGGCACCCCGACACAGCCGTCCCGCACGGGGTGCCCGGCTCAGCCGGTTCGACACGAAATACTCGCCCTACCTCTACATCGCCCCGTTCTTCCTGCTCTTCGGCGTCTTCGGGGCCTACCCGCTGGCGTACACGTTCTGGGTCTCGCTGCACGACTGGGACCTGCTCGGCGCCGAGCACCCGTTCATCGGGTTCGACAACTACAGCCAGCTGCTCGCCGACCCGGACTTCTGGCACTCGGTGGTCAACACGCTGGGCATCTTCGTCATCTCCACCGTCCCGCAGCTGCTGGCCGCGCTCTGGCTGGCCAACCTGCTCAACCGACAGCTGCGCGCCCGCACCACCTGGCGGATGGCGGTGCTGGTCCCGAACGTCACCTCGACCGCCGCGGTGGCGATCGTCTTCGCGGTGCTCTTCGGTCGCGACTTCGGCATGATCAACTGGCTGCTCGACCATGTCGGCGTGAGCGCGATCGACTGGAAGGCGAACAGGTTCGCCGCCTGGGTCGCCATCTCCACCATGGTCGACTGGCGGTGGACCGGCTACAACGCGCTGATCTTCCTGGCCGCCATGCAGGCCATCCCGCGCGACCTGTACGAGTCGGCGTCGATCGACGGCGCCGGCCGGGCCCGGCAGTTCTGGTCCATCACCGTGCCGCTGCTCAAGCCGACGATCGTCTTCGCGGTCATCATCTCCACCATCGGCGGCCTCCAGCTCTTCACCGAGCCCCGGATGTTCAACTCCGGCACCAACGCGATCCGCGGCGGGCCGCTGCGCGAATCGCAGACGGTGACCATGTACATGTTCGAGAACGCCTTCGCCCCGCACTACAACTTCGGCTACGGCTCGGCCATCGCCTGGCTGCTCTTCGCGCTGATCGCGATCGTCGCGGCGATCAACGTGCTGCTCCTGCGCCGGCTCGGCGGCGGCTCCCGCAAGGAGGTCTCCCGATGAACCGCCTCTGGTCGGCCAGCCGACTCACCTACCTGGCGCTGACCATCTCCGCGCTGCTGTCGATCTTCCCGATCTACTGGATGTTCGTGGTGGCCAGCCGCACCAGCGACGCGATGGGGCAGGTGCCGCCACCGCTCACCCCCGGCGGCAACCTCGGCGCCAACATCGCCCGGCTGTTCGACAACACCGACGCCTACTTCCTCACCGGCCTGATCAACTCGACGATCGTGGCCGTCACGGTGACCGTCTCGGTGGTCTTCTTCTCCACCCTGGCCGGGTTCGCGTTCGCCAAGCTGCGCTTCCGTGGCCGCAACGCGCTGCTGCTGGCGATCATCGCCACCATGATGGTCCCCACCCAGCTCGGCGTCATCCCGCTCTACCTGCTGATGACGAAGCTCAACTGGAACGACCGGCTGCCCGCCGTGATCGTGCCCGCGCTGGTCACCGGCTTCGGCGTGTTCATGATGCGCCAGTACGCCGGCCAGGCGGTCAGCACCGAGCTGATCGAGGCGGCCCGGATGGACGGCTGCAACACCGCGCGGATCTACTGGAACGTGGTGCTGCCCGCGCTGCGCCCGGCCGCCGCCGTGCTCGGCCTGCTCACCTTCATGACCACCTGGAACGACTTCCTCTGGCCCTACGCCGTGCTCAACGACCCGGAGAACCCGACCGTGCAGCTGTCGCTGCGGGCCCTCTCCGACGGCTACTACCAGGACATGTCGCAGGTGTTCACCGGCACGGCCATCGCCACGCTGCCGCTGCTGCTGGTGTTCGTCGTCTTCGGCCGCCAGATCATCGGCGGCATCATGGAAGGTGCGGTGAAGGCATGACGGGTCTCCGTTTCCCCGAGGGGTTCGTCTGGGGGGCGGCCACCGCCGCGTACCAGATCGAAGGCGCCGCCCGCGAGGACGGTCGCGGCCCGTCCGTCTGGGACACCTTCAGCCGTACGCCGGGGGCGGTGTTCCAGGGCCACACCGGCGACGTGGCCTGCGACCACTACCACCGGTACGCCGACGACGTCGCGCTGATGGCCGAGCTGGGGCTGCGGGCGTACCGGTTCTCGGTCGCCTGGCCGCGCGTGCGGCCGGACGGCACCGGCCCGGTCGAGCCGCGCGGCCTGGACTTCTACGACCGGCTCACCGACACGCTGCTGGACGCCGGCATCGACCCGATCGTCACGCTCTACCACTGGGACCTGCCGCAGGGGCTGGAGGACCGGGGCGGGTGGACCGTCCGGGAGACCGCCGAGCACTTCGCCGACTACGCGGTCGCCGTGCACCAGTGGCTCGGCGACCGGATCCGCACCTGGACCACGCTCAACGAGCCGTGGTGCTCGGCCTACCTCGGCTACGGCAACGGGGTGCACGCCCCGGGGCGGGGGGACGCCGGGGACGCGTTCCGGGCCGTACACCATCTGCTGCTCGGCCACGGCCTGGCGGCGCGGGCGCTGCGCGCGGCCGGCGCGGAGACGCTCGGGATCACGCTCAACCTGGCCGACGTGCAGCCGGCGGACGCCGGCAGCGCCGCGGACGCCGACGCGGTCCGGCTGGTCGACGGCCTGCACAACCGGATCTTCCTCGATCCGCTCACCGGCGCCGGCTACCCGGAGGACGTGCTGGCGCACGTGAGTCGGATCGTCCCGACCGACTTCGTCCGGGACGGCGACGAGAAGATGATCGCCGCGCCGCTGGACCTGCTCGGCCTGAACTACTACTCGCCCACCTACGTGGCCGGCCGGGCGGACGGCGGCGGCAGCGACGCGTACCCGGGCACCGCCGGGTCGGTCGAGTTCCTGCCGGCGACCGGGTCGCTCACCGACATGGGCTGGTCGATCGAGCCGGCCGGACTGACGCGACTGCTGGAGCGGGTGGCGGCCGACCACCCCGGGCTGCCGCTGATGATCACCGAGAACGGCGGCGCGTTCCCCGACTCGGCCCGGGACGAGTCGGGCCGGGTGGCCGACACCGACCGCACCGCCTACCTCGACGGGCACCTGCGCGCGGCGCACGCCGCCATCGCCCGCGGGGTCGACCTGCGCGGCTATCTCGTATGGTCGTTGCTGGACAACTTCGAATGGGCCGAGGGTTACCGGAAGCGCTTCGGGATCGTCCACGTCGACTACCTGACCCAGCGGCGCACACCCAAGCAGAGTGCCCGCTGGTACCAGGAGGTGATCGCCCGGAACGGGCTGTGACGAGGTGGTGGTAACGGGGATGACGACGGCACAGCGGCCGACCCTGGAGGCGGTGGCCCGGCGGGCCGGCGTGTCCCGGGCCACGGTCTCCCGGGTGGTGAACGGCTCCACCACCGTGGCCGAGTCGATCCAGCAGGCGGTGCGCCGGGCGGTCGAGGAACTCGGGTACGTCCCGAACCTCGCCGCCCGCAGCCTGGTCACCCAGCGCACCGACTCGATCGCGCTGGTGATGCCCGAGGCGGCCACCCGGGTCTTCTCCGACGACCAGGTCTTCCCGGGCATCATCCGGGGGGCGGCGCAGGAGCTGGAGGCGGCGGACAAGCAGCTCGTGCTGATGCTCGCCGGTTCGCCGGCCGGGCACGAACGGGTCGAGCGGTACACCACCGGGCGGCACGTCGACGGCGTGCTCTTCGCCTCGCTGCACGGTGAGGATCCGCTGCCCGGCCGGCTGGCCCGGCTCGGCATCCCGGTCGTGTGCAGCGGACGGCCGCTCGACGGCGCCGACGTGCCGTACGTGGACGTGGACCACGAGGGCGGCGTCACCCGCGCGGTGGAGCACCTCATCGCGACCGGCCGGCGGCGGATCGCCACCATCGCCGGACCGCAGGACATGGTCGCCGGCATCGAGCGGCTGATCGGCTACCGGAACGCGGTCACCGCGGCCGGGCTGCCGGAGCTGGTCGCGTTCGGCGACTTCACCCGGGAGTCCGGTACCGCCGCGATGCGTGAGCTGCTCGCCGCCGACCCGGAACTGGACGCGGTGTTCGCCGCCTCCGACCTGATGGCGCACGCCGCCCTGCGGACGCTGCGGGAGGCCGGCCGGCGGGTGCCCGAGGACGTGGCGGTGATCGGGTTCGACGACATCGAGACGGCCGCGTACACCGAGCCACCGCTGACCACGGTGCGGCAGCCGATAGTGGAACTGGGGCGGTCGATGACCCGGCAACTGCTGCGGATCGCGGCGGGCGAGGACGTCGAGCAGGCGCTGGTGCTGCCCACGGAGCTGGTCCTGCGCGATTCCGCGTAAGGAGGGGCCCCGGTTAACGCCTCCGGTATAGGAGGGGACCCCGCTTAACAAACCGGTCGCGACGCCGCCGAGGCGTGGCTAGGGTCGCCCGGATGACTGACGTCGAGATCCGTCGTGCCCGTGCCGAGGACGCGTCCGCCGTGGTGGCGTTGCGCGCGATCGTCTTTCCCTACCTGGTCCGGGGCGTCGCGTCGACCCGCCGGATGATCGCCGAGCCGCCGCCCGGCGAGGACTGGGCGGCCTGGGTCGCCGACGCGGACGGGCAGGTGGTCGGCTGGGCGTCGGCGTACCGCAACATCCAGACCTCGACGCCGGGCGTGGGTGAGATCTCCACCCTGCACGTCCATCCCGACCACCGCGGCCGGGGCGTCGGCACCGCGCTGTTCGACGCCGCGCTCGCTCACCTGCGGACCCTCGGGTCGACCCGGGTCCTCGCCAACGCACGCGCCGAGTCGCTGCCGTTCGCCCAGCGGCACGGCTTCACCGCCAGTCGGGAGATGCGCTACTCGGCGCTCGACCTGGACCCGGCCCCGCCGATGCCCGAGCCGCCGCCCGGCGTACGGCTGCTGCCGGCCGCCGGGCTCGACCCGCGCCGGGTCCACCGCATCGACGCCGAGTCGGCCCGCGACGAGCCGGGCGACGTGCCGACCGACGCGCTCGACTACGACCTCTGGCTGCACGAGTGCTGGGAGAACCTGGGGCTGGACCGGGAATCCAGCACGGTCGCCGAGGTGGACGGCGAGCTGGTGGCGTTGAGCCTGGTGAAGCGCGACGGGGACCGGATGTGGTCGGACTTCACCGGCACGCTGCCCGCGTACCGGGGGCGGGGGTTGGCCCGGCTGACCAAGCAGGCCGCGCTGCACGTCGCCGCGGCGCGTGGGGTGCGGACGGCGTACACCTCCAACGACGAGGCGAACGCGCCGATGCTGGCGATCAACGCGCGGCTCGGCTACCGGCCGGTGGACAGCCAGTGGTCGTGCCGGCGCACGCTCAGCTGAGCCCGGCGGCGACCCGCACCGCGGTCGCGTACGTGTCCGCGCCGAACAGCACCAGCCGGGCCTCGACGACGTGCGCCGGGGTGGCCGCGTGCAGCACGGTCAACGCCTGGGTCACCGCGTCCTCGACCGGCCAGCCGTAGATCCCGGCCGAGATCAGCGGAAACGCGACCCGGGCCGCGCCCAGCTCGTCGGCGGTCCGCAGGCTGTTGGCGTAGCAGTCCCGCAGCAGCGCCGACCGGTCCTCGTGCGGCGAGAAGACCGGCCCGACCGTGTGCACCACCCAGCGTGCCGGCAGCTCGCCGGCCGTGGTGGCGACCGCCTGGCCGGTGGGCAACCCCCGGCCGTAGCGGGAGGCGCGCAGTGCCCGGCACTCGGCCAGGATCGCCGGCCCGCCGCGCCGGTGGATCGCGCCGTCCACTCCCCCGCCGCCCAGCAGGGAGGAGTTGGCGGCGTTGACGATCGCGTCGACCCGCTGCGCGGTGATGTCTCCCTCGATCAGCACGGTGTCCATCTCAGTGCTCCTCGACGTGTTGCCCGAGCGACCGGCGGGCCAGCAGCGCGGCCCCGGCGACGGCGGCCGGCATGACCAGCACCGCGCCGAGCGGGATCAGGAAGCACAGGAAGACCGCCACCCCGAAGCCGAGCGCGGTCGGCCGGTCGGCCCGCAGCCGCGTCCGCCGGTCCGGCAGCCGCATCCCGCGCCGCTGGAACG
The DNA here is from genome assembly GCF_049315235.1 of Micromonospora sp. WMMD754. Classification (NCBI taxonomy): domain Bacteria; kingdom Bacillati; phylum Actinomycetota; class Actinomycetes; order Micromonosporales; family Micromonosporaceae; genus Micromonospora; species Micromonospora sp. WMMD754. The sequence goes on from NZ_CP186058.1 coordinate 1,429,123, forward strand.
GCGCGCCGACCAGCTCCAGGGCCAGGAACCAGCCACCGACCAGAGCACCGACCACCGGAACCACCGTCTGGCCCACCAGCGGGATGAAGCCGGCCGCGAACAGGGGTACGCCGATCAGCGCGGACAGCGCCACCAGGCGCAGCGAGTCGGCGACGCTGCGCCGCATCGAGGACCAGAACGGCACGTCCACCGCGCCGGGGGTGCCGCCGAGCCGGTCCTCGACCCGCTCGGAGATGGCCTCGTAGAACGGGTCACCGATGACGAGCGTGACGGCGGTGAACGTGAGCACTCCGACCAGCCCGGCCACGCCGACGACGGCCAGACCGGCGGCGACCCGGAGCAGCCCGCGCCAGGTCGACGACCAGTCGTCGGCGAACGGGGTGAACCAGGCGGCCAGGTCGTCCACGAAGTACAGCAGCGCGGCGAACAGGGCCAGGTAGAGCGCGCCGGAGATCAGCGCCGGCACCACGCCGAGCAGCATCAGTTTCGGGCTGCGGACGTACATGCCGAAGCCGCGCAGCAGCAGGCCGGCGCCGCCGAGGAAGCGGGTGGGCGCGCCGGTGACGGGCGCGACGGTACGGGAGGCGTTCACGACGGCACAGCCTAGTGCGCCGCCGCACGCCGCCCGGGTGTTAGGAAGGGCCCCCTCCAATCCGTATGCGTTAAGAGGGGGCCCTTCCTTACACAATGGGGGGGTGCGTGCGTCGCGGCTGATCTCGTTGGTGCTGCTGCTCCAGTCAAGGGAGACGATGACGGCCGCCGAGCTGGCCCGCGAGCTGGAGGTGTCCGAGCGCACCGTCTACCGCGACGTGCTGGCGCTCTCCGCCGCCGGTGTCCCGGTCTACGCCGACCGGGGCCGGGCCGGCGGCTACCGCCTGCTCGGCGGCTACCGGACCCGGCTGACCGGGCTGAGCCGGGACGAGGCCGAGGCGCTGTTCCTCGCCGGCCTGCCCGGGCCGGCCGGGGACATGGGCCTCGCCGACGCGGTGGCGGCCGCCGAGCTGAAGGTGCTGGCCGCGCTGCCGCCGAGCCTGCGCGACGCGCCCGCGCGGACCGGGCAGCGGTTCCACCTGGACGTGCCGGGCTGGTTCCGGGAGACCGCGCCGCCGCCCCGGCTGGCCGAGCTGGCCCGGGCCGTGTGGCGGGACCGGACGGTCGAGCTGCGCTACCGGCGCGGGGACCGGGAGGTGACCCGCGCGCTCGCGCCGTACGGGCTGGTGCTGAAGAACGGGGTCTGGTATCTGGTCGGACGGGTCGGCGACGGCTGGCGGACGTACCGGGTGGACCGGGTGGTCGACGTCGAGGTGGGCGCGGAGGGCTTCGACCGGGACGAGAGCTTCGACCTCGGGGCGTACTGGCGGGAGCAGGCCGGCGCGTTCCTGCGCGAACTGCTGCGGGAGCGGGTCACGGTGCGGCTCGGCCCGGCCGGCCTGCGGGTGCTGCGCCACCTGGTGGACGCGCCGTTCGTCTACGAGGAGGCGGTCGCCGCGGCCGGCCGGCCCGACGAGCGGGGCCGGCTGGTGCTCCGGCTGCCCGTCGAGTCGGTCGACGTGGCGTACGCCCAACTGCTGGCGCTCGGCCCGGAGGTCGAGGTGCTCGCGCCGCCGCAGCTGCGGGCCCGGTTCGCCGAGGCGGCCCGCCGCGCGGCGGCGCTCTACGCGGACGAGCCCGGTCAGCGGTAGCCGGCGTCGTCGGCCGGCCGACCCGGCTTGACCACCTCCTCGTGGTAGCGGGCCCAGTGCGGGCGGGTGCCGTCGAGGTCGGTGAAGCCGTATACCTGGGCCAGACCACCGCTGTCCAGCGACTGGCCGTTCCAGCGGGCCCGGTCCGGGTCGGCGGCGAGCGCGACGACCGCCCGCCCGACGAACGCCGGCGTCTCGGACATGACGAAGTGCGGCTCGGTCTTCGCGCCGTCGCGCCAGGTCGCCTCGGTGACGCCGAAGTGCTCCAGCATCGCCTCGGAGCGCAGCCAGCCGGGCGTCAGCGCGACGGCGGTGCAGCCGTACGGGGCCAGCTCGTGCCCCTGGCTGAAGCCGAGCCGGTTCACCGAGACCTTGGCCAGGTCGTAGAAGACCGACAGGCGGTACTCGCCGTCGTTGTACTCCTTGGTGCCGTCGCCGATCTCGACGACCAGCCCGCCCGGGTTGCGGATCAGCAGCGGCAGTGCGAAGTGACTGGTGATGATGTGGGTGTCGACGGCCAGCCGCAACGTGCGGAAGCCGGCGTCGAGGGGCTGCTCCCAGACCGGCTTCTCCCAGGTGATCAGCGGGTCGGCACCCCAGATGTCGTTGACCAGCACGTCGAGGCGGCCCTGTTCGGCGTCGATCCGCTCGACCAGGGCGCGTACCTGCGCGGGGTCGAGGTGGTCGACCGCGACCGCGATGCCGGTGCCGCCGGCGGCGGTGACCAGCTCGGCGGTCTCCTCGATGGTCTCCGGCCGGTCCATCTCCGAGCGGCGGTCCCGGGTGGTGCGGCCGGTGGCGTAGACGGTGGCCCCGGCGGCGCCGAGCTGGACGGCGATCTGCCGGCCGGCGCCCCGGGTCGCGCCGGCGACGAGCGCCACCTTTCCGGTCAGTGGTGAGTTCATGCGACCACCGTGTCACCGATACCTGACAGCCGAAGTCCGGTTTTCCCGATCGCGCCGCATCGGCGATCATGACGGCATGCACCTGCTGCTCTCCGGGATCGTCGGCTCGGTCGCGTACGGGCTGGCCGGGCCGGGCTCGGACACCGACCGGATCGGCGTCTTCGCCGCGCCCACGGTCGCGTTCCACGGCCTGCACCCGCCCCGGGAGTCGGTGGTGACCACCGACCCGGACGTCACGCTGCACGAGGCGCGCAAGTACGCGCTGCTGGCGTTGAGCGGCAACCCGACCGCCACCGAGCTGATGTGGCTGCCGGACGACTGCTACGAGACCCGCACCGACCTCGGCGAGCGGCTGATCGCCATCCGCTCGGCGTTCCTCAGCGCCTCCCGGGTCCGGGACGCCTACCTCGGCTACGCCTCGCAGCAGTTCCGCAAGCTCACCACCGCCCCGCCGGACGTCGGCGGCCGGCGGCGCTCGGCGAAGCACGCCCGCCACCTGGCCCGGCTGCTGCACCAGGGCCGGGTGCTCTACGCGACCGGGGTGCTGGAGATCCGGCTCGCCGACCCGGGCTGGTTCCGGGCGTTCGGCGAGCGGGTGGCCGGCGGCGCGCTGGGCGAGGCACAGGCCCTGGTGGCCGACGCCGAGGCCGAGTTCGCCCGGGTGCGTTCGCCGCTGCCGGAACGACCGGACGAGGAGACGGCGGAACGCTGGCTGCTCGACGTCCGGGCGGCGCACCTGCCCGGCTGAGTCAGTCCGCGAGCCGGACCCGGACCCGGCGGTTGGCCCGTCCCTTGCTCTCCACCTTGACCACCTGGACCTTGCCGATCTGGGCGGTGGAGGCGACGTGGGTGCCGCCGTCGGCCTGCACGTCCAGCCCGACGATGTCGACGATCCGCACCTCCTGCTCGTCCGGCGGGATCAGGTTGGACTGGGTGCGGATGATGTCCGGCAGGGCCAGCGCGTCGGCGCGGGGCAGGACCCGGACGGCGACCGAGCGGTCGGCGGCCACCTCGGCGTTGACCAGTTCCTCGATGCGGGTCTTGAAGTCGGGCGGCACCTCGGGGAGGTTGAAGTCCATCCGGGCCTCGCCCGGCTCCATGTTGCCGCCGGTGACCAACGCGCCGAAGTCCCGGAACACCACGCCGCAGAGCACGTGCAGCCCGGAGTGGGTGCGCATCAGCATGGTCCGCCGGGCGTCCTCCACCGCGCCGGTCACCTCGGTGCCGACCGGCGGCAACGGGTCTCCCTCGGCCGGAACCAGCCACAGGTCGTCACCCTTGCGGGTGCCCACGATCCGGGTCTGCACGCCCTGCCAGAGCAGCACCCCGTGGTCCGGCGGCTGCCCGCCGCCGCCCGGGTAGAACGCGGACCGGTCCAGCACGACGCCCTGCTCGGGGTCGGCCGCCAGCACCCGGCACGTCCACTCGCGCAGCGTGGGGTCGGCGAGGTCGAGGCGGTGCGTACGGCCGTGATGAGTGACGCCCATGGCAGGCGACGTTACCCGTTGAGGAACGTCGAGATGCGCTCCCGCAGGTCGGCGCGTTCGGTCCAGGCGAAGCCGGGCCGGTCGTACACGTGCAGGGTGGCGTGGGGCAGCGCGGCGGCCAACTGCTCGGCGACGGCGGCCGGGTGCAGGTCGTCGCCCTGGCAGCCGATGACCAGGGCCGGGGCGGTGACCGCGGCGAGCGCGCCGGAATCGGTCAGCGGGGACTGCTCGGGCAGGCCGGCCAGCCCGGGCGCCAGCCCGTCGCGCAGCAGCTGGTCGAGCCGCTGCCGCAGGTAGGCCCAACCGGCCGGGGTGTTGCGCACCGACGGCGGCAGTTCCAGCGACACCACGTCGGCCAGCGCCGAGGCGTCGCCGTCGGCAACCGCGTCGAGCAGGCCGGTGAGTCGGGCGCGGGCCGCCTCGCCGCGCGGGGTGTCCAGCACGGCGGGCAGGAAGAAGACGAGCTTCTCGAAGCGTTCCGGGCTCTCGGCGAGCAACCGGCAGAGCGCGCCGGCGCCGAGGCTGGCGCCGAACGCGCGGGTGGCCCCGCCAAGGTCGGCGACGGCCCGCAGGTCACGGGCCAGGTCGAGGTAGGTCCACATCCCGGGCGGTGAGTCCGAGCGGCCGTGGCCGCGGAACTGGAAGAAGATCCGCCGCCCGGTGACGCCACTGCCGAACGGTCGGGTGGTGGCGATGCCGTTGCCCAGCCCGTGCGCGAACACGGTCACCGGGTCGCCGGTGCCGGTGACCAGTCGTTCCAGGCTCACGCCGTGCGGGGTGGCGACCAGGTCCGTCTCCGGCTCGGGCAGGGCGGGCCGCCCGGTGCGCGGCCCACCCGGGCCGGGACCCCAGGTGCGGGGACCGCCGTCCGGCGGTGGGGGCCAGCGGAAACCTCTCACCAGGACCCTCGGCCGTCGTGCAGGTCCCGCAGGCCGGGCCGCACGTCGAGCCAGTAGATGAGACCGGCCGCGATGCCGATCAGTCCGAAGAGGCTGATCGGGCCGAAGCCGAGCAGGGTCAGCAGCAGGCAGACCGCCAGGATCGCGACCCAGCCGCCCTTGGGCAGGGTGCCGAGCGCGGCGAAGCCGTCGCCCCGCTGGGTGACCGCGTGCACCAGGGCCACACCCTGGATGACCAGGGCGAAGACGAGCAGGATCAGCTCGATCACGGAGCGGACTTCGAACGCGAAGATCGGCGCGGCGTAGGCCATGCCGGCAAGCTTATGCCGAGACCCCGGAAACGTCCGACAGGACGCTGTCCGGGGTCTCGGTGGGGCCAGGGGTCACTCGGCGGTCGGGCGGGTCCGCTTCGTGGCCTTCGGCAGCTTCGCCGACGGCGTGGCCGGCTTGGCGGCGGAGGCCTTGGTGGCGGTCGCCTTGGTGGCGCGGGTCCGCTTGACGGCGGCCGGCTGGGCGGCCACCGCCTCGGCCACCTCGGCCGGGCTGGGCACCTCGGTCTTCGCCGCGACGTCCGCCGTCGTGGCGGGAGCCGTCGTGGCGGGGGCCGGCGTGGCCTCGGTCGCCTCGATGTCGGCGTTCACCGTGTCGGCGGCCTCCAGCACACCGGCGCCGACGACGCGCTCACCCCGGGCGACCAGCTCGGCGTACGCGGCCAGGGCCCGCTCCTGCGCGGCGTACGCGCCGGCGACCACGGCGGCGGCGTTGCGGGTGGCGGCCTCGCGGAGCTTGTCCAGGTTGGCCGCCTCGCGGAGCTGGTCCAGGTCGGCGGAGCCGGCCCGTTCGCGCAGCCCGGTGGCGGTCAGGTTGGCGGTCTTGAGCGTGTCGGTCGCCTTCTGGCGCAGCTCGACGCCGGTCACGACGGCCTTGCCACCGAGGTCGGCGACGACCCGGGTGCCGAGGCCGCTGACCACGGTGGGCAGCTTGCGCAGCTGCTCGATGGCCAGCTCGCCGGCGCCGGCGGCGGCGTAGAGGGGGGCGGGGATGCGGTTGGTCTTCGGCTGGGTCATGACTGCTCCTCTTCGGCCGCGGCGGCGGCCTTCCGGGCCGCCCGGCGGGCGGTCGTGCGCTCGTTGGCGGCGGTGGTCGGGGCGGGCGCGGGGCCCGCTTCGGTGACGGCGACCGACTCGAGGACCGCCTCGGTCGGGGTGCCCTCCGGCGTGACGGGGCCGGTCGCGGCCGGCGCGACGGTGGCCGGGGCCTCCGGGGCGGCCGCCGGCTCGGCGGGTTCCGCCGCCCGGTCGGCGCCGGTCGCCTCGGCCAGGCGCGCGTTCTCGCGGCGGAACGTCTCGTAGATCTGGGTGAGCGACTGCTTCTGGGCCATGGTCAGCTCAGGGTCGACGGCGATCGCCGCGAGCACGCCCTGCCCCTCCTTGTCGTCCAGCAGCCCGGCCCGCAGGTACATGGCCGGCGTGGAGACCCGCAGCGCGCTGGCGAGCTGCTGGAGCACCTCGGCGCTCGGCTTGCGCAGCCCGCGCTCGATCTGGCTCAGGTAGGGATTGCTGACGCCGGCCTGCTCGGCGAGCTGACGCAGCGAGATCTTCGCGTTGCGTCGCAGGTCGCGAATGAACCCGCCGACATCGGGAAGGTCCTTGCTGGTGGCCATGACTCCACGCTAACCCGGCCTGCTAGCTGCTGCAAGCAAAACGCTAGCCAGAGTTAGCGAAGTCACCCGGGGGCTGTTGCGGTCCCGGTGTCCGGTCCGTACCGTTCCCTCGTGACCAAGATCGAAGTCAACGGCGCCGAGATCGCGTACGACGAGGCCGGCAGCGGCAGCGTCGTCGTCCTGGTGCACGCCGGCATCGCGGACCGGCGGATGTGGCGCGGCCAGGTGCCGGCGCTGGCCGCCCGGCACCGGGTGATCGCCCTGGACCTGCGCGGCTACGGCGCGTCGACGCTGCCGACCACCCCGTTCGCCCACCACGACGACCTGGTCGGCCTGCTGGACGCGCTGGGCGTCGAGCGCGCCGCGCTGGTCGGATGCTCGTTCGGCGGCCGGGTCGCGGTGGACACCGCGCTGGCCCACCCGGAGCGGGTGAGCGCGTTGGCCCTCTTCGGCGCCCCGGTGTCCGGCAACGAGTGGTCCGAGGAGACCGAGCGGCTCTGGGAGGACCTGGTCGGCGACGTGGACCCGGAGGACTTCGCCGCCACCGCCGCTGGCGAGGTGCGGTTCTGGGTGGTCGGCCCGACCCGCGAGCCGGCCGACGTCGACCCCGAGCTGATCCGGTTCGCCGAGGAGATGGATCGTCGGGCGCTCGCCGCCGAGCAGGCGCTCAGCGCGGTCGAGGTGGAGGAGCTGGACCCGCCGGCCGTCGACCGCCTGGGCGAGCTGCGCATGCCGGTGCTGACCGCGGCCGGGGCCGACGATCTGGCGGACATCCGCCGACTGGCCGACCGCATCGCCGACGAGGCCCCCCACGGCACGCGTCTCCCCGACGTCCCCGACGCCGCCCACCTGCTCCCCCTGGAGCGCCCCGCCCCCGTCAATGAGGCGCTGCTGTCCTTCCTTCCCTGACCCCCGGCGGGGTCACCAGAGGGGGCGGACGGCGCCGACCGGGAGGCCGCCGCCGAGCAGGGGGATCTCGGTGTACTCGGTCAGGATCGGCGCCTCGACGTCCAGGCGACGCAGCGCCGAGGTCAGGACCGGCATGCGGGGGCGGGACGCGCCATCGTCGATCTTCAGGGCGACCGCGCCGACGCCCGGGACCGCCGCCGCGATGACACCCTCCGCGCCCACCTTGGCCAGCAACCCGGGTACGCCGCGCATCAGCCGGGTGTCGTCCGCCTGGGTGCCGCCGACCAGCTCCGGGTACGCCCGCATCGCGTCCGCCACGGTCCGCTCCACCGTGCCCGGCTCGGCGGTGACCAGCCGCAGGAAGGCCCGCGCCAGCCCGGTCAGCGAGACGGCGAGCACCGGCGCGCCGCAGCCGTCCACCCCGACCGCCGCCGCCCGCTCCCCGGCGAACTCCTCCACGGTCGCGGTCAGGCGCCGCTGGAGCGGGTGCTCCGGCCGCCAGTAGCCGTCCAGCGGCCACCCGGCGGCCAGGCAGGTGAGCAGCATGCCGCTGTGCTTGCCGGAGCAGTTCATCGACACCCGCGCCGGCCCGCCGCCGGCACGCAGCACCGCCTCCCGGGCGGCCTCGCCGACCGGCAGTTCCGGCGGGCAGTGCAACGCCTCCTCGGTCAGGTCGGCGCGGCGCAGCAGGGCGGCGACCCGTTCGAGGTGGAACTCCTCCCCGGCGTGGCTCGCGGCGACCAGCGCCACGTCGGCCGGGTCGGTCAGCGGCAGCCCGGCCCGGAGCATGCCGACCGCCTGCATCGGCTTGTTCGACGACCGGGGAAAGATCGGCGAGGTGACGTCACCGGCGCCGGCGACCGGCGCGCCGGCGCCGTCGAGCACCACCACGGAGCCACGGTGGACGCCCTCCACGAAACCGGACCGGACCACCTCGGCGAGCGGCACGCCGCCCTCGTACGTCTTTCCCACGAGATGGACGGTACCGACGGGGCGGGCCCGTCCGACACGGGGGTGAGCTGCGACGTCAGCCTCGGGCGTACAAGGGCGGGTGCTCGTGTGCCACTTACACGCCGAGCAGCGTTCGGGCCTCGGCGGTGGTCAGCGGCGGGCGCTGGGCGAGCTGGGCGAAACCGACGGCGCGCGCGACGAGCTGCATGTTGGACTCCACCGGCCGGCCCTTGGCGTACGTGACCGTGTCCTCCATGCCGACCCGGAGGTGGCCGCCGGTGGACAGCGAGGCGAGCATCACCGGGATGGTGCTGCGCCCAATGCCGGTGGCCGAGAACGTGGTGCCCTCGGGCAGGTCGCGCAGCATCTGCTGGGCCGCCACCAGGGTGGCGGTGGTGCCCGGCATGCCGCCCGGCACACCCATGACGAAGTCCACGTGCACGTGTCCGCCGTGCGGCAGGCCGTACTTGCCGAGCAGCCGCTGCAACGCGGTGAGATGACCGAGGTCGAAGATCTCGTACTCGGGGACGACGCCCCGCTCCTGCATCCGGGTGTGCAGGTCGACGATGAACTCCCAGCGGTTGAGGAAGACGTCGTCGCCGAAGTTGACGGTGCCCATGGTGCAGGAGGCCATGTCCGGCCCGGCGTCGAGCACGGCGAGGCGGGCGGCCTCCGGGTCGGTCACCGCGCCGCCGGAGGAGAGCTGCACGATCAGGTCGGTGTTCTCCCGCAGCGCCGCCACGGTGGCCCGCAGCCGGCCCTGGTCGAGCGTGGGCCGCGCCTCGTCGTCGCGGATGTGGACGTGGATCACGGCCGCGCCGAGCGCCTCGCACTCCTTGGCGGTCAGCACCAGCTCGTCGAGCGTCACCGGCAGCGCCGGCACCTCCGCCTTGGCCGACTCCGCGCCGGTGGGGGCAACCGTGATCAACGTCCCTGTCGTCATGCCCGGATCCTAGACCCCCGCCCACTGCCGGGTCGACCGAAGATTTTCCGGCGCGAGAGGCGTTAAGCAGGGGCCCTTCCTCTACCGAAGGCGTTAAGCGGGGGCCCTTCCTTACATCGCGTCGATGGCGGCCGCGCTCTCGCCGACCATCAGGCGGGCGTCGTCGGGCGTGTTGCGCTTCACCACGGCGAGCGCGATCTGGCCCAACTCGAAGTGGTGCACCGCGGTGCCGACGAAGCCGACGGTCCGCCCGTCGACCGTCACCGGCGTACCGGCGACCGGCGGCTGGTCGCTGGCCACGCCGTCCAGGTGCAGCAGCACGAGCCGGCGGGGCGGCTTGCCCAGGTTGTGCACCCGGGCCACCGTCTCCTGCCCTCGGTAGCAACCCTTGTCCAGGTGCACCGCCGGGGCGATCAGGTCGACCTCGGCGGGGATGGTGCGGTGGTCGGTGTCCACGCCGGCCCGGGCCCGCCGGGCGGCCACCCGGATCGCCTCGTACGCCCACAACCCGGCCACCGGCACGCCGGCGCCCCGCAACTCGGCCACCACCTGCGCCATGGCCGGCCGGGGCACCAGCAGGTCGACGCCGAGCGCCACCCGCCGGGCCCACCCGCCCACCGGCAGCGGCTTCACGTCGTACACCACGGAGGGCCGCGCGGGCAGCTCGCCGGAGCGGAACTTCGGGCCCGGCACCCCGATCACGTCGGGGGCGGCCAGCCCGGTGACGCCCAGCGTGTCGAGCGCGCCGGCGGCCTCCGGGCCGACCAGCGAGAGCAACGCGTGGTCGGCGGTGGCGTCGCGGGGGTCGACCTTGCTGAAGAAGCGCATCCGCTCCAGGTAGGACAGGAGTCCGCCGGTCGTCCCCGGCTCGGTGTCCAGCCAGGTGGTCTCGCCGTCGTCGGCGACCATCGCGTGCTGCTCGACGTGCCCGTGCGGCGAGAGCACCAGCAGCTCGGTGCCCTGCCAGGGGGCCAGCGCGGCCAGGTGCTGGCTGGTCAGCGTGTGCAGCCAGCCGATCCGCTCCTCGCCCGGCACGGCGATCACGCCCCGGTGCGAGCGGTCCACCAGCCCGACGCCGGTGGCCAGCACGCGCTGCTCGCGCATCGGGTCGCCGTAGTGGGCGACCACCGGACCGACCCCGGCCGCCCGGTGGGCCGGCTCGGGCTGGTCCCGGGTCTCCTCGTCGATGGCGTCGGCGGCCACCGCGCCCGCGATGTCGATCATTTGTTGTCCCCGTCCTGTGCGCACCGACCGCAGACCCCGAAGAGCGCGACGTGCCCGATGTCGACCTGGAACCCGCGCTGCCCGGCCAACTGGTCGGCGAGCGGTCGGAGCATCTCCGGGGAGATCTCGTCGATCGCCCCGCACTCCCGGCACACCAGGTGCACGTGCTGGTGCTCGCCGGCCGCGTGATAGGTCGGCGAGCCGTGCGAGAGGTGGGTGTGCGTGACCAGACCGAGCCGTTCCAGCAGTTCCAGCGTGCGGTAGATGGTGGTGATGTTGACCCCGGCCGCCACCTCCCGGACCGCCGTGTGCACCTGCTCCGGGGTGGCGTGCCCCAGATCGAGGACGGCCTGGAGGATCAGCTGCCGCTGCGCCGTCAGCCGCAGCCCGCGCGAGCGGAGCATTTCCGCGAGGGAGGATTCGGACACCGTCCGATCATAGTTCGGCCGCCGCGTCGGTCCCGCTCGCCGCGAGGTACGCCACTACGCTGCGCCCGTGGAGGCGACACGGGTGGCGGTGCCCGGCCGGGGGCTGGTGCCGGCCGGCGAGCCGGTGCTGCGCGCCGACGACCGGGGTGTCCTGCACGGCGACGGCCTGTTCGAGACGCTGCACCTGCGCGACGGCCGACCCTGGCTGCGCGACGCCCACCTGGACCGGCTGCGCGCCGGCGCGGCGGCGATCGACCTGCCGCTGCCCCCGGTCGCGGTGCTGGTGGAGCTGCTGCACGCGGTGTGCGCCGGCTGGCCCGCGCGGACCGAGGGCGCGCTTCGGCTGGTCTGCACCCGGGGGCCGGAGGGCGGCGGGCCGCCCACGGTGTACGCCACGCTCGGCGAGGTGCCCGCGTCCGCCCGGCGGGCCCGTCGGGACGGGGTGACGGTGGCCACGCTGCCGCTCGGGGTGGCCGCGCGCTCCCGCCCGGAGCTGGGGTGGCTGCCGAGCGGCGTGAAGTCCACCTCGTACGCGCTCAGCACCGCCGCCCGGCGATGGGCGCGGCGGACCGGCGTGGACGACGTGCTCTGGCTCTCGACCGACGGCTACGTGCTGGAGGGGCCCACCGCCAACGTGGTGTGGCTGCGCGGCGGCCGTCTCCTCACGGTGCCGGCGGCGCAGACCGGGGTGCTACCCGGCGTGACCGCCCACCACCTGCTGGGCCGGGCGGCCGAGCTGGGCCTGGGGGCCGGCGAGCACCTGCCCACGGTGGCCGACCTGCGCGACGCCGAGGCGATCTGGCTGACCAGCTCCCTGCGCGGCCTCGCGGAGGTCCGCACCCTGGACGGAACCCCACACCCCCGCTCCCCCCTGACCCACCGCCTGCTCACCCTCCTGGGCTTCCCCCAGCCCGCCGACACACGGTGATCAAGGAGTTCGCGTCAGCGGAGAGATCGACTCCGACGCGAACTCCTTGATCGACGCAGAACCGGGGGTCAGCCGGCTACCCGGGTGAGGCGGGCGGAGAGGTGGGGGCTGAGGGGCTGGCCCACGGCGGCCATCTCCTGGGCGTAGAGCAGGGCGCCCTCGACGATGCCGAAGAGGCGGGCGCCGGCGGTGACCTCCTTCGCCGTGGCCGTGCGGACGACCGCGTCGGTGGCGAACTCGATCTGGGTGCCCTTGCGCTTGCCGATGTGCAGCTCCATCACGCCGGTCGGCGTGGTCATCAACGCCTCCAGCTCGTCGGTGACCCGGTCGCCGTCCATCACCGGACGCCACCAGCCCACCTCGCGACCGGCCGGGCGGACCGGACGGCTCTGCTCGTCCAGGATCCAGGCCCGCGACTCGTAGAACAGGAACGGCCGGCCGTCGTGGCTGATCCGGATCTCCTGCGCGAAGTCGAAGTCATCGATCGTCGGGAACCCGCCCCGGCCCCGCCCGCGCCACACCCCGATGTACGGCAGCAGCCCGTCCAGGCTCCGGTGCAGCTTCGGACCGACACGCAGGTCGTGGCTCTCCTCGTACGGGTACGGGTCGACCGGCGGCGCGTTCAGCCACGGCGGCTGAAGCGGATTCTCACTCACAGATTCACCACTTACCTCTTGCGATACGCACAGCGACATAGACCAGGCCACCGGCGAGCGCGCCCAGGCCGGCGACCAGCAGGCTGACGAACCCGATCTCGGTAACCATCCGGGCCATCCTATGCTGGGTGCCATGGCGCGCACTCTCGTCGTCAAGGCCACCGCGGGCGCGGACGCCCCGGAACGCTGTGCCCAGGCGTTCACCGTCGCCGCCACCGCCGCCGCGGCGGGGGTGGACGTGTCGCTCTGGCTCACCGGCGAGTCGACCTGGTTCGCGCTGCCCGGGCGGGCGGAGTCGTTCGAGCTGCCGCACTCCGCGCCGCTGGGTGAGCTGCTGCACGTCATCCTGACCACCGGCCGGGTGACGGCCTGCACCCAGTGCGCCGCCCGCCGCGACATCGGCACGGACGACGTGATCCCCGGCGTGCGGATCGCGGGCGCGGCGGTCTTCGTCGAGGAAGCCATGACCGAGGGCGCGCAGGCCCTCGTCTACTGAGCAACCCGCCCGGGTTGTCCATTCTGCCCTGAGAGCCGATCCCGTCCCGACATGTCCCCAGGCTGCCTACCATTCGGATGTGAGTGAGGCGACCGAGCGGTTCTTCGCGTCGTTGCCGGCGCGGGCCGCGTCCGTCCTGCGCAGCCCGATAGCCGGGACCCTGCAGATCGACCTGACCGACGGCAACCGCACCGGGCACTGGTTCGTGACGCTCGCTCCCGGGTCGGCCCAGGTGACCCGGGAGGAGCAGCGACCGCCGGACGCCGTGCTGACCGTGTCCACCCGGCTCTTCGAGAAACTGGTCACCGGCGAGGAGGCGGGCATGGCGGCGGTGCTGCGCAACGAGGCCACCTTCAGTGGAAAGGTGGCGCTGTTCCTGCTGTTCCGCCGCTTCCTGCCCGACCGGCCCGGGGTGCGGGACCCGCGGGAGACCGCCCGAGAACACGCCCGGCGGTCGGTGTGAAGGAACGGGTCAGCATCCTCGACGGCAACACGTTCCTGGTCAGCGACGGGCGCGGCAACATCGAGCCGTCGTACGACTTCCCCACCGGGCTGTTCTCCTTCGACACCCGGTTCATCTCCACCTGGATCCTGTCGCTCGACGGCCAACTGCTGCACGCGCTCTCGATCGACGACTCGCTGTCCTACAAGACCCGGTTCTTCATGGTGCCCGGCGAGCCGACGCACTACCTGGACGCGAAGGTCTCGGTGATCCGCAGCCGCTCGATCGGCGGCAGCTTCGACGAGGAACTGACCCTGCTCAACCACTCCGAGCAGGAGAAGGAGTTCCGCCTGCGGCTGGAGATCGGGTCGGACTTCGCCGACCTCTTCGAGATCAAGCACCAGCGGGAGAAGAAGGGCCGCACCACGCCGACCGTCGAGGAGAACGCCCTCCGGCTCACCTACCGGCGCGAGGCGTTCCACCGCGAGGCCCGGGTGACCAGCACCGCCCCGGCCGAGGTCGACTCGAACGGGATGACGTTCCGGATCCGGGTGCCGGCACACGGCGAGTGGACCACCCGGCTGCACGTCGCCACCGTGATCTACGGGGCCCGCGGCGAGGACATCCGGGCCACCCTGCCGCTGGGCGGGCACCGCTCGGCGTCGGAGATCCACGCCGAGCAGAACGCGCTCATCGAACGCGCCCCGAAGCTGGGCTGCGACTGCGAGCCGCTGGCCGGGGCGTACCGGCGCAGCCTGAACGACCTGGCCGCCCTCCGGTACGAGTCGATCACCCTCGGGGTCCGGCTGGTCGCCGCCGGCCTGCCCTGGTTCATGACCCTGTTCGGGCGGGACAGCATGTTCACCTCACTCCAGGCGCTGCCGTTCCTTCCCGAACTGGTCCAGCCGACCATCCTCATGCTGGCGGGACTCCAGGGCAGCCGGATCGACGACTTCCGGGACGAGGAGCCCGGCAAGATCCTGCACGAGCTGCGGTACGGCGAGACCGCCGGCTTCGAGGAGCAGCCGCACTCGCCGTACTACGGCGCGGCCGACACCAGCGCGCTGTTCGTGATCCTGCTCGACGAGTACGAGCGCTGGACCGGCGACGCGAAGCTGGTCCACCAGCTGGAGTACGAGACCCGGGCGGCGCTGACCTGGCTCGACACGTACGGGGACCTGCTCGGCACGGGCTACGTCTGGTACATGAGCCGCAACCCGGAGACCGGGCTGCCGAACCAGTGCTGGAAGGACTCGCCGGACTCCATCTCCTACGCCGACGGCCGGATGCCGGACTTCCCCCGCGCCACCTGCGAACTCCAGGGGTACGCGTACGACGCCAAGCTGCGCGGCGCCCGGCTGGCCCGCACCCACTGGAACGACCCGGCGTACGCCGACCGGCTGGAGCGGGAGGCGGCGGCGCTCAAGGAGCGGTTCAACCGCGACTTCTGGATCCCGGAGCGGGAGTACTACGCGTTGGCCCTGGACCCGCAGGGGCGGCACGTGGACGCGCTCACCTCGAACATCGGCCACCTGCTGTGGAGCGGCATCGTCGACGAGTCCCGGGCGCCGGCGATCGCCGCGCACCTGCTCGGACCGCGGCTCTTCTCCGGCTGGGGGGTACGGACGCTCGCCGACGACCAGGGCCGGTACAACCCGATCGGCTACCACGTCGGCACCGTGTGGCCGTTCGACAACTCGATCATCGCCTGGGGCCTGTGGAAGTACGGCTTCCGCGACGAGGCCGGCCGGATCTGCGAGTCGATGCTGAGCGCGTCCCGCTACTTCGACGGGCGGCTCCCCGAGGCGTTCGCCGGCTACGAGCGCGGCCTCACCGACTACCCGGTGCAGTACCCGACCGCGTGCAGCCCGCAGGCCTGGTCCGCCGGCACGCCGCTGCTGCTGCTCCGGGTGATGCTGGGGCTGGAGCCGCAGGGCGAGCACCTGATCATCGATCCGGCCGTGCCGCCGGGCATGGGCCGGGTGGAGCTGCTCGACATCCCCGGCCGGTGGGGCCGGGTGGACGCCCTGGGCCGCAGCCGCACCGCGCACGACGAGCACCGGGGCCACCGGCACTGAGCGGGGTCAGCCGGGGCAGGAGGTGGTGACCGCGACCCGGACCCGCTCGTCGACCCGCTCGGCCAGCACCGCCGGGTCACCCGCCCGGGCGTACCGGTCGGCGGAGTCCACCACCGGCGCGGCGCCGACGCCGAACGCGGGGGCGAGCGGCTGGTCGGCCGCCACGGCGGCCTCGGCGCGGGCGGTCCGTGTGGTCCCTCCGCCCGGGCAGGGCGCGGCCAGCACCTGGACCGGCCCGGTGGCGCCGCCCCAGCGGCCCAGCGCGCGGGCCAGCGCGGCGGACTCGGCGGCGGCGTCGGCGGCGGGAGCGCGGTAGCCCGCACCGACCGGCCGGCAGCCGGTGGCGGCCGTCAGCAGCACCCGGCCCGGCCCGCCGGACCGGCCCTCGACCGCGACGAACTCCCCGGCGTCGGCGCGCAGCAGCGGCTCGCCGTCGAGCGTCGAGACACCGGCGCGCCACTGCGCCGGCAGCCGGTCGGCCACCCGACGCAACACCTCCCGGACGTCGACGTCGCCGGTCGCCACCTCGACGCCACGTTCCAGGGACGCGCCGTCGTCCAGCGGCGTCACCCGGCAACCCCGCTCCAGCCGGTCCGGCAGGAGCGCCGGGACGCCGTCCGCCCCGATCGCGGCGGTCAGCACGCCGACCGCCCGGTCCACCACCGGGCCGGCCTGGTCCAGCGAGCGCTGCTCCTTGACCGTCGGCGGGTCGTTGCGCACCGACCACCAGGTCAGCCCGGCGAGCAGCACGGCCCACACCACCGTGGCGGCCACCAGCCAGCGCAGCCGACGCCGGCCGGCGGCGGGCCGGTCGGGAGGGGTGGGCGGGGCGTATCCCGCCTGGACGGCACTCACCGGGCCATGGTGCCACGTGCCGGCGACCCGGCCGCCCGCGCCTCGGCAACCCCGATCCCCGGAACGGCTCGTGGCCCGTCACCCCGGTGGGGTGACGGGCCACGGTCAGAGCGTGGGTCAGGCGGCGACCGCGACGGTCACCTCGTTGATCCCCCGGGCCGCGGTCACGGCGGTGTCGCCGTTGCCGTGGCGGGAGAGCGCCCGCAGGGTCCACGAGCCCGGCGCGGCGAAGAACCGGAACTGGCCGGCCGCCGAGGTCACCACCTCGGCGGTGAACTCGCCGGTCGAGTCGAGCAAGCGGACGTACGCGCCCGGCACGACCTCGCCGGACTCGGCCAGCACCCGGCCGGTGATGACGGTTTCCTTCTCCAGGTCCAGGCTGGCCGGGAGGGGGGCGGCCTGGTCCGGCGCGGCGCAACCGGCGGCGGTGGGAGCGGTCGGAGCGGTCATGTCAGGCCTCCCCGGGCTCGTCACCGAGCGCCACCGGCACGCCGACCAGCGAGCCGTACTCGGTCCAGGAACCGTCGTAGTTCTTCACGTTGCGGTGCCCGAGCAGCTCCTGGAGCACGAACCAGGTGTGCGAGGAGCGCTCGCCGATGCGGCAGTAGGCGATCGTCTCCTTGCCGTCGTCCAGCCCGGCGTCGGCGTAGATCTTGCGCAGCTCGTCGTCGGACTTGAACGTGCCGTCCTCGTTCGCCGCCTTGGACCACGGCACGCTGATCGCGGTCGGCACGTGACCGGCCCGCTGCGCCTGCTCCTGCGGGAGGTGGGCCGGGGCGAGCAGCCGGCCGGCGTACTCGTCGGGGCTGCGCACGTCGACCAGGTTCTTGGTGCCGATGGCGTCGACCACCTCGTCGCGGAACGCGCGGATCGAGGTGTCCGGCTCCTGCGCCACGTACTGCGTCCTCGGCCGCTCGACCGCGTCGGTGACCAGCGGACGGGCGTCCAGCTCCCACTTCTTGCGGCCGCCGTCGAGCAGCTTGACGTCGCGGTGGCCGTAGAGCTTGAAGTACCAGTACGCGTACGCGGCGAACCAGTTGTTGTTGCCGCCGTAGAGGACGACGACGTCGTCGTTGGCGATGCCCCGCTCGGAGAGCAGCGCCTCGAACTGGGACCGGTTGACGAAGTCCCGACGGATCGGGTCCTGCAGGTCGGTCCGCCAGTCGAGCTTGATCGCGCCGGCGATGTGGCCGGTGTCGTAGGCCGAGGTGTCCTCGTCGACCTCGACGAAGACGACGCCCGGGGCGTCGAGGTTCTTCTCGGCCCACTCGGCCGAGACGAGTGCGGTGTCGCGACTCATCAGATCACTCCCTGGTGAGGATGGGTGGTGAGCCTGCGCGCGGGGATCGAGGTCGGTAGGTGTCGCACCACGCGCGGGACCCAGAGCTAGGAACGGATCACGGGTACGTGCGACGGCGCCGCTGCCGGGCGTTCAGGGGGGTGTTGCGGACCCTTGGTGCCGATGGTCGCTCAGGCGACCGGGGACAGCCCCGCCGTCAGATGACGGGGCGACACAGGCAGGTGGCCACGCGGCACAGGTCGACCGCGCGCCGTTTGGTGAGGTGGGTCCCCATGGGGAGGGAGACTACCAGCCGACCCGGCCGTAGGGCACCGGGCCGACCAGCATCCGGGACGTCAGCGGGCGGAGTTGATCGGCACGTTCTTCGCGTCCGCGTCCACGGTCAGGCCCTCCGGCGTCGGCTGGACCTTGCGAACGTTGAGCTGGAACGGCAGTTCCGGCAGCGGCACGTCGATCGAGATGCCCTTGGCGTAGTTGGCCAGCAGGCTCCGCGCCAGCGGCACGTTCGGCAGCCCTTCGGCGGCGAGGTCGTTGAAGCGCAGCGCCACCTTGCCGTCGACCACTGTCACGTCGGCGGTGCCGTTGACGGTCAGCTTGACGCCGAGGATGTCCACCGGGGCGGTGACGGCGAGCTTGCCGTCGCGCTCGCCCAGCGTCAGCCCGGGCCGGTCCAGCAGCTTGGCCAGGCTGTCGTAGGTGACCGTGCCCCGGCCGACGACGCTCTCCGCCACCACGTCGCCCTGGCCGGAGCGGAGCGTGTCCAGCGACGCGGTCACGTTGCGGGCGTCCACGTCCAGCCGCGGCACGCTGACCGCGTCGCCCTGGACGTTGCCCTGCACGTCGGTCAGCTGGATCGAGATGCGCTCGTACCTCCCGGCGAGAACCTGGTTCAGGAACGGGAAGCCGCCCACCTCGACCTGGGGCGCGGCGGACTGCGCGTCCTGCTTCGCCACCTCCTGGCGCACCTGGTCGGCGATCGCCCGCTCGGCCACGCCGGCGGCCACCCGGTCGGCGACGACCAGCAGCCCGGCCAGCACGAGCAGCAGGACGACGAATCCGATGAGCACCTTCCGACCCCGCCGGCGGGGCCGGCCCTCCGCCGGGTACGCCTCTGCCACGCCGCCTCCAGTCCTCGCCGCCGTCACCGCGCCTCGCGGCGCAACCGTACTTACCCGAGGCGAATCCTCCCCAACCGCGGGCTCAGAGGAAGAGCACGCACATCGCGTACGCGGCCGGCGCGGCGAGCGCGAAGCCGCCCAGCGGCCCCTGCATGTGCCGGGCCACCCACATGGTCGGCGGCTCGCCGGCCATCAGCCGGCCCGCCTCGGCGTAGCCCACGGCGAGGTCGGCCAGCACGGCGGTGGCCGCGGCGACCACGCCGACCAGCGCGGCGCTGGTCGGGGTGAACCCGACCAGGTAGCTGCCGAGCACGGCGCTGGTCAGGGTGCCGAGCATGGCGCCCGCCACCACACCGGCCGCGCCGCGGGGCACCTGCGGGGCGAGCCGGGGCCAGGGGGCGATGGCGTCGGTCAACCGGGCCACCAGCAGGGCCACCCCGGCGGCGGTGAGGCAGAGCGTGATCGCCTGGGTGCCCTTGGGGATCCGGCTGAGCACGATCAACGTGCCGAAGGCGACCACGCCGACCACGATGAGCAGGGTGCCGCCCAGCGACTCGGTGACCCGGGCCCGGTCGACCCGGCGGACGAGCTGACCCAGCACGCCGAGCAGCAGTCCGGCGGCGGCCGCGTAGCCGAGCGGGGCCAGGCCGGCGACGTCCGACCGGACGGCGGCGACGTCCGCGATGACCGCCGCGCCGACGCTGACCAGCGCGACGACCAGGAGGGCGGGCGGTCGCATGGCCATCGTCCAGGCGAGCACGAAGAGCAGCTGGACGCCGAAGATGATGATCGCGAAGGGCAGCCGGTGCCCGGGGCCGGAGGTCTGTGCTCCGAGGACCAGCCCCACGCCGAGCAGCGCGGCGAAGCCCGCCACGGTCAGCGCCAGCGGCCGGCGGAACTCCACCGGCGGGACCTCCTCCTCGGGGGCCTCGCCGGGCTCGTCGTCGGGACGCCGACCGGGGCCGCCCTTGCGGAGCCGGCGCGGGCCCTTCCGCTCCCGCCGTTCGCCCTCCTCTTCAGCGGGCCCGGTACGCGGGGCGGGCAGGTAGCCACGGGCGGGGCCGGACGGCCCGGGTGGCGGGTCGTCGGCCCACGGTTCACGACCGCTGTCGCGCGAGGTGGAGGGAAACACGCCCCCGATCGTGCCAGACCCGGGCGGCTCGGCGGAGGTCACGGTTTCGGCAACGTTAAAACCTGCGCCGCGATCGAGGGCAGATGGGGCAAACGGGAAAGGACGCGAAGGTGACGGCCGGACGATCGGTTACGCTCAACCCGTTACCCCGCCCGTCAGCGACGCCGGGACCCACGCAAGTTCACAGCGCCGCCCCACACCCGGGCGTGCCGCTGGTCGCGTGCGGCCGAAGGGCCGCCGGGACGGAGGTGATCGTGGAGCTCCTGCTGCTCGTGACCGCACGGGCGGGTGAGCCGTCGGCGGTGTTGCCGGCGCTCGACCTGCTGCCGCACTCGGTCCGCACCGCACCCCGCGACGTCCGCACGCTGGTCTCCGGCCCGACCCCGGACGCCGTCCTGGTGGACGCCCGCTCGGAGTTGAGCGAGGCGCGGGCCACCTGCCGGATGCTCCACGCCACCGGGCTGGGCGTGCCGCTGGTCGCGGTGGTCACCGAGGCCGGCCTGATCGCGCTGAACGCCGACTGGGGCGTGGACGACGTGATCCTCGCCGCGGCCGGCCCGGCCGAGGTGGAGGCCCGACTGCGGCTCGCGGTCGGCCGGTTGAGCAACGCCACCGCCGGCGCCGGCGGCTCGATCCGGGCCGGTGAGCTGAACATCGACCCGGACACCTACGCCGCGAAGCTGAAGGGCCGCCCGCTCGACCTCACCTACAAGGAGTTCGAGCTGTTGAAGTTCCTCGCCCAGCACCCGGGGCGGGTCTTCACCCGGGACCAGTTGCTCCGCGAGGTCTGGGGCTACGACTACTTCGGCGGCACGCGCACGGTGGACGTGCACGTCCGGCGCCTGCGCGCCAAGCTCGGTTCCGAGTACGAGTCGATGATCGGCACGGTCCGGCAGGTCGGTTACAAGTTCGTGGTGCCGCCGTCGCGTTCGCTGCCCGAGTCGGAGCCCGCCCCGATTCCGGTCTGACCGCTCCCCCGACGGGGGAACAGTTTCACTGAATGCCCTTTTTGCCCCATCAGTCAGTCATATCCTGACTGCCGGATTTGGCGGGTAAAGGGGGCGACGGTGCGCGCGGTGACCACGGGGGCGACGAACGGCCGGTACCACTGATGTCGGGCGCGACCGTGCGCGCGACCGGCATCGTGACCGTGGTGCTGGCCGGCCTCCTGGCCTCGGCCTACGTGCTGGGTCGCAGCCTGGTGCCGGAGCAGCACCCGACGACCACCGGGGTGGCCAGTTCCACCGCCGGGCCGCACTACGCCGACCAGCCGCCGAGCACCGAGTTCCCCGCGGCACCGGGCCGGGCGCTCCCCGACACCTCACCGGACGCCGACCCGAGCGCCCCGGACGGTGGCGACGACGGCCCCGGCCCGTTCGGCGCCCTGACCGCCACCGGCTCCGCCCGTGTCGCGCTGACGTTCGACGACGGCCCCGACCCCCGGTGGACCCCGCAGGTGCTAGCCCTGCTGAGCCAGTACGGCGTGAAGGCCACGTTCTGCGTCGTCGGCGAGAACGTCGAGAGCCACCCGGACCTGCTCCGGTCGATCGTGGCCGAGGGGCACACCGTCTGCAACCACTCCTGGCGGCACGACGTCAACCTGGGCAAGCGGTCGCCGGAGACGATCCGCGCCGACCTGCTGCGCACCAACGACGCGATCCTGGCCGCCGCGCCCGACGCGCACATCGCGTACTACCGCCAGCCGGGCGGCGCCTGGACCGCCTCGGTGGTGTCGGTCTGCGCGGAGCTGGGCCTCACCCCGCTGCACTGGAACGTCGACCCGTCGGACTGGAAGGCGCCGGGCGCGACCACCATCGAGGCGACCGTCCGCACCCAGACCGGCCCCGGCGCGATCGTGCTCATGCACGACGCCGGCGGCGACCGTTCCGGCACCGTGGCCGCGTTGCAGCGCCTGCTGCCCGAACTGCTGTCCCGGTTCGAGCTGGAACCGCTGCCCGTCGACGCCCCGTGACGAGGGCCACCGCCACCCGCCCGGAGCCGGCGCGAACGGCGGCCCGCGGGCCGCTACCGTGACACGGATGAGCAGCACCGAGCCGACGAGCGACGCAGGGCGGAGTGCGGCCGAGGTCGCCCCGGCGGACCGGCTGACGCCGGACGAGGTCACCGAGGTGCTGGCGCTGGCCCGCGCCGCCGGCGACGCCGACGGTGCCGACCCGCTCGACGAACACGTACTGCTGCGGCTGCGCGACCCGGAGGCACCGGCCGTGCACCTCACCGCCCGGACCCCCGACGGCGCCCTGACCGGCTACGCGCACCTCGACACCACCGCCCCGGCCGACGGCGTCGGCGTGGAGTTGGTCGTGCACCCCGCGCACCGGCGCCGGGGCACCGGCCGGGCGCTGGCCCGGGCGGTGCTGGCCGCCGCCACCGGGCCGGTGCGCGCCTGGGCGCACGGCGACCACCCGTCGGCCGCCGCGCTCGCGGTCGATCTGGGCTTCACCCGGGCCCGGGTGTTGTGGCAGCTGCGCCGGCCGCTGACCGCCGCGCTGCCCGAGCCGGTCCTGCCCGAGGGGGTGGAGCTGCGCGCGTTCCGTCCCGGCCAGGACGACGAGGCCTGGTTGGCGGTCAACAACGCCGCCTTCGCCCAGCACCCCGAGCAGGGCCGGTGGACGCTGGACGACCTCCGCGTACGACTCGGCGAGTCGTGGTTCGACAGCGCCGGCTTCCTGCTCGCGGTCGAGTCCGGCACCGGCCGGCTGCTCGGTTTCCACTGGACCAAGGTGCACGAGCGGCCCGGGTCGGCCCCGATCGGCGAGGTCTACGTGCTCGGTGTCGACCCGTCCGCGCACCGTGGTGGGCTCGGCCGGGTCCTCACCGCCGCCGGCCTGACCTACCTGCGTGACCGGCGAGGGCTGGACCGGGTGATGCTCTACGTCGACGAGAGCAACACCGGCGCTGTCGCGCTGTACGAGCGGACCGGCTTCGCCCGCTGGTGTGGACACGTCAACTACCAGACGGTCTGACGGTGCGCGGCAGCCGCCGGGGCGCTTTCGCGGGGCTGCTGTCCGTGCTGTCCGTGATCGCCGCGTGCGGCCCGGCGCCGACCCGGGAGCCGACCCCCGGGGTCGCGTGCGCCCGCGGCACCCTGAACGGCCAGGGCTCCTCTGCTCAGGCGGACGCTGTCCAGGTGTGGTCGACAGCCTTCCAGAGGGCCTGCCCCGGGACGACGATCAACTACGAACCGTCCGGCTCCGGGGCAGGAATCACGTCTTTCATCGCCGGCGTCGCCGACTTCGCGGGGACCGACTCGCCGTTGTCCCCGGACGAGCTGGAGCAGGCCCGAACCCGGTGCGTGGGCGCCGCCCCGCTCGCGCTGCCGATGGCGGTCGGACCGGTGGCGGTGACCTACCACCTGCCCGGCAACCCTCCGCTCCGGCTCACCCCCGGCACGGTGGCCGCGATCTTCTCCGGGGCGGTGCGACGGTGGGACGACCCGGCGATCCGGGCGGACAATCCCGGCACCGCCCTGCCGTCGATCGGGATCACCCCGGTGCACCGCGCCGATTCGTCCGGCACCACCGAAGCCTTCACCACGTTCCTCGCCGAGACCGCCTCCGGGCGCTGGCCCTACGGTGCGAGCCGGAAGTGGCCGCTGCCGGGAGGCGTCGGCGTGTCCGGGTCCAAGCGGGTGCCGGACGCGGTGGAGGAGAAGCAGGGCAGGATCGGCTACCTCGAACTGTCGTACCTGCGCGGCAGGGATCTGCCCGCCGCGGCCGTGCGCAACGGCGCCGGTGAGTTCGTCGCCCCCAGCTCGCGGGCCACCGTCAAGAGCGTCGGCGCACTCGGGCCCGACCTGCGGCTCTCGCTGGAACGGGCCACCCGGGCACCCGGGGCGTACCCGCTGGCCCTGGTCACCTACGAGGTGATCTGCGAGCGAGGGCTGGCGGTCGACAAGGCTCCGCTCGCCCGGGCGTTCTTCCGCTACACGATCAGCAGCCAGGGTCAGGGCGCAGCGGGCGACCTCGGGTACGCCGCGCTGCCCGAGGCGGTGCGGCGGCGGGTGGGGACCGCCGTCGACCGCATCTCCTGAGATCGGACACTCGCCGCGGCGGGAGCATCACGGTGGCGTCACGGCCCGGTAGCGCCCAGGTCACGCGTCGCCGGACAAATAACGATAAGAGGGACTTGCCCCCGGCAGTTCATGTAATGGACAACACACTTACAGCTTCCCGTCGGCGAGCGGATCGGGCTTGTTCACCCCTCGTTCACTTCTGACCGGCGAACCGTCCACCTGGCCCTCCTAACTTTCACGTCAGCCGGTCAGCGCCGGCCCCCGGCACCCCGGGCGACCTGACCAAAGACGTGAAGGGAAACCCCTCCAGTGAAGCTCCAGCGGCACGGCGCCATCGCCTGTCTCGCTCTTACCGCGGTTCTCGGTCTCAGCGCCTGCGGCTCGGACAACAACGAGCCGGCCGCCGGTGCCACCGGTTCCGCCGCCGCGGCGGACTGCGCCACCGGCACGCTGAACGCGCAGGGCTCCTCCGCGCAGAAGAACGCCATGGCCGAGTGGATCAAGGCCTACCAGCAGAAGTGCTCCGGCACCACGATCAACTACGAGCCGAGCGGCTCGGGCGCCGGCATCCAGGCGTTCATCGCCGGCACCGCCGACTTCGCCGGTTCCGACTCCGCCCTCAAGCCGGAGGAGCAGCCGCAGGCCGACGCCAAGTGCGCCGGCGGCCAGGCCCTCAACCTGCCGATGGTGATCGGCCCGGTCGCGGTCGTCTACAACGTCAGCGGCGCGGACAACCTCCAGTTCAGCCCGGCCACCCTGGCGAAGATCTTCGCCGGCAAGGTCACCAAGTGGGACGACGCGGCGATCAAGGCCGACAACCCGGACGCCAAGCTCCCGTCGACCGCGATCCAGGCGGTGCACCGCTCCGACGAGTCGGGCACCACCGACAACTTCACCAAGTACCTGTCCAAGACCGCCGAGGCGGACTGGACCCTGGGCAACTCCAAGGCGTGGAAGGCCCCGGGCGGCGTCGGCGCGGCCAAGTCCGACGGCGTGGCCAGCAAGGTCAAGAGCACCGACGGCACCATCAGCTACGTCGAGTGGTCGTACGCCGAGAACTCCGGCCTGAAGATGGCCAAGGTCAAGAACGGCGCCGGCGAGTTCGTCGAGCTGACCGGCGACTCGGCCGGCAAGACCATCGCCGGGGCCAAGTTCGAGGGCCAGGGCAACGACCTCAAGATGTCGATCGACTACAACACCAAGGAGGCCGGGGCCTACCCGATCGTCCTGGCGACCTACGAGATCGTCTGCAGCAAGGGCCTCGCCGCCGACAAGCTGCCCCTGGTCAAGGGCCTGCTCGGCCACGCCGCCAGCGCCGAGGGCCAGCAGGAGCTGGTGGAGCTGGGCTACGCCCCGCTGCCCGAGACCGTCCGCACCAAGGTCGAGGCCGCGGTCAAGAGCCTCTCCTGACGCCCTGATCGACACCTCCTCAACGCGAAGCGAGCGAGCAGATGGGTGACACCCCTCACCGCTCGGCGCACGCCGGCACCGGCGGGACCCCCGTGGCCACGAGCCACGAGCGGCCCGCCGGTGCCTCGGCGCGTGTGGCCGAGCGCTCCGGAAACCCCCTTGGCCGCCCCGGCGGCGACCTCGGCGGGGGCGGCGGCCTGCCCCGCGCCCGCGCCTTCGGCGCGGAACGGGCGTTCCGCGGCCTCACCCTGGCCGCCGGCACCACGGTGCTGGTGATCATCGCGGCCATCGCGATCTTTCTGATCGCCAAGGCCGTGCCGGCGCTGCGGGCCAACACCGAGTCGTTCTGGACCTTCGAGGGCTGGTTCCCGAACGACAACCCGCCGAAGTTCGGCATCGGCGCGCTCGCCTTCGGCACCGTCCTGAGCTCGCTGTTGGCGCTGCTCATGGCGGTGCCCGTCGCGCTCGGCATCGCCCTCTACCTGTCGCACTACGCCCCCCGCCGGCTCGGCAACGGACTCGGGTTCGTGATCGACCTGCTGGCCGCGGTGCCGAGCGTGGTCTTCGGACTCTGGGGTCGCGACTACTTCGCCCAGCCGGTCGCCGACCTCTCCGCCTGGCTGAACACGTACTTCGGCTGGATCCCGATCTTCGGCGACGGCCCGTACGGAAGCTCGATCCTGCTCGGCTCCGTGGTGCTGGCGATCATGGTGCTGCCGATCGTCACCTCGCTCTCCCGCGAGGTGTTCCGGCAGACCCCGACCGCCAACGAGGAGGCCGCCCTCGCGCTCGGCGCCACCCGCTGGGAGATGATCCGCACCGCGGTCCTGCCGTACGGCCGGCCGGGCGTCATCGCCGCGGTGATGCTGGGCCTGGGCCGGGCGCTCGGCGAGACCATCGCGCTGGCGCTCACGCTCGGCTCGACGTACGCCATCTCGTTCAACATCCTGCAGAGCGGCGGCAACTCGATCGCCGCGAACATCGCCAACCGGTTCGCCGAGGCGAACGACACCGGCCGCGGCGCCCTGATCGCCTCCGGCCTGGTGCTCTTCGCGATCACACTGATCGTCAACATCACCGCGCGCGCGATCATCTACCGCCGCCGCGAGTTCACGGAGTCTGCGGCATGACCTCCACTCTCACCCCCTCCCGCCCGCGCCCGCCGGCCCAGCCGGCCACGCTGCGGGCCCGACGCCTCCCGGCGTACGCCGCGCCCGTCATCGCCGTCGCGGCGCTGCTGCTCGCGGCGGCCCTCGTGTACGGCGCCGGCATCGGCGGACCGGTCCTGGTCGTGGTGCTCGGCGCGCTGCTCTACCTGGTCGGTCTCTACGTCGCGACGAACGCGGTGGAGGGCCGGCGGTCCGCCCGCAACCGGACCTGGAGCGCGCTGATCCACTCCGCCTTCGTGCTGGCCGTGCTGCCGCTGGCCTCGGTGGTGTGGACGCTGGTCAGCAAGGGCTCCGAGCGGCTGGACGGCAACTTCTTCGGCACCTCGATGAACAACATCGGGGCGCGGGACGCCAACGGCGGCGCCTACCACGCGATCATCGGCACGCTGGAGCAGGTCGGCATCGCCGCCCTGATCACCGTGCCGCTCGGCGTGCTCTGCGCCATCTACGTGGTCGAGTACGGCCGGGGCCGGTTCGCGTTCACCATCCGCTTCTTCGTCGACGTGATGACCGGCATCCCGTCGATCGTCACCGGCCTGTTCGTGCTGGCGTTCTGGGTGCTGATCGTCTCGCCGTGGTTCAACGACGGCCGGCCGAGCTTCTCCGGCTTCGCCGCCGCGCTGGCGTTGAGCGTGCTCATGCTGCCCACCATCGTCCGGTCCACCGAGGAGATGCTCCGGCTCGTGCCGGCGCCGCTGCGCGAGGGCGCCTACGCCCTCGGCGTGCCGAAGTGGAAGACCATCCTGCGGGTCGTGCTGCCGACCGCGCTGCCCGGCATCGTCACCGGCATCATGCTCGCCATCGCGCGGGCCGCCGGCGAGACCGCGCCGGTGCTGCTCGTCGCCGGTGGTGGCGCCTCGATCAACTTCAACCCGTTCGAGAACAACCAGTCGTCGCTGGCCCTCTTCGTCTACCAGCAGGCCGGCGAGGCCTCGAAGTACTCGCCGGCGCGGGCGTGGACCGCGGCGCTCACCCTGGTCGCGCTCGTCCTCGTCCTGACCGTCGCGGCGAAGTTGCTGGCCCGTCGAAACCGGCTCGGCCGATGAACCCCGGAGGTACCGCCACCATGGCCAAGCGCGTCGAAGCGTCGAACGTCACCGCCTACTACGGCGGGTTCAAGGCGATCGAGAACATCAACCTGACCGTCGAGCCGAAGACGGTGACCGCCCTGATCGGCCCGTCCGGCTGCGGCAAGTCCACCTTCCTGCGGTCGATCAACCGGATGCACGAGGTGCTGCCCGGCGCCCGGGTCGAGGGCAACCTGACCATCGACGGGCAGGACATCTACGACCGCGACGTGGACGTCACGGCCGTACGCCGGATGATCGGCATGGTCTTCCAGCGGCCGAATCCGTTCCCCACCATGAGCATCTTCGAGAACGTGGTGGCCGGGCTGCGGCTCAACGGCGTCCGACGCAAGTCGATCCTGGAGGAGACGGCCGAGAAGGCGCTCCGCTCGGCGAACCTGTGGGACGAGGTCAAGGACCGGCTCGGCAAGCCCGGCGCCGGCCTCTCCGGCGGTCAGCAGCAGCGGCTCTGCATCGCCCGCACCATCGCGGTCGAGCCGCAGGTGGTGCTGATGGACGAGCCGTGCTCGGCCCTGGACCCGATCTCCACGCTGGCCATCGAGGACCTGATGTTCCAGCTGAAGGACAAGTTCACCATCATCATCGTCACGCACAACATGCAGCAGGCCGCGCGGGTGTCGGACCGCACCGCCTTCTTCTCGATCGAGAAGACCGGCGACCCGGGCCGCCTGATCGAGTACGACAACACCCAGAAGATCTTCAGCAACCCGAGCCAGAAGAAGACCGAGGACTACATCACCGGCCGCTTCGGCTGAGGTGTAAGGAGGGGCCCCCTGTTAACGCATTCTGCATAGCAGGGGGCCCCTTTTAACACCCCGCTCAGCGGAGCAGGAAGCGCGGCTGGGCACCGTCCAGGTCCTCGATGCGCGGCAGGATGGGCGTACCCGGGTCGCGGTCCGCGGCGGCGCGGGCCACGCCGGCCAGGTCGCCGGCGGCGGCGATCTCGCCCAGGGTGACCATCGTCGGCGGCAGCATGGTCAGCTCCCCCGCCTCCGCCCGGGCCAGCGCGTCCGCCGGGCGCAGCCACAGCGTGTGGTCGGCCTCGCCGGAGACGTCGCGGGTCCGCTGCCCCTCGGGCAGCAGCGCCACGAAGAAGTACGTGTCGAAGCGGCGCGGCTCGAACTCCGGCGTGATCCACCGGGTCCACGGCAGCAGCAGATCGGACCGGAGCGTCAGACCGCGCCCGGCCAGCAGATCCGCGAAGCCGGTACGCCGACCCACCAGGTCCTGCCGGGCCGCCTCCCAGTCGTCGCCGCTCACGTCGCCGACCACGGTGTCCGCGTCCGGGCCGGCCAGCAGCACGCCCGCCTCCTCGAAAACCTCGCGGGCGGCGGCGCAGACCACCGCCTGCGCGTCCGCCGGGTCGAGCCGGAACCGCTCACCCCAGGCCGCCGGCTCCGGGCCGGCCCAGCCCAGGTGCGCCTCGGAGTCGGAGCGGTCCACCCCGCCGCCGGGGAAGGCGTACATGCCGCCGAACGTCATCGCCGCGACCCGGCGGATCAGGTAGACCTCGAAGTCGTCACCGGCCGGGCGGAGCAGCAGCACGGTGGCGGCGACCCGGGGCACCGCCGGCACGCCACCCTCGGCGTGGAACCGGCGGGCGTGCTCCACCAGGGCGGGGGGTGCGGCGAAGCCGTCGATCGTCATGCGGCGAGCCTAGTTCCCCTGGGGCGTACCGGTCGGCGACGGTGCCCGCCGGCCCACGCGCCGCCCGCCCAGCCCGTCCCGACCGGTGGATCACCCTGCCGACGGCGACGCCGTCCGGGATAGCGTGCCGGCATGACGCGTTGGGGAATCCTGGCCACCGGGCACATCGCCGCCTGTTTCGCCGACGATTTGCGGCTGGTGCCGGACGCCGAACTGGTGGCGGTCGGGTCGCGCACCCGGGAGAGCGCCGAGACGTTCGCGCGGCGGCACGACGTGCCGCGGGCGTACGCCTCCTGGGCCGAACTGGCCGCGGACCCGGACCTGGACGCGATCTACGTGGCCACCCCGCATGCCGCGCACCACGAGGCGGCGCTGGCCTGTCTGGCCGGCGGCAAGGGGGTGCTGGTGGAGAAGCCCTGCACGCTGGACCTGCCCACCACCACCGAGCTGGTGGAGACGGCGCGCGCCCGCGGGCTCTTCCTCATGGAGGCCATGTGGATGCGGACCAACCCGCTGATCCTGCGGGTGCTGGAGCTGATCTCCGACGGCGCGATCGGCGAGGTGACCCACGTCCGGGCCGACTTCGGGGTGGCCGGGCCGTTCCCGCCCGAGCACCGGATGCGGAATCCCGCGCTGGGCGGGGGCGCGCTGCTCGACCTCGGTGTCTACCCGCTGAGCCTGGCCCACCTGGTGCTCGGTGCGCCGCAGCACGTGCGGGCGTGGGCGCGGCTGAGCCCGGAGGCGGTGGACGAGAACACCGGCATCGTCCTGGGCTGGGACTCCGGCGCGGTGGCGACGTTGAGCTGCGGGATGGTCGGCGCCACCGCGATCACCGCGTCGATCACCGGGACCACCGGCCGGATCGAGCTGCCGGAGCCGTTCTTCCGACCCGCGTCGGCGGTGCTGCACCGGCTCGACGCCGAGCCGGAGACCATCCCGGCGGACCTGACCGGCGGCGGTTACCAGTACGAGGCGATCGAGGTGGGGCGCTGCCTGGCGGCGGGGCTGACCGAGAGCCCGTTGGTGCCGCACGCCGCCACGCTGGAGGTCATGACCCTGATCGACGACATCAAGGCCCGGATCGGCGTCTCCTACGTGTAAGGAGGGGCCCCTTCTTAACATCGGATGTCAAGAAGGGGCCCCTCCTCTACCTGAGGCGTTAAAAGGGGGCCCCGCCTTAGAACAGCGGGCGCACCAGCAGGTACGCGAGGCAGGCGATGGCCGCCGCCGCCGGGAACGTGATGATCCAGGCGATCACGATGTTGCCGGCCACGTTCCAGCGCACCGCGGAGAGCCGCTTCGTCGCGCCCACACCCATGATCGCCGAGGTGATCGTGTGCGTGGTGGAGATCGGAGCCTTGAGCACCAGCGCGTTGAAGTAGAGCACCGCGCTGGCCACCGTCTCGGCCGCGAAGCCCTCCGCCGGACCGAGGTCGATGATCTTCCGGCCCAACGTCCGGATGATCCGCCAGCCGCCCGCGTACGTGCCGAGCGCCAGCATCGTCGCGGAGGTCCAGAACACCCAGCCCGGGATGTGCGTCTTGCTCTCCTGGAAGCCGCCGGTGTAGAGCGCCAGCACGATGATGCCCATGGTCTTGGCGGCGTCCTGCATGCCGTGGCCGACCGACATGGCGGCGGCGGACACGGTCTGCGCCCAGCGGAAGCCCCGGCTGAGCTTGCCCGGCTGCCCCTTCCGGAACAGCCACATGATCGCCAGCATCACCAGGAAGCCGAGCACCAGGCCGACCACCGGCGAGAGGACCATCGGGATGATGACCTTCTCCAGGATGTTGCCCCACTGGACGATGCCGTCGGCGGCGAACAGGGTCGCGCCGACCAGGCCGCCGAAGAGGGCGTGCGAGGAGGAGGACGGCAGGCCGAAGTACCAGGTGATCAGGTTCCAGGCGATCGCGCCGAGCACGCCGGCGAAGACCACGCCGAGGCTCTCCACCCCGGTCGGTAGCGTCACCAGTCCGTCGCCGACCGTCTTGGCGACCCCGGCGCCGAAGTGCGCGCCGACGAAGTTGCCGACGGCGGCCAGCGCGAGCGCGATCCGGGGGGTCAGCGCCCGGGTCGAGATGCTGGTGGCGATCGCGTTGGCCGCGTCATGGAAGCCGTTCGTGTAGTCGAACGCCATGGCGACCGCGATCACCGCCAGCACGGCGATGAGTTCGGGTGTCACGGGATCAGGACTCCTTGACCGCGATGGTCTCGACGGTGTTGGCGACGTGCTCGAAGGCGTCGCAGGCGGCCTCCAGCTCGTCGGCCACCTCCTTCATCTTCAGCACCGTCAGCGCGTCGTACTCACCGGAGAAGAGGCGGACCAGCAGCATCCGGTAGGCCTGGTCGCCGTCGTTCTCGAGCCGGTTGCACTCGATCCAGTAGTCCTCGAGGTCCTTCATCGACTTCAGTCGGGGCATCGCCTCGGCGGTGAGCTTGGCCTGCTGGTCGAGCACGTTGACCAGCTCGTGCAGCTCGCGCGGCAGCGACGGGAGCTTGGTCAGGCCGTACAGGTAGAGCAGGTTGCCGACCGCCTCCAGGTGGTCCATCACGTCGTCGAGCAGCGAGCCCAGCCGGTAGATGTCCTCCCGGTCGAAGGGCGTGATGAAGGTGGAGTTGATCTTCTTGTAGAGGTCGTGCGTGATCTGGTCGCTGTCGTGCTCGACCTCGGTCAGCCGCTCGCTGATCGACTGCACGTCCGCGCCGGGCAGACCCAGCTCGTTGAGCAGGTCGGTCCCCTTCACCAGGTTCTGCGCGGCCCTGGTGAAGAGCTCGTAGAAGGCGCCCTCGGTGGGACGGAAGGAAAACTTCACAGCACGGACCTCGTCGTGTCGGTGGAAGGGTGGCCGTCGCCTGCGAGAGGCGTCTGCTCTGGGCATGCTAGGGACACGGTCGAACCCGGCATCGACCGGCCCACCCCTGGTCAGGCCCGATTCACCGCTCGTTCACCTGCTGTTCACCTGATCACTTGCCGCCCTGGTCGCGCAACCGGTCACGCTCCCGTTCGACGTCGAAATCGGCAGGCGGATACCCCAGATCCAACCCGTCGAACGTCTCCCGCAGCAGGTGGGCCAGCGCCCAGTCGCGGTACCACTTGCGGTCCGCCGGCAGCACGAACCAGGGCGCGGCGTCCGTCCCGCAACGCTCCAGCGCCTCGGTGTACGCGGCCCGGTAATCGTCCCAGCGGGCCCGGGTGTCCAGATCGCTCGGGTTGTACTTCCAGTACTTCGTCGGGTCGGTGAGCCGCTCCATCAGCCGCTCGCCCTGCTCCGCGTACGAGATGTGCAGCATGACCTTCACCACGGTCACGGACTGCTCGACCAGCTCCCGCTCGAAGTCGTTGATGATCGCGTACCGGGACCGCCAGGTGGCCTCGTCGACCAGTTCCTCCACCCGGGCGATGAGCACGTCCTCGTAGTGCGAGCGGTTGAACACGCCCACGTAGCCCGGCGGCGGCAGCGCCCGCCGGACGCGCCAGAGGAAGTCGTGCCGCCGCTCCTCCTCGGTCGGCGGGCCGAAGGAACGGATGTGCAGCCCGAGCGGGTTCATCGCGCCGGCCACCCGCTTGACCGCGCCGTCCTTGCCGCCGCAGTCCATGGCCTGAAGCACCAGCAGCACCCGGCGCGGCCGGTCACCGGCCAGCCGTGCGCCGGCCTGGCTGGGCGCGCTGGTGGCGCTCCCCGGCCCGGCCGCGCCCTGGGCGGCGGCGTAGAGCATCTCCTGCTGCCGGCCCAGCTCCGCGCCGACCAGCTCGACCTGCCCACGGGCCCACTCCTTGCGCGCCGACCCGTGCCCGGCCGCCGCCGGCAACCCCGGTGTCGACCGGGGGTCGATCGCCGCCAGGTCCACCGCCCCCGGGCCCACCCGCAACAACTCCCGCATCGACCCGCCCTCGGGCCCCACCACGCCACTCATCCCCCGATCCTCACCCCGCAACCCCGATCATGGGTACGGCGTGCCCGCTACGCCCGTTTTGCGACTCACCCTCCATCCGCCCACCTCCTCCACCCGTTCCCCGGCCAGCCCCGCCCGTCGGCAGTCCCCCGCCCCCGCCCGCCCGTTCACGCACGTCACCCCCTCTCGGAACCAGCGCCTCACCGAACGGAATCGATCTTCCACAAAGTGGGATCGGTCGAGATCTTGGTAAGAACTGGCCCCTATAGGGGCCGTTTCGTACCAAGATCTCCCGCCGGACTGGGCCGGACGGGCGCGAACGGCCGAACGCCAGGCGGCTTGGTCACGGCGGCCGGGAGGGAAGGCGGGTGAACGGGGGAGCCGGGCGATGGACGGCAGGCGGCGAAGCCGGGGCGACGGACGGCAGGCAGCGGGCGGGCGCGGCAGCGGGCGGTGGGCGGTGGGCGGTGCGGGGTGGGCGAGCGGGAGAATGGGTGGGTGGACGAGCTTGCGGGGGAGTTCGAGGCGGAACGGGGGCACCTCCTGGCGGTCGCGCAGCGGATGCTGGGCAGCCGCAGCGAGGCCGAGGACGCCGTGCAGGAGACCTGGCTGCGCTTCTCGGGCGCACTCGCCGACCCGGCCGAACGGGCCCGCGTCCGCGACGTGCGCGGCTGGTTGACCACCACCTGTTCCCGGATCTGCCTGGACGTGCTCCGCTCCGCCCGCGTGCGCCGCGAGGCGTACCCGGGTCAGTGGCTGCCCGAGCCGGTGGTGCGCGGCCTACCGGCGGCGGACGGTTTCGCCCCCGACCCGGCCGAGCGCGCGGTCCGGGCCGACCAGCTCGGCACCGCGCTGCTGGTGGTGCTGGAGCGGCTGACGCCGGAGCAGCGGGTGGCGTTCGTGCTGCACGACGTCTTCGCGGTGCCGTTCGGCGACGTGGCCGACGTGCTCGCCGTGACGCCGGAGGCGGCGCGGCAGCTCGCGTCCCGGGGGCGTCGGGCCGTGCACGGGCCGGACGCGCCACGGCACAGCGCCGACCTCGCCGAGCAGCGCCGCGTGCTCACCGCCTTCGCCGCCGCGGTGGAGTCCGGCGAGCTGGACCAGCTGGTCCGGGTGCTGGCCCCGGACGTCATGTCGATCGGCGACTCCGGCGGGCACTTCCCGGCGGGGCGCCGCCCGGTGGTCGGCACCGACGCGGTCGGCCGCCTGCTCCTCGGCCTGTACGGCCAGGCCCGGGGGCGGGGCGCCCTGCGCGGCCGGCCGGTGCTGGTGGACGGCACGCTGGGGTGGCAGTCGGAGTTCCTCCACCGCGACGGGCGGACGATCCGGATGGTCACCTCGTTCGCGGTGCACGACGGGCGGGTCACCGGCGTGTTCAACCAGCTCAACCCGGACAAGGTGGCCGACCTGCCGCCGCTCGGGCCGGACGCCGCCTGGCCGCCGCGCTGGTGACCGCGGTTCAGACCACCAGGGCCAACCACTTGCGGTACGAGGTGGCGAACGGCTCGCTGCCGTCGCCGAGCGCGCCGAGCAGCCAGCGGGCCGCCGCCTCGGCCTCGGCGACCAGGTCGTCCGGGTAACTCCACCGGGCCCGGTGCTCGGCGAACTCGTCCTCGTCGCGCAGCTCGACGACGCCGGTCTCCCGGCGACGCACCACGTCCAGGTCGAGGTCGACCAGGTGGACCGTCTCCTCACCCTCCCAGCGGGCCGGGGTGGCGATGTCGCAGTAGACCTCGCTGGTGCGCGGCGGCGGGTTGAACATCCCGGTCCACCAGCCGTGCCGGGGCACCAGCAGGACGAACGGGATCTGCTCGACCGAGGGGCGGCCGTGGTAGACCGACTCGGTGCCGGCCGGCACGCCGAGCCAGACGCCGAGGTCGTCCTCGGCGAGCCGGCGGGCCGGGTAGTCGCGGTGCGCGCTGCCGTCGTACTTGCGGTAGATCACGCGGACCACGTCGCTCGGCATGCCTGGCACCCTAACCGATTCCGGCCACGCCTCGCGATCGGGAGGTAACCGGACGCGACGCATCGACCGCGCCACGCGGCCGGAGCGGCGGGACCCCCGTCGGTGCCGGCGGGTACGGTCGCACGGTGAGCCCGTCCCGCACCGCCACCGGCCCCGCTGTCCCGAAGAAACGCCGGGCCGGCCGCGCCGACGGCGGGGCGCTGCTGGCCGCCGCGGTGGGCGCGGTGCCGGGCGGCGCGACCCGGCCGGGCCAGCAGCAGATGGCCGAGGCGATCGAGCGGAGCATCGCCTCCGGCGAGCACCTGCTGGTGCAGGCCGGCACCGGCACCGGCAAGTCGCTGGCCTACCTGGCCCCGTCCCTGACCGTGGACGGTCCGGTGGTGGTCTCCACCGCGACCCTGGCGTTGCAGTCCCAGCTCGTCGACCACGACCTGCCCCGGCTGGCCGACGCGGTCGAGCCGGTGCTCGGCCGCCGCCCCACCTTCGCCGTGCTCAAGGGCCGCCACCACTACCTGTGCCTGGCCCGGCTGGACAGCTCGGTGGAGGACGAGCCGGACGACGCGCTCTTCGACGCGCCCCGTCCCGGCGGGACGAAGTGGCTGGGCGAGGCCGGCCGGCTGGGCAAGCAGGTGCAGCGGCTGCGCGACTGGGCCGAGAAGACCGCCACCGGCGACCGCGACGAGCTGGACCCGGGCGTCGACGACCAGGTGTGGCGCAGCGTCTCCATGCCGGCCCGGGAGTGCGTCGGGGCCAGCCGCTGCCCGTTCGGGCAGGAGTGCTTCGCGGAGGCGTCCCGGGCCCGCGCCCGGGAGGCCGACATCGTGGTGACCAACCACAGCCTGCTCGCCGTCGACATGCTCGCCGGGCGGCACATCGTGCCGCCGCACAAGCTGCTCGTGGTGGACGAGGCGCACGAGCTGGCCGACCGGGTCTCCTCGGCCGCCCAGGCCGAGCTGGTGCCCGAGCTGATCGACCGGTCCACCCGGCGGGCCCGGCCGCTGCTCCGGCCCGACCTGGCCGACCGGCTCACCGAGGCCGGCGACGCGCTGACGGTGGGGCTGGCCGAGGCGCCGGCCGGTCGGCTCACCGCCGGCCTGCCGCCCGCGCTGCGGGAGGCGTGCACGCTGCTCGACGCGGCGACCCGGGCCGCGCTGGAGTCGATCGGCGACGTGAAGGCCGACGACCCCGACCCGGTCCGCAAGCAGCAGGCGAAGGCGGTGCTGGACGAGTTGTCCACCACCGCCCAGCGGCTGCTGGAGGAGGCCGACCACGACGTGGCCTGGGTGGAGAAGCCGGAGAACGGCAGCCGGCGGGCGCTGGTGGTGGCGCCGCTGTCGGTGGCCGGCACCCTCGCCACCCACCTCTACGACGAGCGCACCGTGGTCGCCACCTCGGCCACGCTCGCCCTGGGCGGCCGCTTCGACACGGTGGCCCGGGCGCTCGGGCTGGAGGCCCCGCCGCCCACCCCGCCGTCGCCGGCCGCCGCCGCGCTGGCCTCCGCGGCCGCCGCGGGTCGCACCGCCGGGCCGGCGCCGGTGGCCAGCACCGAGGGCAGCCGGGCGGCGATCGGCACGGTCCCGGCCACGGAGGGGCCCGGCTGGCGGTCGCTCGACGTGGGCTCGCCGTTCGACTACGCCCGGCAGGGCATCCTCTACGTCGCCGCGCACCTGCCCCGCCCCAGCGTGTCCGGCCTGCCCACGGCCGCCGGCGAGGAGTTGTTGGCGCTGGTCGGGGCGCTCGGTGGGCGTACCCTCGGGCTCTTCTCGTCGCGACGGGCCGCCCAGCAGGCGGCGGAGCTGGTCCGGGCGCGGACCGACCTGCCCGTGCTGCTCCAGGGCGAGGAGGCGCTGCCGCTGCTGGTCCGCCGGTTCCGCCAGGAACGGGAGAGCTGCCTGTTCGGGGTGATGTCGCTCTGGCAGGGGGTGGACGTGCCGGGCGACGCCTGCCAGCTCGTGGTGATCGACCGGCTGCCCTTCCCCCGCCCCGACGAACCACTCGCCGCGGCCCGCGCGGCGGCGGTGGACGCGGGCGGCGGCTCCGGGTTCGCGGCGGTGAGCGTGCCGATCGCCGCGGTCCGGCTGGCACAGGGCGTCGGCCGGCTGATCCGGGCCACCGGCGACCGGGGCGTGGTCGCGGTGCTCGACTCGCGGCTGGAGACGGCGCGGGGCTACGGCCCGTTCCTGCGCCGGTCGTTGCCGCCGTTCTGGTACACCACCCGGCCCGAGGTGGCCCGGGGCGCGTTGGAACGGCTCGCCAAGAGCTGACGCCCGCGCCTCCCCGGGTGGGGTGACGCGGGCGTCGACGGGTCGGGCCGGGTCAGGGCGCCTGGGAGGCGACCACCACGGCGTCCGGCGGGGTGTCCGGCACGGTACGCGCGGCGAGCCGCCGGACCGCGGTGTTGAGCACGGCGATCAGCGGCACCGCGACCAACGCGCCGGCGATGCCGGCCAGCACCACGCCGGCGGCGATGCCGATGATCACGGCGAGCGGGTGGATGGCCACCGCCCGACCCATGATCAGCGGCTGGAGCACGTGCCCCTCGACCTGCTGCACGCCGATGACCACGCCGAGGATGATCAGGGCGGTCACCGGACCGCTGTCGACCAGCGCCACCAGCACGGCGACCACGCCGGACAGGAAGGCGCCGACGATCGGGATGAACGCGCCCAGGAACACCAGCGCGGCGAGCGGGAACGCGAACGGGATGTCGAAGACGACCAGGAAGATGCCGATGCCGACGGCGTCGATGAACGCGACCAGAACGGTGGCCCGGACGTACGCGCCGAGCGTCGCCCAGGACGCGCGCCCGGCGTCGTCGACCTTCCAGCGCGCGGCGACCGGCAGCAGCCGGACCAGGAACCGCCAGATGTTGTTGCCGTCGCGGAGGAAGAAGAACGTCGCGAACAGCACCAAAACGGTGCCGGTGAGCACCTCGGCCAGCGTGGCGGCGGTGCTGAGCGCGCCGCTGGTGAACCGCTCGGTGTTGCCGTTGATCCAGCTCTGCGCCTCGTCGATGTAGCGGTCGAGCTGGCTGTCGGACAGGTGCAGCGGGCCGGTCTTGAACCAGTCCTGGATCTGCCGGACGCCCTGGGAGGACTTCTCGCTCAACTTCGGCACGCCCTGGATGAACTCGTTCACCACCAGGGTCAGCGTGCCGATCACCGCGGCCAGGCCGCCGACCAGCACCACGCCGGTCGCCAGCGAGCGGGGGAACCGGGCCTTGAGCAGCCAGCCGACCGCCGGCGCTAGCAGCGCGGAGAGCAGGAGGGCGACGGTCAGCGGGATGATCACGATGCTGATCGTGCCGATGATCTTGAGCAGCGCCCAGGTGACGATGCCGATGACGATCAGGCGCCAGCACCACGCGGCGGCGATGCGCAGCGCGTGCGGCACCTCCGTGTCGTCGCGGCTGACGGTCGAGTTGTGCATCGCGGCCGGCGGCTCGGCGCCCACCACGGTCGCCGAGGGCGCCGCCACCGGACCGGGCGAGACGGGCGAGGCCACGCCCGCGCCGGGCGGCGCCGAGTCCAGCTCCTCCCGGCCGGACCGGACGGACTCCCGGCCCGACTCGTACGCGCGGCGGAGCCGTCCGCGCATCCGCTCGAAGCGGCTCAAGCGCACCTCCGGCAAAGTTGGCCCACCCACGTCACAGGGGGGACAGGATACGTCCGACCGCCCCACCCTAGGGCGGCTCCGCCACACATTGCCCCGCCACGGCACGGGCCAACCACGGCGGGATCGACAGCGGGGCACGCGGTAGCGTCTTCGCGTGACCGCCGACCAGAGTCTCGACGCCGGGCTGCCCATCCGCCTGCTGCACGACCGCGTGCTCGTGCGTACCGAGGGCGCCGAGGGGGAACGCCGCTCCACCGCCGGCATCGTGATCCCGGCGACCGCGGCGGTCGGCAAGCGGCTGGCCTGGGCCACCGCGGTCGGCGTGGGGCCGAACGTGCGCTCGATCGTCTCCGGCGACCGGGTCCTCTTCGACCCCGACGACCGCTCCGAGGTCGAGCTGCACGGGCGGGCCTACGTGCTGCTGCGCGAGCGGGACGTGCACGCCGTGGCGGCCGAGCGGGTGGAGACCACCGCCGCCGGCTCCACCGGCCTCTACCTGTAGCCCGCCCCGGGCGCTGTTTGCGGCGCTGCCCGGCGGGAAGCCCAGGCACCTCAGCGCCCTGGGGAGGGACCATGCCGGTAGTGATCAAGAAGATCCTCGCCTGGGGATTCCTCGCGTTCCTGATCTACTTCATGGCGTTCCGACCCGACGGCGCGGCGCAGCTGTTCAAGGGGATCGGGGTGGCGCTGATGGCCATCGCCCAGGGGCTCGGCGACTTCCTCACCGGCCTGGTGGCCTGACGGTCAGCCGCCCGGGTGCCACGGGTGCGGGCCGTGACCGACGGGGGGCGGTGGCGGGGCCAGCACCACCGGGATCGGCACCACCGGCTCGTCCGGCGCGTCGACCGTGCGCTGCGACCCGTCCGGAAACCGCAGGTGGTAGCGCTGACCGTCCCAGACCCCGACCGGCGCCTGCGGGTCCCGACCGACGAAGAACGACCGGTACGCGGCGATCGCGTCCAGCAGCTCCCGTTCCTCCCGTGCCGTCCGGTCCCGCTCGGCGGGCTTGCGGTCCAAGCCCCGGCGCATCCCGTCGCGCAGCAACGCCAACCGGGTCGCGGCGAACTGGTAGCCGCGCATCGCCTTCACGCCGCCGTCGCCGGCCACCCGGCGGGCCCAGGTGCGGGCCGCGTGCCGCCGGCCCAGACTGCCCAGCGCCGCCACCTCCGGCGGGGTCAGCCAGCCCGCACGCACGTAGTCGGGCAGGGTGCGCTCGGTGAGCCGCCCCTCCCAGGCCCGCAGCCACACCGCCAGCCCCACCATGGCGAAGAAGATCGGCACCATCACGCCGAGGTAGCCGTAGAGCACGATCACCGGCTGCCCGGTGGCCTGGGCCAGCGAGGGCAGCAGGTTCCAGGTGCCGTGCAGCATCATGGCCAGCAGCAGGCCGGCAAGCGGGGCGAGGATCCGGACCCGGCGGTCGGCGGTCCGCGCGGCCACCCCCAGCCCGACGCCGGTCATCGAGGTGAACAGCGGGTGGGCGAAGCCGAACAGCAGGATCCGCACGATGAAGATCGCGATGACCTGCTGGGCGCCGGTGGCCGGGCCGTACTCCTCCACGCCGGTGCGGTAGCCGTACCCGCCCAGGTAGAGGATGTTCTCGACCATGGCGAAGCCGACCGCGGAGAGCCCGCAGTAGACCAGGCCGTCGGTGACGCCGGAGAACTCCCGGCGGCGGAAGATCAGCAGCAGGATCGGGCCGGCCGCCTTGGTCAGCTCCTCGATGAACGGCGCGACCAGCACGGCGGTCAGCGCGGTGGGCAGCCCCCGGTCCTCGAACAGCCGCGCGCCCGTCTCGTTGACCAGCAGCGAGATCGCGGTGGAGACGAAGGCGCCCCAGGCGAAACAGAAGATCAGGTATTTCAGCGGCTCGGGCTCGTAGCGGTCGAGCCAGAGGAAGCAGGAGACCAGCACCGGCACCGGCAGGATCGCCGCGATCACGCCGACCAGCAGAGCCTCCGCGCCCAGGCTCTCGCCCAGCGTGAAGACCATGAACAGCGCGCCGGCCGCGATCAGCAGCACCACCCCGGCCAGCGCCAGGAAACGTCGCCAACCGAGCCGGCGCAGCGGCATCCGGGGCGTCGGCGCGCCGGGCGGCGGGGCGGCGGGCGCGGACGGCGGCGGCGGCGCTCCGCCGGGCGGGGTGACGACCATGCGGTCAGCGTAGTCACCCGCGCCCCACTGGTCCGGCCGCATCGCGACGGCTATGCTCCCGAACAGGTCACGAGCGCCAGCGTCAAGCCCCGGCTTGCTGGCCGGCAACCCTCGTCGAGGTTCGCGGTGGGGTGCCCCGGGTGATGACCGGGCCCGGCGCCGACCCGTGTGCTGGGCAAGCGCGGACCCCGTCCCGACACCTCGGGGTCCCCCGGTGACCCGGAGGCTCCGGCATGACCCTCACCCTCGTACCGCCCGCTCCCGTGCTGCCCACGCCGGTCCGGCCCGACCCGCTCGGCGTGCTCGGCGTACCGGGGGAGATCAACCTGGACCACGCCGCCAGCGCGCCGTGCGCGCGGGCCGCGGCCGACGCGGTGGCCGAGCTGCTTCCCTGGTACGCGAGCGTGCACCGCGGCGCGGGCGCGCTGTCCCGGCGCTGCACGCTGGCCTACGAGCGGGCGCGGCAGACCGTGGCGGACTTCGTCGGCGCCCGCCCCGACGATCACGTGATCTTCACCCGGAACACCACCGACGCGGTGAACCTGCTGGCCCGGGCGCTTCCCGCCGGCACCACGGTGGTCACGTTCGGCGGCGAGCACCACGCGAACCTGCTCCCCTGGCCGCGCGGCTCGGTGCGGCTGCCGGTCCCGGACAGCCCGGCCGGCGCGGTCCGGTCCCTCGCCGCGGCACTCGGCGAGCTGGCCCGCGACGCCCGACCCGGCCTGCCGGTGCTGGTCGCGGTGACCGGGGCCAGCAACGTGACCGGCGAGTGCTGGCCGGTGGCGGAACTGGCCCGGGTCGCCCACCGGCACGGCGCCCGCATCCTGGTCGACGCCGCCCAGCTGGCCCCGCACGCGCCGGTCGACCTGACCGCGTCGGACGTGGACTACCTGGCGCTCTCCGGTCACAAGCTCTACGCCCCGTTCGGCGCGGGCGTGCTGGTCGGGCGGGCGGACTGGCTGGATGCCGCCCCGCCGTACCTGGCCGGCGGCGGGGCCACCAGCCACGTCGGCGCGGCCACCCACGAGGTGCGCTGGGCGACCGGCCCGGCGCGCCACGAGGCGGGGACTCCGAACCTGCTCGGGGCGGTGGCGCTGGCCGCGGTCTGCGAGGCGCTCGCGGCCGCCGACCGGGGCGCGCTGCACGCCCGCGAGCAGGCGCTGCTGGCCCGGCTGCGGTCCGGCCTGGCCGCGCTGCCCGACGTGGTGGAGCTGCGCACGTTCGGCCCGGAGGCGCCCCGGGTGGGCATCGTCAGCTTCGTGGTCGCCGGGCGGGACTCGGCCGAGGTGGCCGCCCACCTGGCGACCCGGCACCGGATCGGGGTGCGCGACGGCCTGTTCTGCGCCCACCCGCTGACCCGCCGCCTGCTGTCCGAGGCCGCCGCGCGCTCCGGCCGCACCGACCTGCCCCCCACCGCCCTGCGCGCCAGCCTCGGCCTGGGCACCACCGCACAAGAGGTGGACACCCTCCTCACCGCCCTGACCACCCTCCCCTGACTGTGAGCCTGTCGGTTGGACAGTCAGCCGACGGGGGGTGCGGTGGGGGGCTTGGGGGCCGGGCTCTGCTCGGTGGGCTCGCCGCTGCGCTGCTCCTTCTCGCCGAACGCCTGCCGGATCAGCCGGTTCGCCTCCTCCTGGTCGACGCCGGAGGCCACCAACAGGTCGCTGGCGGTGGTCCGCACCTGCGCGATCACCACGCTGCCGGAGAAGCCCACCCCCTCGGCGTACGCCCGGCCGGCCTCGCTGACCGCGCGCAGCGACCGCTCGCGGGCCTGCTCCGGCTCCTCGCCGGCGGCGAACTCGTGCCGCAGCAGGCGTACCGACTCGGCGAGGTGGGCGATCGCGTCCGGCATCGGCTCGGGGATCGGCTCCTCGTCCTCGATCATGGTGACCGAGCGGCGGATCAGGGTGCCGCTGTTGCGCATCGCCCGGTCGATCGGCTCGGCCGCCTCGGCGTAGTGGGTCAGCTCGCTGCGCCGGTGCCAGCGGGCCGGCGAGATGGTGATGGTCTCCTTGGCGCCCTCGATCGCCTCGGAGAGCGCCGCCAGCTCCTCCTTGTTCTCCCGCAGCCGGAACAGCGCCCGCTGGGCGGCGCCCCGGTCCTGGTTGCGCAGCGCCTCGGCGCAGGTGTCCAGCTGACCGGCGAGCAGGTCCAGCGCGGGGCGGGCGGCCCGGTTGATGACCCGCAGCGGGTTGAGCGGGAGCAAGATGGCGGTGACCAGCAACGCGATGCCACCGCCGAGGAAGGCGTCGACGAAGCGGGGGAACTCCAGGTTCTGGGTGGACGGGCTGAGCGTCACGATCAGCACCGCGGTGGCCGCCGCCTGGATCACGATGGCCACGCTCGCCCCGGCGAAGATGGTCAACAGGATCGCCGACGTCACCACCAGCGCGAGCTGCCAGGCGCCGGTGCCGAGGAAGTAGATCAGCACGTCGCCGACGAGGACGCCGACCGCGACCCCGACGATCAGCTCGACGGTGCGCCGGAACCGCTGGCCCACCGAGGCGGCGAGCGTGCCCACCGCGGAGATCGGGGCGAAGACCGGCTGCGGGTTCTTCAGCAGCCGGTGCGAGATCAGGTACGCCAGGCCGGCGGCGAGCCCGGCCTGCAGCGCCAGACCGAAGGCGGTACGGACGCGGTGCAGCCGGTCGTGCAGGGTGGCCTTGCTCCGATCCCGCAGCTCGTCCATGGCGGCGCTGATCCGTGGCCCGTCGAGGTCGCCCAGCTTTTCGCGGTCCGTCATACGCCGCAGGAGCGGTGGTCGTCGGTCCCGGGCCTCGGCCATGGCCGGTACTACCCGTCCCACCCCGGGTGAATCCTCGCGCCGCCCGCGATGGGGCAGACTTCAGCCGATGGACGACCTGACGGCACGGTGGCGGGACGCCGCCCACGCGGCCGGCGCCACCGACCCGGTGGGCGTGGACCGGGCCGGGGCGCGCCTGCTGGCCGGCTGGCGGGAACCCCACCGGCGGTACCACACGGTGGAGCACCTGCGGGCGGTCCTCGACGTGGTGGACGCGTACGCGGACTCCGCCCGCCGACTCGACCTGGTCCGGCTGGCCGCGTGGTGCCACGACGTGGTCCACGACCCGCGGGCCGGCGGCGACACCAACGAGCGGGCCAGCGCCGAGCTGGGCGACACGCTGCTCGCCGCCGCCGGGCTGCCGGCCGCGGCGGTGACCGAGGTACGCCGCCTGGTGCTGCTCACCGCCGGCCACGCGGTCGGCCCGGACGACCCGGACGGCGCGCTGCTCTGCGACGCCGACCTGGCGGTGCTCGCCGGCCCACCCGACGGCTACGACCGCTACGCCGCCGCGATCCGCCGGGAGTACGCCCACGTCCCCGAGCCGGACTTCCGCGCCGGCCGGGCGGCTGTGCTGCGGCACCTGCTCGGCCTGCCGGCGCTCTACCGCCTACCCGAGCCGCACGCCCGCTGGGAGGACGCCGCGCGGGCCAACCTGAGCCGGGAACTCGCGCGCCTCGGCTGAGGCGCGGGGCTTGGGGCGGCGCAGGTCGGCGGCGCGCAGCAGGCGGACGATGTCCCGGGATCCGACCACCGTCGCGCCCAGCCAGACCGCGACCCGGAACCGCTCGGCGGGCAGGTCGTAGTGG
Source organism: Micromonospora sp. WMMD754 (assembly GCF_049315235.1). Taxonomy (NCBI): domain Bacteria; kingdom Bacillati; phylum Actinomycetota; class Actinomycetes; order Micromonosporales; family Micromonosporaceae; genus Micromonospora; species Micromonospora sp. WMMD754. Next base: position 1,473,807 of record NZ_CP186058.1, read on the forward strand.
TCCCGGTCGAAGCCGCGCCGGGGCGCGCCGAGCATCTCGGCGAAGGCGTGCAGCTCCGCGTAGGAGACGTCGCTGATCAGGTGCGACCACAGCCGGCCGCGCCAGGGCACCGTGGGCGGGTCCAGGTAGAGCACGGCGACCAACGGTACGCCGGTAGCCTTCCCGGCATGGCCGCCCATCCCCTCCTCGACGACCTGCGGGCCGCGCTCGGCGACGCCGCCGTGCTGACCGATCCGGACCTGCTGGCCGGGCACGAACGCGACGAGGCGGACCTGTGCGCCTCGGGCACCCCGCTGGTGGTGGTCCGGCCGCGGGACACCGAGGGCGTGGTGGCGGCGGTCCGCGCGGCCGGCCGGCACGGCGTACCGGTGGTGCCGCAGGGGGCGCGGACCGGGCTGGCCGGCGCGGCGAACGCGGTGTCCGGCGCGCTGGTGCTGAGCACCACGGCGATGGACCGGATCCGGGAGATCGACCCGGTCGGCCGGTTCGCCGTGGTGCAACCGGGCGTGGTCAACGCGGTGCTGGCCGGTGCGGTCCGGGAGCACGGCCTCTGGTATCCGCCGGACCCGGGCTCGTGGGAGTCGTCGACCATCGGCGGCAACGTGGCCACCAACGCGGGCGGCATGTGCTGCGTGAAGTACGGCGTGACGACCGAGTACGTGCTCGGCCTGGAGGTGGTGCTGGCCTCCGGCGAGGTGTTGCGCACCGGCCGCCGCACCGCCAAGGGCGTCGCCGGGTACGACCTGACACGGCTCTTCGTCGGCTCGGAGGGCACGCTCGGCGTGATCACCGAGGTGACGGTGGCGTTGCGCCCGGCGCCGCAGGAGTCGCTGACCCTGGTCGCGGTCTTCCCGACCACGGCGGCGGCCGGCGGCGCGGTGGCCGGGATCGCCCGGCGGGGTCTCACCCCGAGCCTGTTGGAGCTGCTGGACCGGACCCACCTGCTGGCGATCGAGGCGTACCGGCCGATGGGTCTGCGCACCGACGCCGAGGCGCTGCTGCTGGCGGCGGTGGACACCGGCGCCCGGGCCGCCGACGACCTGGCCCGGATCGCCGAGGTGTGCACCGGGGCCGGCGCCGACGAGGTCTGGGTGGCCACTGACGCGACCGAGGCGGCCGCCCTGCTCCAGGCCCGACGGCTGGCCCATCCGGCGATGGAACGGTTCGCCGCGGAGACGTTCCCCGGCGGCAACGGCGGCCTGGTCATCGACGACGTGGCGGTGCCGCGCGGCCGGCTCGCCGAACTGCTGGACGGGGTGGCCCGGATCGCCGAGGCGTGCGACGTGCCGATCGGCGTGGTCGGTCACGCCGGGGACGGCAACATGCACCCCAACATCGTGGTCGACCGGGCCGACCCGGTGAGTCTGGACCGGGGGCGGCGGGCCTTCGACGAGATCATGCGGCTCGGGTTGGAACTGGGCGGTACCTGCACCGGGGAGCACGGCGTCGGGCTGCTGAAGCGGGACTGGCTGGCCCGGGAGATCGGCCCGGTGGGCGTCCGGGTGCACCAGGCGATCAAGGCGGCGCTGGACCCGGCCGGGCTGCTCAACCCGGGCAAGGTGATCTGAGTCAGCCCTTGTCCTCGGCCGGGGTCGCCTGGGTGAGCAGCAGCAGCACGTCGTAGGCGACCGTCGGCTTCGGCTCACCCGGGCAGTCCTGGATGGTCACGGTCAGCCCGGGCGGGACGAGCAGCGTCGAGGTCAGCACGCCGATGCAGCCCTGCTTGTACTGCCGCGCCTGGTCGGTCTCCCCGACCAACGCCGGGTCGGTGAGCATCTGCTGCAACCGCTGCGTCTGCTCGGGGTTGAGCGTGCCGGTCGCGTCGACACCGTCGCCGGCGCAGTCACGGCACTGCCACCGGCCGGTCGGGTCCACGTCGAGCGTGCGGACCGGCCCGTCCGCACCCAGCCGCTGCACCAGGGAGACACGTTTCCCGGCCGGGGTCGGTGCGGCGGAGCCCTGCTGACCGGGTGTGGTGGCCCCTTCGGCCCGGCCGAAAAGTGTGCAGCCGGTCAGGGTGGTCGCCAGCAGAATGCCGGCGGAGAGGGCGGCGACGCGCGACCAGGTTGGGCGAACCACGCGGGAAACCTACACTTCCGTAGGTAGCGCGCACCACCGGCCGAGCGGCCGGTAGGGGTTCCGGTTTCCTCAGCGCGGCGAGGTGGGGAGTTCGGTCCCTCGGTCGGCGGCGAAACCGCGCACGTCCGGCGCGCCGAGCCGCGCCGCGTCGGCCGCGACGTCGTCCGACATGAGCTGCGACTCCCGCTCGGCCTCGACCCGCGCCCGGTAGTGGGCGACCTCCCGGGCCCGGGTCGCCGCGTCCCAGCCGAGCACCGCGCCCATCAACTCCGCGGCGTGCTCGGCCGACTCCATTCCGCGATGACTGGTCTCGATGGAGATCCGGGTCCGCCGGGTGAGCACGTCCTCCAGGTGCAGCGCGCCCTCGGCGCGGGCCGCGTACGTCACCTCGGCGGCCAGATACTCCGGCGCGCCGGCCAGCGGCGAGCCGAGCAGCGGGTCGGCGTCGACCAGGGCGAGCAGGTCCAGGGTGAGGTTGCCGTAGCGCTCCAGCAGGTGCTCGACCACGCCGACCGCCACCCCGTGCCGGCGGGCCAGGTCGGCCCGGTCCCGCCACAGGGCCGCGTACCCGTCGGCGCCGAGCAGCGGCAGGTCGGCGGTGCGCGACGGCCGGGTCTGCCCGAGCCGGTGCATGGCCCGGTCGACCACGTCGGCGGCCATCACCCGGTAGGTCGTGTACTTGCCGCCGGCCACCAGCAACAGGCCGAGCATCGGTTCCACCACGGCGTGCTCCCGGGAGAGCTTGGAGGTGGAGTCCGCCTCGCCGGCCAGCAGCGGTCGCAGCCCGGCGTAGACGCCCTCGATGTCGGCGGTGGTCAACGGCCGGTCCAGCACGGTGTTGACCTGCGACAGCAGGTAGTCGATGTCGCCCGCGGTCGCGGCCGGGTGGGACCGGTCGAGCTGCCAGTCCGTGTCGGTGGTGCCGATGATCCAATGGCCGCCCCACGGGATGACGAACAGCACGCTCGTCGCGGTACGCAGGATCAGCCCGGTCTCGCCGACGATGGCCGAGCGGGGCACCACGAGGTGCACGCCCTTGGAGGCCCGGACCCGCAGCTTGGGGCGGAGCCCGACGTCGTTGAGCATCCGCGACATGTCGTCGCTCCACACGCCGGTCGCGGCGATCACGGTGCGCGCGCGTACCTCGAACTCGGCGTCCGGCGCGTCGGCCGGCGCCTCCAGGTCGCGCACCCGGACGCCGGTCACCTCGCGGGCCTGGCGGATCAGGCCGACCGCCCGGGCGCTGGTGACCACTGTCGCGCCGAGGCTGGCCGCGGTGCGGGCCAGCGTCACCACGAGGCGGGCGTCGTCGACCTGGCCGTCGTAGTAGCGGATCGCGCCGGCCAGCGTGTCCGGCCGGAGGCTGGGGAAGATCCGCCGGGCGCCCTCGCGGGTCAGGTGCCGGTGCAGCGGCATCCCGCGGCCCCCGCCGAACACCCCGGCGAACACGTCGTACGCGGCCACGCCGAGCCCGTAGTAGGAGCGGCGGAAGATCCGTCGGGGCAGGTCACGAGCGCCGCCCTCGGCCGGCAGCGGCACCAGGATCGGCACCGGGCGGACCAGGTGCGGGGCGAGCCGGGTGGCCAGCAGCCCGCGTTCGGTCAACGCCTCGTGGACCAGGTGGAACTCCAACTGTTCCAGGTAGCGCAGGCCACCGTGGATGAGCTTGCTGGACCGGCTGGAGGTGCCGGCGGCATAGTCGCGCGCCTCGACCAGGGCGACCTTCAGGCCCCGGGACGCGGCGTCCAGCGCGGCGCCCGCACCGGTGACGCCACCGCCGATGACCAGCACGTCGAACCGCTCGGCGCGGAGCCGGCGCAGCTCGTCGGCGCGGCGCTCGGCGGAGAGCTGACCGGCCTCGGATCGGGACACATTGGGGTCGCGCACCCGTCCACGGTAACCGTCCCCGCGTCACCGCGACACGTCCCGGCCGTACCGTGATGACCATGCTCACCGGCCCGCCCGCTGTTCCCGTACCCCCGCCGCCGCCCCGCGAGACCGGGCCGTGGCCGGTCGTCGCGGCGGTGCTGACCGGCCTCTGGGCCGTGCTCGTCACCGTGCCCGGCCAGGTCACCGGCTGGTTGGTCGACCAGGTGGTGCTGGTCAGCGGGCTGGACCGGGCCCTGGCGGTGTGGCCGGTGGTGGCGGCGGCCACCGTGCTGCTGGTCGGCGCGCCCGCACTGGCGTTGGCGCTGGCGCCCCGCTCACCGGCACTGCGGGCGACCGGCCGCGCCTGGACCGCCGGTGTGCTCGCGCTGGGCGCGACGACGCTGCTCCGGGTGGTGCCGCCGGTGCACCACGAGGCGTACCTGGCGGCGCTGGCGGTGACCGCCGCGCTGCTCGCGTTCGCCGCGGAGCGGATCACCCGCCGTCGCCCGGTCGTCCCTCCGGCGGCGACCGGGGAGGCGGGCCGGGGCGGGCGGTTCGGGGCGGTGCCGTTGCTGGCGATCGCCGCCGGGCTGGCCACGCTGCTGCCCTGGGCCTGGATCGGCGCGCTGGGCGGGGCGTTGGAGACGCTGCTCGCCGGGCTGGCCGCCGCCGCGCTCGGCGTCCTCGCCGGGGTGCTGCTGGGTCCCGGGTTCTGGGCCGCGTTCGGCGCCGGGTCGTCGCGCCGGCCGGTCCGGGCGGCGCTGCTCGGCGGCCTGGTCGCCGGCGTCACGCTGACGTTGCTGGCCGCCGGGGCCGGGCAGTCCGGCGCGCAGCTCCCGGCGCTGGTCCTGCTGCCGCCGCTCGGTTTCGTGCTGGGCGCGCTGGACGCCGCGGCCCGGCACGGCGGCCGGGCGGCCGGCTCGGCGCCGGCGCGCTGGCTGGTCGGCCTGGCGCTCGCCGGGCCGCTGGCCTTCACCGACCCGGAGGAGGTCACGCTCCTGCTGGCCGCCGCCCGCGACGTGCCGTACTGGGTCGCGGTCGGCACCGGCGCCGGGTTCGCCGTCGCGGCGCTGCTCGCCGTCGGGTACGGCGTGCTGTTCGCCCGGAGCCGCGCCGGCGCGCCCCGGCGCGGTCCGGCCGCGCTGGCCGCCGGCGCGCTGCTGGCCGCCGTGGCGGTGGTGTACGTGGTGCCCGGCCAACCGGGCCTGCACGGCGAGCGGCTGCTGGTGGTGCTGCGCGAGCAGGCCGACCTGCGTGGCCTGCCGGCCGGCGCGCCGGGCCGGGCGGGACGGGACGCGCGGGCCGCCGAGGTCTACCGGCGGCTGGTGGCCACCGCCGACCGGACGCAGGGCGACCTGCGCCGCACGCTGCGCGGACTGCGCCTGAACCCGACGCCCTACTACCTGGTCAACGCGATCGAGACGGACGGTGGGCCGGCGGTGCGGGCGTGGCTCTCCGGCCGCCCCGAGGTGGCCCGGGTGCTGGTCGGCCAGCGCCCGCGCCCGTTGCCCGCGGCGGCGCCGCCGGCCCGGGGTGACGCCCCGGCCCCGACCGGTCCGACCTGGAACGTGTCGCTGATCGGGGCGGACCGGGTCTGGTCGGAGCTGGGCGTCACCGGTGCCGGCGTGGTGGTGGGCAGCTCGGACTCCGGGGTGGACGGCCGGCACCCGGCGCTCGCCGCCGGCTTCCGGGGCGGCGACGACTCCTGGTACGACCCGTGGGAGCACCGCCGCGCGCCGGCCGACCGGGGCGGCCACGGCACCCACACGCTGGGCAGCGCGGTCGGCCGCGACGGGATCGGGGTGGCGCCCGGGGCGCGCTGGGTGGGCTGCGTCAACCTGGACCGCAACCTGGGCAGCCCGGCCCGCTATCTCGACTGCCTCCAGTTCATGCTGGCCCCGTTCCCGCCCGGCGGGGACCCGTTCACCGACGGCCGTCCGGCGCGCGCCCCGGACGTGCTGACCAACTCGTGGGGCTGCCCGCCGCTGGAGGGCTGCGATCCGGGGGCGCTGCGCCCGGCCACCGCCGCGCTGGCCGCCGCCGGCATCCTGGTGGTGGCCGCCGCCGGCAACACCGGTCCGCACTGCGGGTCGATCGTCGACCCGCCGGCGCCGTACCCGGACGTGCTCACGGTCGGCGCGGTCGACCGGAGCCGCCGGCTCACCGACTTCTCCAGCCGGGGCCCGGCCGCAACGGTCGACAAGCCCGATCTGGTGGCCCCGGGTGCGGCGGTGCCGTCGGCGTTCCCCGGCGGTGGTTACGCCACCCTGGACGGGACGTCGATGGCGACGCCGCAGGTGGCCGGCGTGGTGGCGCTGATGTGGTCGGCCAACCCGGCGCTGGTCGGCGACCTGGACCGGACCCGGCGGATCCTCGCCGACACGGCCACCCCGGCCACGGTCCCCGCCGGCGCGCCCTGCGGGGGCACCCGCGACCTGGTCGGCGCGGGCCTGGTCGACGCGTACGCGGCGGTGCGGGCCGCCCGGGCGACCTCCAGCGGTTAGGAACCCTGTCCATTGCCGCGCCGATGACCTAGGGTCGGCGACCATGGACGTGGAGATCATCGAGCTGGGCCGGGACCGCCTGCCCGAGGTCGTCGAACTCTGCCGGCGGTCGCTCGACCTGCCGGAGGACGCGGCCGAGGCGTCGGCCGTGGTGACCACGCTGGCCGACCGCGCCGCGGCCGACCGGACCGTGCTGCGGCTCGGCGCGGTACGCGACGGCACGCTGGTCGGGGTGCTGGTCGGGTCGCTGTCGGGGACCGATCCCCGGCTCGGCCACGTCGACCTGGTCGCGGTGGCCCCGGCGGAACGCCGCCAGGGGGTCGGTGGCGCGCTGCTCGCGGAGGCGGAGGCCCGGCTGGCCGCGCTCGGCGCCACCGAGCTGCTGCTGGCCGGCAACCCGCCGCACTACGCCTGGCCGGGCATCGACGTGCGCTACACACCGGCGGTCTGCGCCGCGTCGCGGCTCGGCTTCCGGCAGGACCGGACGGCCTGGAACATGACCGCCGAGCTGACCGAGGGGTCACCGGCGCTGCGCTCCACCGAGGCCGCCGAGCAGCGGCTGGCCGGGCGGGGCGTGACCGTACGTCGGGCCGGACCGGCGGACCTGCCGGCGTTGACCGCGTTCGCCCGGGCCACGTTCGGCGGCACCTGGGACGGCGAGCTGGCCGGTTCGGTGGGTCGCCCGGACGCGGGCGCGCACCTGGCCGAGCGGGACGGGGAGATCCTCGGCTTCGCGGCCTGGGGGTCGGCGCGACCGAGCTGGTTCGGGCCGATGGGCACCGCCCCGGCGGCCGAGGGGTCCGGCATCGGCGGGGTGCTGCTGCGCCGCTGCCTGCGGGACCAGGCGGCGTCCGGGATCGGCGCGGCGCAGATCGGCTGGGTGGGCCCGGTGCCGTTCTACTCCGGCGCGGCGGGCGCCCGGATCGAGCGCGTCTTCTTCCTCTACCGGAAAGCCATCAAAAGGGCATAACGCCGTTCACCCTCCATGGCGTCACCCGGGACCTACGGTCGGTAGGCAGGAGGAGGCGGTGCATGAGCACGGATGACGAACGGGCCGACGACCCGGCCACGGGCCGACGCCCGACCGATGAGCTTCCCGGGCAGCTCCCGTTCGACCGGCTCGACGTCGGCGACGCCGAGCAGCTCGCCGAGCTGGCCGGGGCCGACCAGCCACCCGTGGAGGAGCCACGGCAACCGGTGGACGAACCGAGATGGCTGCCGCCCCCGTACGACCGGGCGAAGAAGCGCCGCAACCAACGGCCGCTGCCCACCTGACACGTACGCGGAAAGGGGGCGGACCGCTGACGCGGCCCGCCCCCTTCGGCGTACTGGATGGAGCTGGACTCAGAAGTCCATCTCCCCGCCACCCGGGCCCGCCGGGGCGGCCGGGGTCTTCTCCGGCTTGTCCGCCACGACGGCCTCGGTGGTGAGGAACAGCGCGGCGATCGAGGCGGCGTTCTGCAGCGCGGAACGCGTCACCTTGGCCGGGTCGATGATGCCCGCGGCCAGCAGATCCACGTACTCGCCGGTCGCGGCGTTGAGGCCGTGACCCGGGTCGAGGTTGCGGACCCGCTCGACGACGACGCCACCCTCCATGCCGGCGTTGACGGCGATCTGCCGCAGCGGGGCGTCCAGCGCGATCTTGACGATCTGCGCGCCGGTCGCCTCGTCGCCCGCCAGGTCCAGCTTGTCGAAGGCGGTCTTGCCGGCCTGCACCAGCGCGACGCCACCACCCGGGACGATGCCCTCCTCGACGGCGGCCTTCGCGTTGCGGACGGCGTCCTCGATGCGGTGCTTGCGCTCCTTCAGCTCGACCTCGGTGGCCGCGCCGACCTTGATCACCGCAACACCGCCGGCCAGCTTGGCCAGACGCTCCTGCAGCTTCTCCCGGTCGTAGTCGGAGTCGCTCTTGTCGATCTCGGCCCGGATCTGGTTCACCCGGCCCTGGATCTGCTCGGCGTCGCCGGCACCGTCGACGATGGTGGTCTCGTCCTTGGTCACCACGACCTTGCGGGCGCGGCCCAGCATCTCGAGGCCGGTCGCGTCCAGCTTGAGGCCGACCTCCTCGCTGATGACCTGGCCACCGGTGAGGATGGCGATGTCGGTCAGCATGGCCTTGCGGCGGTCACCGAAGCCCGGCGCCTTGACGGCGACCGACTTGAAGGTGCCCCGGACCTTGTTGACCACCAGGGTGGCGAGGGCCTCGCCCTCCAGGTCCTCGGCGATGATCAGCAGCGGCTTGCCCGACTGCATGACCTTCTCCAGGATCGGGAGCAGGTCCTTCACCGACGAGATCTTGCTGTTGACGATCAGGATGTAGGGGTCGTCGAAGACGGCCTCCATACGCTCCGGGTCGGTCATGAAGTAGGCGGAGATGTAGCCCTTGTCGAAGCGCATGCCCTCGGTGAGCTCGAGCTCCAGGCCGAAGGTGTTGCTCTCCTCGACGGTGATGACGCCTTCCTTGCCCACCTTGTCCATCGCCTCGGCGATGATCTCGCCGACGCTGGGGTCGGCGGCGGAGATGGAGGCGGTGGAGGCGATCTGCTCCTTGGTCTCCACGTCCTTGGCGAGCTTGAGCAGCTCCTCCGAGACGTTGGCCACGGCCGCCTCGATGCCCCGCTTCAGGGCCATCGGGTTGGCGCCGGCGGCCACGTTGCGCAGACCCTCACGGACCAGGGCCTGGGCCAGGACGGTCGCCGTCGTCGTGCCGTCACCGGCGACGTCGTCGGTCTTCTTCGCGACCTCCTTGACCAGCTCGGCGCCGATCTTCTCGTACGGGTCCTCGAGCTCGATCTCCTTGGCGATGCTCACACCATCGTTGGTGATGGTGGGGGCACCCCACTTCTTCTCGAGCACGACGTTGCGGCCCTTGGGGCCGAGGGTCACCTTCACGGCGTCGGCGAGCTGGTTCATGCCCCGCTCGAGGCCGCGGCGCGCCTCTTCGTCGAACGCGATCATCTTGGCCATACGGCGTTGTCCTCCTGGACACTCACGGGCCACCCGGATGCCCGGATGGGCCGTCTGGTGTACGCACCTTGGGGACGTCGCCACCTGGCGACGACGACGTCTCCTCGGTCGGGCCGGACAGCCCGCGACGACCGGCCTCGTACCGCTCCGACGCCCTTCGGGCACCGGCGCGATCGTGGCCCTACCGCCCCGACCTTCTGGCACTCACCGTACGCGAGTGCCAATGACTTGTTTAGCACTCTCCCTAGCCGAGTGCAAGCACGACAGCCCCGCTCAGCCGAGTTCCGCCGCCAGTCGGGCCGCGTTCACCGGGCCTTCCTGCGCCCGCTGTTCGGCGTACGCGACGACCAGCCCGACCAGCTGCGCCAGGTAGGCCGGCGCGGCCAACGCGGCGCCGACCACGGCCAGCGCCACCGCGCCGACGGTGGTGCCCGGCGCGCTCGTCGGGTCGGCCCCGAACACCACCCCGCTCACCGTGCTGACCACCAGGTCCAGCACGGTCGCCGCGAGCAGCGCGCACATCACCAGCGCCACCCGGCCCAGCACCATGCCGAACCGCTGGTGGAACATCCGCCAGGCCCGCCCGATCGGCTCCTGCCGCTCGAACAGGTAGACCGGGCCGAACAGGGCGACCGCGAACCCGACGTAGACGCCGGGCAACAGGCAGAGGCACGCGCCCACGGTGATCAGCAGCGAGGCCACGATGGTCCAGCCCCAGAGACCGAGCGCGCGGCGCAGCCCGTACCGGAGGGCCGCGCCGAGACCGGCCGGCTCACCGGCCGCCTGGCGGGCGACCACCCACGTGCCCGCGCCCCAGCCGGCGGCCTGCACCGGGCCGAAGATCAGCGCGGCGAGCAGAACCACGCCGTAGAAGGCGAACATGTGCTCCAGGTAGCCGTCGGGCAGCACCGGCGCACCGTCCGGCCCGGTCACCGGCTCGTCGGTGGGCACCAGGTAGAGCGAGAGGACCGAGATGATCGCGGCCGGGACGCACTGGGCGAGCAGCACGATCGGCAGCAGCTGACGCCAACCGCGCCGCACCGCGCCGGCACACCGCGAGAACCAGCCGGCGACACCGGCGTGCGGCGGGGTGACCAGCGGGTCGTTCGGGTCGGCGGGCGGATACCAGCCGTAGTGGCCACCGGGCATCGGCTGGGCCGGATACGGCGCGCCGGGCATCGGGTGGCCCGGATACGCCGGCCCGCCGGCCGGCCAGCCCCAGCCCGTCGACGGGTCACCCGGCGGCGCGGGCCAGCCGGGCGGGGGCGTGGCGCCGGACGACGCGGGCCAACCCGGCGGAGGCGTGGCCGGGGTGGCGGGGTCGGGGTGGGCGGGCTGCGACGCGCCGGGGCCCGGCTGCTCGGGCACGACCGGCCGGGCCCAGGGATCGGCGGCCGGCGCGGGCGATCCGGACGGGCCCGGCTGCCCCGGCACCGGCCCGGCGGTCGGCGGCGTGGACCGGGTCGGGTCGGTCGGCGCACCGGACGACGCCGGGGGCATCGGTTCGGTGGAACCCGACGGGGGCAGGTCGGACATGGGCCCTCCTCAGCGGCAACGGCTGGAACGGCTCATGATCTTCCACGGTGCGGGGCCGCACCGCAGCCCCGGTCGGGGTGGCTCGGCCGCCGACGGCGGGCCCGGCCGGGTCAGGCGATGACGCGGACCCGCTCGGCCTGCGGACCCTTCTGGCCCTGGGCGATCTCGAACTCGACCCGCTGGCCGTCGTCCAGCGCCTTGTAACCGTCCATCTCGATCGCGGAGAAGTGGACGAACACGTCCTGCCCGCCGTCGACGGCGATGAAGCCGTAGCCCTTTTCGGAGTTGAACCACTTCACGGTGCCCTGTGCCACGGTGCACTTCCTCACTCTGCGCGGCGTTCCAAGACCCGGGAACCGGCGGACCGGCACCGGCGGCGCACCGGTTTCGGCGATCGGCGACGGCCGCTGAATCGGTGACCGAAATCGCACGCTACACGAGGCGTGACGACCGCGCACGACCACAAATCGGGCATATTCCGGCCCGGAACGCGGCACCCGCGTACGCCGTCCGGGGACGGTCCGGTATGCATGCGACATGACCAGCACGACCGTCCTGACCACCGTCCGCCGGATCCGTCCGGAGGACGCCGCCCGGATGCGCGCCCTCCGGTTGGAGATGCTCGCGGACAGCCCGCTGGCGTTCCTGGAGACCGTGGCCGAGGCGGCGGCCCGCCCGCACGCCGACTTCGCCGCCCGGGTGGCGGCGGTCTCGCGCGGCGACCACACCGCCCAGTTCGTGGCCGACCCGGGCGGCCGCCTGGTCGGTCACGCGGGTGGGGTCGCCGCGCCGGACGAGCCGGGCCTGACGCTGGTCTACGCGGTCTACCTGACGCCGGCCCGGCGGGGAAGCGGGCTGCTGGCCGCGCTGGTCGACGAGGTGGCGGCCTGGTCCCGGGCCTGCGGGCGGCCCGAACTGATGATGGAGGTGGTGGTCGGCAACGACCGCGCCTACCGGGCCTACCAGAAGCTGGGCTTCACCGACACCGGCGTACGCGTCGCGCACCCGCGCATCCCGGGCCTGCACGAACTCCAGATGCGCCGCGCGGCCTGACGGGGTGTTAAGCGGGGGCCCCTTCTCTACCTGAGGCGTTAAGAAGGGGCCCCTCCTTTCACGCGTGCCGGCGGCTCTGCACGACGCGGAACCGGTTGGCCACGTACGCGCCGTCGGTCAGCGCGGAGTTCGCCGCCGGGTTGGCGCCGGAGCCGTGGAAGTCGGAGAACGCGGCCGACTGGTTGACGAAGACGCCGCCGGTCAGGTTGCAGGACAGGTGCACGCCGGCGTCGATCGCCGCCTTCTCGGCCGCGTCCAGCACCGCCTCGTCGGTGGAGTAGACCGCCGCGGTCAGCGCGCCCTTCTCCCCCACCGTCTCGCGCAGGATGCGCAGGCTGTGCTCGGTCGAGTCGGTGGCGATGGCGAACGAGATCGGCCCGAACCACTCCCGCGAGTAGGTCGCCGTGTCGCCGGCGTCCAGCTTGACCACGGTCGGCGTCCGCACCACCGCGCCCGGGAAGGACGGGTGCGCGACGGTCCGCGACTCCAGCACCGGCTCGCCGACCTTGGTGACCTCGTCCAGCCGCTCCAGCACGCCGTCGTTGACGATCGCGCCGGTCAGCTCGACGCCCCGGGCCGGGTCGGCGGTCAGCTTGGCGACCGCGCCGGCGATCCCGGCGGCCACCTCGTCGAAGCTCTTGTGCCCCTGGTCGGTGTCGATGCCGTCGCGCGGGATCAGCAGGTTCTGCGAGGTGGTGCACATCTGGCCGCTGTAGAGCGTGAGCGTGAAGCCGAGGTTGCGGCAGAGCCCGGCGAAGTCGTCGGTGGAGTCGATGACGACCGTGTTCAGGCCGGCCTTCTCGGTGTAGACGGCGGCCTGCCGGGCGTTCGCCTCCAGCCAGTCGCCGTACTCGGTCGAGCCGGTGAAGTCGACGATCTTCACGGCCGGGTGCAGGGCCAGCGTCGAGGCGAGCTTCTCGCCCTGCGCCTCGGGGGCGAGCTGCACCAGGTTCGGGTCGAACCCGGCCTCGGCGAGCACCTGCCGGGCGTACTTCACGGTGACGGCGAGCGGCAGCACCGCGCGCGGGTGCGGCTTGACCACCACCGGGTTGCCGGTGACCAGCGACGCGAAGAGACCGGGGTACGAGTTCCAGGTCGGGAACGTGTTGCAGCCGATGACCAGGGCCACGCCGCGGGGCACCACGTGGAACGTCTTGGTCATCCGCAGCGGGTCGCCCTTGCCGGCGGCCTTCTCCCAGCCGGCCGTCCCCGGGTGGCGGCTCATCTCCGCGTACGCGTAGGCCACCGCCTCCAGCGCCCGGTCCAGCGCGTGCGCGCCACCGGCCTGGAACGCCATCACGAACGCCTGACCGCTGGTGAACTGCACGGCGTTGGCCAGCTCGAACACGTTCTTGTGGAGGCGGTCGAGGATCTCCAGGCAGACCCCCGCCCGAGCCTGCGGACCGGCGTCGCGCCAGGCCGGCAGCGCGGCGGTCGCGGCGGACACCAGTTGGTCGGCGCCGGCGTGCGGGTAGCGCACGTCCAGCGGCACACCGAACGGGCTGGCCTCGGTGGCGACGCTGCTGCCGTCGCCCGGCTGGTCGAGCGGGAAGTCCCCGCCCAGGTACGCCTCGAACGCGGCCTTGCCGTCGGCGGCGGCGGTCTCGCCGTACACCCGGGGGCTGGGCGACTCGGGATAGGCCGACCAGTACCCGCGCTCCGTGATCGCGGTCAGCGCCCGGTCGAGGGTCTCGCGGTGCCTGTCGTACAGGGGGTGCGGGGTCTCCGTCATGCCCGCCATCATGCAACAGGAAGCCACCAGATCAGTAGGGGCGTGTCACAACTGAAGATCGGTCGCCGGCGAACGGATCGGGCCGGAACGGCGACAGGGCCAGCGGGTTTCCGCTGGCCCTGCGCGAGGTTGGTCGGGAGGGACGTCCGCACAACGCCTCCGGCGTTGGGTCGCAAGAACTTGAAAAGTCTCCGGCGGATGCCCTCCCGCACGAAGCATCTTGCGCCGTCCGGTTCCTGTCGTCAAGTCCTTGTCGGCGGGTTTCTGGCACTCACCGCACATCGCCGGTTACCCACCGGTCCTGCCCGATCCCCCACCCGGGCGAGTCCCACCTCCACCGCCCGACCGAGTCGATCAAGGCTCAGGTGAGGAGGTCGGCGTCGCGGGCGGCGCGGAGGCTGGGCTTGATGCGGTGGGTGGGGCCGACCTGGGCGGCCACCGCGTCGAGCGTCTTGAGACCCTCGCCGGTGTTGAAGACGACCGTCTCCGCCGTCGGGTCGAGCCGGCCCGACTCGACCAGCTTGCGCAGCACCGCGACCGTGACACCGCCCGCGGTCTCGGCGAACACGCCGGTGGTGCGGGCGAGCAGCCGGATACCGGCACGGATCTCGTCGTCGTCGGCGTACTCCATCCAGCCGCCGGTGCGGCGGACCGCCTCCAGCGCGTAGAGGCCGGCGGCCGGGTCACCGATGTTCAGCGACTTGGCGATGCCGGTCGGCTTGACCGGGACGATGGTGTCGCTGTCGGCGTGCAGCGCGGTGGCGATCGGGTTGCAGCCGGCGGACTGCGCGCCGAACACCCGCCAACCGCCGGCCGGCGCCTCGACCAGGCCGATCTCGACCAGCTCGGTGAACGCCTTGTCGATCTTGGTGAGCAGCTCGCCGCTGGCCATCGGGATCACCACCTGGGCCGGGATCCGCCAGCCGAGCTGCTCGGCCACCTCGTAGCCGAGCGTCTTGGACCCCTCGGCGTAGTAGGGCCGGACGTTCACGTTGACGAACGCGGTGTCCTCGAAGTCGTCGGTCTCCACCAGCTCGCCGCAGAGCCGGTTCACGTCGTCGTACGAGCCGTCGACGGCGACCAGGTCGCCGCCGTAGACCGCGGTGGTGACGACCTTGCCCTGCTCCAGGTCACCGGGGATGAAGACCACCGACGGCACGCCGGCGCGGGCGGCGTGCGCGGCGACGGAGTTGGCCAGGTTCCCGGTGGACGCGCAGGCGTAGCGGGTGAAGCCGAGCGCCCGGGCGGCGGTCAGCGCCACCGACACCACCCGGTCCTTGAACGAGTGGGTGGGGTTGGCGCTGTCGTCCTTGACCCAGAGCGGGCCGGTGAGGCCCAGTTCGGCGGCGAGGTGCGGGGCGGACACCAGCGGGGTCAACCCGGGGTCGAGGGTGACCCGGGTGGCCGGGTCCTGGCCGGCCGGCAGGAGGTCCGCGTACCGCCAGATGCTGTTCGGGCCGGCCTCGATGCGCTCCCGGGTGACGGTGGCCAGAGCGGCGGTGTCGTAGTCGACCTCCAACGGCCCGAAGCACTCGTAGCAGGCGTGCTGGGCGGCCAGCGGGTACCGCGCGGAACAGGCGCGACAGACCAGGGCGCGGGCCGGGCTGCGGGTGGTGTCGATGCCGGGTGCGGCGGGAAGCGTCGACGTCATGTCGAGGGTGTCCTCTCATCTTTCCCCGCATCGCCGGGTGCGGCGGGGACGGAATTGGCACCTGCCCGCGATCGCTCGTCGTCGAGCGCGCGGGTGGTTGCCGGGGCGTCGTCGGGCCGTATCCCTCAGCCCCTCTGGATGAGGTATGCAGTTGTGCCGCCGAGTCTATGCGCCGCTCACGGCCACGCCACCTCGGGATCCCACGCTGTGGGCCGGCTCAGCGACCGACCACCGCGACCGGCTCGACCACCGCCGGCCGGTCCACCACGACCGCCGGCACGGGGGTCGCCGTCGTGGCCCGCCGGGCCGGGGTACGGGTGACCAGGTTCGCCGCCACCAGGGCGGCGACGGTCAGCCCGGCGCCGACCAGCTCGACCGCGCCCGGCCGGTAGCCGCGCAGGATCTGCACCGCGAACGTGGTCACCGGGACCAGATTCATGAACAACGCGGCGTCCGCCGCCCCGAGCCGCCGGACGCCGGTGTTCCAGGCCAGCACCGCGATCACGGCGGCGACCAGCACCGCGTACGCGAGCTGGGGGGCGACCGCGACGAGGTCGGCGGCGTGCGGGGCGTGCTGGACCCCGGTGAGGTCGGCGGCGGCGCTGGCGGCGAGCATGGCGATCGTGCCGGCGACGGCGGTCAGCGCGGTGTAGCGCAGCGGCGACCACTCGGGGAACCGGGTCGCGCCGTGGGTGTAGAACGCCCAGCCGAGCACGGCGCCGACCATGAGCAGCCCGCCGAGACCGAACTCGCCCAGCCCGTCGAGCCGGCCGCGGGTGATCACCAGGCCGACGCCGACGAGCGCGACCAGGGAGAGGCCGAGCATCGCCGGCCGGGGCCGGACGCCGTCCCGCGCCCAGCGGACCAGCTGGGTGACGACCGGCACGGTGGCGGCGAACAGGGCGATCTGCTGCGGGGCCGCGTGCCCGAGCGCGAGGTTGGTGAGCGTGTTGAAGCCGGCGAAGCCGAGCGCACCGAGCAGCAGCACCTCGACCCCGCGTCGCTGCGTGGTCAGGGCGGTCACCCCCTCCCGGGCCAGGAGCAGGGCGACCAGCACGGCGGTGGCGAGCACGTACCGGGCGGTGGTCAGGTTGAGCGCGTCGACCCGGGTGAGCGCGCTGGCCAGGACGGGGAACATGACGCCCCAACTGAGCACCGCGAAGAGCGGGAGGGCGGCGGAACGGGAACGCATCGCAGCTCCTATGTTCGAGTATCGTCGAACCAACGGAGCCGACTCTAGGAGGTTGTTCGACGGATGTCGAACATGGGTTACCCTGGTCACATGGAGCTGCACGAACCCGAGTTGCGCGACGTGCCGGTGACCGCGGTGCTGGCGGCGCTGGCCGACGACGTCCGACTGCAGATCGTGCGCACGCTGGCCGGGGGCGGCGAGCACGCCTGCGGCACGTTCGAGTTCGGCGTCTCCAAGGCCACCCGCAGCCACCACCTCAGGGTGCTGCGCGAGGCCGGCGTCACCCGCACCCGCGTCGCCGGCACCAGCCGATACGTGCGCCTGCGCCGCGAGGAACTGGACCGCCTCTACCCGGGCCTGCTCGACGCGGTCCTCGCCGCGCCCGACCGGGTGGCATGATCACCGGATGCGGAACGCGGCGGCCCGACTCGGCGTCATCGCGGGGCTGACCCTGCTGACCGCCTGCACCCCGACGCCGCGCCCGATCGACCCGCTGCCCACGCCACCGCCACGGCCGGGCGACGCCGCCGACGCCGCGACCCCCACCCCGGCCTGCTCGCCGGAGGGCATCCGGATCGTCGAACTCGGGGTGAGCGCCGCGATGGGGCTGCGGGCGATGGGCCTCGACCTGGTCAACTGCGGCAACCGGCCGTACGAGCTGCGCGGCTATCCGGCGGTCGCGCTGCGCGACGCCGACGGGGACCCGATCACGGTGCGGGTGATCCCCGGGGCCGCCCCGATCACCTCGGGCTTCGACGACCCACCCACCGCGCTCGTGCTGCGCCCCGGCGAACGGGCCGGCGCCGCGCTGATCTGGCGCAACCTGGTCACCGACGCGACGGTGGTGGCGACCGACGGCGTCGAGCTGGACGTCGCCCCGGTGGCCGGCCGGCCGGCGTACCCGGTCGCGCTGGACGGGCCGATCGACCTCGGCAACACCGGTCGGCTCGGCGTCAGCGCCTGGAAGCGGCGCGACCCGGCGCCGACCACGCAGGCGCCCGCGCCGTCCGCGCCGATCGGTCCGCCGTCGCTCGCGACCACCCCGGTCAACCCGCTCTGAGGTCCTGGCACGGGACGGGGAGTCCCGCACCAGGGCCCGGTGGGGGACCGACTCAGGCGGGGACCGACGTGCGGGGCGCGGGAGTGGCGTCCGCGGGCTCGCCCCGACGGCGGGACAGCAGCGCGTCGAGCGCCCAGGTGCCGGGGCCGAGCACCGCGACCAGCAGGAACGACCAGCAGAACATCGCGGCCAGCTCGCCGCCGTTGCGGATCGGCAGCAGGCCGTGCGGCTGGTGCACCACGAAGTACGCGTACGCCATCGAGCCGGAGGCGAGCAGCGCGGCCGGCCGGGTGCCCAGGCCGACGAGCACCAACGCGCCGCAGACCAGTTGGATCAGCGCGGCCCACCAGCCCGGCCAGGTGCCGAGCGGGACCGCCCCGCCGGTCGCCGGGTTGCCGCCGAGTATTCCGAAGATCGACGCCGCGCCGTGGAGCAGGAAGAGCAGGCCGACGACGATGCGGAACAGGGAGAGCACAGGGCCTTTCAACTGGCTCGGGACCATGGGAAACCTCCTGGGACGGGTATCGGACGACGTCCAGGATGGCGGCGCAAAAGATTGAAGTTAATCAATTCCTTGCTGGCGGGACAACTTCGTGGGAACGCTCCCATGATATGGAAGTCCGAAAGCCGCCGGGAAGACCTGCGGCTCGACTCAGCCCGGCTCGGCGAACCCCAGTTAGTCAGGCCCTCCTCAGTCGGCCCCGCACGGTCGGGTCAAGCTTCTCCCGAGTGCGATATGACTCTGAGTCATAATTATGACTCAGAGTCATAAGAGGGTTAGAGGAGACATTGCTTCTGACGGAGCGTTGCGGAGAGTGACCGCCGTAACCAGGCGAGAGTCGAGCTGGCCGACAGCCGACCGGCCCCGACGGGTCGGTGACGGCCACCTCAGCTCGTGACGTCCTTGCGGGTGAAGCGCCAGAAGGCCAGGCCCCAGAACAGCGTGGCGTAGACGATCGCCGAGATCGCGCCCTTGACCACGTCGTCGGTCTGCATCGGCGACGACAGCAGCCCCAGCCAGGCGCTGCTGTAGTGGGTCGGCAGCAGGTTCCGCAGTCCGCCCAGCGCGGTGATCTGGTCCAGGATGCTGGAGAGGATCCAGAGCAGCACCGCACCGCCGACCGCACCGAGCGCGGCGTCCGTGGTCACCGAGAGCAGGAACGCCAGCCCGGCCACCACCAGCAGCACCACCGCCAGGTAGCCCAGCACGCCGAGCAGCCGGAGCAACCCGTCGGTCGGCGCCAGCTCGGCGGAGACCTGGCTGCTCAGCGGCTTCCACCCGTACCGCAGCGTGCCGGCGAGCAGCGCGGTGCCGGCCAGCAGCACCAGCGCCAGCCCGGAGTACGCGAGCGCGACCACCAGCTTCACCGCGAGCAGCCGGGCCCGGGGCACCGGCACCGCCAGCAGGTAGCGCAGGCTGCCCCAGCTCGCCTCGCTGGCCACCGTGTCGCCGCAGAACAACGCCACCACGACGACCAGCAGGAACGACGCCGACACCAGGATCGAGAACAGGGTGAAGTTGAGGCCGCCCGAGGTGGCCAGGTCGGCCAGGCTGGCGAACTCGCCCCGGCCGCCGCCGTCGTCGTCCCCGGAGTCGAACTGGAACGCCACCAGGATGATCAGCGGCAGCAGCACCATGAACCCCAGCGCGAGCTGGGTCCGGCGGCGCGACGCCTGCCGCCGGAACTCCGCGCCGAACGGCATCGTGGCCGACGGCCGGTAACCGGCCGCCGCACCACCCGCGCCGGGCGCAGCCGTGCCGCCGGGGGCGACCGCGCCACCG
Source organism: Micromonospora sp. WMMD754 (assembly GCF_049315235.1). Lineage (NCBI taxonomy): Bacteria > Bacillati > Actinomycetota > Actinomycetes > Micromonosporales > Micromonosporaceae > Micromonospora > Micromonospora sp. WMMD754. The sequence goes on from NZ_CP186058.1 coordinate 1,493,233, forward strand.
CCGGACGACGCCACCGAAGAACCCGCCATCACCGGTCACCGCTTCCCCGAGAGTTCTCGCCCACCAGGGCGAGGAACGCGTCCTCCAGGCGGCGCCGGGGCACCACCCGGTCCACCCCGATGCCGGCCCGGACCAGCTCCGCCACCACCTCGCTCCGGGCGGTGCCGTTGGTGTCGACCACCAGCCCGCCGTCGGAGTCCGGCAGCACCCGTACGCCGTCCAGCCGGTCGAGCACCGTACGCGCCGCGTCCGGGTCGCTCACCTCGAACAGCACGCTCGGCGACTCGCCGACGATCTCCTCGACCGGCCCGGAGGCCACGATCCGGCCCTTGTTCACCACCACCGCGTGCGTGCAGGTCTGTTCCACCTCGGCGAGCAGGTGGCTGGAGACCAGCACCGCGCGGCCGTCGGTGGCGTACCGCTGGAGCACCCGGCGCATCTCCGCGATCTGCGGCGGGTCCAGCCCGTCCGTCGGCTCGTCGAGCACCAGCAGCTCGGGCAGGCCGAGCATGGCCTGCGCGATGGCGAGCCGCTGCCGCATGCCGTGGCTGTACTTCTTCGTCCGCCGGTGCACCGAGTCGCCCAGACCGGCGATCTCCAGTGCCTCGTCGAAGTGGGCGTCCTCCCACGGCCGCCCGGTGGCCCGCCAGTACGCCTTGAGGTTGTCCAGACCGGACAGGTGCGGCAGAAAGCCGGGCCCCTCGACCAGCGCGCCGATCCGGGAGAGCACCGGCGAGCCGGGCACCAGCCGGTGGCCGAAGACGTGGATCTCCCCGGCGGTGGGCTGGGTCAGCCCCATCAGCACCCGCAGCGTGGTGGTCTTGCCCGCGCCGTTCGGCCCGAGCAGGCCGACCACCTGGCCGGGGTGCACCTCGAAGTCCACGTCGGAGACCGCGACGAACCCGTCCGCGTACTCCTTGCGCAGGTTGCGCACGGCGAGCGGGACGCCCGCGTACTCCGGGTGCACGGAGCTGTCCTGGCGACGGTGCCGGCGGCGGGTGACCAGGACGACCACGACGAGCCCGACCACGATCGCGGCGAGCAGACCGGCCAGCACCCAGCGCCACACCGCGGCGGTGGTCGGGATCGGCGCGGCGTCGACGGTGGGCAGCACCAACGGGCCGTCGCCGAGCGCCACCGTGTGCACGGTCGGCTCGGCCGGTGTGGCGTACGCCTGGTCCGACGTCGCCACCACGAGCCGCAGCCGATGCCCGGCCTCGACCCGGCGGACGATCGCCGGCAGCGTGACCGTGACCGGGGCCGCCGCGTCCAGCGTGCGCGGCAGGCCGGTCAGCCGCACCGGCGCGACCAGGCCGGACGGCAACGTGGACGCGCCCTGCGGGTCGACGTCGTAGAGCTTGACGAAGAGCACCGCCTCGCCGGTCGGTGAGGCGGCCCGGATCCGCACGCTCGGCGCGCCGACCACGTCGACCGGGTCGTCCAGCGGCGCCGACTCGAAGCGCGCGTGCTGGCCGGGGATGTCCCCGGCCACGCCGTCGAGCAACGACCCGAGCGCGCCCGCGAACGGCACCGCGGAGATCGCCGCCGGGTTGCCGTTGGGCGGCACGGCGACCGGCTGGGCCCCGCCGGTCAGGGTGATCTCCCGGCGGTCCTGGCCGGCGACGCCCGGATAGTCGTCGGTGCGGAAGCCGGTGGCCACCAGGCCGCGGTCGAGCGCGTCGAAGCCGGCGATCCGGGAGAAGGTGAAGGTGTCGCCGGGGGCCGGGCCGTCGCCCCTGACGTAGTGGTCGAGCCACTGGGCGGTCAGGAACTTCACCCGGTCCGAGTCGGAGGTCGGGCCGGCGCCCCCGTCGTGCCCGCCGGTGAACCAGGCGACCCGCACCGGCGTGCCGGCGGCGGCGATGCCGCGCGCGTTGGCGTCCGCCTCGGTGAGCGGGAAGAGCGTGTCGGCCTCGCCCTGGACCAGCAGGGTGGGCGCCTTGATCCGATCGAGCACACCGGCCGGCGACGACCGCCGCAACAGCGCGACCGCCGCCGCGTCGGCCCGGCCGGTGGTGGCGATGCGCAGGTACGCGGCGCAGACGTCGGCGGCGAAGCGACCGCAGGACGGATCGGCGGCGGCGCCACCCGGCGCCCGTCCGGAGCTGCTGCCCGGGCCGGCGCCCGGCTGCGGGCTCGCCGGGCCGGCCGACGCGGGAGCGCCCTCCGGCTGGGCCGCGGTGGCGCCGGAGAGACCGGCCGGACCGGAGCCGGCGTTGCCGCCACCGCCGAAGAAGATGCCGGCCCAGCCCTTCTTGAACACGCCGTCGGTGGGCTCCCGGCCGGTGCTCTCCGGCAGGAACGCCCGGGACAGGTCGTTCCAGGTGATCATCGGGACGATCGCGTCGACCCGCTGATCCTGCGCGGCCAGCAGCAGGGCCAGGCCGCCGCCGTACGAGCCGCCGACCACGCCGACGCGCGGGTCGCCGGCCGCGTCCAGGCGCACCTCCGGGCGGGCGGCGAGCCGGTCCAGCAGGCGCTGCGCGTCCCGCACCTCGTGGTCCGGGCTGTCCAGGTGGATCTGGCCGCCGCTGCGGCCGAAGCCCCGGGCGGTCCAGGTGAGCACCGCATACCCCCGGGCGACCAGGTCCTCGGCGTCGGCGCGGACCGACTCCTTGGTGCCACCGAAGCCGTGCGCCAGCAGCACCGCCGGCACCCGGTTGCTCTCCGAGGCGTCGTCGGGCAGGTAGAGCGTGGTGTCCAGGTCGACCGGCTCGTCCCCGGTCGGTCCGGACCGGACGGTCACCACGGCCGCCTCGGTCCGGAAGTCCGGTCCCTGCGGGCGGACCGCCCAGACCAGGGCGGCCACGACCAGGACGACCACCACGACGGCGGCGACGATCCGGCGCGGACGGCCGGCGAGGGCGCGCCGGACCCGCGCGACGGGTGATCTCATGCGGCACACGGTACGGGCCGCCGGCTGAGCGTTCCCTGAGATCCGCCGTACGTCCGTCCGGCTGGGCCGTTCGTCGCGTGCCGTCCGTCGTCCGCAGAAGGTCCAGACCATCCCAGCGGGATGTATTCGGATCACGTGAATTCACATCTACAACCGCAAATCACCGTCGATGTCGCGTCTCGCCACGTCGATCGAACGCTCCGTGTTCACCCCTTCGACGTTCCGTCATACCCACCGAAGTGACGTGAAGCCGACTCATCGACCGAGGTTCCGACCACGCCCGGTTCGGCTACTTTTCCGGTCCGGTGCACGGGACTGCGTACGGCGACCTCCCGGGGCACCGCATCACCCTGCCGTCGCCGGAGGAGACAGACCATGACAGTTCCCGCGCCGCGGGTCCGTCGGCGGCCCTCCGTACCGGGCCGTGTCCTGCCCCTGCTGCTGGTGCTGGCGCTGATCGCCCCGCTCGGTCTGCTCTTCGCCCAGGCCTCCGGCACCACCGCCGACGATCACGACCTGGCGACCCGGGAACGCCTCGGAGTCCGCTACCTGCGCGCCCTCGGGCCGGTCACCGACGCGCTGGTCGAGGCCCAGTCCACCGCCGTCGCCGGGGCGCCGGTCTCCCGCGCGGCGCTCAACGCCGCGATCGAGCGGGCGGCCGAGGTGGACGCCGCCGTCGGCGACGAGCTGCGCAGTCACGAGCGCTGGGCCGGGCTGCGGGCCAAGGTGGAGGCGCTGCCGGACCGCGGTCTCGGCGACCCCGAGGCGGCCTACCGGGCGTACGGGGAGGCCACCGACCTGCTGCTGGCCCTCTACCGAAAGGTGCGGGAGAGCTCCGGCCTGATCCGCGACCCCCGGGCCGACTCCTTCTTCCTCCAGGACGGCATCGGCGGCGACCTGCCCACCGCGACCGTGCTGGCCGGCCGGCTCGCCGACCTGGTCCGGCTGGCCCCCGCCCGCCCCGCCGCCGAGCGGGTGAAGACCGGTGCCGAGCTGGCCGAGCTGCGGGTGGCCGCGCTCGGGCCCGCCATGGACCTGGTCGCCGACCTGCGCTCGGCGGTGGACAGCTCGGAGAGCACCGACCTGGGCGCCAACGTGCTCACTCCGCTGGACACCTACCAGCGCTCGCTGGAGGCGTTCACCGCGTTCTCCGCGCCCGGCCCGGGGCGCGCCGCACCGAGCACCGACCAGCTCACCAACGCCGGCCTGACCGCCCAGAACTCCGCCAAGGAACTCCGCACGGTGATCCTCGACCAGCTCGACGCGCTGCTGGAGGAGCGGCTGGACACGCTCGACCGGGACCGGCTCCTGGCCCGGATCGCGGCCGTGGTCGCGGTCGCGCTGCTGGCCGGGCTCGCCGTGGTCCAGCTCGCCGCGTGGCGCCGGGGCCGGCACCGCTCCACCGAGGCGCGGGAGCCGGCCGAGGCCGGCCGGCCGCCGACGGTCCGCCCGGACCAGCCGGCCGCGACCCGGCCCGCCGACCGCCAGCCCGTCACGGTGGGCGGCGGCGACGCCGAGCGGTGGAGGCCGTTCGATGCTGCTCGCTAGATTGCGGATCCGGGGCAAGCTCGCCCTGCTGGTGATCATCCCGCTGCTCAGCATGGTCGGGCTGGCCGTGCCGGTGGTCGTCGACCGGGTGGCCACCGCGCAGCGCGCCGCCGACACCGCCGAGACCGTCCGCGTCGCCAGCCGGATCGGCAGCCTGGTCCAGGACCTCCAGCAGGAACGCCTGCTCTCGGTCGGGTTGCTGCTCGGCCGGGTGACCCGCACCGAGCTGATCCAGAAGTCCGTCACCGTCGACGACCGGGTCGCCGACCTGCGCGCCGAGACGCTGCCGGCGCCGGTCCGCGCGGCCCTCGACGGGGTACGCACGCTGGCCGACGTCCGCACCACAGTGCTCGCCGGGCGGGCCACGCCGGAACAGATCCTCACCGCCTTCGCCGCGGTCGACACCGCCCTGATCGAGTCGTTGCGGCTGCCGTTCCAGGTGGACACCGACACCCCGGCCGGGCGGCAGGTGCTGGCCCTGGACGCGCTGCTGCGCGCCGACGAGGGGCTGAGCTCCTGCGCCACCCAGATCGTGCTGGTCAAGGCGACCGGCGACGCGAAGGTGGCCGGCTCGTACATCGCCTGCATGGCCGCGCTCAACGTGGACAACCAGCGGTTCCGCAAGCTCATCACGCCGGAGCAGCTCAAGCTGGCCCGGCTGGACGACGCCGCCGTGGCGGCCCGGACCAGCCCGACGTTCCTGGTCGACAGCGTCCGGGACCCGATCGGGGCGATCGCGCCGGTGCCGCTGGACGCGCTCTTCCCCTCGGTCCGCTCGATGATCACCCTGGGCCAGTTCGTAGAGAAGAAGGTCGTCGCGGACGTGATCGCGGAGACCCGCACCGAGCAGCGGACCGCGTTGACCGCGGCCTGGCTGGTCAGCGTGGCGGCGGTCCTGATCCTCCTCCTCGTGGTGCTGCTGAGCATGACCGTGGCGCGGACGGTGGCCCGGCCGCTGAGCCGGCTCACCCGGTCCGCCGAACGCGTCGCCCGGGTCGCCGAGGCCGAGCTGACCCGGGTCGCCGACGACGAGACCGAGTCGGTGCCACCGGTCCGCCTCGACCCGGTGGACGTCGACGCCCGGGACGAGATCGGCGACCTGGCCCGCGCGTTCGAGCGGGTGCAGCACACCGCCGCCCGGCTGGTCGAGCGGCAGGTGGCCGGCCGGCGCAACGTGGCGCAGATGTTCGGCCACGTCGGCCGGCGTACGCAGAACCTGGTCGGCCGCCAGATCGCGCTCATCGACCGGCTGGAACGGCAGGAGGCCGACCCGGCCCGGCTGGAGCACCTCTACCGGCTGGACCACATCTCCAGCCGGCTGCGCCGCAACGCCGGCAGCCTGGTGGTGCTCTCCGGCGCCACCGGCTCGGACGGGCACGTGGCGCCGGTCCCGCTGGCCGACGTGGTGCGGCTCGCGCTCGGCGAGATCGAGGACTACACCCGGGTCGACGTGCAGGTGCCACCCGGCGTCTCGGCCGCGCCCGCGATCGCCGGCGACCTGGTGCTGGCGCTGGCCGAGCTGATGGAGAACGCCACCTCCTTCTCACCGCCGCACACCCGGGTGGTGGTGGCCGGTGAGCTGACCGACGGCGGCGCCCGCCTCACCGTGGTCGACCACGGCATCGGCCTCACCGCCGAGCGGCTCGCCGAGGAGAACGCCCGCTTCACCCGACGGGAACGGCTCGACCTCGCGCCGACCGAGGTGCTCGGCCTGTTCGTGGTGGGCCGGCTGGCCCGCCGGCACGGTTGGACGGTCCGGTTGGCCGCGACCTCGGGCGGCGGGGTCACCGCCGGCGTGGAGATCCCGGCCGCCTCGCTGGTGGTCCGCCGGCCGGAGCGCCCCTCCGCCACGGCGGCCCGGGCCACCGTCGCACCCGCGGAGCGGCAGCCGGCACCGGCGGCCGAGGCGCCGACGCCCGCTCGGCCCGCCGAGGGCCGGCCGGTCGACCCCCCGCCGGCCGCCGTCGAACCGACCGGGTTCGACGCCGAGCTGCTCACCCGGGCCACCCGCAGCATCGCCACCGGCGAGTCGTGGGACGCGTTCGGCAGTCAGGCCGACACCCCGGACCCGGCCGGTCCGCGGGACGTGCCGGTGGCCGCCCCGGCCGGCGGCGCGCCGGTCGACGATCTCCGCTTCCCCACCGCCGGGCCGCCGCCGGCCTGGCCGCCCGCCGCCGGGCCGGCGACCACGCCACCCGCCGGTCCGGCCACCTACCCCGCCGGCCCGGCCACGTACCCCGCCGCCCCGACCCCGCCGACACCGGTCGTCGGCCCGGCACCGGCCGCTCCCCCGGCCGCCGGGCCGACGACCGGCCCCGCCCGCGTACCGTCCGACGGCCCGCCGCCCGGCGCCGCCTTCCCGCCGGCCGGCCCGCCGCCGGTGGCCCCGGCCGGACGGCCGTCCACCGGACCGGCTCCGGTCGGCCCGCCGGCGGGGCGGCCCGGACCGGCCGGCACCCGGCCGATCCGCAAGCGGGTGCCCGGGGCGAACCTGCCCACTGGTGCCCCGGCGGGCCCCGCCGGCCCGGCGACCGGACCACTGATCGGGGTTCCCGCCGACCCGGCCTCGGTCCGGGCGCTGGTCGAGGCGTTCCAGGACGGCGTACGCCGGGCCGAGGACGACGTCACCCCGGCCCCGCCGACGCCGGGACGTCCCCGGCTCAGCCGGCGGGTGCCCGGAGCCAACCTGGCCGTCTCCCCGGTGCCGGCCGCGCCCCCGACCAGCTCCGACCCCGGCGACCCCGTCGAGGTCCGCAACCTCATCACCGAGTTCGAGGCGGGCGTCGCCCGTGCTCTGCGCGAAGTCAGTACCGACCGTCGCTACGAAGAGGATCCATCACGGTGACCAGCCCGTTCCTGCACGACAACGTCGAACAGAGCTCCACCGGCGACCTCAGCCCCGAGGCGCGTACCTTCAACTGGCTGCTCGACTCGTTCACCTCCAGCACGGCCGGGGTGATGGAGGCGATCGCGGTCTCCTCGGACGGGCTGCTGATGGCCATGTCCGCCATCAAGGACCGGTCCAACGCGGAGCGCCTCGCCGCCGTCGTCTCCGGCATGACCAGCCTCGCCGGGGGCGCCGCGAGCTGGTACGCGCTGGGCGCGCTCAACCGGGTGATCGTCGACATGGCCGAGGGCTACCTGCTGATCAGCGCGATCAGCAGCGGTTCGGTCCTCGGCGTGGTCGCCGACCGCTCGGCCAACCTGGGCACCGTGGCGTACGAGATGACGCTCTTCGCGGGCCGCGCCGGTGGCGCCCTGAGCCCCCGCCTGATCGCCGAGCTGAAGAACGCCGTCCAGCAATGATCCCGGGGGCCGCCGGCGGGGACCCGGAGCCGGAACCCGGCGTCCGGATCCGTCCCTTCCTGCGCGCGTCCGCCCCGCTCACCGGGTCGGACGCGGGCGACGGGGAGCCGACCGGCCCACGCCCGTTCGTGCTCACCGCCGGACGGGTGGACGGTGACCCGGCGATCGGCCTGGAGACCCAGGTGACCGCCCGCGCGGGCAGCGGCACCTGGGCGGTGACCGCCCGGCTGGCCCCGGAGCTGGCGGCGATCGTCGCGATCTGCGCCGAGCCGGTCTCGGTCGCCGAGATCTCCGCCCGTACCCGGATGCACTTCGGGGTGACCCGGGTGCTGGTCGGCGACCTGCGCGCCGCCGGTCATCTCGACGTGCACGTCGCGGACGTCGACGACGCCCTCGATCCCGACATCATCCTGCGAGTGATTGATGGACTCCGTGCGATCTCCTGAATGGCCGGCGGCGGCCCTGGGCGGGCCGTCCGCGAACAGCGCCCCCACCCGCTACGGCGGCCCGGCCCCGCTGATCGGCCGGGCCACACCGCCCCCGCCCGCGCCGCCGCCGCTGCCGTACCGGCCCCCCGGCGCGCCCGGCGAACCGGCCCCGATCGTGCGGCGGGCGCCCGCGCCCCGCCCGCCGATCCCGGTGAAGATCCTCATCGCCGGTGGCTTCGGAGTCGGCAAGACCACCACCGTGGGCGCCATCTCCGAGATCGCGCCGCTGACCACCGAGGCGGAGATGACCAGCGCCGGCATCGGCGTGGACGACCCGGGTGGGGTGGCCGGCAAGACCACCACCACGGTGGCGATGGACTTCGGCTGCGTGACCATCGACCGCAGCCTGAAGCTCTACCTCTTCGGCACGCCCGGCCAGGCCCGTTTCGGCTTCATGTGGGACGACCTGGCGCGGGGCGCGCTCGGCGCGCTGGTGGTGGTGGACAGCGCCCGTCTCGACGACTGCTATCCCGCGATCGACTTCTTCGAGCGGGCCGGGCTGCCGTTCGCCGTCGGCGTCAACGCCTTCGACGGGAAGCTGGCGCTGGACCTGCCGTCGATCCGCTGGGCGCTGGCGATCGCCGAGCACGTGCCGCTGGTGCAGTTCGACGCCCGGGACCGGCTCTCCGTCCGGGACGCCCTGCTGGTCGTCCTGGACCGGGCGCTGGACCGGGCGACCCGGTCCCGGGAGGGTTGAACCGACGCTCGATCCGGTCCGTTTTCTGGCGAAGGGGGTGGACGCGATGAGGGGTGATCTGGACGAGACACTGGCCCGGCTGGCGCGGCGCGAGGAGGCGCGGCGCCGACGGGAGCCGCTGCCCGGCGAGCCGGCCGAAGCGGCCGAACGGGGTGGCGCCGCCGACGGGCCGGTTCCGGACGGGCCGCCGGACCGGCGGGCCGGGCACGGCGCGTACCGGCTGCGGGGCGGCGAGGCGGCGCACCGGCGGGACCCGGTCGAGGAGGTCGCCGAGGCGGTCCGACGGGTGGTCGCCGAGCATCCCGGGCTCGACGTGACGCTCCGGGTCGAGCTGGGCGGCCAGGCGTACCCGCTGCGGGTCTCCTGGGCGGGCCCGGCGGTGACGGTCGGCCCGGCCGCCGCGCCGGCGCCCCCGCCGGCCTGGCCGATGTCGGTGAAGACGGTGCCCGCGCCCGGGCACGACCCGCTGGACACCGACCCGGCGGCCCGGCTCGCCGAGATGATCCGCCGGGACCCGTCCCTGCTGGAGGACCCCGGCCCGCGCTGACCCCCGGCGGGGTGTGGTGCCGGCGGCTACTGTCGGCGGGTGGCCGAACCCGACCTGACCCTGACCGCGAGCCTGCGGCCGGCCGCGCTGGACGCCCGCCGGGGCGTCGTACGCCTGCACCCCGAGGTGCTGACCGCGCTGGCCCTGCGCCCCGGCGACCCGGTGCGCCTGACCGGTCGCCGGGTGACCGCCGGCATCGCGGCCGCCGCCGAGCCGGGCACCAGCAGCGCCCTGCTGTACGCCGACGACCTGCTGCTCGGCAACCTCGGCGTGCGGGCCGGCGGGCAGGTCACGGTGAGCCCGCTGGCGGCCGCCCCGGCGCGCCGGGTGACAGTGGCCGGCCCGGCCGCGGTGGTCGCCGCGGTCCCGCCGGAGATGCTGCGGCTCGCGCTGCTGGGCAAGGTGGTCACCGCCGGCGACGACGTCTCGCTGCTGCCGCAGGACGTGCTCCCGGACGCCGCCGTGCGCGGCCTGGTCGAGGCGGCGCGGCGCAGCCTCGCCAGCTCCGTCGGGTACGCCTGGACCAGCACCCTGCTCACCGTGGTCGCGGCCGAGCCGGCGACCGGCGCGCTGGTCACCATGGACACGGTGGTGGGCTGGGAACACGGACCGGCCACCCGCGGCTCCGGCCCGGCGGACGTGTCCGACTCCGCGCCCGTCGCGACGGCGGCCGAGGGTCTGCTCGGTCCGGAGGACGCGCCGGACGTGGACGAGCTGCCCGGCCTGCGGGCCCAGGCCGAGGAGCTGACCGAGCTGCTGGACCTCGGCTTCCACCACGGGGAGGTGCTGGGCCGGCTGGGCACCACCGTCTCGCTCGGGGTTCTCGTCGAGGGCCCGGCGGGCTCGGGCAAGGCAGCGCTGGTCCGCGCCGTCGCCGCCCGGGTGGGCGCGCGAATCCGTCCGCTCTGGGCACCGGAGCTGGCCGCGTCGACCGCCGACGCGGCGGCCCGACGGTTGCGCGAGGCGGCCTCGGCGGTACGCGCCGGCGGACCCGCCGTGCTGCTGGTCACCGACGTGGAGGCGATCGCCCCGGCCGACGAGCCGGGCCCGCTGGCCACGGTGTTCCGGCAGGTCGTCGCCGAGACGGTACGGGCCGGCGCGGCGGTGGTCTGCACCAGCGCGCGCCCCGAGGCGGTGGACCCGGCCCTGCGCGGCCCGGACCTGCTGGCCCTGCGGATCACCGTGCCGCTGCCTGACCCGGCGCTGCGCCGGGAGCAGTTGACAGTGCTCACCCGCCAGGTGCCGCTGGCCGGCGACGTCCGGCTGGACGAGGTGGCGGCGCGTACCCCCGGTTTCGTCGCCGCGGACCTCGCGGCGTTGGTCCGGGAGGCCGGGGTGCGGGCGGCGCTGCGGCAGAAGACGGCGGAGACGCCGACCGTGGCGATGGCCGACTTCACCGCCGCGTTGGAGGTGGTCCGGCCGACCACCATGGCCGCCTCCACGCTGGAGCTGGCGTCGGTGACGCTCGACGACGTGGGCGGGCTGCACGAGGTCAAGCAGACGTTGACCGAGTCCGTGCTCTGGCCGCTGACCTATCCGGACACGTTCGCCCGGCTGGGGGTGACGCCGCCGCGCGGGGTGCTGCTCTACGGGCCGCCCGGCTGCGGGAAGACCTACCTGGTCACCGCGCTGGCCGGCTCCGGGCGCGCGAACGTGCTGTCGGTGAAGGGCGCCGAGCTGCTCTCCAAGTGGGTGGGCGACAGCGAACGCGCGGTCCGCGAGCTGTTCCGCCGGGCCCGGGAGGCGGCGCCCACCCTGGTCTTCCTGGACGAGGTGGACGCCCTGGCCCCGGTGCGCGGCCAGGCCACCGACGGGGGTACCACCGACCGGGTGGTCGCCGCGCTGCTCACCGAGCTGGACGGGGTGGAGGCGCTGCGCAACGTGGTGGTGGTCGGCGCGACGAACCGGCCGGAGCTGGTCGACCCGGCGCTGCTGCGTCCCGGCCGGCTGGAACGCCTGGTCTACGTGCCCCCGCCGGACGGTCCGGCCCGCGCCGAGATCCTCCGGGCGGCGGCGCGGAACGTGCCGCTCGCGTCGGACGTGGACCTCGACGCGCTCGGCGGCGACCTGGACGGCTTCTCCGCGGCCGACTGCGCCGCGCTGGTGCGGGAGGCGGCGCTGGCCGCGATGCGCGAGTCGCTGAGCGCCCGCACGGTCACCGCCGGGCACGTCGAGGCGGCCCGTGCCCGGGTACGCCCCTCCCTCGATCCGGCGCAGCTCGCCCACCTGGAGTCGTACGCCGCCACCCGGCGGTGACGGCTCAGTCGGTGGGCAGCAGCGGCCCGAGCGGGCCCAGGTCGAGGTTGAGGTCCTCGGGCGAGAGTCCGAAGTAGTCGAGGAGCTGGGTCATCTGCTCCTCCAGCGCCATCAGCGTGGCGCCGATGCGCTCGACCTGGTCGTCGTCGAGGTCGCCCAGGTCGACCCGGCGCAGCGCCTGCCGTTCCATCAGTTGGCGGAGCAGCTCGACCACGGTGAGCACCAGGCTGGCCAGGCCGCGCTCGACCGAGTTCTCGTCCACCGCGAGCCGCCGGTCCAGCGGCCGGACCCGGGGCGCGGTCCAGGTCGACTCGCCCAACGCCGCGGCCAGCTCGGCCGCCTCGTTCCGGGTGGTCACGGCGCCACCGCCGACTCCGGCGCGACGGTTCCCGGCTCGGGCGGGGCGAGTGCCCCGACGGACGCGATCAGCGCGCGCAGCGAGATCCGGACCAGGTCGACGTCCGCGATGGCCAGCGTGATGTCGCCGGTGACCACCACACCGGCGGCGAGCACCCGGTCGAGCAGGTCGACCAGCGCCACCTGCCGGTAGGCCGACGGGTCGTCGACGCTGCTCGGGGCCAGTGCCGTCACGGCCATGCCGACTCCGCCGCCGGTTCCGTCACGAACGAGTACGCCGGCCACGGGCCGGTCAGCTCCAACCGCAGCTCCGGGTGCCGGTCGGCGAGCGCTCCCGCCAGCGCGCGGAAGCCGTCCAGCCCGGCGCGGTCGACCAGGTACGCGCCGTTGAGCGCCATCGCGGTGGCCGCGCCGGAGAGCCGACGGTCCTGCGGCGCGTGCCGCCGGGCGGCCACCGCGTGCCCGGCGAGCACGGCGTGCACGGCCGCCGCCGCGTCGGCGGCGATCCGCTGCCCCTCCTCGCGGGCGGTGAGCTGGGCCCGACGCCGGCGCAGGTACGCCGCCCCCGCGCCGCCCCCGCCGCCCGGCTCCTCGGTGCGCGGGGTGACGCCCGGCACCACGTACCCCTTGACGCCCCACTCCTCGCGGCCGGTGAGCCGGGCCAGCGTGCCGGACAGCTCGTCGTGCCGCTCGGCCAACACCCGGGCCACCCGGTCGTCGTCGCGGTGGACGGTGGCGAGCCGGGCCGGCACCACGGCCCCGGCGCGGGCGAGCGCGTCGACCACCGCGTGGTGGGCCCGCGCGGCGCGCTCCAGCCAGCCCAGGTCCTCCAGGTTGCGGCGCAACGCCTCCTCGCCGTACTCGGCCAGCGGCGCGTCGCCGACCACGGCGACGAGGCCCGCGCCGGTGACCGCGCGCACAGGCGTGCCGGCGATGCCGGGGATCCCGGCCAGGGTCGTCGGGGCGACCTCCGCCACCACGCCGTGCAGCCAGACGCCGCTGCCGGTCTCCGGCGCCACCGGCGCGGGTTCAGCTGTCGTCGTCATCCCACTCCTCCCTCGCGACACGGGCGGCGACGCGCGGCCGGCGGGACGCCTCGACCTCCTCGGGGTCGCGGGGTCCCGGCTCGACCGGTGGGCGGGCCCGGGAACTGAGCCACGGGTCGTGCTCCCACCAGTCGATGCCGATCTGCCGGGCGGTGTCGACCGAGGCGATGACCAGCCGCAGCTTCAAGGTCAGCAACTCGATGTCGAGCAGGCTGACCCGGATGTCGCCGGCGATGACGATGCCCCGGTCGAGGACCCGTTCGAGGATGTCGCCGAGGTTCGCCGGCTCGTGTCCGGCGCCCATCACCTGGCCGGTGTTCTGCACCACCGGCGGTTGCCGCGCTGTGGTCATCTCAGCCCCCGTCCCCCTTGCCGCGCTGGTAGCGGCGCGTCCGCCGGTAGCCGAGCAGGTCACCGGTCATGTCCAGCTCCACCTCGTAGAGGCCGAGCAGGTCGGTGGACGCGGGGATGCGATGGTCCTCGACCACCTCCACCCCGACCAGCCAGCCGTCGTCGGTAGGCTGGATCGAGGTGATCCCGAGCGGGTCCTTGCCGGTCAGCGCCACGACCTGACGCAGCCCCTCCCGGGCCGCCTCGGCCGTGCTGATCGCCTCCTCGTCGTTCTCGTCGAGGTAGCGTTCCTCGGCCCGGCCGTCCTGCCGCTGGCGGTTGCCGTCGCCGCGGATCCGTGTCGACGTCATGTCCTCCCCCTCGCCCCCCGTTGCTGCTCCCCCCGCCGGCGGGCGGGGCGTCGCCGGGCGGACGGCGGCGGTTGATCGCCGCCGTTCGCCCGGGACGCGCTACGGCCGGTCGTCGCACCCTGCGGCGTCAGCCGGTCCAGCACGCGCTGCTGGCCCCGGTCGCGCTCCTCCGGCGTGATGTCGCCGGCTTCCGCCGCCCGGTCCAGCTCCTCCAGCTCGCGGCGGATGTTCACCGGGTCGTGCTGCTTCGACTCCGCCTCCCGGGCGACCACCCTGACCATCGCGGTGAGCCCGCGCACCGGCGCGTACGGCAGGGTCAGCAGCGCCCACAGGATGTCCATGCTCACTCCGCCAGTTGGTGCGCGCTGACGAAGTCGTACGGGGCGAGCGGGCCGATCAGCCGCGTCCGGATCAGGTCCCGGCGCTGCTCGGCGAACTCCTCCACGGCCCGGACGAACTCCTCCTCGTCGTCGTTCGCGACCAGGAAGGCGATGTGCACGGCGTCCAGCTCGTGGCTGGGCGCGCGGGCCGCGTCGGCGACCACGTGTCCGCCGACCGCGTCGATCAGGTCCCGGTTCTCCGCCTCCCGGCGCAGCTCGACCGCCTGGCTGATCATCTCGCCGAGGCGGATCCGCTGCTCCCGGCTCTCCGCCTCCGGCCGACCTCGCACCTGGTCGGCGAGGGCGGCGGCGTCGCGGTTGCCGGCGAGCAGCTCGCCGATGAACTCCTGCTCGTCGAAGCGCCCGTGCACCGTGTACTGCACCCGGTCCTCGAACTCGTCCAGCGCGTCGGCGAACCGGTCGTGGTGCGCGTCGAGCAGGTCCTCGACCGCGTCCTCGCCGGTCACCACCGTGCCGAAGCGGACCGGCAGCACGGGCGCGACCTCGGCCGTCCCGTCCAGCAACCGCTCGTACGCGGACAGGTCCGCCGGCCGGCCCAGTGGCTCCTCCAGCCCCACCTCGCTGACCAGCGCGGCCAGCTCGCCGTGCCGGATCGCGGTCACCTCGCCGGGCGGGGAGCCGACCCCCTCGGCGTCGGAGGTCGGCTCCACGTCGGACGGCACGATGCCGTAGATGAACAGCCCGCTCTCCCCGGCCATCTCAGCGCTCCCCGTCCCGCCGGCGCGACCGGTCGCGCAGCGAGTCCGCCACCGCGCCGCTGATCTCCTCGGCGGCCTTGCCCAGGCCGGAGATCGCCTTGCCCTTCGCGGCCGACCCGGCGACGCCGTCCACCAGGTCGGGCAACGTCTTCTGCTCCTTCGGCACGATGTTCATCCGGTCGACCGTCTCGGCGAACCGGAGGTACGTCTCGAGGCTGGCGACCACCACCCGGGCGTTCATCTCCAGCAGTTGGATCCCGACGACGGCGACCGACACCTGCGCGTCGATCACCACGCCCTTGTCCAGCACGGTCTCCACGACGTCGGCGAGGCCACCACCACCGCCGCCGGTGCGCTCCAACGCGCTGCCGGGACTCCCGGCCGCGGCGGCGACGCTCACTCCCCACGCTCCTCACGCCGACGGCGGACCACCGGACGGCGGGGCGCCTCGGGGGCACGACGGGCCCGCTCCTCGCGGGGTTCCCGCTCCGCGCGCTGCGGGCGGCGGGCCCGCTCGGGCTGCCGCCGACGCGGCGGCTCCTCCTCCTCGGGCTCCTCGTCGTACTCGTCGTCCTCGAAGTCCTCGCCGTCGTCGTAGTCCGCGTACTCCTCCTCCGCGGGCGTGGGGCGACGGCGTGCCGGGGGCCGGCGGCGGCCACGCTCGGCGGGCCGGCGCTCCTCCTCGGGCTCGGTCTCCGGCTCCTCGGCGCGGCCCTCCTGCTCCTCGCGGAGCGCGGTCTCGTGGTCCTTGACCACCTGGGAGTCCTCGATCTCGCCGCGCCAGCCCTCGACGGAGTCGGGGTCGAGCACGGTCTCGGTCATCACGTGCCGGACGAAGTGCTTCAGCTCCAGGCGCACGCGGCGACCCTGGGCCCGCCAGAGGTTGCCGGTGTGCTCGAACAGACCCTGCGGGTGGTACTCCAGCACCACCAGGATCTTGGTCAGCTCGGGGCCGACCTCGTGGAAGCTGACCGTCCCGTCGACGGAGCCCTTCTCGCCCTTCGACCGCCAGTGGATGAGCCGGTCCGGGATCTGCCGCACGATGGTCGACTCCCAGGTCCGGTGCGACCAGAGGACCTGCGCCTTCCAGGTCATCTTCTCGTCTTCGTCGTTGTCGGCCTGCTCGACCTTCTTCATGAAGCTCGGGAAGTCGCCGAACGTCGTCCACTGGTTGTAGGCCACCCGGACCGGCACCCCGACCTCGATGGTCTCGACGATGTTGGTGACCTTGAGCTTCTTGCCGCCGCCCTTGCCACCCTTGCCGCCGCCGAACGCCGACATCAGCTTCTCCTTACCGCCGGCCAGGCCGGCATGGAACATGGCCTTCAGCGGGGAGTTGCCGTCGGCGAGCTTCTGCGCGCCGGTGGCCGCGGCGACCAGGCCGGGACCGCCGCCCTGCTTCGCGTACTCGCTGAGTCGACCGGTGGCGCCGGTGACCCGCTCGGTGACCACCTGCACGGCCCGTTCCCCGATCGCGGAGGCGAGGTTGCGCAGCTCGTCGCCGATCTGTTCACGTGCCCGGTCCGTCAGGCTGGTGGGGGCCATCGTCACCGCCCCCGTCCACGACGGACCGGGGCCGGCCGCTCGGCCCGGTCCCCGTCGTCGCGGTCCTCGTCGTCGACCATGGGCTGCTCGTCGAGCTCCTGCTCCTCGTCGGGCGCCGAGCGCTCGCCTTCCGGCTGCTCGCCGGAGCGGCGGCGCAACGCGTCGGCGCCGCTGCGCAGCCTGCCGCTGACCGCGTCGATGCCGCTGCCGGCGGCAGCGGTCGCCGCGGCCCGGCCGGCGGTGACCAGCGGCGCGCCGAGCTTGCCGAGGTTGCCCAGTTGCGGGCTCGACCCGAGCAGGCCGGTGGCCATCTGCTTCAGGCCGCCGGGGTTCTGGCTGGCCCGGCCGGCCGCGACGGCGGCGGCCAGGGTGAGTGCGGTCCGCAGCTTCCTGCGGCGGCCGAGGACATATCCGAAACCGACCGCCAGGGCGATCCGAGCTCCGCTCTTCATCAGTTCTCCTTCGCTCCCCGGCGGAAGGGACACCACATGCTGGAGCAGACCCGGAAGACAACTGCCGGGGATCAGCGAAAAAGGGCCAGCGACCGGTGTCCCGCCATCAGCGGACCCGGCGGGCAGTACCCGTCAGCACATGCGCGAAACATTTCCCGAGGGAATGCGAAGGGCGTCGCCGAAAAGGATGAACCTCGCACTCAATCCCAAGTGAGCAGGGAGAACACGAGGTGATTGTCTTGCGGCAAGCGTGCGTTCAGTGGCTCGGAATGGCCGAGTCGAGACACATTCTCGCGTGAATCCTGCCGTTCTCCTCGTGCAATTCCGCGCCGCATCGGCGAAGAACGGAAAGAGCGCCGGCATTGTCCGGTGTGGTGTCCGCGACGACCGTGTGCATTCCGGCCGCCGCAGCGGCGTGCAGCAACTCCCGCAGCGCGGCGGCGCCCAGGCCCCGCCCCCGGGCCGACCGGCCCAGCCACATGCCGGTCTCCACCACCCCGGGCTCGTCGCGGCGGGCCATCCGCACCATCCCGACCACCTCGCCGCCGGAGACGACGGCGTACATGGCGGTGCGGGTCGGGCCGGCCAGACCGCCGAAGCTGGCCCGGTGGAACTCGCGGAAGGCGTCCCGACGGGCCAACGACCAGCCGGCCGGAGCGTCCACCGGAGGCATCACGTCCTCCGGCTCGGCCTCGGCCGCCGCTACGGAGAGCAACGGCTCCAGGTTGCGCTCGTCCACCGGCTCCAGCCGTACCGCACCCGTCACGAGCCGCAGTCTGCCGCCCGTTCCGCCGCGCGTCCACCCCTTTGCCGACCTACTGCCGGTACGGCGGAGCGGGTCGGCCGGTCGTACCCCCGGGGTGTTCCGCCTCACGCTGCGTTGTCATCCGACCGGTCCTTCCGCGCGTGAGCGTGCTCACCCGACGGGTCCGAACTCGCAGAGCGCCACCGAGGCGTCGTCGGTCCGCTTACGCCGGCGCAGCCGGTCCGGGTGGTCCCGCTCGGCCACGCGGACCCGGTCGATCAGCCCCTCCGGCCCCTCCACGGCCGCCACCTCCAGCAGGCCGGCCCAGTCGAAGAGGCCGAACTGCTCGACCGCGCAGGAGGCCCCGTCGCTGAGCAGCGCCGCCCGGCGCAGCGCCCCCGGCCCGCGCAGCGGAACCGTGCCGGTCACCGCGTGGTAGGCGGCGTCCGGATCGGCGGCCGCCGCCCAGTAGCCGTGGGTGCGGTTCATCCGCGTCCGCTGCACGCTCACCGCACGCCGGAACCGGACGGTCGGGTCGACCTCGTCGCCGGGCAGCGCGGCGGCGGCGCGCCGCAGGTCGGCCAGCGCGGTCTCCAGCCGGTCGTCGGTGACCACCTCGATCTCCCGATCGGTCTGCAGCACCAGCGGGCTGTCGCAGAGCACCAGGTAGTCGGCCCGGTCGCCGCCCTCGCGCAGCAGGCACACGGTCGACGACGGGGTCCCCGGGTGGTCGAGGTCGCACACCCCGCCGTGGTCGGCCCGCACCGCCAGGATCGCCGCCGCCAGGCTGCTCATCAGCGTCGCACCGGGTCGGGTGGCGACCGCCAGGCCGATCCGGGCGGCCAGGTGCCGGACGTACCAGGCCGGGCCGTGGACGCAGCCGGTGTCGAAGCCCTCCGGCACGGTCGCCCCGTCGAGGACGCCCACCAGCGGACCGAACCGGAAGACCACGTCCTCGTTCTCCGGCCGGCCGGGCGCCGGGTCGGAGGCGGAGCGCACCCGCATCAGCGGCGCCTGCCCCACCGCCCGGGCCGGGCTGCTGCCGGTCGCGTACCGGCGGTCCGGTGCACCCATCGAGCCGCTCCCTCCGTCGTCGCACGCCGCCTACCCGGACGGCGCGGAGCCATGCGGGCCGGCACCGCCGGCGCATCTCGGCAACCCTCCGTCACCACTCCGCAACAGCCGGTAGCGTCATTCCCGATCGGGTCGGACCGAGCGTCAGGGGGATCGCGATGTTGGAGCGGTTGCACGAGTCGGGAATCCGGGCGGAGCACGCCTACGTCGCCGGGTTCGTCAGCATCGGGCTCTCGTTCACCAGCTGGTTCCTCTCCAAGAGCCTGGAGCGTGCCGGGGTGGCGCGGGCGGACCGGTGGGGCATCTTCATCGGCGAGTGGGCGCCGACCTTCTTCGCCATCGGCAACGGGCTGCGCACGTACGAGAAGTGAGGCCGGTCAGCGCCGGCGGTTGCGCGCCCGCGACGAGCGGAGCCGCCGCAGCCGGCCGATCAGCACCGGCTCGGCGGCGAGCGCGGCCGGATGGTCCAGCAACGCGTTGAGCAGCTGGTAGTAGCGGGTCGCGGAGAGACCGAAGGTGTCCCGGATGGCCTGTTCCTTGGCGCCGGCGTGCTTCCACCAGCGGGACTCGAAGGCGAGGATCCGCCGCTCCCGCTCGGTGAGCCCGGCGACCGGCTCCTCCCCGACCGGCCCGGCCGCGTCGAGGGACGGCGACTCGTCGGGCAGCGCGGACTCGACCGGCGGTGCCGAGCGGGGCGGGGGGACGGTGGGCGGCGCGTCCGGGGTGGACGGCTCGGCCCGGTCGGTGGCCCGTGGGGTGGCGTCGGCGGACACGGCGCTCCTCTCCGACGGCAGATGACCGGCGCGGGGCACGCGCCGGCCGGGGGGACCCCAGCGTAACCAGGGCCGTCCCCGGCCGCATCGCACGCGCGGTCCGCGCCGCCGGCGACGGCCGGCGGCGCGGACGGCGGTCAGGAGATGTCCCGCCGGCGCATCGTCCAGAACGCCCCGACCAGGGCCGCCACGGCCCCGACGCCGAACACCACTGCCGACTGCTGCCAGGTCACCACGTACTTGGCCGGTTCGCAGGCGCCCTTGGCGAACTGGCAGGTGTCGTAGTCGAACAGCTCCGCCTGCTTCAGGAACCACGACTGGGCGTACGTGGAGAGCACGTAGCGGTCGCCGAACGGCACCGAGAGCACGCCGACCGCGATCCGGATGCCGATCTCGCTGATCGCGAAGACCGCCACCGCCGCGCCCAGGGCCATGGCGGTGTGCCGACCCAGCGAGGCGAGCGCGAACGCCACCGCGCCGACCACCAGCACCAGGGCCACCGCCCGCAGCCCGTCCAGGCCGATCGAGCGCCAGACGCCGGCGGTCATCTTCGCGGTGGTGCCGCGGGACGTGCCGATCAGCCAGAACGCCGCGGTCCAGAGCGCGCCGAGCACCACCGTCACGCCGAGCACGGTGGTGAGCAGGGCGGCCAGCTTGGTGCCCAGCACGGCGAGCCGTTTCGGTCGCCAGAGCAGCAGGTTCATCATCCCGCCGGTGTTCCACTCGGCCCCCACGAAGGAGGCGCCGACGATGAACGCGAAGAGCGCCACGGCCCCGGCGAAGACGGCGATGAACGTGGGGAACTCGGCCCGGAAGTCGAACTGGTAGGGCAGGTTCCACTTCGGGTCGAACATCTCGGGCTGCGGCTGGTAGTCCTTGCCGCAGTTCGGGCCGAACCGCTCCTCGGTCTGCTCGCCGCGGGCCTGGGCGGCCTCGCAGTCGGCCACGGTGCGCTTCCAGTCCTCCACCGAGCGCTTGTACTGGGCGTCGGACTCGGCCTGGGCGGCGGCGACCACCTCGGGCGAGAGCTTGTGGCTGGAGAAGCTGAACGCGGTGGCGACGGTGGCGAGCCCGACCAGCAGCAGGACGAGCAGCAGCCGGGTGAGCCGGCGCTTGCCGAGCCGGCGCAGCTCGGTGACGAACAGGCTCATGCGCCCCAACCTCCTGCGGTGCCGGTCTGGTCGACCTTGGCGGACTGATCGACCTGACGGTGCTGGCCGGGGACCGGCGCGGTCGCGGTCAGTTCGAGGAAGACGCTCTCCAGGTCGACCGCGACCGGGGTGAGCTCGCTGACGTAGAGACCCTGCTCGGCGAGGAGCCGGCTGACCTCGGCCGGCTTGTCCACGCCGGACAGCATCAGGTGGTCGGCCTCGCTGGTCGCGACACGGATGCCGGAGCGGGTCAGCGTCTCGGCGGCCTGGGGCAGGTCGCTGACCGCCTCCAGCCGCACCCGCACGCTGCCCTGCGAGTGCGCCGCGAGCACCTCCTCGACCGGCCCGTACGCGACCCGCCGGCCGAGCGAGATGATGGTGACCGAGTCACAGATGAGCTGGATCTCGCCCAGGATGTGGCTGGAGAGCACCACGGTCATCCCGGACTCGGCCAGCCCGCGCATCAGCCCGCGCATCTCCCGGATCCCGCCCGGGTCGAGACCGTTGGCCGGCTCGTCGAGGATCAGCAGCTTCGGGTTTTTGAGCAGCGCCGACGCGACGGCGAGCCGCTGCTTCATGCCGAGCGAGTAGGTCTTCACCCGCTCGCCGGCGCGGTCGCGCAGCCCGACCAGCTCCAGCACCTCGTCGACCCGCTGCCGGGGCAGCTCGCCGGCCTGGGCGAGCAGGCCCAGGGTGTCCCGCGCGGAGAAGTGCGGGAAGAACTGCGGGCTCTCCACGATGGCGCCGACCTGCCCGGCGACCGCCGGCAGCGCGTGCGGCAGCTCCTGGCCGAGGATCGCCATCCGGCCGCCGTTGGGGCGGATCAGCCCGAGCAGCGTACGCAGCGTGGTGGTCTTGCCCGAGCCGTTCGGGCCGAGGAAGCCGTGCACCTGGCCGGCCTCGACCCGCATGTCGAAGCCGTCGAGCGCGTGGCGTACCCCGCGTTTCCGGCTCCGGTACGTCTTGCGGAGACCCTCGATCTCCAGGACAGCCGACACAGCTGACCTCCCCCGATGAGTAGGTGACAGCGACACCATACGCGGTATGCACGCGAAGGCAATACCGGGTATGCAGTGTCGGCGTGTCAAGAAGGGACCCCTCCCATACCGGAGGCGTTAAGAGGGGGCCCTTCCTTGCACCTCAGGCGCAGACGACGTGCACGCCCGCGTCCCGGAACGCCTGCACCACCGTCGGGGCCGCACCGGAGTCGGTCACCAGCGTCTCGATCCGGTCCACCGGGCAGATCCGGGCGAACGCGTGCCCGCCCAGCTTGGACGAGTCGGCGATGACCACGACCCGCTTGGCCCGGGCCACCATGAGGCTGTTCATGGCCGCCTCACCCTCGTGGTGCGCGGCGGCGCCGAGCTGCGGGTCGATCGCGTCCACGCCGAGCAGCGCGACGTCCAGGGTGACCTCGCGCAGCAGCGCCCCGCCCAGCGGGCCGACCAGCTCGAACGACTTGGGCCGCACCACGCCGCCGGCCACCACCACCTTCATCCGCGAGCGCACCAGCAGCTCGTTGGCGATGTTCAGCGCGTTGGTGACCACGGTGAGCTGGGCGCCCTCGGCGCTGGTGTTGAGATCCGGACGGACCGCCAGGGCGCGGGCCACCTCGGTACTGGTGGTGCCACCGTTGAGCCCCACCACGGTGCCCGGGGAGACCAGCGCCGCGGCGGCGGCGCCGATCCGCTGCTTCTCCGCCGAGTGCTTGGCCGTCTTGTAGCGCAGCGGCAGGTCGTAGGAGACGCCGTTGGCGACCGCGCCGCCCCGGGTCCGCGTGATCATCTGCTGCTGGGCGAGCTGGTCGAAGTCCCGCCGGATGGTGGCCTGGGAGACGTCGAGCCGCTCGGCCGCCTCCTCGACGCTGACCCGGCCGCTGTCGGTCAGCATCTCGAGCAGCGCGTTCCAGCGCGCGTAGCGGTCCACCGCGGGGGCCTCCCCTGACTGTGCACGAACGGTGATTGATTGCGTGCACAGTAGTGCGCGAAACTGGGTCTGCGCAAAACCCTGTGCTGCGCGAACCGGGAGACGGTTGCCACAGCCACCCGACTTCGCGCAGAATGACGCGCGAAAGACGGCTGTATCGCGCCCTATTGCGCAAGGTCTCCCCTGGCGAGGAGTTGTCATGGCGTTCGTGCACGCGGAGATCGCGAGCCAGCCCGACTGCTGGCGGGAGGCGGCCCGGCTCGCCCCGACCGTCGCCGGCCAGCTGCCGCGCCCCGGCGAGCGGGTCGCGGTGGTCGGTTGCGGCACGTCGTGGTTCATGGCGGCGTCGTACGCGGGGCTGCGCGAGGGCGCCGGCCAGGGCGAGACGGACGCCTTCCAGGCCAGCGAGTTCCCCACCGGCCGCCACTACGACCGGCTGATCGCGATCACCCGTTCCGGCACCACCACCGAGGTGCTCGACCTGCTCGCCGCGCTGCGCGGGCGGATCCCCACCACGGTCCTGGTCGGCGACCCGGACTCCCCCGCCGTCGCCCTGGCCGACGCCACCGTCGCGCTGCCCTTCGCCGACGAGCGCTCCGTCGTGCAGACCCGCTTCGCCACCACCGCGCTCGCGCTGCTCCGCGCACACCTCGGTGAGGACCTCGGCCGGCTCGCCGCCGACGCCGAGGTCGCCGTCCGGGCGCCGCTGCCGATCGACCCGGCCCGCATCGAGCAGGTCACCTTCCTCGGTCGCGGGTGGACCGTGGGGCTGGCCCAGGAGGCCGCGCTGAAGTGCCGCGAGGCGGCCACGTTCTGGGCCGAGGCGTACCCGGCGATGGACTATCGGCACGGCCCCATCTCGGTCGCCGCCCCGGGCCGGCTGGTCTGGGCGTTCGGCGACATCCCGGACGGGCTGCCGGAGGACGTGGCGGCCACCGGCGCCGCGTTCGTGCACAGCCGCACGCACGGGTGCCGCACGGTGCTGACCAGTTGGGCGGCCGGCCGCAACCCGGTCGACCCGATGGCCGACCTGATCCTGGCCCAGCGTTTCGCCGTCGCGCTGGCCACCAGCCGTGGTCTCGACCCCGACGCGCCGAGGCACCTCACCAGGTCCGTGGTCCTGGCGTGAGGGGGCGCGACGAGGTCGTCGTCGCGCTGGACGTGGGCGGCACCGGGATGAAGTGCGCCCTGGTCCGGCCGGACGGCACGACCGTGCACACCGAACGGCACGCCACCGACGCCCAGCGCGGCCCGGACGCCGTGGTGGACACCGTCCTGGACGTGGCCGACGGGCTGGCGGGCAAGGCGCGCGCCGCCGGCCTCACGCCGGTGGCCTGCGGCATCGCCGTGCCCGGGGTGGTCGACGAGGCCCGGGGGGTGGCGGTCTGGTCGGCCAACGTGGGCTTCCGGGACGTACCGCTGGGCGACCTGGCGGCCACGCGCCTCGACCTGCCCGCGGCGCTCGGCCACGACGTGCGGGTGGGCGGCCTGGCCGAGGCCCGGCTCGGCGCCGGCCGGGACGCCGGGCACGTGCTCTTCGTCGCGATCGGCACCGGCATCGCCGCCGCGCACGTGGTCGACGGGTCGGCCGCCGTCGGCGCGCACGGCGCCGCCGGGGAGATCGGCCACATCCTGGTACGCCCCGGCGGCCCGCCCTGCGGCTGCGGCCGGGCCGGCTGCCTGGAGGCGGTGGCCTCGGCCTCGGCGATCGGCCGTCGCTACACCGAGCTGGCCGGCACACCGGCGACCGCCGCCGAGGTGGCCGACCGGGCGGCGACCGGCGACCGGCTCGCCGAGCGGGTCTGGCGGGAGGCGGTCGAGGCGCTCGCCGACGGTCTGGCCACCGGGCAGGCGCTCTACGATGTGGCGACCGTGGTGCTCGGCGGTGGCCTGGCCCAGGCCGGTCCCCGGCTGTTCGACCCGTTGCGCGACGCGCTGCGGGAGCGGCTGACCTTCCACCGCGAACCGCGCCTGGTCGCGGCCGCCCTCGGCGACGAGGCCGGCTGCCTGGGCGCCGCCCTGCTGGCCCTGGACACCCTGGCGAAGGAGAGTCGATGACCCGGCGCGTGACCGGCAAGGTGGTGACCCCGACCGGCGTCATCCGGCAGGGCTGCGTGGAGATCCGGGACGGTCGGATCAGCGCGGTGGCCGACTACCCGTCGGTGCGCGACGGTCACTGGATCGTGCCGGGCTTCGTCGACATGCACACCCATGGCGGGGGCGGCCACACGTTCACCACGGGCGACCCGGAGTCGGCCCGGCAGGCCGCCGCGTTCCACCTCGGACACGGCACCACCACGCTGCTGGCCAGCCTGGTCAGCTCCCCGTTCGCGCTGATGCGCGACGCCACCGCGGCCTTCCGCCCGCTGGTCGAGGAGGGGGTGCTCGCCGGCATCCACTTCGAGGGCCCCTACCTGTCGGCCGACCGCTGCGGCGCGCAGAACCCGGAGTTCCTCCGTGACCCGTCCACGGCCGAGCTGACCGAACTGATCGAGCTGGGTGGCGGCGCGGTGCGCATGGTCACCCTCGCCCCCGAGCGGGACGGCGCGACGGCGGCGATCGAGCTGCTGGTCGGGCGTGGTGTGGTCGCGGCGGTCGGACACACCGACGCCTCCTGGGCGCAGACCCGCGCGGCGGTGGCCGCCGGCGCGAGCGTCGGCACCCACCTGTTCAACGGGATGCGCCCGGTGCACCACCGCGAGCCCGGCCCGGTGGTGGCGCTGCTGGAGGCCCCGAACGTGGTCTGCGAGCTGGTCGCCGACGGCGTCCACCTGCACGACGGCATGCTCGGCTTCGCCACCTCGGTCGCCGGCCCGGAACGGGCCGCGCTGATCACCGACGCGATGGCCGCCGCCGGCATGCCCGACGGCGAGTACGAGCTGGGCGGCCAGGCGGTCACCGTGGCCGACGGCGTGGCCCGGCTCAGCCGGGACGGGGCGATCGCCGGCAGCACCCTGACCATGGACGCCGCCCTGCGGCACGCGGTCGACGCTGGGGTCGCGCTGCCGGACGCCTGCCGCATGGTGTCCACCACCCCGGCCCGCGCGATCGGCCTCGGCGACCGGGTGGGCGCCCTCCAGACCGGCCTGCGCGCCGACCTGGTGGTGCTCGACGACGACCTGAACGTGGTCCGGGTGATGCGCGGCGGCGACTGGGTGGAGTGACCCGGCCGTCAGGCGGTGGGGACCTCGACGCCGAGCACGGCCTGCTCGTCCGGGCGGTGCACCAGCACGTCGGCCAGGTAGGACTGCACGGCCCGGCGCATCCCGACGTCCCGACCGGCCTGCTCGGAGAGCAGCCACTTGTGCTCGATGATCTGCGCGAACAGCTCCTGTGGCTCCAGCTTGCGCCGCAGGTGGGCGGGCACGGCCCGGACCACCGGCTCGAAGACCTCGGTGAGCCAGCGGTGCGCCGCCTGCTGCTCGTCGGTGAGGTCGCTCTCCACCCGGTAGGCGTCCAGGTCGTTGAGCAGCTTGCGGGCCTGGTTCTCCTCGGCGTCCAGGCCGGTGAGCCGCAGCAGCCGTCGGGTGTGGTAGCCGGCGTCGACCACCTTGGGTCGCACCAGGTAGCGCCCGTTGTCGACGGTCGACATGGCCACCTCGGCGACGTCGAAGCCCAGCTCGTTGAGGCGCCGGATGCGGCCCTCGATGTCGTGCCGGGCGGCGCGTTCGACCTGCTGCTCGTAGGTGATCTCGTGCCAGAGCCGCTCGTAGCGCCGCACGACCTCCTCGCACACCAACTCGGGGTCGATCGACTCGTGCAGCAGGCCGGCGGCCTGCAGGTCGAGCGCCTCGCCGAAGATGTTGACCCGGGCGATCTCCAGGTCCTCGCCGCGCTGGCCGTTGGAGAGCGAGGGGTGCAGCGCGCCGGTCTCGGCGTCCACCAGGTAGGCGGCGAACGCGCCGGCGTCGCGCCGGAACAGCGTGTTCGACAGCGAGCAGTCGCCCCAGAAGAAGCCGGTCAGGTGCATCCGGACGATCAGCGCGGCCAGCGCGTCGAGCAGCCGGTTCATCGTCTCCGGCCGCAGCGTGTTGGAGAACAGCGCGCGGTAGGGCAGGGAGAACTGGAGGTGCCGGGTGATCAGCACCGGGTCGAGCGGCTCGCCGTCGTCGGTCTGCCGGTCGGCCACGATGGCGATCGCCTCCACCGAGGGGAAGTCGATCCGCTCCAGCGCCCGCAGCAGGTCGTACTCGCGTTCGGCGACCCGCTCGCCGGTCTCCTTCACCGCGTAGACGTAGCCGCCGAGCCGGACGAACCGCACGATGTGCCGGGAGATGCCCTGGGGCAGCGCCACCAGGTGCTCGGCAGGCCACTGCTCCAGCGGGGTCGACCAGGGGAGGTCGAGCAGCGCCGGGTCGACGAGGGCCGAGGTGATCCGCACGGCAACCAGTGTGACCGGTGACCCCCGCGCCGCGCTTCCCTTCGTGGCTCGGCACACAGCCACCGATCGGGTCGGCGCGGTCGGCCGGTAGCGTGGTCGCGTGCGCCAGACCTCAGGGGTACGCCGCGACCTGCGGCTGCGACCGGTCCGACCGGCCGGGTGGTGGTTCGACGGGCTGCTGCTCGCGGCCCTGGTGGCGCTGACCGTGGCGCTCGCCACCGACCATCTCCTCGGGCTCGACCGGGCGGTCGCCGACTGGGCCGCCGCGCACCGCCCGACGGCCGCCCGCTGGGTGGCGATGGCGCTCAACCTGCTCGGCCAGGGCACCCCGCTGACGCTGCTGGCGGCCGGGCTCGGTGTGCTGCTCGCGCTGCGGCTGCGCTCGGTACGGCCGGTGCTGCCGCCGGTGACCGCGTTCGTGCTGACCTTCTTCACGATCGGCCCGCTGAAGGTGTGGACGGCCCGCCCGGCGCCGAGCGCCTCGGTGAAGGAGCCGTTCCTGCCGGCCGAGCAGACGCTGCCGCTGTTCCAGCACGACCTGCCGGTGCGGTTCGCGCAGTCGTACCCGTCGGGGCACGTGGCCAACGCGATCGTCTGGTACGGCGTGCTCGCCCTGCTGCTGGCCCCGTTGCTGCGTTCGGTCGGCCGGGCCGTCGGACCCCGGCTGGTCACCGTGGTCCGGGTCGTCCCCCCGGCGGTGGTCTTCTGCACCACCGTCTACCTGGGCTGGCACTGGTTCACCGACTCGGTCGCCGGGCTGCTGCTCGGGCTGCTGCTGGACCGGCTGCTGCACCGGGTGCCGTGGGACGACCTGCCGCTGCCCGGGCGGCTCGGCCCGTGGGCCCGGCCGACCGACCAGCTGCGCTGACCTTCCCGCCTCTTGTCCCGACGGATCGACGCCGGTATACATTTAGCAACCTTAACAGTTAAGTTTGTTAAATGTAGGAGGTGCACGTGCTGGTGAGACGAATCAGCCGCTGGCTGTCGGCGGGCGCCGCCGGTCTGCTGACCGCGGCCCTGGCGGTCGCCGTCGCCCCGGACGCGCGGTCGGCCGTCGTCGACGACGAGGCCTGCCGGCCCGACGGGCTCTACCGCACGCCCGGGGTCGCGGTGCCCTACTGCACCGTCTACGACACCGCGGGCCGGGAGAAGATGGGCGCCGACCACCCGCGCCGGATCATCGGCTACTTCACCAGCTGGCGCACCGGCCGCAACGGCGCACCCGCCTACCTGGTGAACCAGATCCCGTGGCAGAAGATCACCCACATCAACTACGCGTTCGCCCACGTCGACGCGAACAACCGGATCTCCGTCGGCAACCCGGCCGCCCCGGACAACCCGGCCACGAACATGACCTGGCCCGGCGTGGCCGGCGCCGAGATGGACCCGAGCCTGCCCTACACGGGGCACTTCAACCTGCTGAACAAGTACAAGAAGCAGCACCCGAACGTCCGCACCCTGATCAGCGTCGGCGGCTGGGCCGAGACCGGCGGCTTCATCGACGACAACGGCAACCGGGTGGACTCCGGCGGCTTCTACCGGATGACCACCACCGGCACGAACACGGTCAACACCGCCGGCATCAACACGTTCGCCGACTCGGTGGTCACGTTCCTGCGCACCTACGGCATCGACGGCGTGGACATCGACTACGAGTACCCGACCTCCAACAACAAGGCCGGCAACCCGCTCGACTTCGCCCAGGCCGACGCCAAGCGGGCCGGGCTCAACGCGTCGTACCAGGTGCTGATGCGCACGCTGCGGGAGAAGCTCGACCGGGCCGCCGCCGCCGACGGCAAGCACTACCTGCTCACCGTGGCCGCGCCCGCGTCCGGGTGGCTGCTGCGCGGCATGGAGTCCTACCAGGCGTTGCAGTACCTCGACTACGTCAACGTCATGTCCTACGACCTGCACGGCGCGTGGAACCACTTCGTCGGGCCGAACGCGGCGCTCTACGACAACGGTGACGACGCCGAGCTGGCCTCCGGCGGCGTCTACGGCGCGTACTCCGGGATCGGCTACCTCAACACCGACTGGGCCTACCACTACTTCCGGGGCGCGCTGCCCAGCGGCCGGGTCAACATCGGCGTGCCCTACTACACCCGGGGCTGGCAGGGCGTCACCGGCGGCACCAACGGCCTGTGGGGGCGGGCGGCGCTGCCCGACCAGACGAAGTGCCCGGCCGGCACCGGCGGCTCGATCGGCTCCACCATCCCCTGCGGCAACGGCGCGGTCGGCATCGACAACCTCTGGCACGACCTCGACGCCGCCGGCGACGAGGTGCCCGCCGGCGCCAACCCGATGTGGCACGCGAAGAACCTCCAGCAGGGCATCACCGGCGACTACCTGACCGCGTACGGGCTCACCCCGGCCACCGACCCGGCCGACCGGATCAGCGGCAGCTACGCCCGGAACTACTCGTCGGCGCTGGTCGCGCCCTGGCTGTGGAACGCCGAGAAGAAGGTCTTCCTCTCCACCGAGGACGACCAGTCGCTCGCCGCCAAGGCCGACTGGGTCACGGCCAAGGGCGTCGGCGGCGTGATGATCTGGGAACTCGCCGGCGACTACGCCTACGACTCCGCCAAGGGCCAGTACGGCATGGGCGACACGCTCACCACGCTGCTCTACGACCGGTTCAAGGCCGCGCCCGCGTACGGGGCCCGCAAGGCGGGCACCACCATGCCCACGAAGACGCTCGACGTGGCGGTCGGCATGGGCGGCTTCGCGCTCGGCGACAACAACTACCCGATCAACCCGGAGCTGCGGCTGACCAACAACACCGGCGCGCCGATCCCGGCCGGGGCGCAGCTGGAGTTCGACTACCCCACCACCACCCCGGCCACGCTCAGCCAGCAGTCCGGCTGGGCGCTCACCACGGTCTCCACCGGCCACACCGGCAGCAACGTGGGCGGCCTCAAGGGCGACCACAACCGGGTACGCCTCACCGTGCCGGCCGCCATCGCGCCCGGCGCGTACGCCGAGGTGACGTTGAACTACCAACTCCCGATCTCCGGCCCGGCCAACCTCACGCTCACCTTCGGCGGCCAGACGTACGCGCTGACCGGCGACTGGGCGCGCGGCGGCGCGGTGGTCAGCCCGTCGCCGAGCCCGAGCGGCTCCACCCCGCCCGGCGGCGGCACCTGCACCGCCCCGGCGTGGTCGGCGGCCACCGCGTACTCCGGCGGCGCGACCGTCTCGTACGGCGGGCACACCTGGAGCGCGAAGTGGTGGACCCAGGGCGAGACGCCGGGCAGCGCGGCGGTCTGGGCCGACCAGGGCGCCTGCGCCGGCTCCCCGACGCCGACGCCCACCGCCTCCCCGACGTCCACGGGTGGGGCGTGCACGACGCCGGCCTGGGCCGCCGGCACCGCGTACTCCGGTGGTGCGGTGGTGTCCCACGGCGGGCACCGGTGGACCGCGCGGTGGTGGACCCAGGGTGACGTCCCGGGGGCCGACAGCCAGGGCGTCTGGACCGACAACGGGCCCTGCTGAACCGGGACCGGTGCCGCCGGCGGACCACGCCGGCGGCACCGGCCGTTCACGTCCCACCCCTAGGCTGCGGATGTGGAACGGCTGGCACGACGACTCGGCGTACCCGACGCGGTCGTCATCGGGTTGGGGTCGATGCTCGGCGCGGGCGTCTTCGTGGTCTTCGCGCCCGCCGCGTCGGCGGCCGGCGGCGCCGGGCTGCTGGTGGCGCTCGCGCTGGCCGGTTTCATCGCGTTCTGCAACGCCACCAGCTCGGCCCGGCTCGCCGCCCGCTACCCGGAGTCCGGCGGCACCTACGTCTACGGCCGGGAACGACTGCACCCGTTCGCCGGCTTCGTCGCCGGGTGGGGATTCGTGGTCGGCAAGACGGCGAGCTGCGCGGCGATGGCGCTGACCGTCGGGGCGTACCTGTGGCCGGGGCGGGCCCGGCTCGTCGCGGTCCTCACGGTGGTGGCGGTGACCGCGGTGAACCTGCGCGGCGTCGGCAGGACCGCGACCGCCACCCGGGTCCTGGTCGGCGTGGTGCTCACCGTGCTCGCCGTGGTGGCGGTGACCGGCGCGCCGCAGGTCGCCGTCGACCGGCTCACCGACGGCGGCGACATCGGGGCACGCGGCGTGCTCACCGCCGCCGGCCTGCTCTTCTTCGCCTTCGCCGGCTATGCGCGGATCGCCACGCTGGGAGAGGAGGTACGCGATCCGGAGCGCACGATCCCGCGCGCCGTGCCGCTCGCGCTCGGCGCGGTGCTGGCCGTCTACCTGACGCTGGCCGTGGTCGCGCTCGGCGTGCTGGGCACCGACCGGCTGGCCGCCGCCTCCGCGCCGCTGGTCGAGGTGGCGTCGGCAGCGGGTCGCCCCGGGCTGGCCTGGCTGGTCCGGGCGGGGGCGGCCGTCGCGGTGACCGGGGTGCTGCTCTCCCTGCTGGCCGGCGTCGGCCGCACCACGCTGGCGATGGCCCGCCGCCACGACCTGCCGGCGACCCTGGCGGCGGTGCACCCGCGCCACCGGGTGCCGCACCGCGCCGAACTGGCCGTGGCCGCCGTGGTGATCGTCGTGGTGGCGCTCGGCGACGTGCGGGGCGCGATCGGCTTCTCCAGCTGCACCGTGCTGGTCTACTACGCGATCACCAACGCGGCGGCGCTGACGCTGGGGCGGGACCCGGCGCGGAAGCTGCCGGTGCGGGCGCTCGCGGCCCTGGGACTGGTGGGCTGCCTGCTGCTCGCGGTCAACCTGCCGCTGCCCAGCGTGCTCGCCGGCTTCGGCGTGCTCGCCCTCGGCGCCGCCTGGTACGCCCTCCGCCACCGCTGACCAGGCTCACTCCGCCGCCTCGCGGGGCGCTGGTGGCCCGGTCGGCGCGGGCGGTGGCGCGGGTGTGGTCTCCCGGAGCAGGGCGGTCAGCCCGGCCCGCCGGGCCACCACGGTCAACCGGTCGCCGGCCTGCAGCACCATGCGCGGGTCGACCGACCAGTCGGCCTTCTGGCCGACGCGGGTGTGCGCCAGCAGGCGCACCTCGCCCGGGCGGGCCACCGTGCCGAGCGGTCGCCCGTCCAACGGGGAACCCGCCACCACCGGCACCTCGGTGACCAGCAGCGCGTGCCGGTCGACCGGGATGGTGGCGATCACCGCGCGGTCCAGCAGGGCCGCCGCGAACGACGGCGCGGCCAGGTAGGACACGCTGCGCGAGATGCCGATGCCGAACGCCTGCTGGATCCGCTCGGCGAAGTCGCCGTCGAACAGCCGCAGCACCACCCGCAGGTCGGGGTCGAGCGAACGGGCGATCAACGCGGCACGCAGGTTCGTCCCGTCGTCGGTCGAGACCACCACCAGCGCCTGGCAGGTGTCCACCGAGGCGGAGCGCAACGTCTCCTCCCGACCGGCGTCGCCGACGATCAACGGCACCCCCAGCCGGTGCGCGAGCGCGGCGCCGCGCGCCTCCGCGTTCCGGTCGATGGCCACCACCTCGACCCCGAAGTCGTGCAGCTGCGCCATCACCCGGGTGCCGATGTTGCCCAACCCGACCACGACCACGTGGCCGGACCGGTCGGGTTGGATCCGGCCGGCGTGCAGGGCCAGCCGGGCGTTCACGATGCCGTCGACCACGGCGGCCGTGATCAGTGGGATCAGCGCCAGCCCGGCCAGGTTGAGCACCACCTGCATGATCTGGGCGGCGACCGGTTTGTTGACGTCCGGATCCTGGCCGCTGAGCGTGGTGACCAGGGTGAGATAGAGCGCCTCGCTCCAACTGACATCGGCGGCCCGGGCATTGAGCCAGCCGAGCACCGCGATCACCCCGAGCAGCACCAGCACCGCGATGCCGATCTTGCGGGTGGCGAAGCTGCGGACCGCGCGGAGCAGCACCTCGACCGGCTGCCGGCGCCGCCGGGCCCGGACCAGCCGCCGCGCGGCCAACTCGGTGCCGGGCGGCTGGCCGGTCGCCTCGGCGAGCACCACGTCGGCCGCCGCCTCGTCGGCGGGAAGCACCCGGACCAGCTCCGGATCACCGGTGACGGCCAGGCCGCAGACCACGTCCTGCGGGCGTACGTCGGCGCGACGGGCCACGTAGAGCGTGCGGCCGGCGTGCCGGAAGTGGGTCGGGGCCAGCTCGCCCAGCGCGGCGGCGACGAACGCCGGGGCGGCCATCGAGGCGTCGGAGAGCACCGCCGAGTCGGGGAAGAGCTGCCGCAGCCCGTCGGCCAGGTTGGTGTTGAACATCCGGACCACCAGGCGCAGCCGGGGCTCGACCTCCTGGGCGCAGAGCGCGGCGTGCATGTTGCCCACGTCGTCCTGGTGCAGCAGGGCCAGCCCGGCCGCGTCGGCCAGCCCGGCCCGGCGGAACGTGGCCTCGTCGAGCCGGTCGGCCCGCACCACCCGGACCCCGGGCACGTCCCGCCCGTCCGGGCCCTCGGAGCGGCGGCGCTCCGGCACCACCAGCGTGACCCGCACCTGGCCGTGGGCCCCGTCCGTGGCGAGCAGGGCGCGGACCACCCAGTAGGCCAGCGGGTCGGAACCGCAGACCACGAAGTGGGGTCGTTCGTCACCGTTCATCCGGAGCCGCCAGCCGGTCGCGCGGCGCGCGCGGTCGCGCAGGGGCTCGGCCATGCCCGGATCGTAGTCAGCCGCTCGCGGTGGGCGCAGCCCCCTCGATCATGAACGCATGGCGTCGCCGGGTACGGGTAGAGCACCGGCATGCAGACGTTCCTGCCGTATCCGGACTTCCTGGCCAGCGCCCGGGCCCTGGACCAGAAGCGGCTGGGCAAGCAGCGCGTGGAGACCATCCAGGTGCTGCGCGGCCTGACCCGCCCGGACTACGGCTGGCGCAACCATCCCGCGGTGAAGATGTGGGCCGGGTACGAGGAGGCCCTGACCCGCTACGGGCTGGACATGTGCGCGGTGTGGTGCGAGCCGGGCCGGGCGGACACCTGCGCCGCCACGCTCGCCACCGACCTCGCCGCCGCCTGCGGCATCGCGGTGATCCGGACCCAGGCCGAGCTGGCCTCGACCGGCGAGCTGCCGCCCTGGCTGGGCCGGGACGACCTGCACCGCAGCCACCGCTCGTCGCTGCTGCGCAAGGACCCTGCCCACTACGCCCCGCTGTTCACCGACGTCTCTCCCGACCTGGAGTACGTCTGGCCCCCCTCCGACCGCCCCCGCCGCTGCCTGCCGTGAAAGGAAGGGCCCCTTGTTAACGCCTCCGGTAGAGGAAGGGCCCCTTGTTAACACCTACCCCGCGCCCGCGCGGCGCGCGCGGGGCGGGGGCGCGGGGCGCGGCGCGGGGCGCGGCGCGGGGCGCGGCGCGGGGCGCGGGGCGTTAAAAGGGGGCCCCGCACATCCGTATGCGTTAAAAGGGGTCCCTTCCTTTCACCTCAGGCAGACTGGGGGGACCGCCGACTGGAGGATGCCCCGTGGGTCTGTCGCAAGTGGTAGGTCGCCTCATCGGCGTACGGGAGCACCTGGTGGACCCGGGCGGCGGTGGCGCCCCGCGCGTGCCGCGACCGGTGTCGGCGCTGGTGGTGGGCGGCGGCATCGCCGGCATGTCGGCGGCGGTGGTGCTGGCCGAGCGCGGCGTGGAGGTGACCGTGCTGGAGGCCGCGCCGCACCTCGGCGGCCGGCTCGGCGCCTGGCCGGAGGAGCTGCCGGACGGCGTCCAGCGCAACGAGCACGGCTTCCACGCCTTCTTCCGGCAGTACTGGAACTGGCGCTCGATCCTGCGCCGGGTCGATCCGGCGCTGGGTTTCCTCAAGCCGATTCCGGGCTATCCGATCCTGTCCGCCGAGTGGCCGACCGAGGAGTTCGGCAAGCTTCCGCCGGCCCCGCCGGCCAACCTGCTGGCGCTGCTGCTGCGCAGCCCGAGTCTGCGGCTGGCGGACCTGCGGTCGATGGACCGCGACGCCGCGCTGCCGCTGCTCACCTACGACCCGGTGCGCACCTACGCCGAGTTCGACGAGCGGACCGCCGACGAGCTGCTCAGCTCGCTGCGGCTGCCGGACCGCGCCCGGGCGATGCTCTTCGAGGTCTTCTCGCACTCGTTCTTCAACCACGAGGCGGAGATGTCCGCCGCCGAGATGATCGCCCAGTTCCACTTCTACCTGCTCGGCAACCCGGAAGGGCTGGCCTTCGACTGTCCGGACGAGGACTACGCGACGGCGATCTGGGAGCCGTTGACCCGGCACGTGGAGAAGCACGGCGGCCGGGTGCTCACCGGCGCTCCGGCCGCCCGGCTGGACCGTACGCCGGAGGGTTGGCGGGTGGCCGGCGTCGACGGCGACGTCTGGGAGGCCGCGCACGTGGTGCTGGCGGTCGACCCGCCCGCCCTGGCCGCGCTGGTCGACGCCTCCCCCGGCCTGGCCGTGGCGGCGCCCGAGCTGGTGGCGCGGATGCCCGCGTTCGGTCGGCCCGGTCCCCCGTACGCCGTGGCGCGCTACTGGATGGACGGGGACGTGCGCCCGGAGCGGGCGGTGTTCAGCGGGGTCTCCCGGCAGCCCACCCTGGACTCGGTGACGCTATACCACCGGCTGGAGTCCGAGCCGCGCCGCTGGGCGGAACGCACCGGCGGCTCGGTGCTGGAGCTGCACGCGTACGCCTGCGAGCCGGACGTGCCGGCCGACGAGCTGGCCGCGCGGATGTTGCGGGAGCTGACCATGCTCTGGCCGGAGGTGGACGACCTGCGGGTACGCGAGCTGCGCGCCCGGGTCGAGGCGCAGGCCCCGGCGTTCACCCCGGGCAGCCACGCCGGGCGGCCCGGGGTACGCACCGACGCGCCGGGTCTCTACCTGGCCGGCGACGGGATCCGCACCGAGTTCCCGAGCGCGCTGATGGAGCGCTCGGCGGCGACCGGGATCATCGCCGCCAACCACATCCTGCGTGCCGAGGGGGCGGCGGCCGAGCCGGTCCGTTCGATCCGCCCGCGTGGTCTGCTGGCCCGTCGCTGAGGCGCGGGTGAGATCGAAATGCGTTGCCCGCCTCTCCGGTGTGGACCTACCGTGAACGCGCAAGGTCAACCGCCGCTCCAGGAGCCGTCGATGTCGCTACGACCCGCCACCACGATGACGTCGTGGCTGCTCAGCGACGGCTGCCGGGCGGGAGGCCCACGGCCCGGAAGGTCCGACTGACGCGCGCCGCGCGTTCGTGTCGTCGCCGCCCGGTCCCCGTGGACCGGGCGGCTTTTTCGTCGCCGTACCACCGATCGTGAAGGGAGAGCCCGGTGGACGCCGTCCTCGTCATCAACGCCGACCTCGGCCCGCTGCACCGGGTCACCGTCAAGCACGCGATCCGGATGCTCTGCCGCCGGGTCGCCGAGATCCACGAGTCCGAGCCGGACCGGGTGATCGGCGTCTTCCCGCTGCCGCGGGTGGTCCGCCTCGTCCGGTACGTGGTGACCCGCTGGCGGTTCACCTCCGGTCCGGCCTGGTCCCGGGCCGGGGTGCTGTGCCGCGACGGCCGACGGTGCGCCTACTGCGACGGCCCGGCCAGCACGATCGACCACATCCTGCCCCGCTCGCGCGGTGGCCGGAACACCTGGGGGAACACCACCGCCGCCTGCTACGGCTGCAACCAGCGCAAGGGTGACCGGACCCCGGCCGAGGCGGGCATGCCGCTGCGGCGGGAGCCGGTGACGCCGAGCTGGGCCGCACTGGCGCGGTGACGGACGGCCGGCGGGCACAGGGGGCGGTGTCGGGGACCTTCCCCGGCGCGGCGCCCGCCGGCCCCACCGTCCCGGTCGCCGGACCCGGGCGGTGACGGTGGTCAGCCGTCGAGCTGCCGGGCGAGTCCGTCGAGCAGCAGGTCGAGTCCGCCGCCGAACTCGTCGTCCGGGCCGACCGCACCGGCCGCGCGTGCGGTCTCGGCCAGCAGCGGGAACTCGTCGCGGGGCAGCGCGGCGATGACCGCCGTGCCGGGGCCGCCCAGCGCGCCGAGGTGCTCCATCTGGATCGCCCCGACCACGTACGCGAGCAGGGCGCGGAACGCGACCACCCGCCGGGTGCCGGCGAAGCCGCCCCGGGTCAGGACGGCGAGCGCCGCCTCGCCCCAGCGCAGGATCCCGGGCGAGCGGTGCCGGTGCGCGGGGAGCAGCGGTACCACGGCCGGGTGGGCGCCGACCGCGGCGCGCACCCGGTCGACCAGTTCCCGGATGCCGTCCGGCCACGGCACGTCGAGCGGCGGGCGCATGTCCACCCCGTCGAGGACCCGCTCGACGACCAGCGCCTCCAGCTCGTCGCGGTCGGCGACGTAGCGGTAGAGGGCCATCGTGCTGGTGCCGAGCCGCGCGCCGACCGCCCGCATGGTGAGGCCGGGGAGGCCGTCCCGGTCGAGCACCGCGAGCGCCGCGTCGGCGAGCTGGGCGGGGGTCAGGGAACGGGGACGGGGCATGGCCTTGACAGCGTACAAGATACGCCTACGGTTGTAGGAGTACGTTGTACGCCTACAACGGGAGCACGCATGGACGTCGTCACCCCCCGCCACCTGACCAGCGTCACCGGCGCCGAGGTCGCCCTGCCGGATCCGGACCGCCTGGTCCACCTCCAGTTCCGGCGGTTCGCCGGCTGCCCGGTCTGCAATCTCCACCTGCGCTCGATCGTCCGCCGGCACGCCGAGATCGAGGCGGCCGGCGTCCGTGAGGTGGTGCTCTTCCACTCCCCCGCCGACGAACTGCGGGAACACGTCGCCGACCTGCCGTTCGCCGTGGTGGCCGATCCCGACCGGCGGCTCTACCGGGAGTTCGGCGTGGAGTCCGCGCGGCGGGCTCTGCTCGACCCGCGCGCCTGGCTGCCGATCCTGCGCGCCGTGGCGAGTGGCACCTGGCACGTCCTGCGCGGCCGGGAGCGGCTGCCGTCGCGCACCCCGCACGGCGGTCGGCTGGGGCTGCCGGCCGACTTCCTGATCGCCCCCGACGGCCGGGTGCTCGCGGTGAAGCACGGTGAGCACGCCTCCGACCAGTGGTCGGTGGACGAGTTGCTGGTCCGGGTCAGCGGGAGCCGGTCGGCGCGGTGACCGCCGGATCGCCGGGGTGTTCCCGCAGGAACGCCTCGGCCCGGGGCGCGTCCCGGAGGATCTGCCAGCAGGCGAACGCGAACATCACGGTGGTGAAGCCGAACAGGAGGAACCACATCGGGGCGAGGCTGAGCAGCAGTTGGCCGAGGTTCAGCGTCACCAGCCCACCGATGATGGGGATCTGCCTCCGATTCCGGACCATCTGCGCGGCGGCGGTCCGCAGCCACGGGAGGTCGTCCGGCGAGTCCACCGCGCCGCGCCGAACCGCCCGGGCCAGCTCGCGGCGGCGGCGGAAGCTCACCGCCCACAGGCGGGACTCCCGGTCGGCCCGGTAGCTGCCGCTGCGAACCAGACCGACCAGCCCGACGATCTCGAGCACCAGGCCCAGCACCGCCAGGACCCCGCCGGTCACCTCCATCCAGCCGGGCGGGTCGCCGCGTTCCAGCCAACTGCCCGGGAACGCGCCGCCCGCCGTCAACCCGACCAGCAGCGACACCAGCGCGAACGCCAGCACCGTGCCGACCAGCAGCAGGCGGAACCGGCGCCGCTTCCGCTGGATCTCCCGACGCTCCGGATCACTGTCCATGATGGCCCCCGTTCGACGGTCGGGACGTACCCGTCGGGGGGTGTCGGTCAAACGGCGGTCAGCGGGCGGCCGGCGGGGTCCAGCCGAAGCGCGGGGGCCGGCGCTCGTTGATCGCCGACACCCCCTCGCGGGCCTCGCCGCTGTCCCGCACCTGGGCGTGCCACCAGGCCAGCCGGTCGGCGTCGGCGCGCCCGTCGACGATCTCCTTGGCGGCGGTCACGGTCAGCCGGGAGCGCTCGGCGATCGTGGTGGTCAGCGCCGCGACCCGATCGGCCAGCACGTCGGCCGGCAGCACCTCGTCGACCAGGCCGATCCGCAGCGCCCGCTCGGCGTCGACCAGCTCGCCGGTGAAGAGCAGGTGCTTGGCCGCGGACGGCCCGACCAGCCCGGCCAGCCGGCGGGTGGTCGGCGCCGGGTAGACCAGGCCGAGCCGCGCCGGTGGTACGCCGAACCGGGCGTCCGCCGCGGCCAGGCGCAGGTCGCAGGCGACGGCGAGCTGACACCCGCCACCGACGCAGGCGCCCTCGATCGCGGCCACCGTGGGGCGGCCGAACGCGGCGAGCCGTTCCTCGGCCGCCACCGCGATGCTGCCGTCACCGGCGGCCAGCAGCTCGTCCAGGTCACCGAGGTCGGCGCCGGCGCAGAACGTGCCACCCGCTCCGGTGAGCACCAGCACCCGGACCGCCGGGTCGGCCTCCAGGCCGTCGAGCAGCACCGGGAGCTGTCGCCACATGGCCGGGGTCATGGCGTTGCGGCGGGCCGGGTTGCGTATCACCACGGTCGCCACCGGGCCGTCCACCGTGACGGTCAGTTCCGCGTCGGACATGGCTCCGACCGTAACGGGAGGGGCCCGGTGACCACCCGCGTGGGGTGGCCGCCGGGCCCCGGGGTCGGGCGGTCAGGTCAGGAGACGTTGACCGCGGTGTCGTCCACGACGAACGAGGTCTGCAGCGAGCTGTCCTCGGTGCCGGTGAACTTCAGGGTCACCGTCTGCCCGGCGTACGAGGCCAGGGAGAACGACTTCTGGCTGTAGCCGCTGGCCTTGTTCAGGTTCGAGTAGGTCGCCAGCGTCGCCAGCACGGAGCCGGAGGAGCTGAGCACCTGCACGGTCAGCTTGTCGTACTGCACGCTCGAGGTGGTCTCCGCCGAGTCGATGTGCAGCCAGAAGCTGAAGTTGTACGTCGAGCAGCCCGACGGCAGGCTCACCGACTGCGAGAGCGTGTCGGTGTGGGTGCTGCCGTAGCCGTCCAGCCAGGCGTTCCAGGTCCCGCCGTGGGTGGGCTGGCCCTGGGAGCCGTACTGCCCGATCACGCCGGAGCTGGCGGACCAGACCGTGTTGCCGGACTCGAAGCCCGGGTTGCCGAGCTTCTGACCCGCGCCGGTGCAGCCGCCGCCGGTGCCGGTGACGGTCAGCGAGTAGGTCGCGGTCTTCGTGCCCGACGCGGCGCTGCCGGTGACCGTCACCGAGTAGGTGCCGGTCGGGGTGCTCGCGCTGGTGGCGATGGTGAGGGTGGACGAGCCGCCCGAGGTCACCGAGGCGGGGCTGAACGACGCGGTGGCGCCGGTCGGCAGGCCGGACGCGGAGAACGTCACGGTCTGCGCGGCCCCGTTGGTGGTGGCGGTGGCGACGGTGGCGGTGGCGGACCCGCCCTGGGTCACCGAGCCGGCGGTCGGGGAGAGCGAGACGGAGAAGTCGTTGCCGGTGGAGCTGCACGGGGCGTCGTTGCCGGCCACGTTCACCGCGGTCCACGCCGCCTGGACGGCCTTGTACTCGGTCGAGCAGTTGCCGTACAGGTCGGTCGCCGCCTTCAGGGTGTACGCCCGGGCGGTGTTCGACGGGGTGGTGTTGTTGACGTACGAGGTGTTCGAGGTGAAGTACACGTCGAGCGCCCGGTACCAGATCTTCTCCGCCTTGGCGCGACCGATGCCGGTCACCGCCGGGGCCGAGCCGCAGACCGGCGAGGTGCCGTACGCGGTGGAGCCGGTGCCCTCGGCGAGGTTGAAGAAGAAGTGGTTGCCGACGCCGGAGGAGTAGTGCACGTCCTTGTTCTTCGTGCTGGTGGACCAGCAGGAGTCGGACGAGCCGTCCAGCGACGGGTTGTACATGTAGCGCAGCGGCGTACCGTTGCCGTTGATGTTGATCTTCTCACCGACCTGGTAGTCGCCCGGGTCGCTCGGCGCGGCGGCGTAGAACTCCACCATGTTGCCGAAGATGTCGCTGGTGGCCTCGTTCAGGCCACCGGACTCACCGGAGTAGACCAGCCCGGCCAGCGCCTCGGTGACGCCGTGGCTCATCTCGTGCCCGGCGACGTCCAGCGAGACCAGCGGGCGGGAGTTGCCCGAGCCGTCGCCGTAGGTCATCTGGGACCCGTCCCAGAAGGCGTTGACGTAGTTGTTGCCGTAGTGCACCCGGCTCGGCACGCCCTGCCCGTTGCCGAAGATGCCGTTGCGGCCGTGCACGTTCTTGAAGTAGTCGAACGTCTTGGCGGCGCCGAAGTGGGCGTCCACGCCGGCGGACTGCCGGTTGGAGGTGGCGCCGTTGCCCCACGCGTTGTCCGCGTCGGTGAACGTGGTGCAGGTCGAGGTCCCGTTGTTCATGTCGCAGGTCCGGCCGTTGCCGTGCGACGGGTCGATCATCTGGTAGGTGCTGCCGGAGAGCGTCGTGTCGATGCTGACCGTGCCGGTGTAGATGCCCTGGCCGCTGCCGACCACCGACTCGATCTCGTCGTACGAGCCGATCACCTTGCCGGTGCTGGCGTCGGTGACCACGTGCAGCTTCGACGGCGTCTGCTTGTCCGCCTTCCACCCGGTGGCGACCGTCTCCCAGGCCAGCCGGCCCTTGCCGCTGCTGGCGTCGACGAACAGCTCCGGCGCGCCGATCGAGGTGAGGGTGCCGGAGAACGCCTTGCGCGCGCTGGCCTTGGCCGCGGACGCGCCCACCTTGGCGGTGGTGCCCAGGGTGAGCGGGGCGGACAGGCCGACCGAGGTGCCGGTCATGGTGCCGTTCGGGGCGGTGTGGACGACGAAGTCACCGCCGTAGACCCGCAGGCCACGGTAGGTCCGGGAGTAGCGGGTGTGCGCCGCCCCCGAGGGGTCGACCTTGGTGCGGACGGCCTGGTAGGCCTCCCCGCTGGCGCCCTGGACGGCGCCGGGGTTGGCACGGACCAGGCTGTCGGCCCGGGCCGCGGCGGCGGGCTCGGGGCTGGGGGCGCTGGGCGCTGCCGCGTGCGCCGTGGTGGTGACGCAGGTCAGCACGCCGCTGGTGAGCAGCGCTGCGCTGACGGCGGCGACGGATCTTTTCACGGGCCCTCCTCCGAAGGCGAAGTTGTGACGGGGGTAGTCACTGGTGTAGATATAGCGATACATCGAAGAACGTGAAAGAGGTCGACGGCTTCCCGTCCAAGACACTGACCGAACGGATGAGGAGGACGCGGTGGTCCGGAACCGGGTGGCCTCGCCGTGCGTCCGATCCGGCATGAGAGCAGCCCCCGCCGTGGCGGCCGCCGTCGCCGCCCTCCT
The DNA here is from genome assembly GCF_049315235.1 of Micromonospora sp. WMMD754. NCBI lineage: Bacteria > Bacillati > Actinomycetota > Actinomycetes > Micromonosporales > Micromonosporaceae > Micromonospora > Micromonospora sp. WMMD754. The sequence continues at coordinate 1,535,300 of NZ_CP186058.1, forward strand.
GATCCCGCTCGCCGGCTGCGCCCGGACCGACTCACCGGCGCGCGTCGGCCCGGCCGTCACGTCACTGCCCGGCGTCGAGGTGGTGCTCGTGCGCTCGGGCGGCATCGCCGGGCTCACCGACACCATCACCGTGCACGCGGACGGCACCTGGACGACCACCGACCGGGCCGGCGCCGAACGCGAGGGCCGGCTCTCCGAGGCGGACCTCGACCGGTTGCGGCGGCTCGCCGCCGACCCCCGGCTCACCGCCGAGGCCGCCGTCACCGTGCCGGCGACCATGTGCGCCGACGCGTTCAGCTACCAGCTCACCATCGGGCCGACCACCAGCTCCTACGTGGACTGCCCGCCGCAGGCCACCCCGCCGGCCGCCACCGCCGAGGTGGTCGACCTGCTCACCCGCGCCACCGGCTGACCCGCCCGCTCACCAGCCGGGCGCCGCCGCCAGCAACGCCCGGCGCACGGCCTGGACCTCGCGCCGGCCGGCCACCGCCGGCCGCGCCGCGAGGAAGAGCGTATTGAGCGGGGGCACCGGCGGCGCGAGCAGCGCCCGCACCGCGCCGGAGGCCAGCTCACCCCGGCAGAGGTACGCGGGCAGCACGCTCGCCCCCGCACCGGCCACCACCGCCGCCCGGACCGCCCGCAGGTCCGCCACGACCAGGCTCGGCGTGCGGGTGAGCCGGGTGTCGAAGACGGTCCGCCAGTACCGGCGCAGGATCGGCGCCTCCTCCCCGTAGGCGACCAGCGGCACGTCCCGCAGCGCCGCCGGGGTCACCGGGTCCGGTAGCCGATCGGCCCAGGCCGGTGCCGCCACCAGCACGAACTCCTCGTCGTAGAGCGGCTCCACCACCACCCCCCGCCGACGCGGCCGCACGCTGGTCACCGCCAGGTCGAGCCGGCCGGCCACCAGGTCGTCCAGCAGCCGATCCGGCAGCCCGGCCGCGACCCGCAGCTCCAGCCCTTCGGCCACCAGCCCGCCCAGCGCCGGCAGCACCCGCTCCGCGAGCAGCTCGGCCGGCCCGCCGAGGAAGACCGTCCGGGCGTACGCGGCTTCCGGCTCGTCGGTCAGCACGGCCGCCAGCCGGTCCAGCGGCTCGGCCACCCGGCGGGCCAGCTCGTCCCCGGCGGCGGTCGGGGTGACACCGCGCGGCAGTCGGTCGAAGAGCGGCCGACCGACCGCCTCCTCCAGCGCGCGCAGTTGCGCGGTCACCGTGGGCTGCGCCACACCCAACAGCTCGGCCGCGCCGGTGACCGACCCGGCCCGGTGCACGGCGAGGAAGCTGCGGAGCAGGTCCAGGGACACCTTCACATCAGCAAACCTATCGCCGACGTGACTCTTGCCTATTGGTCAGCTATGGATCAGCGCGCCAGCATGGTGGCATGACTCGTGCACTCATCGCCCTGACCAGCCACTCCGAACTCGGTGCCACCGGCCGCAAGACCGGCTACTACGTCGGCGAGGCCGCCGAGCCGTGGGAGGTCTTCCGGGCCGCCGGGTACGACGTCGACCTGGTGTCCGTGGCCGGCGGCGAGCCGCCGGTCGACGGCCGGGACACCGACGACCGGACCCAGAACGACTTCCTGGCGACGGCCGGCGTGACGGACACCCCGAAGGCCGCGACCGTGGACCCGGACGGCTACGACGTGATCGTCTTCGCCGGCGGCCACGGCACCATGTGGGACTTCCCCGACGACCCGGACCTGGCCCGCATCGCCCGGGCGGTCTACGAGCGCGGCGGCGTGGTGGCCGCCGTCTGCCACGGCCCGTCGGCGCTGGTGAACCTCACCCTCTCCGACGGCTCGCGGCTGATCGCCGGCAAGCGGGTGGCCGGTTTCACCAACGACGAGGAGGCGGCCGTCGGCCTCACCGAAGAGGTGCCGTTCCTGCTCGCCGACAAGCTCACCGAGGCCGGCGCGCAGCACGTCCCGGCGCCGAACTTCACCGAGCACGTGGTGGTCGACGGCCGCCTGGTCACCGGCCAGAACCCGCAGTCGGCCCGCGCGCTCGCCGAAGCCGTGGTCAAGCTCCGCGGCTGACCCGTCGGGCGCGCCGCCCGCCTCGCGCGTCGTTCCGCGAGGCGGGCGTGGTTCGGGTGTCAGAACCGGTAGTCGTCGGGGAAGCCGGTGGCGCGCAGGTCGGGCGGCAGGTGGGCGGCGTCGTTCAGCGCGACCACCGTCGGCGGGCCGGCGTCGCTGTAGCGGATCACGGTCAGCGCGCAGTTGGCGTGGTTGAGCCCGATCCAGCGGCGCTCCGGCGCCTCCAGCGCGTGCCGGACCAGCCAGGCGACCAGGAAGTTGTGCGTGATCACCAGCTCCCGGACGTCGCCCTCGGCGGGGGCGGTGGCGAACCGGGCCACCGCCTCCGCCGTCACGCGCGGCCCGTCCCGCCGTTCCGCGTCGGTGAACTCGGCGAGGAACGCGGCGTACCGCGCCGGCAGGCCGGTCGGGTCGGTGTCGTGCGGCATGTGGTCGCCGGCCCGCTCGTCCTCGTGGACCGGAACGCCCGGCAGCTCCTTCGCGACCAGCGCGGCGGTCTCCGCGGCCCGGGCCAGCGGCCCGTGGTGCACGGCGTCGATGCGCGCGCCGCGCAGCCGCTCGCCGAGCAGCGTCGCCTGCCGGCGCCCCCGCGCGGAGAGGCCGACCTCCGGCGCCTCCGTCCCGGTGTCCTCCTGCTCGCCGTGCCGGGCCAGGAACAACAGGCGGCTCGCCATCGGTCACCCCTTCAGGATCGGGAGTGGCCGACCCTAGTCGGTCGCTCCCCGACCCCGCAGCCCCGTGGTCAGCCGTTCGCCCACTGCTCCCGCGGGTGCATCTGGCCGATCCGGATCCGGTTGCCGAACGGGTCCCGGATCCCGAAGTCGATCCCGTACGGCCGGTCGGTCGGCTCGTCGGTCACCTCGACCCCCTTGGCCACCAGATCCGCGTACGTCTTGTGCGCGTCGTCAGTGGTCAGGAACAGGAAGCCACCGGCGGCGCCCTTGGTGAGCAGCTCGCGGACCTGCTCGGCGGTCTTCGGGTCCAGCGCCGGCGGGCCGGGCTTCTCCAGCAGGATCTCCCGCTCGGCGTCACCCGGCACGTTCACGGTGAGCCAGCGCATGAAGCCGAGATCCTGGTCGGTGTTCACCTCCATGCCCAGCTTGCCGACGTAGAAGTCGAGCGCCTCGTCCTGGTCGAGCACGTAGATCTGCGAGCGGGAAATCGAAGTCATCGTCATGCCGTCGACGCTAGAGCACCGCCCTGACCTGCTGCTTATCCAAAACTGCTGGGTCTGGTCCAGGATTTGGCGAAGCAGCTCGGCACGTTCGCGGCGGCGGACCGGCGCCGCCGGAAGTCGCGGGGCGACTCCCCGACGATGTCGCGGAACGTCCGGCTGAACGTGCCGAGGCTGGTGAAGCCGACCGCGAGGCAGATGTCGGTGACGTCCCGGTCGGTCTCCAACAGCAGGGACATGGCCCGCTCGACCCGACGCCGCTGCAGGTAGCGGTGCGGCGTCTCGCCGAAGGTGGCCCGGAACGTCCGGATGAAGTGCGACTCGGAGACGTGCGCGATCCGGGCCAGCGCGGGGATGTCCAGCGGCTGCGCGTACGCCCGGTCCATCGCGTCCCGGGCCCGCAGCATGGCCCGGTTGGACTCCTCGGTCGCCCGACTCATCCGGCGACCACCAGGTCGAGGTCGGCGAGTTGGTCCGGGTCGGCCACCACCTCGATGCCGATGATCCGGTCGGTGACGGCGAAGCTGAGCGCGAGTCGGATCCGGCCGTCGAGCACCACCGCCGCGCCGGCCGCTCCGTCGACCCAGGCGGGCACCGCCGCCTGCGCCCGACCGTTGAAGAAGCCGGCGACCGCCGACGAGCCACGGACCTCGGCGCTGCCACCCATCCGTACGGCGGCGGCGTCCTCCCGCAGCACCACGTGCGGGTCGAGCAGCGCGACCAGGTCGTCGAAGCGACCCTCCCGGGACGCGGCGAGGAACGCCTCGACGACCCGACGCTGCCGGGCCGGGTCGGTCACCGGATCGGCGGAACGGCCCTGCACCCGGCGACGGGCCCGGCCGGCGATCTGCCGTACCGCCGGGGCGCTGCGGTCGACCACCGGCGCGATCTCCTCGAAGGAGACGGCGAACATGTCGTGCAGCACGAACACCAGCCGCTCGGTGGGGCCGAGCGTGCTCAGCACGACCTGGAGCGCGTGCCCGACCCGCTCGGCGAGCAGCGCCTCCTGCTCCGGCTCCGGCACGGTCGAGGGCTCCTCGCCCACCGCGTCGACGGTCTCCTCGTGCCGATGCCCGGCCGACCGCAACCGGTCCAGGCAGACCCGGCCGACGGTGGTGGTCAGCCAGCCCGGCAGGTTGTCGATCCCGGGAATGTCGGCCCGGTTCAGCCGCAGCCAGGCGTCCTGCACCGCGTCGTCCGCCTCGGCGGCCGAGCCGAGCATCCGGTGGGCCACCGCCCGCAGGCGGGGCCGCTGCTCCTCGAAGCGCCGGGCCACCAGGTCCGCGTCGGTCACGACCCCCCGCCCTTCACCGCCGCGTGATCGCCGTCACATCCGTCACACCACCGGCCCGGATCTCGACAGACGGGCGAGGACGGCGAACGGACGCCGCCCAGCCTACAAGGACAGGACGGACGACCATGAGCCTCGAAGCCCGCATGCCGAACCCGGCCGCGCTGCTCCCGGACACCGTCAAGGCGGTCAACCTGCTCTACCGGGCCGCGCACTCGGCCGGCGTGCCCGGCGGCACGTTGGAGCTGGTCCACCTGCGGGCCAGCCAGATCAACGGATGCAGCGCTTGCGTCGACTCGGGGGCGCGCGGCGCCCGCAAGAACGGCGAGACTGAGGAGCGGCTGTTCGCGGTGGCGGCGTGGCGGGAGACGCCGTACTTCACCGACGCCGAGCGGGCCGCGCTCGACCTGGCCGAGCACGCCACCCGTCTCGCCGACCGCGGCGACGCGGTGCCGGACGCGGTGTGGACCGAGGCGGCCCGGCACTTCGGGGAGAAGGAACTGGCGGCGTTGGTGCTCTGGATCGCCACCACCAACTTCTTCAACCGGATCAACGCGACCACCCGGCAGCCGGCCCCGCAGAACTGGGGCTGATCCTCGGGGCCGGCGCGGGCCCCCACCCTCGGCCTCCGCGCCGGCCCGGACCGGGTGGGCCCTCGACCGCCGACCCGCCGGGTGATACTTCGGTGCTCGCTGATCATCCCATCGAGGAGCAGCCACGTGGAATCGCCGTCCGCCCCGGTCGAGGACGCCGTCGCGCGCGCCCGTGACCTGGCCCTCGCCCAGGAGTTCCGGCCCGCGGTCGCGCTGCTGCGCGCGCACCTGCGGACCCACCCGGACGACAGCCTCGCGTGGCGTCGACTGGCCGGCGCGCTCATCGGGCTGGACGATTGGGCCGGCGCGATCGACGCGGCCGGTCGCGCGATCGACATCGACCCCGGCGACGTGGCGGCCTGGCGGCATCGGGCGCTGGCCCGGCACCTGCTGGGTCGGCACCGGGCGTCGTATGCCGACGCGCGACGCGCGGTCGAACTCGCCCCGGACGATCCCGAGGCGCTGAGCCTGCTCGCCGCCAATGTGCTCACCGTCGACCGCGACATGGCCCGGTTCCGCGAGCTCTACCGGCGGGCGCTCAGCGTCGACCCGAGCAGCGCGCCGGCCCGGCACAGCGCTCGGCTGGACCGGCGGATCCGCCGCCGTGGCGCGGCGACCCTTCTACTCCTCGCGGCACACCCGCCCTCGTGCCTGCTGTTCCTGCGCTGGATCGCCATCGACGACGGCTCCACCGACACCAGCTGGACGATGTGGCCCACGGTTGCCGGCGTGGCCGTCATGATCGTCGCCGCCGTGGTCGGCCGGACGGCGGGCACCGTGCCACTGGTGCTGACCTGGCGCGGGATCGTCGGGGCCGCGGGTGTGGCAGGGGCCGGTGCCGCCGGGGCGCTCTGGGGCGGTACCCGCACGGCGACCATGGCTGCCGCCTTCGGGCTCGCGGCCGTCGCGATATCGCTGCTCTTCTCGCTCGCGCTCCGACTCCGGCACCGGCGGGCGGGACGCCTGCCGGAGGAGGACGCCACCGGCGGCCCGGCGCGCGAGTCGGCCCGGGTCGCCTGATGGAACTGGAGCCCCCGGCCGGGATCGAACCGGCGACATCTCGCTTACAAGGCGAGTGCTCTGGCCAGCTGAGCTACAGGGGCGCGTGTGACGGGCTCAGCATAGCGAGTGGCCTCCGGAAATCCCGCCTGGCAGGGCTCCCGAGCACGGAAAACGTCAATTTCCCGACCGGCCGCGCCGACGGATCGTCGGTCTGACGCGCTTCGGGCGGGGAGATTGATGCCTCGCCGTGCCCGGCTGACCGAAATGTGTATGCCGTCCGTCCCACCCGCTGTTCCTCGTCTTGGCACGGCCGCGAAAGCCGTTTACGGTGCAGTGACACGGACGACACTCCGGTTGGCCTCGGCTGCCCTGAGCGACGACCCCGTTGGCCGGTGCCTTGGGCGCCGGTCGCTCCTTCACTCGGATCGTCCGGCACGTTCCTGCCGGTGAAAGGAAGCGCTCCATCATGGCTACGGTCACCTACGCGAAGGCGTCCCGGATCTATCCGGGCACCGAGCGCCCCGCCGTCAACCAGCTCGACCTCCAGATCGGTGACGGGGAGTTCCTCGTCCTGGTCGGCCCGTCCGGCTGCGGCAAGTCCACCAGCCTGCGGATGCTCGCCGGCCTGGAGGACGTCGACGACGGCGCGATCTACATCGACGACCGGGACGTCACCCACCTCCCGCCGAAGGCCCGCGACATCGCGATGGTCTTCCAGAACTACGCCCTCTACCCGCACATGACGGTGTACGAGAACATGGCGTTCGCCCTCAAGCTGCGCAAGACCTCGAAGTCGGAGATCGACCGGCGGGTCAAGGAGGCGGCCGGGCTGCTCCAGCTGGAGGAGTTCCTCAGCCGCAAGCCGAAGGCGCTCTCCGGCGGTCAGCGCCAGCGTGTCGCCATGGGCCGCGCGATCGTCCGCGAGCCGCAGGTCTTCCTCATGGACGAGCCGCTGTCGAACCTCGACGCCAAGCTGCGCGTCCAGACCCGTACGCAGATCGCCTCACTCCAGGCGAAGCTCGGCGTCACCACGGTCTACGTCACCCACGACCAGGTCGAGGCCATGACCATGGGTCACCGGGTGGCGGTCATGCTGGACGGCGTGCTCCAGCAGGTGGACACCCCGCGGGCGCTCTACGACACCCCGGCCAACGTCTTCGTCGCCGGCTTCATGGGCTCCCCGGCCATGAACATCAAGACGGTGCCGCTGGCCGAGCAGGGCGCCGCGTTCGCCGAGATGACCGTGCCGCTGACCCGCGAGCAGGTCGCGGCGGCCCGGGCCGAGGGCGGCGACGGCAAGGTGACCGTCGGCTTCCGTCCGGAGGACTGCGACCTGGTGAGCCCGTCCGAGGGCGGCATGCCGGTCGTGGTCGAGCTGGTCGAGGACCTGGGCTCCGACGCCAACATCTACGGCCACGCCGCGCTGGAGGGCCACAACGAGCGGTTCGTGGTTCGCACCGACCGGCGCAGCATGCCGAACATGGGTGACACCGTGTTCGTCAAGCCGCGTGCCGGGCGCAACCACGTCTTCCACGCCACCACCGGCAAGCGGATCTGACGTCAGCGACAGCGAAGGGGCGGTCCGCCGTGGCGGACCGCCCCTTCGTCGTACGTGCGGTCAGGCCTCGACGGACCGACGGCGGGCGACCTCGGCGAGCGTGACCGCGGCGGCGACGCTGGCGTTGAGCGACTCCACGTCCGAGACCATCGGGATGCTGACGGTGAGGTCGCAGGTCTCGCCGACCAGGCGGGACAGCCCGCGTCCCTCCGAGCCGACCACCACGACCAGCGGGCCGACCGCGGCCTCCAGGTCGTACAGGTCGGTCTGCCCGTCGGCGTCGAGGCCGACCACGACGAAGCCGGCGTCCTTGCACGCCTTGAGCGACCGGGTCAGGTTGGTGACCTGGGCGACCGGCACGCGCGCGGCCGCGCCGGCGCTGGTCCGCCAGGCGGTCGCGGTGATCCCGGCGGCACGCCGCTCGGGTACGAACACACCCTGCGCGCCGAACGCGGCGGCCGACCGGATGACGGCGCCGAGGTTACGCGGGTCGGTGACCCCGTCCAGCGCGACGAGCAGCGGGGCGGCCTGCTCCAGCGCGGCGGCGACCAGGTCGTCGAAGGGCTCGTAGGCGAACGGCGGCACCTGGAGGCCGACGCCCTGGTGCAGCACGCCGCCGGTCATCCGGTCCAGCTCGGCGCGGCTGACCTCCAGGATCGCGATGCCCCGGTCGGCGGCGGTGCGGACGATCTCCTTGACCCGGTCGTCCACGTCGATGCCCTGCGCGGTGTAGAGCGCGGTGGCCGGCACCTGGGTGCGCAGCGACTCCAGCACCGGGTTCCGCCCGACCAGCAGCTCGGGGCTGTCCTTCGCCGGGTTGGCCTTGCGCCCCGGCGCCACCCGGGGGCCGCCACGGCCGCCGGGCTTGCCCTTGCCGCCCTTCAGCGGCACGCCGGCCCGGGTGCCCTTGCCCCAGGTGGTGTCCTTGGTGCCCGGGTTGCCAATCTTGGGCGCGCGCCCTTCCTCGGCGGCGGCGCGGCGCTCCTTGTCCTGCTTCCAGGCGGTGCGCTGGGGCAGCTTCTCGGTGCCCGAGTACGCCTTGTGCCACGGCCGCTCGTCCGCCGGCAGGGTGCGGCCCCGCCCGGCGAGGGAGTCCTTGTTCTTGCCACCGGTGCCCTTGGGGGCGCCCGACTTCGACGTCAGTCGCCGGCCACGGCGCTGCGAGTTGCCGGCCATCAGTCCTGCTCTCCAATAGTCCAACGCGGGCCCTGGGGGGTGTCCTCGACGACCACGCCGGCCTGCTTGAGCTGGTCGCGGACCGCGTCGGCGGCGGTCCAGTCCTTGCGGCTGCGGGCCTGGGCGCGCTGCTCCAGGGCGAGCGCGATCAGCGAGTCCACCACACCGCGCAGGTCGTCCGTGCGCCCACCGCCGGTCCACGCCGGGTCCAGGGGGTCGACGCCGAGGATATCCAGCATCGCCCGCACGGCGGCGAGCGTCGTGCGGACGGTCACATCGTCGCCGGCGGTCAACGCCGTGTTGCCGTCCCGGACCACCTCGTGCAGCACCGCCAGCGCCGCCGAGGTGTTCAGGTCGTCGTCCATCGCCGCCGCGAAACCGGCCGGCAGGTCGCCGGGCCGGGCGGCGCCGACCCGTTCGACCGCCCGCTGCACGAAGCCCTCGACCCTCCGGTACGCGACCGCGGCCTCGCGCAGCGCGTCCTCCGAGTAGTCGATGCGGGAGCGGTAGTGCGCGGCGACGTAGTAGTAGCGCAGCTCCACCGGGCGGACCCCGAGCGAGGCCACGTAGTCGAGGTCGAGCGTGTTGCCCAACGACTTGCCCATCTTGGTGCCGCCGATGCCGAGCAGGCCGTGGTGCACCCAGTAGCGGGCGAACGGCAGGTCGGCGGCCTGGGACTGGGCGATCTCGTTCTCGTGGTGCGGGAACGTCAGGTCGAGCCCGCCGCCGTGGATGTCGAACTCGGCGCCCAGGTAGCGCCAGCACATGGCCGAGCACTCGATGTGCCAGCCGGGTCGGCCGCGACCCCACGGCGACGGCCAGTAGGCGTCGGCCGGCTCGTCCGGCTTGGCGCCCTTCCAGAGCGCGAAGTCACGCGGATCCCGTTTGCCCCGGTCGGGGGCGTCCCCGGCGGACTGCATGTCGGCCGGCGACTGGCCGGACAGCGACCCGTAGGCCGGCCAGGAGGCCACGTCGAAGTAGACGTCGCCGGAGCCGTCAGTGGCCGGGTAGGCGTGCCCGGTCTCGATCAACCGGGCGATCAGCTCCTGCATCTCCGGCACGTGACCGGTGGCCCGCGGCTCGTAGGTCGGCGGGAGCACGTTCAGTGCCCGGTAGGACGCGGAGAGGAGCTGCTCGTTCGTGTAGGCGATCGACCAGAACGGTCGCCCCTGCTCCATCGCCTTGGCCAGGACCTTGTCGTCGATGTCGGTGAGGTTGCGGATGAACGTGACCTCGAAGCCCTTGCTCAGCAGCCAGCGGCGCAGCACGTCGTAGTTGACGCCGGAGCGAAGGTGACCGATGTGCGGCGGGGCCTGGAGCGTGAGACCACACAGGTAGACCCCCACCTTGCCGGCTTCCCGCGGGACGAAGTCCCGCACCGATCGGGTGGCGGTGTCATACAGGCGTAGCGTCACCTCACAAGCGTAGCCGTCCGCACATTTCCCGGTTGGGCGGAGCCGGGCCGTACGCTGCGTGCGTGGACACGGCGGCACGCCCGGGTGAGACGGCGCAGACCCTGGACCGCGGGCTGCGCCTGCTGCACCTCGTGGCGGACGCCCCGGGCGGGCTGACCGTCACCGAGGCGGCGCAGCGGCTCGGCATCGGGCGCGCGGCGGTCTACCGGTTGGTCGGCGCGCTGACCGGGCACGGCATGCTCCGGCGCGACGGCGAGGGCCGGCTGCGGATCGGCATGGGCGTGCTGCACCTGGCCCGCCGGGCCCAGCCCTTGCTCGCCGAGGGGGCGCTGCCCGCGCTGCGCCGGCTCGCCGAGCGGACCGGGGCGACCGCCCACCTGACCGTCGTCGAGGGTGGCGAGGGGGTGGCGCTGGCCGTGGTCGAGCCGAGCTGGACCGCCTTCCACGTGGCCTATCGCACCGGCTCCCGGCATCCGTTGGAGCGGGGCGCGGCCGGGCGGGCGGTGCTGGCCGGGCGGGCCGGCGAGTCCGGGCCGGTCAGCACCAGCGGCGAGTTGCAGTCCGGCGCGTACGGGGTGGCGGCGCCGGTGCTCGGGGTGCCAGGGCTGGAGGGGAGCGTGGGGGTGGTCTCGCTGACCCCGCTCGACGTGATCGAGGTCGGCGCCCAGGTCACCGCCGCCGCCGAGGCGGTCGCCGCCGCCCTCTCCTGATCCGCCTCACCCGCCGACACGAGGCCTGGCCGGGCGGCCCACGCCAGTCCGCCGACGTGGCGGCATCACCACAGCCCGGACGCCACCACCTCGCCGAACTGCAGACGATCAACGACCGGGGACGCGCCGGCCAGACCACCCGACCCTCCCACCGCAGCACCGCCACCCCGGAAGTGACCCCACCGAAGCCCATCCCCCACCACTACGCCGAAGTTGCTGCATCACCACGCCCGGACGCCACCACCTCCCCGAACCGCAGTCGATCACCCTGCGGCCCGAGCGCGAGGCGTTACCACACCGGCGGCCGGGTGAGGCGGTTGTCCACAGGTCGCGGTGGATGGCTCGGCCGCGGCTGTCCACAGGGGTGTCGAGTGCCGCCCCGACCACGCCAGGCTGGTCGCATGCCACCTCATCCTCATCGACCAGCGGAGTTGGCCTGGCAGGTCTTCCGGGGCTCGGCCGCGATCCGGCGCGGCCTGCTGTCCCGACACCACCTCCGGGGGGCGTCCTGGATCCGGCTCCGGCAGGACGTCTACGCCGACGCGCGGCTCGACCGTGATCACGCGCTGACCTGCCGCGCGGCTCTGCTGCGCATGCCACCCGGCACTCTGGTCGCCGGCCCCTCTGCGGCCTACCTGCACGGTGTCGAGCACGCTGCCGGCTTCACGGACGACGTGCACGTCCTGCTGCCGGCCACGGTCAGGGCCGACTCGCAACCGGGTGTGCGGGTGCACCATGCCCCGATGTCGACCACCCGCTGCGGCCTCCTGGTCCCGGCCGGCACAGCCACAACCCCCGGCACCACCAGGGCCGCCGTCACCGGCGCGGCCGCGGGCACCACGCCGACCAGGCGCACCGGTCCGCCCGCTCGCACGCCCTCGTCGCCTGCGGCGGACCGATCATCGGGCCTGCCCCTGGTCATGACCGAGCCACCGCCCCGCACCGATCCGGTGACCTGTGCCTGGGAGACCGCGGTCTGGGCCGAGCCGGTGAAGGCGGTCGGCATCATCGACGGCCTGCTGCGCACCGGCTCGGTGGGCCGCGCGGAGTTGGCCAGCGAGGCGGCCCGGAACGTCGGTCGCCCCGGAGGCCGACGGGCGGCGTGGGTGTTCGGCCTGACCGACGGGCTGGCTCATTCTCCGCCCGAGTCCCACCTGCGGGTGCGGCTGATGTTCGCCGGCCTGCCCCGTCCGGTGGCCCAGCATCCGGTGCGCGTGTCGACCGGCCTGATCCTGCATCCCGATCTCGCGTGGCCGGAGTTCCGGGTCGCGGTCGAGTACGACGGCCAGTGGCACTCCGACGCCGACCGGATGCACCTGGACCGGCGGCGCCTCAACCAGCTCGTCGAGGCCGGCTGGCTGGTGCTGCACGTGACCGGCCGTCGCCTGCGCAAGGAGTTCCCCGCGCTGGTCCGGGAGATCCGCACTGCCCTGGTGGCCCGGGGCTGGCGGCCGTGACGAGCGCGAGAAAGCCGACGTGGCGGCGCCCGGGAGTACCGGACACCGCCACGACGGTCGAACGGGTGTTACGGGCGAGCGTTGGGCTTCAGCGGGGTCTTCACCGCGGCGTAGGCGTCGACGATGCCGTAGCCGTAGAAGCCGTTGAAGTTCAGCGAGCCCGCGCAGTACGCGTTGAACTCGGCGTCCCGACCCTCGTTGGTGTAGGTCTGCAGCCGCGGCTCCGGGCAGGCGTGCTCGGCCGCCGTCCGGTAGAGGTGCTGCTCGACCAGGTCCGGCGACATGCCGAAGCCGTTGCGGCCCTGCTGCTTGCCGTAGCGGCTGACGATCAGCGCCGCCACGCCCGCGGCGTGCGGGGACGCCATCGAGGTGCCCTGGAGGTAGGTGTAGTAGCCACACTCACCCTTGGCGGTGCACTGCTTGAACACCGAGTTCTCGAAGCCGGCGACGATGTTGCCGTCCTCGTCGACCGAGCCCTCCTCCTGCAGCACCTTCTTCGGGTACGTGGAGAGGATCATGTTGGCGTCGGCGCGGTAGGTGTCGGTGCCGAAGCCGTCGCGGAACCAACCGCCCGGAGCCGCCACCGAGATCTGCTCGGTGCCGTAGTTCGAGAAGTCGGCCTTCTTGCCGGACGGGCCGACGGCCGACACGCCGATCACGTGCGGGCCCTCGGTGGGCAGGTCCCAGCAGCTCGCGTTGTCGATCGGCCGCGGGTACGGGTCGGAGCCGTAGTCCGGGCTGCTCACGTCGGTGCGCGGGTTGCCGAGGTCCTCGTGGTTGTTGCCCAGCGCGCCGACCAGCGTGACGCCCTTGCGGTGCGCGAAGGTGAGCGCCCGCTTCATGGCCTCGATGATGGTCCGCTGCTCGGCCTGCGCCTCCGGCGAGTCGGCCGGGTTGGCGGTGCAGTTGTAGAGCCACGGGTCGACGTAGAAGGACATGTTGACCACGTCCAGGCCGGAACGGCCCGCGTAGACCAGGGCGTTGACCACCGGGTTGAGGAAGAAGTAGCCGCTGTCCTGGCCACCCTTCAGCTCGACCAGGGAGACCTTCGGCGCCACGCCGGAGAGGCCGAAGCCGTTGGCGGCGGCGCCGATGGTGCCGGCCACGTGCGTGCCGTGCCCGCCGTCGTCGGTGCCGACCGGGTCGAGGCAGCTCGCCACCTCGCACGGGCCGTCGACGTCGACGAGGTCCGGCGCGAAGTTGCGCGACAGCGCCCAGTTGAAGTTGGGGGCCAGGTCCGGCTGGCTGGCGTCGACGCCGGTGTCCAGCACGCCGACGGTCACCCGACGGTCACCCGGCTCGATCGTGCGGGCCTTGTCGGCCCGGATCATGTCCAGACCCCAGAGCTTGTCGTCCAAGGGGTCCATCTTCTTGGCCTTGCCCTTGGCGGCCTTGCCCTTGCTCGCGACGGCGGCCAGCAGGTGCTCCTGCTCGACCCGGTCCAGCTTCGGCTTGCTGCCGATCGCCTTCTCCTCGGCCGCACCGAGCAGCGCGCCGGCGGCGGTGGCCCGGCTGGCGAAGTCCGCCCGGTCGCTGGTCACCTGGAAGAGGCCGACGTCGTCGGTACGGGAGACGACCTTGCCACCGGCCGCGGTGATCGCGGCGATGGCGGCGTCGTTGGAGACGCCGCTCTCGGCCAGCACGGTGAAGGTCCGGGTGCTGGACGGCGCGGCGGCCGCCGGAACGCCCAGGCCGGTCACCGTGAGTGCCAGCGAGGCCGCAGCCGCGACCGCGCCGGCGGTGAAGCGCTTGCTCACCACATCAGATCCTCTCGTTGAGGGACGTGGTGTCATCCCACATCACGGGAGCGAGTTCCGCCAGATCCACGTCCGGTATAGACCCCAATCAGGCATTCGCACTTGTCAACGCCGCGATGGCCTCGGGCAATTCGGCCAGCGTGGACACCTCCGCGTCGGGGTCGAGCCCGGGCGGGCGGGGCAGTCCGCCCCGGTTGAGCCAGACCGCGCGCAGCCCGGCCCGCTGGGCGGCGACCACGTCGTGCTCCGGCGAGTCGCCGACGTGGACGATGCGCGCGGCCGGCAGTCCGGCGGCCGCGACCACGGCCGCGAAGAACGCCGGCGCCGGCTTCTTCGGTAGGCCGCCCTCGTGCGCGTACAGCTCGAAGGCGAACTGGCCGGGCAGGCCGCAGCGTTCGGCGCGGCTGTTGCCGTTGGTGGCGAAGCCCAGCAGGTGGTGCGGGCGCAGCGCGGCCAGCGCCGGCAGCGCGTCGGGGAACGGCCTGCTCAGCGCGTACCGGCGGGCGAAGAACAGCGTCGCGAACTCGTCCAGGTGCGCGTCCAGTCCGGCCCGGGCCAGCGACCGGGCCAGCGCGGCCCGTCGGATCTCCTGCACCGGTGCGGCGCTGAGCGCGCCGAAGACCGCACCCCAGTCCCCCTCCAGGTCCGCGAGGGACACGTCGGCCGCCGCCGGGGTCCGCCGCCGCATCTCCTCGAGTACGGCGACCAGCCCGCCGGTGACCGCCGGGCGCAGGTCGATCAGGGTCTCGTCGGCGTCGAAGACGACCGCGGCGCGGGGCGTGCTCATCGCTCGCCGGCCAGTGCCGGCGCGGGCGGAGCGGGTGCCGCCGACTCGGGTCCGGCCCGCAACTCGTCCATCCGGACCAGCGCGACGCCGCCGACGATGAAGACGCCGCCGACCAGTTGGATCCCGCTGGGCAACTCGTTCAGCACCAGCCAGGCGATCAGCACCGCGAACATCACCTCGGTCAGCCCGATGAAGGAAGAGAGCCGCGCACCGAGCAACCGGGCCCCGGCGACGCCGGCCAGGTAGGCGACGACGGCGGCGATCAGCGACAGCCCGACGATCGGCACCAGCCAGCTCATCCGGTGCCCGGCGAAGCTGACGTCCCCGGTGCCGGCGGCCAGCGGCAACGCCCCGACCGCGCCGAGCAGCAGCAGCACCAGCGCCCCGACGGCCATGCCGCCGCTGGCCATCACCACCGACGGCAGTTCGGCGTCGACGCGGCCGGCGATGACGTAGTAACCGGCCAGCCCGACGCCGGCGCCCAAACCCCAGAGCACGCCCACCGGGTCGAGGCCGCCGGCGCCGGTGAGGTCGAGGACGAGCGCCAACCCGCACAGGGCGGTCAGCGAGCCGGCCACGGTCAGCAGCCGTGGGCGTTGCCCGTGGACCAGCCACATCCATCCGACCACCATCACGATGCCGAGGTACTCCAGCATGAGCGCCACCCCGACCGGCAGATACTGGACGGCGTTGTAGAAGCAGGCCTGGGCCAGCGCCACGCCGAGCAGACCGAACAGCACCACCGCGACCCCGTTGCGGCGCAGCACCGGCCATCGGCCGCGCAGCGCGAGCAGGGCGGGCACGCCCAGCACCAGCGCGGCGACACCGACCCGGGCGATCACCACCGCGGCGGCCGACCACTCCCCGTCGAGCAGGGGGCGGGCGAACGTGCCCGAGGTGGCGAACGCGAGCGCGGAGAGCAGGGCCAGACCGAGCCCGGCGCGGGGCCGTTCACGCATGGGCAACTCCTGGTCATGAGTAAAAAAGCGTTATGCTGATGACGCTAGGCGGAACCTCCGACAGGAGTCAAGGTGCTCTTTGCTCATGACACGGAGTGCGCGCTGGTCGCCGCCGCCGCACTGGTGAACACGGCGGGTCCGGGCCGGGACGAGCTGCCCGACGTGGGCGCCCTCGACGACTTCGTCAGCGTCCACGGCTTCAGCGGCCGGCACGAACACACCGACGTCGAGCTGCGCCAGGTCCGCGCCCTGCGGCCCCGGTTGCACCGCGTCTGGCACGCCGACGCCGACGAGGTGGTGGACATCGTCAACGGCCTGCTCCGCGAGTCGCACGCGCTGCCGCAGCTCATCCGGCACGACGACGAGCCCTACCATCTGCACGCCGTGCCGCGGGACGCGCCGCTGGCGACCCGGATGGCCGTCGAGGCCGCGATGGCCCTGGCCGACCTGATCCGCATGGGTGAACTGCGCCGGCTGCGGCACTGCGACCACCCGGACTGCGCCAACGTGCTGGTCGACCTGTCGAAGAACCGGTCCCGCCGGTTCTGCGACGCCGGCTGCGGCAACCGGGCCGCGGTGAGCGCCTACCGCGCCCGCAGGGCGGCGTCCCACTCCTGACGCGCCGCGGGCCACTCCTCGCGGCGCAGCTCGTACTCCACCTCACCGTGCTCCGTACCCGGGATCGGGTCGTCGAACGTCAGGTGGAAGGTGCGCACCCAGCGCAACCCCGCGCGGGCCATCACCGCGCGCGAGCGATCGTTGACCGCCATGGTCTCGGCCCACACCCGCCGCACGCCGACCGTCTCGAACGCGTGCCGCACCAGCGCCCGCGCCCCCTCGGTGGCCAGGCCGTGCCCCCACACGGCGCGGCGCAGCCGGTAGCCCAGCTCCCCCTCGGCGCCGTCGTCGGACGGATCGAGCGCGAGCCAACCCAGGAACTCGCCGGTGAACCGGTCGAGCGCCGCCCAGCGGCCGAGCCCGGGGTGACGGCCGTACTGCCCCAGCAGCCGGGGCAACACCTCGTGCCGGATCGTCCCGGCGGGCGTCGGCTCACCGTTGGTGAGGAACCGCATGACCTCCCGGTCGGCGTCCAGCTCGACCAGCCGGCCCACGTCGTCCATGGTGAACCGGCGCAGCGTCAGCCGCGCGGTCTCCAGCAACACCCCGTCGTCAGGCACGGTCGGATCATCCCGCGCACCCGGTGACGGGGCGAGGCAATTACCGGCGTCGCGGCGTCCCGCTCAGGGGTGGGTCATCCGGAGCAGGTCCAGCGCCTCGTCGAGCTGGGTCTCGGTGAGCGTGCCCGAGTCGACGTGCCCCCGGGAGATCACCACCTCCCGGATGGAGACCTGCTTGGCCAGCGCCTCCTTGGCGATCGAGGCGGCCTCGTCGTAGCCCAGGTGGCGGTTGAGCGGGGTGACGATCGACGGCGACCCCTCCGCGTACGCCAGGCAGACCTCGGCGTCCGCGACCAGGCCGGCCACCAGGCGCTCGGCGAACAACCGGCTCGACGCGGCGATCAGCTTGATCGACTCCAGCAGGTTGCGGCCCATGACCGGGAGCATCACGTTCAACTCGAAGTCGCCCTGCGAGCCCGCGAACGCCACCGCCGCGTCGTTGCCGATGACCTGGGCGCAGACCTGGCGCATCGCCTCGGCCACCACCGGGTTCACCTTGCCCGGCATGATGGACGAGCCGGGCTGGAGGTCGGGGATGCGCAGCTCGCGCAGGCCGGCGCGCGGCCCGGAGCCCATCCAGCGTACGTCGTTGGCGATCTTGTAGAGGCCGACCGCGATGGTGCGGAGCTGGCCCGAGGTCTCCACGAGCGCGTCCCGGGCGCCCTGCGCCTCGAAGTGGTTACGCGCCTCGCTGAGCGGCAGGCCGGTGGAGTCCCGCAGCCGGCCGATCACCTTGCCGGCGAAGCCGAGCGGGGTGTTGATGCCGGTGCCCACAGCGGTGCCGCCCAGCGGCAGCTCGGCCAGCCGGGGCAGCACGGACTCCAGTCGCTCCACGCCGTAGCGGACCTGGGCGGCGTAGCCGCCGAACTCCTGCCCGAGCGTGACCGGCGTGGCATCCATCAGGTGGGTGCGGCCCGCCTTGACCACCGTCTCGAACTCGGCCGCCTTCTCCTCCAGCGCGCCCGCGAGCTGCTTCAGCGAGGGGATCAGGTCCTCCACCACGAACTGCGTGGCGGCCAGGTGGATCGAGGTCGGGAAGACGTCGTTGCTGGACTGCGAGGCGTTCACGTGGTCGTTCGGGTGGACGTCGCGGCCCAGCTCCCGGCCGGCCAGCGTGGCGATGACCTCGTTGGTGTTCATGTTGGACGAGGTGCCGGAGCCGGTCTGGAAGACGTCCACCGGGAACTGGTCGTCGTAGCCGCCGTCGGCAACGTGCGCGGCGGCGGTGGCGATCGCCTCCGCCACGTCCGCGTCGATCACCCCCAGCTCACCGTTGACCTGGGCCGCCGCCCCCTTGATCTGCGCCAGCGCCTTGATCTGGGCCGGTTCGAGCCCGCGTCCGGAGATCGGGAAGTTCTGCACCGCGCGCTGGGTCTGCGCCCGCCACAGCGCCTCGGCGGGCACCTCCACCTCGCCCATCGAGTCGCGTTCGATCCGGTAGCCGGTCGCCTCTGGAGTCGTCACGCATACCATCCTGCCGCGCCGGCCGTCGGCGTGCAGGGAAAGCGGGGGGCGCTCAACCCAGCTCGGCCAGCAACTCCTCGGTGGCCCACCGGTCCGGCGACTCGATCTGACGGAACAGCGCCACCGCCCGGTTGGCGTACCGCCGTGCCTGGTCGGAGTCGGTGTACCGCAGGCACCGGGCCATGCCGTCCAGCGCCCGGGCCTGCTCGTAGCGCGCGCCGAGCCGGGTGGCGTCGGTGAGCACCCGGCGGTGCAGGTCCAACGCGCTGCTGACGTCGCCCTGGTCTCCGATCGCCCGGGCGAGCAGGTTCCGGGAGGCGCACTGCCCGATCACGTCGCCGGCGTCGGTCATCGCGGCGAGCGCGGTCCGGTGCCGGGCGGCCGCCCGGTCCGGGAAGCCGGCCTCGCGTTCCAGCACGCCGATCTCGTTGAGCACCTCGCCCTCGCCGTAGCGGTTGGCGGCCCGGCGCTTGAGGCGCAACGCGACGTGGAGCAGCCGCCGGGCCGGGCCCCGGTGACCCAGCCGGTGCCGGGCCATCGCGACGTGCCCCACGGCCTGACTGAGCTGCCGGAAGTCACCGGTCTCCCGGGCCAGCACGAGATGCCGGCGGGACACCTCCAGCGCCTCGTCGTACCGCCCCCACAACAGCAACGACAGCGCCGTGTTGTTGAGCACGTTCGCCAGCGCCGCGGCCTCGTCCAGCTCCCGCGCGAGCTGCGTGGCGGCCGCGTACGTCTCGATCGCCCGCCGGTGGTCGCCGTTGTGGGAGTAGGCGGTGCCCAGGTTGTTCAGTGAGTTGCGGAGCGCGTGGCGCCGGCCGAGCCGCCGGTAGACCTCGACGGACGCCTCGGTGAGCCGCACGGCCTCGGCGAAGCGGGCCCGACGGAAGTGCGCCGAGGCGAGGTAGTTGAGCGTCATCGCCACGGCCTCGTCGTCCTGGAGGGCCAGGGCGGCGCGCAGGCCGATGGTGTGCGCCTCGACCAGCTCGTCGAGGTGACCCCCGTCGAAGTGCGCCTTCCAGCAGGCGCGGGCGAGCTGCCAGCAGTACCGCGGAAATCCTTCGACCTCCGCCAGCCGGATCAGGGCGAGCAGGGCGGCCCCGTTCTCGTCGAACCAGGGCCGGCCGAGGGGGGCGACGGCGGCCACGAGGTCCGGCCGGGCCGGCTCGGGCAGGTCGAACAGGTGACCGTTGCCGGGCAGCTCCATCACGCGGGCGATGGCGAGAGCGACCTGAAGGTGGTATTCGAGGAGCCGTTCCAGCGCCGCCCGCCGCTCCGCCGCGGTCTCCCGGTCCGCGCCGAGCGTGCGCCCGTACTCCCGGATCAGGTCGTGCAGCCCGTAGCGGCCCGGCTCCACCTCCTCGACGAGGTGTGCGTCGACCAGGTCGTCGAGTGCGTCCTGCGCCTCCGGCAGCGACAGGTCGGCGAGCGCCGCCGCCACCCGGTTGTCGACCCGGGCGCCCGGGTGCAGCCCGATCAGGCGGAAGACACGCTGCGCGGCCGGAGCCACCTGCTCGTACGACAGGGCGAAGGCCCGGGCCACCGAACGTTCCCCGGCGGTCAGCTCGGCCAGCGGATCCGCCGCGGTCGCCAGCCGCTCGGCCAGGTCGGCCACCCGCCACCGCGGCCGGTGCGCGAGCCGGGCGCCGGCCAGCCGCAGGGCGAGCGGGAGATGGCCGCAGCGACGGGCCACCTCCGCGGCGGCGTCGGGCTCCGCCCAGACCCGCTCCGCGCCGGCCACCCGGGCGAGCAGTTCGACCGCCTCGTCGGCGTCGAGCACCGGCAACGAGGACGGCCGGCCGCCGTCCAGGCCGATCAGCCGCCGACGGCTGGTGATCAGCACCAGGCAGTCCGGGCCGTTGGGCAGCAAGGGTACGACCTGGGCGGCGTCCGCCGCGTTGTCGAGCACCACGACGGCCCGCCGTCCGGCCAGCTCGGAGCGCCACATGGCCAGCCGGTCCGCCAGGTCCACCGGTACGCGTTCGGCCGGCACACCGAGCTGCCGGAGCAGGGTGGCCACCGCGGCGGCCGTGCTCAACGGGCTGCGTTCGCTGTGCCCGTGCAGGTCGACGAAGAGCTGCGCGTCCGGGAAGCGCTCGCCCAGCGCGGTCGCCACCTGGACGGCGAGCGTGGTCTTGCCGCTGCCCGCCATGCCGTCGACCAGGTGGACCCGGACACCGTCCTGTTCGATCTCCTTGACCAGCCGGGCCACGGTCTGCTGCCGGCCGGTGAAGTCGCTGATGGCCCGGGGCAGCGCCCGCACCGGCGTGGCGGCGCGCGTCTCCGACCCGCCCAGCGCCAGGTCACCGGCGAGCACCCGCTGGTGCAGTTCCTGCAACGCCGCACCGGGTTCGATGCCCAGCTCGTCGGCGTAGATCCGCCGGCCCTCCCGGTAGACGGCGAGCGCGTCCGCCTGGCGCCCGAGCGCGGACAGGGCCAGCATCAGCTGCCCGCGCAGCCGCTCGCGCAGCGGGTGGCGTTCGACGTTCTCGGCCAGCTCGTCGACCAGGTCGGCCGCGCGCCGCAGCCGCAGCTCCACGTCGACGCACTCCTCCAGCACCGCGAGCCGCTGCTCGTCGAGCGTCTGGGCCCGTCGCCGGACGCTCCGGGCCGGAACCCCCGCCAGCGCCGGACCCCGCCAGAGCGCCAGGGCCGCCCGGTAGTGCCGCCGCGCGTCCGCCACCCGGCCGCCGGCCGCCGCCGCGCGGGCCGTCTCCACCCCGCGGGCGAAGACCTCGGCGTCGAGGTCGTCCGGCTCGACCCGGATGCCGTAGCCGGCCGGGTCGGTGACGATGGTCTCGGCGGGCAGCCCGAGCAGGGCGAACCGCTGCCGAAGTCGGGACACGCAGATCTGGAGCTGGGCCCGCGCGGTGGCCGGCGGGCGCTCCTCCCAGACCGCGTCGACCAGTTCCTCGGTCGACACCACCCGCCCGGCGCGCAGCAGCAGCATGGCGAGCACGATCCGGTCCCGACCCGCGGTGACGGTGGCTTCACCACCGCCGACCCGCAGGGGTCCCAGGATCCCGAAGCGCATCTGTGCCACCACCCGCCCCCGTGAGTGCAACTTCCAGCAGCGTAGCCCGATGGTCACGGAATGCCCTGTCGAGGCGATAGCGATGTGATAGCGGATCGACAGCGACGGCGACCAGACTCGTCCCGGGTTGTCGGTGACGGCATCCGACGGGGGCGGTGCGCCCGTCCGGCCGTCCAGCCGGGCGGGCGCACCGATGTCGGTGCACAGCGGACACGCGGAGGGGCGCCCGGGAGGACTCCCGGGCGCCCCTCGCGCCGTCAGCGGGTCAGCGCCGGCCGACCGTGAGCACCGGCTTGGTGACCTCGGCGAAGAAGTCGTTGCCCTTGTCGTCGACGACGATGAAGGCGGGGAAGTCCTCCACCTCGATCTTCCAGACCGCCTCCATGCCCAGCTCGGGATATTCGAGCACCTCGACGTGCTTGATGCAGTCCTGGGCGAGGCGGGCCGCCGGTCCGCCGATCGAGCCGAGGTAGAAGCCGCCGTGGGCCGCGCAGGAGCGGGTGACCTGGCCGGACCGGTTGCCCTTGGCCAGCATCACCAGCGAACCGCCGGCGGCCTGGAACTTCTCCACGTAGGCGTCCATCCGGCCGGCCGTGGTCGGGCCGAACGAACCGGACGCGTAGCCCTCGGGCGTCTTGGCCGGGCCGGCGTAGTAGACCGCGTGGTCGCGCAGATATTGCGGCATCGGCTCACCGGCGTCCAGCCGCTCGGCGATCTTGGCGTGGGCGATGTCCCGGGCGACCACCAGCGGACCGGTCAGCGACAGGCGGGTCTTCACCGGGTATTTCGACAGCTCGGCGCGGATGGAGTCCATCGGCCGGTTCAGGTCGACGCGGACGACCTCCTCGGTCTCCAGCGTCTCGTCGGTGACGTCGGGGAGGAACCGCGCCGGGTCGGTCTCCAGCCGCTCCAGCCAGACGCCGGACGGGGTGATCTTGGCGACCGCCTGTCGGTCGGCCGAGCAGGAGACCGCGATCGCCACCGGGCAGGAGGCCCCGTGCCGGGGCAGCCGGACCACCCGCACGTCGTGGCAGAAGTAGCGCCCGCCGAACTGCGCGCCGATCCCGAAGTTGCGGGTCAGCTCCAGCACCTCGACCTCCAGCTCCAGGTCGCGGAAGCCGTGGGCGCTCATCGAGCCCTGCGTCGGCAGCGCGTCCAGGTATTTCGCGGAGGCGTACTTGGCGGTCTTCAACGCGTACTCGGCGGAGGTGCCGCCGATGACGATCGCCAGGTGGTAGGGCGGGCAGGCGGCGGTGCCGATCAGCCGCAGCTTCTCCTCCAGGAACTGCATCATCCGCGTCGGGTTCAGCAGCGCCTTCGTCTCCTGGTAGAGGTAGGACTTGTTGGCCGAACCCCCGCCCTTGGCCATGAACAGGAACTTGTAGGCGTCCGGGTGGCCGTCCGGGTCCTCGGCGTAGAGCTCCACCTGGGCGGGCAGGTTGCTGCCGGTGTTCCGCTCGTCCCACATGGTCAGCGGCGCGAGCTGGGAATAGCGCAGGTTGAGCCGGGTGTAGGCCTGGTAGACGCCGCGCGAGATCGCCTCCGCGTCGGCGCCGTCGGTGAGCACGTGCCGGCCACGCTTGCCCATCACGATCGCGGTGCCGGTGTCCTGGCACATCGGCAGCACGCCGCCGGCGGCGATGTTGGCGTTGCGCAGCAGGTCCAGCGCGACGAACCGGTCGTTCGGCGAGGCCGCCGGGTCGTCGATGATCGACCGGAGCTGGGCCAGGTGCGCCGGGCGCAGGAAGTGGGCGATGTCGTGCATCGCCTCGGCGGTCAGCGCGGTCAGCGCGGCCGGCTCCACGGTGAGGAACCGGCGGCCACCCGGGCCGTTGACGACGTCCACGCCCTCGTCGGTGACCAGGCGATACTCCGTCTGGTCGGGACCGGTCGGCAGCAGGGGTGCGTACGAGAAGGCGGCGGCACTGCTCATGACCGAAAAGCCTAGGGCAGAGCCGTCGATCGGTGACACCCGCAGGTCGGTCGTGGGACGGCGCTCTCACCCGGCGTCACTTGCCGTCGGCGCAGAGTTCCCGCTTCGGACCGCAGCTGCCCTGGTCAGTCGGCGGACGCCAGGTGTCACCCGGGTCGGGCGCGGGCACGGCGTCCTCGTTCGACGGCGGCGCTCCGGCGGCCCCGGCGCCCCAGCGCACGTACCCGATCTCCCGCCCCTCGCCGATGATCATGCCGTTCGGGCCGACCGCCAACGCGTTCGCCGACGTGCGCAGCTCGACCAGCACCCGACCCCCACGCGGCTCGACCGCGACCAGCCGGGACGGCTTCTCCTCGCTGATCACCGCCGCGTACGGGGTGAGCGCCGCGCCGCTCTTGCCGCCGGCCGGCCGGGTCCACCGGGTCCGGTCGGCGGACAGCTCCCGGCCGAGCAGCGAGTCCTTGTCGGCGCTGCGCACCACCGCGTACCGGTCGTCGACCGCGAGCAGCTTCTCGCCCTCCGCGCCGACCTGGAGCAGCCGGCCGTCGTAGCCGTCGAGGACCGCCTCCCGCCCGTCCGGGGCGACGCCGATGAGCACGTTGCGGGCACCCTGCGGATCCTCCCGCTGCACGCAGCCGGCGTAGTCGGCGGTGCGCAGGTTGATCCCGGCCCGCCGCCACACCTGCTGCCCGGTGGCCGGGTCGACGGCGGTGACGACGAAGTAGCAGCTCCCGTCCCGGGAGGTCGCCGCGATCCGGAGCAGCCGCCCGCCGACCACCGCCAGGCGCTCCTCCCGCCCGGGCTGGACGTTCTGCAGCACCCGGCCGGTGGCGGTGTCGACCACGTGCACCCGACCGTCGACCGGAAAGCCCAGCAGCGGCGGGACCGACTCCGGCCCGGCCACCCCGCCGTCGATCCGGGTCGCGCCCAGTCGTCGGGTGCCGAGCAGTTCGGGGTTGTCGGCGAGCACGCCGCTGTGCACGCCGGGCAGGAACGCGCTCCACAGCGGAGTCGTCCCGCGCGGCTCCCAGGCCCGCAGCGTGCAGTCGGTGGCCTGCACGCAGTACGCGTCCAGCAGCAGGTTCCGGTAGGTCCAGACGGCGATGGCCCGCTCGTCCCGGCGGCGGGTCACGCCGGTCACCGGGTCGAGCACCTCGTACCCCTTGTCCAGCAGCTTGCCCACCGCGACGACCGACTCCCGGCCGCTGCCCGCCACCGCCGACCAGTCGGCCTTGCGTTCCCAGAGCTGGCTGCCGTCGGCGAGCGTGCGCGCCTCGATCCGGGTGCGCTGCTCCACGATCACGGTGTCGCCGGCGATGGTGACGCTGCGCGGGGTGCCGCCGACGCGCTGCTGCCAGACCACGTCCGGCTCGGAGATCGGCTTGCTCCGGTCGACCCAGTCCCAGAGGCCGGGGAACGGGTTCCAGACCCCGGTGGCGGCGAGCACGACCACGGTGACGAGCCCGAGCAGCAACCAGCCGCGTACGCCTAGGCCCTTCACACCGCACACGGTAGCGACGATCACCGCTGCACCGGGCCGCCCGCGGGGCGTGTCGCGCCGCTTCTTGCCCGGGTTCGGATGTTAAGAGGGGGCCCTTCCTCTACCGGATGCGTTAAGCGGGGGCCCTTCCTTCCCCCCGGGCGGCGGAGCGGACGAGGGGGAGCGTGCGGTAGGGGATCTGCTCGGCCAGCGCGATGATGGTGGAGGCGCGCCGGATCCCCTCCGAGGCGACGATCTGGTCGATGACCCGCTGGAGGTCGGTGTTCGACCGGGCCACGATCCGGCAGAGCAGGTCGCTGGAGCCGGTGATGGTGTGCGCCTCCAGCACCTCCGGGATGGCGGCCAGGTGCGCGGTGACCTGGTCGTGGCCGTGCCGCTGGCTGATCTCCAGGGTGACGAAGCTGGTCACCCCGAAGCCGATCGCGGCCGGCGAGATGTCCGGCCCGAACCCGCCCACCACCCCGCGACCGACGAGCTTGTCGAGCCGCGCCTGGACCGTGCCCCGGGCCACGCCGAGCCGCCGCGAGCACTCCAGCACCCCGATCCGGGGCTCCTCGGCGAGCAGTTCGATCAAGCGGGCGTCCAGCTCGTCGAGCTGTACATCCTGACCAGTGTTCATGGCGACCAACCGTACCGAATGCGCAACCTGACCAGGAATATCGCCAACTATTGCCCACCTTACGGTCGGCCGTAGATCCTCGCCGGAAGAGCACATCCACGGCGGCCCACGAGGCCGGCCGGTACGCGAGGGAGGCCACCATGACCCAGGCGATCGACCGACCCCAGTCGACCGAGGACGTCGACGCCGACGTTCTCGTCGGCGCCGTCGACCATGACATCAGCCGGGACCCGTTCCCGGTCAAGGGCCTCGACCACCTGCACTTCCTGGTCGGCAACGCCAAGCAGGCGGCGCACTACTACTCCACCGCCTACGGCATGACCTGTGTCGCCTACCGCGGCCCGGAGCAGGGCTACCGCGACCACGCCCAGTACGTGCTGACCAGCGGCTCGGCCCGGTTCGTGCTGACCGGCGTGGTCCGCCCGGGCGCCGACGGCGAGGCGCACGTGGCCAGGCACAGCGACGGCATCTCCGACATCGCGCTGGAGGTGCCGGACGTGGACGCCGCGTACGCGCACGCCACCGCGCAGGGCGCGACCGGTCTGGTCGAGCCGCACGACGTCAGCGACGAGCACGGCACCGTCCGGATGGCGTCCATCGGCGCGTACGGGGACACCCGGCACACGCTGGTCGACCGGTCCCGCTACACCGGGGTGTTCCTGCCCGGCTTCGTCGCCCGCGGCCCGTTCGTGGACCGGCAGCCGATGATCGACGCCGGCCTCCAGCCGAAGCGCTTCTTCCAGGCCGTCGACCACGTGGTCGGCAACGTGGAGCTGGGCCGGATGGACGAGTGGGTCGAGTTCTACAAGCGCGTCATGGGCTTCACCAACATGGCCGAGTTCGTCGGCGACGACATCGCCACCGACTACTCGGCGCTGATGAGCAAGGTGGTGGCGAGCGGCACCCGCAAGGTGAAGTTCCCGCTCAACGAGCCGGCCGTGGCCCGCAAGAAGTCGCAGATCGACGAGTACCTGGAGTTCTACCAGGGCCCGGGCGCCCAGCACGTCGCCGTGGCCACCAACGACATCCTGGCCAGCGTGGACGCCATGCGGGCGGCGGGCGTCGAGTTCCTGGACACCCCGGACTCCTACTACGAGGACCCGGAGCTGCGCGCGCGCATCGGCAACGTCCGGGTGCCGATCGAGGAGCTCCAGTCCCGCAAGATCCTGGTGGACCGGGACGAGGACGGCTACCTGCTCCAGATCTTCACCAAGCCGGTGCAGGACCGCCCCACCGTCTTCTTCGAGCTGATCGAGCGGCACGGCTCCCTCGGCTTCGGCAAGGGCAACTTCAAGGCCCTGTTCGAGGCGATCGAGCGGGAGCAGGAGAAGCGCGGCAACCTGTAACACTGTCGGCGTGATCGAGCCTCCCCCGAGCAGCACGCCGCCGCCCGCCGGGCCCCCGCCCGCGGGCGGCGGCTTCGCGCCGCCCACCGGCCCCGCGGTGCCCGCGCAGCACACCCCGCCGACGTATGCCCACCTGCCCGGCTATCCGCCCCCACCCCCGGGGTACGCGCCGCACGCCGGGTTCGTGCCGCCGGCCGTCGCCCCGAACGGTCAACCGCTGGCCGGCTTCGGGGAACGGCTGGTCGCCTGGCTGATCGACACGGCTCTCGCGTCGGCGGTGCTGATGGTGCTCTTCGCGCCGGTCTTCGTCTGGCTCGTCGTCCGGATGATCGACCGGATGCCGGCGGCCGGACCGGACGGCACCGTGGCCGAACCCGACCCGTCGGTGATCTTCAGCGACATCTTCCTGCCGCTGCTCCTGGCCGAGCTGGGGCTGTTCCTGCTCCTGCTGGTCTTCTACTGGCTCTACCACGTCGAGTACGCCCGCCGGACCGGCCAGACGCTCGGCAAGAAGGTGATGAAACTGCGGATCGTGCCGCTCCAGCCGGACGCCCCGCTGACCCGGGGCGCCCTGGGCAAGCGGTACCTGGTCGAGTTCGTCGCCGGTTCGCTCGTGCCGTTCCTCAACTACCTGGACGGCTTCTGGCAGCTCTGGGACAAGCCCTGGCAGCAGTGCCTGCACGACAAGGCGGCCGGCACGGTCGTCGTTAAGGTTGCACCGTGAGCGCGAGGAGTGAGCCGGGCCTGCGAGCCCCGCAGTCGGGAACAAGGACGGCCCCGTGAGTGTGGAACCTGGCTGGCACGTCGACCCGGCCGATCCGGAGACCCGCCGGTGGTGGGACGGTGAGGGCTGGATCGGCGCGCCGATCCCGGTCGACGTCACCCCGCCCGACGGCCCACCGCCCGCCGAGCCCGAGCCGACCCCGGTGGCGGCGGGCGCCGACCCCACCGCCGCCCGGCCGACCTCGGGCGCGACCGGTGGCGCGGCCGTCCCGCCGGTCTCCGGGCCGGGCGCGGGCCAGCCGCCGGCCGGGCCGTACCCGCTCCCGCCGACCGCCGCTCCCGGGCAGCCGGGCCCGAACGGGCCGTGGCCGGGGCAGCCCGGGCAACCCGGACAGGCCGGGCCGTGGCCGGGGCCGCAGGGGCCGCCGCCGGGCTGGCCGTACCCGCACTGGCCGGGCCGGCCGCCGGCGCCGCGTCCGCACGGGTTGCCGCTCGCCTCGTACGGCTCGCGACTGATCGCCCGCCTGATCGACCTCGGCGTGGTGTTCCTGCTCAACGCCGTGGTCAACGGCTGGTTCGTCTGGCGCTACTTCGAGGCGGTCTCGCCCTACCTGCGCGAGTCGATGCGCCGGGCCCTGAACGGGGACACCTCCACCGAGGGGCTGCCGCAGATCGACGAGCAGGCCGGCGGGTTGCAGATCGCCATCCTGCTGATCGCCACCGCGCTCTGGTACGCGTACGAGGTGCCGTCGATGGCGGCGCGCGGGCAGACCTTCGGCAAGCGGCTGATGGGCGTACGCGCGGTGCCGATCGAGGCGGACCAGCCGCTCGGCTTCGGCCGGGCCACCCGGCGCTGGAGCACGATGGGCCTGCCCACGCTGCTCTGGTACTGCTGCGGGCTGGGCCTGCTGCTCCAGTTCGTCGACGCGGTCTCGCCGCTGTTCGACCAGCCGCTGCGTCAGGCTCTGCACGACAAGCGGGCGCAGACCGTGGTGGTCCAGCTCCCTCGTGACCGGACCGACCCCCGTACCGCCCCGCGCGACCGCGCCGACCCCCCGGGAGACACCCCATGACCGACACCGGACGTCACCAGCCTCCGCTGCGGCTCACCCGCGCCGACCTGGACGCGCTGCCCAACTACGTGCCCGGCCGCAGCCCGGCCGACCTGGCCCGGGAGCTGGGCCTGCCCGAGGCCATCAAGCTGGCCAGCAACGAGGTTCCGTACGGCCCGCTGCCCGGCGTGGTGGAGGCGGTCGCCGAGGCGGTCGCCGGTTCGCACCGCTACCCGGACATGGGCGTGGTGGCGCTGCGCCAGGCGCTGGCCGAGCGGTACGGCGTGGACGCCGACCGGATCGCCACCGGCTGCGGTTCGGTGGCGCTGGCCGAGCACCTGGTGCGGGCGACCTGCCTGCCCGGTGACGAGCTGCTCTACTCGTGGCGCTCGTTCGAGGCGTACCCGATCATCGCGGCGACCAGCGGCGCGACCAGCGTGCGGGTGCCGAACGACGCCGGCCACGGGCACGACCTCGACGCGATGGCGGCGGCGGTGACCGACCGGACGCGGATGGTCCTGGTCTGCAACCCGAACAACCCCACCGGTACGGCGGTGCGCCGGGCCGAGCTGGACCGCTTCCTCGACGCGGTGCCGGACGACGTGCTCGTGGTGATCGACGAGGCGTACCGCGAGTTCGTCACCGACCCGGAGGTGCCGGACGGCCTGACCTACCTGGACCGGCCGAACGTGGCGGTGCTGCGCACGCTGTCCAAGGCGTGGGGTCTGGCCGGGCTGCGGATCGGCTGGCTGGTGGCCGCGCCGGCCGTGGCCGCCGCCGTGCGCAAGGTGGTGACGCCGTTCTCCACCAGCATGGCCGCCCAGGCCGGCGCGCTGGCCGCGCTGGCGCAGGCCGACGAGGTCGAGCGGCGCTGCGCGCTGGTGGTGGCCGAGCGGGACCGGGTCACCGAGGCGCTGCGCAAGTTCGTGCCGGACGTGCCGGAGAGCCAGGCCAACTTCGTCTGGCTGCCGCTGGGCGAGCGCGCGGTGGCGTTCGGCAAGGCGTGCGAGGCGCGCGGCGTGATCGTCCGGCCGTTCCCCGGCGACGGGGTGCGGGTCACCATCGGCACCCCGGCTGAGAACGACGCGTTCCTGGCCGCCGCCGAGGCCGCGCTGGCCTGACCGGAACGCGTCCGAGGCCGGTCCGTCAACCCCCTACGGACCGGCCTCGGACGTCTCGTCCGACGACCATCGGCTGAGAGAACTGTAGTAGCTTTTGTCCGTTTTGTTAGCAGATTCGGTCACGTGGCGGCGAGCAGCACCGGCTCCGCCATCAGGAAGTACCCCTGGTCGTCGTCCTCCGGGCGGGCCCGCTCCCGCAGCCGCTCCACCGCGACGTAACCGTCCACCGCGTACGCCCGGCCCGGTCGCCAGGCGATCCCGTCCCGCCCGAGGTCCAGCACGGACGTCGACCGCGTCGCGCCGGTGATCGGATCCACGGTGACCAGCTCCCGCCGGTCGGTCAGCAGGTGCACCCGCCCCGGCTCGACCGCCAGCACCCGGGCCGGGTGGATGTCCGCCCGACGCCACAGCTCCTCGCCGGTGCGGGGCGACCGCCCGACCACCACCGGGCCGGACGTGTCCACCACCCGCTCGCCGTCCAGCGCCGTGTCCGGACCGTCCAGGCCCGGCGCGGCGGTCGGCTCACCCGGGTCCGCCACCAGCCAGCCCCGGCTGTTCTCGCCGCCGGGCCCGGCGGTCCGCAGCCCCCGGCAGCCGGAGTGCCCGTCGCGGCAACCCACCGGGCTGACCACCAGCTGGTCCGGCGCGTCCGGCGGCCGCCAACGGGTCCGTACCGCGCCGGTCGCCGCGTCCCGCAGCTCGACCGCGGCCGGCCCGGCGCAGCGGTCCACCCCGACCAGCTCGCCGCTGGCCGTCGTGCCCACGTCGGTCCGGCAGCCGCGCCCGACGTCGACGCGCCAGAGCCGGCGGCCGTCGCCGAGGTCGTACCCGCCGAGCGCACCCGGACCGGCGGCGAGCAGCACGGTCCGGCCGGCCGCCGTCCGGGCCACGTGCAGGCCGGCCGGGTCCCAGACCGTGGCGGCGTAGGTGCGGCGCGGCTCCGGCACCGACCCCGGCTCCGGGCCGTCCGCGCGCCAGGCCACCCGGCCGGTCCGCGCGTCCAGTGCCACCAGCGTCCCGTCGGACCAGCGGCTGACCACCGTGGTGCCCTCGGCGAGCACCCCGACGAGCGTCGCCGGCCAGCGGCGGTAGGACCAGAACGGGGTGACCCGATGCCGTCCGGTGACCGGCTGGTCCGCGTACACCTGGCGGGTGCCGGCGTAGACCCGGAGCCGGCCGTCCACGACCAGCGGCGCCACCGGCAGCCGCGCGATCACCCCGGCGGTCGGCGCGGGCGCGGCCGGATACGGGTCCCGGGCGACGGTCTCGACCTCGGCGGGCGCCAGCACCCGGACGACCACGGCGACCGACGCCGCGACGGCCAGCACCGCCAGCAGCGTCGTCAGGATCCGCCGCCTCGCGGCCTTCGCCATCCGCCACCTCCGCCCCGGCACCCTACCGGCCGGGTCCGGGCCGGGGTGCGGGGAGCGGTCGGGTCGGCTCAGGCGGCTTCGGCGGAACGGGCGGGGCCGGCGGCCAGCGCCAGGTCGGCCAGGTCACGCCGGAGCGCGCCCTCCACCGCGCGGGCGGCCAGGCCGCCGAGGATCAGGGCCAGCACCCGCCCGTACGGCCGGGTCGGCACCGCCTCCTGCTCGACGGTGACCTCGGTGCACCCGCGCCGCCGCCGCTCGACCGTGCGCAGCGTCCAGGTGATCCGGTAGTCGACGCCCGCGCCGCGCGAGTCGAGCACCAGGCGGGCCGGCGCCACCGCCTCGACCACCTCGTACTCCTCCGGCTCGGTGCCACCGTCCGGCCGCAGGCGGGTCTCCCGCCAGACCGTGCCGGGCGCGAAGCCGCCGGCGCCGAGGACCTCGACCGCGCCCACCGCCGAGAGCCAGTCGGCGCGGGCCGGGAGGTCGGTGAGCAGGCGCCACAGGTCGTCGTCCTGCGCTTCGATGAATGCGGAAACCGTCACCGTCGACATGGCACCTCCCGTGTCGTCCACGGTACGGGCCGTCACCGGAAACCGGGAGCCTTGCGGTGACATTTCCACCACCGGTGCCCCGAGCGGGGCACCGGGGCATCCGACGAGCGGTCAGCCGCGGAGCGTGCCGCCCCGCAGCGCGGTGACGAACGCCGTCCAGCCCGGCGGGCTGACCGCGAGCGCCGGACCGTCCGGGTCCTTCGAGTCGCGTACGCCCACCACGCCGTGCGCGGGGACCACGTTGGTCGCCACCTCGACGCAGAGGCCCTGATCGTTGGAGCGGCTGCTGGTGCGCCAGACGGCTCCGGTCAGCTCGGTCATGCTCGGTCCTTCCTGTTCGGCTTCTTCCGACTCGGGCGCGCCCCGGAGTGGCCGCCCGGGGCGTACGCGATCCGAGTCGATCAACGCGGAAGGAAACGGCCTCGATCGCACCCGATGTGCGATCGAGGCCGTCCGGCCGACAGGTGGTTCAGCGGGCGGGGAGGACCGTCCCGGTGACCTCGCCCAGCGCGATGGTGGTGCCGTCCGGGCCGGGCGCGGTGGCGGTGATCGTCACCGTGTCGCCGTCCTCCAGGAACGTCCGCTCGCTGCCGTCGGCGAGCTTGACCGGCTCGGACCCGCCCCAGGTCAGCTCCAGGAACGAGCCGACCTGAGCGCGCTCGGGGCCGGAGACGGTTCCGGAGGCGTAGAGGTCGCCGGTGCGCAGCGAGGCGCCGTTCACGGTGAGGTGGGCGAGCTGCTGGGCCGGGGTCCAGTACATGGTGGCGAACGGCGGCTCGGCGACCCGCTCGCCGTTCCACTCCACCGACAGGGTCAGGTCCAGCCCGAGGTGCGGGGTGTCCCGCAGGTAGTCCTGCACCGGCGGGTCCTGGTCGGGCGCGGGCACGAACGCGTCGGCAAGTGCCTCCAGCGGGGTGACCCAGCCGGAGACCGAGGTGGCGAACGACTTGCCCAGGAACGGGCCGAGCGGCTGGTATTCCCAGGCCTGGATGTCCCGCGCGGACCAGTCGTTGACCAGCACCACGCCGAACACGTGGTCGGCGAAGTCGGCCGTCGGCACCCGCTCGCCGAGCCGGCTCGGCACGCCGACCACGAAACCCACCTCGGCCTCGATGTCCAGGCGTACGGACGCGCCCGTGGTGGGGCCCTGCGCGCTGGCCCGCTGCCCGGAGGGGCGGACCACCGGGGTGCCGGAGACGACCACCGTGCCGGCCCGGCCGTGGTAGCCGATCGGCACGTGCTTCCAGTTCGGCAGCAGCGGCGGCTGGCCGGGCCGGAAGATCTGCCCGACGTTGCCGGCGTGGTGCTCGGAGGAGTAGAAGTCGACGTAGTCCGCGACCTCGAACGGCAGCAGCAGCTCGACCTCGCGCAGCGGCACCAGCAGCGGCTCCACCGCCGGGCGGTGCGCCGGGTCGGTGAGCAGCTCGACGACCCGCTGCCGGACGGCGGTCCACTGCGGGCGGCCGAGCGCCAGGAAGGCGTTCAGCGTGGGTCGGCCGAGCGCCCCACCGGCCAGCACCAGCCCGGCCGCCTCCGCGCCGGCCAGGTCGAGCGCGAAGTCGCCGATGCGAACGCCGATCCGCGGCTCGCGGTCGCCGTGCCGGAACACCCCGTACGGCAGGTTGGTCACCCCGAAGGCCGAACCCGCCGCACCCGAAACCCACGTCATGTCTCGTACCCCCCGTTCACCAGCCCCAGCCGGATCAGATCGGTCAATGGTTCGGAGATGCTGCACGAGCCGTAGCCGACCCAGAGCGGTCGCGCGGACTCGCGGCGGGCCCGGGCCGACTCGACCACGCGCAGCGGGTCGGTCGCGGCCAACAGCTCGGCGACGGCGTCCACCTGGGCGCCCTCGACCGCGGCCAGCGTGGCGGCCAGCACGTTGACGAAGCCGTGGTGGGTGAAGCCGGTCTCCGGGTCACGGTGCCGGATCGCGTGGTGCAGCCCGGCGGTGAGCTTGAACGGCAGCTCGCGGTCGCGGCAGGCGCAGATCACCGCGGCCAGCTCGACCGGCGTCGGGAACAACTCGGCGGCCAGCCCGCCGGTGCGGAACTTGGCCGCCACCGGAAGCCCGCCGGCCCGGGCCCGGGCGAGCGCGTCCAGCGCGTCCATCAGGCCGAGCGTCAGCGGGATCTCCGCGTACACGGAGGCGCCGTCGAGCCGGCCGGCGAGCGCGACCAGCTCGGCCACCCCGGGGGCGGGGTCCTCGCCGCGCTTGGCCACCGGCGCCTCGACCTGCCGGGCGGTCACGCCGTCCGGCGCCAGGGCCGACAGCGCGGCGGGCAGCCCGTCGAGGCCGGTGTCGCCGATCAGGCCGATGACGAGGCCCTCGGAGGGGTCGACCAGGCCGGTCAACGCACCGGCCCGGAGGTCGGAGGCGGGCAGCAGCAGCGGGCCGACCAGGTCGGCGTACCAGGCCGCGCGGTGCCGGCGGTGCGCGGTGACCGCGTCGGGCAGCGCGGCGTTGCCGGGCGGGAAGACCGCGGCGTCGTCGACCAGGCCGGCGAGGAGGCGGGGCACCTGCGTTGACACGAGACAAGAATGTACGGGACGCTACGAGGAACGGACAACCGCGTCCGATTATCGGACGCCACCGGCCGGAGAACGGGACATAACGGGAGGCGAGATGCCGTACTACCGCAGCGTCGGCGAGGTGCCCCGCAAGCGCCACACCCAGTTCCGGCAGCCCGACGGCACGCTCTACGCGGAGGAGCTGGTCGGCCAGGAGGGCTTCTCCTCCGACTCGTCGCTGCTCTACCACCGGCACGCGCCGACCGCGATCCTCGCCGCCGAGGAGTTCGCCCCGCCCACCGTCACCCGGGTGCCGAACCTGCCGCTCAAGCCGCGCCACCTGCGCACGCACAAACTCGACGGCGCCGGCGCGGACCCGGTGCTCGGCCGGCAGTATCTGCTCGCCAACGACGACGTCCGGATCGCGTACGTGCTGGCCGACCGGCCCTCACCGCTGTTCCGCGACGCCACCGGCGACCACTGCCTCTACCTGGAGTCCGGCTCGCTGCGGGTGGAGTCGCCGTTCGGCGTGCTCGACGCGGTGGCCGGTGACTACGTCGTCATCCCCACCTCGACCATCCACCGCCTGGTGCCCACCGGCGACGAGCCGACCCGGCTGCTCGCGGTGGAGGCGTCCGGCCACATCGGCCCGCCCAAGCGCTACCTCTCCGTACGCGGGCAGTTCCTGGAGCACTCGCCCTACTGCGAGCGTGACGTCCGGGGACCGGACACCCCGCTGCTGGTCGACGGCGAGGAGGTGGAGGTGCTGGTCAGGCACCGCCGCGGGTGGACGAGGTACGTCTACGCGAACCATCCGTTCGACGTGGTCGGCTGGGACGGGCACATGTACCCGTGGGCGTTCTCCATCCACGACTTCGAGCCGATCACCGGGCGGATCCACCAGCCGCCGCCGGTGCACCAGACGTTCCAGGGCCCGAACTTCGTGATCTGCTCGTTCGTGCCGCGCAAGGTGGACTACCACCCGGCCGCCATCCCGGTGCCGTACAACCACCACAACGTCGACTCCGACGAGATGCTCTTCTACACCGGCGGCAACTACGAGGCCCGGCGCGGCTCCGGGATCGGGCAGGGCTCGATCTCGCTGCACCCGTCCGGCTTCACCCACGGCCCCCAGCCGGGCGCCGCCGAGCGGTCGATCGGGGCGGACTTCTTCGACGAGCTGGCGGTCATGGTGGACACGTTCCGCCCGCTGGACCTCTGCGACGCGGCGACCGCCTGCGAGGACGACGGCTACGCCTGGACCTGGGCGCGCAAGCCCTGACGTACGCGAGAAGGGGCCGCGCCCGGCACGGACGCGGCCCCTTCGCACGGAGTCGTCAGAACGTCGAGGCGTCGATGACGAAGCGGTAGCGCACGTCGGACGCGAGCACCCGCTCGTACGCCTCGTTGATCTTCTCGGCTCCGATCACCTCGATCTCGGCGCCCAGCCCGTGCTCGGCGCAGAAGTCGAGCATCTCCTGGGTCTCGGCGATGCCGCCGATCATCGAGCCGGCGAACGACCGCCGGGCCGGGATCAGCGAGAACGCGCGCACCGACAGCGGGTCCTCCGGCGCGCCCACGTTGACCAGCGTGCCGTCCACGGCCAGCAGGCCCAGGTACGCGTCCAGGTCGATGGCCGCGCTGACCGTGTTGACGATCAGGTCGAACGAGCCGGCCAGGTCGGTGAACGTCGCCTCGTCCGAGGTGGCGTGGTAGTGGTCGGCGCCGAGCCGCAGCCCGTCCTCCCGCTTCTTCAGCGACTGGGACAGCACGGTCACCTCGGCGCCCATGGCGTGGGCCAGCTTGACGGCCATGTGGCCCAGACCGCCCATGCCGATCACGGCCACCCGCCGGCCCGGCCCGGCGTTCCAGTGCCGCAGCGGCGAGTAGGTGGTGATGCCGGCGCAGAGCAGCGGCGCGGCCGCGTCCAGCTCGATGCCGTCCGGGATGCGCAGCACGAAGTCCTCGGTGACCACGATGGCCTGCGCGTAGCCGCCCTGGGTCGGCTCGCCGTCCCGGCCCACCCCGCCGTACGTGCCGATGTTGCCCTTGAGGCAGTACTGCTCCAGGCCCTTGCGGCAGTTGTCGCACTCCCGGCAGGAGTCGACCATGCAGCCGACGCCGACCCGGTCACCGACGGCGAACTTCGTCACCGCGGAGCCGACCTCCCGCACCACGCCGGCGATCTCGTGACCCACCACGATCGGGTAGGTGGTCGGGCCCCACTCGCTGCGCGCGGTGTGGATGTCGGAGTGGCAGATGCCGGAGAACTTGATGTCGATCGCGACGTCGTCCGGTCCGAGGTCCCGCCGCTCGATGGTGGTCGGGGCGAGCGGTTCGGTCGCGGACGTCGCCGCGTAGGCATTGACGGTGAACACGGATTCCCGCTTCCTGCAGCCGGTGGTTTCCTTCCGCGCCGGGACACGCCCGGCCCGCGACACAGCCTGTCGCTCCGGCTTTCCTACCCCCGGGCCACCCCGGTCGACACGTTCGCTTCCTCACCCCGGGGACGGGAATAGCGGCACGGCTCAGCGGCGGGCGAGCACCGTGAAGCCCGCGAGGACGGTGGCGGTGACCGCCCCCACCAGCGGCCACGGGCCGCCGACCAGCGCGTACACCGCCAGCAGCAGCGGCGCGGCGGCCGCCGCGTAGATCGCCGGGGCCAGGCCGCGCGCCATCGCGTCGCGCAGCCCGGGCAGCCGGGACGCGGGCCGCCAGAACAGCAACCCGGCACCGACCGCGGCCAGCACGGCGAGAAGGCGGGACGCGCCCGGGGCGGCCGGGGCCAGCACCGCCACCAGCACGGCGGCGCCCAGCGACCAGCCGGCGGCGGACAGCACCAGCCGGCGCAGCCCGGCGTCCGCGGTGCGGGCCGGATCCACCCGCGCCGGGGTCAGGTCGACCACCTCGGTCAGGTCCTCCAGCGTCTCGGCGTAGCGGCGCCGCTCCAGCCGGGCCACGCCGGTGTCCTGCCGCGCCCCGGCCAGTTCCGGATCCAGCCGCAACGCCTCCCGGTAGGCCCGCTCGGCCAGGTCGAACAGTTCGAGGCGCACCGCGACCAGGCCGAGCACCAGATGCGCCTCCGGCTCGTCCGGCGCCAGCTCGACACCCCGCCAGGCCGCGTCGAGCGCCGCCTGCCCGTTCCGCGAGGCGGACAGGATCGCGGCGGCGCCGCGCTGCGCGTACGCGTCGGTCGGCCCGAGCGCGAGGATCTCGTCCGCGGTGGCCGCGGCGGCCTTCCAGCGCTCCAGGTCGAGCAGCGCGAGACCGCGTACCACCAGCGCCGGCACGGTGCCCGGTGCGGTCGCCGACGCCGCCTCGGACGCGGCGAGCGCCTCCGCGGGACGGTCGGCGGCGAGCTGCATCCGGGCCAGCATGGTCAGCGCCTCCAGATGCGCGGGTTGCGCCGCGATCAGGGCGGTGAGCTCGTCGATCCCCTCGTCGTAGCGGCCCAGCTCGGCGAGGAGGTGGGCACGCTGCAGGTAGCCGTCGGCGGCGGACTGGTCGGGGGCGGCGTCACTCGGCATCCCGGCGAGCGTAACCGCCGTCACCCCGCCGCGCGGAGCGGGTCAGTCCGCCGGCGCCTCGTAGACCAGGGCCACCGCGATGCCGGTCAGGCCCTCACCGCGGCCGGTGAAGCCGAGGCCGTCCGTGGTCGCCGCGGACACCGTCACCGGCGCGCCGACCGCCTCGGAGAGCACCCGCTGCGCCTCGTCCCGGCGCGGCCCGATCTTGGGCCGGTTGCCGATCACCTGGACCGAGACGTTGCCGATCCGGAAGCCCGCTGCACGCACCCGGCGGGCGCTCTCGGCCAGCAGCGCCACCCCGGACGCGCCGGCCCACTCCGGCTGGTCCACCCCGAAGTTCGCGCCCAGGTCGCCGAGGCCCGCCGCGGAGAGCAACGCGTTGCAGGCGGCGTGCGCCGCCACGTCGGCGTCCGAGTGGCCGGCCAGGCCGTCCTGCTCCGGCCAGTGCAGGCCCGCCACCCAGCAGGGCCGCCCGGCCTCGAACGCGTGCACGTCGGTGCCGACGGCCACCCGAGGAACGATCATGACCAGAGGGTACGCGCCGCGCCTCGGCTGCGGCCCGGACTGTGGTCAGCACTGGTTCTCGTACGCCCCAGCGCGCCGATCAACCGTCGACGAAATGGGATCCACGTTCCAGATCCCAGGATCTCGAAGCCACGCACCGGGGGAGGGCGGCGCGGGTCAGGCGCCTGTGGTCAGCAGGTGTTCGGCGAGGGCCAGGTCGAACGGGCGGGTGATCTTCAGGGCCAGCTCGGAGCCGGGTACGCAGGTCACCGCGCCCCCCTGCTTCTCGACCAGCCCGGCGTCGTCGGTGAGCGCGTCACCCGCCGACCGGTGGGCCGCGACCAGCACCGACCGGCGGAAGCCCTGCGGCGTCTGCACCGCCCGCAGCGCTGACCGGTCGACCGTGCCGAGCACCCGTTCGGCGGCGTCGACCTCCTTGATCGTGTCGACCACCGGCAGCACCGGGATCACCGCGTCGTGCCCGTCGCGGACCGCCGCGGCCACCGACTCGACCAGCTCGGGCGGGGTCAGCGCGCGGGCCGCGTCGTGCACCAGGACGATCTGCGGCCCGGCGGGGACGGCGGCGAGCGCGGCCGCCACGGATTCCTGGCGCTCGGCGCCTCCGGGCACCACGGTCACCGGCGCCACCGCGCCGAGCATCGCCCGCACCGACTCGACGTCGGCGGCCGGCGCGGCCACCACGATCGTGTGCACCGAGGGCGCGGCGGCGATCCGGCGTACGGCGTGCACCAGCAGCGGCTCGCCGGCGAGCAGCCGGAGCGCCTTCGGGGCACCGGGGCCGAGGCGTACCCCGGCACCGGCCGCAGGAACGAGGACCGCGACGTCACCGCGCGGATTGAGCTGCGCGGTCACGTCGCGGTCCTCGGATTCGTTCGCTGCGGGACGGGTAGAGGCAGAGGTGTGGATCAGGCCTCGGTCAGCACCTTGTCGAGCAGAGTCTCGGCCTCGTCCTTGGTGCTCTTCTCGGCCAGCGCGACCTCGCCCACGAGGATGTCACGGGCCTTGGCGAGCATGCGCTTCTCGCCCGCCGACAGGCCCCGCTCCCGCTCCCGGCGCCACAGGTCGCGGACGACCTCGGCCACCTTCAGCGGGTTGCCGGAGGCCAGCTTCTCCAGATTCGCCTTGTAACGCCGCGACCAGTTGGTCGGCTCCTCGGTGTGCGGTGCACGGAGCACGTCGAAGACCTTGCCCAGGCCCTCTTCGCCGACCACCTCGCGCACACCCACGATCTCGGCGTTCTCGGCGGGCACCCGGACCGTCAGGTCACCCTGCGCGACCCTCAGGACGAGGTACTGCTTCGGCTCGCCCTTGATGACCCGAGTCTCGATTGCCTCGATGAGTGCGGCCCCGTGGTGGGGGTAAACAACGGTCTCGCCGACACTGAAAACCATAGGTTCGAAACCCCTTTCGCTGTGTCTAGGGTAACACGCTCAGGCACCGATGTCTCACCGCTGTCCTGACCGTTGGCGCAGCTCAGGGGCCCTGTGAGAGGTATTTCTTCGGCTTGACAGGCGGTCAAGTCGATGGTTTCAACACGCTCCGTGACGAACGAATGACAACCCGGTACGGGTGACGGGAGCGTCCAGATCTAGGGCAATGCGCTCCTTCCATGGTAGCTCCGTAACTCCACTCGCGCCCAGGTGTGGCGGTACGGCCCCCGGTGCGGGACGCTGGTGGAGGACGCGACGTCCGCTCACCGAGACGTTCCTGGGGGTCCGATGGGCGTGCCTGACGCAGACGGCCAGGGGCCGCCGGACGGGCTGCCCGGGCTCCCGCCCGAGTGGGGCCGGGTGGTCGTCCCCGACGACGCCTCCGCGCTGGCCGACGAGGCCCGGCAGGTTCGCCGGGAGCTACGCCGCGACCCCCGGCAGGCGCCCCGGCCCGGCCCGGTCCGGGTCGGGCTCCCGGCACTCGCGCTGCTGGTCTCGGTGCTGGTCACGCTCGCCGGCCTGGCCGCCGTCACCTGGCCCCGGTCGAACCGCTCCGGCGGCGCCCCGACCGTGCTGCCCCGGACCACCGCCACGCCGCTGGCGGTCGGCCCGCTCCCCGCGCTCGACCTGGTCGGCAGCGACGACACGCCGGTGCCGCTGCGCAGCCTGCTGCCCGCCATGATCATCCTGGTGGACGCCTGCACCTGCGCCGACCAGGTCGGCACGGCGGCCGCCGCCGCACCTCCCGGAGTCACC
Organism: Micromonospora sp. WMMD754; assembly: GCF_049315235.1. Classification (NCBI taxonomy): domain Bacteria; kingdom Bacillati; phylum Actinomycetota; class Actinomycetes; order Micromonosporales; family Micromonosporaceae; genus Micromonospora; species Micromonospora sp. WMMD754. Next base: position 1,575,857 of record NZ_CP186058.1, read on the forward strand.
GTGGTGACCGTGACCGAGGGCCGCAGCGCCGGCCCCGCCACCGTCCCCGGTGTGCGGCCCCTCGGCGACCCGGCCGGCGGACTGCGGTCCTACCTGCACCTCGTCGCCCACCCCGGCACCGCCGCCGCGCTGCTGGTGGACCGGCAGGGCACGCTGGTCCGGCTGGTTCCCGAGCTGGGCCCGGCGACCGACTACCGCGACGACCTGGTCCGGCTCGGCGGCTGAGCCGGGTTCAGTAGAGCCCCGCCAGGGTCGCGTCCAGGTCCAACTGCCGCTCGCCGGCGAAGAAACGGACGGTCACCGGCCCACCGGCGGCGACGAGGGGCTGGTTGATGGCCGCCCCACCGCAGTCGACCAGGAGCTGCGTCTCGTCCTCCTCCGTGCCCGTCCAGGACACGGTCAGCGGACCGGGGCCGCGGCAGGCCGCGCTGAGCAGGAGACGTGCCCCCGAGGCGGAACTTGCCTGCCGTTCCAACTGGTCGCCGGCCCGCAGGTGGGACCCGTCGTGCCAGAGCGGATCGGGGCGCACCTCCTCGCCGCCCGCCAGCACCGACCCGATGCCCGGCCCCGGACTCGCATCCCCGGTGCCCGGGTCGACGATCCACACGCGCGAACCCAAGGCGGGCTCGCTGGCCGGGCTGGGCTCCGCCGCGACGGTGGCGCGAGCCGCCGGGACCGGGGCGGCCGACCGCCACCACCACGCCCCGACCGTCAGGGCCAGCACGGTCAGACCGGCCAGCAGCGCCGACCGGGTCCGCTCCTCGGAGACCATGCGGCGAAGCGTATCGGGGGCCCGTGTCGCCCGCCGACCCTCAGGACTCCCGTTCGAGCAGTGCCGCGTAGAGCGTCAGCCCGGGACCGAACGCCAGCATCACCACCCGCCGGGGCGGGCGCTGCGCACGGCACAGCCGGTCCAGGATCAGCAACACCGTCGGCGACGAGCAGTTGCCGTGCTCGGCCAGCGTCTCCCGGGACGCGGCCAGCGCCGTGGGCGGCAGGTCCAGCTCACGCTCCACCACGTTGAGGATCCGCGGGCCGCCCGGGTGCACCGCCCAGCCGTCCACCTCGGAACGGTCGCACCCGTGCCGGGCCAGCAGGTCGTCGACCAGGTCCCGGACGTAGCGGGACAGCACCTGCGGCACCTTCGGCGACAGGCCCATCCGGAAGCCGGTGTCGGTGACGTCCCAGGTCATGTGGTCGGCGGTGGAGGTGTCGGTGACCGAGGTGACCTCGCGCAGCGCGTACCCCCGGCCGCCGGGCACCACCACGGCGGCGACCGCGGCGTCGGAGAAGAGCGCGTGCGAGACGATCTGCTGGGTGTCCACCCGGGCGCCCGGCGGCTGGATGTGCAGGCTGGTCAGCTCCGCGCAGAGCAGCAGCGCGGGCCGACCCCGGGCGGTGACGAAGTCGCTCGCCGCGCCGAGCCCGGGCAGAGCGGCGTAGCAGCCCATGTGCCCGACGAACATGCGCTGCGTGCCCGGGGCCATGCCGAGGTCCCGGGCGAGCAGGATGTCCAGCCCCGGGGTCGCGTACCCGGTGCAGGAGCAGACCACGAACAGGCCGACGTCACCGGCGTCGAGGCCGGCCGCGGTGAGCGCGCGCCCCACCGCCTCCTTGCCCAGCGGCAGCGCCTCGACCTGGTAGCGGCGCATCCGCCGTTCGGTCGGCCACTCCGAGACGTCCTCCAGCAGCGGGTTCACCGCCGCCTGCCGGCGGGTCACGCCGGAGTTCGCGAAGATCCGTTCGGCCAGCGCCCGGGTGGTCCCGGAGAAGTGCCGCGCGAAGAAGCCCGACCACAGCTCGTCCTGCGCGGCGGCCGGCGGCTGCGCCGTACCCAAACCCGCGATCACCGGTACGTCCACGTCCCCCACCTCTCGGATCCCTCAGCCCTCGCGCTCACCGGGCCGTCCTTCGTTCGCGACTGCGAGGCTCGCAACCCCGGCTCACTCCTCGCGCTCACCGGGCCGTCCTTCGTTCGCGACTGCGAGGCTCGCAACCCCGGCTCACTCCTCGCGCTCACCGGGCCGTCCTTCGTTCGCGACTGCGAGGCTCGCAACCCCGGCTCACTCCTCGCGCTCACCAACGAGGGGTCGAGCCGTCACGGTCCGGGTCGCCGCCGAGCGCCGCGATGCCGAGCCAGTCGGCGCAGACGTCGGACGTCGCCGGGTGCAGCGAGCCGCAGCGGGCGTCCCGGTAGAGCCGCTCCAGCGGATGGCCCCGGCGGGTCGCCGAGGTGCCCGCGGCCTCCAGCATGGACGCCGCCACCTCGGCCGCCGTGGTGCCGGCCAGCAGCTTGGCGCGCCACACCCAGCGGTTCGTCTCCGCGTCGCCGGGGGCCTCGTCGACCCGGCGGGCCGCCTCGGCGACCACCAGCTCGGCGGCGGCGGCGGCCGCGTCCGCCCGGCCCAGGCGGGCCCGGACCGCCGGTAGACCGGCCAGGTTGCGGGCGTTCAGGTGCTCGGCGGCGGCGTCGATGGCGGCCCGCGCCACCCCCACGTAGACGGCCGCGTAGCTGGCCACCAGCCAGTGCGGCATGAGCTGGGCGACCACCAGGGCCAGCCCCTCGACCCCGCCGAGCAGTCGGTCGGCGGGGACCGTCACGTCCAGGTGCAGGTCGTGCGAGGAGGTGGCCCGCATGCCCAGCGAGTCCCAGGTGGGCTCGACCGTGATGCCCTCGCCGGCCGGGACCAGGAACTGGGAGACCACCGACTGGTCGGTGGCGCTGCGGGCGGCCACCAGATAGCCGTCCGGGTGGCCGGCGCCGGAGCAGAACGTCTTGCTGCCCTTGATGTGCCAGCCGCCGTCCACCGGCTCGTAGACCGTGCTGAGCTGGGACAGTCGCGCGCCGGCGCCGCGTTCGCTCATCGCCACCGCGTACCAGGACCCGTCGGCCGCCGCGCGCAGCAGCCGGTCGCGGGCGGCCAGCGCCTCGTCCGGTACGCCGAGCGCCTCGGCCAGTTCCTCGGTGACCGCGCCCAGCGCCCCGGTGACCGAGGCGTGCATGTTGAACACCAGCGCGGTCGCGCCGTTGCCCCGGGCCAACTCGGTGGCGACCGCCGCGTACTCGGCGAAGCTGGCGCCCCGGCCGCCCAGCGCCTGCGGCACCATCAGCCCGAACAGGCCGGCCGCCCGGAGGTCGGCGAAGTCGTCCACCGGGAACGAGCCGTCCCGGTCGTGCTCGGCCGCGCGGGCGGCCAGTCGCGGCGCCAACCGGCGGGCCGCCTCCAGCGCGTGCACACTCATGTCGCCCCCTTCTCGGCGTCCCTTTACCCCGGGCCGTCCCGGCTACCCGCTCCGGCGCCCCCTGCCCTGATAGAGCACGGCGGTGGACCGGGTCGGCACGATGCGCGGCTCCGTCCGGGCCGGACGGTCGCCGCCGCGCCACCGGCGCAGCAGCCAGGCCAGCGTGCCGCCCAGCTCCGGCCGGACCCCGCGCAGCCGCAGCGACACGCCGTGCCGGGCGCACTCGGCGACCAGCGCGCGGGCGTCCACGAACAACCGTGGGTCGTGGATTCCGCGCGGCACGGTGGGCAGCCGCTCGCCCACCTCCACCGCGACCAGCCGGGCCAGCAGCGTGTCGTTGAGCGTGTCGAGCACCAGCAGGCCGCCGGGGCGCAGCAGGCGGCACGCCTCGGCCACCGCCCGCCGCCAGTCCGGCACGTGCTCCAGCAGCTCGCCGGCGGAGACCACGGCGGCGCAGCCGTCGGCCAGGGGCACGGCGGTGGCGTCGCCCTGGAGCACCGTCACGCCGTGCGCGGCGGCCTGGTCGAGCGCGGAGCGGGTCAGGTCCACCCCGACGTGCCGGTAGCCCTTCCCGACCAGGTGCGGCGCCAGCAGCCCGGCTCCGCAGCCGAGGTCGACCAGCAGGTCGTCCGGGGTGGACGCGGGCGGCACCAGGGCCGCGCGGGCGCGGGCCAGCCAGTGCAGCATCGCGAACGCGCCGTCCGGCCGCCACCACTCCCCGGCCAGGTCGTCGTACTGCCGGGGGTCGTTCGGCGGCAGCACCCGGTGCGGTGTGGACACCGGGGACGCTTCTGGCATGGTCCGAGCGTGGCACGACTCCCCGGTAACGACCAGACTTCCCTTATGTCGACGCGGGTGTTAGGGCTGGTCAGGGCGAGCCATCCGGAGCCGGCGGCGGCGGTCGTCGTGGTCGCCGCGCTGCTCGCGGCCGGCGTCGGGCACTCCGCCGTCGGCGTCGCCGTGGTGGCGTTGACGGTGCTGGCCAGCCAACTCGCGGTGGGCTGGAGCAACGACCTGATCGACGCCGAGCGGGACGCCGCGGTGGGGCGTACCGACAAGCCGGTGACCACCGGCGCGGTCGCCCGGCCGACGCTCGCCCGCGCCACCGCGGTGGCCGCGGTCGCCACCCCGCTGCTGGCGCTGGCCGGCGGACCGGCCGCGGCCGCGTGCGCCACCCTGGGACTGGTCTCCGCGCTGCTCTACAACCGGCCGCTGAAGTCGACGCCGGTGTCGGTGCTGCCCTACGCGGTCTCGTTCGGCGCGCTGCCCGCCTTCGTGGTGCTGGCCCTGCCCGGCTCGCCCGCGCCACCGGCCTGGCTGGTGGCCGCCGCCGCGCTGCTGGGCGCCGGGGCGCACTTCGCGAACGTCCTGCCGGACCTGGCCGACGACGCCCGGACCGGCGTGCGCGGACTGCCACACCGGCTGGGGTCCGGGGGCAGCCGGCTGGCCGCCGCCGGGCTGCTCCTCGCGGCCACCGTCGCGCTGGTGTTCGGACCACCCGGGCCGCCGTCGTGGACCGGCCTGTCGGCGGTCGCCGCCGCCGTCGCGGTGCCGGCCCTCGGCTGGTACGCGGGACGCGCCGCAGCCCGGGCCGGGGGCCGGCCGGTGACCGCCTTCCGGGCGGTGCTGGTGGTGGCGTTGATCGATGTGGTGCTGCTGGTGGCGAACGGCCGGGTGGTCTGAGAAGTCCCCTGCGCGGGGGGCATTGCCGGGTCCGCGTGCGGGCCTCGATCAGCTCCAACTACCCTGGAGTGCGGTCTGCGCGGGTATGGCCACCCCGTGCCCGGGGGTCGACCGGGCGGGGATCGTGACGAGGAGGACCGACGTGACGCGCTCGATCAGGGGTTCCCGGGGGCCGGCCCTGCTGCTGGCCGGCACGGCGGCGGCGGCGAGCCTGCTGCTGTCCGGGTGCGGCGCCGGGCAGATCGCCGAGACCGCCAACAAGATCCCGTCGGTACAGGGCGTCAACGTCCAGACCTCCGACAACCTCTACAAGGTGCGCGGGCTCTACGTGCAGTTCCCGGGTCCGAAGGGCTACGAGGCGGGCGCGACCGCGCCGCTCAACGTCGTGATCTACAACGACAGCCAGGCCCCGGTGACCGTGACCGTCACCACCGACAGCGCCCGCGAGATCCTGCTCACCGGCGGTGCCGGGTCCAGCGGCGCGGCCACCCCGACCGGCTCGCCGACCGAGCCGGCCTCGGCCTCGCCGACCGCCGCCGACCCGAGCGCCTCGCCCAGCCAGTCGCTCGACGTCACCGGCTCGCCGTCGGCGGGCGGGTCCGCCTCGGCCAGCCCGTCGCCGTCGGAGAGCGAGTCGGCGCCCGCCGGCCAGCCGGCCCGGATCGAGATCCCGGCCCTCTCCTACGCCCAGCTGAACAGCGGCAACCCGCAGTTCCTCCAGCTGGTCGGCCTGAACCAGAAGCTGCTCGTCGGCCAGCAGGTCAACCTGACCTTCGACTTCGGCGGCGGCAAGGTGATCAAGACCCCGGCCCCGATCGGCGTCCCGCTCACCCCCGAGGCCGAGCCGTCCGCGGTGGTCAACCCGCGCGAGCACGCCGGCGAAGAGGGTGGCGTCGAGGGCGGCAGCCACGGCTGACGCCGTTCCCCGTTCCGCCGACACCGCCGTTCGTGGCCAGCGCCACGCCGGCGGTGTCGTCGTTCGGAGGGTGGGCGTTCGTCGTACCGTCCGGTTAGCGTCCTGAGGTGACCTCGCCCCGATCGACCTCCTCCCGTGCCGGCGCCGGCCGTGGTCGCGCCGCCGCCCGCGAACCCCGCCCGGCCTACGAGTGCGACGCGTGCGGTCACCAGCCGCCGAAGTGGGTGGGCCGGTGCCCCGAGTGCGGCGAGTGGGGCTCGGTGGTCGAGTGCACCGTCACCGGCCCGCTGGTCTCCGGCCGGGTGGTCAGCTCCCGGATGCCGGCCGAGCCGGCCCGGCCGATCGCCACCATCAGCGCCGCTCCGGCCCGTGCCCGGCCGACCGGGGTCAGCGAGCTCGACCGGGTGCTCGGCGGCGGCCTGGTCCCCGGCGCGGTGGTGCTGCTGGCCGGCGAGCCCGGCGTGGGCAAGTCGACGCTGCTGCTCGACGTGGCCCAGCAGTGGGCGGTCGGCGCGGGCAGCCCGTCGCTCGTGGTCAGCGGCGAGGAGTCGGTGAGCCAGGTGCGGCTGCGCGCCGAGCGGATGGGCACCCTGCACGACCAGCTCTACCTGGCCGCCGAGAGTGACCTGTCGGCGGTGCTCGGCCACCTCGACGCGGTCAAGCCGGGGCTGCTGGTGCTCGACTCGGTGCAGACCATCTCCACCACCGGCACCGAGGGCGTGCCCGGCGGGGTCACCCAGGTGCGCGCGGTCACCGCGGCGCTGGTCGCGGTGGCCAAGGAGCGGGGCATCGCCACCGTGCTGGTCGGGCACGTCACCAAGGACGGCCAGGTGGCCGGCCCGCGGGTGCTGGAGCACCTGGTCGACGTGGTGCTGCACTTCGAGGGCGACAAGCACTCCTCGCTGCGGATGGTGCGCGGCGTGAAGAACCGGTTCGGCGCGGCCGACGAGGTGGGCTGCTTCGAGATGCACGAGGGCGGCATCAGCAGCCTCGCCGACCCGTCCGGCCTCTTCCTGACCCGCTATTCCGAACCGGTGCCGGGCACCTGCGTGACGGTGGCGATGGAGGGGCGGCGGGCGCTGGTCACCGAGGTGCAGGCGCTGATCGGGGCCACCGTCGCCGGTTCGCCCCGGCGCACCGTCTCGGGTCTCGACGGCGCCCGGCTGGCCATGGTCCTCGCGGTGCTCCAGCGGCGCACCGAGCGGCTGACGCTGCACGACCGGGAGGTCTTCGCCGCCACGGTCGGCGGCATCCGGGTGGTCGAGCCGGCGGCCGACCTGGCCGTGGCGCTCGCCGTCGCGTCCGGCGGGCTCAACCTCGCGCTCAACGCGCACCTGGTCGCCATCGGAGAGGTCGGGCTGACCGGCGAGGTGCGCCGGGTCGGCGCGGTCCCCCGACGGTTGGCCGAGGCCGCCCGGCTGGGCTTCCGGCTGGCCCTGGTGCCGCCCGGCTGCGGCCCGGGCAGCAGCGGCGTCGCCCCGGAGAACATGCGCGTGATCGAGGTCACTGACGTGCGCGCCGCGCTCCAGGCTGCCGCCCGGGCGTCGGCGGAGTGACGGTGGGTAGCGCTGGGGCGGGAGCGGTCGGGCGAATCGGACAGGTCGCGCAGGCGGGCGGCGAGCGCCGGAGCCGGGCATCGTGACACATCACAGTAACCACGAGAGCACCCACCGCACCGCAGTCCGTAGACTGTGCCCGTGCCGATCGACCGCGATGCCACCAAGCCCGCAACGGCGACGCCGCACGCCCGCACCGGCGCCGTGAGCGGAAACCCCGCCCGTGCCGCCATCAGCGTGACCGTCACCGGGAGCGTCGGTGGGGCCGGTGGCGATCCGCTGCGGGCCAATCTCGCCCTGATGGCACCGGGCACCGCGCTCCGGGACGGCCTGGAGCGGATCCTGCGCGGCCGCACGGGCGCGCTCATCGTGCTCGGCTACGACAAGGTGGTCGAGCAGATCTGCACCGGCGGCTTCCCGATGGACGTCGAGTTCTCCGCCACCCGGGTCCGCGAGCTGTGCAAGATGGACGGCGCCGTGGTCCTCTCCAGCGACGGCACCCGGATCGTCCAGGCCGGCGTGCACCTGATGCCCGACCCGTCCATCCCCACCGAGGAGTCCGGCACCCGGCACCGCACCGCCGAGCGGGTGGCCCGGCAGACCGGCTACCCGGTCATCTCGGTCAGCCAGTCGATGCGGATCATCAGCCTCTACGTCAACGGCCAGCGGCACGTGCTCGACGACTCGGCGGCGATCCTGTCCCGGGCCAACCAGGCCCTGGCCACGCTGGAGCGCTACAAGCTGCGGCTGGACGAGGTCTCCGGCACCCTCTCCGCGCTGGAGATCGAGGACCTGGTCACCGTTCGCGACGCGGTGGCCGTGGTGCAGCGGCTGGAGATGGTCCGGCGGATCGCCGACGAGATCGCCGGCTACGTGGTCGAGCTGGGCACCGACGGCCGGCTGCTGGCACTCCAGCTCGACGAGCTGATGGCCGGCGTGGACGCCGACCGCACCCTGGTCATCCGCGACTACCTGCCCGTCGGCCGCAAGTCGCGCACCCTCGACGAGGCACTCGTCGAACTCGACCTGCTCACCGCCACCGAGCTGATCGACCTGGTGGCGGTGGCGAAGGCGATCGGCTACCCGTCCGCCTCCGACGCGCTCGACGCGGCGGTCAGCCCGCGCGGGTTCCGCCTGCTGGCCAAGGTGCCCCGGCTCCCGGCGGCCGTGGTCGACCGACTGGTCGTGCACTTCGGCAGCCTCCAGCGGCTCCTCGGTGCGACCGTGGAGGACCTCCAGGCGGTCGAGGGCGTGGGCGACGCCCGCGCCCGGGGCGTCCGCGAGGGGCTGTCCCGGCTCGCCGAGGCGTCCATCCTGGAGCGGTACGTCTGACCCGGCTCAGCCGGTGACGGTCAGCTTCACCGGCTCGCTGATCTTGGTGCCCACCCGGGCGAAGACCTGGTACGTGCCGATCGGGGCGTACTCGCCGTTGGCCAGCCCGCCGGCACACCGGTTGTCCAGCCGGCCGTTCCAGCCCAGCTCGTAGGCGCGCTCGAAGTTCGGCGTGAACGACTGCACGTCGTTGCCCTTGCCGGTGCCGCAGGTGTCCGACGACCAGATTTTCTCCGCCCCGGCCTTCACGTACAGCTCCTGCAGGTCGGCGCCGACGTTCCGGCTGCACGTGCGGTCCGAGACGTTCTTGACCTTCAGGCGCAGGGTGACCACGGTGCCCCGCTGGGCGCTGGCCGGCACCGCCACCGGCGTCACCAGCAGTTCGGAGTCGGTGCAGGTGCCGTCGTCGGAGACCGGTTGCCCGGATGCCCCGCCGTCGCCCGTGCCCGAGCCGCCCCCGTCGCTCGTGCCGCCGCCGCTGCTCGATCCCCCACCGTCCGAGCCGGTGTCGCCCGAGGCGCCCGGTGTCGGCGACGGGCTGCCCGACTGCGGGCTCAGCACCGAGCCCGACGGGCCCGGGGCCGCCCCCGCGGTGCCGCTCGGCGACGGGTTGCCGGACGGCGGGCCGGCGTTGCGATCCGTGCCCGTGCAGGAATAGAGCAGGACAATCAGGAAGAGCAGCCCCGCACCGAGCACGACGGCACGACGCCGCCAGTACACGGCGGGGGGCAGGGGGCCGACCGTCAGACGCATGATGCGCCTACCGTATCCGCGCGGTGCGCGACGCGTGGGTCCGACGCGCCGGTGACACCGCGCCGCCCGGCCCGAAGCATCCACAGTGGAGGGCGACGTTCACCGAGCGACGTCGCCGGACCACTCCCGGTCAGAGATAGACCTGGCGCTGGTAGACGGCGTGCGCCCCGGCCACCCGGTCGAGAAAGAGCAGCCCGGCGCAGTGGTCGATCTCGTGCTGCAGCGCGCGGGCCTCGAAGCCGTCGGTGACCAGTCGCACCGGCTCCCCGCTGCCCGGCAGCGCCCCCTCCACCACGAGGCGACTCGCCCGCTTCACGTCCCCGGTCAGATCCGGCACCGACATGCAGCCCTCGCGACCGGCCTTCCAGCGGGTCGCCTCCACCACCCGGGCGTTGCACAGCACGAACGTGCCGTGCACGGTGACCGCCTTCGGATGGCCGGTCACGTCCACCGCGAACACCTGGGCGCTCACCCCGACCTGCGGTGCCGCCAGGCCCACACAGCCCGGCGAGACCCGCATCGTGGCCACCAGATCGGCGGCGAGTCGCACCACCTCGGGGGAGGTCGGGTCGACCGCCGGGCCCGGCCGGCTCAGCACCGGCTCCGGGGCGGCCACCACCTGACGTACCTCGCCGGGGACGCCCAGCTTCTCCGGCGTCCAGCCGCCCAACCCGGCGTACTCCTCGGCGGTCACAGCAGGTCCGTGTCCGCCGGGCGCAGGCTGACCCCGACGCCCAGCTCCGCGGCGGCGCGGGTGAGCCGGCCGGCGACCTCGTCCGCGCTGCCCGGCGGCAGCTCGACCTCGGCGACCACCACGTAGAGCGATCCGGTGAGCCGGGTGCTCAGATCGGTCACGTTGCCGCCCGCGTCGGCCAGCACCCGGGTCATCGCCGCGACGATGCCCATCCGGTCCGCGCCGTGCACCGCCAGCACGTACGGCTCGCCCGCCACCGCGCTGCCACCGTCCGGGGTCACCGCGCGTACGGTGGCCAGCAGGTGCCCGTCGGCGGCGAGCGGGGCCAGCGCGGCCTCCACGTCGGCGGCGGCCGGGCCGACACAGATCAGGGTCATCGCGAAGTGTCCCCGCAACCGGGTCATCGTCGAGTCGGTGAGGTTCGCGCCCAGCCGGGCGAGGACCTCCGCGACGTCGGCGACGATGCCCGGCCGGTCCCGGCCGATGACGGTGATCGCGAGCTCGTTCATTCGGACATTCTGCCCCGCCGTCCATGATCGGCCGCGTCGGCCCACCCGGGTCGCCCAACCAGCGGGATCTCCGCCCGTGACATCATCGTCAGCGCCATGACTGAGCCCACCTTCGCCGCCCAGGTCAGCCGCTGGTACGAGCGCAACGCCCGCGACCTGCCGTGGCGCCGGCCCGGCATCGGCGCCTGGGCGATCCTGGTCAGCGAGGTCATGCTCCAGCAGACCCCGGTGGTCCGAGTGGTGCCCGCCTGGGAGGCGTGGCTGGCCCGGTGGCCGGAGCCGCGCGCGCTGGCGGAGGACACCCCGGCCGAGGCGATCCGGATGTGGGGCCGGCTCGGCTACCCCCGTCGGGCGGTGCGCCTGCGCGAGTGCGCGGTGGCCGTCGTGGAACGGCACGGCGGCGTGGTGCCCGACCGGCTGGACCAGCTGCTGGCGCTGCCCGGCGTCGGCACGTACACGGCCCGGGCGGTGGCGGCGTTCGCCTACGGGCAGCGCCACCCGGTGGTGGACACGAACGTCCGGCGGGTGGTGTGCCGGGCGATCGCCGGCGAACCCGACGCCGGACCGACCACCCGCCCGGCCGACCTGGTCGCCACCGAGGAACTGCTGCCGATCGAGCCGGCCGCCGCCGCCCTGGCCAGCGCGGCCTTCATGGAACTCGGCGCGGTGGTCTGCACCGCCCGCGCGCCCCGCTGCGCGATCTGCCCGGTCGAGTCGAGCTGTGCCTGGCGGGCGTCCGGCCAGCCGGCGCCGGCTGGCCCGACCCGCCGCCCGCAGCGCTACGCCGGCACCGACCGGCAGGTACGCGGGCTGCTCCTCGCGGTGCTCCGGGACGCCACCGGTCCGGTGCCGCACCAGCGGCTGGACCAGGTCTGGCAGGACGACGTGCAGCGGGCCCGCGCCCTGGCCGGCCTGGTGACCGACGGCCTGGTGGAACCGGTGGGCGAGGAGTCCTTCCGCCTGGCCGGCGACGGCCCCGCCGTCCCCCTCCCCTGACAGCCCCCCGGCCCCGGCCCCCGCCCCGGACCCCGGCCGGGGCCTGCCCCGTCGATCATGAAGTTGGCGGCGACAAATCGGACGCCACGTGCGGTCAACCTCATGATCGACGGGGCGAGGGCGGGCGTGAGGGCGGGCGGGCGGCACCGGGAGCGAGGTGCGGTGGGCATGGGAAAGGCGGCGGCCCCGGTGGCTTTCGCCAGCCGGGGCCGCCGCCCTCGATGTTCCGCCCGGATCAGGCAGCGTCGTCCGCGCCGGTGGCGGCAGTGCCGCCGAGGTCCGCCGGGACCGCGTCCGGCACGGCGTCCGGCCGGTCCGCGCCCCGGAAGACGAGCTTGGACTTGTCGATGTTCTCGGGGTCGCCCTCGCAGTCGACCACCACGATCTGACCCGGGGTCAGCTCGTTGAACAGGATCCGCTCGGAGAGGTTGTCCTCGATGTCGCGCTGGATCGTGCGACGCAGCGGCCGCGCGCCCAGCACCGGGTCGAAGCCCTTCTTCGCCAGGTACTTCTTGGCGTTGTCGGTCAGCTCGAGACCCATGTCCTTGTTCCGCAGCTGCGACTCGATCCGCTGGATCATGATGTCGACGATCGAGAGGATCTCGTTCTCGCGCAGCTGGTGGAAGACGATGGTGTCGTCGATCCGGTTCAGGAACTCGGGCCGGAAGTGCTGCTTGAGCTCGTCGTTGACCTTCTGCTTCATCCGGTCGTAGTTCGACTCGGAGTCCTCAGAGGCCTGGAAGCCCAGCGAGACGGCCTTCGCGACGTCACGGGTACCGAGGTTGGTGGTCAGGATGATGACCGTGTTCTTGAAGTCCACGATCCGGCCCTGGCCGTCGGTGAGGCGCCCGTCCTCGAGGATCTGCAGGAGCGTGTTGAACACGTCCGGGTGGGCCTTCTCGATCTCGTCGAACAGCACCACCGAGAACGGCCGGCGACGCACCTTCTCGGTCAGCTGCCCGCCCTCGTCGTAGCCGACGTAGCCGGGAGGGGCACCCACCAGCCGCGACACCGTGTAGCGGTCGTGGAACTCGGACATGTCCAGCTGGATCAGCGCGTCCTCGCTGCCGAAGAGGAACTCGGCGAGCGCCTTGGACAGCTCGGTCTTACCCACACCGGACGGGCCGGCGAAGATGAACGAGCCGGACGGGCGCTTCGGGTCCTTCAGGCCGGCCCGGGTCCGCCGGATCGCCTTCGAGACCGCCTTGACCGCGTCCTCCTGGCCGATGACGCGCTTGTGCAGCTCGTCCTCCATGCGCAGCAGGCGCGAGGTCTCCTCCTCGGTCAGCTTGTAGACCGGGATGCCGGTCCAGTTGCCGAGCACCTCGGCGATCTGCTCGTCGTCGACCTCGCTGACGACGTCCAGGTCACCGGCCTTCCACTCCTTCTCCCGCTGCGCCTTCTGACCGAGGAGCTGCTTCTCCTTGTCGCGCAGCTGCGCGGCCCGCTCGAAGTCCTGCGCGTCGATCGCGGACTCCTTGTCGCGGCGCACCTGGGCGATGCGCTCGTCGAAGTCACGCAGGTCCGGCGGCGCGGTCATCCGGCGGATCCGCATCCGCGCGCCGGCCTCGTCGATCAGGTCGATCGCCTTGTCCGGCAGGAAGCGGTCGGAGATGTAGCGGTCGGCCAGGGTGGCCGCCGCGACGAGGGCCGCGTCGGTGATGCTCACCCGGTGGTGCGCCTCGTAGCGGTCCCGCAGGCCCTTGAGGATCTCGATGGTGTGCGCCAGCGAGGGCTCACCCACCTGGATCGGCTGGAAGCGGCGCTCGAGGGCGGCGTCCTTCTCCAGGTGCTTGCGGTATTCGTCGAGGGTGGTGGCACCGATGGTCTGCAGCTCGCCACGGGCCAGCATCGGCTTGAGGATGCTGGCGGCGTCGATCGCGCCCTCGGCCGCACCCGCACCCACCAGGGTGTGGATCTCGTCGATGAACAGGATGATGTCACCGCGGGTGCGGATCTCCTTGAGCACCTTCTTGAGGCGCTCCTCGAAGTCACCGCGGTAGCGGGAGCCGGCCACCAGGGCGCCCAGGTCGAGCGTGTAGAGCTGCTTGTCCTTGAGCGTCTCGGGCACCTCGCCCTTGATGATCTTCTGGGACAGCCCCTCGACCACGGCGGTCTTGCCGACGCCCGGCTCGCCGATCAGCACCGGGTTGTTCTTGGTGCGGCGGGACAGCACCTGCATGACCCGCTCGATCTCCTTCTCGCGCCCGATGACCGGGTCGAGCTTGCCCTCGCGGGCGGCCTGGGTCAGGTTGCGGCCGAACTGGTCCAGCACGAGGCTGGTCGACGGCGCGGCCTCGCCCGGCGCGGCGCCGGCCGCGGCGGGCTCCTTGCCCTGGTAGCCCGAGAGCAGCTGGATCACCTGCTGGCGGACCCGGTTCAGGTCGGCGCCGAGCTTGACCAGCACCTGGGCGGCGACGCCCTCACCCTCGCGGATCAGGCCGAGCAGGATGTGCTCGGTGCCGATGTAGTTGTGGCCGAGCTGCAGCGCCTCGCGCAGCGACAGCTCCAGCACCTTCTTGGCCCGCGGCGTGAACGGGATGTGCCCGCTCGGCGCCTGCTGGCCCTGGCCGATGATCTCCTCGACCTGCTGGCGCACGCCCTCCAGGGAGATGCCCAGGCTCTCCAGAGCCTTGGCGGCGACGCCCTCACCCTCGTGGATGAGGCCCAGCAGGATGTGCTCCGTACCGATGTAGTTGTGGTTGAGCATCCGGGCCTCTTCTTGGGCCAGGACGACAACCCGTCGCGCTCGGTCGGTGAACCGCTCGAACATGCCCTCGTGCTCCTCACGTGCCGTGCGCCTTGATGGTCAGATCTCGGCGGGGCCGGTGCGCGGACGTCCGGGACGGCGTCCGTGCCTCCTTACTCTATCGCCGCGGACCGTCTCCGCTGAGGTCGTGTGTCCCCGCGAATGACCGTTCCGACGTCGTTTCTGACAACCGTCCACGCTCAGGAGGTGTTCCGGGACCCCTACCTGTACGCGCAGAGCGAAATTCGACCGGCGGTGGAAAGTCCCGGTCGGGGGGTTCGGGCGGGGTGTACGCGCCCGCCACGGTCGTCCACAGCCTGTGGACGGAATCTCCACCGCCTGTGGACAACCGGTCCGGACGGGGTTTTCTTCCCGCCGGCGCGGGGTCGGCCCGGAACCGGACACGCGGCACCCCGGGGCGGAAACGGCGACGCCGGCCCGGAGTCGCACTCCGGTCCGGCGTCGGGTCGCCCGTCTCACGAGGGTCGGGGTCAGTGCCCCGCCTTCGCGTGGTACTCGTCCACGATCTCCTGCGGGATCCGGCCCCGGTCGGAGATGTCCTTGCCGGCCTTCTTGGCCCACTCGCGGATGGCACGGTTCTGCTCACGGTCGGCGGTGGCGCCGCCCCGACCGCGCGCGGCCCGGCCGCCCACGACCACACCCCCACGACCCACCCGCGTGCCGTGCGCGATGTACGGCGCGAATACGTCGCGCAATTTTTCAGCGTTGGAGGCGGAGAGGTCGATCTCGTACTGCACGCCGTCGAGCGCGAACTTGACAGTCTCGTCAGCGTCCCCGCCGTCCAGGTCATCGACCAGCTTGTGAATGATCTGCTTGGCCACGTCCCACATTCCTTTCGAGCAGGGTCACGCTCCTGCGAATACTCGCAAGCACGATAACCCGCCCGATGCTTGCTCCGTCAATAGGACCGGGTAACGAGCCGGAGAAGGTTTGCGCGCCTACTCGGGCCGGACCAACGGGAACAGGATGGTTTCCCGAATTCCCAGGCCGGTCAAGGCCATCAGGAGCCGGTCGATTCCCATTCCCATACCACCGGCCGGCGGCATTCCGTACTCCATGGCCCGGAGAAAGTCCTCGTCGAGTCGCATCGCCTCGTCGTCGCCGCGCGCCGCGAGCTGCGCCTGGGCCACCAGCCGCTCCCGCTGCACGACCGGGTCGACCAGCTCCGAGTACGCGGTGCCCAGCTCGAAACCGAGCACGTAGAGGTCCCACTTCTCGGCCAGGCCCGGCTCGCTGCGGTGGGCCCGGGTCAGCGGGCTGGTCTCCTCCGGGTAGTCGCGCACGAACGTGGGCGCCTGCAGGGACGGCACCACCAGTTCCTCGAACAACTCCTCCGCGAGCTTGCCCGGTCCCCACTTCGGGTCGACGGAGAGGCCGACCTTGTCCGCGTACTCGACCAGGCGTGACCTTTCCGTGCGGACGGTGACCTCCTCACCGAGCGCTTCGGAAAGAACACCGAACAGCGTCACCGACCGCCACTCGCCGCCCAGATCGAACTCCCGGCCGTCGGCGTGCGTCACCACCGTGGAGCCGGCGACCGCGACGGCGGCCTGCTGCACGAGATTTCTCGTCAGCTCCGCCATCGTGTCGTAGTCGCCGTACGCCTGGTAGGTCTCCAGCATCGCGAACTCCGGCGAGTGCGAGGAGTCGATGCCCTCATTACGGAAGTTGCGGTTGATCTCGAAGACGCGGTCCACGCCACCGACCACCGCGCGCTTGAGAAACAGTTCCGGCGCGATTCGCAGATACAGATCGGTGTCGAGCGCATTGCTGTGGGTCACGAATGGGCGGGCCGCCGCGCCACCGTGCAGCAACTGCAGCATCGGCGTCTCCACCTCGATGAAGTCCTGCCCGTGCAGCGTGTCGCGCAGGCTGCGCACCGCGGTGGCCCGGGTGCGCACCATCTGCCGGGCCTGCGGGCGCACCACCAGGTCCACGTACCGCTGGCGGACCCGGGACTCCTCGCTGAGCGGCTTGTGCGCCACCGGCAGCGGGCGCAGCGCCTTCGCGGTGACTGCCCACTCGTCGGCCAGCACCGACAGCTCGCCGCGCCGGCTCGTGATCACCTCGCCGGTCACGCCGACGTGGTCACCGAGGTCGACCAGGCGCTTCCAGTCGGCCAACCGCTCCGCGCCGACCCGGTCCAGCGAGAGCATCGCCTGAAGCTCGGTGCCGTCGCCGTCGCGCAGGGTGGCGAAGCAGAGCTTGCCGGTGTTGCGGATGAAGATCACCCGACCGGTGACCGAGACCCGGTCCCCGGTGGCCGTGTCGGTGGGCAGCTCGGCGTAGCGCTCGCGGAGCCGCGCGAGCGTGGTGGTCCGCGGGAAGCCGACCGGGTACGGCTCGACCCCCTCGGCGAGCATCCGGTCCCGCTTCTCCCGGCGGACCTTCATCTGCTCGGGAAGGTCGTCGGCGGGGTCGGTGGGCAGGGCGTTCTGCTCGGTCACGGCACGCTTCCTCAGGCCTTGGGGAACAACGGCGGGGTCAGCCCATGAGCGTACTCAAGCGGCGTGGCGACCGTTACGGGATAACCTGCCCGCCATGACCGACCCCACTCCGGCGCTCTCGTTCGGCGCCGCCGCCGCCGCGTACGACCGGTTCCGGCCCCGCTATCCCGAGGCGGCCCTGCGCTGGGCGCTGGACGGGCTGGACGCCCCGGCCCGGGTGGTGGACCTCGGCGCCGGCACCGGCATCCTCACCCGGGGCCTGCTGGCGCTCGGGCAGCACGTCGTACCCGTGGAGCCGGATCCGGGGATGCGGGCGCAACTCGCGGCCGCCACGCCGGGCACGACGGCGCTGGCGGGCGGCGCGGAGGCGGTGCCGCTGCCGGACGTGTCGGCGGACGCCGTGCTGGCCGGGCAGGCCTACCACTGGTTCGACCGGGAGCGGGCGCACGTCGAGATCGCCCGCGTGCTGCGCCCGGGCGGCACGTTCGCGCCGGTGTGGAACGTCCGGGACGAGCGGGTCGCCTGGGTGGCCGAGCTGACCCGGATCGCCCACCTCGGCGACACCGCCGGTGACGTGACCGGCCGGTACGCCGACTTCGGTCCCGCCTTCACGCCGGTCGAGGTGGGCGAGTTCGCGCACGCGACCACGCTCACGCCGGACCAGGTGGTGGGCATGCTGCACACCCGGTCGTACTGGCTGACCGCCACCCCGGCGGAGCGGGCCCGGGTCGACGACGGGCTGACCGAGCTGTTCGCCGGCCACCCCGACCTGGTCGGCCGGGACACCGTCGAGCTGCCGTACCGGACGCTCGTGCTCCGGGCCCGCCGGCGTTAACAGGGGGCCCTTCCTCTACCGGAGGCGTTAAGAGGGGGCCCTTCCTTGCACCTCAGGTGTTGCGCTCGTAGACCATCCGCAGGCCGATCAGGGTGATCATCGGCTCGTGGTGGGTGATGGTGCGGCACTCGCCGAGCACCAGCGAGGCCAGGCCGCCGGTGGCGATCACCGCCCTGACGTCGCCCAACTCCTCGGACATCCGCTCGACGATCCGGTCGACCTGGCCGGCGAAGCCGAAGTAGAGACCGGCCTGGAGGCACTCGACGGTGTTCTTGCCGATCACCGAGCGGGGACGGGTGGCCTCCACCTTGCGCAACTGGGCGGCGCGGGCGGCCAACGCGTCGAAGGAGATCTCGATGCCGGGCGCGAACGCCCCGCCGAGGAACTCGCCCCGGTCGCTGATCACGTCGAAGTTGGTGGTGGTGCCGAAGTCCACCACGATCGACGGCCCGCCGTAGAGCGTGTACGCGGCCAGCGTGTTCACCACCCGGTCCGCGCCCACCTCCTTCGGGTTGTCGATGGCGAGCTGCACGCCGGTGCGGACGCCGGGCTCGACGATCACGCTGGGCAGGTCCGCGTAGTAGCGGCCAAGCATGGTGCGCAGCGAGCGCAGCGCCGCCGGCACGGTCGAGCAGGCGGCCACCCCGGTGATCTCCACGGCGTCACCGGCCAGCAGCCCGCGGAACATCAGGCCCAGCTCGTCCGCTGTGGAACGGGCGTCGGTCTTGATCCGCCAGGAGTGCACCAGCTTGTCGCCGTCGAAGGTCGCCAGCACGGTGTTGGTGTTTCCGATGTCGATGCAGAGCAGCACAGCGGCAGCCTAGACGGCGCTCGCGCCGCGGTCGAAGCGCGCGGAGTGAGCCGGGGTGGCGAGCCGCACGTCATTCCTCGCGCAGGTCGAGGGCGATGTCGAGGATCGGCGACGAGTGGGTGAGCGCGCCGACGGAGAGGTAGTCGACACCGGTGGCCCCGTACTCGGCCGCCACCGGCAGGGTCAACCCGCCGGTCGCCTCCAGCTCCGCCCGGTCGCCGACCGCGGCCACCACGTCGCGCAGCTGCGCCGGGGTCATGTTGTCCAGCAGCAGGAACCCGGCCCCTGCCTCGACCGCCTCCACCGCCTCGGCCAGGGTGTCCACCTCCACCTGCACCGGAACCTCCGGGAACGCCGCCCGGACCCGGCGGAACGCCGCCCCGATCCCGCCCGCGCCCACCTTGTGGTTGTCCTTGATCATGGCGACGTCGTAGAGGCCCATCCGCTTGTTGGTGCCACCGCCGGCCCGGACCGCGTACTTCTCCAGCGCGCGCAGCCCCGGCGTGGTCTTGCGGGTGTCGAGCACCATGGCCTTCGTGCCGGCGAGCGCGTCGGCCCAGGCCCGGGTGTGGGTCGCCACCCCGGACATCCGGGAGAGCAGGTTGAGCGCCGTCCGCTCGGCGGTGAGCAGCAGCCGGGTCGGCCCGGTCACGGTGGCCAGCACGTCGCCGCGCGCCACCCGCTGCCCGTCGTGGGCCACCAACGACACCTCGACCGTACGGTCGGCGCCGGTCACCTCGCCCACCAGCTCGAACACCGCGGCCGCCACCGGCAGCCCGGCCACCACGCCGTCCGCGCGCGCCACCAGGTCGGCCGTGTCCTGCTGTTCGGCCGGAATGGTGGCGACGCTGGTGACGTCGAGGAAGTCCGGGCCGAGGTCCTCGGCCAGGGTGTCGACGACGATCCGCCGGATCGACTCCGGGTCCAGGCCGCCGTCCCGCAGCGCCCGCCGCGTCGACTCGATCACGAAACATCCTCCCAGTTCTCGGTCAGCCGCCCGTCCGGGCCCACCTCGGCCACCAGGTGGCCCCGCCACCTGTCGTCCGCCGACGGGAAGTCCTCCCGCCAGTGGCAGCCCCGGGTCTCCCGCCGGGCGTACGCGGCGGCGACCAGCGTCGACGCCACCGTGATCAGGTTCGTCGCCTCCCAGTCGGCGGTACGCGGCACGCCCCGACCCGCGCCCAGCGCGGTGAGCGCGGCGGCGGTGCCGGCCAGCGTGTCCGCCGAGCGGAGCACGCCCGCGCCCCGGGTCATCGCCCGTTGCAGGTCCGGCGTGCCCCCGGCCGGCACCAGCCAGCCCTGCCCGCCGACCCAGGCGCCGGTCTCCGCCGGCCGGACCTGCTCGGGCAGACCGGCGGCGATGTCCTCGGCGATCCGGCGGGAGAAGACCAGCCCCTCCAGCAGCGAGTTGCTGGCCAGCCGGTTGGCGCCGTGCACCCCGGTGCAGGCCACCTCGCCGCAGGCGTACAGGCCGGGGATCGAGGTGCGGCCGCGCAGGTCGGTCCGGACGCCGCCCGACGCGTAGTGGGCGGCCGGGGCCACCGGGATCAGGTCGGTCGCCGGGTCCACGCCGATGGCCAGGCAGGACGCCACGATGGTGGGGAACCGCCGGGCCAGGAAGTCGCCGCCGAGGTGCCGGGCGTCCAGGTGGACGTGGTCCACGCCGGTGGCGAGCAGGACCCGGTGGATGCCCTTGGCCACCACGTCGCGGGGGGCCAGCTCGGCCAGCTCGTGCTGGCCGACCATGAACCGCTTGCCGTCGCCGTCGACCAGGTGGGCGCCCTCGCCCCGCAGCGCCTCGGAGACCAGCGGCTGCTGCGCCAGGCCGGCGCCCGGCCCGCCGGCCGGCACGATCAGCGCGGTCGGGTGGAACTGGACGAACTCCAGGTCGGTGACGGCCGCGCCGGCGCGCAGCGCGAGCGCCACCCCGTCGCCGGTGGAGACCGCCGGGTTGGTGGTGGCGGCGAAGATCTGCCCCATCCCGCCGGTGGCCAGCACCACCGCGCGGCCGAGGACGGCGCCGACGCCGTCCTCGCTGCCCTCACCGAGCACGTGCAGGGTGATCCCGCAGGCCGGACCGAGTCCGCCCGGCCCGTCGCCGGGCGCGCGCAGCAGGTCCAGCACCAGCGCGTGCTCGACCAGCCGGATCCAGGGGTCGCGGCGTACCGCCGCGTGCAGCGCCCGCTGCACCTCGGCGCCGGTGGCGTCGCCGCCGGCGTGCACGATCCGGTCGGCCCGGTGCCCGCCCTCCCGGGTGAGCATCAGCGAGCCGTCCGGGTTGCGGTCGAACTCCGCCCCGATCCGCATCAGCTCGCGGAGCCGGGTCGGGCCCTCCTCCACCAGCGCCCGCACCGCGGCCGGGTCGCAGAGGCCGACGCCGGCCACCTCCGTGTCGTACGCGTGCGCGCCCGAGCTGTCCGCCGGGTCCAGCACCGCGGCGATGCCGCCCTGCGCCCAGCGGGTGGAGCCCTCGTCCATGTCGACCTTGGTGACGACGGTGACGTGCAGGCCGGCCTCGCGCAGGTGCAGCGCGGCGGTCAGCCCGGCGACCCCGGAGCCGACCACGATGACGTCGGTCGTCTCCACCCAACCGGGCGCGGGCGCGGCGAGCAGCCGGGGCAGCGCCGGCAGGTCGACGGTGGATAGGTCCATGCGGACAGTCAACCCGAAGCGTCCTCGCTCCGGGCCACGGGGGCGGGACGAGTGGTTTCGGCTACCTCGTCCGGAGCGGCAGCCCGGCCGGGCCGGCGCCCTTCAACGAGGCGGTCACGGTGCGGTCGCTGAGCCACAGGTAGCACCGGACGCCCCGGTCGCCCACCGCCCAGCGGGCCGCGCCGGGCGGGCGCACCACCACGCCGCTGCGGTAGCGCAGGACCGGGTCGGCGGGCACGCCGGTCCAGCGCGCGACGGCGCCGTAGCAGCCGTCGTAGAGCGGCGCCCAGTCCGCCGGCCGGCTCGGGTACGGGCGGGCCGGCGCGAGCCAGACGCCGACGAACTCGGCGTCGTGCGCCACCGCGCAGTCGACCGGGGTGAGCGTCTGCACCCGCCGCCGGTCCTGGCCGGTGCGCTGGCAGCCCAGACGCAGCGGGGACGGCGGCTTGAGCGCGTCCCGGAGGCTGCCGGTGCGGGTCACCACGGTGGCCGCCGCCTCGACCGTGTTCAGCTCGGTCAGGTCGCACCGGAACCAGCGGGAGCCGGCCGTCCAGCCGGCGCCGGTGGGCACCGCCACGGCCAGCCGGAGCCGCCCGGCCCGCCAGTCGTCGCCGACGAAGCCGCTGGCCCGGGTGTCGCACTCGGCGAAGGCGGTGCGCAGCTCGGGTGAGTCGAGCGGGGGCGGCGTGGCCCGGCCGACGGTGAACGCCCCGACGTGCACGGTCTCCACCCGGTGCGGCAGGTCGCAGCCGACCGGGGCGTACGCGGCCAGGCCGACCGTCGGGGTGAAGTCGGCGACCTGGCACACCCCGGCCGCCGGGGTGAACGGACCGGGCCGACCCATCGGCGCCCAGTCGTCGGTGAGGTCCCCGTCCAGCCCGCCCGAGGAGGCGCACCCGACCAGCGCCGCTGTCGCGACCACGGCGGCGAGCAGGCCCCGCGTCACACGGCCCATCGCGCCTCCCCCAGCCCGACGACCGTCGATTCCGACGGTCCGCTCAGGGTAGCCGAAAATGACCTTCCGGTAACAGACCGCGCCGGCCCCCACCTCCGACCCCGTGGATCTTGCAGTTACGGCCCGGATGAAAGGTGCAGACCGGGCGAACGAGGGGCCGAAAGTGCAAGATCGACGGGCGGGGGCGGGGGCGGGGGCGGGGGCAGGGGCGGGGTCAGTTCAGGGCGGCGGCGAGGGGGTTGGGGACGGGGTCGCCGGCGGTGCCGGGGGCGGCGGTGGTGGGGTCGGCGGTCAGGTCGACGACCCTGTTGTCCGCGTCGACGTGCACCACGCGGGGCTGGTAAGAGCGCGCCTCGGCGTCGTCCATCTGGCCGTACGAGATGAGGATGACCAGGTCACCGGGGTGCACCAGGTGCGCGGCGGCGCCGTTGATGCCGATCACGCCGCTGCCCCGCCGGCCCGGGATCACGTACGTCTCCAGCCGGGCGCCGTTGGTGATGTCCACGATCGCGACCTGCTCGCCGGGGATCAGGTCCGCCGCGTCGAGCAGGTCCTCGTCCACCGTCACCGAACCGACGTAGTGCAGGTCGGCCTGGGTCACCGTGGCCCGGTGGATCTTCGACTTGAGCATGGTCCGGAGCATCGGGGTGCCTTTCCGCGTTCGTGGTGGGGTCAGGGACGCGGCGCGAGGTGGAGCGCCGTGTTGTCGATCAGTCGGGTGGCGCCGACCCAGGCGGCGATCAACAGCCGGGCCGGGCCGGAGACCGGACCGGGCTCCAGGCCGGTGTCGGTGAGCACCAGGTAGTCGAGGCGGGCGTCCGGCGTACCCGGGTCGAAGGCCCGGTGCGCGGCGGCCAGCACCGCCCCGGCGTCGTCGCCCCGCTCGGCCGCCGCGACACCCGCGCGCAGCGCGGCGGACAGGCTCAGCGCGGCCCGCCGCTCGTCGGCCGACAGGTAGCGGTTGCGGCTGGACAGCGCCAGGCCGTCCGGCTCCCGCACGGTCGGCACCCCGACGATCTCGGTCGGCACGTCGAGGTCACGGACCATCCGGCGCACCAGGGTGAGCTGCTGGTAGTCCTTCTCGCCGAAGAAGGCCAGGTCGGGGCGGGTGAGCTGGAGCAGCTTCATGACCACGGTGAGCACGCCGTGGAAGAAGCCGGGCCGGCTCAGGCCCTCCAGGTCCTCGCCGAGCGGGCCCGGGTCCAGGCGCACCGTCGGCTGACCCTCCGGGTACATCTCGGCCACCGGGGGCGCGAACACCAGGTCCACCCCGGCCCGCCGGCAGATCTCCAGGTCGGAGTCGAGCGTGCGCGGGTAGCGGTCGAAGTCCTCGTTCGGGCCGAACTGCAACGGGTTCACGAAGATCGTCACCAGCACGTGGTCGGCCCGCTCGCGGGCGGCCCGCAGCAGCGTCTCGTGCCCGGTGTGCAGCGCGCCCATGGTCATCACCACGCCGACGGTGCCGGTCAGCCCCTCCCGGGCCGCCGCCAACTCCTTGCGCGTGTGCAGCACGTCCACCATCAGGCAGCCACCTCGATTCCGTCCAGCACGTCCCGCAGCGACGCGGCGTCCGCCGGGCGCAGCCGGCCCGCCGCGACGGCGCGGTCCGCCGTCCGTCGGGCCAACGCCAGGTAGGCCGGCACGGATTCCGGCGCGGTCCGCGCCAGCCGGTCCAGGTGCCGGCGTACGGTGCCCGCGTCGCCCCGGGACACCGGGCCGGTGAGCGCGTCGTCGCCGAGCCGCAGCGCGTTCTCCAGGGCCGCCCGCAGCAGCGGGGCGAGCACCTTCTCCGGCCGGTCCACCCCGGCGTCGCGCAGCCGGTCGGCCGCCTCGTTGACCAGGGTGACCAGGTGGTTCGCGCCGTGCGCCAACGCCGCGTGGTAGAGCGGCCGGTCGGCCTCCCCCACCCACTCCGGCACGCCGCCCAGGTCGGCCACCAACCGGGCCGCGAACGGGCGCAGCTCGGCCGGCGCGGTCACGCCGTAGGAACTGCCGGCGAGCCGGGACAGGTCGTCCGGCGTACCGGTGAAGGTCATCGCGGGGTGCAGCGCGAGCGGCCGGGCGCCGGCCGCGGCGGCCGGGGCCAGGACGGCCAGCCCGTGCGCGCCGGACGTGTGCGCGACCACCTGGCCGGGGCGCAACGCGCCGCTCGCGGCCAGGTCGGCGACCACGTCGGCCAGGGCGTCGTCGGGTACGGCCACAATCAGCAGGTCGGTGGCGGCGCGGGCCACGGCGGCGGCGGAGCGGAGCGGGGTCTGCGGCAGGAGCAGCGCCACCCGGGCCCGGCTGGCGCCGGAACCGCCCGAGGCGGCCACCACGCGGTGACCGGCGGCGGCGAGGGCCGCGCCGAGCACCGAACCGACCCGGCCGGCGCCGAGCACGCCGACGGTGAGGGTGCGGGGGAAGGCGAGCGGGGCGCGAGTGGCCCGCGGGCGCAGCGGTGCGCTCATGGCAGCGATCCAGTCCTCGAAGGGGGTACCGGTCGATGGCAAGTATGCGCCCGGGTGACAGACCGGAAACAAGAAGGTGTGAAAACCTTCACCGACCGCCCGAAGCGCCCGCCCCGGTGGCGGAGGAACCCCCCGTACGGGTACGTCCGCGCCGCTCGACGCCAGGTCGGCGGGTCGCCGGACGACCCCGGCCAGGGCGGGCCGTAGGGTCGGCCCGGTGACGTCCGGGTACCCCGCGCTGCGCTGGCGCGACGCGATGGAACGGGCCCTCTACGGGCCGGACGGCTTCTTCGTGGCCGGCCCCGGCCCCGCCGCCCACTTCCGCACCAGCGTGCACGCCTCACCGGTCTTCGCCGCCTGCCTGCTGCGGCAACTCGCCGCCGTCGACGAGGCGCTGGGGCGGCCGGCCCGGCTGGACGTGGTCGACGTGGGCGCCGGCCGGGGCGAGCTGCTCCGCGCGCTGCTGACGCGGGCCGACCCGGACCTGGCCGACCGGATCCACCCGGTCGCGGTGGAACGCGCCGAACGCCCCGCCGACCTGCCACCCGGCATCGACTGGCGCCACGAGATCCCCGAGGGGATCACCGGCCTGCTGCTGGCCACCGAGTGGCTGGACAACGTCCCCCTGGACGTCGCCACCCCCACCCCGGACGGCTGGCGCCACCTGCTGGTCGACCCCACCACCGGCCACGAGACCACCGGCCCCACCGTCTCCCCCACCGACACCACCTGGCTGACCCACTGGTGGCCCCCCACCCCGACCCGGGCGGAGGTGGGGAGGACCAGGGACGAGGCGTGGGCGGAGGCGGTGGGACGGGTCGAGCGGGGGCTGGCGCTGGCGGTGGACTACGGGCACCTGCGGGACGCCCGGCCCCTGGACGGGACGCTGACCGGGTACCGGGACGGGCGGCAGGTGTCGCCGGTTCCCGACGGGTCGTGCGACGTGACCGCGCACGTCGCCATGGACTCGGTGGCCGCCGCCGGCGCGCGGGTCGCGGGGTGCGCGTACACCCTGGTGTCGCAGCGGGAGGCGCTGCGGGCGCTCGGAGCCGACGGCGGCCGACCACCGCTGGCGCTGGCCTCCCGGGACCCGGTCGGCTACCTGCGCGCGCTGGCCGGTGCGTCGGCGGCGGCCGAGCTGACCGACCCGGCCGGACTCGGCGGGCACTGGTGGCTGCGGCAGCCGGTCGGCGTCGCGCCCGAGGCGACCATGGCACGATGACGGGCATGACCACGGACGCCGGCGACCTCCGCGAGCTGACCGTCGGGACCGGCGCCGGCGGTGAGCAGCTCGGCACCGACATGGTGCTCAACATCGGGCCGCAACACCCCTCGACGCACGGCGTGCTGCGGCTGAAGCTGGTGCTCGACGGGGAGCGGGTGGTCGCCGCCGAGCCGATCGTCGGCTACATGCACCGGGGGGCGGAGAAGCTCTTCGAGGTACGCGACTACCGGCAGATCATCGTGCTGGCCAACCGGCACGACTGGCTGTCGGCGTTCTCCAACGAGCTGGGCGTGGTGCTCGCGGTCGAGCGGTTGATGGGCATGGAGGTGCCGGAGCGCGCCACCTGGCTGCGGATGGCGTTGGCCGAGCTGAACCGGGTGCTGAACCACCTGATGTTCCTCGGCTCCTACCCGCTGGAGATCGGCGCGATCACGCCGATGTTCTACGCGTTCCGGGAACGGGAGACCATCCAGGCGGTGATGGAGGAGGTCTCCGGCGGCCGGATCCACTACATGTTCAACCGGGTCGGCGGCCTGAAGGAGGAGGTGCCCGCCGGCTGGACCGGCCGGGCCCGCGCCGCCATCGCCGAGGTACGCCGCCGGATGCCGGATCTGGACCACCTGATCCGGCGTAACGAGATCTTCCTGGCCCGTACCGTCGGGGTCGGCGTGCTCTCCGCGGCCGACGCCGCCGCGTTCGGCGCGTCCGGGCCGGTCGCCCGGGCCTCCGGGCTCGACCTGGACCTGCGCCGGGACGAGCCCTACCTGGCCTACGACCAGCTCGACGTGCCGGTGGTGACCAAGACCGCCGGGGACTGCCACGCCCGGTTCGAGGTGCTGCTCGACCAGGTGTACGCCTCGCTCGACCTCGCCGAGCAGTGCCTGGACCGGGTGGACCGGATCTCCGGGCCGGTGAACACCCGGCTGCCCAAGGTGGTCAAGGCGCCCGAGGGACACACCTACGCCTGGACCGAGAACCCGCTCGGCATTAACGGCTACTACCTGGTCTCCCGGGGCGAGAAGACGCCGTGGCGGCTCAAGCTGCGCACCGCCTCGTACGCGAACGTGCAGGCGCTGTCGACGCTGCTGCCCGGGTGCCTGGTCCCCGACCTGATCGCCATCCTCGGCTCGATGTTCTTCGTGGTCGGCGACATCGACAAGTGAGCCCGGGGCGCGGTCAGCGCCAGCGGTCGTCGGTGTCGCGGGGCGGCTGACCGTAGCCGCCGGGCTCCGGCCGGCGCCACTCCGGCTCGGGCTGCCGCCACTCCGGCTCGACCTCGCGCCACTCCGGCTGGCCGCTGCGCTGCGTCGGCGGTCGCCACTCCTGCGGTACCGGGACCCCGCCGGCCGGCAGCGCCGGGTGGCTCTCCGGCGACCAGCCGCCGCCCGGTGCGCCACGGACGGAGGCCCACCGGTCCTCGACCCGGTACTCGGTGCCCCCGCCGTCCTCGTGCACCGCGGCCCGCCGCTCCCCGACCCGGATCTCCCGCCCCCGGTCGTCGTCGCGGACCGCCGCCCAGCGGTTGCCGGCGGCCCGCACCTGCGACCAGTGCGCGCCGTCCGGCTCGGCCACCTGCGCCCGCCCGGCCTGCTCCGCGGGCGGCCAGGAGCGGTCGCCTCGCGCCCCGCCCGCCGCCGGACCGGTCCGGTCCTCACCCGGGCCGGACCAGTCGCGCTGCTCGTCCGCCGGCCGGTCCGATACCGGGCCCCGCGACCAGTCGTCGTCCGCCGGCCAGCCCCGCTGGCCGCCCGCGGCCCGGCCGACACCGGCCCAGGGGTGCTCGCGCCCGTCGCCGGTCCGCGCGTATCCGTCGCCGGACGGGCCGGGTCGGTAGCCGTCACCCGACGGGCCGGGTCGGTAGCCGTCGCCGGACGGGGCGGGCCGGTAGCCGTCACCCGACGGGCCGGGTCGGTAGCCGTCGCCGGACGGGGCGGGCCGGTAGCCGTCACCCGACGGGCCGGGTCGGTAGCCGTCGTCCGACGGGGCGGGCCGGTAGCCGTCGCCGGGCGCGCCGGCCCGGTAGCCGTCGTCGCGGGCGCCGTCGTCGCGGGGCCAGGTCCGTTCCGCGCCCGGGACGGACCGCAGGCCGCCCAGCCAGCCGTCCTCCTCCGAGCCGGACCATCCGGATCGGGCCGGCTCGTCCCGGCCCGACTCGCGGTGCCCGACGCCCCGGTGGTCGGCCGCCTCCGTACCCCTCGGCCGGTCGTCCGCTCCCGGTGACCAGCGGCCGGCGAGCCCGCCGTACCGGCTGCCCGCCGGTTCGCCACCGTCGACGATGGTGTGCCGGGTGGTGACGTGCACCGTCTCGGTGTGGTGGACCACGCCGACGGGGCGGGACTGCTCCGGCCGGGCCGGCTCGGCCACCCGCGCCGCGCCGTAGACGCCGGCCGACGACCGGTCCTGGCCGTATCCGCCGGGCGACGGCCGGTCCTGGCCGTACCCGCCGGCCGACGGCCGGTCCGCGCCCGGCGCGCCGGCGGACGGCCACTCCGTGCCGCGCGGGTCGGACCGGGCCGGTTCGGCGCCGTAGCCGGCGAACCCCGGGCGGTCCGCGCCGGAGCGGTCCGGGTCGGCCCGGTAGCCGCCCGGCTCCGCGCGCTCCCCGGCGTACGGGCCCGACGGGTCGGCGTCGTACGGCTCGGGCCGGCCCCAGCCCGTACCGGCGTGAGCGTCGGGGCGGTCGACGTCGTGCCGGGACGCGTCGTCGGCGCCGTAGCGCGCGCCCGACGACCGGCCCGGGGCGTCCTCGTCGCGGCCGGCCGGGTGCGCCCGTCCCGCGTCGTACGCGCCGGCCACCGGCACCCGGGCCCGTCCGCCCGGGCGCTCATCGGCGGGCGCGGCGGCCAGACCCGCGGCTGCCGCGTCGAGCCGCTGACGCACCGCGCCGGCCGTCTCCTCCGCCCGCCGAGCCTGGTCGAGCGCCTGATTGCCACGTTGGGCGGCGGCCACGATCTCGGACCGCAACTCGCGCCGGAGCTGCTCCAGCTCCTCGCGCAACTCCTCGGCCCCGGCGTCACCGGAGCCGTTCTCGGCCCGCAGCGCGATGGAGAGACCGATCAGCACCACGGCGAGGATCGCCAGCACGGCGCCGAACCGCAGCGTGCCGTTGCCGTCGGCGACCAGCAGGATGAGCGCCGCCAGGGGCGCCAACCCCACGCCGATCCAGAACAGGACGGTCAGCGGCGTCGGGGTGCGCTTGTCGGCGGGGGCGACCGAGGCGGGCATGGCTGAGCAGATTACCGAGAGTTCCACCGGAGGGGAACGGGTCGACGCGATCGGATGCACGGTCGCTGACCAGCAGCCCCGTCGGGGATCGCCGCCGGCCGGCCGGTTCGACCGGCCGGCGGCGACGGATCAGCTCGTGGCGAGCGCCGCGTCCGAGGAGAAGACGAGCCCGACGCTGGCGGCGCCGGTCTTCAGCGCGTTCTTGGTCTGCGGGCCACCCGCGTCCAGCGAACTGAACGAGCCGGCCTTGAAGTCGTAGACCTCGACCAGCCCGGCCTGGCACTTCGGCCGCTGCGGGCACTCCGGCGGACCGGCGAGCACGGTGGCCTGCCCGGAGCACTTCGCGGCCAGGTCGGAGAGCGTCGACAGGCCGTACTTCTCGGCGAAGGCCTTGGTCACCGCGAACGCGTTCTGGTCCTGCGCCTGGGAGGGCTGGCCGAACACCAGGCCCGCCTTGTCGCCCTCGGTCTTGAGCGCGGC
The DNA here is from genome assembly GCF_049315235.1 of Micromonospora sp. WMMD754. NCBI lineage: Bacteria > Bacillati > Actinomycetota > Actinomycetes > Micromonosporales > Micromonosporaceae > Micromonospora > Micromonospora sp. WMMD754. The sequence goes on from NZ_CP186058.1 coordinate 1,605,389, forward strand.
GACGGTCTTCTCCAGCTCGGGGGACGAGACCGGCTGGGCGTCCTTGCCGTTGGCCTTGGTGTTGAGGAACTCGGCCATGGTGGCGGCGTATTCCGGGACGACCTGGACCTGGCCCTTCTCCAGGGCCGGCTCGTAGAGCTCCCGGTTGCCGATGGTCTGCACCTTGACCTGGTAGCCGGCCGCGGTGAGCGCGATCTTGTAGAGCTCGGCGACGGTCTGGCTCTCGCTGAAGTTGCCCGCGCCCACCGTCACCTGGCCGCCCGGACCCTTCTCGATCCCGTCGGTCACGCCGTTGGCGGCGGCGAACTCCTGCGCCGCCACCTGGGGCGTCTTCCGGTCGACGTCGACCGCCCGGTTGAGCTGGATCAGCTTGGGGGTGTCGAGCTTCGCCGAGACCTTGTCCAGCGCGGCGACCAGCTGCGGCGTCGCCGCCTTCTTGTTGATCGCGGGGAGGACGTTGTCGGTGTTCTGCAGCTTCTTGTCGTCGGTGAGGACGACCAGCTGGTCACCCGCCACCGGGGCGCAGCCGGCACCCGAGGCGCCCGCCTCGGGAGCGTCGGTGCCGGACGAGCCGGCGTCACCGCAGCCCGTGAGGAGAGTTGCCGCGGCGAGGGCGCCGAAGGCCCCCGCGGCCAGCCGTGCACGTGCGCGCATCAGTGCCCGCCTTCCGTGTCCCGGCGCGACCCCGATGGGGGCCGGCCGCGTGTCCGACGGGCGATCCGGACGGCCGCCCGCGACTTCACCCAACATCCTCCGGACCCGACCGACAAACTCGGAGCGGTTTTCGTCATCCGATCGTCACCAGCGGGTCGGATGCGCTGTGATGCCGGACTCACCGACGGGCCGGCGAGGGGCCGCCGGAAGATCAGCCGCCGGCCGTGGCCGCGGCCGCGCGGCGGTTCGCCCGCCGGCTGACCCGGCGCAGCGGGCGTGGCGTGACCACCCGCTCCAGCACCGCGAGGATCCCCTCGACCAGCAGCGCCAGGCCGGCCACCAGGACACCGCCGGCGATGATCTGGCCGCCGCCGGCCGCGATGTCCAGCCCGAACCCGGCCCGGATGATCTGGCCCAGCCCGCCACCGTTGACGAAGGATGCCAACGCCGCGGTCGCCACCACCTGCACGGCCGCGGTGCGGAACCCCGCCGCCAGGTAGGGCACCGCGAGCGGCAACTCCACCCGGCGCAGCACCTGCCCGCCGGAGAGCCCCATCCCGCGCGCGGCGTCCCGGGCCTCCGGGTCGGCCTGCCGCACCCCGGTGTACGCGTTCGCCAGCAGCGGCGGCACCGCGAAGACCGCGAGCGCCACCACCACCGCCGACCGGCCGAACCCGAGGAAGGTCAGCGGCAGGATGGTCAGCAGGGCCAGGGTCGGGATCGCCAACGTGACGTTGGAGACCAGCAGCACCAGCCCGCCGCCCCGGCCGCTGTGGCCGAGCCAGAGGCCGATCGGCCACGCCACCAGGCAACCCAGCAGCACCGCCAGGGCGGACATGCTCAGGTGCTCGCCGAGGCGGTCCAGCACGCCGCCGGGGTTGGTCCAGTTCAGCGGGTCGTTCAGCCAGAGCACCGCCTGCTGCACCGGGTTCACCGTGCCTGCCCTCCGTTCGCGACTGCGGGGCTCCGCTGCGCTGCACTCCTCGCGCTCACCGGACCCGCCCGCGCAGCCACGGCGTGAGCAGCCGGCCCACCCCCGCCAGGACCAGGTCGAGCACCAGCGCCAGCAGCACGCAGAGCACCGTGCCGGTCATGATCTGCGCCTTGTAGAAGTTGTTCTGGAAGCCGGCGAAGATGAGCTGGCCCAGCCCGCCCCGACCCACCACCACGCCCACGGTGACCAGCGCGACCGTGGAGACGGTCGCCAGTCGTACGCCGGTGAGGATGCCGGGCAGCGCCAGCGGCAGCTCGATCCGGACCAGCCGGCCCCAGCGGCCGTAGCCCATGCCCTCGGCGGCCTCCCGCACCTCCGGTGGCACCTGGTTCAGGCCGGCCAGCGTGTTGCGCACGATGACCAGCAGCGCGTAGAGCGCCACCACGGTGAGCACGGTGATCGCCCCGATGCCGAGGTAGGGCGCGAGGAAGGCGAACAGCGCCAGCGACGGGATCGTGTAGAGCACGCCGGTCAGCGCCAGGATCGACGCGGCCAGCGAGCGGAACCAGTACGCTGCCACCGCGAGCGGCAGCGCCACCAGCGCGGCGATCACCACGGCCCGGGCGGTCAACCAGGTGTGCTCGCGCAGCGCGGCGAGGATGGTGTCAGAGTTGTCCCGCACGTACTGCCAGGAGAACCACGGATTGCCCGGGGCGGCCCGGTAGCTCAGGTGGAGGAACACACGTGGACGTTACCCCGGGCACCACCGCCGGTCACGGCGCCGCCTCGATCACGCTGGAGCGCATCCGCAAGCGCTACCCGGACGGCACCGAGGCGGTCCGCGAGCTGAGCCTGGAGGTCAAGGCGGGCGAGCTGGTGGTGCTGATCGGCCCGTCCGGCTGCGGCAAGTCGACGGTGCTGCGGATGATCAACCGGCTGATCGAGCCGACCGACGGCCGGATCCTGCTCGGCGACGACGACGTCACCCGGGTCGACCCGGTGACCCTGCGCCGCCGCATCGGATACGTGATCCAGAACGTCGGCCTGTTCCCGCACCAGACCGTCGCCGCCAACGTGGCGACCGTGCCGGGGCTGCTCGGCTGGCCGCGCGAACGCACCCGCGCCCGGGTCGGCGAGCTGCTGGAACTGGTCGGCCTCGACCCGGCGCAGTTCGGCCGGCGCTACCCGCACGAGCTCTCCGGCGGGCAGCGGCAGCGGGTGGGCGTCGCCCGCGCCCTCGCCGCCGACCCGGTGGTGCTGCTGATGGACGAGCCGTTCTCGGCCGTCGACCCGATCGTGCGGACCCGGCTCCAGGAGGAGTTCCTGCGGCTCCAGGCCGAGGTGCGCAAGACCATCGTGCTGGTCACCCACGACCTCGACGAGGCGGTCCGGCTGGGCGACCGGATCGCGGTGCTCTCCGAGGGTGGCGTGCTGGAGCAGTACGACAGCCCGGCCGCGCTGCTCGGCTCGCCCGCCTCGGCGTTCGTCCGCGAGTTCGTCGGCGCCGACCGGGGCATCCGCCGGCTGGCGGTCACCCCGCTGACCCGCGCGGTGCTCGACCCGCTCCCGGCCGACGGCGGGACCGGGCTGCCCACGGTGCCGCTCGGCGACTCGGCCTACGACGCGCTGGGCGCGCTGCTCACCTCCGGCGCCGACCACGCGCTGGTCACCGAGGACGGCAGCCCGGTGGGGCTGATCGCGCGCAGCCGGGTGCTGAGCCTGGGCGCGGTGGACGGCGCCTGACCGGCCCGCGCGGCCGGCCGGACCGGTCACCGGAGGATCAGGCCCGGCCCGCCGTACGGCGAGTCAGGCCCGGCCGCCCAGGCTGGCCAGACCGACGATCCAGCCGGCGAAGAAGCCGTACGTGACGCCGCCGCTCGCGGCCTGGAAGGCGGCGAAGAGCGTGCCGTGCGGTCCGAGGAGCGTGGCGAGCAGGGCGGTGATCCCGCCGGCCAGGGCGTACGCGCCCCAACCGGAGAGGAACTGGCTGCCCGAGGCGGCCACCCGGTCCACCTGCGGGCCGGGCAGCAGGTAGAGCAGCGCCGCGGCGACCACGAGCAGCAGGATCGCCCGCAGGTTGGTGGTGAGCAACCCCTCGTCGGCGTGCCACCGCCAGGCCGGCCAGGAGAGCAGCCGCAGGAACCAGCCACCGGCTCCGGTCGGGTCGGTGCTGCCCTGCGCCCAGTCCCCGTACATCGGGCTGCCGCCGACCGCGACGAGCAGGAACGCGGCGAGCGTGCCGGTGCCGGCGGCCGTGCCGTACCGGGAGACGGTGCGGGGGCGGTTGGTGAGGGCCATGGAGCGGTCAGTTCCCGGGCCGCCGCGCCGGGCAAACCTGCGCGTCCGCGCGACCGCCGTCGGCCGGCGGGCGGCCACGGGTCAGTGCTTCATCAGGTAGTCGATGAAGGCGGCGCGCAGCAGCGGCGCGGACTCGTCGTAGCCGTGCCCGGTCAACTCCCGCCACAGCGCGTTGGCCTCGTCGATGGTCGGCCCGACCGAGTTCGGCGCGCCGTCCAGGGCGGCGGCCTCGTCGGCGTTCGGCAGGTGCCGCAGCACCGACCAGAAGAACCCCACGTCGCGACGCTCCCGGGCCAGGTGGAACGCCTGCTCGCGCAGCTCCTCGGTGGAGAGCTTGTCGAGCTCGTCGAAGGTACGGCCGCCGGGGGCAGGAGTCTCGCTCATGCCGCCGAGCCTAACCGGCGAGATCAGCTCCGGCCCGCCGGACGCGACCCCCGCCGGAGCCGACCCTCCTCGACGTCAGCGGTCGGCGTCCCAGCGCCGCGGCTCGCTCTCCCAGCGGGGCGCCTCCCAGGCGTCGACCGGGGTGTCGGTCTCGCGTACGGGCAGCACCGACGGCCAGGTGTCGGTCGGCTCGGGCGTCGGGGTCGTCGTCCAGCCGGTGCTGATCCGGCCGTCCCCGACCGGGCGCGGCGGGCCGGGCACGGCCGTCACGTGCGGGGCCGGGCGGGGCCGGCCGAACGTCTCGACCAGCCGGGTGACCAGCAGCCCGGCGCCGAGCACCGCCCCGCCCAGGGCCCACCGGCCGATCGACCAGTCGTGCGCCACGGTCCAGGCCAGGAACACCACCACCAGGCTGACCGCGATCAGCGTGCCGAAGACACCGCCGCGCCGGCCGTACGCGCTGGTGCCGCCGAGCAGGACCGTGCCGACCGCCAGCACCGTCCAGTCCAGCCCGGTGCCGGGGGCCACCGGACCGTCCCCGTTCGCGGCGATCAGCACTCCGCCGAGCATCGCCAGCACCGTGGAGCCGACGAGCGCCAGCGCGGTCACGACGGCGGCGACCGCCCCGCGCCGCCGGGCCGGGTCGGTGACCGGACGGAACCGGCCGATCAGCCGGCGCACCGGTTTGATCGCACCGAAGAGGCCACCGAGGACGGCCACCGCGGCGAAGCCGACGAAGAGGTAGAGCGCGGTGCGCCGGGGGTCGTACTCGCCCTGGACCGCGACCGGGGCGGTCCGCCGCTCCAGGTAGACGATCACGCCGGCCGCGCCGGCCAGGCTCGCCGCCCAGCCCGGCACGTGCAGCACCACCACGACCAGTGCGAGCGCCAGCCCGCCGACCGCGGCCACCGCGAGCGCCGGGAGCAGCGCCTCCCGGGCACCCCGGTCGCCCTGCTCGGCGAAGTGCATCGCGGCGGCCAGCGCGACCGGACCGACCGCCAGGTTCACCGCGGCGGCCCGCAGGCTCAGCCCGGCGGCCAGGGTGAGCAGGCCGAGCCCGGCCACGTCGACGAGCAGCGTCTTGAGCGCGCCGCCGCGCAGCGCGTCCGCGTCCTCCCGCCAGAGCAGCCAGGTCACCGCGGCCAGCCCGGCCAGCAGCAGGAACTCCCAGACCACGTGCACCGCGATCCGGTCCCGGCCGGGTTCGCCGTGGGACGGGTCGTCGAAGACGTTCTCCAGCACGGCGGCCGGTACGCCGGAGGAGGTCTCCGGTGACGCGGTCCGGTCCGCCTCGTCGTACCCCATTGGCCGCGCCTCCCAGGTGGCCGCGTCCGGCCCACGGGCGGGCGGACCGGTGGCGGCCGTCGCTCTCCGGTCGCCAGGGACGGTACCTGCGGGCCGGGGTGTGGGGAACCCCCTGATCAGAGGCGCCCGCGCGGGGTCTCCCGGTCGCCCGGCTCGCGGTCGGAGTCGTCCTCCTGCTCAGGCACCCGGCACGACCGTTCCAGCCAGAGCGCCGCCGCGACCAGGGCCAGCGAGGCGACCAGCCCGGCCACCGCGGCGGGGCGGTCGCCGACGGCGGCGTTGGTCGGCTCGACGAAGAGCCAGCCGGCCAGCCCGGCGTAGAAGCCGGCGAAGATCGCTCCGGCCAGCGCGGACGCCTTGGCGAGCACCACGAAGCGGGCGACCAGCAGCGGGTTCACCGGCTCCCGTCCGGGTCGCCGTTCGATCCGGCCCCGGGTGTTGACCGCCGCGTAGCCCTCCAACACGGCCAGCCCGGCCAGCGTGATCACCGGCAGCCAGGGCAGGTCGGCGGCGAAGTCGCCGTAGAAGTTGCTGATCAGCAGCCAGGCCACGGCGGCGGCGGCCAGACCGGCCACCACCAGCGTGGAGACCCGGGTCGGCCCCATCCGGAAGCGGTCGGGATCCTGTGGGGACCGGGTCGTACTCATGTGTCCGACTCTAGCGTCAGATCCGGTCGCGGGCTCAGTTCCAGGGCGTCGGCGGCCAACGGCTCGGCGTTGAGCAGGTCGGTCAGCCAGCCGTGCCCGGGTAGCCGGCCGTGCGGCTCGATGTCGATCCACGGGCGCAGCACGAAGGCGCGCAGGTGGGCGCGGGGGTGCGGCAGGGTCAGCTCGGGGTCGTCGTTGAGCACCGGGTGGCCGGCGTCGTCCCAGACCGCGATCACGTCCACGTCGAGCGTGCGCGGCCCGTACCGCCGGTCCGCGTCGCGGGTGCGCCCGGCCGCCGCCTCGGCGGCCCGGGCCCGCGCCAGCCAGTCGCCCGGCGTCGCCGCCGGGTCCGCGACCATCACCGCCGCGTTCAGGTACGCGGGCTGGTCCGCGTCCCCCCACGGTGGAGTCTCGTAGACGCCGGAGACCAGCAGCACGGCGTCGCCGAGCGCGGTCACCGCGCCGCGCAGGTGGTCGAGGCGGTCGCCGAGGTTGCTGCCGATCGACAGCACGGCCCGGGTCACCGGGTACGCCGCATGGTGACGGCCACGTCCCGGAAGGCGTGCGGGATCGGGGCCTCCGGCTTGTGCACGGTCACCGTCGCGGCGGCGACCAGCGGCTCGGCCAGGCAGACCGCGAGCAGCCGGTCGGCGAGCGTCTCGATCAGGTTCACCGGGTCGCCGGTGATCACCGCGACCAGCCGCTCGGCCATCTCGCCGTAGTGCACGGTGTCGGTCACCTCGTCCGAGCGGGCGGCCGGACCCAGGTCGAGCTCGAGCACGGCGTCGACGACGAACTCCTGGCCCTGGGCGCGCTCGAAGTCGTAGACCCCGTGCCGGCCGTGCGCGCGCAGGCCGGTCAGCTCGATCCGGTCGGTCATCGGTCCCCTCCTCCGGTCGCGCCGGCGCCCGCGGTGGCCAGCCGGGGGCGGCCGGTGGCACGCCAGACGGCGAGCGCGTCGGCGGTGCCCCGGACGTCGTGCACGCGTACCCCCCAGGCGCCGGCGGCCACGGCGAGCACACTGGTCGCGATCGTCGCGGCCTCCCGGCCGGCGGGGGGGCGGGGCGCGCCCGCCGGGTCGGTGAGCAGCCGGCCCAGGTAGGACTTGCGGCTGGCCCCGAACAGGACCGGGAAGCCGAGGTCGACCAGCTCGGGCAGGCGGGCGCTGAGTTCCCAGTTGTGCGCGGCGGTCTTGGCGAAGCCGAGCCCGGGGTCGACGACGATCCGGTCGGCGGCCACGCCGGCGGCGAGCGCCGCGTCGACCCGCGCGCCCAGCTCGGCCCGGACGTCGGCCACCACGTCCGTGTAGTGGGCCAGGTCGCGCATCTCGCGGGAGTGGCCCCGCCAGTGCATGAGCACCCACGGGCACCCGGCGTCGCGGACCACGCGGGCCATGTCCGGGTCGGCGAGCCCGCCGGAGACGTCGTTCACCACGGCCGCGCCGGCGGCGAGGACGGCCTCGGCGACCCGGGCCCGGCTGGTGTCGATGCTGACCGGGATGCCGGCGGCGGTCAGCTCCCGCACCACCGGCAGCACCCGGGCGGTCTCGGTCTCCGCGTCCACCCGGTCGGCGCCGGGCCGGGTGGACTCGCCCCCGACGTCGACCAGGTCCGCCCCGTCGGCGCGCAGTCGCACGCCGTGTGCGACGGCGGCGTCCAGATCGGCGTATCTGCCGCCGTCCGAGAAGGAGTCGGGCGTGACGTTGAGGACGCCCATCACCACCGGGGTCTCCGCCCGTACCAGATCGGTCACGGACCCGACAGTACCGTTCGCCGGCAGGACTTCCGGCGGCCGGGCGAGCCCCGGGCCGAGGGCCCTGACGTGCTCATTGGAACAGGTGTACGATCGGTCGTCCGGGTCGTTACGGGTCCACTCTTCGCGGCTTGTCGCAAAGGTGGCCGGCCCGTACGCTTTGGAATTGCCCAGCATCGAGATGGCGAAGCCTGGAGGGAGGGCCGAAGCGGGACGAATCCCCCCAGAGCTCGCCACGCTCCGTGGTGAGTGACGGACCCAGCGTCGACGGCGCTGTCTCTGACGAGCACCATCCCGCCAGGCTTGCCTAACTGCACCACCGCGGCACCGCCGGCCGCGACCTTTGGGGAGGTTTCCAGTGATCGCCATCGAGCTCATGGCAACGGCGTCGACCGCCGTCGACCACGCGCTCCACACCCTGGCGTCGACTCCACTCGCCGAGCCGGCCCCGAAAGGCATCGACACCGACAACGTCGTCACCTTCTTCGCCAGCAAGGTCGCGCCGATCCTGCTCGCCGTGCTCGGCGTGATCTTCATCGGCCGGGCCAGCCGCGGTGAGATCTCCAAGGTGCTGACCAGCTCGGCCATCGCCATCATCGGGCTGGCCTTCATCGCCGGCGCGGCCACACTCTTCTTCGTCGGTGACTACCTGATCAACCTCATCTTCGAGTAGGGCGTTGGGCGACGATGCGGCTGCGCACCGACGACGACATCTACCGGGCACGCCTCGTCTACCTGGGCCCGCCCGGCTACACCCTTCCCGTCCACCTGCCGTACGCCCAGTACGGCCTGTTCATGCTGCTCGTACCCCTCTACGTGTTCATCCACTGGTTGTTCACGCTCCAGATCGAGCTGTTCCCCGCCTGGGAGATCTCGCTCGCCATCGTGACGACCTCGTTCATCTTCCGGTACGTCGACCCGGACCGGCCGGCGCGCATGGTCATCCGGACCGCGCTGACCGACTGGCGACGCACCCGGGAGCCGGCCGCCGAGCTGCGGGACCCGCGCCTCGTCGCGAGCCGGATCAGGATCCGGGAGGAACTGGCATGACCAGGCGTACGCCGACGGCGCAGACGAACGACGCGGGTGAGGCGGTCGCATGAGTCGCTCTTCCACGCCGGGTTCCCCGGCCGGGCACCCGGGCGGATCGCCCGGTAACCGTGCGCGATCGTTCGACTACCCACCGGACGAGGACCTCGACGAGATCGTCCTCGACCCGGCGCTCGTCACCACTCCCGGCCACGGGCGGGTCGGCGTCTTCCAGCCTCCGCGTCCGCTCACCCCCCGGGGCGCCGAACCCCGCGAGCCGATCCGGCCCGAGGGCGACATCGACTCGCCCTTCCTCGACCTGTTCGGCGGCGCGCCGCCCCGGGTCCGTCGGCCGGCCGGCCCGCCCGCCGGGACGACCCCGCCCGCCGCGCCGGTCGAACCGGTGGTGGCGCCGCCCCGACGCGGTGTCGGCCGGGAGGCGCTGCCGATCCCGCACCAGCACGCCGCGCCGGTCGAACCGCCCCGACCCGAACCCGCGCCGCCGGCCCGGGAGCAGACCTCCGGCGTACGCGCGGTAGGCCGTCCCCGGCCGGAGCCGGCGCACGCCCTGCCCGAGCCCGTCCAGCCTCCCGCGCTCGACCCGCCGCCCCCGCCGCGCACGAGGGTGCCGCAGCAGGCCGGTGACCGCCTCCCTGCGCTCCGGCCCCCGGCCGAGCCGGAGCCGATCCACGAGGCGGCCGTCGCCCCGCCGCCGGCCGAGACGGCGCCCCCCGCGCGCCGCGTCGACCGGCGGGAGCCGGACCACGACCTGCCGGACCCGTACGCGGCGGCGCCGGCACCGACCCGCGAGGTCGGGCGGCCGGCGCACCGCGAGGTGGCGCCGCCCCGGCAGCGTTCCGCCGCCCGCCGGGACAAGCCGACCAAGCCGGTCCGGGTACGCGCTCCGAAGATCAAGTTCGGCGACCGCGACCCCGCCGTCGAGCTGGCCATCACCGAGATCGCCGGCCACCTCACGTTCACCCCCAACACGGTCACCGCCTGGTACTGGCTGCCCGAGGTCCGCTGGGCGTTCCGGCCCGACGCCGAACGCGAGGCGCTGCTCTCGGCGATCTCCGAGCAGTACGCCGGCCTGGCCGGGTTCCGGCTGCACCTGCGCCGCACCACCCGGCCGTTCCCGGCCGACGAGTGGGCGCGCACCATCGACACGCACACCGCCGCCCCGCTGCCGGACGTGCCCGGCACCACCGGCTGGGCCGACCACCTGGTCGCCGCCCAGCGGCACCTGATGGCGGTCAACCACGCCGAGGGCCAGACCTACCTGGGCGTCACCTTCGCCCGCCGGTCGCTCGGCGACTCGCTCACCGAGCGCCTGCTGCGCACGTTCGGCCGGGGCACCGCCGACGGCGAGCGCCGCCGGCTGGGCCGTACGGTCGAGCAGTTCGACGAGGTGCTCGGCGCGTTCGGCATGCGCGGGCGCCGGGTCACCGCGCCGGAGCTGGAGTGGCTGCTCTACCGCTCGGTGGCGCTCTGCATGGCGCCGCCCGGCGTGCTCTCCCCGATCACCAACGGCCGCTGGGAACGCGGCGACCTGCTGGCCCTGACCGAACAGGTCGAGCGCTACCGCACGCCCTACGGCTCGACGGTCAAGCTGGTCAACCGGATGACCGGCGAGGAACGGCACGTGGCCGTGCTCGCGGTCGGCCGGATGGAACCGCTGGAGATCCCCGAGCGACACGAGCCGTGGCTGCACTTCCACGAGCGGCTGCCCTGGCCGATGGAACTCTCCACCCGGGTCGACATCCTCGGCCCCAACGACTCCTTCCGGAACCTCGAACACCGGCTCCGGATGATCCGCTCCCAGCAGCTCGACTACGCCGAGCACGGCATCGACGCCCCGCCGGAGCTGGAACGCCTGGCCAAGCGCGCCCTGGTGATCGGCGACGAGATGACCACCGGGCTGCCGGTCGACTCGGCCCGCGCGCACGGGTGGCACCGGATCGCGGTCGGCGGCCGGACCCGGGAGGAGTGCCTGGAACGGGCCCGCCGGCTCATCCAGCTCTACTCGCGGGAGCTGCGGATCTCGCTGCAGCACCCGAAGAACCAGGACTGGCTGGCCCGCGAGTTCATCCCCGGCGAGCCGATCGCCAACACCGGCTACGTCCGGCGGATGCCGGTCAACCTGCTGGCCGCCGCGCTGCCCCAGGCCGCGTCCACCGTCGGCGACCGGCGCGGCGACCTGATCGGCCGCACCGCCGGCACCTGCCGTCGCCCGGTCTTCCTCGACCTGCACTTCCCGATGGAGGTACGCGAGCGCTCCGGCCTCGCCGTCTTCGTCGCCGAACCCGGCGGCGGCAAGTCCACGCTCCTCGGCGCGCTCGGCTACCTGGCCGCCCGGCGCGGCGTGCAGGTGACCCTGCTCGACCCGTCCGGCCCACTGGCCCGGCTCTGCGCCATGCCCGAGCTGGCGCCCTACTCGCGGGTGCTCAACCTGACCGGCTCGGAGCAGGGCACCCTGGCGCCGTACGCGCTGATCCCCACGCCCCTGCGCAGCGAGTTCGGCACCGGGGCGGCCGGTGATCGGGAGTTCGAGATCGCGGTCTCCAACGCCCGCGCCGAGCGCCGGATGCTGGTGCAGGACATCTGCATGATGCTGGTGCCGCCACAGGTGGCCCGGGAGGCGTCCACGGCCACCCTGTTCCGGCACGCCGTACGCCAGGTGCCGGCCGAGGAGACCTCCACCCTCGACGACGTGGTCACCTGCCTCCAGGGGCTCGACGACGACGCCGGACGCGAACTGGCCCACCTGCTGCTCGACACCGCCGAGATGCCGCTGGCCATGCTCTTCTTCGGCCGGCCGCCGGAGGGGCTGCTCGGCGCCGACGCCGCGCTCACCGTCATCACCATGGCCGGGCTCCGGCTGCCCGACCTGAAGATCGAGCGGGAATACTGGTCCGCCGAGGAGGCCCTCGCGCTGCCGATGCTGCACACCGCGCACCGGCTGGCGGTCCGCCGCTGCTACGGCGGCTCGATGTCCTCCCGCAAGCTGGTCGGCCTCGACGAGGCGCACTTCATGGAGGGCTGGCGCTCCGGGCGCTCGTTCCTGGTCCGCCTCGCCCGCGACTCCCGCAAGTGGAACCTCGCCGCGCTGGTCGCCTCGCAGAACCCGAAGGACATCCTCGGTCTCGACGTCCAGAACCTCGTCTCCACCGTCTTCGTCGGCCGGATCGCCGAGGACAGCGAGATCGCCTCCGAGGCGCTGCGGCTGCTGCGGGTGCCGGTGGACGACGGCTACGAGGCCACACTCGCCTCGCTCAGCCAGGCCGACAGCGGCTCGGCGTCCCGACTCGGCTTCCGCGAGTTCGTCATGCGCGACGTCGACGGCCGCGTGCAGAAGGTCCGGGTCGACGTGTCGTACGTCAACGGGCTGCTGGAACACCTGGACACCACCCCCGGCACGGTCGCCCCGGCCGCCGGGCAACTGCCGACCGTCCTGGCTGATCTGGAGGCGTGACATGGCAAGGGCCTGTGTCAGAGTCCCCGGTCGAGGCGAGGCGGAGTCCAGGCGGCGTCCGGCAAGGCGGAGATTCGTCCGGATACCGGTGTTGTATCTGGACGAATCTCCAACGCGGCCGGTCGTCGCCTGGGCCCGCCGCAGGCCGGCCAGGGACTCTGACACAGGCCCTCGGGCCCGGGCACGGATCGCGGCGCTCCTCCTCGCGCTCGGCGTACTCGCCGGGGCCACGATCTCCTGGCCGGTGATCGGAGCCGCCACACCGGCGTACGCCGCCGGCCCGACCGTCCAGGCCCGGGCCGAGCTGTGCAGCACCAAGGAGTGGCAGGCCGACTTCCGCGCCTGCGTGAACCGGCTCCAGGCGGTCAGCGAGGACCAGATCGAGTGCCGCAAGCCGCCGGTGCCGGCAGCGCCGGACTCCGGCCTGGCCGGCTGGTTCGCGTCCCGCCCCGACTCGGCCAAGGAGCCCGGCCCGAAGGGCCTCTACAGCGACTACGGGTACGCCGGCTACAGCTACGTCACGTACGACGTGGACGGCGGCTGCGCCTCGTCCGTGCTCCACCCCGACTACCGCTTCACCACCATGGTGGCGAACGGCGAGTTCATGTTCGCCAACGCGGTCATCGGCGCGTCGAACGCGCTGCGCGAACGGGCCTGGGACCCCCGGACCATGTGGCGCTGGGCGGACCCGCTGGTCGAGCAGGCCACCAAGGCCGTCTACCAGAAGGTGTTCAGCGTCTTCGGCATCATCACCATCTGCGTCGTCGGCCTCTACCTGCTGTGGCGCTCCCGCCAGTCGGACATGAGCAACGCGATGACCACGGCCGGTTGGGCGCTGCTCGTGATGGTGGCGGTGACCGCGCTGGCCGCGTGGCCGGTCAAGTCCGCGAACATGGCCGACAGCACGCTGATCACGACACTCGGCGTGGTGCACGACGCGGTCGGCCCGTCGTCGAAGGACACTCCTCCCGGCCAGTGCGACGACCCGAATCCCGAGGCGTGCAAAGACCATCGCCCGCCGGCGGTCCGGGCCAGTGACACCGCCACCGAGACCATGCTCTACCGGAACTGGTTGCGCGGCGTGCTCGGCTCGGCCGACAGCGAGACGGCCAAGAAGTACGGCCCGGCCCTCTACGACGCCAAGTCGCTGACCTGGGAGGAGTCGGAGAAGCTCCGCCAGAACCCGGCGACCCGTGAGGCCACGATCAAAGCCAAGCAGCAGCAGTGGGCCAAAGTCGCGCAACAGATCAAGACCGAGGACCCGGAGGCGTACGAGTACCTGCAGGGCACCCGTGACATGGACCGGATCGGCGCCGGTTTCATCGCGGTGCTGGCCTCGCTGCTCTTCGCCATGTTCGACCTCACCGCGTCGCTGCTCGTGCTGCTCGGCTTCCTGATCTTCCGGTGGGCGGTGATCGCCGCGCCCATTCTGGGCACCGTCGGCCTGATGCGCCCGGCCAGCGCCGGCCTGCGTCGGCTGGCGAACGCGGTGGTGGCCGCCGTGTTCAACATCGCCATCTTCGGCACCGGTGCGGCCATCTACCTCTTCGCGGTCGACCTGATCATGAACACCGCCACGCTGCCCGGCTGGCTCCAGGTGGTCCTGGTCTGGCTCTGCGGCGTGGTGGGCTGGCTGCTGCTGCGGCCGTACCGACGGATCACCCAGCTCGGCGGCAAGGACAGCAGCGAGGCGGTCAGTTCGGCCGGCTCGTGGCACCGCCGCTTCTTCCGGGACATGCGGATCGCCGCCCGGCTGGACGTGGCCGAGCCCGGCGGTACCAACGAGCCGGCGTTCGGCCGGCGCCGTACCGTCACGGCCGACCAGCGCAGCCTCCGGCCGGAGGCCCGGCACGAGGACCCGGCGCACGCCGCCACCTCCGTCGAGCGGGAGCGGCCGGACGGGCGGGAACGGCCCGAGGAGGCGCCCGTGGTCGAGCGCCGCGGCGACCGTCCGGCCGCCGCGCCCCGGCCCCGCCGAGCCCCCTCCACCTGGACCGAACCGGACGTGCCCGAGGAGGCGCCCTCCTACGCGGTCTACCGGCCGGACTCGGCGGACCGCGCCGCGCCGCCCGCCCGCCCGGCGCCGCGGATCCGTTCCGAGGCCCGGTGAGACCGGTGCGACGGGCACTCGAATTCCTCGTCACCCGGGTCCTCCGGTCCCGGCTCGGCATCGCGCTGGTGATCGCGGTGCTGGTCTTCGGCGTGATCGGCGCGGCCCGACTGGTCTCCGGGCCGGTCGACTCCGGTCTCGGGCTGACCACCCGCCCCACCCAGCCGATCAGCACCGTGGATCCCGGGGCCGGTGAGGACGGCGTGCTGTCCAGTCCCCCGGCGACGGTCGCCCCGCGGACCCGGCCGGGCGAGGCCACCCCCGAGCAGGTCGCCGGCCGGTTCACCACGGCCTGGTTGACCGGGCCCGGCACCACCGGCGACGCCTGGCAGGCGAAGTTGCGTCCGCTCTCCACGCCCGCGCTGGTGGAGAAGATGACCGGCGCCGATCCGGAGACCGTGCCCGCCCGGCGGACCGCCGGCCCGCCGACGCTGCGACCGCGCACCGAGTCCTTCGTGGAGGCACTGGTCCCACTGGACAACGGCACGCTCCGGCTCGAACTGGTCGCCGAGGACGGTCCGTGGCTGGTGGACGCGGTCGACTGGGAGCGGTCGTGAGCGGCGAGCCGGCCGTCGCCGCGCAGGTTCGCCGCAAGCTGCGCGTCGGCGTCCTCGCCACCGCGGTCACCGTCGCACTCGCCCTGCTCTGTTGCGTCGGCGGCGCCGGCGCGTTCTTCCTCACGGAGCTGGGCGGCGACCAGGAGGATCCGAAGCTCGCGGCCCTCGACTGCGACCCCGCCTACCGGGTGAACCTGACCGGGGACATGCCGCGCTTCGCCGAGTACGGCGAGGCTCAGCTGCGCAACGCGGCCGTCATCATCAAGGTCGGCCAGGACATGAAGGTCCCGGCCCGTGGCTGGGTCATCGCGCTGGCCACCGCGATGCAGGAGTCGGCGCTGCGCAACCTGGCCAACAGCACGGTCCCGGCGTCGCTGGCCCTGCCGCACGAGGGCGTCGGCGCCGACCACGACTCGCTGGGCCTGTTCCAGCAACGTCCCGGCTGGGGCAGCGTCGAGCAGCGGATGACGCCCTCGTACACGGCGCGCAAGTTCTACCAGAAGATGGTCAAGGTCCCGAACTGGCAGCAGCGGCCGCTCACCGTGGTGGCCCAGCGGGTCCAGGTCAGCGCGTTCCCGGATGCCTACGCGAAGCACGAGGAGCTGGCCGGGCGGATCGTCGACGCGCTGGCCGGCGGCGCGGCCCGGACCGTGGAGATCGCCGGCCGGGCCGTCTGCGACGCTGCCGCCGGGGCCCGGATCGCGGCCTCCGGATGGACCGCCCCGCTGCCCGGCGGGGTGGTGTCCGGCTTCCGCACCGCCGCCCGCCCGAGCCACAACGGGGTGGACCTGGCCGCGGGGAAACGCACCCCCATCCACGCCGCGTCGGCGGGCCGGGTGCTGGTCGCGCGCTGCGATCCGGACCGCTCGGGACGGCGGGACTGCGATCGGGACGGCTGGCCGGACAAGGGCGGCTGCGGATGGTTCGTCGACATCCTGCACGCCGGCGGGTTCATCACCCGCTACTGCCACATGATCGAACGACCTCGGGTCACGCCGGGTCAGGCGGTGGAGGCCGGCGAGGTGATCGGGCTCTCCGGCAGCAGCGGCAACTCCTCCGGCCCGCACCTGCACTTCGAGGTGCACAACAGCGGCGACCGGTCCAGTCGCGGCGCCGAGGACCCGCTGCCGTTCATGCGCAAGCGGGGCGCGCCCCTCGGCAAGTCCGAGTGAGGTGCCCCGCATGAGCAACCCGCTGCCCGACCCCTTCGCCGACCGTCCCGACTGGGCGCCGCTGCCACCCCGGCCGGTCGAGATCGTGCCGGCCACCGGCGGAACCGACCTGCGCGGCCGCCGCGTGCTGGTCGGTCTGCCCGGTCTCGGCTGGCGTGCCGACCTGCGGGCCGACGAGCGGGTGGTGCAGGGCAGCCGCACCTACGTGCCGGTCATCCCGGAGCACGAGTGGTATCGGGCCGAGTCCGAGCAGGTGGAGGTGTTCGCGCCGCTGGTACCGGTGGAGCGGGTCTGGGTGGAGACGATCGGTGACCGGCCGCCACCCGCCGCCGCGTCCGGGTCGGGCATCCGGCTGGTCTCGCTCGACGCGCCCACCCGCCGGCCGCCCACCCCGGCGTTCGAGGCCGACGCGGTGACCGGACGGCGCGTGGTGCACGTGGACGGCGGTGTGGAGCGACGCGACCTACGTGCGGTCACCGAGACCTACTCCGGCGCGGACGGCGACATCTGCGTCCGGGTGACGTCGGAGCTCGAGTGGTACCGGTGGGCCTGGCGCGGCCAGGCACCGACCACCCTGGAGGTTCCGGTTCACCTGCTCTGGCTGGAGTAACTTCCGTTTAGCCGACCTTCTCTGCCCCGCAGACACGCCAGCCATTCCGGTCGACCACACGGAACCGCCAGTCCTCACGCCGGCTACTCCGACTCTGTCCGTTGGCCGAGCTGGAGATGGTCAACGTCGTGGACACGTCCTCATCAACGCCCCTCTTGACTGTGCTCAACGGTCCCCAGCTAACTCTCACGACAACATCGAAGTTGGCCTCGCGTTGCTCTACCTCCGCACGCAGCGCGCGAACCGCGTCCAGGTCAGCCTCAGATGCACAGGCAAACTCCTGTGCTCTCGTGTCGTTGCGGTCAACCAAGAAAGCTCGAAGGTAGTTGTCGACCACCACGTCGGGGGCGCTGCGGTCCGGGGCTGTCGCCCGGTCGTAGAGGACGAACCCGACCACCGCTCCCCCCGTGCAGAGCAACGCGAGCACCCCCGCGACGACCATCAGCACGGTGCGCAGCGGGCGCTTGGGGCGTACCGGAAGCGGAGCCGGCGCGGGGGGCGCCATCTGCTCCGGCGGGGTCCGCTGCGCCGGTACGCGGGAGACCTGGGAACCGGCGGGGGGCTGCACTGATTCCACCTCCTGAGGCTATCGGCTGCGCGCCGCGTACCCAATGCCTCAGAACTGGCGGATCGTGGCGAACCGCCGGACGGACGCCGCCCGGCGCGCGGGCCGGCGCGGGGTGAGGCTGCTCACCGCCGCGCAGCTCACCGCGCCGACCGACATCCCGGTGGACGGCCCGCGCCTGGGTTACCGTCACTGATCGGGAGGAGATGTCGGCCTCGGGAAGAGAGGTGGACGCGGTGGCGACTCCGAAGGCGCGCGCCGGTCGGGCCGCCGCGCTGCACCGCCGGGCCGAGGCCGCCGCGACCGCGGCGGCGGGCATCCTCGACGAGATCCGGCCCGCCCCCGCCGATCACCACCGACAGTACGAGCTGGCCGAACGCCTGCGGGCGGCGGCCGAGCGGGCGGCGCCCGGGTGGGCCGGCGCGGCGGTGGAGGCCCTCACGCCGGCGACGCCACCGGGCGACGGTCCGCCGGCCCGGGTCCGGGTGGGCGCCGCCGCGCCGCTGGACGACGCCCGCTTCCCCGCGCTGGTCCCGCTGTTCGGCAGCGGTCACCTGAGCATCGACGCCGACGCCGCCGACCCTCGGGTGGCCGGGCTGCTCCGGGCCCTGCTGCTGCGCCTGTTCGCGGCCACGCCGGCGGGCGCGCTGCTGGCCCGGGCGGTCGACGGCGGTCCGGGCGACACCTTCGCCGGATTCGCGGCGCTCGCCGACGCGGGCCTGCTGCCCCCGCCCACCGCCGACCTGACCGGGCTCCGGGCGGTGCTGGCCGAGGCGGAGCAGTGGGTGGCCGCCGGGACCTCGCGGCAGCGCGGGCACGACCGTACGCTGCTGCTCGTGGTGGCCGCCCTGCCCGAGGGCGCGACCACCGCCGACCTGGACCGGCTCGCCGACCTGGCCGACCGGGGGCCGCGCGCCGGGCTGCACCTGGTGGTCGCCGGGTGGCCCGACGGCGGTCCGCTGCCCCGGGCCACCCCGCTCGCGGTGCGCACGGCGTACGCGCTGGTCGGTGACCCGCCGCTCACCGGGTTCAGCAGCCCGGGCGCCGAACCGCCGGGTGGTCTCCACTCGCCGGTGTTCCTGGACGAGGATCCGGCCACGGAGCTGGTCACCGAGGTGTGCCGCCGGCTGGCCCGGCAGATCGAGGACGGTTCCCGGCTCGCCCTGGCCGACCTGCTGCCCGCCGACGGGCTGTGGACGGCGGACTCGGTCGACGGGTTGAGCACCACGGTCGGTGACGCCGCCGGGCGTCCGGTCAGCCTCGGTTTCACCGAGCTGACCCCGCACTGGCTGGTCAGTGGCCGGTCGCAGGCCGGCCGGTCGGCGTTCCTCACCGACGCGTTGTTCGGCCTGGCCGCCCGGTACGGGCCGGAGGAGCTGACGCTCTACCTGGCCGACCTGGGCGACGGCGAGTCCTTCGTGGAGTTCCTGCAGACCGAGCGGGACCGGTCCTGGGTGCCGCAGGTGCGGGCCGCCGGGATGGCCGCCGACCGGGAGTACGTCGCCGACCTGTTCGGCGAGCTGGAGGCGGAGGTGCGCCGCCGGGAGGAGGCGTCCCGGCGGGCCGGCGGGCAGCGCTACGCCGAGTTGCGCCAGCACCAGCCGCTGCCCCGGATCGTCTGCGTGATCGACAACTTCCCGCTGCTGCTGCGCGACCGGGACCGGCTCGCCGCCGACGTGCTGGCCCGGCTGGACGCGCTGGCCCGCACCGCCCGGTCGTACGGGGTCCACCTGGTGCTGGCCGGCGAGGGCGACCTGGGCATCGGTGGTCCGCGTGACCCGCTGCTGGGCCAGTTTCCGGTGCGGGTGGCGTTGCCGGGCGGCTCGGCGGTGCTGGAGCCGGCCAACGACTCGGCGGCCGGCCTGCCGGTGGGCAGTGCGGTGGTGAACACGGCCGGCGGGCTGGGCGGCCCGCGCGGCGCGACCCGGGGGCACGAGCGGATGATCCGCTTCCCCGACCCGTACGAGGATCCGCAGGTGCTGGCGGACCTGCGGCGGCGGCTCTGGTCGAACCGGACCGAGGAGGCCGTCCCCCCGGTGGTCTTCGCCGGCTACGCCCGCCCGCTGCTCGCCAACGACCCCCGGCACCGGGCCGCCCTGGCCGGCCGGGCGCACGGGCCGGCCGCGCTGCTCGGCCGGGCGGTGGACGTCCGGCGCAGCACCGTGGCCGTCCCGCTCGGGCCGGCCGCCGGCCGGAACCTGGCCGTGCTGGGTCGCGACGAGGAGGCCGAGCGGCTGTTGGTCACCGCGGTGCGCAGCGCGGCGGCGGCCCATGCGGGCGCGGCGCGGTTCGTGCTGGCCCCCCTGGCGAACGGGTCGGCCGAGCCGGCCGGCGTGCTCGCCGCCGAGCTGGCCGGGCGGCACCGGGTGGAGACGGTCGACGCGGCCGGGCTGCGGTCGGCCGTGGAGTCGGACGAGCCCGGCTACCTGGTGGTGTTCGGGCTGGACGTGCCGGACGCCGCCGAGCTGCCGCCGGAGCTGCTGCGGTCGCTGCTGCTGGAGGGCCCGCCGGCCGGCCGGCACCTGCTCGGCTGGTGGCGGACGCCGGCGCCGCTGGCCGGGCTGCTCGGTCCCGAGGGCGAGGTGGACAAGCTCACCGCCGTGGCGGTCACCGACGTGCCGGGCGGTCGCCTGGAGCAGCTCTTCGACCGGCCGGTGTGGTGGCGGCCGCGGCCGGGCCGCGCGGTGCTCTGGGACGGCCCGGACGAGCAGGGCACGGTCTTCGTGCCTTTCGGCACCGGGGAGACGAGCTGATGAGCGAGACCGGCACGACGGTGCCCGGGCCCCGGGCCGGTGGCGCGACCGTGGCCGTGGACCCGGCCGAGTCGGCCTGGGCGGACTACGTGGCGGCCGCGCGGCAGCTCGACGGCGTACGCCGGGCGGCGGCCACCGCCGCCGGGGAGCAGGCCCGGTCGGTGGCGGCGGCCCGCGAGGAGTTGACCGCGGTACGCGAACGGCTGGCGCCGCAGCAGGCCCGGCTGCGTGAGCTGGGCGTACCGGCGATCTCCCTGGTGCCGACGCCGCCGGAGGTGACCGAGGCGGCCCGGTCGATGGCCGGCGGTCCGGCCGCGGTGCTGGCGGCGCTGCGTGCGGCCGGAGGGTGGGCGGACGCGGCGGACGACACGCTGAGCGCACGGGGTCTGCCCCGGCTGGCCCGCTGGCCGGCCCGCCCGCGCAACCTGCTGGTGTACGGGCCGCTGGCGCTGGTGGTGCCGCTGCTCCAGCTCGCCCTGTACGCGCTGGCCGGCGCGGGGCCGGTGACCGCGTTGGCGCTGCTGGTGGGGCTGCCGCTGCCGGCGGTCGCGTTCATGCTGGGCTGGCTGGCGGTGGGGCGGCTCTTCCGCCCCCGCCCGACCGACCGGGTGGACCGGACTCCTCGGTTCGGCGCCCTGGTCTGCCTGATTCCGGCGGTGCTCACCGCCGCCGTGCTGCTGCTGGCCATGCTGCCCGGCTGACGTTCCGCGACGGCGACGGCCGCGCCTCCCGGGTGGGAGCACGCGGCCGTCGAGGTTGCCGGGTCAGCGGTGCATGATCAGCGCCATGGCCTCGGCCCGCGACTTGGCGTCGTTCTGCAGGCCGCCCCGGACCGCCGAGGTGATGGTCTTGGCGCCGGACTTCTGGATGCCGCGCATCGCCATGCACATGTGCTCGCATTCGAGCACCACGATGACGCCGCGCGGCGCGAGGCTGGACATCAGCAGGTCGGCGATCTGCGAGGTGAGCCGCTCCTGCACCTGCGGCCGGCGGGCGAACACCTCGACCAGCCGGGCCAGCTTGGACAGGCCGGTGATCCGGCCGTCCGGGCCGGGGATGTAGCCGATGTGGGCGCTGCCCCGGAACGGCAGCAGGTGGTGCTCGCACAGGCTCATCACGTCGATGTCCCGGACCAGCACGAGTTCCTCGTGGTTGGCCTCGAAGGTGGTGCGGAGGACCTGCGCCGGGTCGACCCGCAGGCCGGCGAAGAGCTCGGCGTACGCGCGGGCGACCCGGGCCGGCGTCTGTTGCAGGCCGTCCCGGTCGGGGTCCTCCCCGACGGCGATGAGGATCTCCCGGACGGCCTTCTCGATCCGGGCTAGGTCGACGCTCTGCTCCACCGGGCCACCGGTCAGCTTGCCGCTGATCAGGCGCGCGGCCACGTAGTCGAGCGCGTCGTCGCCGTCGGGTTCGGTCGCGGAAACGGCCGGCTCCCGGTGAGGGGAGCCGGCCGTCGGGTCGGTGCTCAGTGCGTACCGTCCGAGTTGTTGCTGGACCCGCCGACCGAGATGCCGTCGGCCGTGGCCTGCTTCTGCAGCGCGTCCTTCTCGGCCGGGGTGAGCACGGGCGGCTCGGTCGAGGGCTGGCGCTTGCCGAAGCCGTGGTAGGGGGCCATCGGCGGGCGCTTGACCACCCGGGCGCAGATGCGGGCCATGTCGGCGGTGGAGAGGGTTTCCTTCTCCATCAGCTCCAGGACCATGTTGTCCAGGACGTCCCGGTATTCCACCAGGATCTCCCAGGCCTCGTCGTGGGCCAGCTCGATCAGCGCGCGCATCTCGCCGTCGATCTCGGCCGCGACCGAGTCGGAGTAGTCCCGCTCGTGGCCCATGTTACGGCCGAGGAACGGCTCGTCGCCGCTGGTGCCGTACTTGATCGCACCGAGCTTGGAGCTCATGCCGTACTGGGTGATCATCGCGCGGGCCAGCTGGGTGGCCTTCTCGATGTCGTTGCCGGCGCCGGTGGTCGGCTCGTGGAACACCAGTTCCTCGGCCGCCCGGCCGCCCAGCGCGTACGCCAGGGTGTCGATCATCTCGGCGCGGGTCTGGGTGTACTTGTCCTCCGTGGGGAGGACCAGCGTGTGGCCCAGCGACCGGCCCCGGGACAGGATGGTCACCTTGTGCACCGGCGCGGCGTGCGGCAGCGCCCAGGCGACCAGCGCGTGCCCACCCTCGTGGTACGCGGTGATCTTCTTCTCCTGGTCGCTCATCACCCGGGTCCGGCGCTGCGGACCGGCGATCACCCGGTCGATCGACTCTTCCAGCGAGTCGTTGGTGATCGCCCGCTGTTCCTTGCGGGCGGTGAGCAGCGCGGACTCGTTGATCACGTTGGCCAGGTCGGCGCCGGAGAAGCCCGGGGTACGCCGGGCGACCGCGTCGAGGTCGACGTCGGGCGTGAACGGCTTGCCCTTGGCGTGCACCCGCAGGATGGCCTTGCGGCCCTCCATGTCGGGGGCGTCGACCGGGATCTGCCGGTCGAAGCGGCCCGGGCGCAGCAGCGCCGGGTCGAGGATGTCCGGCCGGTTGGTGGCGGCGATCAGGATGACCCCGCCCTTGGTGTCGAAGCCGTCCATCTCGACCAGCAGCTGGTTGAGGGTCTGCTCCCGCTCGTCGTGGCCGCCGCCCATGCCGGCGCCACGGTGCCGGCCGACCGCGTCGATCTCGTCGACGAAGACGATCGCCGGCGCGTTCGACTTGGCCTGCTCGAAGAGGTCGCGGACCCGGCTGGCGCCGACGCCGACGAACATCTCCACGAAGTCGGAACCCGAGATGGAGTAGAAGGGCACGCCGGCCTCGCCGGCCACCGCGCGGGCGAGCAGCGTCTTACCCGTGCCGGGCGGGCCGAAGAGCAGCACACCCTTCGGGATCTTGGCGCCCAGGGCCTGGTATTTCGCCGGGTTCTGCAGGAAGTCCTTGATCTCGTGCAGTTCCTCGACGGCCTCGTCCGCACCGGCCACGTCCGCGAAGGTGGTCTTCGGCGTGTCCTTGGTGATCATCTTCGCCTTGGACTTGCCGAAGTTGAGCACCCGCGAGCCGCCACCCTGCATCTGCGACATGAAGAACAGCAGCAGGAGCACGAGCAGCGCGATGGGGAGGAGATTGACCAGCAGGCTGACCCAGATGCTGTCCGACGACACCTTGGTGTCGACCGGGCCGGTGATCCGGTCCGCCGCCTCGGCCTCGCGCACCTGGTTCCAGACCTGGCCGCCGACCTCGTACGGGAACTGCGCCTCGATCTTGTCGGTGTTGGTGTCGCCGAACTTGGCCTTGTCCTTCAGGTCGAGCTGGAGCGTCTGCTCCTTGTCCTGGAAGACGACCTTCTCGATACCGCCC
Source organism: Micromonospora sp. WMMD754 (assembly GCF_049315235.1). NCBI lineage: Bacteria > Bacillati > Actinomycetota > Actinomycetes > Micromonosporales > Micromonosporaceae > Micromonospora > Micromonospora sp. WMMD754. The sequence continues at coordinate 1,628,960 of NZ_CP186058.1, forward strand.
TTGTTGAGCTGGTCGAGCGCGACGGACGTGTCCACGCGGTGGTAGCTGGGACCAGCGGTGAACAGTTGACTGAGCACAACGGCGCCGAGGATGACCAGGATGATCCAGACCACCGGTCGGCGGAAGAAACGCGTACGTTCCATGCTGTCGTCGGGCGCCGAGACGCCCGCATCCTCCTGATCGACGTCCTGACCGTCTGAATGGTGTCGCCGCCTCGGGCGGCGGCCGTGGCCGCCGTGCGGGCCGGCCCGACCCCCGGGGCGCGCGAACTGCCGCACCACGGTCATTCGACGGTACACCGTACGAGCGAGATGTGAGCTTGTGAGCCCGGCACTTACGCGTAGGGCGAACCAGGGTTTGAGCCGGCGTGGCGGGGAGCTCCGCACCCGACCCGCCCACACCGCCCGGTCACGCGGCTCGAGGGGTCGGGCGTGGAGGGTGCCTCCACGTCACCGGCCTCTACCGTAGACCGAAAGGCTGAGAGCCCGCTGAACGTCCGCTGACGAGCGACCCGACGGCGCTCAGGCGCGGGCGTAGACCTCGGGCTTGAGCACGCCGACGTAGGGCAGCTCGCGGTAGCGCTCACCGAAGTCGAGGCCGTAACCGACGACGAACTCGGTGGGGATGTCGAAGCCGACGTACTTCACCGGCACCTCGACCTTGACCGCGTCCGGCTTGCGGAACAGCGCGACCACCTCGACGCTGGCCGCCGAGCGCGACTCCAGGTAGCGCAGCAGCCAGGAGAGCGTCAGGCCGGAGTCGACGATGTCCTCGACGACGACCACGTGCCGGCCGGCGATGTCGCGGTCCAGGTCCTTGAGGATGCGGACCACGCCGGACGAGGTGGTGCCCTGGCCGTACGAGGAGACGGCCATGAACTCCAGCTCGGCGGGCGGGCCCTGGCGGCCCAGCGCGCGGGCGAAGTCGGCCATGAACATGACCGCGCCCTTGAGCACGCAGACGAGCAGGAGACCGTCCTCGACGTGTGCGTAGTCCGCCGAGACCTGCTTGGCCAGTTCCGCGGTCTTCTCGCGGATCTGCGCCTCGGAGATGATCACGTGGTCGATGTCGGCGTCGTACCAGGAGCCGTCAGCCATGCTCCTAGCCTGCCGTACGCCGGATGGCCTCCGTCGGCGGGGCCGCCCCTTTTGGCGCGGTCCCGCCGGGGATTTTCGGCGCGAACGAGGCAAATCACCTCAGCAGGTGCGGGAGCGCCAGCGCCGCCCGTCATCGGTCGGCTTCCAGTCGGCCGAGTCGCGGGTGTCGGCGGTGAGCCCGAGGGCGCTGGCGCCGACGAGCAGGAGCAGGAAGAGCAGGAGCAGGAGAACGGTCATGGCGGCGCTCGCTTTCGCGTGGTTCGGATGGTTTTCGCCGCCGGTGCGCACCGGACACCATCTAGTTTCCGACCCGCCGTCCGGTCCGGACAGTGGCAGGAATGCCAGCGGGCATCGATTTCCTGCCACCTCTCGGGTTACCCTCGTCACATGCTCCGCTCCGTCGCCGTCATCGCGCTCGACGAGGTCGCCGCGTTCGAACTCGGCGTCGTCGCCGAGGTGTTCGGCACCGACCGCACGGTCGACGGCTTCCCCGGCTACCGGTTCGACGTCTGCACCGCCGACGGCGCCCCGGTCCGCAGCCGCTCCGGCTTCCTGCTCACCCCGACCGCCGACCTCGCGCCCGTGGACGAGGCCGACCTGGTGGCGGTGCCGGCGCACGCCGAGGGGACGCCGGTGCCCGAGCCGGTGCTCGCCGCGCTGCGCCGCGCCGCCGACCGGGGCGCCTGGCTGCTCAGCGTCTGCGCCGGCGCGTTCGTGCTCGGCGAGGCGGGCCTGCTCGACGGGCGCGACTGCACCACCCACTGGCGGCACGTCGACGAGCTTCAGCAGCGCTTCCCGGCGGCCCGGGTCCGGTGCAACTCGCTCTACGTGCAGGACGGCCGGCTGCTCACCAGCGCCGGCACCGCCGCCGGGATCGACGCCTGCCTGCACCTGGTCCGCCAGGCGCACGGCTCGGCCGTGGCCACCCGGCTGGCCCGGCGGATGGTCGTCCCGCCGCACCGCGACGGCGGGCAGGCCCAGTACGTCGAGGCGCCGATCCCCCGCGCGCCGGAGGCCCCCACGCTCGAACCGGTGCTGGAGTGGCTGATGGGCCACCTCGACCGCACCGTGACCGTGGACGAGCTGGCCGCCCGGGCCGACATGGCGCCGCGGACCTTCGCCCGCCGGTTCCGGGCCGAGACCGGCACCACCCCGCACGACTGGCTGACCAACCAACGGGTGCTGCTCGCCCGACGACTGCTGGAGGACACCCGGCTCAGCGTGGAGAGCGTCGCCGACCAGGCCGGCTTCGGCGACGCGGCAGCGCTGCGGCACCACTTCACCCGCCGGGTCGGCACCACCCCGCACGCCTACCGGACCACGTTCCGCGAGCGCGCCGACGCCTGACCGTCGCCCCGCCGCGACGGTCAGCCGAGCAGGCGGTCGGCGTGACGGCGGACCGGACGACCGCCGGGCAGGTGCACCGGCCCCTGCCCCCGCCAGCCGGTGACCAGGGCGTCCAATGCCGCCACGTGCCGCTGCGACAGGGCAGCCGGCGCGGCCCCCAGCTCCCGGGCCCAGGCGTGCAGCACCCGGGTGCGCACCGCCGCGGGCAGCGCGGCCAGCTTGTCGACCGACAACCCCTCATCGCCGGCCCGGACGTCGGCCAAGGCGGCGTCGGCCAACGCGTCCAGGGCGGCGGTGTCGGCCGCGAGCAGCCGGGCGGTCCGGGCCAGGTTCGCCACCACGCCCGGGCCGAGCGCGGCGACGAGCGCCGGCAGCGCGTCGGCCCGGACCCGGGCCCGGGCGTACGCGGGGTCGGTGTTGTGCGGATCGGTCCACGGGTCGAGCCCGAGCGCGGCGCAGGCCGACCGGGTGTCGTCGCGCGCGACGTCGAGCAGCGGGCGCAGCAGCGGCACCCCGTCGAGGTCGCGCCGTTCCGGCATGCCGGACAGTCCGCGCGGGCCGGCGCCCCGGGCCAGCGCCAGCAGCACCGTCTCGGCCTGGTCGTCGCGGGTGTGCCCGAGCAGGACCCCGGCCGCGCCGTGCCGGCGGGCGACCTCGACCAACGCCTCGTAGCGGGCCCCGCGGGCGGCGGCCTCGGGACCGCCGGGCCGCCCGTCCACGCGTACCCGGAGCACCTCGACCGGGTCGAGCCCGGCCGTGCGGGCCCAGGCGGCGACCGCGTCGGCCCGCTCGGCGGAGCCGGGCTGGAGGGCGTGGTCGACCGTGACCAGTCCGGCCGGGCGGCCGAGCCGGGGAGCCACGAACGCGGTGGCGGCGGCGAGCGCCAGCGAGTCGGGGCCACCGGAGCAGGCCACCAGGACCGGTCCGGCGGCGGGCAGGTCGGTCAGCAGCCGCCGCACGGCGAGCCGCACGGCCGCCACGGACGGCGCGGGCGCCGGGCCGACCGGCGGCCGGAGGGCCGGGTCAGCCGGCGGCCGGGGTGGCACCGGCCGGCCCGTGCACCCGGTTCACCCAGGCGTCCGGATCGCCCAGCTCGTCGAGCCGGGGCAGGGTGAGCGGGGAGGAGAAGATCTTGTTGAAGCCGGCCATGCCGACCCGGTCGACCACGCCGTGCACGAACTTGCGGCCCTCGGCGTACTGGCGCATCTTGACCTCGATGCCGAGCAGCCGGCGGATCGCCTTCTCCAGCGGGTTGCCGGACTCCCGGCGGCGGTTGAACGCGGCCCGGATCGCGCCGACGCTGGGGATGACCTCGGGGCCGACGCCGTCCATCACGAACTCGGCGTGCCCCTCCAGCAGCGTCATCAACGCGGTCAGCCGGTCCAGCACGGCGCGCTGCGCCGGGGTCTGCACGATGTCGAGCACGCTGGCCCGGCTCTCCGGGTCCTTCACCGCGTCGGAGAGCGTCGCCACGCCGCGGCGCAGCCGCTCCAGCAGGTGCTCACCGCCCTGCGAGGCGTCCACGAACGCCTGCACCTCGCCGAGGAAGTAGGCGCGCATCCACGGCACGGCGGTGAACTGGGTCCGGTGGGTCACCTCGTGCAGGCACACCCAGAGGCGGAAGTCGCGCGGGTCCGCGCCGAGCTTCCGCTCCACCTCGACGATGTTCGGGGCCACCAGCAGCAGTTGGCCCGGGTCGCCGGCGAAGACCTCGTACTGGCCGAGGACCCGGCCGGAGAGGTAGGCCAGCACGGTGCCGGCCTGCACGCCGGTGAGCCGGGAGCCGATCGCCTCGGTGAGCGCGCCGGGCCGCTTGTCCCCGGAGAGCCGCTCGACCAGTGGCGTGACCACCTCGCGCAGCCCGGCGATGTTGGCCGCCGCCCAGTCCCGGCGGTCGACCACGCGCACCGGCGGGTGGGCCACCTGGGCGCGCAGCCCGGTGTAGTCGGCCACGTGACCGGCGGCCTCCTCGGTCAGCCGGCGCAGGTCGCCCACCACGTCGGTGGCCTCCGCGTATGACACGCGGGGGCCCGACTTGCCCAGCGCCCCCGCGGTCGCGGCGGCCAGATCCCAGTCCACGAACTGCGCCATGAACCCACCGTACCCGCGCCGCGACACCCCCACCCGGGCTCGCGTCGGCCGATCGACGTCGGTCGGTCAGCGGCAGCCGCAGCCGGCCAGCGCGGAGGTGATCCGGTCGAGCGCCTGCCGGGTCTCGTCCAGCGAGCCCTGCGTCCGGTCGGTGAGCACGGCGAAGGTGAGCAGCCGCCCGTCGGCGGTGAGCACCGTTCCGGCGATCGCGTTCACCCCGGTCAGGGTCCCGGTCTTGGCCCGCACCACGCCGGCGCCGGCGGCGGTGGCGGCCGCCCGGTAGCGCTCGTCGAGCGTGCCGGACCAGCCGCCGACCGGCAGCCCGCCGAAGATCGCCGCCAGCTCCGGGTGGCTGCCGTTCCCGGCGAGCGTGATCAGCTCGGTGAGCAGGGACGGGCTGATCCGGTTGGTGCGCGACAGCCCGCTGCCGTCGGCGAGGCTGATCTCGCCGGCCGGCAGTCCCAGCTCGCCGAGCACCTCGTCGGTGGCGGCCGCGCCCCCGGTGAACGAGCCGGGCTTGCCCTTGGCCAGCGCCACCTGGCGGGCCATCGCCTCGGCGATCACGTTGTCGCTGTCGCTGATCATGATGTCGACCAGCCGGATCACCGGCAGGGACTCGACCTTGCCCAGCTCGGTGCCGGGCGCCGGGCCGGCCGACCCGGAACCCCCGGCGGTCGGCGCCGCGCCCCGGGTCACCTGGGCGGCGCCACCGGTGAGCCCGAGCAGCTTGGCGAACTGCCGGCCGGCGGTCAGGTCCGGCTGGGGCACCCGCTCGGCGGCGTGGTTGGTCTCCTCGGCGGTGCGCCGCGCCAGCGCCGGGTCCTTGCGGGCGCCGTCGGTCATCAGCGCGGTGATCGCCGCGCCGAAGTCGCCGGTGGGGATGTCGGCGTCCCAGCCGGGCTCGAAGACCGGCCCGCTGAACAGCGACGAGTCGACGATCACCTTGGTCGGTGCGGTGCCGCCGAGCGCGTCGCGCACCTGGGCGGCCAGGTCGTCCAGCCGGGCCGCGCCCGGGTAGAAGCCGTTCTTGTCCACCGCGAGCGTGGGGTCGCCGCCGCCGACCAGCACCACCTCGCCGGGGTTCGGGCCGGCCACCGCGCGGGTGGGGATCCGGTAAGCCGGGCCACGCGCCGCGAGCACCGCGACACCGGTGGCGAGCTTGGTCACCGAGGCGGGCACGGTCGGCGCGTCCGGTCCCTTGCCGTAGAGCGCCTCGCCGGTGGCCACGTCCGCCACCGAGACGTTCACCCGGTCGCCGAGCGCGGCGGCGCCCACCAGCGGTTCCAGCGCGGCCCGGATCCCGGCCTCGGTGGGCAGCGGCGCGTTGGCGTCGGGACCGCCGAGCACGGCCGGCGGGTCCGGCTCGGGCGGCGCGGCGGTGGCACCGGACGGGGTGGCCTCGCCGCCCAGCAGACGGGCGACCGGACCCGGGCGGAGCACCGCCAGCCCGGCCACCGCGAGGACCAGCACCAGCACGCCCGCCAGCGCCGCGACCAGGCGGCCACGACGGCGGCGCGGCGGAACGGCGGGCGGGGGCGGCGGCGGGGCGGCGCCGACCGGCGGGACCGGCGGGCTCACCGGGATCGGAGCAGGCGCGCCGGGCCAGCTCACCGGGGCCGCCGCCGGGTCGCCGGTCGGGGTGACCCGGGCCGATCCGCTGGCCGGGGCCGGACGATGGGGAACGTTGGCGCCGGGGACGGACACCCGCCCGGTGGCTCCACCGGAACCGGATCCGACGGACCGTCGCCCGTCAACCCCCTCGGGGCGGTAGTGTGAATCTTCCCTCCCCACGGCCCCCTCCTCCCCGCTCGAAATCACCTTGGGTGACACTACTTCGGTCCGAACACTATGCGGCGGCCGGAGCCGGCGGGGGGCGTTCACCCGTGCGGGCGGCGAGCCGCTGGTTCCGTTAGCCAGCGTGGGCAAACGAGGGAGCGTGGGAAATGGATTTCGACGTCACGGTTGAGATCCCCAAGGGTCACCGCAACAAGTACGAGGTGGACCACGCGACCGGCCGGATCCGGCTGGACCGCACCCTCTTCACCTCCACGCAGTACCCGGCCGACTACGGCTTCATCGAGGGCACCCTGGGCGAGGACGGCGACCCGCTGGACGCGCTGGTGCTGGTGCCCGAGCCGACCTTCCCCGGCTGCCTGATCCGCTGTCGCACCATCGGCATGTTCCGGATGACCGACGAGAAGGGCGGCGACGACAAGGTCCTCTGCGTCCCCTACGAGGACCCGCGCCAGGAGCACCTGCGGGACATCCACCACCTGGGCGAGTTCGACCGCCTGGAGATCCAGCACTTCTTCGAGGTCTACAAGGACCTGGAGCCGGGCAAGTCGGTCGAGGGCGCGACCTGGGTCGGCCGGGTCGAGGCCGAGGCCGAGATCGCCGCGTCCTACCGGCGCGCCAAGGAGGCCGAGGAGCGCGGCGAGACGCTGCACTGACGGTCAGGTTCCTCGAACGGCCCGGGTCGCGCGTCGCGGTCCGGGCCGTCGCGTATTCAGGCGAGCAGGCCGCGGGCCCGGTCGTAGAGGTCGAGCACCGCGCAGGCCACCGGGACCACCGCGACCACCAGGGCGGTGTCGGTCAGGTCGGCCAGCCGGCCGAGGTACGGGGACACCGGTCGCCGGGCGTACGTGGCGCCGGCGGTCACCGCCACCAGGGCCAGGGCCAGCCCGCCGACGGTCAGCGCGAGTCGCCCGCCCGGACCGGCCCGTTCCGCCAGCACCGCGCCGAGCAGGGCGTACCCGGCGAGCCCGGCGACGACGGCCGGCAGCCGGTGCCGCACCGCCACGAAGAGCCGGGAGCGCAGCAGCAGCACCCCGCTGCCGACGGCGACCAGCAGCCACGCGGCGGTCCCGCCGGCCGCGACGAGCACCCCGATCGCGCCGACGGCCAGCGCGGCGTGGCCGATCAGCATCCCGGTCAGTACCTCCTCGGCGCGGGCCACGGCGGCGTGCACCCGTCCCCGGTCGGGCAGGTCACGGGTGCCGGCGGGAGCGGGCAGGGTGAGCGGCGGCAGCGGCAGCTTGCCGAGCCGGATGGCCAGCAGCGGCAGCCCGCCGAGCGCGAAGACCAGGACGGCGAGCAGCACGGCCGCGGTGCCGGCGGGCGTCAGCAGCAGCCCACCGAGCGCGGCCACCGCCCCGGCCGCGCCCACTGTGACGCCGGCCACGAAGACCCGGGACCGGCTGGCCACCCCGAGCAGGCCGAGCACCGCCACCAGCAGCAGCGCCACCGAGCCGACGAGCAGTTCGGGGGCGCCGATCCAGCGCAGCCCGGGGATCGGACCGACCGGGTCGCCCGAGCCGACCGCCAGCGCGCCGGCCGTCGCCGCCCAGGGCAGCGCGTACCCGCCGAGGGTGGCGCCGACCGGGCCGTCCCCGTACGCCCGGGACGCCGCGGTGGCGGCGAGCACCAGGATCAGGGTGACCGCCGCGGCGACCGGCCAGTCCCGGCCCCCGGCGCCGGCGGTCAGCACGGCGACCAGCCCGACGGCCAGCGGCACGCCGGCCCCGGCCAGCGCGGCGGCCCGGGTGGCCGGGGCGGACCAGGCGGCGCCCCGGCGTCGGGCCCCGTCGACGATCGCCTCGACCACGTCGTCGTACTCCAGTTCGGGCCACTCGGCGCGGGCCGGCACGAGGTGCAGCACCTCGCCGTCCCGGACGCCCTGCGGCAGCAGCGCCTGGGCGGTGGCGAGCACCGCGCCGTCGGTGCGCCGCAGCAGCCAGCCGCCGTGCCGTTCCCCGTCGTCGGCCAGCCCCTCCCCGGCGTGCCGGAGCACCTCGGGCAGCAACTCGGCCAGGGGGACCTGCTCCGGCAGGGCCACGTCGACCCGGCGCCGGGGCGCGCTGATGGTGACCCGGGCGAGCCCGCTTGTCATCGACGTATCTCCATCCGGGACCGGATCGGTGGGCTGACGGACGAGAGGACTTTACCTACTATGAGCCAGGCTCGGGTTACCGAGAGCCATGGGAGGATCGTTGTCCACTGTCGTCATCAAGCGGCCGCCGCGCCGCCCGGCCCCGGAGATCCCGGTCGGCGAGCTGCCCGTCGAGGCGCCGCCGGAGATCCCGGTGGCGACCGGGGGGCGCTGGCAGCAGGCGTTGATGGTGTTGCCGATGCTCGGCGGGACGGTGGCCATGGCGATGATGTTCGGCCGGGGCGGCGGGGCCTACTCGTACGCGGTGGGCGGCATGTTCGGGCTCTCCTCGCTGGCCATGCTGGTGACCACCTGGGGCAGCGCCGGCCCGAAGAAGTCCGAGCTGATGGCCGCCCGCCGGGAATACCTGCGCCACCTGGCCACGCTGCGCCGCCGGGTCCGGGAGACCGCCGGCGCCCAGCGGGCCGGGCTCTCCTACCGCCATCCCGAGCCGGGCCGGCTCTGGTCCACGGTGGACAGCCACCGGGTCTGGGAACGCCGGCCGGCCGACCCCGACTTCGCCGTGGTCCGGGTCGGTGTCGGGCCGCAGACGCTGGCCACGCCACTGGTTCCGCCGGTCACCCGGCCGCTGGAGGAGTTGGAGCCGATGACCGCCGGGGCGCTGCGGCGCTTCCTGGACGCGTACTCGGTGGTGCCGGACCTGCCGGTGGCGCTGTCGCTGCGCAGCTTCGCCCGGGTCTTCGTGCGCGGTCCGGCGGGTCCGGTACGCGGCGCCGGCTCGCCCGCCGCGCAGGCCCTGGCCCGGGCGGTGCTCACCCAGCTCGCGGTCTTCCACGCCCCGGACGAGCTGCTGGTCGCGGTCTGTGCCGGGCCGGAGCGCCGGGACCGGTGGGAGTGGGTGAAGTGGCTGCCGCACGCCCACCACCCGACGCGTACCGACGCCCTGGGCGCGGTGCGCCTGGTCACCAGCTCCGCCGCCGACCTGGAACGGCTCCTCGCCGACGTGCTCGGCAGCCGGTCCCGGTTCAGCCCGCACGGCCCGGCCACCGACGGGCCGCACGTGGTCGTGGTGCTCGACGGCGGCGACCTGACCGGCGCCGCCGACCTGGCCGGCGACGGCGGCATCGACGCGGTCACCGTGCTCGACCTGGACACCCCGCCCCCACGGCTGCTCGACCGCTACGCGCTGCTGCTCGACCTGGTCGACGGCCGGCTGCACTCGCACTCCGCGGAAGGGCACGCCGAGGTCGGCGCCGCCGACGCGCTGCCGGCCGCCGACGCCGAGGCGGTGGCCCGGCGACTCGCGCCGCTGCGGCTGGCCGGCACCGTACGCGGGCCGGACGCGCCGCCCGGCGCCGAGCCGGGCCTGCCCGAGCTGCTCGGCCTCGGCGACCCCGAGGGCTTCACCGCCGAGCAGGGGTGGGCGCCCCGGGCCGCGCGGGACCGGCTGCGGGTGCCGATCGGGGTGGGTGCCGACGGCGGGGCGATCGACCTCGACCTGAAGGAGTCGGCGCAGGACGGGATGGGGCCGCACGGCCTGCTGATCGGCGCCACCGGCTCGGGCAAGTCGGAGCTGCTCCGCACGCTCGTGCTCGGCCTGGCCGCCACGCACAGCTCGGAGCAGCTCAACTTCGTGCTCGTCGATTTCAAGGGCGGCGCCACGTTCGCGCCGTTCGAGCGGCTGCCGCACACCGCCGCCGTGATCACCAACCTGGCCGACGCGCTGCCCCTGGTCGACCGGATGGTGGACGCGATCAACGGGGAGCTGATGCGCCGACAGGAGCTGCTGCGCCGGGCGGGCAACTTCGCCAGCGTGCGCGACTACGAGCGGGCCCGGGCGGCCGGCACCCCGCTGGCCCCGCTGCCGTCGCTGCTGCTGATCTGCGACGAGTTCTCCGAGCTGCTCTCCGCCAAGCCCGACTTCATCGACCTGTTCGTGCAGATCGGGCGGCTCGGCCGGTCGCTCGGGGTGCACCTGCTGCTGGCCAGCCAACGGCTGGAGGAGGGCCGGCTGCGCGGGCTGGACACCCACCTGTCCTACCGGATCGGTTTGCGCACGTTCTCCGCGCTGGAGTCCCGGACCGTGCTCGGCGTGCCGGACGCGCACGAGCTGCCCCGCACCCCGGGCCACGGCTACCTGCGCTCCGGCACCGACCCGCTGGTCCGGTTCAAGGCCGCGTACGTCTCCGGGACGGTCCGCCGCCGCCCCGGCCCGGCGGGTACGGCCGGCGCCGGGAGCCCCCGCGTGCTCGCCTTCTCCAGCCACCTGGTCCCGGTGCCCGAGCCGGCCGCGCCGGCGGCCCTCCCGGTCGAGGAGGAGACCGGCGGGACCCTGCTCGACCTGCTGGTGGACCGGCTGGCCGGGCAGGGCCCGCCGGCGCACCAGGTGTGGCTCCCCCCGCTGGACGCCTCGCCGACGCTCGACGAGCTGCTCGGCGCGATCGGGAGCGACCCGGTGCGCGGGCTGACCGTGGCCAATCCGGAGCTGCACGGCGCGTTGCAGGTGCCGGTGGCCGTGGTGGACAAGCCGTTCGAGCAGCGGCGGGACCTCTTCTGGCTGGCCCTCGACGGCGCGGCCGGGCACGTCGGGGTGGTCGGCACCACCCGCAGCGGCCGGTCCAGCCTGCTGCGCACGCTGGTCTGCGCGCTCGCCCTCACCCACACGCCGGCCGAGGTGCAGGTCTACTGCCTCGACCTCGGCGGGGGGACGCTCGGCGCGCTGCGCGACCTGCCGCACGTCGGCGGGGTGAGCGGGCGCACCGACGGCACCGCGGTCCGCCGGACCGTCGGCGAGGTCGTCAACGTGCTCGTCGAGCGGGAGCGGCGCTTCACCGAGTCGGGGGTGGAGTCGATGGCGGCCTGGCGTCGGCGACGGGCCGCGGGCGGGCCGGGCGGCGCCGACCCGTTCGGGGACGTGTTCCTGGTGGTCGACGGCTGGAACACCCTGCGCGGCGAGTACGAGGACCTGGAGCCGCTGGTCACCGAGCTGGCCACGCGCGGCCTCGCGTACGGGGTGCACGTGGTGGCGACCGCGCTGCGCTGGTCGGACTTCCGGCCGGCGATCCGCGACCTGTTCGGCTCCCGGCTGGAGCTGCGCCTCGGTGATCCGGCCGACTCGGCGGTGGTCAAGCGGGCGCTGGCGGCGACCGTGCCGGAGGAGCGGCCGGGGCGCGGGATCACCGCCGGCGGACTGCACTTCCTCACCGCCGAACCGCGGGCCACCACCCTGGGCGCCGAGACCGGCGACCTGGTCAAGGCGGTCGCCGGCGCCTGGGCCGGTCCGGTGGCGCCCCGGGTGCGGCTGCTCCCGCCGGTGCTGCCGTACGCCGAGCTGGACCAGACCTCGACCACCGGGCTGGCGTTCCCGGTGGGGGTGGCCGAGGCGGACCTGTCCCCGGTGGTGCTCGACTTCGCCACCGAACCCAACTTCGTGGTGTTCGGCGACGCCGAGTGCGGCAAGTCCTCGTTCCTGCGCGCGTTGGCCACCTCGATCGTCCGCCGGTTCACCCCGGAGCAGGCCCGGGTGATCCTGGTGGACTACCGGCGCAGCCTGATGGGCACGATCGACACGCCGCACCTGATCGGGTACGGCACGGCCGCGCCGCACACCACCGAGCTGATCGAATCGGCGGCCGGCTACCTGCAGGGGCGGCAGCCCGGTCCCGGGGTGACGCCGGCCGAGCTGCGCGCCCGGTCCTGGTGGACGGGGCCGGAGCTGTTCGTGCTGGTGGACGACTACGACCTGGTGGCCGGCGGGCCGAGCAACCCGTTGCGCGCGTTGGAGGAGCACCTCCCGCACGCCCGGGACGTCGGGCTGCACCTGGTGCTGGCGCGGCGCTCGGGTGGCGCCGGCCGGACGTCGTACGAGCCGGTCATCCAGCGGCTGCGGGAGCTGTCCACGGCCGGGCTGGTGATGTCGGGGGGCCCGGAGGAGGGGCCGCTCGTCGGTCAGGTGAAGGCCGGCCCGCTGCCCCCGGGACGGGCCCGTCTGGTCACCCGCCGTGAGGGCGTACGTCTGGTGCAGTTGGCCCATCTTCCGCCCGGGTGACCGGGCGTGCGGAGTTGCCCCGTGACGGTCGGGACAACCGGTAATCTCCGAGCAGCATGTGTCGGACGCGACGGAATGGCTGGGGAATGTGACCAGGGAACGGCAGGGAGCTCCCGGCGTGCCATCCCGGCGTCTCACCGGACGGGCACTGCTCGCCGCGGTGTCGGCGCTGGTCGTCGCGGGCGGCCCGCTCGCGCCACCGGCGCACGCGACAGCGGCTGTCCCCGTCGCCCGTCCGCTGCCGGCCCGGGCGCCCGACGCGGCGGTCCGCACCGACCAGGTCCGCGACGAGCAGTGGCAGTTGGCGGAGTTGCGGGCGAAGACCGCCTGGCGCACCTCGACCGGTCGCGGCGTGGTGGTCGCGGTGATCGACTCCGGTGTGGACGGTGCGCATCCGGACCTGGCCGGGCAGGTGCTGCCCGGCCTCGACCTGGTCGACCCGGACGGCGCGGGCGGGCCGGACCCGGTCGGGCACGGCACCACGGTGGCCGGGCTGATCGCCGGGCGGGCCGACGACGACCGGGGCGTGGTGGGGCTGGCGCCGGACGCCCGGATCCTCCCGGTCCGCGTGCTGGACGCGGAGAACCGGTACGACGACGCACTGGTCATCGCGAAGGCCGTGCGGTGGGCGGTGGACAACGGCGCCCGCGTGATCAACCTGTCGCTCGGCGGCAGCGGTGACAGCCCGGCCCTGGCCGCGGCGCTCGACTACGCGTTCGCGCGCGACGTGGTGGTGGTCGCCTGCACCGGCAACCTGGCCACGTCGACCAGCACCAAGGTCTGGTACCCGGCCCGGGAGCCGGGCGTGCTGGCGGTGACCGGGCTGGACCGCAACAGCGAGAACCTCTGGTCCGGCTCGGTCACCGGCCGCGAGACCATCCTCAGCGCCCCGGCCACCGCCCTCTACGGCGCGCGGCAGCAGGGCGGCTACTGGCGGGTGCAGGGGACGAGCTTCGCCGCGCCGCTGGTCGCCGCGACGGCTGCCCTGGTCCGGGCCCGCTATCCGCGGATGCCGGCCGGGGACGTGGTGAACCGGCTGATCAGCACCGCCCGGGATCTCGGCCCGACCGGGCGGGACGACCGGTTCGGCTTCGGCATGGTGGATCCGGTGGCCGCGCTCACCGCCGACGTGTCGCCGGTGGGGCGCAACCCGCTCGACGACAACGCCTCCCCGGGTGTGGTGGGCTTCGGGCCGGCGCCCGGCGAGGGCCGGGACAGCCGGGCGGCGGGCGCGGGGCAGGGCGGCGATCCGCTCGGCCGTACGCAGCAGTCCGGGTGGTCGGCCCGCCCGGCCGGGCAGGCCGACGACTCCGCGCCGGAGCGGTTGTGGACCGGGCTGGCGTTGTTCGTCGCCCTGGTCACCGGCACCGCGCTGATGGTGCGCCGGTTCCGGCAGAGCCGCCGCTGACCGGCGCGGCCGGTCTGATCAGGCCGTGCCCTGGGTAGTGAACGGCGCATGAACACCACCGGTCCGACGTCCATGCGGGAGCGGTCCTGGCGGGCCCGCCGCCTCGACCCCGACCACTCGCTGGGTCTCCGGCTCACCCTGGCCGCCACCGCGGCCTTCCTGGTGCTCGTGCCGTTCGCCCTGCTCGCGCTGCTGGTGCTGGGTGCCTGGCCGCCGCTGCTCCGACTGGACGCGTCGATCACCGACACGTTCCACGGCTACGCGGTGGACCATCCGGCCTGGGTCCACGTGATGACCGTGTGGACCCACGCGCTGGGGCCGGGGCCGTTGCGGGTGGCCGCCGCGGTGGTGGTGGTGTGGCTGCTGCGTCGCGGCGCGCCCCGGCTGGCCGTGTGGGTGGTCGCCACCATGCTGGTCGGTGGGCTGCTCGGCGCGTTGCTGAAGCTGCTGGTCGGGCGGGACCGGCCGGAGCTGCTGGATCCGGTGGCGCGCGCGGCGGGCTACTCCTTCCCGTCCGGTCACGCGTTGAACGCGGCGCTGGCGGCCGGGGTGTTGCTGCTGGTGTTCCTGCCGTTCGCCCGGGACAGCCGGACCGGTCGGGTCGCGCTGTGGACGGCTGCCGCGCTGGTCATGGTGGTCACCGGGCTGAGCCGGATCGCGTTGGGCGTGCACTGGACCAGCGACGTGGTGGGCGGCTGGGTGCTCGGGGTGGCCGTGGTGGCCGCCACGGCGGCCGCCTTCGCCACGTGGCGGACCTCGACCGGCCGGCGGACCACGCGTCCGCTGCGCGAGGGGATCGAGCCGGAGCTGGCCGAACCGGGGCCGGACGACCCACGGGCGTAGTCCGGCGCGGATCTGGGTAGATGGCGGCCCATGTCCGATGTCGTGGTCCGGGTCACCCGGCGGGTCCTGCTGCCGCTGGCGCTGCTGTTCGCTCTCATGGTGGGGTTGGGACTCCTGGTCACCCGGGTCCTCGCGCACACCTGGCCGTTCACCGTGGAGGACGCGGTCAACCGCGAGCTGGCGGCCGACCGGACGGGGGGCTGGAACGACGTGTCGCTGGTCTTCAGCACGTTGGCCAGCACCCAGATGATCGTCGTGGTGACCGTGCTGGCCGCGCTGGTGCTGCGGTTGGTGCTGCACCGCTGGCGGGAGCCGCTCTTCCTCTGCGCGGCGGTGATCGCCCAGGCGTTGATCTTCCTCTTCACCACCATGGTCATCGACCGGAACCGCCCGGCCGTCGAGCACATGGACGCGTCCCCGCCGACGTCCAGCTTCCCGTCCGGGCACACGTCCGCCGCGACCGCGCTCTACGTCGGCCTCGCGGTGCTGCTGGCGCTGCGGGCGCGCAGCACCCCGGCCAAGGTCACCTGGTGGGCGCTGCTGGTGCTGGTGCCGGTGGGGGTGGCGTTGACCCGGATGTACCGGGGCATGCACCACCCCAGCGACGTGGTGGCCTCGTTCCTCAACGGCGGGACCTGCGTGGCGATCATGGCGCGCGCGGTGCTCGACCGCACGCTGACCTGGGGGCGCGCGAAACTGCCGCTGAACCGGTCGGGCGACGACGTGGCGCCGGCCGGCGCGCCGGCCGGGGGCTGAACCCCGCGCCGCCCGGCCGCCGTCGGCCGGCTCAGGTGCAGTCGCCGGTGCCCACTCCCCGGGTACGCTCCGCGCCCGCCAACGCCACCGACCGCGCCTCGGCCGCGGTCACCGCGAAACCGGTGTTCGGGTCGTCCGCGGCCGCCGCGAAGATCACCCCGAGCACCAGCCCGTTCGACGAGACCAGCGGTCCGCCGGAGTTGCCGCTGCGCACCAGCGCCCGGATGGTGTAGATCTCCCGGGTCACGTCACCGGCGGAGTAGATGTCCGGCCCGGTGATCCGGTCGACGTCGCGGACCCGGGCCGGGCGGGCGTCGTACGGGCCGTCGAGCGGGAAGCCGAGCACGATCGCGTCCGCCCCGCTGCCCGCCTCACCCGCGGCGAAGCGCAGCGACGGCCCGGGCAGGCCGGGCACGTAGAGCACGGCCAGGTCGCGGTTCGGGTCGTAGACGACCACCTCGCCGTCGTACCGCTCGCCGCGCAACTCCACCGCCACCGAACGGGTGCCGGCCACCACGTGCGCGTTGGTCATCACCCGGTCGTCGGCGTAGACGAAGCCGGAACCCTCGATCCGGCGCGAGCAGCTCGGCGCGGAGCCGAGCACCTTGACCACGGACCGCTTGCTGTTCTGCACCACCTGGGAGTTGGCCAGCGCCGGGTCGGGTGGGGACACCTGCCGGGCCGTGGTGCGGTCCAGCCCGTTGAACACGTCGGGGAAGCCGTTGGTGTCGACCGTGTCGCGCAGCGCCGTGGACAGTTCCTGCGCCTGGTCGGGCAGCACCCGGTCGACGACGGTGAGCAGCGCGCTGTTCTTGACCGAGGCGGCCAGCCAGGGCACCGAGGAGGAGCCCAGCGGCACCGCGACGAGCCAGGCCACCAGCATGACCGCGATGACGGAGATGAACGCGCCGCCGACGTCGTCGATCTTCTTCCCGGCCGGCCCGGTGATGGCCGCGCGCAGGTTGGAGCCGAGCCAGCCGGCCAGCGCCTGCCCCAGCACGGCGAGCCCGAAGATCGCCACCAGGGAGATCAGGACCCGGGTGCCGCTCGCCGCGAACTGCTGGGCGATCAGCGGGCCGATCTGGAGGCCGAGCAGCGCGCCCAGGAAGAACCCGGAGAACGACAGGGCCCCGATGACGAAGCCCTGGCGGTATCCGCTGATCGCGAACACGAGCATGAGCAGGAGCAGGACGAGATCCACGGCGGACACGCCCCAAGGGTACGGGCACCGGGCCCACGGGAGGCTCAGCGCTCGCTGAACGTGACCTGAGGGTGCGCCCGGGTGATCAGCGCACCCGGGTCTCGTCCACCGCGTCGGTGCCGGCCGACGGGGCGGGGGTGGCGCCCACCGGCGGCAACTCCACCACCCGGCTGCGCGGCCACGGCCGGGCCCAACCGCCCATCTGCAACAACGTGTCGATCACACCGGCGGTGAAGCCCCAGACCAGCATGCCGCGCACCGAGAAGGCGGGGCCGATCCAGCCGCTGGGATGGCGTACCCGCATGCGGTTGTCCGGGTCGACCAGCTCGGCGACCGGGAGCCGGGCGACGTGCGCGACCTCGGCCGGCTCGCGCGGGTGCACCGGGTGCGGCTCGTGCCACCAGGCGAGCACCGGGGTGACCACGAAGTCGCTGACCGGGATCCAGAGCCGGGGCAGCTCGGCCAGCACGGTGACGCTGCCGGGGTCGAGGCCGACCTCCTCGTTCGCCTCGCGCAGCGCGGTGGCGCGGGCGTCGGCGTCCTCCGGGTCGGCGGCGCCGCCGGGGAAGGCGGGCTGCCCGGCGTGGTTGCGCAGCGTCGCGGCGCGCTGGAGGACCAGCACGTCCGGCCCGGCGTCGGGTTCCTCGCCGAGCAGCACCAGCACGGCGCTCTCCCGGCCGCCGCTGTCCGGGGTGACGATCCGGGTGAAGTCCTCCGCCCGGGCGGTGCCCAGCCGGCCCAGCAGCGGGTCGAACCACGCGGGCGGCCTCCGGGTCACACCGTCACCCCGAGATGGGTGCGGACCAGCTTCGCGAGCCGGTCGTCGTCCAACGCGCCGGTCGCGTCGACGTGCCGGATCCGACCGTCGGCGTCGACCAGGACGGTCAGCGGGAACGCGTTGCGTTCGAGCGAGCGTTGGAATGCGTCACCCTGGTCGACGAGCATCGGGAAACCGACGCCGAAGTCCTCGCCGATGGACTGCGCGCCGCCCCGGCTGTCCCGGCTGTTCACGCCGATCACCTGGAACCGCCCGTCGGCCCGCTCGCTGAGCCGTTGGAAGGCGGGCAGCTCCTTGCGGCACGGGGCGCACCAGGACGCCCACACGTTGATCACCGCCGGGCCCTTGACGTCCCGCACCCGCACCGGCGCGCCGCCGGTGAAGCAGTTGAGGGTCAGGTCGGGCAGCTCGGCGCCGGCGGCGCCGGCCGGGGCCGGGGCGGCCGACGCGGGCGTGACGGTCAGCGGGGCGCAGTCGGCGAACGGCGACGGACGCTCGGCCCGGGTGGCCGGCGCCGGGCCGGCCGGCTCCTCGGCCGTGGCGGTGCAGCCGGCCGCCGCGAGCAGCAGCGGGACGAGCAGGTAGGCGAGCCGGCGCGTCACGGCACGTCCGCCGCGGCCGCCTGCTGCGGCACCAGGTCGGGGTCGAGGCCGACGGCGACCGCCAGGTCCCGCGCGCGGGGGCCCTTCAACAGCTTGGCCGCGGCCGCCGGCTCGGTCGGCCCGGTGCCATAGGCCGGGCAGAGCTTCGCCAGCGTGCACGCGCCGCAGGCGGGCTTGCGGGCGTGGCAGACCCGACGGCCGTGGAAGATGATCCGGTGCGACAGCATCGTCCAGTCGCGCTTCGGGTAGAGCCCGCCGATCGCGTGCTCGATCTTGACCGGGTCGGTCTCGCTGGTCAGCTGCCACCGTTGCACCAGCCGCTGGAAGTGGGTGTCGACGGTGATGCCGGGGACGTCGAAGGCGTTGCCGAGGATCACGTTCGCGGTCTTGCGCCCGATCCCGGGCAGCGTCACCAGGTCGGCCAGCTTGCCCGGCACCTCGCCGTCGTAGCGCTCGCAGAGCGCGCGGCCCAGGTTGATCAGGGAGCTGGTCTTGTTGCGGTAGAACCCGGTGGGCCGGATCAGCTCCTCCAGCTCGCCCCGGTCCGCCCCGGCGTAGTCGGCGGCGGTGCGGTAGCGGGCGAACAGCTTCGGCGTGACCTCGTTGACCTTCTTGTCGGTGCACTGGGCGGAGAGGATCGTGGCGACGGCCAACTCCAGCGCGTTGGAGTGGTCGAGTTCACAGTGCGCGTCGGGGTGGGTCTCGGTCAGCACCCGACCGATGCGGCGGGCGCGACGCGTACGACCGAGGTCGGTCTCGGGAGAGCGCGTGGTCACGCCGGCCAGCCTACGTCGCGGGGCCGACGCTCCGGCGGGTCCACGCGGGCGGCGTGCGCTCAGCCACCCGCCGACGCGCTGATCTTGCCGCTCGGGTCGAGCTTCGCACCGGTGTCCGGGAAGTCGGCCGCGGTCACCTCGCGGACCAGGCCGAGGCCACGGTCCTGCCGGTCGACCGACGGCTTGCCGACGCCGTTCATCGCGGTCGAGGTGAAGGTGCCGCCGACGAAGCGGCCCTCGGCGGTGAGCGACACCTTGAGCACGCCGCCCCAGCCGAGCCGGCCGGCGCTGTTCAGCGACTTCCCGCCGCCGGCGAAGTTGCCCAGGCTGTAGGCGATCAGCCGGCCCTTGTAGAACTCCATGCCCCGCAGCACGTGCGGCCCGTGCCCGATCACCAGGTCCGCGCCGGCGTCGATGACCGCGCGGGAGAAGCGCATCGGGTCGCCGCGGTTCTCGCCGACGTACGTCTCGGTGCCCGGCTTCACCCGGGCGCGGTCGGCGCCCTCGGCGCCCATGTGCACCTGGACCACCACGAGCTGGGCCTGCTCCTTGGCCAACTCGATCACCTGCTTGGCGGCGTCGATGTCGATCAGGCTGTTCGACCAGGGGTACGACGAGAAGCCGACCACCGCGACCTTGACGCCCTTGACGTCCACCACGGTGATCTCGCCCGGCGCCCCGGTGTGCTTGAGCCCGTGCGCCTCCAGCGCCGACTGGGTGTTCTCGTAGCCCTGCTGGCCGTAGTCGTTGCCGTGGTTGTTGGCCTGGTTGAGCAGCTGGAACCCGGCCGAGCGCAGGTGCGCCGCATAGCCGGGGGGCGCCCGGAACTGGTAGCAGTTCTTCGGGTTCGGGCCGCACTTGCCGGCACCCGTGTCGTCGGTGAGCGGCTCCTCCAGGTTGCCCATCACCAGGTCGCCCTTGAGCGCCGACTTCACGTCGTCGAAGAAGCCCTTGCCGCCGTTGGGGGGCAGCCGGTTCGGCGCGTTACCCATGATCACGTCGCCGGTGGCGGTCAGCGAGATCGTCCGGTCGGCCGCACCGTCCGCGGCCGGCTGGTCGGCCGTCGCGGGAGCGGCCGAGCCGGGGGTCCCCCCGCCCTGCCCGGTCTGCCACCGCGGGTCGTCCCCGCCGGAGGTCGAGCAGCCGGCGACCAGGAGGACGGCGAGGAGCGCGGCGAGCCCGGCGAGGCGTCGACCGGGGACGGCGGGACGCGGGCCGGGAGCGGCGGCGCGGCGGGACCAGGGCGCAGAGCGGGCGGAAGCGTACATCGTCGGCGACGCTACCGTCCCGGGATCGCTCCGACGAGGGCCGATCGGTCGGATTACCCGTCGTGGCACGTCAGACCCCCCGCCGGTCGGACCAGGGCACCACGGTGCCGGCGCCGCCCGCCCGGACGGCGGCGTGCACGGCCCGGGCCAGCGGGCCGCCCCAGGTCGAGCGGGGCCCGCCGTACGGGGCCGGGTCGCCGTCGGCGGGGCAGAGCACGGTGACCGCGTCGGTGGGGGTGCCGGTGGCCGGCAGGCCCAGCTCCCAGATCGCCTGCGCCTTCGCCTCGGTGGCCGTGGCCACCGCGTTGACCAGGGCGGCCTCGCCGAGCCGGGCCGGCACGTGCACGACGATGTTGACCGTGCCGACGCGTTGGGCGGGCGGCGCGGGCGCGGGCGCGGCGGCCCACACCGGGGTGCCCAGGCCGACGGTGGCCCAGACCCGGACGCCGCTGTCCGCGCGGTGCACCACCTCGGTCACGTCCACCCCGGTGAGCAGCCCGACGCCGGGCCCGTCCAGGTCGAGGTCGCGGGCCATCTCGGCCAGGTGGGCGGCGGGGTCGTCCCGGTCGTACGACATCGGCACGGTCGCGTTCACCACCCACCGGCGGACGCCGATCCCCCCGCCCAGCGGGGCGGAGCCGACCGCCAGCAGCGGCGCCTCGGACCGCCAGACCAGGAGCGGGATGTCCCAGCCGGTTTCGGACCGGGTGGTCAGGATCGGCGCACAGAGCACGCCGGTCACCCTACGATCGCAGGTGGGAACGGGTGGCGCCGGCCCGGGCCGGAGGCGGGATCCTAGCCGCTCACCAGGTCGGGCAGGTTACGCCCAACGATCAAGATTCCAGGGGTGCACCTCTGATTCCTGCTCATGTGCGCCTAGACTGGCGGCGCGCGAGGGATCAGCGGACGGCGGACCCGGCCGACGGACGGCACGCGCAGGCGGAGGTGCGCGATGGACGAGGTACTGGCCCGCAGCGGGATCTTCCAGGGTGTGGACCCGGAGGCTGCCGAGGCGCTCGCCAAGGAGATGGAGACGATCGAGGTCCGCAAGGGCGAGGTCGTCTTCAACGAGGGCGAGCCCGGAGACAGTCTCTACATCCTTCTGTCCGGCAAGATCAAGGTGGGTCGCCGCGCCGCGGACGGCCGGCAGAACCTGATCGCCGTGATGGGCCCGTCGGACATGGTGGGCGAGCTGTCGCTCTTCGACCCGGGCCCGCGTACGGCGACGGCCACGGCGGTCACCGACACCCGGCTGGTGCGGCTGCGCAAGCAGGCCCTGCGCCCCTGGCTCAACAACCGGCCCGAGATCGCCGAGCAGCTGCTGCGCGTGCTGGCCCGCCGGCTGCGCCGGACCAACGACTCGCTGGCCGACCTGATCTTCACCGACGTGCCGGGCCGGGTCGCCAAGAACCTGCTCCAGATGGCCGGCCGTTTCGGCACCCGGGACGGCGGCGTGCTGCGGGTGACCCACGACCTCACCCAGGAGGAGATCGCCCAGCTCGTCGGCGCCTCCCGGGAGACCGTCAACAAGGCGCTCGCCGACTTCGCCTCGCGCGGTTGGCTGCGCCTGGACGGCAAGAGCATCATCATCCTCGACCCGGAGCGCCTGGCCCGCCGCGCGCGCGTCTGACCTCCGCACCGGCTTTCCCGGCCCGGCCCGCCTCGCGCGGTCCGGGCCGGCGCCGTCTCTGCCCGGCGCAGAATTCCTGGACGGCCCGGCGGTCGGCGGCCAGGCTGGGGCGATGCGTGAACGTGTCGCCGTCCTCTCCGACATCCACGGCGTGCTGCCGGCGCTGGAGGCCGTCCTGGCCGAGCCGGACGTGGCCAGCGCCGACCTGATCGTGCTCACCGGCGACATCGCCGACGGCCCGCAGCCGGTCGAGGTGCTGGATCGGCTCGCCGCGCTCGGTGACCGGGCGTGCTGGGTGGGCGGCAACGGTGAACGTGACCTGGTGGCGGCCCATGCCGGCCGTCCAGCCCCGTACGACGTCTCCAACTGGGCCGCCGCCCAGCTCCGCGACGACCAGGTGGCCCGGCTGGCCGCGCTGCCGCAGCGCGTCACGCTGCCGGTCGCCGGCCTGGGTGAGGTGCTGTTCTGCCACGCGACGCCCCGCGACGACGAGGAGATGGTGCTCGTCGACTCCCGCCTCGACCGCTGGGCCGAGGTCTTCGCCGGCCTCCCCGCCGAGGCCACCACCGTGGTCTGCGGGCACACCCACATGCCGTTCGCGCGGCTGGTCGACCGCCGCCTGGTGGTGAACCCGGGCAGCGTCGGGATGCCGTACGGGGGCGCGGGCGCCTGGTGGGCCCTGCTCGGCCCCGGCGTGCAGCTGCGCCGGACGCCCTTCGACGTGGACGCCGCGTGCGCCCGGATCGCCGCCGGGTCCACCTTTCCCGACGCGGCGGCGTGGGCCGACGAGTACGTCCGCTCCCGCCACTCCGACGCCGACGCCCTCGCCGTCTTCGGGCCCCGCGACGGCCGCTGACCGTTAACAAGGGGCCCTTCCTCTACCGGAGGCGTTAACAAGGGGCCCTTCCTTTCAAAAAAGTCAGGCTTGACTGTTTGTTTCGAGGGCGGCAGGCTGTCCCCGTGCCCGCCGCATCGACCCGCGTCCCTCAGCAGGACCGCAGCCGCGCCACCCAGGCCCGACTGCTGGAGGCGACCGTCGAGTGCCTGGTGGAGCACGGCTGGTCCGGCACCACCACGACGGTGGTGGCGGCCCGCGCGGGCGTCTCCCGGGGCGCCCAGCTGCACCACTACCCGACCAAGGCGGCGTTGGTCACCGCCGCCGTCGCCCACCTGACCGAGCGTCGGGCGGTCGAGCTGCGCACCGAGGCGGAGGCCCTGCCGGCCGGCCCGCGCCGGCTCGACGGGGTGGTCGACCTGCTCGCCGCCGCCTTCACCGGCCCGCTCTTCGTCGCCGCGCTGGAGCTGTGGGTGGCCGCCCGCACCGACGCCGAGCTGCGCGACGCGCTGGTCCCGCTGGAGGCCCGGATCGGCCGCGAGATGCACCGGCTCACCGTCGAGCTGCTCGGCGTGGACGAGCGCCGCCCCGGCGTCCGCGAATCGGTCCAGACCACGCTCGACCTGCTCCGCGGCCTCGGCGTGGCCAACCTGCTCAGCGACGACTCGACCCGCCGCACCACCCTGCTGCACGCCTGGAAGCGCCAGCTCGCCGTGCTGCTCACCGCGGAGGGCGAGCGGCACTGATCCCCTGACGGCCCGTCCCGCCCGGAGGCACCATGGTCGACCTGACAGCACTGCTCGCGGATCTGGCCGCCGAGTCCGAGCAGCTCGACGCGCTCGTCGCGGAACTGCCGCCGGCGGGCTGGGACCGGCCGACACCGGCCCCCGGCTGGACCGTCGCCCATCAGGTCGCGCACCTCGCCTGGACCGACCACGTGGCTCATCTGGCCGCCACCGACGAGTCGGCGTTCTTCGCCTCGGTCACCTCCGCGCCGGACCCGTCCCGTCTGGTCGAGGACGGCGCCGAGTCCTTCCTCGCCCCGCCACCGGCGCTGCTGGCCCGCTGGCGGGCCGGCCGCTCGGCGCTCGCCGACGCGCTCGCCGCGGTCCCGCCCGGGCAGAAGATGCCCTGGTACGGCACGAGCATGTCACCCGCCTCGATGGCCACCGCCCGGCTCATGGAGACGTGGGCGCACGGCGAGGACGTGGCCGACGCGCTCGACGTCCGACGTACCCCGACCGCGCGGCTGCGGCACGTCGCGCATCTCGGCTTCCGTACCCTCGGGCACGGCTTCGCGGCCCACGGCCGCGCGGTGCCCACGGCGCCGGTGCGGGTCGAGCTGACCTCGCCCGCGGGCGGTGAGCCGTGGGTCTTCGGGCCGGCGGACGCGGCCGACCGGGTGACCGGGCCGGCGCTCGACTTCTGCCTGCTGGTCACCCAGCGCCGGCACCGCGCCGACCTGGCCCTGGTCGCGACCGGGCCGGTGGCCGACGAGTGGCTGGACGTGGCCCAGGCCTTCGCCGGCCCGCCCGGCGACAAGCGGGAGCCGGCGAGCGGAACGCCCTCATGAGCGTGCTGCGGGTCGGGAACGCGTCCGGGTTCTACGGCGACCGGTTCGACGCCTGGCGCGAGATGCTCGACGGCGGCGAGCTGGACGTGCTGACCGGTGACTACCTGGCCGAGCTGACCATGTTGATCCTCGGCCGGGACCGGATGCGCGACCCGTCGCTCGGCTACGCCAAGACGTTCCTGCGCCAGGCGGAGGGCGTGCTCGGCACCGCGCTGGAGCGAGGAGTCACGCTGGTCACCAACGCGGGCGGCCTCAACCCGGCGGGGCTGGCCGACGCGATCCGGTCGCTCGGCGACCGGCTCGGCCTCCAGGTGCGGGTCGGGTACGTCGAGGGCGACGCGATCCAGCGGCCGGACGCGCTGACCGCGAACGCGTACCTCGGCGCGTTCGGGATCGCGGCCTGCCTCGACGCAGGCGCGGACGTGGTGGTGACCGGGCGGGTCACCGACGCCTCGCTGGCGGTCGGCCCGGCCATCGCCCGCTTCGGGTGGGGCCGGGACGACCTCGACGCGCTGGCCGGGGCGACCGTGGCCGGGCACCTGATCGAGTGCGGCGCGCAGGTCACCGGCGGCAACTTCAGTTTCTTCACCGAGCTGCCGGACGGCGGGCGGCGCCCCGGCTTCCCGATCGCCGAGCTGCACCCGGACGGCTCGTGCGTGCTCACCAAGCACCCGGGCACCGGTGGCGCGGTCACCGTCGAGACGGTCACCGCGCAGCTGCTCTACGAGGTGGGCGGGCCGGACTACCTCGGGCCGGACGTGGTGACCCGGTTGGACACGGTGCGGCTGGACCGGGAGGGCCCGGACCGGGTACGCGTCACTGGGGTGCGCGGCACACCGCCGCCGGACACGCTGAAGGTGGGCGTCAACAACCTCGGCGGTTTCCGCAACTCGATGACGTTCGTCCTGTGCGGGCTGGACGTGCCGGCCAAGGCGGCCCTGGTCCGCAGCCAGATCGAGGAGTCGGTCGGCACCGAGGGGCTGGAGTTCACGCTGGCCCGCACCGACCACCCGGACGTCGGCGACACCGAGGCGGCGAGCGCGCTGCTGCACGTCCACCTGCGCGACGGCGACAGGTCGCGGGCCGGGCGGGCGTTCTCGGCGGCGGCGGTGGAACTGGCGCTGGCCTCCTATCCGGGCTGCACGCTGACCACACTGCCCGGCGACGCCACGCCGTACGGGGTGTTCACCGCCGACACCATCGCGCAGGACGCGGTGGAGCACGTCGCGGTGCTTCCCTCCGGCGAGCGCGTGCCGGTCCCGCCGCCGACCGTGACGAGCGGTTTGCAGGGGGCCCCTGTACAACACGAGGCGTTAACAAGGGGCCCTTCCTTGCACGCCACCCGGCGGGGGCCGCTGGGTGAGCTGGTGGGGGCGCGGTCGGGGGACAAGGGTGGCGACGCCAACCTCGGCGTCTGGGCCCGGACGGACACGACCTGGGCCTGGCTGCGCGGCTGGCTCACCGTGGAGCGGCTGTCCGAGCTGTTGCCGGAGACCGCGCCGCTGACCGTCGAGCGGTACGAGCTGCCGAACCTGCGCGCGGTCAACTTCGTGATCCGGGGGCTGCTCGGCCAGGGCGTGGCCGCCTCCACCCGGTTCGACCCGCAGGCCAAGGCGCTCGGCGAGCTGCTGCGCTCCCGGGTGGTCGACCTGCCGGCGGAGGTGTCGGCGTGACCATCGTGGACACCCCCGAGCGCCGCCAACTGCGCGAGCTGACCCGTTCCTTCGTCACCCGCGAGGTGCTGCCCCACCTGGCCGGGTGGGAGCGGGCCGGCGAGGTGCCCCGGTCGCTGCACGAGACCGCCGCGAAGATCGGGCTGCTGGGCATCGGCTTCCCCGAGTCGGTCGGCGGCAGCGGCGGCGACCTGCTCGACTCGATCGTGGTCACCGAGGAGATCATCCGCTCGGGCGGTTCGTCCGGGCTGATCGCCGCCCTGTTCACCCACGGCATCGCGCTCCCGCACATCGTCGCCGCCTGCGGCGACACCGCCGGCTCGGGCGCCGGCGGTCCGCAGCATCTGATCGAGAGGTACGTGCGGCCCACCCTGGCCGGGACCATGATCGGCGCGCTGGCGATCACCGAGCCGGACGGCGGTTCGGACGTCGCCGGCATCCGCACCTGCGCGGTCCGGGACGGCGGCCACTACGTGGTGAACGGCGCGAAGACCTACATCACCAGCGGGATCAGGGCGGACTTCGTGACCACCGCGGTCTGCACCGACTTCCCCGGGTCGGGCTCGCTGAACCTGCTCGTGATCGACAAGGGCTCGCCCGGGTTCGCCGTGGGTCGGCGGCTGGAGAAGCTCGGCTGGCACTGCTCGGACACCGCCGAGTTGTCCTTCGTCGACGTGCGGGTGCCGGTGGCGAACCGGATCGGCCCGGAGGACACCGGCTTCCTCGCCATCATGCAGCAGTTCGCCACCGAGCGGCTCTCGCTGGCCACCCAGGCGTACGCGACCGCGCAACGCTGCGTCGACCTGGCCGTGCGGTGGTGCCGGGACCGCTCCACGTTCGGCCGCCCGCTCGCCGGGCGGCAGCTCGTCCGGCACCGGCTGGCCGAGATGCACACCCGCGCCGAGGCGGCCCGGGCGTACGTGCACGAGGTGGCCGAGCGGGTGGCCGCCGGACAACCGGTGGTGACCGAGGTGGCGATGGCGAAGAACGTGGCGGTGGCCGCCTGCGACCAGGTGGTCGACGCCGCGCTGCAACTGCACGGCGGCTTCGGCTACCTGCGCGACGCCGAGGTGGAGCGGCACTACCGGGACGCCCGCATCCTCGGCATCGGCGGCGGCACCACCGAGATCATGAATGAGATCATCGCGAAGGGCATGGGCCTGTGACTGTCCTGCAGAGCACGATCGACACATCCGCGCCGGCCTTCACCGCCAACCGGGAGGCGCTGCGGGAACGCCTAGCCGAACTGGAGACCGCGCTCGACCAGGCCCGGGCCGGTGGCGGCGAGAAGTACGTGACCCGCCACCACGGGCGCGGCAAGCTGCTCCCCCGGGAGCGGATCGAGCTGCTGCTCGACCCGGACAGCCCGTTCCTGGAGCTGTCGCCGGTGGCCGCGTACGGCACCGACTTCCCGGTCGGCGCCAGCACCGTGACCGGCATCGGCGTGGTCGAGGGCGTGGAGTGCCTGATCGTGGCGAACGACCCGACCGTACGCGGCGGCGCGATCAACCCGTGGTCGCTGGCGAAGACGCGGCGGGCGGGCGAGATCGCGCTGGCCAACCGGCTGCCGATGGTGAACCTGGTCGAGTCCGCCGGCGCCGACCTGCCCACCCAGGCGGAGATCTTCATTCCCGGCGGGCGGGTGTTCCGCGACCTGACCCGGCTCTCCGCGGCGAAGATCCCCACGGTCAGCGTGGTGTTCGGCAATGCGACCGCCGGCGGCGCGTACGTGCCGGGCATGTCGGACTTCACCATCATGATCCGGGACCGGTCGCAGGTCTACCTGGCCGGGCCGCCGCTGGTGAAGATGGCCACCGGCGAGGTCACCGACGACGAGTCGCTGGGTGGCGCGACGATGCACGCCACCACGTCCGGCCTGGCCGACTTCCTCGCCGAGGACGAGCGGGACGGCATCCGCCTGGCCCGGCAGTGCGTCCGCCGGCTCAACTGGCGCAAGCACGGCCCGCCGCCGCGCACCCCCCACCCGCTGCCACCCCGGTACGACCCGGAGGAGCTGCTCGGCATCGCCAGCGCCGACCTGAAGGTGCCGTTCGACCCGCGCGAGGTGCTGGCCCGGGTGCTCGACGACAGCGCGTTCGACGAGTTCAAGCCCGGCTACGGCACCGCGCTGGTCACCGGCTGGGGTGAGCTGCACGGCTGGCCGGTCGGCGTGCTGGCGAACGCCCGGGGCGTGCTGTTCAGCGCCGAGGCGCAGAAGGCGGCCCAGTTCATCCAGCTCGCCAACGCGGCCGACACCCCGCTGGTCTTCCTCCAGAACACCACCGGCTACATGGTCGGCACCGAGTACGAGCAGCGCGGCATCATCAAGCACGGCGCCCTGATGATCAACGCGGTGTCGAACTCGACGGTGCCGCACCTGACGGTCAACCTGGGTGCCTCCTACGGCGCCGGCAACTACGGCATGTGCGGCCGGGCGTACGAGCCGAGGTTCCTGTTCACCTGGCCGAACGCGAAGTCGGCGGTGATGGGACCGGCGCAGCTCGCCGGCGTGCTGTCGATCGTGGCCCGGCAGGCCGCCGCCGCCCGGGGCCGCGAGTACGACGAGGACACCGACACCGCCATGCGGATGATGGTCGAGCAGCAGATCGAGTCGCAGTCCGGGGCGCTGTTCCTCTCCGGCCGGCTCTACGACGACGGGGTGATCGACCCCCGGGACACCCGTACCGTCCTCGGGCTCTGCCTGTCGGCGATCCACAACGGACCGGTGAAGGGCGCCGACGGTTTCGGCGTCTTCCGGATGTGAGGGGACAGCCATGATCACCACCCTTCTCGTGGCGAACCGGGGGGAGATCGCCCGCCGGGTCCTCGCCACCTGCCGGGCGCTCGGCGTGGCGACGGTCGCCGTGCACTCCGACGCGGACGCCGACGCGCCGTTCGTCGCCGAGGCCGACCAGGCGGTACGGCTGCCGGGGAACACGCCGGCCGAGACGTACCTGCGCGTCGACCTGATCCTGGACGCGGCCCGGCGGTCCGGCGCGGACGCCGTGCACCCCGGCTACGGCTTCCTCGCCGAGAACGCGGAGTTCGCCGCGGCCGTCACCGACGCCGGCCTGACCTGGGTCGGACCGTCGGCCAAGGCGATCGCCGCGATGGGCGACAAGATGGCCGCCAAGGCGCTGCTCGCCGACGCCGGCGTGCCGATGCTGCCCACCTGGACCGACCCCGGGCAGGTCACCGACTTCCCGGTGCTGGTCAAGGCCAGCGCGGGCGGCGGCGGCCGGGGCATGCGGATCGTCCGCGACGCGGCCGGGCTCGCCGAGGCCGTCGCGGGCGCGCGCCGCGAGGCGGCGGCGGCGTTCGGCGACGGCACGGTCTTCATCGAGCGGTACGTCGAGCGGGGTCGTCACGTCGAGGTGCAGATCTTCGGCGACACCCACGGCACGGTGGTGGCGCTCGGGGTACGCGACTGCTCGATCCAGCGCCGCCACCAGAAGATCGTCGAGGAGGCGCCCGGCGTGCTTCCCGACGAGGTACGCGAACGGCTGCACGAGGCGGCGGTGGCGGCCGGCCGGGCGGTCGACTACGTGGGCGCCGGCACGGTGGAGTTCCTGCTGGCGCCGGACGGCCAGGTCCACTTCCTGGAGATGAACACCCGCCTCCAGGTCGAGCACCCGGTCACCGAGCTGACCACCGGCCTGGACCTGGTCCGCCTGCAACTGCTGGTCGCCGAGGGCGAGCCGCTGCCGGTCAGCACCACGCCGGCCCCGGACGGCCACGCCATCGAGGTACGGCTCTGCGCCGAGGACCCGGCCCAGGGCTTCCGCCCGGCCACCGGCACGCTGCACCGGTTCGCGATCCCGGGGGTCGCCGCCGAGTTCGGGCCGACCCGCGGGCTGCGCCTGGACTCCGGCGTCGTGGACGGCTCGACGGTGCGCGTGCACTACGACTCGATGCTGGCCAAGTTGATCGCCTGGGCGCCCACCCGCGCCGAGGCGGCCCGCGCCCTGGCCGGCGCGCTGGCCCGGGCCGAGCTGCACGGCGTCGCCACCAACCGGGACCTGCTGGTCCGCGTGCTGCGCAGCGAAGAGTTCGCCGCCGCCGACGTGGACACCGGCTTCCTGGAGCGGCATCCCGAGGTCTTCGCGCCGCTGCTGCCGGCCGCGCAGTTCCCGCTGGCCGCGCTGGCCGCCGCGCTGGCCGGCGCCGCCGCGCGCCGGGCCGCCGCGCCGGTGCTGGCCGGGCTGCCGTCGGGGTGGCGCAACGTGCCGGCCGTTCCGCAGGTCACCCGGTTCACCGGGCCGGACGGCGCGGAGATCGAGATCCGGTACCGGCTCGACCGCACCGGCGCGCTCGCCGCGTGGTCGACAGATGCAAGGAAGGGCCCCCTCTTAACGGATTCGGTAGAGGAAGGGGCCCCTCTTAACAACGTGGTGGAGCTGGTGAGCGCCGCGCCGGATCGGGTGGTGCTCGACGTCGACGGGGTGCGGCGCGCGTTCCGCGTACACCGGGTGGGGTCGTCGGTCTTCGTGGACGGCCCGGACGGGGCGGCGAGCCTCACCGAGCTGCCCCGGCTGCCCCGGCCCGCCGCGGAGCTGGCGGCCGGGTCGCTGCTCGCGCCGCTGCCCGGCGCGGTGACCCGGGTGCACGTCGAGGTCGGCCAGCGGGTCGCCGCCGGTGACCTGCTGCTGACGCTGGAAGCGATGAAGCTCGAACATCCCGTGCTCGCACCCGCCGACGGCGTGGTGGCGGAACTGCCGGTGCCGGCCGGCGGCCAGGTCGAGACGGGTGCCGTACTGGCCGTGGTGGACCCCGAGGAGGACCCGCAGTGAACTTCGACCTCACCCCCGAGCAGGACCAGCTCCGCGACGCCGTACGGGAGCTGGGCCGCAAGTACGGCCACTCCTACTTCGTCGGGAAGGCGAAGGCGGGAGAGCACACCACCGAGCTGTGGCACGAGGCCGGCCGGCTGGGCTACCTGGGCGTGAACATCCCCACCGAGTACGGCGGCGGGGGCGGCGGCATCACCGACCTGGCGCTCGTGTGCGAGGAACTGGCCGCGGCGGGCTGCCCGCTGCTGCTGCTCGTGGTCTCCCCCGCCATCGCCGCCACGGTGATCAACAAGCACGGTACGGAGGAGCAGCGCAAGAAGCACCTCCCCGGCCTCGCGGACGGCTCCCAGAAGATCGTCTTCGCGATCACCGAGCCGGACGCGGGCTCGAACTTCCACCGGCTCGGCACCGTCGCCCGGCGCGACGGCGACGACTGGCTGATCTCCGGCCGCAAGGTCTACATCTCCGGCGTCGACGAGGCCGGGCACGTGCTCGTGGTGGCCCGCACCGAGGACGCCGCGAGCGGCAGGTTGAAGCCGGCGTTGTTCATCGTGCCCACCGATGCTCCGGGCCTGGAGAAGTCCAAGCTGGACATGGAGATCCTGTCCCCGGAGAACCAGTTCCTGCTCTACCTGGACGACGTCCGACTGCCCGCCGACGCGCTGGTCGGCGAGTCGCTCGACGCCGGGCTGCCGGCGCTGTTCGCCGGGCTCAACCCGGAGCGGATCACGGTCGCCGCGATGGGCGCCGGCACCGGCCGGTACGCGATCGAGAAGGCGTCCGACTACACCGCCACCCGCAAGGTGTGGGGCGGCCGGTCGATCGGCTCGCACCAGGGCGTCGCGCACCCGCTCGCCCACGCGGCCGTGCAGGTCGAGCTGGCCCGGCTGATGATCTACAAGGCGGCCACGCTCTACGACGCCGGTCGCGACCTGGAGGCGGGCGTCTCCGGCAACATGGCCAAGTACGCGGCCGGCGAGGCCGCCGCGCTCGCCGTCGACACCGCCGTCCAGGCGCTCGGCGGCGCCGGCATGACCACCGAGTACGGCGTGGCAACGCTGCTCGGCGCGGTACGGGCCGGCCGGATCGCCCCGGTCAGCCGCGAGATGATCCTCAACTTCGTCGCCCAGCACGTCCTCGGTCAGGACAAGTCCTACTGACCGCTCAGTCGACCGTGCGGCAGGCGGCGTCGATGCGGTGCACCGGGCGGACCCGGCGGCCCAGCCCTTCCAGCAGCGAGTCCTCCACGTGGAAGTCGCGCACCCGCAACTGCCGCCGGGGCAGCTCGTCCTCGCTCGGGCAGAGCACCTGGGCGCGTACCTGGTCGACCGGCAGGTAGCGCACGCCGCCGCGCTCCTGGAGCAGCACCACGTCGACGTCGTCCACGGTGACGACGTGGCCACGCACGTCCTCGGTGACGCCCGGCGCGGACTCGACGGTGGTCACGGTCAGCGGCAGCACCGGCGTGCTGATCACCGGCAGCGCGGCCCAGACCAGCATGGCCAGCACCGCCGCCTCGGTGATCGACGCGAGCGGCCGGATCACCGCCGCCGGCAGCGGGCCGGTCACGAACAGGGCCAGGACCGGGGGTACGACCAGCAGCACCACCGCGAGCGCCTCCCCCTGCCGGCCGGCGTCGAGCAGCGTGGGCCCCAGCAGCCAGAGGTAGCCGACGAAGCCGGCGCCGAGCAGCAGCAGCCGGGGCAACCGCTGCTCGTGCAGCCGCTCCGGGCTGAGCTGGAACGCGGCCACGAACGCCGGCAGCAGCAACGGCAGGTAGAGCAGCGGCCAGGTGACCAGCGCGAGCAGGAAGCTGGCCACCGCGAACCAGGCCGGGGTGCTGTCCACCCAGCGCGCGAAGAGCGGGCGGCGCATCCCCGACGACATCCGGTCCACGCTGACCCGCAGCACCGCGCCGAGCGCGAACACCGCGACCAGCGCGGTGGAGAGCAGGGCGGCGGCCGTGGTGAGGAAGCCGGCCAGCAGGTTCACCGTGCCGACGTTGGCCACCAGCAGCAATGTGGTCTGCAACTCGCCGCCGGCCTCGACGCCGAGCCGCAGCACCGAGAAGACGGCGGGCACGCCGACGACAGCGGTCCAGAACGACTGGCTGGCCCGGGCGCGGCGCTCGGCGGGGTCGGCCGGCCGCGGTGCGGGACGGGTCGACTCGACGGTGTCCGGCAGGGTCGCCGGCGCGGTCATCGCCGGGGCGCCTTGTCGTCGAAGTCGACGAGCTTCGGCACGTCGAGCGGCTGCGGCTGGGACTTGTCCGCCTTCAGCCACGGCCCGAGCGTGCGGTTGTACGCGGTCAGCCAGGGGCTGCTGATCCCGTCCCGCCCCTCCAGGTAGCTCTTCTGCAGGAAGAACGCGACCAGGTCGCGCAGCGCCGGGTCGCCGATCGGCACCCCGATGCCGAGCAGCTCGCTGGTGCCGAACGGCATGTCGACGATCTCGAACTCGGTCGGGTACTGGGAGAGGAAGCCGGCCAGGATGGTCTCGTCCGAGCTGACCGCGTCGTAGCGCCCCTCCCGGATGCCCCGGACGCAGTCGCCGACCTCCTTCACCACGTACGCCCGGACCTGGTGCTTCTCCAGCTCCGCCTCGGTGGTCGAGCCGCCGCTGGTGCAGATCTTCAGCTCGGGTCGGCGCAGGTCCTCGATGGTGCGGACGCGGTCGCGCAGCCGCTTCGGCACCATCACCTCCTGGGTGGTGACGAAGTACGGCCCGGCGAAGCTGACCAGCTTCTGCCGCTCCTCGGTGATGGAGAAGCTGGACACGACCAGGTCGACGGTGCCGCCCTGGAGCGCGGGGATGCGGTCCTCGGTGGCCAGCGACACCCACTCGATCCGCTGGTCGCCCGCGAAGCCGAGCGACGAGGCGACGTAGCGGGCGATCTCCACGTCGAAGCCGGTGTGGGTGCCGTTGCGCAGCTCGCCCATCAACGGCTCGGTGGTGGCCACCCCGATCTTGATCTTCGCCTGCCCGTCGATGTGCGACTCGCGCAGCTTGTCGAGGACCGAGGGCAGCGGCGGCTCGCGGCGGTTGTCGCAGCCGGCCACGGCGGCCAGCGTCAACGTCAGCGCCACCGCCAGCGTGGTGGCGAGGGAACGGAACCGGTGGCGGGAAAAGACCTCGAGCATCGGGCGACCTCGATCGGGAACACGACGACGGGCACTCAGGGTAGCGGTCGGCGCACACTGCGCCGCGCATCGCCGGGCCCGGGGTACGGCGGGTGCCCGATCACCCGCCGTACCCCGGGGGTTCCTCAGCGCACGGTCAGCGTGCCGACCGCGGGCCGCGGCGTCGCCACCGGCGGCAGCCGCTTCGGCTCGCCCCGGCCGGGCTCGCCGGCCTTGGCCAGCGCGCTCTTGGACGCGTCCGCGCGGTCGGCCGCCGGCTCGTCCTGGAACGGCTGCGCGTCACCGACGCAGACCGTGCCCTTGGCCGGCAGCTTGCCGGTGAGCAGGTACGTGTCGATCCGGCCGGTCACGCACGCCGACGTGCCGTACGCGGTGTGCCCCCAGCTGTCGCTGCTCAGCAGCCGGCTGTTCGGCAGCAGCTTGGCCGAGCCGACCGCGCCCTGGTAGTTGGTCGCCGGGTCCCAGTAGTTGCCGACCACCAGCACCGGGGCGGCGGTGACGCGGTTGAACGGCCCGGTCCAGGCGTCCTCGTCGCGCACGGTCCAGGTGTTGCGGGCGCAGGGCGCGGTGCCCCAGGCCCAGGCGCGCCCGAAGTACGGCGCCCGCCGGTCCTCCTTGGCCGACAGCGCCGGCCACGCGTCCGCGCTCTTCGGGTGGTACGCGTCGGTGCAGTCGACGGTCAGGAACGTCTCCAGCCCGTTGTCGTACGGGAAGTCGTACCCCCGCTGTTGGCGGGCCTGCGCCGCGCGGGCGGCGAGCGCCTGGCGGGCCGAGGCGGCGGCGGCCTTGCCGGCGGCCGGATCGGTCAGGGCCAGCAGCTGGCTGGTCAGATCCACCACGGAGGTCCAGCCGTACGGGTCGTAGAGCGCACCGAGCGTGGCGCCGACGAAGTCGGCGTAGGTGACGGTGAACGAGCCGAAGTCCGGGTCGTCGATCACCGCCGGCTTCTTGCGCAGCCGCTTCGCCACGGTCTCGTACGCGACGACCGGGTCGCCGGTGGCCGCCAGCGCGCACTGCTCCGGGCCGGCCTTGTCGCACCGGACGAGGATCTCGTGCAGCGCCTGGTACGCCCCGTCGGCGCTGCGCAGCCGGGTCTCCTGGAGCTGGTCGCGGGCCTTGCCCTGGCCGACCCAGGCGTTCGGGTTGAGCACCCCGTCGACGACGAGCGCGCGGAAGCGGTCCGGGAACATGTTGGCGTAGTACTGCCCCAGCGCGGTGCCGTAGCTGAAGCCCAGGTAGCTGAGCTTCTTGTCGCCGACCGCCCGGCGCAGCACGT
This sequence comes from Micromonospora sp. WMMD754, assembly GCF_049315235.1. Classification (NCBI taxonomy): domain Bacteria; kingdom Bacillati; phylum Actinomycetota; class Actinomycetes; order Micromonosporales; family Micromonosporaceae; genus Micromonospora; species Micromonospora sp. WMMD754. The sequence continues at coordinate 1,663,981 of NZ_CP186058.1, forward strand.
CCATGTCGCGGGCCACCTCGGCGGTGGACGCGGCGCCGGTCAGCGGCTTGCCGGTGGTCGAGCACGCCTTGCCGACCGCCTTCGACGCGGCGACGTACGCCTTCTCCTCCGCCTTCGTCCACGGGAACGCGACGTTCAGCCCGGCGTACGCCCGGGTCTGGTCCTTCACCGACCGGAAGCACCTGATGTTCGAGCTGGCCTCGACGCCACGCGGGTCGACACCGACGATGTCGAAGCGGTCGAGCAGGTCGTCGCCGAGGAAGTAGGGTGCGGCGAGCGCGATGCTGGTGCCGGAGCCGCCCGGGCCGCCCGGGTTGAGGAAGAGGCTGCCGACCTTGTGCTGCTGGTCGCGGGCCTTGACCCGGAGCAGCGCGACCTCGGTGGTGGCGCCCTTCGGGTTGTCGTAGTCCAGCGGGAGCCGGACCGTGGCGCACTCGGCGTAGTCGTAGCAGGCGTACCAGTCGAGCTTCGGCGTCGGCACACGGTCCACCCGGCGTGCCTCGGCCGCGCTGGTGCGGTCGTACGCGGGCGGTTGCGGTGTCGCCGCCGCGGCGGGCGCGACGGCCGGTCCGGCGAGGAGGACGCCGGCGATCCCTGTTGCGGCGAGGGACCGGATTGCACGGGGCATGAGGCTGCCTTCCGTCGGGGAACAGTTCCGTCGAGGAGACCTCGACCCCCGTCACTTTAGGGAGAGACGGCCACGGGAGCTGCCCCCCAAACGCGGACCGACGCCGCAAACAGCCAAGGAATGTAACGATTTTTTCTCGATCGACGCTTTTCGCCGCTCCGAAGTGGAGCGTGGGTGACGGGAAGCCGTCCCGGGCCGGCGGTTGACAGGTCGACGCGCTGGGCCATGCTTGTCGGGTGAGTTCGTTCCCGAAGCCCGATGCGCGGGCGAAGGCCGTCGTCGCGTCCGTGGCGACGGTCGTCGCGGTGGTGACGCTGGCGGTCTGGCGACCGCCCGGCATCCTCTCGGTCGTGTTGGCCCTGGTCTGTGTCCTGCTCGGCATGGTCGCCGGGGTGACGGTCACCGCGGCCCGGCAGGCCGGCCCTCCGCCGGCCCCGGCGGAGAGCACCTGGCCGACCCAGGACCCGGGGTACGGAGTGGACGCCGACACGCTGGAGGCGATCGACCCGCGGGCGGTGCGAAACCTGCGCACCCCCGCCGGTCATCCGGTGGACGCGGACACGCTGGAGGCGCTCGACCCCCGGGCCGTCCGGCAGCAGCGGACCGTGAACGGGCTCAGCGACCGGTGAGGGTGGGGCTGGCGAGCGCGTCCACGCCCCGCCCGGCCAGACAGCGGTAGGTGCGGCCCGGCTCGGTCGAGGCGGGCGGCAGCACCTCCAGGTTCCACCCGGCCGCCGGCCCGATGCCGCTGACCAGCTGGAACGTGCCGACGTTGCAGACCTTGCGGACGGCCGGGTCGGCGACGACCGTGTCGTGGCCCGCCCCGGTGAGCGCGACGGGCAGGTCACCGGCCGCGTAGGTCTCCCAGGTGTGCCGACCGTCGCACGGCACCCGGCTCGCCTCGGCGCGGTCGCGCCGCAACCGCACCGGGCCGTAGCACTCCAGCTCGGCCGCGCAGTGTGCCCCGTCGGGGAGCCGGACGTCGGCGGAGGCACACCCCGGCACCGGTGTCGCCCCGACCACGCCGGTGGCCACCGGGGTCGGCGACACCACCGACGGCGCTCCGCCGGCCATCCAGGCGCCCCCGGCGGCCGACGCGGCCAGCGCGAGCACCCCGGCCCCGCCGAGGAACCAGCGCCGGGGCCAGCGTCGGCTCCGGGTCGGCACGGTCGGGTGGTCGTGCTCGGCCGGCGGTCGCGGGCTCGGCCCGCCGGCACGACCGTGCGGGCCGCCCGCGGCGCCACCGCCGGGAGTCAGGAACGGCGAGCCGCTCACCGGGATGTTCGGGTCGAGCGGGAGCGAGGCGAGCAGGCCGCGGAGTTCCACCGCGGAGGGGCGTTCGCCCGGGTCGTTGGACATTCCGAGGCGGAGCACGTCGATCAGCTCGTCGGGGACGCCGGGCAGGCCCGGGATCGGCTGCTGGAACATCTCCAGCACGGTGACCAGGCTCGGGTTGCGTTCGGACTGCCAGCGCGGGGGGCGGCCGTGCATCACCGCGTAGAGCGTGGCGCAGAGCGCGTAGACGTCGACCGCGGGGCTGGGCGGGCTGTGGCTGAACATCTCCGGCGGCGCGTACGCCGGGGTGAGCACCTCCAGTGTGACCGAGGCGTCGCGCACCTCGGCCAGCACCGCCAGGCCGAAGTCGGCCAGCACCGCCGAGTTGAACTCCGAGTGCAGGATGTTGGCCGGCTTGACGTCGCGGTGCAGCACACCGGCCGCGTGCGAGTGGGCCAGCGCGTCGGCGATCTTCACCCCGAGGTCGCGGGTCTCCAGCGGGCCCAGCGGCGAGGTCTTCATGCGCTCCGCGTACGAGCCGTCGCAGAGCTCCATGATGAGGTAGGGATGCTGGTCGACGGTGACGCCGACGTCGAAGAGGTCCACCACGTGCGGGTGGGACGACATCCGCCCGGCCGCGCGCGCCTCGCGCAGGAAGCGTGCCTGGTCGCGCTCGTGGTCCAGCGTCCGGTTCTCCACCTTGACCGCCACCTCGCGCCCGACGGAGATCTGGGTGGCCCGGTAGACGGTGGCGTAACCGCCCCGGGCAAAGACCTTCAGATCGGTCAGACCGGGCACGATGGGCAGCCGCAGGGCGCCGGGCGGGGTCTCGGTCACGGCTCGAAAATACCCAACGGTCCCGGTCGCTCAGCGCGCCGCGTCGGGGGCCGGCGCCGCCGCGGAGTCGTCGGGCCGGGTCGACCCGGCCGCGCCGGCGGCCGCCCGACGGGCGTCCCACCACAGGCCGACGGCGGTCGCGACCGCGCCCAGCCCCTCCCACGCCGCCACCCCGAAGAACCGGTCCGGCGCCACGTCGGAGAGCACCGCGATGGTGAACACGGTGAACGTGACCAGCCGGAACCAGACGGTGAACCGGTAGAACGGGCGCCACTCGGTGGCGACCGCGAGCAGGTAGTAGACCCCCATGTTGAAGGAGGCCATCGAGGACGCGGTGAGGAACGTGCCGGTGTAGTCACCGGGGGCGCGCTCCGTCGGCACCTCGAAGCCGAGCAGGCGCAGCTGCGTCTCCGGCCAGATCAGGCCCAGCGCGCCGAGCAGCAGCGCCAGCAGCCCGAAGACCGCGATCGTCCAGCCGGCGCCGGAGCGCGGCAGCCTCATCGTTCCTCCCCAGCAACGGTCCGCCGGTGGCCGCTCGGGCACACCGGTGGTGGCCGTCGATCCCGACGGCAGCGCCCCACGCTAACCGGCCCCACCGACGAGCACATCCCCGGAACCGGCAGAACAGGGGTGGGTGGTCAGCCGCCGGCGAGACGGGCCCGCAGCGCGTCGGCGGCGGCCCGCTCGCTGCGCTGCTCGGTGGCGTACGCCAGACGCACCGCCTCCTCGGCGCCGGCCAACGCCTCCGCCGGACGTCCGCAGGCGTCGAGCGCCTCGGCCAGGACCAGCTGCGCCACCACCTGACTGCGGACGTCCTCGGCCGGAGCGGAGACCGCCCGCCGCGCCCAGTCCAGCGCCTGCTCGCGCTGGCCGTGGGCGAGGAGCGCGGCGGCGTACCGGGCCATCGTCTGCCGGCGGGAGAACAGCAGCGACGGCGCGTTCGCCGCGCCGGTGGCGACCGGGGCGAGCAGTCCCACCGCGGTGCCCGGGTCGCCGGCCGCGACGCGGGCCATGGCGAGCAGCACCCGCGGCGCGACCTGGGCCGGAGCCTGCGGGTTGTGCGGCTCCACAGTGGTCAGCACCGACCGCGCCTCCCGCTCCGCGGTCTCGTGGTCGCCCATGTCCAGCGCCACGAAGCCGCGCAGTGTGCCGGCCATCCCGGTGAGCAGCGGGTGGGTGGTGCGGTCGGCGTAGGCCAGCGCGTCGGTGAACAGGTCGGCGGCGTGCTCCGGCTCGCCCAGCCCGCGGGCCACCACGCCACGCACCACCAGCGCGAAGCCCTGCCCCCAGTCGTCACCCACCTCGGCGAAGTCCCGGTAGGCGCGGCGGGCCGCCCGGTCCGCCTCGGCCAGGTCACCCAGTTCGGCGGTGGCGTACGCCTCGACCGCCCGCAACGTGCCCACCGCCCACGCCTCGCCGACCCGCTCCCCGAACGGCAGGAAGACCCGCGCCAGCCGGCACGCCTCCCGCAACCGACCGGCCAGCAGCCGGGCGAACGCGGTGGTGCCGCGCAGCCAGGCCCGCCCGTACGGGTCCTTCAGTTCGGCGAACAACCGGGCGGCCCGGCCGAGCACCGCGTCGGTGCCGGCGAAGTCGCCGCGGGTGGTGGTCACCCAGGCCAGGTTCTGCAACGACCAGGCCTGCCCGCGCGGATCCCTCGCGGCGAGACTGACCTGGTAGGAGGCGGCCAGGCGGCTGCTCGCCTGCCCCAGCCGGCCGGCGATGAAGTCGGCCATGCCGAGCCGGCGCATCGCCGAGGCCCGCACCGTGGGCAGCTCGGCGTCGGTGGCCACCTGCAACGCCTCCTGCCAGCTGCGCTCGGCCCGCTCGGCGTCGCCCAGCGTCTGCTGGGCCTGCCCGGCGAGCAGCAGCGCGGCGGCCCGGATGGTGGGTTCGCCGGTGTTCGCCGCGATCTTCTCGGCCGAGGCCAGCGCGTCGGCCGGGCGGCCGATCTGCAGCAGCGCCCGGGCGTGCACCACCCGGTCGGCCGGCGGCACCCCGTCGCGGGCCAGTTCGGCCGCGCGCTCGGCGTACTCGACCGCCATCGCCGGTTCCCCGGAGCGCAGCGACCGGCGGGCCGCCCGGCTCAGCGCGGCCACGCCCAGCGGGGCGACCGCCCGGGCCGGCGCGTCCGGGCGGAGCTTGACCGCGTCGGCGAGCCGGGTCGCCCGCTCGACGTGCTCGGCGACGAAGTCGTCCCGGGCCGCCTCGGTGAACCCGCCGGCCGGCGGGCCGGTCCCGTCCACGCTCTCCGGTGCGGCCCAGCGGGCCAGCGCGGCGTGCCGCTCGGCCAGCTCGGCCTTGCTCACCCCGGCGTACGCGGCCTCCCGCATCAGCGGCGTGGCGAACGCGAACCCGGTGCGGGTGCGGTGCAGCATCCGGCGTTGCAGCAGCTCCTCGATCGCCCGGTCCAGCTCGACCGCGGCCACCGCGGCGGGCCGGCCGTCCCGCCCGACCCGCTGTTCGCGCAGCGCCTCCAGCGCGCCGCCCGGCACGGTGTCACCGACCACCGCCGCGTCCCGCAGCACCGAGCGGGCGTCCGGCGGCAGCGCGTCGATCCGGGCCGCGAGCACGGCGGCGAGGTCCCGGGAGAGCAGCCGGCTGCCCAGCGAACCGGGGGCGAGGCGCCAGCCGACGTCCGCGCCGCGACCCGGCCCGGCGGTCAGCGCGCCGCGCTCCATCAGCAGCGTGACCAGCTCGGCCAGGTAGAACGCGTTGCCCTGGGCGGTGGCCAGCAGCCGGTCCGTGTCGGCCTGGGGCAGGCGGCCACCGGCCAGGTAGCTGGTGAGCAGCCGGGACGCGTCCGCGCCGCGCAGCGGCGGCAGCGCGTGCACCTCGGCGTCCGCGAGCCGGGTCAGGGCGCCGGCGGTCCGCACCAGCTCGGGCCGGCCGAGCAGGAGCACCAGCACCGGGCCGGAGAGCCGGTTGAGGGTCAGCGCCAACGCCTTGACCGTCTCGGCGGTGGCGTCGTGCAGGTCGTCCACCACGATCACCAGGGGCGCCTCGCCGGCGAGCGCGCTGAGCAGGTCCGCGACCGCGTTCGGCACCGCTTCGGCGTCCGGTGGCGGGGCCGCCGCGCTCCACTCGCCGGTCTCCGTCCCGGCGGGCAGTTCGGCGTACCCGAGCAGGGCCAGGAGCTGGTCGACGGCGATCGGCGGCAGGTCGCCGGGAAGTCGGGCGAGGCGCTGCCCGAGCCGGCGCAGCCGTTCCTCGACGGCGGCCCGGGTGATCGCGGTCGCCGCGTCGTTGGGCAGGCCGACCGCCGCGCGGACCAGGTCGGCCAGGGGCGCGAGCCGGCGGCGCTCGCCGAACGCGGCGCAGCGGACCGAGAGCACCCGGGCGCCGGTGTGCGCCGCGTACCTGCCCGCGCCGACGTCGTAGCCGGCGGCGAGGCGTTCCACCTCGGCCGCGAACCGGGACTTGCCGATGCCCGCCTCGGCGGTCACCAGCAGCACCCGGGGCTCACCCCGGTCGATCACCTCGGCGAGCCGCCCCGCGACCCGGCCGATCTCGGTCTCCCGGCCCACGAAGGGGGCCTCGTCACCGAGTCCGGAGCGGGTGCCCGGCGCGTCCAGCAGGCCCAGCAGCTCGTACGCCTCGACCGGCTCGCGCTTGCCCTTGAGCCGCAACGGGCGCAGCGCCCGCCAGGACGCCACGTGCCGGGTGGCGGCGGAGGTCCGCCCGCCGGCGTAGACCGCGCCGACCGCGGCGGCGTCGGCCAGCCGCGCCGCCGTGTTCACGGTGTCGCCGATGACGGTGTATTCGATGGCCGCCTGGATCCCGGCGATCACGTCGCCGGTGTTGAGCCCGACCCGCAGGCCCAGCGGCGCGCCGCCGCCCCGTTCGTCGTCGAGCACCCGGCGGACCGCCCGCTGCATGGACAGCGCGGCCCGCACCGCCCGCTCGGCGTCGTCCTCGTGCGCCACCGGCGCGCCGAAGACCGCCATGATCCCGTCGCCGGTGAGCTTGTCGACGTGCCCGCCGAACGTCTTGACCGCGCCGGCCAGCGCGGCCAGCACCCGGTCGGTGACCGCGCCGACCCGCTCCGGGTCCAGGTCCTCCGACCAGGAGGTGAAGTCGGAGAGGTCGCCGAAGAGCACGGTGACCACCCGGCGCTCGGCGGCCGGCAGCGTGGCGGCGGCCGGCAACGCGGCCCCGCAGTTGTGGCAGAACCGCGCGCCGGGCACGGCGACGGTTCCGCACACCGGGCAGGTCACGGCTGTTCCACCCCGAGGTATTCCAGCTGGGCGCGGACCGACCACTCGGCGGCCCACCACAGCGACCGGTCGACGTCGGCGTAGACCACCGCGACCACCTCGGGCGCGGTGGTGGCGCCGGCGGCCACCGCGGCACGCACCTGGTCGAGCCGGGCCCGCCGGTGGGCCAGGTAGAACTCGGCCGCCGCGCCGCAGTCGGCCAGCGCCGGGCCGTGGCCCGGCAGCGCCCGGACCCCGCGGTACGTGGAGAGCAGCTCCAGGCTGGACAGGTAGTCACCGAGGTTGCCGTCGGGGTGGGCGACCACGGTGGTGCCCCGGCCCAGGATCGTGTCGCCGGTCAGCACGACCCGTTCGTCGCCGTGCGCGGCCAGCAGGCAGACCGAGTCGGCGGTGTGCCCGGGCGTGCTCAGCAGCCGGACGTCGAGGCCCGTGTCGAACGTGCTGTCGGCGGTCAGCGGCGCCCCACCGGCGGTGTGCGCCGGGTCGGCGGCGAGCACCGGCACGCCGCCGAGCAGCTCGCGCAGCCGGGGTGCCCCCTCGGTGTGGTCCGCGTGCCCGTGCGTGATCAGCACCAGCCCGACCGGCCCGTGCGCCGCGATCGCGGTCAGGTGCGCCTCGTCGGCCGGCCCCGGGTCGACCACCACGGCCGGCGCGTCCGGGCCGGCCCGCAGCACCCAGGTGTTCGTCCCGTCGAGCGTCATCGGCCCCGGGTTCGGCGCCCGCAGCAGCGAGACCCACCCGGGCAGCTCATCCGCGAGCGCCCCTGCGGCCCCGCTCACACGCCCACCCATGGCAGCGATCGTACGACTCCGCCCGCCACTCCCCGCGATCTTGCAGCTCCGGCCCCGGGTTTGTCCCCGTCTGGGGGCTTGTGCCGGGGCGGGAACTGCAAGATCACGGGGACGGGGCGTTACGCCACCTCGACGATGACCTCGACCTCGACCGGGGCGTCGAGGGGGAGTTCGGCCACGCCCACCGCGCTGCGGGCGTGGCGGCCGGCCTCGCCGAAGACCGACCCGAACAGGTCGGAGGCGCCGTTGATCACGCCGGGCTGACCGGTGAAGCCGGATGCGCTGGCCACGAAGCCGGTCAGCTTCACCACCTTGACCACGTTCTCGAGGCCGACCAGCGCGTCGATCGCGGCGAGCGCGTTCAGCGCGCACCGCTGCGCCAGGTCCTTCGCCTGCTCGGCGGAGACGCCGTTGCCGACCTTGCCGGTGGCGAGCAGCTTGCCGTCGGCCATCGGGAGCTGACCGGAGACGTACACGTGCTGCCCGGACTGGACGGCCGGCACGTAGCTGGCCACCGGCGGCACCACCTCGGGCAGGTCGAGACCGAGCTCGGCGAGCTTCGCGTGGGGTCCGTTGCTCATGCGTCGATGTCCTTCGTTCGCGACTGCGGGGCTCGCAACCCCGGCTCACTCCTCGCGCTCACACTCAGCCCTTCGGGCGCTTCAGGTACGCGACGAGCTGCTCCGGGTTCGGGCCGGGCACCACGGAGACCAGCTCCCAGCCGTCCTCGCCCCAGTTGTCGAGGATCTGCTTGGTCGCGTGGACCAGCAGCGGGACCGTGGCGTATTCCCACTTCTGCATCGGAGGAAGGCTCCCTTGCCTGACTTGGACTTCGGTCAGGCACAGCCTACGGTCCGCCGCCCTCAGCGGGACGCGGGACGCTGCTCCGGCGCGGGCGGCTCGCCGCACGGGCCCTCGTGCTCGTAGCGCTGCGGGCAGCGGCTGCGGTCGGGCAGCAGCAGGTCGCAGAAGACGCGGTGCCGGTTGTTCTGGTCGTCGGCGGTGGAGACGGTGGTCTCGCCGGCGTCCAGCTCGACCAGGAAGCCCAGCGAGGTGGCCACCGTCCCGGCCAGCGCGGTGGCCGCCGCCAGATCGGGCACCCGCACGGGCAGGTGGATGACGTAGCCGGGCTCCTCCTCGTCGCGACCCCGCCCGGCCGGCCGGACCAGCGTGCGGACCACCTCGACCGGGGGCCGGTACGACCGCTCGTTGAACGGCGTGCCCGTGCCGGGAACCTCGGCGTCGCCGGGCCGCCCGGCCCGGTCGCCGGGGAACTGGGCTCGGGGAATGTTCTCCGCGTCGCGCATCCGCTGCCTCCGGGCGTCGTACCTGTTCACCACCACCACCGTCCGGCTCGGGACCTCCCCGGTCCGGCCCCCCGCGTCGCGACGAACGTAGGACCTGGAGCCAGTCCCGGCAACGGGACGCGCACGTCTGATCACGTCAAGTCACATATGCGACACAAGGCTGGTCCGGAACGCGACGACGACGCGGCGCCCGGCACGGGCGTACGCGGGGCTGGCAAGCGGCCCGGCGACCGCTACCCTTCCGGACTGGGCGCGCGCCGTCGCTCGCCCGCACCTCGACCTCGTGCCCGTCGCCTGGGGCGGCGACGGGCGCGCCGCAACCCGGGGGAGACACATGACCCAACCGCCCGTCGGGGGCGCCACCGGCACGCCCGGCGACCCGATCCCGCAGCCGGCGTCCGCCGGCCTCACGCCGCCCGGGCCCGGCGTTCCGGCCCCCGGCGCCACACCGCCGCCCGGGTCCGGTCCCGCTCCCGGCCACCCGGCCTACCCGGCGGGGCCGCCGCCGCGCAAGCGTCCGACCCTGTTGATCGCCTCCCTCGTGCTGGCCGCGGCGGTGCTGCTCTGCGGCGGCGGGGGGACGGCCGCGTTCCTCGCCCTGCGCGACGGCGAGGACGGCCGGGGCGCGAAGGAGCCGCAGGTGGCGGTGGAGGGCTTCCTCAAGGCGGTCTACCAGGAGCGGGACGCCGAGAAGGCGGCCACGTTCGTCTGCTCCGCGGCCCGTGACGACCGGAAGATCGCGGCCAAGGTCGCCGAGGTGCAGAAGTACGCCGGGCAGTACCAGAACCCCCGGTTCCGCTGGACCAACCCGGTGGTCGACAACCAGACCGGTGACCGGGCCACGGTCTCCACCCGGGTCACCATGACCACGGCCGACGAGAAGGTCGCCGACCAGGAACTGCGCTTCACCGTGGTGCAGAAGACGGGTTGGTGGGTCTGCGAGGTCGCCTGATCCGCCGGGCTGGTTAGGCTCGACGGGTGGCAGCGAGTGAGCAGCCGGCCGAGACCGCCGGCAGATGGCCGGCCCGCCTGCACGTGGTGACCGGCAAGGGCGGCACGGGGAAGACCAGCGTGGCCGCCGCGCTGGCCCTCGGGCTGGCCGCCGGGGGCCGGCGCACCCTCCTGGTCGAGGTGGAGGGGCGGCAGGGCATCGCCCAGCTCTTCGGCACCGAACCGCTGCCGTACGAGGAGCGACACCTCACCGACGCGCCGGGCGGCGGTGAGGTGCGGGCCCTGGCGGTCGACGCCGAGGCGGCGCTCCTCGAATACCTGGACATGTTCTACAAGCTGGGCGCCGCCGGCCGGGCGCTGCGCAAGCTCGGCGCGATCGACTTCGCCACCACCATCGCCCCGGGCCTGCGCGACGTGCTGCTCACCGGCAAGGTCAAGGAGGCGACCACCCGCACCAGCGGGTCCCGTCGGGCGTACGACGCGGTGGTGCTGGACGCCCCACCGACCGGACGGATCGGCCGCTTCCTCAACGTCACGGCGGAGACCGCGCGGCTGGCCAAGGTCGGCCCGATCAAGACCCAGAGCGAGGGCGTGTCCGCGCTGCTGCGCTCGCCGATGACCGCGGTGCACGTGGTGACGCTGCTGGAGGAGATGCCGGTCCAGGAGACGCTCGACGCGGTCGCCGAGCTGACCCAGCTCGGCTTCCCGGTCGGCCGGGTGATCGTCAACGGCGCCCGCCCGCCGGTGCCCGCCGGGCGCGCGGTGACCGCGGCGGAGCTGAAGCGGGGGTTGTCCGCCGCCGGTCTGCCGACCGATGCCCGGACCGTGGCCGGTCTCGCCGCCGAGGCGCGCGACCAGCGGGTACGCCGTGAGCTGGAGGACTCGCTCCGCGGTGACCTGGTGGAGCTGGGGCTGCCCCTGACCGAGCTGCCGCTGCTGCCCGACGGGGTCGACCGGGCCGGACTGGAGACGCTGGCCGAGGTCCTCGTCCGGGCGGATTGACTCACACCTGCGGCCGGCACGGAGCAGAGACGCCCTCGGGACCGATACGCTCGATTGGTGCCTTCCGAAGACGCGGCGCCTCCGCTGGACGTCGACCAGATCCTCGCCGACCCCGGCGTGCGGATCGTGGTCTGCTGCGGGGCGGGCGGCGTGGGCAAGACGACCACCGCGGCGGCGCTGGCGCTGCGCGCGGCCGAGCAGCACGGCCGACGGACGGTGGTGCTCACCATCGACCCGGCCCGCCGGCTGGCCCAGTCGCTCGGCCTGACCGAGCTGGACAACACGCCCCGGCAGGTCAAGGGCATCGACGTCGAGTCCAGCGGCGGCGAGCTGCACGCCATGATGCTCGACATGAAGCGCACGTTCGACGACGTGGTGCTCCAGCACACCGACCCGGCCAAGGCCGCGGAGATCTTCTCGAACCCCTTCTACCAGGCCATGAGCTCCACCTTCGCCGGCACGCAGGAATACATGGCGATGGAGAAGCTGGGTCAGCTGCACGCCCGGGGCGAGTGGGACCTGATCGTGGTGGACACGCCGCCGTCCCGCTCCGCGCTCGACTTCCTCGACGCGCCGGCCCGGCTGTCCCGGTTCCTCGACGGCCGGATGCTGCGGCTGCTGCTGGCCCCGGCGCGCACCGGCGGGCGGAGCATGTTCAGCCTGGTGACGGCGAGCTTCGGGATGTTCTCCAAGGTGGTGCAGAAGGTGCTCGGCGCGCAGCTGCTCACCGACCTGTCCGGCTTCGTCGCCGCGCTCGACTCGATGTTCGGCGGGTTCCGGCAGCGGGCCGAGCAGACGTACCGGATCCTGCAGGCCGGGGAGACGGCGTTCCTGCTGGTCGCGGCGCCGGAGCCGGACGCGGTCCGGGAGGCGGCCTACTTCGCGGGCCGGCTACGTGAGGAGCGGATGCCACTGGCCGGGCTGGTGCTCAACCGGGTGCACGAGCCGGCGGTGCCGGAGCTGACCGCCGCGGAGAGCCTGGCCGCGGCGGAGCGGCTGGCGGCCGAGGGCGGGCACGAGGGCACCGTCGAGGTGTTGCGCGCGCACGCCGCGCTGGCCCAGCAGGCGGTACGCGAGCAGCAGGTGGCGGCCCGCTTCACCGAGGCGTTCCCGGCGGTGCCGGCGGCGTCGGTGACGGCGCAGCCCGCCGACGTGCACGACGTCGACGGGCTGCGGACGATCGGTGAGACGATCAGCCGGCGATGATCCCGCCGACCCGCGTGGCGGTCAGGTGGCGGTGGTGACCAGGACCTTGTCCTTGCCGGCCTTCTCCTTGGCGTTCTTCTTCATGGCCGCCTCGAACATCTTGCGCCAGCTCGTCACCTGCGGGTGCCGCCGCAGCAGCGCGCGTCGCTCGCGTTCGGTCATGCCACCCCACACACCGAACTCGATCCGGTTGTCGAGCGCGTCGGCCAGGCACTCGTACCGAACTGGGCAGCTCCGGCAGATCCTCTTCGCCACGTTCTGTTCGGCGCCCTGTACGAACAACGCGTCCGGGTCCCCGTTCTGACACGCCGCCAGTGACGGCCAGTCAGTGATCATGCCCATCTGTACACGTCCCCCCTTGCAGTACCTACCGACTTCGCGCGAGCAGCCAGCTCTTCGGACCCCCCGGTCGTCCGCCCGGCCTCCCCAGGGCGGCGCGGACGACGTGTGGCTGCGGTCGCCGCCACCATCATGCTGTGTAGTCGCCCGATTACGCAACGTTGTCGGCTAAATCCATCATTCCGGACACTCCCGGCTTCCCGGGCCTTCGCCCGCCGTCTACCCGGCTCGGGTACGGGAAAACGCTGCGCCGCACGTGGAGTCCGGAGGACACTTCTGCGGATCTCACGCAACCCCGCACCAGGGCTCGTGCGTTTAGCACAACGAGGCCGGCGCGTGCAGGAAATGGGGAAAGTTCCCCGCGCGCCCGCCGATCCCTGCTCGCGTACCCTGTCGAGGTGACCTGGATGCGGAAACGTGACCACAACGTGTTTACCAACGCCGCATCGCTACTGATCTGTGGCCTGCTGGCCGGCGTGGTGGTCGCCGCGGCGGCCTTCCCCGCAGTGGCGATGTCCGGACTTGCCGCCAAGGCGGGTGCCGAGACATTCGGCGCGCTGCCCAAGGAACTGACGGTGGCCCGGGCCCCGCAGATCACCTACCTGCTGGCCTCGGACGGCAAGACGCCGCTGGCCACCATGTACGACGAGAACCGCAAGGACGTCAAGCTCAAGGACATCTCGCCGTACATGCAGAAGGCCATCGTCGCGGCCGAGGACCACGACTTCTACAAGCACAACGGCGTGGACCTCAACGGCGTGGCCCGGGCGTTCGTCAACAACCAGTCCGCCGGCTCGTCCCGGCAGGGCGCGTCGACGCTCACCATGCAGTACGTCCGGCTGGCCATCTCCTACTCGGCCACCCACCCGGCCGACGTGGTCGCCGCCACCGAGGACACCAGCACCCGCAAGCTGCGCGAGATGAGCCTGGCGCTCCAGGTCGACAAGGAGCTCTCCAAGGACGAGATCCTGGAGCGCTACCTGAACATCGCCGCGTTCGGCAACGGCGCCTACGGCATCTACGCCGCCAGCCAGGTCTACTTCGGCAAGCCGCCGAGCAAGCTCGACATCCAGGAGTCGGCCATGCTCGCCGGCCTGGTGAAGGCGCCGACCGACTTCAACCCCACCACCAAGGCCGGCTACCCGGACGCGGTCGGCCGGCGTGACTACGTCATCGACAACATGGTGCAGATCGGCGCGATCACCCAGGCCGAGGCGGACGCCGCCAAGAAGGTCAAGCTCGAGGTCAAGGGCAAGCGCACGCCGAACGGCTGCGTCCAGACCACCACCCGTTCCTGGGGCTTCTTCTGCGACTACTTCTACCGCTGGTGGCTCCAGCAGGAGACGTTCGGCGGCACCTCGTACGACCGCGAGCGGCGGCTGAAGAGCGGCGGCTACAGCATCGTCACCAGCCTCGACGTGCAGGCGCAGAAGGCCGCCGACAAGGCGGTGCGCAACCACCTGAGCGAGAGCAGCAAGGCGGCCCGGATGGTGGCCGTGATCGAGCCCGGCACCGGCCGGGTGCGGGCCGTGGCGGTGAACCGGAACTTCAAGCTCGACGACCCGGCCAACCCGCAGAACAAGATCTCCAGCGACCCGCGCAAGGCCAAGAAGAAGATCCGGGGCAACTACCCGAACACGGTGAACCCGCTGGTCACCGGCGGCCCGGGCATCGCCGGCTATCAGGCCGGCTCGACCTTCAAGATCTTCACGCTGGTGGCCGCGCTGGAGAAGGGCTACCCGCTCAGCTACACCATCAACGCGCCGGATCAGTTCAAGTCCGACTACCCGGTCGAGTTCAACTCACCGGCCGCCTGCAAGGGCACCAGCAAGTACTGCCCGACCAACGCCAACAAGTCGATGGCCGGCACGCACACCATGTGGAGCGGCTTCGGCTTCTCGGTGAACACGTTCTTCATCGACCTCCAGCAGCGGGTCGGCGCGGAGAACGCGGTCAAGGCGGCACAGAAGTTGGGCATCTCGTTCCGCTCGTCCAGCGACGCACAGCTCGCCGCCAACCCGCACCAGTGGGGCGCGTTCAGCCTCGGCGTCTCGCAGACCACCCCGCTGGAGCTGGCCAACGCCTACGCCACGCTGGCCGCCGACGGGAAATACTGCGAGCCGATCCCGGTGCAGGAGATCCGCGGGCCGGACGGCGAGAAGCTCGACATCGCCAAGCCGCACTGCGAGCAGCGGATCAGCACCGAGGTGGCCCGCGCCGCCGTCGACGCCGCCCGCTGCCCGGTCGGCGACCGCTCCTCCACCTCGAAGTGCGGCACCGCCACCGCCGGCAACGTCCGCGGCATCGTGAAGGCGCCGGTGGCCGGCAAGTCCGGCACCACCGACTCGGAGAAGACCTCCTCGCTGGTCGCCATGACCAAGCAGTACGCGGTGGCCGGCATCATGGCCGACCCGGACTGGGCCCAGACCACCCAGAAGATGGGCCACGACGTGCCGAACGGCATCAACCCGGCGGTCTACGAGACGCTGCGCGACGCCATGAAGGGTAAGGAGCGGAAGGACTTCACCCCGCCCAGCGGCAAGATCGTCCTGGGTGACCAGCGCTCGATCCCGGGCGTGAAGTGCGAGTCCGTCGAGACCGCGAAGTCCCGGCTGAAGGGCGCCGGCTTCGAGCCGGTCGTCTCCAGCAACAAGGTGCCGTCGGAGTGCCCGGCCGGCACCGCGGCCGGCACCAGCCCGGACGGACGCACCATCAAGGGCGGCGTGGTCATGATCGAGGTCAGCTCCGGCCAGGGCGGGCCGACGCCCGGCAACAGCGCCGGTCCGGGCGGGCCCCCCGCTCCCCCGGGCAACGGCAACGGCCGGCCGGGACGCCCACGCGGCTGACCGGCGAGCGACGACGACGGGCGGGCACCCCAGCGGGTGCCCGCCCGTTTCCGTCGGTCAGCGGCGGTCGGAGGCGGTCAGAGGCCGAGCTGGCGGCGTACCTCGGCGGCGACCCGGCCGCCCTCGGCCCGGCCGGCCACCGCGCCCTGGGCCGCCTTCATGGCCGGGCCCATCTGCGCCTTGCCGGTGAAGCCGCCCGCGGCGAGCGCCCCCGAGACCAGCTCGGCCAACTCCTCGTCGGAGAGCTGCTTCGGCAGGTAGCGCTCCAGCACCTCACCCTCGGCGGTCTCCTTGCCGGCCTGCTCGACGCGCCCGGCGTCGGCGAAGGCGGTCGCCGCCTCGCGCCGCTTCTTCGCCTCCTTGGTCAGCACCGCGAGCACCTCGTCGTCGCTGAGCTCGCGCTTTTCCCGGCCGGCGACCTCGGCGGTGCCGACGGCCGCGAGGGCCATCCGCAGCGTGGAGGTGGTCAGCTCGTCGCGCGCCTTCAGGGCGGCGCGCATGTCGGCGGTGAGACGGTCCTTCAGCGTGCTCATGGACGGTGAAACTACCCTGAACGCCATGCGAAAGCGCACACTATTCCGGCTCGCGGCCGGGACCGCCGCCGTCGGCGCGGCCACCCTGGCATACGCGTCGCTCGTCGAACGCAACCTGTTCACCCTCCGCCGGTACGACGTGCCGGTGCTCCCGACCGACGCCGAACCGCTGCGCGTGCTCCACCTGTCGGACCTGCACATGATGCCCGGCCAGCGCCGCAAGCAGGACTGGGTGGCCTCGTTGGCCGCGCTCGACCCGGACCTGGTGGTGGTCACCGGCGACAACATGGCCGACCCGGAGGCGGTGCCCGGCGTGCTGCGCGCCCTGCAACCGCTGCTCGACCTGCCCGGCGCCTTCGTCTTCGGCTCCAACGACTACACCGGGCCGGTCCTGAAGAACCCGTTCACCTACTTCCTGCCCGACCGGGAGTACACCGAGGGCGTGGCGCTGCCGTACGAGGAACTGCGCGACATCCTCACCGGCGCCGGCTGGGCCGACCTGAACAACGCCCGCACCACGCTCAAGGCCGGCGGCCGGGAGATCGAACTGGTCGGCGTGGACGACCCGCACATCGAGCGGGACGATTACGACGCCGTGGCCGGTCCGGTCGGCGACTCCGCCGCGCTGTCGATCGCCCTGGCGCACTCGCCGGAACCGGCGGTGCTGGACCGGATGGCCGCCGACGGCTTCGGTCTGCTGCTCGCCGGGCACACCCACGGCGGGCAGGTCTGCGTGCCCGGGTACGGCGCGCTGGTGACCAACTGCGGGCTGCCCCGGTCGATGGCGCGCGGGCTGCACCGCTGGCCCGGCTCGGACTCCTGGCTGCACGTCTCCGCCGGCCTGGGCACCCATCCCACCGCCCCGGTCCGCTTCGCCTGTCCGCCCGAGGCGAGCATCCTGACCCTGATCTCCCGCTGACGTCCGACCCCGGGCGCGGGGCACGGGGGTACCGAGTTTGACCACGGAGGCGGGTGGGCTACTATTTGTCGGCACGCCTCGGGGTGTGGCGCAGCTTGGTAGCGCGCTTCGTTCGGGACGAAGAGGTCGTCGGTTCGAATCCGGCCACCCCGACCAGGTGAGAGGGCACATCCGATTCATGGATGTGCCCTCTTGTGCATCCTGGGTGACCAACTGAGTGACTACGCCTCAGCAGTCGGCGCAAAGATGCGATCCATGACCGCCGCGCCCTGGAGCATCACCGGCCGGAGCTGGTGACGGTAGACCTTCTCCGTGACAGTGGTGCCCGAGTGGCCGCACAGGTCGGCGATGGCTTCCAGGCTGACCCCACTGTCGGAAAGCAGCGACACGAAGCTGTGCCGCAATTCACGAGGAGTCCAGGCGGCCGGATCCATGCCGGCCAGGGTGACCACGCGGCGGAAGGCCCGGCGGACGTTGGCCGCATCAAGGGCAGTGCCGACCGTGGTGGCGAAGACCAGTCCGAGCGCATGCCAGTCCTTGCCGGCGGTCTTGCGCTCCTGGTCCTGACGCTGACAGTGCAAGGCCAGCGCGGAGACACACCGGGCAGGCAATGCCAGGGTGCGTCGGGATTTCTTGGTCTTGGTGTCGCCGCCAGCCCGGACGGAGTGCCACACCTGCACGGAGGGCGGCAGCGGCGGATCGATGTCGGCTCGGCCATCCAGGTCCACTCGATCCCACGTCAGGGCGCGCAACTCCTCGGTACGCGCGCCGGTCAGCAGCGAGAGCACGACGTAGGCGTGCAGCCGGGTCCCCTCCGCAGCATCGAGGACCGCCTTGGCCTGATCGAGAGTCAGAGACTTGGAGGGCCGGCCCTCCTGGCCGCGCGGGACGGAGCACAGTGCGACGACGTTGCGCTTCACCTTGTCCCGGGCCATGGCTCGGTTGACCGAGCGGTTGAGGCACCCGTGCAGATCGCGGAGAGTCCGGGTGCTAAGGGTGGCGGCCTTGTCGGTCAGCCACCGGTCGACGTCCTGGGCGCGAAGCTCGCGCAGCTTCCGAGCGCCCAACGCCGGGAGGATGTGGGTGCGGCACAGGATCTCGCACTTAGTCTTGGTGCGATCTGATAGGCCGTTGAGTCCGTAGGTGAGCCAGTCAGTGACGGCTTCGGTGACGGTGTAGTGGTGCTCGGCGATGGCGAGCCCGTCTTCGTAGTCGCGGATCTTCTCCCGCAGTTTGGTGCGGGCTTCGGTCTTGGTCTTGCCGCTGCCTTTGCGCACGATGCGCTTGCTGGCCGGGGTGTAGCCGACGGTGACGGTGGCGATCCAGCGTTGCCGGGACTCGTCCCAGTGCAGGCCGCCTTCTCCTCGGGCGCGGCGGGTGGTCATCGGGTGCCTCCTTTCGTGGCTTCCAGTTCGAGCAGGTCGACGTAGGCGGTGATCGCGGCGGCCGGCACCAAGCGGGTTCGGCCTTGTCGGACGGTTCGCAGGCGGCCGGAGCGGATCTGTTCGTAGATGACCGAGCGGGACAGGCTGAGCAGGGTCATGGCTTCGGGGATGCGGTAGAGCGCCTTTCTCTCGGGTGCGGTCAGGGTTGTGGGCAATGGGCGTCCTCTCCTGTGTTGGGCGGTCGACCGTCAAGCCGGTCTTGACGGCGAATCGGTGGGCGGGTCAGGCAGCAGCGGCGAACTCCTCGCGGGCGATTTCACGGCGCTCTCGTGCCATGGCGGCGGCGGTGTTGGCGAGCAGGGCGTCTCCGGTGGTGCGCCAGCCGGAACCGGCGTAGGACAGGAGGCCGACGATCAGAGTCAACTCCTCGGGTTGCTCGGCGTACTCGTGGCCGAGTTCGGTGCGTCGCCAGATGGTGCGGGCGTCGCGCAGGATGCGGAAGGTGACGGAGTAGCGGCGGCTCTTGGTGAGGAAGTGGCCGCCGAAGCCGAGCATGTGCGCCCACCGTCGAAGCATCTGCCAGTCGCGGTGCTGGCCGATGGTCCAGCAGGCGTCGATGAGGCGTTCGGGGTGGGTGCCGTGCTCGTTGGCGTAGAGGTCGATGACGTCGCCGTCGAGGCGGCGGGAGACGTGTCCGGTGGCCTCGGTGCTCTTGGTGGCGTACTTGGCGAGGTAGCCGGCGACTTTTCCGTCGGTGACCTCGCCGTCGGCGGTGATGGTGCGTACGTCGATGCCTTTGTCCGGGTCGCCCCAGGTGATGCGCCACCCGGACGGGTTGGTGGGGTGTGGGCGGGTGGTGAACGCGACGGTCGCGGCGGCGTGCTTCACGGCGGCGGCCAGGTCGTCAACGCCGAGGCCGACTGGCGGCACGATGGCGTCAGGATCGGCGTCGACGCCGTCGAGGCGGACGATCGCGTGGTAGTGCACGACGGCCCGGCGTTGCATCTCCGCGACCTTCCCGAACGACGGTTTGACCGGTGCCACGCGGCGGACTGTGCCGCTGTCGGTCACCTGGACGACCGGCGGTAGACCGAGCTGGCGGGCGCGGGCGTGCAGGCGTTTGCGGATGCCTTCGCTGGTGCGGCGCCACAACTCCGGCGCGGAGTGGTTCCACACCACCTGCCCGGCATAGTCGTGGCAGTCCAGACACAACGGCTGGCCGAGCCGGGGATCGTCGTCCTCGTGCCGGGCCCAACACACCGTGGGTTGCCCGTGCTCGCACGGGCGGGCGGTGGGGTCTGTGGCGCGGCGGGGGTGGCAGGGTTCGGCCCGGCAGTCGCAGCGGCGGCGGCCGGCGCAGGTGTGGCGCTTCACGGCCCGGGTGTGCACGGTGCCGAACGACGGTGCGGTCAGGGTGACGAACACCGCCGGGTGGCCGGCGACGGTGTCAGGGATGCCTTTGCCGCCGGCGAGGCCGGCGCGCCCGTTCGCCGCTCAGCACGCCATCACCGGAGAAGTCCCACTCGACAGCGTCCGACGAGTCGCCGTGCTCACCGACGGAGTTGCTCGCCTGGTAGCCCTGTTCGGACTGCTCGACTGGCCCGACGTGCTCGACGTCCTAGAGCGCAACGGACCGACCGAGCTGATTCGCCGGGTACGCGCCATCGAGGCCGCCGACCCGTCCTGCATGAAATGGGCACGCAACAAGCGCAGCGACGACGCCACCGCTGTCTACGCGGCCTGAGCAGCAGTTCCGTACCTTGACCGGCCGACTGCCGGTGATGCCTGGTCTCGCATGATGGTTGACGGAACGGCGTCGCAGGACGCTTGACGTCAGGTCTAGATCGAATACTGGTGATCTGGTGCTGACGTCGATGGTATGGCGTGGCGGTGGTGTGCCTGGCCGACTGCTCTGGGTGTCGTGTTAGACGAGCCGGAGGATCTCTACGAGTTGGGAGAAGGTCGGGGTGACGGTCCGCCAGGAGCATTGCTTCGGGTCGGTCCAGAAGTCGCTGGCGACGACCCGGGGGTCGGCGGGGTCGGTGCGGTAGTCGAGGGCCATCGCGACGTCATCGCCGGGGATGCGGTTGACCGCGATGAGGACTGCCTGTTCTGCGTCGAGCCAGGGCAGTTCGACGCCCGCGGTGGAGATGCTGCCCCGTGCTTCCCGGAACAGGTGCGAGGAGGGTGGGTCGTCGGCAAACAGGGTGAGCGATCTGCTCTCGCCGCGTATCTGTTCGGAGCTGGTGAGGAAGTCCAGCGGAGATTCGAACCAGGGCATGAGATCACGAAGGACGTCGTCACCTGGATGTCGCCAGCGGCCACCGTTGAGCAGTTCGGTCAGCAAGGTGGGCAGCACCAGGCGATTGACGTCCAGGGTGTTCTCCACGCGCTCTTTCCCGTTTCCTCAGTATGGTGCCGACGGACGCGCCGGCGGGCATGGTGCCGATGACGAGACTAGGTGTCGTGTCGAGGTCAGCGCCGGGAGGTAGTTATCTGGTGTTTGGCCTTGGTTCGGTTCAGGTCGGTGGTGCTGCGGCGGGGCACGGCTGTGATCGGGGTGTCGGCGTCGTAGACGGTGACGGTGTGCTCGTCGAGGGCGACGGTGACGAGCTTGCGGGCGTGGGCTTTCCCGACTTGGATCTTCTGTCCGGCGACCTGGATGCTGCCGTTTATGGACACGATCCGCTGAACGGTCGGGGCGGTGGCCGGTGGTGGGATGGGGGAAGCGGGTCGGGCATCGCGGATGCGGCCAAGCGCGGTGGGCGGCAGTGGGCAGCGCAGGGTGCGACGCAGCTGCCCGGCGTCATCGATGACGTGCAGGAGGACCCCGTCGACGCGGATGCGGATCCGTTGACCGGCAAGCGGCATGCCGACGCTGATCTGCCGGCCGGCGATGCTGATCCCGCCGCAGGCGTTGACGACCCGGTCGACCTCGACAGCGGTGGTCTGCGGCTCGGTCTGCGGCAATGGCGGTGGTCCGGCGGGGACGCCGCCGTCGGCCAGGAGGCGGGCAAGGTCACGTTGGGACAGCCGGGACGGGCTGGACTTGATCCGGGCGCCGTCGGCGGTCAACACGTGCAGCCGGTCGGTGTCGACCCAGATCATGACCGGGGTGCCGGCGAGGACGGGGCCCAGCCACACCTGCTGTTGGGCGACGGTCAGGTTTCCCGACGGCGGAACGACCCGGACGAGCTGCACCGGCTGCGGCCGGCCGGTGGACACGGTCACCGAAGCGGTGTCGACCTCGACAGGGAGTGGCTTCCTGGGGCCGGTGCTGCGATGGGCAGCAGCCCACCCGGCAGGCGCAGCGGCAGGACGTCTGCCGCCGTCTGGCTCTGTCCCGGAGTCGGTCGGTGGAACCGGTCGGCAGGGAAGGCGTCGTCGATGCCCTGGTGGGGCCGGTCGTAGTTGTATTCCGCGGCGAACGCGTCCACCGCGGCCTGGGCTTCCTCCACGGTGGCGAACACCCGCCCGTCCAAGCACTCACCTTGCAGGCTCTGGTGGAACCGCTCAACCTTGCCGGTGGTCGTCGGGGTGCGGGGTCTCGTATTTCGAGCCACGATGCCGTTCTCCCTGCAGATCCGCTCGAACAGCACCTCACCCGGGCGGGGCTTGGTGAACCGGCCGGTGAACTGCTTGCCGTTGTCGGTCAGCACCTCACCCGGCGTCCCGAACCGGGTCAGAGCGGCGGCGAACGCGGCGCATACGGCCCGGCCGGTGGCCCGGCGAACCACGGTGGCGATGACGCAGTAGCGGGAGTGATCGTCCAGTCCGGTGACGACCTTCGCCTCCGTGCCGTCAGCGAGCAGTACCCCGCCGACGATGTCCATCTGCCACAGCTCCATCGGCTCCGGACGTTCCCACCGCCGATAGTCCTCCCGCCGACGCTTACGCGGCACGGCCGGCACCAAGTTGTTCCGCCGAAGGATCCGATACACCGTCGCCCGAGCCGGCGCAGGAGTGACACCGCGACGGCCGGCCTCGAACCGCAGCCGACGCGGACCCCACCGCGGATGATCCCGGCGCAGCTCACACACCAGCGCCTCCGTGGAGGGGTCTACCCGGTGCGGGCAGACATGCGGCCGGTGAGACCGGTCCTCCAAGCCCTTGATGCCCTCGGCCGCATAGCGGGCGAGCCAGTTGTGGATCGTCTGCCGCGACACCCCATACCGGGCGGCGACCTCTGTCTTCGGCGTGCCGCCCAGGCACTCCATCACGGCGTGAAACCGCTGCTCCATGACGCTCAACTCCGCGAGTCCCACCCGGTGCTCCTCCCGCCTGAGTTACAGGCGCAACGAGCACAGGCCGACCAGGTGTCAAACATCAGCCGAGGCCGCCGTGTCAAACATCAACCGGCGCAGGACAGCCGACTGCCGGTGAAGTGGTGAGAACTTTCTGTACGTCTTCAAGGCGGCCCTTGACGGGCCGCACGCGCCGCCGCCTGGGCGCGCGCCGGCCGCTGCCGCTGTCGCTCTGCGGCCGTCACGCCTGATGCCCGGCGGCTGGCGCGGAGAGCGGGGAGCCCGGGGCCGCCGCAAACGGGATAGCGGGGAGAGTGGTGGAGGTTCGTCGCCGGCAGCCGGCCGCGCCGCGCCCGAGCAGCGCGGCGCAGGGAAGGGCACGCCGGGGCCGTGCGGCGGGTCGCGGTGGCGAACCGGTCGCGGTCACTGCGCCTCCGGCGGGGGCGCAACGACTCCAGGATGGCCGGGGCTCCGTCCGCGCCTTGCGGTCCGTGGGTGGTTGCGCAGGGCCATCCCGCCAGCCACCGACCCGGGCAAGCCGAGCAGACCACCGCCCGGCCCGCCAGCGCCCGTACGAGCCGTCAAGGCCGTGTTGACGTGGCGGACCGGGCGGCGGCCCGCTCCCCGGAGGGCGGGTCGGCGGCAGACGGGATGGCAAACGGCGTGCGTTCTGTGGGTGTGCCCGATGCGTGCTCCTGGACAATCGCGTCGTACGGGTGGGATGCTCTGGATCATGGCTGACAACAGAAAGGCCCATGGGGCGTAAGCGTCCGGGCGCTTTGCGTGCCCTTGGCAGCGCGCCTGAACAGGAACTCGCCGACCGCATCCGGCTACCGGACATGCCACCCAGGGTGGCCACGGAGCTTCGACGTCGCAGGCTGGATCGGTCGTTCGCGTCGGCATATCGATCGTGGCGATCGTTCGTCTACAAACCTGGCGCGTACAGCTCGGACAGTCCGTACTACGGCTGCCCGTGTTGTGGCCCTAGCGACCCCCGTGACCGACTTCAGTGGGTCTTGGAGACGATGCCGGCGTGGTCTCGCGGTGCGCTAATCCAGCTCATTGCTCCCCTGGACCGTCAGTATCGAGCAATCACCTGGCCGGACCCGACCGCCCCGCAGACCTGGCCGTGGTGGTGGCGACGTGTTCGCTGAAGTACGGCGCTTCAGGCTGGGTGACCAACTGGGTGACGACGGCCACGAGCAAGGCCGGACGACCGTGGACTCTGGTGGACCGTTCGGGCAGCTGAACCCTGCTACTCGCGCAGCTCATCGACGGTTGAGCGTTCTTTCGGGACGAAGAGGTCGTCGGTTCGAATCCGGCCACCCCGACCAGAGGTCAGAGGGCACATCCGATCCACGGATGTGCCCTCTGGTGCGTCTTGGTGCCCAACCCCGGGCAGGGCCCGCAGCGATCCGAGCCAGCACCGCCGCGCACTTCCCGCCCGTTCACGTCCGGAAGATCTGCAGCTCGTCTCCCCAGCCTTCGAAGACGGGGGTCAGCACCGGCACGGAACGCTCGTCGTCGAAAGTCGCGCAGAGGCTCTCGACCCGCGCGAAGGTGGTCCGGATGGCGGCCGGATCGCCGTCCAGGGTGGCCTCCAGCAGGGACAGGAGTCCACCCGCCTCCCACCCGGGCAGCGGGTGTTCACCCAGTTCCCAGGGCAGGTACTTGTGGTAGGGGCGCACCCGCCCGGCCAACGTGAAGATGACGTCCAGCAACCAGGGCACCGACTCGGCGGCATCGAGCCGGCGTTCCAGTCCGCGCCCGTCCCGGTCGCTCTTGAGGGCGCGGTAGGCATGGTTCAGCCACCCGTCCAGGCGGTCGTGCTCGACCAGGATCGCCTCCGCCTCGTCGGGCGTGACCGTGGCCGCTCGATGAAGCGCTACCGGCAACCGGCCCTCGGTGCGGTCAAGGAGGATCGGGACCCAGGCGAACGACCAGCGGAACCACCAGCCCCCGCTCCCGAACGGCGGCACCTCTTCCAACTGGGACAGCGGGACCGGAATCTCGTCGACGTCAGGGGATCGGGTCGTCCTGCGGCCGCCCATGCCCCCGTCGGTGAGAACGACGTAGACGTCCAGGTCCGAGCGCTCGGTGGCGACACCCCGGCCCACCGAACCGGAGAGGACCAGGCCCAGCAGGTCCTCGCCGTGATCCGCGTCGTTCCGGGCCGCGAGCTCGATCAGCAGGCGGCGGCGCTGAGGGGAGAGACCTGACGGGATGGTCAGGCCGTGGGGAGAGTGCGTCACACGCAGCACCCTTCCCTCCCCGAACCGTCTGCGGCAAGCACGTTCCGCGTCTCCGGAGAAGGGCCGGGGTGACGGCGGTCACCGTCTCAGTAGGATGCCCACATGGCCCGGCCGGTGATCTTCGATCTGTTCCACACCCTGGTCCACGGGGCCGACGCCGAGCGCGACCGGGTGGTCGGCGAGATGGCGCTCGTCGTCGGGGTGCCGCCGGACGCGCTGGTCGCCGCGTACCACGCGACGTGGCGGGACCGGCTGGTCCGCTGGGACGTCGAGGAGACGATCCGGATCCTCGCCGGCCGGCTCGGCGTCACGCCGACCGACGAGCAGGTGAGCCGGGCCGCCGAGCACCGCCGGGCGCTCGCGCGCCGGGTGCTGGGCCGCGTCTCGCCCGCCGTCCTGGACGTGCTCGACGCGCTGCGCGCGGGCGGGCGTCCGCTCGCCCTGATCAGCAACGCGACCGCCGAGACCGCCGAGGCGTGGCCCGGAACCGCCCTGGCCCACCGCTTCGACGTCGCGGTCTTCTCCAGCGACGTCGGGCTGGCCAAGCCCGACCCGGCGATCTACCGCCACGCGGCCGAGCGGCTGGGCGTCGCCCCGGGCGACTGCGTCTACGTCGGCGACGGCGCGGACGGCGAGCTGGCCGGGGCCGCCGCGGTCGGGATGACCGTGCTGCGGACCACGGAGCACCAGGACACCGACCCGGGTTGGGACGGGCCCTCGTTCGCGAGCCTGACCGACCTGCCCGCCCTGCTCAGCGGATCGCTCCCAGGTCGAGCACGACCAGCTCCGCCTCCGTCGTACGCAGGGTGAGCACCTCGGGGATACACCCCGGTACGGCGGCCGCACCAGGCCGGGCCACGCCGCACCGAGCCGGGCGAGCGCCTCCTGTGCCAGGTCGGCCGCGTCGTGCGGGTTCGCGGTGAGCACGTACCCGTAGCGGACGAGCGCCGCCCACCGTGCCCGGACGAACTCCTCGAACGCCGGTTCGGCACCAGCCATCGGCCACCTCCTGCCACCGGGACGCCCGAGCGTTGTGGGCTGTTGCACCGTCACGGCGGCCGGCGCTCGGGGCGTCGAGCGGGACGGGAGGAAAGCGGTGCGAAGGCGTCCGGCCACGGGCGGTTGATCGATTCACCTGGCATGGTTGACGCATGCCAGCGATGATCCGATCCCGCCTGACCGATTGGACCACTGTCGTACCCCTGGTCGCCGTGCTCCTGCTCGTGGTCACGTGGGGCCGGGAGCTGCCCGGTGTGCTCATCGCCGTGGTGGCCGCCCTGCTCGCGGCCGCCGTGCTGGCGGCCGTGCACCACGCGGAGGTGGTGGCCCACAAGGTCGGTGAGCCGTACGGCTCACTCGTGCTGGCGGTCGCGGTCACCGTGATCGAGGTCGGCCTGATCGTCACCCTGATGATCAGCGGTGGGGACAAGACGCAGGCGCTGGCCCGGGACACCGTGTTCGCCGCCGTGATGATCACCTGCAACGGCATCCTCGGGCTGGCCCTGCTGCTCGGCGCGCTGCGCCGTCAGGTCGCGGTGTTCAACCCGGAGGGCACCGGCGGGGCCCTGGCGACGGTGGCCACCCTCGCCACGCTCAGCCTGGTGGTGCCGACGTTCACCACCAGCCGTCCCGGTCCGGAGTTCTCCCCGGCCCAGCTCGCCTTCGCGGCGGTCGCCTCGCTGGCTCTCTACCTGCTCTTCGTGATGGTGCAGACCGGCCGGCACCGCGACTACTTCCTCCCGGTCACCCAGGAGGGCAGCATCATGGCCGAGGACCGCGACGGCGACGGGCACGCCGAACCGCCGTCCACGCGTACCGCCCTGGCCAGCCTGGCGCTGCTGGTCGTGGCGCTGGTCGCGGTGGTCGGCGACGCGAAGACCATCTCCCCGGCGATCGAGTCCGCCGTCCAGGCGGCCAACCTGCCGCAGGCGTTCGTCGGCGTGGTCATCGCCCTGCTGGTGCTGGCGCCGGAGACGCTGGCCGCCGCCCGGGCGGCCCGGCGGGACCGGGTGCAGATCAGCCTCAACCTCGCCCTCGGTTCGGCCATGGCCAGCATCGGCCTGACCATCCCGGCCATCGCGATCGCCTCGATCTGGCTGGACGGCCCGCTGCTGCTGGGCCTGGGCGGCACCCAGATGACGTTGCTCGCACTGACCGCGGTGACCGGCGTGCTGACCGTGGTGCCCGGGCGCGCCACCGTGCTCCAGGGCGGGGTACACCTGGTGCTGCTCGCCGCGTTCGTCTTCCTGGCCGCCAGCCCGTGACCGGGTCGGCCGGTCAGTCGTGCAGTTCGGTGCGGGCCACTTCGGCGAACGCCGCGTTCAGGTAGTCGGCGAACGGGCGTCCGGTGACCGTGAGCAGGTCGGCCACGAGCAGCGGGGCGTGCCGGGCGACGGCCGCCGGGTCGGGCGGGTTCTCGTCGTCGCCCGGGTCGTAGACGCCGAGCGCGCCGGCCAGCAGCACCAGCAGCACGTGCGGGTCGACCTCGGGCCACCACGTGGCGGCCGACCGGGCGCAGCGCTCCAGGACCTGACGCACGTCGTCGCCGTCCAATCCGTCCGGGTGCCCCTCCTCCAGCAGCAGGCGCACCGCGCCGCCGAGCACCAGCCCGGCCCGGTCGGCCACGGCGAGTCGTTCGACGGCCGGGCGGTACGCGGCCGCGTCCCGGTCCCGGGCGGCGGCGACCGCGTCCGTGGCGGTCTCGGCGATCTCGCGGGCCGGGGCGGGCAGGTGGCGCCAGGTCGTGCTCACCGGGCCAGCATGGCAGACCGGGTGTGCTTGCTCACCTTCCGGCTCCGCGACCGTGGTGGGCGCGGGGTAAACGGGTCGCGGCCGTCGTACCCGCCGCACAGAATCCAGCCATGCTGCGCCGCGCCCTGCCCGCCCGTCCCGAAGCCCGCCGGATCCTGGTCGGCACGCTGCTCTCCGCGGTCGGGCGCGGCCTCACCCTGCCGTTCCTGTTCATCTACCTGACCGACGTACGCGGGCTGACCGACGCCCGGGCGGGTCTGGTGATCGGCTGGTTCGGCGCGGTGACGTTGGCGCTCTCTCCGCTGGGCGGGACGCTGATCGACCGGTTCGGCGCCCGGCGGGTGGTGCTGCCGTGCCTGGTGGTCGAGGCGGTCGGCACCGGGTCGCTGGCGCTGGTCGACTCGACCGCCTCCGCGTTCGGGGTGATGACCCTGGTCGCGCTCGGCAGTTCGGCGATCTGGGCCGGGCAGAACACCATCCTGGCGTCGCTCACCGGTGACGGTGAGCGACAGCGTGTCTTCGGGTTGAACTTCGCCCTGCTCAACCTCGGCATCGGCGTCGGCGGCCTGATCTCCGGCGCGGTGGTCGACGTGGCCCGGCCGGCCACGTTCCAGGCGATCTACGTGCTGGACGCGGTGAGCTATCTGACCCCCGCCCTGATCCTGCTCACCCTGCCCCACGTCGGGCGTCGCCCGGCCACGACCGCGGTCCCGGAGGGCGGCGTCACCCCGGTCAGCGGTGGCTACCTGACGGTGTTGCGGGACCGGCCGTTCCGTCGGCTGGTCGTCTTCGGCCTGGTGCTGACCACCTGCGGGTACGCGCAGATCGAGGTGGGCTTCGCCGCGTACTCGGTGCGGGTGGTGGAGGTCACGCCCCGCGTGGTGGCCTGGGCGCTGGCCGCGAACACCGTGATGATCGTGCTCTCCCAGCTGCTGGTGCTCCGCCGGCTGGAGGAGCGCAGCCGCACCGGCGCGCTGGCGACGGTCGGCGCGGTCTTCGCGGGCGCCTGGCTGGTGCTCGGTGCGGCCGGTGTCGTCGGCGGTGGCAACGCGGTGCTCGCGGCGCTCGGCGTGGTGGCCTGCTCGGCGATCTTCGGGTTCGGCGAGACGATGCTGTCGCCGGTGATGCCGGCCCTGACCAACGCGCTGGCCACCGACGAGCTGCGCGGTCGGTACAACGCCATGAGTTCGATGATCTTCGGGATCAGCGGAGTGGTCGGTCCGGTCACCGCCGGGCCCCTGATCGGCGCGGCCGACGGGCGGGTCTGGGTGGCCGTCGTGGTGGGCGGCTGCCTGGTCGCCTCACTGCTCGCGCTGTCACTGCGCCCCCTGCTCACCCAGGCCCAGGACGGCCGCCCGGCGCGGGGCCCCGAGCCCGTGCCGGTGGCCTGACCTCCCCCAGGCTCATCGACCAGGGAGTTCGCGTCACGCTTCGGCACCCTCCCCGACGCGAACTCCTCGACCGGCACGGACGCCAACGGGCCCCGGAGCAGCGCTCCGGGGCCCGTTGGCGGTGCGGTGCCGTCAGGCGGCGGGAACCTCCGCGGTGGTCCGGATCCGGTCCAGCGCCGGCGCGGACACCGGCGACTTCTCGGTCAGGTACGCGGTGAAGGCGTCCAGGTCGATCTGGCCGGTCACCGCGTTGGTGCCGCCGGTCAGGACGCTGAAGCCGTCGCCGCCACCGGCGAGGAAGTTGTTCACCGTGACGCGGTAGGTCGCGGTGTCGGTCACCGGGGTGCCGTTGATGGTGAGGCTGCCCCGGACCACCCGGGTGCCGGCGCACGGGGTGCCGGCCGGCGCGGTGGCGCCGTTGACGTCGACGACGTAGTTCACGGTCGAGGACGCGTAGAGCACCCGGGCCACGGTGAACTGCTGCTCCAGCATGCAGTAGAGCTGGGCGCCGGTCAGGTCCAGCGTCACCAGGTTGTTGGCGAACGGCTGGACGGTGAACGCCTCGGCGTAGGTGACCGGGCCGGCGTCGAGGTCGGCGCGGACGCCACCGGGGTTCATGAACGCGGCGACCGCGTTCTGCTCGGTGTCGGTCGCGGCGAGCTGGGCGTCCGCGATCAGGTTGCCCAGTGGCGACTCACCGGTCTGGTACGTCGGCTTGCCGTTCGCGTCGACCCCGGTCTGGTACAGGTTCTCCTGGGTCTTGGTGATCGCGGTGGTGGTCTCGCCGACAACCCGGTCGGCCACCGGGCCGAGGGCGGTCTTGTACCGGTTGATCAGCTCGGTCGAGGCCGGGTCCTTCTCGACGGTCCGGGTGACCACGACGTTGTTGGCCGACGCGCTGATGACGTCCCGGGTACGCGGGTCGATCTTCAGGTTGATGTCGGTGACCAGGCGGCCGAACGAGCTGGCGCTGGTGACCAGCTTGCCGTTGATGTTGCAGTTGTACGCGGCGTGGGTGTGCCCACTGACGATCACGTCGATGGACGGGTCCATCCGGTTGGCGATGTCGACGATCGGGCCGCTGAACCCGGTGCAGTCGTTGATGCCGCCGCCGTTCTGCACACCGCCCTCGTGCAGCAGCACGACGATGCTCTTGACGCCGAGCAGCCGCAGGATCCTGGCGTACTTGTTGGCGGTGTCGGCCTCGTCGGTGAAGCGCAGGCCGGCGACGCCCTGCTGGCTGACGATGTTCGGGGTGCCCTCCAGGGTCATCCCGATGAAGCCGATCGGCACGCCCTTGACGATCTTGATGCCGAACGGCTGCAGCAGCGGCAGGCCGGTCTTGGTCTTGAAGGCGTTCGCCGAGAGGTACTTGAACGTGGCGCCCTCGAACGGGGTGCCGTCGGCGCAGCCGTCCACCGGGTGGCAGCCACCGCGCTGCATCCGCAGCAGCTCGGCCGCGCCCTCGTCGAACTCGTGGTTGCCGACGCTGGCGAACTCGAGCCCGGCGAGGTTCATCTCCTCGATGGTGGGCTCGTCGTGGAACGCGGCGGAGAGCAGCGGCGAGGCGCCGATCAGGTCGCCGGCGGCGACCGTGACCGTGCCCTTGCCCTGCTGCTGGGCGGCCGCGCGCATGGCCTTCAGGTGGCTGGCCAGGTATTCCGCGCCACCGGCGGGCTGACCGTCGATGGTGCCGCTGGAC
This sequence comes from Micromonospora sp. WMMD754, assembly GCF_049315235.1. Taxonomy (NCBI): domain Bacteria; kingdom Bacillati; phylum Actinomycetota; class Actinomycetes; order Micromonosporales; family Micromonosporaceae; genus Micromonospora; species Micromonospora sp. WMMD754. The sequence continues at coordinate 1,694,557 of NZ_CP186058.1, forward strand.
CCGCTCGGCGGCTCCAGGTTGCCGTGGAAGTCGTTGATCGCGAGCAGCTGGACGTCGACCGGCTTCGAGTGGGCCTCGGCCTGGTCGGGGGTGACGGCGACCGCGCTGAACGCGGTCACGGCGAGTGCGGCCAGGCCGACGGCGGCCCGGCGGCGCATCCCGGGGACGGACATGGAACTCCTCGTGAGATACCGGCGCGTGGTGTCCGGACGATGGTTCGCCCGGTGACCCTGATCCGTGCCGTGACAGGGGTCGATCGCGGAAGGCGGCACTCGGGGGAACGCCGCCCCGCCGGGGGTAGCTTCTCATCCACCGGCCCGCAGGTCGACCGGGGCGGCATCCGGAATCCTCGCCCCGCTGGGCGACCCGTGCCGGTCTGCCCGACGAGTCCGACATGACGGTCAGGTGAATTCCCGCACGGGGCACGCTGTCGTTCCGCGGTGTCACCCAGGGCGCCGGCCCCCAGGGACCAGGGAGCCGGCGCCGTCGCTCATGTCACGCGGAAACCGTTGCGCTGGCAACCTTCCTAACCGGAAAAACTCCCGGCGGACCACCCGTCGCGAGCCGAACGGTCGTTCACACCGGACGGACCGGCACCCGAACCGAACTGTCCGAACTCGACTCACCGTCGGAGGGAGGTCCTCCGCCGGCCACCACGCGCAGCGCCGACCGGCTCCACCGACCGGCGACCCCGGGCCGGCCCGCCAGGTAGTCGACGGTCCGCGCGACGTCCCAGCCGTGCGCCTCCCGCAGCCCCCGCGCCAGCATGCCGAGGTAGACCGGCGCCGGCCGGGTCCACGGCACGTCCACCGCCCGGTGCGGGGCGGTGAACGTGAGCATCGGCAGGCCGTCGCGGGTGCCGACCCGCAGCAGCGTCTCGTAACGGCCCGCCCCGAGCGTGGCCCGGCCGGTGGTGATCGCCGCGCGGATGCCGCCCAGGTCGGCGCCCGGCGCCCGGTACATCTCCTGCGCCGCGATGTCGGCGAACTGTTCGACCGTCACCAGGTAGCCGCGCGCCGCCGCCCGGCCGGGCAACCCCGGGTCGTAGAACGCCATTCCGCCGGTCCAGGCCCGGGACTCACCGGCGAAGTAGACGCCGCCGGGGATCAGCGCCGCGACCGTCCGCTCCGGTGGTCGGCAGTCCCGGCAGCCCGGGTACGTGCGCAGCCCGCCCGGCGGACGCCCGCCGCGCAGGTACCAGTCGAGCCGCGCCGCGTGCAGGTTGGAGCCGTACGCGACATACCAGAGGAGCGGCACGGCGGTTAGAACCAGCAGGTCCGCCCCGCGGCGTGGCTCACCTGGACGGTGTGCGTGACGCAGCCACCGTCGGCCACCCGGTGCAGCAGGAACGCGGTCGGCTCGGCGACCAGGCCGATCTCCTCCTCGTCGGTCATGGTCAGGCTCGCCTGCACCCAGGTGCTCGGCGCGGTGGTCAGCACCGTGCCGGCGAACGCGCTGGTCACCGGGCGATGCAGGTGACCAGCGGCGACGCGTACGACGTGGGGGTGCCGCGCGACCACGGCGGCGAGCGCGTCCCCGTCGGCGAGCCGGATCGCGTCGGCGGCCGGGATGCCCACCGCGATCGGCGGGTGGTGCAGGCACACGACGGCGGGCGCCTCCGGGCGGCCGGCGAGCACGCCGTCGAGCCAGTCGAGCTGCTCGTCGCCGAGCCGCCCGTCGGAGCTGCCCGCGGTGAGCGAGTCGAGCACCACGAGCGTGGCGTCCGGATGGTCGACGTGGTAGTGCGCGGAGAACCCGCCGGCCAGGTGGGGGGTGCCGCCGAACGTGTCGAGCAGCGACTCGCGGTCGTCGTGGTTGCCGGTGGCCAGGTGGACGGGCAACGGGAAGCGCCCGACGATCTCGCGGAGGGCGAGGTATTCGTCCGGCCGACCGTTGTTGGTGAGGTCGCCGGTGATCACCACGCAGTCGGGCCGGGGACGCAGGGCGAGCACCGACCCGAGCGCCCGGTGCAGCCCGGAGGCCTGCTCGGCGGCGAGCGGACCGGTGGTCACGTGCGGGTCGCTGAGCTGGGCGATGAGCATCGGCGCCTCCTCGGAGCCCGGGGCCTCCACGCTATCGCCGGCGGGCCGCGCCGCGCAGGCCCGCCCGGTACCCACAGGCCGCGTCCACAGCCTGTGGATAGCACATGTGTACGAAGGTCGTCGGCCGCCGCGCTGAGTACATTTGATCGCACCCGACCCCCTCCGAGCAGGAACGACGTGGATCACGAGCGAGTTCTCCGCGACGTCACGGCACGCCTTCCCACGGCGTCGACCGTGCCGGAGGCGTGCCAGTGGACGGTCGCCGCGCTCGCCCGGCACACCCCGGCGACCGCGACGATCCTGCTCCGGGTCCACGACCGGCTCCGGTGCGTCGCGGCGACCGGCGCCTGGCAGGTCTTCTCGCACGTCCCGGCGACGACCGACGGGGCGCCGGCCCACCACCGGCCCGAGCCGTCCGTGGTGCGGCGGGTCTACGCCTCCGGGGAGACCGCCGCCGTGCCCGACGTGGCCGCCGACCCCGACTACCTCCCGGTCCGGCCGGACGTCACCGCGGAGCTCTGCGTGCCGGTACGCGACCCGGACGGCCACCCGATCGGCGTGCTCGACCTGCAGTGGAGCGAACCGGTCGGACTCACGCCGTGGCGGGAGACCGCCGAGCGGCTGGCCGACCGGCTCGGCGCCCGGATCGCGGCGCTCGGCGGCCCGCCGGCCGAGAGCCGCAGCGAGAAGCTGCTCCGGCACGCGGCCGCGTTCACCGCCGCGCCGACGGACTGGGACCTGACGACCGCCGCGATCGCCGCCGCCCGGGACGTGTCCGCGCTCGCCGCGGCCGTGCTGGTGCTCACCGGCCGGCGCGGACCCCAATTGAACGCGCCCACCGACACCCCGGGTGAGCTGGAGGCGCGGATCCGGGCCGAGCTGGCTGAGGCCGGGCCGGTCGCGCTGGACCGGATGATCGACCGTGCCCACCGGTACGGCTCGGCGTACACGCTGGGCGAGGCGGGGCACCCGCCGACCGAGGAGTATCTGCCGCTGACCCGGGCCGGCGCCCGCACGCTGGTGGCGGTGCCGGTCGGCACGCCGACCGCCGGCGGGGTGCTGCTGGTCGCCGACGAGCGACTGCTGCGCCCCGACCCGACCACTGTCAACCTGATCGAGTTGCTGGCCGGGCAGGCGTGGACCTGCCGGGACCGGTTGCGCACTCTGGCGCGGCTGCGCGAGCAGGCCAACTCCGATCCGCTCACCGGCCTCCGGCACACCGGCCCGTTCGGGCAGCGGATCGCCAGCGCCACGCCGGGGCGTACCGCCCTGCTGGCGATCGACGTGGACGGGTTCAAGGACGTCAACGACACGTACGGCCACCAGGCCGGCGACCGGCTGCTGGTAGGGCTGGCCCGGGCCCTGGAGGGCGCACTGCGGCAGGGCGACGAGCTGTACCGGACCGGGGGCGACGAGTTCGTCGCGGTGATCGAGGTGAGCCGCCCGGAGGAGGCGGTCCGGATCGCCGAGCGGTTGACCGAGGCGGCCCGCCGCACCGGCCGGACCATCAGCGTCGGCGTCGCACTGCCCCGCCCCGGCGAGACCCCCGAGCGCACCCTCCACCGCGCCGACCAGGCCCTCTACGCGGTCAAACGCCACGGCCGAGACGGCATCCACCTCTCCGCCGCCTGACCCGCCACCCCCACCCCCACCCCCACCCCCACCCGCCGTCGATCTTGCAGTTCCGGCCCCTAATGCGCGGCATATGTCCATGATGCCCGGGCACGAAGTGCAAGATCGCGCAGGAAGCGGGGGCAGGTCAGGAGGTCAGGAGGTCAGGGGGTGAGGGCCTTGGCGAGGAGTTCGGCGATCTGGGCGGTGTTGAGGGCGGCGCCCTTGCGGAGGTTGTCGCCCGTCACGAAGAGGTCGAGTGCTCTGGGGTCGTCCACGGCGCGGCGAATGCGGCCGACCCAGGACGGGTCGGTGCCGACCGCGTCGATCGGCATCGGGAACTCCCCGGCCGCCGGGTCGTCGACCAGGATCACGCCCGGCGCGTTGCGCAGCACCTCGCGGGCACCCTCGGCGTCCACCTCGGTGGCGAAGACCGCGTGCACGGCGACCGAGTGACCGGTCACCACGGGCACCCGGACGCAGGTGGCGGAGATCTTCAGGTCGGGCAGCCCGAGGATCTTGCGCGACTCGTTGCGGAGCTTCATCTCCTCGGAGGACCAGCCGCCGTCGGCCAGCGAGCCGGCCCACGGCACCACGTTCAGCGCCAACGGCGCCGGGAACGGGCCCAGCTCGTCGCCGACCGCCTGGCGCACGTCGCCGGCGCGGGACCCGAGCACCCGGTCCCCGGCGATCTTGCCGAGCTGGAGGTGCAGCGCGTCCACCCCGGCCTGCCCCGCCCCGGACACCGCCTGGTACGAGGCGAGGACCAGCTCGCGCAGGCCGTACTCGCGGTGCAGCGGGGCGATCGCCACGATCATGGCCAGGGTGGTGCAGTTGGCGTTGGCGATGATCCCCTTCGGCCGGTTGCGCACCTGCTCGGGGTTGATCTCGGGGACCACCAGCGGCACGTCCCGGTCCATCCGGAACGCGCCGGAGTTGTCCACCACCACCGCGCCGCGCGCCACCGCGACCGGCGCCCACTCGGCCGCCACGTCGTCCGGCACGTCGAACATCGCCACGTCGACACCGTCGAACGCGTCGGCGGTGAGCGCCTGGACGGTCAGCTCCTCACCTCGGCACAGGATGCGGCGACCGGCCGACCGCTCGGAGGCGAGCAACCGGATCTCGCCCCACACGTTGCGGCGGGAGGAGAGGATCTGGCACATCACCGTGCCGACGGCACCTGTCGCCCCGACCACGGCGAGGGTGGGTAACGACGCCATCCGCGCTACCGCCCGGTGCCGGCGTAGACGACGGCTTCGGTGTCACCACCCAGCTCGAAGGCGTCGTGGATGGCCCGGACCGCCTTGTCGAGGTCGGTGTCCCGGCAGACCACGGAGACCCGGATCTCCGAGGTGGAGATCATCTCGATGTTCACCCCGGCGGTGCCGAGCGCGGCGAAGAACCCGGCGGCGACACCCGGGTGCGAGCGCATGCCGGCGCCGATCAGCGAGACCTTGCCGACGTGGTCGTCGTAGAGCAGGCCCTTGAACTTGACCGACTCCTGGATCTTGCTGAGCGCGGCCATCGCGGTCGGGCCGTCCGCCTTGGGCAGCGTGAACGAGATGTCGGTGCGGCCGGTGCCCTCGGTGGACACGTTCTGCACGATCATGTCGATGTTGATCTCGGCGCCGGCCACGGTGTCGAAGATCCGCGCGGCGGCGCCCGGCTCGTCCGGCACGCCGACGATGGTGATCTTCGCCTCGCTGCGGTCGTGGGCGACCCCGGTGATCAGTGCCTGTTCCACAGGAAGGTCCTCCATCGATCCGGTGACCATCGTGCCGGTGTTGGTCGAGTATGACGAACGGACGTGGATCGGCAAGCCCGCGCGCCGGGCGTACTCGACGCTGCGCAGGTGCAGCACCTTCGCGCCGCAGGCGGCCAGCTCCAGCATCTCCTCGTAGGTGATCTGCTTGATGTGCCGGGCGTTCGGCACGATCCGCGGGTCGGCGGAGAAGATGCCGTCCACGTCGGTGTAGATCTCGCAGACGTCGGCGTGCAGCGCGGCGGCGAGCGCCACGGCGGTGGTGTCGGAGCCGCCCCGGCCGAGCGTGGTGACGTCCTTGGTGTCCTGCGAGACGCCCTGGAAACCGGCGACGATGACCACCGCGCCCTCGTCCAGCGCGCCCTTGAGCCGCCCCGGGGTCACGTCGATGATCCGGGCCCGGCCGTGCACCGAGGTGGTGATCACGCCGGCCTGGGAACCGGTGAACGAGCGGGCCTCGTACCCCAGGTTGTGGATGGCCATGGCGAGCAACGCCATGGAGATCCGCTCCCCGGCGGTGAGTAGCATGTCCAGCTCGCGGCCCGGCGGCAACGGGCTGACCTGGTTGGCCAGGTCGAGCAGCTCGTCGGTGGTGTCGCCCATGGCGGAGACCACCACGACCACGTCGTCGCCCGCCTTGCGGGCCGCCACGATGCGCTCGGCCACCCGCTTGATCCGCTCGGCGTTGGCGACGGAGGACCCGCCGTACTTCTGCACCACGAGTGCCACGACGGTGCACTCCCTCCCAGCGACGACCCTGAGCGTGCCGACGCCGCCGGGCGTTTCGTCCGGCGGCGTGTGTCAGACCTCCTCAGGGTATCGGGCGGGCCACGACGCCGGGTCGGGTGATCCCACCATCCGGCCCCGGCGTGGGGCGGCTCACCAGCCCCGCGGACCACGGACACGCCAAGCGGTACAGCCGTACGGTGGGCTGACCCGGGCCACCACCAGCCAGCAGAATGGGCCGGTGCACGCTCATCGACGCGCGGTTCCGAGGCGGACCGGCGTACTCGCGCTCCTCCTGCCGACGGTGCTGGCCGGATGCGGGGCCGACCCGCCGGCGGTGACCCCGACGGGCGGCGCCGACCCGGTCCCGGTGCAGGTCGACGCCGCCCGCGACGAGCTGGCCGGGGTGGCCGCCGCCGCGCAGGACCGACACTTCACCGCCACCTACGCCTTCACCCCCACCGGCGGCACTCCCCGCGCCGTCGCGGTGACCAGCGCCGACGACGGCAGCTGGCGGGTCGACGTGCCCGGCTGGGCGCACGACGGCACGGTGGACGTCTCGCTCGCCGCCACCTCCGACGGGCTGTTCCAGTGCGCCCTCCCCTCCGCCGGCCGGGCGGAGCCGGCCTCCTGCGCACGTCTCGGCGACGCCGACGACGCGGTGCCCCGCCGGCTGGACCCCCGGGTGCAGCACCCGTTCACCGACTGGCTGGAGGTGCTCACCGACCGGCGGGCCCCGCTGGCGGTCTCCCCCGCCGACGCGCCGACCGGCGTCACCGGCAGGTGCTACGCCGTCGACTCGACCTCGGCCTCGATGAACGCCCCGCTGGACGTCGGCATCTACTGCTACCGGGAGGACGGCACCCCGGTGGCGGTCCGCGCCGCGTTCGGCATGCTCACGCTGACCGGTGAGCCGGGCCCCGCGCCGGCGACGGTGGAGCTGGCCGGCGCGGTGGGCGACGGCGAACCGGTCGGCCGGGACGCGCCGGAGCCGACAACGTCGTAGCGCTTTGTCCGTTACGGGTGCCCTTGACCACATCTGGCGACCCCGGGGCGGCCCGATGACACACCCCTCGGGAAGTCTGTCCCCATGGCCGACCTGACCCCGCTGCTCGCCTTCCGGTGGAGCCCGCGCGCCTTCGACCCCGACGCGCGGCTGAGCACCGACGAGGAGGCCACCCTGCTGGAGGCCGCCCGGTGGGCCCCCTCCGCGGGCAACGCCCAGCCGTGGCGGTTCGCGCTCGGACACCGGCAGGACGAGACCTGGAAGCGCATCCTGGTCGGCCTGCCCGATGCCGACCAGGGCTGGGCCCGGCACGCCGCCGCCCTGCTGCTCGCCGCGCACGCCGGTGACGACCCCGAGCGGAGCGCGTACGACCTGGGCCAGGCGGTCGCCCACCTCACCGTGCAGGCCACCGCGCTGGGCCTGCACGTACGCCAGCTCACCCGGCTCGACCGGCCCCGCCTCGCCACCGAGCTGGACCTGCCCGACGACGTCCGGCCGCTGGTGGTGGTCGCCGTCGGCCGCCTCGGCGACCCGGCCACACTCCCGCCCGACCTCTACGCCCGGGAGACCGCGCTGCGCCGCCGGCGCCCCCTGCCCGCCCTGCTGCTGCGCTGAGCCTCGGACGATCGACCGTCGTGGCGCCGGCGGCCGGCGATGCCGGGTCAGACGCCGCGCGGGGCTCGGAGCAGAGCCGCCCCGACGTCGGTGTTGCGATAGAGCACGTGCCGCCCGACCCGGCAGCGGGCGACCAGCCCGGCCGCGTGCAGCGCGGTGAGGTGCTGGGAGACGTTTCCCGCCGACATCCCGGTCAGCCGGGCCAGGTCGGTCGTGGTCACCGCCGAGTCGAGCAGGTGCAGCAGCGCGGCCCGGCCGGCACCGACCACCCGGGCCAGCGGGTCGCCCGGTGACGCCGGGGCCCGCTCCCAGAGCGTCCCAACCGCCCGCACCGGGTACGACCCGGCGGGCAGCGAGTCCTCCAGCAGGTTCCACAGCACCCGCCGGTCGGTGAACACGCCCGGGTTCAGCGCCAGCCCCCGGCCACGCAGGTCGAAGTCGCGCTCGAACGGGTCGTCACTGACCACCCGGTCGCCGAGCCAGCGCAGGCTCGGGTGGATCTGCTCGAACAGCCGGCCCGCGCCACCCTCGGCGAGCTGGGTGGCCCGATGGGTCACGTCGGCGTCGAGCAGCGCCCGCATCCGGGGCCAGTCCGGGGCGATCGCCTCGTCGTGCCAGACACGGACCGCGTCGACGAGCTGCGGCAGCAGCCCGCGCGGATCGGCCAGCAGCGCCTCCCCGAACGGACTCAGCGGCCGTCTCGGGGTGGTCGCCAGCAGATCCTGGACCACCACTGCCGGCGGCGTCGCCGCGATCTGGTCGAGTTGCTCGACCATTCCCGCGTCCGGCCGGGCCGCCGGGGTGAGGAAGTCGGGCAGCCAGCGGCGCGGCCCGGTCAGCTCCACCAGCGGGCGGACCCGCACGGCCACCTCCGGGCGGCGCAGCGTCACCCGGGCCCGGTCGATCCACGGCAGGTGCACCGCGTAGCGGACCGGATCGGCCAGCGCCCACATGCTCATCACCGTCTCGTTGGCCGGCGACACGGCGAACCGCACGCCCGCCACATCGGCCAGGCTGAACCGCAACTCGGACACGCACACCCCCGGATGCAGGATTCGACCCAGACTAAAAGGCTCGACCGGAGCGTGGGGGACACGGTTGGCTCAATGGTCATGGGGGCCAGAGAGAACATCCGCACCGCTGTCCGACACGTCGTACCGCCGGCCGGGCTGACCCGCGCCCTGGCCGTGCAGGCCATGGTGTTCGCCGTCGGCCACGGTCTGTTCCAGGCCGGCAGCGCGGTCTTCTTCACCCGGGCGCTGGGGCTGAGCCCGGCCCAGGTCGGCCTCGGTCTCTCGCTGGCCGCCGGGGCGACGCTGCTCGGCACCGTGCCGCTGGGCGGCCTCACCGACCGGTACGGCCCGCAGCGGGTGTGGATCGTCTGCCTGCTACTCGACGCGGCGCTGTTCGCGACGTACCCGTTCGTCACTGGCTTCGCCGGATTCCTCGCCGTGGTGCTCGCGTTGGCCATCACCGGTGCGGCGACCGGGGTGGCCCGCCAGGTCTACTCGATCAACGTGTTGCGCCCGGAGGAACGGGTCACCGCGATGGCCTACCAGCGGTCCTCGCTCAACGTCGGCTTCGGGCTGGGCGCGCTGATCAGCGGCCTGGTGCTGGCCGTCGACACGATCTGGGCGTACCGGGGCATGGTCTGGTTCATCTCCGTGGTCTTCCTGGTGACCGCCGGCTTCGTGAACCGGCTCCCCCGGCTGCCGGAGGTGACCCGGCCGACCGAGCCGATGAGTCGGCTGGCGGTGCTGCGGGACCGCCCGTTCATGACCGTCTCGCTGCTGTCCGGGCTGCTCACCGCGCACCAGACGCTCTATCTCACCGTGATGCCGCTGTGGATCCTCACCCACACCGACGCGCCGAAGACGCTCATCGCCGCGCTGGTGCTGCTCAACACGGTCCTGATCGTGCTGCTGCAGGTGCGGGCCAGCCGGGGCGCGGACACCGCGTCGGGCGCGGCCCGGGCCTCCCGCCGGGGCGCGCTGCTGATCGCCCTGTTCTGCGTGGTCCTGCCGATCTCGGCGCAGACCCGGGGCTGGCTCACGGTGGTGGCGCTGGTGGCCGCCGCGACGCTGCTCATCCTGGCCGAACTGATCGAGTCGGCGGGCACCTGGGGGCTCACCGCCACGCTGCCGCCGGCCGCCCAGCGCGGCGCGTACGTGGGCGCGTTCGGCCTCGGCTCGCAGCTCCAGTTCCTGATCGCCCCGGCGGGGCTGACCGCGCTCGGTGTGACGACCGGCGGCTGGGGCTGGTATCCGACGGCGGCGATCTTCGTGCTGGTCGGGTCGGCGATCGTGCCGGCGGTGGCCTGGGCGGAGCGGACGCCCCGGCTGGGTGGAGTGCCGGAATCCACCGAAGCGGTGACTCCGGTCCCATAGTCCGGACCAGCCTTCCCACCACCCGTCCCACCACGTAGGGTGACCCTGTCATGTGGCAGGCGTACCTTCTCCTTGGCTGCCGCGACGAGGCCTGACCGGCCGGCACCTCGTCGCGGAGTTGAACCGCGCCGTCCAGCACATCCGATCTTCTTCTCGGCATCGCCGCGCACCGTCGCCCGGCATCTCGCCGACACCGTCCGATCTGCTGACGCCACATGTTCCAGGGAGCACTCCGAGATGGCTCAACCTGTCACCGAGACCGATCCGTTCGCCCGCCAGCGGCCCAGCCGGATGCCGGTCCACCGTTACCTCCCGTACGACCGGCAGTTCCGGGTCGACCTGCCCGACCGCGCCTGGCCCACCCGCCGCGTCGAGACCGCGCCCCGCTGGTGCGCGGTGGACCTCCGCGACGGCAACCAGGCGCTGATCGACCCGATGTCGCCGGAGCGCAAACGCCGGATGTTCCAGCTCCTGGTGCAGATGGGCTACAAGGAGATCGAGGTCGGCTTCCCGTCGGCCAGCCAGACCGACTACGACTTCGTGCGCCAGCTGATCGAGCAGGACCTGATCCCCGAGGACGTCACGATCCAGGTGCTGACCCAGTGCCGGGAGCACCTGATCGAGCGGACCTTCGAGTCGCTGCGCGGCGCCCGCCGGGCCATCGTGCACTTCTACAACTCGACCTCGACGCTGCAGCGCCGGGTGGTCTTCGGCCTGGACCGCGACGGCATCACCGACATCGCCACCCAGGGCGCGCGGCTCTGCCAGAAGTACGCGGAGATCCACACCCCGGACACCGACATCCACTACGAGTACTCGCCGGAGTCCTACACCGGCACCGAACTGGAGTACGCGCTGGAGGTCTGCGCGGCGGTGATCGAGGTCGTCGACCCCACCCCGGACCGGAAGCTCATCGTCAACCTGCCGGCCACCGTCGAGATGGCGATGCCCAACGTCTACGCCGACTCGATCGAGTGGATGCACCGGCACCTGCCCCGGCGGGACAGCCTGTCGCTGAGCCTGCACCCGCACAACGACCGGGGCACCGGCGTGGCCGCCGCCGAGCTGGGCCTGCTGGCCGGCGCCGACCGGATCGAGGGCTGCCTGTTCGGCAACGGCGAGCGCACCGGCAACGTCGACCTGGTGACGCTCGGCCTGAACATGTTCTCCCAGGGCATCGACCCGATGATCGACTTCTCGAACATCGACGAGGTCAAGCGCGCCGTCGAATACTGCAACCAGCTGCCGGTGCACGAGCGCCACCCGTACGCGGGCGACCTGGTCTACACCGCGTTCTCCGGCTCCCACCAGGACGCGATCAACAAGGGCTTCGCCGCGCTGCACGCCGACGCGGCGGCGGCCGGAGTGCCGGTGGACGAGTTCACCTGGGCCGTGCCCTACCTGCCGATCGACCCGAAGGACCTGGGCCGCACCTACGAGGCGGTCATCCGGGTCAACTCGCAGTCCGGCAAGGGCGGCGTCGCGTACATCATGAAGAGCGAGCACCAGCTCGACCTGCCGCGCCGCCTCCAGATCGAGTTCTCCGGCGTGGTCCAGGAGGTCACCGACCACGACGGCGGCGAGGTCGAGCCGGGCACCATGTGGGAGATCTTCGCCCGCAACTACCTGGTCGACCACCAGGTCGACCCGGCGGTCACGCTGGCCGGCTACACCATCGGCACCGTCGACGGCAAGGTCGAGATCGACGCCCGGGTCGGCGTCGACGGCGAGACCCGGCCGCTCACCGCCGTCGGCAACGGCCCGATCGACGCGTACGTCAACGCGTTGCAGTCGCTGGGCGTGGCGGTACGCGTGCTCGACTACCACGAGCACGCGCTGTCCTCCGGCGGTGACGCGCAGGCCGCCGCGTACGTGGAGTGCGAGGTGGACGGCCGCACGGTGTGGGGTGTCGGGGTGGACGCCAACATCGTCACCGCCTCGATCAAGGCGGTCACCAGCGCCGTCAACCGCACCCGCTCCTGAGGTGAAAGGAAGGGCCCCTTCTTAACGCCTCGTGCAGAGGAAGGGGCCCTTCTTAACACCCCCGCACCCTTCGGGCGTCGGTGTTAACAAGGGGCCCCTCCTCTACCGGAGGCGTTAAGAGGGGGCCCTTCCTTTCACCGGGCGGTGGATGAGCACCACGGCGAGCAGGGCGCCGCCCAGCAGCAGCCCCGCGCACCACGCCATCGCCCCCCGGTACGCGTCGGCCAACGCGCCCTTCTGCTCGTACCCGGTCCCGGAGAGTCCGACCAGCAGCGGCAACGCGGCCACCGCGAGCAGGCCGCCGGCGCGGGAGGCGGCGTTGTTGAAGCCGCTCGCCACCCCGGCGAACCGGTCCGCCACGGCGCCGAGCACCGAGGTGGTGAGCGGGGCGACCACCAGCGTGAGCCCGGCGCCGAACAGCGCCACGCCGGGCAGCACGTCCACCCAGTACGAGGCGCCCGGCCCGACCCGGCGCAGCAGCAGCAGGCCCGCCGCGGCGACCACCGGACCGACGGTGAGCGGCAGCCGGGGGCCGATCCGCGCGGACAACGCGCCCGCCCGGGGCGAGCCGACCAGCAGCAGCAGCGTCATCGGCACCGTGGCCAGGCCGGTGAGCAGCGCCGACCAGCCGACCACGTTCTGCAGGTAGACGGCGAGAAAGAAGGTGAACCCGCCGAGCGCCGCGTACACCACCACGGTGAAGACGTTGAGCACCGAGAAGAGCCGGCTGGAGAACAGCCCGGTGGGCAGCATCGCGGTGTCTCCGCGCCGCCGCTCGACGAGCACGAACACCACCACCGCGACCACCCCGACCACGGCGGCGGCCAGCACCGCCGGGGAGGCGCCCTGCGCCGGGGCGTCGATCAGCGCGTACGTGACGCCGCCGAGCGCCAGCGCGCCGAGCAGCGCGCCGGCCACGTCGAACCCCCGCCCTCCCCCGGTTCGCGAGACCGCCTCGTCCCGGCTCTCCGGCACCCAGCGCATCGCGGCGAGCACCACGCCGACGGCCAGTGGCAGGTTGACGAAGAAGATCCACCGCCAGGAGAGCGTGTCGATCAGCCAGCCGCCGAGCAGCGGCCCGAGTGCGGTGGACACACCGGACAGGCCGGACCAGGTGCCGATCGCCTTGCCCCGGTCGTCGGGATGGAAGCTGGCCTGGAGCACGGAGAGCGAGCCGGGGGTGAGCAGCGCCCCGCCCGCGCCCTGGAGGAACCGGGCGGCGACGAGCCAGCCGGTGCCCTGGGCCAGCCCGCAGAGCACCGACGCGACGGCGAACCAGGCCACCCCGATCAGGAAGACCCGTCGCCGGCCGAACCGGTCGCCCAGCGCGCCGCCGAGCAGCACGAACGCGGCCAGCATCAGCAGGTAGCCGTTGACGGTCCACTGGAGACCGGCCACCGTGGCGTCCAGCTCCGCGCCGAGACGCGGCAGCGCGACGTTGACCACGGTGCTGTCCAGGAACACCATGCCGGAGGCGAGGATCGCGGCGAGCAGGGTGCCACGCCCGGCGGCCGAGCCGGTACGCAGTGCGGGAGCGGGTGCGGTCACGGCTATCCACTCTGCCCGGCGCTCCACCCTCGACGCCACGAATCACGGAAACCGCCGCCGGGTACTGTGCGGACTCGCCCGGAGCCCGCAAGCTGGAGAGGTGTCGTCTGTGCGTACGAGATCAGGATTCCGAGCCGGGCTGACCGCCGCGCTCGCCGCGGTGCTCGCCCTCGGCGCGGCCGGTTGTGACCCCTCCGTCACCGAGCCGGACGCGCCACCGAGCGCCGCCGGGAACGTGAACCAGCAGCTCGGCGAGCTGACCGTGGCCGCCGCGGGGTCGATGAAGGGTTACAGCCGCTCCCGCTTCCCGCACTGGCGGGACACCGGCAAGAACTGCGACGTCCGGGACACCGTGCTGCAGCGCGACGGCGAGGGCATCAAGCTCTCCGGCTGCAACGTGGTCGGCGGGCGGTGGGAGAGCGTCTACGACGGGGTGGTGCTGACCGACCCCTCGGACGTGGACATCGACCACATCGTGCCGCTGGCCAACGCGTGGCGTTCCGGCGCGGACGAGTGGGAGGACTCGAAGCGCGGTGACTTCGCCAACGACCAGACCCGGCCGCAGCTCATCGCGGTTTCTCTGCGCTCCAACCGGGCAAAGGGTGACCAGGACCCGTCCCAGTGGAAGCCGGCGAACCGGTCGTACTGGTGCCAGTACGCGGCGGACTGGGTGACGGTCAAGCACTACTGGCGGCTGACGGTGACCAGTGCCGAGAAGGCCGCCCTCACCGACATGCTGGAGGGCTGCACATGGGCGAGCAAGCCGTGACCGGGGCGGGTGGCACACCGGCGCCGGAGAGGACGCCGGACGCCACCGGCGAGGACGCCGCGGCGGCCGGTGACACCACCGCGACCGGCCCGGCCTCGGCCGGGATGACGGCTGACGGTCGGCAGCCGGAGCCCGCCGACGTCTCCGGGGCGGGCATGTCCGCCGACGCGGTTCCGGGCGCGCCGACCGGGGGCGCCCCGGCCGGGCCGGCCGCCCGGACGGCCGACATCACCGCCGGTCCGGGTGGGGTGATGACCGACGAGGTCGGCGTGGTGACCGGCGAGCTGACCCTGCGCACCGAGCACGCCGACGGCCGGGTGACGCTGCGGGTGCAGTACAAGGACGCCGACGAGTGGTATGCGGTGACCGGCGGCAGCGCCCCGCTGGCCGACCCGGCCGCGGTGGACGCGGTGCACACGATCGCGGTGGGCCTGCTCAACCGCCCCGAGGGCTGAGCCGGCGGCGCGTCCCCGTCCGGGTCCGGGTGGGGACGCGCCGCCGCGCGCTCAGACGTACGAGCCGGGCTCGCTGGGCGCGGAGACCACGCCCGGCTCTTCGCCCTCGCCCTCGGGCCGGCTGATCGTCGCGGTCACCTCGTGCGGGCGCAGCTCGCCGGCGGCGATCTGCTCGGCCCAGTGGCAGGCCACCCGGCTTCCGCCGATCGGCCGCAGTTCGGGGCGTTCGTCGGCGCACCGGGTCGGCTGGGCCCAGGGGCAGCGGGTGTGGAACCGGCAGCCCGACGGCGGGTTGGCCGGCGACGGCAGGTCTCCGGCGAGCAGGATCCGCTCCCGCCGGTCCTCGACGTCCGGGTCCGGGACCGGCACGGCCGACATCAGCGCCCGGGTGTACGGGTGCAGCGGCTCGGTGTAGAGCCGCTCGCTCGGCGCCTCCTCGACCAGCGCGCCCAGGTACATCACGCCGACCATGTCGGAGATGTGCCGCACCACGGCCAGGTCGTGCGCGATCACCAGGTAGGTCAGGCCGAGGCTCTCCTGGAGTTCGTCCAGCAGGTTGACCACCTGGGCCTGGATCGACACGTCCAGCGCGGAGACCGGTTCGTCGGCGACGATCAGCTCCGGCCCGAGGACCAGCGCCCGGGCGATGCCGATGCGCTGCCGCTGGCCGCCGGAGAACTCGTGCGGGTAGCGGGAGAGGGCCCACTTCGGCAGGCCCACCGCGTCCAGCGTCTCGCCGATGATCCGCCGCCGATCGGCGCGGTCGGCGCCGATGCCGTGCGTCTGGAGGCCCTCGGTGAGGATCGACTCGACGTTCTGCCGGGGGTCCAGGCTGGACATCGGGTCCTGGAAGATCATCTGCATCCGGCGTCGCATCGACCGCAGCTTGCCGGCGGGCAGCGTGGTCAGCTCGACGCCGTCGAACGTCACCTCGCCGCCGGTCGGCGGGGTGAGCTGGAGCAGCGCCCGACCGAGCGTGGACTTGCCGCAGCCCGACTCGCCGACCAGGCCGTACGTCTTCCCGCGCGGGATGCTCAGGTCGACGCCGTCGACCGCCTTGACGTGCCCGACGGTCCGGTCGAACAGCAGCCCCCGGCGGATCGGGAAGTGCACCTTCAGGTCGCGGACCTCGACGAGGATCTCGTTGTCACTCATGGGGTGTCTCCTCCTCGCGCGCGGCCGGTCCGAAGCCCGGCACGGCCGGCGGGTCGGCGGGTTCGGCCTGGGCCGGCACCGCGCCGGGCGCGGCCTCGGTCGGCACGGTGGCCGCGACGTCCGCACCGGGGGTCAGGCCGGGCACCGGCACCGGGTTGACGCACCGGTAGCCCCGCCCGTCGTGGGCGATCACCAGCTCCGGCGGCTCGCCCACGCAGTCGTCGACCCGGCGCGGGCAGCGCGGGGCGAACGCGCAGCCGTCCGGCCAGGGCAGCAGGTCGCGTACCGAGCCGGGGATGGGGTTCAGCCGTTCGCCCCGGCCGGCGTCCAGGCGGGGCACGGAACCGAGCAGACCCTCGGTGTACGGGTGCCGGGGCTGGCGGAACAGCGGACGGCGGGTGGCCGTCTCCACCACCCGACCGGCGTAGAGGACGTTGATGGTGTCGCACATGCCGGCCACCACGCCGAGGTCGTGCGTGATCATCACGAGCGCGGTGCCCGAGTCGCGGACCAGGTCCTTGAGCAGTTCCAGGATCTGCGCCTGGATGGTGACGTCCAGCGCGGTGGTCGGCTCGTCGGCGATCAGCAGCCGGGGCTGGCAGGCGACCGCCATGGCGATCAACGCGCGCTGCCGCATGCCGCCGGAGAGCTGGTGCGGATACTCCTTGAGCCGGCGGCGCGGGTCCGGGATGCCGACCCGGTCGAGCAGCTCGGCGGCCTCCTTGGTGGCCGCCTCGCCCTTCATTCCCCGGTGCCGGGTGAGCACCTCGGTCACCTGGAGCCCGATCGGGATGACCGGGTTCAGCGAGGAGAGCGGGTCCTGGAAGATCATCGCGACGTCCCGGCCGCGGATGTCGCGGCGGGACCGGTCGTCGAGCTGGATCAGGTCGGTGCCGTCGAAGACCGCCTTGCCGCCGACCCGCAGGCCCGGCTGCTTGGGCAGCAGGCCCATGATGGCCAGCGACGTGACGCTCTTGCCGCAGCCGGACTCACCGACCAGGCCGACGACCTCACCGGCGTCGACCGAGAAGGACACCCCGTCCACCGCGTGCACGGTGCGCTGCCCGCGCCGGGCGAACGTGACGGAGAGGTCGTCCACTTCGAGCAGTGCCATGACTGACTGACCTACTTCCGCAGCTTCGGGTCGAGGGCCTCGCGCATCGCCTCACCGAGCAGGGTGAATCCGAGCGCGGTGATGATGATGCCGAGCGCCGGATAGACCGCCAGCCCGGGGCGGATGCCCAGGTAGGGCTGCGCGTCGGCGAGCATGACGCCCCACTCCGGAATGGCCGAGTCGGGGTTGCCGAGGCCGAGGAAGGACAGCGCGGCCGCCTCGATGATCGCGGTGGCCAACGTCAGGGTCGCCTGCACGATGACCGGGGCGATCGAGTTCGGCACCACGTGGGTGAGGGCGATCTTCGACCGCTTCACCCCCAGCGACGTCGCGGCCAGCACGTAGTCGCTGTTGGCCTGCGCGATCATCGAGCCGCGCAGCAGCCGGGCGAAGATCGGCACCGACACCACGCCGACCGCGATCATCACGGTGGTCAGGCTGGCGCCGAGCAGCGCCGCGATGCTCACCGCGAGGAGCAGGCTCGGCATGGCCAGCAGCATGTCGATGAAGCGCATCAGGGTGGTGTCGATCCAGCGTCCCCAGCGCCCGCCGAGGCCGGCCGCGGCGCCGGCGACGCCACCGATGAACGCGCCGACCGCGAGGCCGATCAGGGTGGAGACCACGCCGACCAGCAGCGTCTGCCGGGCACCGACGATCAGCCGGCTGAACTCGTCCCGACCCTGGTGGTCGAAGCCGAGCCAGTGGTCGGCGGAGGCACCCGGGATGATGCCCTGGCCGGACTTGACCAGCCCCTCGCGGATGCCGATGGAGTCCGTCGGGCTGTACGGGACGAGGAACGGACCGACGACGGCGACCAGGACGAAGACCGCCAGGATCACCACGCCGATGACGGCGGCCGGGTTGCGCCGGAGCCGGCGGAACGCCTCCTTCCAGAGGCTCACCCCCTGCTCGTCGTCGCGGGCGGCCAGCTCGGCGAGCCGGTCGATCTTCTCGCGCTTCTTGCCTGTGGTGATGGTCATCGCACCCTCACCCTCGGGTCGATCACGCTGTAGGAGAGGTCGACCAGGAGATTCACCAGCACGTACACCACCGCAATGATCATGATGAAGCCCATCAGCACCGGATAGTCCCGCTGACTGATCGACTCCGCGACGAACGCGCCGATGCCGCTGAACGCGAACACGGTCTCGGTGAGCACCGCGCCGGAGAGCAGGAGACCGGTCTGCAGACCGATCGAGGTGGCCACCGGCAGCATGGCGTTGCGCAGCACGTGCCGCCGGCGGACGGTCCGCTCGGTCAGGCCCTTGGCCTCGGCGGTCCGCACGAAGTCCTCGTTGAGCACCTCCAGCACGCTGGCCCGGGTGATCCGGACGATGATCGCGAGCGGGATGCTGGCCAGCGCGATGCCCGGCAGCACGAGGTGCCAGAGCGCGTCGGCGGCGGCGTCCCACTCGCGGGTCATCAGCCCGTCGAGGACGAAGAAGTTGGTGACCCGGGTCGCCCCGATGGTCGGGTCCTGCCGGCCGCTGGACGGGAACCAGCCCAGGTTCTCCGCGAAGATCGCCTTGAGCACGTACGCCAGGAAGAAGACCGGGATGCAGATGCCGATCAGCGACCCGCCGACGGAGGCGTGGTCGAGGAACCGGCCGCGCCGGCGGGCGGCCAGGTAGCCGAGCGGGATGCCGATGCCGACCGCGAGGATCATGGCCATGATCGTCAGCTCGACGGTGCCGGGGAACCGTTCCACGAACTCCGTGGTGACCGCTCGCTTCGTACCGGTCGAGGTGCCCAGGTCGAGCCGGATCATCCGCCGCAGGAAGCGGGCGTACTGGACCAGGATCGGCTCGTCGAGGCCGAGGTTGCGCCGGATGGCGGCGCGCGTCTCGGGCGTGCCCCGTTCACCGAGGATCGCGGTCTCGGGCCCGCCGGGAAGTCGGTGGAGCCAGATGAACAGCAGGACGGAGAGCCCGAACAGCGTGGGTATCAGCTGTAGCAGGCGTCTGACGATGAACCGGAACACGGGCGCCTCGGAGGGGGTGCGGAGGGGTGCGGGCGGGCGCCGTGGTCACAGCGCCCGCCCGCGTCAGTGCCTTCAGATCACTTGAACTCTGCGGTCGCGTACCGCTCGTCGGTGAGCGGGCTCGCCTTGATCCCGGTCACGTCCTTGCCGAACACGATCGCCGGCGGGGAGTGCGAGATCGGCACACCCGGCAGGAAGTCCATGATCGCCTTGTTGAGGGCCTTGTACTTCTCCGTCCGAGCCGCCGCGTCGGCGGTGGTGTCGGCGTCCTTGAACTGGGCGAAGAGCGCGGGGTTGTTGAAGCCCCACTCGTCCTTCGGCCGGTCGAAGAAGGTGCCGATGAAGTTGTACGCGTCGCCGTAGTCACCGGTCCAGCCGAGGAAGTGCAGGTCGTGCTTGCTGCCGGAGGTGGTGGCGTTGAGGTAGTCCGGGCTCCACTTGAGCGGGATGGCCTGGACGTTGATGCCGACCGCCTTGAGGTCCGCCGAGAGCAGCTCGAAGATGTCCTTCGGGTTCGGCATGTACGGCCGGGTGACCTCGGTCGGGTAGTGGAACTTCAGCGTCAGGTTCGTCGCGCCGGCCTCGGCCAGCAGCTGCTTGGCCTTCTCCGGGTTGTAGTCGTACTTGGTGACGTCGCCGTTCCAGCCCTCGACGGTGTCCGGGAAGAAGTTCATCGCGACCTTGGCGCCCGGGGGCAGCTTCGAGTCGACGAGCGCCTGCCGGTTCAACGCGTACGCGATGGCCTGCCGGACCTTGATGTCGGCCAGCTTCGGGTTCCCCTTCTGGTTGATCGCCAGGTAGAGGATGTTGAAGGCCGGGCGGGTGAGGACGTTGAAGCCCTCCTTCTTCAGCGGCTCCACGTCCGCCGGACCGACCAGGTCGTAGCCCTGGATGTCACCCGAGCGGAGCGCCTGCTTGCGGGCGTTCTCGTCGGAGATGGTCTTGAAGATGATGGTCTTCAGCTTGGCCTTGTCGCCGTAGTAGTCGTCGTTGCGCTCGATGGTGAGCGTCTTGTTGGCGACGTCCCACGACTTGAACTTGAACGGCCCGGTGCCGGTCGGGTGCTCCATCGCGTACGACGGGTACTTGATGTCCTCGGCGGTGCCGGTGACGTTGCTGGCGTCGTACTGCTCCAGCGCCTTCGGGCTCTGGATCGAGAACGACGGCAGCATCAGCGCGGCCGGGATCTTGCTGGAGACCCGGTTGAACGCCAGGTCGACGGTGGTGGCGTCCTTGGCGGTGCAGGACTTGAAGAGGCTCGGCGGCAGGTCCGGGTTCTCGTTCTTGGCGAACCCGCCCATGACGTCCTGCCAGTACGCGGTCACGTCCGGGCTCTGCATGAGGCCCTTGGCGTTGTACCAGCGGTTGAAGTTGTAGCAGACGGCTTCCGCGTTGAAGTCGGAGCCGTCGTGGAACTTGACGCCCGAGCGGAGCTTGAAGGTCCAGGTCGTGCCCGCCGCGTCCGGGGTCCAGGACTCGGCGAGGCCCGGCGTCACCTTGGTGCCACCCTCCTCGGGGCGGACCAGGGTCTCGAAGACCTGGCGGGCCACGCGCAGCGACTCACCGTCGCTGGCGAAGCTGGGGTCGAGCACCTTCGGGTCTCCGGCGACGCCGAAGACGAGGGTGTCCTTCTTGCTACCTCCGGAGCCACTGTCGCGGTCGCTCTCGGCGCAGCCTGCTACCGCGAGGGCCGCGACCGCGACGGCCGCGATCGCGGCCTTCGGCCTGGGTGCACGCATGGTGCTTCACCTCGTCCTTGGGGGTACGGACAACGTGGTGACAGGGGTCACCGATGTGCGGTGACCTTAGCCCCAGGGCGGAGCATGCGGAAACGCCAGGGGGGCGGGTTGGTATCGGATCGTGTCTTTTCCGCAGCGAGGCATTCGATTCGAAGGGTATCGCTGCTGTTCACCTAATGTTCGTCGGCCGAAGGGCCGAATTTGTTACGTCGATCCGGTCCCGGAGGCTCGTACCTGTCAGATCGACGAACGTCGGAGATCCGGTCCGGAGACACCGCCGGCGGGCACCCCGCAGGGCACCCGCCGGAGGCGACACGACGGTTCTCAGACCGCTCGACGGCCCTCGAAGGCACGACCCAGCGTGATCTCGTCGGCGTACTCCAGGTCGCCGCCGACCGGCAGGCCACTGGCCAGCCGGGTCACCGCGATCCCCATCGGCTTGACCATCAGCGCCAGGTAGGTCGCCGTCGCCTCGCCCTCGGTGTTCGGGTCCGTGGCGAGGATCAGCTCGCGGACCGCGCCGCTGCCGAGACGGGTCATCAGCTCACGGATCCGCAGGTTGTCCGGGCCGATGCCCTCCAGCGGATTGATCGCGCCACCGAGCACGTGGTAGCGGCCGCGGAACTCGCCGGTCCGCTCGATCGCCACCACGTCCTTCGGCTCCTCGACCACGCAGAGCACCTCGTCGGTGCGCCGGGGGTCGCGGCAGATCCGGCACTGCTCGGACTCGGCCACGTTGTAGCAGGTCGTGCAGAACCGGACCAGGTCCTTGACCTTGCGCAGCGCGCCGGCCAGCCGGTTGACGTCGGCCGGATCCGCCGACAGCACATGGAACGCGATCCGCTGGGCGCTCTTCGGGCCCACGCCCGGCAACCGGCCCAGCTCGTCGATCAGGTCCTGGATGGCACCTTCGTACATCTGCCGGCTCAGAACCCGGGCAGGCCGAGGCCGCCCATCCCACCCGCGACCGGGCCCATCTTCTTCTCGGTCAGCTCGCGGGCCGCCTCGGCGGCGTTGTGCACGGCCGCGACGACCAGGTCCTCCAGGGTCTCCACGTCCTCCGGGTCGACCGCCTTCGGGTCGATCTTGATCGCCTTCAGCTCACCGGTGCCGGCGACGGTGGCGGTGACCAGGCCACCGCCCGCGGTGCCCTCCAACTCCGCCTCGGCCAACTCGGCCTGGGCCTTGGCGATCTGCTGCTGCATCTTCTGCGCCTGCTTCAGCATCTGCTGCATGTTCGGCTGTCCACCTGGGCGCACGGACCGCTCCTTCTCGCACTCGTCTGCTCGGCCGCGCCCAGCCTAGTCGGGCCACGGCACCGCTCCTCCGGGTCGACCCGCGCTCAGCGCGCGTCCACCTCGTTGATCTTCTCGGCCCCGAACGTCTCGCGCAGCAGCTGCACCGCCTGCTCCTCGCTGGACTGCCGGGCGGTCCGCTCGTCGATCACCTCGTCCAGCGGCTCGTCGCCCGGGTCGAAGCCCTCGTACGCCGGTGCCGCGGCCGCCGGCGCCCGACCACCCCGGACCGGCCCGTCGAAGTCCGGGTCGTAGGGCGGCTCACCGGCCCACTCCGCGTCTGCGGTCTTCCGCGCCGGCTGCGCGGCCCGCGTCCCCTTGCCGGGCCCACCGCCGGCCGCCGCGGCCGCCGCGGCCGCGCGGGCCGCCGCGATGGCGCTGTTCTTCGGCCCACCGCCGCCCGCCGGCGCCGCCGGGGGCGCGGCCGGCTTCGGTACGGCCGGAGCGGCGGTCGCGGTCGCCGCGGTCGCCGTCGACCCGCCCGGACGGGCCGCCGCCGGCCAGTCCTCCCCGTCGACGGCGGGCGTCGCGGCGGGGGTACGCACCGGATTGGTGGCGCCACCGGGTCGCACCGGCTCCGGCCAGTCCTCCTCGTCGTCCTGCTTTCCGGCGGCCGGCGCACCCGCCGACGCCCGGGTCGACCCGCCGGCCGGCGCGGCCCCGGTGCCGGAGCGGCCGCCGCCCGGACCCGCCGGCCCACCGACGCGGTTGCCGTGGTCGTCGGCGCGGTTGCCGTGCGCGGACCGGGTGCCCGAGTCACCGGTCGAGCCGGCCGGTGCGGCCCCACCCGGGCCGGACGCCGAAGGCGCGGCCCCGCCGTTTCCGGAGTCCGGACGGCCGTCGGCACCGTCGGGCCCACCGGAGTCGGGGCGCCCACCGGCACCGTGCGGGCCACCCGGGCCCGGACGCCCGTCGGCGGCGTCCGGCGTCCCGGAGTCGGGGCGCCGGCGGGCGGCGTCATCCGGACCGGAGGTGGCCGGGGCCGGGACGGCCTCGGCGGGGGCGCGGCTCGCGCCGGACGGGCGGGACGGGCCGCCCAGCGAGGACGCGCCCCGCTCGCCGGCCACCTCGCACCGGATCTGCCAGCGACCGCCCAACTCCTCGTAGAGCGCGTCGGTGAGCACGGCGGCGTGGTCGGCCATCATCTTCGCCAGCACCGTCGACTTCACGGTCAGCACCAGCGTGTCGCCGTCCAGGTCACGCACCACCGCGTCACGCATCAGCGCGGCGATCCGCTTGTTGCTCCGGTTGACCTTGCCGACCACCTCCGGCCAGACCCGGCGCACCGCGACCGCGTCCAGCGCGCCGGGGTTCGCCGCGCCCGGGCGGGGCGGCTCGGGGGTGGCCGGGTCGGGCATCACCGCCGAGGGCGGCACCGGGCGGCGGGCCGGGGCGGCCGGGGCATCGGCCGTCGGGCCACCGGATGCGGCTTCGGCAGCCGGGGCACCGGCTGCGGCACCGGAGGCGCCGGGCGCGGCACCGCCCGCGGCGGCACCACGGGGGGAGCCGGCGGCCAGGGCGGCGGCGCGGGCGGCGGCCGCACCGGTCGGGGCGTCGGCAGCCGCCGGCGTGCCGGCGGTCTCCGGGTGGACCGCGGCGGCAGCCGCGCCCGGGGCGGGCGTCGCCGGGCGTACCTCCGGGGTTCCGGTGGCGTGCGCGGCGGCCGGCTCGGCGCCGCCCAGGGTGAGCCGGCGCTCCATCCGCTCCAGGCGCTGGAGCAGGCCGCCGGACGAGTCGTCGACGCCGGGCAGGAGCATCCGGGCGCAGATCAGCTCCAGCAGCAGCCGGGGCGCGGTGGTGCCGCGCATCTCGACCAGGCCGTTGTGCACGATGTCGGCGCAGCGGGACAGCGTGGCCGGGCCGAGCCGTTGGGCCTGCGCGGCCATCCGCTCGATCTGGTCGGCCGGGCCGTCGATGAGGCCCTTGGCGGCGGCGTCCGGCACCTGCTGGAGCACGATCAGGTCGCGCAGCCGCTCCAGGAGGTCGGTGGCGAACCGGCGCGAGTCGTGGCCGGCCTCGGCGACCCGGTCGACGGTGGCGTACGCGGCCGCGCCGTCCCCGGCGGCGAGCGCGTCGCACATCTCGTCGATCAGCGCGGAGTCGGTGACGCCGAGCAGCGCGGCGGCCCGGGCGTAGCCGACCCCCTCCGGACCGGCGCCGGCGATGAGCTGGTCGAGCACGGAGAGGCTGTCCCGCATGCTGCCGCCACCGGCGCGCACCACCAGGGGGAAGACCGCCGGCTCGACGGTCACCCCCTCCGCCTCGCAGAGCTGCTCCAGGTAGGGCCGGACCACCTTCGGCGGGTAGAGCCGGAACGGGTAGTGGTGCGTCCGCGACCTGATCGTGCCGAGGACCTTCTCCGGCTCGGTGGTGGCGAAGATGAACTTGACGTATTCCGGCGGCTCCTCGACCAGCTTGAGCAGGGCGTTGAAGCCGGCCGACGAGACCATGTGCGCCTCGTCGATGATGTAGATCTTGAAGCGACTGCGGGCCGGCGCGAAGAACGCCTTCTCGCGCAGCTCGCGGGCGTCGTCGACACCGCCGTGGCTGGCCGCGTCGATCTCGATGACGTCGATCGACCCGCCGCCGTCGGGGGCCAGCCCGCGGCACGAGTCGCACTGCCCGCACGGCTCGGGGGTGGGGCCCTGCTCACAGTTGAGCGAGCGGGCCAGGATCCGGGCGCTGGAGGTCTTGCCGCAGCCGCGGGGGCCGGAGAAGAGGTACGCGTGGTTGAGCCGACCGCTGCGCAACGCCTGGGACAGCGGCTCGGTGACCTGCTCCTGGCCGATCATCTCGGCGAAGGTGCGCGGCCGGTACTTGCGGTAAAGGGCCAGTGCCACCCGTCCCGCCTCCTCTCGACCGAGCCATTCTGCGCCGGTCGGCCCCGGGTGACCACCCACCACCCCGTGACTCGACCCGAGGCGACGTTACCGGGACCCGGAGACAGAAAGGCCTCCCGTGCACCCGGCAGAGCTCGCTTATCCTTGCTGCCTTCCGGCCCTGGGGAGGTTCACGAGATACCGCCGCACGGGAGGTGGGACCAGCCTACCCGACGCCGTGTGGATCTTCCGGGAGGGTGGGGTGGCCCGCCGTCGGGGGACCTGTATCCTGGCTCGCGGAGGATTCGCCTAGAGGCCTAGGGCGCACGCTTGGAAAGCGTGTTGGGTTCACACCCTCACGAGTTCGAATCTCGTATCCTCCGCCGTCGACGAAGGGCCGGCACCTCGGGTGCCGGCCCTTCGTCGTTCCCGCCGCCGTGATGCCGTCCGGCCCACCGACCAGCGACCCTTGACCGGTTCACAAGGCCTCCCGTTCGACGAGTGTTCGACTGGGCATTGACAAAGTTAACCGGTTAAGAAGACCATCGTTGATATCTTCGCCGGGTCGACCGCCGGGAGGGCAACCGACGGTCCGGCCCGTCCGGGCGACGAGGACTCCCCCGCACCCACCACCCGTACGGGAGTTCCTCATGAACCAGCGCACCCGCACGCGGGCGTGTCTGGCCGGGGCGGCCGCAGCCGTCACCGCGCTGGCCACCGCCCTCGTCACCACGCCACCCGCCCAGGCCGCCGCCGGCGCCTGCTCGGTGACCTGGCAGGTCACCAACGACTGGGGCGGCGGTGCCACCACCAACGTCACGATCACCAACACCGGGGCCGCCGTGAACGGCTGGACGCTGGGCTGGGCGTTCCCCGGCAACCAGGTGATCGGCGACATGTGGAACGCGACGAAGACGCAGTCCGGCGCGGACGCCACCGCCACGAACGTCTCCTACAACGCGAGCGTTCCGGCGGGCGGCACGGTCAGCTTCGGCTTCAACGTCACCTACACCGGGTCGAACCCGACCCCGACCGCGTTCACGCTCAACGGCGCGGCCTGCGGCGACACCGCGCCGCCGAGCCCGACCGGCAGCCCCACGCCCAGCCCCACCGGCAGCCCGAGCCCGAGCCCGACGGTGGACCCGGACCCGACCACCACCCCCACCGGCAACCTCGCGCTGAACCGGCCGGTCGCCGTCTCGTCGACGGAGAGCCCGAACGTCGCCGGCCAGGCGGTCGACGGCAACGGCGGCACCCGCTGGTCCAGCCTCTACGCCGACCCGCAGTGGATCCAGGTGGACCTCGGCGCCACGTACCCGATCACCACCGTGCGGCTGCGCTGGGAGGCGGCGTACGGCAGGGCGTACCAGATCCAGACCTCGACGAACGGCGCCACCTGGACCCCGGTGTTCAGCACCACGACGGGCGACGGCGGCACCGACGACGTCACGCCCGCCGGGGCCAGCGGCCGGTACGTCCGGATGTCCGGCACCGCACGCGGCACCGCCTGGGGCTACTCGCTCTACGAGTTCGAGGTCTACGCGGTGAAGCCGCCCGCCCCGCCCGGCCCGGACTGCGGCCAGGCGCCGGCCGACCCGCAGGCGAACTCGAAGGCCCGCAACCTGATCTGCTACCTGCGGACGCACACCTACGTCAGCGGTCAGACCGACCTGCCGGACGCGGACCGGGTGCAGCAGCTGACCGGCCGCTACCCGGCGATGGTGGCGTTCGACTTCATGGAGTACACCCGGGGCAGCATCCAGACCCAGCAGGTCATCGACTGGGCGAGGTCGCGCAACGGCATCGTCGCGTTCCAGTGGCACTGGTACTGCCCGCGCGGCGGCAACTACTCCGCGCCCTGCGACTTCCAGCCCGACCTGAACAACCCGTCGTCGAAGCTCTACCAGGACATCGACCTGGTGGTCCGCGAGCTGAAGAAGATGGGTGACGCCGGGGTGCCGGTGCTGTTCCGCCCGCTGCACGAGGCGAACAACAACTACATGTGGTGGGCGAAGAAGGGTCAGGACGCCTACAAGCAGCTCTGGCGGCTGATCTACCAGCGGGCCCAGCTCGCCGGCGCGCACAACATCGTCTGGGTGTTCAACGGCATGGCCAGCGGCCAGGGCACCTCGCTGGCGTCCTGGTACCCGGGCGACGGCTACGTCGACCTGGTCACCTCCGACTACTTCCAGAGCGCCTCCGACTTCGCCACCACCAAGGCGGTCAGCGGCGCCAAGACCACCGGTGTGGCGGAGACGTTCAGCCCGCTCAACCCGAACTCCGACCCGGCGTGGCCGTACTTCGTGGTCTGGGCCTCGCGTGACTGGAACGGCAGCGGCAAGGACGTGGCCGGGCTGTGGCGCACCGCGATGGCCAACCCGAGGACCATCTCCATCGACCAACTCCCCGACATGTCCGCGTGGTGACGACCTGATCGCCAGGGGGCCGGGCCCGTCGAAGGTCCGGCCCCTTCCGCGTACGCGCAGAGCAGCCAGCAACATATGCGCCGCCTGTATACCGCGCAGTCACGCAGCGAGTTCAATGAGCTGATGACCGCGATGACGAGGCGAGCAGGTTGCGCCCGCTGCGGGGCCGGCCTGGCGACGGACAACAACTCCGGGCGTTGCGCCCCCTGCCAACGGGCGGAGCGGGACCGGGTCGTCGCAGCGCCCGAGGTTCCGGCCACCTTCTGGTCGCACGAGCCGCTTTGGCGAGCCTTGGCGGAACGGCACCTCGGCCGCGTGATTCGGGCCTACCGCCACCATCCGTACCACGGCCGGCAGCCGCTGCCTCAGGCCACGGTGGCCGGTTGGTTCGGGGTCACCCAGGCGCAACTCAGCCGCGTCGAGACAGGGCCGCCGATGGTGCACCTCGACCGGCTCGCCCATTGGGCTCGGGTGCTGGGATTCCCGCCCACATCCTGTGGTTCCGCCTCCCGCCCGGGCGCGACGACGCTCCGCCACACGTCGACGGAGAAGCCGGTCCTCACCTGCTCAGCGCGCTTCGATGCGCCGACCGGCAGATCGGCGGATCGGCGGATCGGCGGACGGAACCTGTACCGCGGGGCGCTTGCGCACATCACCGCGTTCTTCCCGCCGACGAGGCAATCGTCCGCCCTCCCTCGGCCGACGCTGTTGGCGGCTGCGACGCTGCACGAGATGGCCGGCTGGATGGCGCACGATTCCGGCGACTCGACCACGGGCCGCCAGCACTTCCGTGACGCGTTGGCGCTCGCTGTCGACAGCGGCACCCGCCTCCTTGTCGGTCAGGTCCACGGCAGTCTCAGCCATCTCGCATCCCACGACGGCAACGCAGCGGCAGCCATCGCCCATGCCATCGAAGGGCTCGGCGTAATCGCGGACGAGGAAGCGGGCGCACGGGTCCGCGCACGGCTGTTCGCCCTACAGGCGCGCGGTCTCGCGGCAGCGGGCCGAGCCGCCGAGTGCCACTCGACTCTCCGTCTCGCCGAAGTCGCACTCGGCCAGGCAGCAGCGTCGCCAACCCCATGGCTGAGTCCGTTCGACCGCACCTCACTCGACATCGAGACGGCCCGGTGCCTACTTCGCCTCGGTGACGTGACGGCCGCGCTACGCCTGCTCGACGACATCGTGACCGACGAGCCGACCACCCGGGTACGCAGTCAGGCACTTGCCCGGACGCTCCTGGCCACGGCGCTGGTCGGGCAGGCCCGGATCGACGAGGCGTGCCTGGTCACCCATAAGACCATCGACCTCACCCACGGGCTCGGCTCCACCGTCGTCCTCGATCAGCTTCGGCATCTCGCACTACTGCTGCGGTCACATTCCATCCACCTCCCCGACGTGCCGCAGCTTCTGGACCGGCTTCGCGACACGTTCCGGGAACGGAGTTGGCTGGCGCTGCCACTGCCGACCGGATGACACCCATCGACAATGGGCCTCATGGCCGACGAGCGTCCCCTGTACGAGCGAGATCCAGCAGCCTGGCGCGCACACCTTGCGGAGGGCAATGCGCGCCAACCGCGCAAGCGGGTCGGGGTGGACGTGCTCCTGCGCAACGAGCGGGGCGAGGTCCTGCTGGTCGACCCTCGCTACAAGCCGGACTGGGATCTGCCGGGCGGCATGGCCGAGGCGAACGAGCCACCGCACGTCACTGCCGCACGGGAACTCCACGAGGAACTCGGGCTGGAGCTGCGCGTCGGGTCGATGCTGGTGGTGGACTGGGTGGCCCCGCACGGCCCGTGGGACGACAGCCTGATGTTCGTCTTCGACGGAGGCGTGCTGCCGGCCACGGAACAACTTCGGCCGACGGACGGCGAGCTGGCCGAGGCTCGTTTCGTTGCACTCGACGACGCGCGGGCGCTGCTTCGCCCGTACATCTGGCAGCGGTTGCGTCACGCGGTGGCCGCGCTCGCCGACGGACGCCCGAGGTATCTCGTCGGCGGCAACGTGGCGTGACGCCAGCCGGTGAGGTGTCATGCGCATCGTCGTCGACTTGCCGGAGCCATTCGGGCCGAGGAAGCCGGTGACGACCCCCGGCCGAACCTGGACGGTCAGCCCGTCCACGGCGACCCGGCCCCCGTAGCGCTTGGTCAACTCACGTAGTTCGATCACATGATCGACGCTAGGCAGCGCCGTCGGTCGCCAGAAGGCGGAAACCATCCGACTCCGTCCGGGGGTTTTCCGCCCCCCGTCCCCGGTAACGTCTCGGGACACACGGGAGGAGGCGTCGTACACATGTTCTATCCACAGGCTGTGGATGCCGAACGGGTCGGATGAGCTATCAGCTCAGCGCCGTGGTCGCCGACGTGGAGCTGCTCCGCGAGCGGACCGCCGGCCTGGACCACGCGGTGCTCGCCGCGCTCCGCCAGGACTTCGCGCTGCTGCCGGTGACTCCGCAGCTGGTCGAGGAGCTGACCGGCCGGCTGCCGGACTTCGCCACCGACGACCCGTGCGCCGAACGCCCGTTCCGACTGGTCCTCTCGCCTGCGCTGGCGGAGCTGCTGGCCGGCTGGTCGGAGAACGGGCCGGTGGCCTACCTGGAGGCGGAGTTCGCCGGCGGGCTCGGCCACCAGTCCGCGGTGGTCTGGCTGGGCGGCGACGTGAGCTGGGGGCCGCGCTACGACCAGGCGCTGGACCGGCCGCGCGTCGAGTGGCCGATCAACACCGCGCTGGCCCGGCTGGGCGCCGAGCCGGGCGCGTGGATCGACCCGTTCGCCGAGCTGGGCCTGCACCTGGAGCGCGACACCGAGGGCTGGCTGGCGCACGGCCGGCGCGGGCTGTCCGCCGACTACTGGGACGAACTGGCCGACGAATGGGAGCTACGCCAATCCGACCCGCACCAGCAACCTCGACGCCCCGGTCCCGTTGTGGACTGGGGGATTGCATGAAACTACGACAATTCGGCTTTATCGCCGCGCTGACCGCTGCCGCGTCCATCGCCGGCAGCGGCGTCCATCCACAGTGGCCGGCCCGGCCGGTCGGGGCCGCCGAGGTGGTCAGCCTCGACGGCCTGCGCAACGCGGAGTTCGGCGACACCGAGGAGGACCTCACCCGGCGCGGCCTGCTGCACACCGACGAGGAGGCCTGCGGGCCCACGCTGACCGGGCTCGGCTCGGTCAGCCCGATCTTCGTCGACGACC
Source organism: Micromonospora sp. WMMD754 (assembly GCF_049315235.1). Taxonomy (NCBI): domain Bacteria; kingdom Bacillati; phylum Actinomycetota; class Actinomycetes; order Micromonosporales; family Micromonosporaceae; genus Micromonospora; species Micromonospora sp. WMMD754. The sequence continues at coordinate 1,725,187 of NZ_CP186058.1, forward strand.
GGCTCGTCCTGCTCTGGCTCGACGACCCGATGAGCACGCCGGAGGGGATCAGCGCCGGCACGCCGGTCGCCGACGTCCGGTCCGCGTACCCCGGTGCCACCGCGCTGCCGGCGCCGCCCGGCAGTCACCGCTTCGCCGGGCTGCTCGCCCGCGACGGCGACCGCGCGTACCTGTTCCTGCACGACGGCGTCACGGTCCGAAAGATCATCGCCGGGTACGCGGACTGGGCCCGCCGCCTCTTCGACGAGGGCTACGGCCCCTGCTGATCCGACCCGTCGGAACTCAGGTGTGACCGATACAGCGACTCGACCAGTCCTTGAGGGTGGAAGCCGTCGGACACCAGGAGTGAGCTGTGGACCAGAACCTGCACGTGCTCTTCGAGCGGGCGCTCGGCGTCGAACCCGCGCCCCCGACCGGAGAACTGGCCCGGGAGGCCATGACGGCGGGAGCGATCCTGCGGCGCAGACGCCGCCTACTCGCCGGCGGTGCGGCAGCCGGCTTCGCCGCGGTCGCCGCCGCCATGGTCGCGCTGAACCTGCCCCTGACGCAGGGGGCGCCCGTGCCACCGGTGGTGGCGGCCGGGGCACTGATGCCTGCCACGAGCGCCGCCTGCGACCGGCAGGGCGGACACGCGACGGCCGACGTCCGGGTCTTTCTGCGGCAGGACGTCACCGATCAGCAGCGGCTCGACCTCCAAGACACGCTCCGATCCGATCCACTCGTACGCAGCGTGACATTCCAGGGCCAGGACGAGGCGTACGCCAGGTTCAAGGAGATGTACAGGGACAATTCGGATCTGGTCAATGCGGTCAAGCCGGAGCAGATGCCCGAGTCCTTCCAGGTCACACTCGCCAGGGCGGGGGACGCCGCCCGGCTCATCGCGGACTTCCACGACAGGGACGGCGTCGATCAGATCCTGGGCGGTCCGTGTCCGGCGCGCCCGGAATCCGGGGAGGGTGAGTGACCAGCGGCCAGATCGACGTGCGCGCCACGCCGTCCGCCGAACGCCCGGCCGGCCCACTGGCCCGGTGGAGCGCCGCCCGCCGTCGTGAGCGCAGCACCCGGGACGAGGACTTCAGCGCGTTCGTCGCGGCGACCGCACCCCGGCTGAGACGGACCGCCTACCTCATGTGCCGGGACTGGCACCTCGCCCAGGACCTCGCCCAGATCACGTTTGCCAAGATGTACGCCTCCTGGGGCCGGGTCCGGCACAGCGCAAACCTCGACGCGTACAGCCGTCGGGTGCTCATGAACGCCGTCTTCGACCAGCGAAGCCGGCGCAGCGACACCGAGGTGGTCTGCGCCGACCTGCCGGAACGGCCGGAACCAGCAGCGACGACCGACCTGCACGTCGCATTGATGTCCGCACTGGCGACACTGCCGATCCGGGACCAGGCGATCGTGGTGCTGCGACACTGGGAGGACCAGAGCGTCGCCACCGTCGCCAGGATCCTGGGGATCTCCGCTTCGGCGGTGAAGATGCGCGACGCCCGGGCACTGGGGCGGATCCGCACACTGCTCGGCGACGACTTCACCGGGAGCTGACCCGGAACGCGGAACGCCCGGTGTGATCCTCACGGATCGCACCGGGCGTTCTCGCTGTTCACGAGCGGTGGCGGCGGGATTTGAACCCGCGGAGGGCGTAAACCCTCACACGCTTTCGAGGCGTGCTCCTTAGGCCACTCGGACACGCCACCGCCGACGAGGGTACAGGACCACCGGTCTGGACGCCGAACCGGTATCCCTCCGGCCGGCCTGGCAGGATCTTTGCCATGAGTACGCACATCGGCGCTGAGCCGGGAGAGATCGCCGAGCGGGTCCTGATGCCGGGCGACCCGCTGCGGGCCAAGTGGATCGCGGAGACCTACCTCGAGGAGGCCCGCTGCTACACGACGGTGCGCGGCATGCTGGGCTTCACCGGGCGGTGGAACGGCGTCGACGTCTCCGTCCAGGGTTCCGGCATGGGCATGCCGTCCGCCTCCATCTACGCCCACGAGCTGGTCAACGAGTACGGCGTGAAGTCGCTGATCCGGGTCGGGTCCTGCGGGGCCCTGACCGAGGACCTGGCGCTGCGCGACGTGGTGGCGGCGATCGGCTCGTCCACCGACTCGAACATGAACCGGATGCGTTTCGACGGGCTGATCGACTACGCCCCGGTGGCCGACTTCGGGCTGCTGCGTACCTCGGTCGAGGTGGCCGAGCGGCGCGGCATCAGCATGCGGGTCGGGCCGATCCTGGCCGCGGACGCCTTCTACACCGACCGGCCGGACCTGTACGACACGCTCGCCGACTACGGCGTGCTGGCGGTGGAGATGGAGTCGGCGGCGCTCTACACGATCGCCGCCCGGTTCAAGGCCCGCGCGCTGACCATCCTGACCGTCAGCGACCACATCAAGACCGGCGAGAAGACCACGTCGCAGGAGCGTGAGCAGACCTTCGGCCAGATGGTCGAGATCGCCCTCGACACCATCATCGCCTGACCGATCCGTTCCGCCGACCGCCCCGTCACCACCAGGTGCCGGGGCGGTCGTCGTCCGGGCCGCGACGGGTTCCGGTTCGGGCGTCATGACTCAGCGGCATAAATATGCCTCAGAGTCATATCGCAGGAAAGCAACATGCCCGTCGGGCCGCGACACGCCGCGACCGACGCGCCGCGGCGCACCCGGTCAGCGAAAGAACGCGCGCAGCAGCGCCGCGCTCTCCACCTCCAGCACACCCCCGTACACCTCGGGGCGGTGCGTGACGCGGCGGTCGCGCAGCACGTCCCAGAGCGAGCCCACCGCACCCGTCTTCGGCTCCCACGCCCCGAACACCACCGTCGAGACCCGGGCCAGCGCGATCGCACCGGCGCACATGGTGCACGGCTCCAGCGTCACCACCAGGGTGCAGCCGTCCAGCCGCCAGCGGCCCAGCCGCTGCGCGGCCCGGCGCAGCGCCAGCACCTCGGCGTGCGCCGTCGGGTCGCCGGTCAGCTCCCGCTCATTACGCCCGATCGCCAGCTCGGCGCCGTCGGGGGCGTAGAGCACGGCGCCGACCGGCACGTCGTCGGCGTCCTCGGGGGTGTCGCCGTCCGGGCCGGTCACCGCGACCTCCAAGGCCCGGCGCATCCACAGTTCGTGCCGCTGCCGGCGACCCAGCTCGCCGGGCCCGGCCAGCCACTCGTCGGCACCCGGCCCCGCGCCCGGCGGTCCCACCGTCTCCAGCGCCGGATCGGTGGCGTCGACCGGTTCCGCCGCGCCGGGGGTGACCGACTCGCCCGGCTCAGACCTCACGCAGCTCCTCGACGTCGTCCGCGCAGCCGAGCACCTGGCAGATCTCGGCGGTCACGTCCGCCGGCATGGAACCCTCGTGGGCGCAGAGCGCGAGCAGCTTCTGCGCCGGGATGCCCAGGTCGGCGAGGAGGTCGGCGTCGCCCACCGGGTCGGCCTCCGGGTCCACGGCCGGCTGCTCGCTGTCCTCGTCGCCGCCGGTCGGGCGCGGCTCGTCGACATCTTCCAGCCCGGTGACCGAGGTCTTCAGGTCACCCACCAGCAGCGCGCCCAGCCGGGACTCCTCCGCGTAGGCCGAGTCGGAGCCGAAGACCCGCAGGTCCTCCCCCTCGTCCAGGCGCAGGATCACCAGGTACGTGTCGTCCGCCTCGACGAAGAGCAGGGAGAGGTCGGCGTCCGGCTCGACGTCGCGCAGCCGGTCGGCCACCTCCTCGATGTCGGTGACGCCCCGCAGGCTCACCTCGCCGGCGGTCCAGCCACCGTCGACGCGCGCCACGGCAGCAGCGAAGTACGACACGGTCCCCCCAAATTGGCCTCGGCAGCACGCCGACACGTCACGCGATGCACGTTAACCGGTCGGGTCGGCGGGCGACCGGTCAACGCCCCGTAAGGGGCCGGCCGTTCCTGGAGAAAGTGGTTCAGCCGGCGACGCGCCGACGGGTGGCGATCAGCTGGCGCAGCCGCTCGGTGCGCGCCCGCTGCGGCCGTTCGCGCTGCTGTACCGCACGCGCACCGGCCAACTCGGCGAGGAGTTGCAGGCGACGGCGGCTCCGCTCGGGGTCGAGCCGCGGCGGTGTGGTCCAGGCCATACCGCGAGCGTGAACCGTCACCACGCGTTCGTCAAGATGGTCTTCGCTACGCAGCGAAACCGGCACCCAAGGTCACCAGAGCGGCCAGTCGCCGGACTGCGCCCACCGCACCGCGACGACCGCGGCGGCGATGCTCCAGCCGCCCGCGGTGACGATGGCCACCCCGGTCGCCACCCCGCGGTCGCCGTGGCGGACCAGCGCCGCGGCGGCCGCCCAGGCCACCCCGCCGGCGAACAGCGTCCACCACGCGTAGCCGGGCACATCGCGGCCGACCAGCCCGAACAGCAGCAGCCAGGCGAACGCGGCCACCGCGCCCACCGCGACGCCGCCGCCGGTGACCGGGTGCGGTTCGCGGTAGCTGGGCCGCATGGGCCCGCCGGACGGGAAGAGCCCCGACGGCGTACGCGGCGGCGGGTGCGCCACCCCCGGACCGGGCCCGTCGGGTACGCCGTACCACCCGTTCGCCACCGCTGCCCCCTTCCCGGACGACCCACCTCGACAACCACGCACAGTCACCGATCTATGCGGCCGACTCTCGGCGTTCGTCCCCACGGTAGTGGTCTGCCAGGATGATCGGATGCGCTCGCCATCGATCGGACGCCGCACGCGTCCGGCGTACCCGGTCCTGCTGCTCGTGGCGGCGCTGGCCGCCGGGTGCGACCGCCCCGCCGCGCCCGCCGACGCCTGGCGGGACCCGAGCCCGATGGTGACCGCCGCTCAGCCGGCCGAGCCGGCGAGTCCCCGCCCGACCCCGCCGGCCGCCTCCTCCGCCGCCCCGACGCCGACCCGCACCGACGTGCGGCGGGTCTTCCCGGTCCGGGCCGGCAACGTCGACTACCACCCGACGCACGGCGGCTATCCGGGCACCGACCTCTTCGCCGACTGCGGCGAGCCGGTCGTGGCGGTCACCGACGGCGTGGTCCTGGAGGTCAGCCGGGTGGACCGGTTCGACAAGCGCGGGCCGCTCGGGCCGAACAACGGCGGACTCTCGGTGTCGCTGCTGGGCGACGACGGGGTGCGCTACTACGGCTCCCACCTGAGCGCGATCACCGCCGGCGTCGACGCCGGCGTACGCGTGCGCGCCGGCCAGCAGCTCGGCAAGGTGGGCCGCACCGGCAACGCCAACAACGTCTGCCACCTGCACTTCGGGCTGTCGCCGAAGTGCACCGGCACGAGCGACTGGTGGATCCGGCGGGGTGTGGTCTGGCCGGCGCCCTACCTGAACTCGTGGCGTAAGGGCGGTAACCGGTCGCCGGTCGCCGAGGTCACCGCCTGGCAGCGCAAGCACGGCTGCCCGACGTCGCCCGGCCGGTCGGCCGTCGGCGGCTGACCCCGACGCGCGGTGCGGGGCCGCCCGGCGGGCGGCGCGAGCGCGTAGGTTCCAGGGCATGACTGCCCGGGACCCCATCGCCGACCTGCGCCGGATCGCGTTCCTGCTGGAGCGGGCGAACGAGGCCACCTACCGGGTCCGGGCGTTCCGGTCGGCGGCCGCGGCGCTCGGCGCGCTGCCCGCCGGGGAGGTGGCGGAGCGGGCCCGCACCGGCAAGCTGACCGAGCTGGCCGGCGTCGGCGACGTGACCGCCCGCTGTGTCGTCGAGTCGCTGGCCGGCGAGGAACCCGTCTACCTGCGCCGGCTGGTCGCCACCGAGGGCACCGACCTGGACGAGGAGGCGGCGCGGCTGCGGGACGCGTTGCGCGGCGACTGTCACACCCACTCCGACTGGTCCGACGGCGGCTCGCCGATCGAGGAGATGGCGCTGGCGGCGGTCGAGCTGGGGCACGAGTACCTGGTGCTCACCGACCACTCGCCCCGGCTCAAGGTGGCCCGGGGTCTCACCGCCGACCGGCTGCGCCGGCAGCTCGACCACGTGGCCGCCGTGAACGAGGCGCTGCCGAAGGGCTTCCGCATCCTCACCGGCATCGAGGTCGACATCCTCGCCGACGGCTCGCTGGACCAGGACGACGAACTGCTCGCGCGGCTGGACGTGGTGGTCGGCTCGGTGCACAGCGGCCTGAGCGACGACCGGGCGCGGATGACCCGCCGGATGCTGGCCGCGATCGGCAACCCGCACCTGGACATCCTCGGCCACTGCACCGGCCGGATGGTCTCGTCCCGGCCGGCGGGCGTGACCGGGCCGGGCGACCGGGGCCACCGGGCCCGCACCCGCAAGGAGAGCGAGTTCGACCCGGACGCCGTCTTCGCCGCCTGCGCCGAGCACGACGTCGCCGTCGAGATCAACTCCCGGCCGGAACGGCAGGACCCGCCGAAGCGGTTGATCCGCCGGGCGCTGGAGGCCGGCTGCCGGTTCGCGATCAACACCGACGCGCACGCGCCCGGGCAGCTCGACTGGCAGCGCTTCGGCTGTGAGCGGGCGGCGCGTTGCGGCGTGCCGGCGGACCGGGTGGTCAACACGTGGACGGCCGCCCGCCTGGTGAAGTGGACGGCGGGCCGGGGCTGAGCGGTCAGCCCCGGGCGGCCGGCTCGACAGTGCGGGCCGCGGGGGCCACCGGTTCCGGCCGGCGTCCACGCCTGCCGAACAGGCCCTGCGCGACCGCCACCCCGACGAGCACCACCAGCGCGCCGACCGGCTGGTGCCAGTTCATCCGCTCGCCGAGCACCACCGCGCCGACCAGCACCGCGAACACCGGGATCAGGTAGGTCACCGTGGACGCCGTGCTCGCCCCGGCCAACCGGATGTTGCGCATGTTGATCACGAAGGCCAGCCCGGTGCCGAGCGCGCCGAGCGCGAGCACGCTGGCCGCCACCCGCAGCGACAGGTCGGTCGGCATCGGGGGTGCCCCCGCCACCAGCGGCGCGACCAGCGCGAGCTGCGCGGTGGCCACGAGCAGTTGCGCCGCCGACAGCGACAGCCCGGAGTGCGCGCTGCCCGCGATGAACTTCTTCTGGTACGGGATCGCCAGGCCGTAGCAGGCCGCCGCCCCGAAGCACATGAGCTGGCCGGTGAAGTGGGCGCCGCCCACGCCCTCCCAGACGCCGAGCACCACCAGCACGCCGACGAAGCCCAGCCCCAGCCCGACGGCCCGCCGCACGGTCAGCCGCTCGGTGCGGAACACCAGCACGGCCAGCGGCAGCACGATCAGCGGCGTGGTGGCGTTCCAGATGCCGGCCAGCATCGACTCGACCCGCTGCTCGCCGAAGCCGAAGAGGGTGAACGGCAGCGCGACGCCCAACGCGGCGACCACCAGCATGTGCGCCCAGACCCGGGGCTCGCGGGGCAGCCGGTCACGCAGCACGGCCAGCACCACCAGAAGCGTGACCGCGCCGGTGGCGACCCGGAAGAGGGTGAGGTGCACGGGGTGCAGCTCGGCCACCCCCACCTTGATGAAGAGGAAGCTGGAGCCCCAGATGGCGGCGAGCGCGACGAACCCGGGCAGCCAGCTCCGCAGCGGCGCGCGGTCAGGAGTGGTCTCGACTGTCACCCCTGACACTCTGCCCCCGGGGTACGACGATGTCGCGCGAAATTCAGACGCCGTGTCGACCACCACAGCAACCGCCTTACAGTGGAGGCGTTGACCAGCCGAGGAGGTGAGACGTCGATGGCCATGCCCACGCCGTTCGATCCGCTCGTCGACTTCGACGGGATGTGGACCACCGAGCTCGCCGACCGTTACCTCCCGTTGCGCGAGCTGCCGAACGCGCGCTACGAGTGCATCGACGGAAGGCTGGTCATGACCCCCGCCGAGACCGGCACCAACAGCTATGCCGAGGGCGAGCTGCTGCATCTGCTCAAGCCCGCGGCGAAGGAAGCCGGCTACTACGTCTTCGGCCAGGTGAACCTGACCTTCAGCCCGGACCGCTGGATCCAGCCCGACCTCACCGTCCTGCACGCTCTGCCCGAGACCGACCAGGATGATCGCTGGATCCCGGTGCGGCTGTGCACCATGGCGGTCGAGTTCGTGTCGCCCGGCAGCCGCCGTCAGGACTTCGTGGACAAGCCCCGCCGCTGCGCCGAGGCCGGCGTCCCGTACTTCATGCGGGTGCAGGTCGTCCGCCAGATCCGTCACGTCGGCGTCGAGTTCCTCACCCTCCGCGACGGCGGCTACGTCAGCACGGCGCAGGCGGTCAGCGGCCAACGACTCAAGCTGGACGCACCCTTCACGATCGACTTCGATCCGGTCGAGTTGCTGCCCTGAGCCGTCGGGTCGCCGCCGGCGAACACGGCAAACGCTGTCGACACCGGGGTGGCCCGGTCACGTAGGGTTCGCCCGTGGGACGAATCGATGACCTCGCCAACCGGTACGTGGCCGAGTGGGCTCCGCTGAGCCCGACCGGCGCCACCTACGTCGGCATCGCCGGCTACGACGACCAGCTCGACGACCTCACGCCGGACGGCTACGCGGCCCGGGCGGACCTGACCCGGCGCACGCTGGGCCAGCTCGACGTGACCGAGCCGGAGACCGAGGCGGAGCGGACCGCCAAGGAGGCGATGCAGGAGCGCCTCGGCCTGGAGCTCGCCCGGCACGACGCCGGGGAGACCACCAGCGAGATCAGCGTGATCGAGAGCGGCCTGCACGAGATCCGGATGGTCTTCGACCTGATGCCGACCGACGGCGAGGAGGCGAAGGCCAACGTGGCCACCCGACTCAACCGCTTCGCCTCGGCGCTGGAGGGCTACAAGCGCACGCTGCGCGAGGCCGCCGCCGAGGGCCGGGTCAGCTCGCGGGTGCAGCTCGTCGAGGTGGCCAAGCAGTGCGACGTCTGGGTGGACCCGGAGGGCGACAACTTCTTCCACGGCCTGGTCGAGCGGCTCGACGCGGACGGCGCGCTCGGCGCGGAGCTGCGCAAGGGCGCCGCCGCCGCGACCGCGGCCACCGCCGAGTTCGGTCAGTTCCTCCGCACCGAGCTGGCCCCGGTGGGGCGGGAGAAGCAGGCCGCCGGCCGGGAGCGCTACGAACTGGCCTCGCAGTACTTCCTCGGCGCCAAGGTCGACCTGGACGAGACGTACGCCTGGGGGTTCGCGGAGCTGGCCCGTCTGGAGGCCGACATGCGGATCGTGGCCGGGCAGATCGCCGGTCCGGGCGCCACGGTCGACGAGGCCGTCGCCGCGCTCGACGCCGACCCGGCGCGGACCGTGCGCGGCAAGGAGGCGTTCCGCGACTGGATGCAGGAGCTCGCGGACAAGGCGATCACCGAGCTGAACGGCACCCACTTCGACATCCCGGAGCAGGTCCGCCGGATCGAGTGCCGGCTGGCGCCGACGAGCGACGGCGCCATCTACTACACCGGCCCGAGCGAGGACTTCTCCCGCCCGGGGCGGATGTGGTGGGCGGTGCCGCAGGGCATCACCGACTTCTCCACCTGGCGCGAGGTGACGACCGTCTACCACGAGGGCGTGCCCGGCCACCACCTCCAGGTCGCCCAGACGGCCGTCCGGGCCGACCTGCTCAACCGCTGGCAGCGGCTGCTCTGCTGGGTCTCCGGGCACGGTGAGGGTTGGGCGCTCTACGCCGAGCGCCTGATGGACGAGCTGGGCTATCTGGCCGACCCGGGCGACCGGCTCGGCATGCTCGACGGGCAGGCGCTGCGCGCGGCCCGGGTCATCGTCGACATCGGCATGCACCTGGAGCTGGAGATTCCGGCGGACAACCCGTTCGGCTTCCACCCGGGCGAGCGCTGGACGCCGGAGCTGGGCTGGGAGTTCATGCGGGCGCACTGCCGGGTGCCGGACGAGAACCTGCGTTTCGAGCTGAACCGCTACCTGGGCTGGCCGGGGCAGGCGCCCTCGTACAAGGTGGGCGAGCGGATCTGGTTGCAGGCGCGGGAGGAGGCGAAGGCCCGCAAGGGCGCCGACTTCGACCTGAAGGAGTTCCACCGCCAGGCGCTCGACCTGGGGGCGCTGGGGCTCGACCCGCTGCGCCGGGCGCTGGCCCGGCTCTGAGCACGGCGACGGCCGGGAGTCGGAGTTCCCTCCGGCTCTCGGCCGTTTCGCTGTCCGCGCCGGTCAGGCCAGGTCGACCCGGAGCACCGGCCGGGCGGTGAGTGACTTCGAGTTCTCGTACGCCAGCTCGATCACCGGGTCGGTGAAGCTGATCGGGATCGGCGAGGTGATCGGGATGCCGTCCGGGAAGGGCAGGTCCGGCGTCAGCGTGATCTTGATGCCGAGCAGGTAGCCGACGAACCGGGTGGCGTAGAAGGCGACGTCGCCCTCGACGGTGAGCCGGTCGGTCACGTACCGCTGCTTCTTGCCGGCCGGGCCGCTGGCCAGCAGCGTGAAGTCGTCGGTGACCGCCTTGTCCATGGTGAACTTCAGGCACTTGAGCGTGCCGTCGCGGGTGGGCAGCTCGACGATGCCCTCGAAGCGCAGCCCCGTCATCGTGACCTTGGAGCCGGTGAGCCGGGACGGCGGGTCGGCGACGATCGGCTGGTCGGGGTCGGCGGCCAGCTTGGGCAGCGGCTTGCCCTCCTCGACCGGCTTCGGCTTGGTCGGCGCCGGCTTGTCGTCGTCGCAGTCGGCGCCCGGCTCGGCCGGGGTCGACGGCTTGGCGCTGCCGCTGGGCTTCGGCGTGGCGCTCCCACTCGGGGTCGCCGCGGCGGCGGCCACGGCCGACGCGGACGGCGACGGCGACGGCTCGGCCTTGTCGTCGTCACCGCCGGTGAACAGGCCGGTGATGCCGTCGACGATGTCGGTCAGCAGGTTGCCGTCCTTCTCCTCCGCCGGCTCGGCCGGCGCGGTGGTGCTCGGACTGGCCGACGGGGAGGCCGTCGGGGTCTTCGAGGCGGACGGCTTGGGCGCCGGGGCCGAGGTGGTCGGGCAGGCCGCCGGCGCCGCGATCGCCGGCCGTTCGTCGCGGATCGTGACCAGTCCGGCCGCGGAGACGGCGAGGACCAGCAGGATCGCGTACGCCCGGGGCGGCTGCCCGGAACCACGCGGCGCGTCCGCGGGCGGCGCGTCCACGGCCGGTTCCGCCGGGGCCGACTCCCGCAGCGGGTTGCGCGGCTCCGGCAGGGTGTCGGTGAGCACCCCGGTGGTGTCGTCCTCCCGCTGCCGGGGCAGCAGCTCGTCGACCAGGGCCGGCTCCGGCTCGTCGGCCGGCTCCTCGACCGGCTCGTCGTCGGTCGGTTCCGCCGGAGGCACGTCGGCGGCCGGGCCCTTGCGCGGCACCCAGGCGAAACCGAGCGCGCTGCCGACCATGCCGAGCAGCAGGCCGATGAAGAAGCCGCCGAGGTTCACGCCGATCAGCGAGTAGAGCGCGGTGATCGCCGCGACCACCGCGTAGAACATGCGCTGCGCCGGGCTGAACCAGAGCAGCATGCCGCAGGCCACGAGGATGGTGGGGATGAGCCAGGACAGGAAGCCGGTGGGCCCCATCTGGAAGGTGAGGCCGTTGAGGCTCAGCTGGGTGGTGGCGAAGATCTCCAGGCCGGCCAGGGTGGTGAAGAGCCCGCCCCAGAACGGCCGCGCCCGGCGCCACCGGCGGAAGCCACGCCACGCCTGGCCGAGCCGACCGGGCCGGGCCTGCTGCGTTTCGGCGGTTGTCACGTACTCCTCCTGGCGGTGCTGACGGGGTGAGACATGGTCGAGGCCCGCGGAGGGCGCCCTCCGCGGGCCTCGAGTTCAGATCAGAAGCATTCCTTGGCGTCCTTGCCCACGTTGACCTTGAGCTTCAGGCCGTTGAGGGTGAAGACGCCGGCGCTGGTGGAACGGGCCACCTGCTCCAGGTCCGTGATGGTCACCGCGTCGGCGCTCTGGCCGAAGGACTTCGGCACGACCGGCTGCGCCGGGTTCATGGAGGCCGCGTCCCGGCCGATCTTGATGTTCTCGAACCGGGCGTCGCCCTCGAGCGAGTCCATGTCGATCAGCAGGTTGGTGGCCGTGGCCGGCTTGCCGCCGCCGCCGGCGTTGATGGTCAGCACGATCGGCACGCCGGGGATGCTGGCGTTGACCGACTGGCAGAGGTCGTAGAGCTTGGCGTCGGCGATCTCGGAGACGGCGACCGGGTGCTGGGTGCCGTCCGACTCCTTGGCGATGCCGCCGTACTGCTTGAAGCCGGTGCCCTCCAGCTTCGAGGCGCCGACCTTGAAGGTCTGGCCCGACACGGCGAACGACGCCGCGATGGCGCCGTTGGCCATACCCAGCACGATGCCGCCGGCCACGACGGTCGCGGGCACCATCACCGCGGCGAAGCGCCGCCAGCGGGTGCCGCCACTCAGCTCGCGGTTCTCCGATTCACTCACAAGGTCCTCCTCGACGGGGGTGCGTCTCCGGACGCGGGACGCGACGCGGGACGGAAAGCTGCGGGGCGGCGCGGGTGCCGTTGTGCCGAACGGGCCGCGCGGTCGCGGATTGGATGCTCTCGCGAAGCGACAGACCTCACAAGCCCCTTGCTACTGACGGGTAACACAGCTGTGGTATCAAGATCGCCTACGGTTACCATCGGTTAACGTCCCGGCGACAAGCGGCCCCGGGCAAACCGGCCTGATTACGACACGATGGCGCAGAGGTTTCACCTGTGGTAGCCATCACGGTCAAACATCACAGTTCGGTAACGGCCAGCTGACAAGCCGCTGAGGGTGAGGTGCCGATCACCCGTCCGGCCGACCCGCGACGACGACCGGAGACCGGTCAGCTCCGGCCGTCCAACCACGACCCCAGCAGGTGGCGGTCGATCGAGTCGATCCGGCCGAGCGGACGACCGGCGGCGACCCGGGCGCGCAGCTCGTCCCGGGTGAACCAGCGCGCCTCCACCACTTCCGCACCGTCGACCCGGACCTCCGTCGACGCCGCCGTCGCCCGGAAGCCGACCATCAGCCCGGCCGGGAACGGCCACGCCTGCGAACCCTGGTAGACCACCCCGCGCACCGCGATCCCGGCCTCCTCGGCCAGCTCCCGCCGAACCGCGTCCTCCAGGCTCTCGCCGATCTCCACGAACCCGGCCAGCAGCGACCACGAGTCCTCGCCGGCGCCACGGTGCCGGGCCAGCAGGCAACGCTCCGGCTCACCGGACGCCTCCACCAGCATGATCACCGCAGGTTCGATCCGGGGAAAGAGCAGCCGACCGCACCCACCGCCGGTGCAGGCCCGGGTGTGCCCGCCCGCCCCGGCGACCGTCGCCGCACCGCACGCACCGCAGAACCGCTGACCCCGGTGCCAGTGCAGCAACCCCTTCGCGTACGCCTGGACGGCCGCCTCGGCCGCCCCCAGCCCGCCCACCAGGGCCCGGACGTCCACCGCCTCGACGGCGCCGGCCAGGTCGCGAGCCTCGCCCTCGGCGCGGCCGGAGAGGTCGGCGGCGAAGACCGCCCGGCCCTCCGCCAAGCCGAGGAAGACCGTCTCGTCGGCGGCGGCGAGCAGGCCGGCCGCACCGACCACCGCCGGTCGCACCGGCGTCCGCCCGGCGTCGACGAGGCACCGGTCCCGCCACAGCGGCAGCACCACGCTCTCCGGATCGGCCAACCGCCCGGCCAGCCAGGCCGGGTCGCCGCGCAACGCCGCCGCCCGGTCCAGCCACCCACCGCCGTACGCGGCCACCACCCGGTCATCCGTCCGCACCCGCCCACCGTGCCACGACCGGCCACGGAGCGGGGGCCCCGAAACGGGTGACGGGTACGACACCGGCACTCGCCCGACACGACTGCCGGCCGGAGACTCCCGACCGGCTCGAGCGTTGGTTACCGTAGGTGTCTCCCGCGGGGGAAGCGGTCCCCGCGTGTCTTTCCGATCGAGGTTGCAGTGACGATGTACGGCGAGAAGATGCCGGCTGCCGACGACCGGCCCACCATCAAGGTGGCGGCGGTGAGCTGGCCCGGCGTCGAGCTGGAGCCGGTCGCCACACCGCCCGACACGGGCGGCGGGGAGAAGCCCGGGCGGTCCCGGCGCGGCCGGCTGCTGCTGGCCGGCGGGCTCACCGCCGCCGTGCTCGCCGCGGGCGTCGGCGTCGGCGCCTACGCCTACGCCGGCGACGTGCCCCGCGGCACCACCGTGCTCGGCACCGAGCTGGGCGGTCGGAGCCGGGCGGACGCGGCCCGGGCGCTCCGCGCCGAGCTGGAGCGCCGCGCCGAGACGCTGAACGCCCCGCTCACGGTGACCGTGGGCGAGAAGAAGACCGAACTGAAGCCGGCGGACGTCGGGCTCGCCATCGACGTGGACGCCACCGTCGCGGCCGCCGCCGCCGCCGACGCGCACGCGGTCAGCCGGCTCGTCGGGTCCCGCACGGTCGAGCCGGTGGTGACCGTCGATCCCGCCCGGCTGGAGGCCGCCCTGCGCAAGGCGATGGGTTCCCAGGGCCGGGAGATGACCATGCCGGCCATCATCTGGACCGGCACCACTCCCAAGCCCGTCTACCCGAAGCCGGCGCTGACCGTGGACACGGCCGGCGCCACCGAGGCGCTGACGTCGGGCTGGCTCGCCGCCCGGCCGGTCACCGTGCCGCTGGTGGAGAAGTGGCCGGCGACCACCCGCGAGGAGGTCGACCGCCTCGTCGCCGAGCTGGCCCGGCCGGCCGTCTCCGCACCCGTCACGCTCACCACCGACGGCGGGTCGGTGACCATCCCACCTGCCGCCATCGCCCGGTCGCTGCGCTTCTCGGCCGACGACGCCGGGACGCTCACCCCCCGGGTCGACGTCAAGCGGCTGCGTGCCGCGCTCGGCGGCAAGCTGGCCACGCTCGAGGTGGAACCGCGCGACGCCGGGCTGACCATCAGCGGCGGCAAACCCAAGGTGGTGCCGAGCCGTGCCGGTCGCCAGGTCGACGCCGCCGCGCTCGGCCCCGCCCTGCTCGCGGTGCTGCCCAGGTCGACCGGCCGCTCGGTCAGCGCCGAGCTCAAGCCGGCCGCGCCGGAGCTGACCGAGGCCGCGCTCGCGGAGCTGGGCATCAAGGAACGCGTCTCCACCTTCACCACCCGGTTCCCCGGCGGCCTCTCCTCGCCGCGCAGCCAGAACATCGTCCAGGCCGCGAAGGACGTGGACGGAACGATCGTGAAGCCGGGGGAGATCTTCTCGCTCAACGGACACACCGGTGAGCGCGGCTACGACCAGGGCTACCAGGACGCGCCGACGATCGTGGGCGGCAAGCTGGTGCCGGGGGTGGGTGGCGGTGTCTCGCAGTTCACCACCACGCTGTTCAACGCGACCTACTACGCCGGGATGCAGGACGTCGAGCACAAGCCGCACTCGTTCTACTTCAGCCGCTACCCGGCCGTGATCGAGTCGACCATCTTCTGGCCCCAGCTCGACTTCAAGTTCCGCAACAACACGCCGCACGGTGTGCTCATCGACACGTCGTACACGTCCAGCACGATCACCGTGTCGATCTGGAGCACCAAGATCTACGACAGCGTGAAGACCGAGTACGGCCCGCGTCGGAACATCACCCAGCCGAAGACCGTCTACCTGAAGCCCGGGCCGGACTGCATCGCCGCGGCGGGCAGCGTGGGGTTCGCGCAGGACGCGTACCGGGTGATCAAGAAGGACGGCAAGGTGATCAAGCGGGAGAAGTTCAGCTGGCGCTACGACCCGGAGCCGCGCTTCATCTGCGCACCCGAGCCGGGCGCCTGACCCGCGCACACGACGAGGCCCCGCCCGGCATGGCCGGCGGGGCCTCTCGCTGTTCTCAGTGGTTCTCAGGGCCGCGCCGCGGCCAGGCCCTCCCGTACGCCGTCCGCGTCGCGGTCGGTGCCGTAGACCGGCGTGTCCGGCTGCTGGCGCCAGCTCTCGTCCAGCGTGCCGGCGTCCACCGGGTCGAAGCCCAGCTCGTCCACCAGCCCCATGACGATCCGCTTGGCGTCCGCGTCGTCGCCGGCCACCGGCAGGGCGATCCGGCCCGCGGCGCCCGCCGGCTTGCCGTTGTCCATCAGGTGCGCGGCCTGAATGTTGTTGAAGACCTTGACCACCCGTGCGCCCTTGAGGTGGTCCGCCGTCCAGCGGCTCGAGCTGAGGCTACGGTCCAGCAGCTCCGGGATCTCACCGTCGCGCTGGGCGTAGTAGTTGTTCGCGTCGACGACGAGCTTGCCGTCGAAGAGCGCCGCCGGCAGCTGCGGCACCGCCTTGAGCGGGATCGCGACGACCACCAGCTCCGCGCCCCGGACGGTGTCCTCCAGCCCGGCCGCCCGCGCGCCGGTCTCGGCGGCGAGGTCGGCGAGGCTCTCCGGCCCGCGGGAGTTGGCCACCGTCACGTTGTGGCCCAGTGAACTCAGACGACGGGTGAGGGTGCCCCCGATGTGCCCCGACCCGATGATTCCGATCTCCATGACCACTCCTGTACCCCGGCCGGTCCGTCCCGATCACGAACCCGCCGTACGCCACGTCACGTTTCCGTAGCCGCCAGGGGCGGCCGGGCGCACGGAAGGATCCCCGACCGACGGTACGAGACAGCCCGGGCCGGCCGTGGTGATTCCGGCCGGACCGGCGGGAGAAATGCGTCAGGGCCACCCCGTGCGGGGTGGCCCTGAGCTGAAGATTGTCCGGCGGTGTCCTACTCTCCCACACCCTCCCGAGTGCAGTACCATCGGCGCTGGAGGGCTTAGCTTCCGGGTTCGGAATGTTACCGGGCGTTTCCCCTCCGCCATGACCGCCGTAACTCTATGAACATGTCAACCAACCCACGTCGGGTGGTGTTTGTTCAGAGTTGCACAGTGGACGCGTAGCAGCTTGGTAGTCAAGTCCTCGGCCTATTAGTACCGGTCAACTGAACCCGTTACCGGGCTTACATTTCCGGCCTATCAACCCAGTCGTCTAGCTGGGGGCCTTACCCCACAAAGTGGGTGGGATACCTCATCTTGAAGCGAGCTTCCCGCTTAGATGCTTTCAGCGGTTATCCCTTCCGAACGTAGCTAACCAGCCGTGCCCCTGGCGGGACAACTGGCACACCAGAGGTTCGTCCGTCCCGGTCCTCTCGTACTAGGGACAGCCCTTCTCAAGTATCCTACGCGCACGGCGGATAGGGACCGAACTGTCTCACGACGTTCTAAACCCAGCTCGCGTACCGCTTTAATGGGCGAACAGCCCAACCCTTGGGACCTGCTACAGCCCCAGGATGCGACGAGCCGACATCGAGGTGCCAAACCATCCCGTCGATATGGACTCTTGGGGAAGATCAGCCTGTTATCCCCGGGGTACCTTTTATCCGTTGAGCGACACCGCTTCCACATGCCAGTGCCGGATCACTAGTCCCGACTTTCGTCCCTGCTCGACCTGTCAGTCTCACAGTCAAGCTCCCTTGTGCACTTGCACTCAACACCTGATTGCCAACCAGGCTGAGGGAACCTTTGGGCGCCTCCGTTACCCTTTAGGAGGCAACCGCCCCAGTTAAACTACCCACCAGACACTGTCCCTGAACCGGATAACGGTCCGAAGTTAGATACCCAAATCAACCAGAGTGGTATTTCAAGATTGCCTCCACCCATACTGGCGTATGGACTTCACCGGCTCCCACCTATCCTACACAAGCTAATTCAGATACCAATGTCAAGCTATAGTAAAGGTCCCGGGGTCTTTCCGTCCTGCCGCGCGTAACGAGCATCTTTACTCGTAATGCAATTTCGCCGGGCCTGTGGTTGAGACAGTGGGGAAGTCGTTACGCCATTCGTGCAGGTCGGAACTTACCCGACAAGGAATTTCGCTACCTTAGGATGGTTATAGTTACCACCGCCGTTTACTGGCGCTTAAGTTCTCCGCTTCGCCCCGAAGAGCTAACAGGTCCCCTTAACGTTCCAGCACCGGGCAGGCGTCAGTCCATATACATCGAATTACTTCTTCGCATGGACCTGTGTTTTTAGTAAACAGTCGCTTCCCCCTGCTCTCTGCGGCCATACAACGCTCCACCCGCGCGGGGCTTCACGTCTCCGGCCCCCCTTCTCCCTAAGTTACGGGGGCAATTTGCCGAGTTCCTTAACCACAGTTCGCCCGATCGCCTCGGTATTCTCTACCTGACCACCTGTGTCGGTTTGGGGTACGGGCCGCTCAGAACTCGCTAGAGGCTTTTCTCGGCAGCATAGGATCACTGACTTCACCTGAATCGGCTCGGCATCACGTCTCAGCCTACATGCACCGCGGATTTGCCTACGGTACGGCCTACACGCTTACCCCGGCACAACCACCGGCCGGGATCAGCTACCTTCCTGCGTCACCCCATCGCTTGACTACTACCCGCCAGGTTCCCACGCTCCCCGCATCAGACCCGAAGGTCATCCACGGTTTGGGTGGTTAGCACAACGAGGTTCATCAGGGTCGCTCTTTCGCGGGTACGGGAATATCAACCCGTTGTCCATCGACTACGCCTCTCGGCCTCGCCTTAGGTCCCGACTCACCCAGGGCGGATTAGCCTGGCCCTGGAACCCTTGGTCATCCGGCGGAAGGGTTTCTCACCCTTCTTTCGCTACTCATGCCTGCATTCTCACTCGTGCCGCGTCCACAGCTGGGTCACCCCGCTGCTTCACCCCCGGCACGACGCTCCCCTACCCATCCACACACCTGCACAAGGAATCAAGTCCAAGCGAGGTTGAAATGTGAATGCCACAGCTTCGGCGGTGTGCTTGAGCCCCGCTACATTGTCGGCGCGGAACCACTTGACCAGTGAGCTATTACGCACTCTTTAAAGGGTGGCTGCTTCTAAGCCAACCTCCTGGTTGTCTATGCGACCCCACATCCTTTTCCACTTAGCACACGCTTAGGGGCCTTAGCTGGTGATCTGGGCTGTTTCCCTCTCGACTACGAAGCTTATCCCCCGCAGTCTCACTGCCGCGCTCTCACTTACCGGCATTCGGAGTTTGGCTGATTTCGGTAAGCTTGTGGGCCCCCTAGACCATCCAGTGCTCTACCTCCGGCAAGAAACACGCGACGCTGCACCTAAATGCATTTCGGGGAGAACCAGCTATCACGGAGTTTGATTGGCCTTTCACCCCTAACCACAGGTCATCCCCCAACTTTTCAACGTTGGTGGGTTCGGCCCTCCACGCGGTCTTACCCGCGCTTCAGCCTGCCCATGGCTAGATCACTCCGCTTCGGGTCTAGAGCATGCGACTGAATACGCCCTATTCAGACTCGCTTTCGCTACGGCTCCCCCACACGGGTTAACCTCGCCACATGCCACTAACTCGCAGGCTCATTCTTCAAAAGGCACGCCGTCACCCCGCAAGGCTCCGACGGATTGTAGGCGAACGGTTTCAGGTACTATTTCACTCCCCTCCCGGGGTACTTTTCACCATTCCCTCACGGTACTCGTCCGCTATCGGTCACCAGGAAGTATTTAGGCTTACCAGGTGGTCCTGGCAGATTCACGGCAGATTTCAGGAGTCCGCCGCTACTCGGGAACACCCACAGAAGACTGGCAACTTTCACCTACCGGACTATCACCGTCTACGGTCAGCCATTCCAGACTGTTCGACTAGCCACCAGCTTTGTAACTCCTCGAGTGCGTGTCAGCACACTCAGCAGGGTCCCACAACCCCAACCACGCAACCCCTGACAGGTATCACACGCAGCCGGTTTAGCCTCAATCCGCTTTCGCTCGCCACTACTCACGGAATCACTATTTGTTTTCTCTTCCTACGGGTACTGAGATGTTTCACTTCCCCGCGTTCCCCCCACACACCCTATGTGTTCAGGTGCGGGTGACATCACATGACTGATGCCGGGTTTCCCCATTCGGACACCCTGGGATCACAGCTTGGTTGACAGCTCCCCCAGGCCTATCGCGGCCTCCCACGTCCTTCATCGGCTCCTGGTGCCAAGGCATCCACCGTTCGCCCTTGACAACTTGACCACAAAGATGCTCGCGTCCACTGTGCAATTCTCAACAAACAACCAACCCACAACCCACAGCCCCACACCAAACCCGACCACCGCCGGCGGTATGCAAGACCAGGCCATGCCTGGCGCCTCGACAAGCTTCCGCTCATCATCAAGGCTCTGAAAGACAACCACCACGGGTTGTTCCTTCAGGACCCAACAGGGTGCTTACATCAGTCACCAGCCGCACCACGAACTCGTTCCCACCACCCCCCAAAAGGGGCAGCTGTACTAGAAGATCCGCAGCCGTTGCCGGCACCCGACTTGCCAGTGTCTCCGCCATCTGAGCACCCCGCCACCACATTCGGGCAGCGCGGGCTCCATGCCACCTTTCAGTGGATGGTGCTCCTTAGAAAGGAGGTGATCCAGCCGCACCTTCCGGTACGGCTACCTTGTTACGACTTCGTCCCAATCGCCAGCCCCACCTTCGACGGCTCCCTCCACAAGGGTTGGGCCACCGGCTTCGGGTGTTGCCGACTTTCGTGACGTGACGGGCGGTGTGTACAAGGCCCGGGAACGTATTCACCGCAGCGTTGCTGATCTGCGATTACTAGCGACTCCGACTTCACGGGGTCGAGTTGCAGACCCCGATCCGAACTGAGACCGGCTTTTTGGGATTCGCTCCACCTCACGGTATCGCAGCCCATTGTACCGGCCATTGTAGCATGCGTGAAGCCCTGGACATAAGGGGCATGATGACTTGACGTCATCCCCACCTTCCTCCGAGTTGACCCCGGCAGTCTTCGATGAGTCCCCGCCATAACGCGCTGGCAACATCGAACGAGGGTTGCGCTCGTTGCGGGACTTAACCCAACATCTCACGACACGAGCTGACGACAGCCATGCACCACCTGTGACCGCCCCCGAAGGACCTGCCATCTCTGACAGTTTTGCGGCCATGTCAAACCCAGGTAAGGTTCTTCGCGTTGCATCGAATTAATCCGCATGCTCCGCCGCTTGTGCGGGCCCCCGTCAATTCCTTTGAGTTTTAGCCTTGCGGCCGTACTCCCCAGGCGGGGCGCTTAATGCGTTAGCTGCGGCACAGGGAACCGGAGAGGCCCCCCACACCTAGCGCCCAACGTTTACAGCGTGGACTACCAGGGTATCTAATCCTGTTCGCTCCCCACGCTTTCGCTCCTCAGCGTCAGTATCGGCCCAGAGACCCGCCTTCGCCACCGGTGTTCCTCCTGATATCTGCGCATTTCACCGCTACACCAGGAATTCCAGTCTCCCCTACCGAACTCTAGCCTGCCCGTATCGACCGCAGGCCTGGGGTTGAGCCCCAGGTTTTCACGGTCGACGCGACAAGCCGCCTACGAGCTCTTTACGCCCAATAAATCCGGACAACGCTCGCGCCCTACGTCTTACCGCGGCTGCTGGCACGTAGTTGGCCGGCGCTTCTTCTGCAGGTACCGTCACTTACGCTTCGTCCCTGCTGAAAGAGGTTTACAACCCGAAGGCCGTCATCCCTCACGCGGCGTCGCTGCATCAGGCTTCCGCCCATTGTGCAATATTCCCCACTGCTGCCTCCCGTAGGAGTCTGGGCCGTGTCTCAGTCCCAGTGTGGCCGGTCGCCCTCTCAGGCCGGCTACCCGTCGTCGCCTTGGTAGGCCATCACCCCACCAACAAGCTGATAGGCCGCGAGCCCATCCCAGGCCGAAAAACTTTCCACCACCAACCATGCGATCGGAGGTCATATTCGGTATTAGCCCCGGTTTCCCGGGGTTATCCCAAAGCCTAGGGCAGGTTGCTCACGTGTTACTCACCCGTTCGCCGCTCGAGTACCCCGAAGGGCCTTTCCGCTCGACTTGCATGTGTTAAGCACGCCGCCAGCGTTCGTCCTGAGCCAGGATCAAACTCTCCAACAAAAATCATTTGTCGGACACAATGTCCTGGCAACAAAAGTGTTGCCAAAGGAATCCCAACCAGCCAAACCAAACGGTCCGACCAGTCCGGGGTATAAAACAATTGGCACTGGCTTTACAAGCACCCTGTTGAGTTCTCAAAGAACAACCACACACCAACCAGAAGCCCCACACCCGTGGAACCCCGCTCGGGGCATCTCGTTCATGTCCGCCGCTCTCGCGCCGGGCACTTTTACTACGTTACCTCACCGTCTCCGCCGTGTCAAACCGTGTGTCCCGGTCTGTCATGCTTCGTACGGGTTGGCGCCGCTGACCGCACGCAGCGGCAAGCCGTGCGCTTGATCATCGGATTTGGCAGGCCGGCCGCTGCGGTTTCCCGCAGGCTCGCCCGGTGCCCTGCCGGTCGACAACCTTACCCGGTCGGTTCCGCTCCGCCAAATCCGCCCTGCGGCGTTTCGGCGGGCCTCGCCCGGACCGCGTCCTCAGGAGGCAGTGCCTCCGTCCGACCCGGTACCACCTCGGTTCGGCACTCCCGGGCTTTCGTCCCGTTTGCCCCGTTCCGCGCTGGCAGAGAGAAAGTTACGCGTCTGCGGGTTTGATCGTCAAATCCAGGGGTAGCGTCCCGCGTCACACCATCCTCGACCGCAAATCTCCCCAGCTCAGCACCGCATCCGCGCCGGCTCGGCACCTCGTCCGGCCCCGTTGACCAAGGAGTTCCGGTCAGGAGAACGGTCCCTGACGGACGCAAACTCCTTGGTCAACGCCGGGATTGTGGGAGAGGTAGGCGTGGGCGGGCGGAGGAAGTCAGCGGCGGCGGGTGGCGAGCCAGGCGCGGAGGCCGAGGACGCCGACGGTCGTCCCGATGGCCAGGGACGCGGCGATGAGCAGAGCGTGCACCCAGAGGAAGGCGGTGGGATCGCCCTCGCCGACGACGCCGGCGGACCAGGCCCGCGGGTCGTTCCAGATGGCGACCGCGAACCTCGGCCAGATCACCCAGGTCCACACGCCGACCCCGAGCAGGAACAACGACCAGCCACGCGACAGAACCATGGTCGGCCAGTATGCCAGCGGCAGCTCCCGGCGCCGGCGGGCCGGACGATCCGACCCGCCCGTGGACCCGAGGAACGGAACGGCCGGCGCGCGCGGACGGCCCGACCCACCGGCCGGGAGCGGAGACGTCAGAAGCAGGTGACCGCCCCACCGATGGCCGGGTTGGCCCGGTCGTGGTGGTGGACCACTCCCGACGGGTCGGTCATCGAGCCGCCCCAGACGACGCACCGGGCGCGGACGTAGCCGTGGACCGGGCCGGCGGCGTAGCGGCGGCTGCCCTGGTCGACCACGAAGGGCAGGTGTTCCGGACCGACGTAGACGCGGGTCTCGGTGAACGTGCCGGCGTACGCGGACTTGACCGTGACCGCGCAGCCGTAGCCGGTCAGGAGGTTGCGCAGCAGGTGCACGCTGCCGAGCGGCTCCCCGGTGGCGGCGTCGTGGATCGGGTCCTGGTCGACGGCGGCGTAGCCGGGACCGCAGAGCGCCTCGGGGAGCGACGTCGGGGTGGCGCCCGTGAGCGCGACCAGGACGGCCGTCGCGGCCGTCGAGACACCGACGCGTCGAATGAGCCGTTGCATCTGCACTCCTTTGTTCGCTGCCACCGATGCGGGCAGAGAATGGTCGACGCGGCGACCGCCGCCGAATGTGCGCCGGTCACACCACGGCTGGTCCGCCGATGTGCCGACCGACCGTCGTAGCGGCCCTGAACTGGGGCGGAGACGATACGGCGCGGGCTATGAGCTATCTCGCAGGAATGAGGCGAGGTGAATTCAAAATTGCGTCCGCGTTTCCGGCGGCGCTCGGCCGGGCACCGTCGATAGTGCCGAGACGACGATCCGGAGGTGCCGTGATGCAGCCGTTCAACCCGTGGTCCTGGCGGGATCCCGCCGCTCTCGCCGGGGGTTACCAGCAGACCGACCCGGACGACGTGCCGCAGCAGCGCTCCGGGGACGCTGACGACCGCCCGGACGCGCCCGGCCCGGGCACGCCGATCGACCTCACCGGCTACCGGGTGGAGGCGACCGACGGCCGGATCGGCTCGATCGACGAGGCGAGCGAGGACGCCGACGCCCGGTACCTGGTGGTGGACACCGGGCCCTGGATCTTCGGGAAGAAGGTGCTGCTGCCGGCGGGCACCGTCGCCCGGGTCGACCACCCGGAGCGCGTGGTGCACGTGGACCGCACGCGGGATCAGGTGAAGGAGTCCCCGGCGTTCGACCCGGACGACTTCGGCCGGCCCGACTACCGGGACCGGGTCGGCAGCTACTACACGGAGAGCTACCGGCAGCACTGACCGCCTGAGGGGCAGCCGGCGGCGCCGGCGAGCCGCTACCGTGTCAGACATGCCCCGGTCGAACACCTGCGACCCGGAGACCCCTGTCGGTCTCCGGGGTCGCCGTGCCGACGACGGCCGGGAGCAGATTCTCGACGTCCTTCGTGCCGGCGGGCTGCGGTTCCGCGCAGGCGGGCGATGGCGGCGCTCGCTCTGACGAGCCCGCCTCCACCGATCCGGGCCACCCGGGTCGGCCCGCGCATCCGCGCGTCCCCGCCAGCGACCGGCACGAAAGGCGTACCACCATGTCCTCAGCACGCATGCTCACCGGCGACCGCCCGACCGGGCGGCTGCACCTCGGCCACTACGTCGGCAGCATCGCCAACCGGGTGCGGCTGCACCAGCGCTACGAGAGCTTCTTCATCATCGCCGACCTGCACATGCTCACCACCCGCAACAGCCGGGCCGACATCGAGCGGGTCGCGCACAACGCCCGCGAGATGGTCACCGACATCCTCGCCGCCGGTGTCGAGCCGGACCGGGCCACGTTCTATCTCCAGTCGGCGATCCCCGAGGTCGGTGACCTGAACACCCTCTTCCAGAACCTCGTCACGGTGCCCCGACTGGAGCGGGTGCCGTCGCTGAAGGAGATGAGTCGGGACGCGGGCAGGGACGAGATGCCGTACGGGCTGCTCGGCTATCCGGTCCTCCAGGCCGCCGACATCCTCTGCGTGAAGGGGCAGGTCGTGCCGGTGGGCAAGGACAACGCCGCGCACGTCGAGGTGACCCGGGAGATCGCCCGCCGGTTCAACCACCTCTACGGCGAGGTCTTCCCGGTGCCCGACCTGATCATGTCGGAGACACCCACGCTGGTCGGCACCGACGGCGCCGGGAAGATGAGCAAGAGCAGGGGAAACGCGATCGCGCTCGCCGACGACGCGGCGACCGTGCGCCGCAAGGTGATGGGGATGTACACCGACCCGAACCGGGTCCGCGCCGACGTGCCCGGGACGGTCGAGGGGAACCCGGTCTTCGAGTTCCACGACATCTTCAACCCGGACCGGGCACAGGTCGAGGACCTCAGGACCCGCTACCGGGCCGGCCGGGTCGGTGACGTCGAGGTCAAGGAGGCCCTGGCGACCGCGCTCAACCGGTTCCTCGACCCGATCCGGGAGCGCCGCGCCCGGTTCGAGGCGCAGCCCGGTCTGGTCGACGAGCTGATCGTCGCCGGCACCGAGCGGACCCGCGCCGAGGTGCGCCGCACGCTCGTCGAGGCCCGCCGGGCGATGGGTCTGACCGGCGCGTACACCCAGGTGCGGCGACGGGCCGAGCGCTACCGCAAGGCCGTGGCCACGCCGGCCTGACGACCCGCCGGTCCGGGGTACGCGGTTGCGCGTACCCCGGACCGGCCGGTTACGCTGCCGACATGACCAGCGCGCAGGCGTACCCGACGGCGTCCTCCGACGTCCGGCTCGGCGCGCTGCGACGCCGGCGGTCCCGCGACCGCCTGCGCTGAGCCTTCCCCTCCTGCGACCGGCGGATCGAGCCGCCGGTCGTCGTCGATCGTCCTCGTTCCGCCGCAGTCCCGACCGGTGATCCGCGCGACGGATCCGAGCGAGATCGGCGTACCGATGGATCTTGAAAGGTTGTTGTCCGACCGGCTGGCGCCGGCGTTCGCGGCGGTGGCCGGCGTACCGGTGGACCCGGTCGTGCGGCGCTCGCAGCACGCGGACTTCCAGTCCGACGCGGCGCTGGGCCTGGCCCGGCGGCTCGGCCGGCCGCCGCGGGCGGTCGCCGAGGAGGTGCGGGAGCGCGCGGAGCTGGCCGACCTCTGCGCGGCGGTCGAGGTCTCCGGGCCGGGTTTCCTGAACCTGACCGTGGCCGACCGGACGCTCGGCGGGATGGTCTCCGCGCTCGCGGTCGATCCGCGGCTCGGGGTGCCGGTGGCCGCCACGCCGGAGACCGTGGTGGTCGACTACTCGGCGCCCAACGTGGCGAAGGAGATGCACGTCGGGCACCTGCGGTCGACGGTGATCGGCGACGCGGCGGCGCGGACGCTGGAGTGGCTGGGGCACCGGGTGTCGCGGGCCAACCACCTGGGCGACTGGGGCACCCCGTTCGGCATGCTGATCGAGCACCTGGTCGACCTCGGCGAGGCCGAGGCGGCGCAGGAGCTGTCGATGGGGGACCTGGACACGTTCTACACGGCGGCGCGGAGGAAGTTCGACGACGACGCGGCGTTCCGGGACCGGTCCCGGTCGCGGGTGGTGGCGTTGCAGGGCGGCGATCCCGCCACGCTCCGGCTGTGGCGGCTGCTGGTGGCCCAGTCCGAGAGCTACTTCCTGACCGTGTACGACCTGCTCGACGTGACCCTGTCCCGGGCCGACTTCCGGGGTGAGAGCAGCTACCACGATCTGCTCGCGCCCACCGTCGACGAGTTGGACCGGCTCGGGTTGCTGCGGCGCAGCGACGGCGCGGAGTGCGTGTTCCCGCCGGGTTCGGTGGGGCGTGACGGCGAGCCGCTGCCGCTGATCGTGCGCAAGTCCGACGGCGGGTACGGCTACCCGGCGACCGACCTGGCCGCGCTGCGGCACCGGACCGGCACACTGGGCGCGACGCGGCTGCTCTACGTGGTCGGGCTGCCGCAGCGGCGGCACTTCGAGATGGTCTTCGCGGCCGCCGCGCAGGCCGGCTGGCTGACCCCGCCGGCGCGGGCCGAGCACGTCGGGTTCGGGTCGATCCTGGGTGCGGACGGCCGGATGCTGCGCAGCCGGGCCGGTGGTTCGGTGAAGCTGGTCGGGCTGCTGACCGAGGCGGTGGAGCGGGCCACCGCGTTGGCCCGCGAGCGCAATCCGGAGCTGGGCGAGGCGGAGGCGGCCGAGGTGGGGCGCGCGGTCGGCATCGGCGCGATCAAGTTCGCGGACCTGTCCGGCGACCGGCACAAGGACTACGTGCTGGACTGGGAGCGGATGCTGGCGTTGGACGGCAACACCGCGCCGTACCTGCAGTACGCGTACTCGCGGATCCGGTCAATCTTCCGGCGGGCCGGCGTGGCCGCGCGTCCGGACGCGGGGATCTCGCTGGCCGAGCCGGCCGAGCGGGCGCTCGCCGTCGAACTGGTCGGGTTCGCGGCGGTGGTCGACGCGGTGGCCGGCAGCCTGGAGTTCCACCACCTGGCCGCGTACCTGCACCGGCTCGCCGCCGCGTTCAGCGCGTTCTACGAGCGGTGCCCGGTGCTGCGGGCGGAGGGGGCGGTGCGGGAGAGCCGGCTGGTGCTGTGCGACCTGACGGCCCGGGTCCTGCACCAGGGTCTGCACCTGCTCGGCATCCGCACCCCGGAGCGGTTGTGAGCGGGCCCGCTCATGCTCGGACCCTGACGGCCGGTGCCGTCCGTTAACCGATTCAGGCGTGCGCTCGGACGTGCCCAGGCTCGTGACGTCATCGATAACGTTCGAATAACGCGGTGTTTCCAGCGCTTGACGCTCGATACCTTAACCGGTTCAGTGAGCGGTGGCGACGGCCGGACATCGACGGACGCCGTCGCCGCCCGGTCGCCGCCGGCCCCGGCGGCACAGCTGCGGAGGTTTCCGATGACACTGCGCATCCGCCGGACCGTCGTCGTCGCGGTCCTCGCCGCGCTGGCGACGACCGCCCTGCCTGCCCCACCGGCAGGGGCCGGCGCCCGGCAGCAGGCACCCGACGAATCGGCCCGACGCGCCGACCACACGTTCGTGGTCCGCGACGGCACCCGGCTGACCCTCGCCGGGCGGCCCTTCCGATTCGCCGGACCCAACATGTACTGGCTGGGCCTGGACGAGAACGTCGGCGGCACCGACCCGGCCGACCCGCCGGCCGTCGACCACCCCACCTACTTCCGGATCCGCGACGGGCTCACCACGGCCCGGCGGATGGGCGCCACCGTGGTCCGCGCCCACACCCTCGGCGTCTCCACCGGACACCCACGGTCGCTCGAACCCGCGCTCGGCGAGTTCAACCCGGAGGCGTTCGACCGGATCGACTACGCGATCGCCGAGGCGCGCCGGCAGGGCCTGCGGCTGATCGTCCCGCTCACCGACAACTGGCAGTACTACCACGGCGGCCGGTACGACTTCCTGCGCTGGCTCGGTCTGAGCACCGACGACGACGGCGCGGCGTTCTACACCGACCCGGCGGCGCGCGCCGCGTTCAAGCAGTACGTCCGGACGCTGCTCACCCACGTGAACCGCTACACCGGCACGGCGTACACCGACGATCCGACGATCATGGCGTGGGAGTTGGGCAACGAACTCAACGGGATGACCGCCGACTGGGTCGACGACCTCGCCGGCCACGTCAGCACGCTCGCCCCACGCCAACTGGTCGCGGCCGGCAGCCAGCACGGCGTCGACCCCGCCGTCCTGGCCTCGCCGCACGTGGACATCAGCGACTCGCACTACTATCCGCCGACCGCGGCGGGCATCGCGGCGGACGCCGCAGCGGCCACCGCCGCCGGCAAGGTCTACATCGCCGGCGAGTTCGGCTCCGGGCAGGCCACCGACGAACTGCTGGACCAGGTGGCGGCCAACCCGGACGTGACGGGCGCGCTGTTCTGGTCGCTCTTCGGCCACCACGACCACCACGGTTTCGTGCCGCACGGCGACGGCTTCACGGTGCACTATCCGGGTGACACCCCGGCCATGCGGACGGCGGTCGCCGCCCTGACCCGCTTCGCCGGCCGGATGTCGGGCCGCCCCGCGCCGGCCGTGACCGGGGACCGACCGCTGCTGACCGCGATCGACGCCGACTACGGCATCAACACGCTGCGCTGGCGGGGAACCGCGGGCGCCGCCGGCTACCTGGTGCAGCGGCGCGGTCCGGGCGGGGCCTGGGCCACGGTCAGCGGCGCCGAGCCGGTGGGCGCCGACGACGCCCCGTGGTTCGACCTGACCACCCCGACCGGCCCGGTCACCTACCGGGTGGTGGCGGTCGACGCCACCGGCGCCGCCCTGGCCGTGTCCCGGCCGGTCGGCACCACCGGAAGCCAGGACCAGGTGTACGACCCGCTGGAGGACTGGTTCGTCAGCGCCGGGCACAGCGACTCGTTGCGCCGGACGCCGGCCGGTGACGGCGTGCTGGTCGCGCCCGAGCGGGGTCGCTCGGGCGAGCTGCGGTACCGACGCGCGGACCTGACCGCGGCCACGGTCACTGTCGCCTCGGCCGGGCGTCCCCGCGCCGTGCTCCAGGTGTCCGCCGACGGCACGAGCGGTTGGCGTACGGTGCGGCCCCGGATCGACCGGGTCGGCCCCGGCCGGTACGCGCTCTCCGTCTCCGGCCTGCGCGGGGTGGACGGGATGCGCGTGGTGTGGGGGCGGGACGCCCGCTTCGCGGTCGCCTCGGTGGCGCTGACCGCCCGCTCCGACGCGACGGCCAGCACCGCGCCGGGTGCCTTCGCGCTGACCGCGCCGGCGCCGGACGCGACCGGGGTGAGCCGGCTGGCGGCGCTGGACTGGTCCGCCGCGCCGGGTGCCGCGTACTACTCGCTCACCGTCTCCGAACACGCCGACCTGAGCGCGCCGCTGGTGGCGGTGTCGGGCCTGCGTACCCCCGGGTTCACGCCGACCACGGCGTGGCCCGCCGGGACCACGCTGCACGTGCGGATCACCGCCACCAACGGGTACGGCTCGACCGCCGCGACCGCGGCGTTCACCACCCGCGCCGACCTGCCCGGTGTGGTCGTCGACGACTTCGACACCTACCCGTCGGACGCCGCGCTGGCCGCCGCCTACCCGCGCAACACCGGCGGCGACCCGATCACCGCGACGCTGGCCCCGGCCGGGGAGGGCAGCGGGCACAGCATGCGGCTGGACTGGACGCCCGGCGCCAGCGGGTACGCGGGCGTCATCCGCAACCTGTCCGTGCCGCAGGACTGGCGCGGCACCACCGGGCTGCGGATGTGGGTCGAGCCGGGCGCGGACGGGCAACAGCTGACCGTCCAGTTCGTGGCGTCCGGCTTCTACTGGGAGAAGACGCTCACGTTCGCCGGGACCGAGGCGCGGGTGGTGGAGGTGCCGTTCGGCGACTTCGCGCCGCCGCCGTGGGCCACCCCCGGCCCGCTCGACCTGGGCTCGGTCACGCAGGTGTCGCTCTACCCGGGCGGGACCACCGGCGCGAGCAGCCTCCGGATCGACTCGGTCACCGCGTACGCGTCGTGACGGCGGGCGCCGGGTTGGGGAGGCCACCCCGGCCCGGCGCCCGCCCGGTGTCGGGGCCACTCAGCGGCGGTTGCGGGATCGCCGGAGCGCCCAGATCCCGCCGGCCACGGCCACCAGGGCCGGCAGCACGCAGACGACGGTCAGGACGGCCAGGTGCCACGGCTTGATCGCTCCCATGTGCCGAACGCTAGCCGTGAGCGTCCACCCGGGCCCTACGCGGAAGCCCGTGCCGCCCTGCCGTCGAGCCACAACGTGTCGGTGGCGTCGCGGTGCGAGCCGGTGGAGCCGACGTGCCTGGCGCTGATCGTCGGGCCCTTCCTGATCACGTGGACCAGGGCCATCGCGTGTCCCCGGCCCAGGCCGTACTCCTCCTTCAGCCAGTCGACGATCACGCCGGCCTTCACGTCGGTGCGGTCGTAGCCGCGCTGCCTGGCCTCGTCGACCAGGGCGCGCGGGGTCTTGCCGGTCCGGTCCTCGATCGCGTCGAGGTAAGCCTGGAAGGACATCTGGTCGCCCCCGGTGTCGTTCGTTCTCCGTTGTTGTCGACCACCAGCCTCGGTCAGCGGCACCGGGCGATCAACGACGATCGGGAGCACAACCGTTGCCTCACAGACAACGGTCAGGGAGCCCGACCCGCGTCCGCGCGGGTCGGGCTCCCGGTTCCCGGGTACGTCAGCGCTGCAGGGTGAGCAGGCCGGGGCGGTAGGGCAGCAGGCCGTAGTCGCCGCCGGAGTTGGTGGCGCGGCCCTGGTAGAGCAGTTGCAGGTTGCAGGGGTCGACGGTGAAGGTCTGGTCGGCGCTGGTGCGGATCAGCTCGCCGTGGCTGATGTCGTTGGTCCAGGTGGCGCCGCTGTTGGCCTTGCCGGCGAACGGGTTGCTCTCGGTCGCCGCCTGTGGGGTCCAGGAGCCGTTGAGGCTGGTCGCGGTGAAGGAGCGGAAGTAGCGGCCCTGCGCCCCGATCGCCTCGACGATCATGAGGTAGCGGGTCTGGCCCTGCAGTTTGTAGACCTGGACGGCTTCGAAGAGGTTGTTCGTCGAGTCGCTCATGATCGTGGTGTAGGTCGAGCCGAAGCTGCCGGGGAAGTTCCCGATCGGCATGCTGGCCCGGTAGATCTTGCCGTTGTCACCGGCGAAGAACAGGTACATGTTCTGGCCGTCGGCGATCAGCGTCTGGTCGATCGGGCCGGTGCCGGAGCCGGAGATGCTGCCGGTGAACAGCGGCTGCGCCGACGACCAGCCGTTGGGGTTGCTCGGGTCGGTCGAGGTCTTGTAGGAGAACGCGGTCGGACCCCACTGGTAGGCCAGGACCCAGATGTTGCGCGGAGCGAAGTAGAACAACGTCGGCGCGACGGTGCCCTGCGACATGGCGTTCTGAGTCGCCGAGGCCATCTCCGACCAGTTGCTGAACAACCCGAAGTTCATCGACCCCCACGACGACCCGTAGTCGTGCGTCGTCGCGTACACCAGATGCCGACCGTTGTACGGAGCGACCGTGAAGTCCTTCAACGACACCCAACCCGAGCGCGGGTTCGCCAACGGACCGGTCGAACTCCAGCGGTAGCTCGACGGCAGGCTGCACCCACCGCTCGGCGGCGGCGTGGTGGGGTTGCCCCCGCCGTCGACGCGGACGAGCTGCCACTGCTGGTTGCTGCCGTTCCAGTCGTCGTACTGGACGATGCTGCCGCCGTCGGCGGTCGAGGCGCCCTGCACCTCCACCACCTTGTTGCTGTTCCGGTTGATCAACCGGACGTAGCCGCTGTCCGAGTCGGCGAGCCGGAACTGCTGGTTGACGCCGTTGGCGTCGGACCACTGCACGATGTTGCCGCCGTTGGCGGTGGAGAAGTTGTAGACGTCCAGCACCTTGCCGGACAGCCGCGACCGAAGGCGGTAGTAGCCGCCACCCGAGTCCACGAACTGCCACTGCTGCTGGTTGCCGTTGTTGCGGGCCCACTGGACGATCCGCGCGCCGTCGTTCGTGGCCAGGTTGTAGACGTCGAGGGCCTTGCCACTGTTGCGGTTGACCAGCACGTACCACGCGCTGGTGTCGACCGTCGCCGCGGCGGCGGGGGTCGACACCACCGCCGCGGCGCCGACACCCGCCAGCACCGCCGTCACGCCGGCGGCGACGACCCGTGGCAGCCACCTGCGCCGTCGGGGCGACGACACGATCGATGGGGACCTATCGAGGGCGAACATGATCCTCCTCCGGTGAGCAGAGCCGTGCGATCCGCCCGGGGCCGGACGGACCGGGACGTGGGTCAGGACCTGTTAGCGCTAACACTTGGCGCTACGCATGGTGAGGCACGCCCGACCCAGGGTTCGACGAAGCAGGGCCTGCCCGGTA
This sequence comes from Micromonospora sp. WMMD754, assembly GCF_049315235.1. Classification (NCBI taxonomy): domain Bacteria; kingdom Bacillati; phylum Actinomycetota; class Actinomycetes; order Micromonosporales; family Micromonosporaceae; genus Micromonospora; species Micromonospora sp. WMMD754. The sequence goes on from NZ_CP186058.1 coordinate 1,757,734, forward strand.
AGCCACAGGCGTCGCCGTCCTATGACATCGACTGTGAGCGATAACACGCTGTTCGTCAAGACGTAACGTCTTCACGCTCCACGCCGGAGGGACGCGAGCCGGACACACACATGTTGCGATCAGGTGGCCGATTTCTGTAAAAGTCTGGACTTTTGAATCATGCCTGATGCCCAAAAAGGGGCATAATATTGATCCCTCGCCGCACGTACGACGCCACCGCCGACACTCGCCGCACTCAGTCTTATGAGGACCGTGTCGCACCGGTGGGTTGATGGTGATCAACCTATGGACGCACTACGGTAGGCCGTCGCTTCATGTGCCCGCACGGCGCGCACACGAATACCTAAGGAAGACTCATGACAACCGCACCCATGCCCCAGGATGAGCCCCCGGTGTCGCTGGGCAGGGTTCGCGCGGAGCCGCTGGACCGCCTCTCCGCCGCGGACATCTCGCCGATCGTGCGCCGGGTCATGGCGGCTCACCTCGATCAGTCCAGGATCCCCGCCGCGAAGTTCTCGTCGTTCATCTGATCCGGCGATGTCCCCCGGGCCGGCCCGCGCGGCGCTGACCGAGTTCGTGCTGAAGGTCCACTCCAGATGCGATCTGGCGTGCGACCACTGCTACGTCTACGAACACGCCGACCAGAGCTGGCGCCGACGCCCGGCGCGGATGACGCCCGAGGTGCTCCGGGCTGCGGCCGGCCGGATCGCCGAGCACGCCGCCGCGCACCACCTGCCGCGCGTCTCGGTCATCCTGCACGGCGGGGAGCCGCTGCTGCTGGGCCCCGAGCGGCTGCGCCGGGTCCTCGCCGACCTCCGGGCCGCCGTCGCCCCGGTCACCGACCTGCGGATCGGCATGCAGACCAACGGGGTGCTGCTCTCCGAACGGTTCTGCGACCTGCTCGCCGAGTACGACGTCGCGGTAGGAGTCTCACTGGACGGCGACCGCGCCGCCAACGACCGGCACCGGCGGTTCCGCAACGGCGCCAGCAGCCACGACCAGGTGCTGCGGGCCCTCGCCCTCATCCGTCGCCCGGCCTACCGGCGGCTCTGGTCCGGGCTGCTGTGCACGGTCGACGTCCGCAACGACCCGCTCGCCGTCTACGAGTCGCTGCTCGCCGAGGGACCGCCCCGGATCGACTTCCTGCTCCCGCACGCCACCTGGGACAGCCCACCCCCACGGCCGGGCGGCGGCGCCGCGTACGCCGACTGGCTCCGCGCGGTCTACGACCGCTGGCGGGCGGACGGACGTCCGGTCCCGGTCCGCCTCTTCGACTCGCTCCGGTCCACGGCCGGCGGCGGTCCCAGCGGCACCGAGTGGCTCGGCCTCGACCCGGTCGACCTGGCCGTGATCGAGACGGACGGCGAGTGGGAGCAGGCGGACTCGCTCAAGACCACGTACGACGGCGCGCCCGCCACCGGCATGACCGTCTTCTCGCACTCGGCCGACGACGTCGCCGGAAGCCCGGAACTGGCCCGCCGCCGCGCCGGCCGCGCCGGGCTCAGCGACGAGTGCCGGCGCTGCCCGGTGGTCGCCCAGTGCGGTGGGGGCCTCTTCGCCCACCGCTACGGCGACGGGCACTTCGACCACCCCAGCGTCTACTGCGTCGATCTGAAAGAGCTGATCGTGCACGTGAACGAGAACCCACCGGCGTCCGCGCCGGCCCCGTTGGCCGCCGAGCCGGCCGACGACCTGATCGACCGTCTCGCGGCCTCGACCGGCGACCGGTCCGCCGTCCGCCGGCTCGTGGAGGCGCAGACCGCCATCGTCCGCGCGCTGCTCGGCGCGGTGGCCGGCGACCTGCCGGGCGCCGGCCCGGGGGCGGACGGCTGGGCGGCTCTGACCGATCTCGACCGGCACGCGCCGGATTCGGTCGCCCGGGTCACCGCCCACCCGTACGTCCGCGCGTGGGCGGTCGAGTGCCTGGCCGGCGCCGGCACCGGCGCCCGCTACGGAGCCGACTACCTCGCCGCGATCGCCGCCGCCGTGGCGCGCGACGCCGGTGTCACGCTCCGGCTCGCCGTGCCGGTCCGGGCCGGCCGCCTGCACCTGCCGACCGTCGGCACCGTGCTGCTGCCCGAGGTCGGCGACGGCGCGGCGGAGGTCCACGTCGGCCCCGGGTCGCTGCGGGTGACCGCCGGAGCGGTGACGGTACGCGTCGACGCGGCCGGGAACGAGCCCCGCTGGCAACCCACCCGGGCTCTGGTCGCGGACGACGTGACGGTCCTGCTGGAGGACGGCGACCCGCACCGCGACTGCCACCGGCTGCCCGCCGCCGGGCGGCTCGACGACGCGACCGCCGCCCACTGGGCGACCACGTTCGGCGCCGCGTGGACGATCGTCCGGGACGAGACGCCGGGCCACGCCGAGGAACTGCGCGCCGGCCTGCGGGCCCTGGTGCCGTTGCGACGCAGCGGCGCCGGTGTGAGCGAGGCCTCGACCGCGCGGCAGGCGTTCGGCGGCGTCGCGGCCACGGAGACCGACGCCGGCTCCCTGGCGGTGCTGCTGGTGCACGAGTTCCAGCACAGCAAGATGAACGCCCTGCTCGACCTCTACGACCTCGTCGACGGCACCCGGCCGGCAGGGATCACGGTCGGCTGGCGGCCCGACCCGCGCCCTCCGGAGGCCGTGCTGCAGGGCATCTACGCGCACGCGGCGGTGGCCGACATCTGGCGCGTCCGGGCCGACCGCCACGTCGACGGGGCGCAGGCGGTCTACCGGCGGTACCGGGACTGGACGGCCGAGGCCATCGGCGCCCTGGAGCGGGCGGACGCCCTCACCCCGGTGGGTTCGCGGCTGCTCCGGCAGGTGGCCCACGCGGTGGCCGGGTGGCCGTCGTGACCACCGCCGTCCGCGCCGGGCACCGACTCGGCACCCTCACCGCCGAGCTGCGGGCGTTGGGGCTGGGCCCCGGCGACGTCGTGCTCGTGCACTGCGCGATGCGCGCCGTCGGCCCGGTCACCGGTGGCGCGGCCACCCTGGCCCGGGCGCTCCGGGCGGCCGTCGGGCCGGCGGGCACCGTCGTGGTGCCGGCGCAGACCCCCGACAACTCGGTCAGCAGCGCGGCGTACCGCACCGCGACCGCCGGGATGACGGACGACGAACGCCGGGCGTACGAGGAGCGGATGCCCGGCTTCGACCCGGCCACCACACCGTCGTTCGGGGTGGGCGCGCTCGCCGAACACGTACGCCGGCTGCCCGGCGCGGTGCGCAGCCGCCACCCCCAGACGTCGTTCAGCGCGTGGGGCCCCCGGGCGCAGGCGCTGATGCGCGTCCACGACCTCGACTCGCACCTCGGCCAGCGGTCCCCGTTGGCCGCCCTGGAGGCCGCCGACGCGCGGATCCTGCTGCTCGGCGTCGGCTGGTCGTCATGCACCGCCCTGCACCTGGCCGAGTACCGGTCGTGCTTTCCGCCGATGATCCGCCCCTACCGCTGCTACGTGCTCCGGGACGGCCGCCGGGAGCGGCTCGACTTCGTCGCCCCGCACCTGGACGCGGCCCCGTTCGCCGCGATCGGCGAGGACCTCGACCGGGCGGACTTCACCCGCCACGGAAAGGTCGGGGACGCCGTCGCCCGTCTGCTGCCGATGCCGGCGGCGGTGCGCACCGCGGTCGGCTGGATGGATCACCACGCCGGACGGTGAGGCCTGTTCACCGGTGGGCACCGTCTCTTACTCTGATCGATACGCACAACGTGTCGACTGGAGAGCAGCGCGTGATCATTACCGGTTGGCGGTCGGAGGTTCCGTCCACGCTGGACGGGTCGTGCCGACGTGAGTCCTGAGAGGCCCGTCCTCGCCGGCGCACGCTACTTCTTCCTCAGCTACGTCCCCCCACCGACACACAGCGACCGCACCCTCGGCGACCACTGGGTCCGCCGCTTCTACCACGATCTCAACCTCGCCATCGACGGGCGCCCGGGTGCGCGGCTGCGCCGGCGGGGCTTCGCCGACTTCACCGTCCGGTTGTCGGAGGACCGGGCGGAACAGAAGCGCGTGGCGCTCGCCGAGGCCGAGGTGTTCGTCCCGCTCTACTCACCGGACTACCTCAACCGGGACGACTCGCGCCGGGAACGGGAGTGGTTCCGGCAACGGCTGCTACGGGCCGGCCGGCCGGCCGACGGGGACAACATCCTGCCCGTGCTGTGGACCCCGTCACCCGCCGCCGTCCACGCGACCGACCAGGCCCGGGCGCTGGCCATGGCCGCGGACGTGGAGGCCTACGCCGCCAACGGGATGAGCGCGCTCTGCCGCCTGCAGATCTTCCAGCGCGACTACCAGGAGGTCCTGGGCCGGCTGGCCCAGCACATCGTCGACACCGCCGAGCAGACTCCGCTGCAACCGGCCGAGCCGCCGACCGGGCCGACCGACGTGCCCTCGTCCCCGACCAGCGAGGTGCCCTTCCTGGCCGTGGTCATCGCCCCCGGTCAGCTGCCGGAGGCGGGCCGGCTCAACGGGCGGCCCGACACGCACGCCGCTCGGTGGCGACCGTTCCGCGACCGACCGCCGGTGGTCGACGACGTGACCGACGCGGTCCAGCGGTTGCGGATGCCCATCGACGTCCAGGACTTCGCGCCGGACGAGGGCCTGTTCCGGGGCTGCCCGGGTGTCCTCATGGTCGACCCGCGGGTGGTCGAGACGCCGGACGGCACGGAGGCGGTCCGCGCGGCCGTCGACTGCCTGCACAGCTGGGTGGGGGTGGTGGTGCTCATCGACGACCCGGCACCCGGTCGCCGCTCCCACGCCACGGTGCTGCTCGACCGGGCGGTGGCGATGTTCCCCCCGACGGCCCGCCCGCTGGCGGTCAGCACGTACGACGACTGGCGGGCCGGGGTGCACGGCCTGGTCGACCGGATGCGACGCCGCTACCTGGACGCGCGACCGGCCTACCCGCCGCCGGGACGGCCGATCAGCAAACCCCGGCTCTGGGAGAACCCGCCGCCCGACGAAGGAGTGGAGCCATGACCCGACCCGAGGGACAGGTCGTCACCTTCTACTCCTACAAGGGCGGCACCGGCCGGACCATGGCCCTGGCCAACGTGGCGTGGATCCTCGCCGCCAACGGCAAGCGGGTCCTGGCCGTCGACTGGGACCTGGAATCCCCCGGGCTGGCGCGCTTCTTCGCGCCCTTCATCGACCGCGACGCGCTGGAGAGCACCGGCGGGGTGATCGACCTGATCCGGGAGTACGAGTGGGCGACCACCACCACGCAGGACAAGGGCGACGACCGCTGGCACGAGCAGTACGCCCGCGTGCACAAGTACTCGTTCTCGCTGAACTGGTCGAACTTCCCCGGTGACGGCACGCTCGACTTCCTCTCGGCGGGCCAGCAGAACAACGACTACGCCGGCGCGCTGGCCGGGATGAACTGGGACGAGTTCTACGAGCGGCAGGGCGGCGGCCACTTCTTCGACGCGCTGCGCGCCGACATGAAGCGCAACTACGACTACGTCCTGATCGACAGCCGCACCGGCTTCTCCGACGTCGCCGACATCTGCACCATCCAGCTCCCGGACGTGCTCGTCACCTGTTTCACCCTGAGCGAGCAGGGCATCACCGGGGCGGCCAAGGTGGCCCGACTGGTCGAGCACCGCTACGGCTCGCGGCGGATCCGGGTGCTGCCCGTGCCGATGCGGATCGACCCGGCCGAGAAGATCAAGGCGGACACCGGGCGGGCCGTGGCCCGGCAGCGCTTCAGCGGCCTGCCGAGCGGGATGAGCGAGGCCGAACGGGACCGCTACTGGGCCCGGATGCAGGTCCCCTACCAGGCCTACTACGCGTACGAGGAGTTGCTGGCGACCTTCGCCGACCAGCCCGGCGTCAACGGCTCGCTGCTGTCGGCGTACGAGGTGCTGGCCCGGGAGATCACCCGGGGCGAGGTGGAGTCGCTGCCCCCGATGAGCGGCGCGGTGCGCGACCGGGTCAACGCCCGGTTCACCCGCACGTCCACCTCGGTGGAGAACGAGATCCTGCTGCGGCACGACCCGTACGACCGGGTGTGGGCGGAGTGGATCGGCAACCTGCTCGCCTCGGCCGACGTCCGGGTGACCGACCCCTGGTTCGCCGACGACGAGGCGCCCCGCACGGCCCGGGAGCTGATCATCGTCTCGGAGGCCAACGCCACCGAGGAGGCCGTGCTCGCCGCGCCGGACCGCTCACCCGACCAGGTGCCGCTGGTCGTCTACGTCGCGGACGTGCGGCGGCTCGCCAACGTGCCGGCCGCGCACAGCGTCTCGGTGGCCGGGCTGGAGGCCCGGACCGCGGCGACCCGCATCCTGCGCCTCGTCGGGCGGGAGGGCGTGAGCGCCGACGTCGAGCTGCCGACCGGCCCCCGGTTCCCCGGCCGGGACAACAGCGTCTTCGAGGTGCCCGGCCGGAACAAGCGCTTCACCGGCCGCGAGGCGGACCTGCGGGAGCTGCGGACGCTGCTGCGCAGCAGCCCGAAGGTGGTGCTGGCCGGCACCGGACCGGTGGCGTTGCAGGGCATGGGCGGCATCGGCAAGAGCCAACTGGCGCTGGAGTACGCCCACCGCTACCGCGCCGCGTACGACATGGTGTGGTGGGTCGACGCCGACCAGGTGCCGTTCATCGAGTCCGCGATCGGCGACCTGGCGCCCTACCTGGGCGTGCAGTCGTCGGAGTCGAACCGGGAGAACGCCCGGCTGGTCCTCCAGGCGTTGCGCCACACCGACCTGCGGTGGCTGCTCATCATGGACAACGCCGACGAGGTCGAGGGCGTGCTGCCCTACGTGCCGGACGGCAAGGGCCACGTCCTGATCACGTCCCGCAACCTCCAGTGGGTGGAGCGGGCGACCACCGTGCAGGTCGACGTGTTCAAGCGGGCGGAGAGCATCCAGCACCTCACCGAGCGGGTGCCGAACATGCGGCCGGACCAGGCCGACAAGATCGCCTCCCTGCTGGGTGACCTGCCGATCGCGGTCACCGCCGCGGCGGCCTGGCTGGCCGACACCGGCCACTCGGTCGACAGCTACCTCACCGAGATCGCCCGCTTCGGTCCGGGCGCGGTGATGGAACCGAACAGCAACGTCTCGGTGGAGGCCACCTGGGAGTTGTCCCTCAACCACCTGCGCACCCGGAACCCGGCGGCCTACCGGGTGCTCCAGCTCTGCTCGGTGTTCGCGCCGGAGATCTCGGCCGATCTGGTCTACAGCAACAAGTTCGCCGAGGCGCTGGTGCCGTTCCACCCGCAGGCGAAGGAGCGCCTGGTCCGCCAGCAGCTGGTGCAGCAGGCCAACCGGCTCGCCCTGGTCCGGGTCGACCTCCGGGCCGACAACCCGTCCGGCGGCGAGCGGAGCCGGGGCGGGCTCGTGCTCATGCACCGCCTGCTCCAGCACGCCGTCCGGTCCCGGATGACGGAGGAGGAACTCGACGAGGCGCGCGCCCAGGTCCACCTCGTGCTGGCCGCCTTCCGGCCCGAGGGCGAGGTGGACGACCCGGTCAACTGGCCCAAGTTCCGGGTGATCTGGCCGCACCTGGAGCCGTCGAAGGCGGCGCTCAGCCAGAAGGTCGAGGTGCGGGCGCTGATGATCGACCGGGTCCGCTACCTGCAGTTGCGGGGCGACCTGGAGACCGGCCGCCGGCTCGGCGAGGAGGTCGTCCGGACCTGGAAGGGGATGCTGGCGACGGAGACCGACGAGCGGGCGCGGGAGGACCTGCGCCGGCAGTTGCTGCACCTCCAGTTCAACCTCGCCAACATCCTCGCCTTCCTCGGGCAGTTCAAGGATTCCCGGGCGCTGGACGAGAAGGTGCTCGCGGCCCAGCGGGAACTGCTCGGCGACGACCACCCGCACACCCTGATGACGGCGGGCGGGCTGGCGCGCGACCTGCGGGGCATGGGCATGTACAGCGAGGCGCTGCGCCTCGACGAGGCCACCTTCAACGCCTGGAAGCGACTGTTCGCCGAGGACCATCCGCGTACCCTCGCCGCCCTGAACAACCTGGCCAGCACCCAGCGCCTGATGGGAGACTTCCAGGAGGCGCGCAAGAACGACGAGATGGTGCTGGAGGGGCGCCGCGGCACCCTCACCGACAGCCACCCGGACACGCTGGCCTCCTCCGCCTACGTGGGCATCGACATGCGCGACGCCGGAGACTACGAGCAGTCGATCGCCCGGCTGCGGGCCGTCCACCGGGACCTGCTGCACACCGCTGGCGCCGAACACCTGATCACCCTGCGGACGCAGACGAACCTGGCGGTGTCGCTCCGCGCGGCCGGGTACGCGGTCGAGGCGGGCAAGCTGCTCGAGGCCGCCTACGAGCTGCTGACCGAACGGTTCGGGCCGGACAACCCGGAGACCCTCACCTGCCGGCTGAGCCTGTCGATCAACCTGCTCACCGTCGACCTCCACCAGCGGGCCAGCCGGGAACTCACCGAGGTGCACCGCATCTACCGGCGCAACCTCGGTCCCGAGCACCCGTTGACCCTGGTCTGCCAGGTCAACCTGGCGATGGTGGCCCGTCGCGCCGGGGACTTCGTCGAGGCGCGGCAGCTCGCCGGCAGCTCGGCGGACGCGCTCGCCGCCGTGCTCGGCGACGCGCACCCGTACCCCCTCTCCGGCTGGATGAACCAGGCCATCTGTCTCGCCGAGCAGCCGGACCCGCCGGAGGGCCGGGAGGCGGCGGACCGGGCGGCGCTGGAGCTGTTGCAGCGTGCCTCCCGTGGTCTCGACCGCGTGCTCCAACCGGAGCATCCGAACGCGCTGCGCTGCCGGGCCAACCTGGTGCTGATGCGGGAGCGGATGGAATCCGGCCGGCGGGCGGAGATCGAGACGGTGGCCGACAAGCTCGCCCGTCGGTTGGGCGAGCACCATCCGGCGGTCGAGGCGCTCCGCCAGCACCGGTTCCAGCGGCGGATCATCGACCCGCATCCGATCTGACCGGGGTCCGCTCCGACGGGCGGGTCAGCCAGGCCAACATCTCCGGCAGCACCTCGACCGCGCCGAAGTGCGCGCTGCGGTGCTGCACGTGCAGTTGTGCGCCGGGGATCCGACCGGCCAGCCACCGGGTGTGGCTGGCCGGGGCGAAGTTGTCGTCGGCACCGTGCCACAGCCGTACCGGCATCCGGATCTCCGCCAGCGAGATGCCCCAGTCGGCGCGCAGCGCGAGGACGTCGTCGATCCAGCCGTCCGGCCCCCGCCGCAGCGCCTCGGCGTAGGCGTCGGTCAACTGCCGGCGGATCGGCACCCCGGCCACCACCCGACGGTCGGCCTCGGTCATCTGCTCGACCAGCAGCGCCAGCAACGAGCCCGGGTCGTCGATCGTCCGCTCCGCCCGCAGGCGCAACTGCTCGGCGAGGACCACCTCGTCGTGCTCGGCGGTCCCGTAGTCGCGGACGTTCGCCTCCGTCATGCCGCCGAACCAGTCCAGTCCGGTCGCGCCGGCCGGGGCGAGGCCGACCAGCACGGCGGTGCGCCGTACCCGCTCCGGCAGCAGCGCCGCGCAGGCCAGGGCGTGCGGGCCGCCCCCGGAGCGGCCGACCACCGAGAACTCGTCCAGGCCCAGGTCGTCGGCGATGGCCGCGACGTCGGCGGCGGCGTCGGCCACCCGGCGGCCCGGCAGCCGGCTGGAACCGCCGTAGCCCGGTCGGTCGTAGGAGATCAGCCGGACGCCGAGCCGGTAGAGCACGCTCGATCGCGGGCGCGGCCCGTTGCGGCTGCCCGGCGTGCCGTGCATCAGGAACACCGGCCAGCCGCGCTCCGCGCCGGCCACGTCGACGGCCAGGCTGCGCCTTCCGGATCGGACGATGTGCTCGCGGTGCGTGGGCGGGTGTGACAAACCGGGCCTCCGGGACGGTGGTGGTGGCGGGGGTGGCGGGCCGGGCCGGGCGCGCGGTCAGAACCCATCGGCGGCCGGGCCCTGATCGGTCGCCGCGAGGACGCGCAGCGTGTCGACGGCGGCCGTCAACGTGACGTCGGCGGGCACCCGGTCGTGCGCCCGCAGGTAGTCGAGGAGCAGCCGGCACAGGCTCGTCTCGTCGAGGAACTCGTCGGGCAGCCGGTGCGCGAGCAGGGCCGCCATGGTCCCGGGCCGGATCTTCCGCCAGGCCAGGTCGGCGTACTCGCTCAGCGCCATCAGCAACCACAACGCGGTGCGGTTGTCGACCCGCGCGGCGGCGAACTGCTCCGCCATCTCGGCGGAGACCACCCCGTCCTCCAGGGGCAGCTCGGCGAGCCGCCCCTCGATGTCGGCGAGCACCGCCCGCACCCGGGGCACGTACTCCGCCGGCAGCCGGTCGAGCCCGTGCCGGAGGATCAGCGCGTGCAGGACCGCGTGGTCCTCCGGCGTGCCGATCGAGTCGAGCAGCTCGGGAAACTCGTCGATCAGGTACGGGCACGAGATGATCAGCTCCGGGGGCGCGGTCACCGACCGGGGCAGTCGGTCCAGCGCCACCCGGGTCAACCCGCAGACCACCTCGCGGGGCAACTGCGCGCCGTCCTCGGCGAGGCATTCCAGCAGCACCGTGGCGCTGGTGCTGGACACCGCGCCCGGCGATTCGACGGCCCGTTCCCACAGCCGCCGGTAGCTGCGCTCGTCGTAGAGGATGAGCTGGTGCAACGACGGCACCGGCCAACGCCGGGTGGCCAGCGACACCAGGTCCGCGTGGAACCGGCCGGCCTCGAAGCTGTCCGGCTGCCGGCCGCGCCACGTCCGCGCGCCGGCCTGCAACTGGCCGTACGTGGTGATGTCGCCGAGCAGCCGGGCCTCCTCGGCGGCCACGCTCACGGTCTCGCCCCGGCGCTCGCGCCGCCGTTCCGCGGTGATCCGGCCGTCGGCGTCCCGCCCCAGCCAGCTGATCATGGCGAGCTGGCCCTTCTCGTCGAGCCCGGCCCGCCACAGCCGCACCGTGGAGACCCAGGTCTCGTCGTCCATCAGGTCGGTGTGCCGTACGCCGTCGGGCGACACCAGCGCGGCCAGCGCGACCAGGTTGGCGGTGTACGCGGCGAGCAGCCGCACCGGGTCGTAGGGCGACGGCCGGTAGCCGTCCACCCCGGCGACGTTGCCCCGCTGCCGCGCCTCGGCCAGCAGCTCGGCGACGGTCTCGATGATCGCGCCACGCTCCTCCGGGTGCCGGGCGCTGAGTTCCCGGGCGAACCCGACCACCGCCTCCCGTTTCACCAGGGGCTGGTGGGAGAGCAGGGCGCGGAACTGGCCGGTGTCCAGTTGGTAGCCGAAGCCGGCCGGGGTGCGGGTCCGCCGCCGCAGCTCGGCCAGTTCCCGCAACGACCCGATCACGTACTCCGCGATCAGGAAGTCGCCGATCGTCGCGTGCAGGAACTCGTAGGTCCGGCGGGCGTCCTCGCCCTGGAGGTCGTCCGGGCCGTACACGACGAAGAAGGCGGCGGTGACCAGTTGCTCCGGCCCGAGCACGTCGCCGAGCTCGAACCGGGTGCCGTCGCCGGAGCCGGAGCCGAAGCAGCCCAGGTCGTCGCGGAGCGCGGCCCGGTTCACCAGCTCCCGGTTGCGGTTGAACATGGCGAACGCGGTGATCGCCAGGTCGCGCCGCAGCCGGTGTTCCCGGGCCTCCCGCTCGCGTTGCGACAGGTCACCCGGCGCCTTCTCGCCGATCTGCCGCCGGATGAAGGCGGTGAGCAGGCCGGTGAACAGGTCGGACCGGGAGATGCCCAGGTCGGGGGGTCCTTCCACCCGGTGCTCGTCGTAGTAGATGGCCAGCAGGGTGAGCAGCAGCGGCTGCCGGGCCAGCTCGCCGTGCGACAGCAGGTCCCGGGCGGACAGGCGACGGTAGCCGGACCGGTCCTCGTTGGCTCCGTTGACGGCCGACACCCAGGTCGTCACCTGCGCGTCGGTCAGGTCCTCCAGCCGGACCAGCACGGTGCCCTGGGGCACGCTGGCCCGGTCCATCACCAGCATCCGTGAGGTGATCACCGGGATGACCGAGTAGCCCAGGTCCCACTGGGCCTCCTGGAACTCGGCCACCCGGTCGATGTACTGGGAGTGGGCGGTGCCGGTGACCTGGACGAGTTCGTCGAACCCGTCGAAGACGACCACGACCGTGGTGGTGCTCGTGGCGCGGCGCAGGTCCGCCCACCGGATGCGCTCGTCCATCAGCTGCTCGATCGCCGACTCGATCTGCTCGGTCGGCGAGGTGTCCCCGGACATCCGGCGCAGCGGTACGACGATGGCGGTGAACCGGTTCGCCGGCAGCCGGGCCGCGATCACCCGGGTCAGCAGCGTCTTGCCGGCGCCGGGCTGACCGAGGACCAGCAGCGGGCGGTGCAGGCTGGCCGGGTCGGTCAGGTAGTCGGAGAGGAACCCGACCAGGTCGCCGCTGCGCGGCTGCTCCTCCCACCAGCGCTCCCGCTCCGGCGCAGCGCGCTTGTCGTATTCCGCGACCCGGAAGTCGGGGCTGATGAACCCCCGCTCCACGGTGGGCAGCCGCAGGTGGAAGTCGATGTCCTTGATCCGCAGCAGCGGCTGCCGGAACACCGCGCCCAGCGAGCCGGCGAGCCGGTCGAGGGATTCCCGGAGCCGGTCCGGCTCGGGCGCGGCCGGGCCGGCCAGCCCGGCCAGGTTGCGGGACAGGTCCGCCAGCGCGTCCAGCCGGTCCGCGACCTCGGCGGTCAGCTTCCGGTTGTCGACCAGGTTGTGCTCGATCGCCTGCCGGACCATCCGGAACCCGAACTCCGGCAGGTCGGTGGCGAGCCGGTCGAAGCGGTCCTCGTAGTGCCACATGCTGCGCGCGACCACGCGGGACCGCAGCGAGGTGAGGTCGAGCCCGCGCCGCACCGCCGGCCAGGCGGCGAGGCCGTCGCAGAAGGCGATGGTGGCGTCGTACAGGGTGACGTAGGCCGCCTCGACGTCCCGCCGGGTGTCGTCCATGCCGTGCACCGACGACGGCAGCGGAAAGTATCCGGCGTCGATTTCCTGGGGCAGGGTGTGTCGACGTCGCTCGGCCGGCACCATGGCGACCTTTTCCGCGTCGGTCAGTTCCAGCCGGTCGAAGCCCGGGCCCACCTCGTCCCGGAATCCGTCGAAGAACGCGGACAGCGCCAGCACCGTGTGGCTGGCCTCCAACAGTTCGTAGTACGCCTTTCCGCCGGATGCGCGTATCCGGCCGGCCTGGTTGCCGGTGGCGTCCCGGACGAGCTGCATGAGCGCGTTCTTCGGACCGAGCAGGGCCAGCGCCGCACCGTGCGAGAGCGCGCCCGCGCCCAGGATTCCCGCGTTGACGACCTTGTCGGTCTCGGTGATGCGCGCGCTGCCGGGCGCCAACAGTCGTAACGCATCTCGATAGCTGAGGCTCGAACGGCGCGGCATGCCGCCCCTTTCGCTGCGGGCGATCGGATCCTTCAAGGATAGAAACTTCACTGACGGAAAGCTATCGATTCCGCACCGGGGCGAAGGCTTTAGCACGACTTGCCGCTCATTCATTTCATTCACCCGATAAATGGGAGTCAAGGGGTTGAAGGCGGTCATTTCATCGCGCACACCGGGGCCGGAGGTTTGGCGGGAGCCGCGATCGGTGAATGACGGCCCATGTCATCGCTGTCCGCGCGGACGCGCGGGGCCGCCTCCCGCGCCGCCGACAACTCCTGGCTGGAGCGCCTGACCCGGGCCGGCTTCGTCGGCTACGGCATCCTGCACCTGCTCTTCGCGTACGTGATCATGAAGGTCGCCCTCGGCGGGCCGGCCGCCGACGGGGACCAGTCGGGCGCCATGCAGCAGATCGCCGACGAGCCGTTCGGCGCGGCGCTCATCGGGGCGATCGTCGTCGGGTTGATGGCCATGGCGGTCTGGCAGGTGCTGGAAATCTTCCGGGAACGCCGGCTGACCGAGCGGGCGGCGTCGGCCGGCCGGGCGGCGTTCTACCTCTACCTCGCGTTCAGCGGGGTCAAGGTGCTGCGCGGCAAGAAGTCGTCCAGCGCCGACACCCAGCAGGACGCCGCCGCGGGGCTGCTCGCCTCCGACGCCGGCCGGGTCGCCGTCATGACGGCGGGCCTGATCCTGGCGGGGATCGGCGTCTGGCTGGCGATCGTCGGGATCACCAGGCGCTTCGAGAAGCACCTGCACGTCGGCCGGATGGCGGCGGCGACGCGACGGCTGGTCGGCCGGCTCGGCGCGGTGGGTTTCACGGCCAAGGGCCTGGCGTACGCGATCGCCGGGATCCTGTTCGTGGTGGCCGCGTGGCGGTACGACCCGGAGAAGGCGCGCGGACTCGACGCGGCGCTGCGCGCGCTCGCCGACGAGAGCTACGGCACCTGGCTGCTGCTCGTGGTGGCGGTCGGGTTCACGGCGTACGGCCTGTTCGCGGTGACCGAGGCGCGCTACCGCAAGGTCTGACCCGGGGCGCGCCGCCGGGCACCCCGTCAAGATCGATGCCGGGTATCGTCCGGGGACCGACCGGGAGGTGCGATGGGCGCGAAGACGGCGCTGTTGGCGTTCGCCGACGGCGACCTGCGGCCGTTGTTGCGGGCCGCGGGCGCCTCGGACCCGGCGGAGGCCGAGGCCGCCGTCCGGCAGGCCCTTCCCGGGTACGACCTCACACCGGCCGACGACAGCACGCTCGACGTGACCTGGCCGCCCGAGGACGTCACCCACGTCGCGGCGCTGCCCGGAGCCACGGTCCTGTGCGACCGCCGGCTGGTCCTCGACCGCCCGTCGGAACTGCCCGAGCACCTGCTCCGCCTCGGTACCGGCCGGCGGATCGTCATGCACGGCATGCACTCGGGCGTGGACGGGCTCTGTTTCGCGGTCTGGGAGGACGGGAAGCTGGTCCGCTCGCTCAGCCTGTCCCCGGACGGCGGCATCGCCGAGAACATCGGGGAGCCGTACGACTTCGAGCGCCCGTACTGGGACGGCCAACATCCGGCGAAACCGGTCCCCTACCCGCTGCCGTTCCACCCGCTGGAATTGGGCGAGGACGCCCTGCGCGCCCTGTTCGGCTTCACCATCGAGGGCCGGCGTCGGCCGGACGACGTCGACGCCGACGCCGTTCCCGTGCACGTCTTCCGCGTCGCGGACCCCACGGGTCGGGAACAGGCGGCGCGTGCGGCCGCCTACGCACAGGCGATGCGCGCCATGGGGCCGCCGCGAAGGTTCCGCCTGGGACCGGACGGGACGCTGGAGGAGGTCACGCCGTGACCTCACCGCCGCACATTCGCGCCGTGGCCGTCGCCGTGGTGCGACGCGGGGACGACCTCCTGGTCTTCGAGGCGCACGACGCGACGAAGCGGGAGACGTTCTACCGGCCGCTGGGCGGCGGCGTCGAGTTCGGGGAGTCGGCCGCCGAGGCCGTGCGGCGGGAGCTGCGGGAGGAGCTGGCCGTCGAGCTGTCCGGTGTGGAACTGCTCGGCGTCCTGGAGAACATCTTCACGGCGTTCGGCCGCGCCGGTCACGAGATCGTGTTCGTCTTCTCGGCCGACCTGGCCGACCCGTCGATCTACGACCGGGACGCCGTCGGGATCGTCGCGGACGAGGGCAGCCCGGTCAGCTGGCAGCCGCTGCGCCGCTTCGCCGGCGGCGAGGCGATCCTCTACCCGGACGGCCTCCTGGACCTGCTGCCCCGCGCCCTCCCGTGACCGCCCGGCCCTCAGCGTCGCCGCTTCCGCTTGTGCCGGATGCGGACGGTGGCGTCGGTGCCGCCCGCCCCTGGTGCGGCGGCCGGACGCGGCGGCGTACGGCGGCGTGACCGGCTCGGCCACCGGAGCCGGGACAGCGCGAGGGGAATCGCGACCACGAGGAGCATGAAGCCCGCCGCGCCGAGCCCGCCCTGGAGCCGGCCCCGGTGGCCGCTCAACTGGCCGAAGTCGGTGACGAAGTCGCCCGGGTCGACCCGGTTCACCCAGATCGGCACCTCGTCGCCGATCGACCGGCACACCTCGACGCAGGCCACCTCACGCTCGTACGTCCGGCCGTCCACCTCGTAACGGAAGTACATCGTCTTCGACGTGCCCCCGCGTTTCGTCACCTGGTCGTGCACGAGCGCCCGCGTCGGCACACCACGGGTGCGCAGCTCGGCCTGCCAGTCGTCCAGCTCGTTCTGGGTGTGGATCGGCAGCCAGAGCAGTGCACCACCGGCCACCAGCAGGAACACGCAGCCGAGGGCGGTCAGGGCCGGCGACCGCCACGGCGGGGTCGAGGAACGCACCGAGCCATCATGTCGGTCCGACGCAAGCGGTCACCACGGGTCGTGGGTGGTACCCGGCAGGCCGCGTCGAAGGGGTCGTGTCAGGCGGTGGGACGCAGCTCGGCGAGGAGCCCCTCCACCCGGGTACGGATGTCGTCGCGGATCGGGCGGACCGCGTCCACGCCCTTGCCGGCGGGATCGTCGAGCTTCCAGTCCTCGTACCGCTTGCCGGGGAAGACGGGGCAGGCGTCACCGCAGCCCATCGTCACGATGACGTCCGAGGACTCCGCGGTCTCGTACTCGAGGAGTTTCGGGGTCTGGTCGGTGATGTCGATGCCGACCTCGGCCATGGCCTGGACGGCCGCGGGGTTGACCGCCTCGGCGGGCGCGGAGCCGGCGGAGCGGACCTCGACGGTGTCGCCGGCGAGGTGGCGGAGCCAGCCGGCGGCCATCTGGGAGCGGCCGGCGTTGTGGACGCAGACGAACAGGACGCTGGGCTTGTCGCTCATGACGTTCTCCAGGGAGGTATGGTCGCCGCGCGGTGGGCCGCGGCGCGGTGCGGTCGAGTCACCTCGCGGCCTGGGTGCCGGGGGTGGGGAACAGCCGGCGGCGGGCCCACAACGACACGTAGACCAGGCCGACGAGGACGGGCACCTCGATCAGGGGACCGACGACGCCGGCGAGGGCCTGACCGGAGGCCACGCCGAACGTGCCGATCGCGACCGCGATGGCCAGTTCGAAGTTGTTGCCGGCGGCGGTGAACGCCAGGGTGGTCGTGCGCTCGTAGGTCAGGCCGATGGCCCGGCCGAGCAGGTAGGACCCGGCCCACATGACGGCGAAGTAGGCCAGCAGCGGCAGGGCGATGCGGGCGACGTCGACCGGCCGGCCGGTGATGGCTTCGCCCTGGAGGGCGAACAGGATCACGATGGTGAACAGCAACCCGTACAGGGCGACGGGCCCGACCCTGGGCAGGAACCGCTGCTCGTACCAGTCGCGGCCCTTGGCGCGCTCGCCGAGGCGACGGGAGAGGTAGCCGGCGAGCAGCGGGATGCCGAGGAAGACGAGCACGTTGCCGGCGATGTCCCAACCGGAGACCTCCAACGCGGCACCGTCCAGACCCAACCAGCCGGGCAGCACCGACAGGTAGAACCAGCCGAGCAGACCGAAGGCGAGGACCTGGAACACGGAGTTGAGGGCGACGAGGACGGCGGCGGCCTCCCGGTCGCCGCAGGCGAGGTCGTTCCAGATGATGACCATGGCAATGCAGCGGGCCAGGCCGACGATGATCAGGCCGGTGCGGTACTCCGGCTGGTCGGCCAGGAACAACCAGGCCAGGGCGAACATGAGGGCGGGGCCGACGATCCAGTTGAGGACCAACGACGAGACCAGCAGGCGCCGGTCGCCGGTGACGGTGTCGAGGCGGTCGTAGCGGACCTTGGCCAGCACCGGATACATCATGATCAGCAGGCCGAGCGCGATGGGCAGCGAGATGCCGCCGATCTTGACGGCGTCCAGGGCGGCGTCCAGCCCGGGAACGATCCGGCCGAGCAGCAGCCCGGCGACCATGGCCAGGCCGATCCACACCGGCAGGAGCCGGTCGAGGCGGGACAGACGTGCCGCCACCGGTGCGGCATGGTCGGCTCGGGTGGCGGTGCTCATGGAGACTCCCGTGGGTCGTCGGTGCTGGCGCGTGCGCGTCGAGCGAGGTCACCGACGTCGCGTGACGTTGGACTGGCGTATCCCGGGTCCTCGCCCGGGTGACCGGTGCGGGCGGGACGGTCGGCGAGCAGGTCTCGGACGCGGAGCGGATCGGTCGGCAACCTGGTCACATCGCCGTCGCCACCGGCGAGCCGGGCCGTGGGACCAGGATGCCGATCTGATCCAACAGGTGGCGGACGCGGCGTTCGACCTCGTCCCGGATGGGTCGCACGTCGGCCAGGTCGAGGCCGGCGGGGTCGTCGAGGTCCCAGTTCTCGTAGCGGGTGCCGGGAAAGACCGGGCAGGCGTCGCCGCAGCCCATGGTGACCACGACGTCGGCGGCGCGCACGACCTCGTCGGTCCACGGCTTGGGGAACTCCTGCGAGATGTCGATGCCGCGTTCGGCCATGGCGGCGACGGCGGCGGGGGCGACGGCGGCGCCGGGTTCGCTGCCGCCGGACCAGGCGACGGCCCGGTCGCCGGCGAGGTGGGCGAAGAACCCGAGCGCCATCTGGGAGCGACCGGCGTTGTGGGTGCACAGGAACAGCACCACGGGGCGACCGTCCCGGTGGTGACCCTCGACCCGGGCCAGAGCCTGCAGGCGCTGGCGGGCGAAGCGTTCGGCGAGCAGGGGCAGGTAGTGGGGGATGGTGCTGTCGGTGGCGAACTGGTCGTGGCTGGAGTGCAGGAACCGCTCGATCGTCTCGGCGCCGTAGACGCCGGTGAACTCCTCGGCGAGCCGCGTCGCCGCGGTGCGCAGGGCGACCTGCTGGTCGATGGAGACCTCTTGGCGGAGGTGGGGGCTGGTGTCAGTCATGACGGTTCTCCGGGCGCGATGGTGACGGCGGGGGCGACCCGGTCGACGCGGGCGGCGAGGTCGGCGAACGCGGCCTCGAACGCCTCGTCGGTGTCGACACGGACCGGATCGGGCACGGACCAGTGCAGGCGCGGGCGGACGGGCCCGGTGAGGTCTTCGTGGGCGTTGTCACACACGGCGATGAGCAGGTCGTCGTCGCGGGCGACGTCGGTGACGTGGGCGGTGGCGGTGGGATCCAGACGCAGCCCGTGCCGGCCGGCGACCGTCACGGCGCGGGGATGCACCCGGGAGGCCGGTTGCGTTCCGGCGGACGCAGCCGGGGTGTGGGTGCGGTCGCGCCAGAGCGCGGCGGCGAGTTGGGAGCGCGCGGAGTTGCGGGTGCAGACGAACACCACCCGGCCGACCCCGGTCAGCGGGGGCGGGGTCAGCACGGCCAGGGACTCCGCCCGGAGCCGCAGGTAGGTGCGGCGCTTGTCACCCTCGGAACGGCCCTTGACCACCAGGCCGGCTTCGGTGAGGACCTTGACGTGGTGGGCGACGAGGTTGGTGGGCAGGTCGAGGGTGTGGGCGATCTCCCCCGGGGACGCGTCACCGAGGGTGAGGGCGTCCACGATCGCCAGCCGCGCCGGATCGCCGAGCGCGGCGTGGATGCGCGCCCGCCCCGCCAGGGAGTTAAGCTCAACGTCCATTGACTCAACGTTAGCTGACTTAACGTCGATTGCCAACGCCACCCCCGGGAAGCACCCCTCCCGGACTCCCCGACAAGGACCGCCAGGGCCGCTACGGCGCGGCGGGCTCGACGGAGAGCAGCGACGCCAACTGGCGAAGGACGCCTTGCCGGGCGCGGTAGTAGACCCAGGTGCCGCGCCGCTCGGCGTCGACCAGGCCGGCCTCGCGCAGCGTCCTCAGGTGGTGCGAGATCGTGGGGCCGGTCAGGTCGAACGCCGGCGTGAGATCGCAGACGCAGGCCTCCCCGCCCTCGGCGGAGGCGATCATCGACATCAACTGGAGACGCACCGGGTCGCCGAGCGCCTTGAACGCCGACGCGAGCGCACCCGCCGCCTGCGCGGGCACCGGTCGTCGGGTCAGCGGCGCACAGCAGGAGGTCTCCGCGTTCAGGTCGATGGCGACGAGCGGCGTCGACTGCTTAGACATGCCTCTAGGTTGACATTCTTCTAATCAACGTGCAACTCTCTGATTTGACGGACGTCGAGACAGACCAGGCGGGAACGGCACGCGAATCCCGGGCCACCACCCGCATCGCTGATTCGACAGTTATCAACACAGAGGAGTTGCCTGATGAGCGCCCTGGACACCCTCCCGGTCGTGGTGATCGGCGCCGGACCCGTCGGCCTCGCCGCCGCCGCCAACCTGCACGAACGGGGCCTGCCCTTCCTCGTCCTCGAAGCCGGCGACACCGCCGGCGCGGCGGTGCGCCAGTGGGGCCACGTACGGGTGTTCTCCCCGTGGCGGTACGACGTCGACCCCGCCGCCCGGCGGCTGCTCGACGACGCCGGCTGGGTCGCTCCCGACGCCGACGCCCTGCCCACCGGCGCCGAACTGGCCGCCGACTACCTCCAGCCACTGGCGGAGCTGCCGGCGCTCAAGCCGCACCTGCGCTACGGCGCCCGGGTCGAGGCGATCAGCCGGCTCGGCCTGGACCGGCTGCGCACCGTCGGTCGCGACACCACCCCGTTCCTCATCCGCCTCACCGACGGCGAGGAGGTGCTCGCGCGCGCGGTCATCGACGCCTCCGGCACCTGGCGCACGCCGAACGTCCTCGGCGCCTCCGGCCTGCCCGCCCTCGGCGAGGCCGAGGCCGGCGCGTACCTCGAGCACGCCCTGCCCGACGTGCTCGGCGCCGACCGCGACCGCTTCGCCGACCGCCACACCCTCGTCGTCGGCGCCGGTCATTCCGCCGCCAACACCCTGCTCTCCCTGGCCGACCTCGCGGCCGAGCACCCGGGAACCGCGGTGACCTGGGCGATCCGCACCGCCTCGCCGGCGCGCACCTACGGCGGCGGCGACGCCGACGCCCTCCCCGCCCGCGGGGCGCTGGGCTCCCGGCTGCGGGCCCACGTCGACGCCGGCCGGATCCGGCTGCTCACCGGCTTCTCCGTCCACGCCCTCACCCCGACCGGTGACGACCGGGTGACCGTCGTGGTGCGCCACGGCGACGGCAGCGAAGAATCGGTCACCGTGGACCGCATCGTCGCCGCCACCGGTTTCCGCCCCGACCACTCCATAGCCGCCGAACTGCGCCTGGACCTCGACCCGGTCATGGGTGCCACCCGCGCCCTCGCCCCGCTCATCGACCCCAACGAGCACTCCTGCGGCACCGTGCCTCCGCACGGGGTGGACGAACTCGCCCACCCGGAGGTCGGCTACTACGCCGTGGGGATGAAGAGCTACGGGCGGGCGCCCACGTTCCTGATGGCCACCGGCTACGAGCAGGTCCGCTCCGTCGTCGCCGCCCTCGCCGGCGACTGGGCCGCCGCCCGCGACGTCCAGCTCGACCTGCCGGAGACCGGCGTGTGCAACAGCAACCCCGACGACTCCGCCACCGGCGACGGCTGCTGCGGACCCGCGCCGGCCACCGAGCCGACGTCACGCGGACTGGCCACCGGAATCTCCGGCGGGTTGCTCGCCGCGCCGCTGAACCTGGTCACGCTCGACGCCGCACCCGTCGACGCCCAGACCGGTGGCTGTTGCGGCAGCTGATGCCCACCCCCACGGCGGTCGCGCGATGCATGATCGCCGGCTCGATCACCGCCACCGGGGCTTGACAAGGAAAAAGCCTGACCCGCGTTTCCGCGGGTCAGGCTTTTTCCATCTTGTGCGCCCGAAGGGACTCGAATCCCTAACCTTCTGATCCGTAGTCAGGAGGAGAGGGTGCGCGTGACCTGCAGCTATATAGGTTTGTCCGGATACGGCATGTAGCAGTGTCGACGGAACGTGACGCTAGACCGCGTTCTCATCCCCCACGGTGCCACTCAAGTGGCACGGTTGATGCCGATGTGCAGCGAGACCGGCTACAGGCTCGCGACTGCTAACGGGCTAGCCGCCTCGTCCTGCAGGTACAGCGACGCCTCCGACCTGCTGAGGATTGCCCACCAATCAGTTGATGTTATGTGAACGAAGATCGAGTCCGGCTCGCGCAGGGCGATCCTATCGACCAAATTTCGCCTACACTTCGTGCGTGGCCGACAACGAACAGGTGTTGCTCGATCAAGTCCTGGTCCAGCGGCAGGCCGACCGGTCCATCCCAATCCGCGACGATGAGGCATTCGAGATCTTCGCTGCGGAGCAGGCACTCACCGCGCGGCAACTGTCCTCGGAGGAGGTAGCCGAGGGCGTCATCGGAGGCAGCAACGACGGGGCGATCGACGCGATCTACGTGTTCGTCGGCGGGGTGCTCCTCTCCGAGGACAGCGACGTGCTGCAGGACGGGTTCTCCGCGGTCAAACTACCGCGCGGCGTGAAGCTTGAACTCTGGTTGGTGCAGGCTAAGCGAGAGACGTCGTTCACCGAGACGGCCATCGACAAGGCTGGGAGCGCGCTTGCGCGGCTACTGAACCTCTCGGAGAACGAGGACGATCTCCTCAAGCTGTATTCGCCGGGCACGGTCTTGCGGACGGGGTTCTTTCGGAAGGCTCTCCGAGTGCTGGCCACGCGGCACCCTCAGGTCGAGATTCACTTCGTGTATGCAACCCGGGGGCGCGCCACCGGCCCGAACTCGATCAACACCAAGGTCGAGATCAAGGCTCGCGACCTGGAGGCTCAGCTCGCCAGCGTTATCCCCGGCGCCAACGGTCGCGTCGAGTTCCTCGGGGCCGCCGAGTTGTGGCGCAGGGCGAACGCTGTCCCGTCATACACGACGGAACTGACCTATCAGGAGAACGCGACCAGCGGCAACAGCCACGTCGCCCTGGTCAAGCTACGCGATTACCTGACCTTCCTGGCCGATGAGAACGGCCACCTACGACGGCACATCTTCGACTGGAACGTCCGCGACTACCAAGGCGATGTCGAGGTGAACCGGGAGATCCGACAATCCTTGGAGGACCCCGAGGGGCCGGAGTTCTGGTGGCTGAACAACGGCGTCACCATCGTCTGCTCCAAGGCCACCACGGTCGCCAAGACCTATTCTCTCGACGACGTGCAGGTGGTCAACGGATTGCAGTCATCGCACACCATCTTCAATTTCCTGCGAACGGCGCCCGCGGACCATCCAGCGTTCGAACGCTCGGTGCTGGTCCGCATCCTGGTGACCGGCGATGACCTAGCCACCCGGGATCTCGTCATCCGTGCAACCAACCGGCAGACATCGGTGCCGGCGGCGTCGTTGCGCGCGACCGACGACATTCAGCGCGACATCGAGGCGTACTTCCTCGGGCAGGACTGGTACTACGACCGGCGGAAGAACTTCTACCGCAACAGCGGGCGCAGCGCGGAACGGATCGTGAGCATCTCGCTGCTTGCGCAGGCTGTCATGGCAATGGGTCTCAGCCGCCCGGACAACTCGCGAGCCCGGCCATCGAGCCTCCTTAAGCGTGACGAAGAGTACCGGCGGATCTTCTCCAAGGAGTTCCCGGTGAAGATCTATCTCTGGGTCGCCAGGGCTCAGAAGGAGATCGACGCGTTCCTGGCGTCGGAGGCCGCCGGTGTCAGCGTGCCGGAGCGGAACAACTACCGCTTCCACTTAGCCATGGTGGCAGCCGCGAGGCTTGTAGGGCAGCCGGTGCGGTCCCCGAAGCAGCTCAACCACCTCGCGTCGGCAGGTACTCCGCTGGCCGAAGCGGATCTGCCGGCGGCCTTGGAGTTCCTACGGGATGAGTTCGCCGCGCACGAGCGCCGAACCGGCAACTCACCCGACAAGATCGCCAAGGGCCCCGACTTTGTCGAGCACCTGCTCGGGATACCCCCAGAGAAGATGTCCAAGGGACCAGACTTCGTTGAGCGCCTGTTCAAGCGCTTCTCGTAGGGCGGCAGTAGTGACAGGCCGCTGGTCTCGCGACTCTCCGCAGAGGCAACGGCGCCCCAGCGACTAACCCGGAGTGGCTGCATCGACCGGACGACAAGGATGTTCGACCACTCGCTTCGTTGGCCACACCCACCCGCCACGTCGTCTGGTCCGGGATGGCCAATGATCCGCGCAGTGACGATCCAGGACGCGGATTGATCGTCGGCAGGCGCAGGCCGCTCACCGCAAGCCACGCCGCTGGTCACGCTGTGGCAACTGCGGCGCACCCGTGCCACCGAAGTGGCACGAAAAACGCCCCCCTGGTCGATCACTATCGATCGCCAGAGGGGCGTTTCCGCAGGTCAAACCCTGTGCGCCCGAAGGGACTCGAACCCCTAACCTTCTGATCCGTAGTCAGATGCTCTATCCATTGAGCTACGGGCGCCCGGTGCTCGGCCAGTCTACACAACCGGCTTTCGCGCGGAGACTCCGGGATTCGAACCCGGGAGGGGCTTTAAGACCCCAACCGCATTAGCAGTGCGGCGCCATAGACCAGACTAGGCGAAGTCTCCCTGGTGGCCCGGAGGTCACCGCGCCCGAGAATACAGGTCCGCACCCGCCCGGAGCAAAGCGACTACCGGCGCCCGGTCCGGACGGCGTGTTTCCACCGTGTGCCAGATCACGTCCACGGCTACGCTCCATCGATATGCAGGAGCACCCGCCGAGCGATCCGCCCCGTCGCGAGCCCGCCGCCAAGGCCCGGCGGAGCCGCTCCCCCCGACCGACGTTCAGCCCGCCACCGGCACCGGAGCCCGCCCCGGTGGAGGCGACGGAGGACACACCGCCGCGCCGGCGACCGCGTCGGACCGCGCCGACCGTCCTCTTCCAGCCGCCGGCCCCGGCCGCCGAGGCGTCGCCGGCGCCTCGCCCACGCGCCGGCGGCGACCCCGCCGAGCCCGATCCAGGTTCGCCGTCCGGCCCGGCCGCCGCCGCGCCGGACGACACCGGCCCGGGTACGCGATCCGGCGGGGGGACCGCCGAGCGGGACGACGCCGGTTCCGGTACGCCGCCGGGCGAGCCGGAGGTGACCGGTCAGCCGCCGGCGGCCGTCGACCCCACGCCGAACGAGGTTCCCACCGGGAGTACGGCGTCCGGGGGGCCCTCGGTCGGGGCGACCGCGACCGGGGCGACCTCGGTCGCGAAGGCGACCCCGAAGCGGGCACGGCGTGCCGCCGAGGACAGGACCACGCCCGACGCGGAGACCACCCCGGCCGGGAAGACGACCGCCCCGGCGGCCAGGAAGGCCGCGCCCACCCCGCGAAAGGCGGCCGGTGCGAGCCGGAGAACCCCCGACGCGCCCGAGTTCACCGCGCCGGCCGGGGCTGGGGCGTCCACGGCCGGGCCGCAGCCCGCCGACGCCGAGCCGACCCCGGTCGAGGAGCCGGCAAGCCCGGTCCGCCCGGCGCGGGCCCGCCGGACCACCAAGGCCACCCCGGCGGCACGGACCAGCCCCGCGAAACGCACCGCCAGGCAGGCGGCCGGGGCTGTCCCGCCGACCCCGTCACCCGCCGATGCCCGGACGGACGCGGGCCCCATGGCGGAGATCCCGGACCGACCGGACACCGTGCCGGACGCCGGCCCCACGGCGGAGGGCCCGAACAGGGCGGACCCCCGGCCGGTCGCCGGGCCGACCTCGGACACCCCCGCGCACGGGGTCATCGGCAGGGACGCCGCAGCGGCGGGCACGGGTGAGCGGATCACCCGGGCCGCCGACGGGTCGGCGGCGGTGGCGCGTACCCCGGTGGAGGGCTGGCGGGCGGTGGGGCCGAGGTTGCGTGACCACCCCGGGTTCGCGCCGGAGTTGCTGGCCCTGGCCGCGGTGGACGCCCTCGGTCCGCGTGCCCGGGACTGGGTGGAGCAGGTCCGCCGGGCCTACCCGCAGGCGGACGCGGACGGGGTGGCCCGGTTGGCGACCCGGCGGTTCGTCCGGATGGCCGGCACGGGCGGCGCGTTGGCGGCGGGCGCCGGGCTGTTCGCGCCGGTCGCGGAGCTGACCGCCGTGCTCTGGACCCAGGCGAACCTGGTGCTGCACCTGGCCGCCGCCTACGGGCGGGAGCCGGCGCATCCGGACCGGGCGGCCGAGTTGCTGGTGCTGACGTCGGTGCACCCGGACGACGGCACGGCCCGGGCGGCGCTGGCGGCGGCCCGGGCAGCCGACGAGCCGGCGGACGGGCCGTGGGGGCGGGTGGCCGAGGCGGCCTGGCGGCTGGCCACGCCGGTGGCCGCGCAGGCGGGCGGGTGGCTCGGGTTGCGGCTGGCCGCCCGGTTGCTGCCGGGCGCGGCGGCGCTGGCGGCCGCGACCGGTGGGACGGCCGCCGCCGAACGGCTCGCCGCCCGGGCGGTCGCCCGGTACCGGCCCACCCGCGCCTGATCGACACCGGGTACGGCGAGGTGGTGGCATCACCCGCCACCTCGCCGACCTGGCGCAACGCTCAGAGCCAGCCGAACCAGGACCTCGGCAGCAGCGCGTAGCCGACGAAGGCGACCACGTCGAGCAGGGTGTGCGCGACGATCAGCGGGGCCACCCGGCGCGTGCGCAGGTAGAACCACCCGAAGATCAGCCCCATCACGGCGTTGCCGACGAACGCGCCGAAGCCCTGGTAGAGGTGGTACGAGCCGCGCAGCACCGCGCTGGTCGCGAGCACCGCGCCGATCCGCCAGTTGAGCTGCCGCAGCCGGGTGACCAGATAGCCGACCACGATCACCTCCTCCAGCACGGCGTTCTGCACGGCGGCGAGGATCAGCACCGGCACCGCCCACCAGAGGTCCGGCAGGGCGGCCGGAACGAGGGTGGCGTTGATGCCGAGCTGCGCCGCCACCCAGAACAGCGCCAGGCCGGGCAGGCCGATGAGCGCGGCCAGGCCCGCGCCGCGGACCAGGTCGGAGCCGGGCCGGCGGAGGTCGACGCCGAGCGTCCGCGCCGGGTCGCCGGGGTCGCGCGCCAGCAGGTGTACGGCGAGCAGCACCGGCAGCAGCGCGAAGACGATCCCGAGCAGCTGGTAGGTGAGGTCGAGGTAGGGCCGGGCGGACGCGGAGGTGTTCAGCGCGGCGGTCTGCTTCGACAGCCCGCCCGACGCGGTGAGCTTGGCGACCAGCGAGACCAGCGCGTACACGGCCGACTGGCCGAGGGAGAGACCGAGCACGAGCAGCGTCTCGGTGCCCAGCACCCGGCGGGAGACCGGCCGGGCCAGCTCGTCAACCGTCACCGGACCATGAAACCACCTCGGCGACGAGGTGGGCCGGTCGCACATCGTGTGCGACCGACGGACACGCTGCGTGGACATTCTATGGGGGCCGATCCGCCCGTACGGAGAAGGAGCGTGCCCCTGTGGAGAACTTCGCGCGGCTGCTGAAGGAGAGCTGGGCCCTGGTGGAGGAGCACCGGGAGCGGCTCAGCGGCCACTTCTACGCCCGGCTGTTCCTCCTCGACCCGGAGCTGCGCGCGCTCTTCCCGGTGCAGATGAACGGGCAGGGCGACCGGATCCTGGAGGCCATCGTCACGGCCACCCAGACGGTGGACGATCCGGAGAGCTTCGACGAGTACCTGCGCGCGCTGGGTCGGGACCACCGGAAGTACCACGTGTCGTCCGCCCACTACGAGACCATGGGCGTCGCCCTGCTCGACGCGCTGCGCAGCACCGCCGGCGACGGCTGGAACCTGGAGTACGACCAGGCGTGGCGGGAGGCGTACGCGAGCATCAGCGAGCGGATGCTCGCCGGCGCGGAGGCGGACGGGAACCCGCCGTTCTGGCACGCCGAGGTGCTCACCCACGAGCGGCACGGCCCGGACACGGCGGTGCTGACCGTCCGTGCCCTCCAGGATCCGCTCGCCTGGAAGGCCGGTCAGTACGTGAGCGTGGAGGTGCCCCGCCACCACCCCCGGGTGTGGCGGACGTACTCGGTGGCGAACGCCCCGAACGAGGAGAACGTGCTGGAGTTCCACGTCCGGACACCGGCCGGGGCGGCCGGCTGGGTCTCCGGCGCGCTGGTCCGCCGGACCAAGCCGGGTGACCTGCTGCGGGTGGCCGCGCCGATGGGCTCGATGACGCTGGACCCGGACTCCACCCGGGACATCCTCTGCGTGGCCGGCGGGGTCGGGCTGGCCCCGATCAAGGCGTTGGTGGAGGAGCTGGCCCGGGTCAACCGGACCCGCTGGGTGCACGTCTTCTACGGCGCCCGCCGCCCCGAGGAGCTGTACGGGCTGGCCGGCCTGGAGGAGCTGGTGGCGACCCACCCCTGGCTGTCGGTGACGCCGGCGTGCAGCGAGGACGCGGACTACGCCGGTGAGCAGGGTGACGTCTCCGAGGTGGTCACCCGGTACGGCCCGTGGACCACGCACGACTGTTACGTCTCCGGTTCGGCGGCCATGGTCCGGGCGACGCTGCGGGCGCTCGCCGCCGACGACGTTCCGCCGGACAACATCCGCTACGACACGTTCGGCAACCTCTGAGCCTTTCTCCCCCCGAGCCGGGTCGCGTGCCCCCGCCCCCTGGGGCACGCGACCCGGCCCCCGTGTCAGTAGCGCCAGGGGGTACCGGTCTCGCGGTATTCCTCCACCGGCACCAGCGGCACGCCGGGGGCCATCCGGTCGACGTACAGGCGCCCCTCCAGGTGGTCGATCTCGTGGGCGACCAGCCGGGCCATCGCGTACTCGAAGGACGTGATCACCCGGCTGCCGTCCCAGAGGGCGTGTTCCACGTCGATCCGCAGCGGTCGGGGCACCAGGCCGCGGTGGTCGAAGTAGGAGAGGCAGCCCTCGTACTGCTCGTCGGTCTCGGCGGCGGCGTCCACCACGCGGGGGTTGAGCAGCACCACCGGTTCGGCCGCCCGGTCGGCGGGGCGGACCAGGGCGGCGGCCCAGCCGAGGCCGAGCTGGGGTGCGGCGAGGCCGACGCCCTTGCTGAACGGGTGCAGCTCGTCCAGGCGGACCAGCATGCCGGCGAGCCGGTCGACCACCTTCCGGGCGTGCGGCTCCTCGGCCGGCAGGTCGAACGGGCGGGCCGGTTGCCGGAGCAGGTCGTCGCCGCGTTGCACGATGCCCACCGCGCGCATCCGGTCGCTGGCCCGCACCCGGCCGCCGGCCGGCGGGCCGTCCGGCTCGGCCTCCGGCGCCGGACTGCGGAACCGCCACTGCAAGCGGTAGCGGGCGTTCAGCGGCGGGTCGTCGGTCCCCCAGTCGAAGATCAGGCGGTCGTCGGCCGCGGTGCGCTGGATCGGCGTCCGCAGCGGTCCCTCCTCCGCCGACAGCGAGGTCTCCGCGCCCCACACCTTCGGGTCGAGGTCCGCGGGCAGGTCGAGGCGCACCGCCAGGTGCCGGGTGGGCAGGCGTACGGCGCGCTGGAACCAGGGGCCCCACTTGTCCCGGCCGACCTGGTACGCGTACTCGATGGTGACCCGGTCGCCCGGGTAGAGCGGGAAGCGGCCCTCGTCGTTCTCGAAGAGCAGCCAGATCTCCTTGAACGCGTCCCGGTCGTGTTTGGCCCGCCAGTGCATCGGCTCCCGCCCGCTGCCGTCGTCCCGGTACGCGGTGAGTTGCAGCTCGGCGAAGGTGAGCGGGTGCTCCCGGTGGTGCCGGTTGGAGCGGCCCGGATCGTTCGGGTAGCGGTCGACCGCGACCCGGACCAGGTAGCGGGTGACCGGCTCGGTGCCGGCGTTGTAGAGCTCCCGGCGGATGGCGCAGTGGTAGCCGTCGCCGGTGTGGGTGAGCGTGGCGACCTCGCGCTCGACCACCAGGCCGGTGCCGGGCGGCAGCCACTGGCCGGGTACCGGCGGGTCCCGGTGCGCCCCGGCGGCCCGGCCGTGCCGCAGTTCGTCGTACTCCCGGAAACGCTGCCAGATCGCGCCGCTGGCCTCCAGGACGGCCTCGGCCCGGCGGGCGAAGTCCTCGGTGGGCCGGTGGCGGCGCCCTTCGACGTGGCTGACGTAGGACGGGTCGAAGCCCATCAGCGTCGCCAACTGTTTCTTGGACAGCCCTCGGCCGGTCCGGTGCCGGGCGAGTTCGGCCGCGAACGAGTCGGCGGCACGCTCGATCGGTGAGGTCGTCATCAGCTTCCTCGTAGCCGGGACGACCATTTTCACGTTGGGTGGCCGGACGTGTACGGAAACTGCCTCGTATTCGACACTCGCCTTGACAATTCAACGGCGCACGTCGATGCTTGCGCGACCCGCCCGGCCCGCCCGGCGGCGTTTTCCGCCCACCCCGCCGGGTAGTACGCGACGGCGACGGAGTGACCGGGACCTCCCCCTGAAGCCCGTGGCACCACTTTCCCTCCGCCGGGGAATGTGGTTAGGCTAGCCTTAGCTTCGGTCGACGGCACGCGCCGGCCGGCAGGGCGACCAGACAGGGGACGGCCAGGTGACTGCGGTGATGCCGGGGCGCGAAGTCGCCACCCCGTTCGCCCCGGTGACCGCGACCCTGCGCGTCATGTTCGGCACCGACGACCTGCCCGGGCTCGCGCCCGGCCTACTGGTCCGCGACGAGCTGGACCGCTGGACCCCGGCCGCCCGCCTGGTCGACGGCACGCTGCTGCCCGAGTTCCTCACCGCCGCGGGCCGGCGCTGGGGCGGCACGCCGCACGCCTGCGCCGCGCTGGCCTGGAAGTCCTACAGCTACTGGACCGCGCTGCCGGCCGTGCTCGGCTGGGCCTCGGCCCGCCGGGTGCCGCTGCTCGACCCGGCCCACGTGCTGGTGCACTTCGAGGACCACCACCAGTTGCTCACCCTGGGGCTGCGCGCCTCGACCCCGGTGGCGGTGCTGCCCGGCGACCCGCTCGCCCTCAGCGGCGCGCCGGGGATCCGGGTGGTCGCCGACGAGACGGCACTGCTCGGCGAGCTGCGCGCGTCGCTGCTCGACGCGCACTTCGCCCCGCTGATCACCGCCATCCAGGGCGAGGTCCGGATCGGCACCCGTACGCTGCTCGGCTCGGTGGCGTCCGGCATCGCGCACGGCATCCTGCGCGCGGCGGACGCGCTGCCCGGCTCGTCGGCCGCGACCGTGACCACGCTGCTGGACGCGCTCGACCTGGGCGACCTGGTCGAGCTGGTGCCCGGCCCGACCGGCGAGCCGACCGTGCAGCGGCGCACCTGCTGCCTCGCGTTCACGCTGCCCCGGCCCAAGGTCTGCCAGGGCTGCTGCGTCCGTCAGGGCTGAGCGCCCGACGCGCTCAGTCCACCAACGGCCGGACGTTCCACAGCCACACCCCGCCGGAGCGGGTGGGCGTGATCCCGGTCAGCTCGGTCATCGCCCGGCGCAGCGCCTCGGCCTGCCGCAGCCGGGGGTCGAGGATCACCACGCCGGCCCGCCAGTACCGCAGGTCGTCGACGGCGGCCACCCGGTCCTGCGGAGTGATCGGGGGCACCGCGTCGGTGCGCCGCACCGTGTCGAAGAACGTGCTGGTGGGACGCGGTGGCGCGGTGAAGAGGGCGATCCGGTCGCCGCCCGGGCGGGTGTCCGGATAGAGGAAGTAGCCCCGGGCCAGCGGCATGTCCAGCCCGGTCTCGGCGGACCAGCGCAGCGGGACCGCGTACGTGGTGTCGGGCAGGGGGAGCGTGACGACGCTCCGCCCGTCGGCGACGTAGGGACGCCAGGTTCCGGCGGTGACGAACGCCGGGGTCGGGTCGAGTCGCTTGGCCGGCAGCGGGGTGGGCAGGATCGGCAGCAGCGCCATGGCCAGCACGGTGCCGGTGGCGAACCGGATCTGCCCGCGTGCCGCCGGGTGACGCGCGGCGAGACGTCGGGCCCGGTCGGCCCCGAGCGCGAGCAGCACGCCGACGATCGGGGTGAGCGCGAGCGACCAGCGGGTGGGCACCACCGAGTGCAGGACCGGCAGGTTCTCCAGCGCGGCCCACGGGCCCGGGACGCCGGTGTCCCGCCCGTCGAACCGGACCTGTCGGCCGAGCGAGAAGAGCGCGAACATCAGCCCCACCGCAGCCAGCCCGAGCACCACCGCGTCCCGGCGCAGCCACCAGACGAGCGCGGCCACCAGCACCACGAGCGGCCACCCGAAGAACGCGTTCTCCTCGGTGGCGTTCTTCACCAGTGGTTCGCTGCCCCGGGCGTCGCCGGCCACCGACTCCCGGGACCACGCGACGTACGCGGCGAGGTCGGTGGAGTAGCCCCGGATCAGGGTGGAGAGCCCGCTGTAGGCGCCGGGGCCGAAGAACTGCACCCGGAGCGGGTACGCGAGCAGCGCCCCGGCGACCACGGCGGCCACCCCGAGCCCGGCGGCGAACGGGCGTGCCGCCGACCGCAGCGCGGGCCGCCCGAGCGCCAGCGCGAGCACCACCACGCCCAGGCCGATGGCGGTCATCAGCAGGATCTCCAGGTTGAGGAACGCCTGCCAGACGATCACCAGGCCGAGCAGCACGCCGTTGCGCAGCCAGCGGCCGGGCTGCGCCAGCCGCAGCGTCCGCCAGACGATCAGGGGCACCACGAACTGGCTGACGATGTTCGGGTGGGCGTTGGCGTGCGACACCATCGCGGGCGCGAACGCGCAGAAGCCGGCGCCCAGCCAGGCCGGCCCGCGCGCGCCGATCACCACGCGGGAGAGCAGGAAATACCAGGCCGCTCCGGTGGCGGCGAGGCCGAGGGTGAGGAAAATGAGAAAGGACCACCGCGGCCCGCACCACAGCGTTATCGGCGACAGCGGCACCGAAACGGATAATACGGACGTATTGGCCATGAGATTGACCACGTCCGGCACATTCATCCGGTCCGAGGTGAACGGATAGGCGAAATCCGTGACGACGCGCGCACCGTGCGCCATCATCCATTCGAATTGCGCCTGATCGGTGCGATTGTCCCGGACCCCGTTCGCCGGATCCACCCAAAGGCGAGCGGTGACCCAGAACGCGAGCAGCACGAAGCTGAGCACGGCGAGGGCGTCGAACCGCCGACCACGTGGGCCCACGTCCGATTCCGGAGTAGTCATGACATTTCAGAGCGTAGTCAGGGTATGACGGGCCCGTGACATGTTTCCGGGACTCACGTACTATGTGCCGAGTTCGCCGACCGCCGATCACGTGCCCCACCCGACCGCAATTCGGCCACCCCGGTGCCCCGATTTCCCCACCAGCCATCCAGATGGTTGACTCTGACGGTCCAGGCGCGGGTCAGTCATATCGTGAGGAATCGACGCATGGCAGAAATCACTGGGGATCAGCGCGTCCAGTCGGAGGTGCTCGAAGGCCTGGCGACGGCGGTCAACCACCGACGGTGGTTCGTCGAGCTGGCCGTGCCCTACCTCGGTGACAACCCCATCGAGATCGGCAGCGGCCTCGGCGACTACGCGTTG
Source organism: Micromonospora sp. WMMD754 (assembly GCF_049315235.1). Taxonomy (NCBI): domain Bacteria; kingdom Bacillati; phylum Actinomycetota; class Actinomycetes; order Micromonosporales; family Micromonosporaceae; genus Micromonospora; species Micromonospora sp. WMMD754. The sequence continues at coordinate 1,790,669 of NZ_CP186058.1, forward strand.
GAGTGGGCCGAGCACCTGCCCCGGATCACCGCCACCGAGGCCGACCCGGAGCGGCTGATCAAGCTCAAGGAACGGCTGGCCGACCACCCGGGCGTCGAGGTCCGGCAGATGCTGCTGCCGCACACCGAGCGGGGCGACTACAGCGCCGCCGTCTCCTACAACGTGCTGGAGCACATCGACGACCACGTGGGCGCGCTGCGCAGCATGCGCGACCTGGTCCGGCCCGGCGGCGCGGTGGTCATCATCGTGCCGGCGTTCCAGTTCGCGATGAGCCCGGCGGACATCGCCACCGGCCACGTGCGGCGCTACACGAAGAAGACGCTCGGCGCGGCGATGACCGAGGCCGGGCTCACCGTGGAGAAGATCCACTACGCGAACGCGCTCGGCCTGATCGGCTACTTCATGGCCACCAAGGTCTTCCGGCTGATGCCGAAGGAGGGCCCGATGGTGAAGGTCTACGACACGCTGGTGCTGCCCGCGACCAAGGCCGCGGAGCAGCGGGTCCGGCCGCCGTTCGGCCAGTCCGTCTTCGCGGTCGCCCGCGTCCCCGCCTGAGGCGCAAGGAGGGGCCCCCTGTTAACGCCTCCGGTATAGATGGGGCCCCCTCTCACACCCGCGTGTTAAGAAGGGGCCCCTGCTTACCTCTGGTCAGTCCTTGACCTGGTAGGTCGGGCGGATCACGGCGCGGGCCAGGGTGTGGAACGCCAGGTTGAAGCCGACGAAGGCCGGGCTGGCGTCCTTGCCCACGTCCAGGCGCTCGACGTCGACCGCGTGCACCGCGAAGACGTACCGGTGCGGTCGGTCGCCCGGGGGCGGCGCCGCGCCGCCGTAACCGGTGTCGCCGTAGTCGTTGCGGATGCTGAACGCGCCCCCGAGGTCGGCCTCCGCCACCCCGGTGGGCAGCTCGGTGACGGACGCGGGCACGTCCACCAGCACCCAGTGCCAGAACCCGCTGCCGGTCGGGGCGTCCGGGTCGAAGCAGGTGACCACGAAGCTCTTCGTCTCCGCCGGGAAGCCGGACCAGGACAGGTGCGGCGACACGTTCTCGCCGCCGGCGCTGCCGTGCGCGTACCGCGCGTCCATCGGCTCGCCGTTGTGCACGTCGTCGCTGGTCAGGTCGAACGCCGACACCGTCGGCAGCAGCTCGTACGGGTCCGGGGCGATCGGTCGTTCCAGGGTCATCGAAACGGTCCTTCCGGGTGCGCGAAATGTTCTGCGCCCCTTCATACCCCGCTCTCGTGCTGCCGGCGCACCATCTCGGTGATCCAGATCGGCGCGTACGGCGACGTGCAGCCCGGCGGCGTCGGATAGTCCTTCAGCACCGCCAGGCGCTCGCCGACGGCGATCGCCCGGTCACGGTGCCCCGCGTGGTCGATCCCGATCTGGGCCAGGCAGTGGTTCATCGCCCACTGGAGGCGGTCCGGGGCGTCCCGCATCTCCGCCTCGATCACGTCCAGCAGGCCGGCCAGGTCGAGCCCGTCCGGCTTGCGCGCCACCCGCTCGGTGGTCAACGCCCAACCGGCGCTCGCCACCACCGGATCCGGGTCGGCGAGCCAGGCCAGCCGCAGCCGTTCGGCGTGCGGGCTCTTCTTCACCACGTAGGCCACGAGCCAGTCGTGCACCTTGGGCGTACGCGCCTCGCGCAGCATGCCGTCCAACTCGTCCGCCCCGAACGCCTTCGGCCGGCAGACCAGCAGCGCCAACAGCCGGGCCGCGCTGTCACCGGTCGCCCACAGCTCGCGGGCCAGCTCCTGCTGCGTCCTCAGCCGCTTCGCGACCGCCCGCAGCCTGCCCAGGTTGACCCCGTGGTCGTCGCCGTGCCGTTCGTTGACCGCGCGGACCCTCGGGTCCTCCAGCGCGACCAACTCGGCCATCACCTCGGCCAACGCCGCGTCCGTCACCTCGGCCTCCTGGGCGTTGCGGGCGGAGGGTGTGGGATTCGAACCCGAATAGAGCCCCACGTCATGGAGTCAGACCCCGCCCCGGCCTGCTGATAGCTCCGGTCGGCTCCTGTCTTCTCCGGTCTGCTCCGGGACCGCCCCCCCCCCAGATTCCCCCCACCGTCGGGGGCGGGAAGCATGCCGGCGACGGCGGTCATGATGCCCTCGTCGACCTCCGTCAGCAGGTGCCCGTACACGTCGGAGGTGACCGCGATCGACGCGTGACCCATCCGCCGGGAGATCGCCGTCAACGGCCGCCCCGCCGAGATCAGATGCGCCGCGTGGGTGTGCCGGAGGTCATGCAACCGCACACGCCCCAGCCCCGCCTCGTCGAGGATGCGGGGCCACACCCGTTGGCGGAAGTTCCGGGTCACCGGCCGCTCCCCGTCGAGGTCGGTGAACACCATGTCGTCCCGGTCCTTCCCGACGAGCAGCGGCGCCAGGGCGTGCCCGACCGCGGGCGGAAACGTCACCGTGCGCCGGGACCGCTCCGACTTCGGGTCGGTGAAGATAGGCACTCCCCCGATCCCGTCGTGCATCGCTTCGAGGACTTCGAGGCGGCCGGCGAGCACGTCCACCCGGCCGACCCGCAGCGCGGTCGCTTCCCCGTAGCGCAGGCCGGTGGCGACGAGCAGGGTGACGAGAGGCTTCCAGTGCTCGGGGGTGGCCGCGAGCAGCCGGCCGATCTCCGGGGTGGTGAGGAACCGCATCTCCTGGCGGCGGATGCGCGGCAGGCCGGTCGACCCAGCCGGGTTGATCCGGATGAGCCGTTGCGCGACTGCGGCGTCGAGGAGCTTGTGCAGGATCGCGTGCGAGTTCCTGATCGTCTTCGGGCTCAGCGGACGCCCGGCCGGGTACTGGCCAGCGGCGAGCCGGGACACGAACTGCTGCACGGCGAGCGAGTCGACCTCGTCGAGCGGCAGGCTGCCGAGGATGGGTCGGATGTGGTTGCGGACCCGGGAGTCCTCGGTGCGCTGGGTGGTGGGCTTCAGCGTCGCCGCGTACGACGGCCACCAGGCGTCGATCCACGAGTTGAGGGTGACCCGGCCGGCGCGGGGGTCGATGTACTCGCCGCGCCAGCGGTCGGCCGTCATCCGCGTCATGGCCGCCTTCGCGGCCGTCTTCGTCGGGTAGCCGGACTCGATCGTTACCTTCCGGCCACCGACCTGCTCGCGGATCCGCCAGCCCGGGCCGTGCTTCTCGACCCACACAGGGGATCAGCCTGCCCGGCGGGGTCGGCCCTCGGACGGGCGAGGCGCCGTCGCCTCGAACCACTCGTTGACCCGCGCGACGAAGCTCAGCAGCTCGGACCGGCGGTTCGGCTCGGCCGTCTGGTAGTGGTCGAGCAGCGCCTCCAGCTCCGGCGGCAGCTGCGTGGGCGTGGACGCCTGCGCGAAGCCCTCGGCGACGCCGGCGCGGGCGGCCAGGTCGTGGGCCGACACGTCGAGCGCTGAGGCGAGCTTCGTGATCGCGGCGAGGCTGGGCTTCTGCTTCCCGGACCGCCAGTTGCTGATCGCCGAGTGGCTGATGTCGGCGGCTTCGGCCAGCGCAACGTCGTAGCGGAACCCGCGGGCTTCCTTCAGCCGGTCGAGGTGGGCGACGAACGCCTCACGCTCCGGCCACTCGACTGTGCGCACGCGCACGAGATTAGGGACGGCTGCGCGACCTGTCACGTGCGTGTGATCACGCACATCGTCGATGCCTTGCGTGTGGGCGCCGAGGTTGGGCGACATCCTCTTGCTCTCCCCGCATTTCCCGGTGTGCGCGGCTCGCACATCCGACTTTCAGATGATGCCAGACCGTCCCTCTGTCCCTCTTGTGCGTGCGCGCACATTCGCGCTACCTTCTGTGCGCGGCCGAAAACCGGAGCAGACCGGAGAAGGCCGGAGAGAGATCGAAAGGAGGTACGCCATGACCAGCGAGAAGTGGCTGACGATCGACGAACTCGCCGAGCTGATGAACGTCAAGCGCTCCTGGGTGCGGGACAAGGTCACCGCCCGAGTGCTTCCCCACCGCCGCCCCGCCGGCGGCGTGCGCTTCGCGCCGGAAGACGTCGAGGCCATCAAGCAGCAGCTGTTCGAGCCGGCGATCACCGCCACCCCCAGCCGCGCCGCTGGCCGCGTTCGCCGCGCCGCTCGCCCGGCCGCCTGAACCCATCCCGGTGCCCGCCCGGGCCCCGGACAGCAAGCAGCCCCGCTCACCCAACCAAGAGCCGCGGGGCCGCCGTACCGAAAGGCAGGTTACCGGATGGCCGGGACCACCACCCAGACCAAGACCAGCCACCCCGCCGGCGGGTCGCCGCGCTGGACCGTCGCCGGGCCCGCGGGCTCCGTCGTCTTCGACGTCCTCGGCAACCACCTCGCCCTCATCCCCGCCAGCGGCGACATCGACTCGGTGATGGGCAAGACCCTCGCCCGGGTCCGCGAGTACGCCCAGCTCGGCGAGGACGACGTGGTCTTCCAGATCCTCGGCGACCTGTACCGCACCGAGCCGGAGTTCCAGGCGATCGTCGAGACGTCGTACACGGACCGGCGCTGCCGCCGCTGCGGCGCCACGCAGGACCTGAAGGCGCTGTACTCCGGGCTCGGCTACTCCCGCCGGGAGTGGGAGTGCTTCGACGGCTGCAAGGGCGGCCTGAAGTGACCGCCGCGCCCACCATCCCGAGCTACCCGCACTTCGCCCCCGGCGAGCACCGGCAGGCCATCGCCGCCATCAACCGCTGGCTGCGCACCAACGGCTGGACCCGCCTCGGCTCCTACGGCTACCGGTACAACGCCCCGAACATGGTCGACGCGACCGTGTGCATCGGCTGGTCGGACTCCTGCGAGCTGATCGGCGTCAGCCGGCGCGGCACGAACGGCGGCTGGCAGTTGACGCCGTTCCACCACCGGGTGACGCACCCCGCCGAGGCCGTGCGGTGCCTCATCGCGGTCGGTGTGCTCCCCGTCGGCTTCGAGCAGGTGACCCGGTGACCGCCCCGACGCTGCGGCCGGTGCACGTCACCGCCGCCTGCCGCGCCGAGTGCGCCCAGATTCGCCCCGCCGACCCGGCCGCCGACATCACCGCCCACACCGGCTGGACCCGGCCCGCACCCCACGGCGGAGACGACCTGCCCCCACCCACCCCCGACAACCCCACCCCCGGCCGACCCGGCCCCTGCCACCGGCCTTCTGTCGACGAGCTGTGCGCCGACAGCCGGGCCGTCGTCGCCGACCTGCACGAGGCCATCGCCCGGTCCCGCCGGGCACGCGGCGCCGACCTCCCGGAGGTGGCGTGATGACCGGCCCGATCAGCGTCTACATCACCCCGACCGGGCAGCCCGCCGGCATCCCCCCGTGCTGCCCCAACACCCCCACCGGCTGCCCCGACGACGACACCGCCTGCGGCACCTGCCTGCACGGCTGCCCCGCCCCCGCCGGTGAGCCCTGCTGCCTCGACGGGAGTGACCCCCGATGACCGCCCTCCTGCTCGCCGTGCTCGCCCTCGCCGCGCTCGCCGCCGCCTACCTGGCCGGCGTCCACGTCGAGCACCGGCGCACCGCCGCCGACTTCACCGCCCTCAAGGGCGAACTGGACAGCACCTACGCGGCGATGGTGTCGATCCCCGACTGGACCACCGACGCGGTCATCCACCGGCAGGAGGTCGGCATCGAGCACCGGCTCGCGCAGGCCGAACCCCGCGCACGTCTGGACTTCTACTTCGGCCAGGGCAGGGCGGCATGACCCGCCGCCGCACCTGGGGTGCCTCCCTCGCCATCGGTGCCGCCTTCTGGGCCGCCGTCATCTTCTTCCTGATCTGGAGCTTCTGACCATGACCGACCTGACCGACTTCACCGTCACCCTCAAGATGGCCCGGAGCACCGGCTCCCTCTCCGACGAGGTCGAGCACCGCACCTTCACCGTCACCGGCCCCGCCCGTCACGCCAAGGCCGCCGAGGCGATCGCCTTCGGGCTGGGCCACGGCATCAACGAGGCCAGCGGCTACGCCTGGAAGTTCTGCGGCGGCTCCGACAGCGTGACCGTCGAGACCGCCGACGAGACGCAGGCCGAGCTGAACCCGGCCGGCACCGCCTCGTGGCTGAAGAGCCGGGTCGCCGAGCTGACCGCCGACGCCGCCCGCGCCGACCGCCTCGACCAGGACAACACCACCCTCCGCGACGACAACGCCGACCTCGACCGCCGGCTCCGCGCCGCCAACGCCGAGATCGCCAGCCACAACAAGGCCGTCACCGCGTGGGCCCAGCAGGTCGAGGAGCTGAAGGCCGAGAACGCCAAGCTCCGACAGGACGGGATCTGGGAGGCACCGGCCGAGCCCGCCGACATCACCGCCGTCCGCGACCGCACCGGGCAGCTGTGGGTCTGCCCCGGACGCCCCGGCGACAACCTGTGGTGGCGCGACCAGCTCGGCCGGGGGATCGGCTACGAGTGGCACCAGCTCATCGCCGCCCTCGGCCCGCTGACGGCCGCCGCGAAGGCGGAGGTGGCCTGATGCCCGCCGACATCCTCGCCGCCACCATCCTCCCCACCGCCCTCTGCCTCAGCCTCGCCTGGGCGCTGCGCGGACAAGGCGGATCCCGCACCGCCGGCATGACCCGCCCCGACGCCCCCTACATGAACCCGCTCACCGCCCGGGAGCGGGCCGCAATCCGGAAGTACGCCCTGCTCGACCTGGAGGGCCGCACCCCGTACGTGAACACCGTCAACAGCGAGGTGACGTCGTGAGCGACACCAACTGGCGGCTCCGCGGCAGCTGCGTCACCCAGCGCGTCGACCCCGACGTCATGTACCCCGACAGCAACGCCGCCGACGAGTTCCTCGCCAAGCGCATCTGCAACGGCTGCCCCGTCTCCACCGACTGCTTCCTCGACTCCATCGCCAACCGCGACTGGGAGGGCGTCCGCGCCGAGATGACCGGCAAGCAGCGCAAGGACTGGTTCGACCAGAACCACCCCGACGGCAAGCAGGCCCGGCAGCGGCAGGTGGCGGCGTGACCCCCATCGCTTGCGCCGTCCCCGGCGGCGGCCAAACCCGCCGCCTCCACGACGACACCAACCACCGCTACCAGGTACCCGACATGGACACCGTCCTGGCCCGGGCCGCCGCACTCAAGCAGAGGAGGGCCGCCGCGTGACCACCACCGAGCAGATCATCACCGAACCCGGCATCCACGACGGCATGCCCGAGGACGTCTACCACGCCGACCCGGTCCCCGGCGGCAGCCTCTCCAGCAGTGGCGCCCGCCGGCTGCTGGAGACCTGCCCCGCCCGGTTCGACTACGAGCGCCGCAACCCTCCGGCCAGCCGCGAGGAGTTCGACCTCGGCAAGGCGTTCCACTCCTCCGCCCTCGGCGTCGGCGCCGAAACGGTCGTGGTCGACGCCAAGAACTGGCTCACCAAGGACGCCAAGGCCGCCCGCGCCGACGCGTACGCCGCCGGCAAGGTGCCGCTGCTCGCCCACCAGGCCGCCGAGGTCGCCGCCATGACCGACGCCGTCCGGCAGCACCCGCTCGCCGGCGCACTCCTGTCCAAGGGCGACGTCGAACAGTCCCTGTTCTGGGTTGACGACCGCACCGGCATCTGGCGGAGGGCCCGCATCGACCTGCTCCGCACCGACGCGATCGTCGACCTCAAGTCCTGCGAGTCCGCCGACGAAGAGCACATCCGCAAGGCGATCGCCCGGTACGGCTACCACGCCCAGGCCGACTACTACCAGGACGCCGCCCGGGCGCTCGGCCTCGGCGAGCTGCCGTTCCTGTTCGTGTTCGTCGAGAAGCGCCCACCGCACCTCGTGCACGTGGCGCAGCTCGGCGCGGACGAGCTGGCCGCTGGCCGGCACCTCAACAACCGGGCGGTCGACGTGTTCGCCGAGTGCCAGCGCACCGGGGTGTGGCCGGGCTACGCGTCCGACATCACCACGATCTCTCTCCCCGCCTACGCCCTCCGAACCCTGGAGTTCTGACATGGGCAAGCCCGTACCCGTCCGCGACCGGCTCATGGCCAAGGTCCAGATCGCCGACAACGGCTGCTGGAACTTCACCGGCGCCCACAGCGCCACCTACGGCCAGATCTGGTGGAACCGGCGCCAGTGGCTCGCCCACCGGGTCTCCTACGCGATCCACGTCGGCCCGATCCCCGAGGGCAAGCAGATCGACCACAAGTGCCGCAACCGGTCGTGCGTCAACCCGGACCACCTAGAGCCGGTCACCGCCTGGGAGAACGCCAACCGCGCCGGCATGCCCGCCGGCACCCGGCAGCGAAGCAAGACCCACTGCCCCGAAGGCCACCCGTACGACGAGGCCAACACCTACGTCGTCCCCAAGAGCGGCCACCGCCAGTGCCGCACCTGCAACAAGCGAAGGAGCGCAGCTCGATGACCGACGTCGCCATTCCCCAGGACATCGCCATCCGTGAGGGCCAGCAGTCCGCGGTCGTCGCCCACTCGGGGCACGACAGCGCAGTCGCCCGGCTCGCCGACTGGGCCCAGACCGCCGCCGCGATCCACAGCCTGGCCGAGCGGATCGTCCGCACTCAGTTCGTCCCCCAGGCGTACCGGGGCAAGCCCGACGAGGCCGCCGCCGCCATGCTCGCCGGCGCCGAGGTCGGCATCAGCCCCATGGCGTCGCTCCGGGCGTTCCACAACATCAACGGGACGCCCGCGCCGGCCGCGATCACGCTCCGCGCCGTCGTCCAGTCGCACGGACACGAGGTGCGGATCGAGGAGTCCGACGACCAGCACGCCGTCGTCATCGGCCGGCGCCGCGGGGAGACCACCTGGCAGACCTCCACGTGGACGGTCGAGCGGGCGCAGCAGGCCGGCTACGTCCAGAAGAACCCGAACTGGCGGAGCAACCCCGCCGCGATGCTCGTCGCCCGGGCCACCGCCGAGGTGTGCCGGTGGATCGCCTCCGACGCCATCATGGGCATGCCATACACCGCCGAGGAGATCCGCGACCAGGGCACCACCGTGGAGGCCCGGCCCGCGCCGCGGCTCGTCTCCGCCGCCGACTTCATCGAGCAGCCGGCCGTCGAGGCCAAGCCCACCCCCTACGGCGTCGACGAGGCCCTCGAGGACATCGCCGGCGCGGTCAACCAGACCCAGCTCGACGAGATCCGCGCCGCCTGCGCGGCGTCCGGCATCCGTGACCAGGAGGTCCGCGACGCCTGGTCGGCCCGGTCCGCGCAGTTCGCCGAGGCGGCCTGAGCCATGACCACCGCCACGCTCTCGAAGCAGCTACCCGCCAAGGGCCCATACGCCCGGGTGCCCTACTGCGACGAGCACAACCGGGCCGTCACCGGCTGCCCCAAGTGCCGCGCCTGGAACAACTGGCGCCTGCGCGTCTGGCGACGCCGCCGGGAGAACGGCCAACGCGCCACGGTCCCCGTCCCTGAGATCCGCGCGCACCTTGAGAAGCTCCGCGCCGCCGGCATGAAGGGCCGCGACATCTACACCGCGGCCGGGGTGTCCCGCGGCACCTACGAGGCCGTCGCCTACAAGCCGAACCGGAAGTTCGTGCTCGCCGACGTCGGCGAGAAGATCCTCGCCGTCCCGGTCCCCCCGAAACCGGACAGGCTCCCGCCACTGAGCAACCTCGTCGACCCCACCGGCGCGGTCCGCCGCGTCCACGCCCTCCAACGGATCGGCTGGACGTTCCGCGACATCTGCGAGGCCGGAGGACTCAGCACCAGAGTCGAAGGGATCGCCACCCAGACCTGGATCACCCGAGACACCGCCGCCGGTGTACGCCGCGCCTACGAGTCCCTCTCCATGACGCCCGGCCCGTCGGGGATCACCGCCAAGCGTGCCGCCCGAGCCGGATGGCCCCCGCCGTTGGCCTGGGACGACGCGACCATCGACGACCCGAACGCCGAGCCGGTCCTCAACGCCGAACCCGCCGGCGACCCGGACGCCTACGACCCGATCACCGTCGGCCTCGCCGTCGACGGGCGGCTCACCTACGAGCAGATCGCCGGGAACCGCGCCGACCTCGTCGAGGTCGTGCGTCGCCTCGCCAAGCAGAAAACCGACCAGCAGATCGCCGACCACCTCCGCTGGCCCGGCGCCGACGACGGCGAGGTCGGGAAGACCCGCGGACAGGCTGCCGTCTGCAAGCTCCGCAACCGCGAAGGCATCGCCGGGCCCGAGCGGTTCGAGGCCGTCTACGCCTACCGGCCCGGCGGCAAGCGCACCCCCCGCACACGCGCCAAGGCCGCCTGATGACGGCCCGCCCTGACACCGGAACCGGCCGGGACACCCGCGCTCACGTCGCGGCAGGGCGCCACACCACGACCACCACAACGACCAGGGGGGACCTGATGACCAGCACCACCCCGACCGCCGGCGGCATCCTCAACGCCGCCGCGGCCTTGCAGGACCCCACGCGACAGACCTTCACCCGCGCCGAGGTCGCCTACCTGATGCGCCTCGCCTACGACTCCGGGCGCACCGCCACGTACCTCGGCGACCTCGCCCAGCAGCACTGCACCTGGCTGGACAACGCGACCGCCCGTCGCACCTACGAGCAGCGCATCGCCGACGAACTCGCCGACATCGAGGCCCAGTACGGGCCGCCCCGCTACGGCGGAGGCCCCGTCGACTACGAGACGGGCCGCCCGATGCGGCACCTCGAGGTGGCGGCGTGACCGACATCGACCTGTGGGAAGGCATGGACACCGTGGCGCCACCCGAGCCCAACCCCTTCGGCGCCGGCACGCCCGAACACGAGGCGTGGCAGCGGCAAGAGGACCAGGCCCGCGCCGACGTGCTCGCCGCCCGCCGCAAGCAGCGCCAGGACGAAGAAACCGACCGGCAGCTCACCCTCATCCGCGCCCGGCACGCCGCCGAGCAGATGTGGGCCGAAGAGCAGGCCGCTCTCGCCAAGGCCGCCGCCGACGACGCAGCCCGCGTCCACGACGGCGCCACGTTCCTGCTCGACCTGCCACCCACCCCGCCCGCCCTGTGGGGCAAAGGCGAAGACATCCTGTGGGCCCGCGGCGAAGCACTGATGATCGCCGGACCGCAGGGCGTCGGGAAAACCACCATCGCCGGGCAGCTCCTGCGCGCCGTCGCCGGCCTCCACCACGAAGTCCTCGGCCTGCCCGTGGAGCCGTGCGAGCAGCGGGTGCTGTACCTGGCCATGGACCGGCCCGAACAGGCCCGCCGCAACCTCGGCCGCATGTTCGCCGGCAACACCGACGAGCGGGAGTTCCTCGCCGAGATCCTCCGCTTCTGGTCCGGGCCGCCGCCGTCGGACTTCGCCGCCGACCCCGCCAGCCTGCTGCGGCTCGCCCAGCAGCACGGGGCCGACGTGGTGTTCGTCGACAGCCTGAAGGACGCCGCGGTGGGCCTGTCGAAGGACGAGGTCGGCGCCGGCTACAACCGGGCCCGGCAGCTCGCCCTCGCCGAGGGTGTCCAGCTCGTCGAGCTGCACCACGTGGTGAAGAACGGCGCGGACGGCAGCAAGCCGAACAACATCAACGGCATCTACGGGTCCACCTGGCTGACGTCGGGGGCCGGGTCGGTGGTGCTGCTGTGGGGCGAGCCGGGTGACCCGGTCATCGACTTCGTGCACCTGAAACAGCCCATGAACGAGGTGGGTCCGCTGAAGGTGCTGCACAACCGGGACACCGGGCTGGCGGAGGTCTACCACAACGAGGACACGGACGTGGTGGCGCTGGCCCGCCGGTGCGCGAGCACGGGTGTGTCGGCGCGGGAGGCGGCTGGCTGCATCTTCTCCGCGGAGAAGCCGACCAACGCCCAGGTGGAGAAGGCCCGGCGGAAGCTGCGCGAGCTGGTGAAGCAGGGGCTGCTGACGGAGCGGGCGGCGAACGACGGGAAGGGCGGACGGGGGCAGGGGGACCGCTGGTTCGCGGCTGCTCCGGGGTCCTGGATTGAGGATGAGGAGCCCTCCGATGACCGATACGGGCAGTGACATGACGGGTGCGGAGCGTGGCGAAGAAACTCACGCGGAAACTCACACGGCCCTCTCCGGCGAAAACTCACGGGGAAAGTCACGCGTCGATACGTCCGCCGAGTTTGCGCAGGTCAGAAACTCACACGCGCCTTCACAGAAACTCACGCGGCCCCTCCCTCGGAAACTCACGTTTTCCGGCCTCTCTATAGGGAGGCCGGAACGTGAGCCCGAGAGGGGGGAGATCAACAAAACCACCGAGCCGGAGCCGGTCGGAGCCATCGCCGAACGCGTCCTCGACGACCTCGCCGCCCGACAACGCGAAGCACTCAACCGCCTCCGCCGCACCCTCGCCCCGAAGGAGAAGCCATGACCCAGCCCAGCCCGCCGGTGGCCGACGCCGACGACCTGCCGCCCACGCAGTACCTGATCCTCGAAGTCCTCGCCGCCCGGCACCGCACCGGCGAGACGCTGTGGACCTTCCCCGCCAAGCTCCGCCCCCACATGGACGCCCTGGCCAACCTCGGCCTCATCGGCTGGAAGAGCGGCATCACCGAAGGCACCATCCGCGCCTGGCTCACCGAGCAGGGCCTGGCCGCCGCCATCAGCCCCACCTACATCACGCCGAACGCCGAGTGGTCCATCCGCTACCCCGGCGGCACGGTCAACCGCGTCGGAACCTTCACCGAAGCAGGAGCCCGGCAACGCGCCGACGAACTCGGCGCTGAGGCCGTGTGGCGCCCGGTCGGCCCGTGGCAGCCCGCCCCGGCCACCGCCGAGGTGACCCGATGAGCCACTACCGGTCCGGCACCTGGTTCGAGCACAAGACCATCGACGACCTCCAGGACAACGGCTACGAAACCATCCGCGCTGCCGGAAGCAAAGGCAGCACCAAAGTCGACATCGTCGCCCTCAAGCCCGGGCAGTTGCTGTTCATCCAGTGCAAGCGCTCCGGCGCCCTGCCGCCCGCCGAATGGGACCGGGTCGTCGAGGTCGCCGGCTGGGTCGGCGCCATCCCGCTGCTCGCCGCCAACGGACCCCGCGGCCGAGGCGTCACCTACACCCGCCTGCTCGGCCCGAAGGTGCCCCGGGCCCGGATTCAGCCGTGCGAGCCGTTCCTGCTCGACCAGCTCGCCGAGGTGGCGTCGTGACCGCCTGGATCTGCCCCGACTGCGCCGACGGGCGCTGCGAAGACTGCCTCACCCCCCGCTGCGACCACGACTGCCAAGGCCTCAACGACATCGACCCCGAGCCGGCGTGACCCGCCTCGCCATCGCCGCATGCGGCCATGTCCTCTGCCACCCGCAGACCCCGACGCCGCGCACCCAGCCGATCAGCCTGCCGCCCTCGACCGGCTGGCGTGACCGCCTCGACGACGCCGACATTCGCGCCGCCCGAGCCGCCCGGCTCGCCGCGCAAGCCCGCGGCTTCGGCCTCGAACGCGACCCGATCATCCCCGCCCACTGCATCCCCAACGAGTGCGGATGCCCAAACCCGCCCGATGGCATGGTCCCCGACTGCTACTGGACCGGACAGCACCTCAAGGACCCGAAATGACCGAACTCCGCCACGGCTACACCATCGCCGACCTCCACACGATCGCCCGCCTCGCCGTGCACACCGCCGGCACCATGGCCTCCGACTGGCGCGACCGCTACGACACCGCCTGGTCCGCCATCGCCGAACACCTCTACGCCGCCGAGCACTGGCCACCACGCCACGCCCTCGTGCGCGCCGGCCAACTCGCCATCTACGCCACCGTCGACCAGGCACGGCAGGCGCACGGCTACTACCGGCGCAAAACCGACGGCGGCGTCCACGGCGCCGCCTCCTCGCCGGCGTTCCGCGCCTACTGGTGGGACCTGTGCGGCGCAACACCATCCCGGTCCCCGGAGAACCGCGTGGTGGAGCGGTACGCCCTGGCGCAGATCCTGCCGACTCTCACCCCAGCCCAACGCGAGGCGATCACCGCGCTGGCCGTGCACGACAACTACCAGAGAGCCGCCGACGCCCTCGGATTGAAGTACGCGACGTTCAAGGGCTACGTCGCGGCGGGCCGCCGCCGGTTCCTCGCCGCCTGGCACGAGGGAGAGAAGCCGAGCCGCCCGTGGGGCTGCGACCGGCGAGTCGGCTCGTACGCCGAGGTGGCGTCGTGATCCCGCAGACCGGCCCCGAAATCGCCGCCCGCATCCGACAAGCACCCGCCCGCGTCCGCCGACTCCTCATCGTCGCCGCCCGACGCCGCCGCACCCGCCCACTCATCGCCCGCAGGAGGCACTGACCATGACCCGCGACTGGAGCCCGATCATCTATGACCACGCCATCCGATCCGCTGGCGAGGTTCCGCAGCCCGGCCAGCTCATCGCCTGCTCCGACCGGCGCGCGTACCGAGTCCTGCGCGTCTTCGAGCGTGACTTCGTCAATTGGCACGAGCGCTCCGTCAAGGAGTGGGAGCGCGTCGGTCGCCCCGAGCCCGCGAAGTGGAAGGACCGCGAGCGCGGCCTGGAGCTGGAGCCCGTCGTCAAGCCCCACCCCAGCGGCAAGGAGCGCGTCGGCATGCGCGTCACGCCCTGGGCGTACAACCCGCAGTGGTGGGCGTTGCCTGACCCGTACCCGGCTTGCGTCGAGTGTCAGATGCTCTGGCCTTGCCCGTGCGACGACAGGAACCGTGCCGCCACCGCTGCGATGAAGGAGCTGGAGCGCCTCGGTGGCGTACTCCCCGGCTGCTGCTGGGCGTGCTCCGAGCCGATCACCTCCCGGCAGCACTCCATTGAGTTCGTCGGGGAGAACCTGCTCCTGCCGGGAGCACCATCACCGATCTTCCACACCTCGCACTCCCGCAAGGCGCATCAGGGCACCTGCCGGAGCGAGGCCGAGGCGTACGAGGAGAAGTGGGTGGCCGCTGAGCCGGGCCGCCTCGTGCGCCTCCGCTGCGACGGCGTCCTGTTCCGGCACTTCGGCTTCAGCGAGTGCACCGCTCAGGACGCCTGCCCGGGTGACAGCGCGACGCACAAGGACTTCGTTCACTGCACCACCGGGATGTACGTCGCCTGGAGCCAGGGCAGCGGAGGCGAGTCGATCAGCCCGCTCACCTCGTGCGGCGAGCGCGGCTGCCGCGGCCCGAAGCCATAAGCAGTGACCCGATAGCTCCCATTAACCCATGAGATCAACAGGCAAGACGATCACGAAAGGAGGGGTGATGACCCGCAGCGCCGCCCACCGGTTCGACAACGACCTCCGCCGCCGCGCCGAGGACCACCCCGACCAGACCGCCCTCACGCCGACGTACATCCTCGACCCGGTTCGGGAGATGCTCGGCGGCACCATCGAGCTGGACCCGTGCACCACCCCCGACAACCCGGTCGACGCGGTCCGCTTTTACACCCCGCCCGCCGACGGTGCCGCCGAGCCGTGGGACGCGGACACCATCTGGTGCAACCCGCCGTACGGCGAGGCCCGCGCCCGCTGGGTCAACCGGTGCATCGAGGCCGCCGCATTCGGCCGCCAGGTCGTGCTGCTCATTCCTGCTCACACCGACACCCGCACGTTCCAGAAGGCCCTGGAGCACGCCACCACCGCGCTGCTGATCCGAGGGCGGGTCAAGTTTGGTCTGCCCCGCGCCAACGGCCGGCAGGTCGCCGCCAGCCACCCCAGTGCTCTCATCGCCTGGAACGCCGACCTCGCCCGGTGCGCGCACCTTGGGCTGGTCATCAAGCCGGCGGTCGCCCAGGCAGACCTGTTCGGAGGTGCCGCGTGAGCCCCGAAGACATCGCGCGTCGTATCGCCGAGGCGATCGAAGGCGACTACCCCGAGGTAATGCTGGTCGCTCACATCGACAGCGACCCCACGGCGGTGTGGGTCGAGGCGACCGACAACGACGGCGTTACCCGCGAGTTCCGCCTGACCGTGGAGGCGCAGCCGTGACTGACCTCGTTCCCGTGCAGCGGCCGGGCGACCACCTCGCCCGGCTCGCCGCCACCTACCGCCGCCCGTAGGTCCATAAGCCCCGTTATGAACCCCACGAACGATCAAGGAAGGACCGAGATGAGTCAGCCGACCATCGTCCCGGTGGCGCTACCGAACGAGATCGACGGGGTCCCGCTGTCGTGGGAGCCGTGGGATCTCGCGCCGATCATGTCCCACATCCCGTACGACTGCGAGCACTGCGCATTCGATGGCGAGCCCGCTACGGCGCTGGCGACCTCGACCGAGCAGCGCGGCCGGTGGACGGCCGTGCGGTGCCGCCGGTGCCAGGCAACCACCGTCACGACGTTCCAGCCAGAAGCGGGCCGCCTCGGGCGCTACGTCCGGGTGTGGTCCGCCCCGCCGCAGCCCTGGACTGCGGAGGTGTCGGCATGACCGGCCTCGGCATCGTGCTCGCCCACCTCGTGGGCGACTACGTCATCCAAAGCCACTGGATGGCTTGCGAGAAGACCAAGCGATGGTGGCCCGCCGTTGCCCACGGCATCACCTACACGCTGCCGTACCTGCTGGTGACCCGCTCCCCGTGGGCGCTGCTGGTCATCGGCGGCACGCACATCGTCGTCGACCGGTACCGGCTGGCCCGGCACGTCGTGTGGGTAAAGAACCAGTTCGCTCCACGCGGCCAGTACCGGCCGGTGGAGCGCACGTCGACCGGCTACCCGCTCGACACCCCGCCGTGGATGGCGGTCTGGCTGATGATCGTCGCCGACAACACCCTGCACCTTGCGATCAACGCGGCGGCGGTGATGTGGCTGTGACTGACCTTGCCACCGTGGCCGAGCCGGGCGACCACCTCGCCCGGCTCGCCGCTACCTTCGTCAAGGCCAAAGGCCGCAAGAGCGAACACACCGAGGACGCCTACCGCCGCGACCTCGCCTCCTGGCTCACCTGGGCCCTCACCAACGGCATCAACCCGCTCGACGCCTGGCCCGCCCACATCCAGCTCTGGCTGGCCCACCTCGGCCAGCTCGGCGAAGCCGGCACCACCCAAGCCCGCCGGCTCGGCGCGGTGTCGTCGTTCTACGACTGGCTCATCCGCCACCAGACCGCCCCGCGCAACCCCGCCAAGCTCACCAAGGAGGAACGCCCCGTCCGCGCCCCGCGGCCCGCCGCCGCCCTCTCCGACGAACACGCTGCCCAACTCCTCGCCGCAGCCGACCGCGACACCCCACGCGCCGCGCTCATCGTCTGGCTGCTCCTGCACACCGGCCTGCGCGTCACCGAACTCGTCACCGCCCGCCTCGGCGACGTAGGCGTCGACCGAGGGCACATGGTGCTGCACGTCCACGGCAAAGGCGGCAAAGGCCGCACCGTCGTCCTCGTGCCCACCGTCGTCGCCCGCCTCGACGCCCACCTCGCCCAACGCCCCGACGGACCCGCCAACACCATGGTCCTCGCCGGGCAGGCCGGCGCCGGACGGGACCGGCCGCTCATCGCCACCGCCACCGGCAAGCCGCTCGGCCGGCACAAGGTGCGGCTGCTCCTCCAACGCCTCGCCCGCGCCGCCGGACTGCCGCAGGCGGTGGTGGACACGCTCAGCCCGCACTCCACCCGCGCCACCTACGTCACCGCCAGCCTCGCCAGCGGCGTGTCCATCTACGACGTCGCCCAAGACGTCGGCCACTCGTCCACGGACACCACACGCGGCTACGACCGCTCCCGGTACGACCCGGCCCGCTCTGCTGCGTACCGGCTGCAAGACCGCTTCGCCCGCCACCTACCGACCGGGGAGCGCTGATGGGCGTCCTCGCCCAGGCCCGCGCCCGCCACCAGCAGGAAGGAACCCCACTGTGAGCACTGACGACATGCAGCGCTACCGCGAGATCCGTGACAACGCCGACCCGGAGGACCCGACCAAGGCGTTCCTCGCCAGCCTCGCCGTCTCCTACGACCAAGCCATCGCCGAGGCGATCCGGCTGGAGCGCGGCGGCAAGTCCGGCAGCCTCGACCGGACGCTGCGCCGCATGGGGCTCACCGAGACCGCCGATCTGCTGAAGGAGCCGATCACCGGCAATGGCCGGTGCGGTGACATCGCTCCGAGCCTGGCCCTGATCGCCAGCCGCGTTCGTCAGGTGTGCTGCCTGACCGCCGGTCACGCCGGATGGCACCGCGGTGACGACGGCAGCGAGTGGTCGTACGGCCAACCGACCTGAGAACGACGGTGGGCCGGTCGGGGTCGCCCACCCCACACCGGCCCACCGGAGCAACCACCCAAAGGCAGCCAGCTCAACCACCGGCAAGCCTACAAGGGGGGACCACATGCACCAGCACCTTTGCGTCGCCGCGCACTGCCACACACCCCACCAGCACGGCCCCGCCTGCCCGGGCGGCAACTGCCGCGGCTGCCTGCCCCGACTCGCCGCCGACGGACTCCGGCTGTGCCCGGTCGACGTGCGCAGGCTCGCCGAGGACGCCCGGACTGCCGCCGTGCTCCACGAAGACCTCGCGCTCACCCTCATCCGGCGGGGCCGTGGCGGTGAGAAGGTCGCCGGGTCCAGCTCGGGGGCGCCCGTGCCAGACGACGAGGTGATGGAGGCGCGGACCGCGATCCGGGCGACGCTCGTCAGCCTGTGCCGCATGATCGCGGAGGAAAGGGGCTCTCATTTGCCCGTAGACGCGATTTCGGGGCTTGCCGAGTATGTCGCCCACCATGCGGTGTGGCTGGCCGCTCACGGGGCCGCTGACGAGCATGCCCGGGATTTGCGGGACATCGCCTCCGATCCGCGTACCCGGCGGCTGGCGTACCCGGCCGGGTCGGACCGGTTGTACATCGGCGACTGCCCGCTGGTGCTGGTCGACCTCGACGGGGTGGAGAGTGTGTGCGGGGAGCGGCTGTACGTGTACGGCGCCCACCACCTCGTGCACTGCGCCGGCTGCGACACGGAGGAGACTGTGGAGTGGTGGCAGAAGCAGCTCGTCGGTGAGGCGGGCGCGCTGGTGGACGCGTACGCGGGGGCGGCGGACCTGGCGATGCGGTACAACCGGCCGGTCGATCCGGGGCTGATCCGGAAGTGGGCGTCGCTGGACAAGGTGCAGCGGCATGGGCGGGACGGGAAGCGGCGGACGTTGTACGACGTGGCGGAGCTTCGGGCGTACGCGGCGCAGGTGTGGACGGAGGTGGCAGCATGAGCGGCGTGGACGACCTGGTGACCTGGATGCGTCAGCAGCTCGACGACGACGAGCGGGCAGCGCGGGCGTGGCTGCCCCTCGGCAACCCCGCCGCCGCTGACCGCGAGCACATCGCCCGCCACGACCCGGCGCGGGTGCTCGCCGAGGTGGACGCCAAGCGGCGCGTCATCGATGTGCTGCGCGGCTTCGAGCCGAACGACGAGTGGAGCACTCAGCCGGACATGGGGCTGCGGCAGAACAACGCCGCCGGCGCGCTCCGGGCGCTGGCCCTGCCGTACGCCGACCGGCCCGGCTACCGCGACGAGTGGCGGCCGTGACCAGCGGGCCAGCTTGACAGGATGTCGATCACGGAACACCATTACTGATAGCTTGAGATGACGTGTCGAAGGGGCCTGGCAGACGCCGGGCCCCTTTCGCATACCCAAAGAAGCCCCGGCACCTGCTCGCAACAGGCCCGGGGCGCGGCCGACTGGTTTGGAGTCGACATGGATCAGGTTACCTACCGCTGCTCGCTGACCCGCAAGGACGAGCGGGAGTGCCTTCAGCCAGTCCCGCCGGACGCACCAATGCGGCTGTGCATGCAGCATCTGCAAGAGGCATGGCTGTACATCACCGACCAAATCAAGGTCAGGTCGCAAGTCAACGCTATCGCCGCCAAGGCGGCATACGAGGCACGGACCTCGGACGCCTCGGTGGTCTACTACGTGCGGATACGTGACCACGTGAAGATCGGTACCACGGTCAACCTCCGGGCCCGGATGAACTCGCTCGATCCTGACGAAGTGCTAGCCACAGAGCCCGGCGGAGTGGACCTGGAGCGGAAGCGGCACCGGCAGTTCGCTCACCTGCGTGCGCGGCGCAAGGAGTACTTCGAGGCCGCCCCTGAGTTGATGGCGCACATCGACGCGATCAAGCGAGCAGCGTAGCCACTCAATCGAAGACCGAAGCCCCGCCGTCCCCCCGACCGGCGGGGCTTCGTCATGTCCGGGGGTGACCGGATGCCGCGAGCACTCAAAGCCTGCGCGGAACCCGGATGCCCCGAGCTGGTCAACAAAGGCAGATGCCCGACCCACGCACGGCAGGTCGACCGGGCACGAGGCAGCAGACAGCAGCGCGGCTACGACCGAGAGCATGAGCTGATCCGCGAGCAGCTGCTGCGTGACTTCGTGCCCGGCACCCCCTGCCCTGTGTGTGACCAGCCCATGTTGGCCGGGCAGAAGCTCGACGCTGGACACGGCACCGACCTGCGCGCCGACCGCAGAGCCAAAGCCGACCGGCTTGAGCACGCCGGCTGCAACCGAGGCTGGCGACGCCGGCAGTCACGGTGAGTGACCGAAGGGGTGGGGGGTGACCCCCATTGCCGCAGGTCGCAGGACCGCCGGGGAGGTGAGCCGGTGGTGCGCCGGGTTCAAACCGGTTTCAAGATCCACGACCGTCACGCGATGTGACGGTCCGTCCGATGCCGCGCGATGCGGCTGAGGGGTGATCGACGATGGGAAGCGGAGGCGCGCGAGCCCGCTCCGGGCCGGCTCCTGATCCGAACGCGCTGCGGCGCGAACGGGACCAGGGCGAGTGGACGATCCTCCCGGCATCGGGCCGCCCCGGCGAGCCGCCGGCGTGGCCGCTGGCTGGTCAGTCCGACCGCGAGGTAGAGCTGTGGACGGCACTCTGGCGCAAGCCGCAGGCGCTGATGTGGCAGCGGTACGGCCAAGAGCTTGAAGTGGCGCTGCACGTCCGGAACCTGGCCCTGGTGGAGATGCCCGGCGCTCCGGTGAACCTGGGGACGCTGGTCCGCCAGCAGCAGGACTCGCTGGGGCTGACGACCCCCGGCATGCGGGCAAACCGTTGGCGGATCCCGGGTGATGAGGTGGCGCAGAAGCGCGGCGACCGTTCGGCGCCGCCCGCGCCGGCCCAGACTGCGGCGCGCGATCGACTGCGCGGTATCGCAGGCGGGAAGGGTGCGTGAGGATCAGCCGCTGCTGGTCGCCCTGGATTGGATTCCACGCCATTGTGTGATCCCTGACGGGTTCCGCCGCGGCCGTCCGTTTAACCCGTACGACTACCAGTTCGAGTACCTGGCGAACTTCTACCTGGTGAAGGGCTCGGCCCGGTGGGTGCCGGCTGACCCGATCCTGGGGCCGGCGTTCGTTTACCGACGTGGCTTGCTGGTGGACCCGCAGAAGAAGGGCAAGAGCCCGCTGGCGGCCGGGCACATCTGCCTGGAGGGCGTGGGACCGGCCCTGTTCGCCGGATGGGCGGGCAAGGACGACGGCTACGCCTGCGTGGACCACGGCTGCGGCTGCGGCTGGGAGTACCCGTACCAGCCGGGCGAGCCGATGGGCATGCCGTGGCCGACTCCGCTGATCCAGATCACGGCCCTGTCCGAGGAGCAGACGGACAACGTCTACGACGCGCTGCGGCCGATGATCGAGCTGGGCCCACTGGCCGATCTGATCCCCAAGACGGGTGAGGAGTTCATCCGTCTGCCGGGTGGCGGCCGGATCGACACGGTGACCAGCTCGGCGCAGTCGCGGCTGGGTCAGCGGGTGACGTTCGTGCCGCAGGACGAGGTCGGGCTGTGGACGGCCGGCAACCGGATGACGAAGGTCGCCGACACCCAGTACCGCGGCCTGGCGGGCATGGGCGGCCGGGCCAGCCTGACGACGAACGCGTGGGATCCGGCGGAGCGGTCGGTAGCGCAGCAGCAGTACGAGTCGCAGGCCACGGACGTCTACCGGCAGTTCCGGCAGCCGCCGGCGAACCTGTCGTACCGCAACAAGGTGGAGCGGCGTCGCATCCATCGGTTCGTGTACGCGGAGGCGTTGCGGGAGAACGGCGGGCACATCGACCTCGACGCGATCGAGGCTGAGGCGGCGGACATGCTGGAGCGGGACCCGGCGCAGGCTGAGCGGTTCTTCGGCAACCGGCTGGTGTACGGCCAGGGTTCCTGGCTGCGTGAGGGATTGTGGGAGTCGCGGCAGGTGGCGGCGTGAAAATCCGCGCGTGCCTGGGCTTCGACGGCAGCCTCAACAACGACTGGACGGCGATCCGGGCCGAGACGGTGGACGGCTTCCAGTTCACCCCTAGGTACGGCCCCGACCGCCGCCCGACGTTCTGGGACCCGGCGCAGTGGGGCGGCGAAATTCCGCGTGGCGAGGTCCGGGCGGCGGTGGACGAGCTGTTCACCGAGTACGAGATCGAGCGGTCGTACTGGGACCCGGAGGACTGGGATAGCGAGATCGACGACTTCGCGCTGCGCTACGGCGAGCGCCGGGTGGTCGCGTGGCGCACGAACCGGGTGACGCAGATGTACGAGGCGATCCGGCGCATGGAGACGGACCTGATCACGGGTGCGATCACTCACGACGGGTGCAAGACGACCGCCCTGCACGTCGCGAACGCGCGGAAGGTCGCCAAACCGGGTCAGAAGTACGTGCTGGGCAAGCCGGCCGAACACCAAAAGATCGACCTTGCGATGGCGTCTGTGCTGGCTCACGAAGCTGCGGCCGACGCCAGGGCGGCGGGATGGTCCGCCGAGGAGCCCACCTCGAAGATGGTCGTCTTCCGTGGCAGGAACCGAGGTAGGAGGGGGTCGTAGCAGTGGCGATGACCCCGGAGGAGACCGTCTCCTACCTCGACGCGAAGCTGCTGAAGGCGCAGCGCCGCCTGCGGAAGCTGGACGCCTACTACGAGGGTGAGCAGCCGCTGCGGTTCCTCGCTCTGGAGTTGAAGCAGGAGTTCGGGGAGCGGCTGGCTGAGCTGGTCATCAACTGGCCGGAGATGGTCGCTGACGCCTACGAGGCGCGGCTGGATCTGACGGGCTTCCGGTTCCCGGGCTCCACCTCCAATGGCGTTGACGTCGACGAGGCCGACGCGGACGTGTGGGGCATCTGGCAGGACAACGACATGGACCGGCAGGCGCCGCAGGCGCACCTGGAGTCGATCGCGCTGGGCCGGTCGTACGCGATCGTGGGTGCCCGCCGCGGACTCGACGAGGGGCCTGCGGCTGACGTGCCGGACCCGTTCGACGAGGACACCGATTCGCCGCTGATCACGGTGGAGCATCCGACGCAGTGCATCACGGAGCAGGATCCGCGGACCCGGCAGCCGGTGAGCGCGTTGAAGCGGTGGAAGGACGCCGACAACGTGCAGCGGGCGACGTTGTACCTGCCGGACTCGACCCGGCATTTCTACCGGGCGCGCCGCTGGGTTGAGGTAGACCGGGATGAGCACCGGCTGGGTGTAGTGCCGGTGGTGCCGCTGGTGAACCGGGGTCGGATGCTGAAGCACGACGGCCGGTCGGAGTTCGCGTCGGTGATCCCGATCGCGGACGCGGCGAACAAGATGGCAACGGACATGATGGTGTCCGGTGAGTTCCACGCGATGCCGCGCCGGTGGGCGCTGGGCATGTCGCGGGAGGACTTCGAGGACGAGGACGGCAACCCGGTGTCGCCGTTCGAGCAGATCGCCGGCCGGATGTGGGCGCACTCGAAGAAGCCCGGCGAGGTGGCGGTCGGCCAGTTCCCCGAGTCGGACCTGGCGGTCTTCCACAACACCATCCGGGTTCTGGCGCAGATCGCCGCGCAGCTGGCGGCCCTGCCGCCGCACTACATGTCATTCACGACCGACAACCCGGCCAGCGCGGACGCCATCCGGTCGTCCGAGGCGCAGATGGTGAAGCGGGTCGAGCGGAAGCAGACCGGTCTTGGGGCGGATTGGCGGCGGGTGATGGCGATCGCGCTGCGGGTCCGTGACGGCGAAGGCTGGGATACGCGGGCACGGCGCATGAAGGTGGTGTGGCGCGACGCGTCCACGCCGACGGTCGCGCAGGCGGCGGACGCTTCGGTGAAGAAGCGGCAGATGGGCATCACGACGTTGCGGCAGGCCCGCATCGATCTCGGGTACGCGCCTGAGGAGATCCGGCGCATGGAGCAGGAGGACGCCGCCGAGCGGGCCGCCGACCCGGTGCGTGAGATCGCCCTCGGCTTGGCCGGTGGCGGACCGGCCGGTGGTGAGGACGTTGGCGACGCCGGCTGAGGTCGCGGCGGAACACGCCGCGCACCGGCGCCGCCTGGCGGTCGCCGCCGCCGCAGAGGCAACGAGCATGTGGTCGCAGGTCGACCCCGGGCGGGTCGCCGAGTCGTGGCTGGGCATGCTGGCTCGCCTGTTGGCGCTGGTGACGGGCGCGCAGCGGGTCGTCGCCGCGCGGGCGGACCGGTATCTGGCCGACGTGCTCGACGCCCAGCGGATTCGGGCGGCGCCGGTCGGCGAGGTTCAGCCCGGGGCGCTGGCGGGGGTCGCGTCGGACGGCCGCGGCTTGGACGGGGTTCTCTACCAGCCGGTGGTCACTGCGCTGGGGAGCGTCGGACGCGGCGCGTCGGTCGAGCGGGCCCTGGCCAGCGGCGCGGCGTCCCTCGACATGATCGTGCGGACGCAGGTAGCTGACGCTGGCCGGGCGGCGGACACGGTGGCGATGGCGGCCCGGCCGGGCGTGTCCGGCTACCGGCGGATGCTGGTGGGCGCGTCCTGCTCGCGGTGCGTGGTGCTCGCGGGGAGGTGGTACGGCTTCAACGCGGGGTTCGACAGACACCCGCGTTGTAGACCCGGGGCGACTGCGTGCACGTGCCGGCCCGGGAGGACACCGCCGAGGCGGTGCAGACGAACCCTCGGGCGTACTTCGACAGCCTGTCCCAGGCGGAGCAGAACAAGGCGTTCACGGTGGCCGGCGCGGAGGCGATCCGGCTCGGCGCGGACATCGGTCAGGTCGTCAACGCGCGGCGTGGCGCTCTGGGGCTGACGCCAGCCGGTGCGCGGATCACCGCTGCGGAGGCGCGGATGCTGCGCGGTGGCCGTGACCTGGGGCGCCTTCAGACCCGCGACGTGTTCGGCCGGCAGGTCTTCACGACCACCGAGGGCACGACGGTGCGCGGCCAGGCCGGCATCCGTCTCGGCGCCCGGGAGACGGGCGTGAGGCTGCCCGGCGGCCGGTACCGGTCAGCGAAGACACCCCGGCTGATGCCGGAGAGCATCCTCTCCGCCGCCGGCGGCAACCGCGACGAGGCTGTCCGCCTCCTGCGGAGGTTCGGATACATCACGTGACGCGGGCGCGACGCCCGGTCCCAACCTGGAAGGTCGCGATGACCCTCACCAGCACCAAGCCGGGGCTGCACGCCGCAGGCGACCTGCCGCTGCACCCCACTCTCACCCACCCGAAGACCGGCGCCCCGATCCGGGCGCTCGGTGTGCGCCGCAACGGTCAGGCGATCTGGCCGGTCCTCGGTGCCGCTCCGGACGACGGAGGCGAAGGCGAGGGTGGCGGGGACTCCGGCGGGCCCGAAGGCGCCAAGCCGGAGGGTGAGTCCGGGAAGCCCGAGGGCGAGGGCGACAAGCCACTCGGCCCGGGCGGCGAGAAGGCGCTCCGCGAGGAGCGGGAAGCCCGCAAGGCGCTGGAGAAGCGAATCGCCGTGCTGGCGCCGCTGGAGAAGCTCGCGGCAGCCCTCGGCGGCGGTGACGTCGACAAGGGCAAGAGCGAGGTGGAGCAGCTCACGGAGCGGCTCGCCGCGCAGGAGCGGGCCATCGCCGAGGAGCGGACCGCCCGCTGGCGGGCGGAGGTGCAGGCCGAGAAGGGCCTCACCGCGGCGCAGGCGTCCCGCCTGGTGGGCGGGAGCCGGGAGGAACTGGCGAAGGACGCGGACGAGCTGCTCGCCGCGTTCGCCGGCGCCCGTCAGGACGACGACGGCCAGGGGGGCACCCGGCGTCCGGGCATGCGCCCGGATCCGGCTCAGGGCGCGAGGCCCGGGCAGAAGACGTCGTCGCTGGACGCCGGCCGGTCTCTGTACGCCGAGCGGCACAACAAGACGAAGACCACGACAACCTAGGAGCGCGAGGGCATGAACCTCAACCCCGTGACCGAGACCTTCCAGAACGAGGACCAGCGGTGGCTGGGGTCGGCCCACGGCACCAGCTCGGCAGAGTCGATCACGCTCGACACGAGCGCGTTCACCGCCGGCACCCACTACCCCAACGGCTACTTCCCCAGCGGTCTGCCGCTCGGGAAGATCACCGCGACCGGGCTGTACGGCCCGTACGACGACGCCGCAGTCGACGGCAGGCAGACCCTCGTCGGGTTCCTGTTCTGCACCGTCGACGCGCCGAGCGTCAACACCCAGGACCCGCAGGGCGCGCTGCTCTGGCACGGCAAGGTCGTCGAGGCCCGCCTGCCGATCGCGGTCGACGCCAACGGCAAGGCCGACGTCGCCGGCCGCATCCGATTCGTCTGAGAGGGGGTAGCTGACCATGCTGCTCAACGCTGACTACATCGAGCCCGTCGAGCTGACCGGCTACGCCCGGGAGGCCGCGGCGAACCTGCCGGACAACCAGTTCACGCTGGCCCGGTGGCTGCCGAACCGGCCGATCGACGACCTGGAGTACCGGTTCACCAAGGGCGGTGAGGGTCTGATCGAGGCCGCCACCTACCGGGCGTACGACGCCGAGTCGCCGATCGGCTCCCGGCCGGGCCTGACCCGGGTGTCGGGTGAGCTGCCCCCGATCTCGCGGAAGATCCGGCTCGGGGAGTACGACCGGCTGCGGCAGCGCTCCGCGAACGCCGACGCCATCCGCAACAGCCTGCTCACCGACGCGGAGCGGATGACCCGCGCCGTGTCGGCCCGGCTGGAGCTGGCCCGCGGCGACGCCCTCGTGAACGGGTCCGTCACCATCAACGAGAACGGCGTCATCGCGACCGTCGGTTTCGGTCGCTCCGGAAGCCACTCGGTGGCGCCGGGCACGCTGTGGTCGACGATCGCGACGGCGACGCCGCTGGCGGACCTCCTGTCCTGGTCGCAGACCTACCGGAACACCAACGGTGAGGCGCCGGGCGCGATGGTCATGTCCAGCACCGTGCTGGGCTACCTGCTGCGCAACGCCGAGATCCGTCAGCTCGTCGGCAGCACCCTCGGCGCGCCGTCGCGGGTGTCGCAGGCCGCGCTGCGGGGCATCCTCGACGACCACGGCCTGCCGCCGTGGTACATCGTCGACGAGCAGATCAACGTCAACGGAGTAGCCACCCGGCCGATCCCCGCCGACCGGTTCCTGTACCTGCCGGCACCGGTGGACCCGAACGACGGTGAGGCCAGCCAGCTCGGTGCCACCCTGTGGGGCACCACCGCCGAGTCCCTGGACCCGCGGTACGGGCTGGAGGAGGGCGAGCGGCCGGGCATCGTGGCCGGCGCGTACGCCACCGAGGACCCGATCGCGCTCTGGACGAAGGCGGCCGGCATCGGCCTGCCGGTGGAGGCGAACCCGGACCTCAGCTTCGTGGCGGACGTGGCATGAGCGGGAAGCTGGCCACGTACGTGCACGTGGCGGACGAGCACGACCAGATGCACGTCTTCGGGCCCGACGACTCGGTTCCGGCGTGGGCGGCGAAGAAGATCACCAACCCGGGTGCCTGGGTCGGCGGCAAGGTGCCGTCCGCGGTCGAAGACCCGCAGGCGGAGGCGGACCGGCTGCGGGCTCGTGTCGCCGAGCTGGAGGCGCAGGCCGCCGGCGGTGGCGACGAGTCGCCGCAGGACGGTCCGCCGCCGAAGGGTGGCGCCGGTTCGGGTGCTCCGGCGTGGCGTGCCTACGCCGAGCGCAACGGTGTCGAGGTGCCGGCGGACGCGTCCCGCGAGGACGTCGTCGCCGCGCTCGACGCGGCGGGTGTCCGGACCGAGTGATGGGCGGGGCCGGGCGGTATGCGGGTGCCGTCCGGCCCACCAACCTGATGGGGGTGGGCGGTGGCTGACCTGTTCGAGCTGTCGCAGCTCGCCTCGTACATGCAGCAGGATCTGGACCTGGCGTCGGCGGAGTTGGCGCGGTCGCTGGCCACCGCGCTGATCCGCGCCGAGGTGGGGGCGACCCGGTTCGACGCGCTCACGGACCTGTCGCCGTTCCTCCCGGTCGCCTTGGAGGTGGCGCGTCGTGCGCTGCTGAACCCGGGCGGTGTGCGGTCGGAGCAGGTGGATGACTACTCGGTGACGTACGCGACGGAGTTCGTGGGCGGTGCCGCGTTGACGGAGGCGGAGCGGGCTCTGGTGGCCGCTGCTGCGGGCGTCCCGTCCGGGGGCGCGTTCACGATCAGGCCTGCCGGGTGGCGGCCGGTGCGGGCTTGTTGAGGAGCTGACGGTGGCCAACGGATACTTCACGCCCTTCACTGAGGGCCTGCTCGACGCGTCGATCGATCTGGACACGGCGGTCATCAAGGTGGCGCTCGTGCGCGGCTACACCTTCAGCGCCTCGCACAAGTTCGTCAGCGACGTGACCACGGCCGGCGGGACGATCAACGGCACGTCGGCGGCGCTGGCGAACAAGACGGTGACGGGCGGGGTGTTCGACGCCGACGACACCACGATCTCGGCGACGGCGAACGCCACCAACCACGGGCTGCTGCTGTTCCAGTCCAGCGCGGTGACGGGTGGCGCGGACGTGGCGGCCACCGCGCAGCGGGTGATCGCCTGGTACGACACCGGTACGGGTCTGCCGATCCAGCCGGGCACCGGCACGGTGACGATCACCTGGCCGGCTTCCAACCCGAAGATCCTGAAGGTGGGCTGATGGCTGCTCCGATCATCCGATCCATCACGGCGGCGAAGTCGACGCTGCAGCCGGGTGAGTCGACGCTGGTCACGGTGGACGCGTTCGACCCGGACGCCCGGACGGTCACCCTGTCGGGGGCGGTCACGGATGCGGGTGGGACGGTGTCGACGGTGTCGACGACGCTGACGGTCGGTGACCCGATCAGCTACGAGCTGACCAGCTCCGACCCGGCGGTGACGATCGTGGCGGACCCGCAGATGCCGGGTCGTTTCACGGTCACGGTCTGATGGGTTCCCGCCCGGTCACGTTGACCGCGCGGGTTCGCGACGCCGCCGGGCACGTCACCGCGACCACGACTTCGTTGACGGTGGGCCGGCCCGCGCTGCTGGGCTGGTGCCCGCCGGACTCGACGACCACGGACCTGACAGCGATGCTCGGCGCGTTCCCGAATCCGAAGGTGGTGCGCCTCTACACAGGCATCGGTGGTGGCCTAGCGTCATGGTCCTCGGGTCCGCTGTCGATGGTCCCGGCAACGTCGGTGTGCTGGTACAGCTTCAAGGACTGGGTGGCGTCGTCGAGTCCGCAGAAGATCCGAGACTGGTTGTCGGCGCGGCCTATAGCCCGCCGCGGTGTGGTCGATGTGGTGACCCTCGACCATGAGCCGGAGCAGCAGGACTCGGGGGATCCGACGCCGGCGCAGTTCCGGCAGGAGTGGGCGGAGTTTACTGCCGCCCTAGCCGGACACCCTCGTCGAAGCGAGGTGCGGCTGGTGCCGGTGTTCACGGAGTATTACGCGCGCCGGACCGCCAGCTGGTGGTCGGACTTCGGGCAGGTCGCCGCTCTGGCAGGCGTGAACGGGGTGGGCTTCGACATCTACGACACCGGCTACTCGACGTACCGGTCGGTGATGGAGCGCAACGAGTTCGCTCTGGCGACGGCGCGGCGGGCGGAGGTGCGCAAGCCGCTGCTGATCGCCGAGTGGGGGATCGCCCGCAAGACCGGTGATGACGGGTCAGGGGCGGCGAAGGCGATGCGGGACAACATGGCCTACCTGCGCTCCCAGCCGGATGTGGATCTGGTGTCGTGGTTCTACCGGGGTGGCTGTGATCTGACGAGTCGGGGGCCGGAACGGCAGGCGTTCGTCGAGCTGATGGGCTGACCGGGAGGGCGTTGTGGCGGTCTCCTACTTCGATGTTGCTGCGGGGAACTCGGAGTCGGCTACCCGCACCAGCTTCGACACCGCTCTGCCGGCCGGGTGGGCGGCTGGGGATGTGGCGGTGCTGGTCGGGCACGTGTCGGGTACGAACCTGACCATGGACCCGGGTGCCGGTTGGACCGAGGTGCCGGGGTCGTGGCCGGTGAACCAGGGCAGCAACAGCCGCATGTACGTGTGGTGGCGTGTGCTGCAGTCCGGTGACACCGCCCCCACGATCAGCAACTCGGGGTCGGTGACGGGCGGCTGGGAACTGGTGGTTCTGCGTGGGGCTGCCTCGGTTGTGCAGGCTTCCACCGCGGTGGTGTCGGCGTCGTCGCTGACCCTGCCGACCCTGTCCGGGGTGGGTGCCGGCTCGGCGCTGTTCGTGGCGGCGCACGCCCGGGTGGCGTCCGGGACGATCCCCACCAACTTGACCTTCGACGGCGTTTACACGGAGGTCGTCGACCACGCGACGTCGCGGAATACCGGCAGCGCGAATGTGCGGGCGGCCG
This sequence comes from Micromonospora sp. WMMD754, assembly GCF_049315235.1. Lineage (NCBI taxonomy): Bacteria > Bacillati > Actinomycetota > Actinomycetes > Micromonosporales > Micromonosporaceae > Micromonospora > Micromonospora sp. WMMD754. Next base: position 1,820,911 of record NZ_CP186058.1, read on the forward strand.
TCGGGTATCGGTTGCTGGGCGCGGGCGGTTCGTACGGCGGGGAGTCGGTCACCTCGACGGGCTCGGCGTCGATGGTCGGCGTGCTCGTTGAGGTGTCGGCGGCGTCGGTGGACGCGACGGTCGCCCCTGACGGCGTGGCGGCGCCGGTCGACTTGGGTGTCCCGTCGGTGGACGGCACGCTGACCACCGCTGCGGATGGTGTGGCGGTCCCAACGTCGGTGGGTTCACCGGCTGTGGACGGCTCTCTGGGCGTCGCTGCGGGCGGGGTGTCCCTTCCGGTGGCGGCGGGGTCTCCTGGCGTCTCCTGGTCGCTCTCAGCGGCCCCTGACGGCCTGCCGTCGCCGGTCGCCGTTGGCGTTCCGGCGGTGGGCTGGTCGGCTGCGGCCACGCCGGACGGTCTGGTGGTCCCGGCCGCCGCTGGTGCCCCGTCGGTGGGCTGGTCGGTGCAGGTCGGCCCGGACGGCGTCGCGGTACCCACTGCGGTGGGCGGTCCGGTGCTGCTCGGTGCGGTGCTCAGCCCGGACGGCCTCGGTTTGCCGGTTCAGGTCGGTGGCCCGTCGGCGGGATGGGCTGGCGAGGTGGCCCCGGATGGGGCGGAGGTGCCGGTGCTGGTCGGCGCCGCGGGTACGTCGGTGCCGGGCCGGCAGGTGTCGCGTCCGTACACCGGTACGGTGGCCCGTCCTGCGGGTGTGGTTGTTCGGCCGTCTGTCGGGGTGGTGTCGAGACCGTAAGGGGGCGCGCGGGTGGATGCTCTGCTACACCGCGGCCGAGCCGCCGCCGAGCGGTTGATGGTCGACCAGTGCGTGGTGCGGCGTCCGTCCGGTGAGGGGTCGGATGATGACGGCAATGTCGTGGTCACCTACGAGCCGGTCTATGCCGGGAAGTGCCGGGTGCAGCAGCCGAACGCGCAGGCCGCCCAGTCCGATGCGGGCGAGGACTACCAGTTGCTGCTGCGGCTGGAGGTGCACCTGCCCATGTCGGTGGTCGGGGTGGAAGTCGGCGACGAGGTGGAGGTGACCGCCTCGGTGCACGACCCGGACCTGGTCGGCCGGGTGTTCCTGGTGCGGGACCTGGCCCACAAGACCCACGCGACGGCGCGGCGGCTGGGTGTGACAGAGCGGACGAGCTGATGGGCTTCAGAGTTGAGCACCGGGATCTGGATCGGTGGGTGGCGAAGCTTGACGGCGCGCTGTCGGGGGCGCCGAAGGAGGTCACCCAGGTGGTCGCCAGAGGGGCCCTCAATGTGAAGAAGGACGCGCAGGACAGGGCGAAGCGGATCGGCCGGCATGTGCGCCGGTATCCGTATTCGATCGGCTATGACCTGCGTCAGGGCCTGCGGGGGCCGGTGGCGGAGATCGGCCCGGAGGTGGGGCGGGGTCAGGGCTCGCTGGGCAGCATCTTGGAGAACGGTGCGCCGACCAGCCCTCCGCATCCGCACATGCTGCCGGCTGGTCAGGCTGAGGCGCCGCGGTTCGAGCGGGCGTTGGAGGACCTGGCGGCGCGGCTGCTGGAGGGGTCATGACGGTGCGGGCGCACGCGGACGCTGTGCTGGCTCTGCTCGCCGCCGCCCCGGGTAACCCGCTGCGGGTTCTGGATGGGGCGGTGCCGAAGGAGACCGCCCCGCCGTACGTGCTGGTGTACTTCGGTGACGAGGACCCGGAGCTGCCGGACAGCAGGGCGTTGGAGGGCTCGTCGGAGCGGTTCGTGCTGCGTGCGTGGGTGCACTGCGTGGGTGGGAACGCGGCGGCGGCGCGGGCGCTCGGTGAGCGGGTCCGTGCGGCGCTGCTGGACGTGGTCCCGTCCATCGCGGGCCGGTCGTGCTGGCCGATTCGCCGCGAGGAGGGCAGCCCGCCTCAGCGTGACGAGTCCACCGGCACGTTGGTGATGGATCGCGTTGACGTCTACCGGTTGGAGTCGGTGCCGGCTTAGCGGCGGGCGACGAACGTGAGCACGCCGTAGGTGATGGCGAAGACCAGCACGAACACGATGACGTGCGCGGTGCCGGTGGCACCGGCGAGCGCGCCGATCCAGCCGACGAGTAGGCCGATGATGACGGCCAGGAGCACCCGGTTGCCGGTGTGGGTGAGGGACCACCGCGATTCGTGCTGCTCAGAAGTCATGCCGCGCACCGTACCTGGGGTGCGCCAGTAGCGCCGCTGCCTGTTCGGGCGCGGTTGTAGGGATTCTCATTGAAGGGGGTGCGCCGGATGGCGCTGCTCACCGCAATCTCGGTCACCAGCACGGCGACCGCTATCACCGCGGCGGCGGTGGCGTCTTCCGACACGATCTCCGCCTCGGACATCGGCCCGAACGGGGCGCTGCTCCAGGTCATCAACGGCTCCGGCTCGTCGGTGAACGTGACGATCGCGGACCCCGGCACCACCGCGGTGGGCAACGCCGGCACGGCGGTCGCTCAGGCGGTGCCGGCCGGCGCGGACCGGTGGTTCCGGCTCAGCCCGGGCCACGTCAACCCGTCCACTGGTGTCGCGACGGTCACCTACTCGGCGACCACCTCCGTGACCTACAAGCTGATCCGCTGCTGAGAGGGCCTGTCATGGCGAAGACGAACTACTGGCTGACCGACGGGTACGGCGCGAAGGCGCTGGCCACCGGTGCGGAGGAGCGGGACCGGTGGGTGCCGCGCGGCTGGTCGGAGTCCACGGAGCCGGCCGGCTCCGACCAGGTGTGGATGCGGCACACCGACCACGGCGGTCACGCGCAGTTCGCGGCGGACGTGGTGGAGACGTGGCGGGCGCTGGGCTGGGAGCCGTCGGCGCCGCCAGAGCCGGTGGACGTGCTGCACGACGCGCAGCTCGTCGACGTGCAGTCCACCTCGACCGCCGCCAGTACCACCAGCACGTCCCCGACCACCTCGAAGCCGGCCAGCGGCGCACCGAAGGAGAGCTGATTCATGCCCGACATCACCAGTGACGGCAAGACCCGGGTCGCCTGGGTGCCGTCCATCAGCAACATCAACGCGCCGACGACGACGGAGCTGAACGCGGGGATGCTGCTTCAGTCGACGTTGACGGCGGACGGTCTGGTGGGTCTGCGGCCGGAGACCGCGGACGTGGACACGTCGGCGCTGGACAGCACCTTCAGCACCACGGTGAACGGTCGGACCTCGTTCTCCGGCACGATGCTGCGGCTGAAGAAGCAGTCCGGCACCGACACCATCTTCGACACGCTGGTGCGGGACGCCGCCGGCTACGTGGTGGTCCGCCGGTCGGTGGCCGCGTCCACGGCGTGGGCCAGCGCGCAGAAGGTGGAGGTGTACCCGGCGCTGTGCGGTGAGGTCGCGCGGGTGGACCCGGAGCCGAACACGGTGGAGCGGTACGAGATCCCCCTGAAGATCACGTCGAGCCCGGCGCTGCGCGCGGCGGTCGCCTGATCTCTCTGAGCGTGCCCGGCCGGTCCTGTCCCGGAGCCGGCCGGGCACCCCATCCGGGACCCGGGACAGGAGAGTCATGACCGACTTCAAGACGCTGCTCGCCGGCGCGAAGCTGCCCGAGCGGACGGTGCCGATCTGCCTGCGCGGTGACCTGACCGCCGAGTTTGAGGAGCTGGAGCAGCAGCTCGAAGACGCGCTGCGGGTTCCCGCGTCGTCGCTGGAGGGCGATGGGTCGGCGGCGATCGCCGAGCAGATCCAGGCGCTGCGGGAGCAGATGCAGGCGCACACCTACCGTTTCCGGCTGCGGGCGATGCCGCACCACGTGTGGATGGCGTTCTGCGCCGAGCACCCCCCGCGCAAGGACGACGAGGGCGGGGTCGACGAGCGGGACAAGCTGCTCGGGGTGAACGCGGAGACGTTCTGGCCGGCGCTGGTCCGCCGGTCGGTGGTCGACCCGCAGCTCGACGACGCGGAGTGGGCGACGCTGGGTGAGGCGTTGACGGACCGGCAGTTCAACGCGCTCGCCGACGCGGCGTGGGCGCTGAACCGCAGGGACGTGGATGTCCCTTTCTCGCCCGCCGCCTCCAGGATGACCCGGGGTACAGGGACCGAGTAGAGGCGGCCGAGCGGCTCGGTATCCCACCCAGCCGCTTCGACGGTCGGGAGCCGGTCGAGACGACGACGCATGTCTACAGCCGGCGGGGACGGCTGGTCCGGTCGGTCACCGTGCGGGAGCCGGAGTGGACCGAGCAGGACCGGGCGGAGATCCTCGCGCTCGCCCTGTACCGGTCGAAGCTGTGCCCGCTGCACGGTGGGCCGCTTGAGGAGTGCACCTCGGCGGAGGAGACCGGCACGCAGTTCGAGGCGGCCCGGTCGACGTGCCGCGCGCAACTCGCGCTGATCGAGGCGCAGCGGGCCGCTGACGACGGCAAGAAGCCCAGCCCGTACGCGGGTGCCCGGCTGTGGACGCTGCGGAAGAGGGGGTGACGGGATGGCGCTGCGAGTCGTTGGGGTGAAGCTCACCGCCGAGGTCGCCGGGTACATGAACGGCCTGAAGCAGGCCGGTACCGCCACCCGCAGCCTCGTCGGGGAGATGGACAAGGCCGCCCGGGCGGGGCACCTGGATCAGGTTGCCGACTCTGCCGCGGTCGCCGGCGCCGGGCTCCTCGGCCTGGCCGGCGCGGCCGTGAAGTTCGGCATGGACTTCGAGAAGCAGATGTCGGCTGTATCCGCGGCGACGCACGCCTCGGTGGGTGACATCGAGCGGCTGCGCGCTGCCGCGCTTCAGGCCGGGAAGGACACCTCGTACAGCGCGACGGAGGCGGCGCAGGGCGTCGAAGAGCTGGCCAAGGCCGGGGTGTCCACGGCGGCGATCCTCGGCGGTGGCCTACGTGGTGCCCTGGACCTCGCCGCGGCTGGCGGGCTGGACGTCGCCGAGGCCGCCGAGACCGCGGCCAGCGCGATGACCCAGTTCAACTTGCAGGGCTCGGACGTGCCACACATCGCGGACCTGCTCGCCGCCGCCGCCGGTAAAGCCCAGGGCTCCGTGCACGACATGGGGTACGCGCTGTCGCAGGCCGGTCTGGTCGCGCACCAGATGGGCATGTCGGTGGAGGACACCACGGGCACGCTGGCGGCGTTCGCCAGCGCCGGCCTGCTCGGCTCGGACTCCGGCACCAGCCTGAAGTCCGCCCTGTTGATGCTGGCCAGCCCGTCCGACAAGGCCGCCGCGCTGATGGGAAGGCTGGGCATCAACGCGTACGACGCGGCGGGGAACTTCGTCGGTATCGCGCAGATGGCCGGGCAGTTGCGCGAGAAGCTCGGCGGGCTCACCCAGGAGCAGCGCAACTCGGCGCTCGCGACGATCTTCGGTTCCGATGCGATCCGCGCCGCCTCAGTGCTGTACGAACAGGGCGCCGACGGCATTCAGGAGTGGATCGACAAGACCAACGACGCCGGGTACGCGGCCGAGACCGCCCGAATGCGGACCGACAACCTCGCCGGTGACATCGAGCGGCTGAAGGGCTCCCTGGAGACGCTGGCCATCGAGTCGTCGTCCGGCGCGAACGGTGGCCTTCGGACCCTGACCCAGGGCCTTGATGGCGTCGTGGGCGAGTTGTCGCAGCTACCGCCGGCGGTGGGGAACACGCTGGTCGTGCTCACCGCGTTGGGCGGCGCGACGACGCTGCTCGGCGCCGGGTGGGTGAAGACCCGCCGCATGAACGCCGACTTCCGCGCCGAGCTGGAGGCCACCGGACCGGCCGGGGCGCGGGCGGCGCGTGGGTTGGAGACGGCGTCGAAGTGGGCTGGGCGGGCGGCGGTGGCGTTCGCTGCGTTCCAGGTCGCGGGCGCGGTAGTCAATAAGATCGTCGGTGACCTTTCCCCGCAGGTGGACGCCCTGGCGACCGGCTTGGAGCGGTGGGGGCAGTCGGGGGCGCTGGCTGGTGAAGCAGCCCGCGTGCTCGGCGGCGACATGGCTGACCTGAACACGGGCTTGAAGTTCCTGGCGGACACGGACAACGACCGTCGCAAGTTCGCGCGCTGGGGCCAGGACATCCTCGAAGGGGTCGTGCCTGGGCTGGACTCGACGAACACGTCGCTGACGCGGACCCGGGAGCGGGTCATCGCGATGGACTCGGCGTTCGCGCAGCTCGTGTCCAGCGGGAAGGCGGATGCGGCGCGGCAGGCGTTCGACCGGCTCGCCGTCGAGGCCGGCAAGTCCGGCGTGTCGGTGGAGGAGTTGCGGAAGCTGTTCCCGCAGTACGCCGCGGCGATCGAGACCGCGGCGGGCGCCACCAAGGAGGCGGTGGCGCCGACGTCTGACCTGGCGGGGAAGACGCTGGAGTACAAGACCGCCGCTGATGCGGCTGCGGCTGCGGCGCGCGGCCAGCGCGATGCCCTCGCTGACCTGGCCGGCAAGATGAAGGCCGAGACCGATCCGGTGTTCGGTTTCATCGACGCGCAGAACGGCTTGGCGAAGGCGCAGAAGGATGCGGCGAAGGTGGTCAAGGAGCACGGACGTAACTCGGACGAGGCCAAGGCTGCTACCCGGGACTTGGCGTTGGCGGCGATCGAGCTTCAGGGCAAGGCGGGTGAACTGGGTGCCGCGTTCGACGGGAAGATGACTCCTGCGCTGCGGGCGACGCTGTCCGCGGCCGGTCTCACCGACAAGCAGATCGCGGACGTGGCGAAGCAGTTCAGGACGGCTAAGTCGGATGCCGAGAAGTACGACGGCGAGTACAAGGCGAATGCGTCTGCGCCCGGGGCGACCGAGGCGGACAAGAAGCTGAAGGAAGCCAAGGGTAAGGCTGACGCGTTCGACGGGGACTACAAGGCGGCGATTTCGCTGGTCGGCTACCCGGTGGCGCTGGAGCGGCTGGAGCGGCTGTACACGTATCAGCAGGCGTTGAAGAAGGGCACGATCCCGAAGGGCTTCCAGGGGCCGGTGCAGGGCCGGGACTACCATGCCGGCGGTTGGACGGGGCCGGGCAGCAAGTACGAGCCGGCGGGCATCGTGCACGCCGACGAGTTCGTCATCCGCAAGGAGTCCCGGCAGCAGATCGAGAAGCAGCATCCAGGTCTGCTGGAGGAGATGAACGCGACCGGCCAGGTGGCCGGGTATGCGCGTGGTGGCGCGGTGAGTCTGCCCTATCCGACGACGGTGCGGCAGACGCGGATCCCGTCGCGGCGTGAGGTCGCGGAGGCGGTGACGCCGGCGTTCGGGGATTGGCCGGCGAGCCCGGGTGCGCAGCGCGGGGACTCGGGGGTGTGGCGGGGCATCGTCGCGATGATCCGCGCCACCGGCCCGCTGTCCGGCGAGTTCGGCAACGGGTACCGGCCTGGTGATCCGCTGTGGCATGGGTCGGGGCGGGCGGTGGACTGGATGGGCTACAACCAGGACGCCCTGGCGCGGGTGTTGGCCGGCAGGCGGCCCTTGGAGCTGATCCACCGGACGAACAGCCGCGACTACGCGTACACCCGCGGCGTCAACAAGGGCTCGTTCAACAACAGCCTCATGGAGGCGCACCGCAACCACATCCACATCGCGATGGCGAACGGCGGGATCATCCAGGAACCGGTGTACGGGTACGGGCTGCGGTCCGGTAACTCCTACAGCTTCGGTGAGCGGGGCCCAGAGCGGGTCGTGCCCGGCGTCGGCGCCGGCGGCAGCACCACCGTGGTGCAGGTGACCCTGACCAACCACGGGGTTATCGGGTCGCAGCCGGAAGTGGAGAACTGGCTGGCCACCTCGCTGGACAACCTGAAACGGCAGGGCCGGGCATGAGTCTGCCGGACTACGAGGTGTGTATCGACTGGTCCGGCGACGGCCTGTTCACCGGCGTCGGGGAGGACGTCACCGCCCGGGTGTTCGACCGGGGCACCCTGCTGACCGCGCAGTATGGGCGGGAGAACGGCCGCGCGTTCGACCCGCTCGCCGGCGGCCGGGGCGGCTTCGAGCTGGACAACCGCTCCCGGGACTACACCCCGGAGAACGCGTCGTCGCCGCTGGCGGGGAAGCTCCGGTCGGGGCGGGAGCTTCGGGTGCGGGCCACCTACGGCGGCACAACGTACGGGCTGCTGCGCGGCTACGTGGACGACGTGGAGCTGCAACCCGCCCTGGAGCAGCGGTCCGTTCAGGTGACCGCCTTGGACGGGCTGGCCCGGCTGCGCAACGTTCGTCTGTCCACGCCGCTGTACTCGGCGGTGCGGACCGGTGCGGCGATCGGGCTGCTGCTCGACGCGGCGGGCTGGCCGGCGGACCGGCGGGACCTCGACGTGGGCGCGTCGACGCTGCCGTGGTGGTGGGCGGACGGGGTCGACGCGTTCGCCGCCCTGCAGCAGATCCTCGACTCCGAGGGGCCCGGCAGCCGGGTCGCGGTCGACACCAACGGAACGTTCGTGTTCCGCGACCGGCACCACCGGCTCCTACGGGCGGCATCGAAAACGGTGCAGGCGACATGGCGGTCCGGTGGTGTCGAGCCCTGCTACTCGGCGCCCATGTCGTACAACCCGGGCTGGCGGGACGTCGTCAACGACGTCACCTACAGCATCCCCGTCAGGGTGCCGTCTGGGCAGCTGGAGAACGTGTGGCAGATGGCCGGAACGCGGTCCCTTGCCGACGGTGAAACCGTCGCCCTGGCCGCCCGCTCCGGTGAGCCGTTCTTCGGGGCGGTCCCGCCGGTGGAGGGCGTCGACTACACCCCCGCGTCGGGGACGGTGACGACGTCGCTGTCGCGGACGTCGGGGCAGTCCACCACGGTGTACGTGACTGCGGTGGGCGGTCCGGCGGTCATCGACGGGATGGCGGTGCGCGCGTACCCGGTGGCGACGCAGACCGAGGTGGAGGTCCACGCGGAGGACGCGGCCAGTATCAGCGATATCGGCAGCCGGCAATCGTGGCCGTCCGAGCGTGAACCCTCTCTGGCCAGCCTTGCGGATGCGATCGCCATCGCGGACATCATTCTCGCCGGGCGGGCACGCCGGCAGCCGACGCTAACGGTGACGTTCCGCGGTGGGATCCCGGCACGGCTGATGCAGCAGTTGGGCCGCGACCTCAGCGACCGGGTGCGGGTCGTCGACTCGGGCACCGGCCTGGACGCGGACTGCTGGGTGGAGCGCATCGAACACGCTGTCGGCCGCGGCGACCACGTCACCACGTTCACGGTGGAGCGGATCCCGAAGGTGGCCACGAACCCGTTCACGTTCAACACGACCGGTCAAGGCTTCAACCAGGGCGTTTTCGGTGACACCGGCCGGGATGACGCCGCCACGGTGTTCATCTTCGACCACGCGACGCAGGGCAAGTTCGATGTCGGTCTGCTCGGCAACTGACAGGAGGCCGACGTGGCGCAGGCGTATGTGAATCACGGGCGTTGGGTGGCCGACTGCGGCCGGCCGTACTGCGGCGGCGCCGAGCAGGTCACGGCCGGGCAGGCGGTGTTGTCGTGCTCCAACTGTCGGCTGGTGCAGCCGGTCGCCTGGCCTGAGGACGCCGCCGCGATCTGGGCGGCCCTAGCTGTGAGGCCGGTGCCGCAGACCCGCAACTGGGCGCCGCCGGGGCACCGTCAGGCCGTCGCCTGCGGCGTGCCAGGCGGCCAGTCGGTGGCGGACCTGATCGATGAGACGCGAGAGCACGAGGTGGTCTGATGGCCTGGGTTTCCCCGATGACGGCAGTCGCGAACAGCGTGTTCACCGCCGCGCAGTTCAACACCCACGTCCGTGACAACCTGCTGGAGACGGCGCCAGCGAAGGCGACTGCCGCGGGCCGCATCATGGTGACCACGGGGCCGAACGCGATCGCGGAGCGGGTGGTCGGCTCGGACACGGTCATCACCGCGCAGACCACCGCGTCCACGCTGTGGACGGATCTGGGGACGGTGGGCCCGCAGGTCACGATCACTACCGGCACGACGGCGCTCGTCATCCTGTCGGCGCTGATGTCGAACAACACGGCCGGGGCGAACGCGCAGATGGGCGTGGCCGTGTCCGGGGCGTCGAGCGTCGGCGCGAACACCGACAACGCGGTGATCGTCGAATCGTCCGCGTCCGGTGACCTGTACCAGGTCAGCTACGCGTTCCCGATCACCGGGCTGACCGCCGGAACGAACACGTTCACGGCGAAGTACCAGGTCGGCGTGGGTGGAACGGGCACGTTCCAGCGGCGCCGGCTGATCGTGCTGCCGTTCGGCTGACCTGCGCCGAACCCCTGCTCTCACCTCTCTACGAAAGGCAGGCCCGATGGGTCGTCCTGTGATCTTCTGCGTCCCGCACCCCGACGACGAAACCCTGGGCGCGGGCGTCTCCATCGCCGAGCACGTCGCCGCCGGCCGGGACGTGCACGTGCTGCTGATGACGAAGGGCACCTCATCCGGCGCCATCGACAAAATCAACGGCAGTCTGTGGTCGCCGTGGTGGGGGGCCCCGCACAACCCGCCGGTGGAGGGCTACCAGCCGCTCGACGCGTACAGCCTGGGCGTGGCCCGGCTGCGGGAGATCCGCGCCGCCCTCGGCTGCCTCGGCGTGCCGGCCGACCGGATCCACTACGCCTGGGACCTGCTCGGCGAGGAGCCCCTCGACACGCAGGTCACCATCGCGCAGGCGAAGGCGGCCATCAAGGCGCTGCACGGCAAGGTGATGGCCGACAACCCGGACTCGGGGAACTGCGGCCTGTGGGCCCCCTCGCACACGGTGGACGACAACCCGGACCACCGGAACATCGGCCAGGCGTCGTGGGACCTGTACAAGGCCGATCCGGTGACGTGGGCGGACCGCCGCTACTGGGTGCTGCCGCCGTACTGGAACGACGCCCGCCTCAACCAGGTGCCGGGCCGGATGTGGGACTACCCGGCGGACGCGCAGACCGCCAACAGGGTGCGTAACGCGTGCCGGGCGTACGCGTCGTGGGCGCCGGCGGAGGGCTTGTACGCGTTCGGCTACCACTCGGTGGCGGACATGTTCGCGCTGATGGACGGCAGCACCAGCACCAACACCCCGAAGTGCCTCATCCACAAGTAGGAGGAGCTGGTGGCCACGACCGCACCGCAGACGCTGCTCGACGCCCGCCGGCTGCTGCTGGAGCACCTCGGCCGAGGCGGCCTTGAGTCCGTCGAAGTGGGCATCGTCGGAGACACCGCCCACCAGCGGCAAGGCGACTCCTACCACCTCGGCAGGCCGGAGCAGCGGTCGTACGGCTACTCGGTCAGCGAGTCCCCGCGGGACGCCGCCCTGACCGAGTTCGCCTGCGCGCTGGACATCGGCACCTTCTCGGTGCGTTCCGGCGGCGCCACGCACACGCTGCGGACGTTCTCCACCTGGCTGGTCGCCCAGTGCGCGGCCGGGACGGCGGACACCCGGGACATCCGGGAGGTCATCTACTCCCCGGACGGGCGGACGGTGCGGCGCTGGGACCGGCTCGGCAAGCGTTCGAGCGGCGACAGCAGCCACACCTTCCACACGCACATCAGCTTCCACCGGGACGCGATCCGCGCCGGCCGCGACCAAACCCCGGTGATCCGCCGCTACCTCACCACCATCGGACTCATCCAGGGAGACGACATGCCGCTCACCAAGGCCGACATACCGATCATCCGCGAGGCGTTGCACGGCTGCGAGATCGGCCGCTCCGGCGTCACCATGGGCGCCGTCCTCGACCTGATGCGCGGCATGCCGTCCCAGGTTGCCGCTGTGCGCGCCGACGTGGCCGGGCTGGCAGGTCGGGACCTGGTCGACGAGCAGCAGGTCGCCGTCCAGCTCGCCCCGCTGGTGCTCGCCGGCCTGTCGCCGGAGCGCATCGCCGCGGCGATCCCCGCCGAGCTGGCCCGGCAGGTCGCCGACGAACTCGCCGCCCGACTGGCGGACTGAGGCGACGATCGACAACTACATGACGGGGGCGGCGGATGGACCTGCTCGGCATACCGGGAGACGTACTCGCCGACCGAAGCGGCTGGGCAATCGCAGGGGTGTTCGTGCTCCTCATGGCCCTCGGACGCCTCATCCCACGGTCATCACACACTGACCGGGTCGACGACAAGAACTCCCAGATCGCTGACCTGAAAGAGACCATCAAGGTCAAGGATGAGCAGATCCGGGTAAGAGATGAGCAAGTAGCCAAGCTCCTGCCGAACACCGAACTCACGGTGCACCTGCTCCAGGAGCTGGCACGGGAGGCAGGCCGTCGTGATCTGGCGTCGTAAGCGCAGACCCGATTCCCGCGCGGTCGAGGAAGCACGCCGGATGCTCGAACGCGCCAAGGAGCAGCTGGAAGAGGCGCGCGCCGACGATGCGCCCGTCAACGAGGCCGCCCGGAAGCTGACTGAACTGCGCCGCCGCAACCACTTCGGGCCGATGATCACAGAAGCGTTGAGGGGGTCCCGGTGAGCAACCTGAACACGGCGCTCGCCGCGATCGGCGCCGCGGCGTGCTGGTACTTCGTGGTCGCGTTCTGGGTGACCACCGGCGGGGATTGGCGGCACAACCCGGGCGGCCGGCACGTCATGCAGTTCACCGCGAACCTGGGCCTGCTGATGTCCCTGATCGTCCTGGCGCGGGTGTGGCCGGACTACCCGGGTCGGGTGACGGTCACATTCGTGACGTTCGCCGCGCTGGTGGGCCAGGTCGTGTGGCGGTGCGTGCTGCTACACCGCGCCCAGCAGGCGCACCGCGAGCCTGCCGGCCGGCTTTAGTAGGCGTCGGGCCGGCGGACCCGCCACTGCCCGTCGAGGCCGCCGTCGGTGTAGATCCGCGCCAGCTCGGCCCGCGCATCCCGCTCGGCCTGGTCGCCGTCGAACACGGCCACCTGCGACGGCGCGCTGGCCGGCGAGTTCAACCTGATCTCCCACCGGCCGCTGCCGTCCCGGTGCTCGAACAACCTGACCAGCGCCAACGGCAGCCACGGGTCGTCAGGCCCGTACAACCAGCCCGCCTCGCGGAGCTGCGACATCCCAGCCACAACCGGCGACGCTACCCCGCGTCCCCGCCCGATTCCTAGGAGTCCTCGTGAAGCTGTTCGGTCGTGAGCCGGCCCTGGTCATCGGCGCCATCGGCGCCACGCTGACCGTGCTGGCCTCCCTCAACGTGCCCGGCATCGACGCCGGGGCCGCCGCCGCGATCACCGCGTTCGTGTCGGCGCTCATCATCGCCGTCACCACCCGGCCGGTCGCGCCGGCCCTGTTCACCGGTGTCGTCGCCGCCGGCGCCGCCCTGGTCGCGGAGTACGGCATGAACGTGCCCGACGGTGTCACGGGCGCCATCTCGGCGGCGGTGCTGGCCGGGTTCGCGCTGTTCGGGATCCGCCCGCAGGTGGAGCCGACCACCGGTAGCGCGGAGCCGGTCGGCGCGTACGAGCGCACCGCCTGACCTACCGCACGCTGCACAGACTGCGGCCCCCGCTGGAGCTTCGCGCTCCGGCGGGGGCCGCTTCTTTGTGCTCAGGCGGTGGCCAGGTACCGGCGGTGCACCAGACCCGAATCGCCGATCCCGTCGGCGTCGCTGTCGTCGATGGCCATCACGACCACGTTGCCGGTGACCCGCGGACCCTCCAGCGCCATCACCCGGGTCACGCCGGCCAGGAACTCCGCGTTGTGTCCGTCGGCGCGCTGCGGGTCCGGCAGCAGCCGGTACTCGCGTCCGGCAACGATCGGCCCGGCGGGGACCTGCTTGCCGGCCAGCGCCGCCGTGAGGTGCCGGGCGGCGGTGTGGTCGAGGGTCACGCTGCCGCTGGTGGTGAGGTGGATGAGGTCGTCGCCCTGGTCGACGGCGATGATGTTGCCGTCCGGGTCGGTGTAGCTGTACAGCTGCATGCCTTTTCTCCTATCGGGGGGTCAGTTCCTGCGAATGAGCGCTGTCCTGAGGGCTACCAGTCCCGGCCGTCCACCACCCCCACCACCTTCGGATCCGTCGCCTTCCGCGCCGCACACCACAAACCGTGCAGCTCATGCGCAGCCAGGCTCCGGTCAGCCTGAAACCGGCACATCGCCTCATACGCGGCCTCGTACACGTCCAAGTCCACGTCCAACACCAACGTGCCACCCGACACCACGGCCCCGCGATTGTTCACCACCAGCCACTGCCACAACCGGCCCGGACGACCCTCACCAGTCACCAGCGGCTTCCAGTCCGACGGCAACGGGAACTGCTCGAAGAAGCTAGGACGACCCCGGTACGTCGCCCACCGCCACACCACCAGCGGACTCACCGGACCGCCATCCACACACCAGCCGTGAACACCAGCGCGAACAGCAGACCGAACCCGGCCGCCAACTTCAGCACAATCGCCCACTGCTCAACGACCCGCCTGAACAGCCCCTTGATGGCCTTCTTCGTGGCCATCAGATCCCGGTAGGCGCGCTGGGCACGCGCGTACGCCTTCCCCACCGGCCAGGCCAACGCCGCCCCGACCAGCATCCCGATCACCAGCCCGGTCACGACTGCACCTCCACATCCCGCCGCCGGAACCGCTCCGTGTCCGCCTTCATCCGCCGCACCACCCGGCGCCGCTCCGCGTCCGTCGGATACGCCGCCCGGTACTTCCGGATCCCGGTCTCCGTCGCGAAGAACCCGATCCCCGCCGTCTCCTCCGTCTTCGGCAGCTCGTGCGCCGGATACAACTTCGACGACCCCGGCCCGAGGATCGTGTTGACGATCTCGTCGGAGGTCACCCGCAGACAGGTGACGTAGCCGAACAGGTCCCGCACGTCACCGATCGTCGACTTCTGCGACAGCTGCGAGCAGGCCAGCACACCGAACCCCGCCGCCCGGGCCGTCGACAGGAACACCAGGAACGCGTCCGACGCCTTCACCTGCGACCCGTCGATCCGCACCTTCGCCGAGCTGGTCGACATCGCCAGCACCGTCAACAGTTCGTCGATGACCATCAGGTCGAGCGGGTTCTCCCAGGTGAACGGGTTCTTCCGCAGCCCCGCCTTGCGGAGCATCGCCTGCCGGACCTCCATCGCCCGGATGGCGTGCTCCAGGAACTGCGGCCACTTCGTGGGGTTCCGCTCGTAGTAGTAGGCGGAGTCCTCCAGCTCGCCGAACTCCTGCCCGCCCTTCGGGTCGAACACCCGCACCCGGTGCGGGATCCCCGCCTCCTGCAACCCGTGCAGGGTCGCCCACACCTCGGACGACTTCCCGGCGCCCTGCATGCCGACGATCAGGTTCGGTAGGCGCATGTCCTTCTCGATCGCCTGGCCGTCCTCGTCCAGACCGACGACCACGGACAGACGCTTCGTCGGGGCGGGGAGGCCGGCGAGACGGATGATTCGGCGGAAAGGATCATCGAAGGTGAGTGTCCAGAGGTGGAAGCCACCTCCGGTGTCGGTCACCTTCACGTCCCGGCAACCGAACCCCGAACGCAGCTTGTCGGCCTTGCCGCGCACGTCCGCCGCCGACAGGCTCACGCCGCCGGCGTACACCTTGATGGTGACGCCGAGCGGAGTCGCCCGGACCCGCACGCGCTTCGGCATGCGCTTCACGGTGGACCCCTCGGCGGGCTGCTTCGCCCATCCACAGTCGGTCATCACCATCACCCAGCGTCGCCGGATCCTCTTCTGCCGCTTCCGGAATTTGGCAGACGTGTGTAGGATCGCGAGCGACTGCCGGCGCTCGCGCCCTCCCCAGTACGCCGATCCCATCGCCGCGCAGGACCCGACGACCCCGAGCGTGATGTGACCAACCGTCACGGGGGTTGCAGCCGCGAGAGTCACCGCGGCGCCGGCCGAGGCCCACGGGTGGCGGACGACCCGCCCGGCGACCCACCAGCCCACACCGGCAGCTTGATCACCGGCACGGACCAGCCGCCGCCCTACGCGGGCGGCGGTTTTGTTGTGCCGGGACGCGCGGCGCCCGGTGGGGGGTGGGGGTGCGGGGGTAGGGGGCGAGGCCCCGAGGTGGACCGCTGTCATGATGTGGGTTCCTCCCTGATGGGGTTGGAGGCGGTGCCCGGCCCGGCTGTAGGAGGTGGGACCGGGCACCGCGGCTTGTGGGTCAGGCACTGATCTGGTCCAGCTCGGCGGGCGAGTCCGGAACGTGGACCGGACCACCCTGCGACTCGCGCTGCTTCCGGTAGATGCGGACCGCCTCCGTCGCGTCGGCCTTCCGCCACCCGTACCGGTTCACCACCCGACTCACCGACTCCGGACCGTCCTGGTCAGCGGGGTGGTCCACCCACAGCTGGTCCACCATCGCCAGCACCCGCGGCGCGGGCTCACGCTGCGGCGTGGACCGGGTGGAACGGACGGCACGCTTCGGGGCGGTGGACCGCTTCGCCGGGATGTGGACCGGCGGCGTGTGGACCGGCGGCGTGTGGACCGGGGCCGGCTCGGTGTGGACCGGCTCGGCGTGGACCGGGGTGGACCACTGCCACGGGTCCACCGGCTCGGGGTCCACCACCAACGGCTCCGGGACGACATGGACCTCAGCCGGCTGGTCCACTGCGGCGGTCCGCTGCGCGGGACCCGAGCCGCCGAACACGCTGGCCGCCTCGACGAGCGTCACCAACAGGTGCACCGACAGCGCAAGCATCACCGCCGGGATCGCCGACACCGCGAACCGGACCTCCCGCTCCTCGATGACGAGCGCGGCCCCGGCCGGCGGGATGGCGTGCAGACCGTTGCAGGCGATCGAGATGGCCGCACCGACGAGGACGACTGCCCACGGGTACCACTCGGTCTTGCCGGTCAGCCGGCGCAGCACCACCGCAGCGATCGTCGCCACGGCCATCGCCCCGTCCACAGAGACCGGCAGGAGCCACGCCCACTCGGTGCGGATGCGTGAGGCGATGCCAACCGCGCGGATCGCGTCGTAAGAGAGCGCGAAGCCAGCGACGGTGACGGCGATCGTTCCAGCGGACGCGACGACGCCAGCGAGAACGCCGAAGGCGATCGTTCGGATCTTCGGCCAATTCACCGGTCCACCTCCACCGAGTCGATCAAGTCGCATCGGCCGAGGTCGTCGCACCGCCACACCAGCACCGAATCGGCGCCGACGCTCAGGGCGTGCTGTCGGGCCAGCTCCACCGCCTCGGTGTCGTCGGCGGCGGTGAACCGCCAGACACCGCGGTGGGTGCCGCGCTCGTAGATGTCGGCCTTGAAGTCCATGGCGGCAACCATACGTCTATACCAGGCTAGGTAGCAAGGACGTGTACAGTGCGACATGCGAAGGACTTGCGCCATAAGGCAGTAAGGTTCAGCGAAAGATCAGCCCAGCCGAAGGAGCGCCGGATCATGGGACAGCCGAGGTGGACGACCACCTCCGACCAGTACCTCACCCCGACCGCCGGCGACGCCTGGGCGAACGAAGCCGCCGAGACCGGCCAGCGGGGAAGCCAGCGCATCCTCGACGCCCGAACCGAGCCGGCACTAGCCGACATCACCGCGCACCTCGGCGCCGAGCCGGGCACCGAGGTTGTTCTGCGTCGGCGACTCATCCTCGCCGACGACTGGCCCGTCGAGATCGCCACCTCGTACTGGCTGGCCAGCCTCGCCGGGCTGACCGCCCTCGCGCAGCCCGCGAAGATCCCCGGCGGAACACCCCGCTACCTGGCCGAGCTGGGCTACGAGCCGGCCGAGGTGCGCGAAGACGTCACCACCCGCTGGGCCACCCCCTACGAGCAGACCACCATGGCGATGGAGAAGCCCGAGCCCGTGCTCAAGCTGACCCGCATCCTGCTCGACCACACCGGCCAGCCCTACCAGGTCGACGTCAACGTCATGCGCGCCGGCCGCCACATCCGCTACGTCCGCAAGGCAGGCTGACATGCCCACCCCGCGCGACCCACGACCCCGCTCCCACCAGATCGCCGCCGAACTCCGCGCGCAGATCATGGCCGGAGACCTCGCGCCCAAGGCGAAGCTGCCGTCAACCGCCGAGCTGATGAGGCGCTACGACACCTTCGGCGCCACCATCCAGAACGCGTTGAACATCCTCAAGGCCGAGGGCTACCTCGAAGGCAAGCCCGGCAAGGGCGTGTACGTCCGCGACACCCAGCAGCAGACCATCACCCCCGCCGACTACGCCCGCCCCTACACCCCCGGCGAGCCCTACGCGTGGATCACCGCCGCAGCCGAACACGGCCGCCGCGGCTCCTACCGACTCCTCGATGTCGGCGAAGTTCCCGCGCCCGTGCAGGTCGCCCACGCGTTCAACCTCGAACCCGGCACCCCGGTGTTGCGCCGGCAGCTGGTCGGCTCCATTGACGACGAACCGGTCGAGCTGGTGTGCACCTTCTACCCCCTCGACCTGGCCGCCGGCACCGCCCTCACCGGGAAGCGGCTCATCAAGGGCGGCTCACCGGCGGTGCTCGCCGAGCTGGGCGTGGAGCCTGTGACGTTCGAGGACGTCATCTCGACCCGGCCGCCGACGTCGGAGGAGTTCGTGGCGTTGGAGCTGCCGACGGAGGTGCCGATCCTGCGCACGTTCCGGGTGGCGGTCGCGGCGTCGGGGCGGCCGGTGGAGTGTCAGCTGATGGTGAAGGCGGGGCACCGGCACGAGGTGCGTTACCGCTGGCCGTCCTGAACTTGCCCGATCCGGTTATCTCGTCAAGAGGAGATGCAGTGAAGCTGCACGAAGAGACCATGCGCCTCAACGACATCGCCGAGCCGACGATCCATGAGCAGATCCACCTTCCGCACTGGACCGAGGCCGAGGCGGTGCTGTACCGCTTCTTCGACGACCGCGGCATGCTGCTTTACGTCGGCGTCACGGGAGCGCTGAAGACCCGCATGCAGAGCCACAGCCGCGGCCGGTGGTGGGACCACGTCGACCACAGTCGTACGAAGTTGGAGTGGCACTGGACGCGTGAGGGAGCGCTGCGCGCCGAGCGGGCAGCGATCCAGGCGGAAAAGCCGATCTGGAACATCCGCCCCTGGTAGCCGCTTGCCCGGGATCTACTCAACGCCCGAAGACGATCTACTCAGACGATCTGGCGGATGGTGCGAAACCAACCCGCGAGTAGCTGCCACAAAAACGGACACATCAACCGCGATCATGCTGACCGTACGGACACGCGCGATCACCAGAGGGTGCGAATCCCGCCCACCTATACGACGATGTACAGCTCACGGCCAGGCACGCGACACTCCTTGCCTGACGACAACCACGGTGGCGAGTTGAGCAGCCAGCCCGCCACCCACAGAAGTCCCGTGAGTCGGACGACGGAGATCACCACCGGGGGGAGGTGAGCCACATGCGCCGCAGCATCCACCGCGTCATCCTGATCGCCGGCCTCGGCGCCGGCGCCACCCTCGGCGTGCTCGCCCTCACCGACGACCCCGCCCGAGCGGACGACAAGCCGGCGGCCGTGGCCGAGCGCCCGGGGGGTGCGCTCGACCGCGGCCTGCCCGGACGGCCGGTGAAGAAGTTGCTCGACGCGGTCACCGACGTGGTGCCGGTGAAGGTGGACTCGAAGCCGGACGAGCCGGCCGACGAGCCCAAGCCGCCGGCGCCGAAGCCCGACCCGGAGCCGACCCGCGAACCCGAGCCCAAGCCGGAACCCACCCGCGACCCGGAGCCGGAGCCGACCAAGCCCGCCGAGCCGACCGCGGACCCGGAGCCGACCGCCGAGCCAACGCAGCCCGCCGAGGACCGCGACACCGACCAGACGTCCGAGCCGGAGCCCACCGAGGCCGCGCCGACACCCGAACCCACCCAGACGACCGCGCCCCTGTGCGACGTGCCGCTCGTCGACGGCGTCTGCCAGGCCGTCGAAGACGTCGTCGAGGTGGTCGACGAAGTCGTCCCCCCGGTTGAGGTCGACGTGCCCCCGGTCGTCGTGGACGTGCCCCCGCTGGTGGTCGACGTGCCGCCCATCGTCGTGGACGTCCCCCCGGTCGTCGTCACCCTCCCCGCCACCGACCCGGCCCCACTGCCCGACGCCGACGCCACCCCGCAGCCGACCACCACCCCGGCGCCGGTCGTGACCGCCCCCGGCAGCCTGCCCGTGCCCATCGGCCCCCAAGCCGCCGAAGCCACCACCACCGCGGTGGCCACCGTCGGCGAGCTACCCGCCGCGGCTCTCGAAGACCTGCCGCCACCCGACTGCGCCGAACCCGCCGACCAGACCACCGCCGGGCACGTCGACTACCGCACCGTGCTGGAACGCCACCGGCTCACCAAACGGGGCATGCGCGTCGGCACCCGCTCCGCGCCCGGCTGCCCGAAACCCGGCCAGCCCGACGGCGGCAAGAGCTGCACCGACGCCACCACCACCAGCGGCGGCAACGGCGGTCAGCAGCACGGGCAGCCCCTCGGCGACATCACCGCCATGCTCGCGCAGCCCACCCTCGACCAGCTGCGCCACGCCCGCCCGCGCTCGCAGATCCCGCCGTCACGGCACACCAGCATCGAGCCCGGCCCCGCCTGAGCCCGCCCCCGCCCACCGCGCGAACAAGTGGGCACGTGCCGGCTATGCCGGCAGGAGGCAGGGCGGACCGCGAACGAACCCGCCTCCGATCCCGTCCCAGGTCAAAGACGATCGGAGCTGAACAGACCGTGTACCACCAAGCGAAACGGCCGACAGCCGTCCTCTGGTCCATCGCCGGCGGAGTCTGCGCCCTCGGCGGCGTCTCGGTTGTCGCCCGCGCCCTCGACACCTACACCCACTTCACCCTGCGCGAGCCATTCGACAGCCTCTCGTTCGCGCTCGCCCTGATCTGCTGGTTCACCGGCCCCGCCATGGTGGGGTGGCTGCGCGCCCTGACCTACAAGCAGCAGGCAGCGGAGATGGCACACGAGAACCGGCTGCTGCGGGAGGACCGGCGACGCATCGACCAGCTCGCCGAAGCGATCCAGCGGGTCGACCAGCAGGCCGAGATCAACACGGTGCTTCTGCGCAAGGTGATGAAGACGCTCGAAGAGCAGCAGATCCCCGTGGGGGACACCCAGCCCATCGGCCGGCTTCACTCCATCAACGGCGGGGGTGGCGCCTGACTCCCCCCACCATCCCCCCATCAACGTTCAGCCCCGGCCTGAAAGCCGGGGCTGAGCTGCGTAAACGGGGCTTTGGTGATCGCGGAGGGTGTGGGATTCGAACCCACGAAGACATCGCTGCCTTACCGGTTTTCAAGACCAGCGCCATCGGCCACTAGGCGAACCCTCCCGACGTGCTCCCCGAGGGGAACCCGACCGCGCATAGTCTGCCACGAACCCGGGATCGGGTAAGACTGAGCCATGCGCGCGATCACGATCACCGAACCCGGCGGACCCGAGGCCCTCGTCTGGACGGAGGTGCCCGACCCCGAGCCCGGCCCCGGCGAGGTCGTCGTCGAGGTGCGGGCCAGCGCGGTCAACCGGGCCGACCTGCTCCAGCGGCAGGGCCACTACCCGCCGCCGCCGGGCGCGCCCGCGTACCCCGGGTTGGAGTGCTCGGGGACGGTCCGCGCGCTCGGTCCCGGCGTGACCGGCTGGTCGGTGGGCCAGGAGGTCTGCGCGCTGCTGGCCGGCGGCGGATACGCCGAGCAGGTCGCCGTGCCGGCCGGGCAGCTGCTGCCGGTGCCGGCCGGGGTGGACCTGGTCGACGCCGCCGCCCTGCCGGAGGTGGCCTGCACGGTCTGGTCGAACGTGGTCGACCTGGCCCGGTTGGCCGAGGGCGACACGCTGCTGGTGCACGGCGGCGGCAGCGGGATCGGCACGTTCGCGATCCAGCTCGGGGTGGCGCTGGGCGCGACGGTGGTGGTGACCGCCCGGTCGGCCAAGCACGACCGGCTGCGCGAGCTGGGGGCCGCGCACACGATCGACTACCGCGAGCAGGACTTCGTCGAGGAGGTACGCCGGGTCACCGACGGGCGCGGCGCGGACGTGGTCCTCGACATCATGGGCGCGTCCTACCTGCCCCGGAACGTGGCGGCGCTGGCGACCGGCGGGCGGCTCGTGGTGATCGGCATGCAGGGTGGCCGCAAGGGCGAACTCGACCTGGGGATGCTGCTGGCCAAGCGCGGCTCGGTGCACGCCACCGCGCTGCGGTCCCGTCCGGTGGCGGAGAAGGCGGCGATCACGCGCGGCGTCCGCGAGCAGGTGTGGCCGCTGGTGGAGGCCGGTCGGGTGCGCCCGGTGGTGCACGCCCGGGTGCGGATGGCGGACGCCGCCGACGCGCACCGGCTGGTGGAGACCAACGACCACCTCGGCAAGGTGCTGCTGGTGCGGTGACGCCTCAATCCCGGGGGAGCACCAGGCGGGCGCCCGGGCCCTCGGCGGCGAGCGAGTCGCCGGGGTTGTAGAGCGTGCAGCGCTGCAACGACAGGCAGCCGCAGCCGATGCAGCCGTCCAGGTCGTCGCGGAGCTTGCCGAGCAGCCGGATCCGTTCGTCCAGCCGGTCCCGCCAGGCTCGGGAGAGCGCGGCCCAGTCGTCCGGGGTGGGCGTACGCCCGGAGGGCAGCGAGTCCAGCGCCTCCCGGATCTCGTCCAACGAGACGCCGACCTGCTGGGAGATCCGGACGAAGGCCACCCGGCGCAGCTCCGTGCGGGCGTAACGACGCTGGTTGCCGCCGGTACGGGCGGCGCGGATCAGGCCCAGCCGTTCGTAGTAGCGCAGCGCGGAGGGCGCCACGCCGCTCCGCTCGGCGAGCTGGCCGATGGTCAGGGTTGCCTCATGCATCACAGGGCCTTGAGTTGAAGTTCGCTTCAGGTCCGAGGCTATCCGTATGACGACGACCACCGCCACCGAGCTGGCCGCGCTGCTGGACCGGGTCCGCGCCGGCCGCGAGTTCGGCCCGAACGTGTACTCGACGCTGGACGTGCTCCAGGTGCTCTACGACCGGGTGCTCCGGATCACCCCGGCCACCGTGGACGACCCCGACCGGGACCGGTTCCTGCTCTCCAAGGGGCACGCGGTCGCCGGCTACTACGCGCTGCTCGCCGCCCGCGGCTTCGTACCGGTCGAGTGGCTCGACGACCAGGGCGGCCCGGCGAGCCGGCTCGGCGACCATCCGGACCGCACCCTCGTGCCGGGGGTCGAGATCGGATCCGGCTCGCTCGGTCACGGCCTCGGGTTGGGCGTCGGCACCGCGCTCGGCCTGCGGGCCCAGGGACGGACCGGCCCCCGGGTGTACGTGCTGCTCGGCGACGCCGAACTGGACGAGGGATCCAACCACGAGGCGATCGCGTACGCCGGGGCGACGGGCCTGGCCGACCTGACCGCGATCGTGGTGGACAACCACTCGGCCACCCACGGCTGGCCGGGCGGCGTGGCGAGCCGGTTCACCGTGCACGGGTGGAGCGCCGCCACCGTCGACGGGCGCGACCACGACGCCCTGCACCGTGCCCTCATCGGACACGACCACCACCGGCCGCACGTCGTCGTCGCGGTCGTCGACAACGGGGAGTGACCATGACCACGACCATGCGCGAGGAGTTCGTCAACACGGCCGAGGAGGTGCTCGCCGACCCCCGGAGCGTGATCGTGCTCGCCGACATCTCCGCCGCCGCCTTCGAGCCGGCCGCCGCCCGCTACCCGGACCGGGTGGTCAACGTCGGCATCCGGGAACAGCTCATGATCGGCGTGGCCGGTGGACTGGCGTTGACCGGGCAGCGGCCGATCGTGCACAGCTACGCCCCGTTCCTCGTCGAACGCGCCTACGAGCAGATCAAGCTCGACCTCGGCCACCAGGGGGTGGGCGCGGTGCTGGTGGGCATCGGCGCCTCCTACGACCGGGCGGCGTCCGGACGCACCCACCTCGGACCGGCCGACGTGGCCCTGGTCGACACGCTCGACGGCTGGACCGTGCACGTGCCGGGCCACCCGGACGAGGTGCGACCGCTGCTGCGCGCGGCGGTGTGCGGGGCGGGTTCGGCGTACCTGCGGTTGTCCACCCGGAGCAACGCGACCGCGTACCCGGAGGCGGGTGAGCTGCGGGTCGTCCGGGACGCCGGACCGGGCGCGCCGCTGCTGGTGGCGGTCGGGCCGACGCTGGACGCGGCGCTGGAGGCGGTGGCCGCCCGGCCGGTCACGGTGGCCTACACCCACCGGCCCCGGCCGTTCGACACCGCCGGGCTGCGGGCGCTGGCCGGCGCCGAGGTGATCCTGGTCGAGCCGTACCTGGCCGGCACCTCGACCCGGGTGGTGAGCGAGGCACTGGCCGACCGGCCGCACCGGCTGCTCGCCCTCGGCGTCGGCCGGGCGGACCTGCGCCGCTACGGCGGGCCGGAGGACCACGACCGCTGGCACGGACTGGACGCCGCCGGGCTGCGCCGCTCGGTCGACGCGTTCCTCGGACCCACCGCATGAACCCGGACACGACAGGACCCCGCGACCCCGGCCGACGCCGGGATGCGGGGTCCTCGTGTCGTTCGGGTCAGCGCGCGGCGGCGGGGCCGACCGGGCGGCGCCGGGCGCGCTCGCGGGCCAGGATCCAGATCGCCTCGACGCCGTCCTTCCAGGTGATCTTCTTGCCCTCCTCGCGGCCCCGGGCCCGGTAGCTGATCGGCACCTCGTAGGGGCGGATCCGCTGGCGGAGCAGCTTGCCGGTGACCTCGGCCTCCATGCCGAAGCCGCGCGAGCGCACCTGGAGCGAGCGGTAGAGCTCCAGCGGCATCAGCTTGAAGCAGGTCTCCAGGTCGCCGATGTACGAGTTGTAGAGCACGTTGGCCGCCAACGTGACGCCCTTGTTGCCCATCACGTACCAGAAGCTGTAGGAGCTGTGGCTGCCGAAGGTGCGATTGCCGTAGACCACGGTGGCCCGGCCGTCGAGCACCGGCTCCAGCAGGCGCGGGATGTCCTGCGGGTCGTACTCCAGGTCGGCGTCGAGGATGACCATGTACTCACCCTCGGCGTTGTCCACGGCGGTCTTGATGGCCGCGCCCTTGCCGGCGTTACGCGGGTGGGTGATCACCCGCAGGCGGACGTCGTCCACCCGGCCGAGCACCTCGCCGGTGCCGTCCCGGCTGCCGTCGTCCACGACGACCAGCTCGATCTCGCAGGGGTAGTCCACCGCCAACGCCTGCTTGAGGGCGTCCGCGATGCGTTCTTCCTCGTTGTAGACCGGCATGAGGATCGAGAGCTTCACGGGTTCTCCACAAAGGCGGCGGCAGGTCGGGGCATAGCCTAGCCTGGTAAATCCCTGAGGTCACCCACAGCCCGCCCGGTCAGCCCTGCTTGGCCGGAACGACGACCAGTCGGGCCACTCCGCCGTCACCCTGCGTGGCCCCGGCTACGCCCACCGTGGTGCCGATCTTGATATCACTCGACCGAACGGTGGAACGGCGCTCCACCACCCGCAGCTTCTCGTCGTACGTCCAGGTCTTCGTGAAGCCGTCGGTGGACTTCACGGTCATCGAACGGTCATCGATGGCGGTGACCTCCCCCCGCTGCACCGCGACGGTCTTCGTGCCCTCCTTGGTCTGCACCACGACCTCGCCGTGCAGGGTGTTCTTGCGCAGCAGCACCCGGGCGCGGTGTCGCTTGCGCCACTCCTGCGCCCCGGCCTTGCGGTCCGGTCGGGCCTGCTCGTCCGGCGTGCCGGAGGCGGACGGAGCGGGCGCGGCGACCGGGTCGACGTCCAGGTCGGCGGCGTCCACCCCGAGCGCGGCGAGCGCCTGGCCGTCCGCGCCCATCGCGGCGGCCACCTCGACCGCGGTCTCCCGGACCGGCTCGGCGCCGACCCGGCCCGCGCCGCACCCGGACAGGCCGAGCGCCGCGGCGGCGAGCAGCGCGGTGGCGCCGGTGACGATTCGCTGGCGTGCCATCTGTGTTCCTCTCGTCGGTGGTGACGTCAGCGTTCCCCACCCCCACGAGCGGATCGTCAGGCCGATGTTCGAGCCAGGTAAGGATCTCCGGGCAGCCGGACGGTGAAGGCCGCCCCGCCCTCCGGGGCGTGCGCGGCGGTGATGTCGCCGCCGAGCCGGCGTACCAGCCCGGCGGCGAGCGCCAGCCCGAGGCCGCTGCCCACCTTGCGCACCCCCCGGTACCGCTGGTGCAACGCGCCCCGCTCGAACGCCACCGCCAGGTCGTCGTCGGTGAAGCCGGGGCCGCCGTCCCGGACCTCCAGCACGCCGCCGGCCGCCGGGTCCGCGCCGGCGGCCCGGACCGCGAGCACCACCGGCGCCCCCGGGGGTACGACCCGCAGCGCGTTCTCCAGCAACCCGTCCACCACCTGCCGGATCCGACCCGGATCGGTGTACGCGGGCACCGGCGCGCCCGGCGACTCGACCCGGAACGGCACCCCGACCGCCGCGCACCGGTCCGACCAGGTCCGCTCCGCGTCGGCGGCGAGCCGGCTCAGGTCCACCGGACCGGGATCCAGCGGGAAGTCGGCGGCCTCCAACCGGGCCAACGCGAGCAGGTCGCTGACCAGTCGGTCCAGGTGCTCCGCCTCGGCGAGCACGGTCCGGCCGGTCGCCGGCACCGCGTCGGCGTCGATCACGCCGTCGGCCAGCGCCTCGGCATAGCCCCGGATGGCGGTGAGCGGGGTGCGCAGCTCGTGCGAGACGGAGAGCAGGAACTCCCGCTGCCGGCCCTCGCTGGTGGCCAGCGCGGCGGCCAGCCCGTTCAGCGCGTACGCCAGGTCCGCCACCTCGTCGGGCGGCTCGACCGGCACCCGGACCGCCCGGTCACCGGCCCGGAGCCGGGCGGCGGCGGTGGCCGCGACGCGGATCGGCCGGGCCAGCCGGCGGGCGAGCAGCAGCCCGGCGGCCGCGCCGGCGGCGAGGCCGGCGAGCAGCGGCAGCCAGAGACCGCGCAGCACCTGCTGCCACGGGCCGGTGGTGACGGCCCGGGTGAGCACCACCCCGTCACCGCCCGGCAGCGCCCGCGCCTCGACCAGCCGGCGTTCCCCGTCGACCAGCCGTCGACCGGAAACGTTCTTGCCGGCGGCGACCCGGGTGACCAGCGGTGCGGGCAGGCCGGGGCGGTCGACCCGACCGCCCCGGATCACGTACACCTCGATCTTCTGCTGGCGGAGCTGGCGGATGAGCCGGTCCCCGGCGCTGTCCCGCTGGCGGACCGCCCGGACGCGGAGCACCTCGGCGGCGAGCCGGGCCTGGGCGGCCAGCGCCTCCTGGTCCCGCCGTTCGGCGCCGCGCACCGCCAGGGGCACCGCGACCAACGCGGTGACCAGCACCGACACCAGCGCGACGGCGCAGGTGACGAGCACCGCGCGGGCGGTCAGCGTGTGCGCGCTCCGGCGGCGGGCGGGCGGCGCCGGCGGGCCGACGACCGGCAGCGCGACGGTGGGGTGGTCAGGCATCGGCCGCGTACCCGACGCCGCGGTGGGTGCGGATCACGCTGGCCGGGCCGAGCTTCGCCCGAACCTGCGCCACGTGCACGTCGACGGTCCGGGTGCCGGCGTGCGCCGCGTACCCCCAGACGCCGGCCAGCAGTTCCTCCCGGGTGAACACCCGGCCGGGGCGGGCCATCAGGTGGGCGAGCAGGTCGAACTCGGTGGAGGTGAGCTGCACCGGTACGCCGCCGACGGTGACCGTGCGGCGGCCCGGGTCGAGGGTGACCGCGCCGAGCACCCGTGGTCGCTCGGCGGTGGCCGGTGTGCCCGACGTGCGGCGCAGCACCGCGCGGACCCGGGCGACCAGCTCGCGCGGGCTGAACGGCTTGGTGACGTAGTCGTCCGCGCCCAGCTCCAGCCCGACCACCCGGTCCACCTCGTCGTCGCGGGCGGTAAGGAAGATGACCGGCGTCCAGTCGCCCGACGTGCGCAGCCGCCGGCAGATCTCGGTGCCGGCCAGGCCGGGCAGCGCGATGTCGAGCACGCAGGCCACCGGGCGCAGGCGCCGCGCGGCGGCCAGGCCGGCGTCGCCGTCCCGTTCCAGGTGTACGCCGAAACCGTCCCGGGTCAGGTAGAGCCGGACCAGGTCGGCGATGGCCGGCTCGTCCTCCACCACGAGGACGAGCCCGCGCTGTGCGGCGTCGGCGGTCACCGGCCCATGATGACCGCTCGGTGGTCCCCGGGAAGGTCCGGGGAACGTTCGGGTCAGGTAAGAAGAACGTCAGCGCGCCGGCGCCGGGCGGAGCACGGCGGGCCGAGCGGCGGTCGGGGAGTCGCCGATGGTGGCGACGAGCCGTTCCGCCGGCGTCCGCAGCCGGGTACGGAAGGCGTGGTTCAGCAGGGCGTCGAGCTGCCACACCTGCTTCGGGTGGTGGGTGCGGATGAGAAACCGTTCACGGACCCCGTCGATCGCGGTGGCCGCCAGCTCCAGGCTGTGCGCCCGCGGGTCGGGGCTCCAGGTGACGTTGCTCAGCTCCCGCAGCTCGGTGTTGAGGTGCAGGCGGAGCCGGTGCAGCACCCGGGTCTGCCGGGTGACCACCAGCCGGCGGTGGGTGAGGAGCATCAGGTACTCGCCGCCGACCGGGTGGTCCGGGCGGCTGCATCGGGTGACCAGGATGGTGGCGTCGCCGGAGCCGACGCACCGGCGGAAAACCGGCATGTGTCGGGTGACGGTCTGGGTGGCCAGGCCGGTCTCGGCGGCGGCCGGAAGGAACGTTCGCGAGAACACGTCCATGCCCGGTGCAACGAGCGGCTGACCAGGGGTGATATGGGTCACGCCCGATTTTTGGAACTTCCACCCGTGCAAATCGCACCTGCGGTGCGACTGCGCCGACTCCGGCTCAGAGCAGCTCGACGATGGTGGCGTTGGCCATGCCGCCGCCCTCGCACATGGTCTGGAGGCCGTAGCGGATGCCGTTGTCCCGCATGTGCTGGAGCATCGTCGTCATGATCCGCGCGCCGGACCCGCCGAGCGGGTGGCCGAGCGCGATCGCGCCGCCCCGGGGGTTGAGCCGCTCCGGGTCGGCCTCGGTCTCGGCCAGCCAGGCCAGCGGCACCGGGGCGAACGCCTCGTTCACCTCGTACACCCCGATCTCCTCGATGCCCAGCCCCGCGCGGCGCAACGCCTTCGCGGTGGCCGGGATGGGCGCGGTGAGCATGGCGACCGGGTCGTCGGCGGCGACCACGGCGGTGTGCACCCGGGCGAGCGGACGCAGGCCGTGCCGGCTGGCCCACTCGCTGGTGGTCACCGCGAGCGCGGCGGCGCCGTCGGAGATCTGCGACGCGGACCCGGCGGTGACCACGCCGTCGGGGCGGAACGGGGTGGCCAGCTCGCCGAGCTTGGCCAGTGAGGTGTCGCGACGGATGCCCTCGTCGGCGGCGAACTTGGCGCCGTCGGCGAGCGCCACCGGCGCCAGCTCCGGGTCGAACGCGCCGGCGTCCTGCGCGGCGGCCGCCTTCTCGTGGCTGGCCAGCGCGAACTCGTCCAGCTGGGTACGCGAGAACCGCCACCGCTCGGCGATCAGCTCGGCGCCGACGCCCTGGTTGAACGGCAGCGGCGAGTCCTCGGCGACGCCCTCGACGCCGCGGTAGCGCTCCAGGATCGCCGGGCTGAACGGCATCCCGCCGGCCACGCTGGAGCCCATCGGCACCCGGGTCATCGACTCGACGCCGCCGGCGACGACCAGGTCGGCCTGGCCGGAGAGGACGGTGGCGGCGGCGAAGTGCAGCGCCTGCTGGCTGGACCCGCACTGCCGGTCGAGCGTGGTGCCGGGGACCGACTCCGGCCAGCCGGCGGCCAGCACCGCGTTGCGCGCCACGTTCCAGGACTGCTCGCCGACCTGCGACACACAGCCCCACATCACGTCGTCGACCTGGCCCGGGTCGATGGCGGTGCGCTCGGCGAGCGCGCGCAGCACGTGCGCCGACAGGTCGACCGGATGCACCCCGGCGAGACTGCCCTTGCGTCGCCCGACCGGGGTCCGCACCGCGCCGACGATGACCGCGTCACTCATGTCTACTCCCCGGTAACCTCGCTTGCCCCGATCCTACGTGCTGACCCGACCGGTCGTCCTCCCCCGCCCTGCGGGCACCGGCGGCTGGCATGCTGGTCGGATGGATCCACAGTCGTCACCGGCCCGACAGTGGCGGGTGCCGCGCACGTCGCCGGTGGTCAAGGCGCTCGGCGCGCTGCTCCTGCTGGCCCTGGGACTGCTGCTCGCCGCCGGCGACCCGGTCCGCCCGGCGCTCGCCGGGCTGGCTGCCGCCGGACTGCTCGCCTGGGCGCTGCGCGACGTCGTCGCGCCGGTCCGACTCGCCGTGGACCCGGAGGGGATCACCGTGATCCGCGGGTTCGCCGGGCGCCGCAGGCTGCCCTGGGCGACCGTGGAGGCGATCCGGCTGGACCGGCGCAGCCGCCGCGGGCTCACCGCCGAGACGCTGGAGATCGACGCGGGGGAGTCGCTGCACCTGTACGGCCGGCGCGACCTGGACGCGCCACTGGACGAGGTGGCCGCCGCGCTCACCGCCGCCCGCGCCGCCGCGCGCTGAGCCCCACACCGACCGTTCACGTGCGCCGCGCGACGCCCGCCGCCGTCAGGCTCGGGCGATCGCGCGCCTTCAGCCGCGGGCCGGCCGGACCGAGCCGATCGCCAGGGCCTGGCATCCCGGCCCGGACGGGACCGAGACGGGCCGAGCCGGGCCGAGCCGGGCCGAGCCGGGCCGGGAGGGGCGGTGGAAGCCGCAGGAGCGGGAGCCAGCGGGACAACTCATCACTGATGAGCGATATACCGCTCAGTCATAATTATGACTGAGCGGTATATCGCTCTCGGGCACACTGTCGCCGAGACGCGACCCGCCTCGTGGGAACACGCCCGAGGCGCGACGTCTCAAGGGTCACGCCCGAGGTGGACACGTCCAGAGGAACAAGCCCGAGGTCGACATGCCCAGGGAACACGCCCCAGGGACCACGTCCCAAGGAACACGCCGGAGAGGAGGCCTCCGGGGCGACCTGGCCGAAGGCAACCTGGCCGAGCGTTGCCCCACTGCGCGGCCCTGCCCGCGCAGTGCCACGCCTCGACCGCCGGACCTGCTCGCGCGAAACCGGGGTCGTCAGCCGCGGCAGCGGGTCAGCCGAGCAGCGCCGCGGTGCGGACGACGGCCAAGCCGATCAGGGCGACCAGCAGGATCGCGCCGCCCGCCGCCTGGAAGACGGTCCGCCGCATCCGCGGGGCGTACGCCAGGACCAGGGCCATCACCGCGCCGACCACGAGCCCACCGAGGTGCCCGGCCACGGAGATGCCCGGCACGGTGAACGTGAAGATCAGGTTGATCACCAGGATCGGCACGATCGCCGAGGTGTCCCGCCCGAGCCGACGCATGATCACGAAGATGGCGGCGAACAGGCCGAAGATGGCCGTCGACGCGCCGACCGCGGGCTGGTTCGGGGCGCTGAAGAGATAGACCGCGACGTTGCCGCCGAGCCCGGCGATCAGGTAGAGCGCCAGGAAGCGCAGCGGCCCGAGCACCGCCTCCAGCGTCCGGCCGAGCACCCAGAGCGCCCACATGTTGAGCAGCAGGTGCACCAGGCCGTAATGCAGGAACATCGCGGTGACCAGCCGGTACCACTGGCCCTCGGCCACCCCGCCGACCGTGCCGTCGGGGAACATCGCCTGGCCGAGCACCGCACCCCAGTTGGTCAGCGGCGTCGAGCCGCCCATCAGGCCGCCGAAGCCGGAGCCGCCGGCGGCCGCGTCACCTCCCCGGTCGGAGGCGATGGAGAGCAGCATGACCAGCACGTTCAGCGCGATCAGGACCTTGGTCACATAGCCCTGGCGGCCGGCGGCACCGCCACCGAAGGCGGTACGCGCCGGCCGCACGCTGCGGCGTCCCTCGGCGACGCACTCCGGGCACTGGTGGCCGACGGAGGCGTCCCGCATGCACTCGGGGCAGATCGGCCGGTCGCATCGGGTGCACCGGATGTACGTCTCCCGATCGGGGTGCCGGTAGCAGACCGGAGTGGTCGGCACCGGCCCCTCGGTGGCGTCACCTGCCTGCCCGGAGCGCTCAGTCATGCGAGCAAAGGTACCCGCGTGACGCTCAGGACGGCTGCCGCTCGATCTCGACCCGCTCGATCACCACGTCCTGCAGCGGCCGGTCACTCGGCCCGGTCGGGGTGTTGGCGATCGAGTCGACCACCTTCGCGGACTGCTCGTCGGCCACCTGTCCGAAGATGGTGTGCCGGTTGTTCAGGTGCGGGGTCGGCCCCACGGTGATGAAGAACTGCGAGCCGTTGGTGCCCGGCCCGGCGTTCGCCATCGCCAGCAGGTACGGCCGGTCGAAGCGCAGCTCCGGGTGGAACTCGTCGGCGAACTTGTAGCCCGGGCCGCCGCGCCCGGTGCCGGTCGGGTCGCCCATCTGAACCATGAAGCCGCTGATCACGCGGTGCGAGATCGTGCCGTCGTAGTAGGGCCCGCTGCCCGGCTGGCCGGTCCGCGGGTCGGTGTACTCCCGCGTGCCTTCGGCCAGCTCCACGAAGTTGCGGACGGTCTTCGGCGCGTGGTTCGGGAAGAGCTCCAGCCGGATCGGGCCGGCGTTGGTGTGCAAGGTGGCGTAGACAGCCTCGGCCACGGGTACTCCTCACTCGTTGGTCAGTTCCTTGCGGATCCTCCCATGTGCCCGATCTGGCCATGCGGAGGCATCCGAAGGTGGAGGATGACGAAGGAACAACTCCCAGGAGGTGGGACCGTGTTTGGAATCGGGCGGCGAAAGACCCAGGGCCAGCTCGCGAAGGCCGAGCTGAACCAGGGCATCGGTCACCTGCGGCAGGCCGCCACGCACGCGGCGAAGGGCGCCGGGGCCACTGTCGGTCCGCGGGTCCAGGCAGCCCGGGTCGCCGTCGCACCCACCGCCGTCCTGGTCCGGGACCGGGCGTCCAGCGGGGTCGCGTCGAGCGTCGCCGCTCTCGCCCCGGTGGTCCTCGCCGTGCGCAACGCGCGGACCGAGGCCGCCGGCAAGGCGTCGACCGGTCGCCGGGCCGTGGCGGCGAAGCAGTCCGCGATGACGAAGAAGGCGAAGAACATGAAGGTGGGCAAGAAGAAGCAGCGCAGGTCGCGTGGCATGACCACCGGCCTGCTGATCGCCGGCACCGTGGCCGGCCTGGCCGGGGCGATGGCCATGCGCCGCCGCCGCGAGCAGCAGGAGTGGGCCGAGTACGACCCGACCGGCACGCTCGGCCCGACCGGTCAGGACAAGCTGGAGCCGATGCGGGAGGACGTGGACACGATCGTGGTGGAGACCCCCGACGCGAGCGCGAAGGTGACCCAGGCCGGCCCGACCGGCGCCGGCAGCTCCGCCGTCGCCAACGGCAGCAGCTCGTCGACCACCGCCCCCGCCGGTGACCCGGTGATCCACCCGAACAGCAAGGTCCCCTCGGTCGCCGAGGGCGCCCGGGACGTCAGCGGCCGTCCGGCCGACGACATCACCAAGGCCACGCAGAACGGCAAGAGCGCCGCGAAGGCCAGCGGTCGCCGCTGACCCCAGGTTCTCGGAGCAGCGCCGGCGCGCGGGTACGTCCCGCGTGGCCGGCGCTTCCCGTTGCCGGCGGCGTGCCTACAGCCAGCCGTTGCGGCGGAACAGGCGGTAGAGCGTGAAGGACGCCGCCAGCATCAGCGCCCACACGCCCGGATAGCCGTACGTCCACCTCAGCTCGGGCATGTTGTCGAAGTTCATGCCGTAGATGCCGGCGATCGCCGTCCACACCGCACCGATCGCGGCCCAGGCGGCGATCTTGCGCATGTCGTTGTTCTGGTCGACGGTGACCTGGGCCAGCCGGGCCTGGAGGATCGAGTTGAGCAGGTCGTCGTAGGAGTTCACCTGCTCGACCGTGCGGCTGAGGTGGTCCTGCACGTCCCGGAAGTAGCGGCGCACCTCCTGCGGCACCGCGCGGTTGACCTGGGAAGTGAGCGTCATCAGCGGGCGCTGCAGCGGCACCACCGCGCGCTTGAACTCGACCAGCTCCCGCTTCATCTGGTAGATCCGCTGGATCCGGCCGCTGCTCTGGCGGTCGAAGACGTCCGCCTCCAGCACGTCGAGGTCGTCCTCCAGCCGGTCGGCGACCTCCAGGTAGAGGTCGACCACCCGGTCGGTGATCGCGTACGCGACCGCCCACGGCCCCTGCCGGAGCAGGTCCCGCTTCGCCTCCAGGTCGGCCCGGACCGGCGACAGCCGGCAGGCGTCCCCGTGCCGGACGCTGATCACGAAGTTCGGCCCGATGAAGAGCATCACCTGGCCGGTCTCCACCACCTCGGAGTTTTCGGTCAGCTCGGTGTGCTCGCAGTAGCGGGCGGTGCGCAGCACCAGGAAGACGATCTCCCCGAAGTGCTCCAGCTTCGGGCGCTGCTCGGCCTTGACCGCGTCCTCCACCGCCAGTTCGTGCAGGCCGAAGGTGGCGGCGATCTCGGTCATCTCGGCCAGGTCCGGCTCGTGCAGGCCGAGCCAGACGAAGCCGTCCCGCTCCCGGCGGGCGGCGGCCAGGGCCTCGGCGTACTGCGGGCGGCCGGGCTGACGCTCGCCGTCGACGTAGAGCCCGCAGTCGACGATGCCGCTGCGACCGGGGCCGGCCGGCTGGGGCGTACGCGGGGAGCCGTCGGCGTTGAGGATGCGGGACATCGCGCGTACCGGGGCGGCCCAGGCGCGTGGCCGGAGTGCCCGGCCGCCGTTCTCCCCGGCGGTGCGGTCGCGTGCCACCCGGTCCGTCATCTCTCGCCCCCTCTCCGCGAAGCTGCGGCTTGCAGGTTACGCCGATCGGGAGCGGGCGCGGCACGGGCGGACGCGGGTCCGGACGGGCGGCTGCGACGGGCGTCACGCGGTGTGGCGCCGGGCGGGCCGGGCCGCGTCAGGGGGGTGAGGGGCGACACGGCCCACCCGGCACCCCTTGGGGGCGGGAGTGATGCTGGGCGCGCCCCCGGCCCGGCCCGGGGCGGGGAACTGCCGCCCGGGGCGTGCGGGCCGGTCACCGGGAAAGGTGAGCGGCGCTCGCAGCATTGTGGGCCGCCGGCCGGCCCAGCGGGAGAGCCGAGCCGGCCAGCAGGGCCGTTCTGTCAAAAACCCGACAGAAAACTAGCCGCGAACCGCCGCCATCGCCTCGGCGAGCCGCCGGACACCCTCGTCGATCCGGTCCGCCGTCACGGCGGAGTAGGCCAACCGCAGCGCGTGCCGGCCGCCGTCGACCATGAAGTCGCTGCCCTTCACCACCGCGACGCCGCGCTCGGCGGCGGCCGGCGCCAGCCGGTCGACCTCGACGTCCTCCGGCAGCTCGACCCAGAGGAAGTAGCCACCGTCCGGCTCGACGAACCGGGCCTCCGGGATGTGCCGGCGCAGCGACTCGGCCAGCACCGCGGCCCGCTCGCCGAGCGCCGTGCGGACCGTCCGGATCGACTGCTCGATCGACCCGGAGACGCAGAACTGGTGCACGATCGCCTGGGCCACCATGCCCGGCGAGATGTAGAGGTTGGTGGCCCGCTTGGCGATCGCCGCGATCAGCTCCGCCGGGCCGACCAGGTAGCCGACCCGCACGCCCGGGCAGACCGTCTTGGTGAAGCTGGAGGCGTGCACCACCACGCCGCGGCTGTCCATCGACAGCATCGACGGCAGCGGCTCGCCCCGGAAGCGGACGTCCGCGTACGGGTCGTCCTCGAAGATGGTGAACTCGTACTCGGCGGCGAGATCGAGCAGCTCACGGCGCTTCTCCAGGGAGAGCGTCACGCCGGCCGGGTTCTGGTAGTTCGGGATCACGTGGGCCAGCTTCGGCCGGACCCCGGACTCCAGCAGCTTGCGCAGCTCGGCGGTGTCGAGGCCGTCCGGCTGGATGGTCACGCCGTGCACCTCGCCGCCCATCTGCTGGAGGTTGAGCAGCGTGCGGTCGTACGTGGGGCGCTCGACGACCACCGCGTCGCCGCGCCGGACCAGGTGGTCGAAGAGGAACGCGTCGGCCTGCAGCGAGCCGTTCGTGACCAGCACCTGATCCGCCTCGACGCCGTGCTTCTCGGCGATCCAGCGGCGGAGGGGCGGGTAACCGACGGAGGTGCCGTACGCCGTGACCCCGGCGGGGTCGGCGTCGAAGGCGCGGACGGCGGCGGCCTTGAGCCCCTCGACATCGACGATGTCCAGCGAAGGAGCCCCACGGGCGAAGGAGATCAGCTGCTCGGCGGTCATGCGCAGAGCCTAGGGCCTGCATCCGGCGGTCCGACCGGCATACACGCGAAGTTCAACATGCGGGCAGAACTCGGTGGGCCGGGCGTACCGTTTCGGCCCCCGTACTTGTTGTCCACTCGCCCCACCGGCCAAGATGGTGCGGTCCGGGCGGCGGGCACCCGCCGGCCGCCCGTCGACATCAGACAAGGTGGTGGATGGCAAGGTGTCCGACGACATCGATCGGCTCGACGATCAGGCCTTCGCGCGCTGGCTGGCCGGACGCGCCGGCGAGGCGCTGACCGCGCTGCGCGCCGGCCAGGGCTTCGCCGACCCGCGGGCGCTCAAGGACGCCGGCGACCAGGCCTCGCACGAGCTGATGCTGGCCGCGCTGGCCCGCTACCGGCCGACCGACGCGGTGCTCTCCGAGGAGCAGGCGGACTCCCGACAGGACTTCTCCACCGGCGACCGGGCGGCCCGCCTCGACGCCGACCGGGTGTGGATCATCGACCCGCTGGACGGCACCCGGGAGTTCTCGGAGGAGGGGCGCACCGACTGGGCCGTCCACGTGGCCCTCTGGGAGCGCTCGGCCGGCCCGGACGGCGGTCTGACCGCCGGCGCCGTCGGCATGCCGGCGCGGACCGGCGCGGACGGCACCCCGCTGATCCTGGGCACGGGCGAGCCGACGCCCGCCGCGGTCGACGGTCCGCTGCGGATCGCGGTCAGCCGCAGCCGGCCCCCCGCGTTCGTCCCCCAGCTCATCGAGGACCTCGGCGCGGAGGCGGTGCCGATGGGCTCCGCCGGCGTCAAGGTCTGCGCGGTGGTGACCGGCCAGGCCGACGCGTACGTGCACGCCGGCGGGCAGTACGAGTGGGACTCCGCCGCCCCGGTGGCGGTCGCGCTCGGGGCGGGGATGCACGCGTCCCGGATCGACGGGTCACCGCTGCGCTACAACGCCGCCAACCCCCGCCTGCCCGACCTGCTCGTCTGCCGGCCCGAGCAGGCCGAGCAGCTGCTGAAGGCCATCGACCGGTTGCTGTGACGGCACCGCACCGACCCGCCGCCTCGCTCGTTGCACTATGCGGTGACGCCGGTGCTGAGCCGGGAGACAGCTGACACGCCGATCCGGAGGAGGATCATGGGACCCGGCCCGTCAATCGCACCCGTTCGCGATGCCCACCCGGCCCCGACCCCACCCCCGGGCCGGCGGCCACGCCGCCTCTACCGGCGCGGCTGGCTCGTCGCCGTCACCGCGACCGTCGTCCTGCTCAGCACGACGGTCGCCGTCGCGGTCACGCAGGAGCGGGAGCCCGCACGGCAGCCGGCCCCGGAGGCGAACGGGCCGGGAAGCATCGCGACCACGCCCGGCGGGGCCGCGTCCCTGTCCGCCCGTCCGACCGGTGGGGTCGCCGGGCTCGGCGCCAACCCGAGCCTCTCGCCCGGCCAGTCCCCGTCGGCCAAGCCCGGCTTCCAGCCGTTCCCGGCGCCGCGGGCCACCCTGCCCGGGGCGAGCATCCACCTGGTCGGCGGCGAGAGCTTCAGCGCCGGCGTGGCCCGTTCCGACCGCACCTACGGCCCGTTGCGGATGGTCCGGGTGTTCTACCCGGGTCTGCCGCCCGCCTGGTCGGGCAGCCGCGCCGACGTGGTCGACCGGACCGTGGTGGTGTCCTTCAAGGCGCCGCCGGCGGAGGTCGCCGCCGGCAAGCACGACGCCCGGCTGACGCAGTGGTTCGCCTCGATCCCGCGCGACCACGACGTCTACTGGTCGTACTTCCACGAGCCGGAGAACGACGTGGAGAGCGGCAACTACACCACCGCCCAGTTCCGGGCCGCCTGGCGCCGGGTGGCCGGCCTCGCCGACCGGGCCCAGAACCCGCGGCTGCGGGCGACGCTGATCCTCATGTGCTGGACGCTGAACCCGAACTCCCGGCGCAGCTTCACCGACTACTACCCCGGCGGCGACGTCGTCGACGTGCTCGGCTGGGACTGCTACAACAGCGGCGGCAAGTACAACCGCTACACCGAGCCGGCCAAGGTCTTCGGGCCGATGATCAGCAAGTCGAAGGAGCTCGGCAAGCCCTGGGGCCTCGCCGAGACCGGCAGCGTGCGGATCGCCGGGGACAGCGGCACCGGCCGCGCCGCCTGGATCCGGTCGATGAGCAGCTACCTGAACGGGCAGCGCCCGCTCTGGGTGGCCTACTACGACTACAAGGTGTCCGGCGGAGACTTCCGGCTCACCGACCAACCCAGCAAGGACGCCTGGCGCGCCTGGTGCTCGGCGTCCGCCTGACCGCTCCGGCTCAGATGCCCCGACCGCGCTTGTGCAGCGTACGCAGGACGCGGTCGGGGTCCACGGCCTTGCTGGCCACGGCGAGCGCCAGGTAGGCGCGGGCCTCCTTCGGGTTGCCGGCCAACGTGCGGCGGGCCCAGCGGACGGCCTCCCGACGGTTGCCCATCGCGGCCTGGGCGAACGCGATCTGCCCGGCGACCCGGGCCTCCCCCGCCGGCACCGTGGCGAACTCGGGGTAGCGCTCCAGCAGCCACTGCAACGCGGTGGAGATGGTCTCCCAGCGCTGGGCGAAGTATGACCGCTTGTGCCAGCGCACCGTCACGTACGGCTCGGTCAGGTTGACCAGCGGCGCGTGCCGGGCGGCCCGGAGCAGGAACTCGTAGTCCTCCGCGTAGCTGCCCGGGATCTCCTCGTCGACCAGCCCGATCGCGTCGACAAGCGCGTCCCGCCGGATCAGGAACGTGGACGGGTGCAGTTCGGTGTGCCGGTCGCGCAGCAGCGACGCCAGCGGCACGCGGTTCATCGACAACGAGCGGTCGACCTGGCGGCCGTCGTAGTCGACCCGGATGCCGCAGCTGACGAACGCGCCGTCCGTGGTCGCCTCCAGCGCGGCGACCTGGGCGGCCAGCTTGCCGGGCAGCCACTCGTCGTCGTCGTCGCAGAACGCGACCAGCTCACCCTCGGCGGCGAGGATGCCGGTGTTGCGGGCACCCGCGAGGCCGGGGGTGCGGCTGTTGGTGATCACCCGGATCCGCGGGTCATCGGCGAGGGTGTGGTCGGGCTCGGACTGGTCGTAGACGACCACCACGTCGATCCCGCCCGGGTAGTCCTGACCCAGGATCGCGTCGAGGGCGGCGCGCAGCAGCACCGGCCGGTCCCGGGTGGGGACCACGGCGGTCACCTGCGGTGGGTTGCTCCCGGTCACGACGCCTCCGTGCTGTTGGTTCGGCCACCGCCGAGGTATCCGTAGCGCAGGCGCAGCGGCAGCGTCGCGGCGCTGACCACGGCCCGGCTGCGCGTCGGCAGGTTCTCCCGCCAGGCGTTGTCCTGGCGCACCTTCAGCGGACCCGCGCTGAACCGCAGCGGGTTGCCGGCGATGCTGTGCGCCCGGACCAGCGGCACCGGCGGCTCGTCGAGCACCCGCAGCGCGTCCGGGGTGTCGGTGAGGCCGGCGAACCGGCGCACCCGGGTCACGGTGCCGCGCGGGTCGGCGGTGAAGTCCTCGTAGCGCAGCCGGACCACCGGCGCCCGCTGGGCGAGCAGGTGGAACGCCGCGTTCTGCGCGGTCCACAGGCTGCTCACCGTGAACGGGGAGAAGGTCGGCATGTAGGCCTCGCCGTCCACCACCTCGGGGCGGCGGACCTGCTTGGCCCACGAGTAGGCGACCGCCCGGCTGTCCCGGACCAGGTGGACGACCCGCAGGTCGAGATCGGGCGCCCAGCGCAGGGCGAACGCCGTCGAGGCGTGCTTGCTGGAGTCCACCACCACCTCGGCGCCGGTGACCTCGGTCGCCGCCCGGTAGATGCGGGTGTAGAGGTCGGCGTAGCGGCGCACGGCGGCCAACTGCCCGGCCGGCAGGTCGCCCCGGGCCAACTGGGGGATGTGCCGGGTCCGGTCGACCTCGGCCTTGAGCGCCAGCACCTCGTCCCGGTCGACCGCGTCCCAACCGCCGAACGCGTGGTCGCCGACCTGCTGCCAGAACCCGCAGACCGTGAAGCGCTCGCCGCAGCCGCAGCGTTCGTCGCCACCGAGGGCCCGCTCCCAGAGGTGCACCACCTCACCCACGGCACAGACGTCGGGGTGCTGGGCGAGGATCAGCTCCAGCAGGGTGGAGCCGCTGCGTCCGAGGCCGCCGACGAAGAGCACGCGGACCGGCGCGGTCACCGCCACCACCGGCGTCGTCCCGACGCACGCTGGCGTACCAGGTCCTCGACGATCTGGCCGACGCGCGCCGCCGCGGCGGCGCGGGGGTCGGGGCGGTCCGGGTCGGCGTCCAGGCGGAAGGTCGCCGGGTCGACGAGCGCCTTGTCGAGCGCCTCGACCAGGTCGGCCTCGGTCTCGACCAGTCGCACCATGCCGGCGGAGCCGAGCCGGCGGGAGAAGAGCTGCTGGTGGTTGTCGACGTGCTCGTGGTGGGCGGGGTCGCGCGGGACCACGATCGGCAGGTGGCCGTTGCGTCGGGCCTCGGTGATGGTGGCCGGCCCGCCGTGGCAGACCACGACGTTCGCCTCGGCGATCGCCCGCTGCAACTCGTCGTGGGCCAGGAACGGCACCGCGTCCGGCAGGTTCGGCGGGGTGCTGCTGCCGTACTGGAGGACCAGCCGGACCTGCCGCGGACCGTCGGCGCGCGCGGTCCACCAGCGTTCCAGCCAGCCGACCAGCCGGTCGAACCTGTGCACGTCGGTGCCGACCATGGCCAGCACGGTGTCCGGCTCCGGTTCGGTCTGCCGCTGCCGGGGGATGAACGAGGTCACAGCAGATTCCCCACCACGGTGCCGTCGGGATAGAAGCGGCGCTGCTCCTCCCACTGCACCAGCATCGCCGAGAGGAACGGACGGCAGAGCCGGGCGGTGAGCGTGGGGCTGTCGATCCGGTCGTACACCTCGATGTAGACGGTGGGGATCCCGCGCAGCCGCGCCACCACGACGAACGGCAGCGCGACACCGGCACCGGTGGTGACCACCGCGTCGACGTTGCGGCGCTTGAGCGTCCGGACCGCGAGCAGCATGTTCCGGGCCAGGTTCTTCACGTTGCGGGTGGTGGGGTGGTGTGCCCACACGACCTGCTCCCCGTCGAGCAGCGAGCGCGCGTCCGGGGTGTCGAAGGTCACCCAGGAACGAGCGCGGTCGCGATACCAGGGTGCGAGCGCCAGCAGCTGGGCAAGATGCCCGCCACTGGAACCCACGAGCATGACTTCACCGGGCTCCACGTCTCCAACCGCCTCCCCCACCGCACACCCGTGCCACTTCCGTGGGACGGTCAGCTGAGCGCCGGAACAATCTAACGGCACCGCACGCGGAACAGAAGTGGGAGTCACGATTCACGTCCTGCCGGCCGGATTCCTTCACGCATTCCGCCAATCCCCGGCTCCTCCGATCGCGCCTACACTGCCGCTTGACATCCACCGGGGACGAGGAGAAGCGATCGATGACGGCCCAGCAGCCTGCGGCAGCGGACGGTTCCGGGGCGGGCGCTCCGTCCGGCACCGACCGGGTGACGGTGCTCTACGTCTGCGGGATGCCGCGCAGCGGTTCCACCCTGCTCGACCTGATGCTCGGCCAGTTCGTCGACCACTGCGACGTCGGCGAGCTGTTCTACCTGTGGCAGTCCGGGGTGGAACGGAACTTCCGCTGCGCCTGCGGGGAGCACTTCGACGAGTGCCCGTTCTGGGGTGAGGTCGGCCGACGCGCGTACGGCGGTTGGGCGAACATCGACGTGCAGGAGGTCCGCGCCCTGCAACGCCGGGTCGACGCCACCGGCAAGGTTCCGATGATCAAGGGGGCCCGGGTCGTGCCGGGCTTCCGGCAGGACCTGGAGCGCTACACGACCCTGATCACGAAGCTCTACCGGGCGATCGCCGAGGTGTCCGGCGCCAAGGTGGTGGTCGACTCGACCAAGCGCCCCTCGCTGGCGTACATCCTGGCCCGCGCGCCGGAGATCGACCTGCGGCTGGTGCACATCCTCCGCGACCCGCGCGGGGTGGCCTACTCCTGGAGCCAGCTCGTCGAGCTGCCCGAGGGCACCTCCACCAAGGGCCGGATGAACCAGCGCTCGGCCCGGCTGACCGCGCGGCGGTGGGTCACCGTCAACGCGATGATCTCGTCGCTCGCCCGGTCCGGCGTCCCGCGGGTGGTCGTCCGGTACGAGGACCTGGTCCGCGACCCACGGACGGAGCTGGGCCGGATCGCCGCCCTGACGGCCGACGTGACCGGCCAGGTCGACCCGCTGTCGTTCCTGCACGGCACCGAGTTCGAGCAGGCCGGGTCGCACGCGGTGGCCGGCGGACGGATCCGGATGCGCACCGGGCCGATCGCGCTCAGCCTCGACGAGAAGTGGCGTCGTGAGTACGCGCCCGGCCGCCGCCGGATGGTCGGTGCGATGACCTGGCCGCTGCGTCGGCGGTACGACTACCGCTGAGCGGCCGGTCCGGCGGGCCGGTCACCGGCCCGCCGGAACCGGTCAGGCCCTCGGGGTCGCCGCCGCGGCCAGGTGGGCGTCGAGGACGTCGAGCAGCTCCGGGTTGCGCTCGTAGTCGAACTTGCGGGCGAAGTGAGCACCGCTGGCCAACGCCCGGGGCAGGTCGTCGGCAGTGAGCGACTTCGGGTGGTTGAACGTGCTGTTCCGGAAGTCGAAGTAGCGCTTGCAGTCGGGCACCAGGTTGAACCGGTCCGCGCTGCACACGATGGTCTGGAAGACCGCCTCCACCGGCGAGAGGCAGTGCCGGAAGTAGTCGACCACGTCCGGCCGCCGGTCGAAGTATTCCCGCAGGTAGGCCACCACGGGCCAGGTCAACGACGAGAACGCCGACCCGCCGTGCAGCCGCAGGTCGGGTCCGAACGGGGTGCGGGCCCGCCGACCCACCACCAGCCCGTACGACACGTGCACCCGCATCAGCGGCTGGATCCGGTTGACCGCCTGCACCGGCCGGAGCAGCTTCTTGGCCCGCGGGCTGAGCCCGCGCAGCCGACGGTGCTGGAAGTGGTAGCGGGAGCGGACCCGACGTTGCGGCCAGTGGCTCTCCGGGCCGAACGCGTCCCAGTACTCCATGAACCCGTCGGCGCCGGAGCCGATCAGCTCGGCCTCCGCCTGGTCGAGCGGACGGATGGGGTAGTCCTGACCGGTGATGTTCACCAACCAGTCGACCTGGACACCCTCACCGTTCAGCCAGTCCACGGCCGCCATGTAGCGATCGACGTGACTGAAGTCGCCGTAACCACCCTCGTGGTACTGAACCGTCACGTCGCGTAGTGTGCGCAGCTCGGAGAGGTCGAGCGGAGCCCCGTTCACGTCATGGCTGATGTGCACGATACTGTCCGGACTGTACCGCTTCACCGCATGCACCAGCCTGGTCAGCTGGTCGGGCGAACGGTGACTCTGGATGTGATAGCAGAAGCGCACCAGTGCATTATCGTCCCGGCACCCTCCGGGCAGAAGTGGCGGACCCTCGGCGACTTCCACTCTCCGCTCCGATCAGGGAGACTCAGAATTCACCGTGGCGCGGACGTCCCACGGCTGACTGGCCGGTCCGGTCGAAAGGGAGCGACACACTCCGATGCCCTCACCTCACCGCCCCGATGTGCAGCACGACGCGGACGGGCCCACGCTGATGTCCTACCTCGAGTGGCTCCGCCGCCGATGGTGGATCCTCGCGCTCGCGGCCCTGCTCGGCATCGGATCGGGTCTGCTCGTCACCAAGCTGCAGACGCCCACCTACACCTCCACCACGTCGGTGCTGGTGCGCCAGGTCGGCCCCGACGCGGTGCCGGGCAGCAAGGTCAACCTCGACACCGAGGCGCAGGTGGTCCGTTCCCTGGTGGTGGCCGAGCGGGCCCGCGCCCTGCTGAAGACCAGCACCAGCAACGAGGACCTGGTGCGGTCGCTGTCGGTCACCGTGCCGCCGAACAGCCAGGTGCTCCAGATCGCGTACGAGGGCACCACGCCGCAGGCGGCGCAGAACGGCTCGCACTCGTTCGCGCAGGCGTACCTCGACCTGCGGCTCGCCACGGCGGCCAAGGCGGTGGAGAACGAGATCACCTCGATCAACCAGCAGATCGCCGAGGTCAACAAGCAGCTGACCGCGGCCGTCGGCAAGATCGCCGCGGCGCCGGCCAACTCCGCCGCCCGGGCCCAGGCCGAGGCCAGCAAGCAGGTCCTCACCAACCAGCTGACCCGACTCAACGAGCGGCTCAGCCCCCTGCAGGACAACGCGCCCGACGCCGGCCAGATCATCTCCGACGCGGCCCTGCCCCGGAAGCCCAGTTCGCCGAACCGCACGCTCAACCTGGCCAGCGGGATGGGCGCCGGGCTGCTCTTCGGCATCGTGCTCGCCCTGGTCCTGGACCGGCTCGACACCCGGGTCCGGCGGGGCCGCGACGTGACCGCCCGCACGGGCCTGGCGACGCTGCTGGAGCTGCCGCTGCGCGCGCCGTCGCTGAGCATCCTGCCGCCCACCCACCGGGTCTCGCGTGAGTTGGGCCGGCTGCGCAACGTGCTGCTCTCGATCATGTCGGAGCCCCGGCCGGGGCGCGGCCGCCAGCTGCTGCTCACCGACACCTCGCCCGGTCCGGTGGCCGGTTTCGTCGCCGGCAACCTGGCCGCCGCCTACGCCCGCACCGGCGCCCAGGTCGCGATCGTCACCACCCGGCCCGACTCGCCGCTGACCGCCATGTTCGGCGGGGCGAAGCCGCGGCACACCCTCGCCGACGTGCTGCGGCACGACGTCGGCGCGCTCGCCGCGCTCACCCCCGCCCCCGGGCTGAACACGCTGCGCGCCCTGCTGCCCGGCGAGCTGGACACCGACGTG
Source organism: Micromonospora sp. WMMD754 (assembly GCF_049315235.1). Taxonomy (NCBI): domain Bacteria; kingdom Bacillati; phylum Actinomycetota; class Actinomycetes; order Micromonosporales; family Micromonosporaceae; genus Micromonospora; species Micromonospora sp. WMMD754. Next base: position 1,865,508 of record NZ_CP186058.1, read on the forward strand.
GAGCTGCCGGTCGCCACCATGCTGGGGATCCTCGACGAGCTCGCCGACCGCTTCGACCACGTGCTGATCGAGACCGCCCGGCCCACCCAGGCCGTCGAGGCGCAGGCCCTGGCCCGGCACGTCGACGGCGTGATCCTCGTGATCGAGAGCGGGCGGACCCGGACCAGCGAGATCACCGCCGCCCTGCAGCAGTTCGAGCAGGTGGACGCGCCGGTGCTCGGCAGCGTGATGGCGCCCCGCCTGCCGGAGCAGGCCGGCGGCCCAGCCGCCGGCGCCCCGTCCACGGGTGACAACCAGCGGGACGACAGGCGACCGTCGCCCCGCCCGCGCCCGGAGCCCGTCTTCCGCCCGGGTGGCCAGCCGACGAGCGACAGCACGATGATCCTGCCCCGGCCGGTCGGCTCGTCGACCGGTGGTTCCGCCCCGCGCAAGCCGGCCCCGGGCCCCCGCAAGCCGACCCCGAACCCGGCCCCGAGCGCCGTGCCCGCCGCCAAGCCCGGCCCGCCCGCACCGGTCCAGGCCGGCGGCGCGGTCCGGCAGCCGCCGTCCACCGTCTACCGCTCGAAGCGCGACATCGACGGTGTCGACGGCCAGGGCCGGCTCTCGATGGCCTTCGACCCGGTGGAGGACCAGGAGTGAGGCTCCGACGGTCTGTCGTGGCGTCGGCCGTCGGGGTGCTGGTCGTCGCGCTGGGTGCCGCGTGCAGCGACCCGCCGCCTCCGGGTGCGACCGACCTGGTCGACCCGGGCACCCCGGCGCCGAAGCCCAGCCCGACGCCCAGCCTGCCGGCGGGGCCGCTCTCCGGGCAGCCGCTGACCCAGCCGGGCGTGGAGGCGCGGCAGGCGCTGGCGGTGCCTATCCGGGTGAGCGAGTCCGGCACCGCGACCGGCCTCGACGCGGCGGACCTGGTCTACCAGGAGTTCGCCGAGTCGGGCAGCCTGCACCTGAGCGCGGTCTACCAGTCCCGCGACGCCGCGAAGATCGGCCCGGTCGCCGAGATCCGCCCGGTCGACATCCGCAGTGTCGGCGTGCTCCGCCCCTGGCTCGGCTACGACGGTGGTCCCACCGGTTTCGTCAGCCAGCTCAAGGCCGCCGACCTCAGCGGCGTGACGCCGGCGCAGCGCAGCTCCGCGTTCCCGGGCGGAAACACCTCCACGACGGCACTGCGGGCCACCGCGCCGAAGGGCGGCGCCGCACCGGCGCCGCTGTTCGACTACGCGACCACGGGCACGCCGCTGGCCACCCGGGACGTGACACCCGCCGGGAAGCTCACCGTCTCGGTGTCCGGTCACCGCACCCAGACCTGGACCTACGACCAGGCGAAGCAGCAGTGGTCGGGACGGGTCGGGAAGACCACCGTGACCGCCGCCTCGATTGTCGTGCTCACGATGGAATACCGGACGCTCACCGTCCGCAAGCCCAGCCCCCGCTCCCTGCCGAGCGCCAACGTCTACGGCAAGGGCGCGGCCCTGATCGTGTCCGGGCCGTCGAGCGCCAAGGCGCAGTGGAGCAAGCCCGGGCAGAAGCTCGTCTGCAACGTCACCGACCTGGCCGGTTACCAGGTCCGCCCGCAGCCGGGCACCACCTGGATCGTCTACGCGCCGATGACGGCCCGGGTAGCGGTCACATGAAGACGCTCGTCCCGCTCCAGCCCTCGCGGCCGGAGCCGGTGCCGAGTGATCCGGTGCCGACGGGGGCGCCGGCCGGCGTACGCGCCGCCGGACGCCGAGGTCTGCCCACCGCGTGGCCGCTGATCGCGCTGTTCGTGCTCTACCCGGTGTGGTGGGCGCTCGGCCTGCCGTCGTTCATCTTCGCCATCCTCGCCGTGCCGATGGCGTTCCAACTGCGTCGGCGCGACCACATCCGGGTGCCCCCCGGCTTCGGGTTCTGGCTGATCCTGCTCGCCTGGGTGGTGCTCTCCGGGCTGATGCTGGACGTCACCGCGCCGAACACGCTGGCCCCGGACGGTTTCGGCCGGTACATCGGCTGGGGCATCCGGGTGATGAACTACACGGCGCTGACCATCACGATGCTCTACGTGCTCAACCTGAGCGAGAAGGAACTGCCGCGGATCCGGATGCTGCGGCTGTTCGGGTTCCTGGCCGTGGTCACCGTGATCGGCGGCTACGTCGGCGCGCTGCTGCCCGACCTGAAGTTCACCGCCCCGCTCAACTACATCCTGCCCGACGTCATCGCCAAGGAGCCGTTCGTCAACCGGCTCATGCACGTCGAGGTGGCCCAGGTGCAGGAGGTGCTGGAGGGCGAGGCCAGTTCCCCGCGTCCGGCCGCCCCCTTCGAATACACGAACACCTGGGGCGAGAACATGGGCATCCTGCTCATCTGGTTCCTCGTCGGCTGGGTGGTGTACGGCCGGGGGCTGCGCCGGCTCGGTGGATACCTCCTGGTGGCCGCCGCGATCTTCCCGATCGTGTTCTCCCTCAACCGCGGTCTCTGGATCGGGCTGGTGATCGCCGCCGTCTACGTCGCCCTGCGGCTGGCGCTGCGCGGCCGGATCGCCGTCCTCGCCGGCATGGCGCTGGCCACCGCGCTGGCCGGGGTGCTGGTGCTGGCCTCGCCGCTGGGCGGGCTGCTCGACGAGCGGATGCAGAACGGGCACAGTGACGAGATCCGGGCCACCCTGTCCAACGGGGCCGTCGAGGCGGCCAACCACTCACCGGTGCTGGGTTACGGCGCCAACCGGGCGCTGATCGGCAGCAACCGGTCCATCGCGATCGGCAAGTCGGCCGACTGCCAGCAGTGCGGCAACCGGGAGCTGGGCAGCAACGGGCAGGTCTGGAACCTGCTCGTGGGCCAGGGCTGGGTCGGCGCGTTCTGCTACAGCGCGTTCTTCCTCTGGTGCCTGTGGCGGTTCCGGCGCGACCATACCGCCATCGGCATCGCCGGCAGCGCGGTGCTGATCCTGATGCTGTTCTTCCAGTTCCTCTACGGCGCCCTGAACACCACGCTGGCGTACGGCCTGATCAGCGTGGCGGTGCTGGCCCGCAACGACTGGCACCTCCGGACGCTGCGCCGGGAGGCGCTGGCCGCGGCGGCGTCCGCCGTGCCGACCAACCGACGGGAACGGACCCGCTGATGACCGCAACCCCACGAGTCGATGACGCGCGCGCGGCGTACCTGCCCGAGCTGGCGGCCGTGGTCTGGCCGGAACCGGCCGGCCCGACGCTGCGCCGCGGCGGCGCCGGCTACGCCGTGGTGCCCTCGGCCGCGCGACCCCGGCTGCTGGTGCCCGCCGGCTCGCGGCGGGCCGCGGCCAGCGCGGTGCGGCACTCGACGGAGGCGGTGGGTACGAAGGCCCGGCTGCGCCGGTCGCTGCTGGCCACCGCCTTCCGCACCGGTCTCGGCCGGCTCGCCTTCCGGGACCGTCTCCAGGTCGGGGCGACCGGCGGAACGCTGGAGGAGCACCTGGCCGAGGTGCTCGGCCGCCCGGCGTTGCTGAGCGTGCACATCGGTCCGGCCCGCGCCAACCGCAAGCCGGTGATCCAGCTGCTCGACGACCACGGCCGACCGTTGGGGTACGCCAAGCTGGGCGTGGACCCGCTCACCCGCGGCCTGGTCGACGCGGAGGCCGAGGTCCTGCGCCGGCTCGCCACCGTCGACCTGCCCGGGATCGTGGTGGCCGACGTGTTGCACCACGGCGCCTGGGGCCCGCACGCCCTGCTCGTGCAGAGCGCGCTTCCCGTGGGGCTGCCCCGGGCGACGCCGGCGGCGGCCGCCGAGCGGGAACGCGAGGCGATGGTGGCGGTCGGCCGCTGCCTCGGCGTCGACCGCCGGCCCCTCGCGGGCAGCGGCTACGCCGACCGTCTCGCCGCCGAGGTCGAGGCGCTGGGTGACCGGCCGGAGACCGCGCGGCTGCGCGCGGTCCTGGCCACCGTCGTCGGGCTCGACCCGACGCTCGACCTCGGCGCCTGGCACGGCGACTGGAACGGCGGCAACAGCGCGGCGCTGGCCGACGGACGGATGCTCGTCTGGGACTGGGAGCGGTTCGCGGCGGGCGTGCCGGTCGGCTACGACGCGCTGCACCGACGGCTCCAGACGGCGATCACCAAGGCCGGGGTGGAGCCGACGACGGCGGCCCGCGAGCTGCTGGGCGGGGCGGCGGGCACGCTCGCCCCGTTCGCGCCGCCGGCCGGCACCGAGGACCTGGTGGCGGTGCTCTACCTGGTCGAGCTGGCCGCGCGCTACCTGCGCGACCGACAGGCCGAGGCCGGCGCCCGGCTGGGACACGTGGCCGCCTGGCTGTTGCCGGCGGTGGAGGATCACCTGGCGACCCGGCCGGGTGCGGGAGGAGTGCTGAGATGACGCTGGCCAAGGCCAAGGCCCGACGGGCCGTGCGGTCGGTGACGCGGACGGTCGGTCGGTGGACGGCGAACTCGCGGATGACCCCCGACTTCCTGATCGTGGGCGCCCAGCGGTGCGGCACGACGTCGCTGTTCAAGACGCTCTCCCAGCACCCGGGCGTGCTGCCGGCGGTCTACCACAAGGGCGTCCACTACTTCGACACCGGTTACGACCGGGGCATGGACTGGTACCTCGGGCACTTCCCGACGAACCGCCGGGCCGAGGCGGTACGCGCGCAGCTCGGTGTGCGCGGGGTGACCGGCGAGTCGAGCCCGTACTACATGTTCCACCCGCTGGCCGGCGAGCGGATCGCCGCAGACCTGCCCGAGGTCCGGCTGCTGGTGCTGCTGCGCGACCCGGTGGAGCGGGCGTACTCGGCGCACGCGCACGAGTCGGCCCGGGGCTTCGAGTCGGAGACGTTCGAGCGGGCGCTCGAACTGGAGCAGAGCCGCATCGCCGGCGAGCGGGAGCGCCTGCTCGCCGACCCGACCGCGCACAGCCACCACTACCAGCACAACGCCTACCTGACCCGGGGGCAGTACGTCGAGCAGCTGGAGCGACTCGAGTCGATCTTCGGGCGGGACCGGCTGCACGTGATCGACGCCGACGACTTCTTCGCCGACCCGCGGCCGGCCTTCGACGGGGTCTGCGACTTCCTCGGCCTGCCGCACTGGGCGGACATCTCGTTCGGCAAGCACAACTCGCGGTCCCGCTCGGCGATGGACCCGGAGCTGCGCGCCCGGTTGGAGGCGCACTTCACGCCGTACGACGAACGGCTCGCCGCCTGGTGGGGACGCGTACCGTCGTGGCGACGGTAACTCCCACCCGACCGGCGGGGGGCGCCGAGCTGGGCGGGGCCGCCCGGCACGGGGTGCTGAACCTGCTCGGCGTGGCGGTGGCGGCGGTCGCCGGCTTCGGGCTGAACATCGTGGTCACCCGTGGCTGGTCGATGGCGGACGCGGGTCTGTTCTTCGCCGCGACCAGCGCCTTCATGATCGCGTACGCGGCCGCCCGCCTCGGCACGGGCATCGGCTCCGTCTACTTCATCAGCCGCTACCGGACGCTGGGGCAGCCGGAGCGGATCCGGGCCTCGGTTCTGGCCGGGCTGCTTCCGCTGCTGGTCATGGGCGTTCTGCTCACGACGGTCGGCTGGCTGTTCACCCCGCGGATCGTCGAGCTGACCTTCGCCGAGCCGGTGCCGGGCGCGGTGCCCGCGCTGCGCGCGCTGCTGCTCTTCGTCCCGGTGGCCGCGCTCTGCGACTTCACGCTGTCCGCCTGCCGGGGCTTCGGCAAGATGCGTCCGCTGCTGCTCATCGAGCGGCTCGGACGCACCCTGCTCCAGTTCCTCGCCGTGCTGGTGGTCGCCGTGCTCGGCCTCTCCGCCACCACGGCGCTGCCGCTGGCGTGGGCGCTGCCGTACGTGCCGGCCGCGCTCGCCGCCGTGTTCTGGCTGACCCGCCTGGTCCGGCGGGCGGAACGCTCGGCCGGCCCGGACGCGCCGCGGCCGGTGAGCTGGCGGGAGGAGTTCGTCCCGTACTGGCGGTACAGCGGGCCGCGCGCGTTGAGCGGGCTCGCCCAGATGGTGGTGCAACGGCTCGACATCGTCCTGCTGGGCGCGCTGCGCGGGCTGTCCGAGGCGGCGCTCTACACGGCGGCCACCCGGTTCCTGACCCTCGGTCAGCTCTCCGGTCAGGCCCTGTCGACCGCCGTCCAGCACCGGCTGGCGGAGCATCTGGCCCGGGACGACCGGGCCGCGGCCGGCCGGCTGTACCAGGCCGCGACCGCGTGGCTGGTGCTGCTGGCCTGGCCCGCCTACCTGCTGTTCGCCTCGTTCGCCGAGCCCATGCTGTCCCTGTTCGGCTCCGGTTACGACGCCGGGCGGACGGTCACCGTCTACCTGGCCCTGACGATGCTGGTCGCCACCGGCTGCGGCATGGTCGACACCGTGCTGAACATGGCCGGGAAGACGGCCTGGACGTTCTACAACGCGCTCTCCGGCACGGTGGTCAACGTGGTCGCCAACGTGCTGCTCATCCCGCGCTACGGCGTCATGGGTGCGGCGATCGCCTGGTCCGCGTCCATCCTGATCACCAATCTGGTGCCGCTGGTCCAGCTGCACCGCGCGTTCCGGCTGCATCCGTTCGGGCCGGGCACGCTCACCGCCGCCGGGCTGGCGCTGGCCTGCTTCGGTGCGCCGTCGTTGGCGCTGCACGCGGTCACCGATCCGGGTATGGCGTCCCTGCTGGTGGTCGCCGCACTGGGCGGCGCCGGCTACGCCGCGGCGGTCTGGCGGCTCCGTGGCGTGCTCCAGCTCGACGCCCTGCGGGCGCTGCGGCGCCACCGGGGGCGATGACCGGCGACTCCACACGACATCGATCACCGGCCCGGCCGGTGGCACCAACACGGGGAGGCACGGCAATCATGAAGTGGGTCCGCAGTTCGGCGGCGCTCCTGATCGGAGCGACACTCGCCCTGACCGCCTGTCAGCGGGAGGCGCCCGCGCCCCTCACCCCGGCCCCGTCGACCGGCGGTCAGACCGCGCCGGTGAAGCCCCGGCCGGTGGGCGGCCTGGAGACCACCGGGCGGGGCCCGGAGATGCCGGCGCAGGGCGCCTGGCTCGGCGCCTGGGTGAAGCCGACCTGGCAGACGCCCGACGGTCGGGTCAGCGCCCTCACCGCCTTCGGTGAGCAGACCGGCGGCAAGGTGACGCTGGCGCACATGTTCCACGAGTGGGAGGACGACTTCCCCGGCCCGACCGAGAACGCGTTCCAGGCCGCCCAGATGCTGCAGATGATCTCCTGGTCCGGCGCGGACACCCGGTCGATCACCGACGGCGTGTACGACCAGCTGATCCGGCAGCGGGCCAAGAAGATCAAGGACTTCGGGGTTCCGGTGCTGCTGCGGTGGCGGTGGGAGATGGACCGGCCCAACCTGCGCCAGAGCGTCCGGTCGCCCGAGGACTACGTGGCCGCGTGGAAGCACATCCGGGCCATCTTCACGGAGGAGGGGGCGACGAACGCCGGCTGGGTGTGGTGCCCGCACGTGCTCGGCTTCGTGGACTCCAGCCGTAACGCCGCCGCCTACTACCCGGGTGACGACCAGGTCGACTGGCTGTGCACGGACGTCTACCCGGGCAAGGACTACGACGGCTTCGCCGAGCAGATGGACACCTTCATGGCCTTCGCCCGACAGCGGCCGCGACCGGTGCTGATCGGCGAGTTCGGCGTCACCCACGACGGCGGGCCGGGCCAGCGGGCGGCGTGGCTGCGGGAGGCGCGCACCTACATCAAGCAGCACCCGCAGATCAAGGCGGTGGTCTACTTCTCGGCCAAGCAGACCAAGGGCACCACGTACGACAGCACCTTCGACGACGACCCGGAGGGTCTGGCCGCGTACCGCGAGTTGGCCGGGGACCCGTACTTCTCGGCGCCCGCGCCGACGGCCACGCCGGGGGGCCCGGTGAACTGACCTCCACCGTTCGTGTGGCCGGTTCGCCTCTCCCGGTATCCGTCAGGTCGTGTGGACGGGTATAAAGGTCATCCGGGGTGGACGCCATAGCTGAAATGCGGAAGTGTGTGCCCATCACGCGTCAACCGGCCGTGCGCCCCCGATCGGCGACCCCTGCACCCCTCGCCCGATCGGCCGGGCCGGCCACCTCGTTCTCCGTCACTCCTCCGGAGCTGCCCGTGCTAAATCTTCCCGCGACCACGCGCCGATCATTCGCGCTGGTCACCGCCGCCTTCCTCGGTGTCGGTGGTGTGCTGTCGGCCAGCCCCGCGCTGGCCGCACCGGACCACAGCACCATGGTCAGCAGCACCCCCGCCACCACCACGCCGAACATCAAGGACGGCGCGGTCTACGCCATCTACGACGCCGGCAGCAAGGTGATCGCGGGCGGGTCCTTCACCGAGGTGCGTAACCGCGACAAGTCCCAGGACATCCCGCGCACCAAGCTGCTCTCCTTCGACAAGGCCACCGGCATCGTCGACCCCGCGTTCGCGCCCGTCATCGACGGCGACGTCTCGGCCGTCGTCGCCGGCCCCACCGCCGGCACGGTCTACATCGCGGGTTCGTTCAACACCGTCAACGGCGTCAACCGTCGGAAGCTGGCGCTGCTCAACATCGCCGACGGCTCGCTGGTCACCACGTTCAAGGGACCGGCCTTCAACGGTCTGGTCAACGACATCGTCAAGGTCGGCGACCGCCTGCTGGTGGGTGGCATCTTCACCACCGCGGGCACCGGCGTGAACCGCGGCGGCCTGGCCTCCATCGACGCCGACACCGGTGCGGTGGACGACTACCTGACCACCAACCTGACCGAGAACCACAACTGGACCGAGGGCAGCACCGGCACCGCCAAGGCGGGCGTGGGTCCGGAGAAGCTCGCCGTCTCGCCCGACCGCAAGCAGATGGTCGTCATCGGCAACTTCAAGAAGGCCGACGGCGTCGTGCACGACCAGATCGTCCGGATCAACCTGGGCGACAGCGGAGCCACCGTCGCCGACTGGAACACGGACGGCTACTCCGGCGCCTGCAAGTACGCCGCGTTCGACTCGTGGGTCCGCGACGTCCAGTTCTCCCCGGACGGCAAGTACTTCGTGGTGGTCACCACCGGCGCGTCCTACCCGGGCACGCTCTGCGACTCGGCCGCCCGCTGGGAGGCCGACGCCACCGGTGGCGGCCAGCAGCCGACCTGGACCAACTTCAGCGGCGGCGACACCTTCCTCTCCGTCGGCATCAGTGAGAAGGCCATCTACGTCGGTGGTCACTTCCGCTGGTCGAACAACCCGATCGCCCGCGACAAGGCCGGACCGGGCGCGGTGCCGCGGGCCAGCATCGCGGCCCTCGACCCGGCCAGCGGCCTGCCGCTGTCCTGGAACCCGGGCCGCCACCCGCGCGGCTACGGCGTGACCGAGATGATGGTCACCCCGCAGGGCCTCTGGCTCGGCAGCGACCAGGACTACATCGGCGCCGGCGAGCACCTGCGCAAGAAGATCGCGTTCTTCCCGCTGGACGGCGGCGACGCGCCCCACTCGACCAGCACCAAGGGCCTGCCCGGCGACGTCTACCAGGCCGGCCGGGCGGCGCAGACCGAGGTCCTCTACCGGGTCAACGCGGGTGGCCCGGCCATCCCGGCGACCGACGGCGGCCCGGACTGGGCGGCCGACACCGACGCCGCGCCGAGCCCGAACCACAACAGCGGCAGCAGCGCGAAGGCGTACCCCACCAACGCCACGTTCGACAGCACCGTGCCGGCGAGCACCCCGGCGACGCTGTTCAACACCGAGCGGTGGGACCAGACGACCGCCCCGGACATGCAGTGGGACATCCCGGTCGCGGCCGGCACCCGGGTCGACGTCCGCCTCTACCTGGCCAACCGGTACACCGGCACCGCCACCGTGGGCAAGCGCAAGCTCGACGTCACCATCGACGGCGTGCTCAAGCTGAACGACTTCGACCCGGTCGCCTCCGCCGGTGGCACCGACCGCGGCACCATGCGGTCCTTCTCGCTGGTCAGCGACGGCGTGGTCGACATCGACTTCGGCCGCGTGCTGGAGAACCCGCTCATCCAGGGCATCGAGGTGGTCAAGACCGCCCCGACGCCGGACGCCTCGGACGTGCTCTACCGGGTGAACGCCGGCGGCGACCAGCTGGCCGGCGCGAACGGCCCGGCCTGGGCCGCGGACACCCTGGCCGCGCCGAGCAGCCTGCACAACGACGGCAGCACGGTCACGACGTACCCCACGAACGCCTCGGTCGACGCCACCGTTCCGGCCGGCACCCCGGTCGAGCTGTTCAACAGCGAGCGGTGGGACCAGACGCCCACGCCGGACATGCAGTGGGACTTCCCGGTCCCGGCCGGCACGCCGGTGCAGGTGCGCCTCTACCTGGCCAACCGGTACGCCGGCACCGCCACCGCGGGCAAGCGCAAGTTCAACGTGAGCATCGACGGTGTGCTCAAGCTGAACAGCTTCGACCCGATCGCCGCGATCGGCGCCACCAACAAGGGCACCATGCGGGCGTTCCCGATCACCAGCGACGGCAACATCGACATCGACTTCGGTCGGGTCCTGGAGAACCCGCTGGTGCAGGGCATCGAGATCGTGAAGCTCCCGCCGGTGCCGCCGGCCACCACGGTGGACAGCATCACCAAGCGGTCGTACGACGGCGCGACCACGGTCGGCAACGCGATGTCGGTGGCGAACCCGGACGACACCCGCTGGTCCACCGTCAAGGGCGCGTTCTGGGTCGGCGGTGACCTGTTCTACGGCGTCGGTGGCGACCTCTACAAGCGCTCCTTCGACGGTGCCGAGTTCGGCAGCCCGAAGAAGCTGGACCCCTACCACGACGCGAAGTGGGACACGGTCATCACCGGCTCCGCGCCGGAGGGCCAGACGTACGCCGGCATGACGGTCAACTTCGCCGCCGAGCTGCCGAACGTGACCGCGATGTTCTACAAGAGCGGCCGGCTCTACTACTCGCTGGCCGGTCAGAGCACCCTGTTCTGGCGCTGGTTCACGCCGGACACCGGCACGGTCGGCGCGGAGCGGGCCACGGTTGCCGGCACCACGGCGTTCGCCGACGCGGGCGGTCTGTTCCTGGACGGCGACAACCTCTACGTCGTCTCCCGGACCACCGGCAACCTGTCCTCGATGGCGTGGTCGGACGGCGTGCCGACCGGCTCCGCGACGGTCCGCAGCGGTCCCGGCGTGGACAACGTGGACTGGCGCGGCACCGCGGTCTTCGTCGGCCCCTGACCGGGGCGGACACGACCTGACAGCACCGCAAAGCGACGATGGCCCGGCCGGTATCGGCCGGGCCATCGCCCGTTCCGGGCCGGATCAGGTCCCGGTCGGCGCGTGCTCCCGCGCCCACACCCGCATCAGGTCCCGCACCGAGATCACCCCGGCGACCTCCCGGCCGTCGAGCACGACCAGGTGACGGAATCCGCCCCGGGCCATCGCCGCGGCCGCCTCCTCCACCGTCCAGTCCGGGCCGGCGTAGACCACGTCCCAGGTCAGGTGGGCACCGGTGCGCTCGACGTCCGGGTCGAGCCCGGCGCCGATCGCCTTCAGCACGTCGCGCTCGGTCATGATCCCGACCCCTTCGGAGTCCGGGTCGATCACGACCGCCGACCCGACACCGCGGGCCGACATCATCCGGGCCGCCTGGCGGAGCGTGTGCTCCGGGCCGACCACGAGAACCTCACTGGACATCGCTTCCCGAACCTGCATCACACATCACTCCTGTGGGACGGCGACTGGGTACGGACATGGTGGGCCATCGATGCGTACCGGGACAAGAACGGGCATCGCCGGAACCGGTGCGGATGGCTACTGTCGGAGGGTGCCCACCGAGCCCCTCCGCTGTGCCGGCGCGCTGATCGTCGACGACGACGGCCGCATCTTCATCCAGCGCCGATCCCCCGAGCGGCGCATCTTCCCCAACTGCTGGGACATCGTCGGCGGCCACCTCGAACCCGGCGAGGAGATCGACGACGCGTTGCGTCGCGAGGTCGCCGAGGAGACCGGCTGGGCGGTGTCGCACGTGCTCGGCCTGGTCGGCGAATACCGGTACACCGCCAACGACGGGCTGGCCCGGGTCGAGACCGACTTCCTGGTCCGGGTGGACGGCGACCTCAGCCGGCCCCGGCTGGAGGCCGGCAAGCACACCGAGTTCCGCTGGCTGGCCGAGTCGGACGTCGCCCTGCTCGACGAGCACCGAGACGTCAACGACGGGTTGATCCGCCGGATCGCCGAGGACGGCTTCGCCGCCCTCCGTTCCATCGGGCTGTAGGGCGATCACGGGCTGCACCACGGCCGTCCGGCCGCCGACGATATCCTCGCCACGTGGAATCCGGTCGAGAAGAGGAGCGTGTCGGCATGATCGGGATGGTGCTCGCCGCCGGTGCGGGGCGCCGGCTGCGGCCGTACACCGACACCCTGCCCAAGGCCCTGGTGCCGGTCGACGGGGAGACCACCATCCTCGACATCGCGCTGCGCAACCTCGCCGAGGTGGGGCTGACCGAGGTGGTGATCGTGGTCGGCTACGCGGCGGACGCGGTCCGGCAGCGGCAGGCCGACCTGGAGCAGAAGTACGGCGTGACGCTCACGCTGGTGCACAACGACAAGGCCGAGGAGTGGAACAACGCGTACTCGCTCTGGCTGGCCCGGGAGCACTTCGCCCGCGGCGTGCTGCTGGTCAACGGCGACACGGTGCACCCGGTGAGCGTGGAGAAGACGCTGCTGGCCGAGCGTGGCCCCGGCATCCTGCTGGCCGTCGACACGCTCAAGGCGCTGGCCGAGGAGGAGATGAAGACCACCTTCGACGCCGCCGGCCAGCTCACCCGGATCACCAAGCTGATGGACCCGGGCGAGGCGTACGGCGAGTACATCGGCGCGACGCTGATCGAGCCGCAGGTGGCCGACGCGCTCGCGGACGCGCTGGAGGCGACCTGGCGGCGCGACCCGAACCTCTACTACGAGGACGGCTACCAGGAGTTCGCCGACTCCGGCGGCGAGGTGCGGGCGGCGCCGATCGGTGACGTCTCCTGGGTCGAGGTCGACAACCACGAGGACCTGGCCCGGGCGCGGGAGATCGCGTGCCGCTACTAGCCCGTAGCGTCCTCACCCCGCTGCACATCGACGTGCGGCGGGGCGCGGTGGCGGATCTGGCGGCGATCCTCTCCGACGGCCGGATCTCGGCCGGCGGCGACGTCGCCGTGGTGGTCGGTCCGGGGCAGGGCGAGAAGATCGCCGAACTGCTCCGGCCGTCGCTGCGTTCGGCGGACGTGTTCACGGTGGCCGGGGGCACCCTGGACGCCGCCGACGAGCTGGGCGGCAAGCTGCGCGCCCGCTCGTACGACGCGGTGGTCGGCATCGGTGGCGGCAAGACCATCGACGTGGCCAAGTACGCGGCCACCCGGCGCGGGCTGCCGATGGTCTCGGTGGCGACGAGCCTGGCCAACGACGGCATCGCCTCCCCGGTGGCGAGCCTGATCACCGAGGGCCTGAAGGGCTCCTACGGCGTGCACATCCCGATCGCGGTGATCGTCGACCTGGACTTCGTGGAGGCCGGCCCGGAGCGGCACAACCGCGCCGGGGTGGGCGACGTGGTGAGCAACATCAGCGCCCTGGCCGACTGGGAGCTGGCTCGTACGGTCCGCGGCGAGCCGTTCGACGGGCTGGCCGCCTCGCTGTCGCGGGCCGGCGCGGAGGCGGTGCTGAACCATCCGGGCGACATGACCGACGACGGGTTCGTCACGGTCCTCGCGGACGCGCTGATCTCCAGCGGTCTGGCGATGGCCATCGAGGGCACCAGCCGCCCGTGCAGCGGCGGCTGCCACGAGATCATGCACGCGGTCGACGCGCTCTTCCCCGGCACCGCCTCGCACGGCGAGCTGGCCGGGCTCGGCGCGCTGTTCTGCACGTTCCTTCGTGGCGACGATCGCCGGTTCGCCGAGATGTCGGCCTGCCTGGCCCGGCACGGGCTGCCCCGGCTGCCGGCCGAGGTGGGGTTGACCGACCACCAGTTCGTCGAGGCGGTGCAGTTCGCGCCGGCCACCCGACCGGACCGCTACACCATCCTCGAACACCTCGCGATGTCGTCTACCGAGACCCGGGAGCGGCTGGCAGACTACGCCGGTGCCCTCCGCGACCACCTTGGCTGAGCCCCGTCCCACCGTCGCCGACTTCCACCGGGTCAACCGGGGCGGCGGCCTGTTCAGCGAGTCGATCAGCCAGTGGATCGGGGCGGCCTTCGCGCTGGTCGCCCAGCGGCTGGGGCTGCGCCCGACCGCGCTGACCCTGGCCAACCTGGTGCTCGGGCTGGCCGCCTCGGTGACAGTGGTCGCGCTCGCCGACGAGGTGGCCGCCGGCTCCGTCCCGGCCTGGGTGGTCGGGCTGGTCGCCCTGGTCGGCTGGCAGGTCGCGTACGCGCTGGACTGCGCCGACGGGCAGCTCGCCCGGGTCACCGGTCAGGGCAGCGCGGCCGGCGCCCGGGTCGACGTGCTCTGCGACGTGGCCGCCCAGATCGCGCTGGTGGCCGCGCTGTCCGCCACGGCCGTGGCGCAGCGCCCGTCCACCCCGGTCTGGCTGGTCGCGGTCTTCGCCGGCACCTGGATGGTCAACCTGGTCACCTCGGTGATGCAGGCCGGCCCGAACGCGGCCAGCATGGTCACCTCGACCTCGTTCCCGGTGCGTGTGGTGAAGCTGGTCCGCGACTACGGCGCGGTGATCTTCCTGGCCGGGCTGGTGCTGGTGTTCGCGCCCGCACTCGCGTTCTGGGTGGTGGTGGCGTTCACGGTGGTCAACGGCGGCTTCCTGCTGGCCAGCATCGCCTTCTCCGCCCGCGCCTCCCTGCGCTGAGGTGCGGGAGACCTAGTCGGTGCCGGGCGCCGCGACCGGTAAGCCCACCGAGACGGCGATGTCCGACATCCGCTTGTCGTATGTGACCAGCGTGTCGAGCGCATCACCGAGGGCCTGGGCACTCGCCACGTGTAGCGCGTCCAACGTCCGGATGCCGGCGGGAAGGGCCGCCGCCGAATCACGGACCTCCTCGGTCACCAGGATCTCGGTGAAGTGCCGTACCAGCATCTGCATGGCGTCCGGGTAGTCACCGATCCAGTCGAGGGTGCGTACCGTCTCAACGAATCCGACTGAGCTGGTTCCCATCGGCATGCCCGCCCGGCTCGCCAGGAATTCCTGGAGTTCCGTGACGTAGGTACGGCCGGCGATCAGAGTGATCAGGGCGGACGAGTCCAGATAGATCACCGCTCGTCGTCCTCGCGGTCGGCCAACAGCAGCTCAAGGGGCGACGCGTCGGGCGGCACGTCGTAGCGGGGAAGCCGGTCGATGTCGCTCGTGGTGGTCGCCTTGAGGCGGATCACCCCTTTCGCCACCAGGGTGGAGTACCTGCCCAGCGTCCCCGAACCCGGCAGCAGCACGGCGATCACGCTGCCGTGCCGCGTGACCTCGATCGTCTCGCCCTGTTCCACGCGAGCGAACATCGCGCTGGGGTTGTAGGAGAACTCGCGCACGGACACGGTGCTCACCACCCACCTCCCTTGTGCCGACAACAGCCCAATTGTACTTACAAGCAGGCCTCGACGACCGCCACTCAGGTGAGCGAGGCGTAGACGTCGATCAGGCGCTTGGTGATCACGTCGGGGTGGAAGGTCCGCTCGTAGCGGCTCCGCGCCGCGCCCGCCAGCGCCGGCGCGTCCGCCGAGGCCAGCGGCAGGGCGGCGGCCAACGCCTCGACCTCCGGCGCCACCACCCAGCCGGCCTCGCCGCGCTGCACCCCCGACGGCAACGCGACCCGGCCGTCGCCCGGGGCCGCGGTGGCCACCTCGGCCGGCCCGGTGCCGGCGGGCTCGCGCGGGGTGTCCGCGCCCACCAGGTACGGGATGCCGCCGAGCGCGGTGCCGAGCACCGGCCGACCGGCGGCCAGCGCCTCGATGATCACGGTGGGCAGCACGTCGTGCCACGTCGAGGTGGCCAGCACCACGGAGCTGTCGGCCAGCGCGGCGCGTACCCCGGCCCGGTCGAGCTGGCCCAGGTAGTGGACGTCGGGCCGCTCGGCGGCGGCCTCCTCGGCCAGCGGGCGCAGCTCGCCGTCACCCGCGATGCGCAGCGGGCCGAGCGTGCCCACCGGGTGCCGCCGCCACGCCGCCAGCAGCAGGTCCAGCCCCTTCTCCGGGCTGAGCCGGCCCATGAAGAGGAAGCCGTTCCCGACCGGCGCCGGGGCGCCCGGGTCGGGCACGGCGTTGGGTTTCACCACGATCCGCTCGTCCGGGATGCCGTAGTCCCGGAGATGGTCGGCGACCGCCGTGGTCAGCGCGATGAAGCGGTCCACCGACTTCCAGGTGGGCCGGTGCACGGCGAGCGTGGTCGCCATCAGCGCGCTCTGCGCCCGGGAGTTGCGGTAGCAGCGGTGCACGACCGCCGGCACGCCCAACGCCCGGCCGCGGCAGTCCTGACAGATCACGCCGTCGCGGAAGTATAGGCCGGACGAGCACACCTGCCGGTAGTTGTGCACCGTCTGCACCACCGGCACGCCGCGCCGGTGCGCGGTCCGCACCACCCAGGGCGAGAGCAACGGGTACGGGTTGTGCAGGTGCAGCACGTCCGGCCGGTGCTCGGTGAGCAGGCGGTCGAGGTCGTGCTGGGCCTTCGGGGCCCAGATCGGCGAGATCGGCAGCAGCGCCTTGGCGGACCTGGACATCGACGGGATCTCGTCGGAACTGCGCAGGAACGGCAGCACCTCCACGCCGGCGGCGGTGAGCTCGGCGATCTCCGCGTCGACGATGGTGTTCTCGCCGGAGGGCTGAGCTTCCCGGTACCGGTTGTGCGCCACCACGATTCTCACGGAAAAGAAGGCTACCGTTGTCCCGTGCCTGAACTACCGGAGGTGGAAGCGCTCGCCGGTTACCTGCGTGAGCGGGCGGTGGGCCGGCGGGTCGACCGCTTCGAGGTCGCCTCGATCAACGCGCTCAAGACGTACGACCCGCCGCCGAGCACGGTCGCCGGGCGGACGGTCACCGGAGCCGGCCGGTACGGCAAGTTCCTCGACGTCCGGTTCGACGAGGGCCTGCACCTGGTGGTCCACCTGGCCCGGGCGGGCTGGCTGCACTACCGGGAGGCGTTCGCGTCCACGACGCCGCTGCGGCCCGGCAAGGGACCGATCGCGGTGCGGCTCCGCCTCGACGACGGCTCCGGCTTCGACCTGACCGAGGCCGGCACGCAGAAGAAGCTGGCCGCCTACCTGGTCACCGACCCGGCCCAGGTGCCGGGCGTGGCGAAGCTGGGTCCGGACGCGCTGGAGGCGGACCTGCCCACGTTCGCCGAGCGGCTGCGCAGCCGCCGGGGCCAGGTCAAGGGCGTGTTGACCGACCAGGCGGTGCTCGCCGGCGTCGGGAACGCGTACTCGGACGAGATCCTGCACGCGGCGCGGCTCTCCCCGTTCGCGATCACCGACCGGCTGACCGACGACCAGCTCGCCACCCTGCATGCGGCGACCCGGACGGTGCTCGGCGACGCGGTGCGGCGGTCGATGGGGCAGCGGGCCGCGGAGCTGAAGGGTGAGAAGCGCTCGGGCCTCAAGGTGCACGCCCGGAAGGGCCTGCCCTGTCCGGTCTGTGGCGACACGGTGCGGGAGGTCTCGTTCGCCGACTCGAGCCTCCAGTACTGCCCCACCTGTCAGACCGGCGGCAAGCCGCTGGCTGACCGAAGGTTGTCCCGTCTCGTACGGTGAGTGACCGAACCCGCCGACTACTGAGCGGAATCGTCCGGCGATCGCCGAAGGTCCCGGTCGCCGGCTCTACCCGAGCCGCCATCCATCGGTATAGTGGCTCGGTCCCCGGCTTCACAACTGACTCGGAGCCGGCCAGATCCCTACGGGCAACGTGGGAGACTGGGACGGTGAGCGACCCGGGTCCTTACGGCGAGTGAGGGCGCGGGTCATGCGGGAGGACATGGGTTGAGGTGACGACAAGCCTCCAGCGCCCGGTAACCGACACAGGCCGGAGCAAGAGCGTGCGGCACGTCGACAGCTTTGAGATCCAGCCGCCGACTCCGCCGTCGCACAACGGCGTACCCCGGTTGGCGTGGGCTCGCGCCCGGCGTCGGGTCTCCCGCTGGCACCGCCCCTACATCGCGATTCTGCTGCTGCTCGACTTCGGGGCGGCGGCCCTGGCCAGCTTCCTGGCCGTGCAGATCTTCGAGCAGGCCGACTCCGGTTTCAAGAATTCGCCGCAGGCGTGGTTCTACACGGTGGCGTTCCTGCTCCTGCCGCTCGGCTGGGTGCTCATCCTGTGGGGCAACCGGACCTACGACCGGCGTTACCTGGGGCTCGGGCCCGACGAGTACAAGCGGGTCATCCGCTCCGGCGTGGCGGTGGCCGCCACCGTCTCGTTCCTGGCCTTCGCCACGGTGACGTCACTGTCCCGGTGGACCGTCGGGTTCGCGCTGCTCGGCGCCATGCTGCTGATCCTGCTCGGCCGGATGATCGCCCGGGCCGGTCTGCACACGCTGCGCCGCCGCGCCGGTCACGCCGGGCACCGGATGGTGCTGGTCGGCACGCTGCCGGAGTGCCTGGAGGTCTTCACCACGGTCACCCGTCACCCCGGCGTCGGGCTGGTGCCGGTGGCCATCCACCTCACCGACGGGTACGCCGCCGCGCGGGGCATGGAGACGCCGGTGCCGGTGTACGCCGGCCGGGACGTGCTGGCCCTGGTCCGGGAGGTCGGCGGCGACACCATCGCGGTCTGCGGTTCGGCCAGCGCCGAGCCGGGCGAGCTGCGCCGGCTGGCCTGGCAGTTGGAGGGCTCCGGCGTGGACCTGGTGGTCGCTCCGCAGCTCACCGACATCGCCGGCCCGCGGGTGCACATCCGCCCCATCGAGGGCCTGCCGCTGCTGCACGTCGAGGAGCCGACGCTCTCCGGGCCGGCGCTGCTGCTCAAGAGCCTGATGGACCGGGTCGCCGCAGGGCTGGGCCTGCTGCTGCTGACCCCGCTGTTCGCCGCGATCGCGCTGGCCATCCGGATCTCCGACCCCGGGCCGGTCTTCTTCCGGCAGCCCCGGGTCGGGCACGAGGGGCGTACCTTCCGGGTCTGGAAGTTCCGCACCATGTACGTGGACGCCGAGGAGCGGCTGGCCGGCCTGGTCGACCAGAACGAGACCGACGGCATGCTGTTCAAGATGAAGCAGGACCCCCGGGTCTTCCCGGTGGGCCGCTTCCTGCGGGCCTCGTCGCTGGACGAGCTGCCCCAGCTGATCAACGTGCTCTGGGGCGAGATGTCGCTGGTCGGCCCGCGTCCGCTCCCCGCCGACGACGGCGACTTCCTGGGCGACGTCCGGCGCCGGCTGCTGGTACGCCCGGGCATGACCGGGCTGTGGCAGGTCTCCGGTCGCTCCGACCTGTCCTGGGACGAGGCGGTCCGGCTCGACCTCTACTACGTCGACAACTGGTCGCTGGCCTACGACCTGAGCATCCTGTGGCGGACCGTCGGGGTGGTGCTGGCGCGCAAGGGCGCGTACTAGCCTTCGCTGCGTGGGTGGCAACCTCTCGGCCGTCTTCGCCGTCGTCTCGCTGGTCACCGCGTTGGCCGCGGCGCTCTGGGCGGTGCTGCGCCTGCGTGCCCGGCGGGGCATCGCGACGGCCACCCAGCGGGCCACGTACGAGGTGCTGCACACGGCGGGCCTCGCCGCCGAGCCGCTGCGCGCGGGCCTGAGCACCGCGGACGCGGCGAAGGCCGTACGCCATCTGCGCGCCCTGGTGGGCGCGGCGGGCCTGGCGCTGACCGACCGGGACGCGCTGCTGGCCATCGACGGGCGCGGCGCGCACCACACCGACCAGCTGGTCGCGGCGGCCCGGCGGGCGGTCGGCAGCGGGCGCTCGACCGTGCTGCACGAGTCGGAGTTGCACTGCGACCTGGTCGACTGTCCGGTACGCGGCGCGGTGGTGGCGCCGCTGAGCGCGGACGGGCGGGTGGTCGGGGCGCTGGTGGCGGTGGCCGACGAACGGCCGGCGCCGGGCCTGGTGCAGGCCACGCTGGAGACCGCGCACTGGGCGGGGGACCAGCTCGCCCTGGCCGAGCTGGACTCGTCGCGGGAGCGGCTGGCCCGGGCCGAGGTCCGTGCGTTGCGCGCGCAGATCAGCCCGCACTTCATCTACAACGCGCTGACCGCGATCGGTTCGTTCGTGCGCACCGACCCGGAGCGGGCCCGGGAGCTGATCCTGGAGTTCGCCGAGTTCACCCGCTACTCGTTCCGGGCGCACGGGGAGTTCACCACGCTCGCCGAGGAGTTGCGCTCGATCGACCGCTACCTGACCATCGAGCGGGCCCGCTTCGGCGAGCGGCTCCAGGTGCGCCTGCAGATCGCCCCCGAGGTGCTGCCGGTGACGTTGCCGTTCCTCTGTCTCCAGCCGTTGGTGGAGAACGCGGTCCGGCACGGGTTGTCCCGCAAGCCGGGCACCGGCATGGTGAGCATCGAGGCCCGGGACGCGGGCGCCGAGTGTCACATCACGGTGGAGGACGACGGAGTGGGGATGGATCCGACGACGCTGACCGCCGGCATCGCCGAGGTGTCCGGCGCGGGCAGCGACCCGGCCGACGACCCGGGGCAGCACGTCGGCCTCTCCAACGTCGACGAGCGGCTCCGGTCGGCCTTCGGGGACCGGTTCGGCCTGGTCGTCGAGACCGGCCTGGGCTCGGGTACGAAGGTCAGCATGCGGGTGCCGAAGTTCCACCCGGGCGTCCGGGTGTCGTCGTGAGCGAGCGAACCGGGTCGGCGTGGTGAGCGCCTCCGGATTCCTGCGGGTGCTGGCGGTCGACGACGAGCCGCCGGCGCTCGACGAGCTGGCCTACCACCTGCGCGCCGATCCACGGGTGGCTCGGCTGCACACCGCCGGGGACGCCACCGAGGCGCTGCGGGTGCTCCGCGACGACGACGTGGACGTGGTGTTCCTCGACATCCGGATGCCCGGGCTGGACGGCATGGAGCTGGCCCGGGTGCTGCGCCGGTTCGCCCGGCCGCCGGCGATCGTCTTCGTCACCGCGTACGACGACGGTGCGGTGGACGCGTTCGACCTGGGCGCCACCGACTACGTGCGCAAGCCGGTCCGCGCCGAGCGGTTGGCCGAGTCGCTGCGCCGGGTGATCGGCTCGCGGGTGGTGCCGTCGCACCCGGCGGCGCTGGCCCGGGCGGAGGAGGATCCGACCATCCCGGTGGAGCTGGCCGGCACCACCCGGATGCTGCCCCGGTCGGCGGTGCGCTGGGTGGAGGCGCAGGGCGACTACGCCCGGCTGCACACCGCGGAGGGGTCGCATCTGGTCCGGGTCTCGCTGGCCACGCTCGCCGAGCGCTGGGCGGATGCGGGGTTCGTCCGGATCCACCGCTCCTACCTGGTGCAGCTGCGGCTCATCGCCGAGCTGCGGTTGGTCAACTCCGGCTACGTGGTGGTGATCGACGGGAGCGAGCTGCCGGTGAGCCGCCGGCACACCCGCGAGTTGAAGGACAAGTTGGTTCGCGCCGCCAAGCAGGACTGGAGCCGCTGACGCGCTGACGTACAATGTACGGCAGACGGTACGAGAGAGCGGAGAGCGCATGACCGATGACCGCTTCGACCCGGGCGCCGAATTCGACCGCCAGCTCGACCACCTGGTCCGGCTCGGTTACCCGGCCCTCGCCGGGCGCACCGAGGAGGCGTTCCGCACCCTGCTCGGCCCGCTGCGCGACGCGGCGGTCGCCGGCGCCGTCGGGTTGGCCGGCCCCACCGACGCGCGAGCGCCGTTCCTGCTGGTGACCACGCGGGAGCTGACACCGGTCCCGGAGCGGATCGCGCTCACCACACTCGCCGGCAGACGCAAGCCCGGCGTGCTGGACCGGAACTTCCCCGCCGACGACCTGCCCACGTTCCACCCGATCAAGGAGCTGGAGGTGCCGCCCGGGCCGGCGTACCTGCTCTTCGACGTGGACCGCGGCGAGGAGTACCGGAACCGGACACCGTCGGCCGCGCTGGAGGACATGACCGCGAAGGGCCGGCTGCCGATCACCATCGACGAGGGCCTGGCCCTCGTCACCCTGCGCCCGCAGGCGCTGGCCAGCAACCGGTGCTTCTCGCTGGTCGGCTCGCGCTGCGGCGACAAGCGGGTGCCGGCGCTCTGGATCAGCCAGGGCGCGCCGAAGCTCGGCTGGTGCTGGTTCGGCAACCCGCACACGTGGCTCGGCTCCGCCACCGCCCACCCGGTCCGGGTCGGCCTGGAGTGAGTCCACAGTCGATCCCGCCGGTACGGCTGATCGATGCCTGTCACACCTTGTCGCTATCCTTTCCGAGCCGATCCCGGACGGGGCGCGGGGGGCGGCGTGGGCGGAGCCTGCGTGGGGTCGCCCCGACCACTCTCACGTTGGGACGCAGATGCGCTTTGCCCTCGCACGTCGTGCCGCCACGGCGGCCGTCGTCACCGGCCTCCTGGTCCTGCCCGGGGTCACCCCGGCGCAGGCCGCGGAGACCAGCACGGTCAGCGGACGACTGACCACCAGCGCCGGCGCCGGTGCGGCCGACGCCCAGGTCGAGGTGTTCGACGCCGACAGCTACGCCACGGCGGGCTGGACCACCACCGACGGCGACGGCCGCTGGTCGGTGGGCGGTCTGGACGCCGGTCGCTACATCGTCGGCTTCCACCCGGTCGACCGCCCCGACCAGTACTACCGGCAGAAGGCCATGATCTGGGACGCCGACCCGGTGACGGTCGGCAGCGGCGAGAGCGTCACCGCCGACGACCAGCTCCGGGCCACCGGGCTGCTCACCGGGCGGATCACCGACACCGCCGGCGCGCCCGTCGCCTGGCTGAGTGTCTTCGCCGACGAGTCCGAGAACTCCGAGCACGCCTACGGGTCGACCGACGAGGACGGCCGCTTCCGGATCGCCGCCGTCCCCGGCAGCTACACCCTCTCCTTCCGCCCGATCGAGGGCTCCTACCAGACCCAGTACGTTCCGGGGAAGCTCGACGAGGTCGACGCCGGCCGTTACCGGGTGACCGCCGACGAGGAGACCGTCGTCGACGAGACGGTGCTGCCCACCGGCAGCCTCACCGGCCGTTTCACCACCGCGGCCGGCGAGCCGCTCGCCTCCGCCCAGGTCGCGGTGAACACCGCCAACATGTACGGCGGGGTCGACACCCAGACCGGGGCCGACGGCACCTTCACCGTCCCGGCGCTGCTGGCCGGCTCCTACAAGGTGCGCTTCGAGGCCGGCGACCGGACGCAGTACTACCGCGGCAAGCTCGACTACACCGACGCGAACCTGGTGGTGGTGCGGGGTGGCCAGCGGACCCGGATCACCGACGCGCTGGTCGGTACCGGATCCGTGCGGATCCGTGCCGTCGACTCGGTCAGCGGCGCCCCGGTGACCGACTTCTGCGTCAACTCGGACGAGACGTGCAGCGGAGGCACCGGCGTCGTCACCCTCACCGGCCTGCCGCAGGGCCGGCACGACCTCTACCTCCACTCACCCGATTCCCTGCACTTCGCCCGCCAGCTCACCGGCGTCAAGGTGGTGGCCGGCCAGACCACCGAGGTCGCACCGAAGATGCGGCCGGGCGCGGCCATCAGCACCACCATCGTCGACCGGGCCACCGGACGGCCGGTGGCCGACGTCTGCCTCGACGCCTTCCTGCCCAAGCAGGCCAGGCTGGTGGACGGGCACGGCAACTGCAGCGACCAGGCCGGTCGGATCCGGGTGGGTCCGCTGGCCGCCGGCACCTACCGGCTCTTCGCCGACCCGGGCCAGACCGCCTACGGCCGGCAGTGGGTGGGCGCCGAGGGCGGCACCGGTGACGAGCGGCAGGCCGCCACCGTCGCCGCGACCGTCGGCACGGTGACGGCCGGGCCGCAGGTCCGGCTCGACCCGGCCGGCCGGATCACCGGCACGGTGACGGACGCGGCCACGGGCGAGCCGGCGAACTCGGTCGACGTCTCGGTGCTGACCGGTCACCCCGGTGTGGGTGTCAACGATGCCACCACCGACGAGCAGGGCCGGTACACGCTCGACCGGCTCGGCCCGTACGACTGGCCGGTGGTGTTCAGCGCCCACCCGTACGCCCCCCACTGGTCCGGTGACGCGGTCAGCCGCTACACCGCCACGCCGGTGACGGTGACCGCCGGCGGCACGGCGACCCACGACACCACCATGCGGCCGGGCACCACGGTGACCGGCACGTTCACCGACCCGGACGGCGCGCCGTTCACCAGCGGCTGGGTCATCGCCCGCAGCGCCGACACCGGCGACATCGCCGGGGCCGGCTGGATGTCCGACGGGCGGTTCACCATGCGGGTCACCGGCAAGCAGCGCGTCTACTTCACCTACGACGTCAGGCTCGCCGACCAGGACTACTCCGGCCGCTACCTGGTGACCGGCCCGGACGGCACCCGCAAGCTGGGGCTGTTCGTCGTGCCGGCCACCGGCACGCTCACCGCGGACCTGGTGGTCCCGACCAGCTGATCCGGACGACCTCCGCGAGGGCCGGTCCGGTGGGACCGGCCCTCGCGGCGGCTCAGGGGGACGCCAGCAGGAACCGGTCCCAGGTGCGCCCCACCTGCCCACTCACGGGGCAGGAGGAAGGTTCCGGGCGACGCTCAGAAGATGTCGGCGATCGGCAGGACGAGCGGGAACGGCCGATCGGTGCGGTGCACCTCCGCCGCGGAGAGGACCGTCGCCTCGCGGTAGCCGGCACCGACGTGTTCCAGCACCGTCAGGGTCTGCTTGCGCGGCTCCACCAGCCAGTAGTGCGGAATGCCGGCCACGCCGTACTCGTGGCGCTTGAGCACCAGGTCACGCCCGGCGTTGCCGGGTGAGACGACCTCGACCACGAGCAGCACGTCCGCCGGAGCGAGCGCCGCGCCGCCCCGTTCCAGCGCCTCCTCGTAGGCGACGAAGACGTCCGGCACGAAGTAGGACGAGCGCTTCGCGCTGACCCCGACGTCCTGCCCCACCAGCAGACCGGCCGGGGCCTGCCGATCGAGGAGCCTGCGGAGGCGGTTGGCGATCGCCCCGTGGCGGACGTCCGCGTGTGGGGACACGAGCAGGCTCCCGTCGAAGATCTCGTAGTCCTGGCCGTCCTGGGGGAGGTCCTGGAGGTCGTCCACCGTCCAGAAGTCACCGCTGCTGGGCCGTGCCGGGGTGGTCACTGTCACACCTCCTCTCTACCGGGTCACCCTGACATCCCGCTCGGTCGTCCACAACGACTCCCCGCTCATCCACCGGCTTGTCCACAGGTGTGGAGCGTTATCCACAGGTTGTGCACAGGGGCGGCCGACGTGCTCTTGACATTCGGGCGGAGCAGGCGAGACTGCCGGGGGTGACCGGAGCCGAGGAAGAGCGTCGGCCGGGGCGGCCCGTCGAGGCGGCCCCGGTGCCCGGCCCGCGCCCGCCGCGACCGGCCGACCCGCCGCGGCGGACCCGGATCGTGCTGGCCGAGGTGTCCCGGTCCGGCAGCCGGGCCGACCGCACCCGCTCCGAGCTGACCCAGCAGACCCGGGTCGGCGAGACGCTGGTGCAGGGGCTGATGCGGGCCCAGCTCTCGCTCGCGCTGCGGCTCAGCCTGCTGGTGCTGATCGGGCTGGGCGGGCTGCCCTGGCTGTTCGCCATCGCGCCGTCGGTCGGCCGGGTCACCGTGCTCGGGGTCAACCTGCCGTGGCTGCTGCTCGGCGTGGCCGCCTTCCCGTTCCTGATCGTGGTCGGGTGGGCGTACGTGCGGCTGGCCGAGCGCAACGAGCAGGACTTCGTCGACCTGGTGCACCGGCCGGAGCGCTGATGTCCAACGGCTATGTGGTCCCGGCGATCGTGGCGGTCACCCTGGTCACCGTCGGCATCGGCTTCTACGGGCTGCGGCTGGCCCGCACCACCTCCGACTTCCTGGTCGCCTCCCGGGCGGTCAGCCCCACCTGGAACGCCGCCGCGATCGGCGGCGAGTACCTGTCCGCGGCCAGCTTCCTGGGCGTCGCCGGGCTGATCCTCAAGTACGGCGTGGACGTGCTCTGGTACCCGGTCGGTTTCGCCGCCGGCTATCTGGCGCTGCTGCTGTTCGTGGCCGCGCCGCTGCGCCGGTCCGGCGCGTTCACCCTGCCCGACTTCTGCGAGGTGCGGCTCGGCTCGCGCCGGCTGCGCACCCTGGCCACCGTCTTCGTGATCTTCATCGGGTGGCTCTACCTGGTGCCGCAGTTGCAGGGCGCCGGGCTGACCCTGGCCACGCTGACCGGCGCGCCCTACGCTGTCGGCGCGCTCCTGGTCGCCGTGGTGGTGACCGCGAACGTGGCGCTGGGCGGGATGCGGGCGATCACCTTCGTCCAGGCCTTCCAGTACTGGTTGAAGCTCACCGCGCTCGCCGTACCCGCGATCTTCCTGGCCTTGCAGTGGCAGGCCGACGCCCGTCCGGCGGTGGCCCCGCCCGACGGGCCGACGTTCCGGACCGCGACCACCGTGGTGGTCGAGCACCGCGCCACGCTCACCCTGCCCGACGGCGACGTCCGGGAGGTACGCCCCGGCGACCGCCTCGACTTCGCCGCCGGTGACCCCGTGCCCGAGGTGTCCGGCGCGGCGACCGCCGCCGTCGACTGGCTGCTGCCGGACACCGCCGGCGACGACGACCGGAGCCTGTTCGCCACGTACTCGCTGATCCTGGCCACGTTCCTGGGCACCATGGGGCTGCCGCACGTGCTGGTCCGCTTCTACACCAACCCGGACGGCGCCGCCGCGCGCCGCACCACGCTGGTGGTGCTGGCCCTGGTCGGCGTCTTCTACCTGCTACCCACCATCTACGGCGTGCTGGGCCGGATCTACACCCCGCAGCTGCTGGTCACCGGGCAGACCGACGCGGTGGTGGTGCTGCTGCCCGGCGCGGCGCTGGGCGACGGCACCACCGGCCGGCTGCTCGCCGCGCTGGTCGCCGCCGGCGCGTTCGCGGCCTTCCTGTCCACCTCGTCCGGCCTGCTCACCAGCGTGGCGGGGGTGATCTCCACGGACGTCCTGGGCCGGGGCTCGGTACGCGGCTTCCGGATCGCCACGGTGATCGCCGGCGGGGTGCCGGCGGTGCTCGCGTTGAACGTCTCCGGGCTGGACGTCTCCCAGGTGGTCGGGTTGGCGTTCGCGGTGGCCGCGTCGAGCTTCTGCCCGCTGCTGGTGCTGGGCATCTGGTGGCGCGGCCTGACCGACCTGGGCGCCGCCGCCGGGGTGCTGGTCGGCGGCGGCGCGGCGATCGGCGCGGTGCTGCTCACCGTGCTCGGCCCGCCGCTGAGCGGCTGGCCCGCGACGCTGACCACCCAGCCGGCCGCGTGGACGGTGCCGCTGGCGTTCACCGTGATGGTGGTGGTCTCCATGGCCAGCCGACGGCGGCTGCCCCGCGACGTGGGCGCCACCATGCTCCGCCTGCACACCCCGGAGTCGCTGCGCCTGTGACGCGGGGCCGCCGCCCCCACCGGACGGCGGGGGCGGCGACCACGGGGTCAGCAGGCGTCGGTGCCGGCGCAGAGGCGGTCCGCCACCGACGAGGCGGTCCGGCGGGCCTCGGCCGGGGTCGTCTGGTGGTCGATCCGGAGTTGTGCCACCAGGTCGCCTCGGCGGACGACGAGCCACCGGCTGGGAGTCCCCTCTATCTCACTGCCCACCAGCAGGGCGTCGTCCCCGCCCAACGATTCGGCGAGGATCGTCAACGAGTCACCGGAGCGGGCCGGCGCACAGCCGGTGACCAGTTGGCGGACCCGCTGCATCACGGTGGCGGCGGACGTGCCCGAGTGCCGGGTCACCCGCTGCACGATCCAGTCGCTGGGCGAGTCGAACTGCACCGACCTGCTCGCCACCTGCCCCACCTGGAGCGACGGCGACTCGTTCCCGCAGTAGATGGTCACCGACTCCAGGGACCAGTCGCCGTCGACAGTCGTCGTCCTGGTGAAGCCGGTGGGCAGGTCGGCGAGTTGCAGCATCGCCGCGGCGGGGACCGCCCGGCTCGGCGGTCGGGCGGAGGGCGTGCCGCTGGTGGCGGCCGGCGCGGACGGGGTGGTGCGGCTCGGGCTCCCGCTCGGCGTCGGCTCGGCCGACCGGGAGGGGCTCGGCGTGGGCGTCGGCGTGGTGGGCTCGACCGTCGCCGGGGGCACCGGCGGTGCGGTCTTCTCCGGCGGGCCGGCGAACGCGACCACGCCGGTCGCGACGACGCCGACCGCGACCGCGGCGGCCAGGCCGGCGGCGATCCGGGTACGCCGGGCGCGCTGCCGGCCCCGGCGGCGCACCTGGTCGGTGGGAGCCCAGATGAGGTGCTCGGTGTCCTGGTAGAGGCCCGAGAAGATCGGATCAGGCATGGCGGACCTCCTCCGGGAGAGTCACGTCGAGGAGGGTGGCGAGGGCCCTGCGACCTCGGGAGAGGCGGGCCTTGACGGTGCCGGTCGGCACGCCGGTCTGCGCGGCGATCTCCGCGACCGACAGGTCGGCCAGGTGGTGCAGGACGATGGCCTCCCGCTGCTCCGCGGACAACTGCCGCAGCGCGGCGATCAGCGCGACCGTGTTCTCCGAGGGTGGACCGACCGCCGGTTGCGGGCCGTGCCGACGGTAGGCGACGACACTGTTGCGCATCTTCCGCCACCGGTTGACCAGGAGCCGGTGCCCGACGGTGCGCACCCACGCCTCCGGGTCGTCGTACGCGCTGACCTGCGACCAGCGCTGCCAGGCGCGCGTAGGCCTCCTGGGCGGCGTCCTGCGCCTCGCCGCGGTCGCCGCCGAGCGCGTACAGCACCGTGACGACCCGTTGCCTGCTGTTCCGGTAGAACTCCTCGAACGCACTGTCCGGATCCATCTCTCTCCCCGTTGCCGTCCCTGCGCCTGACACCCACCAGCGGGGGTGTCGGTTGCACCCGGTCCGTGATCCGACTCGTACCCCTCAGGTATGACGCGAAGATCGTCCTTCGGCCGGACTGCGCGGTGGCCGGCGCGGGCTACGGTCGGACCATGACCGATCAGCACCCGGCGCTCTCCCTGCGTGGCCTGGCCAAGCGGTTCGACACCAAGGTCGCGGTGGCGGGCGTCGACCTGGCCGTGCCGACCGGCTCGTTCTACGGCCTGCTCGGCCCGAACGGGGCCGGCAAGACCACGACCCTCTCCATGGCCGTCGGCCTGCTGCGGCCCGACGCCGGCGAGGCGCGGGTGCTCGGGTACGACGTCTGGGCCGATCCGGTACGCGCCAAGAGCCTGCTCGGCGTGATGCCGGACGGGGTCCGGCTCTTCGACCGGCTGAGCGGGGCGGAGCTGCTGGCGTACCACGGGCTGCTGCGGGGCATGGACCCGAAGGTGGTCGACCAGCGCGCGGCGGAGCTGCTCGACGTGCTGGCGCTCTCCGACGCGGGCCGCACGCTGGTGGTCGACTACTCGGCCGGCATGAAGAAGAAGATCGGCCTGGCCTGCGCGCTGCTGCACGGCCCGCGCCTGCTGGTGCTCGACGAGCCGTTCGAGGCGGTCGACCCGGTGTCGGCGGCGCTGATCCGGGACATCCTGCACCGCTACGTGACCGGTGGCGGCACGGTGATCTTCTCCAGCCACGTGATGGAGGTGGTCGAGCGGCTCTGCTCCCACGTGGCGATCCTGGCCGACGGCCGGATCAAGCGGGTGGGCACGCTCGCCGAGGTGCGCGGCGACCGGTCGCTGGAGGACGTCTTCGTCGAGGTGGTCGGCGGCCGGACCGCGACCGGTGAGGAGCTGTCGTGGCTGTCCCGGTGACCGCCGTCGAGCCGCCGGCCCGGGCCGTCTCGCCCCGGCACTTCGTCCGGCTCAAGCTGCGGGTGCTGGGCAACAACTTCCGCGGCCAGGCGTGGCGGATCGCGCTGTTCGTGCTGGGCGTCCTGTTCGGGCTCTGGTTCGCCGGGGTCGGGTTCTTCCTGCTGGCCGCGCCGGGCCTGGCCGGCGAGTCCCGGTACGCGCTGATGGCCGCCGCGTTCGGCGGCGGCGTGCTGACGCTCGGCTGGCTGCTCCTGCCCCTCGTCTTCTTCGGCGTGGACGAGACGCTGGACCCGGCCCGGTTCGCGCTGCTCCCGCTCTCCCGCCGCACCCTGGTCACCGGCCTGCTCGCCGCCGCGCTGGTGAGCGTGCCGGCACTGGCCACCGTGGTCACGGTGGCCGGGCTGGTGGTCACCGCCGGCGCGCTGGGCGGATGGTCGGCCGCGCTGGTCGGCGCGCTCGGGGCGCTCGGCGGGCTGCTGGTCTGCGTGGCCGGGGCGCGCGCGGTGACCAGCGCGTTCGCCACCATGCTGCGCTCCCGCCGGGTGCGGGACCTGGCCGCGGTGCTGCTCGCGGTGCTGGCCGCGCTGCTCGGGCCGTTGCAGCTGTTCGTGGTCGCCGCCGTGCAGCAGGCCGACTGGGACCGGTTGACCGGGGTGGCCCGGGTGGTCGGCTGGACGCCGTTCGGCGCGCCCTGGACCGCCGGCGTCGACGTGGCCGAGGGCCGGGCCGGCGCGGCGGTGGCGAAGCTGCTGATCACGGCCGCGACGCTCGGCGTACTCCTGCTCTGGTGGTCGCGGTCGCTGGAGTCGGCGATGGTGGGCGCGGCGAGCGCCGGGCCGGCCCGCGCGCCGCGGGGTGCGGTCGGCGGCGCGGTCGCGCAGCTCTTTCCCCGTGCGGTCGGCTGGACCCGGCGGGACCGGTTCGGCGCGCTGGTCGCCCGGGAGTGCCGCTACTGGTGGCGGGACGCCCGGCGGCGGGCCAACCTGATCACGGTCGCGGTGGTCGGCGTGTTCGTGCCGGTGATGGTCAACCTCGGCGGGGCCAGCTTCGTGGTCGAGGGCGGCGCGGCGTTCGGCGAGGCCACCGCCGACGCGAGCCCCGTGCTGGTCAGCCTCTCCATGGTCTTCGTCGGGGTGCTCGCGTCGGTGACGCTGGCCAACCAGTTCGGCTTCGACGGCAGCGGGTACGCGGCGAACGTGGTGGCCGGCGTGCCGGGGCGGGTGGAGCTGCGCGCCCGGATGGTCGCGTTCTCGCTCTACGTGGTGCCGATCCTGGTCGTGGTCGCGGCCGTGCTGGCTCTGGTGCTGGGGCGCCCGCAGTGGCTCGGCGTGATGGCCGGCGGGCTGTTCGCCGCGTACGGGTGCGGGTTGGCGATCAACGGGTTCATCTCGGTGCTGGGTGCCTACTCGCTGCCGGAGACGAGCAACCCGTTCGCCATGAACACCGGCGCGGGGATCGCGAAGAGCATGTTCACGCTGCTCTCCATGGTCGCCTCGACGGTGGCGGCGGTGCCGTTCGTGGTGGCCGCCGCGCTGCTCGGCGACGTCTGGCTCTGGCTGGCGCTGCCGCTCGGCCTGGCGTACGGGGCGGGGGCGGCGCTGCTCGGCGCGTACCTGGCCGGGGATGCGCTCGACCGCCGGCAGCCGGAGCTGCTGGCCGCGGTCACGCCGAGGCGCTGATGCCGGTCGTCGAGGCGGTCACCACGGTTCCGGTCCCGCCGGACCTGGCCTTCGCCGTCTCCCAGACCGTGGCCCCGGTCCGCTACCGCTGGGACCCGTTCGTGCGGGAGCAGCACTTCGTCGACGGGGCGACCCGGCCGGGCCGGGGCGTGCGGACGTACACCCGCTCCCGGCACGGCCTGGTCATGGTCAGCGAGTACGTCTCCTGGGCTCCGCCGACGAACGTCGGCATGAAGATGGTGCGGGGGCCGTGGTTCTTCGAACGGTTCGGCGGCGGGTGGCGCTTCGCACCCGGGCCGGACCCCGGCACCACGGTCGCGACCTGGCGGTACAACTTCCGCTGCCGCCCGGCGTTCCTCCGCCCGGTGGCCGACCGGATCGGCGTCTGGCTGCTCGGTCGGGACATCCGCCGCCGGATCGCCGGGTACGCGGCCGGCTGCGCCGACCCGGAGGTGCTGGCCGCCGCCCGCCGCGCGCTCGCCGACCCAGGGCCGGGGCCGGTCAGGGCCGGCGAGGGCTGACGACGCCGTCCTGCCAGTGGGGGGCGCGGCCACCCGCTCCGCCCAACCACACCGACAGCGGACCCTGGTTCCGACCCATCGACCGACGCATGGCGTTGACCAGGTCCAGTTGCGCCCGGGCCGGCGCGGCCATCGCCCGCTCGAACTGCTCCTGGGACAGCGGCGCGGTGGTGGTGTCCACCGCCGTGGTGTCCAGGAGCACCTGTACCGCCTGACCGAACCTGTCGATCTCGGTGGCCACCGAGATCGGGGCGACGAGGCTGGCCGACATCAAGGCGGCGCTCCACGCCCCCCAGTCGTAGTCCCAACCCGTACGTCCCAGGTGGGCGCGACGCAGGATCATCGTGAACGTGGCGTACTCCCGCAGCAGGTCCTGGTAGGCCACGAGCTGCCGGTCCCGTAACCAGTGCCGGTCCTGGGCGCGGCGGGTGAGCATCCCGCCGGCGAGCACGCCGACGGTCGCCGAGAGCGCGCCGCCGATGGTGGTGACGGCGATCTCCAGCAGTGCCACGGAGCCTCCCGGGCTCAGGTGGTGCGGCGCACGGCCGCGTAGACGTGGTGGCCGTCGCCGACGCTGAGCACGTTGACCAGTTCCCAGCCGTAGTTCGACAGGTGCTCCACCGCCTCCATGAGCGGCGGGAACCCGCTGCTGCCCCACTTGTGCCGGGCGATCACCATCAGGTGCTTGTACGGGTAGGCGCGCAGGTCGACCTGCCCGCCGAGGACGGCGTCGGCGGTGACCACCCGGTCCTGGGCGAGCTTCTGCGGTGGGACGAGAGCCATGCCGGCAGGGTAGGCCGATCAGTCCAGCCTCGCCCGCCGCAGGTGCGCGACCAGGGACTGCCAGGTGTCGGCGGTGAGGGTGAGGGTCGGGCCGGAGGGGTCCTTGCTGTCCCGGACCAGCACCACGCCGGGGAGGTTGTCCGCCACCTCGACACAGTTGCCAGCGTTGTCGGATCGGGTCGACTTACGCCACCTCGGTTGGTTCACGCCGTCACCTTCAACTTTCGAATCAGGTCAAGTGAGGCATGCTCCGGCAGCGCCTCGCCGAGCAGGATCTCCCACTTGCGAAGCATCAGGCGAATCCACTCCGGATAGTCGGCGATCTGTCCACGGGCGGGATTGTCGAGGCAGAGCACATGCTCACCATCGGGCAGCTCGGCGATGGCGAACCCACCGCCCAGCGAGAGGTGTGCACCGACATCGAGCGGTAGCACGTGTAGGCGCACCTGGGGGTGCTCCGCAGCTTCGAGCAGACGGTCGAACTGGCCGTCCATCACCTCGGGCCCGCCGATGGATCGCTGCAATGCGCTCTCGTCGATGATGAAGACGCACTCCGGTGGATCGGACTTCGCCAGCACGTTCTGCCGGGCCATACGCAGCGCCAGCAGCTCCGCGACCTGCTCCGTGCGATACAGGCGTCCCGCCTCGAAGATCGCTCGGGCGTACTCCTCGGTCTGAAGAAGTCCAGGAACCGCACATGGCTCGAAGTTGCGCAGGAGCACCGCTTCATCCTCGTATCCCTGCCAAGGCAGGAACCAGGACGGCGAGCGGTCGCCCTCGTACTCCTTGAGGAGGCTCGCGAGGAGGCCGCCGGTGGTGAGGGCCTGGTCGGCGGCGACCGCGAACTCCATGGTCGGCCGGCGGCGGCCGGTCTCGATCGCGGCGACCGTCGACGGGCTCCAGCGAATGGTGGCCGCCAGCGCCTCCTGGGAGACGTCCGCCCCGGCCCGGGCGGCCTTCAGAGCCCGGATCCACACCTCGATGTTCATCCTTACCTCTCCGGTAAGTACGTGACCGCGCTGCGTAGTAAGCCCTGGAATCCTCCCTCGCCGACACGGCCGAGTCCAGGGTGGAGGCACGCGGCCCGGCCGGTGGAGGCGACGACCCGGCGGCCGGTCCTGCGCCGGGTCGCCCCGACCACTCCCGGCCGGGGCGACCCCTTCCGGGAGGACGCCGATGCGGAACGAGCGCGGACGAACGAGGTACGGCTCCAGCCCCGTGCGGAGTCGGGGACACCTGCCGATGCGGCCGGCGTGGCGGTGCCGGGCGTGCGGGGCGCCCTGGCCCTGCCAGCCGGCGCGGCTCGAGCTGCTGGTCGAGTTCCGGGGCGACCGGACGGCGTTGCTGTTCCACCTGGGCGGGCTGCTGGCCGAGGCGAACGCGCAGCTCACCGATGCCACCGACCTGCACCGGCGCTTCCTGGGCTGGGCCCGGGTCCGGGGCGGCACAATGTTTCACGTGAATCATGAGCCGGGTGCCGAGATCCACCACACCGATCCGTTCGCGGTGCCGGCCGGGCAGCGCTCGCCGGTACGCCGACTGCGCGGGCGGCTGGCCGCCCCGGTGACGCTCTGGACCGCGCCCGGCCCGGCCGGGCTGACCGTCTCGTCCACGCTGGTGGCCGAGGGGGAGCCGGACAAGCTGCTCGGCCTGGTCGACCCGGAGTCGGACCTGTGGGCGGCGGTCGAGGAGGCCGGGCGGTTCGCGGTCACACCGCTGGGTCCGCACCACCGGCAGCTCGCCGACCGGTTCGCCGGCCTGTTCCCGTCGCCCGGCGGACTGTTCGCGCTCGACGCGTGGACCGACACCCCGTACGGGCCGGTGCCGGCGGACGCCGGCGGCTGGGCCGGGTGTCGGCTCGACACCGCCCGGGAGTACGGCTGGGGCCTCCTGGTCGAGGCCACCATCGAGGCGGTGGACCTCCCCCAGGACACCCCACCCCTGCTGCACTACCGAGGCCGCTACCACGACCTGACCGACTGACCTCACCTCGTCGATCATGAAGTTGGCGGCGAAAAATCGGGCAACCGCCACTGCCAACTTCATGATCGACGCGGAAGGGGTGGACCGGTTAGCGGAGTGACGTGGGTCACTGGGCGCAGCGGGAGTGCCGTTCGGCGCAGGTGTCTGCCGGGGGTCGACCGGGCCTTTCCGGGCTGGGAGCGCGCTCTCTACCGTGCGCGAAACTCCCCACGCCTGCGAAGGTGGTGATCCACAGATGTCCACGGACACACCCGCGTCCGCACCCTCCGAGTCGACGGCGGACCGGTACCTCGCCGTCCAACGATCGGACGAGTTCGCCGGGTTGCGGCGCACGCTGCGCGGCTTCATCTTCCCGATGACCGTCGCGTTCTTCCTGTGGTACGCGCTCTACGTCATCCTCTCCGCGTACGCGCGGGGATTCATGGGCACGAAGTTGATCGGCAACATCAACGTCGCCCTCGTCTTCGGCCTGCTCCAGTTCGTCTCGACGTTCGTCATCGCCTGGCTCTACTCGCGGTTCGCCAACCGGCGGATCGACCCGGTCGCCGACCGGATCCGGGCCGAGATGGGGGAGGTGACCCATGAACACGGTCCTCGCGGCTGAGGCGGGCAGCACCACCGCCCGGAACCTCACCATCACACTGTTCCTGGTGTTCGTGGCGATCACGTTGGCGATCACCGTCTGGGCCAGCCGGCAGACCAAGACCGCCACCGACTTCTACGCCGGCGGCCGGTCCTTCTCCGGCTTCCAGAACGGCATGGCGATCGGCGGCGACTACATGTCGGCGGCGTCCTTCCTGGGCATCGCCGGCATCATCGCCCTCTACGGGTACGACGGCTTCCTCTACTCGATCGGCTTCCTGGTCGCCTGGCTGGTGGCGCTGCTGCTCGTGGCCGAGCTGCTGCGCAACTCCGGCCGGTACACGATGGCGGACGTGCTGGCGTTCCGGATGCGGCAGCGGCCGGTCCGGACCGCGGCGGCGGTCTCCACCATCACCGTGTCGATCTTCTACCTGCTGGCCCAGATGGTCGGCGCCGGCGCACTGGTGGCCCTGCTCCTGGGCATCAAGCCCGGCACCACGTTCCTCGGCATGGACGCCGACACCGCGAAGGTCGCCACCATCATCCTGGTCGGCGCCCTGATGATCATCTACGTCACGGTGGGCGGCATGAAGGGCACCACCTACGTGCAGATCGTCAAGGCGTTCCTGCTGATGAGCGGCGCGCTGGTGATGACGCTGCTGGTGCTCGCCAAGTACAAGTTCAACCTCTCCTCGCTGCTCGGCGACGCGGCCGACGCCTCGGGCAAGGGGGCGGCCTTCCTCGAACCCGGATTGCGCTACGGCGTGGAGACACCCGGCGACGCACTGAAGACGTTCTACAGCAAGATGGACCTGCTCTCGCTGGGCATCGCGCTGGTGCTCGGCACGGCCGGCCTGCCGCACATCCTGATCCGCTTCTACACCGTGCCGACCGCACGGGCGGCCCGCAAGAGCGTGCTCTGGGCGATCGGCATCATCGGCAGCTTCTACCTGCTCACGCTGGCCCTCGGCTTCGGCGCGGCGGCAATCGTCGGCGGCCAGGCGATCACCGCGCAGGACAAGGCCGGCAACACGGCCGCGCCGCAGCTCGCCGAGGCGCTGGGCGTGGACTTCCTCGGCGGGAGCCTGGGCGGCGCGACACTGCTGGCGATCATCGCGGCGGTCGCGTTCGCCACGATCCTCGCCGTGGTCGCCGGACTGACCCTGGCGTCGTCGTCCAGCCTGGCGCACGACTTCTACGCGAACGTGATGAAGAACGGTCAGGCGTCGGAACGGCAGGAGGTGACCGTCGCCCGGATCTCCGCACTGGTGATCGGCGCCGTGTCGATCGTCCTGTCGATCTTCGCGCAGAGCCTGAACGTGGCGTTCCTGGTGGCGTTGGCGTTCGCGGTCGCCGCCTCCGGCAACCTGCCGGCGATCCTCTACAGCCTGTTCTGGAAGCGGTTCAACACCTCGGGCGCGGTCTGGGCGATCTACGGCGGCCTCGTCTCCGCGGTGCTGCTGGTCTTCTTCTCCCCGGTCGTCTCCGGGGCACCGACGGCCATGTTCCCGGACCACGACTGGCACTGGTTCCCGCTGTCCAACCCGGGCATCATCTCGATCCCGATCGGCTTCCTGTGCGGCTGGCTCGGCACGATCCTGTCCAAGGAGAGCGACGACGACAAGTACGCCGAACTGGAGGTGCGCTCGCTGACCGGCGCTGGCGCCCACTGATCGGCATGCTGGACCGGAGGGACCCCCGTCCTGGGCGGGGGTCCCTCCTCACCTGTATAGGCTGGCCGGCATGAAGGTCGCTCCCCGCTTCGGTGCCGGACACCGCATCCTCGTCACCGGCGGCGCCGGTTTCGTCCCGTCCCACCTGGTCGACCGGCTGGTCGAGCGCGGCTGCTCGGTGGTGGTGCTGGACAACTTCGTCACCGGCTCCAAGGACAACCTGGTCCATCTGCTGGAGAAGCCGACCTTCACGCTGGTCGAGGCGGACATCTCGGACGGCCTGCCGACCCACCACCCGGCGGTGGCCGAGCGGTTCGACGCGATCCTGCACATGGCGTCGCCGGCCAGTCCCACCGACTTCGAGAAGCTGCCGGTGGAGATCCTCCGGGTCGGCTCGGTGGCCACGCTGGCGCTGCTGGAGCGGGCCACCGCC
This sequence comes from Micromonospora sp. WMMD754, assembly GCF_049315235.1. NCBI lineage: Bacteria > Bacillati > Actinomycetota > Actinomycetes > Micromonosporales > Micromonosporaceae > Micromonospora > Micromonospora sp. WMMD754. The sequence continues at coordinate 1,902,781 of NZ_CP186058.1, forward strand.
GACGGTGCCCGGTTCCTGATGGCCTCCACCTCGGAGGCGTACGGGGACCCGAAGGAGCACCCGCAGCGCGAGACGTACTGGGGCAACGTCAACCCGATCGGCATCCGGAGCGTCTACGACGAGGCGAAGCGCTTCTCGGAGGCGGCCACCATGGCGTACCACCGCAGCCGGGGCACCGACACCGCGATCGTGCGGATCTTCAACACGTACGGCCCGCGGATGCGCCCGGACGACGGCCGCGCGATCCCGACCTTCATCTCCCAGGCGCTGCGCGGCGACCCGATCACGGTGCACGGCACCGGCAACCAGACGCGCTCGATCTGCTACGTCGACGACCTGGTACGCGGCATCCTGCTGCTGCTCGACTCGACCGAGACCGGCCCGATCAACTGCGGCACCGAGCACGAGATGTCGATGCGGCAACTGGCCGAGACGATCGTGTCACTCACCGGAAGCACATCTGAGGTGAGCTACATCACTCGCGCCTCGGACGACCCGGAGATGCGCCGGCCCGATCTGACGCTCGCCCGCGAGCTGCTGGGATACGAGCCGACCGTGACGCCCGAAGACGGCCTCCGACGCACGATCGAGTACTTCCGCGGGCGGCTAGGGTACTGAACCCGGCTGGCAACCGGCTGACACCGGTGCGCGCCTGAGGGTGAGGGTGGCCGGGCCGACCTACCCTCGGTTACATGTCAGCGACCTCGTCTGCCGGCGCTCCGCTCCCGCGTCCCCTGAACCGCGGTGCGGGCCGCGCCCAGGTTCCCGGCCCCGGCCGGAGCACCGCCGCGCGCGCCCGTGCCACGGATGCCCGCTGGTACCCCTCGGCCGACGAGGCGCCCCGCTCGGGCGGCCCCGGCGGGCCGGTGGGACCCACCGGGCCGGGCGGACCAGGTGACGGGCCGGGCGGGCCGGGTCGACGCGGTCCCCGCCCGCGCTGGGGCCGGATCGGCCTGGTCGCCGGCATCGCGGTGCTCGTGCTGGCGCTGCTCGGCGGCGTCGGCGCCTGGCTCTACGCCCGCAATCTCGACGGCGACCTGGCCCGGACCGACCCGTTCTCCGAGATCACCGGCGGACGGCCGGCGAAGCAGGTCGACGGCGCGCTGAACATCCTGCTCGTGGGCAGCGACTCCCGGGACCCGGACGCCCCGGTCGACGGCGCCGGCAAGTGGCGCGCGGACACCGTGATCGTCATGCACATCCCGGCCGACCACAAGAGCGCCTACCTGGTCTCCATTCCGCGCGACCTGTACGTGCCGATCCCGGAGAACGCGGGCGCGACCTGCGACTCCGGCTCGCGTAACAAGATCAACGCGGCGTTTGCGTTCGGCGGCCTCCCGCTCGCGGTGAAGACCGTGGAGTGCTTCACCGACGTACGGATCGACCACGTCATGGCGATCGACTTCGCCGGCTTCAAGGACGTCACCGACGCCCTGGGCGGGGTCGACCTCAAGGTGGAGCGGACGATCACCTCGATCCACAAGCCGTACCGGACGTTCACCAAGGGCGTGAACCACATGAACGGCGCCGAGGCGCTGGACTGGGTCCGGCAGCGCAAGCAGTTCCCCGACGGCGACTTCGCCCGGATGCGCCACCAGCAGGAGTTCCTCAAGGCGCTGATGGACAAGGCGGCGAGCACCGGGACGCTGAGCAACCCGAAGAAGCTGAACGACTTCCTCCAGGCGGTCACCGCCGCCGTCACGGTCGACCAGGGGTTCTCGTTGACCGACATGGCGGTGCAGTTCCGCAGCCTGCGCGGCGAGAACCTGACGTTCGTCACCAGCCCCAACCTGGGCGGCCAGACCATCGACGGCCAGTCGGTGGTGGTTTCCGACCGGGAGAAGGCGCTGGCGATGTACCAGGCGATCGTCGGGGACAAGATGGCCGAGTGGATGCGGGCCAACCAGAAGAGCGCGGGCGACTGACCCCCACCGTGCGGCGCCACACCGGCCAACCGTCGTCCGGTCGCTCTCCCTCGCCCGTTCGGCTACAACTCGGGGAGATCGGCCGGTATTGACGGGAATAGCCGCCTCAGGAGGTCGCGAGAACGGGAACAGGTACGTACAGTGGTCCCGCCCCCGATCATCGAGCTGGAGCACGCATGTCGGTCCAGACCAGCCGCCGCCCGCACTCACTGGAGCCCGGATCATCCGGGCGGGTCCCCCCGATCATCCCCACCCAGCCCGGCCCCGGAGGCCGTGGACCCGGTGGCGGGAAGAAGAAGCGCACCAAGCGCAAGGACCCGCTCTGGGCCAAGCTCACCCTGGTGCTCGGCGCCGTCCTGATGGTGACCAGCGGGGTAGCGATCGTCGGCAGCAAGGCCGTGATCGGCCAGGCGACCAACAACATCGCCCAGCGCAACCTGCTCGGCGAGGCGGGCAAGAGCGAGGCCGAGGGCGGCAGCAGCCTGGAGGGCCCGATCGACATGCTGCTGCTCGGCGTCGACGCCCGGGCGCGCTGGGCGGCCGACGACGTGCGGTCGGACACGATCATCATCCTGCACATCCCGGCCAGCCACGACCAGGCGTACCTGATCTCGATCCCGCGGGACACCGAGGCTCGCATCCCGGCGTTCAAGGACAGCGGCTACAAGGGCGGCACCGACAAGATCAACGCCGCCTTCTTCCACGGTGCGCAGAACGGCGGCGGCTGGGAGGGCGGCGCCCAGCTGATGGCCAAGACCATCAAGGGCATGACCGGGATCAGCTTCGACGGCGCCGCGATCATCAACTTCGGCGGGTTCAAGAACGTCATCGACGCGCTGGGCACCGTGCGGATCTGCGTCAGCCACGAGGTTCCCTCCCACCACATGTCGATGGTCGAGGGCAAGCCGATGTGGAACGCGGACGCGAAGAAGACCGGCAAGCCCTACAAGCCCGTGGTGCACAAGAAGGGCTGCCGGGAGATGGAGGGCTGGGAGGCGCTCGACTACTCCCGCCAGCGCTACGGCCTGCCGAACAGCGACTACGACCGGCAGCAGAACCAGCAGCAGCTGATCAAGGCGATGGCCAAGAAGGCCACCGAGGGCGGCATGCTGACCAACCCGATCAAGCTGAACTCGCTGATGAAGGCCGCCGGCAAGGCGTTCGTCCTGGACACCGGCGGCGTGCCGATCGCCGACTTCATCTTCACGCTCAAGAACCTGAGCGGCAACGACCTGGTCACGCTGCGCACCAACGGCGGCACGTTCGCCGGCAACGGCAACGGCCGGGAGACGTTCAACGCGACGACCATGGAGATGTTCCAGGCGGTCAAGAACGACAAGCTGGCCGACTTCATCGTGGCCAACCCGACCGTCCTCTCCACCCGTAAATGACCGAAGCCGGCATCCGCCGGCCGATCCCCCCGTAGCCTGACGTGAGCGGGTCTCATGTCGCGACCACGGGGGGATCGTCACGTCCAGGCCAGCACGGAACCGACGCGGGCCGGCCCGACCGGCCCGCTGGCCCCGGTTCCTGCTCGGCGCCGGGCTCGCCCTGGTCCTGCTCGCCGCGCTCGGCGTCGCCGGGCTGAACTGGCTCACCCACCGCTACGACCGCACGGTGGCCAAGGAGCAGCTGCTCGACCCGACCGCCCGCAAGAAGCGGACGAACCTGGACGGGGCGCTCAACTACCTGCTGATCGGCTCCGACCACCGCCCCGGCGCGAACCCGGAGGACCAGCGCTCGGACAGCATCCTGATCGTGCACGTGCCGGCCGGGATGCGGCAGGCGTACCTGATCTCGGTCCCGCGCGACCTGCTCGTCGCGGTCCCGGCCGCGCCCGGCTTCCCGGGCGGCCAGGACAAGGTCAACGCCGCGTACGAGCACGGCGGTGGGGGCGAGGGCGGGGCCCGGCTGCTCAGCGCCACCCTCACCCGGCTCACCGGCATCCGCTTCGACGGCGCCGCGCTGATCGACTTCTCCGGCTTCAAGCAGGTGATCGACCATCTCGGCGGCATCACCATGTGCGTGGACACGCCGGTCCGCTCGATCCACACGAAGACCCGGTTCGACGTCGGCTGCCAGCAGATGGACGGGGCCCGGACGCTGGACTACGTCCGGCAGCGCTACGACCTGCCCGGGGGCGACTTCGACCGGCAACGGCACCAGCAGCAGATGCTGCGGGCCGTGCTCGACCGGGCCGGCGAGACGCACCTGCGCACCGACCCGGTGAAACTGGACCGGGTGCTGCGCGCCGTCGGCGGGGCGCTGACCGTGGACACCAACGGCGTACCCCTGGACGAGCTGCTGTTCGCGCTCCGCGGCCTGCCCGCGGACGCCCTGCGCGGCGTCCGGGTCCCCTCCTACCCACAGACCATCGATCAGGTGTCGTACGTGGTGCTGGACAACGGCGGCGACGGGCTCTTCACCGCGCTGCGCGACCGGCGGGTGCCGGAGTGGGCCGGCGCCAACTCCCGCTGGGTCACCCGGCTCTGACCGGTCCGGGCGGCTAGGCTTGGCAATCGTGTTCGGAGCCCAGCTTCCCAGCGTCCCCGCGTCGGCCGTGCCCGACGACGTCTACCTGCTCGACGTCCGTGAGGACGACGAGTGGGCCGCCGGCCACGCGCCGGCCGCCTATCACCTGCCGATGACCGAGCTGCCGGCCCGGCTCGCCGAGATCCCCGACGACCGTGAGGTGGCGGTGATCTGCCGCTCCGGCGGGCGCTCCGGCCAGGTCGTCGGCTACCTGCTCCGCAACGGTTGGGACCAGGTGCGCAACGTCGAGGGCGGGATGGGTGACTGGGCCGCCGCCGGCCGCCCGGTGGTCACCGACGACGGGCAGCCGGGCCGGGTCGCCTGAGGCACGTCCCGGCCATGACCGCCCCCCTGGTCTTCGCCCATCGCGGCTCCTCGTACGACCTGCCGGAACACACCCTCGCCGCCTACCTGCGGGCGCTCGACGAGGGTGCGGACGGGCTGGAGTGCGACGTCCGGCTGACCCGCGACGGTCACCTGGTGTGCGTGCACGACCGCCGGCTGGACCGGACCAGCAACGGCCGTGGGCTGGTCAGCGCGCGGACGCTCGCCGAGCTGGAGGCGCTGGACTTCGGCTCCTGGCACCCCGCCGCCGCGGTGGCCGAGGGCGCCGCGCCGCTCGACGAGTCGCACACCCGGCTGCTCACGCTGGAACGGCTGCTCGAAGCGGTGCTGTCCGCCGGGCGACCGGTCCGGATGCTGATCGAGACCAAGCACCCGTCGCGTCACCGGGGCGACGTCGAGCGTCGCCTGGTCGCCCTGCTGCGCCGGCACGGCCTCACCGAGCCCGGCCCGGACGACCCGGTCCAGGTGACCGTGATGTCGTTCTCCCCGCTGGCCGTGCGGCGGATCCGGGAACTCGCCCCGGCGCTGCCCACGGTGCTGCTGCTGGAGGTGCTGCCGCGCTGGCTGCGGCTGGGCCGGCTGCCCTTCGGCAGCCGGATCGCCGGGCCGGGGGTGGAGCTGGTGCGGGCCCGCCCGCAGCTGGTCCCGGCGCTGCGGGCGGCCGGGAACTCGGTCTACGTCTGGACCGTGAACGAGCCGGAGGACCTGGAACTCGTGCTCGCCGCCGGGGTGGACGGGGTGATCACCGACCGGCCCGCCCGTACCCTGGCCCGGTTGGGCCGGTGAACCTCGTCGATCCGTCCGGCGGACGGTCGCCCGGGTGGGGGTGTCCACGGCGCGGACGGCGCGGCACACTCGGGACATGCCGGAGCGAACCGACTACCCCGCCCTCATCGCCGGTCACACGTCCGTGATCAAGATGATCAACTCGGGCGAGTCCGGCCTCGCCGTGCTCACCAGCCTGCTCCGTGAGGTCGAACCCGCGGTCGGCGCGGCAGGCCTGGTCTTCGTGGAGTTCACCCCGGCCGGCGGTCGGGTGATCGCCGCGACCGGCAGCGCCGAGTTCGTGATCGGCCGCCCGCTGCCGGCCACCGACCCGGCCACCGTCTGCCTCCTGGCCGGCCCACCGGTGCGGGAGGTCCGGGTGGACGCGATCCCCGGCGCGCTCGCCGACGAGGTGGCCGGCCGGGGTCTGAGCCGGATGATCGTGGCGCGCGCGGAGATCGGCGGGCTGACCGTCGGCAGCCTGCACGCCCTCTACCCGGCGGGCGAGCCGCTGGACGCCTCGCAGCGCGCCGTCGTCGGCTACGTCGCCGCCTGCATCGCGCACATGTACGGCGACCAGACCGGCCTGCCGGTGCACGGCGACGGCCCGGTCGTGGCGGCGCTCGCGGACGGCCTGGCGGTGGTCGACCGCGACCACCGCGTCCGGCTCTGGAACCCGGCCGCGGCCCAGGTGACCGGCCGGCCGGCGGACGAGGCACTGAGCCGGCCGCTGCCGTTCCCGCTGCCCCCGCCCGGGCAGGTGCTGGACCACCGGATGGCGGACGGGCGCTGGCTGCGGATCACCTCGGGCGAGCTGCCCGGCCCGACCGCGCTGCGGGTGGTCACCTTCCGGGACATCACCGACCAGCAGCGGCGCGACCACGACCGCGACCTGTTCGTCGCGGTGACCAGCCACGAACTGCGTACCCCGGTCACCGTGATCAAGGGGTACGCGGACACGCTCACCGACCACTGGGAGTCGCTCAGCGACGACGACCGGCGGCAGGCCGCCCGGATCATCGGGCAGCGCGCCAACGAGCTGGCCCGGCTGGTCGACCGACTGCTGACCGCCGCCACCGAGCACCGCTCCGGCGGTGAGCCGACCGCCCCGTTCGACCTGGTCGACGCGCTGCGGGCGGCGGTCGCCGACCTGCCGGCGGACATCCGGCACCGGGTCGTGCTCGACCTGCCGGCCGACCTGCCGAAGGCCCTCGGCGATCGGCACAGCCTGAGCACCGTGCTGACCGAGCTGGGCACCAACGCGGGCAAGTACTCGCTGCCGGACACCCCGATCGAGATCCGGGCCGAGGCGAACGAGCGGACCGTGTCGTTCCGGGTCGCCGACCGGGGCATCGGCATCCGGCCGGAGCACGTGGAACGCGCCTTCGACCGGTTCTGGCAGGGGGAGTCCGGCGACCGTCGGCGCTATCCGGGGGCCGGGTTGGGGCTCTATCTCGTCCGCCAGATCGTTGAACAGCAGAATGGATGGGTATCCCTCCGACCAAGGGCCGGTGGAGGTACGGTCGCGGAGGTGCGGCTGCCCCGGGGTTGACCCGGGCGCCCACGGGGGTGGAAGGAACGACGTGTCGACGGGTTCGGCCGAACGATCGTGGTGCGTGGTGGTGCCCCACCACGCGACCGGTGCGCGCCTGGCCCGGCACCGGCTCGCCGACGAGCTGACCGGCCTCGTCCCCCCGGCCCTGCTGGCCGACCTGGTGGCGGTCCTCGCCGAGCTGGTCGGCAACGCGGTCCGGCACGCCGACCCGCTGCCCGGCGGGGTGGTGCGGGTGGCCTGGCGGCTGCGGACGACCGAGCGGGGGCCGAGCGTCCAACTCCGGGTGACCGACGGCGACTCCGGCGCCGGCCCGCGGATGCGGGTCGCGTCCCCGGACGCGGTCGACGGGCGGGGTCTGCACATCGTCTCCGGGCTCTCCAGCCGGTGGGGCGTCGACCGGGACGGCCTCGGTCAGAGCGTCTGGGCGGAGTTCGACCCGGCCGGATCGCACCGACCGGACCTGGTCGCCGCCGGCTGAGCCGGCCGGGCCCGCGGGTCCGCCCCCGGCAGGTCCGGATCGGCATCTAGGCTGTGGGGCCGTGAGCAAGCGTCGAAAGAGCCAACGGGCCGCAGATGCCACCCCGAAGCGGGAGAAGGTGCGCGACGTCTTCGTGCCCCGACCGTTCGAGGGTCTGACCGACGAGCCGGAGTGGATCGCCCTCCGCGAGCTGGTGCCGGCCGCGTCCGCGCCGCTGCGGCTGACCCCCGAGCTGGTCGAGGAGTACGGCGACCGCCCGGTCACCCTGGCCACCGTCCTGCCGATGGCCGCCCCGGCGATGACCAAGCCGGACGGGCGGGTCTTCATCGGCCTGCAGCGGCACCAGCAGTCCGGCGACGTCTCCCGGGACCTGGCCGACGCGCTGCTCAGCGCGCTGCGCACCGAGCCGGGCGGCCAGGTGAGCGTGCCGCCGCTGCCCGGGCCGGGCCCCCGCCTCCAGGACGTCCTGGTGGACGGCCCGCTGGAGATCAGCATGCACGACGGGTTCGAGTTCTGGCTGGACCCGGGTGCCGCCGACGACCCGAACGTGCAGGCGTCGCTGGAGCGGGCCAACGCGGCGATCTACCCGACGGTCAAGCTGGCGGCGGCCCGGGCCGCGTACTGGTGCCAGGTCACCGAGAAGGCACACGTGCGCTGGGTGCTGCCGGAGGACGAGGACACCGCGCTGGACGCGCTGTCCCGACTGTCCGCGGCCGGCTCGCTGCGGCTGGGCGACGACACCCGGTTCGCCGGCATGTTCCGGGCGCACGGCCGGCTGGTGCCGGTCTGGGACCTGCCGGAGGACACCCCGGCCGCCGAGTGGGAGGCGCCGGTCGCCGAGTTCGCCAAGCGCTACGCCGAGGCGGTGGCGGAGCGGGAGGCGCTGGACGCGGCCGGCCGCCGCGCCCGGCAGGGCCTGCTCGGTCGGCAGTTGACGCTGCGCTGAGCGGCCCCGGCCGGGCCGGTCTCACCCGCGCAGCGGCTCGCGTACCAGCGGGCAGGACATGCAGCGGGGGCCGCCCCGGCCGGAGCCCAGCTCCGAGCCGGCGATCGCGATCACCTCGATGCCGGCGCGCTCCAGCTGCGCGTTCGTCTCCACGTTGCGTTCGTAGCCGACGCAGAGCCGCGGCGCGAGCGCGAGCGTGTTGTTGCCGTCGTCCCACTGCTCGCGCTCGGCGGTGACCGGGTCCAGGCCGGTGTCGATCACCCGGAGCTGGTCCAGGTCCATCGCGTCGGCGGCGGCCCGCAGGAACGGCGCCGGCCCGTCCACCCGCGGCTCGCCGCCGTCCGCGCCGGCGATCACCGTGTACGCGGACAGCTCGCTGGCGATGTTCGGATACATCAGCACCGTGTCGACGTCGACCATGGTGCAGACCGTGTCCAGGTGCATGGTGGCGCGTTCCTGGGCGATCGGCACCACCAGGATGGTGTGCGCCAGCCCGGCGGCGAACACCTGCCGGGCCAGCCGCTCCGCGCCGGCCGGGGTGGTGCGCTCGCCGACGCCGACGGCGAGCACGCCCGGGGCGAGCAGCAGCACGTCGCCGCCCTCCAGGTGCTCCAGGCGCGGGTGGTAGACGAACTCGGTGCCGACGAAGCGCGGGTGGTGCCGGTAGATCGCGTCGGTCAGCGTGGTCTCCCGCCGGCGCGCCGGCATGGCCAGGCTGGTGACCCCGACCCGGTCGCCGATCCACACCGACGAGTCGCGGGTGAACAACAGGTTCGGCAGCGGGTCGATGACGAAGTCGTGCCGGTCCATCAGCGTCCAGACCAGACCGCCGGGCCGGTCGGCGCCGACGCGCAGCTCCTCGTGGGCGAGCCCGGCGACGAAGACGTCGGCCAGGGCGGCCGGATCGAGGTAGGCCAGGTGGTCGGCGACCCGGCGGCGGAGGGTGTCGCCGAGTCGGCGGGACCGCAGCACCTGCTCGGTCAGCTCGGCCCGGGCGTCCGGCACGGCGAGGGTTTCGGCGAGCAGGTCGGCCAGGTAGAGCACCTCCACCCCGCGCGAGCGCAGGGCGGCCGCGAAGGCGTCGTGCTCCTCCTGCGCCCGTCCCACCCATGGGATAGCGTCGAACAGAAGACTGTCGTTGTTGCGCGGGGTGAGGCGGGCGAGTTCCGGTCCCGGGCGGTGCAGCAGCACCGTGCCGAGTCGGGCCACTTCGCTGTCCACGTAGTGGGTCACCCTCGCAGCGTAGGGCAGGCTTCCGCACCATCCGGAAAAGAAGTGTGAATGAATATGGCATTCATCCGCACTCACTCCGGCGCTCCAACTTGCCGAGCCCCCCGGGGTGCAACGTAGGGTAGTGGAGACATAACTTCGAGAGACCTTTTGCCGGAGGTCGCGATGACTGTCTTTCCCGCTCGTCGAGCCGTACCGAGCCGGGCACTGCCGCCCCGCTCGGTGCCGCATCCCCGGGTCGAGGCCACGTCGGTGCTCGAGCCGGCCCGACCCACTCCCCTGGAGTGGGCGCGCCGCCGTCGGGCCGAACGGGGCGCCCGCCGGTTGGAAGCGGCCGGGGCCCGTGCCCTGGGGCAGCTCGACCACCTCGGCCCCGCGTGGCACGTGATCGAGTGGCCCCGGACGGATCCCGCCGACGCCCTCTTCGACCACGCCCACGACGACCGGGCCGGGTTCCTCGCGATCGGGCCGAGCGGGCTCTTCGCGGTCACCATCGCCGACCACGGCCGGGCCCGCGTCCTCGTCGCCGGCGACGTGGTGCAGATCAACGGCAAGCGTCCGCCCTATGTGGCGGAGGCGCGCCGCGACGCCAAGCGGGCCAGCAAGGCGCTCTCCGACGCGGTCGGCCTGCCGATCCCGGTCACCCCGGTGCTGACGTTCGTCGGCTCCGGGGTGATCAGCGTCTACGGCCTGCCGAAGGACTGCCTCATGGCCACCCACCGGGAGCTGGACCGGCTGCTCGTGGCCGCCGGCAACCGGATCAGCCCGGCCACCGCCGAGAAGCTGTCCCGGGTCGCCCAGGCGCCGTCGACGTGGCTCAACGGCACGTACCGTCCATCCGCCGACTACCGGTGGTATGACGAGGGCCGAACGGCCGCTGACAAGCGGGCCGCCCGCCGGTAACGTCTCCGACGACGCCACGCGGTCCACGGCTCCGCCCCGACCGGTTCCGTCGGTCCGCGTCGTCGCCGGCCGCCCGGCCCCGGGGTTCCCGTCGCACCGACGCCTGTCCCCCGGTCCCCGAGCCGTCCGACCCACGGGTGGCACCGGCGACCGGAAGCGCAGCGCGGCCGGGAGGCCGCCGTGCCGACCGGCTAGCGTGGACAGACCGTCGGTGTACATAGGAGGCGCGGTGGCCCACGTCGAGCTCTCACTCTCGGAAGTGTTCGGGAAGGCACCGGCCGAGCAGGAGTCCGACAACGTCGGGCAGTGGTCCGGCACCGTCTCCCGGGCCGCCGAGCCGTGCCTGCTGATCGACGCCGACACCTGCGTGGTGGCGATCTCCTCGTCCGGCTGCGACCTGCTCTGCCTGGGCGCCCCGGAGGACGTGATCGGCCTGCCGCTGCTGGAGGGCGGTCTGCGCCTGGTCGACTTCACCGCCAGCCCGAGCGAGCTCACCGAGCAGGAGACCGACAAGATCCCGCCGCTGCTCGCGCTGCACTCCGGCCGCCTCGCCCGCGGGCTGCTCCGGGTCCGCAGGCCCGGCTCCGACGCCGGTACCACGGTCGACGCGATCTCCACACCGGTGCTGACCGGCGCCTCGGTGGCCGGGTCACTCACGTTCTTCTCGGTGGTCTGACCACCGGTCTTTCACCCCGGCGGATGATCCTCCTACGATGGGCTCGGCCCTCGGGCCGCGTCGACGCCCCTCGATGTCGAGGACTCCACAGTGCCCCGCACCGCACCCCGCCGCCGGTCCGCCCCGGTGACGCTGCTCGCCCTGCTCGCGCTCACCGCGTGCGGCACCCCGCCCGAGCTGCGTGAGCCCGTCGCCACCGCCGGCCCCCGCGCCTCGACGTCCGCCACGCCCACCCCGAGCGCGCCGCCGACCCCACCGGTCACCCCGGCCGCGCCGCCGCCCACCACCCGGATCCCCGATCCGGCTGCCACACCCTGCCGGGGCAAGCCGTCCGGCGACCGGATCGTGGCGCTGCTGCGCGGTTCCGCCGGGGTGCTGCCCCGGGACGTGAAGGTCACCGTCCGGACCGGACCGCTCTGCGCCGAGGGCTGGCACTACACCGTCCTGGCGGTCACCGGGCACGAGGAACTCCAGGTGGTCACGCGTGGCTCGTCCGGCGCACCCACCCTGGTCACCGCCGGGACCGACGTGTGCGGCGTCGAGGTGCGCGCCGCCGGTCCCCCCGGCATCCGCACCCTGGCCTGCGACGGCGCCCCGGGTGCGTAGGCTGGTCGCCATGCCGGGAACACCGCCGACCCGCTTCGTCTACCTGGGCCCCGAGGGCACCTTCGCCGAGCAGGCGTTGCGCACCGTGCCCGCCGCCGAGCGGGGGGACCGCACGCCGGCCCGCAGCGTCGGCGAGGCGCTGGACGCCGTACGGGCCGGGGAGGCGGACGCCGCCCTCGTGCCGCTGGAGAACTCGATCGGCGGCGCGGTCGGCGTCACGCTCGACGAGCTGGCCGAGGGGGACCCGCTGGTGATCACCCGCGAGGTGGTCCTGCCGGTGGAGTTCGTCCTCGCCGGCCGACCCGGCATCACGCCGGCCGACGTGCGCAGCGTGGCGGCCCACCCGCAGGCGTCCACCCAGTGCCGGGGCTGGCTCCGCGACCACCTGCCCGACGCCACCGTGGTCGACGTGCTCTCCAACGGCGCCGCCGCGGCCGGCGCGGCGAGCGGCGAGTACGACGCCGCGATCTGCGCCCCCATCGGCGCCGCCCGGCACCGGCTCACCGTCCTCGCCGACAAGATCGCCGACCATCCGGACGCGGTGACCCGGTTCGCGCTGGTCTCCCGCCCCGGGCCGCCCCCGCCGCCCACCGGCGACGACCTCACCTCGCTGGCGGTCTACATCGCGCACGACCGGGTGGGCGCGCTGCTCGGGGTGCTCATGGAGCTGGCCGTGCGCGGGGTCAACCTGACCCGGATCGAGTCCCGCCCGACCGGTGAGGCGCTCGGCCGCTACGTGTTCTTCCTCGACTGCACCGGGCACGTCGCCGACGTACGCCTCGGCGAGGCGCTCCGCGGGCTCCGCCGGGTCTGCGCCGACGTGCGCTTCCTCGGGTCGTACCCCCGGCACCGCTGGGGCACGGCGGCGGCCGACCGGCCGACGCCCGCGCCGGCCGGCCTCTCCGACGCCGACTACGCCGACGCGGCGGCCTGGCTGGCCCGGCTGCGCGCCGGCGAGCTGAACTGAGACCGCGCCGGGTGCTCCCCCAGGGCGCACCCGGCGCGGCCGGTCACTGGAGCAGGCCGCCGAGCAGGCCACCCTGCTGCTGCTGGGCGCCGCTGCCGGCCACCGGCGGCTCCTCCGACGGCTGCACCACCACGAAGCCCTGCCCGGCGAAGCTCATCGTGAACGCCTCGCCGGTGCTGCGTCCCAGCAGCGTGCCGAGTCCGAGCTGCTCGGCCCGGTGGTAGCCGGTCTGGAGGTTGGCCGACCAGCAGACCGCCGCCTGCGGGTCGACGTACGTCGGGGCGTCCACGTTGAGCACCACCGGGGTGCCCTTGGTGGTGATCGCGATCCGGCCGTGCCCGGTGAAGACGCAGTTGAACAGGCCCGACGACGACGCCATCCCGGCGCCGCCGACCATCTTGATGTCGTACTGGAGGGTCGAGTCGAAGGCGAGCACGCTGGAGCCGTTGATGGACAGGGCGTCGCCGGGCTCCAGGTCGATGATGTGCACGTCCTTGGCCAGCTCGGCCAGGAACACGTCGCCGCGCCCGGTGAGCTTCATCAGCGGGACGCCCTCACCGGTCAGCCGCTGCTTGATGAACTTGCCGATGCCGCCCGAGCCGAGCGCCTGGAACTGCACCTGGCCCTGGTACGCGACCATCGACCCGACGCGGGCCATCGCCTCGCCGTTCAGCTCGATCTTCAGCATCTTGGAGTTCTGCAGCCGCATGCCCGGCTGCTGGGACTCCTTCTCGAGGTTCTCCGCGGAGAACAGCGCGCTGCGCATGGGGTTTCCTCCTGCATCGGGATGTGCCTGATCCGGAGGTTAGGGGACCGGCGCAACCGACGGGATCAGCCGAGCGGGGACGCGCCGGGGACCGGTCAGCCCCAGCCGAGGGCGTGCAGGCGCTCGTCGTCGATGCCGAAGTGGTGGGCGATCTCGTGCACCACCGTCACCGCGACCTCGTCGACCACGTCCTCGTCGGTGTCGCAGATCGCCAGGATCGGGTTGCGGTAGATCAGGATGCGGTCGGGCAGCACGCCGGAGTAGTCCCAGCCGCGCTCGGTGAGCGCGTGCCCCTCGTAGAGACCGAGCAGGTCCTCGCCCGGGGGTGGATCGTCCTCGACCAGGATGACCACGTTGCTCATCAGCCCGAGCAGTTCCTCGGGCACCTCGTCGAGCGCCTCGCCGACCAGTTCCTCGAACCGGTCCCGGCTCATCTCCACGGCCACGCGGCCCGGTCACTCCCTCGCGGTCGGCACGCGGTGCGACGGGGGCGCCCCGGAGGACGCCCCCGTCGTCCCGTACGTGGTGTCAGGCCAGACGGGCGTTCAGCGTGATCTGCGCGCCCGGGGAGAGGAGCCGGGAGATCGGGCAGTTCTCCTTGGCCGCCTCGGCCAGCTTGGTGAACTCCGCCTCGTCGAGGCCGGGGACCTGGCCGACGGTCTCCAGGTCGATGCGGGTCACGGTCATGCCCGCGTCGGTCTTGTCGAAGTGCACCTTGGCGGTCGTCTCCACCGACGTGTCGGTGGCGCCGGCGTCGGCGAGCTGCTTGGAGAGGGCCATCGAGAAGCAGCTCGCGTGCGCGGCGCCGATCAGCTCCTCGGGGTTGGTGCCCTCGCCCTCCTCGAAGCGGGACTTGAAGGAGTAGTTGCCGGACAGGCCGCCCTTGCCGGTGCGGACGGTGCCCGACCCCTCGGTCAGGTTGCCCTGCCAACGAGCGGAAGCGGTACGGATAGGCATGGCACCGACGCTAACCGAAAGCGGGCCGCCCCGCACCGGTCCGGCGGCTCGCGGTCCGGGTGCCCGGGTGTCGGCTGTGCCATGATTCGACGCAGGCCCGCGTACGGGAAGGGTGGCCGATGTCGCAGGATCTCCCCATCCCCAGGCAGGACGACCGGCACGACGGCACCACCGTCGTGGAGTGGGGTGACGCCGACACGACCCCGCCCGGCCGGGTCGGCCGGGCGTTTGCCGGCCTGGGCCGCGACCACCGCCTGCCGCCGGTGCTCGTCGGGCTCGGCGCGGTCGCCGCGCTCGCCTCGCTGATCGGCGAGTGGGTGGTGATCGCCATTCCCGCCGACTCGCGGGAGGAGGGCGCGCGGGCCCAACTGGCCGACGGCATCGCCGAGACGGGCGCCTTCGGGACGGCCTACCTGGTGGGTCTGCTCGGGTTGTCGGTCGCGCTGGTGTTGGCGCTGCGTGGCGCCCCGACGGTCCGGCGGCACGCCCGGATCGCCGGCCTCGGTCTCGCGGCGCCGCTGTTCGGCGTGCTGGTCGCGACCGCCGCGTCGCTCCAGCAGCTCGCCCGACGCATCCTCTTCTTCCCGACCGAGCAGAGCCTCCAGGTGGAGCACGGGCGGGGTCTGGTCACCGCGTTCCTCGCCGTCGCGCTGCTGGCGGCCGCGCTGCACCTGAGCGGCCGGACCGGCGACCGGGGGACCGATCCGGTGGAGGTCGGAGCGGAGCCGGGCGACGAGCCGCCGGGAACACCGGCCGGCCGCCGGCGGCGGCGGTCCGCCGAGGACGAGGCGCCCCCGGCGCCGGCCGACCTGACCGTGGAACCGACGGTGCCGTTCGCCGGCCCCGAACGCTCCCGCTGACGGGTCCGGCCCCCGCCGGGCGGTCACCTGGCGGCCGCCGGGGATTCGCGGCCGATTCGCCGGAAAGCCGTGGTTGCCGCCCGTTTCGCGAGATACGGTTGCTGCCCGTCGTTCGAGGGTCGCGGCACCGAGGACCTGGCGGCCGACGTGACGGCGGCGGGCGAAGGAGGAACCATGACCCGCCCGGGCCTGCCCAAGCTGATCGCCACCGACCTCGACGGCACGCTCGTCCGCAGCGACGACACCGTCTCCGCGTACACCCACGGGGTGCTGGACCGGGTGCGCGCCGCCGGGATCCCGGTGGTCGGCGCGACCGGACGCGGACCGCGTCTGACCGAGCTCACCCGCAACGACATCCGCGCCGCCGACTTCCTGGTGATGGCCGGCGGTGGCCGGGTGGTCGACCAGAGCGACCCGGCCGGGCCGCTGGTGCTGCGGGACGAGCGCCTGCGCGGTGAGGTGCTGGCCCAGCTCCTGACCGACCTGGAGGCCGCCGTCGGGCCGCTGACCGTGATGGTCGAGGCGTCCGACGAGCACGACGCGCCGCTCTGGGGCGACTACCACCCGAGCTGGCCCTACCCGGACCGGTTCGAGGCGCGCAGCCGCGCCGAGTGCCTCTCCTGTGACGTGATCAAGGCGTTCGCCCGGACCGCCGACCACCACGTCGACGACCTGCTGGCGGCGGCCCGCCGGATCGTCCCGCCGGAGGTGGCCACGCTCACCCAGGCCGGGCTGGGGTTCGTCGAGATCTGCCCACCGGGCGTGGACAAGGCCACCGGGCTGAGCGTCATCGCCGACCAGCTCGGGGTGGACCCCGCCGACGTGCTGGTCTTCGGCGACCAGCCCAACGACCTGCCGATGTTCGGCTGGGCCGGCTGGGCCCGGGTGGCGGTGGCGAACGCGCACCCCGACGTGCGCGCCGCGGCCGACGAGATCACCCTGCGCAACGACGACGACGGCGTCGCGGTCTACCTGGACCGACTACTCTCCCGGTGATGGGAGATCCACCTCGGCTCGTCGCGACCGACATCGACGGCACGCTGCTGCGCGACGACCGGACGCTCAGCCCGCGCACATCGGCGGTGCTGGCCCGGATCGTCGCCGCGGGCACGCCGGTCGTGCTGGTCACCGGCCGTCCGATCCGCTGGCTCCAACTCGTGTACGACCAGCTCGCCGCGCCGCTGCCGGCGATCTGCGCCAACGGCGCGGTGGTCTACGACCCGGTGGCGGACGAGGTGCTGCGTGCCGACCCGCTCGCCCCGGAGCTGCTGGCCGAGGTGGCCCGGCGGCTCCGGGCCGAGGTGCCCGGGGTGAGCTTCGCGGTGGAGATCGTGGACAGCCGGCAGATGCGGCACGAGGCGCACTACCCGCTGCGCTGGGACGCCGACGCGGAGGCGATCCGGGCGGTCGAGTCGCCCGAGGAACTGCTCGCCGCGCCGGCGGTGAAGCTGCTGGTCCGCGCCGGCGAGCAGGACCCGGACCTGTTCGTCCGGGTGGTGGCCGGCGCGCTGGAGGGGCTGGCCGAGGCGACCCACTCGTCCTACAGCGGGCTGATCGAGATCTCCGCCGCCGGCGTGACGAAGGCGGCCGGCCTGGCCTGGTACGCGGAGCGGCTGGGCATCGACGAGCGGGACGTGCTGGCCTTCGGCGACATGCCCAACGACGTGCCGATGCTGACCTGGGCCGGGCGGGCCGTGGCCGTGGCCAACGCCCACCCGGCCGTGCGGGAGATCGCACACGAGGTCACCGGGCCGAACACCGAGGACGGCGTCGCCGCGTACCTGGAAGAGGTTTTCGGGGTGGACTGACCGGCCGGGGCGCGTGACGCGCCCCGGCCGACGGGTCACAGGTACTGGCCGGGCGCGTGGCCCTCGTTGTTGCCGGGCATCCCCGGCATGCCGGGGATCATCCCGCCGGGGCCGCTGGGCAGCGCCTGCCGGCCGGACCGCATCTGCTCCAGCTGGACCCGGGCGGCCATCTGCTGGGCCACCAGCGCGGCCTGGATGCCGTGGAACAGCCCCTCCAGCCAGCCCACCAGCTGGGCGTGGGCGATGCGCAGCTCGCTCTCGCTGGGCGCCTGCTGCTCGGTGAACGGCAGTGAGATCCGCTCCAGCTCCTCGCGCAGCTCAGGGGC
Source organism: Micromonospora sp. WMMD754 (assembly GCF_049315235.1). NCBI lineage: Bacteria > Bacillati > Actinomycetota > Actinomycetes > Micromonosporales > Micromonosporaceae > Micromonospora > Micromonospora sp. WMMD754. The sequence continues at coordinate 1,920,426 of NZ_CP186058.1, forward strand.
CAGGCCCTCCTTCAGCTCGACGATCGAGCGCTCGTGGATCTCCCGCATGCGATGCCGGCTGGCGTCGTCCAGCGGGGCGGCCTTCACCTCCTCCAGCAGCTGCTTGATCATGCTGCCGATCCGCATCACCTTGGCCGGCTGCTCGACCAGACGGGTCGGGTCCTCGCCCTTGCCCTCGTCGGTCTGCACCGTGCCGACCGGGCGGCCGTCCGGCCCGACCACCACCACGGTGCCGGGGATGCCATCGTTGCCCTGTTCGTCGTCGTGTCCGGCGGAGTGCGCTTCGGTCATGGCACCCATCTTTACCCACCCCGACCACGCGCACGCGCCCGGACCGGGGGCAGGTTACCGTCGCCGCATGTCCAGCGACCCGCGCGACGTGCTGACCCGGCCGGCTCCCCCGCCGGACGCGACCGTCGCCTACGGCGACCACCCGGACCAGTGCGCCGACCTGCGCCGACCGGCCGGCGACGGGCCCGCCCGCCCGCTGGTGGTCGTGGTGCACGGCGGCTTCTGGCGGGCCGGGTACGACCGCGCCCACACCGGCCCGATGGCGGCGGCGCTGGCCGCGCTCGGCCATCCGGTCGCCCAGATCGAATACCGCCGGACCGGTCAGCCGGACGGCGGATGGCCGCACACGCTCACCGACGTACGCACCGGGGTCGCCGCCCTGCCGGCGCTGGCCGCCGCCGCGCTGCCCGGCCGGGTGGCGCCCGTCCCGCCGCTCCTGGTCGGTCACTCGGCCGGTGGGCACCTGGCGCTGTACGTCGCCGGACGCGCCCCGGAGACGGTCGGCGGCGTGCTCGCGCTGGCGCCGGTCGCGGACCTCGCCGAGGCGTACCGGCTGGACCTGGACGCCGGCGCGGTGGCCGCGCTGCTGGGCGGCGGTCCGGCCGACGTGCCGGATCGGTACGCGGAGGCGGATCCATCGGCGTTGGTGCCGATCCGGACACGCACCGTAGTCATGCATGGTCTTCTCGACCGTCAGGTCCCGGCCGCGATCAGCCGCGCCTGGGTGGCCGCGGACCGGGCCGCCGGAGGCGAAGCCGCGCTGGTTGAGCTGCCGGAATGCGAACATTTCGGGTTGATCGCGCCGGACTCCGCGGCGTGGCCGCAGGTGGTCGGGGCGTTGCGGTCCCTTCACAATGATCATCCGGGCATTGACGCAGCGTTGCCGACCAGGTAGAACGCCGGAGGGGTGTGCATCATGGCCACCCCGTCGGGAAGGAATTTCGGTGGCACAGATGAACCGCAGGCGGGCGCTGCAACTGCTGGCCGCGCTGGGCACCACCGGGCTCGCGGCGGGCTGCGGTTCCGGTGACGACTCCACGGAGCAGGCCCCGGCCGGCAGCCCGATCAAGATCGGTCTGATCGTGCCCGGCGGTGGCCCGAACAAGGTCATCGGCGAAGAGATCACCAACGGCTTCCAGCTCTTCCTCAGCCTGCACTCCCAGCAGCTCGGCGGCCACCCGGTCACGCTGGTGCCGGCCGAGGAGGGCAACAGCGCCGCGACCGGCAAGGCCGCCGTCGACCGGCTGCTCAAGGAGGGCGTGCTCGCGCTCACCGGCGTGGTCGACCCGGTCGTCATGACCGGCATCAGGGACACCGTCGAGCAGGCCCGGGTGCCGCTCATCGGCTCCAACGCCTCCCCCGCCACGTTGCAGGGCGTCGTCTACATCTGGCGCACCTCCTACGTGCTCGACGAGCCGGGCGTGGCGCTCGGGCAGTACCTGCGGCAGAACCTGGACGCGTCCAGCCGGATCGCCATCTTCGGCACCCAGGGCCCCGGCAGCCAGGACGTCGTCGCCGGCTTCCGGCGCGGCTACGAGCAGGGCCGTCGCCTCACCGAGGACCCGATCTACACGGAGGACTACGCCACCCCGAGCAAGCGGGCCTACTCCGGCCCGATCCGCAAGGCGCTGGAACGCAAGCCGGACGCGGTCTTCTGCCACTACTCCGGCCCGCAGGCGGTGCAGTTCGTCAAGCAGCTCTACGATGAGGGCTACCGGGGGCCGGTCTACGCGCCCGGGTTCCTGACCGAGGGCACCGTCCTGGACCAGCTCGACGACGGCGAGAAGGGCCGCGACCGGCAGCTGATCGAGAGGTTCGGCATCGAGACCGCGCTGAACTACTCGGCCGACCTGAACAACACCGCGAACCGGGTGTTCGCCTCCGCGTACCGCAAGACGTTCAACGCCTCCCCGACCACCTACGCGATGGCCTCGTACGACGCCGCGCTGGTCCTCGACAAGGCGATCCGGCTGGTCGGCAGGGACCCGTCCCCGCAGCAGGTCAACCTGGCGCTCGGCAAGATCGGCCAGGTCGACAGCCCGCGCGGGTCCTGGCAGTTCAACCAGCCGCGTACGCCGCAGCAGAAGTGGTACCTGCGCAAGGTCCAGCTCGACGGCCGGATGCTCTCCAACGTGGTGATCAACGAGCTGGCCACGCTCGGTTGACACGCGAGAAAGGGCGGCCTCCCCCGGGGGAGGCCGCCCTTCGTGCGTGCGGGGGTCAGTGCCGCAGCTCGGCGATGCAGCACTTCACGCTGCCGCCGCCCTTCTTCAGCTCGGCCAGCTCCACCGGCACCGGGTGGTAGCCGGCCGCCTTCAGCTTGCCGGCCAGCCGGGTCGCCTCGTTGTTCAGCACCACGTTGAGCCCGTCGCTGACCAGGTTCAGGCCGAAGGCCAGGGCGTCCTCGTCGTCCGCCACGACCGCGTCGGGGAACAGCTGGGTCAGCACCCGCTGGCTGGCCGCGGAGAAGGCCCCCGGGTAGTAGACGATGTTCTCGTCGTCGATCGAGGCGAGCGCCACGTCCAGGTGGTAGAAGCGCGGGTCGACCAGGCGCAGCGAGACCACCGGCCGGCCGAGCGCCTCCTGCGCCTCGGCGTGCGCGGCCGGCTCGGTCCGGAAGCCGTGGCCGGCCAGGACCAGCCCGCCGTGCGCCTCCGGCAGGTACGCGAAGTCGCCCTCGCCCTCGTTGGTCTCGCTCGGCGCGATGAACCGCCAGCCCCGCTCCTCGTAGAACGCCCGGTGCGCGGCGGCCTCGGCGGCCCGCTGCTCGTGCTTGAACTGGGCGCCGTAGACCGTGCCGTCGACCACGAACGCCCCGTTGGCCGCGAAGACCATGTCCGGCAGGCCGGCCTCCGGCGTCAGCAGGTGCACCTCGTGACCGAGCCCGACCAGCGTCTCGCGCAGCCGGTCCCACTGCTTGACCGCCAGGTCGGCGTCGACCGCCGTGGTCACGTCCATCCACGGGTTGATCGCGTACTCGACCGCGAAGTGCTCGGGCGAGCACATGAGATATGTCCGCTTTCGCGAGACTCGCTGCTGGTTCACGGTCACCAAGAGTAGGTACGGTAGAACTTTGGTAACAGCCACAACCATTGCTTCCCAGAGGCGGAACGTTGCAGATAGACGCGGTCGACCAGCGAATCATTGCGTTGCTCGTGGCAGACGCCCGCGCCTCGTACGCGGACATCGGCACCCGGGTGTCACTCTCCGCCCCCGCCGTCAAGCGACGCGTCGACCGGCTCCGCGCGGCCGGGGTCATCCGCGGATTCACCGCCGTCGTCGACCCGGCCGCCGTCGGGTGGACCACCGAGGCGTTCGTCGAGCTGTTCTGCGCCGGCCGGACCACCCCGGCGCAGATCGGCGCCGCCGCCCGCCGGCACCCCGAGGTGGTCGGCGCCTACACCGTCTCCGGCGAGGCGGACGCACTGGTGCACCTGCGCGCCGCCGACATCTCCCACCTGGAGGAGGCGCTGGAGCGACTGCGGGCCGAGTCGTTCGTCACCTCGTCCCGCAGCACCATCGTGCTGTCCCGACTGGTCGAGTCCCCCGGCGTCGGACCCTCCACGCCTTGACCTCAACCCGGCTTCATGTCGTGCACTGGTGACCGGCTTGACGCAAGGGGGCGGTATGCGTGCGGTGTGGCTGCGGGAGTTCGGCGGACCCGAGGTGCTCGTGCCCGGGACAGCACCCGACCCGGCACCCGGACCGGGCCAGGTGCTCGTCGACGTGGCACACGCCAACATCACGTTCGTCGAGACGATGTTCCGGGCCAGCGGCTTCGGGCCGTTCGGCGCCGAACTGCCGGTGATCCCCGGTAACGGGGTCGGCGGCACGATCACCGCGCTGGGAGCGGGCGTCGACCCGGCGCTCGCCGGCCGCGTCGTGGTCACCGCCACCGGCGGCACCGGCGGGTACGCCGAGCGCGTCGTGGTCGACCGGAGCGCGCCGGTCCCCGTACCCCCGGGGTTGGCGCTCGACGCGGCGGTGGCGCTGATGGCCGACGGCCGGACCGCCCTGATGCTCGCCCGGGCGGCCGGGCTGCGGCGGGGCGACCGGGTGCTGGTCGAGGCGGCGGCCGGCGGCGTCGGATCGCTGCTGACGCAGCTCGCGGCCGCCGCCGGTGCGACGGTGGTGGCCGCCGCCGGCGGCGCCCGCAAGGTCGACGTGCTCCGCGCCGCCGGCCTCGACGTGGTCGTCGACTACCGGCAGGCCGGCTGGACCGACCGGGTCCGGGACGCCGTGGGCGCCGTCGACGTGGTGTTCGACGGCGTGGGCGGGCCGCTCGCCCGGCAGGCGTTCGACCTGCTGGACCGCGGCGGGCGGATGCTCAGCTTCGGACTGGCCGGCGGCGCCTGGGCGGACATCCCGGCCGAGTCCGCCGCCGCACGCGGGGTGACGCTGCTGAACCCCCGGCCCGGCCCGGACGAGCTGCGCGCCCTCACCGAGGCGGCGCTCGCCGAGGGCGCGGCCGGACGGCTGCGGCCGCTGATCGGGCAGCGCTTCCCGCTGGCCCGGGCCGCCGCCGCGCACGCCGCGATCGAGGCCCGGGAGACACTGGGCAAGACGCTGCTCGACGTGCGCTGACGCGCGGTCAGAGATACATGCCGGTGCGGTGCTCCTCGGCCCGCGCCGGCTTGTCGCCCTCGCCGAAGAAACGCTTGCCACCGAACTCGCCGTGCAGCCGGTCGTCCAGCTCGTCGGCCAGACCGGTCATCACCTGCACCGCCAGCATCAGGTGGGTGGCCTGGAAGTTGCGGCCGAAGACCGGGATCGACGCCCAGACCGTGTCGTCGGCGCAGTAGAGCCGGCCGATCGGCATCCGGTTGGTCAGCTCGGAGAGCTTCACGTAGAGCCGCTCGGTCGGCTCCACCTCGGTCAGCACCGGCGAGAAGACGTCGACCAGCGGCGGGTTGTCGCGCACCCGCACGAAGACCATCGCCGAGCCGGCCCGGATGTTGATGTCCCCGTCGGAGTCGACCTGGACCTGGTCGGAGTTCGACTTCAGCATCGTCGACACGACCGTCCGGACCCGCTCCTCCAGCGCCAGCACGTCGTTCTCGCCGGCCTGGGCCGCCGCCGCGGCCGCCAGCGCCTCGTCCAGGTCCGCCTCCACGTCCCGGTCCGGGCCGAACTCGCTGCGGGCCGTGCCCAGCGGCTCCACCGGCAACGGCTCACCCTCGGCGTCGTGCACCAGGTAGACCAGGAAGGCGGGGTGCGGGGCGCCGTAGACGTCGCGCAGCGTGCGGGAGAGCACGGCGGACAACCGGGTCGCCTCGTCGACGCCGCAGTCCAGGCCGAACTGCTCGCCCGAACCGGGCACCACCCCCGGCGGCGACCAACCCAGCGCGACCATGTCGGCCACCGCGGCCCGGTCCAGCCGGTAGCCCTGCGGCAGGGTGGCGTTGCCGACCGCCCGGGCGGACAGGCGACCCTCCTCGCCGGCGTCCGCGCTGACCGAGTAGACGGCGTCACCGGTGCCGGAGGCGGTCGGGTCGAGCGTGACCTCCAGGTGCCCGCCGGCGGGCAGCCCGCGCAGCCGGTCGGCCAGCGCCCGGGCGAACTCCCGCCAGGCCTCGGTCACCTTGGCCCGCAGATCGGCCGTGGTCGGCTCGTCGAGCAGGATCGACTCGTGCTGCTCCGGCGTACCGCCGGAAGGCTGGTCGACCGGCGCCGAGGGGTGGTCTGCCGTCATGATCGCCTCCGTCCGTTCCCGCCACCCTACCCATGGGCGGTGGGCGTCGAACCGCGCCCGAGCGCGGCTACTCCGCCGGTACGGTCCCGTCCAGTTCCACCGGCCAGGAACCGGCCAGCGCGCTGAGCCGCGCGGCCGCCGCGGCCGGGTCCGCGCCGCGTCCCACGGCGACCCCCAGCAGGTACGCGGTGACCGGCGCCCCCGGCCGGAGCACCTGGTGCGCCACGTCCCGGGCGACGTCGAGCACGCTCGACACCGGCACCTCGGCCGGATCCAGATCCAGCTCGGCGCAGGCCGCGGTGACCCAGTCGTCCAACACCGTCATCTCGTCCACTCCTCGGCCCGGCGTACGTCCTCGTCAGTGTCGCAGTCGAACCAGGGCGGCGGTCCCGAGCCGGTCCACGCCACCTCACGGACCGCGACACCGGCCAGCAACCCGCGTACCGACGCGCCGTCGACGGTGCCGCCCCGCTCCGCCGCCAGGCGGTCGAGGGCCGCCCGCAACGCCGTGACCCGCCACACGCCGCAGAGCTGCTGCCGACGCCCGTCACCGTCGACGTAACAGGCCAGCCCGGCCCGCGACCCGTCGAGCGCGCGCCGCAGCCCGTCCACCGCCGCGGCGGTGAGCAACGGCAGGTCCGCGGCGAGCAGGGCGACGGTGGTCGTACCGGGCCTCAGCAGCGCCAGCCCGGCCGCGGTGGCGGCCACGGGTCCACCGCCGGGAGGCTCCTCCCGGGTCACCCGCACCCCTGCGGGCACCGGACCGGCCGGGCCGACCACGATCCGCTCGTCCGCGCCGGCGACCGCCTCCAGCACCCGGTGCAGCATCGGTCGCCCACCGACCGGGCGGGCGGGCTTGTCCACGCCGCGCATCCGTCGCGCCGCGCCGCCGGAGAGCAGCACCGCCGCGTACCCCGTCACCGCCTCACCCTACCCACGGGCACCGCCCCGAACCGGTCCCGCGCCGGCGGGACGGGGGCGGGGTGCGGGGGCGGGCCGGCGCGGGAGCGGGACCGGACCACAGGGCCGTCGGGGGCGCGGACGCCGCGAACGTGCGGGTGGGGCGGCGCGCGGGGGAGGATGGCGGCATGGGACGGGCGACGGACCGGCGGAGCGTGCTGCGGATCGACCTCGGGGCGGCGGCCGACGGCCGGGCCCGGATCCGCCGGCAGGACACCCTGTCCGTGGAGGAGCCGCTGGAGATCCGGGTCGGGCCGGGCGGCCCGGGGCGACGCCGGCCGCTCGCGGTCACCATGCGTACGCCCGGCGACGACCTCGACCTGGCGATCGGCTTCCTGCTCACCGAGGGGCTGATCCGGTCGGCGGAGGACGTGCACACGGCGCAGCTCTGCGCCGGGGCGGAGACCCCGAACACCTACAACGTGGTCGACGTGGTGCTGTCTCCGGGCGTGCCGGAGCCGACCACCGACCCGGCGCGCAACTTCTACACGACCAGCTCCTGCGGCGTGTGCGGCAAGGCGAGCATCGAGTCGGTCCGTACCCGTTCCCGGTTCGCGGTGCGGGAGGACCCGCTCGCGGTCACCGCCGAGCTGCTGGCCGCGCTGCCGGACCGGCTACGCGCCGCCCAGCGCGCGTTCGACCGGACCGGCGGCCTGCACGCGGCCGGTCTCTTCACCGCCGACGGCGAGCTGGTGGTGCTGCGGGAGGACGTGGGCCGGCACAACGCCGTGGACAAGGTGATCGGCTGGGCCGTGCGGGAGGACCTGCTGCCGCTGGCCGGGCACGTGCTGCTGGTCTCCGGTCGGGCCAGTTTCGAGCTGACCCAGAAGGCGTGGATGGCCGGGGTGCCGCTGCTCGCGGCGGTCTCCGCGCCCAGCACGCTCGCCGTCGAACTGGCCGAGGAGGCCGGGATGACGCTCATCGGTTTCCTGCGCGGGCCGACCATGAACGTCTACGCCGGGGCGCAGCGCGTAGCCGGGTGAACGGCGCCGGCTCACCGGCGCGGACGGCGACGACGGCGGCGCAGCACCGACGAACCGGTGACGACGGGCCAGCCGTCCAGCTCGGACGGGGCCAGCCCACGGCGGAGCGCGTCGTCGAGGATCACCGCGAGCGAGTGGTCGGGGTGGGCCGTGAGCACCCGTTCCAGGGCGACCGCCGCCAGCGCGCCGTGCCCGGCCCGCCAGGCGGCGAACGCGAGCAGGCTGCCCGGCGCCCCGATCAGGTCCGGCTCGGCCCGGCGCAGGACGTCGGTCCAGAGGCTGATGTCGGTGTCCCGGCCGTCGGTGCGGGCCCAGGCGTGATCGCGAACCGGGATGTGGGTGAGCAGCACGGTCAGCCAGGCCACCTCGTCGTCGTCCAGCCGCTCACCGCGCCGTTGCCGCCGGAACGCCGCCCGCACCGCCGCCACGCCGGCCGCGCGCACGGCCCGCGCCGCACCGCCGGATCCGACGACCACCACGGGGTCACCCTCGGCCGGTGGCCCCTCCGCCGAGGTCTCCCCGGTGGGCGGGACATCGGCGGGGACACCGACCGTGACGTCCTCGGGCGGGGCGCCGTCGACGGATGCGCCGGCGAGCACGGCCAGCCGGCGGCGAGCCCGTGCGGTGGCCCGGCGCATGGCGAGCCGGACCGGGCCGTCGAGCGCGGACACCTGGGCGGCCAGCGCGGCCCGGTCGGGCAGGGCGACCTGACCGGCGAACACCGCCGCCGCGCCGACCTGGCTCGCGACCGGGTCGTACGGGGTGCCGTCGGCAGGGCAGCAGGCCGGCTCCGCGCAGAGGTAGGACCACCACCGGCCGTCGGTGACCCGCAGGGCGTCCAGGACGGTCAGCCCCGCCGCGTCCAGCGCGTCGCCGACCGCGTCCACGGTGCCGGTCACCCGGGCGGCCGGCCCGTAACCGACGACCGTGGCGGCGTCGACCTCCTGGCGGGCCACCACCTCGGCCAGGTGCCGGGCCGCCGGAGCGGGGTCGACGCCGGCCCCGGGCAGGTCGCCCCGCGCGGCGAAGACCACTCGCCGGCCGCGTACCGCGACCACCACGATGCTGTCGGCCGGGTGGAAGCCGAGCAGGTAGGGCACGGCCGCGACGAGGTCGCCGGGCGAGCGGACGGACAAGCGTGGGCGCTCGGTGGAGTTCATGCCGGGAGCGTCCGTGGTCGTCGGGGCCCGCGTCCGACCCTGTGGACGACACGCGGTCCGTCCCCAGATACGGAGCGTATCGGCGCAGGTGGCCGGCGATCGACGGCCGCCGCGGTTCCGTCACGGTCCCCGGCTGTCCCAGGTACCGGCTACCTTGCGCTCATGGACCTGGCATACCTGCGGGCACACCCGGAGCACCTGCCGACCTTCCTGACCCACCAGCGGATCCGGGAGACGCCGGTCTCCGGTGGCGACATCTGCACCGCGTCCCGGCTCACCCTGGACGACGGGCACTCCGTCTTCGCCAAGACCTGGCCGGAGCGGTCGGCGCGGCCGATTCCGGAGGGCTTCTTCGCCACCGAGGCGGCCGGCCTGCGGTGGCTGCGCGAGGCCGACGCCGTGCCGGTGCCGGAGGTGCTGGTCACGCTGCCCGACCTGCTCGCGCTCGACTGGGTGGAGCCGGGCGAGCCGACGCCGGAGGCCGCGGAGGCGTTCGGGCGCGGCCTGGCCCGGCTGCACGCGTCCGGCGCGACCGCCTTCGGCGCGGAGTGGACCGGGTTCATCGGCGCGTTGCCGCAGGACAACACGCCCGATCCCGGCCCGTGGCCGGACTGGTTCGCCCGCCGTCGACTGCTGCCCTACCTGCGGATGTCGGTCGACCGAGGGGCGCTCGACGGCGGGGGGGCCGCCCTGGTCGAGCAGGTCGTCGACCGGATCGGCGAGTTCGGCGGCGACGAGCCGCCGGCCCGGGTGCACGGTGACCTCTGGCCCGGCAACCTGCTCTGGGGCGCCGACGGCCGGGTCTGGCTGGTCGACCCCGCCGCGCACGGCGGCCACCGCGAGACCGACCTGGCCCAGTTGGCCCTCTTCGGTGGCCCGCCGCACCTGGAGCGGATCCTGGCCGCCTACCGGGAGGCCCGGCCGCCGGCCGACGGCTGGCGGGAGCGGGTGCCGCTGCACCAACTGCACCTGTTGCTGGTGCACACCGCGCTCTTCGGCACGGCGTACGCGGACGCGGTGGTCTCCGCCGCCCGTGGCGCGCTGCGGGGCGTCCGACGCGCTACGGTCGACGGATGACCGCCCCCCGGACGCCGGCCGACGGGGTCCTCGCCGACCGGTACGGTCGCGTCGCCCGGGACCTGCGGGTCTCGCTGACCGACAAGTGCAACCTGCGGTGCACCTACTGCATGCCGGCCGAGGGCCTGCCGTGGCTGGCCGGCCCGCAACTGCTGACCGACGACGAGATCGTCCGGCTGGTCGGCGTCGCGGTGGGCCGCCTCGGCGTCACCGAGGTGCGCTTCACCGGCGGTGAGCCGCTCATCCGGCCCGGCCTGCCCGGGATCGTGTCGGCGGTCGCCGCGCTGACGCCCCGGCCGCGCATCTCGGTGACCACCAACGGGATCGGGCTGGCCCGTCTCGCGCCGGCGCTGCGGGCCGCCGGTCTCGACCGGGTCAACGTCTCGTTGGACACGCTCGACCCGGCCCGGTTCGCCACGTTGACACGGCGGGACCGGCACGCCGACGTGCTCGCCGGGTTGGCCGGCGCGGCGGAGGCCGGGCTGACCCCGGTGAAGATCAACGCGGTGCTGATGCGCGGTGTCAACGACGACGAGGCGCCGGCCCTCCTCCGGTTCGCCCTGGCGCACGGCTACGAGCTGCGGTTCATCGAGCAGATGCCGCTCGACGCCCAGCACGGCTGGGACCGCTCGACCATGGTCACCGCCGACGAGATCCTCGCCGCCCTGCGGAGCGAGTTCGCGTTGCGCCCCGATCCCGCCGAGCGGGGCGCCGCACCGGCCGAGACCTGGCTGGTGGACGACGGGCCGGCCCGGGTCGGGGTGATCGCCAGCGTGACCCGGCCGTTCTGCGGCGACTGCGACCGCACCCGGCTCACCGCCGACGGCCAGGTGCGCAACTGCCTCTTCGCCACCGAGGAGTCCGACCTGCGGGCGGCGCTGCGCGGCGGTGCCGACGACGACGAGTTGGCCCGGCGCTGGCGCGCCGCGATGTGGGGCAAGCGGGCGGGCCACGGCATCGACGATCCGACCTTCCTCCAGCCGGCCCGGCCGATGTCCGCGATCGGAGGGTGAGCGTGGAACTGACCGTCCGCTACTTCGCCGGGGCGCGGGCCGCGGCCGGCCGCGCCGAGGAGACCGCATCCGCCGGCCGGTCGCTGGACGAACTCCTCGACGACCTGGCCGCCCGGCACGGCGAGCGACTGTCCGTGGTGCTGAAGGCGGCGAGTTTCCTGGTCGACGGCGTGGCCTGTCATGATCGTCAGGCACTGTTGCCGGCCGGGGTGACGGTGGACGTGCTGCCGCCCTTCGCGGGCGGCTGAGGAGGCCGACGTGCTGGCGATGGCGACATTCCTGATCTTCGTCGTGCTCGTCATCGGCCTGATCCACTTCTACCTGTGGAAGCGGCTGGTCCGGGACACCACCCGGCCGGGTCGGTGGCGCCGGCTCGGCGCGGCCGTGGTCGCCCTGCTCGCCCTGCTCGTGCCGGCGACCATGGCCGGCACGAGGAACGGCTGGTCCTGGCTGGCCTGGCCGGGCTACCTCTGGCTGGCGCTGATGTTCTACCTGCTGGTGCTGCTGCTGGTGCTGGAGGTGCCGATCGCGGTGGTCCGGCTCGTCCTGCGCCGCCGCGCCCGCGCCGCCGCCACGGGCCCCGCCCCCGAGCCGGCGCTGATCGGCGCCGGGGCCGGGGCCGTCCCGCCCGGGTCGACCGGCGACGCCGTCGGCACCCCGTCCGGCGGGACCGCCGACGGTGGCGACGCCCCGCCGGCGGACACCGTGCCCGCCGACCACGACCCGTCCCGCCGGTTGCTGCTCGCGCGCGGCGCGGCGATCTTCGCCGGGCTCACCGCCGCCGGCGTCACCGGGTACGGCGTCCGCACCGCGACGGGCCCGCCCCGACTGGACCGGGTCCGGATCCCGCTGGCCAAGCTGCCCAGGAGCATGGACGGCCTGCGGATCGCCACCGTCTCCGACATCCACCTCGGGCCGCTGCGCGGACGGGCGCACACCGAGCGGATCGTCGCCATGATCAACCAGCTGGACGCCGATCTGGTGGCGGTGGTCGGCGACCTGGTCGACGGGACGGTGGCCGAGCTGGGCTCGGCCGCGGAGCCGCTGCGCGACCTGCGCTCCCGCTACGGCAGCTTCTTCGTCACCGGCAACCACGAGTACTACTCCGGCGTGGAGGAGTGGGTCCGCGAGGTGGACCGGCTCGGCCTGCGGGTGCTGCAGAACGAGCGGCAGGAGATCCGGGCCCGCGGCGGGGTGCTGGACCTGGCCGGGGTCAACGACGTGACCGCCGCCGGCACCGGTCTGGCCGCGCCGGCCGACTACGCCGCCGCCCTCGGCGACCGTGACCCGAGCCGCCCGGTGGTGCTGCTGGCCCACCAGCCGGTGGCCGCGCACGAGGCGGCGAAGTTCGGCGTCGACCTGCAACTCTCCGGGCACACCCACGGCGGCCAGATGGTGCCGTTCAACCTGGCGGTGAAGCTCCAGCAGCCGGTGGTCTCCGGTCTGGGCGAGGTGGACGGCACCAAGGTCTACGTCACCAACGGCGCCGGGTTCTGGGGTCCGCCGGTGCGCGTCGGCGCCCCGCCGCAGGTGACGCTGGTCGAGCTGCGCGCCCCATAGCGCGCCGGGGACGCCGAGTCCAGCACCGCATTGCTCAGGTCACGCGTACGCGTGGCGGCGGGCGGGCGGGCAACCGGACGTGACAGGATGCGGCGTGCCTCCGTTCAGCGCCGCACCCCCCGGTGGCCTCCCGCCCTACGTCGCGGATCTGCACATCCACTCGAAGTACTCCCGCGCGTGCAGCCGTGACCTGACCCTGCCGAACCTCGGCTGGTGGGCCCGACGCAAGGGCATCGGGGTGCTCGGCACCGGCGACTTCACCCACCCCGCCTGGTACGACCACCTGCGGGAGACGCTGCACCCGGCCGAGCCCGGCCTCTACCGGCTCTCGCCGGAGGCGGAGCGGGACATCGCCCGGCGGCTGCCGCCCCGGCTGGCGAGCGCGGCGGAGGCGGACCCGGTCCGGTTCATGCTGAGCGTGGAGATCTCCACCATCTACAAGCGGGACGACCGGACCCGGAAGGTGCACCACCTGATCTACCTGCCGGACCTGGACGCGGTGGGCCGGTTCAACGCCGCGCTGGGCCGGATCGGCAACCTCGGCTCCGACGGCCGGCCGATCCTCGGGCTGGACTCCCGCGACCTGCTGGAGATCACGCTGGAGGCCAGCGGAGACGGCTACCTGGTGCCGGCGCACATCTGGACGCCCTGGTTCTCCGCGCTCGGCTCGAAGTCCGGCTTCGACGCGATCGCCGACTGTTACGCCGACCTGGCCGAGCACATCTTCGCGGTGGAGACCGGCCTCTCCTCCGACCCGGAGATGAACTGGCGGGTCGGCAGCCTGGACCGCTACCAGCTGGTGTCGAACTCGGACGCCCACTCGCCGCCGGCGCTGGCCCGGGAGGCCACGGTCCTCACCGCGGCCCGCGACTACTTCGCGATCCGGGAGGCGCTGCGCACCGGGGACGGGCTCGCCGGCACCGTCGAGTTCTTCCCGGAGGAGGGCAAGTACCACGCCGACGGGCACCGGCTCTGCGGGGTGAACTGGTCGCCCGAGCGCACCCGCGAGGCGGGTGGGCGCTGCCCGGAGTGCGGCAAGCCGCTCACCGTCGGCGTACTGAGCCGGGTCGAGGAGCTGGCCGACCGTCCGGTGGGGCACCGCCCGGCGCACGCCCGCGCGGTGGCGCACCTGGTGCCGCTGGCCGAGATCCTCGGCGAGATCAACCGGGTGGGCGCGCGGTCGAAGAAGGTGGCGGGCAAGCTCCACGAGCTGGTCGCCGCGCTCGGCCCGGAGTTGGAGATCCTGACCCGTACGCCGGTCGAGGAGATCGGCCGGGTCGGTGGCGAGCTGCTCGCCGAGGGCATCGGCCGGCTGCGCCGCGGTGAGGTCCGCCGGGTGCCGGGCTACGACGGCGAGTACGGGGTGATCACACTGTTCGATCCGGCGGAACTGGGCGCCACGGCCGGCGGGTCGGGGCAGGACGCGCTCTTCGACGTACCCGTGCCCGCGCAGCGACGGCCCGCGGAGCCGGCGCCGAGACCGAGGGCCAAGCGCCCGGCGGCGGCCCGGCCCGAGCCGAAGCGCACGCCGCCGCCGGCTCGCCCGATCGCGCCGCCGCCCTCCCCGCACGAGCCGTTCGAGCCGATGCTCGCCGGCATGGAGGAGGTCGGCACCGGCCTGCTGGACCGCCTGGACGCGATGCAGCGGGTGGCCGCGTCCGCGCCGGGCGGTCCGCTGCTCATCGTGGCCGGGCCCGGCACCGGCAAGACCCGGACGTTGACCCACCGGATCGCGTATCTCTGCGCGGAGTTGAACGTCTTCCCCGACCAGTGCCTGGCGATCACGTTCACCCGCCGGGCGGCCGAGGAGCTGCGGCACCGGCTGGACGGGCTGCTCGGCCCGGTCGCCGAGGACGTCACCGTGGGCACGTTCCACTCGCTCGGCCTGACCGTGCTGCGGGAGAACGCGGCGGCCGCCGGGCTGCCGGCGGACTTCCGGATCGCCGACGAGACGGACCGGGCGGCGGCCCGCGCCGAGGCCGGCGAGGACGACGAGCGGTACGTCGCGCTGCTGCGCAAGAAGGACCTGGTCGACCTGGACGAGCTGCTCACCCTGCCGGTGGCGCTGCTCAAGGGGGACCGGAAACTGGTCCGGGAGTACCGCGAACGGTGGAAGTGGATCTTCGTTGACGAGTACCAGGACGTCGACGCGGTGCAGTACGACCTGCTGCGGCTGCTCAGCCCCGCCGACGGCAACCTGTGCGCGATCGGCGACCCGGACCAGGCGATCTACTCGTTCCGGGGCGCCGACGTCGGCTACTTCCTGCGCTTCTCGCAGGACTTCACGGACGCCCGGCTGGTGCGGTTGAACCGCAACTACCGCTCGTCGGCGCCGATCCTGGCCGCCGCGGTGCAGGCCATCGCGCCGTCGTCGCTGGTGCGCGGTCGCCGCCTCGACCCGGCCCGGCTCGACCCGGAGGCGCCGCTGGTCGGCCGGTACGCCGCGACCTCGGTGGCCGACGAGGCCGACTTCGTGGTCCGCACCGTCGACGAGCTGGTCGGCGGCCTGTCCCACCGCTCGCTGGACTCGGGCCGCATCGACGGGCGGACGACGTCGCTCTCCTTCTCCGACATCGCGGTGCTCTACCGCACCGACTCCCAGGCCGCGCCGGTCGTGGACGCGCTGGCCCGGGCCAACATCCCGGTGCAGAAGCGCTCGCACGACCGGCTGCGCGACCGACCCGGCGTCACCGCCGTCGCCCGCGAGCTGCGCCAGGCCGGCCTCGACGGGTCGCTGGCCGCCCGGGTACGCCAGGCCGGTCAGCTCCTGGCGGAGCGCTTCGCCGTGCCCACGCTCGACGGCACCGGCGCGGTACGCCCCGAGGACGTCCGCACCGCCGTGGACCTGCTCACGCCGCTGGCCCGGCGCTGCGGTGACGACCTCGGGCTGTTCCTCAACCAGCTCGCCACCGGCGCGGAGGTGGACGCCCTGGATCCGCGCGCCGAGGCGGTCACGCTGCTCACGCTGCACGCGGCGAAGGGGCTGGAGTTCCCGGTGGTGTTCCTGGTCGGCGCCGAGGACGGCCTGCTGCCGCTGCGCTGGCCCGGCAGCGAGCCGGACGAGGACGCGGTGGCCGAGGAGCGCCGGCTCTTCTTCGTCGGCCTGACCCGGGCGCAGGACCGGCTCTACGTCAGCCACGCCGCCCGGCGGGCCCGGCACGGCGCGGAACGCGAGACCCGGCCGTCGCCGTTCCTCGACGTGATCGACCCGGCGCTGTTCGACCGGCTCGGCACGGCGGAGCCACGCCGGCCCCGGGATCACCAGCTCCGGCTGATCTGACCGGCGCGCCTCGCCCGCCGACACGCGCGCGGCGGCCTCAGGTGAGCAGGACGGCGAGCCAGGCGCCGGCGAGGATCGCCGGGCCGAACGGCAGCGGCGTGTCCCGGCGTACCCGGCCGGCGGCGAGCAGGACCAGCACCGTCACGCCGGCGAGCACGTGCGGGAGGAGCAGCCCGAGCCGGAGCGTCGGCCAGCCGAGCCAGCCCAGCGGG
This sequence comes from Micromonospora sp. WMMD754, assembly GCF_049315235.1. NCBI lineage: Bacteria > Bacillati > Actinomycetota > Actinomycetes > Micromonosporales > Micromonosporaceae > Micromonospora > Micromonospora sp. WMMD754. The sequence goes on from NZ_CP186058.1 coordinate 1,936,654, forward strand.
AGCCCGAGCGCGGCGGCGAGCTTCACGTCACCGAAGCCGAGCCGGGCGCCGGGCACCAGCGCCAGCAGCAGGTAGCCGGCGAGGGAGAGCGCGGCGCCGGCGCCGGCGGCGGTCAGGCGACCCGGCTCTCCGGCGGCCAGCGCGGCGCCGGCGAGGCCGAGCCCGCCGCCGAGCGCCAGCGCGCCGACCAGCGGGTCGGGCAGCCGCAGGGCGGTCAGGTCGGTGACCACGAGCAGCAGCCCGACGCCGGCGACCAGCAGCAGGGCCGGTAGCGCGGGCCCGGCCCCGTGGGCGGCGGCCAGCCCGCCGAACACCACCGCACCGGTCGCGGTCAGGACCGCCCGGCGCGGAGCGGGGCCGCCGCCCACCAGGGACCGACCCACCGGTACGGCCACCAGCCCGGCGAGCGCGCCGAGCAGCGCCACCCCGGTCACCAGCGCCGCCGACACGGGCCGGGACGCTACCGCTCCGCCGTCTCCCGGGCCGTCCCGTCCACGGCAGCCGGCGCGGTCCGGCGCGGACGCTCGGTGCTCACCACCACCGCCACGCCGGCCACGATGACCGCGCCGCCGAGCAGCACCTGCGCGGTGACCGGCTCGGCGACGAGCAGCGCGCCGAGCGCCACCGCGACCGCCGGGTTCACGTAGGCGTACGTGGACACCAGGGAGAGCGGCGCGTGCGCGAGCAGCCAGACGTACGCGGTGAAGGCGACCAGCGAGCCGGCCACCATCAGGTAGACCAGCGCCACCCAGGACCGCGTGGTCACCTCGGCGGGGGAGAAGTCGGCCAGCTCCCCGCGAGCGGCCGCGACCACCGCGAGCGCCACCGCTCCGGCCACCATCTCGTAGACGGTGGCCACGAACGGGTCGGCGGGCATCCGGATCCGTCCGGACAGGAACGAGCCGACGGACCAACTGACCGCGCCGGCCACCACGATCAGCGCGCCGACCAGCGGCACCCCGTCCACGCCGTCGCGGGGCAGCACCAGCAGGACCAGCCCGACGAAGCCGAGCGCCACGCCGGCGAACGTCCAGGCCCGGGGCCGGTCCCCGCCGGCCGTACGCAGCACCACCACCAGCAGCGGGACGGTGGCCACCAGCAGCGCGGCGACACCGGAGGGCACGGCGCCGCCCGGCGGGCCGGACTCGGCGAGCACCACCAGCCCGTTGCCGCCGGCCAGCAGCAGCACACCGACCAGCGCGGCCGAGCCGAGGCGTCGGGCCGGCACGCGGAGCGCACCGGGCCCGCGGCGCAGGCGCAGCACCAGCGCGAGCACCACGGCGGCCGCGGCGAACCGCATCGCCGCCGAGGTGAGCGGCGGCAGGGACTCGACCGCGACCCGGATGCCCAGGTAGGTCGAACCCCAGAGCAGGTAGACCAGGGCGAGGGCGGTCCAGATCAGGGCGGGGCGGGCCGACCGCGCCGGGCTGTCGGCGGCGGTCGTCGCACTCTCGGGGCGTGAGCTCATCGGTGGACCACGCTACGGTGACCACGGCGTCGGCGTCCCGTGTTGGTGGCCGGCCTCTCAGCACTGGCGTACGCAGGAGGCGTTCATGTCGAACTTCGGACCACCGGGCGGCGGCTCACCCGAGCCGTGGGGGGGACGGCGGCCCGACGACGGGTACGCCCCGCAGCCGGCCGACCCGCACTACGGCCCGGCGCCCGGCGGTCCGCAGTACGGGCCGCCGCAGCAGTACGGCGCTCCCACCGAGCAGTACGGCGTCCCGCCCCAGCAGTACGGGCCCCCCACCCAGCAGTACGAGCCGGCCGCGCCGGGGTGGGCGCCCGGTCCGCCGCAGTACCAGGGATACCCCGCCGACCCGGGCTACGGCGGGCAGCCGCCCTACGCCGGGGGGCAGCCGCCGTACGCCGGTGGCGAGCCGGCCTACGCCGAGCCCACGCCCCCGAAGCGGGGCAAGGGTCCGCTGCTGGTGGTGATGGTCGTGCTGGCGGTGCTGCTGCTGGGCGGCGCCGGCGCCTGGTGGCTGCTCGGCCGGGACGAGAAGAGCCCGACGGCCGGGACGACGGCGGCCACCGCGCCGGCCGCGGACCCGACGGCGGCGGCGCCGAGCGATCCGGCTGAGGCGACGCCCACCGCACCGGCCCCGGCCTCGTCGACCGACCCGCGCTTCGTCAAGGCGGGCCAGTGCGTCGCCAACGAGGGCGGGGGCGGCCAGCCCAAGCTGGTGATCGCCGACTGTGCGCCGAAGACCTACCAGGTGCTGCGCCGGATCGACGGCGCGACCAGCGGCAAGAAGGACGCCGAGGCCAAGTGCGGCAAGGTGACCGGCTACACCGACTGGTACTTCTTCGACAGCGAGCTGGACACGCTCGACTTCGTCCTCTGCCTGAAGCGGCGGTGAGCCGGTAGGCAAAACTAGGGCTGTCTAGCGTGGACGCTAGACAGCCCTAGTTTTACGTCGAGGCCGACACGCGGTAGCCACCTCTACGCACGTCTAGCCTGGCCGCTAGACGACCCGATACTGTGCGATTCGTGGATCCGGTCCGCAACCCGTACGCGCCGGGCGCCGGCCAGCGCCCGCCCGAACTCGCCGGGCGGGGGCGGGAGCTGGACGTCTTCGACGTGGTCCTGGAACGGATCGCCCGCGGCCGGCCGGAACGCAGCCTGATGCTCACCGGGCTGCGCGGAGTCGGCAAGACGGTCCTGCTCAACACGCTGCGCTCGGAGGCGATCAGCCACCTCTGGGGCACCGGCAAGATCGAGGCCCGACCGGACCAGTCGCTGCGCCGGCCGATCGCCGCCGCACTGCACATGGCGGTCCGCGAGCTGGCCCCCCGGCACCGGGCGCCCGACCGGATCGACGCCTTCCTGGGCGTGCTCAAGGCGTTCGCGCAACGGTCCACGCCGCCGAGCGGGCGGGGTGGCGCGGCGCCGAAGCTGCGCGACCGCTGGCAGCCCGGCATCGACGTGCCGGCCAGCAGCGGCCGGGCCGACTCCGGCGACATCGAGATCGACCTGGTCGAGCTGCTCAGCGACGCGGCGGCGGTCGCCACCGACGTGGGCACCGGCATCGCCGTGTTCATCGACGAGATGCAGGACGTCGGCGCCGAGGACGTCTCGGCGCTCTGCGCCGCCTGCCACGAGCTGTCCCAGCTCGGCGCGCCGCTGATCGTGGTGGGCGCCGGGCTGCCGCACCTGCCGGCCGTGCTCAGCGCCGCCAAGTCGTACTCCGAACGGCTCTACCGCTACCAGCGCATCGACCGGCTCGACCGGATCGCCGCCGACCAGGCGCTCTGCGCGCCGGCCGAGCGGGAGGAGGTCGAGTACGAGCAGAAGGCGCTCGACCTGCTCTACGAGAAGTCCGGCGGCTATCCCTACTTCGTCCAGGCGTACGGGAAAGCCACCTGGGACCACGCGCCGCGCTCACCGATCACCGCGGCGGACGTGCGGGTCGCCGCGCCCGAGGCGGAGGCGGAGCTGGCGGTGGGGTTCTTCGGCTCCCGGTTCGAGCGGGCCACGCCGGCCGAGCGCGAGTACATGCGGGCGATGGCCACGCTGGCGCTGGTGGACGGCGAGGAGGGCGGCCGGGACGACATGGACGCCGCGGTGCCCACCGCGGAGATCGCCCGGGCGCTCGGCCGCAAGCCGGCCAGCCTCTCCCCGGCCCGGGACGCGCTGATCAAGAAGGGCCTGATCTACTCCGGCGAGCGGGGAACCGTCGCGTTCACCGTCCCGCACTTCGGCCGTTACCTGCGCACCCAGCCCGCCTGAGCGACGCTCACACCCGCGACCAGGGCGGCGGGAAGACCACCTCGCCCGCCGGGGGTGGCGGCTCCTCGCCGGTGGACGGCGGCAGCACCAGCGCCTGCCACGGCTCCCCCAGCCCGGACCACGGGCTGGTCAGGCCCAACCGGTCCGCCGGGCCGAACCCGAACCGCCGGTAGTACGCCGGGTCGCCCAGCACCACCACGAGCCGCTCGCCCAGCTCGGTGGCGGCCTCGAGCGCCGCCTGCACCACCGCCGTGCCGTGCCCGACGCGTTGCCGGTGCGGGGCCACCGCCACCGGTCCGAGCGCCAACGCGGGCCAGGTGCCGCCGTCGGTGCGTACGCCGACGCGGGTGAGCAGCGCGAAGCCCACCACCTCGCCGCCGTACTCGGCGACCATGGCCAGCTCCGGGATCCACGCCGGGCCGTGTCGCAGCTCCTCGACCAGGCCGACCTCGGGCGGGGTGGCCACATCCGGCCGGGCGAAGGCGGCGGCGAGCACCCGGGCCACCGGTGCCTCGTCCGCCGGGTCCTCCGGGCGCAGTCGCAGCGTCGTCACCCGCGCGACCTTACCGAACACGGCCGGTCCATCCGCGACGGTCGCTGAAATCGGCGTGGCCCGGACGTCCACGTCGGCCGATACCTTTCGTGTGTTGCGGGGGTGACGACGCCCGCGACGGGGTATGACTGAGCCATGAAGCCCGTGCGCTCCCTCGCCCGAGTCATGTTGAGCGGCATCTTCGTGGTCAGCGGCGCCCGCAACCTGCGCAACCCGGAACGTTTGGTCCCCGCCTCCGAACCGGTCACCGACAAGATCGCCCCGCTGATCCAGAACCTGCACCCGCGCATCCCGACCGACACCGCGACGCTCATCCGGGCCAACGCCGCCACCCAGCTGGTCGGCGGCCTGATGCTGGCCACCGGCCGGTTCAGTCGCCCGGCCGCGCTGGTCCTCGCCGCCACGCTGGTGCCGACCACCGCCGCCGGCCATCCCTTCTGGAACAACGACGACCCCGCCGCGCGCAACAACAACCAGATCCACTTCCTGAAGAACCTCGGACTGCTCGGTGGGCTCCTCCTCGCCGCCGCGGACACCGAGGGCAGGCCGGGGCTGCGCTGGCGCGCCGGCCACCGGATCGACCACTCGCGCCGGTCGGTCAAGCGCGCGGTCCGCACCGCACGCCGGGAGGCGAAGATCGCCGTACGCTCCGCGGCGACCGCCCGTCGCATGCCCGGCTGACCTGCACCCGTACGGCCACCACCCCCCGCAAGGCCACCAATCACCTGAACCGCCCGACACCCGTTAACGCGGTGGAAATGTCGCGAAGACGTGTGGGATCGGACACGGTCGTGTAACGCGGGAGGCAGCGACGTGAGGCACCGTTCTAGGCTCCGTTCTGGACCTGGACGGGCACGACGACCTTGGTACGGGGGTGGCCACGCCATGCCGACGACAGTCGGTAGACGGACGGACCGCCTCGCCGAGGTCTCCCGTGTCCCGCGCGGTGTCGACCGTCGGATCGTCGTCCGCGTCGGCGTCGTGGCCGCCGTGTCGTACGCCGCGTGGCTCGCCGTCGGCGCGTTCGGCCGTCCCTACAACTTCTTCGACATGAAGATCTACCACGGTGCCGTGCTGTGGTGGGCGGGCGGCAACGAGCTGTACGACTTCGTCGCTCCCTCGACCACCCTCGGCTTCACCTACCCGCCCTTCGCCGCCCTGGTCATGTTGCCGATGTCCTGGCTGCCGGTCGACGGGGCCGGGTTCGTCAACGCGCTGGCCAGCATCGCCGCGCTCGCCGTGGTGCTGGCCGCGTTGCTACGTCCCATCGTGGACCGGCTCGGCTGGCCGCTGTGGTTCACCGTCGCCGTCGCCACCCCGGTCGCGCTGGCCATCGAGCCGTCCCGGGAGACCCTCGGTTACGGCCAGGTCAACCTGCTGCTCTTCGCGCTGATCATGGCGGACCTGGTCGGGCTGCGGTGGCGGGCCAAGCGGGGCACCCACCACGAGACCGCCGACTCGCCGCTGGCCCGGTTCGTCTACAGCGGCGCCTGGGCCGGGGTCGGCATCGGGCTCGCCACCGCCGTGAAGCTCACCCCGGCGCTGTTCGTCTTCTACCTGATGCTCACCCGGCAGTGGCGGGCCGCGATGATCGCGACCGGCACCGCCGTCGGGGTGACGCTCGGGACGTTCGGCGTGCTCGGTGCGGAGTCCCGCGCCTACTTCACCAGCGTGCTGTGGCAGACCGAACGGGTCGGCGCGGCGGACATGACCGCCAACCAGTCCCTCGCCGGCCTGCTGGCGCGCCTCTACGACTCGATCGAGACGCCCGGGCTGCTCTGGCTCGCCTTCTCGGTGCTGGTGCTGGCGCTGGGCCTGTCCCGGGCGCTCAGCGCGCGCGCCGACGGCGACGAACTGACCGCGTTCACGCTGGTCGGGCTCACCGCCAACGTGATCAGCCCGATCTCCTGGTCGCACCACCTGGTCTGGGTCATCCCGGCGATCATCGTGCTGGCCGACGCCGCGGTACGCCGCCGTGACGCCAGCCGCCGCCTGCCGCCGCGCGGCAACGGCATGCTCTCGGCCAACGGCGTGCCCACGCTGCGCCCGCCGATCTGGTACCCGACATTGACCGGGCTCCGGCACGGCGTCGGCGCGCTCGGGCTCTATCTGCTCTTCCTGATCTCGCCGATCTGGCCGTACGAGCACCAGCTCCCCGAGGTGTCCCACTACCAGGACGGCCTGTTCGGCGCGTTGATGGAGAACTCCCTGGCCATCGCGCTGATCGTGCTGGTCGCGGCGCTGCCGTGGCGCCCCGGCGCGGAGCCGGCGTTCTATCCCGAGCGGCTGGCCCGCACCGCCCCGCTCGCCGCCCGGCGCTGAGCCACCCCGCTCAGGGGCAGTTCACCCACTCCTCGGTGCCGTCGTCGAAGACCTGCCGCTTCCAGATGGGCAGCCGTGCCTTGACCTCGTCGACCAGGCGGGCGCAGGCATCGAACGCCGCCGCCCGGTGCGCCGTGCTGACCGCCGCCACCAGGGCGACGTCACCGATCTCCAGGGGCCCGATCCGGTGCGAGACAGCCACCGCGTAGACCGCCGGGTCGGCGGCGATCTCCGCCGCGACCTCGCGCAGCACCGCCTCGGCGCTGGGGTGACCCTCGTATTCCAGCCGGGTGACCGCACGCCCGTGGTCGTGGTCGCGGACCACGCCCTGGAAGGACACCACCGCACCGGCCCGGCGGTCGCCGACCGCCGCCTCGTGCGCGGCCAGGTCGAGCGGCCGGTCGGTGACCGCCCCGAGCACCATCCCCACCGGATCGATCACGACCGCTCCCCGGGCATCAGCGGCAGCGGGACGAGCGGCACCCGGTCGCCGGCCGCGCCGCTCGTGCCGGGCCGGATCACCGCGAAGCCGTCCGCGCCGGCCAGACCCCGCAGCATCGCCGAGCCGACGTGCCGCACCGGGTGCGCGGTGCCGGCGACCCGGTCCCAGCGAGCCAGCGCCAGGTGGGTGTGGTCGCCCCGGCCGGGCACCGGCTCGGCCAGGGTGACCTGCGGAAGCACCGGCATCGGCCGGCCGGTGAGGCCGGCGAGCAGGGGTGCGACGAGCGAGACGAGAGCCACCACCGCGGACTGCGGGTTGCCGGGCAGGCCGGCCACGAAACGCACCCGGCCGTCGCCGTCCACCAACCGGGCGAGCAGCATCGGGAAGCCGGGGCGCACCGCCACGGTGTTGACGACGTAGTCGGCGCCGAGCGCCTCCAACGTCGGGTGCAGGTGGTCGACCGGGCCGTGCATGGTGCCGCCGGTGGTGCAGACCAGGTCGGCGTTTGCCAGCGCGCCGCGCAGCGCCGCCACGTGCGCGGGCAGCGTGTCGGCGACCGGGCCGACCACGTCGCCGCCGCGCACCTGGCAGCCGTAGCGGCGCAGCCAGCCCGGCACCGAGGGGCCGAGCGCGTCGCGGACCCGGCCGGCGCCCGGCGGGCCCGATGTGAGCAGTTCGTCGCCGAAGACCAGCAGCGCCGCCCGGGGTGGGCGGCGGACCCGCAGCGTGTCGTACCCGCAGGAGGCGGCCAGGCCGATCACCGCCGGATCCACGGGCGTGCCGGCCGGCACCAACTCCTCGCCGAGGTGTGCCTCCTCGCCCGGCTCCCGCCACTCCGGCTGGGAGCGGGGTGTGCCGGCGACCCGACCGTCCGCCGTGCGGGTCGACTCCTCGATCCGCAGGATCGCGGTCGTGCCCGCCGGGACCATCGCGCCGGTGGCGATCTCCACGGTGCTGCCGTCCTCGTCCAGCGGGGACGCGGTCTGCCCGGCGAGCACCCGACCGGCCACCCGCCACGGCCCCGCCCCGCGCACCGCCCACCCGTCCACGCTGGAGGTGGGAAACGCCGGCAGGTCGGTGCGCGTGGTCAGCGGCTCGGCCAGGGTGTGCCCGTCGGTGTCGGCCAGCGGCCGGGCGACCGCGGGCAGCGCGGCGGAGAGACCGACCGCGTACACCCGGGAGCGGGCCTCCTCCCACCCGGCCGGTGGCGGCGTGCCCACCTCGGCCCCGGTGGTCTCGGTTTCGGTGCTCATCCGGCGAGCCTAGCGCCGGCGCACGCGCGCCGCGGGTTCAGTGGTCGCCCCCGCGGAGCTGGTCGACCGCGTGCCGCAGGATCGGCCCGAGCACGGCCAGCCCGTCGCGGGCCCCGCCGCGCGAGCCGGGCAGGTTGACCACCAGCATGCGGCCGGCCACCCCGGCCAGGCCGCGGGACAGCGCGGCGGTCGGCACCGTGTCGCGGCTGTGCGCCCGGATCGCCTCGGCGATGCCCGGGATCTCGTAGTCGAGCAGTGAACGGGTCACGTCGGGGGTGCGGTCGGTCGGGGTGATGCCGGTGCCGCCGCTGGTCACCACCACGTCGACGCCCTCGTCGCGGGCCGCCCGCAGCGCGGCGCCGACCGGCTCCCCGTCCGGCACCACCACCGGCGCGTCGACCGTGCAGCCCAGCTCGCGCAGGCCGGCGACGAGCAGCGGACCGCTGGTGTCCTCGTAGACCCCGGCGGCGGCCCGGTTCGAGGCCACCACCACCCGGGCCCGGATCACGGCCGGTCCTCCGGTCGCACCCACTCGCCGGTCTTGCCGCCGGACTTGCGGAGCACCCGGACGGCGTCCACCGAGGCGGCCGGGTCGACGGCCTTGACCATGTCGACCAGGGCCAGCCCGGCCACGGCCACGGCGGTGAGCGCCTCCATCTCCACCCCGGTGCGGTCGGCCGTCCGCGCGGTGGCGGTGATCTCGACGGTGTCGGCGGTGAGGCGCAGGTCGACGGTGACGCCGTGCAGCGCGATCGGGTGGCAGAGCGGGATCAGGTCGGGCGTGCGCTTGGCCCCCATGATCCCGGCGAGCCGGCCGACCGCGAGCGCGTCGCCCTTGGGCAGGCCGTCGCGGCGCAGCAGCTCCACCACCTCGGCGGTGGTGCGGAGCCGGCCGGCGGCGACCGCGAGCCGGCCGGAGACCGGCTTGGCGGAGACGTCGACCATCCGGGCCGCGCCGGCCGGATCGACGTGGGTGAGCTGCGCGGGTTCGGTCACCGCCCGACCCTATCCGCCGGGTACGACGACGGGCGTCGCTCGGGGCCGTCGGCGCCGCTCGGGCCGTCGGCGGGGAGGGACGTCGCGGCGGGTGCCGATGCGCCGGGCGACGCCCCTCCCTCACCTGCCCACCGTCGATCCGCTGGGGTGGATCGACGGTGGGGGCCTGGTCGGCCGGGTCCCGCGCGGGCGGGAACCCCCCGTTTGGCCGATGAGGGAACGCTAGACGGCACCGCGATAAGAAATCGATAAACCGGTTCAGGCGACTGGTGACGGCGGTTCGGCGAGACGCCGGCGGAGTTCGTGGCGCTCGGGCACGCCCATCCGGTCGAAGATCGCCAACGCCCGCTGCCGGTATCGACGCGCCTCCGCCGGCTGGTCGCCCTCCAGGTGCTCGGCCAGGCCGCACAACGCCCGACCCTGCTCGTACGGGTGCGCGATCCGGGTGGAGATGGTCAGCGCCTCCTGGAACATGGCCGCCGATTCCTTCCACCGCCCCGTCGCCCGGAGGGTGAGGGCCAACTCGTTGCGTGCCTCTGCCTGGACGTGACGCTCCCCCGACACGGTGGCGGCGTCGATCGCCGCCTCGTGGTGGCGCAGGGCGTCCTGGTAGCGACCGAGCTGCCGACACGTGCCGGCGAGGTCACTCAGGGTCTCGGCGCGGGCGAACCCGCTTCCGGTTCGGTCGCGGAGCGTCAACGAGGCACGAAGCAGGCGCTCCGCCTGGAGATGCTGACCCAGGCGGTACCGAACGCCGCCGAGGTGCCCCAGGGCGTTGGACATGTGGAAATGGTCGCGTCTGATCCGGGCGACATAGAGATGGAGCCGGTGCACGGCCATCGACTCGTCGTAGCGGCCCAGGTATCGAAGCGTGAGGCCGAGGTTGGGCAGAACGGGGATCGTGTCCGACACATTGCGCAACGCGCTGAGGTTGGCGTCGAGGGACTGCTGGAGCCGCCCGGTGAGCCAGTGCACAACTCCGAGGTTGACCCGGGCGCGCTGCGCGCCGTCGGCGTCCCCGAGTGCGGTACGGATGGACACGACCGCGTGCAGGTGGGCGGAGGCCTCGCGGTAGGAGCCGGTGCGGACGCAGGCGGAGGCCAGGTAGTTGTGCATCAACGCGATGGCGTGCTCGTCCCCCGATCGGCGCGCCGCCGTCAGCCCGATCTCGTGCGTGGCGGTGATGTCGTCGTAGTAACTGCGCGTGTAGGAGAAGCGCCAGCTCGCCCGGGCCAACCGCCACGCCATCGACTCGTGACCCTCCTGAGCGGCCTGCCGGACCAAGCCGTCCAGGTTCAGGCGCTGATCCTCCAGCCAGTTCAGATCACCGATGGCGCGCCCGTCGAGCAGATCGGGCCGAAGCGGGGCTTCGAGTCGTAGGTGCGCAGCGATCAGCTGTGGGTCCTCGATGAGCGCGGAGGCCCGGACCACCGAGTGCAGGACGTGGTCGAGCAGGCCCCATACGGCCTGCCTGCCCAATGTCGCCTGGTCCTCCCGGCGGGCGAGCTCGGTGGCATAGCGCCTCATCAGGTCGTGCAGGCGATAGCGCCCGGGGGTGGCTTCCTCCACCAGGTGGCGGTCGACAAGTTCGTCCAGCAGGTCGGCCGCCTGCGGCAGGCGCAGGTCCGTCAGAGCCGCCACCATGGCGCTGTCGAGGTGGTTCCCGGCGACCAGGCCGAACGACCGGAAGACGCGCCTCGCAGCCTCGCCGAGCGGCTCGTAGGACTCGGCGAAGGCTTCGGCCACGCTCCGCGCCTCGGCGCGCAGGCCGGGAAGGAACAACGGTCGCCGGCTCAACCTGTCCACCAGCTCCGACACCCGCCAGTCAGGCCGATGGGCCAACCGGGTCCCGGCCAGCCTGACGGCGAGCGGGAGGCAACCGCAGATGCTGACCAGTCGCCTCGCACCCTCCGGATCCGCTGCCAACCGTCGCCTACCGATCAGCGTGCCGAGCAGTTCGAGCGCCTCGGACTCGGTGAGCACCGCGAGAGACACCGGTGGTCGCTCGGTGAGGGCCAGCAGACGTCGCCGACTGGTGACGAGCACCGCCACGGAACCGTGGCTGGGCAGCAACGGCTCGACCTGTGCGCTGTCCGCTGCGTTGTCGAGCACCATCACGACGCGCCGCCCGGTCAGCTCCTGCCGCCAGGTCTCCAGCCGATCGGAGAACCGGGCCGGGATCCGACCGGCCGGTACACCCAGCTGGCGGAGCAGGATGTCCAACGCCGCAGCGGGTCGGATCCGGGTCTGCCGCGCGTGACCCCGCAGGTCGATGAAGAGCTGTCCGTCGGGAAAGGCGTCGGCCAGGTGAGCCGCCACGTGCAGGGCGAGGGTCGTCTTGCCACACCCCGCCATTCCGTCGATCATCCGCACCGTCGGGCCGGAGTCGTGGGCCTCGGCGAACTCACGCAGCAGCGCCTCGACAAGTGCCTCACGGCCGACGAGGTCCGAGACCGCCCGCGGTAGCCAGTTGGTCTGCGCCTGGCTCCTCTCCGCCGCGCGGGCGGCCTCCGGCGGACCACGTCGGGCGTCGGTCGCCGCAACCCGGAGGTGCTCCAACTCTTCGCCGGGTGGCAGTCCGAGCTGCTCGGTCAGGGCGTCCCGCGCCGCGTGGTACACGGTGAGAGCACCACTCGCGTCGCCGGTCTCGATGAGCGCCCGCATCAGAAGGACCTGCGCCCGCTCTCGCAGGCGTTGGCGTACGGCGTGCTCGCGCAGCAGCGGGACCGCAAGCTCCGCGCGGCCCAGGGCGAGGTATGCCTCCGCCAACAGTTCCAGCGCGGACTGGCGTTCCTGTTCCGAGGCCTCACGATGGGCGGTCAGCGCCGGACCCACGGCGAGTCCGGCCAACAGCGGAGCCGGACCGGGGTCGACCACGTCGCTCAACCCGGCGATCACCTGCGAGGGCTTTCCGGCGCGCATGAGTTCACGGGCGCGACGCCACCGGGCGCCGAACCGGTGAATGTCGATCAGCTCCTCGTCGGCAACGAGGCGGTAGCCGCCCGGTTCACGGACGATCCTCAGTCGGCCGCCCCCAGCGGAGTCGAGACCTCGACGAAGATTGGCGGCGTACGTCCGGACATTGGGAACTGCGGACCGGGGCGGATCGTCGGGCCACAACTCGTCCACCAAGTCGTGCAGAGTGACCAGTTGGTTGACCCGAACGGCGAGTAGCGCCAACACCAGCTGCTGCTTGGGTGTCCCGAGGGCGAGGTCGGCTCCGTCGAGCCGTACCGACAGGCCACCTAGCACTCGTATTTCCACGCCGCGTTTCCAGCCTTGTTCGGCACTCGTCCCAAACCGAACGCCAGGGTAATCCACTCGTCACTCGACCGTTGTCCCACGGCCCGTGGACGCACTCGGCACGACTCGTCGAACCCACAAGGGATCCGGCCAGAAGCACGGTTGTAATGTCTCCCCGCCCAGACGACGCTACAGAGGGCATGCGGTACCGCGCGATTTCGGATGGCACTGAGCGACAACGCGGGTACGCAAGGAGACGATCCGTTCCGCTCCGCATACAACTTGTGGACAGAACGTCATTTAAGCCGTGATAGTTCCTTATATTGCGCATAAGGACATTAATTCTTCCTTACCACTCACTCCTCCGCCTAGCCTGCTCTTCAACCGGCTGGGCACAGATACGCGCAGAAGCGATATCCGAGGAGGGTCGCGACAATGCGGCGCACCGATTGAGAGCGACGAACTCGGTCCGTGGCGATTCCGACCCGAAGCGATATCCGAGGAGGGGTGAACAATGCGCAGCACCGAATGGGGATGAGAGTTTCCCGGCCAGGAGCGACGCGGTAGGCTGCCGCTCATCGCGTACCGACGGTGAGCGGCGGGTGACTCCGGTTGAGCCGAACGACGGAAGGCCGAACGGCTGTCGACCCGGCCCTGCGCGGACTCGTCTACACCCTCGTCCTCGGGGCGGCGACCATCGCGCTCGTCGCGATCCTCGCCGCCCGCAAGCAGCCTCCCGACTCCGTGCGGGATCTCGTCACGGTAGCGACGCTCGTGGTGACGGTCGCACTGGCCACCGTCATCAAGACCCGGCTACGGATCCGGTCGACGACCTTCTACTTCGCCTGGGTCGAGACGGCGATCGTCATCGGCCTCGCCGTCGCCCCGCCCTCCTGGGTCGTCCTGGCCACCGGCATCGGGGTGGCCTGCGGGTCGATCACCCGGCTGGCGCCGATCAAGGTGGCGTTCGCCATCGCGAAGCACACCCTGGTGGCCGGTGGCACCGCGGCCACCACACTGCTGCTCGGAGCCGCCTGGCCACCACGCGAACCGGTCGGCATCATCGTGCTGCTGGGATTCGTCTACCTGGTGGCCGCGGTCCTCGACGACGTGCTCGCGATCCCGGTCATCGCGCTCGCCTCCCGTACGCCGATCCTCCGCCAGTTCCGCAACGATCTCGACCTGCGGATCGCCGGCTTCGGCGTGCGCTTCCTGGTGGCCGTCGCCACCGTGCTCATCTTGCGGATCGATCCTCGACTGCTGCCCGCCGTGCCGCCACTCGTGCTCAGCCTGCACCTGGCCTACTCGTCCAGGATCCGTACCCGCACCGAACAGCAGGCGTGGCAACGCCTCGCCCGCGCCACCGACGCCCTCAACGTGGTCGACCTCGACCAGGTGCTGACCACCGCCGTCACCGAAGCCGCCGAACTCTTCTCCGCCGACGAGGTCGAGGTCGAACTGCGCGAGGGTGGACGCACCGTGCGGGGCAGCGCCCCCGCGGTCGCGTACGACGGCACGGCGCCACCGCCCAGCGAGGTGGACGGCCGGATCATGCCGGTCACGCTGGAAGGTCACGACCGGACCGACAACCTGGGCATGCTGCGGCTCAGGTTCGCCGGGCCGGTGGAGCTCTCCGAACGCGAGCAGTACACGCTGCGCACCTTCGCCTCCGCCCTCTGCACCGCGGTGCGCAACGCCCAGGCGTACACCGAACTCGCCCGCATCGCCGACGCCCACGCCTACGCCGCCACCCACGACGCCCTCACCGGCCTGTCCAACCGCCGCCACCTGCTGGACGAGGGCACCACCCACCTCACCACCCGGCACGCCGACGGCGTCACCGCCCTGGTGCTGATCGACCTCAACCACTTCAAGGAGGTCAACGACACCCTCGGGCACGCCGCTGGCGACCGGGTGCTGATCCAGGTCGCCGAACGGCTACGCGGCGCGGCCCGACCCGACGACCTGGTCGCCCGGCTCGGCGGCGACGAGTTCGCGGTGCTGCTGCGCGCCCTGCCCGCCCCGGCCGTCGCCGCCCACCGGGCCGAGACTCTGCTCGCCGCCCTGCACGACCCGCTCGACCTGGACGGCATGCGGATCAGTGTGGAGGCCAGCGGCGGCATCGCCGTCGCCCCCGCCACCGGCGGGATGGCCGAGCTGCTGCGCCGCGCCGACGTGGCCATGTACCAGGCCAAACGGGCCGGCCAGCGGATCGCCACCTACGCACCCGCCCGCGACACCGCCGACCTGGGCCGGCTCACCCTCGGCGGGGAGCTGCCCCGGGCCGTCGCCGACCACGAGTTCACCGTCAACTTCCAGCCCATCGTCGACCTGGCCAGCGGCGAGGTCACCGGCGCGGAGGCGCTGGCCCGCTGGCACCACCCCACCCACGGGCTGATCGACCCGCTGCGCTTCCTCGAAGCGGTGGAACGCTCCGGGCTGCTGCCCGCCTTCGCCGAGGCGATCCTCGACCAGGCGCTGATCGCGGCCGGCACCTGGCGCGACGCCGGCTTCGACCTGCCCGTCTCGGTGAACGTCTCGCCCCGCAGCCTGCTCGACGCCCGCTTCCCCGGCGCCGTCCTGGCCCGGCTGCGCGCCCACGACCTGCCACCGGACCGACTCGTGCTGGAACTCACCGAGACCCTCACCCTCAGCCAGCTCGACGTGGTCGACCGGGTGCTCAGCCGGCTCCGCGACTCCGGTGTCCGGCTCGCCCTCGACGACTTCGGCACCGGCTACTCGTCCCTCTCCCTGCTCTCCCGCATCCCGGTCCACGAACTCAAGATCGACCGCAGCTTCGTCACCGCCATGGAGACCGCACCCGAGGCCGCCGCCGTGATCCGCTCCACCCTCGACCTCGGGCGCAGCCTCGACCTCACCGTGGTCGCCGAGGGCGTGGAGAGCGAACCGCAACGCCGCGCGCTCTGGGAATTGGGCTGCGCGGCCGGGCAGGGCCACCTGTTCGCCCGCCCGCTACCCGCCGGCGCGCTCCTCGCCGCCCTCCAGCGCGGCGCCGGCGGCCGACCCGGCGCGCTCGCGCCGCCCCTGCACGACACCGGCGCCGTCATCCGCCTGCCCGGCCGCCGCACCGGCGGCCCGCGCACCCGCCCCGCCGCACCCGCCGCCGACTCCCGGCAGCCCTGACCCGGCCGGGCCGCACCGCCGGTCTGCCAGACTGGCCCGCGTGACCGCCCACGCCGACCCGCCCGGCCCCGCCTCCCGCCGCTGGTCGGCACTCGACACCGCCGCCGGCGGCCTCGCCCTCGACCTGGGGCTCTACGCCGCCGCCACGATCTTCGCCGCGATCACCGCCGCCACCTCCACCCTGCCGCCGCACCGCGCCTGGGGCGCGATCGCCACCGTCGGGTACGCCCTCGCCACGCTCGCCGCCGCCACCCAACTCCTCGCCCGCCGCCGCGACCCCGGCACCGCCCTGGCCGGGCTGCCCGCCCGCTGGACGGTCACCGCACTCACCTGGGCCACCACCGCCCTGCTGCCCGTCGTCGTGCAGAGCGTCCAACGGGCCGGCGGACGCACCGACCGGGCCCAGGAGGAGGTGATCGTGGTCGAACACGCCGGGACGCGCCTCGCCGAGCACGGCACCCCCTACCTCGGACCCGACGCGATCGCCGCCCTGCCGCCGGGCGAGCAACTCCTCGGCTACACCCCCTACCAGCCCGGCATGGCGCTGTTCGGGCTGCCCCGCGCCGCCGTCGACGCCTGGTGGACCGACGCCCGCGTCTGGTTCGCCGTGGTCACCGCGCTCGTCCTCGCCGCACTGGTCACCACACTGCGCACCACCGGCGGCCCGACCACGCCCCGCCGCACCGCCGCCGTGCTGCGTGCCGTCCAGGCCGCCACCGTGCTGCCCGTCTGCGCGCTCACCCTCGCCACCGGCGGCGACGACCTCCCCGTACTCGCGCTCTGCCTGCTCGCCCTCGCCCTCGCCGCCGCCGACCGACCCGGCCGCGCCGGCCTCGCGGTCGGCGCCGCCGGCGCCCTGAAACTCTTCGCCTGGCCGGTGGCGATCGTGCTGGTCTGCTGGGCCGCCACCCGCCGCGCCGCCGGCCGCACCGCCCTCGGCGCCCTCGGCCTCCCCGTCCTCGCCCTGGTGCCGGTCCTCCTCGTCGACCGCGACGCCCTGGTCGAGAACGTGCTGCGCTTCCCCCTCGGCCACGGCCTGGTGACCAGCCCCGCCCAGTCCCCGTTCCCCGGCCACCTGATCGCCGAGACGCTGCCCGCCGGCCGCGCCGTCGCCGCCGCGCTGCTCGTCGCGGTCGGCCTGGCGATCGCCGTCCGGCTGCTGCGCCGACCGCCGCGCACCGCCGCCGCCACCGCCACCATCTGCGGGTACGGGCTGCTCGCCGCGATCCTCCTGATGCCCTCCACCCGCTTCGGCTACCTGCTCTACCCGGTCGCCCTGCTCGTCCTCGCCCCGGCGCTGACGCGCACCGAACGCCCGAACCGGGACCCCGGCGCCCCGCCATTCCCGGCAACCGCCCGCCGCGACGCGGCCGGAGGGCGTACACCTGAGGGATGACCACCTACCGCGACCGGACCGAGGCGGGACGCGACCTCGCCGAACGACTCACCGACCTCGCCGGCCGACCCGACGTCATCGTCCTCGGCCTGGTGCGCGGCGGCGTACCCGTCGCCCGGGTGATCGCCGACCGGCTGGGCGCCCCCCTCGACGTGCTGGTCGTCCGCAAGCTCGGCGTGCCCTGGGCGCCCGAGGTCGCGTACGGCGCACTCGGCCCCGGCGGCGTGCAGGTCCTCAACGACATGGTCGCCGGCCGGATCAGCGAGAACGACCGGGCCCAGGTCCGCCGCCGCGAACAGGCCGAACTGGAGCGCCGCGAACAGCGCTACCGCGCCGGCCGCCCACCCCTGGACCTGACCGGACGCACCGCGGTCGTCGTCGACGACGGGCTCGCCACCGGCGCCACCGCCCGCGCCGCCGTCCAGGTCGCCCGCCACCTCGGCGCCACCCGCGTGCTCGTCGCCGTCCCGGTCGGCTCCGAGCAGGCCTACGAAATGCTCGCCGACACCGCCGACACGGTCGTGAGCTGCCAACTCCCGCCGGACTTCGCCGCCGTCGGCGCCTACTACGACGACTTCCACGAGGTCTCCGACGACGAGGTGACGCAGGCGCTGACCGCCACCGCGTGAAATCACCCGGTACCGTCGATGTCATGCAGCTCACTTGTCCCAAATGCCACGGAGAGATGCGCCAGTACGAGCGCAGCGGAGTAGTCATCGACCAGTGCGGCGAGTGCCGCGGAATCTTCCTCGACCGCGGCGAGCTCGAGAAGCTGTTCGAGGCCGAGGCCAACTGGAACCAGCAGCACGGGGGCGCCCGACAGGCCGCACCCGCCGGCGCCGGCTACCCGCCGCCGCCACCCCCGCCCGCCGCCGCGCCGCACCAGCCCGGCTACGGCGCGGTCCCCCCGCCCCCTCCGCCGCCCCCGCCCGGCCACGGGTACCCGCAGCCCGCGTACGGCCACGGTCAGCAGCAGCACTACGGCTACCACGGTCACTACCGGCGCAAGAAGAAGCACGGCTTCCTCGGCGAACTGTTCGACTGACCGCTCGCCGCCCCTGTCGGCGGGGGTCCTTCCGGTCGTCTCGACGGCCTGGAGAGCCCCCGCCCGACCCCTCGCCGCCGTGCCGACCGTCCCGCGCCGTGGCAGGCTGCTCGGCATGAGCCCGATCCGGCCGCACGAGGCGCTGGCCCAGGCCTACGACGGCATCACCGCGGTCGTCGCCCCACTCGACGACGCCGGCCTGCAACGGCCCACCCGGTGCCGCGGCTGGCTCGTCGCCGACCTGCTCTTCCACGTGCTCTGCGACGCCCAGCGCGCACTCGTCGCCCTGGCCAGCCCGGCCCCCGGCCCGGCCGACGTGGACGACGTCAGCTACTGGCGGGCGTTCACCCCCGACGACGACGGGGCGGGCGCGCGACACGCCTGGTGGGCCCGGCGCTCGGCCGCCGCCTTCGACCGGCCCACCGGCATCGTCCGGATCTGGTCCGACACCGCCCCCGCGGCCGTCCGCGCGGCCGCGACCGCCGACCCCGACGGGTACGTGACCACGCAGGGCCACGTGCTGCGCGTACCCGATCTGCTCGCGACCCTGACCACCGAGGCGGTCGTCCACCACCTGGACCTGGTGGTGGACCTGCCCGACGCGCCGCTGCCGGCGGCGGACCCGACCCGGGTCGCGGTGACCACGATGGACGGCCTGCTCAGCGACGAGGCGGTGCGGCCGGCCGGGTGGGACGACCACGAGTATCTGCTGAAGGCCACCGGGCGGATGCCGCTGACCGACCGGGACCGGGTGGAGCTGGGCGAGGCCGCGGGGTGGTTCCCGCTGATGGGCTGACGCCGTCAGACGATGGCCATGTCCACGAACCGCGACAGGTGCAGCTGGGCCGCGACGGTGACGGTGTCCGTCGGCCCATTTCTGTGCTTGGCGATGATGAAGTCCGCCTCCCCAGCGCGGGGTGACTCCTTGTCATAGTAGTCATCACGGTGCAAGAGGATCACAACGTCAGCATCCTGCTCAATTGAGCCCGACTCGCGCAAATCAGACAGTTGCGGTCGCTTGTCGGTACGTTGCTCCGGGCCACGGTTCAGCTGGCTCACCGCGATCACCGGGCACTCGACCTCCTTGGCCAGCAGCTTCAGGCCACGGGACAGGTCCGCGACCTCCTGCTGCCGGCTCTCGGTGCGCTTCGGTGACGTCATCAGCTGGAGATAGTCGACCACGATCAGCTTGAGGTCGTGCCGCTGCTTGAGCCGCCGTGCCTTCGCCCGGATCTCCATCAGGTTCATGCTCGGGGTGTCGTCGACGAAGAGCGGCGCCTCGCTGATCTCGCCCATGCAGCGCGCCAGCTTGGTCCAGTCGTCGTCGGAGAGCTGCCCGCTGCGCAGCACGTGCAGCGGTACGCGCGCCTCGGCCGAGAGGAGTCGCATGACGATCTCGACCTTGCTCATCTCCAGCGAGAAGATCGCCGACGCCTGGTTGGCTCGAATAGCCGCATTTCGGGCAAAGTCCATTGAAGCCGTACTTTTTCCGAGACCAGGCCTGCCTGCCACAATGATCAATTGGCCGGCGTGCAGGCCGTTGAGCAGCCGGTCGAGGTCGGTGAAGCCGGTCGGCACGCCGGTCATCACCCCGCCCTGGGCGCCGACCGCCTCGATCTCGTCAAGGGTCGGCTGGAGCATGTCGGCCAGGACCGCGAAGTCCTCGCTGACCCGCTTCTCGGTGACCTCGTAGACGGCCTGCTGGGCCAGATCGACGACGTCGTCCACGTCCCGGCTGCCGCCCTGGCCGGTGCCGTAGCCGAGCTGCACGATCCGGGTGCCGGCCTCCACCAGGCGGCGGAGCACGGCCCGCTCGCCCACGATGCGGGCGTAGTAGGCGGCGTTCGCGGCGGTGGGCACGCTGGCGATCAGCGTGTGCAGGTAGGGCGCGCCGCCGATGCGGGCGAGGTCGCCGGAGTCGGCGAGCGCCGCTGCCACCGTGATCGGGTCGGCGGGTTCGCCCCGGCCGTAGATGTCGAGGATGGCGTCGAAGATGGTGGCGTGCACCGGGCGGTAGAAGTCGTTGGTCTTGAGGATCTCGACGACGTCCGCGATGGCGTCCTTGGAGAGCAGCATGCCGCCGAGGACGCACTGCTCGGCGGCTACGTCCTGGGGCGGCGTCTTCTCGAACGGCGCGTCGCGTGGCGGTTGTTCGGACGGTGGCCCCCCGGCCCGTTCCGCCCGTGTCTCGTCGGTGACCGACACGGGTCCCCCCTTGTTGCGTCGGGTCGAGTCCAGCTCTATCGCCTGGGTACGACAACTTCCGCCGACCCTCCGGTCGATCGGGGGTCATCGTCCGGCGGTCGGTGGCCACGATACGGAACCCGAGGTCAGCCACCAACAGGGCCGGTGGACGAGCCTCGGGACAACCTGTGGACGCACGGGGGGCGACATGTGCGCAGGGTGTGCACAGGGGTGTGGAAAAGTGATGGGGAATTCCGGGCCTATCGCTCCTGACCTGGGCTTTTCCCATCCCCACCCTGTGGACGGAAGATTTCGGGTCGAGCCTTGCCGCCGATCGTCCCGTACTATCGCTGCGAACGGCTACACCTGGACAGCGGGTTGCACTTTCGGGTTGAGAAGGGTCACGCTCCGGCCGTGAGACACCGGGACTGGGGAAGCGGGGAGGACAGCCCGCGCGAGCGCCGGCCGAGCGGTTCCTGGGACGATCCCGCCGGTTCGCGCGGTGTCGAGCCGTACGCGTCGGAACGTTCCCGCACCCAGAGCCGGCGGCGGGCGATCGAGCGTGGCCAGGACGAGCCGGTGGACGCCTACCTTCCGCGGTGGGCGGTGGAGTCGGGGATCAGTCGTGCGGACGGTGGCGGGCGGCATGCCGCGCCGGACGACGACGAGGTTGAGCCCTACTCCGTCAGTGACCGGCGGCCGGAGGCCGGCCGGCTACGGGACGACGGCCGGCGTGAGCTGCGGGCGATCGGCGCGGGCCCGGTGTCGGACCACACCGCCGAGTGGACGATGGACGCCCCGCAGGAGCAGGGGTACGTCGGGAGCCGGCGGGCCGAGGGGGCCGAGGACGGGCCGGTGTCGGGGGTGGCGCCGCGGGCGCGTCCCCGTCGTGCGGCGAGCCGCAAGCCGCAGGTGACCTGGTCGGGGCTGGCGGATGAGGCCGGTCCGGTCGGTGACTCCGGTGGGTGGGAGGCGGAACGGCCGACCCGGCGGAGCCGGCGGGCGGCCAGCGACTCGTCCTGGTCGCCGCCGGCGGCGGAGCCGTCGTGGTCTCGGCCCGCGGCGGCGGAGCCGTCGTGGCCGCAGCCCGCGGTCGACCCGTGGGAGCGGGGCCGGGCGGTGGAGCCGGGTCCGGCGGAACCGCCGGCGGTGGATCCGTGGGACGCGTCGGGTGTGCACGCGTGGGGTCGGGCGGCCACCGGGAGCAGGTGGGACCAGTCGGAGAGCCGGTGGGACCGCACCGAGCACACGGGTGAGTGGGACCGGTTCACCGATACGGGCCATCTGGAGCGGGTGCGCGACGGCGGCGACCGCTATGCGGACGTCGATCCCTGGGATCGGACGGCGCCGCCGGTCCGGGAGGGCTGGGCGTCTCCGGAGCGGGCCGAGGAGTTCTGGTCGGGTACCCGGCTGGCGGGTGACGATCCGCGCTGGATGGAGACGCCTCCGTCGGCGCCGCGGTCGCCGATGGTGGCGTACACCGCTCCGCGTCCGCGTGCCGCGCCGCGCCGGCGGCCGGTGGAGCCGGTGCGGTCGGGCGGGTCGGCGCTGCGGCAGCGGGTGGAGACGATCGGCGGCGGCTCGTGGAGCCGGCGGCTGGAGGACGACCTGCTGGACCCGGACCCGGGTGGTCCGTTGCGGCCGCTGGTCTACACGGCCGCCTGCTATCTGGTGCCGGCGGTGTTGCTCTTCCTGGGTCTGGTGTTCCTGAACGGGCAGGCTCCGGCGGGCTGTGTCACCGACCTCACCGGCGGGGGTTGCGACTCGCCGCGGGCGCATGCGCTCGCGTCGTTGTTGGCGGCGGCGCCGCGGTTCGGGCTGGCGATGGTGAGCAGCCTCGTGGTGGCGGTGCTGTTGCGGCAGGTCGGCACGACCTGGCGGTCGGCGACGGTGGCGTTGGCGGCGGCCGTGGTGGGTGGCGGGCTGTCCACGGTGGTGATCAGCGCGGTGACCGGCCAGCCGATCGGTTGACGTCGGCGCGGGGCGCGGTGGGATGCGGAAGGGCCCGCACCGGTGTCCGGTGCGGGCCCTCGCGTCGTGCTGGTGGCGTCAGCCCTTGACCACGTTCAGGTCGAACTTGGCGGTCACCTCGGGGTGCAGCCGGATGCTGACCGGGTAGGCGCCGAGCGACTTGATGTGGCCGGGCGTCTCCAGCCGGCGACGGTCCAGGGTCGGACCGCCGGCGGCCTTGACGGCCTCGACGATCTCGGCCGGGGTGACCGAGCCGAAGAGCCGCCCGCCGTCGCCGGCGCGGGCCTTGAGGTTGACCTTCAGGCCCTCGAGCTGGCCCTTGATCTCGTTGGCGTGGCCGAGGTCGCGGACCTCGCGGGCCGAGCGGGCCCGCTTGATGACCGTGACCTGCTTCTCGGCACCCTTGGTCCAGGCGATCGCGAAGCCCTGCGGCAGCAGGTAGTTACGGCCGTAGCCGTCCTTGACCTCGACGATGTCGCCCGGAGAGCCGAGGCCGGACACCTCCTGAGTCAGGATGATCTTCATGTCCGTGCCTCCTCTCAGCGGGTCGTGGCCGTGTACGGCAGGAGCGCCATCTCGCGGGCGTTCTTGACCGCACGGGCGATCTGCCGCTGCTGCTGCGAGGTCACGCCGGTCACCCGTCGAGCGCGGATCTTGCCGCGGTCGGAGATGAACTTGCGCAGCAGCGCGGTGTCCTTGTAATCGATGTAGGTGATCCCGTCCTTGTCGAGCGGGTTCACCTTCTTCTTCGGCTTGCGCAGTGCCGCAGCCTTCGCCATTGCTCTTGCTCCTGGTTTGCGATCGCGGGCGCTCGGCGCCATCAGAACGGGGGCTCCTCGTCGAAGTTTCCGCCGCCCGAACCACCGCGGGAGGGGGCCGGGGCAGCCGAGGCCCAGGGGTCGTCGAAGTTGCCTCCGCCGCCACCCTGGCCGCCACCACCACCGAAGCCGCCGCCACCGCCACCGGAGCGGGACATCTTCTGCACCTTCGCCGTGGCGTAGCGCAGGGACGGGCCGATCTCGTCGACCTCCAGCTCGATGACGGTGCGCTTCTCACCCTCGCGGGTCTCGTACGACCGCTGACGAAGCCGGCCGGACACGATCACCCGGGCGCCGCGCTGCAGCGACTCGGCGACGTTCTCGGCGGCCTGGCGCCAGACCGTGCACGAGAGGAACAGCGGCTCGCCGTCCTTCCACTCGCCGGACGCCTTGTCCATGAACCGGGGCGTCGAAGCGACCCGGAACTTGGCGACCGCCGCGCCGGAGGGGGTGAACCGCAACTCGGGGTCATCGGTCAGGTTGCCGATGACCGTGATGGTGGTGTCTCCTGCCATGACCATCTCCTCGCGCACTCATCTTTGTGCCGTACAGGCTCTCAGAGCCGTACGACAGCGTGGATGAGGCTTGTGATCCGGACGTGCCGGGTCTAGATGCTCAGCGCATCTCCGGGCGGATGACCTTGGTGCGCAGCACCGACTCGTTGAGTCGGAGCTGACGGTCCAGCTCGGCCACGGCCTCCGGCGACGCCTGGAGGTCGATGACGGCGTAGATGCCCTCGGCCTTCTTGTTGATCTCGTACGCGAGGCGCCGGCGGCCCCACACGTCGGTCTTCTCCACCGAGCCACCCGCGGTCCGGATCACGTTCAGGTACGTGTCGAGCGACGGGGCGACGGTGCGCTCCTCGAGGCTGGGGTCGAGGATCACCATGACTTCGTAATGACGCAAGACGTGCTCACCTCCTGTGGGCTAAGCGGCCACGGTCCTTCCGTGGCAGGAGGTCGTGCGTCGCTGCCCGCCCGGTGCCGGGGGAACCCGGCCGGACGCGGACAACCGGACCAGGATAGCCGGTCCGGACGATCATGCCCGGGCCGGTGGCCCGGACGCGGTGACAGGGGCCCACCGTCGACGTCGCGCGCCGTGCGGTGGACCCCTGTCCACGGGGCCGCGGGGCGTCCCGTCCGCATTCCTTGGGTGGGACCTGGGGAGGAACGACCACACCGATGAGGTTGGATCGAGGACGCCCCGCGGAGCTTTATCGTGTTGTCACCTGGTCTGACCATACAACGGCTCTCGTCACCACTTGGGGTAAATGGAGGAATTCGTCCATCTGGCTCCGGGTGGTGCCGGCGTACCGGCGGATCCCGCCCCGTCGTGCCGGGCCGCACGGCGGGGCGTCCCGTTACCGGGGGTCTCCGCTCATCCGTCCGTGCTGTGGACCACGTCCGGCGGAGCGTCGACCATCGATCCCACCTCGGACAACGACCGCCGGGGCGGGTGGTGACGCGTCCACCCGCCGGAACCCCCCGCGCGCGTGCGTACCGCGCGTCGCAGGCGAGACGTAGGCTGCCCTGCATGCGAATCGGAGCCCACGTCGATCCGACCGACCCGCTGGCCGAGGCGGCCGCCCGGGACGCCGAGGCGGTGCAGTTCTTCCTCGCCGACCCGCAGGGCTGGAAGGCCCCGAAGCCGCGGGAGGACGCCGAACGCCTCCGCGCCGCCGACGTCGACCTCTACGTCCACGCGCCGTATGTGATCAACGTGGCCACGCTCAACAACCGGATCCGCATCCCGAGCCGCAAGCTGCTCCTCGGCCACGCCGCCGCGGCGGCGGCGGTCGGCGCCAGGGGGCTGATCGTGCACGGCGGCCACGTCAACGCCGGTGACGACCTGGCGGTCGGCTTCGACAACTGGCGCAAGACCTTCGCGTACGCGGCGGACTCCGGCGGCTTCCCGCTCCCGGTGCTGATCGAGAACACCGCCGGCGGGGACAATGCCTGCGCCCGGCACCTGGACGCGCTGGCCCGCCTCTGGGACGCGCTCGGCGACCACGAGGTCGGTTTCTGCCTCGACACCTGCCACGCCCACGCCGGCGGCGAGGAACTGCTGGGCCTGGTCGACCGGGTCAAGGCGATCACCGGCCGGATCGACCTGATCCACGCCAACAACTCCAAGGGCGCCTTCAACTCGGGTCAGGACCGGCACGACAACCTGACCGGCGGCACCATCGACCCGGAGCTGCTGGTGGCGGTGATCCGGGCCGCCGGCGCGCCGGTCATCGTGGAGACGCCCGGCGGTGTCGACGGGCAGGCGGCCGACATCGCGTTCCTGCGCGGCCAGCTGGGCGCCACGGCATGACCACCGAGCAGTCCGGCGTCGGCGGCCGGTCCGACGCCGACTCGCGACCGGCGCCGGAGGAGACCGAGGCGGAGAAGCCGGCCGCGACCGGCGACACGCCGCCCAATGCCAGCTCGCGACCCGGCGGGACGGCGGCGTCCACCGACGCGGCGCGGGCCGACGCCGAACCCGGCACCGGGCGGCGGGCCGGCAGGAAGCGCCGGGCCCGGAAGAAGAGCCCGGCCGTGACCGCCACCGTGGCCGGTGGCGGCGCCACCGGCGACGAGGGCAGCGGGACGACCGCCGGTGACCGGGCCGAAACCGGCGACGACGCCGCATCGCGGGCCGGCGCCACCGGCGCCACCGACGACGACGCCGCAACGCAGGCCAGCGCCACCGAAGACGCCACCGGCGACCACGCCTCGGGCACCGACGGCGCCGAGGACGGGGACCGCGACGACAAGCCGGCCGATCCCTTCTCGGCGTTCGGGCCGGCGCCCGAGCCGGTGCTCGGCCGGGTGCGCCGCGCCACCCGCGCGGTGGGTCGGTTCCTGGTGCACGAGTGGACGCTCGCCGCCGTCGCCGCGCTGGCGGTGGCCGTGGCGATGACCTGGCCCACGCTGCGCTACCCGCGCTACACGTTGCCGCAGGACTACTGGGACCCGAGCCTGCAGGCGTGGCAGATGGCGTGGTCCGGGCACATCCTGCGCACCGACCCGGCGATGCTGTGGCACTCCAACGCGTTCTTCCCGGAGAACTGGAGCTTTGCGTTCTCCGACACCCTGCTCGGCTATGCCCCGGCGGGCCTGATCGGGGTCGGCCCGGAGCACGCCGTGCTCCGCTACAACATCATGTTCGTGCTGGCGCACGCGCTCGCCGCGTTCGGGGCGTACGCGTTGGCGCGGCAGCTGGGCGCGGGCCGGATCGGCGGCGCGGTGGCCGGGGCGGGCTTCGCGTACGCGCCGTGGCTGCTGGCCCAGGCGGGCCACCTGCACATCATCTCCAACGGCGGCATCCCGCTGGCGCTGGCCATGTTGGCCCGGGGGCACGGCTGGTCGCTGCGGTACGGCTACCGGCCGCGTCGCCGGCACGCGGGGTGGGCGTTCGCCGGCTGGCTGGTGGCCGCCTGGCAGCTCAGCCTGGGCTTCGGCATCGGGTTGCCGTTCGCCTACCTGCTGGCCGGTGTCGTGCTGGTCGCGGTGGTGCTGTGGTTCGTCCGGCGGCGCCGGGTGAAGCGTCCGTTCGGTCGGCGGCTGTTCCTGGCCGACCTGCTCGGCGGGCTGGTCTTCGCGGTGGTGGGCGGGTTGCTGGCGATCCCGTTCTTCAAGGTCGCCGAGCTGCACTCCAACGCGGCGCGCACGCTCGCCGAGATCCAGCTCTACTCGCCGCCGGCCAGCGGGTTCTTCACCGCGCCGGCCGAGTCCCGGGTCTGGGGCGAGCTGCACGAGGGGGCCCGGGCCGTGCTGCCCTGGAGCCCGGAGATGACGCTGCTGCCCGGCTTCGTGCTCTACGCGCTGGCCGCCGGTGGGCTGTTCTTCTCGGTCTGGCGGGTCCGGCACCGGCTGTTCCTGCTCGCCGGGGTGCTGGTGACGATGGCGCTGGGCATGGGCACCCGGTTCCTCGGCGGCCGGTTCACCTACGTGCCGCTCTTCGACTACCTGCCGGGATGGAACGGGCTGCGCACGCCGGGCCGGATGATGCTGTGGACCACCCTGCTCCTCGGTCTGCTCGCGGCCGGCGCGGTCACCGCGTTCTGCATGCGGGTGCGCGAGCTGGCCGCCGAGCGGGTCCCGCCATGGCCCGGCCCGTGGCTGCGGCTGGCCACGCTGGTGCCGCTGCTGCTGGTGCTGGCGGAGGGGCTGAACGTCACCCCGCACCCGGTGGTGCCGCAGCAGCCGGCGGTGATGCGGATCGTCGACGGCCCGATGCTGGTGCTGCCGAGCAGCCAGAACCTGGACCAGCCGGTGATGCTCTGGTCGACCGACAAGTTCCAGCCGATGGTCAACGGCGGCAGTGGTTTCACCCCGAACTCGCAGACCCAGATCCGCGAGGCCACGGTCAGCTTCCCCGACTTCGCCAGCATCGACTACCTGCGGCGGGTCGGGGTGAAGACCGTGGTGGTGCTCCCCGAACGGCTCGGCGGCACCCCGTGGGAGGGGATGCTCGACCGACCGGTCGAGGGGCTGGGCGTGAGTCGGGAGCAGGTCGCCGGGGCGGTGGTCTACCGGCTGTAGGGCCGGCCGGCTCCGCTCAGACGGGGACGGGTTCGACGGGGCGGTCGACGGCGCCCGAGCGCCAGCGTTGGTGCCAGGGCGCGTCGGGCGCGCCGTCGAGCAGCCCGCCGTCCGGGTCGTCGGCGTAGGTCTGGCGGACCGCGTCCCGCTCGGGCCGCAGGATGTCCCGGATCACGAAGCCGCAGAGCACCGCCACGGTGACCAGGCGCAGGCTGGACGCCAGCACGAACACGCCCTCGGGGAAGACCGGCCGGGACGTGGCGGTGCCGAGTAGTTCGCCGTAGAACGCCGCGAAGTAGCAGACCTCGGCGAACTGCCAGGCCAGGAACGCGCCCCAGCGGGGCCGGGCGAGCACCGCGAGCGGCAGCAGCCAGAGCACGAACTGCTGCGACCAGACCTTGCTGAAGATGAGGAACGCGGCGACCACCAGGAAGGCGAGCTGCGCCAACCGGGGCCGGCGCGGGGCGAGCAGCGCCAGCGCGGCGACGCCGAGGCAGGCCGCCCCGAACAGCAGGTACGACACCCAGTTGAGGGTGGAGATGTTGGCGTTGAGCCACTCGAACGGCCCGAGTTCGCCGGGCGCGGAGGGGCTGATCCGGCCGTCGAGGTAGCGGCCGATGTACCAGAGCGTGCCCCAGTCGATGGGGCGGGTGGTGTTGAGGTCGAAGAAGCGTTCCCAGTTCTCCCGGTAGGGGATGGCCACCGGAAGGTTCACCGCGACCAGCGCCACCAGTGCGGAGGCGGTGGCGACGAGCCCGGCCAGCAGTCGACCGGCCCGCGCGCAGAGGACGAGGATCGGCCCGAGGAGGAACAGCGGCCACATCTTCGCCGCGCCGCCGAGCCCGATCAGCACGCCGGCCAGCCCGGGCAGCAGCATGCCGTACCGGTCGGGTCGGGTACGGGCCCAGGCCAGCAGCCCGAACGCGGCCAGGCCGACGGCGAGCAGGTCCCAGTTGACGGTGGCGGTGAGCACCAGGGCCGGGGAGAGCGCGAACAGCGCCGCGTCCCAGGGTCGTCGCCGGCGCAGGTTGAGGATGACGGCGACGGTGGCGACGGCGAGCGCGCCGAGCACCAGTGCGGTCAGGTTGTAGAACCACTGGCCCTGGTTCATGCCGGGGTTGTCGACGCCGACGGCGTGCACCGGCAGGCCGATCGCGCCCATGAGGTAGCCGGTCAGCACCGGGTATTCCACCGGGTGGTCGGCGTAGGGCACCTTGCCCTCGTTGAGCCCCTCGGCGTAGTAGAGCGCCAGCACGTCGGTGTAGCACATCCGGGTGTACTGGACGTTGTTCTGCCAGGCGCCGTCCTGGCACGGCGACTTCTGCACCCAGTGCAGGGCGAGCGTCAGGCAGACCAGCGCCAGCACGATCCGCGCGGCGGTCCAGAACCGACCCTCCCGGCCGGCGGGCCGGTCCAACGCGGTGGCGTGGTCACCCAGCGGCCCGCCGATCAGGCCGGAGGTGCCCCGGACGAACCAGTCCGATCGGGACGGGTGGTCCACGGCCGTTGCGGGTCGTGGCACGGCCCCGGACTCGCCGGGCTCGTCGATGCCTGCGGGCGACTGGGTGCTCATGGAGAGGCATCCTGCCGTACGCCGGGGGTCGCCGTCCCGTCGCGCGCGGAGAAATTCCGGTCCGCGAAACGGCGGCGGCGGCCGGACCGCTGGGGTCCGGCCGCCGCCGTCAGGTCGTACGCGTCAGTTGGTCTGCCGCGTCGGTGGTGTGCTCGGGAGCAACCCGCCACCGCCACCGCCGCCACCGGGGAAGCCACCCCCACCGGGATTGCCCCCGCCGCCCTGGTCGCCGCCGCCGCCCGGGTTGCCACCGCCGGGGTTGCCCCCGCCGGGGGTGCCCCCGGGGCAGAACAGGCCCAGCGGGTCGCAGCCCGGGCCGCCGGGCTGACCCGGCTGGGTGGGCGGCGGCGGGGGCGCCTCGCCGTTGCCGGTGTCGTCCTTGCCCACGTTCGCCGCCGGCGGGAAGTCTTCCTTGTCCTTGCCCTTGAGCGCGGCGTTCATGAAGCGCTCGAAGATGTCACCGGGCATCTTGGCGCCGCTGATGCTCGCGCCGCCCTTGTACTTGATCGCCTTGCGGTCCTTGACGTTGCCGACCCATACGGCGGTGGCGAGCTGCGGCGTGTAGCCGATCATCCAGGCGTCGCCGTTGTCGGTGCTGCCGTCGCCGAGTTCCCAGGTGCCGGTCTTCTCGGCGGCCTTGCGTCCGTCGTCGAGCCGGTGGTTCACCTGTGCCGGGTACTTCTCCAGCACGGAGGTGACGTCGGCGACGATGTCCTTGTCGATCCGCCGCTGTCCCTTCAGCTTCTCGGCACCGACCAGGTCCCACTTGCCGGTCACCGGGTTCTGCTTCTCGACCTTCCGGATGAAGTGCGCCTTGTTGTAGATGCCCTGGTTGGCGAAGGTGGCGACGCCGTTGGCGTGGTCGAGCACGGTGATCGGGTACTGGCCGTAGCCGATCACGTGGAAGAACGGGTTGGGCGCCAGGTCCTTCGGGTCGGCCTTGGTCAGGTCGTGGGCCTTGGCCGGGTTCGTGTCGGTCTGCCACATGGTGGTGACGCCGGCCTGCTTGGCCATGTCGAGCACCTTGTCCGGGCCGATCTTCTCGGTGATGTAGTAGAACGGCACGTTCAGCGACTTGAGCGTGGACAGTTCCAGGGTGCAGGAGTCGCCGCAGGAGACCTTGTCCGCGCCGGCGTTGCTGACCTTGAACTTGGTGTCCTTCGGGGTGAACGCCGAGCCCTTCCACCGCGACTTGATCGAGATGCCGGCCTTGAGCGCCGCGGCCAGCGTGTAGATCTTGAAGCTCGAGCCCGGCGAGTGGCCGCCGCTGACCACGCCGTTCTCGACGTTCTTGCCGGCGTAGTCGGTGCCGGTGCCGTTGTCGCCGCCGTAGTAGGCGAGCACCCGACCGGTCTTCGGTTCGACCGACACCACGGCCGCCATCAGGTTGCTCGGCTGCCCGTTGAGCTCGGACTCCTTCCGGGCCCGCTGGGCCGCGTCGAGCGCCGCCTCCTGCATCTTCCGGTCGATCGTCGTGGTGATCTTGTAACCGCCGCGGCTGAGCGCCTTGGAGCAGAGCGGCTTGGCGTCGGTCGCCTCGGCCTCGTTGTCGGTGCACAGCTTCATCTCGCGCAGTTCCTGCGAGACGTAGTTGACGACGTTGCCGTACGGCGTGTCGATGCCGAAGCCACCGGCGCTGTTCTTGGTCGGCTTCTGCAGCGTCTTGGTCGGATACTCGGTGGGGTGGTCCGGCATGTTCGGCGCGTCCAGCCACTTCTCGGAGATCATGCCGTTGATCACGTAGTTCCACCGGTCCACCGCGGGCTGCGGGTTGATGGCCGGGTCGTAGCCCTTGTGCGTGGAGCTCGGCTCGGGCTGCTTGATCAGCGCCGCCAACACGGCGGCCTCGGCCACCGTGAGCTTGTCGACGTTCTTCTTGAAGTAGGTCTGCGCCGCCGACTGGATGCCGTACGCGCCGCGCCCGAAGTAGATGACGTTCAGGTAGTGCTGCATGATGACGCGCTTGTCGTAGCGGTCGTTCAGCTTCGAGGCGAGGATCGCCTCCTTGACCTTCCGGCCGTACGTGTCCTGGTTCAGGTTGTCGAACGCGTTGCGCGCGTACTGCTGGGTGATCGTCGACGCGCCCTGCTTGTCACCGCCGGTGAGGTTGTTCCAGGCGGCCCGGGCGATGCCCTTGTAGTCCACTCCGGAGTGCCGGTAGAAGTTCCGGTCCTCGGCCGCGGCGACCGCGTGCTGCACGTGCTCCGGGATCTGGTCGATGGTGACCAACTGCCGGTTCTGGTCGCCGATCCGGGCAATCATCTTGCCGCCCGAGTCGTAGACCGTGGTGGACAGCGGCGGGATGGTGTCCTGCGGGAGCGGCACTCCCTGCGAGTACCAGGTGAAACTGACCACGCCGATGCCGGCGAGCATGATGAACACCGCGAAGCTGGCGATCAGCATGTTGATCCGCCGCCGCTTCTTCGCCTGGGCCGGGTCACCGCCGCGGCCACCACGGCCGGGACCGCCGGGGCCGCCCGGCCCGCCCGGGCCAGCGGGCCCGCCCGGGCCAGCGCCGGAGAAGCCGGGTACCGAGGCCCGACCGCCGATCGACGCCGCGCCCACGCTCGCCCGCCCGGCGCCGCCGACGCTCGCCGCGCCCACCGAGGCGCGACCGGCCGGACCGGCCGGGGAGATCGGCACGGACGCCCGGCCCGCGCGCCCGGGCGCACCGGGAGCCGGCGAGACCGGCACCGAGGCCCGGCCCGCGCCGGCCCGGCCCACCGAGGCCGCGCCCGAGGCGCCCCGCGGCGCCGGCGCGGCGCCACCGACCGAGGCCCGGCCGCCGGTGCCGCGCGGTGTCACCGAGGCGCGCGCCGAGGCGCCGCCCTCCGGTGCGCCGGACCAACCGTTTCCGCGCGGACTCCGCTCGGAACCGGGGTCGCCGTTCGGGCCCGGGATCTGGGCCCGCCCACGCGAAGAACTGGGATCGCCGTAGTTCATTCCTCACACCCTGCCGGTCGCGGTGGGGCGCGGGGGCGCCACCACCGGGTTGCCGTGAGCTGGAACACGGGACGTTACCTGCCGGCCGCGCCGGCGTACGCCCGTCAAATCCGACCTATTCGGACCAATTACGCTTAATGGCTGTCGCTCGTGCCACCCGGTCACCGGGCCGGCAGCGGTCGGGACAGCCGCGTTCACCGTTGCGCCTCTCGCCTTCGCCGAGGGGTGGAGCCGTTGGCCGCGACCGACTCGCCCGCGTCCTCCGCCTCGCCCGCGAGACCGTCCCGACCGAGCAGGAACTGCTCGACGAGATGGTTCCAGTCGCAGCCGGGGCACACCTCCACCACGAACACCTGGAACTCACGCAGCGTCATGGCCAGGACGGGCAACTCGGCCCGGGTACGCGCCTGGCCGGCCGACTGCTTGAGTTCGTCACCGTAAATGTAGTGGACGTGGATCAGGTTCTCGCTGCGGCAGATCGGGCAGCGGTGGTCGGTCGGCTCACCGTGGAAGCGGGCGGCGTTCTTCAGGTACGGCGACGCGTCGCAGACGTCGTACGTGCCGATCCGCCCGGCGAGGAGCTCACGCAGCACCGCCCGCTTCTGGAGCGAGTAGTCGACGACCTGGCGCTGCGTACGCATGCGGCAAAGGGTACGCGCTCCGTCGAACCGAGGCGACCATGGTCACCATCGGTGACGACGGTGTCGCGTAACCCGGGGTTTGCCCTGCCCACCCCTCTCCGCTACCGTGCGATGTATCGGTCCGATACATCGCGGTGGTTAGCGCTCCGCGCAGGGGGAAAGAAGGGATGGCCCGTGCTCGAATTCGCCATCCTGGGCCTCCTGCAGGAGGCTCCGATGCACGGCTACGAGCTGCGCAAGGAGTTGACCGCCAAGCTCGGCGCCATCCGGGCGGCGATCAGCTACGGCACGCTCTACCCGACCCTGCGCCGGCTGCAGGCGGCGGGATGGATCACCGAAGCCGCCGAGACACCCGCGACCGCCGAGGAGGTTCCCGCGCTGACCAGCCGACGCGGTCGGGTGGTCTACACCATTACCGCGGAGGGCAAGGAACGCTTCGCCCAGCTCATAGCGCAGGCTGGACCCGAGACGTACGACGACACGGGCTTCGGGGTGCACTTCGCGTTCTTCGCCCGGACCGACCAGGCCACCCGGCTCCGGATCCTGGAAGGTCGTCGTCGAAAGATCGAGGAACGCCGCGAAGGTCTTCGTGACGTGCTCGGCCGGGCAGCCGAGCGTCTCGACGCGTACACCCTGGAACTGCAACGCCACGGGCTCGACGCCTGTGAGCGTGAGGTCCGCTGGCTGGAGGAGCTCATCGCCAACGAGCGCTCCGGCCGGGCCCCGACCGCCCCGCGACCCGGGACGACCGGTGGCCGAGGAGACAACGACAGCCCGCCCACGCCTGGCACGTCCAGGTCAGAGCGGCCGTGATGAAGAAGAAGGAGGCAGACGCTATGGGCTCCGTCCGCGTCGCCATCGTCGGTGTGGGTAACTGCGCCTCGTCCCTCGTGCAGGGCGTGGAGTACTACCGGAACGCCGACCCGAACGACCGCGTCCCGGGTCTCATGCACGTCACCTTCGGCGACTACCACGTCTCCGACGTGAAGTTCGTCGCGGCGTTCGACGTGGACGCCAAGAAGGTGGGCATGGACCTCGCGGAGGCGATCGTCGCCAGCGAGAACAACACGATCAAGCTCTGCGACGTCCCGCCGACCGGCGTGACCGTGCAGCGCGGGCCGACCTTCGACGGTCTGGGCCAGTACTACCGGGAGATCGTCGAGGAGTCGGACGCCCAGCCGGTCGACGTGGCGCAGGCGCTGCGCGACGCGCAGGTCGACGTGGTCGTCTCCTACCTCCCGGTGGGCTCCGAGCAGGCCGACAAGTTCTACGCCCAGGCCGCGATCGACGCCGGCTGCGCGTTCGTGAACGCCCTGCCGGTCTTCATCGCCTCCGACCCGGAGTGGGCGCAGAA
Source organism: Micromonospora sp. WMMD754 (assembly GCF_049315235.1). Classification (NCBI taxonomy): domain Bacteria; kingdom Bacillati; phylum Actinomycetota; class Actinomycetes; order Micromonosporales; family Micromonosporaceae; genus Micromonospora; species Micromonospora sp. WMMD754. The sequence continues at coordinate 1,970,794 of NZ_CP186058.1, forward strand.
GTTCACCGACGCCGGCCTGCCGATCGTGGGTGACGACATCAAGAGCCAGGTCGGCGCCACCATCGTGCACCGCGCCCTGGCGAAGCTCTTCGAGGACCGCGGGGTCGAGCTGCTGCGCACGTACCAGCTCAACTTCGGCGGCAACATGGACTTCATGAACATGCTGGAGCGCAACCGCCTGGTCTCGAAGAAGATCTCGAAGACCCAGTCGGTCACCTCCCAGATCCCGCACGAGATGAGCAAGAGCGACGTGCACATCGGCCCGTCCGACCACGTGCCGTGGCTGGACGACCGCAAGTGGGCGTACATCCGCCTGGAGGGTCGTTCCTTCGGTGACACCCCGCTCAACGCGGAGCTGAAGCTCGAGGTGTGGGACTCGCCGAACTCGGCCGGTGTCATCATCGACGCCGTCCGGGCCGCGAAGATCGCGCTGGACCGGAAGATCGGTGGCCCGATCCTCTCCGCCTCGTCCTACTTCATGAAGTCCCCGCCGGAGCAGTACGCCGACCACGACGCGCACGCCGCCGTCGAGGCGTTCATCGCCGGCGAGGTCGAGCGCTGACGCGCTGACCGGAACACCGTCGACGGCCGGGTCCGCAGGGGGCCCGGCCGTCGTCGTTCCGTCAGGCCGACATCTCCAGGTACGGCGACAGCCGCAATGCCAGCTCCTCGACCGAGTCGACCTCTCCGCTTTTCAACGCGTCCGTCAACGCCATGCGCTCCTTCGCCGGCATGGCCAGACGAAAGCCGGCACGGATCAGGAAGACGCGCATCGCGGCCCAGGCGAGCCCGGCATTCCACAGGTCGAGGGGACGCCAGATCATCAGCCCGTGCAGCAGTGCGGCGGCCTTGTCCAAGGCGGTCGGGTAGGCGGCCCGCCCGATCAACCGCGCGTGTGGCCGGGCCGCCGCCACCACCGGTATCCCGGCGTCCCGCACCTGGCTCCGGGGGCCGGTGTGTTCAGCGAGCAACGTCAGCAGGTCCTCCGCGTCCGGCCAGGGACGTGTCACCGGTCCCCAACATCTCGAAGAACTCGGCATCCTCCTTGAGAACCCTCCGCGCGGCCTGCCGGGTCCACTCGTCGCGCTCGTGCCGGTCCAGGTACGCCTGAACCGCCACCTCGACCGTCTTGTGCATCGAGCGGTGCTCCGCCTCGGCGAGCTCCTTGAGCCGTTGCTCGACCTCGGGTTTCAGGTTCAACGTCTCCTCCTCGATCAGCTCGGATCCAACCGGGCCAGATGATGGCGAGGATCGCTCGGACCGGGGCGGACATCGCGCTCAGCGAAGCCAGTCGCGGCGCAGCGCCGCCGAGGCCTCCAGCTCCAGCAGCGTCACCTTGCGCGGCAGCCCGCCGCCGAAGCCGACCAGCTTGCCGCCCGCGCCGACGATCCGGTGACAGGGCACGATCACCGGCACCGGGTTGCGGTTGCACGCCACCCCGACCGCCCGCGCCGCGCCCGGGTCGCCGAGCGCCCGGGCCACCTCGCCGTAGGTGGTCGTCTCGCCGTAGGGAATGCGGGTCATCTCCCGCCAGACCGCGCGCTCGAACTCCGAGCCCCGGGGCGCCGACACCGGCACGCTGAACTCGGTCAGCTCACCGGCGAAGTAGGCCCGCAGCTCGGCCACGGCCAGCCGGGCCAGGTCGTCGCCGGGCTCGTCGGCCGCCGACGCCACCCGGCCGAAGTGCGCGCCGCGCACGGCGTCGTCGTCCGTCCCCACGGAGAACTCCCCGATCGGCGAGTCGAGCACGGTCCAGCGCATGCCACCCATTGTCGCGCGGCGGGCAAAGTTTTCCCCGCCCCGGGCGTCGGAGAGACGGAGGTGGACGGTGGCGGAGGTCGACCGGGAGTTCACCGCGTTCGTCAACGAGCGCGGAGCGGTCCTGCTGCGGGTCGCGTACGCGCTCGCCGGCAACCAGCACGCGGCGGAGGACCTGCTCCAGAACGCGCTGGCCAAGGCGTACGCCCGGTGGCCCCGGATCCGCGGCGACGCGGAGCCGTACGTGAAGCGGATTCTCTACCACGACCAGGTCTCCGGCTGGCGACGGCGGGCGCGACGGGCGGAGGTGCCGGTGCCGGAGCTGCCGGAGCGGCCGGCGGCCGGCGACGACAGCGACCTGCGACTGCTGTTGCGCGACGCGCTGCGCGCGCTGCCGCCACGCCAGCGCGCCGTGTTGACGCTGCGCTACCTGGAGGACCTGAGCGTCGAGCGGACCGCCGCGCTGCTCGGCTGCCGGCCCGGCACCGTGGCCAGCCAGAGCGCCAAGGCGCTGGCCCGGCTCCGGCACCTCGTGCCGGCGCTCGACGAGCTGACCGACCGGTCGGAGGTGACCCGATGAACTCGCCGCTGGACGAGATGCTCCGCAGTGCCGTACGCGACCTCGCCGACGGTGCCGCACCCGCGCCGGACCTGGCGTCGCGGGCGCTCGGTCGGGGCCGGCGGCTACGCCGGCGCCGGCGCGTCGCCGCGACCGCCACCGCGCTGGTCGCCGTGGTGGCGGTGACCCTGCCGTTCGTTCTGCTGCGCCCCCGCACCGGCCCACCGCCGACCACGCCCACGACGCCGCAGGTCACCGTCACCCCCTCGCCCGCGCTCCGGGCCGCACCCGGCGCGGACTGGGCGCAGCGACCGCTGGTACTGCCCGGCGACTGGGTGGTCACCCGGGCCCAGGTGGCGGGCGGCTCCGGCAGCGGACTCCTGCTCGACCGCGGACGCGGCCGGTACTTCGCCACCGACCGCTACGACGGCATCTTCCCGGCTCCGACCGGTTCCCTCGTCGCGGTCCGGGACGACGACCGTCCCCGGGAGATCGGCCTGTTCGACCTGGCCACCGGACAGACCCGCTGGTACGAGGTCGGCCGCGCGCTGACCGCCCCACGCTGGTCCCCGGACGGACGGCGGCTGCTGTTCACCAGTCAGCAGGTCGACCACTTCGGTTTCGTCGTGCTCGACCTGGACGGCACGAAGAGGACGCATCCGGTCGGCCTGCTCGGCTGGCCCTGCGCCGACCGGTGCGAGTTCACCTGGACGCGCGACGGCCGGGAGGTCGCCCTGACGCTCAGCAAGCAGAAGTCGGAGGCGTGGCCCCGCGACCTCGCCAAGGGTGTGCAGCTCCTGTCGGTCGACGACGGCCGACCCACCCGCCTGCTCGACATGCCGGGCGGTCCGGTCGGTCCGGACGCCTGGTCGCCGGACGGGAAGCTGGTGGTGGTCCAGGGCCGGCAGGAGCCGCTGCTGGTGGAGACGGCGACCGGCCGGGTGGTGAATGCGCTGCCCACCGCCGACGTCGTCTGGGTGACCGACGACCGGCTGCTCTACCGTCGGCCGCTCGGCGCGGGCGACTTCGTGCTCGCCGACACCACCGGCCGGGAACTGGTCCGCCAGCCGCTGCCGAAGCAACTGGTCGGTCTGGAGCTGACGATCGCGCCGCGCTGAGCGGTCGCTCGGCGGAAGCTGAACGTTCGCTGCACGCAGTCGATGTTGCGCGACGTCGATACCGTGCAGGTCGTGGCCACGGGGACGCTCATCTTCCTGATCATCGGCGGAGCCGGGGTCGGCGTGCTGACGCTGGCCCTGCTCGGATCGGGCGTGCTGCACCTGGGCCACCCGGACGTCGACGGGCCGGTGTCGCTGGAGGCGGTCGCCGGGTTCACCGGGGCGTTCGGGTTCGGCGCCGCGATCGTCAACGAGCTGCTCGGGGGTCGTACCTCCGGGATGATCGCGGTGGCGGCGGCCGGCGGCGCGCTCGCCGCCGTGCCCACCGCCTGGCTGGCGGCCCGGTTGAGCCGCGCGGCCCGCACCATGCGCACGGACCCCACCCCCACCCGTGACCACCTGGCCGGCGCGATCGGCCTGGTGGTCACGCCGATCCCCACCGGCGGATACGGCGAGGTCCGGGTACGCCTCGCCGGGCAGCCGGTGAAGCTCAACGCCCGGGCCGACCGGCCGATCCCGATCGGTGCCCGCATCTTCGTGGTCGAAGCGCTCAGCGAGACCAGCGTGCACGTCGAGACCTACTGATCCCTCAGCACAGACGGGAACCCCCATGCCCCTGCTCGTCGCCATCGGCGGCGCGGTCCTCCTCGCCGTCCTGCTCGTCCTCTTCGTGCTCTCCCGGATCAAGGTGGCCGGGCCGAACGAGGCCTTCATCGTCACCGGTCGCAAGGGCCGGACCACCCAGACCGCCGACGGCCAGCGCTCCACCGACATGTCCGGGCAGAAGGTCGTGCTCGGCGCCTCGGTCTTCGTGCTGCCGGTGGTGCAGAAGCTGCAGTCCCTCGACCTGTCCAGCCGGCGGATCGACGTCGGCATCCGGGGCGCGGTGAGCAAGCAGGGCATCCGCGCCGACCTGCACGGCGTCGCGATCGTCAAGGTCGGCGGCACCGAGGACGCGATCCGGGCCGCCGCGCAGCGGTTCCTGCACCAGCAGGACGAGATCGACAACTTCACCCGCGAGGTGCTGGCCGGCGCGCTGCGCTCGATCGTCGGCCGGCTCACCGTCGAGGAGGTCATCCGGGACCGGGCCGCGTTCGCCAGCGCGGTCGCCGAGGAGGCCGAGCACTCGATGACCAACCAGGGCCTGGTGCTGGACACGTTCCAGCTCCAGGACATCCTGGCCGAGGGCTCCTACCTCGCCGACCTGGGCCGGCCGGAGGCCGCCCGGGTGCTCAAGGACGCCGCCATCGCCGAGGCCCGGGCCCGCCAGGCGGCCGAGCAGGAGCGGCTGCTCGCCGAGGAGGCGATCGCCGAGGCGAACCGGAACCTGTCGCTCAAGCAGGCCGGCATCCAGGCCGAGATCGACGCGGCGAAGGCACGGTCGGCCGCGGCCGGGCCGCTCGCCCAGGCCGAGCGGGACCAGGCGATCCTCTCCGAGCAGCAGAAGGTGGCCGAGCGCAACGCCGAACTCAAGCAGCGCCAGCTCGACACCGAGGTGCGCAAGCCGGCCGACGCCCAGCGGTACAAGGTGGAGCAGGAGGCCGAGGCGGCCCGCAACGCGGCGGTGCTGCGTGCCGACGCCGAGCGGCAGGCCACCATCGCCGCCGCGCAGGCCGTCGCCGAGCAGTCCCGGCTCACCGGTGAGGGTGAGCGGGCCCGGCGCGCCGCGCTGGCCGAGGCGAACGCGATCGAGGGCGCCAAGGAGGGTGAGGCGGAGCAGCGCCGGCGGTCCGCGATCGCCGAGGCGGTCGAGCGGGAGGGCCAGGCCGAGGCCGCGGCCATCCTCGCCCGGGGCCAGGCGGAGGCCGACGCGATGGCCCGCAAGGCCGAGGCGTTCGCCGCGTACGGCGAGGCCGCCGTGCTGGACCTGCTGGTCAAGGTGCTGCCCGAGGTGGTCGGCGCGGCGAGTGCCCCGATCGGCGCGATCGACAAGATGACCGTCATCTCCACCGACGGCGCGTCGTCGCTGACCAAGTCGGTGGCCGGCAACGTCGCCCAGGGCCTCCAGCTCGGCAGCGACCTGACCGGCATCGACCTGGCCGGGCTGCTGGCGCGGCTGGGCAGCGCGCACACCAACGGCAAGAGCACCGTGGACGGCAGCACCGTCAACCCCTGACGACGAGGGCGCCCGCCGGTTCCCCGAGGGGAGCCGGCGGGCGCCGTGGTGGTACGGGTCAGAGTGCGCTGAAGACGAACTTCTCGCCGGCGCCCAGACCGAGGGTCTCGCTCTCCCAGTCGATGACGCGGCTGGCGATGAGCTGGCTGGTGCCGGTGCTGCCCGCGGTGACCGCGTTGCCGTTGGCGTTGGCCCGCACGTAGACCGAGCCGTCGGCGTTGTAGTCGAGGAAGTCGAAGGCCTCCCAGGCGCCGACGGCGGTGGCCTTGGCGATCAGGGCCCGGTTTCCGCCGGCGTCCGCGGTGACGAACTGGTTGTTGATCAGCGCGCGCAGGGCGAAGAAGCCGTCGCCCAGGCTGACGACCTCGTACTTCTCCCAGGCACCGACCGTCGCGGCCCGGGCGATCAGCGGCTGCTTGCCACTGTTCTCGGCGGTCACGTACTTGCCGTTGGCCACCGCCTTGATGCCGACGACCGGGGCGGCCGCGTCGAAGTCGAACTTCTCCGCCGTGCCGATGGAGGTCTTGCTGGCGATCAGCGGGGTGGTGGCGTTCGACGCGGTGACGTACTTGCCGTTGGTCACGGCCTTCAGGCTGACGGTGCCGTCGGTGTTGGTGACGATCTGGAACTTCTCCCAGTCGCCGATCGAGGCGGACCGGGCGATCAGCGGCCGGTTGCCACCGCTCTCCGCGGTCACGAACAGGTTGTTCGTCACCGCCCGCAGACCGACGTAGCCGCTGCCGGCGTCCACCACGTCGTACTTCTCCCAGGCGCCGACCTCGACGCCGCGAGCGACCAACGGCCGGTTGCCGCCGCTCTCGGCGGTCACGTAACGGCCGTTGCCCCGGGCCTTCAAGCCGTACGACTCGCGCGCGACCACCGGGGCGCCGATGTGCAGGAGCCGGTCGGCGGAGCCCATGGTGTCGTGCACCGCGCCGTCGACACCGGTGCTGACGACGGAGTTGCGCACCTGCTGCGGCGTCCAGGTCGGGTGCTCCTCCAGCAGCAGCGCGGCGGCGCCCGCCACGTGCGGGGAGGCCATCGAGGTGCCGCTCATCGAGGTGGAGCCGGAGGTGGTGCCGGCCTTCGCCGAGACGATGCCGGCGCCCGGCGCGAACGTGTCCAGGCAGCTGCCGTAGTTGGAGAACCAGGCCCGCATGTCCAGCCGGTCGGTGGCGCCGACCGTAATGGCGGCCGGCACGTTCGCCGGCGAGGAGCCGCAGGCGTCGGTCCAGCTGTTGCCGGCCGCGACCGCGTAGGTGATGCCGGAGGCGATGGAACGCGCCACCGCGTCGTTGAGCGCCGGGTCGTTCTCACCACCGAGGCTCATGTTCGCCACGGACGGCCCGCTGGCGTGACCGGTGACCCAGTCGATGCCGGCGATGACGCCCTCGGTGGTGCCGTTGCCCTCGCAGTCGAGCACCCGGACCGCGACCAGCTTGACCTTCTTGGCCACGCCGTAGGTGGCGCCGCCGAGGGTGCCGGCCACGTGCGTGCCGTGGCCGTCGCAGTCCTGCGCGACGTCGTCCTGGTCGACGGCGTCGTAGCCGTTGCTGGCCCGGCCGCCGAAGTCCTCGTGGTCGATGTCGATGCCGGTGTCGATGACGTACGCGGTCACCCCGGCGCCGGTCGACGAGTAGGTGTACTCGCCGTCCGTTCTGGTCCTGGTCTGGTCGAGCCGGTCCAGGCCCCACGGCGGGGTGGTCTGGGTGTCGGTGGCCGTGTAGCGCTGGACCTGCTGCACGTACGCGACGTCCGGGTCGGCGGCGAGGCGCTCGGCCTGCCGACGGTCCATGCTGGCGGAATAGCCGTGCAGCGCCTTGCCGAAGACCCGGCGGACGGAGCCGCCGTGCTCACCGGCGAGCGCCGACGCGGCGGACTTCACCTTGGCCGGGGTGGCCTTGCCGTCCTTGAGGACGACGATGTAGCGGCCGGGAACGGCCCCGGGCAGGTCGGCGCCCCGGACCGGGGCCCGCTTGGCGTCGCCCGGGTCGGCCGAGGCGGCACCGCCGGTGGCGGCGCAGATGATCGAGGTGGCGGAGGTGAGGGCGAGCCCCACCAGCGCGGAGCGGCGCAGCGCGCCGGAACGTGACACCGAATTGTCTCCCCGTGTCCAGCGACCGTCCGGATCGGACGGGCGGATGTGATCAGGACAGCCGCACCCGTCGATCCGGGGGGCTGGTGATGACCAACATCATGCGGGAGACATCGACCGGAACGCGTCAACCGTTCGGTCGACACGCTGGCGTATCGTCGTCGTTTTTCCGCCGCGGGGTCAGCCGACGATGCCCTCGGCGCGGGCCCACCGCAGCAGCTCCGCCTCCGCCTCGTCGCGGTCCAGCGGACCGCGCTCCAGGCGCAGCTCCTTCAGGTGCTGCCAGGCCCGGCCGACCACCGGCCCGGGCGGCACGCCGAGCAGCTCCATGATCGCGTTGCCGTCCAGGTCGGGCCGGACCCGGGCCAGGTCCTCCTCGGCGGCGATCCGGGCGATCCGCTCCTCCAGCGCGTCGTAGTCGGCCGCGAGCTGGGCCGCCTTGCGCCGGTTTCGGGTGGTGCAGTCGGACCGGGTGAGCTTGTGCAGCCGGGACAGCAGGTCACCGGCGTCGGTGACGTAGCGGCGCACCGCCGAGTCGGTCCACTCGCCCCGGCCGTAGCCGTAGAAGCGCAGGTGCAGCCCGACCAGCTTGACCACCTGGGAGGTGATCTCCTTGGAGTAGCGCATCGCCTTCATCCGGGCCTTGGTCAGCCGGGCGCCGACCACCTCGTGGTGGTGGAAGCTGACCCGGCCGTCCGGGCCGACCGCCTTGGTGGCCGGCTTGCCGACGTCGTGCATCAGCGCGGCCATCCGCAGCACGAAGTCGCAGCCGTCCTCCTCCAGCGACATGGCGTTGCTGACCACGGTGAGCGTGTGCTCGTAGACGTCCTTGTGCTGGGCGTGCTCGTCGATGGTCAGCTTCAGGCCGGTCAGCTCGGGCAGGAAGCGCTCGGCCAGGCCGGTGTCGACCAGCAGCCGCAGCCCGGTGATCGGGTCGGCGCCGCAGAGCAGCTTGGTGAACTCGTCGCGGATCCGCTCGGCGGTGATCCGGTCCAGGTCCGTCGCCATCCGGGTCATCGCCGCCCGCACGTCCGGGTGGACGGCGAAGCGCAGCTGGGCGGCGAACCGGGCCGCCCGCAGCATCCGCAGGGGGTCGTCGCGGAACGACTCCTGCGGCGTGCCGGGGGTACGGATGATCTTGGCGGCCAGGTCGGCCAGGCCGCCGTACGGGTCGGTGAACCGGTGGTCCGGCAGGCTCACGGCCATCGCGTTCACGGTGAAGTCGCGGCGCTTCAGGTCCTCGGTCAGGCTGGTGCCGTACTGCACCACCGGATTGCGGCTGACCTGGTCGTAGACCTCCGCGCGGAACGTGGTGATCTCCAGGTTGAGGCCGTCGCGCTGGCAGGCGATGGTGCCGAACTCCCGCCCGGTCTCCCAGATCGACTCGGCCCAGCCCCGGATGATCCGGACGGTGTCGTCCGGGTGCGCGTCGGTGCAGAAGTCGAGGTCGTTGCCGAGGCGGCCGAGCAGCGCGTCCCGCACCGATCCGCCCACCAGGTGCAGTTCGTGACCGGCCCGGGCGAACCGCCGACCCAGCTCGTCGGCGACCGGGGAGACGCGGAGCAGCTCGGCGACGGCGTTGCGCTGTGCGGTGGTCAGCTCACGGCGGTCGGCGGCAGCGGAGGCGGAGGCTTCGGACATGGGAGCGCCAGCCTATCGGGCCGGGGGTGGATCGACCGCGCCGGGCGCGGGTAACGGGTCGAGGTTGACTAAGGTTCCGGTTGTGCGGGGCCGGCGGGGCCCGGTTCCGGCGTACCCCTTGGAGGCTGTGGAGATGAGCGGCGGCGGGCTCTACCGCAGCGCGAACGCGCACGACGGCGGCCTGCCGCCGGACGACGGCGCGACCTTCATCTCGGCGGAGCCGCTGAACCAGCCGGGCGTCGAGTCGGTCGCGCCGCCGCAGGAGGTGGTCGGCGAGACCAGCGCCGCCGCGAACAGCGCGGTGATGGCGATCGGCAGCCTGGTCAGCCGGGGCACGGGCTTCATCCGCAACCTCATGATCGGCGCGGCGCTGGGCGGCGCGCTGGTCGGCGACGCGTTCACCACCGCCATCTTCCTGCCGAACCAGGTCTACGAGTTCCTGCTCGGCGGCGTGCTCACCAGCGTGCTGATCCCGGTGCTGGTCCGGCGACGCAAGGCCGACCCGGACCGGGGCGAGGCATATTCCCAGCGGTTGCTCACGCTGGCCGTGCTGGCGCTGGCCGCCGTCGCGCTGATCGCCATGGTCGGGGCGCCGGTGTTGACCTCCATCTACGCGGGCGGCAAGGACGACAACTACCAGGACCTCGTCACCGGCCTGTCCTACCTGATGCTGCCGATGCTGTTCTTCACCGGCGTGAGCGCGCTGATCGCCGCGGTGCTGAACACGCGCGGGCACTTCGCCGCCCCGATGTGGGCGCCGATCCTGAACAACCTCGTGGTCATCGGCGTCTGCGCGCTCTACATCGCGGTCTTCGGCGCCAAGATCATCCAGCCCGGCGAGATGGGCTGGGACCGCATCCTGCTGATCGGCGGCGGCACGCTGCTCGGCGTGGCCGTGCAGACCGCCGGCCTGCTGCCGGCGCTGCGCAAGGTCGGCTTCCGGTGGAAGTGGCGGTTCGACTTCCGCGCCCTCGGCCTGAGCGAGCTGGCCCGGCTCGGTGGCTGGATGTTCTGCTACGTCGGGGTCAACCAGCTCGGTCTCTTCGTGGTGGTCAACCTGCTCACCCGCGCCGCCGGCGGCGACAACGCCGGCCTGCTGATCTACAACAACGTCTTCCTACTGCTGATGATGGCGCACGGCATCATCGCCGTCTCGATCATCACCGCGCTGATGCCCCGGATGAGCGCGGCCGCCGCCGAGAACCGGTTCGGCGACGTCACCGCCGACCTGTCCCGGGGCACCCGGATGGTCAGCGCGGTGCTCGCGCCCATCGCGGTCTGCTACGCGGTGCTGGCCGCCCCGATCTCCGTGGTGGTGTTCCGCTACGGCGCCTTCACCGGCGACAACGCGGTGGCCACCTCGACCGTGCTGCTGGTGGCGGCGCTCGGCCTGGTGCCGTTCGCGGTCAGCCAGCTCTTCACGTTCGCCTTCTACGCGCTGCCGGACACCCGCACCCCGGCCCTGGTCAACATCCCGGTGGTGATTCTGCGCGTCCTGCTCCAGGTGGGCCTCTTCCTGCTCTTCTCGAACACGTTCGCGGCGGCCGGGATGATGCTCGGCAACGCGGTGTCGTACCTGGCCGCGGCGATCATCTCGGCGATGCTGCTGCGGCCCCGGGTGGGCCGGATCGGGCTGGGCCGGATCATGCGGACGCTGGGTCGGGTGGTGGTGGCCGCGCTGGGTGCGGCACTGGTCGGCGTGCTCGTGGTGGCGGTGCTCCCCGGCGACCCGGCGGACCTGAGCTGGGCCGCCGCCGCGGTCCAGTTGGTGATCGGCGGCGCGGCGATCGGCGCGACCTACCTCGGGCTGGCCATGCTGCTGCGGATCGGCGAGATCACCGAGGTGGTCGGGATGGTCCGGCGGCGACTCGGGCGCTGACCCGCCGCCGGTGACCGACGGTGAACGAGGATCACCAGGCTGGGGATACGGCTGTGGATAACTCGGAATTCCGCCGTCCAGTGGGCCTCTCGGCCTGTGGACAACCAACCGTACGGACGAGGGTGCCCAGGCCGGGGGCGGGAACGCCACACCGGTACGCCCCTGCTCCGATCACTTGCGGTCAACCTCTAGATTGGCGGTACGTGTCCGGGTCGGGCGCCGGCGCGGGTGTTCCGACCTGTTCGGAACCGCGGTGACTGGCTTCCCACCGGCCGCAGCGGGAAGATGACATGTCGGAGAACCGGGCATCCCGGGTAAGGTCGCTCTCGACGGGTACGGCAGGTGCCGACGTGGGCGTCGGCGCCGGCGTGCCGGTTCCACCGAGGCCAGAGCGGGAAACACATGCCCAGCAACACGGGTCCATCGATCGACACGATCACCGAGGGAGGACGGGTGACCCAGGTCGGCGAGGGTCAGGAAGCGGAGGAAACCTCTCCTGCGGTCGTGACCTTCGGTGCTCCCTCGGTCGGTGAGCTCCTCGCCGAGCGCTACGAGCTGGTCGAGCACATCAACAACGACAGCGCGGGCCGGCTGGTCTGGCGCGGGGTCGACGTCATCCTGCGCCGTCCCGTCGCGGTGGTCCTCCGCTACCCGGGTGGCGACTCCGCCACCGAGATGCTCCAGGCCGCGGTCGCGGCGAGCCGGGTCATCCACCCCAACCTGGTCGGCGTCTACGACGCGATCGACGAGGACGACCGGGCGTACGTGGTCCGCGAGTGGGTGGACGGGCAGTCGCTGCGCGAGATGGTCGCCGCCGACGGACCGATGGACCCGACCCGGGCCACCGCGATCGGCAACGCCGTCGCCAGCGCCCTCGCCGCCGTCCACGCCACCGGCATGGTGCACGGCAACCTCCACCCCGGCACCGTGATGATCAGCGACGACGGCCGGGTGGTCCTGGCCGACGCGCGCACCGACGGGGCGGACAGCCAGGAGAGCGACCTGCGGGCCGTCGGCGGGGTGCTCTACTTCGCCCTCACCGGGCACTGGCCGCACGGCGAGGCCCCGCTGCACGGCGCCACCGCCGGGCACGGCCGGGCCGCCCTGCCGGACGCCGTCCGGGACGCCGGCGGCGCCATCGCCGCGCCCCGTCAGGTCCGCGCCGGCGTGCCGGCCTACCTCGACGACCTCACCATGGACCTGCTCGACCCGGAGATCGCCCCGCCCTCGTCGGACGTGCTGGCGGCCGAGCTGAGCCGGCTGGACATCCCGGCCGACGAGCAGTTCCTGGAGCAGGCCGGCCCGCTGCGCTTCACCGCCGACCCCGGCGAGGAGCCGTCGCCGCTGGCCGCCGCCGGCGGACGCCGGGTCGCCATGGGCATCGCCGGCCTCCTGGCGGTCGCCCTGATCGGGCTGCTCATCGGCGTCAACGCCCTCGGTGGCGGGGACGACGGCGACAAGGAGCCGGTGGCCCAGCCGTCCAGCAGCGCGCCCGCCGGCGGTGGCAGCAGCGAGGCCGCTCCGCCGGTCCGCAAGCTCACCATCCAGGACGTCCGGGTGATCGACCCGGACAGCAACGACCGCGCCGAGGTGCGCGACGCCGAGAAGGTGATGGACGGCAGCGACGACGAGGGCTGGGAGACCCAGACCTACAAGAACAACGGCAAGTTCGGCGGCCTCAAGAAGGGCATGGGGATCTGGATCGACCTCGGGGCACCGCACACGGTCAAGTCGCTCCAGGCCAGCCTGTCGTCCACCGACGCCTCGGCCGAGCTGCGCACCGGCACCAACGGTGACTTCCCGTCCACCTCCAAGGGCGACAAGGACCTCGTCGCGGCGTATCCGACCGCGATCGGGCAGCCGTTCGAGGACTACAACGGCACCACCATGACGTTCGACGGCTTCGACCCGGACAAGAAGTACCAGTACCTCCTCTTCTGGATCACCGAGCTGCCGAAGAAGGACGACGGCCCCGGGTGGAAGCTCGGCGTCCAGGAGATCACGGTCCAGGGCTCGTGATCCGTCCGCCGTACCCGTCGCGCCACCTCCGCCGGACGTGGTGATGGCGGGCTCCGGCGGCGGCGAGCCGGGCAGGTCCGACCTGGAGCTGCTCCGGGCCCATGTCGCGGGCGACCGGGACGCCTTCGCCGAGTTGTTCCACCGGCACCGGGACCGGCTCTGGGCGGTGGCCCTGCGGACCATCGGCGACCGCGAGGACGCGGCCGACGCGCTCCAGGACGCCATGCTGTCGGCCCACCGCGCCGCGGCCCGCTTCCGGGGCGACTCGGCGGTCACCACCTGGCTGCACCGGATCGTGGTGAACGCCTGCCTGGACCGGATGCGTCGGCGTCAGACCCACGCCACCGTCCCGCTGCCCGACGGGGTGCACACCGACGGCGAACCGGGCCGGCACACCGGCGGGATCGAGCCGGCCGCACCCGCCCGGGACCACGAGACCGCGCTGGTGGTCCGGCAGGCGCTCGCGGCGCTGCCGGCGGAGCAGCGGGCCGCGCTGGTCCTGGTGGACGTGCAGGGCTACCCGGTGGCCGAGGTGGCCCGGATGCTCGACGTCGCCGAGGGGACGGTGAAGAGCCGCTGCGCCCGGGGCCGGGCCCGACTCGCCATGCTTCTCGGGCACCTGCGCACCGGCTCGGACGACGCCGTGGACGTGCCCCGGGTCACGGCGGGGAACCGCCGGCCGTCCGAGGGCGTCGGATCCTCGTCGGGAGCGTCCCGGCACTCGGTCAGCCAGGAGGAGCCGTGACGTCCCGGGAGTTCAGCGAGGTCGACCACGACCTGCTCGCCGACTACCTCGGCGGGGCGCTGGAGGGCACCCCCGAGCAGGCGACCGTCGCCCGGCTGGTCGAGCGGGACCCGGCGTGGCGCGAGGCGTATGCGAGCCTGGCCCACGCGGTCGACCTGGTGCACGCCGACCTGGCCGACTGGGCCGCCGAGCCCGCACCGGAGATGCCGGTGGCGGTGGCGGACCGGATCACCGCCGCGCTCTCCGGCGCCGGACCGGCACCGGCCACCGACCCCGACCACGCGCTTCGGGACGTCGTACCGGCACAGCCGGGCCGGGTGACCCGCCCGCCGGGCACGGCGGAGCGCCCCGCGCGGAGCACCGGTCCGGGCCGGCGTTCCCGGCGCTGGGCCCGACTGGCCGGTCCGGTGGCGCTGGCCGCGGCCTCGGTCGCGGCGGTGGGCCTGGGTGTGGGTCGGCTGGCGGACGTGGGGGGCGACAGCTCCGGCAGCACTGCCGACCGGGCGGCCGGGGAGGCGGCTCCGATGGCCGCCGCGCCCTACCGGACGACCGGGCCGACGCTGCGCAGCGGCACGGACTGGACCCCGGAACGCCTCGCCGGCAGCCGGGCCAGCGCCGCGGCCGTCCCGTCGCCGAAGTCGATGCGACCGGACATGGCCGGGCCGTCGGGTGCGGCGGAGGGCGGCCGGGAGACGCCGTTCTCCGCGGAGAAGAACCGCCTCGGCGCCGTCGGCGGGCTGGACCGGCTGGACCGGCCCGAGGCGCTGGCCGGCTGCCTGACCGCGATCGGCGCCGAGCACGGCGCCACGCCCCTCACCGTCGACGTGGTGGACTACGCCCGGTTCCAGGGGGCGCCGGCGCTGGTGGTGACGTTCTCCGACGCCGACGGCACCCGATGGGGGTGGGTGAGCGGCCCGGAATGCGGCGTACCCGGGTCCGGCGCGGACACCCGGTTCCGTACGCGGGTAGGGTGAAACCGCGGTCACCGCGCCTGTCCCGCCACGTGACGTGACCCACCGGATGACCGGCTCGGGAATCCCCGCTTCGTACGATGGCGTTCTGCAAGTCAGGCGCCGGCGCCTCGGAGAGCCGTCGGCACTAGGGATCGACATCGGTGCGCACCGGTGACGAACACACACATCGGGAGACGGCAGTGGACGAGGTCCGCAACCTGATCATCATCGGCTCCGGGCCGGCCGGTTACACCGCGGCGGTCTACGCCGCGCGTGCCAACCTCAAGCCGCTGGTGATCGAGGGCGTGCAGTCCGGTGGCGCGCTGATGACCACCACCGAGGTGGAGAACTTCCCCGGCTTCGCGGACGGCATCCTCGGCCCCGAGCTGATGGACAACATGCGCAAGCAGGCCGAGCGGTTCGGCGCCGAGTTCCTCACCGACGACGTGACCCGGGTCGAGCTGAAGGACACCGGCGAGATCGGCTCCGACGCGGTGAGCACCGTCTGGGTGGGCGAGACCGCCTACCGGGCCCGGGCCGTCATCCTCTCCACGGGCTCGGCGTGGCGTCCGCTGGGCGTGCCGGGCGAGCAGGAATACCTGGGCCACGGTGTGTCGTCCTGTGCCACCTGCGACGGCTTCTTCTTCCGCAACCAGCACATCGTGGTGGTCGGCGGCGGCGACTCGGCCATGGAGGAGGCGAGCTTCCTCACCCGCTTCGCCGAGTCGGTGACGATCCTGCACCGCCGCGACTCGTTCCGCGCCAGCAAGATCATGGCCGAGCGGGCGCTGGGCAACGAGAAGATCAAGGTCGAGTGGAACACCACCGTCGAGGAGATCCTCGGCGAGGACGGCAAGGTCAGCGGCGTCCGGGTGCGCAACGTGCACACCGGCGAGAGCAAGGTGCTCGACGTCACCGGCGTCTTCGTGGCGATCGGTCACGACCCGCGCAGCGAGCTGTTCCGCGGCCAGGTCGAGATGGACGACGAGGGTTACGTGAAGGTCCAGGCGCCGAGCACCCGCACGAACGTGCCGGGCGTGTTCGCCGCCGGTGACCTGGTCGACCACACCTACCGGCAGGCCATCACGGCCGCCGGCACCGGGTGCGCCGCCGCGCTGGACGCCGAGCGCTTCATCGCCACCCTGCAGGGCTGAGAATTTTCACGAGGAGGAGGGGTTCATAGTGGGAGCCACCAAGGCGGTCACGGACGCGAGCTTCGCGAGCGACGTGCTGAAGTCCGACAAGCCGGTTCTGGTCGACTTCTGGGCGGAGTGGTGCGGTCCGTGCCGCAAGGTCTCGCCGCTGCTGGAGGAGATCGCGGGCGAGATGGCTGACCAGGTCACCATCGTCAAGCTCAACATCGACGAGAACCCCGAGACGGCGCGTACCTACCGGGTGATGTCCGTGCCGACGCTGACCATCTTCAAGAACGGCGAGCCGGTCCAGTCGATCGCCGGCGCCAAGCCCAAGGGCGAGCTGGTCCGACTCATCGAGTCGGCGCTCTGACCCGGACCGACACCGTCGGAAGCCCCGTCACCCCACCCGGGTGGCGGGGCTTCCGGCTTTCCTGACCTGCGTGAACACGAAGCCGGAGAGTGACGGGCCACGGTACGCTCCGTAAGCGTCCGTCGGAGTTCCCGGTCCGCCAACGTCCGTGCAGAGGGGGTCGTCGTGCGTCCGATCCGACCCGGTGACCGGGGACCCGCGGTGGCCGAGATCCGCACCGTCCTCGCCGGCCTGGAACTGCTCCCGGCCGACGGCCCTGGCCACGACGACTACGACACCGCGACGGAACGCGCCGTCCGTGCCTTCCAGCAGTCCCGGGGCCTCAGTGTCGACGGGCGGGTCGGCGCGGAGACCTGGCGGGCGCTGGACGCGGCCCGCTGGCGGTTCGGCGCCCGCGCCCTCTACCACGCCGTGCCCGAGCCGCTCACCGGCGAGGACGTCCGGTCCCTCCAGGAACGTCTGCTGGAGATGGGGTACGACGTCGGCCGGGCCGACGCCATCTACGGCATCCGCACCTCACGGGCGGTGGCCCAGTTCCAGCGCGAGATGGGTCTCAAGCCGGACGGCTCCTGCGGTCCGCACACCGTCAACGCGCTGCGCCGCCTCGGCCGCAAGGTCGTCGGCGGGCGGCCGCAGTGGCTACGCGAGTCCGACGCCATCCGCCAGGCCGGCCCGACCCTGGTCGGCCGGACCGTGGTGATCGACCCGGGTCACGGCGGCACCGACCCCGGCGTGGTGGTGCCGGACGGCACACTGCGCTGGACCGAGGCGGACCTGGTGCACGACCTGGCCAGCCGACTGGAGGGACGGCTCGCCGCCGCCGGCGTACGGGTGCAGTTGACCCGTGGCCCGGCACCGGCGACCTGCCTGCCCGACGCGGACCGGGCCCAGCTGGCCAACTCGCTCGGCGCCGACGTGTTCATCTCGCTGCACGTCGACGGGCACGCCAATCCGGAGGCCGACGGCGTCGCGACCTACCACTACGGCACCGACAACGGCGTCACCTCGGCCACCGGGGAACGCCTGGCCGGGCTGGTGCAGCGGGAGATCGTGGCCCGCACCGGGCTGCGCGACTGCCGCACCCACGCGAAGGCGTGGGAGCTGCTGCGCCTCACCCGGATGCCGGCGGTCCGCGTCGAGGTGGGCTACCTGACCTCCCCGGACGACCTGGGCCGGCTGGTCGACCCCCGGTTCCGGGACCGGGTCGTCGAGGCGATCGTGGCCGGGGTGCAGCGGATGTACCTGCCGATCGAGCGGGACGTGCCGACCGGCTCGATCGACGTGAGCGAGCTGCGGGCGATCGTGGCCGCCGGCACCGTGGTCGACTGACCCGGTCAGCTCGTCGAGCGGGTGGCCGGCGCCGGCCGCACCGGGCGCAGCAGCGTCTCCGGGCTCATCGACCCGAGCAGCTTCTCCAACGCGTATTCGACGTCGGACTTCCAGCTCAGCGCCGTCCGCAGTTCCAGCCGCAGCCGCGGGTAGCGCGGGTGCGGGCGGACGGTCTTGAAGCCCACCGAGAGGAAGAAGTCGACCGGCGCGAGGCAGGCCCGGGTCGGGCTGTCCGCGTCGTCGCCGAACTTGGCGTCACCGAACGCCTCGATCGCCTTGATGCCACGCTTGGTCAGGTCGCGGGCCACGCCTTGGACGAGCATTCGGCCCAGGCCGCCGTCGGCGAAGGCGGGCACCACGTGCGCCGTCATCAACAGCGCCGCATCCGCCGAGACCGGCGAGGTGGGAAAGGCCATCGAGCGCGGAACGTACGCCGGTGGGGCGTACATGACGAAACCGGCCGGCATGCCGTCGACGTAGACCAGCTTGCCGCAGGAGCCCCACTCCAGCAGCGTCTGGGAGACCCACGCCTCCTTCTCCAGGCCCGGGTCGCCGGCCGCGCAGGCCCGCTCGGCGGAAACCGGATCCAGCTCCCAGTAGACGCACCGCCGGCAGGATCGGGGAAGGTCCTCCAGGGTGTCCAGGGTCAGGCTGACCAGACGTCGCGACATGAGCGCACCCCACCAACAGTCTCGGAGCGTCGGCCTGCGCGGTGTCCCGCAGCCCTCCTGCCCCCGACGAGCGATCGTACGCCGCCACCCGCCGGTACGGGAGAGGACGCGCGAACCTCCACCCGGGCGGCGGACCGCCGGTCCGGGATGTGGACGTGTCCACACGGTGGGTCCCGTGACGGTCACCAGGGACTACGATCGACCAACCGGCCGCGTGCGCCGCCAATGGATGCCGGCATCGCGGGTACCACACCGGGCGGCAGCCCCGCCGACACCCGATCGAGGTGATGTCATGACCGGCACGACGCTCGACGACTACACCGACCGGTACGCCCGGCGCGTCCGGGGGATGACCGCGTCGGAGATCCGGGCACTCTTCGCGGTCGCCAGCCGCCCGGAGGTCGTCTCGCTCGCCGGTGGGGCTCCCTACATCGCGGCGCTGCCGCTGGACGCGGTCGGCGAGATGCTCGGCCGGCTCGGCGCGGAGCACGGCGCCACCACCCTCCAGTACGGCATCGGCCAGGGCACCCCGGAGCTGCGTGAGCGGATCTGCGAGGTGATGTCCCTCTCCGGGATCGACGCGTCGTGCGGCGCCTCCCCGGAGGACGTGGTGGTGACCGTCGGCGGTCAGCAGGCGCTCGACCTGGTGGCCCGCCTCTTCCTGGACCCGGGTGACGTGGTGCTCGCCGAGGGCCCGACGTACGTCGGCGCGCTCGGGGTGTTCCAGGCCGCCCAGGCCCAGGTGGCCCACGTGCCGATGGACGACGAGGGGCTCATCCCGGAGGCGTTGGAGGTGGCGATCGCCGACCTGGCCCGGGCCGGCCGGCGGGTGAAGTTCCTCTACACCATCCCGACCTACCAGAACCCGACCGGCGTGACGTTGAGCGAGGAGCGGCGGGAGCGGGTGCTCGACATCTGCGAGCGCGCGGGGCTGCTCGTGGTGGAGGACGACCCGTACGGTCAGCTCGGTTTCTCCGGTGAGGCGCCCGCGCCGCTGCGGGCCCGGCGGCGCGACGGCGTCTTCTACCTGAGCACGTTCTCCAAGACCTTCGCGCCCGGTCTGCGGGTGG
The DNA here is from genome assembly GCF_049315235.1 of Micromonospora sp. WMMD754. Taxonomy (NCBI): domain Bacteria; kingdom Bacillati; phylum Actinomycetota; class Actinomycetes; order Micromonosporales; family Micromonosporaceae; genus Micromonospora; species Micromonospora sp. WMMD754. The sequence continues at coordinate 1,990,253 of NZ_CP186058.1, forward strand.
GCTGGATCCTCGCCCCGCACGCGGTCCGCGACAAGCTGGTCATCGCCAGCGAGGCGCAGATCCTCTGTCCCAGCGGCTACGCGCAGGCGGCCGTCTCGACCTACCTGGGCACGATGCCGTGGCGGCAGCAGCTCAAGGTCTACCGCGAGGTCTACCGCGAGCGCCGGGACGCGCTGCTCGACGCGATGGCCGACCTGATGCCGGAGGGCACCACCTGGACCACGCCGGGTGGCGGCCTGTTCGTCTGGGCGACCCTGCCCGAGGGCCTCGACTCCAAGGCGATGATGCCGCGCGCCGTGGCCGCCCGGGTCGCGTACGTGCCGGGGACCGGCTTCTACGCGGACGGCACGGGCGCCGGGAACATGCGGCTCAACTTCTCCTTCCCGCCGCCGGAGCGGATCCGGGAGGGCGTCCGCCGGCTGGCCGGCGTGATGGAGCAGGAGATCGCGATGCGGAAGGTCTTCGGTGCGGTCGGCGGCGCCGGTACGCGCCGACGCCAGGGCGGCTCGGACGCGCCCGGCCCCGACTTGGCATGATTCCCGCATGGCCGACAGCCCTGCCGCACCGACTCCCGTGACCGGACCCACCTCCGACGAGCTGCGCGTGCTGGTGCTCGCCGGCGGACTCTCCTACGAACGGGACGTCTCGTTGCGGTCGGGCCGCCGAGTGCTCGACGCGCTGCGCGCGGTCGGCGTGGAGGCGGACCTCCGGGACGCCGACGTCGCGCTGCTTCCCGCCCTGACCGCCGACCCGCCGGACGCGGTGGTGATCGCCCTGCACGGCGCGACCGGCGAGGACGGCTCGCTGCGCGGCGTCCTCGACCTCTGCGACGTGCCCTACGTCGGCTGCGACGCCCGCTCCTCCCGGCTCGCCTGGGACAAGCCGTCGGCCAAGGCGGTGCTGCGCGAGGCGGGCATCCCCACCCCCGACTGGGTGGCCCTGCCGCACGACCGCTTCTCCGAGCTGGGTGCGGTGGCGGTGCTGGACCGGATCGTCGACCGCCTCGGGCTGCCGCTGATGGTCAAGCCGGCGCAGGGCGGGTCGGGCCTGGGCGCCGCCGTGGTCAGGGAGGCCGCGTCGCTGCCGGCCGCGATGGTCGGCTGCTTCGCGTACGACCAGACGGCGCTGGTGGAGCGCTACGTGCCCGGGATGGACGTCGCGGTCTCCGTGCTCGACCTGGGCGAGGGGCCGCGAGCCCTGCCGCCGGTGGAGATCGTGCCGCGCAACGGCGTCTACGACTACGCCGCCCGCTACACGGCGGGACGCACCACGTGGCACGCCCCCGCCCGACTCGACGCCGCGACCACCGCTCAGGTGACCGAGGTGGCGCTCGCCGCACACACCGCCCTCGGCCTGCGCGACCTGTCCCGGGTCGACCTGATCGTCGACGCGGAGGGCCGGCCGCACGTGCTGGAGGTCAACGTGTCGCCGGGCATGACCGAGACCTCGCTGCTGCCGCTCGCCATCCAGGCGGCCGGGCTCGACTTCGGCCGGGTGCTCGGCACGCTGGTGAGCCGGGCCGCCGCCCGCCGCCGCTGACCCGGGTCAGCCGGCGGTACGCGCCGAGGCCGCCCGCCCGCCGTTCCCGGAGGACCGGCCGTTCTCGTCCGTGACGCCGGCGGACGGCTCGTCGTTCTCGCCCTCCGGCTCGTCGCCCGCGGCCGCGCGTCCGGCGGTTCCGGCCTCGACGCTCCCGCTCTCCTCGCCCACCGGATCACCGTCGGCGTGCTCGTCGGCGGCGGCATCGGCGGGGTGGCCGCTGCGCATCTCCAGGTCTTCCGCGACATCCGCCTCGGCGGTCTGCTCCGCGGCCTCCGACTCGGGGATCTCGTCCGCCGCCTCGATCACCGATGCGGACTCCTCCTCGGGCTCCTCGGCCACGCTCGTGGGCGACGGCGAGAGGGTGGACGGCGCCTCCCACCGGATGCGGGGCGGCTCGGCGAGCGGACGACCACCGAACTCGGCGAGCCACGCGGCGACCATGGCGAGGTTCTCCCGCCACTGCTCCTCGGAGATCGGCGGCAGGATCGAGTCCCAGAGCGACAGGAACGTGCCCCGCAGTTGCAGTCGGCCGTACGGCCGGGCCAGGAACCACATGTGCAGGTGCGCCGAGCCGTCGCCCCACCGGTTGACGTGCACCCGGGCCACCCCGTCCAGCGAGCGGACGGCCCGCTCCAGACGGACGGTCATCACGCCCAGCTCGGCGGCGAGGAGGTTGGGCAGGTCACCGAGATCGAGGTGGGAGCGGGACTCCAGGATCAGCACCATCGGCAGCCCGGTCGGCCGGTCCATGGCGCGCACCCGCCACCGTTCGCCGACCCAGATGTACGCCTCGTCGGGCGCGTTGCAGGCGGTGCACTCGCGGTCCGCCTCTCCCCGGCGGGGAGGTTCGACCGCGACGGGATCGTCGATCTGCTTGACGCGGAGATCGCCCTCGAAGGGGAAGGAGGGCCACTGGGTGAAGTCCGGGACTGAGGGAGGGGTGTCCTGCACGACGCTGACCCTAACCGAGTTGGCGACGCCTGTCCCTACCCGTTCCCCCGGGCCATCGGTGGGCGGGCGACGATCCACAGCGCTTGTCCACCACGTTGTCCACAGGGTGCCGAGATCACCAGTACGGACCGTCATCCACAGCTCAGCAACGGTTTCCGCGCCGTGTTTCACGTGAAACGGGGCCAGCCTGTGGACAACGCCTGTGGATAACCGAGGGAGCTCGTTCGGAGCCTCGGCCCTCCCTTCTCAACGAGCGACGCATCGATCCGTGCCGGCGTTGTCGGTGCGGAAAGGTGGCGGTAGTCGCGCCCGGGGCTCCGAGGGCTTCGTCGCCGGCCGCCAGCTACCGCGGCGTTCGTTTCACGTGAAACCGGGCCACGGAATGACGGGTCGAAGCGGCTGCGAACCCCGGTCGCAGGCCCGTGCGGCGGGCCGGTCAGGGGTGGTCGCCGACAGGAGGGGCGTTCGGGGTGCCCGGCTCCCTTTCCCCGTTTCACGTGAAACGGCGGCCTCAGGGGCCCAGGAAGGCCGTTCTGGGGCGGATGCCTCCTCGGACCCCGGCTCGGCGATCTCGTCTGCCTGGTGACGACTCAGCGGCCTGGGCACGTCAAGACGGCGGCGAGGGTGGGGCGACGCGCAATTTCTGGGCTGAGGGCGAGGGGCGAGCGGGTGCTCGCGATGTCGGCCGGCTCTCTGCCGTTGGCGGTTCTCAACTCCCGAGGCCACCGGTTCGACGCCGTCCGCTCGCGCGACCGGGAGCAGTGACGGCCGACGTCGGACCGGGAGCAGTGACGGCCGACGTCGGTCGGGTAGCAGCGACGGCGGTCGGCCTCCGTGCCGGGCGCTGACCGTCCGCCGTTACCGGTCCGGTTCGGCGGGACGTCGCGGGGGCCTCGGCGGAGAGGCGGTCGGTCGACGATCGGCCCGGCGGCCCGGCGGCCCGGCCCGCAGGACGCCCAAGCCGACGAGCCGCCAGCCGGCCCGCCCGACACAGGTCGGCTCGACGCACGGTGGACCGTCGGATGTCGGCCCGACCGCTCGGCGATGTCGGGGACGTGGTGGCCGGCGACGGTTGGAGCCGGCAGCCGCTATCGCCCGAGCCCACCAACAACCCTGCCCCTCGAAGGCCAGGCGATCCAGGAAGGTCCGCGAGTGGGGGACTGTGAACCCCGGACGCGATCCCCGTCAGCCGCCCGGGCGCAGTGTTGGCCGACTCCCGCCGGTGGCCTCGGATCAGTCGAACCCGCCACGGCCACCATTTCGTCGGCCGACCGTCGCGCCCCTCCGACAATCCCCTCTCCCTGTTTCGACACCCGGGTTGGCCGTTTCACGTGAAACCGGCCGCCAGCGAGGGGCCGAAGCACCGTTCACGCCGGCCGCCCGTTGCGGATACCGGCTCGGCTCGCAGCTCGCCGGCGAGGACCGAGCAACGCGGAGACTTGCGAGACGCCGGACCGAATGAGTCCGGCCGCACCTCCCTCACGGGCGGTGCGGCCGGGAAACGAACGAGGGCCGGAACTCAATCGTCGGGTTGCTGCTCCTCGCCGACGCCGATGATGCCGACGATCCGCTCCAGGTCGTCGACGGTCGCGAACTCGATCGTGATCTTGCCCTTGCTCCGGCCGATGTCGACCTTCACCCGGGTGTCGAACCGGTCCGAGAGCCGGTCGGCCAGATCGGAGAGCGCGGGAGCGTGCGGCTTGGTCCGCCGCTTCGCCGCGGGTGCCTTCGCCGGTCCGTCCGCGAGCGCCAGCGCCACCAGTTCCTCGGTGCCGCGTACCGAGATGCCCTCGGCGACGATCCGGGTGGCGAGATGCTCCTGGGCGTCGGCGTCCTCCAGGCTGAGCAACGCTCGGGCGTGACCGGCCGAGAGCACGCCGGCGGCGACCCTGCGCTGTACGGCGGCGGGGAGGTTCATCAGCCGGATCGTGTTGGAGATCTGCGGGCGGCTGCGGCCGATCCGCCGGGCCAGCTCCTCGTGGGTGGCCCCGAACTCCTCCAGCAGTTGCTGGTACGCGGCCGCCTCTTCGAGCGGGTTCAGGTTGGCGCGGTGGATGTTCTCCAGCAGCGCGTCCCGGAGCATCGCGTCGTCCTTGGTCTCCCGGACGATCGCCGGGATGTTCTCCCGGCCGACCGCCTGGGCGGCGCGCCAGCGCCGCTCGCCCATGACGAGTTCGTACTTCTCCGGGTCGAGCTGCCGGACGACGATCGGCTGGAGGAAGCCGACCTCCTGGATCGAGGTTTTGAGCTCCTCCAGCGCGTCCTCGTCGAAGACGTGCCGGGGCTGCTTCGGGTTCGGCACGATGGCGTCGACCGGGATCTCGGCGAAGCGGGCACCCGGCACCGGGCTCAGCTGAGGCTCCGGCGCGACGGCGGGGGACGCGGTCCCGCCGCTCGCTCCGGTCACTGCTGCCGTGGCGCCGTTGGCGGAGGCCACCGGCGCGGGGGCCGCCGCCGTCGACTCGCCACCTTCCGGGTCGGCTCCTGCCACCGGCCCGGTGGGGATGAGGGCGCCGAGCCCTCGGCCCAGACCGCCGCGGGGACGGTTCTTCATGCGACGCCTCCCAGCGACATCTCCGCACTACGCATTCCGGCTCACCGGCTCCTTGACGCCTCGCTCGGCGATCTCCTGGGCGGCCTCGAAGTAGCTCGTGGCACCCCGCGAACCGGGATCGTAGGTCATCACCGACTGGCCGTAGCTCGGCGCCTCGGAGACCCGCACGTTCCGGGGGATCACGGCCTGCAGCACCTTGTCCCCGAAGTGGTTCCGGACGTCCTGCTCCACCGCGTCGGCCAGCCGGGTGCGCCGGTCGTACATGGTCAGCAGGATGGTCGAAACCTCGAGCTGCGGGTTCAGGTGCTGGCGTACCAGGTTGATGTTGTTGATCAGCTGGTTGAGCCCCTCCAGCGCGTAGTACTCGCACTGGATGGGGATCAGCACCTCCTGCGCGGCCACGAGCGCGTTGACCGTCAGGAGGCCGAGCGACGGTGGGCAGTCGATGAAGACGTAGTCGAAGTGCCCGGGGTACGCGGCGATGGCCCGCGCCAGGCGGGACTCCCGGGCGACCACCGAGACCAGCTCGATCTCGGCACCGGCCAGATCTATGGTGGCGGGCACGCACCACAGGTTGGGGATGCCCTCCACCGCCTGGGCCACCTCCTCCAGCGGCACGCTGTCGATGAGGCAGTCGTAGACGTCCGGCACGCCCGTGTGGTGGGGCACGTTGAGCCCGGTGGACGCGTTGCCCTGCGGGTCGAGGTCGACCACGAGCACCCGGTTGCCGTGCAGCGCGAGCGCCACCGCCAAGTTCACGGTGGTGGTGGTCTTACCCACGCCACCCTTCTGGTTGGCGACGCACATCACCCGGGTCCGGTCGGGGCGCGGCATGGTGACCTCGCCACTGGGATTCAGGATCTGCACGGCGCGCATCGCCTCCATAGCCAACGGTGGGTCATCCTCTTCGCGCGTCGGGGTTTCACGTGAAACGTACGTGGTGGCCCCGGTGTCGTCCCCGTACCCGGCTGCCGGTGGCGTGTCGGCCGGCACGGCCGACACGGGGGCAGAGTCAGGGGTGGGCTGATGCGGCACGGCGGACACCGGTGGTTGGGGCTCGAACCGGCCCGACACCGCCGCGTTCCCACGCGCGACCGCCGGGCGTGGGGTCGGCGCGTTCACCGGGCCCTCGCTCGGGTCGAGCGGGTCGCGGGCCGGCGGCACGTTGACCGGAACGGACGACACCGGGCGTACGGCGCCCGCCGCGGGAGCGTCCCGCCGCGGCGTCGGGTCGACGGGCTGATGCGGTGCCGCGTCGCGGGGATCGTTCACCACCCACTCCTGGTAGCTGGTTTCACGTGAAACGGGATCACCGGTGGGTTGCCCGTCGGGCCCGGTCAGCCGTGGATCGTCGTACCTGCCGTCGTCATGCACCTGTCATCCCTACCCGCTCCGGATGGTCGGTCCGCACCCCGTCAATCAGGCCTCGCGCTTCGCGCGACGTCATCGGCCCGGTGGGAGCGGTCGGGTTCGGACGCCGCCCGGCACCGCCGCTCCACACTATCGACGCGCGGTCAGCCTACGGCCGACGGGCGCGGCGGGTCCACGTCGGGTTGCGATCGATCAGGTCACGCCCACCCGGTCCAACGACCGGGTGGGGTGCCGGGAAAGCCCGCCCGGGTCAGCGATCCCGGTTACGACCACCGCGATTGCGGCCACCACGCGACCGCTTCGGCTTCTTCGCGCGCGGCGGGTTCACCACGCGCTCCCGGACCACCTCGACCACTGTCGCCGCCGGCTCGATGACCCCGGCGCCGCACCGGTGAAGTTCGGGTGTCCCGCCACCCAGGCGGACCACCGCGTCGGTGTGTTCGGCGATCTCGTCCGCCGCCGAGGCGCCCTTGAGCGCCAGGAGTCGACCACCCGGCACCGTCAACGGCAGGCACCAGGCGGCGAGCCGGTCCAGCGCGGCGACCGCACGGGCGGTGACGATGTCGGCGGCCAACGGGTCCCGGTCCCGCGACCCGGCTGCCGCCTCCTCGGCCCGTCCCCGAAAGACGCGAACGGACCGGGTGAGGCCGAGCCGCTGCACGGCCTCGATCAGGAACGACACCCGCCGGGCGAGCGGCTCGACCAGGGTGACGGTGAGATCGGGGCGCGCGATCGCCAGCACCAGACCGGGCAGTCCCGCTCCGGAGCCGACGTCGATCACGCTGGCCCCCTCCGGGATCCGCTCCGCCATGACCGCGCAGTTGAGCAGGTGCCGGTCCCACAGCCGGGGCGCCTCGCGAGGTCCGATCAGACCACGCACCACGCCCTCGGTGGCGAGCAGCTCGGCGTACGCCGCGGCGAGGTCCAGACGCTCACCGAAGAGCGTCCTGGCCGCCTCCGCCAGCTCGGGTGGCAGGGTCGCCTCGGCCGGATCGGGCGCCGCCTCCCCGAGAGGCGCGTCCGCACCGTCCACCGAGGACGGTTCCGGTTCGGCGAAGACCGGGCCGACCGGGCCGGACGGGGCGTCGGACGCCGCGTCCACCGGTGGTTCACCGGAGAAGGCCGGCATCACGTCGGCCGCGGGATCGGTCGCCACGGAGTCGCCGGTCGCCGCCGGCTCGCCGGAGAAGGCGGGCTCGACCGACGCGGCGGGCCGGTACGCCGGGTCGGCCGACCGGTCCTCGTCGGAGAAGACCGGATCGGCGCTCGGGTCGGGCCGCACAGCGGACGGCCCGGGCGGCGTACCGCCCGGGCCGGCCACGGCATCAGCCGTCGTGTCGTCGGAGACCACTGCCTCAGTCCGCCACCGGGCGGACGACGATGCGCCGGTTCGGCTCGACACCCTCGGACTCGCTCTCCACGTCGGTCATCGCGTTGACCACGTCGTGCACGCACTTGCGTTCGAACGCGGACATCGGCTCCAGGCGCACCGGTTCACCGTGCTCCTTGACCTTCTCGACCGCGTTCTTGGCCACCGCCGCCAACTCCTTGCGCCGGGCGGCCCGGTAGCCGCCGACGTCGAGCAGCAGCCGGCTCGGCGTACCGGTCTGCCGGAACACCGCCAGGCGGGTCAGCTCCTGGAGCGCCTCGAGGGTGGCGCCGCGCTGGCCGACCAGGTTCTGCAGGCGGCCACCGACCACCTCGACGACCGGGCGGCCGCCGGAGACCAGCTCGTCGATGTCGCCGTCGTAGTCGAGGATGTCCAGCAGGCCCTCGACGTAGTCGGCGGCGATCTCACTCTGCCGGAACAGGTCGCTGTCGGCCGGGGCCTTCTTCTCCCGGGCCTCGGCCGTGCCCTCCTCGGTCTCGGTGGCGGTGGCCGTGGGGGTCTCCTCGTCCAGGGACTGGTCGGCGCTGGGGATGCTGGTGTCGGTCACGGTCTCATCTCCGTACTCGCTCGGCCGGACCGTCGGGGTCCGCTGGTCTCCCGGGGGCCGGCGGGAGGTTCGCCGGGTGCCCACGGGCACGTCTGTACGGGCCAGTCTCGCCCGTGGCCGCGCTGCGCGCGGCGGTTCCGGCCCGGCGCCGACCCTCGGTGGCAGCTCGGGAACCGGACGGGCCACCGCCGGGTGGCGGTGGCCCGGCGGGGCTCAGCCCTGACGCTTGGCGGGTCGGCCCGCGCCCTTCTTCGGGTTGACCGGCTTGGCGCCCGGCTTCGGGCCGGCCACCTTCGGCGCGGCGGCCGGCGCCTTGACCGCGGGCTGGGCGGTCTTGCGGCCTAGTAGACCGGTCTTGGCCGGCTGAACGGGGCTCTTGCCCGGGGTGGCGTTCTTCTTCGGCGGCACCAGTGGCGGGAACTTCCGCAGCACCCACTGCTGCTGGCCCAGCGTGAACAGGTTGTTGGTGACCCAGTAGATGATCACACCGATCGGGAAGATCGCGCCCGAGACCAGCAGGGAGAGCGGGATGCCGTAGAGCATCAGCCGCTGCACCATCCGCTGCTGCGGGTCCTCGGCCCAGCCGGTCTTGAGGATCATCTGCCGGCTGGTCAGGTAGGTGGTGGCGATCATGATGAGCACCAGGATGCCGGCGACCACCTTGACCGTGCCGGTGTTCGCGCCCAGCCGGGACAGCTCCTCTGCGGTGGAGCCGAACTTGCCGGAGATCGGGGCGGTGAAGAGACTCGCGTTGGACGCGCTGTTGAACTGCTCGACGGTCCAGCCGTACAGGGTCTTGCCCGGGTTGTCGGGGTTGAGCCGCTTCAGCGTGTGGAACAGGCCCAGGAAGACCGGGATCTGGAGGAACATCGGAAGGCAGCCCATCAGGGGGTTGGCCTTTTCCTTCCGATAGAGCTCCATCATCTCCTTCTGGAGCGTCTCCCGGTCACCCTTGTGCTTCTCCTGGAGCTCCTTCACCTTGGGCTGGAGCGCCTGCATGGCACGCTGCGACTTGATCTGCTTGACGAAGACCGGGAAGAGGATCACCCGGACCGTCACCACGAGGAAGACGATGGCGAGGATCCAGGCCCAGTTCGTGCCGATCACCGCGTCGACGGGCACCCCGATGGCGTCCCAGGCCGAGTGCCAGGTCAGCAGGATCCACGAGATCGCGTAGTAGATCCAGTCGAGACTCAATTCTCAGGCTCCAGTCACGTCGGCACGGCGGCGATCGCCCGGCTCCGGCACCGGGTCGTGACCACCTGGGTGAAAGGGGTGGCAGCGCGACAGCCGCCGGACCGTCAGCCAGGCCCCCCGCAGCGCACCGTGCCGGGACACCGCCTCCACGGCGTAGGCACTGCACGACGGGTAGAACCGGCAGCGGGCCGGCAGTGCCGGACTTATCCACCGACGGTACGCGATGATGGGCGCCAGCAGCATGCGGGCACCGGTAGTCGGCGACGGGGTCGGGGGCGCACCGTTCACCGCGACCGCCGTCCCCGGGGCGACCGCGCGGCGGCGAGGGCGGCGTCCAGGTCGGCTCCGAGCCGGGCGTACGTGGCGTCGGCGGCCGGGGGCAGCGCGCGTACCACCAGGGTGGTGCCGGCGGGCAGTTCGGCCAGGCGTTCCCGGACCAGGTGCCGCAGGCGGCGACGGACCGTGTTGCGAACCACCGCGCCACCGACGGCCTTGGACACGACGAAGCCGGCGCGGCGGGGTGCGGAGATCTCCGCACCGCTGCTCCGCGCCGGCTCCGGCGAGGTGGTCCCGGTGGGGCCGGTCGGCTCAGGGAGGCTCAGGTGGACCACGACGGCGCCACGGCCGACGCGTCGGCCACCGCGAACCGCTGCGGCGAAGTCGCTACTGCGCCGCAGTCGCTGCGCGGCGGTCAGCACGACTGCCCACGTCCCCGGACCGGACCGGTCGGCCTCAGGCCGACAGGCGGGTGCGGCCCTTGGCGCGACGGGTCGAGATGATGGCGCGGCCGGCACGGGTGCGCATGCGCAGCCGGAAGCCGTGGGTCTTCGCGCGCCGGCGGTTGTTCGGCTGGTAGGTGCGCTTGCTCACGTCAGGCTCTCCGTTGTCGTACGCCCCGCGCGGCGGATCGCCCGGGGTCGTGTGCTGGTCCAGATCACCTCGGCGGTGACCTCCGATCGGCGCTGCCCGGTGACGCGACCCCCGACGGTGCGGGGCGACAGCCACGGACAGCAAGCATCCATCACCCTAGCAGAGGGCGAGAGAGCAGCCGCTCCAGCCTACGCAGGGGCGCAACGACCGTCAAACGTCACACTCCGGCTCCGACCTGCGCCGGAATGGCGACCGAAGGGGCGGTTTTCACTGATGTTGCCAACGCCGCCAGGGTGTCGGCGGTTGATGGTGTGGGGTCCCCGCTGTTAGCGTGCGCGATTGCGGTCGGCGTCGGGGGTCCGAGTTTGTCGCCGATCGGCAAGACCGGACAAGCTGTTGAATCGTTCGGCACGATGAACCCGCTTCAGCGCCTCCGCGAACCAGGGGGCAGGTCCGACCCGCGTCCGGTGGGCGGCCACAATCGGTCGGTACACACAGGCTGTGGATAACTTGTGGATGACGACCGGTCAGCCGTCCGGGCGGGCGTGAGGATCAGGCGAGGGGGTGGCACGACGGTGACCGGAGCGAACGACCTCGCCGCGGTGTGGACGGCGACCACCGAGGAACTCGCCGACGAGATCATCTCCGCGCAGCAGCGGGCGTACCTCCGGCTCACCCGGCTCCGGGCGATCGTCGAGGACACCGCCCTGCTCTCCGTCCCGGACGCCTTCACCCGGGACGTGATCGAGTCCCGGCTCCGCCCCGCCATCACGGAGGCGTTGAGCCGCCGGCTCGGCCGGCCGATCCAGGTGGCCGTCACGGTGCGGGTCGCCGAGGACCCGGCCGGACGCCCGGCCGGCACGGTGTACCGCAGCGCTCCGGAGCCGCTCGCCGAACCGGACGGCCCCGCGGACCTGCTTCCCGGCTTCGACCAGCCGGCCGCACCGGCCTTCCCCGCTCCCCGCCAGGAGCCCGGGTACGCCGAGGCGCGGCCGGACCAGCCGGTGGACGAGCCCGCCCCCCGGCAGCGGACCGCCGACGGCGGGCGACCCCAGCTGATCCCGGCCGGCCGGGACGGGCAGGACACCCTGTTCGGCGCCGCGTTCGCCGAGCCGATGCGGGCCGCGCCGGAACGCCGCCCCTACGACGAGCGGCCCCGGATCGAGCCGGCCGCTCCCGACGCCGGCGGGTACGAGCCCCGCTACCGCGAGGCCCCGGGACCGGTCGACCCTCCCCCGATGCGCGGCCTGCCCCGCGACGGCGCGACGGACAGCGGCCCGGGTCGCGGCGGCACCGACCACCACCGTCCCGGCGGCCAGGCCGACCGCCGGCTCCCCGGTGCCGGGGACAGCGGTGGCAACCGGCTCAATCCGAAGTACATGTTCGAGACGTTCGTCATCGGCTCGTCCAACCGCTTCGCCCACGCGGCGAGCGTGGCGGTGGCCGAGTCGCCGGCCAAGGCGTACAACCCGCTGTTCATCTACGGCAGCTCGGGGCTGGGCAAGACCCACCTGCTGCACGCCATCGGGCACTACGCCACCACGTTGGGCAACGCCCGCTCGGTCCGGTACGTCTCGACCGAGGAGTTCACCAACGACTTCATCAACTCGCTGCGGGACGACAAGACCAGCGCGTTCCAGCGCCGCTACCGGGACGTGGACATCCTCCTGATCGACGACATCCAGTTCCTGGAGAACCGGGAACGGACGCAGGAGGAGTTCTTCCACACCTTCAACACGCTGCACAACGCCAACAAGCAGATCGTGATCACCTCCGACCGCTCGCCGAAGCAGCTGGCGACGCTGGAGGACCGGCTGCGGACCCGGTTCGAGTGGGGACTGCTCGCCGACATCCAGCCGCCGGACCTGGAGACCCGGATCGCGATCCTGCAGAAGAAGGCGGCGCAGGAGCGGCTCTACGCCCCGCCGGACGTGCTGGAGTTCATCGCGTCCCGGGTGTCGAACTCGATCCGGGAACTGGAGGGGGCGCTGATCCGGGTCACCGCGTTCGCCAGCCTCACCCGTTCCTCGGTCGAGCTGTCGCTGGCCGAGGAGGTGCTGCGGGACTTCATCCCGGACGGCGCCGGCCCGGAGATCACCGCCGACCAGATCATGGTCTCCACCGCCGACTACTTCGGGGTGAGCCTGGAGGACCTGCGGGGTCACTCCCGCTCCCGGGTGCTGGTCAACGCCCGGCAGGTGGCCATGTACCTGTGCCGTGAGCTGACCGACCTGTCGCTGCCCCGGATCGGCCAGGCGTTCGGTGGCCGGGACCACACCACCGTGATGCACGCCGACCGCAAGATCCGTCAGCAGATGGCGGAGCGACGCTCGCTCTACAACCAGATCGCCGAGCTGACCAACCGCATCAAGCAGAACACCTGAGCCCCACCCCTGCGGCCCTCCCGCCCGTCACTTCGGCGCGGTGATCAAGGGCTTGGTGTCGGGGCGACCCGTTCTCGGTGACCCGCGCTCCCTGCTCGACACCAGAAGTCGGCCGCTGGCTGTCCTGCCGCGCTGCCCGCTCGCTCATTCCTTCCGCCCGGACGGGCCACCGGTCATGGACGTGTTTCGCCTCCGGAGGGGCCGAGATCCCGGGTTGCGGGGAGCGGGCGGCGGGAGCGGTTGACCCTCGACCCGGTGAAGGGCACAGGATCGGTCGCGTGCTCGTCCACAGCTCGTGCCCGTTGTCCACACCCCCTGTGTCACAGGCGGTGGAAAACCACCCTGTGCATTCGGCCGGTTACCCACAGACTGTGGACAACTCCTGGGGACGACGCTGTGGATGCCTGGGGACGACGGCTCCGTTGTCCACCGACGACGGTCCGCCTGTGGGCGGCCTGTTGAAGGTTCTGGGGACAACCGCGGTCGACGGCGTCGGCGCTGTCCACAGCACTGGGGAGAAACCCGGTGGATTACCGGTGGACAACCGGTGGACAGCCGTGGAAAACCCGGGAGCTGGCGACGGCTGTGGACCGGGACACGGGTTGTACCCCTGGTTCTCCACAGCCAAACCACCGGTGGATAACCTGTCTGACCTGCGCGGACGCGGGTTCTCCACAGTTTGCACAGGTGCGATGAAGACGATGAGTTATCTCTTCTAAACAACAAAAACCAATCATCACCGTTGGACTTCCTGTGGATCGGGCCGGAGCACTGCCGCCGGCAGTCGCCCGGGCACCTGGATCCACGGGGTCGGGCGCACAGCCGATGCCCACGCGCCCTAAGGTGCGATGGGTACCCGCACGGTCGGGCGGGACGGGTGGCAGCGGTCGGCATGAGAGAGTTGTCGCTGACGTCGACGCGGAGGCATTGATGAAGTTCCGAGTGGAGCGCGACGCGCTCGCCGAGGCGGTCGCGTGGACCGCCAAGAGCCTGCCCAACCGACCCTCCGTACCGGTGCTGGCCGGGGTGATGCTCCGGGTGACCGACGGCAACCTCCAGGTCTCCGGCTTCGACTACGAGGTCTCCAGCCAGGTGACCGTCGAGGTGCAGGGTGACGCGGACGGCGCCGCCCTCGTCTCCGGTCGACTGCTCGCCGAGATCACCAAGGCCCTGCCGGCCAAGCCGGTGGACATCGCCGCCGTCGGCGCCCACCTGGAGCTGGTCTGCGGCAGCGCCCGGTTCACCCTGCCGACCATGCCGGTGGAGGACTACCCGACCCTGCCGGAGATGCCGGAGAGCGCCGGCACCGTCGACGCCGCCGCCTTCGCCGCCGCGGTGGCCCAGGTCGCCGTGGCCGCCGGCCGGGACGAGACGCTGCCGATGATGACCGGCGTCCGGCTCGAGCTGTCCGGTGGCACCATGGCGATGCTCGCCACCGACCGCTACCGCCTCGCGCTGCGCGAGATGGAGTGGAACCCGGACGACCCGGAGATCAGCCTCAACGCGCTGGTTCCGGCCCGCACGCTGCACGACACCGCCAAGGCGCTCGGCCCGCTCGGCGGGCACGTCACCATGGCGCTCTCCTCCGGCGGCGCCGGCGAGGGCATGATCGGCTTCTCCGGCGGCACCCGCCGGACCACCAGCCGGCTGCTCGACGGCGCCAACTACCCGCCGGTGCGGTCGCTCTTCCCGGCCGACCACAACGCCGAGGCCCGCGTCCCGGTCGCCACCCTGATCGAGGTGGTCAAGCGGGTGGCGCTGGTCGCCGAGCGCACCACCCCGGTGCTGCTCAGCTTCAGCTCGGACGGGCTCGTGGTGGAGGCCGGCGGCACCGAGGAGGCCCGGGCCAGCGAGGCCATGGAGGCCACCTTCAGCGGCGACCCGCTCACCATCGGCTTCAACCCGCAGTACCTGATCGACGGCCTGAACAACCTGGGCGCCCAGCACGCCCTGCTGCGGTTCGTCGACGCGTTCAAGCCCGCGGTCATTTCCCCGGCCGGCGAGGATGGCGAGGTCATCCCGGGGTACCGGTACCTCATCATGCCGATCCGCGTGTCCCGCTGATCGCAGGCAGCACGACCCTGACGTACGGAGGTAGGAGCAGATGCAGCTCGGCCTGGTAGGACTCGGCCGGATGGGCGGCAACATGCGCGAGCGGCTGCGCGCCGCCGGGCACGAGGTGGTCGGTTTCGACCGTAACCCGGAGCCCAGCGACGCCGCGAGCCTCGCGGAGCTGGCCGAGAAGCTCGACTCGCCGCGCGCGATCTGGGTCATGGTCCCCGCCGGCGTCACCGACGCCACCATCGACGAACTCGCCGACGTGCTCGGCGAGGGCGACATCATCATCGACGGCGGCAACTCCCGGTTCAGCGACGACGCCCCGCGCGCCGAGCGGCTGAACGAGCAGGGCATCGGCTACATCGACGTCGGCGTCTCCGGCGGCGTCTGGGGCCGGCAGAACGGCTACGGCCTGATGGTCGGCGGCGCCCAGGAGCACGTCGAGCGGCTCATGCCGATCTTCAACGCGCTCAAGCCCGAGGGCGAGTTCGGCTTCGTGCACGCCGGTCCGGTCGGCGCCGGCCACTACGCCAAGATGGTGCACAACGGCATCGAGTACGGCCTGATGCACGCCTACGCCGAGGGCTACGAGCTGCTCACCGCCTCCGAGCTGGTGACCAACGTCCCCGGCGTGTTCAAGTCCTGGCGGGAGGGCACTGTTGTCCGGTCCTGGCTGCTCGACCTGCTCGACCGGGCGCTCGACGAGGACCCGGAGCTGGCCGAGCTGAGCGGCTACACCGAGGACACCGGCGAGGGCCGGTGGACGGTCGACGAGGCGGTCCGGCTGGCCGTCCCGCTCAACGTCATCACCGCCTCGCTGTTCGCCCGGTTCGCGTCGCGGCAGGACGACTCACCCGCCATGAAGGCCGTCGCCGCGCTGCGCCAGCAGTTCGGCGGCCACGCCGTCCACAAGCGCTGAGCGCTGTCCACAGCCTGTGTACGTCCGCCGGCTCGAACTGGTCGACTTCCGCTCCTACGAGCGGGTCGGCGTCGACCTGGAGCCGGGTCCGAACGTGCTCGTCGGCGCCAACGGCGTCGGCAAGACCAACCTGGCCGAAGCGCTGGGCTACGTGGCGACCCTGGACTCGCACCGGGTCGCCACGGACGCCCCGCTGGTGCGGATGGGCGCCACCTCGGCGGTGATCCGCTGCGCGGTGGTGCACGACGGCCGGGAGCTGCTGGTCGAGCTGGAGATCGTCCCGGGCAAGGCCAACCGGGCCCGGCTCGGCCGGTCCC
Source organism: Micromonospora sp. WMMD754 (assembly GCF_049315235.1). Lineage (NCBI taxonomy): Bacteria > Bacillati > Actinomycetota > Actinomycetes > Micromonosporales > Micromonosporaceae > Micromonospora > Micromonospora sp. WMMD754. The sequence goes on from NZ_CP186058.1 coordinate 2,006,353, forward strand.
CGGCCCGGCGCGCCCGGGACGTGCTGGGCGCGCTGCGCCTGGTGCTCTTCGCGCCGGAGGACCTGGAACTGGTCCGCGGCGACCCGGCCGAACGCCGCCGCTACCTGGACGACCTGCTCGTCACCCGCCAGCCCCGCTACGCCGGCGTGCGCGCCGACTACGAGCGGGTGGTCAAGCAACGCAACGCGCTGCTGCGGACGTCGTACCTGGCCCGCAAGACCGGTGGTACGCGCGGTGGTGACCTGTCCACCCTCGCCGTGTGGGACGCCCACCTGGCGCAGCACGGGGCCGACCTGCTCGCCGGCCGGCTGGAGCTGGTCGCCGCGCTCACCCCGCACGTGGCGAAGGCGTACGACGCGGTGGCCGCCGGCCGGGGCGCGGCCGGCATCGCGTACCGGCCGTCGGTCGAGCTGCCCGAGCCGGCGGCCGACCGGGCGGCGCTGGCCGAGGCGCTCACCGCCGCGCTCACCGCGAACCGGTCCGCCGAGATCGAGCGCGGCACCACGCTGGTCGGGCCGCACCGCGACGACCTGGCCCTCACGCTGGGCCCGCTGCCGGCCAAGGGGTACGCCAGCCACGGCGAGTCCTGGTCGTACGCGCTGGCGCTGCGGCTGGCCGGCTACGACCTGCTGCGGGCCGACGGGATCGAGCCGGTGCTGGTGCTGGACGACGTCTTCGCCGAGCTGGACGCCGGCCGGCGGGAACGGCTGGCCGAGCTGGTCGGCGGCGCCGGCCAGCTCCTGGTGACCTGTGCCGTGGACGACGACGTGCCGGCGACGCTGCGCGGCGCCCGCTACACGGTCGCGGAGGGGACGGTGCGACGTGTCGGATGACGAGGTGCGACTCCCGCCGGCCCGGCTGGGGCCGGGACGCGACGCGCGTACCCCCGGGAAGTCGGCGGACGGCGAGCCGGCCGCGGGCCTGCCGGAGGGCGCGAGCGGGCCGGAACTGGCCCGGGCGGTGCTCGACGCGGCGAAGGCCCGGCGCCAGACGGCGGCCCCCCGGCGGCGTGCCGCGGTGCGCGGCGACGGCGAGCGGCGGCTGCGCGGCTACTCCGGGGCCGGGCCGGACCCGCGTGACCCGCAGCCGCTCGGCGCGGTGCTGGACAAGCTGGTCAAGGCGCGGGGCTGGCAACAGCCGGCGGCCGAGGCGACCGTCTTCGGCGCCTGGGAGAAGGTGGTCGGGCCGGAGGTCGCCCAGCACAGCCGCCCGGTGAAGCTGGAGAACGGCGAGCTGACCGTGGAGGCCCGCTCGACGGCGTGGGCCACCCAGCTGCGCCTGCTGGCCGGCTCGCTGCTCAAGCAGATCGCCCGTGAGGTCGGCCACAACGTGGTGCGCAAGCTGCACATCCACGGTCCGGCCGCGCCGTCCTGGTCGCGGGGGCCGCGCCGGGTGCGCGGCCGGGGACCGCGCGACACCTACGGCTGACCGTCGCCCCCGGCCCGGCGGGCCTCCCGGCGGGCGCGCTTGAGTTCCCGTTGTTCGCGGCTCCACTGCTTGCGCCGCTCCAGGTCCTGTTTCCAGGCCTCGCGCGCCAGCCGCGAGCCGCCCTGCACGGCACCCTGCACCTGGGAGGGGCCGGCGAGGTTGCGGAAGACCCAGCCCAGGAGGCGTCCGCCCTGGCCGGAGGTGTCGCCCACCTGCTCGTCGCTGCTCATTGGCACCCTTCCCAGACGATTGGCGTACAAACAATTGGTACACCAATCGTTGGTATCATCGCAACGACGACGAGGAGGGCGCACGTGACCGACCGGGTCGAGGACGATCCCCTGGCGCTGGAGCAGCAGGTCTGCTTCGCCCTGTCCGTCGCCGCGCGCGGTGTGGTCGCCGTCTACCGCCCGCTGCTGGAACCGATGGGACTCACCCACCCGCAATACCTGGTCATGCTGGCGCTCTGGCAGCACGCGCCGCTGTCGGGCCGGGAGCTGAGCCGGTTGCTCCAGCTCGACCCGGGCACGCTGTCGCCGCTGCTGAAGCGCCTCGAAGCCGCCGGCTACGTACGGCGCGAACGGGACGCCTCCGACGAGCGCAGCCTGGCCGTCTCGCTCACCGCCGAGGGGCGGGCCCTGCGGGCGCAGGCCGAGCGGATCCCGCCGGCCATCGTGCAGCGGCTCGGCCTGCCGCTGGCCGACCTGCGGCAGTTGCACGACGCGCTCACCGAGGTGATCGCCGCCGCCAACCGGGCCACCACCGGGCCCGGCGGGGCGGGGAACCCGGGTCAGGCGTCGGCGTAGACCGCGAAGCCGCGCTCGGCGCACCGCCGGTAGAACGCGGCCAGCACGCTCAGCTCGGCGCAGGTGAAGTTCCACTGCGGCGGATCGCCGCTCTCGTCCCGCAACCGGTCCAGCCGGCTGTCCAGCCAGCGGAGCTGCTGCTCGGCGAGCCGACCGTCGCCGAGCAGCGCGCGCAACACCTCGCTGACCGACTCGAACGTGACCGCCTCGCCGTACGGGCGGTGTCGGGCGACGAACTTCTCCACGCCCTCGGCGATCCAGGAACACCCGTCCGGGTCGATCACCGGATCCTCGTCCTCGGCGGCGTTCTCCGTGGCGTAGAGCACATTCTCCAACCCGAGGATCAGGTCGACCAGCTCCGTGTACACGGTTGCCCGCACCGTGCCGGTCTTCGCGATCAGCTCGGCGAGCGCGGCGGTCGGTGCGGAGATCCGTGGCATGTCCACGATCTCGCCGAAGTCCACGAACTCAGCCGGCGCGACCGGGTCGTAGAAGCGGCCGGTACGCGGCCAGTGCACCGCGACGTTGTCCAGCCCCATCTGGCGTCACCTCTCACCAAGCGTCGTCGGACCATCTCCGGCGATGGTCCCCGGTTCGGGCGCGAAAGATCAAGACCGCAACGGCGGCGCCGCAAAAGGTACGGCACGTCGAGTTCCACCGCGACCCCCGGTCGGCGCCCGTCGTCGGCCGGGCCGGCGAGCGGCCACGGGTCGCGGCGGCCGATGGCGCGGCACGGCCCCAGTGGCGTGTAGGGGGAGTCGCGGGCAGCGAGGTTCGTCCGGCTACGGCATTCTCAGCCGCCTCGGAGAGGGTGCCGAGTGGCGGTTTGGTCGGCTCCGCACAGTAAGATTGGGGGCGAGACGAAAGACCCGACACGGAGCGACGGACGCGGGCCCCCAGGGCCCTTGATCATTGTCCCGCATCGGGTCCGAGCCGATCGCTATCCGCGGGCATCCGCGGCGACCGGTGTGCACGATCCGTGACCTGGCGATCCCGGGGGCGGCCCGTGCGCGCCGACGTCGCGTCCTGTCCGCCGAACCCGCGCCCCGCGCCCACGCGCGGCCGGTGCGAGAAAGTGGCCGAGGGTGGCAGCGGAGGACAACAAGAAGTACGGCGCCGAGTCCATCACCGTGCTGGAGGGCCTGGAAGCGGTCCGGAAGCGGCCCGGTATGTACATCGGGTCCACCGGCGAGCGCGGTCTGCACCACCTGGTGTGGGAGGTCGTCGACAACGCGGTGGACGAGGCGCTGGCCGGGCACTGCGACACCATCGACGTGGTGCTGCTCGGCGACGGGGGGGTCCGGGTCACCGACAACGGCCGTGGCTTCCCGGTCGACCTGCACCCCAAGCTGAAGAAGCCGGGTGTCGAGGTCGCGCTGACCGTGCTGCACGCCGGCGGCAAGTTCGACGGCAAGGCGTACGCGGTCTCCGGCGGCCTGCACGGCGTCGGCGTCTCGGTGGTGAACGCCCTCTCCACGAAGATGGCCGTGGAGATCCACAAGGACAACTTCGTCTGGCGCCAGCGCTACGACCACTCCAAGCCGACGCCGCTGGAGAAGGGTGAGCCGACCGACCGGACCGGTTCCGCGGTGTCGTTCTGGCCCGACCCGGACGTCTTCGAGACCGTCGACTTCGACTTCCACACCATCTACCGGCGACTGCAGGAGATGGCCTTCCTCACCCGCGGCCTCACCATCCACCTGCTCGACGAGCGGGTGCCGGAGGACGAGGAGGGGAAGCTCCGCGAGGTCACCTTCCACTACGAGGGCGGCATCGCCGACTTCGTCCGGCACCTCAACGCCTCGAAGAACCCGATCCACAAGACGGTGGTCGAGTTCGGCGCCGAGGAGACGGGCATGTCGGTCGAGATCGCCATGCAGTGGAACGAGTCGTACGGCGAGTCGGTCTACACCTTCGCCAACAACATCAACACCCACGAGGGCGGCACCCACGAGGAGGGCTTCCGGGCCGCGTTGACCAGCGTGGTCAACCGCTACGGCGCCGAGAAGAAGCTGCTCAAGGGCGACGAGCGGCTCTCCGGGGAAGACATCCGCGAGGGCCTGGCCGCGATCATCTCGGTCAAGCTCACCGACCCGCAGTTCGAGGGTCAGACCAAGACCAAGCTGGGCAACACCCCGGTCAAGGGCTTCGTGCAGCGGGTCTGCAACGAGTCGCTGGTCGACTGGTTCGACCGCAACCCGGCCGAGGCGAAGACCATCATCCAGAAGGCGTCCCAGGCCGCCCGGGCCCGCATCGCCGCCCAGCAGGCGCGCAAGCTGGCCCGCCGCAAGTCGCTGCTGGAGTCCGGCTCGATGCCGGGCAAGCTGGCCGACTGCCAGTCGACCGACCCGCGCGAGTCCGAGGTCTTCATCGTCGAGGGCGACTCGGCCGGTGGTTCGGCCAAGCAGGGCCGCGACCCGCGCACGCAGGCGATCCTGCCGATCCGCGGCAAGATCCTCAACGTGGAGAAGGCCCGGATCGACCGGGTGCTGAAGAACAACGAGGTGCAGGCGCTGATCACCGCGCTGGGCACCGGCATCCACGACGACTTCGACATCGAGAAGCTGCGCTACCACAAGATCGTGCTGATGGCCGACGCCGACGTCGACGGCCAGCACATCCAGACGCTGCTGCTCACCCTGCTGTTCCGGTTCATGCGGCCGCTGGTCGAGCTGGGGCACGTCTACCTGGCCGCCCCGCCGCTCTACAAGATCAAGTGGAACAAGAAGGGCGACGACGCCCAGTACGCGTACTCCGACCGGGAGCGTGACGGGCTGATCGCGCTGCGCCAGCAGAAGAAGCCCAACGCCCGGCCGGACGACATCCAGCGGTTCAAGGGTCTCGGTGAGATGAACTACCCCGAGCTGTGGGAGACCACGATGAACCCGGCCACCCGCACCCTGCGCCAGGTCACGCTGGACGACGCCGCAACCGCCGACGAGCTGTTCAGCGTCCTCATGGGTGAGGACGTCGAGGCGCGCCGCTCGTTCATCCAGCGCAACGCCAAGGACGTGCGGTTCCTGGACATCTGACGGACCGGTCCGGGCCGGCCGGAAATCCACCGGCCGGCCCGGCGGTCCACAGAGTTATCCACAGTCTGGCCGCTTTCCACAGCCGTTATCCACAGCGAGATCACGACTCTGAGTCTGATAAGGGTTAACAGTGACCGATACTCCCGAGTCCACCCCGAACGAGCCGGAGACCCCGGAGACAGTGGCCGCGGTCGTCCAGCACGACCGGATCGAGCCGGTCGGCCTCGAGGTCGAGATGCAGCGCTCGTACCTCGACTACGCGATGAGCGTCATCGTCGGGCGGGCCCTGCCGGACGTCCGGGACGGGCTCAAGCCGGTCCACCGCAAGATCCTCTACGCCATGTTCGACTCCGGCTACCGGCCGGACCGCGGCTACGTGAAGTGCTCCCGGGTCGTCGGCGACGTGATGGGCCAGTTCCACCCGCACGGTGACTCGGCCATCTACGACGCGCTGGTCCGGATGGCGCAGCCGTGGTCGCTGCGCTACCCGCTGGTCGACGGCAACGGCAACTTCGGCTCGCCCGGAAATGATCCGGCTGCGGCCATGAGATACTGTATTACGGCAGATGTCCGCATTCGCACCTTTGATGGTAGCTTCCGGATCGGCGACGTCGTGCCGGACGCGGCGCCGAGCAGCGAGACCGACGTCGACCTGAAGGTTCGCGACCGCAACGGCGACCTGGTCCGCGCCAGCAAGTTCTTCCACTCCGGCGAGCAGCCGACGCTGCGGCTGCGCACCCGCGAGGGGTACGAGCTGACCGGCACCCACAACCACCCGGTGCTCTGCCTGGTGAACGTGGCCGGCGTGCCGACCCTGCTCTGGAAGCTGCTGGCCGAGATCTCGCCCGGCGACCGGGTGGTCCTCCAGCGCAGCGTGCCGGACGAGATCGGCTACCCGATGCTGGAGCACGTCGAGGCAGCGGTGCTGGCCGGTGCGCTCGTTAGCGAGGGCTGGATCTCCCACGAGTGGGTCGAGTTCGCCAACGCGGACCGGGAGTTCTTCACCCGAGTTGTCGCGGCCTTCGACCTTGCCGTTGGTGGCAAGCGCTGGTTCGGCGAAGAGATCATGCCCTCGGGTAAGACCCTGCACCGGATGCGAGCGAGCATTCGGCAGCTTGCCTCTACTGCGCTCGGTGACCTGGTGGGCCGGCGCAGCGCCGCGAAGTTCGTGCCGGAGTTCGTCTGGCGCGGGTCGGCCGCGGTGAAGCGCGCCTTCCTTCAGGCGCTGTTCGAGGGCGACGGCTCCTCGTCGTTGCTGCCGCGCCACACCATCCAGGTCTCGTACTCCACCCGCAGTGAGCGCCTGGCCCGCGAGGTGCAGCAACTCCTGCTGGAGTTCGGCATCGTCAGCAAGCAGTGCCGGTACGAGAGTGGCGAGATCAAGGTCGTCGTCACCAACCGGCGGGACGCCCGGATCTTCGCCGCTCACGTCGGTTTCCTCGGCCGCAAGCAGGCCAAGTTGGAGTCCGAGCTGGCCCAGGTGCCGGCGAGCAGCACCGCGCTCTCCGGCGACCACGTGCCGTTCGTCGGCGACTTCATCCGTGAGCACGGCGCGAGCCGCTGGACCGAGCGTGACTGGCTGCGCCGGCACAACGTCGACCGGATCGAGCGCTGGGAGCGGGACCGCGACGAGATCGCGGGCCGGATCACCGAGCCGGGCATCCTCGACGTGGTCGAGCCGCTTGTCGACGGACGCTTCTACTACGCCGAGGTGACCGGGATCACCGACGCCGGGGTACGCCCGGTCTACAGCATCCGGGTGGACACCGACGACCACTCGTTCGTCTCCGACGGCTTCGTCAGCCACAACACCGAGTGCAAGCTCGACCCGCTCGCCATGGAGATGCTGCGGGACATCGACGAGGACACCGTCGACCTGCAGGACAACTACGACGGCCGGGCCAAGGAGCCCACCATCCTGCCGTCGCGGATCCCGAACCTGCTGATCAACGGATCCGAGGGCATCGCGGTCGGCATGGCCACCAAGATCCCGCCGCACAACCTGCGCGAGATCGGCGCGGCCGTGCAGTGGTGCCTGGAGCACCCGGAGGCCGACGAGGCGACCACGCTGGAAGCCCTGCTGGAGATCGTCAAGGGCCCGGACTTCCCGACCCACGGCCTGATCGTCGGCCAGGCGGGCATCCAGGACGCGTACCGGACCGGGCGTGGCTCGATCCGGATGCGCGCGGTGGTCGAGGTCGAGGAGGACAAGCGGGGCCGGCCGGCGCTGGTGGTCAGCGAGCTGCCCTACCAGGTCAACCCGGACAACCTCGCCGAGCGCATCGCCGAGCTGATCAAGGAGGGCAAGCTCGCCGGCATCGCCGACATCCGGGATGAGTCCTCCGGACGTACCGGCATGCGGATCGTGCTGGTGCTCAAGCGCGACGCGGTCGCCAAGGTGGTGCTGAACAACCTCTACAAGCACACCCAGCTCCAGGAGACGTTCGGCGCCAACATGCTGGCGCTGGTCGACGGTGTGCCGCGCACGCTCAACCTGGCCCAGTTCATCCGCTACTACGTCGAGCACCAGATCGAGGTGATCCGCCGGCGGACCGCGTTCCGGCTGCGCAAGGCGGAGGAGCGCGCGCACATCCTGCGCGGTCTGTCCAAGGCGCTGGACGCGCTGGACGAGGTGATCGCCCTGATCCGGCGTTCGCCCACGGTGGAGGACGCCCGGCAGGGGCTGATCCGGCTGCTGGACATCGACGAGGTCCAGGCGACCGCGATCCTGGACATGCAGCTGCGTCGCCTGGCCGCCCTGGAGCGGCAGCGCATCCTGGACGACCTGGCCAAGCTCGAGCTGGAGATCGCCGACCTCAAGGACATCCTGGCCAAGCCCGAGCGGCAGCGGCGGATCGTCTCGGAGGAACTGGGCGAGATCATCGCCAAGTGGGGCGACGAGCGCCGCACCAAGATCGTGCCGTTCGACGGCGAGGTCTCGATGGAGGACCTCATCGCCCGCGAGGACGTGGTCGTGACGATCACGCGCACCGGGTACGCCAAGCGGACGAAGGTCGACCTCTACCGGTCGCAGCGGCGTGGGGGCAAGGGCGTCAGCGGGGCGACGCTCCGGCAGGACGACATTGTGAGCCACTTCTTCGTATGCTCTACCCACGACTGGATCCTGTTCTTCACGAACAAGGGTCGGGTCTACCGGGCGAAGGCTTACGAGCTTCCCGAGGCCAGTAGGGTGGCCAAGGGCCAGCACGTGGCCAACCTGCTCGCGTTCCAACCGGACGAGCAGATCGCGCAGATCATCGAAATCCCGAACTACCAGGTGGCGCCCTACCTGGTACTGGCCACGAGAAACGGCCTGGTGAAGAAGACGCGGCTCGAGGAGTTCGACTCCAACCGTTCCGGCGGCATCATCGCGGTCAACCTGCGCGATGAGGACGAGCTGGTCGGTGCGGTCCTGGTGGCTCCGGAGGACGACCTGCTGCTCGTGTCGAAGAACGCGCAGGCGATCCGCTTCAACGCCACCGACGAGGCGCTGCGTCCGATGGGCCGGGCCACCTCCGGTGTGATCGGCATGCGCTTCAGCGGCGAGGACGAGTTGCTCGCGGTCGAGGTGGTCCGGGAGGGTCTGGACGTTCTGGTTGCGACGAACGGGGGTTACGCGAAACGTACCCCGATCGAGGAATACCCGGTCCAGGGCCGGGGAGGTAAGGGCGTGCTGACTGCGAAGATCACCGAGCGACGCGGTGGTCTGGTCGGCGCGGTCGTGATCGATCCGGAGGACGAGCTGTTCGCCATCACCAGCAACGGCGGCGTCATCCGGACTCCGGTGAAGCCTGTACGCCGTACGCGTGACCGGAACACAATGGGGGTCAAGCTGATGGACCTCCCGGACGGCGTGACTATCGTGGCGATTGCTCGCAATGCCGACGAGCCTGACGAACAGGACTAGTTGATGACGGAGACACAGGCGAAGTCGGGGAACAAGGGGACCTCGGCCACCCCGGTCGACGAGGAGGCCGCGCAGGGCGGTACACCAGCGACCGGCCGCGCGGCCGTGGGTCGGGCCACGGTCCCCGCCGACGCGCCTGCCCCGAAGTTCACCCGGGCCCCCGGCATGGCCCCGCCTCCCGACAAGCCCGGCGAGGACTCGGGGACAAGCGACGCCACCGAGACCAAGGTCGACGCGCCCACCTCGGCCGACGGCCTGGCCGCCCCGGCCGCGGCGAAGCCCGCCACGAGCACACCGCCGACCACGCCGACGGCGGCCGCCCGGCCGTCCCCCGGGACGACCGGCACCCAGCCGCGCATCGGCGCCGGTCTGGGCACCGCGCCCAAGCCGGCGCCCGACGCTGCCCGGCCCGCCGGCGGCACCCAGGCCCAGCAGCCCCAGGGCCGCCCCGCCAACGGCGGTGGCCTGCCGCCGGGGATCAGCGGCGCGGCGGCCGTCGGTGCCGCGCGCGTCGGTGAGGCGGTACGCGCCGCGCGTACCTCGGTCAGTTCGGCCGCGTCGCGCGGGCCGCGCCGGGCCCGGCTGAACCTCAAGCGGATCGACCCCTGGTCCGTGATGAAGTTCGCGTTCGCGGTCTCGGTCGTGCTCTTCATCGTCGTGGTCGTGGCGACCTCGGTGCTCTACCTCGCGCTCGACGCGATGGGCGTGTTCAAGAGCGTCAACGACAGCCTGACCGACCTGGTCAACGCCGGCGGCGGCTCGGGCGGCGGGGGCGGGTTCCGGATCACCGCCAAGGGCGTGATCCTGACCTCCGCGCTGATCGGCCTGGTCAACGTCGTGCTGTTCACCGCGCTGGCCACGCTGAGCGCGTTCGTCTACAACGTCTGCGCCGACCTGGTCGGCGGGATCGAGCTGACGCTCGCCGAGCGGGACTGAACCGGACGACGCCGGGGCGCCGCCGCGTAAAGCGGTCGCCCCGGCGTCGTGTCTCCGGGTAGGTTCCGTCATGGGCCCCCCGATTTGGGGGCGAAGAAGGCGATGGGTTAACCTTGCTCGTCGCTACGCGGGGCTATAGCTCAGTCGGTTAGAGCGCAGAGCTGATAACTCTGAGGTCGCTGGTTCGATTCCAGCTAGCCCCACCGCACACCGTCCGACGGTCGTCGAGCGCGAGGGGTCACGCCCATGTTCAAGAAGCTGCTGATCCTGGCCGGCATCGTCGGTGTGGCCGCCGTCGTGGCCAAGAAGGTCAAGGCCTCGAACGACGAGCGCGCCCTGTGGCACGAGGCCACCACCGCGCCCGACCTGCGCTGAGCTGACACCGGGCGGTTGCCGCCCGACACGGGGCCCTAGCTCAACTGGCAGAGCACTGCCTTTGCAAGGCAGGGGTTAGGGGTTCGAGTCCCCTGGGCTCCACCAGCACTTCCACCGGTTGATCTCGGTCCCGAGTGCAGCCATTCGTACAGCCAAGCGGTCACGCCGTCCCCTCCTCGCCGAGGACCCGGTCGATGGCCGAGGCAGCCTGACGAGCCCGCGCCGGCAGGACGTGCCCGTAGGTGTCGGCCGTCATCCGGATCGTGGAGTGCTCGAGCAGCTCCATCACCGTGGGCAGCTCCTCGCTTTCGTCGAGCAGGAACGTGGCGAACGCGTGCCGCAGGTCGTGCAGGTGCAGCCAGTCCAGACCGGCCGCCACGCGGAGCTGCTCGAAGTGCCGGTTGACGTTCCGCGGCTCCATCGCGGTGCCGATGGTGCTGGCGAAGACCAGGCCGAGATCCGACCACAGCTCCCCGGCCGCGAGCCGTTCCTTGGCCTGGCGTACCCGCTGCGATTCCAACGCCCGTACCGCGAGGGACGACAGCGGCAGCGGACGGCTCGACCGGTGCGTCTTCGGTGGCACGAACTCCAGCCCGCTATCTGTGCGCTGGAGCGTCTGCCGAACGAACAGCGCCTTCCCCGGCAGGTCGACATCCGACCAGCGCAGGCCCAACAGCCGCCCCGAACCCCGACCCTCCTCAGAGATGCCGCGGATCACCTCGCCGGGCACCACACGGGCTACCAGCCTCCCCGGACGGGGACAAGGTGGAGCGCCCTACCGGACGAACGACCTTGGCCCCGTCCGGGGAGGCTGGACGGTCTACGACTGCCCGACGAGGAGATCCGCTCAGCTACCGAGAGACCGCACCCCTGCGAGGAGCTGCCCGAATCGCTCTAGCGCCGCCTCGGCCTTGTCGAGCATCTTTTCTGCGTGAGTTGGGCCGAATCGTGCGGCGACTGCGCCAACGAACATTGCGTTACTGAAGGCGGTCGCCCAAGCATGTCCCGCCTCCGCTTGCCATGGATCGAGGGGACAACCTGCCACTTCCTCCCACGCCCGAAGATACGCGGAGAAGCCGCCTGACGACGCCTCGGCGGACAGGGCGACGTCTAGCATGATCGGGCCAACTCGCGCGCTTCCCCAGTCGATCAGTCGAGGCTGCGTACCCTCATCGTCTACAACGACAACGTTGTGTCCGTATACGTCGCCGTGTAAGAGCGCGGCGGGTAGCACGTGCAGCCCGACGTGGATGCGTTCGTCGCGGGACCATCGATGGAGCAGATCCAGGGCACGGTCGTGCACCGGATGGGGTTTTTCGCGCCGGGCATCGTGAATCCACGACGATGCGAAGTCCATCAACGCGTGGCGGCAGAAGCTCTCATCCACTCGAGGAAGATCTACGGGAAGCCTGCTCGAACGTCCGAGGTATCGGTGGTGCAACCGGGCCAAGCTCGCGAACACCACCTCCGGAACCTCCGCGTCCCACGGCAGCGTCGAGCCGGGATAGAACGGCGTCACCACCCACGGGCCGGAGCCATCAGTGCCAGCGTCAATCAGCTCCGGGAAGGCATCGGCGGCAGGTACCGTCGCGATCTCATGCAGGGCGATCACCTCGGCGGAAGATGCACGCTTTGCGACGACCTCGAACCGATCCCGCTCCCCGGTCGTCCGCACGGCGGTGACCTCGACCCGCTCGACAAGAGGTGAGTCCACGCCGCCGGCCAAGGGATGCCGCCGTCCGATCGCAATGGCGTCGAGATCAGTGGAGAGCCACCGGGCGAGGGCGACCTCCCGAACCGGAACGGTCAGGTTCGGCGGTGCCGTCATGGTGTCGGTGACCTTCCCTGGCTGCACAGCCAACCGTACAGCCACGCCAGCCGACAGGCACCGGTGAGGAGCGGCGGCATTCGACAGGCCGAGCAGATCAGCCGCACTGGCAGACGCCAGCCGACAGCGCTCCTGATCTTTGCAAGGCAAGGGGTTCGAGTCCCCTGGGCTCGACACAATTCTCTTATCTGCGGCTCTTGGCTGGACCGCAGTCGTCATGCGAACCAGTTGATCGAGGGTGCGAGTCTTTCCTGGCGAGCGAGCGATGATGCATGCATAATGAATGCATGGTTGCTCTCCAGATTCGGGACGTGCCGGAAGAAGTGCGAGACGCCCTGGCGGCCCAGGCCAGGGCGCGCGGGCAGTCACTCCAGGCATACCTGCTGGAACTGGTGGAGACGCAGGCTCGACGGCTGCGCAACACGGCGGCCCTTGATCGCTTCGCCGGCCGATCCGACGGTGCTCGCTCTCTGCCGGGGGAGAGCGCCGCAGAGTTGAACGACCAGCGGGAGCAGCGCGGATCGTGGGGAAGCGCCGCGTGATCGTCGTGGATGCGTCGGTTCTGGCCGACGCTCTGGTCGATGATGGCCCGGTCGGGGACGCGGCGCGGGCGGAACTGACCGGAGATCCGCACTGGGCCGCGCCGAGTCATCTTCTGGTCGAGGTCATGTCTGTGATCAGAGGCAAGGTCCTCGGCGGGAAGCTCGGCCTTGCCCGGGCTCAGGAGGCGATCGACACCCTGCCTTCGTTGGTCATCGACGAGGTTGGCGTCGCGATGCTGGTTGACCGGATGTGGCAGATGCGGGGCAATGTCACGGCGTACGACGCGGCTTACGTCGCGGCGGCGGAGTTGATGGCCTGCCCACTCGTGACCGGTGATGGTCGGCTCGCCAAGGCCAGCGGTATCCGCTGCGAGATCCGACTGCTTGCCGCGTCCTGACAGCGGCCGCCGGAGGATCATCGGCCAGACGCCCTTGGACCGGCCATCCTGAGTGGAAGCGGCTCACCGACAATCGTCGCACGGTGGTTCCTCGGGCCTGCCCGCACTTTCCCCGTTCGACCTGGAGTCCGAGTACAGTCAAGCGGTCATACCGGTCCCGGTCAGCGCTGGTCAGGGCGAGGGGGCAACGCACCTACAGTTCGTCCCGCTGACGTACTGTCGCCGGTCATGCCGCGAACCCCTCAGCCGCTGACAGCAACACCTCCGGCCGGCGGGGCACCGCCAATTTCGCCGCGCAGTCGGGTAGCCACTGGAATTCAGGCGTGTGAAGATCGCGCCGTGCTCACCTCGTCAGCATCGCCTCCGGTCGCCTTCCTGTGGGTCGCAGCGCTGTTCGGCATCGCTGTCGCAGCACTGGGGATCGGAACAATCGTCACGCGGCGTATCCCGTCGCTACTTCAAGGTCTTGCACGCCGGACGTCGCCACCGCAGCCGATGCGTAGAGGCGGCTGCTTGACTCTGGCAGGTGTCGCCATCGTCCTGAGAGTGTCAGCGTTGTTTCCGTCAATTCCGGATCCGGTCGCAGTGGCACTGACCGCAGCGGCTTCTGTCGCCATCGCGGCCTCTGCAGGCTGCCTGATCTTTGTGCGGCGCTGAAGCGAGGTCGCCTGGATCGACAACTCCAGCTCTGATGATCCGGGAGCCACGGGCCGAGGCGCCGCGACGAACCGTTGTGCTGTTCTGTCGACGGGCGTGCGGGGTCGCGACGGCGATGAGTCTCGCTCGGGTGTCCGGTCTGTACTGCCGGGAGCACCTGTCTCCCCGGCTCTCGCGAAGAGGGTCATGGCCGCTACGTACAGGAGGCAAGCGTGAAACTTCTTCTCACGTCCGCGGGCGTCATGAACCCGAGCATCCGCGATGCGCTGGTCGACCTGCTGGGCAAGCCGATCGCCGACTCCAGTGCCCTCTGCATCCCCACGGCGACGTATCCCATGGGCGGGCCGGCCTCGGCCTGGCGCTTCATCACCGGGCAGACGCCCCTACCCATGTGCGACCTGGGCTGGAAGTCGCTGGGCGTCCTCGAGCTGACAGCACTGCCCAGCATCGGTGACGAGCGGTGGGTCTCCTGGGTTCGGGAGGCCGATGTCATGCTCGTGGGCGGCGGTGATGCGACGTACCTGTGCCACTGGATGCGGCAGTCCGGGCTGGCCGATCTCCTGCCGTCGCTGCGGGACACCGTCTGGGTGGGGTTGAGTGCGGGGAGCATGGTGTTGACCCCCCGGATCGGCGCGGACTTCGTCGCATGGCAGTCCGCGCCCGACGACCGCACGCTGGGGGTCGTCGACTTCTCGATCTTCCCGCACCTGGGTCTCGAACCGGACAACACCATGGCTGGTGCGGAGAAGTGGGCGGCCGAGATCGGGGGGGCGGCGTACGCCATCGACGACCAGACGGCGATCAAGGTGGCCGACGGCACCGTCGAGGTCGTTTCCGAGGGGCACTGGAGGCAGTTCCCCGCGTAGCCGCTTCCTCGTCGCCGAGGTCCAGCATGAACGGCGATCCCGGACGAGTCGGCTGCCATCCGCGTCCGAGCGCCTGGCGTACGGCGGCGGCGACCGTCGAGGGCACCACCGTGGAGCCGGCGGCGTTCATCCAGTTGTCCGGTCGAGGGGACGCCACACGGACGACGAGGGCGGCGCAGCCAGGTGGGTCCGTCCGCTCGACGGCGAAGCTCAGCGGTGACCAGGCCAGGCCCTGGCCGTACGTCGGCTTCCGGCGGACCGACCAGCGATAGCTCTCGCCGTCGACGGCGATCGGCCTGACCGCGGCGAGGTCGACCACCGGAACGATCATGTCGCCCTCGTTGTATGCAAGCGGTGACTTGCCTATTGTGGTGGACGTGGGCGATCTCTTCCAGGCGCTGGCCGATCGCACCCGCCGCCTGATCCTCGACGAGCTGACCGAGCGCGACGGTCAGACCCTGTTCGAGATCTGCGGTCGGTTGGCGACGCGGCACCAGGTCGGCTCGTCCCGGCAGGCGATCTCGCAGCACCTCGACGTCCTGGAGACCGCCGGCCTGATCGTCACGCGGCGGCAGGGTCGCTACAAGTTCCACCACCTCGACACCCGCCCGCTGCGGTCCATCACCGAGCGATGGCTCAGGTCCGAACCCACCGAGGAGACGCCATGAGGATCAACCTGACGAGCGTGTACGTCGACGACCAGGAGAAGGCGCTGCGCTTCTACACCGACGTGCTCGGCTTCGTGAAGAAGACCGACGTGCCGACCGGGGAGCACCGCTGGCTGACGGTCGTCTCGCCCGAGGCCCCGGACGGCGTCGAGCTGCTGCTGGAGCCCGACGCGCACCCGGCCGCCAAGGCGTTCAAGGAGGCGCTGGCCGGCGACGGCATCCCGCTCACGCAGTTCGCGGTGGACGACGTCGCCGCCGAGCACGACCGGTTGCGCGGGCTCGGTGTGTTGTTCACGCAGGAGCCCGTCGACATGGGTCCGGTGGCCACCGCCGTGTTCGACGACACCTGCGGCAACCTGATCCAGATCGCGCAGTACAAGTAGCACTGGACACGGCCGGTCACCCTGACGGCATGACCCGGTGGCAGCGACCGTACTCACTGGACCTGGAGACCGCCGGCGCGCTTCTCGGCGTGCTGCTGACGGCCGGCGTCGGGGCGTTTCTCGTGGTCGGCGGCCTGTACGGAGTGGTCCCGGCGCCGGTGGCCGTGTTCGGTGCGGCCTGGCTCGCGCTCGGCCTCGTGGTCGGGGTCCGGCAGGCGATGCTGGGCGTCTACGTGAGCGACGTCGGCGTGCGCTCCCGTGCGATGTTCCGCACGACGACGGTGCCGTGGGCGTCGGTGGCGGAGATCCGCAGCGGCACGGGCTCGATGGCCGGGCTGGACATGGGTCGGCTGGCGATCGTCATCGACCGGGTCGACGGCGTGCCGGTGCAGACGCCGTTGCAGCGCGGCCACTTCCGGCTGTTCTCGTTCAACCCGGAGTTGGGCCGGCTGGCGACCTGGCCGGAGCACTACGACGAGATCCTCGCCACCCTGCGGGCGCACCACCGGGCGGCCCGGCCGGCGGGCCCGCCGGTCCGTCCGCCGTTCCCGACGGCGGAGACCGGGCCGGCCGGCTCACCCACGCTGAGCGCCGACCAGCGCCGGGACCTTCACGTGCTGACCCGCCAACACCAGCGGGGTGCGCTCACCGACGCCGAGTACGCCGCCGCGGTGGCGCGGCTGCGGGACGCCGGGTGAATCGTCAACCGAGTCGGGCGAGGAGGTCGCGGCTGCGGCCCACCACCTGCGCGGTCGCGTCGGCGTCGTACGACGGGAGGGAGCGGTCGGTGAACAGGTGCCGGTCGCCCGGGTAGACGTACAACTCGCCGCGCTCGGGGCCGACGATCGACACCAGCTCCCGAGCGGCGTCGACGTCACCCTCGAGGCCGAAGAACGGGTCCTGCTCCATGCCGTGCACCTGCACGGCCACGCCGTCGGGCCAGGGGCCGATCGCCCACTCGCCGGTCACCGGCAGGCAGGCCTCGTAGAGCAGGGCGGCCCGTGCGCCGGGCCGCGTCTGGGCGAGCCGCTGGGCGATGGCGGCACCCCAGGAGATGCCCGCGTAGACCAGGTCGGGGCGCAGGTCGGCGACGATCCGGTCGGCCCGCTGGTCGAGGACGTCGCCGCCGATCCGTTTGACCAGCGCCGAGCCGTCCTCCAGGGTCGCCGGCCGCTCGCCGTCGAAGAGGTCGGGGACGTGCACGGTGTGCCCGGCGGCACCGAGCGCGTCGGCGAGGGCGCGGACGCCGTCGGTGAGCCCCCGCAGGTGGTGGAAGAGGAGGATCTCGGCCATCCCTAGACTCCTGACTGTCGGACCAGAATCATCGAACGAACCAGAATCTTAGAACGGTCGAGAAATGTCGGTCAATCAGCGGATCCCGGACTACGACCTCGACGACCTGCTCGTGGTCACCGCCCCCGAGCAGTTGCGCGCGCTCGCCGACCCCCTGCGCGGCACCCTTCTGGAGCTGCTGCTGGAACGCGCGGCCACGGTGAACGAGCTGGCCCGTGCCGTGGACCGGCCCAAGAGCAGCGTGGCCTACCACGTGAACCAGCTGCTCGACGCGGGACTGCTGCGCGTGGTGCGCACCCGCCGGGTCCGGGCCATCGAGGAACGCTTCTACGGCCGGGTCGCCCGCACGTTCTACGTCGGCGCGCTCCACCGCGCCGAGGACAAGCAGGTCGTCGCCCGGATCAACGGACTGGCCGAAGCCGCGGCCGAGGCGGCCGCCGCGCACGCCGCCGACGAGCTGCGCTGCACGCTGGTGCACGCCCGCATCCCGATCGAGGACGTCCGCGAGTTCTGGGCGGAGGTGCAGGCGCTGGCCCGCAGATTCGCCCAGATCCCCCGCGCCGGCGACCAGGTGTACGGCTTCGCGGCCGGCCTGTACCCCACCGACGCGCCCAGCCTCCCCGACGCCGCCGACGAGCGGGACTGATCCGGCCGGGGTCCCGCCGGGTCGGCCTCCGGCGCAGGCTAGCGTCGGAGCGTGAGCACCGGAACCCCGCGCGTCCTGCCGGCCGACAGTGGCATCGACGAGGCCGCCGCCGTGCTGCGCGCCGGCGGGCTGGTCGCCTTCCCCACCGAGACCGTCTACGGGCTGGGCGCGAACGCGCTGGACGCCCGCGCCGCCGCGCGGATCTTCGAAGCGAAGGCCCGGCCCAGCTTCGACCCGCTGATCAGCCACCTGGCCGACGCCGCCGACCTGACCGCCCTGGTCGGTGCGGTGCCGGCGGCCGTGGCCGCGCTGGCGGACCGGTTCTGGCCCGGCCCGCTCACCCTCATCGTGGACCGGCCGGCGGCGATCCCGCCGATCGTCACCTCCGGCCTGGAGACCATGGCCGTGCGGGTGCCCGACGAACCGGCCGCCCGGGCGCTGATCGCCGCCGCCGGCGTGCCGGTGGCCGCCCCGAGCGCCAACCGGTTCGGCCAGCTCAGCCCCACCCGGGCCGAGCACGTCGTGGCCGGGCTGGGCGGCGCCGTGGACGTGGTGCTCGACGGCGGACCCACTCGGTGCGGGATCGAGTCGACCATCGTGGACGCGCGCGGCGACCGGCCGGTGGTGCTGCGGCTGGGCGCGCTGCCGGTCGAGGCGCTGGTCGAGGCGGTCGGGCCGGTCGACGTCCGCCTCGGCAGTTCCGGCCAGCCCGTCGCGCCCGGGACGCTGGCCGCGCACTACGCCCCGCGTACCCCGTTGCGGTTGGGCGCGGCGGGCGAGCCCGACGGCGGCCGGCGCGGGTTCCTGGCGTTCCGGGAGCCACCGGCGGAGGGTGACTGGGCGGCGGTGGAGGTGCTGTCACCGGACGGTGACCTCACCGCGGCGGCGGCGCGTCTCTTCGACGCGCTGCACCGGCTCGACGCGGCCGGGGTGACCGAGATCGTGGCCGAGCCGGTGCCCGACGAAGGGGTCGGGCGGGCCGTCAACGACCGGTTGCGCCGGGCCGCCGCCACCTGGCACTGAGGGTCAGGACGAGCCGGGCTGCGGCAGGCGGTCCACCAGCCGGGTCAGCGCGCCGTTGGCGAACGTCGCGCCCAACGCCGAGCCGGTGGCGATGGTCCAGCCCACCGGGCCCAGCGGCGTACACCCGAAGAACTGGCTGACCCCCGGCGTCTGCACCACCACGACCAGCACCCCGACGGACGCGGCGGTGGCCGCCAGCACGGTCGGGCTGGTGCCGCCGGCCAGCACGGTCTGGCCGAGCTGGGTGCCGATCAGCGAGGCGAGCGCGACGGTGCCGGCCCGGCGTCGGGTGCCGGTCCACCGGGCGATCGTCCAGCCCGCCGTCGCGCCCAGCGTGGTCGCCGCCGCCCGGAGCCCGATCTCCCGGGTCATGGTGGCGCCGAGCGAGGAGTCCGGTCCCTCGCGCAGCAGATGGTCGGCGCGGTCGTCGGCCGGCGGCCGGACCGCGATGGCGAGCGCCGGCGCGAGGTCGGTGAGCAGGTTGACCAGCAGCAGTTGGCGTCCGGTCAGGGCGGACCGGCCGGTCGACGCGGCGGTCAGCACACTGAACGCGATCTCGCCGAGGTTGCCGCCGACCAGGATGCTGAGCGCGTGGCGGACCGAAGACCACATCGCCCGTCCCTCGACCAGCGTGGCGATGATCGTCTCCAGCCGGTCGTCGGTCACCACCAGGTCGGCGGCCGCCCGGGCGGCCGGGGTGCCCCGCTGACCGAGGGCGATCCCCACGTCGGCGAGGCGGATCGCCGGGGCGTCGTTGGCGCCGTCGCCGGTCATCGCCACCGTCCGGCCCCGGCGCTGCAACGCCTGGATGATGCGGACCTTGTGCGCGGGCGTGCACCGGGCCACCACGTCGGTGGCCATCAGCCGCTCCGCCAGCGCGGCGTCGTCGAGCCGGTCCAGGTCGGTGGCGGTCACCACCCGCTGCTGCCCGTGGTCCGGGCTGATGGTGGCCGCGATCGCCTCGGCGGTCGCCGGATGGTCACCGGTGATCATGACGGTGTGCACGCCGGCCGCGCGGATCCGTTCCACCGACGGCCGGGCGCTCTCCCGCACCCCGTCGGCGAGCGTCAGGAAGCCCACGAACACCAGCCCGTCGACCTGCTCGTCGCTGACCGAGTCGGTGGACACGGGACACTCCGCGACGGCGAGGATGCGGTGCCCGGCGCCGGCCCGGGCGGCCAGCATGGCCTGCACCTCGTCCCGGCCGGCCGCGTCCAACGGGCGGTCGCCCCCGGCGGTACGCCGGGACGCGCAGCGCGGCAGCACCGACTCGGGCGCGCCCTTCACACTCAGCAGCAGGCCGTCGGCGGTCCGCCCGACCGTGGCGCTGTAGCCCCGCGACGGCTCGAACGGCAGCCCGCCCGTCGCGGTCCAGCCCGCCGCGCCGGTCTGCTCGGCCACCCCGGCCGCGTTCGCGCCCCGGCGTACCGCCCGGTCGGTCTGCTGCGGCAACTCGTCCGGGTCGGCGGCGAAGGGGGTGGCACGCAGCGCGGCCGCCAGCGTCGCCCGCAGCGGCTCGTCGAGCCGGTCCGCCGGGCCGTACCGGTCGTCGCCGGTGCCCACGCCGGCCAGCAGCAACTTCCCCTCGGTGAGGGTGCCGGTCTTGTCGAAGCAGAGCACGTCCACCCGGCCCAGCGCCTCGATGGTGCGCGGGTTGCGTACCAGGGCACCGTGCTCGGCCAGCCGTCGCGCCGCCGCCAGCTGCGCGGCGCTGACCAGGAACGGCAGCCCCTCCGGCACCGACGCCACGGCCAGGTTCGCGGCGGTCGCCGCCGTCTCGGCCAGGGGTACGCCCCGGAGCAGCCCCGCCCCGGCCACCGCGATCGCCGAGCCGGCAGCCAGCGGCACGGCGCTGCTGGTCAACCTGCCGAGCCGCGCCTCCACCCCACTGGTCGGCGGGGCCTCCCGGGCCATCGCCATGCTCCGCCCGGCCTCGGTCTCCGCGCCGGTGGCCACCACCACGGCGGTGCCGTGCCCGGCGGCGACCGTGGTGCCCTCGAAGAGCATCGAGTGCCGCTCCGCGATCGCGGCGGCGACCACCGGCTCCGGGCTCTTCGCCACCGGCAGGGACTCGCCGGTCAGTGACGACTCGTCGGACTCCAACCCGTCGCTGGTCAGCACCCGGCAGTCGGCCGGTACGGCATCCCCGGAGCTGACGCTGACCACGTCGCCGGGCACCAGCTCCTCGGCGGGCACCACCCGTTCCACGCCGTCCCGCAGCACCCGGGCGGTGACCGCGGAGCGGGACAGTAGCTCGGCCAGCGACCGTTCGGTGTTCCGCTGGTGCACGGCGCCGACCAGCGCGGAGCCGCCCACCAGGCCGCCGACCAGTGCCGCGTCGACGAGCGAGCCGAACGCGGCGGAGAGCACCGCCCCGGCGGCCAGCACCGGGGTGAGCGGGTTGGACAGTTCGTCGACGAACGCGCGGAGCAGGCCGGCCGGTCCGTTCCCGGCCCCGCCCGCCGGGCCGCGGCGGCGGGTCGCCTCCTCGTCGGTCAGCCCGGTCGGGTGGGTGCCGAGCTGGTCGAGGACCGTCTCCACCGGCATCAGGTGCCACGCGGTGAGCACGGGCACCGGCGCGCCGGTCCGGTCCGGCAGGCGGTGCGCCCGGAAGACCCCGTGCGCGAAGGCGGCCGCGGCGGCCCCGTTCACCGCCGCCATCGTCCGACCGGGCAGCTGCCGGGGGGCTGCGGTGAACGCGCCGAGCGCGCCGAGTCCGCTGCCGGCCATGGCGATCCTGAGGTTCTGCCCGGTCATCCGGCGAGCGACCCCGGCCGCGTCGATCAGCAGGGCGGGGATGCGCAGGTCGTCGCCGACGAGCAGGTGCGCGCCCCACGGGGGCAGGTCGTCCGGCGCGGCGACGCCGAGCCCGCAGTCGGCGGCCGCGAGAGCCGACCGCTCGCCCGAGACCACCATCACCACGGCACCCTCCCGTTGCAGGTCACGGACCGCTTCGGCCAGCCGTGACCCACCCGGTACGCGGCGGTCGGCGAAGTCGTACCGGCCGTCCTCGGCGCCGGCGACCACGAGGCGTAGGCCGGCCTGGCGGGCGGCGGACGCCAGCGCGTCCACCCCGGGTGCGGGTTCCGGCTCGACCCGGAGCACAGCGGCGAGCCGGCCGCCCCGGGCCAGCCCGAGCAGCCGTCCCCCGTCGGCGCGCAGCCACCCACTGTCCGGGGTGTCCCCGGGGTCCTCCGCGTCGATCCGGTCCAGCGGCCCGATCCGCCAGTCGTCGACGTCCCGTACGGCGTCCGGTTCGGCCGGGTCGAACAGCGCGAACGCCCGGGCGGCGACCTGCCCGGTGTCGGCGCCGGCCAGCGGCGCCAGGTCGGCCAGCACCCCACGGTCGGAGCCGAGGACGGCCGCGTCCAGCACGACGGTGTCGATCCGGTCCAGCTCCCGCAGCACGCTGCGGTCCATCGCGATCACGCCCCGGCGGGCGAGCATCCGGCCGAGCTGGGCCGCGTACCCCTCACGGCCGCTGCCCGGGGCCTTCGGCAACGAGGAGAGCGCCAGCGCGGCGGCCCGTTTGCCGCCGGCCACCGGGATGGCGGCGGCCCCGGCCACCGCGCCGGCCGCCAGCATCCGCTTGATGTAACGCTCGGCCTGGCCGTCCGGGACCGGGCAGGGCCGTTCCCCGTCCGGCACCCGGGCGACAGCCCGCTCCGGGTCGCCGGTCAGCGCCGGTTCGGCCCGGCTCCACGCGGCGAGCTGGGCCCGCGCCTCGCCCCACTGCACCACCCGCTGCGCGCCGTCGAGCACGATGCCGGCCCAACCGCCGGTGAGGCCCTGCACCACCGCCTCGGCGAGCGGGAAGAGCACCTCGGCGCGGGGGTCGGCCCGCAGGCCCCGGCCGGCCAACGCGTGCAGCTTCGGGTGCAGGTCGACAGCGGTGAGCAGGCCCGCCACCTCGCCGGGGACCGGAGTGAACGGCAGGATCCGGGTGGCCGCGGAGATGGTCAGGCCGAGCGCGTCGGAAGCCAGCGCGCCGAGCGTACGAGGGGTTCGCGGCCCCTCCTCGGGCGGGTGCGGCGGCGGGATCTCCGGGTCCGGCTCGTAGGGGCACGCCCGCTCGGCGCGCGCCACGGTCGCGATCAGGTCGCGCAGCTTCGGCGCCGGTCCGCCGGTCGCCACCACCACCCGGCCGGAGGGCGCGTTCACCCGCGCCCAGGTCACCCCCGGCACCGCCTCCAGCGCCGCCTCGACCTGCCGGGCCAACCGGTCTCCGCCGTCCTGACAGACGCCGTGCACCTCGATGTGGTGCCGGCCGTCCCGTGACCAGACGCGGCGTCGGGTCAGCCCGGCCAGGCGGGCCAACCGGCTGGCCGCCGTACCCATGCTTCCGGCCGCCTGCGCGACGGCCGGCGGCACGGGTGGGCCGGGCAGGGCCGACCCGACGGTACGCGCGACCCGCGCCATGGCGTCCGGTACGGCGGCCGGCGACAGCAGGAGACCGGCGATCCCGTACGCCATGTCGCCTCCCGGTCTCGTCCCGGCGGCCCGACTTCCCGGCGCGGCGTCCGTTATGCCCCTCGGGTGGGGGAAGTTTCCCTGCTGCCCGGGGCATGGACGCCGGGGGCGGTGGAATGCCGGTCGGGTCGATGCCGTCGCAACCGGGGAGGCAGGGATGAGCACGCTGACACGACACCTGAGCGGATCGCGGGAGATGGTCAGGGCCTACTGCCGCCGGGTGGAGGTTCCGCTGCTGGGCGAGGTGGCCGTGCCTCCGCCGGACAAGCTGGCCTACTACGCGGGCATCGGTGTGCTGGCCGCGTTGCAGGTCATCGAGTGGCCGCTCGCGTTGGTGATCACGGCCGGCCACGTGCTGGCCGACCAGCACTTCTCCGGGCTGGTGAAGGGCGTGGGCGAGGCGCTGGAGACCGCCTGACGAGACCGGGCACACAGTTGACCTCAACCGGGGTTGAGGTCCCAGGCTGGTGCCCATGACGACCGCCACCGCCGCACCGGCAAGCGACCCGCTCGATCTGTGGTCGCCGCGCCTGCGGGCCATGACCGTGGGCATCGTCGCCCTGGTGTCGCTGCTCGCGTTCGAGGCCCTCGCGGTGGGCACCGCCATGCCGACGGTGGCGCGCAGCCTGGACGGGCTCGGCCTGTACGCGCTGGCGTTCGGCGGTCCGTTCGCCTCCGGCGTGGTGGCGATGGTCGTCTCCGGCATCTGGTGCGACGCGCGCGGGCCACGCCCGGCGATGTGGCACGGGGTGGCCTGGTTCGTCGCCGGGCTGGCGGTGGCGGGTGCCGCCACGACCATGGGGACGCTCGTCGCCGGGCGGGTCGTGCAGGGCTTCGGCTCCGGGCTGCTCTCCGTGGCGCTCTACGTGATCGTCGGGCAGGCGTACCCGGAGGGGTTGCGGCGGCGGATCTTCGCGGCCTTCGCGGCGGCCTGGGTGGTGCCGTCGCTGGTCGGGCCGGCGGTGGCCGGGCTGATCGTCGAACACCTGGGCTGGCGCTGGGTGTTCCTCGCGGTGCCGGCGATCGCGGTGCCGGCGGTGCTGCTGGTCCAGCCGGGCCTGCGCGCACTGGCCGCACGGGTGCCGACCAGGCCGCCGACCGGCGCGCTGGCGCGGATCGGCTGGGCCTGCGGGGCGGGGGCGAGCGCCGCACTGCTGCACCACGGGGGGCAGCAGCGCGGCGTGCTCGCGGCCGGCCTGGTCGGTGCGGCGCTGGCCGGGCTGCTCGTTTCCGTGCCGCGCCTGCTGCCGGCGGGCTTCCTGCGGGCGGCGCGTGGACTGCCGACGGTGATCGGGCTGCGCGGATTGGCCTCGGCGGCGTTCGCCGGCGCGGAGGTCGTGATCCCGCTGATGCTCTCCCGCGAGCGCGGGTTCTCGCCCACCGGCGCCGGGCTGGTGCTGACCGTCGGCGCGCTCTCCTGGTCGGTGGGGTCGTGGATCCAGGGCCGGATCCCCGCACCCCGCTCGGCGGCGAGCCTGCCCCGGGCCGGCCTGGCCTGCATCGCCGTCGGCACGGCCGGCGTCACGCTGGCCCTGCTGCCGGGCGTGCCGGTCGCGCCTGCGGTGCTCGCCTGGTCGGTCGCCGGACTCGGCATGGGCCTGCTCTATCCCTCGCTGTCCGTGCTCACCCTGGAGTTGTCCGCCCCGGCCGAGCAGGGCCGGAACAGTTCGGCGCTGCAACTGGGGGACTCGCTGGCCGCGGCCACCGTGCTGGCGCTGACCGGCGCGGTGCTGGCCGCCGGCTCGTCGCCCGGCCCGGCGAGCTACGCGAGCACGCTGGCCGTCGCGGCCGGCTGCGGACTGCTCGGCCTGCTGCTCGCCGGCCGGGTCGTTCCCCGCACGGCCGCCTGACCGCCCCGCCCGTGCGGCTTCCCGCCCCCCGCCCGGTTCCGACCCTGCCGTCTCCGGGCTCTGAACCAGCGGCCTCCGGTCTCTGAACCTGCCGTGCCCAGGGTTCCGGCCCTGCCGTGCCCGCCGACTCCCGGTTCGGGCCTGCCCGGAACCCGAAAGGTGGCCCACCCTTTCCGCCGGTCCGGCGCGGACACGCTCCGTGACGCCCCGGCGAACGCTATCCACCTGTAGGCGTTATACCGCTACGTCATATTCATGACCCAGTGGTATATCCCCTCTCCGAGGAACCACGCTCCGCTCCGGTGATCAAGGAGTTTGCGTCAGATGCCGGGCCTCGCTTGACGGAAACTCCTTGGTCAACCGGGGGAGGGTCCGGGGATTGAGGCGGGCGCCGTGCGGACCGATCCGGGCCAGGGTGGTCGTCGGGTGGCGCAGGATCGGATGGGAGGCACCGGTTGCCCGGACCGGGCGGCGGTGGCCCGTCGGGCTGTCACGATCAGGGACGCCGCCTCGTCCCATCGCCGGGCCGGAGTGGATCGGCTGCGGACGGCCAGCCGTCACGCGGCGTCAACAGTCACGTGGAGCGCGGGCGTGAACGTGATCCGCGGAGCGTGGGTCAGCTGCGGGGCGCGCGGGCGTGAACGTGTTCCGCGGAGCGTGGGTCAGCTGCGCGGCGCGCGGGCGTGAACGCGCTGCGTGGGGCGGGGGGCGTAGACAGCGTTGCGTGAGGCGTGGACAGGGTTGGCGGCGCGTGGACGGAAAGCGCGCGGGCGTGTGTGGACCAGGGCGAGAAGGAGTGGCGATGCGGGTGCTGGTGACCGGGGCGACCGGACGGCTCGGGCAGGTGGCGGTACCGCGGCTGCGGGACGAGGGTTTCCTCGTCCGGGCGGTGAGCCGCCGGCCGCGTGACGGCGCCGGTGTCGAGTGGGTGACTGCCGACCTCGGCACCGGCGCGGGGCTCGCGGAGGCGGTCGACGGGATGGATGCCGTGCTGCACCTGGCCTCGTCGCCGAACCGGCGTACCCACGAGATCGACGTGCTCGGCACCCGCAGGTTGACCGTGGCCGCCGGGCACGCCGGGGTGCGCCACCTGGTGTACGTCTCGATCGTCGGCGTGGACCGGGTGCCGCTCGGCTACTACCGGCACAAGCTGGCGGCCGAGCAGGTGGTGGCCGCCGGCCCGGTGCCGTGGAGCGTGCTGCGGGCGACGCAGTTCCCCGGGTTCCTGGCGGACCTGCTGCGCGGCGCGAGCCGGCTCGGCCCGGTGCTCGGGGACCCGGCAGTGCTCGCCCAGCCGGTCGATCCCGGCGAGGTCGCGGACCGACTCGCGGTGCTGCTGCTCGCCGGACCGTCCCACCGCACCGAGGACTTCGGTGGGCCGGAGGTGCTCCGCTTCGACGAGGCGGCCCGGGCCTGGTTGGCCGCCCGCGGATCGCGTCGTCCGTTGGTTCCGCTGCGGATTCCCGGGCGGCTCGGCCGGGAACTGCGTGCCGGCGGCCTCACCACGTCCGCCGGCCCGACCGGTGTGCGGACCTGGGCCGACCATCTCGCCGACACGTACGGGGGAACCGGCGGAAGGTGAGACCTGGTCGGTTCCGGACC
This sequence comes from Micromonospora sp. WMMD754, assembly GCF_049315235.1. NCBI lineage: Bacteria > Bacillati > Actinomycetota > Actinomycetes > Micromonosporales > Micromonosporaceae > Micromonospora > Micromonospora sp. WMMD754. The sequence goes on from NZ_CP186058.1 coordinate 2,033,063, forward strand.
GACCTACCGTGACCGCATGCTGGTCTTCGTCGCCACCGTCGTGCTCTACGTCTTCGGCTTCGTCTTCCTCTACGGCGTGATCCGGGTCGGTGTCCGGCACGGCATCGAGGACGCCGAGGCGAACCGACCCGAGGTGCTGCGCCGGCGGCAGCTCGGCGCCACCGAGAACCGCGACTTCGCCCAGGAGAACGCGTTCCTCACCAACCCCAACTGAGGCGCGGGGCCGGGCCCCCGGGCTCATCGGATCCGGGAGTGGACGGGGTCCCGCTCACCAGGCGGGCCGACGAGCGGATGGCCGGCGCGGGTGCGAGGATCGCAACCGTGATGGGGACGTTGAAGACCGAGCCGGCCCGGGCGCGGCTGGACCTGCTGGCTGCTCCGGTCGCCGCGGCGGTGGAGCGGTGGCCGGACGAGGCTCCGGTGGACGTGGACGAGGTGCTGGTCGCCCCGATCGACGCCGAGCTGGCCGACACGGCGGCCTTCTGCGAGGCGTACGAGGTGGGGTTGGAGGAGTCGGCCAACTGCGTGGTGGTCGCCGGCAAGCGGGGCGGCGAGACGCGATACGCGGCGTGCATCGTGCTCGCGACCACCCGGGCGGACGTCAACGGCGTGGTCCGTCGGCTGCTCGACGTCCGCAAGGCGAGCTTCGCGCCGATGGCCGAGGCGGTGGAGCTGACCGGCATGGAGTACGGCGGGATCACGCCGATCGGGTTGCCCGAGGAGTGGCCGATCCTGGTCGACTCGCGGGTGATCGCCACGCCCCACGTGATCATCGGATCGGGCGTACGGCACAGCAAGATCGCCCTGCCCGGGCCGGCGCTCGGCGCCCTGCCCGGGGCGAGGGTGGTGGAGGACCTGGCCAGGCCGGCCTAGGGCCTCATCCGCATCGATCTTGTTCCACGTGAAACATCACCCGTCCGCTTCGCGCTGCGCCACCTCACGCAGCGCGGCGAGCAGCGTTTCCGGCTCCTGGGCGCCGGTCACCGCGTACTTCCCGGCGAGCACGAAGGTCGGCACGCTGGAGACGCCGAGCTGGTGTGCGCTGCTCAGGTCGGCGGCCACCTCGCGGCGGCCGAGGTTGGACTCGAGGTAGCGCCGGGCCTCGGTCTCGTCCAGGCCGACCTCGCCGGCCAGCGTGACCAGCGTGTCGACCGACCCGACGTCCAGGCCGTCGAGGAAGTGCGCCCGGTAGAGCCGCTCGACCGTCTCGGCGGCGCGGCCGTGCTCGGTGGCGAAGCGGACCAGCCGGTGCGCGTCGAACGTGTTCGCCGCGATCGCGCGGTCGAACCGCAGATCGAGGCCGGCGCCGGCGGCGACCTTGGAGACGTGGGCGGCCATGCCCTCGGCCTTGTCCCGGCCGCCGAACTTGTCACCCAGCGCGGCGAGCAGCGGCGTCGGCTCGGTGACCGGCGTCGGGTCGAGCTGGAACGGCCGGTACCGGACGGTCACCTCGCCGTCGTACGACTCCAGGGCCTGTTCGAGCCGGCGCTTGCCGATCCAGCACCACGGGCAGACGACGTCGGCGTAGATCTCGATCTCCATGACCAGCGACAACCCGCCGGTCAGGAGATCTGTTCCCGCACCTGGCGCTTGAGCCGGGCCAGGATGGCGGTGCCGCCGCGTACCCGGAGCGGGCTGATCGCCTGGGCCAGTCCCATCCGCTGGTAGAGGTCGTCCGGGACGGCCAGCACCTCCTCGGCGCTCGCCCCGGCCAGCCCTTCGGCGAGGATGCCGGCGAAGGCGCGCGTGGTGGGCGCCTCCGGAGGGCAGTCGAAGAGCGTGCTCACCGTCTTGTCCGCGTTGACTTCGGCGCGCAGGAAGAACGACGTCTGGCACTCGGGGACCTGCTCCAGCTCGGCCCGGTCCACGCCTTCGGGCAGGGGCGGGATCACGTCGGCGAACTCCAGCAGCATCTCCAGCACGACGTCACGCGGTGCGGCGGCGAACTCGTCGACGATCTCGGCCAGCTTGGTCGGCATCTCGGGCATGGGTCGAGGCTATCCGCCGCGTCGGGCGCGAGCGGGTGGGGTGTTAAGAGGGGGCCCCTCCTCTACCGGAGGCGTTAAGAAGGGGCCCCTCCTTTCACAGGTTCGGGGCTGCTTCGCTGATGTCGCTGAGTGCCGACCGGGGGTCGAGCTGCATGGCCAGGTCGCCGAGGGAGACGATGCCGACCAGCTTCCGGTCGCTGTCACAGACCAGCACCCGCCGGATGTTGCGCTCGCGCATCAGCGCCGCCGCCTCGTTCGCCGTGCAGTGCTGCTCGATCATGACGACCTCACGGGTGATGATCGACCCGATCGTGGTGGTGCCCGGGTCGGCACGCTCGGCCACCGCCCGCACCACGATGTCCCGGTCGGTCAGCATGCCCGCGAGGGTGGCGCCGTCGGTCACCACCACGTCGCCGATGTCCGACTCCTTCATCACCCGGGCCGCCTCGTCCAGCGGGGTTTCCGCCGGCAGGTAGACCACCTGTCTGGTCATCACATCACTGACGCGGTACATGAGAGCCTCCGAAAAACGCCTCGGTCGATCCTTCTGCGGTACCCGGTGGCGCGTTCGCTACACCCGGTCGCGGCGCGTCGCGCCCACCTCGTCGCGCAGCCGCTCGACGAGCGCCTCCACCGGCAGCTCGGTCCGCTCGCCGGTGGCCCGGTCGCGCAGCTCGACGTACCCGTCGGCGAGGCGGCGGCCGACCACGACGGCGCGCGGGATGCCGATCAGCTCGGCGTCGGTGAACTTCACCCCGGCGGAGACGTGGGTGCGGTCGTCGACCAGCACCCGCAGGCCGGCGGCGGCCAGCCGCCCGCCGAGGTCGAGCGCCGCGTCGAGCTGCGGCCCCTTCCCGGCGGCCACCAGGTGTACGTCGCAGGGCGCGACCGCGGCCGGCCAGACCAGCCCCCGGTCGTCGTGGTGCTGCTCGGCCACGGCGGCGACCGCCCGGGACACCCCGATGCCGTAGCAGCCCATGGTCGGCCGGACCGGCTTGCCCTCGGGCCCGAGCACGTCGACGGCGAAGGCATCGGTGAACCGCCGGCCGAGCTGGAAGATGTGCCCCACCTCGATGCCCCGCCGCGTGGTCAGCTCACCGTCCGGGCAGGCCGGGCAGGGGTCACCCGGGCGCACCTCGGCCGCTTCGATCGTGCCGTCGGGGACGAAGTCACGCCCGCATACCACGTCGGTGGCGTGCCGCCCCGGCTCGTTGGCCCCGGTCAGCCAGGTGGAGCCGGTCACCACCCGGGGGTCGACCAGGTAGCGGATGCCGTGCTTGGCCAGGATCTGCGGCCCGAGGTAGCCACGGACCAGCTCCGGGTGCGCGGACCAGTCGTCGAAGACCGCCACGGTGGCGGGGTGCAACACCGCCTCGACCCGCTTCAGGTCGACGTCGCGGTCCCCGGGGAGGCCGACGACCAGCAGTTCGGTCTCTTCGGCGCCGGGGCGGCGGACGGTCAGCACCACGTTCTTCAACGTGTCGGCGGCGGTCCAGCCGCTGCGGCCGCCGAGCGCCCGGGTGTTCGCCAGGTCGACCAGGGACGCGATGGTCGGTGTCTCCGGGGTGTCGTGCACCTCCGCGGCGCGGTGCGCGTCCGGGTCGCCGGCCGCCGGGGCACGGGTCACCACGGCCTCGGTGTTGGCCGCGTAGTCGCAGGCCGTGCAGCCGACGTAGGTGTCCTCACCGACCGGCGTGGCGGCCAGGAACTCCTCTGACGCGGAGCCGCCCATCGCCCCGGACGTCGCGGCCACCACCGTGACGTCCAGCCCGAGCCGGGTGAAGACGCGCCGGTAGGCCTCCCGGTGCCGGTCGTAGGCCGCCTGGAGTCCGACGGGGTCCAGGTCGAAGGAGTAGGCGTCCTTCATCAGGAACTCGCGTCCGCGCAGCACGCCGGCCCGGGGCCGGGCCTCGTCCCGGAACTTCGTCTGGATCTGGAACAGCGTCACCGGGAAGTCCCGGTAGGAGGTGAACAGGTCCTTCACCAGCAGCGCGGCCATCTCCTCGTGGGTCGGCGCGAGCAGGTGCTCGGCGCCCTTCCGGTCGGCGAGCGTGAAGAGCAGGTCCCCGTACTCCGTCCAGCGGCCGCTGGTGCGATACGGCTCGGCCGGGAGTAGCGCCGGGAAGTGCACCTCCTGGTCACCGATCGCCGTCATCTCGTCCCGGACGATCGCGGTGATCCGGTCCAGCACCAGCTTGCCCAGCGGCAGCCAGGTGTAGCCGCCGGGCGCGGCCCGGCGCACGTAGCCGGCGCGGAGCAGCAGCCGGTGGCTCGGCACCTCGGCGTCGGCCGGGTCCTCGCGCAGGGTCCGGAGCAGCAGGGTCGACATGCGCAGCAGCATTGGCGCAGCGTACGACCACGGTCACCGGTCGGCGATCCCTTTCCGGTTCCGATGACCGTCGTACCGCCGGGGTAGGAAGGCCACATGCAACAGCGCCCCCGGTTCTCGTTGACCACCACGGTGCTCGACGCACCGTCCGCCCAGGACCTCGCCGCCTTCTACGAGCGGCTGCTCGGCTGGCCTCGGAGTGAGGACGAGCCGGAATGGGTCGTCCTCACTCCGTCGGGCGGTGGCGCCGGCCTCGCCTTCCAGGACGAGCCGGCGTACGTGCGTCCGGTCTGGCCGGCCGGGCCGGGTGACCCGCCGATGATGCTGCACCTGGACATCAAGGTCGACGACCTCGACGCGGCATCGGCGTACGCGGTGTCGCTCGGCGCGACCGTGCCGGACTTCCAGCCGCAGGACGACGTGCGCGTGCATCTCGATCCGGCCGGGCACCCGTTCTGCCTCTACCTCTGAGCGGTGACGGGTGCAGCGCCGCATCCACGGATGCGGCGCTGCCTCCCGTACGACTGGTCAGCTGACCTTTTTCCGGTAGATCGCGGTCGCGGCGGCGTAGGCGGCGACGAGCAGGCCGGCGCACCAGGCGAGGGCGATCCAGATGTCGTTGCCGACGGGCTGCTCCGCGAACAGCGCGCGGAGGGTGTTCACGATCGACGTCACCGGTTGGTTCTCGGCGAACCACGCGACCGGGCCGGGCATCGAGTCGGTGGGGACGAACGCCGAGCTGATGAACGGCAGGAAGATCAGCGGGTAGCTGAACGCGCTCGCGCCGTCGACGGTCTTGGCGGACAGGCCCGCGATGACGGCGATCCAGGTGAGCGCGAGGGTGAACAGGATCAGGATGCCGGCGACGGCGAGCCAGTCGGCCACGGACGCCCCGGTGCGGAACCCCATGGCCAGCGCGACGCCGGTGACGATCACCAGCGAGGCCAGGTTGGCGACGAGCGAGGTCAGGACGTGCGCCCACAGCACGGACGGTCGGGGGATCGGCATCGACTGGAAGCGCTCGAAGATGCCGCCCTGCATGTCCAGGAACAGGCGGTACGCCGTGTAGGCGATGCCGGAGGCGATCGTGATGAGGAGGATGCCCGGCAGCATGTAGTTGATGTAGGAACCGCCGGATCCGATGTCTATGGCACCGCCCAGCACGTACACGAAGAGCAGCATCAGCGCGACGGGGGTGACCGCCGTGGTGATGATGGTGTCCGGGCTGCGGAGGATGTGCCGCAGAGAGCGGCCGGTGAGGGTGCCGGTGTCACTGAGGACGTGGGTGGTCATCGGGATTCCCCTCCGCTGTGGCCGACGAGGGCGAGGAAGACGTCCTCGAGGGTCGGCTGCTTCTCGACGTATTCGACCCGGGCGCTCGGAATGAGCTGCTTCAGCTCGGTGAGCGTGCCGTTCTGGATGATCGTGCCCTCGTGCAGGATCGCGATCCGGTCGGCGAGGTGTTCGGCCTCGTCCAGGTATTGAGTGGTCAGCAGGATGGTGGTGCCGTCCTCGGCGAGCTGCCGCACGGTCCGCCAGACCTCGATGCGGGCCTGCGGGTCGAGGCCGGTGGTCGGCTCGTCGAGGAACACGACCGGCGGGTTGCCGACGAGGCTCATCGCGATGTCGAGCCGCCGGCGCATGCCGCCCGAGTACGTCCCCGCCCGGCGGTTCCCGGCGTCGGTGAGCGAGAAACGGGCGAGCATGTCGTCGGCGACCGCACCGGGGTTCTTCAGGTGACGGAGCTTCGCGACCAGGACCAGGTTCTCCCGGCCGGTGAGCACCTCGTCGACGGCGGCGAACTGGCCGGTCAGGCTGATCGACTCGCGGACCTCGCGCGGTGCCGAGGCGACGTCGAAGCCGTGCACGGTCGCGGTGCCGCCGTCCGCCTTGAGCAGCGTCGAGAGGATCCGTACCAGCGTGGTCTTTCCGGCGCCGTTCGAGCCGAGCAGGGCGAAGATGCTCCCCGCCGCCACGTCGAAGTCGACGCCCCGCAGCACGTGCAGGTCCTTGTAGGACTTGGTGACGCCCCGCACGCTGATCGCGGGTTCGCGCGTTCCGGTGGTCATGCGTCCTTCTCCTCGCTGGTGTCGCCGGCGGCGGCGTCGATCGCCGTCCGGAGTCGCTCGCGCTCCTTGTCGATCCACTGCCGGCCCGAGTACGCCCGCAGGAACGTCTCGGCGAACTCGACCGGGTCGTCGCCGACGATCGCGCGGACCGGCGTGCCGTCGGCCGCCGCACGCTCCCAGAGGTCGACGAAGTCGCCGAGCATCGTGATGAGCGTGTTCCCGTCGACGATCCCGCCCTGGTACATGAAGTACCGCTGCAGGGCCTTGGCCGCGCCGCGGTGCGGCTCCGGCAGGGCCTCCATGCGGGCCATGTGCTGCTTGTACTGCTTCTTCTGGTCGAGCGATCCGACGAGCGTCTCGATCCACTTCGCGGCCATGGTCATGCTCCTTCGTCGTGTGCGTTGTCGGTGTCGCGAAGTTGCTCGATGCGCTCCGTGAGGACGCTCCACGTCCCCCAGAACTCGGCGAGTTGCTCCCGCCCCTTCGCGTTGAGCGAGTAGACCTTCCGCGGGGGCCCCTTCTCGGAGGGAACCTTCTCCACGTCCACGAAGCCGCGTTGCTCGACGCGGACGAGCAGCGCGTAGATCGTGCCTTCCGCGATGTCCGAGAATCCGCGGTCGCGCAGCCACGCGGTGATCTCGTAGCCGTACGCGGACCGGCGGGCCAGGATCGCCAGCACGATGCCTTCGAGCGTGCCCTTGAGCATTTCGGTCATCTGGTTGCCCACGTCGTCATCCCCTCGCTACCAAGTGACGCTGACTACCAGTAGAAAGTAACACTAGGTACCGCTAGATAGCAACGCTGAATACCGAGGTTCTGTCCTACCGTCGACGGGTGACCACCACACCGTCGGCTCGCGCCGTGAGCCAGTACGCGACGACGACCGACAACCTCACCGCGCGCATCGCGCTGCACGGGTACGGGACGAACCCGCAGGACTGGTACTCCTGGCTCGGCGAGCGGTTGCCGCTGGCCGGGGACGTGCTGGAGGTGGGCGCCGGCACGGGCGAGCTGTGGCGGCGGGTGGAGCGCCCCGCGGCCGGGCTGCGGCTCACGCTGACCGACTTCTCACCCGCGATGTGCGCGCGGCTGCGCGAGGTGCCCGGGGCCCGGGTGCAGCGCTGCGACGCCACCCGCCTGCCCTACGCCGACGCCGCCTTCGACGCGGTGATCGCCAACCACATGCTCTACCACCTCGACGACCCCGACGCCGCGCTGCGCGAGTTCGCCCGGGTGCTGCGCCCGGGCGGTCGGCTGGCCATGGCGCTGAACGGTCGCGACCACCTCGCCGAGCTGGACACGCTCGGGCCGGCGGTCGGCCGTGCCCAGGTGGCCGCCGGATTTCACCAGGACGGCACCACCGCCGAGGAGGCACCGGCCCGGATCGCCGCCCACCTGGGCGACGTGACGGTCGAGCGCTACCCGGACGAGCTGGCGGTGCCCACCGTCGAGCCGGTCCTCGCCTACCTCGCCAGCATGGTCGGGCCGCTCACCGCCGCGCAGGAGTCGGCCGTCCGGGACCGGGTCCGCGCCCGGATCGAGGCCGAGGGCACCTTCCGGGTACGCAAGCACACGGTGCTGATCAGCGCGACGCGCGGCCCCCGCTGACCCGGACGAAGGCGCGCCAGGCGGCCGGACTGAAGGTGAGGACGGGACCGGTCGGGTCCTTGCTGTCGCGCACGCCGACCACCCCGACAAGATTGTCCGCCACCTCGACGCACTCGCTCTGCCCGCTCCGCGTCGAGGTACGCCAGACAGCGCCGATCAGCTCCATGACTCGACCACTTCCTTCATCAGCTCGATCGACTGGCGGCGGGACAGCGCCTCGCTGCGGACGCTCTCCCACCTGGACAGCAGGATAGCCACGTCCTCATCGTTGTCGATCACCGTTCCGCCGAGCTGGTTCTCCAGATAGCCGACCCAGCCACCGTCGCCGCCGCGGGCTAGCGTGAACGGTCCGGTCAGTCCGATGTGCAGACTGACGTCGACCGGTATGACGTGAACGGCGACGTGTGGCAGCTCGCTCGCCTCGATCAGATGGGCCACCTGTTGACCCATCACCCCACGGAATGACTCGTCCGCACGTCGCAGCACGGCCTCCTCGATCACCGCGACGAATTTGGGTGGATCGGGGCGGGTGAGCACGGACTGCCGGTCCAGTCGGACCGCCAACCGACGGTCGGCCTCCTCGCTGTCCAGCATGTCGTCCGTGCGGATCATGGAGCGGGCATAGTTCTCGGTCTGCAACAGGCCGGGGATCAGGCTGGGCTGGTAACAGCGCAGCTGCTGGGCCTGGCGTTCGGCTTCGAGCCAGGGGCGGAACCAGCTCGGCTGGCCGTCCCGCTCGGCGAGCTTGAGCAGCGACGTGAGCAGCCCACCGGTGCCCAGCACCTCGTCGGCCCGCTTCAGGAAGAACCGGTCCAGCGGCCGCTGGCCCAGCTCCACCGCCGACACCTGCGAGTTGGAGAAGTGCACCAGCCTCCCGAACTCCTCCTGGCTCAGTTCGGCCTTGAGTCGCAGCCGCCGCAGTTGCGTGCGGATCAGCTCGGCGGTCGGCTCGTTCTCCACCCGTCCTCCTCGGTCACCCGCCGGTTTCCCGACCCCTCCCCGGGCCGACGCCGACGACTTCCGAGCGTAGTGGTGTCCTCAGCAGACTGTCACGCATGATCCTTCCCGTACCCCGGCTCGGGCCGCACCCGGACCGGCCCCGCCCCTACCCGCCGGACCACCCGGCGCACCTGCCGATCCGGCCCCTCTGGCTGTGCCGGGCGTGCGGCGCGCCGTGGCCCTGCGCGCAGGCACGCCTGCTGCTCAAGGTCGAGTACGCCGACCACCCCGTCGACCTGGCCGTCTACCTGTCCGGGCTCTACCACGAGGCCACCCACGACCTGTTCCGGCTCAACCCGCACGACGGGCCCACCCCGCGCGAGCTGTTCGAGCGGTTCATCGGCTGGGGGCCGTACCGGCGTGGCATCCGGGAATGACCACCGGTTGAGGCTTTCCGGCACCCTCGTGCGCCGAGGTGGCGTGAAGTCTCCACGGGAAGTTCAACGATACGATTCAAGGGCATGACCACCGGAGACTTCGCTCTGACCATGGACGAGCTGCGCGAGGTGACCCGCTACGTGGCCCGGCACGCGGAAGACGTCCTGCCGGTCTACGAACGGGCCGTACCCGGCGACCCGCGGCCCCGCGCGGCGATCGAGGCCGCCCGCGCGTTCGTCGACGGCGCCGACCGGACCAATCGGCAACGGGTCACCTCCGTCGACGCGCACCGGGCCGCCCGGTCCGCGCCGTCCGAGGCCGCGCGCCTGGCCGCACGGTGCGCCGGGGACGCCGCGTCGGCCGCGTACCTGCACCCCATCGCCCGGGCCACCCAGGTCGGCCACATCCTGCGCGCCGCCGCGAGCGCCGCACGCGTGGGCGAGCTGGCGGCGGGCGACGCCCCGGCGGTCGGCGAGGCGCTCCTGGAACGGTCCCGGCGGTGGGCCACGCCGACGCTCGTCGACGTGCTCCACCGGTACCCGCCCACGACCGGTGGCGGCAGCCGGGTCGCCCGGCTGATGAACGCCCTGGACACGGCGCTGCGGGGCACGCCGTCCACCGGATCGGAGCGCCGGTCGTGATCCTCCCGAAGGTGCGGGACCCCCGCTTCACCACCATCCGTCGGGGCGGGACCCTCACCGACGCCGACCACCACCTCCTCGCCCTGTGGGCCGCCGTGTGCGCGGAGCACGTGCTTCCCCTCTTCGAGGCGGCGCAGCCCGAGGACCCGCGTCCGCGCGAGGCGATCGAGCGGGTCCGAGCCTGGACGCGGGGTGAGGTGACGATGACGTCCTCGCGCACCGCCGGCGGGCACGCGATGGGCGCGGCCCGGCCGCTGCGCGGGGCGGCGCGCCATGCCGCGTACGCCGCCGGCCAGGCCGCCGTGGTCGCCCACGTCGCGGCGCACGAACTCGGCGCGGCCGCGTACGCGATCAAGGCGGTACGGGCGGCGGCGCCGGCCGACCGGAGCGTGGCGGCGGGGCGGGCCGAGTGCCGGTGGCAGCGCGACCGGTTGCCGGCGGCGATCCGCGAACTGGTGCTGGACGACCAGCGGTTGCGCAACGACATCTGCTGGTCGGTGTTCGACTGCTGAGCGCGAAGTCGTGGAAAGACGACCGGCCCGCCGGCAACCATTCCGCGACGGGGCGACGTCTGGAAGGGCATCCCCGCCGACGCACCACCTGACCCGAAGGACCGGCTCGTGTGGACCCTCTCCTGAGTGAGTTCGACTCGTTCGTGCGCACCCGAACGCCGGCGCTCCTGCGTTCGGCCTACCTGCTGACCGGTGACCAGCACCTCGCCGAGGACCTCGTGCAGTCGGCCCTGGCCCGCACCCACCGCTCGTGGAGCCGGCTGCACGACAGCGGCAACGCCGAGGCGTACACCCGGAAGATCATGTATCACCTCCAGGTCTCGTGGTGGCGCCGCCGCCGGGTGGCCGAGTCGATGCCGGGCGACCTGCCCGAGCCACGCGGAGGCGACTCGGCCCTCGACCACGCCCGCCAGATCACGCTGCGGCTCACCCTCCGGGCCGCGCTGGCCCGGCTCTCCGCCAAGCAGCGGGCGGTGCTGGTGCTGCGGTTCTTCGAGGACCGCACCGAGGCCGAGGCCGCCGACCTGCTCGGCGTGACCGTCGGCACGGTCAAGAGCCAGACCTCCAAGGCGTTGGCCAAGCTGCGCAACGTCGCGCCGGAACTCGCCGACCTGTACGCCACGGAAGGAACCACCCGATGAACCAGGACCGCCTGCGCCTCGACCTGGCCGACCTGGCCGACGAAGTCACCCCGGTCGACCTGCGGGACCGGGCCCTGCGTACCTCCCGACGGCTCGGTATCCAGCGGGTCGTCGTCACCTCGGCCGCCGCGCTGGCGGTGCTGGCCGTCGCGACCGGCACGGCGCTGGCGATCCGGCCGAACGGTCAGGCGCCCGCGCCGGCCGGGCCGTCGGTGACCAGCACCGCCCCGCCGGTCGAGCCCACCCCGACCGCGCCGGTCGAGCCGTCCCGTACGCCCTCGACCGCACCCGACGACACCACCGGCGGCGGACCCGGCGTCGACGGAACGATCGGCCGGCTCGTCTACGCCCCGTCCGAACTGGCGAACGCGCCGTCGTCGACGAGCACCGTCCGGCTGCAGTCCTGGCGACCGGGCGGTGACCCCGTCCGCCTGCTCGGTATCCCGTACCGGCCGGCGCAGCTCAACGTCGCCGTGGCACCGGACGGGCAGCGGGTGGCCTGGGTCGAGGAGACCGGCGCGGTGTGGGTCTCGGCGCTGGACGGGTCGGGGCGGCGCAAGCTCAGGGACGGAGTCGACGACATCTGCTGGTCGCCCGTCTGGTTGCCGAACTCACGACAACTCGTCGTGCGTCTGGCCGCCGACCGCGGCGGCTACTCCGACACCGGCCTGCTCGACATCTCCTCCGGGACGTTCACGAAGGTCACGGGCCTCGACGGCTGTCACGCCGTGTTCGCGGCGGACGGCACGCTGGCGTTCGCCGACGGTTCCGACGGGACCGTCGTCCTCACCGACCGGAGCGGCAGGACGCGACGGACGGTGCCGGGCCTGGGCGTCAAGGGCAGCCGGTACGTCTGCTTCGACCTGTCCAGCCTCTCCCCGGACGGCCGGCGGATCGCTCTGTACCGGATCGACCGGAGCGGCACGTACGGCGACGCGGCGCGGGACCTCGTGGTCAACGCCGTGCTCGACACCCGGAGCGGGAAGGAACTGGCGCTGCCGCTGGGGGGACGTCAGCTGCGGCAGGTCTTCTTCCAGTCCGACGGATCCATGGTGGTCCGGGTCCGCGACGGTGACCGCTACGCGGTGGTCCTCGTGGACGCCGCAGGCAACAAGATCGCGGAGCGGGCGGAGCCCTCCGGTCTGCGGGAGATGCAGATCGTCAGCGCGCTCGGCTGAGACGACGCGTCCCGGGTGGGCCACCGTCGGGTGGCCCACCCGCACAACGGTCAGCGCAGGACGGTGACCGCCGCGTCCGCGCTGACGTGCTTCCACGGCACCAGCACCACCGTCCCGTCCCGCTCCAGGACCTTCGCGTCGCTGCCCTCGGTGCCGGCCGACCGGGGTCCCTCGGCGAGCACCGCCGCCTTCCCGGTCGCCGGGTCGATCCGGACCAGCCGCGGCGCGAGGTCCCGGTGGTCGCCGACCTCCCAGGCGAGCACCCCCTGCTCGTCGAGGCGGATCAGCTCCACCTCGCTGTCGGTGTGCCCGGTCGAGACCCAGCGCCGCTCCCCGGTGGCCAGGTCGATCGCCACCACCTGGTTGGCCTGGCGCATCTTGCCCGGCACGTTCGCCGCCTCGGTGGGCAGGTAGAGCGTGTCGCCGTCGGCCAGGTAGGGCCGGACCGCCGGACCCTCCACCGTGTTCGAGCGGTTGACCGGCAGGTCGCTGAAGCGCGTACCGCCGACGGGGTTGCCGAACGTGGCCCGCGCCTTCCCGGCGGCGTCGCGCGCGACGAACGTCCGGCCCTCCAGGCCGGGCAGGCTGACCAGCGGGTCGACGCTGAGCACGCCGTCGCTCTGCTGCGCGTCGGGCAACTGCTGCCGCCAGCGCACCGCGCCGGTGGCCGGGTCCAGGCCGAGCAGCGCGCCCCGGACGCCGTCGCAGCGGGCGGTCACCACGGCCTGCGTGCCGGCGGCCTGCGCGTCGGTGACCCGGCAGTCCCGGCCGGGCAGCAGCCGGTCGGCGTCGGTCTGCCAGAGCCGCTTGCCGTCGGCCAGCGAGTAGCCGAGGACGCGCTGGTCGGAACGGACGACCACCTGCCCGCCGGCCACCGACAGGTCCGGCGCGGTGAGCATGCCCCGGCCCTTCAGGCGCTCGGCCGGGAACGTCACCTGCCAGGTCCGGGTGCCGGCGGCGGCGTCGAAGCCGACCAGCGTGTCGCAGGAGTCGGCGGAGCCGAGGGCCACCACGCCGCGCCCCTCGGCCAGCGTCTGGGCGGCGCCGCAGAGCGAGCTGCCCGGCGGCGCCGGAACGCCCCACGCCTGCCCGCCGTCGGTCAACCGGTAGGCGATGATCCCGTCGGGCTGGGCGCGCGCCACCGCGTCGCCGATCAGCCAGGCGCCGAACATGTCCTGCCCGTCGAACGTCTTCAGGCCGTTGCGCTGCCGTTCGGGGAAGTCGAGCACCCAGGCGGTGCGCAGCTCCCGCCCGTCGTCGTCGCCGCCGACCAGACGGGACACGCCGTAGGCGGTGCCGGCGGCGACCGCCAGCACGGCCACCAGCCCGCCGGCCAGGAGCAGCGCCAGACGCCCGCGCCGCTTCGGCGCCGCGGGCGGCGGACCGGCCGGGCCGGGCCAACCCGCCGGCGGGTACGCGTGCGGCGGCTGCTGGTGCTGGTGCTGGTACGTCATCCGTCGTCTCCGATCCGGCTCAGCGCGCCTGGGCGCGGACGTAGGAGGCCCAACCGGCCTGGAACTCGTCGAGTGACACGCCCAGGACGTCCCGGGCGGCGCGGTCGGTCGGGGTGCCGGCGTAGACGGCGTCGACGAAGCGGAACAGCTTCGCCTCGCCGTACTTCTCGGCCAGGTGGTTCATCGCCGCGTGCCCGAGCCAGTAGTGGAAGCTGACCCGGCCCGGGGCGTCCCACTCGCCGTTGCCCGGCAGCGTGCCGTTCCACCCGTCCCGGACGAGCCGCCGGGCCGCCGCCGTGCGCTCGCTCGCGCCCAGCGGGCGGCCGTGGAAGGCGACGTACTCGGCGAAGCCCTCGACCACCCACTCGTCGAGCCGGTCGAACGCGTCCACCTCGGCCAGGTCGGTCCGGGGGGTCATCAGCGAGTGCGCCACCTCGTGCCGGAAGACCATGCCGGCGTCGTTGCCGCCGCCGGAGCGGGTGAAGTAGTCCTCGCCGGTGTCGACGACCACGCGGGTGCCGCCGATGGTGAACTTCCCGTCCGTGCGCTCGGCCGCCACCAGGCCGAGGGAGAACCCCGCCTCGGTGGCTTTTTCCTTGCCGACCCGGTAGAGCGAGGTCAGCTCGTCCTTGCCCTTGGCCAGCGCGAGGACGAAGCCCTTCGGCACCGGGCCGGGCAGCCCGCCGGACCGCCACACGGCCAGGTCGTGGGCGACCGCGGCCTCGGCCGCCGGGGCGAGGCGCTTCGCCTCCGCGGCGCGGGTGGCGTCGGTGACGATCAGGGCGTGCGGCGTCCGCTCGACGTGGATGTCCCGCCACTTGTCCCACGGGCCGGGGTGGTAGACGGTCTTCGAGCTGCCCCCGGCGGCGGCCGGCGCGCCGGTGACGGCGGTGACCCGGATCGGCGCGTCCCGGCCGGTGCGGACGATCGTCCAGCGGTACCACTCGGTCACCGGGGCCAGGTCGAAGCCGTCGAACTGGTGCACGAAGGAGACGTCGAGCTGGAACGTGACACCCTGGCCGAACGCGTCGCTGGCCCGGCCCTGCTGCTCGACGGTCTCGTAGCGGGCCACCGACAGGGGCAGCTTGCCCAGGTTGCGGAAGAGCTGCGTCTGCCCGGCGACCAGGTCCTTGCGGGCCGGGTCGAACGCGGCCAGGTAGCCGTCCAGGTCCTTGTCGGCCAGCGCCCTGGTGTGCCGGTCGAGCAGGGCGGCCAGCTCGGCGTCGGTGACCGTGACGCCGTTGGCCGCGGCGGCCGCCTTCGGCGCGGCGCCCTCCTCGTCGCCGCCGCGCAGGCCCAGCCCGACGCCGACCAGCGTGCCGGCGCACACCGCCAGCGCGAGCGCGCCGGCCGCGAGCCCGATCCAGAGCGCCCGGCGGGACTTCGGCGGCGGCGGTGGTGGTGGCTGCGCCCACGGCGGCCCGGGTGCGGGCGGCGGGCCGGCCGGGGGGTGAGCGTTGCCGGGCGGTGGCCAACCTGCCGCCGGTGGGTGCCCCTGCGTCATGTGGTTCCTCGCTCGTGCCGTACGCGGGACCGGCCGGGCGGCTCGCCCGACCGGATGACGGCGAACATCATCCCCGGTCCGGCCGACGGATTCTGCCCCGCCCGGACGTGCCGGGGGTTTTGTCCGGTCGGCGGGCTGTCGGGAACAGGACGTCGAGACGTCCGCCACGTCCGGCCCCCAGGGGCGTCGGGACCGGCCCGGACGGTGACAGACTGAGCGACGCGATTCTGCCGGGACGTCTGAGGGGGAGGCGCCGTGCGCTGGCGCAGCTTTGTGGCGGTGGGCGACAGCTTCACCGAGGGCATGGACGACGCGTATCCGGACGGCAGCTACCGGGGCTGGGCCGACCTGGTCGCCACCCGGCTCGCCGCCGAGGCGGGTCCGGACTTCGGCTACGCCAACCTGGCCATCCGGGGCCGGCTGTTCCCGAACGTCGTGGCCGAGCAGGTGCCGTCCGCGCTGGCCATGAAACCCGACCTGATCAGCTTCGCGGCCGGTGGCAACGACGTGCTGCGGCGCAACTTCGACCCGGACTCGTTCGTGCCGCGCTTCGACGCGGTGGTCGGGCGGCTGCGCGGCGGCGGCAGCGACGTGGTGCTGTTCCGGTTCGCCGACGTGATGGCCCGGCTGCCCGGCCAGCGGCTGGTGGCGCCCCGGGTGACCCTGCTCAACAAGGTGGTCGGCGAGGTCGCCGAGCGGCACGGCGCGATCCTGGTCGACCTCTACGCCGACGAGGCCTACCTCAACCCGATGCTGTGGAGCACCGACCGGCTGCACCTGTCCGCGGCCGGGCACCGGCGGGTCGCCGCCCAGGTGCTCGACGCGCTCGGCGTCGGCTGCGACGAGGAGTGGCTGATGGTGCCGCCGCACCCGGCGCCCACGCCGTGGCTGGCCGCGCGCGCCGCCGACCTGCGCTGGGCCGGTCAGCACCTGGCCCCGTGGATCCGGCGGCGCCTGACCGGGCGGTCCTCCGGCGACTTCGTCACCGCCAAGCGGCCGGTGCTCGGCCCGGTCGAGGCCGACTGACCGGTGCGCACCGTGCACGCCGCCGACCTGCTGCGGCTCACCCTCGACGACGAGCCCCGCGCCGGGCTGGCGGTCCTGGTCAGCGGCGACCGGGTCGAGGCGGTCGCCTCGCCGGGCGAGCTGACCGACGCGTACCCCGGGGTGCGGGTGCGGCGGTGGGCCGGCACGCTCGGGCCGGCGCTGGTGCACGACGGGCCGCTGCCTGAGGCCCCGACGCCCCGTGAGCGGGTGCACGCGCTGTTCCGCCTCGGCGTCGCCGCGGTGCTCGACGCGCACGTCGCCGACCCGGCGCTGCGGGCCGCCGCGGTCCGCAACGAGGTGGCCGTGCTGCCCGGGGCGCGACCGGCCACGTTGGTGGTCGGCGGCCGGGCCGATCTGGCCGTGTTCGACGCGGACGGCTCGTGCCGGGCCACCGTGGTCGCCGGCCGGCTGGTGCACCGCCGCGCCTGACCGGCGCCGCCGCCCGCTGATCCGGCGTACCTTGGGGATCATGCCTGTGCCGAGCGATCCGCATCCCCGCCTCCAGTCGTACGCCGACCCGCAGCGCCTGGTCACCACGGAGTGGTTGGCCGAGCACCTGGGTGACGAGGGCCTCGTGGTGGTCGAGTCCGACGAGGACGTGCTCCTCTACGACACCGGCCACATCCCCGGCGCCGTCAAGGTCGACTGGCACACCGAACTGAACGACCAGGTCACCCGCGACTACCTGGACGCCGCGAGCTTCGCCGAGCTGTGCGCGGCCAAGGGCATCGGGCGCGACGACACGGTGGTCTTCTACGGCGACAACTTCAACTGGTGGGCCGCGTACGCCCTCTGGGTCTTCTCCCTCTTCGGCCACGCCGACGTGCGGCTGCTCGACGGCGGCCGGCAGAAGTGGACCGCCGAGGGGCGGGAGCTGACCCGGGAGAAGGTGAGCCGGCCGCGTGCCACCTATCCGGTGCCGACGCGCGACGACGCGCCGATCCGGGCCTACCGGGAGCAGGTGATGGCGCACGTGGCGGCCGGTCGGCCGCTGGTCGACGTGCGTTCGCCGGGTGAGTACACCGGCGAGATGCTGCACATGCCCGACTATCCGCAGGAGGGCGCGCTGCGTGGCGGGCACATCCCGGGCGCGGTGAGCAAGCCGTGGAAGTCCGCCGCGAACGACGACGGCACGTTCAAGTCGGCCGACGAGCTGCGCGCGATCTACGCCGACCAGCTCGGGTTGAGCCCGTCCGACGACGTGGTGGCCTACTGCCGGATCGGCGAGCGGTCCAGCCACACCTGGTTCGTGCTGCACCACCTGCTCGGTTTCCCGCAGGTGCGCAACTACGACGGCTCCTGGACCGAGTGGGGCAACCTGGTCCGGGCACCAGTGGTCAAGGGCGACCAGCCCGGCGGCCTGACCCGCTGAGCGTCCCGGCCGGCCCTCGTCCGGGGGCCGGCCGGTCAGCGGGCGGGCAACGACACCGGCCCGGTCACGTCGCGGGCCACCAGGTCGACCTCGCCGGTCTCCGGTCGCCAGCGGGCCAGGCCGGTGGGGTCGGAGCGGAACAGCACCGCACCGTCGGCCGACCACCCGAGCACCTCGCAGCAGGCCTTCGCCCGGTCCTCGCGGCCCAGGTCGAGCAGGCGGGTGACCGCCCCGGTGCGGGCGTCCACCACGGCCACGCCCTCCGCCCCGCCCATGCTGCCGGTGGTGGTCCAGCCCGCCTGGGCGATCCGGTCGCCGCGTTGCCAGCCCCGCCCGTAGACCTCGTCGAGCCGGTAGTCGGGCGGAAGGCCGTCGGTGCCCACCGGCCGCTGCTGCGGCGTGCCGCCGGTGCCGGGATAGCGGCGTACGGACAGGCCGTCCTCCGCGCCGCCGAGGGCGAGCAGGTCGCCGGGGCGGCCCGGCTCGGGCACGACCAGCCCCCACGGGTCGACCGGCAGCTCGCGGGCTTTCCCGCTGCCCCGGTCCAGCTCGTACGCGGTGTCGTTGTCGCCGACGAGCAGCCGGTCGCCGGCCCAGACGACGTGTTCCAGGTAGCCGGCGAGCGGGTAGCGACGCACGGAGGCGTCGGTCAGGTCGACCACGACCACCTCGCCGGTCTGCGCGAACGCGGCGGTCCGGCCGTCCGGCGACAGGCTGCCCGGCTTGAGCGGCGCGGCCTCGTTGCCACTGGCGTCCCGGGTGGGGGCGAGCGTCACCACGTCGAGTTCCCGGACCAACCCGTCGTCGCCGAGCACCCGGACCGGGCCGGCCTCGCCGGTCTTCGGATCGACCGGTTGGCGAAGTGCCAGCGCGCGGTCGACCGGCCGGGCGGAGAGCGGTGCGGCGACCGGGTCGCCGAGCCGGCCCAGCGGATCGGCGATCAGGCCGGGTACGAGCGGGGGCTGCTGCACCGGCGGCGCGCTCGGGGCCGGGCGTACCACCGGGTGGGCCGGGGCGGACGGGCCGGCGCGGTGCAGGAGCGCCGCCGTGCCGCCGGTGACCAGCGCGACGGCCAGCGCGGCGGCGCCGGCGGCCCGGCGGGCGCGACGGACCCGGCGGGCCCGTTCCCAGCCGGTGGCGGCGGGCCGGGTCGGCCGGACGTCCTCGGCGGCCCGGGTCAGCAGCCGGGTCAGGTCGGGTTCGTTCACGGGTTCGCCTCCATCCCGGTGACCAGGCCGTCGCCGGCGCCGCCGAGGTCGGGCGCCACCTGGCGGAGCCGGCGCAGCGCGTCGTGGCACTGGCTCTTGACGGTGCCGACCGTGACCCCGAGCGCCTCGGCGGTGGCCGTCTCGGTCAGGTCCTCGAAGTAGCGCAGCACCAGGACCGCCCGCTGGCGTGGCGGAAGCCGGTCGAGCGCGGCGCGGACGGAGAGCCGCAGCGCGTCGTCGGCGTCCGCGCCCGCCCGCTCCGGCGGGTACGCGCTGAGCCGTTCCCGCCGCCGGCGCCGCCACCAGGAGACCGCGTCCCGGTAGAGGATGGCCCGCACGTACGCGGCCGGGTCGCCGTCGCGCACCGACGGCCAGCGCAGCGCCAGCTTCAGCAACGCCTCCTGGAGCAGGTCCTCGGCCTGGTGCCGGTTGCCGCAGACCAGGTACGCGGCACGCAGCAGCCGGTGCTGGTGGGCCTCGACGAACGCGAGGTAGTCGGCCCGCCCGTCGTCCGCGGCACGCCCCATCCGGCTCCTCCCTCCGTCACCTCGCAGACGCGTGGGACGGGGGGAAAGGTTGGGTCAGGTAGCGCTGGATCGTCGGGCCGACCCAGACGGCCAGCTCCTCCGGGTCGAGGTCGACCACGGGCGGTAGCCGGACGACGTACCGGGTGAGGGCGAGGCCGAGGATCTGACTGGCCACCAGGCCGGCCCGGCGGGCGGCGGTGGCCGGGTCGGCGCCGGACCGGGCCACGGCGGTGGCGAGCTGGTCGGCGAAGATGCCGCGCATCCGTTCGGCCGCCCCGGGGTTGGTGCTGGCGGCCCGGAGCAGGGCAACCAGCGTCCCGTCCGCCTCCCAGCGGCGCACGAAGTGCCGGATCAGCGTCTCACCGAGCCGTTCCGGCGGCACCCGGGTCAGGTCGGGCAGGTGCAGGTCGAACTCGGCCGCCGCCGCGAAGAGCCCCTCCTTGCTGCCGTAGTAGCGCATGACCATGGACGGGTCGATCCGGGCGTCGGCGGCGATGGCCCGGATGGTGGCGCGGTCGTAGCCGTCGGCGGCGAAGCGGGCCCGGGCGGCGCGCAGGATGGCCGCCCGGGTGGCGTCCGAGCGGCGGGTGCGGGGGGCCGTGTCGGTCATGTCCACGACTGTAGGCCAACAGCCGTTGACATCGACGCTAGTGTTGGGTCAACAAGCGTTGGCAAACAGCTGTTGACCCAGCCGGAGGTGGAGCGATGCTGCCCGAGTCCACGGACGTCCTCGTGGTGGGAGCCGGGCCGACCGGCCTCGCCGTGGCGGTGGCCCTCGCCGGTCACGGCATGACCGCGACCGTGGTCGACCGGCTGGCCGAGCCGCCCGTCACCTCCCGCGCCGCCGTCGTGCACGCCGGCACGCTGGAGATGCTGGACCGGATCGGGGTGGCCGCCCCGCTGGCCGCCCGAGGGCTGCACTCGACCCGGTTCACCGTCCGCGACCGGGACCGCGTCCTCGCCGCAGTCCCCTTCGACCGGTTGCCGTCCCGCTACCCGTACGCGCTGCTGATCTCGCAGGCCGAGACCGAGGCGGTGCTCACCGACCGGCTCACCGCGCTCGGCGGGCGGGTGCGGCGGCCGTACGAGCTGACCGGCCTCGACCTCGACGACGGCGGCGCCACCGCGCGGTTCGCCGACGGCGGCACGGTCCGGGCCCGCTGGGTCGTCGGCGCGGACGGCATGCACAGCCGGGTCCGCGAACTGGCCGGCATCGGGTTCGGCGGCCCCGCCGACCCCGGCGAGTCGTTCCTGCTCGCCGACGTGCGGGTGGACAGCACGCTCCCGCGCGACCAGGTCACCCTCTTCCTGTCCCGACAGGGCCCGCTGATCTGGGCGCCGCTGCCCGACGGCACGGTCCGGCTGGTCGCCACCGTCACCGACGCGCCGCGCGAGCCGCAGGCGCGGCACTTCCAGGCGTTGCTCGACGAGCGGGGCCCGGTCCGCCGGCCGGACCGGGTCACCGACGTGGCCTGGGCGTCCCGGTTCCGGATCCACCACCGGATCGCGGACACCTACCGGTCCGGCCCGGTCCTGCTCGCCGGCGACGCGGCGCACGTGCACAGCCCGGCCGGTGGGCAGGGGATGAACCTCGGCCTGCGGGACGCGGTCGCGCTCGGCGACGCGCTCGCCGCCGGCCCGGAGGCCCTCGACGCGTACGCCGCCGAGCGCCGCCCCCGGGCCGAGGAGGTGCTCGGCTTCGCCGCCGGGCTCACCCGGCTCGCCGCCGCCCCGCCGGCCGTCCGGCCGCTACGGGACCTGCTGCTCCGCGTGGTCTCCGCGCTCCCGCCGGCCCGGCAGCGGCTCGCCGTCCGGCTGGCCGGCTTCGAGCCCGCCCGGGGGTGACCCGCCGCCGTCGTCCCGCAACGTCACCCAGGCGGCGACCGTCACCAGCGCGAACACGGTCACGGCGGCCCACCCGACCGGCGCCAGCCCGTACGCCCGGCCGGCGAACCCGGCGAGCGCCGCGCCGACCGGGGCGGCGGCCAGACCGAGCGTCCGTTGTGCCGCGCCGACCCGGCCGAGCAGGCCCGGGGGCACGTGCCGCTGCCCGTACGCGGACCAGAGGCTGTTCCAGATCGTGGTGCCGGCGGCCAGGCCGGCCAGCGCCAGCCCACCGGTCAGCGGGTGCCGGGCCAGCGCGAACCCGGTCAACGCCAGCGTCTGCCCGAGCAGCACCCCGCGCAGCGCCGGCAGCGTGCCGAACCGGGCGGCCAGCCGGCCGGCGAGCAGCGCGCCGACCAACCCGCCGGCGATCACGCCCGCCGAGAACAGCCCGTACGCCGCCGCCGGCACCCGCAGCACCTCCAGCGCGTAGAGCACGAGCACCGCCGCCAGCCCGCTGATCGCCAGATTCGATCCCGCCGACGCGAGTGCCAACCCCCGCAACCCCCGATCCCCCCAGACCCACCGCACCCCCTCCCACCCCTCCCGCCACACCCCGATGCCGCCGATCTTGCGGTTGCGGCCCATGATCCGTCCGTTTTCCGGGGTTTCGCCCGGGCCGGAAGCGCAAGATCGGCGGGGGATCGCGAGGACGAGGGCGGCGGCCAGGGCGAAGGTGAGGGCGTCCACGGTGAACGGGAGGGCCGCGGTGGTGGCGAAGAGGACGCCGGCGAGCGGGGCGCCGACGAAACCGCCCGCCACCGTGGTGCCGGCCTGGAGGTGGGCGTTGGCGCGGGGCAGCGCCGCCGGCCGGACCACGGCGGGCAGCAGGGCGAACGCGGACGCGTCGAAGAGCGTGCCCAACAGGGCGAGCAGCAGCGCGGCGGCGGCCAGCGTGGTGATGCCGGCCTGCCCGGTGGCCACGAGCCAGGCCAGCGCCGCCACCACCACGGCCCGGGCCCCGTCCACCACCGCCATCGTCCGCCGCCGGTCCCACCGGTCCGCGTAGACGCCGCCGAGCAGGCCGAGGAGCAGCGGCGGAAGCTGCCCGGCCACGGTCACCGCGGCGACCGCCCGGGGATCCCGGGTGAGCGTCGCGGCCAGCAGCGCCAGGGCCGGCGTACGCAGCGCGTCGCCGAGCCGGGAGCAGACGGCGGCGGACCAGAGCAGCCGGTAGCTCCGGCCCAGTGCGGCGGTGGTCATGCCGACGGACGGTGCGGCCTGCACCGGGTCGAGGGTCAAGCCGACCGACGGAAAGGGGGGCGGACACTGTCGGCCACGGCCGGTACGGTGAGCGCCGAAATCCGGCACCGGGAGCGCGATTGGACCGCACCTTCCAGGTCGACCTCCGTGGCGTGGTCGACCTGCTCAGTCATCACCTCTACGGCAGCCCGCGGGTCTACGTGCGCGAGCTGCTCCAGAACGCCGTCGACGCGATCACCGCCCGTCGGGCCACCGAGCCGGACGCCCCGGCCCGGGTCCGGGTCGAGCCGCCCGAGCTGACCGGCGACGGGACGCTGCGCGTGCACGACACGGGCATCGGCCTCACCGAGGCCCAGGTGCACGAGCTGCTCGCCACCATCGGCCGCAGCTCCAAGCGGGACGAGCTGGGCTTCTCCCGGCACGAGTTCCTCGGTCAGTTCGGCATCGGCCTGCTCTCCTGCTTCCTGGTCGCGGACGAGATCCGGGTGGTCACCCGGCACGCCGACCAGCCGACCGTGCTCTGGACGGGTTGGTCCGACGGGCGCTACGCGGTGCGGCTCGCCGAGCCGGAGCAGGCCCGCAGCGAGCCCGGCACCACGGTGACGCTGGTGCCCCGACGCGACGCCGACCAGTGGTTCGGCACCCCCACCGTCACCGAGCTGGCCCGCCTCTACGGCAGCCTGCTGCCGGTGGACGTCCGCGTCGGCGACACGCCGACCACCGCCGGCCCACCGCCCTGGCCGACCACGCCCGGCGCGGCCGTCGACCGGGCCGGGCTGGCCCGCTACGCCCGTGACCTGCTCGGCTTCGTCCCGTTCGACGTGGTGCCGCTGTCGGTGCCCGAGGCCGGCCTCACCGGCGTGGCCTTCATCCTGCCCACGCCGGTGAACCCGGCCGCGCGGGCCGGGCACCGGGTCTACCTCAAGCGGATGCTGCTCGCCGAGCACGCCGACGGCCTGCTGCCCGAGTGGGCGTTCTTCGCCCACTGCGTGGTCGACGCCGGCGAGCTGCGTCCCACCGCCAGTCGCGAGGCGCTCTACGAGGACGCCCTGCTCGGCGCCGTCCGGGAGTCGCTCGGCGACCAGATCCGCGGCTGGCTGGTCCGGCTCGCCACGCACGACCCGCACCGGCTCGCCGAGTTCCTCCAGGTCCACCACCTCGGGGTCAAGGCGCTGGCGCTGCACGACGACGAGATGCTCCGCCTGGTCGACCAGTGGTGGCCGATGGACACCAACGTCGGCACGCTCACGCTCGCCGAGTTCCGCAGCCGGCACGGCCTGATCCGCTACGCCGCCAGCCTGGACGAGTTCCGCCAGCTCGCCGCCGTGGCCGCCGCGCAGGACCTGGCCGTGGTCAACGGCGGCTACACCTACGACACCGAGCTGATCGAGCGGCTGCCCACGGTGGACCGTTCGGTGCTGATCGAGCGGCTGGAGCCGAGCGACCTCACCACCCGGTTCGAGATCCTCGACCCGGCGACCGAGCTGGCCCTGCGCCCGTTCCTCGCCGGGGCGCAGCGGGCCCTGGAACGGCTCGGCTGCGAGGTGGTGGTCCGGGCGTACGACCCGGTCTCGCTGCCGGCGCTCTACCTGGTCTCCCGCTCGGCGGCCTTCCACGACCAGCTCGCCGCCAGCCGCGACAAGGCCGACGAGCTGTGGGGCGGGGTGCTCGACGCGCTGGCCGCCTCCGCCCCGCCGGACCGGCCGCAGCTGGTCCTCAACCACCGCAACCCGCTGGTCCGCCGGGTCACCACGCTGACCGACCCGGAGCTGGTCGGGCTGGCCGTCGAGGCGCTCTACGGGCAGGCCCTGCTGCTCGGCCACCATCCGATCCGGGCGGCCGACGCCGCGCTGCTGAACAGTTCCTTCCTCGGCCTGCTCGGCCGGGCCGTACCGGGACAGGAGTGACCTCGTGACCGACGAAGACCTCTGGCGGATGCTGCGCGAGATCGAGTCCATGCCGTACGGCCCGGGGCAGATCGCGGCGCTGGAGCAGTTGCTGCGCCGGGCCGACGCGGGCGAGGACCGGCACCTGGCCTTCGCCGCCCGGATCACCGCGACCCCGGCGTACGTCCACGGTGGGGAGCCGGCGAAGTCGTTCGTCACGTTCTCCTGGTGCCTGGCCGAGTTCGACCGGGACCCGCAGCCCTACCACCAGGGCTACACCCACCAGCTCCTCTGGTACTTCAAGTACATGGTCAACGCCATGCTGAAGTTCCCCGAGCTGCCGCTGGACCGGACGTACGCGGTGCTCGACGACATGGAACGGCGTTACCGGGAGTCCGGGCACTCGCTCCAGGCGGTCCACAAGCACCGGTTCCTGGTCGCCGACCACCTGGGCGACGAGTCGGCGGCCGCCGAGGCGTACCGGTTGTGGATGACCACCCCCCGGGACGCGCTCTCCGACTGCGCCGGCTGCGACCCGACCACGCAGGTGGGCTACCTGGCCGACATCGGCCGGCACGACGAGGCGGTGGCGCTCGCCGAGCCGGTGCTCGCCGGCCGGCTGAACTGCGTCGAGCAGCCGCAGGGGATCCTCACCGCGCTGCTCGCCTCCTACCGCGAGACCGGTCGGCGGGAGCAGGCGCGGGACGCCCACCGGGAGGCGTACCGGCGGTTGCGCGGTCGCCTCGCCGACCTGTGGGAGATCGCCGACCACGTCGAGTTCTGCACGGTCACCGGCAACGGGGCACGCGCGCTGGAGCTGGTCGAACGGCACCTCGACTGGCTGGACCGGGCACCCACCCCGGCCGCCGGCATGCACTTCGCGGCCGCCGCCGCGGCGGCGCTGCGGCAGGTGCCGGCCGACCTGACCGTGCACCGTCGGGCCGCCGGTGACCGGCCGGCCGCCGACGTGCCGGCGGGCGCGCTCGCCGACGAGCTGGCCGACTCGGCCACCGCGCTGGCCGAGCGGTTCGACGCCCGCAACGGCACCACCCACCAGTCCGAGCGGATCGCCCAACGGATCGCGGCCGAGCCGGACGGCGAGCACCTCCCGCTCTCGGCGAGCCTGCGCCGCCCGCCGGTGCCCGCCCCGCGCTCCGGCGGCGGGCCGGTGACCGCCGCACCGGTCACCGTGCCGGCCCAGGCCGACCCCGACGAGCTGCTGGCGCTGGCCGAGGAGTGCTGGCGCACCAACCGGCGGGACGGGCTGGTCGCCGCGCTGCGCGCCTACGACGAGCGGTTCGGCGACACCGAGCTGCCGGCCGCCACCCGGGCCCGGCGGCTCGAACTGCGGGCCGGTGAGGTGTCCCAGGACGACGACGGCGTGCCGGTGGCGATCGAGGTCAACCGCGCCGCGCTGGCCGCCTGGCGCGAGGTGCCGGACCCGCTCCGGGCCCAGGTGGTGGCCGGTCGGCTCGGCGCGCTGCTCAGCACTGTCGAGGAGAGCGCCGAGGAGGGGCTGACCCTGGCCCGGGAGGCGGCCGAGCACCTGGCCGCGCACGGTGAGCCGCGCGAGCGCGCCGCCGCCTGGGACCGGCTCGCGCTGGCCCACGTGCACCGGGAGCGGTGGGCGGAGGCGTTGGACGCGCTCGACCGCGCCGACGCCGACGCCGGCCTCGACCCGTGGCTGGACGGCCGGGTGGCGTTGCACCGCACGCACGTACTGGAGCAGTTGGAGCGGGCCGACGAGTTCCGCGACGCGGCGGTGCGGGCCCGTCGGCTGGCCGGCGAGGTGGGTGACGGCGAGATGCTGACCGCCGCCTGCCTGGCGTACGTCCGCGCGACGGAGGACCCGGCCGATGCGGTGGCGGCGTGCGACGAGGCGTTGGCGGTCGCGCCGGCCGGCGCCCGATTGCCGCTGCGGGTCACCCGGGGGCGGGCGCTGCTCGCCGCCGAGCGGGCCGCCGAGGCGGTGGAGGACCTCGCCGAGGCGGTCACCCTCTGTGTCGAGCAGGGGCTGCCGGGCGACGCGTTGCTGCGTTGGGAGCTGGCCGAGGCCTACCGGGCCGCCGGTCGGCTGACCGAGGCGGCCGAGGTGGCGGAGGAGGCGGTGCTCGGCCTCGACCGGGCCGGCGCGCAGGCCGAGGCCGACCGTTGCCGGCACCTGCTGGCGGGGATCTACGAGGGGCTCGGCGAGCCCGACCTGGCGCTCGGGCTGCTCGACCAGTTGGCCGAGAACCTCGACGGGCCGGACAATCTCCCGCAGCGGGCGCAGGTGCTGGAGGAGGCCGGCGGCATCCTCTACGACGCCGACCGGGACGCGCTGGCCGCGCAGCGGTTCGCCGCGGCCTCGACCGCCTGGCGGCTGGCCGGGTACCCGGTGGACGAGCTGCGGGCCCGACGGCGGGAGATGCTCGCCCTGCACTGGTCCGGTGACCTGCCGGCGGCGGTGGCCGCGATCGAGCGGGTGGACGAGGCCGTCGGGGCGCTCGCCGGGCTGCCCGACGAGCCGCCCGTGGTGACGTACGAGCGGGCGATGGCCGCCGACGCGGTGGCCCGGGTGCTGATCGCCGAGGAGCGGATCACCGCCGCGCTGGACCGGGTGGACGGCGTGCCCGACCGGCTCCGGTCGATCGAGGCGTTCGGCGAGGCGGCGCAGGTCGAGGTCCTCACCGGTGAGCTGCTGCTGCGCGACGGTCGACCCGACCAGGCCGAACGTCTGCTGGGCCCGGTGCTCGCCGGGTTGCCCGCCGGTTCCCGTCCGGCGGCCCAGGCCGCCTGGTTGCTCGCCCGGGCGCTGGACGACCAGGACCGCCCGGCCGAGGCGGCGAAGATCCGGGCGGAGCACGGCATCGGGGAGGAGTGAGAGCGTGCCGGTGTGAGGCGACCGACGGGTAACCACGGCTGCCTCACCCGGGACGCGAGGTCTAGGCTGGCCCGGTGGCGGTGGAACAGCAGGCGCGGGGTGCGGCGGGCGCGGCCCGGCGTCGGTCCCGGCGGGACGAGATCCTGGAGATCGCGGTCGGCCTCTTCGCGGCCCGCGGCTACCACGGCGTGTCGATGGACGACATCGGCGCGGCCGCCGGCGTCACCGGCCCGGCGCTCTACCACCACTTCGCCGGCAAGGAGGCGATGCTCGTCGCCGCCCTGATCCCGGTGAGCGAGGGGTTGCTCGCGGGCGGGCGGGAACGGGCCGCCGGCCACCCGGACGACGCCCGCGGCGCGCTGGAGTCGCTGATCGACTTCCACGTCGAGTTCGCGTTGGCGAATCCGGCGGTGATTGCGCTGCACCTGCACGAGCTGGACCGCCTCCCGGACGAGCCGCGCCGCCGCATCCGCCGCCTCCAGCGGATGTACGTGGAGGAGTGGGTCACGGTGCTGACCGCGCTGCACCCCGGTCTGCCGGACGGCGCCGCCCGGGTGCTCGCCCACGCCGCGTTCGGCCTGATGAACTCCACCCCGTTCCTCGGTGGCGAGGTGGACCGCCGACGGCGGGCCGAGCTGCTGCGCGGCGCGACCCTGGCGGCCCTGCTCGCGCCCACCGACCCGACCTGACACGCCGCGCTCACCTTAACGCGTGTTAAGAAGGGACCCCGGCTTTGCGTCGAGAAGGGGTCACGTCCGTGCCGAACATGATCGAATC
This sequence comes from Micromonospora sp. WMMD754, assembly GCF_049315235.1. Taxonomy (NCBI): domain Bacteria; kingdom Bacillati; phylum Actinomycetota; class Actinomycetes; order Micromonosporales; family Micromonosporaceae; genus Micromonospora; species Micromonospora sp. WMMD754. The sequence continues at coordinate 2,061,131 of NZ_CP186058.1, forward strand.
GTTGTTGGTCGCCAATCGGGGGGAGATCGCCCGGCGGGTGATCCGCACCGCCCGGCGGCTCGGGATCCGGGCCGTCGCGGTGCACTCGGAGGCCGACGCCGACCTGCCGTTCGTCACCGAGGCCGACGAGGCGGTCTGCGTCGGGCCGGCCAACCCGGCGCAGAGCTACCGCAACGTGGAGGCGATCCTCGACGCGGCCCGGAGCACCGGCGCGCAGGCGATCCACCCCGGCTACGGCTTCCTGTCGGAGAACGCCGACTTCGCCCGTACCGTCGAGGGGGCCGGCCTGATCTGGGTCGGACCCGGCGCGGACGCGATCACCGCGATGGGCGACAAGATCAACGCTCGCAACCTGATGGCGGCGGCCGGCGTGCCGGTCGCGCCCGGCACCACCGAACCGGCCGCCGACCTGGACGCGGCCGTCGCGGCCGCCGCCGAGATCGGCTATCCGGTGATGGTCAAGGCCGCCGCGGGCGGCGGCGGCATGGGCATGGGCGTGGCCGCCGACGAGGCCGCACTGCGCACCGAGTACGACAAGGTCCGCGCGTTCGCCGAGCGGATGTTCGGCGACGGTTCGGTGCTGATCGAGCGCTACTTCCCCCGGGTGCGCCACGTCGAGGTGCAGATCCTCGGCCTGGCCGACGGCCGGGTGGTGGCGCTCGGCGAGCGGGAGTGCTCGGTGCAGCGACGCAACCAGAAGCTGGTCGAGGAGTCGCCGTCCCCGGCGGTCTCGCCGGAGCTGCGCGAGCGCTTCCTGGCCGCGGCGGTCCGGGCGGGTGAGGCGGTGAACTACCGCAACGCCGGCACGGTCGAGTGCCTGCTCGATCCCGCCACGCAGGAGTTCTTCTTCCTGGAGATGAACACGCGGCTCCAGGTCGAGCACCCGGTCACCGAATACGTCTACGGCGTCGACCTGGTCGAGGAGCAGCTCCGGGTGGCGTCCGGCCTGGCGCCGACGTTCGACCCGGACGCGCTCACCCCGCGCGGCCACGCCATCGAGCTGCGGATCAACGCCGAGGACCCGAAGCGCTTCCTGCCCGGTCCCGGCGCGATCACCACCTGGAACGAGCCGTCCGGCGCCGGCGTGCGGGTCGACTCCGGCTACGTCGCCGGCAACACCGTCACCCCGTTCTACGACAGCCTGCTGGCCAAGCTGATCGTCAGCGGCGCGACCCGGGAGGAGGCGGTCGAGCGGGCGCGCGCGGCGGTCGCCCAGTTCGAGATCGTCGGCCCGAAGTGCAACCTGCCGTTCTTCGCCGAACTGCTGGAGAACCCGGAGTTCCTCTCCGGCGACTACGACACCGGCATCGTCGGCCGGATGCGCTGACCCGCGTCGGTGCCGGGCGGCCGGGCCGTGGCTAGCGGCCGTCCGGCACCGGGACGGGGTCGCCGTCGAGCTGGTCCCGGCGGCGGGTCAGGTAGGCGCGTTCCGCGGCGTTGCCGGCGAGACCGATCGCCCGGTCGTACGCCGCCCGCGCGTCGCCGCGTCCGAGCCGACGCAGCAGGTCGGCGCGGGCGGCGTGCAGGGCGTGGTAGCCGTCGAGGGCCGGGGCGAGCCGGTCGATCTCGGCGAGCCCGGCCCCGGGACCGTCGACCTCGGCGACCGCGACCGCGCGGTTGAGCCGCACGACCGGCGACGGGTCGAGCAGCACCAGGCGGTCGTAGAGGGCGACGATCGTGGACCAGTTGGTGTCCGCCGCGCACGGCGCCTCCATGTGGACCGCGTTGATCGCGGCCTGGAGCTGGTAGCGCCCGGGCGGGTCACCGCCGGCGGCGAGCGCCCCGATCCGCTCCCGGACCAGGGCCCTGCCCTCGGCGGCGCGGGCCCGGTCCCACGCGCCACGGTCCTGCTCGGCGAGGGTCACCAGCTCTCCGGTGCGGGACACCCGCGCCGGCCGCCGGGCGTCGACGAGGAGCATCAGGGCGAGCAGCCCGGCGACCTCGCCGTCGCCCGGGAGCAGGGTCCGGAGCAGCCGGCCGAGGTCGATCGCCCGGTCGCTGAGGTCGACGCGGAGCGGGTCGTCCCCCTCGCCGGCCAGGTAGCCCTCGTTGAAGACGAGGTGGACCACCGCGAGCACGCCGTCGAGCCGCTCGCGGATGTCGTCGGCCGACGGCACCCGGTACGGGATGCCCGCGGCTCTGATCTTCTCCTTGGCCCGGGTGATCCGCCGCGCCATCGCGGTCTCCCGCACCAGGAAGGCGCGGGCGATCTCGGCGACGGTGAGGCCGCCGACCAGGCGCAGGGTGAGCGCCACCCGGGCCTCCATGGCGAGGGCCGGGTGGCAGCAGACGAAGACCAGCCGGAGCCGGTCGTCAGCGATCGGGCCGGTCGGCCGGGGAGGGGTGTCGTCGTACATGACCAGGGCCGCCCGGTGTTTGGCGTCGCGCTGCGATTCACGACGGAGCCAGTCGATCGCCTTGCGGGTCGCCGTGGTGGCGAGCCAGCCACCGGGACTGGGCGGTACGCCCTCGCACGGCCACCGTGCCGTGGCCGCCGCGAACGCCTCCGCCGTCGCGTCCTCGGCGACGTGCAGGTCGCCGAAACGGCGCGTGAGGTCGGCGACCACCCGCGCCCACTCCTCGCGGTGGGCGCGGGTGAGCGCCCTCTCGGCGGTGACCGCCGAGGGTGCGTTCACCGCTCCCCGGAGACGGCGCGCCGGGCCTGCCCGGGGCCGCGGAACCGGTGCACCTCCTGCGGCCAGTCGAGCACGGTCGCGAGCCGGCCGGCCCAGTGCCGGGCCGCCTCGTCGTCCGCCACGTCCACGACGACGAACCCGCCGAGGTGCTCCTTCGTCTCGGCGTACGGGCCGTCGGTGAAGACGGGCCTGCCGTCGACCGACTCGACCCCGCACACCACGGTGGACCGGTCGAGCCCACCGTTGGTGAAGATCAGCACGTCCTCCGCCAGCATCTCGTCGATCACGGCCCGCACGGCCACGGCCTTCTCGCGAATCTCGTCCGCCGTGTGCTCGGGCACCCACTCGTCGTTGAAGGCGATCAGGTACTCCGTCATGTCGTCGTCTCCCTCGGTCCCGGGGCCGCGGCCCGATCGGCCGCCCCACCAGTTCCACGAACGGCGGCGGACCGATACGACACCATCACGGATCTGCCGGCAAGGCGACCCCGGTGGTGGTGTCACACTTCGGGGAGACGAGGCACGAACGACGTCACAGCGAGGTGACCCTTATGGCGGAACTGCCGGACCACGTCAGCATCCGTGAGGTCGGTCCCCGGGACGGGCTCCAGAACGAGGAGCCGATCCCCACCGACGCCAAGGTGCGGCTGCTCGACGCGCTGTCCCGGACCGGGGTGCGGCGCATCGAGGCCGTCTCCTTCGTCCACCCGAAGGCGATCCCGCAGATGGCCGACGCCGACGAGGTGTGGCAGCGGGCGGAGAAGGTCGACGGGGTGCGCTACTCGGCCCTGGTGCCCAACACCCGGGGCGCGCAGCGGGCGCTGGCCGCCGGCTTCACCGAGATCGAGGTGGTGGTCTCGGCCAGCGACACGCACAACCGGCGCAACGTCAACCGCTCGACCGAGGAGTCGCTCGACGACATCGCCGAGCTGATCGACCTGCTGCACGGCGCGGGCGCCACCGCCGAGGTGATCGTGGCGACCAGCTTCGGCTGCCCCTACGAGGGCGACGTCGACCCGCGGCGGGTCGCCGCGATCGTCGACCGCGTCGCCCGCGACGGCGCGGACCGCGTCGCCTTCGGCGACACCACCGGCATGGGTACGCCCCGACGGGTCCGCGAGCTGGTCACCGCCGTCCGCGACCGTAACGCCCACCTGCCGGTGCTGCTGCACTTCCACAACACCCGGGGCACCGCCCTGGCCAACATGCTGACCGCCATGGAGCTGGGTGTCACCGAGTTCGACGCCAGCGTCGGCGGGCTCGGAGGCTGCCCGTACGCCCCGGGCGCCAGCGGCAACCTGGCCACCGAGGAGGCGGTGCACATGCTGCACGACATGGGCATCGACACCGGCATCGACCTGGACGCCCTGATCGAGGCGGCGGAGTTGGCCGAGAGCCTGGTCGGCAAGAAACTCCCGTCGGGCGTCCTCCGCGCCGGTCCCCGCACCCGTCTCACCCCCCTCCCCTCCTGACCCCACCTCCCCGCCCCGCCCCTCCCCGTCCCGCCCACCCCCTCCCTGTTGATCAAGGAGTTTGCGTCGGCCCCGAACGCTCGGGTGACGCTAAGCCCTTAATCGCGGGGGCGGATGGGAGGGCTGGAGGGCGGGCAGGGGCGGGGACGCGGGGCATGGGCGGGGTCGGAGCGCCGGCGTGGTCGGGCTCAGGGTGCCGCCACCTCGGGGAACTGGTGGAGAGGGTCGCCAGCTCGGGGAGGTGGCTGGGTCCCGACGGCGTGGATGGCGCCACTACGCCGAACTGGCGAGCCGTCGGATTCGCCGGAGCCGCCCCGACCGCCCGGGCCGCCCCGACCGCGCGAGCCGGCCCGGCCGGAGGTGCGGGGCGCGGCGGGTGGTGGGTCGCCGGAGGGGGCGGGGGTGGGGTAGCCTAACGATCGTTCAGGTCGGTGGGGTGCAAGGGAGTCGGCGTGACGCTCGACGGTGAGGCTCTGGAGCAGCTGCGCAAGCGCGCCCGCGCCGGCGGTGCGGACAAATACCATGCGGCCAACGCCGCCAAGGGCAAGCTGTTCGCCCGCGAGCGCGTGGCCTACCTGGTCGACGAGGGCTCCTTCGTCGAGGACGGGCTCTACGCCAACGCCATGGCCGACGGGCTGCCCGCCGACGGCGTGGTGACCGGCACCGCGACCATCGACGGCCGGCAGGTCTGCCTGATGGCGAACGACTCCACGGTCAAGGCCGGCAGCTGGGGCGCGCGCACCGTCGAGAAGATCATCCGGATCATCGAGCGGGCCTACTCGACCGGCGTGCCGATGGTCTACCTGGTCGACTCGGCCGGCGCCCGGATCACCGACCAGGTCGACCTGTTCCCGGGCCGGCGCGGCGCCGGCAAGATCTTCTGGAACCAGGTCCGCGCCTCCGGTTCGATCCCGCAGGTCTGCGCGCTGTTCGGGCCGAGCGCGGCGGGCGGGGCGTACATCCCGGCGTTCTGCGACGTGGTGGCCATGGTGGACGGCAACGCCAGCATGTACCTCGGCTCCGACCGGATGGTCGAGATGGTCACCGGTGAGAAGACCACGCTGGAGGCGATGGGCGGCGCCAAGGTGCACTGCACCGAGTCCGGCGTCGGGCACTTCCTCTGCAAGACCGAGAACGACGCGCTCGACGTGGTACGGACCTACCTGTCCTACCTGCCGTCGAACTGGAAGCAGGAGCCGCCGGCCGCCGAGGCTGTGGACGCGCCGGCGAAGGCCGACCTGGCCGCGCTGGTCCCGGCCAGCGAGCGGCAGGCGTTCGACATGCGCCGGTACGTCAAGGGCCTGCTCGACGAGGGCAGCTTCTTCGAGATCCAGGCGCTGTGGGCCAAGGAGCTGACCATCGGGTTCGGCCGGCTGAACGGCGAGGTCGTCGGCGTGGTCGGCAACAACTCGATGTTCAAGGGCGGCGTGCTCTTCGTCGACTCGGCCGACAAGGCGACCCGGTTCGTGCAGCTCTGCGACGCGTTCAACGTGCCACTGCTGTTCCTCAGCGACGTGCCCGGCTTCATGGTCGGCAGCGCGGTGGAGAAGCAGGGCATCATCCGGCACGGCGCGAAGATGATCACGGCGATCTCGGAGGCGACCGTACCCAAGATCTGCGTGGTGGTCCGCAAGGCGTACGGCGCGGGTCTCTACGCGATGGCCGGCCCCGGCTTCGAGCCCGATGCCACGATCGCGCTGCCCACCGCGAAGATCGCGGTGATGGGCGCGGAGGCCGCGGTGAACGCGGTCTACGCCAACAAGATCGCCGCGATCGAGGACGAGGCCGAGCGGGCCGCGTTCGTCGCCGCCAGGCGCGAGGAGTACGAGCGCGACATCGACGTGGTCCGGCTCGCCAGCGAGCTGGTGGTGGACGCGATCGTCGAGCCGCACGAGCTGCGCGCCGAGCTGGTGCGCCGGTTCGCCGCCGCGCGCACCAAGGAGCGGCACTTCTCCCGGCGCCGGCACGGCGTCACCCCCGTCTGACCGGTAAGGAAGGGCCCCTTCTTAACGCCTGGTGCATGGAAAGGGGCCCCTCCTAACGCTTTCAGCCGCTCCCGGCGTCACGAGCGCCCGGCGGCCCGCCTTCCAGGAGGATCGACATGGACTTCCGGCTCGACGAGGAGCAGCAGGCGCTGCGGGAGAGCGTCCGGGACTTCGCCCGCGAGGTGGTCGCCCCGGTGATCGGCGAGCACTACGAGAAGCACACCTTCCCGTACGAGATCGTCCGGCAGATGGGCAAGATGGGCCTGTTCGGGCTTCCCTTCGCGGAGGAGCACGGCGGCATGGGCGGCGACTACTTCGCGCTCTGCCTGGTGCTGGAGGAACTGGCCCGGGTCGACTCCAGCGTGGCGATCACGCTGGAGGCGGCGGTCTCGCTCGGCGCCATGCCGATCTACCGGTTCGGCACCGAGGAGCAGAAGGCGCGGTGGCTGCCGAAGCTGCTCAGCGGTGAGGCGCTGGCCGGCTTCGGGCTCACCGAGCCGGGCACCGGCTCGGACGCGGGCGGCACCCGGACCCGGGCGGTGCTGGACGGCGACGAGTGGGTGATCAACGGTTCGAAGGCGTTCATCACCAACTCCGGCACCGACATCACCGCGCTGGTCACGGTCACCGCGGTCACCGGCACGAAGCCGGACGGCAGCAAGGAGTTGTCCACCATCATCGTGCCGTCCGGGACGCCCGGCTTCACGGTCGCGCCCGGTTACTCCAAGGTCGGCTGGAACGCCTCGGACACCCATGAGCTGACGTTCGACGACTGCCGGGTGCCGGCGGCCAACCTGCTTGGTGAGCGGGGTCGGGGTTTCGCGCAGTTCCTGCGCATCCTGGACGAGGGCCGGATCGCCATCGCCGCGCTGGCGGTCGGGCTGGCCCAGGGTTGCGTGGACGAGTCGATCACGTACGCCAAGGAGCGCCAGGCGTTCGGCCAGCCGATCGGCAACTACCAGGCGATCCAGTTCAAGATCGCGGACATGGAGATGAAGGCGCACACCGCGCGGCTGGCCTACTACGACGCCGCCGCCCGGATGCTCGCCGGTGAGCCGTTCAAGCGGCAGGCGGCGATCGCCAAGCTGCACGCCAGCACCGTCGCGGTGGACAACGCCCGGGAGGCGACCCAGATCCACGGCGGCTACGGCTTCATGAACGAGTACCCGGTGGCCCGCTTCTGGCGGGACTCCAAGATCCTGGAGATCGGCGAGGGCACCAGCGAGGTGCAGCGCATGATCATCGCCCGCGACCTCGGTATGTGAGCGACGCCCCGTTTCGGCCGTCTGTCGGATATCGGCGATGGACGGTCGGGTGGTTGACGATGGGCTGTGGAGCGTCGGACCCGATCCGTACTCTTCGTGCCCATGACTCCCGATCATGATCGTTCGCGGAGCCCCGGTGGTCGGACCCTGCTGTCCGATCTGGTACGCGGGCATCGGCTCGCCGCCGGCCTGACCCAGGCCGAGTTGGCGGGCCGGGCCGGCGTGGGCGTGCGCACGGTCCGTGATCTGGAACGGGGGCGGGCGACCCGACCCCAACGCACCACAGTGGATCTGCTGGCCGACGCGCTCGGGCTGACCGGCGACGACCGTCGGGAGTTCGTCACCACCGCCCGGCCCGCACCGACCGATCCGGCGCCGCGCGTCCCGGCCGCCGACGACCCGGGTACGCCGACCGCGTTGCCGCAACCGGTGGCGCTGCTCGGGCGGGACCGGGACGTGGCCGAGGTGTCCGACCTGATCGGCGCGCATCCGGTGGTGAGCCTGGTCGGGCTGGCCGGCGTCGGCAAGAGCGCCCTCGCGCTGACCGTCGCCCACGCGGTGGCGGCCCGCCATCCCGCCGGTGTGGTCGGGGTGCTGGTCGGCGAGGGCTCGGACACGGCCGACGTGCTGGCCGCCGCGGCGGCGGTCTTCGGCGTGAGCCGGCTGGCCGACCTCTCCTGCCGGCTCGCCGGCCGCCCGGCGCTGCTGCTGGTCGACGCCGTCGAGCGGGCGCCCGGGCCGGTGGCCGAGGCGCTGCGGTCGCTGACCGCCGCCGCACCGACGCTGCGGGTGCTGGTGACCGGTCGCCGGCCGGTCGGCCTCCCCGGTGAGCTGGTCCGGCCGGTGGCGCCGCTGGACGTGCCACCGCCGGGCGCGCGGCCGACGGAGCGGGCCGACCTGGACCGGTGGCCCGCCGCGGCGCTCTTCGCCGCCCGGCTCACCCAGGCCCGGCACGCGCCGCCCACCCCGGCCGAACTGCCGGCGCTCGCCGCGCTGGTCCGCCGGCTCGGTGGGCTGCCGCTGGCCGTCGAGCTGATGGCGGCCCGCGGCCGCATCCTCGACGTCACCGAGCTGCTCGACCGCTACGGCGACCGCGTCCTCGACCTGGCCGACGTGCGGCCCGGCGGGCAGCCGGCAGCCGGCACGGTGACGTTGCGCGAGGCGGTGGCGACCAGCTACCACCTGCTCGCCCCGGCCGAGCGGGCGGCGTTGCGCCGCCTGTCCGCCTTCCGCAACCGTTGGTCGGTGGAGCTGGCCGAGGAACTGCTCGCCACCGGCGCCGACCGGTGGGACGCCGTGCCGCTGCTGGACCGGCTGCGGGAGCTGGGCCTGCTCAGCGTCCGGGGGACGGGCCCGTTCCGGTTCCGGCTGCTGGACGCGGTGCGTGACTTCGCGGCCGAGCAGGCCGACGCCGAGGGCGAGACGGACGGGATCCGGCTCCGGCACGCGACGGTGGTCGCCGGGCTGGTCCGGCGTGCCGCCCCCGGCCTGGTCGGCGCGGAGCTGCCCGGCACCGTCCACCTGCTGGACGAGGCGACGAGCGACATCACCGCCGCGCTGGCGTACGCGGGCGAGCGGGCCCCGGCGACGGCGCTGCTGCTGGCCGCCGCGCTGCCCCGCTGGTGGCGGCTGCGGGGGCGGGACGTGTCCGGCCGCCGGTGGCTGCGCCGACTGCTGGACGATCCGCGTACCGCCGGGGTGCCGCCGGTGCTGCGCGCCTGGGCGCTGCTCGGTGCGGCCCGGCTGGCCGTCGAGCACGGCGCGGGGGCGGAGGAGTTGCCGGCGGCGCGGGCGGCGCTGGTCACCTTCACCGAGGTCGGCGACGTGACCGGGGAGCTGTCCGCCCGGTCGGTGCTCTGCGCGCTGCTGCGTGGGCTCGGCGCGCACGACGAGGCGCGTGAGCAGGCCGAGGCCGCGCTGTCGTTGGCCACCCGGCACGGCCGGGCACGCGAGATGGCCGTCGCCCAGCACCACCTGACCTGGCACGACGTACGCGTGGGGCAGTTGGCCGGGGCCCGGCGGCGGCTGGCCACGGTCGACCGGCTGGCCGCGCAGTGCGGCGACCAGCGCCTGCGCCTGCTGGCCCGGGCCGACCTGGCCGAGCTGACCCGGTGGGAGGGCCGCTACGCGGAGGCGGTCGAGCAGGGGCGGCGGGCCGCCGCGGCGCTGGTGGAGCTGGGCGATCCCGGGCGGCGTCGTCGGGTGGTCGGCACGGTCGGGCTGGCGCTCGCGCTCCAGGGGCGGATCGACGACGCGTCGGCCGTGGTGGCGGAGCTGTGGCCGTCCGGACCGGTGCCGGGGCCCCGTCGGCCGTCGGCCGCCGAGCGGTCCGACCCGCCCGGCGCGGGCCGGGACGTCCGTACCGAGGACGCGCTCCGCGGACTCATCGAGGGCCAGGTCGCGCTGCACCGGGGGGATCGTGAGCTGGCGGCGGAGTGGTTCGCCGCCGCGGCCGAGGCGGCGTCCGGCGGCGCGGACCGGCGGGACCTGGTCGAGGCGCTGGTCGGGTTGGCCGCCAGCACCGGCGAGGTGGCCGTGCTGGATCGGCTGGACCGCGCCCGGCAGGCCACCGGGGTCAGCCTGCTGCCCCGGGAGGAGGAACTGCTCTACTCCCTGGTGGCGCAGCGGGATCGCGCGAGGCGGGGCTGAGCGGAGGGCGCGGGGGTGGCGCGAGCGAAGTAGCCCCCTGGTGCTGCCCCTCGCTCCACGCTCGCGCCAGCACCCCCCGGTGCCCCCCGCTGCCGGAAGCCTATCCGTGCGTGCTGGGCGTTTTGCTGGCTTGTGACGGACTATGTCCTGATCCCAGGGCGGTTCTGCCGGTCATTCTGCCGGTGACCGACCGGTAGGCACGCCTCAGCAGGCCTGGGTGCCGGCCGGCTCGGTGCTGCCGGCGGTGGCGCCCGGGTGGACCGCGTCGCGCACCCGGCGCAGGCCGTCCAGGAGCCCGTCCAGCTGGGCCGGGTCGAGCTGGCCGGTGAACCACTGCTCGATGATCTTCAGGTGACCGGGCAGGATCTCGTCCAGTCGGCTCAGGCCGGCGGCGGTCACCACCGCGAAGGAGCTGCGCCGGTCGGACGGGCAGGCCCGTCGGCAGATCAGGCCGTCGCGCTCCATCCGGTCGACCACCCGGGTCACGCCGCTGGTCGAGAGCGAGGTCTGTGCCGCCAGGTCGGTCATCCGCAGCTGGTTCTGCGGCGACCGGGCGAGGCGGGTGAGCACCTCGAACTCGACAGGTGACAGGCCGTGCTCCTCGAACTGGGCGGCGAACCGGGCGGACAGCCCGGCGTGCGCCTCGACGAGCAGGCCGACGGCGGTGATCCGGGGGTCGTCGAACACGTTCTGGTCCACGCGACCATCCTAGCAACACTTGACACAGGGAATATTGCCGTAGCTATAGTTGCTCAGTCAGCCGTTGGGCTACTCAACAATCTTCTCCGGAGGAGAGCATCATGACCAGCAGCACCGAGGCGACTACCCGCGACTGGGAGGGCCTCACCATCCCCGCCCCCGGCACGTACCTCCTGGACGCCGCGCACAAGCGGGTGGGTTTCGTCGCACGGCACATGATGGTCAGCAAGGTACGCGGTGAGTTCGCCGACGCCACCGCCACCATCACCGTCACCGACGACCCGCTGGAGTCCGCGGTCACCGCCACCATCCAGGCCGCCAGCATCAACACCGCGCAGGCCGACCGGGACGCGCACCTGCGCAGCCCGGAGTTCCTCGACGCCGAGCAGTTCCCCACGCTGGAGTTCCGCAGCACCGGCGTGAAGTCGCGCTCGGGCAACGAGTTCGTGCTCGCCGGTGACCTGACCATCAAGGGCGTGACCCGCCCGGTCGAGCTGGAGGTGGAGTTCGAGGGCGTCGGCCGCAGCCCGTTCGGACAGGACATCTTCGGCTTCTCCGCGTCCACCGAGATCGACCGGGAGGACTTCGGTCTGACCTGGAACGTCGCGCTGGAGACCGGCGGTGTCCTGGTCGGCCGCAAGGTCAAGATCGAGATCGAGGGCGAGGCCGTCCGCCAGGGCTGACCCCACCAGGCCCGCGGGCCCGCGCCGTCTCCACGGCGCGGGCCCGTTCGCGTACGCGGGGTCGTGCGAATTGTCACGTGTTGTTCTTCGATCCCGGGCGCTGCGCGACGTCTCCGCTGGGTACAGGTGCAGACCTGCGACCGAGCGACGGATACCACCGGACCGGACGCACTTACGCACACCACGTGGATGGTTCACAATGCGTTGCGGAACGGTACGGTTCCGTCGCACCGGCGCCGGGAGGACACATGGGTAGGGACGTCGAGCAGGGCGCCTTCTCCCGGGAGGATCGGGTCCGCTACCGGCAGAAGGTCCGGCGGTGCCTGGACGTGTTCGCGCTGATGCTCGACGACTTCGGCTTCGACGCGGACCGCCCGATGACCGGCCTGGAGATCGAGCTGAACCTGGTCGACGCCGCAGCCGAGCCGGCCATGCGCAACGACCAGATCCTGGCCGACATCGCCGACCCGCTGTTCCAGACCGAGCTGGGGCAGTTCAACCTCGAACTGAACGCCTCCCCCCGGCTGATCGAGGGCGGCGGCTTCGCCGACTACGAGCAGGATCTGCGCAGCAGCCTCAGCCGCGCCGACGAGCGGGCCGCCAAGTCCGACGCGACCATCGTGATGGTCGGCATCCTGCCCACCCTCACCGAGCGCCACCTGGTCGCCGACAACCTCTCCACGGACGAGCGCTACCGGGTGCTCAACGACCAGATCGTCGGCGCCCGCGGTGAGGACATCGAGCTGGACATCAACGGTGTCGAGCGGCTGCGCACGCACACCGACTCGATCGCGCCGGAGGCCGCCTGCACCAGCCTCCAGTTCCACCTCCAGGTCGCGCCGGACAGCTTCGCCGACTACTGGAACGCGTCCCAGGCGATCGCGGGCGTGCAGGTCGCGGTGGGGGCCAACTCGCCCTTCCTCTACGGCCGGCAGCTCTGGGCGGAGACCCGCATCGCCCTCTTCGAGCAGGCCACCGACACCCGCCCGGACGAGTTGAAGGCCCAGGGCGTACGCCCCCGGGTCTGGTTCGGGGAGCGCTGGATCACCTCGATCTTCGACCTTTTCGAGGAGAACGTCCGCTACTTCCCGCCGCTGCTGCCGATCTGCGAGGAGGAGGACCCGGTCGAGGTGCTGCACGCCGGCGGCGTGCCCCAGCTCGGCGAGCTGCGGCTGCACAACGGGACCGTCTACCGCTGGAACCGCCCGGTCTACGACATCATGAACGGCCGCCCCCACCTGCGGGTGGAGAACCGGGTGCTGCCGGCCGGCCCGACCGTGGTGGACATGCTCGCCAACGCGGCGTTCTACTTCGGCCTCGCCCGTGGCCTGGCCGAGTCGGATCGTCCGATCTGGAGTCAGCTCACGTTCAGCTCCGCCGAGGAGAACTTCCACGCGGCCGCGCGGCGCGGGATGGACGCGGTGCTGCACTGGCCCCGGGTCGGCGACGTGCCGGTCACCCGGCTCGTCCTCGACACGCTGCTGCCCGTGGCGGCGCAGGGGCTGGACCGGTTCGGCGTCGCCCCGGCCGAGCGGGACCGCCTCCTCGGCGTGATCGAGGGTCGCTGCCGGACCGGCCGCAACGGCGCGGTCTGGCAGACCGAGACGGTGTGGGCGGCGGAGCGGCACCAGGGCATGGACCGGAAGGCCGCGCTGCACCACATGGTCCAGCGTTACGCCGAGCTGCAACGCGGCAACGAGCCGGTCCACACCTGGCCGGTCGACTGACCCAGCCCGCCCGGTCCGCCGCCACTTCGGGAAAGTGGTGGCATCGGACCGCCGCCGTTCCCGCCACTTCGGCGAGGTTGCGACGGGACCGGGGTGGTCAGGGCTTGCGGCGGGCCTTCGGTTCGTCGGTGCGCGCGGGCGGGGTCGAGTCCGAGCCGTTCTCGCCGTCGGGAGCGTCGGTGGCCGGCAGAGCGGCGTCGGGCTGCCGCTGGGGCGGTACTGCGCGGCCGGCACGGTCGGCGGCTACCCGCGAGGGGCGCCCCGACGAGCCGGCGCGCGTGCCGGACGACCGACTCGTGCGGCCCGCCGCCGGGGCCGGCCGATCCACCCGGGTGGAATCCGCGCCGGTACCCGAAGTCGGGTCCGGGTCGGCACCGGAGTCCGGGCCCGTTCCCCCGGTCGGCTCGTCGAGGCGACCGGCCGCCGTCTCCGGAGTGGTGGATGCCGGCTCGCTCGTCCGTACCGGCGCGGTTGCGGCGTCGGCGGCCGGCGTGGCCCGGCCCGCCCGGCGGCCGAAGAACCTCCGCGTCGGCTTGTCCTCCGTGCCCGGTGCCCGCTCGGCGCCGACGACGTCGGACCCGGTGGTCGACTCGGCGTCGCCACCGGATGACACGGGCTCCGACCCGGTGACGCCGGTCCGCCCCGGCTGCGGGTACCCGGCGAGGGTCGACGCCGGATCCGGCTCCCCGGCGCGCTGGCGGGGCACGGACACCGGCGGGCGATCGTTGGCTCGGCGGTCGGCCCGCTGGGCGAGCGCGGCCACCAGGACCGAGCCGGCCAGGCCGGCGATGACCGCGTACGGGGCGATCAGGTGGGCCGACAGCTGCTCGGCGGCGATCCCGGCGAGCCGCGGCACGGCCAGCAGGTAGGCCAGCGCGACCAGCAGCGGGCCGGCCGCACCGGAGGCCGCCGCGCCGACCCGGACGTCCGCCGGCCGCACCGCGCGGCGGGCGGCGAGCACGCCGATCACCAGCGCCGAGCCCAGGGAGAGCAGTACGCCCGGCCAGTAGAAGTAGTCCCGGATCCAGAATTCGGCCCGGTCCGCGCTGATCTGCCAGATGCCGAGCTGGGCGGTGCTGAGGCCACGGCCGGAGAGCACGCCGTCGATCACCGACACCACGGCGAGCAGCCAGAGCCAACCGGTGGTGGCGATCAGGTTGGTGGCGGCGGCACGGGTGTGCAGCGCCCAGGTCGCCAGCAGCACCCCGAGCACGAGCCCGACGGCCGCGTACGTCGCCGCGACGATCTGCGGCGAGGACGTGTCGGGCACCCGGGCCGCCCGGGCCGGCACCGCCACCAGCAGCACCGTGATCAGCGCGCCGGCACCGGCGGCGAGCGCGAGACCGAGCCGGGGCAGGGTGCCCACCGGTTCGTCGCCGCCACCCCGCAGTCGTTGGGCGCAGACCGCGCCGGCGATGACCGAGGTCGCCGCGATCCAGGTGGCCCAGGCGAGACTCGCCACCCAGGCCGCCTCGACGCGTACCGAGCCGGTCGGCGCCCAGTTGATGATGCCCAGCCCGTAGCCGAAGCCGAGCTGCGCGGCGCCCGCACCGGCGGCGACGCCGAGTGCGGCGGCGGTCGATCCTCCCCAGCCCCGTCTGGCCATGCGGGGGAGCGTAGCGTCCCGAGGTCGCCCCGGCGAGTCGTGGGATCCGGCGACCGGTCGCGGACGGCTTGGCGACACCGGCTACGGTCGCCGATGAACGAGGCGGGGGACGCGATGACGGACGATCGGCAGCCGGTACGCGACGACGGGACCGGCCCGGGGCGTACCCGGCTCTTTCTCGGCGGCGCTCTGGCGGTGGTCCTGCTGGCGGTGATCGGAGCCAGCGGTGGCTGGGTGCTCGCCGGTGAGCCGGACCCGCCCGCCGCCTCCTCCGGGGTCGTGCCGAGCGGTGGCGCGGCGACCTCCGGTCCGCCGGCCACGCCCAGCGCACCGTCCACCCGGCCCGCCGACGACCGTCCCAGCGGTCCACGGTCGCGTACCCCGTCCGGCCTCACCGTGCCGGATCTGGTCGGCGCCGACTTCGCGCGGGCCCGGCAGGAGTTGCGCGACCGCCGGCTCGGCTGGCGGCTGGTGTTCGGCGCCGGCTCCGGGCGCACCGTCGAGCGGACCTCGCCGGGCGCCGGCGAGCCGGTCAAGCGCGGCGTCACGGTCACCGTCTGGGTGGCCGGGCCGGCCCCGGCCGTCACCGTGCCCGACGTCGGCGCCCTGTCCTGCGCCGACGCGGCGGACGACCTGGTGGAGGCGGGGCTCTACCCGCGTTACCGCAGCGGCCGGCAGGGGCCGGTCACCGGGCAGGAACCGGCCGCGGGCAGCGCCGCCCGGTGGAACGACCAGATCGCGCTCACCTGCGGGGACGCGCCGACCACGAGTCCGTCGCCCACTCCCTGACGGCCGGCCCGGGCAGGACGGCGCGCTGATGCCGGCCGGCGTGGCCACGGACCGCTACCGTGGACGATCGAGGGCCGTGTGCCCCCGTCCCGGTGGGGAAAGGACGTGTGCCATGAGCGACGACCGTCAGGATCCACCCGCCGGTGACGCGGACGCCACCCGGGCGCTGCCCCCGCACGGGGACGACGCCGACGCCACCCGCGCCATGCCGCGGGGAGCGGGCGGCGAGGACGCCGACGCCACCCGCGCGATGCCCCGCAACCCCGGCGACGACCCCGACGCGACGCGGGCGGTGCCCGGCGGGGCGGACGGTGACGCCACCCGACCGCTGCCCGGCGAGGGACGCCGGCCGCTGGACGCCACCACCCGCCAGGAGCCGGTCGGCGGCGCGGCCTGGTCCGGGCGTGCCGGCGTGCCGCCGCCGCGACCGGCCGGCTACCCCGAGCCGGGCGCCGAGTGGTACGGCGACGAACAGGCCGGACGCCGCTGGTGGATGCCGATCCTGCTGGGCATCCTGGCGCTGGTCCTGCTCGGTCTGATCGCGGCCGGCGTGTGGCTGGCGCTGCGTGCCGCCGAGCGGAACGACGGTCCGGGCCCGACGCCGTCGGCGGTGCCCAGCACCTCGGCGCGGACCAGCGCCGCGCCGACCAGCGCGTCGCCGAGCAGTTCGCCGTCGAGCACGCCCCCGACCACGACGCCGCCCGCCGAGGTGCCGATGCCGCCGCTGGTCGGGCTGCCCGAGTCCGCCGCCCGGGCGGCGCTGGACCGGTTGGGTGTCGACTACCGGGTGCAGCGTCGGCCGTCGGACCGGCCGGCCGGCACGGTGATCGCCACCGACCCGGAGGCCGGTTACTCCGTCGGTGACGGCGACCGGGTCACGCTCGTGGTGGCCGCAGCGGCCCCGCCCACCACCGGCGCGACCACGCCGAGTTCCGCGCCGGCGACCACCACCACGCCCTGACGGTCACCACTGCCGGCGTCGGGTGCCCACCAGGCCGAGCCCGGCGAGCGAGATGGCGAGCCCGAGCAGGCCGGAATAGAACAGTGACCGGCCGAGGTCGGTCGAGTCCGTGGGGCGGTCCGCGAGCGCGCCCTCCCCGGCCCCGGAGCCCGCCTGATCGTCGTCGGACTCCTCGTCGATGTCGTCCGCCGTCGCCGACCCGGCCCCGTCCCGCTCGTCCTCGTCGGTTTCGTCCCCGTACGGCTGGGCCTCCGCCGGCTCGCCGGCCGACCGCGCGCCCTCGCCGGCCACGGTGATCTCCGGGGCGGGCACGGGCTCGGCCAGTTGCTGGGTGGCGGAGAAGGCCGGATGGCGGACCACGAGCGCGAGCACGGTGGCGAGGCCGAGGAAGAGGAAGAGCCCGAGGGCATAGCCGACACGGGACCGGTGGTGCCGCCGCGCGGCGGGCAGATTGACCATGACCATCCCAGGTTCAGGGTCCGTGGCGCGCGGGGTGGAACGGTGCCGGGGTGGGCGTACCGATTCTATGGCGGCGGCACGCCCTCCCGACCGGGAATCGTGAGGTCAGCCCACCCGGACCGGAGTCCGGACCACCGGACGTCGGGCCGTCCGTACGGTGTGCTGACGAGGGGCCGGTGCGGCCTGGACCTGCCGCAACCCCTCCTGAAGTACGAAGATCGACCGCCGGTTGACCGCGTCCCCCGCCGCGTTCAACTCGTAGCCGTCGAGCCAGAGCCAACCGTCGTAGGTCGGCCAGTCGAGCACCCGGATCACCCGGAACATGATCGGTCGGAAGAACTGGACACTCGCCGCGCGAGTCACGTGCAGTACGTCACCGGAGCGGGGAAGCACATGGGCTCCTGGGAAGGTTCGGCCGGCGGTTCGGGCCGGCGAGACGGAACGGGGGTCGGTGCGGTCCGGTGACGGGGGGTCTACCTCGGTGGACCGGCGGTCGGTGGGTCGGTGCTGGTCGGGCCGTACCCACGGTGGCGGACCGCCACCCGACCATCACCCGGCTGCTCCCGGTTACCGCTCCCGCCGCCGCAGCCGAGCCGGCGTGCAGCGGCGGGGTCTTCACCCCGGGGCAGGTCTCGCGGCGCGGGACGGCTCCCCTCCGGCCGTCCCACGGACCGTGGTGTCACCACGCCCGGAGATCATGCGAAGACGGTGAGTAACCCGTGCCATACCGACAGAGTGCATCAGCGACCTGCCGGATGCAAGTTGCACGTCGACTTTTGCCGATAGGTGAGTGGGACACGTGAACGGGGCGCTTGAACCCTCAGGTACCCAAACGGCACACTGGACGCCGGTTTCGCCCGTCGCGGCCGGTCGACGACCGGCACCACCCCTGCCGCGAACGCTCGCCCGCCGCCCCCGGGTCGCGCCCACGGCGGGTGCCGAACCGGGGCGCGACCGACCGGAGGTAGCCGGGTGTCTGTGAGTCCTGGTCCCGCGAGCCGGTGGGCGGCGTCATGAGTGAACGGCGCAGCCCGACCATCCGCCGGCGCCGGCTGGGTGCGGAACTCCGCCGGCAGCGGGAGGCCGCCGGCATCACCATCGAGGTGGTCGCCGAGCAACTGGAGTGTTCGGCGTCCAAGATCTCCCGGATCGAGACCGGCCACACCACCGCGACTCCCCGCGACGTACGGGACATGCTCCGGATCTACGGGGTGGTCGGCGCGGAGAGCGACGAGCTGGTGCAGATCGCCCGCGAGGCCCGGCAGAAGGGCTGGTGGCATCCCTACAGCACGGTGCTGGTCGGGGCGTACGTCGGCCTGGAGGCCGCGGCCAGCTCGATCCGCGCATACGAGCAGCAGGTCGTGCCCGGGCTGCTGGAGACCGAGGAGTACGCCGGGGCGATGATCCGCGCCGCCCGGCCGGACTTCACGGCCGAACAGGTCGAACAACGGGTGCGTGTCCGACTGGGCCGTCAGTCGTTGTTGACCCAGGACGATCCGGTCGATCTGTGGGTGGTGCTCGATGAGGCGGTGCTGAGCCGGCCGGTGGGCGGCGACACGGTGATGCGTGGCCAGCTCAAGCGGCTGGTGGAGGTGGCCGAACTGCCGAACGTGACGGTGCAGGTCCTGCCCTTCGAGGTGGGCGCGCACGCCGGCATGGACGGGACCTTCACCATCCTCAGCTTCCCCGAACCGAGTGATCCCGATGTCGTGTACGCGGAGAACGCCACGGGTGGGCTCTTCCTGGAGAAGAGCGACGAACTGCAGAAGTACAGCTTCATCTTCGATCACATTCGAGCAGCGGCCATACGCCCGGAGGAATCCATCGCACACATCGCGAAACTGGCAGAGGAGCCACTGTGGAAATGGCGACCAAGGAGTTCCCCGTGGACCTGACGCAGGCGACGTGGTTCAAGAGCTCGAAGAGCGGGCCGAACTGCGACAACTGTGTCGAGGTCGCGTACGTGACCGGGGCGGTCGGAGTCCGGGACTCGAAGGACAAGACGGGCCCGGCCCTGGTCTTCGCCCCGGGCGACTGGCACGCCTTCGTCGCCCGCGCCAGGGGCGGTGCGTTCGGCCGGAGCTGATCGCCACCGAAAGCGTGGTCCCGCCCGGCAGCGTCGCCGGGCGGGACCATTTCGTTCGGGTGCCGGCCGACGCCGGCCACCCGTCGCCAGTTCCGTTCCGCCTCGTTGAACCGCACGGATCGGCAACCGAACGAGGCAGGCGAGACGGATGACGACGATCGGTTCAGAGAACCTCACCAGCGGCCCGGGTAAGCCCGAGCGGTTCGGTGGCAAGTACCGCGGGGCGCGCCGGGACACCGTCCTCACCGAGGTGGTCTCCACCGACGGCGAGGAGATGGCCGCCGCGCCGGAGCAGTCCGCCGGGCCGCTCTCCCTGCCGTCGCTCGACCCCAACCCGCTCACCGAGCCGTCCTTCCCGCCCAGCGGTTGGCCGATGGAGCAGCAGGAGTCCCTGGTGGACCACCCGCTCCTGCGCGGCCTGCTGATGGAGCTGCCCCCGAAGGGCAGCGTCCCCCCGCCCGGCTGGCTGGACCGCTGGTTCGAGGCGACCCGGGCGATCCTGGAGCTGCTATACGTGCAGGGCACCGGCCGGACGCGCTGACACCGCCGTCGCCCGCGCGGGCGGCAACGCCCGCTCGGCGAGCCGGTTGTGTCGCAACGCGTGCCGTACCCCGATCGCCGACACCGCGAGCACCGCGACCGTGATCGCCGGGCCGGCGAGGCCCGGTGCGGCGAAGAGGTCGACCCCGACGGCCGGGAACACGGCGACGAGCACCGCGAGCGCGGTCGCCTGCAACGGCAGCGCGATCAGCGGGTGCGCGGCGGCGGCCCGCAGACCGTGCGGGGCCGGGATCCCGGGCGCCGCCGCGAAGGCGCCCGCGCCGGCCCGTACCCGCCGGACCCGGCGTACCGTGCAGGCCGCGACGACCGCCGCCGGGACGGCCGCGACGGCGAGACCGGCGGCGGCCCGGTCGACCGCCGTGTCGCCGGCGCTCTGCAGGCCCGCGGCCAGGACCGCCGTGGTGAGCGCGAGGCCGGTCAGCACCAGGGCGGACAACCATCCGGTACGCCGCCGCAGCGCCCGGGCCCGGTCCAGCCCGGGCAGGCCCTCGGCGACCAGGCCGGCGGCCAGCCAGACGGCGGCGACGGGAAGCAGCACGGCGAGACGGTCATCCATGGCCCCAGCCTTGCCCAGTTCGACGCCCGCCGAATCGGGGACGGCCCCCCGGTTCCCCCGGTACGCGTTCCCGTAGGGGTCATCGCGCCGGCGTTATGGCGGTTCCGGAATGTTCACAGTGGTCGTGTCGGCGACCTAGCATCGGGTCGACCGGTCTCCCGGAGCCTCACCCGGGCGACCGTCACCACCGCAGCCAACCTCTCCCACCGGCGTCCGGCGGTCCCCCTCACGGGTGGCCGCCGGACGTCGTCGGGTCAGACGTCGAAGGTGGCGGGGCGGCCGGTGGCCGGCGCCGGCGGGGTGGCCTTCCACAGGCCGGTCTTCTGCGCCGCCAACCGGGCCAGGTAGGCCGGGTTGAGGATGACGTAGCGGCGCCACAGCCGCTTCGGCTCCAGGCCGAGCCGCCAGAACCACTCCAGCCCGGCGCGCTGCATCCACGGGGGCGGATTGCGCAGCAGGCCGGCGTGGTAGTCGAACGCCGCGCCGACCGCCATCAGCGGCATGTCCAGCAGCGGCCGCATCGCGTACGCGAAGACCTCCTGCCGGGGGCAGCCGAGCCCGACCAGGACGAGGCGGGCGCCGCTGGCCCGGATCCGGTCGGCGATCTCGGCGTCCTCGCCCGGCGCGACCGCGCGGAACTTGGACGGCTCGACGCCGGCGATCTTCAGCGCCGGGAACCGGCGCTCCAGTGCCGGGACCAGACGGGCCAGCGTCTCCTCGGTGGAGCCGTAGAGGTAGACCGGCAACCCCTCGTCGGCGAACCGGGACAGCACGCGCAGCGTCAGCTCCGGGCCGTAGACGCGGTCGGTGAGGCCGGCGCCGTGCAGCAGGTTGAGCGCCCAGCGCACCGGCTGCCCGTCGGGGGTCACCACGTCGAACGAGTTGAGCCGGGCGTTGTGCGCCGGGTCGAGCACCCCGGTCATCACGCCGTGCACGGCCAGCGCGGTCAGCGCCATCGGGCGGCGTTCGTGCGCGGCCGCGACCACCGCCTCGGTGGCCCGGTCGTAGTCGGTCGCGTCGACCCCGACGCCGAGCACGTTGCGCTTCGTGTCGCCGGTCATGGCTTCGGCACCCACTTGTCGACGTTCGCCTCGTAGATCTCCCGGAGGATCATCGGCACGTCGTAGGTGATCTTCCAGGCCGGGTAGTGCTCCTCGAAGCGGGCCATGCTGCTGACGTACCACTGGTGGTCGCCGGTGCGGGCCTGCTCGACGTAGTTGATCTGCGCCTCGCGGCCGGTGATCTCCTGGGCGATCCGGAACGCCTCGATGTGCGAGGTGTTCGAGTGCCGGCCGCCGCCGAGGTTGTAGACCTGGGCGGAGCGCGGCTCGCGGAAGAACGCCTCGAACGCGGTGAGCACGTCCCGGGAGTGGATCGCGTCCCGGACCATCTTCCCCTTGTAGCCGAAGAGGTTGTACGTCCGGCCCTCCATCACGCACCGCATCAGGTACGCCAGGAAGCCGTGCAGCTCGGCCGCGGAGTGCGCCGGCCCGGTCAGCGTCCCGCCCCGGAAGCAGGCGGTCTTCATGTCGAAGTACCGGCCGTACTCCTGGACCATCACGTCCGCCGCCACCTTCGAGGCGCCGAAGATCGAGTGCAGCGACTCGTCGATCGACATGTCCTCGGTGATGCCGTCGTACCAGTGGTGGTCCTCGGGCAGCTCGTAGCGGGTCTCCAGCTCGACCAGCGGGAGCGAGTTCGGCCGGTCGCCGTAGACCTTGTTCGTGGAACAGTGGATGAACGGCGCGTCGATCGCGTGCCGCCGGGTGTTCTCCAGCACGTTGAGCGTGCCGCCGGCGTTCACGTCGAAGTCGGTGTACGGCTCCTTGGCGGCCCAGTCGTGGCTCGGCTGGGCGGCGCTGTGGATCACCACGGCGATGTCCCGGCCGTACCGCTTGAAGACCTGCTCCAGGCCGTCCCGGTCGCGGATGTCCACCGCGTGGTGGGTGTACGCGGTGCCGAGGTCGGCGGCGAGGCGGTCGAGGCTCCAGGCGGTCGAGCCGTCCTCACCGAAGAAGTACCGCCGCATGTCGTTGTCGATGCCGACCACGTCGAGACCCAGCCCGGCGAAGTGCCGGGCCGCCTCGGAGCCGATCAGACCGCCGGAACCGGTCACCAACGCGACACTCACACGCCACTCCTGGTCCATAGGAGGCAGGGAAACCATCGGAGCATAGCGTGACGTCCGGTACGCCCCGATACGGCGCGAGGGCCCCGCAGCCTGCGGAGCCCTCGTTCTGGTGGGGATGGGGGGAGTTGAACCCCCACGTCCTTTCGGACACACGGACCTGAACCGTGCGCGTCTGCCATTCCGCCACATCCCCGTGGCACGACCGGAACACCATATCGCATCCCGCGCCCGCCATCTGCGGCGGGTGCCGGGACATATTACGCTGTCCACTGGTCACGCCACGAACGATCACCGTTCGTGGCGGGCGAAACTGTAGCACGCTCGCGGGCCTGGTCACGAACGGGCCGACGGCAGCCGGCCGAGCGGCGTGTGAGCTGCGGAGGCGGTGTCCGGATACCATCATTGCCTCGGGACCCGAGGAGGAGCCGGTGAGCGTGCTGCAACGCTTCGAGAAGCGTCTGGAAGGCCTGGTCGAGGGGGCCTTCGCCAAGGTCTTCAAAGGGGTGGTCCACCCCGTGGAGATCCTCAACGCCATGCAGCGGGAGGCCGAGGCGCACAAGGCGATCCTGGCCGGTGGGCGCACGTTGGTGCCCAACCGCTACGTGATCGATCTCTCGCCCTACGACCACAGTCGCCTGGCGCCGTACGCCGCCGCGCTGGCCCAGGAGCTGGCCCAGTCGCAGGCGGAGTTCATCGGCGAGCAGGCCTGGACGGTCTACGGCGACGTGATCGTCGAGGTCGAACGTGGTGAGGGGCTGGACACCGGCATGTTCCGGGTCACCGCCGAGGTCTACACCGGCGGCGACGTCGCCCCGGTCTCGGCCCCCGGCGGCTACGACGCCGGCCCGGCCTACCCGGCCTACGACCAGGGCGGCGGCTACGGTCCCCCGCCCGGCCACGGCGGCGGCCGCAACGTCCGCCTGGTCTCCGGCGACGGCCGCACCTACCCGTTGCAGATGGGCTCGACCGTGATCGGCCGGGGCGACCAGGCCAACCTGCGCCTGCCCGACGTCGGCATCTCCCGACGCCACGCCCGGCTCGACTTCGACGGCGGCCAGGTCGTGCTGACCGACCTGGGCTCCACCAACGGCACCATGGTCAACGGCCAGCGCGTCTCGGCGGTCGCCCTCAACCCGGGTGACATGATCCAGCTCGGCACGACGACGCTGACCTTCCGCGTGGACGGCTGATCCCCGTTGCCGGAGCTCGTCATCACCGTCGCCCGGTTCGGGTTCCTCATCCTGCTGTGGATCTTCGTGTTCACGGTGGTCGGCGTGATCCGTCGGGACCTCTTCGCGGGGGCCCGGTCGGGTCGACTGGTGGCCGCGCCGCGCGGGGTCGGCGCCTCCACCGGAGCGCCGGCGGGGAAGCCGGCGAAGGCCAAGCGGGGTCGGGCCGCCCACCAGCTGGTGGTCACCGCCGGTCAGCTGGCCGGCACCCGGATCACCCTGGGCGAGGCCCAGATCACCATCGGACGGGCGGAGGACTCCACCCTGGTGATCACCGACGACTACGCCTCGGCGCGACACGCCCGGCTCGTGCCGCGTGACGGGCAGTGGTACGTCGAGGACCTCGGATCGACTAACGGCACCTACCTGGATCGCGCTAAGGTCACCGGACCAACCCCCGTCCCCCTCGGCGTGCCGATCCGGATCGGCCGCACTTCCCTCGAATTACGGCCATGACTCTGACCCTGCGCTACGCGGCCCACAGCGACCGCGGTCTGATCCGAGACGGCAACCAGGATTCCGTCTACGCCGGACCGCGGCTGCTCGCCGTTGCCGACGGCATGGGCGGCATGGCCGCCGGTGACGTCGCCAGCAACATCGTCATCGGTGCCATGGCGCCGCTCGACGAGGACGTCCCCGGTGACGCCCTGGTCGACGCGCTCCGCTCCGCCGTGGGCACCGCCAACCAGCAGCTCCGCGACACCGTGGACGCCAACCCGCAGCTGGAGGGGATGGGCACGACGCTCACCGCGACCCTCTTCTCCGGCAGCAAGCTCGGCATGGTCCACATCGGTGACTCGCGGGCCTACCTTCTGCGCAACGGTGAGTTCGCGCAGATCACCAAGGACGACACCTACGTCCAGATGCTCGTCGACGAGGGCCGGATCAGCGCCGAGGAGGCGAGCAGCCACCCCCAGCGCTCGCTGCTCACCCGCGCGCTGGACGGCCGCGACATCGACCCGGAGTACAGCGTCCGCCAGGTGCTGCCCGGCGACCGCTACCTGATCTGCTCCGATGGGCTCTCCGGCGTGGTCAGCGCGGACACCATCGGCGACACGCTGCGGGAGTACACCGACCCGCAGCAGTGCGTGGAACGCCTGGTGCAGCTCGCGCTGCGCGGCGGCGGTCCGGACAACATCACGGTGATCATCGCCGACGCCACCGACCGCGACATCGTCGAGGCGTCCCCGATCGTCGGCGGCGCCGCCGCCCGGGACCGGGGCATGGCGACCTCCGCCGACGACTCCACCCCGGCGGCCCGCGCGTCGGCGTTGTCCGCGCCCCGGCCGCCCGCTCCGGAGGAGCCGGTCGACACCCGCGACGACGAGCCCGAGCGACGCCGGCGGCACCCGCTGCGCACCGCCGCGATGGCGCTCGCGCTGGCGGTCATCGTCGCCGGCGGCGTCTTCGGCGGCTGGAGCTACACCCAGCGGCAGTTCTACGTCGGCGCCACCGACGACGGTCAGCTCGCGGTCTTCCGCGGCGTGCCCGGGCAGGTCGCCGGGCTCGACCTGTCGAACGTGCACGAGCGCAGCCCGGCGCGGCTCGACGACCTGACGTTGGCCGCGCAGGAGCGGGTGAAGCAGGGCATCCAGGCCAAGAGCGAACCGGACGCCGAGCGCCGGCTGGCCGAGCTGACCAGCGACGACCCGGCCAACCCGAACCTCAAGCCGCTCTGCCCGCCCGCTCCGACGGCCGGTTCGGTCAGCCCGACCCCGGTGACGACGGCCGGAGCGCTGACCCCGGTCATCACCGGCAGCGCCGTCCCGCCGACCCCGGCGACCGGCACGCCGACGCCCACGCCGACGTCGACCACCACGCCCGACGCCGTACCCTCCGACACCGTCGCGCCGGCCGACCCCGCCGGCTGCCGGTCGCCGGAGTGAGTGTCGGCTCGATCCTGAGGACGCATCCGTGACCGCAGCCGCCGTACCGGCAGCCTCGCCCGCCTCGACGGGCGAGCAGTCCGGCGTACGCCTGGCCCGGTCCCGGCGTAACGCCGAGCTGTCCCTGCTCCTGCTCGCCATGGTGCTGGTGGCGGCGTACGCGGCGATGATCGAGGCCAAGGCGCTGGACACGGTCACCCCGGACTTCTGGATCCCGGCCGCCGCGCTGGGACTGGTCTTCCTGGGGCTGCACCTGGTGATCCGCTGGCTGGCGCCGTTCGCCGATCCGGCCCTGCTGCCGGCGGTGGCGCTGCTCAACGGCATCGGCGTCGGTTTCCTGCGCCGGTACGACCTGGCGCAGGCCGCCCCGGCGGAGCGGGCGGACCTGGCCATCTTCGCCGGCACCGGCGGCCGCCAGCTCGCCTGGACGCTCGCCGCGGTGGTGCTCGCCGCCGCTCTGCTGGCGATCCTGCGCGACCATCGCTCGCTCTCGCGCTACGCGTACACCCTGGGCCTGGCCGGCATCGTGCTGGTGATGATCCCGGCGGTGCTGCCGGGGCGGTTCTCCGAGATCAACGGCGCGAAGCTGTGGATCCGGGTCGGCGGGTTCCAGATCCAGCCGGGTGAGTTCGCCAAGCTGGCCCTGCTCACGTTCTTCGCCTACTACCTGGTGCGCAAGCGCGAGGTGCTCTCGCTGGCCAGCCGGCGGGTGCTCGGCATCGACTTCCCGCGTGGGCGCGACCTCGGCCCGGTGCTGGTGGTCTGGCTGGTCAGCATCCTGGTGCTGGTCTTCGAGAAGGACCTGGGCACCTCGCTGCTCTACTTCGGCATGTTCGTGGTGACGCTCTACATCGCCACCGAGCGGGTCAGTTGGCTGCTCATCGGTCTGATCCTGTTCTTCGGCGGCGCCTACCTGGCATACGTGCTGGGCAGCACGGTGGGTGGGCCGTTCGCCAACTTCTACGACCGGGCGCAGATCTGGCTGGACCCGTTCGCCGAGCCGTACGACCGGGGCTACCAGCTGGTCCAGGGCCTGCTCACGCTCGGCACCGGTGGCCTGTTCGGCGCCGGTCCGGGTGGAGGCCAGCCGACCCTGCTGCCCGAGGTGCAGACCGACTTCATCTTCGCCGGCATCGGTGAGGAGATCGGCCTGTTCGGCCTCTCCGCGCTGCTGGTGGTCTACCTGCTGATCGTCGAGCGGGGCCTGCGCGCCGCGCTGGCGGTGCGGGACTCGTTCGGCAAGCTGCTCGCCGGCGGCCTGGCGTTCACCCTGGGCCTCCAGGTCTTCGTGATCGTCGGCGGGATCAGCAAGCTCATCCCGCTGACCGGCCAGACCACCCCGTTCCTGTCCGCCGGTGGCTCCTCGCTGATGGCGAACTGGCTGCTGATCGCGGTGCTGCTGCGGGTGTCCGACGGCGCCCGCCGGCCGGTGACCGGTGGGGGTGGCCCGGCGGCCCGGCCCGCCGGCGGTCCGCCGGAGCAGCTGCACGGCGCCCCGACGGAGGTGATCCGGCCGTGAACGCACCCCTGCGCCGCGTCGGTGTGGTCGTGATGGTCCTGTTCGGGCTGCTCTTCGCGAACCTGAACTGGATCCAGGCCTACAAGGCCGACGAATACCGCACCAGCGACTACAACGGTCGGGTCCAGGTCGCCGAGTACGACCGCAAGCGCGGCAACATCGAGGTCGGCGGCACCGCGTACGCGGTCAGCAAGGAGACCGGCGGTGAGCTGAAGTTCCAGCGCACCTATCCGGGTGGGAAGACGTACGCGCACGTGCTCGGCTGGAAGCCGGTGAACGGCGGCGCCAGCGGCATCGAGCGGGTGGAGAACGACTTCCTCGCCGGCACCAGCGACGCGCTCATCGCCAACCGGATCAAGGACATGTTCACCGGTGACGAGACCGGTGGCGGCAACGTGCTGCTGACGCTCTCCAAGCGGGCCCAGGAGACGGCGTACAAGCAGCTCAACGACAACCAGGTGGGCGCCACCAAGGGCGCGGCGATCGCGATCGACCCGCGTACCGGGGCGGTGCAGGCGCTGGTCTCCATGCCCAGCTTCGACCCGAACCCGCTGGCCAGCCACGACAGCACCGAGGCCGACCGGGCCTACAACGCGCTGGAGAAGGACAAGGACCGCCCGCTGGCCAACCGGGCGCTGTCCGAGGTGCTGCCGCCGGGCTCCACCTTCAAGATCGTCATGGCCGCGGCGGCGCTGGAGAACGGCATCGGCCAGCAGACCCAGATCCCGGCCGGGTCGAGCTACACCGCGCCGGGCGCCGGGAAGCCGATTCGCAACGCCGCCGACTCCATCTGTCCCGAAGCGCAGGTAACCCTGCGGGAGGCGGTGACCGAATCCTGCAACACCGGCTTCGCCCAGCTCGGTGTGCGGCTCGGCGCGGACAAGGTCAAGGAGAAAGCGAAGCAGTTCGGCTTCGAGCAGGAGGACCTGACGGTCGGGCAGGACGGTGACGGCGGCCTCCCGGTCGCGGCCAGCCGCACCGGCGACATGCAGAACCCGGACGGCAGCACCGACCCGGCCGCGCTGGCCCAGTCGTCGATCGGCCAGAACAACGTGCGGATGACGCCGTTGCAGGGCGCGCTGATCGCCGCCGCGGTGGCCAACGACGGCAGCCAGATGCGCCCGTACCTGGTCAAGCAGCTGCTCGGCCCGGACCGCACCACCGTCTACGACGCCGCCAAGCCGCGCGAGCTGCGCCGCCCGGTCAGCAGCCAGGTGTCGGCGGACCTGCGGTCGATGATGCAGAACGTGGTGAAGGAGGGCACCGGCCAGCGGGCCGCCATCGACGGCTACGTGGTCGGCGGCAAGACCGGCACCGCCCAGTCCGGCCCGGACACGCCGGACCACGGCTGGTTCATCGGCTTCGCGCTGGCCAAGGACGGCACCCCGCTCTCCGCGGTCTGCGTCGAGCTGGAGCAGGCCGGCAGCGGCGGCAGCGCCGAGGCGGCCCGGATCGCCGGCCGGATCATGGCGGCGGCGATCGCCGACTCCGGGAGGCGCTGACGTGCTCAGCCCGGGTGTGCAGCTCGGCAACCGCTACCGCCTGGACGAGCGGATCGCCAGCGGTGGCATGGGCGACGTCTGGCGCGGCACCGACCAGGTGCTGGGCCGTACGGTCGCGGTCAAGAGCCTGCTCCCCGCGCTGCTCGACGAGCCGGGCTTCGCCGAGCGGTTCCGTGGCGAGGCGCGGACCATGGCCACCATCAACCACCCCGGCGTGGTCGACGTCTACGACTTCGGCAGCGACCAGCAGATCGCCTTCCTGGTGATGGAGTACGTGGAGGGCGACGCGCTCTCCGCCACGCTCAGCCGGGTCGGCCGGCTCACCCCGGCCCGCACCATGGCGTTGCTGGCCCAGGCCGCCGACGCGCTGCACGCGGCGCACGAGAAGGGCATCGTGCACCGGGACGTGAAGCCCGGCAACCTGCTGGTGCGGCCGAACGGCACGCTGGTGCTCACCGACTTCGGCATCGCCCGCTCCGACCTGGTCGGGCAGCTCACCGCCGCCGGCTCGGTGCTCGGCACCGCCTCGTACATCTCGCCGGAGCAGGCCACCGGCGCGGTCGCCACCCCCGCCTCCGACGTCTACGCGCTCGGCGTGGTGGCCTACCAGTGCCTGGCCGGGCGGCGCCCCTTCGAGGGGGACAATCCGCTCGAGATCGCCATGAAGCACGTACGCGACGCGCCCCGGCCGCTCCCCGCCGACATCCCGCCCCAGGTACGCGCGATCGTCGAGCGGTCCATGGCCAAGGATCCGGCGGCCCGCTGGCCCAGCGCCGCCGCGCTGGCGAGCGTCGCCCGACAGGCCAAGCTCGCGCTCTCCCAGCAGGCGCGCGCCGGGCACCCGATCTCCGGCGCGCCGGCCTCACCCGCCGCGCCCGTCGCGCGGGCCCAGGTGCCGACCGCCGCCCCGCGCCCGCAGCCCCGCCCGCCCGTGGCCCCGGCCCGCCCACCGGTGGCGCCGCGTCCGACCATGGTCGCGCACCCCGCCCCGCAGGCCCGCCCACCGGTGGCGCCGCGCGGGGCGGCCCCCGTCCCACAGCCCCGACCGCAACACCACCCCCAGGGGTACGCCCGCCCGCCCGCCGCGCCGCCGCCCCAGCGCCGTTCCCGTTCCGGGCTCTGGACCACGGCGATCGTGGTGGCCGTGCTGGTCATCCTCTGTTCGGGCGTGATTTCTTTCTGGTACCGGAAATACGTGGCCGGTGCCGCCGGTCCGCCCGTACCGGCGAGTGTGAGCGTGACGTCCGGCGCGGTGCGGGCGTACGGGGGCGACTATCCGGTCCGCACGTCGTACCGTCGTGAGGTACGCCTCCAGCCGGCCGGCGGCGGTTCGACGACGAGCGAAGGACGAGAGACGCGATGACAGCGCAGGCCCGCCTGCTCGGTGGCAGGTACCAGGTCGGCGAGCTGCTGGGCTACGGCGGCATGGCGGAGGTGCACCGCGGTCGCGATCTCCGGCTCGGGCGGGACGTCGCGATCAAGATGCTTCGTGCCGACCTGGCCCGCGATGCCACGTTCCAGATGCGGTTCCGCCGGGAGGCGCAGAACGCCGCCTCGCTCAACCACCCGGCCATCGTCGCCGTCTACGACACCGGCGAGGAAACCGCACCGACCGGCGAGACGCTGCCGTTCATCGTGATGGAGTTCGTCAACGGACGGACCCTCAAGGAGGTCCTCGGCGTCGAGGGGCGGCTCCAGCCGCGCCGGGCGCTGGAGATCTGCGCCGACATGTGCGCCGCCCTGGAGTTCAGCCACCGGCACGGCATCATCCACCGGGACATCAAGCCCGGCAACGTGATGCTCACCCAGACCGGCCAGGTCAAGGTGATGGACTTCGGCATCGCCCGTGCGCTGGCCAGCGGCGCCACCACGATGACGCAGACCAGCGCGGTCATCGGCACCGCGCAGTACCTGTCCCCCGAGCAGGCGCGCGGCGAGGCGGTCGACGCCCGCTCCGACGTCTACGCCGCCGGGTGCGTGCTGTTCGAGTTGCTCTGCGGGCACCCGCCGTTCGTCGGCGACAGCCCGGTCAGCGTGGCCTACCAGCACGTACGGGAGCAGCCGCCGACGCCCAGCACGATCAACCCGGACGTCAACCCCGCGGTCGACGCCATCGTGCTCAAGGCGCTCTCCAAGAACCCGCTCAACCGCTACCAGAGCGCCGGTGAGATGCGGGCGGACCTGCTCCGCGCCGCCGCCGGCCGGCCGGTGCTGGCGACCCCGGTGATGCCGTCCGAGGAGACCATGCCGATGGCGGCCGCCGGAGGCGGCTACCACCAGGCGCAGCAGACCCAGATGATGGGCCCGCAGACGCGCCAGCAGGCGCCCGCCCGGGTCGGGGACCCGCGCAAGCGCAAGTCCTCCTCCTGGGTCATCGCCACGTTCGCCGCGCTCGGTGTGCTCGCGGTGATCGCGCTGGGCACCGCGCTCTGGCTCAACCAGACCGGGGCCGAGAAGGTCTCCGTGCCGAAGCTGGTGGACGGCACGCAGGCCGAGGCGCAGGCGGCGCTCACCCAGGCCGGGCTGCGCTACGTCAACGGAGACCCGGTGCAGAACACGGAGTGCAAGCCGGGCACCGTCGTCAACCAGAGCCCGGGCCCGGGTCTGCGGGTGGAGAAGAACACCGCGGTGTCGGTCCAGATCTGCACCGGCCCCGGCGAGGTCACCATCCCCAAGAACCTCAAGGGGTCCCAGGTCGCGAACGTGCAGGCACAGTTGCAAGCCCTGGGCCTGACCGTCGAGACCGAGAACATCGACAACAGCGCTCAGAAGGGCATCGTCGTCGAGGTCGACCCCGCTGAGGGCAGCACGGTGGCCGAGGCCTCGACCGTCAAGCTCAAGGTGTCCCGGGGCAACATCACCGAGGTTCCCGACGTGGTGGGACTCTCCGAGGACCAGGCCATCCGGCAGTTGCAGAACGCCGGCTACAAGGTGCGCACCCTGGACGGCGACGAGGTCACCGAGCCGGACAAGGTCGGCAAGGTCAGCAAGCAGAGCCCGAAGGGTGGCGCTGACCTCGCCCGGGACAAGCAGGTGACGATCTACGTCGACATCGCCGCACCGGAGGAGAGCGAGAGCCCGTCCCCGCCGGCGAGCCCGACTCCCAGCGGTTCGCCCAGCACGCCGGGTGGCGGCGGTGGCGGCTTCCCGTTCCCGACCGTCCCGCCGACGCGAAGCAACGGCTGACGCTGTCGAGCACGTGGCGGTGCCCCGGACGACCGGGACACCGCCACGCTGCCTCTCCGGACGCTTGAGTCGGCGTGGAACGGCCGCATCCCGGCGCGGGAAACACCCACCACGTTCCACCCGTTCCGCCCCCGTCGAGATCTTGGTACGGCCCCGCCCCCCTGAGGGCAGCCCCGTACCAAGATCTCGACTACGTGTCGTCCCCTCCCGAGCCCGTCCGCTGTTGACCATGAAGTTGGCGGCGACAAATCGGGCGAGACCTGCCGCCAACTTCATGATCGCCGGGGCGCGGGGCGCGGGGCGCGGGGCGCGGGGCGCGGGGCGCGGGGCGCGGGGCGCGGGGCGCGTCAGGCTGCGGCGAAGGCTGCTCGGCGGCGGGCGTCGACCTCGGCGGCCAGCTCCGGGGCGCGCTCCAGCGCCTCCGGGAAGCCGCACGTGGCCAGCCAGTTCGCCAGCATGACGTGACCGCCCTCGGTCAGCACCGACTCGGGGTGGAACTGCACGCCCTCGATCGGCAGCGTGCGGTGCCGCATCGCCATCACCACCCCGGAGGCGGTACGGCCGGTGACCTCCAGCTCGTCCGGGAGCGTCCCGGGCAGCACCGCGAGCGAGTGGTAGCGGGTGGCGGTGAACGGGTCGGGCAGGCCGGCGAGCACGCCGACGCCGTGGTGGTGCACCTCGGAGGTCTTGCCGTGCAGCAGCTCCGGGGCCCGGGTCACGGTGGCCCCGAACGCCTCACCGATGGCCTGGTGGCCGAGGCAGACGCCGAAGAGGGGGAGCCTGCCCGCGTACTCGCGGATGACGTCCAGGCAGATGCCGGCCCGGTCGGGGCTGCCCGGTCCGGGCGAGAGCAGCACGCCGTCCGCGCCGACGCGGCCCACCTCGGCGACGTCGATCTCGTCGTTGCGCCGTACCTCGCAGTCCACGCCGAGCTGGCCGAGGTACTGCACGAGGTTGAAGACGAACGAGTCGTAGTTGTCGATCACCAGGACGCGCATCGGGGTCACCTGTTCGGGGTGGAGGGCGGGGCGTTGTTGGTCTCGGTGCTGTAGGGGAGTTCCTCCTCCTCGCCCGGCAGCCCGGTCGGGTCGGTGAGCCCTCCCCCGGGGGCGTCGCCCGGTACGCCGGAGTCCTGCGTGACCTGCACGTCGTCGAAGGGCAGCAGCGGCTCGGCCCAGGGAAAGACCACGAGCCAGAGCAGGGCGACCGTGGCGGTGGCCAGCAGCACCGAGCCGATCAGCTTCCCGGGCAGGCCGAACGGCAGCTTCCGCCAGATCCACGAGTACACGGGTCAGGCCTCCAGTTCGGCCGGGCGGCCCGCCGACTTCGCCTGGGCGTGGTCCAGCCGGGCGTGGACGATGAGCCGCTGGTAGTTGTCGAACTTGGGGTTGCAGGTGGTCAGCGTGAGCAGCTTCTCGGTCGCCTTCCGGTCCGGTTTGCCCGGCACCGGCGCGACCACCTCCACCTGGGAGGGCTTGACGATCCGCTGCTGGTAGACCCGGTAGACGAGCCAGTCGGTCTTGGTCTCGACCACGATGACGTCGTCGGCCTTCAACTCGTCCAGCCGCCAGAAGGTGGAGCGGATGCGGTGACCGGCGACGGAGAAGTTGCCCACCTCGCCCGGCATGGCGCTGTCCGGGTAGTGGCCCGGGGCGTACCGGATGTCGTCCGGGCTGACGCCCTCCACCACCACCCAGTGCTTGTCGAACTTGGGGATGTAGAGGCCGGCGACGGGCTTCCCCTCGGCCGGCGGCTTCGGCTTCACGCTCGGCCCGGTGGTCGGGCCGACGGTCGGGTCCGTCTCCCACTCCCGGGCGAGCTGACCGCTCAGGTCGCTCTGGTGGGCGTCGACGATGACCGACTTGCCCCAGATCTCGTAGCCGGCGAAGAGCAGCACCACCAGGCCGAAGGTGATCAGTACCTCGCCGGTGCCGCGAATCACCGAGCGCAGCCGGGAGCCCGTGGTCGGGCGGGTCAGTTCGGAGTAGACGCTGCGGTAGCCCTCGCCGGTCTGTTCCGGCCGGAGCTGCACCACCCGCTCGCCGCGCCGTGGGCGCGGCGGCTCCGCCGGTGGCTCGTCGCCGCCGTCGCCGGTGTCCTGCACCGGGGGTACGGCGCCCATCAGCGCTGTGGAGTCCAACCGCGGATCGGCGGGCGGGTGGCTGACCGGGCGCAGCACCGCCGTCGCACCCGGGTCGCCGGGCTGCTCGGGGCCGGCGCCGTGCCGTCGCGACGCGCGGGCACGCGGCTCGGACGCGCCGGCCCGCTCTCCCACCGGCGGCAGGAAGTCGGTCGGCCCGTCGGCGGGGGCGGCCGGTCGGATCGGGCCGGGAGCACCACCGCGAGCGCCGGACGGAGTCGCCGGCGCGCGATCCGGGTCGGCGTGGTGCTCGGAGGGGCCGACGGGGCCCGGCGGGGGTTGGTCGGCGCGGGCCGTCGGATCGAACCGGCGGCCGGACGGCCCCGAGAAACGCCGGTCCTCGGGGGTGGCCGGGCCGCCGACTCCGCTGCGGCTGTCGGAGCGGTACGGGTCGGCGGGCCGGGCATCCGCGGGCCCGGACGGCCGGTTCTCGATCGCTCGCCCACCCGCCGTCCCGGGGCCGTCCGGGTGCCGGCCGTCCGGACCGGTGGGCGGGCGGCCGAGGCCGCGCGCCGACCGCGGGGCGTCCTCGTGGGGCGGAGGCGGGTACGCCTCGACGCGCGGCGCGGACCGGGTCCCGGCGTGGGGCGACGGCGGATACCCCTCGGCGCGTGCCGGCTGACGGGTCTCGGGGTGGGACGAGGGCGGGTACGGCTCGGCGCGTGCCGGCTGACGGGTCTCCGGGCGGGGCGACGACCGGTACGACGGGGGGCTGGTCTCGGTGTGGGGCGTCGGTGGGTAGCCCTCGGCGCGCGCCGGCCCGTGCGGCTCGGCTCGTGCCGCGGTGCTCGACGGACGGGCCTGGTTGCCCGGCCAGGCGGGCGGGGGCGGGGCGCTGGGCCGGCCGCCCGCGTCGCCGTGGCCGTGGCCGTGGTTGCGGCGTTCCGGCTCCCGGCCGCCGGTCTCCCGGCCGCCGGTCTCCCGGCGGGCGGGTTCGCGGCGGGTGGGTGTGCGGTCGCCGACGCCACGGCCGTCGGGTGCGCGGTCGCCGACGTCCCGGCCGTCGGGTGCACGGCGGCCGACGTCCCGGCCGGCGGGGTCGCCTCGGTCCGGCCCCTGGCCACGGGGATCCCACCGGTCGGGTAGCCCACGGCTCGGGTCACCGGCGCCAGGGTCACGGCCCACGCCACGGACGTCGAGTTCACGGCCCAGCCCACGGGCACGGAGGTCACGGCTCAGGTCACCGGCGTCAGGGTCACGGCCCGGGCCACGGGCGCCCGGGTCACGGCCGCCGAGGCCGCGACGGGCCGGGGACGAGTGGGTCGGGCCGGCGTCCGGCCAGGGCAGGTCGAGCGGGGGCCGCGCCGGGGCGGGCGCCGGACGGTCGACGGTGGGGAGGAACGCGGTCGGCTCCTCGTGCGGGTCGTCGGCGCGACCGTGGCGTTCCGCGGGGCGGTCGCCGGTCACCTGGGCACCGTCGCCGATTGCAGCGCGGTGGAGTCCTCGAACGCCGGCACGGTGACGGTGGAGACCCGCTCGACGTAGCCGAGCTGGTAGTGGTCGGCCACTTCCTTGAACACCCGGACTCCCTCAGAGGCGGCGAGCGCCCGCTGGAACTCCGCGGGATCGCCGATGGCCACGATCTTGAAAGGAGGGGAGTAAACCCGGCCGTGCAGCAGCAGGGTGTTACCGACGCAGCGTACCGCGCTGGTGCTGAGGACGCGGACGTTCATGATTGACATGGCCTCCGCGCCGCCGGCCCAGAGCGCGTTCACGACCGCCTGCACGTCGCCCTGGTGCACGACCAGGTCGTCGTTGCTGGCGCCCTTGGGCAACGGCTGGCCGGGGCCCCAGTCGGCGTCGTTCAACTCGATGGTGATCCCGGTGCCGGTGAGCGCGGTGAACCCGGCGGCCTGCCGGCTGGCGGCGGCCCGGTCCCGCTGGAGCTTGACCGGCCCGTCGGTGCCGGCCAGCGCCTCGGTCTGCTGCTCGACCTCGTCGCGCAGCCGCGCCGCCTTCGCCTCGCTGGCCGCGACCTGCTCGCGCCGGTCCTCGATGAGCTGGGTGAGCTGTGGCCGCCGGTCCTCGCGCAGCGAGGTGCCGCCGGCGGTGGTCGCGGTGGTGGTGAAGAGCAGCCCCGCCGCGGCGGCGATCAGGGGCACGCCGATCGACCAACCCGGGCGGCGCTGACGCGCTCGTCGGGGCAGCAGACCGGCAACCGCGCGGCGGAGGACCTTCTGCCAGGAGGCGGCGCCGGACGTGTACTCCACCGGGCGTTCCCTTTCCCGTCGTCTCGTTCCGGCCCGCGCCGATGCGAACCGACCTGCTCGACCCGAAAAGTCCCGCTCTTTTCGGTCACTCCGTGCACCGGCCTGACCCCATTCGTGGCCTGGACGGTCCGTCGGGACTACGCTAGCTGTCGAACATTATTGGCCATGGACCGTCGCCCCCGCGCCCGGTTGTCAGGCCGGACGAGGTCGTACCCCCCTCTGGAGAGCGTCGTGCCCAAGTCTCAGGTCCGCAAGAAGAAGGTGTACACCCCGCCGACGGACGTCCGCCCGACGGCGACGGCGGCGACGCGCAAGCCTAGCCCGGTCTGGCTGCCGATCACCGCCGTCGCGCTGATCGCGGTGGGCATCGGCTGGCTGGTGATCTACTACCTCTCCGAGCAGGCCTACCCGGTCGCCTCGTGGGGTTACTGGAACCTCGCGGTGGGCTTCGGCGCGATGGTCTCCTCGCTGATCCTGCTCTCCCGCTGGCGCTGAGTCGCCCGGTCGCACGTCACGCCACGCCGCCCCTGTCCGGCACCCGGACTCCGCTGCACCTAAGGTGTCCGCAGGGCGGCGTGGCCGGTGCGAGAAGACTCACGTTACTGCTGGGTAACCTTCCGCGTAGGCTGCACTGACAAGCAGCAGACCGGGAGGCCAACTCGATGGGCAGCGTCCAGATCGTCACCACGATCCTCGCGGCCGCCATCACCGCCGTTGCGGTGTGGCTTGCGGTGCGCGCGGTCATGAAGATGACGGCCGTCATCCGGCTGGGGCAACCCGCGCCGGAGCGGTTCGCCGACAAGGGCGCCCGCACGAAGAAGATGCTGGTGGAGACCGTCGGTCACACCCGCATGCTGAAGTGGAGCGTGGTCGGCGCCGCGCACTGGACCGTCATGGTCGGCTTCGTCGTGCTGTCGCTGCTGGTGCTGGAGGCCTACTTCGAGGTCGTCACCCCGACCGGTGGGTTGCCGATCATCGGGTCCTGGACGATCTTCGGTCTGGTCACCGAGTGGATCGGCATCCTCGGCCTGATCGGCATCGTGGTGCTGATGGCGATCCGGCTGCGCAACCGGCCCGGTCGCGCCGAGAACCGCTCCCGCTTCACCGGCTCGACCATGTGGCAGGGCTACTTCGTCGAGTGGATCGTGCTGCTGGTCCTGATCTTCGGCTTCGTCATCCGGGGCTTCAAGGTCGCCACCGACCACTTCGAGTACCCGGTCTGGGCCACCCCGCTCAGCCACGCCGTCGGCGCCGCGCTGCCGGGCTGGGAGAACGGCGCGAGCATCGCCGCGCTCATCAAGATCGTCATCTCGATGACCTGGCTCATCGTGATCTCGCTGAACGTCACGATGGGTGTCGCCTGGCACCGGTTCCTGGCCTTCCCGAACATCTTCTTCAAGCGCGACCCGGAGAAGCCCGCCGGTTCCGGCCTGGGCCCGCTGCGCCCCATGACGAGCGAGGGCAAGCCGCTCGACTTCGAGGAGGCCGACCCGGAGAAGGACCAGTTCGGTGTCGCCCAGGTCGAGCAGTTCAGCTGGAAGGGCCTGCTCGACTTCAGCACCTGTACCGAGTGCGGCCGGTGCCAGTCGCAGTGCCCGGCCTGGAACACCGGCAAGCCGCTGTCGCCGAAGCTGCTCGTGCTCAGCCTGCGCGACCACGCGTACGCCAAGGCGCCGTACCTGCTGGCCGGCGGCGGCAAGGACCTGACCGGCGAGGAGAAGGCCACCGAGGCGCAGCTCGCCCACATGGACGTGCTGGCCCTGGCCGAGGCCGACCGCCCGCTGATCGGCACCGCCGAGGAGGGCGGCGTCATCGACCCGGACGTGCTCTGGTCCTGCACCACCTGCGGCGCCTGCGTCGAGCAGTGCCCGGTGGACATCGAGCACGTGGACCACATCGTCGACATGCGCCGCTACCAGGTGCTGATCGAGTCGAGCTTCCCCTCCGAGGCCGGCGTCATGCTGCGCAACCTGGAGAACAAGGGCAACCCGTGGGGCGCCCCGCAGAACACCCGTGAGGACTGGACCAAGGGCCTCGGCTTCGAGGTGCCCCGGGTCGGCGAGGTCGACGACTTCGAGTACCTGTTCTGGGTCGGCTGCGCCGGCGCGTTCGAGGACCGGGCCAAGAAGACCACCCGCGCGGTCGCCACGCTGCTCGACGAGGCGGGCGTCTCCTTCGCCATCCTGGGTGAGGGCGAGACCTGCTCCGGTGACCCGGCCCGGCGCATCGGCAACGAGTTCGTCTTCCAGATGCTCGCCCAGCAGAACGTCGAGACGCTGAACGAGGCGTTCGAGGGCCGGGAGAAGAGCAAGCGGAAGATCGTCGCGACCTGCCCGCACTGCTTCAACACGCTGGGCAACGAGTACGGCCAGCTCGGCGGCGAGTTCGAGGTGGTGCACCACACCCAGCTGCTGGCCCACCTGGTCAGCGCCGGCAAGCTCACCCCGGTGCAGCCGGTCGACGGTGGCGTGACCTACCACGACCCCTGCTACCTGGGCCGGCACAACCGGGTCTTCGCCGCTCCGCGTGAGGTGCTCGGCGACTCCATCCAGGGCGAGCTGACCGAGATGCCGCGCAACAGCGAGCGCTCCTTCTGCTGCGGCGCCGGCGGCGCCCGGATGTGGATGGAGGAGAAGATCGGTAAGCGGATCAACGTGGACCGGGTCGAGGAGGCCATGTCCACCGGCGCGAAGACCATCGCGGTCGGCTGCCCGTTCTGCTCGACGATGCTCAACGACGGGGTGAACGGCAAGGGCGCCGGCGAGGACGTCGAGGTGGTCGACGTGGCCAGCGTGCTGCTGCGCTCGGTCAAGCCGGACGCGCCGGCCGGCGAGAAGGAGACCGCTCCGGCGGCCGGCTGAGGCGTACCCCGGCGGGAAGCCGGACCACGACGGCGGCGGCACCCACGCGGGTGCCGCCGCCGTCGTCTCAGCTGGTCGTGGTGACGCTGATGGCGGCGGTGGCGGTGGTCGCGACGATCACCGCGGCCTGCATCTCCTCGATCGCCTTCTTCACCGCGGCGGAGGCCCAGTCACCGGCGGCGATCTCGGTCATCCGGGCCTTGACCCGGTCCTTCGGCAGCTCGCGGAAGAGCTTGCGATCCAGGCCGACCGCCCGGGTCAGGGTGAGCAGCGCGGCGGTCCGGGCGTCGACCGGGCCGTCGCCGACCAGCGCGTCCACCATCCGCCGCCGGGCCGCCGTCTCCACCGCCGGCTCCGCGCCGGTCGGCGAGGGATAGCGGGTACGCGGGAAGACCAGCAGCACCCGGTCGGAGTCGCGGCGCAGCGCCCCGGAGCCGACCAGACCGTCGAGCACCCGGTCCGGCAGTCCCTTGGCGAGCTTGCCGATCCAGTCCTTCGGCTTGCGGGGCCGCCCGGCCCCGACGGTGGCCAGCGCCTCGTCGAGCAGGGGCACGCCGGTGGGGGCGGGGTCGGTCACCACCAGCCGCTTGTCCACCACCTCCACCCGGCGGGCGAGGGCCAGTTCCAGCAGCACCGCCCCGGCGAGGCCGTAGTCCAGATGGGGGCGGCCGAGCCGGTTCGTGCCGGCGTCGTCGTAGGCGAGCAGGACCAGTTCGTCGGTGAGCAGCAGGCCGTCCATACCCGCCACGCTACGGGTGCCGCACCACCGGCGCCCACGTGCCACAATCACGCCCATCGACGGCCTGTTGGTTCTGACGCTGTTGCCCCTGGTCGGCTTCGTGCTGCTGACCGCGGGCAACGCCTTCTTCGTCGCGGCCGAGTTCGCCCTGGTCACGGTCGACCGCGCGGAGATCGACCGGCGGGCCGACGAGGGCGACGGACGGGCCGCCACGGTGCGTCGGGCGCTGCGGGACCTGTCCTTCCAGCTCTCCGGCGCGCAGCTCGGCATCACCATCACCGCGCTGCTCACCGGCTATCTGGCCGAGCCCGCCCTGGCCCGGCTCGTCGCGCCGGCCCTGCACCCCTTCGGCGGGGCGGACCGCTTCTCCGGGCTGCTCGCCCTGGCGCTGGCCACGCTCGTCTCGATGCTCTTCGGCGAGCTGGTGCCGAAGAACCTGGCGCTGGCCCGCCCGATGCCGGCGGCCCTGGCCACGGCCGCGCCGATGCGGGGGTTCTCCCGCGCCTTCGGCTGGCTGATCCGGCTGCTCAACAACTCGGCCAACCGGCTGGTGCGCCGCCTCGGCGTGGAGCCGCAGGAGGAACTCGCCAGCGCCCGTTCCCCGGAGGAGCTGGGACTGCTGGCCGCCATCTCGGCGCGGGCCGGCGCGCTGCCGCCGGACACCGCGATGCTGCTGCGCCGCACCATCCGCTTCGGCGACAAGCGCGCCGCCGAGGCGATGACCCCCCGGGTGGACGTGATCGCGTTGCGGGCCACCGCCTCCGTCGCCGAGCTGCTGGAGGCGTCCCGGCGGACCGGCCGGACCCGGTTCCCGGTGTACGAGGAGACGCTCGACCTGGTCACCGGTGTCGCCGGGGTGCCGGACGCGCTCGGCGTGCCGCTGGCCCGTCGGGCCGGCACCACCGTCGCCTCGGTCGCCCGGGAGCCGGTGTACGTGCCGGAGAGCCTGGACCTCGACGGGGTGCTGGCCGCGCTGAAGGACGCCGGCGCGGACCTGGCCATCGTGGTCGACGAGTACGGCGGCACGGACGGCGTGGTGACCGTGGAGGACCTGGTCGAGGAGTTGGTCGGGGAGATCGCCGACGAGTTCGACCCGGACGCGGTGGGCGGCGGCTTCGGGCCGGCGGAGCTGACCGTGCCCGGTGGCGAGCGGACCGTCCTGGTCGACGGCGTGCTGCGGGCCGACGAGCTGGTCGAGCAGACCGGCTTCCGGCTGCCCGAGGGGCCGTACGAGACGTTGGGCGGGTTCCTGATGGCCCGGTTCGGCCACATCCCGGTCGCCGGTGAGACGGTCGACGAGGCGGGCTACGAGTTCACCGTGGTGGAGGTCGACCGGCATCGGATCGAGCAGGTCCGGGTGGTCCGTCCCGAGGAGCCCGACGACGGTGCCTGAACTGCTGGTCGCCCTGGTGCTGCTGCTCGGCAACGCGTTCTTCGTGGGCAGCGAGTTCGCGTTGATCGCGTCCCGGCGCACCGTGATCGAACCGCTCGCGGCGACGTCGAAGCGGGCGCGCTGGGCGCTGGCCGCGATGAACCAGATCCCGCTGATGATCGCCGGCGCGCAGCTCGGCATCACGGTCTGCTCGCTCGGCCTGGGCGCGATCGCCGAGCCGGCGCTGGCCCACCTGCTGGAGGTGCCCTTCGAGGCGCTCGGACTGCCGGCGTCGGCGGTGCACCCGGTGGCGTTCGTGATCGCGCTGGCCGTGGTGGTGTTCCTGCACACCGTGGTCGGCGAGATGGTGCCGAAGAACATCACGCTGGCCGGGCCGGAGCCCTCGGCGTTGTGGCTCGGCCCGGCCATGCTCGCGTTCTGCCTGGCCACGAAGCCGCTGCTGGTGGCGATGAAGTGGTCGGCGCGGCAGGTGCTGCGGTGGTGGCGGGTGGAGGCGACGGACGCGGTCAAGACGGTGTTCACCGCCGAGGAGTTGGCCGGCCTGGTTTCCCAGGCGCGGACCGAGGGGTTGCTGGACGCCGAGGAGCACGCCCGGATCACCGGCGCGCTCGCCCTGCACAGTCGTACCGCGGCCGACGCCCTGCAACCCTGGTCGACGGTGACCACGGTGGCCGAGGACGTCTCACCGGCCTCGCTGGAGGTGCTGGCGACCCGCACCGGCCGGTCACGTTTCCCGGTGGTGCAGCGGGCCACCCGCCGGGTGCTCGGTTTCGTGCACGTCAAGGACGTGCTCGGGTACGCCGGGGCGAGCCGTCGGGCCCCGGTGCCGGCCGACATCTACCGGCCGCTGGCCGTGGTGCCGCCGGACCGTACGCTCGCCGATCTGCTGCTCGCGATGCGCCGCGAGCGCCGGCACATGGTGCTGGTCAGCGACGGTCGTCGGCCCCTCGGCGTGGTGACGCTCGACGACGTATTGACGGCCATCGTGGGCAAGTGAATGAACACCCTTGGTGTGCAACCGATTGCGGATACGTGATTGAACAAAAGGTCGCCTTGATTCCACCCGGGTGCTTTCCCTAATGTGGGGCACCGACCGCTGTGGGTCGTCTGCCTCGACCTTCCCTCTCGCGAGGCGCCCGGCGGTCGGTTGCAAAGGAGTCCGTGCCGGTGGCAACCATGCCCCCTCGACGTCACGCCCCGAGCGCTCGACCCGGCCGTCCGGCCGGGTTCCACCGGGTGGTACGCCGTCTCCTCACCCTGGTCGCGGCCGCCGCGGTCGGCGCCGGGATGCTGGCGGCCCCGGCGCACGCGGCGCCCTCGGTGGACGAGATCGACGCCCAGATCGACAAGCAGTGGGAGAAGCTCGAGCCCACGATCGAGCAGTACAACAAGGTCCGCTCCCTGCTCAAGGTCAACAAGAAGAAGTCCGACGACCTGCGGAACAAGATGGTGCCGCTGGAGCTGGCCTCGACGCTGGCCATGAACAAGGTCGGCGACATCGCCGCCCGCTACTACATGCGGGGCCCGTCGCAGGAGATGGGCGCGCTGCTGGTGAGCACCAAGCCGGGCACGCTGGCCGAGCAGCTCGTCATGCTCGACCGGATCGCCGACGACCAGCGCAGGCAGATCGCCGGTGTGCTTGCGGCCCGCGACAAGTTCAACCGGGAGAAGCGCAAGCTCGACCAGCTGATCGAGACCGAGCTGAAGCAGGAAGCCCAGCTGGCCACGCAGAAGAAGCAGATCGACGCGGAAATCAAGCGGCTGACCGCGATGCTGCCGGTGACCTCGATCCGTCCGGCGGGCTGCCCGGCCATCGACGGCGTGGTGAGCAGCGCCGCGCGTACCGCGATCAAGACGGCGTGCGCCCAGGTGGGCGACCCGTACGTGTGGGGCGCCACCGGCCCGAACTCGTTCGACTGCTCCGGCCTGACCCAGTACGCCTACAAGGCGGCGGGCATCTCGCTGACCCACTTCACCGGCGCCCAGTGGAACGAGGGCCGTCGGGTCTCCCGGTCCGAGGCCAGACCCGGTGACCTGGTCTTCTTCGGCAGCGACCTGCACCACGTCGGGCTCTATCTCGGCAACGGGGTGATGGTCCACGCGCCCCGGACCGGCAAACCGGTCCAGGTGTCGAGCATCAGCACCCAACCGCTCGCCGGCTTCGTCCGGGTCAGCTGACCCGTCCGCGCCACGGAAAGGCCCCCGGTCCAGCTGGACCGGGGGCCTTCTCGTGTCGGTGGGCCGTTACCGTGGCGCGCCGATCGGCGACGGCAGGACCAGCACGTCGTCGAGGTTCACGTACATGATCCGGTGACCGAACTGGACCTGCACGTAGCGGTTCTCGCCGCGCACCACGGTCCGGTCACCCGGCGCCGAGCCGTCGAACGAGACCGCGCGGTAGTACTCGCCGGGCAGCACCCCGCCGACCGCGTACCGCTGGCCCGCCGCGAGCGTGTACTGCAACGGCGAGATGGTCTGGTAGGGGATGGTGTCCGGGTAGGCGGCCTGCTCCGGGTAGGCGCGGCCGTACACCGGGATCGTGGCCCTGCCGGGCCGCGGGGTCACCACGAAGCCGGTGGCCCACTTCGCGGTCGGCGCCGACGCCGGGTTGAGGAACCACGCCTTCTGGCCGAGGTACCAGATCGCCGTCCAGTCGCCCTGCCGCCCGGCCACCGCGTACGTCTGGCCGGCGGAGGCGCGGGCGCCGTGGTCGGAGATGTACATCGTGTCCGGCGTGCCGTCCGGGCGCAGCCCGAGGTCGTTGACCAGCGGGGCGTCCGCGCTCGGCGCGGTCCGCAGGACCACCGCGGAGGAGCCGCGCGACGGGCAGGTCTCGGCCGGCGGGGTGGGCGTCGGGACGCCCGGCGGCTGCTGGTTGCAGCCGACGAACGCCGGCCGGTTGGTGGCGAAGTCCGGGTCGATGGTGACCAGCCCGGTGCGGGCCGTGCCGGTGCTCCGGAACGGCGCCTTCATCAGGTCGAAGTAGTGCGACCAGTCCCAGTAGGGGCCCGGGTCCCAGTGCATGCCCTTCACCGTGCCGGCGGTGGTGCCCGGCACGTTGTCGTGCCCGATGATGTGCTGCCGGTTGAGCGGGATGCCGAACTTCAGCGCGAGGTGGCGGACCAGCTTGGCCGAGGCCCGGTACATCGCCTCGGTGTACCAGGTGCCCTGACCGGCGAAGCCCTCGTGCTCCAGGCCGATGGACTTGGCGTTGACGTACCAGTTGCCGGCGTGCCAGCCGACGTCCTTGGCCTTGATGTGCTGGGCGACGTAGCCGTCCACCGAGCGCAGCGTGTAGTGCCAGCCCAGGTAGTCGGCCCGCTTGACCAGGTCGACGCTGGGGCCGAAGTAGCCCTCGGTGTCGTGGATGACGATGTATTCGATCTTCTGCTGCTTCGGCCGGTTGCCCAGGTCGTGGTTGCCGTAGTCGCCCGGGTC
Source organism: Micromonospora sp. WMMD754 (assembly GCF_049315235.1). Taxonomy (NCBI): domain Bacteria; kingdom Bacillati; phylum Actinomycetota; class Actinomycetes; order Micromonosporales; family Micromonosporaceae; genus Micromonospora; species Micromonospora sp. WMMD754. The sequence goes on from NZ_CP186058.1 coordinate 2,105,498, forward strand.
GGCGCTGAGCTGCTCGTACGGCGCGGGGATCCACTCACAGGCCAACCGGACCGGGCACTCCAGGCCGTCCGGCCGCTGCGCGTGGCGCAGGCCGAGCCGGGCCAGCCGGGACCGGTCCGGCCGGGCGGTGGTGGCGGCCAGCGTGACCCGCTGCCCGTCGTCGGTGGTCCGGGTCGCGCCCTGGCCGAGCTGGTCGTAGACCTCGTCGGCGAAGGCCGCCGCCGCGTCGGCGGTGTCCGCGCCGGAGTAGCGGGCCACCGCGCCGTACCAGGCCGCCGCGTCGGTGCCGGCGCCGACCGGCCCGCCCAGTGCCTTCTGGTAGGACGCGAGCAGCGCCGCGCCACCGCGGATGTTCGCCGCCGGGTCGGTGCGCAGCGTCTGCGCGTCGAGCCCGGTGAGCGTCGCGGCGGTGTCGATCGTCTGCAGCGAGGCGCGGGGCAGCGGGGTCTCCCGTGCCGGCGCGGCGGCGGTGGCCGGGTCGAGGGTGAGCGGGCGGGAGTCGTCGCCGCGCGGGTCCTCGTCCTCGTCGACGTGGGCGCTGCCCGGGGTGGCGAGGACGTGCGCCGCGTCGGTCAGGTGCATCGGGCCGTAGCCGCCGCTGGTGCTGGGCTGGCCCGGGTGGGTGTCCCAGCGGGACTCCAGATAGGAGACGCCGAGCAGCACGTTCTGCGGCACGCCGTACTCGGTGGCCGCGGCGGCGTACTGCTGCTGCCGGTCGGTGGCGGGTCCGGCCGTCTCCGGCGCGGCGGTCACCGGGCCGGTGACGGCCAGCGCGGTGGCGGTCGCCACGGCGGCGGCCAGCAGTATCCGTCCGCCCGACGGCGGGGTGGAGAGGTGCATCGAACCTCCTGGACAGGGATGGGGGTCACTGCGTCCCCACCCTCACTCCGCAGACCCGCGAGGGTCAATACCTTTCCAGCAGGTAATCCTTAATGAAAGAAAACTTCACCCAGGTGTCGGTACGGAGTGTCACGGCGTCCCGAGTTGCGGATCGATAACGACGGCTCCTACTCTGGTGAATCGTCGGCCGCCAGTCTCACCGTCCAACCCGGTCGGTGACGGTCCGACACCGCCGAGTCGCCCACGGGCGAGCCGGGGAACCAGGTACCTGGGGTGAATCCGCAGCGGAGCTGCGGTAGGGCGGCTCCCTTCCCGTCCGAATCCGTCAGCTAACCCGGTAGGCGGTCAGGAAGAAGGAGTACGGACGCCCGGTGGCACTCCATGCCCCGCGGCCGTCGTCGAGCCGGTCGGTCGACCGGCACGTCGTCGCGCCGCGTTCCCGCTGGTCCCGCTTCACCACCGCCCTCGCCGCCCTGGTCGGCACCGCCGTCGTCCTGACCGGCGGCGCCACGGCGGCCCACGCCGAACCCTCGGTCGCCGAGATCGAGGCCCAGATCGACCGCGACTGGAACAAGCTCGAACCGGTCATCGAACAGGTCAACGCCGTACGCGAGCAGCTCGCGGTGCGGCGCAAGCAGGCCGACGCGCTCGGCCGGCAGATCGCCCCGCTGCAGGCCCGGGTGGACGCGGCGCTCGGCCAGGTCGGCGGGCTCGCCGCCGACGCGTACAAGGGCGACAACCTCTCCACCGTCAACGCCCTGCTGGGCAGCCGCTCGCCGGGCGACCTGGTCAGCGGCCTGGAGCTGCTCGACCGCTTCGCGCACCACCAGCAGGAGCAGGTGCGTGCCGTCGCCGAACTGCGCGACGAGCTGGCCGCCAAGAAGCGGCCGCTGGACCAGATGGTCGCCGACCTGAGCCGCACCGAGGCGCAGCTCGCGACGAAGAAGAAGCAGATCGACGGCGAGATCGCCCGACTGCAGAAGCTACGTCTGAAGGTCTACGGCAACGGCGGCGGCGGCCCGCTGCGCCCGGCGCCCTGCCCGTCCGGCTACCCCGGCGGCGCGGCCGGGGTCGCGGTCAAGTTCGCCTGCGCCCAGATCGGCAAGATCTACGTCTGGGGGGCCGCCGGCCCGGACCACTTCGACTGCTCCGGCCTGACCATGGCCGCCTGGGCCAAGGCCGGGGTCTCGCTGCCGCACAACGCCCGGCAGCAGCACGACGTGACGAAGCGGGTCAGCCGGTCCGAGCTGCGCGCCGGTGACCTGGTCTTCTACTACGGCGACCTGCACCACGTGGGGATGTACGTGGGCGACGGCTGGGTGGTGCACGCGTCCCAGTCCGGCAAGCCGATCACCATGAAGCGCGTCGACGACGGCGACATCAACAGCTACGGCCGCCCCGCCTGAGGTGTAAGGAAGGGCCCCCTCTTAACGCATTCTGCATAGGAGGGGGCCCCTCTTAACAAGCGGCGCTCGGCGTCAGCGGGTCGGCCAGGTGCGCCAGCTCTGCCAGGACCGGCTCGGCGTCGGGCCGCGCTGGCCCTGGTAACGCGATCCGTAGACGGCCGAGCCGTACGGGTGCTCGGCCGGCGAGGAGAGCCGGAAGATGCAGAGCTGACCGATCTTCATCCCCGGCCAGAGCGTGATCGGCAGGTTCGCCACGTTGGACAGCTCCAGCGTGACGTGGCCGGAGAAGCCCGGGTCGATGAAGCCGGCGGTGGAGTGGGTCAGCAGGCCGAGTCGGCCCAGACTGGACTTGCCCTCCAGCCGCCCGGCGAGCTGGTCACCCAGCGAGATGACCTCCAGCGTGGAGGCGAGCACGAACTCGCCCGGGTGCAGCACGAAGGGCTGGCCCTCCGGCACCTCCACCATCGACGTCAGGTCGTCCTGCTGCACCGACGGGTCGATGTGGGTGTAGAGATGGTTGTTGAAGACCCGGAACAACCGGTCCAGGCGTACGTCGATGCTGGACGGCTGCACCAGCGTGGGCTCGAAGGGCTCCAGCGCGAGCGTGCCCGACTTGATCTCGGAGACCAGGTCGCGGTCGGAGAGCAGCATCGGAACACCATAGCGACCGGTACGGGTGACCTGCGTGTCGCACTACTTCTTCGTACACGTGTTCGATAGAATGTCCGCATGGCTTCCTGGTCCGAATTCGCCGCCGACGAGCCCCGCCTCGCCGACGAGATCCGCCTTCTGATGCAGCAGTACGGGCCGGGCTTCGGCTACCTCGCCACGGTCCGCGCCGACGGCGGCCCCCGGGTGCACCCGGTCTCCCCGGTGATCACCGCCGACGGGCTCTGGTGCTTCGTCATCGACTCCCCGAAGCGCCGCGACCTCGAGCGGGACGGCCGCTACGCGCTGCACTCCTTCCCGCCGGAGGAGAGCGACGACGAGGCCTACGTGGCGGGCCGGGCCCGTCCGGTGACCGATCCGGCCACGGTGGCCCGACTGGCCCGGGTCGCCCGGGCGGCGCCGCAGGGTGACTGGCGGCTGTTCGAGTTCACCGTCGACGTGGCGATGCTGACCCGACGCGACCCGGTGGCCCAGCCGGGTGCCGGCCGGCCGCAGATGCGGGTCTGGCTCGACCCGCGGGGCGCCACGCCGGCATGCCGTGACCCGCTCGCCGCGGACGGCCGGCGCGGCCGGCACGGCTTCGACACCCGCCGCCCGGCTGCCTGAGCCGCCTGCCGAAACGACAGGTGCCGGCCCCGTCCGAGAACGGGACCGGCACCTGTCGTGTGGTGCGGGTGAGGTCAGGCAGCGCGGTAGGCGTTCCACGCGGTGAGCATGCGGCTCGCCTGGCCGGCGGTGAACTGGTACATGCAGGAGTCGTAGGTGTAGTCCATGAAGTTGGTGATCGGGTCCTTGCCGGCGGTGGAGCAGGTGTCCCGGCCCGTCGGGCACTGGTAGGCCGGCGACGCCTCGGCCGGGGTGTCCGAGACGCTGTCACCCGAGCCGGAGCAGCCGCCCTGGAAGGTGTGGTAGAGGTTCAGCCAGTGGCCGACCTCGTGCGTACCGGTGTCGCCCTGGTTGTAGTTGGTCGCCGTGCCGCCGGGCAGCGACTCGCTGAGCACGACCACGCCGTCCATGCTGTCCAGCTTCCGCTTCGGGAAGGTCGCCCAGCCGAGCAGGCCGTCGCTCAGCTCGCCGAGGTAGATGTTGAGCGTGTTCTTGCCGCCCGTGCGCAGCGAGGTCTTCATCGAGCGCTCGGCCGAGGAGCCCTGCACGATCGGGTACCACGACGGGTTCGTCACCCGGTTGATCTTCGTGAGCTGGAACGCGAACGCGGTGGCCGCGCCGCCGGTCGAGCCCGCGTACGACTGGTTGAGCACGGTGATCTGCTGGTTGATCAGCGAGTCCGGGATGTTGCCGCCGGCCCGGGTGCTGTTCTCCTGGATCACGTGCACCACGACCGGGATGGTCACGGAGGCCAGCGGGGTGACGGTGGGGCCGGTCCGGAAGTTGGCCCGCTCGCGCTGCGCGGCGGCGAGGTCGGCCTCGCGCTCGCGGACCTGCTGGGCGGTCAGGTGGTTCGGGTCGAGCCGGGGGTGGCCGCCCTTGGCGACGCGGGCGTCGGCGTGGCCGTGGGTGTCGGCCGGCTCGGCGCAGACGCCGGCCGGGGCGGCCGAGAAGGCCGAGGCAGCGGGGACGACGCCGACGGCGGCGGTGCTGAGCAGCAGCGCGAGGGTCGACGTCGCGACACCGGCGGTACGCCGGGTCAGCAGGTTGGGACGGGGTCCCATGGGCCCACCTCTTTCTGACGGCGTGGCAGGGGGTGTGTCACGCCGGGTCGGAAACGTGGAGCAGACGTTACATCCCATCGACGGATTTGAGAACGCCCATATGTTGCCGGCACGCAACATCCTTGATCCACTCCGGCGCGGCGGCGGGGCGGGGTGCCTGGGTGCACGGGCGTGGTGACCTCAGGTACAGTGGTGCCGCCTGCGGGTGTAGTTCAATGGCAGAACATCAGCTTCCCAAGCTGACAGTGCGGGTTCGATTCCCGTCACCCGCTCCAGCACGAAGGCCCTGGCCAGGACTCGCCTCCCGGCCAGGGTCTTCGACGTTCCACCGGCCATCAGCGCCCGTCCGGCCGCCACGGGCCACTGGCCACCGCCGTCATCAGCACGGCCCGCAGCAGTCAGTACGCCCTCGCGGCCGTCGTCTCCGAGACGCCGTTGCCGAGCAGCCTCGCCCGCCACTCGCGGATCATCGGCGTATCCAAGCGGCTCAGCTCCACCCCGCCCAGGTACGGGGTGATGCCCCTGCCGAGGCAGCCACCGGTACAGCGCCGCCTCAGCAGCCTGTCCAGGGCTGATGTTTCCGGATGTGCCCTCCCGTGCCCGCCGCTTCGCTCCTACGTGAGGGGGTCGGTGCTGATGTGGAGCACCATCCCGACCAGAGCCAGCACATCCACCGTCAAGAGGACGAGGTGTGCATACCGGTACCGGCGCACCATCGTGCCGGCTGCAAGTGTCGCCGGCGTGTGGTCCAAGAGCGCCGCGATCTTGTTCAAGCGCGTTTGGTACCCGCCCGGACGCACCCGGTTGTAGCCGCCTACGCCCGGGGTCAGGGCGGCAATCGGAATGGGCGAGTGTCCGGAGACCTGCAGCTCGATGCTGAACCCATCGATGCGGACTCCCTCAACCAGTGACCGCGGAACGCCGTATCTGACGAGCGGATTGCCCACGACGACATGCGTGCGGGTCACCGCCACGAAGGCAGCCGGCCCCGCAAGGTACATGAGCAGCACAAGCGTGCCGATCGGCGTAAGAAACAACAGCAGTAGTGTCTGTGGGGTGTAGGGGATGCGGGAGGGCGCCACGAAGACGAAAATGCCGGCCGCCGTTAACATGGCGATCGCCAATAGGGCGAGCGGGTCATTCCGCCGGATCATGGCCTCAACTCCCCATCAGGCCAGCTGACCGTCCCACGCTGATACGGTCAAGGTCACCAACTGCACCGAGGGCTCCGGTCTGCGTCGGTGCCCCAGGCTAGCGGCAGGTCCCACACCGGCTGACAGCAGTTCTGACCTTTGCAAGGCAGGGTCATGATGTACGCGTGGCGTGGAATGCGCGGAAGGCACTGGACCGCTGGTGCGGGCGTACACCCGGAAAGGCAGCACGAGTTGGGTGGTCCCTCGCCTTCCTTGCTGGCTACGCGCTATGGGGCTGGGCCGTGCACGACTGGGCCGATGCCCACGGCTACCGCGGCTTGCTCGATGGATGGCGCCCGTGGTACTTCGCCGTCGCCGCCGTGACCTACTGGCCGCCTGTGTGCCTCCTCTGGTGGTCGATGTTCCCGAGGACAGGACTACTTCCTTGGATGCGCGGGTGAAGGAGCCGGCCGGGCCATCCACGGGCCACAAGGTGGTTGTCGCCAAGGGCCAAACCAGTCCACGTGAGAGCGCGCCGGACGGGCGTAGGGCCGCCTGCGCAGCCGATCTTGTGAGATTCCCAAGTGCCGATGGCGCGCCATTAGCTCTGCTCGGAGGAGGCCGCCATGCCTACAAAGCTGACCCGGGACGAGGCCGTCGCCCTTGTTGAGCGGATCATGCGGCTCGACTATGCCGACGAAACCGAACTGAACAACTGGCTGGACAGACTCGATCGGGACCTCGTCTATCCCGCCGTCTCCGAGCTGATCTTCATGATCACCCCAGAGTTGACGGCCACCGAGGTTGTCGACCGTGCTCTGGCTTACCGGCCGATCGGAATGCGTGCCGTGCCGTGGTCCGAGCCACCGGTCAGCCAGTGCCGTGACCATGAACGTTGACCGGAGATCCCGTTTCGGGCGACGACGACGCCTCCCGGCCGGGCTGGGCCTGGTGCGCGGATCGTCGATGATGTCGTTGCGGGTGCTCATGGGGCCTACGGCGCTCGGCGTTGTCGCGTCACATGAATGGAGGTCGGAAGTGCCGATCGACATGAACGAGGTGCGCGTGTGGCGACTGGGCCGCATAACGAGGGTCTTCGCCGGCCTGCTGTTGGGCGTCATGACCATTGTGGCGGTAGCGGTCTTCGCCTACCAGGCTTCCACGCCCGACGGCGACCTGCGGCCGGCGCTCGCCATCGCGGTGCCGTACGGCTTGCTGGGATTTCTGGTGTGGCGGCAGATATTCCATCCTCGGCTGTCCGTGGATGCCGAAGGACTGATCCTGCGCGGCCCGTGGCGTACGACGCGTGTTCCATGGCCAGCCGTGGTTCGGTGTGATCCGGGCTATTTCGGAATCGCCATCACCTGCGCCGACGGCAGTTGGGTGATGGCTCCCGCGCCGCAGAAGTCGAACCTGAGCCGCTGGCTCGGACGTGGAACCCGAGCGGACGACGTCGCCGACTATCTCGAACGGCGTGCTCGTGAGCACCGACGGGAGGCGAAGCAACCGGCGTACCGGGTGGGTGACGACCTGGCTGAGGACAGGTAGGGCCCCGGCCAGGACTCGCCTCCCGGCCAGGGCCTTCGATGTTCCGCTCACCTCACCGGACGGCCCTCAGGTGTCGGGCGAAGAACCGGTTCCCGTCGTCGCCCTCGTGTACCGGGATGCCGGTGTGCCCGCCCATGTTGGCGTGCAGCGTCTTCGCCCGGGAGCCGAACGCGTCGAACAGGTCCAGCGCCAACTGCCGGTCGTTCCCCTCGTCGTCCCACTGCAGCAGGACCAGCAGTGGGATGGTGACCTGCCGCGCCTCCTCGAACATGACCCGGGGCACGTAGCTCCCGGCGAACAGCGCGGCGGCCGAGATGCGCGGCTCGACCACGGCCAGCCGGACGCCGATGGCGATCACGCCGCCCGCGTACCCGACCGGGCCGTCGATCTCGGGCAGCGCGAGGAGCGCATCCAGGGCGGCGCGCCACTCGGGGACCGCCTGGTCGACCAGGGGGAGGACGAGCCGTTCGACGATCTCGTCGGCGACCGGTTCGCCGGCCTGGATCGCGCGACGCAGGTCGGCGCGGGCCTGATCGGCGGCGGCGGAGCGGGGCCGGGCGCCGGCGCCGGGCAGTTCGAGGGTGGCCGAGGCGTAGCCCGCCGCCGCGGCGTGCCGGGCCCGGGCCGCCAGGCGCGGATACATCCGGCGCAGGTCGCCGGGGTGGCCCTGCAGGATCAGCGGCGTCGGCCCGGATGCCGACGGCGGCGTCCACAGGATGCCGGGGATCTCGTCGAGGATGAACTCGCGCTCGCGTACGCCGTCGTCGAGGCGTCGTTCGGAGATGAATCGCACGGTCGTGCCCTTCGGGAGTGCGCTGAACGGCGCTCCCGGACGACCTATCGCCCGACCGTGACCCCGGAGGGGAGCACCCGCGTCGATACGTTCACGGGTACCACCTCCTCGTCAGCTGCACGGCCTCCGGCACGGTAGCAGTGGCCGCCGAGGGGCCGCCAACGGTTTTCCGCGCGGGTCAGGGCGCGTAGTCGGGGTGGGCGACGGTCTCCGCGACGCGGGTCAGCCAGTGGAGGTCGTTGGCGCGGGATTCCGGGCCGGCCCCGGAGTGGAGGATGCTGTCGAGGAACGCGGCGACGTCGTCGAGGTGCCGCTCGGCGCGGTAGTAGCTCAGCGTCGTCGGGTCGGGCTCGTAGGGACCGTAGCCGCGACGGAAGAGGTCGGCGCGGCGCGCGTCGACCGGATGGTCACCGAAGTCCCGGCTGAGGACGAACATCAGGTCGCGCTCGCGCGGCGCGAGGATCGGCGCGTCCCAGTCCACGACGTGCAGGGGACCGGCGCCGTCGGCGATCAGGTTGCCGGGGTGGATGTCGGCGTGGCAGATGACGTGTCGACCCCGGGGGACCCGGGCGGCGAGGTCGTCGACCAGTGCCGACAGCCGGTGCAGCGCGTCGCCGTACCGGTGCCAGAACCCGCCCAGGTCGGGGCTCGCCGCGGCCTGCCCGCTGAGGGCCCGCAGCCGCTCGCCCGCGCTCGACCGGTACGTCTCCGCGGGCAGCGCCGCGGCGACCTCGGCGCTCGGCGTGATCGCGTGCAGCCGACCCAGGAACTCCCCGTACTCGGTCCACTGCCGGTCGGTGAGCCCTCGACTCCAGAGGCTGCCGCCGTCGTGGAACGGGTAGAGCAGCAGCTGGTGGTCCCCGAACTCGCGTCCGCCGCCACCGTCGGGCGGGTCGATCGGCGCGACGACCTGCCGGAGGCCGTGCGCGCGGAGGAAGCCCGGCAGCAGGACGGCCGCCCGGGTGAACGCGCCGTGCCGCAGTTTCAGGAAGTAGCGCTGGCCGTGGGCGGTGTCGACCCGGTAGGCCCAGGCGCGCCCGTCGAGCCCGACCGGCAGGAATGCAAGCTCGGCAACGTCCACGGCCCACGCGGCACTCACCGTGGCGGCCAGCGCCCGCTCGTCGACGTCGGGCTTGTCGATCACCACCAGAGCGTCGCAGCCCACGCCGAGGCCGACAACGCGATTTTCGCGGAACCCACCGACGTCGACGTCCGCGCCGCCCACCTGGCCGGCGCTGACCGGTCGGGCGTCAGGATGCCTGGCGGACGCGCATGTCGGCCAGCCAGACGTCGGCCAGCTCGGAGAGCGGGACGCCGAGGGCCTGGCTGAGGCAGACCACGGTGCCGAACGCCGGCGCGGGGAGACGACCCGCCTCGATCTTGCGCAGCGTCTCGGGGGAGATGCCGGCCGCCAGTGCCACCTCGCCCAGGCTGCGCCCGGCGCGCGCGGCCCGGAGCGCGACCCCGAGGCGTTGGCCCGCGGCGATCTGTTCGGCGGTGAGCGGTTGGCGAACCATGCGAGCAGGATATCCCTCCGGGAGGCGGCGCCGGACCGGCGTGGTATAAAAATACCGCATCGGAGAGGGAGGCTGTCGTGATCGAGCTGAAGTCCGTCGAGGAGATCGACCGGATGGCGGTGACCGGCCAGTTCGTCGGCGAGCTGCTCGCCGAGCTGGGCGCCGTCGCCGACGTCGGCGTGAACCTGATGGACCTCGAACACCACGCCCGGCGGCGGATCAAGGAGCGCGGCGCCGAATCCTGCTACTGGGACTACGCCCCGTCGTTCGGCCGTGGGCCGTTCCGCAACGTGCTGTGCCTGTCGGTCAACGACGCGGTGCTGCACGGCCTCCCGCACGACTACGTCCTGCGCGACGGCGACCTGCTCAGCATCGACATGGCCGTCGGCATCGACGGCTGGGTCGCCGACTCCGCGCTCTCCGTCGTCGTCGGCACCCCCGACCCGGCCGACCTAAAGTTGATCGAGGCCACCGAGGTCGCGCTGGAGGCCGCCATCGCCGCCGCCCGGCCTGGCGCCCGCCTCGGTGACGTCTCCGCCGCCATCGGCGAGGTCGCCGGCTCCTACGGCTACGGCGTCAACGGCGAGTTCGGCGGCCACGGGATCGGTCGCACCATGCACGAGGCCCCGCACGTGGCCAACAGTGGCCGTCCCCGCCGTGGCCTGCGGCTCGACCCCGGCCTCACCATCGCCATCGAGCCCTGGTTCTGCCGCACCACCGACAAGATCAAATTCGACGAGGACGGCTGGACGATCCGCTCGGCCGACGGCTCCCGCACCGCCCACTCCGAGCACACGGTCGCGATCACCGAGGCCGGACCCCGCGTCCTGACCCGCCGCCCAGCCTGACGGCATCCACCGGCGCGTTCGATCGACTCCAGCTCGGGGAGGTGGCGGGGTCGCGGCCCGTTGGATGCCGCCACCTCGGCGGTCTGGTGTGGATCATAGGGCCATGAAGGAACCGTACGTCCTGGGTCGCGGTGCGGGCCCCCGGTGGACCGTGCACCCGCCCGTCGATCCGTACGGGGACGGCTACGTCCACACCGCCGTGATGGAGTTGCGGGAGGACGGGCTGACCGCGTCGACCGTGGCGGAGCTGGACGGCGTACCCATGGCGGGGCCGCAGGTGACGACGCTGCCGGCCTTCCTCGACGGGCTGGCGGCCGGCTGGACCGGGTGGCCGGGGGCCCGGACGTGGCGCTCGCTGGGTGGGCAGCTCGCCCTCGACGCGCGGCACGACGGACGTGGACACGTGACGCTGGGCGTGACCCTGCGCCGGCCCGGTCACGACATCGACGGCACGGCCTGGTCGGCCCGGTGCGTCTTCGTGCTGGAGGCGGGCGAGGAGACCAGCCGGTTCGCCCGCGACCTCGGCGCCCTGCTCGAAGCGTGACCGGAGCGGCGCACGGCCGCCCCGGTCAGACCGGAGATTCCCGGGTCAGGTCGCGGACGTGGCGTAGCCCCGGCTCGCCGCCCAGGTCCACCTCGCCGTCCGGCACGAACCCGGTACGCCGGAGCACGGCCAGCGAGGCCGGGTTCGCCAGCGCCGCCGACGCGACCAGGCGGCGTAGGCCGTACTCGTCGCGGGCCAGCTCGCAGACGCGCCGGACGCCCTCCTGGGCGACGCCGCGCCCGGCGGCGCGTTCGGCCACCCGGTAGCCCAGCTCGGCGCTTCCGTCGGCCACGTCCACGAGGTTGAACCGTCCGATCACCCAGCCGTCGTCGTCCACCAGCACGTGGAAGTGGCACGTGCCCCGGTCCTGCTCCAGGAGCAACGCCACCTGCCGGTCGGCGAACTCGTCGAAGTAGTCGTCGCCCCGGTCGGGCACGTACCGGGCGAAGTAGGCCCGGTTCTGCCACTCGAACCGGTAGACGAGATACGCGTGGCGGGCGGCGAGGCGTTCGAGCTGCGGCACCGCGCCAGGCTAGCCAACCTCGCCCGACGGGTAGGTGCGCAGTTCGACGGTGTTGCCGTCGGGATCGCGGACGTAGATCGAGGTGCCGGTGCCCAGGGCCCCGAAGCGCGGCACCGGCCCGGTCAGCACGGTGAACACGCCCGACTCGACCACCGGCTGCCAGTCGATCGGCTCCACCACCAGGCAGAAGTGGTCCATGGTGGAGCCGCCCGGATCGCCCCGGACCAGGTCGATGATGGTGCCGGCGTCGACGCGTACCGACGGGAAGGGCACCTCCCCGGCGCGCCACCGGTCGACGCGCACCGGGGCCAGCCCGAGCGTGCCGCAGTAGAAGTCGAGGGAGCGTTCGACGTCGCTCACCGTGAGCACCAGGTGGTCGAACCCGGTCACCCGCATCGTCATCAGATCCTCCTGGATCGTGTGGGAACACCGTCGAGCCTGGTCGGAGGCGGGCGCGGGACCAAGCCCCGATCGCACTACCATCGTTGACCGGGAGTCAACGACGGGAGCGCCGGGTGCTGGAGCGGTACGAGATCGAGGCGTTCCTGACCCTGGCCTCCGAGCTGCACTTCGGGCGCACCGCCGAGCGGCTGGGCGTGACCACCGGGCGGATCAGTCACGTGGTGCGCCGGCTGGAACGGCGGATCGGCGCGCCGCTGTTCGAGCGCACCAGCCGGGTCGTCCGGCTCACCCCGATCGGCGCCCGCCTGGCCGAGGAGATGCGCCCGCTGGTGACCGGCATCGAGGAGGCCGTCCAGCGGGCCGTCGACGCCGGTCGCGGGCTCACCGGCGAGCTGCGCGTGGCGTACGTGGGCGAGTCCGCCGCCCCGGTGCTGCTCCGCGCCGTGTCCCGGTTCACCGAACGGCACCCGGACTGCGCGGTGCACGTGCACGAGGCCCCGCTGGCCACCACCCGGTCGAGCCTGGTGGACGGCACGATCGACGTGCTGATCGCCGCGTACCCGTTCGACGGGATGGCGAACGGCCCGGCGCTGCTGCACGAGCGCCGGATGCTCGCGGTGGCCGCGGACCACCCGCTGGCCCGCGCGGAGTCGGTGTCGCTGGAGGTGCTCGGCGACCATCCGGTGGTGCAGTACCCGGCGGTCACGTCGGCCGCGTTCAAGCAGGACCGCACGCCGGACCGGACCCCGGCGGGCCGGCCGGTGCCGAAGGGTCCGGCCGGCGGCACGTTCTCCGAGATGCTCGCGCTGGTGGCGCTGGGCCGCGGGGTCCTGCCGGTCGGCGAGCGGACCCGGCACTACCACGCCCGGCCCGACCTGGCGTACGTGCCGATCCACGACGCGCCGCCGATCCGCCGAGGTCCCGTCTGGCTGGCCAGCAACACCACCACCCGGGTACGCGAGTTCGTCCGCGCCGCGGTCGACGCCAACCCGCTCCCGGCGGCCTGACACCGTCGTACCCGGCTGGCACCATCGGCGGGATGCGGGACGAGATCAGGGCCGTGGTCGAGGAACTGCCGCCGGGCGACGAGTTGGAGGCGCGGCACCGGGAGGCGGCGCTGGCCTGGCTGGCCGGCACGGAGGACATCTTCCGCCGGGCCAAGCCGCGCACCCCGTCGCCGCACCTGGTCGCCTACTTCCTGCTCCGCGACCCGTCCGACGGCGCGGTGCTGCTGGTCGACCACCGCCTCGCCGGGATGTGGCTGCCCAGCGGGGGCCACGTCGAGCCGGGCGAGCACCCGGCCGAGACGGTGCGCCGCGAGCTGCGCGAGGAGTTGGGCGTGCCGGCCGTCTTCGCGCCGCCGTTCGGCGAGCGGCCGGCGTTCCTCACCGTCACCGAGACCGTCGGCCCGCCGGAGCAGCGGCACACCGACGTCAGCCTCTGGTACGTGCTGACCGCCCACCGCGACCAGCGGTTCACCCCCGACCCGGTCGAGTTCCGGGGGGTCCGCTGGTGGACCCCGGCCGAGGTGACCGACGCGCCGGCCGGCACGGTCGAGCCGCACCTCGGCCGGATGCTGGCCAAGCTGGCGGCCGTCGCGGCTTGACCTGTCCCCTGCGGCAGGGCCGAGCGTGGTCCGTGCCGGCCACCGGGGCCGGCACGAGGAGGAGGGCGCCGTGCGGCTGATGACCATCGGGGCGTTCGCCCGTGCGGCCCGGCTGTCGCCCAAGGCGCTGCGGCTCTACGACGACTCCGGCCTGCTGCCGCCGGCGGCGGTGGACCCGCACTCGGGCTACCGCTACTACGCGCCGGAGCAGCTCGGCCGGGCGCGGATGATCGCCGCGCTGCGGCGGGCCGGCATGCCGTTGGCCGAGATCGCGACCGTCTGCGACCTGCCGTCGGGTGCCGCCGCCGAGGCGTTGGACGCCTGGTGGCGGCGGGTCAGCGCGGACACCGCGACCCGCGGCCGGGCGGTCGCGCTCCTCGTCGACCAGCTCACCGAGAGGGGCACCACCATGTCCGACACCCGATTCCGGTACGCCGTGCGGTGCGAGACCGGCACGGTCCGGGACTCCAACGAGGACACCGCGTACGCCGACGACACGCTGCTCGCGGTCGCCGACGGCGTACGCGGTCCGGCCGGGGCCGCCGCGAGCGCCGCCGCGGTGGACGCGCTGCGGTCGCTGGAGCCGGCCGACGCGTCGGCGGCCGACCTGCTCGCCGCGCTGGCCGGGGCGGTGACCCGCGCCGACCGGGCGGTGCGCGGCCACGCCTCCGGCGACGACCGGCCGGCCAGCACGCTCACCGCGCTCGTGCGGCGCGGCACCCGGCTCGTGCTGGCGCACGTCGGGGACAGCCGGGCCTACCTGTTGCGCGGCGGTGAGCTGTCCCGGCTCACCCAGGACCACACGTACGTGCAGACGCTCGTCGACCAGGGTCGGCTCACGCCGGCCGAGGCCGGCGCGCACCCGCGGCGGGCACTGCTGGCCCGGGCGCTCGGCGCGGGCGGCGAGGTCGAGGCGGACCTGGCGGTGCGCACCGCGCTGCCCGGCGACCGCTACCTGCTCTGCTCGGACGGCCTGTCGGCGGTGGTCGACCCCGGGGCGGTGCACGCCGCGCTGGCCGGGGCGGACGACCCGGAGAGCGCCGTCGGGCGCCTGGTCGACCTGGCGTACGCGGCGGGCGCGCCGGACAACATCGCCTGCGTGGTGGCCGACCTGGTGGCCGCGTAGCCGGTCCGACCCGGGTCGGGGTGTCCGACCCGGGTCGTACCCTGGCGCTCATGCGAATTGGCATCGTGATCCTGCCGGACCAGCGCTGGTCCGAGGCGCGCCGGCGGTGGGCGCAGGCCGACGAGTGGGGCTTCGACCACGCCTGGACCTACGACCACCTGGGCTGGCGTGACCTGGTAGACGGGCCCTGGTTCGACTCGTGGACGACGCTGACCGCGGCGGCCACGGTGACCTCCCGGGTCCGGCTGGGCACGCTGGTCGCCTCGCCGAACTTCCGCCACCCGGCGGCGTTCGCCCGCCAGGTGACCGCGCTGGACGACGTCTCCGGCGGCCGGGTGCTGCTCGGGCTGGGCGCCGGCGGCATCGGCTTCGACTCGGCGGTGCTCGGCGGCGAGACGCTGCCACCCCGGCAACGGGTCGACCGGTTCGCCGAGTTCACCGAGCTGCTCGACCTGGTCCTGCGGGAGGACGGCACGACCTGGCGTGGCGAGTGGTTCACCGCGGTCGACGCCCGCAACAACCCCGGCTGCGTGCAGCGGCCCCGGGTGCCGTTCGTGGTCGCCGCCAACGGGCCCCGCTCGATGCGGCTGGTCGCCCGGTTCGGGCAGGGCTGGGTCACCACCGGGCTCGACGGTGACGACCTGGAGGCCTGGTGGGGCACGGTGACGGAGCTGTCCGACCGGATGACGCGGACGCTGGAACAGGCCGGCCGTGACCCGGCGACGCTGGACCGCTACCTCTCCCTCGACTCGGCCCCGGTCTTCTCGCTGAGCAGCGCCGACTTTCTCGCCGAGCAGGTCGCCCGGGCGGCCCGGCTGGGCTTCACCGACGTGGTGACGCACTGGCCGCGCGAGAGCAGTTGGTATGCCGGCGACGAGGCCGTGCTGGTCGAGGCGGCGGCGATGCTGCCGGAGCTGCGCCGCGCCTAGGGACCTCAGGTGCCGACGCTGCCCTCGGTGGAGACCAGGCGGAACCGCAGGCAGACGATCTGGCTGTCGTCGGTGACCGGCGTGCCCAGCCGGGCCCAGTAGGCGCCGTGGCCGGCCCGCCACTCCTCGATCGACCGGTCGCCCTCGCCCTCGGAGCGGGCGAAGTCCCACGGCACGTCGGCGAAGCGCACCACCTCGACGCCGGTCACCTCCACGACGCCGACCAGCGCGTCGTGGTCGTCGACCAGGGCGAGCCGTTCACCGACGTGTTCCAGCTCCTCGTTCTCCTCGGCGTACTCGCCGAGCCGGCCGGCGGTGGCGGTCTTCACACCGGAGAGCACGAGGGTGTTGAGGTCGGCGCGCAGCTCGCCGGGGGTGCCGAGGGCGAGCGCGCGCAGTCCGCCGATCCGGGGCCACATCCTGCCGAGGCTACGGCACGCCCGCCCGCGTCCGGCTCAGATCAGGTGGCCGGCGTAGCCGGGTGCGACCAGCACCCGCTCGTCGCCGGTCGCCTGGTGCGCCTCCAACACCGCGTCGGCCAGCTTCACCACGTGCTCGTCGCCGTGCCGGGCCGCCCGGGCGAACACCTCCGCCGGGTCGACGGATCCGCCGACCGGCGGCGCGGCGGCCGGCGTGGGTGAGGCGTACACCGAGGTCACTGCCGCCGTCGCGGCCCAGGCCGCGGCGACGCTCGGCGCCCGCAGCGCCGGGTCGAGAGCCGGCAGGGTACGCAGCACCGCGGTGGGTGCGGTGACCGCGTGCACCAGCATCACCGGTGCGCCGTGCCCGAACCGCAGGTAGTCCAGCGCGGCCCGGTGCACCACCTGGACGAGCGTGCGGGCGGCCCCGCCCGGGTCGGCCGGCGGGCGCAGCCCGGTCACCGCGCCGGACCATCCGGGTACGTCGGTCAGCCGGCCCAGCCGTTCCCGGATGCCGCCCGTCTGGTCCGGGATCCGGGGCACCGCGGCCAGGGCCGAGGCGGCGTCGGAGCGCCCGGTGAGCGGCCCGGCCCCGGGCACCGGCTGCCATCGGGCCGCCCAGTAGCCGAGCGCCTGCCCCAGCTCGGCCCGGCGCTCCGGCGTCTCCCCGTCCGTACGCAGCACCCGCACGGCGTGCCCGACCCGGATCACACCGTGGGTGGCGCCGGCCGCGATCCCGGGCAGCAGTCGGGGCCACCACTCGCCGAGCACCTCCGTCCACTGCCGTTCCCGCAGCTCGCGGTCGAAGTGGATCAGCCAGTCGCCGGCCCGTTTCGGGTCGCCGAGCGCGGCCCGCCAGTCGTCGATCGGCCGCAGCCCGCGCGGCAGCTCGTCCAGCCGGCGCAGGTAGCCGTCGAGCCAGCGGTGCACGCGTGCGCCCTGCCCGTGCCGGACCAGCGCCTCGGCGGCCATCGGTCCGTGGTTGGAGAGCCAGCCCTCGAACTCGGGGCCGGTGCGGTGCAGTCGGTGGTACGCCTCGTCGAGGATGCCGTCGTCCATCCGGCGATCGTCCGGGTTGAACCTCGCTTGAGGTCAACCCTCGGGCAACCGGTCCCCGTCGAGCAGGGCGCGCAGCCGCAACCGCGCGGCGACCTCGGGCGGGCACGTCGCCACCAGCGCGGCGGTGCCGACGACCACGGCGCCGGCGTCGCGGACCACCCGGTGCAGCGCGTCCAGCTGCGCCCCGGTGTCGACCCAGTCGTCGACCAGCAGCACCCGGTCGCCCGGCTCCAGCCGCCGGTCGTCCACGCCGACGCGCAGCCGCCGGCCGCGGTGGTCCGGTGGCGTCTCGGCCCACCGCATCGCCCCGACCCGGTGCCGCTCCCCACCGTCCTTGTACGCGGGCACGAACCCGGCGCCGGCGGCGACCGCGACCAGCGGGCCGAGCAGCAGCCCGGTCACCTCGGGCGCGACCACCACGGTCGGCCGCGCGTCGGGGACGAGGGCGGCCAGGGCCGGGCCGACCTCGGCGAGCACGGCCGGGTCGCGCCACCAGCCGGAGAGGTCGCTGACGAGGTGGGTGCTGTCCGGTCCGGGGTCGATCCACCGGAACAGCTCGACCAGGCGACGGCTCAGCACGGCACCATCCTGCGGCATGGAGGCCGACCAGCGCACCTTCCGCCGTTCGGCCGAGTGCGGATGGCTTGATCGGCTACACGTACCCGGGTAAATGCGGGCATAGCACCATGATCACGTTGACTTCGGAAGTGCTTCTCTCGTTACGGTCCGGGCCGGTTTGTTCAGTTGACGAAAGGACCGGGCCGGTGGCTGCTAGGCACCTTCGTACCCGCAAGTTCTCCTCGCCCGCCGGCATCGCCGCCACCGCGGCGGTCGGCGTGGTGCTCGCGGTCGGCGGCACCGTCGGCGCCGTGCAGCTCACCTCCGCCGAGCCCTCGGCCGAGCCGGTCGCGGTCGAGGCCGTGCCGAGCACGCCCGCTCCCACCTCGGCCAGCCCGTCGCCGAGCGCGTCGGCCTCGCCGAGCCTCAGCCCGTCGCCGAAGGCCACCCCGAGCCCGACGTCGAGCCGTACGCAGGCGGCGTCCCGGGGCAAGACCCGGACCGCGCCGAAGCCCACGGCGACGAAGAAGACCACCGCCCCCAAGGTGGTGGACAGCGGATCCTGCGGCGCCTCGTTCTACGACGAGGGGCAGATGACCGCGAACGGCGAGACGTTCAACCCGAACGCGCTGACCGCGGCGCACAAGACGCTGCCGTTCGACACGAGGGTCCGGGTCACCAACCCGGCCAACGGCAAGTCGGTCGTGGTCCGGATCAACGACCGTGGCCCGTACATCGACGGTCGGTGCATCGACCTGTCCCGCGCCGCGTTCGCGGCCATCGCCTCGACCGACCTCGGTGAGGTGGACGTCCGCTACGAGGTGCTGGGCTGACCGACCTGTCAGACAGAACTTCCGCGACGGACGGGCCAGGTTCATTCACCGCTTCACGTCCATCAGGCATGCTGTCCGATGTACGCACGCAACCCTTCCAGCCGGGCCACGGCCCGCTGAGCCCCGGATCCCGCGCCGGCCTCGGTGCGGCCCTCGCGCTGCTCGCGATCGTCTCGGCCGCGGAGTTGGCCGACGGCCGGCCGGCGCACTACCTCGCGCTGACCGCCGCCGCGCCCGTCCTCGCCGGAGCGCTGACGTCCTGGCGGGTGGTGCTCGCCGTGGGCGCGCTGGCCACCGCCGCCGGTGTCGCCTTCGCGGTGGTCGAGCGCGGCGCCTCGCTGGTGACCGCGGTCAACGTGGCCACCGTCGCGCTGGTCACCGTGATCGCGGCCGCGACGGCCGCGGTCCGGCAGCGCCAGGCGGAACGGATCAACGAACTGTCCCGGCTCGCCGCGGTCGCCCAGCAGGCGGTGCTGCGCCCGCTCGGCCCGCAGGTCGGCACGCTGGCGGTGGCGGCGCGCTACATCTCCTCCACCGCGACCGCCGAGATCGGCGGCGACCTGTACGAGGTGATGGACACCCCGTACGGCGTCCGCATGATCATCGGCGACGTACGCGGGAAGGGGTTGGACGCGGTCCGGCTCGCCAGCATCGTGCTCGGCTCCTACCGTCACGTGGCGTACGAGCGGGCCGACCTGCGCGCGGTGGTGGCCGACCTGGACCGGGCGGTGGCCCGCAACGTCGGCGACGAGGACTTCGTCACCGCCGCGCTGGTCGAGGAGCGTGGCGGCACCCTCACCATCGTCAACTGCGGGCACCCGCCACCGCTGCTGCTGCGCCGGGGCGCGGTGATCCCGCTGGAGCCGCCGGCGCCCGCACCGCCGCTCGGCTTCATGCCGGTGGTCCGGCCCCGCGTCGAGCGGCTGGAACCGGGTGACCGGCTGCTGCTGTTCACCGACGGGTTGGGCGAGGCGCGGCGGGACGGGGAGTTCTTCCCCACCGCCGACCGGGCGTGGCGGCTGCTCGGCCACGGCACGGTCGGCGACGGGCTCGCCTCGCTGGAGACCGCCCTGGTCGAGTGGGTGCACGGCCGACTCGACGACGACATCGCGCTGGTCCTGATGGAGTACGCGGGCCCGCGCAGCGCCACCGCCGCTCCGGTGCCGAGCTGGGAGGTCGGCGCCGCCGACGGGTGAACCGGAGGTGTGTAATCGCTGTCACTTCCGAGATCGGCTTGTCGATGGCTACCGGTGAGTAATACAGTCTGGAGTTACTGATCGGTAACACCTGTCCGGAAGCGGGGCCAGCGAGCATGACCCACTACAAGAGCAACCTTCGGGACCTCGAGTTCAACCTGTTCGAGGTGTTCGGGGCGGACCGGACGTTCGGCCAGGCGCCGTACACGGACCTGGACGTCGACACCGCCCGCAGTTTCCTCTCGGAGGTCGACCGCCTGGCCCGCGAGGACCTGGCCGCCAGCTACGCGGACAGCGACCGCAACCCGCCGGTCTTCGACCCGGCCACGCACACCGCGCCGCTGCCGGAGTCGTTCAAGAAGTCGTACCAGGCGTTCATGGACTCGGAGTTCTGGCGTCTCGACCTGCCGGAGGCCCTCGGCGGCACGAACGCCCCGCGCGCCCTCTGGTGGTCCCTGGCCGAGCTGGTGCTCGGCGCCAACGCCCCGGTCTGGATGTACGCCTCCGGCCCGTCCTTCGCGCACGTGCTGCACGTCGAGGGCACCGAGGAGCAGAAGACGTGGGCCCGCCTCTTCATCGAGAAGCAGTGGGGCTCGACCATGGTCCTCACCGAGCCGGACGCCGGCTCCGACGTGGGCGCCGGCCGTACCCGCGCGATCCAGCAGCCGGACGGCTCGTGGCACATCGAGGGCGTCAAGCGCTTCATCACCTCCGGTGAGCACGACCTGAGCGACAACATCGTCCACTACGTGCTGGCCCGCCCGGTCGGCGTCGAGGGCGTCGGCGGCCCGGGCACCAAGGGCCTGTCCCTGTTCGTGGTGCCGAAGTTCCACTTCGACGCCGAGACCGGCGAGCTGGGCGAGCGCAACGGCGTCTTCGCCACCAACGTCGAGCACAAGATGGGCCTGAAGGTCTCCAACACCTGCGAGGTGACCTTCGGCGAGCACGGCGTACCGGCCAAGGGCTGGCTGCTGGGCGAGAAGCACGACGGCATCCGGCAGATGTTCATGATCATCGAGTACGCCCGGATGATGGTCGGCACCAAGGCGATCGCCACGCTCTCCACCGGCTACCTGAACGCCCTGGAGTACGCGAAGAACCGGGTGCAGGGCGCCGACCTGATCCAGCAGGCCGACAAGACCGCTCCCCGGGTCACCATCACCCACCACCCGGACGTGCGTCGCTCGCTGCTGATGCAGAAGTCGTACGCCGAGGGCCTGCGCGCGCTGGTCTGCTACACCGCCAGCTGGCAGGACAAGGTCGCGCTCGCCGAGGCGGCCGGTGACGAGAAGGCCACCAAGCTGGCCAAGCGGGTCAACGACCTGCTGCTGCCGCTGGTCAAGGGCGTCGGCTCGGAGCGGGCGTACGAGCTGCTCGGCCACGAGTCGCTGCAGACGTTCGGCGGCTCCGGCTTCCTCCAGGACTACCCCCTGGAGCAGTACGTCCGCGACGCGAAGATCGACACCCTGTACGAGGGCACCACGGCCATCCAGAGCCTCGACCTGATCTTCCGGAAGATCGTCCGAGACAACGGCAAGGCCCTGATGGCGGTCGCCGGCGAGATCCAGGAACACATCACCTCCGAGGCCGGCAACGGCCAGCTCAAGGAGGAGCGGCAGGCGCTGGGCAAGGCGCTCGCCGAGATCCAGAACATCCTCGGTGTGATGACCGGCTGGCTGGGTGAGGCGCAGGGTGGCGACACCCGCGCGCTCTACAAGGTCGGCCTGAGCAGCCGCCGGTTCCTGCTGGCGATCGGCGACCTGGTGGTCGGCTGGCTGCTGCAGAAGCAGGCGGACGTCGCGCTGAAGGCGCTCGCCGGCGAGGTCTCCGCCTCGGACAAGGCGTTCTACACCGGCAAGGTGGCTGCCGCCCGGTTCTTCGCCCGCGAGGTGCTCCCCCGCATCGGCGCCGACCGGCGGATCATCGAGGGCGTCGACCTGGAGATCATGGACCTCCCGGAGGAGGCGTTCTAAGCCCTTCCGGGGTCCTCATCCCCTGAAGCGTCATTCTCCCCCTCACCGACGGCCGGCGGGCGACAGCCCGCCGGCCGTCGGCGTTGCCGGCCCAGGGTGGATAGGCGGCCGGAGGGCGGGTAACCGTCGCGGACCACGACCGGAGCACGCCCAAGGGCCATCGCACGGGGGAGTGCAGCGCACATGGGCATTGGTAGCGCCATCTTTCTCATCGCGCTCGGCGCGATCATGACCTTCGCCATCCGGGCCAACGTCTGGTGGATCGACCTGCGCGCGGTCGGCTGGGTCTTCATCCTCGCCGGGCTGGGCGTCCTGCTGACCACGCTGTGGTTCTGGCAGGACCGACGCAAGCGCGCCCGCACCCTCATCGTGGAGGAGAACCGCCTCTCCCACCCGACCGCGATGATGCCGCCGCCGCCCGACCCGCCCCCGCCGACGGCCCCGCCGTCCTGACGGGCTGCGCCGTCTGGCGTCGGGCTGCGCCGTCTGGCGTGCGCCGTCTCGCGCTGGGGTGCGCTTCCTCGCGCCGGACCGCGTCGGGCCGTCTTGTCCTGCCGGGACGCGCTGTCCACGCCGGCTCTCCGCGCCCGGGCTGCGCCGTCGGGGCTGGGCCGCGACGTGCTCGCGCTGGTTCGGCTGGCTTCCTCGCGCTGGGAGCCCGGTGACTGTCCGTAACCAGCACGGAGGATGCACCGCTAAATAAGCGATATACCGCTGAGTCATAATTATGACTCAGCGGTATATCGGTCTAAATTCACCTGCCGACCTGCCGACCTGCCGACCTGCCGACCTGCCGACCTGCCGACCTGCCGACCTGCCGACCTGCCGACCCAGCCAAGCGAGGCAGCCAAGCGAGGCCAGCCAAGCGGCGAAGGTCGGCGGCGAGCGCGGTCGGCTCCGCGGTGCCGCGGTGGCTGCGGGCTGGGGACCCGCGGTCCGAGTCGACGAGGCCGCGTGGCGGGCAGGTAGCGGCAGCGGCGACCGGGGCCGGCGTCGCTGGCTGCGGTGAGCGGACCGGGACCTGAGCCGCTCAGCCGCGAGCGGTGTGGCGGGCGGTGAGGGGCGCGCGGGTCAGGTCGGCCCAGCGGGTGGTGGGGCGGTGCACCACCAGGTCGGTGGTGCGCAGGCCGTCCGGATCCGCCCGTTCCGGGTCGAGCAGCGCGGAGAGCAGTGAGATACCCGGATTGTGCGCGACGAGCAGCACCGTGCCCGCCGCCGGGTCGACCGCCCGTACCAGGTCCAGCAGTTCGTCCGGGTGCGCCTCGTACGCCGTCGGTTCATAGCGCACCGCGGGCGTGGACCCGGCCGGCCCGCCCTCGGGCGGGGAACCCGTCATGCCCATCGCCACGCCGTGCCAGGTCTGGCGGGTGCGCCGGGCCGGGGAGCAGAGGACCACGTCGGGGAGCAGTTCGTGCCGGGCCAGCCAGGCGCCGGCGGCCGCCGCGTCGGCGTGCCCACGCGCGGTGAGCGACCGCTCCGCGTCCGGGGCGTCCCGCTCCTGCTCGGCCTTGGCGTGCCGCAGCAGCACCAGCGTCCGCTCCCCGTTCCTGCCGTCCGTCATGCGCCCAGCTTGCCTGATTGGCGATCAGAGCGCCTGGGTATGTCGATGTGTGCCGCTACCTCATCCATGGCCGCGGCGGGCAGGAAACGCCAGCAGGACGCCAAGGAGGCGACGTCATGGGCATCGGTGCCAGCATCTTCCTCATCGCGCTCGGCGCGATCTTCGCGTTCGCCATCGACGCCAACCTGGGATGGCTGAACCTCAACGTGGTGGGCTGGGTGCTCATGCTCGCCGGTCTGGCCGGGCTGCTGACCACGCTCTACTTCTGGAACAGCCGCCGCCGGGTGGTGGCCGCGCCGGTGCGCGAGCAGGTCGTCGCCGAGCCGGTCGTGCCGGTGCAGGGCGACCGGGTCGTGCGCGAGGAGTACCGCGAGGTGCGCCGCCCGGGCTCGGGCTACCCGGCCTGACCCCCACAGACCCGAGGGCCCCGCAACGGCGCGGGGCCCTCGTGCGTGTCCGGGGCGCGGTTGCCGGACCGGCTCAGGCGAAGAGCGCGAAGTAGATCGCGATGTGGTGGCAGATCGCCGCGACCAGCGTGCAGGCGTGGAAGAACTCGTGGTGGCCGAAGACGGTGGGCCAGGGGTTCGGCCGGCGCAGCGCGTAGAACACCGCGCCCACGCTGTAGATCGCGCCGCCCACGCTCAGCAGCACCAGCGCGGTCACCCCGCCGCCGTGCAGGATCTGCGGCAGCATGGTCACGGCCACCCAGCCCAGTGCCAGGTAGAGCGGGGCGGAGACCCAGCGCGGCGCGTGCGGCCAGATCAGCTTGACCGCGACGCCGGCCAGCGCGCCGCCCCAGACCAGGGCCAGCATGATCGTGGCGTGCCGGGGGTCCAGCAGCAGGGCGCAGAACGGCGTGTACGTGCCGGCGATGAACACGAAGATCATCGAATGGTCCATCCGGCGCATGATCTGGTACCCGCGCTCGGACCAGACCCGCCGGTGGTAGAGCGCGCTGGTGCCGAAGAGCCCACAGACGGTGAGGCTGTAGATCAGGCAGCTGACCAGCGGCGCCCAGCCGGGGCGGGTGGCCGCGATCGAGCAGAGCACGATGCCGCAGACGAGCGCGGCGAAGAACGCGTAGGCGTGCAGCCAGCCGCGCATGCGCGGCTTTCCGATGTCGACCGGCCGGAGCCGGAGCGGTGCGGAGGTGGTCACCTCATCAGGTTACGACACCGTAGGTTACTTGCAAGTAGTGTGGACCGTCACGTCGGCTGACGCGAGGATGGCCAGATGCGGATCCGGCCCGTCGGGGCGCACGCCCTGCTGCTCGACTGCGACGACGCCGACCAGGTCGAAGCCTGGCGGGCCGAGCTGTGGCACCGGCGGGACGCCGGCGAGCTGACCGCCCGGGAAATCGTCCCGGCGGCCGTCACCGTTCTGCTCGACGGCGTGCCGGACCCGGCGAGCACGGCCGCGCGGATCGCCGGGTGGCGGCCACGGAACACCGTCGGCGGCGCCGACTCCGTCGAGGTCCGGGTGCCCACCGTGTACGACGGGGCGGACCTGCCCGCCGTCGCCGACCACTGGGGCGTCGACGTGCCCGCCGTGGTGGCGCGGCTGCGGCGTACCGAGTTCCGGGTCGCGTTCTGCGGTTTCGCGCCGGGGTTCGCCTACCTCACCGGGCTGCCCCCGGAGTTGGCCGTGCCCCGGCTCGCCACCCCGCGTACCCGGGTGCCGGCCGGCTCGGTCGCGCTCGCCGGCCCGTACGCGGGGATCTATCCCACCGCGTCGCCCGGCGGCTGGCTGCTGGTCGGGCGGACCGACCTGCAGCTGTTCGACGTGCACGCCGACCCGCCGGCCCGGCTCACCCCCGGCACCCGGGTCCGGCTGGTCGAGACCTCATGATCGAGGTGCTGCGGGCCGGCCCGCTCACCACCGTGCAGGACCAGGGCCGACCCGGCTGGGCCCACCTCGGCGTGCCCCGGTCCGGCGCGCTCGACCCGGACGCGCTGCGCCTGGCCAACCGGCTCGTCGGCAACCCCGAGCACGCCGCCGGCCTGGAGATCACCCTGACCGGCTGCGTGCTGCGCGTCACCCGGGCGGTCACCGTCGCGCTCACCGGCGCTCCCGCCGACGTTCTGGTCGAGTGGCCGCCGACCGGCCCGGCCACCGTGCCCGGGCCGATGGCCGCCGACCGCCGCACCGACCGCGGGACCGTCGAGGCCCGAGCCCAGGTGACGGCGGGTACGCGACGGCCCGCTCACATGACGGCGGGTACGCGACGGCCCGGTGACGTGGGTCGGCTGCTGGCACTGCCCGCCGGGGCGGTGCTGCGGGTCGGCCCGGCTCGCGCCGGGGTGCGGACCTGGCTCGCGGTCAGCGGCGGGATCGCGGTCGAGCCGGTGCTCGGCAGCCGGGCCACCGACACGCTCTCCGGGCTCGGCCCGCCGCCGCTGCGCGACGGCGACCGGCTGCCGCTGGGCACGCCGGCCGGACCGCCGGCCCCGGTCGACCTCGTCGTCACCCGGCCGGCGCCGGCCGAGGTGCGGCTTGCCGTGCGCCCCGGCCCCCGGCAGGACTGGTTCACCCCGGACGCGTTCGACCTGCTGTGCCGCAACGCGTACACGGTGGGTCCGGACAGCAACCGGGTCGGCGCGCGGCTGGCCGGCGCGGCCCTGCCCCGCGCGGTGGCCGGCGAACTGCCCAGCGAGGGCCTGGTGCTCGGCGCGGTGCAGGTGCCGCCGGACGGCCAGCCGCTGGTCTTCCTCGCCGACCACCCCACCACCGGCGGCTACCCGGTCATCGGGGTGGTGGACGACGTGACAGCGCTCGCCCAGGCCCGCCCAGGGACTACGGTGAGGTTCCATGGACCTCAACGCTGACCTGGGTGAGGGATTCGGCAGCTGGCGGCTCGGCGACGACGAGGCGCTGCTCGGCCTGATCAGCTCCGCCAACGTGGCCTGCGGCTTCCATGCCGGCGACGCGGCCACCATGCACCGGGTCTGCGCCGCCGCCGCCGAACGTGGTGTCGCGGTCGGCGCGCAGGTCGGCTACCGGGACCTCGCCGGCTTCGGCCGGCGGCACATCGCCTACGACTTCGCCGAGCTGCGCGACGAGACGATCTACCAGCTCGGCGCGCTGGACGCGTTCTGCCGGCTGTACCGCACCCGGGTGCGCTACCTGAAACCGCACGGCGCGCTCTACCACGCGGCGGCGTGCGACGAGGCGCAGGCCGCCGCGCTGGTGGCGGCGATCAGCGGGTACGACCACGAGCTGCCGGTGCTCTGCCAACCCGGCACGGTGCTCGCCCAGCTCGCGGCCGGCGCCGGCCTGCGGGTGGTGGCCGAGGGCTTCGCCGACCGCAACTATCTGCCGAACGGGACGCTGGTGCCCCGCAGCGCCCCGAACGCGTTGGTGACCGACCCGGACCAGGTCGCCGTCCGGGCGGTGCGGATGGCGGTCGAGCGGACCGTGGTCGCCGTCGACGGCAGCGTGGTCCCCTGCCCGGTCGAGTCGATCTGCCTGCACGGGGACACGCCGGGGGCGGTGCGGTGCGCGGAGCTGGTGCGCGCCGCGCTCATCGACGCGGGGGTCACGCTCACTCCGTTCGCGTGAAAGGAGGGGCCCCCTGTTAACGCATTCTGCATAACAAGGGGCCCCTCCCAACACTCGTCAGGTCAGGACTCGTCCAGGCCGCGTAGCACCAGCGGCAGACGGGCGGCGCCACCGGCCACCACCCGCACCGGTACGCCCCAGTCCTGCCGGGTCAGGTGGCAGGCGGCGTGCTCGACGTCCGCGTCGCACGTCGCCGCCTGGGCGGTCACCTGCAACACGCCCTGCGCCACGTCCCCGCTGACCACCAGCCGGCGGGACAGGTCGGTGGTCGTGCCCGCACCCTCCACCAGCAGTTCCGGCGGGGACGCCGACACCACCAGGCGGGTCGACGGCCCGTACGTCTCGTCGAGCTTCTGCCCCGGCGACGGCGTGAAGATCACGTCGAGCGTCAGCTCGCCCGCGGTCACGTCCGTGGGTCTGCGCTCCAGCCGGTGGCGCGGGCCCTGTACCGTGTTCGCGCCCGCCGCGGTCAACGCGCCCGGCGCCAGCCGGGTCAGCCGGTGCGCGGCCGACTCGACCACCAGCACCTCGCCGTCGGCGGTGAGCACCAGGTCGCTCGGCTCGGCCAGCCCGTCGGCCACGGTGCCCACCTGCCCGGTCTCCGGGTCGAAGCGACGCACCGCGCCGTTGTACGTGTCCGCGATCAGGACCGAACCGTCGGGCAGCGCGCACACCCCCAGCGGATGTTGGAGCAGCGCCTGGTCGGCCGGGCCGTCGACGTGCCCGAAGTCGAACAGGCCCTGGCCCACGGCGGTGTGCATCTCGCCGGCCTCGACCCAGCGGATCGCGCTGGTCTCGCTGTCGGCGATCCAGAGCCGGGCGCCGTCGGCCGAGACGGCGAGCCCGGACGGCTGCGCCATCCAGACGTCCGGCAGCGGCCCGTCCCGCAGCGCCTCGACCGTGGTACCGGCGTACATGCCGGCGGTCCGCTTGATCGGGTCGAACCACCAGAGCTGGTGGATGCCGGCCATCGCCACGACCACCCGGTCGTCGTACCAGGCCACGTCCCAGGGGGAGGAGAGGTCGACCGAGCGCGCGTCGTGGGCGTGGTCGTCGACCGTCGAGCGCCACTGCCGCCCGGTGCCGGCCACGGTGACCACCTCGCCGGTCTCCAGCCGTACGCCGCGCAACAGGTGGTTGACCGTGTCCGCGACGACCAGGTCGTAGCCGGCGACCTCGGCCACGTGCGGCGGCAGCAGGCACAGGCCCTGCGGCTCGGCGAACGTCGCGCCCTCCGCCGGGCCGTCGGTGCGGCCACGGGTGCCGGTGCCGATCCGGCGGACCACCGTCTCCGCGTCCGGGGCCAGCTCGACCACTGAGTGTCGGGCGGAGTCCGAGACCAGCAGGTTGCCGCCGTCGAGCGGCACGGCCTTGCCGGGGAAGCGCAGCGCCGTCTCCGGCTCGGCCGGCGGTACGTACGGGCCCTCGCCCCGGTGCAGCGTGCCCTTCGCCTCGTGCGTGGCGATCAGGTCGTCGACCAGCCGGGCCAGGCCCTCGGCGTGCCCCTCACCGGCCATCGTGGCGACCACGTAGCCCTCGGGGTCGACCACCGACAACGTCGGCCACGCCTTGGCGGCGTACTGCTGCCACATGTCCATCTCGGGGTCGTCGAGCACGGGGTGGTGCACGCCGTACCGCTCGACGGCCGCGGCCAGCGCGTCCGGGTCCTTCTCGTGCTCGAACTTCGGCGAGTGCACCCCGATCACGACCAGCACGTCGCCGTACTTCTCCTCGAGCGGGCGCAGCTCGTCGAGCACGTGCAGGCAGTTGATGCAGCAGAACGTCCAAAAATCGAGGACGACTATACGACCTCGAAGGTCCCGCAATGTCAGATTTCGTCCGCCTGTGTTGAGCCAGGCTCGGCCGCGAAGTTCGGGCGCTCGTACGCGGGGCGAGGTAGCCATGTGCCAACCCTCCCACGGCGTTGCCGAGGGAGGCGCGGGGGATCGGTCAACGTGATGCGGCGAACGGCAGCGGATCAGGCGGTGTCACGGCCCGAGACACCTACAGGACTATGAGAAGAGGCCTCGGAACGTCACTCGTGACGCCTTCCGCAACTCGCCCTGCCCTTCGCGGCGCTCCCCCTGCCCAGGACGCAAAAGACCTGCCCGGTCGGGTGCCATGCTGGCGGTGTGAGTGAGCTGACCCGGGACGAACTGCTTGCCCTCCTGCGCGTTGTCATGCCGATTCAGGCCGAGGTGATGCTGAACCGGCTCGGCGACAAGGCGGTGCGGAAGATGGCCGACGCCTTCGGCGACTTCGAAGAGCTGTCTTCGGTAGCGCCGGACTCCGCTCGCGTCATGCAAGGGCTCGAAAGGCTCAACCACCGCTTGCGGCTGGCGATGGGTGAGGCGGTGCTACCGGACGATGCCCGGCCACTCAGGTGACCGGGCATCGCGTTCAGCTCGGGGTTACCGCTGGCGGAGTTCCCCGCTGCCGCCCGAGGCGGACAGGGACGCCCCAGTGAACGGACGCACACCGGGCAACGCGGAGCGCCCGCCCCGGCTGGGGACGGGCGCTCCGGGAGTACGGGTTACTGACCGGCCGGCTTCAGGCAGAGCACCCGGTTGGTGCCGCCGCCCTGGAGGTCGACAGTGGGCTGGGACAGGTCCGCGCACTTGTCCTTGTTGTCCACCTTCGACACCACGGTGAACGCGCCCTGCTCGCCGCAGTCCGCGGCCACCGCGCTCTGCCCCGACTGCTTGATGCAGGAGCCGACCGCCGGGTCGAAGCCCGCCGGCTTGTCGTCACCCACCTTGCCGAGCAGGGTGAGCAGGCCGAGCGGCACGGCGAGGATGAGCACGGCCGCGACCAGCACGGCGGCCAGCACCCGGCCGTTGCGCACCTTCGGCGTGGGCGCCTCGGTCTTCGGCTCGGCCTCCGGCTTGAACGCGTCGAACCGGCCCTGGTCCTGATCTCCGGACGGACCGTCGGGGGACCAGGCCGGCGGGGCCTGCTGCGGCGGCGGCGGGAACGCGGGCGGGAAGCCGCCCGGCTCGCCGCCCTGACCGGGCACCGCGACCGAGGCGCGTCCACCGGCCGGCGGGCCGTAGCCGTCCTGCGGCCCGCCGAACGGGTCGGGACGCCCACCGGGGCCGCCGAACGGATCCTGCTGGCCTCCGGGACCGCCGTACAGGTCCTGGTTGCCGTACGGGTTCTGCGGACCGCCGGTGCCGCCGAACGGGTCGCGCGGGCCGCCGGGCTGCTCGCCGTGCGGGTGGACGCCGTTGGCGGGACGGTCGTTGCCGGGTGGGTCGACGAAGGACGGTACGCCCATCGGGAAGGGCGGCGGGGCGGCCGGTGACGATTGCGGCGCGTCGGCGTATCCGTGCGGCCCGTCGTCGTCCGGCCGCGACTGCGGCCCGGCGAACCCGGACGGACCGTCCTGCCGCGGGCCGTCCGGCCCGGGGTAGCCGGACCGGTCGTCCTGCCGCGGGAACCCGGGACGGTCGTCGTGTCCGGGGAACCCGGGACGGTCGTCCTGCCCGGGGAACCCGGAGCGGTCGTCGTGTCCGGCGAACCCGGAGCGGTCGTCGTGTCCGGCGAACCCGGGACGGTCGTCCTGCCCCGGGAAACCGGGACGGTCGTCGGGCCCGGCGAAGCCGCGCGCGTCGTCCGGGCGGGACTGCGGGCCGCCGAAGGCGGGTGCCTCGTCCGCCTCGGGAGTCTCGTCGGGCTCCGGTCGGGCCGGCCGGCCGTACACCCGGGGCTGCGGCGCCGGTGCGCCGGTCGGGTGCAGGGGCTGGTCGGACGGCGGGGTGACCCGGCTGGTCATCGGCACCGACGCGCTGGCCGAGACCGGGCCGGACTCGGGCGACGTACGCGGGCCCGGCACGGCCGGGCCGGCGGGCGACTGCGGCTCCTCGTGCCCGGGGCGGGCCGCGCCCCAGCCGGCGTCACCGTGCTCCGGCTCGTACGCCTGGGGTTCGCGCTCGGCCGGTGCGTAGGGCGCGGCCGGGTGGTCGGCGGGCGGCGAGGCTGCCAAAGCCGCGCCCGGCACCCGCCGCTGCTCCTGGGCGGGCAGCGGCACCGCGTTGCCGGCGGAGATGCCCGGCGCGGGCGCCGGCTGGTAGACCGGCGCGCTCTCGGGCTGCCAGCCCGGCGACGCCGCCTGACCGCTCTCGTCGGCCCGTCCCCAGGCCTCGTCCGGCGACCACGGCTCAGCGTCCGGCACGGCCGGGCGCTCGGCGCCGCGCTCGTCCTGGTGGCCGCGCCGGCCGTCCGGCTCCGGTACGGACACGCTGGCCCGGGCCGACGACTCGGCGGCGGCTCCCCAGGCCGGCTGCGCCGGCTCGTCGGTCGGCCGCTCGGGCTCACGCTGCTGCGGCACGGCGGAGGCGCCGCTCCACCCGCCGGCGGAGCGGGACTGCTGCTCCGGACCGCCCCAGGCCCCCGGCTGCGGTGCTTCGGCCCGGCCGCCGGCGGCCCAGCCGCCGGAGCGGTCCGGGTCGTCGTCGCGGGTGGACTCGTCCCAGCCACCGGACCGGCTCTCGGCCTGCGGAGCGGGCCATCCACCGGAGCGGTGCGGGTCGTCCTCGGCGCCGGTCGGGCGGTTGTCCTGGTCGGACTGCTCCTGGTTGGACCAGGCGTCGGGCCGGGCGGTGCCGGGCACGGAGACCTTGGCGGCGGCACGGGCGGGCGGCTCGGCGGGCGGCCAGGTCGCGCCGGTTTGCGGGCCCGGCGGGGTCCAGGCCGGCTGGCTGTCGCGGGGCGTCCAACCGCCGGAGCGGTGCGGGTCGTCGCCGGCGGGCTGCTCGTCGCGCGGCGTCCAGCCGCCCGAGCGGTGCGGGTCGTCCGGCTGGGCGGCGGCGCCGACGGCCCAGCCGCCGGAGCGGCCCGGGTCGTCGTCCTGCTGCCCGGCGCCCGGGGTGAACCCGCCGGAGCGGTGCGGGTCGTCAGCGCCGGCCGGGGTGGCCCAGGACTCGTTCGGCACGGTGGCCGGGGCCGGGACGTAGCCGGTGCCGCGGGCACCCGCGTCGCCGGACTGGGCCCACGCCGGCTGCTCGCCGGAGGATCCGCCGGCGTTCCACGTGGGACTGTTCTGCTCGGTGGCCCAGGCCGGGGGCGCCGGCTCGGCGGGACCGCTCGGTGGCGCGGCGGCCCATGCCGGCGGCGCCGGTTCGGTGGACCGCTCCGGGCCGGGCTGCTCGGGCGTGGCCCACGTCGGGTTGCCCGGGCCGGACGCGGCCCAGGCCGGCACGCCCTGCTCGGGGGCCCCCCAGGCGGGCTGCTGGCCCCGGCCGCCCTGGTCGGCGGGCGGCGGAACCTGGGCGCTGGCCCGGCCGCTGACCGGCTGGCCCGGGGGCGGGCCCCAGGCGGGTGGCTGGTCGTCGGGCGCGGCCCAGGCGGGGGCCGGCTGGGTGGGCCGACCGGCCGGCGGGGGCGGGGCCCAGCCGAGGTCGGACGACCCGTTGTACCCGTTGTCCTGCTGCGCCGGCTGATCGCCGTACGGCACCGGTCCGCCGGTGCCCGGCGACACCTCGCCCGGCTCCTGGCCGGGGCGGTGCGGAGCCTCGGACGTCATGGGTGCGCCTCCTCCATCACAGGTCGGCCGCCGATGCCGGTCGGGAACCGTCGGCATGGCCACCGGCGTCGCCGGCGGGTACCGGCCGTGCGGGCTCCCCGCACCGTATCCGGTGGTCGCCCGAAGGCGCTCGGGGGAGCCTCAGCCGCCACCGAGAGTCACCGGGCGACGTCGATGGGTTTCGCTTCTCGCGTCGGTCCGGAGGCAGTCGGTTGGCGACCGTGCCAACCGTACCGGGCGGTGCGGCGGGGTGGAATCCCGGTGCCGACCGACCCCGGATACGCCGAAGACCCGCCCGGCGTGCCGGGCGGGTCTTCGGACTGGAGGAGGTGAGAAAGGTCGGTGGCGTCAGCTCATGTGACGCTGGGCGATGGCGAGAAGCTCGTTCCGGACCGCGGGCGAGTTGGCGGAACGCAGGGCGTGCTCGATGGCACGGGCCCGGCGGTTGGCGTCGCGGCGGGTGCGGATTCGCTCGATCATGCTCATCTTGGGTCTCCTCCTGGCTATTCGGTTGTCAGCCCCTTGATGTCTCTATTGAAGCGCATGAGGCCGCCGAGCGCCATCGATTATTAGGTGAGCTGAACCACGCACCTAAGGATCGTAGGTTAGATGCCCTCACGGGCCGATGATTTCGCCTCCCAACGGCAACGGCCGGTGTGCCGGGCGTTCACCCGTGGCACACCGGCCGTCGACCGGAGCGGTGGTAGGTCAGGTCCAGGCGAGCAGCGCCGCCTCCGGGTCGGCCAGGAAGTCCCCGATGTCGCGGAGGAACTTCGAGCCCAGCTCACCGTCGATGATCCGGTGGTCGAAGGAGAGCCCCAGCGTGGTGACCAGACGCGGCTTCACCTTGCCCTTGTGCACCCAGGGCTGCTCCCGGACCGCGCCGAAGGCGAGGATCGCCGACTCGCCCGGGGGCAGGATCGGCGTACCGGTGTCGACGCCGAAGACGCCGACGTTGGTGATGGTGAGCGTGCCGCCGGACATGTCCGCCGGGGAGGTCTTCCCCGACTTCGCGGTCTGCACCAGGCCGGTCATCGCGTCCGCCAGTTCGCGCAGCGAGAGCCGGCCGGCGTCCTTGATGTTCGGCACGATCAGGCCCCGCTCGGTGGCCGCCGCGATGCCCAGGTTCACGTACTCCTTCACCACGATCTCGTCGCCGGCCCAGGTCGAGTTGACCATCGGGTGGCGCTTGACCGCCAGCAGCACCGCCTTGGCGACCAGCAGCAGCGGCGAGACCCGCACGTCGCGCCACTCCCGCCGGTCGCGGAGCCGGTCCAGCGCCTTCATCGCCCGGGTCACGTCGACGGTGAGGAACTCCGTCACGTGCGGGGCGGTGAACGCCGAGCGGGCCATGTTCTCCGCGGTCAGCTTGCGTACCCCCTTGACCGGGATGCGCTGCTCGCGGTCCGCGCCGAAGCTCGCGACCGACGTCGCCGGCGCGGTGACCGTCAGCGGCTCGGCCGCCGCCGGGGTCCCGCTCGCCGCCCGCTGTACGTCCTCCCGGGTGATCGAGCCCAGCGGACCCGAACCGGTCAGCGTGGCCAGGTCGACCCCGAGGTCCTTGGCGAGCTTGCGGACCGGCGGCTTGGCCAGCACCGGACCGGAGACCCGGCCGTTGCCGTTCACCGCCGGAGCGGGCGCGACGGGGGCCGGCACCGGCGCGACCGGCGCCGGGGCGGCGGCCTGGGCCGGCACGTCGCCCTTGCGCGCCCGGCGCTTGGCCGGAGCGTTGCGCGGGCCGTAGCCGACCAGCACGGCGGTCCGCCCGCCCGGGGCCGCGCCGCCGATCAGGCCCGGCTCGACCATGCCCTCGGCGGGCGCGACCTCGACCGCGGCCAGCGAGGCGGCCGACGGGGTCGGCAGCGCCGACGCCGGGGCGCCGGTCGTCGACTCCTCCACCGGCCCGGCGCCCGGGTCGGTGTCGATCGCGATGATCGGTACGCCGACCTCGACCGTCGAACCCTCCGGGTGGAAGATCGCCTGCACCCGGCCGGCCCACTTCGCCGGGATCTCGACCGCCGCCTTCGCGGTCTCCACCTCGACGATCGGCTGGTTCAGCTCGATGTCGTCGCCCACCTTGACCAGCCAGGCGAGGATTTCGCCCTCGGTCAGGCCCTCGCCCAGGTCGGGCAGGTTGAACGTCTTGATCCGGGACATGTCGCTCACCAGCCGAAGGTGCGGTCGACGGCGTCGAGCACCCGGTCGAGGTCGGGCAGGTACTCCTCCTCCACCCGGGAGGCCGGGTAGGGGGTGTCGAAGCCGGTCACCCGCAGCACCGGGGACTCCAGGGAGTAGAAGCACTCCTCGGTGACCCGGGCCGCGATCTCCGACCCGAGGCCCAGGTTGCCCGGGGCCTCGTGCACGACCACGCAGCGGCCGGTGCGCCGCACCGACTCGTACGCGGCGGTCAGGTCCAGCGGGGACAGCGTGCGCAGGTCGACGACCTCCAGCTCCCGGCCGTCCTCGGCCGCGGCGGTGGCCGCGTCCAGCGCGGTGCGCACCATCGGCCCGTAGGCCAGCACGGTGGCGTCCGTGCCGGGCCGCGCGACCCGGGCCGAGTGCAGCGGGTACGCGTCGGCGAGCGGCGCGTCCAGGTCGACCGGACCCTTCTCCCAGTAGCGCCGCTTCGGCTCCAGGAACACGATCGGGTCGTCCGAGGCGATGGCCTGCTGGATCATCACGTACGCGTCCTGCGGGTTCGCGCAGGTCACCACCTTGAGGCCCGCGGTGTGCGCGAAGTAGGCCTCGGGCGACTCGGAGTGGTGCTCCACCGCGCCGATGCCGCCGCCGTAGGGGATCCGGATGACCATCGGGATCCGCACCTTGCCCTGCGAGCGGTAGTGCATCTTCGCCACCTGCGACACGATCTGGTCGTACGCGGGGTAGACGAAGCCGTCGAACTGGATCTCACAGACCGGCCGGTAGCCGCGGATGGCCAGGCCGACCGCGGTGCCGATGATGCCGGACTCGGCCAGCGGGGTGTCGATCACCCGCTGGTCGCCGAAGTCCTTCTGCAGGCCGTCGGTGATGCGGAACACGCCGCCGAGCTTGCCGACGTCCTCGCCCATGATGACGACCTTGGGGTCGTTCTCCAGGGCCCGCCGCAGGCCGGTGTTGAGCGCCTTGCCGAGGGTGAGCGTCTCCGTGGCCATCAGTGGGCGCTCCCCTCGAACGACTCCATGTACTGCGAGAACCGGGCCCGCTGCTCGTCCAGCTCGGGCGACCCGTGCGGGTAGACGTGGTCGAACATGCTGACCGGCTGCGGGTCGGGCATGGTGAGCACCCGCTCGCGCAGGTGCACCGACTCGGTGCGGGCCTGCTCGTCGACCTCGGTGAAGAACGACTCGTCGGCGATCTGCTGCTTGAGCAGGAACGCCTTCATCCGGGCGATCGGGTCCTTGGCCTGCCACGCCTCGACCTCGCTGGCGATCCGGTAGCGCGTCGGGTCGTCGGAGGTGGTGTGCGCGCCCATCCGGTAGGTGTACGCCTCGATCAGGCTCGGCCCTTGGCCGTTGCGCGCGTTGTCCAGCGCGTGCCGGGTCACCGCGTACGACGCGAGCACGTCGTTGCCGTCCACCCGGACGCCGGGGAAGCCGAACCCGCCGGCCCGCCGGTAGAGCGGGACCCGGGTCTGCCGCTCCAGCGGCTCGGAGATGGCGTACTGGTTGTTCTGGCAGAAGAACACCAGCGGGGCGTTGAAGACGCTGGCCCAGACGAACGACTCGTTGACGTCGCCCTGGCTGGTGGCGCCGTCGCCGAAGTAGGCGATCACCGCCTCGCCGTCCTCGCCGCCGGTCTTGCCGTCCATGGCGACACCCATGGCGTACCCGGTCGCGTGCAGGGTCTGCGCCCCGATCACGATCGTGTACATGTTGAACTTGAACTCGTTCGGGTCCCAGCCGCCCTGGTCCACGCCGCGGAACAGGCCCAGCGGCATGATCGGGTCGATGCCGCGGCAGTAGAGGACGCCGTGCTCCCGGTAGGTGGGGAACGCCATGTCCTGCGCGCGCAGCGCCCGGCCGGAGCCGACCTGGGCGGCCTCCTGGCCCAGCAGGCTGGCCCACAGGCCCAGCTCGCCCTGGCGCTGCAGGGCGGTGGCCTCGGCGTCGAGCTTGCGGACCAGGACGAGGTCGCGGTAGAGCCCGCGGTACTCGTCGTCGGTGAAGTCGACGCGGTACTCGGTCCCGTCCGGGCCGAGCGCGGTCTCGATCCGCTCACCCTCGGGGGTGAGCAGCTGTACGAGTTCCGGTTCGCCGGTCGCGGCGGTGCGCCTGGTACGGGGTGCGGCCCGCTTGCTGCGGGTGGCGGCCCCGGGGTCGCCCTTTGCCATCCGTCTCTCCCTGTCTGTCTGCGCCGGCGCCGGGGGTGACCCGAGCCGCGCACCTCGTGCGCCCGCCCGGCTGCTGCCGGGTCGGTCCCTGGCGACCGCGCCTAGCCCCGGTGAGGGTTGCCGCGCGGCGTGAGCCGGGGTCCGTCGGGGGACCCAGGCCCGGGAGCGCCGGCGCCGTGCCGCACCAGCCGCGGGGTGCGCGGAGGTGGCGGCTGCGTTGCCGTCGTGCCTGAATGATTGCAGAGGAGGTGAGCGGGCCCACAGTATGGCCTCCCCCGCCGGTGACGTTCGATCGGGTTCGCGACGCATAGACGTTTTTGCCCGATGTGTCAGGTCGGGCCGACGGACAAATTGTGTGTCGACACGCGGTGGCGACTGGTGAACTGAGCGTCACTGGTCCAAGCTGACGGTGAGCCTTCGCGCGGCATTTGTCCGAATATGCGCGCGTGCTCTCCGGTCCATGTCGACGCGTACGAGGAGTGTGCCCGGTGTCCGAGCCAGAGGGTCCTCCCGGTGCTCCCTTCCTCGGCCGGCACCGGGCCCTGCCCGCCGCCCGCTACCGCCGCGTGGTCGGCGCGCACCGGGCTCCCGGAGCCGGCGGACCGAGCCGCGGCTACCTGCTGACCGTGGCGCTGCTCGCCGGCACCGCGTCGATGCCGATCCTGGCCGCGATCAGCGCCGGCTCGGCGACCGTGGGGAACAGCGCCCTCCCGGACACCAGCACCCCGTTCCTCCCCACGCCCTCGGTCGGCCCGGTGGTCGTCCCGCTGCCGCAGACCACCCAGGCCCCGGTGCTCCCCGCACCCACGCCCGTGGCCGGCGCCACCACCGTGCCCCCGCGACCGGTGCTGCCGGCCGCCCCGGTCCCGGCCGACGACAGCGACCTCGTCCGCGAGCGTCGGTCCCGGCCGGCCACCGCGCCGACGCCGCCGGCCACCCCGACCCGGCCCACGCCGGTCCGGCCGCCGCGCCCGTCGCCGGTGCCCTCCCCGTCGCCCTCGCCCAGCGACCCCGGCACACCCGGGCCGAGCCCAAGTCCTGAGCCGTCCGGCTCGTCCGCCGAACCGACGCCCGGTCCGACGGGCGGTTCGGCGGAGCCGACCTCCGAGCCGAGCGAGGAGCCCGCGCCGAGTGGCGGCCCCGCGCCGAGTGGCGGCCCCGCGCCGAGTGGCGGCCCCGCGCCGAGTGGCGGCCCCGCGCCGAGCGGAGAGCCGGACGATACGCCGCTCCCGAGCGCGACGGTCGCGCCCAGCCGGTCCGCGCCGAGCCCGTTCTCGCTCGGCCAGCCCGCGCCGGGGTGGTTCGCGTCACCGACGGTGCCGGCTCCGGCCACCGCGTAGCCCGTCCACCCGCACTGCCTGGCGCGCTCGGTCGGCTGCGGCCTGGGCGGCTTCGGTCGATCCGGCCGGGCCTGGCCTGCGAGCGCCTGGTTGTCCGGCCGGCCCGCCGCCGGATGGACCGACCGGTCACGAGCGATATGACCAGGAGTCATATTTATGACTCTCCGGTATATCGCTTTCTTCCCGAGGCTTCGCCTCTCGCGTCACGCAGGGTCACGCGAGAGGCACATCCGGACAAACCGGTGTTGATCATTTGCAGCCGGCACGCAGGCACCGGCACACGGTCCGGTCAGGCGGGGTCGTCGGTGAGGCGGTGCCGGTTGGCCTCGATCCAGGCGTTCAGCGCCTCCGGGTCGTCCGGGTCCACGCCGTCCGCCATCAGCTGGGCCACCGCCGCGGTGGCCGGGCTGCGCCGTTCACCGGTGCTGTAGAGCCGGGCGAACTCGGGCACCATCTCGGTGATCGTCTCGTCCGTCCGGTCGGCCGCCGGCTGCGACAGCCCCCGCTGCCGGGCCGCGTACGCCGCCCAGGCGCGGAGCACCCGGGGCAGCATCGCCGCGTCGTCCATGTCCAGCACGGCCCGACGGTGCACCCAGTCGAGCAGGAACAGCTCGGCCACCATCGGGCTCCACCGCATCGGGTCCGCGTCCGGGAAGCTCGCCGCATGGTCGAGCAGCAGGCCGAGGCAGAAGTGCAGGGAGGCCAGCTCGCCGTCGGCGACCTGGGGCAGGCCGAACCGGGCGGCCTCGGGCGAGTCGAGGAAGGCGCGTACCAGGCGGGTCCGTTCCTCGTCGGTGGGCGGGAGCACGACGGCCGGTCCGGCCGGCGGGGCCTGCCCGGGCAGCACGGCCAGCCGGGCGCCCACCAGGGCCCGGTCGGTGGCGAGCGAACCCTGGGTGGGCAGCTCGGCGAGGTCGTCGGTGACCGCCAGGTGACGGCTCACCTCCGCGTGCATCCGGGCCGGGTCCTCGGTGCGGAACCAGGTGAACTCGTCCTCGGTGCAGATCTCCCGGGCCTGCTCGACGATCCGGGCCGCCGGGCCGCCGACGAACACGTCCTTGGTGATGCCGATGTTGTGGTCGACGAGCGCCACCAGGGCGTGCTCCGGGCCGCCCTGCTCCTCGTCGTCGTACGCGAACGTGGCGAGGTAGGAGGTCTGGTCGCCGTACACGTCGCCGTACGCCCAGGTGCCGGTGACGCGCACCCGGCCGAGCTGGCCGGCCCATGCCGGGGCGTGCGCGCCGGGCCGGACCCGGGCGGCGCCCTCGGCGTCGGGCACCAGGGTGGCGAAGACGGCGCGAATGGTGGTGGCGGCGGCGCTGCGCCGGCGGGACGTGGCGGCGAGGAAGCCGGCCACGAACTCGCGGACGGCGTGCTCGCGGTCGTGCTCCGCGACGGCGTAGACGCTGCCCAGCAACGCGGCGCCGAGCATCTCCGCGTCCAGGGCGGAGTCGAGCCTCGTCACGTCGCGCGCGGCGTGCAGCACCGCGTCGTAGGGGGTCTGTGGCGTGGCCATGCGTCGACCCTACGCCGCGCTGCCGGCCACCACATCGGCCAGCGCGCCGGGTTCAGCGCCGCCCGGCGTCCCGCACCGCGTCGCGGGCCGTGCCGTAGCGCGCCAGCACCGCCCAGACCGGGTCCAGCACGTATTTCTCGCCGACGCTGCCGACCGAGGTGAGCAGGCGCTGCTCGGCCCGACGCCGGGCCCGCCGGGCCGCCCAGCCGACCACCGGGCGGGTCAGGGCCGCGACCAGCAGCCCGGCCAGCAGCCCGCCGAGCAGCAGCACTGTGGGCCAGGGCACCTCGCCGAGCTTCGGGTGCTCCAGCGGCGGCAGGCCGAGCAGGCGCAGCGCGTACCCGAGGACCAGCCAGACCAGCCCGCCCAGCGCCGCGAGGGTGACCAGCCACTGGAGCCCGCCGACCACCCGCCACCAGCCCGGGCGGCGGTCCATGCCGAGGTCGGTGGCGGCCACCGCGTGGTCGAGCGCGCCCGGCAGCTCGCCCAGGCGGGACCGGGCCGCGCTGGTCACCGCGGTCGGCCACGGCGCCGGCAGCTCGGCGCTGGACCGGTCGGCCACCGCCCGGATGGCCAGGTTCAGCGCCGACCGCTGCGCGGCCGTCGGATCGGGTACGGAGGTGGCCGCGACCAGGCTCTCCGCCGGCGCGTCCGGGTCCCGCCCGGGCAGGTGCAGCCGGCGCAACGGGTCCGGCCGCAGCTTCCGCCACCCCCGCACCAGCGGCCAGCCGGTGCTGGCGACGGCCCGGTGCCGGTAGGCCCCCTCGACCGCGTGCGCGACGGTCGCCACGCCGGCCGCGCCGGCCAGCGCCCGGGTGAGTTCCTGGGCCGAGGCGTCACCGGGTCGGGTGGCCGGTGGCTCCGGCCCGACCAGCGGTTCGAGGTCGGCCACCACGGCGTCCACGTCGCCGGAGAGCCGGCGCAGGGCGGCCTGCCGTTCGGCGACCGTACGCTCCAGCTCACCCCGCAGCCCGTCCAGCCCGGCCGGATCCACCGCCACGGTGGGCAACAGCGGCACGCCGCCCAGCCCGTCGGCGTCGAGCAGCCGGCGCAGGTCGTCGAGGACCCGGGGCAGCTCGGTCGGGGGCAACCGGTCGGCCTGGTTGAGCACCACGACGGTGACGTCCTTGTGCCGGTGGAACTCGCGCAGGTAGCTGGTGTGGATCACGCGGTCGGCGTACTTCTGCGGGTCGACCACCCAGACCACGAGGTCGACCAGGCCGAGCAGCCGGTCGACCTCCAGCCGGTGGGTGTGCTGGACCGAGTCGAAGTCGGGCAGGTCCAGCAGGACCAGCCCGTGCAGGGTGGACTCGTCGTCGCCGTCGAGCGGGCTCTCCCGGACGAACCGGTGCCGGGGGAGCACCCCGACCCAGTCGAGCAGCCGGACCGCGCCGTCGAGCGGGCCCCAGACGCAGGCGTGGGTCACGCCGGTGGTCGGGCGGCGGACGCCGACCGGGGAGAGGTCCATCCGGGCCAGCGCGTTGAACAGGCTGGACTTGCCGCTGCCGGTGGCACCGGCGAGGGCGACCACGGTGTGGCGGCCGGAGAGGGCGAGCCGGTCACCGGCCCGCTCGACCACGGTGTGCGCGGCGACGAGCTGGGCGTCGGGCACCTGGCCGTCGACCGCGCCGAGGAAGCGCTGGACCGCCTGGAGGCGCGCGATCAGG
Source organism: Micromonospora sp. WMMD754 (assembly GCF_049315235.1). Taxonomy (NCBI): domain Bacteria; kingdom Bacillati; phylum Actinomycetota; class Actinomycetes; order Micromonosporales; family Micromonosporaceae; genus Micromonospora; species Micromonospora sp. WMMD754. Next base: position 2,146,586 of record NZ_CP186058.1, read on the forward strand.
ACGTCCGGGTCGACCCGCTGGTCACCCCGGAACGCCTCGCGCATCCGCCCCACGATGTTGCTCATGCGCGACCGTCCTGCTCGGTGGTGGGCAGCGCGGCCCGGTCGGCGCGGGTCAGGCCGCTGCGGTGCCGGGCCCGCTCGACCTCGGTCGCGGCCCGCCGCAGCGTCGCGCCGGCGTCGGCGGCCGGGCGGGCCGCCTCGGTGCGGGCGAGGAAGCGGCCGGCCTCCTCGGCCAGCAGCGCGCCGACCCGGTCGAGCAGGTCCACCCGCGCCGTGCGGGCCAGGTTGCGCACCGCCTGGTCGCCGAAGATGGCCTGGAGCACGGTCTGCCCGGCGACCGCCGTGCCGGTGCCGGCGGCCACCTCCAGCCCGGTCGGGATGAACGCGGTGGAGGCGAAGACGCCGATCATGACGGCCAGGCCGGTGGCGTTGACCGCGTACGCGGCCGTGCGGGCCACGAACCGCCGGTCCCCGCCCTCGACCCGGACCAGCTCCAGCACCCCGCGCTGCCAGTCGCGGACGAGTTGCTCGGCGCGAGCGGGCAGGTCGGCCGAGGCGTGCGCCAGGTCCGGCTCCAGCAGCGCCGCGCCGGCCGGGTGCGCCTTCCACCCGGTGTACGCGTTCTCGGCCGCCTCGGCGGCCACCCCGCGCAACAGCGTGACCAGCTGGGACTCGATCGCCGTGCGCAGCTCGGCCGCCGGCGCGGGCCGCCCGGTGACCGCCGCGACGACCCGGTCGCGCAGCCGGCCGATCCGCGCCTCCAGGCTGCGGAAGAACTCCCCGGTGCCGACGAACTCCTGCCAGCGGGCCAGCACCTCGCCGCGGAGCAGCCGGCCGTCCTTGAGCCCCTGGTCGACGGTCCGCTCGGCGCCCCGGTAGGCGGCGCGGACCCGCTCGTCCAGCGCGTCGGCCGAGGTCGCCTGCTCGTCGGCGGCCTCGGCCAGCGCCTCCACCACCGGGTGCAGGGCGGCGAGCGCGCCGTCGAGCGTCTGCCGGACCACCGCCGCGCGGGCGTCTGCGTCGGCGGCGAGCCGGGCGAACCAGCCGCTCAGCGGGGCGGTCATCCGGTCGGGCAGCAGCCCCTGACCGTCCACCCACGTCTCCGGCAGCACGAACAGCGGCGCGGCGCCCAGGTCCTGCGATGCGAGCATCTCCGACAGGTGGGCGGCGATCTCGTCGGCGGCCTCCGGCGGGACCCGGTCGAGCACCATGGCGACGGCGGTGCCCCGGGCCCGGGCGCTGCGCAGCAGCTCCCAGGGGACGGCGTCGGCATAGCGGGCGGCGGTGGTGACGAACAGCCACAGGTCGGCGGCGGCCAGCAGTTGCCCGGCCAGCGCCCGGTTGGCGTCGACCACCGAGTCGATGTCGGGCGCGTCGAGGAAGGCCAGGCCGGGCGGGAGCGCCGGGGCGGTGACCAGCTGGAGGGTGCCGGGCTGCTCGCTCGGCTCGGTGGTGCGGGTCAGGCCGGGCAGCAGGTCGCCCTGGCGGAACCAGGCGGCGTCGCTCGGGCTGCAGACCAGCACCGGCGAGCGGGTCGTCGGGCGGAGCACGCCGGCCGCGCTGACCCGTGCCTGGACCAGGCTGTTGACCAACGTCGACTTGCCGGCGCCGGTCGACCCGCCGACGACCACCAGCAGCGGGGCGTCGAGCCGGGCCAGCCGGGGAAGCAGGTAGTCGTCGAGCTGGTCGGTCAGGCTGCGGGCGGCGTGCCGAGCCGGCTCGGCCGAGGCGAGCGCGAGCGGGAAGCGAGCCGCGTCGATCGCGGCCCGCAGGCCGGTGAGCGCGGCGGGCAGGCCCGCCGCGGCTTCGGCGGGCTGGTCCTCGCCGGTGGGAGGTCCGGTGCGGGCTGCGACGGCGGGCGCGCCGGCACGGGTGGCGGAATCGCCATGCGTCGTCACCGCTAAAGCGTGCCCGACCGACGCAAGGTAAGACAACCGGACGGTAATAACGGTCAGGTTGCGCCGGGTCGGCTCAACCCCGACTTGCGGATTGCCGATCGCGTGGCACTATTGAGTCAAGTTCACTCAACTTGTGGTGCGGTCGCTTCCGGGCGACCCGCCGGGCAGGCCACCTGACCTGCTCACCCGTTACGAAGCGAGGAAGCGAACATGGCACGTGCGGTCGGCATCGACCTCGGCACGACGAACTCCTGCGTCAGCGTTCTCGAGGGCGGTGAGCCCACCGTCATCGCCAACGCCGAGGGCTCGCGTACGACTCCCTCGATCGTCGCGTTCGCCCGCAACGGCGAGGTGCTCGTCGGTGAGGTCGCCAAGCGCCAGGCGGTGACCAACCCCGACCGGACCATCCGCTCGGTCAAGCGGGAGATCGGCACCAACTGGACCGTCGACATCGACGGCAAGAAGTACACCCCGCAGGAGATCTCGGCCCGCACGCTGATGAAGCTCAAGCGGGACGCCGAGGCCTACCTGGGCGAGCAGATCACCGACGCCGTGATCACCGTCCCGGCCTACTTCAACGACGGCCAGCGTCAGGCCACCAAGGAGGCCGGCGAGATCGCCGGCTTCAACGTGCTGCGGATCGTGAACGAGCCGACCGCGGCGGCCCTGGCGTACGGCCTGGACAAGGGCTCCAAGGAGCAGACCGTCCTGGTCTTCGACCTCGGTGGCGGCACCTTCGACGTGTCGCTGCTGGAGCTGGCCGAGGGCGTGGTGGAGGTCAAGTCCACCAGCGGTGACAACCAGCTGGGCGGCGACGACTGGGACCAGCGCATCATCGACCACCTGGTGAAGACGTTCCGCGGCGAGCACGGCATCGACCTGTCGCAGGACAAGATGGCCATGCAGCGGCTCAAGGAGGCCGCTGAGAAGGCCAAGATCGAGCTGTCCGCCGCCACCACCAGCAACATCAACCTGCCCTACATCACCGCCGGTTCGGCCGGCCCGCTGCACCTCGACGTGACGCTGAGCCGCGCCGAGTTCCAGCGCATGACGCAGGACCTGCTGGACCGCTGCAAGGGCCCGTTCGAGCAGGCCGTCAAGGACGCCGGGATCAAGATCTCCGACGTCGACCACGTGATCCTGGTCGGCGGCTCCACCCGGATGCCGGCCGTGACCGACCTGGTCAAGCAGCTCACCGGCCGTGACCCGAACAAGGGCGTCAACCCGGACGAGGTCGTCGCCGTCGGCGCCGCCCTGCAGGCCGGCGTGCTCAAGGGCGAGGTCAAGGACGTCCTGCTGCTCGACGTGACCCCGCTGAGCCTGGGCATCGAGACCAAGGGCGGCATCTTCACCAAGCTCATCGAGCGCAACACCACCATCCCGACCAAGCGCTCCGAGGTCTTCACCACGGCGGACGACAACCAGCCGTCGGTGCTGATCCAGGTGTTCCAGGGCGAGCGGGAGATCGCGGCCTACAACAAGAAGCTCGGCACCTTCGAGCTGACCGGCCTCCCGCCGGCGCCGCGCGGCGTGCCGCAGATCGAGGTCACGTTCGACATCGACGCCAACGGCATCGTCAACGTGCACGCCAAGGACCTGGGCACCGGCAAGGAGCAGAAGATGACGATCACCGGCGGCTCCTCGCTGCCGAAGGACGACATCGAGCGGATGCGCCGGGACGCCGAGGAGCACGCCGACGAGGACAAGCGTCGCCGTGAGGAGGCCGAGACCCGCAACGTGGCCGAGGCGCTCCAGTGGCAGACCGAGAAGTTCCTCGCCGAGAGCGGCGACAAGCTGCCCAGCGAGAACCGGGACCAGCTCAACGAGGCGCTCGGCGAGCTGCGCAGCGCTCTCGGCGGCCAGGACATCGACAAGATCAAGTCGGCCCACGAGAAGCTGGCCCAGGTCTCCCAGCAGGCCGGCTCGCTGCTCTACGCGCAGCAGCAGGAGGGCGAGCAGACCGCCCCGGGCGCGGCCGGGCCGGGCGCCGGCGCGGGTGCGGCCGGCGGCCCGCAGGCCGGTGGCGCCGACGACGTGGTCGACGCGGAGATCGTGGACGAGGACAAGAAGTGACCTTCGGTCCCGGGCACGGTCCGCACGGCAGAGGGATGAGGTAACCGCATGACGGACAAGCCACGAGCGTCCGACCCGGGTTCCACCGGGTCGGCGCCGGGCGGCTCCGCGGGCACCGGCAAGGACGCCGGTGACGAGCCGCGGGTCGTCATCCGCGACAAGCGCAAGCTCGGCAAGGTGACCGAGCAGCCGGCGAACGACGCCTCGGCGGCCGACGCGGCCGCCGACGCGCCCGCCGAGGGGCTGGTCGAGGAGGCCGAGGTCGTGGTCGACGAGATCGGCGGCGAGGCCGAGGTCTCCGGCCCGCCGGTGGTCGACTCACCGGCCGAGCCGAGCGGGGAGACCGGCAAGGCGGCGCCGCTCGGCGCCGAGCTGGAGGCCCTCCGCGGGGACCTGGAGGAGCGCACCCGCGACCTCCAGCGGGTCTCGGCGGAGTACGCCAACTACCGCAAGCGGGTCGACCGGGACCGCAGCCTGGTCCAGGAGCAGGCCACCGGCACGGTGCTCACCGCGCTGCTGCCGATCCTGGACGACCTGGACCGGGCCCGCGAGCACGGCGACCTGGTGGGACCGTTCGGCAGTGTGGCCGATCAGCTCACCGCCGCGCTCGGCAAGTTCGGCCTGACCGCGTTCGGCGAGCAGGGCGACCCGTTCGACCCGACCCGGCACGAGGCGGTGGCGCACCAGACCTCCGCCGACGTCACCGAGCCGACCTGCGTGCAGGTCATGCGCCGGGGCTACCAGCTCGGCGAGCGCCTGCTGCGGCCGGCTCTGGTCGCGGTCGCGGACCCGGAGTAGTGCCCACCCGTGACGTCCCGTCCGCCCCTGTCGGGCGGGCGGGACGACCGGGATCGGACCCGTGGAAGGGGGTGGACCGGTGAGTTCCAAGGACTGGATCGAGAAGGACTACTACGCCGCGTTGGGCGTGGACAAGTCCGCCTCCTCGGACGAGATCAAGAAGTCGTACCGGAAGTTGGCCCGGGAGTCGCACCCGGACCACAACCCCGGTGACCCCAGGGCCGAGGAGCGGTTCAAGACCGTCTCCGAGGCGTACGCGGTGCTCGGCGACGAGAAGAAGCGGCGCGAGTACGACGAGATGCGGTCGCTGTTCGGCTCGGGCGCCTTCCGGCGCAACGCCCGCGGTGCGGGCCAGCCGGGCGGCGCGCCGTTCGACGTCTCCGACCTGTTCGGCGGTGGCGGCGGCGACACCCGCTTCGGCGGCGGTGGCTTCACCGACCTGTTCAGCACGATCTTCTCCGGCGGCGGCGGCGGTGGCGGCGGTGCGGCGCGTCCGCGCGGTCCGGCCCGGGGTCGGGACGTCGAGGCCGAGGTGGCGCTGGACTTCTCCGACGCGGTCCGCGGCGTCACCCTGCCGCTGACGTTGCGCGCGCCGGGCGTCTGCGACACGTGTCACGGCAACGGCGCGAAGCCCGGCACCCAGCCGGTGGCGTGCCCGGTCTGCCACGGCGCCGGCGTGACCACCCGCAACCAGGGGTCGTTCAGCTTCTCCGAGCCGTGCCGCAACTGCCAGGGCGTGGGCACGATCGTCGAGGAGAAGTGCCCGGAGTGCCACGGCACCGGCGGGGTCACCAAGACCCGCACGCTGAACGTGCGCTTCCCGGCCGGGGTGGCCGACGGGCAGCGGATCCGGCTGGCCGGCCGGGGCGAGCCGGGTGAGCGGGGCGGTCCGGCGGGCGACCTGTTCGTGCACGTTAAAGTCCGCCCGGACGAGCTGTTCGGGCGTACCGGGGACGATCTCACCCTGAACGTCCCGATCACGTACGCCGAGGCGGTGTTCGGCACCGATCTGCGGGTGCCGACCCTGGACGGCACGGTGACCCTGCGGGTGCCGCCGGGTACGCCCAGCGGACGGGTGCTGCGCGCCCGTGGCAAGGGCGTCGTACGCAAGGACGGCCGCGCCGGTGACCTGCTGGTCACGCTCGACGTGGTGGTCCCGGCGAAGGTGTCGGACGAGGCGCGGGCGGCCTTGGAGACCTTCGCGGAGCAGACCCCGCCCGCCGCGCGGGAACATCTGGACGCGCGGGTACGTCGGTTCGGTTGACGGCGGCAGCGGAGGTGAGCGGGCATGTCGGAGGAGTACGTCGGCGCGGGTGACCCGGCCTACGAGGCCAAGGTTCTGATGATTTCGGTGGCCGCGCGGATGGCGGGCATGCACCCCCAGACACTGCGCCAGTACGACCGGTTGGGGCTGGTCCAGCCGGGCCGGGCGGCCGGTGGCGGTCGCCGCTACAGCGTCCGGGACGTGGTGCTGCTGCGCGAGGTGCAGCGGCTCAGCCAGGACGACGGGATCAACCTGGCCGGGGTCAAGCGGATCATCGGGCTGGAGCGCCTGCTGGAGGAGGCGCAACGGAGGGTGGCCCGGCTGGAGGCGGAGTTGGACGCCGCGTACCGGCGGATCGCCGAACTGGAGTCGCTCGGTGGCTTTCCCCGTGGCGACCTGGTGCCCACCAACCGCACCTCGACCGCGCTCGTCGTCTGGCGACCCCGCCGCACCCCCGACCGCTGACCGCACGAGGGCCGGCGCCGCCCCCGCCCGGGGCGCGCGCCGGCCTTCGCCGTTCCCGCGCCGACCTCCGGCGGGGTTGGGGAAAGCGCGGTGCGACAGGGGCGCGGTCCACTACGCTTCTCAGCAGGGCAAAAGCCCCTAAATCGCACTCCGGGCTGGCGGGGGGAGCCATGGCGGAACCGGCGAAGAAGGTGGCGGAGCGGGCGGAGGAACGGCTGGAGAAGGTGGCCGAGAACGTCCGGGAGCGATTCGACCGGGTCACCGAGGGTCGTTTCAGCGACAAGGTCAAGGAAGGGCGCTTCGCCGACCAGACGGACCACGGCGTGGACCGGGCGAGGGACGACGAGCGGCGCAGGAAGCAGGGCGGGTCGACCTGACGATCCGTCGACGTGCGGGCCGGGACCCACGGGGGGTCCCGGCCCGTTCGCCGTCAGAGGCGGCGGTTCTCCCGGACCAGGCCGCCCTCGCACCAGTCGCGGTAGACGAAGAGATCCGGGCGGGCGAGCAGGACCCGGCTGTTGTGCGCCCAGTTGCGCATCAGGTCGTCGCCGGCCCGCTCGGCCTGCTCCACCAGCTTCCGGACGCGGCGCTTCGGGTGGGCCCGGAAGTTCGTCCGGATGCCGTCGGCGGCGTAGATGTAGAGGCAGTGCAGCGCGAACCGGCGGGCCGGGCAGGAGCGGTCCATGGCCAGGTCGAACAGGGTCTGCACCAGGTGGTCACCGGCGACCAGGAGGTCCCAGTCCGGCGGCATCGAACTCAGCGGCACCGAGTCGGGCTGGTAGGCCCAGGCCCGCAGCTCGGCGGGCGAGGGGTCGACCGGGTTGGCGAAGCCGTGAAACGTCTCTTCCTGCACGCTCACCGGCCGACCTTCCGCTTGCGCTGGCGGGGGCACCGGCCACCCGCGGACCCTGGCTGCTGGGGCGACACGTTAACGCGGTTGGGCGGAGCAGTGGTAGACCTTCCCGGAATCAATTTGACAACCGTTGGCCGGGCCGGATCCGCCGTGCGGCCGATCCGACCCGGCCGAGGTCAGTCGCCCACCCTTACCGGAGCGGGCGGCCGGCTGGCGGCGGCGCGGCGGCGCAGCCACTGCTTGAACCAGGGCATGTCCGGCAGTCGGGCGAGCAGCGGCCCGGTCACCACCGTGATCAGCACGTACGCCGTGGCGAGCGCGGCCAGCTTGGGCTCCACCGGGTAGACGGCGGCGACGGCCAGCCCGGCGATGACGATGGAGAACTCGCCGCGCGGGGTGAGCGCCAGCCCGGCCCGCCAGCGACCGGGCTCGGCGATCCCGGCCCGCCGGGCGGCCAGGTAGCCGGTGGCCACCTTCGTCGCCATGGTGACCACGGCCAGCAGCAGCGCGGGCAGCAGCACCGGCGGCATGTCCAGCGGGTTGGTGACCAGCCCGAAGAACACGAAGAAGACCGCGGCGAAGAGGTCCCGCAGCGGCGAGAGCAGCTCGGTGGCGTGGTGGGCCACCGGGCCGGACAACGCGATGCCGACCAGGAACGCGCCGACCGCGGCGGAGACCTGGAGCTTGGCCGCGATGCCGGCGACCAGCAGGGTCAGGCCGAGCACCCCGAGCAGCAGGGCCTCCGGATCCTTGGCGGAGAGCGCGGCGGAGATCAGGTGCCCGTACCGGATCGCCACGGCCAGCACGACGACCACGGTGAACACCGCGACGGCGAGCGCGATGCCGCCCTTCACCAGGCCGACCCCGGCGAGCAGCGCGGTGACCAGCGGCAGGTAGAGGGCCATGGCCAGGTCCTCGATCACCAGGACGGAGAGGATCACCGGAGTCTCCCGGTTACCGACCCGGCCCAGGTCGCCGAGCACCTTGGCGATGACCCCGGAGGACGACACCCAGGTGACGCCGGCGAGCACCACGGCGGCGACCCAACCCCAGCCCAGCAGCAGCGCGAAGGCGAAACCGGGCAGCGCGTTGAACACCGCGTCGATGAGCCCGGCCGGCGCGGCCGAGCGGAGGTTGCCCACCAGCTCGTTCGCGCTGTATTCCAGGCCGAGCATGACCAGCAGCAGGATCACGCCGATCTCGGCGCCGACGGCGAAGAACTCCTCGCTGGCGTTGAGCGGCAGCAGCCCGCCGTGCCCGAAGGCGAGGCCGGCGAGCAGGTAGAGCGGGATGGGTGAGACGCCGACGCGACGGCTGAGCCGGCCGAGCAGGCCGAGCAGGAGCAGCAGCGCGCCGACCTCGACGAGCAGGATTTGGGTTTCGTGCATACGCGTCAGCCGTCCGGGTCGGTCTCGGCGAGGATCGCGGTGACGCCGTCGAGACCCTGACGGGTTCCGACCACGACGATCACGTCGCCGGCTTCGAACCGGAAGGTGGGGTCGGGCGAGACGTTCACCTCGCCCTGACGCAGCACCGCCACGATGGAGGCGCTGGTCCGGGTGCGTGCCTTGGTGTCGCCCAGCCGCCGGTTGACGTACTTCGAGCCGGCCGGCATCACGATCTGCTCGGTCAGCAGCCCGGCGGCCTGCTCGCGCAGCCCGGAGAGCTGGCCCAGCATCAGCGACGCGCCGAGGATGTCGGCCAACGCCTCGGCCTCGTCGTCGGTCAGCGGTATGTCGTGCTGGCAGGAGTCGGGATCGTCCGGGTCGTAGAGGACCAGGTCGCGGCGGCCATTGCGGTGGGAGACCACGCCGAGCCGGCGGCCGGATTCCGTCATGAGGTCATGACGTACGCCGATTCCGGGTAAGGCGGTCTGTTCGACACGTACTCGCACGCAGGCGAGGCTACCCCTGCCGGGGCATGTGCTGGTTGGCTGGCCGCGTCGGCCGGCTCGCCTACTTGGACTCGGCGACGAACACGCCGACGCCTTCGAGCGTCTCGGTGAGGCCGGTCGCTCGAAGGATCATCATCGCCTTACCGACCACCGTGTCGGAGACGCCGTACTCCTTGCACAGTTGAGCGCGACTCGGCAGCTTGTGGCCGGGCGGCCACTCTCCCGAATCGATCTTGCTCTTCAGTTCGTCTGCGAGCATCTGGTACTGCTGCTTGGGCATACACACTCCCCGGGTGGCACGCCCATTCGATCACGTCTCCGCCTCCGACCTCAAGCAATCGTGGGTCGATCGTTGACCTACAACTGGTACCAATTGTAGGTTGCTCGTGAACGCTCCCGGGTGGCACTTGGAGCGCTTCCCCCGGGTCGGGACGGGCGTCCCCGAGGCTCGTCCCGACCCCCGCCCAGCGAGAAGGGACAAGCGTCGTGCGCAACCTCTTGCGAATCCGGCCCCGGCGGCGGGACGTCGGCCCGTCCAACGTCGCGCCGCCCGGCGCCTACCGCTCCACGTCGTACCTCCCGCTGCGACCCTGGCAGGTGCGGGGCCGCAGCTTCCGGACGCGCCGCCGAGGGCTGGACCCGGCCGAGGTCGCCGCGTTCCTCGACCGCGTCGCCGGGGATCTCGCCGCCGCGTACGCCGAGGTGGCCCGCAGTCGGGACGAGACGGCCCGGATCAAGGGCGCGTTGCGGGAGTGGCAGTCCCGGCAGGCGCCCACGATGCGCGACCTGGTCGGTCGGCCGTGACGGGGCGGTACGTGATCCATTTGCCGGTGCGGGCGGCGGACCTGGCGCGGGCGAAGATCCTCGGGCGCACCGCCGGCCGGGCGCTGGGGTTCCTCGCGGTGGTCGAGTTGGGCGGGATCACCGTCTCGGCCGAGGACGACCAGTGCGTACGCCACTGGGTGTTCTGCGACCGCAAGCTCGACGGCGGCCGGCGCTGTGTGTTGCGCGCCGACCATGTGACGCCCTGCACCGCGCGTCTGCCCGGCCGCCGCAGTCCCTGACGACCGGGTGCATCCGCACATCGGGTCCGCTCAGCGGAGCCCGGCGAAGAACTGCCGAATGTCGCCGACCAGCACGTCGGTGGCCTGGTGTGCGGCGTAGTGCCCGCCGACGTCCCCGCCCCGCTCGGGTCCCGCGTTGAAGGCGTGCCAGCTGACGATGCCGGCGTGGTCCCGGTCGGCGAACCGGCGGATCGACTGGAAGTCCCCGGGGAACATCGCCACCGCGGTCGGCGCCGTCGTCGGCCCGGTCGGCTGCTCGCCGGCGTGCGCGTCCTCCCAGTAGAAGCGCATCGACGAAGCGGCGGTGCCGGTGAACCAGTAGACCGCGATGTTGGCCAGGACGAAGTCCGGGTCGAGGTTCTCGTCGAGGAGCTGCCCGTTCCAGGCGAGCAGGCCGACCGGCGAGTCGGCCAGCGCGAACGCCAGCGTCTGCGGCTGCTGGCTGTGCACCTGGTTGAAGGAGAACTTGTTCTCGTAGAACCACTGGAGGTGGCGCAGCGCCGCCTGGTCGGCGTCGGAGAGCCCGTCGAACTCGGCCGGGTCGCCGGACGGGAACGAGAAGAGCTGGGTGACGTGCACGCCGAGCACGTGGTCCGGGTCGAGGCGGCCGAGTTCGGGCGAGATCATCGAGCCGGCGTCGTTGCCGACCGCGCCGTACCTGTCGTAGCCGAGGCGGGCCATCAGCTCGGCCCAGGCCCGGGCGGTGCGGTAGCGGTTCCAGCCGGCGCTGCGGGTCGGGCCGGAGAAGCCGAATCCGGGCAGCGACGGGATCACCAGGTGGAACGCGGGCGCGGCCGGGTCGGCCGGCTCGGTCAGTGGGGCGATCACGTCCAGGTACTCGACCACGGAACCGGGCCAGCCGTGGGTGAGCACCAGCGGGGTGGCGTCCGGCCGGGACGACCGGACGTGCAGGAAGTGGATCTCCTCGCCGTCGATCTCGGTGACGAACTGCGGGTGCGCGTTCAGTCGGGCCTCGACCGCCCGCCAGTCGAACGTCTCCAGCCAGTAGGTCGCCAGCTCGCGGACCCGCGCGGTCGGCATGCCGTACGCCGTGCCGGCGTCGGGCAGCTCGCCCGGCCAGATGGTGCGCCGCAGCCGGTCGGTGAGGTCGTCCAGGGCGGTCTGCGGGATCTCGACGCGGTAGGGACGGAGAGCGGTGGCCGACATGACTTCTCCCTCGGAACGGAATGTTTCGTTCCGCTCTAAGGTAGCAGAGCGGAACGATCCGTTCCACTGTTATCGTCGACCCATGTCGAACCCGACTGACGACCTCCCGCTGGCCGGTCGGCGCGCGCAGGCGGCCCGCAACGACGCCGCGATCCTGGCGGCGGCACGCAGCGTCTTCCTGGACGACCCGAAGGCGCCGATCGCCGCCGTCGCCGAGCGGGCCGGCGTCGGCATCAGTGCCCTCTACCGCCGGTACGCCGGCAAGGAGGACCTGCTGCGCACGCTCTGCCACGACGGTTTGCTCCGGTTCGTCGCGGCGGCCGAGGAGGCCGCCGCCGAGCCGGACGACTGGGCCGCGTTCGCCGGCTTCCTGGAGCGCGTCGTCGACGCCGACGTGCACTCCCTCACCGTGCACCTCGCCGGCACCTTCACGCCCACCGAGGAGATGGGCCGGGCCGCGGTGCGCGCGAACGAGCTGGTCGACGGGCTGGTCGGGCGGGCGCGGGACGCCGGGCGGCTCCGACCGGACGTGGTGACGCAGGACGTCGGGCTGCTGCTGGAGGGGTGCGCCGCGATTCGCGTACCCGATCTCGACCGGACCCGGCAGCTGCGCCGCCGGCACCTCGCGGTGCTGCTGGCCGGCCTGGCCGTGCCCGGGCCGCCGCTGCCCGGGCCGCCGCCGGCGGCGGGGGAGTTCGACTGGCGGTGGCGATCGAAGTAGTGACTCGGGTCACACCGTCGGAGTTGAGCGGAATAGACTCAAGTCTGGTTGTGTCGTTCCCAGTGGACACGCCGATCCGGGGGAGCCCATGAACACGGAACGCCTCACCACCAAGAGCCGCGAGAGCATCACCGGTGCCGTCGCGCTGGCGAACCAGCGCGGCCACGCCACCGTGGAGCCCTGGCACCTGCTGCTGTCACTGCTGGACACCGACGGTTCGACCGCGGCGGGCCTGCTGCGCGCCGTCGGGGCCGACCCCGCCGAGCTGCGCCGGGTCGCCCAGCGTTCGGTCGACGCGCTGCCGGCCGCACGCGGGTCCAGCATCGCCGAGCCCACGCTGGCCCGCGAGTTCGTCAACGCCATCGGCGCCGCCGAGCAGATCGCGCGGCCGCTGGGCGACGAATACACCTCCACCGAGCACCTGCTGGCCGGGCTGGCCCGGGTCGGCGGCGCGGTCTCGGTGGCCCTGAAGAACGCCGGCGCCACCGAGGAGAACCTGGTCGCCGCGTTCCCCACCGTCCGGGGCGGGGACCGCCGGGTCACCACCGCCGACCCGGAGCAGACCTACCAGGCCCTGGCGAAGTACGGCGTCGACCTCACCGCCAGCGCCCGCGACGGCAAGATCGACCCGGTGATCGGCCGGGACTCGGAGATCCGCCGGGTGATCCAGGTGCTGTCCCGCCGCACCAAGAACAACCCGGTGCTGATCGGTGAGCCGGGTGTCGGCAAGACCGCGATCGTGGAGGGCCTGGCCCAGCGGATCGTGGCCGGCGACGTGCCGGAGTCGCTGCGGGACAAGAAGCTGGTCTCGCTCGACCTCGGCGCGATGGTGGCCGGCGCGTCCTACCGCGGGCAGTTCGAGGAGCGGCTGAAGTCCGTGCTGGAGGAGATCAAGAACTCCGACGGCCAGGTCATCACGTTCCTCGACGAGCTGCACACCGTGGTCGGCGCCGGCAAGGGCGAGGGCTCGATGGACGCCGGCAACATGCTCAAGCCGATGCTGGCCCGGGGCGAGCTGCGGATGGTCGGCGCGACCACGCTGGACGAATACCGCGAGCACATCGAGAAGGACCCGGCGCTGGAGCGCCGCTTCCAGCCGGTGCTGGTCGGTGAGCCGACCATCGAGGACACCATCGGCATCCTGCGCGGGCTCAAGGAGCGCTACGAGGTGCACCACGGCGTACGCATCACCGACGCCGCGCTGGTCGCCGCCGCGTCCCTGTCCGACCGCTACATCACCGACCGGTTCCTGCCGGACAAGGCGATCGACCTGGTCGACGAGTCCGCGTCCCGGCTGCGGATGGAGATCGACTCGCGCCCGGTCGAGGTGGACGAGATCGAGCGGGCGGTACGCCGGCTGGAGATCGAGGAGATGGCGCTGGCCAAGGAGCCGGACGCCGCCTCCGCGGAGCGGCTGGAGCGGCTGCGCAAGGAGCTGGCCGACAAGCGCGAGCAGCTCACCGCCCTCTCCGAGCGGTGGCAGACCGAGAAGAGCCACATCACCAAGCTCTCCACCGCCAAGGAGGAGTTGGAGCGCCTCGGCGGCGAGGCCGAGCGGGCCGAGCGCGACGGCGAGCTGGAACGCGCCGCCGAGCTGCGGTACGGCCGGATCCCCGCGCTGCGTGCCGAGCTGAAGCAGGCCGAGGAGGAACTGGCCCGGCTCCAGGCCGACGGCGCGATGCTCAAGGAGGAGGTCGGCGCGGACGACATCGCCGCCGTGGTCGCCTCCTGGACCGGCATCCCCGCCGGCCGGCTGCTCGAGGGCGAGACGGCCAAGCTGCTGCGGATGGAGGAGTCGCTGCGGGGCCGCGTGGTGGGCCAGGCCGAGGCGGTGGGCGCGGTCTCCGACGCGGTCCGCCGCGCCCGGGCCGGCGTCGCCGACCCGGACCGTCCGACCGGCAGCTTCCTCTTCCTCGGCCCGACCGGTGTCGGCAAGACCGAGCTGGCCAAGGCGCTCGCCGAGTTCCTCTTCGACGACGAGCGGGCCATGGTCCGCATCGACATGAGCGAGTACGGCGAGAAGCACTCCGTGGCCCGCCTGGTCGGCGCCCCGCCCGGCTACGTCGGCTACGAGGAGGGCGGCCAGCTCACCGAGGCGGTGCGCCGCCGGCCGTACTCGGTGATCCTGCTGGACGAGGTGGAGAAGGCCCACCCGGACGTCTTCGACGTGCTGCTCCAGGTGCTCGACGACGGTCGGCTCACCGACGGTCAGGGCCGCACCGTGGACTTCCGCAACGCCATCCTCATCCTCACCTCGAACCTGGGTTCCTCGGTCATCAGCGACCTGACGCTGAGCGAGGAGGAGCGTCGGGAGGGCGTGCTCGCGGTGGTCCGGTCGCACTTCAAGCCGGAGTTCCTCAACCGCCTCGACGACATCGTCGTGTTCGCCGCGCTCCAGGGCGGGGACCTGCGGGCGATCGTGGACATCCAGCTCGACCGGATGCGCCGCCGACTGGCCGACCGCCGACTGGGCCTGGAGATCACCGACGCGGCCCGCACCTGGCTGGCCGAGCACGGGTACGACCCGATCTACGGCGCCCGCCCGCTGCGCCGGCTGGTGCAGTCGGCGATCGGCGACCAGCTCGCCAAGGCGCTGCTGGCCGGCGAGATCCGCGACGGCGACACGGTCCGCGTCGACCTGTCCGACACCAAGGAGTCCCTGGCGGTCACCGCCGCCTGACCCGTAGCACCCCGCGAAGGCCCGGCCGTCCAGGCCGGGCCTTCGCCATCCGGTGGGACGGACAGCGCCGCGGGCGTCGGCCGAATATCCTGCCCGGAACGTCAATCGACAGTTAGGAGCCGCAGATGCGCCTCGGCCTGCTGACGGTCCCCGCTTCGCCGCGAGAGCACACCGCTCGCTGACGCTTCGCCGCCGGGTCCCGGCGGCGTGGTGCTCCTCGCCGCGAAGCGGTCCCTCATGACCGTTTCCCTTCCTGGCTCGAGGAGCTCTTCTTGCGTGCCCTTGTTTCCGCGCGTCTCGGCGCGGACTTCACCAGACTGTGGACCGCCTCCGCGGTCTCCACCATCGGTGACGGTGTCACCATGGCCGCCGGCCCACTGCTGGTGGCCTCGGTCAGCGACGACCCGGCCCTGATCGCCGGTGCCGTCTTCGCCCAACAACTGCCCTGGCTGCTGTTCGCCCTGGTCAGCGGCGCCTACGTCGACCGGCTCGACCGTCGGCGGCTGGTCGTGGTCGTCAACCTGCTGCGCGCCGCGGCACTGGCCGGTCTGACGCTCAGCGTCGCCACCGACTCGGTGACCGTGGCCGTCGTCTACGCGGTGCTGTTCCTGCTCGGCGCAGGTGAGACCGTCGCGGACACCGCGATGGGCGCCCTGCTTCCGGCGGTGGTAGCACCGGAGAGACTGCCCGCCGCCAACGCCCGGCTGTACGCGACGTTCACCGTCGGCAATCAGTTCGTCGCCAAGCCGCTGGGCGCGTGGCTGTTCGTCGTCTCCGCCGCCGTACCGTTCGGGGTCGACGCGTTGACCTTCGTGGTGGCGGCGGCTCTGGTCGCCGGTATCCGACCGGCCCCCGTACCCGTGCCGGAGGAGCCTCGTCCGCGCGGCTCGCTGCGCGGCGAGATCGGCCAGGGCGTGCGCTGGCTGTGGCGGCGCCGCCTGGTACGGACGCTCGCGGTGAGCATGGGCCTGGGCAACGTCGCGTTCGGCGCGGCGTTCGCCGTGTTCGTGCTCTACTGCCGCCAGCGACTGGGCCTGTCCGACGTCGGATACGGCTTCCTGCTGACCTCGTTCGCCGTCGGTGGCCTGTTCGGCACGACGGTGGCGACCAGACTCACCCGGACCTTCGGTGCCGGGGCGGTGCTGCGTGGCGGCCTGGTCGTCGAGGTCGTCACCCACGTGACCCTGGCGGTCACGACGACGTCCTGGATCGCCGCCGCGGTCCTGATCATCTTCAGCGTCCACGCCATGGTCTGGGGCATCACCGCCGCGTCGGTCCGGCAGCGAATCGTGCCGGCCCACCTTCGCGGGCGGGTCGGCAGCGTGTACGCGCTGCTCGATCTGGGCGGGGCCGCGCTCGGTGCGCTCCTCGGCGGTCTGCTGGCCGGGACCTGGCAGATCACCACACCGTTCTGGGTCGCCGCGGGGGCGATGGCGGCGATCGCCGTACTCGCCTGGCGCCCGCTGGGCGAGGCGACCCGGCTGACCTGACCGAACCGTTCCACCACTCCTTGATCGATGGGGCGCCCTGCGTGCCGCTGGTGCTGCGCGTCGTGGGCGTTAACAAGGGTCCCTTCCTCTACCGGAGGCGTTAACAGGGGTCCCTTCCTTACCTGCGAGGGGTGAGGGGTGGGCGGGGTGGGCACATAGTGGGGCATGAGCGGGAAGTGGGAGCGGGAACTCGAGGGCGCGGACACCCTGGCCTTCGGCGGGGTCGGGTTCGCGGGGCAGGTCCTGCCCGCGACCGAGGCGTACCGGCAGGCGGAGCAGGCGCTGCGCGAACACCCGGAGGCGGCCCGGAAGAAGATCGACCGGCTGCTCCGGAAGGGCTCGCCCGCCGGAAGGGCCTACGCGGCGACGTTGCTGGAGGCGGTCGACCCGGCGGCCGGGCGGGCGGCCTGGGAACGGCTGCGCGACGACGACGGGGAGTTCACCACGTTCAGCGGATGCGTGATGGGTCGCGCGACGCTGCGTGAGTACGCCGCCGAGCGGCTGACCGGCGGCCGAGAGTAGCTGACCGCACACTCAACGAACGGCACTTCGGCGGGGGTGCGCGGGGTTGTTACCGTCTCCGCCGATGCATGTTGGGGGGAGGCGCTCGTGAACGGTTCGGTGGCGTACCTGGTGACGACGCTGGGGTGCCTGGTCGGGGTGGCCGGCGTGGTGATCGCCGTGATCGCGCTGCGCCGGTCCCGCTCGGCGGCCCGCCCGCAGGCGGCGACGCCCGGGGACCCGTTCCGGGACCGGGACACGGACGCGCTGCGGGGTGACCCCCGCGCGCTCAAGCCCGGCGACATCATCGAGATCCGGCAGGTCCCCTACACCGTGCGCGGCTCGGTGCACCTGGTCGAGGGCGGCTGGAGCTGGGCGGAGCACCTGCTCGACGACGCGGGCGGGGTGAAGCGCTGGCTCTCCGTCGAGGCGGAGCCGGATCTGGAGATGGTGCTCTGGACCAGCGAGCCGGGCGCCACGGTGACGCCGGGCGCCCCGACGCTGGAGATCGCCGGCCGTCGCTACAACTGGGACGAGTCGGGCCAGGCGCGCTACACCGCGACCGAGGGCACCGGCCTGGACCCGCGCGGCACCATGCGCTACCACGACTACCAGGCACCCGGCGGGGCCCGGCTGTCGTTCGAGGCGTACGGAGAGGCCGGCTGGGAGGTGAACCTCGGCGAGGAACTGCGCCGGGCCGAGGTGATGATCTACCCGCAGGGCGGCCCGGACCAGGTGAAGTAGGCGTGCTCGTCGCCCTGCACACCCCGTACGTCGACAGCCGCGCCGCCGACCTCAGCCTGACGCTCGGCGGCCCGGAGCTGCCGGCGCTGGCCGTGCGCGACCTCGACCTGCCGGGCGGCGCGCGGCTGCGGCTGCGTCTGCTCGGCGCCTCCCACCAGGTGGTGCTGGGCGGGCTGACCGAGACGGTCGCCTGCCTGCCCGGCCGCCCGCCGCACCTGCCGGACACGCTGCACGACGAGACCGTCGGCTACCGGTTCACCGCCACGGTGCTCCGCCCGGTCGGCGACGGCCTCCGCACCCGGGTCGCGGCGCTCCGCGCCGAGCTGGCCGACGACCCGTACGCGCTGGTCGGCGTCTTTCCCGGCGACGAGGACGCGGTCACCGCGCTCGCCGTCCGCCCCGATCCGCCCGGCGGCACGCTGGCCTGGCGCACGTGGCACGCCTACCCCCAGACCAACGAGCTGGTCCTGACCGAGACGGTGGTGGAAGAGCTGTGACGTACCGACGGTGGTTCGTGGTCGGGGTGGCGGTCGCCGTCGTCGGCGCCCTCATCGCCGCCTTCACGATCTTCTACGGCAACTTCTCGCCCCGCGGCTACGTGGAGGACCACTTCTCCCGCGCGTCGGGCCGGGACATCGGCGCCCAGGCGGTCGCCTACACGTCGAAGCAGTCGCCCAGCCAGGTGTCGAAGGAGATCACCGACGCCTGGCAGCCGGCCGACCAGTACGTCGACGGCAGCGGCGTCTACCTGCGCTACGACGACGACTCGGTGGTGATCCTCCCGCTCGCCGTCGGCTCGGTGATCCTGCTGGAGAAGATGTCCACCGCCTACCCCCGGTACCACCGCGTCGTCGGCAACAGCTGGGGCTGGGGCCGGGGCAGCACCGTCCGGGGCGGCGGCCCCGGCGCCGGCAAGTAGCCCGTCCGACCCCCTCACCCTGGAGTCCCTGTGCAGCATCTCGTCACCGATCTGCTGGTCACCCTCGCCTACGGCGTGGTCGGCGTCGTCCTCATGGCGATCGGCTACGCGCTGGTCGACCTGGCCACCCCCGGCAAGCTCCACGAGCTGATCTGGACCGAGCGCAACCGCAACGCCACGGTGCTGCTCGCCTCCAACCTGCTCGGTGTCGGCACCGTGGTGGTCGCCGCGATCGTGGCCAGCGACGACGACTTCGCGCTCGGGCTGGCCGGTTCCGCCGCGTACGGGATCCTCGGGCTGGTCATCATGGCGGCGGCCTTCGTGCTGCTCGACGTGGTCACCCCCGGCAAGCTCGGCGAGCTGCTGGTCGACCCGGAGCCGCACCCGGCGGTCTGGATCTCCGCCACCGTGCACGTCGCCACCGGCGCGATCATCGCCGCCGCGATCAGCTGATGGCCGGAAAGGCCACCGCGACGCAGAACAAGCGCCGACAGGCGCTGATCTGGACGGTGATCATCGGTATCACGGTCGGCGCCTGCGTCATCGGTGCGATCACCGGCGACTCGGACACCGACGTGCCCGCCCCGGCGGCCGACGAGCGCTCCGGCACCGTGCCCATCCTCCGGGCCGCCGCCGACAGCCAGGGCATCTGCTACGGCTGGCAGCTGGTCGACACGTACGACCCGGTGAGCGTCGGCTCGAACCTCGGCGACGGCACGGCGGTCGCGGACGCGCCCGGCTGCTCCCGGTGGATCGAGGTGTACGCCAACGTCATCTACACGTCGTCCAGCAGCGAGTCGAACGACTCCGCCAGCATCCGGGTGAAGGGGTCGGACGACATCGAGTTCAGCGACCTGGCCGCGATCGAATCCGGGCTGGGCCGCTTCGGGCTGGACGAGGACGCGTTCGTCGACGACCCGGGCTGGGCCGTCACCCGGGCCGCGACCATGCTGCCGCTGCTCGCCACCGAGCGAGGGCTGGCCGACCCGGCCGCCACCCCCACCGCCGAACCGGCCACCCCGGCCGCCCCGCTGCCGGACGCCGGCAGCGACTTCTGGCGGGACCGCTGGATCCTGCTGCTCGCCACCGTTGGGCTGTTCCTGCTCGCCGCGCTCTTCGTCACTGTGGGCGTGCGACAGCGACGACGGCAGCTCCGGGGACGGGTGCCCGCGCAGCGCGCCGGGGCGGGCGCCGCCGGGCGTACCCGGGAGAAGGCGTGACCGTCGACGCGCCCGCACGGCCGCGGTGGCGCCCGGCCCGCGCGGCGGTCCTGCTCGCGGTCTTCGTCTGCGCGGCCTGCGGCCTGGTCTACGAGCTGGCCCTGGTCGCGCTGGGCAGTTACCTGATCGGCGACGCGGTCGGCCAGGCGTCGATCGTGCTCGGCGTGATGGTCTTCGCGATGGGCGTCGGCGCGCTGGTGGCGAAGCCGTTGCAGTCCCGGGCGGCGGCCGCGTTCGCGGCGATCGAGCTGACCCTGGCGCTGCTCGGCGGCCTCTCCGTGCTCGGCCTCTACGCCGCGTTCGCCTGGCTCGACCTCTACGGCCCGGCGCTGGTCGGCACCGCGTTCGTGCTCGGCCTGCTGATCGGCGCGGAGATCCCGCTGCTCATGGTCATGCTGCAACGCATCCGGGAGCAGTCCGCGGGCAGCGCGGTGGCCGACCTGTTCGCCGCCGACTACGTCGGCGCGCTGCTCGGCGGGCTGGCCTTCCCGTTCCTGCTGATGCCGATCTTCGGCCAGCTCAAGGGCGCGTTGGTGGTCGGCGCGGTGAACGCCGTTGCCGGAGTGGCGCTGGTCTTCACGGTGTTCCGCGACGAGCTGAGCCGCCGGGCGCGGGTCGGCCTCGGCGCCGGCTCCGTCGTGGTCGCGCTCCTGCTCGGGTACGCCTGGGTGACCGCCCACGACTTCGAGGTGACCGCCCGCCAGCAGCTCTACCGGGATCCGGTGGTGCACGCCGAGCGCAGCCGCTACCAGGAGATCGTGCTGACCCGCTCGGTGCGGGAGGTCGGCCACACCGACACCGACCTGCGGCTGTTCCTCAACGGCGACCTCCAGTTCAGCTCCGTGGACGAGTACCGCTACCACGAGGCGCTGGTGCACCCGGCGATGCGCGGGCCGCACGGCGACGTGCTGGTGCTCGGCGCCGGCGACGGGCTGGCCGCGCGGGAGATCCTCAAGTACCCGGACGTGCGCTCGGTGACCCTGGTCGACCTCGACCCGGCCGTGGTCGCGCTGGCCCGCAGCGAGCCGCAGCTGCGCGAGCTGAACCGTCGGTCGCTCACCGATCCCCGGGTCCGGGTGTTGAACCTGGACGCGTTCGGCTGGCTGCGGACCGCCACGGAACGCTTCGACGTGGTGATCGCCGACCTGCCCGACCCGGACGAGACGGCCACCGCGAAGCTCTACACGGTCGAGTTCTACGCGCTCGTCCGGCCGGTGCTGGCTCCGGGCGGCCGGCTCGTCGTCCAGTCCGGCTCGCCCTACTTCGCGCCCCGGTCGTACTGGTCGATCGAGCGGTCGGTGCGGGAGGCGGGCTTCGCCACCACGCCGTACCACGTCGACGTGCCGAGCTTCGGCGACTGGGGCTTCGTGCTCGCCGCGCCGGGCGACGCCGCGCCGGAGCTGGCGCTGCCGGCCGACGCGCCGCCGCTGCGCTTCCTCACCCCGCCGGTGCTCGCCGCGGCCGCCGCCTTCCCCGCCGACCGGGCCCGGGTGGACGTGCCGGCCTCGACGTTGTTGCAGCCCAGGGTGCTGGAGTACGCCCGCGAGGAGTGGCGCGGCTACTAGGTTTCGGGGCATGCCACCCGGACCGTCCCACCACCCGCCGGGGCTCGGCTGGCTGGTCCGCCGGCTGCCGCCCCGGGCGATCGGCGCCGCCTCCCACCTCCAGGCGTTCGTGCTCTCCGGCGTGGTCACCGTGCTGGCCGTCCGCGCCTACCTCCAGGCCGCCGACTACCCGCAGCTCGGCGGCGGCGGGCTGCACATCGCGCACGTCCTCTGGGGTGGTCTGCTGCTCGCCGTGGGGCTGGGAATCCCGCTGGTCTTCCTGGGCGACGGATCCCGCACCGCCGGGGCGGTGGTCGGCGGGGTCGGGTTCGGGCTCTTCATCGACGAGGTGGGCAAGTTCGTCACCGCCCGCACGGACTACTTCTACGCCCCGGCCGCCGCCATCATCTACGTGGCCTTCGCCCTGCTCGTCCTGCTCGTCCAGGCGGTACGCGGGCGCACCGGCCGGTCCCGGCTGACCCCGGCCGAACGCACCGCCAACGCGCTGGACGTGGTGCTCAGCGCGCTGCCCGGCGGGCTGACCGACCGGCGACGGGCGGCCGTGCTGCGCCTCGTGCAGGGCACCGGGCCGGCCACCGAGGCGGCGCTGGCGCAGCTGCTGGACGTGGTGCCCCGGCGGGAACCGCCGCCGGTGCGCTTCTGGCAGCGCGGGGCGGAGCGGGCCCGCCGGCTCGGCGCCTGGGCCGCCGGCCGGCGCTGGCTGGTCTGGCCGGTGGTGGTCTACCTGGTGGTGGAGCCGCTGGTGACGGTCGTGGCGGTGCTGGTCGACGGCGTCACCGGGGAACTGGACCAGGAACGCGAGTGGGGCGCGGTGCTCGGCGTGAGCGCCACCGCTCTGGTCACCGCCGTGCTGAGCCTGTGGGCGGCCTGGCTGCTGCGGCGGAATCGCACCGAGGCGTTCCGGTTGTTCAAGCTGGCGCTCCTGGTGGACCTGCTGTTCGGGCAGGTCTTCAACTTCACCGTCAACCAGTTCGGCGCCGTCTTCACGGTCGCGCTCGACCTGGCCCTGCTCGGCGTGGTCACCGCCGAGCACCGCCGGCTGCGGCGCGCCGCGGACCGGTGAGCCTTTCCGACGTGCCCACCTGGTGTGAGATCGCTACGGTGGTCATCTCATCGAGGGAGGGAGAATCATGGTCGATGCTCCGGGCACCACGCCCCGCGCGCGTCCCAGTGTGGTGACGCTTTCCAGCTGGCTGCTCATTCTCGTCGCCGTCATCCAGGTGCTGAACCTGATCGTGACGCTGTCCGTCATCGGCACGATCCGCGACGTCCTCAAGGACGCGTACGCGGGCACCTCGGCCGAGTCGGCTGGCGACATCGCGTACGCCTTCACCATCGGCTCGTCGATCCTGACGCTGCTGCTCGCGGCCGGCCTGGTCGTGCTCGCGCTGCTGAACAACCGGGGGAAGAACGCCTCCCGGATCACCACCTGGGTGCTCGGCGGCATCCTGCTCTGCTGCACCGGCGGTGGCCTGCTCAACGGCGTCTCCGGCGGCACGATGGGCGGTGGCGGCAACTCCAGCGGCGACCTGCCCAGCGGGCAGGAGATCCAGCGTCGGCTGGAGGACGCGCTGCCGTCCTGGTACGGCCCGGTCAGCCTGCTGCTCGGCATCGTCGCGCTGCTCGCCCTGCTGGCCGCGCTGATCC
Organism: Micromonospora sp. WMMD754; assembly: GCF_049315235.1. NCBI lineage: Bacteria > Bacillati > Actinomycetota > Actinomycetes > Micromonosporales > Micromonosporaceae > Micromonospora > Micromonospora sp. WMMD754. Next base: position 2,169,551 of record NZ_CP186058.1, read on the forward strand.
TGCTGGCGCTGCCGAAGGCGAACGAGTTCTTCCGCAAGCCGAAGGCGGCCTGGGAGCCCCCGGTGCCGGGTGGCGCCTACCCGGCGTACCCGTCGACCCCGGGCCAGTCGACCGACCCGGCCTACCCGTCGACCCCCGGCCAGCAGCCGACCGGCGGCACGCCCCCGACGGCCCCCGGTGGCCAGCCGCCGGCCGGGCCGACCGGTCAGCCGGGCGAGCGCCGCGACCCGGAGCCGCCACCCGGAAGTTGACGGCAGGATTTCAGCGACGCCGACGATCCCTCCGAGTAGGTTGCAAGCCGACGCCTACCGGAGGGATCTGTCGTGTCCAACCCCGATCGGGTAGCTCCCCGCCGACCGGGCACGGTCGTCGCCGCGGCGGCGGTGCTGCTGCTGATGGCGGTCGGCGCCGTGGCGTACGCGGTGACGAACCTGGCCGTCGCGGGCGGCACGGTGGACCGGTTCCGGGCCGCGGCGGCGGACACCGGCGCGGGCGGCGGCGACATCGACCGGGTGGCCGGCCTGCTGCGCGGCTCGACCGTGCTGGCCGCCGTGCTCGGCGTGCTGGCCGCGCTGCTGCTGCTCGGGCTCGCGCTGGGCCTGCTCGCCGGCCGCCCAGGGGCGCGGGTGGCCACCTGGGTGGTGGCCGGGCTGGGCCTGCTCTGCGGGTGCTGCGGTCTGGCGGTGCTGGTCGGGCAGCGCGCCGCGCCGCTGCGGCTCGGCGCCGACGACCGGGTCACCGCCGACCTGCTGGGGCTGGTCGGTGACGCCTATCCCGCGTGGTGGATCCCGCTGAACGCGGCGCTGTCGGTGGCGCAGATCCTCGGCTACCTGGTGGTCGCCGCGCTGCTCACGCTCCCCTCGGCGAGCGCCTTCCTGCACCGCCCGGCCGCGCCGCGTTCCGGCCCGGCGACCGGCTACGGCGCGACCGTGTCCGGCGCTCCGGTCTCCGGGCCGACGCCGTGGGGCCCGCCGGCCGGTCTGCCGCCGTCGTCGGCCCCGCCCGGGTCGGTGCCGCCGTACGCCCCGCCCGGGCCGATGCCGCCATCGTCGGCTCCGCCCGGGCCGATGCCGCCGTCGTCGGCTCCGCCCGGGCCGATGCCGCCCTCGTCCGCCCCCACCGGGCCGACGCCACCCCCGACCGCCCCGCCGGTGACGCCGCCGTCCGGGCCGACGCCGCCCCCGGAGGACCGCCCGTGACCGTTGACCCCCACCCCTCCCGGCGCTGGGCCCTCGTCACCGGCGCCAGTCTGGGCATCGGCGAGTCGTTCGCCCGCCGGCTCGCCGCGGACGGTTGGAACCTCGTGCTCGTGGCCCGCGACTTCGCCCGGCTCGACGCCCTGGCGACCGAGCTGGCCGGCCGGCACGGCGGCGAGGTGAAGACGATCCCGGCCGATCTGTCCACCGACGACGGTTGTGCGGTGGTCGAACGCCGGTTGACCGCCGGCCCGCCGGTGGAGCTGCTGGTGAACAACGCGGGGATCAGTCTGAACACGCCGTTCGTCCGGTCGACCGTCGCGGACGAGGCCCGGCTGGTCCGGCTCAACGTGCTGGCGGTGCTCCGGCTGACCCACGCCGCCCTCGGTCCGATGATCGAGCGGGGTGAGGGGGCAGTGATAAATGTCTCTTCGGTCGCGGGTTTCGGCGTGCCCATGCCGGGATCGACGTACTCGGCCAGCAAGGCGTGGGTGACGAACTTCAGCGAGTCGATCGGCCAGTCGGTGGCCCCGCTCGGCGTACGCGTGATGGCGCTCTGCCCCGGCTACACCCGCACCGGCTACCACGAACGCGCCGGCATCGACATGTCGCGCACGCCCGCGTGGATGTGGCTGCGGGCCGACGACGTGGTCGACGAAGGGCTGCGTGACCTGGGCAAAGGCAAGTTGGTCAGCGTGCCGAGCTGGAAGTACAAGCTGGCTGTGGCCGGGCTGCGGCACGCGCCGAAACGGTTGCTGCGCGGCGCCGTCCGGGACACCCGGGGAAAGGTCGACCGGGCCCGCGGCTGACGGTCGGCGGTCCCGCCACCGGCCCGGCCGCGCCGCCGGCCCTGGATGGACGGTCGCGCAGAGTAGCCGGACATTGCCAAGCATCGGTTGCCCGCCGGGTGATCCGGGCGGACCCCACGGACGGCGTCCAGACTTGCGAAGTACGCTCTATCGCCATGGGGGACCACGACGACCTGCGTAAATTCATCACTGACCTGGCCGTGGTCCACGGTCGGGTGGTGCTCTCATCGGGCCGTGAGGCGGACTGGTACGTCGATCTGCGTCGCGTCACGCTCCATCACCGGGCCGCCCCGCTGATCGGCCGGGTGATGTGCGACCTCACCGCCGACTGGTCGTACGACGCGGTCGGTGGACTGACCCTGGGCGCCGATCCGGTGGCGGGCGCGATGCTGCACGCCTCGGCCGGCACCGACCGCCCGTTGGACGCGTTCGTGGTCCGTAAGGCGGGTAAGGCGCACGGTCTCCAGCGCCGGATCGAGGGGCCGGACGTCGCGGGTCGCCGGGTCCTGGCGGTGGAGGACACCTCGACCACGGGTGGCAGCGTGTTGACGGCGGTCGAGGCGTTGCGTGAGGCCGGGGCCGACGTGGTGGGCGTGGCGGTTATTGTTGATCGAGGCGCCGGCGACGCGGTGCGAGCCGCCGGATTGCCGTATCGGGCGGCCTATACGTTGGCTGACCTCGGCCTTGTGGCGTAAAAGTTTGCCGATTCGGATCTGCTGATATGCAGGCGGATCGATGCTGCTGGTGGAAGGATGGAATACGTGGGAACTGCGTTGGCTGAAATGACCATGCCTCAGATCTCGCCGCTTGCCGGCGAGCCGATCGAACGCGCCGACGCCGAGCGGCTGGCGGGGGTCCTCAAGGCCCTCGCCGACCCCGCCCGGCTCCGGCTGCTCAGCCTGATCCAGTCGGCTCCCGAGGGGGAGGCGTGCGTGTGTGACCTCACCGCGCCGCTCGGCCTCTCGCAGCCGACGGTCAGCCACCACCTGCGCATCCTCACCGAGGCCGGCTTGCTGGAGCGGGAGAAGCGTGGGGTCTGGGCGTACTACCGGCTGGTGCCGACCGCGATCGCCACGATCGCGGATCTGCTCACCCCGCCGCGGAAGCGGGCCACCAAGAAGGCTCGCTGAACCACGGCCCGTCCGAGGACGGGCCGGCCGGCCGAGGCCCCGGCGCGATGGCACGCGCGCCGAACCCGGCAGGCCGTCCCGCCCGGGTGCGGGTGACCGGTGGCGTGCCAGGGGTGGCGTCACCAGTCGCACGGCGACGGCTGAAGCCGTCCGTGCCAGTGGTTCGACAGGTCACGCATGTGCGAAGGCCGGCTCCCGTCCGGGGGCCGGCCTTCGGTGTCCGCGCGGTCAGCGGCGGTGCTGCCCGCCGTGCCCGTGCGGGTGGTCGTCGCCGTCGACGGCGTCCCGGGCGGCCTCCACCGCGCCGGCCGCGGTCGCCGCCGCGATCACCGCCACCGCCTCGCCGCGCTTGCGCGCCTTCCGGTCGCGGAGGAACTCGAAGAAGATCGGCAGCACCGAGATCACGATGATCAGCGCGACCACCGGCAGGATGTACCGGTCGATCTTGTCGCCGATGGCGTCGTAGATCTGGCGGGCCAGCAGGTAGCCGATCAGCAGGATGCCGTCCACCCAGAGGATCGCGCCGACCACGTTCCAGACGAAGAACTGCCGGGCCGGCATGCCGAGCACGCCGGCCACCGGGTTGAGGAACGTCCGCACGATCGGGATGAAGCGGGCCAGCACCACGGCCTTGGCCGGGCCGAACTTCTGGAAGTAGTACTCCGCCTTCTCCACGTACTCCCGCTTGAAGAGGCGGGAGTTGGGCTTGTCGAACATGCGCCGGCCGTAGCGTGCGCCGAGCCAGTGCCCGAGCTGGGCGCCGGCGATCGCGCAGAGCGGGCCGCCGATCATCAGCCCGGCCAGCGAGAGCCGGGTGCCGTCGCCGAAGATCGCGTCGGCCACCGGGGAGGCGGCCACCCCGGCCAGGAAGAGCAGCGAGTCGCCCGGGAAGAAGAACCCGACCAGCAGGCCGGTCTCGGCGAACAGGATCGCCCAGACGCCGATCATCCCGAAGGTGTGGATGAGGTCCTTCGGATCGAGCGGGTTCAGCGCCACGTTCTCGGAGATCATCCGGGTCTTCTCAGCTGTGTCCACGGCCACACAGGTTACCCGGGCCCGGTCCGGCGTCGCGCCGGACCGGGCCCACCGTCGTCTACAGGCGCGGGTCCACGGGTTCGGACTCGCAGGCGAGGATCGCGAAGACCAGCTCGTGGCGGCGCCAGAGCGGGGCGTCCTCGGCCAGCGCGTCCAGGGCGGCCAGGCCCAGGCCGTGCTCACGCAGCGCCAGCCCGCGCTTGCGGCCCAGCGAGCGCCGCCGCAACGCGGCGAGCTGACCCGCCCCGGTGTAGCCGGGGCCGTAGATGATCCGCAGGTACTCCCGACCGCGGCACTTGATCCCCGGCTGGAGCAGCGAGCCCTTCGGCGAGCGGGCGGCCGGGCCGGCGTACGGCTTGACCACCATGCCCTCGCCGCCGGACCCGGTCAGCGCCAGCCACCAGTCCGTCGCGGCCGCCACCGCCGCCTCGTCGGCCAGCTCCACCACCCGCCGACGCGTCGGGGTGAAGAACTCCGGGTCGGCCGCGCAGAGCCGGTCGGCCAACGCCAGGTGCCACCCGTGGTCCCGGTCCGCGTAGCTCGTGCCCGCGCCGGCCAGCACGGCGAACGGCGCGAGCGTCACCCCGCGCAGCCCGTCGGTGCGACCCACGTACGCCCGGTACGCCGCCGAGTAGGCGGTCACCTCGGCCGCCCGCTCGGCGGTCCGGGCGTGCAGCTCCGTCACCGGCAGGCCGCGCCCCGCGGCGGCGTGCAGCGTGGCGAGCACCGCCGGCAGCGCCGCCCGGCCGGCCGCGCCCACCCCGGCGTACTGCTCACGGATCAGCCCGCCCGCCTTCGCCGACCACGGCAGCAACTCCGCGTCGAGCAGCAGCCAGTCGGTGTCCAGCTCGGCCCAGAGGCCGGCGGTGGTGACCGCCGCGCGCACCCGGGCCAGCAGCTCGTCGTCGAGCGGCGGACCGAAGAACGGCCGACCGGTACGGGTGTGCACGGCGCCGCCGCCGAACCGGCCCGGCTCCCGTTCCACCAGCACCACGGCCCGCGAGCCCATGTGCTTCTCCTCGCAGACCACCCGGTCGACGCCGGCCGCACGGTAGTCGGCGAACGCCTCGGCCGGGTGCTCCAGGAACCCCTCGACGGTGGACGTCGAGCAGGGCGCCATGGTCGGCGGCAACCAGACCAGCCGACCCGGGTCCACCGCGTACCGGCTCATCACCTCCAGCGCGGCGGCCGCGTTCTCCGCCGGCACGGTCAGCGACCCGTACGCGTGGGTGAGGTGCCGCCGCCCGGTCACGTCGGCCAGGTCGAGCACGGTGTCCGGGCGGGCCGGCGGGGGCGGCACCAGCGGGCGGGCCGGGGCGTACCACTCCTGCACCGCCGGGACCGCGACCAGCTCCTTCTCCGGGTAGCGCAGCGCGGTCAGCTTGCCGCCGAACACGCAGCCGGTGTCCAGGCAGATGGTGTTGTTGATCCACTCCGGCTCGGGCGTCGGGGTGTGCCCGTACACGACCATGGCCGAGCCCCGGTAGTCGCGGGCCCACGGGTAGCGCACCGGCAGGCCGTACTCGTCGGTCTCGCCGGTGGTCTCGCCGTAGAGCGCGAACGACCGCACCCGGCCGGACGCCCGGCCGTGGTAGGCCTCCTTCAGGCCGGCGTGCGCCACCACGAGCCGCCCGCCGTCCAGCACGTAGTGGCTGACCAGACCGTCGATGAACGTCTCCGCCTCGGCGACGAACTCCGGCGTCTCGGCGGCGAGCTGCTCCATCGTCTCGGCCAGGCCGTGGGTGAGCCGGACGTCCCGGCCGCGCAGCTTGCGCAGCAGCTTCTGCTCGTGGTTGCCCGGCACGCAGATCGCGTGGCCGGCCGCCACCATGCCCATGACCAGGCGGAGCACGCCGGGCGAGTCCGGGCCGCGGTCGACCAGGTCACCCACGAACACCGCGGTACGCCCCGACGGGTGCGCCGCGTCCACCGGGCGGCCCGCGTCGTCGTGCCGCAGCACGTAGCCGAGCCGGGACAGCAGCGTCTCCAGCTCGGCGCGGCAGCCGTGCACGTCCCCGACCACGTCGAACGGGCCGGTCAGCTCCCGCCGGTCGTTGAACAGCCGCTCGAAGCGGATCTCCGCGGCGTCGATCTCCTCCACCCCGCGCAGCACGTGCACCTTGCGGAAGCCCTCGCGGGCCAGCCGCCCGTACGACTGCCGCAGGTCGCGGCGCATCCGGGTGAGCACCTGCCGGCCGTGCGTCCGGTCGGCGCGGGCCTCGGTGCGCTCCCAGGCCACCGCCTCCGGCACGTCCAGCACGATCGCCACCGGCAGCACGTCGTGCTCCCGGGCCACCCGGATCAGCCCGGCCCGGGCGTGCGGCTGGAGGTTGGTCGCGTCGACCACGGTCAGCCGGCCCCGCCGCAGCCGGATCCCGGCCACGTGGTGCAGCGCGTCGAACGCGTCGCCGGACGCGGACTGGTCGTTCTCGTCGTCCGCCACCAGGCCACGGAAGGTGTCCGAGGAGAGCACCTGGCTGGCCGCGAAGTGCCGGCGGGCGAACGTGGACTTGCCGGAGCCGGAGACGCCGACCAGCGCCACCAGGGCGAGTTCGGGAATGTCCAGGACGGTCATCGGGTCGTCTCCTCCTTCCGGTCGTTGCGGGTCAGCACCGCCAGCTGCGTCGGGGTGCCCACCTCCGGGTCGGCGTCGCCCACCCCGGTGATGGTGGCCGTGTAGCCGTGCGCCGCCGCCACCCGCTCGACCCAGGCGGCGAACTCCGCCCGGGTCCACTCGAACCGGTGGTCGGCGTGCCGGAACCGACCCGGCGCCAACCCCTCGTAGCGGACGTTGTACTCGACATTCGGGGTGGTCACCACCACGGTGCCCGGTCGGGCGTGACCGAACACCGCGTCCTCCAGCGCCGGCAGTCGCGGCGGGTCGAGGTGCTCCACCACCTCCATCAGCACCGCCGCGTCGTAGCCGCGCAGCCGGTCGTCCCGGTAGGTCAGCGCGGACTGTCGCAGGTGGATGCGGTCCCGCTGCCGCTCGGGCAGCCGGTCCAGCCGCAACCGGCGGGCGGCCAGACCGAGCGCCCGGTCGGAGACGTCGACGCCGACCACCTCGGTGAACCGCCGGTCGGCGACCAGCGCGGTGAGCAGCGCGCCGCCGCCGCAACCCAGGTCCACGACCCGGCTCGCGCCGCTGTCCCGCAGCGCGGCGAGCACCGCCTCCCGCCGCTGTGCGGCCAGTGGGACCCGTCGCGGGTCCCCGGCCGGGCCGGCGTCGTCGGCGGTCGGGTCGATGCTGTCGTCGGCGTCGGGCTCGTCGGCCAGGCGCAGCTCGGCGAGGCGGGCCAGCGCCGTACCGGCCAGGGCCCGCCGGTGCGCCAGGTAGCGCCGGGTGATCAGGCCCCGCTCCGGGTGGTCGGCCAGCCAGCCGGAGCCGGCCCGCAGCAGCTTGTCCACCTCGTCCGGCGCGACCCAGTAGTGCTTGGCGTCGTCCAGCACGGGCAGCAGCACGTACAGGTGGTTGAGGGCGTCGGCGAGGCGCAGCGTGCCGGTCAGCGTCAGGTCGACGTACCGGCTGTCACCCCATTCCGGGTACGTCTCGTCGAGCGGGATCGGCGTGGCCGTCACGGTCCAGCCGAGCGGGGCGAACACCCGTACCGCCAGCTCCGCGCCGCCCCGGCAGCGCAGCACCGGCACCCGTACGGTCAGCGGGATCGCGGTGGCGGCCAGCTCCGCGCGGTCCCGCGACTCGCCGCGCAGCGCCGAGCGGAAGACCTTCGCCAGCGCGGAGGAGAGCAGGCTGGACGCCGCGTACGGGCGGTCGTTGACGTACTGCCCGAGGGTGGAGCCCTCCGGCGCGGTCGCCTGCCGGCGGCCCCGACCGGCGCCCAGCTTCAGCGGGTCGACCTCGACCAGCAGCGCCGCCGTGCACCGCGCCTCGTCCGCCTCGGGGTAGAACACGTGCGCGACGCCGGCGGGCAGGTCGAAGCTCTGCACGCGGTCCGGGTGCTTCACGAGGAGGTGGCCGAGGTCGGTCGCGGGACGGTGGGTCGTGGTGAGGGTCAGCAGCACGTGGTTGATGCTCTCAGTAGTGTCGATCAATTTCTTTGGTCGCGGTGGGGGTTTCCGGGGAGCCCGACCCGCTCCGGGCGGTCAGGCTTGATCCCTGCGCGGGTCGGGCTCCCCGGAAACCTGACGTGGTCGTTCTCCGTCCGCATGGCGCTGTGTGGGTTGGTCTTTCGTGGTGCTTCGGATACGGCGGTGCCCCGCCGACCGGGGTGGTCGGCGGGGCACCTCGGTGTGCTTGGTCAGGCGACGAAGCGGGTCTTGCGGCGGCGGGCCACCACGTAGCCGCCGAAGCCGGCGGCGAGCAGCAGCGCGCCGATGCCGGCGATCAGGCCGGTGGAGGAACCGGTGATCGGCAGCGTGCCGCCGTCACCGCCACCCTGGCCGCCGTCGCCACCCGGAGCGGCGTTCACCACGAGCTTCGCGGCGTCGTTGGCCTTGTTGGTGTCGTCCTGGAAGCCGTCGCACTCGCACTTGGCGTTGATGACCACGGCGCCGGTCGCGTTCGGGATCACCTTGTCGATGCGGAGGCCCAACTCGACGGTCTGCTCCTCGCCGGCCTTCAGGAAGATGCCCGTGTAGCAGCGGTAGGCCTTGGCGCCCGGGGTGCCCGGCTCCTCCCAGTCACCCTCGTTGTCCTTGAGCGGCACACAGTTGTCGGCCACCTCGACCGCGGTGGTCCCGGTCGGAACGGTAAAGTCGATCTTGGTGACGGACGATCCGCTCCGACCGAAGTCGAGCGTGGCGGGACCGTTGTTGCGGACGCCCACGGTCGCCTTGACCACGTCGCCGGCCTTGCCGGTCACCGAGTCACCGATGGCGGCGAGGTCGACGCCGTTCTTCCCGGTGATCTTGACCTCCATGCCGGACCAGTTGTTCTCCGGGTTCGGGTCGGCCTGGAAGGACCGCGCCTGCACGGAGGACTGCTTGGTGAGCACCAGCGGCCCGTCGGTGCCCGGCTCGCCGACGGAGATGTCCCGGCTGTCCAGGTAGTCGACGAAGTCGTCGAACTCCGCGACCGTCATCCAGTTGTGGTACGCGTAGTCGGCGCCGGGGGCGTACGCGTCCTTGGCCACCGTGTAGGGCACGGTCGCCGCGAAGGTCTCGCCGGCCGCCACGGAGAGGTCGGGGAAGGTGCAGGTGCGCAGCCAGTCCTCGGCGTAGGTGCAGTTGCTGTAGTGCTTGCTGGTCCGGATGCCGTAGTCCTGGTCGAAGACCACCACGGCGCCCTTGGCGGTCGTCTCACCGGCGTTGCGCAGGGCGAGCGGCGCGGTGAAGGAGCCACCCGGGGCGGCGGTGCGGGTCACCTCGGGGCCGCCGGCGAGGTCGACGCTCTCGCCGACCTTCACCTTGGCGGTGTGGCTGGCCGAGGTCACGCCGTCGGCGCTGACCGTGACCTTGAGGTCGCCGGAGTCGCCGTCCTTCGCGCCGTCGACCGGCGCGATGTTGATGTTGAGCAGGCCGGCCATGCCCCACTCGTCGATACCGACCTCGAAGTGCTCCTGGCAGAGCAGGACGTTCTTCTCCGGGGTGGTGCAGTCGCCCGCGATCTCCGGGGTGATCTTCGCCTTGCCGGCGAGCCCGGAGTAGTCGTAGCGAACGGTCAGGTTGTTCACCACGACCGGCTCACTGGCGTAGATGTAGGGCGTCTCGACCTTGCCCTCACTGTCAAGGGCGACGGTGGTGTTCGGGAAGTAGAGCGCAAGCTGAACGGCCGGATCCGCGGCCGCGGCGGAGGTGGCGGAGGCGGCGACGAACGCGCCTGCGACGCCCAACCCGGCGAGCCAGCGCCGGGTGGAGTTGCTGAGCATGAGGGGGGTCCTCCCGTGGGGGTGATCAGGTGGAGCCCGTGGAGCTTAAAGATTCCTTAAGTCGACCCGCTGCCCCGGTCGGCGAACATTGACCGAACGGTTGATCACGGTTGCCGCAACGTTCCGGCCGCCCGTACCCGTCCACCAATCGGGACACCGGGAGGTGCAGTGACGTACGAGGAGTTCGCCGACGCGCGGCTGGGCGCCCTGCTGCGGTACGCGGTCATGCTGACCGGTGACCCGCACCAGGCCCAGGACCTGGTGCAGGAGACCATGGTCCGGGTCCAGCTGAACTGGCGCCGGGTGGCGCGCAGCGACGTGCCGGAACGGTACGTGCGCCGGATGCTGACCAACCAGTTCGTCGACTGGCGGCGCGGCTCGTGGGCCCGTCGGGTGCTGCTGCGCGGCGAGCCGGACGAGACGGTGCCGGCACCGGCGGACCACGCGCAGTCCGCGGTGGACCGGGACCAGGTCTGGACCTGGCTGTCCGGGCTGCCGCGCCGGCAGCGCGCGGCGCTGGTGCTGCGCTACTACGAGGACCTGCCCGACGCGGAGATCGCCGAGGTGCTCGGCTGCGCGGTCGGCACCGTCCGGTCCAGCATCTCGCGCGCCCTGGCCACCCTCCGAGCCGAACACGTGGAGGTCTGCTCATGACCGAGGACGAGCTGCGGGCGGCGTTCGCCCGCCACGAGGAGCTGGCCCCGCCGACCGGCCCGGTCCGCGCCGCCATCGACCAGGCGGTGGTGCGTCGCCGTCGCCGTCGTCGCCGGGTGCGCCTCGCCGGCACCGCGCTGGCGGTCACCGCGACGGCGCTGGTCGGGTTCACCGTGGTCGCGCCCCGGCCGCCGGCACCCGCCCCGCCGGCCGCCGCGCCGACGTCCATCCCCACGGGGGCGATGAACGTGCTGCTGCTCGGCGTCGACCAGGCGGGCCCGGACCGGCGGGCCGATTCGATCCTGCTGGTGCACGTGCCGGCCGACCGGAGCCGGATCTACCTCGTCTCCATCCCGCGCGACCTGCTGGTGCCCATGCCGGACGGCGCCGCCGGCAAGATCAACGCGACCTTCTCCCGGGCCGCCGCGTCGGGGGACCTGGCCGCCGGCTACCGGGCCACCCGCCAGGCGGTCACCCGGCTGACCGGGGTACGCGTCGACGCCGGCGCGGTGCTGACCTACGCCGCGACCCGCGAGCTGACCGACGAGGTCGGCGGCGTGCCGGTCTGCCTGCCGGCGCCGGTGCGCTCGGTGCACACCGACCACCGGTTCCCCGCCGGCTGCCAGCGGCTCGACGGCACCCGGGCGGTGGACCTGCTCCGCCAGCGGTACGGCCTGCGCGAGGGCGGGCTGGACCGGGACCGCAACGCCACCCGGTACGCGGCCGGCCTGCTGCGGCAGGTGCGGGAGCGGGGGACACTGACCGACCCGGCGCGGCTCGGCCGGTTGGTCGGTGAGATCGGCCCGGGGCTGACCGTCGACACCGGTGGGACGTCCCTGCCGCTGCTGCTGTCGGTGGTCGCGCGGGCCGCCGCCGCCGAGCCGGTCGCGCTCGGCCTGCCGATCCGCTACGAGGACTGGACGGACCGCGGCTTCGAACAGCCGGACCCGACGCTCGCCCCAGGCTTCCTGGACGCGCTACGCACGGACCGGGTGGCCGGCTGGACCGCCGCCCACCCGGACCACGTCACGCCCCTGCGTCAGCGGTAGTCGTCCTCGTCGGCGGTGACCACCCGGGCCTGCTCCATCGCGTCCCAGTCGGCGACCTCCAGGCCCCGGTGCGGCTCGCCGTCGGTGTCGTCCGGGGTGGCCGAGGCGGCCTGCTCGACCGCGTCGGCCGGCTCCGCCTCGAGATCCCGCTCCTCCGGAGCGAGGTGGTCACTCGGGGCGAAGTCCTCGTCGGGCTGACCCATCGTCCCTCCCTGCGTCTCGTGCGGGCGTCTGCCACCACCACCGTACGGGCTGGTCCGGGCCTCCGCTCGGCGCCGGGCGGAACGGTGGAGTCGGCGATTGTCCCCTCCCCGGCGCGTGGCCCCTGCCAGGATGGTCCCGTGGGCTTCCTGATCCGACTGGCGATCACCGCGATCGCGTTGTGGGTCACCACGCTGATCGTGCCCGGGGTGGAGGTGACCGGCCGCAACGGTGGCACCACCGTGTTCACCCTGATCGTGGTGGCGCTCGTCTTCGGCGTGGTCAACGCCGTGCTCAAGCCGCTCATCAAGGTGTTCGGCTGCGTGTTCTACCTGCTCACGCTCGGTCTGTTCGCGCTCGTGGTGAACGCCCTGCTGTTCCTGCTCACCGACTGGATCGCCGGCCTGTTGAAGCTGCCCTTCCACGTGGACGGCTTCTGGGCCGCCTTCTGGGGGGCCATCGTGGTCGCCGTGGTGAGCTGGCTGATCAGCGTCGTCGTGCCGGACCGCCTGGAGGAGCGGTGAGCCGGCGCCGGGTCGGTTGTGCCCTGCCGGCGCTCCTACGGGATACTGCCCGCGGTGGACAGCGCGGTCCGGCGTACCCGTGGAAGTCAGCGGCCGGAACGGCCGCCTCCATGGAAGACAGCGGCCTGCACGGCCGAGAGCGGTAAGTAAGGAGCGTTCGACATGCCCATCGCTTCCCCCGAGGCTTACGCGGAGATGCTGGACCGGGCCAAGGCCGGCCGGTACGCGTACCCCGCGATCAACGTGACCTCCTCGCAGACGCTGAACGCGGCGCTCAAGGGCTTCGCCGACGCGGAGAGCGACGGCATCATCCAGGTCTCCACCGGCGGCGCGGAATACCTGTCCGGCCCGTCGATCAAGGACATGGTGACCGGCGCGAGCGCGTTCGCCGCGTACGCGCACGAGGTGGCCAAGAAGTACCCGGTGAACATCGCGCTGCACACCGACCACTGCCCGAAGGACAAGCTGGACAAGTTCGTCCGGCCGCTGATGGCGATCTCTCAGGAGCGCGTCAAGAACGGCCAGGAGCCACTGTTCCAGTCGCACATGTGGGACGGCTCGGCCGTGCCGGTGGCGGAGAACCTGGAGATCGCCGAGCAGCTCCTCGCCGAGGCCGCCAAGGGCAAGATCGTCCTGGAGATCGAGGTCGGCGTCGTCGGTGGCGAGGAGGACGGCGTCGAGAACGCCATCAACGACAAGCTCTACACCACCGTCGAGGACGGCCTGGCCATGGTCGAGGCGCTGGGCCTGGGCGAGAAGGGCCGCTACATGGCGGCGCTGACCTTCGGCAACGTGCACGGCGTCTACAAGCCGGGCAACGTGAAGCTCCGCCCCGAGGTGCTCAAGCAGATCCAGGACGCGGTCGGTGCCAAGTACGGCAAGGAGAAGCCGCTCAGCCTGGTCTTCCACGGCGGTTCCGGCTCGCTGCTGTCGGAGATCCGGGAGGCGCTGGACTACGGCGTGGTGAAGATGAACATCGACACCGACACCCAGTACACGTTCTCCCGCCCGGTCGCGGACCACATGTTCCGCAACTACGACGGTGTGCTGAAGGTCGACGGCGAGGTCGGCAACAAGAAGATGTACGACCCGCGCGTCTGGGGCAAGGCCGCCGAGGCCGGCATGGCCGCCCGCGTGGTGGAGGCCTGCGAGCACCTGCGCTCCACCGGCACCACCATGAAGTGACACCCCTGATGTAAGGAAGGGCCCCTTCTTAACAGCTCGCTGTTAACAAGGGGCCCTTCCTCTACCGCAGGCGTTAACAAGGGGCCCTTCCTTGCACGGTCAGCGCACGAGCAGCGCGACGGCTTCGCGGACGTCGTCGGTGAGGTGGATCGTGTGCGACAGGTCACCGAACGGGGAGGCGGCGAAGAGCGGCCGCAGCAGCGACTCGACCGGCAGCTCGGCGGTCCAGAACGCGCGGTCGAGGAAGACGTACGCCCCGCTCGCCCCGTCGGTGCCGTAGAACGTCTTGGTGGCCGCCTGGAACACCTCCTGCACCGTGCCGGCCCGGCCGGGCGCGAACACGATCCCGCCCCGGGCCAGGCGCAGGATGGTGTCCTCCCGGATGGCGTTGGAGAAGTACTTGGCGATCCGGCCCGCGAACAGGTTCGCCGGCTCGTGGCCGTACAGCCAGGTGGGGATGGCCAGCCCGCCGGACCGGGCCCACTCCGTGTCGGGCGCCGCCGGTCGGGGTGAGGGCAGCGACGGGCCGTCCGCGTACCGCTTGCGCACCGCCAGCGCCGCCGCCGTGTAGCGGTCGTGGTCGGTGAAGTCCGGCGCGACGGCGAGCAGGTCGATCGCGGCGGACAGCTCGTCCGCCGGCCAGGCGGCGAGGAACGCGCCCAGGTTCGCCGCCTCCATCACGCCCGGACCGCCGCCGGTCACCACCAGCCGGTCGGCCCGCGCCAGCTCCCAGCCCAGCACCGCCGCCATCCGGTACGCGACGCTGCCGCGCGGGACCGCGTGTCCGCCCATCACGCCCACCACCGACTGCGGGCCGTGCACGGCCAGCCAGGCGCGGGTGGCGTCGGCGAGCGCGTTGTCCACGCCGTGGTCGTGCAGCCGTTGGCCGAGCGCCTCCCGGACGTCCGGCAGGGCCCCGCCGTGCGCCCGGAAGTGCGCGTACACCCGGGTGTCGTACATCTGGGTGAACCCGCCCTCGGCGAAGCCGGCGGCCAGTTCGTCGGCCGTGTAGAGGTGGGACGGCTGGGTCGGGTAGGGCAGGCCGGAGAACGGCGGGACCACGTTGGCGCCGCGCCGGACCAGGTCGGCGCCCACCTCCCGGTCGGCGAACCGGCAGCCCACGAAGAGCGTGCCGGCGACGTCGACGGCGCGCAGGTCGGGGACCGGGTCCAGGTCGAGGCGGAGGCCCTGCACGGTCAGGCCGGCGAGGGTCCCCCCGGCCAGCCGCCGGTCGAACTCGGCGCGGGTCTGGACCTCGTCGACGTGAGGCGCGTGCGGCTCGATGACGTCCGCGGGTGGTGGGGTCGGCACCCGATCATCCTGCCCCGGGCGGGCAACGTCGCAAACCCGGGCGGTACGGACAGGAGCCCGGCGGGCACGCCGCCGGGCTCCTGCGTAACCGGGTCCTGGGGAGGCTCCGGATCTGTAGTTGTAGTGCAAGAACCACGCCGGCGGCATGGGCCGCGGGTACGTCCGCTCCCGCCGCAGGCGTGACGAAACCCTCAGCCGTTCAGCCACCCGACCCGCCCGACCCCCTCGCGCGCCCCAGGGCGAAGCGGGTTGAATGGGGCGATGCAGAACCTGTTGCCTGAGCCCCCGGCCACCCTGCTCCCGGCCGACGAGGAGGCCGACGCCACGCTGGCGACGGCGGTCGAGCAGGGCACCGACGAGGCGTACGCCGAGGTCGCGGCCCGCTTCCCGACCTACAGCGCGGCCTGGGGGGCGCTCGCCGGTCGCGCGCTCGCCGCGGGCCAGGTCGTCCCGGCGTACGCGTACGCCCGCACCGGCTACCACCGGGGCCTCGACCAGCTGCGTCGCAGCGGCTGGAAGGGGCACGGCCCGGTGCCCTGGTCGCACGCTCCGAACCAGGGCTTCCTGCGCTGCCTCTACGTGCTCTCCCGGGCCGCCGGCGAGATCGGCGAGGCGGATGAGGCCGCCCGTTGCGCCCAGTTCCTCCGCGACTGCGACCCGGCCGCCGGGGACGCGCTGGCCAGCGCCTGACCACTACCGCGACGGCCGGTCCCGACCCGGGCACCGGCCGTCGCGCCCGTCCTACAGCCCTTCCGCCACCGACGCGGCGATCTTCAACCAGGCGTCCCGCGTCGCGGAGGAGAGCTGGCCGTACCGCAGCGGCTCGCCGGTGTCGATGAGCCGCTCGTACGGCGCCAGCAGCACCGCCCGGGTACGTGCGGCGAAGTGCGCCTGGATGGCCGGCAGGTCGATCTCCTTGCGGGACGGCGGCATCGAGACCACCGTGACCGCCTGCCGGACCAACCGCTGCCGGCCGCTCTGCTCCAGGTGGTCGAGCATCCGGGCGGCGGTCTCGGCCGAGTCGTTCCGCGCCGACATGGTGACCACGAGCTGGTCGGTGGCGTCCATGGCGGCCTGCCAGTTCTGCGCCCGGACGTTGTTGCCGGTGTCCACGAAGATCAGCTTGTAGAAGCGGCTGACCACCTCGCGGATCTCGGCGAACGCGGCGGCGGTCAGCATCTCGCCGCCGGTCGCGGACTCGTCCGAGGCGAGCACGTCGAACATGCCCTCGCCCTGCGAGCGGACGTACTGCGACAGGTCGCCGACGCGACCGTGCGGACCCTGGAACTGGGCGAGGTCACGCAGCATGTCCCGGACCGTCCGGGCGTGGAAGTCCTGCTGCGCCCGCATGCCGAGGGTGCCCTGGGTCTCGTTGTTGTCCCAGGCCAGCACGTACCCGCCGCGCTTCTGGCCGAACGTCATGGCGAGCAGCAGGATGGCCACCGTCTTGCCGGCGCCGCCCTTGGGGTTGACCACGGTGACCTGGCGCAGTCCGCCGAAGTTGCGGCGGACCATCTCGATGTCCCGCTTCACCTCCTGCTCGTGGCGGCCGGGCGCGAGCCGGACCAGCCCCATCCGGTTCACCACCGCGCGTACCCCCATGGTGGCCACCGGGTCGACCGGTCGGGCCTGGCGGCGGCGGGCGAAGTCCTCGGCGGTCGGCGGCGCCGCCTGCTGCGGCGTCCAGCCCTGCTCCGGGTACGGCGGCTGCGGGGGCGCGCCGGCCGGGCCGGGAGCCGGCGGCGTGTGCGGCTGGACGGGTCCGGCCTGGTGCGGCGCTCCGGCCTGGTGCGGCGCTCCGGCCTGGTGTGGCCCGGGGCTCTGGTGCGGCGTGGGGTTCTGGTGCGGCCAACCGGGCGGGTACCAGCCCGGCTGGCCGGGTTGCGGCGGGTACCCCGGCGGCGGGTAGGCGGCGCCGTTGCCGTAGGGCGGCTGCTGCATCGGTACGCCCGGCGACGGCGGGAACGGGCCGAGTCGGGGCGCGCCCTCCTCCGCGGACCCGCCCGGCCCGTCCGTCGACGGCGACGGGACCGGAGCCGAACCGGTGGCCGGCCAGGCGCTGACGGGCCCGGGGGGCACCGGCCCGGCGGTCGACGGTTCCGTGCCCGCGGGTCCGGGGCCGGGTCCGGGGCCGGGTGCGGGTCCGGACCCGGGGCCCGGGGGTCCGGGGTTCGCGGGGTCAGGGCTCGCGGGGCCGGGATTTCCGGGACCCGCGGTCGCCGGCCCGGGGTTCGGGGCTGCCGGTCCGCCGGCGGCGGTTGCGGTGTCGGCGGGGTTCGTCGGGCCGGCGGTCTCGGACGCGGCGCGCTGGGGCGGCTGCGCCCACGGGGACTCGGCCCGCCCGTTCACGGCCGCGTCGCTGTCGATCCCGGACACGGGCGCGCCGGGCAGCGCGTCGGTCCCGGAGGTGGGCGCATCGGTCCCGGGCGCGGCGGGCGGCGCGTCGTCGGCCCCGGACGTGGGCGCGCCGGAACCGGGCACGGTCGGCGGCCCGTGGGTGGCCGCCGCCGTCGGGGCGTCGACGCGCGGCGCCGGCGGGGTGCCCGGGGCCGGCTGATCGAGCGTGAACGGGAGGTCCAGGTCGACCGGCAGCGGGCGGGTCGCGTCGGGCACCGGGACGCCCGGCGGCGGAACCGGCTCCGCCGGGCGGGTCACCTCGGGTGCCGGGACGACCGGCGGCGGCGGGGGAGCCTCGCCGAACGGGAGCGGCCAGGGCATGTTCGGCTGGACCGGTGCCGCCCAGGGCGGCGCGGTGACCACGCCGTCGGTCTCCTCGGGCGGCCAGAGCGGTTCGACGTCCCGCTCCGGCACCTGCGGTCGGCCCGGCACGTGTGCCGGGTCGTCGTTCTCGTGCACCACGGTTCCTCCCCATTCCCCCCGCCGAGGATAGGCGGTCCGGTCAGCCGGGCCACCCGGGCGAGGATCGACCGGGGTCAGCCCGCCCAGACCGCCCAGGCGCCGGGCTCGGTCCACCAGGACCGCTTCCGGCTCAACTCGCCCTCGACACCGTCGTCGAGGAAGGGCACCTTCTCGTCGCGGGGCACGACCGCCACCGCCCGTCCCCGGGCCCGGCGTACCTCCAGCCGGACCTTCTTCCGGCCCAACGCGGACCGGGTCACCACGGGCACGGCCACGGCCACCGCCACCCGGCCGTCGGTCGGGTCCGGGTCGGCCAGCAGGTCCACCTCGCCGAGGCGCGCGTAGCCGCCGGCGTTCCCGATCGCGCAGGCCGTGATCGGCTCGCTGCCGTCGCTGAGCACTGTGCCGTCGACCTCGACGCGGGCCCGCCAGTGCAGCGGTCGGCCGGCGTCGTCGGCGGCGCCGAGCAGCGCGCCGTCCAGCGTCACCGAACCGCCGTCGTTGCGCAGCAGGTCCAGCCGGCGCGCCGTGCCGTCGAGCACCGCCGCCGCCACGGCCGCCGGGTCGCGCGGCAGCCCGAGCTGCGCGGCCAGGTCCCGCGCCGCGCCGGACCGGGCCGGGTCCAGCGGGAGTACGCCCACCGGGGGCAGGTCGGGCAGCGTCCGGTTCCCGGCCAGGTCCGCCGGGCGGCGGCTGGGCGGCGGGGCGTACCGGCGCACCATGCGGCGCAGCACGGCGCGCAACTGAGCGTCACTGGCCGTGGCCACCACCAGCCGGGTCTTGCCGTCCTGGTCGGGCCAGGTGAGGCCGTCGGCGCGGGCCGGGCCGTCCAGGCGGGCCAGCACCTCGTCGATCTCGGCGTCCGAGCGGGCGGTCGCCGTGGTCACCCGGGCACCGCGGGCGGTCAGCGCGTCCGCGCAGGCCAGCACCGGCACGCGGGGCGTCTCGCAGCGTTCCGGGTCGGTCGTGGCGACACCGTCGTCCGTGCTACCGCAGCAGGCCCCGCCACTGCCACAGCCTCCGCCGGGAGCGTCCCGCTCCGAGCCGAGGGTGAGCAGCACCACGTCGTACACGAAGGAGCCTCCTGCTTCTCGACGAACCCCTGCCGGTCCCGTCGTCACTACTTGTTAGCCTGACACCCCGGGCTCGCTGACCGGTCGCCGCCTGGCACCCGAGCCTTCTGGAGGCGAGAAGATGCCAGCGATCGTGCTCCTCGGCGCCCAGTGGGGCGACGAGGGCAAGGGCAAGGTTACCGACCTGCTGGGTGAGCGGGTCGACTACGTCGTGCGCTACTCCGGCGGCAACAACGCCGGCCACACGGTGATCACGCCGGACGGCCAGAAGTACGCGCTGCACCTGATGCCGTCCGGCGCGCTCTCGCCGAGCGCGATGATCGTCATCGGCAACGGCGTGGTCGTCGACCCGAAGGTGCTGCTGGAGGAGATCGACGGGCTCGCCGAGCGCGGCGTGGACGTCTCCCGGCTGCGCATCTCCGGCGACGCGCACCTGATCATGCCGCACCACCGGGCACTGGACCGGGTGGTCGAGCGCTACCTGGGCAGCTCCCGCATCGGCACCACCGGCCGGGGCATCGGCCCGGCGTACGGCGACAAGGTCGCCCGGATGGGCATCCGGCTCCAGGACCTGCTCGACCCGGGCATCCTGCGTAAGAAGCTGGAGCTGGCGCTCCGGGAGAAGAACCAGCTCCTGTTCAAGGTCTACAACCGCAAGGCGATCGACGTCGAGGAGACCGTCGAGGAATACCTGCGCTACGCCGAGCGGCTGCGGCCGTACATCGCGGAGACCCGGGTGATGCTCTGGGACGCGCTGGACCGCGGCGAGACCGTGCTGCTGGAGGGTGCCCAGGCCACCATGCTCGACATGGACCACGGCACCTATCCGTTCGTCACCTCGTCGAACCCCACCGCCGGCGGGGCGTGCGTGGGCGCGGGCATCCCGCCGACCGCGATCACCAAGGTCATCGCGGTGAGCAAGGCGTACACCACCCGGGTGGGCTCCGGTCCGTTCCCGACCGAGCTGTTCGACGAGAACGGGCAGCACCTGCGCAAGATCGGCCACGAGTACGGCACCACCACCGGCCGGGAGCGCCGCTGTGGCTGGTTCGACGCCGTGGTGGCCCGCTACGCGTGCCGCCTGAACGGCGTCACCGACCTGGTGGTCACCAAGCTGGACGTGCTGACCGGCCTGGCCAAGGTGCCGATCTGCGTCGGGTACGAGATCAACGGCGAGCGCTTCGACGACATGCCGATGACGCAGACCGACTTCCACCACGCCACGCCGATCTACGAGGAGCTCGACGGCTGGTGGGAGGACATCACCAAGGCGAGGACCGAGCAGGAACTCCCCGAGAACGCAAGGCGCTACATCGCCCGCATCGAGGAACTCACGGGCACCCGCGTGAGCGTGGTCGGAGTAGGCCCAGGCCGAGAAGAAAACGTCCTCCGCCACCCCCTCCTCCCCTAACCCACCCCCCCCGGGGGGCCTCACCCCGCCTTGTTGATCAAGGAGTTCACGTCGGATTCCGCGCGGTGTCAGACCTAAACTCCTTGATCAACGGATCGGGGTGGGGCCGGGTGGGCAGGGCTTTCCACAGGGTTGTCCACAGGGGTTTCGGGGGTGGGCGGCCCGCGGGAATGTGCGCGGGTGGGTGATTTCGACGAACTGAGGCGCGCGGTCGTCCGGCAGGGCGGGTTCGTGACGGCGGCGCAGGCTGTGCGGCTCGGCTTCAGCCGGGACCAGGTCCGTCACCTGGTCCGGTCCGGGCGCTGGATCCGCCTGTCGCGTGGCTGCTACCTGCCGATGGCAGATCCGCCGGGGGCCGCCCTGCGGCGCACCCGGATCCGCGCCACGGTCGCGAGCCTGGGTCCGGGCGCGGTGGCCGTGCTGGACACCGCCGCCGAGCTGCACGGTATCGGCGGCCTCCAATCGGCCGCGACCATCCACGTCTCCGTGCCGACCGCCCGTCCGCACGTGCAACGTCGGGCGGAGCCAGGGCTGGAGCTGCACCAGCTGAGGCTCGATGCGGCAGAGGTCTGCCGTGTCGACGGGGTGCCGACGACGTGTCCGGCCCGCACGGTCTCCGATCTCATCCTGCGCGTGAATCGGTATGCGGCCGTGTCTGTGCTCGACTCCGCTCTCAACCGGGGACTGCTGAGCGAGGCAGACCTGCCCATGGTGCTAGCGGGCGTCGCACGCCGCCGGGGCGCCGTTGCCGCGCGCGGGTATCTGGCTGAGGCGGACGGGCGGGCCCAGTCACCGTTGGAGACCCGCACCCGGCTCCGATGCGTCGACGGTGGTGTGCCGCCCGACGCCCTGCAACTGCAGGTCCGGGACGACGACGGTCACCTGCTGGGCATCGGGGACATCGCCTGGCGTGGTGCGCGGTTGATCGCGGAGGCCGATGGCCGGGTGCCGCATCTGACTCCGGACGCGGTATTCGCCGATCGGTTCCGACAGAACCGTCTCGTCAACGCCGGCTGGCGCATCCTGCGCTTCACCTGGGCCGACACTCTCCGCCCCGACTACATCCCGGCCACGGTCCGACAGGCCCTGCGCCGAGCCTGTTGACCAAGGAGTTCGCGTCGGCAGGAGCGGGATTCTGGGACGCAAACTCCTTGATCGACGGGGTGGGAGGTGGGGGTCAGTAGGATGCCGGTCGTGCGGGTTCTTCTTGTGGGTGGTGGTGGGCGGGAGCATGCGCTCGCGCTCGGGTTGGCTGCGGATCCGGCCGTCGAGGCGCTGGTGGCGGCTCCGGGTAATCCGGGGATCGCCGAGGTCGCGTCGCTGCGGGAGGTGACAGCCACCGACCCGGCGGCCGTGGCGGCGCTCGCCGTCGACGTGGCGGCCGACCTGGTGGTCGTCGGGCCGGAGGCGCCGCTGGTGGCCGGGGTGGCCGACGCGGTACGCGCCAAGGGCATCGCGGTGTTCGGCCCGAGCGCGGAGGCGGCCCAATTGGAGGGCTCGAAGACGTTCGCGAAGGACGTGATGACCGCCGCCGGCGTACCGACCGCGCGCGCGTACACCTGCGTCGACGCGGCGGCCGTCGCCCGGGCGCTGGACGAGTTCGGCGCGCCCTACGTGGTGAAGGACGACGGGCTCGCCGCCGGCAAGGGCGTGGTCGTCACCGACGACCGGGCGGCCGCCGAGCGGCACGCCGCCGAGTGCGGCCGGGTGGTGATCGAGGAGTACCTCGACGGTCCCGAGGTCTCGCTCTTCGTGGTCACCGACGGCGAGGCCGCCCTGCCGCTGCTCCCGGCGCAGGACTTCAAGCGCGTCGGCGACGGCGACACCGGGCCGAACACGGGCGGCATGGGGGCGTACACGCCGTTGCCGTGGGCCCCGCCGGGCCTGGTCGACGACGTGATGCGCGACGTGGTGCACCCGACGCTGGCCGAGTTGCGCCGCCGGGGCGCCCCGTTCGCCGGCCTGCTCTACGTGGGCCTGGCGATCACCGCGGCCGGCCCCCGCGTGATCGAGTTCAACGCGCGCTTCGGCGACCCGGAGACCCAGGTCGTGCTCGCCATGCTGGAGACCCCGCTGGCCGGGCTGCTGCACGCCGCCGCCACCGGCACGCTGGCCGGGCATCCGCCGCTGCGCTGGCGCGACGGTGCGGCGGTCACCGTCGTGGTCGCGGCCGAGGGCTACCCGGCGGGCCCGCGTACCGGTGACGTGATCACCGGCGCGGACCGCGCCGGGATCATCCACGCCGGCACCCGCCGGGACGCCGACGGCACGCTGCGCTCCGCGGGCGGCCGGGTCCTCTGCGGTACGGCCACCGGCGCGGACCTGGCCGCCGCGCGCGACGCCGCGTACGCGCTGGTACGCGGCGTCGACCTGGCCGGCGCCCACCACCGGGGCGACATCGCGTCCGCGGCGGTGGACGGCCGGATCACGATCCCGGGCTGACCGTGGGCCTCGGCGCGGCGGGCGGCAGCATGCCGAGCGCCGCGCCGATGACGGCCTGGGCGGTCCGGCTCAGCTCCTCGCTCTTCGCGTCCGTCGCGGTGATCGAGTATTCCACCCGGAACCGGCCGTCCCGGGTGGCGGCGACGCCGGCGAGGTAGCCGTAGCGGCTGCCGGTCTTGAGCCACAGGGTCTGCCCGCCGACCGGCATGGCGGTCAGCCCGGCGCTGTACTCGCCGGTGGTGTGGTCGGCCAGCACCGGCCGGGTGAACATCTCGGTCAGCCACGGCTCGGGCACCACCCGGCCGGCGAACAGCGCGGTCATGAAGGTGTCCAGGTCGGACAGGCTGGAGATCAGGTTGCCGGCGGCCGGAGTGAAGGTCTGGCTCCACACCGTCGCGTCGACCAGCTCGGTCCGGCCGTCGCGGACCACGGCCTGGTAGCCGTGGGCGTGCGGCCCACGGATACGCGGGTCGTCGCCCGGCGCGTACGTGTCCCGCAGGCCGAGCGGCCGGGCGATGCGCCGCCGCACCTCCTCGGCGTACGGGTGTCCGGTGACCTTCTCGATCAGCATGCCGGCCACGATGTAGCCCATGTTGGTGTAGTGCTGGTCCGTGCCGGGCTCGAACTCGCGCGGGTTGCGCAGGCCGAGGCGGACGATCTGCTCCGGGGTCCACCGGTCGTAGCGGTGGGCGAGCTGCCACTCGATCCCGCCCGGCAGGGTCGGGCTCGGTATCCCGTTGGTGTGGTTCAGGAGTTGGCGGACGGTCACCGGCGGGTAGTCGGCGGGCAGCAGGCCGGGCAGGTACCGCTGCACCGTGCCGTCCAGGTCGAGCCGTCCCTCGGCGACCAGTTGCAGCGTCACCGCGGCGGTGAACACCTTGGTGACGCTGCCGGCGCGGAAGCGGGCGTGCGGCGGCACCGGGGCGGACCCGCGCAGGGCGCGTACGCCACTGGTGCCGGACCAGCATCCGTCGGGAGTGGTGATCCGGACCTGGGCGCTCGTGGCGTCGCCGGTGGGTAATCCGGCGATCGCCTGCCGCATCGGGGTCGGGTCGAGGGTGCCGATGGCGCAGTCGGGCCCGTGGGCACCGGACGGCGCGGCGAGGGCGGCGCCCGGTACGACGGTGGCGACCAGGGCTCCTGCCAGCGCGGCGGCGACCGCACGGCGACGGGTGACATCCATGATCTTCATGTCGTCGATCCTGTCGTCCCCCGGTCGGCGGGGGCATCCGGGTGACACCCGCACCCCACCCCGGTCGGCCCTCGGTGGAACCCCGCGACCGGACCCCTAGGTGGTGCGGCTCCGGCCGACGATCCGGTCGAGCACGTTGGCGGTGGCCCGCTCGATCCGTGGGTCGCGGTGCCCGCGCCGGTCGAGCGCCATCGTCCAGCCGAGCGTGCCGGCGGCCGCGCCACCGACGAGGAGGCCGAGCGCCGTGCGCCGCCGGAGTCGGACCATCGCGCTGTTCCCCGCTCACCCCGCTGAAACCGTCCCAGGTGGTCGGCCGATCAGCCGAAGTACCGGCGCAGTTCGCGCCCGAGCACCTTGCCCGTCGCGTTGCGCGGCAGGTACTTGACGAAGACCACGTCGCGGGGCACGGAGAAGCGGGCCAGGTAGTGCCGGACGTACTCGCGGACCGCCTCCGGGTCGAGCGTCTCGCCGGGCCGCAGCGCCAGGAACGCGGCCAGTCGCTGGCCGTACTCCGGGTCGGGCACGCCGATCACCGCGACCTCGCGGACCTGCGGCAACCGGGCGATCAGATCCTCGACCTCGGAGGGGAAGACGTTCTCCCCGCCCGAGACGATCATGTCGTCGGCGCGCCCGTCCACGAAGAGCAGGCCGTCCGGGTTCAGCCGCCCGAGGTCACCGGTGTCCAGCAGGCCGTCGCGGCTCTCCCGGCCGGCGCCCGAGGTGTAGCCCTCGAAGAGCATCTCGTTGCCCACGAAGATCCGCCCGACCTGGCCGTCGCGGACCGGCTGGCCGGCCTCGTCCAGGATCTCCAGCCGGGTGCCGTGCGGCGGTCGGCCGGCCGTGGTGGGCGCGGCGCGCAGCTCGGCCGGGCCGGCGATGGACGCCCAGGAGACCTCGGTCGAGCCGTAGAGGTTGTAGAGCACGTCGCCGTAGCGGTCCATGAAGGCCGTGGCCAGGTTGCCGGGCAGGGCCGAGCCGCTGACCGCGACCACCTTGAGCGGCGGCCGGGGCTGCGGCGGCGCCACCTCCATGAGCCGTTGCAGCATCACCGGTACGGCGAAGACCGCGTCGCAGGGCTGCGCGGCCAGCGCGGCCACCGTGGCGGCCGGATCGAAGCGGCGGTGCAGCACCACCGTGGCCCGCAGCGCGAAGGAGACCTGGAGGGCGGCGTACCCCCAGGTGTGGAAGAGGGGCGCGGCGATCATCACGGTGTCCCGGGCGTGCAGCGGGATCCGGTCGATGATGGACACCAGCGGGCCGAAGCCGTGCGGGGTGGGCCGGCGGGCGCCCTTGGGCGTGCCGGTGGTGCCCGAGGTCAACACGATGGTCCGACCGTCCCGCTCCGGCGGCTGGAGCCGGTCCCCGGGCACCGCGCCGGCGATCAGCTCCTCCTGCCGCCGCTCGTCGACCCGCTGCAGCTCGGCCGGGAGACCGAGGACACGTTCGGCGAACTCGGCGTCGTGCACCAGGACCCGCAGGCCCTGCTCCTCCGTGACGGTGGCCAACTGCGCCGCGGAGAGGCCGGTGTTGACCAGGACGGCGTCCGCGCCGAGCAGCATCGCCGCGACGATCGCCTCGATCAGCCCGTGGTGGTTGCGGCAGAGCAGGCCGACCCGGTCGCCGGTCCGCACGCCGAGGCCGGCCCGCAGGGACCGGGCCAGCCGCTCCGACCGGTCGAGCAGTTCCTGGTACGTCAGCGCGGCGCCGTGCTCGTCGACCACGGCCACGCGCCCGGGGTCGCGGGCGGCGGCCTGGCGCAGCTCGCCGGCGAGACTCCAGCCCCAGCGGCGCAGCGCGTTCAGTTGCGAGGCCACCCGGATCGGGCGGCCCGGGGTGAGCAGTCCGCGTCGGGTGAGCGTGGCGACGATGAACGGCAGGTCCAAGGCGCAACCTCCTTCGCGTTCGTGGTCTCCCGATCATGCATCCGGGCGGTCCGTCCGCCCAGCCGGCGTGATCATCAGCCCAACCTGCGGACACCCGCGGTCGTGGCCACTCCGGTCACGGACCGGCGGCCCGACCCGCGACGGGGTACGCCCGGCACGGCGTGCCGTCGCGGGTCGGGTCGGGGTCCGCCGGCGATCAGCGGATCTGCATCCCGGAGATGGCCCGGGAGATGACCAGTCGCTGGATCTCGGAGGTTCCCTCGAAGATGGTGTAGATCTTGGCGTCCCGGTACCAGCGCTCGACCGGGTGGTCGCGCAGGAAGCCGGCCCCGCCGAGGAGCTGGACCGCCCGGTCGGTCACCGAGACCGCCACCTCGCCGGCCTTGAGCTTGGACATCGAGCCCTCACCCGCGGTGAACGGCCGGTTGTTGCGGCCCATCCAGGACGCCCGCCAGACCAGCAGCCGGGCGGCGTCGATCTCCATCTTCATGTCGGCGAGCGCGAACGCGACCGCCTGGTTCTCGATGATCGGCCGACCGAACTGGACCCGGTCCTTGGCGTAGTCGAGGGCGTACTCGTACGCGGCGCGGGCCACGCCGAGCGCCTGCGCGCCGACGGTGGGGCGGGACAGTTCGAACGTCCGCATCGCGGCCTGGCCGGAGGCGCGCTGCCCGGACCGGGCCCGGGCCAGCCGCTCGTCCAGGGCGTCCTTGCCGCCGAGCAGACAGCGGCCCGGCACCCGGACGTCGTCGAGGAAGACGTCGGCGGTGTGCGAGGCGCG
Organism: Micromonospora sp. WMMD754; assembly: GCF_049315235.1. Classification (NCBI taxonomy): domain Bacteria; kingdom Bacillati; phylum Actinomycetota; class Actinomycetes; order Micromonosporales; family Micromonosporaceae; genus Micromonospora; species Micromonospora sp. WMMD754. The sequence continues at coordinate 2,196,114 of NZ_CP186058.1, forward strand.
CAGCCCGAGCTTGCGCAGCTTGCGGGTGGCGTTGAGGCCGGGCGTGCCCGGGGGTACGACGAACGCGGCCTGCCCGCGCGAGCCCAGCTCCGGCTCGACCGAGGCGGTGACCACGTGCACGCCGGCGATGCCGCCGTTGGTGGCGTACGCCTTCTGCCCGTTGAGCACCCACTCGTCGGTGGCCTCGTCGTAGACGGCGCGGGTCCGCATCGACCCGACGTCGGAGCCGGCCTCCGGCTCGGTCGTGCAGAACGCGGCGACGGCCGGGGAGTCGACGTCCCCGAAGCACTGCGGGACCCACTCGACGAGCTGGTCGGGGGTGCCGGCGCCGTAGATCCCGGCGACCGCGAGGGCGGTGCCGAAGATGCTCAGGCCGATGCCGGCGTCGCCCCAGAAGAGTTCCTCGCTGGCGATCGGCAGGGAGAGGCCGGTGGGGTCGGCCCAGCAGGTGGCGAGGAACTCGAACCCGTACAGGCCGACCTTCGCCGCCTCCTGGATGACCGGCCAGGGAGTCTCCTCCCGGGCGTCCCACTCGGCCGCGGCCGGGCGCACGACCTCGGCGGCGAAGCCGTGCACCCAGTCGCGAAGGTCCCGCTGTTCCTCGTTCAGGTCGAGCGAGAACTCGGCCATGGTCAGGCCTTGGGGATGTCGAACAGGTTGGCGATGTTGGCGGCCAGGCCCAGGTCGCCCTTGGCCTTCAGCTTGCCGGTCATGAACATCATCACCGGGTTGGCGCCGCCGGAGACGATCTTCAGGAACTCGACCGGGCCCATGGTGAGGCTGAGCTTCGGGTCCCGGGTCGGGGTCTCCGAGACGGTGCAGGTGCCGTTCTCGATGACGATCTCGTAGGTGTCGGTGCCGCCGTCCGGACGACCGGTGATGTTCCAGTGGATGACCGCGTTGGTGGAGCCGGCGCGGTCGGCGCGGAACAGCGTGGGCATCCGGTTGAAGACCTCGCTGAGGATCTTGCCGCGCGCCTCGCCGGACATGATCTCGGCGATCTTGTCGTCCGGGGTGGACTTGACCAGCTGCGCGAACTCCTTCGGGCCGACGTTCGCGAAGTTGGCCGGGTCGAAGTCAGTCATGGGGGAATGCACCTCTCGGGCGGGGCCGACTTTGGTTACTCTCGCGTAACCTTACGCACGAGTAGGTATGCTCGCAAGAGTGTCCAGCACGCCGACCTTCAAGCGCCTCCCCCGGGCCGTACGCGAGCAGCAGATGCTCGACGCGGCGGTCAAGGTCTTCTCCCGCCGGGGCTTCCACGCCGCCAGCATGGACGAGATCGCCGACGACGCCGGCATCTCCAAGCCGATGGTCTACGCCTACCTCGGCACCAAGGAGGAGCTCTTCGTCGCCTGCCTGCACCGCGAGGGCACCCGGATGATGGAGGCCATCGCCGGGGCCGCCGCCCCGGAACTGCCCGCCGACGAGCGGCTCTGGCGCGGGCTGCGCGCGTTCTTCGGGTTCGTCGGCGCGCACCGCGACGGCTGGGCCGTGCTCTACCGCCAGGCCCGCGGCTCCCAGCCGTTCGCCGCCGAGCTGGCCGCCATGCGCGGCCGGCTGGTCGAGGTGGTCGCCGGGATGCTCGACCACGCGCTGCGCGCCTCCGGCCGCGAGGTCGGCGCCACCGACCTGGAGGTGGTCGCGTACGCCCTGGTCGGCGCCACCGAGTCGCTCGCCGACTGGTTGGCCGACCACCCCGAGGCCGACGCCGAGAAGACCGCCACCCGGATGATGAACGTGGCCTGGCTCGGCGCCGACCAGTTGCTGCGCGGCGTCACCTGGCACCCGGGGGAGGTGTAAGGAAGGGCCCCCTGTTAACGCCTGCGGTAGAGGAGGGGTCCCCTGTTAACACCCGCGCCGCGCGAATCCGCGCCGCCCGGCGGCCCCGGACCCAGCGCACCACCTCCACCACCAGCGTCACGGTGAGGGCCAGCCCCAGCCCGAACAGCAGGCCGCGGAGCGGGTCCCGCTCGAAGGCGAGCCCGCCCAGGTAGCCCACCGACGCCGAGTAGGCGCCCCAGGTGGCGGCGGCCAGCGCGTCGAAGGCGAGGAACCGCCGGCGCGGGAACCGGGTCGCCCCCATGGTGAGGGTGACCGCGGTCCGGCCACCCGGCACGTACCGGGCCACGGTGAGGATGAGCCCACCCCGCACCGCGATGCCCCGCCGGGCCCGGTCCACCGCGGCCCGCCGCCGACCGTCGCGGGGCACACGGTCCAGCAGCCGCGCGCCGCCGTGCCGGCCGATCGCGTAGGAGACGTGGTCGCCGACCAGCGCGCCGAGCGCGGCCACGCCGATCACCAGCGGCAGGTCGGGCTGGCCGGTCGCGGCGAACACGCCGGCGGTGATCACGGCGGTCTCGCTCGGTACGACGGGGAAGAACCCGTCCACCACGGCGATGGCGAACAGGGCCAGGTAGACCCAGGGCGACGAGATCGTGTCGTGGAGCAGTTCGAGAGCGGCATCCATGACGTCGATGCTGGTCGGGGCGGCGGCGGGTGGAATCTGTCGACGGTCTGCCCCGGGGGTCCACTTTCGTCGTGCCGTACCCCGAGGTGGTCTCGGGGTCGGCACCCAACCCTCCCCGAGCCCGGTCCCGCCGCGGGCCGACCGGGCCTAGGCTCGCGGGGTGACCACCTGGCCGGGCGCCGTCCGGCGCGTCGAACCGTACCTGCCGGTGCTGCTGGCCGGGGCGGTGGCCGCCGCCACCTGGGCCTCGGCGACCGGTGGGCTCGGCGTCCGCTCGCCGCTGCCGACGGCGGTGATCCTCCTGCTCGCGCTGGCGGCGGGCGCCTCGGTGCTCTCGTCACGCCGCTGGGCGCTCCCCGCCGCGGCCGCCGTGTGCTGGCTGGTCCTGGCCGCCTGGGCGGCCGTCGTGGTCGCGTCCTGGCGGGCCGGCACCGGCCTGCGCGGCCGGCAGCTCGCCGCGTACCTGCTCGGGACGTTCCCGGTCATGCTCGTCGGCGTGGCGGTCGGCAGCGCGGTGGGTGGCGAACGCCGCCTGGTCATGGCCACTCCCGGGAACGCGGTGGTGTTCTACGCCTGGCTGGTGATCGCTCCGGCGATCGTCGGGCTCTGGATCCGGGCCCGGCGGGACGCCCTGGCCGCCCTGCGGGACCGGGCCGAGCGGCTGGAGCGGGAGCAGGAGGCGCGAGCCGACCGGGTCCGCGCCGAGGAGCGGGCCAGGATCGCCCGGGAGATGCACGACGTGGTGGCGCACCGGGTCTCGCTCATGGTGGTGCACGCGGGCGCGCTGGAGGTGACCACCGCCGACCCGGCCACCGTCGAGACGGCCGCGTTGATCCGGTCCACCGGCCGGGCCGCGCTGACCGACCTGCGGGAGGTGCTCGGCGTGCTGCGCCAGGAACCGCCGCTGCCGCTGCCCGGCCGGGACGCGGTCGGCGAACTGGTCCGCGAGTCGCGCGCGGCCGGCCTCCGGGTGAGCCTGACCGACGAGGTGGCGCCCGGCCCGGTGCCGGGCGCGGTGGCCCGGACCGTGCACCGGGTGGTCCAGGAAGGGCTGACCAACGTGCGGAAACACGCCCCGGACGCGGCGGTCGCCGTCCGCCTGCGGCACCTGCCCGAGGGGGTCGAGGTCACCGTCCGCAACGACCCGTCCGCCCGTACCGGCCCGGTGCTGCCCGGTGCCGGGCTCGGACTGGTCGGCCTGCGGGAACGGGTGGAGCTGACCGGTGGACGGCTGACGGCCGGACCCACCCCCGACGGGGGATTCCTGCTGCACGCGGTGATGCCGGCCGGGGAGGCGACGTGATCCGGGTCGTGATCGCCGACGACGAGCAGCTCATCCGCGCCGGGCTGCGGCTGATCCTGGAGGCGGCGCCGGACATCGCCGTGGTCGGCGAGGCGGCCGACGGGACCGAGGCGCGGGCCGCCGCCGAGCGGCTGCGGCCCGACGTGGTGCTGCTGGACGTCCGCATGCCCGGCCTCGACGGGCTGGCCGCGGCCCCCGCGATCGTGGCCGCGGGCCCGAAGGTGGTCATGCTGACCACCTTCGACCTGGACGAGTACGTGCACGAGGCGCTCCGTGCCGGCGCGGTCGGCTTCCTGCTCAAGGACACGCCGCCCCGGGAACTCGCCGCCGCGGTACGGACCGTCGCCGCCGGGAACGCCATGCTCGCCCCGACGGTGACCCGGCGGCTGATCAGTTCGTTCGCCGAGCGCGGTCCGGCGCGGCGGGAGGCCGCCCGGCAGCGACTGGCCCGGCTGACCGACCGGGAGGCGGTGATCGTCCGCGAGGTGGCCCGGGGGGACGGCAACGCCGAGGTGGCCCGCCGGGTCGGGGCCAGCGAGGCGACCGTGAAGACGCACGTCAGTCGCGCGTTGGCCAAGCTCGGCGTGGCCAACCGGGTGCAGCTCGCCATCCTCGTGCACGACGCCGACCTGCTGGAGTGACCGGCAGCGGTCAGCGGTGGGCGGCCCGGGCGCGGGCCCGACGGCGGGCCCAGCGGGCCGCCTCGAACAGCCCGGTGACCGCCAGCGAGAGGCCGACGCCGGCGAGCAGGGCGGTGACCGGGTTGTGCTCGAACGCCAGCCCGCCGAAATAGCCGAGCAGCCCGCAGTAGATCCCCCACGTGGCGCAGGCCAGCGCGTCGTACAGCAGGAACGAGCGCGTCGGGTAGCGGACCGCGCCCATGGTGAGCGTGACCGCGGTCCGGCCGCCGGGGACGTACCGGGCGGTGGTCAGGATCATCCCGCCCCGCCGGTCGACCGCCCGGCGGGCCCACTCGGAACTCGCCCGCCGCCGGCTGTCCGCCGGCAGCCGGGCCAGCCGGTGCGCGCCCCCACCGCGCCCGATGGCGTACGAGACGTGGTCGCCGATCAGCGCGCCGAGCGCGGCGGTCACGATCACCAGTGCCAGGTTCGGCTCGCCGCCGGCGGCGAACACCCCGGCGGTGATCACCACGGTCTCGCCCGGCACCGCCGGGAAGAACGCGTCGACGGCGGTGACCGCGATGATCACCAGGTACACCCACGGCGAGGTCACCGTGTGGTGCAGCAGGTCGAGCACGTCCCCCATGTCTCCCATGCTCGGCGCTGCGGTGTTAAGCGGGGGCCCTTCCTATACAAATGGCGTTAACAAGGGGCCCTTCCTTCTCCTCGGCGGTGGGGCCGTGCGAGGTGAGCACCACGGGCGCGCCGAGCGCCGCCGAGACGGCCGCCGGCCAGTCGTCCGGCTCCTCGTCCAACACCGGCCGGGCCCGCATCAGCCGGGCCGTCAACGCCGCCTGCCGTCCCAGGTCACCGGCCGGCCCGGGGACGAGCCGGTCGATCCCGTCGTAGCGGCGGCAGATCCGCAGCTCGGGGCCGGCCAGGTCGAGGTGGGTCAGCGCCAGCCCGTCCACGCCGCCGGTCACGTCGAGGGCGTACCGGTGGGCGACCGCGTCGAAGTGCCCGAACCGGAACCGGCCCTGCCACGGGTTGGTCGGATTGCGCGGGTCGGTGAACGGCAGCGCCGGGTCCTCCGTGACCAGCGGCCCCGGGCCGTGCCGGGTGGTGGTCACCCGCAGCACCCCGAGCCGCTGCGCGGTGCCGGCCATCCCCGCCTCGGCGAGCAGCGTCTCGGCGTTGGCGAACGTCGTGGTGCTCCACGTGGTGTACGGGTGGAATCCGTGCCACTCGTCCAGCAGCACCCCCTGCGCGCCCTCGAACACGCAGGTGCCCTCGCGCAGCGCCCCGGCGAGCCAGCTCCGGTCGACGATCGCCACCCGGTCGGCGAACGCGGCGTATGCGGGCAGGCAGTCGTCCACCGGCGGCGCGTCCAGCGGCCCCAGCTCGGCGGTGAGCCGGTCGCGCAGCGCGGCCAGCCGACGGCGCAGCACCGCCGGGTGGCGGCAGTCCGCCACCCGGGGCGCCTCGTCGGGGTGGGCGAGGCCGTACGCGACCGCCTCGCCCACCCCGAGCCCGCAGGAGCCGTGCCGGTCGGCTCCCCGGGCGATCTCCCGGGCCCGGTTGGCGGCCCGGTGGTACGGGGTGGCCAGCAGCGCCTCCCCGTCCACGGTCAGCCGGTCGAGCGCGTCGGGCACCCCGACCGCCGCGAGGTGGTCGGCCTCGGCGGCCAGCGCCAGCGGGTCCACCACGACGTGCCGGGCCAGGTGGGTCCGTACGCCGGGGCGGAACGTGCCGGCCCCGAACTGGGCGAACGTGTGCGCCCGCCCGTCGCGCAGGACGACGTTGTGCGCCGCCTGCGCGCCCCCGTTGAACCGGACCACCGTGTGCACCGGCCGGGTGGCGCAGAGCAGGTCGACGACCGTGCCCTTGCCGGCGTCGCCGTAGCCGAGATCGACCACCGTCACGTGGTTCACAGCCGGGTGACCCCGCTTCCGCCGTCGGTCGGGGTGAACGGCATCGTGGCCACCGCGCGTCGGCCGGAGCCGAGCCGGGCCAGCGCCCGGGAGACGGTCCGGGTGGCGGTCGAGCCGGCCCGGTCCAGGTCGCGCAGCCCGTCGTCCAGGTCGATGGCCTGCTCGCCGAGGCCGACGGTGAGCGCGATCGTCTCGCAGACCGCGTCCAGGTCGTCCAGCTCGACCGCGTTCTGCCCGAGCAGGCCGCGCCAGAAGTCGAGCACCTTGCGGTTGCCGGCGTAGTGGCTGCCGGCGGGAAGCAGGTAGTAGGTGTCCCAGCGGGCGGTCACCTCGTCCACGATCTGCCGGACCGGCACGTCCTCGCGCAGGTCGTCGCCGATCAGCCGGGCCACCTCGCCGGCCTTCACCCGGGGGTACGCCAGCTCGTCGCCGATGATGAACAGGTAGCCGCGCCGGCCACGCTTCTCCCAGCTGTCGGTGGCCGTGTGCCGGGCCATGAAATAGAGCGCCAGCTCGTACGACTCCATCATCTGGCCGCCCCCGCCGCCCTCCAGCACGATCCGGCCGAGGTCGTCGTCCATCCGGTTGTCGGACTCGAACTGCCCGACCTGCAACGGCACCCGGTCGCACGTGGCGTCGCCGATCGCGCCGAACATGACCTGCGGGTCCTTCGCGTACCCCTGGCGCAGCAGCAGGCCGAGCAGCTGCGGCAGCTTGCTCTGCAACACCCGGGGCACGTGCCCCATCGAGCCGGTGACGTCGAACAGCACGGCGATCGGCGTCGACCGCGGGTGCTCGGCGGAGTCGCGGCTCTCCCGCGCCGCGTCGCGCGGGTCGAGCGCCGGGTGCACCGTGCGGGCGCCGCTGTCGCTGTAGGAGAACGCGCTCCTGCCGGTGCGACGCCGGTAGCGGTCGGCGGCGTCGTACACGTCGGTGGACCAGATTCCACTGCCCATGGCAGCCTCCCTAGGGGTTGAGGGTGAAGGGTCGGAAGGTGCGCGGCCCGTAGAGCCGGTGCAGCACCTCGTCCAGTTCGCGCAGCAGCCGCCAGGCGTCGTCGGGTCGGGCGGACAGCGTGGGCTGCCGGCAGCCGTCGGCGAAGGCGCGCAGCTCGTGCGGGGCGCGGTCGCCCATCAGCCAGGTCATGCAGCGGGCGGCGAGCGCGATGTCGGTGCCCGGGCCGCTCTGCCGCTTCGCGGCGACCTCCGGCGGATACCAGTCCTCCTGGCCGGGCACCAGCGCCGGCACGAGGCCGCCCGGCTCGGCCGAGAAACACCAGTCCACGAGCACCAGGCCGTGCGCGTCCGGCTCGATCAGCACGTGCCGGGGCAGCACCGCGCCGTGCACCACGCCGGCCCGGTGGGCCAGGCCGAGCGCCACGAGCAGCCGCCGCCACATCCAGGCCGCGTCGCGCGGGTCGACCCCGTCCGGGTACGCCCGGCGCACGTCCTCCAGGCTGTGCAGCCCGGGCGGGGTGGCCAGCACGTTGACCAGGCGTTCGGCTCCGGTCGACGGGTCACGCACCGGGTGGGAGTCGACCAGCCGGGGCACGTAGGCCAGGTGGCGCGCGTCGCCGCGCTCGGCGATCCGCCGCAACGCCCGCGCCTCGCGCGCCATCAGGTCGTTGTCGCCGGGGTGCCGGGGCACCTTGATCAGGTGATAAGAAGGGGCCCCTCCTCTACCGGAGGCGTTAAGAAGGGGCCCTTCCTTGCGGTGCAGGGTGGCGATGTCGCCGGTGTACGCCTCGGGGTTGCGCCAACGGGTGGTGACCGTGGTCAGGGCGGCGGTGGCGGCGGCGCGGACCCGGGGGTCGGCCGCGGCCAACCGGTCGGGGTGCAGCGCGCCGACCAGCTCCCGGTAGCGGCGGGCCGGCGCCTCGGCGCCGAACAGGTCGGCGTGACTGCGGGCGGCGGTGACCAGCCGGATCGCCTCCTCGGTGGTCATCGCACCGTCTCCTCCCGGGCGGGGCGCAGCAGCGCCGGGTGGAGCAGCCGGGCGTCGCCGGCGCGGTAGAGCTTGGCGCGGGGGCCGCCGCGCGCGCCGCCGCGTTCGGTGCTGGCGCCGGTGCTCTCCACGAAGCCGGGCACGGAGAGCACCTTGCGGTGGAAGTTGCCGGCGTGCAGCGGGTGGCCCCAGACCGTCTCGTAGACCTCGCGCAGCTCGGTGATCGTGAACTCGGGGGCGAGGAATCGGGTGGCCAGCGGCGTGTACTCCAGCTTGGACCGGGCCCGCTCCAGCCCGTCGTCGATGATCCGGCCGTGGTCGAAGGCGAGCTGCCGGCTGGTCAGCGCGGTGACCGGCAGCCAGATCGCCTCGTCGGCGTCGGTGTCGGCCACCGGGTCGGGCAGGTCGGGGGCGAACGCCAGGTGGGCGATCGACACCACCCGCATGCGGGGGTCGCGGTCGGGGGCGCCGTAGCTGCCGAGCTGCTCCAGGTGCACCCGGCGCAGCCGGTCGCCGCCGAGCCCGGTCTCCTCGGCCAGCTCGCGCCGGGCGCCGGCGGTGAGGTCCTCGTCGGGGTGGACGAAGCCGCCGGGCAGCGCCCAGTGCCCCGCGTACGGCGGTGCGCCGCGCCGGATCAGCAGCAGGTGCAGCGCGCCCTCGCGGATGGTCAGCGCGACCACGTCGACGGTGACCGCGACCGCCGGGTAGTCCCGGGGGTCGTATCCGGCGAGGAAGTCCTGCTCGTTCACGGCGCTCACTCTCTCATGTTGAGAACAACTCAATCTGAGAACAACTTAGCGCAGGAAAGAGGGGGCCGACAAGCCCCCTCTTTCCTCAGCGGACGGTGCCGACCAGGTGTGGCCGTCCGTCCCGCGCGCCGTGCAGCCCGAAGTCCCAGCCCGCGCCTCCGGTGGTGGCACCGAACGCCACAGTGGACGGCAGCGGCACCGGCAGCTTGAACGCCACGTCCACGGTGTACGCGTCGGGCAGCCGACTCTCCAACGCGGCCAGGCAGCGGGCCTTGCTCCACATGCCGTGCGCGATCGGACGCGGGAAACCGAACAGCCGCGCGCCCAGCTTCGAGGTGTGGATCGGGTTGTGGTCGCCCGAGACGCGCGCGTAGTCCGTGCCGACCCGGGGCGTCACCCGCCACTGCGCGGAGAAGGCCGGCGGCGCGGGCCGGTCGCCCCGGTCGCGCCGCGGGCCGCCGCCGGCCGCGCGCTCCTTACCGAGGTACGTCGACACCCCCCGCCACACCTCCTCGCCGTCGACCGAGCCGACCAGCACCACGTCGAGCTGCCGGCCGCGTTCGTGCGGGCGCAGGTTCTCCGCGTACGTGCGGAAGTCGACGCTCTCGCCCACCTGGACCGGGCGGGCCACGGTGATCCGGTTGGCCACGTGCACCACGCCGGTGAGCGGGATCGGGAAGTCGGCGGCGGTCATCAGCCGCAGTGACAGCGGAAACCCGAGCACGTGCAGGTACGTCGCCGGCAGCCGGTCGGCCAGCCGGAACCCGCAGACCCGGTCGTAGTCGGCCAGATGCGCCCGGTCCACCGTCACCCCGGCCACACTCAGCTCCAGAGCGGGCAGCTCCCGCCCCCGCCGACGACCCGTGCCGGGCAGCGCCCCCAGCAGCGCCCGCCGATAGAGCGCCCCCGCCCCCGGCAGCCGCCCCAGCTCGACACGCACCCGCTCGCCCTGCCCCCCACGGCTCCGTGGATCTCCGGAAGTGCCGTCAACCTCATGATCGACGGGGCGGGGTGGAACGAGCGCCGAGAGGTCCTGGGTCGCCTCGGCCTGGGGCGTGCGCGCGGCCAGGGCCGCCCGGGCCGAGGTGAGGTCCTGGGTGGGGCCCTCGATCAGGTCGTGCAGGGTGAGGTCGTCGGGCTCGTGGTCGCGGGACGCCATCACGCCCCCAGCAGGCTCTGGCCGCAGACCCGGACCACGTTGCCGCTGACCGCGCCGGTCGCCGGCCAGGAGAGCCAGCCGATCGTCTCGGCCACGTCCACCGGCAGGCCGCCCTGGGCCAGGCTGTTCATCCGCCGCCCCGCCTCGCGGATCATCAGCGGGATGCGCGCGGTCAGCCGGGTCTCGATGAACCCGGGCGCGACCGCGTTCAGGCTGATCCCGCGCTCGCGCAGCACCGGGGAGAGCGAGTCGACCAGGCCGATCACGCCGGCCTTGCTGGTCGCGTAGTTGGTCTGCCCCCGGTTGCCGGCGATCCCGGCGATCGAGGAGACCGAGACGATCCGGCCGCCGGCCGGGATCAGGTCGCGCTCCAGCAGCACGTCGTTGATTCGCTCCTGGCTGGACAGGTTCACGTCGATCACCGAGTCCCACCGGTCGGCGTCCATCCGGCCGAGCGTCTTGTCCCGGGTGATGCCGGCGTTGTGCACCACCACGTCGACCCGGCCGTGCCGGGACGCCAGGTGCTCGGCCAGCCGGGCCGGCGCGTCCGGCGCGGTCAGGTCGAGCTGCACCGCGCTGCCGCCGATCCCGTTGGCCACCGCCGCCAGTTCGTCGCCGGCCGCCGGGATGTCCAGCGCCACCACCTGCGCGCCGTCCCGGGCGAGCACCGTCGCCAGCGCCGCGCCGATGCCCCGGGCCGCGCCGGTGACCAGCACGACCTGCCCGTCCAGCGGCCGGTTCCAGTCGGCCGGCGCGACGCCGGCGCCGGCGCCGACCCGGATCACCTGGCCCGAGACGTACGCGGAGCGGCCGGAGAGCAGGAAGCGCAGGGTGGACTCCAGGCTCACCGGGGTGCCGGCGTCGCCGTCGCGGGTGACGTACACGAGCTGGGCGGTGACACCCCGGCCGAACTCCTTGCCGATGCTGCGGGTCAGCCCCTCCAGGGCGCGCTGGGCGGTCGCCTCCCGGGGTGAGCCGCACTCGGCCGGCGGCGTGCCCAGCACGATCACCCGGCCGCTGGGCAGCACCGACCGGGCCTGCGGGTGGAAGAAGTCGTAGAGCTGGCGCAGCTCGGCGGAGTCGGTGATGCCGCTGGCGTCGTACACCAGGGCGGCGAAACGGCTGTCGGCGGTGGTGGCGGCCGGGTCGGTCAGCTCGACCCCGGCGGCGGCCAGGATCTTGCCGGCCGGCTCGGCGAGCCGGCCGCCGGTCGAGGAGCCGAGCAGGACCGGCCCGGGAACGAGCGGGTCGCCCGGCGTGTGCCGGCGCAGTCGGGGCGGGTCGGGCAGCCCGAGGCGCTTGACCAGCGCGCGACCGGCCCCCGTCTGGACGAAGCTCGCGTACCTGTCGGTCATAGGCGTAGCCTACTGGCGAGTAGGGTTCGGGCAACAGCTTCGAGGAGGCCGATCGTGCAGAGTGTCCGGCGGGTCGCGGTGATCGGCGGCAACCGCATCCCCTTCGCCCGGTCCAACTCGCGCTACGCGCACGCGTCGAACGCGGACATGCTGGGCGCGGCGCTCGACGGGCTGGTCGCCCGGTTCGGGCTGGCCGGCGAACGGCTCGGCGAGGTGGTGGCCGGCGCGGTGCTCAAGCACTCCCGGGACTTCAACCTCACCCGGGAGGTGGTGCTCGGCTCCCGCCTCGACCCGCACACCCCGGCGTACGACGTCCAGCAGGCCTGCGGCACCGGTCTGGAGGCCGCCATCCTGGTCGCCAACAAGATCGCCCTCGGGCAGATCGACGCCGGCATCGCCGGTGGCGTCGACACCACCTCCGACGCGCCGCTCGCGGTCAACGAGGACATGCGCCGCACGCTGATCCAGCTCAACTCGGCCCGGACCCTCGGCGAACGGCTCAGGATCGCGGCGAAGCTGCGCCCGCTCCAGCCGTTCCAGCCGGAGATCCCGCGCAACGCCGAGCCGCGTACCGGGCTGTCCATGGGCGAGCACGCCGCGCGCACCGCGCTGCGCTGGAACATCGACCGGGCCGCCCAGGACGAGTTGGCGCTCCGGTCGCACCAGCGGCTCGCGGCCGCGTACGACAAGGGGTTCTTCGACGACCTGATGACCCCCTACCTGGGGTTGACCCGCGACCAGAACCTCCGCGCGGACACCAGCGCGGAGAAGCTCGGCTCGCTCAAGCCGGTCTTCGGCGCCAAGGGCCCGGATGCCGAGCGTGCCACCATGACCGCCGGCAACTCGTCCCCGCTCACCGACGGCGCGTCGACCGTGCTGCTCGCCTCGGAGGAGTGGGCGCGGGCGCACAACCTGCCGGTGCTGGCCTGGTTCTCCTGGTCCGAGGCGGCTGCCGTCGACTTCGTGCACGGCGACGAGGGGCTGCTGATGGCCCCCGCGTACGCGGTGCCCCGGATGCTGTCCCGGGCCGGGCTGACGCTTCAGGACTTCGACTTCTACGAGATCCACGAGGCGTTCGCCTCGCAGGTGCTGGCCACGCTGGCGGCCTGGGAGTCGCCGGAGTTCTGCAAGGAGCGCCTCGGCCTGGACGCGCCGCTCGGCTCGATCGACCGGGACAGGCTCAACGTCAACGGCTCGTCGCTGGCGGCCGGGCACCCGTTCGCCGCCACCGGCGGCCGGATCGTCGCCACGCTGGCCAAGCTGCTCGACGCCAAGGGGAGCGGGCGCGGCCTGATCTCCATCTGCGCGGCCGGCGGGCAGGGCGTGACCGCCATCCTGGAGCGCTGACCGGGTGGCTGTCAGCCCGACGGGTGGCAAAGCGGACTAAAACTCACATAGAGCGCGAATGAACCTCACGATGGGAGCAACTCGTCCTCATCGGGAGGTTCATCGTGAAAACTCGCCGCTGGTTGCTGGCCGCGCTGTCCGGCGCGGCCCTGACGCTGGCACCCGGGCCGGCGCTGTCCGCCCTCGGGCCCTCGGCAGCGCTGGCCCAGGCCACCGTGGTCGACGAGCGGACCGCCGGTCCGCAGGCCGGCCCGGTCGGCCCGAGCCTCTGCTCGCCCGGGCTGCCGCCGACGGCGCCACAGACCACCCAGTTCTACGACAACAACCGGCTCCTCGGGCCGGCCACCCTGCCCACCGCCTCGCCGGTCGGTCCACTGCTCGCCGGCTACCAGCGGCTCGGCGCCCAGACCGAGACGGAATGGCTGAAGAACTGGACCAGCGGACCCACCACCCTGCTCTTCCCGCCGGAGGACGGCTTCGTCCTGGACCCGCACGGTGCGCCGGTCAAGACCCGGCAGGTCCTGCTCCCCGGCTACCGGGTGGACCGCTTCGGCAACCCGACCGGCGCCTTCCTGGCACCGCTCGGCACCCCGTTCAGCTCGCGCTCGCTGGCGCCGCAGAGCCTGAACACCCCGCCGACGCCGCCGGCCACCACGCCGGCCGCCCCGCTGGCCAACTACCACACGTACTGCGTGGTCAAGCCGTTCCCGGTGGACTCCGGGCCGATCGCGCCGTGGTTCGCCCAGCCCGGCATGGGCACCCAGTTCGAGCTCAACCAGGCCTACTTCCCGCAGGCGTCGGACCCGGTGAACGTGCAGTGGCTGATCGACCACGGGTTCCTCGTGGAGGAGTATCTGGACGGCCTCTGCACCGACCCGACCGGGTGGGCGCAGTCGTCGCAGATCTGCTGAACCGATCGGAGGTCGGGCGTGGACCGGTACGAGTTGCGCGCCGCGCTGCTGGCCGCGGGGGTGTCCCCCGACGCCTTCCAGCTGGCGGACGCGCACGAGCACCAGCCGGTCCCGCCCGACTTCTGGTTCCTCCGGCCCGGCGACGGCGGCTGGGAGATCGGCCCCTACGAACGCGGCCGGTACAAGCTGTGGCGGCGGTACGCCACCGAGGCGGAGGCGAGCGCCGCCCTGTTCCACATCCTCGCCGAGCATTCCACCTCCTGAGCAACCCGGACGGGGGCGTGCTCCGTCACCTGGGCATGAGGCGAACGAGGGGCTTCGGGACGTGAACCGGGCCGAGGAAGACGAGTACCGGCAGTTCGTCACCGCCCGGATGGAATCGTTGCGCCGCACCGCGTACCTCCTCTGCCGCGAGTGGCACACCGCCGACGACCTGGTCTCCATCACCATCGGCAAGCTCTACCGACACTGGCGCCGGGTCCGCGCGGTGGAGAACGTCGACGCGTACGTGCGCGGGATGCTCACCAACGCGTGGCTGGACGAGCGGCGGCGACCCTGGCGGCGCGAGCACAGCACCGACGAGGTGCCGGAGACCGCCGACATGATCCTGCCGGAGCCCACGCTCGCCGAACGCGACATGCTGCTCGCCCTGCTCGGTCAGCTGCCGCCCCGCCGCCGTGCCGTGCTGGTGCTCCGCTACTACTGCGACCTGTCCGTGGACGAGACCGCCCACATCCTCGGCATCAGCGCCGGCACGGTGAAGAGCCAGGCGGCTCGGGGCCTGGACGCGTTGCGCCTGCTGCTGACCGGCATCCCGTCGACCCGGGGGGAGCTGTCATGACGTACCGGCAGTTGTTCGACGACCTGATCGGTGAGACGCCGGTCTCCACCGTGGACGTGGACCGGGTGATCGGCGGACAGCGCCGGGCCCGGCGGCTGCGGATCGGTGCCGGCACGACGGCGGTCGCCGCGGTGGTGGCCGCCGTGCTGGTCGGCACCACCTCGCTCATCGGCAAGCCGCACGCCCAGCCGGCCAAACCGGTACCGGCCGTCACCACGATCCCCGGCAGCGACCAGGACCTGGACCGGATCGACGCCGCGGTGATCACGGCCTTGACCCGCGCAATGCCGCGGCTGGCCTGGGCGGTCAAGGACGGGCCGGTGATCGACACCCCCGCCTGGGCCTCCGACGTGATGGGGCAGGCCGGCTCCCTCGGTTACCGGGGAAACGGCGGCTTCCGGGTGGACGGGGTCGACCTGGTCGCGAGCCTGCAGATCACTCCCGACGGCGCGAAGAGCTGGCAGGCCGAGGAGTCTCGGGCGTGCTCGAAGGCCGCCGCCGAGTGCGGCGAGCAGACGGGTCCGGACGGCGAGAAGATCAGGTACCACCGGTCGGTCTGGGAGCAGGAGGTGCCACCGCAGCTCCGGGATCGGATGCCGAGCCGGACAGAGAGCGCTGGCGTGACAGCACTGCGTCGGGACGGCACGTTTCTGAACCTGAGCCTCAGGACCGTCACCGCCGAGGACAACCTCCCGATCGCCGTCGGGCAGTTGATCCCGGTCGTGCTGGATCGCGCCGTCGCTCTCGCGCCGAAGCCGTCCCCCACACCCGCAGCCTCGTCCACTGTCACCACCGTCGCGGGCACCGCTGCGGATGCGGCACGTCTCGACGCGGCGCTGACCAGCGCCCTGCGCCGGCAGGCGCCGGACTTCACCTGGACGACCAGGTGGGGCGGCGAAGACAGCCCGACCCCGGTCGGGTTCGAGCCGAAGGGCCGGCTGAACGTCGACGGCCCGGTGCTGGATGCCGCCGCGTTCCGGGTCGGCAACCGGGCCGGGCAGGTCACGCTACGGCTGGTGCGCGAGGGGGAGCGCGCCTGGTCGGCCGCCCCGCCCTGCCCGACCGCCGCTCTCGCCGCCCGCCACTGCACGGTGACCGAAAATCCTGGTGGCGAGCGGGTGCGGGCGCGGCGCCTGCTCACCCGTTTCGGCTTACGCCCCGACTCGACGCGACCGGCGGCGAGCAACAACTACCTGATCGAGTCGCTCCGCCCGGACGGCACGCTGGTCCGCCTCTACGTCACGCAGGACAAGCCGGCGCTCTCGATGGATCAGACGATCGAGGTGGCTCGGGAGGCAACGCTCGTCCTGGCCCCACGGCCACCGGCGGGAACCGCCACCACCGGGTTCTACGGTCTGCCTAGCTGGGATTACGACAGCGTCGGGCAAGGATCGGCCGTCGCTGCGCTCGACGCCGTCTCACCGGACGGAATGATCTATCTGCTGCCCTTCCAGGAGGGGAGCGGCGGACCGAACGGCGCGACTCTCCTGTCATACAACTTCATGGTGCAGCGAGGCGGACTGGCCGGCGACGGCGAGATCATCGTGGAGCGCCGCGCCGCGCTGGTGCTGAGCTGCGCCACGGTCGGCGCGCTCCCGCCGGCGATGCACCGGGGACACGCGCATGACGGCGAGTGCACCGAGTCGACCCGACCGGACGGTAACCGGGTCGTCACGATCGTCTCTCGTCCGTCCGGGTCGGTGGTCTACGGCGTGTTCGTCCAGCGACCCGACCGCGGCACGGTCGAGGTGGTGATCGACAACCGGCCGAACACCGGAGCCGCCTCGGACATGCCGACCGACGGAGACTTCGGGCGCCGCTGGCCGAAGGGCGTCCAGGGCGGTGCCACCCCGCCGCTCACCCTGGAGCAGGTCACGGCGCTCGCCGCCCATCCGGATCTGATCAACCTGTTGCCCTGACCGGAGAAGACGGACGCCCCGGGCCGGTCCGGCCCGGGGCGTCCGCGAGCAGCGGGCCGACCGGTGGCGGCGCGAGCCCGTACGCGAGAATGAGGGCCGTGACGACGATCCCGAACGTGCTCGCCAACCGGTACGCCTCACCCGAGCTGGTCGCCCTCTGGTCTCCGGAGGAGAAGGTCCGGATGGAGCGCCGGCTCTGGCTGGCGGTGCTCAAGGCCCAGCGTGACCTCGGCGTGCCGGTGCCCGACGGGGTCGTCGAGGCGTACGAGCGGGTGGTCGACGACGTCGACCTGGCCTCGATCGCGGCGCGCGAGCGGGTCACCCGGCACGACGTGAAGGCGCGGATCGAGGAGTTCAGCGCGCTCGCCGGGCACGAGCACGTGCACAAGGGGATGACCTCCCGCGACCTCACCGAGAACGTCGAGCAGCTCCAGATCCGCGCCTCGCTGGAGCTGATCCGGGACCGGGTGGTCGCCACGTTGGCCCGGCTGGGCTGGCACGCGGGCGAGTATTCCGCGCTGGTGATGACCGGCCGGTCGCACAACGTCGCCGCGCAGGCCACCACGCTCGGCAAGCGCTTCGCGTCGGCGGCGGAGGACCTGCTGATCGCGTACGAGCGGTTGGAGGACCTGATCGGCCGCTACCCGCTGCGGGGGATCAAGGGTCCGGTGGGCACCGCCGCCGACCAGCTCGACCTCTTCGACGGCGACGCCGGCAAGGTCGCCGAGCTGGAGCAGCGGGTGGCCGGGCACCTCGGGTTCGCCCGGGTGCTGGACAGCGTCGGCCAGGTCTACCCGCGCTCGCTGGATTTCGACGTGCTCTCCGCGCTGGCCCAGGTGGCCGCCGCGCCGTCGTCGCTGGCCACCACGATCCGGCTGATGGTGGGCCAGGAGCTGGTGACCGAGGGCTTCAAGCCGGGCCAGGTCGGGTCCAGCGCGATGCCGCACAAGATGAACACCCGCTCGTCGGAGCGGGTCAACGGCTTCGCGGTGATCATCCGGGGTTACCTGTCGATGGTCGGCGAGCTGGCCGGTGACCAGTGGAACGAGGGGGACGTCTCCTGCTCGGTGGTGCGCCGGGTGGCGCTGCCGGATGCGTTCTTCGCCGCCGACGGCCTGTTCCAGACGTTCCTCACCGTGCTGGACGAGTTCGGCCCGTACCCGGCGGTGATCAACCGGGAGCTGGAGCGGTTCCTGCCGTTCCTCGCCACCACGAAGATCCTGGTGGCGGCCGTACGCCGGGGGGTGGGCCGGGAGGTGGCGCACGAGGTGATCAAGGAGCACGCCGTCGCCGTGGCGCTGGCCATGCGGGAGAAGGGCACGGCCGAGAACGACCTGTTCGACCGCCTCGCCGCCGACGGCCGCCTGGGCCTGACCCGGTCCGAGATCGACTCCCTGGTCGCCGACCGCAACGCCTTCGTCGGCGCCGCCCCCGACCAGGTCACCAGGGTGACCGCAAGAATCACCAAGATCGTCGAAACGCACCCCCAGGCCGCCACCTACTCCCCGCCCCCCATCCTCTGACCGTCCCGCACTTTCCCGTCGATCATGAAGTTGGCGGCACTCAGGGAGATCATTCCTGCCGTCAACTTCATGATCGACGCGGCGGACGGGTGGTTCAGGTGCCGGTGGGGGTTTCGGCGGCGGAACTCAGGTTGGGGGCGCTCGCGGGTTCGGCGATGCCGCCGGGGGCGGAGGCGATCTCCGGGTCGTGGGCGGTCTCGGCCGCGATCATCGGCTGGTCCGGCGGCATGACGTCGGGCATCTTCGGCGCGACGATCACCGCCGTGCCGTAGGCGCAGATCTCCATCCACATCTCGCCGCAGTCGCGGCTGTCGAAGCGCATCCCGATCACCGCGTTCGCGCCGAGCCGCTGCGCCTCCTCGCCCAGCCGGGCCACCGAGTCGGTGCGCCAGCGGGTGAGGTTGTCCGGCGCCATCGGGTCGTAGGCGCCACCGCGCAGGTTCTTGACCCCCTCGCGGTACGGGTTGCGGGTCCTCGCCATGGAGGAGACCACTTCGCCGAGGATCTGGCGGATCTCGTAGCCGGGCAGTTGATCCGTCGTCACGACCAGCACGGTTCCGATGCTGTCAGGCACCGGCCGGGTGGTTCGCGACAGGTGTTCACCTGACCGGATGCTGCAAAACGGCGCGGCGCGGACGGTCGGGCGGCTCCCGACCCATCCGCGCCGCAACGACGTCATCGGTCAGACACCGGCCACCGAGGTGATCCAGGACCGGTTGTACGCGACACTGCCGTAGTTCTGGATGCTGGAGCCATCGGCGGTGGAGGCCACGCCGACCTGCCGGCCGTTGTAGAACTGCGGGCCGCCGGAGTCGCCCCGCCAGGCGTTGCCGTTGACCCGGGTGCTCCGGATCGCCTGCCCGCCGTACGCGTCGGTGACGCTGGTGCTGGTCACCCTGACGTTCGCGGTCTTGAGCTGGGGCGACGCGCCGCAGCCGCTGTAGCAGGTCATGCCCCAGCCGTAGATCGAGTTGGTCGAGCCGACCGGCGGGTTGCTGCTGGCCAGCGTCACGGTGGAGGTGCTGACCGCGCTGGACAGGCGCAGCAGGGCCAGGTCGTAGCGGGTGTAGGAGGCGCTCACGGTGCGGGTGACGCCGCCGGAGGCGTAGTAGACGCTGCCGACCCGGACCGACATGGTGCCGCTGACGCAGTGCCGGGCGGTGAGCACCCACTGGGACGCGATCACGCTGCCGGAGCAGGTGAACGAGCCGTTGCTGAAGACGGCCGCGGCCCAGGGGGCGGACGAGACGGTGCCGCCGCCGATGATCGGCTGCGGCCCGGCCGGTGCGGCGGTGGCGCCGGACGCGGTGGCCAGGACGCCGGCCAGCGCGGTGGTCAGCACGGCGAGCAGGGGACGGAGGCGCATGTGGGGGCTCCTTCGGCGCGGGCGCCCGGGGTTGCCGGGCCGGTCGGGGCCCGCCGGGCGGGTGACCCGGCGAGGTGCGTCGATCAATAGCATCGACGTCTGACGATGGATGCTACGGGCGTGCCACGCTCTGTCACAAGACGTGAATCGAGATACGCCGATGACTGTGTCCGTCTCGGCGGCGTGTCGGACCGGCTGTCGGAAACCGGTCCCGCGGCCCCGTCATTGAGGGCAAAATGCCTGGTGAGAGGCGTTCTGGACGACCGTTGACCTTGAGGTTGGGCAACAAATCCGTATCGACGCCGCAACGAACGCGCAACGGTCTCCGGCCCGGGCGGTCGGTCCCGCCGATCACCGCCCGAACTGTCCCCGGCCGGTGCGGGCGGGGCGATATCTGCCAGGTAGGCTGGCTGCGCTCGCCCGTTTGTGGGCCGGCACCCAACTGCGTACACAGTCAGGAGTGCCCAGTGCCTCGCGTCGTCGTCGACGTCATGCTCAAGCCCGAGATCCTCGATCCGCAGGGCCAGGCCGTCGCAAACGCGCTGCCCCGGCTCGGCGTCAGTGACGTCGCCTCCGTCCGGATCGGCAGGCGGATCGAGATCGAGTTCACCGGCGAACCGGACCTGGACCGGGCCCGCGAGATCGCCGACAAACTGCTCGCCAACCCGGTCATCGAGGACTTCACGGTCCGCGTGGTCGACGCCGACGAGACCGCGGGCGCGCACTCGTGACCGCCCGGGTCGGTGTGGTGACGTTCCCCGGCTCGCTCGACGACGGGGACGCGGCCCGGGCCGTCCGGATCGCCGGCGCCGAGCCGGTCCGGCTCTGGCACGGCGACCCGGACCTGCACGGGGTGGACGCCGTCGTCCTGCCCGGCGGCTTCTCCTACGGCGACTACCTGCGCTGCGGCGCCATCGCCCGGTTCGCCCCGGTGATGGAGACGGTCGTCGAGGCCGCCCGTGGTGGCCTGCCGGTGCTCGGCATCTGCAACGGCTTCCAGATCCTCTGCGAGGCCCACCTGCTGCCCGGCGCGCTCACCCGCAACCAGCACCTGCACTTCCGCAACCGGGACCAGGTCCTCCGGATCGAGGCCACCGGCACCGCCTGGACCAACGCGTTCCAGCCGGGGCAGGAGGTGCTGATCCCGGTCAAGAACGGCGAGGGCTGCTACGTCGCCGACCCGGCGACGCTGGACCGGCTGGAGGCCGAGGGCCGCGTCGTCGCCCGGTACGTCGGCGGCAACCCCAACGGATCGCAGCGCGACATCGCCGCGATCACCAACGAGGCCGGCAACGTGGTCGGCATCATGCCGCACCCCGAGCACGCGGTGGAGGCGCTCACCGGCCCCTCGCTGGACGGCCTCGGCTTCTTCACCTCGGTGCTCAAGCACCTGGTGGGAGCGCCCGCGTGAGCGCGATGAGCGCGAGCGCCGGCGAGCGCAGCAAGGAGACGTCATGACCACCCATCCGGACCCGACCCTGCGCGGGCCGCAGGGCGTCGTGCCCCAGGCCGGCCCGACCGACGACTGGGCGCCCGGCGTGGACACCGTCCCCCGGGCCACCGGCACGCCGGAGGAACTCCAGCCGTACGCCGAGCTGGGCCTCCGCGACGACGAGTACGACCGGATCCGGCACATCCTCGGCCGGCGCCCCACCCAGGCCGAGCTGGCCATGTACTCGATCATGTGGAGCGAGCACTGCTCCTACAAGTCGAGCAAGGTGCACCTGCGCCAGTTCGGCGAGAAGGCGCCGCCGAGCGACCGGCTGCTGGCCGGCATCGGCGAGAACGCCGGCGTGGTCCGGGTCTCCGACGAGCTGGCCGTGACCTTCAAGGTCGAGTCGCACAACCACCCGAGCTTCGTCGAGCCCTACCAGGGCGCGGCGACCGGCGTCGGCGGCATCGTCCGCGACATCCTCGCCATGGGCGCCCGCCCGGTGGCCGTGATGGACCCGCTGCGCTTCGGCGCGGCCGACCACCCGGACACCGCCCGGGTGCTGCCCGGCGTGGTCGCCGGCGTCGGCGGCTACGGCAACTGCCTCGGCCTGCCCAACATCGGCGGCGAGGTGGTCTTCGACCCCTGCTACCAGGGCAACCCGCTGGTCAACGCGCTCTGCCTGGGCGTGCTGCCGGTCGACCGGCTGCAGAAGAAGGACGCCACCGGCCCCGGCAACGTCGTGGTGCTGATGGGCGCCAAGACCGGCCGCGACGGCATCGGCGGCGTGTCCGTGCTGGCCAGCGCCACCTTCGACGAGGGCAGCGAGCAGCGCCGCCCGTCCGTGCAGGTGGGCGACCCGTTCATGGAGAAGCTGCTCATCGAGGCGTGCCTGGAGCTGTACGACGCCGAGCTGGTCGTCGGCATCCAGGACCTCGGCGGCGCCGGCCTGACCTGCGCCCTCACCGAGACCGCCGCCTCCGCCGGCACCGGCATGCGGGTCTGGCTGGAGCGGGTCCCGCTGCGGGAGCCCTCGATGGAGCCGCACGAGATCCTGGCCAGCGAGTCCCAGGAGCGGATGCTGCTGGTCGTCACGCCGGAGAAGCTGGAGGCGGTGCTCAAGACCGCCGAGAAGTGGGGTGTCTGGGCCACCGCCATCGGCGAGGTCACCGCGCCGTCGCCGGACGGCCAGCCGGGCCGCCTGGTCATCACCTGGCGTGACCAGCTCGTGGTCGACGTGCCCCCGGGCTCGCTGGTCGACGACGGTCCGGTCTACGCCCGGCCGATGCGGGAGCCGGCCGACCTGATCCTGCTCCAGGCGGACCGGGCCGAGACGCTGCCCCGACCGAGCACCCCGGACGCGCTGCGGGAGACCGTGCTGCGCATGATCGCGTCGCCCAACCTGGCCGACAAGACCTGGGTCACCGAGCAGTACGACCGCTACGTGCTGGGCAACACCGTGCTCGCCCAGCCGGAGGACTCCGGCGTGATCCGGATCGACGAGCGCAGCGGCCTCGGCGTCGCCCTCTCGGTCGACGGCAACGGCCGGTACGCGCGCCTCGACCCGTACCAGGGGACGAAGCTGGCGCTCGCCGAGGCGTACCGGAACGTGGCGGTGACCGGCGCGAAGCCGATCGCGGTGACCAACTGCCTCAACTTCGGCTCGCCGGAGGACCCGGGCGTGATGTGGCAGTTCGCCGAGGCCGTGCGCGGCCTGGCGGACGGCTGCCTGGAGCTGGGCATCCCGGTCACCGGCGGCAACGTCAGCTTCTACAACCAGACCGGCGCGGCGGCCATCCACCCGACCCCGGTGGTCGGCGTGCTGGGCGTGCTGGACGACGTCGCCGAGCGGGTGCCGATGGGCTTCGTGCCGCGGCCGGCCGGGGACCACGACCAGCTCTTCCTGCTCGGCGAGACGCACGTCGAGCTGTCCGGCTCGGAGTGGGCCTGGGTGACCCACGAGCACCTCGGCGGCATCCCGCCGCAGGTCGACCTGGCCCGCGAGCGGCAGCTCGCCGAGCTGCTGGCCGAGGCGGCCCGGGTCGGGCACCTCAGCTCGGCGCACGACCTCTCCGACGGCGGCCTGGCCCAGAGCCTGGTCGAGTCGAGCCTGCGTCGGGGCGTCGGAGCCAGGATCGCGCTGCCGGAGCACTTCGCCGACGGCTCGATGCCGTTCGTGTTCCTGTTCAGCGAGTCCGCCGGCCGGGTGCTGGTGTCGGTGCCGCGCGGTCACGAGAAGGCGTTCACCGCCCTCTGCGGCGAGCGCGGGGTGCCGTGGGAGTTCATCGGCGTGACCGACCCGACCGGCGGCGTCCTGGAGGTGCACGGCCAGTTCCGGATCGGTCTGGACGAGCTGCGCGAGGCGCACGCGGCGACGCTGCCGCGCCTCTTCGGTGACGCGGAGGCGCCCCGGGTGGAGGTGGCCGCGACCCGTACCGGTACCACCACCGTGCTGCCGGCGACCGCCGAGCAGCCGGTCGGGGTGGACCCGGCGCAGGTCGCCGCCGAGCCGATCGCCGAGCACGGCCCGGAGACGGCCGCCAAGTCGCCTGGCGCGGAAGCCCCGACGGGAGCCGACACCGCGCCGAGCGGGTCGACTCCGGCCGAGGACGGGACCGGGTCCGCCGCGGCGGACGACCCGTCCCGGCAGGTGACGGCGACTGCCGGGTCCCCGACCGGCGGCGGGTCGACCGTCGAGGGCGACCGCACGTCGACGGACGACCCGGAGGGCGTCGCCCCGGCGACCGCGCCGGACGACACCGACACGGCCTCCGATGAGCCGGACCAGCGATCCGCGCCGGACCAGCGCTGAGGCCCTGGCCCTGGCGGTCTTCGCCCAGCCCGGCGCCGGTGCCCGGTTCGACTGGGGACTGACCGGGGCCGCGGAACTCGGCCGGGTCTGCGCCGCCCTGGTGGTGGTGGACGTGCTCTCGTTCACCACCACCGTGGAGGTGGCGGTGAGCCGCGGCATGCGGGTGCACCCGTTCCCCTGGGGCGAGCAGGCCGCCGAGTACGCCCGCCGGGTCGGCGCGGTCGCCGCTGTGGGCCGGCGGAGGACGACAGCGGAACATCCGTGGTCGCTCTCCCCGGCGGCGCTGCAGACCGCGCCGGTCGTCGCCGACCTGGTGCTGCCGTCGCCCAACGGCTCGGCGATCAGCGCCGCGGCGAGCGCCACCGGCATTCCGGTG
The DNA here is from genome assembly GCF_049315235.1 of Micromonospora sp. WMMD754. Lineage (NCBI taxonomy): Bacteria > Bacillati > Actinomycetota > Actinomycetes > Micromonosporales > Micromonosporaceae > Micromonospora > Micromonospora sp. WMMD754. The sequence goes on from NZ_CP186058.1 coordinate 2,220,172, forward strand.
GTCGCGGCATGCCTGCGCAACGCGCGCGCCGTCGGGCGGTGGCTCCGCGATCAGGGGTACGGCACGAACGACGCCCCGATCGGCGTGGTGGCCGCCGGGGAACGCTGGCCCGACGGGTCACTGCGTCCCTGTGTGGAGGACCAGCTCGGGGCCGCCTGCGTGCTGGACGCCCTGGCCGGGGTGCCCGGGGGACTCTCGGTGGAGGCGGCGATGGCGCTGGCCGCGCTGGCCAGCACCCCGGACGTGCCGGCGGCGGTCCGGGGTTGCGTCTCCGGCCGGGAACTGGCCGAGGGCGGCTTCGCCGGGGACGTCGCGGTGGCCACCGAGGTCGGCGTCTCCGACGTCGTACCGGTGCTCCGCCAGAACTTCTTCGCCCCCGCCTGACCTCCGCGCCGGCTCGCCCCGCCCCGCGCTCCCGTCGATCTTGGGGTTGTGGTGCCCAGGATGGCGGATCTGGCCCGGTTTGGTAGGTGCCACAACTCCAAGATCGGCGACTGGTCGGGCGCCGGCAGCGGGATTGACGACAGTGGCCGCCCGCGGAGCGGGCGGCCACTGTCGGTCGTGCGGGGTGCGGGTCAGTCGTCCAGCCAGTCGAGGCGACGACCGCCCCGCTCCGACGCGCCGTCCGGGCGGGCGCGACCGGCCTGGGCCGGGTCGTTGTGGTAGCCGCCCTGGTTGTCGTAGCCGCCACCGCGCTGCTGCGGCGGCTCCTGGCCGTAGCCGCCCTGCTGTCCGTAGCCGTCGCCGTAACCGCCGCGCTGGTCGTAGCCGCCCTGCTGGTCGTAGCCGCCCTGCTGGTGGCCGCCGTCGTAGCCGGAGCCGTAACCGCCGCCGGCCGGGCCGCTCTCGTAGCCGCCCTGCTGCCGGCCGTCGTAGCCGCCGCCCGGATTGTCGCCGTAGCCACCGGCGGGGTTGTCGCCGTAGCCACCGGCCGGCGCGTCACCGTAGCCGCCCGGGGTTCGGCCACCCTCGTAGCCGCCGGCGGGGGCGTTGTCGTAACCGCCGGTCGGGGCGTCGCCGTAGCCGCCGGCCGGGTTGTCGCCGTAGCCGCCCACCGAGGCGGTGCCGTGACCGCCGGTCGGGGCGGCGCCGTGACCGCTCACCGGGGCGGCCCCGTAGCCGCCAGCCGGTCGGCCGGCGTAACCCGGGTCGTCGCCGTAACCGCCCGCCGGGGCATCGCCGTAGCCGCCCGGAGCGCCGGTGTAGCCGCCGGTGGGCACGTCTCCGTATCCGCCCTGTTGACGGCCGTTGTCGTAGCCCCCGGCCGGACCGTTGTCGTAGCCGCCCGGCGCGGCGCCGTAACCGCCACCGGCGCCGTAGCCGTCGCCCTGCTCCGGGCCGCGGCCGTACTGGCCCGGGCTGGCCTGGTCGTAACCCCGACCCTGCTCCGGCTGGTAGGTGCTGGTCGGGTACGGGTCGGCCGGCGGCGCGTACTGGGTGCTGTCACCGGTGTAGCGGCCGGTGGGCTCGTCGAAACGCTCGTTGCCGTAGCCGCCGCCCTGAGCCGGCGGGTAGGCCCCGGCGCCGGCGGCGTAGCCGGCACCGGAGGACGGGCCGTTGCCGTAGCCGCCGCCCGAGGAGGGCGCGTTGCCGTAGCCGTTCGCTCCGCCGTAGCCGCCCTGCCCGGGCGCCTCGTCGCCGTAGCCGTAGCCACCCTGCCCCGCCCCGACGCCGTACGCGGGTCCGGGCGGTGCGCCGTACGGGTCCGGCGGGACGTCGTCCACGACCGGCCGCTGCAGCATGGTCGGCGCGTCGCTGATCGCCGCGCCGCCGACCGTCGTCGGAGCGGGCCCGGCGCCCATGCCGTTGACCACGCGGGTCTGGTCGTCGGCGCCCCGGTAGGCGCCCCGGGCCGCGGGAACCGCGCCGGCCATGGCGGCCCCACCCGGACCGCCGGGACCGGTCGGCCCACCCGGACCGTCGCCGTCGCCATCACCGTCGTCGTTCTTGCGCCGCATGTAGAGCAGCACGATGGTGCCCACGCCGACGGCCACGAACAGGCCGCCGAGCAGGATCAGCAGCCAGGAGCTGAAGCCGCCGGAGTCCTCGTTCGCGGTCGGCTGCTGGGCGGCGGGCGCCTCGGTGGCGGGGGTGTCGGTCACCTCGTCCTCGGTCGGCTCCTCGGACGGGAGGGCCGACTCACTGGCCGACGGGGTGGCGCTCGGGCTCGCCGAGGCCTTGACCGCGATGCTGAGCCGGAGGCCGGTCACGGACTGGCCGGCGGCCGCATTGATCGACTTGGCGCTAGGGCTGGCGCCGTCGGTCGAGGCGCCGAGGTCGATCCGGCCGGGCAGGATCGGGTTCGAGGCGGAGCCGCTGAAGCTGAAGTTGCCGCTGCCGTTCGTGGTCGTCTGGCGCGGGTTGCCGGAGCTGTCGCGCAGCATGACGAGCGCGCCGGAGATCGGCTCCCCGTCGGAGTTGACCACCTTGCCGGAGACCGTCTTCACGGTCTGCGGCTGCTGCGGCGAGGGCGGAGCGGCCTTGCCCTTGACCGTGAGGTTGAAGTTCGCGGTGGCCGGCCGGCCCACCCCTTGCACCCGGACCGTGACGGAGGCGTTGGCATCGCCCGCGTTGTCGTTCGCACGGAGGGTTAGGAGTTGGACCTTCGGGGTACCGGGAGGGTTGAACTCGACGCCGCCGCAGCCGCTGGTGCAGCTGACCCCGGCGGGCAGACCACTCAGGCTGATGTCGCCGTTGGTGTCAGTGCCCTCGGGATTCACCGTCACGGTGATCGTGGCGTCACTGCCGGCGTTGATCGTGGTAGATCCGGGCGACACGCTGACGCTGGCCGCGAGGGCGGGTGTGGCGGGGACGGTGAGCAGGGCGCCGAAGACCAGCGCTACGACCACACCGGCCCGATGCTTCCAGGCACGTCGGTGTGTTGACACGTCCACCGCCTTCCGGGTCTGATCTCCCCGCTGGCCGCTCCGGCCGGGTTGATCACTCACGGTACGAAATACGCCGTCGGCAACTATGCCTTGTCTGACCGGATCATCTCTACCCAGGGCCGGCGTCGTGCGGCCTTCTGCCGGGTCGTATCGTCCCGTCGTGTCCTCTCCGCACGCTTATTCCGACGTGGTGTCAGCCGCCCTGACGGCGCTGGACGAGGGGCGTACGCCCGAACGGCCGGTGCTGCGGGAGGCGGTCCGGACGCTCTTGGCCGCCCTTGCGGAGCGCGCCCCCGGCCGATCGGTGGAGGTGCGTGTCCCACCCTACGGCGCGGTGCAGTGCGTGACCGGTCCGCGACACACCCGCGGCACCCCGCCGAACGTGGTGGAGATGGATCCGGCGACCTGGCTGGCGGTGGCCACCGGACGCCTCGGCTGGGCGGAAGCGGTCACCGAGGGTCGCGTACGGGTCTCCGGCATCCGGGCCGACCTCTCCGCGTACCTCCCGATTTAGCCGGACCGACGCGGCGGGGTGTCGTCACCCTCGGCGGACGGTTCGTGACTGTCGGTGTCGACTCCTGTTCGCGTACACTGGTGCCCGACGACGGTCCCGGCCCACGGTGCGGAGCTGCCCCCCGACTCCGCCAGGCCAGTCCAGACCCCCACCATGAGGGAGCGGCAGGTGCCCCGAGGCGATGGCCGGCTGAGCCACGACCTTGACCCCCAGCGACCCGGCCCCCAGGACGCGTGCGGCGTCTTCGGCGTCTGGGCGCCCGGGGAAGAGGTCGCCAACCTCACCTACTTCGGGCTCTACGCCCTCCAGCACCGGGGTCAGGAGGCCGCGGGCATCGCGGTCAGCGACGGCTCCGGTGTGGTGGTCTACAAGGACCTCGGGCTGGTCGCCCAGGTGTTCGACGAGCCGACCCTGGCGAGCCTGCGCGGGCACGTCGCCATCGGGCACGCGCGCTACTCGACCACCGGCGGCTCGACCTGGGAGAACGCCCAGCCGACGATCCGGGCCACCACCGCCGGCACGACGATCGCGCTGGCCCACAACGGCAACCTGGTCAACACCGCCGAGCTGCGCCGCGAGGTGTCCGCCCGGGGCGTCGACTCCGACGGCTCGACCAACGACACCTCGCTGGTCACCATGCTGCTGGCCAGCCGGCCCGACCTCTCGGTCGAGGCGGCCGCGATGGAGGTGCTGCCGCAGCTGCGGGGCGCGTTCAGCTTCGTCTTCATGGACGAGTCGACGCTCTACGCGGCGCGCGACGCGCACGGCGTGCGCCCGCTGGTCCTCGGCCGGCTGGAGCGCGGCTGGGTGGTGGCGAGCGAGACCGCCGCGCTGGACATCGTCGGCGCGAGCGTGGTGCGCGAGGTGGAGCCGGGCGAGCTGATCGCGATCGACGAGAACGGGCTGCGCTCCAGCCGGTTCGCCGCGCCGGAGCCCAAGGGCTGCCTCTTCGAGTACGTGTACATCGCCCGGCCGGACGCCACCATCGCCGGCCGCAACGTGCACGCCGCCCGGGTGCAGATCGGCCGGCAGCTCGCCAAGGAGCACCCGGTCGAGGCCGACCTGGTGATCCCCGTGCCGGAGTCGGGCACCCCGGCGGCCATCGGCTACGCCGAGGAGTCCGGCATCACCTACGGCCAGGGTCTGATGAAGAACCCGTACGTGGGGCGCACCTTCATCCAGCCCTCGCAGACGCTGCGCGCGCTCGGTGTCCGGCTCAAGCTGAACCCGCTGCGGCAGAACGTGCGCGGCAAGCGGCTGGTGGTGGTGGACGACTCGATCGTCCGGGGCACCACGCAGCGGGCCATCGTTCGGCTGCTGCGCGAGGCGGGGGCGCTGGAGGTCCACGTCCGGATCTCGTCGCCGCCGGTGAGCTGGCCCTGTTTCTACGGCATCGACTTCGCCACCCGGGCCGAACTGCTGGCCAACGGGCTGGACAACGAGGGCATCCGGCGCTCGATCGGTGCCGACACGCTGGGCTACGTGTCCCTGCCCGGTCTCATCGCCGCGACCGAGCAGCCGAAGACGCGGCTCTGCCGGGCGTGCTTCGATGGGGAGTACCCGATCGAACTGCCGGCCGGGAACCTGATCGGCAAGCACGTGCTCGAGGGAGTGGGTCGCCGGGTCGCCGCCGAGGCGGTCGAGCCCACCGTCCCGCTCGTCGCCACACCGACCCACCACCCGTAGCACCACCGACGCGGGTCCGGCCGCTCCGGTCCCGCGGGAACCACAAAGGGGAGAACCGTGACGCACGTGTCCGAGCGCAGCGGCGCAGGATCCAGCCCGACGGGCGCCGGCGGCGACCGCCAGCCCTGGACGGCGGGATCCGGCCGGACGCAGCGCAAACGCTCGGTCTCGTACGCTGACGCCGGGGTGTCGATCGAGGCGGGCGACCGCGCGGTCGAGCTGCTCAAGTCCAAGGTCAGGGAGACCCGGCGCCCGGAGGTCATGGGTGACCTCGGTGGCTTCGCCGGCCTGTTCCGGCTGGACACCAAAAAATACAAGAACCCGATCCTCGCCTCCTCGACCGACGGCGTGGGCACCAAGCTGGTGATCGCCCAGCAGCTCGACATCCACGACACGGTCGGCATCGACCTGGTCGCGATGGTCGTCGACGACCTGGTCGCCTGCGGCGCGGAGCCGCTGTTCCTGCTCGACTACATCGCCACCGGCGAGGTCGTGCCGGACAAGGTCGCCGAGATCGGCGCGGGTATCGCCGACGGCTGCCGGTACGCCGGCTGCGCGCTGCTGGGCGGCGAGACCGCCGAGCACCCCGGCGTGCTGCGCCCGGACGAGTACGACATCTCGGCCACCGGCGTGGGCGTGGTGGAGGAGAGCGACATCCTCAGCCCGGAGCGGGTCGAGGTGGGCGACGTGGTGATCGCCATGCGCTCCTCCGGACTGCACTCCAACGGCTACTCCCTGGTCCGGCACGTGCTGCTGGGCGCCGGCCGGATGCGGCTGGACGTGGTGATCGACGACTTCGGCCGCCAGCGCACGCTGGGCGAGGAGCTGCTCACCCCGACCAAGATCTACGCGCAGGACTGCCTGAAGCTGATCGCCGAGGCGGAGGTGCGGGCCCTGGCCCACGTCACCGGCGGCGGCATCCCGGGCAACCTGGTCCGGGTCCTGCCGGAGCACGTCGACGCGGTGGTCAACCGCTCCACCTGGAAGCCGCAGCCGATCTTCGACCTGATCCAGTCCAAGGGCCGGATCGAGGACCCGGAGATGGAGGCGACGTTCAACATGGGCGTCGGCATGTTCGCGATCGTCTCCGCCGAGGACGCCGACCGCGCGCTGGCCACGCTGACCGGCCGTGGCGTCGAGGCCTGGCAGGCCGGCGAGATCATCGAGGGCTCCGGCAACGTGCAGATGGTCGGCCAGCACACCCGGGGATGATCACGCTCCGCTGATCAGCCGGGCACCTGATCGGGGGTTCACCCGAGCGGCCACCGCCGCCTAGCCTGAAGGTTCGGTTTCCAGGCACGCGGGGGAGGGGTCGATGGCTGCGCGCACGCCCGAGGGGATGCGGGGCATCGCCGCCGTCCCCTCGTACGTGGTCATGCAGCCGACCACGCTCTGCAACCTCGACTGCGCCTACTGCTACCTGCCGCTGCGCGCGGCGGACCGGCGGATGCCGGTGGCGGTGGCCGAGGCGGTGGCGGCGTCGGTGAACCCCTGGTCGGCCGGGGGGCGCTTCTCCGTGGTCTGGCACGGCGGTGAGCCGCTCGCGGCCGGTCGGGAGCACCTGGCCGCGCTGCTGGCCCCGTTCGGGCCGGACGTCGAGCACCACGTGCAGACCAACGCCACCCTCGTCGACGACGCCTGGTGCGCGTTCTTCGCCGAGCACCGGGTGCGGGTGAGCGTGAGCGTGGACGGCCCGCGGGCGCGCAACGCCGAGCGGGTCACCCGGGGCGGGCGTCCGGCGTACGACCGGATCGTGGCCGGGGTGGCGGCGCTGCGCCGGCACGGGCTGCCCTTCTCGGCGCTGGCGGTGGTCTCCCGGCCGGAGCCGGGGCTGGCGACCGAGCTGTACGACTACTTCCTCGACCTGGGCTGCGAGGTGCTGGGCGTCAACATCGAGGAGACCGAGGGCGTCAACACCCGGACGAACGCCCGGGACGCGGCCGACGTCACCGGCTTCTGGGCCGAGCTGGTCGCGGCCTGGCGTCGTGATCCCCGGATCCACCTGCGCGAGGTGGAGTGGTCACTGCGGTACGCGGGGGCGGTCCTGGCCGGCACGGCGGACGAGCTGCTGCCCCGTCACCTCGACCCGATCCCGACCGTCGGCCACGACGGCTCGGTGGTGGTGCTCTCCCCCGAGCTGGCCGGCTTCAGCGACCCCCGGTACGGCGACTTCGGCAGCGGGAACGTGCTGACCACCCCGCTGAGCGAGATCCTCGCCGGCGCCGGGCGGACGCCCTGGGTCGGTGAGTTCCTCACCGGGGTGGAGGCGTGCCGGTCGTCCTGCGCCTACTTCGGGTTCTGCGGTGGTGGTCACGCCGCCAACCGCTACTTCGAGCTGGGGCGGTTCGACGGCACGGAGACCGAGCACTGCCGCAACAGCAAGATCCGCCTATTGGAGGGAGTGTTGGAGCATGCCCGAGATCACCAGTGACAACGACCGGGACGTGGTCGCCGACCGGGTGCGGGACGCGGCCGCGGGGCTGACCGCGCTGCTCCACGAGGCCGAGGCGGCTCGGCTGCTGCGGTCGGAGGTGTCGGGGGGCGACGGCGCCAGCGCGGTGTGCGCGTGGAACCACTTCGAGAACATCCCGACGTTCTACAACTGGAACAACCGACCGCGCTGAGGGAACGGTTCCGCGATCAAGGACCTGCCGGTGCGGCCGGGGGTCGCCCCGGTGCGGCAGGTCCCTGATCGTCGGTCGTACGCCGGCTCGGCAGAGCACATGCGTGAGCACGCGGGGGTTGCCGCGTGCTCAGATGTGATGGGAGGTCAGCGGGTCGGGCGGGCCCAGGTGTCCGGGTCGTCGTCCGCGTGGTCCTCGTCATCGTCGTCGACATACTCTTTGTAGTCGTCGTCGAAGTTGTGCTCAGACTTACCACTACCCGCCAGTTCGCGCTGCAAGGCGGTTAGGTCGGTGTTCGGGGAGTGGTACTTCAACTCCCGGGCCACCTTCGTCTGCTTGGCCTTAGCACGGCCGCGCCCCATGGCTCGACCCCCTCGCACAGAATGCGGGGCAGCCCGAAGGCGGGCCCCGATGACGTCAGGCATCTCTCGTGGCTCTTACGGTACATGGGGATGCCACCGTTCGGCACCTCGGGTCACCGTCGACCGGCCCTGCGCGTCGCAGTGTTCCAGCCGTCACAAAGTGTACCGGGTAAGGGGCGACGGCCGGTGCCGGCCGTGACAGCGCGCAAACCGGACGAAATATCCCGAGGATCAGCTTAACGCCGTACCCGGTCCGGCGTGTGCCCGGGGGCGGAGCCGGCGGCCCGCCCCCGGGTGACGTTCAGCGCAGGTGGATGGTGCGCAGCCGGCCGACCTCGGCCATCCGCCGCTCGGCGAGCCGGTCCGCGGCGACCGCCGGCGGGACCCCCTCGTCGTCGGCGAGCCGCAGGATCTCCCGCGTGGTGTCGAAGATCCGGGTGGCGCGCAGCTTGGCCCGATCGAAGTTGAAGCCCTCGATCTCGTCCGCGACCTGGATCACGCCACCGGCGTTCACCACGTAGTCGGGGGTGTAGAGGATTCCCCGGTCGGCGAGTACCTTCTCGATGCCCGGGTGGGCGAGCTGGTTGTTCGCCGCGCCGGTGACCACCTTGGCCCGCAGCACCGGCACGGTCTCGTCGTCGAGCGCGCCGCCCAGCGCGCACGGGGCGTACACGTCGATGTCGGACGCGACCAGGGCGGCGGTGTCGTCGACCAGGGTGACCTGCGGGTGGGTGGTGCGCACCCACTCCCGGGCGCGCGGGTTGACGTCGGTCGCCACGACCTCGGCGCCGTCCTCCAGCAGGTGCGCGGTCAGGTACTTGCCGACCTTGCCCAGGCCGGCCACACCGACCCGCCGGCCGGCGAGCGTCGGGCTGCCCCAGACGTGCTCGGCGGCGGCCCGCATGCCCTGGAAGACGCCCCAGGCGGTGAGGATCGACGAGTCGCCCGCGCCGCCGTGCTCCACGCTGCGACCGGTGACGAAGCGGGTCTCCCGGGCGATGACGTCCATGTCGGCGACGTAGGTGCCGACGTCGCAGGCGGTGTAGTAGCGGCCGTTCAGCGACTCCACGAAGCGGCCGTAGGCGCGCAGCAGCGCCTCGCTCTTGATCTGCTCCGGGTCACCCCAGATGACCGCCTTGCCGCCACCGAGGTCGAGGTTGGCCAGGGCGTTCTTGTACGCCATGCCCCGCGAGAGGTCGAGCACGTCGGCGAGGGCCTCGGCCTCGCTGGCGTACGGGTAGAACCGGGTGCCGCCGAGCGCGGGGCCCAGCGCGGTGGAGTAGATCCCGATGATCGCCTTCAGGCCGGACTGCTTGTCCTGGCAGAACACGACCTGCTCGTGACCCGTTGATACCGGGTCGTCGGTGCTGGCGAATACGCCCATGGCTGACTCCTGTGTCGGTGTGCGCCCTTGTGGGGCGCGGAACCTTCGGTGGCACGCCGGCGGGATGGTGCCGGTGTCGTTGAGCCTAATATCGGCCGGAACCGTACTGTCGCGCACGTCACGCCGCCGGCGTGACGGCGGCGACGGGGGGTCCCGTCTCGTGGGAGGATCGCGCCGTGCCGTCGCTCTTCGCTTCATACCTGCGCGTGTACGAGCCGTTGACCGCCTTCGACCGGGACCGGCAGTCGTACTGGCGCCGGTACGTGAGCGAGGGTCGGGCGATCGCCCCGCTGGAGGGGCCGGTGCGGCAGCGGACGGCGGTGATCGAGGCGCTCGGCGCGGGCTGGACCCGGCTGCCCGACCTGCCGGACGAGGCGTACGTCCTGGAGACCGACGAGGCGCTGCTGGTCTGCCCGTGGAACCTGCGCATCCGGGTCGCCGAGGCGGCTCTCAGCGCGCGGGACGGGGTGCCGTCGGTGCTCGCCGACGCGTTCGTGCCGCCGGTGCTGGCCGGGCAGGCCAAGGCCGTGGTGGAGGACTGGCGCAGCGGGGCCCGGGTGCTGGAGCACGGGGTGCCCCGGGTGCACGAGCAGATCGCCACCTGGGGTGTGCCGCTGCGTTGGTTCGTGCTGTTCGAGGCCGGGGAGCGGCATCTGGTCACCGAGCCGGAGCGGCGTGCGCTGCGCTTCCGCACGGAGATCTCCAAGGCGCGGCGCCGCTCCTCGCGGGCGCTGTCCGTGCTGCGCAAGTCGGTCGGGGAGGCGCCGATCACCGAGGCGGTCGAGGAGGCCGCCCGCTGGTTGGAGGAGTTCCACCCGCGGTCGGTGGTCGAGCTGGACTACGGCGGCCTGGTGCAGCTGCTGCCGGACGAGACGTTGGCGGCCGACGACTCGACCGAGCTGGTCGCGGAGGGGCTGGCCGGGCTGGCCCGGGGCGAGGCCGAGGAGGCCTCGGCGGCCTACGACAAGCTGGTCGCGCGCTGGCGTGCGGTGCAGCTGCTGGAGCGCTGCAACTGACGCCCGGTTTGCCCTCTTTCGTGGGACGGGATACGAGAGTGTCTCGTAGTTGACGCATCACGAACCGTGATCATGAGTCCGAATAAGGTAGTTTCTGCGGCATAAAAGTCGTAAAAATCGGGCATGCTTCATCCGTCCGTCTAGGGACCTTCAGCCGTTCGGCCCATGTCGGACATCGGGGACTAGCCGGACCATGGGAGACGCGTCGGCCGGCGGGACCCCGGCCGATGTCTATACATGTGGAGGAGTGACCCCGATGGCATCGCGAACGCACGAACCAGAGCCGCTACTCACACCGGCCGAGGTGGCGTCGATGTTCCGTGTCGACCCGAAGACGGTGACCCGGTGGGCCAAGGCTGGCAAGCTCAGCGCCATCCGGACCCTGGGCGGCCACCGCCGTTACCGCGAGTCGGAGGTTCGGGCCCTGCTGCAGGGGCAGATTCCCCAGCAGCGTCAGGGAGACTGACGACCCGAAGTTCCTCAGGAAATCCCGATCAGGGGCGGTCGGCCGACGGGCCACCGCCCTTAATCGTGTCCGGGGGCCGGTCCGTCCAGGACGATCCGCAGCCCCACCGTGCCGCCCTCCCCCCGGCGCAGCCGGCTGCCCAGCAGGCTCAGCCGGCCGATCAGCCGGTACTTGTGCTTGAGCAGGCCCCGGATCCGCCGCGTGCTCTCCTGGTCGCTGATCGTCGCGTGCGCCGGCACCGCCTCCCCGTGGGGGCGTCCGCGCACGTCGCACGGTGCGACAGTGACCCGGCCGTCGCGCCGGATCCGCTTGACCTTGCCGGAGTCGGACACGGTCCACACCGCCAGCGCGTCGCCGTCGCGCACCGCCCACACCGGGGTCGCCACCGCCCGACCGTCCTTGCGGAACGTGGTGAGCAGGACGTACTTCTCCGCCGCCAGGCGGTCCAGGTCGGTCACGCCGCCCAGGATACGGCTGCGACAGCGGCGCCGAGCCCGGATAGCGTGCTCTCTCATGACCGGGGAACCCGAGATCGGCGACGTGTTCGGCGAGATGATCCGCGACGCGTACGCGGTGGCGACCGGCGTCGGTCCCCGACCGATGGCCGGCGGGCGCCTGCCCCGCCCGGTCATCGAGATCATCGAGCGCGACGACGGGCTGGTCAACGGCGCGCCCGCCGGGCACTACCTCGACCCGCCGGACCGCTGGCAGCCGCACGACCACCGGGCGGTCGACCGGGTCCACGGGCACGTGCTCGACGTCGGCGTCGGCGCCGGCCGGATCGCGCTGCACCTGCAGGAGCGCGGCGTGCCGGTCACCGGCCTGGACACCTCGCTCGGCGCGCTGCGGGTCAGTCGGCACCGGGGCGTACGCGAGCTGGTGCACGGCACCGTCGACGAGCACGTCGCCGACGGACGGCGCTACGACACGTTCCTGCTGCTCGGCAACAACCTCGGCCTCTTCGAGGGGCGGGAGCGGGCCCCCGCGCTGCTGGCCGCGCTCGCCGCGCTGGCCCGGCCGGGGGCGACGGTGATCGCGCACGGCACCGACCCGTACGGGACCACCGACCCGGTGCACACCGGCTACCACGAGCGGAACCGGCGGCGGGGCCGGCTGGGCGGGCAGCTGCGGCTGCGGCTGCGCTACCGGCTGCTCGGCACCGAGTGGTTCGACTACCTGGTCTGCTCGCCCGAGGAGTTCGCGGAGCTGGTCCACGGCTCACCGTGGCGACTGACCGACGTGGACGACACCGACCACCCCTACTACCTCGCCACGCTCGCGCTGCGGCGTTAGGAAGGGCCCCTTTCAAGCGCCTACGCGTTAACAAGGGGCCCTTCCTTGCATCTCAGACCTGGACGGTGGGGGTCGTCTGCTCCGGCGGCAGGCCACCGTCGCCGTCGACCACCTCGTCCGGGGTGCCGTCCTCGTCGATGTCGACCATGGTGATGTCCACCTTGCCGTCGCCGTCGGTGTCGAACTGGAACAGGTCGGCCTTGCCGTCGCCGTCGGTGTCCACCACCCAGACGTCGGTCTTGCCGTCGTTGTTGGTGTCCGCGCGGAGCAGGTCCACCCGCTCGTCGCCGCGCGTCTCGACCGTCTCGGTGTTCTGCGCGCTCTCCGGTGCCTGGCTCATCTCGATCCTTCCTTCGGCGTTGACGGCCGTCTGTACCCCGTCCGCTCCGCCCCCACGCATGCCCGGCGGCCCGGCCCTGCATAGGGTCGCATCCAGGAGCGAGCGGCCGGGCCCGGCGCGGCGGAGACCCCGCCCGCCCCCGCCGCGGCGAGGGGACGTCGATGAGTGGTCGTTTTGTGGTCGTCGGGGCCGGCACCATGGGCCTCGGCATCGCGTACGTGGCGGCCGGCGCCGGGTACGCGGTCGAACTGGTCGAGGTCGACCCGGCCCGGGGCGCCGACGCCGTCCGGCGGCTCGGTGAGCTGTGGGAGCGCGGGGTGCGGCGGGGCAAGCTGACCGAGGAGGCGGCGACCGCCAACCGGGCGCGGGTCACCCTGCGCGCCGGCCTGGCCGAGGTGGCCGAGGGGCCGGACGTGATCGTGGAGGCGGTGCCCGAGCGGCTCGACCTCAAGCGGGCCGTGCTCCGCGAGGCCGAGGGCCGCCGACCGGTGCTGCTGGGCAGCAACACCTCCAGCATCCCGATCGCCGAGCTGGCCGACGGGCTGGACCGCCCGGCGGACTTCCTCGGGCTGCACTTCTTCAACCCGGTCTGGGCGATGGCACTGCTGGAGGTGGTGATCGGCCCGGCCACCGCGCCGGAGACCACCGAGGCGGCCGTCGCGCTCGCCGGCCGGCTGGGCAAGGACCCCGTCGTGGTACGCGACATGCCCGGCTTCGCCACCTCCCGGCTCGGCGTCACGCTCGGCCTGGAGGCGATCCGGATGGTGGCCGACGGGGTGGCCAGCCCGGCCGACATCGACAAGGCCATGGTGCTCGGCTACCGGCACCCGGTCGGCCCGTTGGAGCTGACCGACCTGGTCGGACTGGACGTCCGGCTCGACATCGCGCGCACCCTCCAGGCCGCGTACGGGGACCGGTTCGCGCCGCCGCCGCTGCTCGTCGAGATGGTGGCCGCCGGGAAGCTGGGCAAGAAGTCCGGCCAGGGCTTCTACACCTGGGAAGACGGGGTGAAACGATGAGCGGGCTGCGGATCGAGGAACTGCCGGACCGCCTCGTGGTCACGCTGGACCGGCCGGAGAAGCGCAACGCGATCGACGCCGACCTGGTGGGCGAACTGCACGCGGTCTGCGCCGAGTTGGAGGCGCGGCCCCGGCTGATGCTGCTCACCGGCGGCGCCGCGGGCATCTTCGCCGGTGGCGCGGACATCGCCCAGCTCCGCGAACGCGGCCGGCTGGACGCGCTGGCCGCGATCAACCAGGGCGTCTTCGCCCGGATCCGGGCGCTCCCGATGCCCACCGTGGCGGCGGTCGACGGCCCGGCGCTGGGCGGTGGGGCCGAGCTGGCGTACGCGTGCGATCTGCGGGTGTGCACGGGCCGTGCGATGTTCGGTCAGCCGGAGGTGCGGTTGGGCATCCTGGCCGGCGCGGGCGCGACCTACCGGTTGCCCGCCCTGATCGGCGAGGCCCGGGCGAAGGAGCTGCTCTTCACCGGCCGGCGGGTGGACGCCGACGAGGCGCTGCGGATCGGTCTGGTCAACCGGGTGGTGGCCGACCCGGCGGAGCTGCTGCCCACCGCGCACGGGCTGCTCGACGAGATGGCCAAGGGCTCGGCGCTGGCGTTGCGGTTGACCAAGCTGGCCGTGGACGCGCCGCCGGCCGCGCACCCGCAGCTCGACCTGCTCAGCCAGGCCGTGCTCTTCGAGGACGAGGAGAAGCGGCGGCGGATGACCGAGTTCCTGGAACGCCGGAAGGCCCGCTGAGACGGCGGGGGCCGCACCGGTCGTCCCGGTGCGGCCCTCGCCGTACGCGCGTCTCAGCTGGTGATCTGGATCCCGGCGTCGGCCAGCGCGATGATCGCCGGCATGGACTCACCGAAGCCGATCAGCAGCACCGCCTCCGGACCGAAGCCCTTGATCTCCTGGGCGAGGCCACCGAAGTCGACGGGCGTGTTCGGGTCCTCCGGCGGCAGGTAGGTGAGCAGCTTGAGCCGGTCCGCGCCGACCCCGGCCTTCTCCAGTTCGGCCCGGACGTTCTCCTGGAGACCCTCGCCGTAGGAGTCCTTGCGGGCCAGGATCACGATCTTGCGAGGCCCGTCCCGCAGCATCACGTCGGCCAGGGCGCGGCCCTGGAGGCTGTCCGGCGGCGCGGTGCGGAAGTAGAGCCCCTTGTCGTCCACGGTGCTCAGGCCCGCGTCGGTGTTCGACGGCGAGAACAGGATCCGGCCGGCGGCCACCACGTCCGGCAGCACCGCGCGGGAGATGCCGGAGGCGCCGGCCCCGATGATGACCTGGACGCCCTGCGCGACGTGCGAGGCCACCGTCGCCTTCGCCACCGCCGGGTTGGTGCCGTCGTCGCCGTCGACCCACTTCACCGGCTCGCCGAGCACGCCGCCGGCCGCGTTGACCTCGGCGAGGGCGAGCGCCGCGGCGGCCGCCATCGGCGGGTACGCCAGCGCCAGGTCACCGGTCTTCGGCAGCAGGCCGCCGAGCACCAGCGGGGCGTCCTTTGCCTTGCCGTCGCGCACCTTGCGACCACGCGGCGGAGCCTTGCTGCTCGCGCCCGAGTCCTCACCCGCGCCGACGAACTCGGTCTTCGCGTCGTCGATCTTCTCGTTGTCGAAGTGCAACGTGCCGTAGCTCGCGGTGG
Organism: Micromonospora sp. WMMD754; assembly: GCF_049315235.1. Classification (NCBI taxonomy): domain Bacteria; kingdom Bacillati; phylum Actinomycetota; class Actinomycetes; order Micromonosporales; family Micromonosporaceae; genus Micromonospora; species Micromonospora sp. WMMD754. The sequence goes on from NZ_CP186058.1 coordinate 2,235,390, forward strand.
CCGGCTCGCCGGTGTCGGTGAACCCGGCCCGGGTCAGCGACACGCCCCGGTACTCGATGTCCTGCCCGGCGCGCGCGAGCTGGAGGCAGGCCGCCACCTCGTCGCAGCGCTGACCGCCGGTGGTCACCCCGACGATCTGCTTGGCGATCTCGGCCGGCGCGGTGGTGCCGGCGAGCTGGGCGGCCAGCGCGCTGATCACCACGGCGTCGTACGACTCCGCCGAGTACAGATAGTCGGTCAGCTTCGGGTCTACGTTGCGTAGCCGCTCCTTGAAGCTCTCCGGCAGCGGCGTGAGAGGGGTGGTGCCCTTCATGCCGTTCAGGAGATCCGCCCGGTCCTTGAGGGACGCGGCGTAGGAGTTGAGCATGTTGCCGTCGGTGCCGTAGAGGCGTACCTGGGTGGTGGTCGCGTCCTTCGGCTCGTCGCTCCCGCAGGCGCTGGTGGCGAGCAGGAGCGCCGCGCAGGCCGTGGACAGGGCCGCGCGCGACGTGCGTGTTCTCAGCATGGTCGTCCTTCCTCGGGCGAAGGTCCGCTGCGCACATTAGCGTGCCGACGCGGCGGGCGGGACTGTGGAGTGGGCTCCGTCGGCACCCCGACTGCGGGAATCACTGTGCGTGATCGTCGGGCCGATCCGGGGTCACCGCTTGACCCCCGGCGCTACTGTTCCGCAGGTGACCGACGAAGCACAGCAGACGCTGGACGACGCGACCGCCGTGCTCCGTTCGGCGCTGGTCGGGGACGGCGCCGGCGTGGTCGGCGCCTTCGACGCGGTCGTCGACCGCTCGGGGCTGTCCGGGGCGTACGGGGTGGCCTGGTGCCTGGCCGCCACCATGCTCGGCGACGACGCGCCGGCCGGCGCCGCCGCGCTCGACTTCCCCGGCATCGACCAGGCCGACTACGACACCCGCTGGGTGGCGCGCTTCGTCAGCGCGTGCGCCAACGACGACGCCGACACCGGCGAGGCGCTGTTCGGCGCGGCGGCGGCCGACGGGCTGCTGCCCGACTGCCTGCTCACCCTGGCCGGCTCGACCATCGCCACGTTGCGCAGTCGCGAGGACTGAACGCCCGCACCCGACGGCGCTGTGATAGCTCTGGGGCATGTCCGAGGCGATGCTCAGCAAGGTGCGCAAGCTGCTCGCCCAGGCCGAGGACCCGGCCTGCACCCCCGCCGAGTCGGCCGCCTTCATGGCCAAGGCGACCGAGCTGATCGCCCGCTACGGCGTCGACCGCGCGCTGCTGGCCGCCGCCGACCCGACCCGTGACCCGGTGGGCGACCGGGTGGTCGAGGTCGTCGCCCCGTACGCCCGGGACAAGGCCGGCCTGCTCGCGGCGGTCGCCGACCCGCTGCGCTGCCGCTGCGTACGCCGCCGGCAGGGCTCCGGGTTCGCCATGCACCTGTTCGGCTTCGCCAGCGACCTGGAACGGGCCGAGCTGCTCTTCACCTCGTTGCTGGTGCAGGCCGCCCACGGGTTGGCCGGGGCGGTCGTGCCGGACGGCGAGCATCCGGCCGCGTACCGGCGCACCTGGCTGGCCGGTTTCGCCCAGGTCGTCGCCGAGCGGCTGCGCGCGGCGGAGGCCGGCGCGGTCGCCGAGGCCGGGGCGCCGTCGATGGCGCTGGTGCTCGCCGACCGCTCCGACCGTGTGCAGCGGCGGCTCGCCGAGGTGTACCCGCGGCTGCGTACCGCCCCGCGCCGCCGCCTCGCCGGAGGTGGCTACCGCTCGGGCGCGGACGCCGGCCGGCGGGCCGACCTGGGCGGGACGGGGTTGGGCGGCCCGGGCGTGGGCCGGGGCATCACCGGCTGACCGCCTCTCGGCTCCGGTCAGTCCTCCGCGCGGGCCGCCGTCGCCAGGTAGCGGCAGAGCAGCTCGTGCCAGCCCGCCGTGAGCGCCTGGCGGTAGCCCTCGGCCGCCGCGCCGTGCCGGTCGAAGTAGCGGTGCTCCACGTCCACCCGGGTCGACCCGGCGTCCTCGGGATGGAAGAGGACCTCCACCTCGCTGGCCCGCGCCGGGTCCGGCACCGGCACCCGGTCCGGCCCGATCTGCCAGGTGAAGACCAGCCGCCGGGGCGGGTCCCAGGTCAGCACGCGACCCCAGTCGTTCCGGAAGCCGTAGGGGCCGATCTCGTAGAGCATGCCGCCGGCCCGCGGCTCGATGCCGAGCCCGGCCAGCGCCTGCGGCCCGGACCAGGTGTATTCGCGGACCCACCAGTCGGACAGCGCGCCGGTGAAGACGGCGTACGCCCGCTCCACGGGCACGGGGACCAGGAGGCTGCTGCGGAGGGAGAAGCGGTCGGATTCCTGCCGGACCTCGTCCGGATCGGCCATCTCCTGTCCCATAGGCCCGGACCATACCGGCTCATGTCTCGCTGTGCAGCTTTCGTCGCGCCCGCTTCCGGACAGCGGGAAGCCCGTGTTTCCGACAGCCGGGGACGGGCGGAATCGTCGATCGACGGGACCCGGTCGCGGCCGACGGATGCCGTACCGCAAAGCGGGTAACCGCCGCTGACCCGGACCGGACGGACCGGCCGACGGGGGAGCGGGGAGCATGAGCGAGAGTCGAGCCAGCGAACGCGGGCCGGAGCCTGCCGACGAGCGGCCGGAGCAGGGGGGCGGCGCCGGGCCGGAGCCGGACGTCCTGCTCGATGTGCCGGAGTTGTCGGTCGACGAGATCCGGCTGACGGTCGACGGGCTGGACGCGGACCTGTCGTTGCGGGCCCGGCTGGCCAACCTGCTCCAGCTCGACGCGGGCGTCCGGGTGCACCTCGAGGGCGTCGAGCTGGACATCACCGGCGTCCGGGCCGAGGCGCTGCTCAAGGTCCGGTTGGAGAAGCTGGTGCAGATCCTGGACCGGGCGCTGACCACCATCGACCGGAACCCGCAGGTGATCGACGCGCTGGCCCGGTCGGTCGGGGCGACGGTCGAGGACGTGCACCGCGCGGCCGGTCGGCTCGGCGAACCGGTCGTGGACCGGGCGGCGGCCGAGGTCACCGCATCGGCGGTCCGGCCGGCCGAGGAGACCGCGGCCGAGTTCGCCGCCGGTTCGGGGGTCGGCAGCGGCCCTGCCCGCGAGAGCGAAGGCCCGAAGGCCGGGCCCGAAGCCGGTTCGGGCTCCGCTCCTGACGCCGACTCGGGAGACGGGGACTCCGGCCGCGACGCGGGGCCGGGCGGCGAGGGTCGTCGAAGCGGCGACGCCGGGTCGGGTGGTGCGGGCGGTACGAGCGACGACGCCGGCTCGGGTTCGGCCGCCGGCGCGGCGCAGCTGGCGGGTCAGGCCGGGCAGACGTTGCGGCAGGCGGGCCGGAGCGTGTGGGAGGCGATCCAGGGCGGCATGGCCCAGAACCGCCCTCCACGCCGGGGCCGCTGACGGATCCGCGATCTCAGGCGGGGTCCGCTCCGGGGCCGAGGGCCGTGTGGCGGGTGAGCAGCGCCCGCAGGGCGGTGATCTCGGCGAGCAGGGCCCGCCGGCCCTCCCGGGTGATCCGGATCCAGGTTCTCGGACGACGACCGTGGTAACCCTTCTCCACCTGGATCAGGCCCGCCTCCTCCAGCACGGTGAGGTGCCTCGACAGGTTGCCCGCGGTGAGTTCGAGGGCCTCCCGGAGATAGACGACCTCCACCCGCTCACTCTCCGCGGCGATGGTCAGGATGCCGAGCCGGTGCCGCTGGTGGACGGTGTCGTCGAGGCCGTTCGTCGGGTACGCCGGCGCGCTGCGGGGGCCGTCCTCGGTGCTCACGCGTACCCATTGTGCTGCTGCCTGGTGGCGGCGAGCGCGACACCCCCGCCGATCAGCAGGACCGGTACGGGAAGCAGGGCCGCCAGCATGAAGCTGAACCGGTGGAGGTCGCCCGGTTGCAGGTCGGCGACCTGGAACCAGGCGTTCACCGCGACGAGCACGGCGGTGTGGAGACCGACCACGAGCCACAGGCGTCGGCTGCGTTCCAGGTGGGCGAGGACCGCCAGGCCGAGGGCGATGACGAGGTGCGGCAGCATGCCGCGGTTGGCGGCGCCGAGCAGCGGGCCGGTCAGCCACCGGGTGCCGTCCGACACCGGTGCCGCGGTGTTGAACAGCAGGAATTCCAGCACGACGGGGAGGACGAGGCCGACGAGCGTGCCGGCGATGCCGGCGACGACGTACGCCCGGGTCGGGGTCTGCACGCCGGCGCGCCGGCCGTGCCGCCGGTACCAGGCGAGGCTGAGCAGGTAGCCGCCGACGAGCGCGGCCAGCCAGTACCAGCCGAGCGCGGCCGACCGCTCCAGGAAGTCACCGCCGAGGCCGGTGAGCGGCGGGTTGTCCGGAGTGGCGCGCAGGGCGGCCGGTTCCGTCGACTCGACGTACAGCGGCGCGGCCGCGGCGGTCAGCACGCCGAACAGCAGGAGCGGGAACCAGTACGCCTGTCGGGCCGCCCGCGCTCTGCGGCGCAGGGTGGTCACCGAATCGAGCAGTTCCTCCGGGCTCTCCTCATGGGGTGACGGTGCGGATGACATGGTTCCTCCCGGGGCGTCGAGCTGCTGTGGCCCAAACAGGTTTGCATTACAAACCTTGAGGCGCAAGAGGATTGACATTTCTTCCTACGCTCGACGTCATGAGAGCGCTGGTCGGCTTGCTGGTGGTCATCGCGGTGCTGATGATCGGGGCGTTCGTCCTGGTGGCCCGCCGGGACCGGGCGCGGCTGTCCGGGCCGGAGGACACCGCCGCCGCGCGGGCCGCGCGATTGGAGCAGGAGCGGCACACCGCCGAGCGGCACGGCGTGCAGAGCGAGGTGTGGCGTCGCGGCCAGACGCCGCAGTGAGTCACGTCGGTCGCGTCGGAGGCCGGCGACCGGCGCCGCGACCCGCAGCCTGATCTCACGCGCCGCCGTCCCCGCGGCTGTTTCGACGATCCTCTAGGTTGACAGATCTCAAAACAGTGGGCAGGCTGGGAACTGCTTCGAAGAACATCTAGACAAGGAGACGTCATGTCCCGTGTCCAGCTCGCCCTGCGCGTGGCCGACCTCGAAGGCTCCGTGGCCTTCTACAGCAAGCTGTTCGGCGTCGAGCCGGCCAAGCGCCGCCCCGGCTACGCCAACTTCGCCGTCGAGAACCCGCCGCTGAAGCTCGTCCTGCTCGAAGGGGAGGCCGGCCGGCCCACCGTGATGGACCACCTCGGCGTCGAGGTGGCCAGCACCGACGAGGTCGCCGCCGCCACCGGCCGCCTCACCGACGCCGGCCTGGTCACGCTTGAGGAGAACGACACCGAGTGCTGCTACGCGCTCCAGGACAAGGTCTGGGTGCGCGGCCCGGGCGACGAGCCGTGGGAGGTCTACACCGTCAAGGCCGACTCCCCGCAGCTGGCCAAGGCGGCCGAGGGCACCTGCTGCGCCTGAGCGGCGGGTCGCCGACGATGCGGCGTGACGATCCCCGGCGGCGTCCGCGCCGGCCGGGGATCTCCGCGCGGCCCGGCGACGGTTACGCGCTCGGGTCCAACGGTCGCCGCGGCGCGGCCAGGGCGGCGAAAAGCTCCTCTTCGTGCCGTACGACCAGGGCTCGGTCCGCCCGCGCCCACGCGACCGCCCACTCGGCGTGGCGACGCCGCGCGGGAGAGTGTCGCGGATCGCGCAGGTTGGCCTCCTCCACCTCGGCGAGCTCGGTCTGCCTGCGCAGAACGGCCCGGATCAGCGACTGGGGCTCGACATCGCCGTAGCCGTCGCGTAGCTCACGAAGGTGACGGGCCTGGTCCGCCACCGGTACGTGGCCCTGCGATTGGATGCACCAGGTCCACGCCATGTAACCGATGTCGTCGAACCGGTCGCCCGGGCGACACGAGTCCCAGTCGATGAAGGCGACCGGGAGGCCGTCCCGGAAGATCGTGTTGAAGGGACCCGGATCACCGTGGACGACGCACTCGGCGCCGTCGGCCAGGGCGTGGCCGGAGGTGGCATCGTGCAGGGCGCGGAGCATTTTCCCGCCCAGGGCGTACGCTCCGGCCGCCCGCTGGCTGGGGTGGTCCGTGGTTTCCCCGGGGATGAAGGTGAGCATCTCCCGACCCTGTGGGTCGACTCCCAGGTGCCGCGGCGCGTACGGGTAGCCGACGGCTTCCAGGTGGGAGAGCAGCCGCACGCTCAACGCGTTCTCCGTGCCGCCTCTGCGGTGCACGGTCCCGCCGATCCGGACGACCTCACGAGCGATGTGCCCACCCGTCAGCGGAACCTCGGTCATGCCGCACCCTAACGCTCCCCTCGGACCGGACGGTCGGGCCCATCGAGCGCAAAGCAGAGCGCCCGACCTACGTTTCCGCTGGTCGGCGCTCCTGTAGCAGGGCGAAAGGCTATGTGGCCAAGGGAGGGGTCGAACCGCGGTCCTTCCGATTTTCAGGCACCGCATTTCTGCAGGTCAGACGGTCTGCGTACCCCGTCGTGCAACTAGCTCCGCATGGTGATGTGTTCCGGGGCAGCCGTGCAACATCGCCATGCACGGTCAGCTGCCCTCATCGGTCGAGCCTAATTTCTGACCAGGCGTGCGCTGCCGAGACGCGCTGCGGACCTCCGCTACCGCCACTGAGCGCGACCGCAGACGGCATCCGGATCTGCCGAATTGCGGAGGCCCAACGCCGGTCTACGGGGCGTGTACGACAGGCTGATCACCTCCCCACATCTCCACCACGGTTCCACCGGCTCCCTCTCGGATGAGATTCAAGACGACGGAGACAACCTCGGCCGGAGGAATCAATGGGCGAGATGCCGCACGTTCGTCGGCACTCATGCGCTCCCACTGGGCCTGGGCTCGGCTCAGCCCGATCCAGTCTGGCGCTACGCACATCATCCGGACCCCATGGCTACTTTCCAAGCTGGCCAAACTGGTGGTGAAGCGAATCAGACCAGCCTTGGCGGCCCCGTACTCGGGCGAGCCGTAGGACTCGAAGCCAATGCCCCCGCTGGATGCGATGTTGATGATCGCGCCACCACCCTGTTCCCGCATGGTGTCCAGAACGAGCTGACTGAGGAGCATCGGGGCCGTGAGGTTCAAGCTGATCGTCGCGGCCCACTCGGCAGGGGTCGCCTGCGGATACTGCCGCTGCGGGGTCCAGCCGCCGGCATTGTTGACGAGCACGTGAGGACCGCCGAGCTTCTGCGCTGCCGCGACGATGCGGTTCATGTCACCGCGCTCTCGTACATCGGCGCCCAACGCTTGTGCCGGCTGCCGGCAAGGACACGATCACCCGCGCTCTCACCGACGCTAATCCCACATTCAGGCTGTTCCGCCGCCTCGAAGCAGGACCAGGGCGGACCGCCGGCTATCGGATGGCCACCGTCGAACGGCTCCAGGGCCTCCGATGCCGCGGAGATGTGGTGTGGGAGAACGACCGGTACGGAGCCCGGTACGTAGTTGATCGACCGGCGCTGCGTAGCGACCTCACCGACCACGTGCCCATCGTGCATCTCGGCCAGGTCCAAGCCGTCGAGGCGGTCAGGTCCGCCATCGAAGGGGCACACTGGCTCACCGTCTACGTGTGGTGCCCACGGGCTGTAGCGGAGGACCGGATAGAAGCTCGCGCAATCGGCGATACCAGCGACCGACTCCGGGCATGGGACGGCACGCCACCGCTCCCCGGCGCAGACCTGACCATCAACTCCGCAGAGATCGCATCCACCGAGGCGGCTCGACGGATCCGAGAGCGGCTATCTCGCATAGGGGACACGGCTTAGCCGCGCCGCGCGCCAACCAACTGAAGACGTGGACGGCTTGGAGGGCTCGCCTCCCGGCCACCATCAAGGACGATGGGCACAAGGCCGAAAACGTGGAGATTCAGTTCCTCGGTCGTGAGGCTTAAAGCGTCTGCGAGCGAAATTCTCTCCTCATCGTGACGGAGAGAGGCGAAAACCTTACCTAGGAGCTGAGAGCTTTCACGAGTAATGCCGCCAGGTTCGCCGCGCCGGTAGCCCAACTGAGCTAGCCGCTTCGAAACGGCCTTATATTTCCACTCGGAAAGCAGCCCTAGATCATGCAGGCGATAAGTGAGGGCGACGGCAGCTACCTTCCACTTACGCTTAGCCAGCAGGATTCTGTCTGGCGTCGCATCGCGCAAGGACTGCGCCAATATGCCGGCGCGAGGCATCAGGAATGCCGATGCAAACTTGTTGGCTTGCTCCTCGGCTTCCACGCCGTGGGCCAGCCTGTCATCTGCATGAAGAACTAAGTGGCCCAACTCGTGGGCTGCATCAAACCGGCCCCGTTCGCCCGACTTTCGGGTATTCAAAATACAAAACGGTCTTCCCTTGTGCCTCAGGGAATATGCGTCAATGCTCTCGCAGTCTCCCGCCAAGGAGAATACACGGACACCGTTGGCCTCCAACAGGTGCACCATGTTGGGGATGGGCGCTTCCCCCAAGCCCCACAGTGCTCGAACACGCTCCGCGGCTTCCTCGGGACCTAAGTGAGAGAGTGTCGGCACGTTGGTCGCCGGCAGACGGAAATGCCGTTCGTTCCATTCGTTGATTAGAGCTGATACCTGACCGGCTCCAAGGGCTGCCTCGCGGTCCAGTGCGCTCATCTTCGAGAGAGCTCTGAAGCTAACCGAGCCCAGAGGAATCTCGTCAATTGGCGGCCCGTGGAAGAAAGGTCGCGGGAAGCGCAGTGCCTCAGAAAGTGCGTCCAGAGTGTCGGACCCAGGTTGTTTGTGGCCGTTCTCGAAGGCTGTGATGCTTCGAACCGAAACCCCAGACGCAACTGCCAGTTGGGCCAGAGTCATGCGCCGCCGCTTCCTCGCCACGACAAGCCGTGATGGCGTCAACATGACCCTGACCTCTCAATCCATTCGTTTCTAGCCTTTATCTAGGCAATCCGCTCAACGGGAACGTCCACTACTTCATTGATCTGATCGGTGAAGACGTCCAGGTCTAGCTTAACGCCGCCGTCACCGCCGTACCCTGCGGGTCCAACAATGATGTGCTCGCGCCAGCGATTAACCGAGCTACCCAGCATGTCGACTGGCAACGAAAGTTCGAACATGATGCCTTCGGATGTGGCCTTGTAGAGCAAAAACCAGGTGGGATGCATGTCGGGTTCGAACTGCTCCGCAGGGAAATCGAGCCCCGGGAGGAAATCAGCGTTCCGCGCGCCACCAGCGACCGAGTAGTTGTAACGGACAAGCGTAGCGACGGCGGCACCCTTCGGGTTGCGTGTCTGCACTTGACCTCCCGGCACGCCAACAGCCCCCGCTCCGCTGATTGCCGAGATGCTGAATGATCCGTCAGGGCTGATGGTTCGGAGGATGTTGTCCCTGTTGGTCCATCCCCAACCCTGAGGGATCAATCGCTCCCTCAGGTAGCGGTTCCCTCGGGTCCAGAAGACGTACCCAGCAGCGCCGGGAGCATCCACCTCGGTGCAACCCGCCGCGTCTACTGCGGCCAGCTCCAGCGGCTCGATCAGGTCTGCCGGCTCCAAGCCCATCTGCCTCAGCCGGGCTTCAGCCTCATCCCCTGTGAGCCAGACTTCCTCCGGCTCGACCAGTTCGTTGCGATCCATCGCCCCTCCTCATCCAGGTTCCAAAAACCGTACCTCCCAGGAGGTCGAATTTTTGGAACCTGCTTCGGCGTGTCGAGCCGCACCGCCGTGATCAAGAGCGTAGAACGCGCGTTCGATCGGCGCAAGTTCCACGAGTGGGAAGCAGGGCGGACGGAGAGCGAGGGCCTCAGGGTGAGCTGGCTCCGAGAGGGTCGAGGTTAGTCCTGCCGGCAGTCGTCTGTCAGGCGTTGCCGAATTCCGCTGTATCAGATCAAGGCGGCCCGCAAAGCGGGCCGCGCCGGCCCGGCCCCGGCCTGCTGGCGACCTCCGGCCGGCATCGGCCGGGCCGGCTGGCCACAGGCGGAAATCAGGGAGCATGAGCGGCAAGGGGCCGTGACGATCGCCGTCGGGGTTGCTCGTCGTCCTGGTTGGGGCGATCGCTGCCGCGCAGCAGGGCTGCTTGCCCCCGGAGTCTGTTGGGTGGCGCCCGCCGTTCGATGACGACGGCGACCAGGGCGTGAACCATCCCCCGGATGCCCGATTCTCTACGCCACCCGAACGGCCTCAAGGGCGCTGCGCGTCGGCACGCCGATGGCCTACGGCCACCCGTGACCCCGATCGGCCGCCGCAGTCCTTGGCATCTATCCGGGGGATGGAGGCAGACTGGCGGCCACCACTCGCCGGGAGGCCGGAGGTCCAGCGTCGGCCCGACAAGGAGTCACCGCCAGTCAGACGATCATCCCTGCGATCGCTACCAAGAAGGCACCAACCAGGGCCGCCGCTAGCGACTCCTGCACCCGACGATGCTTGGTGCAGGCGATCCTGCTCATCACCACCAGCTGGCGGCTCAGCATTGGCAGAGGGTCGAGATCACGCAGGGCCTGTTCAAGCGGTTCTGGCGACCAGTGCTGAAGGTGGCCGAAGTAGATGAAGTTGGCCGGCCATTCGGTTGGGACGTTCTTGTTCCTGGTCCGCGGCATCACCACCAAGACGGCCAGCACTACGGCTACGGCCAGCAAGCCCACGCCGACCCAAAAGGTGAGAAGCGGCCACACCCCGTGCAGGTTGCCGAACCGGGAGCCGGAGTTTGACAGCCCGACCGCTCCTGCCAACACCGCCGACTCGATCGTGAGGGCAAACGAGGCCTTCGCGTCTACCTTGCCGGTCCAGTCGGCCAGCGCTGCGTGGATCTTCCAAGCGGTGTCGGTGGAGTCTGGCACCGTCATGGCGTCCACTGCCAGGACGAGCGGTAGACAGTGACAGCGGCCCCGCCAGCGTCTTGGCTGTAGGGGCCGTCCCACATGAGCTTCCCGTCGGAGTACTTCGCCTCGTCGTGCAGGTTCTTGAAGACGTCCGAGGTGATGTACGAGGCGTAGGGCCAAGCCCTGACGTCGCTGAGCTTCGCTGCAACGTTCGGCGGTCGGCCGATGGAGACAAGGTCGTTCCCGCCTCGAACGCCGCCTCGGACGATGAGCGCAGGCCCTGACGCGACGCCAACGCAGTGCCGCAGCTCAAAACCTTTGCTCTTGAGCGAGGTCAGGCGTGCCTCAAGGGTGGGCCGAAGTATCTCGCGGACCACATAGTTGATGTTGAGGGCACACTTGGCGGCACTGGTGTTCTTCGAGCTACCCATGAAGATCGCCATCACGCGGTCTCCGTCAAAGCTGCGGATCTCGCCGCCTCGGAACTTGATAACGCGACATGTTGCGTCGAGGTAGGCCCGGATCACCTTCGCGGCGGTCTTAGGGGCGAAGTCCCTTGCGAGGCCCGAGGAGTTGGCCAAGTCGGCGTAGAGGTAGACAGCGTCAACCTCAACGGCCCCGTTGCTGAGCGCGACGTTGTCTGTGGTGGGTACCACAGTGCCGGTGCGTACGTTCCAGTCCGAGTTGACGACCGCTCCTACAGCGGTGCTGATGTCGTCTGCTAGCCCCATGGTCTCTCCACGGTGATGAAGTTGTGTGCGATCCGCGTGCGAGAATGGCCGGTAGCTAACGGGTGATCAAGGTGAACCACGGTCAAACCCGCCAAGATCAAAGGCCCTTGAGACAAAACAACGCCGACCGGCGTTTCCGCTGGTCGGCGTTGCTGTAGCCCGGCGAAAGGCTATGTGGCCAGGGGCGGGGTCGAACCGCCGACCTTCCGATTTTCAGTCGGACGCTCGTACCAACTGAGCTACCTGGCCGTGGTGCTCGGCACATGCTACCGCATGGGCCGATACGCAGAACGCCGCGCATGAGGTGCGCGGCGTCAGCGCTTGCGGTCCTGACGGGACTTGAACCCGCGACCTCCGCCTTGACAGGGCGGCGAGCACTCCAACTGCTCCACAGGACCTGGCTGGTGTTGCATCCGGCGCGAGCCGGACCGTGCCCCCAACGGGATTCGAACCCGTGCTACCGCCTTGAAAGGGCGGCGTCCTGGGCCGCTAGACGATGAGGGCGGCCCCGCCATCATTGCACACTCGCAACTTCAAGCGGACTTGCTCCCATCCGGCCCCGCCGGAGGCATGAGAAGCATATGCCATGCCTCCTCGGACGACCAAACCGGTATGGCCGTCGGCACACCGGCGGACAAGAGTGCAGGTCAGACGCGGTTTCACCGGAGCCGGACGATCCCGTACCGCCGCTTGAGGTCCGGAATCAGGCGCCGGCAGGCGGCCATCGTCTGGGTCCGGTCGCCGCCCGCGTCGTGCATCAGCACGACCGAGCCGTGGTGGGTCGCCGACTCCACCCGCTTGATGATCGTCTTCGCCGGCGGGTGGTCCCAGTCCTGCGGGTCGACGCTCCAGTGCAGCGGACGCAGCCCGAGCTGCCGGACGACGGTGAGCTCCTCGGCGGTCCAGCGGCCGCCGGGCTGCCGGAACCAGGTGATCGGCGCGCCGGGGGCGGCGGCGCGGATGGCCCGGTTGGTCCGCTCCAGGTCCGCCCGGATCTCCGCCACCGGGCGCCGGCCGAGGTCCACGTCGTGGTGCCAGCTGTGGTTGCAGAGCTGGTGGCCCTCGCGGACGATCTGCGCGACCAGCTGCGGGTAGCGCTTGGCCTGCCGGCCCACCACGCAGAACGTCGCGGTGACGTGGGCCGCCCGGAGCTGGGCCAGGATCTGCGGCGTGTAGCGGGGGTCCGGACCGTCGTCGAAGGTCAACGCCACCCCCGGGCTCCCACTGGCCCGGTGCAGGCCCGGCGGCAGCTTCTTCGGCACCGGCCGCAGCTTCGGCTTCGGCGGTGGGGTGGTGCGGGTCGGCCGCGGTTTCGGGCTCGGGGTCGGGCTCGGCTCCGCCGTGGCCGAGGCCGAGGGTTGGGCGGTGACCTTCTCCGGGGTCTTGCCCGGATCGCCGCAGCCGGTGACGAGGAGCACCAGGCCGAGGGCGAACGCCAACAGGGTGCGGGGACGCATCTGTCGCTCCCGGAGGGGGTCGGGGTCAGACGGACTTTCCGACCGTAGTGGACGCCGCCCCGGAGCGGAAAGGCCCTCAGCCCGCCGCCGACTGGTCCAGCGAGTCCCGTACCGCCACGGCAAGCGAGAGCGCCTCGGCCAGATCCACCGGTCGGACCACCCCGGCCGGCAGCGAGTCGGCCCGCCACCCCGGCCCGGCGGCGAGCACCAGCAGGGGCCGGCGCGGGACCGCCAGCAGCGCGGCGAGTTGGTGCGGACCGGCCGTGGCCCGGGTGTGCGACCAGAGCACCACGGCCGCCGGCCCGGTCCGGTTGACCGCCTCGACCAGGGCGGCCACCGGCACCCGGGCGCCGAGCATGCGGTAACTCACGCCGGCCTCCGCCAGCGCGGCGGCCAGCGCCTCCAGCGGCAGCGAGTGCTGCTCCTCGTCCGCGCAGGAGAGCAGGATCCGGGGCGGCCCGACGGTCGGGTGCGCCCGGGCCACCGAGGCGAGCGCCTCGGAGACGCACCGGGACATCAGGTGCTCCACCTCGATCAGCCCGGCCGTGGCCGCGTGCCGCTCCCCGATTCCGGCGAGCACCGGTCGCAGCAGGCCCTCCCAGGTCGCCACCACGCCGTCGGCGGCGAGCGAGTCGCCGATGGTGCGGCCGATGGTCAGCGAGTCCAGGCGCATGGCGGCCCGGGCCAGGCCGCGGGCGACCGGCCCGGCCCGTCCGACCGGGATGGTGGTGCCGCCGCCGTCGCGGACCGTGGAGGTGCGGGCCTTCAGGCCGAGCCGGTCCGGTGGGAGCACGGCCGGCGCCTGGCGGGCCCAGCGGGCCGCCTCGGCCGGCGCGACGCCCTCCCCGGTGAGCCGTCGCATGATCTCCAGGCGGGCGAGGTCGGCGGGCGTGTAGCGCCGGTGGTGGCCGGGCACGTGTTCGCTCGGGCCGAGGCCGTAGCGCTGGTGCCAGGTGCGCAGGGTGGTGACCGCCACGCCCAGCCGGCGTGCGACCGCCCCCGCGCTCAGTGCCTCATCGGCCACCCGACCGCTCCGGTGCCTCGTCGGCCGGCGCGCCGGACCGGGCCACGCCGACCGGGTGCAGAAGCCGGTTCACCACGCCGCCCAACCAGGGGGCGTACGCCCGCGGGTCGGTGTCGAGGTCGGCCAGCACCGCGACCGGGTCCACCCAGCGCAGGTCGGCCACCTCGTCGGGGTCGGGCCGGGTCGGCAGGTCGGCGGGCACCTCGGCGCGCAGCACGTGGTCGTACTCGAACTCGACCCGGCCGGTGGCCGGATCCTCGGCGTAGTAGAGGTAGACGCCCACCTCGGTGAGGTCCACCGGGCCGAGGCCGAGTTCCTCGGCGAGCCGGCGGTTGGCGGCGTCGGCCAACGACTGGCCGGGCAGCGGGTGCCCGCAGCAGGAGTTGGCCCAGCGGAGCGGGAACCGGGTCTTGACCGCGGCCCGCTGCTGGAGCAGTACCCGGCCGTCCGGGTCGACCAGCAGCACCGAGAAGGCCCGGTGCAGCCGGCCGGGCGGCTGGTGGGCGGCGGCCACGGTGGTCTCGCCGAGCACCCGGCCGCCGTCGTCCACCAGCTCGACCAGGTGCTCCTCCCGGCCCATCAGGAGTCCCCGGTGATGCGCGCGGCGGCCAGCTTGCCGCTGATCAGCACCATCGGCACGCCCACCCCGGGCTGGGTGCCGGAGCCGACGAAGACCACGTTGCCCAGCGTCCTGTGCAGGTTCGACGGGCGGAACGGGCCGGTCTGGAAGAGGCTGTGCGCGGCGGCGAACGGGGTGCCGGCGGCCATGCCCTGCGCCGCCCAGTCGGCCGGGGTGACCGCGTGCAGCACCTCGATGCCGTCGCCGAAACCGACGTAGCCGCGCTCCTCCAGCGTCGCCACGAGCTGACCGGCGTAGCGGTCGGTGAGGTCACCGGACCAGTCGAACGGCGCCCGGTCGAGGTTGGGCACCGGGGCCAGCACGTAGTAGGTGTGCTTGCCGGCCGGCGCCACCGACGGGTCGGTGCGGCTCGGATTCGTCACCAGCAGCGACGGGTCGGTCATCAGCTCGCCTCGCCGGATCACCTCGTCGAACGTGCCCTTCCAGGCGCGTCCGAAGTGGATGTTGTGGTGGGCGATCTTGCCATAGCCCTGCTTCGAACCGACGTGCAGCACCACGCACGACGGCGAGTAGGTGAGCCTGCGCTGCCGGCTCTCGGGCAGCAGCTCCTGGTAGGCGACCGGCAGGTCGGGGTTGAGCACCACCACGTCGGCGGGCACGACCTCGCCGTCGGAGGTGACCACCCCGGTGGCGCGGCCGTGTGCCGTCTCCACCCGGCTCACCGTGGTGCCGTACCGGATCTGCACGCCGTGCTTCTCCGCCGCGCCGGCCATGCCCCGGGAGACCGCGTGGATACCGCCGCGCGGGAAGCTCACCCCGGCCACCGAGTCGAGGTACGCGATGACCGTGTAGATGGCCAGCGCGTCGTGCGGCGACAGCCCGGCGTACATCGCCTGGAAGGAGAAGATCCGCTGGGTACGCGGGTCGTGGAAGAACTGGTTGATCTTCGTCTGGAGTCGCCGGAACGCGCCGTTGGCGAACAGCTTCAGCAGGTTGCCGGTGAGCAGGTCGGTCGGCGCGTCGAGGTTGCGCTCGATGAAGTCGGCGCGTTCCCACTTCCACAGGTTGCGGGCGTAGTCGACGAAGCGCAGGTAGCCGTCCGCCTCCCGGGGGCCGCAGACCTTGGCGATCTCGGCGGCCATCCGGGTGGTGTCGGTGATGACGTCCAGCGTCGACCCGTCCGGGTAGTAGGCGCGGTAGGCCGGGTCGAGCGGGGTCAGGTCGAGCCAGTCGGTCAGCTCCTCGCCGACCGCGCCCAGCGCCTCGGCGATCAGGTCGGGCATGGTGAGGACGGTCGGGCCGGTGTCGAACTCGTACCCGTCGACGCTGAGCCGGCCGGCGCGCCCGCCCGGCACCGGCTCGCGTTCCAGCACGGTCACCTGCCGGCCGCTGCCGGCCAGGTGCAGCGCGCACGCCAGCCCACCCAGCCCGGCCCCGACCACGACCACCCGGTCGGTCCGTCCGTTCACGGTGCGCATTCCGGCTCCCTTGCTCGTGCTCACGAAGGTGCTCATCAGGACCGCCGCGCGGTGGCGGCGGTGGCGAGGCCGGTCAGCGCGGTGCGCGCCGTCTCGTCGATCGGTGCGGTGTCGAGCGCGGCCAACGCCTCGGCGACCCGCTCGGAGATCATCCGTTCCACCCGGGTGGCGGCCCCGGTGTCCCGGACCAGGTCGGCCAGCCGGGCCACCTCGCGGTCGCCGGTGACCGTGCCGGCCCGGTCCAGGGCCCGGCGCTGGGTCGGGTCGGCGAGCTGCCGGGCCAGCATCAGCAGCGCGGTCGGCTTGCCGGTACGCAGGTCGTCCCCGGCCGGCTTGCCGGTGGTCTCCGGGTCGCCGTAGACGCCGAGCAGGTCGTCGCGGAGCTGGAACGCCTCGCCGACGGCCAGCCCGTAGCGGGTGTACGCGGCGATCAGCGGACCGTCCGCGTCGGCGCCGGCCAGGCAGGCGCCGAAGAGCAGCGGACGCTGGACGGTGTAGCTGGCGGTCTTGTAGCGGGCCACCCGCAGCGCCCGGTCGACCGACCAGTTGGCCGCGTCGTGCTCGCCCAGTATGTCGAGGAACTGCCCGGCGACCGTCTCCACCCGCATCTGGTCGTAGCAGCGACGCACGTCGAGCAGCCGGTCCGCCGGCACGGCGGCGTGCGCCATCAACCGGTCGGCCCAGACCATGCAGAGGTCACCGATGAGCACGGCGACCGCCTCGCCGTAGCGGTCGGGGTCGCCGGCGTGCCCGGCGGCCCGGTGTCGCGCGGCGGCGGCCCGGTGCGCGGTGGGCAGGCCGCGCCGGGTGTCGGAGGCGTCCATCACGTCGTCGTGCACCAGCGCGAACGTGTGCAGCAGTTCCAGCGCGGACAGGGCGGGCAGCACGTCCTGCACCGCCGCCTCGCCGCCGATCACCCCGCGCCAGCCCCAGTACGCGAACGTCGGGCGGACCCGCTTGCCGCCGGCCAGCACGGCGTCGCGTGCCGTCGCGGCGAAGCCACCCATCGCTGCGTCGATCTCGGTGAGTGAGTCGACCTCGGTGGCCAGGAACCCCGCCAGGGTGTCGTCAACCCCCTTGACCAGGTCTTTCGTGAACGCGGCCAGTACGCCGCGGACCGGATCGTCCGTCGCTTCCGGCTGTGCCGGCGCGACGCGGAGCGCATTACCCGCAACTGCGTCGTTGGCCATGTGGGGGAGCGTACCCTAGGGTTACGAGTTGCGTCGATTGCTGCGTCGAAAACCGAGGAGGGCCGGTGGACACCGATCTCACCGCTGCCTATGACCGTTGCCGCGAGCTGCACCGGCGTCACGGCCGTACCTACTATCTCGCCACCCGGCTGCTCCCCGCTTGGAAACGACGGCATGTGCACGCGTTGTACGGATTCACCCGCTACGCGGACGAGATCGTCGACCGCACCGAGGACCTGCCGCCGGCCGAGCGGGCCGCCCGGCTGCGCGAGTGGTCGGACCGGTTCGTCGCCGGCCTGCACGGTGCGTCGGTCGACGATCCGCTGCTGCCGGCGGTGCTGCACACCATCGCCGTCTTCGACCTGGACCGCGACGACTTCGCGTCGTTTCTGCGCAGCATGGCGATGGACCTGACGGTCATGTCGTACCCGACCTACGACGACCTGCTCGACTACATGGAGGGCTCGGCCGCCGTCATCGGCACCATGATGTTGCCGATCCTGGGCAGCTCCGACCCGGCCGCCGCCCGCGAGCCCGCCCGCCAGCTCGGCTTCGCGTTCCAGCTCACCAACTTCATCAGGGACGTCGCCGAGGACCTCGACCGGGGTCGGACCTACCTGCCCGACGAGGACCTGGCCAAGTTCGACGTCACCCGCGACGACCTGCTCGCCGCCAAGGCCGCCGGACGCACCACGCCCCGGATCCGCGAACTGATCGAGTACGAGGTGACCCGCGCCCAGGCGCACTACCTCGCCGCCGCGCCCGGCATCCCGCTGCTCAACCCCGCTTCGCAGGCGTGCATGCGCACGGCGTACGCGCTCTACGGCGGGATCCTCGACGAGGTGGCCGGACAGGGTTTCGACGTCTTCGTCCGGCGGGCCCTGGTGCCGCAGCGCCGGCGGATGTCGGTGGCCGCCCGGGCGCTGCTCACCCCGGCCGGCACGCCGGTGCGGGTGCCCGGCCCGGCGCTCCAGCCGGCCCTGGCCGGATGACCGAGCGTACGGCGGTCGTGCTGTTCACCCGCGACCTGCGGGTGCACGACCACCCGGCGCTGGCCGCCGCCGTCTCGGCGTTCGACCGGGTGGTGCCGCTCTACGTGCTCGACCCGGCGCTGCAGAAGCTCTCCCCGAACCGGACCCGGTTCCTCCACCAGAGCCTCGCCGACCTGCGCGAGGCGCTCCGCAAGCGCGGCGGCGACCTGGTGGTCCGGCGCGGCGACCCGGTGGCCGAGACCGTGAAGCTGGCCCGCAAGGTGGGTGCCGAGGGGATCGGGCTCTCCGCCGACGTCAGCTGCCACGCCCACCGCCGGGAACGCCGCCTGCGCGCCGAGTGCGACCGACACCGGATGTTCCTGCGGCTCTTCCCCGGCCTGACCATCGTCGAGCCGGGCGCGCTGCGGCCCGCCGGCGGCGACCACTACCGGGTGTTCAGCCCCTACTTCCGGGCCTGGCAGGGTGTGCGGCTCCGGGAGGAGCTGGCCGCGCCGAAGCGGATCCGGCTGCCCGAGGGCGTCGACCCGGGCCGGCTGCCCGACCCACCGAAGGGCGACAGCCCGGACGCCGCCGAGGGCGGGGAGAGCGTCGCCCGGCGCCGCCTCACGACGTGGCTGCCCACCCTCGACCGGTACGACGACATCCACGACGACATGGCCGGTGACGACACCTCCCGGCTCAGCCCGTACCTCCGGTGGGGTTGCGTCTCGCCGCTGGCGGTGGCCAACCGGGCCGGCGACCGCGACGGGCCGTTCGTCCGGCAGCTCTGCTGGCGCGACTTCTACCACCAGGTCGTCGCCGGCTTCCCCGACCTGTCCACCACCGCCTACCGGCGGGGCGCCCGGGAGGACTGGCGCGACGACCCGCACGCGCTGGAGGCCTGGACCGAGGGGCGGACCGGCATGCCGATCGTCGACGCCGGCATGCGGCAACTGCGCGCCGAGGGCTGGATGCACAACCGGGCCCGGCTCATCACCGCCGGCTACCTGACCAAGCACCTCGGGCTGGACTGGCGGCCCGGCCTGGAGGTCTTCTTCCGCTGGCTGCTCGACGGCGACCGGGTCAACAACTCGGGCAACTGGCAGTGGGTGGCCGGCACCGGCAACGACACCCGGCCGTACCGCGGCTTCAACCCGGTGCGGCAGGCCGAACGCTACGACCCCGACGGCGCGTACGTGCGGCGCTGGGTCCCGGAGCTGGAGTCGGTGCCGGGCAAGGCGGTGCACCAGCCGTGGCGGCTGCCCGACGAGACGCGCCGGGCGCTCGACTATCCGCCGCCGCTGGAGGTGCCCGGCGCCGACCCGGTCTGGTTGCGCTGACGCGGGCGACGGGTCAGAGGCAGGAGTGCAACGCCTCGACCAGCTCGTCCACCCGGTCGTGGTCGGCCAGCCGCGCCGTCACGTACGCGAAGGTGTAACCCCGCTCCGGGTCCGCCCAGGCGCTGCTGCCGCCGATCCCACCCATGCCCCAGCTGCCGTCCGGCTCCCACTGCATGCCGAGCGTCCAGTGCGCCGTCCGGTCCAGCACCAGGTCCGGGCCGGCGTACTGCACCCGGGTCGCCTCGGCGACCAGATCCGGGCCGAACAGGCGTACCCCGTCGAGGGTGCCGCCGGCCAGCAGCCCGGCGTAGAGCCGGGCCAGCGCGGACGCGGTGGCGTGCAGGTTCACCGCCGGGATCTCGGCGGCCCGCCAGCGGTCGCCGTTCACCACGGCGACGTCCCGCCCGCCCGGCGGGTTGTCCAGCGCGCGGGCGCGCAGCGAACCCGGCTCGCCGCGGACCAGGTCCGGCCAGCCGGGGTCGCCGTAGGACAGGTCGGCGCAGCGCCGCCGGTCCGCCGGTCCCAGGCCGAAAGCCAGGTCCAGCCGCCACGGACCGGCGATCTCCTCGGCCAGGAAACGGCCCACCGCCCGCCCGTCGACCCGGCGGACCACCTCACCCACCAGGTGCCCGTACGTCCAGGCGTGCTCGCCCGCGACGGAGCCCGGCGTCCACTCGGGTTCGGCGGCGGCCAGGTCGGCGCAGAGCAGGTCCCAGTCGGTGATCGCGGCGGCGGGCCGGGGCACCGGGAAGGCGGGCAGCCCGGCGGTGTGGGCGAGCACCTGCCGTACGGTCGCCGGGGCGCGGAACCCCGGCCAGTACGCGGCCACCGGCGCGTCCAGATCCACCCGCCCCCGGTCGACCAGCAGCAGCAGGCAGAGCGCCACCACCGGCTTGCCCACCGAGTAGACGTCGACGAGCGTGTCCGGCCGCCACGGCCGGTCCGCGCCGACGGCCGGCACCACCACGCCCGGCGGGACCGCCGCCGAGGTGCCGCCCACCAGCTCGATCACCGGTACGCCGTCGTGCCACACGGTCAGCGCGGCACCGGTCTCCCGGCCGGCGGCGAAGAGGTCGTGGAAGCAGTCCCGGACCGGGGCGAAGCGCGCGTGCATCCGGCCACGGTAGGCCGTCCCGATCGTGACCGGCACGGGAATTCCGGCCGGGTCCGGTGGCCGGCGGCGCGGCGGTGCGGAATGCTGGCGGAATGGCGGAGCCGGAACTGGTGGACGTGGTCGTGGTCGGGCTCGGGGTCGGCGGCGAGGAGGTGGCCGGGCGGCTCGCCGAGGCCGGCCTCACCGTGGTCGGCGTCGAACGGGACCTGGTCGGCGGCGAGTGCCCCTACTGGGGGTGCGTGCCGAGCAAGATGATGATCCGGGCGGCCAACGCGCTGGCCGAGGCGCACCGGGTGAACGAGCTGGCCGGCTCCGCCCAGGTGCGACCCGACTGGGCGCCGGTGGCGAAGCGGATCCGCGAGGAGGCCACCGACACCTGGGACGACACGGCGGCGGTGGACCGGTTCACCGGCAAGGGCGGCCGGTTCCTCCGGGGCAGCGGCCGGCTCGACGGCCCGAACCGGATCCGCGTCGGCGACCAGGTGTTCCAGGCGCGGTACGGCGTGGTCCTCGGCACCGGCACCCGCCCGTCGGTCCCGCCGATCGACGGGCTCGCCGACACCCCCTACTGGACCAACCACCAGGCCATCGAGGTGGAGGAACTGCCCGCGTCGCTGCTGGTGCTCGGCGGTGGCGCGATCGGGCTGGAACTGGCCCAGGTGTTCGCCCGGTTCGGCGTCCGGGTGACGGTCGTCGAGGCGGCCGACCGGGTGCTCGCCGTCGAGGAGCCGGAGGCGTCCGCGCTCGCCGCCGAGGCGCTGCGCGCCGACGGAGTGGAGATCCACACCGGGGTCAAGGCGGGCCGGGTCAGCCACGACGGCGGCGCGTTCACCGTGCACGCCGACGACGCCACGTTCACCGGCGAGAAGCTGCTCGTGGTGACCGGCCGCAAGGCCCACCTGGAGGAGCTGGGCCTGGACACGGTCGGCGTCGACGCCGGGCAGCGCTACCTGCCGGTCGACGACCGGATGCACGTCACCGAGGGAATCTGGGCGGTCGGCGACCTCACCGGCGAGGGCGCGTTCACCCACATCGCCATGTACCAGGCCGGCATCGTGGTGGCGGACGTGCTCGACCACATGCGGCGCGCCAAGGGCGGCCCGGACGCCAGCGGCACCGCCAGCGTGGTCGGCGGCGCGGCCGGGGTGGTCAGCGCGGTCGGCGGCGCGATGAGCGCGGGCGGCTCGACGGTCGCGCCGGGCAGCGTCCCGGTCGCCGACTACCGGGCGCTGCCCCGGGTCACCTTCACCGACCCGGAGGTGGGCGCGGTCGGCCTCACCGAGCAGCAGGCCCGCGAGCGCGGCGTCAACGTCCAGGTCGGCTACACCGACCTGACCTCGTCGGCCCGCGGCTGGATCCACAAGACCGGCAACGCCGGCTTCATCAAACTGGTCGCCGACGCCGACCAGGGCGTGCTGGTGGGCGCCACCTCGGCCGGCCCGACCGGCGGCGAGGTGCTCTCCGCGCTGGTGGTGGCCGTGCACGCGGCGGTGCCGATCAGCCAGCTCCGGCACATGATCTACGCGTACCCGACGTTCCACCGGGCCGTCGAGGACGCGCTGCGCAACCTGAAGTGACGCCTCAGCCGGCCGGCGCGCCGTGCCGGCCGGCCCCGGCGGCGAACCGGCCGGCGCCCTGCCCCCCGTCCACCGCCAGCGACTCCATGCCGTAGGCCAACTCGGTGGCGAGCGCCTCCGGCTCGGGCCGGGCGGCGCCGGCGAGCAGCGCCGCCCGGTCGTTGCGCAGGCAGGTCTGCGGATGCCGGGCGATCCCGGCCGCCAGCCGCTCGGCCTCCGCCCGCGCCGCACCGGGCGCGACCAGCCGGTTCACCAACCCCATCGCGTACGCCTCGTCGGCGGGCACCGGGCGGCCGGTGAGGATCAGATCCATCGCGCGGCTCTCCCCGATCAGCCGGGGCAGCCGCACCGTCCCGCCGTCGATCAGCGGTACGCCCCACCGCCGGCAGAACACGCCCAGCGTCGCGTCCGACTCGGCGACCCGCAGGTCGCACCAGAGCGCCAGCTCCAGGCCGCCGGCCACCGCGTACCCGGAGATCGCGGCGATCACCGGCTTGGACAGCCGCATCCGGGTCGGGCCCATCGGCCCGTCGCCCTCGGCCTCGACCCAGTTGCCGCGCGGGGTGCCGATCGCCTTGAGGTCGGCGCCGGAGCAGAACGTGCCGCCCGCGCCCCAGAGCACGGCCACCGACGCGTCCGGATCGGCGTCGAAGGCGCGGAACGCGTCGGCCAGGGCCCGGGCGGTCGGCCCGTCCACGGCGTTACGGGCCTCCGGCCGGTCCAGGATCACCGTGGTCACGCCGTCGGCGTGCTCGACGCGTACACCCATGGGGTCAGCATGCCCCCGACGTCGCCCGGGGGCCAGCGCACACAAGCCGCGTTCGGAGATCCGGTCGGGGCATCTCACCCAACCTTCACGAACGGTAGTTGCGCTTGTCGAGCAACTCGTCGAAGTCACCGGCCCGCCCGCGTTCAGCCAGTTCGGCCAGAGCTCGGGCGCGGCGCGGGCGAGCGGTGCCATCCCGCAGGTCCAGGCGGACCAGGGGGAGGCGGGCGTCCACGTCGGCCGGCAGCGGGCCGTCGCCGGTCAGCTCGGGGATGCCCAGGGCACGGCCCAACGCCGCGGCTGCCCGCCGGTGCCGCTGCCGGTAGCGCGCGAGCCGCTGCCGTACCTCCTCGCCGGCCAGCACGGTCGCCCGCGCCGGCACGCCCCGGTCCGGGCCGTTCCACACCCGCACCGCCGGATCTGCGGAGACGTTGCGGAACCACTGCGACCCCCGGCCGTAGCCGGAGGCGAGGAAGAGCGCGCCCGGCTCCCGGTCGACCACTTCCAGCACCACGTGGCGGGGCAGTCCGGAGCGGCGGCCCCGGTGCTCCAGCATCATCAGCCGGCCGCCGAGCAGCCGGCCGAGGCCGTGGCGGTAGAGCGGAATGGGGGCGCGGGCGAGCCAGCGGGGGATGCGACGGCGTGCCATGCCTCCGACGGTACGCCCCGGCCCACCTGCGAGGGATTTCCCGGCCGTCCGGTTTGGGGGCCCTCCGGCCGGGAAGTCGGAACACGTGCGCGAACTGATGACGAAGCTCGAACAGGCCTCCGGACTCGACCGGGTGGGTGACCGCCTGCAACGCGCCGTCCAGGGGACGCTGCGCTCGCAACGGGTCCGGGACGCGCTGCACGGCGTCTGGCTGGGGCACCCGCTGCACCCGGCGATGGTGCAGGTCCCGGTCGGCGCGTGGATCTCCGCCGCCGTGGTGGACCTGCTGCCCGGCCAGCGTCGGGCCGCCACCGCCCTGGTCGGGCTCGGCACGGTCAGCGCCCTGCCCGCCGCGGTCGCCGGATGGAACGACTGGGCCTCCCTCTCCCGGGACCAACGCCGGATCGGGCTGGTGCACGCGGGGGCGAACATCGTCGGCCTGACCCTCTACGCCGGCTCGCTCGCGGCCCGGCTGAACGGGCGGCACGGCCTCGGCCGGGCGCTGGCCTACCTGGGCCTGTCCGCGGCGAGCGGCGGGGCGTACCTGGGCGGGCACCTGGCCTACAAGCAGGGCGCCCAGGTCAGCCAGAGCGTCTCCGAGATGCACCTGATCAGCGACGGCTGGCACGCCGTGGGCGACCTGGGCAGCCTGCCGCAGCGGGAGCTGGTCACCCGGGAGATCGACGACGTCTCGGTGATCCTCTACCGGCACGGCGACGACGTCACCGTGATGCTGGAGCGCTGCCCGCACCAGAGCGGCCCGCTCGGTGAGGGCGAGGTGCAGCAGATCGACGGCCACGCCTGCGTGGTCTGCCCGTGGCACGGCAGCGCGTTCCGGCTCAACGGCGGCGAGGTGGTGCACGGCCCGGCCGCCAACGACCAGGTCGTGCTCCCCACCCGCGTGGTCTCCGGCCGGGTCGAGGCCCGGCTGCCCTGACCCGGGTCAGTCCCGGCGGTGCCGACCGCTGCCGAGCGCACGGGCGGGGACCGGCCGCCGGCGCAGGCCGAGGACCGCGCCGATCTGCGCGCCCACGATGCTCGCCACCGCCAGCACCGCCGAGATGGCCAGCGGTCGGTTGATGCCCTCCTCGGCCGTCGCCCGGGACGCCCCCGCCGACATGGCCGGCGGCTGCCCGTCCGGTGCCGCCACGGTCGGCGTGGTGTCCCGGGTCGTGGTTTGCGGCGCGGGCTTCGGCTTCGACGCCGTCGACGACGCGCCACCCCCACCCGGCTTCGCGGGCGCCGGCTGCGCCGACGTCACCACCAGGCGGCCGTTCGCGTGCCGCTGGGCGCCGGAGTCCACCGCGCCCTCGGGCAGCCGGATGAGCTGGCCGGGACGGATCCGGTCCGGGTCGGCGAGCCGGTTCAGCCGGGCCAACTCCCGATAGCGGTCGAAGTCGTCCAGATAGCGGTCGGCCACCTCACCCAGGTAGTCGCCCTTCGCGACCCGGTACACCGCCGGGTCGGTGGTCACCGAGGCGGTCCGCGCCGGTGCCGCGGCCTGCGTCACGGTGGCGGCCGGGGCGGCGGCCACGGCCTGCGGTGCGGACAGCGCGGCGGCGCTCGCCGCGGCCGGGCTCGCGGCCAGGATCAGCGCCACCGAGCCCACCAGCGCGGCGGCGGCCCGCTGCTGGCGGTGCATGCCGGGCAGCTTCGGCGCGGGCCGGCGCAACGCCGACGCGGACAGCTCCACCAGGACGGAGAACGCGAACGTGGCCCAGCCGAACCAGCCCACCACGGCCAGCGCCCGCAGGAACAGCTGCCCGTCGTCGCGGCTGGTCAACGCCGTACCCACCTCGGCCAGGGTGGGCAGATGGTCGGGGAGCGGGTTGCCGGCGAAGGCCAGCAGCGCGACCGGCCCGCCGGCCAGCACCCCGACGAGCACGACGAGGGCGCCGAGGCCGGTGAGGACCTGGCCGGTGCGGTGGACGGCGGAGCGTCGGGGTGCACCCATGGTGGCCTTCCTTCCTACGGTGGTGGCGCGGTGAGCGTCCGAGCGGTGGCCTCACCGGTGACGGTGGCGGTCTGCGGCGCGCCGAAGAGACCGAGCAGGTCCCGGCGGTAGGTGATCCGCACGCGTACCCGGATCTGGGTCTCGGCGCCGACCACGGGGAAGTCGACCTCGTGACCGCCCACCCCGCCGGCGGCGGCGAGGTAGTCGGCGACGGCCCCGCGGGCGGCGACCTGGTCGATCCGGGTCGGACCGCCCTCGATGGCGCCCGCGCGGTCGATCATCTGGCCGCCGCTGCGGGCCGCCTCGGCGGCCAGGTTGTCCGCCCGTTGCAGGGTGCGCAGCTGCCCGGCGCCGTCGTAGGCGAGACCGATGACGGCGAGCACGCCGGTCATCGCCACGGCCAGGAAGAGACTCACCCGGCCGCTCTCCGCCCCGCGTCGCCCGGTCATCCGCGGCTCCGGTAGGTGTCCAGCGGCGAGGTGAAGCTCGCCGCGACGGTCTTGCCGCCCGGCACCCCGGGCAGCCCCGGCGCGCTCAGGTCGTCGAAGGACACGGTGCAGGTCACCGTCACCGTGACGGTCGCCGGCACGCCGGGCGCGCTACGGTACGCGGCGGCGAAGCTGGTCGGCTTCCCGGCCACCGAACCGGCCAGGTCGAGCCGGGGCGGCGCCGTGCAGCGCAGGCCGGACCAGTCGAGCTGGGTGCGGGCCGCGTTCTCGGCGGCCTCCTCGCCGTCGTCCGCGGTGCGGGCCAGCGAGGCGGCCCGGGCGGCGTCGTGCGCGGCTGACTCCACCGCCTCGTCGGCGACGGCCGTCCGCCCGGCGACCCCGGCGAGCACCATCAGCCCGATGAAGGCGGGGGCCAGCACCGCCACCTCGATCGAGACGGATCCCCGGTCCCGTGGCACCGGCCTCACCCCGCGGTCCAGCGTTCGGCGGGGCCGTGCGCGGTCTGCGTGACCTCGAAGGAGACCCCCGGGATGACCGACAGGGAGCGGCCCCGCACCGTGCAGGTGACGCCGTCGCCGATCTCGGCGCAGGTCGGCCCGGTCCTCTCCCAACCGACCAGCCAGTCCCCGGAGCGGCGGAGGAAGTTGGTGGCCCGGTCCCGGCCGGCGTCCGGCGCGGCGTCGAACGTGCGCTGGGCGTTGACCCCGGTCTGGGCCGCGTTGAGCGCGGTGGACCGGGCGACGAACCAGACGGCGACCTGGATCGAGCCGAAGAGCAGCACCAGGATCACCGGCATCATCACCGCCAGCTCGACCGGGTTGGCGCCCCGCTCACGCCCGCCCGCGTCGAGGCGGGCGCGCAGGGCGGCGGCGATCCGCCCCGGACCGCGCGGGCCGGCGGGCCGGCCGGCGGGTGCCGGCCGGCTCCGGACCGTACGGGCGGGGCGGGGCATCACGGTGCCTTCGGCGCCGTGTTGTTCGGGATGGCGTTCATCCAGTTGTTCGCCTTGGCCAGGGCGAGCCCGGTGACCGCCATGGCCACCGCGACCAGCCCGAAGATGATCACGGCGGTCGGCACCGGGCTGTCGCCGCGCTCGGAGTCCCGGCGCAGCTCGGCGAGGCGGGTGCTCACCGTCGCGTACAGGTAGGCGTAGAGGTGCATCGTGTTCTCCTTCTCGGGGTGGGATCACAGGCGGGCGATGAACGGGTAGACGGCGAAGCCGAGCAGGACGAAGACCAGCAGCGAGCCGGGGATGTCCAACTTGCTGGTCACCCCCTCGGCCCGGGTCAGGTTGTCGGTGCGGATCTGGTCGCGCAGCGAGTCGGCGCGGGAGCGCAACGTCTCGTGCACCTGGGCGCCCTCGCTGCCCGAGGAGCGCATGATCGCGCCCACGTCGCCCAGCTCCGGGATGCCGATCCGGTCGGCCAGCTCCTGCAACTCGTCCCAGGGCGAGTGCATCTGGAGCTGGGCGAGCCGCAGCGCCTCCCGGATCCGGTCGAACACCCAGCCGTCGCAGACCGCCGCCGCGCGTTCCAGCGACTGCACCGGCCCGTGCGCGGCGGAGAGCTGCAACGCCACCAGGTCGAGGTAGGTGCAGACCGCCTGACGGAACTCGTCCCGGGCGGCGTCGGCCCGGGCCAGCACCGAGCGGTGCGCGAGCAGGCCGGCGACCAGCGCCAGGCCCAGGCTGGCCAGCACCGGTACGGCCACCGGGAGCGCCACCCCGCCCAGAAAGAGCACGGCCGAGGCGACCGCCGGGGTGGCGAAGCCGACCAGCGCGGAGAGCAGCACGGACAGGGCGTACTGCTCGGGGGTCCGGTCGAGCAGCGCGAGCTGGCGGTGCGGCGGCCGCAGCCAGCGGGCGAAGCCGCCCAACCAGTCCGGCCCGGCGCCCGCCGCCGGGGCCTGGCCGGGCGGCTGGTGCAGCCGACGCAGGGCCGGTCCGAGCGCCGGGGTGGCCGGCAACGCCTCGCGGACCACCAGGAACAGCCCGAGCCCGACCGCACACCCGCCGAGCACCGCGATCGTCATCTGCCAGTTGAGGACCACTACGCGATCGCCTCCTCCAGGTCGGGCGCCGGCAGGAAGCGCGCCGGACGCGGCGGCTGGCTCATCGAGCGCACCCAGACCAGCAGCCCGATGAAGGCCGCACCGAGCACCGCCATCACGAGCTGCCCGGTGACGGTCCCGTAGGGGCGGATGTAGTCGCTGTTCACCAGCCCGTACGCGAGCGTCGCCAGGGTCATGCCGGTGAGGAAGCGGACCGCGAACCGGGGCTGGGTCCGCTTCGCCTCGACCTCGCGCCGGGTGGCCACCTCGGCCGACGCGGCGCCGGCGATCGACCCGAGCACGTCGCCGAGGCGTTCGCCCCGGTCGGTGAGGTGCAGGATGAGCGCGGCCACCACCTGGTCGCCGACCGGGTCGGCGATCTCGTCGGCGAAGGCGAGCAGCGCGGAGCGCGCCAGCCAGCCGGCCTGGAGACGGGCGGCCAGCGTGCGCACCTCCTCCTGGATCTCCTCCGGCGCGGTCGCGATCGTGCCGATGATGGCCTGCTGGAGCCCCTGCCCGGTGGCCGAGATGTCCTTGAGCCGGCGGGTCCACTCGCCGACCGCCTCCACCCGGGCGATGGCCCGCTGCTCGGCCCGGCCGACCGCGAACAGCCACGGCACGCCGGGCACCGCGAGCGCCACCAGCAGGCCGACCACCGGCAGCCCGGTGAGCAGGAACGCCGCCGCGCCGGCCACCACGGCGACGCCGAGCAGGAGCTGGTGCCGCTGCCGGTCGGCGCGGCTCGCCCCGGAGCCGTTCCAGAGCCGGCTCAGGCCCGGCCCGGCGCCGCCCGGCGCCGACCTCGGTGGCCGGCGGGTGCCGACCAGCGCGACCACGGTCAGCACCAGCCCGGCCACGCAGGCCGCACCGGAGACCAGCGCGATCAGTTCGATCCGGGTCACGCCGGGCCCCCGTTCGGCCGCCGCCCGAGGCGGGTGTGCCGGGGCCGCCGCCAGGCGCCCATCCCGGCCTCGACGAACCGGGTGAGCAGCCGGGCGTCGTAGCCCACCCGCAGCAACTGGTCGCGGATCCGTTCGGGCAGGTGGCGGGGGACCGCCCGGCCGTCCGGTCCCGGGCCGAAGACCGTGGTGGTGGTGATCCGGTTGCCCTCGCCCACGCCGATGACCTCCTCGACGTGCGAGACGAACCGGTGCTTGCGCCCACCGATCGCGGTCTCGTCGTCGACCGTGACGTAGACGATCAGGTCGAGCGCGTTGCCGGCCATCCGGCGGGCCTGGTCGACGGTCATCTCCCGGCCGTGGGAGAGCGCCAGCTCGATGATCCGTTCGCTCACCCCCGCCGGGGTACGCGCGTGGATGGTGCACATCGACCCGCGACTCGTCGTCATCGCCTGGAGCATCGGCACGATCTCCCGGGACCGCACCTCGCCGACGATGATCCGCAGCACGCCCATCCGCAGCGAGACCGGGATCAGGTCGGCGATGCTGACCTCACCGGCGGGTCGCCCGTCGGCCCCGCGCTCCCCGTGTCCCTCGCGGGACTCGAAGCTCATCACCGCCCGGTGCTTGTGCCCGCGCCGCGCCGGCAGCAGCTCCCGGCTCTCCTCCAGCAGCACGTACGGCTCGTCGGCCGGGATCTCGTCCATGAGCGCGCGGATGACGGTGGTCTTCCCGGCCCCGGCCAGCCCGGCGACCATGATGTTCAGCCCGGCCCGCATGGACGCGCGGAGGAAGTCGCGCAGCAGCGGGTCGATCATCTCGTCCAGGTCGGCTCGGCCGCCCGCGATGTCCTCCAGGCTCACCGCGAGCGTGTTGTGCTTGCGGATCACCGCGTACGGGCGGTGGCTGACCAGGAACACGGCGGCCAGCCGGCTGCCGTCGGGCAGTTGCAGGTCGAGGGTGGGCTTGGAGGTGGAGAGCGATCGTTCGGTCGCCCCGGCCCGCCGGGCCGCCGCCTGGAGGATCTCCACCAGCTCGTCGTCGGTCTCGGCGATCGGCTCGGCCCAGTCGACGCCGCCACCGTGCCGGGTGATGCGCACCTGGTCGCAGCCGAGGATGTGCACCTCCTCGATGGTGTCGTCGACCAGCAGCGTCTGGAGCCGGCCCAGGCCGACCAGCTCGGCGGTCACCTGGTCGAGCAGCAGCCGTTCCGCGTCGGCGGGCATCGGCGTGCCGCCCCGGCGGACCGAGTCCGCGTACGCGGAGACGACCGCGACGGCCAGCCGGGCCCGCTCGACCTCCTCGGCGTCGGCGTCGAACTCCCGCCCCCGCTGCCAGTGGGTGAGCCGTTCGCTCAGCTCCCGGCGCAGTTCGCGGACCACCGCGAAGTCGACCCGGGGGCGCGGCGGCGCCGGCGGCGCCGCCGGCGCGGGCGCGGTGACCTGGTGCCGACCGTTCGGCGGGGCCAGCGGCGGGACCGTGGAGACGACGCCGGGCTGCTGCCCGCGCGGGTCGTGGGAGACCGGCTCAAACCGCACCGGGCACCCCCGGTGCGGTCGGTTCGGCCACCGCGCGCGCGGCGGTGGTGCCGGGCCAGGCCAACCGGGCCCGGCGCCGGTCCAGCAGCGCCCGGATCGGCACCTCCAACGCGCCGGCCGCGCGCATCAGCGGCCGGTTGCCGCGCACGGTGCCGCCGTGGCCGAGCACCTCGGCGGTACGCGGGTCGTGCGGCAGCCGGGCGATCACCGGCAGCCGCAGCGCCTTGCTGATCTCGCTGGTGCCGTGCCCGTCCCCGACCACCAGCAGGCGCAGGGTGCCCGGGGGGACGCGGTGTTCGCCGAGGTCGCGTTCGATCGCCCGGATGGTGGCCCGGGTGGCGGAGAGGTCGGGCAGGTGCGCGCGGGTCACCAGCAGCACCACCGCGGCGGCCCGGAGCAGCGGCCACGGTGGACCGCCGACCGCCAGCCGGCCGCAGTCGACCAGCACGTCGTAGGGCGGCACGCCCCGCTCCAGGCCGGTGAAGTAGTCGGCGAACCGCTGCCAGAGCGGGATCACGCTGCCGGCCTGGGCCGGGTCGACCACGCCGGGCAGCAGCAGCCGCTCCCGGCGCGGCGCGTCCAGGTCGACCAGCTGCGACCAGAACGCGCTCTCCAGGCTGCCGTCGCGCAGTTCGCCGACGGCCAGCTCGCCGATGCCGCGCGGACCGTCCAGCGCCCCGCCCAGGTAGCCGGCGAGGATCGAGCCCCCGGCGGGGTCGCACTCGGCCAGCACCAGCCGGCGGTGCCAGCTCAGCGCCGCGGCCAGCGCGGTGGTGGTGACGCCCGGCGAGCCCTTCGCCGAGACCAGGGCGATGATCGCCATCAGGCGGCCTCGGTCAGCACGAGCGCGATCCGGTCGTCCGCGGCCAGCGCCACCACTGCCGGTACGTCCCGGACGGCCAGCGCCAGGTAGACGACCGTGTCGTCGTTCTGCGGCGTCGCGGTGTCGATCACGGTGCCCTCGAAG
Organism: Micromonospora sp. WMMD754; assembly: GCF_049315235.1. Classification (NCBI taxonomy): domain Bacteria; kingdom Bacillati; phylum Actinomycetota; class Actinomycetes; order Micromonosporales; family Micromonosporaceae; genus Micromonospora; species Micromonospora sp. WMMD754. The sequence continues at coordinate 2,266,805 of NZ_CP186058.1, forward strand.
CGGGTGCCGCCGGCGCGCGCCGCCGCGCTGCCGTTGGCACTGGCGTCCGGCGTGCTGACCAGCAGCACCTTGTCGCCGGGGTGCAGCTTGCGGGCCGGCACCTGGTCGGGCTCCAGCCCGAGCGCGATCTGCTGCTGGCCGGGGCCGAGCAGCGGGGCGTCGGTGAGCTGGGCCGGGGTGAGCAGCGTGCCCGGGGTGAGCCGGACCGCGGCCCGCAGGCCCAGCACGTCCTTCACCCGGTCGGCCGGCACCGGCCGCAGCTCGCGCCCGCCGGAGACGCGGACCGGCACCAGGTCGTCGGCGGTGACCTGCTGGCCCACCTCGACCGGCCGGGCCACCGCCAGGTAGCTGCCGGTGGACCGCACCGAGGTGACCGCGAACGCCGCGCCCAGCCCGCCGACCGCGATCAGCAGGATCGCCAGGCCCAGCAGGCCGGGCCGGATCCGCCGCTGCCGGACCACCTTGGGGGGCGCCACCGGCGCCTCCACCGGGGTCCCGTTCCGGGACGCCACCACACTCATCGGGTCACCACCTGAAGTTCGTTGATCTGCACCGGGACCACACCGCTGACCCGGCTCTGGGGGATCACGCCGCTCTCCCCGCCGCCGGACCACTCCACGGTCCAGAAGGTGGTGGCGCTGACCTGGTAGGTGGCCGCCGTCGGGTATCCGTGGGGGAGGCCGCAGTCGGGCGAGGCCGCGCCGGCGTCCGGGCCGTCGGCGTCGTAGGGGGTGCCCGGCCCGTGGCATGTGACGTCGATGTCGTCGGACATGTGCCAGACGATCCGGTCCACCTTCGCGGTGATCTCGACGGTCAGCCCCCGGTCGGAGGCGGAGGCGGACAGTGGCCCGAAGTACGACGGGCCGGGGCTGGCCCACATCCAGACCGGCAGGCCGACCAGGCCGGGTCCCTTGCTGCGCCGGGGTGCGACAGCGACCCGGGGCGGCAGCAGCGAGATCGAGGCCAGCGCGCGGCGGGCCAGTTCCTCGGGGTCGGGCGGCGTGCCGAAGCCGGGCGGCGGGGCGGCGAGCAGGACGTTGCCCTGCTGGCCGGTGGCGCCCCCGACGCAACTGGCGGTGTACCACTGCTGGCCGGCCGGCGCCGGCAGCTGCGGCTCGGTCAGCTTGTAGTAGCACCCGTCGCTGTTGTTGAACCAGCCGAGCAGGTCGTCGTAGCACTTGACGACCTGACCGTTCCACTGGCACTTCGCGGTGCCGCCGCCGTTGCCGCCCCCGCCACCGTCGTTCCCGCCGCCGCCCGGTCCGCCGCCGCCGCCCGGGACACCCGGGTCGTCGTCCCACACGTCGCAGTCGGTCTGGTCGGGCGGGCAGGAGCCGCCCGGGTCGGCGGCACGCGCGGGCGCGCCGGTCAACGTCAGCAGCGCCGCCAGGCCGGCGGCCAGCAGCAGCCGTCGGGACGCCCCGGCCCGGGTCCGGCGGGCCGGGGCACCCCCACCTCCCCAGGTCAACACGGCTGGTCCTGGTGCGCGGCGCCGGTGTTGACCAGCCACCGGCCGTCGGGGTAGCGGGCCGCGGTCGCGGTGGCCAGGTAGCGACGGCCGCGGGTGCCGGGCACGGTCTTGCGGTCCTTGACGGTGACGAGCCGGTAGTCGCGCGCGTCGAGGCAGTCCTGGATCTCGACGGTGGGCGGGTCGGCGGCCAGGTCGACCGAGACGACGGTGGGGTCGGAAACCAGTTTTCCGGTACGCATCGCGCCGTGCTCCTTCGCGTCACGAATTGCCAGCCGGACCCGGGTCAGCAGTGGATCGGCCAGAAAACGGGGCAGTGCGGGATGCCCGGGATCGCTGCGCGCGCTCGCCGTCCGGGACGCGTCGAGATAGCCGGAATAGGCGGCGAGCGCGGCCTTGGCGGCGGCGTTCTCCTCGGCGTCGGAATGGGCGACGGGTGCGGCGGCGCGCCCGGTCAGCGGACCGGTCGTCGCCTCCGGCCCGCTGCCGCAGCCGGCCGCGCCGACCGTCAGCGCGAGGCTGAGCAGGCAGATTTCCCATCGACGGGATTGCCGTGTGCGCAACGCCGAGCCCTCCTCGGTGCCGGCCCGGTGCGGTCGATCCGACCCGCTCCGGGCATGCGGAAGCGCGCCCGGATCTGTCCGGCCGGGCCTCGACCGCCACCGCGTGCATTTACCTGTGCTGATCTTCAAGAATGGGGAACTGATGTCTTCGGTCGGCCTCCGACGCCTATTGATCGGGGGGTTGCGTCGTACCCAAGGGGCGAGCATAGGCTGACGTCGGCCGATGCAACAGAGGCAATTCACGTGAACACGGTGAGTGAAGACGGGTGGTGGCGACCGGTGGATGGCCGGACGGTGAGCGGCGGGCGACCGCCGGCCCTCCCGGGGGCGGGAGTGCGCCCACCCGCACCCGTCGCCGTGCCCCCGGAGGCCGGGCCGGCGGCCGCCGGTATGGGTGGGGTGCGACCCGCGAGTCCGATCCGTCCTGCCGCCCCGGCCGGCCCGGGACGCGCCGCCGTCGCAGGTCGCCCCGGTGACGCGGGCGGCGCGCCGGAGGCCGTTCGTCCCGCCGTCCGCCCGCCGGTGTTCGGCCGAACTTCACTCTGCGTGCTCCAGAGTGGAACGGTCGGCGACCGGACGGGAGCACTGATGTGACCGCCGAACGGGTGCACCGCGCCGCCCCGGCGGCCGTACCGTCCCGCCCGGTCGTCCGGCTGCTCGCCGTCCTCACGGTCGTGCCGCCGGTCCGCCTGGCGGTGGCCCGCTACGCCGTACCGCCGGACGCCCCCGACCGCGCGGCCTGCGACGCCTGCGGCACCCCGATCGGTCTGGACCGCCCCCTGCCGGCGCTCGGCCCCACCGCCCGCTGCCCGGGATGCCGGGCCCGGGTCGGCGCGCCACCCGCGCTGGTGGAGGTGGCGCTGCTGGCCGCCGTGACCGCGCTGGTCCTGGCCGGCGGGCCGCCCGCGACCCGCCTGGCGCTGGCCTGGTGGCTCGGCTGGGCGGTGCCCATGGCGCTCGTGGACGCCGCCTCCCACCGCCTGCCCAACCGCCTGACCTGGCCCGCCGCGGCCGGCACCTGGGTGCTTCTCGGGGTGGCCGCGCTGGCCGGGCCCGGTCCGTCGCCGTGGCTGCGGGCCACCGCGGCCGGGCTGGCCCTCGGCGCCGGCTTCGCGGCGACCACCCTGCTGCTCGGTCGGCGCGGCTTCGGCCTCGGCGACGCCAAGCTGGCGCTGGGCGCCGGCGCGCTGCTCGGCTGGTACGGCTGGCCGGTGCTGGTGGCCGGCCTGGTCCTCGCGGTGACCCTCTCCGGCGTGGCCGGGGTGGTGCTGCTCGTCCTCCGCCGGGTCCGCTGGTCGGCCCACCTGCCGTTCGGGCCGTTCCTCGTCCTGGCCAGCGCGGTCACGCTGGTGCTGGCCACCTGAGCCGTGTGCTCGGACACCCCCGGGTGGCCGCGCGGCCCGCCGCGGGTAGCGGGATCCCAGCCACCTCCCAGCCGGGTCTGGTTCGGTGGCGGTCCACGCACCGAACCCGGGAGGGCACGTGTCGCACGACGGATGGCGCATCCGGCGCACCAGCGCGGACCTGGACCGGATCGGCGAGACCGAGTCGGTGTTCGCGCTGGCCAACGGCTGGGTGGGCTGGCGCGGCACGCTCGACGAGGGCCAGCCGTACGGCATGCCCGGTAGCTATCTCAACGGGTTCCACGAGCGGCACGAGCTGAGCTACCCCGAGGGCGGGTACGCCTTCCCCGAACGCAGCGACACCGTGATCAGCGCCCCCAACGCCGCGCTGGTCCGGCTCTGGGTCGACGGGGAGCCGCTGGACCTGCGCACCGGCACGATCCGGCGGCACCACCGGGAGCTGGACCTGCGGGCCGGGGTGGTGCGCCGGGAGACCGAGTGGATCTCACCGGGCGGGCGGGGCGTCCGGGTCGTCAGCACCCGGCTGGTCTCGCTGCCCCGCCGGCCGGTCGCCGCCGTCGACTGGACGGTCGAGCCGCTGGACGGCCCGGTCCCGGTGCGGATCTGCTCCGACCTGCTCGCCAACGAGCGGGTGCCGGAACGCGCCGACGACCCCCGGGCGGCCTCGGTGATCCACGACCCGCTCACCGCCGAGACCGGCCGGCACGACGGCACCGACGGCGTGCTGGTGCACCGGACCGAACGCAGCGGCCAGCGGGTCGCGGTGGCGGTCGCGCACCGGGTCGCGGCCCCCGACGACACGGCCACCGACGCCGAGCTGACCGGTGACCGGTTCCGGCTGGCGCTCACCGGTCCGCTGCGCCCGGGTGAGCGGATCCGGGTCACCAAGTTCGCCGCGTACGAGTGCGCGGACGTGGACGGCACCCCGGCCGACGAGCTGGCCGACCTGGTCGTCGCGGAGGCGGACGCGGCCCGGGCCGACGGGTTCGACGCCCTGCTCGACGCGCAACGGGCCGCCCTCGACGCGGCCTGGGCCACCGCCGACGTCGAGCTGGCCGGTGACCCGGAGCTGGAGCAGGCGGTGCGCTTCGCGGTGTTCCACCTGATCCAGTCCGGCCGCGCCGACGGCGACCGCACCATCCCGGCGAAGGGCCTGACCGGCAACGGCTACGACGGGCACGTGCTCTGGGACACCGAGGGGTACGTGCTGCCGGTGCTGACATACCTGGCGCCGGAGCTGACCCGCTCGGCGCTGCGGTGGCGGCACGCCCACCTGCCCGAGGCCCGGCAGCGCGCGGCCGAGCTGCGGCTGACCGGGGCGACCTTCCCGTGGCGGACGCTCGGCGGCCGGGAGTGCTCCGGCTACTGGCCGGCCGGCAGCGCCGGCCTGCACGTCAACGCGGACGTCGCGGACGCGGTGCTGCGCTACGTCGCGGCCACCGGGGACACCGCGTTCCTCGCCGAGTGTGGCGCCGAGGTGCTCGTCGAGACCGCCCGGCTGTGGCACGGCTACGGCCACTGGGACGACGCCGGCGCCTTCCACCTGACCGGTGTCACCGGCCCGGACGAGTACTCGGCCCTGGTCGACGACAACATCTTCACCAACCTGATGGCCCGGCGGAACCTGCGCGGCGCCGCCGACGCCGTCCAGCGGTGCCCGGAGGTGGCCGACCGGCTCGGCGTCGACCCGGCCGAGGTGACCGGCTGGCGGGCCGCCGCCGACGCGGTCCACGTCCCGTACGACGGCAAGCGCGGCGTGCACCAGCAGTCGGCCGGCTTCACCGAGCAGCCGGAGTGGGACTTCGCCGGCACCGGCGAGGACGACTACCCGCTGCTGCTGCACTTCCCCTACCTGGAGCTGTACCGCAGGCAGGTGGTCAAGCAGGCCGACCTGGTCCTGGCCATGCTGCGCTGCCCCGGCGAGTTCACCGCCGAGGAGAAGGCCCGCAACCTGGCCTACTACGAGGCCCGCACGGTCCGGGACTCGTCGCTGTCCGCGTCCGCGCAGGCGATCCTCGCCGCCGAGGTCGGCCACCTCGATCTGGCGTACGACCTGCTCGCCGAGACGGCGTTCCAGGACCTGGCCGACCTGGGCGACAAGACCGCCGACGGGCTGCACCTGGCGTCCCTGGCCGGGGCGTGGCTGGTGGTGGCGCAGGGCTTCGGCGGGCTGCGCGACGACCGGGGCGTGCTCTCCTTCGACCCGCGGCTGCCCCGCCGGATCACCCGGCTGGTGTTCCACCTGCGCTGGCACGGGCACCGGCTGCGGGTCACGCTCACCCCGGACACGGCCGGCTACGCGCTGCCCGACGCCGGCCCGGGCGACGCGGTCGAGTTGTGGCACCACGGCGAGCGGCTGCGCGTCACCGGCGGCGCGTCGGTCACCCGCCCGATGCCGCCGGTGCCGGACCCCGGCCCCGAGCCGTCCTCCCCGCCCGGCCGTCGCCCCGCCCGGCGCGCTCAGGAGGCGGCGGGCGGCGACTGAGCGGGCACGCCGGACATCCGCTCGACGATCTCCTCCAGCGCCTCGAACGCGTACGCCCAGTTGTGGCACTTGAAGCTGCGCAGGCCGGTGATCGGGGTGCGGCAGTCGGCACAGTGGACACCGGGGATCGCCTCCGGCACCTCGGTGTTGACGTACTTCCGCTCGCCGAGCACCACCCGGGCGATCATCGCCCGGTCGTGCACCTCGTGCAGCGCCGAGGAGACGATGTCGTACCAGGTCACCCGCCGCCCGCACTTCGGGCAGTCCGGCTCGTCGCCGCTGACCCACAGCGGCGCGCCGACGCTGCGCGCCGGGATGTTCAGCAGCTTCTCCAGTCGCCGCACGTCCGCCTCCGGCGTGGTCCACCGGTGCCGCCCCGGCAGCGAGGCGGGCGAGTCGTAGACGGCGCGGAACACCACCGGGTCGACCTCCACGGTCTTCCGTCCACCGGTCATCGGTACCTCCTCGAATCGGCTGGTCCCACCGTCGTACCAGGTCAACCGCGTGGGCAAGCGGATCACGGACACGTCGGGTCAGCGGTGTGTCGCCCAGAGTGCTAGACATCAGGGCGTGACGGAGGCCGAGACGCGACCCAACGTCGCCCGGATGTACGACTACTACCTGGGTGGCTGCCACAACTTCGCCGCCGACCGGGCCGCCGCCGAGGAGATCCTGAAGATCTTCCCGGACACCGGCGTGGCGGCCCAGACCAACCGCGCGTTCCTGCGCCGGGCCGTGCGCTGGGCGGCCGAGCAGGGGATACGCCAGTTCCTCGACGTCGGGGCCGGCCTGCCCACCCAGGGCAACGTGCACGAGGTGGTCCGGGCGGTCGCCCCCGACGCCCGGGTGGTCTACGTCGACCACGACGAGGTCGCCGTGGCGTACGCCCGGCGGCTGCTGCCCACCGACGGCCGCACCGTGGTGCTGCGGGGCGACCTGCGGCGGCCGGACGAGATGCTGGCCGACCCGCTGCTGCGCGCCACCGTCGACCTGACCGAGCCGGTGGCGCTGCTGCTGGTGGCGGTGCTGCACTTCGTGCCGGACGCGGACGACCCGTGGGCGGCCGTGGCGCGACTGCGGGACGCCACCGCCCCGGGCAGCATGCTCGCGGTCTCCCACCTGACCCTGGACGGCGCGCCGCCGCTGCCCGCCCAGGCCGGCACGGCGGTCTACCGGCGCAGCAGCGCGCCGCTGGTGCCCCGCACCCACGCCGAGGTGGCCCGCTTCCTCGACGGCTACGACGTGGTCGAGCCCGGCCTGGTCCGGTTGGCCGACTGGCGGCCGGACGGCGAGCCCCGGGCCGCCGTGTCGCACGGCTACGGCGGCGTCGGCGTCCGCCGCTGAGCCGTCCGGCCGGACGCGCTGGAGAGCCGCACGACACCCGGCCGCCCGCCGGCCCGGCGCACCCGGCCGCCGAGCAGACCGGTCAACCGGTCGCGCCCCGGCGCACCGCCTCCGCGGCCAGCCGGGCCCGCCGCCGGTCGTCGTTGCTGACCAGGTCGAACTTGTCATAGAGGCGAGTCAGGTGCTTCTTGACCGCGCTCTCGCTCACGCCCAGCGCGCCGGCCAGCACCCGCACCGACGGCGGCTCGGGGAACGCCAGGCCACCGTCCGAATACGGGCGGCAGAGCACGTCGAGCAGCTCCCGCTCCCGGCGGGTCAGGGGCGGTGGCGCGGGCGGTGGCTCGACCGCGAGCGTGTTCGTGCCGTGCTTCGCCGGCGCGCGGAACACCAGCCGCGCCGGGCCGATCTCCACCCGGTCCCCGTCGTGCAGGGTGCGCGCGTCGCGCAGCGGGGCGCCGTTGACCGTGGTGCCGTTGGTGCTGCCCAGGTCGCGGATGATCCAACCGGAGGGGAAACGCTCGACCAGCGCGTGCAGCCGGGACACCTGGCGGTCGTCGATGGGCAGCTCGTTGTCCGGCGCGCGACCGATGGTCAGCGCGTCCGGGCTGAGCGGGACCAGCCGGACCGGACCGGTCCCGTGCACCTCGAACCAGCCGCCGGTCATCGGTCGCACCACGGCGCGGTGGCAGCCGACGTCGCCTCGCCGGAGCGGGTCACCGTCACGGTGGCAGTGGCGGTGACGCAGCGCCCGGTCGACGGCGACGGCTCCGTCCACAGCTCGTACGCCTGCCCGGCGGCGCGCTGCCGGGTGTCCGGGCCGTCCCCGCGCACCGCCACGTCCACGGTCCAGGTGCCGCCGCCGGTGGAGATGTTGTCCCGGTACTGCTTCCACACCCACACGTACGCCATCGCGGTCCGGCAGCTCGGCGACCAGTACTGCTTCACCGAGATGGCCCGCAGGCCCCCGGCGTAGCCGTAGGCCGACGCGCCGACCTGGTGGGCGTCGGCGTAGCAGCGGCCCGGCGGGGCGTCGTCCTGGACTGCCCGGCGCGGCGCGGCCGTGCCGGAGACGGGGGTGCCGAACCGTCGGTCGGCCACGGTCACCTCCAGCACCGCCCGCAGCGGCCCCGCCTCCCGGGGCACCGCGACCAGCCCGACCGCACACCCCTCGCCGGGGGCGAGTCGACTCGTCCCGCACCCGTCCGAGGTGATCCGCAGCGCGTCCCGGGACGGGCCGGTCACCGCCACCGGGCCGAGCGTCACCGGGTGGTCGCTGCGGTTGCGGACCTGCACCATCCGCTCGTCGGACTGCGCGTGCATGGTCAGCTCTCCGAGCGCCAGCCGGTCCGGCAGGGCCACCGGCGCGGGCGTCGGCGGCGCCTGCGCGTACCCGGTGGCCAGCACGGCCGCCACCGCGACCGCCAGCCCGGCCGACCGGCGCAGCACGCGCCCGCGTACCCCGGTGGCACTGGTCACGGTGGCGGAGAGCGCGAGGGCCGCGCGGCGGCGGGCCGACAGCGACCGGGGCCGGTCGGCCGGCGCGGCCGGCGGCGGCGCCGGGTCGGCGGACACGTCACCCAGGACGAACGGGGTCACCGGCAGGCCGGCCGCCGCCTGCGCCGCACGCAGGTCGGCGGCGAACTCCGCCACCGACCCCGGTCGCCGCGCGGGCTTCTTGGCCAGCGCGCGGTCCAGCGCCGCGCACACCTCGTCGGGTACGCCGAGCGGGCGCGTGTCCGGGGGCGGGTCGACGGTGATCCGGCGCAGCAGGGACGGGGTGGGCTCGCCGTCGGCCGGGGCGAACGGCGGCGCGCCGCGGATCCAGTGCAGCACGGTCGAGGCCAGCGCGTAGACGTCGGAGGCGACCGAAGCCGGCTCGCCGCGCAGCACCTCCGGGGCCGTGTGCAGCACGCTGGCGGTGACCGTGGCGCGGGAGCCGGCGCGCTCGGCGTCCGGGCGGGCCTGGCCGAAGTCGGCGAGTTTCGGCTCGCCGTAGCCGGAGACCAGGATGTTCTCCGGTTTCACGTCGCGGTGCAGCACGCCGGCCCGGTGCGCGGTCTCCAGCGCGCCGGCCACCGCGATCCCGCCGGCCACGGCCGTCCGCCAGTCACCGGCCGTCCCGGCGCGCAACCGGTCGCCGAGCGAGCCGCCCTCCTCGTACGCCATCAGCAGGTACGGGTTCCCGGCGGCGGTGCGGCCGGCCTGGTGCAGGGTGACGATGTGCGGGTGGCCGGAGAGCCGGCCGAGGGTGCGCAGCTCCCGTTCGAAGCGGGCGCGGGACGGTCCGGCCCAGTCGGCGGCGAGCACCTTCACCGCGACCCAGCGGGAGTAGTCGGCCTGCCAGGCCCGGTAGACCACACCGAAGCCGCCCCGGCCGACCTCGATCGCGTCGGCGCAGCCGGCGATCCCCAGATCGACGTCCGGGCCGGGCGTCACCGGCTGCTCGCTGTGGACCATCGCCGTCGAATGCTACCGATGGGCCCGGACGCGGCCCGCGGCGCTCGGCGTGCGACGTCGGGAGGTGCCCCGGGGCCGGCCGGTCACGCCGGCCGGCCCCGCCCCCCTTCGGCGGATCAGTAGTCGTTGTAGAACCGGTAGGCGCGGCACTCGCTCTCGTGGCCGTCCTTGTAGCGGCAGAAGAGGAAGCCGATGTAGCGGTTCTCCGGCAGGTTGTACGCGCCGCCCTCGCTGGCCCGGTGGGTGGCGCAGTTGCCCTCGCCGCCCCGGGTGAAGCTGTACCGGGTCGCCCCGTACGCGTCGTCCAGGCTGACGTACATCTTCACCGCGTAGCCGTCGGCGTCCGTGTCGCAGATCTTCAGGATGTCGCCGTGCTCGGTGAAGTACGCCTCGCCGCTGTAGTCGAAGATGCCGCCGCCGAACGCGTCGCCGGTGTTCATCACGTGGTACGAGTCCGACGCCATGGCCGGGCTCTGCAGGCCGACGACCAGCGCGGCCGCCGCCGCGCCGATGGTCAGCGCGGTGCGCTTGATTCGCATGTGGTTCCCCTTCAGCAGACGGTGCTGGTGGACCCGCCGGTCGAGTTCAGGTAGCCGGTGACGTGGGTGCAGTGCGCGGCGGTGTTCGCCGCCCGGCCCCACAGCTCTGCCCGGGTGGTGTTGTTCAGCTCGCCCACGCCGTAGTCGGTGCCACTGTCCGACTCGTCGACGACGTGCACGTACAGGTCCCAGTTCGAGTGGCTGGCCCGGTACTGCTCCCAGACGTAGATGTAGGCGTAGTTGTAGCCGCAGCCGTAGTACTGCTTCACGGACGCCGCCTGCATGCCGCCGACGGTGAGCACCCGGGTGGTGCCGATCTGGCGGACGCTGGAGCAGCTCGACGGCGTACTGGCCAGCGCCGGTGACGCGTCGACCAGGGCGACGGCGCCGGCGGCGAGGGCCACGGAGGCGGTGGCGAGGGTACGGCGGAGCATCGACATGACACCCTGCTTTCTGGTCGAGGTCAGTTCCTCGACCGAGACAACCAGGGTGGGCGTGCGGCCGACAGGTGACGAAGCGGGGAGGGTTTCCTCCCCTGCGGTGTCCCGGTCAGCCGAGGCCGCGGTGTGCGGCCCAGAGCGCGGCGGCCCGGTCGGCCGCCGCCGCGACCAGCGCGGCCAACTCCGGCCGGTCGGGCACCCGGAACGACACGTACGCGCCGCGCCCGCCCGCCGTGGGCCGGCCGTACGCCTTCGCCGCGAGGCTCCCGTCCGGCAGCAGCCGGACGTTGAGCGTGGTCAGCGTGAACTCCTCGCCGCGCCGGGTGTCGGTCCAGCGCAACGCCTCCGGGACGGTCACGTTGATGGCCAGGGCGCTCACGTCGGGCGGGACGTCGCTGCTCATCCGGGCATCGTCGCACGGCCCGCCGCTCACCGGCGCAGTGTGTTCTCCCGGTTCATGTGCGACAGCTTCTCCGGGTTGCGCACCGCGTAGAGCCCGCTGATCCGGCCGTCGTCGAGGCGGACCGCCACGACCGTGTCCAGCTCGCCGTGGAGCCGGACGACGAGCGCCGGATAGCCGTTGACCTGTGCCGGTTCCATCGAGGCCACGGGTGCGACCCGGCCCCAGCCGCCGGCCAGCAGCCGGGCCACCTTGTCCACGCCGGTGACCGGGCGCGGGACGGCCTGCTTGATCCCGCCGCCGTCGCCGACCAGCACCACGTCCTCGGCGAGCACGGCGAGCAGCGACCGGAGGTCACCCGTCTCGACCGCCCGCCGGAACGCCTCCAGCGCGTCGCGGGTCTCGGCCGCCGAGACGGTCTGCCGGGGCCGGCGCGCCGCGACGTGGGCCCGGGCCCGGTGGGCGATCTGCCGGACCGTGGTCGGGCTCCGGTCGACCGTCGCGGCGATCTCGTCGTAGCCGACGTCGAAGACCTCCCGCAGCACGAACACGGCCCGCTCGGTCGGGGTGAGCGTCTCCAGCACGAGCAGCATCGCCATCGACACGCTGTCGGCCAGGGCCACGTCGTCGGCCACGTCGGGCGTGGTGAGCAGCGGCTCGGGCAGCCAGGACCCGACGTACGACTCCTTGCGGCGGCCCAGCGCGCGCAGCCGGGACAGCGCCTGGCGGGTGGTGATCCGCACCAGGTAGGCGCGCCGGTCGCGGACCTCGTCGAGGTCGACGCCGGCCCACCGCAGCCAGGTCTCCTGCACCACGTCCTCGGCGTCGGCGGCCGAGCCGAGCATCTCGTACGCGACGGTGAAGAGCAGGTTCCGGTGGGCGAGGAAGTCCTCGGTGGCCGGGTCCGCCATGGCTGGCTCCTTCGCTGCTCGGCTGCGTTCCCCACCAGACGCCGACCGAAGGCGCGGTGTGACGTCCCGTCGCTGTGTCGGTGGTCACCGGGCCACGCTGTCACGCCGGCGCGGCGGCCGGCATCTCGTGGTCGTCCGACACCACCCCAGCAGAGAGGTCGGAACGATGGAGACCCGAATCAACCTGTTCGAGAACGCGGTCGCGGCGAAGTTCATGAAGCGGTTCGCCAACGCGGGCCTGGTGCTCCAGCAGTCGCCGCTGCCGCACGCCGTCCAGGAGTTGGTGTCGCTGCGGGCCAGCCAGATCAACGGCTGCGGCTGGTGCATCGACATGCACGTCAAGGAGGCGGCGGCCGCCGGGGAGAGCGCGGTCCGGCTGCACCTGGTCGCCGCCTGGCGCGAGTCGACCGTCTTCACCGAGGCGGAGCGCGCGGCGCTGGCGTTCGCCGAGGAGGGCACCCGGCTCGCCGACGCCCACCAGGGGGTGTCCGACGAGACCTGGGCCCTGGTGCGCGAGCACTACGACGACGACCAGGTCGCGGCGTTGGTCTGCCTGGTCGGCCTGATCAACGCGGCGAACCGGTTCGCGGTGATCGTGCACCAGCGCGGCGGGGCGTACGAGGCGGGGATGTTCGCCGCGGCACTGGCCTGAGCGGCGGGATCGGCCGGCCCGGGAGGTCCCGGGCCGGCCTGCCGCGCGCTCACCGCAGGTCGTCGAAGAAGGCGCGGACGTCCGCGACGAACAGGTCCGGCACCTCCAGGGCGGCGAAGTGGCCTCCCCGGTCGAACTCGCTCCAGTGCCGGATCTGGTACGTCAGTTCGGCGAGCGGGCGGACGGACCGGGTGATGTCGTGCGGGAGGACGGCGACGCCCACCGGCGGCGGGCAGGGCGCGGGCGGTCCGCCGAGCGCGCTCTCCCGGACCAGTCGGGCCGACGACGCCGCGGTGCCGGTGAGCCAGTAGAGCGACACGTCGGTGAGGATGCGGTCCGCGCTGATGGTGGAACGTGGGTCGGCCCACTCGGTGAACTTCTCGGCGATCCAGGCGAGTTGGCCGGCGGGTGAGTCGTTCAGCGCGTACGACACGGTCTGCGGGCGGCTGGCGTAGAGGATCTGGTGCGGGTGCCGGTGCGTCATGAGGTGCCGGATCCGCGCCAGCCGGCCCCGGTCCTGTTCGGACAGGTCGCCCTCGCCCGTCCAGCCCGGCGGTGGGGGTGTGGGCAGGTAGGTGAGGTGCACGCCGACGACGTTGTCCGGGGCGATCCCGCCCAGGCGGGTGGAGATCACCGAGCCCCAGTCGCCGCCCTGGGCGCCGTACCGCCGGTAGCCGAGCCGGCGCATCAGCTCGGCCCAGGCGCGGGCGACGCGGGTGACGTCCCAGCCGCGTTCCCGGGTGGGGCCGGAGAAGCCGAAGCCCGGGATCGACGGGACGACCACGTGGAACTGCCGGGACAGCGGCCCGATCACGTCGAGGAACTCCACCACCGAGCCGGGCCAGCCGTGGGTGAGGATCAGCGGCAGCGCGTCCGGGTCGGCGGAGCGGACGTGCAGGAAGTGCACGTTCTGCCCGTCGATCTCGGTGGTGAACTGCGGGTACCGGTTCAGTTCGGCCTCGTGCGCACGCCAGTCGTACCCGGTGCGCCAGTGCTCGGCCAGCTCGCGTACCCGGGCCAGCGGGATGCCGTAGTCGGCGCCGGCGTCCGGCAGTTCGTCGGGCCAGCGGGTCCGGGCCAGGCGGTCGGCGAGGTCGTCGAGGTCGCGCTGGGGGATGTCGACTCGGAACGGCTTGATCATGATCTGCCCTTCGTTGGTCGTCCTAACGTTGGTGCGACCAACAGTATGGGTCCGCTTCGTTGGTTGCACCAACGTTTCTGGTTAGGCTGCTCACATGGACACTCCGGATCAGGACGTCGTGCCGGCCCGACTGGCCGGCCTGCCGAGTTGGCTGATCAGCCAGACCGCCGTCCGCGCCGGACGGATGGTGGGCGACGGGCTCGCCGCGGTGGACGCCCGCGGTTACCACTTCCGCCTGCTCGCCACACTGGACGAGTTCGGGGCGGCCAGTCAGGCGGCGCTCGGCCGCCGCAGCGGCATCCACGTCAGCGACGTGGTCGCGGCGCTCAACGAACTCGCCGACCGCGACTACGTGACCCGCGAGCCGGACCCGGCCGACCGGCGCCGCAACGTCGTCACCATCACCCCGGCCGGGCGGCGGCAGCTGCGGCGGTTGGAGACGCGGCTCGCGGTGGTGCAGGACGAACTGCTCGCGCCGCTCTCGCCGGAGGAGCGCGCGCAGTTGTCCCGGCTGCTCACCCGGGTGCTGCGCCACCACTCGGCCTGACCCCTACCGTTATCACTATCAATAGTGATAACGTTCCGCCATGGCGATGTCGAGGGAGCGGTGGGCCGAACTGGCCCTGCATCCGGTGCGGATCCGGATCCTGCGGGCGGTCGCCGGCACCCGGCTGACCACGCACGACCTGGTCGAGCTGCTGCCGGACGTGCCGCAGGCCACCCTCTACCGGCACCTGGCGACGCTGGTGAAGGCCGGGCTGCTCGACGTGGTCGAGGGGCGCAGGGTGCGCGGGGCCGTCGAACGGGTCTACGCGCTGCCCGCGCACGGCGCCACGCTCGACGCCGACGCCCTGGCCGCCGCCACGCCCGAGGACCACGAGCGCTACTTCACCGCGTTCGTGTCGAGCCTGCTCTCGGAGTTCTCCCGCTACCTGGCCCGGGATCGGGTGGACCTCGCCGCGGACGGCGCCGGCTACCAGCAGATCGTGCTCCACCTGACCGACGCCGAGCTGGGTGAGTTCGCGGCCGGGTTCAACGCGCTGGTCGGCCCGCTGCTCGGCAACCGGCCCGGCGACGGGCGGAAACCGCGCCTGCTGGCGACCGTCCTCATGCCCGCCGACCTGCCGCCGACCGGCACCGAAGACGCACCGGAGTCGGCGAACGACTCCGACCCGACGAAGGGGGACAGCTGATGGCCACCGTCATGCTCACCGGCGAGGTGATCGACGTCCGGTTCACCGGATGGGAGCGCGTCTGGACCGGGCGGGAGCGGTTCGTGCTGCCCGTCGGCGCGGTCCGGCACGTCGCCCCGGTGGGTGAGCCGGTCCGGCTGGCCCGCGGCGCCCGGCGCGGCTTCGTGGTGTCCGGCCTCGCCAAGATCGGTGTCTGGGGCCTGTTCGGCGGTCCCCGGCAGCTCGTGGCGGCCCGCCGCGGCGAACCCGGGTTGCACCTCGTGCTCGACCGCGCGGCGGCCGGCGGCGAGTTCGACGAGGTCGTGCTCTCCACTCCGGACGCACCGGCGCTCGCCGCCGCGATCGCGCGCGGGACGGCGGCGCGACCGTGAGCGGCGAACGGCTGGCGATCGAGGTGTCGCGCCTGACGAAGCGCTACGGCGACGCGACCGTCGTGCGGGACCTGACGTTCACCGTGGCACCCGGCGTGGTGACCGGATTCCTCGGTCCGAACGGCGCCGGCAAGACCACCACCATGCGGATGATGACCGGGCTGGTGTCGCCCACCAGCGGCACCGCCACGATCGGCGGGCTGCCGTACGCGCGACTGGCCGAGCCGGCGCGCACCGTCGGCGCGATGTTCGACGCCAACGCCTTCCATCCCGGCCACACCGCCCGCGACCACCTGCGGGTCTACGCCGCGATGAGCGGCTGCCCGGACGGTCGGGTCACCGAGCTGCTGGACCTGCTCGGCCTCACCGGGGCCGCCGACCGCCGTACCCGTGGGTTCTCCACCGGCATGCGGCAGCGGCTCAACCTCGCCACCGCGCTGCTCGGCGACCCCCGGGTCCTGCTGCTCGACGAACCGGGCAACGGGCTGGATCCGGCGGGCATGTCGTGGCTGCGCGACCTGCTGCGCCGACTCGCCGACGAGGGGCGCACCGTCCTGATCTCCAGCCACGTGCTCAGCGAGGTCCAGCAGCTCGTCGACGACCTGGTGGTGATCCGGCGGGGTGAACTCGTCGCCGCCGGCCCGCTGTCCCGGCTCGCCGGCCCGCCGACCGTGCTGGTCACCTCGCCCGACGCCGATGCGCTCGCCGCCGCCCTGCCCGCCGGCGCCGTCGAACCCGCCGGGCCCGGACAGCTCCGGGTACGCGGACTGGACGCGCCGGCCGTCGCCGACCTCGCGGCCGCCCACCGTCTCCGCGTCCACGAGCTGGTCGCCGCGCCCGCCGACCTCGAACGCCTCTTCCTGGACCTGACCAGCGACCCGGTGGCCGCCCGATGAGGCCCCTGATCAGAGCGGAGTCGCGCCGGTTGCTGGCGACCCGGATGTGGCGCGGGCTGCTGCTCGCCGCCGTACTGCTCGGCGGTGGACTGGTCGGCCTCATGGCGCTGGTGGGTCCGGAGAACTTCGACCCGCCCCTGCCCGGGCTGGACACCGAGGTCGGCCTCCGCTCGGTCCTCGGCATCCTCGGCTACACCGCGTTCGTGCCGGCCGCCGCCGGCACGCTCGCGGTCACGTCCGAGTACCGGCACGGCACCGCCGCCGTCACGTTCCTGTTCGCGCCGCGCCGCGGGCGCGTGCTCGCCGCCAAACTCGCCACCCACGCGGTCGTCGGCCTCGCCTACGGGATCGTTCTCGCCGGCTCCGCCGCGGTGGCGCTGTTCGCCGTCACGGCCGCCCGGGGCGTACCGCTCGGGCTGCCCGCGCCGACCGTGCTGGCGCTGCTCGCCCGGATCGGGATCGCGATGACGGTCTACCTGCTCATCGGCGTCGGCGTGGGCGCGCTCCTGCGCAACCAGGTCGCCGCCCTCG
Organism: Micromonospora sp. WMMD754; assembly: GCF_049315235.1. NCBI lineage: Bacteria > Bacillati > Actinomycetota > Actinomycetes > Micromonosporales > Micromonosporaceae > Micromonospora > Micromonospora sp. WMMD754. The sequence continues at coordinate 2,283,560 of NZ_CP186058.1, forward strand.
CCGCCGTGGTCGGCTACCTCTACCTCGGCGAGCCGGTGCTCATGATGATCCCCGGGGTCAGCGCGCTCTATCCGGTCCTGCCCGGTGGGGCGACCGCCGCGCTGACCGACTTCACCTACCTCGCCGACGCCATGTCCGACCAGACCGGCGGCGACGCCGTCCACCTCCTGCCGCCGCTCGGAGGAGCGCTGCTGCTGACCGCGTACGCGCTGGTTGCCGCGGCGGTGGCGGTGATCGTCCCGATGCGCCGGGACGTCACCTGACCGACCGGGCCGGGGGCACGCGGACGGCCCGGCCCGTCCTGACGCGTGGCGCTCGGGGGGCCGATCTCCGAAAGTTTCGGTGGCACTTCTCGATCCGGGTGCCGGTGCTGCCCGGGGCCCTTTTCGCGGGAACCCGCGTGGCCATCGACGTTGACCGATCACGGAGCCGCGAGTATCTTGCTGGGCAAGTTACCGGTACGTTTCCGAAAAGTTTCGGAGCCGGGGCCCCGAGAATCCTCGCGGCACCGGCTCCCGCACGGCAGGTACGCGGGCCCGCGTTTCCTCACGACCTTGCACATCCCCCGATATGCACAGGAGTGTCATGAAACGTCTACTGAAGCACGGCCGTTACCGTCTGGCTGCGGCCGCCGCCGCCGGCGCGCTGACCCTGGCCGGCGCGGCGCTGATCGTGCCGGGTCCGGCCCAGGCGGCGAGCACGCTGGGTGCGGCGGCGGCGCAGTCGGGCCGTTACTTCGGCACGGCGATCGCGGCGAGTCGGTTGAACGATTCGACGTACAGCACGATCGCGGGTCGTGAGTTCAACATGATCACGGCTGAGAACGAGATGAAGCCGGACGCGACGCAGCCGCAGCGGGGTCAGTTCAATTTCAGCTCCGGGGACCAGATCTACAACTGGGCGACGCAGCGTGGTCTGAAGGTGCGGGGTCACACGCTGGCGTGGCATGCGCAGCAGCCGGGGTGGATGCAGAGTCTGAGCGGTGGCAACCTGCGTCAGGCGATGATCGACCACATCAACGGGGTGATGGGTCACTACCGGGGCAAGTTGGCCGCGTGGGACGTGGTCAACGAGGCGTTCAACGAGGACGGCAGTCGCCGGCAGTCGAATCTGCAGGGCACGGGCAACGACTGGATCGAGGTGGCGTTCCGTACGGCGCGGGCGGCGGATCCGTCGGTGAAGCTGTGTTACAACGACTACAACATCGAGAACTGGTCGTACGGCAAGACGCAGGGTGTCTACCGGATGGTCCAGGACTTCAAGTCCCGTGGTGTGCCGATCGACTGTGTGGGGTTGCAGACCCACTTCACCGGCGGTAGTTCCCTGCCGGGCAACTTCCAGACCACGCTGTCGAGCTTCGCCGCGCTCGGTGTGGACGTGGCGCTGACCGAGGTCGACGTCACCAACGCCTCCACGTCCCAGTACGCGGGGCTGACGCAGGCGTGCCTGAACGTGCCGCGCTGCATCGGCATCACCGTGTGGGGCGTGCGCGACAGCGACTCCTGGCGCTCGAACGAGAACCCGCTGCTGTTCGACGGCGGAGGCAACAAGAAGGCCGCGTACACCTCGGTCCTCAACGCCCTCAACGCCGCCGGCCCGGCACCGACCGGCACCCCGACGGCGACGCCGACCTCCACGCCGACCACGCCGCCGCCGTCCGGCGGCGCCAACCGGATCCTCGGCAACCAGTCCGGCCGGTGCGTCGACGTGCCCAACGCGTCGCAGACCAACGGCACCCGCGTGCAGCTCTACGACTGCCACGGCCAGACCAACCAGCAGTGGACCTACACCGCCAGCCGGCAACTGACGATCTACGGCGGCAGCCGCTGCCTGGACGCCGCCGGCTCCGGCAACGGCGCAGCCGTCCAGATCTACAGCTGCAACGGCCAGACCAACCAGCAGTGGAACGTCAACTCCAACGGCACCATCACGGGCGTCCAGTCCGGCCGCTGCCTCGACGTCTGGGGCACCGGAAACGGGCAGCAGGTCCAGCTCTACGACTGCAACGGGCAGGCGAACCAGCGGTTCCAGCTCGTGCCCATCAGCTGACCCGACCGTCCATCGTGGGTGACGGGCAGACGGCGCGCGGCCGTCTGCCCGTCACTCCGCCAGCCACGAGTGGGCCTCGACCGACCACGGCTGGCCGGGGTCCTCCCGGTGGGCCACCTTGCCGAGCGGGAGGCCGGCCAACCCGGCCACGGCCGGGTCCCGCTCGGCGACGTGCTGGATGCACGTGACGACCACGGCATCCGGCTCGTTCGGGTCGTTCACGCCGTCGCCGACGATCCACGCGTTGTCGTCCGTGTGGATGATCTCCCGAGCCGGTTCCACGCCCTCCAGCACGGTTCGTTGCACGACCGCACCGAGCTGGTCCGGGAACCGGTCATCGGTGAAGGGAAAGGGCAGGGACCGGAACACCTCGTGCTGGTCGTCGTGCTCGTACGACTCGACTGCGTGATCGTCCACGGCGACACCCTAGACCCGACGTGGCCCGGCACCGGGCCGGAGTGTCGGTCGTCGTCACCAGGGTGCCGCCCGTGGAAGACGATGGTGGCGCCCTGCCGGTCGCGCTGGCGGAAGCTCACGAGGTCGGCTTCGACCACCGGGACGGGGACGGCGTCGACTTCGAGCCGTACGACCGGTTCCTGGACCCCGGCGAGACCGCCGAGTGGTGGCGGGCCTGGACCGGGAACGCGGCCCAGGACGGATCCGAGTTCCGGGTGTTCGGGCAGGACGGCACCGGTGGCCTGGCCGCGTTCTGGCTGGTGCGTGGCGGCGAGCCGATCGAACGCCAGCCGGTGGTGTTCCTCGGCTCGTAGGGCGAGACGTCCGTCGTGGCGCGGGACCTGTCTGCCTACCTGTGGCTGCTCGCCGACGGCTTCGGCCCCTGGGAGGCAACGGCGTACCCCGACCACGAGCATCAGCCCCGCGCGGACGCTCGCCTCGCCGCGATCGCCCAGCGGTGGGCGGCCAACCGCCGCGCCTCCGCCGAGGAGGTCATCGCGGCGGCGAGGGCGGAGTTCCCCGACTTCGACGAGATGATCGGCGGGCTCTGCCGCTAGGTGGCCCCACCTGACCAGGAGCGGGGCCACACCTCGAAGGCGCGAGTTGCGTACGAGTGGGCCCGCCCATCCGCTCACCAGTTCCGATTGGCGATCAGCCGTTCGGTGTCCGCGTCCGCGAACCCGTAGCTCGTCGCGACGACCCAGAAATCCTCGCCTATCGCTTCGCGCGCCACCGTCTCGATCTCGCTGCCGGCCGCCTCGAACTCCGCCTCCAACAGGTTGAACTCATCCGTCGCCGCGTCGGTCAACGCGTAGAGGGCCGCCAGGTCCTGCGGGCGCTCCGCCTCGATGCGCTGACACAACCGCAGCAGGATCGCGCGGCCCTTGTCGACGACGTGGCCCGGAAAGTAGCCGTCCGCGTACAACTCCTCCAGGAAGGCGTGCCGGGCCATCTGTCGGTTTGCGAGGGACGCGGTCATCTGTTCCTTCGGGGATTCCACGAACCGATCCTGCGACACGGGACCGACACTTCATCGCTTGGAGGCGGCCGGCCCGGACCGGCGGGCGCGGCTCCGCCACCGCGGGACACGGCGGACTCGGGGCCGGGGGACGTCAGGCCGGTGTCTGCGGCCAGGGCCGCAGCGCCTCCAACCGGGTGCCGAGCCGGCCGAGGAAGTCACGGAACCCCGCCTCGCCGTGCGGCGTGTCGATCTCGTCGGTCAACGGGCCGTCGTACCGCAGCGCCTGGACGATCGCGTCCGCGTACGCGTCGGGGCCGGCACCGAAGTAGCGCCGCTCGACCATCGCCGCGGCCATCTGGCCGGCGGTGTCATCATCCAGCTGGGGGGTGAACATCAACCCGTACAGGATCTGGTTGACGATGCCCTTCCAGTCGTCACTGGCCACTCGCAGACACCCTTTCCGATTCCGACAGTCAGTTCAGCCGGGTACGGCCGTCGAAGCCGAAGAGCGGAACGTTGTTGACGCCGTTGCGGCCCAGTTCGTCGGTGACCTGTCGCATGTGCTGCGGAGTCGGCTGGTAGTGCCCGCTCGCCGAGGTCACGTACTGCACCTTACCGTCGACCACCGCGATCTCCCCGGCCGCGGCGACCGGCTTGCCGTTGCCCAGCGTGGAGTGGTGGAACTTACCGACCTCCTGGTAGGTCGACGCGTAGATGTTGCCGCGCTCGTCCATCACGAAGATCGCCCGGCCCCCGTCCTGGCTCCAGTGCGTGCTGGCGTTGCGGGTGTCGAACGGCTGCCCGTCCCGGGCACTGCGCATGATGCCGTCCGAGTCGATGTAGACCCGGTGCTGCTCCAGTTGCGCCTCGTCGAGCCGGCGTACGGAGCTGGGTCGGAACGGGTTGCCCGGGTGGTCGCCCATGGTCTCGTACCGGTACTTGTCCAGCATCGGCTTGCCCTGGTAGCGGATGTCCCGCAGCGGCCCCGGCACCTTCGGCGGACGTCCCGGGCCACGGCCCGGCTTACGGGTGAACCGACGGAGCAGCGTCTTCGCGCGACGGAGCAGCCGGGGAATGATCTCGTTGACGACCCGGTCGATGACTTCCTTGATGATCCGGCGGATCGCGACCCGGGCCATGCCGATCGTCACCGGGATCTGCGCCAGCGACCCGCCCAGCGTGGGAGCGGCCGCCGCCAGAGCCATCGCGACCTGGACCACCACGATGATCAGCTGGACGATCGTGAGGATCTTCTGGGTCAGCGTGATCACGGCCATCACCAGCAGCGCGGCGGCGATCAGCTCGGCGGCCTCGGCGCCGTCCTCGATGCGCCGGGTCGGACCCTCCTCGCCCCGCCACATGGTGTCGAACGCGGTGACGTCCCGGCCCCGGTTGGCGACGCCGACCGTCGCGGCGCCGGCGTTCGCCTCGGCGCCCGCCGCGCGCAGCGTCCCGGCGAAGGCCGTCCACGCCTGGGCCGCCTCGACCAGCAGTTCCTCGTCGGCCTCGGGCCAGGTGAAGCCCACCCAGTTGAGGGCCTCGGCCAGCTCAGGTGGTAACTGCAGGCCCACCGGGCAACTCCAGTCCTTTGAAGAGGGCGGCGTTGTCCATGTCGGTGCGCTCGTGGTCGGCGGCGACCGTGTCGAGCCGCTCGGCCACGTCCACCAGCTGGTCGGCCGTCGAGGCGTACACGTCGAGGGCGTGCTGGAGCACCTCGGTGTAGGCCATCCCGAAGATGCTCCCGGCCTCGTCGCCACCCCACGGGTTGCCCGAACCGCTGACCGTGCCCTGGAGCCGCTGCACCTCGCCGGTGAGCCGCTCGCCGCCGCCCCGGATGGTCCGGGCCGCCGACCGCAGCGCGGCGACGTCGACCTCGATCCCGCCGGTCAACCGGTCACCGCCGATCGCGGTCGAGTCGGCGGACCATCGCGTCCAGGTCACCGATCATCCCGTCGAGCCCCCGCCAGGCCTGCTCGGCGACCCCCTCGAGCTGCCGGTGCAGCGCCGCCTGGTCGACCTCACCGCCGAGCGCCTCCTGGCGCTGCCGCCGCTCGTCGTCCTGGGCGGCGGTCACGGCCTCGACCACGTACTGGGCGATGGCCGTCGTGCCGGAGCGCAGCAGGGTCGGGTTGATCTCCAGCGACTCCAGCCGCCCGTAACCGCCGACGACCGCCTCGACCAGGCCGTCCCCGCCCGTGCCACGCCCGCGCAGCGGGGTCTCCTCGACCGGGGATGTGGGGTCCGCCGACCTGGTGGGCCCGGTCGCCTGGCCGAGCAGGCGCATGGCGGCCTCCAGGGAACGGCCGACCGCAGCATGGTCCGTACGCTCTTGATCCGCCATTCGCACCGCCCCGATCTCCGGCTCGACGAGCAATCCGGCGGATCTTACCGACGTGAACGTCCCGGCACGAGCCCGGCCGACATCCCACAATGGTCCGCGGCGTGGTCCGGGCGTATCACTTGTGGACACCGGGACGCCTGACTGGCCGACTGGGAAAGATCCGACGACTGGCCGACTCCTCCAGTGCGTCTTCGGCCGTCGTCCCATCCCGACCAGACGGGGAATTCATTGTTCAACCACAACGTGGGTACCGGGACCCTTCGCGTGCTGCGGGCGGGTCCCTCGCGACCGCTGTCGTCGCGTCACTGCTCACCGCTCTGCCCGGCGCGGCCACGGCCGCGCCGAATCCCGCCGACGTCGTCCTGGGCCTCACCACCGACCCGGGCGAGGTGGGACCGGCCGGCGGTCGCGTACGTCTCACCGTTTCGGCACGCAACGCGGGGGGGCTCCGACGCCACCGACACCACCCTCAAGCTGATCCTGCCGTCCGGTGCCACTCTCGACCTCGGTGACTCCCTCGGCGGCTGGACCTGCGACGCCACGGCCGCCAAGTGCAGGTACGGCACCCTCACGGCCGGCGCCGGCGTGTACACCACCTGGTGAGGTCAGGACTGACGGAGGCGTCGCTTGCGCCGTCGCTGACGGGCTCGACTACGGCCGGTCTCGGAAGTCGCGCGAGGACGGCGCACCACGGGCTTCGCCCTCAGCGGTCGTCCGGCAATCATGCAGGCCACGGCGGTCATGGTGAAGACCACGAGCCAGATAGGCACCGCGACAGAACCATCGACGTCGTCCGGCAGGCGGGGATCGACCAAGCCCTCCGGGTCCCGGATCACCGTGACCCGCGCGCCGACCTCGCCTTCGGGATTGTGGTTCGCGCCGATCTCCGCGCCCGGCCATGCCCCCAACTCGCCGGGAATGCGTGTCCCCTCCGGATCCACCAGTGCGTAGTAGAGGTGGCGCCCCTTCTCGGTGCCGTCGCGTACCTGCGTCACGGTGGCCTCGACCCGCTCGCCGCGCGCTTCGAGGACGGCGGTGTAGAAGCCCATCGTGCTGGCGAACATGAGCAGCCCGGACACGAGCCAGGCCAGGCACAGCAGGCCCATGCGCGGAGGTTGTGCGAAGGCCGTCACGAGCACCGCCGCCACCAAGGCGAGGCACCACACGATCGTGCCCGGCACGGCCGCCACGTCGGCGCGGATCCACGTGGTCGCGATCAGTGCACCGCCGAGTGACGACACGACGGTCAACATGGTCAGATACGCCGCACCGAGCCGATTCACCAGCCGGAGATCGCGAATCAGCACGAGCCGGAGTGTAGAGCGCCAGTACAACGCCTCACTGTGCGCGGATTCGCTTCGCCGGCCGCTGGATGGCGCAAGCGACCTGCCCCGCCGTACGCGATGTCATTCGAGGTTGGCGGAGATCAGGTGATCTGACGGAGGCCGCTGCCGTGGTCGAAGAACCGGCCGGGCGTGACCCCCATCAGCTCGGCCACCTGACGCTGGTTGACGTCCCGGCCAGATCTCGGCCGCAACTCCTTGATGTTGCTCGCGAACCCCGGAGAGTGAGTGTCGACCAGCGGACGTCCCAGGCTCGGACCGACCACGTCATGGAGTGGGCCGCCAGGGACTCGAACCCTGAACCTATGGATTAAAAGTCCACAGCTCTGCCATTGAGCTAGCGGCCCGCAGAGCACAGGCTACCCGAAGCGGATGAGCCGGGCGGGCATCGTACGCCCGGCCTCTCGATCTTGCCGACGCTGTCATCCAAGCCGCGCGGGGCCCTCCGGGCCGTGCGCGGACGGCTACGCTTCGGCCATGTCGAGCTGGCGGTGGCGCGACCGCGCGGCGACGGTGGCCCTGGTGCCGGCCGTCGCCCTGGTGGCCCTCCTCGGCCTGCTGGTGCAGGCGGACGGCCTCGACACCCCGACCGAACTGGTGGCGCTGCTGGTCGTGCTGGCCGCCGCCGGCGCGCTGTACGCCCGCCGGCGGTATCCGGTGGCGGTGGGGGTCGTGGCACTGGTCGCGGTCAGCGCCTACGGGGTGCTGCTGCACCGGCCCGGGCCGGTCATGCTCGTGTTCGTCGTCGCGTTGTACACGGTCGTCGACGAGGGGCACCTCGCCGTCGCGGTGGGGCTCGGCCTGGCCTCGGTCGTCTCCTTCGCCGTCGCCGACAGCTGGACCCGGACCGGCGCCGGGGGGAACGGCGCGACGCTGCTGCACGCCGGGTGGCTGGTCGCGGTGATCGTCGGGGTGACCCGTAACCGCCGGGCCTACCTGGCCGAGGTGCGGGCCCGGGTGCGCGCCGCCGAGCAGGGCAAGGAGGAGGAGGCCCGGCGCCGGGCCACCGAGGAGCGGCTGCGCATCGCCCGCGAGCTGCACGACCTGCTCGGTCACCATCTCTCGTCGATCAACGTGCAGGCGAGCGCGGCGCTGCACCGCCCGGATCCGGAACGGGCCGAGGCGGCGCTCACCGCGATCAAGCAGACGAGCAGGGAGACGCTGCGGGAGCTGAGGACGATGCTGGGGATCCTCCGTGCGGAGGCCACGCCGCCCGCCCCCGGGCTGGACCGCCTCTACGAGCTGGTCACCTCGGCCGGGCGGTGCGGGTTGGTGATCCGTACCGAGGTGGCCGAGACCCGGCCGCTGCCGTCGGAGGTGGACCTGACGGCGTACCGGATCGTCCAGGAGGCGCTGACGAACGTGACCCGGCACGCCGCCGCGACCAGCGCGACCGTCCGGGTCCGACCGGACCGCGACGACCTGCTGGTGGAGGTGGAGGACGACGGGGCCGGCGCCTCGGCCCCGCCCGGGAACGGGATCCTCGGCATGGGTGAGCGGGTCCGGGCGCTGGGCGGCTCGCTGACCACCGGTGCCGGGCCGGCCGGCGGTTTCCTGGTGCGTGCCCGCCTCCCGCTGCGGCCGGGCCCGCCGCCGGTCCGGGTGCCGGCGGCCCGGTCGGAACCGGAGGGCGCGGCGTGATCCGGGTGCTGCTCGCCGACGACCAGAACCTGGTCCGCGCGGGCTTCCGCTCCATTCTCGACGGCGAGGACGGCATCGAGGTGGTCGGCGAGGCCGCCGACGGCGCCGCCGCGGTGCGGCTGGCCCGGCAGCTGCGGCCGGACGTCGTCCTCATGGACATCCGGATGCCGCAGCTCGACGGCCTGGCCGCCACGCGGGAAATCACCGCGCGCGGTGACGGCCGGGTGGTCATCCTGACCACCTTCGACCTCGACGAGTACGTCTACGACGCGCTGCGGGCCGGGGCGAGCGGCTTCCTGGTCAAGGACACCGAGCCGGCGGAGCTGATCCACGGGGTGCGGGTGGTGGCGCGGGGCGACGCGCTCCTCGCGCCGGCGATCACCCGCCGGCTGATCGCGGAGTTCGCCGCCCGCGCCCGGCACCCGGAGCCGGGGCCACGGCTCAACGCGCTCACCGAACGGGAGCGTGAGGTGCTCGTCCTGGTCGCCGCCGGCCTGTCCAACGACGAGATCGCGGCCCGGCTGGTGCTGAGCCCGGCCACCGCGAAGACGCACGTCAGCCGGATCATGACCAAGACCCGGGTCCGGGACCGGGCGCAACTGGTGGTGCTCGCGTACGAGTCCGGGCTCACCGTGCCCGGCTGGCTCACGTCCTCCTGACCGTCGCGGTCAGGTGGTGCGGCGGGCCCGGGCCGACGCCCACCCACCCAGGCCCGTGCCGACGACCCCCAGCACCACGCCGACGATCGCCCCGGCCCGTCCCTGCCCGTTCCCGAACCCGTCCGAGGTCAGGGCCAGGTGCACGGCGCTGAGCACCAGGCCGACCAGCCCGGCCGCCAGCGCCAGCAGGGCCCGGCCACGCCCGCCCGAGGTCGGGCGGGCCACCGCCAGCCCGCCGATGATCGCGCCGGCCAGGCTCACCGCGGCGAACGTGGTGGCGCCGAACCGTCCGGAGCCGCCGATCCCACCCGCGGCGACCGAGACGTGCGCCGCGGCCGGGGCGGCGAATCCGAGCCCGCCGGCCAGGGCGGCGGTGGTGGCGGTGGCGAGCAGATGACGGACGGGCATCGGAACTCCCTCGGTCGGGGGCGACAGGTACAGGCGGCAGCGTATGGACGGGACCGGCCCCGGGTCGTCCTGCCGGAGTTGCCGATCGGGTTACCACGCTGGGCGTACCTTCCCGGTCGTCCGTACCCCGGCGGTTGTGGTCCGGACGAACCCCCGTCCGTGAGCGGTTGCTGTCCGCTTCAGCGGGTATCGCACCGCGTATGCGCATCGTGATCGTGGGGGCCACCGGCAACGTGGGGACCGCCGTGCTGCGTCGGCTGCGGCGGGAGGCGGGAGCGGAACTGGTCGGGGTGGCCCGCCGGCTGCCCGGGCCGGACGCCGGTGAGCCGTACGACGACGTGGAGTGGCACTCGTGCGACATCGGCGCGCCCGGTGCGGCCGACGAACTCGTGCGGATCTTCGCCGGGGCGCGGGCGGTGGTGCACCTGGCCTGGCAGATCCAGCCCAGCCACGACCGGCGCACGCTCTACCGGACCAATGTCGGCGGCAGCCGCGCGGTGATCGAGGCCGCCGTCCGGGCCGGCGTTCCCGCGCTGGTGTACGCCTCGTCGGTCGGCACCTACGCGCCCGGCCCGAAGGACCACCCGGTCAGCGAGAACTGGCCGGCGACCGGGGTGGAGACGTCGTCGTACAGCCGGGACAAGGCCGAGGTGGAGGCGCTGCTGGACGGTGTGGAGCGGGAGCACCCGGGGCTGCGCGTGGTCCGGCTGCGGCCGGGGCTGATCTTCCAGCGGGAGGCCGGCACGGAGATCAGCCGCTACTTCCTCGGCCCGCTGGTGCCGGTGCGGCTGCTCCGCTACGGCCGGATCCCGCTGGTCCCGTCGAACCGGCGACTGCGGATGCAGGCGGTGCACGCCGACGACGTCGCGGACGCGTACGCCCGGGCGGTCGTGGGCGACGCGCGCGGCGCGTTCAACGTGGCGGCCGACCCGGTGCTGACGCCGGAGCTGGTGGCCCGGCACTTCCACGGCTGGACCGTGCCGGTGGCGGTGCCGGTGCTGCGCGCGGCGGCGGCGGTGACGTGGCGGGCCCGGCTGCAACCGGTCGACACCGGTTGGGTCGACCTGGCGCTGAACGTGCCGCTGATGTCCAGCGGGCGCGCCGAGACCGAGCTGGGCTGGGAGCCCCGGGTCGACACCGTGACCGCCCTGCGGGACCTGATCGCCGGCATGTCCACGCGCGCCGGCACCGACGCCCCGCCCCTGTCCCCGGACCCCACTCTGCCGGGCCGCCCCGCCGCCCTCACCAGGGGCGACCTCCCCGGCCACCCCAACCCCTACTGACCGCCCCGCCCGGGGTCAGGAAAGGCGGGAGGAGGTGACGGTCGGGGGGCGGGCGCCGAGGAAGAAGATGCCGGGGAAGCCCTTCGTCTCGAAGCCCCGGCTGGGGTTCTTCCGCAGGGTGCTGCCCTCGATGGTCATCGTGCCGGTGCGGTTGTTGCTGACGAAGAAGACCGCGCCGCCGCCCTCGTTGGCGCTGTTGTTCTCGACGACCGTGCCGGCGAGCCGGACGGTGAACTCGTTGCCGTCGCAGTAGATCGCGCCGCCGCTGCCGCCGCCCGGGGTGCCGCCCCGGGCCGGGTTCGCGCCGGTGCCCACCGCCCGGTTGTCGCGGAAGACGCTGTTCAGCACCGTCCAGGAGACGCCGATGCTGCTCAGCGCCGCGCCGTTGGCGCACACCCCGCCGGTGAAGGTGCTGCTCACCACGTACACCGGCTTGTTCTCGAACTGGCTCAGCACCCGCACCGCGGCGCCGCCGAGGTCGGGGCCGGTGCGGTCGCAGCGGTTGTCGACGAACCGGGAGTTGACCACCTTGAGCCGACCGCCCCGGACGAAGATCGCGCCGCCCCCGCCGCCCTCGGCGGTGTCGCCGGTGGAGTTGCCGGCGGCGAACGTCAGGTTCTGCACGGTGAGCTGCGGGTGGTCCTGGTTCTGGCAGTGCGAGGTGGTCCAGCCCTGGGCCTGGTCGCAGGTGTTCATGTAGAGGATCCGCCGGCTGCCGCCGCCGCTCAGCGTGACCTTGCCGCCGCCGTCCAGCACCACGCGCGGGCCGTGCGAGTTCACCACCTTGGCGGTGGCCTTCATCGTGATGGTCACCGGCGCCGGACCGCAGTCGAAGGTGATCACACCGCCGGCCGCGACCGCCTTCACCACCGCCGCGGAGGTGCAGCTCGCCGGCGTACCGCTGCCGACCGTGCGGGTCGGGCGCGAGGTGTCCACCGCCCGCGCCTCGGCCGGTACGGCGGCACGCCCGTCCGGGTTGCCGGCGCGGAACGCGACGGGGGCCGTGCTGGGGCTCGGCGTGGCGCTGCCGAGGCCGGCCCGGGCGCTCGGCGAGGCGGCCGGGGCAGCGGCCGGACCGGTCGGTGCGCCGGAGCCGGTGGCGGCGGCCGGCGCGGGCGTGCCGCCCGGGTCGTCGCCGCCGCACGCGGGCAGCGTCGCGGTGGCCAGGGTGAGGGCGAGCAGGGAGACAGCGGACTTCACGCGCACCGCCCGATGCTAGGAGGCCGAGCCGTCCCGGCACGACTCCGCCGGCGATCCTTAACCCGCCGCTAAGCCGTCAGGCGTGCGAGAGGGCGAACGCCACCAGGAAGCCGAGCACGGTGATCAGGCCGACCAGCAGGTGGGCGTCCTCGAACGCCTCCGGCACCATGGTGTCGGTGATCATCGCCAGGATCGCGCCGGCCGCGAGCGCGGTGATGGTGGCCAGCACCTCGGGCGGGGCACTGCCGAGCAGCGTGTACCCGGCCAGCGACGCGGCGCCGGAGAGCAGCGCGATGGCGGTCCAGAGCCCGAAGACGTAGCGCCGGGTCCGCCCGGCCTGCCGCATGCCGGCCGCGCTGGACAGCCCCTCCGGCACGTTGCTGAGGAACACCGCGATCACCGTGACCAGGCTGACCGGGCCGCCGGCCAGCAGGCTCGCGCCGATCACCACCGACTCCGGTACGCCGTCGAGCAGCGCGCCGACCGCGATGGCCGACCCGGAGCCGGGCTGTTCCTGCTCGGACGGCTGCTCGTCGCCGGAGCGCTTGCGGTGCCGGGCACCGTGCCGGGCCAGCAGGACGTTCGCGCCGGTGTAGGCGAGCGCGCCGGCCGCCGCCCCGATCGCCACCGGCAGCAGCCCGCCCTGCTCGTGCGCCTCGTCGATCAGCTCGAACGACACGGCGGAGAGCAGCACGCCGGCGCCGAACGCCATCACCGACGCGGTCATCCGGCGCGGCACCCGCGCGAAGAACCCGACGGCCGCCCCGATCAACAGGGCGGACCCGGCGAGCAGGCCCCAGAATCCCGCTTGCAACCACTCCGGCACGGGCAGGACCCTACCCCCGGCCGGGCGCCGCCAACCGGGTCAGAAGTCGGCGAACAGGTAGGGCAGCTCACGGGGGAAGAGCCGGCGCAGCTCGACCGCGGCGTCCACCGGCACCTCGCCCAGCCCGCGCACGGCCACCTCGGCCGGGTCGAGCACCCCGTACGCCAGGGCGGACAGCCCGGCGGCGGTCAGCCGGGCGGCCGGCACGCTGCCCTCGGCGGCGGTCTCCGCCGGCAGCACCGCCAGCTTGCCGGTGGCGCCGTCGAGCAGGTGCCGGCCGGCGAGCCAGCGGTCACCGACCAGCTCGACGAGCGCCCGGCCGGCGCCGACCGGCTGGTCGGCGAGCGCGTCCAGGCTGAGCAGGCGGGCCATCGGCGCGGTCGGGTCGGGCCGCGACACCCGCGCCTCGACGTGCACGTCGAGGTCGGTGAGCCACAGCTCGGGCAGTTCGTCGGGCGGCAGCTGGACGCTGACCCGGGCCACCTGGTCGACGTGCCGGGCGAAGAACTGAAGCAGCGACGCCCGGGCGTACGGGTCGTCGAAGAGCAGGTCGTCGGCGATCAGCGTGCCGGCGTGGTCGTCGATCCGGTAGGTGACCGCGCCGACCGTCTCGCCGTCGCGCACCACGCTGGCCAGCCAGCGGTCGTCGCGGTCGCGCAGCCCGACCGCGCGGAAGTCCGGGAACACCGCGAACCCGTGCCGCTCCCGCAGGCACCGGTCGGTGTAGGCGCGCCACCGCGGGTAGCCCACGCCGATCCGCTCCCAGACCAGCTCGTCGGGCAGCTCGGCCCGCAGCAGCGGCGTCAGGTCCGCCGGGGCGAACACCGCGGTACGCCGCCGGGGCAGCCCGACGTAGCCGAAGCGCTCGTAGAACGAGGCGCGGAACGGGTGCAGGGCGGTGAGCTGGTGCCCCTCGTCCCGCATGCCGTCGAGGAGCTGGTGCATCAGCGTCCGGACGTGCCCGCGCCGGCGGGCCAGCGGGTGGGTGGCCACGCCCGCGACACCGGCCATCGGCAGCACCGCGCCGCGCAGGTTCTGCCGCATCGGGATCGCCGAGACCGCCGCCGTGGTGACGTCGTCCTCCTCCACCACGAGCGTGGTGTTTCCCGCGTTGTAGGGCAGGTAGGCGCGGAACTCGTCGGTCCGGGCCGCCGCCATGGGGGACGCCTCGAAGGCGTACGCCTGGAGCGGGAAGCTGGTGGTCAGTCGTTCCTCGGCGGCCAACCGGCGGATGCGCATCCGTTCATCCCAACCCGGGGCGGCGGGCGTCGCAACCCGAATCGGCGCGGATCAGGCCTCGGTGACGTCGGAGATGACCACGGTGACGTTGTCCGGCGCGCCGGCCTGGTGGGCCAGCTTCACCAACTGTTCGCCGCACTGCTGCCGGTCACCGTAGGTGGCGAGCGCCGCGGCGATGGCGGCGTCCTCCACGTAGTCGGAGAGGCCGTCGCTGCACAGCAGCAGCCGGTCGCCGGCGAACACGGTGAGCGCCCCGACCGCCGGTGGCGCGTCCGAGCCCTGCACGGCCCGGGTGACCAGCGAGCGCTGCGGGTGGTGCCGGGCCTGGTCGCGGGAGAGCGCGCCCTGGTCGACCAGCGCCTGCACGAACGTGTCGTCGCGGGTGAGCTGGGTCAGCTCGTGGTCGCGCAGCAGGTAGCACCGGGAGTCGCCGACCTGGGCGAGGACCAGCGTGTCCCCGGCGAGCAGGGCGGCGGTCAGCGTCGTGCCCATGCCGTCGCGGGCCGGGTCGACCGTGATGGCGGCGCGGATGCGCTGGTTGGCGGTGCTGACCACGGCGCGCAGCGCGTCGGCTGCCTCGTCGGCGCCGGTGGGCGGGGTCAGCTCGTCCAGGATGCGGATGACGATCTCGCTGGCCACCTCGCCGGCGGGCAGACCGCCCATGCCGTCGGCCACCGCCACCAGGCGGTCACCGGCGAGGGCGGAGTCCTCGTTGTTGGTCCGGACGAGGCCGACGTCGTTGAGGATGGCCGAGCGGAGGATGAGCGTCATGGGTCAAGCTTGCCAAGAAGACCGGCCCCGCGTCTGCACGCGTTGGCTGGTCGGCTGAAAGAAATGTCATCCGCTTGCATCCTGGGTATGCGTCAACTGTCCGGTGTGGACGGACGCGGATAGCGGAGCAGGAGGCTCGCCCGGACCTCGTCGTCGCCCACCGCCGCGTAGCTGTGCGGCACGTCGGAGGTCCAGCGCAGGTATTCGCCCGGCCCGGCGGTGGACGGGGCGTCCACCGGCCCGGCGCGGAGCACGCCGGAGAAGACCGTCACGTGTTCGGTGACCCCGGCCTGGTGCGCGGGGGAGAGCTGGGCCGGCCCCGGGCCGACCCGCATCCGGTACAGCTCATAGGTGGCGTCGCGGTCGTGGAAGACCTCCAGCAGCGTGGCGCCGACCGCGGCCCCGCGTACGGTCGGCGTCTGCTCGGGCGCGGACAGCACGGCGGTCAGCGGCACGCCGAGCTGCGCGGTGATCGCGTACAGGGTTTCCAGGGTGGGGTTGCGGACGCCGTTCTCCAGGCCGGAGAGCGTGGCCTTGCCGACGCCGGCCAGCCGGGCCAGCTCGGAGAGGGAGATCCCGCGTTCCATCCGGAGGGCGCGGATGCGCCGGCCGACGTCCATCGGGTTATCGTGCTACATCGCGTCGTTCCGTAAACGGAACACCCGGAGGGGGATGCATGGCCGGTCGACTCCAACCCGTCCTGGCCGGCGTGGTGACCGCCCTGGTCGGCTTCGCCAGCTCGTTCACCGTCGTCCTGGCCGGGCTGCGCGCGGTCGGCGCCGACCCGCGCCAGGCCGCCTCCGGCCTGCTCGCGCTCTGCGTGGCCAGCGGCGCCTGCGCGGTCTGGCTCGGCCTGCGCCACCGGCTGCCGCTCGCCATCGCCTGGTCCACGCCGGGCGCGGCGCTGCTGGTGGCCACCGGGCAGGTCCCCGGTGGCTGGCCCGCCGCGGTCGGCGCCTTCCTCCTCGCCGGCCTGCTGATCGTCGCGGCCGGGCTGATCCCCGCGCTCGGCCGCGCGGTCGCCGCCATCCCCGGGCCCATCGCCTCCGCCATGCTCGCCGGGGTGCTGCTGCCGCTCTGCACCGCGCCGGTACGCGCGCTGGTGGAGGTGCCCCGCCTGGCCGGGCCGGTGGTGCTCGTCTGGCTGCTGCTGCACCGGTTCGCCCGTCGCTGGGCGGTCCCCGGCGCGCTCGCCGTGGCCGTGGTGGCGATCGCGCTGACCACCTCCGGGCCGGCCCGGCTGGACGCGGCCCCGGTGGTCGCGCTGACCGCGCCGGCCTGGACGCTGCCCGCGGTCGTCGGCCTCGCGCTCCCGCTGTTCCTGGTCACCATGGCCGCGCAGAACGTACCCGGCGTCGCCGTGCTCGCCGGCTACGGCTACCGGGCCCCGCTGGGCTCCGCGCTGCGGGTGACCGGACTCGCCACCGCACTCGGCGCACCCGCCGGCGGCCACGCGGTGAACCTGGCCGCGATCACCGCCGCGCTCGCCGCCGGCCCGGACGCCCACCCCGACCCGGACCGGCGTTGGATCGCCTCGGTCACCGCCGGGATCGGCCTGGCGCTGCTCGGCCTGGGCGCCGGCGCGGCGACCGCGCTGGTGCTGCTCTCCCCGCCGGTGCTGGTCGAGGCGGTCGCCGGGCTCGCGCTGCTCGGCGCGCTGGCCGGAGCCGTCACGGCGGCGGTCGCCCAGCCGGACGCGCGGGAGGCGGGAGTGGTGACGTTCGTGGTCACCGCCTCCGGGGTGAGCCTGCTCGGGGTCGGTGGCGCGTTCTGGGGGCTGGTCGCGGGCTGCCTGATGCTGCTGCTCTTCCGCCGCCGCCCGGCCGGGGCGCGACCTGGCCGGACGCCGGCTGACGCGGCCGACGGCGAGGTCGTCCCCGTCCGCTCCGCCTGACGTGCGGCCGTCACTCCTCGGCGGGTAGCTCCGCGGCCGGGACGGTGAGGCGTACCGCGCCGTCGCTCACCCCGGCGATCCGGTCGGCCAGCACGTAGACCGCGCCGGTCGGGGTCAGCTCGGTGGAGACCTTGAGGTAGCCCTCGCGCAGCAGCCGGGCGGCCAGGTCGGCCGGCACCTCCGGCTCGTCGACGGCGGCCGACTCGATCAGCTCGTCGAGGCTGCCGCCCGGGTCGACCGGGGTGGGTGCCTGCACGGTCACCGCCGCCGGGTCACCGCGTTGGACGAGATCCACGGTGCCCACCTCGACGCCGGTGGCGTCGACCACCCGCATGCCGGTGGTGACCCGGGAGACGGTGTCCTGCTGCTGGCTCATGCAGGAGCGGTTCCCGGGGCGCGCGGGCGCTAAACGGATCGTGGGCGCGCCGGCCGCCGTCCCGTAGCGGTCGGGGCGGGGCGCTATCGGGGCTGTTCCGGGCGTGTCGGGGCTGATGGAAGAGGGTCGGGTGAAGCGATATACCTGAGAGTCATGATTATGACCCTCAGGTATATCGCCCTCGGGTGACCGTTCCTCTGGCGTGGTCACGCACGGTCACCGGCAGCGGACCTAGGTGGGCGGGGCCCAGCCGCCCGGCGGGCGGGGGGACAGCTCGCGCCAGGTGTCCGGCCCCTCCAGCAGCGCCCGGACCGTCTCCTCGGCCTCCTCCACGCTGGCGTGCTCGTAGAACCGGGAGACCCCCTCGGCGCCGCCGGCGCGCTGCTCCACGTGCCAGCGGTCGCCGTCCACCCGGAGGAAGACGTCCCGCCGGGCCAGCCGTCCCCACTTCCCGTTCCACCAGTGCCTGCGCTGCTCCATGCCGGGACTCTATCGAACATGTGTTCGATACACGTCGGCCCCCGCGGGATTCCCACGGGGGCCGATCGGCTATGCGTCAGCGCGGGGTCGGCGGCTCCTGCCGGCGGCCGAGCACGTCGTCCAGCGCGCCGCGCTGCGCGGGCGTGCCATGGCTGCCGGCGAGCAGCGCGTCCCGGATCTCGGTCAGCAGCTTCACCTCTTCGCTGGGCGCGGAGGGCGGGGGCTCCTCGCCGCGCTTGCGCCGCTCGGCGAGCCGGTTCATCGGGTAGACGACCAGGAAGTAGAGCGCCGCCGCGGTGAGCACGAACGTGATCGCCGCGTTGACGAACGCCACCCAGTCGAACGGGATGCCCCGGAACTTGGGCGTCGAGCCGCTGAGGCCGTCCTTGCTGCCGGTGATCAGTGCGATGAACACCCGTACCAGCGGTTCCAGGAACGACTTGGTCAGCTGGGTGACCACGCCGGTGAACGCGGCGCCGATGACGACGCCGACCGCCAGGTCGACGACGTTGCCGCGCATGATGAAGTCTTTGAAGCCCTTGAGCATCAGCTCTCCCGTGCTGTCCGAATCTCCGTCGGGGACAACCTATGCCCGGGAGGGTCCTTCGAGAAAAGCACCGGCCTCGATCGCCGCCCGCTGCGGATCGCCGGCCCGGATCGCCTCCACCAGTCGACCGTGGTCGACGTACCGCTCGGGGGTCAGCGCGGTGCCCATGGCCTGGGCGACGGTGCTGCGCAGCGCGGCGCCGACCGAGGCGTAGAGCTCGGCGAGCATGGCGTTGTGCGCGGCGGCCACCACCACGGTGTGCAGCGCGGCGTCGGCCTCGACGAACTCGTCCACCCGGCCGGAGCGCCACGCGGCCTCCCGGTCGGCGAGCGCGCCGTCGAGCGCCGCCAGGTCGGCCGGGGTACGCCGCAGCGCGGCGAGCCGGGCGGCCTCCACCTCGAACGCGCGCCGGACCTCGATCACCTCGGCCATCCGGTCGTCGGTGAGGCGACGGGCCACCACCGGGGCCAGTTCGTCGGTCGACACCACGTAGGTGCCGGAGCCCTGCCGGCACTCCAGCACCCCGGCGTGCACCAGCGCGCGGACCGCCTCGCGGACCGTGTTGCGCCCGACGCCGAGCGCGGCAACCAGTTGCGGCTCGGTGGGGATCCGCCCACCCACCGGCCACTCGCCACCCAGGATCCGCTCCCGGAGCTGCTCGATGGTCTGCCGGACCCGGTGACCGCGCGGTGGCACGGCGACGGAATCCACGGCGGGTGTCACCGGTTACACCTCCTGCCGAAATTCATCCCATGATTGTAGGTTCGAGGTCATGACCCCGCCACCCGTGCCCACCGCGACCGTGCCCACCACCGACGTCACGCCCGGTCCGGCCCCGGCCGCCGCCCCGGCCCCCGGCGTGGGTCCGGCGCGGGGTGGGCTGCTCGTGCTGGCCGGGATGCTGCTCGTCGCGCTGAACCTGCGGGCCGCGGTGACCAGCCTGGGCGCCCTGCTCGACGAGATCCGCGTCGGGCTCGGCCTCTCCGGCGCCATGGCCGGCGTGGTCACCACACTGCCCACCGTCGCGTTCGCCGGGCTGGGTGCGCTCACCCCGTGGCTGGTCCGCCGCTGGGCGGCGCCCCGGGTGCTCGTCCTGGCCATGATCGCGCTCACCGTCGGGCAGGTGCTGCGCGCGGTCACCGGGTCGGCGGCGGTCTTCGTGCTCACCAGCGCGCTCGCGCTGGCCGGCATCGCGGTGGCGAACATCCTGCTGCCGATGCTGGTCAAGCAGCACTTCCCGCACCGCACCGGACTGGTCACCGGGGCGTACACGATGGCCCTGACGGTGGGCACGACGGTGGCCGCCGCGTCCGCCGTGCCGGTGGCCCACGCCTTCGGCTCCTGGCGGGCCGGGCTGGGCGTCTGGGCCGGGCTGGCCGCGCTGGCCGTGATCCCGTGGGTGCCGCTGGCGCTGCGGGCCCGCGCGGCGCGACGGGCCGCGCCCCCGGCGGCGGCGGTCGCCACCCCGACCCGGGTACGGCCCGGGCGGACCCGGCTCGGCTGGGCCATGGCGGTCTACTTCGGGGCGCAGTCGCTCAGCGGGTACGCGATCATGGGCTGGCTGGCCCAGTTGTTCCGGGACGCCGGGTACCGGCCGGAGGCCGCCGGGCTGCTGCTCGCCGGCGTCACCGCGCTCGGTGTGCCGGTGGCGCTGATGATGCCGGCGCTGGCCGGCCGGTTGGCCACGCTGCGGCCGCTGGTGCTGTCGCTGACCGTGTTCTCCACCGCCGCGTACCTCGGGTTGGCGCTCGCGCCGCGCGGCCTGGCGCCGCTGTGGGTGCTGCTGCTCGCGCTCGGCCAGGGCGCGTTCCCGCTGATCCTGACCACGATCGGGCTGCGCGCACGGACCGCCGAGGGCACCGTCGCGCTGTCCGCCTTCGCGCAGAGCACCGGATACGTGATCGCCGCGCTCGGCCCGCTGCTGGTCGGCATCCTCTACGAGGCGACCGGCGGCTGGACCGCCCCGATCGGTTTCCTGCTGGTGGCGCTCGCCGTGCAGACGACCGCGGGCATGGTCATCGCCCGTCCCCGCTACATCGAGGACGAGCGCTGAAAAGTTTCAGTCAGGAGGAGGCCGGGGTGGGGTCGCCGGCGACGGCCTGCTCCACCGTCGGGTAGGTGTGCAGCACCTCGACCAGGCCGCTGACCTCGAGGATGCGCAGCACGCCGCGCTGCGGGGCGGCCAGCCGGACCACGCCGCCGGCCTCGTCGCAGCTGTTCTTGGCGCGGACGAACACCGACAGCCCGGTCGAGTCGCAGAACGACACCTCGGCCAGGTCGAACACGAGCCGGCTGCGCCCCTTGTCCAGCAGATCCGTGATCTGATCCTGGAGCTGCGGTGCCGTGGCCATGTCCAGCTCGCCCGCGACCGACACGACGACCACATCGCCGCGCTGTTCCGTGTGCACCGTCAGGGACATTCGTCGACCTCCTGTGTTCGGAGGAACGGTATCCCACGACGGGCGTCTCGCGCAGAACGGGAGCCGGCACAGGTGCCGTCGATCATCTCTTTGCTCCGCGACAACTAGTGCGGTGACCCCCGGTGATAGAGTCCGCCCGTCCAGATCAGGGAGGTCACCATGGCGTTGAGCGCCGAACAGGGTGGTCGGCTCGCCCACCTGCTGAGCCAGCACGCCGACCGGCTGGCCGAGCGCTGGACGGAGATCGTCGCCAGCTCGCTGCGCGGCCGGCTGAGCCGGGCCGAGCTGAACCGCCAGGTGCAGGAACTCCACCGCGCGCTGGTCGACGCCGGCCAGCACGGCGTGACCGACCTCGCCGGCGAGCACGGCGGTGAGCTGCGGGCCGTGCTGTCCGAGCTGTCCACCAACCGGGCCCGGCAGGGATTCAGCGCCACCGAGACCGCGATCAGCGTGTTCGCGCTCAAGGACGTCCTGCTGGAGCTGATGGAGGAGGGGCGGGACGACAACACCCTGCGCGACTTCGTCGCCTTCTCCGCGCTGATCGACCAGATGGGGCTGTTCACCTTCGAGACGTTCGTCCGCGCCCGGGAGAGCCTCATCGCCGACCAGGCGGAGCAGTTGCTGGAGCTCTCCACGCCGGTGGTCAAGCTCTGGGAGGGCGTGGTCGCCGTCCCGCTGGTCGGCACGCTCGACTCGGCCCGCGCCCAGGTGGTGATGGAGCGGCTGCTGCAGACGCTCGTCGACACCGGCTCGCCGTACGCGATCATCGACATCACCGGCGTCCCGGCGGTGGACACCCAGGTCGCGCAGCACATCCTCAAGACCGTGGTCGCCGCCCGACTGATGGGCGCCGACTGCATCATCTCCGGCATCCGGCCGCAGATCGCCCAGACGATCGTCGCCCTCGGCATCGAGTTCGGTGACATCGCCACCAAGGCGAGCCTGGCCGACGCGCTGCGGCACGTGCTGCGTCTGACCGGGGTCGAGACCACCGCCCGCCGCGCACGCCGGGAGGCGTGATGGAGCGGGTGCCGATCCTCAAGATCGGCGACATCCTGCTGGTCTCGATCCAGGTCGACATGTCCGACCAGACGGCGGTCCAGCTCCAGGAGGACCTGGCCGAGCGGATCGTCGCCACCGGCTGCCACGGCGTGATCATCGACATCACGGCGCTGGACATCGTCGACTCGTTCGTCGGCCGGATGCTCTCCACCATCGCGTCCATCTCTAAGGTGCTGGACGCCGAGACGGTGGTCGTCGGCATGCGTCCCGCCGTCGCCATCACCCTGGTCGAGCTGGGCCTGTCGCTCAACGGCATCCGTACCGCGCTGAACGTCGAGCGGGGCATGGAGCTGATCGCGGCCAGCCGCGCCGACGACTGGGACGAGGCGCCCGGCGACGAGGACGCCGAGACGACGGCGACGCCATGACCACGGGCGTCGACCTGGGGGTGCCGGCGACGCAGGCGATCCGTAGCGACGAGGACGTGGTGCGGGTACGGCAGTTGGTGCGTACCACCGCCGTCGCGGTCCGGCTCTCCCTGGTCGACCAGACCAAGCTGGTCACCGCCGCCAGCGAACTGGCCCGCAACACGCTGATCTACGGCGGCGGGGGCAGCGCCGAGGTGAGCACCGTCTCCGACGGCCGCCGGCGCGGGGTCCGCATCGTCTTCGCCGACCAGGGCCCGGGCATCCCCGACCTCGACCTGGCGCTCACCGACGGCTACACCACCGGCGGCGGCCTGGGACTCGGCCTCAGCGGCGCCCGCCGGCTCGTCGACGACTTCGACATCCGGACCGCCGTCGGCGAGGGCACGACGATCACCGTCACCAAGTGGTCGCGATGACCGCCGACGTGGTCCCCGACCACGGCGTCTGGTTCCGGGTCGACAACGGCGCGACCGCCGGTGGCGTACGCCGGGCGGCCGAGCGCCTCGGTCGCCAGCTCGAACTGAGCGCGGACCGCGTCGCGGACCTGGCCATCATCACCGCCGAGATCACCAGCAACCTGGTCAAGCACGCCCGCGAGGGCACGCTGCTGCTGCGCCCGGCGCGCCGCAACGGGCGGGCCGGGGTGGAGCTGGTGGCCATCGACGCCGGCCCCGGCATGGCCGACCTCACGCTCTCCTCGACCGACGGTCACTCGACGGTCGGCACGCTCGGCATCGGCCTCGGCGCCATCGTCCGGCAGGCGAGCCGGTTCGACGGCTATTCGCTCAGCGGCCGGGGCACCGTCCTGACCGTTCAGGTGTGGGACGGGCCGCCGCCGGAGCCGGACTGGGCCGCCGGGTTGGCCCGGCCGATCACCGGCGAGCAGGACAGCGGCGACGGGTACGCGGTGCGCGAGGTCGACGGCCGCCGGCAGGTGCTGGTCTGCGACGGACTGGGGCACGGGCCGCTGGCCGCCGCCGCCACCGGAGCCGCGGTCGCCGCGTTCCGCTCGGCGCCGGTCGGACCACCGGACGTCGTGGTGCGGCACCTGCACGCGAGCATCTCGCACACCCGGGGCGCGGCGCTCGCGGTGGCCGAACCGGACCCGGCGACCGGGCTGCTGCGCTACGCCGGCCTGGGCAACATCGCCGCCATGATCGTCGCGTCGGGCGAGCGGCGGCGGGGCCTGGTCTCGCTGCCGGGCATCGCCGGCCACCAGCGTCCGGCGGTACGCGGGTACGAGTACCCGTTCGCGCCCGGGTCGACCCTGGTCATGCACAGTGACGGCGTGGTGGACCGCTGGGACCTGGACGACTACCCCGGGTTGGCCGGGCGGGCGCCGCTGCTGGTCGCCGCCACCCTGCTCCGGGACGCCGGGGTCCGCCGTGACGACGCGTGCGTCCTGGTCGCCCGGGGCACGGCATGAGCGAACGCACCGAGCGGAGCGAGGGCCGTGAGGCCATGCCCGGTCGGCTCGGCATGAGCGAACGCACCGAGCGCAGCGAGGGCCGTGAGCGCATGCCCGGTCGGCTCGGCATGAGCGAACGCACCGAGCGCAGCGAGGGCCGTGAACCTCTTCTGCACCTGGCGCTCCGGGTCGAGCAGGACATCTTCCTGATCCGCCAGCGCGGCCGGGAGGTCGCCGCGGCCGTCGGCCTGGAACACCAGGACCAGGTACGCCTCGCCACCGCGCTCAGCGAGGTGGCCCGGGAGCTGCTGCGCGGGGTCGACGGCGCGGACGTCACGTTCGCGGTCGACCGGGACGTCGCCACCGGTCGGCGGGTGCTCCGGGTGGACCTGGCCCCGGTACGCCCGCTCCCCGACGGCCGGTACGAGCCGCAGTCCGGCGCGGTGGCGCGTCTGGTGGACACGTTGCAGGTGGTGACCGTCGAGAGCGATACCGTCGTGAGGATGTCCAGACGAGTACCGGACCACGCCGAGGAGCTGACGCCGGACCGCGTCGCCCAGCTCCGCGCCGAGCTGGCCGAGCGCGCTCCGGGCTCCGCGTTGGACGAGTTGGCCGCGCAGAACGCCCAGCTCATCGCCGCGCTGGACGAGGTGCGCAGCCAGCGGGACGAGCTGGCGGTGCTCAACTCCGAGCTGCAGGAGACCAACCGGGGCGTGATGGCGCTCTACAACCAGCTCACCGAGGAGCTGGAGGAGACCAACCGCGGCGTGGTGGCGCTCTACGCCGAGCTGGACGAGAAGTCCGCCCAGTTGCGGGCCGCCAGCGAGTCGAAGAGCCGGTTCCTGGCCAACGTCAGTCATGAGCTGCGCGCCCCGGTCACCGCGATCATCGGCCTGGGACGGCTGCTGGCCGACTCCGCCTCCGACCCGCTCACCGGTGAGCAGGCCCGCCAGGTGGGCCTCATCCGGTCCTCCGCGGGCGACCTGCTGGCCCTGGTGAACGAGCTGCTCGACCTGGCCAAGGCCGAGTCGGGTCGGATCGAGCCGGACTGGTCCGACGTCGACCTGCGCGCCGTGTTCGGGCAGTTGCGCGGCACGTTGCGGGCGCTGGCCACCCGGCCGGAGGTGGAGCTGGTGGTCGAGGAGCCGCCGGCGCCGGCGACGGTCCGCTCGGACGAGGTGCTCCTGGCCCAGGTGCTGCGCAATCTGCTCCACAACGGCCTGAAGTTCACCGAACGCGGCGAGGTGCGACTGCGCGCCGAGCGCCGCGACGGCATGTGGTCGCTGTCGGTCACCGACACCGGCGTGGGCATCCCGGCGGAGCTGCACGATCGGGTCTTCGAGGAGTTCTACCAGGTCCCGGGCACGACGCGGGTCGGCGGCACCGGCCTCGGCCTGCCGTACGCCCGGCGGTTGGTCGCCCTGCTCGGCGGGACGCTGGAGCTGACCAGCGAACCGGGCCGGGGCAGCACGTTCACCGTCGTCCTGCCCGTGGGCGGAGCGTGACGGTGGACGGCGGGCCGGCGACGGTGCTGGTGGTCGACGACAGCGGCCCCAAGCGGTACCTGCTGGTGAACTGGCTGAACCGGGCCGGCTTCGTCACCGTCGAGGCCGAGAACGGCACGTCGGCGCTGGACCTGGTGGCCCGGAAGTCGGTCGACCTGGTGGTGCTCGACGTCCGGCTGCCGGACATGAGCGGGTTCGAGGTGTGCGAGCGGATCAAGGAGGCGCACCCCTCCACCCCGGTCATCCACGTCTCGGCGCACGCGGTGGACGTGGTCGACCGGGCGCAGGGGTTGACCCGGGGCGCGGACGCCTACCTGGCCGAGCCGATCGAGCCGGAGGAACTGATCGCCACCGCGCACGCGGTGCTGCGCTACTACCAGGCCCGGCGGCGGGCCGAGCAGCTCGCCGAGCGGCTCGCCGCGCTGGCCGACGCCACCGTGGAGATGCACGCCGCACCGAACTTCGTCCGGCTGCTGGAGGCAGCCGCCAGTGGCGCCGCCCGGATCTTCCGGGCGCCGGCGGCGGTGGTCGCCGAGACGTTCGACGGGGACTGCCTGGCGGGCGTGGCCGCCGACCCGCACACGCCGGCCCGGATCGTGCCGTGGGTGGTGGACGACACCGGCGTGCCGATCGGCACCCGCGTGCGGGTCGACGAGCCGGGCGTTTGGGCGCTCGCCGACTGGCCGGACGGCGACACGGTGACCGTGGCCGCCTCCCGGCTGCGCGATGACCGGGCCCCGCTCTACGTGGTGGTGCCGACCGCCACCCAGACCGTCCGTACGCCGGTGTTGGTGCAGCTCGCCCAGGCGGTCGCCTCGGCGGTGGAGGCGCAGCGCTCCTTCGACGAGGAGCACCGGATCGCGGTGACGCTCCAACGCAGCCTGTTGCCCCGGCGGCTGCCCGAGGTCGCCGGCCTGGACCTGGCCGTCCGCTACGAGCCGGCGAGCGCGCAGACCGAGGTGGGCGGCGACTTCTACGAGCTGGTGATGCTCGACGGGCACCTGCTGGTGGCGATCGGCGACGTGGCCGGTCACTCGCTGCACGCCGCCACCGTGATGGCCGAGTTGCGGCACGCGGTGCGCGCGTACGCGGTGGAGGGGCACCAGCCCGGCGTGATCCTGGACCGGGTCAACGAGCTGATGCGCACCCTGCTGCCGACCGAGCTGGCGACGATCTGCGTGCTGCTGCTCCACCCGCCCACCGGGCTGGTCCGGCTGGCCAGCGCCGGTCACCTGCCGGCGTTGCTGAGTCGGGACGGGCGGGTGGAGTTCGTGACCCAGTCCGCGCCGCTGCTCGGCGTCCGCGCGCCGCGCCCGCCCGACCTGGAGTTCGTGCTGCCGCCCGGGGCCACGCTGGTGCTCTACACGGACGGCCTGATCGAGCGGCGGGACGCGACCATCGACGACGGCATGGCGGCGCTCGGCGTGGTGGCCACCCGGGTCGACGACAACCTCGACGACTTCTGCCAGCGGCTGCTGGTCGAGCTGGCCCCGCCGGAGATCCACGACGACGTCGCGGTCGTCGCGGTCCGCCGCCGCTGAGGCGGTCACCCGGCGGGCGTCACCGCCGGGCGGTGGCCAGCGAACGGGCGTACGCCGCGGGGGAGACACCGGCGACGGCGGTGAACTCGCGGACCAGGTGCGCCTGGTCGGCGTACCCGAGGTCGGCGGCGACCCGCGACCAGTCCAGCGGCCCGGCGGTGGCCTGCTCGATCGCCTCCTGGAGCCGGTAGCGACGGATCACCCACTTCGGACCGACGCCGACGTGGTCCAGGAACAGCCGCTGGAGCCGGCGGGTGGAGACGGCGTGCCGCCGGGCGAGGTCGGCCACCCGCAGCACGCTCCGGTCGGCGCGGATCTCCTCGGCCAGCGCGGTGACCTCGGCGGTGAGCGGGTCCGGGGCCGGTGACGCGGCGGCCAGCAGCTCGTCCAGCCGGCGGCACCGCTCGTCGTCGGTGCCGGGGCAGACCGGCCCGTCCGGCCCGGGCAGGTGCGTCGCGGCGAGCGGGACGCGGCGGCCGGTCAGCTCGGCCACCGGGCGCCCCCACAACGGGCGGAAGCCGCCGGGACGGAACTGGACGCCGGTGACCCGCCCGGCGCCGTGCAGGGTGACGGTGAACAGGCCGGTGTCCACACCGGCCACCACGCCGTGCTCGACCCCGCCCTCCTGCGCCTGGAACACCAGGTTGACCGCCGGGTGCGGCACCACCCGCTGGTCGAACGGCTCGGCCAGGTCCCAGTCGATCAGCCAGTAGTGCTCCACCCAGGGGCGCAGCGCCGGGGCGGGCAGTCGGCGCCGGAACCGGACCTGCCGCAGCAGCCGGTCGGGATCGAGGATCCCCCGGCTGTCCCGCCGCGGTTCGTGTCGCATTTCTTCAAGACCGTCCTCATACGCTGGCCCTATGAGCACGAAGACTAGTGAGCTGCTGTCCGTCGCGTCGCCGGGCACGACGGCGGTGGTGCGTGGCCTCGCCGACGACCAGCTGGACCTGCCCACCCCCTGCCCCGACTACACCGTGCGCGACCTGCTGAACCACGTGACCGACGTGGTGGTCAACTTCCAGGCGATGGCCCGGCGGGAGGAGGTCGACTGGTCGGGCAAGACCGACCACCTGACCGAGGGCTGGCGGGACCGGTTCGCCGCCGAGGCGGCGCGGCTGGTCGAGGCGTGGTCGGACCCGGCGGCGTTGGAGGGTGTCTCGCCCGGCCTGGGCCTGCCGCAGGAGACGGTCGGGCTGATGGCCCTGATCGACCTCACCGTGCACGGCTGGGACCTGGCCCGGGCCACCGGGCAGGAGCTGGTGGTGGACCCGTCCGTGGTGGCGGCGGGGCACGACTTCATGGACCGGATGGGCGACATGGGGCAGCGGATGGGCGCGTTCGGCGCTCCGGTGCCCACCGACGCGGCCCCGACCACGCTGGCGGCGCTGCTCGCCCGCACCGGGCGCGACCCGGCCTGGGCACCTCCTGCTTGACGGTCCTATTCACTGAGTGAATAGTAAGGGCGTGTCCACCCAGCACGTCCTGCTCGGGCTGCTCGCCGCCGGCCCACGCCACGGCTACGAGCTGAAACGCGCCCACGACGAGCGGCTGCCCCGGGCCCGGCCGCTCGCCTTCGGGCAGGTCTACGCGACGCTGGCCCGACTGCACCGGGACGGCCTGGTCGCCCCCGCCGGCCAGGCCCGCGAGGGCGGCCCGGACCGCACCGCCTACGCGCTCACCGGCGCGGGCCGGGCCGCGCTCGACCAGTGGCTGGCCACCGTCGAACCGCCGATGCCCTACGTGGCCAGCACGCTCTTCGCCAAGGTGGTGGTCGCGCTCCTGGTGGCCGACGCCGACCAGGCGCGCGCCTGGCTGGTCGCCCAGCGCCGCGCCCACACCGAGCGGCTGCGCGAGCTGACCGCGGTCAAGAGCGCACCCGGTGCCCGCCTCGACGAGGTGGTCGCCGCCGACTTCGCCATCGCCCATCTCGACGCCGATCTGCGGTGGCTGCACACCACCCTGGACCGGGTCGCCGACTGGCACCGGGAGGTGCACTCGTGACGTTCCTGCAAGCGCGCGGCGTGGTCCGGGCTTACGGCCCGACACCGGCACTGCGCGGCGTGACGCTCGACGTGGCCGAGGGCGAGATCGTGGCCGTCACCGGCCCGAGCGGCTGCGGCAAGTCGACACTGCTGCACTGCCTCGCCGGCATCCTGCGCCCCGACGCCGGTCAGGTCACCTGGCGCGGCGAACGGATCGACCAGTGGTCGGAGGCGGCCCGGTCCCGGCTGCGCCGCACCGACTTCGGGGTGCTGTTCCAGTTCGGCCAGCTCGTCGCCGAGCTGACCGCGGCGGAGAACGTCGCCCTTCCGTTGCTTCTCGCCGGCACGGGGCGGCGAGCGGCACGGACGGCGGCGCTCACCTGGCTGGAACGGCTCGGCGTGGCCGAGGTCGCCGACGCCCGACCGGGCGAGATGTCCGGCGGCCAGCAGCAGCGCTGTGCGCTGTCCCGGGCGCTGGTCACCGAGCCGCGGGTGCTCTTCGCCGACGAGCCCACCGGCGCGCTCGACACGCTCGCCGGCGAGCAGGTGCTCACCCAACTGGTCCGGCTGGCCCGCGACCAACGCACCACGGTCGTGCTGGTCACCCACGAGCCGCGGATCGCCGCGTACGCGGACCGGGAGGTGAGCCTGCGCGACGGGATGGTCGACCACACCGGGCTGGGCCTCGACCCGGCGGTGCCGGGCGGCACGCGGTGAGGCCGGCGACGCTGCTGCGACTCGCGCTCGCCGGCACCCGCACCGATGGCGCGCGGGTGGCGTTGACCGCGGTGAGCGCCGCGCTGGCGACGCTCGCCGGGCTGGCCGCGCTCACCGTGCTGGCCGTGGCCAAGCCGCCCGGCCACGCCTGGGTGAACTCGGACCAGTACACCAACGCCCTGCTGCGGGAACCGGGCCTGCGCCCCGGCGTCGCCTTCGCCCTGCTGCTGCTCTGCATACCGGTGCTCGGGCTGGCCGGGCAGTGCGCCCGCCTCGGCGCGCCGGGCCGGGACCGGCGGTTGGCCGCGCTCCGGCTGGTCGGCGCCACGCCCGGCCAGGTCACCCGGATCGCGGTCGCCGAGACCGGCGTGGCGAGCCTGCTCGGCACCGTCACCGGCCTCGCCGTCTTCCTGGTCGGGCGCCGGCTGCTGCACCGGCCCGACGCCACCGGCCGGCTGCCCCTGCCCACCGACGTGCTCCCGGCCCCGGCCGCCACGACCGCCGTCGTGCTCGGCCTGCCGCTGGTCGCCGCGCTGGCGAGCGCACTGCTGCTGCGGCGGGTCACCACCACCCCGTTCGGCGTCGTGCGCCGGGTCCGCACCCGCGCCCCCTGGCCGTGGCCCGGCGTGCTCATCCTGGCCGCGCTGGCCATCTTCGCGGCGATCCGCCCGGTCCTGCTCTGGTATGAGCGGCGCGACGTCGTCGAACCCGACTGGGTGGCTCCGCTGATGCTGATGGCCGGCGGGCTGACCGCGATGATCGGCGTGGTGTCCGGCACCGGCTGGATCTCGTACCAGACCGGGCAGGTGCTGCACCGGTACGGCCGCGGCGCCGCCGCGCTGCTCGCGGCGCGCCGGCTCACCGCCGACCCGTGGGCCGGCAGCCGCACGTTCGCCGCCCTGCTCGCCGCACTGATCGTCGGCGCCGGCGCCGCCGGGATCCGCGCCGACTTCCTGGCCCAGGCCGAGCTGACCCGCCGCACCGGCGCGGGGCTGTCCGACCCGGACTTCTACCTCAACGCGATGGGCCTGGTCGACCTGGCGATCGTGGTGGCGATGGCGATCGCCGGCGGTGGACTGCTCGTCGCCGTGGTCGAGGGCATCACCAGCCGGCGCCGGGCGTACGCCGCCCAGGTGGCCACCGGCGTGCCGCGCGCCACCATCGGCCGGTCGCTGCTCTGGGCGTCGCTCGCCCCGGCCGTGCCGGCGGTCGGGCTCGCGCTGACCGTCGGATACCTGCTGGTCCGGGGACTGCTCCCCGACCCGAGCGGCGGCGGCTACCGGACCACGGTCTGCGACGCCGGTCCCGACCTGTGCGGCGATCCGGCCACCAGCGCCCGCTACGCCCGTACCGAATGGGTGCCGGAGGTGGTCGTCCGGCCGGACGTGCCGTGGGAGCAGCTGGCCTGGCTCGCGGCGGGTGGGCTGGCGGCGGTGCTGGCCACCGTCGCCGCCGGCCTGCTGGTCCTGCGCGCCAGCACCTCGGTGGAGGAACTGCGCACCACCTGACGGCGGTCAGCGCCCGCCGAGCAGACCCGCGGACCCGGCCACGGCCAGCCCGATCACGGTGGAGCAGCAGCAGACCGCCAGCGCGGCGGCGACCACCAGGAGGATCAACCAGGTCGGCCCGCGCCGCGCCGCCGGCTGCTCCTCGTCGGTCATCCCGGCAGTCTAGGTGCGGGCAGGATGGTGCGATGGAGCTGATCACGATCGCTGACGTCCGGACCGCCGCCGACGACCTGACGGGCACCGTGGTGCGCACCCCGCTGCTGCCGGCGCCCTGGGACGAGGAGCTGTGGCTCAAGCCGGAGAACCTGCAACCGGTGGGGTCGTTCAAGCTGCGCGGCGCCACCCACGCCGTGGCCCGGCTCGACCCGGACGTCCGGTCCCGCGGCGTGGTCACCCACTCCTCCGGCAACCACGGGCAGGCGCTGGCGTACGCGGCCCGCGCGTTCGGAGTGCCCTGCGTCGTGGTGGTGCCCTCGGGCGCGCCCGAGGTCAAGGTGGCCCGGATGCGGGCGCTCGGCGCGAACGTGCGGACGGTGCCGCCGGCCCACCGGCTCGCCGAGGCGGAGCGGATCGCGGCGGAGACCGGGGCGGCGCTCGTGCCCCCGTTCGACCACCCGGCGGTCATCGCCGGGCAGGGCACCGTCGGGCTGGAGATCGTCGCCGACCTGCCCGACGTCGACGTGGTGCTGGTGCCGGTGGGCGGCGGCGGTCTCGGCTCGGGCGTCGCCACCGCGGTCAAGGCGCTGCGCCCGTCGGCCTCCGTCATCGGGGTGGAACCGGAGCTGGCCGCCGACGCCGTGGAGTCGCTCGCCGCCGGCGAGGTGGTGGTCTGGGATGTCGACCGCACCTACCGGACCTGCGCCGACGGGCTGCGGACCAACCTGTCCGCGCGGACGCTGGCCCACCTGCGGGAGCGGCTCGACGGCATCGTCACGGTGACCGAGGACGAGATCATGGCGGCCACCGGACGGGTGCTGCGGGACGCGCGCCTGGTGGCCGAGCCGAGCGGCGCGGTCGCGCTGGCCGCCCGGCTGTTCCACCGCGACGAGCTGCCGGGCGGGCGTACCGTCGCGGTGGTCACCGGCGGCAACGCCGACCCGGCAGTGCTCGCCGCCGCGCTTGCGATGTAAGGAAGGGCCCCTTCTTAACGTCTCCGGTAGAGGAAGGGCCCCTTGTTAACAGGCGCCTGGGCTGTTAACAAGGGGCCCTTCCTTGCACGGAGGGTCAGGCGCGGCCGAGGCGATCGAGGGTCCAGGCGTTGACGAACGCCTCCTCGCGCCAGGCGTCGTACCGGCCGCTCGGCCCGCCGTGCCCGGCGCCCATCTCGGTCTTCAGCAGGTAGTCGCCCTGCGGCGCGAGCGCGCGCAGCCGGGCGACCCACTTGGCCGGCTCGTGGTAGAGCACTCGGGTGTCGTTCAGGCTGGTCACGGCCAGGATCGCCGGGTAGTCGGCGGAGGTCACGTTCTCGTACGGGGTGTACGACTTCATGTACGCGTAGACCTCGGGGTCGTCGAGCGGGTTGCCCCACTCCTCCCACTCGGTCACCGTCAGCGGCAGCGACGGGTCGAGGATCGAGGTCAGCGCGTCCACGAACGGCACCTGCGCGACGATCCCGGCGAACGCGTCCGGGGCGAGGTTCGCCACCGCGCCCATCAGCAGACCACCGGCCGAGGCGCCCCGGGCGACCAGCCGGTCGCTCGCCGTCCAACCGGCCTTGACCAGGTGCCGGGCGCAGGCCACGAAGTCGGTGAAGGTGTTCTTCTTGGCCAGCAGCTTGCCCTCGTCGTACCAGCGCCGGCCCAGCTCGCCGCCGCCCCGGATGTGCGCGACCGCGAAGATGACGCCACGGTCGAGCAGGCTCAGTCGGGCGATCGAGAACCAGGGGTCCATGCTCGCCTCGTACGACCCGTAGCCGTAGATGACCGCGGGCGCGGAGCCGTCGCGCGGGGTGTCGCGGCGGCAGACCAGCGAGATCGGTACGCGGGTGCCGTCGTCGGCCAGCGCCCAGTCCCGGTGCTGCTCGTAGTCGGCCGGGTCGTACGCCCGCCCGTCCGGCCCGGGCCGTACCGGCTTCTGCCGGCGCAGCGTCAGCTCCCGGGTGACCAGGTCGTAGTCGTAGACCGAGTCGGGGGTGACCAGCGAGGTGTAGCGCAGCCGCACCGTGCCCGTGCGGTATTCCGGGTTCGCGTCCAGCCCGACGCTGTAGATCGGCTCGGGAAAGTCGATGTCCCAGCTGTCGTCGCTGCCGACCGGCAGTACGCGCAGCCCGGTCAGCCCGTTGGCGCGCAGCGAGACCACGAGATGGTTCTCGAACGCGTCGACCGCCTCCAGCCGGGTGCCCGGGGTGTGGGGGATCAGCGGCGTCCACTCGCCCGGCGCGTCCGCCGAGGTGTACGCCAGCGCGAAGTCCTCCGCACCGTCGTTGTGCAGGATCAGGAAGCGGTGGCCGTGGTGCTCCACCGCGTACTCGACGCCCTGACGCCGCGGGGCCACGACGGCGGGTTCGCCGGTCGGGTTCGCGGCCGGGATCACCCGGACCTCGCTGGTGATCTTGCTGTGGATGTCGACGACGACGAAGCGCTCGGACCGGGTCAGCTCGACGCCCACCCAGAACCGCTCGTCGTCCTCCTGGTGCACCACCACGTCCTCGCTCGACGGGGTGCCCACCGTGTGCCGCCACACCCGGTTCGGCCGCCACGCGTCGTCGACCGTCACGTAGAACAGCGTCGAGGCGTCGGCGGACCACGCCGTGCCGTAGAACGTGTCCGGGATCTCGTCCGGCCGCACCTCGCCGGTGACCAGGTCCTTGATCCGCAGCGTGAACCGCTCGTCGCCGGAGAAGTCGGTGGAGTAGGCCAACCAGCGCCCGTCCGGGCTGACGTCGAACGCGCCCAGGGAGAAGAAGTCGTGTCCCTCGGCGAGCTGGTTGCCGTCGAGCAGCACCTCCTCGCCGTCGAGCGGGGCGCCGTCCGCGCTGACCGGGGGCGCGGTCTCGTCCGGGCGGACCGCCCGCCGGCAGTGCACGCCGTACTGCTGCCCCTCGACGGTGCGGGTGTAGTACCAGTGGCCGTCCTTGCGGGTCGGCACCGACAGGTCGGTCTCCTGGGTGCGCCGGCGCGTCTCCTCGAACAGTTCCGCGCGCAGCCCGGCCAGGTGCGCGGTGCGCGACTCGGTGTGGGCGTTCTCGGCGTCCAGGTAGGCGATCGTATCCGGGTCGTCCTTGGCGGCGAGCCACGCGTACTCGTCGACGACCGTGTCGCCGTGGTGGGTCCGCTCGGCC
Organism: Micromonospora sp. WMMD754; assembly: GCF_049315235.1. Classification (NCBI taxonomy): domain Bacteria; kingdom Bacillati; phylum Actinomycetota; class Actinomycetes; order Micromonosporales; family Micromonosporaceae; genus Micromonospora; species Micromonospora sp. WMMD754. The sequence continues at coordinate 2,317,825 of NZ_CP186058.1, forward strand.
GGAACGCGCTTGGCAACAGGTGGTGGGGTCGTGGTCACGGCGCCACGTTACCGGTCGGCGGGCCGCCGCCGGGCTAGCGCGCCGCACCGATCCGCCACCAGGTCTTTCGAACATGTGTACGATAACCGCCATGGCGGCTGCTGCACGTTCCACCGACCGACCCGGAGCCCTCGACATCACCCGGAAGCTGGCCGAGATCTGCGGTCCGCCGTTCGCCCGTTTCGCCGGGCCGGCCGACGAGGTGGCCGGCCGCACCGCCCGTTGGGTGGCCGTGCCGGGCGGCCCGCACGCCGCGGCCGAGGTGCTGCGGCTGGCCGCGGCGCACGAACTGACAGTGGTCCCGCGCGGCGCCGGCACGAAGATCGACTGGGGCGCCGCCCCGGGCCAGGTCGACATCCTGCTCGACACCGGCCGGCTCGCCGGGGTGTGGCACGAGCCGCAGGTCGCCACCGTGGCCGAGATTGGCGCGGGCACCCCGTTGCGGGCGGTCCAGGCCGCACTCGGCCGCACCGGCCGGCGGCTCCCGGTCGACGCGCCCTCGCCCGGCGCGACGCTGGGCGGCGTGCTCGCCGCCGACGAGGCCGGCCCGTTGCGCCACCGGCACGGCAGCCCGTGCGCGCAGCTCGTCGGCGTTCGCTACCTGGATGCCGACGGCGAACTGGTCAGCGTCGGCGAGTCCGGCACGGCGCGGCTCGGGCGGGCGGCGCCGGCGGGCGCCTTCGACGTCGGCGGCGGTGGCCCGCTCGCCGGAGGTTCGCCCGGCGGCGGCGGGGGGCCATTGGCGGGAGGCGGCGCGCTCGGCGAGGGTTCGTTCCGGGGTGCCGGGCCGGTGGCCGGCGGTGGCTCGCTCCGGGGTGGAGGTGCACCGGCCGGGGGTGGCCCGTTCGGGGGCGGTGGTGCCGGTGCCGGCGGTGATGCCGTGCTCGGTCGGGGTGACCTGGCGGGGCTGGACGTGGCCCGGCTGCTCTGCGGCTCGCAGGGTGGGCTCGGCGTGCTGGTGTCGGCCACCATGCGGGTGCAGGCGCTGCCGGCCGGCCGGCTCTGGGTGTCCCGTCCGGTGTGGACCCCGCTGGAGGTGCACGACCTGGTCCGTGCGGTGCTCGCTGCCGGCGTCGAGCCGGCCGCCGTGGAGCTGGACCTGCCGGTGCCGGTGCCCCTGCCCCGTCGTCGGATCCCGGCGAGCCACCCCTCGGTCGCCGGTCGACCCGACCACCCGGCGGTGACCGGCCGCCCCGCGGCGGGCAGCCTGGTGGTGCTGCTGGAGGGTGGTCCGGCCGACGTGACCGAACGGGCCCAGCGACTGACCGCCGTGCTCGGGGCCGAGGCCGTGGTCAACCACCACGCGCCCGAGTGGTGGGGGCGCTACCCGTTCGCCCCGGGCGACACCGCGCTGCGCATCGAGGTGCCGATCAACGACCTGCACGCCGCCGTCTACGCGCTGCGCGACGCGGCCGGCACACCCGTGCCGGTACGCGGCTCCGCCGGCATCGGCACCGTGCACGCCGCCCTGCCCGGCGCGCTGCCGCCGGGGCGGGTCGCCTCCATCCTCACCGCGGTCCGCAGCGTGCTGATCGCCCGGCAGGGCCGGTGCGTGGTGGTGGCGGCGCCCGCGCCGGTGCGCCACGCCGTCGACCTCTGGGGCGAGTTGCCGGCGCTGCCCCGGCTCCGCAGCGCCAAGGCCCACCTGGATCCGCACCACCGCCTCGCCCCCGGTCGGCTCCCGGGCGGCCTCTGATCACCGTGCTGCGTGCTCGACGGCCGCCCCGGCCTGCTCTCCTCCCGTGACCCGGCGAACGACCGCCCCACCCGCTCTGGGTGCCATCGACGTCTCGACGCACGTCAGTGGTGGTGGCGGGCTGACGCCACTCCGGCGGGGTGGTGGCACGCGCACGGTCGGCGGTGGTGGTCGCGCTCGCCGGGCCGGTGGTGCTGGTCGCGTGCGCCCGCTCAGTTCGGCGGTACTGGTCGCGTGCGCCCGCCAGTTCGGCGTGGTGGCGGTGTCCCGATGGTGGAGATGCCGCCGCTTCGGCGAAGTGGTGTCGGCTCGCGCAAGTTCGGTGAGGGCGGGCGGGTCGGACAAGAAGAGGTCCCTGGGTTCGGGGACCTCATGACGCTCGGTCTGGTAACCCGCAGATCGGCCGGAGCGCCGCCAACCACGGCTCGCACCCGCCCAGCCGCCCCCCGTGCCCCTTCCGCTCCTCCTCCCAGGACCGTGTTGATCAAGGAGTTCGCGTCAGCTTTTCGCGCCGTCCAGGACACAAACTCCTTGATCGGCAGGGCGGCCGGGTGTGAGCGCCCGGCGGGTCGTGCGGGGACGAAAGGGGCGATTCATGCGGCTAACTTCATGATCGACCGGCAGGGCTGGGTTGGGGCGGGACCGGGTGGGGTGGGCGGGGAGTGGGGCTGGTCAGGGGGTGTCGTTGCGGAGGACCAGGACGGCTATGTCGTCGCGGGGTGGTTCCACCGAGAACGCGATGGTGGCGGCGCGCAGCCGTGCCGCGACCACGTCGGCCGAGTAGCCGGCCAGCGGCGCCGCCGACTCGCGGAGCCGCTCGGTGCCGAACAGCTCCCGGCCGCGCCGCCGCTCGGTGACCCCGTCGGTGTAGAAGATCAACGAGTCACCGGGCTTGAGTGCCAGTTCGGCGGTGGGGGTGGTGATCGTGTCGAGCAGACCGAGCGCGGTGCCGCCGGTGCCGACGAACGTCGCGCCGCCACCGCCGTGCAGCAGCACCGGCCGGTCGTGGCCGGCCAGGTGCAGGGCCACGTCGAGCTGGTCGCCGTCGCCGGGCGCGACCGCCGCCAGGGCCAGCGTGCAGTAGCGCCCGCCGCCGCGTTCGACGAGTGTCTCGTTGAGCCGGCCGAGCACCTCCGGCAGGGGTTTGCCGTCGCCCACCAGGACCCGGATCACGTCCCGGACCAGGCCGGTCACGGCCGCCGCCTGCACGCCCTTGCCGGACACGTCACCGACGACCACCAGCCAGCGGCCGTCCGGCAACGGCACCACGTCGTAGAAGTCGCCGCCGACCTCGGCGTCGTCGCCGGTCGGGACGTACTCGGCGGCGAACCCGATGCCCTCGACCACCGGGAGCACCGGCGGCAGCAGCGACTGCTGGAGCGTCTGCGCGACGCGGCGGCGTTCGGCGTGGATGCGCGCGTTCTCGATGGCCAGCGCGGCCCGCCGGGCCACGTCCTCCAGCACCGAGACCTCGTCCGGGTCGTGCCGGTGCCGTTGGTGCCGGCCCACCGCCAGGGTGCCGAGTCGCTGGCCACGGGCGATCAACGGTACGGCGATGCCGTCCACCGGCCCGCCCAGCGGCACCTGCGCGGCGCTGCGGGACGCCTCGCGCAGCCGGGACTGGACCGAGTCCGGGCCGGTCTCCTGGAGCACCCGGTGCAGGTGGGGCAGCATCGCCTCGTCGGCGTGGCTGGACGCGGCGAGGCGCAGCCGCCCCCACTCGTCGGTGGTGTGCACCGCGCACCACTGGCCGAGCCGGGGCACCACGAGCTGCGGGACGAGCGCCATGGTCAACTCGACGTCCAGGGACTGGGCGAGCAGCTCGCTGGCCTCGGCGAGGAACGTGAGCCAGGCGGAACGGCGTACGTCGGCCCGGCGCAGCCGGTCGTTCTCCAGGTGCAGCGAGAGCCGCTCGGCGGCGAGCACGGCCAGCGGCCGGGCGTACGTCGACGGCGCCGCGTCCAGTTCCAGCTCGCCGGCGTACGGGCGGTGCACCGCGAGCGGGACGCGGAGCAGTTCGTTGCCCTCCCGGGGTTGCCGGCCGTAGCGGGCGAAGACCTGGGTGCCCAGCCCGTCGCCCCGGTCCAGCCGCACGGTGCCGCCGGCGGCGCCCACCATCTCGGCGACCCGGGTGAGCAGTCCGGTGGCGAATTCCGGCAGCGGGTCGTCGGCGTACGGGTCGGGGGTGGTCTGCATCAGCTCGCTCATGGCCGCGGCGCTCGGCGTACCGTCGTCGGACCGTTCCGACCCGGCGGTCGCCACCCAGGCCCGGGCGCCGGCCGGCCGGCCGGGTCCGCGCGGGCCGGGGCGGTCGAGCCGGAACCAGACGCCCTTGCCGGTGGGGAGGTAGGTGGTGCCCCAGCGGCTGGCGAAGTGGTCGACCAGCAGCAGGCCACGTCCGCGCGCGGCCACCTCGGTGATGTCGGAGGTGGTGTTGCGCACACCGACGGTCAGCTCGTCGACCGGCCCGGAGGCGAAGTCGGTGACGGTCACGGTGAGGCCGGCGCGGTCGGCCTCGACCTCGATGTCCAGTTCGGTACGCGCGTGTTCGACCGCGTTGGTGGTCAGCTCGGTGGTGAGCAGCAGGGCCTCGTTGAGCAGTTCGGGCAGACCGGCCTCGAGGAGCATGGCGCGGACCAGCGCCCGGGCGGCCGCGGGGGTGCGCCGGTCGGCGGGGAGGCGGACGCGTCGGACGTGCTCGTCCGTGCCGCCACTCAGGGTCGGCCCCACCTCCGCTGACATCTTCGTATCCTCTACCGCCGCCGCCCCGGGTGCCAAGCGCCCCGGCCGAACCGACCAGTCGGGCGAATACGGCGCGTGACGCGCTGTCGGCGGGCGGTGACCTCGACGGAACGCGCGGCACAATGATGGGATGGCCGCGTGTCGGCACGAGCCGGTGGGCCCCGAGCTGAGCGAGGAATGATGACCACGGCGAAACAGTCGGTGACCGCGGATCCGTCCGCGTCCGACCACGAGGTGCTCCTCGGCGAGCTGGTCGAGGCGCTGCAGCGGGTGGCCCGCGGTGACCTCCGGGTCCGCCTGCCCCGGCGGGCGGGTCTGTCCGGCGAGGTCGCCGACGCGTTCAACGACGTGGTGTCGATGCAGGAGCGGCAGCACCTGGACCTGCGCCGGATCAGCCGGATCGTCGGCCGGGACGGGCGGCTCACCGAACGACTCGACGACGAGGGGCTGGACGGCTCCTGGGCGGAGGGGCAGCGGGCGATCAACTCGCTGATCGACGACCTGGGTCGGCCGACCACCGAGATCGCCCGGGTGATCGTGGCGGTGGCCGACGGCGACCTCTCCCAGCACATGGCGCTGGAGATCGACGGGCGCCCGCTGCGCGGCGAGTACCTGCGCATCGGCCGGACCGTGAACACGATGGTGGACCAGCTCTCGTCGTTCGCCGACGAGGTGACCCGGGTGGCCCGTGAGGTGGGCACCGAGGGCAAGCTGGGCGGTCAGGCCGACGTGCGCGGTGTCGCCGGCACCTGGAAGGACCTCACCGACTCGGTGAACACCATGGCGTCGAACCTCACCGGTCAGGTGCGGTCGATCTCCCAGGTGGCGACCGCGGTGGCGAAGGGCGACCTGTCGCAGAAGATCACGGTCGGGGCGCGCGGCGAGGTGGCCGAGCTGGCCGACACGATGAACTCGCTCACCGACACGCTGCGGCTCTTCGCCGAGCAGGTGACCCGGGTGGCCCGTGAGGTGGGCACCGAGGGCAAGCTCGGCGGCCAGGCCGAGGTGCCGGGCGTGGCCGGCACCTGGAAGGACCTGACCGACAACGTCAACTCGATGGCGTCGAACCTGACCTCCCAGGTGCGCAACATCGCCCAGGTGTCGACGGCGGTGGCCAAGGGCGACCTGAGCCAGAAGATCACGGTGGCGGCGCAGGGCGAGATCCTGGAGCTGAAGGACACCGTCAACACGATGGTGGACCAGTTGTCCTCGTTCGCCGACGAGGTGACCCGGGTGGCCCGTGAGGTCGGCATCGAGGGGAAGCTGGGCGGCCAGGCGCAGGTGCGCGGCGTCTCCGGCACCTGGCGTGACCTCACCGAGAACGTCAACCAGTTGGCCGGCAACCTGACCAGCCAGGTCCGCAACATCTCACAGGTCTCCACCGCCGTGGCGAAGGGCGACCTGGGTCAGAAGATCACGGTGGACGCGCAGGGCGAGATCCTGGAGCTGAAGAACACCGTGAACACGATGGTGGACCAGCTGTCGTCGTTCGCCGACGAGGTGACGCGCGTGGCGCGCGAGGTGGGCACCGAGGGCAAGCTCGGCGGTCAGGCCCAGGTGAAGGGTGTCTCGGGCACGTGGCGGGACCTGACCGACAACGTGAACTCGATGGCGTCGAACCTGACCAGCCAGGTCCGCAACATCGCGTCGGTCACCACGGCGGTGGCGAAGGGTGACCTGTCGCAGAAGATCACGGTGGACGCCCGGGGCGAGATCCTGGAGCTGAAGTCCACGGTGAACACGATGGTGGACCAGCTGTCGTCGTTCGCCGACGAGGTGACCCGGGTGGCGCGCGAGGTGGGCACCGAGGGCAAGCTCGGCGGTCAGGCCCAGGTGCGCGGCGTGGCGGGCACCTGGCGCGACCTGACCGACAACGTGAACTCGATGGCGTCGAACCTGACCGCGCAGGTGCGGAACATCGCCCAGGTGTCGACGGCCGTCGCGAAGGGCGACCTGTCGCAGAAGATCACGGTGGACGCGCAGGGCGAGATCCTGGAGCTGAAGTCCACCGTGAACACGATGGTGGACCAGCTGTCGTCGTTCGCCGACGAGGTGACCCGGGTGGCCCGTGAGGTGGGCACCGAGGGCAAGCTCGGCGGTCAGGCCCAGGTGAAGGGTGTCTCGGGCACGTGGCGGGACCTGACCGACAACGTGAACTCGATGGGGTCGAACCTGACCAGTCAGGTCCGCAACATCGCGTCGGTCACCACGGCGGTGGCCCGGGGCGACCTGGGTCAGAAGATCACGGTGGACGCGCAGGGCGAGATCCTGGAGCTGAAGAACACCGTCAACACGATGGTCGACCAGCTGTCGTCGTTCGCCGACGAGGTGACCCGGGTGGCCCGCGAGGTGGGCACCGAGGGCAAGCTCGGCGGTCAGGCCCAGGTGAAGGGCGTCTCCGGCACCTGGCGCGACCTCACCGAGAACGTCAACCAGCTCGCCTCGACCCTGACCACGCAGTTGCGCGCCATCGCGCAGGTCTCCACGTCGGTGACCCGTGGCGACCTGACCCAGCGGATCAACGTGAAGGCGCAGGGCGAGGTCGCCGAGCTGAAGGACAACATCAACCAGATGATCGTCACCCTCCGGGAGACGACCAAGAAGAACGCCGAGCAGGGCTGGCTCGACTCCAACCTGGCCCGCATCGGCGGCCTGTTGCAGGGCCAGCGGGACCTGGGCGAGGTCTGCCGCATGATCATGCAGGAGGTGACGCCGCTGGTGGACGCGCAGCTCGGCGCGTTCTTCCTGGCGGACAGCTCCGAGGGCAGCATGCGGCTGCGGCTCACCGCCTCCTACGGGTACGTGGCCCGGGGCCACGACGTCACGTTCGGCCCCGGCGAGGGGCTGGTCGGGCAGGCCGCGCTCTCCCGCCGGACCATCCGGGTCAAGGCCCAGCCGGACGGGCGGCTGGTGGTGCGCTCCGGGCTGGCCGACACGCCGCCGGCGGACCTGGTGGTGCTCCCGGTGCTGTTCGAGGGCGAGCTGCTCGGCGTGATCGAGTTCGCCGGCGTGGCCACCTTCTCCGAGCTGCACCTGGCGTTCCTGGAGCGCCTGGTGCTCACCATCGGCGTCGCGGTCAACACCATCCAGGCCAACCGGCGTACGGAGGAGCTGCTGGCGCAGTCGCAGCGGCTGGCGCACGAGATGCAGGACCAGTCGGCGGAGTTGCAGCGCACCAACGCCGAGCTGGAGGACAAGGCGAAGCTGCTGTCGGAGCAGAAGGCCAACATCGAGACGCAGAACCGGGAGATCGAACTGGCCCGGCTCGGCCTGGAGGAGAAGGCGCAGCAGCTGACCCGGGCGTCGGCGTACAAGTCGGAGTTCCTGGCCAACATGAGCCACGAGCTGCGGACGCCGCTGAACTCGCTGCTCCTGCTGGCCCGGCTGCTGGCGGAGAACCCGGAGCGCAACCTCAGCGCGAAGCAGATCGAGTTCGCCCGGACCATCCACGGCGCCGGGTCGGACCTGCTGTCGCTGATCGACGACATCCTCGACCTGTCGAAGATCGAGGCGGGTCGGATGGACGTGGAGCCCACCGAGATCCAGTTCGCCGAGATCCGTGGCTACGTCGAGCAGGCGTTCGCGCCGCAGGCCGAGGAGAAGGGCCTGGACTTCCAGGTCCGGGTCAGCCAGGACCTGCCGCCGGCGCTGGTCACCGACGCGCAGCGGTTGCAGCAGATCCTGCGCAACCTGCTCTCCAACGCGGTGAAGTTCACCGACAACGGCGCGGTGACGTTGCGCATCGGTCCGGCGGCCGACAACGCGGTCTTCGACGTGCCGGCGTTGACCAACGCCCAGCGGGTCATCGCGTTCACCGTGATCGACACCGGGATCGGCATCTCGGACGACAAGCTGTCGCTGATCTTCGAGGCGTTCCAGCAGGCCGACGGCACGACCAGCCGCCGCTACGGCGGCACCGGCCTCGGCCTGTCGATCAGCCGGGACCTGGCCCGCCTGCTCGGCGGCACGATCACCGTGTCGTCCGCGCCCGGTCAGGGCTCGACGTTCACCCTCTTCGTACCGGACGTGCTGGCGCCGGACGCGGTGGTGGCGCCGGCGCCGCCGTCGCCGAGCCGCGCGGGCCTGCCGTCGTCGCTGCTCATGCCGATGGAGCTGCCGCAGCCGCAGGAGACGCCGACGACCCGGCGGCTGGACGGTGTGACCGTTCTGATCATCGACGACGACGTGCGGAACGTGTTCGCGCTGACGTCCGCGTTGGAACTGCACGGGATGACCGTGTTGTACTCGGACAACGGGGTGGACGGTGTCCGCCAGCTCGCCGAGCATCCGGAGGTGGACATCGTCCTGATGGACGCCATGATGCCGGACCAGGACGGGTACGAGACGACCGCGCAGATCCGCCGCAACCACCGCTTCGCGGACCTGCCGATCGTCTTCCTGACCGCCAAGGCGATGCCCGGCGACCGGGAGTCGGCGCTCGCGGCCGGCGGCAGCGACTACATCACCAAGCCGGTGGATCTGGACGAGCTGATCGAACTGATGGCGTCCTGGATCGGCCGGAGTCGAGGCGAGGAGAGCGCGTGACGCAGACGGCCAAGGCCCTGCTGGTGGACGACCGGCGGGAGAACCTGATGGCGCTGGAGGCGATCCTCCAGGGTCTCCCGGTGCAGTCGGTCGCGGTGGAGAGCGGGGAGGCCGCGCTCAAGCAGCTCCTGGTGGACGACTTCGCGGTGATCCTGCTCGACGCCCAGATGCCGGACATGGACGGCTTCGAGACCGCCACCCACATCAAGCGGCGGGAGCGGACCCGGCACGTGCCGATCATCTTCCTCACCGCGGCGGACAAGGACGCCCAGCTCGCGCTGCGCGGCTACGCGGTGGGCGCGGTCGACTACCTGACCAAGCCGTTCGACCCGTGGGTGCTGCGGGCCAAGGTGTCGGTCTTCGTCGAGCTGTGGGTGAAGACCCGGCAGCTCGCCGCCCAGTCGGACCTGGTGCGGGAGCGGGACCTGCAGTGGCGGCACCTCACCGACGCGGTCGACGAGGCGACGACGCTGCTGCGGACCGACGACGACCCGGCGACCCGGGAGCGCGCGGCGGACCTGCTGGAGCAGGCCCGCTGGGGCAACACCCGCTGAGGGCTCAGCCCTCGGCCGGGCCGCCGTGCCCGGCGGCGGCGCGTCGGGCCCGCCACCGGTCGCCGAGGGCCTCCACCTCCTCCTGGACGAAGAGGAAGAAGTCGCGCATCTCGGCGACCCGCTCGCCGGCCGGGGTGCTCCGGCCGCGCAGCGCGTCCACACCTCCGCCGGCGATGTCGATGAAGGTCTTGTAGAGCGTGGTCTTGGTGATGGTCGCCTCGTACCAGGGGTTGTCGGGCATCCGGTAGCGGTCGCGCCGGGAGCCCTTGACCGGCTCGCGGACCAGCATGGCGAACTGGGTGAGGTAGCGCACGGCGCCGCTCACGGCCGCCGCGCTCACGCCCAGTCGTTCGCCGATCTCGCCGGCGGTGAGCGGGTCGTCGGCGCTCATCACGGTGAACAGCACCCGGGCGGCCATCCGGGGGAAGCCGACGTCGGCGAAGGCCATCGCCATCCGCTCGACGAAGAGGTGGACCTCCTCCTCGTCGTGGTGCGACGGCTGGCTCATGGTCGTCTCCTCGGCGCTCATCCCCGCGATCGTCTCTCACGTCTCACTGTCTTCACAAGTTTATGAAATGAGCGTAGCTTCCGAAGCATGGAAACCACAATCGAGGTGTCCGGCCTGGTGAAGACGTTCGGCCGGACCCGGGCGCTCGACGGACTCGACCTGACCGTCCGCACCGGGGAGGTGCACGGCTTCCTCGGCCCCAACGGGTCCGGCAAGTCCACCACCATCCGGGTGCTGCTCGGTCTGCTGCGGGCGGACGCGGGGGCCGTCCGACTGCTCGGCGGTGACCCGTGGCGGGACGCGGTGGCCCTGCACCGCCGTCTCGCGTACGTGCCGGGCGACGTCACGCTCTGGCCCAACCTCAGCGGCGGCGAGGTGATCGACCTGCTCGGTCGCCTGCGCGGCGGGCTCGACCCGAAGCGCCGCGCCGAACTGCTGGAGTCGTTCGAGCTGGACCCGCGCAAGAAGGGCCGCACCTACTCCAAGGGAAACCGGCAGAAGGTCGGCCTGGTGGCCGCGCTCGCCTCCGACGTCGAACTGCTCATCCTGGACGAACCGACCTCCGGGCTCGACCCGCTGATGGAGGAGGTCTTCCAGCACTGGGTCCGCCGGGCCCGCCAGGACGGCCGCACCGTGCTGCTCTCCAGCCACATCCTGGCCGAGGTGGAGGCGCTCTGCGACCGGGTGACGATCATCCGGGCCGGCCGCGCGGTCGAGTCGGGCACGCTCGGCGACCTGCGTCACCTGCACCGCACCGCGATCGACGCCGAGGTCGCCGCCCCGCTCGACGGCCTGGCCGACCTGCCCGGCGTGCACGACCTGCGGGTGGACGGGCAGCGGGTGCGCTTCGACGTGGACGCCGCCGCGCTCGACGCCGCGCTGCGCCGCCTCACCGAACTGGGCGTCCGCAGCCTGGTCAGCACGCCACCGACGCTGGAGGAACTGTTCCTGCGGCACTACGAGACGACGCCCGAGGGGGTGGCCCGGTGAGCACGCTCACCGGGACCCGCCACCTGGCCCGGCTGATCCTGCGCCGGGACCGCGTCCTGCTGCCGCTCTGGGTGCTGGTCCTCGCCGCGCTGCCGATGTCGTACGCGGCCAGCTTCTTCGAGCTGTTCCCGACCGCGGCCGAGCGGGCCGCGTACACCGAGGGCACCGCCCGCAACCCGTCCATCGTCGCGCTGCTCGGCCCGGTCTACGGCGACAGCGTGGGCGCGCTGACCGCCCAGCGCAGCGGCTTCCTGCTGGTGATCGTCGGCCTGGCCAGCCTGCTCACGGTGATCCGGCACACCCGGACCGAGGAGGAGGCCGGCCGACGGGAGCTGCTCGGCGGCAGCGTGCTCGGCCGGTACGCCGGACTGACCGCCGCACTGCTGGTCACGTACGCGGCCGACCTGCTGCTCGGCCTGCTCACCGCCGCCGGCCTGGCCTCGGCCGGGCTGCCGGCCGCCGGCTCGTCCGCGTACGGCCTCGCCGTGGCGCTGACCGGGATGGCGTTCGCCACGCTCGGCGGACTGGCCGCGCAGCTCACCGAGACCGCGGGCGGGGCACGGGGGATCGGCATCGCGGGTCTCGGCGCCGCCTTCGGGCTGCGCCTGGTCGGGGACACCGCCGGCAACGACTGGCCGAGCTGGCTGTCGCCGCTGGGCTGGGCGGCGCGGGTGCGCGCGTACGAGGGGGACCGGTGGTGGGTGCTGCTGCTGCCACTGGCCGCCACGGTGCTGCTCGCCGCGCTCGCGTACCCGGTCTCGGTCCGCCGCGACCTGGGCGCGGGGGTGCTCCCGCCCCGGCTCGGGCCGGCCGCCGCGGGCGGCGCGTTGTCCGGCCCGTTCGGCCTGGCCTGGCGGCTGCACCGGGGGCAGATCCTCTGGTGGTCGGTCGGGTTCGGCCTGCTGGGGTTGATCCTCGGTGGCGCCGCCGAGGCGGCCGGCCGGTCGGTGGAGGGCAATCCGCAGCTGGAGCAGATCATGGCGCGGCTCGGTGGGGCCTCCGGGCTGGCGGACGCCTACCTCGGCGCCACGCTGAGCCTGGCCGGTCTGGCCGCGGCCGGGTACGGGATCCAGGCCGCGCTGCGGATGCGCGCCGAGGAGTCCGCCGGGCGGGCGGAGCCGGTGCTCGCCACCGGGACGCACCGGTCGACCTGGCTGCTTTCGCACGTGGTGTTCGCGCTGCTCGGCCCCGTGGTGGTGTTGGCGACGACGGGCCTGGCCACCGGCCTGACCTACGGGTTCAGCGTGGGTGACGTGCCCCGGCAGCTGGGCCGGATGCTCGGCGCGAGCCTGGCCCAGGTGCCGGCCGCGTGGGTGCTGGCCGGGCTCGCCGTGCTGCTCTACGGCCTGCTGCCCCGGCTCGCCCCGGCCACCTGGGCGGTGCTGGCGGTCTGCGTGCTGCTCGGCCAGCTCGGCGCGGTGCTGGAGCTGGACCAGTGGCTGCTGGACCTGTCGCCGTTCACGCACACCCCGCAGGTGCTGCGTCCCACCTGGACCGCGACGCCGTTGGCCGTGCTCACCGTCCTGGCCGTGACCCTGACCACCACCGGCCTGCTCACCTTCCGCCGCCGCGACCTCCCCGTCACGTGACACCAACCCCGCCGATCTTGCACTTGCCGCCCCGACAAAAGGGGTGAACGCCCCATGCTGGGGGCGCGAAGTGCAAGATCGGCGAGGGTTGGGGGATCGGCGAGGGCTGGGGGATCAGCGGATCATCAGGGCGCTGCGGAGGCCGGTGATGTCCAGGACGCGCAGCAGGAAGTCGCCGACGTTGGTGAGGATCAGCAGGCACTGCGTGTGGCTGGCCTTGCGGCTGAGCACCACGAGCGTGCCGAGGCCCTGGGAGTCGCAGAAGGTGACGCCGCCGAGGTCGAGCACGATGCGCGGGGGCGGATCCGCCAGCACCTCGTTGACCACCGTCGAGAGCTGGGCGGCCGTGAGCATGTCGATCTCACCGGCCAGGCGAAGCACGGCTTCGTCACCCGTCCGGTGTACGGTGATGGACAGTTCGGCACGATCCACCCGGTCAGCCTATCGCGATCTCGACGACCGGGCCTGTCGAGCGGTCCGCCGGTCGGTCCTCCACGCCGGCCCGACCAGGCGTGAGCCGGGTAACCCCCGTTGCGGGGTGGCTGCCGGCCACCGGCCGGGCGCTGACACAATGGCCACATCGTGACCGAGACCTTTTCCGCCGGATCCGGCCGTTACCCGGCCGACGCCCCGGCCTCCGAGGCCCTGTTCGACCGCGCCAAGGCCGTCGTGCCCGGCGGGGTGAACTCCCCCGTGCGCGCGTTCCGAGCCGTCGGCGGCACGCCGCGCTTCATGGTCCGGGGGGAGGGTCCCTGGCTCTTCGACGCCGACGGTCGCCGTTACGTCGACCTGGTCTGCTCCTGGGGTCCGTTGATCCTCGGCCACGCCCACCCGGCCGTGGTGGAGGCGCTGCGCGAGGCCGCCGCGCTGGGCACCAGCTTCGGCACGCCCACCCCGGGCGAGGTCGACCTGGCCGAGGAGATCATCGCGCGCACGCCGGTCGAGCAGGTGCGCCTGGTCAACTCCGGCACCGAGGCGACCATGTCGGCGATCCGGCTGGCCCGGGGCTTCACCGGCCGCGCCAAGATCATCAAGTTCGCCGGCTGCTACCACGGCCACTCCGACGCGCTGCTCGCCGCCGCCGGCTCCGGCGTGGCCACGTTCGGGCTGCCCGACTCGCCCGGCGTCACCGGCGCCGCCGCCGGCGACACGATCGTGCTGCCGTACAACGACCTGCGCGCGGTCGAGGAGGCGTTCGCCGCCGAAGGCCCGCACATCGCCGCGGTCATCACCGAGGCCGCCGCCGGCAACATGGGTGTGATCGCCCCGCGCGACGGCTTCAACGCCGAGCTGGCCCGGATCGCCCACGCGAACGGCGCGCTGCTCATCGTCGACGAGGTGATGACCGGGTTCCGGGTCTCCCGCGCCGGGTGGCACGGCCTCGACGCCTCCGACGCCGACCTGTGGACGTACGGGAAGGTCATGGGTGGTGGCCTGCCCGCCGCGGCGTTCGGCGGGCGCGCGGAGATCATGGCGCGGCTGGCCCCGGCCGGCCCGGTCTACCAGGCCGGCACGCTCTCCGGGAACCCGCTCGCCTGCGCGGCCGGGCTGGCCACGCTGCGGCTGGCCGACGACGCGCTCTACCGCCGGCTCGACGAGACGTCCGCGGCGCTGGGCAAGCTCGCCACCGAGGCGCTGTCGGAGGCCGGTGTGCCGCACCGCCTCTCCACCGCCGGCAACATGTTCTCGATCTTCTTCACCGACGCCGACGTGCGCGACTACGACAGCGCCCGCACCCAGCAGGTGCCGGCGTTCAAGGCGTTCTTCCACGCGATGCTCGCCGCCGGCGTCTACCTGCCGCCGAGCGCGTTCGAGTCGTGGTTCGTCTCGGCGGCCATCGACGACGCCGCGTGGGAGCAGATCGCGGCCGCCCTGCCGGGGGCGGCGCGGGCGGCGGCAGCGGCCGGACACGGGGGGTAACCAATGGCGGAGACGGTGGTACACGTGCTGCGGCACGGCGAGGTGCACAACCCGGACGGCATCCTCTACGGCCGGCTGCCCGGGTTCCGCCTCTCCGAGCTGGGCGTGCAGATGGCCAAGGCCGCCGCGCAGGCGCTGGCCGAGCGCACCGTGGTGCACGTGGTGGCCAGCCCGCTGGAACGCGCCCAGCAGACCGCCGAGCCGATCGCCGCCCAGTTCGGCCTCTCCGTCGGCGTCGACGAGCGGCTGATCGAGAGCGCGAACTGGTTCGAGGGCAAGAAGGTCTCGCCCGGCGACGGTTCCTTCCGCGACCCGCGCAACTGGTGGGTGCTGCGGGACCCGGTCACCCCGTCCTGGGGTGAGGCCTACCAGGTGATCGCCGAGCGGATGTTCGCCGCGCTGCACGCCGCCCGGGTGGCCGCCGAGGGGCGCGAGGCGGTGCTCGTCTCGCACCAGCTGCCGATCTGGACGCTGCGCCGGCACGTCGAGCGCAAGCGGCTCTGGCACGACCCCCGCCGCCGGCAGTGCGGTCTGGCCAGCCTCACCTCGTTCCACTTCGACGGGGCGAAGATCGTCGGCATCGGCTACTCCGAGCCGGCCGCCCACCTGATCGCGATCTCGCCGACCGCCCGGACGGCCAAGGGGGCCTGATGCTCACCCGGAGGCTCGCCGCCGCCCTGCTCGCCGCCGTCACCGCCGGTACGGCGCTGGTCGGCTGCTCCTCCGGCACGCAGGAGAGCCGGTGCACCGCCGACGGCTCCGTCGTCACCTGCGCCCCCGACCAGCGGTCGAAGACCCCGAAGGTCAGCGGTGAACTGCTCACCGGCGGCAGCTACGACATCTCCCAGGACCGGGGCCAGGTCGTGGTGGTCAACTTCTGGGGCTCCTGGTGCGCGCCCTGCCGGGCCGAGGCGGACGACCTGGAGGCCACCTACCAGGCCACCAGGGCCGCCGGCGTGACGTTCCTCGGCATCAACGTGCAGGACAGCAAGGACAAGGCGATCGCGTTCGAGGAGGGGCGGGTCACCTACCCCAGCGTCTTCGACCCGCCCAGCCGCCAGGCGCTCAACTTCGACATCCCGCCGAACACCACGCCGGCGACGGTGGTGCTCGACCGCGACGGCCGGATCGCCGTGGTGATCCGGCGCGCCGTGACCCGGGACGAGCTGCGGCCGATCGTGGAGAAGGTCGCCGCCGAGCGGCCGGCGCCGAACGGCTCCCGCTGATGGGCGAGACGTTCGCTGAGCTCGCGTCGTCCGGGCCGTTGCTGCTCGCGGTGGGTGCGGCGGTCCTCGCCGGCCTGGTGAGCTTCCTCTCCCCGTGCGTGCTCCCGCTGATGCCCGGCTACCTCTCCTACGTGACCGGCCTGGCCGGCTCCGACCTGGAGGGTGCAAGGAAGGGCCCCCGCTCAACGCCTCCGGTAGAGGAAGGGGCCCCGCTCAACACCGGCGCCGGCACCGGGGTGGGCGTCGTGGAACGGGCGCCGGAGCGGACCACCGCCGCCGTCAAGGGGCGGGTGCTCGCCGGCACGCTGCTCTTCATCGCCGGCTTCACCGCTGTGTTCGTCTCCACCGCGATCCTCTTCTCCGGCGTCGGCCGGCTCTTCTTCCGGTACGAGCGCACGCTGGAGATCGTCATCGGCGCGCTGGTGGTGGTGCTCGGGCTCGGCTATCTCGGCCTGGTCCCCGGCATGCAGCGCGAGTTCCGGATCCGCTGGCTGCCCGCCGCCGGTCTGCTCGGCGCGCCGGTCCTCGGCGCGGTCTTCGCGCTCAGCTGGCTGCCGTGCACCGGCCCGACGCTCGGCGCGGTGCTCGGCATGGCGGTCACCGAGGGCGGCACCGACCGGGCCGTGGTGCTCGCCGTGGCGTACTGCCTCGGGCTGGGGGTACCGTTCGTCGCCTTCGGGCTGGGCTTCCAGCGCCTGCTCGGGGTGTTCCGCGCCGTCCGGCGCAACAGCCGCTGGGTCACCCGGATCGGTGGCGCGCTGCTGATCGTGATCGGCCTGGCGCTGGTCACGGGCGGCTGGCAGAACGTGGTGATCTGGTTGCAGACGCACGTCGGGGTGGGCGAGGTGAGCATCTGATGACGACCGTGGACGACCGGCCGGCCACCCCGCCGGCCGAGGCGCCCCGACGACGGGTCAACCCGGTGCTGGCCCTGCTGCGCAACTCGTGGCGGCAGCTCACCAGCATGCGTACCGCCCTGATCCTGCTGTTCCTGCTCGCGGTCGCCGCGATTCCCGGCTCGGTGCTGCCGCAGCGCGGGGTCAACCCGGAGAAGGTCAACGAGTGGTTCGCCGACCACCCCGACCTGGCGCCCCGGCTGGACCAGATCGGCATGTTCGAGGTCTTCGGCTCGGTCTGGTTCTCCGCGATCTACCTGCTGCTGTTCACCTCGCTGATCGGCTGCATCCTGCCCCGGGCCCGCGACCACGTGCGCGCGCTGCGGATGCGCCCGCCGGCCGCCCCGAAGCGGTTCGACCGGCTGCCCCAGCACGCGGTGCTGGAGGCCCCGGCCGCCGCCGATCCCGAGGCGATCGCGGCGGTGCTGCGCCGCCGCCGGTGGCGGGTCACCGTCCGGGGCAACGAGGTCTCCGCCGAGAAGGGCTACCTCAAGGAGACCGGCAACCTGCTCTTCCACGTGTCGCTGGTCGCCGTCCTGCTCGGGGTGGCGCTCGGATCCTGGTACGGCTGGCACGGCAACCGGATCCTGGTCGCCGGCGCGGACAACGCGTTCTGCAACACCCGCCAGCAGTACGCCGAGGCGTCGCTCGGCCCCCGCGTGGACAGCGCCGACCTGCCGCCGTTCTGCCTCACGCTGGAGAAGTTCGAGGCCGACTACCTCGACTCCGGGCAGGCGTCCCGCTTCTGGGCCACGGTGTCGGTGGACGAGCCGGGCCGGGACGCGCGGAGCGCCGGTTTCTCGGTCAACTCGCCGCTGCGGCTCGGCTCGGCCAACGTCTACCTGCTCGGCAACGGCTATGCGCCGGTGTTGAAGTACACCGACCGGTACGGCAAGAGCCAGACCAGCGACGAGCCGTTCCTGCGCACCGGCGACCCGAACGCGACCGAGGAGGGGGTGGCGATCTTCCCGGACGCGAACATCGATCCGAAGACCGGCACCCGAGCTCCGGACCAGCAGGTCGCCTTCGACGGCCTCTACCTGCCCACCGCGCCGGAGAGTGCGCCGTTCGTCGCGTCGCGGTTCCCGGCCGAGCGGGACCCGGTGGTGAACCTGACCGCCTACCGGGGCAATCTCGGGCTGGACGCCGGCATCCCGGGTTCGGTCTACCAGCTCGACCAGCGGCAGGTCGCCAACGGCAAGCTCAAGCAGATCGGCACCAAGCTGCTCCGGCCGGGCGAGACGTGGACCCTGGACGACGGCAGCACGCTGGAGTTCGTCGGCACCGAGCCGTACGTCACGCTCGCCGTCCGGCACGCGCCCGGGCAGACGCTGCTGCTGGTGGCCAGCGGCACACTGCTGCTCGGCCTGATGGGCTCGCTGTTCGCCCGCCGCCGCCGGGTCTGGTTCCGGGTTTCGCCCCCCGAGGGTGGATCTCCGACGAGCGGTAGTAGTTTGGTGGAGGCCGGTGGGCTGCCGCGCACCGAGCACCCAGGGTTCGCCGACGAGTTCGCGCAGCTCGTCGCCGCGGTCAGCGGCGGCGGGTCGGACGACCGGCGGGCGCGAGAAGGAGACGAGTGATGTCCGCACTCTCCGACCAGCTGGTCACGTTCGCGATCCTGGCGTACCTGGTCGCGATGATCAGCCACGCCGTCGAGTTCGCGGTGGGCAACGCCCGCAAGGTGGTCGCGGCCTCCCCGGCCCGGGAGCTGGTCGGCGCGGGCGTCGGCGGCGCCGGTGGGACGGTGGACGAGCCGGTCGCGCCGCAGCGCCCCGACCGCTCGGCCGCGCGGGCCGCCCTGGCCGGGCGGATCGCCGCCTGGCTCACCACGCTCGCCGCCGCGCTGCACCTGGGCGCGGTGGTCACCCGGGGCCTCGCCGCCGAGCGGATGCCCTGGGGCAACATGTACGAGTTCGTGCTGACGGTCACCTGGATCGGGGTGGCCGCCTGGCTCGTGGTGCTCTGGAAGCAGCCGTCGTTGCGCCGGCTCGGGCTGTTCCTGACGCTGGTGATGGTGCTGCTGCTGGCGTTCGCCGAGCTGAAGCTCTATGTGCAGGTGCAGCCGCTGATGCCGGCGCTGCAGTCGTACTGGTTCATCATCCACGTCTCGACGATCATCTTCGCCTCGGGCATCTTCCTGCTGGGCGTGGTGCCCGCCGCCGCGTACCTGATGCGGTCCGGCTGGGAGCAGGGGCGGCGCAGCTTCCCGTACACCCTGGCCCGCCGGCTGCCGGCGGCGGCCGGCCTGGAGCGGCTGACCTTCACCCTGCACGCCTTCGCCTTCCCGATCTTCACCTTCGCGGTGATCGCCGGGGCGATCTGGGCCGAGGCGGCCTGGGGCCGGGCCTGGGGTTGGGACCCGAAGGAGACCTGGGCGTTCATCTCCTGGGTGGTCTACGCGGGTTACCTGCACGCCCGGGCGACGCCGAGCGTGCGGCGCAACGTGGCCACCTGGATCGCGATCGTGGGCTTCCTGACCGTGCTGATGAACCTGTTCGGGGTCAACTTCTTCTTCACCGGCCTGCACTCGTACGCCGGCGTGAACTGATCCCGCTCAGCACCTCGTCCACCCGGCGGGTGACCTGGTAGGCCACCTCGGGCAGGTCGGCCAGGTCGAGGCGGTCGGCCCGCAGCGCGAACTGGGCGTGCAGCTCGCGGGCCACCGCGTCGCGGATCTCGGCCTGGAGCGGGGTCAGGCCGTCCGGATCTCCCACCACGTACGCGTCGTCCATCCGTCCATTCGGCGCCCGCTCCGGACCGGCGGTCAAGGGGCGGAGGATTTCCTCACCCGCCGAACCAGCCGGGGACGTCGAGGCGGAACACGTCGGCCGGGACCATCCGGCGCAGGTCGTCCTCGATGGCCGTGACCCGGTCGGCGCCGAGCGTGGCGGCCCACCGCCCGCGCAACTGGTCGAAGACGGCCGCGGAGCGGTGCAGCCCGTCGCGGCCCTTCGCCGTCACCCGGACCAGTTTGCGGCGCGCGTCCGCCGGGTCGTCGCCCCGTTCCAGGTAGCCGAGCGCGACCAGCCGGTCCACCGTCTTTCCGGCGGCCTGCTTCGAGACGCCGAGGCGTTGCCCGAGGTCGGAGGCGGTGGTGCCGGCCGGGCCGACGGCCTGGAGCACGAAGCCGTGCGCCGGGCGCAGGTCGGGGTGCCCCTGGCGGGCCAGCTCGGCGTGCAGGTCGTCGACGAGCGTGCGGAAGCCGGCGAGCAGGAGCAGTGGCAGCGCGAAGCCGGGCCGGTCAGGCGTTGTCATGTTCGACAACCTCGTTTACTATTTCGTCAACCACGTTGACTATCTTACGAGAGGGGCCCTCCGATGTCCCACTTCACCGCGTACGAACTCGACACCGCGCCCGACGCCGCCCGTCCGGTGATGGCCGGCGTCCGCCGCGCCCTGGGCCACCTGCCCGCCGCCGTCGGCCTGATGGCCGGATCGCCCGAGCTGCTCAAGGGCTTCCTCGCCGCCAACGCGGCCTTCGAGGCCACCGACCTCGACCCGGTCGCCCGGGAGGTGGTCGTGCTGACCGTGGCCACCCGCAACGGATGCCACCTCTGCGTGGCCATGCACACCGCGACGCTCACCCGGCACGACGCCGCGCCCGAGCTGGTCGAGGCGCTGCGCGACGGCACGACGTTGCCCGAGCCCCGGCTGGAGGCGCTGCGCCGCTTCACCGTCGCCGTGCTCGACCACCGGGGCGCGGTCGCAGACGCCGAGCTGGACGCACTCCTCGCCGCCGGCTGGCAGCCCCGGCACGCGCTCGACGTGGTGCTCGGCGTCGGCACGTACACCATCTCCACGTTCGCGAACCGGCTCACCGCCGCGCCACTCGACGAACCCCTTCAGGAGTACGCCTGGACGCCGGCCGCCTGAGCCGGGACCGCTGCCCCGGCACTGACCTGCCCGGGCGCTCGTCAGCCCCGCAGGAAGGGCAGCAGCAGGGCGGCGAGCTTCGCCGGTTGCTCCTCGAAGAGCCAGTGGCCGCACTCCTCGACCACCTCGCCGGTGACCCTGTCGGCATAGCGGCGCACCTGCTCGGCCACCTGCCCGCCGAGGCTGGCCTGGGCGCCGACGGCGAGCACCGGCATCGGCAGCTTCGTGGCCCGGTACGCCGTGTTGTCCGCGACGTCCTGCCCGAAGGCGCGGAAGTAGGCGAAGCTGGCCCGCAGGTGCGCCTCGTCGCGCAGGTGGCCCGCGTACTCCTCGACGTCGTCCGGGCCCAGGCTGCCCTTGTTGACCATGATGGAGTCGGTGAAGCGGTCGACCCAGAGCGCCTCCCGGCCGGCGACGAGCTGCTCGGGCAGGCCGTTAAGGACGGTGAAGAAACCGAAGTTCCACACCGCCGGGCCGGCGGCGGTCAGCGCGGGGATCGTGTAGATGCTCTCATCGGGGATCGGCGCCTCGCTGAGCACCAGCCGGGCGACGGAGTCGGGGTGGGCGGCGGCGTAGGCGTACGCGACCATGGTGCCCAGGTCGTGGCCGACCAGCCGGATGTCCCCGGCCAGGTCGAGCCCGGTGAGCAGCCCGTGCAGGTCGGCGGCGACGGTCTTCTTGTCGTACCCGCCGGGCGGAGCGTCGCTGTCTCCGAAGCCGCGCAGGTCGGGGGCGATCACCTCGTACGACTGCGCCAGATCCGGCAGCAGGTGCCGCCACATGCGCCAGCACTGCGGATAGCCGTGCAGCAGCACCAGCGTGGGCCCCCGACCGCCCCGGACATAGTTCCAGGTCACCTCGCCGACCCGTACCTGCTGCTCGGTGAAGCCTGCTGGCACCCGTTCCCCGCCCATGCCGCGGACTACCCGGCTGACCCCCGTCCATGCGGTCGGGGTGTTAAGAGGGGGCCCCGCCTCTACCGCAGGCGTTAAGAAGGGGCCCTTCCTTGCACCTCAGGGAGGTGGGGGAGGATGGAGGTATGGCGCGTGGCTTCCCGTACACCGATCTCAAGGACTTCGTCGCGGCGCTGGAGCGCGCCGGGGAACTGCGGCGGGTGAGCGTCCCGGTCGACCCCACGCTGGAGATCAGCGAGGTGGTCACCCGGACCGTCCGCGACGGCGGGCCGGCGCTGCTGTTCGAGCGCCCCACCCGGGGCGAGATGCCGGTGGTGATCAACCTGTTCGGCACCGAGAAGCGGATGGCCATGGCGCTCGGCGTCGAGCGGCTCGACGAGATCGGCGAGCGGATCGGCGAGATGCTCAAGCCGGAGCTGCCGCAGGGCTTCGCCGGCATGATGGGCGGGCTCGGCAAGGTCATGCAGCTCAAGTCCATGCCGCCGAAGAAGGTGAAGACCGCCCCCTGCCAGCAGGTCGTCTACCGGGGCGACGACGTCGACCTGAACCGCCTGCCCGGGCTCCAGGTCTGGCCGGGCGACGGCGGCATCTTCCACAACTTCGGGCTGACCCACACCAAGCACCCGGAGACCGGCAAGCGCAACCTCGGGCTCTACCGGCTCCAGCAGCACTCGCGCAACACGCTCGGCGTGCACTGGCAGATCCACAAGAACTCCACCGCGCACCACGCGGTCGCCGAGCGGCTCGGGCAGCGGCTGCCGGTGGCCATCGCCATCGGCGCCGACCCGGCCGTCGCGTATTCGGCCAGCGCGCCGCTCCCCGCCGACATCGACGAATACCTGTTCGCCGGCTTCCTGCGCGGTGAGCGGGTCGAGATGGTCGACTGCCTCACCGTGCCGCTCCAGGTGCCGGCGCACTCGCAGATCGTGCTGGAGGGCTACCTGGAGCCGGGCGAGCGACTGCCCGAGGGGCCGTTCGGCGACCACACCGGCTTCTACACGCCGGTGGAGCCGTTCCCGGTGCTGCACATCGAGTGCATGACCACCCAGCGCGACCCGGTCTACCACTCGATCGTCACGTCCCAGCCGCCGCAGGAGGACCACGGCCTCGGCAAGGCCACCGAGCGGATCTTCGCGCCGCTGCTGCGCTTCCTGATCCCGGACATCGTCGACTACGACCTGCCGGCCGCCGGGGTCTTCCACAACTGCGCGATCGTGTCGATCCGCAAGCGCTACCCGAAGCACGCGCAGAAGGTGATGAACGCGATCTGGGGCGCGCACATGATGTCGCTGACCAAGCTGATCGTGGTCGTCGACGAGGACTGCGACGTGCACGACTACCAGGAGGTCGCCTTCCGCGCCTTCGGCAACGTCGACTACGCCCGCGACCTGATGGTCACCGAAGGGCCGGTGGACCACCTGGACCACGCGTCCTACCAGCAGTTCTGGGGCGGCAAGGCGGGCGTCGACGCGACCCGCAAGCTGCCCGAGGAGGGCTACTCCCGAGGCTGGCCGGAGGAGATGCGGATGTCACCCGAGGTGGTCTCGCTGGTCGACAAGCGCTGGAAGGAGTACGGGATCCGATGACGGCGGCAGTGCAGGAGCGGCCCGGCCGGATCTCGTCCTTCCTCAAACTCGTCGCCATCGAGCACTCGGTGTTCGCGCTGCCGTTCGCGTACCTGTCGGCGCTCACCGCGATGCGGCTCGACGGCGGGCGGGTGCGCTGGGGAGACCTGCTGCTGATCACCGTGGCGATGGTGGGCGCGCGGACGTTCGCCATGGCCGCGAACCGGATCCTCGACCGGCGGATCGACGCGCGCAACCCGCGTACGGCGAACCGGGAACTGGTCACCGGGGCGGTGAGCGTGCGGACGGCCTGGACCGGCGCGGCCGTCGCGCTGGTGGTCTTCCTGGCCGCCGCCGCCCTGCTCAACCCGCTGTGCCTGGCACTCGCCCCGCTGGCCGTGGTGCCGCTGGTGGTCTACCCGTACGGCAAGCGCTTCACCAACTGGCCGCACGCCATCCTCGCGGTGGCCCAGGCGGTCGGCCCGGTCGGCGCCTGGCTGGCGGTCACCGGCACGCTCGCCGGCTCCGGGCCGGCGTGGCTGCTCGGCGCCGCGGTCGGCCTGTGGATCGGCGGCTTCGACCTGATCTACGCCTGCCAGGACTCCGAGATCGACCGGCAGATCGGCGTGCACAGCGTCCCCGCCCGGTACGGCCGGCGGTTCGCGCTGCACGCCTCCACCGTCGCGCACGTGGTGACGTTCGCGTTGTTCATCTGGTTCGGCGCGCTGGTCGGCTTCGGCTGGCTCTGGTGGATCGGACTGGCGCTCACCGCGGTCGCCTTCGCCTACCAGCACCTGGTGGTCAGCCCCACCGACCTGAGCAAGGTCAACCGGGCGTTCTTCACCGCCAACGGCTTCGTCGGCATCGCGCTGTTCGTCCTCGCCCTGCTCGACCTCGTGGTGCGGCTCGGCCTGCGTCCGTGACCCGGCCGGCCGATCGACGGGTGGCTCAGGTCGCCACGGCGGCCGGGTAGCGGGCGCTCTCCAGCGTCCAGTCGATGGTGCCGCGCACGGCGGCGGCCACCCCGTCGAGATGGGCGGTGACCGCCTCGTCCAGCGCCGGGCCGAACGACGGGACCGCCGCGCGCAGCGCGCTGAACCGGCTCATCTCGGCACGCCAGTGACCCGCCACCAGGTCGACCGCCACCGGCAGCGGCACGCCCCGCTCGACGGCCACCGCGAGCACCAGGTTGTGCCCGCCGCCGGTGGCGCGGTCGCGTTCCAGCGAGGCGATGTCGTTGAACCACGACAACAGGTCGTTGGCCAGTTCGGCGAGGCGGCGCAGCGCCGGGTGGTGGTAGACCGCGTCGGGCAGCGGTCGCCGGGCGGCGAACTCGATCAGCGGGTACGACACGAACGCCGCCGAGGTGGCCCGGCGCAGCCGCACGTACTCGGCGACGCCCGGCGGCCGGCCCGCGGTGGTGGCCGCCGACTCCCGGGCGACGCCGTCGAGGTGGTCGGCCACGGCGTCGGCGAACCGCAGCCGCCAGCGCGCCGGCATCCGGCGACGCGGCTCGCGCCAGGCCTGGACCAGCAGCCGGCGCAGCGGGCCGGAGAAGCCGGGATGACGGGCCCGGGGACCCTCGCGCAGCAGCGCCAGCGTGCCGTCACGCAGCGCCCGGATCTGCTCCGGCGTCAGCCGGTCCGGTCCGTCGCAGGCGTCGTCGACGAGGAAGAACCAGGTGAACAGCGCGGTCAGCACCCGCAGGTCGGGCTCCGTGGCGTCCGGGTAGAGCCGGCCGGCGTAGCGGGCGAAGCCGGCGCGGACCAGCCGCTGCCGGGTGGCCGGGTCCAGCGGCAGGCCGAGCCGGTCGAGTTGACCGACCAGCCAGCCCTGCACGACGTCGGCGTGCGGCGAGATCCCGGGCGCGATGGGGCAGTCGGAGCGCAGCGCCCGCAGCACCGCCGCCGTCATCACCGGGCCCTTCCATGGATGTGGATCGCCGATCAGAGAATCCCATGCCGTGGAAAGGTCCGCCGACCCGGTGGACATCCGGGCCGGGCACGCCGAAAGCGGGACGGTCCGGGCCGCCGTTCCGGGGCCGCCTTCCGGCGGTCCCCGGCGACCAGGCAGGCTTGACGGCATGCGCGAACCATGGGTGGTGGGCGTCTCCGGCGCCTCCGGCACACCGTACGCGGCGGCGGTCGTGCGGGGCCTGCTCGACGCCGGCCAGGCGGTGGACCTGATCGTGTCGCGGGCCGCCCGGCTGACCGTCCTGGACGAGACCGGCCGGCCGTTCCGGGACGCGCACTGGGCCGAGGACCTGGCGGCCTGGCTCGACCGCGACCTCACCGGCTCGGACCTGCGGCACTGGCCCGCCGGTGACCTGGCGGCCGGCCCGAGCAGCGGCTCCTACCCGGTACGCGGGATGGCGGTCGTGCCGGCCAGCACCGCGGCCTGCGCCGGCATCGCGATCGGGCTCTCCAAGGACCTGCTCCAGCGCGCCGCCGAGGTGAACCTGAAGGAACGCCGGCCGGTCGTGGTCGTGCCCCGGGAGACCCCGGTGACCCGCAGCCACCTGGAGCACCTGATCGCGCTGCACGACGCCGGCGCCGTGGTGCTGCCGGCCAGCCCGGGCTTCTACGGCGCCGGGGCGGCGGCCTCCGCCGCGCAGCTGGTCGACTTCGTGGCCGGCAAGGTGCTCGACGCGCTCGGCGTCCCGCACACACTGTTCCGGCGCTGGTCCGGTGAACTGGCCGCGGCCCGGCGGGACGCCGACCCGGCCTGACCGACCCCGCGGACACCGGACGGGGCGCGGCCCGGCCCACCGGCCGCACCGCGCCCCGCTCGTTCAGTACATGCCGGCGTTCGCCGGGCCGGGGCCGGTGGAGGCGGTCGGACCCATGTTGCGGGCCTTGCCCATGTCGTCCGCCTCGTCCAGCATGCCCTCCCCTTCCAGCAGGGCTCGCACCTCGGATTCCCGAAACCGGCGATGCCCGCCTGGAGTCCGGATGCTGCCTATCCGGCCGGCCGCTGCCCATCTGGTCACGGTCTTCGGGTCAACCCGAAACAGCGCAGCGACCTCACCCGGTGTCAGCAGGCGATCTCCAGTGTCCACAGCCCCCTCCTCGCGTCGACGAAGCCCCCGGCTGAACACACTGCCCCCGGCCGGTGCGAGCCCAGAGCCGTCATGAGGGACGTATGGCAATTACAGCACCAGCGACCGGGCGTGTCCGCCAAACGCGAAAAACGCACACACTGAGAAGTTAGTAAATGGTACCGGCGTAGAACCCCCGTGACCGCACGTTTGTGAATGGCGACGTGACGTCATGTTCAACGGGTGCCGACCGCGTCCGGTGACGCCCAAACGGATAGGGTCACTCTCCGTGGACACGATCGACCTGAGCCTCGTGGAGCTGCTGCGGGGCAACGCCCGCCTGTCGTACGCCGAGCTGGCCCGGCAGGTCGGCCTCTCCGCCCCGGCCGTGCACGAGCGGGTCGGCAAGCTGGAGTCCAGCGGGGTGATCCGGGCCTACCGGGCCGAGGTCGAGCCGGAGGCGATCGGGCTCGGCGTGACCGCGCTGATCGGCATCATCGAGGACTCCGACGCGGACACCGACGACGTGCTCGACGCGTTCCGGCAGATCCCCGAGATCGAGTCCTGCTACTTCATGGCCGGCGTCGAGTCCTTCCTGCTCAAGGCCCGGGTGGGCACCATCGCCGAGTTGGAGCAGCTGATCGTCCGGCTCAACCGGACCCCGGGCGTCGCCTCCACCCGCACCGGCATCGCGCTGTCGACGAAGTGGGAGAACCGCCCGCAACCACTCGAACCGCCGCCCGCCTGACCGCCACCCCTGGCCCGGAGGCGGTGCGGACGGCTACGGTGCGCCGATGACGACCTCGGGGCGGGGCGCCGCCGTGGTGACCGGGGCGGCCGGCGGGCTGGGTCGGGCGACCGCCGCCGCGCTGCACGCCGACGGCTGGCGGGTGCTGCTCACCGACGTGGACGCCACGGCCGTGGCCGCCGCCGCCGAGCCGCTGGGCGGCTGGTCCCACCCCCTCGACGTACGCGACGAGGCCGCCTGCGCGGCGGTCGCCGCCGAGGCGGCGGACGCGCCGGGTGGCCTCGCTCTGTGGGTGAACAACGCCGGCATCCTGGTCACCGGCCCGTCCTGGGCGCACGACGCGCCGACCCGCCGACGGGTGGTCGAGGTGAACACGCTCGGCGCGATGAACGGCACCCAGGCGGCGCTGGCGGTCATGCGGCGGCAGGGCCACGGGCACGTGCTCAACATCGTCTCGCTGGCCGGGCTGATCGCCGCGCCCGGGGAGACGGTCTACGCGGCCAGCAAGCACGCGCTGCTGGCGTTCAGCCTCGGCACCCTGGCCGACCTGCGGATGGCGGGCGTCCGGGGCGTACACGTGTCCTGCCTGTGCCCGGACGGGATCTGGACGCCGATGCTGCACGACAAGCTGGACGACCCGGGCGCGCTCGCGTCCTTCACCGGCGCGCTGCTCACACCGGAACGGGTGGCCGCCCGGGCCGTACGGCTGGCCCGCCGGCCCCGCCCGGTGGTCAGCCTGCCGCGCTGGCGCGGCGCGCAGGTCCGTCTCCTCGACACCTTCCCCCGGTTGGCCCTGGCCCTCACCCCGGTGGTGCGGGCGGCGGGTCGGGCCGGCCAGCGGCGGCAGGCCCGCCGGGTCCCGGCCGATCCGAGCCCACCTCGCTTGTAACGTTGCCGGCGTGACTCATCTCGACCGGTGCGACGAGGCCAGCCGGCGCTGGGTGACCGAGGCGATCGCCGCGGTCGAGGCGGACGCCAACCGGTCCGCCGACACCCACCTGTTGCCCTTCCCGCTGCCGCGCGAGTGGGGGATCGACCTCTACCTCAAGGACGAGTCGGTGCACCCCACCGGATCGCTCAAGCACCGGCTGGCCCGCTCGCTGTTCCTCTACGGGCTGTGCAACGGCTGGATCGGCCCGGACACCACCGTCGTCGAGGCGTCGTCCGGTTCGACGGCGGTCTCCGAGGCCTACTTCGCGCGGATGCTCGGCCTGCCGTTCATCGCGGTCATGCCCGCCTCCACCTCGCCCGAGAAGATCGCCCAGATCGAGTTCCAGGGCGGGCGCTGCCACCTGGTCGAGGATCCGGGCAAGGTGGTGATCGAGGCGCGTTGGCTGGCCGAGGACGCCGGCGGCCACTACATGGACCAGTTCACCTACGCCGAGCGGGCCACCGACTGGCGGGGGAACAACAACATCGCCGAGTCGATCTACGCCCAGCTCGCGCTGGAACGGCACCCGGTGCCGGCCTGGGTCGTGGTGGGAGCCGGCACCGGCGGCACCAGCGCGACCATCGGCCGGTACGTCCGCTACCGCCGGCTGCCCACCAAGCTCTGTGTGGTGGACCCGGAGAACTCCGCGTTCTATCCCGCCTGGCAGGCCCGCGACTGGTCGGTACGCACCGACCGCGGCTCCCGGATCGAGGGCATCGGGCGGCCCGGCGTCGAGCCGTCCTTCCTGCCCAGTGTGGTCGACCGGATGGTCCAGGTGCCGGACGCCGCGTCGCTGGCCGCGATGCGGGCCGGCTCGACGGTGCTCGGCCGCCGGGTGGGCGGCTCCACCGGCACCAACCTCTGGGGCGCCTTCGGGCTGATCGCGGAGATGCGCGCCGCCGGCCGCACCGGCTCGGTGGTCACGCTGATCTGCGACCCGGGCGACCGCTACGTCGACACCTACTATTCCGACCGGTGGGTGGCCGCGCAGGGGCTCGACCTCGCCCCGCACCTGGCCACCATCGACCGGTTCCTGGCCGACGGCGTGTGGCCGGCCTGACCGCTCAGCGCGGGTCGGCCCGCTCGGCGAGCCCGGGATAGCGCACCACGAAGCCCTCCGGGTCGACCTCCAGCTCGGCGGTGAAGCCGTCGCCGGCGTACCGGACCCGGCCCGGACCGAGCGAGGTGTAGACCTGCTCGGCGGGGATCACGGCCAGGGAGGGCAGCAGCACCCACGCCACCTTCACGCCGGTGGCCAGGTCGGCGGGGAGCCGGCCCAGCCCGATCCGGCGGATCGGCAGCGTGTTGGTCAGCGGGGAGCCGCCCAGGTCGACGTCGAGCGCCTCGGCCAACCGGCCCGGGTCGTCCGTGCCGGGCAGGCCCGCCGTGGGATGCCCGGCCGCGCGCAGCGCCGCGTCCAGGTCACCCTCCTCACCGGTGCGCACGCGCCACCCGTCGCCGGCCCGCTCCAGGCGCACGCTCCGCGACCAGCCGGCGCCGTCGGCGTCGACCTCCAGCCGGCTGGTCGACCAGTCCGGCGCGAGCGTCAGGCGGTAGCGGCAGGTGTAGGGGATCGGGTCCACGGCCAGCGCCACACCGTGCGCGGTCAACCCCTGACGCTCGTCGAGCACGACGTGCTCGGAGCCGGCGGTGTCGGTCCGGACCCAGAAGAGCGACTTCGGCATGCTCCGGACGTTACGCGAGCCGGCCGGCACCGGCAGCGGATGCGCCAACGCCGCCGCCGAGCGGGTGCTCGACGGCGGCGTTCGCGGTGGTGTCGGTCGTCAGTGGGTGCGGGCCGGCGGGCGCCCGCCGAATCCGCGCCGGTCGTCGCGCGGCCGGTCGTCCCGACCCCGCCCCTCCGGCCGGAATCCGCCCCGACGCTCCGCCGACCGGAAGTCGCCCCGGTCGCCGTAGCGCCGTTCGCCCTGGCCGTCCCGGTCGCCGAAGCGCCGCTCGCCCTGCGGGCGGTCCTCGTGGCGGCGGTCGCCGAAGCCGTGCCCACCGCTCGGCCGGTCGTCACGCCGCCGGTCGGTGCGGGCGTCCCGGTCGTAACCGGGCCCGCCCGCCGGACGGTTCCGGTCGCCGCCGAACGGACGGTCGCCGCCGGCCCGGCCGCGCTCCGCCCGGTCGCCGAAGCGCCGGTCGTCGGACTGCCGGGCGCCGAACCGGTCGTCGGGCCGCCGATCGCCGAAGCGGCGGTCGTCGCGGGCGGGCCGGTCGCCGAAGCGCCGGTCGTCCCGACCCTCGGTCCGGTCGAAGCGGCGGTCACCGCCGAAGCCGCGCTCGCCGGTGGAGCGGTCGTCGTAGCGCCGCTCACCGGTCGGCCGGTCGCCGTAGCGTCGCTCGCCCGTGGGCCGGTCGCCGTAGCGTCGCTCGCCCCGCCCGTCCCGGTCGCCGGCACCGCGGTCGAAGCCGCGTCCGTCGCGATCGCTGCGGCCGAAGCCGCGCCCGTCGCGGTCGCCCCGGTCGAAGCCGCGTCCGTCCCGGTCGCCGAAGCGGCGCGGGCCGCCCCGCCGCGGCTCCGGCTCCTCCCGGACCGGCACGCCGCTGGGCTCGCGGGCGCCGGTCAGCTCGGCCAGCGCCGCGTCGCCCGCGCGGACCCGGGTCTGGGCCGGCTCGACGCCCGCCTTCTCCAGCATGGCCAGCGTGGTCCGGCGCTGCTTCGGCAGCACCAGCGTCGCCACCGCGCCCGACTCACCCGCCCGGGCGGTGCGGCCGGCCCGGTGCAGGTAGTCCTTCGGGTCCTTCGGCGGGTCCACGTGCAGCACCAGCGTGACGCCGTCGACGTGGATGCCGCGGGCCGCCACGTCGGTGGCGACCAGCACGTTCGTCCGGCCCTCGCGGAACTCGGCGAGCGTCTTGGTGCGCATCCGCTGGGTCTTGCCGCCGTGCAGCCCACCGGCCCGCACACCCACCGCGGCGAGCTGCTCGACCAGCCGGTCGACGCCCAGCTGGGTGCGGGCGAAGAACATGGTGCGTCCCTCGCGGGCGGCGATGGCCGCGGTGACCGCGAACTTGTCGTGCGGCGGGATCAGCAGCAGGTGGTGGTCCATGGTGGACACGGCGGCGGTCGCCGGGGCGGTCGAGTGGGTGACCGGGTCGGTCATGAACCGCTTGACCAGCGTGTCGACGTCGTTGTCCAGAGTGGCCGAGAAGAGCAGCCGCTGGGCGTCCGCCGGCGTCTTCGCCAGCAGTTCGGTGACCTCGGGCAGGAAGCCCATGTCGGCCATCTGGTCGGCCTCGTCCAGCACCGTGATCTCGACGTCGTCGAGCCGGCAGACGCCGCGCTGGATCAGGTCGCCGAGCCGGCCCGGAGTGGCCACCACGATCTCCACGCCGCGGCGCAGCGCATCGATCTGCCGGTCGTAGGGCACGCCGCCGACCGCGGTCTTGAGGAAGATGCCGACCGCCTTGCCGAGCGGCATCAGCGCGTCGTTGACCTGCATGGCCAGCTCACGGGTGGGCACCAGGACCAGCGCGCGGGGGTGCAGCGGCCGGGCCCGGTTGCGGTCGGCGAGCCGCGCGATCACCGGCAGGCCGAAGGCGAGCGTCTTGCCCGAGCCGGTCTGGCCCCGACCGAGCACGTCGCGGCCGGCGAGCGCGTCCGGCAGCGTGGCCCGCTGGATCTCGAACGGGGTGGTGATGCCCTGGCGGGCGAGCGCCTCGACCACCGGCCGGGGCAGGCCGAGGGAGGCGAAGTCGGTGACCTCGAGGATCGGGTCGGTGGACGGGGACGTGCCGGGGGCAGCGAAGGTGGTCAAGAAATGCCTTTCGAGCGGGGCGCATCTTCGCGATGGCCGCCGCGGCAGTCATGCCGTCGAATCGCCCGCAAGATCGCCCATGGGCGCGCAGTCGGTCGCGCCGGGTCAGTGATCCCGACAAGTGTACGGCGCTCCGCCGAACCGGCCACCTCGACGCGAGGTGGTAGTGGGCGGACTCACCCCCGGGGTCAGCCGGTCAGCCCGCTCAATGCGTCGTTGGCCAGGAAGACCACGAGCAGGCTGATCGCGATCAGCATGGTCAACGCGACGGCCAGCACGATGATGACCTTGGTGTTGCTGGCCCGGGTGGTCGGGGAGTCCTCGGCCCAGCCCTGGGCCAGGATGTGCCCGGTCAGCGAACCGGAGGTCTCCGTGGGACCGCCCTGCGGCAGCGAGACGGTGGCGAAGCCGGGGCCCTCGGTGCCGCCGTACACGGTCGAGGCCAGGTCCTGAACACCCGACTGCTGGCGCACCGGACGGGTCGGTGCGGCCTGGTGGGCGGCCGGCGGCGGCCAGGTCGGCAGCGCCGGCGCCGGCACCACCGGCGACGCGGCGGGTGGTGGCGGCGCCGACACGGGCGCGACGGCCCAGGCCGGCTGCGCGCCGGCCATGGCGGGCGGCGGCGGGAACGGCGGCGCGGGCATCGGGCCGGGCGGCGGCGGGGGCGGAGGTACGGCCGGCCCCGGCGGCGGCGTCGGCGGCCCGGGGAGCGGCGGGACCGGTCCGGGCGGGTTCGGCCCCGGAACGGGCGGCGCGGGCACCGGCGGCACCGGCGGCGCGGGCGTGGGCGCCGGGGGTGCGGGCAGCGGCGGCTCCGGACGCAGCGGCGGCTCCGGCTCGGGCCCGGGCGGCGCGGGCGAGGGAGGCGTCGGACCCGGTACCGGGGTCGGCGCCGGCTCGGGCTCCGGGCCGTGCGGTGTCGGGGGCTCCGCCGGCTCCGGCGGCTGTGCGGGCTCCGGCGGTTCCGGGTTGACCGGTCCCGCCCGGTAGATCCGCGCGGCGGCGGGAGCGGCCGCCACCGAGGCCGCGGCCTCGTCGGCCGAGACGGGACTCAGGCCGGGCACCGAGACGCTGGCCCGGGCGTGCGCGACGCCGGTCGCCGGCGGGGCGGTGGGGCCGGCGGGCGACGGGGCCGTGGGGCCGGCGGGCGGCGGGGCCGTGGCGGTGGGGCCGGCCGGCTCGGGCGACGGGTCGCGTCCGGCCGGCACCTCGGCGTCGGCGGAGGTGGCCGGTTCGGCCGGCCGGTCGGCGGCACCCCCGGCACCCGCCGGGCCGTCCCCCGCGCCCGGGCCGCCGGTCGGGGTCTCCGTCCGCGGCGCGGGCACCCGGGCCGAGGCGGAGGCCCGCGGTGGCGGGACGGCGGCGGGCGGGTCGTCGGGTGTGCCGGCCGGGTCGGCGGGCGGCTGGTCGGCCGACTCGGTGGGCGTGGCCGGGCGGTCGGCCGCCGCGAAGGCGGACCAGCTGGACGGCGGAACCGTCGCACCGGGGCGGCGCCGGTCCAGGGGCGGCGGCGCGTCCGCCGGGGCGCCGGCCCGGTAGGTGGTGGCGGTGGCCGGCGGCGCGGGCAGCTCCTCGTCCGGCGGCGGCACGGCCGAGCCGGCGACGCTCACCCGGGCCCGGGCGACGGCCACCTGGCCCGGCTGTGCCCGTTCTGCCTGGTCAACGGCGGGGTCGGGCGTGGATCCCGGGTGGACCGTCTCCGCCGGAACCTCGTTATCGCCCATCTCGCCCTCCGCACCCGCGCTCGGCCCCGACCATGGCGTCGGCCGGAACTGCCCGGATCTCACCGTGCCACATTCCGGCCCGGGAGCACAGCCGGAGTGGACGGTTGGGTCAGTCGGCGCTGCTCGGGCTGGCGGATCCGCTGCCGGACACGGTGCGCGACGGCGCGACGCTGCTCGTGCTCGGTTCCGCCGCGCTGCCGGTCGGCTCGGCCCCGGCGGTGCGGCTCGGCGTCGGGCTCGGCGAGTCGGACGGGCTGGCCGGCGGCGTGGTGCTGGTCGACGGCGTGGGCGACGGGCTGGAGGTGGTCGGCGTCGGCTTCGGCGTGTCGGTGGGCTTGGGCGAGCCGGTGGGCTTGGGCGAGCTGGTCGGCTTGGGCGTCGCCGTCTTCGTCGGCTTCGGCGTCGGGGTGGGTTTGGCCGGGGTGGTCGGCGCCGTCGGCACGGTCGGCGGCGGCACGGGCGTGGCCGGGGCGGGCACCGCGCCGACCACGCGGGTGGCGGCGTAGAGCCGGGACCAGCGGACCACCGAGATCTTGACGACGTCGCCGGTGCGCGGCGCCTCGACCATCTTGCCGTTGCCGACGTACATGGCGACGTGGTGGATGCTCGTCCAACTGCCGCTGGAGGCGAAGAAGAGCAGGTCACCGGGGAGGAGGGCGTTCGGGTCGACGGTGCGGGCGCGGGTCGCGAAGTATTGGTCCCGGGAGACCCGGGGCAGGCCGCGGTAGCCGGCCGACTGGTAGGAGGCGAGCACCAGGCCGGAGCAGTCGAAGCGGTCCGGTCCCTCGGCCGCCCAGAGGTAGGGGTCGCCGAGCTGGGCCAGCGCGTAGCGCACGGCGGCGAGCGCCCGCGGGTCGGCGACCATGCCGGCGATGCTCTGGTTGACCACGTACGAGTTGCCGAGCCGCTGCTCGGCCACGTCCTCGCGGCGCTCGATGTCCAGCAGCTTGGCGGCGTTGTCCCGGCGGAGCTTGAGCAGCGCCGCCTCCTGCTTGTGCAGGTCCGTCTCGACCTTGGTGTATTCCGCGGTCTTCTCGGTGACCCGCCGCTGGACCGCGTCGTGCGCCTCGCGGGCGACCTGCTCGGCGGTGGTGGCCCGGAGCAGCTCTCCGGTCACCGACGTGGTGGCCGCGCCCTCGGCCCGGTCGCCCCGGGTGATCCGCTGGAGGTTGGCGAACTCACGCAGGCTGCTGCCGAACTCGCCGGGCGGCAGCGCCGCGTCGGCCTTGACCGCGTCGGCGGCGGCGCTCTTGGCGTTGTCCCGGGCGCGCACGAGCGCGTCCTGCGCCTCCTTGAGCCGGCCGGCGGCGGCGGTCAGTTCGGTCTGCGCGGCGTCGCGCTCACCCTTGACCCGCAGGAGGTTGTCGCCGAGCTGGGCGACGAGCGCGTCAACCTGGTTGATCTGCGCGACGAGCGGGCCGTCGGCGGGATTGGTGACGCCGGTCGTGGCGCCCGGGAGGCCCGGGGTGCGGCCCGGGCCGGTGGCGCCGGGCAGGCCGGGAACGGCGCCGGGCTGGCCCGGAACCGCGCCGGGCGCGGTGGGCAACTGGAGCGTGCCGGTGACCTGAGGCCGGGAGCCGGTGCTGGGCACGGTGTCGGGGAGCGGGTCGGCCCAGGCGGGGGTGGCGAGCGCCGCGGCCGCGACCGCCCCCAGGAGGGCGGACCAGAGCGCCGGGCGCAGGACCGGTGAGATCACCGGCTGCCGACCTCGTCGCCGTCGGGCCTTGGTGCTGTCGACCATTCCGCTCCCCGTCCGGTCTGGTGCGCGCCACGCGTCGTGGGCGTGTTGGGACAGGACGGCCCCGGTGTGTGTTCCGCCCCACCCTGTCTTACCTCACCGACGCAGCGATGTCGATGTGCGGAGGGTGACGGGAGGTGAACCGGGTCGCTGCCGCCGACCGCGTGGGCGGTCCGTCCGACCCGCGACGTACGCTCGATCGGTACCCCAGGTGGAAGGACGTGGCTTTCGGATGGACGCCGGACTCAAGCGCGAGCTCGAAGCGAAGGTCTACGCGGGGGAGCGCCTGACCCGCGAGGACGGCATCGCCCTCTACGAGAGCGACGACCTGACCTGGCTGGGCCGGCTCGCCCACCACAGGCGTACGGAGCTCAACGGTGACCGGGTGATGTTCAACGTCAACCGCCACCTCAACCTGACCAACGTCTGCTCCGCGTCGTGCGCATACTGCTCGTTCCAGCGTAAGCCGGGCGAGAAGGACGCCTACACGATGCGGATCGACGAGGCGGTGCGCAAGGCCAAGGAGATGGAGGACGAGCAGCTCACCGAGCTGCACATCGTCAACGGCCTGCACCCGACGCTGCCCTGGCGTTACTACCCCAAGGTGCTGAGCGAGCTGAAGGCCGCGCTGCCGAAGGTCAACCTCAAGGCGTTCACCGCGACCGAGGTGCAGTGGTTCGAGAAGATCAGCGGGCTCACCGCCGACGCGATCCTCGACGAGCTGATGGACGCCGGCCTGGAGTCGCTCACCGGCGGCGGCGCGGAGATCTTCGACTGGGAGGTCCGGCAGCACATCGTCGACCACGCCTGCCACTGGGAGGACTGGTCGCGGATCCACCGGCTCGCCCACTCCAAGGGCATGAAGACCCCGTCGACGATGCTCTACGGCCACATCGAGGAGCCCCGGCACCGGGTCGACCACGTGCTGCGGCTGCGGGAGCTGCAGGACGAGACCGGCGGCTTCCAGGTCTTCATCCCGCTGCGCTACCAGCACGACTTCGTCGACTCGGCGGACGGGAAGATCCGCAACCGGATCCAGGCCAGCACCACGATGGCCTCGCCGGCCGAGTCGCTCAAGACCTTCGCGGTCTCCCGGCTGCTGTTCGACAACGTCCCGCACGTGAAGTGCTTCTGGGTCATGCACGGGCTCTCGGTGGCCCAGCTCTCGCTCAACTTCGGCGTGGACGACCTGGACGGCTCGGTCGTCGAATACAAGATCACTCACGACGCCGACTCGTACGGCACGCCGAACACCATGCACCGGGACGACCTGCTCCACCTGATCTGGGACGCCGGCTTCCGGCCGGTGGAGCGGAACACCCGCTACGAGACCGTCCGCGAGTACGACGCCGCGCCGTCGATGGCCGAGCGTCGCTCCGAGCCGCAGCAGGTCTGGGCCTGACCCGGCGATGAGCACGCCGGAGCAGCAGCGCGCGTTTCCCCGGCGGGACGCCGAGGGGCGCATCCTCACCCTCGGCGACCTGCTCGGGGTGACCCTCGCCGGCCTGGTGATCGGGCTGCTGGCGCTGCTGCTCTTCGAGTGGGCGTTCGCCACCGTGGGCGCCGGCGGTTTCGGGCGCACCAACGGGTGGCTGGCGGTGATCCTGCCGCTCTGGCTGTTCTGGGACGACTTCCGGGCGTGGGAGTTCGGCGCGGCCCGGGTGCTGGCCGCGCTGGTCGGCATCGCGGTCGGCGTCCTCGCCGGTCTGCTGGTGGCCGGGCTGGCCGCCGGCCTGCCGGCGCTGTTCACCGGCGCGCTGGCCGCGGCGGTGTTCACCGTGGTCTACGCGGTCATCTGGTTTCATGGCGTGCACTGGTTGGCCCGGCGGACGGGCTGAGGCGCGGAGAGAGTGGGAATTGCGGGCATGAGCGCGGCGGTCAAGTACACGCTGGGCCGGATCGGGCTGTTCGTCGCCGTGCTGGCAGCCCTCTGGTTCGTCGACATGAACATGTTCCTGCGGCTGATGCTGGCGTTGGTGTTCTCCGCCGCGCTGTCGTTCTTCCTGCTCAAGGGCTGGCGGGACCAGATGGCCGGGGAGATGGCCGACGCGTCGGAGCGTCGCCGCGCGGAGAAGGACCGGCTGCGGTCCGCGCTCGCCGGTGACGACCAGGCCGCGCCGGAGGGCGAGCGCCGGGACGGCTGACGCGCCGCCCGCCCGGAAACGGGGCAGCGGCTGCCCGACCCGGCCGCTAGGGTCAGCCGCCGTGAGTTTCCTGAACAAGATCGACGGATGGCGGACCAAGGTGTTCGTCTGGATCGGCCTGCCGGTGATCGCCGGCATCGGGCTGATGATGGGTGCGACCGACCTCCTGCCCACCTGGCAGGCGCACAACGGTGGCGGCACGGCGGGCACGTTCACCGCCGTGTACGAGGACTGCGGCCGGCGCAACTGCGAGTGGCGCGGCACCTTCGCCGCCGACCAGGGTGACGACCGGCGCGCCGACGTCATCCTCTACGACGCCCCGGACGGCCTCGCCGTGGGCGGCACCGCCCCGGCGCGCGACACCGGCGCCCGGGCCGGGGTCTTCTCCACCACCGGCGGGTCGACGTACCTGCTGGTCACCGGGCTGACCCTGGCCGGCGTCGCCGCGCTGGTGGCGTGGGTGGTGATCATCGTGCGGACGGTGCGCAACCGCCGCGCCAAGCCCGAGGGCGAGCCTGTCTCGTTCGCCCCGTCCCTCTGACAGCGACGCACCGGGGCCCGGCGCGGGGAACGCGCCGGGCCCCGGTCCGGGTCACCAGTTGGTCGAGCCCGGGACCACCGGCCACCGCCGGTCGGTCGGCTTGATCAGGTACGCGATGCCGCCGGAGCCGGAGGCCACCGTGCCGTTGGCCCGGTAGCGCTTGGTGCGCAGCCAGATCTGCTCGAACTGCTCGCGCTGGTAGACGTTGCGGACCGCCTCGTTGGAGGAGGACGCGGGGTCGTTGACGATCACGTCACCGTCGGCGGTGAAGCCGACGATCACGAACAGGTGCCCGGAGGTGCCGTAGTTGGCCCCGTCCAGCTCGCTGGCCAGGAACGACTGCGAGGTGACCACCGGGATGCCGGCCTTGATGAAGCGCTCGGCCTCGTCCAGCGAGTGCAGCCGGGTGACCCGCCCCTCCAGCCCGGGGAAGCTCGCCGCGTACGCGGTGTTGAACGGCCAGTTGCCCGCGCCCTCGTACTCGTGGTCGTAGGTCATCCGGGCGGCGTGGTCGACGGTCGGGTCGGGGTAGGAGGGGTCGACCCAGGCGGTGTCCTCGGCCGAGGGCTTGCGACCCCAGTACTCGACCACCATCTCGGTGGAGGTGGGGGAGCACCACGCCTCGCCGCCGCCGTCGTACTCCGGGTACTCCCCGATGTGGACGTTCTGCGAGTAGCGCGGCACGGCCAGTTCGGTGCCCCAGGCGATGCCGCCCCGGCTCGGGGTGACGGTGAACCGGTCCGGCACGTTCGAGGCCATCGCGCCGACCATCCGGACCTGCGGCGCGGCGGCCTGCCCCGGCGCGCGGTAGAGGGTCAGCCGGAGCTGGTACGAGCGCAGCAGCACCCCTGCCGCAGCGTCGTCGATCGAGAACGTGTCGGTCCAGATGCTCGACCAGGGGTCACCCTGACCGTCCAGCGTGGCGCGTTTGATGTCCTGGTCGCCGGAGGCCCAGCGGCCCATGACGTACCACGGGGTCTGCGCGCCGGTGTTGTAGGTGCCGTGCAGCTCGACCTGGATCCAGGTGCCGGTCGGGGTGCTGGCGTTCCACGACGCGACCAGTTCGGTGGCGTCGAACCCGATCCGCCGCTCCGGCGAGGTCCAGGTGGCGTACTCCCAGGTCCGGGTCGTGCCGGTGTGTTCGTCGGTGAACTCGGTCGTGCCGGCGGGCCGGGCGATGGTCAGCGCGGGGTGGCGGCCCGGGACGGCCCGGGTGCCCTGGTGGGAACCGCCGCGCCAGTCGGGGTAGCGGGAGAACTCCTGGAACGTGATCTGTTCGTCGTGGGTGACACCCGGCCGGTGGCCGTGCGCCTGGGCGGGCGCGGTGGTGCCGAGGAGAGTGAGCGCGGTGAGGCCGGCGAGGGCGACCGCGCGCAGGGGTCTTCCGAACATGGCAGCTCCACAGGGAAACGGCATCGTTGCCGTTCACTGTCGCGCTTGGCGGGAAGTTTCGCCAGATGTTCAGGCATGGAAAATCATTGCCGGCGTGACGATCCGGTCGGGATGCCCCCACAAAGAGACAGATGTTGATATGACCATGTGACTCCTGGTGAAGTGTGCGGACAACGGGATCTCCCGTACCCCCAGGAGGTTGTCGATGGCCTTCCGCACATCCCCGCTCCGCCGCCGGCTGGCGCTCGCCGCCGCCGTCGGCCTGACCCTCGTCACCGCGGCCGCCGGACCGGCCGCCGCCCGCCCGGCCCCGGAGCGGTCCGGTGAACCAGCCGCCGTCGCCTACCGGGTGCTCGGCCCGCGTACCGTCGCCGACCGCAGCGCGGTCGCCCGCACCGGCGCCGCGATCGACTACTCCGAGCACGGTGTGCTGCACGTCACGGCCACCAGCGCCGAGGCCGCCGCGATCAACCGGCTCGGCTTCCGGCTGGAGGAGGACGTCGCGCCGGCACCGGCCGGCGGCGCGACCGCGTACGCCTTCCCGCCCGCCGACTCCAACTACCACGACTACGCCGAGCTGACCACGGTGGTGAACCAGGTGGTCGCCGACCACCCGAGCATCGCCCGCAAGCTCAGCATCGGCACCTCCTACCAGGGCCGGGACCTGATGGCGGTGAAGATCTCCGACAACGTCGGCACCGACGAGAGCGAACCGGAGATCCTCTTCAACGCCCAGCAGCACGCCCGCGAGCACCTGACCGTCGAGATGGCGATCTACCTGCTCAACCTGTTCACCGACAACTACGGCACCGACTCCCGGATCACCAACATCGTCAACTCCCGGGAGATCTGGATCGTCCCCACGGTCAACCCGGACGGCAGCGAGTACGACATCGCCACCGGCTCCTACCGCTCCTGGCGGAAGAACCGGCAGCCCAACAGCGGCTCCTCGTACGTCGGCACCGACCTGAACCGCAACTGGAGCTACCAGTGGGGCTGCTGCGGCGGCTCGTCCAGCTCGAAGTCGTCGGACACCTACCGCGGCCCGTCCGCCTTCTCCGCCCCGGAGACGGCGGCGCTGCGCAACTTCGTCAACGGCCGGGTCGTCGGCGGCGTGCAGCAGATCAAGGCGAACATCGACTTCCACACCTACTCGCAGCTGGTGCTCTGGCCGTACGGCTACACGTACAGCAACACCGCCACCGGGATGAACGCCGACCAGTACAACACCTTCGCCACCATCGGTCGGCAGATGGCGGCGACCAACGGCTACACCCCGGAGCAGTCCAGCGACCTCTACATCGCCGACGGCACCAGCATCGACTGGATGTGGGGCGCCCACAAGATCTGGGCGTACACCTTCGAGATGTACCCCGGCTCGGCCTCCGGCGGCGGCTTCTACCCGCCCGACGAGGTGATCCCGGCGCAGACCTCGCGTAACCGCGAGGCCGTGCTGCTGCTGTCCGAGTACGCCGACTGCCCGTACCGGGCGATCAACAAGCAGAGCCAGTACTGCTGACCTCACCACGAGGTGGGGATCCCGGTTCCACCCCCGCCGGGGTCCCCACCCACCCCGCCCGTCCGGACGATCTCCGCTGCTCGTGCGCTACCGTGGCACCGACCGTGCCACAGCGAAGCCGGTGCGAAACCGGCGCTGTCCCGCAACTGTGATGCCCCGTACGCGCGGCGTCGGCCTCCCGCCGGCGCCGACGGACGTGGGACGAGCCAGGTCGCCTGCGGCCCGGTCGCGACACGCGCTCTCGAGGAAGGGCGCCTCGCGGACGGGCCTTCCCTCCTGTCGGCGAAGCACCACGCTCCTCGACCGACAGGAGGATCGATGTCCCGACGTACCCCCCGGCTCTTCGCCGCCGCGCTCGCGGCCGGCGCGCTGCTGCTCGGCGGCTGCGCCGAGAAGACCGCCACCGACACCCCCGCCGCCGGCGGCTCCGGTGGCGCCTTCCCGGTCAGCGTGGGCAACCTGACGCTGGAGAAGCGACCCGAGAAGATCGTCTCGCTCTCGCCGACCTCGACCGAGATGCTCTTCGCCATCGGCGCGGGCAAGCAGGTCACCGCCGTCGACGACCAGTCGAACTACCCGGCGGACGCGCCGAAGAGCGACCTCTCCGGCTACCAGCCCAACGCCGAGGCGATCGCCGGCAGGAACCCCGATCTCGTGGTGATCGCCAACGACACCAACAAGATCGCCAGCCAGCTCGTGGCGTTGAAGATCCCGGTGCTGCTCGCCCCGGCGGCGAGCACGCTCGACGACACCTACCGGCAGCTCACCGACCTGGGCAAGCTCACCGGCCACCCGGCCGAGGCGGACGCCGTGGTGCGCAGGATGAAGGACGACATCACCGCGCTCACCAAGGACCTGCCCAAGCGCGCCGAGAAGCT
Organism: Micromonospora sp. WMMD754; assembly: GCF_049315235.1. Taxonomy (NCBI): domain Bacteria; kingdom Bacillati; phylum Actinomycetota; class Actinomycetes; order Micromonosporales; family Micromonosporaceae; genus Micromonospora; species Micromonospora sp. WMMD754. The sequence continues at coordinate 2,359,298 of NZ_CP186058.1, forward strand.
GACCTACTACCACGAGCTGGGTCCCGAGCTGTACAGCGCGACCAGCAAGACCTTCATCGGCACCATCTACGCGCTCGCCGGCCTGGAGAACATCGCCGACCCGGCCGACGCCGACGGGAAGAACGGCGGCTACCCGCAGCTGTCCCAGGAGGTCATCGTCAAGGCGAACCCCGACTTCGTCTTCCTCGCCGACACCAAGTGCTGCCAGCAGAACGCGGACACGGTCAAGGCGCGCAGCGGCTGGGGCGGCGTCACCGCGGTGAAGAACAACCAGATCGTGGCGCTGGACGACGACATCGCGTCGCGCTGGGGGCCCCGCGTGGTCGACCTGCTCAAGGTGATCGTCGACGCCACCGCCAAGGTCCCGGCCTGACCGTGGCCCTGCGACCGGTGGACGCCGTGCCGGCCGGGACGCCCGACGCGTCCCGGCCGGGCGGCCGGCTGCCCCGACCCGGCCGAGGCGGACCACGACCCGGCGCGGTGGCGGCTCCGGCCCGGCCGGCCGGGCTGCGCAAGCGGTGGCTGCTCGCCGGCTTCGCCGCGGTCCTGGTCGCGCTGGTGGCCGGTGTCTCGCTCGGCCCGGTCAACCTGCCGCCCGGCAGCGTCGCGGCCGAACTGCTCAACCTGCTGCCCGGCGTGCACCTGGACAGCGGGCTCACCGAGCGGGAGGTCGCCATCGTCACCGAGCTGCGGCTGCCCCGGGTCGTGCTCGGCCTGCTCGTCGGCGCGCTGCTCGCCCTGGCCGGCGGCTGCTACCAGGGCGTCTTCCGCAACCCGCTGGCCGACCCGTACCTGCTCGGGGTCGCCGCCGGGGCCGGGTTCGCGGTCACCGTGGCGATCGTGCTCGGCGCCGGGGCCGGCGGCGCGCTGACCGGGCTGCCGGTCACCATCCCGCTCGCCGCGTTCGTCGGCTCGCTCGGCGCGGTCGTGCTGACGTACCTGCTCGGCGCGGCCGGCGGGCGGGACCGCTCACCGGCCGCCCTGATCCTGGCCGGGGTGGCGGTCTCGGCGTTCTTCTCCGCCGGGCAGACCTACCTGCTGCAACAGCACTCCGACACCATCCAGCAGGTCTACTCCTGGCTGCTCGGCCGGCTCGCCACCGCCGGCTGGCACGACGTACGGCTGGTCCTGCCCTACTTCGCGCTCACCGCCGTGGTGGTGCTGCTGCACCGGCGCGAGCTGGACGTGCTCTCCGTCGGCGACGACGAGGCCAGCAGCCTCGGGCTGCACCCGCAGCGCTCCCGCTACCTGCTGATCGCCGCCGCCTCGCTCGGCACCGCCGCCGCCGTGTCCGCGTCCGGCCTGATCGGCTTCGTCGGCATCATCGTGCCGCACACCGTCCGGCTGCTCGCCGGCGCCAGCCACCGGGTGATCCTGCCGCTGTCGATGCTCTTCGGCGGCGCGTTCCTGGCCCTGACCGACGTGGTCGCCCGCACCGCAGCCGCCCCCGCCGAGATCCCGATCGGCGTGGTCACCGCCGTGCTCGGCGGACCGTTCTTCGTCCTCATCCTGCGTACCGCCCGTCGGGTGGGCCAGTGAGCGCGAGGAGTGAGCCGGGTTTGCGAGCCCCGCAGTCGCGAACGGAAGGTGGCTCTGTGAGCGCGAGGAGTGAGCCGGGCTCGCGAGCCGAGCCCGCCGCCGCGGTGCGGGTCCGGGACCTGCGGGTCGAGCTGGGCGGCAGCCCGATCCTGGCCGGCGTCGACCTGACCGTCGCGGTGGGCGAGTGGGTCACCGTCATCGGACCCAACGGCGCCGGCAAGTCCACCCTGCTGCGCGCCGTCGGCGGTCTGCTCACCGGCGCGGGCGAGGTCGCCCTCTTCGGTACGCCGATCCGCGCGCTGCGTCGCCGTGACCGGGCCCGGGTGGTGGCCACCGTGGCGCAGTCCCCGGTGGTGCCGGCCGGCATGTCGGTCTTCGACTACGTGCTGCTGGGCCGCACCCCGTACATCCCGCCGCTGGGCCGCGAGTCGGCCGCCGACCTCGCCGCCGTCCACGACGTGCTGGACGGGCTGGACCTGGGTGGATTCGGCCGGCGTGAGCTGGCCACCCTCTCCGGCGGGGAGCGGCAGCGGGTCTTCCTGGCCCGGGCCCTGGCCCAGGGCGCCACGCTGCTGCTGCTCGACGAGCCGACCAGCGCGTTGGACATCGGGCACCAGCAGGAGGTGCTGGAACTGGTCGACCAGCTCCGCCGCGAGCACGACCTGACCGTGCTCGCCACCATGCACGACCTCTCCGTCGCCGGCGAGTACGCCGACCGCCTGGTGCTGCTCGCCGACGGTCGGGTGGCCGCCGCCGGCCCACCCGAGGAGGTGCTCACCGAGGACCTCCTGGGCCTCCACTACCGCGCCCACGTCCGCGTCCTCCCCGGCCCGCACGGGCCGCACGTGGTCCCGCTCCGCCGGCGGTAGAAGGAAGGGCCCCTTCTTAACGCCTCCAGTAGAGGAAGGGCCCCCTTTTAACGCCACCTGTTAAGAAGGGGCCCCTCCTTACACGGGGGCGGTCAGCGGAGGGTGGAGACGGAGAAGAGGGCGCCCTGGGGGTCGCGGAGGGCGGCGCTACGGCCGGCCGGGTTGTCGCGGGGCGGGACGAGGATCGTGCCGCCCAGCTCGGTGGCCCGGGCCGCGGTGGCGTCGGCGTCCGCCACCGCGAAGTAGACCGTCCAGTACGCCGGCAGGTCGGCCGGCAGCGGCTCGGCCTGCGGCAGCATGCCGGCGACGATGCGGGCGCCGCAGCGCCACCCGACGTAGGCGACCGGCCCGGTCGGTCGCTCCTCGGGATGCCAGCCGAAGACCAGCGCGTAGAACTCCCGCGCGCCCTCCGGGTCGGGCGTGACCAGTTCGTTCCAGCACATGGCACCGGGCACGTTGAACAGCTCCGCCCCGCGCATCGCCATCGGCTGCCAGACGCTGAACACCGCGCCCGCCGGGTCGGCGAGCACCGCCATCCGGCCCTGCCCGGCGACGTCGAACGGGGAGACCACCACCTGCCCGCCGGCCGCCTCGACCCGGGTGGCCACCAGGTCGGCGTCGTCGGTCGCCACGTACGTCGACCAGATCGGCACCTGGTCCGGCGTGGCGGGCGGTCCGGCGCCGGCGACGGCCTTGCCGTCCTTGAGGAAGACCGTGTAGCCGCCGGCGTCCGGTTCGGTCGAGACCCGTCCGGTCCAGCCGAACAGCTGCGGGTAGAACCGTCTCGCGTCCTCCAGGCCGGGGGTGGCCAGGTCGGTCCAGCAGGGCGTGCCGGGCTCGACGCCGTTCACGGTTGCCCCCTCTCGCCGGGGCGGCCCCCACTGGCCCGCCTGCCGGCATCGTGGCACCGTCGGATCGACCCTCGGGCCGGAACCGGACAAAAGGTCAGCTGAAGCGGCGACCCTCGTCCCGCCGGTAGGCCCAACCGGCCACCGCGGCGAGCGCCACCACCCAGACCACCAGCATCACCAGCGCCCGGGGATCGGGCTGCCAGTCGGTGACGGCCGCCCACATCAGCTCGACGGCGCCCCGGGTCGGCAGGTAGGGGGCGATCGCCTTGATGAAACCGGGTGCGTCGTCCGGCCCGGAGAGCAGGCCGCCGCCGAAGGCGAGTGGGAAGAAGACCACCTGTGCCACCACGATCGCCGCCTTGCTCGGCAGCGAGTAGCCGATCGAGAGGCCGAGCAGCGTGAACGGCACCGAGATCACGGCGACGGCGCCGAGCCCGAGCAGGAACTGCGGCGCGGTCACCCGGGCCGCGGTCGCCACCGCGGCGATCACCACCACCGGGACCATCGACAGGTACGTCAGCACCAGGCCGGCCAGGATTCGCCCGGCCAGCCGCGGCGCCGGCCCGGCCGGCAGGGTCCGGGTGTACGGGTTCCAGGGCTGATCGCGATCCTCGGAGACACCCACGCCGTACTGGAAGATGTTGGCGGTCATCACGGCGAACGTGACCATGGCGGCGGTGGCGTAGCTGGCCCCGGTGGGGTCGTCGCCGGCGAACGGCACCACGAAGAAGAGCATCGAGGCGGCGGGGAAGAACGCACTCCCCACCACGGCCACCGGGACCCGGAGGATCTCCATCAGCTGGTAGCGGGCGTGGACGAGGGCGAGCGGCACGGCGGTCTCCTAGACGGCGGGGGTGGGCGCGGGCCGGTCGTCGGCGGTGATGGCGAGGAACGCCTCCTCCAGCGAGGTGGGGCGGACCTCCAGGTCGCGGAACGCCACGCCGGTGGTGACCAGGTCCCGGACGAGCTGGTCGGCGTCGGCGGTGAGCAGGTGGACGCGCCCGTCGACGCGTTCGGTGGCGACCACCCCGGGCAACGCCGGCAGGTCGTCGGCGACCAGGCTGACCCGGCGCACGCCGACGATGCCGCGGATCGCCGCCACCGAGTCGTCGGCGAGCACCCGGCCGTGGCCGATCACCACCACCCGCTGCGCGAGCGCCTCCACCTCCTCCAGGTAGTGGCTGCTCAGCAGCACCGTGCCGCCCTCGGCGTGGAAGCCCCGGATCGCCTCCCAGAGCGCGTGCCGCGCCTCCACGTCCAACCCGGTGGTCGGCTCGTCCAGCACCACCAGCCGAGGCCGGCCGACGAACGCCAGCGCCACCGCCAGCCGGCGTCGCTGGCCGCCGGAGAGACCGCCGGTCTGCCGGCGCACCTGGTCGGTGAGGCCGAAGCGGTCGAGCAGCTCGCCCCGGGGCACCGGGTCGGGGAAGTGCGCGGAGACGAAGTCGACCACCTCGCCGACCCGCAACGTGCCGGGCAGGCCGGTCTCCTGCGGGGTCACGCCGAGCTGCCGTCGGCTCGCCGGGTCGCGGGGGTCGCCGCCGAGCAGTTCGACCCGGCCGGCGGTGGGGCGGCGCAGCCCCACCAGCAGGTTGATCAGCGTGCTCTTGCCGGCGCCGTTCGGGCCGAGCAGGCCGACCAGCTCCCCGGCCCGGACGGTCAGGTCGACCCGGTCCAGCGCCAGCACCTCGCCGTAGCGGCGGCTCACCTGTTCGGCGTGGGCCAGGATCATCGGCGGACTCCTCGGGCGAAGGAACGTGCCTTCTCTGTCTACCGTGTGCACGCCAGTCGCACCGCCCCCTGCCGGGGTGTGCGCATCACCTAGTCTGGTGGCGCCGTCGAGGGCGACGGTGGTTTCCGACCGGACACTGGGGAGGGTCTGTGACCAGTCCGAGCAGGAATCTCGACGTCCAGCCGGAGGCGCTGACGGCGTTCGCCGCCGCCTCCCGGGACCGGGCCACCCGCTTCCGCGAGCTGCACCGGTTGTTCGGCGACGGGCACGTGGCCCGGCACTCCTTCGGCGTGATGCCCGCGTCGTTCAGCCTCGCCGCCGCGTACACCGAGCAGTTCGAGGCCTGCCTGGAGGGGTTGGCGGACGGCGCCGAGGTGATGGCCGACATCGCCGAGGGGCTGACCGACACCGCCGCCGCCTACACCGGCACGGACGTGGCGACCACCGACATGTTCACGCCGGGCGCCTGAGGGGGCGGGATGAGCACCGAGGCGCTCCAGCGCAACAAGACCTACTTCGAGCAGATCGTGTCGGGCACACCCGATCCGTTCAAGCCGCTCTCCAACGCGGTGCTCTGGCCGTTCGAGCAGCTGCTGGAGCTGGTCGCCGGTGAGCCGGACGACCTGATGCGGGCGGCACAGCTGGCGCTGACCACCGGCGAGGCGGTCCGGCAGATCGCGGGTGACCAGGTCGCCGACCGGGCCCGCCTGCGCGGCGCCTGGGACGGCGACGCGGCGGAGAAGTTCCACGCCTCGATGGAATCCGTCGAGCAGGCGATCGAGGAGCTGGCCAAGGGGCTGGACGGCACCAAGGAGGTGCTGGTCGACGCCGCGAACGCGGCGGTCGACGCGTTCAACCTGCTGGTCGAGCTGATCCTCGAGTTCCTGCTCTGGTTCCTCACCGAGGTCATCATCGCCGCGGTGGCGGCGGCGCTGAGCGCCGGCGTGACGCTGGCCGCCACCGTCGTCCGGGTGCTGGCCAGGCTGGCCACCACCGTCGGTCGCATGGTCAAGATCGTGGCCCGGTTCGCGGAGATCCTCACCAAGCTGGTCACCAAGCTGGAGAAGGTCGCCGAGCTGCTCACCCGCTACCGCAAGCTGGTGATGGAGCTGCGCAAGGCCAAGAAGGCGTACAAGGCGTGGAACAAGTCCGGCTACACGAAGGAGGCGTTCGCGTTCAAGATGAAGCGCACCGCCATCCTGTTCCCGGGCAAGTTCGCGATCAACCAGGCGTCCCCGGTGAACATCCCGGGCATCGGCGGCGCGCTGCTCGACACCGGGGTGGGCCTGCACGACGTCTCCGACGGCCACAAGGACCGCAACTACCTGGTGGACGGCACCTACCGCGAGGACCTCGGCCCGTACACCAAGGGCGTGCAGAACGTGTTCGACTCGATCGTGAACTGAGAGGCAGCCATGACGTTCCCGGCCCTGGACCGGATCGAGGCGCTGGCCCGCAACCTGGACGGGTGGCAGCGTGAGCTCGGCGCGCGGATGGCCGAGCTGGAGCAGAGCAGCGCCGAGGGCGTGAGCGACTCCGGCCTGGTCACCGTCGTGGCCGCCGCCGACGGCAGGATCCTCTCCACCGAGATCAACGCGCGGGCCATGCGCTTCGACTCCTACACGTTGGCCGAGGAGTTGACCGCCGCGGCGAACCGCGCGCAGGAGGCCGCCGCCGCGCGGGTGCGCGAGATCGTCGGCGAGGTGATGGGCAACGCACCGGCCGCGGAGCGCCGCACCGACGACGGCTACGACCACGACCGATACTGAGCCGATGGACGAGACCAGATACCGCGAGCGGATCGACCGGCTCGTCGAGCCGGGCGAGCACGTGCTGGCCCACGCCAAGGCCGATGTCGGCGGAGGGCTGACCCCGCCACCGCCGCCGGAGCCGTCGCCCACCGCCGGGGCCGGCCGGCGGACCGTCGGGTCCGTGCTGCTCAACGTCCTCCTGCCACTGGCCACCTGGGACCGTGGCGACCGCCTGGTCGACCTCGTCGGCTGGGGGATCGCCGGTCGCGGCGCCGCCGGCTCGACCGCCTCCCGCCTGCACCGGGCGATCAATCCGCCCCGCCCGGACGGCGCGGTCCGGGAGACCCTGCTCGCGGTCACCGACCGGCGGCTGCTGGTCTGCCGCACCGGCCCGGTGGCGTTGCTCGGCGGGCGCGATGCCGAGGAGCGGGCACTGGCCGAGACCGAGGTGGCGTGGTCGGCCGCGCGGTCGCAGGTCGCCTCCGCCCGGGTGGGCTGGCACCGGCTCAACCCGAAGCGGCTGCGGATCGATTTCGCCGACGGATCCTGGCTGTCGTTCACCGTGCCGATCGCGGAGTCGGGTCGCCCGCTGCGCGGGGTCGCCGCCGCGCTGTCGGCCTGACCGCTCCGGGACGCGGTCGCCCGACGCCCGTCGGGCCGACGGACGCCGGTCGGCTGACCGATGCCGGTCGGGCTGAGCGATGCCGGTCGGGCCGACGGACGCCGGTCGGGCTGAGCGACGCCGGTCGGGCTGAGCGACGCGGCCGGCAGCCACGGGCGCGGGTGACCGACGTCAGGCGACTCAGCCGGCCAGCGGCGCGGGCAGCGGCTCGCGGTGCAGCACCGCCAGCCCGGAGACGGCCCGGGTCAGCACCACGTAGAGGCGGTGCAGGCCGCGCGGCTCGGCGGCCACGATCGCGGCCGGCTCGACGACCACGACGTGGTCGTACTCCAGGCCCTTGACCAGCGTCGCCGGGACCACGGTGACCCGCGCCGCGGCCTCGACGTCGTCGGCGGTCGCGGTCTCGACGCCCGCCTCGGCGAGGGCCGCGCGGAGGGCGTCCACGGTGGAGTCGGCGGCGATCACACCGACCGAGCCGTCGTGCGCGAGCGCCGCCCGCACCTCGGCCACCGTCGCGGCCGTCAGGTCCTCGGCGGTACGCACGTCGAGCGCGCCGTCGTGGCGCAGCGACCGGGCCGGGGGTACGTCGACGGCGAGCGCGGGCAGCAGCCTGTTCGCGAACGCCACCACGGCGGCCGGCACCCGGAAGCCCACGCTCAGCGGCACCACCGCCGCGTCCGGCTTGCCCAGGTGCGCCAGGGAGTCCCGCCAGTCGGTGGCCGCCCACGGCGCGGTGCCCTGGGCCAGGTCGCCGAGGAGCGTGATCGAGCCGTGCTCGCTGCGCCGGGCGATGGCCCGGCACTGCATCGGGGAGAGGTCCTGCGCCTCGTCGACCACCACGTGCCCGAAGCCGGCGGGCCGCTCCAGCAGCCCGGCCACCTCGTCGACGAGCACCGCGTCCGCGGCGGTCCACCGGGTCGCCTTCGCGGTCCGCGCCACCTTCCCGGAGCGGAACAGCTCCTGTTCCGCTCCGGTGAGCAGGCCGTCGGCGGCGGCGGCGAGCGCGTCGGCGTCGGTGCGCAGCCGGTGCAGCAGCCCCTCCGGGGTGAGCGCCGGCCAGACCGCGTCGAGCAGATCGGTGACCGGCTTGATCCGGCTCATCCGGCGCAGCCAGGCGTCGCTCGGTGACTCCGCCCGGCGTGCCTCGGCCTGGCGTTGCAGCAGTCCCACCACCCGGGCCCGGACCCGTTCCCGGCCGACGGCGTAGGGCAGTCCCTCCTGCCGCGTCTCGGCGACCAGCCGGTGCAGCGGGTCGAGCCCGATCCGCCACCGGAACGAGCCGTCCGAGACCATGATCGGCTCGGTCGGCGTACCGATGTGGGCGTCGACGGCACGGCGCAGCACCTCGGCCATCCGCACGTCGTGCTTGAGCGTCGCGGCGGCCGGGTCATCGACCGCGCGGACCGGCACCCGGGCGACCAGGTCCTCGACCGTGGCCTGCTCGACCTCGACCTCGCCGAGCGCGGGCAGCACCGCCGCGATGTACGACAGGAACGCCCGGTTCGGCCCGACGATCAGTACGCCGGACCGGCGCAGCCGCTCCCGGTGCAGATAGAGCAGGTACGCGGCGCGGTGCAGCCCGACCGCCGTCTTCCCGGTGCCCGGCGCGCCCTGGACGCAGATCGAGTCGGCCAGGTCGGCCCGGACCAGCTCGTCCTGCTCGGGCTGGATGGTGGCGACGATGTCCCGCATCGGGCCGACGCGGGGGCGTTCGATCTCGGCGGTGAGGATCCGGCTGGCGGTGCCGAGTTCCTCACCCCGGTCCAGGTGCTCGTCCTCGAAGCTGGTGAGCACGCCGGCGCTGAACCCGAACCGGCGGCGCACCGCGACGCCCTGCGGGTCGCGGGCGCTGGCCCGGTAGAACGACCGGGAGACCGGGGCCCGCCAGTCCAGCACCAGCGGCTCGCCCCGCTCGTCGGTGACGTGCCGCCGCCCGACGTGGTAGTCCCGCCCCGCGTGGTCCGGGTCCGTCTCGCCGAAGTCGAGCCGCCCGAAGAAGAGCGGGGTGGTGGGGTCGTCGGCCAGCTCCTTGACCCGGCGGGCCATGTGCCGACCGAGCTGCTCGGCGGTGTAGGCGTCGCCGGCCACCTTGTCGCCGGTGGCGAAGAGCGCCTCGGCGCGTTCCCGCATCCGGCGCAACGCGGCGCGGGACGTGTCCAGGTGGGCGCGCTCGGCGGCCAGATCGGCGTCGAGGGTCGTGGCGTCTTCCAGTTCTGTTGCGGGCACTGTGAACTCCCAAGGCTCAACATGATGCTCGCTCGCGTGTCCGGGGCGGTTGGCCTGCTCCCGGCGCGGGGACGTCCGCTGCGGTGCGTGCTCACCGCGGCCGTCGGGCGGCCGTCCACGTTACGGCCCTCCAGCCGCCGGCGCCACCGAATTACGGCTGATGAAAGGTGGCATGATGCCCGGACTGCGGTTCGTTCATCGCCAGGTTGATCTTCCGGTAGGTCCACCGCCCGCCGTCCGGCGCGAAGTAGAGGGCGGTGTTCCACCAGGCGCCGTCGTCGTGCAGCAGTGAGCCGCAGAAGAGGTGGACGGCGTGCTCCCGGGCGAGTGCCGCCAGCCGGGAGATGCCCCGTTCGAGAGCGTGGAGGTCGAGACGCGCCAGGGGGGACAGGTCCGGGGCGTACCCGGAGAGTGCACCCTCGGGCAGGAGCACGATGTCGCCGGGCCGGGCGGTGGCCACGACCTGGGCGATGCCGGTCAGGTTGCGGGCCACGTCCCAACCGGTGGGGACCTGGCCGATGACGACGGACGTCCGCATGGTCGGTGCCCTTTCGACGGTGATCGGACAGCCTAGGCGGCGCTGTGCCGGGGCGTCGTCCCCGAATGTCGGCGGGGACGTGCGGACGGCAATCATGGAGGCATGACGGAGGCGCGGCCCGAGCGGCGCCGGGTGACGATCAGCGACCCGCAGGTGATGCGGGCGCTCGCGCACCCGGCCCGAATGGCGATCATGGAACACCTCAGCGCGGTGGAGGGCGGTGTGACCGCCACCGAGTGCGCCGAGATCGCCGGCCTGTCGCCGAGCGCGACCAGTTACCACCTGCGCGAGCTGGCGAAGTTCGGCCTGGTCCGGGAGGCGCCGGGTCGAGGCGACGCACGGGAGCGGGTGTGGGAGGCGGTCAACGCGTCGTACTCGGTCGACGCGGGGCCGGACGCCGACCCGGACACCCGGGCGGCCGAGGCGGCGCTGGTCGAGGCGCACCTGGTGCGCGACGCCCAGCGGGTCCGGGACTGGCTGCGCCGCGCGCCGGACGAGCCGCGCGAGTGGTACGAGGCGACCTGGCTCAGCGACAGCGTGCTGCTGCTGACTTCGGAGGAGTTGGTCGAGGTCAACCAGGCGATCCAGGCGCTGATCGCGCCCTATCGGCAGCGGGCCCGGACCGATCCGCCGGCTGGGGTTCGCAAGGTCGCGATGCAGTACCGGGCGATGCCGATCGACTGAGCCTGGGTCTTGCGCGCGGCAGGTGTGAAGGAATATTTTCGAAGTATGTCCTTCACATCTGACGGCTCGCGCTGGTCCGACGTCTGGCTGGCCACCGTCGCCCGGGGCGTCTCCAGCTGCGGCGACTTCCTCGCGGCCACCGCGCTCACGCTCGCGCTCCAGTCCGCCGGGGCCGGTGGCCTGGCCGTCTCCGGGCTGCTGCTCGCCGCGACGCTGCCGCTGGTCGCACTCGCCCCGCTGACCGGCCGCCTCGCCGACCGGGTGGACAGCCGGGTCCTGTTGGTCACCGCCGGCCTGGTCCAGGCGGGGATCTGCGTGGCGCTCGCGTACGCGCGGGACCCGGTCCTGGTCATCGCGCTGGTGGCGCTGCTCGCCACCGGGCTCGCGGTCACCCAGCCGGTGCTCGCCGCGTTGGTGCCGGTGATGGTCCGACCCGCGGACCTGCCCCGGGCCGGCGCGCTCAACCAGACCGCCGGCACGCTGGGCGCGCTCGCCGGGCCCGCGCTGGCCGGGCTCCTCGTCGGTCAGTTCGGCACCCGGGTGCCGCTGCTCGTCGACGCGGGCACCTACCTCGCGCTGGTGGTGGCGGGGTTGCTCATCCGTACCCGTCGGGGTGGGCGTGGGTCGACGGCGGCCGGGGCCGCGACGGCGGTCACGCCCGCGTGGCGGCTGCGTCGCGACCCGCTGCTGATGGTGATGGTCGGCAGCGTCGCCGCGGTGGTCGGCGCGGTCGGGGCGATCAACGTGATCGAGGTCTTCTTCATCCGGGAGACGCTGGACAGCTCCACCACCGTGTACGGGCTGGTCACCGGCGCGTGGACGCTGGGCATCGTGGTCGGCGCCTGGGTGTTCGCCCGGGTTGCCCGGCGGCTCGCCGACGACGGCGCGCTGCTCGGGGCCGGGCTGGCGCTGCTCGGCGGCTGCTGCCTGGCGGTGCTCGTCTCGGCGGCGGTGCCGGTGGCGTGGCTGCTCGTGCCGGTCTGGCTGCTGGGCGGCGTGGCCAACGGTGGCAACAACGTCTTCGACCAGCTGCTGCTGGCGCGCCGGGTGCCCGAGGAGGCCCGGGGCCGGGCGTTCGCGGTCTTCGGCGCGGCGGTGCAGGGCGCCGGGATGGGCGGCTTCCTGGTCGGCGGCCTGCTCCTGGAGGTGGCCGGGCCCCGGCCGCTGGTCGCCGGCTGCGGGGTGGCCGGCCTGCTGGTGGTCGTCGCGCTGGCCGGGCCGGTCCGCCGGGCGGTACGCGCCGACCGCGCCGCCGCCCCCGTCGCCGCGCCGTCCCCGGCGGGGGTGGGCGGTTAACCGGGGCCCCCTCCTCTACCGAATGCGTTAACAGGGGGCCCCTCCTTCCCCCCCCGGTGCGGCATGAACCACTTACCGGCCGGCCCGTGGGGCGGGGCGGGGGCGGCGGGGATACGGTCGGGACATGGCCGACCGCATCGCCCGCCCCCGGGTGGGGCACATCCAGTTCCTGAACTGCCTGCCCATCTACTGGGGTCTGATGCGGTCCGGCGCGCTGCTCGACGTCGACCTGCACAAGGACTCGCCGGACCGGCTCAGCGCCGACCTGGTCGCCGGTGACCTCGACATCGGCCCGATCACGCTGGTGGAGTTCCTGAAGCACGCCGACGAGCTGCTGCTCCTGCCCGACCTGGCGGTGGGCAGCGACGGCCCGGTGCTCTCGGTCAACGTGGTGTCCACGAAGCCGCTGGGTGAGCTGGACGGCGCCCGGGTGGCGCTGGGCTCCACCTCGCGTACCGGGGTGCTGCTGGCCCAGATTCTGCTCGCCGAGCGGCACGGGGTGCGCCCGGAATACTTCCGCTGCCCGCCGGACCTGACCCAGATGCTGCTGGAGGCCGACGCCGGGGTGCTGATCGGCGACGTGGCGCTGCGCGCGCTGTACGAGGCGCCGGGCAAGGGCCTCGCGGTGACCGACCTGGGTCAGGCCTGGCACGACTGGACCGGGCTGCCGATGGTGTTCGCGGTCTGGGCGGTACGCCGGGAGTTCGCCGCCGCGCATCCCGGCCTGGTCAAGGAGGTGCACGAGGCGTTCCTGCGTTCGCGTGACCTGTGCCTGGCCGAGCTGGACCAGGTCGCCGAGGCGGCGGCCCGCTGGGAGCCGTTCGACGCGGCCACCCTGGCCACCTACTTCCGCACGCTCGACTTCTCGTTGGGCGAGCGGCAGGTGGCCGGGCTGCGCGAGTTCGCCCGCCGGGCGGCCGCGTACGGGGAGGTGCCGGCGCTGCCGGCGGACGGCCCGGAGTTCTTCCAGGGCTGAGTGCCCGGGGCGCGGGTCAGGTCGCCGGGCGCAGCAGCGCCTCGGTGATCTGCTCGCAGGCCTTCATGCCGTAGTCCCACCCGCCGACGCTGAACGGGCTCTTGACCATCACGCCCATGGTCCAGGTGTCACCGATCGCCAGGCAGTTGACGTGGTATTCCTTTTCCTTCTGCCGGTCGATCCACCCGTTCTTGATGGCGATCTTCTTCTGCTCGCCGGCGGGGAACGCCTTGCGGATGCCGAAGTCGCCGGCGCCGCGGACCAGCCGCATCTCGTTGAGCAGCCACTTCGTCCACTTCGGCCCGGCCGCCCGGCCGTCGTCGATGCAGAGTCCGAGCCGCGCGGTGTCGCGCGGGGAGAGCAGCGTCCGGCTCCAGCCGCCGTCGGCGGCCACCTTGCTGTCGGTCAGCTTGCACATCGAGATGAGCCGCTTGATCGACGCCGCGCTGCCCACGCTCTCGTAGAACTCCTGGGCCCGGGTGTTGTCGCTGTCCCGGATGATCTTCGTGGCGTCGGCCAGCTTGGCGTCGCTCGGGGTCTTGCCCGCCTCGGCGCTGCGGCGCAGGTAGTCGGCGACCACCCACGCCTTGATCAGCGACGCGGTGGTGCTCGTCTCGCCCATGTTCGTCGAGCCGATGATCTTCCCGGTCCGCTTGTCCAGGACGGACCAGGCGTACCAGCCCTTGAGGTCGAGGTCGTCGAGGTCCTGGGCCGCGAACGGCAGGGGTTCCAGGGACGGCGACGGGGCGGGTCGGGGTCGGGCGTTGCGGTCGGTGGGCTGGGTGGTGGACCGGTCGCCGGCCACGTCGGGGTGTGCGGTGGAGGTCGTCCGTAACGGCGAGCCGGGCACCAGCCGCAGCGAGAGGACCAGCAGGCCGACCAGGGCCAGGGCCACGGCGCTGAACGCCAGCGGCCGGCGGTGGCTGCCGGGCCGGCGGCGGGCGCCGGCCATCAGAGCTTCCCGACGGGTTGCTGCGGCACCTTGAGCGCCGCGCCGGGCTGCGGGGTGACGAGCTGCGTGGCGACGCTCGCGCACACCTTGGCGCCGTAGTCGAGGCCGTTCTTCTGCGGGTAGCGCATCATCACGGACAGGGTCCAGTCGTCGGTGATGGCCAGGCAGTTCACGTGCCACTGCACATCGGCCCAGAGCATGGTGAAGCCGTTCTTGATGCTGACCGGCCCCTGCGCCTTCACCGAGGCGGGCAGGCCGTCGATGATGCCCCAACGCCCACCCTGCACGGTGACACTCTTCTGGTCCTTGACGCCGCCCCGGACCTTCGTCATCTCGCTGAGCACGAAGTCGGTCCACTTCGGGCCGGCGGCGCGGCCGTCCCCGATGCACGTGCCCATCCGCACCGCGTCACGCGGCGACATCTGGGTGTACGCCCACTTCGCCGACGTGGATTCGAGCTTCGTGTCGGTCAGCTTGCAGACCTTGATCATCCGTTCGAGCACCGGCCGGCGCTTGCCGGCGTTGTAGAGCGACTCGGCCGCGTTGTCGTTGCTGTCCCGGATGGCGGTGACGACCTGCTGCCGCCGCTGGGCGCTCAGCGGCTTGTCGCCGAGCTGGCGCAGATAGTCGGAGACGATCCACGCCTTGATCATCGACTCGGTCGAGTTCGTGGACGTCATGTTCTTCGCGCCGGTGATCCGGCCCGTCTTGCGGTCCATCAGGGCCCAGGAGAAGAACTCGCCCTTGAAGTTCACCGAGACCGGGGCGTCGGCCAGCGTCGGGGCCGGCGGCGCGGTCGGGCTCGGCGCTGGCACCTGCTGGCCGCCGCCGATGCCGCCGAGGCCGCTTCCGCCGTCGCCGCCGGAGAGCTTCGCGTACGCGGCGGGGACCAGCATGACGCCGCCGATGAGGACCGCCACGATGGCGAGCACCATGGTCACGCGAGGTCGCATGAGTGGGTGAGCTCCAGATGTCTGGCCGGGGGGACCGGCGCTTCCGCATGTCTTCGGCCCCGTCGCCACAAGGCCGGGGGACGGTGGCCTGAGCTGTGGCGATCAACGGCAGCCGATCGGTGTGCCGGGGGAAGTCTACTTCCGGACCGGCCGTACGCCAGACTCCGACGCCCGCCGACTCGCCGGGTGGGCGGGACATTGAACCGCTATGCCGCACTTGGGGGGTTTCATCTTTGGCAAGTGGTCGACGTCACAGACGTTTTCCCAGGTCAGCCGCGACCACGGCGGGCGTCCGCCCGGTCACCGAAGGTGGCCGGGGAATCCTGTTACACCCTCTGGTGTCACGCGTCGCGAGCTGTAACACTGGCCTCATGTATGGCAACGACTTCGCCCCGCCCGAGGACGGTCCGGGCGGCGGCCTGCTCGGCGAGGTGGAGGCCGCGGAGGCGGCGCTGCGCGAGGCGGCGGCGCGCGCCCGGCGCGGCGGCCCGGCACCGGACGAGGACGTCGAGGCGTACTTCACCGACGTCATCGGCGCGGACCAGAAGATCGAGCCCCGGGACTGGATGCCGGAGGCGTACCGCAAGACGCTGATCCGGCAGATCGCCCAGCACGCGCACTCCGAGATCATCGGAATGCAGCCGGAGGGCAACTGGATCAGCCGGGCGCCGTCCCTCAAGCGCAAGGCCATCCTGCTGGCCAAGGTGCAGGACGAGGCCGGCCACGGCCTCTACCTCTACGCCGCCGCCGAGACGCTCGGCATCAGCCGGGACGAGCTGGTGGACCTGCTGCTCGACGGCCGGCAGAAGTACAGCTCGATCTTCAACTACCCGACCCTCACCTGGGCCGACGTCGGGGCCATCGGTTGGCTGGTGGACGGCGCGGCGATCGTCAACCAGGTGCCGCTGTGCCGCTGCTCCTACGGCCCGTACGCCCGGGCCATGATCCGGGTCTGCAAGGAGGAGTCGTTCCACCAGCGGCAGGGCTACGAGATCCTGCACACGCTGGCGCACGGCACCCCGGCCCAGAAGGCGATGGCCCAGGACGCGCTGGACCGCTGGTGGTACCCCTCCCTGGCCATGTTCGGCCCGCCCGACGGGGACTCGACGCACAGCGCGCAGTCCATGGCCTGGAAGATCAAGCGCTTCTCCAACGACGATCTGCGCCAGCGCTTCGTCGACATGTGCGTCGGCCAGGCGGAGGTGCTCGGCCTGACCATTCCGGACCCGGACCTGCGCTGGAACGACGAGCGGCAGGCGTACGACTACACCCAGCCCGACTACGCCGAGCTGATGCGGGTCATCAAGGGTGACGGGCCGTGCAACCGGGAGCGGATGACGCACCGGCGGCGGGCCCACACCGACGGCGCCTGGGTACGGGAGGCCGCCGCGGCGTACGCCGCGAAGCAGGCCCGGACGAAGGAGAAGGTCGCCGCATGAGCAAGGAATCCTCGCCTCTGTGGGAGGTCTTCGTGCGGGCCCGGCGGGGCCTCTCGCACACCCATGTCGGCAGCCTGCACGCGCCCGACGCGGAGCTGGCCCTGCGCAACGCCCGCGACCTCTACACCCGTCGCCAGGAGGGCGTCTCCATCTGGGTGGTGCCGGCGAGCGCGATCACCGCGTCCAGCCCGGACGAGAAGGACGCGTTCTTCGACCCGGCGGCCGACAAGGTCTACCGCCACCCGACGTTCTACGAGGTGCCGGACGGGGTGGCACACCTGTGAGCAGCGTCTTCGGCTTCACGCTCGGCCTCGGTGACGACGCGCTGGTCGCGGCGCAGCGGCTCGGCGAGTGGACCTCCCGCGCGCCGGAGATGGAGGAGGACATCGCGCTGGCCAACATCGCCCTCGACCAGCTCGGCGCGGCCCGGCTGCTGCTCACGTACGCGGGCGAGCTGGAGGGCGCCGGCCGGGACGAGGACGACCTGGCCTACCTGCGCGACGACCGGGAGTTCCGCAACTGCCTGCTGGTCGAGCTGCCCAACGGCGACTTCGGCGTGACCATGGCGAAGCTGTTCTTCCTCGCGGCCTGGCAGCTCCCGCTCTACACCGCGCTGTCCGGTTGCGGGGACGACCGGCTGGCCGCCGTCGGCGCCAAGGCGCGCAAGGAGTCGGCGTACCACCTGGACCACGCCTCGCTCTGGGTGAAGCGCCTCGGCGACGGCACCGACGAGTCGCACCGTCGCATGCAGGACGCGGTGGACGAGGTCTGGCCGTACGTGCACGAGCTGTTCGTCCCGGACCCGGCGGCGCCGGTCGACCCGACCACCCTGCGGGCCGACTTCGACGCCACCGTGGCCGCCGTGCTGGACGAGGCCACGCTGACCCGCCCGGAGACGAGCTGGACGCCGGGTGGCGGCCGGGACGGCGTGCACACCGAACACCTCTCCTACCTGCTGGCCGAGATGCAGGTGCTGCACCGCGCCCACCCCGGAGCGCGCTGGTGAGCGATGTCAGGGCGGCCGTGGCGGCGGTGGTGGATCCGGAGATCCGGGTCATCACCATCGACGAGCTGGGCATCCTGCGCGCGGTCGAGGAGGAGCCCGGCACCGGCCGGGTCCTGGTCACCATCACCCCCACCTACACCGGCTGCCCGGCCATGGACGTGATCCGCGCGGACATCCGCCGCGCCCTCGCCGCGGCCGGGCATCCGGACGCCGAGGTCCGCACGGTCTACAGCCCGGCCTGGAGCACCGACTGGATCTCCGACACCGGCCGGGCCAAGCTCGCCGCCGCCGGCATCGCGCCGCCCGCCCCGCGCGGCGACGACACCGTGGTGCCGCTGACCCTGGCGGTCCGCTGCCCCCGGTGCGGATCGCCGGACACCACGCAGGTCAGCCGGTTCGGCTCCACCGCGTGCAAGGCGTTGTGGCGCTGCCGTTCCTGCTCCGAACCCTTCGACCACCTGAAGGCGCTGTGACTGTCACCATCACCCGGCCGGTCCGCCGCCGGCCGGTCTTCCACCCGTTGCCCGTCGCCGCCGTCGACCGGCTCACCGACGACTCGGTGTCGATCACGTTCGCGGTGCCCGAGGAGCTGCGGGAGACGTTCGCGTTCTCCGCCGGGCAGCACCTCACGGTCCGGCGTCCGGCGAGCGCCGCCGACCCGGAGGCCGGGGAGGCGCGACGGTCGTACTCGATCTGCTCCACGCCGGACGAGCTGGCCCGGCACGGCCGGTTGCGGATCGGGGTGCGCGAGGTCCCGGGCGGGGCCTTCTCCGCGTACGCCTGCGGCGCGCTGCGCGGCGGCGACACCGTCGATGTGCTGCCCCCGCTGGGGCACTTCACCTCCGCGTTCGCGCCGGACCGGGTCCGCCGGTACGGCGCGGTGGTGGCCGGCTCCGGCATCACCCCGGTGCTCGGCCTGGCCGCGACCGCGCTGGCCGTCGAGCCGGGGAGCACCGTCACCCTGGTGTACGGCAACCGCACGGCGAACACGGTGATGTTCGCCGAGGAGCTGGCCGACCTGAAGGACCGCTACCCGACCCGACTGCACCTGGTGCACGTGCTGTCCCGGGAGATGGGGGAGTCGGCGCTGCTGTCCGGGCGGATCGACGCCGACCGGCTGACCCGGCTGCTGGACACCGTCGTGCCCGGCGACGAGATCGAGGAGTGGTTCCTCTGCGGCCCGTACGGGATGGTGGTGGACGCCAAGGCGGTGCTGGCCGGTCGCGGGGTGCCCGACTCGGCGGTGCACACCGAGCTGTTCCACGTGGATGCCCCGCCGGAGCCGGTCCGCCGGGAGACCGACCGGCCCGGCGCCGGCGCCGAGGTGACGATCCTGCTGGACGGCCGCTCGTCGAGCTTCACCATGGGTCGGGACGAGCGGGTGCTGGACGCGGCGCTGCGGGTGCGTGGTGAGCTGCCCTACGCCTGCAAGGGCGGGGTCTGCTCGACCTGCCGGGCCAAGGTGACCGAGGGTGAGGTGACCATGGCGCGCAACTACGCCCTGGAGCCGGACGAGGTCGCCGCCGGCTACGTCCTGACCTGCCAGTCCAGCCCGGTCACCGACAAGTTGACCGTCGACTACGACGCCTAGCGGCAACACCACAAGGTGCCGTGGCGCCGCGACCCCCGAACCCGACGCGGCGCGCCACGTCCATTTCTTGTCCGAACGGTTCGGACAGCGGTAACCTTCAACTGCCAGGGGCACTAGCCCCGTGGAAGTGGACCCGGCAGCCTTCCGGACGGTGGGTGGGCCGGGTCTCGCGCTGTCTGCGCCTCGTCAGACCTGTCGCGACTCACTGACCATGCGACGGATGGAATTCCTCCAGCGCCCGCCTTTGGCCCAGCACCACGCCAGCGCGTCGGGGATGGCCAGCAGGCACTCCTCGTGAGCACGCAGCTGGTCGTAACGCAGCCTCCCGTCCACCCCGTACTTCCTGACCTGCTCGAAGAGCAGGCGTCGATCGGCTTGGAAGGTCGAGTCGTCGCGTTCCAGGACGAGGCGCGCAGCCCCGATCTTTGCCGCGTGCTCCACCAGAGAGACGAGGCATGCCTCGCGAGCGACCCTGGCGTTGCGATGGTGCTTCGCGTCGAAGATGACGGCGTGCGCGGAGAGCGCGAGAAGCCCGTCGACGATCTGACGGCGCCGGTCGTCCCTCTCCTTGTGGCAGTGGATACGGCGTTGGCCGGGCAGGATGAGATCACGAATCGACCGGCGCGCAGCGGTCAGATCGGCCGGGTGCATGACCACGGCGGCGACAAGAAGCCCTCGCTCCTTGGTCTCGTCGACGAAGACGTGCGCGGTCATGGGACGAGGTCGCCTTCCTGTCGCTGCTCAGACCTGGTCAGGCGTTGACGATTTCCCTGATGCGGTCGAGCTTCTGCCGGGCGGTCAGGCCGGCGGGGTTCTTGGTGCCGATGACGTCCAGCTCTGCTCGGACGTCACAGTCGTCCGGCTGTAGGACGGCATCGATCACACGCGCTCGAGGGCCGCCGTCCCGGACGTAGATCCAGACCGTCTGCGACTGCCGTGGCTCGGCGTTGAGCGCCGCGTCGAGCCGGTGGGAGGGGAAGAAGCCGAGGCCGGTCGCCCTGAGTGTGTCGGCGATCTCGGCCAGGACCCAGCGGCCGAGCTTGCGGTAGCCCAATTCGGTCCGCAACTCGCCGAGGGTCGCTTCCGTTAGTCCTCCGTCCGCTCGGCAACGGGCGGCGATGCCTTGAGCGGTTTCCGTCTCGCTCACATCCCACTCCAATGCGTCGATGGATCTCGACAAGATGATGCGAGATGCTGAACATCTTGTCAACGACCACCGAAAATTTTATATCGATCTTGGTAATATGATTGGGCAGGTGGGTTCGGCTCACACCGGAGGGCCCGGTACGGCGGCATCCACTGGTGGCGACGTAGGCTCGGGGATGTGACGGCGAACCGGGAGATCGACGACATCCTGCAACGCGGCGCGGACGGCGGGCGGATCACGCCCGAGGAGGCCCTGCTGCTCTACACCGACGCGCCCTTCCACGCGCTGGGCGAGGCGGCCGACGCGGTCCGGCGCCGCCGCTACCCGGACAACATCGTCACGTACCTGATCGACCGCAACATCAACTACACGAACGTCTGCGTGACGGCGTGCAAGTTCTGCGCGTTCTACCGGGCGCCCAAGCACTCGGAGGGCTGGACCCACCCGACCGAGGAGATCCTGCGCCGCTGCGGCGAGGCGGTCGAGCTGGGCGCCACCCAGGTCATGCTCCAGGGCGGGCACCACCCGGACTACGGCGTGGAGTACTACGAGGAGCTGTTCTCCTCGGTCAAGAAGGCCTACCCGCAGCTCGCCATCCACTCGATCGGGCCGAGCGAGATCCTGCACATGGCGAAGGTCTCCGGCGTGAGCCTGGACGAGGCGATCGCCCGGATCAAGGCCGCCGGCCTGGACTCGATCGCCGGCGCCGGCGCCGAGATGCTGCCGGACCGGCCGCGCAAGGCGATCGCGCCGCTGAAGGAGTCCGGCGCCCGCTGGCTGGAGGTCATGGAGCTGGCGCACCGGCAGGGCCTGGAGTCGACCGCGACCATGATGATGGGCACCGGCGAGACCAACGCCGAGCGGATCGAGCACCTGCGGATGATCCGCGACGTGCAGGACCGCACCGGCGGCTTCCGGGCCTTCATCCCGTGGACCTACCAGCCGGAGAACAACCACCTGAAGGGCCGCACCCAGGCGACCGCGCTGGAATACCTGCGGCTGATCGCGGTGGCCCGGCTCTTCTTCGAGACGGTGCCGCACCTGCAGGCGTCCTGGCTGACCACCGGCAAGGACGTGGGCCAGCTCGCGCTGCACATGGGCGTGGACGACCTCGGTTCGATCATGCTGGAGGAGAACGTCATCTCCTCGGCCGGTGCCCGGCACCGGTCCAACCTGCACGAGCTGATCGGCATGATCCGCTCGGCGGACCGGATCCCGGCCCAGCGCGACACCCTCTACCGCCGGCTCGCGGTGCACCACACGCCCGCCGACGACCCGAGCGACGACCGCGTGGTGTCGCACTTCTCGTCGATCGCGCTGCCCGGCGGCGGCGCCGGGAAGTCACTGCCCCTGGTCGAGGTGAACTGACGCGGCTCCACCGTTCGGCTGGACGGCCCGTCGTTTCCGGTGAAGCTTCGGCGTGGATCTCGACGGGCCCGTCGGCGGGCCGCTAACGTGCCCGCTCGGCACCGTCCATCAGGGCCGCGAGCTGCCAGGTAACAGGTCGGCGGCGACCCGGTCGAGGGCGGTACCGCGCGCCGTCGCGGCGACTACGCTGGCGGCGTCCGGCGGACCGTCGTCCTCCATCGGCCCATGAGGGCCGTTCACATAACGCACCGCGGCAAGGGCGGGATGGGTGACCATCCCGCCCTTGCTGTCGGTGGCGGTCAGTGGGAATTGCAACCGTACGGCGCTGGCGCGTCGATGCGTCGCTCCGGTACCGTCCGTTCGTTCCGTGCCTGATCGGCACGTCCCTACCCCCGGGGGAACCATGACCTTCCGATACCGCTCCACGCTGGCCCGCGCCGGCGTGGTGGCCCTGCTCTCCACCGCCGCGCCGGTCGCGTTCGGCGTGCCGGCGCAGGCGGCCGACCTGGCCGACCTCGTCCTCGCCCCGATCAGCACCGGGCTGGCCAGGGGCGTCGAGGCGGCCCAGGCCAAGCCGGTCAAGTTCACCGTCACCAACGTCGGCACCGCCACCGCCAAGGACGTCAGCGTCCGGGTCAAGGTGGACGATCTCAACCCGAAGCGGGTGGGCTACCTGCGCCCGGCCGGCTGCCGGGTGGTCTCCCCGCAGCTCTTCGACTGCCTCCTGGGCGACGTGCCGGCCGGCACCAGCGAGGACTTCGGCATCCCGCTGTTCAGCACCGGCGGCAAGGGCGACGGCGGCGTGCTGACCGTCGGCGTCTCCACCACCACCCCGCAGCCGAACACCGCCGACGACATCGTCGAGCTACCGATCCGGGTGACCAAGCCGGGTTACGACCTCACCGCCTGGGTGCAGGACATCCAGGACAACGTCGTGGTCAACGGCGCGGTGCGGGACGAGCCGGACCTGAAGCCGGTGCGTCGGGGCAGGACGGTCCCGCTGGACTGGGCGGCCTACAACCACGGCAGCCAGTCGGCCACCGGTGTGGTCTACGGCCTCACGCTGCCCGCCGGGGTCGCCTTCGTCGACCTGCCGGAGGGCTGCGTGCGCCAGGAGGTGCTGGGCAAGCAGCAGGCCGTCTGCGAGGACGCGGGCGCGGTGATCCGGCCCGGCCAGTACTACACCGCCGGGGTCACCGTGCGCGTCGGCGACGACGTGACCGAGACCGTGCTGCACGAGGGCGACTTCTTCGCCTACGGACTGGACCGCGCCGAGGGCACGCCGGACGAGGCGCCCAAGGCCGCCAGCCAGGCGCAACGACGCACCTTCGCCGAGGTCGACGAGCTGGACAACCACACCATCTTCGAGGCCTTCGTCGACCTGTCCGCCGAGCCCACGCCCGGCCCCAGCGGCACTCCGCAGCCGACGCCGACCGCCGAGCCGACCCCGAGCGGCGGCGCGACCGCGGTCCCGACCCCGACCCCGACCGCGGGTGGCGGCAGCGGCGGTGGCTCCGGTGACGGCGGCCTGCCGGTGACCGGTGTGCAGGTGGGCCTGATCGGCGGCATCGGCGCGGTCGTCCTCGCCGCCGGTGCGGCGCTGATGATGCTGTCCCGGCGCCGCAAGGTGGTCCTGGTCGCCCCGACCGAGGAGCGCACCGAGGACTGACCGGAGACGGTTGCCTGACGAGGGCGGGGTGGGCGACCACCCCGCCCTCGTCGCGTACCCGGGGGGAGCCGGGGCCGGCATGGCTGGCAGAGTGGAGGGGTGAGCCGTACCCCGCAGGGCCAGCGCGCCAGCCTGGACAAGCAGCCGCACGAGGTCGCCGCCATGTTCGACGGTGTGGCGGCCCGCTACGACCTGACCAACACCGTGCTCTCCTTCGGGCAGGACCGGTCCTGGCGGCGGGCCACCCGGGCGGCGCTCGGCCTGCGCCCCGGCGAGCGGGTGCTGGACGTGGGCGCCGGCACCGGCGTGTCGACCGAGGAACTGGCCCACTCCGGGGCGTACGCGGTCGGCGCCGACCTGTCGCTGGGCATGCTGCACGCCGGCAAGCGCACCCGCCCGGCGGTGCCGCTGCTGGCCGGGGACGCGCTGCGGCTGCCGTTCGCCGACGCCAGCTTCGACGCGGTGACCATCTCCTTCGCGCTGCGCAACGTGAGTGACACCGACGCCGCGCTGCGCGAGCTGGCCCGGGTGACCCGGCCGGGCGGGCGGCTGGTGGTCTGCGAGTTCAGCACGCCGGTGAACCCGGCGTTCCGCACGGTCTACCTGTCGTACCTGATGCGGTCGCTGCCGGCGGTGGCCCGCGCGGTGTCCAGCAACCCCGACGCCTACGTCTACCTCGCGGAGTCGATCCGGGCCTGGCCGGACCAGGCCGCGCTGGCCGCGCGGATCGGTGCGGCCGGGTGGGGCCGGGTGGCCTGGCGGAACCTGACCGGCGGCGTCGTCGCGCTGCACCGCGCCGTCCGGGACTGATCCCTCGGTCGACTCAAACCGACCATTTCGTGAATATCCGGTTCTGGTCTACTTTGTCCCGTAGGCTCGCCCCCATGACGGGATCGGACCAGGTCGCCACCGACGACGACGCCGCCGAGCTGATCGCCCAGCTCAGGGAGTTGGCCGGGGCGGATCCCGCGGACGTCCGTCAGGTCGTCGCCGAGGTGCTGGCGGCGCTGGACCGCGCGGCCGGGGGCGCGCTGCGCGACCACCTGCCCGAGGCGATCCGGCTCGACGCCGGTCTGGGGCCGGCCACGCCGGCCCGCCCGTGACCGATATCCACATCCTTACCGGCGGGTTTCCGTGAAGTTAGGCACCCCTGGTCGCATACAGGTGTAACGCCGGTCATAGACTCCAACCCGATCGGCTTGTGAAGCATTTCACGAGCATGCGGGAGGAGGCGCGGATGACCGCGGTGGAGAACGACGCCGACGTCATCGTCGTGGGCGCCGGTCCCGGAGGATCGGCCACGGCGTACCACCTGGCGCGGCACGGCGTACGCGTGCTGCTGCTGGAGAAGACGGAGTTTCCCCGGGAGAAGGTCTGCGGCGACGGGCTCACGCCCCGCGCCGTGCGGCAGCTGATCCGGATGGGCGTGGACACCTCGCCCGAGGCCGGCTGGCTGCACAACAAGGGCCTGCGGGTGATCGGCGGTGGGGTACGCCTGGAGCTGGACTGGCCCGACCTGGCCAGCTTCCCCAACTACGGCCTGGTCCGGACCCGGCTCGACTTCGACGACCTGCTCGCCCAGCGGGCCGTCGCCGCCGGCGCGAAGCTGCGCACCGGGGTGAACGTCCTGACCCCGGTGCTGGACGCGGACGACCGGGTGATCGGCGTGCAGGCCGAGGTCGGCCCGGACAAGGAGCCGGCCACCTTCCACGCGCCGCTGGTGGTCGCCGCCGACGGGGTCTCCGGCCGCTTCCCGCTCGCGCTCGGGCTGACCAAGCGGGAGGACCGGCCGATCGGTGTCGCGGTCCGCCGCTACTACCGCTCGCCCGCCAAGCACGACGACGACTACCTGGAGTCCTGGCTGGAGCTGCGGGCCAAGGGCAACGACGCGCTGCTGCCCGGCTACGGCTGGATCTTCGGCCTCGGCGACGGCCGGGTGAACGTCGGCCTGGGCGTGCTCAACTCCTCCTCCGCGTTCGGCAAGACGAACTACCGGCGACTGCTCACCGACTGGCTGGCCAACACCCCGGAGGACTGGGGGATGACCGACGAGGCCAACGCGGAGGGCCCGATCCTCGGCGCCGCGCTGCCGATGGGCTTCAACCGGGTCCCGCACTACACCCGCGGCGTGCTGCTCGTCGGCGACTCCGGCGGCATGGTCAACCCGTTCAACGGTGAGGGCATCGCGTACGCGATGGAGTCCGGCGAGCTGGCCGCGGAGGTCGCGGTGCAGGCGCTCGCCCGCCCGGCCGGCGCGGAGCGGGAGCGGGCGCTGATGGCCTACCCGCAGGAGCTGAAGGCCCGCTTCGGCGGCTACTACCGGCTCGGCGGCATCTTCGTGAAGCTGATCGGCCGGCCCGAGGTGATGCGTCTCGCCACCAAGCACGGCATGCCGCACCCGATGCTGATGCGCTTCGTGCTCAAGCTGCTGGCGAACCTGACCGACCCGCGCGGCGGGGACGCGATGGACCGGGTCATCAACGCGATGACGAAGGCGGCCCCGGCCGTGTAGGAGACCACCGGCCCGGGGGCGTGCCCACGGGACGGACGGAGATCGACCCCCGCCGACCGAGGTCGTGAGGGACGTGAATAGTGTGATTTCGGCCAACCACCGAGGTCAGGGAAGGACGAGCAGGGGACAACGATGACGCTCTCTCCTTACGCACCCATCATCGGGCTGTTCGCCCTCGCCGCGGGGTTCGCGCTGTTCTCCGTGGCCGCCGCCCGATTCGCCGGCCCCCGGCGTCTGAACAAGGCCAAGCTCGAGGCGTACGAGTGTGGCATCGAGCCGAGCCCGCAGCCGGTCGGCGGCGGCCGGTTCCCGATCAAGTTCTACCTGACGGCGATGCTCTTCATCGTCTTCGACATCGAGATCATCTTCCTCTACCCCTGGGCGGTCTCCTTCGACGCCCTGCCGATCTTCGGCTTCGTGGAGATGGTCCTGTTCATCGTCGCGGTCTTCGTCGCCTACGCCTACGTCTGGCGGCGCGGCGGCCTGGACTGGGACTGAGGAGGTAGCAGATGGGCATCGAGGAGAAGCTTCCCTCCGGCGTCCTGCTCACCAGCGTCGAGAAGCTGGTCAACTGGTCGCGGAAGTCGTCCGTCTGGGGCGCCACGTTCGGCCTCGCCTGCTGTGCCATCGAGATGATGGCGGCCGGCGGCCCGCACTACGACATGGGCCGCTGGGGCATGGAGGTCTTCCGCGCCTCGCCCCGGCAGGCCGACCTGATGATCGTCGCCGGCCGGGTCAGCCAGAAGATGGCCCCGGTGCTGCGGCAGATCTACGACCAGATGGCCGAGCCCCGCTGGGTCATCTCGATGGGCGTCTGCGCCAGCAGCGGCGGCATGTTCAACAACTACGCGATCGTGCAGGGCGTCGACCACGTGGTGCCGGTCGACATGTACCTGCCCGGCTGCCCGCCCCGGCCGGAGATGCTCATCGACGCGGTGCTCAAGCTCCGCGAGAAGATCATGTACGAGCCGCTGGGCCCGAACGGTCGCAAGATGCTGGAGGCCCGCAAGGAGCGCGGTGACGTCCCCGTCGTGCCGTACGGCTCGATGCCGTCGTCGTACCGCAACGACAAGGCCCGGCGCGCCGAGTGGACGAAGGCGGTCCGCGAGGGGCGCGAGGAGCAGTTGCGGATCGAGAACTGGATGAAGGCGCAGAACCACCTCCAGACGCAGGGGGGCCCGAAATGACCTCGCCGAACGACCGGAACAACGACGGCGGGGTGCCGGTACCGACCACCCCCGCCGGGGCCAGTTCCACCGCGCCGGCCGAGTACCCGCCGGCCTCCCCGGCCGGCCGGGGCATGTTCGGCAACCAGGGCACCGGCGACGTCTCCGGCTACGGCGGCCTGGTCCGCCAGCGCAAGCCCATCGAGGAGGCCGCCCGGCCGTACGGGAGCTACTTCGACGAGGTGCGGGACGCGCTGGAGGAGGCCTACCCGGCCTTCGGCGACGCGATCGAGAAGGTCGTGGTCGACCGGGGTGAGCTGACCCTGCACGTGCGGCCGGAGCGGATCGCCGAGGTCTGCCAGGTGATGCGCGACGACCTGTCGCTGCGCTTCGAGCTCTGCTCCTCGGTGTCCGGTGTGGACTACCTGGGCGCCGACGAGCGCCGGCTGCACGTGGTCTACCAGTTGACCTCGATGACCTACCGCCGGCAGGTCCGGCTGGAGGCCGCGGTCTCCGCCGAGGACCCGCACCTGCCGAGCGTCACGGCCGTCTACCCGACCGCCGACTGGCAGGAGCGGGAGGCGTACGACATGTTCGGCATCGTCTTCGACGGCCACCCCAACCTGACCCGGATCCTCATGCCGGACGACTGGGAGGGGCACCCCCAGCGCAAGGACTACCCGCTCGGCGGCGTCCCGGTGGAGTACAAGGGCGCCGAGATCCCGCCGCCGGACCGGAGGAGGTCGTACCAGTGACCACGTCGAACTACGCGACCGAGCGCGAGACCACCGAGGGCAAGGTCTTCACCGTCACCGGTGGCGACTGGGACCAGGTCGTCTCCGGCACCGACCCGATCAACGACGAGCGGATCGTCGTCAACATGGGTCCGCAGCACCCGTCCACGCACGGCGTGCTCCGGCTGATCCTGGAGCTGGAGGGCGAGACGGTCCGCGAGGCCCGCTCGGTCGTCGGCTACCTGCACACCGGCATCGAGAAGAACCTGGAGTACCGCAACTGGGTCCAGGGCTCGACGTTCGTGACCCGGATGGACTACCTCTCCCCGATCTTCAACGAGACGGCGTACGCGCTCGCGGTGGAGAAGCTGCTCGGCGTCACCGACGAGGTGACCGAGCGGGCCACCACGATCCGGGTGCTGATGATGGAGCTGAACCGGATCTCCTCGCACCTGGTCTGGCTGGCCACCACCGGCATGGAGCTGGGCGCGATCAACATGATGTTGTACGGCTTCCGCGAGCGGGAGTACATCCTCGACATCTTCGAGACCATCACCGGCCTGCGGATGAACCACGCGTACGTGCGGCCGGGCGGCGTGGCGCAGGACGTGCCGGACGACGCGATCCGCAAGATCCGCGACTTCCTGGCGCTGATGCCGAAGAAGCTCAAGGAGTACGAGAACCTGCTCTCCGGCCAGCCGATCTGGATCGAGCGCACCACGAACGTCGCGGTGCTCGACGTGACCGCCTGCCTGGCGCTCGGCGTGACCGGCCCGGTGCTGCGCTCCGCGGGCCTGGCCTGGGACCTGCGCAAGACCATGCCGTACTGCGGCTACGAGACGTACGAGTTCGACGTGCCGACCCACACCGACGGTGACGTGTGGGGTCGCTACCTGGTCCGACTGGCGGAGATCCGCGAGTCGCTGAAGCTGGTCGAGCAGGCGCTCGACCGGTTGAAGCCGGGCCCGGTGATGGTGTCCGACAAGAAGATCGCCTGGCCGGCGCAGCTCGCCATCGGCGTCGACGGCATGGGCAACTCGCTGGAGCACGTCGCGAAGATCATGGGTCAGTCGATGGAGTCGCTGATCCACCACTTCAAGCTCGTCACCGAGGGTTTCCGGGTTCCGCCGGGCCAGGTGTACGTCGGCATCGAGTCGCCCCGCGGCGAGCTGGGCGTGCACGCGGTGTCCGACGGCGGCACCCGGCCCTACCGGGTGCACTACCGGGAACCGAGCTTCATCAACCTCCAGGCCCTCCCGGCCATGGCCGAGGGTGGCCTGATCGCCGACGTGATCGCCGGCGGCGCCTCGCTGGACCCCGTGATGGGTGGTTGTGACCGATGAGCTTTTCCGAAACGACCCGCGTCCGGGCGCGGGAGATCATCGCCCGGTATCCGGCGGACCGGTCGCGTTCGGCGCTGCTGCCGCTGCTGCACCTGGTCCAGTCCGAGGAGGGTTACGTCTCCCCGGCCGGGGTCGAGTTCTGCGCCGAGGTGCTCGGGCTGAACAAGGCCCAGGTCGGCGCGGTCGCCACCTTCTACACCATGTACAAGCGCAAGCCGAGCGGTGACTACCTGGTCAGCGTCTGCACCAACACCATGTGCGACGTGCTGGGCGGCCAGGCGGTCTACGACACGCTCGCCGAGCACCTGGGCGTCGGGCACGAGGAGACCACCGCCGACGGGAAGATCACCCTGGAGCACGCCGAGTGCCTGGCGGCGTGCGACTACGGCCCGGTGATGACCGTCAACTACGACTTCTTCGACAACGTGGAGCCGCAGGGCGCGCTCGGCGTGGTGCAGGAGTTGCAGGCGGGTGGCCGGCCGATGCCGACCCGGGGCGCGCGGCTCTGCACGCTGAAGGAGATGGCGGTCCAGCTCGCCGGCTTCGCCGACGAGCGGGACGGCGCGGTGGCCGACGGCGGGCCGGGTGCGCCCACGCTGCGCGGCCTGCGCCTGGCCGAGGAGCACGGCATCGCGGTGCCGGGCTTCGACCCGAAGACGCCGATCCGCAGCAAGGCCGAGGCCGACCGGGCCGCCGCCGAGGCCAAGGCGAAGGCCGAGGCCGAGAAGCCGGCCCCCGCGCCGGAGCCGGCCAAGGCCGAGCCGGCCAAGGCCAACACCGCCGGCAACGCGGGCGCGGCCGAGCCGGCGACGCCCGCGGCGGCCAGCGGCAGCACCGCGCCGGATGTGAAGGCGCCGGACGACAAGTCGCCGCAGGTGCGTACCGCCGAGACCCGGCAGCCCGACGCGCGGACCGCGGTGGCGGACGCGCCGGGCACCAAGGTCCCGGTGGACGGCCCGGCGCCGGCGCCGCGCGACGCGCGGGCGGCGGAGGCCGCCGGCGTGGCGGCGAACCCGCCGGCCGGCGACGGCAAGCCCGCCGGCGACGCGGCCGGCGCGCAGGAGCGCAACCTCAAGGAGGCGGAGGCCGGTACGGACGCCGACGGCGCCGACCCGGCGGACGCGAGCGGAACGGGGGTCCGGAAGTGACCACTCCTCGGCCGGAGACGTTGGCCAAGCTCACGCCGGTGCTCACCAAGCGCTGGCTGTCGCCGGACGCCTGGCGGCTCGGCACCTACGAGAAGCTGGACGGCTACGCCGCCCTGCGCAAGGCGCTCAAGGCGCACCCGGACGACCTGATCCAGCTGATCAAGGACTCCGGGCTGCGCGGTCGGGGCGGCGCGGGCTTCCCGACCGGTCTCAAGTGGGGGTTCATCCCGCAGGGCGACGGCAAGCCGCACTACCTGGTGGTGAACGCCGACGAGGGCGAGCCGGGCACCTGCAAGGACCTGCCGCTGATGACGCACGACCCGCACGCGCTGGTCGAGGGCGTGATCATCGCGTCGTACGCGATCCGGGCCAACCGGGCGTACATCTACATCCGCGGCGAGGCCGTGCACGCCGCCCGGCGGCTGCGCAGCGCGGTGGCCGAGGCGTACGCCAAGGGCTACCTCGGCCGGAACATCCTCGGCTCGAAGTTCGACCTGGAGCTGGTGGTGCACTCCGGCGCCGGGGCGTACATCTGCGGCGAGGAGACCGCGCTGCTGGACTCGCTGGAGGGCTTCCGGGGCCAGCCCCGGCTGCGCCCGCCGTTCCCGGCGACCCACGGCCTGTACGCCAGCCCGACCGTGGTCAACAACGTCGGCACCATCGCCAGCGTGCCCTACATCGTGCTGGGCGGCGCGGACTGGTGGAAGACCATGGGCACGGAGAAGTCCTCCGGCCCGATGATCTACTCGCTCTCCGGCCGGATCGCCAACCCCGGCCAGTACGAGTGCTCGATGGGCATCACGTTGCGCGAGCTGATCGAGCTGGCCGGCGGGATGAAGCCCGGACACGAACTGAAGTTCTGGACCCCGGGCGGCTCGTCGACGCCGCTGCTCACCGCCGAGCACCTGGACGTGCCGCTGGACTTCGAGGGGGTGGCGGCGGCCGGCTCGATCCTGGGCACCACGGCCACGCAGATCTTCTCCGACCAGGACTGCCCGGTCTACGCGACCTACCGGTGGCTGGAGTTCTACCACCACGAGTCGTGCGGCAAGTGCACCCCGTGCCGCGAGGGCAACTACTGGATGGTCCGGGTCTACCGGCGGATCCTGTCCGGCCAGGGCACCCACGAGGACCTGGACACCCTGCTCGACACCTGCGACAACATCCTCGGCCGCTCGTTCTGCGGTCTGGGTGACGGTGCGACCAGCTCGGTGACCTCGTCGCTGAAGTACTTCAAGCAGGACTACCTCGACTACATCGAGGGACGTACCGCTCCGAAGCTCTCCGACAAGCAGCTGGTTGGAGCCCACTGATGACGGACGTAGCCAAGCAGACCGAGACCGTCACGCTGACCATCGACGGCGTCGAGGTCACCGCGCCCAAGGGAGCGCTGCTGATCCGGGTCGCCGAGCAGTTGGGCACCGAGATCCCCCGCTTCTGCGACCACCCGCTGCTGGCCCCGGCCGGTGCCTGCCGGCAGTGCCTGGTGGAGGTGGAGGGCCAGCGCAAGCCGGTCGCCTCCTGCACCCAGACCGTCGCCGACGGCATGGTCGTGCGGACCCAGCTCACCTCGCCGGTCGCCAAGAAGGCCCAGGAGGGGGTGATGGAGCTGCTGCTCCTCAACCACCCGCTGGACTGCCCGATGTGCGACAAGGGCGGCGAGTGCCCGCTGCAGAACCAGGCCATGTCCACCGGCCGCACCGACTCCCGCTTCCACGAGCACAAGCGGGAGTACCCGAAGCCGCTGCCGATCAGCACCCAGGTGCTGCTCGACCGCGAGCGCTGCGTGCTCTGCCAGCGGTGCACCCGGTTCTCCGAGGAGATCGCCGGCGACAAGTTCATCGACCTGATGGGACGCTCCTCGCACGAGGAGATCAACATCTACCGGGACGACGCGTACGGTGAGGAGGGCGACGAGGGGGATGTTCCCTTCAACTCGTACTTCTCCGGCAACACCGTGCAGATCTGCCCGGTGGGCGCGCTGACCGGCGCGCAGTACCGCTTCCGGTCCCGCCCGTTCGACCTGGTCTCCTCGCCCAGCGTCTGCGAGCACTGCTCGGCCGGGTGCGCCCAGCGCACCGACTGGCGGCGGGGCAAGGTGCTGCGCCGGCTGGCCGGCGACGACCCGGCGGTGAACGAGGAGTGGAACTGCGACAAGGGCCGCTGGGGCTTCCAGTACACCCGCGCGTTCGACCGGCTCACCACCCCGCTGGTGCGGGACGAGAAGACCGGTGAGCTGCGCGAGGCGTCCTGGAGCGAGGCGTTCGCCCGGGCCGCCGAGGGGCTGCGCGCGGCCCGCGACGGCGGCACCGGCACGGCGGTGCTGACCGGCGGCCGGCTCACCGTCGAGGACGCCTACGCGTACGCGAAGTTCGCCCGGGTGGCGCTGCACACCAACGACATCGACTTCCGGGCCCGCCCGGTCTCCCGCGAGGAGGCCGACTTCCTGGCCAGCAACGTTGCCGGGGTCACCGACGTGACCTACGCGGACGTGGAGAACGCGCCCGCGGTGGTGCTGGTCGGCCTGGAGCCGGAGGAGGAGTGCCCGATCCTCTTCCTGCGGCTGCGCAAGGCGTACCTGAAGAAGAAGCTCACCGTCTACGCGATCGCGCCGTTCGCGACCCGCGGCCTGGAGAAGCTCGGGGCGAAGCTCGCCCGGGTGGTGCCGGGCGAGGAGGCCAGCGTGCTGGCCGAGCACGCCACGGTGGCCGAGGCGCTGGGGCAGCCGGGCGCGATCCTGATCGTCGGCGAGCGGCTGGGCGCGGTGCCCGGCGGACTCTCCGCGGCGGCGGACGTGGCCCGGCGTACCGGAGCCCGCCTGGCCTGGGTGCCGCGGCGCGCGGGTGACCGCGGCGCGGTCGACGCGGGCTGCCTGCCCAACCTGCTCCCCGGCGGTCGCGTGGTGACCGAGCCGGCCGCCCGCGCGGAGCTGGGCGAGGCGTGGGACATCCCGGCCGGGGTCATCCCGAGCCAGGCCGGCCGCGACACCGACGGCATTCTGAACGCGGCGGCCGACGGCCGCCTCGGCGCCCTGGTGGTGGCCGGGGTCGACCCGGCCGACCTGGCCGACCCGCGCCTGGCCGAGACTGCCCTGGACGCGGTGCCGTTCCTGGTCAGCCTGGAACTGCGGATGAGCGCGGTGTCGCGGCGGGCGGACGTGGTCTTCCCGGTCGCCCCCGTGGTCGAGAAGGCCGGCAGCTTCCTCGACTGGGAGGGCCGGCTGCGCACCTTCGAGAAGGTGCTGGACACCGGCGCGATGACCGACGGCCGGGTGCTCGACGCGATCGCGGCGCAGCTCGACGTGCGGCTCGGCGCCGGCGACGTGCCGAGCGTGCGCCGCGAGCTGGGCGCGCTGCCCCGGACCCGGGTCGAGCGGCCGTCCGCGCCCTCGGTCGAGCCGGCCACCGTGCCGCAGCCCGGCCCGGGCCAGGCCGTGCTGGCCACCTGGCACCAGCTCGTCGACCTGGGCAGCCTCACCGACGGCGACGAGCACCTCGCCGGCACCGCCCGCCCGCCGGTGGTCCGGCTGGGCAAGGGCACCGCCGAGGCGCTCGGCGTGGCCGACGGGGACCCGGTCACGGTCGGCACCGACCGCGGCGCGGTCACCCTGCCGGCGGCGATCACCGAGATGCCGGACGGCGTCGTCTGGCTGCCGACCAACTCACCCGGCTCGACCGTACGCCGCAGCCTCGGCGCGACGTCCGGTCACGTCGTCACGGTGACCGCGGCGCCCGTCGCCGCGGACGCCGCCGCGCGCCCGGGTCCGCTCCTCAACACCGGGGGTGTATCCCAGTGAACGCCGTCATCCTCGCGGCGCAGGACCCGACGCTCGCCGACTTCGGCCGGGACCCGTGGTGGCTGGTCCTCGGGAAGATCGTCTTCGCGTTCGCCTTCGGCCTGCTGGCCACGCTGCTCGGCGT
Source organism: Micromonospora sp. WMMD754 (assembly GCF_049315235.1). Classification (NCBI taxonomy): domain Bacteria; kingdom Bacillati; phylum Actinomycetota; class Actinomycetes; order Micromonosporales; family Micromonosporaceae; genus Micromonospora; species Micromonospora sp. WMMD754. The sequence goes on from NZ_CP186058.1 coordinate 2,393,330, forward strand.
CTGGTTCGAGCGGCGGGTCGTCGGCCGGATGGCGGTGCGGCCCGGCCCCAACCAGGTCGGCCCGTTCGGCCTGCTCCAGACGCTCGCGGACGGCCTGAAGATGGCGTTCAAGGAGGACATCCTCCCGCGCGCCGCCGACAAGGTGGTCTTCTTCTTCGCCCCGACCATCTCGGTGATCTCCGCGGTCACCGCGCTGTCGGTGATCCCGTTCGGCCCGAAGGTGAGCATCTTCGGCCACTGGACGCCGCTGCAGGTCACCGACGTGTCGGTGGCGGTGCTGGTGATCCTGGCCTGCTCCTCGATGGGCGTCTACGGCATCGTGCTCGGCGGGTGGGCCTCCGGCTCGACGTACCCGCTGCTCGGCGGTCTCCGGTCCAGCGCCCAGATGATCTCCTACGAGGTCGCGATGGGGCTGAGCATCGTGGCGGTGTTCATGACCGCCGGCACGATGTCGACCAGCGGGATCGTCGCCGCGCAGGGCGACGCCACGCAACTGAGCATCGGCGGGTTCGACCTGCCCGCCCCCGGCTGGTACGCGATCCTGCTGCTGCCCAGCTTCATCATCTTCTTCATCGCCATGGTCGGCGAGACCAACCGGGCGCCGTTCGACCTGCCGGAGGCGGAGTCGGAGCTGGTCGCGGGCTTCATGACGGAGTACAGCTCGCTGAAGTTCGCGCTCTTCATGCTCTCCGAGTACGTGGCGATGGTGACCATGTCGGCGGTCACCACCACGCTGTTCCTCGGCGGCTGGCGGGCCCCCTGGCCGATCACGCTCTGGTCGGGCGCCAACGAGGGTTGGTGGCCGATGCTGTGGTTCTTCGGCAAGGTGATCCTGCTGGTCTTCGTGTTCGTCTGGCTGCGCGGCACGCTGCCCCGGCTCCGCTACGACCAGTTCATGCGGTTCGGCTGGAAGGTTCTGCTGCCGATCAACCTGGTCTGGATCCTGGTGCTCGCCGGGCTGCGCTCGATCGAGGACTGGCAGACCAACGACCGGCTGCTCGCCACCGCCATCGGCGCGGGCGTGCTGCTGCTGGCCACGCTCTTCTGGCCCAGCAAGAAGAAGCAGCCGAAGCCGTCCCCGCAGGAACAGGTGGACAGCCGGCCGTACGGCAGCTTCCCGCTGCCCCCGATGGATCTTCAGGTTCCGCCGAGCCCCCGCACCCGGCGCGTGGTCGCCGAGCGGGAGCCGGCCAACGTCGTCGCCGGCTCGGACTCCAGGGAGGTGTGACGTGGGCGCGATCACCGGAACGTTCAAGGGCTTCGGGGTCACCTTCTCGCACATGTTCAAGAAGGTCGTCACCACCGACTACCCGTTCAAGCCGCCGGTCTCGGCGCCGCGCTACCACGGGCGGCACATCCTCAACCGGCACCCGGACGGGCTGGAGAAGTGCATCGGCTGCGAGCTGTGCGCCTGGGCCTGCCCGGCCGACGCGATCTACGTGGAGGGTGGCGACAACACCGAGGAGCAGCGCTTCTCCCCGGGTGAGCGGTACGCCAGCACCTACCAGATCAACTACGCCCGGTGCATCTTCTGCGGGCTCTGCATCGAGGCCTGCCCGACCCGTTCGCTCACCATGAGCAACGAGTACGAGCTGGCCCGGGACAACCGGCAGGACCTGATCTTCACCAAGGAGCAGTTGCTCGCGCCGCTGCTCGAAGGCATGGAGCAGCCGCCGCACCCGATGCGGCTGGGCGACAGCGAGAAGGACTACTACGTCGGCGCGTTGACCAACCCGGGCACCTCGGCCGGCGCCGAGCACTCGCCGATGGGCCCGGGCCGGTACCAGGTGGAGGAGCACCCCGGCGTGACCTTCCCCGGCGCCGAGCAGGCCGCGCAGCGGTCCGAGGCGGGCAAGGGAGCAGGGGCATGACCACACAGACGGTGCTCGCCGCGGCGGGCGACGTGACCGGGGGTGAGGAGGTCACCTTCTGGATCCTCGCCCCGCTGGCCCTGATCGGGGCGCTCGGCATGGTGTGGGCCCGCAACGCGGTGCACTCCGCGCTCTGGCTGGTGCTGACCATGCTCTGCCTGGGCGTGTTCTACGTGCTCCAGGCCGGGCCGTTCATCGGCATGGTGCAGATCATCGTCTACACCGGCGCGATCATGATGCTCTTCCTGTTCGTGCTGATGCTGGTCGGCCGGGACGCGTCCGACTCGCTGATCGAGACGCTGCGCGGCCAGCGGGTCGCCGCGGTGGTGCTCGGGCTCGGCTTCGCCGGCCTGGTCGGCACCGGCCTCTACCGCGCGCTCGACGGCGTGCGGGCGGCCGGGCTCGACCAGGCGAACGCCGAGGGCAACGTGCAGGGCATCGCCCGGCTGCTCTTCACCAAGTACGTCTTCGCCTTCGAGTTGACCTCGGCGCTGCTGATCACGGCCGCGGTGGGCGCGATGGTGCTGGCGCACGTGGAGCGGCGCAAGGAGGACCGGATGGACCAGGTCGCCACCATGAAGGCGCGGTTCCGGCCCGGCAACTACCCCGGCCCGAAGCCCGGTCCGGGTGTCTTCGCCACCTCCTCCTCGGTGGCCACGCCGGCCCGCCTGCCGGACGGCCGGCTCACCGACCGCGGCATCCCGGAGATCATGCCGGTACGCGAGCTGACGGCCGAGGAGACCGCACTGAAGGGCACGGACAAATGACGCCGGACTACTACCTGATCCTCGCGGCGGTGCTGTTCACCATCGGCGCCGTCGGCGTGCTGGTCCGACGCAACGCCATCGTGCTGTTCATGTGCGTCGAGCTGATGCTCAACGCGGCCAACCTGACGCTCGTCACGTTCAGCCGGATCAACGGTGACCTGAACGGCCAGATCATGGCGTTCTTCGTGATGGTGGTGGCGGCGGCCGAGGTCGTGGTCGGGCTCGCGATCATCATGGCGATCTTCCGGACCCGGCGCTCGGCCAGCGTCGACGACGCCAACCTGCTGAAGTACTGAGGGGTCTGCGGTGGAACAGACTGTGGAATTCGCTACTGCGGATGGCCTGCTGGGCAGCGTCTGGCTGCTGGTGGCGATCCCGCTGGTCAGCGCGGCGGTCCTGCTGCTGCTCGGCCGGCGGGCCGACCGCTGGGGCCACTGGCTGGGCGTGGCGGCCATCGGCGCCGCGTTCGTGCTCGGCCTGACCTACTTCTTCCAGCTGCGCGGTCTGGAGAACAAGCAGGTCGAACAGAGCCTCTGGCAGTTCATCACGGTCGGCGACCTGAAGGTGGACTTCGGTCTGCTCTTCGACCCGCTGGCCGCGGTGTTCGTGCTGCTGATCACCGGGGTGGGTTTCCTCATCCACCTCTACGCCGTGGAGTACATGGCGCACGACGAGGGCCGGCGCCGGTTCTTCGGGTACTTCAACCTGTTCGTCGCCGCCATGCTGCTGCTGGTGCTCGGCAACAACTACGTGATGCTCTACTTCGGCTGGGAGGGCGTCGGCCTGGCGTCGTACCTGCTGATCTCCTTCTGGTACGGCCGGCCCAGCGCGGCCACCGCCGGCAAGAAGGCGTTCCTGATGAACCGGGTCGGCGACGCCGGCCTGGCCATCGGCATCTTCGTCATGTTCGCCATGCTCGGCACCACCCAGTACGACGAGGTGTTCAACGGGGTCGGCTCGCTGACCTCCACCACGGTGCTGGTGCTCGGCCTGCTGCTGCTCCTGGGCGCGGCCGGCAAGTCCGGCCAGTTCCCGCTCCAGGCCTGGCTGCCGGACGCGATGGAAGGCCCGACCCCGGTGTCCGCGCTCATCCACGCGGCCACCATGGTCACCGCGGGCGTCTACCTGATCGCCCGCTCCAACCCGATCTTCTCCGCCAACGAGACGCTCCAGCTCGTGGTGGTCAGCGTCGGCGCGCTCACCCTGCTGATGGGCTGCGTCATCGGCGCGGCGAAGGACGACATCAAGCGGGTGCTGGCCTGGTCCACGGTGAGCCAGATCGGCTACATGTTCCTCGGCGTCGGTCTCGGCGGCGGCGCGTACGCGCTGGCCATCATCCACCTGCTGGCGCACGGCTTCTTCAAGGCCAACATGTTCCTCGGCGCCGGCTCGGTCATGCACGGCATGAACGACCAGGTGGACATCCGCCGCTTCGGCGGACTGTCGAAGTACATGAAGATCACTTGGCTGACGTTCATGATGGGCTGGCTGGCCATCATCGGCATCCCGCCGCTCTCCGGCTACTTCTCCAAGGAGCCGATCATCGCGTCCGCGTTCGAGCGGGAGGGCTGGACCGCCTGGCTGTTCGGCGGGGCGGCGCTCCTCGGTGCCGGACTCACCGCGTTCTACATGACCCGGCTGTTCGTGCTCACGTTCCACGGCCCGAAGCGGTGGACCGAGGACATCGAGCACCCGCACGAGTCGCCGAAGCTCATGACGATCCCGCTGATCCTGCTCGCCGCCGGTTCGGTGGTGGCCGGTGGTCTGATGACGCTCAACGACGGCGTGGTGTCCTGGCTGACCCCGGTGCTCGGCGAGGAGGCGGGCGGCGAGGCGCACGGCGTGCTCTCGCACACCGTGATCACCATCCTCTCGATCCTGATCACCGTGCTCGGAGCCGGGCTGGCCTGGTTCCTGTTCCGCACCGGCACGGCCACCGAGCCGCAGCCGGCCGGCGTGGTGGTCACCGCCGCCCGCCGCAACCTCTACACGGACGCCTTCAACGAGGCGGTCTTCGAGAAGCCGGGCATCTTCCTCACCCGGGCGCTGGTGTTCCTCGACAACCGGGGCGTCGACGGGCTGGTCAACGGCCTCGCCGCCGCCGTGGGTGGGGGCTCGGGCCGGCTCCGGCGGCTGCAGACCGGCTTCGTGCGGTCGTACGCGACCTCGATCCTGACCGGCGCGCTGCTCGTGGTGGCGGCGTTCCTGGCGGTGCAGGCGGGGTGGCTGGCGTGATCGACAGCAACGCGGCCGCCCCCGCCGGCGGGCCACGCAGTCACGACGGAGGTAAGGCCGAATAATGTCCAACTTCCCGTTCCTCTCGGTGCTGACCGTGGCGCCGCTGGTCGGTGCCCTGGTGGTGGCGTTGCTGCCGCGCAGTCGGCCGGACCTGGCCAAGCTGGTGGCGTTCGGCTGGTCGCTGCTGGTGCTGGTGCTCTCGGTGGTGATGTGGTTCGCCTTCTCCGCCGGCGGTGACCGGTTCCAGTTCCGCGAGTCGTACCCGTGGATCCCGAACTGGGGCGTGCGGTTCACCTTCGAGGTGGACGGCATCGCGCTGGTCATGCTGATGCTGATCGCGATCCTGGTGCCGCTGGTGATCCTGGCGTCCTGGCACGACGCCGAGTCGTCCAAGCGCTCTGTGCCCGTCTACTTCGCGCTGCTGCTCGTCCTCGAGTGCACGATGATCGGCGTCTTCGCCGCCGCCGACGTCTTCCTGTTCTACGTGTTCTTCGAGGTCATGCTGGTGCCGATGTACTTCCTGATCGGCAGCTACGGCGGCCACCAGCGGCAGTACGCGGCGGTGAAGTTCTTCCTCTACTCGCTGGTCGGCGGTCTGTTCATGCTGGCCGCGGTGATCGGCCTCTGGGTGGTCGGCGGGAAGACCTTCGACTGGCAGGCGCTGAGCCAGGCGGAGTTCGCCACGAACACCGCCCGCTGGCTGTTCCTCGGCTTCTTCATCGCCTTCGCGATCAAGGCGCCGTTCTTCCCGTTCCACACCTGGCTGCCGGACGCCGGTGGCGCCGCCCCGGCCGGTGCGGCCGCGCTGCTGGTCGGCGTGCTGGACAAGGTCGGCACGTTCGGCATCCTGCGCTACTGCCTCCCGCTGTTCCCGGAGGCGTCGCGCTGGTTCGCGCCGTGGGCGCTGGCGCTGGGGGTCATCGGCATCATCTACGCCGCGCTGCTGGCGGTCGGCCAGAACGACCTGAAGCGACTGGTGTCGTACACCTCGATCGCGCACTTCGGGTTCATCGGCGTGGGCATCTTCGCCTTCACCACCCAGGCCGGCACCGGCGCGGTGCTCTACATGCTCAACCACGGGCTCGCCACCGGCCTGCTCTTCCTGGTGGTCGGCATGCTGATCGCCCGGCGCGGTTCGGCGCTGATCAGCGACTTCGGCGGCGCGGGCAAGCTGGTGCCGGTGCTGGCCGGCGTGCTCTTCTTCGCCGGTCTGGCCTCGCTGGCGCTGCCCGGCACCGCGCCGTTCGTCTCCGAGTTCCTGGTGCTGATCGGCACGTTCACGGTCAACAAGCCGGTCGCGGTGATCGCCACGCTCGGCATCATCCTGGCCGCCGCGTACGTGCTGTGGATGGTGCAGCGCACCACCCAGGGCACGCTGAACCCGGCGCTGACCGAGGTCGAGGGCATGCGTCGGGACCTCACGCTGCGCGAGAAGGTCGTCGTCGCGCCGCTGATCGCGCTGATCGTGCTGCTCGGCTTCTATCCGAAGCCGGTCACCGATGTCATCAACCCCGCCGTCCGGGCGACCATGCAGGACGTCGGCAAGTCCGATCCCGCCCCTGAGGTCGGCAGCGTCCAGGAGGCTTCGAAGTGAGTGAACTGAAGCTGCCGTCGATCGACTACGCGGCGCTCGCTCCCATCCTGATCATGTTGGGCGCGGCTCTGGTCGGCGTCCTGGTCGAGGCGTTCGTGCCGCGCCGCCTGCGCAACGGGGTGCAGCTCGGTCTCGCCCTGCTGGCGGTGCTGGCCGCGATCGCCATGGTGATCCTGAACTCCGACGACCGGCTGATCACCGCCGGTGGCGCGATCGCGGTGGACGGGCCGACGCTGTTCCTCCAGGGCGCCATCCTGGTCCTGGCCGCCATGGCGCTGCTGCTCGTCGGCGAGCGCACGGTGGAGCGGGGCGGCGCCTTCGTGGCGCACGCCGCGGTCACCGCCGAGTCGCCCGAGGACCGCAAGCAGGCCGAGGGTGTCGGCGGCGCCACCGAGGTCTACCCGCTGATGACGTTCGCCATCGGCGGCATGCTGATCTTCGTGGCGGCGAACGACCTGCTGACCATGTTCATCTCGCTCGAGGTCTTCTCGCTGCCGCTCTACCTGCTCTGTGCGCTGGCCCGTCGCCGGCGGCTGCTGAGTCAGGAGGCGGCGATGAAGTACTTCCTGCTCGGCGCGTACGCCTCGGCGTTCTTCCTGTTCGGTGTCGCCCTGATCTACGGCTTCACCTCCGGGATCCCGGGCCGGGGGGCCGGCGTCGACTTCGCCACCGTGCACGCGGCGGTCGGCCAGTCCTCGTCCAGCCAGGTGCTGCTCTTCGCCGGCATGGCGCTGCTCGCCATCGGTCTGCTGTTCAAGGCCGCCGCCGCGCCGTTCCACGTCTGGACGCCCGACGTCTACCAGGGCGCGCCGACGCCGGTGACCGGCTTCATGGCCGCCTGCACCAAGGTCGCCGCGTTCGGCGCGCTGCTGCGGGTCTTCCACGTCGCCTTCGCCGGCGCCGCCTGGGACTTCACCCCGGTGCTCGGCGTGGTGGCGGTGCTGACCATGCTGGTCGGCGCCGTGCTCGCGGTCACCCAGACGGACATCAAGCGCCTGCTGGCGTACTCGTCGATCGCGAACGCCGGCTACCTGCTGGTGGGTGTCCTGGCGCCGACCAAGTCGGGGCTCTCCGGCACGATGTTCTACCTGGCCGCGTACGGCTTCTCGGTGCTCGCCGCGTTCGCCGTGGTGACGCTGGTGCGGGACGCCGACGGCGAGGCCACCCACCTGTCCCGCTGGGCCGGGCTGGGTCGACGCTCGCCGTTCTTCGCGGCGGTCTTCACGTTCATCCTGCTGGCCTTCGCCGGCATCCCGCTCACCAGCGGCTTCACCAGCAAGTTCGCGGTGTTCGGGCCGGCGCTGGAGGCGAACCAGGCGTGGCTGGTGATCGCCGGCGTGCTGACCAGCATGGTGCTGGCGTTCCCGTACCTGCGGGTCGTGGTGATGATGTGGCTCTCCGAGCCGGGCGAGGCGACCCCGACGGTGGCTGTGCCAGGCGCGCTCACCTCCGCGGCCCTGGTCATCGGCGTGCTGGCCACGCTGGTCCTCGGCGTGGTCCCCGGGCCGCTGCTCGACCTGACCACCGGTGCTGCCGAATTCGTTCGATGACGGAACGGATCCTCCGGGGGCCGGTACGCCGTGGCGTGCCGGCCCTCGGCCTCCATCCCCCTCGCCGAGCAGGTCGAACGGGTGTGGCATGGTTGAAGACGTGGTGAACCCGGCTGGCGAGCATTCAGGTCAGTTCGGCGCGCTCGGCCTGCACCTCGCCGACCCGCGCGTCGAAGCCTCCGTGCTGGGCGTGCTCGACCGGGTCGAGGCGCACCTGCGGGCCAGCGTGGCCAGCGCGGACCCACTCGTCACCGAGGCGGCCCGGCACCTGCTCCAGGCCGGCGGCAAGCGGTTCCGCCCGTTGCTGGTGGCGCTGGGCGCCCAGTTCGGCGACCCGGAGGCCGCGCAGGTCGTCCCGGCCGCCGTGGTGATGGAACTCACTCACCTGGCGACGCTCTACCACGACGACGTGATGGACGAGGCGGCCGTGCGGCGGGGCGCCCCGAGCGCCAACTCCCGCTGGACCAACTCGGTGGCCATCCTGGTCGGCGACTACCTCTTCGCCCGGGCCGCGGACATCGCGGCCGACCTGGGCCCGGAGGCGGTCCGGTTGCAGGCGCGCACGTTCGCCCGGCTGGTGCACGGCCAGATCGCCGAGACGGTCGGGCCGCGGGACACCGACCCGGTCGCCCACTACCTGCACGTGATCGCCGAGAAGACCGGTTCGCTGATCGCCACCTCGGCCCGCTTCGGCGGCATGTTCGGCGGCGCGTCCCCCGAGCACATCGAGGCCCTGGCCGGATACGGCGAGATCATCGGGGTGGCGTTCCAGCTCTCCGACGACCTGCTGGACATCGCCAGCGAGTCGGTGGAGTCCGGCAAGACGCCCGGCACCGACCTGCGCGAGGGCGTGCCGACCCTGCCGGTGCTCTACGCGCTCGCCGCCGACGACTCGGACGCGGCCAGCGTGCGGCTGCGGGAGATCCTGGCCACCGGGCCGCTGGTCGACGACGCGCTGCACGCCGAGGCGCTGACCCTGCTCCGCGAGTCCCCGGCGCTCAAGCGCGCCCGGGAGACGGTGCGCAGCTACGCCGAGGACGCCCGCGCCCGCCTCGCCCCGCTCCCCGAGGGCCCGGCCCGCCGCGCGCTGGAATCTCTCTGCGACTACATCGCCGACCGCACCAGCTGACCGGTCCGGCCGCTCCCCGGGCCGCCCGGCCGGATCCGTCGCTCCCGAGCCGGCCGGGCCGGAACACCGAGCTGACGCCGCGGCAAGCGTTCGCCGCCACGGCCCGCTCCGCGGAGGTGGCGGTGAGGGCTGCCGGGTCACCGGGACCAGCGCCCGCGTCGGCTTCTCCACCGTCACGGAACGTAGTCCCCGCAGGGACGAGAACGCGTTTTGCGCGATATACCGCTGAGTCATAAATATGACCAGGCGGTATATCGCACGAATGTGGCGTCTTTCTTGTTGGGGCGGCCGGTCGCCGGCACCCCGCCCCCTTGCGGCGCCAGGGCATCCCAGGGATCACGCCCGCTGGCCCGGTCCGCCCGGTGCAGGCCGCCCGTCCGGGCACGCGCCCGCTCGAAACCAACGCCCACCCGCGCTACGCCGACCCCAGCGCCCACCCCGGCGCAACGCCCACCCCGCGCCACGCCCACCCCGCGCCACGCCCACCCGGCGCTACGCCCACCCCCGGCTACGCCCTACGTCCACCCCGCGCTACGCCCACCCCGGTGCCACGCTCGTTCCGGCCCCTCGGCCCGAAGGCGGCCCCGGGCGCGGCGGGGCGCGGCGCGACACCCCGGGCGGCCCGTGGCAGGTCCCGTCGAACGCGCCGCACTCCCGGAGGGGCCGGTCAGGCGGTGCGGGACAGGCGGCGGGCACCGAGGAGCATGAGCAGGGCGGCCAGGAGCATGGCCACGGCGGCGGTCAGCCACATCGCGGGGTAGCCGGCGGCGCCGGCCACCGTGCCGAGGCCGAGCGGTCCGAGGCTGCCGCCCGCGTACACCCCGGTCTGGGTGATCGAGGTGGCGGCGGCCGGGGCCTGCGGATGGAGGCGGACCACCGCGAAGTTCATCAGCCCGGGCCAGGCCCAGCCGAGACCGAACCCGAGCACCACGCCGGCGACCAGCGGCACCGGGCCGGCCACCGCCAGCAGGACCAGGCCCACGGCGCCGGCCACCAGCAGCCCGGCGATCAACCCGACATGCCCGCTCGCCCGTCGGTCGGCGAACCAACCCACCCCGATCCGCGCGACCACGCACACCGCGCTGCCGAGCGTCAGGGTCAGGCCGGCCAGGGCGGGGGAGAGCCCGCGCGCGGCCGACGAGTCGACCAGGAACGTGCCCAGCGCGTTCGCCGCGGCCGCCGCCAGCGTCGCGGCCAGCCCCACCACCACGAGCGGCCCCCGCCCGCCTCCGCCGCTCCCGGGGGCGGCGCGGCCGTCCCGGTTCCGCTCGGACCGGGGTACGGCCGGGAGCGCGGCCAACGCCGCCCCGGCGGCCGCGACGAAGGCCCAGCGCCATCCCGCGGTGAGCGCGACCGTGGGCACCGCCACGCCCGCCAGCAGGGTGGAGACCGGGATGGCGGCCTGCTTCACGCCGAAGGAGAGGCCCTGCCGCCGCGCCGGCACGTGCGCGGCCAGCGCGGCGTTGCTGGCGAGCTGGCCGAGGGCGTTGGCGGCGGCGCCGACCGCGAGCAGCGCCACCAGCACCGGGTACGACCGGGCCAGCGCCGCCACGGCCAGCAGCGAGCCGGCGGAGAGCAGGATGCCGGCCCGGGCGACCGGGGCCGGCCCGTACCGCTCGACCAGGGCGCCGGAGGGCACCGAGGCCAGGGCGCTGACGCCGAAGTAGACCGAGACCGCCAGGCCCAGGCCGGCGGGGCTGAAGCCCAGCTCGTCGCCGAGCTGCACGGCCAGACCGCCGACCAGGAAGACCGGCAGGACGCAGGCGACGGTGGTGACGGTGGCGCCGGCGCCGACCCGGACCGCTCCGCCGGCCGACGCCGGAGCGGTTCGCGAAATTGTTTCGGTCATCGTCGCCAACCTACGCCTGTCGCGTTTTGGCTGCTGATCGTGTCTGTCGGTGCACGGTGGGTGTCCGGTGATCTGGCATCCTCGATCCGAACAGGCATTTCGCACTCGGCCTGTTTTTCATATGGTGTAAGTCCCCGGCGGCGGAGGTGGTTGTGCGCGACCCCCTGGCGGAACCTTCGGACCTGATCCGCAGCGTCTCCCGCGCGCTTCGAGTGCTCGAGTCGGTCGGCCGTGCGCCGAGAGGGCTCACCGTGAAGCAGATCGCCCGCCGCTGCGAGTTGACCGTCGCCACCACCTACCACCTGGTGCGCACGCTGGCCTACGAGGGCTACGTGATCCGGCGCGAGGACGGGACGTACATCGTCGGGCTGGAGGTGGCCGACCGCTACCGCGAGCTGGTCACCGCGTTCCGGGGGCCGCCCGCGGTGGGCGAGGCGCTGCGGCGCGCCGCCGTGGACACCGGCTGGAGCCACTACCTGGGCCGCTTCGTGGGTGGGCAGGTGGCGGTGACCGCGTCCGCCGAGGGGCCGCGCTCACCGTTCATGGAGGACCTGGTCCCGGGCTTCGACGAGGGCGCACACGCCACCGCGCTCGGCAAGAGCCTGCTCGCCACGCTCACCGCCGAGCAGCGCTTCCGCTACCTGCGCGAATACGGCATGCGCCCGTTCACCACCGCCACCCTGACCACGGTCGAGGCGTTCGAGGCCGACCTGGCCGCCGGCGACCGGCGCGGCATGCAGTTGGAGCTGGGGCAGTTCCGGCAGGGCGTGGCCTGCGCCGCGGTGCTGGTCACCCCGGACAAGGACATCGAGCGGCGGGTGGTGCTGGCCTGCGCCCTGCCGGCCGGCGAGATGATGACCTCCGCCCGGGTGGTCCGCGCGAAGCTGCTCACCGCCGCGCGCTCCATCGCCGACGGGATCGCCACCGAGAACTGATCGGGCCGCCGCCGGTGGGTCCGACGACGGCCCGTCAGCGGGTGGGTCCAGCGTCGGACCCACCCCGGGGATGGCTCAGCTGCCGACCGGGCCCCCGTCGAGGCGCCAGGTGACCACCACGCCGGGCTTGGCGAAGTCGCCGTCCGGCCAGGTGGAGGCCGGGTTCTCCACCGAGGCGCCGGAGATCTCGCCCGGGTGCTGCACGGCCACGAAGACCGACCGGTTGTCCTTGGTGATGAACGGTCCGCAGGTCTCCGCGCCGAGCGGCACCGTGAGGAACTGCTTCAGGTGCCCCCGCTCCGGGCCCTCGACGGCGGTGGCGAAGAGCCCGTCGTTGCTGCCCAGGGCGTTGCCGTCGGTCGAGATCCAGAGGTTGCCGGTGGCGTCGAAGGCGACGTTGTCCGGGCAGGAGATCGGGGAGACCTTCGACTTGTCGTACCCGGCGAAGTAGGTCGAGGCGTCCGCCGGGTCGCCGCAGACGATCGGCAGCGACCAGGCGAAGGTGTCGGCGGTGTTGTCGCCCCGGTCCTCGACCAGCTCCAGGATCTGCCCGTGCTTGTTGGCGTTGCGCGGGTTCGCCTCGTCGGCCGGCGCCTTGCCGGCCTTGCCCCGGTCGGTGTTGTTGGTCAGCGCGACGTAGACCTTGCCGGTGAGCAGGCTCGGCTCGACGTCCTCGGGACGGTCCATCTTGGTCGCGCCGACCTTGTCGCCGGCCAGCCGGGTGAAGGTGAGCACGTCGGCGGCGGTCATGCCGTCGACGTACGAGCGGTTGCCGCTGACCAGCTTGATCCAGCGGCCCCGGCCGCCGAAGCCGCCGTCCGCGGGAAGCGTGCCGCTGCCGTCGATCTCACCCGGGCTGTCGCCGGTCAGCGCCGCGACGTAGAGCGTGCCCGACTCCAGCAGCGTCAGGTTGTGCTTGCGGGCCACCCAGGAGTTGCCCGGCATGAACTTCTTGTCCGAGACGAACTTGTAGAGGTAGTCGAAACGCTCGTCGTCGCCCATGTACGCGACCACGTGCCCGCTGCGGGCCACGATGACGTTCGCGCCCTCGTGCTTCACCCGGCCCAGCGCGGTGTGCTTGCGCGGCCGGGCCTGTGGGTCGAACGGGTCGATCTCGACCACCCAGCCGAACCGGTGCGCCTCGTTCGGGTGCTTCGCCAGGTCGAACCGCTCGTCGGCCCGGTCCCACTTGCGGCTGCCGCTCGGGTAGCGCACGTCGGTGGGGATGCCGTAGCGGGCCAGCTTCGGCTTCAGCTCCTCCGGCGCGCCGTCGCCGCCGACGAAGTACTGGTTGAAGTTCTCCTCGCCGGAGAGCACGGTGCCCCACGGGGTGACGCCGCCGGCGCAGTTGTTCAACGTGCCGACGACCGTGCGGCCCTTCGGGTCGGCGGCGGTCCGCAGCCAGGCCGAGCCGGCGGCCGGGCCGGTCAGCTCGAACTTCGTGGCCAGCGCGGTGACCCGGCGGTTGTACTCCCGCCGGCCGCGCCGTGCCGGCCGCCACTGCCCGGTGTTCTCCACCCGCTCCAGCTCGACCACGGACATGCCGTGGGCGGCCATCGCCACCCGCAGCTGCTCCACGGTCAGCGCGTCCTGGCCGGTGAAGCCGGGGAACATCAGGTCCTCGTTGGTGTACTCGTGGTTGACCACGAGCAGCGCGCGCTTGCGGTCGATCGGCAGCACGCCGACGAAGTCGTTGTTGTAGCCGAACTGCTTGGCCTGCGCGGCGGCGCTCTGGTGGCGCACGTCGAGCGCGGGCGCGCCGGGGACCACCTCGTCACCCCACTTGATGACCACGGCGTGGTCGTACCCGTTCGGCACGACCAGCGTGTCCAGCTTGTTCGGCGGGATCGGCTTGAAGGTCAGCGCGCCGCTGCCCGGGCGTGCGGTCGCGGCGACGGCCTCGTCCGTGCCCGGGGCGGTCGGGGTGGCGGGCGCGGCGGCGGCCGGGGCGGCGCCGGCGAGCGCGCCGGCGGCGGCGCCGCCGAAGCCGAGCACCAGCGCGCCGACCGCGCCGGCCCGGACCACGCCGCGCCGGGTGACCTCGGCGTCGACCAGGTCGCCGAGGTACGGGTTGTCGGTGGGGTTGGGCACCGGGTGGTCGCAGGCGTTGCCGCACCGGTACAGACAGGTCATCGCGTCGCGGCTGCCGTGGCGGGTGCCACCCAGCAGCGGGAGCAGGCGAGGACGGTCGCTCATGAGGTGGAGCCTCCTGATCGGACGTCGGAAGGCGCACACGGGCGATCGGCCCGCGCGCGTACCTGCCGGACGGTGCCAGGGTGCGGTGAGCGGGTGTCGGCCCGAATGTGAACCGGACGTGAACAGCTCCGGCCTGACCTGCGGCTGAACCGTTCGGCGTCACGGCACGTATGGAAGAGCGGACGCACCGCCCGCCACGGGCGGACGCATCGTCGGTCTCCCCGCCGCCGGAAGCGAGGTACCGCCATCAGTGACCACGACGCCCAGCTGCTGCGCGCGCTGCACGACGAGCACGCGGACGCGCTGTTCGCGCACGCCCTGCGACTGGTCAACGGCGATCGGCCGCGCGCCGAGGACCTGGTGCAGGAGACGCTGCTGCGGGCCTGGCGGCACCCGGAGTCGCTGGATCCGCGGCGAGGCTCGGTCCGCGCCTGGCTCTTCACCACGGCGCGGAACCTGGCCATCGACGCGTGGCGTCGCCGCTCGGCCCGGGTCGGCGAGGTCTACACCGACGAACTGCCCGAAACCGCCGAGACGGTCGACGAGACGGAGCGCGCGGTGGAGGCGTGGACGGTGGCCGAGGCGCTCAACCGGCTGAGCCCGACCCACCGCGAGGTGCTGGTCGAGTGCTTCTACCAGGGGCGGTCGGTGGCGGAGGCGGCCGCCCGGCTGGGCGTACCGCCGGGCACGGTGAAGTCGCGCACCCACTATGCGCTGCGCTCACTACGGTTGGTGCTGGCCGAGATGGGGGTGACCGGATGACCCGCTGCGAGTTCGCGCACGACGACGGGGCTTACGTGCTGGGCGCCCTCGCCCCGGCCGAGCGCGCCGCCTACGAGCGGCACCTCGCCGGCTGCGCCGCGTGCCGGGAGGCGGTCGCCGAGATCGCTGTGCTCCCCGGCCTGCTGGGCCGGCTCGATCCGGCCGGGCTGGAGCAGTTCCTGGAGGTCGGGCCGGAGACCAACCGGGTGCCCGCGCTGCTCGACGCCGCGCGGGAGCGGCGGCGCCGCGAGTGGTCCCGCTCCCGCCGGCGGTACGCGGCGACCGCGCTCGCCGCCGCGGTGCTGGCGGTGCTCGCTGGTGTCGGCGTGACGCTGGTCCGGCCGCCGGCCGAGCCGGCCACCCGGCAGGTGGCGCTGACCGCCATGCGACCGGTGGCCGGGACCGCGCCGGTGCACGCCGAGGTGGGGCTGACCGAGACGCCCTGGGGCACCGAGGTCACCATGCACTGCGGCTACGACCGGCGGGCCGGGCACCGCGAGGCGTACACGTTCCGACTGGTGGCGCACGGCCCGGACGGCGCGACGGAGCAGATCGGCTCCTGGCTGGCCGCCCCCGGCGACGACCTGCGCTTCTCCGGCGTCACCCGGTTCACCAGGGGGGAACTGGTCCGCCTGGAGCTGCAACGAGGCACCGAAACCCCCGTCCTCGCCTACGACCTCCGCTGACCCGCCCTCCGCCCCGCACTGCGGCGATCTTGCACTTTGGGCCCTCGGTTCGGGCGCATCACCCCTTTCGTCCGGGCCGGAAGTGCAAGATCAGCGCGTGGGGGTGGGGGTGGGGCGGGGGGTGGCGCGGGTGCGGCGGGTGTTTCGGAGGGCGTCGGCGGTGAAGACCAGGAGGGCCAGCCAGACCAGGGCGAAGCCGGCGAGCCGGGCCGGGGGCATCGGCTCGTGGAAGATCAGCACGCCGCAGCCGAGCTGGAGGATCGGGGCCAGGTACTGCAGCATGCCCACGGTGGACAGCGGCAGCCGGTTCGCCGCGCCGGCGAAGAGCAGCAGGGGGATCGCGGTGGCGGCGCCGGCCAGCACCAGCAGCGCGGTGTGCCCGGCCGAGACGTGTCCGAACGTCGAGTCGCCCCGGGCCGACAGCCACGCCAGGTACGCCAGTGCCGGCAGCGCCAGCACCGCCGACTCGACGAAGAGCCCCTCCACCGCGGGCAACCCGAGCCGCTTCTTGACCAGGCCGTAGCCGGCGAAGCTGAACGCGAGCGTGAGCGCCAGCCAGGGCAGCCGGCCGTAGTCGACGGTGAGGACCGCCACGGCGAGCGCGCCGACGCCCAACGCCGCCCACTGCCCGGGGCGCAGCCGCTCCCGCAGCGCTACCACGCCGAACAGCACCGACACCAGCGGGTTGATGAAATAGCCGAGCGCGGTCTCCACCACCCGGTCGGAGTTCACGCCATAGATGTAGGTGCCCCAGTTGACCGCGATCAGCGCGGCCGCGAGCGCGATGCCGGCCAACGCGCGGGGTCGCCGGGCCAGCGTGCGCAGGAAGCCGACGTGGCGCATCGCGGCCAGCAGCAGCGCCACGAACGCCACCGACCAGACGATCCGGTGCGCCAGGATCTCCACCGGCCCGGCCGGCCGAAGCAGCTTCAGGTAGATCGGGAAGAAACCCCAGAGCAGGTACGCGCCGACGCCGTACAGATAACCGAGGCGGAGCTGGTTCACCCGTCCACCGTAAGGTGCGGATCGGGCTCCTGATCCTTTCCGGTGATGGGCGTCACCCGCTGGTCCAGCTCCATGTAGCGGTCCGCCGCCACCGGCTGGAACCCGAGCTTCCCGTACACCCCGTGCGCGTCCAGCGTGGCCAGCAGGATGCGGCGTACGCCCAGCTCGGCCAGGTGGTCGCGGACGCCGCCGGCCAGCCACGTGCCCAGCCCGCGACCGCGTTCGGCCCGGTCCACGTAGACGTCGCAGAGCCAGGCGAAGGTGGCCCGGTCGGTCACCACCCGGGCGACCGCGACCTGCCGGCCGTCGCCGGGCCGGTAGACGCCGAAGCCGATCGAACCGGCGAACGCGCGGGCGACCGTCTCCCGCTCGCGCCCGAGTGCCCAGTAGGCGTCCGTGGCGAGCCAGGCGTGCACCCGGTCCAGGTCGAGCCGGTCCGGGTCGGTGCTGAGCTGGTAGCCGTCGGCGCGGGTCACTGTGAACACCCGGCCGACGTTAGTGCCGCCGCCCGGGTCGCTCGCCAGCCAATTCCCGCTCGCTGGCCCGGCCGGCGTCGTGGGCGCCGGCCGGGCTCGCCGGGCCTCAGTCGCGGTCGAGGACGGCGCCGAGGATCCAGGTGACGATGCCGACGAAGAGCGCGCCCAGCACCGCCGCCGGCCAGAACCCGTCCACGTGGAAGGGCAGCCCGGCCTCACCGGCGATCCAGCTCGTGAGCAGGAAGAGCAGCCCGTTCACCACCAGCGCGATCAGGCCGAGGGTGAGCAGGTAGAAACCGCAACCCACGGTCTTGATGATCGGCTGGAGCACCGCGTTGACCACACCGAAGATCACCGCGACGAGGACCAGCGTGGTCACCGTCTCGGTGGCCGAATCGGAGTCGAGCGTGATGCCCGGGATCAGCAACGTGGCGAGCCAGAAGGCCACCGCCGTCGTCGCCACCCGGATCAGTAGACCCTTCAGGAAATCCATGGCGGGGATCGTGCCACGCCCGTTCCCCGCGCGGAACCCGTGCGACCGGCTCAGCGGCGGGTCGGACGACCGACCAGCTGCGACTCGACCGGCGTCGGCGAGAGCAGCGCCCAGCGCAGTGCCCGCCGGTTGACCACCGCCACCATGTCGTCGCGGATCCGGGTGAGCCAGTCGGCGGAGCCGCCCAGGCCGAGCGCGGTGCCGGCCAGGGCGGCCTCGGTCGGGTCGAGGGGTTGCAGGACGGCGAGGTCGGCGCGCGCCAGCGTCGGGGCGTCCGCCGGGGTCAGCTCGTCGCGGACCACGAGCACGGACTGCCAGGCCGCCGCCGGACCGACCTCCGGCGGCACCGGGCCGGCGTCGACCACCAGCAGCAGCGGGCGCAGCGGCGACCCGGGCGCGCCGCCGGCCGGCCGCCCCGGCGGGAGCAGCGGCACCCCGCCGGCCGGCGCCCCGAGCCCGCGCACGAACCTCTCCCAGGTGCGCGGCCGCGTGGTCTGCACCGCCACCCGGGCGCCGAGGGCCAGCGCCCGCAACACCAGCAACTGCGCGGCGGGCACCCCGCCGACCAGCACCATCCGGGTCGTCGCGGGCCGGAACAGACGTACGGTGAGCGGGCCGCCGCGGCGGTTCGCGCCCACCACCAGCCCGCACCCCCCGAACGGCAGGTCCAGACCCGTCGGCGGCGACCCGGTCGCGGGCACGCCGGCACCGCCGACCGCCAGTGGCAGGGTCGCGGCCAGCCCGGCCAGGTGCTCGCCGTCCAGTCGCCGCAACTCCGCGCCCGCGTCTCCGGCCACCCGGCGCAGCGCCCGCTCGGCCAGCGTCAGCGCCGGCACGTCGTCGGCGGCGACCCGCACGGTCAACCCGGCCGGCGCCGGTGCGGAGCCGGTGTGCGGGCCGACGCAGAGCGCGACGGTGGTGGCGGTGCCCGGAGTGGCCAGCAATCGGGACAGCAGGCCCCGGGCCGCCTCGCCGCGTGGATCGGGCCACCGGCGCAACCGCCAGGTGGCCTGCGGCAGCCCGCCCACGGTGAGCAGCGGCCACGTCTCCCGGACCGGTGTGCCGGCCTCGTGGTGGGCCATCTCGGCGACCACCCGCAGCGCCGCCGGCGCCCCCAGGGGATGTCCGCCGAGCGGGCCGAGCCGGCGGGCCGTGCGTCGGACGGTGCCGGCGAGCGCCCGCAGCAACTCGTCGTCCGACCAACCGTCGGTCCGGAGCACCCGGATCGCCAGCACGACCCGGGTCCGCCCGGCGATCCGGCCGTCGGTGAGCTGCCGGTAGGACGTGCCGGCCGGACCGGCCGCGACGGCGGGCGTCGGTGCGGGCGACGCCGAGAGGACCAGTTGCAGCCGGACCGGCGGACTCTCCGGACCCGCCGGGGGAAGCAGGTCGAACGGGGACGGCAGGGCCTCCGGGCGGTCGCCGAGCAGATCGTCCGGATCGCCGAGTTCCAGCAGCGCGGTCAGCCCGGCCGCGTCGTGCAGCACGGCGGCGGGCCCGCCGGCCAGTTCCGCGGCCTGCACCACCGTGCCGGGAGCGACCAGGTCGAGCAGCGCCGCCGGATCGGCGGCCGGCGGCAGCGCACGCCGACGGCTCAGGTGGGCGGCGCCGACGCCGAGCCACTCGTGCAGCCAGCGGCCCCGGACCCGCACCCACGCGGCGGGCAGCAGCAGCGTGGCCAGGAGCAGCGCGACGGCGGTCACCACCACGCCGCGCCCGACCGCGGCCACCAGCACGGCCGCCGCGACCTGGGTCGTCACGACCTGACCGGCGCGCACCACCGGTGCGCTCACCCGGGTCCACTGAGGAGGAGCGCTCGGCGAGGGTCGCTCGGTCGTGCTCGCGGTCACCGCACCTCCCCGCCCGGTCCGCCCTGTGACGCCGCCGTGGCTCATGGTAGTGGGAGCGTTGTCCACAGGGGAGGCCCGGGGGGTAGCAGAACTGAAGTGAGACGGCTACCGTCAGCGACGAAATCGTCGTTCGCGCGTCCCGCCGTCCCTCTTCCCCCTCCGGGGACGGCGGGCGCGCACCGGCGAGTCCACGGTGGTCACACGGTGACCGACCACGACCGAGGAGACGAGGTGACGTCCGGGATGTCCCAGACCCAGGCAGAAGCCGCGGTGATGCAGCAGACCGCCGGGAGGTTCGAGCAGGTCGACCAGTCGCTGCAGACCATGTTGAGCGGCCTGATGGCCGAGCTGGAGGTGCTGCAGCAGGCCTGGCGGGGCGCCGGCGGGCGCTCGTTCGAGCAGGTCAAGCAGCAGTGGGCGCAGGACCAGGCGACCCTGCAGCGGGCCCTGCGCGAGACCGCCACGGCGATCCGCACCGCGGGCCGGCACTACGACGTCTCCGACACCGAGGCCGCCGGCCGGGTGGCGGGCACCAACCGCGGCATCCAGCTGCCGCTCTGACCATCGGAAGGATCGAACCCATGGAGCACGGTGTGCTGGTCGTCAACTTCGCCGCCCTGCAACAGGCCGGCGCGGACATCCAACGGGCGCTGACCACTCTGGAGAGCCAGCTCGGGCAGCTCGAACGGGACGCGGCGCCGCTGGTGTCGAGCTGGACCGGCGCGGCGCGGGAGGCGTACGAGCAGCGGCAGGCCCGGTGGCGGGCCGCCTCGCAGGACCTGCAGGCGATGCTGCGGGACATCAAGCTCGCCGTGGAGGACTCCGCGGCCGACTACCTCGACACCGAGAAGCGCAACGCCAACCTGTTCCAGTGAGCCCCGGGCGCGGCCCGGGTGCGGTCCCGGGCCGCGTCCGGTGATCAGGCCGGGCCGGCCGGGTGCCAGCGCCGCCGCGCCCCCCGGGGCAGCACCACGGCCAGCAGCGCCGCCAGCGCCGCCGCCCCGCCGGTCACGCCGGCCACCAGCAGTGCCCGGTCCCGGGCCGTGGCGCGACGGGACCGGCGGTCGAGCGCGGCCGGATCCGGCCGCTCGGCCGGCAACGCCGCGCCGGCACGAGGGCGGGCGGGTGTCTCCCCGGGCGACTCGGTCACCGCGCGGTACGGGTTGAGCACCCCGGCGCCGTAGCCCTCGCCCCGCCCCGGCGCCGGATCGGCGCCGGCCACGATCCGCCCGGCGACCCCGGCCGCGTTCAACCCGGGGCGATACTGCCGCAGCAGCGCCGCGGTGCCGGACACGAAGGGCGTGGCATAGCTGGTCCCCTCCGCCCGGTGGTGGCCCTGCCGGGGCGCCGCCATCAGCACCTCGCTGCCCGGGGCGACCAGGTCGATGTAGGGGCCGGTCTGGGAGAAGGCCGCGCGTGCGCCGTCCCGGCCGATCGCGCCCACGCCGAGCACCCCGTCGTACGCCGCCGGGTACGGTCGGGGGTCGCCGCTGTCGTGCAGGTTGCCGGCGGCGGCCACCACCACCACGTCCCGCCGCACCGCGTAGGCGATCGCGGCCCGGACGGCCGGGTCGTCCGCGTACAGCACGACGGACAGGTTGAGCACGTCGGCGTCGTGGTCCACCGCCCACCGGATCGCCCGGGCGAAGTCGGCCGCGTCGACCGTACGCCCCGACTCCCGCCCCTCGACCACCTGCTGCTCGCTCACCCGTACCGGGAGGACGCGCGCGTCCGGCGCGAGCCCGCGGAAGGCGACGCCGGGGCGCGGCGCGGCGGCGATGATGCTCGCCACGCCGGTGCCGTGCCCGGCGCAGTCCCGGGTGCCGTCGCCCCCCGGGTCGAGGAAGTCGGCGCCGTCGAGCACCCGGCCGGCGAGCTGCGGATGCGACCGGTCGACCCCGGAGTCGACCACCGCGACGACCACGCCGGCGCCGGTCGCGAGCGGGGCGAGCCGGTCCGGCGCGTACCGTTGCTGGGGCCACGGTTGCTCGGCCACCGGGCGGGCGGGCGCCGGCGGCGCCGCGCATCCGGACGGGGCGCGGGCCGCCGCCGGAGCGGCCGGCAGGCCGGCGACGAGGAGGATCGCCAGGGCGGCCAGGGCCGGGCGGACGAGGGGCCGAGACATCGACGACCTCCGTAACGTGTCGACTCCGGAACGGGATGTTAGCGCCTCGCCGAGGTCACGGCCGACCGTCGATGGCCAGGCATTGTGATCTTGTTACCACCTTGTAGGTTGTAGGCGATGCCTGTGGCCTGTTCGCGGAAGGAGAGGTGGCCGTGACCGGATGGGAGCCGGCCACCGAGGCCGAGGTGGCGATGCGGGACGCGCTGCGCGCGCAGGACCAGCAGCAGTACTTCCGCGTACTGACCCGCGTCGATCTGGTGCTGCCGGTCGCCGGCGGCTCGACCGCCGGGTGGGGCACCTGGACCTCCAGGGGTCGCACCCACGTGTTGGCCTTCACCTCCGTCGCCGCGCTACGGGCCAGTCTGGGTGAGAACGCCGGGGCGACGCGCGTCGTGGCATACCCCGACCTGGCCGCCGGCTGGCCCAACCAGGAGTGGTGGTTGGCGGTCGATCCGGGGCTGCCGATCGAGGGCTACCTGCCCGCCTGGTACGTCGCGCAGCTCGCTCGGGGAGACGTCCGGCTGCCCGGGCGGACCATGGGCGCCCGAGCCCGCCTGGATCGGGTGGAGAGCGCGGCCCGGGCCGCCCGCAACGGGGTTCCGGAGACCGCACGGGAGGCGCCGTTCCCCCGGGTACCGGCCGCTCCCGCGCCGCCGCCCCCGGTTCCGCCGACCCGTGGTGGCCGGGTGGCGGAGGCCGAGGAGCCCTCCACCGTGCCGATGCGGACCGTGCCGGTCCTCGGTCGCCGCGTACCCACCGTGCCGCCCCGCCGGAGAACGCCGGAGGCGCCCGAGGCGGGCCGGCCCGGCTCGGGCGACGAGCCCGGCTCCGACGCCCTCGACGGCTGGCTCACCGACCTGCGTCGGCGGCCGGACGAGCCGGACCCCTTCGCCGCCGGACGGGACGCGTCGGTGGACGATCCGCCGGCGGCTCCCGCGCCGCCCCCGGCCCGCTCCTTCTTCGAGCCCTCCTCCGGGCGCTCCAGCCGGCGGCCCTCGCCGCTGGACGCGCCCCGCCGGTCCGCCGAACGGGCGACGCCGCCGTCCCGGTTCGCCGGTGGCCAGCCGTTTCCCCGCCGCCGGCCGCTGAACGAGCCGGTGCGGGAGGATCCGACCCGGGCCTTCCCGATCGGGGCGGACCAGCCGCCGCCGGCATCCCGTCCGGACGACCCGACCCGGCCGTTCCGGCCGGCCCGCCCGGCCGAGGACGCCACCGCCACGCTGCCCCGGCGGCACGCCGGCCCCGCCGCGCCCGCGCCGGACCAGTGGGCCGGGGAGAATCCGGTCGCCGACCTCGCGGAGGCGGAGGAGTTGCCGCCGTCGGTCGCCGAGCCGGTGTCCGCGCCGCCGACGCCTCGGCGTGACTTCACCCCGATCGTCATCGAGGGCACCGTCATCGAGGCCCGCGACCTGACCGAGCCCACACCGGCCTGGTCCCCACCGCGCGCCGATCCCGTGGTCCCGGTTCCGGGTGGCGACGCGGCGGCGGCCTGGGTGGGCGCCACGGACCCGACCGTGCCGCTCCCCGTCGACCCGGTGGTCGACGACACCGCCGATCTCGCCGCCCACCTCGACGCCACCGGCACGGACGAGCCGGTCGACGGCACGTCGCCGTTCGACCGGTCCGGCGTCGGGGACGAGCCGACGACGCCGCTCTCGCCGGCGGCCGCGCCTCCGGTGTCGCTCTTCGAGCCGTCGTCGGGGGCCGCACCCTCGTTCGCGTCGACGGCCCCCTTCGGGTCCACCGCTGCCGAGCCGACGACGGCGTTCGAGACCGCGTCGGCCTTCGAGCCGACGACGGCGTTCGAGACTGCGTCGGCGCAGCCCACGGCAGCGTTCGAGCCGACGACGACGTTCGAGCCCACGGCGGCGTTCGAGCCGACGACGACCTTCGAGCCCACGGCGGCGTTCGAGCCGACGACGACGTTCGAGCCGACGACGCCGTACGGGGCCGCGTCGGCGTTCGGGCCGGAGTCGACGACGGCGTTCGAGTCGCCGGGCTCGGGTGAACCGACGGTGTCGCTGTTCGAGCCGCCGTCGTCGTCGGCCGACCCGACGGTGTCGTTGTTCGAGTCCACGGCCCCGCTCTCCGAGCCGTCGAACGGCGCCCCGGCCCCGCTGTTCGAGCCGCCGACCGAGCCGCTGTTCCCACCCGACCCGTCCCCCGCCGAACCGGACACCACGTCGCTGCTCGGGACGCCGACACCCGAGTCGACGTCGGTGCCGGCCGAGCCTCCGGTGTCGTGGTCCGCCCGCTCCGATGTGGAGGACGGCTCGCCGCGCTCCACCGCCTCCGAGCGGTCGGTCGACGAGCCGACGTCGGCCGGCGCGACGACGCCCCCCGCCGGGCGGCCGGAGTTCGTGCCGGCGAACGAGGTGGAGGAGGAACTGCTCGCCGCCGCCGGCAGCGGAAACACGGACGGCTTCCTCACCACCCTGCTGCTGGCCCGGGTGCTGTTGCCGGTCGCGCCCGAGTCGGTCCCCGGCAGTAGGCCGGGCGACCCCGGCTTCGTCTGGCACACCCGGTCGATCGACGGCGGCACGTACGTCGTGGCCTACACCTCGCCGGAGCGGCTCGCCGAGCACGCCGACGGCCCGGTCGACACCGTACGGGTCAAGTTCGTCCAGCTCATCCGTCGGTGGCCGGACGCCGCCTGGTCGTTCCTGGTCAACCCGGGCAGTCCGGTCGGTGCGGCATACCCGGGGGAGCAGGTTCTCGCGCTCGCCAACTGGGCCGCCGAGGTGGGCCTCGGCGACGAACCGGAGCCTCCCGCCGCCGCGCCGGCCCCGGCGGCCGAGCCCCGACCGGCGGCGCCGCCGACGGACCCGAGCCTGCCGGTGACCATGCAGAAGGCGATCGCGGCGAGCCAGCTCGCCTACTACCTGGAGCGGGGCTACGACCGGGTGTCCGGGTTCGTGCACCGGGCCGGTGAACTGGCCCACCTGCGGACCCCGGCGGAGCTGTACGACGCGCTCGGCCTCGGCCATCCCGGCTCGCCGTTCTCCCGGGACGACGAGGAGGTCTACCTGCTGCGCTGGCCGGCCCACCGGCCCAGCCTCTACCGGATCCCGTACGGCGGGCAGAACGAGGCCGCCATGCGGGCGATGGAGGGCTGGGTGATCGAACGGTCCCCGTTCCGCGGCAACGGCTTCGCGCCGGGGGAGAGCACCGACGTGGTGGCGGAGTTCAAGGTGGACAGTGCCCGGCTGCCGCACGGGGCCGAGCTGTGGCGCGTCGGCGCCGACGCCGCCGCCCGGCTGGTCGCGGTCCTCGACACGGACGCGCTGGTGTGGCGGAAGGCGGACGAGGCGTGACCCGCGACGGGTACGTGGCCCGCTGGCGGGGGCGGGAGTACCAGGCCAGCCCGGACGGGACCGACGTCCGCCTCTACCAGCCCGAACCGGACGACGGTTTCGCCGAGGTACGCCCCGGCCGGTACGTCCGGGTGGTGCCGGCCGCCGAGGTGGAGGACCTGGCGTACGTCCGGACCACCTGCACCTGGCAGGGGCAGCCGTTCATCGTGCTGGCCGAGCACGAGGGCTGGCTGCGTGTGGAGTACACCGGTGGACGCTGGCCGGTGGCCGAGGCGATGGGGTTGGAGGCGTTCGACTTCGGCGTCTACCAGGGGTGGGCGCCCGCGACCGAGGTGGCCGACCTGGGCGAGCAGCGGGTCTGAGTCAGGACTTCGCCCAGCGCAGGATCTCGCCGAGCACCACATCGCGGGCCTCCACGTGCGGGAAGTGGCCCACGTCGTCGAGCAGCCGCCACTCGTACGGGGCGGTGACGTAGCGGCCCGAGCCCTGCGCGGTGCGCGGCAGCGAGGCCCGGTCCAACGCGCCGTGCAGTTGCAGGGTCGGTGTGACCAGTGGCTTCTGCATCAGCTTCACGAACCGGTAACCGTGCAGCCGCAGCACCGAGCGGAACGCCCAGCGGTAGCCCTCCATGGCGCAGAACGCGGCCTGCGGGATCTGCATGGCCACCCGGCAGCAGCGGGCGTAGTCGGCGAAGTCGGGTCCGTCGACCCAGCGCGGCCCGCCCCACCGGCGCAGCATCTCCTCCACCTCGGCGGCGCCGTCCCGGGTCAGCACGTGCTCGTAGCGGGGGAGCTGGAACTTCAGCGTGGCGGTGGCCGAGGTGAACTGGCCGCGCGGGTCGGCGAAGATGGCGGCCCGCAGCCGGAGCGGGTGCGGTGCGCCGAGCACCACGAGCCGTCGGACCAGGGTGGGGTGGAACGAGGCGGCGGTCCAGCCGATGAGCCCGCCCGCGCCGGTGCCGACCACGGTGGCCGACCGTTCGCCGAGCGCGCGGATCAGGCCGGCGACGTCGGCGGCCAGCGTGTAGCCGTCGTACCCCCGGGGTGGCTTGTCGCTCGCGCCGTAGCCGCGCAGGTCGACGGCGACCGCGCGGAAGCCGGCGTCGGCGACCGCCGGGAGCATCTCGCGCCAGGCGTACCAGTATTCCGGGAAGCCGTGCAGGAAGAGCACCATCGGGCCGGTGCCGGCCTCGACGACGTGGAACCGGCTGCCGTTGGCGCCGACGAACCGGTGCGTCCACGGCCCCTCGGGCAGGACGCAGGACTCGTCGGCGAACCCGCCGCGCTGGTCGGTCATGGGGCACAGCCTAGGGCCGGCAGTCGCCCGCCGGCCCCGCAGGTGCCCAGGATCAGGGGATTCTCCGGGAGAACCCGCCGGAGGGCGGGCCGGCGACGGTCGTCGCCGGCCCGCGTCGCTCAGCGGAGGTAGGTGGCGAACACCCGGTTCGCCACCGCGTCGCCGGTGGCCAGGCCGGCGTCGGCGTCCCAGCGGTAGTGCACACCCAGCCAGAGCCGGCTCAGGGCGTTCTCGTTGGCGGCGGCCGAGAAGGAGGTGAAGGTGCGCTGCACCCCGACCGCCTTGGGGTCCTCGGTGGTCGCGGTGAAGGTCACCGCGTCGGTGCCGTAGAACCGCTTCATGATGCCCGCCCAGGCCCCGGCGAAGGTGGCGTGGCCGGAGATGTACGCCGGGAAGTTGGGCGAGAAGTGCGTGCCGTCGGCGGCCGTGGAGAGCGGCTGCCAGGCGGCGTTCGGCGTGGTCGCGGCGTTGCCGTCGTCCTGCGGCTCCTCGATCGCGGTGTCCGGGCGCCACAGGTCGATGGTGGTCTCGTACTTGGCGTCCCAGGCGGCGATGGCCGCGTCGGCCATGGCCATGGCGACCAGCGCGAAGAGCTTGATCGTCGGGGTGCCCTTCGCCTTGGCGATGACCTGGGTGTGGGCGAAGAGCTGGCCCGGGGGCTTGTAGGTGCCGTCCAGGTCGTTGGCCCAGAAGAAGGCCGCCTGGGTCTGGTCCGCCGTGCGGGTCGATCCGGTGGCCGCGCCCAGTTCGCGGACGTCCTTGACCTGGGCCGCGTACGCGCTGCTGGTCAGCATCGTGGTGATGGTGCTGAAGCCACCGGGCAGCGAGGGCCGGAACTGCGAGCCGGAGGTCAGCCCGAACGGCTTCACCCGGCCCCAGTTCGGGCTGGCCGCGCTGGTGCCCGCCTCGGTGGGCCGCCACTGGCCGGCGACGATGGTCGGGGTGTACGCGGTGTTGTTCGCCGAACCGTCGTTCGCTCTGGCGTTGATCATGTTCTGTGCCGCGCCCTCACCGACGCTGGTGCTCCAGCCCTCGGGTCCCGGGGAGCCGACCGGGGGGTAGACCCGCGAGCCCTGGTAGTCGGCGGTGAAGTCTCGGCTGGGGAAGACCGACTGCAGCACCTTGAACGCCGCCATGTCGACGTTCATGTCCACGTCGTAGCTGAAGTTGGGGACCGGGGCGACCCGGGCCAGGTAGGTCGGTCCGCTGGACAGCGAGGCCGAGGCGTCGTACATGGCGAGGTGCATCATGGCGCCGGCCCGGGACAGGACGGTGGGCGGGCCGCCCACGGCCCGGTAGGTCTTGAGCAGGACGTTGTTCCAGTAGATCGTGTGGTCGAATCCGGCCGGTACGGCGGCGGCCGGGGCCTGGACGGCCACCAGCCCTCCGACCAGGGTGACGGCGCTGAGCGCGAGTGCGGCGAGCCGCCGCAGAGACGTCCTTCGCAAGGTGATCCTTCCCCGATGACCGATGGAACTTCCATCGACACACATCGATCATGCGGGGTGCTGGTGGCGCGGCGGCAGGGCAGAGTTGCCCGCGTCCGCAAGCTGCAAGATCAGATCCAGCCGCGTCGGACGGCGGCGATGCCGAGGGTCATCCGGTTGGTGGCCCCGAGCTGTTCCTCCAGCAGCTCGAAGTGGCGCCGGACCCACCGGGTGCTGCGTCCGAGGCTGCGGGCGATCGTGTCGTCCTTCGCCCCGACCGCCGCCAACCGCAGGATCTGGAGCTGAACCTCCGACGGGCGGTCGTCGCCGGTCGAGCGGCGCGCCCCCAGTGGGAGGGCGTCCGCCCAGGCCGCCTCGAAGAGCTGGGCTCCCAGCGCGACCAGCTCCGGGTGGCGCATCAGCAGTCCCGCCGGCCCGGCGGGCTGCTGGAGGGAGAACAACGCGACCCCGTCGGCGAGCTGCATGGTGGTGCCGAGGCGGGGCAGCACCCGGACCCGGTGCGCCGACCGCACCGCCTCCTCGGCCGCCTGCCGGTAGGCGGGATCCTCCAGCCGGGCCTGGCCGACGACGCTGCGATGACCGGCGTCGCCAGGGCTCGGGAGGGGGTGCGCGTGCGGTTCCCGACCGACCCGGTCCCCGTGCAGGAGACGGCAGCCCTCCGTGTCCCGGGCGCACAGCCGCGCGGAGAGCCGGCGGAACTCCCCGGCGTCCGGCACGCCGTCGACCAGGAGCGTGGTGCCCGCCTCCCGGGTCGCGCGGCTGGTCCACCGGGCCAGCTCGGCGCCGGCCTCGGTGAGTTGGCGCTGGGCCCGGTCCAGATCGTGCTGACTGGCGGCGATGGCCTGTCGCAGCTCGTTCAGGAGTGACACGTTCCGGACCGCCGCGGCGTCGCGACCACTGTCGTTCGATGGGTTCTCGGTGTCGTCGGACAACACTTCCGTGGACATGGCCGCCACCCCCGTGGATGACGGGGGCCGGTGGCCGACGTCCTCGTGAGACGGCGGCGTGGCTGGCCCCCGAACCAGACATCCACGAGCATGGTTTCCTGTGTCATCCGGGTCAATGGGCCGTTCTGCCGTTGCCCGCACCGACCGGGTGTGCTTTGGGTGCGCGTGTCCTCACCCGGGGTGATCGGCTACTGGCCGACGACCCGCATCGGTACGCCGGGGCCGCAGTCGACCGAGCGGTCGCGCGAGGCGAGCCGCAGCGTGACGAAGTCGCCCTCGCGCAGCTCACCGGCCTCCGGGCCGTGCACGGCGTACTCCCGTCCGTTCTCGTCGACCAGGCCGTAGCACGGGCCGGGACCGCCACGGGTGATCCATCCGGCGACGACCCCGGTGGGGCGGTTGTCGGTGGGCTTCTTCGGCGGCCCGGCGGGGCGCCGCAGAGTGGGCAGCTCGGTGGCGGAGAGCGGGGTGGGGCGGTCGGCGGGGGCGCCGCTGGCGGCCGGCGCGTCCACCGCCGGGGTGGGCGGCGCGGCCGGTGCGGCAGAGGTGGGCGGCGCGGCCGGGGTGGACGGCCGGGTCTCGTCGGGCACGGATCCTCCGTTCCCGGCGCAGCCGGCGGTGGCGAGCAGTGCCACCGCGAGGGCGGCCGGTAGGGCGGTGCGAGGCGTCACCCGGATGGGACGCGGCCGGGGGTCGGTCGGTTCCCCACCGGAAAGGGCGATGCCCGGGCGGTCAAGCGCCCGGGCATCGCTGTGGTGCGTCGATCCGTTGATCAGGAGATGCGGATCTTCATCGAGGTGCCGTTCTGCTCCACCACGCGGATCTTGACCCCGTTGTTCGGGACCTTGACGCCGTGGTTCGGCAGCTCCGGGAACCAGTACTGCTTGCTGTCGTCGAACACCGGAGCAGCGGCCTGACCGCGGATGTACTGCGGCTGGCTATTGATGTGCAGGGTGAACGAGTCGGCCTTCTTCAGGCTGAACGGCGCGTCGTAGACCTGGACGCGGGCCCGCCAGGGCTGCCCGGTCAGGTTGTAGAGCGGCCGCGGACGCGAGTCGATGTACAGGTTCCGACCCTCACCCGGGTGACCACCCGGGTTGGCCGCCGACGCCGGAGCGGTGTTGTTGTCCGCCCAACGCAGGTTCCAGTACGAGATCAGCAGACCCTCCTGGTACGCGTAGTGGTCCACGTAGTCCGGGCGGGTGTTCGCGTAGCCGAAGTAGTACGGGCCGGTCTTCAGGTACTTGTCGTACGAGACGTACGACCGGTTGCCGGCGATGTAGTAGTTGTCGAACTTACGGGTGTAGGTCTCCTCGACGATGCTCCAGCCGGCGAGGGCCCAGTCGCCCGCACCCGCCTCGGCGCCGTCGCTGAGCAGCGTCTGCCCGTCGGCGGTCACGGTGATGGCGTCACCGAAGAAGCCGCCCTCGGAGACACCGCCGTCCGTCTGGTAGCGGAGCCGGAACTGCACGACCTTGCCGGCGACCGCGTCCATCGGGATGTTGATGTCGACCCACTGGTTGTCACTGGAGCCGTCCAGGGCGAAGCGCCCGGGCGAGATCTCCTTGAGCGCCTTGCCGTTGGCCGTACCGGGGAGCGTGGCCCAGGTCTGACCACCGTCGGTGGACGCCTCGAAGAAGAGGTAGTCGTAGTCCTCTTCGATGCTGTAGCGACCCTTCATCGACAGCGCGGCACTGCTCTTCCCGGTGAGGTCGAGGGTGCGCGTCATCGTGGTGTTCAGGTCGTCCGCGTTGCCCGAGAAGAACTGCTTGGTGCCCTCGAACGGCTTGCCGTTGTCGAAGGTGTACTCGCGCTGCGGAAGCACGACCACGGCAGCCTGCGCCTTGGCCGAGTTGTACTCCTGCGGCCCCAGGTTCAGGGTCCGCTTCTGACCGGCGACGACCGTCTCGTAGTCGAGCCAGCCGAGCTGGAGCTTGTTCCAGGCGCCCAGGTCGCCACCGCGCTCGCCGATGCCACCGTCGTTCTTCGCGCCGAGCCGGCTCTGGGCCATCAGGGTCCAGTGCTCGTTGTTGTTGTCGGCGCTGGTGCCCACGTTGTAGTCGTCCGGCAGACCGAGGTCGTGGCCGTACTCGTGGTAGAAGACGCTGCGGCCGCCGTTCTCCGGCTGGATCGTGTAGTCACCGATCCAGACGCCGGTGTTGCCGATCTGGGTGCCGCCGGCCGGGAAGTTCTCCGGGCCGGTGCTGCCCTGGTCGCTGGCGAACGCGTACCACCGGTGGCTCCAGATGGCGTCCTCACCCTGGTAGGGGTCACCGTCGGCCTGGTCGCCGCCGGCGTGGACGATCTGGAAGTGGTCGATGTAGCCGTCCGACTCGTTGAAGTTGCCGTCGGCGTCGAAGTCGTAACGGTCCCACTGGTCCATCGACTTGACGTCGGCCGCGATCTCCTCGTCGGAGCGACCCTGCGCCTTCTGGTCCTCGACCCACTGGTTGGCGGCGTCGCGGACCAGGGCCCAGGTGTTGGTGCAGACGTTCGAGGCGCACGGGTAGCCGTCGGAACGGCCGTAGCGAGCCTCGTTGTACTTCACCTTCACCCAGTTGGTGACCTCGCCGTCGACGCTGTACCGGCCCGAGGACTGGGCCTCGTAGTACTGCTTCAGCGACTCGTCACCCGGCTTGGTGCCGAAGTACAGCTGCCGGTAGTGATCGGCGCTGAAGTCCGGCTGCCAGACCGTGGAGTTGTCCACCGCCCGGTTGGGCTGGGGGATCTCGTTGACGCGCGGACCGTCGAACCGGGACGGGCCCGGGGTGTCCGGGTCGGTGTCCTGGTCCGGGTAGTTCGGGTGCCGCTCGTCGCCGAACTCCGCAAGGATGACGAAGATCTTGTCAGTCTGCTTGCGGGAGAGCTCGACGTACTGGTCCTTCACGGGACCCTTGCCGGCCCTGGTGCTCTTGGCGGACCTGCCCGCCGCGGCACCCTCGGCAGCCTGCTCGCCAACCTTGACGACCGTGCTGCCGTTGATCTTCTGGGCCTTCGCCCTGCCGGAAAGGACCTCGCTCAGGCCCTCCTGGCGCAGCGCGCGCCGCTTCTCTTCGAGCGGGTTGGGCAGGTCGTGCTCAGCCTGCGCAGGCTCGGCCACCGACGGGGCGGCGGCCGGGAGCTTCGGCGTCGGCGCGGCGCTGGCGGACGTGCCCGCCATGAGCCCCGTCGCGGTCAGCGAAAGCCCGAGCAGACCCACTGCGACTTTGCGCACGTGGTACCTCCGGTGTGAGGGAACCGGCCCAACTGGGGGTACGGGCCGGTGGAACGTCCCACAAGTGGGACCCTTGGTGAACATAGACACTGCTGGGACCGGTGGGAAGATGTGTGCGTCGATTTGTAGCAACTTTTTGTTGGTGACGCCGTTGCCCGTCACACGTCGATCTGTTGCCGACGCGCTGACCAGCGCCGATGCCCACTGAGGTCGGCACAGCGAAGGTCATGGATACAAAAGGGCCGGGAGCGCTTCCGCTCCCGGCCCTTCGGTCTTCCGGCCCGTTCAGCTCATTTTTCGGTCATTCCGGTTCCGGTTTGGCGTCTCCGATTCAGCCCTTCGGCGGAACCACGAACACCGTCGCGTACGCGTTGTCCTTGGCGGCCCGCACGAGCACGATCGAGGTGCCGTACGCGACACCCGCGTCACGCGGGTTGCCGGTGCCGAGCACGATCGCGCCGCCACCCAGCTCCTCGCCGTACCAGTCGGTCGCCGGGGAGCCGTCCGGGTTCACCACCCGGGTCGTGTACTGCTGGTTGCCCCGGGACGGAACGACCACCGAGGCGTCGTTGTCCCGGGCGTACGGCGCGCCGTCCCGGATCTCGATGCCCGGGTACCAGCCCTTGGCGTCGGTGAACGCCCGCACCGGGGACTGCGCCGGGAACTTCGTGCAGTACGCGCTGTACGGCTCGTCCGCCGCCTCCAGGCACTCCTTGAACGGGTACGTCGGCTGGAGCGAGAAGGCCGCGTTGGACGACTGCGGGCGGCTGGGCAGGTTGTCCAGCACCGACGGGTCCTTCTCGGCCGCGGTCCACTTGCGGCGCAGCGGGTCGTTGTGCGAGTCGACGATCAGCAGCCCGCCCTTGGCGCCGTAGCTGGGCAGCGCGGTCATCTGCCCGGTGACGTGGTTGACGTCGCCGAGCTGGGTGTCCCGGTACCAGACCAGCATGCCCGGGGCGTTGTAGGCGATCCGGTCGACCTTCCACGCCTCGTGCGAGTAGACGGTGTCGTAGGCGTACTTCAGGCCCTTGTCGAAGCCGTCGAAGTTGCGCCACTCGGCCAGGTAGTAGTGCGACTTGACCTGGGTGCCCGAGTCGACGTGCCAACCCGCGCCGCTGGTGTCGGTGAAGGTGCCACCGGTCTGGGTCCAGCCGGCGGTGCCGCCCTCGACGTCGTCGCTCCAGGTGGTGGCGCCGCCGCCGGTCACCGAGAAGTCGTCGGCGAACCAGCCGCGCTCCACGAACGCCTCGTCGGTCGCGTACCGCAGGCGCACCTGCACGGTCTGCCCGGCGTACGACGACAGGTCGACGTAGTCGTGCCGCCAGCCGTCGGTGGCGCCGGTCAGGCCGTACTTCTTGTTGCCGAAGTCGACCATCCGCCCGTTCGGGTCGGCGTAGCCGTCGTCGGTGGTGACCAGCGCGCCGGAGGCGTCGTACACCTTGCGTTCGGTCCAGGTGGCGCCGCCGTCGGTCGAGACCTCGACGAAGCCGTAGTCCCAGTCCTCCTCGATGACGTAGTTGTTCCACATCCAGAACTTCGCGTCGGCGGCGTTCGGGACGGTCACCGTCCGGCTCAGCTTGACGTCCGCCCAGTTCTGGTC
This sequence comes from Micromonospora sp. WMMD754, assembly GCF_049315235.1. Classification (NCBI taxonomy): domain Bacteria; kingdom Bacillati; phylum Actinomycetota; class Actinomycetes; order Micromonosporales; family Micromonosporaceae; genus Micromonospora; species Micromonospora sp. WMMD754. The sequence continues at coordinate 2,426,675 of NZ_CP186058.1, forward strand.
GGCGCCGGAGTACCACATGTTCCCGCCGCTGTGCGGCTCGGCCAGCGTGATCACCTTGTCCGGCAGGTCGATCTTGATGCCGTCCTCGGTGCCGACCGGCGTACGCGAGGTCTGCCCGAGCTTGACCAGCTTGGCCCGGTCGCCCGGCCCGAACGTCTTCGGCTCGGCCCAGCCGAGCACCCACTTGTCCCAGAGACCCATGTGGGTGGGGAGCGCCTGGAAGATCTCGCCGGAGTGCGAGCCGGACGCCATCAGGTCCCAGAAGTCGACGTCCGAGTCGGCGTTGCCCGAGGTGTCGTAGAGGTCCGGCAGACCGAGGTCGTGCCCGAACTCGTGGGCGAAGACGCCGACGCCGGCGTCCTCCGGCTGCACGATGTAGTTCGACACCTTCAGGTTCGTGCCGGGGATGGTGTAGCCACCGGCCACGGTGGAGGAGTGCGCCCACACCGAGTAGATGCCGACGTCGCCGCCGCCCCGGGACTTGCCCTGGTTGGCGTGCACCAGCACCAGGTGGTCGATCACGCCGTCCGGCTCGTGATAGTTGCCGTCGCCGTCGCGGTCGGCCTGGTCCTCGATGTCGTAGTCGGCCCACGGGAAGTTCGGGTCGGCGGCGGCCAGCGCGTCGATCGCGTCGGTGGCGAGGCGGCCGGCGCCCTGCGGGTTGTCCGGGTGGCCGTTCATCGACTGCTCACGCCCGGCGACCCAGTTGCCGTTCTCGTCCTGGAAGCAGCGCGAGGCCGCGTACCAGCCCTCCGAGTGCGGCACCGTGATCCACGGGCTGGCCTGCCCGTCCACGGTGTACGCGCCCTTGGACATCTCCAGGTACATGTTGTGCATGGTCCGCCCGGCGAGGCTGATGCCCGGCTTGCCGTCCGGCCCCTTGAGGTCCTTGCGGACCCGCTCGGTGATGCCCTTCTTCGTGTAGAGCATCTTGTCGTAGTGGGCCGGCGAGAAGTCCGGCACCCACATCGAGTTGTTGTCCTTGTGCGGCAGCGTGGCCGGGTTCGGGATGGTGTTGTGCCGCGGCCCGTTCTGCACCGTGCCGGGCACGCAGGTGCGGTCCTCGAAGACCGTCTTCGGGACCATCACGTCGGTGAAGTCGTCGTTGGCCTTGTCGTTGAACTCGACAAGCAGCGTCAGCAGCTTGGCGGTCTGGGTGCTCTTGGCCTGCTTGATCTTCCGCGGGCTCTGCCCGGTCCGGATCGACTTGGCCTCCAGCTTCGCCAGCTCCCGCGCGGTCATCGGGTTGCCGCCGGCGTACTTCCGGTCGTAGGCGCGGGCCTCGTCGGCGGGGGAGGAGAAGACCCCGTCCCGACCCTTGGTCTCCTTGCCGCTGGTGTCCGGCTGCACCTCGGGCTCGGCGTAGTTGATGTAGTACTCGTCCGCCCCGATGGTGGCCGGCGCGGACCGGGACGGCTGGGCCGCCGCGCTGCCCGTCACGGTCAGCGACGTGGCCGCGAGGGCGATGGCGGGCAGCGCGACGAGTAGGCGTCTGCGTGCCCTGGACTGCGAAATGGGGAGCATGCCACTCCGTTCGTAGGGAATGGTGAGGGACCGGCCGTCTCAGTGACAGATGTCGAATTCCGCCGGTGCGGCTGAACGTAGTCGACCGGGCGCGGCATAGACAGGGGTGAACAGGCCCTCTGCCCGTTCAGGTCAGTGCCTCCTCCGCCGATCGACCAACCCGGTCCCGGGTACGACGAGGGGCGGGCCGCCGTGGCGACCCGCCCCTGGTGTTCCGCGTCGGTCAGTCCTCGTCGGACTTGCCCCCACCCATCCCCGAGGAGATCATCTCCATCACCGAGGAGTCCTGCAACGTGGTCACGTCACCGAGCGACCGGTTCTCCGCCACATCCCGCAGCAGCCGTCGCATGATCTTGCCGGAGCGCGTCTTCGGCAGCTCCGGCACCAGCATGATCTGCCGTGGCTTGGCGATCGGGCCCAGCGTCTTCGCCACGTGGTTGCGCAGCTCGGCGATGAGCTGCTCGCCCGCGTCACCGGAGGTCTCCGCGCTGCCGCGCGGAATGGCGAACGCGACGATCGCCTGGCCGGTGGTCGGGTCGGTCGCGCCGACCACCGCCGCCTCCGCCACCGACGGGTGGCTCACCAGCGCCGACTCCACCTCCGTGGTGGAGATGTTGTGGCCGGACACCAGCATCACGTCGTCCACCCGGCCGAGCAGCCAGATGTGCCCGTCGTCGTCCTTCTTCGCGCCGTCACCGGCGAAGTAGACCCACTCGTCGCCGGTGTTGGCGCCCGCGCCGAACCGGGACCAGTACGTCTCCAGGAACCGGTTGTCGTCGCCCCAGATGGTCCGCAGCATCGACGGCCACGGCTCCTTGAGCACCAGGTAGCCGCCACCACCGTTGGGCACCGACTGGCCCTGGTCGTCGACCACGTCGGCGACGATGCCGGGCAGCGGGCTCATCGCCGAGCCGGGCTTCGCCTCGGTCACGCCGGGCAGCGGCGAGATCATGATGGCCCCGGTCTCGGTCTGCCACCAGGTGTCGACCACCGGCAGCTCGCCGCGGCCGACGTGCTGCCGGTACCAGATCCACGCCTCCGGGTTGATCGGCTCGCCGACGCTGCCGAGCAGGCGCAGCGACGACAGGTCGTACCCGGCCGGGATGTCCTCGCCCCACTTCATCATGGTGCGGATCAGCGTCGGCGCGGTGTACAGGATGGTCACCTTGTACTTGTCGACGACCTCCCAGAACCGGCCCTTGTGCGGGGTGTCCGGGGTGCCCTCGTACATGACCTGGGTGGCGCCGTTGGAGAGCGGGCCGTAGACGATGTAGGAGTGCCCGGTCACCCAGCCGATGTCGGCGGTGCACCAGTAGACGTCCGTCTCCGGCTTCAGGTCGAACACCGCGTGCATGGTGTACGACGCCTGGGTCAGGTAGCCGCCCGTGGTGTGCAGGATGCCCTTCGGCCGGGCGGTCGTGCCGCTGGTGTAGAGGATGAACAGCGGGTGCTCGGCGTCGAACGGCTGCGCCTCGTGCTCCGGCGACGCCGTCTCCACCGTCTCGTGCCACCAGTGGTCCTTCGCCGACCAGGCGACCTCCTCGCCGGTCCGCCGCACCACCAGCACGTGCTCCACCGACGGGCAGTTCGCCACCGCCTCGTCCACCGTCGGCTTGAGCGCCGACGGCTTGCCCCGGCGGAAGCCGCCGTCCGCGGTGATCACGACCTTGGCGCTGGCGTCCTGGATCCGGTTGGTGAGCGCGTCGGCCGAGAAGCCGCCGAACACCACGCTGTGGGTGGCGCCGATCCGGGCGCAGGCGAGCATCGCCACCGCCGCCTCCGGGATCATCGGCAGGTAGATCGCCACCCGGTCGCCGGCGGTCACGCCCAGCTCGGTCAGCGCGTTCGCCGCCTGACAGGTGAGCTTGTGCAGGTCGGCGTAGGTGACGGTACGGGTGTCGCCCGGCTCACCCTCCCAGTGGATCGCGACCTTGTCGCCGAGGCCCGCCTCGACGTGCCGGTCCAGGCAGTTGTACGCCACGTTGAGCCGGCCACCGGTGAACCACTTCGCGAAGGGCGCGTTCGACCAGTCGAGCACCTGCTCCCACGGCTGGGCCCAGGCCAGCCGGCCGGCCTGGCGCTCCCAGAAGGCGAGCCGGTCGGCGGCCGCCTCGTCGTACGCCTCCGCGGTCACGTTGGCGTTCGCGGCGAGCTCGGCCGGCGGCGGGAACTGGCGCGTCTCGTTCAGCAAGTTGGCCAATGCCTCGCTCATGCGGTGACTCCTTCGTCGCGTGACCTGCGTCTCCTACTCCCGGGAAGGTTAGTCCCGGCCCCGCCGGGCCGCGACCGCCCGCCCCGCTCCGCGCGCTCAGCGGCGCCCCCTCCGCGCTGAGGTGTAAGGAAGGGCCCCCTGTTAACGCTTCCGGTAGAGGAAGGGTCCCCTCTTAACACCCCGGGCGTACGAGGGGCCCGGCGGTCGCTAGCGTGACGATGTGACCACCGATCCGCTCGCCCCGCTGCTCGCGCTCGCCGACGTCGCGCCCGCCGTCGATCGGGCCCGCGACCTGGTCGACCAGGCCCACCGGCACCGGGCGCTGCGCCGCCAGGGCGGGCAGGTCGCCGCCGAGGTCAGCCTCCGTTCGGCAGTGGCCAGCGCCGCGCTGGAGGGCCGCGACCACGACCGCGAGGAGGTACGCGCCGGCACGGTCACGGACCCGGTGCTCCAGGGCGCGCTGCGGGTGGCCGGCGCGCTGCCCGGGCTGAGCGACCTCTGGACCAGGGCCCCCCGGCAGGTGCTGGCCCGGCTGCACGTGCTCGCCGCCCGGGACGTGCTGACCGAGGAGGAACTGGGCCGCCCGGTCGCCGACCCCGTGGTGGCGGCCCGGCTCGACGGCCTCTCCGGCCTGGTGGCCGGGGGCACGAAGGTGCCGCCGCTGGTGCTCGCCGCAGTGGTGCACGGCGAACTGCTCAACCTGCGCCCGTTCCCGGGCCCGTCCGGCGTGGTGGCCCGGGCCGCCGCCCGCCTGGTGCTGATCTCCACCGGGTTCGACCCGCGTGGGCTGGTCGCGGTGGACGTCGGGCACCGCGAGCGGGAACCGGAATACGTCGGCGCGGCCGGCGCGTTCGCCACCGGCACCCCCGACGGCCTGCGCTCCTGGCTGCGCCACTACATGACGGCGGTCGAGGTCGGGGCGGACCAGATCACGCTCATCGGCGACGAGATCCTCGCCGCGTCCTGACCTCCGGCCCGGCGGCCCTCAGGCGGTGGGCGCGGCGGCGCGGGTGCGGCGGTGCCGGCCGTACCAGGCGATGCCGATGGCCACCCCGACGCCCACGCCGAGCGCCGCCGCCGCGACCGGCACCGCCGGTCGCTCGCGCAGCCGGCGGCCCAGCGGGATCGGGTGCCGGAACTCCAGCACCGGCCAGGCGTTCTCCACCGCCAGCTTGCGCAGCGCCCGGTCCGGGTTGACCACCGTCGGATGCCCCACGCACTCCAGCAACGGCCGATCGCTGTACGAGTCGGAGTACGCGTACGAGTCGCTCAGGTCGTAGTCACGCTCCAGGGCCAGCTCGCTGACGCCCTCGACCTTGCTCGGCCCGGCCGCGTAGAACTCGACCTCGCCGCTGTAGCGGCCGTCGACCACGGCCATCCGGGTGGCGATCACGTCGGTGACCCCGAGCAGTTCGCCGATCGGCCGGACCATCTCCTCGCCCGAGGCGGAGACCAGCACCACGTCCCGCCCGGCCGCCTGGTGCTCCTCGATCAGGGCGGCGGCCTCGGCGTACACGTAGGGGTTGATCAGCTCGTGCAGCGTCTCCGCGACGATCTGGCGGACCTGTTCCACCGGCCAGCCCTTGCAGAGCGTGGCCAGGTAGTCCCGGGTCCGGGCCATGGTCTGCTCGTCGGTGCCGCCCAGCCGGAACATCAGCTGCGCGTACGCCGACTTGACCACGTCACGCCGAGTGATCAGCCCATCCCGGTAGAACGGCCGACCGAACGCCAGGGCGCTCGACTTGGCGATGACGGTCTTGTCGAGATCGAAGAAAGCGGCACTGCGGCCCACGGCGCGAAAGTCTAGCCGGACAGGCCCGGTGGAGCCGCCCGGCCGGGGTCAGGAAGACCGAGGTGCACCCGCCGGAGTGACGGCGGTCACATCCGTTGCGGTGGGAATTAGCTTTGCGTGGAGTGAACACCACTCGACGTATAAGGGTCCGCTGCGGCATGCTTGTCCTCACGACAGGAGTTCACGTCCCGTCGCCGCAGGCCCTCGGCGGTTGCACCCCCCGTGACCGCTGAGTCGGTTCGGCTCGACCCCCCCGGAGCCGAACCACAGACGACCCCCGTCTCCCCCCGACGGGGGTCGTCCCTTTCCGGGCTGCACCGCTTGTCGCCTCCCGCCACCGTTACTCCGAAGCCGGGCCGCAGTGGCGGACGGCTGTGATCGCCGGTCCGATCTGTCACATCGTGGCGCGCTGTCTCGACCTCTGGGTGCACGGTTCCGCCGACACCAGGGAGAGGCATCCATGTTCGCCGCGTATGTCACGGTCACCGTCGTCGCCGCCGTCCTCACCGGCTCCGCGGCCGTGACCTATCTGGCCGGCCACCCGTACCCGAAGACCCAGCTGGACATGAAGCGCCTGCCCCACTCGTGGGCGCCGGTGCTGGGCGCGCTGCTCGCGGCGGGTTCGTCGGGGTTGCTGGCCGGGTTCGCCGTGCCGCTGCTGGGCACGCTCGCCGCCGGCGGTCTGGTGCTCTACTTCGTCGGCGCGTTCGTCGCCCACCTGCGGGTGGGCTCCCGCCAACTCGTCGGACCGGCCGTGTTCCTCGCCGTCTCGGTGGCTGCCCTGGTCCTGGGCCTCGGTCACCGCGGCCCGTGGTGATCCGCCGCGTCAGGTGGCAACGGTGGTTGAGCGCGACCGGATGACCCGGGCGGTCGTCAGCGGACCACGGCGCGCAGCGTCTCCCGCGCGGGTTCGAAGCAGACCAGGGCCCGCCCGCGCTCGTCGGTCACCACCCAGGGATGCCCCACGTACGTCTGCTGCCGGTGGGTCTGCCCCGCCTGGAGCACCGCGTACCGGCGGCGTTGGCCGTCGTAGTCGAGCCAGTACACGACGACGGGCGCCGTCCGGGCGTTGACGAAGTCGACGAACGTCTCCGGCCCGCCGCCGCTGGAGCGGAGCGTGGACTCGCGGGACGCCGGGAGCGGGGTGAGTTCACCGGGCCGGGGCGCGGGCGGCCGGGCGCTGGTGACCGACGGCCTCGGCGCCGGTGGGCGGCCGGTCGGGGTGGTGCGGCGGGGCGGTGCCGGCGGCCGGGTCGGCAGCGCGGCGCGGGTGGAGAGCGACACCGGCGCCGGCGAGTACGAGTCGGTCGGCAGCTCGGCCGCCGACGTGGGGTGCTCCGGGGACGCCAGGATCGCCTCGCCGCCGATCGGCGGGGGCAGGTCGGGGCGGCGGGGCATGGCGAAGTAGGTGAGCGCCCCGGCCAGCACCACGACCACGATGCCGACCGCCACGGAGGCGCGCGTGGCCGGTGACAGGTCCCGCAGCCAGGCATCCCTGTCGGCCGGCCGCGCTGCCCGGGCGTGACGCCGGGCGGGCGGGGTTCCGGTGCCGTGCGGTGGATCGGTCATGGCCTCGATTCCACGAGCCGGTGCCGTCCGTGTCGCGGCAGGGGGATCCGATTATGCGCGACGGGCGAGGGCGGACGTCAATGGCTGGCGGTGCCACCCGCCCTGTCCGGTGGGCCCGGGTGGACCGACCGCCCGGCCAGCGCTTTCGGACGATCGCCGCCGTCGGGTCGCGCGCCCGTCCTTAGCAGATCCACTCGTTCGGCGCGGTCTGTCCACAACCACTTCCGTCATCCACAGGGGAGCGCCGGCGGGAGGCGCCGACCCGTCCTGGTGGGCAGGCTCCTGCACGGCACGTCCGAGTCCGACCGATGGAGGCCGCCATGCCGCCCCGCACCCCGCTCCCGCCGTACCGTCGCCTGCCCCTGCTCGTGACGGCCGACGGTGACCTGCTCGACGAACTGCTGCGGCTCGCGGCCGCCGGCGGCACCGAGGTCGAGCTGGCGGCCGACCCGGCCGCCGCGCGGGCGCGCTGGGCGCCGGCCCCGCTGGTGCTGGTCGGCGCCGACCAGGCGGTGGCCTGCCTGCGGGCGCGCCTCCCGCGCCGCCCCCGCACGGTCCTGGTCGGTCGCGCGGGGCAGCTCGACCCGGGTACGGAGCTGGCCGAGTTGCTCGGCGCCGAACACGTGGCGACCCTGCCCGCGGCGGAACCGTGGCTGGTCGACCGGCTCGCCGAGTGCGCGGTCGGGCCGGCCGGAGCGGCTCCAGGACGGGTGGTGGCGGTGCTGGGCGGGCGTGGCGGGGCCGGGGCGAGCGTGCTCGCCGGCGGGCTGGCCGTCAGCGCCGCCCGGGCTCGGCTGCGCACCCTTCTGGTCGACGCCGACCCGTTGGGCGGTGGGCTCGACCTGGTGCTCGGGTGGGAGCAGCTCGACGGGCTGCGTTGGCCCGAGCTGGCCGGCGCCGACGGTCGGGTCGACCCACCGTCACTGGTCCGCGCCCTACCGAGCCGGGGAGATCTGGTGGTGCTCTCGTGGGATCGGGGCGACCTGCGGCACCTGCCGGCCGAGGCGATGGCCGCCACCGTCGACGCCGGCCGGCGCGGGCGCGACGTGGTGGTGCTCGACCTGCCCCGGCACCTGGACGACGCGGCCGTGATCGCCCTCCAGGCCGCGGATCGCGCGTTCCTCGTGGTCCCGGCGGAGCTGCGGGCCACCGCCGCCGCGGCCCGGGTGGCCGCCGCCGCGGCCCCGCACTGCGCCGACCTGGCGGTGATCGTGCGCGGTCCGGCGCCGGGCCGGCTACGCGCGGCCGAGGTGTCCCGCGCACTCGGTCTGCCCCTGGCCGGCACGCTGCGGCCCGAGCCCGGTCTCTGCCGAGGGCTGGAACGGGGCGAGGCCCCGGGCGCCACCGGCAAGGGCCCGCTCGCCGCGCTGTGCCAGCGGCTCGTCGACGAGCTGACCGGCCGGTCCGAGGCGGGTGCGGCGTGACCGGCCCCGCCCGCCCGGCGGAGCTGGCGGTCCGTGTCCGGCACCGGTTCGTCGCCGAGGACGCTCCGGTCACCGCCGCCGCGGTCGTCTCCGCCGTACGCGCCGAGCCGTCCGCCGGTGTGCTCGGCGACACCAGCCTGCTGCGGATCGCCGACCGGGTGCACGACGACCTCGTCGGCGCCGGCCCGCTGGCGCCGCTGCTGGCCGACCCGGAGGTCACCGACGTGCTGGTGAACGGCGTCCGGGTCTGGGTCGACCGGGGGCGGGGGCTGCACCAGGTGGCCGTGCCGCTCGGCACCGTCGACGACGTACGCCGGCTGGCGCAGCGGCTGACCTCGGCCGCCGGTCGCCGGCTGGACGACGCCTCGCCCTTCGCCGACGCGCGGCTGCCCGACGGCACCCGGCTGCACGCGGTGCTGCCGCCGGTGGCGACGGACGGCCCCTACCTCTCGCTGCGCACCTTCCGCCAGCGGCCGTTCACCCTTGACGAACTGGTCGCCCGGGGCACCGTGCCGCGTCCGGTCGCGCCGCTGCTCGACGCCGTGGTCGCCGCCCGGCTCGCGTATCTGGTCAGCGGTGGCACCGGCTCGGGCAAGACCACGCTGCTCAACACGCTGCTCGGGCTGGTGCCCGGCACCGAACGGATCGTGCTGGTGGAGGACGCCGCCGAGCTCCGACCGGTGCATCCGCACGTGATCGGGCTCCAGGCGCGCACCACCAACGTGGAGGGCGTCGGGGCGGTCGGGCTGGGCGACCTGGTCCGGCAGGCGCTCCGGATGCGACCGGACCGGCTGGTGGTCGGCGAGTGTCGGGGCGCCGAGGTGGTCGACCTGCTGGCCGCGTTGAACACCGGCCACGACGGCGGGGCGGGCACGTTGCACGCCAACGCCCCGGCGGACGTGCCGGCCCGACTGGAGGCGCTCGGGATGCTCGGCGGGCTGCCACGGGTGGCGCTGCACGCCCAGGTCGCGGCCGCCCTGCAGGTCGTCCTCCAGGTACGCCGGACCGGCGAGGGTCGGGTGCTCGACTCGATCGGCCTGCTCCTGCCCGAGGGGGCGGACCGGGTGGTGACAGTCGTGCCGGCCTGGACCCGGGGACGGGGTCTCGGCCTGGCCGCGCGGGCCCTCGGCAACCTGTTGCGTGAGCGGGGCGTGTCCGTGCCGCCGATCCTCCGCGTCGCCTGGCCCGGCCCGTCGTGACCGGCGGGCTCTGGCTGGTGGTCGTGCTCCTGGCCGGCGCCGCGGCGACCGTCGCGTGGCCGGCTCGCACCGGCCGGATCCGGCGACGCGCGATCCTCGGCCTGCCGCCCGGCCTCGGACCTTCGCCGGCCGGCGGCCGCACCCCACCGGTGGTCGACCGGGCTGCTGACGCGCAAGGCCGCCGCCAGGCCACCGACCCGCACGCTTCGGGATCCGACCCCGGCCCGGACCCGCACGGGTCGGGATCCGGCCCCGGTCCGGACCCGCACGGGTCGGGATCCGGCCCCGGTCCGGACCCGCACGCTTCGGGACCCGGCCCCGGTCCGACACCCGTCCGGTGGCCGTTCGGTCCGGCGCTCCCCGCCCGGCACGCGTTGCCGCTGGCGGCGCTGCTCGGCGGCGGGACCGGGATGCTGCTCGGCGGCCCGGTGGCCGCACTGGTGCTGGCCGCCTACGGCACGCTCGCGGCCCGGGCGGTGTTGCGACGGCGTACCCGCAGGGCGGCCGACCTCGCGCACCGCCGCGACCTCGACCGGCTCGGCGCGGTCGCCGCCGACCTGCGGGCCGGCCTGCCCGTCGGCGGGGTGCTCGACGACGGTGAGGGGCGTACGGCCCGACTCGCCCGGGCCGCGGTGCGGCTGGCCGACCGGACCGGTGCGCCCCTGGCCGAGTTGCTCGAACGCGTCGAGGCCGATGCCCGCGCGGCTGACCGGGGTCTGGCTTCGGCGGCGGCCCAGGCGGCCGGCGCCCGGGCGACGGCGTGGCTGCTCGCCGCGCTGCCGCTCGGCGGGATCGGTCTCGGCTACGCCATCGGCGTCGACCCGGTGGCGGTGCTCCTGCACACCCCGGTGGGCGGCGGCAGCGCCGTGGCAGCCGTCGTTCTCCAGGTCGGCGGGCTCCTCTGGGCGGAGCGGCTCGGCGCGGGGCCCGGGCGGGCGGCGTGATGCCCCGGCAGGCGGTCGCCGTGGTCTGCCTCGTCGGCGCCGCGGCACTCCTCGGCGTGGCCGGGCCGGTCGTCCGGCCGGTCCGGCGGCTGCGCCGGCTCGCACCCGCTCAGGTGGCGGCCCGTCCGCCGTGGTGGCCGGACCGGGTCCGGCGTGCCGCGATCCTGGGCGGGGCGGCCGTGTCCGTCGTCGTCGGCGGCTGGGCGGGCCTGGTCGCCGGGCTCCTGGCCGGTGTCGCCGCCGACCGTCTGCTGCGCCGGATCGAGCCCCGTGCCGCGCGGGAGCGGCGCCTGCGCGAGATCGCCGACCTGCCGCTCGCCGCCGACCTGCTGGCCGCCGCGCTCCGCGCCGGCGCTCCGGTCGACCGCTCGGCGCTCGCGGTGGCGGAGGCGCTCGGCGGGCCACTCGCGGACCGGCTGGGCCGGGTGGGCCGCACGATGGGCCTGGGCGGTACGGCCGCCGAGGCGTGGGCGCACCTGCGCACCGTCGTCGGGGCGGAAAGCCTGGTCCGGGCGGCGGTCCGCTCCTCGAACAGCGGCGCCGCGCTGGCCGGCGCGCTCACCCGACTCGCCGATGACCTGCGGGCCGAGCGGTCCGTCGCCGCCGAGACGGCGGCCCGGCGCGCGGGTGTGCTCATCGTGCTGCCCCTGGGGCTGTGTTTCCTGCCCGCCTTCATTCTCGCCGGTCTGGTGCCGGTGATCGTCGCCGTCCTCGGCGACGTGCTCTGAACCATCGAGAAAGGACGTACGAGATGCGCAGACTCCTCGCCCGCCTGCGGGGTGACGCCGGCATGAACACCGCGGAGTACGCCGTGGGCACGCTCGCCGCGGTCGCCTTCGCCGGGATCCTGTTGAAGGTGCTCACCTCCGGAAACGTGCAGTCCGCGTTGACCGCGGTGATCGACCGGGCCCTGAAGTGACCGGGCGCCGGTGGGCCGGCCGGCGGTCCGGTCGGCGTACGGGTGCTCCGACGCCTCCGCTGGCCGTCGCGGTGCCGGGTCCCGGCCCGGCCGGTCGGCGGCGCTCGCGGGAGCGCGGATCGTTCACCGCCGAGCTGGCGGCCGGCCTGCCGGCGTTGATGCTCCTTCTCGTCGCCGGGCTCAGCGCGGTCGACGCGGTCACCACCCGGGCGGCGTGTCTCGACGCGGCCCGGGAGGCGGCGCTCGCCGCCGCGCGCGGTGGGTCGGGGTCGACCGTCGGCGCCCGTCACGCCCCCGCCGGCGCGGCGGTGACGGTGAGCGTTGCCGGCGACCAGGTGACCGCGTCCGTCCGGGCGCCGGTCCGGACGTTCGGCGCGCGACTGCCCGGGCTGACCGTGTCGGGTGTCGCGGTGGCCGCCGTGGAACCCGGCACGCCCGGGCCCGTGTCGTGAGGCCGGGAAGGTCGTCGTCTCCGACCCGACACGCGTCGGCCGAGCGGGGCGGCGCGACGGTGTGCCTGCTCGCGATCGGTCTGGTGTTCGTCCTCGTCGGGCTGTTCGGGGCCGGGCTCGGCGCCGCCCGGTGCGCGCGTCACCAGGCTCGCGTCGCGGCCGACTTCGGCGCGCTCGCGGGGGCCGTCCGGGTGCTCGACGGCGTCGACGCCGCCTGTGCGCGGGCTGCCGTGCTGGTCTCGGCCAACGGCGGCCGACTGGCCGCGTGCCGGGTCGACGGGCTCGACCTGATCGTCACGGCTCAGGTGCGGGTGGTGCCCCTGCCCGGGATGGCCCGCGTCGCCGCGGCCACGTCGCGGGCCGGCCCGGTCCGGGCCGTCGACGGGTGAGAACCGGCCCGGCCGGCGGCGCGTGTGGTGGTGCCGCGCCGCCGACCGGGGCGGAGGATCAGCGGGACTGGAGGGCGTCCAGGCCGACCGCCATGGCGATGACCAGCCGACGGTCGATCTGCGGGTGCTGGATGTCGACGACGTACCGGTCGCGCAGGCCCCACTTCTTGTCGACCGAGAACACCGGCTGACCGCCGGCCAGGAAGTCGAAGTGGTAGGGCAGCCAGGAGAGCGAGTCGACGAAGCGGCGCAGCAGCGCGACCGGCAGGCTGCGCTCCTGCCCGGTCGCCGCCGGCAGTCCGGGCTGCTCGACGTGCCAGGTGGAGCGCAGCAGCGACTGGGCGAAGTCCTTGCGGAACAGGCCGATGGGGGTGCCGGCGTGATCGGTCACGTCGTAGGTGGCGCCGAGGTCGAGCCGCTGGCGGGCCTTGAAGCCGAGGAGGGGGTACTGCTTGGTGTCGTCGGTGTAGATGGTCACCTGCTCTTTGAAGGCGAGCCGCTTCTGCTGCGCGAACGCGAGCAGCCCGCCCTCGGAGCCGTCCGGTGCCACGGCGTGCACCTCGTACTGGTTGACCATCATCCGGATCCGCTGACGGACGATGAACCGGTGCTGGGCCTGCAGGTTGTCGAGCGACATCTGATCTCCTTCGAGGGGTCGCCGGAGTCTCGCACAGCGTCGCGACCACCGCCCGCCCGCACGTCGACGCGCCCGCCCGCGCCGGGTCGATGCCCGTCCGCGCCGGGCTGGCGCCTGTCGCGCCCGGGCCGGTCCGGCTCGGCGGGGTGGGCCGTTCGCCCTCCCCCCGCGACCGGTCCGGCCACGCGGTCGAGCGGTGTGGACCCCACCACCGTGGCGAACCGGCAGGTGATGGGGTGGGTGACCACAACGCGCGGTCAGCGTCCGCCGTCGACCGTGGCCTTCATGGCCCAGCTGTTCAGCACCTGGTGGATGCCGCGCAGGCGTTCGTTGATCTGTTCCAGCCGCTCGGCCTGGGCCAGGTTCGCCAGCGCCGTGCCCAGCGCGATCTGCTGGTCCGGGGTGAGGTTCTCCTGGTCGATGGTGTAGAGCAGCTCGACGGTCTCGGCGATCGTGTCGGCCACGGCGGCACCTCCGGCGGGACGGGTCTGGTTTCCTCGGCGCTACCGAAATGATGCATGGAAGCGCTCCCATGCATCAATGCCCCGAGGCTGCCACGCTCATGCACGCGTCCCACCCACCAGACTTCGGTACGGCACTCGCATGATCCACACCGGCTCGGCGATGTGGCGGGGTCGGCGGCCAGTCGATGTCGCCACTTCCCCGAGGTGGCGGCCGGTGAGGCCGGTCAGTCCGAAGCGCCGGACCCGGTGGGTGAGGGGAGAACCGTCCGTTCGCCCTGCCGCGGCAGCGTTCCGCTCCGGCCCGCGCCCGGACCGTCACCCCCCGGCCGGCCCGCGCCCGGACCGTCACCCCCCGGCCGGGCCTCGCCCGGACCGTCGCCCCCGGGCCGGCCCGCGCCGGCCGTGGCGAGGTTGGCGAGCACCACGTCGAGAACCTTGACCGCCTCCGGCTTGGCCAGCGGGTTGTTGCCGTTGCCGCACTTCGGGGACTGGACGCAGGATGGGCAGCCGGTCTCGCACCCGCACTCGACGATCGCGTCCCGGGTGGCGCGCAGCCAGGCGGCGGCCGTCCCGTAGGCCCGCTCGGCGAAACCCGCCCCACCCGGGTGGCCGTCGTAGACGAAGACGGTCGGCGCCTCGGTGTCCGGGTGCAGCGCCGTGGAGAGGCCGCCGATGTCCCACCGGTCGCAGGTCGCCATCAGCGGCAGCAGGCCGATCGCGGCGTGCTCGGCGGCGTGCAGCGCGCCCGGTACGTCCGCCGCCTCCACACCGGCGGCGGCCAGCGACCCGGGGGAGAGTGTGAACCAGACCGCGACGGTGCGCAGCTCCCGCGCGGGCAGGTCCAGCGGGCGGGTGTCGATCACCTCACCGGTGGCGATGCGCCGCCGCTGGTACGACACCACCTGGCTGGTCACGTCCACCTCGCCGAGGAACAGCCCGACCGGGCCGGCGTCGACGTACGAGCGGACCGAGACCACTGACAGCGAGGTGACGTCGCGGGCGTGGGTGGACCAGTCGGGCTCCTCGGCGTGCACGAGCGCGCACCCGTCGGCCAGGTCGAGGGAGTCGACCACGTAGGAGACGCCCTGGTGCAGGTAGACGGCGCCGGTGTGGAGCAGGAAGTGCGCGGACCCGCCGTCGACGGTGCCGAGCAGCCGGCCGGTGGACTCCTCCACCACGCAGACCGGGGCGCCGCCCTCGCCGCGCAGGTCGACCTCGGGGCGTTCCCGATGCCGCCAGTACCAGCCGGTGGGCCGCTGCCGCAGCGCCCCCGCCTCGACCAGCGAGTCCACCGCCTCCTTCGCGCCCTCGCCGAACAGGTCCAGGTCGGCCGGGGTGAGCGGGGCCTCGTGCGCGGCGCAGGCGAGCTGCGGCGCGAGCACGTACGGGTTGGCCGGGTCGAGCACCGTCGCCTCGACCGGCCGCCCGAACAACGCCTCCGGGTGGTGCACCAGGTAGGTGTCGAGCGGGTCGTCCCGGGCCACCAGCACCGCCAGGGCCTCGTCCCCGGAGCGCCCGGCCCGGCCGGCCTGCTGCCAGAGCGACGCCCGGGTGCCCGGCCAGCCGCAGATCAGCACCGCGTCCAGCCCGACCAGGTCGACGCCGAGTTCGAGCGCGTTGGTGGAGGCGAGGCCGAGCAGGTCGCCGTGCAGCAGCGCCCGTTCCAGCTCCCGGCGTTCCTCGCGCAGGTAGCCGGCCCGGTAGGCGGCCACCCGGCCACCCAGCCCGGGCACCGCCTCGTCGAGCGCCCGGCGCGCGTTCGCGGCGACCACCTCGGCGCCCCGGCGGGACCGGACGAACGCGAGCGTGCGTACCCCCTCGACCACGCTGTCGGCGAGCAGGTCGGCGGTCTCCCGCAACGCGGAGCGCCGGACCTGGACGAGGTCGGCGTCGACGGACGCGTCGGTGGGCGGCAGCAGCGGCGGCTCCCAGAGCGCGAACGTCACCCCGCCGCGCGGCGAGGTGTCCTCGGTGACGGCGGTGACGGGCAGGCCGGTGAGCCGCCCGGCCGCCGTCGCCGGGTCACCCGACGTGGCCGAGGCCAGCAAGAAGACGGGGGTACGCCCGAAGCGGGCGCACTGCCGGCGCAACCGCCGCAGCACGTGGGCGACGTGTGAGCCGAAGACGCCCCGGTAGGTGTGGCACTCGTCGACCACCACGTACGCGAGCCGGCGCAGGAAGCCGGACCAGTGCGCGTGCCCGGGCAGGATGCCGTGGTGCAGCATGTCCGGGTTGGTCAGCACGAAGCGGGCGTGCCGGCGGATCCACTCCCGTTCGGCGCGTGGCGTGTCCCCGTCGTAGGTGGCCGGGCGTACCCCGTCCAGCTCCAGGCCGGCGACGGCGCGCAGCTGGTCGGCGGCGAGCGCCTTGGTGGGGGCCAGGTAGAGCACGGTGGCGCGCGGGTCGGCGAGCAGCGTGCCGAGCGCCGGCAGCTGGTAGGCCAGGGACTTGCCGGACGCCGTGCCGGTGGCCACCACGACGTGCTGGCCCGCGTACGCCAGCTCGGCGGCCTCGGCCTGGTGCCGCCACGGGGCGGCGACGCCGCGGCGCGCGAACGCCGCCCGCAGGTCCTCGGGTGCCCAGCCGGGCCACGGGACCGGCTCGCCCGCGCGGGCCGGGACCCGCTCGACATGGGTGACCGGATCGGCGGCGTGCCGCAGCCGCAACCGGTGCAGCAGCTCGGCCGGCGCGCGCCGGGGGCCGGGCCTGTCGTCGGTCACGTCCTGCACTCTCGCACTGGTGTTCGGAATTGGGAACCGCAGGGTGGGGGTATGGGGAGGGCCTTGACCGGTGACCCGAGGGGGTCGCACGGCGGGGATGGTTAGATGCCCAGGAGAGTTTACCGAGGAGGGGCCGATGGAGCTGTCGCTGGCGACCCGCACCGTGGGGGAGCACACGGTGCTCGAGGTCGGCGGTGAGGTGGATGTCTACACCGCCCCCCGCCTGCGTGAACGACTCCTGGAGCTGATCGACGGCGGGGCCCGCCGCGTCGTGGTGGACCTGGGTCGGGTCGACTTCCTCGACTCGACCGGGCTCGGCGTGCTGGTCGGCGCGTTGAAGCGGCTGCGCGCGGCCGGCGGCTCGTTCGCCCTGGTCTGCGACAAGGAGCCGCTGCTCAAGATTTTCCGGATCACCGCACTGGACCAGGTCTTCCCGTTGCACCCGACGGTCGACGCGGCCATCGCCGCCGACACCACCGGCGCGTGATGGCCACCGTCAAGCTGTCCTTCTCCCCGGCCCCGGTGCACGTGCGCACCGCCCGTCTGGTCGGCGTCGCGGTGGCCCGGCGGGCCGGCGTGCGCGAGGACCTGCTCGACGAGGTGCGCCTGGCCATCGGTGAGGCGTGCACCCGGGCGGTGGCGCTGCACCGGCAGTACGGGCTGGCCGAGCCGGTCTACGTGGAGATGTCCGACGGCGGCGGCTACTCGGTGCGGGTGGTGGACCGGGCCCCGATCGAGGC
Organism: Micromonospora sp. WMMD754; assembly: GCF_049315235.1. Classification (NCBI taxonomy): domain Bacteria; kingdom Bacillati; phylum Actinomycetota; class Actinomycetes; order Micromonosporales; family Micromonosporaceae; genus Micromonospora; species Micromonospora sp. WMMD754. The sequence continues at coordinate 2,443,660 of NZ_CP186058.1, forward strand.
GGGCCTCGGGCTGGCCGCGCTCGGCCCGGACGAGCTGGCGAAGGAGTCGCTCAGCGAGGACGCGCTCACCACCGGGGTGGGCTTCGCCCTGCTCGCCGGTTTCGTGGAGGACCTCCAGGTCCGCCCGGTCGACGACGGTGTCGGCACCGAGGTCCGGATGGCCTGGCCGGCCGGCCGCCCCTGACCCTGTCCGATCGCAGGCCGCGTTCCCCGTCGGGGAGCGCGGCCTCGTCGTGTCGACCGCCCTATATATCAGATTTCCTCGCATAACACAGTTACGAAGATCATCGAGACACGGTGCCCCCTCGGTGTGACCCTCACCACGCCGGAGGGCTACAGTACCCGGGTTGTCAGCAAGTGATCGCTGCCCGCAGCCAGCGGAAACGGGTGGATGGCGCGCGCTGGCGAGTTCGCATCCAGGCGTCGGCCCGTGCGTCTCCACGAGCCGGCGCGAGTGTTCGGTACAGGAGGACATAGATGTCCGGGACCTTGGCCGCCGACGGCGGCGCCCTGTCCCTTACCGGAGCCAACGTGACGTACGTCGTCATCGCCGCGGTCATCGCGCTGGTGGCGCTCGTCTTCGCGGCCGCCCTCACCAGGGCGGTCCTGGCGGCCGGTACGGGAACCACCAACATGCAGGAGATCTCCGGGGCGGTGCAGGAGGGCGCGTCCGCGTACCTGCTGCGGCAGTTCCGCACCCTGGCGATCTTCGTGGTGATCGCCGTCGTGCTGCTCTTCCTGCTGCCGGTGCACGACACCGACGGCAACGAGACCCTGGTGAAGATCGGCCGGTCGGCGTTCTTCGTGGTGGGTGCGCTGTTCAGCGCGTTCATCGGCGGCGCCGGCATGTGGCTGGCCACCCGGGCCAACCTGCGGGTCGCCGCGGCCGCCCGGGAGCGCGAAGGCGGGCGCGAGGGCGCCATGAAGATCGCGTTCCGCACCGGCGGCGTGGTCGGCTTCCTCACCGTCGGCCTCGGCCTGTTCGGCGCGGCGCTGGTCGTCATCCTGTTCCGGGGAGACGCCCCCACCGTGCTGGAGGGCTTCGGCTTCGGCGCCGCGCTGCTGGCCATGTTCATGCGGGTCGGCGGCGGCATCTTCACCAAGGCCGCCGACGTCGGCGCCGACCTGGTCGGCAAGGTCGAGCAGGGCATCCCGGAGGACGACCCGCGCAACGCCGCCACCATCGCCGACAACGTGGGCGACAACGTCGGCGACTGCGCCGGCATGGCCGCCGACCTGTTCGAGTCGTACGCGGTCACGCTGGTCGCCGCGCTGATCCTGGGCCGCGCCGCGTTCGGCGAGGACGGCCTGGTCTTCCCGCTGATCATCTCCACCATCGGCGTGCTGGTCGCGATCGTCGGCGTCTTCATCACCCGGCTGCGCACCAGCGACCGCAACGGCCTGACCGCGATCAACCGGGCCTTCTACCTCTCCGCGGTGATCTCCGCGGTGCTGGTGGCGATCGCCGCGTTCGCGTACCTGCCGGCGACGTTCGGCGAGCTGGAGGGCGGGCTGACCGACGTCGACCGCAACCCGCGGCTGGTGGCCATCGGCGCGGTCGTGATCGGCATCGTGCTGGCCGCCGCGATCCAGGCGCTGACCGGCTACTTCACCGAGACCAACCGGCGCCCGGTGCAGGACATCGGCAAGAGCTCGCAGACCGGCGCGGCCACCGTCATCCTCGCCGGCATCAGCATCGGCCTGGAGTCGGCGGTCTACTCCGCGCTGCTCATCGGCGCCGGCGTGTTCGGCGCGTTCCTGCTCGGCGGCAGCTCCATCACGCTCTCGCTGTTCGCGGTCGCGCTGGCCGGCACCGGCCTGCTCACCACCGTCGGCGTCATCGTCGCCATGGACACGTTCGGCCCGATCTCCGACAACGCGCAGGGCGTGGCCGAGATGTCCGGCGACATCGACGAGCACGGCGCGCGGACGCTGACCGAGCTGGACGCGGTCGGCAACACCACCAAGGCGATCACCAAGGGCATCGCGATCGCCACCGCGGTGCTGGCCGCGACCGCGCTGTTCGGCTCCTACACCGACACCCTGCGGACCTCGTACGCGGACGCGGGTGTGGGCGACGTCGGCACCGAGATCCTCAACGCGCTGAACGTGGCCAACCCGCGCAACCTGGTCGGCCTCATCATCGGCGCCGCGGTGGTCTTCCTCTTCTCCGGCCTGGCCATCAACGCGGTGTCCCGCTCGGCCGGCGCCGTGGTGATGGAGGTACGGCGGCAGTTCCGCGAGCTGCCCGGCATCATGGACCGCACCCAGCGGCCCGAGTACGGCAAGGTCGTGGACATCTGCACCCGGGACGCGCAGCGCGAGCTGATGACCCCCGGCCTGCTGGCCATCCTGGCCCCGATCGCGGTCGGCTTCGGCCTCGGCCCGGGCGCGCTGGCCTCCTACCTGGCCGGCGCCATCGGCGCGGGCACGCTGATGGCGGTCTTCCTGGCCAACTCCGGTGGCGCCTGGGACAACGGCAAGAAGCTGGTCGAGGACGGCGCGTACGGCGGCAAGGGCTCCGAGGCGCACGCCGCCACGGTCATCGGCGACACCGTCGGCGACCCGTTCAAGGACACCGCCGGTCCGGCGATCAACCCGCTGATCAAGGTGATGAACCTGGTCTCGCTGCTGATCGCCCCGGCCGTGGTGGCCTGGAGCGTGGGCGAGGACAAGAACCCCGCGCTGCGCATCACGATCGCCGTGGTGGCCGCGCTGATCATCGCCGCGGCGGTGGTGTTCAGCAAGCGCAAGGGTGTCGCCATGGACAACTCCGACAGCGGTGCGGGCACCCCGGACCAGCGGCCGGAGACGGTCAACGCCTGAGTGACACGACGGTTCCCGGTCGGCCCCGGCCGGCCGGGAACCGTGCCGTCCGGCGGTCCCGTGCACGAAACCTGACCGGTGGCGGTTCCTCCCGGAGGTCGTACGCTGCAACGCATGCGTACGCGCCGGGCGGCAACCGCCGGAAAGCTCACGGTGGTCCTGGCCACGCTGGTTCTCGTCGTCGCCGGGTGCGGTGGTCCCAGCCCGCGCGCCTGGGCGGCGTCGGTCTGCCAGGCGCTCACCCCCTGGCGGGCGGAGATCTCCAAGCTCACCAGCAGCACCCAGCAGCAGATGACCGCGCAGACCACGCCGGCGCAGGCCAGGGAGAACCTGGTCCGGCTGTTCGCCGGCGCCGCAGAGGCCAGCGAGACGGCCCGGCGCAAGGTCGAGGAGGCGGGCGTGCCGGAGGTCGAACACGGCGACGAGGTGTCGGCCGGGTTCCGCGGCTCGCTGAGCAAGATGCGGGACGCGTACGGGCGGGCCCGGGACACCATCGACGGGCTCGACACCGCCCAGGCCGGTCCGTTCTACGACGGCGTGCGCGCCGCCGTGGACACCCTGAACAAGGAGTACGACGCGAGCGCGCTGGACACCAGCAAGCTCAACTCGCCCGAACTGAAAGAGGCCTTCGACGAGGTCCCGGAGTGTCGCTGACCCCTCCCACCCCGAACCCGGCCCGCCAGCCCTCGCTCTTCTCCACCGAGGCGGCCGACCCCGCGCTGGCGGATCTCGCCGGCCTGCTCGCCGGGCCGGGCGAGGTGGTGCGGATGGGCGGCACCGCCCGGATCTCCGTGGTGGTGGACGCCGCCTGGCGGGTGCATGTGCTGGTGGCCGAGCTGGGCGCGCGGGGCGTGCCGGCGAGCTGGGAGCCGACCGGGGACGGCCGGCACCGGGTGCGCACCGCGTACTCGACCACGCTGGCGCCGCTCGCGCGGGCCTGGCTGCGCGGTGCGGCGAAGCGGCCGCCGGCCCGGTTCCACCTGGACGGGCGGCGGCTGCGGCTCTGGGCGGCGGCGGCCGGGACGGCCGAACCGGCCGGGTTCCGGCTCCGGCTCGGCCCGGACGACGAGCCGTGCTGGCCGTCGGTGCGGGCGGCGCTGGCGGCGGTCGGGCTGCCGGCCGCGTTCGTCGAACCGGGCGAGGGCGGGCCCGCCTACCGGATCGGGGGACGCCGGGTGAACCGGCTCGCGGAGCTGGTCGGGGAGCGTCCGCCGGCCGCGCCGGCGGCCGAGTGGCCGGGCCCGCACGGCTGATCCACCGGCGCAACCCCACCGGCTGTCCGATCCCGGACATGCCCGGCGGTGGTTTGGGCCGGAAAACGACCGGTGCCCCCTCCGCCGGGGGTGCGCGATCGTCACAGTGACCCGCCCGGTGCCCTACCCACGGTGTACGGTGGCGCCGTCCGGCAGGGTGCGGCCGGGGCGCCGGGGGAGGCGGCCCGTTTGCCGCCCACGAAACCCGGGACGCGGACGGCGCGTTACGTTGGACATCCGGACCGCCGGCGGTCCGGAGGGGCGAAACACGGCCCGAAGCGGGCATGGCGTAGGAGTGAGGTCGGGGAGAGACGTGCCGAGCAACGCTGGAACCACCCGTCTGGTCATCGTCGAGTCACCGGCGAAGGCCAAGACGATCTCGGGCTACCTCGGCCCGGGGTACGTCGTGGAGGCCAGCTTCGGCCACGTCCGGGACCTGCCCCGCAACGCCGCCGACGTGCCGGCCAAGTACAAGGGTGAGCCCTGGGCCCGGCTCGGCGTCGACGTCGACAACGGCTTCCACGCGCTCTACGTGGTCTCCGCCGACCGCAAGCAGCAGATCAGCAAGCTGGTGAAGCTGGCCAAGGAGGTCGACGAGATCTTCCTGGCCACGGATGAGGACCGCGAGGGCGAGGCGATCGCCTGGCACCTGGTGGAGACGCTCAAGCCCAAGGTGCCGGTCAAGCGGATGGTCTTCCACGAGATCACCAAGCCGGCCATCCAGGCCGCGGTGGCGAACCCCCGGGAGATCGACCGCGACCTGGTGGATGCCCAGGAGGCGCGGCGGATCCTGGACCGGCTCTACGGCTACGAGGTCTCCCCCGTGCTGTGGAAGAAGGTCATGCCGAAGCTCTCGGCGGGCCGGGTGCAGTCCGTGGCGACCCGGATCGTGGTCGAACGGGAGCGCCAGCGGATGGCGTTCCGCACCGCCGAATACTGGGACATCCTGGCCACCCTGGCGGTGGCGAAGCCGGGCGAGGGGCCGCGTACCTTCAACGCCACCCTGGTCGCGCTGAACGGCGACCGGATCGCCACCGGCAAGGACTTCGAGCCGACCACGGGCCGCGTCCGCGCCGGCGCCGGCGTCGTGCACCTCGACGAGAGCGGGGCCCGAGGGCTGGCCGCCCGCCTCGCGGACCGGCCGTTCACGGTCACCCGGGTCGAGGAGAAGCCCTACCGTCGCCGCCCGTACGCGCCGTTCATCACCTCCACGCTCCAGCAGGAGGCGGCCCGCAAGCTGCGGTTCTCGTCGCAGCAGACGATGCGCACCGCGCAGCGCCTGTACGAGAACGGCTACATCACCTACATGCGTACCGACTCGGTGAACCTGTCGGAGACCGCCATCACGGCGGCCCGCCGGCAGATCGTCGAGCTGTACGGCGAGCGCAGCGTGCCGCCGGAGCCGCGCCGGTACACCGGCAAGGTGAAGAACGCCCAGGAGGCGCACGAGGCGATCCGCCCGGCGGGGGACAACTTCCGCACCCCGGGCGACGTGGCCAAGGAGCTGTCCGCCGAGGAGTTCAAGCTCTACGAGCTGATCTGGCGGCGCACCATCGCCTCGCAGATGACCGACGCGGTCGGCTCCAGTGTCTCGGTGCGCATCCGGGCCGTCTCCTCCGCCCAGGAGGAGGCCGACTTCGGCGCCACCGGCAAGACGATCACCGACCCGGGCTTCCTGCGCGCGTACGTCGAGTCGAGCGACGACGAGAACGCCGAGGCGGAGGACGCCGAGCGGCGGCTGCCCACGCTGGTCAAGGACCAGCCGCTGACCGCCGACGAGCTGGCCGCGCAGGGCCACCACACCCAGCCGCCCTCGCGTTACACGGAGGCGTCGCTGGTCAAGGCGCTGGAGGAGCTGGGCATCGGCCGCCCGTCCACCTACGCGTCGATCATGCAGACCATCCAGGACCGCGGATACGTGGTGAAGCGCGGCCAGGCCATGATCCCGTCGTTCCTGGCGTTCGCGGTGATCGGGCTGATGGAGCGGCACTACCCGCGCCTGATCGACTACGACTTCACCGCCAGCATGGAGAACGAACTGGACGAGATCGCCGGCGGCGACCACGCCGCCGTCGACTTCCTCACCTCCTTCTACTTCGGCAGCGCCAACGGCACCGGCGACCAGGCCATCGCGCACGCCGGCGGGCTGAAGAAGCTGGTCACCGAGAACCTCAGCGAGATCGACGCGCGCAGCGTCAACTCCATCCCGCTGTTCACCGACGACGAGGGCCGCGAGGTCGTCGTCCGGGTCGGCCGGTACGGGCCGTACCTCCAGCGCGAACTGCCGGGCGGCGAGCAGGTCACGCCCGCCGGTGAGGGCGAGGAGGGCGGTTCGCAGGGCGACCGGGCGCCGATCCCGGAGGGCCTGGCGCCCGACGAGCTGACCCCGGAGAAGGTGCACGAGCTGTTCCTCGGCGGCGGCGGTGAGCGCAAGCTCGGCGACGACCCGTCGACCGGTGAGCCGATCCTGCTCAAGTCCGGCCGGTTCGGCCCGTACGTGGCCAGCGGCGAGCGCAAGTCGTCGCTGCTGCGCTCGCAGTCGCCGGACAGCCTCACCCTCGACCAGGCGTTGCAGCTGCTCAGCCTGCCCCGGCTGGTCGGCGTGGCCCCGGACGGCGTGGAGGTCTTCGCCAACAACGGTCGCTACGGCCCGTACGTGAAGCGGGGCGAGGAGTTCCGCTCGCTGGAGTCCGAGGACAAGATGTTCACGGTCACCCTCGACGAGGCGCTGGCCCTGCTCGCCGCCCCGAAGACGCGTGGTCGTCGCGCCGCCGCGCCGCCGCTGCGGGAGATGGGCGCCGACCCGCTGACCGAGAAGCCGCTGGTGATCAAGGACGGGCGCTTCGGGCCGTACGTGACCGACGGCGAGTTCAACGCGTCGTTGCGGCGCGGGCAGACGCCGGAGGAGCTGACGCTGGAGCAGGCGTCGGAGATGCTCGCCGAGAAGCGGGCGAAGGGTCCGGCCCCGAAGAAGAAGGCGGCGAAGAAGGCCGCCCCCGCCAAGAAGACCACCGCGGCGAAGAAGACCACGGCGGCGGCGAAGAAGACCACAGCCGCCAAGAAAACCCCCGCGAAAAAGGCCGCCCCCAAAAAGGCGACCTCCACCCCGAAGGAGTGACCTTGGTACGGGGGCGCCCCTGGAGGGGCGGGTCCGTACCAAGATCTCAGCCGGGCCAGCCTGCGGATCGCAGGGCGGCACGTAATTGGGTGAGCACGCGGGTGGGGTCGTTGCGGACGGCCCAGGCGGGGAAGCGGAGTACCCGGTCACCGGTGGCCCAGACGTCGTTCTGCCGCTGCATGTCCGCCCAGGCGCTCTTCGGGTCGAGGTGCTGCCCACCGTCGATCTCCACGTGCACCCGCCACCGCTCGAACCAGACGTCCAGGTAGCGCCGCCGCCCGGTGGCGTCACGCCGGACGACCTGGAGGGACGGTTCGGGTAGACCGGCGCGCCGGACGAGATCGAGGAAGTCGAGTTCGGCGAGGGAATGGGCACCGCCGGCCGCGTCCGTGGCGGTCGCCAGGATCAGCCGACGCCGCCGTGCGCGAGGGAGCCGTTCCAGCACCCGATGCAGGTCGTCGCCCCAGACCAGGCGTTGCTGGAAGCCTGCCGCGATGACGGCCCGTGCCTCCTCGTCGGTCGCCGCCCACTGGGCCGCGTCGACGAGCGAGCGGGCCGGCATGGTCCGGCGGGGCTTGCCGACGTCCAGCACGTCCGACGGCGGCAGTGCGGTGGTGCGGTGGACCCGAACACCTGGCGGCAGGGTTCTCGTCTGGTGCCGGGCGGGCAGCAGAAGATGCACCAGCCGGCTCTGGTAGCGCCGTAGCCCCCACGCCTGTGCTGCGGTGAGTCCACCCAGCGTCGCGGCCGGTCCCGCCGCGAGCACCGCCACCCAATGCCGCTCTCTCGGACCCACCGGCCCGTTGTGGGTGACGTAGACGCGCCGGTGCACCTGCCGCCAGCGCCCGCTGCCGAGCCGGTGCCGAATCGCCTTCTCGGACAGGAACCGTCGAGCCTGCGTCGCTTCGAGCACCCGTTCCTGATGGAACAGCAACCAGCTCAACTCGTCCGCCTCATCCCCCGGCCACTCCACACACGTATCCCACCCCCTGTCCCGTCGTCACTGCTGTCCCTGTGGACAGCCGTCGAGATCTTGGTATGGGAACGCCCCTCAAGGGGCGCCCTCGTACCAAGATCTGGTCAGGAGCCGAGGACCTGGCGGAGGTAGGGGTTTGTGAAGACGTTGTTCGGGTCCAGGCGGGTGCGGACGGACTGGAAGTCGGTGAACCTCGGGTAGGCGGTGGCCAGGGACTCCGCGTTCCGCCAGTGCAGCTTGCCCCAGTGCGGTCGCCCACCCAGCTCGGTCGCCACCTGCTCGAACGCGCGGAAGTACGGCTCGTACGGCATCCCCACGTACTGGTGCACGGCGATGTACGCGGAGTCCCGGCCGAAGGAGTGGGACAGCCAGATGTCGTCGGCGGCGGTGAACCGCACCTCGACCGGGAACAGCACCTTGAACGGCATCCGGTCCACGATCCGGCGCAGCTCGGTCAGCGCGGTGGGCAGCGCGTCGCGGGGCAGCCCGTACTCCATCTCCACGAAGCGGACCCGGCGCGGGGTGCAGAAGACGTGGTCGGAGCGGCCGGTGTAGGTGCGTTCGGTGAGCGCGCGGGCGGAGACGGCGCTGATCCGGGGCGCGAGGGCGGGCACGGCGCGGCCGAGCCGGCAGGCGCCGGCGAAGACGGTGTTGGACAGGAACTCGTCGTCCAGCCAGCCGCGCCAGCGGGGCAGCGGCCGGTCGTCGGCGGGTACCCGGTCGTTTGCCTTGACCTGCACCCGGTCGGTGTAGGGGAACCAGTAGAACTCGGCGTGGTCGTGCCGCTCGTGCAGGCCCGGGAGGTCGTCGAGCACCTCGGCGAGCGGGGCCGGCCGCTCGTGCGCGCGCAGCACGAAGGCGTCCACGCAGCGCAGCGTGACCTCGACCAGCACGCCGACCGCGCCGAGCCCGACCCGGGCGGCGTCGAACACGTCGCGGTGTTCCTCGGCCGAGCAGCGCAGCACCTCACCGGTGCCGGTGACCAGCGTCAGCGCGGTCACGAAGGTGGAGAGGCAACCGAGCCTGCCGCCGGTGCCGTGGGTGCCGGTGGAGAGCGCGCCGGCGATGGTCTGGGCGTCGATGTCGCCGAGGTTGGGCATCGCCAGCCCGTGCCCGGCGAGCAGTTCGTTGAGGGTGTGCAGCGTCATCCCGGCCGGTACGGTGACCAGGCGGCGCGCCACGTCGACGGTGACGTCGGTCTCCAGGTCGGCGAGGTCGAGCCGGTGACCGTCGGCCACGGCGGCGGCGGTGAAGGAGTGACCGCTGCCGATCGCCCGGACCGTCCGGCCGGCGGCGCCGGCCTGGCGGACCGCCTCGGCGACGTCGTCGACCGTCCGGGGACGCGCGGTGAGGAGCGCCGTGCTGTGCTGGTTGCCGGCCCAGTTGGACCAGGCGACGGGGGTACCGGTCATGACGGCCACTCCTCGACATGAATATGAACTGAATTCATATCAGGAACGTTGTGCCTGGTAAATACCGCAATCGAGCCCGGCTCGTTGTACCGGTAGTCACAGACTCGTGACGTGCAGATATGTTCATCCGTCGAAGGGGGGTGGCGCCGAGTGTCCACACCAGCCGCCACGACCGGGCCGCTGCGTCGGGTACCGGTGCAGGGTCGAAGTGTCGCGCGGGTCCAGCGGATGCTGGACGCCTGCGCCGAGCTCGTCGACGAGGTGGGGTACGAGGGGCTGACCACGACCCTGCTCGCCGAGCGTGCCGAGGTGGCGATCGGGTCGGTCTACCAGTTCTTTCCGGACAAGCGGGCGATCGTGCAGGCGTTGACGCTGCGCACCATGGAGTCCTACCTCCAGCGGCTCGACGAGCGGTTCGCCTCGGACGACCTGACCCACTGGTGGGACGGCGTCGACGCGGCGATCGACGAGTACATCTCGATGCACCGCACCGTCCCCGGCTTCCGTACCCTGCACTTCGGCGACGTGGTCGACCTGCACCTGCTGGACGACCAGCGGGACAACAACGGCGTCATCGCGGAGCAGCTCGCCCGCGTGCTCACCGAACGGTTCGGTCTGGCCGGCGTGCCCGACCTGCGGTTCCACCTGGAGGTCGCGGTGGAGGCCGCGGACGCCCTGATCAAGCTGGCGTTCCGCCGGCGCACCGACGGCGACGAGCGGGTGCTGGTCGAGGCGAAGGCGCTCATCCGGGAATACCTGCACCGGCAGGTCGACGCCCCGACGGGGGTCGTCCACCAGGGTTGAGCGGCACGCCGAGCGGCGGGTTCTGCGAGTGCGCCGGGACCCGCCGTCGTCACGTCCCGGCCCGGTCAGAGGAAGGCCCGCCCCTCACCCCGGTAGGTGGGCGCGGTCGCGACCACCGCGTCGCCCTCGACCAGGTGCACCTCGTTGACGTGCTCGCACACCTCACCGGCCTTCGCGTGCCGGAACCACACCCGGTCGCCGACCCGCAGGTCGCTCGCGGCGTCCCCGGCCAGCGGGGTCTGGACCTCGCCCGCACCCTCGGCGCCGAGCAGCGTCAGCCCGGCCGGCAGCCAGGGCCGGGGGAGCCGGCTGTCCGCCGCCGGGCCGGAGGCGATCCAACCGCCGCCGAGCACGGTGGCGATCGCGGGCGTCGGCCGGCGGACCACCGCGCAGGCGAAGAACGCCGCCGGGGTCGGCCGCCAGGCACGGTACGCGTCGAACAGCGTCGGCCCGTAGAGGCCCGAGCCGGCGGTGACCTCGGTGACCGCCGGGTCGGCGCTGGTGGCGGCCACGCTGCCGGTGCCGCCGCCGTTGACGAACTCCAGGTCGGCGTGCTCGCGGACCGCGGCGACCGCCGCCGACCGGCGGGCCAGCAGTTCCCGGTACGACCCGCGCTGGGCGACCCGGATCGCCGACCCGAGCACCGCCTTCCCCGGCGGGGCGTCGCCGAGGCCGGCGATCTGTGCCTCGTACGACATCAGGCCGACCAGCCGGAAGCCCGGCCGGCCGGCGACGGCGGCGGCGAGCGTGCCGGCCGCCCTGGCGCTGTGCACCGGGGAGCGGCGCACGCCGACGTGGACCCGCCCCCGCAGCGGTCGCCAGGAGGCGTCGAGGTCGAGGCAGATCCGCAGGGCGGGGCGGCGGCCGGGCGGGCAGACCCGGTCGATCAGGTCGAGCTGCCCGGCGTCGTCGACCATCAGCGTCACCGCGTCGGCGAGGGCCGGGTCGGCGGCCAGCTCCGCGAGCGCCGCCCGGTGGGCGGTCGGGTACGCCAGCAGCACGTCGTCGCTGACGCCGGTCCGGGCGAGCCAGACCGCCTCGGGCAGGGTGAAGGCCATCACACCGTGCCAGCCGGGGCGCGCGAGCGCGCGGGTCAGCAGCTCGCGGACCCGCACGGACTTGCTCGCCACCCGCAGCGGCTTGCCGCCGGCCCGGCCGACCAGCGCGTCCGCGTTGGCGTCGAACGCGGAGAGATCGACCACCGCGTACGGCGGGTCGAGGTGGGCGGTCGCCCGGTCGAGACGATCGCGAAGTTCGGCACGGTCGATGGCCACGTCTGCACGCTAACTGTCTGGACGGCAATGCGAAATACCCTCGCGTCTGTCCGGGCTGCGGGCGGTGGTCCCGGCGGCCTAGGCTCGGCGAGCAGGTGAATGTCGCGGGGGGCGACGCCCTCTGCGCGACTAGAGTGTTCCACCGGGGATGCCCACATCTGGGCCGGCACGTGGAGGTACGGCCATCGAAAGCCAGAAGAACGGCGAGTCGCCCGGCGTGTCGTCGCCCGGCACACAGGCCGACCGCTCCGGGATCGCCGCCATCCGTTCGGTGCTGCGCATCCGGCCGTTCCGCCGGCTGTGGATCGTGCTCAGCGCGGCCTCCTTCGGCGACTGGCTCGGCCTGCTCGCCACCGCGCTCTTCGCCGCCTCGCAGGTGTCCGGCAGCACCGCCCAGGGCGCGGCCTTCGGTGGCGTGACCGCCATCCGGCTGCTGCCGGCGCTGGTGCTCGGCCCGGTGGCGGGCGTCTTCGCCGACCGGTTCGACCGGCGGTGGACGATGGTCATCTGCGACCTGCTGCGCTTCGTGCTCTTCGCGTCGATCCCGCTCTACGCGCTCACCGGCGCCGCGGGCGGCCTGGTGGTCGGCTGGGCGCTGATCGCCACCTTCCTGATCGAGTCGATCACCCTGATGTGGATCCCGGCCAAGGAGGCGGCGGTCCCCAACCTGATCCCGCGTACCCGGCTGGAGGCGGCCAACCAGCTCACGCTGATCACCACGTACGGCCTGACCCCGGTGGCCGCCGCCGTCGCGCTGGCCGTGCTCGACCGGGGCGTCCGCGGGGCGGTCGGTGGTGACCTGCCCGACTGGGCCGAGCCGGCCCAGCTCGCGCTCTGGTTCAACGCCTTCTCCCGGCTGGCCACCGCGCTCGTGGTGGCGTTCGGGATCAAGGAGATCAGCGAGGCCCAGCGCGGCGAGGGGGAGCGCGCCGAGCAGAGCATGTTCCGCCAGTTCGCCGAGGGCTGGAAGTTCATCGGCCAGACGCCGCTGGTGCGGGGCCTGGTGCTCGGCATCTTCGGCGCCTTCGCCGGCGGCGGCATCGTGGTCGGCACGGCCAAGTTCTTCGCCAACTCGCTCGGCGCCGGCGACGCCGCGTTCTCGCTGCTCTTCGGCGCGATCTTCGTCGGGCTGGCGCTCGGCATCGGGCTCGGCCCGATGATCGTGCGGGACATGTCCCGCCGCCGCTGGTTCGGCATGAGCATCGTGCTGGCCAGCGCATCCGTGCTGGTGCTCGCGTTCGCCATCCACCTGTCCATGGCGATCGTCGGCGCGATCCTGGTCGGCGCCGGCGCCGGCATGGCGTTCCTGGCCGGCACGACGCTGCTCGGCGGCGAGGTCGCCGACGAGGTGCGCGGCCGGGTCTTCGCGGTGGTGCAGATCGGCACCCGGCTGGTGCTGATCCTGGCCATCGCGCTGAGCAGCCTGCTGGTCGGCGTCGGCGGCTCCCGCCAGCTCACCATCGCCGACCTGGGCATCTCGATCTCCTCGACCCGGCTGCTTCTGCTCGCCGCCGGCGCGGCCGGCATCTTCGCCGGGATCAGCGCGTTCGGGCAGATGGACGACAAGAAGGGCGTGCCGGTCCTCGCCGACCTCTGGGGTTCGATCCGGGGCCGCCCGCTGATGCCGGCCGAGCCGTTCGTCTCCAGCGGCCTCTTCGTGGTCTTCGAGGGCGGTGAGGGCGCCGGCAAGTCGACCCAGCTCGCGACGCTCGCCGAGCGGCTGCGCGGCCAGGGTCGGGACGTGGTGGTCACCCGCGAGCCGGGCGCCACCGGGGTCGGCGAACGGATCCGTTCGCTGGTGCTGGGCACCACCCACGACGACACGCCGTCGCCGCGCGCCGAGGCGCTGCTCTACGCCGCCGACCGCGCCCACCACGTGGCCACCGTGGTCCGTCCGGCGCTGGTCCGCGGCGCGGTGGTGGTCAGCGACCGCTACGTCGACTCGTCCCTGGCCTACCAGGGCGCCGGCCGGACGCTGCCGGTCGACGAGGTCTCCTGGCTCTCCTCCTGGGCCACCGGCGGCCTCAAGCCCGACCTGGTGGTCCTGCTCGACGTCGACCCGCGCACCGGCCTGGGTCGGGTGGAGGCCCGCAGCGAGGGCGCCGACCGGCTGGAGGCCGAGTCGCTGGCGTTCCACGAGCGCGTCCGCTACGCCTTCCTCGACCTGGCCGCCGGCGACCCGAAGCGCTACCTGGTGCTGGACGCGTCCCGGCCGGTCGAGGAGATCGCCGACGCGGTCGCCCGGCGGGTGGACGAGTTCCTGGTCGATCCGGCCGCGATCGTGCACCCGCGCCCGGCGCAGGGCCCGGACACCTCGGTCCAGCCCGAGTTATCCGACGCGGAGCTGGTGACGATGGAGCAGACCCGCCGATGACGGACGTCTTCGGTGACCTGGTCGGGCAGGACGAGGCGGTGGCCACGCTGCGGCGGGCCGCCGCCTCGGCCGCCGCGCTGCTGCGTGCCGCCGCGCCCGTCGCGGCCCACGCGGGCGCACCGGCCGGCGCCGGGGACCCCGAGGGGCACGACGGCCTCGACGCGCTCGCCGAGGAGTTCGACGAGCCCGGCGCGGACGGCCCGGTGGCTCCCCCCGCCGCCGACCCGGGCGCCGGGATGACCCACGCCTGGATCTTCACCGGGCCGCCCGGGTCCGGTCGGTCGGTGGCGGCCCGCGCCTTCGCCGCCGCCCTGCAGTGCGTCCACGGCACCGGATGCGGTCGCTGCCCGGGCTGCCACACCACGTTGGCCGGCACGCACGCCGACGTCCGGCTGGTGGTGCCCGAGGGGCTCTCCATCGGCGTCGGCGAGATGCGCGCGCTGGTGCTGCGGGCGGCGAGCACGCCGTCCGGCGGCCGGTGGCAGGTCGTCATCATCGAGGACGCCGACCGGCTGACCGAGGCCGCCGGCAACGCGCTGCTCAAGGCGGTCGAGGAGCCGCCACCACGTACCGTCTTCCTGCTCTGCGCCCCCTCGACCCACCCGGACGACGTCTCCGTGACCATCCGCTCCCGGTGCCGGGTCGTGCCGCTGCGCCAGCCGCACGCCGGCGCGGTGGCCGAGGTGCTGGTCCGCCGGGACGGCATCGCGCCGGACGTCGCCGAGTGGGCCGCGGCGGCCGCGCAGGGGCACGTGGGCCGGGCCCGGCGGTTGGCCCGCGACCCGGAGGCGCGGCAGCGGCGGGACGCCGTGCTCGCGGTGCCGCGCCGGCTCACCGGCGTGGGCGCCGCGTTCGACGCGGCCTCGGCGCTGATCGAGGCCGCCGAGGCGGAGGCCGCCGCCTCGGTCGCGGAGGCCGACGAGGCGGAGCGGGCGGCGCTGCAGACCGCGCTCGGCGCGGGCGGCACCGGCCGGGGCGCCGCCGGCGCCATGCGGGGGGCCGCCGGCCAGCTCAAGGACCTGGAGAAGCGGCAGAAGTCGCGGGCCACCCGGGCCCAGCGGGACGCGCTGGACCGCGCGCTCGTCGACCTCGCCGGTTTCTACCGGGACGCGCTCACCATGGCGCTGCGGGCGCCGGTCGCCCCGGTGCACACCGACACGGCGGCGCTGGCCGGGGCCGGTGCGCAGAAGTGGGAGGCCGAGGGCGCGCTGCGCCGCCTGGAGGCGGTGCTGGAGTGCCGGGCGGCGATCGAGGCGAACGTCAAGCCGCGGATCGCGGTGGAGGCGATGATGCTGTCCCTCTGGCGGGGCTGACCCCACCCCACCCCGGGCCTGTCCACAGGGCATCGACAGGCGCGATTGACGTGCGGTACGGTCCGGTGATGCCGTGGTGACGAAGGCGGCACGCTCAGTAAGGGCGACGCCGGGGGGCCGGCGCCGCCGACCGGCCGGGAGGAGTCCGCCGATGCCGCGGGGGGAGATCGACGAGGCCTGGATCGAGGAGGCGGTGCGGCGCTACCGCCGCATCGAGACCCTGCAGGCCGAGTTCGACCAGGCGGTGGCCACGGTCGAGGTCACCGTCCGCTCACCCGACGGGCTCGTCGAGGTGGTGGTGACCGCCGGCGGGCGGATCACCGACGTGCGTTTCCTCGGCCCGCTGCACCAGCGCAGCCCGCGCGACGTGGCCGGCTCGGTGCAGGCCGCGGTGACCGCCGCCGCCGACGCGGCGCAGTGGGCCCGGGAGAAGCTGCACAACGAGACCTTCGCGGCCTACCGGCCGCTGGCGGGAGCCTGACATGGAGACGCTGCGCGCGCTCGCCGCCCGCCTCGACGAGGCCGGCGCGACCCTCGCCACGCTGGCCCGCACGGTGACCGCCACCGACCCGCCGCACCCCGCGTTCGGCGCCCACGCCGTCGGCCGGCCCGGTGAGGTGGGGCGCGCGCTGCACCGGCAGTGGACCGCCGCCACCGCCGACCGGGCGCGCGAGGCCCAGGCCGCCGCCAACCGGCTGGCCACCGCCGCGGCCGCCCTGCGCAGTGCCGCCGACCGTTACGCGGCGGCCGACGACGCGGTGGCCCGCCGGCTGGCCCGGGAGGCCTGATGGACGCGCTCGACCGCCTGGCCGAGCCGGGCCTCGACCTGCTCGCCCGGGTCGACGCGCTGCTGGCCGCCGGCGCGCCCGAGGGGCACCGGCTCTGGCCGTTGCTGCGCCGGATGCAGGTCCTCCCCGGTGCGGCCGTGCGCGAGTTCCTCGACCTGCACCCCGCGCCGCTGACCGGCGCCGGCCACGCCGTGCGCCGGCTCGTCCGGGGCTACGACGACACCTGCGCCCTGCTCACCGACCAGGTCGCCTGGTCCGGGTCGGCCGCCGCGGCCTACGACGAGGCCCGTGGCGCACTGCTGCGGCACCTCGACGAAGGGCCGGAGAGCCTGGTCGGGCGGCTGGAGTCCACCGCGGGCTACGCCGACGCGCTGGCCGGCTGGGTGGAGAGCAGCCGGGCCGCCCTGGCCCGGGTGCTCGCCGAGGTGCTGGGCTCGGCCGAGGCGGTCACCGTGCACGCGGCCGGTCGCCCGGGCGGCGAGGCGGGCCGGGTCGGGGCGTCGGCGGCGGCGGAGATCGCCACCCGGGTGCTCTCGGTGCTCGGGGTGGCCTACGACGGCGCCGAGACGCTGCTGCGCCAGTGGGGGCCGAGCCTGGCCGAGACGACGTGGCGGGACCGGGCCGCCACCGCGCCGCGCTACGGCGGCACCACCCGGATCGGCTACTGACGGTCCACGGCGTCGCGCGCCGATCCGGCCGTGGCCGGGCATCGGCGGCGACGCCGTGGCCTTCCCCTGCACCCCCCGCAGGTATGCCTTCACTCAACGCGGTCGGCCGGCGTTTGTCCCGCGCCCGGCCCAGGATTCAGCCGTCCGGGCGAGGTGTGGGAGGCGCTTCGGTCGGGTTGATCGGGATGGATCGCTGCGTCGGGTGACCGGACGGCGACCGGTCGGCCGTCCGCCGGCGCGCCTCCGCGTAGGGTGGGCACATGGGCATGCTCTGCGCGGTCAGCTTCAACCGGTACGGGCGCCTCTACTACCTGGACCCGGGCGAGCTGCGCCCGCAGGTGGGCGACCGGGTGCTGGTGCCCACCGACGACGGGCCCGAGGTGGCCGAGTGCGTCTGGGCCGCGCAGTGGGTCACCGAGGACACCGACGGTTTCCCCCGGCTGGCCGGGCTGGCCGGCGACGACGACCTGCGCCGCGACGAGCTGCTGCGCCGGCGCAAGGCCGAGGCGAAGGTGGCCGCCAAGCGGCTGATCCGGGAGCACGGCCTGCCGATGAAGGTGGTCGCCGTCGACCACGTCCTCGCCACGCCGGAGAGCGGCAGCGACCGCACCACCATCTACTTCACCGCGCCGCACCGGGTGGACTTCCGCTCGCTGGTGCGCGACCTGGGCGCGACGCTGCACTGCCGGGTCGAGCTGCGGCAGCTCTCCGCCCGCGACTCCGCGCGGGTGCAGGGCGGCATCGGCTCCTGCGGGCGCGACCTGTGCTGCGCCACCTTCCTCACCGACTTCGAGCCGGTGACGATCCGGATGGCGAAGGACCAGGACCTGCCGCTCAACCCGCTACGGATCTCCGGCGCGTGCGGGCGGCTGATGTGCTGCCTGAAGTACGAGCACCCGCTCTACCAGCGGTTCCAGGAGTCCGCCCCGGCGGTCGGCAGCCGCGTCTCCACCCCCGAGGGCGAGGGCAAGGTGGTCGGCCACAGCGTCCCGCGGGACGCGGTGACGGTCCGGCTGGATGCAGACGGCTCCCGCTGCCAGTGCAGCCGCGCCTCCGTCTGCGCCCCCCGCCAGGCCCACGACCAGCACTACAACACCTCCTCCTGACCTCCCGCCTCCGGCACGGTGCCCGGTCAGCGGAGGGTGACGGGGGGTTCGGCCAGGCGGGGGGTCAGCGGGGTCTTCGGGGTCAGCCAGGGGGCGGTGGGGGAGTCGTCCGGGTTGAGCTGCCAGGCGTGGGCCACCCGGTCCAGGGCGATCGGGTAGATCGTCAAGGTGCCGTCCGGGTCGATCCGGAACCGGAGGAACGCCTTCGAGTCCTCGATGCCCTGGGCGGCGAACAACTCGTTCAGGTTGACCCCGAACGCGCCCGCCACCAGCAGGTAGAGCGCCACGACCTGGCTGGCGACCAGCCCACTTGCCGGACCGTAGAGGACGACCGCGGCGACCGCCGGCCACGGCCACGGCCAGTCGTAGAACGGCAGGTGCAGCCAGACCCAGGTGCCACCGGCCGCCAGCGCCACCTGCGCCACCCCGTGTGTCACGCCGAGGATCCAGTGCCGGGCGTGCCGTTTCCCGCCCGCGCTGGGCGGCTTGGCGAAGAACGCCGCACCCAGCAACGTCACCACCAGCATCGCCACCAACGGCACGCTGAACAGCCGCTGCGCGGTGGAGTCGGCCCGCTGCGCGGCCACCCCGGCCATCGCCAGCATGAGCAGCGTGTGCACCGTGCCGAGCAGGGTGGTGAAGCCCGGGTTCCGGAACGGCAACCGGCCGAAGATGCCCCAGCCGTACCGCCGGGAACGGGCCCGGTCCGGGTAACGGGCGGCCAGGTCGTACTCGCGGGTGCGGCTGGCGCGCCGGGTGAGCGTGTCGCGCGGCGGCACCTCCAACCGCTCCGGCAGGTGGTGGGTGGGGTAGAGGTAGGCGCCGCCGCCACCGCAGGTGATGAGCTGCCGCTCCGGGCCGGCGTAGCGGGCGTAATGGTGCAGGTCGCCGGAGACCAGCACCCGTACCTGCGCCCCGGTGGGCGCGACGATGGTCCGGATGAAGTAGTCGATCGAGTCGTACGCGTTGGGGTGGTCGACGGCCTTGACCCACGTCGGCGCCGGCACCGCCAGGATCACCTTGGACCGCGGGTTGAGCTTGCGGGCGACCTGGTCGAAGTAGGTGAGCTGCGGATCGTCCAGGTACGACCCGGACTGGTCGTCCAGGCCGAGCAGCCACCAGTCCGCCGGCAGCTCGACAGCGAAGTACGAGCGGGACTGGCCGGTGCCCCAGCCGGCGAAGTGCCGGTCCCGGGAGCGCACGAACAGCCGCAGGAACGCGGTGAGTCCGTCGTACCAGTCGTGGTTGCCCGGCACCGCGAAGAGCGTCGGCCGCTCCGGCGGGGCGACCGGCAACGCGGCCTGGTAGGGACCCTTGCACCGGTCCTCGTACGCCTCGTAGCCCGCCGACGGGTAGACCTGGTCGCCGCCCATCACCAGCGTCTGCGCGCGGGGCAGCCGGTGCCCGTCCACCGTCAGCTCCGGCTGCGCCAGCAGGTACGCGATCGAGTAGGTGGCGTCGAAGCCGTCCCCCAGGTCGGCCACGTAGTCGAGCCAGAGCCCGCCGTCCGGCCCGACCTGCCGGAACGTGTCGTCGCCGAAGGCGTTCTGCAGCTCACGCTTGTCCAGGTACGCGCCGAACAGCATGGCGAGCAGCGTCCGCAGGCCGGTGCTGATCAGCAGCAGCGGCGCGAGCCAGGGGACCGGTGGGCGCGGGGTGAAGCCCAGCTCCCGGGGGTCCATGCTCAGCGGGCGGCGGGAGGCCCGCTCGCCCGGGTGCGCCGCGGGGGACGGTCGGGGTGGTTCGTGGTCCTCGCTCACCCGCCGCAGGGTAGTCCGGTCCGGACGGGAAGTCTCTCCCGTACTCGGGCAGATGTGCCCGATGTCCGGTTCTGGTGTAGGGGTATCCCGTTCGGCTTCCGGCGGGGCGTGCCGTACACTTGACGATCGTTGCCGCCTTAGCTCAGTCGGCTAGAGCGACGCACTCGTAATGCGTAGGTCGACGGTTCGATTCCGTCAGGCGGCTCCACGGAAAGGCCCAGGTCACCGGCTTGATTGCCGATCATGACCTGGGCCTTTTGCTTGCAGTCGGAAGGCTGAGCAGCCAAGCGAGCAGCCAACCTACTCACCCGACCACAGCGCCCCCTCCAACCGGGAGGCCGCTTCTCGGGCGATCTCCGGGGCCACATGGGCGTAGATGTTGAGGGTGACGCTGATCTGCGAATGGCCGAGGATCTCCATGACCACGCGGGCGGGTACGCCCTGGGCGAGTAGGACGCTTGCCGCTGTGTGCCGCAGGTCATGAAGACGGACCTGCCGTAAGCCCGCCCGCCGGATGATCTCCCGGAACGATCGGTAGTCGTTGCGGGGGTGGATGGGCGTGCCAACAGCGGTGGCGAAGACCCGGACGCGTACGGACGCTACGCACAGAGCTTGTAAGCGAGACGTCGGCGGGACGACGCCGTTACGGTTGGGCGTTGCCCGGGCGGTGTGCGACGTCCGGGTTGTCGATGTAGGCGGTGGCTTCGAGTTGCTGGCGTTCTTCGGGGGCGAGTTGGCTGTAGTAGGTCCAGAAGGTGCCGAAGGCGTCGCTGAGCGCGGGACCGTAGGCGCTGGTGAGGGCGGCTGTCCTGAGCGTGATGTTGCCGTTGAGGACGGCGCGGGCCATCTCGCGGAGTTCAGGTTGTGGGCTGTCGGCGAGCCGGTCGAGGCTGTCGCGCAGTGCTTTCATGCGGCGGGGGTCATTGCTGGCGATGTCGGTGATGTCGCTCATCGGGTGGCGCCGGCCGCGACGAGGGGATGGTCGTAGCCGTTGCTGCCGGGTAGTGCGGGAAGTTTGACGGATTCGAGGTCGCCGAGCCGGTGGGTCAGGGCGGACCGGAACGCGAGGACGGCGGCGTTGGCGTGTTGGTAGAGCTGTGTGGCTTGGCCCCACAGCTTGAGCATGTTGGCGACTTCAACGGCGGCCACGCCGTAGCCGATGACGGCGCCGACGCCGGTTGCCGCGGTGATGGTTCCGGCGGCGGCGGAGATGCCGGCGATGATGGCCGCGTCGATGAGGCCCTTGATGACGCCGCCGAGCGATTCACCGATGGACCAGACGGAGTCGGCCATGACCTTGTACTCGTGGCCGATGTCGTTGAGCGGCCCCCGCAGGGCGGCGGTGGCGCCGGACAGTTGGGTGAAGTAGCTGTGTGCGGCGTCTCCGGCCTGTCCGTGCCACATCTGGTGCAGGGTCGTGGCGCCGGTCTGGACGTTGAGGGCCAGGTCGTGCAGCGCGTTGCCGGCGTTGGTGAGGACGGGTTGCATGGTGGCGAGGGCTTCCCAGTTGCCGAACATGCGTTCTTGCAGCCAGGAGATCGGGTCGAAGCCGAAGACGGTGTCGAAGCCCTTCATGGCCCAGGACGTGGGACTGATGTAGTCCATCCAGCCAAGGGCGTTGGGCGGTGAGTCCGGTTCCGGTGGCGGGGTGAGACTGCCGGTCACATCGCGCAGGTCGACAAAGGGCGGTGGGGGACAGGCGAGGGTCCTGAGTTCCTCCTCCAGCGCTGTCGGAGGCTGGCAGGGGATGGCACCCGGTAGGGTGCGATCCAGGTCTGATGCTGCCCTGACGTCAGTCTTGCGGTAGTAGCCGGCGGCGGCGGTCAACTCCGGCCCGGAGGCGTCGAGCAGTGCGTTCAGCCGCTTCATCGTGTCCGTGATGACGGTGGTGGCGTGCCGATGGCCGTCGGCGGCGATGGCGATCAGTTCGCCCCCGGTGGCCTCCTGGGTGTGGTTGCCGATGTAGCCGGAGATCGCGGTCGCGTCGCCACTCGCGCGATCCAACTGTCGGGCGTAGTTGACCAGCGCGCCAGGTTCGACGTTGAAGCTCATGGTTAGAGGACCGTGGCGACGAGCACCAGCCCGGCCAGCCCGATCACCACGAGCGCGCTGGATGCCATCAGCAGCCTGACCGCCAACGTGTGCTGGTGACGAGCCGGGTAGTAGACGGCCCCGGCTATCCCAGCCAGAACGAGGACGAGCATCGGGATCAGCCGCAACCCGTCTGCTGCGCCGATGACTGTGGCGAACACGCCGACGAAGCCGAAGAAGATCGCCACGTTGGCGATGGCGTTTCGGAGGTTGGAATACGCGGTGACTTGCAGGTCAGCGACCGCACCCCGGAGGTCCCGCTCGGCTTGCCCTCGCTCCTCAGGGGACATTGACTTACGAGACTTCCGCCGGCTCTTGTTACTCCCTGCCACCATGCGAGTGACGATAGCAACCATCGACCCGATGAGGCTGTCCCCGTATGCCACTCAGAAGGGCGGCGAGGAAGCAGCGAGAGCACCGATCGCGCTAGCCCGGCCTTGCTCAGCGCCACGATCGAACGACGTATCGAAACGCCGACAGGATAGGCCCGGATCCACCCAGCGGGGTTGCGGACAGCCGCCCGAGGCCGCCACACGGACAGACGAGGCGGGCCGGTTGCCTTCCGTCTTTACGTTGGCCTCATGGAGTGGGTAAATACCTACAAGGACTTGCTCGGTGTCGTGATCGCGACCCTGGCCGTGGGCCTGTCACTGAGCACCGTGCTCGTGCAGCGGAGTCAACAGCGACGGGATGCCTACAGGTACATGCACGAGCAACTCATCTCCCCCGAAATACAGCAGGGACGGCGGCTCCTGTTTGACGCCGGAAGATCGCAGCAGCTTCCCGACGATCGTTCCGAGAGCTTTTACCTGATGAACCGCGCAGTTGGCATGTACGACACCCTTGGCTTGTACGTCCGGCGTAAGGTCGTGCCTCGACGCTGGGTCCTTGAGGTGTGGCATCACTCGATACGCGACTCTCGGGCAGGTGCGGAGCTTCTCGCCGCCCATCGACGCACAGCCCATCACGCCTGGTCCCCCTGGCCGCACCTTTGGTATCTGCTAAACCAGGCAGAGCGATACAGAAGCAGGCTGCCGTGTTGCGTGACTCCTCGCAGTCCGCTTCCATCCGCTCAGAGGACGCCCGGGACGTTGGCGTTGCGCCGGCCGGAGCAGCCACGGGAGCAGCCAAGCCTGCGAACGGCGACGGACTCGGCCGGACCGCAGCAGAAGGTCGGCGGGGACCAGGACCACGACGACCACCAGGCCGCGACAGACTCGTAATGCGTAGGTCGACGGTTCGATTCCGTCAGGCGGCTCGGTACGGAAGCCCAGGTCATCGACCTGGGCTTCGCCGTTTCTCAAGGTCCACGAGACCGCCGTCGGGCGTGCCGGTCCGCAGATGGTCCGCGTCCCGCGCCGCGAATGCTGGCCGGTTGGGGACGGCGTCCAGGTCGTCACCGAACAGGCCCGCGTACACGTCCATCGCGACGAGGAAGCCGCGGCGTACGTCAAAGCCATGGAGAAACTCTGGATGGAAGCGGCTACGCGAGGATGCTCGCAAGCTCATCGTGCGGGTGGCTCATGCCCTCGGAGCTAGTCGCTCGATCGCCTGGCGGACGCGTGGGGCAGACCGGGGAGCAGGGGATCTCGCCGATGACAGCCAGTCGCGGGCCCCCGTACCTTGGCGTCATGGCGACTCTTTGGACCTTGGGATGCGATGCCGACGATCCGCAGCGGATAGCTGCCTTCTGGGCGCTCGCCCTCGGCTATGTCAAGGAACCTGGCTTCGACGAGCCCGACAACGCCTCCATCGTCGACCCGGACGGCCAAGGCCCTGCCATGAGCTTCCTGAAGGTGCCCGAGGGCAAGTCCAGCAAGAACCGCATGCATATCGACCTCCGGGTGGCCGGTCCAGGCCCCTGGGACATGGTCGAGCGGGCACGACTGATCCAGCAGAAGGTCCCCGCGTTGGTATCCGCCGGCGCGACGGTAATCCGGGAGGAGTGGTACGGCGACGTGCTCGGTCACGTCGTCATGCAGGACCCCGAGGGCAACGAGTTTTGCGTCGCTTGACGCCACGGCCAGTGCCCGCGATCGGGTATCCAGCTCTGCTACCACTCGCTGGACGGTCCACGACTGCCCGACGAGGAGATCCGCCAGCACTGGCACGCTGCCCGCATGAGTTACGACCTGGCGGTGTGGGAGGGCGATCTGCCCGCCAACGACGAAGCGGCCGGTGAGGCATACGAGGCCCATTATCAGCGGTACTTCGAGAGCGAGGAACAGCCGCCGACGCCGCGAATCCGGGCATACGTCGACGCCGTGGCGGCCCGATGGCCCGACCTGTACGGCCGCGACGCCGAGCTTTACCTCCTGTCGAACGGCCTCATCGATGAGGCGTCCGGCCCCATGGTCTACTTCACGATCCCGTTCAGCCGGTCCGACGAGGTCTCCTCGGAGGCCGCACAGATGGCCGCCGAACACGGGCTCGTCTGCTACGACCCGCAGTGGGAACACCTTCGCCCCGCTGCCGGTCACGACGACTGAACCCGAACTCTCACGGACCGTGGCGAACGGCCAGCCGTATCACTCCGTACAGGACGAGCAGATCGATGATCCAAACGGCCACGGAGGAGAGCAGGTCCCGAGAGGGGATCCCGACGACGACGCGGCTGCCAGCGAAGACAGCGGGGGATCAGTGTGCGATGTCGGGAGGCATTTCCGCTGCCAGGCCGCTGTGTGCCCAGCTCGGTGGGGCGGGCAACTTGATCGGGTATTGCGTAGGGCGACGATTCGATTCCGTCAGGCGGCTCGGTGAAGAAGCCCAGGTCATTGGCCTGGGCTTCGCCGTTTCTCAAGGTCGACAGCGGGCTCGTCAAGGCTGTGGACCGGTGGTGTCGGGCTGGAAGTGTGATCGGGACGGTGCTACTCGCGGCCGACCCAGGTGGCGACGCATGCCTCGTTGCCCTCGGCGTCGGCGAGGATCCACCACTTCGGCGCGTGCGCGTCGGAGACGAGGTGGCCGCCCGCGGCCAGGGCGGCGGCGACGCGGGCCTCGGCTTGATCGTGCGGGACGGCGACATCGAGGTGCATGCGGTTGCGTTGCGGACGCGCCGCGTCCATGTTCTGGAACCCGAAGCCTGGGCCGCGACGTGCCGGGTCGGCCAGGTAGTCGTCGCCGATCTGGCGGTATCCGAGCAGTGCCCGCCAGAACGGCAGCACCTCCGCGCTGACGAGTGCGTCGAGGGTGACGTTGATGAGCTGCACGGCGGTCGGGTCGGCGGGGATGTCCATTGCCCTGGCGGCGGCCGAGATCCGGCGGGCCAGCCCGATGTCGCGCCGGGACAGGGACACGGTGACGCCGGTGGGGCGCAGGTCGATACTCAGGTACTGCTGCTCGGCCTCGCCGGCGAGCCGACCGATCGCATCGACGAGCGCTGTGCCCTCGGCCAGCGAAGCGGTCCGGAAACAGGCCGAGACCACGTGGTAGAGGGATCGCCAGTCCTCGACACCGTCGGCCTCGTGGAACTGCCCGGCGGTGATCTGCGCAGTCATGCCAGCGAAGCTAACAGGGCCGCTGGTGGCCGGGTCAGCGGCCGTGACCGAGCCCCTGAATCGCTTCCCCGGTCGTGCCGCCACTACCAGATGACGACGCCACCACCGACCGCCCTGGCGCGCGTCACGGCGTGCCGCATGGTGGCCAGGTACCGGAGGATCCGATCCGCGTCGTGTCCCGTCGCGGCGGACAGGTGCCCGACGTTCCCCGCCAGGAGCGCGCACTCCTGCTCGAAGGCGTCGAGCTGAGCCGGTGAGACCTGGAGATTCCCGCGATTCTCGACGGTGATGTCCGCCAGTTGCGGCAGGATCGTCGCGCCGAGCCGCCGGGCGGCTGCCGAGCCCCACAGCTGATGGCGAACGCTCTCGGTGCCCACCGCCGTACTGGTTCCCGGCGGATCCGCCACGACGACCCGGCCGGCGTGGGCGGCGTCGTTCGGCACCCACACCGCGATGTCGAGGCTCATTCCGTACTCCCGACGGGTCGGATCACGGCCAGTGTAGGCGGCTTCTGCCCGGTCGCTGGCCGGGCCGGCGGCGAGGGGCGGCCGGATCAACCGTATCGACGCCGGTCGGCGTGTTCTGGGATCGTGGCCGCATGGAGAGCGTGGATCCGGGCGGGCCGCTGACCGACGCGGAGGTCCGGGAGCTGGTGCGGTTGCTGGCCCGGTTCGCGTCGCACGATCTGGACCAGTGGGAGAACTGGCGTGTCGACACCCCGCACGGTCCGGTGTTCATGTCCCTCAGTCGCACGGTGCTGCCGGACTGGCCGGAGGACGCGTTCGTCCCGATCTGGCCCCCGCCCGCGGACCGTCGCCACGGTTGGACGGTGTGGCGCCAGGACGACAACGGCAACCGGTACGAGGTCTCCCGGCACGCCAGCCGGGCGGAGGCGGACTCGACGGCGGCGCGGATGGAGGCCCGGGGCCACAAGCAGACCTACTGGGTCAGCCGATCGGGCTGACCATCGCGCCGGCGAGGGCCGGAGGCCTGCCCGTGCCCGCCCGATGGGCGATCATGGATGGCGTGCAGGACACGGTCGCCGTAGCGCTGATCACCTCCATGTCCACTCTGGCCGCCGCCGGCATGACCGGGGTGATCGGTGCGTGGGCCGCCCGTCGCCAGGTCACGAGCCATCTCACGGGGGCTCGGGAGGAGCGGGCGGAGCAGCGGGCGACGGAGAGGGCGCAGCGGCGCCGGGACGCGTACGTCGGGTTCCTCGGCGCGTGCGACCAGGCGTACCGCAGTCTCGACCGGAACTGGCGGCAGGAGAGTGGGGCGGGCCACGGGGAGACGTACCAGGCGCTGCGCGGTCTCGACGAGGCGTACAACATCGTCCTGCTCGAAGGGCCGGAGGAGGTCGCCCGGGAGGCGGAGCTGGTCACCGCGAGCATCAACGGCGAGTCCCGTGAGCTGCGGCGACTGCTCGGCGAGGCCACCCCGGAGCCGGACGGCGATCCGCCGGCCGACGTCCACGGGCCGCGGCGGCGGACCGCGATCGAGGAACGGGCGAGGCGCCGGGACTCCTTCGTCGACGCCGCCCGGGCCGCGCTGGAGCAGGCCGGGTAGAGCTCGGCGGGCGTCAGGCCGTCCGGTTCCGGTACGCCCGGGGTGAGAGCCCGGTGACCCGCTTGAACGCCACGCTCAGTGCGCTCTCCGAGCCGTACCCGACGGCGCGGGCGATGGTGGCCACGGTGTCCTCGGAGCGGCGGAGCCGGTCGGCGGCCAGCTCGATCCGCCACCCGGTGAGGTACTCCAACGGGCCGCACCCGACCACCTGCTTGAACCGGGCGGCCAGGGTCGAGCGGGACACGGTGGCGGAGCGGGCCACCGCCGCCACGGTCCACGGCCGTTCCGGGTGGGCGTGCATCGCCCGCAGGGCAGGGGCCACCACGGGGTCGGTCAGGCCGGCCAGCCAGCCGGCCGGGGTTCCGTGGTCGAGGTGCAGGCGCAGGATCCGGATCAGCATGACCAGCGCGAGGTGTTCGGCGACCAGCCGCCCGCCGGGGCGACCCTGGCGGAGTTCGGCGTCGATCTCCCCGACCGCCCACCTGACGGTTTCCGCCTCCGGCGTCGTCGCGGGCACGTGGATGACCGGTGGAAGGCCGTCCAGCAGCAGGCCACGGGACCGGTCGGTGAAGGAGAACGCGCCGCCGACCAGCAGGACCTCGTCGCCGGAGCCGGCCCGGGCCGGCCCGTCGGCCGCCGCCCGGAAGATCGGTCCGGCCGGTTCGGCCGACACGTCGGGGTCGCTGGCCAGGGTGTAGCCGACCGGCCGGGTCAGCAGGAAGCAGTCGCCCTCGTCGAGCGGCACCGGCTCCGGCGAGGTGTCCACCCGCAGCAGGCAGCGTCCGCGCCGTACGGCGTTGAACTTGACCCCGGTCGGCGGGTCGAAGCGCACCGCCCAGCGCCCGCCGGCGGACAGGGCGGCCGAGACGTGGCTCGTCGTGTCGAGCAGCGCGAGCACGTCGTCCAGCGGATCCACGCGACCTCCCTCCCTGGACGCCCGCTAAAGAGTGGCGGATTCCAGAGTACGGACAGTCCAGCGGTCCCGCCCCTAGCGTGGAGGTCATGACAGAGACCATCCGACTGAGCACCCCGTTCACGGCCCGCACCACGGCGGCCGAGATCCTCGACGGCGTCGACCTGACCGGCCGCCGGATGATCGTCACGGGCGGAGCCTCCGGTATCGGCACCGAGACGGTCCGGGCGCTCGCCGGCGCGGGCGCGGAGGTCACCGTCGCCACCCGTGCGCCGGCCCGGGCGGAGCCGCTGGTGGCGGAGTTCGCCGGCCGCGTCCACGCCGCCGCGCTCGACCTGGCGGACCTGACCTCGGTGGACGCGTTCCTCGCCGGCTGGGACGGCCCGCTGCACGCGCTGGTCGCCAACGCGGGCGTGATGGCGATTCCCGCCCGGCAGCTCACCGCCGAGGGGTGGGAACTCCAGTTGGCCACCAACTACCTGGGCCACTTCGCGCTCGTCCGGGGCCTGCACCCGTACCTGCGGGCGGCCGGGTCGGCCCGGGTGGTGCTGGTCAGCTCCGGCGCGCACCTGCGGGAGGCGTTCGACTTCGACGACCCGCAGTTCGAGCGGCAGCCGTACGACACCTGGGCCGCGTACGGCCGGTCGAAGACCGCCGAGGTCCTGCTCGCGGTGGGTATCGCCCGTCGGTGGGGCGGCGACGGGATCACCGCCAACGCGTTGAACCCGGGCTTCATCACCACGAACCTCCAGCGCCACATGGACGACGAGACGCTGCGCGCCTTCGGGGCGATGGACGAGGCGGGCAACCGCATCGAGCAGCCCTACTACAAGACGGCCGCCCAGGGGGCGGCGACGTCCGTGCTGCTCGCCGCGTCGCCGCTGGTCGAGGGCGTCACCGGGCGCTACTTCGACGACAACCAGGAGGCCGACGTGGTCGCGGGCGGTCCGGAGGCGACCGGCGGGGTGGCCGCCCATGCCGTCGACCCGGCCGCCGCCGACCGGCTCTGGGAGTACGCGGAGGCGGTGCTCGCCGGCCGCCGGTGACCGGTCACCGCCACCAGCGCGGTTCCCGGATCGGGTGCAGGGTCAGCCCGAGTTCCTCGGCGAACCAGCGACGCAACTGGGTCTCGACGACCAGGTGCTCGCTGGCCGCGTGGGAGACCCCGATCAGGGTCATGGTGGTGGTGGCGGCGAAGGCCCGGACGGCGGCGAACTTGCTGCGCCCGTACTCGCCCTCGATCCGGACGTGCAGCTCGCCGGTGAGGTACGCCTGCGCGCCGAGTCGTTCGGCGAGCGCCATCTGCTCGACGTGGTCGCCGATGCCCCCGACCACCGCCACCCGGGTCACGACGTCCCGGTCGGCGCCCTCGACCTCGACGGTGGTCACGCCGAACAGCTCCCGCGCCCGCCGCACGAGCGTGGCGGAGCTGACCGGTGGGACGTCGGCCACCAGCCCGGCGTGGCCGTCGCCGTACGGCCAGAACCGGTCGACGACGGTGCCGTCCAGCGCCTCCACCGCGGCGGCGGCCGTCCCGACCCGCAGCGAGACGTCCATCGGCGCGTGGCAGGAGTACAGGGAGAGCCCTCGTTCGGCCACGGCCCGCAGCCGCGCCGGGTCGATCGGCACGAAGCCCTCCGCCCAGGTGTCGTCCTCCGGGGAGCCGTTGCGGACGTCGATGGGATGGTGGGTGACCAGCAGGTCACCCGGCTCGGCCACGGCCAGCCAGGCGTCGAGCACCTCGGCCGACGGGAAGCAGGCGCCGTACACGGTTCCGACGTCGGGCCGTCCGCGCCGCATCAACCCGTTGAAGCGCTCGGCGAACCTGGGCTCGACGAAGCTCCGCCAGTCGGTGCCGGCCTCCTCGTGAACGCGGGGCAGGTGGCGGGACATCGCGGTGTCCGGCGGCGCCGTGTCGAGTTCGAACAGGCTGTCCAGGGCGGCGACGATCCGGTTGAGATCCACGCCCCGGAGTCTCGCCGCCCGCGGCGGGAGCGGCAAGCGTGAATACGCGGAACGAAGCGGGCCCGGCGGACACGGCCACGCGGCCGGTCCGCCGGGCCCACTCCGGCAGGGAGGAAGAAAGGTCTATCGCGGACCGACGGCGTCCCGCGAGGCCGGGATCCGCGCCGTCGCCTCCTCGGGCTCGGTCTCCGGCGGCGGCGGTTCCTCGTCGGTGTCCGCACGGTGCCGCGCCGCCGGATCGGGCAGGTCGGCCTCCTCGGACGGGAGTCTGTCCGGAGCGATCGTGCCGCGCCATCCGCCGGACTCCACCTGCCGGCCCTCGATGTACTCCTTGAACCGCGCCAGGTCGGACTCGGCCTGCCGGTCCACCAGGTGCAACCGCTCGCCGGCCTGCTCGACCAGCCCTTCCGGCTCGTACTCCAGGAGCAGGTGGACCTGGGTGCGTTCGGTGTCGAGCGGCGCGAAGCGGACGGTGCCCGCGTTGGTGGTGCCGTCGGTGGCCGCCCAGGCCACCGTCCGGTCCGGCACCTGCTCGACGATGGTGGCGTCCCACTCGCGTTGCACACCCGCGATCTCGGCGATCCAGTGCGTCCGCCGGTCGTCCAACTGGCGCACCTCGCGCACGCCACCCATGAACCGGGGAAACTCCTCGAACTGGGTCCACTGGTTGTACGCGGTGGTGACCGGCACGTCGACGTCGATGGACTTCTCGACCTTCCTGGTCATGACCACTCCTTGTCGTCCCGTCGTCTGCACCGGGATCGGTACCCCCGCAGATCCGGCCCAACCGGACGACCGGAGATCGCCCGCGCGGAGGGTCCGCCACGATCGCCCCGAGGCGACTGGCAGATCATCGGCGGTGACATCGCCGCCGCCGCCGCGATCTTCGCGCCGAAGACGTGACTCAGACGTAGAGCTTGCGGACGTAGTCCGGGCCGTAGTGCCGTTCCAGGTCGGCCAGGCTCTCCGCCACCGCCTCGACCTCCTTGACCAGCCGGGGCCGGGACGGGAGCACGTCGGGCTGCCAGGTCTCCGGCCGCCACAGCTCGGAGCGGAGGAACGCCTTCGCGCAGTGGTAGAAGATCTGCTCGACCGCCACCTCCACGGCGAGCACCGGCCGGTGGCCCTTGACCTCCATGTCGGCGAACCAGGGCGCGTCGCCGACCAGCCGGGCCCGGCCGTTGATCCGCAGCGTGTCGGTGCGGCCGGGGATCAGGAAGATCAGCCCGACGTGCGGGTTGGCCAGGATGTTGCGGTAGCCGTCGGCCCGCCGGTTGCCGGGCCGCTCCGGGATGGCGATGGTGGTGTCGTCGAGCACGAGCGCGAAGCCGGGCGGGTCACCCTTCGGCGAGACGTCGCAGCTGCCGTCCGCGCCGGCGGTGGCGATCAGGCAGAACGGCGAGGCGGCCAGCCACTCCCGGTCGCGGGCGTGCAGCGTACGGCGTTCCTTCGCCACCGCCCGGGGCATCGGCGCGCCCAGCAGGTCGCGGAGTTCCTCGGTGCTGGTGATCTCCCGTGTCGTCACGTCTTCCTCCCCCGTCCGTTGACCTTGACGACGGTTTCGGCCCACGACGGGCCGGGATCCGCCAGGGTCAGCCTAGGAGAGCGCGTCGAGCGCCGGGTTTGCCCCCGGTGCCGACGGGTAGGGACCGGATCGCAGCGCGTGTCCGGACGCGACGGATGGAGGCCGTGATGGAGAGCCGACTCAAGGTGCTCGGCCATCCCGTGCACCCGATGCTGGTGATGTTCCCGGTCGGCCTCTTCGTGACCGCGGTGATCTTCGACCTGATCGACATCGTGGGCGGGCCGGACTTCCTCGGCGAGGTGGCGTACTGGAACGTCACGGTCGGGCTGATCGGCGGCCTGCTGGCCGCGGCGGCCGGCGCCTTCGACCTGCTGGCCCTGCCCACCGGCACCCGCGCGAAGCGGGTCGGGCTCACCCACGCCGCCGCCAACGTGGCGGTGATCCTGCTCTTCGCCGCGGTCTGGGCGGTCCGGCTCAACGCGGACTCTCGGGCGGCCGGCGGCGCGCTGTTCGCGATCGAGGTGGTCGCGGTGGCGATCCTCGGCATCAGCGCGTGGCTCGGCGGGGAGCTGGTCGACCGGCTCGGCGTCGGCGTCGACCCGGAGCACGACCTCAACGCGCCCAGCTCGCTGCGACCCCCCTCGGCCACCCAGCGGATCGGAGACGTGCGATGACGGAACAGCGGGGCTGGCGGGGACGCCAGCAGGGTTGGGACCCGATGGGCGAGTTGCAGTCGCTGCGCTCCGAGCTGAGCCGCCTGGTCGGCGGCCGCTCCGGCACCCCCGACGTGGAGATGGCCGAGACCGCCGACGGCTGGGAGGTGGTCGTCCGGCTGCCCGGCGTGGCGCCCGAGGAGGTGGCCGTCGAGCTGGACGACCGCGAGCTGTGCGTACGCGCCCGCTCGGAGGCCGAGGTCAACGCCGACCAGGGCATCCCCGGCGGGTTCACCACCCGGGGCTTCGAATACCGCGTCGACCTGCCGTCCCGGGTGGACCCGGAGCGGATCGACGCGGTGATGGACCACGGCCTGCTGCGGGTGCACCTGCCCCGGGCGGCCCGGCCCGCGCCGCGCACCATCACCGTCGGCCGCACCGGCCCGCGCGCCGCCTCCGGCCGTACGTCGAGCCCGGCCGATCCGGCCGCCGACCGGGAACTGCACCACCCGGACACCACCGTCGACGAGATCGACAGGCCGTAGGGGTCGCGTGACCAGCCCGACGTCGCCGCGCCGCGACCCGGAGCCGTCGGTCCTCGGCACGGTCGGTGAGCGGGTGCCGGACGTCGAGCGGATCGCCGTGCTGCGTGCCAACGCGCTCGGCGACTTCATCTTCGTGCTGCCGGCGCTGGACGCGCTGCGGGCCGCGTACCCGTCGGCGGAGATCGTGCTGCTCGGCGCGCCGTGGCACGCGGCGCTCTGGCGCGACCGGCCCGGCCCGGTGGACCGGGTGCTGGTGGTGCCGCCCGCGCCCGGCCTCCGGGACCCCGGCCCGGACGAGAGCCCGGCGGACCCGGCGGAGTTCCTGGCCGCCGCCCGGACCGAACGGTTCGACCTGGCGTTGCAGGTGCACGGCGGCGGCGCCAACTCCAATCCGTTCGTCACCGGGCTCGGTGCCCGGGTCACCGCCGGGCTGCGGGCGGACGGCGCGCCGCCGCTGGACCGCTGGTTGCGCTACGTCTACTACCAGCACGAGGTGATCCGCTATCTGGAGGTGGCCGCCCTGGTCGGGGCGCCGGCCACCACGATCACCCCGGCGCTGGCGGTGACCGACGCCGACCGGACCGAGGCCGCCGAGGTGCTCGGCGCGCCCGAACGGCCCCGGGTGGCGCTGCACCCGGGCGCCACCGACACCCGGCGGCGCTGGCCGGCGGAGAGCTTCGCCGAGGTCGCCCGGGCGCTGGCCGGGGACGGGTACGAGGTGCTGGTCACCGGCACCCCGGCCGAGCGGGAGACGGTCGACGCGGTCGTCGCGGCGGCCGGCGTGCCGGTGCGCCCGCAGGTCGGCACGCTCAGCCTCGGCGCGCTGGCCGCGGCCTACGCGGACTGCGCGCTGGTGGTCTCCAACGACACCGGCCCGCTGCACCTGGCCGCCGCGGTGGGCGCGCCCACGGTCGGGATCTTCTGGGTCGGCAACCTGATCAACGGGGCCTCACCGCTGCGCGGCCGGCACCGCCCGATCGCCGCCTGGACCACGCTCTGCCCGGTCTGCGGCGTCGACTGCACGCCGGGGATCTACCCGCACCGCCCGGGCGACGGCGAGTGCCCGCACCGGGTGTCGTTCGTGGCCGACGTGCCGGTCGCCGAGGTGGTGGAGGCGGCCCGGGAGCTGCTCACACCTCCGCCGTCGACTCGCTGAGCACGACCTCCCACGCCTCCACGTCCCGCTCGGTGACAGTGGTCGGCGACTCCAGGTGGTAGGCCCCGCTGGGCAGCACACCGGCGCCGCCGTGGCGCTCCAGCACGGCGAGCTGGGCGGCCACGTCCTCGCCCTGGTGCCGCTCGGGCAGCCGCTCCCAGAAGTCGAAGCCGCCGCACTCGACCAGCTTGGCCCGGTCGTAGAGCACGCAGCCGCCGATCCAGGAGACCTTGTACGCCCGCCACGCGCCCGCCGGCAGGTTCAGCTTCTCGGTGACGTGCAGCAGGTTCGCCGCCGGATGGATCGACGCCCGGTGCCACTCCGGGGTGCCGGGGCGGATCCGCTCCGGCTCCGGCCGGCCCGGCCACTCCTCGTAGTGCCGGTGGCTGTCGGGGCGGACGTCGTCGGCGTAGGAGAGCCCGTGCACGGCGTTGCCGACGAACCCGCAGCCCAGCTCGTCCAGCGCGGTGACCAGGCGGGACAGGGCGCCCGGCTCCAGCCACACGTCGTCGTCGAGGCAGAGCACCGCGTCGGCCGCCGACCGGGACAGCAGGTAGGAGCGGTGCTCGGCCAGCCCGCGTCGGGGCAGCCGCCGGGTCAGCAGCACCGGGTGCCCCCGGTGGCGCAACGCCCGGACCATGGTGGCCGCCGCCGGGTGCGCGTACGCGGGGTCGCCGTCGGACTGGTCGCTGACCACCACCCCGAACCCGGGTACGCCCTCCTGGGCGGCCAGCCCGGAGAGGGTGACCGCCAACTCGGCCGGCCGGTTGCGGGTGGGGATCAGCACGTCCAGCCGACGGGGCCGGCGGAACTGTTCGGGCGTGCCCGGGTCCAGCGGTCGGGTCACGCCGGCCTGCCCTCGCCCACGGCGGGAAGGTGCGGGTCGGGCACGGCCTCACGGTGCTCGCTGGCCGCCTGGGCGCGGATGCGGTCGATGATCGCCGAGGTGGAGCGGTCCGGCACGTACCCGAGGGTGCGCACCTGGCCGCCCAGCCGCCGGACCAGCGGCGCCTCCGGCACCATCTCCGGCGGGTAGTCGCCGCCCTTGACGTAGACGTCCGGGCGGACCGCCTCGATCAGGCGGGCCGGCGAGTCCTCCTCGAACACCACCACGTGGTCGACGCAGGCCAGCGCGGCCAGCAGGGCGATCCGGTCCTCGACCGGGTTGACCGGCCGGTCCGGGCCCTTGAGCCGCCGCACGCTGCCGTCCGAGTTGACCGCCACGATCAGCAGGTCGCCGAGCGCGCGGGCCTGGGTCAGGTAGCGGACGTGCCCGGGGTGCAGCACGTCGAAGCAGCCGTTGGTGAACACCACCGAACGGCCGGCCCGGCGGTGGTCGGCGACGAGCGCGGTCAGCTCCTCGGCGCCGACCAGGGCCGGGTGCCCGGCCTCCTCACCGCCGGTGCCCAGCGCGGCGAGCAGGTCCTCCCGACGGCACACGCAGGTGCCGGTGTCGGCGACCGTGATGGTCGCGGCGAGCTGGGCGAGCTGGGCGGCGGTCGGCAGGCCCGCGTCGGCGGCGAGCGCCAGCGTCATGGCCGCCAGGTACGCGTCCCCGGCGCCCACCGCGTGGCTCGCCGGGACCGGGGTGCTGTGGCTGCGCCGGGGCGAGCCGTCGGCGCCGCCGACCACCGCGCCCTCGGTGTCCAGGGTCACCGCCACCACGTCCGCGCCGGTGTGGGCGCGCAGCTCGGGCAGGCGTGACTCGGCCAGCACCGCCCGGTCCACGCCCTCGCCGGCCGCCGCGTTCACCGTCACCCCGGTGCCGGTGACGCTGAGACCGTCCCCGGTCAACGCCACCCGCTCCTCGCCGGGTGTCGGCTCACCCGTCGGCCCGGCCGGACCGCCGGTGGCGGCCGTCGCGGCGGGCGCTCCGGAGGTCGGGTGCGGGCCGCCCGTGGTCCGCTCGCCGGCCCCGCCGGGTGCGGCGCCCACCACCAGCTCGGACGGGCCGTCGGCCTCCGCCGGGTGGTCGAGGTGCAGGTCGCCGCCGCCGCGGACGGCACCCCGTTCGGCGTGCGCGAAGCCGGCGGCGGCGCGGGCCAGCAGCCGGGTCGCCTCGGCGAAGCTCGGGGTCACCACGGTCGGGTTGAGCCCGCGCCAGTCGGCCAGGTCGTGCGCGTCCAGCGCCACCGTGCCGTACCGGTCCCGGTTGGCGACCAGCCAGGCGCGTACCGCCGAGGGCAGCGCGCCCAGGCCGTAGTCGCAGACCACCAGCGTGAGCGGATGCCCGGCGGCCACCGCGCGCAGCTCCTCGGTGGCGCAGTGCAGCGCGGTCAGCAGGCGGGCCACCCCGTCCTCGTCGAGCGCGTCCTCCGGGCCGCCGGAGTCCTCCCGGAGCAGGATCTGGTTGCCGGCGAGCATCCGCCGCTTGACCGGGGTGGGACGGCCGGGCTGACTCACCGTCCGGTCCCAGACCGCCGCGCGGTCCAGGCAGTCGTGCAGCTCGTCACCGGCCACGTCGGCGCCGACCGGGGCGACCAGCGCGGCCCGCCCGCCGAGGGCGGCGACGTTGACCGCGGTGTTCGCGGCGCCGCCGGCCGCGGAGATCCGGCGGCGCAGGGTGAGGACCGGCGCCGGGGCCTCCCGGCAGAGCCGCTCCGACTCGGCGAACCGCCACTCGTCCAGCATGGCGTCGCCGACGACCAGCACGGGACGCCCCTGCCAGCTCGCCACCACGGTGGCCAGCCGGCGCTCTTCCGCTGCTGCTCCTGCCATGCCCCTCCGGGTCCCCCCGCGCCGACCGGCCAAACCTGCGCGCCGGCCGGGCGGGAGTGCGACGCGGGCCACCGACGGCGTCCGGTTTCGGGGTATCGGCCGGGGGAACCGTGCAGACACACCCCGGAGAGGAGAGAGCAGCATGGCAGCGACACTTCAGGGCAAGCGGATCGCCTTCCTGGCCGCCGACGGCGTCGAGGAGGTCGAGTACACCAAGCCCCGGGAGGCGGTGGAGAACGCCGGCGCCCAGGTGGAGCTGGTCTCCATCGAGTCCGGCTCGATCCAGGCCTTCAACCACCTCGACCACGGCAAGCAGTACCAGGTGGACGTCACCACCAAGGAGGCGGACGCCGGGGCGTACGACGGGTTGGTGCTGCCCGGCGGCGTGGCGAACCCGGACTTCCTGCGGACGGACCCGGAGGCGGTCCGGTTCGTGAAGGCGTTCTTCGACGCCGGCAAGCCGGTCGGGGTGATCTGCCACGGCCCGTGGACGCTGGTCGAGGCGGACGTGGTGCGGGGCCGCACCATCACCTCCTGGCCGAGCCTGCGCACCGACCTCACCAATGCCGGCGCCACCTGGGTCGACCAGGAGGTCGTCACCGACAACGGCCTGGTCAGCAGCCGTAAGCCGGACGACCTGCCGGCGTTCTGCGCCAAGATCGTGGAGGAGTTCGCCGAGGGCCGGCACAGCGCCCGCTGAAACCCGACCACCCACCGGGGGCATGATCCGCCCCCGGTGGGATAGGAAGCGGGATGACCGCCCAGGCCGCTCGTCCCGCCCTGCCCG
This sequence comes from Micromonospora sp. WMMD754, assembly GCF_049315235.1. Lineage (NCBI taxonomy): Bacteria > Bacillati > Actinomycetota > Actinomycetes > Micromonosporales > Micromonosporaceae > Micromonospora > Micromonospora sp. WMMD754. The sequence continues at coordinate 2,480,751 of NZ_CP186058.1, forward strand.
CCCGCCAGATCCGCCTGCTGATGTTCGGTCTGATGACCGGAATGCTGCTGGCGGCGCTCGACCAGACCATCGTCGGCACCGCGCTGCCCACCATCGTCGGCGAGCTGGGTGGGATCAACCACTACTCCTGGGTGGTGACGGCGTACCTGCTGGCGTCGACCGCCTCGACGCCGCTCTACGGCAAGATGGCCGACCTGTACGGACGCCGGCCGGTCTTCCTCTTCTCGATCGGCACGTTCCTGCTCGGCTCGTTGCTGGCCGGCCTGTCGCAGGACATGACCCAGCTGATCGTCACCCGGGGGGTGCAGGGCCTGGGCGCGGGTGGCCTGATGACGCTGGCGTTCACCATCATCTCGGACGTGGTCTCCCCCCGGGAGCGGGGCCGCTACCAGGGTCTGTTCGGCGCCGTGTTCGGCCTGTCGTCGGTGGCCGGTCCGTTGGTCGGCGGCTACTTCGCGGAGACCAACTGGCGCTGGATCTTCTACATCAACGTGCCGCTGGCGATCCTCGCCATCGTGGTCTGCTGGCACGTCATGCGGCTGGTGCCGTTCCAGCGGCGCGAGCACACGGTCGACTGGGTCGGCGCGGCTCTGCTGGTCGCCGGCGTGAGCTGCCTGCTGCTGGCGCTGAGCTGGGGTGGCAACGAGTACGGCTGGGGCTCTGGCGTGATCGTCGGGCTGTTCGTGGCGGGCGCGGTGCTGGGCGTGCTGTTCCTGCTCCAGGAGGCCCGGACCCGGGAACCGATCCTGCCGCTGCGGCTGTTCCGCAAGCGGACGTTCGCGCTGGCCAACTCGGCCGGCTTCGTGCTCGGTCTGGTGATGTTCGGGTCGATCATCTTCATCCCGCTCTACCTCCAGATCGTCAAGGGCGCCTCGCCGACCCGCAGCGGTCTGCTGATGCTGCCGATGATGGCCGGCATCATCGTCACGTCGATCGTCACCGGCCGGGCGATGAGCCGCATCGGCCGGTACAAGTGGTTCCCGGTGGCCGGCGCGGCCGTGCTGGTGGTCGGCATGCTGCTGTTCCGGCAGCTCCAGGTGGGCACCTCGCTCTGGGCCGCGTTCGGCTACATGGTGGTGATCGGCGTCGGGCTCGGCCTGTGCATGCAGTCGTTGATCCTGGCGGTGCAGAACGCGGTGGACGTCCGCGACCTGGGCGCGGGCACCTCGTCCGCGACGTTCTTCCGGTCGCTGGGCGGGTCGTTCGGGGTGGCGATCCTGGGCGCGGTGCTGTCGTCGCGGCTCACCGCCGAGCTGTCCGACCGGCTGCCGGGCGCGATCGCCCAGCTCCCGCCGCAGCAACGGGCGGCGGTGGCGGCCGGCGGCACGGAGAACATCTCGATCAACGACCCGGCGACCATCCTCGCCCTGCCCGGTCCGGTGCGCGCCGCGATCCAGGCGTCGTTCGTCGAGTCGCTGCACCTGGTCTTCCTGACCACCGGCCTGATCGCCGTGCTGGCGGTGCTGGTCACCCTCGCCATGCCGAACCACCAGCTGCGCGGCGCCGGCCCGCAGGGCTCGACCGGCGGCGCGGACCCGCTGGGTGGGAAGGCCGCCGCGCCGGGCGGCAAGCCGCTGCCGAAGGAGTCGAAGGACGAGGCCGCCGCCGACATGGAGGCGAAGTCGCAGACGATGCTGTGAGCCGCCCTACTTGAGGATCAGGCGGTTGGTCTGCTCGAAGACGTCCAGGTCGGCGAGCGTCTCGTGCACGCTCGACGAGAGCGGGGTCGGGAACTCGTCCGGGTGGAAGAAGCCGGCGTCGGTGGTCTCGTCGGTGAAGCGGGACAGCTCCCCGTCCCACTCGTCGACCCGGAACGCGGTGGTGAAGACCTGGTAGGTGTGCCCGTACATGTTGGTGTGGGTGCGGTCCGGGCCGGTGTAGAGCGCGAACGCGCTGACCCGCAGCGCGCGCAGGCCGATCTCCTCGCGGACCTCCCGGACCGCGCAGTCGGCGATCGACTCGCCCAACTCCATCGCGCCGGCCGGCAGCGCCCACTGGCCGTTGTCGGAGCGCTGGATCAGCAGCACCCGGGCGGCGTTGCCGCGCACCACGGCGCGGGCGCCGACGAACATCAGGGTGCGGTCACCGGCCAGGGCGCGGAGCTGCCCGACGTACGAGTCGGCCCACGAGATGCTCACCCGGACAATCTACGCACCGATCCCGGCCGGGCTCGGCCGATCCGGGGGGTTCCGTTCGTGTGACCGGCGACACTACGTTGTTACCCATGCGTAGCACGATGATGGAAGCCCCCCTCCAGGTCGCCCGGATCCTCGAACACGGCTCCACCGTGCACGGCGCGGCGGAGGTGGTCACCTGGACCGGTGCCGAGCCCCGCCGGATGACGTACGCCGAGGTGGGTCGCGCCGCCGCCCGGCTGGCCCACGCGTTGCGCGACGAGTGCGGCGTGACCGGCGACGAGCGGGTCGCCACGTTCATGTGGAACAACAACGAGCACCTGGTGGCCTACTTCGCGGTGCCGAGCATGGGCGCGGTGCTGCACACGCTCAACATCCGGCTCTTCCCCGACCAGGTCGTCTACATCGCGAACCACGCCGAGGACCGGGTGGTGCTGGTCGACACCACGCTCATCCCGCTGCTCGCCCGGGTGATCGGCGACATGAGCACGGTGCGGCACGTGGTGGTGGTCGGCGGTGGCGACCCGGCCCCGCTGCTGGCCGCGGCCGGCGACCGGATCACCGTGCACCACTGGGACGCACTGCTGGCCGACCGTCCGGACCGCTACGACTGGCCCGAGGTGGACGAGCGCGACGCGGCGGCGCTCTGCTACACCTCCGGGACCACCGGCAACCCCAAGGGCGTGGCCTACTCGCACCGCTCGATCTACCTGCACTCGCTCCAGGTGTGCATGCCGGAGGGCTTCGGCCTCGGCCCGAAGGACCGGGAGCTGGCCATCGTGCCGATGTTCCACGCCATGTCCTGGGGCCTGCCGTACGCGGCGTTCCTCTCCGGCGCCTCGCTGATCATGCCGGACCGCTTCCTCCAGGCCGAGCCGATCGCCGCCATGATCGCGGCCGAGCGGCCCACCCTGGCCGGCGCGGTGCCGACCATCTGGACCGACCTGCTGGCCTACTTGGACAGCCACGACGTGGACACGTCCTCGCTGACGGAGGTGATCGTCGGCGGTTCGGCCTGCCCGCCGGCGCTGATGCACGCGTTCCACGACCGGCACGGCATCGAGGTCATCCACGCCTGGGGCATGACCGAGATGTCCCCGCTCGGCTCGGTCTCCCGCCCGCCGGCCGGCGCGACCGGCGACGACGCGTGGGGCTACCGCTACACCCAGGGCCGGGTGCCGGCCGGCGTGGCCGCGCGGATCGTCGGCCCGCTGGGCGAGCCGCTGCCCGCGGACGGGACGTCCGTGGGCGAGCTGGAGGTCCGCGGGCCGTGGGTGACCGCCCAGTACGTCGGGGACGACGTGCCGGACGAGGAGAAGTTCCGGGACGGCTGGCTGCGTACCGGGGACGTCGGCACGCTCTCGCCGGACGGCTACATCACGCTGACCGACCGCGCGAAGGACGTGATCAAGTCCGGCGGGGAGTGGATCTCGTCGGTCGAGCTGGAGAACGCCCTGATGGCGCACCCGGCGGTGCTGGAGGCCTGCGTGGTGGGCGTGCCGGACGAGCGGTGGGACGAGCGTCCGCTGGCCACCGTGGTGGTCCGCGAGGGCGCCTCGGTCAGCGCGGAGGAGCTGCGCGACTTCCTGGCCACGTCGGTGGCCCGCTGGCAGTTGCCGGAGCGCTGGGCGTTCATCGACGCGGTGCCGAAGACCAGCGTGGGCAAGTTCGACAAGAAGGTGGTGCGCTCGCGGTACGCGGACGGCGGGCTGGAGGTGCGCGAACTGACCGCGCCGTAACACTTTCCGGCGTACCGTCGCCAACACGGGTAGGAACACGATCCCAACGGACATTCCTCCCAGAGGGCGGCCCCGGCGTTCGCACCGCGCCGGGGCCGCCCGTCCGTTACGGGGTGACCCGCACCGTCATTGTTGCGAAACTTGTTCGCCTCTGTCCCGATGTCGGGGAAATCCGGTTGCCTACTCGTCGGCGGTGCTCACGAGCACCTTGCCCACCACGCTGTCCTGCACCGCCTGCTGCGCGGCGGCGGCCTCCGCCAACGGATACCGGTGCAACGGCAGGCCCGCCTGTTCGCCGACCCGGACCGCGCCCTGCGCCACCGCCGCGGCGATGTCGGTGACCGCCTGCGCCTTGGCCACCTTCGGGGCCGTGTAGACCAGCACGAACTGCCAGCGCGCGTTCGGGCCCATCAGGGGCCGGATCGGCAGCGTCACCTCGTCGCCGCCGTCGTCGGCGTACACGCAGACCGCCGCGCCGGTGCGCAGGATCTGCACGTCGGCGGCGGCGTTGCGGGCGGCCGAGACCTCGACGATCGTGTGCACCCCGTCGGGCGCGACCTTGCGGACCTCCTCGACCACGTCCTGCTCGCGATAATTGATCACGAAGTTGGCCCCGGCCGCCGCCGCCAGCTGCGCCTTCTCCGGGCTGCTCACCGTGGTGATCACGCAGGCGTCGGCCCAGCGGGCGAGCTGGATCGCCGCGTTGCCCACCGCGCCCGCCCCGCCCTGCACCAACACCACGTGGTCGCTCAACGCGCCGGCGTGCAGCTTGTCCGGCATGAACTCGCCGGCGGTCAGGCACCGGTGCGCGGTCATGAACGGGATGCCCAGCGCCGCGCCCAGGTCGAACGAGGCCGAGCCGAGCGGCACCGCGTGCCGGACCGGCACCACGGTGTATTCGCTGGCCGTGCCCCAGGGCCGCTGCCAGGCCGCCTCCCAGACCCAGACCCGCTCGCCGATCAGGATCCGGTCCACGCCCTCGCCGACCGCCTCGATCACGCCGGCGCCGTCCTGGTGCGGGATCTGCCAGCCGGCCGGCAGGGGCCACGCCTGGCGGGCCTTCCAGTCGGTCGGGTTCACCCCCGACACCGCCATCCGCACCAGCACCTCGCCGGGGCCGGGCTCCGGCACCGGCCGGTCCACCAGCTGGAGCACCGAGGCGTCCCCGCTGCGCTCGTACACGATCGCCTTCATCGTCGTCCCTCCGCCGTCGTCGTGGGTGCGCTACCCGAAGGTCGCGCGAACATGCCGACCCCGCCTCAGCCCAGCTCCGCCAGCAGTTCCGGGGTGAGCGCGCCGATCGAGGGGAGCAGCACGGCCGCGAGCGCCTCGGCGTCCGGGTCGAGCGGGTACGACCCGTGCGGCACCGCCACCACCCGACAGCCCGCCGCGGCGGCCGAGCGGACACCGTTCGAGGAGTCCTCCACCGCCACGCACCGGCGCGGGTCGACGTCCATCCGCTCGGCCACCGCCAGCCAGACGTCCGGCGCCGGCTTGCCCCGGGCGGTCTCCTCGGTCGACAGCGTTGCGACGAACGCGCCGGCCAGGCCCGTCGCGTCCAGCGCCGCCGCGATCAACCGGCTCGGCGAGGAGCTGGCCAGCCCCAGCGGCCACCGCGCGGCCGTCCGGCGCACGACCCCGTCCGCGCTGTCGATCAGCGGTACGCGTCGCGCGTACCGCTCGGTCATCTCGGCCACCACCTCGGCGGCCACCTGCTCGGCCGACCGGTCGACGCCCAGCTCGTCGCTGAGGTACGCCGCCCACTCGCCGGTGCTCATGCCCATCAGCCGGCGCTGGGTGTCGGGCTGCCAGACGCCGCCGTGCTCGGCCACGTACGCCCGGCGGACCTCCTCCCAGACCGGCTCGGAATCCACGATCACGCCGTCGAGGTCGAAGAGCACCGCGTCCACCATGACGCCATCCTGCCCCAGCCGGCGGCCCGGTTCAGCCCGGCAGGGTCACCCCGGCGGAGCGCTGCGCGGGCAGACCGATCGGGGCCTGCGGCGGGATGATCGTGCGGCACCGGGTGGCGATCGGGTCGAGCAGCTCCCGCAGCCGCGCGGTGCGCTCCGCGCCCAGCGCCCGCCACGGGCCCGACGCGGCCCGGTCGGTGGCGTCCTCGACGCTCCGGAACGTCTCGGTGGCGTGCGCGGTGGGCTCCCGCTCGGGGGTCAGCCACCCCTTCTCGACCAGCCGCTCCTCCGCGGCGGACCACTGCTCGTCGGTCCAGCCCCGGGCCGGCTGGTGGAACTCGCGCGACTGGTCGACCCGGCACCGCCAGGCCACCACCTCGACCGGCTCCAGCCCGGTGGTCACCAGCGCCGCCACGTGCCCGTCGCCCCGGTGTTCGCGCAGCGTCGCGGCCGCCTGCCAGAGGCGGGCCAGCGGGTACTCCCCGCGGGGCAGGGCGGCGTTGACCGCGCCGAGCACCCGACCCGCCGTGTCCACCCGCCCGGCCGCCTCCTCCAGCAGCTCGGCGGCCTCGACGAGGTGGGACTCGGGCAGCTCGTAGGTGAACTCGGCGAGCGCCTGCACCGCACCGGTGAGCCGGGCGCGCAGCGCCTCCTCCGGCGTGGCCAGCCGCCACACCGACGGCAGCGCGCGGGCCACCATCGGCGGCGCGAAGCTGAAGAAGGCGGCCGTGACCGTCGGCGCGTCCACCGGCCCGAGCGGCGCGGCCCGGCCGGCGAAGTAGCCGCGCCAGTAGCCGCGCAGCCCGACCGCCTCGAACGCGGCCCGGGCGCGCGGGTGGAAGTAGGTCACCGCGTGGACCGGCTCGAAGAGCGTCCACATCCGCCGGGCCATCCCGGCATCGTCCAGCGCCGCCACGTTGCACCTCCGCGTCGGTGGGCAGTCGCCGTGGGCGGACGTGCCGCCCACGGTGACCACGAACCTACTGCCGGTGGGTGACCGGGCGGAAGCCTGGAGTGATCTACTGCGCAGCCAGCACGTCGACGACGAAGCGCAGCGGCCCGGCCGGACGGCCGCCCGAGGCGTCGTTGCCGTAGGCCAGGTCGGCCGGGAGGTCCAGCTGCACCCGGCTGCCCACCGGCACGCCGACCAGGCCCTGGTCCCAGCCCTTGATGACCTGGCCCACACCGATCTGGAAGGTGGCCGGCTGGCCGTTGTCCCAGGACGCGTCGAACTGCTTGCCGTCCTTGTAGAACACGCCCACGTAGTTCGTGGTGATGGTCTGGCCGGCCTTCACCGCCGGGCCGGTGCCCTTGACCAGCGTCGTGACGGTCAGCTTCGTCAGGTCACCCGAGCCGGCCTGGACGGTCGGCTTGGTCTTCAGCGCCGGGTCGGTGCCCGCGGGCAGCTCCGGGGCGGGCGGCGCGGCGGGCTCGACCGGGGCGCTGGGGCTGGCCGAGGTGGCGGTGGCGGGCTTGTCGTCGTCCCCGCTGTTCAGCCAGACCAGACCGCCGACCAGGGCCACCACGGCGAGCACGCCGGCGGCCGCGCCGAGCATCGACTGCCGGCGGCGGCGCGCCTCGGCGGCCTTCTTCTCGGCCAGCTGGGCGGCCAACCGCCGCTGTGCCTTGGTGGCCGGGGCCTGGCCCGCCGTCCGGTTCTCCACACGCTCGCTCACGTCGACTCCCTGCAGGTGGGTGGATGCGCGCAAACGGTACCCGCCCACACGCCCACTGTGAGAAAAGGCGGGGGCCCTTCTTAACGCATTCGGTATGGGCGGGGCCCCTTCTTCACACCTCAGTCCTCGACGGGCACCACCATGAAATCGGTGACGAACCTCGCGACCCGGTCGTCCGCGTCCCGGCCGATCCAGGTGCCGTAGCAGCCGTCCCCCCAGCCCGACCAGACCGCCACCACGTTCGCGCCGGTCGCCTCGTCCACGACCGCGTCGACCAGGCCGGGCACCGGACCAGGGGCGGAGCCCCCGTCCCCGGCGATGAAAACCTCCTCGATCCGGTCGTAGTCCCAGTCCTCGATCACGGCGAGAGCGTCGCGGTCGGCGAGCGTGCCGGTGCCGGCGTCCACGCCGTACCCGAAGAAGCCGTCCGGTCCCAGCTCGCTGATGTCCTGGCCGTCGACGACGGCCATCTCCCACCGCGAGACCGGCTCGTCCCGGACGACGACCTCCAGCGCCGCGACCCGCCGGTCGGTTTCGTCGCCGTCGCGGCGGACCGACGACACCCAGGCACGTGCCGGGTAACGGCCGGGGGCGACGGCGACCGTGTACGGGTCGCTCTCCGGGCAGACCAGCGGATCGCACCCCACCAGCCGGCCGGTCGGCAGCACGACCTCACCGGCAGGGTGCGCCTCGATCACGTGCACGGCCGTACCGTCCTCGAACCGGGCGCCGGGGGTGAGCAGCCGCTCGAAGTCTGGGGTGTACGGCATGGGAGGTGTCCTTTCGTCGGCCGACGGCCGGCGGAGCGTACCGGCGGCGGCTGACAATCCACGGAGGTACGTTCTCGACCATGGCGATCCTCACCGAAGAAGATCTGGCCCTGCTCGGCGAGCCGCAGCTCGCGCACGTGGCCACGATCGAGTCCGACGGCACCCCGCACGTCACCCCGGTCTGGGTGGACACCGACGGCGAGCACATCCTGTTCAACACGGCAAAGGGACGGCAGAAGTACCTCAACATGGCGCGCAACCCGGTGGTCGCGGTGTCGGTGGTGGACAAGGCGGACGACTTCCGCACGCTCTGGGTGAAGGGCACCGCCGAGTTCGTCACCGAGGGCGCCGACGAGCACATCGACCGGATGGCGAAGAAGTATCTGAACCAGGACGCGTACCCGTGGCGCCGCCCCGGCGAGGAACGCGTCATCGTGCGCGTCACGCCGACGGAGAAGCTCGGCCGCGGGTGACAAGAGGGGGCCCCGCCTATACCGGAGGCGTTAAGCGGGGGCCCCTCCTTACACCTCAGGCCGTCTTCTTCTTCGCGGCGGTCTTCTTGGCGGGGGTCTTCTTCGCCGCGGTCTTCTTGGCGGCGGTCTTCTTGGCCGGTTCGGCCTTCTTCGCCGCGGTCTTCTTGGCGGGGGCCTTCTTCGCGGCGGTCTTCTTCGCCGAGCGGGCCGACGAGATCGGGGTCGGCTCGGCCCCGCCGCCGGACGGCGCCTCGCCCCGGGCCGCCCGGGCCCGCTCGACCGACGCCTTCAGCGCGGCCATCAGGTCCACCGCGGCGGCCGGCGCTGCCTCTTCCTCCTCCGGCTGCACCACCTCACGGCCCTCGACCTTGGCGTCGATGACCTCCTGCAACGCGGCCCGGTAGTCGTCGGTGAACGCGTCCGGCTCGAACTCGCCGGCCATCGAGTCGATCAGTGAGCTGGCCATCGCCAGCTCCGGCGGGCGGACCTTCAGGTCCTCGTCCAGGAAGCCGAAGTCCGGCCGGCGGATCTCGTCCGGCCAGAGCATGGTGTTGAGCAGCAGCACGCCCTCGCGTACCCGCAGGGTGGCCAGTTGCTCCCGCTGGCGCAGCGCCACCTTGACGATCGCCACCCGCTCCGAGTCGGAGAGCGCGTCGCGCAGCAGCACGTATGGCTTTGTCGCCGAGCCCTCCGGCTCCAGGAAGTAGGCCTTGTTGTAGAGGATCGGGTCGACCTGCTCGGCCGGCACGAACTCCAGCACGTCGATCGCGTGCGAGGTGCTCAACGGCAGGTCCGCGAAGTCCTCGTCGGTGAGGATGACCATCTCGCCGCCGCCGATGTCGTAGCCCTTGGCGATGTCGTCGTAGGTGACCTCCTCGCCGCAGACCGAGCAGGTGCGCTTGTAGCGGATCCGGCCGCCGTCCTCCCGGTGCACCTGGTGGAACCGGATGTCCTTCTCCTCGGTGGCCGAGTAGACCTTCACCCCGATCGACACCAGGCCGAACGACACCGCTCCTTTCCAGATCGCCCGCATCCCGCGCTCCTCTCCCCGGTTGACCACCAGAATCGCAAACGATCGAACGGGACGCACGCGCTTCCGCGCGCAACTACAGTCAGGAGGTGCCCGGCGCGCCGTTGAAGCCGATGCTCGCGATGACCGGGCAGCTCCCGGCCGGTGCCGCGTGGGCGTACGAGTTCAAGTGGGACGGGGTCCGCGCGCTCGCCGACATCTCCCACGGCGACCGGCACTTCTACGCCCGGTCCGGCGTCGAGATCACCACCGCGTACCCGGAACTGCTCAACCTGGCCGAGCAGGTCGACGACGCCCTGCTCGACGGCGAGGTGGTGCTCTTCACCGACGGGCAGCCCTCGTTCACCGCGCTGGCCGAACGGATGCACGTGCGCAACCCGGCCAAGGCGGCGCGGCTGGCGGCGACCGTGCCGGTCACGTACATGATCTTCGACCTGTTGCGGCTCGACGGCGTGGACCTGACCGCCCGGCCCTGGCGGGAGCGGCGGGCGGCGCTGGAGTCGCTCGGGCTCGGCGCGGCCCGGTGGGCGGTGCCGCCGGTCTTCGGCGACGGCCCGGCCACCTACGCGGCGGCCGGCGAGCACGGGCTGGAGGGGGTGATGGCCAAGCGGGTCGAGTCGGCCTACCGGCCCGGGGTGCGCTCGCCGGACTGGGTGAAGGTCAAGCTGGAGGTCACCGGCGACTTCGTGGTCGGCGGCTGGCGACCGGGCGCGCGTCGGATCGGCGGCCTGCTGGTCGGGGTGCCCGGGCCGGACGGGCGGCTCGTCTACCGGGGGCGGGTCGGCGGGGGGATCGGCGCGGCGATCGAGCGGGAGCTGCTGCGCGAGTTGGAGCCGCTGCGTGCCGACGCGTCGCCGTTCGCCGCCGGCGTGCCGCGCGAGGATGCCCGCGGCGCGATCTGGGTATCACCCCGGGTCGTGGTGGAGGTGAAGTACGGCCAGCGCACCCCGGACGGCCGGCTGCGCTTCCCGCGGATCCTGCGCCTGCGCCCGGACAAGCCGCCCGAGGAGGTCGACGATGCCGGCTGACCGCTTCAAGGTCGAGGTCGAGGGGCGCTCGCTGGAGCTGTCCAACCTGGACAAGGTGCTCTTCCCGCAGGCTGGTTTCACCAAGGGCGAGGTGATCGACTACTACACCCGGATCGCCCCGGTGCTGCTGCCGCACCTGCGCGACCGCGCGCTCACCCGGATCCGCTTCCCCAACGGCGTGGACGGCGGCTCGTTCTTCGAGAAGAACGCGCCCGCCGCGACCCCCGGTTGGGTACGCACCGAGAACCTGCCCGCCCCCGGGTCGAGCAAGGGGCGGGAAACCATCGACTACGTGGTCTGCGACGACCTGCCCACGCTGGTCTGGCTGGCCAACCTGGCCGCGCTGGAGCTGCACACGCCGCAGTGGAAGATCGGCGCCCACCCGGACATGATGGTGGTCGACCTGGACCCGGGCGCCCCGGCCGCGCTCAAGCAGTGCTGTCAGGTGGCGCTGCTGATGCGCGACCGGCTCGCGGCCGACGGTGTCGAGGCGTACCCGAAGACGTCGGGGAAGAAGGGCATGCAGCTCTGCTGCCCGATCGCCGGCAGCCAGGACGCCGACGTCGTCTCCGACTACGCCCGGCGCATCGCGCAGGAGCTGGAGAAGGCGCACCCGAAGCTGGTGGTGTCGAAGATGGCGAAGAACCTGCGGCCGGGCAAGGTCTTCATCGACTGGAGCCAGAACAACGCGGCGAAGACCACCGTCGCGCCGTACTCGCTGCGCGCCCAACCGGTGCCCGCCGTCTCCACGCCGCTGACCTGGGACGAGGTCGAGGCCGGCGCGGCCGGCAAGCGCCCGTCGACGAAGCCGTACACGGCCACCGAGGTGCTCAGGCGGGTGGAGAAGCAGGGTGACCTGCTGGCGCCGCTGCTCGACGGCGGTCCCGAGCTGCCCGCCCGCTGAGGCGCCACCACGCGCCGCCGACCAGGAGCAGCACGATCACGCTGATCGCGACGTCACCCACCAGGGCCGCCGCCGGGCCCGCCGGGGAGTAGGTCGGCACCTCGTACGCGAACGCGGCCACGACGAGCACGCTCGCCGAGCCGGCGGCGAGCACCTGCCGCTGTCCCCAGCCGGGCCGCCGGGACCAGCGCGTCAGCAGGACGGCGGTGACCGCGGCGAGCGCGGCCGCGAGCCCGACGCCCGGCCAGCCCGGCACGATGCCGGCCCCCACGTACGCGACCAGCACGACCAGCGCGGGCCACACCGGGTGCGGCGCGGCCGGCGGGCCGGCGTCGGCGTGCGGTCGCCCGGCGTCGGCGTGCGGTCGCCCGGCGTACCGGCGGTGGAGCAGGGCGGCGGTGACCAGGGCCAGCGCCAGGCCGGTGGCGAACGCCAGCTGGACCGGCGCGGCCAGGAAGCCCTTGCGGCCGCCGTCGTCGGCGAAGACCAGCAGGCTGCCGCCGAGCCAGAGCAGCGCGGCCACGACCAGCCCCGGGCGACCCAGCCAGGCCCGCGACCGGCGGCCCGTCCCGAGGTACGACTCGACGAGTGCGATCGACGCGCAGATGGTCAGCGCCACGTGGTTGCCCACGTAGTCGACCGCCTGTCGGGCGCTGAACCCGAGGCCGGGCACGAGCGTCGCCTCGGCGACGGATCGGGTGTCGGCGAACTGGGTGTCGTCGAGGAACCCGGGATTGAACAGCGACTGGTCGACCAGGCCGGCCTGGACCACGCCGAAGGCGGCGGCGAGCAGGACGATCCCGGGCCAGCCCAGCCCGAGCCGCCGGGCCGTCTCGCGGATCAGCAGCGCGGCTCCGCCGTACATCGGGGCGAGCACGAGCACCACGAACGGCATGCCGGTGAGGGTGAATCCGCCCCAGGAGCATTCGGCGGTCCAGGGCGCGAGCAGCAGCAGCGCGACCGCCGGCGCGAGTCGCCGGCGCAGGGGTTCGGTCGTCATGCCCGCACCGTCCCGCAGCCACCCGGCCCGCCGATACGGCCATCGGCCGACCGGGCCCGCGACCAAAGTCGACGGCCGTGGACCCGGCCGGCAGCAGGCCCGGCCTAGAGCGCGAAGAGCAGGGCGGCGTCGACGAGGATGACCACCGCGGTGGCGAAGTGGATGCCGAAGGCGACGGCCCGGGTGCCGCCGTTCCGCAGCACCACGATGGTGTCGCCCAACGGGTTGAGCGCGACGACCAGCATGTACCAGGCGACGGCGTCGGCGCTGGTGAACGCGATCAGCGCGAGGCCGAGCAGGCCGTAGCTGAGGTCGCGCAGGCCCTTGACGGTGAGGTAGGCGGTGCCGCCGCCCGGGGTGGCCGGGACGCCGTAGCCGGCGGCGGAGGCGCGCGGTGCCAGGAGGAACCGGGCGCCGATGAAGACGCAGAAGAGGCTGAGGACGATGGCGAGCCCGTAGGCGACGGGGGTGAGCATGGTCGACTCCGAATCTAGCGACGCTAGGAATGATGGCGACGCTAGCAGAGCATCGACAGGTTGGCTAGCGGTGCTAGAGTCAGGGTCATGTCGATTCAGGCCCGCCGGGAGCGGGAGCGGGCGGAACGCGAACGGGCGATCATCGCCGCCGCCCGGGACCTGGCCGAGTCGGAGGGCTGGGACGCGGTCACCACCCGCCGCCTCGCCGCCGAGATCGAGTACAGCCAGCCCGTGCTCTACAGCCACTTCACGGGCAAGGACGCGATCATGGCGGCGGTCGCCGTGGAGGGCTGCGGCGACCTGGCCGCCGAGCTGGCCGCCGCCCGGGCCGCCGCGACCGACGCGCGGGAGGCGGTGGCCGGCATCGCCACCGCGTACGCCGCCTTCGCCGAACGCCGGCCCGCGCTCTACGACGCGATCTTCACCCTCCCCGTCGCCCTCTCCTTCGCCAGCCAGGACACGCCCGTCGAGCTGGCCCGCGCCTTCGCCGAACTGGCCGAGACGCTGCGGCCGTTCGCCGGAGACGACGACCTGGAGACCTTCACCGAGACGTTCTGGAGCGGGCTGCACGGCCAGGTCACGCTGATGCGCGGCGGCCGGCTGCGGCGGGCGGAACACGAGCGGCGGCTGGCCCTCCTGGTCGACCGGTTCGCCCGGCTAGGGTGAGCGGACCGCCAGGGAGGAGCACGCCCGATGGCCACCCACGCACCAGCCGCCGTCGCGACCGACGAGCCGCTGCTCAGCTACGTCGACGGCGCCACCGGCGAACGCACCGACCTGACCGCGCCGCAGCTGGGTGAGTGGGCGGCCCGCAGCGCCGCGCTGCTCCGCGACGGCTGCCGGCTGCGCCCCGGCGACCGGGTGGCGGTGCTGTTGCCGCCGCACTGGCGTACCGCGGCGGTGCTGATCGGCGCCTGGTCGATCGGGCTGGCGGTCTCCTTCCGGCCCCGCGCGCTGGCCGGGTTGCCGGTGCTGGAGCCGGGGGCGGACCGGCCCTACGACGCGGTGTTCGTGACTCCGGAGCGGCTCGACGACTGGCTGGAGGACGTGCCCGAGGGCACGCACCGCTACCTGGTGGGCACCGGGTCGGGCCCGCTCGACGAGGCGCCGTTGGGTTGGCTGGACTGGTCGGCCGAGGTGCTCCGGCACCCCGCCGACGCGCCGGACCACACCGCCGTCGACCCGGCCGGCCCGGCGACGGCGGACGGCACCAGCTTCGGCGCGTGGCGGCGACTCGCCGCCGAGATCGCCGAGCAGCTGCACCTGCGCCCGGGGGACCGTTTCCTGGTCGACCCCACCGAGCACGAGCACCCCCTCACGTGGCTCCTGGCCCCCCTCTCCGCTCGCGCCACGATCGTCATCCACTCCCCGTCGCGCTGATTTCGCACGTGCCGCCCCTCCGCCGGGGGATCGACGGCCCCTGCCGGCTGCCCGACCGCATGATCGACGGCGCGACGGGGAAGCGGGCCGGATGACGGAGGTGTGGGGAGAGGTTCAGCGGATCGAGGCCGGGGAGCTGAGCGTCGGATACGTCGACGCGGGACCGGCGGACGGGGACGTGGTCGTGCTGCTGCACGGGTGGCCCTACGACATCCACAGCTTCGCCGAGGTCGTGCCCCGGCTGACCGACGCCGGGCGGCGGGTGATCGTGCCCTACCTGCGCGGATTCGGGCCGACCCGGCTCCGGGACGCCGGCGCGCCGCGCAACGGCCAGCCGGCGGCCCTGGCGCAGGACACCCTGGACCTGATGGGCGCGCTCGGGGTGCAACGGGCGACGCTCGCCGGGTTCGACTGGGGCGCACGTACCGCCGACGTGATCGCCGCCCTCCGACCGGAACGCTGCGCCGGGCTGGTCTCGGTGAGCGGCTACCTGATCGCCGGCCAGGAGGCGGGCCGGACGCCCCTGCCCCCGCCGGCGGAACTGTCCTGGTGGTACCAGTTCTACTTCGCCACCGACCGGGGACGCGACGGGTACGACCGCAACCGGCGGGACTTCGTCCGGCTCATCTGGCGGACCGCGTCGCCGCGGTGGCACTTCGACGACGCCACGTTCGACCGGAGCGCGGCCGCGCTGGACAACCCCGACCACGTCGACGTGGTGATCCACAACTACCGGTGGCGGCTCGGGCTCGCCGAGGGCGAGGCGCGGTACGACGAGTGGGAACGGCGGCTGGCGGCCAACCCGGACATCACGGTCCCCACCGTCACGCTCGAGGGCGACGCCAACGGCGCCCCGCACCTCGACCCGTCCGTCTACGCGGCCCGCTTCACCGGCCCGTACGAGCACCGCACCGTGACCGGCGGTATCGGCCACAACCTCCCCCAGGAGGCACCCCGGGACTTCGCCCAGGCCATCCTCGACCTCCCCTGACACCCGCCCCCGCCTCGCCCTGCCCCGTCCCGCTCTCGCCCGCCCTCGGGCTCGCTCGGTATTCGCCGATCTTGGACTTGTGGCACCTGCCAAAGGCTGCGAAGCCGACATTCGAGGCGCCACAATTCCAAGATCGACGGTGGGGTGGTGTGAGGGCGGGGGAATGGGGTTGACCTGGGGGAGGGGGTGGGGCCTACTGCCGGAGGGCCGGGCCGTGGGGTCGGGCGTGACGGCGGTGGGTGACAGGGGTGGACTGTGGACGGGACGGACGGGCTGGTCTGGCGGGAGTTCGGCGACGAGGACCTGCCCGCGCTGACCGGCCTGGTGCAGGCGTGCCTCGCCACCGACGGCGGGTTGCCGCTGTTCGCGCGTACCCCGTTGCTGCGGGCACGGCTGGTGCAGACGCGTACCCACGGCGCCTGGTCCGGTGACGGACCGGTCGCGGCCGTCGGGGTCGGCACCGGGCGGACACCCGCCACCGCCACCGGGCTGGTGCACCCGGCGTGGCGCGGGCGTGGGCTCGGCGGCGCGCTGCTGGACTGGGCGCAGGAGCAGGCGGGCGACGCGGGACTGCTGCACACCACCGAGACGTGGACCGTCGGCGCGGAGGAACTGTTCGACGCGCGCGGCTGGACGCGGACGTTCCTGGAGTGGGTGCTGCGCCACGACCTCGACGCGTTGCCCGACGTCCCCGCGCCGGACGGCGTGACGGTGGAGCGGGCCACGCTCGGGTCGGAGCTGTTCGCCACCTACCGTGCCTCGTTCGCCGACCGGCCCGGCTTCGTCGAGCCCGACGCCGAGGAGTGGTTGGGCGACCTGCGGGACGACGAGGACCACCGGCCGGAACTGACCCTCATCGCACGCGGGCCGGACGGCCACGCGGCCGGTTTCGTCACCGTGCTCGACACCTGGATCGACCAGGTCGGCGTGGTGCCCGCATGGCGGGGCCGGCGGGTCGGGGCATACCTGGTGGCGCGCGTGCTGCGCGGGCTCGCCGGGGCGGGCGCGGACGCCGCGTGGCTCTGCGTCAACGACGACAACCCGGCGGCCGGGCTGTACCGGCGACTCGGCTTCGCCGACGCCGGCCGCCGCGCCCGCCACCTGGCGCCGCTGAGGGCGCGCTGAGTGAGTCGTTTTCGGCATCAGCTCGAAAGGGGGCGGACAGCGGTCCCGCCCCGCACCCCGCGGGGGGTGTTGTGAACGCCGGTGACGTGGTCTTATGTCGGGACGACGACGTCATCGACCCGCAGCTTTGACAACCCCGCGTCGCTACTCCTTTCATGCCTCTCGAAAGGTGCAACGATGCACAGGAAACCGACGATCCACCTGGCGGTGTTCGCCGCTGCCGCCGCCACATTCCTGACCTCCGGGGGAGCGTCCGCCACGGCCGCACCCGTGGGCCCCTCCGCCGAGGTCGCCGCCTGCGAGCCGGGCGCCGACACGCACAGCGTCGCCCGGGTCCGCGAGGGCGCCACCGCCCAGGAGCCGGAGCTCTACTCGAAGAACGAGGCGAACGCGTACGGCGTGATCAAGGACGCCCCGCGCCTGGCCAACGGCAGCGTCACCATCCCTACCGTGTTCCACATGGTCTCGGACCACCCGTTCAGCGCGGCCGAGACGGCCCGCTGGAACACGCTCATCGCCGCGCAGATGACCGTGCTCAACGACTCGTTCGCCGGGCGCACCGCGGCCGACGCCTCGGACACGCCGTTCCGGTTCTCGCTGGTCGACACCACCTGGACCGTCAACAGCGCCTGGTACACGGTGGTGCCCGGGAAGAACGAGCGCGACATGAAGAAGGCGCTCTACACCGGCGACTCCCGCACGCTCAACGTCTACGCGGCGAACATCGGTGACGGGCTGCTTGGCTGGGCGTACTTCCCGAAGGGCTACAACAACGGCCGCGACTACATCGACGGCGTGGTCATGCTCGACGAGTCGATGCCGGGCGGCACCGCCGGCAAGTACGCGCTCGGCGACACGCTGACCCACGAGGTGGGGCACTGGCTGATGCTGGAGCACACGTTCGCGCACGGCTGCTCCGCCTCCGGCGACTTCGTCGCCGACACGCCGCGTGAGGCGGCGCCGCAGTTCAACTGCCCGGTCGGCGCGGACACCTGCACCGCGCCGGGGCTGGACCCGATCCACAACTTCATGGACTACACGCAGGACTCCTGCATGAACATGTTCACCCCCGGCCAGGCCGACCGGATGAGCGACGCCTGGGTCGCCTTCCGCGCCAGCGGCCTCGGCTAACGCGTTCCTTGTAAGGGGCTGGTGGGCTATGTCCCGCCAGCCCCTTTACGTTTCTCCTCATCGCCGGTTGAGCCAGGGCGCGCGTCGCGAGCAGGGCGCGGTGTGGTCGGCCGGCAGGGCACACCGGCCGCCGCCGGGCAGTCGGCGGTCGCAGAAGACCCAGTGGCGTACGCCCTGCTGGTCCTCGGCCGAGACGGTCACCCCACCCGGCTCGACGCGTGCGCTGAGCCGGGCCAGCACCCGGGCGGCGGTCCGGGCGAGGATCCGGGCCCGGAGCAGGTCGGGTGCGGTGACCGGTAAGTGAATCACCCAGCGGTCGCTCATCGGTAACGGTGGTTCGCCGACTGGGCGCTCTGCCAGGCGCGCAGCGCGTTCTTGATCCGTACGTCTTCCTCTTGCACCGCGACTAGGGCGGTCTGCGCGACGGTGAGTTCGTCGGCCACGCGGTGCAGGAAGGTGCGGATCTCGACGGGGTCGGGGCCGCGCCGGCGCACGTTGAAGCACCGCTCACGAATCTGCCAGGGCCGGAGGGGCTGTCTCTGGTTGGCTGCTGCCATCGGTGGTCTTTCCTCGCGTCGGCTCACCAGCCGACGGATCAGGTCGCGCACGGGGGACCGCCCCTCGTCGGGTCGCGTCGAAGTGGAGGGGGCGGCCTCCGCCGGTTGCGGGCGACGGAGACCGCCCCGCCCTGCCACCGCAGCCTCAATCGGCGGTACGGCAGCAGGGCCGCGCCGGGGGAGCGCGGTGGGTGGGGTCTCAGCGGCGATGCGAGACCGGTACGAGAGGCGCCAACCGACCGCAGCAGCACCGCATCACCGAGAGCGACGCTATTGCCACCGAGTCACCTATGTCAAGCATGTCTTCGAGTCAGCTACCCACTTATGTCATTCGTGCTACGTGTGTTGCCTGCGTCGAAACGGCCGATCAATACTGGGTGGGCCAACCGACTGCAAGGGGCCCCACGTGCCTATTCCGCCCACGATGGACGAGCTGCTCGACGCTCTCATGAGGAAAATCAAGGACGGAACGTACCCGCCCGGCTCGCAGCTCCCCTCGGGACGGGCGCTTGCAGACGAGTACGACGTCTCGCAGTCCACGATTAGCCGGGCGGTGGCCAGGTTGCGGCAGCAGGGTGTGCTGGTCGGCCGCCCCGGGCGCGGCGTTTTCGTCGCAGAACCTGGAAGGCGCTGACTAGCTCCGGCTTGTGATCTCGCCCGGCAATGCGCCCACGCCCGCTCAAGGAGGCGAGTCGCTGGCCCAACCGCAGCCGTCACCGACTGTCGGATCCACGACAGGAGGCTGTGGGTAGCGGCGGGTGGACCAACCCGTCATTCGCCTGGAACCACCCCGGCCGTTACTGGTAGTCCTCAGGTCTGCAGCGTGACCTGCGGGTATACAGCAGCCCGAATGGGCGGCTGTTAGGGATCAGTAGAGGTTCGGCAGCTCATCGCAAGCGCAAGGAGGTCAGCTGGGAATGGCCGAATCGGTGGGTGCTTGGGGGTTGCTAACGCAAGCCCTGCCGGTAATGTCCCCGGCACACCTTGTGGGGAGGTGAGGGTGATGCTCATTGGGGCGGAAGTACCGCACGAGGCCGAAGCAGAAGGCTCGAGCAGCACCCTGCCGGACTTCGACGTTGGCTCCGCTCGTTGCTCGTTCTGGTACAGACGCCCTCGCCTGCTTGGAGTACCTAGCCAGCCGACGCGGCCCTCATGAACAGGGCTCGGGTCCGAGGCCTGGGACCGCGTAGGGTGCCAGCGTCATGCCCTCCAAGACAGCAAGGTCAGCAGGTACGCAACCCGATGAAGCCAGCCGACGGTGCAGCAGCCGACAACCATGAGGACACTCTCGACACGAGCCGCAATCTAGAGGGAGGCGCCGAGGACGACACCTTCGTGCCTCTAGTGCGGGATCTGCTGAAGTGGTGCCGTCGTGTCCAAGCACCGCCGGTGCCACCAGAGGTTGTGCCGGGACCGAACGATAAGGAACGCCCCCTACTGGGTGCTCTTGGTGGCATTGCCTCGGCTCTCCTTCGCGATGCACCGGCCGTTAAGACTAACCTGCCTGCGGCGGTAGAATCCTGGATCTCCGGTGCCCCGACGGTTCCTCCGGATCTGGCTGCTCGCTTGGTCACCGCCCTCAAAGGCGAGCAGGATCCATTAGCAGCTGTATATGAGGGTATCGTTGCCGGCCCTCGTCGTCGAAAGTTAGGGACCTTCTTCACGCCCTTTACGGTCAGTGCCTACATGGCGAGGATCGTTCAACACCGACTTACCGTGTCACCGCAGGTTGTCGCTGACCCGGGTGCGGGCGTGGGTGCGTTCACAGAGCTTGCATTCGAAATCTGGCCCCAAGCCAAGATCCATTCAATAGATGTGAACGCAGTCACGTTGGGCCTCCTTGCTGCGCGGCCAGCGCTTAGCGGTGAATCTTCGGCTCGGCTAGAACTGCATCATGAAGACTTTCTAACCTGGCTGGATCAGGCATGGGCAAGTATGCCCAGACCCGGCTTGATCTGGGGTAACCCCCCCTATACGCGGCATCAGGAAATGGATGCAAGAGCAAAACGGCGTTCGCGAGAGGCGGTCGGCCCCTTAGCACCCGGGGGAAGAGCCGGGCTATCAACCTACTTCCTGGCGGCAGCGCTTCATGCACTGAGGGAAGACGACTCCTTATGCTTGCTGCTTCCCTGCAACTGGCTTGAGTCGGATTACGCCTCCTTGCTTCGAGAACATATCTGGGCGTTGAAGTCGCGGAGAGTAGAAATTCATACCTTTCCGCACGATCTTCGGCTCTTTCCTGCGGCACGAGTAACTGCAATGGTTCTCTGGGTCTCGCCAGCCCATGCGCCAGAGCCAGATTTAATCGCATACGATGTCGAGGGAGACCTCCAAACCGGCTTTTCTGCGGCACGCGCACACCGCTGGGATCGAAGAGGACCTGTGCCGCCCAGTCTTGTTGCAGGCAGAGAGCGTCTTCGGCGTGAGGAATCCGGAAGGCGAACGATACCGCTTAATCAGGTCGCAACCGTCCGACGTGGGGTAGCGACTGGCGCAAACTCCTTTTTCTTGCGAACCGACGCCGAAGTGGTCGACCTTCCAGCAGGAACATATGTGCCGGCCGCAACCAGGCTCCGCGATCTCGATAAAGACGTTTTGGATGCGGAGCAACATGCGAGGCTTGGCGTTCTCGGCAGAAGGCGATGGTTGCTGCGCTTGGACGAAAAGGACTGCAATGTTCAAGTGGTGCGGGATCTTGTGGCTGACGGTGAAACTGACGGTGTGAATCAGAAACATCTGTGCAAGACCAGGAAGACTTGGTATTCACTTGAGAAGGTCCCGCCTCCTGACATCTTAGTCGGGCCGATGGGCAAGGAACGTTTCCGGGTGGTACTGAATGCCATAGGTGCTGTTCCCACGAACACCCTTTATGCGGTTCGCCTGCGACGGCGGCCTGTTGAGCCGGAGTTACCCAAGTTGCTGGCTGATTGGCTGCGTAGTGCGGAGGGGCAGTGGGCAATGGCGAGTGTTGCACGTCAACACGGCTTGGGCGTCCTGAAGTTGGAGCCAAGCGACCTCGCGCAAATTCCACTTCCTGACTGGCTTGCGGATCGCCTAGAACCAAGCTACGCCAGACCATCCTCACCGTACACGGAGGGAGACGCGAGTGACTTCCAAGCAGGTCGGTGAGCGCTTCAGCTTCACTGTCGACACCCACCTCTTCCGAGAATTAGGGGAGCTTCTCGTCGGCCGTGAGAGCACGGCTTTGATGGAGTTGATTAAGAACGCGTACGACGCGGATGCTACGCGCGTTACTGTTAGCGGGCGGGGCCTACGCATCAAGGATGAAGGCCGGATCTCAATCATGGATGACGGGATCGGCATGACCCCGGACATCTTTCAAGGGGCGTTCCTACGAATTGCTGGCAGGTATAAGGAGCAGGGTGACCGGAGGAGCCCCAAATTCAGGCGCAGGTATACGGGCGCCAAAGGCGTTGGTCGTCTGTCGGCGCACAAGCTAGCGCGGCGACTGGAGGTAGTTTCCACTCCAAGTGCAGTCGTCCGGGCCGTCATCGAGCCGGGGCGGCCTCGCCGAGGCGTGCGAGCCTTGATTGATTGGGAAGCGCTGGAAGACGATCATGAAACCCTAGAACAGGCCGGAGAGGGCCTGGTCGTCAAACCCTTCATTCCTGGCCCGTCCGACATCCCGGGCACTACTCTGGTACTGAGTGGGCTGCGCCGAAAATGGACGCCCACTGCATTGGAAAACTTCATTGCCGAAGTTTCTTCCGGTTATGCCCCAACTGAACTGCTAAGCCCTCCGCCCGCGGGAGTTGTTCGTGACGGACTTTTGCTGGGCACGATTACACCTTGGACACGAGGGTCGAACGACCCTGGTTTCAGAGTAGTTTTCGATGGCGATCTGGACACGGGCGAAGCTCTCGTGGCGGAGCTCATGCAACGAGCGAACTGGCTCATTGAGATCGAAGCGTCAGCGAGTGGAGTTACATTCGCAATCGAGCCGACCAAGGCCGAGGCGCGAGGGCTTGAGAACCTGCCCCATTACAGGTTCTATATGGATCATCCGGACCCGGCAAATGGTCCCTTTTTCTTAGCGAGGATATACGCTAGGGAGGGGAGCGTTGGGTCTCGTGCATCAGTATTGGGACGCTTCGCTCGGCGTACAAGCGGTATACGGGTCTACGTTGAGGGATTCCGCACCCTCCCATACGGCGACCAGGGTGACGACTGGCTGAGCTTGGACCGGGACTATGCCCGCAAGCCAAGGTCGTTCGACATCGATCTCGATTCCGGTTCGGGGTCCAGTGTGGGGCCCGTGGAGAACGAAGGCTTTCTGACGCTCGGGAACGACCAGTATTTTGGTGGCGTCTTTCTAACGGCCGATGGCGCAGAATCGTTGCGACCGGTCGTTAACCGAGAAGGCTTCCTCCAAAATGCGGCATTCGGGCACCTTCGGGACATCGTGCGGAGCGGGGTCGACCTGTTGACTCGCGTGCGAGCTGCCCGAAACGCCGAGGACAAGAAGCGGCGCCGAGCAGAGATGGCGGCGGATGTCGCAAAGACCACAGAGAGTCCAACGACTCATCCTCGGCGAGACACCCCGTCTTCTGTCCATGCCTCAGTTCGCAGAAGCGAGGAGCCGCCACCCGAGCCGGCTTCAAGTAAAAAAGAAGATCTGGCGATGTCGCTCGCCGTCGTACGGGA
Source organism: Micromonospora sp. WMMD754 (assembly GCF_049315235.1). Classification (NCBI taxonomy): domain Bacteria; kingdom Bacillati; phylum Actinomycetota; class Actinomycetes; order Micromonosporales; family Micromonosporaceae; genus Micromonospora; species Micromonospora sp. WMMD754. The sequence continues at coordinate 2,503,744 of NZ_CP186058.1, forward strand.
CGAAGTTCACGACCTTCGCTCTGCCGCCGGGAACCCTGAAGTTCTCCCAAGGGTGGCGAGAATTGAACGGGCGCTGGATCTCCTTGAGGAAGCCTCGCAATACGACGAAGAAGAGGCGACTCTTCGATTGCTTGCCGGCGTCGGGCTTCAACTAGCTGCATTCGTTCATGAAATCAATGGCGTGCTGGGCCTCGCTCGCTCAATCAGAGCGCTGACCGAGGCAGCCCGCTCCTCAACTACGGGCAACCGAAGGCTACCGGCTCTACTGAGAGATGTGGATGCCGCAGCCGATCAGCTCGTACAGTCGCTGGCGCGGCTTGCTAGTTACCTGGTCGATGTCGTCGGGCCCGATTCGAGAAGGCGCCGACGTCGAATTCCGCTCAGTGACGTAGCCGACTCTAGCCTTGCTTTTGTTGCGGGTTCGGCTCGGGAGCGTCAAATCACGATAGAGATAGACATGGCCGAGGACGTCAAGACGCCTCCTGTCTTCCAAGCCGAGTTGACACTCGTCCTAACGAATCTGCTTACAAACGCGATTAAGGCGGCGGAAACCGGAGGGCGCATCGCGGTCAGCGGTCGAGCGGCCCTAGAGGGGGGCGTTCGTATCGTTGTAGAGAATACTGGAATTGCTGTTGATCTGAACGATGCTGAAAGGTGGTTTAGGCCTTTCGAGTCAACAACAGTCAGCGTAGACTCGGTTCTGGGGCAAGGAATGGGTCTCGGGCTACCCATCACTAGAAGGGTGATTTCAGAGTATGGAGGGACGGTGCGATTTGTAAAGGCTGGCAAGGGTTTTATGACAGCGGTCGAGGTCTTTATTCCAGGGCGAAGAGTGCGGCGGTGAAGATGAAGCTCGAGAACGGGTCTCCTCACGTTCTTATCATTGATGACGAAGTGGAACGCGAACGGTCGGTCGCGGACGGCCTCGAAACTCAGGGCCTCGAGATCGAGGTCAAATCGCCAGATAGCGTCACTGAGGATGATCTCCGCGATGCAGATGTGATCTGTGTGGACCAATACTACGACTGGGCCAAGGTGCCGCACCCGGATGAAGCAATTTATTGGCCGCAAGACGGACTCGCCATTGCCGCTGTGGTGGCCGGGCATCTTCGACGCATCGATCACCATGCTGCCATTGCGCTTCGCACCGGCGACCTCGCTCGTCTAGCGAAGAATCTCCCGACCTCTATGCGGGAGCCACTCGTGGCAGCTCAGAACAACATCGACTGGATTCTCTCAAAGGGGGATCCTATGATGGCCCAAAAAATCCGCCAGCTTGGGGCAGCGGTTAAGGGCCTTGCGCCATTGGCTATCGATCCCCGGAGCTGGAACGAAGGTGGAAGGTGGCTGGGTCTACGGGATGAGATCCGGTGGGCTGAGGCGGCCTTGGCTGATGTGCAGATCTCCAGGCCGCCCGAGAACGTGGTCGCCACCTACACATCCGGGACTGCATGGCTCCGCTGGTTCACTCATCGAATACTTCCGTTCCCTACCTTCCTCCTGCCTGTCGAATGGGCCGCTGCCGTACTGAGGCTGACAGCAAAGGACTTCTGGGAGATTTCCAGCTCTGACTCGCCGTTGGGTCGCAAACTTCAGGAGTGTCGGTATGTTGGCCACCTTGGCAGCTTAGTTGGAGAGCGATGGTGGCGCGCGGGCCTAGATGCAGTGGTCGATGACTGTCTTTCGGAAGCGCCTGCCTCCTCAGACGAAGCAGAGGCACTGGCCGAGCAATTCACGCGGCTTCACGGGCGTACGGTACGGACTTTGAACTATGCCAATCCGGTAGTTGCCGTAGATGCCGATTATCGTGTCACAGGCGTTGCGGATGCCTCTAGTTGCCTTCGCCTAGCGCCCGACCTCTGGCCTGTTTTTGCCGAAGAGCCATGGGCTGAACTCGAAGAGATTGAACATGATTCCGAACTGAGGACGATGGTTGCTCGCGGGGACCGCGGCCGAATCGAGGGAGGACTCGTTGACTACCTCTAATGGCTCAGGCACCAATACCTCTGTGCAGGTTGTCTTAGACACTGGTCCACTTCTTTGCTTTGGCCACGTTACCGGAGGTGTGCGCCTACTACTCGGTCGCTACCACGGTCGCATGAACTGGACGCAAGCTGTGGCGGAGGAGATTAGGGGCCACTCGAGAAGAAGGCGAAGCGGTGGAGGCATTGAACTTGCCCAAGCGGCCCAGCGTTGGTTAGGCACGGATGGAAAATCCCTTACCGGGCCCCACGTGATTGAGGACCACGAAGAGGTGGAGAAGGTTCGAAGTCAGGTTCGGGCGGAGTCGCGTCGACCGATTCCTCCTGGGCATTCGGATATGGGTGAGGCGGAAACGTTGGTCTTCGCGAAAGAAGGGTCACACGCCGCCATCATAAATGAGGATGCAGCTCGGCGAGTCGCCGCTAACCTGGGTGTTCGGGTGTGTTGTGCGCTTGACATTCTAATCACCGCATATAATGAACAGCACCTGAACTTGGCGCGACTCAGGCGCCTGTATGAGGAAATGAGGGGAGCTGGAATTGATTGCGGTGATGTGCTTCCGAGTGATCCGGGGCGGATTCGCCGCTGGGTGAACAAGGCCCCCGCCTGACTAGCGTGTCGCCGTCAGCAAGCGCGTCGGCCATGGCAGGTGTGACTGCGGTTCAGGCCGTCGCGCGTGTAGCAGCAGAGGTCATGCTGTGCGGCGGTGGCGGCGCGGCGGATGGCCCGGCTGAAGCGTCCTGGGAGGTCGAGTCGGCCGGCCGGTACACTCCGCTGCGCTGCCCCCGTTGGGTGGCAGCACCGCTCTAGTCCACGCTTGGCAGCTTTGGTCCCAGCACGTCATCCGCGTCGACGATCGTGTACGCGTACCCCTGCTCCGCCAGGAACCGCTGCCGGTGCGCCGCGTACTCCGTATCGATCGTGTCCCGGGAGACGACGGTGTAGAAGTGCGCCTGGCGCCCGTCGGCCTTCGGCCGTAGCACCCGTCCCAGCCGCTGCGCCTCTTCCTGCCGCGACCCGAACGTCCCGGACACCTGGATCGCCACCGCCGCCTCCGGCAGGTCGATCGAGAAATTGCCGACCTTGGAGATCACCAGGGTGCGCACCTCGCCCGAGCGGAACGCGTCGAACAGCCGCTCGCGCTCCTTGTTCGTGGTCGAGCCCTGCACGATCGGCGCGTCCAGGTATTCCCCGAGCTGGTGCAACTGGTCGAGGAACCCACCGATGACGAGGACCTGCTCGTCCGGGTGCCGCTCCACCAGCGCCCGGACCACCGGCAGCTTCGTGCGGGCGGTCGCCGCCATCCGATAGCGCTCCTCCGCCTCCGCCGTCGCGTACGCCATCCGCTCCGCGTCGGTCAGCGTCACCCGTACCTCGGTGCACTCCGCCGGGGCGATCCAGCCCTGCTGCTCGATGTCCTTCCACGGCGCGTCGTACCGCTTCGGGCCGATCAGGCTGAACACGTCACCCTCCCGGCCGTCCTCGCGTACCAGCGTCGCGGTGAGGCCGAGCCGGCGACGGGCCTGGAGGTCCGCCGTGAAGCGGAAGATCGGCGCGGGCAGCAGGTGCACCTCGTCGTAGACGACCAGGCCCCAGTCGCGGGCCCCGAACAGGTCCAGGTGGGTGAACGCGCCGCCGCGCCGCGAGGTGAGCACCTGGTACGTGGCGATGGTGACCGGGCGGATCTCCTTGCGCTCGCCCGAGTACTCGCCGATCTCCTCCTCGGTCAACGAGGTGCGGGCGATCAGTTCCCGCTTCCACTGCCGTCCCGCCACCGTGTTCGTCACCAGGATCAGCGTGGTCGCCTTCGCCTCGGCCATCGCCGCCGCGCCGACGAGCGTCTTGCCGGCGCCGCAGGGCAGCACGACCACCCCGGACCCGCCGGCCCAGAACGCCTCGACGGCTTCCCGCTGGTACGACCGCAGCGTCCACGGCCTGCCGCCGTCCTTGCCGGACTCGGCCAGCTCGATCGGGTGCGCCTCGCCGTCCACGTACCCGGCCAGGTCTTCCGCCGGCCAGCCCAGCTTGAGCAGCGCCTGCTTGAGCCGGCCCCGCTCGGACGGGTGCACCGCGATGGTGTCGTCGTCGAGCTTCGCGCCGAGCATGCCGGCGAGCTTCTTGCTCTTCGCCACCTCGATCAGGACCACCCGGTCCAGCGCGCGCAGCACCAGCCCGTGCACCGGATCGTTGGCGAGCTGGAGCCGGCCGTACCGGTCCATCGTCTCCGCCACGTCCACCAACAGCCCGTGCGGCACCGGGTAGCGGGAGTACTTGATCAGGGAGTCGACCACGCCCTCGGCGTCGTGGCCGGCGGCCCGCGCGTTCCACAGGCCCAGTGGGGTGAGCCGGTAGGTGTGCACGTGCTCGGGGGAACGCTCCAACTCGGCGAAGGGCGCGATGGCCATCCGGCAGGCCTGCGCGTCCGGGTGGTCGATCTCCAGCAGCAGCGTCTTGTCCGACTGCACGATCAGTGGTCCACCGCTCACGCCAGGGTCCTCTCGCATCGCCCGGAATCTCTGCCCGCACCACAGCTGACCTGCCGAAGGCGGACCATCCAGTGTTACACGCCGGGGACGGTCCGAAAAAAGTCTTGCTGGACAGGCAACGTCATACTCGTCCCACACGTCTAGCAAGCGGGACAACTGTCCAGGGAGGGCCCATGCAGCGTGTCCGGTTTCTCGCCCGGGTCGCCGGCCTGGCGGTGGTCGTGCTGGTCGGCGTCGGCGCGTGCGCGCTCGATCCGCAGCCGGAAGGCGCCGGGGTCACCACCCCCGCACCGGTCGGGCTGACGGAGGGAGCATCGGGGGCGAGCGCGCCGCCCACGTCCGAACGGCCGGCGACGTCCCCGTCGGCGCAGCCGAGCCGGACGGCCACGCCGAAACCCTCCCGGTCGCCCGGGGCGACCGCCTCCCCGAAGCCCACGCCGAAGCCGAGCCGGTCCAGCGGATGCCCGCAGGGGGAGCACCAGCGGGCCGTGGAGAGCTACCTGAGCCGGCTGGGCGGTTTCGGGACGCTGACCGTGGACGGCGCGCAGTCCGCCGCCGACTGCGCCGCGATCAAGAAGTTCCAGAGCCGGTACGGCATCAGCCCGGCCTCCGGTCGCGCCGGCCCCACCACGTACGACGTGGCGAAGCGGCTGGCGAGCACCGACGTGTCGCGCTGCCGGGCCGGTTCCCGGCTCACCTTCTGCGTCGACCTGACCCGGCAGACCGTGTGGGCGATGCGCGGCGGCACGGTGGTGATGGGCCCGACGGTCACCCGCACCGGCATGTCCGGCTACGCCACGCCGGCCGGCACCTACTCGGTGGGGCGGAAGAACCCGCGCGAGTGGTCCAACCCGTACGAGGTGTGGCTGCCCTACTGGCAGCAGTTCAACGGCGGGATCGGCTTCCACGAGACCACCACCTACCTGCACAACGGGGCGATCGGCTCGCACGGCTGCGTCAACCTGCTGCACCGCGACGCGGTACGCCTCTGGGAGTTGGGCTCGGTCGGCACCCGCGTGGTGGTGGTCGGCCGCCGCCCCGGCACCTGAGCCCCGCCCCGCCCGCACCCGTGACCGGACCGCCCGGATCAGGGTTTTAACCCCTGTCCGCGCGATCCGCTCGGTGTCACGCTGGAAGCCGGGTCCACCACGGGGCGGGGAGGGGCTGACATGACCGTCGACCAGGACGTGCTTCCCGAGGACGAGCGGACGCGGCAGCACGAGGTCTCCACGGCGGTGATGGTCGGCTACGCGGCCGCCGCCGCCGGCGTGTTCGGCTGGTTCCTGTTCGGGCTGCTGGTGCAGCGGCAGGGCTTCGTCGACTCGGTCGGGGAGTCCGCCGGCGCGGCCTTCGCGCTGCTGCTGGCCGTCTCGGTGATCGGCACGTTGCGCCGCAACGGGGAGTGACGCCTCACTCCTCCAACACGGCGGCCGTGATCCGGTGCAGCGCGAAGGTGTGCAGCATCTCGGTGCGGTCGTCCTCGGCGCGCAGGTAACCGGCGCCGATCGAGACCGGCCGCACCAGCCGGGACGCGGTCGCCCCGTGCGCGTCGACGTAGCCCACCCAGACCAGCGCCCGGTCCCGTACCGCCTGCTGGAGCACCGCCAACGCGTCGCCGTGCCCGGGCACCGGCGTCGGACCGCCGGGCGGCGTGCCACCGCGGACCACGGCCGGCGCCCGCCGCGCCGCCCGGGCCGCCGCGTCGCCCCGGCGGATCTGTTCGACCACGCCGAGCAGGCGGGGCATCGGCAGCTTCGGCGTGGCCAGCGGGTCCACCGGGCGTCCGGTGACCGGCGTCCGGGCCGGCGCCCGCCGGGTCTTCGGCCGGGCCAGCACCGTCGCTCCGCTGGCGTCCTCGGGCACCGGCGCGTAGCCGGCGTCGCGCAGCGCGAGCAGCATCCGGTTGACCTGGTACGGGGTGACCAGCACCGTGGGCGCCAGCCGGCGGAACGCCAACGACTCCAGCCGACGGTCCGACTGGACCTCGGTGAGCAGCGCCTCGTCGTCGCTGCGCACGTAGCCACCGGCCGAGCCGACGCGCAGCCCGCCGTGCTTGCGCGCCACGTCGTCCACCAGGTAGGTGAGGCCCTGCGGCACCGGGGTACGCGACCGGCGGCGGAACAGCGCGTGCAGGTCGTCAGCGGTGTAGCCGGCGTCCAGCGCCCGCCGGACGCTGGCCGTGGTGACCCGGTGCACGCTCGCCCCGCCCGCCGACTCGTGCTCGGCCACCACGTCCAGCTCGGCGGCGAGCGCCGGGTCGGGCGGACCGGGCACCACCACGGTCAGGTCGGCCTGCACCAGGACGTGGTCGACCGGAGCGGGCAGCAGCCCGTCCAGCGCACGCACCGCCGTCGACGGATCACCCGACTCCGCGTCGGAGCGCAGCCCGAGCGGGTCGTCACCCCGCTCGTCGGCGTCGTTCAGCTCGGCCAGCAGCAGCCGCCCGTACGAGGTGAGCGCACCGAGCCCGGTCACGCCGAGCCGGGCGGCCTCGGCCAGCACCTCCCGGTGCGCCGCCTCGCGGCCCCGGGCCCGCCGGGGCGCCCGCCAGTCGAGCAGCTCCAGCACCTCGTCGGGGGTCGGCGCGGTGCCCTGCGGCAGGTCGGCGAGCACGGCGAGCACCGCGCGCCGGGCGGCCGGCGCCCCGGCCCGTTCCGCCTCGGCCGAGAGCACCGAGATCGGGCGGTCCCGGTCGTCCCGCTGCCCGACCAGGCCCACCTGGCGGGTCATCGCCAGCCAGGCGCGGGCGAGTTGCTCCCAGCGTTGGGCGAGCGACGCGGCACGCCACACCTCGTACCCGCCGGTGGGCAGGATCTGCTGGTCACCGCCGTACCGGGTGCCGGCCCCGCCGGTCAGCTCCAGCTCGCCGACGAGCCCCGCCGCGTACGCCACCTCGAACAGCAGCGCGGTGGTCGGCTCGTCCTGGCCGAGACCGCGGGCGAGTCGGCGCAGGTCGCGCACGCCCACCCCGCCGGAGCGCAGCACCGGCGCCGGCTCGACGACCAGCGCCTCCAGCAGCGTCTCGGTGTGCCGGACCACCTCCATGGTCTGCCCGGCGCCGGCCGAGTCGACGGCCTTGACCTCGCGGGGCGGGCCGGAGACCAGCGGCGGGCTGGTGCGCAGCGGGCCGAGCGGGCCGGCGTCGCGGCGCAGCACCAGCCCCACCTCGCGGGGCAGCTCGACGGTGCCGCCCTTGCCGCCGGACATCCGCACCAGCAGCCGGTGCTCGACCAGCCAGCGGATCGGTGAGCCGGTGGGCGCGCCGCCGTTGACCAGGTCGGGCGGGAGCACGTCCTCGCCCCCGGTGGCGGGCGTCTCCAGCGCGCCCGGCGCCACCGTGCCGACCGGTGGGCCGGCGGCGAGCCGGTCCAGGACCGCCCGGGCCGAGGGCGGCGCGGCGAGCAGCGTCCGCCGCAGCTTCGCCGGGTCCGCGCAGAGGGCCGCCGCGCGCGCGTCCAGCTCCGCCGCCGGCCGGCCGAGCCCCGCCGGGTACGGGGACACCTCGTCGACGCCGCCCACCACGCACAGGTCGTGCTCGGGGCCGTAGAGCAGGAACCGGGCCCGGAGCCGGTCCACCGCGGCGCGGACCGCGGTCGGGGCGGGCGGGTGCGGCCCGGCGGTGGCCATGGCCAGGATCTGGTCGGTGGAGGTGGCGCCCTCGGGGCCCCGGGTCAGCCGGGCGGCGTCGAGGATCTGCAGGGTGAACTGGTCCAGCCCGTCGAGCGCCCGGGCCACGGAGACCCGGGACTGGGCGCGCAGGGCGAGGGCGGACACGTCGGCCGGCACCGGCACGACGAGGTCCGGCCGCAGCTGGAGCAGCGCGGCCAGGGAATCGTCGGGAAGGGCCCGCAGGTGGTCGGCGAGTGAGGTGGTCATCGTCGTACCACGCTAGCCCGCTGGGTAGGTTCTCGGCATGTCTCCGCTGATGGTCGGCTTCGACCTCGACATGACCCTGGTCGACTCCCGCCCCGGCATCGCCGCGGCCTTCCGGGCGCTGACCGCGCGCACCGGCGTGCCGGTCGACGAGGAGCTGGCCGTCTCCCGGCTGGGTCCGCCGCTGCGCACCGAGCTGGCGTACTGGTTCCCGCCGGAGCGGGTCGAGGAGGCGGTGACGCTCTACCGGGAGCTCTACCCCGCGTACGCGATCACCCCGACCGTGCCGATGCCGGGCGCGGCGGCGGCCCTGCGGGCGGTGCACGCGCGCGGCGGTCGGACGATGGTGGTGACGGCCAAGATCGGGCGGCTGGCGCAGCTGCACCTGGACCACCTCGGCCTGCCGGTCGACGAGCTGGCCGGTGACCTGTTCGCCGAGCAGAAGGCGACCGCGTTGCGCGAGCACGGGGCGACGCTCTACGTGGGTGACCACGTGGCCGACATGGCCGCGGCGCGGGCGGCCGGAATCCCCGGCGTGGCGGTGGCGACCGGCCACTGCACGCCGGACGAGCTGAGCGCCGCTGGCGCGGAGATGGTGCTGGATGATCTCGCCGAATTCCCGGCGGCGGTCGACCGGATCATCGGGCTAGCCTTGGAGGGGTAGACGGTTCGAGTGGAGCGGGGTTCGACAGGTGCCGACGGGTCGAGTGAAGTGGTACGACGCGGCCAAGGGATACGGGTTCGTCACCAGTGACGAGGGTGGCGACGTGTTCCTGCCGAAGGGCGCGCTACCGGCGGGTGTCGCCGACCTGAAGGGTGGTCAGCGGGTCGATTTCAGCGTGGTGGACAGCCGGCGGGGCGCCCAGGCGATGGGGGTCAAGCTGCTGGAGGCGCCGCCGTCCGTGGCGGAGCTGCGCCGGCGACCGGCCGAGGAGCTGCACGGCCTGGTCGAAGACATGATCAAGGTGCTGGAGGCGAAGGTCCAGCCGGACCTGCGCCGGGGCCGCTTCCCGGATCGCCGGACCGCGCAGAAGATCGCTCAGCTGGTCCACGCGGTGGCGCGCGAGCTGGAGGTCTGAGGGACGAGCCCGGCGTCGGCGGCCCGGCCCAGCAGTGCCTCCACGGCGGCGAAGCCGGCCTCACCCAGGTCGGCGGTGAACTCGTTGACGTAGAGGCCGATGTGCCGGTCCACCACGTCGGGCTCCATCTCCTGCGCGTGCGCGAGGACGTACTCGCGGCTGGCCTCGGGGTCGGCCCAGGCCTGCCGCACCGACTCGCGGATCCAGGCGGCGGCCTCGACCGGGTCCACCGCGCCGCGGCGGGCCAGGATCGCGCCGAGCGGGATCGGCAGGCCGGTGTCGCCCTCCCACCACTCACCCAGGTCGACCAGGGCGGTCAGCCCGTGGCGCGGGTAGGTGAAGCGCGCCTCGTGGATCACCAGCCCGGCGTCGTACCGGCCGGCGGCCACGCCCGGCATGATCTCGTGGAACGGCACCACCTCGATCCGCGCCGGCGCCTGGTCCGCAGCCCAGAGCCGGAACAGCAGGTACGCCGTGGTCCGCTCACCGGGCACCGCGACGGTCGCGCCGGACAGGTCGGCCCGGTCGCCCCGGGTCAGCACCAGCGGCCCGCAGCCCCGGCCCAGCGCGCCTCCGCAGGGCAGCAGGTGGTAGTCGTCGAGCAGCCACGGCAGCGCCGCGTAGCTGACCTTCACCAGGTCGAACGCTCCCCGCTCGGCGGCCGTGTTGGTGACGTCCACGTCCGCGTAGGTCACCTCGACCGGCGGTGCGCCCGGCACCCGGCCGTGCACCAGCGCGTCGAAGACGAACGTGTCGTTGGGGCAGGGGGAGATCGCCAGGGAGAGCGCCACGCCCCCACCGTAACCCCGGCCGCGTCGTCGGCTGCCACCCCGGCTGTCCGGGTGTGACCGGCGGAGCTGCGGACCGTTGGTTCCAGGGCCGGCGGTCGCCCGTCCGGCGGCCCGGCCGGATCCTGGTCGTGCGCCTAGAAACTTGATGACGTGGGCGAGTCAGCCGCTGCCCTGCGCCCCGCCCCGCTTGGCCCGAGTCATCCCCGTCATCAAGTTCCTAGTCAGCCCGAAGGACACCCTCATCCCCAGGAGCACCGCTTTTCCACATGGTTATCCACAGGTGGACGTGCGGGGTGGATGGCTGCGGTGCCCACCGTCGACCATGTCGTCGTGAGTGACCCTGGGCAGGCCATCGATCTGGGGGCGACGCTGCGGGCGTTGCGCCGGGCGGCCGACCTCAGCCAGCGCGAGCTGGCGGCGAGGTCCGGGGTACCGCAGGCGACCCTTGCGCGCATCGAGTCCGGGCGGTCGACCGGGCCGAACTTTCGCACGGTCGAGCGGCTGGTGGCCGCGGCCGCCGGTCGGATCACCATCGCGGGGCGACCGGCCGGTCCGGGCGACGCGACGGGTGCCGCGACGGGCGCCGCGACGGCGGCCGGGGTGCTGACCGCGGTGCCGCAGCAGGGGCTGCGCGACGCTGCCGGTCGGCACTGCCCCGCGCACCTGGACGCCCGGGAGGTGCGCGAGCCCAAGGACTGGCCCGGTGCCTGGTGGGCGCACTGGTCGAGCCTGGGGAGCGGCTCGCGGACGCCGCTGCCCGCCGTCACCTACCGGATCGACCGCGATCGGCGGGACCGCGACCGGCACCGGGAGTGGGTGCGTCGGGAGCACCGGGTCCGGCGGCACCTGCACCCGGTGCTCCCGACGACCTCCTGGCGGTTCGTCGCCGAGTTGCCCGACGGCACGCTTGTCGGCGAGTTGCACGCGCACGAGCCCGGCGACGGGTCGTTCGAGGCGGATCCGTCGCCGGACGGGTGTCAGATCGTGGTGGACGGGCTGCGGGTCGCGCCGGCATACCGGCTGCTCGGGATCGGTCGGGCGTTGGTCGCCGCGCTGACCGCCGAGATGGCCCGGCGCGACGTGCGGTCGGCCCGTGTCGTCGCGGAGGGGGAGGGCGCGCGTTTTCTGTGGCTCTGCGGGTTCGAGGTCGAGTCGTGGTCGGCGGCGGTGATGAGATTCGAGCGGCCGGTCAGCGGAGCGCGGCCGCGGCGGTGGTGAGCGCGGTGAACGCCTCGCGCATGCGCCACGAGCTGCGGTCCCGGGGGCCGACCGGGTTCGAGATCGTCCGCAGCTCGGCGAAGGGGACGCCGGCCTGGGCGGCGGCGACGGCGACGCCGTACCCCTCCATGGCCTCGGCCACGGCGTCGGGGTGCCGGTCGGTGAGGGCCGCGGTGCTCTCGGCGGTGCCGGTCACCGTGCTGACCGTGAGCACCGTGCCGACGGTGGCCGCCGGCAGGGCGGCGCGCAGCGCGCCCAGCAGGCCCGGGTCGGCGGGCACGACGCGGCCGCCGCCCAGCAGCTCCGGGGGCATGCCCAGGTCCTCGACCGGGATGAACCCGGCCGGCGACTCGGCGCCCAGGTCGGCGGCGACGCTGCGGTCGGCCAGCACGGTGCCGCCGACGGCGACCCGGCCGACGAAGCCGCCGGCGATGCCGGCGCTGACCACCGCCCGGTACGGCTGCCCGGCCGCCTCGGCCAGCGCCAGCATCCGTGCGGTGGCGGCGCCGGCGACCGCCGGGCCGACCCCGACCGGCAGCACCGTCACGCCCGCACCGGTGAGGCCGGCGCGGACCGCCTCGGCCTCGGCGGGCACCGCCGTGACCACCAGCAACCCGGTCACGCCACCGGCCCCCGGGGGTCGCGCCGGGTCTCGTCCTCCGCCGTGCCCGGCCCGCCGACCGACGAGGAGGGGCGGTAGATGTGGAATCCGGGCGGCGCGAGCCCGTCGTCGTCCGGTCGCGGTTCGACGCGCTGCGGCGCCGGCGAGGTCGGGGCCGGGTCGTCGAACGAGGTCGGGGCCGACTCGTCGGGGCGGCTGACCGGCTCTGCGTCCGGCTCGTCGGCGCCCAGTTCGTCGTCGCCCAGCGGCCGGCCGGCCAGGTGCTCACCGCGCAGCCGGCCGGCGACCAGCACCCCGCGCAGGGCCACCAGCGAGGCCACGGCGGCGGCGACCGCCACGCCGATCAGGCCGGTGAACGGCACCAGCCCGAGCCCGCCGCCGGCCACGAAGGCGAGCATCAGCGCGGTCTCCGAGTGCGCGAAGGAGCTGGCCCGCAGCCGCTCCGGGATGCGTTCCTGGATCGAGGCGTCCACCGCCAGCTTGGCGATCCCGCTCATCAGCGCGGCCACCAGGCAGAGCAGCGCCACCATCGGCAGCGAGAACTTGAGCGTGGCGAGCACCGCCACGCCGGCGACGACGATCGTGCCGCTGGACTGGATCGCGGTCGGGCGGTGGATGCGCAGCCGGGTGCCGAGCGCGGTGGCCAGGAAGGTGCCCACCGCGAGCGCACCGCCGACCAGGCCCAGCGCGGCCTGCGCACCCAGCTCCCGACCGAAGAAGTCGGTGGTCAGGTCGCCGCCCTTGATGGCGAACGCGAGGAAGAGCAGCAGGAAGCCGTAGAGCCCGCGCAACGCCGCCGCGCCGATCAGCGTGGCGATCACCAGCCGGCCGGCCGGGCGCCCCCGGCCCAGCGGGCGTTCGCCGTCGCGGCGGCGCATCGCCCGCAGCGGGTGCGGCAGCCGCTCCGGCGGCTCCGAGTCGGCCTTCGGCGGCAGCCGGAGCGAGATCACCATGCCGATCAGGAAGATCACCGAGGCGACCCGCAGCGGCCACTGCGGCCCGAACCAGAACGCGGCCAGGCCGATCGGGGCCACCAGCGCGCCGGCCACCGTGCCGTAGACGCTGGCCCGCGCCCCGACCTGGGACAGCCCCAGCCCGTCGGGAAGCAGTCGGGGCACCGCGGCGGAGCGGGCCACGCCGTACGCGCGGGAGAGCGCGAGCACCCCGAACGCGGCCGGGTAGAGCCCGAAGCCGCCGATGTAGTCGGAGATCAACCAGGCCAGGAAGGCCCGGCCGAGCATGGTCGCCGCCAGGGCGTAGCGGCGGCCGTGGCGGAAGTGGTCGAGCAGCGGCCCGACCACCGGGGCGAGCATGGCGAACGGGACCATGGTCACCAACAGGTAGAGCGCGACCTTGTTGCGCGCCTCACCCAGCGGTACGTCGAAGAAGATCGTCCCGGCCAGGCCGATGGCGATCAGCGTGTCGCCGGCGCAGGAGAGCGCGTGCAGGTCGAAGAGGCGGACCATGCCCACCTCGTTGCCGGCGCTGCGGGCCCGGGCGGTGCCGGCCCGGCGGGTCATCCAGCGCCCACCGTGCACCGAGCCCCGCAGCAGCAGCCGGGTGGCGCGGATGCCGGTGCCGACGGTCCGCCCGAGAAAGGAGCGGCCGGAGCGGGAGGACAGCGCCATGTGTCCCATCCTCGCCCATCTGCTCCGCGCGCGCCGCATCACCCGGAGAGAACGACTCCGGGGAGTGCCTGTCACCGTTCCACGGGCATGGGGAACAATGGACCGGTGACCAGGCCCGCCTCCGCCCGCGCTCCCCGGCTCGACCAGGTCTGCGCCGCCGCCGTCGAAGTGGCCCGCGACGCCATCACCGAGGTGGAGCCGACCGACGTCGGCGACCACCTCCAGGCCGTCGCCGAGGGCGACCGGGTCGTCACCCACTACTTCGACTGCCGGATGGCCGGCTACCGCGGCTGGCGCTGGGCCGTCACGGTGACCCGGGTGCCGCGCAGCAAGCACGTCACCATCTGCGAGACGGTGCTGCTGCCCGGCCCCGACGCGCTGCTCGCCCCGGGCTGGCTGCCCTGGCAGGAGCGGCTCAAGCCGGGCGACCTCGGCCCGGGCGACCTGCTGCCCACCCCGGCCGACGACGAGCGGCTCGCCCCCGGCTACCTGCTCTCCGACGACCCGGCCGTGGAGGAGACCTCCTGGGAGCTGGGCCTCGGCCGGGCCCGGGTGCTGTCCCGCGAGGGACGCGCCGACACCGCCCAGCGTTGGTACGACGGCGACCACGGGCCGGACGCCCCGATCTCGACCGCCGCCCCGGCCGCCGCCCGCTGCGGCACCTGCGGCTTCTATCTGCCGCTGGCCGGTGCGCTCCGGCTGGCCTTCGGCGCCTGCGGCAACTTCTTCGCCCCGGACGACGGCCGGGTGGTCAGCGCCGACCACGGCTGTGGCGCGCACTCGGAGACGTTGGTCGAGGCGGCGGCCGAGACGCCGGTCGACGAGCTGCCCACGGTCTACGACGACAGCGCGGTCGAGGCCATGTCGGTCAGCCGCGCCCCGGGCTCGGTGGAGGCGGCCGAGCCGGCGGAGCCGTACGGCCACCCCTGACCGGTCAGCGCTGAGCTTCGGCGGCCGCGCGGCGGCGACGCCGGTTGGCGTCGTGCCGCATCATCGTGGCCAGCCCGGGAAAGCCCCACAGGAAACCGGCGAGGCAGGTCCAGAGCCAGTTCTGGTGACCGTGCGCGGTGAGCCAGTCGCGGAAGAAGAGCAGCAGCACCAGGCCGGCCACCGCCCAGGCGATCAGCCCGGCGACGGCGAACGGCACCATCGGCGGGTCGAGCGGCTCGGGCCGCGGCTGCTGCTCTCGGGGCACCGGTCCAGCGTACGTGATCGTCCTTCCCTGCCCGCTGGGTGATCTGGGACGATGCGCGCGACAAAACCGGTCGATGAACACGATGAGGACCCGATGTCCATTGCTCCGCCGCCGGATCACGGCACGCCGCCCGACCCCGCGCATCCGCGCAACGCGTTCGACCGCTACTTCGAGATCTCCGCCCGCCGGTCCACCACCGGCCGGGAGATCCGGGGCGGGTTCGCGACGTTCTTCACGATGGCGTACATCGTGGTGTTGAACCCGCTGATCCTCGGCGGCGCGGAGGATGCCGACGGGCGCACGCTGGCCATCCCGGCGCTGGCCGCGGCCACCGCGCTGGTCGCCGGTCTGATGACCATCCTGATGGGGGTGGTGGCCCGGTTCCCGATCGCGCTGGCCGCCGGGCTGGGCGTGAACGCGCTGGTCGCCTTCGAGATCGCGCCGCAGATGACCTGGGCGGACGCGATGGGCCTGGTGGTCATCGAGGGTGTGCTGATCGGCATCCTGGTGCTCACCGGGCTGCGTACCGCGGTGTTCCGGTCCGTGCCGACGCAGCTCAAGACCGCGATCGGCGTCGGCATCGGCCTGTTCCTGACCATCATCGGGCTGGTCGACGCCGGCTTCGTGCGGCGGGTGCCGGACGCGGCGAACAGCACGGTGCCGGTCGGGCTGGGCATCAACGGCAAGATCGTCAGCTGGCCGATGCTGGTCTTCGTGGTGGGCCTGCTGATCACGGTGGTGCTGGTGGTCCGCCGGGTCCGCGGCGCGATCCTGATCGGCATCCTGGCCTCCACCGTGCTGGCCGTCGTGGTCGAGGCGATCGGCAACATCGGCCCGTCCTTCGTCGACGGCAAGCCGAACCCGAAGGGCTGGGCGCTGAACGTGCCCGAGCTGCCGAAGCAGGTGGTGGACCTGCCGGACCTGTCGCTGCTGGGCAACTTCAACGTGCTGGACTCGTGGACCCGGGTCGGCTGGCTGGTCCCGCTGATGTTCGTCTTCACGCTGCTGATCACGGACTTCTTCGACACCATGGGCACGATGGTCGCGATCGGCCAGGAGGGGGACATGCTCGACGAGCAGGGCACCCCGCCGCGCGCCAAGGAGATCCTGCTGGTCGACTCGATCGCCGCCGCCGCGGGTGGCGCGGCCTCGGTGTCGAGCAACACCTCGTACATCGAGAGCGCGGCCGGGGTCGGGGAGGGCGCCCGGACCGGCGTGGCCAACCTGGTCACCGGCGCCCTGTTCCTGCTGGCCATGTTCCTGGCGCCGCTGTCGGCGATCGTGCCGTTCGAGGCCGCGTCGACCGCGCTGGTGGTGGTCGGCTTCCTGATGATGACGGCGGTCCGCACGATCGACTGGACCGACTACGAGATCGCCATTCCGGCGTTCCTCACCATCGTGCTGATGCCGTTCACCTACTCGATCTCGAACGGCATCGGGGCCGGCGTGATCAGCTACGTGCTGGTGAAGCTGGCGAAGGGCAAGGCGCGGGAGGTCCACCCCCTGCTGTACGGCGTGGCCGCGCTCTTCGTCCTCTATTTCCTGCGCGGGCCGATCGAGTCCGTGCTGCTCTGACGCTGGTGAGCCTGGTCATAACGCATGTCGTTAGCCAGGCTCATTAGTTAAGCTAACGAGTGTGACGGAGCGGACGGTGACGGCGAAACGCGTGCCACCGGCGCAGCTGGCCCCCCAGCTGCGAGATGCGATCACCCGACTCAACCGGCGGGTCCGACAGGCCCGGCCGGTCGGCGACCTCACGGTCACCCAGCTGTCGGCGCTCACCAGCCTCAGGCTGGCGGGCGCCCTCACGCCCCGGGAACTGGCCGACGTCGAACGGGTGCAGCCGCCCACGATGACGAAGATCGTCGCGAAGTTGGAGGAGCGGGGCCTCGTGCAGCGCACCCCCCACCCGACCGACGGACGGCAGGTCATCCTGGCGGCGACCGAGGGGGGACGGGCCGTGCTCGACCAGTTCGAGCGGGCCCGCAACGAGTGGCTGGCCAGCCGGCTGGCCGCGCTCAGCGAGGAGGAACGCGACACGCTACGGCGGGCCGCGGACATCCTTCAGGCAATCGCCCGCGCCTGACGCCGCGTCGCGCGGTTCGCTTCGTCCGTTGTGGATGAGGCGTACCCGACGCGAGGAGGCGCACCTAGAGTGCAGGCCAAGCTGAGCACGATGTTCCAGTCCCTACGAGTCCGTAACTACCGACTCTTCGCCACCGGGCAGCTGATCAAACTGATCGGCGTCTGGATGATGTTCATCGCCCAGGACTGGCTCGTCCTCGAGCTCAGCGACAACTCCGCGACCGCGCTCGGCGTGGTCACCGCGTTGCAGTTCACCCCCGTACTCCTGCTCACCCTGCTCTCCGGCCGGCTCGCCGACCGCTACGACAAGCGGATGCTGCTCTTCGTCGCCAACGCGTTCTGGACCGTGCTGGCGCTCGGCATGAGCCTGCTGGTCGTCACCGGCGTCGTGCAGCTCTGGCACGTCTTCGCGTTCGCCGCCCTGCTCGGCGTCGCCAACGCGGTGGAGACCCCGGTCCGGCAGGCGTTCGTCTCCGAGCTGGTCGGCATGCCGCTGCTGCCGAACGCGCTCTCGCTCAACGCGGCCGTGTTCAACTCCGCCCGGATCGTCGGCCCTGCCGTCGCCGGCCTGGCCATCGCCGCGTTCGACGTCGGCCCGGTCTTCCTGGTCACCGCGCTCAGCTCGATCGCCCCGCTGGTCAACGTCGTCCGGATGCGCCCGCAGGAGCTGCACCGCAAGGACCTGCCGCCGGCCGGCGAGCGGGACCAGGCGCGGGTGGTGGACGGCCTCCGCTACGTGGCGCGCCGCCCCGACATCCTGCTGCCGATGGTCGTCATGTCGGTGATCGGAATGAGCCTGTTCAACTTCCAGCTCACCCTCGCCGCGCTGGCCAAGACCGTGTTCCACACCGGCGCCGCCTCGTTCGGCCTGTTCAGCACCGCGCTGGCGGTCGGCGCGCTGGTCGGCGCGCTCGCCGGGACCGGCCGGCGCAGCCGGCCCTCGGTCTGGCTGGTGCTCGGCGCGGCGATCGGCTGCGCCAGCTTCGGCACCCTGGTCGGGCTCGCGCCGGCGTACTGGATGGTGGTCTCGCTCCTGCTGCCCACCGGGTTCTTCATGGTCTTCTTCGCCCAGGCCGCCAACCAGCGCGTGCAGCTCGGCGTCGACGCCTCCTTCCGGGGACGGGTGATGGCGCTGTGGGTGCTGGTGTTCCTGGGGACGAACCCGGTCGGCGCGCCGATCATCGGGTGGGTGGCCGAGCGGTTCGGCGCCGGCGCGAGCATCTGGATGGGTGGCCTGATCTCACTGGCCGCCGCGCTGCTGGCGCTCACCTGGCAGCTGCGCCGCTCCGGCGCCCGGCTGCGGATGCGGGTGCTGCCGATGCCCCGCTTCTACGTGGTGTCCCCCGGGGCCGAGTGAAAGGAGGGGCCCCCTCTTAACGCATTCGGTAGAGGAGGGGCCCCCTTTTAACACCCGTACCAGTCGGATTCCCGGAACGGGTGGCAGCCGGGTGCGGCAGGGCTTAGCGTCGATGTGTGGGATTGGGGCAGGAGCTGCTACTCGCGCTGACGATCCTCGCCGTCTGCTGCCTGCCCGCCCTGATCGCGCTGGTCTTCTGCGCCGACGAGATCCTCGACCGGATCGCCTGCGGCTGGGCCGACTGGCGCGACCGACGCCGCGAACGCCGCACCATCGCCCGACTCGACCGGGCCATCGAGGCCGAGGCGCTGACCCGCGACATCGACCTCACCGAGTTCGACCGGGAGGGCCGCCGCCCGCTGGAGCAGCTCGCCACCGACCTGCGCCGGCTCGGCGGCCACCGGCTCGCCGCCGCCGACCGCTCGGTGGTGTGGCACGGCGCGGTCATCGAGGCGTACGACGAGCGGCTGCGGGCCGCCTGCCGGGCCCTGGGCATCGCCGAGCATCTAACCGAGCTGGACGGCGTCGACCGGGAGATCGAACGGGTACGCGTCGAGGGGTTGCTGCACGCCGCCGGGCTGACCCTGCCCGCCGCGCGTGCGGCGCACCACCAGCGGCACCGCTGACCGGGTGCGCCTCTTCGCGGCGGTCTACCCGCCCCCGGCGGCGGTCGCCGACCTGGCCCGGCGGATCACCGGGCTGCGCGTCGGCGCCGCCTCAGCCGCCGGCGTCAAGGTGCGGCTCGCCGACCCGGATCACCTGCACCTGACGCTGGCCTTCCTCGGCGAGGTGCCGGACGACCGGCTGGTCGACGTCGAGAGCGCGCTCGGGCTGGCCGCGCAGGCGTTCCGCGACGGCCGGGCCGGCCCACCTCGGCTGCGCCTCGGCGGTGGCGGCAGCTTCGGTCAGGGACACTCCACGGTGCTGTGGGTGGACGTGCGGGGTGAGGCCGACGCGCTGGACACGCTCGCCCGGTTGGTGCGCGACGGGCTGCGTCGGGCCGAGCTGCCCCACGACGACAAGCCGTTCCGGGCCCACCTGACCATCGCCCGTCCCGGTGACCGGGACGCCGCCGCCGACGTCCGCGCCGACCGCGAGGATCTGCACAGGTACGAGGGTCCGGAGTGGCCGGCCGACGAGCTGGTCCTGGTCCGCAGCCACCTCGGGCGGAACGCTCGCCACACCCGCCTCGCCGCCTGGCCGCTGTGACAGCTCGCCGCCGGCATCCGCAGCGTTGAGCTGCCCGCTGCCCGCTGCCCGCTGCCCGCTGCCCGTCATGCGGCGCCGTGTTAACAAGGGCCCCCGCCTATACCGGAGGCGTTAAGCGGGGGCCCTTCCTTGCACCTACCAGGCCCAGGCCTCGGGGCCGGGGCCGCCGTTGCCGACGGGCGGGAACAGCTCGTCGAGGCGGGTGAGGGTGGGGTCGTCCAGGTGCACGTCGAGGGCGCCGAGATTGCGGTCGAGTTGGTCCATGGTGCGCGGGCCGACGATCGGGGCGGTCACGCCCGGCCGGGACAGCAGCCACGCCAGCGCCACGTCGGCCGGGTCCTGGCCCAGGTCCGCGCAGAGCTTCTCGTACGCCTCGATGGTCATCCGGTGCTCGGCCAGCGCGTCGGCCGAGCGGCCGCTGGCGCCCCGGGCCGCGCTGCCGTCGGCCATCTTGCGGATGATTCCGGAGAGCAGCCCGCCGTGCAGCGGCGACCAGGGGATGATGCCCAGGCCGTAGTGCTGCGCGGCCGGGATCACCTCCAGCTCGACGTGCCGGGTGAGCAGGTTGTAGATGGACTGCTCGGAGACGAGGCCGAGGAAGTTGCGCTTCCCGGCGGCGGCCTGAGCCTGGGCGATGTGCCAGCCGGCGAAGTTGGACGACCCGACGTAGAGCACCTTGCCCTGGGCGACCAGCGTCTCCATCGCCTGCCAGATCTCCTCCCACGGCGTGGTCCGGGAGACGTGATGCATCTGGTAGAGGTCGATGGTGTCGGTCTGGAGCCGCCGCAGCGAGTCCTCACAGGCCCGGATGATGTGCCGGGCGCTCAGGCCCTGGTCGTTGGGCCACTCGCCCATCTTGCCGTAGACCTTCGTGGCCAGGACGACCTTGTCGCGCCGCCCGCCGCCCTGGGCGAACCAGCGGCCGACGATCTGCTCGGTCACGCCCTCGCCGAGCTTCCAGCCGTAGACGTTCGCGGTGTCGAAGAAGTTGATCCCGTGTTCGAGCGCCCGGTCCATGATGGCGAAGCTGTCCGGCTCGTCGGTCTGCGGCCCGAAGTTCATCGTGCCGAGGCAGAGCCGGCTCACCGACAGGCCGGTGCGTCCCAGGTTCGTGTACTCCATAGGTCCACCCTGGCACGCGGGCACTTCGAGTGCCTTGTCGACGAGCCAGGGTGGACCGGAGGATCAGGAGGACTCGCGGGCCGCCGGGCCGCTGCCGAACAGCACGTCGTCCCAGCTCGGGAGCCGTTTGCGCGGCTTGCCGGCGGCGTCGGTGGACTCGTTGCCCGAGCCGCCGGACGCCGCCGCCGGACCGGTGCGCCGGGGCCGCAGCACGGCCAGCGACGGCACGGCCGGGACCTCCTTCGGCGCGTCCGAGTCGTCGTCGAACGCCGAACCCTGCCCGCCGCCGAGCAGCGCGGCGGCACCACCGGCGACCGCCCGCTGGCGGGGGGCGTCCGACCCGGCCAACGCGGCCGGGGACCGGGTGTCGAGGCCACGGCCGGACGTGCCGCCGAGCGGCCGGTCCAGCGAGGCGAGCAGCGCGTCCCGGCCGGCGCGGATCGGGTCCCGCCCCGGACGGGCGTGGTCGGACGCGGCCGGCAGGCCGTGCCCGCCCCGGCTCGGCTCGCCCCGCGACGGGCCGGGCAGCGCGTGGCCGCCCCGCTCCGGCGCCGGCTCCTGGCCGAGGATCGGCGTCGGACGCTCGGCGCACAGGTATTGCGCCATGTCGTCGTGCGGGGCGACGTTCTGCCGGGTCTTGTCGAGATCCCAGACCGCCTGGGCGGTGGCCTTGCCGGACGGCCAGGTGGCGATGATCCGCCAGGTGCCGTCGTCGCGACGGTAGGCGTCCCAGGAGATCTTCTCGGTGTCGATCCCGTGCTGGGCCAGCCGACCGTTGACCACCTCGGCCAGCGGGGTGGGCTTCTCCGCGCCCTTGAGCCGGGTGCGGCGGGCGTGCTGGGCGAGCATGGCCCGCTCCTGGAGCACCGGGCCGGCGTAGCGCAGCACCCGGTCGACCGGCACGCCGGCGATGCGGGCCACGTCCTCGGCGGACTCGCCGGAGCGGATCCGGGCCTGGATGTCGCGCGGGGACAGGGACGGCGTCGGGTCGGTGGCGGACGGCACCACGGCGAGCGGGGGCGCGCCCGGCTCGGCGTGCAGCGCCGAGGCGATGCGCTCGTCGATGGGCAACGCGAGCAGGCGCCCCACCTCGTCGGCGAGCACCAGGGCCTGGCCGTCCTCGGAGAGGGCGACGAAGCGTACTGGGCGCATGGGCTTGCCTCCGTCCCGCTTCGCTGGCCGTCACGCCACGGGAGCCGGCCACCCGGGCGTCTCGCACCACCGTACGCTCATCTACCCGGACATGGGGACTGCGACACCCCGGCATGTCGCGACTGAGCTGCGGCAATGATCACGGTGGGTGGCCGCCGGAGCCCCGACGACCACCCACCGTGACGGAACGATCAGAGTCGCTCTACCACGTAGTCGATGGACGCGGTGAGCGCCTCGACGTCGGCCGGCTCGACGGCCGGGAAGAGCGCCACCCGCAGCTGGTTGCGGCCGAGCTTGCGGTAGGGCTCGGTGTCGACGATGCCGTTGGCGCGCAGCGCCTTGGCGATCGCGGTGGCGTCCACCCCGTCGGCGAAGTCGACGGTGGCGACCACGTTGGAGCGCAGCGCCGGGTCCGACACGAACGGGGTGGCGAACGACGAGCGCTCGGCCCAGCCGTACACGATGCCGGCGCTCTCGGCGGTGCGCTTGGCCGCCCAGGCCAGCCCGCCCTGGGAGTTCATCCAGTCGGTCTGCTCGGCGGCCAGGAAGATGGTCGCCAGCGCGGGCGTGTTGTACGTCTGCTCCAGCCGCGAGTTGTCGATCGCGGTGACCAGGTCGAGGAAGGCCGGGATGTAGCGGCCCGAGGACTTGATCTCGGTGGCCCGGGCGAGCGCGGCCGGCGACATCAGCGCCAGCCAGAGGCCGCCGTCGGAGCCGAAGCACTTCTGCGGGGCGAAGTAGTAGACGTCGGTCTCGCCGACGTTGACGTCCAGCCCGCCGGCGCCGGAGGTGGCGTCGACCAGCAGCAGCGAGCCCTCGTCGGCGCCCGGCACCCGGCTGATCGGCACCGCCACGCCGGTCGAGGTCTCGTTGTGCGGGGTGGCGTAGACGTCCACGCCCGCCTCGGCGACCAGGGACGGCGCGCTGCCCGCCTCGGACTTGCGCACGGTCGGCTCGCCCAGGAACGGAGCGTCGGAGACCGACTTGGCGAACTTGGCGCCGAACTCGCCGAAGCTGGCGAACTGGGCCCGGTCACGGATCAGGCCGAACGTGGCGACCTCCCAGAACGCGGTGGTGCCGCCGTTGCCGATCACCACCTCGTACCCCTCGGGGAGGGAGAAGAACTCGGCCAGGCCGCGGCGCAGCCGGGCGACCTGGTCCCGGACCGTCTTCTGCCGGTGCGACGTGCCCAGGTAGCTGGTGGCGACGTCGGCGAGCGCGGAGACCGCGGCCGGACGGACCTTGGAAGGCCCGCAGCCGAAGCGTCCGTCGGCGGGCCTGAGGTCGTCGGGAATCCGGATGGTCGGTGCGTCAGCCACGGTTGTCTCGATCCTTCCGCATGGGCGAGGGCGGGCCCTTTCCTGCGGGCGCGGACCGGCGACCGGCTCGTGCGTCGGGCGCACGGGACGGCCGGGATCCGAACCCGGCCGGCAGCGCTGCCGGCCTTCATCCTCGCACCCGACCGGTCGCGACCGGCCGCTGGTCCCACGCCCGGCCCTGAGGCGTACGCCACAGCGCGGGCGTCAAGAAGGGGCCCCGCCTAGGCGGAATGCGTTAAGCAGGGGCCCCTCCTTGCACCTCAGACGCCGTGGGGGATGGCGTCCCAGCCCTCGACCTGCTGCGGCTTGCGGGTGCCCGGGCCGACGTAGGTGGCGGACGGGCGGACCAGCCGCTGGAGCTTCTTCTGCTCCAGGATGTGCGCGGACCAGCCGCCCATCCGGGCGCAGGTGAACATCGAGGTGAACATGTGCGCCGGCACCTCGGCGAAGTCCAGCACCACGGCCGACCAGAACTCGACGTTGGTGGCGAGGACGCGGTCCGGGCGGCGGGCCTGAAGCTCGGCCAGGGCGGCCTTCTCCAGCGCCTCGGCCACCTCGAAGCGGGGCGCGCCCAGCTCCTTGGCGGTGCGCCGGAGCACGCGGGCGCGCGGGTCCTCGGCCCGGTAGACCCGGTGCCCGAAGCCCATCAGCCGCTCGCCCCGGTCGAGCACGCCCTTGACGTAGCCCTCGGCGTCGCCGCTGCGCTCGACCGCCTCCAGCATGGTGAGCACCCGCGACGGCGCGCCGCCGTGCAGCGGGCCGGAGAGCGCGCCGATGCCGGAGGAGATGCAGGCCGCGGCGTCCGCGCCGGTGGAGGCGACGATCCGGGCGGTGAAGGTGGAGGCGTTCAGGCCGTGCTCGGCGGCCGAGATGAAGTAGGCGTCGACGGCCTTGACGTGCCGCGGGTCGGGCTCGCCCCGCCAGCGCTTCATGAACCGCTCGACGATCGTCTCGGCCTTGTCGATCTCCTTCTGCGGCACGGCCGGCAGGCCCAGCCCGCGCGCCGACTGGGCGACGAAGGAGAGCGCGGTGACCGACACCCGGGCCAGGTCCTCGCGGGCCTGCTCGTCGGAGATGTCGAGGAGCTGGTTGAGACCCCAGTACGGGGCCAGCATGGCGACCGCGGACTGCACGTCGACGCGGATGTCGCCGGAGTGCACCGGCACCGGGAACGGCTCGGCCGGCGGCAGGCCGGGGCCGAACCGGCCGTCCACCAGCAGCGCCCAGACGTTGCCGAAGGAGACCTGGCCGATCAGATCCTCGATGTCCACGCCCCGGTAGCGCAGCGATCCGCCCGCGCGGTCGGGTTCGGCGATCTCGGTCTCGAAGGCTACGACGCCTTCGAGGCCCGGCTTGAAATCGGACATGTCGTCTCCTGGCTTGGGCTCGGTGCGCCCGGGCGGACCGATCCGGCCCCGCAGCTCAGGCGACCCTCAGGGATGTGGTTCGTGACATCTTGCCCGGTGGGTAACCAGGTGCGCGACCCGCGGGCGGTGTGCGCCACGTGACATCCCCGCCGGTGGACACGCGGGCGGGGAGGAGAAGACTGGGTGGCGGGGCCTGGCCAGCGTCGGGGGACGCGGGCGCGCCCGGGAGAGGAACGGCGAGAGTGACAGGCGACACACCCGCCCCGGCCGGCATGCGTAACGAGTACGCCGCCGACCTGGGCCTTTCCGAGCCGGACCTGGCGCCGGACTGGCACACCCAGTTCGGCCGCTGGTTCGCCGACGCGGTGGCCCACCCGCTGCCCGAGCCGAACGCGATGGTGGTGGGCACCGCCGACGCCGAGGGCCGGCCCAGCGGACGCACGGTGCTGCTCAAGGGGTACGACCCGGAGGGGTTCGTCTTCTTCACCAACTACCGCTCGCGCAAGGGCGTCGAGGCGACCGCCAACCCGTGGGCCAGCCTGGTCTTCCCCTGGTTCCCGATGCAGCGGCAGGTCACCGTCACCGGCCGGGTGGAGCGGGTCGACCGGGCCGAGACCGAGGCGTACTTCGCCGGCCGGCCGCGCGGCTCCCAGCTCGGGGCGTGGGCCAGCACCCAGTCCGAGGTGGTGCCGGACCGCGCCGCGCTGGACGCGGCGTACCGGGCGGCGGCGGAGCGGTTCGCCGGGGTGGAGCCGATCCCCGCGCCGCCGCACTGGGGCGGCTTCCGGGTCCGCCCGGAGACGGTGGAGTTCTGGCAGGGCCGGGCCGGCCGGCTGCACGACCGGCTGCGCTTCCGGCGTACCGGCGACGGGGTCTGGGTCGTCGAGCGGCTCGCACCGTGACGGAGGTCACCAGGACCCGGCCGCGCGGGGCGCGCCGCTGGGCGATCGACCTGCGCCCGCTGGGCGTGCCCGCGTACCGGCGGGTGTGGCTCGGCAACGCGGTGGCGATGTTCGGCTTCCAGTTCACCGCCGTCGCGGTGCCGGTGGAGATGTTCGACCTGACCGGCGGCTCGTTCTGGGTCGGCCTGCTGGGCATCGCCGGGTTCGTGCCGCTGCTGGTCTTCGGGTTGTGGGGCGGAGCGGTCGCCGACGCGCGGGACCGGCGGCGGGTGCTGCTCGCCGCCGGCGCCCTGCTCTGGGCCGCCACGCTGGGGCTGCTGGTGCAGTCACTGGCCGGGGCGGGCAGTCCGATGCTGCTCCTGCTGCTGGTGGCCGTGCAGACGGTGGCGTTCGCGATCACCTCGCCGGCCCGCAGCGCGATCCTGCCCCGGCTGGTGCCGGCCGAGCTGGTCCCGGCCGCCACCACGCTGAACTACACCACGTTCACCGCCGCGGCCGTCTTCGGCCCGCTCGCCGCCGGCCTGATCTTCGCCGCCTGGCGGGTCGAGGTGGCGCTGCCCATCGCGTACGGGGTGGACGCGCTGCTGTTCACCGTCTCGCTCTGGGCCACCCTGCGGCTGCCGGCGATGCCACCGGAGCCGGACCCGGACGGCGGCGTCCGCAAGGCCGGGCTGGCCAGCATCGTCGACGGTTTCCGCTACCTGGCCACCACGCCGGTGCTGCTGCTCTCGTTCGCCATCGACCTGATCGCGATGATCCTGGCGATGCCGCGGGCGCTCTTCCCGGAGCTGGCGCAGGAGCGGTTCGGCGGCGGCGCGGCGGTCGGCTGGCTCTACAGCTCGATCGCCATCGGCGCGATGCTGGGCGGCCTCACCTCCGGCTGGATCGGCCGGGTCCGCCGGCAGGGGCTGGCGCTCACCGTGGCCGTGGTCGGCTGGGGCGTGGCGATCGCGTGCGCCGGCCTGGCCGGCCAGCTCTGGCTGGCGGTGCTGCTGCTCGGTGTGGCCGGCGCCGCCGACCTGGTCAGCGCGACGCTGCGGCAGTCGATGCTGCTGGTCTACGCGCCGGACCGGATGCGCGGCCGGCTCCAGGGCGTGAACACGGTGGTGGTGGCCGGTGGGCCACGGCTGGGCGACCTGCGGGCCGGCACCATGGCCGCCGGTTTCGGCACCGGGTTCGCCATGGTCGGCGGCGGTCTCGCGGCGGCCGTGCTCGCGACGCTGCTGGTCGTGGCGTTCCCCGCGCTGCTGCGCTATCGCGCGACCACCCACGCCGACGACGGTCGCTGACGGTAGGGTCCCGGACATGGGGATCGACGTGCAGCCACCGTCCGGGACACAGTGGACCATCGCCGCCGACGGCCACGAGGCCGTCGTGGTGGAGGTGGGCGGTGGGCTGCGGGCCTACCGGCACGACGGCCGGGACTACCTCGACGGGTACGCCGAGGACGAGCTCTGCCCCGGCTCGGCCGGGCACGTGCTCGCCCCCTGGCCGAACCGGATCCGCGACGGCGTCTACACGTTCGGGGACCGCTCGTTCCAGCTCGACCTGACCGAGCCGGAGCGGCACAACGCCCTGCACGGCCTGGTCAACTGGGTCCGGTGGGAGCTGGTCGAACGGTCGGCGGAGAGCGTCACGCTCGGCTACGACCTGCCGCCCACCCCCGGCTACCCGTGGGCGCTGCGGCTGCGCAGCCGGTGGAGCGTCGGCCCGGAGGGTCTGCGCGCCGAGCACGAGGTGACGAACCTGTCCGCCGAGCCGGCGCCGTTCGGCTTCTCCGTGCACCCCTACTTCCAGCTGCCCAAGGTCGGCGTGGACGAGCTGCTGATGCGCGTACCGGGGCGGAGCCGGGTGCAGGTGGACGGCCGGCTGCTGCCGGTGGCGGCGAGCGCGGTGAGCGGCACCGAGTTCGACTTCACCGCCCCCCGCCCGATCGGTGACCTGGTGCTCGACATGGCCTTCGGCGACGTGGAGCGGGAGGCCGACGGCGGCTCGGCGGTGACGCTCGGCGCGCCGGACGGCTCGTCGTCGCTGCGGATCTGGGCGGACCGCGAGTTCGGCTGGTGGCAGGTCTTCACCGGCGACACGCTCGGCGGCGAGCGGCACCGTCGGTCGGTCGCGGTGGAGCCGATGACCTGCCCGCCGGACGCGTTCCGGTCCGGGCGGGACCTGATCACGCTCGACGCCGGCCAGACGTGGCGGGGCGTCTGGGGCGTCCGGCCGGCGGCCTGACCGTGGAGTTCGCCGAGGTCGTCCGGCGACGCCGGATGGTGCGCAACTACGACCCGGACCGGCCGGTGCCGCCCGAGGTGGTGGACCGGCTGCTGGCACACGCGCTGCGGGCGCCGTCGGCCGGGTTCGCGCAGGGCTGGGGCTTCCTGGTGTTGGAGGAGCCGGCCGACCGGGCGCGGTTCTGGTCGGCGGCGACGCCGGACGGCGGCGGCCGGGAGCGCTGGCTGACCGGCATGCGCCGGGCCCCGCTGATCGTGGTGCCGCACGCCAACCGGGACGCCTACCTCGACCGGTACGCCGAGCCGGACAAGGGTTGGGCGGACCGCGCCGAGGAACGCTGGCCGGTGCCCTACTGGTACGTGGACACCGGCTTCGCCGCGCTGATGATGCTGCTCACCGCCGTGGACGAGGGGTTGGGCGCCTGTTTCTTCGGCATCCCGCCGCAGCGGACCGGGGCGTACCGGGAGGCGTTCGGGGTACCGCCGGAGCTGCACCCGATCGGCGCGATCACCATTGGTTACCGAGCCGTCGACCACCGGTCACCGTCGCTGCGCCGGGGGCGGCGTCCGGTGCAGGATGTGGTCCGGCGGGGACGGTGGAGTTGAGCGGTTAGGCTGGCAGGCACATCGTCAGCCGGGCCTGGGGGAGGAGAGCGCGCCGTGATCTTCAGGGCGGTCCGGGACGGTCGTCCCTACCCGGAGCACAACTTCACGCTGAAGCAGTGGGCCGAGATCCCACCGCGCCCGCTGCGGCTGGACCAGCTCATCACCACCAAGCGGGAGCTGGCGCTGGACAAGCTGCTCGCGGAGGACTCCACCTTCTACGGCGACCTCTTCCCGCACGTGGTGCAGTGGAACGGCGGGCTCTACCTGGAGGACGGCCTGCACCGGGCGCTGCGCGCCGCGCTCCAGCAACGCAACCAGATCCACGCGCGGGTGCTGGTCCTCGGCGACCAGGGCGAGTGACGCCCGCCTGAGGCTTGGTTAAGGTGACGCCATGACTCCTCTCGACCTGCTCGACATCGACGCGTCGCTGAGCGAGGAGGAGCGGCAGATCCGCGCCGTCGTGCGCCAGCTCGTGACCGACCGGGTACGCCCGCACGTCGCCGGGTGGTACGAGGACGGCGAGGTGCCGGCCCGCGAGCTGGCCCGCGAGTTCGGCAAGCTGGGCCTGCTCGGCATGCACCTGACCGGGTACGGCTGCGCCGGCGCGTCCGCCGTCGCGTACGGGCTGGCCTGCCTGGAGCTGGAGGCCGGCGACTCCGGCGTCCGTTCGCTGGTGTCGGTGCAGGGGTCGCTGGCCATGTACGCGATCTGGCGTTTCGGCAGCGAGGAGCAGAAGCAGCGGTGGCTTCCGGCCATGGCGACCGGCGAGGCGATCGGCTGCTTCGGGCTGACCGAGCCGGACCACGGCTCCGACCCGGCGTCGATGGCCACCCGCGCCCGCCGTGACGGCGACGACTGGATCCTCACCGGCGGCAAGATGTGGATCACCAACGCGCCGATCGCCGACGTCGCCGTGATCTGGGCGCGCACCGACGACGGTGTGCGCGGCTTCGCCGTACCGATGGACACGCCGGGGGTGACGGCGCGCGAGATCCGGCACAAGATGTCGCTGCGCGCGTCGCTGACCGGCGAGATCACCCTCGACGACGTGCGGCTGCCGGCGGACGCCCAGCTGCCCGGCGCGACCGGCCTGAAGGCGCCGCTGAGCTGCCTGACCGAGGCCCGCCACGGCATCGTCTGGGGCGCGCTCGGCGCGGCCCGCGACTGCCTGGAGACCGCCCTGGGGTACGCGACCACGCGCACCCAGTTCGGCCGGCCGCTGGCCGGCTTCCAGCTCACCCAGGCCAAGCTCGCCGACATGGCCGTGGAGTGGAACAAGGGCATGCTGCTCGCGCTGCACCTGGGCCGGCTGGCCGAGGCCGGGAAGCTGCGCCCCGAGCAGGTCAGCGTGGGCAAGCTGAACAACGTGCGGGAGGCGCTGGCCATCGCCCGGCAGTGCCGCACGATCCTCGGCGCGAACGGCGTATCGGGGGAATATCCGGTGATGCGGCACGCCAACAACCTGGAGAGCGTGCTCACCTACGAGGGCACCTCGGAAATCCACCAGCTGGTCATCGGGCAGCGGCTGACCGGGCTCTCCGCCTTCGCCTGACGAGCGGGTTCACCCGATCGGGTCGCTCGACGAGCGACTGTCGCACGGTGCCCGTACCGTCATAGTCAGTCGATGTGTCGGACGAGGACGGTGAGGGGCGATGGCCCGCGACGGTGACATCAACCAGCCCACCAGGGAGTTCCCGGAATACCCGACCAGCGAGTCCCTGCGCGACCGGGCGGATTCTCCGCTCGACCCCGAGCCGGGTGGTCGGGCACCGGGCGGCGGCCCGGCACGCGGTCTGCTCTGGGTGCTCGGCGCGGCCGCGCTGGCGGTGGTGGTGCTGCTCGGCGTGCAGGCGACCGGCCTGCTGCCCGACTTCCGCAACCCGTTCGCCAAGGAGCAGACCGACCGCAGCCAGCCGCCGTTGCTCAAGTCGATCCGTGACCTGAGCCGCTACGTCGCCGCGGAGGGCAACTTCCAGGTGGTGGTCGACGTGCAGAACGACCGGCGCAACGTGCCCGACTTCCTGCTCAACGAGCGCACGCTCTTCGTCGGGGCCGGCCGGGTCGAGGCGTACGTCGACTTCACGAAGATCGCCGACGGCGCCGTGGTGGTCTCCGACGACGGCAAGTCCGTCGAGATCAAGCTGCCCGCGCCGCAGCTCGGCGAGACCGATCTGGACATGGACAAGAGCTACGTCTTCGCCGAGGAGCGGGGCCTGATCAACCGGCTCAACGACCTGGTGTCCGGCGACCCCAACCGGCAGCAGCAGGTCTACAAGCTGGCCGAGGACCGGATCACCGCCGCCGCCCGGGACAGCGGGCTCGGCGCGCGGGCCGAGGCGAACACCCGCAAGATGCTGGAGGGGCTGCTCCGCTCCCTCGGCTACGAGAAGGTGACAGTCACCTACACGGCACCCTGACCTGTCACGACGCGCCCCGCCCCGGTCGTTCCGGAGCGGGGCGCCGTCGTGTCCGCCACCCGCTCCGGCCGCCGCGCGGCGGCCTGTCCCGTCCCCGCCACCCCAGGCTCAGCGTGTCGGCCCCGCCACCCCCGGCTCAGCCGCGCCGCCCCAGGGCCCTGGGCCCCGACGGCGCGGTCCTGGCATCCCGGGCCCTGGCCGCTCGGCATCCCGGCGGCTCGGCCCTGGCGTCGACGGGGGGGGCACATGAGTTCAGAGCGATATACCGCTGAGTCACAAATATGACCCAGCGGTATATCGGTCTTCGGGGGAATCGACCAGTGACTCACTACGGACAGTGACCCGGCTTCCCGCCACCCGTGCTCCGTAGGCCGCGCAGCTCGGGCCGGGCGGCGTCGGGTCAGCGGGTGGCGAGGTAGCGGTCCTCGTTCGGCATCAGGATCCACAGGACCAGGTAGACGATCACCTGGGTGCCGGGCAGTAGCAACGACAGCAGAAACAGCAGCCGGACCATGCCGGCCGACATGCCGAACCGCTGCCCCAGGCCGGCGCAGACACCGGCGATCATGCGCCCCTGGCGGGGCCGGACCAGTTTGCGACTCATCGTCGTCTCCCACTTCTGCGGCGATCCGCCGCGCTGATTCCACGGTAGAAAGGGGTGCGCGCCGCGCCCTCGGCCCCGAGGAGGATCGGCGACCCGGGCACCCGTAGGTGCTTACCCCGGCGCACCCCCGCCGACGCGTCCACCGACACTCGTCGATGCGTGCCGTGGGGCTGGCTGCTCGGGTCCTTCAGCGCGGGCCGCGGGGCGCATGTGGCGGGGTGGGGCGGGTAGTGAGCTGGGGAGGTAGGCTCGCCGGTCGGGCGCCCACACCCCGGGCGCCGGGCCGTCGAACCCGCCGAGCGGGCACACGGCGCGCACCGGTTCGGATCCGCACAACGGGGACGACGGCGAGGAAAGTGCAGCCATGATCAGTGTTTTCGATCTTTTCAGCGTCGGTATCGGGCCGTCCAGCTCGCACACCGTCGGGCCGATGCGGGCCGCCCGGACGTTCGTGGCGGGCCTCAAGGCCGACGGGCAGCTGGCCGACGTGACCCGGGTGCAGGCGGAGCTGTTCGGCTCGCTCGGCGCCACCGGCCACGGTCACGGCAGCGACCGCGCGGTGCTGCTCGGGCTGGAGGGCGAGGCCCCGGAGACGGTCGACACCGACACGGTCGGGCCGCGGGTGGAGCGGATCCGCGCCGAGCGGCGGCTCCGCCTGGTCGGCAGCCAGGAGATCGACTTCGACCCGGACCGTGACCTCATGCTGCACCGGCGGCGCTCGTTGCCGTACCACCCGAACGGGATGACGTTCGCGGCGTTCGACGCGGCCGGGAACGAGGTGCGTACGCGCACCTACTACTCGGTGGGCGGCGGGTTCGTGGTGGACGAGGCGGCCGCCGGGGCGGACCGGATCAAGCCGGACAGCACGCGGGTGAGGCACCCGTTCCTCACCGGCGCGGAGCTGCTCGACGTCACCACCCGCACCGGCCTGTCGATCAGCGAGGTGATGCTCGCCAACGAGCTGTCCTGGCGCAGTGAGGCGGACGTGCGCGCGGGGCTGCTGGAGATCTGGCGGGTGATGCGCGAGTGCGTGGAGAACGGGTGCACCCGCGACGGCGTACTCCCGGGTGGGTTGAAGGTCCGCCGCCGCGCGGCCGAGCTGCGGCGCGGCCTGGAGGCGGAGGGCGAGGGCAGCGACCCGCTGCGGGCCATGGACTGGGTGACGCTGTTCGCGCTCGCGGTCAACGAGGAGAACGCGGCCGGCGGGCGGGTGGTCACCGCGCCGACGAACGGGGCCGCCGGGATCATCCCGGCCGTGCTGCACTACTACACCCGGTTCGTCCCGGGCGCCTCCGAGGAGGGGGTGGTGCGGTTCCTGCTGGCCGCCGGCGCGATCGGCGTGCTGTTCAAGGAGAACGCCTCGATCTCCGGCGCGGAGGTCGGCTGCCAGGGTGAGGTCGGCTCGGCGTGCTCGATGGCGGCGGCCGGGCTGGCCGAGGCGCTGGGTGGCACGCCGGAGCAGGTGGAGAACGCGGCCGAGATCGGCATGGAGCACAACCTCGGGCTCACCTGCGACCCGGTCGGTGGCCTGGTGCAGATCCCGTGCATCGAGCGCAACGCGGTGGCCAGCATCAAGGCGATCACGGCGGCCCGGCTGGCGCTGCGCGGCGACGGGGTGCACCACGTGTCGCTGGACAAGGTCATCAAGACCATGCGGGAGACCGGCGCCGACATGAAGGTCAAGTACAAGGAGACGGCGCGGGGCGGCCTCGCGGTCAACGTGATCGAGTGCTGACCCCGTTGGGGTGACCCCCGGGTCGACGGCCGCCACGCCGACGACGAACGGCGCGACGATGGCCCGGTGACGTCCGCCGTCGCGGCGCTCTGGTCCGCCCGCACCTCGCTGCGCATCCTGGTCCGGCGGGATCTCGCGGTGAAGTACCAGCAGTCGCTGCTGGGCTACTTCTGGTCGCTGATCGAGCCGCTGGGCATGGGCCTGATCTACTGGTTCGTCTTCGGCGTGCTCTATTCCGGCGCCACCCGACGGCACCTGGGCGAGGCGGCCGGTTCGTACCCGCTGTTCCTGATCACCGGGATCTTCGCCTGGATGTGGGCCAGTTCGGCGCTGACCGAGGCGGCCAACGCGCTCACCGGGCAGTCCCGGCTGATCACCACGATGAACCTGCCCCGACCGATCTTCCCGATCGGGCGGGTCGCCGGCCGGTTCGCCGAGTATCTGGCCGGCCTGCCGATCCTGGTCGCCGTCGCGGCGCTCTACGCGGCCCACGGGAAGATCCGCCCGGGGTGGAACCTGCTCGCCCTGCCGCTGGCCGTCGCGGTGCAGTTCACGCTGCTGGTGGGCCTGGCCCTGCTGCTGTCGGCGGGCAACGTGCTGATGCGGGACATCGAGCGGACCATGCGGCTGGTGATCCGGGTGCTGTTCTACGCCACCCCGATCATCTATCCGCTGAACCTGGTCCGGGACTCCGGCATGCCGGGCTGGCTCAAGGTCGCGTACGAGCTGAACCCGCTGGTCGGGATCTTCCAGTTGCACCACGCGATCTGGTACCCGGACGAGTTCCCGGACGCCCGGCTGCTCACCGTCACGGTGGTGGGCAGCGGGCTCGTCCTGGTGCTCGGCTGGTGGGCGTTCCACCGCCTCGAACCGGCCGTGCTGAAGGAACTCTGAATGACGGCGATCATCGAGGCGGACGGGCTGGGCATCCGGTTCGTCCGCAACCGGCGCCGCCAACTGCGGCTGCGGGAGCTGATCGTGCACCGGGGCGCCCGCGACCCGGACGCCGGCCGGTTCTGGCCGCTGCGCGACCTGTCGTTCCGGGTCGAGCCGGGTGAGACGGTCGGCGTGGTGGGGCGCAACGGCACCGGCAAGAGCACGCTGCTGCGACTGATCGCCGGGGTGCTCATCCCGGACGAGGGCACGATCGCGGTGCGCGGCCGGGTGGCGCCGCTGCTGGAACTCTCCGCCGGCTTCTCCGGCGACCTGACCGGCCGGGAGAACCTCTACCTGGTGGGCGGGCTGCACGGGCTCTCCCCGGCCTACCTGCGGCAGCACTTCGACGAGATCGTCTCGTTCGCCGGTGAGCAGGTGGAACGCGCCATCGACACGTCGGTGCGGCACTACTCGTCCGGGATGAAGGTGCGGCTCGGTTTCGCGGTGATCGCGCACCTGCCGCACCCGGTGCTGTTGGTGGACGAGGTGACCGCGGTCGGGGACGCGGAGTTCCGCGCGAAGTGCTATGCGACCATCGAGCGACTTCTCGCGGAAGGGCGCACGCTGGTGCTGGTGTCACACAACGACAAGGACCTCACCCGGTTCTGCCGTCGGGGGCTCTACCTCGACGCCGGACGACTGATCGTCGACGGGACGATCGACGAGGCGCTGGCCGCCTACGCCGACGCGGCGCAGCGGTGACGCTCGCGATCGTGCTCGCCGCCGGACCGGCGGCGGGCCGCCCCACCGAGGACGGGGAACCGCCGGCCGACCGGCTGGCCGCGCAGTGGCGCCGGGCCGGGGCGGACGACGTGCGGATCGCCGCCGACCTGGCCGAGCTGGCCGACCTGGTGGCCGGCGCGACCGGCCCGGTGCTGGTCAGCGGCGTCGACCTGATGGCGCACACGGCCGTACTGAAGCACCTCGCGACCAGCCCGGTCGGGCCGACGGTGGCGCTGGTGCTCACCGATCCGCCGGCGGCCGGGCAGGCGACGGTGCGCGAGGAGCGCGGGCAGGTGGTCGAGGCCGGCGCGGTCGCGGACGCGACCGGCGTGTTCGGCGGCGCGCTGCGGGTCGGCCCGGCCGACCTGCCGGCCCTCGCCGAGGCCGCCCGTCGGGCCGCGGGCGGCATCCCCGCTCCGGCGTCCGCGCCGGACCCGCGACCGACCGAAACGGCGTCCGCGCCCGGGGCCGGCGTCGCCGGGGGCGGGCCGCTCGCCGACCTGGACCGGCTGGTGGCCGACCTCGCCGCCCGGGGCACCCTGATCTTCGCCCACCGGGTACGCCTGCTCGTGGCGCACCGGGCCGGCGACGCGGCGCAGCGCCGGGCCGCCGAGGCGCAGGTGGCGGCGGTCGACGAGGACCGGGCCGAGCTGAAGCTGTCGGTGAAGGAGCGGGACGACTTCTTCACCACGTTCTTCGTCAGCACCTGGTCGCCGTACGTGACGAAGGCCGCCGCCCGGATCGGCATCGGCCCGACCGGCGTGACCATGGTGTCGGTGGCGTTCGCGGTGGCGGCGGCGGTGCTGTTCGGCGTCGGCGGCCGGCCCGCGCTGGTGGCCGGCGCGGTCCTGCTCTACCTGGGCTTCGTGCTCGACTGCGTGGACGGGCAGTTGGCCCGCTACACCCGGCACTTCAGCGCCTGGGGCGGCTGGCTGGACACCATGGCCGACCGGTTCAAGGAGTACGTGGTCTACGCCGGCCTCGGCTACGGGGCCACGCAGGCCGGGTTCCGGTACGGGTGGGCGCTGGCGCTGGCCGCGATGACGGTACAGACCGTGCGGCACATGACCGACACCTGGTACGGCGCGCTGCACGACGAGGCGGCGCGCCGGCCGAAGGTGGTGACCGGGGACGCGGGCGGCATCGGCGGGAAGCTGAACGCGGCGTCGACCCGGGTGCAGGCGGACACCGGCTCGGTCTCGTACTGGCTGAAGCGGACGGTGGTGTTTCCGATCGGCGAGCGGTGGGCGCTGATCGCGTTGGCCGCCGCGCTGTTCGGCCCGCTGGTGGCGCTCTGCGCGGTGCTGGTCTGGGGGACGCTGGCGTTCGCGTACACCGGGGCGTTGCGGACGCTGCGGGCGCGCTGGATGCGGGTGCCGGTGCTGACCACGGTCGACACCGGCCTGCACCGCGACGACGGCCTGCTGACCCGGACGCTGCCGGCCGCGCGCCGGCCGCTGCTGGTGGCGGTGGTGGCCGCGCTCGGTGCGGCGGCGCTGCTGGTCTGGGCGCTGTGGGCGGTGCACGGCGGGCGGGACCTGCCCGGCTGGGCGGCGGTCTTCGTCCTCGTGCTGCTGCTGGGCGCCGCGCAGGGCGCGCGGGCGCCGCACGCCGGGGCGCTGGACTGGCTGGTGCCGGCCGCGCTGCGGGCCGCCGAGTATCTCTTCGCCATCGCGGTCGGGGTGGCCGGGCGCGCGCCGGCCTGGCTGATCTTCGGGTACGTCCTGGTGCTCACGCTGCACCACTACGACCTGACCGCCCGGCTGGAGAAGCGACAGGCGGCGCCGCCGCTGCATGCCGCCACGCTGGGCTGGGAGGGGCGCTCCCTGCTGCTGGGGATCGCGCTGATCGCCGGAATTGTGAGTATCGCTCTGGCTACACTCGGTACGTACCTTCTTGTGGTTTTCGTCGCGAGTGTGGTCCTCGCCTGGGTGGTCCTGCCGGCCCGTGCCCGTGGGGGTGTGCGCTCGCCGGGCTGACGGAGGGCGGGTCGGGATGACGCTGATCAGCTTCGTCGTGCCGGCCTACCGGGTGCAGGGCTACCTGCGGGAGTGTCTCGACTCGATCCTCGACCAGCCGTTCGGCGACCTCGAGGTGATCGGGGTGGACGACGCCTCCCCGGACGACAGCGGCGAGATCCTGGCCGAGTACGCGGCCCGCGACCCCCGGGTCCACCCGGTCCGATTGGCGGAGAACGTCGGGCTCGGTCCGGCCCGCAACATCGGGCTGGACCGGGCCGTCGGCGAGTACGTGTGGTTCGTCGACGGGGACGACTGGCTGGTGCCCGGTTGCCTGCCGCACGTCGCCGACCGGCTCCGCGACACTCGCCCGGACGTGCTGCTGGTGGACCACGTCCGGGCGCACTGGAACAACGTCGGCACCCGCAGCGCCATGCGCGACGTCTTCCCGGAGCCGCCCGGCGCGACCACGTTCGCGCTGCGGGACCGGCCGGAGACGTTGCGGCTGCTGCACACCGCCTGGAACCGCCTGGTCCGCCGGGAGTTCCTGGTCGAACGCGGGCTCCGCTTCGAGCCGGGCTGGTACGAGGACGTGTCGTTCAGCTATCCGGCGTTGATGGCCGCCGACCGGATCGGGGTGCTGGACCGGGTCTGCGTGAACTACCGGCAGCGCCGCACCGGGGCGATCACCCGGACCCGGGGCGACCGGCACTTCGAGGTGTTCGCCCAGTGGCACCGGGTGTTCCGGCTGATGGACCGGTGGGGGCCGGCGGTGGCCGGGCTGCGGCCGGCGATCTTCGAGCGGATGGTCTGGCACCACCTGACCGTGCTCGGCAACGGCGACCGGATCGCGCCCGAACTGCGGGCCCCGTTCTTCGCCCAGATGCACGCCGACTACGTCCGCTTCCGGCCGCCCGAGGGCTATCCGGTTCCGCCGGGCGTGGAGGGGCTCAAGCACCGCCTGGTGGCGGCCGGTCGGTGGCGGACGTTCAGCGCGTTGCGCGAGGCGCACCAGGCGGGGGAGGTCGCCCGGCGGACCGCCGTGGGAGCCCGCCGGCGGGTGGCGCCGGTGGTCCGGCGTACCGCCCGGCGGGCCCGGGACACCGCGTTGCGCGAGTACTACCGGGCCGAGCTGCGCCGGCCGATCGACCCGATGCTGGCGGTCTACGCGGCCTACTGGTACCGCGGTTACTCGTGCAACCCGGCCGCGGTCTACGAGGCCGCGCGACGGCTCGCGCCGCAGGTGCGCGGGGTGTGGATCGTGCGGCGGGACCGGGTGGCCGCGTTGCCGCCGGGGGTGGAGTACGTGGTCGCCGGGACGCGGGAGTACCACCGGGTGCTGGCCCGGGCGCACTGGCTGGTCAACAACGTCAACTTCCCGGACTTCGTCCGCAAGCGCCAGGGGTCGGTGCACGTGCAGACCCACCACGGCACGCCGGTCAAGGTGATGGGGCTGGACCAGCAGCGCTACCCGGTCGGCGCGATGGGGATGAACTTCGCCGGGCTGCTGCGCCGGGTGGACCGCTGGGACTACAGCATCACCTCGAACAGCTTCTCGACGCAGATGTGGGAGCGGGCGTACCCGGCGGACTACACCACGCTGGAGGTCGGCTACCCGCGCAACGACCGGCTGGTCCGGGCGACGCCCGAGGAGTGCCGCCGGGCCCGCGCCGCGCTCGGCCTGGGACCCGACGAGTACGTGGTGCTCTACGCGCCGACGCACCGCGAGCACCTGCCCGGCTGGCGGCCACCGTTCGACCCGGACCGGATGCGCGACGTGCTCGGCCCCGCCGGACGGCTGCTGATGCGCAGCCACTACTTCCACGACCGGGAGCGTCACCCGGGGGGACCGGCGGCGGACGGCGTGCTGGACGTGAGCGCCCACGACCGGGTGGAGGACCTCTATCTGGCCGCCGACGTGCTGGTCACCGACTACTCCTCGGCGATGTTCGACTATGGCGTGCTGGACCGGCCGATCGTGGTCTACGCCCCGGACTGGGACGCCTACCGGGTGGCCCGGGGCGTCTACTTCGACCTGCTCGCCGAGCCACCGGGTGCGGTGGCGGTGGACTTTCCCGGGCTGCTCGACGTGTTCCGCTCCGGCGCGATCGACGACGAGACGGCCCGGCGGGCGCGGGCGGCGTTCCGGGACCGGTTCTGCGCGCTCGACGACGGGCGCGCCGCCGAGCGGGTGGTGCGGCGGGTCTTTCTTCACGAACCGGCGTGAAAAACGGTTACTGGCCGGTCACTTAACTGTGGGGCCCGGCGAATACCGCTTAATAGGACTGTCACGAGACGAACATGGCACGTTTACCCGATGTGCGGATCCGATGATCCTGGTCACAGTCATTGCCGGGTTCGGGCGAGCGACTGGGGAGGTGACGGTGACCACCGTCGCGCTCAAGGATGTCACCAAGGTGTTCCAGGACGGAACGATCGCGGTCGACACCATCAATCTGGACGTCAACGACGGCGAGTTCATGGTGCTGCTAGGCCCGTCGGGCTGCGGCAAGTCCACCGTGCTGCGGATGGTGGCCGGGCTGGAGGATCCCACCTCCGGCGCGGTCATGCTCGGTGGTGAACTCGCCAACGACCTGCCGCCGCGGGACCGGAAGATCGCCATGGTCTTCCAGGACTTCGCGCTCTATCCGCACATGACCGTCGGTGACAACATCGGCTTCCCGTTGCGGCTCTCCGGCGTCGAGCCCGGGCCGCGCGGCGAGCGGATCCAGGACGTGGCCGGCGCGCTGGGCATCGGCGACGTGCTCGCGCGCAAGCCCAGCCAGCTCTCCGGCGGCCAGCGGCAGCGGGTCGCCATGGGCCGGGCGATAGTGCGCCGCCCCGGCCTCTTCCTGATGGACGAACCGCTGTCCAACCTGGACAGCGGACTT
This sequence comes from Micromonospora sp. WMMD754, assembly GCF_049315235.1. Classification (NCBI taxonomy): domain Bacteria; kingdom Bacillati; phylum Actinomycetota; class Actinomycetes; order Micromonosporales; family Micromonosporaceae; genus Micromonospora; species Micromonospora sp. WMMD754. Next base: position 2,543,233 of record NZ_CP186058.1, read on the forward strand.
CGCGCCGAACTGCGGGCGGAGATCTCCGGCCTCACCCGCGAGCTGGGCGTCACCACCATCTACGTCACCCACGACCAGGCCGAGGCGCTCACCATGGCCGACCGGGTCGCCATCATGCGCAAGGGCGTGCTCCAGGACGTGGGCACCCCCACCCAGGTGTACGGCCGGCCGGCCACGCTCTACGTCGCCGCCTTCCTGGGCAGCCCCCGGATGAACCTGCTGGAGGCGTCCGTCTACGTCCACCTCGACCGGTACGTCGCGCTGAACCTCGGTGAGCAGGCGCTCTACCTGCCCTGGGACGACATCCGCAGCCGGGCCGTGGCGCACTACCACGGCGAGCGGATCGTGGTCGGCATGCGGGCCGAGGCGCTCACCCCGGTCGCCCCGGACACCCCGGGCGACGTGCTGCACGGCCGGATCCGCTACCTGGAGCACCACGGCCACGAGTCGCTGGCCTTCCTCGACATCGGCGCCACCGCGATCGTGGTCGACGAGATGGGCACCCCGGTCGAGCGGGCCGCTCCCGGGCAGCGCAGCCTGCGCCGGTTCGGTCAGGTGATGCAGCGGCTGACCGGTCGCGCGGCGGAGTCCGCGCCCGCCGCGGCCCCCGCGCCCAACGGCGGTGGCGGTGGCAACCGCACCAGCGTGCTGCCCGACCCGGGCCGGCACCACCGCCGCCCGGCGGAGCTGGCGGTGCGGCTGGCGCCGTACCCGCAGGTGGCCTCCGGGCACCCGCTCGCGGTGCAGGTGCGGATGGACGCGCTGCACTTCTTCGACGAGCGCGGCGACCGCATCGACGTCGGCTGGCGCTGAGACGTAAGGAGGGGCCCCCTGTTAACGCATTCTGCATAGGAGGGGCCCCTGTTAACACCCCTTCAGGCCGGCGAAGACAACAGTGAGTGTGCGGGCCTGCAGGTGGTCGTCCCACCCGCCGTGCAGGGCGCCCTGACACAGGCTGGCCAGCAGCGCCATCACCTCCGGCAGCCGGACCGACGCATCTACCGCCCCGGCGTCCTGGGCCTGGGTCAGCAGCCGCCCCACCGCGTCCGAGAGGTGGCCCACCGCGTCCGGAACCCGGATGTCGATCCCGGATCCGGCGAGCAGGTCGACGGCGGTCTTCTTCGCCGCGGCCTGAGCCACGACATGCCCGAAGAACGCGAAGAGGTCGCGTTCGCCGGCGTCCTCGACCAGCTGCGCGAGCAGCCGCTTCATGATCGCGGCAAGCAGGTCGTCCTTGGTGGGGAAGTGGCGGAAGACCGTGCCGATGGCGAGGCCGGCCCGCCGGGCGACCTCCTCGGTGGAGGCGCGCGTGCCGAACTCGGCGAAGACCGTCTCGGCGGCGTCGAGGATGCGTGCCCGGTTGCGCTGCGCGTCGGCGCGTAGCGGCGATCCCTCTATCAAAGTGAGTCCCCACTCATTATTGTCGGAGGCAAGTCGAGTCATCGCTCATTATTCAGGAGGCGGACATGACGCCCACCGAGATCTTCGACCGCATGCGCGCCCGGTGGCTCGCGAACCTGCCCACCTACGAGGCGGACTCCCTCGCCGACGACGTGGTGGTCGAGACGCCGTTCGCCGCACCCGGCCACCCGACGCGCACCGAGGGGAAGCAGCAGGTCCTCGACTGGACCCGAGCCGGTCGGGCGGAGTTCCCGGTCCGGTTCGACGACTGCCGCAACGTGGTCGTGCACGAGACCGTCGACCCCGACGTGATCGTGGTCGAATACGAGCTGGTCGGCACGCACACGACGACCGGGGTGACCGCTTCGGCGCCGTTCATCGGGGTGCTGCGGACGCGGGACGGCAAGCTCGCCCACTGGCGCGAGTACCAGCACACGCTCGCCATCGCAGGCCATGCTGCCTCCTCGATGACGCCTACCACCCGCCGGGTGGCGCGACGATCGGGCGTCGGTGCGGGCCCCAGGCGACGAACCGGGTGAACATCTCGGTCGGCGACGGCGCGTCGTCGGGATTGAGCCGGTAGAGGTCGCGCGTCGCCTCGTAGAGCAGCCCGCACAGGTAGATGGCCAGGCCGATCCGGTTGTCCTCGTACTCGTTCCTGAGCAGCAGGCGGGCCAGCGGGCACGGCCACGGCCGGCCGCAGGCCCGGCAGCACCACATCGGACGCAGCGGCGTGTGCGGCGTGGCGTGCAGGGGGTACGGGCGGGGGCGGTCCGCCGCCGGCCCGTCCGGTGGCTGCCCGAGCTGATGGCTGATCACGGACGCTCCTCTCGGTAGCGGGAACCGGACGAGTTCGGCTCCACTGCGTGACAGTGTCGTCACCGCGTGGCTAGGGTCGGAAGGCGTTCCGCCCCCACCGTCCCGGCCGTCCGACCGGCCGACTTCCGTGTGCAGCCGTGTGCAGAGGTGTGCAGATGATCCGTGTGCCGTTGTGGGACCTCTTCGCCGGTGAGCTGCGGCGGCTACGCACGGATGCGGGGCTGACCCAGGAGGCGCTGGGCGAGCGGGTGAGCTATTCCGCCTCGCTGGTCGCGGCCGTCGAGCAGTGTCGCCGCGCGCCGCGCGCCGAGTTCACCGAGCGTTGCGACGAGGTGTTGAACGGCGGCGGCCTGCTGGTCCGCATCCGGGACGCGCTGATGCAGGAGGCGCTGATGCCGTGGTTCCGCGAGTGGGTGAGCATCGAGCAGGAGGCTGCCTCACTGCGTAGCTTCGAGCCGCTTGTTGTTCCCGGGTTGTTGCAGACCGAGGAGTACATCCGCGCACTGCATGAGGGTGCGAGTCCACTCGTCGGTGAAGCGATGGAGCAGCAGGTAGCCGCTCGACTGGCCCGGCAGCCGGTGTTGGACCGTCCCGCGCCGCCACAGTTCGTGGCGGTGCTCGATCATTCGGTCCTGGCCCGCCCGGTCGGAGGGCCGAAGGTGATGCGGGAGCAGTTGGAGCATCTGGTCGAGATGGGCCGCCGACCGCGCATCCACCTGCACCTGGTCCCGGAGACGGTCGGTGCCTATCCCGGGCTCAACGGCGCGTTCGTGCTCGCCACCCCTGCCGACGGCGACGACGTGGGCTACCTCGATAACCAGTTGCACGGCACCATTGTGGAGCGGACCGTGGACGTAAACTCGCTGCGGCAGACCTGGGAGTCCGTCCGCGCGGAGGCGATGCCGCACGGGGCGACCCTGGCGGCGATCTCGGAGGCGGCGAAACGATGGAGCTGACCGGCGCGACCTGGCGCAAGAGCACCCGCAGCAGCGGCAACTCCGGCAACTGCGTCGAGGTGGCCGACAACCTGCCCGGCGTCGTCGGCGTCCGCGACAGCAAGGACCGGCAGGGGCCGGCGCTGACGTTCACGCCGTCGAGCTGGGCGGCGTTCGTCGCGCGCACCAAGCGCTCCTGACGCGTCGGGCGAGCGTCAGCAGGAACTCAACCGGTCGATCGGAATCGTCATGCTCGCGCTCAGGACCATGGCGAGCACGGAGACCGCGAGCCACGGCCAGGGGTTCGGGAAATGACTCCACCTGCCGCCCCAGGCGAGCGCGACGGACAGGGCCGCCGCCAGCAGCATCACCACGCTGAGCAGGAAGAGGACGATCCTCGCCTGTTGGAACGAGTCGGCCGTGTCGTTCGGACACGGTGCGGTGGGCGCGAGGAACGGCAGGCAACTGAGGCAGCCGAGCAGGGTGAGCAGTCCCGACAGCACGGTGACCACCGTCGCTGCCGTCGTCGCCGCGCGGGATCGCATTGCTCGGACGGTAGGCACCGAAGGTCTCGCGGGTGACACGACCGGACAACGGTGTCGGTCTCACCCGGCGGTGGTGGTCCGCTGTTCCGGCGCGAACGGCCACTCCTCGAAGGACCTGCACCGACCGTCCTCGGCGAACCGCATGATCCACAGATCCTGCCACTCCTGGTCGGCGGGGTCGCCGTAGCGCACCTGCACCCGGGCCACCCCGGTGTCGCCGTCGACGGCGATGATCTCGGCGGTCATCTCGAAGACCTCATCGGGTCCTTCGCGTTCGCTCTCCCACATCCGGGCGATGGCGGGGAGGCCGACGACCGGCTCCCGGTACGGCCCCTGCCGGTAGGTCGCATCGGCCGTGAAGATCGAGTCGAGCGCCGCCGTTCCCGGTGTCCGCCACGCCTGTTCGTACGCCGCGATCCAGTCGGCCACCCGCATCCTGTCCATGGTCGCCAGCTTGCCACCCGAGGAGCGCGGCGCGCGGGAGGTCCGGGTCTGCCAGGTCGGCTGGCGCGGGTCGTCGTTCTGCACGACGACGTCGGCGCGCTCCGTCGGGCGGGCCCGGGAGAAGTAGAGCCGCTGGGCGGGGAGGTAGCGCTCGCGCCACCGCCGGTCCACGTCGGCCCGGGACGAGACGTGGCGCTCCCGGACCACCGCACGATCGACGGTCCGGTCGGGCGCGGTCGACACGAAGACGCGCAGCTCCCACCGGTCGATCAGTTCCGGCCGCAGGAGGAAGACGCCGTCGACGACCAGCACGGCGTCGGCGGGGGCGGTCACGACCGGCGGGGCCAGCACCGTGTCGGTGCGGTGGTCGTAGACCGCGTGCTGGAAGCGTCGGTCCCCACCCGGGCCGAGCGGATCGAGCAGAACTCGGCGCAGCGCCCGGTGGTCGTGGGTGTCGACGTAGCAGCCCTCGGCCGAGTACTCGCCGCGCCGGTAGCGCAGCGCCCTGGGGAAGAGGAAGTCGTCGACGGTCGCCCGGACGACGGTCCGGCCCCGTGCGCGCAGGACCGCCGCCAGCTCGTCGGCGAGCGTGGTCTTGCCGGCGGCGGGCGGCCCGTCGACGGCGACCCGGACCGGGTGCGCCACGGCGACGGAGCCGACCGCGTCGGCCAGGCGGCCGAGCAGCTCCGCCCGCGTGCCTCGGCCCATGTCAGCCCGGTCCCCCTTCTCACTACAGGTACGGTCGCGTGATCAACTCGATCGCGTGGCCCGCGGGATCCTTGAAGTAGAAACCGCGACCGCCGTGCTCGGTGTTGGTTTCCCCCGGCCGTTTCATCTGCGGGTCGGCCCAGTACGTGATGCCTCGCGCCTCGATGTGCCTCAGGCACGTCGCGAACAACTCGTCGTCGACGAGGAAGGCGTAGTGCTGCATCTGGATGTCCACCGGCGGCTCGGCGAACTGGAGCAGCACACCTCCGTCCAGCAGGACATTGACGAACGGCCCCCAGGAGGGTGCTTCCGGAAGCTGGAACAGTTCCCGGTAGAACGCCGCCGACGCGTTCTTGTCCCTGGCAGCGATGATGGTGTGGTTGAACGCGACTGTCATCCGTACCGTCCTTCCGGTCGATCCGAAGACCCGAACGGAAGCCCATGCGCCCACCAGCCGTACCGCTGAGGTAGCCGGAACCTCCATGGGTAGGCCCATCTGGGGCGCGGGCGAAGGCTAACACAGCGCGAAAGCGCGCTACCGACCGTCATGTTCCACGCCGATGGCGGACGGCGCGGGGGTCAGACCCGGCTCGACGCGGGGCAGGAGCAGACTGACCATGGCGATGGCCACGCCCAGCCCGGCCGCCATGAGGAAGACCAGGTCGTAACCGGCGGCGAGGGCGGCTGCCAGGGCTGTCCCCTCGGCCTCCGCCGCGGCTCGGGTGCTGGCGGCCGTCGCCAGCACCGCCAGGCCGACCGAACCGCCCACCTGGCTGGCGGTGCTGGCCAGGCCGCCGATCGTTCCCGCGTCCGTCGCGGGGGTGTCCGCGGTTGCCGCGGCCATCAGGGTGGGGAAGGTCAAGCCGATGCCGGCCGCGACGAGCAGCGTGGGCCCGAGCACGCCGGCGACGTAACCGGTGTCGGCGTGCGTCTGGGCGAGCCAGCCGAAGCCTGCCACGGAAAAGGCGCAGCCGGTCAGCACGAGCGGACGTACGCCGGAGCGAGGCAGCAGCGCGGCCGCCCATCGCGCGATCACGACGAACGCCACCGCCGCCGGCGTCTGCCCGAGCCCGGCATGCAGCGCGTCGTAGCCGAGCGCGTTCTGCAGGGCCAGCGACGTGAAGTACCACATCGCGATGGTGATCCCTCCGAACAGCAGCAGCATCACGTTGCCGATGGCCACCGTGCGGATGGTGAACAGCCGCAGGGGCATCATCGGGAACGCGGCGAGGCGTGCCTCCACCGTGGTGAAGACGGCGAGCAGGAGCAGACCCGCCACGATCGGCCCGAGAACCGGTCGGGCCGACCAGCCGTGATCCGCGCTCTGCATCACCCCGTAGATCAGTGCGGCGAGCCCTGCCGTCCCCGTGACCGCTCCCGCGAGATCGAAGGGCCCGCGTCGAACGGATCGTGGTCGGGCCAGGGACATCAGGGCCACCACGATGAGCGCCACGCCGATCGGTACGTTGATGAGGAAGACCCATCGCCACGACAACCCGGTGGTGAGGAGCCCACCCGCCACGGCGCCGGCCATGCCGCCGACCCCACCTGAGGCTGACCATGCGCCGAATGCCCGGGCGCGGGCCCGCGCGTCGGGGAAACTGGTATTGATCACTGCCAGCGTCGCCGGGGCCAGCATGGCCGCCCCTATGCCCTGCACGACGCGGGACGCCACGAGCACCTCGGAAGCGGTCGCCAGGCCGCCCACCAGACTCGGGACGGAGAACGACAGCAGCCCGGCGACCAGCATCCGACGGTGGCCGAGGAGGTCCGCCGCGCGGCCGCCCAGCAGCATGAAGCCGGCGAAGGTGAGCAGGTAGCCGTTCACCACCCAGGCGAGCCCGGTGGGGGTGAAGGCGAGATCCCGCTGGATCGAGGGCAGGGCGACGTTCACGATGGACGCGTCCAGGATCACCATGAACTGGCAGGCACACACCAGTGCGAGGACCACCCGGCCGGAGCCGGTGACCGGCCGCTCCCGCCGGGTCGTGGTGCCGATGCTCGTCACGCCCTCCTCCGGTGCCGGTCCGCCGTTCACGCGGTCCGCAGCCTTGTCTCGTTCCCGGAGAGATCGGCGGTCCGGTCGCCGCCTTCCAGGAGCCGGATCGCCGTTCGGGCCAGCCGCCGTCCCTGGTGCCGGGCGGCCTCCAGGGTCGCGACGTCGGGGCCGTTCCCGGTCGGTCCGGTCACCGACGACGTGCCATAGGGGTTGCCCCCGGCGGCGTACACGGCCGGATCGGTGAACCCGGGCGGGACGATGAGCGATCCCCAGTGGTAGAAGACGTTGCTCAGCGACAGGATCGTCGCCTCGCTGCCGCCGTGCCGGTTGAACGCCGAGGTGAAGGCGGTCACCGGCTTGTCGGCCAGTTTCCCTTCGCGCCACAGTCCGCCGGCCTGGTCGATGAACTGCTTGAGCTGGGCGGCCGGCGCGCCGAAGCGGGTCGGCGTGCCGAACGCGTAGGCGTCGGCCCAGGCCAGGTCCTCGATCGAGGCTTCGGTGGTCGACGTGGCGGCGGTGACGTGGCGGCGCCACTGCGGGTTCTGGTCGATCGCACTGGCGGGCGCCAACTCGGCGACGCGGCGCAGCCGTACGACGGCCCCGGTCGCAGCGGCGCCCTCGGCGACGGCCTGCGCGAGTGTGTGCACGGTCCCGGTGGCGCTGTAGTAGATGACGGCGACCTTCGCGGTCATGCGGTGCTCCTCGGACTGTTACGATTGGTTATCCGCATAATGTTATGCGGATAACTAAAGTGTCAAGGAGTGCCCGTGGACTTCGCGTACGCCGACGCCCTCAACCAGGCCATCCGCCTGCTGAGCCTGCGCCACCGGGCCAGGGCGGCCACGCTGCTGGCCCCGCTCGGCCTGCATCCCGGCCAGGAGGCGCTCCTGCTCGAACTCGACCGGACCGGTCCGCGAATCCAGGCCCAGCTCAGCGACGCCCTCGGGTGCGAGCCGCCCAGCGTCACGCTGATGACCCGCAAGCTCGAAGTCAGCGGTCACATCCGTCGCAAGCCCGCTCCGGCGGACAAGCGCGCCAGCATCGTCGAACTCACCGAGAGCGGCAGAGCTTTGGCCGAGCAGATCAAGCACCTGTGGCGCGGCCTGGCGGAGGAGACCGTCGCCGGGCTGCCGGCCGAAACGGCGGCTGAGCTACCCGGCATCCTCAACGCCATGACCAACAACGTGGACACCCGGCGCTCCGCCGGCCACCCCGCTGCCGACGCGGTCTGAGCGCGGACTCGCAACACGGTCGGCCGCGAATAGTGGCGGATGCCCCTCGTGCCCCACGCACCAGACCCGGTGGCCGCGGCGACAACTCGCTTGCCCGGACGTCGGCCGGGAGATTGACTGCTCGACATGCCGTCCCCCTCCCCGGTCCTCGTCGCCGGTACGGGTCGTTCGGGAACGTCACGGATCGCCGACATCATCGGCGAACATCCGCTGATTCACCGGATCCCCATGGAGACCAGGTTCCTCGTCGACCCCGGTGGCCTGCGGGACCTGACCGACGCGCTCAGCGACCGGTACGACCCGGTCGTGGCCGAGGACGCCCTGCGCCGACTCGGCGAATTCCTCACCGTGCGACTGCCCGGCCGGCGGGACGATCGTGGCAGGACCGTCCCCGAGTTGGTCGGCGAGCGGCGCTACCGGGACGCCGTACACCAGCTCTGGCCCCAGTTGATCGCGGAAGCGTACGACGAACCCGCGCCCCCGGAGGGGTTCGGGAACGGCGACCGGCCCGCGGGACCGTTCGCGCCGGTGAGTCGCCGGCGGGTGCTGCCCCGATACTTCCGTGACCGGAGCGAACTGGTGGCGATCCTCCGGGGCCTGGTCGACACCCTGTTCGGTGGGGCGGCTGCCGACGCGGGCAAACCGACCTGGTGCGAGAAGACGCCGTTCAACCTGCTCAACATGGACTTCCTCGGGGAGTTGGTGCCCGAGGCGACCATCGTGCACATCACGCGCCACCCGGTCTCGGTGCTCGCCTCCCACCTGGACCAGCCGTGGGCGCCGCCGACCGTGGACGGCGTGCTCGCCTACCTCAAGCCGGTCTACCACCGGTGGCTGACCTGGAAGCAGACGGCCGACCTGGCGGGCCGGCGCTACGTCGAGGTGAAGGCGGAGGACCTGGCGGCCGACTGGCCCGGGCAGCGGCGCGCCCTGTTCGAACGGCTCGGGGTGGACGACGTGGTCACCGCGTCCACGTTCCGGTCGCACCGGCTGACGCATCGCGCCGACCAGTTCGACGAGGAGACCCGCAGATCCATCGAGGAAGCTCTCGGCCCGGTCATCCCCGCCATGGGATACGAGTACGGCACGGCTTCCTGACCTGACCCGAGCGGGACCGGGCCCTCACCCGGGACGGCCGGCCCGGTCGGGTCACGTCCTGCGGCGCAGTTCCCGGAGCACGCCGTGCCGTCGCAGCGCCCACGCCAGCCGCCGCGCGCTCGGGTGCCGGACGAACAGCACGGCCGCCCGGCGGATCAGGCCGAACCGGTTGTCGCTCACCTGGTCGTCGACCGCCCGCCAGATCAGCTCGCGCACGGCGGCGCTGTCCAGCACGGCCCGCACCTCGCGCCGTACCGCGGGGTCTTCCGCCGCCGACGTGACGGCGGTGACCCGGGCCGGCCGGTCGGCGATCGGCTCCACCGCCGCGGCGACGAGCGGCCGGCGTACGGTGTCCCGCTCCAGCAGCAGCAACACCGCCTCCCGGACCTCGGTGGTCTCCAGGCCGGAGCGCAGCAGGCCCAGCAGGCTCCGCTCGACCTCGCGGTCGCGGTCCGGGAGCGACAGCGCGGCCAGCAGGACGGTCACCTCGTCGAGGTCGACGAGGTGGCGCAGCCCGTCGCGGAACTCCGGCAGGGCCCAGGCCACCGTCAGCCCGCGTGCGAGATCGCGGTTCATGGGCGTCTGGCTACCCGGAGGCGGCGGTCGCCGAAACGCCGTGCGGGCATTGCCATGTTGGTTAACTGGTGTTCTACTGAACCATAACAATCTGACGGAGGGTCACCAGGGTGATCAACTTTCATGTCGACCGGTCCAGCAGCGTCCCCGCGTACGCCCAGCTGGTCCGCCAGGTCCGCGACGCGCTGCGGATCGGGACGTTGCGACCCGGGGACCAACTCCCCACCGTGCGCAGCGTGGTGACGTCGTGCACGGTCAACCCGACCACCGTGCTCAAGGCCTACCGGGAGCTGGAGCTGTCCGGCCTGGTGGAGGCGCGGCAGGGCGCGGGCACGTTCGTCAGCGGGACGCTCGGCCACGCGGATCCGCACGTCATGGCCCGCCTGCGGGGCAGCCTGGCCCGCTGGCTCGGCCAGGCCCGGGAGGCCGGCCTGGAGGACGAGGACGTCCAGGCGCTGCTCGCGTCGGTGATCGGGGAGAACGCGGCGCTCCGGAACAGGGAGGGCGCGGCGTGAGCGGCCAGCCGGTCGCCGTCGAGGCCCGCGACCTGAGCCGGCGCTACGGCGCGGTGTGGGCGCTGCGGGAGTGCGACTTCGCGCTGCCGACGAACCGGATCGTCGCGCTGGTCGGCGCGAACGGCGCGGGCAAGTCGACGCTGCTGAGCATCATCGCCGGCACCCTGTCGGCGACCGGCGGCACGCTGCTCGTGCACGGCCGGCCGGTGGCGCGGGGCCGGTCCACCGACGGGGGGAGCAGGGTCGCGATCCTGGCTCAGGACAAGCCGCTCTACCGCGACTTCACCGTGTCGGACATGCTCCGCTTCGGCCGGTCGACCAACCGCGTGTGGGACCAGCGGCGCGCGCTGTCGTGGCTGAGGCGCTTCGACGTCCCCCTGGACCGGCGCTGCGGCAAGCTTTCCGGTGGGCAGCGGGCGCAGGTCGCGCTGGCGGTCGCGCTCGGCTCCCGCCCGGCGGTGCTGCTGCTGGACGAACCCCTCGCCAACCTGGACCCGGTGGCCCGCACCGAGGTGACCGGCGAGTTGATGGCGGAGGCCGCAGACGACGACATGACCGTCATGCTGTCGACCCACATCATCGCCGAGCTGAGTGGCGTCGGTGACCACCTGCTGCTGCTCGACGCGGGCCGGCCCGTGCTCACCGGCGACGTCGAGGACCTCCTCGACGGCCACGTCCGGATGACCGGACCCCGCGCCGACGAACCACCCGGCCCGGGCACTGTGGTCCAGGCGCAGCACACCGAACGCCAGTCCACCTTCGTCCTCCGGCGGCCGGCGGCACCGACGGCGCACGCCGTCGTGGCACCCGGCTGGACCGTCCAGCCCGTCGCCCTGGACGAGCTGATCCTGACCTACCTCCGGGCGTCGTCCCGGGCGCCGCACGAGCGGGAGGCAGCCGCATGAGCCAGGTGACCCGGGCGTCCGCCGCCACGAACCGCCAGGACGACCTGGGGTACGCCGGTGGCGTACGCGGTCTGCTCTGGCTGACCTGGCGTCAGCACCGCTGGACCCTGATCGGCACGCTGGTCCTGGCCGCGGTCCTGGTGGGCTGGATGACCTACCTGTCGGTGGAGCTGACCAGCCTGTGGCACCAGTGCCACGAGACGTTCTGCCCGGAGGACTCGCCGCAGGGCCGGCGGCTCGGCGGATCGTCCCCCCTGGTCATGACCCTGGCCGCCCTGTCGTTGGTGGTGCAGTGGATGCCGCTGCTGATCGGTGCGTTCGTCGGCGTCCCGGTGCTGACCAGGGAACACGAGCAGCGCACCCTGCTGCTGGCCTGGAGTCAGGACGTCTCCCCGCAGCGCTGGCTGTGGACCAGGCTGACAGTGCTCGGCCTGTTCGTGGCGGCCGTGACCAGTGCCGTCGCCGTCGTCAGCGACCGCCTGGAGCGACTCCAGGCCCTGGTCGCCCCGGTGAGCCTGTTCGAGCACGGGCCGTTCATCAACACCGCGATGCTGCCGGCCGTGATCAGCCTGTGCTGGTTCGCGGTCGGCGTCGCACTCGGCGCCGCGATCAGGCGTACGCTCCCCGCCGTGTTCGCCGTGGCGGCGGGTTTCGTCGGCCTGACCTACCTGGTCAAGTGGCGCTATCCCACCCTGAGGGAGCCGTTGTCCGCGCACCGGCCCATCGGCGGGCCGAACCTCGACGTGCTGCGCGACAACGCCCTGGTCGTCAAGGGTGGGCTGATCAGCTATGGATTGGACGGGCCGTCCGGCGCGTTCGACGCCTCGGGGCGCGAGCTGAGCGGCGTCGAGCTGCAACAGCTCTGCCCGCCCGACAACGGCACCGGCCGGACGTTCGTCTGCTTCGCCGAGCACCACCTCCAGCAGCACCTGCAATACCAGCCGGGCAGCCGGATCCCCGAGTTCCACCTGATCGTCGCCGGCGGCTACCTGGGCCTGACCGCGCTGGCGCTCCTGGTCGTCTGGTGGCTCGTCCGCCGCACCGACCTCAGCGCGGGTTGACCCTCAGGTCCCGGTGGGGCGCGGGGTGAAGAAGCGGACGATGTCGTCGGCGGCGGTGGGGGACAGCATCATCGCGTGCACCCGAGCCGACATCTCGGCGATCGGGCGGATCCGGGCGAACATCGCCTCCTCGTACGCCCGGAGCGCCGCGTCGGGGTCGGCGGGTGCGGCAACCAGGCGGGCGGCGAGGTCGGCGGCGTCGCGCATCGCCTGGTTGGCGCCCTCGCCGACCGGTGGCAGGAGGTGCGCGGCGTCACCGATGAGGGTCACGCCCGGGCGGTGGGCCCAGCGGATGTCGGTGGACATGGCCTCGATGGTGCGGGGCGTCGGCGGGTCGTCCGCGGCGTCGATGAGCGCGGTGAGGCGGGGGTGCCAGCCGTCGAACAGGTCGAGCACGGCGCGCTTGCTGCGATAGGCCCCGGCCGGGTGGCCCACCGCCGGCAGCGAGACGCCGACGCGGATGCGACCGTCGCCGAGGCGTTGCGCGGACAGGACCTGCCGCGCGCCCATGCCCCAGAGGTTGCCGGGACCGACCATCTCGGCGACCTCCGGGTGGTCCCGGTCCGCGTCCCGGATCGTCAGCTCCACCAGGGTGGAGATGGCGGACGGCGTGGCGTCGGTCAGCAGCGACCGGACGACCGAGCGAGCGCCGTCCGCGCCGATCAGGAGGTCGCAGTCGGCGCGGTGGCCGCCGTCGAACGTCAGCCCGAAGCCGCCGGCGGGGTGCGGCGACACGGCGACGAGCCGCCGGTGCCAGGTCACCGCGTCGGCGGGGAGCGAGTCGAGCAGGAGGTCCCGGAGCGCCCCGCGGTCGATCTCGGGGCGGCCGGCGAAGGAGCCCGGATCCGGCCTGTGGTGCACGAGGGTGCGTCCGGCCGGGTCGAGGATGCGGTGTTCCTCGCCCTGCGGTCGCGCCTCGGACCGGAAGCGCTCGGTCAGCCCCGCGTCGGCCAGGGCCCGCTGCCCCGACTCCGGGTGCAGGTCGAGCGAACCGCCCGGGGCCCGTGCGGACCGGGTCGCCTCACGTTCGTAGACCACGGCGCCGATGCCGTGCCGGTGCAGGATCCGGGCCAGCGTCAGGCCGCCCAGGCCGCCGCCGACGATCGCGATGCGCATCCGCGCCTCCCTTGCCGTACACTGTATTTCGTGGATACACCGTACGGTAGCGTGCCGTTGCCGGTCTGGGAACGGCCCGAGCCCCGGCCGCGGGCGACGCCGGTGCCACTGACCCGCGCGCAGATCGCCGACGCCGCCGTCCGACTCGCCGACGCGGCCGGCCTGGAAGGGTTGTCGGTCCGCAAGCTGGCCAAGGAGCTGGGCGTCGGGCCGATGCGGCTCTACGACTACGTAGCGAACCGGTCCGAACTGCTCGACCTGATGGTCGACGCCGTCTACGCCCAGATCGCCGACGCCGACCGGCACGCCGGGTGGCGCGACACGGTGCTGGCGGTCATGCGCCGGACCCGCGCCGCCGCGCTCGACCACGAATGGTTCCCCGACCTGCTCGGCGCGCGGCCCCACCTGGGGCCGCACGCGCTCGCCGTGGCCGAGACGACCGCCGCGGCGCTCAGCCAGGCCCCGGGGGTACGCGACGTGGACGACCTCCAGCGGGCCCTCGGCGCGCTCAACGCGTTCCTCGTCGGTGCGCTCCGCCGGGAGATCGCCGAGCGGCGCACCGCCCGCGCGACCGGCGCCGACCTGTCCGCCTGGCAGGCCGCGCACGGCCCCTACCTGACCCGCATGCTCGACACCGGCCGCTATCCCACCGTGGCCCGTCTCGTCGTCGACGGCGCCCACCTCGACGCCGAGGACACCTTCCACCGCAACCTGACCACCGTCCTGGACGGCGTCGCCGGCATGGAGCACCCGGCCTGATCCGCCGAACCGAAGGAGCGGAGGGCCGGGCTTGCCCGTGTTGTTACTGGCGAGTAGCGTTCGGGCATGTCCATCGACTCTCGCCAGGTGGCGGCCGGTCTCCTCGAAGCCGTGCCGTTCGCCCGCACGCTCGGAATCGAAATCGTCGAGGTGGCGCCCGAGGCCGAGGGCGGGGTCCGGGCCGTGGTCCGCCTCCCCGACGACCCGGCGCACCGCAACCACGTGGGCGGCCCGCACGCCGGCGCCATGTTCACGCTGGGCGAGACCGCCTCCGGTGCGGTGGTCCTGGCCGCGTTCGGGCAGGTGCTCGACCGGGCCGTACCCCTGGCCGTGACCGCGACCATCCGCTACCTCAAGGTGGCGATGGGGCCGGTGCGGGCCACCGCGCGGCTCGGGCGTCCGCCCGCCGACGTGCTGGCCGAGCTGGACGGCGGCACGCGGCCCGAGTTCCCGGTCGAGGTGGAGATCGGCACCGAGGACGGCACCGTCACCTCCGCACTCACCGTCACCTGGACGCTGCGCCCCAACCGCTGAGCCGGTGAATCGGGTTTGCCCGGCCGACGGCCTGGATAGATTCAGGCAATGCTGGGCCTACCCGCGCACGTGACCGCGTGTCTCTTCGATCTGGACGGTGTGCTGACGCAGACCGCCAAGGTGCACAACGCCGCCTGGGCCGAGACGTTCGACGCGTTCCTGCGACGCCGGTCGGCCGAGACCGGCGAGCCGTTCCGCCCGTTCGACAGCGGACCGGACTACAACCGGTACGTGGACGGAAAGCCCCGCGCCGACGGCGTGCGATCGTTCCTGGCCTCACGCGGCATCACGCTGCCCGAGGGCGCGCCGGACGACCCGCCGGAAGCGGACACCGTCAACGGCATCGGCAACCGGAAGAACGTCGTGCTGCTCCAACGGATCGAGCACGACGGGGTCGAGGTCTACGACGGCTCGGTGCGCTACCTGGAGGCCGCGACCCGGGCCGGGCTGCGCCGGGCGGTCGTCTCGGCCAGCGCCAACTGCGCCGCCGTGGTGCACGCCGCCGGGCTGGACCGCTGGCTGGAGGCCCGGGTGGACGGGGTGGTCGCCCGCGAACGCGGGCTGCGGGGCAAGCCGCACCCGGACACGTTCCTCCAGGGCGCGCGGCTGCTCGGCGTCGAACCGGCGAACGCCGCCGTCTTCGAGGACGCGCTCGCCGGAGTGGCCGCCGGGAAGGCCGGCGGCTTCGGGTACGTGGTCGGCGTCGACCGGGTCGGCCAGGCCGACGAGCTGCGCGCACACGGCGCCGACGTGGTGGTCACCGACCTCGCCGACCTGCTCGCCCCGGAGCCGGCCGCGTGATCCGGGAGCGGGCGTACCCGGTCGAGCCCTGGCACATCCGCGAGGTGCGCCTCGACATGGACGTGCTGGCCCAGTCCGAGTCGGTCTTCGCGCTCTCCAACGGGCACATCGGCCTGCGCGGCAACCTCGACGAAGGGGAGCCGCACGGCCTGCCCGGCACCTACCTGAACTCGTTCTACGAGCTGCGTCCGCTGCCGTACGCGGAGGCCGGCTTCGGCTTTCCCGAGTCCGGGCAGACCATCGTCAACGTCACCAACGGCAAGCTGATCCGGCTGCTCGTCGACGACGAGCCGCTCGACGTCCGCTACGGCGAGCTGCTCGCCCACGAGCGGGTCCTCGACCTGCGCGCCGGCACGCTCCAGCGGGAGGTGCACTGGCGCTCACCCGCCGGCCGCGAGGTCAAGGTCCGCAGCACCCGGCTGGTGTCCTTCACCCACCGCTCGGTCGCGATGATCAACTACGAGGTGGAGGCGGTCGACGGGCCGCTGCGGCTGATCCTCCAGTCCGAGCTGGTGGCGAACGAGTCGCTGCCGCCGCAGAGCCGCGACCCCCGGGTCGCCGCCGTCCTCGAATCGCCGTTGCAGGCCGAGGAGGAGCTGACCACCGACGACGGTGGCCTGCTCATCCACCGCACCAAGGTCAGCGGCCTGCGGGTCGCCGCCGCGATGGGGCACGACGTGCACGGCCCGGAACGCACCACCATCGAGTCCGAGGGCTACCAGGACTGGGTCCGCACCACCATCGGCTGCGTGCTCAAGCCCGGCGAGAAGCTGCGGGTGGTCAAGTACCTGACGTACGGCTGGTCCAGCCGCCGGTCGCTGCCGGCGCTGCGCGACCAGGTCGGCGCCGCGCTGTCCTCCGCCCGCCTCGACGGCTGGGACGGAATGCGCCGGGCGCAGCGGGAATACCTGGACACGTTCTGGGACGCCGCCGACGTGCGGGTGGAGGGCGACCCGGAGGTCCAGCAGGCCGTCCGGTTCGGGCTGTTCCACGTGCTCCAGGCCGGCGCCCGCGCGGAACGGCGGCCGATCTCCGCCAAGGGCCTCACCGGCCCCGGGTACGACGGGCACGCGTTCTGGGACACCGAGATGTTCGTGCTGCCGGTGCTCACGTACACCCAGCCGGGCGCGGTGCGGGACGCGTTGCAGTGGCGCTACGCCACCCTCGCCCAGGCGCAGGAGCGGGCCCGCACCCTCAACCTCGACGGCGCCGCCTTCCCGTGGCGCACCATCGAGGGGCCCGAGTCGTCCGCGTACTGGCCGGCGGGGACCGCCGCGTTCCACATCGCCGCCGACATCGCCGACGCGCTGCGCCGTTACGTGCTGGTCACCGGCGACGAGGCGCTGGAACGGGAGATCGGGCTGGAACTGCTGGTGGAGACCGCCCGGCTGTGGCGGTCGCTCGGCCACCACGACCGCGCCGGCCGGTTCCACATCGACGGGGTGACCGGCCCGGACGAGTACACCGCGGTGAAGAACGACAACGTCTACACCAACCTGATGGCCCAGCGGAACCTGCTCACCGCCGCCGACTGCGCGATGCGCTACCGGGACCAGGCGCTCGACCTCGGCGTCACCGAGGAGGAGGCCGCCGCCTGGCGGGACGCCGCGAACGACATGCACGTCCCGTACGACGCGGACATCGACGTGCACGAGCAGGTGGAGGGCTTCACCCGGTTGCAGGAGTGGGACTTCGAGCACACGCCGCCGGAGAAGTATCCGCTGCTGCTGCACTACCCGTACTTCGACCTGTACCGCAAGCAGGTGGTCAAGCAGGCCGACCTGGTGCTGGCCATGCACTGGCGGGGCGACGCGTTCAGCCCCGCCGAGAAGCTGCGCAACTTCACCTACTACGAGCGGCGCACCGTCCGCGACTCGTCGCTGAGCGCCTGCACGCAGGCGGTGCTGGCGGCCGAGGTCGGCTTCCCCGAGCTGGCCCACCGCTACCTGCGCGAGGCCGCGCTGATGGACCTGCACGACCTCAACGAGAACACCCGCGACGGGGTGCACATGGCGTCCCTGGCCGGCGCCTGGATCGCGCTCGTCGCCGGCTTCGGCGGGCTGCGCGACCACGACGGGACGCTCTCCTTCACGCCCCGGCTCTCCAGCCGGCTCAGCCGCCTGGAGTTCTCGCTCCAGTGGCGGTCCATGCGGTTGCGGGTCGACGTCCGGCCGCACCAGACCACCTACTCGCTGCGCAACGGCGGCCCCGACACGGTGCTGGACCTGCTGCACCACGGCCAGCCGCTGCGGGTCACCTGCGCCCGACCGGTCACCGTGCCGGTGCCGCCGGCCCACCCGTCCGGCCCGCAGCCGGAACAGCCGCAGGGTCGGGCTCCGCTGATGCACCTGCCGGAACACCTGAGCTGAGCGGCCCCACCGTTCTTGTCGGCGGGGCCGCCCGGTGCCCGTACCTCAGAACTGAGGGCCGTTGGACGGACGCCCGCCGGCGTCCCGCGGCGCGGTCGCGCGCGGGTCGTCGGAGGTACGCGCCACGGCGGCGCGGTCGGCCCACTCCGGCGAGCGCTCCAACTCCTGCTTACGGCGTTCCTGGTCGCTGAGTTCCCGCTCCCGGGACCTGTCCTTCTTCGCCATCGGAGATCCTCGCGATCGGTCGGGGTCCGTGGTCACCCCGCGGGTTCCCGCCCGGCGGCGGCTCAACCGTCCAGGTGACCGGTGAAGCTCTGCCGGAGGTGGTTCTTCGGCCGCGAACCGACGATGGAGCCGACCACCTCGCCGCCGCGGAAGACCAGCATCGTCGGGGCGGACATCACCTGGTAGGCCCGCGTGGTGGCCGGATTCTCGTCGGTGTTGACGGTCACGAAGCGCAACGCGTCACCGAACTCCTCGGCCAGCTCGGCCAGGTGCCTCGACACCACCCGGCAGGGCGGGCACCACTCGGCCCAGAAGTCGACCACCACCGGCCGGTCGGCGGCCAGCACGGCGGTCGCGAACGTGGCGTCCGTGACCGCCGTCAACCGGCCGGTCTGCGTGTCCTGAGGCATGTTTCCTCCCGATGGGCGATCGCGCGGGCGAGCTGGTCGTGCAGCCGGCGGCGGACCAGGCCGAGCCGGTCGAGGTAGTCGTCCACCTCGGCCAGCTTGCGGCGCAGCACGGCCACCGAGTCGGGACAGACGTCGCCGGAGTCGTGGCCGGCGCGCAGGCAGGCGACGAACGGCCGGATGTCGTCCAGACCGAACCCGATCGCCAGCAGGGAGCGGATCTCGTGCACGACGCGCAGCTCCGCCTCGTCGTAGACCCGGTATCCGTTGGCCGACCGGCGCGGCCGGACCAGCCCCTGCGTCTCGTAGTAGCGCAGGGTCCGGGCGCTCGTACCGGCCCGCTCCGCCAGCTCACCGATCCGCATGGGCGTTCCCCCGTCCGTCTCTGGTGCCGACGCTAAACCTTGCCGCCGACGTCAAGGCAACCCCGCCGACCAGTCGACAGGACGCGTCACCTGCCCTGCGCACGGCAAGGTGGGGATGCGCGGTCACCGTCAGTAGCGAGCTCGTAGGGCGATCGCCGAATGACCGATATACCGCTGAGTCATTTTCATGACCCAGCGGTATATCGGTCGGAGGTGACGTGTCGCCGCGCGAGCCGGGGCCGTCGGCATGTGGCCAGTGGGCCGAGGGCCGGCCGCGAGTCGGGTCCCGCCGCGAGTCGTTCGTGCTATCAGCTCGAAAGGCGGTGCGAACCCTGTCCTCGTCCGAGCCGGGCAGCCCGGCCCGGTCGCGGGCCACGTCAGGTTCGATGCGGAGTCGGGCCGCCGCCGCACGGCGGAGCTGAGGGTCGACCTCATGATCGCGGGAGAGGGGGGTATGGGGGACCGGGGGTGAGGGGTGTGCGTGAGGTTTCGGTACCGGTTGTCGAGGGTGGGCTGGTGGGGGACGTGTCGGTGCCCTCGGGGGCCGGCGGGGTGGTGCTGTTCGCGCACGGGAGCGGCAGCTCCCGGCACAGTCCGCGCAACGTCGCGGTCGGGCAGGCGCTGAACGCGCGCGGGCTCGCCACCGTGCTGGTGGACCTGCTGACCGTCGACGAGGAGGCGCGCGACGAGGTCACCGCGGAGCTGCGCTTCGACATCGGGATGCTCGCCGAGCGGCTGGCCGGGATCGTCGACTGGATGAGTGCCGACCCGGAACTCGGGCGGCTCCCGATCGGGCTATTCGGCGCCAGCACCGGGGCGGCCGCCGCCCTGGTCGCGGCCGCGACCAGACCCGAGCGGGTGGGCGCGGTGGTCTCCCGGGGCGGCCGGCCGGATCTGGCGGGCAGCTCCCTGTCGGCGGTACGCGCGCCGACGCTGCTGCTCGTCGGCGGGCTGGACGAGCAGGTGATCGTGCTCAACGAGCAGGCCCGGGACGCGCTCGGCGAAGTGGCGGAGCTGCGGATCGTGCCCGGCGCCACGCACCTGTTCGAGGAGCCCGGCACGCTGGAGCAGGTGGCCGACCAGGCCGGCGCCTGGTTCGTCACCCACCTGCGCCAGCCGCACCCGGCCTGACGTCAGCCGGTGGCCTCGGCCCGGCGGGTGACCTCGCCGGAGCGGTGCCGTTGCACGGTGTCCAGCACCCGCCAGAGCACGGCGGCGATCGGCACCGAGACGAATGCGCCGGCCACCCCGGCGACCAGCGTGCCGGCGGTGACCACGACCAGGATGACCGCCGGGTGCAGCTGCACCTGCCGCCGCATCACCAGCGGCTCCAGCAGGTTGCCCTCGATCTGCTGCACGGCGATCACCGCGGCCAGCGTGAGCAGCGCCGTGGTGGGACCGTTGGCGGCCAGCGCGACCAGCACCGCCACCGCGCCGGCGACGGTGGCGCCGATGATCGGCACGAACCCGCCGAGGAACGTGATCAGGGCCAGTGGCAGCGCCAGCGGGACGCGCAGCACGACCAGCGCCAGCCCGATGCCGAGGGCGTCGATCGCCGCGATGATCATCGTGCCCCGGCTGTACGCGCCGAGCGTCCGCCAGCCGGCCCGGCCCGCCTTCGCGGTCAGGTCGCGGCGCGGACCGGCCATCCGGCGCAACACCCAGTGCC
Organism: Micromonospora sp. WMMD754; assembly: GCF_049315235.1. Lineage (NCBI taxonomy): Bacteria > Bacillati > Actinomycetota > Actinomycetes > Micromonosporales > Micromonosporaceae > Micromonospora > Micromonospora sp. WMMD754. Next base: position 2,563,716 of record NZ_CP186058.1, read on the forward strand.
ACATCGAGCGGCCGTCCTTGAGCAGGAAGAAGAGCAGCACCAACCCGAGCAGCAGCGAGCCGACCGCCTCGGCCGCCTTGCGCGCACCCGCGACCGGGTCGGGCGCACTGCCACTCAAACCCTGCCGAACCTGCTCGACCAGCCGGTCGAGCTGCTGGTCGCTCACCGGGAGGGTGGAGGTGACGAAGTCGCGGCTGCGTTGCAGGCCCTCGTCGAGCTGCTGGCTCAACTCGCCGAACTGGCTGGCGGTGAGGTTCCAGACCAGGGCGCCGACGCCGACCAGGACGCCGAGCAGCAGCAGGATGGAGAGCAGGGCGGCGAGCGCGGCCGGCACCCGCAGCCGGCGCAGCCGGACCAGGACCGGGTCGAGCAGCGCGGTCAGGAAGAGCGTGCCGGCCAGGGCCACGGCCAGCGGCGCCAGCAGCACCGCGACCTTCCCGAGCAGCCACAGCCCGGCCGCGATCACCAGGAGGCAGGCGCTCCAGGTGACCGCCGTGCGTACCGGCCAGGGCAGGCCGGCCCAGGTCTGCCGGGGGCCGGTCGTCGGGGCCGGCCGCGTCGGCCCGGTGGTACCAGCGTCGTCGTCCACGTCGCCTCCTCGATCGTGGCCGTTGGTACCCGACGCGCGCGAATCCGACACCCGGGCGGTGACCACCCGTCCGGTGTTTGTGCCCCCGGCCCCAGGGAAGGCTTTCAACGTACCGAAGGGAGAACCGACATGAGCGACTTCATGGACAAGGCCAAGGACTTCGCCGACAAGCACGACGAGCAGGTCGACAAGGGGCTGGACAAGGCCGGCGACATGGCCGACCAGCGCACCGGCGGCGAGTACGACCAGCAGATCGACAAGGGCGTCGACATGGCGCAGCAGCGCACCGGCGAGGGCGACACCGGCCGCTGACCACACGACGGATCACGGGCCGGCCTCCACGCGGAGGCCGGCCCGTTCGGGTCCGGTGGTCAGGAGCTGTAACCGCGGCCGGCGATCCAGTTGGCCAGCTCGGTCACGTCCATCCAGTACGTCGGCTCGTCCGGTCGGGCCGGGTCGGCGATCAGCACCGTGTCGCCGTCGTCCTCGTACCGCACGACGGTCAGGTAGTGGCCCGGGTAGCTGTGCTCCACCCCGTCGACGTCCCGCGCGCCGCCCAGGATGTTCGCCACCACCGGCCGGTCCGCGTCCACGGCGGCCCGGATGTCCGCGCGCAGGCGCTCGACCTGCTCCCGGGTGGCCACGTCGTCGCGGATCTCGGTGGTCTTGTACTTGCCGCCGGTGTACTCGTTCAGCACCCGGGTGATGTCGATGGCCGAGTCGGTGCCGTTCTCGGTGGTGCCCAGCTTGGCCGCCAACTCGTCCTGGCTGACGTCCTTGCCCTCGGCCGACAGCGCGATCCGGGTCGAGGCCGGACCGCAGTAGAAGAAGTTCGGCTGCGCCTGGTACTCGAAGTCGGCGCTGCGGTCGCCCTTGCCCTTCACCGGGGCCGGGGCGGCGTGGGCGGCGGCCGGACCCGCCACGGCGCTGCCGGCGGCGGCCAGGCCGGCGACGGAGAGCAGGCACCTACGGATGATCGGGTTCATGGCGAGGCTCCATTCGGGGGTCGACGCTCCGGTCGGGGAGACGCGGCACCGGGAGTGGCGCTCGGCGTACGGAGAGTGCAACCGCCCTGCTCGGTCGCCCATTTCCGGCCGTGGTCGGGGCCACGGCGGAACCGGACAGACGACGCGCCCGGGCCTCAGTCGGGCAGGCTGCCGAGCAGTCGGGTCACCGCGATCTCGATGACCACCCGCTCGGGATTCGGGCGCGGCGTGCGGTAACGCTCGGCGTACCGGCGCTCGGCCTCGGCCACCGACCCCGGGTCGCGGCGCACCACCGCCCGGCCCTCCACGGTGAGCCACCAGCGGCCGTCGACCTGGCACACCGCCACCGGCATGCCGGCCGCGCCGGCCGCCGCCACGTGCCGCGCCTTCGCCGAACCACCCGAGGTGATCACACGGGCCAGGCCCGCACCGGGGTCGAAGGTCACCCCGACCGGTACGACGTGCGGGGTGCCGTCGGCCCGCAGCGTGGTCAGCGTGGCGAGGTGCCGGTCGGCGAAGAAGCGGGCGACCCGCTGGTCGTGCGGATCCAACCGGTGGTCGCCGGGCATGCCGTCTCCTCGCTCGCCGTGCTCCTGTCGAGCTGATGATCGGTCATCGACGCGGCGTGGCACCCGGCGGGGCGGGCAGTGTGGCGGCCGGGGCGGGACCCGCCGCGCGCTGCGCCGCCCGGTGCTTCGCGGCCAGCCGGCCGAGGTAGAACAGCGCGCCGGCCAGCACGCCCATGTCGTCCAGGTAGATCGGGTCGGGGAGCAGGTCCACCGGCAGGATCGTGTAGATCAACGCGCCGTAGAACGCGACCTTGCCACCGGCGCCGAGCGCACCGAGCATGCGGCGGGTACGGACCACCCGGACGGCGAGCAGCACCGCCCCGACCAGCGTTGCCGCCGCGACGACGGCGGCGAGTGCGACCAGCACCCAGGCTTCACGGGACACACCACCACGCTAGCCGAGCCGGGCCGGCGCCGCCCGACGGTCAGTACGCCGCCACGGCCGCCCGGCCCCGGGCCACCGGGCTCAGCTCCCGGGTGATCTCGGCACCCACCGCCCCGGTCGGCAGCTCCCGGGTCGTCTCCGGCCCGGCGAAGCCCACGATGGAGAGTGCGGCCTGCGGCTCGGCGACCGGGTGCAACGCCGCGAACGCCTCCTCGCGCAGGCTCCGCGCGGCGGCCGCGGCCGTCTCGGCGGCCCGCCAGGCGGCCTGTTCCCGCTCGGTGGCGGCGCGGTGGCGGGCGGCCAGGTTGTCCCGGACCAGGCGACGCAGCAGCAGTTCCTGCTCCACCGGGTGCCGGCTCGGATCCCAGCCGTTCCCGCCGAGGATGTCGCTGAGCTGCCGCACGGTGATCTCCTTGCGCCACTGGGCGTCGAGCGCCGCCCGGTGCAGCCAGCGCTCCCGGTCCGCGTACTCGGCCGGGGTGCGGGCGGTCCGGGGCAGCGGCAGCGCCGCGGCGGCGGCCAGCCGGTCCACGTCCTTCTCCGCCGCCTGCCAGGACCGCCACGCCTCCTCGGCCTCGTCCTGGGCGGCCAGCCACTCGGTGCGGCTCCGCTCGGCGGTGGTCGCCGCGCGGGACGCGGCCACGGCCACCTCGGCCGCGTACCGGCGGCGTTCCCGGGCCCGCTCGCGGGCCTGCTCGGCCAGGTCGATGCTGCTCGGTCGGGCGGCCTCGCTGATCCGCTCGCCGAACACCGAACGGAACCGGGTCGGGCGGACGACCAGCGCGGCGACCACGACGGCCGCCACCGCGAGCAGGGCCAGCCAGATCACGGCGGCGGCGGGGACGTCCGGCAGGACGGTGGAGAAGACGGTCTGCATCACCAGCACCTCGGGTGGAACGTTCGACGATCGACGGTTGGGGCCCGGGAGGCCGGGCGGGGTGCGTCGCGGTTGACGCGACGGGACGCGCGGCAGGGCGGGGCGTGTCGGGGCGTACCGGAGGGGTGGTCCGGTCAGGCGCGCGGCGGCCCGCGCCGGGCGATCGCGGCGCGACCCGGCTCGGTGGCGGCCAGGACCCCGACTGCCGCGACGACCGGCACGGCCGCGTCGGCGGACGGGTCGGCGACGGCCGGACCCGTGGTCGGGGAGGTGACGGAGCGCGGGGCGGTCTCGGCGGCGACCGGCGCGGCGAGGGCCGTGGCGGCGTCGGCGGCGAAACCCGCGGGCGCGGCGAGTGCCGGCCCGACGGCGGTGGTCGGGGACGCCTCGACCGCCGTGACGGCGGACCGCGCGGGCGCGGCCGGGGCGGGCGCGGCGGTCAGCCCCTGGAGGCCGGCGACGAGCACCAGGCTGGCCACGGCGGTGCGGGCGATCCGGCGCAGCGTCGCCGTCCAGGTGGACGGGGTGAACGCTACGGGCAGCACCGTCTCAACCTATCGGGTGATGCCGACTCCCGCAGCTCGAGGATCTTGCGGGTTACGTGAGCCGGCCCACGGGTCGCTGTGGACGGACCTTCTTCTTCGCTCCGGGACGCCCCGCCGGATGCATCGACGAGGATGACATTGTCGATAGTTTTCCGCCGTCCCGGTCGGGCACACTTCCGCCGTCGAGCCCCCGATCGCGAGGAGAAGCCATGGGAGCACGCCGCACCACGACGGCGCTGGTCGCCGCGCTGGCCGCCACCGTCACCGCACTGGGCGCCACCCCGGCACAGGCCGCGGCCACCGCTGTCGACACCGGGCCGCTGCGCCCGGTGGCCGACGTCGACGTGAACCGGTACGCGGGCGACTGGTACCAGGTGGCCGCGATCCCGCAGTGGTTCGAGATCCAGTGCTTCAAGAACGTCAAGGCCCGGTACGACGTCCAGGCCGACGGCACGGTCGGCGTCCGCAACACCTGCCGGACGATCGTCGGCACCACCAGCACGGTCACCGGACGCGCGCGGAGCGAGAATCCGCCCGCCGACTCGGCGCTGACCGTCTCCTTCATCAACCTCGGCGGTCGGTGGATCTACCTGGGCGGCCCGAACTACGTGGTGATCGGGCTCGACCCCGACTACCGCTGGGCGGTCGTCGGCGACCCCGACCGCAGCAGCGGATTCGTGCTGTCCCGGGAACCGTCGCTGGACGCGGGGCAGCTCGCCGACGTCAAGGCGACGCTCGCCGACAACGGCTACGACCTCTGCGACTTCCGCACCACCCGACAGGACGGCGGCGCCCGGGCCGGCGCCTTCTGCTGACCGGTGACGACGACCCGCCCGGCTCCTGGGTTGCCGGGCGGGTCGTCAACTCACTCGACCCGCAGGCCGTCCGGGCGGGTGAGCCGCCACAGCACCGGCAGGCTCGCCGCCGTCACCAGCACCACGACCGCCGCGCCAAGGCTCGTGCCGAGCCCGACCACCGGCCAGCTCAGCACCACCGGCGCGCCGACCATGACGAGCAGGACCGCGCCGGTCACCGTACCGACACCGGCCGCGAGCACCAGACCGACGAGCACCGGTACGCCCGTCTGGGCGAGCACGGACCAGCCCAGCACCCGTCGGGGGGTGCCCACCGCGACCAGGGCGGCCAGCAGCGGTCGCCGGTCCCGAAGCTGTTCCAGGACGCCGACCAGCAGGCTGATCCCCAGCAGCAGCAGAGTGATCACGGCGCCGGCGGTCAGCCCGGTCCGCACCTTGGTGAAGCCCGGGTCCTCCTGCACCGCCCGGAACTCCAGCACCTGCCCGATCGGCGGATCGATCGCCGCCACCGTGGCGCGCACCCGCTCCACGGCGTCCCGGTCGGCCGGGTCGAAGGTGAGCAGCGCGGTGGCGTTCAGGTGGCGTGCCGGCAGGCCGGCGGCGGCCGTCGGGGTGAGCAGCAGCGCGGACTGCGCCCGGCCACCCGTCGGGTCGGTGCGGGCGGGCACGATCCGGGTCGCCGCGGGGATGGTCCAGTCCTCGTCCAGGCGGATCCGGCCGCCGGGCTCGACGCCCGCCTCGGGGTCGCCGGAGCGGGCGAGGAACACGTCGCCGTCCGCGCACCCGTCCACCTCGGCGTACTCGGCCAGGGCCGCGCAGTCGCCGATCCGTACCGTCACGACCGCGTTCGGGTTCGTGTTCCCCGCCGGGGCGGCGGCGGTGGACAGCGTGGCCGCGCTGCCGGTCACTCCCTCGACGGCGGCGAGCCGGTCCAGCGCGGCGCGCGGATCGGCGACAGCCGGGAGGTTCACCATCGCCTGGGCGCGCGTGAGGTCCTGACCGGACGGCCGACGGAACTCGTCCTGCACGCCGGCGATCAGCATCTGCAACCCGATCGTGCCGGCCACCGCCACCGCCACCCCGCTCACCAGGCGGGCCGAGGTGGCGCTGTCCAGCTGGAGCCGACGTACCGCGAGCTGCCAGGCCGGCGGGCCGCCGCGCAGCGGCCGCACCACCAGGTCGACCAGCCACGGCAGCACCGTGACGGTGCCGGCCAGCAGCAGTACCGCGCCCGCCGCGATCCGCCAGTCGGCGGTCGGCGCCGGCCCGGACCCGGTCGACGGATAGAGCAGCCCGAGCCCGACGACGGGCAGCAGCAGCCGCCACCAGAGCCGGCGGCGTGCCGGGCGACCCCGACGGGTCACGCCGAGCGGTTCCACGGCGACCCGGCGCAGCGCGAGCAGCGCCACCGCGACCGCGAGCGCCGGCACGGCCAGCACCACCAGCGCCACCAGGGGGACCGCCGGTCGCAGGTCCGCCGGGTAGAAGCTGTAGTCGGCGAACGAGACGAACCAGGCGAGCTGCCGGCCGGCGAGGAACAGCCCGCCGCCCACCACCAGGCCAAGCAGCGCGGCGGCGGTCGCCTCCCCGGCCGCGATCCGCCGCACCATGCCGTGGTCGGCGCCGAGCAGCCGGACGGCGGCGAGCCGTCGGTCCCGTTGGTCGCCGCCGAAGCGGACGGCGGCGCCGAGGAACACCACCACCGGCAGCAGCAGCACCACGAACACGACCACCACCAGCAGGTTGAGCGTGGGACCCAGCTCCTCGCCCTGGCCGCCACCACCGAACCGGTCCACGCGGCCCGCCCACTCCTCGGTCAGGTCGGCCCGGCCCGCGTACCAGGCCAGCTCGTCCGGGCCGGAGAGGCCGTCGGCGCCGATGACGCCGACCACCCGGGCGCCGCCGAGACGGGCGGCGAGCAGCGGCCCGTCCGGCGAGTCGAGCACGGCACGCAGCGCCGGTGAGACGACCGCCTCACCCGGGCCGGGCAGGGCCGTCAGGCCGGGTGGCACGGGAGCGTCCGGGCCCTCGGGGCGGACCAGCCAGCCCCGCACGGTGCGCTGCCGGAACTGGCTGTCGGCGTGCAGGACCAGCAGGGTGTCCGGACCGGCGGGCGGTGCGGCGTCGACGAACGGCTCGCTCCTCGCGGTGGTGCGTTCGCCGCGGCTGTCGATCGCCCCCGGCACCGCGGCGGCGAGCAGCAGCATGGCCACGCCCACCCCGACGCCGAGCGCGGTGAGCAGCGTGCGCGTCCATCCGGAACGCCCGCCGGTGGCCGCCATCCGCGCGCCCATCAACAGGTCGCCGAGGCCGGCGCCGACCGGTCGGCGCGGCACGGTCGCGGTCACGCCACCTGCTCCAGGCTGCGGGTCCGGCCGTCGCGGACCACCACCTCCCGGTCGGAGTACGCCGCCACCCGGGTCTCGTGCGTCACCAGCAGCACCGCCGCTCCGGTCTCCCGGGCGGCACCGGCGAGCAGGCGCATCACCCGCTCGCCGTTGAGCGAGTCCAGCGCGCCGGTGGGCTCGTCGGCGAAGACCACCCGGGGTGCGGTGACCAGCGCCCGGGCCACCGCGACCCGTTGCCCCTGACCGCCGGAGACCTCACCCGGCCGCTTGCCGGCCACGTCCGCCACCTCGAGACGGTCCAGCCACTCCCGGGCCCGCCGCTCCGCCGCACGCCGGGCGACCCGTTCCAGCCGTAGCGGCAACGCGACGTTCTCCAGGCAGGTCAGCTCCGGTACGAGCTGCCCGAACTGGAAGACGAAACCGAACTCCCGGCGGCGCAGGGCGCTGCGCTCGGCGTCCGACATGGCGGTCAGGTCGGCGCCCCGGTAGCGCACCCGGCCGGTGTCCGGCGGCACGATTCCGGCGAGACAGTGGAGCAACGTCGACTTGCCGGACCCGGACGGCCCCATCACGGCCACCACCTCACCGGCCGCGACGGCCAGCGACGCGCCGGCGAGCGCCGGGGTCGGGCCGAAGGAGCGGTGCAGGTCCTCCGCCACCAGCAGTGCGTCCGCGCTCATCGGCCGACCTCCCGGGCCAGCTGGTCGAGTCGGGACGCGGTCAGCTCCAGCCAGCGCAGGTCCGCCTCCAGGTGAAACAGTGCGTGGTCGCAGACGAGCTGGTCGGCCAGGTCGCCTCGGGTCTTGCGCCGGGTCAGTTCCCGCATCAGCCGCAGGTGTTCGGCGCGCTGGACGTCGAGCAGGTCCGCGGCCGGGCGGCCGGTCAGCAGCGCGAGCACCACCTTGCTGTAGAGCACGCTGTGCAGGTAGGGCTCCGGCTTCTCCGGCTGGGCGAGCCACCGCCCCACGTCGGTGACACCGGCCTCGGTGATCGCGTACCGCTTGCGCTCCGGGCCTTCGCCGGGCTCGACGGAGTCGACCTCGACGAGTCCGTTGCGCAGCAGCCGGGACAGCGTGGAGTAGACCTGCCCGTAGGCGAGCGGACGGGCCTGGCCGAAGCGCTCGTCGTAGGCCCGCTTCAGGTCGTAGCCGTGTCGTGGGCTGGCTTGCAGCAGCCCGAGGAAGGTGTGACCGATCGACATGACCGGGACTATACACAGTATGTATACGCTCTAGGTATACCTGCCCGTCCGACAGCGAACGGCGCGGCTCCCGCCGGGGGAGCCGCGCCGTTCGTCCGTGTCCGGGTCAGATGCCGCCGAGCACCGGCGGCGGGGCCGACCCGCCGTCGCCCCAGACCATCTCGTCCTCGGTGAGCCAGGTCAGCCGGCCCTCCGACTCGTCGTCGTCGGCGCCGCGCCCGCCCAGCACGCCGTTGCGGCCGGCCATGGCGGGCCGTCCGGTGGCGCCGGCGCTGCGGCCGGTGGACCTGCCCTCGCCGTCGACGGTGAGGCCGCGACCGGAGGTGAGCCGCCCGGTGCCGGCGGCCGAGCGGTTCTCCGCGCCGGGCACGCCGCCGAGTCGCCCGGAGGACGCCGCGTTCGTGGGGCCCGTCCCGGCCAACGAGCCGGTGCTCAGCACGCCGGGGCCGCCGTAGAGCGTGCCGCCGCCCCCGCCGGCCGTCATCGTCGGGTTGGCGCTGCCGGGACCGAAGCCCGGGCCGCCACCGATCTGCGGACCGCCGGTGGTGGCGGTGAGCGGGCCGGCGCCGGCCAGCGAGGTGCCGGTCGGGTCGACCGTGCCGCCGGTCGTCACGGAACCCGGCGCGCCCGTGCCGGGGTGGCCGCCGGGGACGTCGCCGCCCGGGCCGCCGTCGCCGGGGGTGCCACTGGTCGGGGCGGTGTGGTGCACGCCCGAGGTGGTCGCGGTGCCGTTCGCGCCCGGGCCGAAGCTGCCCAGGCTCGGGCCGGCCGACGGCGTCCGCACCGACGGGCCGTGCTGCAGCGTCGGATCGCTGCCGCCCGGATGGCGGAACAAGTCGTCGGGTGGCGGCTCCGGCACCACGATCCGGCCGTACGCCGAGAAGTCGTAGCCCTCGGCCAGCTTCGCCACGACCTGCACCATCCGCTGGTGGGCCTTCTCCTGCTCGGCCTCGTCCTGCTGGTGGCCGACGATGCCGCCGATCAGCGCGCCGGGGGCACCGCCGATCAGGAAACCCTTGCCGGCGCCGGAGAGCAGCTTGTCGTTGTCGTCGGTCTTCTCCGGGCTCTCCGCCTTGGCCTGGGCGGTGCGCAGCTCGACGGCCATCATGTCGAGGCCCTGTCGGACACCCGTCATGCCCTCGGCCAGGTTGCCGGAGTAGCCGACCACCATGTCGAGCCGGCGGTGGAACTCGCGGGCGGCGTCACCGGTCCAGGTCTTCGCCAGCGCGTCCAGGTCGGCGGCGAGGTCGCGACCGAGATCGTCGAGGGTGCCCTTGAGCGACGTCCACTGGGCGCTGAGGCCCTCGATCTGCAACGGGTCGCCGGCGTTGACGCCCTGGTAGAGCTCCTCGTGGCTGACGTGCTCGTAACGCTGGGTGTATTCAGACACGCGGATCCTCCTTCGGCTGCTTCATCGCCTCGTTGAGCCCGGAGAGGGCGGCGGCGACGTCGGCCGCGACGGCGGCGTTGCGGGCCTCGGCGGTCTTGTAGTTCGTCATGATCGTGTGGGTCGCCTCGCGGGCGGCCAGGATCGCCCGGCGCAGTCGATCGACGTGGTTGACGTAGCTCTGGTGCGTCTCGGAGTAGCGACGGGAGTTGTCGGTCGCGTCGGCGAACGTGCCGAGTGCCGGCGGGCGGCACTGCATCTCGGTGTTGAGCTTGCGCAACACCGACTCCGCCTCGTGCAGACGTCGCTCGAGCCGCTGGTGAAAGTCCTCCAAGGACAGTACGTCGACTGTCGTGCGCCCCGTCATGGCTGCATCCCCGTAGTCATCGTCCGGAACCGTTGGCCATGCTCAGGTTAGTCGAACCGGACCAACCCGGGCGACCCGTCGTCGCCCTCCTCCACTTCGGACCTGTCGCCCCTCGCTCAACCGCCCTGGACCTGGGCCGCCCCGCCGCCCGTCGAGGGGGTCGCGCCGGCCGTCGGGGTGTCCGCCGCATCGAAGTACGCCAACGCGTCCTGCCGGGCCAGCGTCGGGCCGGTCGGCACCAGCGCCAGCAGCGAGGCGGGCACCGCCAGCGGGGTCACGTCGCCGTAGCCGAGCGCGCTCCTCGCGTCGCCCCCGGCGGCGCCGAGCGGGTAGCGGATCCCCTGCGCGGTGATCAGGTAGATCGTCGAGCCGGCCGCCGGCTTGCCGCTCTCGCCGGCCGTCGCCTGCACGAGCACGCCCTTTCCGCCGGGCAGCAGCACGCTCTCGGCGGTGCGGACGGCGTCCCGGGCGCCCTGCCGTGCCGGCATCGCGGTCGTCCCGGCCAGCTCGGCCGGCGGCGAGTCGAAGACCTCCAGCGTGGTGGTCGGCGGCTGACCGGCCGGCCCCGAGCGGTAGGTGGCGCAGAGCACCGTGCGCCCGGGGCGGACGTCGTGCAGCGTCGGCGTCCGGGCCGGCAGCCCGTCGGCGTCCAGCCGCTGGTCGGTGAGGAGCCGGCCCGCCTCGTCCGCCGTGATCTCGGTCACCGTGCCCCCGCCGCCGAGCAGCAGGCGGGCGGTGACCTCCCGGATCGTGGCCAGACCCTGCCGGGTCAGCACGTAGTACTGGCCGGCGGCCTGGTAGACCTGACCGATCCGGGCCGGCCGGTCGGCGACAGTCAGCCCGCTCGGCCCGCCGTCCCCGTCGATCGCGGGCTTGCGCAGCGCCGGGCCCACCGGCACCGCGTTGAGCAACTGCTGCCCGACGGTGAGGTTGGTGGCACCCGCCATCTGCAACGCCACCAGCGCCTGCTCGTCACCGACCACGCGCAGGCGGGCGCCACCGGTGAGCAGGTAGCGCGCGTCGCTGGTGCGGACCAGGACGGCCCGGTCGGTGAGCGGGGTGCCGCCGGGCAGTGGGCGGTCGACCACCAGGCGGGTGGTGGAGCGCTGCGGGTCGTTCGGGTCGGGCACGTCGCAGATCGACCACGGCAGCCCGACCAGGGACTTGCGGTCCGGCAGGTCGTCCGGCGCGCCCACGATGCCCACCATCCGGCCCCGCGGCCGGTCCTTGATGGAGGCCTGCGACATGGTGCGGACCGTCGCCGACGCGTCGTTCACGATCAGCCGGGCCGAGGCGTAGTTGAGCGTCGGGTGCAGCACCTGGTCTTCGCCGAAGTAGTAGGTGGCGCCGGTCTCCCGCTCGATCACCACGGTGTTCGCCTCGAGCGGCGCGGAGTTGCTGGTGAGCTGCCCGTACGCGCCCACGCCGCCGAGCACCACGGCCGCGGCGACGACGCTGCCGAACACCGCCATGCCGAGGCGGCGCATCGGCAGGTCGTTGGTCTCCGGGTCGCCGGAGAGCAGCGCGGAGACGATGCGGCGGGTGACGAAGCGGTACGCCTGCACCTGATCGCGGCGGGTCCGCATGACTAACCTCCGGCGGGGGTGGGTCCGCGGCGATCAGGTCCGAACAGCGCCGCGGGCTTCCCTACGATAAGGGGCCGTCGGGGGTCTGCCGGGACCCCGTCCGCCACCCGACGACGCACCCCGCCGGCGGATGCCCAGGATGTCCAGAAGGGACGCTCACCGATGACGCAGCTCCAGGCGCCACCCGGTCGTACGGCCACCGCCCCCGCCGTGCCGGCGGACCGGCCGGTCACCCCGGCGGACCGGCGCCGGCGCGGCCGACTCGGTCCGGTCGTCGTCGGCCAGCTCGTGGTGGTGGAGTGCGCGGCGCTCGCGGTCTGGTTCGCCACCGCCGGCCCGACCTGGCTGCTCGCCGTGGTCGCCGGGCTGGCGCTGCTGGCCGTGGTGGCCGCGTTCGCCCGCCGGGGCGGCCGCTGGTGGTACGAGGACCTGATGCTCCGCCGCCGGCTGCGTCGACGTCGGGACCGGTCCCGGGGCGCGGTGCCCGGCGGTGACCCGCGGCTGGCCGCGCTCGCCCCCGAGCTGACCGTGGTGGAGCTGACCGAACGCGGCACCCGTCTCGGCATCGGGCAGGACGACCGGGGCTGGTTCGCCGCCCTGGCGCTGACCGGCCGACCCGGCGCGCCCGCCGGGTCGATCGAGGCGTCGACGGTGGACCGGGCGCTCGCCGTGCTGGCCGACTTCACCGGCCCGGTCACCCAGACCCAGGTGGTCTCGCACACCCTGGTCTGGTACCCGGCTCCCGGCGCGCCGCCCGCGGCGCACCGCACCGTGTGGGTGGCACTGCGACTGTCGGTGGGGGACGCGCGCGCCGAGACGGTGAGCCGTGGCGGCGGCCTGCGCGGCGTGCACCGCACGGTCGCGGCCGGGGTGGGCCGGCTCGGCAAGGCGCTCACCGCCGCCGGCCTCGGCCACCGGGTGCTCGGCCGGGACGAGCTGCACGCGGCGGTGGTCTCCGGGGCCGGCCTCGACCTGGCGCCGGAGTCCCCGGTCGAGACCTGGACCAGCCTGCGCGGGGGCGGCTGGACCCAGCGCTGCCTGGCCCTGCGGGTCCGCCCCACCGGCTCGCTGGGCGCGTTGGTGGACGCGGTCACCTCGACCTCCGCGCCCTCGCACACCGTCGCGGCCGTGGTGCTCCCCGGCGGCCGGCGGGTCCCGCCGCTGCTGCGCGTGGCGGCCATGGACGGGCACGCCGAGGCGCTGGTGAAGGTCGTGCGGGACATGGCCCGGCGGGCCGGTGTGCCGGCCCGCCCGCTGGACGGCCAGCACGGCCCCGGCGTCTACGCCACCGCGCCGGTCGGCACCGCGATGGGCACCGTCACGGTCGAAGGTTGACGATCCAGCCGTACATGCCGCAGACCCAGACGGCCAGCGGCACCAGCGCGACGATCAGCAGGATCTCGACGATGTCGAGGGTGCGGCCCCAGACCGGGGAGATCCGCTTGCCGGCCACGGTGAGGCCGTAGACCAGGCTGATCACGGCAACCACGGTCAGGCCGCCCAGGACCAGCCCGAGCCGGACCGGCGTCGAGCCGGCCGCGAAGACCGCCAGGGCGGTGAGGCCGAGGCCGACGGTGCCGGCGAGCAGCACCGGGGTGCGCTGGCCCCGGCCGAGGAACGGGCGCGCCCGCAGCAGTGACAGCAGGGCCAGCACCAGGCAGAGCAGGACGGCCGGGAGCCGGCCGTCGAGCGCGAGCACCACCTCGCCGCCGAGCACCAGCAGCGAGACGGTCCAGAGCAGGCCGGTGAGGAATCCGTCGGCGCGCTCGCTGTCGCGCAGCACCGACGGCCCGTCCACCGACTCGGTGTCGGTCTTCAGGTCCTCCGGGCCGGTCGGGATCGACGGCACCGGCAGTCGGGCCAGTCGGTAGGCGAGCATCGGCAGCGCGGGCAGCGCGCCGAAGGCCACCGTCGCCACCACCGCCGCCGAGGCCGCCGCGCCGATGCCGAAGGCCAGGCTGAGCACCGCGCCGAGACCGACGGCCGCGCCCACGCCCACCGCGCCGAGGAACAGCGGCAGCCGGTCGCCGACGGCGAGCGCGGCCACCGCGCCGAAGACCACCACCGCGGTGGCGGCGAGCAGCACGTGCGGGCCGGCCAGGTCGTCGAGCGGCCGGTCCCCGGCGAGCACGAGCAGGCCGCCGACCGCCGCGTAGCCGACGCCGACCAGGGCCAGCACCGCACCGGTACGGCTGTCGCCGGCCGCCCGGGACAGCACGGCGGCGCCGACGAGCAGGGCGACCGCGACCACCAGGGCGGCCAGCGCGCCGGGGAGTTGCGGCGGCCCGGTGAACAGCGCCGCGACCGCGCCCGCGGCCAGCGTCGACCCGGCGAGGAGGACGGCGAACGAGCGCGTGGTGCCCACCTGCCAGGCGCCGGCCCGCTGGGTGGTGGAGGTGGCGACCGCGTCCACCACGTCGTCGAAGACGATCTCGGGTGCGGTGGCGGCCCGGGGGTTGAAGTAGAGCACCTCACCGTCGCGGACGCCGAGCTGCGCGGCGGTGCGGCCACCGTCGAGCGGCTGCCCGCCCAGCCGGGACAGGCTCCAACCGCCGTGCCGCACACCCTCGTCGGCGAGGTCCTCGCCGGCGTAGCGCAGCAGCGTGGGCAGCAGGTCGGCCAGCGGCACGTCGGACGGCAGCGCCAGATCCATCCTGGTGCGCGGCGCCACGATGGTGATCCGGCTCAGCCCGCCGGTCGCCGCCTTCGTCGCCACTGTGGCCTCCTCGTGCTCGCCCTACGATCCACCCGGCCGTCGGCGTCGCCCCCACGGGTCCACGACGCCTCCGGGAGATTACCTACGATGGCGGTCGCACAGGTTGCCCACCCGACGCTCACCGGCGGTGGCAGACCACGATCACTGCCACTTCTGGGGAGGGGAGAGCCGTGAGTACGGTGGTGTTCCGCCGACTTCCGCGTCAACCGGGACCCGCGCTGCCGCGCGGCGAGGTCCTGCTGGAGTCCCCGCCCGAGCTGCCGGAGCCGCAGGCCAAGGGCATGGGGCAGGTGTTGATGATCCTGCCGATGCTCTGCGGCGTCGGCGCGATGGCCTTCCTCTACGCCGGCCGTGGCGGCGGCATGATGACGTACGTCGCCGGTGGCCTGTTCGGGGTGTCCATGTTGGGCATGGCGATCGGCACGCTCGGCAACGGCGGCAACGACAAGGCGGAGCTGAACGCCCAGCGGCGCGACTACATGCGCTACCTGGCGCAGATGCGCAAGCGCACCCGGCGGGCGGCCGAGCAGCAGCGCGCCGCGATGACCTGGCGGCACCCGGAGCCCGACGCGCTCTGGTCGATCGCCGCCTCGCGCCGGCTGTGGGAGCGGCGGATCACCGAGGACGACTTCGGCGAGGTGCGGATCGCGCTCGGCCCGCAACGGCTGGCGGTGGAGATCGTGCCGCCGGAGACCAAGCCGGTGGAGGACCTGGAGCCGATGAGCGCGATCGCGCTGCGCCGGTTCGTCCGGGCCCACTCCAGCGTGCCCGACCTGCCCACCGCCCTGTCGCTGCGCGCGTTCAGCCGGATCGCGTTGCGCGGCGACCGCGAGCCGGTGCTCGACCTGGCCCGGGCGGCGCTGGGTCAGCTGGTCACCTTCCACGCCCCGGAGGACCTGCTGGTCGTCGTGGTGGCCGCACCGGACCGGCAGCCGGTCTGGGACTGGGCGAAGTGGCTGCCGCACGCCCAGCACCCGGGGCGTACGGACGCGGCGGGCGCGCGCCGGATGGTCTTCGCCAGCCTGGCCGAGGCCGAGTCGGCGCTCGCCAACGAGCTGGGCGGCCGACCCCGGTTCGCCCCGGAGGCGAAGCCGCTCACCACCGCGCCGCACGTGGTGGTGGTGCTCGACGGCGGCGAGGTCTCGGCGACCTGCGCGCTGACCGGCGCGGGGCTGCTCGGCACGACCGTGTTCGACCTGTCCGGCGCGGTCCCCCGGGACGCCGGCCGGTGGCTGCTCTGCCTGGACGCCGGCGACGGCAGCGGGCTCGACCTGGTGCGCGGCCCCACCTCCTCCCGGCTCGGCCGGCCGGACCGGCTGTCGCTGGCGGCGGCCGAGGGGCTGGCCCGGCAGATCGCCCCGTTCCGGCTGTCCCAGCAGCAGGGCGCCAGCACCGAGGAGCCGCTGGCCCGCAGCATGGAGCTGCCCGACCTGCTCGGCGTCGGCGACGCCGCCACCGTGGACACCCGGCAGACCTGGCGCCCGCGCGGCCACCGGGACCGGCTGCGCATCCCGCTCGGCCTGGGGCCGGACGGCAACGTGGTCGAGCTGGACTTCAAGGAGTCCGCGCACGAGGGCATGGGCCCGCACGGCCTGGTCATCGGCGCGACCGGTTCCGGCAAGAGCGAACTGCTGCGTACGGTGGTCGCGGCGCTGGCCGTGACGCACTCGTCGGAGGAGCTCAACTTCGTCCTGGTCGACTTCAAGGGTGGCGCCACGTTCGCGTCGCTGGACGCGTTGCCGCACACCAGCGCCGTGATCACCAACCTCTCCGACGAGCTGCCGCTGGTCGACCGCATGCGGGACGCGCTGGCCGGCGAGATGAACCGCCGCCAGGAGGTGCTGCGGGCGTCGGGCAACTACGTGTCCCGCTACGACTACGAGAAGGCGCGCGCGGCCGGTGAGCCGCTGGAGCCGATGCCCAGCCTGCTCATCATCTGCGACGAGTTCTCCGAGCTGCTGGCCGCCAAGCCGGACTTCATCGACCTGTTCGTGATGATCGGCCGGCTGGGCCGGTCGCTCGGCGTGCACCTGCTGCTCGCCTCGCAGCGACTGGAGGAGGGCAAGCTGCGCGGTCTGGACACGCACCTGTCGTACCGGATCGGTCTGCGGACCTTCTCGGCGGTGGAGAGCCGGATCGTGCTCGGTGTGCCGGACGCCTACGAGCTGCCGAGCGCGCCGGGCCACGGCTACCTGAAGACCGACACCGCCACCATGCTGCGGTTCCGTGCCGCCTACGTCTCCGGCCCCTACCGGGCGCCGGGGCAGACGCAGCGCTCCAGCCGGGCGCAGGTGCAGCGCCGGATCGTCCCGTACGGCATCGACTACGTGCCGGTGCCGAAGCTGCCGACCCCGGCGGAGACCGCGCCCGAGCCGGAGCAGACCGGTGACGGCAAGGCGGTGGCCATGCTGGACGTCCTGATCGACCAGCTCAAGGGCCGGGGCCGGCCGGCGCACCAGGTCTGGCTGCCGCCGCTGGCGGAGCCGTCCGGGCTGGCCGAGCTGCTGCCCAAGCTGAGCGTGCACCCGACGTTCGGCCTGACCACCGCGGACTGGCCGGGCCGGGGCCGGCTCGCGGTGCCGGTCGGCATCGTCGACCGGCCGTACGAGCAGCGTCGGGACCCGATGATGGTCGACCTCTCCGGCGCCGGTGGCAACGTGGTGATCGTCGGCGCCTCGCTGAGCGGCAAGAGCACCATGCTGCGCTCGATGCTGGCCTCCCTCGCGCTCACCCACACGCCGCGTGAGGTGCAGTTCTTCTGCCTCGACTTCGGCGGCGGCGCGCTGCGCAGCCTGGACGGGCTGCCGCACACCTCCGGCGTGGCCGGTCGGCGCGACACCGAGGCGGTCCGGCGGACCGTCGCCGAGGTGGTCGCCGTGATCGACGAGCGGGAGAACCGGTTCACCCAGCACGGCATCGACTCGGTGGCGAGCTACCGCCGGCGGCGGGCCGCCGGGGAGTTCGCCGACGACCCGTTCGGGGACGTCTTCCTCGTGGTGGACGGCTGGAACACGCTGCGCCAGGAGTACGAGGAGCTGGAGCAGACCATCACCAACCTGGCCAACCGGGGGCTGGGCTTCGGCGTGCACGTGGTGATCACGGCCGTGCGCTGGGCGGAGATCCGGATCAACATGCGGGACCTGCTCGGCACCAAGCTGGAGCTGCGGCTCGGTGACCCGTCCGAGTCGGAGATCGACCGGCGGGCCGCGCAGAACGTGCCGGTCGGTTCGCCGGGTCGGGGCCTGACCCGGGACAAGCTGCACTTCCTCACCGCGGTCTCGCGGATCGACGGCAAGCGCGACATCGAGGACCTGACCGAGGCGTCGGTCGCGCTGGCCGGCCACGTGGCGGCGAACTGGCCGGGCCGGCCCGCGCCGAAGGTGCGGCTGTTGCCGCGCAAGCTGGCGCTGACCGACCTGGCCCAGGTGGTCGACCGGTCCGCCCCGGGCATCCCGATCGGGGTCAACGAGTCGGCGCTCGCCCCGGTCTACCTGGACCTGGCGAGCGAGCCGCACCTGACCGTCTTCGGTGACGCCGAGTGCGGCAAGACCAACCTGCTGCGGCTGATCGCCCGGGGGATCGCCGAGCGCTACACGCCGGCCCAGGCGCGGCTGGTCATCGCCGACTACCGGCGCGGCCTGCTGGGGGCGGTCGAGGGCGACCACCTGCTCGACTACGCGCCGTCCAACCAGGTGTTCAGCCAGGGCCTCGGCTCCATCCGCAGCGCGTTGCAGAACCGGCTGCCCGGCCCGGACGTGACCACCGCGCAGCTGCGCGACCGCAGCTGGTGGAAGGGGCCGGAGCTCTACATCCTGGTGGACGACTACGACCTGGTCGCCTCCGGCGGCAACAACCCGCTCAGCGCGCTGCACGAGCTGCTGCCCCAGGCGCGGGACATCGGCCTGCACCTGATCATCACGCGGCGGGTGGGCGGCGTGGCCCGGGCCCTCTACGAGCCGGTGCTGCAACGCCTGCGCGAACTGGACTCGCCGGGCCTGCTGATGTCGGGCAGCCGGGAGGAGGGTGCGGTGTTCGGCAACCTGCGGCCGACCCCGCAGCCGCCGGGCCGGGGCACCCTGGTCCGCCGCCGCGACGGCCAGCAGCTGATCCAGACCGCCTGGACGGAGCCGGCCTGACCGGGCACCGTCCAACTCGTACGGTCCACGCCGGATCGCGGTGTCCTGTCGGAATTCGACGATGGGAAGGGAGGGCTGCGCGGGTTGGACGTCGTCCGCTACGGTTCGGATGAAGTGTCCGTCGGTGGGGTGTGTTCGCCTTGCCGCGGGGGAGGGGCGCGGCGGAACCGCCGCCACTAGATGACGGAAGGGTGTGAAGCATGGCGTTCGAGGTCAGTGCAGCGACTCTGCACACCGCCGCGAGTGACGTGCGGTCCACGCGCAGCGACGTCGACGGCGAGCTCAAGAAGCTGTGGAACGTGGTCGACGACCTGGCCATGGCCTGGAAGGGCCAGGCCTCCACGGGCTTCCAGGGCCTGATGAACCGCTGGACCGAGGACACGGCGAAGCTGCTCACGGCGATGGACAACATCGCGGACCTGCTCGACAAGTCCGGCACCACGCACCAGGTCAACGACGAAGAGCAGCAGCAGATGCTGGACAAGTTCCACGCTGCGCTCAACCCGTGATCCGCGAAGACAGGCAGAGGAGGAATCGATGAGCATCAAGGTTGACTACGCTGTCCTCGAGAGCAGCAACCAGCAGATGCAGGCCATCTCGCGGACCATCGACGAGAAGCTGGACACGCTGCGGTCGATGCTGAGCAAGCTCGAGTGGGAGGGCCAGGACCGGGTCGCCTACGAGCAGCACCAGGCCCAGTGGGACGCTGCCGTGCGGGACATCAACAAGGTCCTCAACGAGATCGGCGGCGCGGTGGGCATCGCGCGCGAGAACTACATGACCACGGAGATGAGCAACTCCAAGGTCTGGGGCAACTGACCCGACCGGTCAACGACGGCTCCGCTCCGGCTCGCGCCGGGCGGAGCCGCTGCGTTTTCCCGTGCGGTGGGGAGGCGGCGCCCTCCCGGGAGGTGACGGGGCCGGGTCAGGCGCCACGGGGGAGGTCGCGACGGCCGGGGCGCCAGCCGCGTCGCCGCCCGCGTACCAGGATCGGGCGCAGCGTGAGCAGGACGCCGGCCAGCAGCCCGCCGACGACGGCGACCCAGATCGCGACCGTGCGCTGCCAGGCCAGTGGGTCGGCGGCCGGCGCCGGCGGCGGCATCGCGCCCAGTGGGGGGTCGTCGCGGGTGCCCAGCAGGTTCGTCACCGCCCGGTAGGGATTGACCATCCCGTAGCCCACCTCGGTGTTGTGCCCGTCGGGCGGGTTGTCCGCCGTGCGGGTCAACCGGTAGGCCACCTCCTCGGGGCTGATCTCGGGGTGCGCGGCCCGCACCAGCGCGGCCACCCCCGAGACGTACGCGGTGGCGAAGCTCGTCCCGCCCTGCGGCTCGGCGCGGTAGCCGGCACCCTGCGGGGCGGGGCCGACGATGTTCAGGCCCGGGCCGGCGATGTCCACGTAGTCCGCGCTGACCGAGCTGCCCACGTGGCCGCCCTGCTCGTCGATGCCGGCGACGGCGATGACCCCCGGGTACGCCGCGGGGTAGGCCGGCCGGTCCTCCCGGTTCTCCTGCCGGTTGCCGGCGGAGGCCACCACGATCACGCCCTTGCCCAGGGCGTAGGTGACGGCCGACCGGAGGGCCGGGTCGTCGAGCGTGACCAGGGACAGATTGATCACGTCGGCGTCGTGGTCGACCGCCCAGCGGATCGCCCGGCCGATCTCGCCCGGCACGTCCGGGTCGAAGTTCTCCTTGTTCTCGGCCAGCACGCGCAGTGGCAGGATGCGGGCCTCGGGCGCGATGCCGGTGTACGGCGAGCCGGTGCCCTCCCGGCCGGCGATGATGCCCGCCACCATGGTGCCGTGACCGACCAGGTCGCACTGCCCGCGCAGGTGGACCAACTGGTTGAAGTCCTCGCCCGGCAGCACCCGGCCGCGCAGCAACGGGTGGCTCGGCGAGACGCCGGAGTCGACCACCGCGACCGTGACGCCCTGCCCCTTGCCGACCCGCCAGGCGGCGGCCGGGTCGAGCCGGCTCAGCGCCCAGGGCATCTCGGTGGGGGCCGGGCCGCCGGTGGGCCCGCACGCGGGCGCCGCGACCGCCGGCGTCGGCACCGCCAGCGTGCCGCCGACCAGGGCGGCGAGCGCCGCTCCGCACAGGACGGACCTGATCCGGTGTCCGGCACGGACGCGCCCCGTCGTCCCGTTCGCCAGCAAGCTGTCGCGCACGCGGTGAGATTACCGTCGCGGCCGTGTGCGCGTGGGAACGGGCGGTCGCGCGAGGACGGTCAGTGTTCGGCGGTGTCGCCGGTCGGCTCGGCGCCGAACAGGTCGAGCAGCGCACCGACCTGCTGGTCGGCCTCCGCCGGGTGCCGGAAGCGCCCGTTCGGGTTGACCGTGTATTCGTTGCGCCGGCCCACCCGGGTGCGGCGGAGGTAACCACCGGCCTCCAGGTCGGCGACGATGGCCTGGGCCGCCCGCTCGGTGACGCCCACCTCGTCGGCCACGTCCCGCAGGCGCGCGGTGGGGTTGCGCGCGATGGCCAGCAGGACGTGCCCGTGATTGGTGAGGAAGGTCCAGTTCTTGCGGCTCCCGTCCTCGGCCGGTGTGGTCGCCATGGTGGTCATCGTATGGCTCCTTCCGTCGTCGCCCCGACCCGGCACGGTCGACGAGGGTGACGTATGAAATGCGTATCACGAAATCTTGACGTGCCATGGGTCGCGTGTGACGGTGGGTCGCGGGGCCGACACCGCCGCCGGCCGGCCTGACGGCTCCGCGAGGACGAGGTGAGCAGCATGATCCCGACCACCCCCGACGAGGCACTCGCCGAACTGCGTGCCGGTAACCACCGGTTCGTCACCGGTGTGCCGCAGCACCCGAACCAGGACGCCGGGCACCGGGCGGCGGTCGCCGACGGTCAGCACCCGTTCGCGGTGATCGTCGGGTGCTCCGACTCGCGACTCGCCGCCGAGATCATCTTCGACCGCGGCCTCGGTGACCTCTTCGTGGTGCGTACCGCCGGCCACACCGCCGGCCCGGAGGTGCTGGGCAGCGTGGAGTACGCGGTCACCGTGCTCGGCACGCCGCTGGTGGTGGTGCTCGGCCACGACTCGTGCGGCGCGGTCCAGGCGGCCCGCGAGGCGGTCCGCACCGGCTCCGCCCCGGCCGGACACCTGGGCGCGGTGGTGGACGCCGTCTCACCCAGCCTGCTCCGGGCCGGTCGCCAGGGAGTCGAGGATCTCGACGGCATCATCGACGTGCACATCGCCCAGACGGTGGAGACCCTGCTGGCCCGCTCCTCGGTGCTCGCCGCGAAGGTGGCCGGCGGGGCCTGCGCGGTGGTCGGCATGTCGTACCGGCTCAGTGGCGGCGAGGTCCGGACGGTGGCGCAGTCGCCGGCCCCGCTGCCGTCACCGGCCGCGTC
The DNA here is from genome assembly GCF_049315235.1 of Micromonospora sp. WMMD754. NCBI lineage: Bacteria > Bacillati > Actinomycetota > Actinomycetes > Micromonosporales > Micromonosporaceae > Micromonospora > Micromonospora sp. WMMD754. The sequence continues at coordinate 2,585,582 of NZ_CP186058.1, forward strand.
GGCGGACGCGGCGCTCGCCGGCTGACCGGGAAACGGATACGCGAAAGGGGCCGCCCACGGGCGGCCCCTTTGTCGTACGCGCGCGTCAGAGCAGCGACATGTGCACGTGGTCGGTGTGGTTGGAGGGCCCGCTGTAGGAACTCCAGCCGGTCGCCGGGAACCAGATCTGCCGGTTCCAGATCACGTAGTAGATGCCCAGCCGGTCGGCGTTGCGGATGAGGAAGGCGGCCACCTCGTTGCCGTACCGGCGGGTGTCGTTGTTGTGCCACGGTGCGAAGCCGCTGTTCTGCAACGACCAGTCGCACGCCTTGCCCTTGGGGTGCTCCCACGGCCCGCCGGGGCGGTAGCAGCCCACGAAGCGGTTGAACCCGGCGCGCTTGACCTCCTTGTACGCGTGCAGGGTGCGCGGCGTGACGCAGCCCGAGGTGGTCGGGTCGTTCTCACTGCACGACTCGGACTTCCACCCGCCGTCGGCGGTGCGGCCGGGGCCGATCTTGGCAACCGGCGAGGTGGCCGAGACCAGGCCACCGGTGAAGTCCAGCCCGCCGACCAGCTTCAGCGCCTTCTGCGCCTCGACCTTCTCGCGGGCCATCGCGTTCGCCTGCTTCTCCTGCTCCCGCACCTCGGCGTCGAGCGCGATCTTGGCCCGCTCGGCGCGGCCCTTCACCTCGTTGATGGCGGCGAGTCGCTGCGCGTTGAACAGGTTCAGCTCGTCGAGGGCGCTGGCCCGCTGGACGAACGAGTCGGGGGAGTCGCTCTCCAGCAGCATCGCCATGGCGCCGACGCGACCGGTCCGGTAGGACTGTGCCGCGATCTCGCTCACCTGCGGGCTGAGCGCGTCGAGCTGGTTCTGCGCCGCCTTCACCTCCAGCGCGAGCTGGAGCTGCCGCTTGCGGGACGTGTCCAACTTCGACTTGGCCTGGAGGTAGGCGCGGTTGGCGGCGGTGACGGCCTCGCTGATCAGCGGTGGGTCGTCGTCCTCCGAGTGGCCCGAGGGGTTCGGGGCGGCGGTGCCGGGGGCCGCCGAGGCCGGCGTCGGCCCGGCCAGCACGGCAAGAGCGGCGAGCACGGCCACCACGGGTGTCAGCCAGCGGCGCAGGGGTGCCGTCACAGTGTTCCCTTCCGTCGACCGCCGACCGGGTTAGCTGACGGGTTCGGGACGGAAGCGGCCCCTTCCGCTGGCGCGGATTCACCCCATGTACCTGGTTCCCCGGCTCGCCCGGAGGCGATTGGGCGGCGGCACCGCAGGCGCCGGTGCGCGCCTTCGGCGGTGACCGGCAGCGAGGTTACCCGAGACCACTCCCGGGGATCTACGTCCGGAAGCCGACCAATCGCGAGAATTCGCCACCGCCCAGCGTGACCAGCATCGCGTTTGGAATCGGCCGTCACGCTGCGCAGTGTCACCATGCGGCCTCCGTGCTCCTGCCCCCGCCGGACCGGCCCTCGCCGAGCGCCTCCCACGCGTCCTCCCGGGGCGACGGCGGCCGGGGCGTCGCGGGTCCGGCGGCCCGCCCGGCGCGACCGGCGGTGGTCACGACCGCGGCCAGCGCGGTGGTCAGCGGTACGGCGGCGATCAGGCCCAGCGTGGCCACCGCGCTACGGACGATCTCCTGGGCGAGGAACTCGCTGGTGAGCAGCTGACCCACCGGGCGGGAGTCGGCGACCAGCAGGAGCAGCAGCGGCAGCGAGGCGCCCGCGTACGCCAGCACGATGGTGTTGACGGTGGACGCGATGTGCGCCCGGCCCACCCGGGTGGCCGCCCGGTAGAGCTGCCGTCGGGACAGCCCTGGGTTGGCGTGCGCCAGCTCGGTGACGGTGGCCGCCTGGGTGACGGTGACGTCGTCCAGCACGCCGAGCGAACCGATGATGATGCCGGCCAGCAGCAGTCCGTGCAGGTCCACGTCACCCTGGAACATCGACAGCGTGGTGGCGTCCTCGCTGCCGAAGCCGGTCAGGTGGGTGGCGGCGGTGGCCACCGTGCCCAGCACTCCGGTGATCACCAGGCTGCCGAGCGTGCCCAGCACCGCCACCGACGTCTGCGCGGTGATCCCGTGGGTCAGGTAGAGCACCACGAACATGATCAGTGCGGCGCCGACGATCGCCACCAGCAGCGGCGACTGCCCGGCGCCGATGCCGGGGAGCACGAAGCCGAGCAGGATGGCGAAGCTGGCCACCAGCCCGCCCAGCGCGGCCAGCCCGCGCCAGCGGCCGAACGCCACGATCGCGGCGGCGAAGAGGGCCACCAGCCAGATCAGCGGCGTACCGCGCTGGTGCTCGGCGATGTTGTAGGTCTTCACCGACGGGTCGCCCGGGTCGACCAGCTCGACCAGGATCACCTCGTCACCGACCGCGACCCGGGGCGCGCCGGGTCCGGTGGGGACCGGCGTCTCGACCTGCCGGCCCGCGTCCGGCCCCTGCTCGGCGGCGACGGTCACGGTGCCGCAGGGGCCGCCGGTGTCGCCCTCGGGCGACTCGGGCGTCGGCGGGCAGGGCTCGGTCACCACCCGGGTCACCGTGCCGTGGTAGCGCGGCACGTCCGCGCCGCCGTCCACCGGGTCGCGGTCCGCCCGGGGCCAGAGCACCAGCGCCGCGATCACGGTGAGCACGAAGAGCGGCACCACGGTGGCGATCAGGAGCCGGCGTACGCCCGGCGGCGCGGCGGCTGCGGGACGGGTGTGATCGGCGCCCACGGCGTCTCTCCCAACGGTCGCGGCGGAACCGGGTCACCGGACCGGTCGGGTCACCGGGGCCGGCGCGGACGCGTGGGGATCACGCCCGGGTCGTCGCCCGGCCATGGTATCCAGGGCGGCCCGCGCCGCCGGTGGACGCCGGATCAGGCCAGGCCGGCGCGTCGACGTCGGTAGTCGTCCTCGTCGATCTCGCCGCGGGCGTACCGCTCGTCGAGAATGCGCCGGGCCGTGCCGGGCGACGCGCGGTCCGGGCCGGGCATCCGCACCACGAACCAGACGAGCCCCGCCAGCACCGCCAGCACCAGCAGGGACCAGATCCACATCCAGCCCATCATCGGGCCCGACCACATCATCCGGCCGCCCTCCGTCCGTCGGCTCCGGGGCGGCGCGACCGCCGGCCCCGGCCACCTCGACGGTACGTCTCCCGGCCGGTCGGCGGACCGGGTCGGGCGGCCCGTTCCGGGGGTCGGAGGTCCCGGTCAGCCGCGCTTCATCAGGCGGCCGACGGCGGCCATCATCTCGGACGCCATCTCGTCGGCCCGGCCCTCGGCGGCCCCCTCGTGCATGCAGTGCCGGGCGTGCCCGTCCAGCAGGCCCAGGCCGACCTTGTCCAGCGCGGCCTGGATGGCCGAGATCTGGGTCAGCACGTCGATGCAGTAGCGGTCGTCCTCGACCATCTTCTCGATGCCCCGGACCTGACCCTCGATGCGGCGGAGCCGGGCGAGGAGCTGGTCCTTGCTGGCGGTGTAGCCCCGGGTCGGGGTGGGCGGCGTGGTCATGAGATCGAGGATAGCGTACCCCTCGGGGGTATGCTAACGTGCCATGAGTACCCCAGGGGGGTATGGGATCGGAGGGACGCGATGGAGACCACCTACCAGGTGCGGGGCATGACCTGCGGGCACTGCGTCACCGCGGTGAGCACCGAGCTGAGCGCACTGCCGGACGTCACCGACGTCCAGATCGACCTGGCCACCGGCCGGGTCACCGTCACCAGCCGGAGCCCGCTGGATGCGGACGCCGTACGCGCCGCCGTGGACGAGGCCGGTTACGACCTCGTCGGGGCGTGACGGGTCCGCGGACCCGACGACACGAGGAGACACCATGAACACGGCGACGAAGCTGAGCGGCTTCGCCCTCGGCCTCGTGGCGGTGTTCGGCGCGGCGTACGGGATCGGTCACGTGGCCGGTCCCGACGCCCCGGCCGCCGACACCCGCCACGACGACACCGACGCCGGCCACGGCGACCAGGGTCACGCCGGGGAGGCGGCCGCCCGCCTGCCCGGCGGGCTGCTCGTCTCCGAGCGCGGCTACACGTTCCAGCCGACGGCTGCGCCCGAGGGGCAGTTCGCGTTCCGGATCACCGGCCCGGACGGCCGGCCGGTCACCCGCTACGACGTGGCCCACGACAAGCGCATGCACCTGATCGTCGCCCGCCGCGACCTCTCCGGCTTCCGGCACGTGCACCCGGAGCTGGCCGACGACGGCACCTGGCGGGTCGCCTCACCGCTCGCCGGGCCGGGCGTGTGGCGGGCGTTCGCCGACTTCACCCCGACCGGCGGGGAGCCGTTGACGCTCGGCGTCGACGTCACCGTCCCCGGCACGCTGGCCGCGCGACCGTTGCCGCCACCGGCCACCAGCACCACGGTCGACGGCTACACCGTCACGCTCACCGGCGCGCCGGAGCCCGGCCGCACCAGCCGGCTCACGCTCTCGGTCAGCCGGGACGGCCGGCCGGTCACCGACCTCCAGCCCTACCTCGGGGCGTACGGCCACCTGGTGGCGCTGCGCCAGGGTGACCTGGCCTACCTGCACGTGCACCCGGAGGGCACGCCCGGCGACGGGCGCACGCCGGCCGGACCGGCGATCACGTTCGCGGCGGAGGTGCCGTCGGTCGGCGCGTACCGTCTCTACCTGGACTTCCGGCACGGCGACGCGGTGCACACCGCCGAGTTCACCGTCGTGGCCGGCGACCAGGCCCCGCCGGCGCCCACCGGGCCGGCGACCACCACCGCACCGACCCCGGACGCCGGACACGGCACCCCGGGGCACGGGCACAGTTGACCGGGGAGGTGCCGCGATGACCACCACGGGAAAGACGCTTCCGACCGCGCCGAACCTGATCGAACTCGCGATCGGCGGCATGACCTGCGCGTCGTGCGCCGCCCGGATCGAGAAGAAGCTCAACCGGATGGACGGCGTCGAGGCCACGGTGAACTACGCCACCGAGAAGGCCACCGTCCGGTACGCCGACGAGGTCACGCCGGACGACCTGATCGCCACCGTGGAGAAGACCGGCTACACGGCCGCGGTGCCGCCGCCGCCCGCCCGGGCGGACGCGACCATGAGCGCCGAGCCGGTGGACGAACTGCGCGGGGCGCGTACCCGGTTGTGGGTCTCGGCGGTGCTGACCCTGCCGGTGATCGTGCTGGCCATGGTGCCGGCCTGGCAGTTCGACCACTGGCAGTGGGCCTCGCTCACGCTGGCCGCTCCGGTGGTGGTGTGGGGCGGGCTGCCGTTCCACCGGGCCGCGCTGGTCAACCTGCGCCACGGCGCGGCGACCATGGACACCCTGGTCTCGCTCGGCACGCTGGCCGCGTTCGGCTGGTCGCTCTGGGCGCTCTTCCTCGGCGACGCGGGTATGCCCGGGATGACGCACCCGTTCCGCTTCGACATCACCCGGGGCGACGGCGCCGGCAACATCTACCTGGAGGCCGCCGCCGGGGTGACCGTCTTCATCCTGGCCGGGCGTTACTTCGAGGCCCGTGCCAAGCGCACCGCCGGCTCCGCCCTGCGTGCCCTGCTCGAACTGGGCGCGAAGGACGTGGCGGTGCTGCGCGGCGGGCAGGAGACCCGGATCCCGGTCGACCAGCTCGCGGTCTCCGACCGGTTCGTGGTCCGGCCCGGGGAGAAGGTCGCCACCGACGGGGTGGTCGAGGAGGGCACCTCCGCGGTCGACGCCAGCATGCTCACCGGCGAGTCGGTGCCGGTCGAGGTCGGGCCGGGCGACGCCGTGGTGGGCGCGACCGTCAACGCCGGTGGCCGGCTGGTGGTCCGCGCCACCCGGGTCGGCGGGGACACCCAGCTCGCCCAGATGGCCCGGCTGGTGGAGCAGGCGCAGACCGGCAAGGCGGCCGTGCAGCGGCTGGCCGATCGGATCTCCGGGGTCTTCGTGCCGATCGTGATCGCCCTGGCCGCCGGCACGCTGGGCTGGTGGCTCGGCACCGGCGCCGGTCCGACCGCCGCGTTCACCGCCGCCGTGGCCGTGCTCATCATCGCCTGCCCCTGCGCGCTCGGCCTGGCCACCCCGACCGCGCTGCTGGTCGGCACCGGGCGCGGCGCGCAGCTCGGCGTGCTGATCAAGGGGCCGGAGGTGCTGGAGTCCACCCGACAGGTCGACACCGTGGTGCTGGACAAGACCGGCACCGTCACCACCGGGCGGATGGCGCTGGCCGAGGTGCTGCCCGCCGGCGGCGAGGACGCCGGGGAACTGCTCCGGCTGGCCGGCGCGCTGGAGGCGGCCTCCGAGCACCCGATCGCCCGGGCGGTGGCCGAGGCGGCGGTCGACGCCGGGCCGCTGCCGGCCGTCACCGACTTCGCCAACGCCGAAGGGCTCGGCGTGACCGGCACGGTCGACGGCCGCAGCGTGGTGGTCGGTCGGGCACGGCTGCTGGGGGAGCGCGGTCTCGACGTACCCGAGGAGGTCGCGCGGGCGGCGACCGGCGCGGAGGCCGCCGGCCGCACGGCGGTCCTGGCCGGCTGGGACGGCCGGGCCCGGGGGGTGCTCGCGGTGGCCGACGCGGTGAAGCCGACCAGCCGAGCGGCGGTCGACCGGCTGCGCGACCTGGGGCTCACCCCGGTGCTGCTCACCGGCGACAACGCCACCGTGGCGCACGCGGTGGCCGCCGAGGTGGGCATCGACGAGGTGATCGCGGAGGTGCTGCCCGCCGACAAGGTGGCAGTGGTCGAGCGGCTCCAGGGCGAGGGCCGGGTGGTCGCCATGGTCGGCGACGGGGTCAACGACGCCGCCGCGCTGGCCCGGGCCGACCTCGGGCTGGCCATGGGCACCGGCACCGACGTGGCCATCGAGGCCGCCGACCTGACCCTGGTCCGGGGCGACCTGCGGGCCGCGGCGGACGCCATCCGGCTGTCCCGCCGCACCCTGGCGATCATCAAGGGCAACCTGTTCTGGGCGTTCGCCTACAACGTGGCGGCGCTGCCGCTGGCCGCAGCCGGGCTGCTCAACCCGATGCTCGCCGGCGCGGCGATGGCCTTCTCGTCGGTGTTCGTGGTGGCGAACAGCCTGCGTCTGCGGCGGTTCCGCCCGATCGGGTGACAGGTGATTGGGCCGGCGGCCGGCGGGGTAACCAGTTGTCGTCACGCAACTGCTGAGTGGAGGTTCACCATGGGTCTCGACGACAAGATCGACAACGCGTCCCAGGACACCGCGGGCAAGGTCAAGGAGGGCGTCGGCCGGGCGACCGACAACGAGCGCCTCGAGGCCGAGGGCCGCAACGACCAGGCCGGCGCCAAGCTCAAGCAGGCCGGCGAGAAGATCAAGGACGCCTTCAAGAGCTGACGTACGACTCGCACACCCCACCGGGCCGGCCTTCGCGCCGGCCCGGCGTGCGTGCGGGTCAGCGGCGTACCCGGTAGCGGATGTGGGTGACGGTGGGTGCGGCGACCACCCGCTCCTGCTCCAGGGTGACGTCCAGCGGCCCGTCGAACAGCGGCGTGCCGCCGCCCAGCACGATCGGCACCACGTGCAACCAGAGCGAGTCGAGCAGGCCCGCCGCCAGGTAGCCGCGTACCGTGCCGCCGCCTCCCGCCACACAGACGGACCGGTCACCGGCCGCCGCCCGGGCCCGCTCCAGCGCCGCCTCGATCCCGTCGGTGACGAAGTGGAACTCCGTGCCGCCCGCCATCGGCAGCGGTTCCCTCCGGTGGTGGGTCAGCACGAAGACCGGGACCCGGAACGGCGGGTCGTCCCCCCACCATCCGGTCCACCCGAGGTCCCACCGGCCCTCGCCGCCGCCGAACATGCGCCGGCCCATCACGTACGCGCCGACGCCCTCGATCATCTCCTCGACCAACTCGGCGTCGACGTCGCGCTCGCCGCCGTTCAGGCCGTGCTCCGCGCGCCAGCTCTCGGTGGCGAAGAGCCACTCGTGCAGCCGCAGGCCGCCACGCCCGAGCGGGTCCTGCAGGCTCTGCCCCGGGGCCGCCACATAGCCGTCCAACGACATCGACAGTTGACTGAAGACCTCTCCCATGACGGGTGGACCTCCCGGGACGCCGGAACTCATCGGTCGGCGGCCAGGCGGGCGGCCCGTACCTCCAGGTAGCGGCGCTCGGGCAGGCTGGTGGTGGCCCGTGCGGCGGCCAGGTAGGCGGCCCGGGCGGCGACGCGGTCGCCGGCCAGCTCGAGCAGGTGTGCCCGGACGGCGGCGAGCCGGTGGTGGCCGGCCGTGCGGTCGTCGGCATCCAGCGGCGCGAGCAGTGCGAGGCCGGCGCGGGGCCCGTCCACCATCGCCACCGCGACCGCCTGGTTCAGCGTGACCATCGGGTTCGGGGCGATCCGGGCCAGCAGCTGGTAGAGCGCCACGATCTGCGGCCAGTCCGTGGTGGCGGCGGTGGGCGCCTCCGCGTGCACCGCCGCGATGGCCGCCTGCACCTGGTACGGGCCCGGCGCCGACCAGGTCAACGCCTCGGTCACCAGCGCGATGCCCTCGTCGATCCCGGCCCGGTCCCAGCGGGTGCGATCCTGCTCGGACAGCGGCACCAGCTCCCCGTCCGGGCCGGTGCGCGCCGCCCGGTGCGCGTCGGTGAGCAACATCAGGGCCAGCAGCCCGGCCCCCTCGCCGTCGGTCGGGAGCAGCCGGTGCAGCTCCCGGGCCAGCCGGATCGCCTCCCCGGTCAGCTCGGCCCGGTGCAGCGCGTCGCCGCTGGACGCGGTGTAGCCCTCGTTGAAGATCAGGTAGAGCACGCGCAGCACCGCGCCCAGCCGCTCGTCCCGGTCGGCCGGCGAGGGCAGCGTGAAGCGCGCCCCGCTCGCCTCGATCCGCTGCTTGGCGCGGCGGATCCGCTGACTCATGGTGGCCTCCGGCACCAGGTACGCCCGTGCGATCTCGGCGGTGCTCAGGCCGCCCACCGCCCGCAGCGTGAGCGCCACCTGGGCATTCACCGGGAGCGCCGGGTGGCAGCAGAGAAGCAGCAGCCGCAGCGTGTCGTCGCCGCTCGGCGGCTCCTCGTCGGCGGCCGGCGCGACGGTGGCGTACGCGGGTTGCCGGACCGCCACCGCGACCTCGCGCTCCCGGCGGGCGTGCTCGCTGCGCCACTCGTCGGTGAGCCGGCGGGTCGCCACCGTGACCAGCCAGGACCGGGGGTGGTCCGGGACGCCCTGCGCCGGCCACTGGGTGGCGGCGGCCAGCAGCGCCTCCTGGACGGCGTCCTCGCAGGCGTAGAACTGGCCGTGCCGGCGCACGAGCACGCCGAGGACCTGCGGCGCCAGCATGCGCAGCAGATCCTCGACCGCCCGGTCGGTCACATCTCCGTCCCGGCCTGCTCCATCACCGCGCGCACCTCCAGCACGCCGAAGCCGTGCCGCACGTCCGGCCAGCGGGCGGCGATCTCGGCGGCCCGCTCCGGGGTGTCGCAGTCCACCGTCAGGTAGCCGGCGAACTGCTCCTTGCTCTCCACGAACGGCCCGTCGGTGATCTCGGTGCCGCCGGCCGCCGGCCGTACCGTCCGGGCCTGCGACGGGTGGGCCAGCGCCTCCCCGCCGACCAGCTCACCGGACTCGGTCAGCTCCTTCATGATCTCGTCGACCTCGCCGAAGATCGCGGTGCGCTCCGCCTCGGACAGCTCCTCCACGAAGCCGGGCCGGTTCCAGATCAGCAGCATGTACTTCACGTCTCACTCCTCGGATCGGGGCCACCGTCGGTGGCGCCTCGCAGACGGGTCGGAGCCGGGCCGCCCGATCCGACATCATCGCCGAGAAAGTCAGCGGGCCCCGCGAAGCGGCCGGCGCGCCGGGGCGGTCGGGTCGAGGGAGGCGCGGTCGGCGGCGCTGGTGCCGGAGGTCCAGCCGTCCGCGTCGCGGACCTGGAGCCGGTGCCGGGTGGTGCCGGGGAAGAGCTGATCCAGGCGCTCCCGGACGGCGTCCGAGCGGGCCGCGAGCACCGGCAGCAGACGCTCGTCGTCGAGCTCCTCGGCCGCCGCCGTGCTGGCCGCCCGCAACCGCTCGCCGATCCGCAGCGCGAACGCGTTGAGGAACGACTCGTCGTAGACCTTGGTGCGTCGTCCACCGGCCCGGCCGCGTTCCGTGCGCCCGCGCAGCATCGCGGCGGTGGCCTGCACCAGCAGCGAGGTGTGCAGCAGCTCCACCGCCGCCAGGTCGGCCGGGAAGCCGAGCACGGTGGCGAAGCCCAGGTCGTCGGACCAGACCGACTCGCACCGGTTCGCCGCCGCCACCTCCTGGATCAGCAGCGCCTTCGCCCCCGCGTACGGGGCGTCGGTGCCGAGGCGTACCCCGCCCGGACGGTCCGGCCGGTCGGCCGCGGCGTCGAGCAACGCCGCGTCGATGCTGTGCCGGGCCATCAGCTCCTGCGCCTTGGCGGTGAACGCCTCCGCCTCCGCCGGGTAACCGGTCGACTCGGCCTTGGCCAGCAGCGCGCGTACGCGGTCGAGCATCCGGGAACCGGTGGCCGGGACGGCGGCGCGGGAGACGGCGGCCGAGCCGGGCGGCGGGCGCAGCGACGCGATCGGCGGCAGCCCCTCGACCAGGACGAGCGCGTCGACGGCATCGCGCAGGGCGGTGATCCGGTCGCCGTCGGCGCGGCGGTCCAGCCAGCCCGCGTCTGTGTCCCAGCGGGCGCCCAGGTCGGTGACCTGCTCGTCGAACCAGGCCGGGACGGGGTCCGGGAGCGTCCGCCGCTGGGCGGCCACGCCGTCGCGCAGCAGCCGGGCGCCGCGCGGGGTCAACCGGCGTACGGCGAGGCGGTCCAGGTCGACCGGTTGCCAGCCGCGCGGCCAGAGTCGGCCGACGGCCCGGGTGAGCCGGGCCAGCAGGGCCGCGTCGACGTCCGCGCCGGCGCCCACCACAAGCCGGTCGAGGGCCCGCTCGGCGGCGCGTACGTCGGTGCCGCGCGCCGCCGCGAGGGCGTCGTCGAGCAACTGCTCGGCTGATGACACGGGTGGCTCCCCCTGAATCCGACAGGCGGCAGGTCGCTCACCCCACCACCGACGGTACCCGGCCCGCGGGTTCAACCGTCCGGCCATGGCATCCGTACTCCTGCCCGGAGCGGGGGCGGCGCGACGGACGGAGATCGACGTGGGCGGGTACGACCGGGGTCTGCACCGACGGCGACGGCGGTCCCGGGCCGGCGTCCCGCTCCTGGTGGCGGCCCTCGTCGCGGCCGGTCTCGCGGCCGGCGGCGGATACGCCCTGCGCCGGCACCCGGACCTGCTGGCCTCGGCCGGCGTGGAGCGGACCGTGCCGGCGCAGGTGCCCGCCCCGCGCCCGACGGCGACGGCCGCCCCGGCGTCGCCGGTCCCGGCGGCCGGTCGGGTGCCGCCCGGCATCACCTACCCGCTGCGGGGTGGCGGCGGCTTCCGGACCGCCGACACCACCGGCGCGGTGGCCGGTCGCTCCGGTGAGCTGCTGCGCTACCGGGTCGCGGTCGAGGACGGCATCCGCAACGTGGACGTGGAACGCTTCGCCCGGGAGGTCGCTGCGACGCTGGCCGACCCGCGCGGCTGGACCGGGGACGGCCGGTGGCGGTTGCAGCGGGTGGGCCGGGACGGGCCGGCCGACTTCACCGTGCTGCTCACCACACCGCTGACCCGGGGTGGGCTCTGCGGCGACCCCACCGACCGCTACACCTCCTGCCGCAACGGCGACCGGGTCGTGATCAACGTGGCCCGCTGGGTGTACGGGGTGCCGCACGTGGCCGACCTCGACCTCTACCGGCAGTACCTGCTCAACCACGAGGTGGGCCATCGGCTGGGCCGGGGTCACGAGCGCTGCCCCGCCGCCGGCGGTCCGGCGCCGGTGATGGTGCAGCAGACGCTCGGGCTGCACGGCTGCGCACCCAACGCCTGGCCGCTGGTGGGCGGGGAGGCCCTGGTCGGCCCGTCCGGCCAGTACGACGACCCGATTCCGGCCGAGGACCACTGACCGGCCGGCGGGCCGGCCGCACGGGTGAATACTGGCCGGGTGGAGAGCCCCACCCGCCTGCTGCTGGTCGAGGACGACCGGGCGCTGTCCGAGCTGCTGGCCGACCTGCTCGCCGACGAGGGGTACGCGGTGGACGTGGCCGGTGACGGGCATCTCGGCCTGCACCGGGCGCTGACCCGGGACTACCAGGTGATGGTGGTCGACCGGGGGCTGCCGGCGCTGGACGGCCTGGAGCTGGTCACCCGGCTCCGGGCGCACGGGGTGACCTGCCCGGTGCTGCTGCTCACCGCCCGGGGCGCGGTGGACGACCGGGTGGCCGGACTGGACGCCGGCGCCGAGGACTACCTGGTCAAGCCGTTCGAGGTGGCGGAGCTGCTGGCCCGGCTGCGCGCGCTGCGCCGCCGGCACCCGGCGGGAGCGGACTGGCTGCCGTTGGGCCGGGGCCGCCTCGACGTGGGCAACCGTCAGGTGGTCGACGGCGCCACGGAGATCCCGCTCTCCGCCCGCGAGTTCGCCGTCCTGCACGCGCTCGCCGGGCGGCCCCGCAAGGTCTTCACCCGGGCCGAGCTGCTCAGCGCCGCCTTCGACCGGGCCGACGCGCCGGGCAGCGTGGACGCCTGCGTCCACCACCTGCGCCGCAAGCTGGGCCGCGACGCCGTCCGCACGGTGCACGGGCTGGGCTACCGGCTCGGGGGCGGCTGAGGTGGACGAGGCCCGGCTCGCCCGCGCCCGCCGGCGCAGCGTGGTCCAGACCGCCGGGGCGATCGGGCTGGTCCTGCTGCTGGTGGGCGCGCTGATGTTCGTGCTGACCAGTCGGCAGGAGTCGCGGGCGCTGAACGACGAGCTGACCCGGGTGCTGGCCGCGGCCGAGGACGTGGACGATCCCCCGCCCGGACAGTTCCTGGCGCTGCGGCGTCCCGGCGGCACGGCCGTCGAGGTGACCCCCGGGGCGTCGCCGGCGCTGACCCGGGTGCTCGACTCGGCGGTACGGCGTCCGCCCGGCCGCCACGACGCGTCCGCCGGCGACGACCGGCCGGTCCGGGTGGTGGTGCAGCGGCGGCCCGACGGCAGCGACTGGGCGGTCGCCGCCGACCTGGCCCCGCTTCGCCGCCGGCAGGGCCAGCTCGGTCTCGCCCTGCTGGTCGCCGAGCTGGCCGGGCTCGCCGGCGCGCTGGTCACGGCCACCCTGCTGGCGCGGCGGGCGGTCGCCCCGCTGGCCACCGCGCTGGGGATGCAGCGCCGGTTCGTGGCGGACGCCTCGCACGAGCTGCGCGCCCCGCTGACCGTGCTGCACACCCGGGCGCAACTGCTCGCCCGGCGGGCCCGCGACCGGCCGGCGGAGCGACTGACCGGGGAACTGGACCAGTTGGTGGCGGACACCCGGGCGCTCGGCGAGGTGGTCGAGGACCTGCTGGTGTCGGCCGCCGCGGAACACCAGCCGCTGCCGGACACCCAGGTCGACCTGGCCGAGGTCGCCCGCGAGGTGGTGGCGAGCATGTCCGCGTACGCCCGGGAGCGGGAGGTGGAGCTGCGGCTGGAGGCGGCCGGGTCGGCACCGGTGCGGGGTGCCCGCCCGGCCCTGCGGCGGGCGGTGACCGCGCTGGTGGACAACGCCCTCGGGCACGTGCCGCCGGGCGGGCACGTCACGGTGACCGTGGTCCGGCGCGACGGTCGGGTCGCCGCCGAGGTCGCCGACGACGGGGTCGGTCTGGACCCGACCGAGACGGACCGGCTCTTCGCCCGGTTCGCGCACGGCACGGCCGGCGCCGGGCGGCGGTTCGGTCTCGGCCTCGCCCTGGTCCAGCACGTGGCGCGGGCGCACCGGGGCACCGTCGAGGTGACCGGCGCGCCGGGTCGGGGCGCCACCTTCACGCTGCTGCTGCCGCCCGGCTGAGTTCCGGGCGGGCCGGCCGCAAGAACATCGCAAGAAACGGCGGGCACTGTGAGGGCCGAACCGGCTTCCGCCCCGACCGCCGAGGAGACACCGTGCCCGACTCCGTGAACGGACTGCCGCTGCACCCGCTGGTGGTGCACGCCGTGGTGGTCCTGCTGCCACTGGCCGCGCTGGGCGTGGTCGCGCTGGCCGTACGACCGGCCTGGCGCGGGCGCTTCGGCTGGCTCGTCGTGCTGGTCGCCGCGCTGGCCACCGCCGCCGTCCCGCTCGCCACCGAGAGCGGGGAGAGCCTGGAACGGCGGGTCGGCGACCCGGGTCGGCACGCCGCGCTGGGCGACCAGTTGATCTGGTTCGCGTTGCCGCTGCTGGTGGCCGCGGTCGCACTGGTCTGGCTGCACCGGCGGGCGGACCGTCCGGCCGGGGACACCCGGACGGCCGGGCCGGGCGCGCTCGGCGTGGTCGTGGCCGTGCTCGCGGTGGTCGTGGCGGCGGCGAACCTGGTTCAGGTCTACCGGGTGGGCGACTCGGGTGCGAAGGCGGTATGGGGCGACACCCCGGCAGCCACCGCCGGATCCGGCGGCGAGGACGGCGACTGACCGCCACGCCCTGCGCTCCCCGCCCACCGGTGATGGGATGGACGCCATGGATTACGTCAAGTTCGGGTCCACCGGCCTGGAGGTGTCCCGGCTCTGCCTGGGCTGCATGAGCTACGGCGAGCCGAGCCGGGGCGGCCACCCGTGGTCGCTGCCGGAGGACGCCGCCCGCCCCTTCATCCAGCAGGCGCTGGAGCTGGGCGTCACCTTCTTCGACACCGCGAACGTCTACTCCGACGGCACCAGCGAGGAGATCGTCGGCCGGGCGCTGAAGGACTTCGCCCGCCGCGACGACGTGGTGATCGCGACCAAGGTGCACGGCCGGATGGGGCCGGGTCCGAACCGGGGCGGGTTGTCCCGCAAGCACATCATGAGCGAGATCGACGCGAGCCTGCGCCGGCTCGGCACCGACTACGTGGACCTCTACCAGATCCACCGCCTCGACCCGGGCACGCCGATCGAGGAGACGCTGGAGGCCCTGCACGACCTGGTCCGGGCCGGCAAGGTCCGCTACCTCGGCGCCTCGTCGATGTACGCGTGGCAGTTCGCCAAGGCGCTCTGGCTCGCCGAGCGGCACGGCTGGACCCGGTTCGTCTCGATGCAGAACCACTACAACCTGCTCTACCGGGAGGAGGAGCGGGAGATGCTGCCGCTCTGCCTCGACCAGGGCGTCGCGGTGATCCCGTGGAGCCCGCTGGCCCGAGGGCTGTTGACCCGGGACCCGCAGGAGCGGACCGCGCGGGCGGAGACCGACGAGTTCGGCCGCACGCTCTACGCGCGTACCGAGGAGCACGACCGGGCGGTGATCGACGCGGTGGCCCGGGTGGCCGAGCGGCGCGGTGTGCCGCGGGCCCAGGTGGCGCTGGCCTGGGTGGCCCGTAACCCGGCGGTGACCGCGCCGATCGTGGGCGCCACCAAGCCGCACCACCTGACCGACGCGGTGGCCGCGCTGGACCTGGAGCTGACCGACGAGGAGGTGGCGGCGCTGGAGGCGCCGTACGTCCCGCACCCGGTGGCGGGCTTCTAGACCGGCGGGTCCGCCGGCGGCTCGGCGTCGGGCGCCGGCGGGCCCACCCACCGCGCCGTCCCGTCGACCGGTCGCGGCCACCTCACCGGGAGAACGACGCCCAGATGTTCTTGGTGGTGGCGGTGGAGTACCAGCCGACGTCGAGCGAGATCGACTGGGCCAGGAACAGCCCTCGTCCGCCCGAGTCCAGCGGATGGATGTCGGACAGCTCCGGCACCGAGCTGACGTCGTGGTCGGCCACGTCGAGCAGGAAGCAGTCGTCGGTGGCGAGCAGCGTGACGATGGTGGGCGGTCGGCCGTGCCGGAGCGCGTTGCTGGCCAGCTCGGTGACGACGAGCAGCACCATGTGCGGCACCTCGTCCAGATCCTCGCCCTGCACCAGCCCGTGCCGGTTCAGCGCGTCGCGCAGCGAGGCGCGGACGTCGCGCAGTTGCTCGGGGGTGTCGAGCACCCACCGCTCCAGCTCGGTGGCCTGTGGCGGCGGCGGCGAGGTGCGCAACTGTCCCATGATCTGGCTTTACCCTCCGTAGCGATCCGCTAAGCCCGGCCGGCGCGTGTCGACGCGTCGGCCGGGCGTCGGGCGGCGTCAGCGACGCAGCAGCGCGAAAACTCCCCAACCCAGATGTTCGCGTTGGAAGCGGACGTACCGCAGCGGGTCCTCGGTGAGCTCCCGCCGCAGCTCCGGGGCCAGTTCGTCGTCCGGGTTGGCGTCCAGCCAGCGGCGCAGGTTCAGCCAGTGCGCGGCGGCGTACCGGTCCCAGCTGTCCTGGTCGGCGAGGACCATCTCGACGAGGTCCCAGCCGCACTCGCCGAAGAGCGCGACCAGGCCGGGCAGGTCGCGGAACTCGTCCCGGGACCGGGCGTGCGACCCGACCACCGTCTCCTCGTCGGGCGGGTCGATCCGCCAGTACGGCTCGCCGACCAGCGCCATGCCGCCCGGCCGGAGTGCGCGGTCGAGCAGTTCCAGGGTGCCGGGGACGCCGCCGCCGATCCAGGTGGCGCCGACGCAGCAGGCCACGTCGACCGGACGCTCCGGGACGTACGCGGCGGCGTCGCCGTGCACGAACCGGACCCGGTCGGCGACGCCCAGCCCGGCGGCGCGGTCCCGGGCGGCGGCGGTGAAGACGGTGCTGATGTCGACCCCGGTGCCGGTGATCGCGTGGTCCCGGGCCCAGGTGCAGAGCAGTTCGCCCTTGCCGCTGCACAGGTCGAGCAGCTCGGCACCGGGCGTAAGTCTGATCGCCCGGCCGAGCGTGGCCAGTTTGGCCTCGTCGATCGGGTTGAGGACGCGGAGGTCACCCTCGCGGATGGTGAAGCTACGTGGCAGATCCATGGTGGTCGCTCCGATGGCAGAAGAGGGTTGCGGGCGGGTCGATCCGGTTCGGCGCGGTCGGCACGGGCACCAAAACACCCTCTTCACGGTCTCGGAGTGACGTCGTCCGGGACGCTAGCCCGCGCGGCGGCGACGATCCAGGAGTTTTCGGGGTGGTCGGCCCACACCGCCGCCTCGGGCGAGGTGTCGACGGTGCGGATATCTGCTGTGGTCAATGTCACGCTACGGTGCCGGCACGCCGGTCGTCCCACCGGCACTCCGACGGGAGAACACCATGAAGACACCGTGGAAGGCCGTCACCACCCTCGCCGCCGCACTCCTGCTCGTCCTGCCCGGCGGCGTCGCCGCCCGGGCCGCGACCACCCCCTGGACCAAGACGCCGGTCGCCGGTTCGCTGCGCTCGTACCCGGTCTCGGCCGTCTACGTCGCCGGGGTCTCCTCCGGCGGCTACATGGCCACCCAGCTCCAGGTCGCCTACTCGGCCCGCGTCCGGGGCGCGGCGATC
The DNA here is from genome assembly GCF_049315235.1 of Micromonospora sp. WMMD754. Taxonomy (NCBI): domain Bacteria; kingdom Bacillati; phylum Actinomycetota; class Actinomycetes; order Micromonosporales; family Micromonosporaceae; genus Micromonospora; species Micromonospora sp. WMMD754. The sequence goes on from NZ_CP186058.1 coordinate 2,602,799, forward strand.
TTCGCGGCCGGGCCCTACTACTGCGCGCAGAACACCATCCCGCAGGCGCTCTACGGCTGCGGCGACAACCTCTACCCGACGTACGTGGGCAACCTGGAGACGTACACCCGCGCCTGGGCCGGGTACGGCTGGATCGACGGCACCGGCAACCTCTCCGGCCAGCCGGTGTACGTCTACCACGGCAACAACGACGCCACCGTGAAGAAATCGGTCACCGACGACCTGGTCCGGTACTACCAGGACTTCGGCGCCAGCGTCCGCTACGACTCCGGCAGCGCCGCCGGGCACTCCTGGGTCACGCCCTACGGCACGGTCGGCTGCACCGCCACCGCCTCGCCGTACCTCGCCGACTGCGGCACCGACCCGCAGGGCGCCTTCCTCGGCAAGCTGCTCGGCTCGGTCGCCGCGCCGAACACCGGCCCGCTCGGCGGCACCCTTATCCGCTTCGGCCAGGACAGCTTCGCGGTCAACGGCTGGGCCAACGGCCTGAGCATGGACGGCAACGGCTTCGCGTACGTGCCCAGCTCCTGCGCCGCCGGCACCACCTGCCGACTGCTGGTCGCCCTGCACGGCTGCGCCCAGGGGTACGCCAAGGTCGGCACCGCGTTCGTCGACCGGGCCAACCTCAACCAGTACGCCGACACCAACCGGCTGATCGTGCTCTACCCCCAGGCGACCGCCACCCCGGTCAACCCGAACGGCTGCTGGGACTGGTGGGGATACCTCGGCGCCACGAACTACCCGATCAAGGGCGGTGCCCAGGTCGAGACCATCATGAACATGGTCCGACGGCTGGACGGCTGACCCCGGCGAGGTCCGGCCCGCGGATCTGGTGTGGGCCGGACCATACCGGCTGCGGTACGGTCACGTCATGGTGGTGGAGGAACACTGGTGGAACGGCGTCAGCAACCCGCGTGGTCGGCGCGACGTCTACATCCGCACCGACGGGAGCCAGTGGCAGGTGCAGGCGCAGATCGGCGGCGCCGCCGGCCGGTCCAAGATCCAGCAGTGCCCGAGCCGGGGCTCGGCGAGCATCCTCGCCGGGGCGTGGCGGGCGAGCGGCTCCGGCTGGCGCGCGATGCCGCGCTGACCGGCCACCGCCGCTCAGTCGCGACCGCCGTGCACCGCCCGGTCGACGAGTGACTCGGCGACCTCCCGCAGCTTCCGGTTGGAGTCCTGCGACACCCGGGCCAGGATGGCGAACGCCTCCTCGGCCGAGCACCGGCGCCGACCCATGATGATGCCCTTGGCCTGCTCGATCACGGCCCGGCTCTGCATCGCCTCCTGCATCTGCTGCGCCAGCGTGGCGGTGCTCTCGTAGAGGTGGACGTTGGCCAGCGCGATGGCGGCGTACCCGGCGAGCGTCTGCGCGAGGTCGACCTGCTCGTCGAAGACCCGCGGGGCCGCGCCGTAGATGTTGAGCGCCCCGACCATGGCCTCCTGGATGGGCAGGCCGATCGAGAGGGAACTCGCGGCGCCCGCCCGGTGGGCCCGGACCGCCCACTCCGGCCACCGGCTCTCCGCCGCCATGTCCGGCACCAGCATCGCGGCGCCGGTGGTCGCGGCGTCCAGGCATGGGCCCCGGCCCTGCTCGTACTGCCACTCGTCCAGCGTCAGGGCCAGCTCGCCGGTGTGCGCGGCGGTGTACGCCGTCGCGCCCTGGACCAGCGTGACCGAGACCTCGGCCGTGCCCGGGATCGCGTCCTTGGCGACCTGGGCGATGATCGACAACACCACGTCGACGTCGACCTCGTCGTACTTGATCCGTCCGAGTCTGATCAAGGCTGCGGCGAGGTCGGGGTGGGCCTGCGGCATGAGCTGTGACGTCCTTGTGGGAAGCGACGCCGTCGCCCCTGAACCGGGGGACGGCTGGTGGCGGGACGGCCCGCGACAACGGACCGTCGTCCCGATCCGGGAAGGATCGGGGCCGGCGCCGCTTCTTGACGCTCGTTCGTGACGCCCCGCTCGGGACGTCAGCTACCGGACAACTCTACGACCCCCGCTCCGCCGGGGGCGACCGGACGTGCCGGCCGGTGGTCGACCCCGTCCGGCGGGAGACGGGTGACGATCTCGAAGCCGGGAAGCGTGCCGGTGACGTCGAGCACGCGGCGCACCGCCCGCGAGGGACGGCACAGCACCAGCCGCCCGCCCCGCTCGCGCAGCAGCCGTCGGGCCCGCACCAGCGCCTCGGTGCCGTGCGCGCCGAAGAACGTGACCTCCGCGAGGTGGACCACCACCAACGGCGCCCGCACCCCGGCGACGTTCTCCAGCAGTTCGGCCAGCAGGTGCGCGTTGCTGAGGTCGACCTCGCCGGCGACCGAGACCGTGGTCACGTCCCCGTGGACCTCGCAGCTCAACCACATGATCGGCTCGTCCGGTCGCCACGATCCGGACGCGGTGGGAACGTGATGACGGCCGAAAACCGGCAAATCCTCCAACATGGCACCTCCCACACGACGAACTCGCGCGACGCTCCCGGCCGTGATGCGGCCGTGAGCGGGTGGAGGGCACATGTCTTGACCCGGTCTCCGACGTTACGTCGGTCCGCGCGGCTTCGCACGCCCGGGTTCCCGTGCCGGCGTCCGGCCCGGCGGGTAGCTTGGCGGTGACAGCCGTCCCCGCATCGACAAGGATCGCCATGGCAGCCCCGAGCACGGACCCCGGCGAGGCGCTCGCCGAGCTGAGCCGGATCAGGTTGGACGAGGTGAGCCTGGAGGACGTCCTGCGGCGGGTTGCCGAGCTGGCCAACCAGACCGTCCCGGGCAGCGCCCACGTCACCGTGACGCTGGCCCAGGGCGGCCGGAACTCCAGCGCCGCCTGCACCAGCGACCTGGCCCGGCAACTCGACGAGTGGCAGTACCGGAACGAGCGGGGACCCTGCCTGGACGCCGCCGCCAGCGCGGCCAGCATCTCGCTGCCCGACCTGGCCGTGGAGGAGCGCTGGCCGGAGTGGGCCGCACACGCCCGGGCGGCGGGCATCGGCAGCTCGCTGTCGGTCGGGCTGCCGATCCAGGAGGCGGTCACCGGTGCGCTCAACATGTACGGTGTGGCCCCGCACGCCTTCGACAGCGTGGCCGTCCGCAGCGCCGAGAACTTCGCCGCGTACGCCGCCGTCGCGCTGGCCAACGCCCACCTCTACGACAGCGCCGCCACGCTGGCCCGGCAGATGCAGGAGGCGATGCGCAGCCGGGCGGTGATCGAGCAGGCCAAGGGCATCATCATGGGCGAACGGCGCTGCTCGGCGGACGAGGCGTTCGCGCTGCTGTCGAAGCTGTCCCAGGACGCCAACCGCAAGGTGCGCGAGGTCGCCGAGGCGCTGGTCGCGAACGCCGGCCGCTGAGTGCCCGCTGCGCCCTCCCGGCGTGCCGCAGGATTGCTCCGCCGGGGAGCGGGTACGCGCGGCCGTGGCCGGTGCGGGAGGACGCGGGGGCAGTGGACGGGCCGCCGGTGACCGGCCGCTCATCCGCCGGCTGCGGTCCGCGCCGGCGCTGCTGGTCGACCGCTTCCGCCGGGTCCGGGCGGGCGCGGGGCTGGCCGCGCAGGCCGGGCTCGCGGCCGGCCTCTCCTGGTGGGTCGCGGACTCGTTGCTGGACATCACGCAACCCGTGTTCGCCCCGATCTCAGCGGTGGTGGCGCTCGCCGCCTCGGTCGGCCAGCGGGTGCGCCGTACCGTCGAACTGATCATCGGTGTGGCGGTCGGCATCCTGATCGGGAACCTGCTGATCAGCGTGGTCGGGGTCGGCGCCTGGCAGCTCGGTCTGATCGTCGCGCTGGCCGTGGTGGTGGCGGCGTTCGTCGGACGCAGCCCGGCGCTGGTGGTCCAGGCCGGGGCGACGGCGGTGCTGATCGGCACGCTGACGCCGACGGTGCCGGACCTGGAGGCGCCCCGGGTGCTCGACGCGCTCATCGGTGGCGGAGCCACCCTCCTGGTGACCGCGGTGCTGCTGCCGCTCAATCCGTTGCGGATCATCAACCGGGCCGCCGGCCCCGCCCTGGACCTGCTCGCCGAGCAGCTGGACCGCACCGCCGACGCGCTGCGCGAGCGGGACGCGGAGGCGGCGCGCGCCGCCCGGGACCGGTTGCGGGACAACAAGAAGGAGATGGGCTCCTTCGGCGAGGCGGCGCAGGGCGCACGGGAGGCCGCCACGCTCTCGCCGGTCTACTGGACCGCCCGGGAGGGGCCGCTCGGCCGGTACGCCAAGGCGGTCGAGCCGGTGGACCGGGCGATGCGCAACAGCGGCACGCTGATCCGGCGGGCGGTCACGTTGATCGCGGACGGCGAGCGGGTGCCGGAGCCCATGCCGGACGCGGTGTCCGCGCTGGCCGACGCGGCCCGCACGCTGCGCAAGGAATTCGCCCGGGGCACGCCGGAGCCGACCCGGTGCCGGGAGTCCGCGTTGCGGGCGGTCGCCGAGGCCGGTCGCGCCTACCGCGCCGGCGTCGACTTCTCCGGGGCGGTGGTGGTCGCCCAGGTGCGGACGGCGGCCAGTGATCTCCTGGTCGCCACCGACGTCGACCAGGAGGAGGCGAACCGCCTGGTCCGTTCGGCGTTCGGCCCGCTCGACCCGCCCGGATCCGGCGTTCCCCGTAGATCCGAGGCAAAGCGTCCCGGCGGGTGAGGGGCAGCCCACAGGTCGGCCGTCCCGCTACGGGATGTGCACGAATCATCGGGCAATTGAGGGTTGTTCACGGCCGTCCCCGCCTCGTCAAGGCGGCGTCAAAATCCGTCGACCGCGCGTAGCGGATGCGTCAAAGCCATCGACGCCGGGCGGCCGCCCCGGCTGGTATGGCGGGGAGGGCGGGCTGCGGGCCCGCGGTCCTGTCGCCGGAGGCGTGCTGTGGCTGTCGTACGAGATCAGGAAGTTCGGCCGGCGGGGGAACCCACCCCGACCGGGATCAGAGTGGCGGGCGGCGCGGCGCTCGTGGTCGGCGCGGCGCTGGTGGCGGCGGCGGTCTTCGCGCCGGGTGAGCTGCCCGGCCGGGTCCTGCTGATCGCCGGCGTCGTCGGCGGGTACGCCGCGGTGGTGGCCGACCTGCGTGCGGTCGCCGCGGTGACCGCACTGGGCGCGGCGACGTTCGTCGGTTTCCTGGCGAACCGCTACGGCGAGCTGACCGGCGCCGGTGACGCCTGGTCCCACGCGGTGCTCATCGGGTTCGCTGCGGTGCTGGGCACCGGCTACCGGTACGTCCGCTCGATCAACCTCGACCACGACGACGTTCCCGGACCGCCGCTGCGTCGGGTAGCGGGCCCGGTCGCCGTGGTCGCACCGCCGGACCGCTCCGAGGATCGCCGTGCGGCCTGAACCGCAGGGCGTGTTGTCGATCGAGGTGGAGCTGGTGACGGGGCGGGGCCGCCGATGGTGGCCGCGCCCCGGCTGCGTCGTCAGCGCCGGTGAAGAGCACACGTTCGCGCAGTTGGCCGAGGCCGTCGACCGCGCCTTCGGGCGTCGGGACCTCGACCACCTGCGCATGGTCGTGCTGCCCGGCGGTGTCGAGGTCAGCTGGTCGGCCTGGCGGGACGGCCCGGCGTTCCCCGGCACCCGGGACGGCCGGCGCACCCGCCTCGGCCTGCTGACGCCGGGGAACCCCTTCGCCTACGTATTCGACCTCGGGGCCGACTGGACCCACCTCTGCACGGTCCGCCGGGATCCCGCCGTTTGTCCGCCGGCGCTGCCGACCCTGCGGAACGGCTGGGGCAGCGCGCCCGCGCAGTACTCCCCGGAGGCGGTGCACGACGATCCCGCCTCCCGCCCGTCCGGCCTGCCACCGCTGCTTCCTTCCTGGCGTCAGGCCGCCCGCCTGGACTCTTGTGACCCCGTTCACCCGTCCGGTGGCTCGGTGTGAAAAGGGCGTCAAGAAAGCGCGGGCGGACGTGATGGTCGCGTTATAGCCCCTGTCCATTCGAGGGGGCGGGCGTTTTGATTGCCCGGCGCGACCGGGAGGCGGTCGCGAGGACATTTTCCGCTAGGAGAGGTCAGCCGTGTCTGACGTGCTGTTCGTGTTGCTGACGGTGGGGCTGTTCGCGGCTCTCGCCCTCGTGGTGAGGGGTGTGGAGAAGCTGTGAGCGCCGTCAACGCCGTCGGCCTGGTGCTGGCGATCGGACTGGGTGTGTTCCTGGTCGTCGCCCTGCTGTTCCCGGAGCGCTTCTGATGAGCATGACAACAGCCGGGGTGCTCTTCGTGCTCTCGCTGGTGGTGGCGCTGGTCGCCGTCTACCGGCCGTTCGGCGACCACATGTACCGGGTGGTTTCCGGCACCCGGTCCGCCCGGGTCGAGCGAGGCATCTACCGCCTGGTCGGGGTCAACCCGGCCGCCGAGCAGACCTGGGGCGTGTACGCCCGCAGCGTGCTGGCCTTCTCGGCCGTCTCGATCCTGTTCCTGTACGCGTTCCAGCGGCTGCAGAACCACCTCTGGCTCTCGCTGGGCCTCGACCCGGTGATCACCCACGGCGCCTGGAACACCGCGGTGTCGTTCGTGACCAACACCAACTGGCAGTGGTACTCGGGTGAGTCGACCATGGGTCACCTGGTGCAGATGGCCGGCCTGGCGGTGCAGAACTTCGTCTCCGCCGCGGTGGGCATCGCCGTCGCGGTGGCGCTGGTCCGGGGCTTCGCCCGCAGTCGCACCGGCGAGCTGGGCAACTTCTGGGTCGACCTGACCCGGATCACGCTGCGGATCCTGCTGCCGATCGCGGTGCTCGGCGCGCTCGCCCTGATGATCGGCGGCGCGGTGCAGAACCTCTCCGGCGGCACCGACGTGACCACGCTGACCGGCGGCACCCAGACGGTCACCGGCGGGCCGGTGGCCAGCCAGGAGGTCATCAAGGAGCTGGGCACCAACGGCGGTGGCTTCTACAACGTCAACAGCGCCCACCCGTTCGAGAACCCGACCACCTGGACGAACTGGATCGAGATCTTCCTGATCCTGCTGATCCCGTTCAGCCTGCCCCGGGTCTTCGGCCGGATGGTCGGGCAGAACCGGCAGGGTTACGCGATCGCCGCGGTGATGGCGATCCTCGCGCTGGCCAGCATCACCCTGACCAACGTGTTCGAGCTGACCGGCCACGGCACGGTGCCGCAGGCGGTCGGCGCGGCCCTCGAAGGCAAGGAGGTGCGGTTCGACGTGTCGAACTCGGCCACCTTCGCCGCCGCCACCACACTCACCTCGACCGGCGCGGTCAACTCGTTCCACGACTCGTACACCGCGCTGGGCGGGATGATGACGCTGGGCAACATGATGCTCGGCGAGGTCGCCCCCGGCGGTGTCGGCGCCGGCCTGTACGGGCTGCTGATCCTCGCGGTGATCACGGTGTTCGTCGCCGGCCTCATGGTCGGCCGCACGCCGGAGTACCTGGGCAAGAAGATCGGCTCCCGCGAGATCAAGTTCGCCTCGATGTACTTCCTGATCACCCCGGCGCTGGTGCTCACCGGGACCGCCGCCGCGTTCGCCACCGGCAACAACTCGACCGCGCTCAACGTCGGCCCGCACGGGCTCTCCGAGGTGCTCTACGCGTTCACGTCGGCGAGCAACAACAACGGCTCGGCATTCGCCGGCATCACCGTGAGCACGCCGTGGTGGAACACCGCGCTGGGCCTGTGCATGCTGCTCGGCCGGTTCCTGCCGATCATCTTCGCGCTGGCGCTCGCCGGTTCGCTGGCCCGCCAGCAGCCCACGCCCGCGTCCGAGGGCACCCTGCCGACCCACAAGCCGCTCTTCGTCGGCATGGTCGTCGGCGTCACGGTGATCCTCGTCGCGCTCACCTTCCTGCCCGCGCTCGCGCTCGGCCCGCTGGCCGAAGGGCTGTGACCACCATGAGAGACAAGGACATGACGGCACCTTCCGACACCGCCGACGCGCCGACCCCCGGCACGCCGGCCACCCAGGGCGACCGGGTCGGTGGTGGCCTGCTCGACCCGAGGCAGCTGTTCCGCTCGCTGCCGGACGCGCTGCGCAAGCTCGACCCGCGGACCCTGTGGCGCAACCCGGTGATGCTGATCGTCGAGATCGGCGCGCTGTTCACCACCGTCCTCGCGATCGCCGATCCCTCGGTGTTCGCCTGGGCCATCACGATCTGGCTCTGGCTGACCGTGGTCTTCGCCAACCTGGCCGAGGCGGTCGCCGAGGGCCGGGGCAAGGCCCAGGCTGACACGCTGCGGCGAGCCAAGCAGGACACCATCGCCACCCGCCTGCTCGGGTGGTCCCCGGGCGCGGCGGCCAACGGCTACCGCGACGAGGCGGTGCCCGCACCGCAGCTCAAGCAGGGCGACATCGTCCTGGTCGAGGCCGGACAGATCATCCCGGGCGACGGCGACGTCGTCGAGGGCATCGCCAGCGTCGACGAGTCGGCGATCACCGGCGAGTCCGCTCCGGTGATCCGGGAGTCCGGCGGCGACCGCAGCGCGGTCACCGGCGGCACCCGGGTGCTCTCCGACCGGATCGTCGTGAAGATCACCCAGAAGCCGGGGGAGAGCTTCATCGACCGGATGATCGCCCTCGTCGAGGGCGCCAACCGGCAGAAGACCCCGAACGAGATCGCGCTCAACATCCTGCTGGCCGCGCTGACGATCATCTTCCTGCTCGCGGTCGTCACGCTCCAGCCGCTGGCGATCTTCGCCAAGGGTTACCAGGCCGCCGCGCCGGACACCCAGGCGATCACCGACTCCGGTGTCACCGGCATCGTGCTGGTCTCGCTGCTGGTCTGCCTCATCCCGACCACCATCGGCGCGCTGCTGTCCGCCATCGGTATCGCCGGCATGGACCGCCTCGTCCAGCGCAACGTGCTCGCCATGAGCGGGCGGGCGGTCGAGGCGGCCGGCGACGTCAACACGCTGCTGCTGGACAAGACCGGCACGATCACCCTGGGCAACCGGCAGGCCGCCGAGTTCCTGCCGGTGGCCGGCGTGGACGCGGCCACGGTCGCCGATGCGGCGCAGCTGTCCAGCCTGGCCGACGAGACCCCCGAGGGGCGCTCGGTGGTGGTGCTGGCCAAGAACGAGTTCGGGCTGCGTGAGCGCGAGCCCGGCCTGATTCCGCACGCCACCTTCGTGCCGTTCACCGCGCAGACCCGGATGAGCGGCGTCGACCTGGCCGGTGACGGCGGCGTCGGCGACCGGCAGATCCGCAAGGGCGCCGCCGCCGCGGTGATGAAGTGGGTACGCGAGAACGGGGGCCACCCGACCGAGCAGGTCGGTGAACTGGTCGACGCGATCAGCGGCACCGGCGGCACTCCGCTCGTGGTCGCCGAGCACACCGCCGGCGAACCGGCCCGGGCGCTGGGCGTCATCCACCTCAAGGACGTCGTCAAGGCCGGCATGCGGGAGCGCTTCGACGAGATGCGCCGGATGGGCATCCGGACCGTGATGATCACCGGTGACAACCCACGGACCGCGAAGGCGATCGCCGACGAGGCCGGCGTGGACGACTTCCTCGCCGAGGCCACGCCGGAGGACAAGCTCGCCCTGATCAAGAAGGAGCAGGAGGGTGGCCGGCTGGTCGCCATGACCGGTGACGGCACCAACGACGCGCCGGCGCTGGCCCAGGCGGACGTCGGCGTCGCGATGAACACCGGCACGTCGGCCGCGAAGGAGGCCGGCAACATGGTCGACCTCGACTCCGACCCGACCAAGCTGATCGAGATCGTGGAGATCGGCAAGCAGTTGCTGATCACCCGGGGCGCGCTGACGACGTTCAGCATCGCCAACGACATCGCGAAGTACTTCGCGATCATCCCGGCCATGTTCGCCGGCATCTACCCCGCGCTGGACACGCTGAACGTGATGCGGCTGGCCAGCCCGGCGTCGGCGATCCTCTCCGCGGTCATCTTCAACGCGATCGTCATCGTCGCGCTGATCCCGCTGGCCCTGCGGGGCGTCCGCTACCGCCCGGCCAGCGCCTCCAAGCTGCTCAGCCGCAACCTGCTGCTCTACGGCCTCGGCGGCATCGTGGTGCCGTTCGTCGGCATCAAGCTCATCGACCTGCTCGTCCAGTTCATTCCGGGGATCTCGTGATGCGCCTTCCCAGTTGGCTCTCCCAGCACCTGGCCGCCCTGCGCGCCGTGCTCGTCTTCACCGTGCTGCTCGGTCTGGTCTACCCGCTCGCCCTGGTCGCCGTCGGTCGGATCCCCGGCCTCGACGGCAAGGCGGACGGGTCCCTGATCGAGGTCGGCGGCAGGACCGTCGGCAGCTCGCTGATCGGTCAGTCGTTCACCGACGCGGACGGCAACCCCGTGCCGCGCTACTTCCAGTCCCGCCCGTCCGCCGCCGGCGACGGCTACGACCCGACCTCCACCTCGGCCAGCAACCTCGGCCCGGAGAGCGTGGTGGACACGCTGGCCGCCGACCCCGCGGACTCCACTCCGAGCCTGCTCACCCAGGTCTGCGCGCGCAGCAAGGCGGTCGGCGAGCGGGACGGCGTGGACGGTCGTCGCCCGTACTGCACGCCGGACGGGGTGGGCGCGGTGCTGGCCGTGTTCCGCGCCGACGGCCTGACCGGCAGGATCATCCGCGTGGTCAGCGTCAACCAGGTCGCGCCGGCGACGCCGTTCGTGTCGACCTGGCAGGGCGTACCGGTCGAGCTGGCCCGGCCCGGTCAGGACTACGTGGCCGAGGGCGGGGTGGTCACCCCGGTCCGGGGGGACGCCCCGGCGGAGCCGGCCGTGCCGGCCGACGCGGTCACCGCCAGCGGCAGCGGCCTCGACCCGCACATCTCCCCGGCGTACGCGGAGATCCAGGTGGCTCGGGTGGCGCGTGAGCGTGGCGCGGACCCGGCGGCGATCCGCCGGCTGGTCGAGGAGCACACCACCGGCCGGTCGCTCGGCTTCATGGGCGAGCCCGGCGTGAACGTGCTGGAACTCAACCTCGCGCTGGACGAGAAGTACCCGGCGCGCTGACGCCGGCAGCTGTTAAGAAGGGGCCCCGCCTCTACCGAAGGCGTTAAGCGGGGCCCCTTCCTTTCACTCAGGGAGGATGGGGGCGTGGGCAGAGGCGAGCTGCGGATCTACCTGGGCGCGGCCCCCGGCGTCGGCAAGACCTACGCCATGCTCGAGGAGGCCCAGCGCCGGGCCGAACGCGGCACCGACGTGGTGGTCGGCCTGGTCGAGACGCACGGCCGGCCGCACACCGCGGCGATGGTCGGCGACCTGGAGGTGGTGCCGCGCCGGGCGATGACCTACCGCGGCGTGGACTTCACCGAGATGGACCTCGACGCGGTGCTGGCCCGCCGTCCCGAGGTGGTGGTGGTCGACGAGTTGGCGCACACCAACGTGCCCGGCTCCCGCCACGACAAGCGCTGGCAGGACGTCCAGGAGCTGTTGGACGCCGGGATCAGCGTGCTCTCCACGGTCAACGTCCAGCACCTGGAGTCGCTCACCGACGTCGTCGCGCAGATCACCGGCACCACCCAGCGGGAGACCGTGCCGGACCAGGTGGTCCGCGCCGCGGAGCAGGTCGAGCTGGTGGACATGACGCCGGAGGCGCTGCGCCGCCGGATGGCGCACGGCAACATCTACCGGCCCGACAAGATCGACGCCGCGTTGGGCAACTACTTCCGGGTCGGCAACCTCACCGCGCTGCGCGAACTGGCGCTGCTCTGGCTGGCCGACAAGGTCGACGAACAGCTCGACGCGTACCGCGCCCAGCAGGGCATCTCCGACACCTGGGAGGCGCGGGAGCGGGTGGTCGTCGCGCTGACCGGCGGCCCCGAGGGCGACACGCTGATCCGCCGGGCCGCCCGGATCGCCGCCCGCAGCAAGGGTGCCGACCTGCTCGCCGTGCACGTGGCCCGCAGCGACGGGTTGGCCGACGCGGACCCGGTCCAACTGGCCCGGCAGCGGGTGCTGGTGGAGAGCCTCGGCGGCACCTACCACCAGGTGCTCGGCACCGACATCCCGGCCGCGCTGCTCGACTTCGCCCGCGGGGTCAACGCCACCCAGCTCGTCCTCGGCGCGAGCCGGCGGGGCCGGTTCGCGCAGGTCCTCTCCCGGGGCGTCGGCGTGACCACCACCGCGCTCTCCGGGGCCATCGACGTGCACCTGGTCACCCACCCCGAGGCGGGGCGCGGGCGGCGCGGGGCCGGGGTGCCCGCCGCGCTGTCCCGCCGTCGCCGGCTGCTCGGGTACGCGCTGGCCGTGCTCGGCATGCCGCTGCTCACGCTGCTGCTGGAAGCACTGCCCGACCTCACCCTGACCAACGACATCCTGCTCTTCCTGGCCGGCGTGGTCGGGGTGGCGCTGGTCGGCGGGCTCTGGCCGGCGCTGGTCGCCGCGCTCGGCGGATCGCTGCTGCTGAACTGGTTCTTCACCCCGCCGTACCGCACGCTGACCATCGCCGAGGCGGACAACCTGCTCGCGCTCGGCGTGTTCGTCGGCGTCGCCGTCGCGGTGAGCTGGGTGGTGGACGTGGCGGCCCGGCGTACCCGGGAAGCGGCCCGCGCCTCGGCCGACGCGCAGACGCTGGCCACCGTCGCCGGCAGCGTGCTGCGCGGCGAGCGGCCGCTGCCCGCCCTGCTGGACCGGCTCCGGGAGACGTTCGGGCTGCGCGCGGTGAGCGTGCTGGAGCTGACCGCCGAGGCGGAGGGACGACCCGCCCGGTCCCGGGCGGAGGGCGCCTGGCGGGTGGTGGCCGGCGTCGGCGACGCCCCGCCGGGCAGCCCGAGCGCCGGGGAGACCGTGGTGCCGGTGGACGACCGGCTCAGCGTGGTGCTCGCCGGCCGGCGGCTGGAGGCGGCCGACCGCCGGGTGGTCGAGGCGTTCGCCGCCCAGGCCGCGCTCGCGCTGCGCCAGGAACGCCTCGCCGAGGAGGCGGCCACCGCCCGCCCGCTGGCCGCCGCCGACCGGATGCGGACCGCGCTGCTCGCCGCGGTCAGCCACGACCTGCGCACGCCGCTGGCGTCGGCCAAGGCCGCGGTGAGCAGCCTGCGCAGCCACGACGTGGAGTTCGACGCCGACGACCGGGAGGAGCTGCTGGCCACCGCCGACGAGTCGCTGGACCGGCTGGGCCGGCTGGTGGCGAACCTGCTCGACATGAGCCGGTTGCAGGCCGGCGCGCTGGGCGTCACCGCCACCGCGGTCGGGCTGGAGGACGTCGTACCCCGGGCCCTGGACGAGCTGGGCGCGGCGGCGGCCGAGGTGACCACGGACATCGCGCCGGACCTGCCGGCGGCGCTGGCCGACCCCGGCCTGCTGGAACGGGTGCTGGTCAACATCGTGGCCAACGCGCTGCGGCACAGCCCGCCGGGGCAACCGCCGACGATCACCGGCAGCGCGCACGCCGGTCAGGTCGAGCTGCGGGTGATCGACACCGGGCCGGGCATCCCCGAGGACCAGTGGGAGCACGTGTTCCTGCCGTTCCAGCGCCTCGGCGACCGGGACAACCAGACCGGGGTGGGGCTGGGCCTGGCCCTGTCCCGTGGTCTCGCCGAGGCGATGGGTGGCAGCATCACCCCGGAGACCACGCCGGGCGGCGGTCTCACCATGGTGCTGCGGCTGCCGGCCGCCACCGAGCCGGAGGGGCCGCAGGAATGACCCGCATCCTGGTCGTCGACGACGAGCCGCAGATCCTGCGCGCCCTGCGGATCAACCTGCGCGCCCGGGGTTACGACGTCGAGGTGGCCGACACCGGCGCCGCCGCGCTGAAGGCCGCCGCCGCCCACCCGCCGGACCTGGTGGTGCTCGACCTCGGCCTGCCCGACCTGGACGGCACCGAGGTGATCCGGGGCCTGCGCGGCTGGACCGGGGTGCCGATCATCGTGCTCTCCGGCCGGGCCGGCAGCGAGGACAAGGTGGCGGCGCTCGACGCGGGCGCCGACGACTACGTCACCAAGCCGTTCGGGGTGGACGAGCTGCTCGCCCGGATCCGCGCGGTGACCCGGCGGCTCACCCCGGCCGCCCCGGCCGTGCCGGCGCTGCGGATCGGCCGCAACACCGTCGACCTGGCCGACCGGACCGTCACCCGGGACGACGGCGTCGAGGTCAAGCTCACCCCCACCCAGTGGGCGATGCTGGAGAAGCTGCTGCGCAACCCCGGCAAGCTGGTCAGCCAGCGGCAACTGCTGCACGACGTGTGGGGGCCGGAATACCAGCAGGAGACCAACTACCTCCGGCAGTACATGGCCCAGTTGCGCCGCAAGCTGGAGGACGACCCGGCCCGGCCCCGGCACCTGATCACCGAGCCGGGGATGGGCTACCGCTACCGGCCCTGACGTTTGCGCCGGCTTCGGCGGGGGACTCGGCGAGCCGGCCGAGCAGCGGGGGAGGGGCATGGCGGACAACCGGTCCTCGGAGGGGTTCGGCCGGCAACTGGACGAGCACGCCATCGACGCCGGCGCGGCCGAGCCGGAGCGGCCCGCCGGGCTGGTCGACAGCGGGGTCTACGTCGACGGGGTCCGGCGGGCGTCGCCGGTCAGCCTCGCCGACACGTTCCGCTGCCTCCAACAGCTCGACGCGGCGATGGCCTGGATCGGGCTGCGCCGGCCGAGCCGGGAGCAGGTCGCCTCGCTGGCCGCCGAGTTCCAGCTCCCCGAGCTGGCCGTCGAGGACGCCATCAACGCCCACCAGCGGCCGAAGCTGGAACGCTACGGCGACACCCTGTTCGTGGTGCTGCGCGCCGCCCGCTACCTGGACGCCCGGGAGGCGGTCGAGTTCGCCGAGCTGCACCTCTTCCTCGGGCCCGGCTTCGTGATCACCGTCCGGCACGGCGGCACGCCCGACCTCGTGGCCGTCCGCCGGCGGTTGGAGGCGGAGCCGGGCGTGCTGGCGCTCGGCCCCGAGGCGGTCCTCTACGCCGTGCTCGACCGGGTGGTCGACGGCTACGCGCCGGTGGTGGCCGGGCTGGAGAACGACATCGACGAGATCGAGACCGAGGTGTTCGGCGGCGACCCGAACGCCAGCCGCCGCATCTACGAGCTGAGCCGCGAGGTGATCCAGTTCCAGCGGGCGACCCGGCCGCTGCTGAAGGTCGTCGACGCGCTCACCCACGGCTTCGACCGCTACGGCACCGACGAGGAACTGCGCCGACGACTGCGCGACGTGGCCGACCACCTCACCCAGGTGGTGGAGCGGATCGACGGCTTCCGGCACCTGCTGCAGAACATCCTCACCGTCAACGCCACCCTGGTCTCGCAGGCGCAGAACGAGGAGATGCGCAGCCTGACCGCGGCCAGCTTCGAGCAGAACGAGGAGATCAAACGGGTCTCCGCCTGGGCGGCGATCCTGTTCGCGCCCACCCTGATCGGCACCGTCTACGGGATGAACTTCACCCACATGCCGGAACTGGGCTGGCGCTACGGCTATCTTTTCGCGGTCGTGCTGATGCTCGCCGTCTGCGGCGCGCTCTACCTGCTGTTCAAGCGTCGCGGCTGGCTGTGAGCGAGGCCGACAGGTCCAGTGGACGCAGCACACTGTGCACCTCCACCACCTCGGCGCCGGCCCGGCGACCCAGGTCGGCCACCGCCCGCTGCAGCAGCAGCCGGCTCGGTGCCGCGAACCGCACCATCGCGTCCAGGTCCGCCGCGATCCACCACGCCTGGACCGCGCACGGCTCGGCCCGCAGGAAGTCCAGCAGTCGGCTGCCGGGCGTGGAGACCCGCAGCCGTACGCAGACCAACGCCTCGTGCATCCGTACCTCCCGCGGCCCGTCCGGCGTAGCGGCGCGGATCTGGTCCGCCAGCCCTGATGTCATGCTCCGATGCTCCCGCGCGGTCGGGCCCGGCTCGCCGTCGTCGACGACGATTTCACAGCCGGAGGACTTTTCTTCACGTCGTCTAGACGTCCGTCAGCGCAGCCGGCCGAACGCCGCCACCGCGCCCTCCGGGTCGTCCACGCTGGCCAGGAAGCTCCGCCCCGAGGCCAACTCCAACCGCACGGCGGAGCCGCTGCGGATCAACGCGGTCCGCCGCCAGGCGCCCGGCCACGGAAACCACCAGACCGTCCACGGCCGGGCCGGCACGTCGACCGCCCACATCGCCCG
This sequence comes from Micromonospora sp. WMMD754, assembly GCF_049315235.1. NCBI lineage: Bacteria > Bacillati > Actinomycetota > Actinomycetes > Micromonosporales > Micromonosporaceae > Micromonospora > Micromonospora sp. WMMD754. Next base: position 2,618,760 of record NZ_CP186058.1, read on the forward strand.
GACCAGGCGTAACGGCACCGCCGCGTTCGGGCCCGGAAGGAACGGGTGCCGGACCGCCACCTGATAGGCGGTGATCTCGACGGTGAGCCGGCACATCGCCAGCGTGGAGAGCGCGGCTGCCAGGGCGGCGACCGTCAGCACGGCTGCCGCCGTGGTCCACGCCAGTCCGGCCGGCAGGTCCGCCCGGCCGGCCAGCCGGGAACATCCCGCCGCCCCGACCAGGAGCACAAGCGAACCTGTTCCGGTCGCCGCCGCCGGCCACCCGCCGACCGCGCTCCCGCGCCACCGCCGGCCCCCACCCGACACCACCCGGGTCCGCCGGTCCTCCGGAGCGGCGTCTTCCGCCCTCCGGCCCGTCGCCGGGTACGGCGGGCTGAACGGCATCCGGTTCACGGCCGGTCTCCGGCCGAGACCCGGTGCGACAATGCCCGCAGTGAATCCGCCCGTTCGATCGCCTCCAGGCACGCGTCGGCCAGGTCGGCGGCGGTCAGGTCGTACCTGGCGTGGGGATTGATCCGAAGGGCCGTCAGGCGACCGTCGTGCCGCATGCTGACCTCGACATACCTGCCGGAGTCGGTGACGGTGACGGCGCCGCTGTCGTCGTGCACGGCTGTGCTCTCTTCGCTGGGAACGGGCACGCGGCGGGCCGGTCGAACCGACTCGGCCCGCCGCGGCGACATGGTGTGAGGGACGGGGCTAGGGTCGCGCAACCCGGATGCGGAGGGCGGCCATGCCCTGTCTGGACCGCACCGGCCGACCATCCGCCACAGCGGGGCTCGTACACGCCCGCTGGGATGCGCCGACCCGTCCTGCTCACCGTCGTCCTTCCACCCTGGTCGGGATCCGTACCCGACGGCACACAGCACATCCGACCGGGCCGCTGGGGGGCAACGGTTTTCACGCCCCCGTTACGACGGACCCGCCCGTTTTCACGCCGCCGCTACACGCGACCGTGCGCCCGGTCCCGCCGCGCGACCGCAGCCAGCACCACCGTGCCGAGCAGCGCGGCGGCAGGCGCGACCACCAGCCCGTAGCGGACGCCCGCGGACGCGCCGGCGAGCGCCGAGCCGGCGGCGCTGCCCACCACGAACGCCGTGCTCACCCACGCGAACGCCTCGGCCACCGTGCCCGGTCGGGCCAGCCGCTCGGCGGTGAGGAAGACGGCGGTCAGCACCGGCGGCAGCGCCAGCCCGCTCACCGCGAGCAGCGCGGCCATCGGGGCCGGCGCGGGCGCCAGCAGCAGTGGCAGGAACCCGGCGGTGAGCGCGGCGGCCAGCAACGGCAGGCGGCCCGGACCGCCCGGACGGACCCGGGTCCAGAGCAGGCCACCGACGAGCGCGCCGCCCGCCTGCGCCGCGAGCAGCCAGCCGCTGAGCCGCCGGTCGCCGGCCGCCTCGGCGTAACCGGTCACGGCCACCGCGATGCTGCCGACCGCCGCGCCGACGCCGACCACGCCGAGCAGCATCACCCCGAACCCCGGTACGCGCAGCGGCCCGGCCCAGTGCCGGACCGCGGCCACCCCGCGCCAGGCCCGGGCGGCCGGGCTGAGCGCGTACAGGGCGGTGCCGGCGAGCTGCGCCACGGCGGCGGCGAGCAGACCGGCGGTCGGCCCGCCGACCGTCACCGCGAGCAGGGTGACCAGCGGCCCCACCACGAAGATCACCTCCTGGAGTGCGATGTCCAGGGTGTACGCGGTGGGCACCGTCGCCGGCGGCAGCAGGGCCGGCCAGAGCGTCCGCAGGCACGCCTCCAGCGGCGGCGTGCCGAACCCGGCGACCGCCGCGCCGGTGATCGCGCCGGCCAGGTGCCCGCCGGTGAGCGCCACCGCGCCGAAGCCGAGGCCGGAGACGGCGGCGGCGGTCCACAGCACGGGCGGCTGCCGCCAGCGGTCCACCGCCCGGGCGAGCAGCGGGGTGCCGGCCGCCATCCCGGCCGTGTACGCGGCGACGAGCAGGCCGGCGGCGGCCAGGCTGAGCGACTGGCGGGCGAAGAGCAGCAGCGCGAGCGGGCCGCTGGCGGTGGGCAGCCGGCCGATCTGGCTGCCGAGGAGCACCCGGGCGACCTGCGGCGCGCGCAGCACCGCCCGGATCGAGGTGTCGACGGACATGGGGCATCGCTCCCGGAGAAGAAGTCGGGTGAGAGAGGCGTGGCATCGGGGCACGCGTCTCAGGGAGCGAAGTCGGCCCGTTCGTGGTCGTCGCCGTACAGCGGGAGGGCAGGGGTGATCCACTGCGCGTACGTCTCGGCCCGGATCACCCGCCGACGCTAACCCAATAGGGTGTCGTGATGGTCGACCGGCGAACCGACGTGCCGACCCAGCGGGGTGTACGCCGCCCGGGCGGCGCGGAACGGGGGCCGGCGGCCCGGTGCGCCCGGATCGTCGCGTCCCGGCCGTTCGAGGTCGCGATCGTCGTGCTGATCATGGCCAACGGTGTGGTGCTGGGCATCGAGACGTACCCGCACGCGGGCACCACCGCGTCGGTGCTGCGCTGGACCGAGTGGATGTTCCGGCTGGTCTTCGTCGTGGAGATCACCATCCGGGTGCTCGCGTACGGCCGCCGGCCGCAGGACTTCCTCCGGCACGGCTGGAACGTGTTCGACCTGCTGGTCACCGTCGCGATCTTCATACCGTGGCTGCACGGCGACCCGGCCGTGCTGCGGTTCGTCCGGGTGGCCCGGGTGCTGCGCCTGGTCCGCTTCTCACCCGGCCTGCGCACCATCGTCACCGCGCTGTGGCGCAGCCTGCCCGGCGTGGCGGCGTTCCTCGCGCTCGCCGGCGTCACCCTCTACGTCTACGGCATGGCCGGCTGGCTGATCTTCGGCGACCGCTATCCCGAGCAGTACGGCGACATCGGCCGCTCGCTGGTCACGCTCTTCGTGCTGCTGTCCCTGGAGACGCTGCCCGACCTGCTGGAACAGGGTCTCGAGGTGTCGTCGTGGACGCTGCTCTACTACGTCAGCTTCGTCATGATCGCGGTCAACCTGCTGCTGAACATCCTCATCGCCGTCATCGTCAACTCGATGGAGGAGGCGCGTCGGCTGGAGATGACCGAGGGGCTGTCGCCGGACTACGACTCCGACGGCGACGGGGTGCCGGACGAGGTGGACCGGATCGCGATCAGCCAGCGCCTGGACGACCTGCGTACGGTCATCGCCGAGTTGGAGCGGGAACTGCGGATCGACCGCGAGGACACCCCCGGCGCGACCCGTCGCCGGCACCTCACCGAGCGCTGAGGGCTGCGCCGCTGTGCCACAGTGGCGAGTTGTGGACCTTCTCAGCGTGCGCGGCCTGACCCGGCGGTTCGGACAGTTGGTCGTGCTGGAGGACGTGTCCTTCGACCTCGCCGCCGGGCGGCTCGCCGTGGTGGTCGGGCCGAACGGCAGCGGGAAGACCACGCTGCTGCGCTGCGTGGTCGGCGTGGACCGCCCCGACGCGGGTGAGGTGCTGGTGAACGGACGCCGCTGCTACGAGACCGATCCCGAGATGCGCGCGCTGCTCGCCGCCGCGCTCGACGACATCGACTTCTTTCCGGACCTGTCCGTGTCGGAGCACCTGGAACTCGTCACGTACGCCCACGGCGGCTCCGGTCGGGCGGTGGCCGAGGTGATCACCGAGCTGGGGCTGGACCGGGCCCGGGACCAACTCCCGTCGACGCTGTCCAGCGGGCAGCGCCGCCGGCTGGCGTTGGCCTCGTGCTTCGTGCGCCCCCGCTGCCTGCTCGTGCTGGACGAACCGGAGCAGCGCCTCGACGCCGGGGGCCGCGAGTGGCTGGCCGACCGGCTGTTGCGCGAGAAGGCCGAGGGCACGGCCGTGCTGATGGCGACGCACGACGCCGAGCTGGCGGCGACGGTCGCGGACGACCGGCTCGAGATCGGCGTCGGTGCGTGACCACCGAGCTGCGGATCCGCCCGGACGCCCGGCCGACGCCCGCCGGCTCCGGAGGTGGTTGCGGCGCACCCGGCGGCGCCACCGGGAGGCCTCGCTCGGTGACCTGTTCACCGACGCGTACGTCCTCGTGCTCTTCTGCGGCATGTACGGCTGGGCGCTGTTCGACGGGGTCCGCGACTACCTCGGCTCGCCGTCGGGACGCCAGGGTGACCCGGGGGACCGGTACTGGATCGGCGTCGCCGCCGCGCTGACCGTCGTCGGGCTGGCCTGGCGGGGCCTGCGGGCGGTGGGTCCGCTGGTGGTGGCGCCGGCCGCGCAGTCCTGGGTGGTCAGCTCGCCGGTCGACCGCCGGGCGTGGCTGCTGCCCCGATTCGTCGGGCTTCTGGTCGCGGCGTTCGCCGGTGGCGGCCTGCTCGGGCTGGCCTCGGCGGCGGCGACCGGTGGCGGCGGGGCGCACCGGCTCGCCGGTTCGGCGACGGCCGGCGCCGCCTGCGCGACCGCGGCCGTGGCCCTGGCCGTCGTCGCCCAGGCCAGCCCGCGTACCTCGGAGTGGGTTCGGGTCCTCGACCGGGCGCTGTTCGGCGTCGGCGCGGCGGTGGCGGCGACGGTGGTCGCGGGTCACCTGGCCGGTCGGTCCGTACCGCCGCCGGCCGGCTCCGTCATCGGGGTGGTCGCGCTGGTGGCGTGGCCGCCGACCGTGACGGCGGTGGTCCTGGCGTACCGGGCGCTGCCGTTCGTGGACCGCGCCTCGCTCGCCACGGGTGCGCAGGCGGCGGGCGCGGCGGCGGGCGCCACGGTGATGCTCGACCCCTCGATCCTCACCGACCTGGTGGAGAGCCGCCGCTGGCGGTCGATCGGCCGGGTGGCGAGCCGCCGTCTCCGTCCCCTCGGCCGGTTCGGCGTGCTCGTGCAGGTCGAGCTGTGGCGTCCGGTACGCCATCCCAGCGCGCTCGTGGTGTGGGCGGCGCTGCTGCTGACGACGTACGCGGTCACGGTGGCGCTGCCGGCGTCGGCCGGCCCGGCGCAGGTGGTCCTCGGGTTCCTGGCGGCCGGCCGGCTGACCGGCGGGCTGCGTGCCGTCAACCGGTCCGCCGGGCTGCGGCGTGCGCTGGGCGGCGGCGACACCCTGGTGACCCTGGCCCATCTCGTGGTGCCGGCCGTCGCCGTGGTGGTCTGGTACGCGGCGACGCTGCCGGCGGTGCGGTCCGGCGTCGGCGTCATCGACGGGGTGCTCGTGCTCGGCACCGTGGCGGCGGCCTACCGGGCGGGCACCCGGCCACCCATGACGTACGGCGGCGCCGCGGCCGACACCCCCTTCGGGATGATCCCAATCGATCTGGTGCGGCAGGTGGTACGCGGCCCGGACGTGGTCGGCGCGCTGGTCGTCGCGCAGATGCTCTGGGGCTGAGGCCCGCGCCGATCCGCCGCCCATGACAGTTCCGTGAAGAAACGGCTCTCGCGTTTCGCGCGGTGGTTGATCGGGGCAACCACCCGGGTGCCAACACATCCGAGGGAAAAGGACGGCTCTCGTGGAAGTCACGGGTTTCTTCACCGCGATCGTCATCGGCCTCGTCATCGGCGCGCTCGGCCGCCTGGTGGTGCCGGGCAAGCAGAACATCCCGATCTGGCTCACGCTGCTCATCGGTGTGGTCGCCGCGATCCTGGGCACCCTGGTCGCCGGCGCCTTCGGCGTCGACGACACGGCCGGCATCGACTGGATCGAGCTGGTGCTCCAGGTCGTCTTCGCCGCGATCGGTGTCGCCATCGCCGCGGGGGCCTACGGCCGCCGCCGCGTCTGAGGTTCAAGGAAGGGGCCCTTCTTAACGCATTCTGCATAAGAAGGGCCCCTTCCTAACGCCTACTCCCGCCAGCCGGTCAGCTCGACCCCCTTGGCCAGCTCCACCCGGAAGCCCAGGGCGATCTCGCCGCTCTCACCCGGCGCGAGCGACAACCGCCAGGTCAGTTCCCCCAACTCGGTCCGCTCGGCCGGCGACGGCGTCAGCGTCGTCTCCCGGACCACCACCGCCTCGTCGCGGGACACCGGCACCTGGTCCCGTACCTCCACGGTCGCCGGCCGGGGCGTGTGGTTGGCGACGGTGATCCGGTAGTCCACCTCCCGCCGCCGCGTCGAGCCCAGCGCGGCCCTGGTCTCCGACCGCCGGTGCAGCTTCCGCTCCACCCGCAGCCGGTCGTCCACCCCCAGCGCCAGCTCCGTCTCCTCGCCCGGCGCCCAGGTCGGAAGTCGGGTGGCCGCCACGAAGTCCGCCCCGTGGAACACCGCCGCCGCGCCGGGGAGCAGCGTGTGGTCCGACGTGTTGCGTACCGTCGCCCGCAGGTGCGCCTCGGCGGCGCGCACCGGAACGGTCACGTGGTCCAGCCGGGCCGGCAGCTCCAGCACGGCGACGGTGGCCCGGTGTTCGCTGCCGTCCGCCGGCACCGCCACCGCCCGGGCCGGGCGGTAGGTGGCCGCGGCGACGCCCTGCTCGACCTCGGCGACGCTCTCCCGCATCCGCGGGCGGGGCGCCGCGGACCGGGCCGGCCCGCCGCCACCGGCCGGCGCCGCTCCCGGCGGCGGCGGCATCCCGACCGGCATGGGCGCCGCCGCGGCCCGGGGTGTCGCGGGCCGGAACCGGTCGAGATACCAGGGCGACAGCTCGGGTACGCCGGCGGTCGCCGCCGGCCGCGCGGTCGAGAGCGCCAGCTCGCACTCCGGCCAGTCCTCCCCGGTGCTCTGGCTGACCAGCCCGAACCAGGTGACGGTCACTGTGTCGTCGACGAGCCGCAGGTCGTAGGAGGACTGCCAGCGGGCGTCGTCCACCAGGTAGGTCAGCTCCAGCTCCACCTCCGCCTCGTCGGCCTCCACCGCGACGGTCACGTCGGCGGCCAACCGGTCCGGGGCGCGCTTGCCGTGCGCGGCGTCGAGGTCGCGCTCGACCGCCGCCATCTCCTCCGCCAGCTCGTCGCGCCGCCGGGCCAGGCCGCGCCGCCGGCCGCGTGACTCGGCGAGCTGACCGGCCACCGAGTCGGTGAAGGCCGCGACGTCGGCCGGCGTCAGGTCGCCGGCGGCCAGCGCGCGGGCGTACGTGCCGCCGGCGCGCTCGGCCAGCCGGGTGAGGAACTCCCCGCGCTGGTCCTCGATGCCGTCCGCGTCCTCGATCTCGACCAGTTCGTCGGCCAGCTCGCGCCGCCGCCGCTCCAGGCCGACCACTTGGGCGTCGGTGCTGCGGGGCTGCCGCCAGGCGCTGACCTCGACGCCGAGCACGGTGGCCGCGCCCCGCCCGCCGACCCGGATCGAGTCGCGGCGCAGGCCGAGGGGGAGGGGCGCGACGCGTACCCGGTGTTCACCGGCGGTCAGCCGGACGCTGCCGCGACGGGTGACCCGGGCGCGGTCCGGATAGACGGTGACGCCGACGACGGGGGCATCGATCTCCGTGGTGTCCACGGCGGCGAGGGTAGTGCAGGCGTGCTCGGGTCTGGACCCGCCGAATTTTGCACTCGCAGTGCACTTGTCTCCGGTCTCGCGGCTGCCTACGGTCGGACCATGGCTGAGTCGTGGACGTTCGCCGTGGCCCGTGACGACCGCGCCCGTACCACGCTCGCCGACGGTCCGGTGCCGGCCCTCGTCGACGGGGAGGCGTTGCTGCGTGTGGATCGCGTCGGGCTCACCGCCAACAACGTGACCTACGCGGTGCTCGGCGAATCGATGCGGTACTGGGAGTTCTTCCCGCCCGAGCGGCGCGGGCTCGACCGGCGGTGGGGGCTCCCGCCACTGTGGGGCTTCGCCGAGGTGGCCGCGTCCGCCGTGGCCGGCGTCGAGCCGGGTCAGCGCGTCTACGGCTACCTCCCGCCCGCCGGCCACCTGGTGGTACGCCCGGAGCGGGTGGACGCTTCGGGCTTCCGCGACGCCAGCCCGCACCGGGCCGACCTGCCCGCGCCGTACAACGCCTACCGGTCGACCATCGGCGACCCCGCCTACCGGCCCGAGCAGGAGGACCTGCTGATCCTGTTCCGGCCGCTGTTCTTCACCTCGTTCATGCTCGCCGACCAGGTCGTCGACAACGACTGGTACGGAGCACGGTCGCTGGTGCTGTCGTCGGCGTCGAGCAAGACCGCGTACGCCGCCGCGTTCGAGCTGCACGGCCGCGGTCCACGCCTGGTCGGGCTCACCTCGCCGGACAACCTCGGGTTCACCCGGTCGCTGGGCTGCTACGACGAGGTCCTGCCCTACGGCGACGTCGCGGCGCTCGACGCCGTTCCGACCGTCTACCTCGACCTGTCCGGCGCACCCGCGCACCGGGCCGCCCTGCGCGCCCACCTCGGCGACCGGCTCGTCCGGGACATCGCGGTCGGTCTGACCCGGCAGACGCCGAACGCCGACGCCGCCGAGGAGGTCTTCTTCGCGCCGGTGCAGATGCGCAAGCGCGGCCGGGACTGGGGCCGTGACGGCCTCGACCACCGGTTCGCCGACGCCTGGCAGCGGTTCTCGCGGGTGGTGAGCGGGTGGCTCGACGTGCGGGTCGGCCACGGCCCCGAGGCGCTGCGGCACGCGTGGCTCGACGTCCTCGCGGGCCGTACGCCGCCTCGGGTGGGTCACGTCGTCCAGCTCTGACGCGCCCGCCGTCGGCGGCCCGGTCGCTGACGCAGTGACAACTTTGCATATTGGCAGCGGCCCACGCCTCCGCTACCGTCTTGGGAACGCTCCCATGAAGACAGACACATCTATGTGATCAGGAGGAAACACGTCGTGGCTATCCTCTCCCCCCGGCGCCGCCGGTCGGCGGCCGTCAGCGTGGCGGCCGTCGCGGTCACCGCCGCGGCCGGCGTCGCCTTCGCCGTCGGCGGCGCGTCCGCCGGCACGGTCTCCGGCACGCTCTACCGCGACCCGAGTTCGGCCGTCGTCCGCTGGGTCGCGGCCAACCCCGGCGACTCGCGTGCGGCCGTCATCCGCGACAAGATCGCGAGCCAGCCGCAGGCCCGCTGGTTCGCCAACTTCAACCCGTCGACGGTGCAGTCCGAGGTGTCCGGGTTCGTCGGCGCCGCCAACGCGGCGCAGCAGATCCCGGTGCTCTCGGTCTACGAGATCACCAACCGGGACTGCGGCGGGGCCAGCGCCGGCGGGGCCCCGGACCTCAACCAGTACCAGACCTGGGTGTCCAACTTCGCCCGAGGACTCGGCAACCAGACCGTCATGATCATCCTGGAGACCGACTCGCTCGCCCTCCAGACCTGCCTGAGCGGCGCCGAGCTGAACGCGCGCAACCAGGCGCTCACCACGGCCACCCAGACCATCAAGTCGGCCAACCCCAACGCCAAGGTCTACCTCGACGGCGGCCACTCCACCTGGAACAGCGCGAACGACACGGCCAACCGGCTCCGCGCCGCCGGCGTGCAGTACGCCGACGGCTTCTTCACCAACGTGTCGAACTTCAACCCCACCTCCAGCGAGGCGAACTTCGGCCGGGCGGTCATCTCCGCCCTCAACGGCATGGGCATCTCCGGCAAGCGCCAGGTCATCGACACCAGCCGCAACGGCGGCGCCAGCGGGGACTGGTGCGCCGACGACAACACCGACCGGCGGATCGGGCAGTACCCGACGACGAACACCGGCGACGCCAACATCGACGCGTACCTCTGGGTGAAGCCGCCGGGTGAGGCGGACGGCTGCCGCTACGCGGCCGGTTCGTTCCAGCCGGACCTGGCGTACAGCCTGGCCAACGGCGCGCCCAACCCGCCCACCACCGCGCCGCCGACGACCACCCCGCCGACCACGACTCCGCCGACCACGACTCCGCCGACGACCACCCCGCCGACGACCACCCCGCCCACCACGCCGCCGCCGACGGGCAACGGCTGCTCGGCGTCGGTGTCGCTCAACCAGTGGGCCGGTGGCTTCACCACGAGCGTGAACGTCACCGCCGGCTCCGCGGCCATCAACGGCTGGACCGTGACCATCACGCTGCCCGGGGGCGCCGCGATCACCGGCGCCTGGAACGCGCAGGCCAGCGGCACCAGCGGGACCGTCCGGTTCACCAACGTGAGCTACAACGGGCGCGTCGGGGCCGGGCAGACGACCAACTTCGGCTTCCAGGGCACCGGCACCGGCCCCGGTGCGACGGCCAGCTGCACGGCCAGCTGACCCGGCCCCCGGCCCGGCGTGGAGATCGACACTCCGCGCCGGGCCCGGGCGCGTCCGCCCGACGCGTCAGTAGCGGCCGAGGCTGTCCAACGGTGACAGCACGATGCGCGGCTGGGCCGCCGGGTCGAGCCAGCGGAGCACGCCGACCAGGTCGGCGTGGGACAGGCTGACGCAGCCGGCCGTGGGACCGGACGGCGTCCGGCTGAACTCGTGCAGGAAGATGCCGCTGCCCGCGTTCGGCACCGGCTTCGGCACGTTCGGCGGCATGTTGTAGGTGATCACCGCGAAGTGCGTGTAGGCCGGTTTCTCCTTCCACAGCGCCTCGCTCAGGCCGCCGGGGCTGGTGGCCGTGTGCTGGAAGGTGTTGTAGCCGGCCGAGTTCGGGTTCTCGTTCCACCAGTCGTCGGTGACGATCCGGTGGTAGGGGTGCTTGACACCCGGGTTCGCGGCGATGCCGTAGATCGTCGCACCGAACGAGTAGACGCCCGTCGGCGTGGTCGGCACCCCCTCGACGTGGTGGTCGCTGAAGAACTGGGAACCGATCCGCGCGGACAGCGCCGTGGAGACCGGGACCCAGCGACCGTCGGTCTTCGTGAACGTCTCCAGCGTGGCGTAGCTCGTGCTCCAGCTCGCCGCCGTCACGATCACGACCTGACGGGTGGCCGCGGGCAGGGTGGCGAGGCCGTCGGCCTTGTTGGCCGGCGTCCAGGTGCGCGGTCGGGGGCGCGGCGGGTCGGTGCCGACGCCGGGTGCCGCCGTCGCCGCGCCGGAGGCCACGACGGGCGCGGCGACGCCCGCCGCCGCGCCGATGAGCAGAGATCTCCGTCGCATGGGCAGATCCTCCCACCCGGCGCACCGCAGCGGTGCCCCGCTTCGGCGCATGTTCAGCCGGACCGGCCCGCCACCGACGCGCTCACGCCGTCGCGCACGGCCGCGGCCCGATCGGGTTGGATCCGCGGCCGGCCCGTCACTGAGCGGGAGGGCTCGGACTCTGGCACCGTGGACCGGTACGCGCAGTGGCGGAACCACGCGGCATGTCGCGGGAGGGAGGTCGGATGGACCTGGTGCTGTCGACCCGGCAGGGAAGTGTCGGCACCGTGATCGAGGTCGCCGGTGACCTGGACATGAGCACCACGTCGCGGTTGCGCGACCGGTTGGACGAGGTCGTGCTCGGCGGGGCCCGGGTGGTCGTGGTCGATCTGGCCGGCGTGGGTTTCATGGACTCCAGCGGCCTGGGCGTGCTCGTGGTCGCGCACAAGGACCTGCGAGCGCGGGACGGCTGGCTCGCGCTGGCCGGCGTCGGCGGGTCGGTCCGGCGGGTGCTGTCGGTCACCTCGGTCGACCGGGTCATCGGCGTCTTCGACACCGTGCGGGACGCCGAGGAGGCGTCGCCGGCGGTCTCGTGACGCCCTCACCGCCGTCCGGTACTCGCGCGTGCGGTGTCCGCGCCGCCGGTGCTGCGTCGCCGCCCGTGCGTGCCGTACCAGTCGATGACGAGCAGGGTGGCGTCGTCGGCCAGCGTCGGTCCGGTCGCGGCCAGCAACGCGTCGGACAGGGCGCGCACCGCCTCGCGGGGGTGCAGGCCGGTGATGCCGAGCAGGGCGGCGGACAGGTCGAGGTCGGCCGCGTTGCGTTCGCGCATGCCGTCGGTGACGACGACCAGCCGGTCGCCGGGTCGGAGGGTGACCTCGCCGGCGCGGCAGGGCTCCTCGGGGAACATGCCCAGCGGGAAGTTGGCCGGGAGACCCACCTCGGTCACCCGGTCGTCGCGGACCAGTAGCGGCGGGATGTGCCCGGCGTTGAGCAGCTCGCAGCGTCCGGTGCCCAGGTCGACCCGGCCGAGCACGGCGGTCACGTAGGCCCCGCGTACGTTGGCGTGCTCGGCGACGGCCCGGTTCGCCTCCTCGGCCTGCACGACCAGGCTGTGACCCCGGCGACGGGTGTTGCGCAGGCTGCCGACGCCGAGGGTGGCGGTCAGCGCGCTGGCCACGCCGTGGCCCATGGCGTCGGTGACGCTGAAGTGCAGCAGGTCCCGGGCCAGGCTGTAGTCGAAGGTGTCCCCGCCGACGCTCGCGGCGGGCTCCAGCCAGCCGGAGAGGGTGAACGCGCCGGATTCGCAGGTGAAGGCGGCGGGCAGCAGGCGGCGTTGGATCTCGGCGGAGAGCGTGAACGGGGTGCTGCGCTGTCCCCACTCGAACAGGTCCGTGTGTCGACGGTTGGCGATCACCACGAACGCCAGCGCGTGCGCGGCCCGGGCGATCTGGGCGACCACGTCGGCATCCGGCTCGGCGGGCAGGTCGATCTCCAGGAGCCCCATCGCCTCACCGCGTTCGGTGACCGGAGCGAGCACCGTCCATCGTCCGTCAGCCGGGAGCACCTGGCTGGTCTGATGGCGCAGGGCCTGCTCGTAGGGCCCGCCGTCGAACGGCAGGATCTCGGCGGCCTCCTCACCGTGACGCCGGTCCGGCCCGTCGGCCGCCGGGTGATGGGTCAGCCGGACCAGCGCCCGTCCGCTGAGGTCGGCGACCAGCAGCGAGACGGCGAGCGCGTCCAACGCGGTGGCGAGCACGCCGGTGACGGCCTCGACGGCCTCGACCGGGGCGAAATCCTCGGCCGACTGCAGCATCCCGGCCAGCACGGCCTGCTCGCTGTGCTCCACCCGACGAGCATAGGCATCCCGCCCGACGAAGGCCTCGCAGGCCGGCGCCGGGTGGTCGGTCCGCACCGCCGGCCGAAGACGGACGTTTCACCGCCGCACGGTGGGTAAGCAGCCGGCCCGGTACAGGGCGAGCGGACGCACACGGCTCCGCCGAAGCCAAGGAGCGGATGTCGTGCCAGATCAGGAACCGACCCTCGTCCTCGTGCACGGCGCGTTCGCCGAGTCGGCCAGCTGGAACGGCGTGATCGAACGGCTCGGTCCCGACCGGGCCGTCGTGGCCGCCGCCAACCCGCTGCGCGGCGTGGCCGGCGACGCCGCGTACGTGCGGGACGTGGTGCGCGGGATCGCCGGCCCGGTGATCCTCGTCGGTCACTCGTACGGCGGCATGGTGATCACGGAGGCGGCGGCGGGGGAGTCCTCGGTGCGTGCCCTGGTCTACGTCAACGCGTTCTGCCCGGACACCGGCGAGTCGGCGCTGGCGCTGTCCGGGCAGTTCCCCGGCAGCACGCTGGCCGACACGCTGGTCTCCTACCCGGTCGCGACCGGCGGCAAGGAGACGGCGATCCGGCAGGACGCCTTCCACGCGCAGTTCGCCGCCGACGTGTCCGACGACCTCGCGATCCTGATGGCGCGGACGCAGCGGCCGGTGACCGAGCAGGCGCTCGGCGACGGCCTCGCGGCGACCACCCCACCGTGGCGGTCGCTGCCCACGTGGTTCGTCTTCGGTGACGCCGACCGGAACATCCCGGTCGCCGCGCACCGCTTCATGGCCGAGCGGGCCGGCGCCCGTGGGGTCCGGGAGGTCGCCGGCGCCTCCCACGCGATGGCGGTGTCCCGGCCCGACGAGGTCGCCCAGTCCGTCGTCGAGGCGGTGCGGGGCGTCGGATCCGGGCCGTCCTGAGGCGTCGGTGGGCCACTCCCGGCGTCCCCGGTCGCTAGACTCAGCCCGCACGCCCTCTCCGCCGGGTGAGCGCGGTGGACCAACCCTCTTCGTCGGCGCATGCGCAGGCAGCGCAGGTCGGGGCAGACCAGGCCCGGCGCCACCCAGCGACGTCGAGGGGAACCATGGAGCCAGCGACCACCCGGCCCGCCGCAGCGGACGATCCCGACGCGGGCGGCCCGCCCGCGGCACTGCGACTGTCCGGCCTGCACAAGACGTTCGGCGCGAACACAGCCGTCGACCACGTCGATCTCGTGGTGCCGCAGGGTTCCTTCTTCGGGCTGGTCGGCCCCAACGGCGCGGGCAAGACGACCTCGTTGTCCATGGCGGTCGGGCTGCTACGCCCGGACGAGGGCGCCTCGCAGGTGTTCGGCGTGGACGTGTGGTCCGACCCGGTCGAGGCCAAGGCGCTGATCGGCGTGCTGCCCGACGGGCTGTCCATGCCGGAGCGGCTGACCGGACGCGAACTGCTGACGTACATCGGGCAGTTGCGCGGCATCGAGGCCGGCGTGCTGGCCGGCCGGGTGCAGGAGCTGCTCGACGTGATGGAGCTCGGCGCGGCCGAGCGCACCCTGGTGGTCGACTACTCGACCGGCATGCGCAAGAAGATCGGGCTGGCGACCGCGCTGTTGCACGGGCCCCGGCTGCTCGTGCTGGACGAGCCGTTCGAGGCGGTCGACCCGGTGTCCGCGGCGGCCCTCAAGGCGATCCTGACCGGGTTCGTGGCGAGTGGCGGCTCGGTGGTGCTGTCCAGCCACGTGATGCCGCTGGTCGAGCAGCTGTGCGACACCGTGGCCGTGATGGCCGGGGGGCGGGTCGTGGCGGCCGGTCCGCTCGCCGAGGTCCGCGGCGGGGGCACGCTGGAGCAGACGTTCGTCCGGCTGGTCGGCGGCGACGAGCAGGGCCGGAGAGGGCTGTCGTGGCTGGCATCCTGATCCGGATGAAGCTGACGGTCGTCAAGAACTCGATGACCGGTGGCCGGGCCGCGTGGATGCTGGTCGGCGCGGTTCTCGGCCTGATGCTCGCGGCCGCCACCATCTGGCTCTCCCTGGTCGAGCTGCCCAACCCCATGGTGCTCGGCGACCTGCTCGCGGGCGTGTTCGGCATGTGGACGCTCGGCTGGCTGGCCGGCCCGCTGTTCGGCGGCTCGGCGGTGCTGCGCGCCGACCACTTCACGCTGCTGCCGGTGCCGCGCCGCCGGCTCGCGCTGGGGCTGCTCGGCGCGGCCTTCGTCGGGATCACCACGGCGGTCACCGCGCTGGGCTTCGTCGGGCTGATCACGTACGGCGCCCGGCAGGGGCTCGCCCCGGCGCTGCTGGCGGCGCCGGTCGCGGCGCTGCAACTGGTCTTCGTGGTGCTGTTGTCCCGGGTGGCCTACGCGCTGTTCGGCGTCGTCGCGGCGTCCCGGGCGGGCGCCGCGGTCACCGGCGTGCTGTTCGCGGCGATGCTCGTGCTCACCCAGTCCGGCTGGATGATCGTGGTGGCCGTCATGTACTCCGACATCCTCGAGACCGGGTTCTCCCACCCGACCACCGTCGCGCTGCGGTCGATCCCGTCGAGCTGGGGCGTGGTGGCGGTGGACGCCGCCGGCCGGGGGGACTGGCCGCTCGCGATCGCCGCGCCGGCCGGGCTGGCCGCGCTCTGCGTCCTGCTGCTGCTCGTCTGGTCGGTCGAGCTGGGCACCCCGCGCCGGGCCCGGGCCACCATCCGGGGCAGCGCCGACCGCCCCCCGGTGAGCGGCGGCCCGCTCGGCGGCCCGACCGGCGCGGTCGTCCGCAAGGAGCTGCGCACCTGGTGGCGCGATCCGTTGCGGACCACCACGGCGGTGGTGCCGATCGTCTGGGCGCTGGGCACCGCGCTGCTGCCGCTGACCTTCGACGCCCGTCTCCTGCTGCCCTGGGCCGGCCCGGCGCTCGCGCTCTTCGCGATCACCTCGGCCTGCAACCTCTACAGCCAGGACGGCACCGCGCTCTGGCAGACCCTGACGATCGGCTCCCAGCGCGCCGACGTGCGCGGCCGGCAGTGGGCGTACCTGATCGTCTTCACGCCGCCGGCGATCGTCCTGAGCATCACCCTCACCTGGTGGAGCGGCTCCACGTGGACGTGGCCCTGGGTCGCCGCGGCGGTGCCCGCCCTGCTCGGCGGCGGCGCCGGCCTGATCGTCCACTCGTCGGTGTACGGCCTGGTCCCCGGCCCCGACGCGCACAAGCGGCCGACCAACCCGCTGGAGCGCGCAGACACCACCGGCCGGTCCAACGTGCTGTTCTGGATCGGGCTGGTGCCGCCGGCGCCCGCGCTCGCCGTGGTCTACCTCGGCACGCGCCTGGACCAGCCGTGGGTGAGCTGGGCCGGGCTGCCGGTCGGCGTGCTGACCGGCGTCGCCGTCGCCTGGGTGCTGGGCGGCCTGGCGATCCGGAAGCTCACCGAGGACGGACCCGACCTGCTGCACACCATGCGCACCGGTCGGCCCACCGTGGTCCGGGCCGCCGACGGCGCCGTGGCCAGGACGGGCGGGACGGTCGAGGGACTGAGCTGGGCCCTCGGCTCGATCCTGCTCATCCCCCAGGGGATCGTCCCGCTGGTGTTCATCCTGTCCGACATCGACGTCAGGTCCTGGTTCCTGGCGATGTACGTGCAGCCCCTGCTCGGAGTGCCGATCGCCGTGGCCAGCATGCTGGCCGGCATCGCGCTGTATGCCCGGGCCGTCATGACCAGGGTCGACAACCGGGCCGGACGGGCCGCAGCTCCCTCGCCGAGCGAGGATCGCGAGCTGGAGTCGGTCTGACCGGCGAGGCAGGCGCGATCATCCCCGCCCGCGTGTCCGCACGGCCAGCATGAGCAGGTCGGGGAGCCAGGGCTGATCGGTGAGCAGAAGCACGGCGGCCTCGGCGACCGGCACCGCCCGGACCTCGACGATCTGTTCCGCGTCCGCCGGCATCGTCGGCGCCTGGACGATCGCGGCGTCGGCGGCACACCACAGCCAGGCCTTCTCCGGATGCGGCTGGTGCGGCCGGTACGGCAGCGGGCGGTCGGTGACGCAGTGGTGCGCGCCGACGACGGTCAGCGGGCCGGTGAGCACCGCACCCGCCTCCTCCAGCAGCTCCCGCCGGGCGCAGTCCTCGACGCTCTCACCGGGCTCGCGCGTGCCTCCGGGCAGGAACCACACGTCGCGGTCGTCGCGGCACAGGATGACCTGGTCGCCGCTGAACCCCACCAGGTGCACGTTGGTGACCAGCTCGTCCGGTGGCGCTCCGGTGCTGAACTGGGCGTCGAGCCCGCCCCACTCCCATCGCTGCGGGGCGAACAGCCGGGGGTACGCGGCGACGAGAGCGGATTCGGTCGACATGGGCTCCGATTCCTTCGGGACGCGCCGCACGGTCACCGGTCGACGTGGGCCACCCGACGGGTCACTTGCGGTTCCAGACCGCTTCCTGGCCGGTGCTCGGGTCCTTGACCGTGAGGGTCCTGCCGTCGGCGCTCAAAACGCCGTCGGCCGAGATCTTGGTGATGCCGCAGTCCAGCTCGAGCCGGTATTCCCGGTCGCCCTGGTCTTTCGTGGCGCCGGTGCAGGGGACGTCGACGTTGGCCGACACGGAGCCGTCGTCGCGGACCGTCATGGTGCGGGACTGGTTCTCCGCCATGATCCATGTGCCGGTCAGCGACGGTTCACCGCCGCACCCCGCCGCCAGCAGAGCGAGCCCGAGCGTCAGCCCGGCAGGTCCCCAGCGCCTGACCACGTTCCCTCCCCGGTGTGCCACGTACCACCCTAGCGGGCGGCACCAACCCCGGCCCGCCCGTGGGCACCGGCAGCGCCCACATGGGACTCCACCGTGGAGGGCGATGGCGTACCGTATGTCGACCGCGCCGCACCCGGTGCTTCCCGGAGGCGGCCGACGGGCCGTCACACGGGGGAGGTCTGATGGCGCAGTTTCCCATGGGCGACTTCGCCGCCTCGACCGACCGGTTCGTGGCGTCCTGGGTGGCGGGCATCTCCGAGCGCGCCGGCCGGGCGCAGGCGTTGTCCGACGAGGTGGCGGCGATGTCGGCGACCGCCGAGGGCGCGCAGGGCGCGGTCCGGGTGACCGTCGCCGCGTCCGGAGCCATGACCGACCTGCGGCTCGACGACCGGGTGCTGCGCTGGCGGCCGGACGAGATCGCCGCCACGGTGCTGGCCGTGATGCGGCGGGCGCAGGGCCGGCTGGCCGCCCAGGTCGCCGACGCCGCCGCCGGCACCGTCGGCGCGGACTCCGAGACCGCGCGCGCCGTCGTCGGCAGCTACGCGGCGCGCTTCCCGGAGGTGCCCGAGGAGGGCGACCCGGGGTACGCGGGCTGGAGCGGAAATGGGCGCTGAGGCGCGCGGCTTCGAGGTCACCGCGGCGGCGCTGACCGGGCACGCCCGCTCGGTCGACCGGATCGCCGGGGAGATCGGCACGGCACACGACGCGGGCGCGCACGTCCGGATGGGCGCCGAGGCCTACGGGCAGATCCCGGTCTGCCAGGCGATCCCCTTCCTGCTCGACTTCCTCCAGGGTCCGGCGGTGGACGCCCTCGCGGCGGCGCGGGAGGCGTTGCACAGCGCGGCCGGTGCGCTCGACACGACGGTCACCGCCTACCACGACACCGACGGGACGGTCTCCGCCCTCTTCCAGCGGCTGCACCGGTGAGCACCGCGGCGGCGAACCCGCTGGTCGCGGCCCGGCAGGACACCACCACCGGCTACAGCGGCATCGGCATCGTCGAGAGCCTCGTCGACCTGCGCAACGGCATCGAGAACGGCTCCTGGATCGACTCGACCATCGGCGGCGTGGGGACGTCCCTGGAGGTGCTGGCGACCTGCGTCGACCCGATCGGGTCGGTCGTCTCCTGGGGCGTCGCCTGGCTGATCGAGCACGTCAAACCCCTCTCCGACGCGCTGGACTGGCTGGCCGGCGACCCGGACCAGATCACCGCGTACGCCCAGACGTGGCACAACGTCTCGCGGCACGTCGCCGGCCAGGTCACCGCCCTGTCCGAGGCGGTACGCACCGAGATCGCCACCTGGACGGGCCCCGCCTCCGAGGCCTACCGCCGCTACAGCGACCAGCACGTGCGTCACCTCGCCGGCCTGGCCGACGCCTCGGGCCTGATCGGCACCGTCGTCGAGGGCGCGGGACTGCTGGTCGCCCTGGTCCGGGAGCTGGTCCGGGACCTGATCGCCGACTTCGTCTCCGTCCTCGCCGTCCGGCTCTGGCAGTGGCTCGCCGAGGAGGCCCTCACCCTGGGCGTGGCCACCCCGCTGGTCGCGGCGCAGGTCTCCGCGCTGGTCGCCAAGTGGGCGGCGAAGGTCGCCGGGCTGCTCACCGCGTTGGCCCGCAGCGTCAGCCGGCTCCGGCCGATCCTGTCCAAGCTCGGCGAGCTGCTCGACACCCTCCGTGCGGCGTTGCGGGGCCTTCGGCGTACCCCCACCGGGACCGCCACCCCCGACACGCCGGCTGCCGGCCCCCGGCCGCGGTCCTACGACGCCCCCGCCGGTGGCGGCGGCCAGCCGCCGCCGTGGGCCTGGGCCGACCCGCCCACGCACGGCGGCGGGGGAGGGCCGGCGCCCGGCGGTCCGCCCGCATCGCCCGGGCCCGCCGGCGGCCCGGCGCACGGGGGCGGCCCGGCGCCCGACGGGGGCCCGGGAAACGGCGGCGGTGGGGGACACGACGTCGACGAGCCCGACCTCGACGGCGCCGATCCACCCGAGTCCGGGTCCGGCACCGATCCGGCCGTGCCGCATCATGCGAGCGAGGCCGAGTTGCGGCTGCTCGGCAGAGAGGTGCACAGCATGGTCGAACTCAAACCCGGTGAGCACGTCAACGACGCCTATGACGTGACGTTCACCGACGGCACGCACGGCGTCTACAAGCCGAACGTGCCGGAGAACGAGTTCGTGCAGGTGCGCTCCACCATCCCGGAGAACCAGCTGGCCGCCCGTGAGGTCGCCGCCTCCCGCCTCGACGAGGACCTGGGCTTCGGCCTGGTGCCGACCACCGCGCGGTGGGACGGCCCGCACGGCGCCGGCTCGATGCAGGAGTTCGTGGAGAACGCGCACCCCGGCCGTCCCGTCACCGACTACTCCCTCGCGGAACGAGAGCGGATGGCGGTGCTCGACTACATCAGCGGCAACACCGACCGGCACATGGGTAACTACCTGACCGGTCCGGACGGCCGCCTGGTCGCCATCGACCACGGCTACTCCTTCCCGGAGTCGAACGCCGAACCGCTGCGCTCGGACTTCGTCGCGCAGCAGCGGAACCAGCCGCTCAGCCCGGACACGATGGCCCGGCTCCAGAGCACCGACCCGGCCGTGCTGGCCGACCGGCTGCGCGCCACCGGCCTGAACGAGAGCGCGGTCTCCGGGGCGATGGACCGCTTCAACGAGATACGCAGCCGAGGCATGATCACCGGCGAGGCGTGGGGGGCCTTCCGCCCGCCGAGCCCGTGGTGAGCGCAGGACCGTCGGTGAGCGGAGGAGTCGTGGTGATCCAGGAGGCAGGCATGACCGAGCAGGCACCGACCCGCGTGGGGCTGTACACGTTCGCGCAGCACACCAGCCGGAGGGTGGCCGAGTTCCGCTGGGAGCCCGGCCGGACGGTGACGCTGTCCGTGCTGGACCCCGAGTGGGGGGCGCTGGCGCAGGACTTCTACGACAACGGGGTACCGGCCGGGGCGGAACGGGTGCGACCGGAGACCGGCGCGGAGTTCATGCGTGCGTTGCTGCAGCGCTTCCGGATGAGCTACTACAAGTTCGTCGACGAGAGCGACTGAGCCGGCTGCTCCCGTTTCGTCTCTCGGCGGGTCGACTCACCAACGGCGCCAGGCCATCCCGGCGTCCGGGTGTCCGGGTGTCCGAGATCGTCGTCCTGGGCTGGTCGGCTGCGGCGTGATCAGCCCGCCGGGCTGCCGTGGTGGTCGAGTCTGTCGCGGAGGGTGTCGGCGAAGCCCTCGGCCGTGGCGAGTTGGTCGCGGAGAGCGGTGACGCGGGTGGTGGCGGCGGTGTGGAACATCTCGAGCCGGTCGAGCAACTCGGCGCGGGCGGCGCCGGTGGCGGTGTCGAGGGCGTCGAGGACGGTGAGCAGGTCCCGCATCTCGTCGAGGGTGAACCCGAGGGGCTTCATCCGCTTGACCACGGCGAGGCGGTCGAGGTCGGGTCCGGTGTAGAGGCGGAAGCCGCCCTCGCTGCGGGCGGAGGGGACGATCAGGCCGGCTTCCTCGTAGTGCCGGATGGTGCGGATGCTGAGCCCGACGCGTTCGGCGGCTTCGCCGATCTGCATGAGCCGGTCGGCGGGCGGCCCGGAGGCGTGCTGCTCCGGGCCGGTGTCGCGGCTGGTGGCGGTAGCCATCAGTGGCCGACGCCGAGCTGGCCGGCGAGGGTGTCGTGGATGCGGGCGCTCGGCGTGTTCAGCTCGACGATCTCGACGGTCTTGCCCCGGCTGGCGTACCTGGTGGTGATCGCGTCGAGCGCGGCGACGGAGGAGGCGTCCCAGACGTGGGCGTGGGTCATGTCGATCACCACATTCTCCGGGTCGTTCGCGTAGTCGAACTGGCCGACGAGGTCGTTGCTGGAGGCGAAGAACAGCTCACCGTGCACGGAGTAGATCCGGGTGCCGCCGTCGGGGTCGAGCACGCTGGTGACCTCGACCAGGTGGGCGACCCGGCGGGCGAAGATCACCATGGCGGTGAGCACGCCGACGACGACGCCGACGGCCAGGTTGTGGGTGGCCAGGGTGGTTACCACGGTGGCGAGCATGACGATCGTCTCGCCGTACGGCATCCGCTTGAGGGTGGCCGGTGCGACGGAGTGCCAGTCGAACGTCGACACCGCCACGACGATCATCACGGCGACCAGGGCGGCCATCGGGATGACGGCGACCACGTCGCCGAGCACGACGACCAGGACCAGCAGGAACACGCCGGCCAGGAACGTCGACAGGCGGGTGCGGGCGCCGGACGCCTTCACGTTGATCATTGTCTGGCCGATCATCGCGCAGCCGCCCATACCGCCGAAGAACCCGGTGACGATGTTGGCGACGCCCTGGCCCCAGGACTCGCGGGTCTTGCTGGAGGGGGTGTCGGTGATGTCGTCGACCAGCTTGGCGGTCATCAGCGACTCCATCAGCCCGACCAGCGCGATACCGATGGCGTAGGGGGCGATCAGGGTGAGGGTGCCCATGGTCCAGGGGATCTGCGGCAGGCCGAGGGTGGGCAGGCTGTCCGGCAGGGCGCCCTCGTCGCCCACGGTCGGCACCGCCACGCTCGCGAAGACGGTGACCGCGGTCAACACCACGATCGCGACCAGCGGCGCCGGGACGGCACGGGTGAGTCGGGGCAGCCCGACCATGATCGCCAGAGCGACGGCGACGAGGGGATAGACCAGCCACGGTACGCCGAGCAGGTGCGGGACCTGGGCGGCGAAGATCAGGATCGCGAGGGCGTTGACGAAACCGACCATGACACTGCGGGGGATGAACCGCATCAGCTTCGCCACCCCGAGCGCCGCCAGCAGCACCTGGATCGCGCCGCCGAGGATCACCGCCGCGACCAGGTAGTCCAGCCCATGCTCCTTCGCCAGCGGCGCCACCACCAGCGCGATGGCTCCGGTCGCGGCGGAGATCATCGCCGGCCGGCCGCCGCAGACCGCGATCGTGACCGCCATCGTGAACGAGGCGAACAGGCCCACCCGAGGGTCGACCCCGGCCAGGATCGAGAACGAGATCGCCTCGGGAATCAACGCCAGAGCGACGACCAGGCCGGCCAGGACCTCGGTGCGGAACACCTTCGGCGACAGCCAGGACGGACGGGACAGGCGCGGCCGGGAGACCGCGGACAGCACAGAAGACATACAGCCATTTCCACTCGGGGCCGCACGCGGACGCGTGCAGGTCCGACCCCCACCACCGGGGTCGCAGCTACCGCGACCGGCAACAGTGCGTCCTGCCGGCCGAGGGCCTCATCACCTCGACCCGGTCAGGGACGCGGCGGCGGCCGTCCGGACAGGCCCGGAAGACCGGCGCCGACCCTACTCTTCCGTCAGGGGAGAGTTGACCGATCGTGGTGATCATCACCATGCCACGTGAACCCGCTCCGCCCCGGCGTCGCAACCGTGTCCGGCGCACCTGCCGGCGACGCGGGACGCTGACGTCACCCGTGCCCGCGTGCCGGAAGTGGGGATGGCCCCGTGTGCTCCGCCGAGATCGCTCGGCTGACCCTAGGAGATGTCGTCCGCCCATGCGAAGCCGTCGGGGTCGACGAAGGTGCCCGCGCTGCTGCCGATGACGAGTCGGTGTGATCCGTCGCCGTCGGGCGAGACGCCCGCGTCCTTGGCCGCGGCACGGCGGCCGTACAACGCCAGTTTGATGTTCGAGGTGGCGAACTCGACGTACTTGCGGCCGAAGCTCTTGGCCACGGTCAGGCCACGATCGACGTAGAACCGTTTGGTCACGGCGACGTCCCGCACCCCCAACAGAAGCACGATCTCGTCGACGTGCCGGCTGGCCGGTCCGGTGTCCTTCTTCGACGATGTCGCGATCTTCCAGATCGTGCCGTACGGGTCGCGCAGCACCCCGCCGTAGCCCCAGAAGCTCTTCGCGGCCGGCTTCAGGGTGGTCGCTCCGCCGTCGAGGGCGGCGCCGAAGAGGCGGTTGACGGTTCCCGGCTGGGACACCACGAGCGACACGGCGAACCCGCGAAAACCGGTCGTGGGTTCGCGTGACGCGTCGACGCGCAGGCGGGGGCCCAGTCCGAAGGCCCCGGTGTAGAAGTCCTGGGCGGTTGCCGGATCCGGCACTTCGAGCGTGACGGAATCGATGGCGAGCATGATTGTTTCCCTTTCGTGTGGTTCGGATCGTGGTCGGCGGCTCGAGCGAGCCGGTCGCTCAGCTGTCCTGGATCAGGCCCAGCAGGTTGCCGTCGGGGTCGGCGACGGTGGCCACGAGGCGACCGCCGCCGACATCGTGGGCGGGCTCGGTCACGGTGGCGCCGGCGGCGCTCAGCTCGGTCAGCTTCGCTTCGACGTCCGGAACGTGCCAGTAGGCCACCGGCGAGGTCAGGCGCTGCGGTCCACCGCCCGGCACCAGGCCGATGTGCTGACCCGCGGCGTCGAAGCCGACGTAGTAGGACGAGTCGACCGTGGGCGGCACGCCGAGCAGGGCCGCGTACGTCGCCTTGGCCCTGCCCAGATCGGACACCGGATGCAGTACGGTCCTGATCCCCTGCGCGGAAGAATTCCCCATGATCACTCCTTCGGTCCGCGGGCCTCGGCCGGCCCGGACGGGTGTGTGCGCACAGCATCTCCTCGGGCAGGTCCCGCCCGGATCCGTGCCGGCCACGGAGTCGACCACGGAACCGGCACACGGAGAGACGTGCGACAGAATGGGGTGATGGTTGACGTCTCCCCTCGCGAAGCCGAGGTGCTTGCGCTGGTCGGAGACCACCTCAGCAATGCGGAGATCGGAGCGCGACTCTTCATCTCGGTGCGTACCGTCGAGACGCACGTCTCCTCGCTGCTGCGCAAGCTGGAGGTCCCGGACCGCCGTGCGCTCGCGCAGCGGGTGCCGGAGCTGACCGGCGGAGGCGCCGCTCTTCAGGCGCCGGTCCTACCGGCCCCGCTGACCCCGTTCGTGGGGCGGGCGCGCGAGTGCGCCGAGCTGACCGAACTCATCCGGGCGCACCGTCAGGTGAGCGCGGTCGGTCCGGGCGGAGTGGGCAAGACCCGGCTCGCGCTGGCGGTCGCCTCGCGGGCCGGTGGCGAGTATTCCGACGGTGTGTGGTTCGTCGATCTGGTCCCGGTGGCCGACTCCGGCATGATCGCCGCCGCGGTGGGCGTGGCGCTGGGCCTGGGTGAGCAGCCCGGCCGGGACATGACCGAGTCCGTCGTCACCGCCCTGGCCGACCATCACGCGTTGCTGGTGCTCGACAACTGCGAACACGTGCTGGACGGGGTGGCGCTGTTCCTCGAGCGGCTGTTGGCGGCGTGCCCCGAAGTGACGGTGCTGGTGACCAGCCGGGCACGGCTGATGGTGCCCTTCGAGCGGGTCTATCCGGTGCCGCCGCTGTCGCTGGCCGTCGACGGCGAGTCGGACGCGGTCGCGCTGTTCGTGCAGCGGGCGGCAGCGGTGGGCTGGCCACTGGATCCTCCGTTGCGCGACCAGGTCGCCGCTATCTGCGAGCGGCTGGACGGAATGGCGCTGTCGATCGAGTTGGCCGCCGCGCGGTATCCGACGCTGGGGCTGGACGGCATCACCGCCGCCCTGTCCCATCCCCTGCGGATGCTCACCGGGGGCGCCCGGGCCGACGACCGGCACCGATCGGTGCGCGCGACGCTGGACTGGAGTCACGCCCTGTTGGAGCCGGCCGACCGGACGCTGCTGCGCCGGGTGTCGGTCTTCGTGGCGCCCTTCTCCACATCGGCGGCGACGGAGGTCACCGGCGCGGAGGAGGGCATCGTCGCCGACGGCCTGGCCCGGCTCGCCGAACAGAGCCTGCTGACGGTGCGGGCCTTTCCCGGCGGAACCGAGTACCGGCTGCCGGAAACCATCCGCCAGTACGGCACGGAACGGCTCGCCGAGGCCGGCGAGTTGACCGACACCCGGTCCCGGCACCTTCGCTGGTGCCTGACCAGGGCCACCGACCTGGCCGAGGTGCGGGCGGACTGGCGAGCCCGGTTCGACCCGGTGGCGGACGACCTCCGCACCGCCCTGTCGTGGGCGGCCGACCGTCCGGAGCAGCGCCCGGACGCCTACCGCCTCGCCCGTCACCTGGCGGAGCTGACCTTCGTCCGAACCCTGATCGGCGAGTCTCAGCTGCGCTACGAGCAGGCGGCCGCGCTCGCCGGCGAGCCCACCGCCGAGGCGGCGATGCTCAGACAGGCCGCAGCCGTGGCCGGATGCCGCATGCGCGGCGACGACATGTACCGCCTCTACCGGGCGGCCGCCGGGGCCGCCCGCCGAGCGGGAGACGACGCCGGCGCCGCCGCCGACCTGGCGACCGCCGCCACCAGCTCCTACCGGTTCTGGAGCAAGTTCGCACAACTCCCGCCGGCGCAGGAGGCGATCGCGCTCACCACCGAGGCGCGGGAGCTGGCCGGCGACGACCCGGCCGCCCAGGCCGCGGTGGCGCTCGCCGAGGCCGGGGTGCTCACCGACGCGTTCGGCGCCGCGCAGGGCCCGCCCGACAACGACGTACCCGAAACGATCGCGCGTGCCGAGCGGGCGGTCGCACTCGCGCACCGCACTCGCGACCCGCTCGCCGAGTCCGCCGCGCTCGACGCGCTCACCGGCGCCCAGTGCTGGGCCGGCGAGACGTTCGCCAGCGCGGCCACGGCGCGGCGCCGGGTCGCGCTGCTCGCGTCCCTGCCGGCAACTCCGGCCACCACCCACGAACTACTCGACGCTCTCGGCAATGCCGCCGAGGCCGGCCTCGGGGCGGGAGACCTGCCGGCCGCCCGCCGGTGGGCGCGGCAGATCGCCGATCACCCGCTGCTCGCGGAGGTCGGTCACCGTGCCACGAGCTGGCTGCTGGTTGCCGACGCGCTCGCGGGCGACACCGACGAGGTGCTCGCCGGCAGTGTGCGGTTCCTCGACGCGTGGCAGCGGGCCGGCCGCCCCGCCAGGTCGGTGCTCGGTCCCGCGGCAGCCGGTGTCGCGATGATCCACGGGCTCCGCGACGACCGGGAGGCCCGAAGTGTCTGGGTCGATGTCCAGAGTCGGCTCGGCACCTCGCCGGAACAGATCCACGGCTATG
Source organism: Micromonospora sp. WMMD754 (assembly GCF_049315235.1). Taxonomy (NCBI): domain Bacteria; kingdom Bacillati; phylum Actinomycetota; class Actinomycetes; order Micromonosporales; family Micromonosporaceae; genus Micromonospora; species Micromonospora sp. WMMD754. The sequence continues at coordinate 2,645,146 of NZ_CP186058.1, forward strand.
GTGCGGTCTTCGATGCGATGCTCCTGCTGCACCGGGGGCAGGCGGCAGAGGCGCTGGAACGGATGGCGCCCGATCCCGGCTCGGTCTGGAAGTCGGTCACGTGGGTGTGGCTCCACTGGTATGTCGCACTACGCGCCGAGGCGGCGGTGCTCGCCGGAAGCCCGAGCGCTCGTGACCACCTGGCCGGGGCCCGGACCGTCGTGGCCGGCAACCCGGTCGCCGAAGCCATGGTGCAACGGGCTGAAGCCCTACTCGACGGCGATCAACGGGCGCTGCTCACCGCGGTCGACGCGTTCGACGTCGCCGGCTGCCGATACCAGTCCGCACGAACCCTGGTGTTCGCCGGTGGCGTCCACGCCACGCGCGGCGCGGCCACACTCGGCGACCTCGGCCTCGCCCCGATGGGTTCCTGCCGATTGCCGATCGCCTCACCCTGAGTCGGTGGCGTATCCGTCGCGGTTTCACCCGTTGGTCGGCGTCGATAGGCTGTGGTTTTGTGAAGAATCACGACGACCCGATGGAATCCGAGAAAGTGCCGGCGGCGGCCGGCGGCCGGCTTTCGTGGTTCAACCGCAACGGCGCAGGTCTTCAGGCAATTGCCGCGCTTACCGCCATTCCCGTCAGTGTCGTGGCGGCGGTCTTCGCCGTTCAGGCGTTCAAAGATCAACAGCAGGTCAACCGTGACCAGATCAGGTTGAACCAGATCGCCCGGGAGCGGTACGAACGGCGCTACGCCTCCCGCGTGGCTATCTGGATCGCCGACGACGACACCTCCGCGTCCGCGAAGCCGCCGTCGTCCGGCCTCGTCGTCGTCGCGACGGTCTCGATGCTGAACAGGTCACCCGTCCCGCTCCGAGATGCCGCGATCTTCGCCATCGCGCAATCCGGGGAAGCGGTCTTCTGGCAGCAGCAGGACCTCAGACCTTGCGAGACGGTGGACGTGGAGCTTCTGGCCCACGCCGGCACAGCCGGGCGTCTGAAGGATGCCGGCAACAGGTTCGTGCTGTCGCTGGCGTTCCGAGACCCCACCCGGCTCTGGCACATGACCAACGACGGCCTGTTTCCCTTGGACGGCTACGGAAGCCATGTGGAGAACTACATCTGGGAGGGCGTCAAGTCCGGGAACACGCTCACCGGATCCCCGCTCATCTACTCGTCCCTGATCCGGAAGCGGGCCGACGTCACCGACTGCGGCGAATCGGGCTGACTCGTCACCGCAATTCGTCGTACGTCGTCCTCGCGCGACTGCTACCCGAGCGGCGGACGCCGTGGCGATAGCAGCCCTCTAGGCGGGTCACGAAGAGCGCCGATGATGCGGTCAGTGCTCAGCGAGGAGAGCCGGCGTCGAGAGCGAGATCTGACTTCCCCGGAGCGGCCGGACCAGGCGACGGCGACATCGCGGCCGGCGTCGCCCCGAGAATCAGCAGGACTGCAGTGACGCCGGCTGTGGGCCACGCGGCGGGCGGCGAGGCCGACCCGAGCACGTGGTCCACAGCCGGCGAGTGTCAGAGCTGCCGAAGGACAGCCACCTTGTCGTACGCGACGGCGACGACGTCCGGCTTCCCGTCCCCGGTGACGTCACCGATGGCCAGGGAGTCCGCCTGGGGCCCGACCCCGTCGACCCCGTTCGTCGTGTACCCGGCGAGCTCCCCGGTCGACCGCTGCAGATAGACGCTCACCGCGCGCCAACTGTTGTGTGCGACAACCAGGTCCTCGCGGCCGTCGCCGGTCAGATCGCCGACTGTCAGGCCAGAGGGACTGTCGTATGCGGGGTATCTGGTCGGCGTCGTCGCGAGCCCATCGGCTCCCTGCGCGAATACCTGGACGGCGGCGTCCGGCCTGTTGCCGTCAACGCTGGTCACCAGGTCGGCCCGGCCGTCGCCAGTGACGTCACCGACCGCCGCACCGGAGCCGATGCGGCGAAAGCCGGAGTCATCGGCCGGCGTCCGGTAGGTCGTCGCCGGCCCGAAGGAACCATCCGCGCGACGCAGCCGCACCCACGTGCCGTGACCGTAGAACTGTGCGAGGTCGGTGCGGGCATCTCCGTTGAGGTCGGCGGCGAACACCTGGTTCACGGGTGCGCCGGTGATGATCGGCCCGGTGACCGTCCGGTATTTCTGGAACGCATGCGCCGCAGTCTGCCGGTAGATCCTGACCTCGCCCTGGCGTGTGCCGACGACAAGATCCGGTCGTCCGTCCCCGGTCATGTCCCCGATCGCCACGTCCCCGGCACCCCCGGAGACCAGCAGCGGCGCGGCGAGGCGCCCGCCACGCTGAAACAGCACATCGACGCCGGCGGAGGACGACATCGCCACGTCCGTACGGCCGTCGCCGTCGATGTCCGCGACCGCGAGCTGCACGTTGCTGTTGTAGCCGCCGTGCGCCTTGATCCTGGTGGGAGCGCCGAAACTGTGGTCGGCTCGCTGGTCGAAGACCAGCACAGAACTCGTCTGCGTACCGTCAACGGCATCAACGCCGACCACGATGTCGCGTCGCCCGTCACCGGTGACGTCGGCGACAGCGACGGCGTTAGTCGCGGTCGACCCCGTGGCGAGGTACGTAGCGGCCGCGAATGTTCCTGCACTCGCCGCCTCAGCGGGCATCGGCACCACGGCCCCGGCCGTCATGGCCAGCGTCGCGGCGATACCGACTCTTGCACCTTTGTCCATCATGCCCCCGTTGCGTCATGGCCCTCGATCGATGGTTGTTCACGCGCCACGTGCCCTGATCACCGGCGCAGCAAACCCCTGCCACGACAGGTGAACCGGTGCCAGCGCGGACCACCGCGACCGACCGCCGGTCGCAAACGTGTCATGCTGCACGGACCCGGACGGGAGGACGACGATGGCGGTTGGCGATTCCGTACAGGTGCAGCCGGCACGAGGGTCGTTGCGACCGCTGGTGTCCGGGGCGACGCTGGTCGCGGTCCTGGCGTTGCTGTTCGGGCTGCCCTGGTGGACGTTGACGGTGGCGGCGGCCTGGCCTGCGCCGGTGGTGGCCGCCGGCACGAGCGTGTTCGTCGTCGCGCTGGTCGCGTTCCCCGCCCTGATGTATCTCGGGCACGGCCGCCGGCGGCTGGACGCGGCGGCCCGCGCGGGGGACACACTGCTTGGCCTGGTCTGGATCCTGTTCGTCTGGGCGCTGCTCGGAAACGTGGCCCGGCTTCCGCTGGCCGCGGTGGGGGTCGCCGATCCGGTGCGGTCCCGGGCTGTGGCGGTCGGTGCGGCGGCAATCTCGGTCGTCCTGGCCGTCTGGGGGTACGCCGAGGCGATGCGGGTGCCCCGGGTCCGGCGGGTGGAGGTCATCGTGGATCGGCTGGGTTCGGGTCTCGACGGGGTCCGGGTGGTGCTGCTGACCGACACCCACTACGGCCCGATCGACCGGGCACGCTGGTCCGCCCGGACCATCGAGGTGGTCAACGGGTTGGCTGCCGACATCGTCTGCCACACCGGCGACATCGCCGACGGTACGGTCGACCAGCGCCGGGCACAGGCCGCGCCGCTGGGCGCCGTCCGGGCCCGGCTGGCCCGGGTGTACGTGACGGGCAACCACGAGTACTACGGCGAGGCGCAGGGCTGGGTCGAGCACATGCGGACCCTCGGCTGGGAGCCGCTGCACAACCGGCACCTCGTGGTGGAGCGGGACGGCGCCCGGCTCGTCGTCGCCGGGGTGGACGACGTGACCGCCGCCTCGTCCGGCATCGCCGGTCACCGTGCCGACCACGCCGCGGCGCTCGCCGGCACCGACCCGCAGCTGCCGGTGCTGCTGCTGGCGCACCAGCCCAAGCAGATCGACGACGCGGTCGCGGCCGGCGTGGATCTGCAACTGTCCGGGCACACCCACGGCGGACAGATGTGGCCGTTCCACTATTTGGTCCGGCTCGACCAGCCGGTCGTGCAGGGCCTCAGCCGGCACGGCCGGACCCAGCTCTACACGAGCCGGGGGACCGGTTTCTGGGGTCCGCCGTTCCGGATCTTCGCGCCGAGCGAGATCACCCTGCTCACCCTCAGAGCGGGGTAGCCCTGACCGGGCCGACACCTACCGCCCCACCTGAACGGCTCAAGGAGCTTCCGCGTTGTCGGCCGACACCTGGTCCGGGCGAGTCCGCGGCCGGCCACCGCCAGCCCCGCTTCACGTGCTGAGAAGGGCCGAGCGGCGCCGCAGGAAGACCACGCCGGCAGGTGCCCGTCCGTGGTCGGCCTGGGAGGGCTCGATCACCCGGGTCGCTGTGCGAAGACCCCGATGTTTCCCTCGATCCAGATGGGTCGGGCTACCAGCCGGCTGATTCGCCATCGCTCGGATGCGCGGCGCAGCTCGAACTCGTACGTGCCGCCGTTGTGCCACAGCCGTCCGCCCGGCACGTTGTCGCGTCGTAGCCAGGCCAGCACGTTCGCGGTCGCGGTGGCGGTATCGCCCGTCACGTCGGCGATCACCCCGGTGACCACGTGCTGTGTGCCATCCAACACGCCGAGCTCCCGTCGCCACCGATCTACCTGCTCGGGGCCGGGGAGAGTCTCTGCTTCGCCGCCGCTCATCGCGGTGTAGTCAACGACCACGGTGTCGGCGAGCGTCACCACCAGGGCGTCCCAGTCTCGGCGATCCACGAACCAGGCGTACTCGGTGATCACCCGCTGGATGGCGAACTGGTCAACAAGATCCTCTTGACGCATGCCGTGACTCCTTTTTGTGTGGTGGCCGGTGTGAAGGGGCGCCGTGACTCGAGGCGCCCCTTCACACCGATGGGTCAGTTGGCGTCGAAGGCCGCGTACAGGCTGCTGTCGCCGGTCGCGTTGAGCGCTTCGGCCGCGACCAGCGGGTTCCAGAAGTCGACGTAGCGACTGATCTTTCCCTCCGCCGTCTCCACGACGGAGATGTAGGTCTGGTTGTACGGCTTACCGGTGCTCAACGCCTGGCCCGCGGACGTGAACTCGGCGATGACCAGGGTGGGGTCGATGGTCTCGTGGAAGCGCAGGTCGACGAACTCCACCTTGAAGTGCTCGGGGAAGTTCCGCATGTAGTCGAACAGGGCCTGCTTGCCTGCGACCTTCTTCGGGAAGTCGGCCGGGCCGTACGGGAACTCCAGGACTCCGTCGTCGGTGAACAGGTCCACCCACTCCTCGATCCGTCCGGACGACAGGTACTCCAGGTGGTTCTTGAAGGCTTGCTGTGCGGTTTCGCGAACGCTCATGGCGTTTGTCCTCTCCGATGTGCTTCCGATGCGTGCTGAAGGGGCCCGGTCGCGGCGGGCCCAGCCGACTAACGCGAACATCTTCGCGTCAAACCATAGCCCGCGCGAGGGTAAACGCCAAACGCCTCGCGTTAAGCTTGCTCCGTGAGTGACCAACACCAGTCCCGCCCCGGAGGACGCACCGCGCGAGTCCGCGCCGACGTCCTACGCGCAGTCGACGACCTGACCACCGAACAACCGCTGGCCCAACTCACCCTGGCCCAGGTGGCGGAGCATTCGGGAGTACACCTGGGCACCCTCTACCGGCGCTGGGGCACCCTCGACGGCCTACTGCTCGACGCGGTCGCCGAACGCCTCACCACCGGCTCGCCGATACGCGACACCGGCAACCTCCATGCCGACCTGGAGGACTACGCCCACCGCGTCGCCGCAGACCTTTCCGGCCCAGATGGACAACTACTGCTGCGCACACTGGTCGCCGTCCGTCTCGGAACCAAGGCGGAACTACCACCCGCCCTCACCCGACGGTTCGACGAAATGCAGGCACTACTCGATCGGGCTCACGCACGCGGCGAGAATCCACCCACACTCCAACAGGTCGTCGACATCGTCGTGGCACCGCTGTACACAGCCCTGCTGTTCGGCACCACACCAGCGGATCCAGCCACCCTCGTCGACCGCCTGCTGAAGCTTCACCCCGACCAGTGACCCGGACAGGCGCCGCTGCGTCATCCGCCAACGGCGCCCTGTCCTCGTCGGCCGTCAATTCAGGTCGCAGCGGCCTTCGCCGGCCAGGTCGGCCTCGATGCGTTCCTTGCGGACCTCGCCGGCGTCGGTGATCGGCTCCCGCTCCAGAGGATCGAGTGGGCCCGGGCGATCGGCGACAGGCAAACGAGCGTCACCGATCCGGTTGAACGCACGCGACCGCAGAACCTGGTCAATGCAGTCTTCGATTGCTGACCGGCGACGGCGGACGAGCGGCGGCCCCAGGTCCGGGGCCGCCGCTGCCCCGTCACGACCGTGTGTGGCGTGGCGACGTACTGCGGCCCGCGGTAAGTGCTGGTCCTGTCTTTCGGGTACGCCACCAGATGGCTGCGGTGATGACGACGACCGCAAGGGCGGGGACGAGCTGGTACGGCGTGCCGACTCCGGCTGAGCGGTCCTGCAGTGCGCTACCGAGGTCCACCCGCAGGGACACGGCCAGGATGAGGCTGAACGTGTTGAGTACGGCGTGCAGCATGACCGCGATCTCAAGCCCGCCGGTGCGCCAGGTGATGATGGCCAGACCGGTCCAGAGCGTGAAATACCAGACGATGATGTACGGATCCGTCGCGCCGTGTGCGGCCGTGAACAGTGCGCTCGAGAGCAGCACCCCGGCGATCAGACCTGCCCGTGGGCTACGGGTCCAGCTTCCGATCACGCGGAAGATCAACCCACGCACGCCGTATTCCTCGCCCGCCGACTGGAGCGGGGTGAGGAGGATCGTGGCGAGGAAGATGGCGACGAGGTCGGTCTGCGACCAGGGGACCTCCTCGACGGGCGTGAGAGCTCCGAGGGCGTTGACCACCAGCCAGGCGGGACCGAAGATGAGCAGCGCTTTGCCGAGCAGGTCGAAGCGGAACCGCGACGTCACGGAGTGCAGGGACGCACCGGGCACGCCGTAGAGCCACCGCTGGATGAGCATGCTCCACGGAATGAGCAGGCCGAGGGCGAACATCGAACTGGCATGGTAGAGCGGCGTGTAGTCGGTGCCACCCAGGATCGGCGGGGTGTTCCCCATCCGTACGTCGATGAGCGCAGCCGCTCTGCCGATGACCGTCGGGAAGACGACGAGCCCTGCCAGCAGGAGGAGGATGGCGAGAACGCCGCGACCGATGCGGCGTTTTTCGCCGGCGAGTACCCGGTGGTATTCCACTCCGGTGGGGACTGACGGCCCGTTGCGGGGCTCGGCCGGAATGGGTGGTGAGGTCGGCTTGTTCGTGGTGGTCATGGCTTCCTCCAGTGGATGGGGTCACTTCCCGGCGTGGTCGAGCACGCTGTGACGCAGGCGGAGTGCCCGCTCGGTGCTCCCCAGTGCGGCCCCGACGGCGAGGGCGAGGTTGAGCCAGATCGGCAGGTGAATGGGCGAGTCGAAAGTTCCGATGTTCTCGGCGATCGGGGGGATCCGCGACATCGGTTCGGCGAGTTGCAGCAGGTTCAGGCCCACGCCGATGAGGAGCATCAGCACGGAGAGGAAGCTGATCGAGCGGCTCAGCGTCGGGTGTTCGTGTTCGACGCGGGCGCGGCGTCCTTCGGCGGACTTCGGATCCGGAATGAGCGGGTGCTCCGCGCCGGCGGTGGTGACGTAGTGGCAGCGCTTGAGCCCGAATGCACTGATCGCCACTTCGATGATGCCGCCCTCGACGGGGAAGACTGCCGGGAGCTTGGACTCGGCGTGGTGTCTGCCGTCGAGATACAGGTGCGCTCTCGCCTTGCCGCCTTCCGGGTCGGTCCGGCGTGGGATGTCGACGGCGTACACCGTCTGCCGGCCATCCCCGTCGGCCAGTGGGAGGTGGAACAGTGCGCGGAAGGGTAGCTGCCACCAGCGGAGGCGTTTCAATGCCCGCCCGTCTCCGCTCTTGATGCGCTTGGCTGCCCGCCGTTGTCGCCAGTCCTCGATCACGTTCCCTCGCTCGCCGTCGACCGCCGCTTCTCACTAACACGCTGTACTAGTGGCAACGCTAGCACGGCGTGCTAGTACGATGTGACAGGAGGTGGCGGATGACACGGGACGACGGGAGCACCGGCTCGCGGGAACGGATCCTCGCGGCCGCGGCGGCGATGCTCGCAGAGGATGTGACCGCACGGTTGAGCGTGCGTGCGGTCGCGGCACGGGCCGGGGTGAGCACGGGCTCGCTCAGGTTCCACTTTCCGACCCAGCGCGCGCTGCAGGACGCCGTGCTCGCCAGAATCTACGACCACATGTTCCCTGATGACCCGATCCACGACCGATCGCTGCCCGTCCGGGATCGACTGGTCAACTGTCTCCGGCAAGTGCTCGCCCCCGCCGGCGTCGGGGAGCAAGCACGTGAGGCGTGGGGCAAGGCGTACCAGATGTTCATCGCACCCGAACCAAGCGAGGAGGTGCGCGCGGCGTATCTCGCCCTGGAGCGAGGCGGGTGGCGCCGTATCGAGTACTGGCTGACGGTTCTCGCTGACGAAGGCGCGCTTCCCAGGGAGGACCACGCACGCCGAGTGCGATTCCTGCTCACCGTCCTCAATGGGCTTTCCATCGCACGAGCCCTGCCCACCGAGGACTCGATCCTGAAGTCCGAAACCGAAACTCTCTATACGGCCGTTGACTGCGTTCTCAGCGCCCCGACCGCATGAGCGAGTAAGCCGCGCTGTCCCTGTCCGTCAGGGTGAGTTGAGGTCAGCGGCTCGTAGCAAGTCCCTCGGACAGGGCGAGTTCAGGATCGAGGAGCGTTGAATACTGCTGTTGACGTCGCGACGGCCCAGGACGGGGTCATGAGCCGCAAGAAGGTCCGCGTTCCGGCGGGCCGCGGGTACGCCGGTCGTTCACGCCGGGGCAGGAGCTGGAGCTGCTGGCCACATATGAGCAGGCCGTCGCGGCTGGTGAGGGCGGTGCGTTCCTACGGCGTGAGGTGGTCCTGGGCTGGGCGAACGGGGGTCGGGGGAACGTGGGTGAACGCGGGCCACTCCCGCCACCCCAGGTGAACCCCCGGGTCGCTAGACTGGGCCCTCGTGCCCCCGTAGCTCAGTGGGTAGAGCATCGGTTTCCTAACCCGACGCTCCGTGTGTAGCCGCAGGCCGATGACCTGCGGCTTCTCTTTGTCCAGGCTTCCTGCGCGGGTCGCACCCGCGCGCCGCTGTGATCGCCTGCGGAAGCCCAGCGAAGTGCGTAATTGCTGCTCAGCTCCACTTTTCCATCGACCGCCGTAGTGGTCTCCTGTGACATGCTGCGCCCGACTCGACGTTGGGCCGCACCCCACTCTGAACCGTGCTTATTGCCGAAGCTTGGCAACTACGCAATGCTGGCAGCAGTGGGCGGGTGCTCCGGCAACGCGATGATCTGAACCACCGCCGGGGTGCCCGCCCAACTCTGCGACGACGATGGTGCGAGGAGCTGCTGGGATGGCCGTCTACTCTCTGCCCGACATGCCGTACGACTACGGTGCGCTGGAGCCGGCGATGTCCGGCGAGATCCTGGAGCTGCACCACAGCAAACACCACGCCGCGTACGTCAAGGGCAGCAACGGCGCCCTGGAGCAGCTCGCCGAGGCCCGCGACAAGGGTGACTTCGCGGCGCTGGTCGGGTTGGAGAAGACGTTCGCGTTCAACCTGTCCGGGCACGTGCTGCACTCGATCTTCTGGAACAACCTGTCCCCGGACGGCGGCGACCGCCCCGACGGGGAGCTCGCCGCGGCGATCGACGAGCACTTCGGCTCCTTCGACGGGTTCGCCGGCCAGCTGTCGGCGGCGACCAAGAGCGTGCAGGGCTCCGGCTGGGGTGTCCTGGCGTGGGAGCCCCTGGGGCAGCGGCTGATCGTGGAGCAGGTCTACGACCACCACGGCAACGTCGGGCAGGGCTCCACCCCGCTGCTGGTGTTCGACGCCTGGGAGCACGCCTACTACCTGCAGTACCGCAACGTGCGCCCGGACTACGTCGACAGGCTGTGGGACCTGGTGGACTGGGCCGACGTCACCGCGCGCTTCGACGCCGCCCGCGCCGCGACGCCGAGGCCCTGACCGACGTGACCGGCCCGGTTCCGGTCGCCGCCGACCTCGTGCAACGCGCCGCCGGCGTGATCGCCGCCCGCCGCCGCGGTGACCTCGCGGGCGCCGAGGCGCTGCTGGCCTCGTTCGAGTCCGACCAGGCCCGTACGCTCGGTTTCTATCTGCTCGCCGACCTCGCCCTCGGGTTGGTCCGCGCGCAGACCGGCGAGTCGCTGGATGACCTGGTCCGGGAACTCACCCTGCTCGTGGCCGCCACGCCACCGCCCCCGCCCGGCTGACGGGCATGCCCACTCCGGGTGCCGGGAGCGACCTACGGAAAGGGGGCGAGGTCAGGCTGGTGGCGGTGCGGAAGTTTGCCACAGTGCGCTGACCGGCAGGGCGCGGAGTTTGTCGCCGAACGGCAGCGTGGAGGTGCCGGTGTAGAGGACGATGCCGGCGATGAAGTCGTCGCCGAGGCGGTCGGCGAGTCGGCGTAGCCCGCGGAAGTCGTCGGGTCCGACGGTGGTGGCTGCTTTGACCTCGATTCCGACCACCTGGCCCGTTCTGTTCTCGAGCACCGCGTCGACTTCGTACCTGCTCTGGTCGCGGTAGTGGGACAGGTCGACGGGCTGCTCGGACCAGGTGAGCTGGCGGGAGAGTTCGGACAGGACGAAGGATTCGAGTAATGGGCCGAATGGTGCGCCCGGCCGCAGCAGCGCCCGGGCGTCGGTCGCGGTCTCGTTGGCGGCGATACCCGAGTCGACGAAGATCAGTTTCGGTGCGGCGGTGGCGCGGGTGCCCAGGTTGCGGGACCAGCCGGGGATCCGCTTGATCAGGAAGATCTCCTCCAGGGCCTGGAGGTAGCGGGCGATCGTCGGCCGGCTCAGCCCGAGTGCGGATTCGAGGGAGTTGGCGGCGATGATGGTCGCGGATCTGGCCGCGAGGAGGCGTACCAGCTTGCGGAGTTCGCCCTTGTGCTGGATGTCGGACAGTTGCCGGACATCGCGGTCGATGAGCGCTTGGACGTAGGCGTCGAGGAACCGTTGGCGGCGGCGCGGGTCGGTGCGGGTGGTGGCCTCGGGTAGGCCGCCGCGCACGATTCTGGCCGCGTAGTCGGCGCGGGTCACGTCCGACTCGTGTCGCAGGTCAGGGCCGAGCGCGAAGATGGCATCGACGAATCCGTCCGGCGCTTTGTCGAGTTCGCCTTGAGACAGCGGCCAGAGTTCGACGGTTTCCATCCGGCCGGGCAGGGCGTCCGGCGCGGCCACCATGCCGAAGAGGCGGGACGAGCCGGTGAGCAGGTACCGGCCAGGGCGCGGGTCCTCGTCGACGGCTGCCTTGATGGCCAGTAGGAGCTCCGGGGCGCGCTGGATCTCATCGACGACCAGGAGCTCGGAGGAGTCCACGAAGCCGACCGGGTCGGCGATCGCCGCCGCCCGGTCCTGTGCCCGGTCAAGGTCGCGGCGCTCGGCAAGCCGATCGCCGGCGACGATGCGGACCAGCGTGCTTTTGCCTGTCTGGCGTGCTCCGCTGATCAGCACGACGCGGGTGTCGGTCAGCGCGGCGTCGACCTGCGCGGCGGCCCGACGTGGAATCAGGTGCGGTGTCGGCACGACAGCATGATAGCCAGCACGGTTTCGATCCGCGAGGGCCTTCGCATTCGATTTGCGGCAAAGCTGCGTTCGAGATGCGGCGGCTCGGTGTTCGATATGCGGATGGCCTGGGGCGTTCTTGCGCGGGTCTACCGCTATGTCACGTTGTTGCGGGTGATGGCGAGTTCGGGGAGGTGTCCTCCCAGCGCTGGCGGAGCTGGGATGGCAGCCAGAGGGTGGGCCAGAGCCGTCGGAGAGGTCGGCGTCGAGCCAGGTGTTCCGGTCCTCGACGATGCTGGCTTCGGTGAGTACCACCTTGTACATGCTGGCCTACGCCGGGTGTTCAGCATGTCCAGCTTCACCGCCCTGACCCACTGCCCACGATCTCGCGCCTACTACGACAAGAAGAGAGCCGAAGGAAAGACCCACCGCCAAGCCACCGCCGCCCTGTCCAGACAACGCCTCAACGTCCTCTGGGCCTGCATCCGCGACAAGAGGCCCTACCAGCCCAAACAACCAAGATCAGCGGAGCTGGTGCCATGCGAACTCGCGTAGAGACTCCCTGGGCTGGGAGAACGGCGGTCCGGGGAACGTGGGTGAAAGTGGGCCACTCCCTGCCACCCCAGGTGAACCCCCAGGTCGCTAGACTGTGCCCTCGCGCCCCCGTAGCTCAGGGGATAGAGCATCGGTTTCCTAAACCGTGTGTCGCAGGTTCGAATCCTGCCGGGGGCACCAGATCAAAGCCTTGATCGGCGATCACTGTTCCGCTTAGCCGGGGCTTGCGTGCCCGCTGCCGGCCCGATCGCCTCGTAGCCGTGACCCCGGGTGGACGAACCGGAACCGCTCAGCCGACCTTGGAGACGATCTCCACGAGGTTTCCGTCCGGGTCCCGCAGCAGGGCGTTGCGGTTGCCGTTGCCCGAGTCGTGCGGGTCCTGAACCGTCGGTACGCCGGCGGCGGCCAGCCGGGCGAAGGCCTCGTCGACGTCGCGCGTCCACACGACCAGCGCCATGGCGGGCCGTCCCGGCTCGGCGGCGACGCCGTGGGCACGCCGGGCCGCCTCGACGGTGCCGAGCCCGAGCGTGAACCCGTCGAGGCGGAACTCGACGTGCTCCGGGACGCCCTCGGTGGGCGTCCGGAACGTCTCGACGAAGCCGAGCAGGTCGCGGTAGAAGCGGATGCCGGCCTCGATGTCGGCGGTGTAGAGATTGACGAGGGCGCTTTCGAACATGCGTCCGACTCTACCCTCCGGCGAGGCGCTCCAAGTGCCCCACGACGCTCTCGACCGGTGCCGACGCGTCGACCTCGGCGGTGGCGGTGGCCCGCAGCAGGGGCTCGACCTCGGCGAGGTTGCGCAGGATCTCGGCCCGTTCCTCGGCCCGCTTGCCGTACGGGTTGTCGGTGCGGTCGGCGATGCGCGCCAGCAGCACCTCGGCCGGGGCGCTGAGCAGCACGACGTGGTCGAAGCTCGGGTAGAACCGGCCCTGGTTGCTCTTGCACCCGGCGACGAACAGGTGCCCGGCCTGGTGTCCGGTGAGCAGGTCGGCGATCGCGTCCTCCCGCCAGACCCAGTCGGTCGAACCGTCGGCCAGGGTCACCCACCGGCTCCAGCGGTCGGAGTCGGTGTCGACGGTGCGGTGGCCTCGCGCGGCCAGCGTCAGCAGCGCGGTCGACTTGCCGGTGCCGGACATGCCGGTGACGAGAACCTTCGCCATCGCGGGGAGCGTAGGTCAGCCGGGCAGTCGGTAGACCGACACGTGTGAGCGCGACTCGCCGGTGAACTCGGCGCCGGTCCAGTCGGCGTGCCGGCTCTCCAGGGTGAAGCCGGCCAGCTCGCCCATGAGGTCCAGCTCGGACGGCCAGACGTAGCGGTGCGGGGTGCGGAAGATCTGCGCCTCCCGGCCGGAGCCGAACCGGACGTGGTGCGACACCACCCGTTGCCGCAGCACGTCGTAGGTGTCCAGGCCGATGTATCCGTCCTCGGTGTGCCACACGGTCGCCTGCCGGCCCGGGGGGAGCTGACGCAACTCGGGCACCCACAGCTCGATCACGAACCGCCCGCCCGGCCGGAGGTGGCGGGCGGCGTTGCGGAAGCAGGCCACCTGTTCGGCCTGGGTGAGCAGGTTGGCGACGGTGTTGTAGACCAGGTAGACCAGGCTGAACTCGCCGGGCACGGTCGCGGTCGCCATGTCGCCGACCACCACCGGGATCGTGGCCGCGTCGACCTTCGTCCGCAGTCGCTCCACCATGGGTACGGAGAGTTCGATCCCGCTGACCGGCACGCCGCGTTCGGCCAGCGGTACGGCCACCCGGCCGGTGCCGACGGCGAACTCCAGGGCGCGTCCGTCACCGGCGAGCGTGGCGAGGCGGTCCACTGTGGGCCCGAGCACGTCCGGCGCGAACATCCCGCTGCCCGGGGTGTCGTACCGCCGGGCTGCCTCGGCGTCCCAGATCTCCTCCTGGCGCATCGATCCAGGATCGACGTCGGCGCCGGCAGCCGTCGACCGGTTTTCAAGTCAGGACCGGTGGTGACCCTGTTACCCTCCGTGAGGAAAGCTGTTCCGCGTGGTGGGTTGTTCAGGAAGGCGCCAGGAGGCATCGGTACCCTGCTAGTCCTGGCCTGCCCGCGACGACATGAGGTATTCGTGAACGATCTTCGAGTGGTGGCGTTCGACCTCGACGACACCCTGGCGATTTCCAAGTCCCAGATCGATCGTCGGATGGCGGATCTGCTCGGCCACCTGCTCACCGAGGTGGACGTTCTGATCATCTCGGGTGGGCGGTTCGAGCAGTTCCAGTCGCAGGTGCTGACCCACCTCGACCTCACCGAGGAGCAGCGCGCCCGCCTGCACCTGATGCCGACCTGCGGCACCCGCTACTACCGCTGGTCGGACGGGGACTGGCGGCAGGTCTACGCCGAGGACCTGACCGAGGCCGACAAGGCCCGGGTCGTCGCGGCGCTGACCGAGTCGGCGCAGGCGCTCGGCCTGTGGGAGGCGAAGACCTGGGGCGACATCATCGAGGACCGGGGCAGCCAGATCACATTCTCGGCGTTGGGGCAGTCCGCGCCGCCGGCCGAGAAGTACGGCTGGGACCCGGACGGCGACAAGAAGAAGCGGCTGCGGGACGCGGTCGCGGCGAAGCTGCCGGACCTGGAGGTCCGTGGTGGCGGCTCGACCTCGATCGACGTCACCCGCAAGGGCGTGGACAAGGCGTACGGCATGCGGAAGCTGCTGGAGTGCCTGGACCTGAAGATCGACAACGTGCTCTTCGTCGGTGACCGGCTCGACGTGGGTGGCAACGACTACCCGGTCAAGGCCATGGGCATCCGCAGTGTCGCCGTCACCCGTTGGGAGGAGACGGCCGACTACGTGGAGAGCCTGGTCGACGACCTGGTGAAGCAGCGCGCCGAGCGCGCCTGAGCGACGCGGCGCGCCTGACCGCCGCCACGGGCGGCCAGGCGCGCCGACCGGTCCTCAGAGCGCGGCGCGGATCGCCTCGGCCAGGGTGGTCGGCTCGCGGCCGAGCAGCTTCGCGAGGTCGTCGCCGACCTCCAGCTCGCCGCGGGCGATCCCCCGGTCGGCGTCGGCGAGGACTGCCGCGTACCCCTCGGGCAGGCCGGCGGCGACCAGCACCTCGGTGAAGCGGTCCGCCGGCAGGTCGGTGCAGCCGACCGGAACGCCGGTCTGGCGGCTGACCTCGGCGGCCAGTTCGGTGAGGGTGAACGGCGCGCCGCCCAGCTCGTACACCGGGGTGTGGTCGTCGCGGGTGAGCACCACGGCGGCGGCTTCGGCGAGGTCGGCGCGGGTGGCGGCGCTGACCCGCCCGTCGCCCGCCGCGCCGGTCACTCCGTGCTCCCGGTACGCGTCGAGCTGGCCGGTGTAGTTCTCCAGGTACCAGCTGTTGCGCAGGAACACGGACGGCAGGCCCGAGTCGTGCAGGAGCTGCTCGGTGTCCCGGTGTTCGGCGGCGAGCAGCAGGCCGGAGGTGTCGGCGTGGGCGATGCTGGTGTAGACCACCAGCCCGACGCCGGCCTCCCGGGCGGCGGTCACCACGTTGGCGTGCTGCGGTCGGCGACGGCCGACCTCGCTGCCGGAGACGAACATCAGCTTCTGGGCGCCGGCGAAGGCGGCGCGCAGCGAGTCGGGGTCGTCGTAGTCGGCCTGACGGGTGGCGACCCCGTGGCCGGCGAGGTCGGCGAGCCGGTCGGTGTCGCGGCCGACCGCGACGATCTCCCCGGCCGGTACGCCGCGGTCGAGCAGCGCGGTGACGATGAGGCGGCCGAGCTGGCCGGTGGCCCCGGTGACGGCGATGGACATGGGCGCGCTCCCTGTTGTTGCGAGTTCAACTTTCTTGAGGCGCAACTCCCGCGGCGTCGAGATCCTTCCCGGTTCCGGAACCGGCGGGCTCTGGCGGGATCGACGGCGATGAGGTAGGAACGGCCAGAGAGCGCTCTCCCCACCATCACCGAACAGGCAGGCAGATGCGATCACCCGACCCCTCCCGCCGCCGTTTCCTCACGCTCACCGCCTCGGCGGCCTCGCTCACCGCCCTCGGCCTCCCGGCCGGCGCCGCCGTCGCGTCCCCGCCGGCACGCCCGAACCGGGAGCCCGACTTCGGCCCCCACGTGCACGTCTTCGACCCGACCACGCCGGCCGCGGAGATCCAGTCCACCCTGGACCGGATCTTCACCGCCCAGGAGCACAACGAGATGGGCTTCGACCGCTACGCCGTGCTGTTCAAGCCCGGCCGCTACGAGGTGGACGCCCGACTCGGCTACTACACGACCGTCGCCGGGCTCGGTGCGCACCCGGACGACGTGGAGATCCACGGCGCGGTCCGGGTGATCGGGCAGCCCGACCCGAACTCACCCGCCGGGATCTCCGCGCTGACCAACTTCTGGCGCTCGGCGGAGAACCTCGCCGTGAGCCCCACCGACTGGTCGAACCAGTGGGCCGTCTCGCAGGCGTCCCCGATGCGCCGGGTGCACATCAAGGGCGTGCTGTGGCTGGAACCCGGCAACGGCGGCTACTCCAGCGGCGGCTACATCGCCGACTCCAGGGTGGACGGCATCACCATCAACGGATCCCAGCAGCAGTGGCTCACCCGGGACAGCGAACTCGGCGGCGACTGGACCAACGGGGTCTGGAACCAGGTCTTCTCCGGTGTGGTCGGCGCGCCGGCGCAGGGTTTCCCCGATCCGCCGTACACCACGCTGCCGACCAGCCCGGTGACCCGGGAGAAGCCGTACCTCTTCGTCGACGGCGCGGGCCGCTGGCGCGTCGCGGTGCCCCGCCTGCGCCGGGACACCGCGGGCACCACCTGGGCTGCCGGCGGCGCGCCGGTGCCCTCGCTGCCGCTGTCCGACTTCTACCTCGCCCGGCCCACCGACTCCGCCCGGCGGATCAACACCGAACTCGCCCGGGGCCGGCACCTGCTGCTCACCCCCGGCGTCTACCACCTGGACCGGGCGCTGCGGGTCCGCCGGCCGAACACCGTCGTGCTCGGCCTCGGCATGCCGAGCCTGGTGCCGACCGGCGGCGACGCGGCGCTGCGGATCGAGGACGTCGACGGGGTCCGGATCGCCGGGGTGCTGGTGGACGCCGGGCCGGTCGAGTCCGAGGTGCTGGTCGAGGTCGGTGGACGGCACTGCCACCGGTCGCACGCCACGAATCCGATCTCGCTCCAGGACGTCTTCTTCCGCATCGGCGGCCCGTACGCCGGGCGCGCGGTGACCAGCCTGGTCGTCAACAGCCGGCACACGCTGATCGACAACATCTGGGCCTGGCGGGGCGACCACGGCCGGCCGGGCACCATCGGTTGGACCGTGAACACCGCCGCCACCGGCGTGGTCGTCAACGGCGACGACGTGACCGCGTACGGGCTCTTCGTGGAGCACTACCAGCGCTGGCAGACGATCTGGAACGGCGAGCGCGGGCGGACCGTGTTCTACCAGAGCGAGCTGCCCTACGACCCGCCGAGCCAGGCGGCCTGGCGCAGCCCCACCGGCAACGGCTGGGCCTCCTACAAGGTGGCCGACCACGTCCGCACGCACGAGGCGTGGGGGCTGGGCGTCTACGCGTACTTCAACCAGGGCGTGGACATCCGCTGCGACCGGGCGATCGAGGCGCCGCGTCGGGCCGGCGTGCGGTTCCACGACGCGATCACCGTGTTCCTGAACGGCAGCGGCGGGATCGAGCGGACGATCAACGAGGCCGGCACCCCGGTGGTCGGCTCCTACGGCACCAGCCCGGTGGTCAGCTACCCCTGACCGTGGCGGACGGCCCGGCCGGCGCGACCGGCCGGGCCGTCCGGCTCACGCGGCGAGCTGGTCGACGCGGGAGAGCACCTGGTCGACGAGGCCGTAGTCGCGGGCCTCCTCGGCGGTGAACCAGCGGTCCCGGTCCCAGTCCCGCTGGATCTCCTCCAGCGTGTGCCCGCTGTGCTCCGCGATCAGCTCCTGCATCGTGCGCTTCACGTGCAGCATGTTCTCGGCCTGGATGGTGATGTCGGCCGCCGTGCCGCCCATCCCGCCGGAGGGCTGGTGCATCATGATCCGCGCGTGCGGCAGCGCGAACCGCTTGCCCGCGGCCCCGGCGCAGAGCAGGAACTGCCCCATCGAGCCGGCCATCCCCAGCGCCAGCGTGGCCACGTCGTTGTTGACGTACCGCATGGTGTCGTAGACGGCCATGCCGGCGCTGACCGAGCCGCCCGGCGAGTTGATGTAGAGGAAGATGTCCCGCTCCGGGTCCTCCGCCGCGAGGAGCAGGATCTGCGCGCAGATCTGGTTGGCCGAGGCGTCGGTGACCTCGGTGCCGAGGAAGATGATCCGCTCCTTCAGCAGCCGTTCGAAGACCCGGTCACCGAAGGCCGGCTGCCCCTCGTCCAGCATCCAGATGCCACCACCCATGACCGCCCACCTCCGTGCCGCCGGTGGGCGGGGGACCGCCCGGCGAGCCGGCGGTCTCCAGCGTCCGTCGGGCGCACCCCCGCGGCCCAGGCTTTCTGCCCGGGGCAGATTCGCCCTGGGCAGAAGCTAGGCGGCGACCGCGCGCCGTCGGCCGGCGCGGGCCCGCCGCCGGGCCACCGCCGGCGAGGTACGCGGGCGCGGGCGGACGGTCGGGGCGGAGGGGGCCGGCCAGATCCGGATGCCGCCGCCGAACCCGATCGGCGTGGTGGCGTCGAGGGCGGGGCCGACCGGCGTCGGCCCGGGCCGCACGGGGCGCCGCGTGCCACCGAGCAGGGGCGTGGCGGTGACCGGCCGACGGGCGACCGGCGGGCGGAGCGAGACCGTCGGCCGGTGGGCCGCCGAGGTCCGGGGGGACGTGGTGGGCCGGCGGGTGACGGACAGCCGGGGCGGGCCGACCCGCAGGTGCGGACCGGTGCGGGTGGCCGGCGCGCGGTCGAGGCGGGCCAGCGGGATGGCGGTGCCGACCGGCGTGGGCCGCTCCCGGCGCAGCTCGTCGCGCGCCTCCTCGAGCAGGTCGGCGAGGTGGATCCCGAGCGCCCGGCAGATCGCGGCCAGCACCTCGGAGGACGCCTCCTTGCGGCCCCGCTCGACCTCGGAGAGGTAGGGCAGGGAGACCCCGGCGGCCTGGGCCACCTCGCGCAGCGTGCGGCCCTGACGCAGGCGGATCCGCCGGAGCACCCCGCCGATCACCCGTCGCAGCAACGACATGCCGGCCTCCTCGCGGTCGCCGTTCGCCGACGCCACCCATCATGCCCTGTCCCGGCGGGTCGGACCGGCCCGGTCGACCCCCGTGGTGCCGACCGGACCGGTTCCGGTCACCGCCAGACGACCGCTCGGCCGTGCCAGCTCGGCGAGACGAAGTTCGCCTGCCCGGCGATGACACCGGCGTCGTTCACGTTGATCGCGACGCTGCTCACCGCCCCGTCCGGCAACGGCAGCAGCTGCGAGGTCGCCGTCGGCGACGGCCAGATCATCGCCCGGCTGCCGGTGCCGTCGGTGCCGATCACCAGACCCGAGTCGTTCAGCGACTGCGCCGTCGGGGAGGCCGAGCTGGTGGCCAGCCGGCGCATCGTCGTGCCGTCCCAGAAGAACGCGGCGAACTGGCCGTCCGCGGTCCAGCTCGTGCCGACCACCTGACCGAGGTCGTTGATGCCGTTCGCGACGCTGGTGGGCCCGCCGAGCGTGCCGAGCGACCGGAGGACGCCGTCGCGCCAGACGAACGCCTGGTTGACGAACGGAGGGTCGGTCCACTCCTTGAAGCCGTAGGTGCCGGTGACCGTGCCGGCCTCGTTGACCGCGGCGGCGCTCGCGCCCGGCGGCGCGTCGATCGTGACCTCGGTGTTCCCGGTCCGGACGAAGGCCCGCCGTCCGGTGAAGCTGTCGGTCACGTGATAGACGCCGACGATCCGGTCCCCGGCGGTGTCGAACGCGATCGAGAAGATGCCGCCGGTCAGGCCGAGGTCCTGGATCTTCCCGCCCACCCAGGCGACGGCGTGGCTGCTGCCGTCGGCGGCCTGGGCGGTGCCGACGATACGACCCCGCTCGTCGATCGCCTGGGCCTGACTGGTGCGGCCGCCGAGCGTGCCCAGGTCCTCGATCCGCCCGTCGACCCACCGCACCGCGTGCCAGTCGCCGTTGGCCAGCTCCGCCGACCCGACCACCACCCCGGCCGAGTTGACGTCGTAGGCCGTGGTGCTCCGGCTGTCGTCCAGCCCCGGCAGCACCTCGGCGGTCCGCTTCGCCGTCGGCATCGGCGCCGGTGTGCTGGGGGCCGGCGTGCCGGACGGCGACGGCGAGGCGGTCGGCGTCGGGCGGGCGGTGGGCGAGGGGGACACCGTCGGCGTGGGCCGCACGGTGGGCGTCGGCGAGGCGGTCGGCCGGGGGGAGACGGTCGGTGACGGGACGGGGGTGGGCTTCGGCCGCGTGGGCCGGGACGTCTCCGGCGGGCGGTCCCCGGGCCGACCCGCCACCGCTGGCGACGCGCCGGCCAGGGCCGTCCCGAGGACCACGGCCAGCGTGGTCAGTGCCGCACGTGTACGCATCCGACTCCCCCTCGTCACTATCGGTGGGTACGAGTCTTGCCCAGCGGCACGTCGATGAATGTGACGAGATCCTTACCGCTCGTGCGGCGGGGGCCGGTCCCCCGGCCCGGCCGGCCGGTTCGGGGCGTACCCGCTATCTTGAGGGCGTGCAGGCGACGGTGGCGGAGCGGGACCGACGGTGATCCATTTTCCCGCGCAACGGCGGGGGCCGCTGAGCGCGCTGAGTCTGCGCCTGCTCGCCGCCCTGGGGCTGGTCCTCGCCACCGTCTTCGTGGTCTGGCTCGACCGCGACGGCTACCGCGACGTCAACGGGGACGGCCTGACCCTCCTCGACTGCTTCTACTACGTGGTGGTGTCGCTCTCCACCACCGGTTACGGCGACATCGCCCCGTCCAGCCCGTCGGCGCGACTGGTCAACGTCCTGTTCGTCACCCCCGCCCGGGTGCTCTTCCTGATCATCCTGGTCGGCACCACCCTGGAAGTCCTGACCGAGCAGTACCGGACCGGCCGTCGCCTGTCGCGGTGGAGGAGAACCGTGAAGGACCACGTCATCATCTGCGGGTACGGCACCAAGGGCCGCAGCGCGGTCTCCGCGCTGCTGGAGAACGGGGCGGACAAGTCCAAGATCGTGGTGGTCGAGCGGAGCGGCCCGGCCCTGCGGCAGGCCACCTCGAACGGGCTGGTGACGATCGAGGGTTCGGCGACCCGCTCGTCGGTGCTGGAGGAGGCGCACGTCCGCACCGCCAAGTCGGTCATCATCGCGACCGACAGCGACGACGCCTCGGTGCTGGTGGCGCTGACCGTCCGGCAACTGACCGCCGGTCAGGTACGGATCATCGCGGCGGTTCGGGAGGCGGAGAACGCGCCCCTGCTCAAGCAGAGCGGCGCGCACCACGTGATCGTCTCGTCGGCCACCGCCGGCCGGCTGCTCGGCCTCTCCACCTCGGCCCCGCCGCTGATCGACGTGGTGGAGGACCTGCTCACCCCCGGCCAGGGCATGGCGCTGGCGATGCGGTCGGCCGAGCGCGACGAGGTGGGCCGGTCTCCGCGTGAGCTGGAGTCGCTGGTCATCGCGCTGGTCCGCCGGGGCAAGGTGGTCACGCTGAACGACCGCGCGGGCGCGGTGATCGAGACCGGCGACATGCTGGTCCACGTCCGCGACGACCGGCCGCAGGCCACCACCACGGTATGAGCCGGTTGCCGGGCCGGGTCACCGGCTGCGGTCAGCAGGCGTCCGGGCCGTCCGCCGAGACCACCTCGGCGCAGGACGACGACCGGCCCTGGCTGGCCCGTCGCAGCAGCTCGTAGAGCAGGTCCCGCTCGCCCGGCTCCAGCGCGCCGAGCACCTCCTCCTCCGCGCCGGCGAGCGCGCACTCCGCCTCGCGGAGTCGTGTCGTGCCCACCTCGGTCAGGCTGACCACGTGCCGGCGGCGGTCCTCCGGGGACCGGCGCCGTTCGACCAGGTCGTCCGCCTCCAGGTCGTTGAGCAGCCCGACCACGTTCGTGCCGTCGATCTGGAGCGTGGCGGCCAACCCCTGCTGGCTGATGCCGCCCGAGTCGCGCAGCACGGTGAGCGCGACGAGGTGCCGGGGGCGCAGGCCCAGCGGCGCCAGCACCGACTCGGAGCGCAGCCGCATCCGGCGGGCCAGGTGCTGCAGCAGCGGCCCGGAACGGCGCTCCGACTCCTGGGCGGGCACGGCGGACATGTGACCCAGTTTACGCGGCCCACGGAACATCGCCCTGCTATAAATGGTTGGTCCTACACGAACGATCGATGGAGGAGGAACAACCAATGGCACACCTGTTGCACATCGACTCGAGCATCACCGGCGAGCGGTCGGTCAGCCGGCGCCTCACCGCCCGCGCGGCGGCCGCGTGGCGCGCCGCCCACCCCGGCGGCACGGTCACCTACCGCGACCTCGGGCAGAGCCCGGTGCCGCACCTCGACGCCGCCGGCGGCCTCGCCCGGATGGTGCCGCCGGACCAGCACACGCCCGAGCAGCGCGCCTCCTGGCAGCTGACCGAGGAACTGGTGGGGGAGGTGACCCGGGCCGACACGATCCTGCTGGGGCTGCCGCTCTACAACTACGGCGCACCGAGCGTGGTGAAGTCCTGGGTCGACCACCTGATCGCCCCCGGCATCGCGTACGACCCGGCGACCCGGGCCGGGCTGCTCGGCGGTCGCGAGTTCGTGGTCCTGGTCAGCCGGGGCGGCGGCTACGGCGCGGGCAGCCCGAAGGAGGGCTGGGACCACGCCGAGCCGTGGCTTCCGCACGGCATCTCCATGACCGGCCTGGAGCCGCGGTTCATCTCCGCCGAGCTGACCCTGGCCCCGGTCAACCCGGCGATGGCGGAGCTGATCCCGCTGCACGAGCAGAGCCTGGCGGCCGCCGAGCGGGCGGTCGACGAGCTGTGGGTGCCCGCCGCGGCGGCGGCCTGACCGGGTGCCTCCACGCCGAAGGGCGGGCCGTTCCGCGGGGGAACGGCACGCCCTTCGCGTCGGCGGGTCAGGGACCGGTCAGAGGATGGTCCAGGTGTCGCCGCTGCCGAGCAGCGCGGAGAGCTGCTGCTCCGGGGTCTGGTCGACAGCGGCCCGCGCCGCCGCGACCTGCTCCTGCACCACGCTGTCGTAGGACGGGCGACCGACCGACCGGAACACCCCGATCGGGGTGTTGCGCAGGTCGAGCCCGGGCAGGCGGGACAGCGCGAACGCGTACGCCGGGTCGGCGACCGTGGCGTCGTGCACGACGATCTCCTCGGCCGGGGTGGCCGAGGTCTCCCGGACCTCCAGCCCGAAGCCACCCGGCGGGTGGACGACGCAGAACTGGCCGTCCTTGCCGAACGTGATCGGCTGCCCGTGCTCCAGCCGGATCAGGAAGTCGTCCCGGGTGGCCGGCTCCTTGAGCGGGTCGAACGCGCCGTCGTTGAAGATGTTGCAGTTCTGGTAGATCTCCACGAACGCCGAGCCCTGGTGCTCCGCCGCGGCCCGCAGCACCGACTGGAGGTGCTTACGGTCCGAGTCGATGGTCCGGGCCACGAACGTGGCCTCG
Organism: Micromonospora sp. WMMD754; assembly: GCF_049315235.1. NCBI lineage: Bacteria > Bacillati > Actinomycetota > Actinomycetes > Micromonosporales > Micromonosporaceae > Micromonospora > Micromonospora sp. WMMD754. Next base: position 2,668,704 of record NZ_CP186058.1, read on the forward strand.
GCCCCCAGCGCCAGCGACAGCGGGTTGAACGGGGCGTCCGCCGAGCCGGCCGGGGTCGACTTGGTGATCTTGCCGACCTCGGAGGTGGGCGAGTACTGACCCTTGGTGAGGCCGTAGATCCGGTTGTTGAACAGCAGGATCTTCAGGTTGACGTTGCGCCGCAGCGCGTGGATCAGGTGGTTGCCGCCGATGGAGAGCGCGTCGCCGTCACCGGTGACCACCCAGACCGACAGGTCCGGCCGGGACACCGACAGGCCGGTGGCGATCGCCGGGGCGCGGCCGTGGATCGAGTGCATCCCGTACGTGTTCATGTAGTACGGGAAACGCGACGAGCAGCCGATGCCCGAGACGAAGACGATGTTCTCCCGGGCGATGTTCAGCTCCGGCATGAAGCCCTGCACGGCGGCCAGGATGGCGTAGTCGCCACAACCGGGGCACCAGCGCACCTCCTGGTCGGACTTGAAGTCCTTGGCGGTGAGCTTCAGGGCGACGGGCTCAGACATTCTTCAGGACCTCTTCCAGCATCGTCTCCAGCTCCGCGGCGGTGAACGGCAGGCCGCGGACCTGGTTGTAGCCGATCGCGTCGACCAGGTACTTCGCCCGGATCACGTGGGCGAGCTGGCCGAGGTTCATCTCGGGTACGACCACCCGGTCGTAGGAGCGCAGCACCTCGCCGAGGTTGGCCGGCATCGGGGCCAGGTGGCGCAGGTGCGCCTGGGCCACCGACAGCCCGCGCTGGCGCAGGCCCCGGCAGGCGGCGCCGATCGGCCCGTACGTCGAGCCCCAACCCAGCACCAGCACCCGGGCGTCGCCGTCCGGGTCCTCCACCTCGACGTCGGGCACCGGGATGGTCTCGATCCGGGCCGCCCGGGTGCGCACCATGAAGTCGTGGTTCGCCGGGTCGTACGAGATGTCGCCGGTCTTGTCGGCCTTCTCCAGGCCGCCGATCCGGTGCTCCAGGCCCGGGGTGCCGGGCACCGCCCACGGGCGGGCCAGCGTCTGCGGGTCCCGCAGGTAGGGCAGGAAGCTGGTGCCGTCCTCGCCGTTGGGCTCGGTGGCGAACTCGACCCGCAGGTCGGGCAGGGACTCCACGTCCGGCAGCAGCCACGGCTCGGAGCCGTTGGCCACGTAGTTGTCGGAGAGCAGGATCACCGGGGTGCGGTAGGTGAGCGCGATCCGGGCCGCCTCCAGCGCCGCGTGGAAGCAGTCCGACGGCGACTTCGGCGCGACCACCGCGACCGGTGCCTCACCGTGCCGGCCGTACAGGGCCATGTTCAGGTCGGCCTGCTCGGTCTTGGTGGGCATGCCGGTGGACGGCCCGGCCCGCTGCACGTCGACGATGACCAGCGGCAGCTCCAGCGCCACCGCCAGGGAGATCGTCTCGCTCTTGAGCGCCACGCCCGGCCCGCTGGTGGTGGTGATGCCGAGCGCGCCGCCGTACGACGCGCCCAGCGCCGCGCCGACCGCGGCGATCTCGTCCTCGGCCTGCATGGTGACCACGCCGAACTTCTTGTGCTTGCTCAGCTCGTGCAGGATGTCCGAGGCCGGGGTGATCGGGTAGGCGCCGAGGAACACCGGCAGCCCGGAACGCACCCCGGCGGCCACCAGGCCCAGCGACAGCGCCGCGTTGCCGGTGATGTTGCGGTAGGTGCCCGGCAGCATCTTCGCCGGCTTGACCTCGTACCGGACCGAGAAGTCCTCGGTGGTCTCGCCGAAGTTCCAGCCGGCCCGGAACGCGGCCACGTTCGCCGCCACCAGCTCGGGGCGGGCCGCGAACTTGCGCTCCAGGAACCGCAGCGTCGACTCGTACGGGCGGGAGTACATCCAGCTCAGCAGCCCGAGCGCGAACATGTTCTTGGCCCGCTCGGCGTCCTTCTTGGACACGTCGTGCGCGGCCAGCGCGCCGATCGTCATCGAGGTGAGCGCGACCGGGTGCACCGCGTAGCCGGCGAGCGAGTCGTCGTCCAACGGGCTGGTCGCGTAGCCGACCTTGGCCAGGTTGCGCCGGGTGAACTCGTCGGTGTTGACGATGATGTCCGCCCCGCGCGGCAGGTCGGCCAGGTTCGCCTTCAACGCCGCCGGGTTCATCGCCACCAGCACGTTCGGCGCGTCGCCCGGCGTCAGGATGTCGTAGTCGGCGAAGTGCACCTGGAAGCTCGACACACCCGGCAGCGTGCCGGCGGGGGCGCGGATCTCGGCCGGGAAGTTGGGCAACGTGGAGATGTCGTTGCCCAGCTGCGCCGTCTCCGAGGTGAACCGGTCGCCGGTGAGCTGCATGCCGTCGCCGGAGTCGCCGGCGAACCGGATGACCACCCGGTCCAGTTGACGGATCTGCTTGGTCACGCCCGCACCTCGCTTCGCTGAGCGCCGTCGCCCTCACCGGCGCGGCCCGCTCCGTTTCTCACGTCAGAGCCTACGTCGCCCGGTTAGGGCCACCTTGGTGGAGGTCCGACGTGTGGGACCCGAACGGGCCGGTGTATGCCCCGCTTTGCAGCGTTTAGTACCGGCGGCCGTAATTCAGATCACCGCCGGATTCGTCTCACCGCTCCGCGGTCGACGGCCCGGCCGGGTCCGGCGAGCCGATCTCGCTGCGACGGCGCAGCGAGCGCGTGGCCAGGGCCAGCGCCAGCACGACCAGCAACCCGGACACGGTGATCAGGGCGATCGCGGTGCGCTGCACCGACGACTCGTCGTCGTCGGCCCGGCTCTCCGCGGCCAGCACGCCCTGCGACCCGGTGGGGGTGGGCGCGCCGGCCGCCGGCGTGGCCTGCGCCGCCGCCGCGCTGATCCGGAAGCTCATCTGCACCTGCCGGTCCCGCCCGCTGCGCGGGTCCAGCCGGCCGATCACCGCGCCGGCGAGCGGCGCCATCCGCTGCGCCTCCGGCGAGGCGGTCACCGGCAGCCGCAGGGTGGCGGTCCGGCCCGAGGGCAGGCTGCCCAGCTCGCACCGCGCCCGGTCCGGCGCCAGCGCGGCGCAGCCGGTGTCGCCGGCCCCGACGGTCACCCCGGCCGGCAGCAGCACCTCCACCCGGCCGGTGGCGTCCACCTCGCCGGTGTTGCCGAGCCGGACGGTCAGCGTGCTCGGCGCGCCACTGATGTCGAAGAGCACCTCGTCGGCCCGCAGCGAGATGCCCGGCACCGGGGGCCCGGGCGGGAACAGCACCGCGAAGCCCTCGTCGTCGTACGCCGCCCCGGTGGCGCCGGGCGCGACGGCGGTCACCTGGACCACGCCGCTCAGCGGCATGGCCCGCCAGGCGTCCGCGGCGACGCGTACCCGGATGGTCGCGCTGAACCGCGCGCCCGGCGCGGCGGTCCACCCGCCGCACCGGTGGTTGCCGCCGCCGGCGGGCGCGCAGCCCGGCGTGCCGGCGTCGGTCAGGCCGGCCGGCAGGCTGTATCCGAGGCTGATCTGCTCCGCCCGTCCGCCGGTGTTGGTCACCGTCACCCGCAGCGTGGTCACCGTGCTGTCGGCGTTCCAGTAGTCCGGGGTCAGCACCACGTCGTCGGTGGAGACCTGCACGCCCAGCGGACCGCCGGCCGGCTGGGTCGGCGGCGGAGGCGGGGGCTGGACCGGCGGCACCACCGGCGGCGGCGCCGGCGCGGTGGTGGTGGGCGCCGTGGTGGTCGGCGCCGGCACGACCGGGGCCGTGGTCGGCGGCGTCGGGGCGGTGGTGACCGGTGCCGGCGGCGTGGTGGGCGCCGGGGCCTCCTCGGTCGGAGGCGCGGTGGTCGGCTCCGGCGCGGTGGTGGTCGGATCGTCGGTCGGCGTGGTCGGCTCGGTCGGGTCGCCGCCGGGCTCGCCGCCCGGACCGTCCGGATCACCCGGGTCGCCGGGCGCCGCGTGGACCACGCCGGCCAGCGGGAAGGGGGAGGCCGCGGCCCACCCCGGCGCCACCGCCACGACCGTCGCGGCCGCGGCGAGCAGCGCGGGGGCGAACAGCGCGAGAGTACGGCGGTGCGCGACCCGCCGAGCGGGTCGAACGCGGGGGCGGGTCATCTGTCCTCCGGACGTTTCAGCGAAGTCTCATTATTCGGCGACAGTTGCCATCCGGCACTAGTCCCGTCAGGAAACGAATTCGTAACGTGTCCGGGACGTCTGGACGGGACCGGTACGCTCCGCTCGTGACCGGATATCTCGGCTCGTACGCCACGCTCGGTCTGCTGCTGCTCGCCGCCGTGCTCTTCTTCGTCACGGCGTTCTCGGCCAACCGGGTGTTACGTCCCCGCCGGCCGGCCGAGCCGTGGGGCAAGCGGGCCACCTACGAGTGCGGTCTCGACCCGGTCGGCGGCGACTGGGCCCAGATGCAGATCCGCTACTACGTCTACGCCTACCTCTACGTGCTCTTCGCGGTCGAGGCGGTCTTCCTCTTCCCCTGGGCGCTGGTCTTCGACCGGCCCGGGTTCGGGGCGACCACCGTGGTGGAGATGGGCGTCTTCGTGGCGATCGTGGCGCTCGGGATCCTCTACGCCTGGCGGCGCGGCGTCCTGCGCTGGACCTGACCCTAGGCCAGCCCGCGCCGGGTGGCCGCCGGGGGCCGGTCGCCCCGGATCGAGGCCACCATGTCCAGCACCCGGCGGGTCTGACGCACCTGGTGGGCCCGGAACACCCGGGCGCCCAGCCACGCCGAGACCGCGGTGGCGGCCAACGTCCCCTCCAGCCGCTCGGGCACCGGCAGGTCCAACGTCTCGCCGATGAAGTCCTTGTTCGACAGCGCCACCAGCAGCGGCCACCCGGTGTCGGTCAGCTCGCCCAACCGACGGGTGATCTCCAACGAGTGCCGGGTGTTCTTGCCGAAGTCGTGCGCCGGGTCGATCAGGATGCCGTCCCGCCGCACCCCCAGCCCCACCGCCCGCTCGGCCAGCCCGGTGACCGTGCCGACCACGTCCGCCACCACGTCGTCGAAGGCCGCCCGGTGCGGTCGGGTACGCGGGGCCAACCCGCCGGCGTGCGAGCAGACCAGCCCCGCGCCGGTCGCCGCGGCGACCCGGGCCAGCGCCGGGTCCGCCCCCGACCAGGTGTCGTTGAGCAGGTCCGCGCCGGCCGCGACCGCCTCCACCGCCACCTCGGCCCGCCAGGTGTCGATCGAGATGACCACGTCCGGGAAGGCGGACCGGACCGCGGCGATGGTGTCCACCGTCCGGCGGATCTCCTCGGCCACGTCCACCTCGTCGCCGGGGCCGGCCTTCACCCCGCCGATGTCGATGATCTCCGCACCCTCGGTCACCGCCCGCTCCACCGCGCGCAGCGCGCTGTCCTCGGCGAAGGTGGCGCCCCGGTCGAAGAACGAGTCCGGCGTCCGGTTGACGATCGCCATCACCACCAGCTCGCCGGGAGCGAAGGTCCGCCCACCGAGCCGTAGCGCTCCCGTCATGCCCGCCTCCTCGTCTCCCCGCCCGGGTGGCCGTCGTCGCGGGCCGACCCGACGCTATCCCGTCCGGAGCCCCCGCCCTCCGCTGGTCCCGCCGGCCCGATCCGTGGTCGCCCCGGTCGGGGGAGTGCGGCGTTTCCGAGTCGGAGGTGGCGGAGGGCTCGCCCGATCCCGGCCCGCATGCCACGATCTCTGCATGGGTCAGGTTCTGCTCCTTCTGGTGGTCGCGCTGACCGTCGCGGCGGTGGTGCTCGGGGTGACGGTGCTGGTCTCCGGGCGTGATCCGGGCCTGGTCCCGACCGAGCCGGACGGGCGGGCCGTGCCCCTGCCCGGCACCCGACCGCTCGACGAGTCCGACGTGAGCGAGGTCCGTTTCGACACCGCGCTGCGCGGTTACCGGATGGCCCAGGTCGACGCGGCGATGCGACGGGCCGCGTACGACATCGGCTACAAGTCCGAGCTGATCGGCGTGCTGGAGGCCGAGAACGCGGCGTTGCGGGAGGGGCGCACCGAGGAGGCCGACGCGCTGCGCCGGGCCCGCGAGGAGGCCGCCGCGAGCAGCTCCGAGCCCGCCCCGTCGATCGCCGATCCGACGACCGGCGGGTCGGTGACCATCGACCTCTCGGCGCCCGCGCCGGGATCCGACGTCGAGCCGGAGACGGATGCCGGGGTCGCCCCGGCCGAGGCGGGCGTGGCGGAGGCTCCGGCCGCCGCGGCCGTCGAGGACACCACCTCGCCCGGCGACGGGATCATCACCGGACCGTCCGCCGGGAGCGTGCCGGCCGCCGATGCCGACGACCGGGAACGCGGTCCGGTGGTCCGGTCGGAGTCGGCGTGACCGGCGCGGAGGGTTCCGCCGACTTCGCCGAGGCGGCCCGGCGCGGCGCCGCCGAGGTCACCGCGACGGTGATCGTCGACGCGCCGGCCGAGCGGGTCTTCGCGGCGCTGACCGCGTGGGAGCGGCAGTCGGACTGGATCCCGCTCACCACGGTCCGCGTGGTCGAGGGCGACGGCGGCGAGGGCAGCCTGGTCGAGGCGGTCACCGCGCTGGGTCCGGCCGTGCTGCGGGACGAGATGCGGGTGGTGCGGGTCGACGCCCCGTACGAGGTCGGGGTGGTCCACTGCGGCAAGCTGCTGCGTGGCCCGGGGGTCCTGCGCTGCACCCCGATGGACCGGGACCGGACGCAGGTGGTCTGGCACGAGTGGTTCCACCTGCCGGGCGGCGCGGCGGGCCGGGTCGCCTGGCCGGTGCTCTGGCCCGGCTCGAAGTTCAGCCTGACCCAGGCGTTGAAGAAGTTCGCCCGCCTGGTCGAACAGGGCCGCCTGCCCTGAGGCCCACCCCGACCGGCTGAATCAACCTGTCGGGATCGGCGCCCGCGCGCCGGGAGCCTGTCGGTGGGCTGACCTACCGTGTAGGGCGTGACTGACCTGGTGATCGGGGCCGACGGGCTGGCCCGCTGCGCGTGGGGAGCGAGCACCCCCGACTACGCCGTCTACCACGACGACGAGTGGGGGCGGCCGCTGCGCGGCGACGACGCGCTCTACGAGCGGCTCACCCTGGAGGCGTTCCAGTCCGGCCTCTCCTGGCTGACCATCCTGCGCAAGCGCCCGGCGTTCCGGCTCGCCTTCGACGGGTTCCGGATCGAGACGGTGGCCGGCTACGGCGAGGCCGACGTCGCCCGGCTGATGGCGGACGCCGGGATCGTCCGCAACCGGGCCAAGGTCGAGGCGGCGATCGCCAACGCCCGGGCCGCGCTGGAGCTGCCCGAGGGGCTCTCCGCGTTGCTCTGGTCCTACGCGCCGCCGCCCCGGGCCGCGCGACCCGGCTCGTTCGGCGAGGTGCCCGCGATCACCCCGGAGTCGACGGCGATGGCCAAGGCGCTCAAGAAGCGTGGCTTCCGCTTCGTCGGCCCCACCACCGCCTACGCGCTGATGCAGGCGACCGGCATGGTGGACGACCATCTCGCCGACTGTCACGTGAGTGGCGACCGGGCCGGGGTGTGACGCGACGGCGTGATGGGATTGGGGCATGACCGACACCGAGCCGCGTACGAGCGCGACGACCGACGGTGACACCGGGCCGGGCGCCTGGGCGGTGCTGCTGCCCGCCGAGCGCTACGAGGCCGAGCGGCTGGTGCACCACGACGTGCTGGAGCTGACCGGCCTCCCGGCGGGAGCCGCGCCCCGGCCCGGCGACCGGGTGGCGGTGCTGGTCGAGGAGCCGCTGCGCCTGGTGGCGCTCGGCCGGGTGGCCCCGGCCACCGCCACGACCCGCGACGCCCCGGCGAGGCCGGCTTCCGGGCCCCGGAACGCCCCGGCGACGGCCGCCCCCGGGAGCCGGGCCGCCGGGACCCCGGAGGCCCCGACCGCCGGGGGGAGCTGGGAGGACCCGGACGACCCGCAGTCCGACGCGACGGCGGGGCTCGTGGTGACGTACACCCGGCGGGTGCTGGACGAGCCGGTGCCGGTGGACGGCCCGGCCCCCGACGGCCCGGTGACCGCGCTCGACCCCGCGCGGTGGCGGGCGCTGGCCGACCGGCTCGGCCCGCCGCCGGCGCGGCGCACCTGGCTGGTCAGCCTCGACCTGCCGATCGAGGCGGCCACCCGGGCCGAGGCGGTCCGGCTCTTCTGGTCGTACGTGCAGGAGCTGGGCCCACGTGAGCTGCCCGCGTTCGTCTCGCCCTCCGGCGACGAGCTGGCCATGCAGGCGTTCGTGCTCGGCGTGGAGGCCAACCAGGATCCGGAGGAGGACGACTGACCGGCCTCAGCGCCCCTCGAACACCGGCTTCTGCTTGTTGACGAACGCCATGGTGGCGGCGCGGTGGTCGGCGGTGCCGCCGCAGATCGCCTGCGCCTGCGCCTCCGCGGCCAGCGCGTCGGCCAGCGTGCCGGCGTCGGCGATGGAGAGCTGGCGCTTGATCGCCCCGTACGCGACGGTCGGCCCGGCCGCGAGCCGCGCGGCCAGTTCCTGCGCGGTCGGCAGCACCTGCTCGTCATCGTCCACCAGGCGGGTGAGCAGGCCGAGCCGGCACGCGTCCTCGGCGCCGACCGGTTCGGCGAGCATCAGCAGCTCGACCGCCTTGGCGTGGCCGACGAGTCGGGGCAGGGTCCAGGAGGCCCCGGTGTCGGCGGCCAGCCCGACCCCGGCGAACGCCATCAGGAACCGGGTCTTCGGGCCGCCGATCCGGAAGTCGGCGAGGAACGCCAGCGAGGCGCCGGCGCCGGCGGCCATCCCGCGCACCGCGGCGACCACCGGCTTGGGCAGGTTGGCCAGGCGGGCGGCGATCGGGTTGTAGTGCGCCCGGACCGTGCCCAGCGGGTCGGCGTCGGCCGACTCCAGCGTCTGCACGTGCTCCCGCAGGTCCTGCCCGGCGCTGAACGAGCCGCCCGCGCCGGCGAGCACGACCGCCCGGCAGGAACGGTCGGTCTCCAGTTCGGCGAGGGCGTCCCGGAGCGCCTCCTTGAGCGCCACGTCGAGCGAGTTCATCGCCGTCGGGCGGTTCAGCGTCAGGGTGACGACGGCGTCGGTGCGGTCGACGAGCAGCGGCTCGGTCACGTGTCTAACGACCCTTCTGTCGGGCGAGGCGGTTGCTGGCGTCGAGGCACTGCTCGACGTACCGGTCGGCGGCCGGCCGGAGCCGGGCCGCGTGCCGGTCGAAGAACCCGGCCGCGCTGGTGCCCGGCCAGCGCTCGGGGAGCAGCGCCGGGGGCAGCTGCGGGTCCTGGAACAGGAAGGTACGCCACGCGTGCACGAGCCGGAACCGGGCCGCGTACGCGTCCTCGTCGCTGCTGCGCACGGTGACGCCGGAGAGCAGCGGCTTCTGCTCGGCGACGAAGCGTTCGTACGCCCGGCCGATCTCGGACAGGTCCCAGGCCCGGCGGACCACGCCCATGGCGCCGGGCGTGCCGGCGGCGTGCGCGGCGGTGAACCGCTCGTAGCGCACGCCGGCCTCGGCGAGCAGCAGGTCGACGTCCTCGCCGGGGCGGGTGGCCACCCAGGTGCAGTCGTCGAGCGTGCCGTAGCCGAGGAAGCTGAGGTTGGCCGCGAGCCGCTGCCGGTCCCGGCGGGACGCCGGTGCCGTCAGCACCAGGAGGTCGAACCGTCCGTCCCAACTGTGCCGACCGGTCCGGTAGATCCGGGAGGCCGCTTCGTCGAGTCGACGACCCGCCTTCGGGGTGATCGAATATCCCGGTCCGGAGGCCAGCCGGAGCGGTTCCAGCCAGCCCTGACGGACCATCCGGGAGACCGCGGTCCGCACCGCCGGTGGGGCGATGCCGAGGGGTGCGAGCAGCTTGACCAGGGCGGCGACCGGTGCGCGGCCACCCCTGGCGCGGAGGTGGTCGCCGTACAGGTCGAAGAGTGCCGACCGTGCCTGCATGACCGCACATTGTGACAGGCCTATCCAAGATAAGCTAGATGCTGTTACATCAATGCTGCTTCGGTTTGGGTCCGGCGGTGTTCATCAGGGAAAATCGTTGGTCGACGCCTCCGCGACGCTTGCGGGTGGCGATGGCGAAGTGGCTGTGGGGCAACCCACCGACCCTGGTGTAGGTCTGAGGGGAGACAACATGGCGGCGATGAAGCCGCGGACGGGCGACGGTCCGCTGGAAGTCACCAAGGAGGGCCGGGGCATCGTCATGCGGGTCCCGCTGGAGGGTGGTGGCCGGCTCGTCGTCGAGATGACTCCCGACGAGGCCACCGCGCTGGGTGACGCGCTGAAGGCGGCTGCCGGCTGATGCGAGGAGCGGGTCGCGCGGCGTACGCCGCGCGGCCGGTTCGTCCTACCCTGAGCCACCGGCTTGGCCGGTGGCTCAGGGCCTTCATCGGCCAGTGAGCGGCAAACTGTCCCGCTAAGAGCATTTTCGGAGGTACGGTCCAGCGTGCTGGCCATTCGTCTGGTGAGCGGGTCCGTGCGACCCGACTCCCTCGTCCTGCCCGTTCGTCCCGGAGGGCCGGACTCCCCGGCCGTGCTGGTGCCGACCGCCGCCCCGTCCGCCGACGACGTCCGGGCCGAGGCGGGCGCGCTGCTGCCCGCCGCCCGACTCACCGGCGCCGCCGGCGAGGTACGCGAGCACCTGCGCCCCGGCGCCGCCCCGAACCGCCTCTGGCTGCTCGGTGTCGGTGCCGGCGACGAGCAGGACTGGCGGGTCGCCGGGGCCGCGCTGGCCCGCGCCGCCAAGGATGAGACGCAGATCACCATCGCGCTTCCCGACGACGCCGGGACGGCGCTGCGCGGGCTCGCCGAGGGCCTGCTGCTCGGCTCCTACCGCTACCGCCTCACCGAGGCCGGGGCGCGGCCGTCCCTGGCCGGGGTGGACCTGCTGGTGACCGACCCCCAGGCACACGCCGACACGCTGGCCGCGGCCCGGACCACCGCCGAGATGACCGCGCTGGCCCGGGACCTGACCAACACCCCCTCGTCGACGAAGCACCCCGAGTGGTTCGCCGACCAGGTGGCCGCCGCCGCGGCCGACCGGTCCGACCTGCACCTGCGCGTGCGTGAACCGCGGGAGCTGGCGGCCGAGGGCTTCGGCGGGCTCCTCGCCGTCGGCGGCGGCTCCGCCCGCGGCCCGCGCCTGGTCGAGCTGGACTGGCGCCCGGCCGGCGCGCGTACCCACGTGGTGCTGGTCGGCAAGGGCATCACGTTCGACACCGGCGGCATCTCGATCAAGCCGGTGCCCGCCATGAAGCTGATGCGCAAGGACATGGCCGGCGCCGCCGCCGTGGTCGCCGCGACGCTCGGCGCCGCCGCGCTGGGCCTGCCGGTACGGGTCACCACGCTGGCGCCGCTCGCCGAGAACATGGTCAGCGGCTCGGCGTTCCGCCCCGGCGACATCATCCGGCACTACGGCGGCCTGACCAGCGAGAGCACCAACTCCGACGCCGAGGGCCGGCTGGTGCTGGCCGACGCCATGGCGTACGCGGTGCGGGAGCTGAAGCCCGACCTGCTGGTCGACCTCGCGACCCTGACCGGGGCGAACGCGGTGGCGCTGGGCAAGCGGCACGCCGCGCTCTACAGCGAGAACGACGACCTGGCCGCGGGCCTGCTGGCCGCGATCTCGGCGGCCGGGGAGCGGGCCTGGCGGATGCCGCTCGCCGACGACTACGTGGAATACCTGGCCAGCGACATCGCCGACCTGCACAGCTCCCCGGCGCGGGGCGCGGGCTCGGTGGTGGCCGCGCTGTTCCTCCGCGAGTTCACCGGCGACCTGCGGGACCGCTGGGCGCACCTGGACATGTCCGCCCCCTCGTGGTCCGACGACGTGCACGGCGAACTGGTCAAGGGCGCGACCGGCTGGGGCGTACGCGGGCTGCTGCGCTGGCTGGGGACGCTGGGCTGACCGGCGGCGGGTCAGCTCCGCACGGCGGCGAGCAGGCCGTGGCCGACCGGCAGCAGCGCCGGCACCCAGTGCTCGGACTCGCGGATCGCCTTGACGGTCTCCCGCACGGTGACCGTCTCCACGTCCCGGGCGGCCGGGTCGCCGATCCGGCCGCCGGCCAGGGCGCCGTTGAGCGCGAGCACGCCGCCGGGCCGCAGCAGCCGCAGCGCCGCGTCCACGTACGCCGCGAAGCCGGTCCCCGCGGCGTCGGCGAAGACCAGGTCGTAGGCGCCGTCGGCGAGGCGGGGCAGCACGTCGAGCGCCCGGCCGGTGATGATCCGGGTACGTCCCGACGGGAAACCCGCCTCCTGGAACAGCCGGCGGGCGAGGCGCTGGTACTCGACCTCCACGTCGATCGTGGTGAGCACGCCGTCGGGGCGCATGCCGCGCAGCAGCCAGACACCGCTGACCCCGGTGCCGGTGCCGATCTCGACCACCGCCCGGGCGTTGCCGGCGGCGGCGAGCAGTCGCAGCGCGGCGCCGGCGCCGGGCGTCACCGCCTCGACGCCCACCTCGCGGGCGAGCGCCCGGGCGGTGCGCAGCACGAGGTCCTCGGTGACGTACGACTCGGCGAACTGCTGCGCCTGGGCCGTCGAACTGCCGTGACCGGCGACCGTGGCGATGGGACACCTCCGGGGGCGGGCTGGTGCGAGGGGTCGGTTGGCACTGTGAGCGTAGAGGCGACCCGGTACGGGCGCAGCCGCGAGTCGGCGGTGGGACGATCACGGGCGGCAACCCCTGACTCCACGCGGGGCATCCGTGCAATCCTGGAGGTGTCCCGCGCGTCACGGTCGTCCGGCTCCGCCGGCGCCCGGCACGGGGCGTGCGGGACGGAGTGGGAGGCACGGACGTGACCGACGGCTGGGACTGGCGCCAGCCCGGCGGAGCGCCGGCACCGGCGGGAGGGCCGGGGCCCGGGCAGCCACCGCAGGGCGCCGCGGGTGGGACGACGTCGCCCTGGTGGTCCGACGCGCTGGGCGACCCGTGGCGGGATCCGTACGCGCCGGCGGCCGTGGTGGTCCCGGCCGCCGCACCCGACGGGGCGGGTGAGCCGGAGCCGGTCACCGACCCGGACCTGCCGACCCGGCCGGGGCTGCGCCAGGTGGTGCTGATCTCCTTGATCACCGCGCTGCTGGCCGGCTCGCTGGGCAGTGCACTGACCTACGCCCTGATGCGCGGCGGCGACGTGCCCACCCTGGGCGCGCAGGCCGGGCAGGCCCCGGCGCTGGCCCAGCGCAAGCCCGAGTCGCTCGCCGGGGTCGCCGAGCGGGTGCTGCCCAGCGTGGTCACCATCCGGGTGGCCAGTCTCGGCGGCATCAGCGAGGGCTCCGGCTTCGTGGTGAGCACCGACGGGCACATCGTCACCAACGACCACGTGGTCGCCGACGGGCCCGGCAAGGCCACGGTGATCTTCAACGACGGCAGCACCACCCCGGCGACGGTCGTCGGGCAGGACCCGGAGTCGGACATCGCGGTGGTCAAGGTGACCCGCAGCGGGTTGACCCCGGTGCAGTTCGGCGACTCCGACGCGCTCGCCGTGGGCGACCCGGTGCTCGCCATGGGCTCGCCGCTGTCGCTGGCCAACACGGTCACCGCCGGCATCGTCAGCGCGCTGGACCGCACCATGCAGGCCGGTGAGCCGGGCGGGCCGACCCGCTACTACGCGGCCATCCAGACCGACGCCGCGGTCAACCACGGCAACTCCGGCGGCCCGCTGGTGGACGGCGGCGGCCGGGTGGTCGGCGTGAACTCGACGATCAAGTCGTTGGTGGCGGACGGGCAGGAGGCCGGCAACATCGGCCTCGCCTTCGCCATCCCGATCAACCAGGCGAAACGGGTCACCGAGGACATCATCGGCACCGGCAAGGCCCGGCGTACGGTGATCGGCGCCCAGGTCGGCGGCACCGGCGCCACCGGTGGCGGCGTACGCCTCAACGCGGTCGAGCCGGCCGGCCCGGCGGCGGCGGCCGGGATGCGCACCGGGGACGTGGTGCTCCGGCTGAACGGGCATCCGATGACCGATCCGACGGACCTGGTGGCGCTGGTGCGCAAGTACGCGCCGGGTTCGGTGGTGACGGTGGAGTACCGGCGTGGGTCGTCGCGGCAGAACGCGTCGGTGACGCTCGCCGCCGACGCGAAGTGAGGAGGGGTCACCCCCTCCCCGTCGGCCACCTCACGTGCGTAGTCTTGCCCTGGACACGGACGAGGAGGCCGCGGTGTTCGAGAACCTGAACTGGTGGGAGATCGGCGTCCTGCTGCTCCTGGCGCTGTTGATCTTCGGGGACAAGCTGCCCAACGTGATCAACGACGGCCTTCGGATGGTCCGCAACCTCCGCAACATGGCGCGGAACGCCACCGGCGACCTGAGCCGCGAGCTGGGCACCGACATCCAGCTCGAGGATCTGCACCCCAAGGCGTTCATCCGCAAGCACCTGCTCAGCGAGGAGGACGAGCAGGCGCTCCGGAAGCCGTTGCAGAGCATGTACGACAACCTGCGCTCCGACGTCACCGGCGTGCACGACGAGCTGAAGGACGTCGCGAGCGCCGCCGACCTGCGCAACCCGGGCCCCCGCCCCGCCGTCGCGACGCCGGCCGCCCCCACCCCGCCGGCCCCGCGCCCCTCGTACGACGACGCCACCTGACCCATCCCGTCCCGGCGACCGGCACGGGCGGGGTCAGGGCGGACGTGAGCCGCCCCCTCCCGGCGGGCCGGAAGGGGGCGGTGGGGGAGCGGTGGATCGACGTCTAGCGGCCCGCCGGCTTCAGGCCGAGCGGCTTGCCGAGCAGTGACTCGCGGCGCACCGCGAGCCGGTCGGCCACCTGGAACAGGGCCTTCGCGGCGGGCGCGTCCGGCTGGGCCAGCACGATCGGCTGGCCGGCGTCGCCGCCCTCGCGGACCCGGGTGTCCATCGGGATCTGCCCCAGCACCGGCACCTGGGCGCCGATGGTCCGGGTCAGCGACTCGGCCACGGCCTCGCCGCCACCGGCCCCGAAGACCTCCATCCGGGAGCCGTCCGGCAGCTCCAGCCAGGACATGTTCTCGATCACGCCGACCACCCGCTGGTGGGTCTGCAGCGCGATGGCGCCGGCCCGCTCGGCCACCTCGGCGGCGGCCGCCTGCGGGGTGGTGACGACCAGGATCTCCGCGTTCGGGAGCAGTTGGGCCACCGAGATCGCGATGTCGCCGGTGCCCGGGGGCAGGTCGAGCAGGAGCACGTCCAGGTCGCCCCAGTAGACGTCGGCGAGGAACTGCTGCAGCGCCCGGTGCAGCATCGGGCCGCGCCAGACCACGGCCGCGTTGCCGGGGGTGAACATGCCGATCGAGATCACCTTCACGCCGTGCGACTGCGGCGGCATGATCATGTCTTCGACGCGGGTCGGCGCGCCGTCGGCGCCGAGCATCCGGGGCACCGAGTGGCCGTAGATGTCGGCGTCCACCACACCGACCGACAGGCCGCGGGCGGCCAGCGCGGCGGCCAGGTTGACCGTGACGCTGGACTTGCCGACGCCGCCCTTGCCGCTGGCGACCGCGTAGACTCGGGTCCGGGAACCGGGCTGGGCGAACGGGATCACCGGCTCGGCGGTGCCGCCGCCGCGCAGCTTGGACTGCAGCTCCTGGCGCTGCTCCGGACTCATCACACCGAAGATGATCTCGACGCCGCTGACGCCGGGCACCGCGCCGACGGCGGCGGTGATGTCGGTGCGCAGCTTGTCCTTCAGCGGGCAGCCGGCCACGGTGAGCAGCAGTTCCACCCGGACCACGCCGTCGTCGTCGCGCTCGGCGGAGCGGACCATGCCGAGTTCGGTGATCGGCCGACGGATCTCCGGGTCGTTGACGGTGGCCAGGGCGGCCTGGATCGCGTCGGAGACGGTGCTGACGGGTGCTGACATGCCCGCAATGTTACGTCGGGCTCTCCTGCCGGCCGTCGTGGGCGTAGTCACCGTCGAACTCGTCGCGGGGCTCGTCGAGCGGGTCGCCGCCGGCCCGGCGCCGGGTCTCCTGCCCCTGCTGTCGCCGTTCCAGCTTGCGTCGCCGCTCGGCCGCCTCGTCCAGCTCCTCGGCCAGCCGGGCCAGCTCGGAGCGGAGGAAGTCGCGGGTCGCCACGTCGCCCATCGCGATCCGCAGGGCCGCGATCTCCCGGGCCAGGTATTCCGTGTCCGCCTTCTGCATGGTCGCCCGGCGCCGGTCCTCGTCCAGCGCGATCCGGTCCCGGTCCGCCTGCCGGTTCTGCGCGAGCAGGATCAGCGGGGCCGCGTACGAGGCCTGGAGCGAGAGGATCAGGGTCAGGAACGTGAAGGTGTACGGGTCGAAGCGCAGGTCGGCCGGGGCGAGCGTGTTCCACAGGAACCAGGCGGCGAGGACCAGGGTCATGTAGACCAGGAAGTTCGCCGTGCCCATGCCCCGGGCGATCCCCTCGGCCCACCGGCCGAAGGAGTCCGCGTCGATCCGGGGCAGGTGCAGGCCCCGGGGGGCGCGCGGCTGGTCGAGCCGTTCGCCGCGTCGCTGCTCAGTCATCGTCCACGGTCCCGTCGTCGGTGGCGGACGGGGTGGGCGCCGCGTCCCGGTCCCGCCAGTCGCGCGGCAGGGAGTGGTCCAGCACGTCGTCCACGGTCACCGCGCCGACCAGCCGGTTGTTCCGGTCCACCACCGGCATCCCCACCATGTCGTAGGTGGCCATCCGGCGGGTGATCTCGGTCAGCGGGGTCGAGGTGCGGAGCGGGTCGATGTCGTTGACCACGATCCCGCCGAGCAGGTCGGCCGGGGGTTCGCGGAGCAACCGCTGGAAGTGCACCATACCCAGGTAGCGTCCGGTCGGCGTGGTCAACGGCGCCCGGGTCACGAAGACCTGCGCGGCCACCGCGGGTGAGAGCTGCACCTCGCGGATCCGGGCCAGCGCCTCGGCGACGGTGGCGTCCGGCGGCAGGATCACCGGCTCGGAGGTCATCACGCTGCCGGCGGTGCCGGAGGCGTAACGCAGCAGTTGGCGTACCGGGTCGGCCTCGTCCGGCTCCATCAGGTCGAGCAGCACGTCCTGCTCCGGCGGGGGCAGCTCGTTGAGCAGGTCGGCGGCGTCGTCCGGGTCCATCTCCTCCAGCACGTCGGCGGCCCGTTCCCGGTCCAGCGCGGCCAGGATCTCCACCTGGTCGTGCTCGGGCAGCTCGCTCAGCACGTCGGCCAGGCGCTCGTCGTCGAGCGCGGCGGCCACCTCGTTGCGCCGGGCGTCGGGCAGGTCCTGGAGGGCGTTGGCCAGGTCGGCCGGGCGCATGTCCTCCAGCACGGCGAGCAGGTTGGCCGTACCCCGGTTGTCGCCGACCGTGCCCAGGCCGCGGACCCGGTCCCACTCGACCTGGTGGAGGTGGCCGCGGCGGGTGAGCCGGCTGGTGTGCTCGCGGACGGCGACCCGGGTCAGGGCCCACTCGCCGCCCCGGCTGCACTCCATGGCCACGTCCACCACCGAACCGGCCGGACCGGAGTCGAGCTGGACCCGCCGGTCGAGCAGCTCCTGGAGGACCAGCAGCTCGTTCGGACGCTTCTCGAAGCGGCGCAGGTTGAGGGTGCCGCTGCCGAGCACGACGGCGTCCGGGTCGATGGAGGTGATCCGGTTGATGGAGAGGAAGATGCGTCGCCGCATCGGCATCTCGGCGACCAGCCCCACCACCTCCGGCGGTCGCTGGGTCGGACGCATCCGGGCCACGGCGTCGCGGATCCGGCCGACCTGGTCGCCGTTCGGGTCGAAGACGGCGACTCCGGCGAGTCGAGCGATGTAGACCCGGTTCGGCGTGCTCACGGGCACCAGCCTAAGGGCCTAGTGTCTACCAACATGTCGACCCTGTCCTACGAGATCGTGGACGTCTTCACCGACCGCCCGTTCGCCGGCAACCCGCTGGCCGTGGTGTTCGGCGCGGAATCGCTCGCCACCGAGCAGATGCAGGCGCTCGCGCAGGAGTTCAACCTGTCGGAGACGGTCTTCGTGCTGGCGCCCACCCAGGTCGGCGCGACCTACCGGGCCCGGATCTTCACCCCGGTCGACGAGCTGCCGTTCGCCGGGCACCCGAGCGTCGGCGCCGCGGTGACGGCGAGCCGGCGCGGCGTGTTCGGTGTGGGCAGGGTCACCCAGGAGTGCGGCGCCGGGGTGCTGCCGATCGAGGTGACCGCCACCGGCGCGACGCTGACCGGCGGCACCCCCACCCTCGGCCCGGAGCTGGACCCGGAGCCGTTGCTGGAGATCGTCGGGCTGACCGCGGCCGACCACGCCGGGCCGCCACCCCGGGTCGCCGGGTGCGGCCTGGAGTTCCCGTACCTCCCGGTGCGGTCGGACGCGGTGGCCCGGGCCAGGCTGGACCCGGCGGCGGCGGAGCGGTACGGCGTGGAGCACGTCAGCCTCTTCTCCTGGGACGCCGACGCGCAAACCGCGCACGCCCGGGTCTTCGTGCCCGGCCTCGGCGTCCCGGAGGACCCGGCGACCGGTTCGGCCGCCCTGGGCCTGGGCGTCTGGCTGGTCGCCAGCGGCCTGCTGCCCGGGGAGGGGCGCTCGGCCTACGCGGTACGCCAGGGCGTCGAGATCAACCGCCCGTCCTCGCTGGCCTGCACGGTGACCGCGGCCGGCGGGACGGCGGTGGGCGCGACGGTGTCCGGCCAGGTCGTGCCGGTGGCCCGCGGCGAGATCGCCGTCCCGCCCTTCGTCGGCTGAGCCGTCCCGCCCTTCGTGTGCTGCTGAACCGTTCCGGTGAGGTGACGGCCGGACGCGGCCGGGGTGGTCCGCCTTTCGGACGCCTTTCGAGCTGAGTCGATGGTGTTATCAGGGCCCGTCGTGGGTGTTATCAGGGCCCGTCGTGCGGTGGTCGCGGCCGGGCGGCCGGCGCGCCGGGCCCGTGCTCCGGGTCCGCTTCCGGCTGAGTCGTTTCTGATATCAGCTCGAAAGGCGACGAGCGCCGCCCCATCGGGCCCGGCCGGAGGCGCCGGAGCCGGGCGGGGCCGCCGGCTTCGGGCTGTGCGCGCCGGGGCACGGGATGCGGGAGGATGGCGGGGTGAGCGACGAGGTGGACGAGCGGGTGAGCCCGCCACTGGTGGACGAGGCGGTGAAGAAGGCCGCCGTCTGCTGGGTGAGCGTTGCCGGAGGCCCGGCGTACGCGCTCTGGTGCCTGCCGCTGGACGGCGCGCTGCTGGTGGTGACCGGTCCCGGCGAGCAGGCCGCGCCCGGGCTGGCCGACGCCGACACGGCCGACGTCACGCTGCGCGGCGACCACGGCGGGCGGATCGTCAGCTGGCCGGCCCGGGTGACCCGGCTGCGGCCGGGCACCGAGGAGTGGGACACCGCCGCCCCGCTGGTCGCGGCGAAGCGGCTCAACGCGTCCGGGTCGGCCGCCGAGCTGGTGGCCCGGTGGGCGGCCGAGGGTTGTGCGCTCAACCGGCTGACGCCGGCCGGCACGGCGGTGACCGGAGCCGACCTGCCGGCCGACTCGTTGGCCGAGCAGCCCCGCCCGGCCCCGGCGGTCCGGGCCGTCCGCAAGCCGTTCCGCCTGCACCGGGTCCGCCGCCGCTGATCGTCCGCTCAGTCCTTCAGGGGCGCGGCGTCGGCCGGCACCGGGACCGGCTCGACCCGGCGACCGGCGCGCGCCCCGCCGAGCACGACCACGGCCACGCCGGCCAGCAGCAGCGCCAGTCCGGGCAACGCGAGCGGTCGGGGCAGCTGGCCCAGCCAGACCCAGCCGATCAGCGCCGCGCCGGGTGCCTCCAGCAGGATGAGCACGCTGACCGTGGTCGCGGAGACCCGGTGCAGGGCGTAGTTGAACATCGAGTGCCCGAGCAGTTGGGCGCCGGCCACCAGGCCGATGATCGCCAGCCACGTCCCGCCGTTCCAGCCGTGCAGGCGGACCCCGCCGAGCAGGCAGACCACCAGCAGGATCACCGCGCAGACGCCGTAGCAGATCGTGGTGTAGGTGGTGGTGCTGATGCTGGCCCGGGCGCGCTCGCCAAAGGCGGTGTAGACGGCCGCGAACATGCCCCCGACCACGGCCAGCAGGTCACCGCCGAAGGCCCGGCCGGAGACGGCGAAGTCGGCGCCGGTGGCGAGCGCCGCGCCGAGCACCGCCACCCCGATGCCGGCCCAGACCGCGACCGGGAGCCGCCGCCCCTGCCAGCGGGCGATCAACCCCTGCCACACCGGCTGGGTCGCGCCGAGCGCGGTCGCGGCCGCCACCGTGGTGAGCTGCGCGCTCGGCATCCAGGTGGCGAAGTGCGCGGCCAGCGCCACCCCGGAGAGGACGCAGTAGAACCCCTCCCGCCGGCCCGGCCCGACGGTGAGGGAGCGGAGTTCGGCCCGCCGTCGGGCCAGCGCCACCGGGCCGAGCACCGCGACCGACAACGTGTTGCGCCAGAACGCGATGGCCAGGGCCGGGGCGGCGGCGAACGCCACCAGCGGCGCGGAGGAGGAGACGGCGGCGACGGCCAGGGCGAGCGCGCCGAGGGTCGGCGCGCCCAGCGGCGGGCGGTGCGGAGCGGTGGGCACGGAGAGCAATCCTCACATGGACACCCGACACCACGGAACGTCAGCGCTCCGTTACGATCACGCATCATGCTCAGGTTCCGCGCGGTGCTGTTCGACTTCTTCGGCACCCTGACCCACAGCGTCCAGCGCGGAGCCGCCCACGGCACCATCGCGGAGCTGCTCGGCTGCTCCACCGAGGCGCTGGTCGAGGTGCTCGACGGCAGCTTCTACGAGCGGGCCAGCGGGTTCTTCGGCGACGCCGAGTCGACCATGCGGTGGGTCTGCGCGCAGGTCGGCGTACGTCCCTCCGACGCGGCCGTGCGCGCCGCCGTCGCCTCCCGCCACCGGGCCGTACGGGCCGACACCCGGCTGCGCCCGGAGGCGGTGCCGGTGCTGGCCACGCTGCGCCGCCGGGGCGTACGCACCGGGCTGGTCAGCGACTGCACCCACGAGCTGCCGGCGTTCCTGCCCCAGCTCGCGGTCGCCCCGCTGCTCGACGCCCAGGTGTTCTCGGTCCAGGTGGGCCGCTGTAAGCCGGACGCGGCGCTCTACCTCGCCGCCTGTCACCGGCTCGGCCGCGCCCCGGCCGACTGCCTCTACGTGGGCGACGGCGGCAGCCAGGAACTCACCGGCGCGGAGCGGGTGGGGCTGCGCGCGTTCCGGCTGGCCGCGCCGGACCTCGCCGGACACATGGTCTTCAACGCCGACGACGGCTGGGACGGGCCGGAGCTGGCCTGCCTCACCGACGTGCTCGACCTGCTCGAACCGGTCGCCGTCGGCTGATTCCGGTCGGCCGAACTGTGGCCGTTCCGGCCACCGGCCGGGCCGCCGTGCACGACAGTGCGGGGGTGGGGGCGGACCGGCACGACGCGGCGGAGCAGGGCACCGTCGTCACGCCCTCGGCCGAGTTCCCGCCGTTGGACGACGCGGAACGGGCCGCGCTGGGCCGGATCGGCGCCCGCTGGCACGGCCCGCGCCGGGCCGACGACCTGCCCGTGGACCCGACGCCGGGCCGGCGCGCGGGCCGCCCGGCGCCCACCCGGTTCGGCCGGCTCACCCCGATCGACATGTTCACCGTGGCGCAGCCGGACGAACTGGTCGCCACCGGCGCGGCGCACCTGCCCGGCAACCGGTTCGGTCGGGCGGTCACCCGGATCCGCCGCACCCTGGTCGGCCCGCCGCTGGCCAGCTCCTCGGTGCTCTACGAGCGGATGCGCAAGCTGGTCGCGCTGCCGGTGCTCTCCTCGGACCTGCTCAGCTCCGTCGCGTACGGGCCGGAGGCCATGCTCGTCGTGCTGGTCCTGGCCGGCAGCGCCGCGCTCGGCCTCGCCCTGCCGCTGGCCGCGCTGCTCGTCGTGCTGATGGTCGCGGTCGGGCTCTCCTACCGGCAGACCATCCCGGCCTACCCGCACGGCGCCGGGTCGTACATCGTGGCCGGGGACAACCTCGGGCGTACCCCGGGGCTGGCCGCCGCGGCCGGGCTGATGCTCGACTACGTGCTGACCGTGTCCGTGTCGGTGGCCGCCGGGGTGCACGCGGTCACCTCGGCGCTGCCCGGCCTCACCCCGTGGACCGTGCCGCTCGGGGTCCTGGTGATCGGCGTCCTGCTCGCCGGCAACCTGCGTGGCGTGCGCACCGCCGGCAACATCTTCGTGCTGCCCACGTACGCCTTCGTGGTGGTGGTCCTCGCGGTGCTGGCGGTCGGCTACGCGAAGGCCGCGGCGCGCGGCTTCGCGCCGGTGCCGCCGCCGGCGGTGCCCGCCACGGAAGGGCTGGGCCTGCTGCTGGTACTGCGCGCGTTCTCCTCCGGGGCGGTGTCGATGACCGGCATCGAGGCGGTCTCCAACGCGGTGCCCGCGTTCCGCCCGACCGAGTGGCGCAACGCCCGCACGACGCTGGGCTGGATGGTCGCCATGCTGGTCACGCTCTTCGCCGGTCTGGTCGGGCTGATCCACCTCGACGGCCTGGTGCCGCGCGCGGACGAGACGCTGCTGTCCCAGCTCGGCCGGGTCACCTTCCCCAGCGGGCCCGGGTACGCGATCCTCCAGGTCACCACCGGGCTGATCCTGCTGCTGGCGGCGAACACCGCGTTCAACGACTTCCCCCGGCTGCTCTTCTTCATGGCCCGGGACGGCCACGCGCCGCGCCGGTTCCTGCACATGGGTGACCGGCTGGCGTTCAGCAACGGCCTGGTGGCGCTCGCCCTCGCCGCCGCGGGCGTCTTCGTCGCCTTCGGCGGGCACACCGAGCGGCTGATCCCGCTCTACGCGGTCGGCGTCTTCCTCGCCTTCACGCTGTCGCAGACCGGGATGGTGGTGCACTGGCGCCGCCGGCCGGGCCCGGGGCGGCGTCGCCGGCTCGCGGTCAACGCGGTCGGCGCGACGCTGTCCGGGCTGGTGCTGGTGACCGCCGCGGTCGCCAAGTTCACCGAGGGCGCCTGGGTGGTGGTGGTCGCGGTGCCGCTGCTGGTGCTGCTCTTCCGGCGGATCCACCGGCACTACGCCACGCTGCACCGGGCCCTCGCGCTGCACCCGCCCCCGCCGGGTCCGTCCGGCCCCGCCGGGTCCGCCGAGGGTGAGGAACTGCCCCAGCAGGTACGCCACCTGGTGATCGTGCCGGTGGCCCGACTGAACCGGGCCTCGCTGCGGGCCCTGGCCTACGCGACCTCACTCGGTCGGCCGACGCTGGCCGTGCACATCGCGCCGGAGGAGGCCGAGGCGGACCGGTTCCGCGAGCAGTGGCGGGCCTGGGGCGACCACCTGCGGCTGGAGACCATCGTGTCGCCGTACCGGTCGGTGATCGGGCCGCTCGCGCACTATCTGGAGGCGTTGCACAGCAGCCGGCCGGAGCTGACGCTGACCGTCATCGTGCCGGAGGTGGTGCTGCGGCGACGCCGGCACCGGCTCCTGCACAGTCGGGCCGAGCAGCGGTTGCGGGCGGCGCTGCGGGCCCTGCCCGGCGTCGTGGTCACCAGCGTCCCGGTACACGTGTCGCACTGACGTTTCAGAGGTACCCGGCGAAGTGGTCGGTGACCAACGCGGCGATCGCCGCGGCGTCCCGGCTGCCGTCCACCTCGACCACGCGGATCCCGAGCGCGTGCGCGGCGGCGACCGCGTCGGCGGCGACCAGCTCGTCGCGGGCGATCCGGTTGCGCCGGGCCCGTTCCGGGTCGCTCACCCCGGGGTGCCGGGCGGTCGCCCGGGGCAGCCGTTCCACCTGGTACGCGCGGAACTCCGGAGTCGGCACCAGCACCACCATCTGCCGGGTCGACCCGACCACCGGCGCGACCAGTTCCGGACGCAGCCCCCAGCCCTCGGCGATCACCCGGCCTCCGCTGACCAGGGCGCTCAGGTCGTCCAGCACCCACGCGAAGCGGCGCGGGAACCCGGCGAGGGTCTCGTCCGCCATCCGCCGTGGGTCGGTCGCCACCCACGTCGCCTCCGGGTCGGGCCCGTCCGGCGGTTCTCCTCGGCGGACCCGGTCGGCGATCCGCCGGTCGTCGTGTCCCCGCGCGTCGTGCCGGTCGTAGAGGTAGGCGGTCAGCCCGTGCCGCAGCGCCAACGTGACGGCGAGCGTGGTCTTGCCGGCCCACTGCCCGCCGCCGATCCAGAGGGCACGGCGGGCGGTGGCCAGGGGATCGAAGTCCATGCCCCGACCCTGCGCCCCACCAGCGCCAAGATCAAGTCTTGTTCTCGGCGTCGGAGCGTGATGAAGTGAGGGGGAGGGGCAGGTCAGACGTCGTGGACCTCCAGCACCCGGGTGGTGGGGGCGGCGTCGCCCAGTTCGGCCCGCAGCGCGGCGCGCTCCGGGTCGGCGAGGAACGCGTCCAGCCCGGCGCGGGCGGTGAAGCGGATGACGTGCACCTCGGTCTGCCCGTCCCCGGTGCGCAACCGCCGTTCCAGCCGGCCGTCGTGCCGGTCGAGCAGCGCCAGCACGGCGTCCTCGTAGCGTCGCCCGGCCGGCGCGTCGGCGCTCAGGTCGACCAGCGCGACCAGCAGGACCTCGTTCCCCGTCGTCATGGGCCGAGTCTGGCAGCGCGGGCGACCCGCGGCGACCCCCGCCGGCGACGTGCCGGGCGGCGACGCCTCGGGCGGCGATCCGGTGGGCGGATCCCCTCAGGCGTCGATGCCGACCGCCTTCGCGCTGGCCGTCCAGAGTCGCGCCGCCAGCGCCGGGTCGGCCGCCTTCGGCCGGGGCCGGTGCGGCTTGCGGTCGGCGTAGTAGCCGCCGTCCATCAGCCGGGACGGGTCCTGGCGGGCGAGCCAGACCAGCGTCTCCGCGCCCTTCTCCGGGCTGCGGAAAGGCAGCAGGCGCATGCCGAGCGCCACCAGGCGGCTCTCGTTGCCGAAGCGGGTGCGCACCACGCCGGGGTGGAACGCGTACGCCGGCAGCTCCGGCCAGCGCCGCGCGGCCTCGGCGGTGAACAGGATGTTCGCCTGCTTGCTGGTGCCGTAGGCGCGGAACGGCCGGTAGTGGCGCAGCGACGCGTTCAGGTCGTCGGGGTCGAGCACGCCGCTGCGGTGCGCGTCGGAGGCGGTCACCACCATCCGGCGGACCCGGTCGGCGAGCAGGTTGCTGAGCAGGAACGGGGCCAGGTGGTTGGCCTGCATGCTCAGCTCGAAGCCGTCGACGGTGGTGATCGGTTCGAGGGCGATCGCGCCGGCGTTGTTGGCCAGCACGTCGATCCGGTCGTAGTGCTCGCGCAGCCGCTCGGCGAGCCCGCGTACGTCGTCGAGCACGGCGAAGTCGGCCCGGAACAGCTCCGGCTGCTCGCCGCAGGACTCGCGGACGCGCTCCCCGGCGGCGCGCAGCCGGGCCGGGTCGCGGCCGACCAGCACCACCTGGTCGCCCCGGCGGGCCAGCTCGACGGCGGCGGCCAACCCGATGCCCGAACTGGCCCCGGTCAGCACCACGATCCGACGCTCAGTGAGATCTTCCACAGGTCCATTCACCCCGGTCACGGCACGAGGTTACCGTGGCGTCACCACGCCCTTTGGGATCGTTAAGTTCTCGACATCCACCGCCCGCGTCGGCCCCGTACGGCCGGACGCTGGAAGGAGCGCATCCATGGCCGTTGTCGGTCGCCCCCGCCGGTCCTGCCTCGCGGTACCCGGCTCCAGCGTCAAGATGCTGGGCAAGGCCCAGGGTCTCCCCGCCGACCAGGTCTTCCTCGACCTGGAGGACGCGGTCGCCCCGCTGGCCAAGCCGGACGCGCGCAAGAACATCGTGGCCGCGCTGAACGACGGCGACTGGACCGGCAAGACCCGGGTGGTCCGGGTGAACGACCTGACCACGCCGTGGACCTACCGGGACGTCATCGAGGTGGTCGAGGGCGCCGGGGCGAACCTGGACTGCATCATGCTGCCGAAGGTGCAGAACGCGGAGCAGGTGCACTGGCTGGACCTGCTGCTCACCCAGATCGAGAAGACGCTCGGTCTGGAGGTGGGCCGGATCGGCATCGAGGCGCAGATCGAGAACGCCGCCGGTCTGGTCAACGTGGACGCCATCGCGGCCGCCTCACCCCGGGTGGAGACCATCATCTTCGGTCCGGCCGACTTCATGGCCTCGATCAACATGAAGTCGCTGGTGGTCGGCGCGCTGATCCCGGACTACCCGGGCGATCCCTACCACTACATCCTGATGCGCATCCTGATGGCCGCGCGGATGCACGACAAGCAGGCCATCGACGGCCCGTTCCTGCAGATCCGGGACGTGGACGCGTTCCGCGAGGTGGCGAAGCGCTCGGCCGCGCTGGGCTTCGACGGCAAGTGGGTACTGCACCCCGGCCAGATCGACGCGGCCAACGAGGTCTACTCGCCGGCGCAGGCCGACTACGACCACGCCGAGCTGATCCTCGACGCCTACGACTTCTACACCTCGGAGGCGGGCGGGAAGCTCGGCGCGGTGATGCTCGGCGACGAGATGATCGACGAGGCGTCCCGCAAGATGGCGCTGGTGGTCGCCGCCAAGGGCCGGGCCGCGGGCATGACCCGTACCTCGTCGTTCACCCCGCCCACCGAGTGACCGCACGCCGCTGACGTCGCCGGGCCGCCCCCTCGCCGGGGGCGGCCCGCGCGCGTCAGTAGCTGCTGGAGCTGTCCGAGTTGACCGCGATCACGATCATCACGATGTAGAAGACGATCAGGGCGACCAGCAGGGCGGTGAGGATCCAGCCCACGATGATGGCCGCCTTGGCCATGCCCTCGCCCTGCTCGCCGGTCTCCCGGATCTGCTTGCGGGCGACATGGCCCATGATCGCGCCGATCGGCGCGGTGATGCAGGAGGTGAAGCCGACCAGCGAGAGCACCAGCGCCACGATGGCCAGGGAGTTCGTCTTGCTGGTCGGCGGCGCGTAACCCGGGTAGGCGCCCGGCGGCGGGTATGCCCCGGGCGGCGGGTAGCCGCCGGGCACCGCGTACGGGTCTCCGGCGGGCTGCGGGTAGGGCGACTTCGCGACCGCGTACGGGTCGACCGGCGCGTACGGATCGACCGGCGGGCTCGACTGCGGGTCCTGCCAACCACCGGGGGGTGGGGGATAGCTCATCTGATCATCTCCAGGTACGTGGTCCGGGTCAGGGTAGCCACCCGGGCGCAACACGGAGGACCCCCTTTCCGGGTGCCGCGTTGCCCGGAAGGTCCACAGCGGGCAGGATCCTCGGCATGGCACTTGACGCGCGTGGTGGTCGGTCGCGACGGGACATGAGCCGGCCGGGGTCGGTGCGCCGCCCGCGCGGCGGCGAGCCGACGGGCGCCGCCGACCAGGAACGGTCCGAGCCGCTCCCGGAGCCGGCCACCATGCGCCTGGACGGCCGGGTCGCCCTGGTCACCGGCGCGGGCAGCGCCGACGGCATCGGGTACGCGACCGCGCGCCGGCTGGCTGACCTGGGCGCCCGGGTGGCGATCGTGTCGACCACCCGCCGGATCCACGACCGCGCCGGCGAGCTGGGCGTCACCGGCTTCGTCGCCGACCTCACCGACGAGTCCGAGGTGGGCGCGCTCGCCGACGCGGTGGCCGAGCAGCTCGGCGACGTCGAGGTGCTGGTCAACAACGCCGGCCTGGCGAGCCGGGCCAGCCCGGAGGTGCTGCGGCCGGTGGCCCAGCTGACCTACGACGAGTGGCGCGGCGAGATCGACCGCAACCTGACCACCGCGTTCCTGTGCAGTCGCGCGTTCATCGTGGGCATGGCCGAGCGGGGGTGGGGGCGGATCGTCAACCTGGCCGCCACGGCCGGGCCGGTCAACGCGCTGCCCACCGAGGCGGGCTACGCGGCGGCGAAGGCCGGCGTGGTCGGGCTGACCCGGGCGCTGGCGATGGAGATGATCGCCGACGGGGTGACCGTCAACGCGGTGGCGCCCGGCATCATCCACACCGCGGCGTCCACCCTGGCCGAGATCAAGCAGGGGCACGGCACGCCGGTGGGGCGCCCTGGCACACCGGACGAGGTGGCCGCCGCCATCGCCTTCCTCTGCTCACCGGCCGCGTCGTACATCACCGGGCAGATGCTGGTGGTCGACGGCGGCAACAGCGTGCGCGAGGCGCAGTTCCGCTGAGCGGTCAGTAGCCGGTGCCGTTGTCGGAGTTGGCCCAGATGGCCAGCCCGATCCAGCCGCAGCAGGCGATCACACCGAGCGCGGTGAAGACGTAGCTGAGGATCAGGCCCCAGGTGGCGAGCTGGTCGCCCTCCTCGCCGGTCTGCCGGATCTGTCGCTTGGCCAGGTGGCCGCAGACGATGCCGGCCGGCGCGAAGACGAACGCGAAGACCAGGGACAGGATGGCGAGCACGTTCGGGCCGCCGCGGGGGCGTGGTCCCGGGCCGGACGGGCCGTACTGACCGTAGGGCGGCTGCGGGGCGTACGGCGGCTGCTGTCCCCACTGCGGGTGCTGCTGCCCGTACTGCGGCTGCCCGTAGGGCTGGCCGTGGCCCGGCGGCTCGTACGGCGACGGTGGTTGCTCGTCGGTCACGTACGCCCCCCGGATCGCAGGTCAACGGCCCTCTCTCTTGCGGACGCTACCCGCAGCGGTGAACCTTTTCACAGCGGTTGTGTGGACTGGTCACCTTGGCGCGGCCGGTCCCGGGGCCGATACTGACCGAGCGTTCAGTTACCCATGAGTAATGCGCCGACCCCGGAGGCTGAGATGGCCCGACTCGCCCAGACGCCCGGCCTGACCGACGTGCAGCGGTCGATCCTGGAAACCGTCCGGGAGTTCGCCGACAAGGAGATCATTCCGCACGCCCAGCGGCTGGAGCACGCCGACGAGTACCCCGCCGACATCCTCGACGGGATGCGCGAGATGGGGCTGTTCGGCCTCACCATCGACGAGGAGTACGGCGGCCTGGGCGAGTCCCTGCTGACCTACGCCCTGGTGGTCGAGGAGCTGTCCCGGGGCTGGATGTCGATCTCCGGCATCGTCAACACCCACTTCATCGTGGCGTACCTGATCTCGCAGCACGGCTCGGCCGACCAGAAGGCCCGGCTGCTGCCCCGGATGGCGACCGGCGAGGTGCGCGGCGCGTTCTCCATGTCGGAGCCCGAGTGCGGCTCGGACGTGTCGGCGATCAAGTCGAAGGCGGTCCGCGACGGCGACTCCTACGTCCTGAACGGCCAGAAGATGTGGCTGACCAACGGGGCGTACTCCTCGGTGGTGGCCACCCTGGTCAAGACCGACACCGGGGCCGACTCGGTCTACGGCAACATGAGCACCTTCCTGCTGGAGAAGGAGCCCGGCTTCGGCGAGACCGCGCCCGGCCTGACCATTCCCGGCAAGATCGACAAGATGGGCTACAAGGGCGTCGAGACCACCGAGATGGTGCTCGACGGCGTCACCGTCCCGGCCTCCGCCGTGCTCGGCGGTGCGGAGAAGGTCGGCCGCGGCTTCTACCAGATGATGGACGGCATCGAGGTGGGCCGGGTCAACGTCGCCGCCCGCGCCTGCGGCATCTCGATCCGCGCGTTCGAGCTGGCCGTGGCCTACGCCCAGCAGCGCAAGACGTTCGGCCAGCCGCTCGCCCGGCACCAGGCGATCGCGTTCAAGCTCGCCGAGATGGGCACCAAGATCGAGGCCGCGCACTCCCTCATGGTCAACGCGGCCCGACTCAAGGACGCCGGTCAGCGCAACGACGTCGAGGCGGGCATGGCCAAGCTGCTCGCCTCGGAATACTGCGCCGAGGTGGTCCAGGAGGCGTTCCGCATCCACGGCGGCTACGGCTACTCCAAGGAGTACGAGATCGAGCGCCTGATGCGCGAGGCGCCGTTCCTGCTGATCGGCGAGGGCACCTCGGAGATCCAGAAGACGATCATCTCCCGCGGCCTGCTCAAGGAGTACAAGCTGTAAGGAAGGGCCCCTTCTTAACGTCTCCGGTAGAGCAGGGGCCCCCTCTTAACGCGTCGGCCGGCGCGTGACGTGGTCGGTGGCAGGCAGGTGCCGGCGGGCGTGTTCGACCAGCGCGCCCGGGTCGTCGGCGTACAGCCGGATCTCCCGCACCGGCGCGCTCGGTCCCTTCGGCAGCGGCACCGACAGCGGCTCGCGCAGCACCACGTCGATCGCGGTCTGGCTGCCGACGCCGAGGTTGAGCACCGCCGGGTCGTCCGCGTCGTACTGGACGGCCCGGCTGGACGGCAGCGAGCGGCGACGGAACGACACCTCGGCGACGGCGGTCCACGGGATCGTGACGTCGATCGAGACGCCGTTGCGCACCCGCAGGCCGGCGTCGTCGACGACGTGCGGGTGGATCCGGAGGCTGGCCAGCAGCCCGACCATCCACAGCACGCCCCAGACGCCGAGCCCGATCGCCGCGTGCCGCACCGTCGGCTGGTCGACGGTGTGCCGCAGGATCACGTCGAGGACCGGGATCTCGATCGTGGACAGGACGATGAAGGCCAGCAGGATCGCCTGCACCCCGCCGACGTAGGCGTAGGTCTCCGCGCCCGGCGCCACCGGGTACGGCCGACGCAGGATCCACCGGGTGAGGCTGCGCCACATGCCCCACTCGTACGCCACCACGCGCCGCGCCAGCCGGAACGCCCGCCCCATCACCGCACCCCCTCGTTTTCAATGCAGTCGTAATGTAAAACGTCCTCGGCGGCGTGTCAATGCACTCGTATTGTGAAACCATGGGGGCATGCCGAAGCGGGTCGACCACCGGGAGCGTCGCGCGCTGATCGCCGACGCGTTGATGCGGGTCGCGGCCGAGCAGGGGCTGGAGGCGGTCAGCCTGCGCCACGTCGCCGCCGCGGCCGAGGTCAGCCCCGGGATGGTGCAGCACTACTTCCGTACCCGGGACGAGATGATGGTCTTCGCGCTCGCCGTGGTGCGCGAGCGCAACGAGGCCCGGATCCGCCGGGCGGTCGAGCCGCTCGGCGCGACGCCGGCACCCCGCACGCTGCTGCGGACCATGCTGGCCGAGCTGCTGCCCCTCGACGAGGAACGGCGCGCGGACGGCCGGGTGGCCCTGGCCTTCCTCGCGTACACCGCCGTCCGGCCGGCCGTGGCCGCCGCGCTGCACGACGAGACGGCCGCGCTGCTGGCGTTCGTGTCCGGGCAGATCGCCGCCGGGTCACCGCTCGTGGCGGACGGCCGGCTGGACCCGGAACGGGCCGCGGTCGGGCTGCTCGCCGTGATGGAAGGGCTCGGCATCTACGTGCTCGGCGGCCACTATCCCCCGGAGACCGCGCTGGCCGCGCTCGACGCCCAGCTCGACCTGCTCTTCGGCCCCGACCCGGCCCGGTGACCCGACCCTCACCCGACCCCGGGTCGGGCGGCCGGCTCGGGCGGTATGACCGGCAGCCCTACCGACAGCGTCCCCGGGGCCGCCCGGAACTGCTCGATCGCGGTCAGGAGTCGTTCGTCCGACACGGTGACCTCGCGTCCACCGACGACCGGCCGGGGAAGCCGCTCGGGGAGCAGATGCAGCGCCACGCCGCCGTCCGGCTCGTCCCCAGCGAGCTCGGCCGCCCGGACCGTCACCCAGGGATACCACGCCCCGCCGTCCCTGATCCCGCTCGCCGTCAGCGCGAGCGGGCCGGTGAACCGGGCTTCGCGGTGGACGGCCAGGCCCAGGCCGAGAGCCACCGCCGCCACCCCGAACCGGTACCACCGGTCGGGCAGGAGCGAGACCGTCCCGACCCCGAACAGCGTCCAGAAGACGAGACCCGCCGCCAGCCCCAGCAGGCCTGCCACGGACCGGCGGGCCACCAGCCCGGCCTCTGTCGCACGTCGCCCCACCACCCGGGTACGCCAGACCAACCGCCCGGTCCGCCGGGGTCGCCAGTGCCGCTGCGCCAGGTGCACCCCGCCCGCCACCCACGCCACGTCGCGGATCCGGTCCAGGCCGGCGGGGCCAAGCGCCAGCAGGCCACGGGTGGCCGCCGCGGCCACCGCCGTTCCCGCCAGGAGCGCGAGCAACCGGCGCGTCCAGAGTCCGTCGCGGCCGGCCGTCGCCGGCCCCGTGGCCGGTTGGGAAAGGGACACACCCGGAGGGTACGTGGCAGCCGCCAGCGCGCGACCCTGCCGATCAGCGGCGGGAGAGGCCCGCGGCGGCCCGCTCGATGATGAGGCACCTGTCCTCGACGTAGTCGATGCCGGCCTCCTCGGCGATCCGCCGCGCCTCGGCGGAGACGATCCCGAGCTGCAACCAGACCGCCGGCGCGCCGATCGCCACCGCCTGCCGCACCACCTCGACCGCGTCCCGCGCCGGCCGGAACACGTCCACCAGGTCGACCGGATGCGGGATGTCGGCCAGCGTCGGGTAGGCCTTCTCGCCGAACAGCTCGTCCACCGTCGGGTTGACCGGGATGATCCGCCAGCCGTGCCGCCGCATCTCCAGCGGTACGCGGTGCGCGGCCTTGCCCGGGTCGCGGGAGGCCCCGACGACGGCGATCACGGCGGAGTCGGCGAGGAGCTGCTGGGCGGAACGCATCCGCCGAGACTAACCCGCCGGACCGGTCACAGCAGCGAGAGCTGCTCGGCGGCCGGGGCCGGCGGCGGCGTCTCCGGCAGCCGGCGGTTGTCGCCGGTCTCGCCCCGGTGCAGCCCGTGCCGGCGGGCCGCCATCCGCACCCGCGCGGTCACCTCCCGCTGGTAGGCCTGCGGCGCGTAGGCCCCGGCCTGGTAGAGCTGGCGGTAGCGGGGCACCAGGTGCGGGAACTCCCGGGCCAGCCAGCGCGCGTACCACTCTCGCGCGCCCGGGCGTAGGTGCAGCGCCAGCGGAGTCACGCCGGACGCGCCGGAGGCGGCGATCGCGGCCACGGTCGCGTCGATCGACTCCTCGTCGTCGCTGAGACCGGGCAGGATCGGCGCCATCAGCACCCCGACCGCGAAGCCGGCGTCGGTCAGCCGGCGGACGGCGTCCAGCCGCCGGCGCGGGCTGGGCGTGCCCGGCTCGGCTACCCGCCAGAGTGCCTCGTCGACGAAGCCCACCGAGTAGGACAACCCGATCCGGGTCACCTCGGCGGCCTGGCGCAACAGCGGCAGATCGCGCAGCAGCAGTGTGCCCTTGGTGAGGATGGAGAACGGGTTGGCGAAGTCGCGCAGCGCCTCCAGGATCGGCGGCATCAGGTGGTAGCGCCCCTCGGCCCGTTGGTAGCAGTCCACGTTGGTGCCCATGGCGACGTGCGCGCCGCGCCAGCGTGGGGCGGACAGCTCCCGGCGGACCAGCTCGCCCGCGTTGACCTTGACGACCACCTTGCGGTCGAAGTCCGCCCCGGCGTCGAGGTCGAGGTAGGTGTGCGTGTTGCGGGCGAAGCAGTTGTGGCTGACCACCCCGTTGGCGATGAAGTCGCCGGTGCCGGTGGTGATGTCCCACAGCGGCAGCTCCAGGCCGAGATCCTCGACCGCTGTCACCTGGAGCCGGGCCGCGCACTTGAGCGCCGTGCCCTCGATCGAGCGTTTCCGGGTGACGGCCGGGTCGGTCAGGTGGAAGAAGCGCAGCCGCTCGGGCAGGCCGCCGGTCAGCCGGAGCTGGCACGACCCGGTGCGGTTGCCCGGCTCGTCCCGCACCCACCGGAAGGCGAACCGGTCAAGGGCCTCGGCCGCGTGGCGGCAGCTCCGGTCGTCGGCCACGCCGATCCGGAACACGCCCCGGCGGCAGCTTCCCGCCGCGTCGAACAGGCCGGCCAGGAAACCCAGCCGCCAGTCGTCGGTCGGCTCGTCCGGCGGCCGGACCAGGTCGGCGACGGCCCCGACCAGGGCCGAGCCGGTCGTCCGCATCGCCGTCGCCGACCGGCGACCGGCCCGGCCGCTCGTCTGCTCGACGTCGACCCCGGCGTCGGCGAGGAACCGCTCCGCCCGCTCCAGCGCCTCGGTCGCGGAGGTGGCCAACCGGAACCGGGTGCCGGGCCGGTCGGCGCCGCGCACCAGCGCGTGCAGGTAGCCCCGGCGGTAGTCGGTCGAGCGCTTCGGCGCGACGGCGAACCGCCCGGTGCCGAGCAGGCGGTTGCGGGTGGTCAGGTAGGGGCGTCGCGCCCCGCCGCGCATGCTGCCGGTGACGTGCTTCCAGCCGCGTTCGGTCAGGAACCGGTGGTCGCCGCTGGCCACCAGCGTCGTGCCGTCGGCCAGCGTGACCCGGTGGGCCCGCTTCACCGTCGACCACTTGTCGAGCACCGTGGTGACGACGTAGTGGCGGTAGGCGCCCCGCCGCTCGGTGCCGTAGATCCGGTCGCCGGGCTCCAGCTCGCTGATCGCCCGGGTGCGACCGTCCGCCATCAGGATCGGCGTGTCACCGGACAGGCAGTAGGTGCACGCGTGGGAGCAGCCCCGGTAGGGGTTGATCGTCCACTCGAACGGCACGCGGGACTGGCCGGGCACCCGGTTGATGATCGACTTTGCCTGCACCTCGTAGAAGGTCATGCCGGCGAAGTCGGGGGTGTCGAACGTGCGGGCGACCGCGTGGGGCAGCGCCAGCGGCAGGGGTGGAGCCGCCGGCGCTGCCCGGTCAGGAGCCCCCTCGTCCGGGGGAGCGGAGAGGTTGTCCCAGCGCATGGACCTCATTCGAACACGTGTACGAACAATGCGCAAGTGACGCGCCGGACACCGGCCGCCGCCGCGCCCGGGGCGGGTGCAGGATGGAGGCATGGAGACGTCGACCTTCGTCTACGACGGCGACTGCGCGTTCTGCACCAGCTGCGCGCAGTTCATCGAGCGCCGGATTCCCACCGGGGCCCGCGTGGTGCCGTGGCAGTTCGCCGACCTGTCGGCGCTGGGTCTGACGGAGGCCGAGTGCGAGGAGGCGGTCCAGTGGGTGGGCGCCGACGGCTCCCGCGCCGCCGGGCCGGACGCCATCGCCCGGCTGCTCGGCGACAGCGGGCCGATCTGGCGGGTCGCCGGGGCCGGGCTGCGCTTCGCGCCGGTACGCGCCGCCGCCTGGCCGGCGTACCGCTGGGTGGCCCGCAACCGCCACCGGATGCCCGGCGGGACGGCCGCGTGCGCGCTGCCCCAGGAGGCCCGGGAGCGGTTGTACGGCCCGTCCGGCCGCCCCGACCCGACCTCCTGACCTGTCGGCCGCCCGTCAGCCGGGGGAAGTGGAACCGGCGGTCGGGTCCGGTGCGGCCGTCCGGGCCGCCGAGGCGGACGCGGCCGGAGCCGGATCGGCCGACGGCGCGGCGCGAGGGCTGTCGGCGACGGCGGGAGCGGCCGGGCCGTCGCGGCGGCGGAGCAGGCGCCGGGCCAGGAGCACCGGGCGGACCTTCTCCAGCGGCAGGAAGCTGGTCATCGCCACCAGGTGCGGCGCGAACGAGATGGTGATCGTCGCGATCGTCACCAGGTGGAACGAGTAGAAGAAGCCGACGACGGCCGTCCGCCACCGGGCGGGCACCACGAACACCAGCGGGCTGAGCAGCTCGAACGCCAGGATGCCGAACTGCGCCACGATCAGCAGGTGCGGGACCTGCGCGATCAGGTCGGCGAGATCGGTGCCGCGGCGGATGATCGCCCGGGCCAGCACGGAACCGGTGGCCCAGTCCAGGCCGCCGAAGCGGAACTTGGCCCAGGCGGCGAGGAAGTAGGTGCAGATGACCGCGATCTGGGTGACGCGCAGCGCCCATCCGCCCGCCTCGGTGCGGGTCGGGTCCCCGTGGCGGGCCCGGCCGGCGGTGGGCAGCACGGCCAGCGCCACGAGGAGCCCGAACCGGTCGTGGTCGACCTTGCCGTAGCTCATCGCCACGATCATCCACTCGAAGTAGAGCGCGAAGACCGTCCAGCCGAGCAGCCGTGGCGCGTGGCCGGTGGCGGCCAGCAGCGCGGCGACCAGCAGCACCCAGAAGACCACACCGACCAGGGCGGGGGTGGGCGTGGGCAGCGGGAGCAGCCGGCCCACGAGCAGCGGCTGGTAGAGGTCGCCCGGGACGTCGACGCGGGTGCGTACCCAGGGGGTGAACACGACCAGGTCGGCGGCGACGAAGAGGTAGACGAGGGTGCGGAAGGCGGCCACCCGGCCGCGCGGCACCGCCTCGGTGAGCCAGCCGGTCATCCGGTCTCCCACCGCACGGCGGTGCGGTCGGTCCACTCGCCGGTCGGGCGCCCGCCCTGAATGTCGTACCAGCGGATCACGATCCGCACCTCGACCAGCGCCGGGGCGTCGGGGTGGCGTTCGGCGTACGCCTCGGCGACGGTGCGCAGCAGACTCGGGTCGGTCGCGTACCGGTCCTGCTGGCCCTCGATCTCGGCCCGGCGGATGCCGGTGGCCTCCTGGCCGAGGGACACGACCGCCCCGGTGCGGTCGACACCCTCCACCCGGGTGTCCGGCGCCGGCGCGTTCGGCGGGTCCGAGGTGGAGTACATCCGGAACGGTCCGAACGGGAAGTCGTCGTCGGTGCCGTGCACCGTGCCGAGAAGGAGCAGCACCGCCCCGAGCAGGGTGGCGCCCAACCGGACGGCGCGCCCGCGGGTGGTCAAGGTCTCCATCGGGTCGTGACGATACGGGAGGGAAGCGCCCGAATCCGTCCCTCAATCGGCCAATTCTCACTGCCCGTCCCGCCCGGCACCGGGCACGGGGAACGCCGCCGGCCGGGCCCCGTCACGGGACCCGGCCGGCGGCGGGACGTGCTCAGTGCTTGTGCTCGGCCAGCTTCTTGCGGACGTCGTCCATGTCCAGCTGCTGCACCTGCTCGATCAGGTTCTCCAACGCCGACTCGGGCAGGGCGCCCGGCTGGGCGAAGACGATCACGCCGTCCCGGATCGCCATCACGGTCGGGATGGAGCTGATGTTGAACTTGGCGCCCAACTCCTGCTGCGCCTCGGTGTCGACCTTGCCGAAGACGATCTCCGGGTGCTTCTCCGAGGAGCGCTCGTAGACGGGGGCGAAGCGCTTGCACGGGCCGCACCAGTCCGCCCAGAAGTCGAGCAGGACGATGCCGTCGCGCCCGGTCACCTCGTCGAAGTTGGCCGTGGTCAGCTCAACCGTTGCCATTGCTCTCTCCGATCACCGCGGATTGCTGTACGTCCGGTGGAACCAGGGTCGATCCATGGGAATTCCCGTGACCTGCGCGACGAAACGCTGCGCAGCCCGACGGTGACCCAGAGCACATCGAGGTTCATCTGTACCTGCGGCCGTGCGGAACGCAAGTGCAGGCCGCATTTGCGTGACGGGACGTGATGGGAGCGTTTCCAAGGAGATCGCGCTCAGTTTCGGCTACGAATCGGTAACTTGCGCGCTGACGAGCGGGGATCGGGCCTGCGGAGATCGCTTCCCGGGGGGTCGATGGTGACGGTGAGTAGTGTTACGAAAAGATAAATGTGACGTCCGTCTCTGTCGTCACCGTACCGCCGTACGGCAGAATCTCTCACATCAGAGCGTGGGCGGCGGGTGCCGGGGAGGGCCCCGCCGCTCATTGCGTCTCCACCCAGGTGGTGCCCGGTGTGACTTTTCCGCCGGGGGAGCGCCCCCGTCCTCGCCTTAACAAGCGGTAAGGCATGCTGTGCCGAACTCCATCGCCGCCCGTCGAAGGGGACAAGGATGCAGTTCGGCCGCTACTACGAGGAGTTCGAGGTCGGCGCGGTCTACCGGCACTGGCCGGGCAAGACGGTCACCGAGTACGACGACCACCTCTTCTGCCTGCTCACCATGAACCACCACCCGCTCCACATGGACGCCCACTACGCGGAGTCCGCCTCCCAGTTCAAGCGCAACGTGGTGGTCGGCAACTACATCTACTCGTTGCTGCTCGGCATGTCGGTGCCCGACGTCAGCGGCAAGGCGATCGCCAACCTGGAGATCGAGTCGTTGCGGCACGTCGCACCGACCTTCCACGGCGACACGATCTACGGCGAGACCACCGTGCTGGACAAGCGGGAGTCGGCCTCGAAGCCCGACCGCGGCGTGGTCGCGGTGGAGACCCGCGGCTACAACCAGGACGGCACGATGGTCTGCGTGTTCCGCCGCAAGGTCATGGTCCCGAAGAAGGAGTACGCGGCCGCCGCCGTCCCGGACGGCGTCGACCCGGAGCGTCCGAGCTTCCCCGAGCCGCGCTGACCCGCGCACCCCGGCCGGCAGGGCCCCGTACCCGTTCCGCGGGGACGGGGCCCTGACCCTCTTCCGGGGCATATGCTCTGGCTGGAGGTCCCCATGAGCCACTCCGTCGCCGGAGAGCCGCCCTCTGCCGGTCGCCGTGCCGCACCGCTCACCACCGCCGCCTACTCCGCCGCGGAGTGGGACCTGCTCACCGACCTGCCGGGTCGAGTCCTCGTCGCCGCCGCCTCGCCCGGTCCCGGGCGTCCGCCCCGCGGCGTCGCCGCCGGACTGACCGGCCTGGACGCGGTGGCCGCCGGCCGGGCCTTCGACAGCGATCTGGTCCGGGCCGTGGTCACCGCCATCTACGCCCGCCACGACGGGGCCGCCGTCCGGGACGAGCGCCTCACCGACCTGGTCGACCTGCTCGCCGCCGCCCGGGCCGCGGTGCGGGTGCTGCGCCGCCGCGCCGATCCGGCGGACTCGGCCGCCTACCGGCAGTGGGTGGAGTCGGTGGCGGCCCGGGTGTGCCGGTCCGGCGACCTCCCGCCGAGTCCCGCCGACCGCCGGTTCCTGGACCGGCTGGGCGGCGCGCTCGACCTGCGCTGACCGCCGGCGCCGGCGGGCCGTACCCTCTGCAGACCGTGACCGACGACCAGCTCGACGTGGGTGTGGGGCCCTGGCCCGGTGACCCGCCGGACGACCCGCGCTACGACCCGGAGCTGCTCGCGGCCGGCGACCGACGCAACGTGGTCGACCGCTACCGCTACTGGCGGCGGGAGGCCGTGGTGGCCGACCTGGACCGGCGGCGGCACGACTTCCACGTGGCGATCGAGAACTGGCAGCACGACTTCAACATCGGCACCGTGGTCCGCAACGCCAACGCCTTCCTCGCCGCCGAGGTGCACATCGTCGGGCGGCGCCGGTGGAACCGCCGGGGCGCCATGGTGACCGACCGCTACCAGCACGTCCGGCACCACCCGACGATCGAGGAGTTCGTCGCCTGGGCGGCCGGGGAGCGGCTGCCGGTGGTCGGGATCGACAACCTGCCCGGCTCCCGGCCGCTGGAGACCAGCGTCCTGCCGCGCCGCTGCGTGCTGCTCTTCGGCCAGGAGGGCCCGGGGCTGTCCCCGGTGGCCCGGACGGCCTGCGACACGCTGTTCTCGATCGCCCAGTACGGCTCCACCCGTTCCGTCAACGCGGGCGTGGCCAGCGGCATCGCCATGCACGCCTGGATCCGGTCGCACGCGGGTCCGCCGCCGGACTGACGCGTGGCGGTTCCGCCGTCGGGCGGAAATCCCACGCCGGTCGGCCCGCCCCGCTTGACGCCTCGCCGGCCCGGGGTGACGGTGAAGGCGTGACTGTCGCGGTGAGTTGTCCGAAGTGTGCGGGCCCGGTACGCGAGCCCGACCTGATGCACGGCGAGTACCGGTGCCTGCGTTGCGGGCCGGTCGCGCCCCTGCACGTGCCGGAGCACATCGGCGCCGAGATCATGGCCAGCGTGGTGGAGCGGGTGGCCGCCGACGGGGAGCCGGCCGACCGGCCCGGCATGCCGCTGTGGTGCCCGTGGCCACTGCCGCCGGGCTGGACGCTGACCGGGGTGGCCTGGGCCGGCGACGACCGGGCCGGGGTCCGCGCCACCGTGGTCGCCTGCGCCGGCCCGGCCCCGCTCGACGGTGGACCGGCCGACCTGATCTTCGTCGCCGAGGAACCCGGCGTGGGTCTCGGTTCCCGCTTCGCGGGACTGCCCGGCCCCGACCCCGGCCCGCAGGTCGAGGAGGCGCTGACCGATCCCGGCCCTGGTCATCCCGAGCGTCTGCCGCACGCGAAGATCCGGGTGGGCGGCCATCCCACTCCACTGTGGCTCGTTCGTTCCGAAACGGATCGAAGTGCGTACGCCGGCGAGGCTCGGGGAATGTGGCTCCATGCGATAGCCTGGCCGGCGAGTGCGGGTCACCTCCTCGCGGAAGAAGTCGTGCTGCACGACCTCACCGAGTGGACACCGCCCGAACTCGTGTACGGCGCACCGTCCCCGTACCTGCACGGGCAGGCCTGACCGGCCGGCACCGGCGAGTCGGGGAGCGGACGCAGATATTCACGGACAGACGCCATGCTGATACTCTGGGTGCCGCTGCGGTAAACGGACCCGGCTCCGCGCGAGAGGATGGCCCGCTATGGTCAAGAAGGTCCTCACCTGGGCCGGCATCGCATTCTTGATCTTCTTCGTTGCGTACCGGCCCAACTCCGCCGCCGACGTCTTCAAGTCCCTGGGCGGCGGCATCATGGACATCGCACAGGGCTTCGGCGACTTCTTCACCAACCTGGTCGCCTAACCGCACATGGGAAGCCCCTCCGGTCCACCCTACGACCCGGACGATCCCGACCGGGCACGCCGGGAGCGCGACACCGAGCCGATCCCCCGGATCGACCCGGACGACGGTCCCGGTTACGGCGCCGGCCCCGCCTACGGCGGCGGACCCTCCCTGTCGGACGACGCCGCCTTCGGCGACGGCCCCGGCTACGCGGGCGAGGGTCGCTCCGGTCGTGGCTGGGCGCGCGACCCGGAGGGCTACCCGGAGCAGCCGATCTCCGAGGAGGAGCTGGCCGGTCTCCGGGCCGACGCCTCCGGCATGGCGCCCCGCCGGGTGCTGCCGATGGAGGACGAGCCGAGCGCGCTGGCGGCCCGCTACCTCTTCCCGACCGAGCGCTTCCGCGGTGAGTGGAAGCGCCACTGGGTGCACCTGAGCACGCCGATCATCGTCGGCGTCGCGGCCACCTTCGTGCTCGGCTACCTCTCCGGCTTCCTCGCCGGGCGGGACGTCGGCGCGCTCACCACGGTCGCGGTGCTGCTCTGGTTCGGGGTGATGGGCTGGGTCGCCTGGCGGGTCGCCGACTGGTGGTACGACCGCTTCATCCTGACCAACAAGCGGGTGATGGTGGTCAACGGGATCATCACCCGGCGGGTCGCGATGATGCCGCTGGTCCGGGTCACCGACATGAAGTACGAGCAGACGCCGACCGGCCGCGCCCTCAACTACGGCACGTTCGTGCTGGAGTCGGCGGGTCAGGAGCAGGCGCTCCGCGAGATCAAGAACCTGCCCAACCCGAACGAGCTCTACCTGCGCGTGGTCGAGGAGATGTACGAGCCGCAGGCCGTGGAGGCGCGGATCGGCAAGGAGCAGGACGAGGCGAAGGCCGACGACGGCGCCTGAAACTTTTCGTCCGAACATCGGATGAAGTGCACACCTTTTGCCGACGTGACCACCCGTCCAGCCATGGGAGCCTGCCAGGCAGGACGGGGGCGCGGAGGTGAGCGTGGCGAGCAGGGATCCGCTGGAGGAGGAGTTCCGCGAGTTCGTCGCGGCCCGCTCCGGCGCCCTGCTGCGCACGGCCTACCTGCTGGCCGGCGACTGGGCGACCGCCGAGGACCTGCTCCAGACCGCCCTGACCAAGACCTACCTGGCCTGGAAGCGGCTCGGCGGGATCGACGCCATCGAGCCGTACGCCCGCCGGGTCCTGGTCAACACGTCCACCAGCTGGTGGCGTCGCCGGTGGCACGGTGAACGACCGACCGAGGTGCTGCCGGAGCGGGCCGGTGTCGACGAGATCGAGCAGCAGCTCGACCGGGACGCGCTCTGGCGGCACCTGCAGGCGTTGCCGGCGCGGCAACGGGCCGTGCTGGTGCTGCGCTTCTACGAGGACATGTCGGAGGCGCAGACGGCGGCCCTGCTGGAGATCTCGCCGGGCACCGTCAAGAGCCAGACCTCCCGGGCGTTGAACACGCTGCGCCGCCGGCTCGGCTCGGAGGCGGCCCTGGGCCTGCCGACCGATCCGGTCGAGCGGTCCGCCGAACCGGTCGTCCGCGGCGCGCCCGCCCCGAGCGGGCCGCGCACCC
The DNA here is from genome assembly GCF_049315235.1 of Micromonospora sp. WMMD754. Taxonomy (NCBI): domain Bacteria; kingdom Bacillati; phylum Actinomycetota; class Actinomycetes; order Micromonosporales; family Micromonosporaceae; genus Micromonospora; species Micromonospora sp. WMMD754. Next base: position 2,710,279 of record NZ_CP186058.1, read on the forward strand.
GACCCGCAGCGACCCGCCAACCCGCCGCGCCGGCCCCCCGCGTCCCGGCCGGTTCCGCCGGCCGCCCCGCCGTGTCAGCGGCCCCCCGCACCCCGGCCCGACCGGTCGGCGCCCCGGCGTCCCACACCCCGGCCGGGCCGGTCGGCGCCCCGGCCGAGCCCGCCCGGCGGCCCGCCGGAGCCGCCCGCCCGGCGTCGCCGCCGGCCGCCGCGCCGGTCCGTCCCGCCGTCCCGGTCGCGGCGGAGACCTGATGAGCGGCATCCGGCAGCACGCCGACAACCGGACGGGCGGCCCGGAGCGTCCATTCCCCGTGAGCGAGGACGAGCTGGAGCGGGCGCTGCGGGACACGCTGTCCCGTCAGGTCGCCACGCCCCGACCTCTCGGCGCCGACCCGGCCGGCGCGGCGATGCGCCGGGCGCGCCGCGCCGGCCGCCGTCGCGCGCTCACCGGCCTGGCCCTCGCCGGCGTGGCGACGGTCCTGGTCACCGCCGGGATGGCACAGATCACCGGGCCGGCGGGGACCGGCGGCACGCCCACCGTGGTGCTCGGCGACCCGCCCGGGTTCTCCCCGTCCCCGTTCCCCGCGGAATCCACGCCGGCGACCCGGTCCGGCTCCGTCCGTGCCGAACTCGACCTGCTCGTCGACGGCTGGCTGGAGGCCAGCGGCGGCGAACGGCGGGCGCTGACCGGGGTGGACGGGGTCGAGCGGGCACAGCGCGTCCACGACCAGGGCGGCTGGCTGGTGACCTCGGCGGCCACCGCGGCCGGCCGTACCCTCTGGTGGGTGCCGCCGACCGACCGCAACACGCCGCAGGTCATGCTCGCCGCCGCGGACGCGGTCGCGATCTCCGCCGACGGTCGGCAGGTGGCCTGGCGGGACGGCCCGGAGCTGATCGCCGCCGGGGTGGTCGCCGGGCAGCTCATCGCGCCCGTCCGGGTGACCGCGCCGGCCGGCGTGGTGCCGGTCGGCTTTACCGGCGACGACGTGCTCCTCCGGCAGCCCGACCAGGGCGGGATGAGTGTCTGGCGGCGAGCCGCGGGCGGCCTGCCGGGCTCGGCGAACCCGGACGTCCACGCCGTCTACGGGGCCCGGCCGGACGGTCGGCTGATCGGCCTGGTCACCGCCGGCGCGGCGCGGCAACCCTGCCTGGCGCTGCTCGACCCGGCACGCGGGCTCGCCCCGGTGCGGACGGGCTGCGGCGCGAAGCCGGCCGTCGACGGCCTCGGCGGTGTCTCGCCCGACGGGCGGTGGCTCCTGGTGAACGGCGCCGGACACGCCGCCCAACTGGTCGACCTGACCGACCTGGGGGGCACCCCGGCGGCCCACCCGGCGGGCCCCGCGCTCTCCGGCGCGGTCGCCTGGTCCCGGGCCGGCGTCGCGTTGCACGTGGACGCCGCGGGCGAGCTGGTCCGGGTCGAACCCAAGCGGGTGCTGGCCGGCGAGCAACCGACCCCGTCGGCGGTCTCCGGGGTGACCACGGGCACGCGACCCGTCGTGGTGGCCGACGTCCCCACCGCGCCCGACGGGGCGTAGCGTCGGGCGGGTGAGCGCCTCCGCCCGCATCGACCTGCACACCCACTCCACCGCGAGCGACGGCACGCTCCGCCCGGCCGACCTGGTCCGCGCCGCCGCCGACGCGGGCCTCGACGTGGTGGCGCTCACCGACCACGACACGACGGCGGGCTGGGCGGACGCGGTCGCCGCCCTGCCGCGCGGCCTCACCCTGATCCGCGGCGCGGAGCTGTCCTGTCGCTGGTTCGGTGTCGAGCCGGCGATCCCGCTGCACCTGCTCGCGTACCTCTTCGACCCCGACGAGCCCGAGCTGGCCGCGGAACTGGCCCGGGTCCGGCGGGCCCGGGAGGAGCGGGGCGAGCGGATCGTCCGGCTGCTCCAGGCCGACGGCATCCCGGTGAGCTGGTCGGAGATCCTGGCCGGCGCGGCGGGCGGCACGGTCGGCCGCCCGCACATCGCCCAGGCGCTGATCCGCGCCGGCCTGGTCGCCACCACCACCGAGGCGTTCGGCCCGGACTGGCTGGGGGAGCGGTACCGGCTGCCGAAGGACGACATCGACGTGTTCCGCGCCGTGGCGCTGGTGCGGTCGGCCGGCGGCGTGCCCGTCTTCGCCCACCCGAGGGCCAGCCGGCGCGGCCGGATCGTGCCCGACGACCTGATCGTGCAGCTGGCGGCGGCCGGCCTGGCCGGCCTGGAGGCCGACCACGAGGACCACAGCCCGGCCGAGCGGGAACACGTCCGGCGGCTCGCCGCCGAGCTGGGACTGCTGGTCACCGGCTCGTCGGACTTCCACGGCACGCACAAGACCGTGCGGCTCGGCGCGTTCACCACCGGACCCGAGGCGTACGAGCGGATCGTCGGGCTGGCCCGGGGGGTGACCCCGGTCGCTTCAGGCTGAAGCGTTCCGACGGCACCGCTACCGTGTCCGCGTGGATCTCAAGCTCTTCGGCGAGGTCTTCGTGACCCTGCTGGTGATCGTCGACCCGCCCGGAATGATGCCCATCTTCCTCGCGCTCACCGGGCCGCTGCCCGCCCGCGACCGGAACCGGGCCGCCTGGCAGGCCGTCGCGCTGGCGCTCGGGGTCATCGTGATCTTCGCGGTGGCGGGGCAGACCCTCCTGGCCTACCTGCACGTCGACCTGCCCGCGTTGCAGGCCGCCGGCGGCCTGCTGCTGGTGCTGGTGGCGCTGGAGCTGCTGACCGGCAAGGCGGACGACCCGAGCCAGCAGGTCACCTCGAACATCGCGCTGGTGCCGCTGGGCACCCCGCTGCTGGCCGGCCCCGGTGCCATCGTGGCCACCATGCTGTTCGTGCAGCGGGCCGGCGGCGTCGCCGACTACGTCGCGATCGCCCTGGCCATCGTGGCGGTGATGGTGGCCGTCTGGGTGGTGCTGCGCTTCTCCGGCGGGATCGTCAAGGTGCTCCGTCCGGGCGGCATCGAGGTGCTGACCCGGATCGCCGGCCTGCTGCTGGCCGCCATCGCCGTGCAGCTCATCGCCGACGCGATCGCCGCCTTCGTGACCGAATACCTCAACAACGCCTGAGCCGGCCGGCCGCTGTCGCACCCGGATGGCAGGATCTCAGGCGTGCGACGACCCTCACCGACCGGACGACCCGCCGGCGGCCGGCCGCCCCGGCCCCGCGCCGAGCAGGCCGAGCAGCTCGGCTTCGAGGGCATGCCGGAGCGGCTCTTCGTCTGCACCCCCAGCAAGCTCGGCGCCTACGCCGACTGTCCCCGTCGCTACCGCTACGCCTACGTGGACCGCCCGGCCCCGCCCAAGGGGCCGCCGTGGGCGCACAACTCGCTCGGCGCCAGCGTGCACACCGCGCTCAAGAACTGGTATGCGTTGGCCTCCGACCGCCGGCGCCCCGAGGTGCTCGGCACGCTGCTCAAGGGCACCTGGGTCCGCGAGGGCTACCGCGACGACGAGCAGGAGCGCGACGCCTTCCGGCGGGCGCTGGCCTGGCTGGAGTCCTACGTGGCGGGCCTCGACCCGGCCGACGAGCCGGTCGGCGTCGAGCGGGTGGTCGCGGTGAAGACCGCGGTGCTGGCGTTCAACGGCCGCACCGACCGGATCGACTCCCGCCCCGGCCCGGACGGCCGGCCCGAGCTGGTCATCGTCGACTACAAGACCGGCCGCACCGGGCTGGACGCCGACGACGCGCGCGGCTCGCAGGCGCTCGCGCTCTACGCGTACGCGGCGGAGCGGGTGTTCCGCAAGCCGTGCCGCCGGGTCGAGCTGCACCACCTGCCCACCGGCACGGTCGCCGCGCACGAGCACACGCCCGAGTCGCTGCACCGGCAGCTCACCCGCGCGGAGGACACCGCCCGCGACATCATGGCCGCCGAACGGGCGGTCGCCGACGGAGCCGATCCCGACGCGGCGTTCCCCACCGAGCCGGGACCCCGGTGCGGCTGGTGCGACTACCGGCGCACCTGCCCGACCGGCGCGCAGACCCCGGGCAAGGAGCCCTGGTCCGCCGTCGACCGCCTCGCCGAGCCGGTCGGCGACGCCGACTGACGCGTCTCAGGCCGCCGCGAGACGGGCGGCGCGCTCCTTGGCGGCCTGCTGCAACGGCCCCTCCCGATAGCGCCGGGGCACCGCCGCCAGCGCGAGTCGCAGCGCCCGCACGCCCAGGTCCGCCGACATCGCGGTGGTGGGCAGGCCGAGTCCGCCGTAGAGCCGCAGCGCCCAGGGCGGCAGCAACCCCAGGGCGGTCCCGGCGACCCCCAGGTACGCCCAGCGCGGCGGACCGAGCGTCAGGCCGAGCCTCATCGGCAGGCTGAGCTTCCACGGGATCGGTGGCGCGGTGAGGAACAGCGCGGTCTCGGCCGCCTCCCGGGTCATCCGCAATTGCGGACGGACGTCCCGGTAGTAGGCCGCGACCTCGGCGGCGGTGCCCGGCACGTCGGTCAGGTCCAGCCCCACCAGGGCCGCCGACCGGCGCTGCTCGGTGTAGTAGCCGTCCACCTCGTCGTCGCTCAACGCCAGCCCGGCCCGCCGGGCGGTGCTCACGAACGACTCGACCTCGGTGACGTGCACCCAGCGCAGCAGGTCGGGGTCGTCGACGCGGAACTCCTCGCCGGTGAACGGGTCGGTGGCGCGCATCCGGGCGTGCAGCGTGCGCAGCCGCCGGCCGGCCGCCTCCGCCTCGGCGGTGGTGCCGTAGATCGTCGTCGCCACGTAGGTCGCCGTCCGGACCAGGCGGCCCCAGGCGTCGGAGCGGTAGTTGCTGTTCTGCGCGACACCGGCCATCGCGCGTGGGTGCAACGCCTGCAGGTAGAGCGAGCGCAGGCCGGCGACGATCAGGATCGGCTCCTCGTGCACCTTCCACGTGACCGACCCCGGACCGAACAGGCCGAGATCCTCGGTGTCCACCGGTCAAGAGTGCCACGCCGGGCGCGGGCGCCTCGTCAGACGTCGGCGGAACGGCGGGACTGGCAGGCCGGGCAGAGCCCCCAGAAGGTCACTTCCGCCTCGTCCAGTTCGAAGCCGTGCGCCACGTTCGGGTCCAGGCAGGGCGCGCTGCCGACCGCGCAGTCCACGTCGGCGATCTCGCCGCACCCGCGGCACACCACGTGGTGGTGGTTGTCGCCCACCCGCGCCTCGTAGCGGGCCGGGCTGCCGGCCGGCTCGATCCGGCGGGACAGGCCGGCCCGGGACAACGCGCCGAGCACGTCGTAGACCGCCTGGGTGGAGACCGAGTCCAGTCGCTGGCGGACCCGCCGGGTGATCTCGTCGACCTCCAGGTGGCCGCCACCGGAGAGCACGTCGAGCACGGCGAGGCGGGGCCGGGTGACCCGCAGGCCCCGCGACCGGAGCAACTCCTCACCCGTGGACATGGATCCATGACAGCACGGGGTCGGCGGGCCGACAAGCGAGCGTTCTTCGCGGGTGGTCGGGGCCACAGCGTGAACCGGAACGGTGCGGCACGCGTGTGTCGATGTAGGCCACGCTTCGTCGTACGCTGACCGCGCGGTTCCACCCACTTGCCGGAGGTGTCGGTGTTCAGGGAAGTCAACGGTCTCCCGGGCCACGTCCTGGTCATTCACGCCGCGGTGGTGCTCGTGCCGCTGCTGGCGCTGCTCACCGTCGCGTACGGGGTGCTGCCCCGCTGGCGGCCCCGGCTGGACTGGGCGGTGGGCGCGCTCGCCGTGGTCACCCCGATCGTCACCTGGGTGGCGACGGAGTCCGGCGAGGAGCTGGAGGAGGCGCTGGAGTCGCGGGGCTACCCCGCCGAGGGGCTCCAGAAGATCCACGAACATTCCGAGTACGGGGAGACGCTGCTCTGGTTCACGCTGGGCCTGGCCGTCGTGGCGCTCCTGCTGCTGCTGGTGACCAGCCGCTTCACCCGGGACCGGAACCTGCCCCGCTGGCTGCCCCTGGCGCTCACCGCCGTGGCGGCCGTGCTCGCGGTCTTCGCGCTGGTGTACGTCTACCTGACCGGCGACAGCGGCGCCAAGATGGTGTGGGACGGGATCGTCTGACGCCGGTCAGAACAGCACGCGCGAGCACAGCAGGCAGGTGAGCAGCACCAGCACCGCGCCGACGACCGCGCCGACGCCGTAGGTGACCCGCTGGGCGCGCTGCTCCGCCTGGTCCATGGCGGCCATGTCCTGCGGTGGGAGTCGTCGTGGCGGTGGCGTCCGCACGTGCACCGGCGGCCGCCAACCGGGCGGCGGAGGGGTGCTCGGCGGTGGCCCGGCGTACCCGGCCGGCGCCTGGTCCCCGGACGGGTCCGGCAGGTCGCCGGCCGTCGCGGCCCAACCACCGGGCGCGGCCGGGTCCGGCCGGGCCCAGGGACTCTCCATCGCCCCCTCACGGGACCACGGGCTGGTGGACCCGGACGGTTCGGCCTCCGCTGTGGCGGTCCCCGCCGCGCCGGTGGCCGGCTCCGGCTCGGCCGCTGCGGCACCCTGCCCCTCCCGGGGCGGGCCGGCTTCCGGTGTACCGGCCGGCCGCGCCGGGACCGCCGTCTCGTCGGCGCCCGCCGGCTGCTCCGTCATCGCGGTCTCGTCGGCGTCGGCCGGATGCTCCGGGCGTCGCCAGGTCTCGTCGTCGGGGCTGCCACCGCTCGGCGTCGTCACGCCGTCCGACGCTACCAACGCCCCGGCCGCTCGGCCGCCCGACGCGGCGACGGCGGCTCGCCCGCCCGCGTCACGGCGGACCCGTCCGGCCGGGCGGCGGTATCGTTGTCGCTCGTGACCGACCCCGGCATCCGGGTCCCGCGCGGCGACGACGACCGCGTGGTCGACCTCAGCGACGATCTCGTGGTGCTGCCCGAGCAGACCACCGACGACACCGACCACGGGTGGGGCGAGCGCCCCGGCCGCGACGACGACTGGCTGCTCGCCGAGCGCCCGCCGCACTGGGGCTGACCCGGGCGGGCCCGGCCGGCGTCAGCCGCGTACCACCACGGCGAAGCGGCTGCCCTCGGGCAGGCCGACGGCGCGACGCGCCTGCTCCGGCGGGAGCGCCAGATAGAGCGCCGAGGTGCCGTCAACCGCCCCGGCCGCGCCCACCACGTCCAGCACCAGTGCGCGCGGGGCGACCACTGTCGGCTCGGCCGCCCCACCGGCCGGCACGACGAGCAGATCCACCCGGGCGCCCGGTCGCAGCACCGCGAGGGCGGCCGGCTCGGCCAGCCGGACCGGCACCCCGACCGCCCCGGCGGGCAGTGTCGGCGCTCCCGAGGGCGGCGTGCCCGCCCCGGCCGTGGGGCCGGCGGCCGGCTCCGGACCGGGCGGGCAGCCGGCCGGGGTCTGGAACACGGCTGCGGCCAGCCCGAGCAGCACCGCGACCGCGGTCACCCGCAGCAGGGTTCGGCGCCGGGGCAGACCACGCCAGCGAACCGGACGCAACGTCCCCTCGTCACCCGCCACCGTCGTCCCTCCCGCCGACCGGACCGTCGCCCAGGAGGCTAGGCGCGCCCACCCGTCACGCGCCGTCCCTGTGGACAACCCCGGCGCCCTGTGGACAACCGCCCGTCGCGCCCTCGACCGAGCGGGCACGCGAACGTGGCCGCCCCCGGGTACGGGAGCGGCCACGGTCGGGGAGCGTGGGTCAGGTGGAGCTGGACGCCGCCGGCGTCTTGCTCGCCGAGGAGCCCGACGTCGAACCGGACGACCCCGAGGACGACGAGCCGGACGAGGACGAACCGGACGACGAGGACGAGGAGTCGGACGACGAGGACGACTCGGACTTCGCCGGCTTGCTCGCGGCGGCGGCGGTGTCGGAACCGGACGAACGCGAGTCCGTGCGGTAGAAGCCGGAGCCCTTGAACACGATGCCGACGGAGTTGAAGAGCTTGCGCAGCCGCCCCTCACACGCCGGGCACTCGGTCAGCGGCTCGTCCGAGAAGGACTGCACCGCCTCGAGCTGGTGGCCGCACGCGGTGCAGGCGTACTGGTACGTGGGCACGTTCTCCTCCGGATCTCAGACGGCCTGACTGGCACTCGTGGTCTTCGAGTGCCAATGGTGCGTCATCGCACCCGGGTTCGTCCAGCGGAAGCGCCCGGCCCCACACCCGGCACCGCGACCAGCCCGTCGGACGGGGTGATCACGCAGTGCACCGGGCGGTCGTGCGGACCGGCGGGAACCGAGGTCACCAGCTCGCCGTCGTGCAGCAGCGCCACGGTCGGCACGCCGGCCGGCACCCGGGCCAGCGCCCGGTCGTACGAGCCGCCACCCCGGCCGAGGCGGACGCCCCGGCGGTCCACCGCCAGCGCCGGCACCACCACCAGGTCGGCCCCGGCCACGGCGGCGCGGCCCAGGGGCGGACCGGTCGGCTCGCGCAGGCCCCGCCCGGCGGCGCGCAGCGACTCCCGGCCGGTGTAGGCGGCCCAGTCCAGGTCCAGGTCGTCTCGGAGCACCGGCAGGAGCAGCCCGGCGTCGGCCGGCAGCGCCGCCCGCAGCACGTCGGGCAGGTCGTCGCCGCCGGGCTCGGAGGCCACCGGCACGTACGCGGTCATCCGGGCCGGGCGCAGCCGGCGTACCAGGGCCACCAGCTCGGCCTGCACGGACGCCGCGGCCTCGGCCCGGCGTGGCGCGGGCAGCGACCGACGCGCGGCGAGCAGCGCGACGCGCAGCTCCCGCTTCGCCTCGTGCACGTCATCCGAAAATTTCGGCATGCAACACTCCTGACGCAACGCTTGCCTACCGGTCGCTCTGTGTCAGCATCGCACCAAGGGGCGCGGAACTTCCGGGGGGAAGATGACGCTACGTGGGCGGTTGACGGCGGCGTTCCTCGTGGTGGTCCTCGGCCCCGTCCTGCTCGGCGCGTTCTTCGTCGGGGCCACGCTGAGCGCGGTCGACCGCAGCCGCGCCACCGAGCGGCTGGGCCTGGCCGCGGCCGGCGTGCGGACCTCGGTCGACGCGCTCTGCCAGCAACTGCGCGCGGCGGCCGACGCGGTCGCGCTGGCCGCCGACCCGCTCGGCCGGTCGCGCGTCGCCGATCAGGTGGTCGGCCGGGGCCTGGCCGCCGCCGTCCGCATCGCCGACCCCGCGGGGGACACCCGCTACGCCACCGCCGGTGGCCCGACCCGCCCGTGGCAGGACTGCGCCGGTGCGCCCGGCGGGCCGGTCGGCGCGCTCGCCGCCGAGGTCCGGCTCCGCGACCCGGCCGGCGCCGACCTGGGCGCGGTCGCCGCCGCGCAGCCCGTCGACCCGGCCTTCGTGGCGCGGCTCGCCGCCGTGACCGGCGTCGGGGTCACCCTCCTCGACGACCCCGGGCGGATCACCCACACGACCGAGGACCAGGGGGTACGCGCAGCGGTGCTGGCCGCCGCCCGCAGGGCGGACGGGGACCGGGTGGCCGGGACCGGCGACGGTCGCTACGTGCGCCGGGTGGGGCCGTCACCGGGGCAGCCGTTGCCGCTGGTGCTCTCCGTGCCCGGCGAGCGGCCGCCCGGCCTGTACGGCGGACTGCTCGCGGCCGTCGCGCTGGCCGCCCTGCTGGCCGTGCTGGCCGCCTGGCGGCTGGCCCGGGTGACCACCCGGCCGCTGGTCGAGCTGGCCGGCGCGGTGGACCGGGTGGCGCACGGCGACCTGACCACCCGGGTGCCGGTGCGCAGCCGGGACGAGATCGGCCGACTGGCCGACGCGTTCAACCGGATGACCCGGGAGACCGGCAGCTACGTGGCGGCGCTCACCAGCAGCCGGGACCAGCTCCGCAACCACCTGGCGGTGCTCGGCGACACCCTCGCCAGCACGCACGACCTGCAACGCATCCTGCGGGTGATCCTGGACAGCGCGATCGCCGCGACCGGCGCCCGGGCCGGCGCGGTGCTGCTGCTCGACGGCGACGGCGTGCTGGTCGGCCAGTGCGTCGAAGGGCTGACCGGACGCTGGCCGACGGGTGAACCAGCCGACCCGGCGACGCTGCGGGTGCCGGTGGGCGCCGGGGTGGTCGGCGCGGTCGCGGCGACCGGGGAGCCGCTGCGCGGCCGGTGGGCGCCGCCCGACGCGCCGGCCGGGGAGCCGTCCTGCGAGACGTACGTGGCGGTGCCGTTCGCCGCCCCGGGCGCCGCCGAGTCGCGCGGCCCGGACCGGCCGGGCCACCCGCCGGCCGACGGCGACCCGCCCGCCCCGCCCGGTGGGGCGCTCGGCGTGCTGGCCCTCTACGACCGGCTCGGCGGCCACGAGTTCGACGACGACGACCTGGTCACGCTGCGGACCTTCGCCGGCCACGCGGCGGTGGCGGTGGAGAACGTCCGGGTGCACGAGGAGGCGCAGCGGCTCTCCCTGACCGACCCGCTGACCGGGCTGTGGAACTACCGCTACCTGCGCGAGTCGATCCGGCGGGAGGTGGAGCGGGCGAACCGGTTCGGCCGGATGCTCAGCGTGCTCGCCCTGGACCTGGACCGGTTCAAGGACGTCAACGACACCTGGGGGCACGCCGCCGGGGACGCGGTGCTGGTCGAGTTCGCCCGCCGGGTGCGCGGCGTGATCCGCGAGGTCGACCTGGCGTTCCGGCAGGGCGGCGAGGAGTTCGTGGTGCTGCTGCCGGAGACCGACGCGCGCGGCGCCACGATCGTCGCCGAGCGGCTCGGCGCGGTGGTGCGGGACCAGCCGGTGCCGGTCGAGGGGCACGGCGACGAGCCGGTCCGGGTGCCGGTGACGGTCTCCATCGGCATCGCCGTCTACCCGGACCACGCCGCCGGCGGCCAGCAGGTGTTGGACGCCGCCGACGACGCGCTCTACGCGGCGAAGGCCGCCGGCCGGGACGGCTACCGCCTGGCCCCGGTCCCGGATCCGGCTCCCACGCAGGAGATTCCGGTGGTGGCGGCCACGGTCAGCCCGCCGGACGGACTGCCCCGGGCCGGCACGGCGGACCCGACGGGCACCGCACAGGGCGGCGCGTCTTCCGGTCCTCACCCGCCGCGGCAGAGCCGTGGCCGATAGTCTCGCGGCATGTCGGAGCACTCAGCGAACCCCTCAGCGACCCCCGGTCGCTCCCGCGCGGTCAAGGCCGTCATCCCGGCCGCCGGCCTGGCCACCCGGTTCCTGCCGGCCACCAAGGCGGTCCCGAAGGAACTGCTGCCGGTCGTCGACCGGCCGGTGCTGCAGTACATCGTCGAGGAGGCCACGCAGGCCGGCATCGGCGACGTGCTGCTGATCACCGGGCGGGGCAAGACCTCGATGGTGGACCACTTCGACCGGCGGCCGGACCTGGAGGATCGGCTCGCCAAGAAGCCCGAGCTGCTCGCCGCGGTCAAGCGCACCGAGGAACTGGCCGCCGTCTACACGGTCCGCCAGCCGGAGCAGCTCGGCCTGGGCCACGCCGTCGGGTACGCCGAGTCGCACGTCGGCGACGCGCCCTTCGCGGTGCTGCTCGGCGACGAGTTCGTCAAGCCCTCCGAGCCGCTGCTGCCGGCCATGCTGGAGCTGCAGGCCCGCACCGGCGGTGTGGTGCTCGCGTTCTTCGAGGTCGACCCCGCCGAGACCAGCCGGTACGGGATCGCCTCCGTCGAGCCGGCCGAGTCGGAATACGCCGACATCGCCGAGGTCGTCAAGGTCACCGGCATGGTCGAGAAGCCCAGCCCGGAGGACGCCCCCAGCAACCTGGCCGTCCTCGGCCGGTACGTGCTTCCCGGGAAGATCTTCGACGCGATCCGGCGCACCGAGCCGGGCAGCGGCGGCGAGATCCAGCTGACCGACGCGATGGAGCTGCTGCGGACCGAGGGCGTGCCGGTGCACGCCATCGTCTACCGGGGCACCCGCTACGACACCGGCATGCCGCTCGGCTACCTCCAGACCGTGGTGCAGATCGCGGCCGAGCGGGAGGACCTGGGCGCCGAGTTCCGCAAGTGGCTGGCCGAGTTCGTCAACAAGGGCGACGAGACGGTCACCGACGCCATCCTCAACGGCCTGCGCGACACGTCCGGCGGTGCCGATACATGACCGCGACGGCCGACGCCGAGGCGGCCGCGAACGAGTTGACGCCGCTCGCCGACTACCTGGGCAGTGTGCTGCGCAGGTTACGCGCGCTGCCTCCGCTCGACCTCGACCTGACCCAGGCGTACGGCAACGTGCTCGCCGAGGACGTGGTCGCCCCGCACTCCTACCCCGCCTTCGACCAGGCGGCGGTGGACGGGTACGCCGCGCGCTGGGAGGACATCTCCGGAGGGAGCCGGGGGCCGGGCTATGTCCCGGCCCCCTCCGGTATGCCCGGCGGGCGCAGCATCCGGCTCAACGTGGTCGGCGACCTGGGCGCGCCGAGCTGGCGACCGGTCCGGCTCACCCCCGGCTCGTGCTTCTCGGTGGCGGCCGGCGCGCCGCTGCCGATCGGCGCCGACGTGGTGGTGCCGGTGGAGTGGACCGACCAGGGCATGGCTGCGGTGGAGATCTTCCGCGCGCCCAAGCGGGGCTACGGCCTGCGTCGCGCCGGCGAGGAACTGGTCGCCGGCACGCTGCTGGCCCGCGCCGGCGCGTACGTCTCGCCGGCCCTGGTCGCCGTGTTCGCGGCCACCGGCATCGGCCACGTGGTGGTACGCCCGAGCCCCCGGGTGGTCATCGTGGCCACCGGCGACGAGCTGGTGGACGTGGGCCGGGGCAGCCAGCCCGGCCAGGTGGTGGACACCAACTCGCACGCGTTGACGGCGGCGGCGGCCGAGGCGGGCGCGCTCGCGTACCGGGTGGGGATCTGCGACGACGACCCGGAGGCGCTGCGCGGCCTGCTGGAGGACCAGACGCTGCGCGCCGACCTGATCATCACCACCGGCGGCACCGGCACCGGCCCCGGCGACATGGTCCGCCGGATCCTGTCCCGCCGCGACGGCGGCCGGGCCGGGCCGGTCACCTTCACAGAGGTGGCCCTCTATCCCGGAACCGCCCTCGGGTTCGGTACGGTCGGCGCCGAGGAGGTGCCGGTGGTGTGTCTTCCCGGTGAGCCCGGCGCGGCGCTGATCGGCTTCGAGGTGCTGGCCCGCCCGGCCATCCAACTGTTGGCCGGCGCCGAGCCGGTGTTCCGGCCCAGCGTCCGCGCGCACCTGCTGGAGACGGTCTCGTCGCCGGTGGGGCTGCGCGAGTTCCGGCCCGCGCACGTGGCCGAGCGACGGGGCGGCGGCTACACCGTGCAGCCGCTGGCCGGCGGCCCGTTCACGCTGTCCGGCCTGGCCGAGGCGAACGGTCTGCTGGTGCTCGGCGAACGGGTCCAGACCGCCGCGGCGGGGTCCACGGTGGACGTTCTCCTGCTGGACAGACGCCGGTGAGCGCGAGGAGTGAGCTTGCGAGCCCCGCAGTCGCGAACGGAAGGCTGGCTCGGTGAGCGCGAGGAGTGAGCTTGCGAGCCCCGCAGTCGCGAGCGGACGGCTGACGCGGTGAGGTTCCGGCGGGCGCCGGGGTGGCCGGCGGTGCTGGTGGACGGTCCGGTGGTGCTGCGGCCGTACCGGCGGTCCGACGCCCTCGCCTGGTCCGAGATCCGCCGGGCGAACCGGAGTTGGCTGGCCCCGTGGGAGTCGCACGTGCCGGGCAGTTGGGACGAGACGAACTCCCCGGCCGCGTTCCGGCTGGTCCACGCCGACCAGCGCAGGTCGGCGCGTACCGGAGACGGGATGCCGTTCGCGGTCTGCCTGCGCTCCGACGGGCGGGAACGGCTGGTCGGGCACCTCAACGTGGGCAGCATCGTGCGGCGGGCGTTCTGCTCCGGGTACGTGGGCTACTGGGTGGACTCCCGGGTGGCCGGTCGTGGCGTGATCCCGACCGCCGTGGCGCTCGCCGTGGACCACGCGTTCGGCCCGGGCGGCCTGCACCGGATCGAGGTGAACATCCGGCCGGAGAACGTCCCCTCCCGGCGGGTGGTGGAGAAGCTGGGCTTCCGGGAGGAGGCCTATCACGTGCGCTACATGCACATCGACGGCGCGTGGCGGGACCACATCGGATACGCGATGACCGGCGAGGAAGTGGCCGCCGAGGGCGGTCTGCTGGCGCGGTGGCACCGCGTACGTGACACCCGGCGGTGACGCGTTCGGACCGTGACCGCCCGGCGCGGCGCACGGTGAACCGGGTCGGCGGCCCGTAACCTCAAGTAACTGCAAGCTGTGGCAAGCGCTGCCCGCCCGCACGATGTGCGCCGTTAACGACGGTCGACGGAAGAAGTTGCGGCCGTGTGGCGCTCGCCCCGAACTTGGTGACGGGAGGGGTGAGGGTGCCCACGTCGGTGCTCCTCGCCGTCCTCGCCGCCGCCGGTCTGCTCGCCCTCGCTCCGGCGCTGGTCCGCCGGTACGACGCCACCGAGCGGCTGGTGGCGGAGCGGGCGCAGTCGACGGCGCGGGTGCTCCAGCGCCAGCGTCGACGCCGGACCGTGCCCGGGCGGCGACCGCTGCACCCGCCGCGCGCCCTCGTGGTCACCCTCAGTGAGGACTCCGACACGGGCAGTCTCGCCCGGCCGGTCTCCGCGCCACCCGTGCGGCGCCGCTCCGGCCGGCTCCGGCCCGTCTCGGCCGTCCCGGCGCAGTCCCGCCGACGGCACCCGCCCCGGCGTCGGCACACCCCCGCGGTCTACCGGCGTCGCCGGGTGCTCGCCGCGCTGCTGCTGCTCAACCTGGTCGAGCTGGTCGGCGTGGTGCTGGTCGGCCCCGGGTTCTGGATCAGCGTCTCGGTGACCGGCGCGTTGCTCGTCGCGTACGTCGTGCACCTGCGCCAGCGCGCCCTGGCCGAGCGCCGGCGGCGGCGCGCGGAGGCCCGGGAAGCCGCCTGGCTGGCCGCCCGCCAGGCCGAGGTGCGCCGTGAGCAGGCCCGCCGCGCGGCGGCCCGGCGGGAGGCGCAGCGCCGGCTGGCCGCCCAGCGCGAGGCGGTCCGGCGTACGGCGATGGGCCTGGACCGCCCGGCGGACCTGCCCCCGGCCGCGAGCGGTGGCTCGGTGTCCTACCGACGGGCGGGTGGCCTGCGCGGCCGCCCCTACCAGTCCGGCCGAGGCGCCTGACCTCTCTTGATCGACTCCAGTTCGGGGAAGTGGCGGTGTCCCAGTGCGCCGGATGCCTCCACTTCCCCAACCTGGCGCTGCCGGGTCCGGTGGGGTGATTCGCGTGGCGGGCGTGCGACCTGTTAGCCTTGTCGCCGACCCGCCCGGTGCGAGCCGGGTGGGATCAACGCTGGTTCGCCAGCGGGGGGCTGTGGCGCAGACCGGTAGCGCACCTCGTTCGCATCGAGGGGGTCAGGGGTTCAAATCCCCTCAGCTCCACCCAGTTCGAAGGCCGTTCCCGCTCGGCGGGGACGGCCTTCTGTCAGTCCTGCGGCCCGCGGCTGTCGGCTCCGTCCGGCTGCCAGAGCTGGACGACGTTGCCCTCCGGATCGCGCAGGCTGGCGAACCGGCCGTTCGGGTACTCCTCCGGGTCGACCTCGACGGCGATGCCCGCGCCGCGGAGTTGGGTGACCATGGCATCCAGGTCGGCGACCCGGAAGTTGAGCGACCAGGAGTGCTCCGCGCCGCCGAAGTGCTCGGAGTCCGGTGGCATGGCCGCCAGGACGGTGGGGCCGGCCTGCTGCCACCAGGAGGAGACCTCGTAGGACTCCGGCGCCAGGTCGACCCCGAGGTGGGTGGCGTACCAGCGGTTGACCCGGTCCGGGTTCTGGGCGCGGAAGAAGACCCCGCCGATGCCCGTCACACGTTCCACTGTGTCTCCCCTCGATCGCGGTGTCCTCGCACCTTACGGGCGGGCGTTGCGCGGCCGGTCGGTACCGCGCCGACCGCGCATGCTTCGCGAACGCCACGTGCATCTATCGGTGCCGATTGACAATGTTTGGAATCCAAACTTACTCTCGCGCTGGGCGGGTGCGCGCCCCGCCTGTCCCGTCCACGCGCACACCCCACCACGAAGGAATCCCGATGCTCGGCTTTTCCCGTACCGCGAACCGGGCCCGATTGCGGGTCGGCCTGGTCGCGGCGACCGCCGCGACGCTCGTGGCCGGCACCGCCCTCCTGGCGACCAACGCCCAGGCGGCGGCCGGCTGCCGCGTGAGCTACACGACCGCCAGCCAGTGGGCCGGCGGCTTCACCGCCAACGTCTCCGTGACCAATCTCGGTGACCCGGTCAACGGCTGGAACCTGCGCTGGACGTTCCCGTCCGGCCAGCAGGTCACCCAGGCGTGGAACGCCACGGTCACCTCCTCCGGCGCCCAGGTCACCGCCACCAACGTCAGCTACAACGCCGCGATCCCCACCAACGGCAGCGTCTCGTTCGGCTTCAACGGATCCTGGTCCGGCGCCAACACCGCGCCGACCTCGTTCTCGCTCAACGGGGTGGCCTGCACCGGCGGCGTCGGCGGGACCACGCCGCCGCCCACCACCACGCCCCCGCCCACCACGCCGCCCCCAACCACCCCGCCCCCCACCACGCCGCCGCCGGCCGGCAACGCGATGGCGGCCGTCGCCGCCATGCAGCCCGGCTGGAACCTCGGCAACTCGTTCGACGCCGTCGGGGCGGACGAGACGGCGTGGGGCAACCCGCGGGTGACCCAGGCGCTGCTGGACAACGTGCGGGCACAGGGCTTCAACAGCATCCGGATCCCGGTGACCTGGAGCAACCACCACGGCGGTGCGCCGAACTACACCATCGACGCGGCCTGGCTCAGCCGGGTACGCGAGGTGGTCGGCTGGGCCCTCGCGGACGGCTTCTACGTGGTGATCAACATCCACCACGACTCGTGGCAGTGGATCAACACGATGCCCACCGACCGCACCACCGTGCTGAACCGCTACAACGCGCTCTGGACCCAGATCGCCGCCGCGTTCCGGGACAGCTCGTCGAAGCTCGTCTTCGAGAGCGTCAACGAGCCGCAGTTCACCGGCAGCTCCGGCGACGCGCAGAACGCCAGCCTGCTCAACGAGCTGAACACCTCGTTCCACCGCATCGTCCGCCAGTCCGGCGGCGGCAACGCCAGCCGGCTGCTCGTGCTGCCGACCCTGCACACCTCCGCCGAGCAGGCCCGGGTCGACGAGCTGACCAGCACGTTCAACTCCCTGAACGACCCGAACCTGATCGCCACCGTGCACTTCTACGGCTACTGGCCGTTCAGCGTCAACATCGCCGGCGGCACCCGGTTCGACGCGACCGTGCAGCAGGACCTGACCGACCAGTTCGACCGGGTCCACAACGCCTTCGTCGCCCGCAACATCCCGGTCATCATCGGCGAGTACGGCCTGCTCGGCTTCGACCGCCACACCGGCACCATCGAACAGGGCGAGAAGCTGAAGTTCTTCGAGTTCCTCGGCCACTACGCGCGCAGCCGCAAGCTGACCACCCAGCTCTGGGACAACGGCCAGCACTTCGACCGGACGTCCTTCGTGTGGAAGGACCCCGAGCTGTTCGCGCAGATCAGGTCGAGCTGGACCACCCGCTCCGGCACCGCGTCCAGCGATCAGGTGTACGTGCCGCGCACCGGCTCGATCACCGCCAAGAGCCTGACGCTCAACCTGAACGGCACCACGTTCCAGGGGCTGCGCCAGGGCACCACCGACCTGGTCAACGGCACCGACTACACGATCTCCGGCAGCACCCTCACGCTCACCGCGTCCGCGCTGACCCGGCTGGTCGGCTCCCGCGCGTACGGCGTGAACGCCAACCTCCAGGCCCGCTTCTCCGCCGGCGTGCCGTGGCGGATCAGCATCATCACGTACGACCCGCCGGTGCTCGGCAACGCCACCGGCCCGGCCGGCGGGTTCACCCTGCCGGCGCAGTTCCGGGGCGACCAGCTGGCCACCATGGAGGCCAGGTACGCCGACGGCAGCAACGCCGGCCCGCAGAACTGGACGTCGTTCAAGGAGTTCGACGTGACCTTCGCGCCGAACTACAGCAGCAACACGATCACGCTGAAGCCCGAGTTCTTCGCCGAGGTCAACGACGGCCAGCGGGTCACCCTGACGTTCCACTTCTGGAGCGGCACCACGCTGACCTACCACGTCACCGAGTCCGGGGGCACCGTCACCGGCACGGTGAGCTGACCGCGACGGCGCGGCTCGCGGCGGTGGGCGTCGACACCGCCGCGAGCCGTGCCTTTCGCGCCGGCCGATGACTTTCCGGCCCGACGCCGGTCGACAGGGCATGACCACACAGACGCTCCAGACACCCGAGGTCGACCTCGTCTACGACGTGCACGAACCCCGCGCGGCCGCCGGCGCGCACCGGCCCCTGTTCATGATCGGCCAGCCGATGTGCGCCGACGGCTTCACCGTGCTGGCCTCGCACTTCCCGGACCGCACCGTCGTCACGTACGACCCGCGCGGGCTCGGCCGCAGCGTGCGCAAGGACGGTCGCACCGACGCCGTGCCCGAGGTCCAGGCCGCGGACGTACGCGCCGTCGTCGACGCCCTCGGCGCGGGTCCGGTCGACATGTTCGCCAGCAGCGGCGGGGCGGTGACCGCGCTCGCCCTGGTGGCGGCGTACCCGGGCACGGTGGCCACGCTGGTGGCGCACGAACCGCCGCTGGTCGCGCTGCTCCCCGACGCCGAGGCCGCCGCGCGGGCCACGGCCGCCTGCCAGGAGGCGTACGACAAGCGCGGCTGGGGCGCCGGCATGGCCGCGTTCATGGCCATGACGTCCTGGCGGGGCGAGTTCACCGACGACTACTTCGCCCGGCCCGCGCCGGACCCGGCCGCGTTCGGGCTGCCGACCGCTGACGACGGCACCCGGGACGACCCGCTGCTCTCCGACCGGTCCACGGCGGTCACCAGCTACCGGCCGGACGTCGAGGCGCTACGCGTGACGCGTACCCGGGTCGTCCTCGCGGTCGGCGAGGAGTCCGCGGAGACCCTCACCGCGCGCACGACGGCGGCGGCGGCCGAGCTGCTCGGCGGGCGGCCGGCGGTCTTCCCCAGCCACCACGGCGGCTTCCTCGGCGACCAGGGCGGCTACGCCGGCAAGCCGGACGAGTTCGCCGCCCGGCTCCGGGAGATTCTCGACGCCTCGGCCTGACCGGGCTCAGGCACGGCGCAGGTCGGCGACCATGACCGGGTAAGGGCCGGCAGGCGTGTCCGGGTCCGCCTGGTCGGCGGGCACCACGTTCTCCATCCGCAACCGCACCGTCGTCGGGTCGGCGGCGTCGAGGGTGATCCGCCACCCCCAGCCGCCGCCGTACTCGGCGGACAGCTCGACCTCCGGCACCCCGCCCGTCGTGCCGGCGAGCGTCATCGCGGTGGGCTGCTGGTGCCACGAGTCGCCCCACCAGGCGGCCAGCGAACCCGGCTCGTCCCCGGCGGCGATCACGAGCAGCCCGTCCTGCGGCCCGTCCGTCGGGTGCGCCCACGAGTACGACACCGTGGTCAGGTGGCCGCCGGCAGCCGTCGCCACGGTCAGCGTCGCGGGCGACTCGGCGAGCGGGTCGGCGGGCATCAGCCGGAAGCCGTTGGTGCCGATCCAGGAGCCGGTGGCGTCAGCGAGAACCATCGGGCCAGCATAGGGGCGAGGAAGCCGCCCGACCGTCCTCAGGCGAGTGTCGTACCGGGCTTCCGCGGGATCAGTCGCAGCCGATCCCGTCGCCGTCGCGATCCAGGTCGTAGATGTCGCTGCCGATGACCCCGACCGGACCGGTCACGTACGCCGGACCGTCGCCGCTGCCTCCGGAGCAGTCCACGTCGCTCGCGATCGGCACGCACGCTCCGCTGTAGTTCGGGTCGCACTGGCGCGTCTGCTTGGTGCCGACCGCGACCACCTGCGTGACCGGCTGCTTCGTGACCACGGACCGGAGCAGCTTCTTCGAGGTCTGCACCCCGTCGGTGACGGTCACCTGGTAGGTGAGGGTGCGGACTCCGGTGACGCCGCGAGTCCGTACCTTCTTGGTCCCCTTCGCGAGGGTGGGGTCCTTGACCGTCCGGGTGGAATAGGCGATCTTCGCGGTCGAGGTGACGGTCCTGATCTGCACCTGAGGCGACGGAGAGGCGCTCGGGCTCGCCTCGGTCGGGGTTGCGGTCGGCGTTGAGCTTGGTAGATCAACGACCGCCGGTGCCGGTGCCGCCGCCTCGACTTCGCTAGGGGCGGACGTGGCTGGTGCGGCATCCTTCTTGCCCGGTCCGCCCGGGGAGTCGGTGGCGGCGCCGATCGCCACACCGCCGCAGCAGCACAGCACGACCACGCCCGCGGACACGACCGCGACCTTGGCTCCGCCAGAGAGTCGGCGCCACCACGACTGCCTCGGCGTCGGGTACGTCGGGCCGAACGGAACGGGCCCGGGGTGGTGCGGTGATGGGTTCGTCACGCACCACAGTCTGCTGGCGCGCGCAACGATTGCCAGCGGTCAATCGGAGCGCTCCCAGGCGACGCTCCGGCAGCAGGTCAAAACGTTGAGTCGCGGGATCCGGACCAACCGGCGGGACCCGTGCGCGCCCGGCCGACCAGCAACTCCGGCCGGTAGGTCGCACGCCGCCCGCCCGTCCGACAGACACCCGACCGATCGGCCCGGCCGACCCCGCCCCACCTACCCCAATCGTCGCCTTCCCGGGGCGGGCTGCCGCAGATCTTGGTACGAAATGGCCCTCAGGGGGGCCGTTTCGTACCAAGATCTCAAGCGGGCCGAGAGTCGGTCAGCTGGAGAAGTCGTCCCGGGCGTCGCGGGCGTCTTCCTGGACGTGTTCGCCGGGCCGATTGCCTCGGACCTCGTCCAGCTCCCGCACGCGGTCGGCCTCGGCGCGTTCGTCCCGGTTCAGGTTGCCCAGCTGTGCCCGCGCCGGGCCGGCCAGGTCCTCCAGGTCGTCCTTCGCACGCTCGACGCTCATCGCCGCCTCCCCGGATCGTCGCGCGGCCACCGTCGCCGCCTGTCCCGGCCGCGTCCCCGCTGGCCCGGGCGGCAAACCCGCGCTCCATGCGGCCGGGCGGCGCCTCCGCGCACCCACTCGCCCGGGCGGCACTCACCGCACCGGTCGGCGAGCCAGCGCGTCCAGCGCGCCCGTCCGCGACTCCCGGCGTCCACCACGCCCGGTCCCGGCGGTGCGGGGTGGGGGCGGCTACCCGGGCGGCAGAGCGGCGGTCAGGTCGGCGGCGTGCCGCAGCGTGTCGGCCAGCCGGTCGCGCAGTTCCTCGTCCAGCGGCACCGCCCCGGCCCGGCGCAGCCACTCCCGCGCGTCCTCCGGCCGGTCGAGCACCAGGGCCAGCTCGGCGCGGTAGACCAGCGCCTCGACGTGCGTGGCCGGGTCGTCGGCGGCGTCCGGTCGGGCCAGCGCGCCGTCGAGGATCCGGACCGCCTGATCCGGTCGGCCGCGCGAGTCGGCCTGCACCACGGCGTTGCGCAGCGCGCGGGCCAACCCGCCCCGGTCGTCGTCGGTGTCGGGCGCGGTGGCGCGGCCCACGAACCGGATCCAGTTGCCGCCGGGGTCGACGATGCTGAACCCGGAGTGCCCGTCCTGGTTGGCCCGGGGTCGGGGCCGGGTCATCCGGGGCACGCCGGAGACGAGCACCTTCCCGTAGGCGGCGCGCAGGCCCGCGGCGAAGGCGCGGTGGATGGCGACCAGGTCGTCCACCACGACCAGACAACTGCCGTACGAGGTGGCCGGGTCGAACTCGGGCATGCCGAAGAAGTGCAGGTTCAGGTCGTCCCGGCGCAGGGCCAGGTAGGGGTTCGGCCGCGCCTGCCGGTGCGTGACCTGGAAGCCGAGGGCCTGGTAGAAGGGCGCCACGTCGTCCAGGGAACGACACGGCAGCAGCGGGATCGTGGTCTCGTGAGCCATGCGCCGAGCGTGGCAACCGGCGGTGGGCACATGCACATGGAAATGTCCGGACGGCCCGGCGGGACCGCCCGAACGGACACGGGGGCCGGTCCCGGAGGGGACCGGCCCCCGTGCGGGGTCACGCGGGGTCAGGGCTTCCAGGACCCGGCGGTACGCAGGTGGTGCTCGTACTCGACGACGCCGTTCTGGTCCTTCACGTCGAAGATCAGCTGGCCGCTGCGCTTGGAGCCGGTGGGCAGGTTGTTGCCCGAGGTCATCAGCTTGCCGCAGCCGGAGAAGGCGCCACCGATGCCGTTCTCCTCGGTGCCGTCCGCCGCCTTCCAGGTGAAGAAGAACGGGTTGATCGACCCGGTGCCCTTGGTGACCTCGGCGGTCACGTCGGCGATCAGGAAGGTGCCGTTCTTCGGGCCCGGCATGAACTCCCGGCACGCGGCGCTCTTGGTTCGGAAGTTGCCGACGGTGATCTCGACGGTGCCCTCGTCGTCGTTGACGATCAGCTTGTCGCCGGCGGGCATGTTGAAGGTCTTGTCGTCGGTCGTGCCCGGCTGCGGCGTGCTGGAGGTGTCGCCGGTCGGGGTGTCACCGATCGGGTTGCTGTAGGTGACGCCCGGGGTGGGCAGCGTGTCGATCGCTTCCTTGGTCTTCTTCGCGCCACTGTAGATCGCGAAGATGCCACCGCCGCAGCAGAGCAGCAGCATGACCGCCGCCACGATGCCGACCGTGATCCAGACGTTCTTGCTGGACTTCTTGGCCGGCGGCCCGAACGGCTGCCCCGGCGGGGGCGGGTACGGCCCGGACGCCGGGTACTGCCCGGGCGGCGGCGGGTAGGGCGGCTGCCCACCGGGCGGCGGGTAGCCACCCGGCGGCGGGTACGCGCCACCCGGCGGCGGATACGGCGCGCCCGAGGCCGGCGGCGCGGGCGGGTACGCCTCCGTCGGCGCGGGCGGCTGGTACGACGGGTACGCCTCGGTGGGCGCGGCCGGCGGCTGGTACGACGGGTACGCCTCGGTCGGCGCGGGCGGCGGCGGGTACGGCGCGCCGGAGGTCGGCGGCTGCGGAGCGTACGGCGCGCCCGAGGTCGGCGGCGTGCCCGGGGCGGGCGGCGGCGCGTACGGGCTGCCCGACACCGGCGGCATCGGCGCGGTGGGAAACGCCTGTGTGGGCGGTTCCGGCGGCTGCTGGTTCGGGTCCTGAGACCCGGACGGAGGCTGAGGGTGGCTCACCGTACTCCTTGGGCACCTTCGGGATTTTCAGTCGGAACGACGGTACAAGCCGGCGGCAACCAGACCGTCAGGCCCTCACCGACGTGGCAGAACGGCGGCGGTGCGGACCAGATCGTCGTCGACGGCGAACCGACCGGTCATCGAGGTCGGCGGATCGGCCACCGGAGCGGCGGCGAGCCGGGCCGGAGCGATCTCCGCCCGGAACGTCCCCGCGTCGAGGTCGAGCGTGACCCGTGCGTCGGGGAAGCCCAGCCAGGTGCCGACGACCGGGTGCCAGATCTTGTAGACGGTCTCCTTGGCGCTGAACACCACCGTCGGCCAGGGCAGCCCGGCGGGCAGGCGGGCCAGCTCCGCCTCCTCGTCGGGGCGGCACACCTTCCGCCGTACGCCGGGGGAGAGCGCCCGGTGGCGCTCGGCGTCGATGCCGACCGCGCGCAGGTCGGCGGCGCGGGCGACGGCGGCGGCGCAGTAGCCCTCGGTGTGGGTGATCGCGCCCACCACACCGGTCGGCCAGACCGGGGCGCGGTCGGGGCCGGCGGGCACCGGCGTGGGCGGCAGCCCGAGCGCGGCGAGCGCCCGGCGGGCGCACATCCGGCCGGCGGTGAAGTCACGCCGGCGGCTGGGCACCGCGCGGTCGCCCAGCCCGGCCAGCTCGGCCGGCAGCAGCTCGCCGGACCAGTCGGCCGGGCCGGCCACCGCCACGGCGACGGTGGACGGCAGCAGGTCACGCACGAGCGTCGGTGGGTGACGGGGACACTCGGTGAACGTACCGTAACGCGGGAGCGTGCTGCGGCGCTGAACCAACGTCGCGGGGGAGGCAGCGTCCACACACCACTGGTACGAACTGGAAGGAGTCGCCGATGACGCCCGGTGCGGAGGCGTCGGAACCACGGGCCGGCGAACATGTCCCCGTGACCCCCGACTGGACCTGCGGCTCGTGCGGCGACGACTGGCCGTGCGCCACGAAACGCCACCATCTGCTGCACGAGTACGAGGTCGACCGGGCGTCGTTGAGCGTCTACCTCGGCTCGTGTCTCGCCGCCGCCACGCACGACCTGCGCGCCGCGCCGGTCACCGCGCTCCAGGACCGGTTCATCGGATGGGTGCCCCGCGGCCCGCGGACGTTCTAAGCAGCCCGGCGCTCCCGGTGGCCGCCGCGTCGGGTGCACGACGGCCACCGGTCGCGGTTCTAGGGGCGGCGGGGCCGGCGGGTGAGGGCGAAACCGGCCACGCCGGCCACGGCGGCGAGCACACCGCCCACGCCGGTCCAGACCCAGCGCGAGCCGGCCTCGGGGAGCCAGCCGGTCAGGTCGGTCTCCTCCTCGGCCACCGGCTCGGGCGTCGGCTCGGCGGTCAGCAGCGTCCCGGCCCGCGTGTTCGGCACCAGGGGCGCGGCCAGCTCACCGTCGTCGCCGGAGGCGCCGCCGGAGTCGGCGGCGCCGACCAGCATGTCCACCTCGATCGGCAGACCGAGGTCCGGCTCGGGCAGGTCGGTGACGGAGAGCCGGACGTAGTAGGTGCCGGGCAGGGGGTCGCCCGACCACGGCTCGGCCCACGGCCGCACCCGCCGCAGCGTGCAGCCGAGCGTCACGCTGGTCGCCGCCGGGTCCGCGGTGGGGGTCTGCGCGCCGGCCGTGCAGGCCTGCCGGCGGCGCAGTCCGTCGAAGACGTCGACCGTCCAGGTGGACGCGCCGCTGCGTCGCTTGGGGAAGGTGACCGTGACGCCGACCTCGTGGACCTGGCCGGCGTCGGCGCGGAACGACCAGTACAGGTGGTCGCCGGTGGAGGCGCCCACCCGTACCGGCTGGCCGGCCGTGACGGTGGTGGCGGTGAGGAACGAGGTGCCGGCCTTGGTCACGGTGGTCGCGCCCGGCGACGGGCTGGGGGCGGCGAGGGCCGCGGCCGGGGTGAGGGCCAGGCCCGCGGCGGCCGTCGCCGCCGCGAGGCGAATCGGGGTACGCATCCTCAGTTCTCCCTCCACGTGGCCACCCACCAGCGGGTGAGCAGGCCGGCGAGCAGCCCGGTGACCAGGCCGGCCACGGTGAGCAGGAGCAGCAGGACCCAGCCTCGGCCAAGGTCCGGCCCGTCCGGGGCGGGGGAGGCGGCGACCACGTCCACGGTCAGCTCGACCGGCATCCCCGGTTCGGCCCGGGTGCCGGCCCGGGCCGCGAACGAGTTGCTGACCACCAGGCAGACGGTCCGCGCGGCCTGCGTCCCGTCGGGGGTCGGCTCCGGGCTCGCCGCGTCCTCCTCCTCGGCGGCCGACCAGCGCAGGCCGGCCGAGACCACGTCGGTGCGCCCGCTGCCGGCGTCGACGCCGCGGACCAGCTCCCGCCCGTCCGGCGCGGTGGCCCGCAGCAGCACGCCGTAGTCCGGGTTGACCGGGCGGTCCAGCGCGACGCTGACCGAGGCGCGCAGCTCCTGCCCGGGGCGCACCGGCACGCGGTACCAGCGGTGCTCGGAGAACTTCTCCCGGTCGCTGTAGACGCCGGGTGCGAGCAGCGGCGCGCCGTCGCAGGCCGCCGCGCCGCCGACCACGGCCGGGGTGGCCGTGTACGTGTCCCGGGCCCGGTCGACCAGTTGCTTGATCCGGCCGGTCAGCTCGTCGGCGCTCTGCGCCGCCGTGTACGTGCCGCCGGTCGCGCCGGCGATGCAGAGCAGCTGCCGGCGTACCTTCTCGTCCGGGGCCAGGCCCAGCGTGTCGACGACGAGCCGGGTGCCCTGGGCGGCCAGCTCGCGGGCGACCTCGCACGGGTCGGGCGGCGCACAGGTGTCCTCGCCGTCGGTGATCAGCACGATCCGCCGGGCGGTGCTGCCGGTGCCCAGGTCCTGCGCGGCGGAGCGCAGCGCGAGACCGACCGGGGTGAAGCCGGTCGGTCGCAGCCCGGCGACCGCGGCCTTGGCCGCCGCGCGGTCCACCGGGCCAACCGGCACGATCTGCTGCGTGTCCAGGCAGCCCTGTTTCTTGTCCTTGCCCCGGTAGGTCGCGCCGAGCACCCGGATGCCGAGCTGTGTCTCGTCGGGCAGGCCGTCGACCACCTCGTTGAACGCCTGCTGGGCGACGGAGATCCGGCTGCGCCCGTCGATGTCGCGGGCCCGCATCGAGCCGCTGACGTCGAGGACCAGCTCGACCTTGGGCGGCTCGGCGGCGGGTTCGGTGGTCTCGTCGTCGGCCCCGGCGGGGCTCGGACCGATCATCGCGGTCGCCGCCAGCAGTCCGATGAGGACGGCCGTCGATCGTCTCTTGTTGATCACCGGGCGAAGTGTAGTGAGATCCACTTAGGAAGATCATCCGGGTCGGCCCCTCCCCGGGCGCCCCTCCGTCGGCCCCGCTGAGCTTCCGGAAGATGACCCACCGTTAGCTGCCCGATGTAAACCTTTCGGGGGGTGGCGCATTGGTCGGAAATCTGACCGACCCGCACCCGTTGTGCCGCTGCCGGAGTGTGGTTAAGCTCTGTCTTGCGCGCCCCAATCGCCCGCTTCCCCCGTGGCAGGCGATCGGGGCGCGCTTTTTCGTGCCCCCCGTTCGGCCGGGGTCAGATCCAGCGACCGTCCAGCCACATCCGGGCGGACCAGTCGGCATAGGGCAGCAGCCGCCCGACGAACACCGGATAGAAGTAGCCGAAGCAGAGCGCCACCAGCAGCACGTAGGCGCCCGCGATGATCCCGCCCACCAGCCGTCGGTCGCCGACCTGCTCGGCGCTCGGTGGCGGCGCCGTTGCGGAGACCGGTGCGGGGGTCGCGATCGCGCCGAGCACGTAGACCACCGCGAGCACCAGGAACGGCACCGCCGGCGCGGCGTAGAACGAGAACATCGTCCGCCCGTCCAGCGCGAACCAGAACCAGGGCAGCAGGCCGGCGGCCACGCTGAGCAGGATGGCCCCGGCCCGCCAGTCGCGCCGGGCCAGACCCAGCCAGACGGTCGCGGCCAGCGCCGGCAGGAACGACCACCAGAGCAGCGGGGTGCCCAGCAGCAGCACCTCGGAGGCGCAGCTCGACGCGCCGCAGTTGCCGTCGCCGGACCAGTAGAACGCCACCGGCCGGCCGAGCAGCAGCCACTGCCACGGCCAGGACTGGTACTTGTGCGGGTCGTCGAGCTGGGTGTGGAAGCCGTACGCGGCCTTGTGGTATTCCCACAAATTGATCAGGGGACCGATGACCGGGGTGTCGCTCAGCCCGGGGGTGTTCGGGTAGCGGGCGGCCAGGCGGTAGTAGCCGTCGTCGCTGAGCAGCCACCCCGACCAGGTCGCCACGTAGGTGGCCACCATCAGCACGCCGGCCACCAGCAGCCAGGGCAGCTCGTCGAGGACCGCGTCCCGCCACGGGTGACGGACCCCGGCCGACCGGCGGACCCCGACCTCCCAGAGCAGCACCAGCAATGCGAACGCCGGCACGAAGTAGAGCCCGCTCCACTTCACCGCGCAGGCGCAGCCGAGCAGCACCCCGGCCGCGAACCGCCACCACGGCCAGTCCCGCCAGCCCGACGCCGGCCGCCCGGCCCGCCCCCGCAGCGTCGGGTCGAGACCCGCCTCCAGCGCCCGCGCCCACCGCCGCCGTCGGGCGTCCCGGTCGAGCACCAGCGCGCCGAACGCGGCCAGCACGAACAGCAGCAGGAAGATGTCGAGGATGGCCGAGCGGGACAGCACCAGGTGGAAGCCGTCCAGCGCGAGCAGCAGGCCGGCCGCGCAGCCGAGCACCGTGGACCGGAACATCCGCCGACCGATGCGTACCAGCAGCAGCACCGACACCGTGCCGGCCAGCGCCGCGCCGAAGCGCCAGCCGAACTCCGGGGCGGTCGTCACGAGGTGCCCCGGCACGGAGATGTTGGTCTCCGCGTCCTGGTAGCCGAAGGCCCACTCGCCGAGCCCGATCAGCCACTTGCCCAGTGGCGGGTGGACCACGTACGACGGGCCGTTGTCCTTGTAGTTCCACTCGACCCCGCGGTCGATGAGCCCGTACGCGTCCTTGGCGTAGTAGGTCTCGTCGAAGATCTTGCCCGGCGGGTGGCTGAGCCCGACGAAGCGCAGGATCGCGGCGATCGCCACCACCACCGCGGTGGCCAGCCAGGCCTGCCCCCGACCGATGCGGTCGTCGACGGTGGCGAGCCGGCGGCGGACGGCGGCCGGGATCCCACCCCCGCCGGTGTCGCCCGGGGAGCCGGTGGCCCGGTCGTCGGGAGAAAGCTCGGCGTTCGCGCTCTGTGCTGTCGACGCACTCGTCACCCGGCGATCGTAGGCTGCGAGGGTGCCCGGTGGCGTACGTCGTCTCCGAAATTGGTACGACCGTCGATGAGGGAGCGCACGCCGTGGGTGAAATGTCCGAGGTCGGGCGACTGGTGCTGCTCGGTGCGCCACTGGGCAACCCGGCCGACGCGTCCGCCCGGTTCCGCGAGGCGCTCGCCACCGCCGACGTGGTCGCCGCCGAGGACACCCGGCGGCTCACCCGGCTGGCCCGCGACCTGGACGTCACGGTGCCCGGCCGGATCGTCTCCTACTTCGAGGGCAACGAGGAGCGGCGTACCCCCGAACTGGTCGACGTGCTGACCGCCGGTTACACGATCGCCCTGGTCACCGACGGCGGCATGCCGAGCGTCTCCGACCCCGGCTACCGGCTGGTCCGCGCCGCGCTGGACGCCGGTGTCCCGGTGACCGCGGCCCCCGGGCCGAGCGCGGTCACCACCGCGCTGGCGCTGTCCGGGCTGCCCTGCGACCGGTTCTGCTTCGAGGGTTTCCTGCCCCGCACCCCCGGCGCCCGACGGTCCCGGCTGCGCGCGCTCGCCGCCGAGGAGCGCACGCTGGTGCTCTTCGAGGCGCCGCACCGGATCACCGGGGCGCTGGCCGACCTGGCCGAGGCGTTCGGTCCGGACCGGCCCGCCGCGCTCTGCCGGGAGCTGACCAAGACCTACGAGGAGGTGGTCCGCCGGCCGCTCGGCGAGCTGGCCGAGTGGGCCGCCGCGGGCGACGTGCGTGGCGAGATCACGTTGGTGGTGGCCGGCGCGTCACCGCAGCCGGCGGCCCGGCCGGACGACGAGACGCTGCGCGCCGCGGTCGACGAGCGCGAGGCGGCCGGGACGTCCCGGCGGGACGCGATCACCGAGGTCGCGACCGCCTACGGGCTGCGTCGCCGCGAGGTCTACGAGATCGTGCACCGCTGATCGGCGGCCCGCCTCACCAGGCGGCGGCGAGGAAGCCGACGGTGATCAGCAGCGGGCCGGCCAGCGCCAGCCCCACCGCCCAGCGCCGCTGCCGCTCGTCCGCGAGCCGGGTGGCGCCGGTCCACCGGGGGATCGCGGCGGCGCAGCCCGCCACCAGGGCCAGCCCGAGCAGCCACCGCAGGTGCCGGCCGGGCCCGGTGTCCGCGTAGGCGGTGGAGCCCTGCGGCCCGGTCATCCGGGCGGGCAGCGTGCTGCCGGTGGCGGTGCGACCGGCCGGCACGCCGCTGACCCGCACGCCGTGGGCCTGGAACCGGTCGCCGTCGGCCAGGAAGATCCCCCGGCAGCGCTGGGTCAGCCCGCCCCCGACACACTCGGTGATCATTACCGTGCCGCCGGTGGAGTGCCCCACCGCCAGCCAGAACGGCCCGGCGCTCACCCAGGCGAAGAACGCGGCGAGCAGGCTCAGCGTCAGCAGCGCCGCCAGGCCGGCGGGCGGATCCGGCGGGTGGGCCGGGCGGACCGGCTCCCGGCGGGCGCGGGGGCGACCGGTCCGGCGACGCGGTTCGTCGCGCAGGGGCGTGCCGTCCCAGTGCACCTTCTCGATCGGCGCCCAGACGGCGGTGTCGTCGCCCGCCGGCGCGCCCCGGCGTTGCCACCGGGGCTGCCGCACCGGCACCCGGCGGGGCACGGCGTCCACCGGCGCCCCGGTGGTCGGCTCCACCTCGACCGGCGGATCCGTCGGGTCGAGCCGGGGCTGCGGGGCGACCGGCGCGCCGGTCGCCGGCCGCGCGGCCCGCGCGGCGGCCGCCGACGGCTCCGGTGCCGCTGGTCTACTGGTCACGACGTTCATTTCACACCGCCGCACCGGGCTCGCCGGGCAGCTCAGGCCGCGTGTCGGCGACAAATCGGGCGTACGGCGGGAACGGCCGGCCTATTGGTTCGCGGGTGCCCCGGAGCACTCACTAGGCTTGACGCTCATGAGTCACGTTCTCGCCGCGGTCGCCTGGCCCTACGCCAACGGCCCGCGCCACATCGGCCACGTATCCGGATTCGGCGTTCCCTCCGACGTCTTCGCCCGGTACATGCGGATGGCCGGCCACGACGTGCTCATGGTCTCGGGCACCGACGAGCACGGCACCCCGATCCAGGTGCAGGCCGACGCCGAGGGCGTCACGCCGCGCGAGCTGGCGGACCGCTACAACCGGGTGATCGCCGAGGACCTGCGGGCGCTGGGCCTGTCCTACGACCTGTTCACCCGGACCACCACCCGCAACCACTACGCGGTGGTGCAGGAGCTGTTCACCGGGCTCTACCGCAACGGCTACATCGTCCCGAAGGTCACCACCGGGGCGATCTCCCCGTCCACCGGCCGCACCCTGCCCGACCGCTACATCGAGGGCACCTGCCCGATCTGCGGCTACGACAGCGCGCGCGGTGACCAGTGCGACAACTGCGGCAACCAGCTCGACCCGATCGACCTGATCGACCCCAAGTCCAAGATCAACGGCGAGACGCCGGAGTTCGTGGAGACCGAGCACTTCTTCCTCGACCTCCCCGCCCTGGCCGACGCGCTGCGGCAGTGGCTCGACAGCCGGGACGGCTGGCGGCCCAACGTGCTGCGCTTCTCCCGCAACCTGCTCGACGACCTCCAGCCCCGGGCCATCACCCGCGACCTGGAGTGGGGCGTGCCGATCCCGCTCGACGGCTGGCAGGACCGGTCCGACAAGCGGATCTACGTCTGGTTCGACGCGGTCATCGGCTACCTGTCCGCCTCCATCGAGTGGGCCCGCCGCTCCGGCGACCCGGAGGCGTGGCGCAGGTGGTGGTCGACCGACGGCGAGGGGAAGGACGCCCGCTCCTACTACTTCATGGGCAAGGACAACATCGTCTTCCACTCGGTGATCTGGCCGGCCCTGCTCGGCGGCTACTCCGGCGAGGGTTCCCGCGACGGCGAGCCCGGCGACCTGGGCCGGCTCAACCTGCCCACCGAGGTCGTCTCCAGCGAATACCTGACCATGGAGGGGCGGAAGTTCTCCTCCTCCCGCAAGGTGGTCATCTACGTCCGGGACTTCCTGGAGCGCTACGACGCCGACGCGCTGCGCTACTTCATCGCGGTGGCCGGCCCGGAGAGCAACGACACCGACTTCACCTGGGCCGAGTTCCTCCGCCGCAACAACGACGAGCTGGTCGCCGGCTGGGGCAACCTGGTCAACCGGTCCGTGTCGATGGCGGCGAAGAACTTCGGCGCTGTCCCGCCGGTCGACCCGGCCGGGCTCACCGACGCCGACCGGGCGCTGCTGGACACCGCGAAGGCCGGCTTCGGCGTGGTCGGCGACCTGATCGCCCGGCACCGGCAGAAGCAGGCCATCGGCGAGGCCATGAAGGTCGTCGCGGAAGCCAACAAGTACCTGTCCGAGCAGGCGCCGTGGAAGCTCAAGGGCGACGACGACAAGCCCCGGATGGGCACCATCCTGCACGTCGCGCTCCAGGTGGTCAGCGACGCCAACACGCTGCTCACCCCGTTCCTGCCGCACTCCGCCCAGAAGATCCACGAGCTGCTCGGCGGCACCGGCACGCACGCGCCGATGCCGGTCATCGAGGAAGTCGACGACCTCGACGGCGGGCCGGCGTACCCGGTGCTGACCGGCGACTACACGGTCGGGGCGCGCTGGGAGTCCGTACCCCTGGAGGTGGGCCGGCCGCTCGCGGCGCCGAAGCCGGTGTTCCGCAAGCTCGACCCGTCCGTCGTGGACGAGGAACTGGCCCGCCTCGCCGGCTGACCACGCACGCGGGACCGCGGCCCCGGGGGATCCCCGGGGCCGCGGTCGTCCGCCCGGTCAGGCGGTCGCCATGCTCGGCTTGCCGATGAACTCCATGATGGCCTTGTTGACCTCCGTGGGATGCGTCCACGGCGTGCCGTGCGGCGCGCCCTTGAGCGTGACCAACTTGGCGTCGGACAGCATGTTCACCAGCCGCTGACCCGTCACCGGGTACGGCAGCACGTTGTCCTTGTCACCCTGGATGATCAGCACCGGCACGTCGATGTTCGGCAGGTCACCGCGGAAGTCGGTCTGCCAGGCGTCCACCGAGTCGTGGGTGCCCTTGGCCGACGCCTGCGCGCCGATCTGCCAGTGCGCGTGGTAGGCCTCGTCGCTGACCAGCTTGCCCCGGTTCTCGCTCGCGTTGAAGAACGCGTCGCAGAACTGGGCCAGGTAGGCGAACCGGTCCTGGATGATCGCCTTCTGGAACCCCTCGAAGAGGCTCTTGTCGACGCCCTCCGGGTCGTCGGGCGCCTTCAGCAGGTACGGCGCCAACGGGGCCATCATGACCGCTCGCTCCACCCGGTCCGACCCGTACGCGCCCAGGTAGCGGGTGACCTCACCGGTGCCCATCGAGTGCCCGATCAGGATCGCGTTGCGCAGGTCCAACTCGGTCATCAGCACGTCGAGGTCGGCGGCGAACGTGTCGTAGTCGTAGCCGAAGGCCGGCTGCGCCGAATTCCCGAAACCGCGCCGGTCGTACGTGATCACCCGGTATCCGGCGGCGAGCAGCGGACCGCTCATCTTCTCCCAGGTCGCCCCGTTGAACGGGAACCCGTGGATCAGCACGATCGGCTGACCGGAGCCGTGATCCTCGTAGTACAGGTCGATGGGTGCGGAATTCTCCGTACCGACGGTGACGAAAGGCATGTCGGAAACATCCTCCTGCGTGGGGCCTCGGACGCCCACGCCTTCCCGACCAGCCGCCGTCTATGCGCCCCGCTGCGGATACGGCAGATCCACCACCCGGTCGTCGGCCAGCTCCGCGCCCGGCGCCCACACCTCGTAGACACCCCGTTCGTGACACTGCGCCCCGGTCGCGGCCACCGCGTCCGGATCCGGACGGGACAGCCGCAACCGCGACCACCCTGCCTCCTCCCGCAGCACCAGACAGGGCACCCCACGCCAGGACGCCGCGCGCAGCCGCCGCGCCGCCGCCTCCACCGGGTAGCGGGCCGCCCGGGTCATCGCCAGCACCCGGAACCCGCCCGGCTGGTCGGCCACCGCCTCGTACTCCGTTCCGCCGTACGCGCCGACGAGCTGGGTGGAGCGCGGCGCGTCACCGGTCGGCACGTACTCCTGGTCGGCGGAGAGACCGGGCACCGCCGCCAGCAGGTGCCGCCACTGCGGGCCGGCCAGACGCAACCAGCCGCGCTGCTCCGCCTGGTAGGTGTAGAGCACGACCTCCACCCCCTCGGCCGGATAGGCCAGCAGCGTGGCGTTCGCCGGCATCGGCAGGTCGGCGAAGTCCCGGGTGACGAACTCCGGCACGAGCTGGGCGTTGCTCGGCACGAATCCGGTGCCCAGCACCGGCGGCCCGAGCCGGTCCCGCGGCGGCAGCGCGGTCAACCCCCGGTGGGCCGCGCCGACCGGGACGTCGTAGTCGGCCGGGTCGGCGGCCCGCCAGCGCAACGCGTACGCCACGTCGCCGCCCTCCGGGTCGCCGCGCAGCACCGCCATCCCCGCCGGCGTCCGCAGGTGCGCCACGTCGTGCTCCCGGTAGCAGAAACCGTGCGGCAGCCAACCCCGCACGTAACCGGCGAGCTGCCGCGCGGACAGCACCTTCACCATCCGGGTGCCCGGCCGGATCACCGCCGACGCCCGCACCGCCGCCAGCGTCGGGTCGCCGGCCGCCCCCGGCTGCTGGCTGAGCTGGTGCACGTACGCCCAACCCCGGTCCCGGTGCAGCGGCATCAGCAGCGGCGGGTCCGCGTCCTCGCTCGGTTCGGCCGCCCCGTGCACCGCGCCCACCTCGGTCGCGTGCACGAACCTGCGCCACGGGTAGGCCAGCCCGGGCCGGGGGCACCACTCGAAGCCGGGGGCCTCGTCGGCGCTGAACAACTCGTACGCGGCGCCCCGGGCGATCTCCTCGGCCGGGTGCACGCGACCGTCGTACGTCACGCGCAACCCGGTCCGCTCGGAGGCGGCCCCGCCGGTCTGGTCGGTGACGGTCACCCCGGGACGCTAAGCCGGCCAGATGTTGACCGTGTGAACAGCCGGTGGCGGTCCGGGAACGTCGGCCCCGGCGGGTGTGTGATGCTGGCCGCGATGACCGAGCAGACCGAGACCCGCAAGCAGCGCGCCGCCCGCCGCGCCGGCGAGTTCCCGCCCGCCCCCGAGCCGCTGCCCCGGCCCGTGCTGGACAGCCACACCCACCTCGACATCACCGTCGGCGAGTACGGGACGCCCGGCGGCACCACCACCACCACCGGTGACGACCCGGTCGCCGCCGCGATCGCCGTCGCCGCCCGGGTCGGGGTCGACCGGCTCGTCCAGGTCGGCGTGGACGTCGAGTCGTCCCGGTGGGGCGCCGACGTCGCCGACCGGTACGCCCCGGTGCTGGCCACCGTGGCGCTGCACCCCAACGAGGCGCCCCGCCTGGCCGACCTCGACGAGGCGCTGCGCGAGATCGAGGCGCTGGCCGGCCGGGACCGGGTCCGGGGCGTCGGCGAGACCGGCATGGACTTCTTCCGCACCGGCGACGCGGGGCGGGCCGCGCAGGAGGACAGCTTCCGCGCGCACATCGCCATCGCCAAGCGGCACGGCAAGGCGCTGGTCATCCACGACCGCGACGCCCACGCCGACGTGCTGCGCATCGTCGACGACGAGGGCGCGCCGGACACCGTCGTCATGCACTGCTTCTCCGGCGACGCCGACTTCGCCCGCGAGTGCGTCCGCCGCGGCTTCCTGCTCAGCTTCGCCGGCACCGTCACGTTCGGCAGCGCCGCCGCGCTGCGGGAGGCCGCCGCCGTCACCCCGCCGCAGCAGATGCTGGTGGAGACCGACGCCCCCTACCTCACCCCGATGCCGCACCGGGGACGGCCGAACGCGTCGTACCTGATCCCGCTGACCGTCCGGTTCCTCGCCGAGACCACCGGCGCCGACCTGGACACCCTGTGCGCGGCCATCTCCACCAACGGTGACCGCGCCTTCGGCCCTTGGTGAAAGGAGGGGGCCCTTCTTAACGCCAGGCGATAAGAAGGGGCCCTTCCTAACGGCAACGCCCAGGCGCTTACGCTACGGGGCGTGACCGGACTCCTCGGCCCGGCGGAGATCCGGGAACTCGCCGCGCGGCTCGGCGTCACGCCGACCAAGAAGCTCGGCCAGAACTTCGTGCACGACCCCAACACCGTCCGCCGGATCGTCACCGCCGCCGGTCTGACCCCGGACGACGTGGCGCTGGAGGTCGGCCCCGGGCTCGGCTCGCTCACCCTGGCCCTGCTGCCGGTGGCCGCGCACGTGCACGCCGTGGAACTCGACCCGACGCTCGCCGCCGCGCTGCCGGAGACCGCCGCCCGGTTCGCCGGCCCGGACGCCGCCCGGCTCACCGTGCACCCCGCCGACGCGCTGCGGGTCACCGCCGCCGACCTGGCCGACCCGGCGCCCACCGCGCTGGTGGCGAACCTGCCCTACAACGTGGCCGTCCCGGTGGTGCTGCACCTCCTCGCCGAGCTGCCCACGCTGCGCCACGGCCTGGTCATGGTGCAGAAGGAGGTCGCCGACCGGCTCGTCGCCGGCCCCGGCTCCAAGGTCTACGGCATCCCCTCGGTCAAGCTCGCCTGGTACGCCCGCTCCCGCTCCGCCGGCAAGGTCCCGCCGAACGTGTTCTGGCCGGTGCCCAACGTCGACTCCGGCCTGGTCGCGTTCACCCGACGCGAGCCGCCCCGCCCGGACGTACCCCGGCAGGCCGTCTTCGCGGTGGTCGACGCCGCGTTCGCCCAGCGGCGCAAGACGTTGCGGGCCGCCCTGGCCGGTTGGGCCGGCGGCGCGGACCGGGCCGCCGCGGCGCTCACCGCGGCCGGTGTCGACCCGGGCGCACGCGGCGAGTCACTCACCGTCGAGCAGTTCGCCGCCATCGCCGCGTCGGCCCCGGACGCCTCCGCCGGCGCCCAGTAGGCTGGCGCCGTTGCCCGACCCCGCCGAGGAGCTGACCGTGCAGAAGCCGTTCGACATCCGCCTGCGCCCACGGGAGCTCACCCGGTGACCGAGGCCTGGCGACCGGAGGACGAGGACGGGCAGCGGCGCGGGGCCAGCGGTCCGGTCAAGGTGCGGGTGCCCGCCAAGGTCAACCTGCATCTCGGGGTGGGACCGCTGCGCCGCGACGGCTACCACGAGCTGAACACCGTCTACCACGCGATCTCCATCTACGACGAGCTGACCGCCCGCCGCGGCGACACGCTCACCCTGACCATGGAGGGCGAGGGCGCCGGCGAGCTGGCCCTGGACGACTCGAACCTGGTGATGCGGGCCGCGCACGCCCTCGCCGGCTACGCCGGTGTCGCCCCGCACGCCCGGCTGCACCTGCGCAAGCAGATCCCGCTCGCCGGCGGGCTGGCCGGCGGCAGCGCCGACGCGGCCGCCGCGCTGGTCGCCTGCGACGCGCTCTGGGGCACCGGCCTGTCCCGCGACGAACTGGCCGGCATCGCCGCAGACCTCGGCTCCGACGTGCCGTTCCTGATCCACGGCGGCACGGCGCTGGGCACCGGCCGGGGCGAGGCGGTCAGCCCGGTGCTGGCCCGCCCCACCTCCTGGCACTGGGTGGTGGCCGTCGCCGACGGCGGCCTGTCCACCCCGGCCGCCTACCGCGAACTCGACCGGCTGCGCGACGCCGGGACCGCCGGCGAGCCGCTGGGCAGCACCGATGCGCTGCTCGGCGCGCTGCGGCAGCGGGACCCCCGGGTGCTGGCCGCCACGCTCGGCAACGACCTGCAGGCCGCCGCGCTGACCATGCGTCCCGCCCTGGCCGAGACGCTCAAGGCGGGCGAGGCCGCCGGCGCGCTCGCCGGGATCGTCTCCGGCTCCGGACCGACCTGTGTGTTCCTCGCCGCCGACGCCGCCGACGCCGGACGGATCGCCGCCGAGCTGACCGCCGCCGGGGTGTGCCGGGAGGCACGGGTCGCCCACGGCCCGGTCGCCGGCGCCCGCGTCGTCTGACGCCCCGTACCCTTGACCCAGGCGTCCCGGCCCCCGGGGCGCCTGAGTCATGAAGGGTGGGTCTGTGGCCAACATCGTCAACCTGGACCGGGTGTCCAAGGGGTACGGCGCCGCCGGGCCGCTGCTCACCGACGTCTCGCTCGGCCTCGACGACGCCGACCGGGTCGGCGTCGTCGGCCTCAACGGCGCCGGCAAGTCGACCCTGCTGCGGCTGCTCACCCGCACCGAGGAGCCCGACGACGGCCGCGTCACCCACCGCCGGGACCTGCGCGTGGCCTGGCTGCCGCAGCGCCTGGACCTGGCCCCCGACCTCACCGTGCGGGACGTCGTCCTCGGCACCGCCTGGCTGGACGAGAGCATGGGCGCCGAGCACGAGTGGGCCGGCGACGCCGGCGTCCGGGCCATCCTCGACGGCCTCGGCATGCCCCACCTCGGCCTCGACACGCCGGTGGGCCCGATGTCCGGCGGCGAGCGCCGCCGGGTCGCGCTCGCCGCGCTGCTGGTCCGCGACGCCGACCTGCTCGTCCTCGACGAGCCCACCAACCACCTCGACGTCGGCGGCGTCGACTGGCTGGCCCGGCACCTGGTCAGCCGCAAGGGCGCGCTCGTCGTGGTCACCCACGACCGCTGGTTCCTGGACGCCGTCTGCACCACCACGTGGGAGGTCGCCGACCAGACCGTCCGGGCGTACGAGGGCGGCTTCGCCGCGTGGACGCTGGCCCGCGTCGAGCGGCAGCGGGTCGCCGCGGCCACCGAGGCCCGCCGGCAGAACCTGCTCCGCAAGGAGATCGCCTGGCTGCGCCGGGGCGCGCCGGCGCGCACCTCCAAGCCCAAGTTCCGCATCGACGCCGCCAACGCGCTCATCGCCGACGTGCCGGAACCACGCGACACCATGTCGCTGCAACGGCTCGCCACCGCCCGCCTCGGCAAGCAGGTGTACGACCTGGAGCACGTCCGCCTGCACGCCGGCCCCAAGGAGATCCTGCACGACACCACCTGGCAGGTCGGTCCCGGCGACCGGGTGGCGATCCTCGGGCGCAACGGCGCCGGCAAGACCACTCTGCTGCGGATGCTCGCCGGGGTGACCGGTCCCGACGGCGGCCGGTTCGCCGCCGGGCAGACCGTCCGGCCGGCGTTCCTCTCCCAGGAGCTCGCCGAGCTTCCCGGCCACCTGCGCGTCCTGGAGGCGGTCGAAGAGGTGGCCCGCCGTGTCCAGTTCGGCGACCGGGAGATCAGCGCGTCGCAGCTCGCCGAGATCTTCGGCTTCGACGACCGGCGGCTCTGGACGCCGGTGAGCGACCTGTCCGGCGGTGAGCGCCGCCGCCTCCAGATGCTGCGGCTGCTCGCCGGCGAACCCAACGTGCTCCTGCTCGACGAGCCCACCAACGACCTGGACACCGACACGCTCGCCGCGCTGGAGGACCTGCTCGACTCCTGGCCCGGCACCATCGTGGTGGCCAGCCACGACCGCTACCTGATCGAGCGGGTCACCGACGTCGCGTACGGCATGTTCGGCGACGGCCGGCTCGTGCACCTGCCCGGCGGCGTCGACGAGTACCTCGCCCGCGCCGCCGCGGCCGGCGGCCCGGCACCCGCCGACCTCACCCCCGGCACGGCCGCCCCGGCCCGCGACGGCATGTCCGCCGCCGAGGTACGCGTCGCGAAGAAGGAACTCACCCGGCTGGAGCGGCAGATCGCCAAGCTGGAGCAGAAGGAGGCGGGCCTGCACGAGCAGCTCGCCGCCAACGCCACCGACTACGCGAAGGTGGCCGAGCTGGACGCCCAGCTCAAGGAGGTGCGGGCCGAGCGGGACCGCACCGAGGAGACCTGGCTGGCCCTGGCCGAGGAGCTGCCGGCCGGCTGAGCATGGGGGGTGTGCGGCGTCACTGACCGGCGTACGCGACAATCAGCGGCGGAACCCTCGTCCGAACGGTCTTTTGGAGACGCAGAGATGGCCCACACCCCCGTCAACCACCCCGCGCGGCCGATCTACCGGGCGATCGGCGGGCTCGTTGGTCTGTACTTCGTCGTCTTCGGCGGCCTCGGCATCATCGCCAGCGCCGGCAACGACTTCTTCGCCCAGGACGACACCAAGGTCCTCGGTCAGGGCACCAACATGGGCCTCTCGCTGCTGTCGGTGCTCATCGGCGTGGTGATCCTGGTCGGCACCGCGATCGGCCGCAACCTCGACGTGGCGATCAACCAGTGGCTGGCCTACACCCTGATGGCCATCGGCCTGGCCGCCCTGGCGTTCATCCAGACCGACGCCAACATCCTCAACTTCTCGATCATGACGGTGGTCGTGGTCCTGACCCTCGCGCTGGTGCTCCTGATGGTCGGCATGTACGGCAAGGTCGGCACCGACGACGAGCACGAGGCCTGGCAGAAGGCCCGCCTGGTGCTCTGACCCCGATCCATCCCGAAGGCCCGGCGTGCGCGCCGGGCCTTCGGCGTTTTCCGGTACGGGAACCGGCGCCCCGGGTGACAATTGCCCCGAATCAGTCAGATGGCTGGAGGGCTGCATGGCGCACTTCCCGGTGAACCATCCCGCGCGACCGCTCTACCGGCTGCTGTCCGGGCTCATCGGTCTCTACATCCTGGTCTTCGGGGTCTACGGCGTCTTCCAGACCTGGGGCGAAGGGCTGTTCGCCCGCAACAGCAACTGGGCCCTCGGGCTCCGCACCAACCTGGCCTTCTCGCTGGTCTCGGTGATCTTCGGCGCGATCCTGATCGTCGGCGCGTCCCGCCGGAACAACCTCGGGCACTACATGAACCTCACCGCCGGCGCGGTCTTCCTGGTCACCGGCATCCTCATGATGTCCGTGCTGCAGACCTCGGCGAACTTCCTGAACTTCTCGATGTCCACCGTCATCGTGTCGCTGCTGTTCGGGCTGATCCTGCTCGCCACCGGCCTGTACGACAAGGTCGGCCCGCCCGAGCACGCGGAGGAGGAACGCCGCCGCCGCTACCACCCGGTCGCCGAGAGGCCCTAACCCCTGATCGGGCCCGGCTTCGACTCCAGGTGCGACAGGCCGTTCCAGGCCAGGTTCACCAGGTGCGCGGCCACCGTCTCCTTGCGCGGCTTGCGCACCTCCAGCCACCAGCGCCCGGTCAACGCCACCATGCCCACCAGCGCCTGGGAGTAGAGCTCCGCCAGCTTCGGCTCGTAGCCCCGGCTGGAGAACTCGGCGCCGAGGATGTGCTCCACCTGATGGGCGACGTCGTTCATCACGCTGCTGAAGTTGCCCGTCGCCGACATCAGCGGCGACTCACGGACCAGCACCCGGAACCCGCTGGTCTCCTCCTCGATGTAGGTGAGCAACGTCAACGCCGCCTGCTCCAGCAGCTCGCGCGGGTGGCCCGCGGTCAGCGCCGTGGTGATCCGGTCCAGCAGCGAACGGACCTCCCGGTCCACCACCACCGCGTAGAGCCCCTCCTTGCCGCCGAAGTGCTCGTAGACCACCGGCTTGGAGACCTTCGCCCGCGCCGCCACCTCCTCGATCGAGGTGGCGTCGAACCCGCGCTCGGCGAAGATCTGCCGAGCGATCGAGATCAACTGCTCGCGCCGCTGCGCCGCGGACATCCGCACCCGGGACGGCTTCGCCGCCGGGACGGCCCGTCGGCGAGAGCGGTCGCTACCGGGAACATCGGTCACCTGGCCCATCCTGCCAGGCGCTGCTCACCCGGGCCGACCGGTCGGTCGGTGTCGTACGTGCGTTCTAATCTGTGCCGATGACCG
Source organism: Micromonospora sp. WMMD754 (assembly GCF_049315235.1). Lineage (NCBI taxonomy): Bacteria > Bacillati > Actinomycetota > Actinomycetes > Micromonosporales > Micromonosporaceae > Micromonospora > Micromonospora sp. WMMD754. The sequence goes on from NZ_CP186058.1 coordinate 2,751,038, forward strand.
ATCCGCTCGCCGCCGAGGCGCGCCGTCTGCGCGTCGAGGAACAGCTCTCCGTCGCCGAGATCCGGGCCCGGCTGGGGATCGGTCGTGATCGCGTCTACACGCTGCTGCGCGGTGTGCCGCCCCCCGAACGGACCCGCCGACCCCGTGCCCGGGACGGCGACCGTGCCGAGGCCGTGCGGTTGCGCGCGGCCGGCTGGTCGGTCAACCAGATCGCGGAGCAGCTCGGCGTGGCGAAGTCGACGGCCTACCAGTGGGTGCGGCACCTGCCGCTGGATCCGGACGAGGCGACCGCCGAGCGGCGTCGCGCGCACTCCAAGGCGATGACGGACGCCCGCTGGAGCGCCTACCGGGAGTCGCGGGACGCGGCGCAGGCTGCCGAGCACGCCCGGGCGGCGGGTGCGGTCGGTGGCCTCGGGGAGCGGGATCTGCTGCTGCTGGGCGCGGCGATCTACTGGTGTGAGGGGGCCAAGTCCAAGCCGTGGCGGCGGCCGGTGACGGTGCAGTTCGTCAACAGCGACCCCGGTCTGCTGGCCCTGTTCCTGAGGTTCCTCGACGTCTGCGGCGTGGACCGGGCGGTGCCGACCTACCGGGTGAGCATCCACGAGTCGGCCGACGCCGAGGCTGCCGTCCGGTGGTGGGCGCAGCGGTTGCGCCTCCCTGCGGATCGGTTCCGCCGGACCGTGCTCAAGCGGCACAACCCGACGACGGTGCGGCGGAACACCGGCGACACCTATCACGGGTGCCTGGTGATCACTGTGCCGCGCAGCCGTGCGCTCTACTGGCGGATCGAAGGTATGATCTCCGAGCTGTTCCGGATCGCGGACGAGGATCGAGCCCAAGAGGGCGACCCGTAGGTCTTGACACGGCAATGGGGTGTGGGGTAACGGCAACCCGCAGGCCTTTGGAGCCTTGAGCTCCTGGTTCGAATCCAGGCACCCCAGCTCATCCGCCGGATCGCCCGTGGGCGGACGGCGTTTGTGTGGCCGGATGCGAATTGTGGCGAGCCGCGTGGTTAGCATGACCGCGAGACTGTCGCCGTCCCGACGGGAGCACGTCGTGTCCCAGCCCCACCTCCGCACCGTTGTCGTGCTCGCCGCCGGTGAGGGCAAGCGGATGAAGTCGTCCCTGCCCAAGGTGCTGCACCCACTGCTCGGCCGTACCCTGCTCGGTCACGTCCTCGCCGCGGCCGGGCCACTGGGCGCCGACCGCACGGTGGTCGTGGTCGGCCACGGCGCCGACCAGGTACGGAAACACCTGACCGAGGTCGCGCCGGAGGCCACCCCGGTGCTCCAGGAGCGGCAGCTCGGCACCGGGCACGCGGTCCGGATCGCGCTGGACGCGGTGCCGGACGCGACCGGCACGGTCGTGGTGATCAACGGCGACGTGCCGCTGCTGCGGCCGGCGACCGTCGAGGCCCTGGTCGAGGCGCACGAGGGCGCGGGCGCGGCGGCGACCGTGCTGGCCGCCGAGGTGCCGGACCCGACCGGGCTGGGCCGGATCGTGCGGGACACGCAGGGCCAGCTGGAGCAGATCGTCGAGGAGCGGGACGCCACGCCGCAGCAGCGCGCGCTGCGTGAGATCAACGCGGGCATCTACGCGTTCGACGTGGCCCGGCTGCGGGAGGCGTTGGGCAAGCTGTCCACCGACAACGACCAGGGCGAGGAATACCTGACCGACGTCTTCGCCCTGCTGCGGGACGCCGGCGAGCCGGTGGCGGTGCACTGCGCCGCCGACCACGTGGAGACGCTCGGTTGCAACGACCGGGTGGAGCTGGCCGGGCTGCGCCGGCTGCTGCGCGACCGGGTCAACGAGGGCTGGATGCGCACCGGCGTGAGCATCCTCGACCCGCACACCACCTGGATCGACGTGACCGTGACCGTGGAGAAGGACGCGGTGATCGACCAGAACACCCAGCTCCAGGGCACCACCGTGGTGTGCGCGGGCGCGCTGGTCGGGCCGGACACCACGCTCGTCGACACCGTGGTGGGCGAGGAGGCCAGCGTGGTGCGCAGCCACGCGGTGGGCGCCGAGGTGGGCCCGCAGGCCAGCGTCGGGCCGTACGCGTACCTGCGGCCGGAGTCGCGGCTGGCCCGCAAGGCGAAGGTCGGCACGTTCGTGGAGACCAAGAAGGCGTCGATCGGTGAGGGCTCGAAGGTGCCGCACCTGTCGTACGTGGGGGACGCGACGATCGGCGAGCACAGCAACATCGGCGCGGCGACGGTCTTCGTCAACTACGACGGTGTGCGCAAGCACCACACCACCATCGGCAGTCACGCGCGTACCGGGGCGGACAACATGTTCGTGGCGCCGGTGCGGGTGGGCGACGGCGCGTACACCGCGGCCGGTTCGGTGATCATCGCGGACGTGCCGCCGGGCGCGATGGCGGTGGCGCGCGGTCAGCAGCGCAACGTGGAGGGCTGGGTGGTGCGCAAGCGGTCCGGCACGGCCGCCGCGGAGGCGGCGCAGCGGGCCCGCGAGGGTGCGTCGGAGCCGGGTGTGGCCGCAAGCGAAGGTGACTGACTCCACGGGGACCGCCGGGCCGTGGGTGGACCGGTGAACCCGGGGGATACTGCAACCGAACAGTCCCCGGCCCACCGCCGCCGGGTACCACCGACATACGGGAGCAGACGGGCCCATGGGCAGCATCGTCGCCGAGAACCGCAAGAGCCTGATGCTCTTTTCCGGACGGGGTTTTCCGGAGCTGGCCAAGGAGATCGGTGAGGTGCTCGGCGTCGCGCCGACGCCGGCCGACGCGTACGAATTCGCCAACGGTGAGATCTTCGTACGGTTCAAGGACTCGGTCCGTGGTTCGGACGCCTTCGTGGTGCAGTCCGTGACGCACGGCGTGAACACCTGGGTCATGGAGACCCTGATCATGGTCGACGCGCTGAAGCGTGGTTCGGCCAAGCGGATCACCGTGGTGCTGCCGTTCTACCCCTACTCGCGGCAGGACAAGAAGCACCGCGGCCGGGAGCCGATCTCGGCGCGGCTGGTGGCCGACCTGCTGAAGACCGCGGGCGCGAACCGGATCCTGACGGTGGACCTGCACACCGCGCAGATCCAGGGTTTCTTCGACGGCCCGGTGGACCACCTGTTCGCGATGGACGTGCTGGCCGAGTACGTGGAGCACAAGTACGCCGGCCGCCCGATGACGGTGGTGGCGCCGGACTCGGGCCGGGTGCGGGTGGCCGAGCGCTGGACGGACCGGTTGGGCGGTTGCCCGCTGGCGTTCATCCACAAGACGCGGGACCCGATGAAGCCGAACCAGGTGGTGGCGAACCGCGTGGTCGGTGAGGTCGAGGGCCGGGTCTGCCTGATCGTCGACGACATGATCGACACCGGTGGCACGATCACCAAGGCGGCCGACATCCTCAAGGAGTCGGGGGCGGCGGAGATCGTGGTGGCCTCGACCCACGCGCTGCTGTCCGACCCGGCGACCGAGCGGTTGAAGAACAGCCCGATCAGCGAGGTCGTGGTGACGAACACGCTGCCGCTGCCGCCGGAGAAGCAGCTGGACAAGCTGACCGTGCTGTCGATCGCCCCGCTGCTGGCGCGGGCGATCCGGGAGGTCTTCGACGACGGCTCGGTGACCACCCTGTTCGGTGGCCTGAGCTGATGGTGGGCCCGGTCGCCGGCGTGGTCCGGCGGCCGGGCCGTTGCCCTGCGAGCCGGCCGGCGCGGTGATATGGGGGACTGCCGGAAAGCCCGGAATCCGCTCGGGTAGACTGGTGCGGTTGCCACGGCGAGGGTGCCCGGCGGGCTGCTGACAAGCACCGCACGGAGGCGCCGTCATCGACGCGGTGCTCCGGGCGGTCGTTCATGACCTTGAGCCCCAGCGAGCCCCTCGCCCAGCACCGCCAGACGACAAGCCGCCGCAGCGAAGCATCAGGAGTTTCCCCGTGTCCGAGGTAAAGATCAGCGCCGAGCCCCGTACCGAGTTCGGCAAGGGTGGTGCCCGTCGTACCCGCCGGGCCGGCAAGGTGCCCGCCGTGCTGTACGGCCACGGCGAGAAGCCCAAGCACATCGCGTTGCCGGCGCGTGACTTCGCCGCCGCGATCCGCAAGGGCGGCGCGAACCAGCTCTTCGCGATCGAGGTGAGCGACGGCACCCAGGTGCTGGCGCTGCCGAAGGCGATCCAGCGTGACCCGATCAAGGACACCTTCGAGCACGTGGACCTGCTGCTGGTCCGGCGCGGCGAGAAGGTCACCGTCGAGGTCCCGGTCCAGCTGACCGGCGAGGCCGCGAAGGACACCCTGATCGTGCACGACCACGACACCCTGTCGGTGACCGCCGACGCCACCAAGGTGCCGGACCACCTGGAGGCGTCGATCGAGGGCGCCGAGCCGGGCACCACGATCACCGCCGCCGACGTCGAGCTGCCCTCGGGCGTGGAGCTGGCCATCGACGAGGAGACCGCTGTCGCCTCGGTGACCGCCGCCCCGACCGCCGAGCAGCTCGAGGCCACCCTCCCCGAGGTCGAGGTCGCCGAGGAGGAGGCCGAGGCCGAGGTCGGCGAGGAGACCGCCGAGGGCGAAGAGGGCACCCCGGCCGAGGGCGAGCCGGCTGCCGAGGAGCCGAAGACCGAGGCCTGATCGGCCCGCAGCTGTGCGACAGGCGTCCCCGGTTCCCGGGGGCGCCTGTCGGCGTATCGCCAGGCGGGTCGTGGGGAAGAGCGGAAGGGACGTGGCGTGACGGACGAGGCGGGGCCGTGGCTGGTGGTCGGCCTGGGCAACCCGGGCCGGGAGTACGCGGCCAACCGGCACAACGTCGGCTTCATGGTGGCCGACCTGCTGGCCGCCCGGGTGGGCGCGAAGTTCGGCCGGCACAAGCGGGCGGTGGCGGAGGCGGCCGAGGGGCGGCTGGGGTTCGGCGGCCCGAAGCTGGTGCTGCTGAAGCCGTTGACCTACATGAACCTCTCCGGCGGCCCGGTGGCCGGGCTGGCCCAGTTCCACAAGATCCCGCCGGCCCGGGTGATCGCCGTGCACGACGAGCTGGACATCCCGTACGGGCAGGTGCGGGTCAAGTGCGGCGGCGGCGAGGGCGGCCACAACGGGCTGCGGTCGATGTCGAAGTCGCTCGGCACGAAGGACTACGTCCGGGTGCGGTTCGGGATCGGTCGGCCGCCCGGCCGGCAGGATCCGGCGGACTACGTGCTGTCGGACTTCTCCGCCGCGGAGCGCAAGGAACTGGAGTTCCTGGTGGACCGCGCGGCGGACGTGGTGGAGTCGGTGGTCACCAGGGGTGTGGAGCCGACGCAGAACCTGTACCACGGGGGTTGACCGGCAGGTCGCTCGCCGGCCGGTAGTCTGCGCCTTTGCGACGGGAGCGAAGGCAGCGACGGGAGCGAAGACACCATGGGCAGTCCTCCGATGATCGACGGCGCGTTCGCGCGCTGGCTCGCGTCGCGGGCCGGGCAGGCGCTGGTGGCCCTGCGCGCGGAGATGGGCTTCGCCGACGCCGGGGCGTTGCGGTCCGCCGGGGACAAGATCTCGCACGACCTGATCCGTACCGAGCTGGCGCGGTGGCGCCCGGCGGACGCGGTGCTGTCGGAGGAGGACGAGGGGTCGCGGCTGGCCTGGACCGCCGAGGTGAGCGACGAGGCGATGCCCCGGCTGACCGCGGACCGGGTGTGGATCGTCGACCCGCTGGACGGCACCCGGGAGTACGCCGAGGACGGGCGCGCGGACTGGGCGGTGCACGTGGCGCTCTGGTCGCGGCACGCGCCCTCGCCGCACGGTCTGGTGGCGGGCGCGGTGGGGCTGCCGGCGCAGCACCGGGTGCTGGGCACGGACTACCCGCCGGCGTACCCGCCGATGCGGTTGGAGGCGGCCACGGCGGCCGGCGCGCGGACCATCCGGTTGGCGGCCAGTCGTAGCCGTCCGCCGGTTTTCCTGACCGATCTGGCAGAGGACGTCGGCGCTCATCTGGTCCCGATGGGCTCGGCGGGCGCGAAGATCGCCGCCGTGGTGACCGGTGAGGTCGACGCGTACATCCACGCGGGCGGTCAGTACGAGTGGGACTCGGCCGCTCCGGTCGCTGTGGCGACGGCCACCGGATTGCATGCTTCCCGGATCGACGGTTCTGCGCTGGAATACAACGGGGCCGACCCTCGCCTACCCGATCTGCTGGTCTGCCGCAAGGATCTCGCGGGTCGGTTGCTTGCAGCGCTGCAGCGGCATTCCGGGTAACCTGAGCAATCTTCTTCACGACTCCGACCGGAAAGGTCTGGAATCCCGATGTGCGGATCCGAGCGAATCGAGTTCGTGTCATGACGTCCCCCGCCGCGTACCAGGTGTCGCACCTCGACGCGCTCGAGGCGGAGAGCATCTTCGTGATGCGCGAGGTCGTCGCCGAGATGGAGCGGCCGGTGCTGCTCTTCTCCGGCGGCAAGGACTCGATCGTGATGCTCCGGTTGGCCCAGAAGGCGTTCGCCCCGGCCAACATCCCGTTCCCGGTGATGCACGTGGACACCGGGCACAACTTCCCCGAGGTGCTCGACTACCGCGACCAGCGGGTGGCCGAGCTGGGCCTGCAGCTCATCGTGGCCAGCGTGCCGGAGGCCCTGAACAAGGGCATGGTCCGCGAGTCGGCCGACGGCATGCGCAACCGCATCCAGACCCCGGTGCTGCTCGACGCGGTGGAGAAGCACCGGTTCGACGCGCTCTTCGGCGGCGCCCGGCGGGACGAGGAGAAGGCCCGGGCCAAGGAGCGGGTGTTCAGCTTCCGCGACGAGTTCGGCCAGTGGGACCCGAAGAACCAGCGCCCGGAGCTGTGGTCGCTCTACAACGGCCGGCACCACCCCGGCGAGTCGATCCGGGTGTTCCCGCTGTCCAACTGGACCGAGCTGGACGTCTGGCACTACATCGCGCGGGAGCGGATCCCGCTGCCGTCGATCTACTACGCGCACGAGCGCGAGGTGATCGAGCGCGACGGCATGTTCTACGCGGTCAACGAGTTCTTCCGGGCCCGCGCCGGCGAGCAGCCGTTCAAGGCCCAGGTGCGGTACCGGACCGTGGGCGACGCCTCCTGCACCGCGGCGGTCCGCTCGGACGCCGACACGGTGGAGAAGGTGATCGAGGAGGTGGCCGCCACCCGGATCACCGAGCGCGGCGCGACGCGCGGCGACGACCGGGTCAGCGAGGCCGCCATGGAGGACCGCAAGCGAGAGGGCTACTTCTGATGAGCGTCGAGACTGTGGCGCCGGCCGAGGCCGACGCGTCGGCCCGGCCGATGGACCTGCTGCGGTTCGCCACCGCCGGCAGCGTCGACGACGGCAAGTCGACCCTGATCGGCCGGCTGCTGTACGACACCAAGTCGCTCTTCAGCGACCAGCTCGCCGCGGTCGAGGCGGTCAGCGCCGCGCGGGGCGACGAATACACCAACCTGGCGCTGCTCACCGACGGCCTGCGCGCCGAGCGGGAGCAGGGCATCACCATCGACGTGGCGTACCGCTACTTCGCCACCCCGCGGCGGAAGTTCATCATCGCCGACACCCCCGGGCACATCCAGTACACCCGGAACATGGTCACCGGCGCCTCCACCGCCGACCTGGCGCTGATCCTGGTGGACGCGCGCAAGGGCCTGGTGGAGCAGTCCCGCCGGCACGCCTTCCTCTGTTCGCTGCTGCGGGTGCCGCACCTGGTCCTGTGCGTGAACAAGATGGACCTGGTCGACTGGTCGCAGGAGGTCTTCGAGCGGATCGCCGACGAGTTCACCGCGTTCGCCGCGAAGCTCGACGTGCCGGACCTGACCGTGGTGCCGATCTCCGCGCTGCGCGGCGACAACATCGTCTCCCGCTCCGAGAACATGCAGTGGTACGAGGGTCCGTCGCTGCTGCACCACCTGGAGCGGGTGCACATCGCCTCCGACCGCAACCTGGTCGACGTGCGGTTCCCGGTGCAGTACGTGATCCGGCCGCAGTCCACCACCGTCACCGACTACCGGGGCTACGCCGGCCAGGTGGCCTCGGGCGTGCTCAAGCCGGGCGACGAGGTGATGGTGCTGCCGTCGGGCTTCACCAGCCGCATCGCCGCGGTGGAGACCGCCGACGGGCCGGTGGACGAGGCGTTCCCGCCGATGTCGGTGACGGTTCGGCTGACTGACGAGATCGACATCTCCCGCGGTGACATGATCTGCCGGCCGAACAACGCGCCGATGGTCGCGCAGGACATCGAGGCGATGGTCTGCTGGATGGACGAGAGCCGGCCGTTGCAGGTCGGCGGCAGGTACGCGATCAAGCACACCACTCGGACGGCGCGGACGATCGTGCGGGAGCTGCACTACCGGTTGGACGTCAACTCGCTGCACCGGGACGAGTCGGCCGGTGAGCTGAAGCTCAACGAGATCGGCCGGGTGCGGCTGCGCACCACCGTCCCGCTGCTCGCCGACGAGTACCGGCGCAACCGCACCACCGGCGGGTTCGTCATCATCGACGAGGCCACCAACCGGACGGTCGGCGCGGGCATGATCGTCGAAGCCGGCTGACCCTGGCGTAAGGAAGGGCCCCTTGTTAACAGTGAGTGTTAACAAGGGGCCCTTCCTCTACCGCAGGCGTTAATAGGGGGCCCTTCCTTACAAGCGGGTCACGCCGCCGGCGGGCTGGACGGTGAGCGTGCCGGGGGCGGCCAAGCCGCGCTCGGCGTACGCGGCGGCCACCGCGTCGGCCACCGTGTCGGCGGCGTCCGCGTCGACCAGGGCGAGCACGCAGCCGCCGAACCCGCCGCCGGTCATCCGCGCGCCGTGGGCGCCGGCGGCGAGCGCCGCCTCGACCGCGGTGTCGACCTCCGGCACGGTGATCTCGAAGTCGTCGCGCATCGAGGCGTGCGACGCGGTCAGCAGCGGGCCGATCTCGCGGACCCGGCCGGCGCGCAGCAACGCGACCGTGTCGAGCACCCGCTGGTCCTCGGTGACCACGTGCCGGACCCGGCGGCGGGTCTCGTCGTCGTCGAGGCGGGCCAGCGCCGCGTCGAGGTCGGCGGTGGGTACGTCGCGCAGGGCGGCCACGCCGAGCGTCGCGGCGGCCCGCTCGCAGCTCTTGCGCCGGGCGGCGTACTCGCCGTCGGCGTGCCGGTGCGGGGCGCGGCTGTCCACGACCAGCACGGCCAGCCCGGCCGCGGCCGGGTCGAACGGGATCTGCTCGACCTCCTCGGTGCGGCAGTCGAGGAAGAGCGCGTGCCCCTGGAGGCCCCGGATCACCGCGGACTGGTCCATGATCCCGGTGGGCGCGCCGACGTAGTCGTTCTCGGCCCGCTGGGCGAGCCGGGGCCAGCGCTCGGTGGGCAGGTCCAGCGCGCCGAGGTCGACCAGGGCGGCCAGCACGGCCGACTCGATCGCGGCCGACGAGGAGAGCCCGGAGCCGACCGGGACGTCGGAGGCGATGGCGAGGCGCGCGCCGGGGACGTCGAGGCCGGCGGCGCGCAGCGCCCACACCACCCCGGCCACGTAGGCGGCCCAGCCGTCGACCCGGCCGGGGTCGTCGGCCTTCTCGGCCCCGAACTCCACCGGCTCGTCGTCCAGCTCCGACCAGACCGTCCAGCGCCCGTCCGGGCCGGGCGCCGCGGCGACCACGGTACGCAGCGGCAGCGCGAAGGGCAGCACGAAGCCGTCGTTGTAGTCGGTGTGCTCGCCGATCAGGTTGACCCGCCCGGGAGCTGCCCAGCGGCCCGCCGGCTCGGCGTCGTACCGCTGCCGGAAGCCGGCGGTGGCGCGGTCGGTGACGTCGCCGCGGCGACCGTCACCCACGCTCGCGGGGCTCACGCGGGCCGACCGACGTGCTCGCGGTAGAACGCCCAGGCGTCGCCGACCATGTCGTGCAGCGTCGGCTTCGCCGGCGTCCACCCGAGTTCGTCGCGGGCCAGGGCGGACGACGCGACCAGCTCGGCGGGGTCGCCCTCGCGGCGCGGCGCCACCTCGACCGGCACCGGGTGGCCGGTGACCTCGCGGACCACGTCGACGACCTGGCGGTTGGTGAAGCCGTTGCCGTTGCCCAGGTTGTAGATCCGGTGCCGGCCCGGGGTGGCCGCGTCGAGGGCGAGCAGGTGGGCGCGGGCCAGGTCCTCGACGTGGATGTAGTCGCGCACGCAGGTGCCGTCGACGGTGGGGTAGTCGTCGCCGAAGAGTTGGAGCTTCTCCCGGCGGCCGGCGGCCACGTCGAGGGCGATCGGGATGAGGTGGGTCTCCGGTTCGTGCCGTTCGCCGATGGCGAGCCCGTCGTGCAGGTAGGCCCCGGCGACGTTGAAGTAGCGCAGCGAGACGGCGCCCAGGTCGTGCGCGACCGCCTCGGAGGTCAGCGCCATGTCGACGGCCAGTTTCGTCGCGCCGTAGGTGTTGGTGGGGGCCTTGACGGCGGTTTCGGGGATGGGCAGCTCGGTGGGGTTGCCGTAGACGGCGGCGGTGGAGGAGAACACCATCCGGGGCACCCGGGCGGCGCGGACCGCGTCGATCAGGGCGAGTGAGCCGACGGTGTTGGTGTGCCAGTAGAGCTCCGGCTTGATCATCGACTCGCCGGCGGCGATCAGCGCGGCGAAGTGCAGCACGCCGTCGAACCCGGCGTCGGGGGTGAGCACCCGGGCGGCCTCGTGCACCGACAGCTCGACGTGCGTCGCCTCGGGGGCGAGCGCCTCGCGGTGGCCGGTGCGCAGGTCGTCCAGCACGGTCACCTGGTGGCCGTGGTCGAGCAGCATCCGGGTCACCACGCTGCCGATGTAGCCGGCGCCGCCGGTGACGAGCAGTTTCACGCGAGGTCCTCCTCTGCCTGGCCGCGTTCCGCGTCGGCCGTCCGTGATCACCCTACGGCCGACGGCTGTGCCACCGCTGTCGAGTGAGCCTCCCTCCATTCCATCACAATCCATCAGGATTGAACAGATCCGAACATCCGGGCGGGTGGACGGCGTCCGCTGTCTACCATCCTTGTCATGCGGGAGGCAGGTGGTCCCGGGCCTCGGCGGCGACCGCCGGGGCGGCCCCGGCGCGAACCCGGCCCGCTCGCCCGGACCGTGGCCCGCCTCGTGGTCCGCGCCGCCGACGGCGCCACCCGCCTGGTCACCGACCTGCTCGGGGCGAGCCCCACCGCCGGCCGCGAGCGGATCAGCGAGGCCGAGCTGCGCGACCTGGTCGCGGCGAACACGCTGCTCGACCCGGACGAGCGGCGGATCATCGACGAGGTGCTGGTGGCCGGCGCGCGGCTGGTCCGCGAGGTGATGGTGCCCCGCACCGAGGTGGTCTTCCTCGCCGCCGGCCTGCCCGTGGCCGCGGCGCAGCGGCTGGTCCGCGACGACCCGCACACCCGCTACCCCGTGGTCGACGGCACCCACGACGACGTGGTCGGCCTGGTGCACCTGCGCGACGTGCTGCTGCGCCCGGGCCCGGACGCCCGGGTCACCGTCGGCGAGCTGACCCGTGAGGTCAAGCGGCTGCCCGACAGCAAACGGGTGCTCGCGGCGCTGACCGAGATGCGCCGCGAGGGCCACCACCTGGCCGTGGTGGTCGACGAGTACGGCGGCACCGCCGGCATCGTGACCTGCGAGGACCTGGTCGAGGAACTGGTCGGGGAGATCCACGACGAGGGCCACGGGCCGCCCGACGCCGAGCCCGCCGGCCTGCCCGCCGTGGTCGACGGTCGGCTCAACCTGACCGACTTCGCCGAGCGCACCGGGGTGCCGCTGCCCGCCGGCCCGTACGAGACGGTCGGCGGCTACGTGATGGCCGCGCTGGGCCGGCTGCCGGTGGCCGGCGACGAGGTGCCGGTCGCCGTCGACCCGGTCGACGGATCGGGACCGACCGATCCGGAGGGCTGGCTGCTGCGGGTGCTGGCGCTCGACGGCCGACGGGTGTCCCGCCTGGTGGTCTCCGCGGCGCGGCTGCCCGAGCCCCGGCGCGAGGTCAGCGGCCCGCCGCCGGCCGTACCCGCCCGACCCGCCGGCCCGTCATGACGGGCGCCGGGGCTTGCTGACAGAATTGCCGCCATGTCCGACGTACCCGCCCGGCCGCGCGTCTTCTCCGGCATCCAGCCGACCGCCGACTCGTTCCACCTCGGCAACTACCTGGGCGCGCTGCGGCACTGGGTGGCCCTGCAGGAGAGCCACGACGCGTTCTACTGCGTGGTGGACCTGCACGCGATCACCGCCGGGCACGAACCGAAGGTGCTCAAGCAGCGCAGCCGGGTGGCCGCCGCGCAGCTCTTCGCGCTGGGCATCGACCCGGACCGCAGCACCCTGTTCGTCCAGTCGCAGGTGCCCGAGCACCCGCAGCTGGCCTGGGTGCTCGGCTGCATCACCGGCTTTGGCGAGGCCGGCCGGATGACCCAGTTCAAGGACAAGTCGCAGAAGCAGGGCAGCGAGCGGGCCAGCGTCGGCCTGTTCACCTACCCGATCCTGCAGGCCGCCGACATCCTGCTCTACCAGGCGAACGCGGTGCCGGTCGGCGAGGACCAGCGGCAGCACCTGGAGCTCTCCCGCGACCTGGCCCAGCGGTTCAACTCGCTGTTCGGGCCGACCTTCACGATGCCCGCCCCGCACATCGTGAAGGACACCGCGAAGATCACCGACCTGCAGGACCCGACGGCCAAGATGTCGAAGTCGTCCTCCTCGCCGGCCGGGATCATCGACCTGCTGGAGGACCCGGCCCGCTCGGCCAAGAAGATCCGCTCGGCGGTCACCGACACCGGCCGCGAGATCGTCTTCGACGCCGAGGGCAAGCCGGGCATCTCCAACCTGCTCACCATCTACTCCGCGCTCTCCGGCCGCGGCATCGACGACGTGGTCGCCGCGTACGACGGCAAGGGCTACGGCGACCTGAAGAAGGACCTCGCCGAGGTGGTGCGGGAGTTCGTCACGCCGATCCAGGCGCGCACCAACGGCTACCTGGACGACCCGGCCCAGCTCGACAAGCTGCTCGCCCGGGGCGCGGAGAAGGCCCGGGCGGTCGCGGCCGAGACGCTGCGCACCGCGTACGAGCGGGTCGGCTTCTTCCCGCCGGTGCGGTTCGAGTAGCGGCCCGGGCGGGGCGGGAGTGACGCAGTCGGTGGCCGGAGGGATGGCGCGCAACGTGCCGGGCGGTGACGCGGCGCCGGACGGCGGCGACACGATCCAGATCGGGATCGCGGTCGACGTCCCCGAACCGTGGGGCGGGCAGCTCACCCGCCGCCGGATTTCCGCCGGCGACCCGCAGGCGGTCCCCGCGCACGTCACCCTTCTCGGCCCCACCGAGATCCCGGTACGCGCGCTGCCGGCCGTCGAGGAGCACCTGGCCCGGGTGGCGGCCACGCACCTGCCGTTCACCCTGCACCTGCGCGGCACCGGCACGTTCCGCCCGGTCACCCAGGTGGTGTTCGTGGCGGTGGCCGCCGGGATCAGCGAGTGCGAGCTGCTCGCCGCCGCCATCAACTCCGCCCCCGAGCTGCGCCGGGAAGCGCGCTTCCCCTACCACCCGCACGTGACGGTGGCCCAGGACGTGCCGCCCGAGGTGCTGGACAAGGCGTACGAGGACCTGGCCGACTTCTCCGCGCTGTTCGAGGTGGACGCGTTCACGCTCTTCTCGCACAGCGGGGCGACCCGGTGGCAGCCCCGCCGCGACTTCCGGCTGGGCGGCCCGCGCTGAGCACTCGGCCGGCCGGGCCGCCTCCGCCGGGAGCGGGGATCGGCGAGGATGACGGGGTGAACGTCTTCGGCCGGATCGAGACGGCCCTCGGGCGCCGTGTCGACGCGGCTCGTGGTCGATCGTCGGTCTTCGACCACCTCTGGCTGGCCGGGACGCTCTACGCCGACCTGATGGCCGGCCGGCTCGCCGCCGCCATCGCCTACTACGGGTTCTTCGCCGTGTTCGCGCTCGCTCTGGTCGCGTACTGGATCTTCGGCGCGGTGCTGCGGGACAACGAGGAGGTCAGCCGCGCGGCGGCCGAGTTCCTGCGGGAGAACCTGCCCTTCCTCGACCCGGCCCAGATCGCCGAGAGCAGCAACACCGTCGGCGTGGTCGGCCTGGTCATCCTGGTCTTCACCGGCATCGGCTGGGTGGAGGCGATCCGTTCCTCGCAGCGCCTGATGTACGGCTTCAACCAGCAGCCCGGCAACCTGGTGGTGCGCCGGCTGGTCGACCTGGGCGTGCTGGTCGCGGTCTTCGTGCTGCTCTTCGTCTCGGTCGCCGCGGTCGACGCGCTGGAGTCGCTGCTGCGGTTCCTGCTGCGCAGCACCGGCTCGGTGGGCCTGACCACGGTCAGCGCGGTGCTGAGCGTGCTGGTCAACGCCGTGCTCGCCGCCGCGCTGCTGCTCGCCGTGCCCCGGCTGCGGATGAGCCGGCGCCGGCTGCGCCCGGCGGTGCTGACCGTCGCGGTCGGGATCACGCTGCTCAACACCGTGGGGCGCTACTACGTGGTCCGCACCGAGCGGAACCCGGCGTACACGGTGGTGGCCACCGCCGTGGGGCTGCTGCTCTACCTCTACCTGCTCAACCAACTGGTGCTCTTCGGCGCCGCGCTCGCCGCCACCAGCCGCTACGGCCGGGTGGTGGACCTGGCCGAGGGCGGGGCGCGGGAGGTGGACGTGGAGGCCGACGTGCTCGACGAGGAGACCGACCCGGGCACCCCCGGAGGCGGCGGATGAGCGCCCGGATCCGGATCGACGCCGGGTCGGCCACCCCTCCGTACGAGCAGGTGCGCGCGCAGCTCGCGGCAATGGTGGGGGACGGGCGGCTGGCGGTGGGCACCCGGCTGCCCGCGGTCCGGCAGCTCGCCGCGGACCTGGGGCTGGCGGTGAACACGGTGGCCCGGGCCTACCGGGAGCTGGAGGCCGCCGGGCTGGTCGAGACCCGGGGCCGGCACGGCACCGTGGTGGCACCGGGGCGGGACGACGCTTCCGACCGGCTGCACCGTGCCGCCGCGGACTACGCCGCCGAGGCGCGTCGCCTGGGTGTCCCGCCGGAGCGGGCGCTCGCCCTGGTCCGTGCGGCGCTGGACGCCGGTACGCGTGGCTGAGAGCGGTCGCCTGAGCGGGGAGAGTCCGGGGATTGCGCTCCCCGGTCGTGCGGGCAACGACCATGATGGGCCGGTGGGCGCACTCGTGACACTGGACCTGCCGGACGACTCCCCGATGCTGGGCCTGCCGTGGATCATCACGTTCGCCCCGCTCGGCCCGGAGGACGAGTGGGAGCCGGTGGTCTGCGGGCCGTACGAGCGGCCGCACGCGCTCGCCCTGGCCGAGGCCGTGGTGGCCGAGGAGCAGCTGATGGCGGTGGTGGAGCCGCTGCTGCCGGCGCTGACGCCGGAGGAGATCCGGGGCGAGATCGCCGCCGCGCAGATCGCCGCCGCGGACGAGGCGGCCCAGGCCGACCAGGCCGATCTCTACGGTGACTTCGAGGACGTCATCGACGAGGAGCTGGAACTGGCCGCCGAGCGCCGCCCGGAGCCGGAGCCGGCGAACCCGCCGGACCGCGACGAGGTGCGCGCCGGGTTCGCCCGGATCGCCGCGCTGCTCACCGCCAAGGGCGGCTGACGACACGGGTCCCCGATGGACACCGGCCCCCCGGGAGCGGACTCCCGAGGGGCCGGTACCACCTCACCCCCCACCACAAGGGGTCGGCAGCCCAGCCGCCCGTCGGCGCGGAGCACAACGGACGACCAGGTCGTTGGCGGGTTACCCGGCTCAGCGCCGTTCGAACCACGCAGCTGCGTCCACCGGCAGGACGTGCCCGTCGCCCTGCTCGGTGAGATCGGCGCTGGCGACGAGCGGCCGGCCGAAGCCGGTCACCGTCACGTCGGCGCCGCTGATGTTGACCACGCAGGTCAGCTCGGTGTCCCCGGCGGCGCGGCGGAACGCCAGCACGCCGGGCTCGGTCTCCAGCCAGGTGATGCCACCGAGGCCGGCCAGCGCCGGGTGCTCACCGCGGATCCGCAGCGCGGCCCGGTAGAGCTCCAGCGTCGAGGAGGGCGTGCCGGTCTGCGCGGCCACCGAGAGGGACCGCCAGGTCGCCGGCGCCGGCAGCCAGCTCAGCTCGCTGCCGTCCGGCCCGAAGCCGTACGGGGCCAGCTCGCCGCTCCACGGGATCGGCACCCGGCAGCCGTCGCGGCTCTCCCCGGTGCGCCGGAACGCCGGGTCCTGGCGCAGCTCGTCGGGGAGGTCCAGCACCTCCGGCAGGCCCAGCTCCTCGCCCTGGTAGACGTAGGCGCAGCCGGGCAGCGCGAACATCAGCAGCGCGGCGGCGCGGGCGCGGCGCAGGCCGACCTCGCCGTCGCCGTAGCGGGTGACGTGGCGCTGCCGGTCGTGGTTGGAGAGCACCCAGGTGGTGGGCGCGCCGACGATCGTCGACTCGGCGAGCGCGGTGTCGATCACCTTGCGGAACGAGTCGGCCGACCAGGTGGCGTCGAGGAAGTCGAAGCTGAACGCCTGGTGCAGCTCGTCCGGGCCGATGTAGCGGGCCAGCCGCTGCGGGGTCTCGGCCCAGGCCTCGGCGACCGCCATCCGACCGCCGGGGTAGCTGTCCAGGATGGGCCGCCAGGCGCGGTAGATGTCGTGCACCTCGTCCTGGTCGAAGTAGGGCAGCCGGCCCTTGCCCAGCAGCTCCGACTGACGCTGGCCGGTGGTCATCGAGTTGAAGCCGACGTCCGGCAGGCCCTCGGCCTTGATCATCCCGTGCGCCACGTCGATCCGGAAGCCGTCCACGCCGCGGTCCAGCCAGAAGCGCAGGACGTCCTCGAACTCGGCCCGCACCTCGGGGTGGCGCCAGTTCAGGTCGGGCTGGGCCGGGTCGAAGAGGTGCAGGTACCACTGGCCGTCGACCACCCGGGTCCACGCCGGGCCGCCGAAGATGCTCTCCCAGTCGTTCGGGGGCAGCTCGCCCTGCTCGCCCTTGCCGTCGGCGAACAGGTAGCGCTCGCGCTCCGGCGAGCCCGGACCGGCGGCGAGCGCCGCGGTGAACCACGGGTGCGCGCTGGAGGTGTGGTTGGGCACCAGGTCGACGATGATCCGCAGGCCCAGGGCGTGCGCGTCGGTGATCATCTCGTCGAAGTCGGTCAGGTTGCCGAAGAGCGGATCCACGTCCCGGTAGTCGGACACGTCGTAGCCGGCGTCGACCTGCGGCGAGGTGTAGAAGGGGGTCAGCCAGAGCGCGTCGACGCCGAGGTCACGCAGGTACGGCAGGCGCTGCCGGATGCCCTGGAGGTCACCGACACCGTCGGAGTTCGCGTCGGCGAAGCTGCGGACGTAGACCTGGTAGACGACCGCGGACCGCCACCAGTCGTCGTCGGCGGCCAGCGGCGTGGGGGTGGGGGCGGAGGTCATCGGATGTCGATTCCCGTTCTGTGGTGGCGCAGGGTGTCTGAGCAGAATGCCGCGCCGGCTCTGCAAGAGTCAAGCATTCCTTGCGCAAGAAATGACACCGATCACCTCCCAGCCAGGAGGATCACGCTTCCACCCCCGTCCCGAATCCCGGGACTTCCCGCACAGAGCGTCGCCCCCGAGCGGCCCCCGCGATCTTGCAGTTGCGGCCCTCGGTCCGCGCGCTTCACCCCTTTTGTCAGGGCGGAAAGTGCAAGATCGCCGGGGTGAGGGGGGTGGGTCAGGCGGGGACGGCCAGGGAGGTGGGGGCGGGACGTTGGCGCTTGGGGGCGGTGGTGGGGCGGGCAACCGCGGTGGAGCCGCGCACCACCAGCTCGGGGCGGAACAGGTACTCGGAGTTGGGGGAGGGGTGGCCGTTGATCTCGTCGACCAGCGCCCGCACCGCCGCGACCGCCATGGCGGCGACCGGCTGGCGCACGGTGGTCAGCGGCGGGTCGGTGAACGCCATCAGCGGGGAGTCGTCGTACCCGACCACGGAGATGTCCTCGGGCACGGACAGGCCGCGCTGACGGGCCGCCCGGATCGCGCCGAGCGCCATCAGGTCGGAGCCGCAGACCAGTCCGGTGGCGCCGCGCTCGATGAGCCGGCCGGCGGCGGCCTCGCCGCCCTCCACGCCGAACAGGGAGAGCTCGGTCAGCTCGGTCAGGTCCTCGTCGGAGATGTCCGTGAGGCGCCCCATCGCCGCCTTGTAGCCGGCGACCTTGCGCTGCACCGGGACGAACCGGTCCGGGCCGGTGATCAGGCCGATCCGTCGGTGCCCGAGCGCCACCAGGTGGGCGACGGCGAGTTCGGCGGACTCACGGTCGTCGCAGGAGACGAAGGGCGCGGGGATCCCCGGGGCGTAGCCGTTGATCATGACGATCGGCAGCGGCCGGGCGAGCAGCGTGCGGTAGCGGTCGTGGTCCGCGGCCGTGTCGGCGTGCAGGCCGGAGACGAAGACGATGCCGGAGACCTGGCGGTCCAGCAGCATCTCGACGTACTCGTCCTCACGGACGCCGCCGGGGGTCTGGGTGCAGAGCACCGGCGTGTAGCCGGTCGGGGCGAGGGCGGACTCGATGATCTGGGCGAACGCCGGGAAGATCGGGTTGTCCAGCTCGGGCACGACCAGGCCGACCAGCCCGGCGCTGCGCTTGCGCAGCCGGGCCGGTCGCTCGTAGCCGAGCACGTCGAGGGCGGTGAGGACGGCCTGCCGGGTCTCGGGGGCCACTCCGGGGCGGTCGTTGAGCACCCGCGACACCGTGGCCTCGCTGACTTCGGCCTGTTGGGCGATGTCGGACAGTCGAGCGCGCATGGCGGCACTTTAGCTCAACGGCAAAGTCTTGCGTACACTTCTGCAAGCCCTTCCATTCTCTGCAACCTCTTGCTAACGTCCCCGCAACATGCGAGAGCAGCGGCGCAGCACCCCCGCGCCGGTCAGCAAGAACTTTCAGAGGTTTCCACTGGTGGTCGCCCTTCCCCCGGCGGGCCACCATGACGACAGGAGTACCGATGCGCATCCGTACCGCGGGTGTGGTCGCCGTCCTCGGCCTGGCGCTCGCCGCGTCCGGCTGTGGTGACAGCGGCAGCGACAAGCCGGCCGCCGAGAAGTCCGCCGACAAGGCGACCGGCGGCAAGCTGGTCATCTGGGCCGACGACAAGCGCACCGCCGCCCTCAAGCCCTTCGCCGAGGAGTTCGGCAAGGAGAACGGCGTGACCGTCGAGGTCCAGGCCGTCTCCAAGGACCTGCAGACCAACTTCGTCACCGCCTCCCAGCAGGGCAGCGGCCCGGACGTCGTGGTCGGCGCGCACGACTGGATCGGCAACATGGTCCAGAACGGCGCCATCGACCCGGTGCAGCTGCCGGCCGAGCAGAAGAGCGGCTTCAACGAGACCGCCATCAAGGCCGTCACGTTCAACGGCCAGCTCTACGGCGTGCCCTACGCCACCGAGAACGTGGCGCTGCTCCGCAACACCGAGCTGGCCCCCGAGGCGCCGAAGACGATCGAGGACCTGGTCGCCACCGGCAAGAAGCTCAAGGCCGACAAGAAGGCCAGCGAGATCCTCTGCCTCCAGTCCGGCCAGAACGGCGACGCGTACCACATCTACCCGCTGTACACCTCGGGTGGCGGCAACCTGTTCGGCACCGCCGCCAACGGCGACTACGACCCGAAGGACCTGGGCGTGGGCAAGCCGGAGTCGATCGCGGCCTTCCAGAAGATCGCGAAGCTCGGTGAGAAGGGCGACGGCGCGCTGAAGCGTTCCATCACCCCGGAGAACGCCATCTCCACCTTCACCGGCAAGAAGTGCGCCTTCCTGGTCTCCGGCCCGTGGGCCGTGGCCGACGCCAAGAAGGCCGGCATCAAGTACGACATCTCCCCGGTCCCCGGCTTCGCCGGTGGCAAGGAGGCCCAGCCGTTCGTGGGCGTCCAGGCGTTCTACGTGGCCGCCAAGGGCAAGAACAAGGCCCTGGCCCAGGAGTTCGTCACCAACTACGTGACCAAGCCCGAGCTGGCCGTCGCGCTGTACAAGGCCGAGCCGCGCCCGCCGGCGCTGACCGCCGCCTTCGACCAGGTCAAGGGCGAGGACCCGGACCTGGCCAAGTTCTCCGAGGCCGGCAAGAACGGCCAGGTGCTCCCGGCGATCCCGGCCATGGCCGCGATCTGGGACCCGTTCGGCAAGGCGGAGGCCGCCATCATCGGTGGCGCCGACCCGGCCAAGACGATCACGGCCGCTGGCAAGACCATCCAGGGTCAGATCAAGTAATGAGCGCGCCGCTGTCCGGCCCGGGGTCTGCCACGCAGACCCCGGGCCGGGAGCCCGCCCGCCCCGGGCTCCCGCGCACGTCCCGTACCGCGCGGAACCACGCGCCGATCACCGCGACCGGCCTCGTCGTCAAGGTGGTCCTGCTCGGCCTGGTGGCCGGGATCGCGATCTGGGCGGCGTTCCCGCTCATCGAGGCCGAACAGTGGATCGGGCTGGGTGTCCTGGCGGTCACCACCGCCGGCCTGTTCTACCTCTACCTGAGCCGCCGGCACATCCCGGCCAAGTACCTGGTCCCCGGCACGCTCTTCCTGATCGCCTTCCAGGTCTTCCCGGTGCTCTACACCGCGAGCACCGCGTTCACGAACTTCGGCGACGGCCACCGGGGCAGCAAGGACGACGCGATCGTCGCCATCCAGACCTCCTCGGTGAAGCAGGTCCCCGGCTCCACCGAATACAACCTCAGCATCGCGACCAAGGGCGACCCGGCCACCGGCGCCCTGGTGTTCCTGCTCAGCGACCCGAAGACCAAGGAGGTCTTCGCCGGGGACGCGGGCGGGCTGCGCAAGCTCGACGCCGCCGACGTGACGGTGAGCAGCCTCAGCGGCAAGGTCACCGCCGCCGACGGCTACACCGTGCTGAACATCGGCCAGGCCAGCGGCCGCAGCGACGCCGTCACCGCGCTGATCGTCCCCACCGACACCGGCGCCATCCGCTCCAACGGCCTCACCCGGGCCTACGAGGGCAAGGCGGCCCGGGCGTACGACGCCGGCTGCGACTGCGTCAAGGACAGCGAGACCGGCAAGACCTGGAGCGCGGACGAGAAGGTCGGTTCCTTCGTCGCCGCCGACGGGGAGCGGCTCACCCAGGGCTGGAAGGTGAACGTCGGGCTGAAGAACTTCAGCGCCGTGCTCACCGACCCGAACATCTCCAAGCCGTTCTTCGGCACCCTGGCCTGGAACTTCGCGTTCGCGATCGGCTCCACCGGCTTCACCTTCCTGCTCGGCATGGCCATCGCGCTCGCCCTGCACTCGCCCCGGATGAAGGGCACGAACTTCTACCGGGTACTGCTGATCCTCCCGTACGCGATGCCGTCGTTCGCGATGCTGCTGGTCTGGCGGGACATGTTCAACACCGACTTCGGCCTGGTCAACAACCTGTTCGGGCTGGACGTCGACTGGTTCGGCGGCTCCTGGTCGGCCCGGATCGCGGTGCTGCTGGTGCAGCTCTGGCTCGGCTACCCGTACATGTTCCTGGTGGCCACCGGTGCGTTGCAGGCCATCCCGCGGGAGCTGACCGAGGCCACCTCGGTCGACGGGGCGACGCCCTGGCAGTCGTTCCGGGCGGTCACCCTGCCGCTGCTGCTGGTGGCGCTCTCGCCGCTGCTGATCGCGTCGTTCGCGTACAACTTCAACAACGTCAACGCGATCCTGTTCACCACCGAGGGTGGGCCGTTCGCGCCGGACAACCCGCGCAACGGCGCCACCGACCTGCTGATCACCTACACCTACCGGTTGGCGTTCGGCGCGCAGGGCGCCGAGTTCGGCCTGGCCGCCACCGTGTCGATCTTCATCTTCGCGATCGTGGCGACGGTGTCGGCGATCAGCTTCCGGCGCACTCGCAAGCAGGAGGAGGTGTACTCGTGACCAGCATCGCGGAAGCCCCGGTGGCCAACCGCAACGCGGCCGGCCGGGCGCGCAGCCGGTGGTTCAGCCAGGTGGGCTGGCGACACCTGGTCGGGGTGCTGGCCGTCGTGTTCAGCCTCTTCCCGATCCTGTTCGTGATCTCGGCGGCGCTCAACCCGCTCGGCACGCTCTCCTCCACCGAGCTGCTGCCGACCGGGGCGTCGCTGGAGAACTTCACCAACCTGTTCGACCGCACCGCGTTCGGCCACTGGTTCCTCAACTCGCTGCTGCTGGCGGGCGTGGCCAGCTTCGCGTCGATCTTCCTGTCGGCGCTGGCCGCGTACGCGTTCTCCCGGATGCGGTTCGCCGGGCGCCGGGTCGGCCTGCTCACGCTGCTGCTGATCCAGATGTTCCCGCAGTTCCTGGCCATCGTGGCGATCTTCCTGATCTTCACCACGGTCACCGACCTGTACCCGGCGATCGGCTTCAACACCCCGTGGGGCCTGTTCCTGCTCTACATGGGTGGCGCGCTGGGAGCGAACACCTGGCTGATGAAGGGCTTCTTCGACACGCTGCCGAAGGAGCTGGACGAGTCGGCGACCATGGACGGCGCCTCGCACGTGCAGGTCTTCTTCCGGATCATGCTGCCGCTGGTGGCGCCGATCCTGGCGGTGACCGGCCTGCTCGCGTTCATCGGGTCGATCAACGAGTTCATCATCGCCAACGTGTTCCTCACCAACACCGAGTCGAAGACCCTCGCGGTCGGCATGTACGGCCTGGTGGCGGGCGAACGCAACAACAACTTCGGGATCTTCGCGGCGGGCACGCTGCTCACCGCGGTCCCGACGGTGCTGGTGTTCCAACTGCTCCAGCGCTACATCGTCTCCGGCCTCACCTCCGGAGCCGTCAAGGGCTGAGCCTCCTCGGCTCACGCTGCGGCAAGGGCGTCGTGTCGGCGTACACCGGAGCGGTTCTCGGGCGGACCGCCGCGGTCGGGTGACACCGACCGCGGCGGGTGCCCGCCCCACTCCCTGTCGGTACGACGCGAAAGGCATCACCATGTCCCTGCAACCGCACCACGACGGGTCCGCCACCTACGTCCCGGAGCAGGAGCCCGCGCTCGGGCAGACCGTTCCCGTCTTCGTCCGGGTGCCCGCCGGCGCCGGCGTCCGCCAGGTGCACCTGCGCACCACCGGCGACGGCGAGCCGCACTTCGCCGAGGCGGTGGTCGACCGCACCGCCGACGGTGACGTGTGGTGGCGGGCCGACGTCGAGGTCCGCAACCCGGTCAGCAACTACCGCTTCCTGCTCGACGGCGACCACGGTGCCCGCTGGCTGAACGCGGCCGGCACGGCCGCCCACGACGTGCCGGACCACGGTGACTTCAAGCTGGTCAGCTACGCGCCGCCGCCGGCCTGGGCCCGGGACGCGGTGATCTACCAGATCTTCCCGGACCGGTTCGCCCGCTCCGCCGCCGCCGACACCCGGACCGCGCCGGACTGGGCCATCCCGTGCGACTGGGACACCCCGGTGATCGGCCGTGGCCCGGAGACGCCCCGCCAGTTCTACGGCGGCGACCTCGACGGGATCACCGAGCGCCTGGACCACCTGGACCGGCTCGGCGTCAACACGGTCTACCTCACGCCGGTCTTCCCGGCCCGCTCCAACCACCGGTACGACGCGTCCAGCTTCGACACGGTGGACCCGCTGCTCGGCGGCGACGCCGCGCTGGCCCGGCTCGCCGACGCGGTGCACGCCCGGGGCTGGCGGCTGCTCGGCGACATCACCAGCAACCACACCGGCGACGCCCACGACTGGTTCACCGCCGCCGTCTCCGACGTGCACGCGCCCGAACGCGAGCTGTACTACTTCGACCTGCCCGGACAGGACTACGAGTCCTGGAACGGGGTCAAGTCGCTGCCGAAGCTCAACTGGGGCAGCGCGGAGCTGCGCCGCCGGTTCGCCACGGCCGAGGACTCGCTGCTGCGCCGCTGGCTGCGCCCGCCGTACGGGCTGGACGGCTGGCGGGTGGACGTGGCGAACATGACCGGCCGGCGGGGCGCCGACGCCTACACCCACGAGGTGGCGCGGCTGCTGCGTGAGGTGGTCGCCGAGACCCGGGCGGACGCGTTGCTGCTCGCCGAGCACGGCCACGACCACACCGGTGACCTGGACCGGGACGGCTGGCACGGGACGATGAACTACGTCGGCTTCACCGACCCGGTCTGGTCCTGGCTGCGCGCGGGCGACGACCCGGTGCCGAACTTCCTCGGCACACCGGGCGGGGTACGGCGGCGGGACGCGGGCGCGGTGCTCGCCACGATGAACACGTACCGGTCGCTGGTGTCGTGGCGGTCGTACACCCACTCGTGGCAGCTGCTCGGCTCGCACGACTCGGCCCGGATCCGCACCGTGGTCGGTGACGCGGCCCGGCAGGAGGTGGCCGCCGGCCTGCTCGCCACCATGCCCGGCACGCCGGTGGTGTTCGCCGGGGACGAGCTGGGGCTGACCGGCACCAACGGGGAGGGCTCGCGGACCCCGATGCCGTGGCACCGGCCGGAGAGCTGGGACCGGCGCACGTTCGACGCGTACCGGTCGTTGCTGGCGCTGCGCCGCGACGAGCCGGCGCTGCGGCACGGCGGCCTGCGGTGGGTGCACGCGGACGCGGACACGCTGGTGTTCCTGCGCGAGGCGCCGTCCGGCACGGTGCTGGCCCTGGCCCGCCGCGCCCCCGGCGCCCCGGTCCGCCTGACCGGCCTGCCTGCCGCCGACAACATCTACGGCGGCGCGCCGGCGCTGCGCCCGTCCGTCGACGGCACGGTGACGCTGCCGGCGGACGGCCCCACCTTCCAGCTCTGGCGCCTGTGAAAGGAGGGGCCCCTAGTTAACGCATTCTGCATAACAAGGGGCCCCTCCCAACACCTCAGCGCAGGAGGGCTCGGGCGCCGGTCAGGTAGGTCTCGCGGTCGGGGGAGCCGGTGAGGATGCGCTGGGTGAAGTAGCCGGGGACCAGCCCGAACAGGGCCGCGCCGACCGCCTCCGGATCCGCCTCCGGGGGCAGCTCGCCGGCCTCGCGCGCCCGGGTGGCGGCGGCGACGAAGTGGGCCCGCAGCCGGGTGTAGGTGGCCGCGACGAACTCCGCCAGCACCGGGTCCCGCTGCGCCTCGCTCCACACCTGCAACGCCAGCGGCAGCACCCCGTCCGGGCCGAGCTGGGTGTCGACGAAGGTGAGGGCCCGCTCCAGCACCCCGGTCAGCGGCAGCGGCGGGTCGGCCGTGGACAGCTCGGCGAAGGCCGCGTCCGCGGTGCCGATCACGGCCTGGGCGATGGCCGTGATCAGGTCGTTCTTGCTCGGGAAGTAGCGGTAGACCGCGCCGACCGAGAGCCCGGCCTCCCTGATCACGTCCTGCATCGAGGTGTGGTGGAAGCCGTCGCGCACGAAGCACCGCCGGGCCGCGTCGAGGATCTGCTGACGGCGGGCGGCGAGGTGCTGCTCGGAGACTCGTGGCACGTCCCACATTCTAAAGCGAACGTTCGTTCTTGACGAAGTCCGCGCGGAGGCGCACGCTCGTCTCAAGAGAACGAACATTCGTTTTAGGGAGACGCCGATGCTCCGGTCCCGCTCGCCCTGGACCCTCGCCGCGCTGCTGGTCGGCCTGACGGTGGTCGTGCAGGCGCTGCTCGTACCCCTGTTCGCGGCGCCGGCCGCGCACCTCGCGCCGCGCGACCTGCCGGTCGCGGTGGCCGGGCCACCGCCGGCCACCGCGCAGCTGGCCGCCCGGCTCGCCGCCGCCCGGCCCGGCGGCTTCGCTGTCACCAGGCTCCCGGACGCGGCGGCCGCCGACCGGGCGCTGCGGGACCGCGAGGTGTACGCCGCGTTCGTGGCCGGCCCGGACGGCGTCGCGCTGCACACCGCGCCGGCCGCCAGCCCCACCGTGGCCGCCCTGCTCACCGAGGCCGCCGGCCAGCTCTCCGGCGGCCGCCCGGTGCCGGTGACGCCCGTCGTGCCGGCCGACCCGGACGACCCGCGCGGCGCCGGCTTCGCCGCCGGCTTCCTGCCGCTGGCGCTCACCGGCATGCTGGCCGGCGCGCTGCTCACGCTGCTGGTCGCCGGTCGCGCCGCGCGCTTCGCCGGCCTGATCGGGTACGCGGTGGTCGCCGCTGGCGTCGGCGTCGCGGTGCTGCACGGCTGGCTCGGTCTCGTCGACGGCGACCCGTGGCGGGAGGCCGGCGCGATCGGGCTGTTCTCGCTCGCCGCCGCCGGCACGGTGGCCGGGCTGGGCGCATTGCTCGGCCGCGCCGGGATCGGGCTCGGCGCGCTGCTGGTCTTCCTGGTCGGCAACCCGCTCTCGGCGGTCGCCGCCGCGCCCGAGCTGCTGCCGCAGCCGTGGGGGACGGTCGGTCAGTTCCTGCCGGTCGGCGCCGGCGGCACGCTGCTGCGGTCGGCAGCCTTCTTCGACGGCGCGGGGGCCGGTCGGTCGCTGGCCGTGCTGGCCGGATACGCGCTGGTCGGGCTGGCGCTCGTGCTGATCGGCCGACGGTCCGGCGGGCTCGGCGAGGCGCCGGTGTCGCGCCCGGCCCGAGCCGAGGTCACGGTATGACGGCACCTCGGCGGGCCCCTACTACAAAGCGTCGTTGATGGGGGAGGATGGCCGGCGTGGAAGCTCTTCGTCTGATCCTTCTCTACGTCCATCTGATCGGTTTCGCGCTGCTGCTCGGCGGCGGGATCGCCCAGTACGTCACCGGCCGACTGCGGATCAACGCCGCGATGCTGTGGGGGGCGGTGATCCAGATCCTGACCGGTCTCGGACTGTCCGCCCCGCTGCGCGACGGGGACGAGCCCGCCCCCGCGAAGCTTGTTACCAAGTTGGTGCTCGCGCTGCTCATCTTCGTCATGGTCTTCTTCTCCCGTAAGCGGGAGTCCGTGAACCGTGGGCACTTCCTTGCGATCATCGGGTTGACGCTGCTCAACGCGGCGGTCGCGGTCTTCTGGCGGTAGTTCGCCGAGAGGTCGGGGAGGTGCCGGAAACGGACGTTCGCGACACCGCCCATCAGGTCTGTCAGCACGAGAAGTGATCTGCCCCACCCAAGGGTTACACCGGGGTAACGGACGCTCAACAGTCGTGCACGATTGTCGGCCGGTGGGTGGGCGCGGGCGTACGCTCCCGTCCGTAACGTGGGACGCCGGCGGCACACCGCAGGCCGGCGCAAGGGCTGCGCACCGCGCACGACGCGGTGGGCAATGGGAAGGAGACGTCTTGCGCTCTGTGCGTGGGATGCGGATCGCCTCCGCCGTCGTGGCGGGTGGCCTCGTGCTGGGCGCCGCCGCGTGTGGTGAGGCTCCCGACGACGACAACAACGCCGGCGGCACCGGCGACAAGAAGTACAGCGCCTGCATGGTGACCGACGTCGGTGGCATCGACGACAAGTCCTTCAACACCTCGGCCTGGAAGGGCCTCCAGGAGGCGCAGAAGGAAAACGGTGACATCGAGATCAAGAACGTCCAGTCGAAGGCCGAGGCGGACTACGAGGTCAACCTCAAGGGCTTCGTCAACCAGAAGTGCGACTTCATCCTGGCCGTCGGTGGCCTGATGTCGGACGCCACCAAGGCGGCGGCGCAGGCGAACCCGAACCAGCAGTTCGCGATCGTGGACGCCAACCCGGCCGTGGACAACATCTACCCGATGCAGTTCGACACCGCACAGGCCGCCTTCCAGGCCGGCTACCTCGCCGCCGGGATGAGCAAGACCGGCAAGGTGGGCACCTACGGCGGCCTGCCGATCCCGCCGGTCACCATCTTCATGGACGGCTTCGCCGACGGCGTGGCCTACTACAACAAGGCCAAGAGCAAGAACGTCCAGGTGCTGGGCTGGGACAAGGCCACCCAGAAGGGCTCCTTCACCAACGACTTCGTCAAGCAGGACGAGGGCAAGAAGGTGTCCGACGCGCTGGTCGCCCAGGGCGCCGACATCGTCATGCCGGTCGCCGGCGGCGCCGGCCTCGGCACCACCTCCGCGGCCAAGGCCTCGGGCGGCAAGTACTCCGTCGTCTGGGTGGACGTCGACGGCTGCGAGAGCACCCCGGACTGCTCGGCGATCCTCACCACGGTCGTCAAGAACATCCCGGAGGCCGTCAAGGAGGCCGTGCTGAAGGCCGCCGGTGGCGAGAAGCTGCAGGCCAAGCCGGGCTTCGTGGGCACGCTGGCCAACACCGGCGTCTCCATCGCGCCGTACCACGACTTCGACAGCAAGGTCCCGGCGGACCTGAAGGCCGAGGTCGACAAGATCAAGGCGGACATCTCCGCCGGCACCATCACGGTCACCTCGAAGGCCCAGCCGACCAAGTGACCGCTCCGCCGGCCGTCGCGGTGAGATCATCGACCGCGGGGGCCGGCGGGCACCAGCACTGACGATCCGGCCGTCCCGGCGCACGGGGTCCGCACCCCGCGCCTCGGGGCGGCCGGTCACCTTGATCCCCACACCCCCACCCGGCGCGGTGGCGGCGCGGCAGTGGCTACGCTGCACCATCGCTCGCACTCCAGGAGGTTGCGCTGAGACTCGAACTGCGCGGCATCACCAAACGGTTCGGTGATCTGGTCGCCAACGACCACATCGACCTCACGGTGGAGCCTGGAGAGATCCACGCCCTGCTCGGCGAGAACGGCGCCGGCAAGTCGACCCTGATGAACGTGCTCTACGGGCTCTACCAGCCCGACGAGGGCGAGATCCTGGTCGACGGCAAGCCGCTGAAGCTGAAGGGTCCGTCGGACGCGATCGCCGCCGGGATCGGCATGGTGCACCAGCACTTCATGCTGGTGCCGGTCTTCACCGTGGCCGAGAACGTCATGCTCGGCGCCGAGCAGGTCCGGGGGCCGTTCGCCGGCATCCTCGACCGCCGGCGCGCCCGGCGCGAGGTCGCCGAGGTCTCCGAGCGCTACAACCTCCGGGTCGACCCGGACGCGGTGATCGAGGACCTGCCGGTCGGCATCCAGCAGCGGGTGGAGATCGTCAAGGCGCTCACCCGCGACGTCGACCTGCTGATCCTCGACGAGCCCACGGCCGTGCTCACGCCGCAGGAGACCGAGGAACTGCTCACGGTCATGCGGTCGCTCAAGGCCGCCGGCAAGTCGATCGTGTTCATCACCCACAAGCTGGGCGAGGTGAAGGCGATCGCCGACCGGATCACCGTGATCCGGCGCGGCAGGACCGTGGGCACCGCCGAGCCGAGCGCCAGCCGGGACGAACTGGCCGCGCTGATGGTGGGCCGCAGCGTCCGGCTGACCGTGGACAAGAAGCCCGCCGAGCCCGGCAAGCCGATCCTGGAGATCGCCGGCCTGGTCGTCGACGACGACCGGCAGGTACGCGCCGTCGACGGCGTCGACCTGACCGTGCGCGCCGGCGAGGTGCTCGGCGTCGCGGGCGTGCAGGGCAACGGCCAGACCGAACTGATCGAGGCGATCATGGGCCTGCGTCCCACGCTCGCCGGCACGATCAGCCTCGACGGCGAGGCGGTGAACGGCTGGTCGACCAAGAAGGTGCTCCGCGCCGGCGTCGGCTACGTGCCGGAGGACCGCAGCGTCGACGGCCTGGTCAAGGAGTTCTCCGTGGCGGAGAACCTGGTGCTGGACATCTACGACCGGCCGCCGTTCGGCAAGGGCCTGTCGCTGAAGCCGGACGCCATCGGGAAGTCGGCGAAGGAGCGGATCGAGCAGTTCGACATCCGTACCTCGTCGGCCGACGCCGCCGTCGGCACGCTCTCCGGCGGCAACCAGCAGAAGGTGATCGTGGCCCGGGAGCTGTCCCGGCCGCTGAAGCTCTTCATCGCCGCGCAGCCCACCCGGGGCGTGGACGTCGGCTCGATCGAGTTCATCCACAGCCGGGTGATCCGCGAGCGGGACGTCGGCACCGCGGTCATGGTGGTCTCCAGCGAGCTGGACGAGGTGATCGGCCTGGCCGACCGGATCGCGGTGATGTACCGCGGTCGGATCATCGGCATCGTCGGCCCGGACACCCCGCGCGAGGAGATCGGCCTGCTGATGGCCGGCATCACGCCCGACACCGCCACCCCGACCGCTGACCGCCCTGCCAACGAGGACGAGGCATGACGAACCCGAATCCGGTCTCGGGCTCCCCGGACAAGGAGCCGGCGACCGAGGCGCAGGAGGCGCGCAGCGAGGCCCGGGCGACGCCGACCGCGCCGGCCGGCGACGCCGAGCGTCCGGTGCCCGCCACCGCGCCGAAGCAGCCACCGGCCGGGGAGCCCCGGCCCAGTCTGGGCAAGCTGTTCCTGGACAACCTCTGGGCGGCGAACACGGTCACCGTGACCGTGCTCGCGGTGGTGCTGGCCATGCTGGTCGGCGCCGTGCTGATCATCATCTCCGACCCGGAGGTGCTGGCCACCTACAGCTACATCACCGCCCGCCCGGCGGACGCGCTGAACGCCAGCTGGACCGTGGTCAGCGAGGCGTACGCGAACCTGTTCAAGGGCGCGATCTTCGACCCGGACGCGGTCGGATTCACCGCCGTCATGGGCCCGATCTCGGAGACGCTGACCTACACCGCGCCGCTGGTCTTCACCGGCCTGTCGGTGGCGCTGGCGTTCCGCGGCGGTCTGTTCAACATCGGCGCCCAGGGCCAGGCCACCATCGGCGTGATCCTGGCCGCCGTCGCCGGCTTCGCGTTGCCGCTGCCGCCCGGCGTACATCTGCTGGTGGCGCTGATCGCCGGCGCGCTCGGCGGTGCCCTCTGGGGTTTCATCCCGGGCATCCTCAAGGCCCGGACCGGCGCCCACGAGGTGATCAACACGATCATGCTCAACTACGTGGCGATCTACTTCCTGTCCTGGATCATCATCCAGAGCGGGGTGCAGAACCCCGACCGCGCGGACGCGATCAGCAAGCCGGTCGACTCCTCCGCGCAGCTGCCCCGGCTGCTCGGCGACGACCTGCGGGTGCACGCCGGCATCCTGCTCGCGGTGCTGGCCACCTGGTTCATCGCCTGGCTGCTCAACCGCTCCACGCTCGGCTTCGAGCTGCGCGCGGTGGGCGAGAACCCGGACGCGGCCCGGACCGCCGGCATCAGCGTGACCAAGACGTACGTGCTGGTGATGGCGACCGCGGGTCTGCTGGCCGGCCTCGGCGGCTCGAACATGGTGCTCGGCTCCACCGCCGACGCGTTGACCCCGCTGGTGATCGCGCAGATCGGCTTCGACGGCATCCTGGTCGCCCTGCTCGGCCGGGTGAAGCCGTGGGGCGTGCTGCTGGCCGCGCTGCTGTTCGGCGCGCTCCAGGCCGGCGGCAACCGGATGCAGTCCTACTCCGGGATCTCGCTGGAGCTGGTCACCGTGCTCCAGGCGCTCATCGTCATCTTCATCGCCGCGCCCGCCCTGGTGAAGGCGATCTTCCAGCTCCGGGCGGCCCGCGCCGCCCGGCTGCAGACGAGCCTCGCGAAGGGCTGGTGAGCATGTCCACCACCGCTGTCCCCGAGGTCGCCGTCACCGCGGTCGACGAGGGTTTCTGGACGCGTGCCCGCAAGGCCGGCGCGGTCCTGCTGGCTCTGGGTGTGCTCGCGGCCGTGCTGTTCGGCGCGCTCGCCACCGACCAGCAGGCCCGCTTCACGCTCAGCGAGACCGAGGGCGGCGCCGCCCTGGAGATCAACGGCACGATCGGCGCGATCCTGTTCGGGGTCATCGCCGCCGCGGCCGGTGCCGCCCTGCTGGCCGGCGTGCCCAAGCGATGGTTCACGCTGCTGCTCGGCGCCGGGCTGGTCGCCTTCGTGCTGAGCTTCCTGTGCTGGCAGGTCTCCGCCGCCCCCGAGGGCCGCAACTTCATGCCGCTGGTCAACGTCGTCCGGGGCACGTTCATCCTGGCGCTGCCGCTGATCTTCGGCGCGCTGGCCGGCGTGCTCTGCGAGCGCTCCGGCGTGGTCAACGTGGCGATCGAGGGCCAGTTGCTGATGGGCGCCTTCTCCGGCGCGCTGTTCGGCAGCATCTCCGGCAGCGTCTGGGTCGGCCTGGTGGCCGCTGCGATCGGCGGCGCGTTCATCTCGCTGCTGCTGGCCGTGTTCGCCATCCGCTACCTGGTCGACCAGGTGGTCATGGGCATCGTGCTGAACCTGCTGGCGGTCGGCGTCACCGGCTTCCTCTACGAGCGGCTGATGCAGACCGACGCGGCGAAGTACAACAGCGCGCCGCGCTTCAGCAACTGGGAGATCCCGTTGCTGAAGGACATCCCGCTGATCGGTCCGGCGCTGTTCCGGGGCAACATCTTCCTCTACCTCGGCCTGCTGCTGGTGCTGGTCATCCACCTGGCCCTGTTCCGGACCCGGTGGGGCCTGCGGACCCGGTCGGTGGGTGAGCACCCGACCGCCGCCGACACGGTGGGCGTGAAGGTGTTGCGGTTGCGCTACCGCAACGTGATCATGGCTGGCCTGGTGGCCGGTGTCGGTGGGGCGTCGTACACGTTGGCGCTCTACTCGTTCACCAAGAACATGATCGGCGGCAAGGGCTTCATCGCCCTGGCCGCGCTCATCTTCGGCCGGTGGAGCCCGACGGGCGCGCTGCTCGCGGCGCTGTTCTTCGGCTTCGCCGACCAGCTCGCCACCTACCTGGGCGCGATCGGCAGTGGCATCCCGAGCCAGTTCCTGGCGATGCTGCCCTACCTGGCGACGATCCTGGCGGTGGCCGGGCTGGTCGGCAAGGTCCGGGCACCGGCCGCCGACGGCAAGCCGTACATCAAGGGCTGAGCCTCCGCGACACGACGTGCCCGGCGGGAGGACCCGCCGGGCATCGTCGTCTCCGGCCGCGCCGGTGACCGATCGGCGTGGATTGGGCAGAATGGGAGTCGTGATGGAGATCGACTGGGAGCGGCTGCGGGCCGCCGCCACCGAGGTGATGCGGCACGCCTACGTGCCCTACTCGAAGTTTCCCGTCGGCGCCGCCGCCCTGGTCGACGACGGCCGGGTCGTGGTCGGCTGCAACGTGGAGAACGCCGGCTACGGCGTGACGCTCTGCGCCGAGTGCGGCGTCGTCTCCTCGCTGCACGCCACCGGCGGCGGTCGGATCGTGGCGCTGTCCTGCGTCGACGCGACCGGTGAGCCGCTGATGCCGTGCGGCCGGTGCCGGCAGCTGCTCTGGGAGCAGGGCGGGCCGGAGTGCCTGATCGAGGCGAAGAGCGGGCCGCTGCGGATGGCGGAGCTGCTCCCGCACGCCTTCGACGTGGCCGACATCGAGGCGGTGACCGGCGAGCATCCGGTGCCCGTGGTGCCGGACCGGCTGGCCGCCTGGCGCGGCCGGGGGACGGTGTTCGTGCACCCCGACCTGTCCGGCGGGCAGCAGGTCTGGACGACCTACTGGGAGCGGTCGGCCGGGGACGCCGAGGACACCGAGACCGGCGTGCTGGAGGAGGGCCCGACCTGGGACGAGCCGGCCGGCGCGATCGAGTGGGGGTTGGCGCGGACGCCGCGTGTGGTCGTGGTGGACGCGTCCGGGACGATCTTCTGGGCCGGTGAGGGTGAGCCTCCTTCGGAGATTCCGGTCCGTTGGGGTTGAGCCGGTTGAAGTGGGGTTGAGCTGGGGGAATCGGGCCGACCGTGCCTGGCTCCGGGCGGTCAGGCTTGATCCCTCCGCCGGTCACGGTCGGCCCGATTCCTCGACGGTCACCGTTCGCGGGTCGGTGCGGCCACGCGCGATCAATTGATTGGATCTTGAGAAGTGAGTGCTTTCACGGCGGTTGACGTCATCCGGACGAAGCGGGACGGGGGTGTGCTGAGCGACGGCCAGATCGACTGGGTGGTCGACGCGTACACCAAGGGGTTGGTGGCCGACGAGCAGATGTCGGCGTTGGCCATGGCGATCCTGCTGCGCGGCATGACCGGCCCGGAGATCGCCCGGTGGACCGCCGCCATGATCGCCAGCGGCGAGCGGCTGGACCTGTCGTCGGTGGCCCGGCCGACCGTGGACAAGCACTCCACCGGCGGCGTCGGCGACAAGATCACCCTGCCGCTGACCCCACTGGTCGCCGCGTGCGGCGCGGCCGTCCCGCAGCTGTCCGGCCGGGGGCTCGGTCACACCGGCGGTACGCTGGACAAGCTGGAGTCGATCCCGGGTTGGCGGGCGGCGCTGCGCAACGACGAGTTCATCGCGCAGCTCCGCGACGTCGGCGCGGTGATCTGCGCGGCCGGTGACGGGCTCGCCCCGGCCGACCGCAAGCTGTACGCGCTGCGCGACGTCACCGGCACCGTCGAGGCGATCCCGTTGATCGCCAGCTCGATCATGAGCAAGAAGATCGCGGAGGGGACCGGCGCGCTGGTGCTCGACGTGAAGGTCGGCTCCGGCGCCTTCATGAAGAACGTCGACGACGCCCGCGAGCTGGCCCGCACCATGGTCGAGCTGGGTGGGGCGCACGGGGTGCGCACGGTCGCCCTGCTCACCGACATGTCCACCCCGCTCGGCATGACGGTCGGCAACGCGGTCGAGGTGACCGAGTCGGTGGAGGTGCTCGCCGGCGGCGGCCCGGCCGACGTGGTGGAGCTGACACTGGCGCTGGCCCGGGAGATGCTCGACGCCGCGGGCCTGCCGGACGCCGACCCGGCCGCCGCGCTGCGCGACGGCCGGGCGATGGACGCCTGGCGGACGATGATCCGGGCGCAGGGCGGCGACCCGGACGCCCCGATGCCGACCGCGCCGGAGGTCGAGGTCGTCACCGCGGCCGAGGACGGCTGGGTGGCCGAGGTCGACGCGTACGCGATCGGGGTGGCCGCCTGGCGGCTCGGCGCCGGCCGGGCCCGCAAGGAGGACCCGGTGAGCGTCCCGGCGGGCGTGGTCCTGCACAAGCGCCCCGGCGATCGCGTGCGGGTCGGTGACCCGCTGTTCGAGCTGCGCGCCGAGCACGCCGAGCGGATCCCGGCGGCGCTGGCCGAGGCGCGTGGGGCGATCCGGGTGGCGGCCGAGGCGCCGGCCGTCACGCCGCTGGTCATCGACCGGATCGGTTGACGGGTTCCGGCTCGGGCCGGCCATGGTGCCGGCCCGGCCGGAGCCGCTATCCTCCCAGGCCAGGGGGACCGACCGGCGGCGAGCCGGGGCGACCAGACAGGGACTGACCGTTGCGCGTATCCGCTCCCGATCCTCGGGCCGTCCGCGAGGCGAGCCTCGACGAGCTGTCCCGGCTGGGTCTTCCGCTGCCGCCGTCGCAGTTCCCGCTGGTGTGGGAGCCGGGCGACGAGATCGAGCTGCGCCCGACCCCGGAGATCGAGGCCCGGATCGCGGTGCTGCACCTGATTCTGGCCCGCTGCTTCGGCATGCCCGCGCAGGCGGCGATGAGCTGGCTGCTCGACTCGCACCTGGTCGAGATGCTGACGCCGCCGGAGTGGCAGTTCGTGATGGGCAGCCGGGGCGACCACCGGTCGTTCGTGCTGCACCACGACGCGCTCTTCTCGCTGGCCTGGGTGCTCGGCCTGACCAAGCAGCTGGACCCGACCGTGCCGGTCGACGAGCGGCTGGTCGAACGGATGCCGAACCTGGTCACCGGCGAGACGTTCCCGCAGTGGCGGGCCCGGATCCTGGCCGCACCGCAACATCCCGCCGACGCGGCGGCGCTGCTCGACCTGCACTACTGCCTGGACTGGGCCTACCTGGAGACCGAGCGGGCCGGCCGGGCGCTGCCCGGGCTGGTGGATGCCAACGCGATCGGCCAGCGCCGGTGGGCGTTGGAGTGGGCCGTGGTGCTGCGCGGGCCGTACCACGAGGAGCCGCCGGGCTGGGAAGAGGTCGACCTCTCCACCTGACGCCGGTCAGCGCGGCCGGTGCACGCCCAGCCGGACGGCGAGCGTGACCGGCGTCGGCTCGGGCAGCCCGGCGATCCGGGCGGCGAGCCGTCCCGGGTCGGCGTGCCAGGCGCTGGGTCCCATCCCCACCAGCGTGGTGACCTCGGCGCGGGTCAGCGCCAGCCGGGCCCGGTGCTCGGTGACGGAATCCTCGGCGAAGTGGCCGCCCAGGCTGCCGGCCACCCGGTCGGCCTTGTCGGGGTCCACCCGGAGCAGGTCGAGCGCGTCGACCAGCTCGGCCAGGTGGTCGACTGCGGGGGTGACCACCAGCAGCGCTCCGGCCGGGTCGAGCACCCGGTGGAACTCCGGACCGTTGCGCGGCGCGAAGACGTTCAGCAGCACGGTCACGGACCGGTCGGCCAGCGGTAACCGCTGCCAGGTGTCGGCCAACGCGGCGGCGGCGCGCGGATGGGCCCGGGCCGCGCGGCGCAGCGCCGGCTTGGAGACGTCCAGCGCCAGGCCGTGGGCGTCCGGCAGCGCCGCCAGCACCGCCGCGAGGTAGTGGCCGGTCCCCGCGCCGGCGTCCACCACCAGGGGGTACGGGTCGTCGGGCGCGACGCGCGTCGCGGCGGAGGCCAGTGCGGTGGCGACGGTGTCGTAGTGCCCGGCGGCGAGAAAGTCGGACCGGGCGGAGACCATGTCGGCGCTGTCCCCGCTGTGCGGGGTGCGGCCGGCGAGCAGGTTGACGTATCCCTGCCGGGCGGTGTCGAAGCTGTGTCCGCGCGGGCAACGCAGCGCGCGGGTGGTGCCGGCGGTGGCCTCGGCCAGCGACTCGGCGCAGACCGGGCAGCGCAGCCGGCCCAGGATCCGGTGGTCCACGGCTCAGCCCGCCGCTTCCGCGCGTCGACCGGCGCCGTCGCCGGGTCGGCCGGCGAGACGGTCGACCACCCGCTGGCTGAGCGTGCCGAGTGCCGCCAGCTCGGCCGGGGTGAGCAGGTCGATCAGGTGGCGGCGGACGGCGGCCACGTGCGCCGGCGCCGCGGCCTCGACGGCCCGCCGGCCGGCCGGGGTGAGGGTCACCACCGAGCCGCGCCCGTCGGTGGCACACTCCTCCCGGACGACCAGGCCGCGTTGCTGCATCCGGGAGATGTGGTGGGAGAGCCGGCTGCGGGACCAGAGCATCCGGTCGGCCAGCTCGCTGAGCCGCATCCGCTGGTCGGGGGTCTCGGAGAGGTCGCTCAGCACGTCGTAGTCCGGCTCGGAGAGGCCGGCGTCCTGCATCAGCTCACGGGCCAGCTCCAGGTCGAGCAGCCGGCGCATCCGCCGGTAGCCCCGCCACGCGCGGTCCTCCCGCTCGTCGAGCCAGCGCGGTTCGTCCATGCCCCGATCCTAACGGTTGGTTGACATGTCACCAACATGCCGCCTAGGTTGATGACATGTCAACGAAAATGTCGGCCCGGGTGGTCCGGCTGCTCGCCGGCCTGACCCTGTTCGGCGTCAGCGTCGCGCTGATGGTCCGCGCCGACCTCGGCCTCGCGTCCTGGGACGTGCTGCACCAGGGCCTCGCCGCCCGCACCGGCCTGCCGATGGGCCTGCTGGTCAACGCCGTGGCGCTGCTGGTGCTGCTGCTGTGGATCCCGCTGCGGCAGCGCCCCGGCATCGGCACGGTGGCGAACGTCACCCTGGTCGGGCTGGCCCTCGACGCGACGCTGGCCCTGGTCCCCCCGCTCGACCCGCTCGCCGGTCGGATCGGGCTGCTGGTCGCGGGCATCCTGCTCAACGGTCTCGCCACCGCGCTCTACCTGGGGGCCCGCCTCGGTCCCGGTCCGCGCGACGGGCTGATGACCGGCCTGGCCGCCCGCGGCCTCCCGCTCGGCCCGGTACGCACCCTGATCGAGGTGACCGTGCTGGCGGTCGGTTGGCTGCTCGGCGGGGCCGTCGGTCCCGGCACCCTGCTCTACGCGGTCGGCATCGGTCCGATCGTCGCCTGGCTCGTTCCCCGACTCACCGTGCCGGCCCCGGCCGCCACCCCGACAGGAGTGACCCCACCATGCCCCGCCTGAACGTGATCGTCGCCAGCACCCGCCCCGGTCGGGTCGGCCGCCGCATCGGTGACTGGTTCACCGCCGCCGCCGTCCGCCACGGCGGTTTCGACGAGGTGCGCCTCGTCGACCTGGCCGAGGTCGGACTGCCCTTCCACGACGAGCCGCACCATCCGTCGGAGCGGGTCTACCTGCACGAGCACACCCGCACGTGGAGCGCCACCACCGATGCCGCGGACGCCTTCGTCCTGGTGATGCCGGAGTACAACCACGGCTTCAGCGCGCCGCTCAAGAACGCGATCGACTACCTCTACCACGAGTGGCAGCACAAGCCGGTGGGCTTCGTCAGCTACGGGATGACCTCCGGGGGCCTGCGCGCGGTGCAAATGATCAAGCAGGTGGTGACGACCTTGAACATGACGCCGGTCAACGACGCGGTGGTCGTCTTCCTGCGGCAGGCGCTGGACGAGTCGGGTGAGCTGCGCGCCGACCCGGGCCGGGACGACGCCGCCGCGCTGATGCTCGACCGGCTCGTCCGGCTGGCCGCCGCGCTCGCGCCGCTGCGGGTGACCGCATGAGCGCCCGGCTCTGGGAGCTGTTCGGCGAGCACGGGCGCGGGGTGCTGGCCACCCTGCGCCGGGACGGACGCCCGCAGCTGTCCAACCTCGACTACCTGGCCGAGCCGGGCCTGATCCGTTGCTCCACCACGGCCGACCGGACGAAGGTGCGCAACCTGCGCCGGGACCCCCGGGCCAGCTTCCACGTGACCACCGCCGACGGCGGCGCGTACGCGGTGGCCGAGGGCACGGTGACGCTCACCCCGCCGGCCGCCGCGACCGACGACGCGACGGTCGACGAGTTGGTCGAGGTCTACCGGCGGATCCGCGGCGAGCACCCGGACTGGGCGGACTACCGGGCCGCCATGGTGGCCGACGGCCGCCTGGTCCTGCGCCTGAGCGTCGAGCGGGTCTACGGCTGGCGTCCCTGAAGCCGGTCCGGTGCCGGCCCGGTACCGCCGGTGACTAGGGTCTGAGCATGGTCGCAATCTCGTACGAGGACATCGTCAAGGTCCCCAAGGCGCTGCTGCACGATCACCTCGACGGCGGCCTGCGGCCCGCGACGATCGTCGAGCTGGCCGCCGAGGCCGGCCACGAACTCCCCACCACCGACCCGGAGGCGCTGGGACGCTGGTTCTCCGAGGCGGCGAACTCCGGCTCGCTGGAGCGCTACCTGGAGACGTTCGCGCACACCGTCGCGGTCATGCAGACCGCGCCCGCGCTGCGTCGGGTCGCCCGGGAGTGCGCGCTGGACCTGGCCGCCGACGGCGTCGTCTACGCCGAGGTGCGGTTCGCGCCCGAGCAGCACCTGGAGCAGAACCTCACCCTCGACGAGGTGGTCGACGCGGTGGTCACCGGGTTCCGGGAGGGCAGCGCGCTGGCCGCCGAGGCGGGCACGCCGATCCGGATCGGCACGCTGCTCACCGCGATGCGGCACGCCGCCCGGTCGCAGGAGATCGCCGAGCTGGCGGTGCGGCACCGCGACACCGGGGTGGTCGGCTTCGACATCGCCGGCGCCGAGGCCGGCTTCCCGCCCACCCGGCACCTGGACGCGTTCGAGTACCTCCAGCGGGAGAACTTCCACTTCACCATCCACGCCGGCGAGGCGTTCGGCCTGCCGTCGATCTGGCAGGCGATCCAGTGGTGCGGGGCGGACCGGCTGGGCCACGGCGTGCGCATCGTGGACGACATCACCCCCGGCAACCCGCCGGTGCTGGGCCGGCTGGCGGCGTACGTGCGGGACAAGCGCATCCCGCTGGAGCTGTGCCCGTCGTCGAACGTGCAGACCGGCGCGGCGGCGTCGATCGCCGACCACCCGATCGGGCTGCTGCGCGACCTGCGCTTCCGGGTGACGGTGAACACCGACAACCGGCTGATGAGCGGCACCTCGATGTCGCGGGAGATGGCGCTGCTGGTGGACGCCTTCGGCTACGGCTGGAAGGAACTCCAGTGGTTCACCATCAACGCGATGAAGAGCGCGTTCATCCCGTTCGACGAGCGGCTGCGGATCATCGACGAGGTGATCAAGCCGGCGTACGCCAAGCTGATCGGCTGATCACCGGCGGCGCGGGTGGCCGGCGAGCAGGGCGGCCACCCCGCGCAGCACCTGCCGGGCGCGGGCGGCCTCGGCGCCCAGGCCGGTCTGCCGGCGCAGCACGGCCGGCTCGGTCCGCAGCAGCGTGATCCCGCGCCGGACCAGCACGCGGGGGGCCTTGCGCTGCTCGGTGAGATCGCGGGCGAGCCGGCGCAGGAAGGTCGCGCCACGCGGGCGCCGCAGCGCGTACGCCCCGGCGAGCAGCCCCCGGCGCCGGCACTCGGCGA
Source organism: Micromonospora sp. WMMD754 (assembly GCF_049315235.1). NCBI lineage: Bacteria > Bacillati > Actinomycetota > Actinomycetes > Micromonosporales > Micromonosporaceae > Micromonospora > Micromonospora sp. WMMD754. The sequence continues at coordinate 2,790,906 of NZ_CP186058.1, forward strand.
CGATCTCGGCGGCGAAGATCCCTTCGGCGACGAAAATTGGCGATCCGTCGACGTCGAATGGCCGGGTGGCCACCCGCCGGTCCGCGCCGATCGCATAAACCGGCACTTCGGCCTTGCCCTCCCGGGCCAGTCGGGCAATGGTTTCCACCGCCGTGTCCGCGTCCCAGGACAAGGGGGACTCCCAGTCCACCTGTCCGTTTCGGCGTGGACACGTAGGGTCATCGCCGTCCTTGTAGAAGTCGTCCAGACACAGCACCGGAAGTCCGGTTCGCTGGGCTATGTACGACTTTCCCGAGCCGGAGGGCCCGGCGAGCAGGACGACGCGATGCGGGTGTTCCATTACCTTCAGTGACTCCGGCCAGACGGATTGCTATCAAATTGCATCAACATCTCATCACACCTCCGGCGAGGGCCAACCTGGGCTTTCTCTTTGCGAGGCGGCGTGATGGAATCTCGGAGGTCCGACCCGCCGGGTCGGTCGCTCGGCGTTGCCCTCAGGTGACGTCGGACGCGGTTTTGCGAGGGCGGTGACGTGAGCAAACGGCCAACGACGGCGGGCTCCTTCCTGTCGCGGCTGCGCCGGCCGGCGAGTCGGCTGCGCGACATGCCGATCTGGTCCAAGCTCGGTCTGATCATGATCGTGCCGACCATCGCCACGGTCGTGGTGGGCACCAGCGGTCTGGTCGACCACCTGGAGACGCTCAACAATGCCAACCGGGCCGGCGACCTCGCCAGCCTGATCGGCTACTCGGGTGATCTGGCCGACACGATGCAGGACGAGCGGGTCGGTTCGGTGCTCTTCCTCGGAGCGAAGGAACTCCAGACCCGGGCGCAGTACCAGGAGGCCTACAACCGGGCCAACCAGCGGGTGGACCAGGCCAAGGGCCCCTACCTGCGCCAGCGGGGCGAGATCGACGACCTGCCGCGCAACTTCGAGGCCCGGCTGGACGAGATCGACGACCAGCTCAAGGACCTGCCGGCCACCCGCAGCCAGGTGCTGAACGGCAAGCTCAAGATCGACGAGGCGGAGAAGGCGTACGAGCGCCTGATCAACGACCTGCTCTCGATCCGTGACTCGGCCACCCAGCTCGCCGGTGACAACGACCTGAGCGACCGGATGCGCGCCGCCGCCGCGGTCGCCCGGCAGAAGGAATACCTGGCCCAGCGCCGGGTGGTCGTGCACCAGGCACTCACCCAGGGGCAGTACAGCCCCGCGCTGCGCGAGCAGTTCATCGCCAGCGGCACCGCCCAGGCGCAGGCCCTCGCGACGTTCCGCTCCGTGGCCACCCCGGCCGACGCCGAGTTCTTCGACCAGACGGTCGAGGGACCCGACCTGCGTAAGGCCGACAACCTCACCGGCTTCATGTCGGCGAACAACAGCGGCTCGATGAAGAACGCGCCGTTCGGGCCGGACCAGTGGGACCAGGCGATGGTCGGCAACGCGAAGCTGATCCGCACGGTCGAGTCCCGGCTCGACGGCAACGTGGTCCGGCAGGCCGACGAGCTGCGGTCGGACACGCAGCGCCAGGTGTTCCTCGAGACCGGCCTGCTGCTCACCATGCTGCTGCTGGCCATCCTCTTCGCCTACCTGGTCGCCCGGTCGATGGCCCGCTCGCTGCGCGACCTGCGTCAGGGCGCCCTGTCGGTGGCCCAGTACGGCCTGCCGCAGGCGGTGGCCCGGCTGCGCGACCCGCAGGTGACCGGTCAGCTCTCCCCGGTGCAGCTGGCCAACCAGATCGCCGAACCGCTGCCGGTCCGCAGCAAGGACGAGTTCGGTCAGGTGACCGAGGCGTTCAACGCCGTCCACCTGGAGGCGGTCCGCACCGCGGCCGAGCAGGCGGCCCTGCGCGCCTCCGTCGCGACCATGTTCGTCAACCTGGCCCGCCGCTCGCAGATCCTGGTCGACCGGCTGATCGGCCACCTCGACCGACTGGAGCGCGGCGAGGAGGACCCGGACCGGCTGGCCGAGCTGTTCCAGCTCGACCACCTGGCCACCCGGATGCGCCGCAACGACGAGAACCTGCTGGTCCTCGCCGGTGCGGACTCCACCCGTGTGCAGCGCGAGCCGGCCGCCCTGATCGACGTGCTCCGCGCCGCCCAGTCCGAGGTCGAGCACTACACCCGGATCGAGTTCGGGGTCATCGACCGCGACATCGAGGTCGCCGCGCACGCGGTCAACGACCTGGTGCACCTGGTCGCCGAGCTGTTCGACAACGCCACCGCCTTCTCACCGCCGGACTCGAGCGTCATGGTCGAGGCCCGTCGGGTCGGCGACCGCGCCTCGCTCTACGTGGAGGACCGCGGCATCGGCATCAGCTCCGAGCAGCTGCGCGACCTGAACGAGCGGCTCGCCACGCCGCCGCAGGTGGACGTGGCGGTCTCCCGGATGATGGGCCTGGTCGTGGTCGCCCGGCTGGCGTCCCGGCACGGCGTCAAGGTCGAGCTGCGGCCCGCCGCCGACCGGGGCACCGTCGCCGACGTCACGCTGCCCACCTCGGTCCTGGTGCCGCGCGCCCTCGCCGGTCGCGGGATGCCGGCCCCGGCGCTGCCCGCAGCCGGCCCGCAGCAGGGCGGCCCCACGCCGGCCTTCGGCGCCCTGGCCGCGCTCGGCAACGGCCCGCACACCCCGCCCCCCGCGCCGCACCCCGGCGGCTCCGGCAACCAGGTCACGCTCGGCGGGCGTTCCTTCGACCCGGGCCACCGCAACGGCTCCGGCACCCCGGCCAACGCCGGCGGCGGTCGTGCCATGCCGGCCTGGTCCGACCTCACCGGCGCCAACGCCGGTGGCGGCGACGGCTACGCCCCGCGGGCCGCCAACGGCCAGCCGGTCGACCCGCTGCCCCAGCGGCGCAACCCGGCCGAGGGCGACCCGGCCACGACCGGTCAGCAGCCGGCCATCCCGCGGCAGCTGCCCAGCAGCCCGGAGGCGCGGCCCTACAACCCGCCGCCGGTGTCGGCCCCGCCGGTCCCACCGGTGTCGGCCCCGCCGCTGCCGCCGGTCTCCGGCGCGCCGGTCTCGGGCAACCCGTACGCGAACAACCCGTACCCGGGCCGTCCCGTCTCGGCCGCTCCGGTCTCCGGTCACCCGGTCTCCGGCGACCCGTACCCGGGCCGTCCGGTGTCGGCCGCGCCGGTCTCCGGCTACCCGGTCTCGGGCCACCCCGTCTCGGCCGCGCCGGTCTCCGGCCAGCCGACCGCGGGCTACCCGGTCTCCGCCCCGCCGACCGACCAGCTGCCGTCGCGTCCGGTCCCGTCGACGTCCGCTCCGCACGTGGGCGCCCCGCCGGTCTGGCCGCCGGTCGCCCCGGCGACCCCGGCGCCGGCCCCCGCCATGCCGGAGCGGATGCCCGCCGGCATGGACATGACCACGGAGCTGCCGCGGGTCCCGCGCACGGAGACGCCGTCGATGGCGCCGCAGCAGCCCGCCGCCCAGCCGGCGGCCCCTCAGCCGGCGGCCGCCCAACCGGCGCCGGCCCCCGCACCGCGCCAGGCCGCACCGCAGCAGCCCGGCAACCGCCAGCGGTACGCGGACGAGACGATGGAGCTGCCGATCTTCCGGGAGCTCGAGTCGGCCTGGTTCCGCACCCGTCGGCCCGGGCCCAACGAGGAGGCGGCGGCCGCCCCGGCCGGGCCGGCCAACGGCGCCGCGACCCAGCAGTTCGCCAAGGTGGACACCGCAGGCCGGGCCGTGCCGCAGACCACACCCGCAACGACAGGTAACACACCGATGGCACACACTCCGACGGCCGGCGGAGCCCCGCGTGACAACGGCACGGCGAACGGCAACGCGCGTCCGGCGTACGCCGGTGGGCTGCCGACCCGGCAGCCGGCGTCGCCGCAGCAGCCCTCGCCGTGGCAGACCGCGGCCGACGACGGTTGGCGGGCCGCCTCGGCCGCCACCGAGGTGCCGGTGGAGGAGACCACGCAGAAGGGCCTGCCGAAGCGGACGCCGATGGCGCAGCTCGTGCCGGGCAGCATCGACAAGCCGTCGCCGTCGTCGCAGCGGCGGACGCCGGAGGGTGTCCGGGGCCTGCTCTCGGCCTACCATCGGGGCGTGCAGCGGGGGCGGAACACGACCGACAGCAACACGACCGGCCCGGAGGGCACTCCGGGCGGGCAGCAGTCCTCGCAGTCTGGCTCAGGCCCGGTGGCCGGGAGCGGGCAGAAGGAGCAACAAGGATGACTACTACGCAGGATCTCGGATGGCTGCTCGCCAACTTCGCCGACCGGGTGCCCGGTGTGGCGCACGCGGTCGCGGTCTCGGCCGACGGCCTGCTTCTCGCCTCGTCCCGTGACCTCCCGCGGGACCGCGCCGACCAGCTCGCGGCGATCGCGTCCGGCCTGGTCAGCCTGACCCAGGGCGCGGCGCGCTGCTTCGAGGGCGGAGCGGTGCTGCAGACAGTCGTCGAGATGGACAACGGCTTCCTGTTCCTGATGTCCATCTCGGACGGCTCGTCGTTCGCGGTGCTCGCGGCGCGTAGCTGCGACGTGGGTCAGGTCGGGTACGAGATGGCCCTGCTCGTGGACCGGGTGGGCGACGCCCTGACGCCGCAGCCGCGTACGGCTGTGGGGATGATGGGCTGAATGACGCGCTGGCCGGTGGGTCAGGAGCGGGAACAACTACGACAGCGACGGATGCCACCGGGGCGAGCCGGTGCCGGGTGCGAGGGAGGTGAGCGGCGACATGGCGGATCGTGACGAGCCGACGGGAGCGTTGGTCCGGCCGTACGCCGTGACCCGAGGTCGTACCCGTCCCCGGCTCGACATCGCCCTGGAGGCGCTCGTCGAGACGACGGTGCGCGGCCGAGCGGTTGCCACTGGCAATGGTGGTGGCCACGGTCGTGAACACCAGTACATAGCCGCGTTGTGTGACGGACGCGTGCAGTCGCTTGCCGAGATCGCGGCGCGGATGCAGCTTCCGCTCGGCGTGGCCCGGGTGCTCATCGCCGACATGGCGACGGACGGCCTGGTCGCGGTCCACGAGCCGACCATTTTGGACGACTCTGACGACGCGGTGGGCACTGAACTGCTGGAGAGGGTGCTGAGTGGACTTCGCAGGCTCTGACATGTCGCACCGGCCGCCGGTCCCGAGCGGGCGCGTGACGTCGGCGAAGATCGTTATCGCCGGTGGATTCGGCGTCGGCAAGACGACGCTGGTCGGTTCGGTCTCGGAGATCACGCCGCTGACCACCGAGGCGATCATGACCTCCGCCGGCGTGGGCGTCGACGACACCCGGCAGGTGCCGGGCAAGACGACGACCACGGTGGCGATGGACTTCGGTCGTATCTCGATCGACCGTGACCTGATCCTGTACCTCTTCGGTACGCCGGGTCAGACGCGGTTCTGGTTCATGTGGGACGAGTTGGTCCGGGGCGCGATCGGCGCGGTGGTGCTGGTCGACACCCGTCGACTCGCCGACTGCTTCGCCGCGATCGACTTCTTCGAGCACCGGCGGTTGCCGTACCTGATCGCCATCAACTGCTTCGACGGCATGCAGTACCACGATCCGCAGGACGTGCGGGACGCGCTCGCGATCTCCCGCGACGTGCCGGTGGTGCCGTGCGACGCCCGTAACCGGGAGTCGACGAAGCACGTACTGATCTCGCTGGTCGAGTACGTGCTCACCATGCGGCGCTCGCGGGCCGTCGCGCCCGCCTGACCGACACGCGGAAGCGCCCGGCGGCCATGGGCCACCGGGCGCTTCCTGCCGTCCGTGGTCGAATGCGGTACGCGGTCGCCCGGTGACCGCCCCGCGGGACGGTCACCGGACGACGGTCAGGCGTACCGGGTCCAGCTGCCCTGGGAGACCAGGTAGACGCCGAGCGAGTCGGCCTCCATGCCACCGTGCCGGCCCTCGGTGAAGGCGTAGCCGCCGGCGATGCCCTCGGCCATCTGGGTCTGGAGGAACGCCCGCAACCGGCCCCGGTCGAGGCTCGTCGCCTTCCGCGCCGACGCGGCCAGGAGCTGGAGCGCGTCCGACGCGTACGGGGCGAAGGCGACCGAGGTGCCGTGCCGCTGGGTGTAGCGCCGGTCGAAGTCCTGGCGGGCCACCTGCGCGGTGCTGGTGGCGGTCAGCGGGGAGCCGCCCAGGCAGGCCGGATGCACGGCGTACGCCCCCTCCACCGCCGTCGCGTTGGCGCCGCTCACGGTGTCGTCGGCGACCGCCCCGGCGTCGAAGAAGAGCGGGCCGCGGTGACCGGCGCGCCGCAGCTCCCGCGCCGCGTCACCGGAGTCGGGCGCGGTGCCCCAGACGATGACCCCGTCCGGCTTTCCGGCGGCGGCGCGCTCCGCGGCGGAGCGGAAGCTCCGTCCGGTCTCCGGCAGCCGTACCGTCCGGACCAGGTCCACCCTGCTGTTGTCGAGCGCGTCCCGCACGGCGCGCACGCCCGAGTCGCCGTGGGGTCCGTCCGCCGCGAGCAGGACCACCCGGCGGATCCGCTGTGATTCGAGCAGGTCCGCCAGCCGGCGGGCCATGTCGGTGCCGTCCGGGGTGAGCTTGAAGCTGAACGTACGCTCCTGGAGCGGGAGCACGATGCGGTCCCCGTAGCCCAGGGACAGGTAGGGCGTCTTGAGCCGCTGGGCCGCCGCCGCGAGGGCCGCGGCGGTCTCACCGAGGACGCCACCGACCAGTGCCTGCGCTCCGGCGCGGGTCAGCTCGGCGGCCTGGCGGGCGGCGACCTCCGGGCTGCCGCCGTTGTCCCGGATGTCCAACCGGATCGACCGGAGCAGGGTGCCGACCTGGATGCCGGCGCGGTTCAGCGACTCCGCCGTGATCTCCAGCGCGCGGCGTTGGAACACGCCGAGCGTCGCGCCGCGTCCGCTCAGCTCCAGACTCGCGCCGACGAACAGGTCCTGGTCGCCCGGTGCACTGCTGGTCCCGCCGTCACCCGGGCGCTGCCCCTGCGGCCCGCAGCCGGCCAGCAGCAGGCTGCCGGCCGCGGCGGCGAGAACGCCCCGACGGGTGAGCACGGTGGAGTCGAATGCCGGTGTCGCCAATGGAGTCGCCTTCCCACCCCGGCGAACAGGCGCCGCCGCTGGTCCGCCGGGTATGTTCCCGGCCGGCCGGACCCGACGTCAAATCGTCCGGGTGTGGGTAGGAACACGCCGAGGCGTGGTGGTCAGGACCGGTATCCCGCTGAGCGGTATTCGTACTCCCGCTCGTCGTCGCGGTCGCCGGTGTCCCGGCTGAAGTCCCAGCCGCCGGCCGCCTCGCGGCCCGGCCGACCGCCGACCGCGAAGCCACCGATCTCCTGACCGCGACGCCAACCCCGGAAGTAGCCAGTGGTGTTCTCGGCGAGGCTGGCCGCGTTGCGGACGATCCGCAGTGGACGCTCCTCGCGCAGTGGCGAGCCCGGCACCAGGTTGGCCTGGGGGACCCGCTTCGGCAGGCCCGCCTTGGTCTCCGAGCCCACCGACGGGCGGGCGGCCTGCTCGGCGGCCTGCCACCCGGTGTCCGCGGTGCTCGACCACTCCAGGTCCGCCTCGTCGCCGTGCCCGACGAACCAGGCCGACTTGGCCTGCGCGAAGATCAGCAGGTCACCGTCGCCCTCGTCCGACACCGGCGGCGGCCGGTGCTCCCTGGGGGCGGGACGCCGCTCCAACGGCGGGGGCAGCTCGGCGCGGGGTGCCCGACGCGCGGCGTCGGCCGGGTCGACCAGCCGCAGCGGGGGCGTGTCGAGGCCCGGGTCGGTCGGCTGGTCCAGCCCGTTGCGCAGCGCCCGGTCGGCGAGCGGCGGCGGCTCCACCAGGCGCAGCATCGGCGGCTCCTGGGGCAGGTCGTCGGCGAGCCACGGCGGGGTGACCCGTCCCGGGTCGCTCGGCGCGTCCACGCTCCGCCCGTACGGGTAGGCGGGCGCCTCCCGCTCCCGGTCGTTCTGGTCGTCGCCGGTGTTGACCAGCGGCCAGTTGGCGCGGGAGCCCGGCGGGGCGGGTTCCGGCGCGGACGGGCGCGGGCTCGGCACCGGAACGCTCAGGTCGGTGGCGCTGAACCCGCCGGTCGGCGGCTCCTGGTTGGTCTTGGGGCGCGGCGGGATCACCGTGCGCTGCCGCTCGGCCCGGGCCTTGTTGATCGCGGCGGTGGTCAGCGTCGGGCGGAACGGCTCGCCGGCGTCGGCGGGCGGCACGGCGCCGCGCTGGGACGGGGCGATCGGCGTGATGCCGGGCGGCGGCGGGGGCGGGGCGGAGATGGGCCGGTTCGTCGGACCGTCCACCCGCGACGGCAGGGGCGCGCCGGTCGGCTCGGGGCGGCTCGGGGGAGCCGACATCGGCCGGCCCAGCGCCGCTGCCGGGGCGACCGGGGTCGGTGCGACCGGCGGCGGAGCCACCGGTGCGGGCGCGACCGGCGGCGGGCCGAGCGGTCGGGGCGACGGCGGTGCGGCCGGACCGGAGACGGGCTCCGGGCGGCTGCGCCGGCCACCGGGCACGGGCTCGGGGCGGGCTCGGCGACCACCCGGCTCGACGGTGTCGGGGGCCGGCTCGGGGCGGGGCCGCCGGAGGGCGTGCTCGACGGTCGGCTCGGGTTCGGCCGGGCGCACCGGACGCAGCCCGGTCGACACGGTCGGGGTCAGTTCGTCCACCTGCTCGCCCCGGCGGGCGGCGGCCCGGCGGCCGGCCACCGGCGCGGGGGCGGCCCGCTCGGCCAGCGCACCCACCAGCGCGTCGCAGCCGGCGTCGCAGGCCCGGACCGACGCGACGGCCTGTCGCACCGTCTCGGCGACGGCGGCGGTGAGCGATCGGTTGACAGTGGCCCGCCGGGGCGTCTCGGAGATGGCGACGCGCAGCGCGGTCACGGCCTCGTCGATCCGGTCGGCGTCGGCCAGGCCGTCGGCGGCCAGCTGCGCGGTCACCGCGTCGGCGGCCACACCGGCGTCGCGGCCGCGACCGGACGCGCCGGTCAGCATGCCCGGCTCGGGCAGCGCGTCGAGCACGGCCAGGGCGACCGGCTCGGCGGGATCCGGGTACGCGCGCAGCGCCGCCGGGTAGAGCTCGCGGAGGACCTCGCGCAGCGTCACCGCGGCCGAGTGCCGGCCGCTGGCCAGTGCCGCGTGCGCGGCCAGGACCTGCTTGTAGCCGGCGAGGTCGCGCGGCGCCGGGAGGGTCACCGCGGACAGCGCGCCCGCCTGCAGGGCCCGGGCCAGCCCGACCGCCCGGCGTTCGACCGGGGAGGACTGCATCTCCTCGAGGGAGTCGTCGTCGGCGAAGCGCTCGGCGAAGTCGTCGACCGAGTCGTCGTCGGCGATCGCCAGCGGCCGGCCGGCGGCACTGAGCAGCGAGGTGACGGTGTGGTCGTCGGAGTCGGCGGCGATCGCCACCCCACTCGGCCCACCGGACCGCTCCACCAGCAGCGCGACCAGCCGGGCGTAGCCGGCGGGCTCGTCACCGATCTCACAGACGTGCAGCAGACGGCCTGCGTCGTCAACCACAGCGGACGTCAGCGTCGTTCCGGCCGAAGCCGTTCGGTCGGCCGGATCTGCCGAGGCCAGACCGCAGTACACGCGCACGAGCGCCACGGCGTCGTCCTCCTCCCGGGACACAGGTCTTGTTCTGCCAGAGACTGATGCTCCCCGCTCCGGGTCAGTCGCGCCAGTCCACAACCGCAGAGATCTTGCCGACAATGGTGCGCCAACCCAAACTTGCGGTTTGTGCCCCGATTTTCTTCAGCCGGCGCCGACCCAGGAAACCACCGATTCCGCCATTGACAGAAGCGCGCAGCGCCTCGTCCAGATCGTCCAGGCTGGAGCCGGCGGAGAGCATGTCGAGCACGGCCGGTAGCCGCAGGGCGTACGACAGGTCACGGGCGATCTCGCCGGCTTCGATCAGCAGCGCGGGATCCCAGGCGTCGTGACCGCCGCGAAGGTTCTCCACCACCAGGTCGAGTTCGTAGGTGTCCTCGTCCAGCGGGGCGATGTCGGCCGGTTCCAGCCGTTCGGACAGTTCATTCCAGCTGTCCAGTTGGGACAGGTCGTTGGGCGCACCGGAACGGATGAAAGTGACAAGCGACTCGGGGGTCTTGAACAGCAGCAGCCGGCCCTTGTGGCTGAGGAAGACCGGCACCTCCTCGTCGCCCGCGTCGTCCTCGTCCTCGTCGTCCTCGGCCTCGTCCTCGTCGGCCTCGTCGTCGTCCGTCTCGGCCTCGGCGTCGCCGGTCCTGCCCCGGCGACGTCCCCCGGCGCGGCCGCCGTCCTTCTCCTCGTCCTCGTCGTCCTTCTCGGCGGAGAGGGCGGCGAACTCCTCGTCGAGGATCACCACCTCCTCGTCCTCCTCGGTCTCGACGACCTGACGGCGGGCCAGGAACGGGTCGTCCTCGTCGCGCTCGGCGACGTCGGTCGGGGTCAGCTCGCGCGCCGTCCGGTAGGCCCGGAGCGTGAAGCCGGTGCCGGCGGGAAGGGCGATCTCCACCGGGTCGATCCGCACCTCGTCCCAGAGCGTGCGGTCCGCCGCCGGGCGGTCGACCTCGACCTCGTCTGCTGCGGCCGACGCGTCGGTCTCGTCGAGCTCGGGCTCGTCGGCGTCGGGCCGTTGGGGCGACTGGCGGGCCACGCTGACCTCCGTGTGCGTTCGGTTGCCCACCCGACGGCGTCGCGCCGCCGAGTGACTCTGCGCACATACCCTAGTGGGCGACCGGTTCCGACCGGGAGCCGCACCCCGGTGGCGTCCCGCGCGCCCGACAAGTAGGCTCGCTACACATGAAGGCGCAGGCGCTGCACGGACACCTGGACGCGCTGCTGCTGGCCGTGCTGGAGCGGGGCTCCCTGCACGGCTACGCGATCATCGAGGCGCTGCGGGCCCGCAGCGGAGGCACGCTCGACCTGCCCACCGGCACGATCTATCCGGCGCTGCGCCGACTGGAGCGGGCCGGGCTGGTGGACAGCACGTGGAGCACCGTCAACGGCCGGGAACGACGCACCTACCAGCTCACCGATGCCGGCGGCCGGGCGCTGGCCGGGGAACGCGCGGGCTGGCGCGAGTTCAGCGCCACCGTCGGCCGGTTCCTCGGCGCCGACGAGCCGCCGACCGCGCCGGCCTGACCGGTCACCCGGCCGGCCGCGGGACGCGGTTGCTGAGCAGCCACCACCGCGCCGCCCGGGCCAGGGCGAACCAGGCGGCCGAGACCACCACCGCGCCGACGATCATCGGGGGCCAGGTCAGCGCGGCGTCCCAGAGGCGCACCGACCAGCCGAACAGGGCGCCCCCGGCGAGCGCGCCGAGCAGCAGCCCACCGGTCAGCCCGAAGCCGACCGCGCGGGCCGACCGGACCAGCCGCGGCGAGCCCCGCCGGGCGGCCAGCGCGCCGAGCAGCAGCCCCAGCAGGGCCAGTCCGGCGACCACCGCCCAGATGCCGTTCAACGCGGCGGAGAGCAGCAGGTAGCCCGACGGCGGTCGGGGCCCGGCGCTCCAGCTCGACCCCCGCCAGGTCAGGTCGCCGGCGGACATGAGCACCACCGCCACCGCCAGCGTGCGCAGGGCCAGCCCGCGCAGCGCCCCGGCGGCCAGCTCGGCCTGGTAGCCGGGCACGAGCTGGGCGGCGCTGCCGAACTCGGCCACCGCCCGCCGCTCGGCCTCCGCCCGCGGCAGGCCCCCCTCCCGGTACGCCTCGACGGCGTCCTCCAGCGCGTGCCGCGCCTCGGTCAGCAGGTCGGCCTTGAGCCGGGTCGGCCCGTGCAGCCGCCCGGACAACTCGCGCAGCCGGCCCTCGACCCCTGCCCCCTGATCCACCCGCATGGCACCAGCCTGCCACCGGCGGGCGCGGGTGGCGTCGGGGAAAACCCCGGAACGCGTCAGGGGGCGAGCGCGAGGTAGCCGCGCTCGGCCGCCTCCTGGCGCAGCCACTGCTCCCGGTACCAGCCCGGGCGCGCCACCAGTTCCTCGTGCCGGCCGCGCTGCACCATCCGGCCACCCTCCAGCACCAGGATCTCGTCCAACCCGGCCAGGCCGCTGAGCCGGTGGCTGATCAGCAGCACCGAGTGCCCGGCGGGGGTGGCGGCCAGCGCGGAGTCGAGCACCGCGTCGGCCGCCGCCGGGTCGAGCCCCTCGGTCGGCTCGTCGAGCACCAGCACCGGCGGCGCGGCGAGCAGTGCCCGGGCCAGCGCCAGTCGCTGCCGCTGGCCGCCGGAGAGCTGCCCGCCCTGCTCGCCGACCACGGTGTCCCAGCCCTCGGGCTGGTCGCGTACCCAGTCGAGCAGCCCGGCGGCGCGGGCCGCGGCGGTCAGGTCCGCCTCGCCGGCGTCGGGGCGGCCGAGAAGCAGGTTCTCCCGCACCGTCGCGTGGAAGACGTACGCCTCGGCGAGCAGGCCGCCGACGATCCGGGGAAGCCGGTCGGCCGGGTGCTCGGACACCGGTACGCCGCCGACGGTGACCCGGCCGGCGGCGGGGCGTACCGCGCCGGTGAGCGCGGCGGCCAGCGTGCTCTTGCCGGCGCCGCTCGGGCCGACCACGGCGACCCGGTGGCCGGCCGGCAGGTCGAGGTCGAAACCGGCCAGGGCCGGTGCGGCTCCGGCCCGATAGCGGACCGTCACGTCCTCGAACCGCACGTCGTGGCCGCCGGTGACGGGCTCCGCCGCGCCGACCGGTCCCGTGACGCCGACCGGTTCCGTCGCGGCCGGTTCGGTGAGCAGGTCGGCGACGCGGGCCAGCCCGGCCCGGAGCTGGGTGCGTTGCCGGGCCGCCGCGACCAGGGCGAGCGCCACCTCGACGGCGGCCAGCGTGCCGACGGCGAGGACGCCGACCAGCACCCCGCCCACGCCCGCGCGCAGCGCCACGACCACCACCGCGGCGGCGGTGAGGCCGCCCACCAGCACGCCGGTCGCGTCCACCGCGAAGCCGACGGCGGCGAGCCGGCGCTCCAGCCGGGCCAGTCGCCCGGCCCGCCCCTCGGCGGCGGCCAGGGCGGCGTCGGTCGCGCCGAAGGCGGCCAGGTCGGCGGCGCCGTGGGTGAGGTCGACGGCGTCGACCGCGAGCGCGCCGCGTAGCGGGGCCACCTCGTCGGCGGCCCGGCGGGTGAGCCGGGTGGCCAGCGCGGGCAGTGCCACGCCGGCGACCAGCAGGCCCACCGCGAGCACGCCGGCGGCCGGCGGCGAGATGAGTGCCGCGCCCCCGACCGCGAGCAGGCTGACCAGGGCCGCCGCCGATCCCGGCACGAGCACGCGCAGCAGCAGGTCCTGGGCCGCCTCCACGTCGGAGACCAGCCGGCTCAGCGCGTCACCGGTGCGCCGGTCGGCGCCCTCGCGCCGGGCGGCGAGCGCGGCGAAGACCCGGGCCCGGACGTCGGTGATCATGCGCAGCACGGCGTCGTGCCCGGCGAGCCGTTCGGTGTAGCGGAACACGCCCCGGCCGACCGCGAGCGCCCGCACCGCGACGATGGCCACGGTCAACCGGTCCAGCGGCGGCCGGCCGGCGGCGCTCATCAGCAGCCAGGTCGCGGTCGCCATCAGCGCGAGCCCGGCGAACTCGGTCGCCGCGGCGAGCAGCCCGGCCCCGAGCAGCCGGCCCAGGTAGGGCCGGGCCAGACGCAGCACGACCCGCTCGGCGTCCGGGCGGGTGGGCGCCGGTGGTTCCGGCACCCCGGACGGCTCCGCCGGGACCGAGGTCGGCCCGGTGGGCACGCGGCCCACCGGCGTCACGCCGTCGCCGGCGCTCACCGGGTCACCGCCGGGCCGGTGGTGGTCGGGCGCAGTTCGGTGACCCGGCCGTCCTCGACGCGCAGGATCCGGTCGGCGTCGGCCAGCAGCGCGGGCCGGTGCGCGACCAGCAACGCGGTCCGGCCGGCGACCAGCCGCCGGGTGGCGCTCAGGACCACCGCCTCGCTGGCGCTGTCCAGCCGGGCGGTCGGTTCGTCGAGCAGCACCACCGGCGCGTCCCGGAGGAACGCCCGGGCCAGCGCGACGCGTTGCCGCTGCCCGCTGGACAGGCCGTGGCCGCGCTCGCCGAGCCGGGTGTCGAGCCCGTCGGGCAGCGCGTCGACCACCTCGTCCAGCGCCGCGTCGGTCACCGCGGCGGCGAGCACGTCGTCCGGGGTGTCCGGCGCGCCGAGCCGGATGTTGTCGGCCAGCGAACCGGCGAACAGGTGGGCCCGCTGCGGCACCCAGGCCAGCTCGCGGCGCCACGCGTCCGGGTCGACCTCGGCCAGGTCGGTGCCGTCGACGGTGATCCGCCCGCTGGTCGGGCGGACGAAGCCGAGCAGCAGGTTGAGCAGCGTGCTCTTGCCCGCGCCGCTGGGCCCGATGACGGCCACCCGGTCGCCGGGCCGGATGGTCAGCGTGACGTCGCGCAGCGCGGTCGTCCGGTCGTACGCGACGGTCACGCCCTCGAAGCGGATCTCGCCGCGGCCGTCCGGGGCCGCGCGCCCGGCGGCGGTGGGTGCGTTCGGCGCGTCGGTCGCGGAGAGGGTGAGCGCCTCGTCCAGCGCGGTGAGGCCCTCCATGCTGGCGTGGAACCGGCTGCCGGCGGCCCGCAGCGGCAGGTACGCCTCCGGGGTGAGCAGCAGCACGAGCAGCGCGGTGGAGAGCGTGATCCCGCCGCCGAGCAGCCGGATGCCGACCGGCACCGCGACCAGCGCGACGGAGAGCGTGGCGACCAGCTCCAGCACCAGCGCGGACAGGAACGCGATGCGCAGCGTCCGCATGGTGGCCTGGCGGTGGCCGTCGGCCATCCGGCGCACCACGTCGACCTGGGCCCGGGCCCGGCCGAACGCGCGCAGCGTGGGCAGCCCGGCCACCATGTCGAGGAAGTGCCCGCCGAGCAGCGACAGCCGCCGCCACTGCCGCTCGGTGGCGGCCTGCGCCTGCCAGCCGAGCAGCGCCCCGAAGATCGGGATGAGCGGAATGGTGAGCGCGATGATCAGCGCCGAGCTCCAGTCCGCGAACACGATCCGGGCCAGCACCGCCGCCGGCACCGTCACGCTCAGCACCAGCTGCGGCAGGTAGCCGGTGAAGTAGGGGTCGAGCGCGTCCAGCCCCCGCCCGGCCAGGGTGGCCAGTTGCCCGGCCCGCCGGCCGGCGACCCAGGTGGGGCCGTGCCGGCCGACCGCGCGCAGCAGGTCCGCGCGCAGCGCCGCCTTGACCGTGGCCGCGGCCCGCGCCGCCACCGTGCCCTGGGCCCAGCTCACCAGCGCCCGGGCGGCCACCGCCGCCACGAACCCGGCCAGCGCGGGCCGGTGCAGCCGCCCGTCGATCGCGGTCGCCAGCAGCGTGGCCAGCGCGGTCGCCTGGGCCACCACCAGCAGCGCGGTCAGCCCGCCCAGCACCGCGAGCACGGCGAGGTCGCGCCGGGCCGCGGGGACCCGGCGCAGCAGACGCGGGTCGAACGGGCGGCGGTTCACCAGTACACCGGTGCCCGGCCGTCGGTCCGTCCTCGGAACACCCACCAGCACATCGCCTGAAAGCCTAGTAGGGCCGGCACGAGCGGCAGCACCAGCCAGCCCAGCAGCGCCAGCGTCGGGCGGCTCGCCGCCGCGTCGGCGACCGCGAGCGAGGCCGCCGGGTCCGTCGTGGCGACCAGGATCCGGGGCCAGAGCGCGGCCCCGACCAGCGGCGCCGGGAGCGCCAGCGCCGTCGCGGTCGCCGCGAAGGCCACCCCGGCGCGGCCCCGGCGCAGCGCCGCGCGGGCCACCAGCAGCGCCGCCACCAGCGCCAACGGCAGGAGTACGGCGACCGCCGGCCGCCCCACGGCGGCGCGTACCCGGTCGGAGAGCAGGCCCAGGACGGTGGCCGTGGCGACCGCGGTGAGCGCGGCGGGCACCAGGCCGCGGGCGACCCGGGCGAGCGCCGGCGCGTCGGCGGCCGGCAGCCGGAGCGTGAGGAAGGTCGCACCGTGCAGCGCGACCAGCGCCAGCACGGTGAGCGCGGCGGCGGCCACGAACGGGGTGACGAGGTGGCCGGCGCCGGCCACGTGCCCGTCGGCGGTGAGCGGCACCCCCTGGAGCAGCCCGCCGAGCAGGGCCCCCCAGCCGAGCGCGGCCAGCACGCTGCCGACCACCACCACCCGGTCCCAGCCGGCGCGGGCGGAGCCGGCGACCGGCCGGCTGCGCAGCTGCACCCCGGCGGTCACCAGCACCACGCCGGCCAGCGCGCCGAGCACCGCCGGGTAGAAGCCGGAGAGCAGTTCGCCCTCCAGCGTGGGGAAGGCGCCGAACAGGATGCCGACGGCGGCGACCAGCCAGACCTCGTTGCCGAGGAAGAACGGCCCCACGGCGGTGAGCGTCGCCCGGCGGGCGGCCTGGTCCGCGCGCCGGGCGAGCAGCAGGCCGACGCCGTAGTCGTAGCCGCCGAGCACCAGGTAGGTGGCGAAGAAGAGGCCGAGCAGGGCGTACCAGGCGAGTTCCACGGCGGGCTCCTCAGGCGAACACGGGCTGGTGGTCGGGGTCGGTGTCGGGCGCGGGCGGGCGGCCCAGGGCGGGGTCGAGCGCGCCCCGGGCGGCATGCCGGGCCATCAGCGTCCAGTTGGTGACCGCGAGCGTGCCGAGCAGCAGGCTGAAGCCGATCAGCGAGGTGAGCATGAGCCCGGGCGACACCGGCGAGACGGCCTGGGCGGTGGGCAGCAGCCCGTACGCCACCCAGGGCTGGCGGCCCACCTCGCGGGCGATCCAGCCGAGCAGCACGGCCACGAAAGGCAGCGGCAGGCCGAGCAGGACCAGCCAGAGCGGGAACCGCAGCCGGATGATCCAGTCGCGCCAGAGCAGCGGCAGCAGGAGCCAGACGCAGCCCAGGGCGAAGCCGATCAGGATCATGAAGCCGAGCCCGACGCTGGACAGCACCGGCGGGTCCCAGTCGCCGGGGCCGAACCGGGCGGTCCAGTCGGCCACCGTCGCGTCCCGGGCCGGCCCGCCGCCGAACTTGGTGGGCTGGACCTGCCCGACCGGGCCGAACTGGGCGAAGCCGAAGCCCTGGAGGGCGGTCACCGCGAGCGCCGCGGTGACCAGGCCGATCCGCAGCGAGGTGCGGAAGAGCGCGAAGTCGGGGGTACGCCGGAGCAGGTGCCAGGCGCTGACCGCGGCCATCAGCAGGCCGCCGGTGACCAGGCCGGCCGAGACGACGTGGCCGAACGCCATGCCGAACGTGGGATTGGTGAGCAGTGCGCCGAAGTCGGTGAGGTGGGCGACGCCGTCGCGGACCTCGTAGCCGACCGGGTTCTGGAGCCAGGCGTTCGCCACCATGATCCAGAACGCCGAGGCGTACGCGGTGATCGCGACGCCCCAGAGCAGCGCCAGGTGCGTGCCGCGCCGGAGCCGGTGCCACCCGAAGATCCACATGCCGAGGAACGTGGACTCCAGGAAGAACGCCACGAGCGTCTCGATGGCCAGCGGCGCGCCGAACACGTTGCCCACGTACCGCGACAGCCCGCTCCAGTTCAGCCCGAACTGGAACTCCATCACGATGCCGGTGGCGATGCCGAGCACGTAGTTGATCACGTAGAGCTGGCCCCAGAACCGGGTCAGCCGCTCGTACACCGGCTTGCCGGTCAGGTAGCCGGCCGTCTGCAGCCCGACCAGGAGAGTGACCAGGCCGAGCGTGACCACCACGAACAGGAAGTGGATGGAGGTGGTGGTGGCGAACTGCAGGCGGGCGAGGAGCAGGGGGTCCATGGTCGCGTCTCCCACGGGTTGGCTCGCTTGTCGTAGGAACCCTACACGTAGCTTGTCTACCTATTGGGCCGCGCGGCACCCGGAGAAGTCCCGTAGGGGACGCCTCAGCTCAGGAAGAGGGAGACCGGCAGGAATACCAGGGTGCCGGCGACGGCCAGCGCGGTCGCGCCGAGCACCCGCGGCGGGCGGTCCGCGACCAGCAGCCGCTGCACCCGTACGTCGAGGTCGCGGTCGCCCAGACCGAGCGTGCCGGCCGGCGTGACCCGGTGCCCGGCGGCGGCGAACCGGCGCAGCGCGCCGGCCAGCGGCTCCTCGGCGTGCAGCTCGCGGGCCTTGTCGTCGGCGCGCATCTCGACCAGCAGCGCAACCCGCTCGTGCGCGTCGCGCACCCAGCGGAACCAGGGCAGGGCCCGGCAGAGCGCGGTGAACGGCAGCAGCACCAGATCGTGCCGCTCCTGGGCGTGCGCCCGCTCGTGGGTCAGCACCGCCGCCAGCTCCGCCGGATCGAGCAGGCTGACCGTGCCGGCGCTCACCACCACCCGGGGCTTCACCCCGGGCAGGCAGTAGGCCGCCGCGCTCGGGTGGTCGAGCACCAGCGCGCCGGGAATCGTCGGGTCGCGCCGGGCGACCAGGGTGAGCAGCTCGCGGTGCCGGCGCTGCGCCCGCACCGCGCCGTGCACGCTGCGCACGGTCGTGGTGAGCAGCACCGCACCGATGCCGAAACCGACCCCGACCAGGCTGAGATGCACCGCGCCCACACCGGCCGGCAGCGTGCCGTGGGCCAGGTCGTCGGCGAGCGCCAGCAGCGCGCCGCCGGTCGGCCGGTCGTACGCGGCGAGACCGACCGCCATCGGCAGCCCCATCGCGGAGAGCCCGAGCGCCAACCCGACCGCCTGCCAGCAGACGATCGCCACCCGGGGCGCCCGCCACGTCCAGCGCGCGGCGGCGAGGACCTGCGCGGTCAGCCAGCAGGCCAGGATGGTCGCGGCGAAGTGCACGGCGTACGCCACGGCGGCGGCCCTACCGGTCCGTCGCCTCGTCGAGCGCCGGCCCGGCGGGCCGCGGATCCTCGACGCGGTCGGTCAGCCCGGCCTCGGCGGGTCGGGCCGGATCGGTGAGCCCGGCCTCGGCGGCGAGGGCGGCCCGGAGCACGTCCGCCTCCGTCCCGGTGACCGACCGGGCGAAGCGCACCAGCGCGGCGTCCCGGCTGCCGCCGAGGTCGAGCGCGTCGAGCATGAGCTGGGCGATGTGCGCCTCCCGGGTGGCGGCCGGCCGGTAGCGCCAGGCCCGACCCTCCCGCTCGCGCTGCACCATGCCCTTGCCGGCGAGCCGGTCGAGCACGGTCATCACCGTGGTGTAGGCCAGCTCACGGCCGTCCAGGGCGTCGGCGACCTCGCGCACGGTCACGCCGTCCGACGTGCCCGGGACCGAGTCCCACAGCACGTCCATCACCGCACGTTCGAGGTCACCGAGCCGAGTCACCCGTCAATCCTACCTCGCGTAGTAGAAGAGACTCAGACGCCCTTGGGGTGCCAGACGGTCTTGGTCTCCAGCAGCGTGGTCATCCGGGTCAGACCCGGATCGGCGTGCCAGTCGTGGTCCGCCGGCGCCGGCCGGAGCACCCGCTTGAGATTCTCCGCCGCCTTGACCTCCAGCTCCGCCGCCAGCTCGGCGTCGGCGACACCGGTCAGGTCGACGGCGTTGACGTCCATGTGCGCGGCCAGCGTCGGCACCGTCTCGGCGAGCCGGCCGGTCAGGATGTTGACCACGCCGCCGGGCAGGTCGGAGGTGGCCAGCACCTCGGCCAGGGTCACCGCCGCCAGCGGCGCCGCCGGGGAGGCGGCCACCACCACCGTGTTGCCGGTGACGATCGCCGGGGCGATCACGCTGACCAGGCCGAGCAACGCCGGGGCCTCGGGGGCCACCGCGGCCACCACCCCCGTCGGCTCCGGCGCGGACAGGTTGAAGTACGGGCCGGCGACCGGGTTCGCGCCGCCGTAGACCTGGGGGAGCTTGTCCGACCAGCCAGCGTACCAGACCCAGCGGTCGATCGCGGCGTCCACCTCGTCGGCCGGGGCGCCGAGCGCGACGAACTGGTCGCGCCGGCCCTCCAGCATCTCGGCCACCCGGTAGAGGATCTGACCCCGGTTGTACGCGGTCGCCCCGGCCCAGCCCTTCACCGCGGCGCGCGCGGCGACGACGGCGTCCCGGGCGTCCTTGCGGGAGGCCAGCGACACGTTGGAGTCCTGCACGAGATACGACCGTCCCGACTCGCTGCGCGGGAACTTCCCGCCGATGAAGAGCTTGTACGTCTTGCGTACCGCGACCCGCTCAGACATTGAGGTACCCCTCCAGCCCGTGCCGGCCGCCCTCGCGACCGTAACCCGACTCCTTGTAGCCGCCGAACGGCGAGGTCGGGTCGAACTTGTTGAACGTGTTGGCCCAGACCACGCCGGCGCGCAGCCGGTCGGCGGTCCACAGGATCCGGGAGCCCTTGTCGGTCCAGATGCCGGCCGACAGCCCGTACGGCGTGTTGTTGGCCTTCTCGACGGCCTCCGCCGGGGTGCGGAAGGTGAGCACGGACAGCACCGGACCGAAGATCTCCTCGCGGGCGATCCGGTGCGCCTGGGTGACCCCGGTGAAGATGGTCGGCGCGAACCAGAAGCCGCGCTCGGGCAGCTCGCACGGCGGCGACCAGCGCTCGGCCCCCTCGGCGGCGCCGACCTCGGACAGCTCGCGGATCTTCGCCAGCTGGGCGGCCGAGTTGATCGCGCCGATGTCGGTGTTCTTGTCCAGCGGGTCACCGACCCGCAGCTGGGCCATCCGGCGCTTGAGCGACTCCAGCACCCGGTCGGCGACCGACTCCTGGACCAGCAGCCGGGACCCGGCGCAGCAGACGTGCCCCTGGTTGAAGAAGATGCCGTTGACGATCCCCTCGACCGCCTGGTCGATCGGGGCGTCGTCGAAGACGATGTTGGCGGCCTTGCCGCCCAGCTCCAGGGTGAGCTTCTTGCGGGTGCCGGCGACCGCGCGGGCGATGGCCTTGCCCACGTCGGTGGAGCCGGTGAACGCGACCTTGTCCACGCCCGGGTGCTCGACCAGCGCGCGGCCGGTGTCACCGGCGCCGGTGACGATGTTGACCACGCCGGCCGGCAGGTCGGCCTGCTGGCAGATCTCGGCGAACAGCAGCGCGGTCAGCGGGGTGGTCTCGGCCGGCTTGAGCACGACCGTGTTGCCGGCGGCCAGCGCCGGGGCGATCTTCCAGGCCAGCATGAGCAGCGGGAAGTTCCACGGGATGACCTGCGCGGCCACGCCGAGCGGCTTCGGGTCGGGGCCGAAGCCGGCGTAGGGCAGCTTGTCCGCCCAGCCGGCGTAGTAGAAGAAGTGCGCGGCGACCAGCGGGAGGTCGACGTCGCGGGACTCCTTGATCGGCTTGCCGTTGTCCAGCGACTCCAGCACGGCCAGCTCGCGGGAGCGCTCCTGGATGATCCGGGCGATCCGGAACAGGTACTTGGCCCGGTCCCGGCCCGGCATCGGGCCCCACACCTTCTCGTACGCCTGGCGCGCGGCGCGGACCGCGCGGTCCACGTCCTCGTTGCCGGCCTCGGCGATCTCGGCCAGGACCTCCTCGGAGGCCGGGTTGACCGACTTGAAGCTGCCGCCGTCGGCAGGGTCGACGAACGCGCCGTCGACGAAGAGCCCGTACGAGGGCTTGATGTCCACCACCGAGCGCGACTCGGGGGCGGGTGCGTATTCGAACATCGCGTTCAGTCCAGGGTGAAGTAGTCGGGACCGGCGTAGACGCCGGTCGTCAGCTTGGTGCGCTGCATGAGCAGGTCGTTGAGCAGGCTGGACGCGCCGAAGCGGAACCAGTCCGGGTCGAGCCAGTCCGGGCCCACGGTCTCGTTGACCATGACCAGGTACTTGATCGCGTCCTTGGTGGTCTTGATGCCACCGGCCGGCTTGACGCCGACCTGCCGCCCGGTGGCGGCGCGGAAGTCGCGGACCGCCTCCAGCATCACCAGCGTCACCGGCAGCGTGGCCGCGACCGGGACCTTGCCGGTGGAGGTCTTGATGAAGTCGCCGCCGGCCAGCATGGCGAGCCAGGAGGCGCGCCGCACGTTGTCGTAGGTGGCCAGCTCGCCGGTCTCCAGGATCACCTTGAGGTGCGCGTCCCCGCACGCCTCCTTGGTGGCCACGATCTCGTCGTAGACCTCGGAGTAACGCCCGGCCAGGAACGCGCCCCGGTTGATCACCATGTCGATCTCGTCGGCGCCGGCCGCGACGGCGGCCCGGGTGTCGGCGAGCTTGACCTCCAGCGGCGCCTGACCGGACGGGAACGCGGTCGCCACGCTGGCCAGGTGCACGCCGGACCCGGCCAGCACCTCGGCCACGTACGGGACCATCGACGGGTAGACGCAGACCGCGCCGACGTGCGGGCAGCTCGGATCGGACGGGTCGGGACGCACCGCCTTGGCCGCGAGCGCCCGCACCTTGCCCGGGGTGTCCGCGCCCTCCAGCGTGGTCAGGTCGACCATCCGGATCGCCAGGTCGATCGCCTCGGCCTTGGCCGTGGTCTTGATGGATCGGGTGCCGAGTTGTGCCGCCCGCTGCTCCGCGCCGACCTGGTCCACGCCCGGCAGGCCGTGCAGGAAGGTCCGCAGAGCGGTCTCGGATCGTCCCAGCTCGGAGAGGTCCGACCGGGCCGACGTCGCTGTCGCCGTCATGCCCCGAATAGTACGCACCCGCGAGTCGAGTGATCTTGGTCACGGCTGACCCGACGTGAGCGCATACGTGAGCGGCGTCGCTGGTCGGGCCGCACCCGCCGTGCGCCGGGCCGGGGACCGGTAGGTTGAGCGATCGTGGACGTACACGTCATTGACCATCCGCTCGCCCAGTCGCGGTTGACCGCCATGCGGGACGCCCGGACCGACTCGGCGTCGTTCCGGGCCGCGCTGCGCGAACTCACCACCATGCTGGTGTACGAGGCCGCGCGCTCCTTCCCGGTCGAGAAGTACTCGATCCAGACCCCGGTCACCGACACCGAGGGCACCCGGCTGGCGAACCCGCCGCTGCTGGTGCCGGTGCTGCGGGCCGGCCTCGGCATGGCCGACGCCGCGCTCGACCTGCTGCCCGAGTCGTCGATGGGCTTCGTGGGCCTGGCCCGCGACGAGGAGACGTACGAGCCGCGGGCGTACATGGAGTCGCTGCCCCGGGACCTGAGCGGCCTGCCGGTGCTGGTGCTCGACCCGATGCTGGCCACCGGCGGCTCGCTGGAGCACTGCTGCCGGCTGCTCGCCGACCGCGGCTGCACCGACATCACCGTGCTCTGCGTGCTGGCCGCACCGGTCGGCATCCAGCGGCTGGAGCAGTCCGGCCTGCCGCTGCGCCTGGTCACCGCGTCGATCGACGAGGGCCTGAACGACCGGATGTTCATCGTCCCCGGTCTCGGCGACGCCGGTGACCGGCAGTTCGGCGGCATGCCCCGCTTCTGACCCGTCGGCACCCGCGCGCAGAGGGCCCGTTCCATCCCGGAGGGGCCCTCCGCCGTAGGAAGCGGGCGGCACCGGCGAGTTGATGCGCGAGGGTGCGGGGAGGCGCTAGCGTTCCGGGCCATGACTGGTGTTGCGCTCGCCGAGGAGCTGCTGCTCCTCGCGTATGACGACGAAACCGGCAAGGCCACCATGCCGCGGATCAGCCTGGACCTGGGCATGGCCGCCGCGGTGCTGGTCGAGCTGGCCCTGGCCGGACGGGTCGCGTACGCGGACGGGAACCTGGCGGTGGTCGACCCCGCGCCGACCGGCGAGCCGATCGCGGACGCGGTGCTGGCCAAGATCGCCGCGGACACCCCGCACACGCCCTCGTCCTGGGTGCAGCGGCTGCGGCACGGGCTGCGCGACCGGATCCTCGGCGACCTCTGCGGCCGGGGCGTGGTCCGCGACGTGGACGAGACCGAGCTGGGCTTCATCCACGTGCACCGCTACCCGGTGGCCGACGCCTCGGTCGAGGCGGACATCCGCCGCCGGCTGGCCGACGCGCTGACCAGCGGGCAGCTCCCGGACGAGCGGACCGCGGCGCTGGCCACCCTGGTCGCGGTGCTGCGGATGGAGCCGGCGCTCGGGCTGACCGGCGCCGCCGCCACCGACGCCGGCAAGCGCCTGGAGGAGATCGCGGCGGGCGCCGGCTTCTCCGGCACGGTGAGCCTGGACGACAGCGTGGTACGCCCGTCGGTGAGCCTGGTCATCGCCGCCCTCGGCCAAGCCGTCGACGCCGCCCTCGGCAAGCGGTAAGGAAGGGCCCCCTTTTAACGCCTCAGGTAGAGCAGGGGCCCCTTGTTAACGCCAGGCGTTAACAAGGGGCCCCTCCTTACATCTCAGAGGCCGAGCGCGGCGGCGATCTCGTTGCGCAGCTCGGTGACGGCGGCCCGGGCGCGGCGCCGGGCCGCGGTGACGTCGCCGTCGGTCACCGGCTCCACCACCTCCAGGTACGCCTTGAGCTTCGGCTCGGTGCCGGAGGGCCGGATCACCACCCGGGCGGCGTCGGTGCGCAGAATGACCACGTCCGACTCGGGGAGCAGGTCGGTCGCCTCGGTGACCGGGTGCCCGAGCAGCGCGGTCGGGGTGGCCGCCCGCACCCGCGCCATCGAGTCCGCGATCACCCGCAGGTCCTCCACCCGGACCGAGAGCTGGTCGGTGTGGTGCACGCCGAACTCGGCGGCCAACTCGTCCAGCCGGTGGGTGAGCGTACGGCCCTGGGCCTTGAGCCCGGCGGCCAGCTCGGCGACGGTCAGCGCGGCGGTGATGCCGTCCTTGTCCCGGACGTGGCCGGGCGCGACGCAGTAGCCCAGCGCCTCCTCGTAGCCGTACACCAGCGGCTCCCGGCCCCCGCCGGCCCGGACGATCCACTTGAACCCGGTCAGCGTCTCGTCGTAGGGCAGCCCCCGGGCCTCGGCCATGGCCCGCAGCAGCGTCGACGACACGATCGTGGTGGCGTAGAGGCCGGTCACCCCGCGTCGCATCAGGTGGTCGGCGAGCAGCGCGCCCACCTCGTCGCCGCGCAGCATCCGCCAGGACCCGGCGTCGCGTACGGCGACCGCGCAGCGGTCCGCGTCCGGGTCGTTGGCGATGGCGATGTCCGCGCCGGTGCGGTCGGCGAGCGCGACCAGCAGGTCCACCGCGCCCGGCTCCTCCGGGTTCGGGAAGCTCACGGTCGGGAACGCCGGATCCGGCTCGGCCTGCTCCGGCACCACGCCGGGCACGCCGAAGCCGGCCCGGGCGAACGCGGCGGTCAGCACCACGCCACCCACCCCGTGCAGCGGGGTGTACGCGACCTTCAGGTCCCTCGGCCCGGCCGGGTCCACCACCGCGGCGGCCCGGTCCACGTACGCGGCGACCAGGTCGTCGCCGAGCACCTGGCCGGCCGGGCCGAGCGGCACCTGCGCGAGCGGGCCGACCGCGCGGATGGCCGCCTCGATGCCGGCGTCGGCCGGCGGCACGATCTGCGCCCCCGCGCCCAGCTCGCCGCCGAGCTGCGCGCCCAGGTAGACCTTGTAGCCGTTGTCCTGCGGCGGGTTGTGGCTGGCGGTGACCATCACGCCGGCGACCGCGCCGAGCTGCCGGACCGCGAACGCCAGCACGGGCGTGGGCAGCGGGCGGGGCAGCAGCAGCGCGGGGCGGCCCGCGCCGGTGGCCACCTGCGCGGTGCGCTCGGCGAAGGCGCGCGACCCGCGTCGGGCGTCGTACCCGATCACCAGCGGGCCCTCGCCGCCCTGGGCGGCGAGCCAGCCGACGAGCCCGGCGGCGGCCTGGGTGACCACGGCGAGGTTCATCCCGTTCGGCCCGGCGCGCAGCGGGCCGCGCAGGCCGGCGGTGCCGAAGGTCAGCGGGCCGGCGAACCGGTCGGCCAGCTCGCCGGCGGTGCCGGGCAGCCCGTCGAGGACGGCGCGCAGCTCGTCCCGGTCGGCCGGGTCGGGGTCGTCGGCGAGCCAGCTCTCGGCTCGCGCGCGAAGGTCGTCAAGGTCAGTGGTGTCCGCCGCCATGGCCTCTTGATAGCACGGCGACGGATCACCACTGGCCGTCGGCCTCGACTCAGTTGTCCGCCGTGAGCTGGAACGAGCCGACCATCGCGTCGAAGATCGGCTTGCTCTCGGCGAACCGCGCGTCGGTGGAGGAGAGGTAGAACGAGTAGACCTTGCCGTCCTTGACCAGGCCCCGCCAGATGCCGTGGCGCATGGACTCGCCCTCGCCGCAGGTGTATTCGAGCTGGCCCGCGGTCTGGCCGGCGAGCGGCTGCTCGGAGACCGACACCTCGGTGTAGGGGGCGGGGCAGGTCTTGCTGTTGGCGGTGTTCCTCCTCAGGTTCTTCGAGGCGAACTCGGCCCAGCTGATCGACGTACCGCCCCACTTCTCGGCGATGACGCGGACCTTGCGGCCCTCGTCGTCCGGGTCGACGTAGTCGACGTAGAGCCCGCCGGTCTGCTGCTGCCAGCCCTTCGGCACCTGGATGGTGACGCCCTTGACGGTCCGCTCCTGCATCTCCGGCGCGGCGGCGGCCGAGGTGGAGGGCAGCGCGCCCACGATCGGCGGGGGAGCGTCGTCGCCGCCGCTGGTCAGCGCTATCACGCTCACCAGCAGCACCACGGCCAGACCGCCCGCGGCGGCGAGCTGAACCTTGCGCGGCCACGCCTTGACGCGGCCGAGCAGGCCCTTCACGCCGCCGGGCGCGCCGTCGCCGGGCGCGGTGGCCGGCGTGGTCCACGGCTGGCCGGTGCCCGGCACCGACCACTGGGCGCCGCCGCCGTACACCGGTTGGGTGGCGTCGGCGCCGCCGCCGTAGGTGGTCGGGGCGCCGGTGGGGACGCGCTGGGTGGCGTCCGCGCCGGCGCCCCGGCCGAGGCGGACGGTGGCGTCCGGCGAGATGTGCTGGGTGGCCTCGGGAGCGCCCGGCCCGGACATGGCCCCGGTGGGCGTGTGCAGCGGCCCGGCCAACGCGTCGGCGCTCGTCTCGTCGAGCGCCGCGTCACCCGCCGTCGTGGCGCCGGGGCGCTCGCCGCGACGCAGCGCGGCCAGCCGGTCGGTCAGCGACTCACCCGGGCCGATCATCGCCCGGCCGCCGATCTGGCCGCTCGGCTTCGGCTCCGGGGCGACCGGCGGCGGGGTGGTCGGGCGCGGCACCGGCACCACGGCGTACGGGTCGGTGACCGAGTTGACCGCGGTCGCGGTGCTGGTCAGCGGGCCGGCGAGCAGCTCGCGCAGCATGGCCCGGGCCCGGTGCACGTCCATCCGGCGGGCCGGGTCCTTCTCCAGCAGGCCCATCAGCACGCCGGTGAGCGGGCCGCTGCGCTGCGGCGTGGCGGGCGGGTCCTCGACCACGGCGTGCATGGTCTCGATCGGGTCGCCCTTGTCGAACGGGGGCCGTCCCTCGACCGCGGTGTAGAGCGTCACGCCGAGCGAGAAGAGGTCGCTGGGCGGGCCGAACTCCTGGCCCATGGCCCGCTCGGGGGAGATGAAGTGGGGCGAGCCGAGCACCATGCCGGGCGTGGTGAGCTGCACGTCGGTGGGCATCCGGGCGACGCCGAAGTCGGTCAGCACGCAGCGGCCGTCGGTGCAGATGAGCACGTTGGCCGGCTTGACGTCGCGGTGCAGCACGCCTATCGCGTGCGCCACCTCCAGCGCGCCGAGCAGCGCGATGCCGATCTTGGCCACCGCGCGCGGCGCGACCGGCCCGTCCTCGATCACCATGTCGGCGAGGCTGCGGGCGTCCAGCAGCTCCATCACGATCCACGGCCGGCCACCCTCGGTGACCACGTCGTAGACCTGCACCACGGCCGGGTGCTGGATCGCGGCGGCGGCGCGGGCCTCGCGCAGCGTCCGTTCGTAGAGCGCGTCGCGGTCGCTGGGGGCGAGCCCCGGCGGGAGGACGACCTCCTTGACCGCCACGTCGCGGCGCAACAGGGTGTCTGTGGCTCGCCAGACCGTGCCCATGCCGCCGTTGCCCACCGGGGATCGCAGCGAGTAGCGACCACCGATGGTGGTGCCGGGCGCCGCGCGTCCAGTGGGGGGACTGGCCGGTCCGCCGCTCCACGTCGGAATCTGAGTCACAGAAAAGCCACCGGGGGATATCGAGGGGGCTGGGACACAACCCCTCTATCTTGCTGGTTCCGACGCCCGATGCGAAACCCGACGCGGCGGGCGTTTACCTACTCGACGGTATGTGGCCAGCTACTCACCTCCGGTGGGCCGCCACCGCCCGGTGTGCGGTATCCCTCACCCATCGAGCGGCGGCCGCGTCCTACCATCCGGTAATGAGCGATGCGCGGTCAAGCGAGTCGGGTTTCCCGATCAAGGGCGTCTACACGGCGGCCGACCTTCCGGCGGACCTGGACTCCCGGCTGGGCGAGCCCGGCGACTACCCGTACACCCGTGGGGTCTACCCGACGATGTACACGTCCCGGCCGTGGACCATGCGGCAGTACGCCGGCTTCGGCACCGCCACCGAGAGCAACGCGCGCTACCACCAGCTGCTGCGCGCCGGCACCATGGGCCTGTCCGTCGCGTTCGACCTGCCCACCCAGATGGGCTACGACTCGGACGACCCGATCGCGCACGGCGAGGTCGGCAAGGTCGGCGTGGCCATCGACTCCATCGAGGACATGCGGACGCTCTTCGGCGGGATCCCGCTGGACAAGGTCTCCACCTCGATGACCATCAACGCGCCCGGCTCGGTGCTGCTGCTGCTCTACCAGCTCGTGGCGGAGGAGAACGGGGTGCCCGGCAGCGCGCTCAACGGCACCATCCAGAACGACATCCTCAAGGAGTACATCGCCCGCGGGACGTACATCTTCCCGCCGAAGCCCTCGCTGCGGCTGGTCGCGGACACCTTCGCCTACTGCCGGGCCGAGGTGCCGAAGTGGAACACCATCTCCATCTCCGGCTACCACATGGCCGAGGCCGGCGCCTCGCCCGCGCAGGAGATCGCGTTCACGCTGGCCAACGGCGTGGAGTACGTCCGGGCGGCGCTCGCGGCCGGGCTGGCCGTGGACGACTTCGCGCCCCGGCTGTCGTTCTTCTTCGTGGCCCGCACCACGCTGCTGGAGGAGGTCGCCAAGTTCCGCGCGGCCCGTCGCATCTGGGCCCGGGTGATGCGCGACGAGTTCGGCGCGAAGAACCCGAAGTCGATGATGCTGCGGTTCCACACCCAGACCGCGGGCGTGCAGCTCACCGCCCAGCAGCCCGAGGTCAACCTGGTGCGGGTGGCGGTGCAGGGGTTGGGCGCGGTGCTCGGCGGCACCCAGTCGCTGCACACCAACAGCTTCGACGAGGCCATCGCGCTGCCCACCGAGAAGGCCGCCCGGCTGGCGCTGCGGACCCAGCAGGTGCTGGCGTACGAGACGGATCTCACCGCCACCGTCGACCCGTTCGCCGGGTCGTACGTGGTGGAGGCGATGACCGCCGAGCTGGAGACGGCGGCGAACGAGCTGATGGACCGGGTGTTCGACCACGGCTCGGCGGTGGACGCCATCGAGGCCGGCTTCCAGAAGCGCGAGATCGAGCAGTCCGCGTACCGGATCGCCCAGGAGATCGACTCGGGTGAGCGGGTGGTGGTCGGGCTCAACCGGTTCCAGATCGACGAGGAGGAGCCGTACGAGCCGCTGCGGGTGGACCCGACGATCGAGGCGGCCCAGGCGGAACGGCTGGCCAAGCTGCGCGCGGAGCGGGATTCGGACGCGGTTGAGCGGGCGCTGGCCGAGCTGCGCGCCGCGGCCGAGGGCGACACGAACGTGCTGCACCCGATGAAGGCGGCGCTGCGCGCCCGGGCCACGGTCGGCGAGGTGTGCGGGACGCTGCGCGACGTGTGGGGGGTCTACCGGCCGACTGACCGGTTCTGACCTGGGCGAACACGGGCGCGCGGCGTACCGTGGAAGCCTCCGGCGCATGCGCCGGGCGGTGACGGCCCGGCGCGGATCCTGCCCCGGGCGCCGCCGCCCGGGGCGGTGCCGACGCGTCTGCGGGCAGTGTGGCCGTGACCGTGGCGCGTGTGCGATTCGGGAATGCGGGTAACCCGAACGGGGGAACGGGACGGACAGCCTGTGCGGTCGTTCGGCGGACAGCCATGTCACCGTCGGGAGTCGTCCGGCAGCCGACTGTTGTCGCGCAATTGTCGGAGCGGCAGTTAATTGCCGCGACTAATGCGACAATTCGGAACGACGACCGGTATTTGGTGACCGATGAATCGGTTACGCGTTGTAGGAGGTGGGGGGCAGATGACGGCGTCCGACCGCGATCTACCTGCTGTCCCGCAGATATTCGAGCCCTCCCACCAGGGCATTCGTGACGCTGCGCGGTCCGACCGCTACGCGAAAGATGTTGCGCAGCGTCACCGCCGGAGGTCTAGGCTGTCTGCTGTTCTCCCCGAAGATCCATCCATCTCTAGTGATCGAGAATTCGACGTGACGAGTGCGTTGACGCTGCCTTCCGGTGGCCCGCTGGCGTCGTCCCGACCCGAGACGCCGACCGGTTCCCAGCCCCTGCCCTTCGAGCTCGACCATCTGCTCGCGCTGCGGGTACCCGGTCTCATCGAGACCCGCCGGCACATTCACTCGCACCCGGAACTGTCGGGCGAGGAATTCGAGACGGCCGCGCTGGTGCACCGGGAACTCTCGCTCGCCGGGCTGAAGCCGCGCCTGCTCCCCAAGGGCAACGGCGTCATCTGTGACATCGACGGCCGCCCGGACGGGCCGGTGATCGCGCTCCGCGCCGACATCGACGCGCTGCCGCTGAGCGACCCGAAGGACGTGTCGTACCGGTCCACCGTGGAGGGCGTCTGCCACGCCTGCGGCCACGACGTGCACACCTCGGTGATGCTCGGTGTCGGCATGCTGCTCGCCCAGTTGGCCGACCTCGGTCAGCTCGACGGCCGGGTGCGGCTGATCTTCCAGCCGGCCGAGGAGATCCTGCCCTGCGGCTCGCTGGAGGTCATCGAGGCCGGCGGCCTCGACGACGTGGTGCAGATCTTCGCGTTGCACTGCGACCCGAACCTGCCGGTGGGCAAGGTCGGCCTGCGGGTCGGCCCGATCACCGCCGCCGCCGACAACGTCACCGTCCGGCTCACCGGTCCCGGCGGGCACACCGCCCGCCCGCACCTGACCGTCGATCTGGTCGACGCGCTCGGCCGGCTCGTCACCGAGGTGCCGACGCTGATCAGCCGCCGGGTGCCGGCCAACAGCGGGCTGCTGCTGGTGTTCGGCCACGCCTCGGCCGGCACCCGCTACAACGTGATCCCGTCCGAGGCGTGCGCCGCCGGCACGCTGCGGGTGATGGACCGCGACACCTGGGACCAGGCGCCCAAGATCGTGGCCCAGGTGGTGCGGGACGTGCTCGCGCCCACCGGCGCCACCGTCGACCTGGAATACCTGCGCGGCCGGCCGCCGGTGACCAACGACGCCCGGGCCATCGGCGTGCTCACCGCCGCCACCGCGTCGGCGCTCGGACCGGACGGCATCGCCGAGACGCCGCAGAGCATGGGCGGCGAGGACTTCTCCTGGTACCTGGAGCACGTCCCCGGCGCGCTCGCCCGCCTCGGCGTCGGCCGGAGCGGGCCCAACGTGGACCTGCACCGGGCCTCCTTCGACGTGGACGAGCGTGCCATCGAGGTGGGCGTACGCCTCATGGTCCAGACCGCGCTGCGGGCACTGGCGGCGGCGCGCTGACCGGACCGCCGGTCGGTCCGACGGTGGCGACGCCGGCGGGCCCGCCGGGCGGCGGCGTCCGGCGGGCCCGCCGGCGTCGCCACCGCAGCAACAGCCACAGCGGTACGCCGATCACCACCGCGAACGGCAGGACCGCGCCGAGCACGGTGAGGAGCACGCGTACCGAGGTGAGGAAGACCGTCCAGCCGCCGCCCAGCCCGGTCAGGAAGCCGAGGTCGGCCTCCTCCTCGGCGGTGCTGGCGTCCCGGCCCAGGAACGTCACGGTGATGGTGGAGAGCGCGGTCAGGTCGGCCAGCCGACGCTTGCGGGCCTCCAACGCGGCCAGGTCGGCCTGCCGGGTGCCCACCTCGTTCTCCAGGGCGACCAGCTGGTCCACCGAGCTTGCCTGGGCCAGCAGCTTGCGGGCGCTCTCGACCCGGGCCCGCTGGGTGGCGATCCGGGCGTCCAGGTCGACCACCTGCTCGGTCACGTCCTCGGTGCGGATCTCCCGGCGCTCCTGCCGGCCGAACCCGGCCAGCTGGTCGATCACGCCGGCGAACCGGTCCGCCGGCACCCGCAGCGTCAGCACCGCCCGCGCGTCCGCCGACTCGCTCGACCGCCGGTCGCCGCCGACGAAGCCGCCGGCCGCGGTCACCGCCGTGGTCGCCTCCCGTGCCGCGGTGTCCACGTCGTCCACCCGGACCTGCATCGTCCCGGTGTAGATGATGGACCGCTGGTCCACCCGCAGGTCCGCGCCGCCGGTCCCGCCCGGGGCCGCCTGGTCCCGCTCCGCGCCGGCGTCCCCGCCGCCCTCCGCCGCCGGCGCCGCCGCGTCGTTGCTGCCACTGTCCCCGCCCGCGCTGCACGCCCCCACGGCCAGCGCCGCCGCCAGGCCCACGGCCACCAGGGCCACGCCCCGGAGTCGTCGTCCGCCCATTCCCCGCTCCGATCGTCGACGGCCCCGCGAGCCGGGGCCGATACCTCGGACGCGACGCGTCGTCGCGCCGGTTCCGGCAGACTGCGCTGAGGACATCACGATTCGATAATCGAGGAGTCACGATGCAGGTCACCAAGTTCACCCACTCCTGTCTCCGGCTCGAGCACGACGGGGGAGTGCTGGTCGTCGACCCCGGCGTCTTCAGCGAACCCGAGGCGCTGGACGGGGCGGACGCGGTGCTGATCACGCACGAGCACCCGGACCACGTGGACGTCGCCGCGCTGACCCGGGCGCTGGAACGCCGGCCGATCCAGGTGAACGGCCCCGCCTCGCTCGCCGGCGTGCTCGGCGACGCCGCCGAGGCGCTCGTCGTGGTCGCCCCGGGCGAGTCGTTCACCGCCGCCGGCGTGCCGGTGCGGACGTACGGCGGGCAGCACGCGGTCATCCACCCGGACATCCCCGTGATCCAGAACATCGGCTACCTCTTCGACGAGGTCGTCTACCACCCGGGCGACGCGCTGTTCGTCCCCGACGACGTCCAGGTGGACACGCTCTTCGCCCCGATACACGCGCCCTGGTCGAAGTTCTCCGAGGTGCTCGACTTCATCCGCGCCGTCGCCCCCCGCCGGGCCTACGCGCTGCACGACGGCCTGCTCAACGCCAACGGCTTCGGTGTGCTCGACCGGCAGTACACCGCGATGTCGAACACCGACTACCGCCGTCTGGAGCCCGGTACCCGGATCGACGCCTGAACCGTGCCCGGCCCCCCTGCCGACGTGGTCCGGCGGCTCTACGCCGCGCCCCCGGACCGGTTCGTCGCGGCCCGGGACGCCGCCGTGGCGGAGGCGCGCCAGGCCGGCGACCCGCGTACCGCCCGGGAGATCGGGCGGCTCCGCCGGCCCACGGTCGCGGCCTGGCTGGTCAACCTGCTCGCGATCCGCCGGCCCGAGCTGGTCGCCGACCTGACCCAGCTCGCCGAGGCGCTCCGCGAAGCGCAACGCGACCTGCGCGGCGGCACGCTCCGCGAGCTCTCCGCGCAGCGTCGCGCCGTCGTGGGCGCGCTGGTCGCCGAGGTACGCCGGCTGGCCGCCGCCGAACCCGCCGCGCCCCCGGCCGGGAAACTGCCGCTGGGCGAGGTGGAGGCGACGCTCAACGCCGCGCTCTCCGACACCGAGGTGGCCGACCAGGTACGCGCCGGCCGGCTGCTGCGGGCCAGCCACTACGCCGGGTTCGGTGAGGTGCCCCGCCCCCAGCTGCGGCTGATCACCGGCGACGACGAGGAGCCCACCCGGCCCGAGCGCGCGGGCAGGTCCGGCGTACCGGAGCGGGCCGGGAAGTCCGGCGTACCGGAGAAGGCGGGGAAGTCCGGCGTACCGGACCGGGCGGGGAAGTCCGGCGTACCGGACCGGGCGGCCGAGGCGCGCCGGGCGCGCGAGGAACGGGCGGCGCGGGCCGAACGGGCGAAGCGGCGGCGGGCGGCCGCCCGCGAGCTGGAGAAGGCGCGCGCGGAGCTGGGCCGGGCCGAGGCGGAGCTGTCCGGGGCCGAACGGGCCGAGCGGGACGGCGCGGCGACGCTGGACCGGATCGAGACCGAGCTGGCCGAGCTGGAGCGCCGTCGGGCGGCGGCCGAGCAGGAGCTGAGCCGGGCCAAGCTGACCCGCCGGGGCGCGGAACGCGCGCTCAGCGCCGCCCGGCGGCGCGCCGGCGAGGTGGAGGGCGTCCTGGAGGCACTCGACGCCGAAGAGGGGGATGCCATGGAGGGTGATCACGAGGCAGACTGAGCGTGATGAGCGGCCACGGTGGACGGACGGCGGGGGGTCGCCGATGACCCCGGAGCAGGTGGCCGCCGCGTGCAAGCCGCTGGCGCTGGAACTCGGCGAGGCGTTCTCCCGCTGCCCGTCGACGCTGCGCCGGGCCCGGCTGCTCGGCATCTCCGGGTGGGCCTTCTACATCACCGGCCGGGCCGGCGCGCTCGGCGACGTACGCGCCGAGACGGTGGCCGCCGCGCTCGGCTTCATCGCCCCCGAGGCGGTCGCCGACGGCTGGGACGCCGCCGCGCGGACCGTCCCGCCGCTGGAGGTCGCCACCGCCAACCTCGCCGAGTGCTGCCGCTGGGGCGCGGCCCGGCTGGGTGGGAGTCCCGAGGTGTCCCGGCTCGCCGGGCTGCTCGGCCGGGCGGTCGAGGCCGCCGACGGCAGCGCCATGCCGCTCTTCGCCGCCTGGCGCGCCATGCCGGTGTCCGACCCGTCCCCCGGCGCCCGGGCCGCCGTCGGGCTGCTGCTGCTGCGCGAGCACTTCGCCGGGGCCTACCTGCTGGCCGTGCGGGCGGCCGGGTTGACGCCGCTGGAGGCGGTGCTGGCCGGGCCGGAGGGGGAGACGGGGGCCGCCGCCTGCGGCTGGGCGCCGCCCTACCCGCCGGTCGGGCCGCTGGTGCGGCGGCGGCTCTGGGCCGAGGCGGTGACCGACCGCCTGGTGTCCCCGGCGTTCCGCGCGCTCGGCCCGGTCGAGGGCACCGAGCTGGTCCACCTGCTCACCGCCGCCCGGCCGCGCGCCCGGGGCGGATAAATGGGAGGCGTCCCGGCCGGCCCGGCTGCCAGGATCTGCGCCGTGACGCTCCCCGCCGGCTGGACCGCCCGCCGCCCCACCCTCGACGACGTGCCCGCGATCCTGACGGTGGTGCACGCCGCCGACACGTTCGCCGTGGGCTACCCGGACTTCGACGCCGACGACGTGCGGGACGCGCTGACCGCGCCCTTCGTCGACCCGGCGCGGGACTCCTGGCTGGTCGCCGACCCGGACGGCGTGGTGGTCGGCTGGGCGATCCTGAGCAACCCGACCGGGGTGGGCCGGGAGTTCGTCGAGGTCTACGTGGACCCGGACCACGGCGCGCCCCTGCGCGCCCCGCTGCTGGCCCGGCTGCTCGAACGGGTCGCCGAACGGGCCGCCGAGCGGGGCCGGCCCGCGCTGACCGCCCGCACCGCCGTCTTCGCTCCGGAGACCCGCTGGGCGGCTGAGCTGGTGGAGGCCGGGTTCACCCGGGTCAAGCGGTACGTCCGGATGACCCGTTCGCTCGCCGACCTGCCCGCCGAGCCGGCGCCACCGGCCGGTGTGACGATCCGGCCGCTGCGCGCCGACGACGAGAGCGACCTGCGGCTGTTCCACCAGATCTACGACACCGCGTTCCGGGACACCCCCGACCACGAGCCGCTCGACTTCGCGCGGTGGCGGGAGTCGCTCCCGTCCAGCGGCAAGGTCTGGGACGAGTGGCTGCTGGCCGAGGTCGACGGCGAGCCGGCCGGTGCCCTCCAGTCCTCCGACCAGGCGGTCGACCAGGGCATGGGGTGGGTCCGGACGCTGTCGGTGCTGCCCGCCCACCGGCGGCGCGGGGTGGGCGCGGCGCTGCTGCGTCGGGCCTTCGCGATCTACGCGACGAAGGGCCGCGAGGGCGCCGGGCTGGGCGTGGACCTGGCCAACCCCACCGCCCCGGTCACCCTCTACCGCTCCGTCGGGCTGGTGGAGGAGCGCTGGACCGACATGTACGAGCGGAGCGTGCCCGCCCCGCAGGTGTGACCGGGGACCCCCGCGTCGGGGTCGCCGAGCGGGCGGGTGTCCGTCCGGCGCACACTGGAGGGGTGGGAGACGCGCTACGCGGACGCGGTGCCGGTGGGGCGGGACCGCAGCTCGGTGACGTAGTCGTCCGGCGCGCCCGCCTTCTCGGCCGCGTTCGCGATCTCCGACAGGTACCACGAGGTCGGCAGCCCGCCCTCGTAGCCGTCGAAGACGTAGACCCACGCGGTCACGTCCCCGTCCAGCGTCGAGACGCGCACGGTGAGCCGGCGGTAGGTCTCGGCGGTCACGCCCTCGATCTCGTCGAGCTGGGCCGCGTCGTACGGGTGGATGTCGTAGAGCGCCACGAAGACCCGGTCACCGGGGGACTCCACCACGGTGCTGACCGAGCCCTCCCAGCCGATGACGTCCTCGCCCGCGAAGGTGAGCCGCCACCCCTCCAGCCAGCCGGTGCCCACCATCGGCGAATGCGGGCAGTAGGCGCGCATGCGAGCGGGGTCCAGGTTTGAGCCGTAAGCGGCGTAGAGACGCACGGCGACGACGATAGCCCGGTCGGCGGGTGGGGGAGAATACGACGGTGCGTGTCGGACGCGACGGGGAGAAGAAAGTCACTGTGAGCACAGACGAGGGGCGTTTGCCGTGAGCGCGAGGAGTGCAGCGGAGCGGAGCCCCGCAGTCGCGAACGAAGGGACGGCTCTGTGAGCCAGATCGTGATCATCGGCGGCGGGCCGGCCGGGTACGAGGCGGCCCTGGTCGCCGCCCAGTTGGACGCCGATGTCACCGTGGTCGAGGCGGCGGGCGCCGGCGGCGCCTGCGTGCTCTCCGACTGCGTACCCTCAAAGACCTTCATCGCCAGCTCGGAGGTGGTGACCGGCTACCGGGACACCGAGGAGTTCGGGGTGCACTCCGACGGCCTGGAGGCGGTCACGGTCGACGCCCGGGCGGTGCACGAGCGGGTCAAGCGCCTCGCCCTGGCCCAGTCCGCCGACATCCACACCAAGCTGGTCAAGGCCGGGGTCGAGTTCGTCGCCGGCACCGCGCGCCTCGGCGAGGACGCGCTCGGGCACACCCACCGGGTGATCGTCACCCCGGCCGGCGGCGGCGAGCCGTACTCGATCGAGGCCTCGACGGTGCTGGTCGCCACCGGCTCGACCCCGCGTCAGCTCCCCACCGCCGTACCGGACGGCGAGCGCATCCTGACCTGGCGCCAGGTCTACGACCTGCCCGAGCTGCCCGAGCACCTGATCGTGGTCGGCTCCGGCGTCACCGGCGCGGAGTTCGCCAGCGCCTACCTGGCCATGGGCGTCCAGGTCACGCTGGTCTCCAGCCGCGACCGGGTGATGCCGCACGAGGACGCCGACGCCGCGATGGCGATCGAGCGGGTGTTCCGCAACCGGGGCATGAGCATCCTCAACAACTCCCGCGCCGAGGCGGTCCGCCGTACCGCCGACGGGGTGGAGGTCGTGCTCTCCGACGGTCGCCAGGTCACCGGTTCGCACGCGCTCATCGCGGTCGGCTCGATCCCCAACACCGCCGACCTGGGCCTGGCGGAATACGGCGTCGAACTGTCCCGGGGCGGTTACGTCACCGTCGACCGGGTGTCGCGCACCAACGTGCCCGGCATCTACGCCGCCGGCGACTGCACCGGCGTGCTGCTGCTGGCGAGCGTCGCGGCCATGCAGGGCCGGATCGCCATGTGGCACGCGCTCGGCGAGGCGGTCCGGCCGCTGCGGCTGCGTACCGTCGCGGCGAACGTGTTCACCGACCCGGAGCTGGCCACCGTCGGTGTCTCGCAGGACGAGGTGGACGCCGGCAAGACCCCGGCCCGCCAGGTGATGCTGCCGTTGTCCGGCAACGCCCGGGCGAAGATGGACGACCTGGCCGACGGTTTCGTCAAGCTGTTCTGCCGGCCGGCCAGCGGCCAGGTCATCGGCGGCGTGGTGGTGGCGCCCAAGGCCAGCGAGCTGATCCTGCCGATCACCATGGCGGTGGAGAACAACCTCACCGTCAACGAGCTGGCCCAGACCATCACGATCTACCCGAGCCTGTCCGGCTCGATCACCGAGGCCGCCCGGCAGCTCATGCTCCACGAGCTGGAGTGAGCGTGGACACGACCCGCGTCACGACTCCCCGGAGCCGTCCGGATTCGATCGTGACCGGTCGTGGTGGTGGCAGCGGCCGGTGAAGACGGCCGCGAGGATCGGGCCGAGCACGGCGTCGACGTGTCCGGTCGACGCCGTGGCCGTGGGCGGTCGTGTCAGGGCCAGCCGGATGGCGAGACCGTGCGCGGTGGCGAGGATGCGGGCGGCGGCTGTGTCGGCGTCGACGTCGGGCTCGACCTCACCGCACTTCTTGCCGTTGCGCACCGCGACGGACGCGCGCAGGTGCAGGTCGCGATCGGCGCGCACCGCGACCTCGGCGATCTCGGGGTCGTGGAGGGCCTGGGTGAGGAGGTTCTGGGTGATGTGGAACTCCGCGGTCCGTGTGCCGTCGAGGGGGAGCAGTTCGCGTACGGCGGCGGCGAGCATGTCGCGGATCGGGCGTTCGGCGGCCTCGCCCTCGGCGATGTGCGCCACGATCCGGTCGTCGCGGCGGCGTAACGCGTCGAGGTAGACGAAGCGGAGCAGCTCGTCGCGGTTGGTGAAGTAGTGCTGGATGAGTCCGACCGAGATTCCGGCCGACGCGGCGACGCGCGCGAACGTGGTGGCCGCGAGCCCGTGCACCAGGACGTGGCGCTGGAATGTACGGGCGATGAGCGTACGTCGCTCCTCGTGGTCCACGACGCGAGGCATTTGAAAACCATACAGCTATATGGTTAAGGTTTGCCATATGAGCGTATGGTTACGTGGGTCGATCCTCGGCGGACTGTTGCTGGTCGTCCTTCCGATCGGTGCCGCAGCACCTGAACGTCCCACCGCACGTGCCTCGGTGGGGCCCGGTGAACTGGACGCCTTCGTCACCGGACAGATGAAGCGCGCGGGCGTCCCCGGACTCGCCTACGCGGTGGTGGGGCCGGACGGGGTGGAGCGCCAGGAGACGTTCGGCAAGGACGGTGACGGCGAGGCCGTCACCGCCACGACCCCGTTCCTCTGGGGCTCCCTGGCCAAGCCGGTGACCGCGAGCCTGGTGGTGCGGATGGCGGCCGCCGGGGAACTCGACCTCGACGAGCGCGTGACGACGTACCTGCCGGGCTTCGCCATGGCCGACGACGAGGCGCGCACGATCACCCTGCGGCACCTGCTGAGCCAGACCGGCGGCATTCCCGAGCGGATGGACCTCACCGACCGTTACGACGCCGACCGGCGCCCCGGGGACGTCGTCGATGACCTCGCCGACGTCCGTCTCGCCGCCGACGTCGGCGCGAAGCACGTCTACTCGAGCTTGAACTACATGCTGCTCGGTGCGGTCGTGGAGGAGGCCACCGGCCGCGATTTCGCGAAAGTGCTGCGCGAGCGGCTGCTCGTGCCGGCGGGCATGGACACCGCGATCGTCGACGCCGACGACGCGGCGGACCGGCTTCCGCCCGGCCACCGGTACGTCCTCGGCCAACCCCGGGCGTTCCGGACCGCGTTCGATCCCGCCGGGCTCAGCTCGGGCTACCTCGGCGGTTCGCTGCGGGACGCCGTCGCGTTCGTCGAGGCCAACCTCGACGGCAGCCGGGTGCTGACTCCCGATCAACGCGCGGCCCTGCGCCATCCGGAAGTTGTCACCGGCGACGACCGGAGCTACGGGCTGGGCTGGCGTACCTGGCCGGTCTTCGGGGGTGACCAGCCGATGGTCTGGCACGGAGGGGCTGCGCCCGGCTACCAGGCCGGGCTCGTGCTGCTGCCGGAACAGGGACGGGCGGTGGTGGTGTTGCAGAACGTCTACGGCAACTTCCAGGAGACCCGGTTGCTCGACACCGCGTGGGGGTTGGCGTCACTGCTGTCGGGTGTCGAGCCGGAGCCGCACGGCGGGGAGCCGTCGTACCCGACGATCCTCTCCGCGCTGAGCGCGGTATGCCTGGCGCTGGTGGCGATCCTCGCCCTCTCGCTCCGGCGGTTGGCCCGGCCGCCGGGGCCGGTGTGGTCGCGACGCCGTGCGGTGGTCGGGCTGGCCGGCTGGCTGGTCGGCCTCGTGCTGGTCGGAGGTGGGCTGCTGGCCCTGCCGGCGGCCTTCGGGGTGACGCTCGGCCAGGTGCCGCTCTGGGCGCCGGACATCGCGGCGCTTCTCGACACCGGTCTGGCGCTGGTCGTCCTGGCGGCCCTGGGTCGACTCGCGGTGACGGCACGCGCCCGCCTGGCCGGAACCCGCGCCGACGTGGCCTGAACGCCGCGCCCGACCCCGGCTGGTCGTCGGAGGTGCAGCTGTCCGGTTGCCGCAAGGGCGCAGCGACCGGAGAGCCGGGTCCCCTCTGGCGCGACGTCGACGGTCAGAATCCAGGGCCGCCCCATCGCGTGGCCCTGGATGGTGCTCGTCATCGCCCATGGAATGACTTTCACGCGATCACCCCCACGATGACGACCGCGATCACGAAGATGATCCACACAGGTTCCATCGCTTCTCTCCATCCGGTGTGTCGAGCGCGCATGTCCTCGATTCTCTTCCCCGGCCGACCACCGCCCACGCTCAGCTCCGCTCGCCTGCGCCCCTGGGTGCGTGGGTCGAGCGCCGGCCGAAGTCGGTGGCGAGCCAGCGACCGGCGGAGGCGTCGGGGAAATCGGGCGCCTCGTCACCGGTGGCCACGACCTCCAGGTCGTGCACCCGGTCGAGTCGGAAGACGCGCCAGTCGTCGCGGTCGACGTCGTAACCGATGAGGTACCAGCGACCGCGACGGTGGACGTGGCGGTGGGGGATCAGCAGGCGGGTGGTCGGCCGGTCGTGGTCGTCGCGGTAGGTGAACCGGACGCTCCGGCCCTGGGCCACCGCGTCGGCCACGACGCCGACCGCGCGGGCGTTGATGCCGGGGTCGTCGATCTCCGGAACGGTGACGGCGAGCATGGTCGCCGCGGCCCGGCGACGTAGGGCGCGGGGCAGCACCCGGTCGAGCTTGGCCAGCGCGCGGGCCGGGGCGTCGTCGCCCGGCATGGCGCCCTCGATCAGGCGGAGCCCCGCCACCACGCAACTGATCTCGTCGGGGTCGAACAACAGTGGCGGCAGTGCGACGCCGGGGACCAGGCGGTAGCTGCTCCCGGGACCGGGGCGCGCCACCACGCCGTAGCCGAGCCGGCGCAGCCGGTCGGCGTCGCGCCGCACGGTCCGTCCGCTCACCCC
Organism: Micromonospora sp. WMMD754; assembly: GCF_049315235.1. Classification (NCBI taxonomy): domain Bacteria; kingdom Bacillati; phylum Actinomycetota; class Actinomycetes; order Micromonosporales; family Micromonosporaceae; genus Micromonospora; species Micromonospora sp. WMMD754. Next base: position 2,831,929 of record NZ_CP186058.1, read on the forward strand.
GAGGCGGCCGGCGAGTTCCTCGACGGTCCAGCCGGAGCGCGAATGGAGCAGGGCGAGGAGCAACAGCGTCCGCTCGGTGGGGTCGTCGGCCATGGCGCCACCATGTCAGAAGTGGCGGACGCCAGACGGCCGGCACTGCTTCTAGCGTGGTGATCGTCCGCCCGACCCGATTCGAGGGAGTGCCGATGACGATCGCCGTGACGACTCCGACGGGCAATGTGGGCCGCCACGTGGTGGCCATGCTGATCCGCGCCGGTGTCCGGCCACGGGTGCTGGCCCGTCGGCCGGAGCGGATGAAGCCCGACATCCGCGCGGAGGTGGAGGTCGTCGCGGTCGACCAGCACGACGTCGACGCCGTGGTCGCGGCCACCGCCGGCGTCACCGCGTTGTTCTGGGTCGATCCGCCGCCCGCCGGTGACGACCCACTCGCGGAGTACGCGCGGGCGACCGACAGCGTGATCCGGGCCGTGCGGGAGAACGGCATCGGCCGGGTCGTCTTCCAGAGCAGCGTCGGAGCCGAGAAACGGCACGGCGTCGGCGAGATCGACGGGCTGGCCCGGACCGAGGAGGCGCTCGACGCCACCGCCGCATCGGTCACCCACCTGCGCTGCGGCATGTTCTTCAGCAACCTGGAACTCCAGGTCGACGCCATCGGCAGCGGGACGATCCCGGTCCTGCTGCCGGTGGACCACGCGATCCCGTGGGTCGCACCGCGCGACGTCGCCGAGGTCGCCACCACCAGGCTCCTCGCCGACGCCTGGACGGGACGGTGCGTACGGGCGGTGCACGGGCCCGCCGACCTGACCTGGACCCAGGTCGCCGAGACCGTCACCGCCGTCACCGGCCATCGACTGCGGGCCGAGCGGATCTCCGACGACTCGATGCGTGAACTGCTCTCCGCCGCCGGTATGAGCGAGGCCCGGATCGAGGCCCTCATCGGGATGTCCAGCGGGATGCGCGACGGCTTCACCCCCGAACAGGCGCGCACCGTCCACACGAGCACGCCCACCACCCTGGCCTCGTGGGTCGGCGACGTGCTGGCCCCCCTACTCGACGGTCACGGGCCCAGTGACCGTCGACGCCCGTAATGCCGTTGTCACCCCCGTGCCGACCTGTGAAGGATCAGCCCCATGGCCTCTCGTACCTCCAACTTCTGCTTCGACTCGATCGACCCCTATGCGCAGGTCACCTGGTGGTCGGCGGTGCTCGACGACTTCCAGCTGCTCAACCCGGAGGAGATGGGGCCCGACGACGACGAGTGCTGGCTGGTCGGCCCCGATTCCAGGGAGATCATCTTCGCCCGGGTCCCGGAACCGAAGACAGTGAAGAACCGGATGCACTTCTGCCTCCGCCCCACCGACCGCAGCCGTGAGGAGGAGGTGGACCGCATCCTCTCGCTGGGCGCCACTCTGGTGGCCGACCTGCGCGACGGACCGTCGAAGGGCTGGGCCGTGCTCGCCGACCCCGAGGGCAACGAGTTCTGCGTCCTCACCCGCCACGTCCCCGAGGACTAGCCGGGCAACCCCGCGGTTCCGGCCCGTCGGCTCATGTTCCACGGGCCGGCGTGAGCGCGGCGACCCGCGTCAGGTGCAGGGCGACGGTGGTCAGGAGGGCGGTCTCGGCGAGGATCAGGAGTCGCTCGGCCAGGCCGATCAACGCGCGGTCACCGGGGTAGGCGGACCAGATCATCGCGGCGGCCAGCAGCAGGCTCGCCACCGTCCACGCGCGTAGCCAACCGGCGGGCGCGGCGCCGAGCCGGCGGGCGAGCAGCCAGCCGGCGACCGGCAGGGCCAGGAACGACAGGACCGACGCGTACCGGTGCACGTAGGCCGCGGTGTCCATGGGCAGGCCCGGCTCGTTCGTGGGCACCACGGCGGCGGCCAGCAGTCCGGCCGACCAGGCGACCAGCAGCACGACCGCCGCCCGACCGGCGCCCGCCCGGCGCAGCGCGGGAAGGAGTACGGCGCTGGCCACCGCGAGGACCGCCATCGCGGTGTCGATGACGCCGCCCCGGTCGGAGACGGCGAAGTCGCTGACGGTCAGCGACCAGGGACTCAGGTCGTCGTTCACCTCGAGGTGACCGATCACGGCGAGCACCGCCGCCAGGGCGATCCCGCCGAGGGCCAGCAGGCCGCTTCTCCGGGCTCCACGCATGGGCCAAGCCTGTCGCCGGAACGACCCCAGGCGGATCCGGGACCGCCACCCACTTCGATCCCCGGGTCGTCCCCTAGCGGAAGCCGCCCGGCGTCACGCCACGTCGAGCCGGATGTTGCCGATCCTGGCCACGACGTCGAGGTGGCCACCCAGCCCGGTCACGTAGGCGCGGAGGATCTCCAGATTGACGCTCTCGCCGTTCTCGATCTGGCTGATCCGGGCCTGGGACAGGCCCGCCGCCTCCGCCAGTTGAGCCTGTGTCATGCCCAGTTGCTTCCGGATCTCCGCCAGTTGGGCGCCACTGACCGCGGCCAGCATCTGTTCCCTGAGTCGTCCACGCCGGGCCACCCGGTCGGCATCGTCCCAGGAGGGGTCGACCCCCCGGGCCTTCGCCTTGACGTCGCGCCAGTTCGACCCATCGCTCATGACTGATCTTCCTTCAAGCTGATCAGGTGCTCCGGGAACCGTTCGTCCGCCAACGGGACGACCCCACATATAAGCAGGACTTATATGTGCCGTTGCCCCGGACGCGCCGGAGTCGCGGAAAGAATCCGACGCCCAGTCGGTGGGGCGTCCGGCGGAGATCCTGGGTGGCCGCGCGAGGGTCAGTCGGCGGGGGCCTCGGTGCGGGTCTGGCGGGTGCTGATCCAGGTCATGGCCCAGCCCGCCCCCGCGAACCCGGCCGCCGCCAGCCCGCCGATCAGCAGCAGCCGCCACGCCGACTCGGTCAGCGCCGTGCCGCCCAGGTGACCGACGAGCGTGCCGTAGCTGGCCCAGCCGGTGGCCGCCGCCGCCTCGTAGGTCAGGAACAGTCGGTACGGGTAGCGGCTGCGGCCGGCCGAGAAACACGCCGCCATCCGGCCGCCGGGCACGAAGCGGCAGAGCAGGATCACCAGCGGTCCGGGCTCGCGCAGTCGGCGGGTGGCCCGGGCGACGGCGCGGCGGGCCCGCCCCGGCGCGGCGTGCCGGGCTGCCCGACGGGCCGGTGCGGTGCGGCCGAGCACATAGCAGGCCAGGTCACCGACGAAGACGCCGACCGCGCCGACCGCGATGGTGAGCGGCAGGTTGAGCCCGCCGTAGACGGTCAGCGCCCCACTGGTGATCATGACGACCTGGGTCGGCACCACCGGGACGAAGGCGTCGGCGACCAGCAGCGTCAGCAGCAGCGCGTACGCCCACATGGGCGACGCGACGTCAGAGATGAGTTCGGCCACGACCGCCACCTCGCCGGAGTTCCCCGTTCGACCGCACCGAGCCTGACGCCGTGTCCCGCGTCACCGCGACCGGCCCTGCCCCGTGGTGACCGTCGACACCGGTGGGCCGTCGATCTGCAACGAGGCGACCCTTCCCGGGGTGACGGACAACCGGTGCGACGGGCGTCGAGCGGGGCGGCGGATTCACGCTCACCGGCGTACCGTTGACGGGACGCGGCACCGGAGCCGTCGGGTCCCCCGTTCTCGATGCCCGGGCCGCCGCGGGTCGCCGGCAGGTCCCGTGCCGGCGACCCGCACCCACTCCCCGAAACTCACGTGCGCCGTCGACGTCCGCGCGCCTACCGTCGGGGCATGCGCAGTGCTGAGGTGACCACGACGCCGGGTGTTCCCGGCGCGCCGCACTGACGTTTCCGTCGACGAGGCCCCGGGGCGATCCGCTCCGGGGCCTCGCGGCGTCCCGGTCCCGCTCGCCTCCGGGTCGTACCTGATCAAGGAGAGCGACATGATCGACCACCGCAGGCTCGGCCGGGAGCTGGAGCTGTTCGTCTCCGACCCGCTCGCGGGCGCCGGGCTGCCGATCTGGCTGCCGGCCGGCGCCGCCGCCCGGCACGCCGTCGAGGAGTACGTACGGGAGTTGGAGCGTCGGGCCGGCTACCGGCACGTCTACTCGCCTCCGCTGGGCAAACGGGAGCTGTTCGAACGCTCCGGGCACCTGGGCTACTTCGCCGACGACATGTTCCCGCCGATGCGGTTGAGCGCCGACGACGAGTTCGTGCTCCGCCCGGCGCTCTGCCCGCACCACGCGCTGGTCTTCGCCGCCCGGGGCCGGTCCTACCGGGAACTGCCGCTGCGCGTCGCCGAGCTGGGCGGGATGTATCGGGCCGAGCGCTCCGGGGTGCTCGGTGGGCTGTCCCGGGTGCGGGCCATCTCGCTCAACGACGCGCACAACTTCTGCGCCCTGGAGCAGGTCGGCGACGAGGTGCGGGAGATCCTGCGGCTGATCCGCGAGGCGCACGCCGCCCTCGGCGTCCGTCCGGCCGGGTTCCGGTTGTCGCTGCGCGGGCCGGACCAGCGGTACGTCGGCGACGACGCCGGGTGGGCGCGGGCCGAGGAGCTGCTCCGCGCCGCGCTCGACGGGGTGGACGTCACCGAGGCGCCGGGCGAGGCCGCGTTCTACGGCCCGAAGATCGACATCCAGATCGTGGACGCGGGCGGCCGGGAGTCGACCATCTCCACCGTCCAGCTCGACTTCGACAAGCCGGAGCGGTTCGACCTGTCGTACACCGACTCGGACGGGCGGCGGAAACGGCCGGTGATGGTGCACCGGAGCCTGGTCGGCAGCATGGAGCGGCTGTTCGCCTACCTGATCGAGGTGCACGAGGGCGCGTTCCCGGCCTGGTACGCCCCGGTGCAGCTGGTGCTGCTCCCGGTGGACGACGCGCAGGCCGACGCGGTCCACCGGCTCCGCCGCGAGGCGGAGGGCGCCGGCCTGCGGGCCGAGGTCGACGAATCGGGCTCGCTGGGCGCGCGGATCCGGGACGCGGCCCGCCGACGCGTCCCGTACGTCGGGGTGGTCGGTGCCCGGGAGGCGGCCGACGGGTCGGTCTCGCTGCGCCTGCGCGACGGGCGCGGTCTCGCCCCGATGCCCACCGCCGCGGCGGTGGGGCTGGTCGGCGCGGTGGTCGCGAGCCGGTCGCCCGACCTGCTCCCGCCGGCCTGAGCCCGGCCCGACGCCGGGGTCGCCCGGGTGACGTGCCGTCACCCGGGCGGCCGGTGTCGCAGGTGTCGCCGGGTCCACGTCAGTTCCCGACCGGCGCGCCGGTGGGCCGGACCCCGGCCGGCGGACCGCCCGGCGTCGGCGCGGGCACCTCGTCGGAGATCACCGCGCCGGTGAACTGGGCCCGGTAGAGCCGGGCGTACGCGCCACCGGCGGCGACCAGCTGGTCGTGGGTGCCCTGCTCGACGATCCGGCCCTGCTCCATCATCAGGATCAGGTCGGCGTCGCGGATGGTGGAGAGCCGGTGCGCGATGACGAAACTGGTCCGGTCGGAGCGCAGCGCCGCCATGGCGCGCTGGAGCAGCACCTCGGTGCGGGTGTCCACCGAGCTGGTCGCCTCGTCCAGGATCAGCAGCGACGGCTCGGCCAGGAACGCCCGCGCGATGGTGATGAGCTGCTTCTCGCCGGCGCTGACGTTGCTGCCCTCCTCGTCGATGACGGTGTCGTAGCCGTCCGGCAGGCTGCGGACGAAACGGTCCACGAAGGTCGCCCGGGCGGCGGCGAGGATCTCCTCCTCGGTGGCGTCCGGCCGCCCGTAGGCGATGTTGTCCCGGATGGTGCCGCCGAACAGCCAGGTGTCCTGGAGCACCATGCCGATCCGTCCGCGCAGGTCGTCCCGGCGCAGGGTGCTGATGTCCACCCCGTCCAGCGTGATCCGGCCGGCGTCCAGCTCGTAGAACCGCATGACCAGGTTGACCAGGGTGGTCTTGCCGGCGCCGGTGGGACCGACGATGGCCACGGTGTGCCCGGGCTCGGCGACCAGGGAGAGGTCGTCGATCAGCGGCTTGTCCGGGTCGTAGCGGAACGAGACGTGTTCGAACTCGACCCGGCCGTGCGGGTCGGCGATCCGGGCCGGCTCGGCCGGGTCGGCGCTCTGCTCGTCGGCGTCGAGCACGGCGAAGACCCGCTCGGCCGAGGCCACCCCGGACTGGAGCAGGTTGGCCATCGACGCGACCTGGGTGAGCGGCTGGGTGAACTGCCGCGAGTACTGGATGAACGCCTGCACGTCGCCGAGGCTCATCGCGCCGGAGGCCACCCGCAGCCCGCCGACCACCGCGATGGCGACGTAGCTGAGGTTCCCGATGAAGAACATCGCCGGCATGATGATCCCGGAGACGAACTGGGCGCCGAAGCTGGCCTTGAACAGCTCCTCGTTCTTGGCGTGGAAGGCGGCCTCGACCTCCTTCTGCCGGCCGAACACCTTGACCAGCTCGTGCCCGGTGTAGGCCTCCTCGATCTGGGCGTTCAGCTCACCGGTGTGGGTCCACTGGGCGATGAACTTGCGCTGCGACCGCTTGGCGATCTGACCGGTGACGATCACCGACAGCGGGATCGCGACCAGGGCCACCGTCGCCAGCAGCGGCGAGATCCAGAACATCATCCCGAGTACGCCGACGACGGTCAGCAGCGACGTGAGCAGCTGGCTCAGCGTCTGCTGGAGGGTCTGCGAGATGTTGTCGATGTCGTTGGTGACCCGGCTCAGCAGCTCGCCCCGCGGCTGCTTGTCGAAGTACGGCAGCGGCAGCCGGTTGAGCTTGTCCTCCACGTCGGCGCGGAGCCGGAACACGGTGCGCTGCACCACGCCGTTGAGCACCCAGCCCTGCGCCCACATCAGCACGCTCGCGGCGACGTAGAGCGCGACCGCGAACGCCAGCACCCGGCCCAGCCGGTCGAAGTCGATGCCCGCGCCGGGCACCACGTCCATCCGGGCCAGCATGTCGGCGAAGTTGCCGTTGCCCGCGGCCCGGGCCGCGGCCACCGCCGCCTCGGTGCTGGTGCCGGCCGGCAACTGCCGCCCGATCACCCCGTTGAAGATCAGGTCCGTGGCGTGCCCGAGCACCTTCGGCCCGATCACGCTCAGCCCGACGCTGGCCAGCGCCAGCGCCAGCACACCGACGAGCTGGATCCGGTACGGGCGCAGCCGCCCGAGCAGCCGCCGCGCCGACGGCCCGAACCGCATCGCCTTCTCGGCCGGCATGCCCATGTTCATGTGCGGCGGGCCGCCGGGCCGCCGTCCGGCCGGAGGCAGCCGCTTCGGCTCGCCCTTCTGCTGCGGCACAGCTCTCGTGTCACTCACAGGGTCACCTCCGCCGTCTGCTGGGACGCCACGATCTCGGCGTACGTCGGGCAGTTCTCCAGCAGTTCCTCGTGCCGTCCCATCCCGACGACACCCCCGTCCTCGAGCACGATGATCTGGTCGGCGTCGACGATCGTGGAGACCCGCTGGGCCACGATCACCACCGCCGCGTCCGCGGTGACCGGCTTGAGGGCGGCCCGCAGCCGGGCGTCCGTGCCGAGGTCGAGCGCGGAGAAGGAGTCGTCGAAGAGATAGATCTCCGGCTTGCGGACCAGCGCGCGGGCGATGGCCAGGCGTTGCCGCTGGCCGCCGGAGACGTTGGTGCCGCCCTGCGCGATCGGCGCCTCCAGCCCGCCCGGCATCTCGGCGACGAAGTCGCGCGCCTGGGCGATCTCCAGGGCCGCCCACAGGTCCGCGTCGGTGGCGTCCGGGTTGCCGTAGCGCAGGTTGCTCGCCACCGTGCCGCTGAACAGGTACGGCCGTTGCGGCACCAGCCCGATCCGCCGCCACAGCTCGTCCGGGGCCAGGTCGCGCACGTCCACGCCGTCGACCAGGACCGCGCCGGCGGTCGGGTCGACCAGCCGGGGGATCAGCGTCAGCAACGTGGTCTTGCCGGCGCCGGTGGACCCGATGATCGCCGTGGTGCGGCCCGGTCGGGCCCGGAACGAGATGTCGCGCAGCACCGGCGCGGTGGCGCCCGGGTACTGGAAGCCGGCGCCGCGCAGCTCCAGCTCGCCGCGTCCGGCGACCTCGGTCACCGGGTCGGCCGCCGGCACCACCGAGGAGTCGGTGTCCAGCACCTCCTCGATGCGTTCGGCGCAGACCGCCGCCCGGGGCACCATCATCAGCATGAAGGTGGCCATCATGACCGCCATCAGGATCTGCATCAGGTACTGCAGGAACGCGGTGAGCGCGCCGACCTGGATCTCCCCGGAGTCGACCCGGGCCGCGCCGAACCAGAGCACCGCCACGCTGGAGACGTTGAGCACCAGCATCACGATCGGGAAGATCAGCGCCTGGAGTCGGCCGATGCGCAGCGCGGTCGCGGTCAGGTCGGCGTTGGCCCCCTGGAAGCGGTCGGTCTCGTACGGCTCGCGGACGAACGCCCGGACCACCCGGATGCCGGTGATCTGCTCGCGCAGCACCCGGTTGACGGTGTCGATCCGGGTCTGCATGAGCCGGAAGCCCGGCACCATCCGGCGGATGATCAGGCCCAGCGCGACGGCCAGCACCGGTACGCAGACCAGCATCAGCCAGGAGAGGCCGACGTCCTCGCGCAGCGCCATCACCACGCCGCCGACGCTCATGATCGGCGCGGCCACCAGCATGGTGCAGCTGAGCAGCACCAGCATCTGCACCTGCTGGACGTCGTTGGTGTTGCGGGTGATCAGGGACGGCGCGCCGAAGCGGGCCACCTCGCGGGCGGAGAAGCGGTTGACGTGCCCGAAGATCGCCCTGCGGACGTCGCGGCCGAAGCCCATCGCGGTCTTCGCGCCGAGGTAGACCGCGGCGATCGAGCAGGCGATCTGGAGCAGGCTGACCACCAGCATCCAGCCGCCCGTCCGCAGGATCTGGTCGGTGTCGCCGCGGGCGACGCCCCGGTCGATGATGTCGGCGTTGAGGCTGGGCAGGTAGAGCGAGGCCATCGTGCCGACGAACTGGAGCGCCACCACGGCGGCCAGCAGTCGTCGGTACGGGCGTAGATGTGTGCGGAGCAGGCGGATCAGCACGGATGTCTCCCCGTTGGCGACTCGGTGTCGGACTCGCTGTCCCGGTTCAACCGACGGAGGTCCCCGTCGGACATGCCGGTGATGATTTCGGTCAGGAATTCGCGGATGACGGCCCGCTTGGCCGGGTCGGCGTCGACCGACGTCAACGGCCGGTCGCTGTGGATCAGGTCGATGATCGCGCGGGCGTGCTCCTGGCCCTTGTCGGTGAGCGTGAGCTGGACGGCACGCCGGTCCTCCGGGTTGCGCCGCCGGCTGACGAAGCCGTCGCGTTCCAGGGTGTCGACGATGCCGGTGAGGGTGGCGGGCCGGACGAAGCACAGCTCCGCCATCTCGCGGTGGGTGATGTCGCCGGCCCGCAGCAGGATCATCAGCACCCGCATGCCGGCGGAGGTGAGGCCGTGGTGCTCGGCCAGGTAGCGCCCCCAGTGCTGCTCGACGACGTGGCCGGCGATCGAGATCAGCCGGCCGAGCGGCGCCTGTTGCAGCGCGTCGGGGTAGCGGACGAGCGGTCCCATGTTCACGGGCGCCAGATTAGCCCCCGAACCATCAGGGCCCAAACTAATTTCTGAGAGTGCCCTCAGCCACGCTCGGTACGGGCGCGGGGCGGCTCGTCCGGCGCGGTGGCGACGTACTCCCGCATCACCTCGGCGACCTCGCGCAGGAACGTGGCGGTGGCCTCGGCCTGTTCGGGGGTGAGTCGGGCGACCGCGCGGTCGACGCCGACCAGCATGGGCCGCAGCGCCTCCAGCACCTCGCCGACCGCGTGCTCGGTCACCTGGAGGGTCAGGCGCCGGCGATCGTGCGGATGCGGGGCGCGGGCGACGTGTCCGGCCTGGACCAGCCGGTCGACGAGCGTGGTGGCGGAGGCGGACCGGATGCCCAAACGGTTGCCCAGCTCCACCGGGCCCAGCGGCTCGGGGCTGGAGATCAGGTGGTCGATGGCCGCGGCGTCGGTCGCGCCGATGCCGAGGCGGCGGGCCAACGCGGCCCGGGTGTCCCCGGCGACCCGCAGCATCTCACGCAGCGCCCGGGCGGCCTCGCTGCTCGGCGGCCGGCCGGCGGGCGTGGCCTCTCCGGTTGACGGCGACCCCTCCACGGGTTAAAGCTAGCATCTCAGGTAGCTAGAAAATCTAGCTAAAGCGGGAGGGGTGCCATGCGCAGCGACGGGCGCGGACGTTGGTTCGGGCTGCTCGCCATCAGCCTCGGCGTGGCGATGATCATCGTGGATGCCACCATCGTGAACGTCGCGGTTCCGCAGATCATCCGGGACCTGGACATCACCTCGACCGACGCCCAGTGGGTGCAGGAGGCGTACACCCTGGTCTTCGCCGCGTTGCTGCTGGTCGCCGGCCGCTTCGCCGACCGGTCCGGGCGGCGGCGGATGTTCGTCGCCGGCGTGGGCGTCTTCGTGGTGGCCAGCGTGCTGGCGGCACTCGCCGGCTCCGGCGAGGCGCTGATCGGCGCCCGGGTGCTGCAGGGCATCGGTGGCGCGATGATGCTGCCCACCTCGCTCTCCCTGCTCAACGCCAACTTCACCGGCCGGGAGCGGGGCATCGCATTCGCCGTCTGGGGCTCGACCATCGGCGGCGCGGCGGCGCTCGGCCCGTTGCTCGGCGGCTGGCTCACCACCACGTACTCCTGGCGGTGGGCGTTCGGCATCAACGTCCCGGTCAGCCTGGCCGTGATCGGGGCGACCCTGCTGCTGGTCGCCGAGTCCCGGGACGACCGCGCCGAACGCGGGGTCGACCTGCTCGGCGCGCTGCTCTCCGTGGTCGGCATGACCGGCGTGGTCTTCGCGCTCATCGAGGGACGCACCTACGGCTGGTGGGAGCGGGAACGCCCGTTCAGCCTCTTCGGCCTCGACTGGACCGCCTCGATCTCCCCGGTGCCGGTGGCCGCGCTGGCCGGGCTGACCGCACTCGGGGTCTTCCTGGCCCAGCAGGTCCGCCGCAACCGCGCCGGGCGACCCGCGCTGCTCGACCTGTCGCTGTTCGGCATCGGCTCGTTCCGCAACGGCATCCTGGCCGCGGCGATCGTCAGCCTGGGCGAGTTCGGCCTGCTCTTCGCGCTGCCGCTGTGGTTCCAGAACGTGCTCGGCTACAGCGCCTTCCGCACCGGCCTGGCGCTGCTGCCACTCGCCGTGGGCAGTTTCCTGGCCAGCGGCATCGGTGCGCCGCTGACCCAGCGGTGGGGCGCGGCCCGGGTGGTCCAGTTGGGCGTCGCGGCCGAGCTGGTCGGCGTCGCCGGACTGGGCTTCGTGGTGGCCCCGGACACCCGCTGGTGGGCGCCACTGGCGTTCCTCTTCGTCTACGGCATCGGCGTCGGTCTCGCCACCGCCCAGCTCACCGGCGTCTCGCTGGCCGAGGTGCCGGTCCGGCGCAGCGGGCAGGGCTCCGGACTGCAGAGCACCGCCCGGCAGGTCGGTTCGGCGCTCGGCATCGCCGTGCTCGGCACCGTGCTCTTCGCCGGCCTCGGCGGCCTCCTCGGCGACCGGCTGGCCGACCAGCCCGGCCTCGACCCGGCCGGTCGGGACCAGGTGGTGAGCGCGGTGAAGGAGAGCGCCGGCGCGGCGATCGGCGGGCTGGCGGCGGATCCGCGTACCGCGCCGATCGCCGAGGAGGCGAAGGCGGCCTTCTCCGACGCCACCCGGTACGCCGCCTTCACCGCGGCCGGGTTCCTGCTGGTCGGCCTGCTCGCCTGCCTGCGCCTGCCGAGCGTGCGCGCCGAGGTGACGGGGGACGCCCCGCCGGCCGGGGCGGAGCCGGCGCGGGTCTGAGGCCGGGGCGTGCCTGCCGATCCGGGTCGGCAGGCACGCCGTTCTCCGGTCGGTCCGGCACCCCGCCCGCAGCCGTCGGGCGGCTGCCCGGCACCGCACCGCAGCCCGGCACCTGGACCGCGGCGCGCGGACGGCGGATGTGCACCGGGCGCGGCCGAGGGCGCGGTCAGTCGCCCAGGGCGACCGCGAGCGCGGCGGCCACGAAGACGAGCTGGAGCGCCGTCCGGGTGGCCAGCGGGGTGACCGGTCGGCCGGCGAGCGTCAGCCGGCGGCGGGCGGCCGAGACGTTGGCCGGGAACATGGCGAGCATCAGCAGCGCCAGGCCGGCCGCGGCCCAGCGCGCGGTCGCCGGCGGCAGCAGGGCGACCGCGCCGCCGAGTTCCAGCACGCCGGTGAGCGTGACCAGCAGGTCCGGCCGGGGCAGCGCCGGCGGAACCATGGCGATCAGGTCCGCCCGCCGGGAGGCGAAGTGGGCCGTGCCGGTCAGCACGAGCATCAGCGCCAGGCCGACCCGCAGCGCGGGATGCCAGCCGTCGAGCGCGTCCACGCCGAGCAGGCCGGCGATCCGGGCCACGGCGGTGCCGGTGAGGAGTGCGATCAGGGGTGCCACGGCTCATCCCTCCGTCGAGCAATCTTGTCAGCGACAAGATTGCCGGCGTGGATGCCATCTTGTCAATGACAAGTTAGGGTGGGGGTCATGACGTCCTCCGGCTCCTACCACCACGGGGACCTGCGCCGGGCGCTGCTGGCCGCCGCCGTGGACGCGATCGCCGAATCCGGGCCGGCCGCGCTGAGCCTGCGCGATCTCGCCCGGCGGGCCGGCGTCTCGCACGCGGCGCCCGCGCACCACTTCGGTGACAAGGCGGGGTTGCTCACCGCGCTCGCCATCCAGGGCTTCGACAAGCTCGGCGAGGCGCTGCGGGGGGCGGGCGACGACTTCCGGGAGAGCGGCGTCGCGTACGTCGTCTTCGCGGTCCGGCACCGCGCGCACTTCGAGGTGATGTTCCGTCCGGACCTCTACCGGGCCGACGACCCGGAGCTGGTGGCGGCCCGGCAGCGGACCGGGGAGCTGCTGCGCGGCGGGGTGGCCCGGCACACCGGCCGGGAACCCGACCCGGACGCGCTGGCCGCCTGGTCGATCGCGCACGGCTTCGCCGAGCTGTGGCTGGCCGGCGCCCTCCCGTCCCGGGTGGGCGCCGACCCCGAGCCCGCCGCCCGTGCGGTGGTCGGCCGGCTCTTCTCCTGAACGGTCACCAACTGGTCGGCAGCGGCATCCCCTCGGTGTACCCGGCGGTGCTCTGCACGCCGACCAGCGCCCGCTCGTGGAACTCCTCCAGGCTGCGTGCGCCCGCGTAGGTGAACGCGCTGCGTACCCCGGAGATGATCTCGTCGATCAGGTCCTCGACGCCCGGGCGGTTCGGGTCCAGGTACATCCGGGCCGAGGAGATGCCCTCCTCGAAGATGGCCTTGCGGGCCCGGTCGAACGCGCTGTCCTCGGCGGTCCGGGCGCTCACCGCCCGCGACGAGGCCATGCCGAAGCTCTCCTTGTAGCGCCGGCCGTCGGCGTCGGTGTAGAGATCGCCGGGGGACTCGTAGGTGCCGGCGAACCAGGAGCCGATCATCACGTTCGAGGCGCCCGCGGCCAGCGCCAGCGCCACGTCCCGCGGGTGCCGTACGCCGCCGTCGGCCCAGACGTGCCGGCCCAGCGAGCGGGCCGCCGCGGCGCAGTCGAGCACCGCGGAGAACTGCGGGCGGCCCACGCCGGTCATCATCCGGGTGGTGCACATGGCGCCCGGCCCGACACCGACCTTCACGATGTCCGCACCGGCCTCGACCAGGTCGCGTACGCCGTCCGCGGTGACCACGTTGCCCGCCGCCACCGGCACCCCCGGGTCGAGCTTGCGCACCGCCCGCAGCGCCTGGAGCATCCGCTCCTGGTGACCGTGCGCGGTGTCCACCACCAGCGTGTCCACCCCCGCCTCCAGCAGCGCGGCGGCCTTGCCGGTGACGTCGCCGTTGATGCCCACCGCGGCGGCGATGCGCAGCCGGCCCCGGTCGTCCACCGCCGGCCGGTAGAGCGTGGCGCGCAGCGCGCCCTGCCGGGTCAGCACGCCGACCAGGCGGCCCTCGCCGTCCACCACCGGCGCGAGCCGCCGCCGGCCCGCCGACAACCGGTCGAATCCGGTACGCGGGTCCGCGTCCGCCGGCACGGTGTGCAGCTCGGTGGACATCACGTGCCGCAGCTGGGCGAAGCGGTCCACCCCGACGGTGTCCGCCTCCGTCACCACGCCCATCGGCCGCCCGTCCGCGTCGACCACGACGACCGCGCCGTGGGAGCGCTTGGGCAGCAGGTGGATCGCGTCGCCGACGGTGTCGGTCGGACCCAGCGTGATCGCGGTGTCGTGCACCAGGTGCCGCTGCTTGACCCAGCCGACGACGTTGGCCACGACCTCGATCGGGATGTCCTGCGGGATCACCGCCACGGCGCCGCGCCGGGCCACCGTCTCGGCCATCCGCCGGCCGGCCACCGCGGTCATGTTCGCCACCACCAGCGGGATGGTGGTGCCGGTGCCGTCGCCGGAGGACAGATCGACGTCGAGTCGGGAGCCCACCTGCGAGCGGTTGGGCGCCATGAAGACGTCGTTGTAGGTCAGGTCGTGCGCGGGGACCGCGCCATGAAGGAACCGCACCCGAACATCATTCCCGCCCGGGCGCGCTCCCGCCCCCGGTGGTGGCAAGGACCACCCGGCCCCGCGCTGTTAAGAAGGGGCCCTTTCTCTACCTCAGGCGTTAAGAAGGGGCCCTTCCTTACACCTCAGGCGATGGTGCAGATCGCGGCGCCGGCCGTGATCACGGCGCCCACCTCGGCGGCCAGCCCGCTCACCGTGCCGGCCTTGTGCGCGTGCAGCGGCTGCTCCATCTTCATCGCCTCCAGCACCACGACCAGGTCGCCCTCGGCGACCGTGTCGCCGTCGGCCACGGCGATCTTGACGATGGTGCCCTGCATGGGGGAGGTGAGCGTGTCACCGCTGACCGCGGCGCCCGCCTTGCCCCCGCCACCCCGGCGGGCCGGCTTCTTCGCGGCGGGCGCGGCGGTCGCCGTACCCGCGCCGAGTCCGGCGGGGAGGACGACCTCCAGCCGCTTGCCGCCCACCTCGACCACGACGGTCTCGCGCTCGGCCGGAGCCTCGGCGTCACCGGCGGCGGCGGTGAAGGCCGGGACGGTGTTGTCGAACTCCGTCTCGATCCAGCGGGTGTGCACGGTGAACGGCTCAGCGGTGAACGCCTCGTCGCGGACCACCAGGCGGTGGAAGGGCAGCGCGGTGGCCATGCCCTCGACCACCATCTCGTCGAGCGCCCGGCGGGCCCGCTCCAGGGCCTCGGTGCGGGTCTCGCCGACGATGATCACCTTGGCCAGCAGCGAGTCGAAGTTGCCACCGATCACGTCGCCGGCCGAGATGCCGGTGTCGACCCGGACACCCGGGCCGGACGGCAACCGCAGCGCGGTGACGGTGCCCGGAGCGGGCAGGAAGTTGCGGCCCGGGTCCTCGCCGTTGATCCGGAACTCGATGGCGTGGCCACGCGGCGTCGGGTCCTCGGTGATGCGCAGCTTCTCGCCGTCGGCGATGCGGAACTGCTCGCGTACCAGGTCGATGCCGGCGGTCTCCTCGGTCACCGGGTGCTCCACCTGGAGCCGGGTGTTGACCTCCAGGAAGGAGATGGTGCCGTCCGCGCCGACCAGGTATTCCACCGTGCCGGCACCGTGGTAGCCGGCCTCCCGGCAGATCGCCTTCGCGCTGTCGTGGATCTGCGCGCGCTGGGCGTCGCTGAGGAAGGGCGCGGGCGCCTCCTCGACCAGCTTCTGGTGCCGGCGCTGCAGCGAGCAGTCGCGGGTGCCCACCACGATCACGTTGCCGTGCTGGTCGGCCAGCACCTGCGCCTCGACGTGGCGCGGCTGGTCCAGGTAGCGCTCGACGAAGCACTCGCCCCGGCCGAACGCGGCGACCGCCTCGCGGGTGGCCGACTCGAACAGGTGGGGGATCTCCTCCATGGTGCGGGCGACCTTGAGGCCGCGCCCGCCGCCGCCGAAGGCCGCCTTGATGGCGACCGGCAGCCCGTGGTCGACGGCGAACGCCATCACCTCGTCGGCGTTGCCCACCGGGTCCGGGGTGCCGGGCACCAGCGGCGCGCCGGCGCGCTGCGCGATGTGCCGGGCGGTCACCTTGTCGCCCAGGTCGCGGATCGCCTGCGGGGTGGGGCCGATCCAGGTCAGCCCGGCGTCGATGACGGCCTGGGCGAAGTCGGCGTTCTCGGAGAGGAAGCCGTAGCCGGGGTGCACGGCGTCCGCGCCGGCGCGGGCGGCCACGTCGATGAGCTTGTCGATGCGCAGGTAGCTGTCCGCCGCGGTGTCGCCGCCGAGGGCGTACGCCTCGTCGGCGAGCGTGGCGTGCAGGGCGTCCCGGTCGGAGTCCGCGTAGACGGCGACGCTGGCCAGGCCGGCGTCGCGGCAGGCGCGGATGACGCGGACGGCGATCTCGCCGCGGTTGGCGATGAGAACCTTGCGCACCTTGGGGGCTCCTCCCGGGAGGTCGATGCCGGGAGTGTATCGGCCGGCATGCTGGCCCTAACGATCGCTCAGTGTGGGATGTGGCACTGTAGTCAAACTTGGCTATTACGCTTGTCCGGTGTCGGCGACGCGGATGATGATTCTGGGCCTGGTCAGGTGGATGCAGCCGGTGCACGGCTACGACGTGCGCCGCGAGCTGCTGAGTTGGAGCGCGGACAAGTGGGCGAACGTCCAGCCCGGTTCGATCTATCACGCGTTGCGCAAGCTCACCGACGAGGGGCTGCTGCGGACCGTGTCGGTCGAGCAGGTGGGCGCCCGTCCGGCCCGCACCACGTACGAGGTGACGGCGAAGGGCGAGGACGAGTTCGAGACGTTGCTGCGGGCCCAGTGGTGGCAGGTCCAGGAGTCGCCGGACCCGTTCGTGGCGGCGTTCTCGTTCCTGCCGGCGATGCCGCGCGACGAGGCCGCGGCGGCGTTGCGCAACCGCGCCAACCTGCTCCGCGCCGGCGTCGAGTCGATGCGCGCCTCGTTGGACTCCGACTGGGTGCGCAACCGCAAACCGGTGCACGTCGGATGGATGTTCGAGCTGTGGCTGGCCCGGGCCGAGGCGGAGACGGCCTGGTGTGAGCGGATCGCGGAGCGGATCGAGTCCGGTGTGTCCTACCTCCCCGCGGGGATGGAGCAGGCCGAGGGTTGGTCGGGCTGGACGGACGGGGACAAGAAATAATCAACGTTGACTAGAAGAGTTATATCGCGTTAGCCTCGGCAGGAGCCGCGGGGGAGTCGTGCGTCCTCCCCGCGGACGATCGGCGGCCGGTCACGTCCGGCCCGGACGACCAGGAGCAGAAATGATCGAGACCAGGGGGCTGCGGAAGTCCTTCCGCTCCCGCGCGGGTCGCGAGACGAAGACCGTGGACGCGGTCCGTGGCGTCAACCTCGACGTCGCCGAGGGGGAGATCTTCGGCTTCCTCGGGCCCAACGGCGCCGGCAAGACCACCACGCTCCGGATGCTCGCCACCCTCATCGAGCCGGACGGCGGCCAGGCCACCGTCGCGGGGGCCGACCTGCGCAAGGACCCGGCCGGGGTGCGCCGGCGGATCGGCTACGTGCCCCAGGGCGGCAGCACCTGGGACGAGTCCACCGCCCGCGAGGAACTGGTGCTCCAGGCCCGCCTCTACGGCATCTCCAAGGCCGACGCCCAGCGGCGCGCCACCCGCGCGCTGGACGCGTTCCAGCTCACCGAGTACGCCGACCGCAAGTGCAAGACCTACTCCGGCGGCCAGCGCCGGCGGGTGGAGATCGCGCTCGGCATCATCCACGAGCCGAAGATCGTCTTCCTGGACGAGCCGACCACCGGCCTCGACCCGCAGAGCCGCGCCCACATGTGGGACGAGATCCGGCGGCTGCGCACCGAGGGGATGACCGTCTTCATCACCACGCACTACCTCGACGAGGCCGACGCTCTCTGCGACCGGATCGCGATCATGGATCACGGCGAGGTGGTCGCGGAGGGCACCCCGGCCGAGCTGAAGCGCGAGATCTCCGGCGAGGTGGTGATCGTCGGCCTGGACGCCGCGACCACCCCGCACGCCGCCCAACTGCTCGACACCGAGGCGTACGTGACCAAGCTGGAGACCGCCGACGAGGGCGGCCTGCGTCTCTACGTCGACGAGGGCGCCGTCGCCATCCCGCAGGTGCTGCGCCGCCTCGACCACGCCGGGGTGGAGCTGCGCTCGATCGAACTGCACCGACCCAGCCTCGACGACGTCTTCCTCACCAAGACCGGCCGCTCGCTGCGCGAGTCCTGACCCCCGGAGAAACTGTCATGAAACTCGCCCGCGACACCTGGCTGATCTTCCAGCGCCAGGCGCAACTGCTGCTGCGCAACCCGGTCTGGGTCTTCGTCGGCGTCTTCCAGCCGGTGATGTACCTGCTGCTCTTCGCCCCGCTGCTCAAGCCGGCCCTGAACGCGCCCACCCAGGCCGCCGCGTACAAGATCTTCGTACCCGGCCTGCTCGTGCTGCTGGCCATCTTCGGCGGCCTCTTCCAGGGCTTCGGCCTGATCGCCGAGCTGCGCGCCGGGGTGATCGAACGCTCCCGGGTCACCCCGGTCAGCCGACTCGCCCTGCTGCTCGGCCGCTCCCTGCGCGACGTGGTCTCGCTGATCGCCCAGGCCGTCATCATCACCCTCCTGGCGCTCCTGTTCGACCTGCGCGTCTTCATCGGCTACCTGCTGCTGGCCTACCTGATGCTCGCCCTCATCGCGCTGATGACCTCGGCCGTCTCCTACGGCGTCGCGCTCAAGGTCAAGAGCGAGGACGCGCTCGCCCCGCTGATGAACACGGTCGCCCAGCCGGTCCTGCTGCTCTCCGGCATCCTGCTGCCCCTCACCTTCGCCCCCGGCTGGCTCCAGGGCGTGGCCAAGTGGAACCCGTTCTCCTGGGCCGTCGACGGCACCCGCGCCCTCTTCGGCGGCGACCTCGGCAACGACAAGGTCTGGCAGGGGCTGGCAATCATCACGGTGCTCGCCGTGGCCGGCGTGGTCTGGGCCGCCCGCCAGTTCGCCCGCAGCGTGAGATGAAAGGAGGGGCCCCCTATTAACGCCTCCGGTAGAGGAAGGGCCCCCTCTTAACACCCGGGGAGAGCTGCCTCTCACTCAAGGCGAGGCGCCGGTCGTGCGCGCGTAGCGTCGGGCCGGTGCCTCGCCTCACCCGTGACCGGACCACCTGGCTGACCTACGCGCAGCTGGGCCTCTGGGGCTTCTTCCTCTACGGGTTCGGCCCCGTCGTACCGCTGCTCCGCGACGAACAGGGCACCAGCGCCGCCGTCGCCGGCCTGCACAGCACCGGCATCGCGGTCGGCGCGCTCGCCGGCGGCGCGCTGTTCGCCCCGGTCGCCCGCCGCTACGGCCGGGGCCCGGCCATCTGGCTCGGCCTCGCCGGCGTGGCCGCCGGCGTCACCGCGCTCGGCCTGCTCCACCCGCTGCCCGCCACCATCGCCGCCGTGGCGGTCGTCGCCACCTTCGGCATGATGGTGATCAGCGGCGTCAACGTGGTGCTCACCGCCCGGCACGGGCCGGCTGCGCCCGCCGCGCTCACCGAGGCCAACGCCGCCTGCGCCGGCATGGGCATCCTGGCGCCGCTGACCATCGGCGTCACGGTGGACGCCGGCGTCGGCTGGCGACCGGTGATGGCCGTCGAGGTCGGGCTGATCACGCTGGTCGCGCTCGCCGCGTTGACCTTCCGGGTACGCCTGCCGCAGGACGCCCCCGCTACCGCGGCTGCCGCCGCCCCCGTTGGCGTCGCTTCCCCATCGGCCGCGCCCGCGCCCGTTGCCGCCGCTGTCGCTCCCGCCGCTGTTACTCCTGGCGCTGTCGCTCCCGGCGCTGTGGCTCCCGCGGCGGGCGCCTCCGCTGTGCTCGCCCGCGGGTCGGGCGAGGTTTCGGTGAGATCTCGTTCGAGCGGATCAGGACCTTGCCGAGGCCTCGATGCGGGCATGCGGGCGGCGTCCGCGCGGTTGCCGCGGGCGTACTGGATCGCCTGGGTTCTGATGTCGGTCACCGGCTCGATCGAGGTCTGCCTGTCGCTCTGGACCGCCGACGTGCTCCGCGGCCATGCCGGACTGAGTGCCGGCGGCGCGTCGGCGGGTGTCGCGGCGATCGTCTGCGGCATGTTCGTCGGCCGGGCCGCCGGTGGCCGGGCCGCGCTGCGCTGGCCACCGGTGCCGCTGCTGCTCGGCGCCCTCACCGTCTCACTCGCCGGGTTCACCCTGTTCTGGGCCAGCCCGATCGGCTGGCTGGCGGTCACCGGCCTGGTCGTGCTCGGGCTGGGCAACGCCCTCCACTACCCGCTGGCGATCTCCATCGCTCTCGCGGCCGCCGGCACGGCCACCGATCGGGCGGCGGGCTGGTCGTCGTACTCGATGGGGGTTGGTTTCGGGATCGCGCCGGTCGTGCTCGGCTGGGTGGCCGACGGCGTCGGCCCGCACCGGGCCTTCCTGCTGTTGCCCGTGTTCATCGCGGTGGCCGTGCTGCTGACCATGCGGCTGGGCCGGGCCCTGGCGCCCGGTGTCGCGCCCGCTTGATCGACTCCACTTCGCTGAGGTGGCGGTGTCCGGCGTGCCTCGATACCGCCACCTCGGCGAACTGGTTCAGCGCACGCGGGCGAGCGTGACCCCGTCGGCGATCGGCAGCATCACGGCCTCGACGCGGACGTCGGCGAGGACCTCGTCGTTGAACGCGGCGATCGCCCGATCGTCCGCGTTGCGCGGGGCGAGCACCCGACCGGCCCGCAGGGTGTTGTCCACCGCGATCACCGCGCCGGGGCGCATCCGGGGCACCAGCTCGTCCCAGTAGACCGGGTAGCCGACCTTGTCCGCGTCGATGAACGCGAAGTCGAGGTGACGCTCCCGGGGCAGCTCGCGCAGCCCGTCCGCGGCCGGCCCGATGCGCAGCTCGATCCGGTCCTGCACCCCGGCGCGGGCCCAGTAACGCCGGGCCACGTCGGTGTACTCCGCCGAGATGTCGAAGCAGGTCAGTCGACCACCGTCGGCCAGCCCCCGGGCGATCGCGAGTGAGGAGAGACCGGTGAACGTCCCCACCTCCACCGCCTGCCGCACCCCGAGCAACCGGGTCAGGAAGGTCAGGAACGCCGCCTGTTCGGGAGCGACCTGCATGTCCGCCTCGGCCGGAAGGGCCGCCCGGGTCTCCTCGGCCAGGTCGCGGACCACCTCGTCGGGGGCGGACCCGTGGGCCACCAGATAGGCGTGCAGTTCCGGGGTCAGCGGTAGCGGCTTCGTGCTCATGCCCGGACGTTAGCCGAGATGCTCGATCTCCTGGCCCCCCGGCGCGACCTTCGTCCACAGATCGACGATGCGAAGGTCCAACTCGGCGAGAAGCCGACGCAACAGGGGCAGGGACAGGCCCACCACCGTGCCCGGGTCGCCCTCGATGCCGGTCAGGAACGCCCCACCCAGCCCGTCGATCGTGAACGCGCCGGCCACCGCCAGCGGCTCGCCCGTCGCCACGTACGCGGCGATCTCCTCGTCGCTGATGTCCGCGAAGTGCACCGTGGTCGAGGCGACCGCCTCGGCGCGCGACTCGTGCACCACGTCGATCAGGCAGTGCCCGGTGTGCAGGACGCCACTACGCCCCCGCATCCGCCGCCACCGCCGAGTGGCGTCCGCCGCGTCCGCCGGCTTCCCGAGAATCTCACCGTCGAACGCGAGCACCGAGTCGCAGCCGAGCACCAGCGTGCGCTCCTCCGCGGTGGACCGCAGTCGACCGAGTACGGCCTGGGCCTTTAGCCGGGCCAGTTCGAGACACAGGTCCTCGGCCCGCTCGCTGACCACCAGCGACTCGTCGACACCGCTGACCAGCACGTCGGGTTCGATCCCCGCGGCCTGGAGCAGCTTGCGGCGGGCGGGACTCTGCGAGGCGAGCACGAGACGCAACGGCACGGAGTTCAGCACCCCGCCGACGCTACCGGCTGATCCTCGGTGGCGGGCCGTCGGCACGTCGACGACGACGCCAGACGAGGTAGGCGCCGCCTGCCGCCAGCAGGGCGCCCAGGGTCGCGAGCCCTCGGGCGGTGCTGTTGTCGCCACCGGCGTCGGGTGCGGCGGCGGTCGGGGCCGGGGCGGTGACGCCGGTCGACTCGAAGCCGAGCGGAGGGACGTCGGCGGTGAGCGCGGCGACCAGATCGATCACCCCGTAGCCGTACTGGTCGTCGCGGCCGGGTGGGCCCTTGTCGACAGCGGTCGCGGTCAGTCGGTGCGCGACCTCTGCGGCGGGAAGGTTGGGGTATTTGGAGCGGATGAGCGCGGCGGCGCCAGCCACGATCGCAGTGGCATCGGACGTGCCGGTGCCGACCCGGTAGCCTCCGTTTAGCCCAGTGCTATAGATGTCTACAGCGGGCGCAACGACATCGATCTCCGGCCCGCTGACCGAGATGGCGGCATGATTCCCATTGCGGTCAACTCCACCAACCGCGATTACTGCGGGTTCGCTTGCCGGGTAGCCGACATAACCGTCCGCTGGGCGATTCCCTGCGGAAGCGACTAGTGTCACGTTTGCCATGATTGCCGAATTTACGGCTCGGACGAGCCTTTGGGTCACGCCGCCCACGCTTGAGATGCTGATTACTGTCGCGCCGCGCGAGACGGCGAAATCAATCCCATCCGCGAGTGAATCGGCGTCGCCTTGGCCATTCGGTGGTGCAACTATTACGGGCAGAATCTTAGCTCTTGGTGCTATTCCTTGAAGAGTTTTGCTACTTCCATCGCTCGTTGCTGCGATTAGGCCGGCCATCGCGGTCCCGTGCCCGTTCGTATCCCGTTGGCCGTTGCCGGACCCCCCAGGAGTTACGTCCGCTCCGTTGAGCAAGTTTGGTATCAGGGCCGGGTGAGCGGCGACGCCGGTATCGAGGACTGCAACGACCACTCCCGTCCCTTGACTTGACCGCTGCGCCTGCGTGGCGTGTAAGAAGCCTAGGTGCCATTGCTTGGTGGATGCCGAAACGATTCGGCCTGCTCTTGGCTTGTTTAGGTCGATAGGGGTAAGGGAGGGAATTGCGAGAGATGCAATGATGGGTAATAGTGTGACTATCCGACTCACTTATCAAGCCCAATGGCTGGGCCTGGATCAATTGGCCCCTCGTCCTCTGGTGGCCGCATGACCGGTTCGACGCCCTTATCTGTCTCCCAGGGATTGTCTCTATCCCATGCCTTCCCAGGTTGCTCTCTGCGGCTCCTGTTCTCGCCGAATGGGTATGCCATGCCTGCTGGGCTTCCGCTCGGCGGCATCATATTCGCGCCGGCAGCACGAACGCCGCCGGGTCGAGAGCCGGCGGCGCCAGTGGGAGAGGTGCCGGCGCCTCCTCCGCCGATCACGCCCCCGACCGGATTGACCTTCCGCATCGCCGGGGATCGGTTCGGCTGGCTGGCGTTGGTGCCCGGCATTCCACCGATCAAGCTAGGTGGGACAGGGCGCTGAGTGGATGCTGGGCTACTCGGCTGAGGTACTGCGCCCGGCGGCACGGGTGGTCTGCCAACCCGAGGAGAGTCAGAATTTGGTCTGAAGTTCGGTGGAAGTGCTGGTGGATAGCCAGAGTTTGAAGGGCCGGGGAAAGTGCCACTTACCGGAGTTACCAAGCTCGGATTCGGGCCTGCTGGGCCGGTAACTACCCCTGGTGAGGCACCTCCGAGGACGGGGCCTGTGACGCGAACAGGAGGTGACGTCTGACCGGGCTGCGGGGGCAGTGGCGAATGCCGGGACGTACCGGCAGGCGTTGATGTCGGCGCGATCGCTGCTGGGACGACCGGAGGAATGATCGGGACGCCGCCCACGCCCTCGGCTCCATCCGGCGAAGCGGAATCGCGAGGCGGCCGTGGTGGGGCTGGAGGCTGGCGGAGCATGACCTGGGCTTGTTGGAGCTCTCCGCTCAATCCCGTCATCAACCCGCGCGCCCTGACGTTCAACCGCTCCAGGTCCTCGTCCGTCACCGGGGGCCGCTCCGGAAGCCGGCTGCCCGCCACCGCCTTCGGGTCGGCGATCGTCGTCTCGTACGCCTGCTTCTGTCGCAGCTTGGTCGCGTACTCGTCGTAGAGCGGTCGCAGCTCGGTGCGGGCGCTGCCGATGGCGCGCGCGGCGGCGGCCAGCGCGTCGTAGTTCGCGGCGGCGGCGTCGTGGGTGTGCTGTACGCGTTCGATGAGCTGGTCGAGTTCGGCGACGTACGCCCGCGCGGCCGCGTTGGTCTCGGGCGGCCACGCTTCGGCGAGCCCTCGCCGGTATTCGCGCAACCGGCTCAGGTGCGCCAGGGCCAGGTCGCAGACCTTCCGCCAGCCGGCGACCTGCTTCCACTGGCCGGTGGTGTCCTGGTCCTGCAGGCACGCCCACATGCTGGAGACGTCCATCAGCTGCCAGTCGGTGAGCCCGGCGGTGCGTCCGCCGCCCCGTTCGATCACGGCAGGACCACCTGCTGCCCCTGATCGGTTGCGGTGGGGTCGGCCAGGGGCGGCATCGGACGCGTGACGGCGGTGGACGGGGTGGTGAGCGCCCGTTCGACGTCGGCGACGCGGGCCGAGGAGAACGCGTCCGCGTCGCCGTAGTGGGCGGCGATCCGGCCGGCGGCGTCGGCCAGCCTGCCGGTGGCGGGGGCCAGGTCCCACACCGCGCTCACGGCGGCCTTCTGGGTCTCGTGGTGGGCCTGCATGAACTGCACCAGCTCGACGAAGGCGTCGGCCGGGTTGGGCACCGGGGCCTTCATGTCGTCGGCGATGTACGACAGGTGGGGGGAGTAGTTGCGCGTGACCTCGTCCTGCAGGCGGTCGGCGAACTCGCGCATCTGTTGGATGTCGGCCTCGATGCCGCCGTAGTCGCGTAGCCAGCCGGCTGGCCGGTCGTCCTCCGGGATCATCGGACCTCCCTGCCCGTCACCGCACGGTTTCCCTGAGTGAGGTTAATGGCTCCGCGCGGATCCCGGCAGTCCCGGTACGGGTCCCGTACGCGGGGAAGGTTTCAGCGGGGGAGACCTGAGGCGCGCCACGCGCCGGGACCGGCGAGCGGGCTCGCGCCGGCCGGGCGGGCGCTGCGGGACCAGTGCGAGACGGCGGCCGGCGCGGCGACCGCGACCGGGCGGGTGCGCACCACGATCGCGCCGACCAGAGCGGCCAGCTCCTCGGCGGTGGGCACGCCACGGACGATCCGGAACATCGGCTCTTCGGCAGACATGGGCCCAGGGTACGCGTCCGGAACTCGACCTTCGCCGGACAGTGGCGTGCCGGCGGTGTGTGCGTCGTGGCGGCCGGGTACGGTTTCAGCGATGTCGAACGCGCTCCCCCAACTCGTCGCCGACCGGTACAGGCTGCTGTCACCGCTCGGCCAGGGTGGCATGGGCCGCGTCTGGAAGGCGCGGGACGAGGTGCTGCACCGGGACGTGGCCATCAAGGAACTGGTCCCGCCGCCCGGCCTCACCCCGGAGGAGCGCCGCGAGATGCGGGAACGCTCACTGCGTGAGGCGCGGGCCATCGCCCGGCTCAACAACGTCAACGTGGTCCGCATCTTCGACGTGCTGCGCACCGACGGCGACCCGTGGATCGTCATGGAATACGTGGCGTCGAAGTCGTTGCAGGACACCATCGCCGAGGACGGTCCGGTCTCGGTGGCCAAGGCGGTCGAGATCGGGCTGGGCGTGCTCGGCGCGCTGAAGGCCGCGCACAAGGCCGGGATCATGCACCGCGACGTCAAGCCGGGCAACGTGCTGCTGGGCGAGGACGGCCGGGTGGTGCTGACCGACTTCGGCCTGGCCACCATTCCCGGCGACCCGAACGTGACCCGCACCGGCATGGTGCTGGGCTCGCCCGCGTACATCTCGCCGGAGCGCGCCCGCGACGGCAC
Organism: Micromonospora sp. WMMD754; assembly: GCF_049315235.1. Taxonomy (NCBI): domain Bacteria; kingdom Bacillati; phylum Actinomycetota; class Actinomycetes; order Micromonosporales; family Micromonosporaceae; genus Micromonospora; species Micromonospora sp. WMMD754. Next base: position 2,857,618 of record NZ_CP186058.1, read on the forward strand.
GGCGGGGCCGGAGGCCGACCTCTGGTCGCTCGGCGCCACGCTCTACGCCGCCGTCGAGGGCAAGTCGCCCTACGCCCGCCCGTCGGCGATCGCCACCCTGGCCGCGCTCGCCACCGAGCCGCTGCCGCCGACGCGCAACGCCGGGCCGCTCAAGCCCGTCCTCCAGGGCCTGCTGCGCAAGGACCCGGACGAGCGGATCACCGCCGAGGTGGCGGAGCGCATGCTGCGCAAGGCCGCCGGTCGGCGGGCCAAGGGCATCTCGCTGCTGGACGGCGTACGCCGGCCGGGGCCGAACGGTCCGCGCGCGCCGCGACCGCCGCTGGTGCCGGCGCCGCGCCCGGCCGACCAGGCCGAACGCGACGACAGTTCGGCCGCCGGCGCGGTCGCCGCCACCGGGGGTACGGCGGCGGTCGCCGCCGACCCGACGGCGAAGGTGCCGGCGCCCACCTCGGACGCCGGCCCGACCGCGAAGGTGACCCCGCCGGCCGCCGAGCCGACGACGAAGCTCGACCCCACCCCGCCGGTCGACGAGACCCGGGTGGACGACGCCGACCCGGCGCTGGACGAGACCCGCCTCGACGGTGAGCCCGTTCCCGCCGCCCCGGCGCAGCGCCCGGCCTCGCCGGTCAGCCCCGCGCCACTGAGCGCCGCGCCGGTCAGCCCCGCCTCGTCGACCGGGCGGGCCACCGTGCTGCCCGGGACGAAGACGGCGCCGAACCGGCGCAACCTCCTCATCGGCGCGCTGGTGCTGGTGCTGCTGGTCGGCCTGGCGGTGGCGCTGCCGCTGCTCAACAACGGCGACGACTCCGGCGACGGCGGTCAACCGACGGCCGGCAGCTCGGTGGGGTCGGCGGCCCCGCCCGCGCCGAGCGCCAGCGCCGCCCCGCCAAGCGCGAGCGCCTCGCCGAGCGGCAGTCCGTCGACCAGCCCGTCCGCGTCGGCCAGCCCATCCCCGTCGGGGTTCGTGCTGCCGGCCGGTTGGCGCTACTACAAGGGCTCCAACGGCTTCCAGGTGCCGGTTCCAGACGGCTGGCGGGCCAAGCCCAGCGGCAATCAGGTCGTGCTCTACGAGGTCGGCGGCGCCCGTCGCGTGTTGTTCATCCAGTGGACGGACTCGCCGAAGAAGGACGCGTACGCCGACTGGAAGGCGCAGGAGTCGTCGCGGCGCAACTACGTCGACGCCTACAAGCTGGTCGGCATCACCCGGTGCGACCCCTACTTCCGCACCTGCGCCGACTGGGACTGGCTGGAGACGCGTGACGGCGGCACCCGCTTCCACGTGCGCAACCGGGGCGTGGCGACGGCCAGCAACCGGGGCTACGCGCTGCGCTGGGAGGTGCCGGCGAAGGACTGGGAGGCCAACCTCGCCGCCTTCGACATCATCACCAAGGGCTTCGTGCCGGACCGCGTCAACTGATCCGGTATTCCCGCATCACGAAACGTGTTCGCATGGCTTTCCGTCCTCGGGGGTATGAACACCTCTGACGACGGAAGGAGGTGCGACATGGGTTACCGACGCAGGGACACCGGCACCCGGCTGGCACTGTGGATGCTCGTCGCGCTCGGGGACGTCGTGCTGCTCCTGGTCAGCGCCGGCCTGTCCGCGCCGGTCGCGATCCTCGGCGTGCTCACGCTCACCCTCGCGGGGGTGGCGGCGTGGCGCTGGACCCGCCGCACGGCGGTGCCCGTGCCGGCCACCGCACGCCGCCGGGCCTGACCGGGCGACGACGACCCCGACGGTACGACGACAGCGGGACCGCCCCGTGGCGAGGCGGTCCCGATGACGACGGGCGCGCGTCAGGTGTTGTTCGCCAGGGCGATCAGTCGGCTCCGGTCGCCGTTCCAGTAGTTGCGGTCGACGTTGCCGCTGATCCCGGAGACGCTGCCGGTGCTGGTGTACTGCCAGAAGCTCCACACCGGCGCGCCGGCCGGCAGGGTGCCGGGCGAGCTGGCCCAGCGGGCGAGCCACAGCGGGTGGTTGGCCCACGGGCCGGTCCAGCTTCCGGTGCACTGGTTCCACCAGCTCGTCGTGGTGTAGATGACCGCGTACCGGCCGGTGCGGGACCGGTAGGTGTTGAGGAAGTCCTGGATCCAGTTGCGCATGCCGGTGGTGCTCAGGCCGTAGCAGTAGCCTCCGCTGTAGGGGTTGCCCTCGATGTCCAGCGCGGCCGGCAGGGTGCGGCTGTCGGCGGACCACGCGCCGCCGTTGCTGGCCAGGTAGTTGGCCTGGGTCGAGCCGGCGGAGATGTTGGGCCGGGCGAAGTGGTACGCCCCCCGGATCACGCCCGCGTTGTAGGCGTTGACGTAGTTCGAGTTGAAGTTCGGGTCCTTGTAGCTCGTGCCCTCGGTGGCCTTGATGAAGGCGAACTGGATGCCCGCGTTGCGCACGCTGGTCCAGTTGATGCTGCCCTGGTAGCGGGAGACGTCGATCCCGGGCGTGGTGGCGGCGGCGGCCGGTCCGGCGGTCGCCACGAGGGCCGCGGCCGCGGTGGCGGCGACGGTCAGGCCGGCGGCGAACAGCCGGCGTACGGAGAACCTGGTGTGGGCCATGGATGCCTCCAGAGGACGTCTACTGATTGACGCTCATCTTTGGAGGTTAGTGCCCTAGATCGCAAGAGGGGTGCAAGGAAATTTTCATCGACGGTTGTCGTCATCCCAGGTGGCGGGGTGGTTCCGGATCAGCGGAGGGTGCCCGGGTCCATCGCCCAGCGGAACGGCTCGGTGACGCTGAGCGTCTCACCGGCCTTGGCCACGGCGTCCTCGACGTAGTGGCCCCCGTCGAGCCGGTGCAGCCGCAGCGAGTGGCTGTCGCCGTCCTGCTCGACCAGCAGATAGAACGGGATCCGGGCGATCGCGTAGAGCTGCATCTTGACCAGGCGGTCCGCGGCGGCGTTACCCGGCGAGACGATCTCACCGACGAGCGCCACGCGTTCGGCGTCGAGAATCACGCCGTCATCGTCGGCATCCGTGACGACGAGATCCGGAATCACGATCCGGTCGACGCCCAGCCGCACGTTGACGGCGTCGTAGACGAACAGGCCGGCTGGCTCGGCCGCGGCCTCCACGGAGTTCGCCAGTCGTCGCGCCACCCGCTGGTGCCGTCGGCTCGGAGCAGGGCTCACGATCAGACTCCCGTCGAGCAGTTCGATGCGGCCGCGGTTGTCGCTCAATGCGAGGTAGTCGGCCTCAGTCCACGGACCTACGTGCGAGCTGTAGGGCCCCAACGGAGCTGCGCTCACCGACCTCACCTCCGCTCCCTGACCACGCCCGATCAGTCTCACACTTTATGAGACGCGACCGGTCGAACGACACGGCTCGGGGCGGTAGGCTCCCCGCCCATGCCCCTGATCGACGGCCTGACCACGCTCTGGGACACGCTGACCAGCGCCCAACCGGACCCGCCGCCCCTGCTGGTGGTGCTCACCGCCGTCGTGGCGGTCGCGGTGGTGGCCGCCCGGGTGCCCTGGCGGATCGCCCGCAACGCGGTGACGATCGCGCACGAGGGCGGCCACGCGCTGATGGCGCTGCTCACCCGCCGCAAGCTGCACGGCATCCGGCTGCACTCGGACACGTCCGGCTTGACGCTCTCCGCCGGTCGTCCCGACGGGCCGGGCATGATCCTCACGCTGCTCGCCGGCTACGTCGCGCCGTCGCTGCTCGGCCTCGGCGGCGCGTGGCTGCTCGCCGGCAACCGGATCACGTTGCTGCTCTGGCTGGCGGTGGCGCTGCTGCTGGCCATGCTGGTGCTCATCCGCAACCTGTTCGGTGCGCTGTCGCTGCTGGTCACCGGCGGCATCGTGCTCGCCGTCTCCTGGTACACGCCGCCCGAAGTGCAGGCGGCCTTCGCCTGGACCTCGATCTGGTTCCTGCTCGTCGGCGGCGTGCGGCCGGTCTTCGAGCTGCGACGCCAACGCAGTCGGGGCCGGATGCCCCAGTCGGACGCCGACCAGCTCGCCCGGCTGACGCCGTTCCCGCCGCTGTTCTGGGTGGGGTTCTTCCTGCTGGTCGCGCTCGGTGCGCTGGTCGCCGGCACGCTGCTGCTCACCGGCCCGCTCCTCGCCGAGGTCGGCCTCACCGGCTGACCCGGCCCGGCTGCCCCGCTGGACCCTGCTGACCCGGTCGGCCCGACGGACCCGGCCGAGCCCGCCCGGCCGCCCGGGCCCGGCCGACCCGGCGGACGGCGGATCGCGCCCCGGCCGGACCGTGCCGGACAGCGGCCCACGCCGCGTCGGGGCAGAATCGGACGGATGCGATACGTGATCATCGGGGCGGGCGCGGTCGGCGGCACCATCGGCGTACTCCTCGCCGACTCCGGCCGGGACGTGACGTTGGTGGCGCGCGGCGCGCACCTGGACGCGGTGCGGGAGCGGGGCCTGACGCTGCGGACGCCGGAGCGGACGGTGACCGGCCGGCTGCCGGCGGTGGCCGGCCCGGACGGCGCGCCGCTGCCGGCCGACACGGTGCTGGTTCTGACGGTCAAGTCGCAGGACACCCAGGCGGCGCTGACCGCGTGGGCGGACGCCCCGGTCGAGGGCGGCGGGACGGCCGCCGAGCGGCTCCCGGTGCTTCTCGCCCAGAACGGCGTGGCGAACGAGCCGGCCGCGTTGCGCCTCTTCGCCCGGGTGCACCCGGTCTGCGTCTGGCTGCCCGCCACCCACCTGGAGCCGGGCGTGGTCGTCGCCAACGGGCACCCGCACCCGGGCATGCTGCACCTCGGCCGCTATCCGAGCGGCGCCGACGACACCAGCCGGGCGATCGCCGCCGACCTGACCGCCGCCGGCTTCGTCGCCCCGGTGCGCGACGACGTGATGCGCTGGAAGTACGGCAAGCTGCTGGTCAACCTCGGCAACGGCCTCCAGGCGTTGCTCGGCCGGGACATGCCGGAGTCGCTGTCGACGCGGGTACGCGCCGAGGGCGAGGCGGCGTTGGCCGCCGCCGGAATCCCGCACACCAGCCGGGACGAGGAGGCCACCGAACGTGGTGACCTGGTGGCCTACCGGCCGGTCGACGGGGAGGACCGCGCCGGCGGCTCCACCTGGCAGAGCCTGGCCCGGGGCGCCGGCTCGGCCGAGACCGACCACATCAACGGGGAGATCGTGCTGCTCGGGCGGCTGCACGGGGTGCCCACCCCGGTCAACGCGGCCGTGCAGGTCGCGGTCCGCCGGGCGGTCCGCGAGCGGATCCCCGCCGGTGGCTTCCCGGTGGCCGAGCTGGAGAAATTGGTCGGCTGAGCGGGCAACCGCACCCGGTGCGCCAGGCGTCTCTCCTGCGACCGTCACGGGGGAGGTAGCAGGTGCCGGACGTCGACGGGTTCGACGAGTTCTACCGGGGGAGCCGGCAACGGCTGCTCGGCTTCGTCTACGTGCTCACCGGCAACCTCGCCGAGGCGCAGGACGCCGTGCAGGAGGCGTACATCCGGGCCTGGCAGCGGTGGTCGACGGTGCGCGGGTACGACGACCCGGAGGCCTGGCTGCGGGTGGTGGCCAGCCGGATCGCGGTGAGCCGGTGGCGCAGCCTGCGCAGCCGGGCCCGGGCCTACCTGCGACACGGGGCGGAGGACAGCGTGCCGGGCCCGAACACCGACACGGTCGAGGTGGTGGCGGCGTTGCGGCGGCTGCCCGAGGAGCAACGCGTCGCCATCGCGCTCTACTACCTGGTCGGCATGCCGGTCGCCGAGGTGGCCCGGGAGACCGAGGCCCCGGTCGGCACCGTGAAGGCGCGGTTGTCCCGGGGGCGGACCGCGCTCGCCGGGCTGCTCGCCGTGGTGGACCTGGAGGAGGAGGCGGCAGATGCCTGACGACGTCGCACTCGTGGAGTTGCTGCACCGGGATCTGCGCAACGTCACCTGGCCGGAGCCGGAGGCGATCCGGGCCACGGCCCGGCGGCGCAGCCGACGCTCCGCCGCGCTCGCCGCGGCCTCGGTGGTGGTCGTCGCGGCGCTCACCGCGACGCTCGTGGACCGGGCCGGTGCGCCGCCACCGCTTGCCGCCGGTGCCGTCGACGGGCCGGGGGAGATCGTGGCCGAGGCGATGCTGGAACCGGCCGACATCCCCGTTCCGACCGGCGAGCGGCTCAGCGAGAGCGGCATCGACGAGCCGGTCCGGGTCGACGACCTCCTCCAGGTCTGCGCCCGCGAGCAGGGGCGGCCGGCCGAGGAACCGCGCTCGCGCTACTCGCTGTCGCAGACCCTGATGGAACCGCCGACCGAGCCCGCGACCACCATCGGATCGGTCCTCACCCAGGACGTCTACCGGATGGGGCCCGAGGCGGCGGGCCGGTTCGTCACCGACCTGGAGGGCACTGTCGCGGCCTGCGGCGCGTGGCGGACGACCGGCAAGGCCTACACCGAGCGGGGGACGGTCAGCGCCGAGGTCGTGCACCGCTGGTACGTCGCGGCGAGCGGCTTCGCCGGAGACCAGGCGCTGCTGCTGCGGCACGAGGCGAGCGTGCCGCCGGACGAGACGACCGGCCGGCCGGCCGGCTATGCGCCGTTGTTCGAGGACCGGCTGGTGGTACGGGCGGGTGACCTGGTGACGGTGTTGATCCCGTCCGGCCGGCTGCGGACCGACCTGCCCCAGGGCCAGGTGCCCGAGGCCAGGGTGACCGAGGCGCAGGTGAGGCAGATGGCCCGGGTCGCGGCCGAGCGGATGTGCGTGGCCGCATACCCGGGGTGCTGACACGTCGGCGCCCCCGCCGCTCTCCCGGCGGGGGCGCCGACGGCCTCGTCACAGCGGGATGTTGCCGTGCTTCTTCGGCGGCAGCGTCTCGCGCTTGGTGCGCAGCACCCGCAGCGCCCGGACGATCTGGGTACGCGTCTCGTGCGGCGGGATCACCCCGTCCACGTATCCGCGCTCGGCCGCGATGTACGGGTTGGCCAGCGTGTCCTCGTACTCGGCGATCTTCTCCGCCCGGACCGCGGCCGGGTCCTCGGCGTTGGCCAACTCGGAGCGGTAGAGGATGTTCACCGCGCCCTGCGCGCCCATCACCGCGATCTGCGCCGTCGGCCAGGCGAAGTTCAGGTCCGCGCCCAGGTGCTTGGAGCCCATCACGTCGTACGCTCCGCCGTACGCCTTACGGGTGATCACGGTGACCTTGGGGACGGTCGCCTCGGCGTACGCGTAGATGAGCTTCGCGCCGCGGCGGATGATGCCGTCCCACTCCTGCCCGGTGCCGGGCAGGAAGCCGGGCACGTCCACGAACGTCAGCACCGGGACGTTGAACGCGTCGCAGGTGCGGACGAACCGGGCGGCCTTCTCGGACGCGGCGATGTCCAGCGTGCCGGCGAACTGCATCGGCTGGTTGGCGACCACGCCGACCGGGCGACCCTCGACCCGGCCGAAGCCGACCACCATGTTCTGCGCGTAGAGCGGCTGCACCTCCAGGAACTCGCCGTCGTCGAGCACGTGCTCGATGACCCGGTGCATGTCGTACGGCTGGTTGGCCGAGTCCGGGATCAGCGTGTCCAGCTCCCGGTCCTCGTCGGTGATCGCCAGCTCGGCCGGTGCGTCGAACACCACCGGCTCGTCCAGGTTGTTCGACGGCAGGTAGGACAGCAGCGCCTTGACGTACTCGATCGCGTCCTCCTCGTCCGTGCCGAGGTAGTGCGCGTTGCCGCTGCGGGCGTTGTGGGTGCGGGCGCCGCCCAGCTCCTCCATGCCGACGTCCTCGCCGGTGACCGTCTTGATCACGTCGGGGCCGGTGATGAACATGTGCGAGGTCTGGTCGACCATCACGGTGAAGTCGGTGACCGCCGGGGAGTAGACCGCCCCACCCGCGCACGGACCCATGATGAGTGAGATCTGCGGGATGACGCCGCTGGCCCGCACGTTGCGGAAGAAGATCTCGCCGTAGAGGCCGAGCGAGGCGACGCCCTCCTGGATCCGCGCGCCGCCGGAGTCGTTGATCCCGACCACCGGGCAGCCGATCTTCATGGCCAGGTCCATCAGCTTGACGATCTTCTCGCCGAAGACCTCGCCCAGCGAGCCGCCGAAGACGGTGAAGTCCTGCGCGAAGACGCAGATCTGCCGGCCGTCCACGGTGCCGTAGCCGGTCACCACCCCGTCCCCGTACGGGCGGGTCTTCTCCAGCCCGAAGTTGGTGGAGCGGTGGCGGGCGAACTCGTCCAGCTCGACGAAGGAGCCCTCGTCGAGGAGCATCTCGATCCGCTCCCGGGCGGTCTTCTTGCCCCGCGCGTGCTGCTTCTCGACCGCGCGTGCCGACCCGGCGTGCACCGCCTCGTCGAGCCGTCGCTCCAGGTCCGCCAGCTTGCCGGCGGTCGTGTGGATGTTGATCCCGGTCTCGGTAGTCACCCGTGGAATATAACGATGGTTCAGGTGCGTGAGGTTGTGCAGTGCGCCTCACCCCGGGCCGTAGGCTGGCGGGATGCCCGGCTCGCCGTACACGGATCTGGACCGACCGCCGCTGTCGGCGGCCCGGCTGCGCCGCGCGCTGGTCGCGCCGCACGGGCCGTGGCGCCGGCTGGAGTTGCTGGCGGAGACCGGCTCGACCAACGCCGACGTGGTGACGGCGGCGCGGGCCGGCGAGCCGGAGGGCCTGGTGGTGGTCGCCGAGCGGCAGACCGCCGGCCGGGGCCGGCGCGGCCGGGTCTGGCAGTCGCCGCCGCGTGCCGGCATCGCGGCCAGCGTCCTGCTCCGGCCGGGCGAGGCGGTCCCCGAGCGCGGCTGGGCGCCCGTGCCGGCCACCGGGTACGGCTGGCTGCCGTTGCTGGCCGGCGTCGCGCTGGTCGAGGCGGTACGCCGGCTGGCCGAGGTGGACGCCCGGCTGAAGTGGCCGAACGACCTGCTGGTCGACGGCGCGAAGTGCGCCGGCGTGCTGGCCGAGGCGGTGCCCGGCGACGGCGCCCAACCGCCGGCGATCGTGGTCGGGGTCGGCCTGAACGTGACGCTGCGCGCCGACGAGCTGCCGGAGAACCCGACCGGCCTGCCCGCGACCTCGCTGCGGCTCGCCGGCGCCACCGCCACCGACCGGGACCCGCTGGTGCGGGCGCTGCTGCGCGCGCTCGCCGACTGGTACGAGCGCTGGCGCGACGCCGGCGGTGACGCGGTGGCCAGCGGGCTGCGCGACGCGTACCTGGGCGGGTGCGCCACGGTGGGCCGCCAGGTGCGGGTGTTGCTGCCGGACGGCCGCGAGGTGCACGGCACGGCGACCGGCGTGGACCCGGACGGGCAGCTCCTGGTGGACGCGGCCGGTGAGACGCTCCGTCTCGCCGCCGGCGACGTGCTCCACCTGAGGTGAAAGGAAGGGCCCCCTATTAACGCCTCCGGTAGAGGAAGGGCCCCCTCTTAACACCCACGGGGCAGCCGCCCGCGCGGCCGATGCCGCCGGGGTGCGCCGACCGGTTACGGTCAGCGCGTCCGGTTCTGCGAGGAGGTTCCCGTGGCGTTCCCCGAAGACGTGCTCACCGAGGACGAGCACGTCGTGCTGCACCTGCACCCGCACTGGAAGGCCCTGATCCGGCCGATCCTGGTGCTGGTGCTCACCGTCGCGGCGGTGGTCGCGGGCTGGGTCCTGCTGCCCGACGGCGACGGCGGCACCATCGCGCTCTACGCCATCGCCGGGCTCGGCCTGGTGCTGGCGTTGTGGTGGGGGCTCTGGCCGTTCCTGGTCTGGCGCACCACGCACTACCTCTTCACCAACGAGCGGGTGCTGCTCCAGGAGGGGGTGTTCTCGCGCAACCGGCGGGACCTGCCGCTGACCCGGATCAACGACCACGCCATGCACCAGAAGTTCGTCGAGCGGATGCTCGGCTGCGGCACGCTCACCATCGAGTCGGCCGGCGAGCGGGGCCAGTCGGTGCTCGCCGACGTACCGCACGTGGACCGGGTGCAGACGAAGCTCTACGAGCTGGTCGAGGCCCAGCACGACAAGCACAGCCTGGGTGACGGCGAGATGCGCGAGATCCTGGCCGACATGGCCGAGGGCAAGCCGCTGCGCGACCCGTCCTGACGTACGCCGCCGCCCCCGTCCGGGTGGGCGGGGGCGGCGAGGTCGGTCGGTCAGCGGCGGGCGCGCCGCGGTTGGAGCTCGGCGGCGAGTTCCGCGTCCAGGTCCGCGCCGAGGGCGCCGCCCAGGCCGGCGTCGGCGGGTGCGGTACGCCCCTGGGGCGGGGAGTAGTCGGCCACCGCCCGCCCTCCGGCGCCCAGTGGCGGTTCCTCCTCCTCCAGCTCGCTGACGGACTCGGCCAGCTCGGCCACCGGGTCCATCTCGGCGACGTTGTCCCACTCGTCACGTGGCACCGAGTGCCAGGTCTCCTCGGCGTGCTTCGGCACCGGCTGGAAGACGAACGTGCGGTAGGACCAGAAACGGAAGAGCGTGGCCAGCAGGACACCGATCGTCTTCGCCACGTTGAGCGCCAGCAGGCCGTGGACGCCGAGGCCGTACTTGGCCAGGGCCAGCACACCGAGTTCGATGAGCAGGCCGGCGCCGTTGAACAGGAAGAACAGGGCGTATTCGCGCCGTAGCGCCGATTTCGGTCGATCGCGGTACGTCCAGTGACGATTCATCAGATACGACGTGATGGTCGCGACGATCGTCGCGATCACGGTCGCCTTCAGCTGGCCGTCGCGAAAAACCGTGAGTGCCAACGCATTGAACACCGCGTAATTGATGACGGTGTTGATGCCGCCGACGATGCCGAATTTGAGCGCCTCGTGGATGAACTTCTGCCAGCGCTCGGGCAGCAGACGGACTCCAGGCATGCGGAACACCTTAGGGCAGTGGGCAGGGCCGGCTGGGCCCGGCGGGTCGGGATGGGCGGTGGGTCACGCCCCGGACTCTCGGTCGTGGCTCGTTGCCGGAACGGGGGGAGTTCCCGCCTCGACGAAGACGAACCGTCGGTAGGACCAGAACCGGAACAGTGTGCCCAGGCCGGTGCCGACGATGAAGCTGGCGATGTTGTCGGCCAGCGGGGTCTGGAACACCCCGGGCCAGATCGCCCCCAGGCCGTAGCGGCTGATCGCCAGGCAGGCCACCGCGATGCCGAGGCCCACGCCGTTGAAGAAGAAGAACAGCGCGTACTCGCGGGCGGGGTTGGACCGTTGGCGGTGTCGCCAGGTCCAGAACCGGTTGCCGAGGAAGGCGATGGTCGCGGCGATGACGGTGGAGATCGTCTTGGCCGCCAGGGGCGGCATGCCCCGACCGCTCGACAGATAGTTAAAGAGGGCGAAGTCCACCAGGAAGGCGAAGCCGCCGACGGTGGCGAACTTGCTCAACTCGTGGATCAGGTGGCCGAAACGGTGGAGGAGGGCCCCGATCGGACCCCGACGGGTCTGCGGGGCACCCGGTTGGTCCCCGGTCATCGTCGCGGCCACCCGCCGAGAGTACCGGTTGCACGGTAGGGGGACCGACCGCAACGGCGAGTCGGCCGGGGCAACTTGGACGCCGGCGTTCCGCCCGGTCCTCCCCGCCGGCGCGCCGCCGCCCTTTTCGGTGGTCCGTGAGCAGAGCGTAACCGGCTGTACGAATGTGTGGAGCACATCACGGAATCGCCTTTCGTGACATCCCCGTGTGCATCCGCGGATCGGACGTCGCGGCCGGACGGGTGACGGACCGGGCCGGCGAAGGTTCACCGCAGGATTTGCGTGAAACTGCGCGCGAAAGCGGGTATCAGATCGCGATGCCGCAGCGTGGCCGTACCTTGTGCAGTTCTTCACAACCAGTCCCACTGACTGGCGAGGCAGCCCGGTTTACGCTGAGCCCAATCCCAGGTTTCCACGACGGCGGCGCACTCGCCCGCCAGAGCTCGTGCATCCCATAGATCGGTCAGCGTCGACCACAAGGAGATGTGACATGGTTGCTCCGGCTACTGTTCGGGGTATCGATCAGGCCCCGACGTCCCACCCCAAACTGCTCTCCTGGGTACGTGAGGTCGCGGAACTGACCACCCCCGACCGCGTGGTCTGGGTGGACGGGTCCGACGAGGAGTGGCGTCGCCTCACCGACGAACTCGTCGACAACGGCACCCTGGTCCGGCTGAATCCCGAGAAGAAGCCGAACTCGTTCTACGCGCGGACGGACCCGACGGACGTCGCCCGGGTCGAGGAGCGCACCTTCATCTGCTCCGTCGACGAGGCGGACGCCGGCCCCACCAACAACTGGATGGCGCCGGCCGAGATGAAGCGGACGATGACGGACCTCTACCGCGGCAGCATGCGCGGTCGCACCATGTACGTCATCCCGTTCTGCATGGGGCCGGTCGAGGCCGAGAACCCCATGTTCGGCGTCGAGATCACCGACAGCCCGTACGTGGTCGCCTCGATGCGGATCATGACCCGGATGGGGTCGTCGGTCCTGGAGGCGATGGGCGACGACGCCGACTTCGTGCACGCGCTGCACTCGATCGGCGCGCCGCTGGCGCCCGGCCAGCAGGACGTGGCCTGGCCGTGCAACGAGACCAAGTACATCTCGCACTTCCCGGAGACCCGGGAGATCTGGTCCTACGGCTCCGGCTACGGCGGCAACTCGCTGCTCGGCAAGAAGTGCTACTCGCTGCGGATCGCCAGCGTGATGGGGCGCGACGAGGGCTGGCTCGCCGAGCACATGCTCATCCTCAAGATCACCTCGCCCGAGGGCAAGGTCTACCACATCGCCGGCGCGTTCCCGTCGGCCTGCGGCAAGACCAACCTCGCCATGCTGGAGCCGACCATCCCGGGTTGGAAGGTCGAGACCATCGGCGACGACATCGCCTGGATGCGCTTCGGCCCGGACGGCCGCCTCTACGCGGTCAACCCGGAGTACGGCCTGTTCGGCGTCGCGCCCGGCACCGACTGGAAGACCAACGCCAACGCCATGCGCACGCTGGACCGCGGCAACTCCATCTTCACCAACGTCGCGCTCACCGACGACGGCGACATCTGGTGGGAGGGCATGGGTGAGCCGCCGGCCCACCTGATCGACTGGAAGGGCAACGACTGGACGCCGGAGAGCGACAACCTCTCCTCGCACGCGAACAGCCGGTTCTGCACCCCGATCACCCAGTGCCCGATCCTGGCCGAGGACTACTACGACCCGAACGGCGTGCCGATCGACGCGATCCTGTTCGGCGGCCGGCGGCGGGACACCGTCCCGCTGGTGACCGAGGCACGCGACTGGGTGCACGGCGTCTACATGGGCGCGACGCTCTCCTCGGAGACCACCGCTGCCGCGTCCGGCGCGGTCGGCGTGGTGCGGCGCGACCCGATGGCCATGCTGCCGTTCATCGGCTACCACGCCGGTGACTACTTCCGGCACTGGATCGAGATGGGCAAGGGCGCCGACGGCGACGAGGCCAAGCTGCCCAAGATCTACTACGTCAACTGGTTCCGCAAGGACGCCGAGGGCAGCTTCCTCTGGCCGGGCTTCGGCGAGAACTCCCGGGTGCTCAAGTGGGTCATCGAGCGCCTGGAGGGCACGGCCGACGCGGTGGAGACCCCGATCGGCATGGTCCCGGCGCAGGACGCGCTGGACGTCGAGGGCCTCGACATGACGCCCGAGGACGTCCGGATCGCCCTGAAGGTGGACCCGGAGGAGTGGCGCAAGGAGCTGCCGCTGGTCACCGAGTGGTTCGAGAAGTTCGGGGACAAGCTCCCCGGCGTGCTCTGGGCCGAGTTGGACGCGCTGCGCGCCCGGCTGGACGCGGAGCCGCAGAAGTAAGAGGTGTGCCGGTTGCCCGCACCGGGCAACATCGGATGCCATGAGGACGGCCGTCGAACCTGTCGAGGTCCGGCGGCCGTCCGCCGTCCGGGCGCTGACCACGCTGCTCGCCGTGACCGCGGCGGCCACCGTCGCGGTCGAGCTGCTCAACTACTGGTACGCCCCGGAGCAGGAGTTCGGCCTCGCGGTCCGCACGGGCTGGGCGATGCTCCGGTCGCTGGGCTTCGTGCTGCTGATCGGGCAGGTGAACAAGGGCCGGGTGGGCGCCCGGCCGTTCGGACTGATCCTCGCGGTGACCACGATCTTCGCGGTGGGCCGGTTGGTCGTACCCCGGGCCGGGGTGCCCGCGCTGCCCGGCCTGGTCGGGTTCGCCGCGCTCAGCGCGCTCTGTGTCGCCGTGGTGGTGCTGCTCTACCGCTCCGACGCGGTCCGCGCCCACCTGGTCCGGCACCGCAAGGGCCTGGTCGTCGAGGGCGGCACCATCTCCTGGCGGGAGGTGGTGCCGAAGCGCCCGCAGGCGAACGGCTGGCTGCTCACCGCCCGGGTCGCCGCGTTCACCTACAGCCCGCTGATGCTGGTGCCGGCGCTGGTGGCGACCGGGTCCGTGCTGGACGGGCGGATCGCCGCCGTGCCCGCCCTGTTCCTCTGGTTCGGCGCCGGCATCGCGGTCAGCTACGCGGTGCTCTTCTGCACCGCGTTCCTGCTGCGCGGCCGCGGCTGGGCGCGCCGGGCGCTGGTCGTCGTCACGCTCGGCGTGCTCGCGCTCGACCTGCCGCTCTGCTGGTGGCTGCTCGGCGTCGACGGCCTGATCCGCGACGGCGCCCCCCTGCTGACCGCCGCCGCCCTCACCCTCTACTCCCTCCACCGCACCACCCCCTGACCCACGCACCCCACCGCGCCCGCGTCCCCGCCCGGGCCGGCGCGGTGATCAAGGAGTTCGGGTCGGAGCGCGGGCTCGGAGCTGACGCGAACTCCTTGGTCAACTCCGACCGCGGCGGGCGCGGTGCGGGGGCGGGGGAGCTGTGGCGGGGGAGGATGTGGGGGTGGTGGGCGCGGTGTGGGACGTCGTGGTGGTGGGGGCGGGGCCGGCCGGGGCGGCGGCGGCGCTCGCGGCACGGCGGGCGGGCGCGGCCCGGGTCCTGCTGCTCGACCGGTACGACTTCCCACGCGACAAGGCGTGCGGGGACGGCATCGCCGCGCACGCGTTGGACGTGCTCGCCGAGCTGGGCGTGACCGGCGCCGTCGACGGATACCCGCCGCTGCCCGCGCTGCGCCTGGTCGGGCCCGGTGGCGGCACGGTGGCCCGGGCGCTGCCCCGGCCCGCGTACACGGTGCCCCGGAAGGTGTTCGACGCGCGCCTGGTCCGGGCGGCGGTCGAGGCCGGGGTGGAGCTGCGGCGGCACACCGTCCGCGCGGTGGAGGTGGGCGCCGACCGGGTGGTGCTCGACGGGGACCTGGCCGGTCGGGCGGTGGTCGGGGCGGACGGCGCCGGGTCGGTGCTGCGCCGGGCGCTCGGGCACCCGGTGAACCCGGACCGGCACCTCGCGCTCGCCATCCGGGGCTACGCGCCCGCGCCGCCCGGCCCGCCCGAGCAGCTCATCGTCACGTCGGCGGAGCGCTGGCCCGCGTACGCCTGGGCCTTTCCGATCGGGGACGGGCGCGCGAACGTCGGGTACGGGGAGGTGTTGCGCGGTGAGCCGCTGACCCGCGCGCACCTGGTGGACCGGATGGCCGCGCTGCTGCCCGGCACCGACCCCGCCACGGTGACCGACCTGCGCGCGCACCACCTGCCGCTCTCCACCCACCGGCCGGCGCCCGGGCGGGGCCGGGTGCTGCTGGCCGGCGACGCGCTGTCGTTGATCAACCCGTTCACCGGCGAGGGGATCTTCTACGCGCTGCGCTCCGGCGCCCTGGCCGGGGCGGCGGCGGCCGGCGCGCCCGCCGACGCGGCCCGTCGGTACGCCACCGCGCTGCGCGCCCGGCTCGGCGTCCACCTGCGGCACAGTTCGGCGGCGGCCTGGCTGGCCCGGCGCCGGTGGGTGGTCGACGCGGTGATCGGGGCCGCCGGTCGGGACGAGCGGGTCTACCGGACGGTGGTGGAGCTGGGGCTCGGCGACGGGCGCCTGGACGCCCGCACGCTCGCCGCCGTCGCGGCCGGGGTGCCGCGCCCGCGTGGGGCCGGGAACGGCCGGCCGTCCCGCGATGCGCCACCGCGGCACTGATCTTTCCGCGGGGTCGCTACCCTGCAAGGTGATGACTCTGCGGAAACTTCTCTACTCCGTGTACGAGCGCCGGCTCACGGCGAAGCTCGCGGGCAGGCCCGTGCCCGCACACGTCGGCGTGATGTGCGACGGCAACCGCAGATGGGCCCGGGAGATGGGCTTCGTCGACCCGAACGACGGCCACCGGATGGGCGCCGAGCGGATCAAGGAGCTGCTCCGCTGGTGCGACGCCGCCGGCGTCGGGCACGTCACGCTCTGGCTGCTCTCCACCGACAACCTCTCCCGGCCGGCCGCCGAGCTGGACCCGCTGCTCCAGATCATCGAGGACCTCACCACCGAGCTGGCCGAGGAGGGCAACCCCTGGCGGCTGCGCATGGTGGGCGCGCTCGACGTGCTGCCCGCGCCGCACGCGGCGGCGCTGAAGGCGGCCGAGGAACGCACCCGGGACCGCGACGGCGGGGCCCAGGTCAACATCGCCGTCGGGTACGGCGGGCGGCGCGAGATCGCCGACGCGGTGCGGTCGCTGCTGCTGGAGCACGCGGCGAACGGCGGCACGATCGAGGAGCTGGCCTCGTCGATCGACGTCGACCACATCTCCGAGCACCTCTACACCAAGGGGCTGCCGGACCCGGATCTGATCATCCGGACCAGCGGGGAGCAGCGACTGTCCGGCTTCATGCTCTGGCAGAGCGCGCACTCGGAGTTCTATTTCTGCGAGCTGAACTGGCCGGACTTCCGCAAGGTCGACTTCCTCCGCGCCCTGCGCTCCTACGCCACCCGCCAGCGCCGCTACGGCGTCTGACCCGCCCTTCTCCCGACGAGGAGGGGCGGTCGAGTCAGGTGAGGTGGGGGAGGGCGGCCTCGAGGAACTCGCCGAGGGCGGCGGGGGAGTCCAGGGTGAGGTCGGCGGCGTCGGCCACCTCGTGACCCGTCTCCGGGTTGGCGACGGCCACGCACACGCCGAGGAAGTCCGGGTCGGTGGCGGCGCGGGCGCGCAGCGCGGCGAACGCCTTGATGTCGGAGACGTCGTCGCCGAAGTACCAGGCGCCACCGGCGTCCCGCACGGCCTCGCCGATGACCATGCCCTTGTCCCGGTCGACCGGGGGCTTCAGCTCCAGCACCATCCGACCGGCCTGGCAGCGCAGGCCGAGCTGCTCGGCCTGGCTCCGGCCCCACTCCTGCACCAGGTCGCCGAGCTGCGGGGCGGTGCGCCAGTGCAGCGCGACGGAGAGCCGCTTGAACTCCACCAGGGCGCCCGGCGGCAGCTCGGCCCGGGCCTGCTCGGCCAGCTCGGCCATGGTCGGCACCCAGGGCAGCGCGGCCGGCTCGGTGACCGTCTCGCCGCCGGAGTGGCTGTGCTCCAGGCCGTAGAGCCCGTAGAGGTCCACGCCGTCGAGGCCACCCAGGTGGTCGCGGAGGAACTCGACCGGTCGCGCGGAGACGATGGCGATCCGGCGTACGCGGGGGGCCAGCGCCTCCAGCGCGGTGAGCACCTTCGGCGCGGGGCGGACCGCGGTGGGATCGTCGTCGACCGGCGCCAACGTGCCGTCGAAGTCGAAGAAGAGCACCACGTCGCGCACGCGGGCGGCGGTCGCACGCCAGGCGTGCTCCGCGTTCAACGGGGTCTTCGGCTGCTGGTTGCCCAGATTCAACGGCGGCACGCGCGACAGCGTACCCCGCGCCGGGCGGCGTATTCGTGGCCGAGATGTGACGTCGGGACGACGTGGGAGGTCAGCGTTCGGCGGCTCCCCGTCCCCGGCGCCCGAACGGCACCACGGCCGCGTCCTGTCCGTGGCTGAGCAGGTAGCCCTCCACGAAACCGGTGTTCCGGTCGCCGGTGTGCGCCTCGATCTCGTTGAGCCGCGCCACCAGGAACTCGGTGAGCGCGCTGACCCGGTCGTTGAGCCGATCGTGCAGCTCGGCCACGACGGCGAGGACCACCGCGGTGCCGGCCGTGGTGAGCGCGAGAAGATTGGCGACCAGGGGAAGCTGCCCGCCGTTCAGTACGCCGACCACCACGTTGCCGGTCACGCACGATGTCACCGACACCACCGCGACCACGACTGCCAACCATTTCAGGGTCATGGACAGACCCCTCCTTCTGTCCCGCAGGGCTGGGTTCGGCTGTGTCCCGTCCCCCCGCCGACGACGAGCCCCTAGCAGTACAAACGTGGACGCTAGCCGGTCCGATCCGTCCCCGCGGCGAAACGATCGGGTCTGACCTTCCGTTCTTTCGCCATTTGAGGAACTACCCGGCTTGTTTACCCCTATTTCGGACAACGGCCGGGAGAGTCGGGCGATATGCGAGGTAACGAATGGTTTCTCGAATGTGGAACTTCTCCGCGTCGGAGACGTTCGGGTCGACCAGCCGGCGCAGCAGTGCCTCGACGTCCGGGTCCATCGGGGGTGGGGTCGGGTCGGCGCGGGGGCCGGCGGCCCGGTCCCAGCCGAGTGCGACGAACGCGGCCGCCGGGTCGAGCCCGAGGCCCTCGCAGAAGGCGACCACGCGCTCCGCCTCGGGGTCGCTGGCCCAGTCGCCGCGCACCCAGCGGTTGATGGTCTGGCGGGAGACGCCGGTGCGCCGGGAGACCTCGGTGCCGCTCCAGGCCCGCATCGCGCGGGCGTCGTCCAGCGCGCGGCGGACGAAGGTGGCGAAGGCGATCTTCCGTGCGTTGGCCGTCTCGGTCACCCCGTGACGGTACGGCCAGTCGGCCGCGTCGGGCCGGCTCGGCACGCTGCTGTCACGCCGACGGGACGCTGTCGCGGGTTTTCCGGTAAACGATCCAGAGCTGCTCCTGAGGGGTGTCACCCGGGCAGAATAGATGGACACGAGTACGGCGGCAAACGGACGAAAAGCTGATACTGTCACGCTCATGAGACAACTTACGGTGTGTCACGTGCTTGAGACGACGAGTGCTCACATGCGTCACTCCGCGGGTGCCGAGGGGGTCTCGTGACCGAGCTCGCGACCCGCGCCCAGGCGTTCGGCCTGATCGCGGACGGGGTCTCCGCCGGGCTGAGCGCGCCGTGGCGCGTCTATCTCGCCCGGGGCTGTCGCTACCTCTCGCTCAGCGTCGGTGACCGGGAGGAGTGGGACGCCTGGCGTACCCACCTCGGCTGCCCCGAGCTGAGCGTGCGCGTCTACGACTCCGGCGGCGAGATCCGCCGGGCGTCCGTCGCCGAGGTCATCCTCGACGGCTGCCGGATCAGCGTCGAACTGGTCGAGGAGGTCAGCACCGCCGACCTGGAGCGGCTGCTGGTGGTCGACCCGCTGCCCGGGGCGGACGAGCGATGAGCCGGGGAGCCACGCCGTCCCGGGCGGCGGAGGTGACCCGGTGAGCCCCTTTCTCGCCGTGGTCCTCGTCCTGGTGCTCGGCTCCACCTGCTATGCCGCCGGCCGGTTGCACGGTCAGCTCAGCTACCGGATCGGCTACCGGTTCGGCTACCGCCAGGGCTACTTCGACGGCGACCGGGGCGCCTGGAACCGCCGGCGCCGGGACGCGCAGGCCGCCATCGCCTCGGCGCTCGCCGGCCCGGCGCCGACCGTGGTGACGTCTGTCGGGCGGGCGGCCACCCCGTTCGCGGGCACCGCCGTCCCCACCGCGGTCACCGGGCGCACCGGCTCCGCCCCGGCCGTACGCGTCACCGCGACCGCCCAGCTCGGCGGCGTGGCGGCCCGGCCCGGCACCACGTACACCGGGTCCTCGTTCGGCGCCGCCGGTGCCGGGCCGAGGGCCGGAACCCTGGTGCGACGGCAGGGCTGAGGCGACGGAGCTCCGGCCGGGGTGCGCGCAGGGGGCATGCATCCCGGCCGGTTCCGGGCACGTTCACCTCCCCGACGGGCGTGATCCACGTCCACCTCTAGCCGCGCGGCCCCGGTGCGATTAGCGTCTAGGCATGGCACGGGGTTTTCCCGGGCCAGCCGGACAGCCCGGACCTGCGACGACTCGCGCACGGGGCCCGCATCCGACCCCGTGCCCGCCGGGCGCCGGAAGAGGCGGAACTCGGGTGGCCGGGTGCCCATCCGCGGAGCAGGCCTGTGACCACTCGCCGTACCCCCGCCGGTGCCGACCAGACCCCGGCCGCGACCGCCCCGACCCGCCGGACCACCCGCGGCCGCCGCAGCGCCGCCGCGGCGGTCCCCGCCGCCGAGGAGCCCCGACCAGCCGGCCCGGCCTTCGTCCTGGACACCTCGGTCCTCCTCTCCGACCCCGCGGCGTTCCACCGCTTCGCCGAGCACGAGGTGGTGCTGCCGCTGGTGGTCATCTCCGAGCTGGAGGGCAAGCGGCACCACCCCGAGCTGGGCTGGTTCGCCCGCCAGTCGCTGCGCATGCTGGACGAGCTGCGCGTGCGACACGGCCGGCTGGACCGGCCGGTGCCCGCCAACGACCAGGGCGGCACGCTCCGGGTGGAGCTCAACCACACCGACGACGGGGTGCTGCCGCCGGGGTTCCGTAACGAGTCGAACGACGCGCGGATCCTCTCGGTGGCGCTCAACCTCGCCGCCGAGGGGCGCGAGGTGACCCTGGTCAGCAAGGACATGCCGCTGCGGGTCAAGGCGGCCTCGGTCGGCCTGCACGCCGACGAGTACCGGCACGGCCAGGCCAGCGACCCCACCTGGACCGGGATGGCCGAGCTGGAGCTCTCCGAGGAGGAGATCGGTCGGCTGTACGCGGGCGAGGCGCTCGACGTCGACGCCGCCGCCGGCCTGCCCTGCCACACCGGCCTGGTGCTGCAGTCCGGGCGGGGCTCGGCGCTCGGCCGGGTGTTGCCGGACAAGACCGTGCGGCTGGTCCGCGGCGACCGCGAGGCGTTCGGCGTGCACGGGCGCTCGGCGGAGCAGCGGGTGGCGCTCGACCTGCTGCTGGACGAGTCGATCGGGATCGTGTCGCTGGGTGGGCGGGCCGGCACCGGCAAGTCCGCGCTGGCGCTCTGCGCGGGCCTGGAGGCGGTGATGGAGCGTCGCCGGCACAAGAAGGTGATCGTGTTCCGCCCGCTGTACGCGGTCGGTGGCCAGGAACTCGGCTACCTGCCCGGCTCGGAGTCGGAGAAGATGTCGCCCTGGGCCCAGGCCGTCTTCGACACGCTGGGCGCGGTGGTGCACGAGCACGTGCTGGAGGAGGTCACCTCGCGCGGGCTGTTGGAGGTGCTGCCGTTGACCCACATCCGCGGCCGGAGCCTGCATGACGCCTTCGTCATCGTGGACGAGGCGCAGTCCCTGGAACGGGGCGTGCTGCTCACCGTGCTGTCCCGGATCGGCCAGGGTTCCCGGGTGGTGCTCACCCACGACGTGGCGCAACGGGACAACCTCCGGGTCGGTCGGCACGACGGGGTGACCGCGGTGATCGAGGCGCTGAAGGGGCATCCCCTCTTCGCGCACGTCACCCTCAGCCGATCGGAGCGTTCTCCGATCGCCGCGATGGTCACCGATCTGCTGGAGGACATCCCGGGCTGACCCCCTGGTACGCCCGCTTTTGCCCACATTCTTGGTGTGGCGCAGATCACATTTGGCGTCCGTGGTTTCCCACCGGCCTCACCCTGCGCGATGGTGTTCATCGAGCGCCACCGACAACTCCGGTGCCGAACACGGCCCGGAGCCCCATACGCACCGGCAGCATCGTTGAGCCTTCTCCGCCACGACGGCGGGAGCCACGGGACGCCGGCGCGTCGGCCTCGACCGTCGGGTCGGGGCGCTCACGGCACCCGTACCCGGCCGCACCCGGCCGCGCGGCGTGCCGTGTCCCTGCCCCCGACGAAGGGAAACTTCGTGAGTCGGCTGTGGAGCCGGTTCGGCGCCCGTACGGCCGCTGTCGCACTGCTCTCCGTGGGCGTCGCCGGTGGCTTCTACCTGGGCGAGGATCGCCAGACCCAGCAGCAGGGCCTGACCGCGCAGGTCGGGCTCGAGGTCGACCGGACGGAGTACGCCTACCAGCGCGACCGGCAGGCCGAGCACCGTGTGACGACCTCCCGGCAGCGGGCCGCCGAGTACCAGGCCAAGCTGCGGGCCGCCGCGGCGGCGAAGGAAGCCGCCGAGCGGGCCAAGCAGGCCGAGGCGGCCGCCGCCAACCGCAAGAAGGAGCGGGACGCGGCCAAGGCCGAGGCCGAGGCCAAGGCCAAGCCGTACGACGGCCCCATCCCGGCCTCGTGCGAGGAGTTCAGCGGCAACCGCAAGATCGGTTGCGCCATCATGCTCGACGAGGGCTTCGGTATCGACCAGTTCCCCTGTCTGGACAAGCTCTGGACCAAGGAGAGCGGCTGGAACCACAAGGCGTACAACGCGGGCTCCGGCGCGTACGGGATCCCGCAGGCCCTGCCGGGCAGCAAGATGGGCTCGGTGGCGGACGACTGGAAGACCAACCCGGCCACCCAGATCAAGTGGGGCCTCGGCTACATCGAGGGCCGGTACGACAACCCGTGCGGCGCCTGGCAGAAGTCGCAGAGTTCGGGCTGGTACTGACCGATCGACCGACGGCGGGGCGGGCGGGGAATCCGCGCGTCCCGCCCTCGTTGTTCCGCCGCTCGAGTGGCGGACGGCCGCGCTTGCTGGTAGCTCTTGACAGGTGACCTGGCACGACGGCCCTCGCGGCGGCGACCCCCACCGGTTCGGCACCGATGCGTTCTACGCGGCGCTCGGCCGGGCCTTCGTCGCCATGTGCGCGGTGGTGCCGGTGCTCTTCCTCGTCGAGGCGCTCGACGTGGGCCTGCGCCTCGACCTCGACGTCACCGCGGGCATCATCCCGCACCGGATCCAGGGCCTGGACGGCGTCTTCTTCTCGCCGTTCCTGCACGCCGGCTGGAACCACCTCTACAGCAACAGCATCCCGCTGATCCTGCTCGGCACGTTCGTGCTGGCCGCCGGCACCCGGCGGTTCCTCTGGTCCACCATGGTGATCATCCTGGTCAGCGGCCTGGGCGTGTGGTTCACCGGTTCGCCCAACTCGGTGGTGGTCGGCGCGAGCGGCGTGATCTTCGGCTACCTCGGCATCCTGCTCACCCGCGGTGTGGTGGAGCGGAGCTGGTGGAACTTCGCCGTGGTGCTGCTGGTCGGCCTGCTCTACGGCTGGCAGTTGCTGGGCATCCTTCCCACCGACGAGCGGATCTCCTGGCAGGGGCACCTGTTCGGGCTGCTCGGCGGCGTGGTCGCCGCGATCCTGTTCCGCCGCCGCGTCGAGACCGGCACGCCGGACCGGCTCGGGTCACCTCCGGTCACGCTGCCCTGACGACGCGTCGAACCGTCCGCGGGACGTGCTTGCCCGCGCCCGTCCGCCCGCCTACCGTCGGCATCAGCACCGGTTGATCCCTGGCGGAAAGTGACGGTACGCCATGCGCGAGGTCGATGTCGCCGTGATCGGGGCCGGCCCCGCCGGGCTCTTCGCCGCCTACTACGCCGGGTTCCGCGGGCTCTCGGTGGCCGTGATCGACGCGCTGCCCGAACCGGGCGGACAGGTCACCGCCATGTACCCGGAGAAGCTGATCCTCGACGTCGCCGGCTTTCCCGCGATCAAGGGGCGGGAGCTGGTCGCGAACCTGGTCGCCCAGGCCGCGCCGTTCCACCCCGACTACCTGCTCGGCGTACGCGCGGAAAAGCTCTCGTACCTGGACGGGCGGCCGGTCCTCGGGCTGGCCGGCGGTGAGCAGCTGCGCTGCGGCGCGGTGGTGGTCACCGGTGGTCTGGGCAGTTTCACACCCCGGCCGTTGCCGGTCGCGGACAGCTTCACCGGCGGCGGGATCGTCTACTTCGTGCCGCAGCCGACCGAGCTGACCGACCGGCACGTGCTCATCGTGGGCGGCGGCGACTCGGCCTTCGACTGGGCGGCCACGCTCGCCCCGCTGGCCCGCTCGGTGACACTGGTGCACCGGCGGGACCGCTTCCGCGCGCACGCCGCCACCGTCGAGCGGGTCCGCGCGCTGCCGGTGCGGGTCGTGGTCAACGCCGAGGTGAGCCGGCTCTACGGGGAGGACCACGTCACCGGCGCCGAGCTGACCGTGCGCGGGGGCGCGGCGGAGACGCTGCCGGTGGACACGGTGGTGGCGGCGCTCGGCTTCACCGCCGACCTGGGCCCCCTCGCCGAGTGGGGGCTGAGGCTCGATCGGCGGCACATCCTGGTGGACAGCGCCATGGCCACCAACCTGCCCCGGGTCTTCGCGGCCGGGGACATCACCGAATACCCGGGCAAGGTCCGGCTGATCGCCACCGGCTTCGGCGAGGCGGCCACCGCCGTGAACAACGCGGCCGTCGCCATCGACCCCACCGCGCACCTCTTCCCCGGCCACTCCTCCGACGGCACCTGACGCCGGATCCTCATCGCCGTGTGGCCGTGCCGAGACCATCGGTGACCACGATGGACGGATGACGCCCCCGGACCGGAGCACGCCCGACGGCGACCGCGTCGCGCTGGCCTGGCTGGGCCAGCCGGTGACCGTGCTCGCCCTGATCGTGCTGGTGTTCAACGACCACGTGCTCAAGGCGGCCCGGCCGGGCCCGGTGACCGGCAAGCTGAGCGACGTCGCCGGGCTGGTGCTCGCGCCGCCGCTCGTCGCCGTGCTGGTCACGCTCGTCGTACCCCGGCTCGGGGCCCGGGCCGCCGCCGGCCTCGCGCTGGGGTCGGTCGGGATCGGCTTCGCCGTGGTCAAGACCAGCGGGTACGCCGCGACGGCCGCCTCGCAGGCGTGGAGCGCGGTGAGCGGGCCCTCACTGGTCCGGGCGGACCGTACCGACCTGCTCGCCCTGCCGGCGCTCGCGCTGGCGGTCTGGGCGTGGCGGCGGGCCCGCCGTGACCCGGTGGGGCGGCGGGGCGCCCGGTCGGTCCGGGTCCTGGTGCTGCTGCCGGCGGCGACGCTCGCGGTGGCGGCGACCAGCGCGATCGGGTACGCCGACGCGGTCGACGCGGCAGTGGTCGACGGCCGGCTGGTCGCCGGCATCGGGGAGAGCCAGGGCGCCTCGGCCGACCCGCCCTGGCGATGGCGGATCAGCGACGACGCCGGTGCGACCTGGCGCGATCCCGCCCCGGCCGAGCAGGAGGCCCTGCGCGCCGGCTCGGCCAGCACGGACCAGCGGGCCTGCCTGCCCACCGCGCCGCAGCGGTGCTACCGGTGGCTGCCCGGGCGGATCCGGGTGGAGGAGAGCGACGACGCGGGCCGGACCTGGCGGCTGTCCTGGCAGGTCACCGAGGAGCAGCGGGAGCTGCTGCGGGCGCGCTACCAGGAGGCCGGGTCGGCCGGCGAGCGGATCGCCGGCCAGGACCTCGCCGTGCTCGACGTGACCGGCGGGCGGCACGTGGTCCTGGTCGCGAACGGTCGGGACGGTTTCGCGCTGCGCGACCCGGACGGTGGCTGGCGCCGGATCGGATTCGCCGACGACCGGGGGGAGGGGCCTCCGCCGCTGGGCGTGATCTCCCCCGGGGACCGGCACAACGACCCGCTCCGGGCGGCGCTGCTGGCCCTGGCGCTGGGTGCCCTGGTGCTCGTCGTCGCCGGTGCGCGGGCCGCCCGCACGTCCGGCTACGGCGTCGTGCTGCCGCTCGTCCAGGTCGTGGTCCTGTTCCACGCCGCGGTGTTCCTGCTCGTGGTCTGGAACGTCGACGACCTCATCCTGTTCCCGCTCGCCGCCGGTTGTGCCCTGCTGCTGTTCGGCGGCGGGCTGCTCGCGCTGATCCCGCCGGCCGCGCGGGGGGTGCCCGGCCGGTGGACCGGCGAGGCGATGCTGGCGGCCACGCTCACCGTGGTGCTGGCGGGCGTGCCGCTGACCGGGTGGCTCTACGGCCGACCGGTCCACGCCTCGACGGCGCTGGCGCTTGCCGGGTCGGCCCTCGTGCCGGGGCTGCTGCTCGGTTGGCGGGCGGCCCGGCTGGTCGCGCCGTGGCGACCGCCGGTCGCCCCGCCGTGGCCGCTGCTTCCGCCCGATCCGCCGTACCCGTTGCCGCCGCCGGCCGGCGGGCCGGGGCGTGTGCCGGCGGACTGATCCGGGTCAGGGCAGGCCGACCAGGTCGGCCATCAGGCCGATCTGGTGGTCGAAGTACTCGTCGCGGTGCGGCAGGGCCCGGTTGATCCGGCCGAACAGCTCGAAGCTGATCAGCCCGAAGAGCTGGGTCCAGCCGGCCATGCCGCGGGCCAGCAGCGCGGGCGGCAGGTCCATCCCGAGCGCCGCCACCAGTTCGGCGACGTCGGCGCGCAGCGGCTCGGGCAGGTCCTCGGCGGGCGGCGCGAGCCGGCCGGTGGCCACCCCGTCGCGCAGGATGCCGACCAGTGTCGTCGGGGGCCGCTGGGCCGGCGCGACCGTGTCGTCCGGAGCCGCGTAGCCGGGCACCGGGCTGCCGTAGAGCAGGGCGTACTCGGCGGGGTGGGCCAGCGCCCAGGTGCGGGCGGCCCGGCAGGCGGCCAGCCAGCGCCCGCGCAGGTCGGCCGGGTCGGCGGCGGCGTCGGCCGACTCGACCGCGTCGCCCAGCGCGGCGTACGCCTCCAGGATCAGCGCGGTGAGCAGGTCGTCCCGGCTGGGGAAGTAGCGGTAGATCGCCGAGGAGACCATGCCGAGGTCCCGCGCGACGGCGCGCAGGGAGAGGTTCGCGCCGTCGGTGGCCAGGTGGCGGCGGGCGACGGCCTTGATCTCTTCGATCATCCCGGCGCGGACCCGGGCGCGGAGCGAGGGAGCGACCATGGCTCCCACTGTGTCATGGATGAGAGCGCCAATCAAAAGCGAGAGCACTGCTCTTGACGGAGTCGCCGATCCGCGTCATGCTCTTCTTCGAGAGCGCTGCTCTCGATTCGGATAACTGCTTCAGAAGAGGTGGACCTGCCATGGCCCTGCACGTGATCGTCGGCGCCGGACCCGTCGGCACCGCCACCGCCCGGCTCCTCGTCGCCCAGGGCGAGCGGGTGCGGGTGGTCACCCGGCGCGGGACCGGCCCGGAGCACCCGGCGGTCGAGCGGGTGGCCGCCGACGCCGCCGACACCGACCGGCTGACCGCGCTGACCGAGGGCGCGGCCGCGCTCCACAACTGCGCCAACCCGGCGTACCACCGCTGGCCCCTCGACTGGCCGCCGCTGGCCGGCGCGCTGCTCACCACCGCCGAGCGCACCGGCGCGGTGCTCGCCACCGTCGGCAACCTCTACGGGTACGGCCCGGTCGACGCGCCCATGACCGAGTCGACGCCACCGGCCGCCACCGGGGTCAAGGGCCGGGTCCGCAACCGGATGTGGGCCGACGCCCTGGCCGCCCACCGCGCCGGTCGGGCCCGGGTCACCGAGGTACGCGGCTCCGACTACATCGGCGTCGGCGGCACCTCGCTGGCCATGATGGTGCTGCCCCGGGTGCTCACCGGGCGACGGGTGTTCCTCCCCGTCGACTGGGACGCCCCGCACACCTGGACGTACGTTCCCGACGTCGCCCGTACCCTGGTCGCCGCCGCGGCCGACCCGCGGGCCTGGGGTCGGGCCTGGCACGTGCCCAGCGCGCCGGCGGTGTCGATGCGGGACCTGGCCGACCGCACGGCCGCCCGGGCCGGCGCGCCGGCGCCGAAGCTGACCCGGATGCCCTACCCGGTGCTCTGGCTGGCCGGCGTGGCCAACCCGTTCGCCAGGGAGCTGCGGGAGACCGCGCACCAGTTCGCCCGGCCGTTCGTGCTGGACTCCACCGCCGCCACCGCCACGCTGGGCATCGAGGCGACCCCGCTGGACCGGGTCGTCGACGAGATCGTCGACACCCTGCACGCCCCGACCGCGCGTTAGGCGCGGCGGGGCGGGGAGAGGGCGGCGACCAGGACGGCCACCAACGTCAGCGCCGCACCGAGCAGCGTGTTCAACCCGGGGTGCGAGGCGGCGGTCGGCAGCACCACGTCCAGCAGCACCGCGCCCACGATCTGCCCGGCGATGGTGGCCAGGCCGAGCAGCAGCACCCCGGTGAACCGCACGAGGGCGGCGGCCAGCGCGATGAACACGATGCCGATCGGGCCGCCGACGTAGAGCCACGGCTCGCTCGGGAAACCGCCCGCCGGCCGGCCCCGCACCGCCACCTCCACCGCGAACGTGGCGAGCAGCGCCACCGTGCCGACCGCGAAGTTGACGAGCGTGGCGGTCATGGCGCTGTCCGCCGCCGCGCGGACCCGGCCGTTCACCGCCTGCTGCCAGGCGATGCCGATCCCGGCGGCCAGCGGCAACAGGGCCAGTGCCAGCGCGCCCGGGTCGCCGAGGCGGTCGCCCACCGCCAGCAGCACGGCCAGCACGGTGAGCACCGCGCCGACCAGCCGGTTCGGGGTGACCGCCTGGCGGCCGGTCGGCCCGATGCCGGCCCGGTCGACCAGCAGGCTGCTGCCGGACTGCCCGGCCACCACGGCGACGGTGAACACGGCCACGCCGAGCGCGCCGATGGTCAGTCCCTGCGTCGCCACCAGGAACGCGCCGCACACCCCGCCCAGGCACTGCCAGGGGCGCAGGGCGCCGGTACGCAGCGCGCCTCGCAGGGCGGCCAGCCCCCGCCGCCCCCCGGGCGTGACCGGGACCAGCACCAGCAGGATCAGCAGGCCCAGGCCGAACGAGACCACCGCGGCGGCGATCCCGTCGGCCAGGCGTACGCCCAACTCGCCGTTGATCCGGGACTGCACGGCCACCAGGACGCCGGAGCCGGTCGCCAGACCGACCCCCGCGATCCGCCGACCGGTCGACAGCGTCGGCGGCGCCGCCGTCCCGGTCGCGCTCACTCCTGCTCGGCCAACGGGCGCCCGTCGAAGTCGACGGACGAGTAGAGGGCGAGCTTCTCCAGGCGGTGGTAGGAGTCGATGACCCGGATCGTGCCGCTCTTGGAGCGCATCACGATCGACTGGGTGTACGCCCCACCGGCCCGGTAGCGCACGCCGCGCAGCAGGTCGCCGGAGGTGACCCCGGTGGCCACGAAGAAGCAGTTGTCGCCGGTCACCAGGTCGTCGGTGAACAGCACCCGGTCCAGGTCGTGCCCGGCGGCCAGCGCCTTCTCCCGCTCCTGGTCGTCCTTCGGCCAGAGCTTGGCCTGCATCATGCCGCCCATGCACTTCAGCGCGCAGGCCGCGGTGATGCCCTCGGGGGTGCCGCCGATGCCCATCAGGACGTCGATGTCCGACTCACCGCGGGCGGCGGCGATCGCGCCGGCGATGTCCCCGTCGGAGATGAACCGGATGCCGGCGCCGGTGCGCCGGATCTGCTTCACCAGGTCGTCGTGGCGCGACCGGTCCAGCACGCAGACCGTCACCTCGGCGGTGTCGGTGCCCTTGACCTTGGCGATCCGGCGGATGTTCTCGACCACCCCGGCGTCGATGTCGACCACGTCGGCGTACATCGGGCCGACCGCGAGCTTCTCCATGTAGAAGACCGCGCTCGGGTCGAACATCGCGCCGCGCTCGGCCACCGCGAGCACGGCCAGCGCGTTCGGCATGCCCTTGCTCATCAGGGTGGTGCCGTCGATCGGGTCGACCGCCACATCCACCTCGGGACCGGTCCCGTCGCCGACCTCCTCGCCGTTGAAGAGCATCGGGGCGTTGTCCTTCTCGCCCTCACCGATCACCACGACACCGCGCATCGGGATCGAGTTGATCAGCTTGCGCATGGCGTCGACGGCCGCGCCGTCGCCGCCCTCCTTGTCGCCCCGGCCGACCCAGCGCCCGGCGGCCATGGCCGCGGCCTCGGTGACCCGGACCAGATCGAGGGCGAGGTTGCGGTCGAGATCCTGGGGTGTCCGCGTCCTGGTGGTTGTCATGGCGGCTTCCTCCTCGCGACGTTGCGGGGTGGACCGGCGGGAGTGCGGCCGTCGCCGCCGCCGGTTTTGTCGCTGATCCTCACACGATCTCAGGTTCGCCGTCCCGGCGGGGCGGAGGAGGCCAGGATCACGCTCCCCGGACGGCTGCGACAATGGTCGGGTGGAGCCCGCGCAGCCTGCCGACCGTCCGCCGACCGACGCGACCCCGCCCGAGGGGCAGCCGCCGGTCCGACCGGGTGCCGGCCCGACCCCGCCGCAGGGGCAGCCGGCGCTGGTCGAACCGCCCACCGACCGGGGCGAGCCGGCCCTGGTCGACCCGGCGGGGGACGACGCCGGCCGGGCCGAGACCGTCGCCGGCGACCGGCCCGCGCCGCCCGCCCGCAAGGAGAAGGCCCGCTCGGAGCGGTCACCGAAGGACATGGTGCTGTCCCTGCTCGTGCTGCTGGTGCCGATCGCGCTGCTGATCGCGTTCTACCGGGGTTTCCTCGGCGGTGACTCGCCGGTCACCGTCGACCCGGCGCCGGCGCTGGAGCAGGCCCGGGCGGCGAACGTGTTCCCGGTGAGCCAGCCGACCGGGCTGGGCGACGACTGGCGTACGGTCAACGCCCGCTTCCGGACCGAGGCGGAC
The DNA here is from genome assembly GCF_049315235.1 of Micromonospora sp. WMMD754. NCBI lineage: Bacteria > Bacillati > Actinomycetota > Actinomycetes > Micromonosporales > Micromonosporaceae > Micromonospora > Micromonospora sp. WMMD754. The sequence goes on from NZ_CP186058.1 coordinate 2,887,838, forward strand.
GGCGCGACGCTGCGGATCGGATACGTGACCCCCGAGGGTCGGGGCGCGCAGCTGGTGGAGAGCAACGTGCCGGCGGAGAAGCTGCTGCCGGCCGAGCTGAGCGAGGGCCGGCCGCAGGGCCCCGCGGACCTGCCCGACGGGCTGAGCTGGCAGCGGTACACCGCCCGCGGCAACGAGCAGGCACTGGTCCTGCTGGAGCCGAACCGCACGGTCATCGTGGTCGGCGACGCGGGGGAGACGGAGCTGCGCAAGCTCGCCACCTCGCTGCGCTGACACGCACGGCCGGGTGACGCGGGATTGCGCAACGCCTCTTCAGGGAACAGACGGGACATCGAGCCCGGACGACCCACCTGGAGAGGTTGACGTGAAGATACGACGCTTCAGCGCCACCGCGTTCGCCGCGGCGCTGCTCATTCCCGGCCTGGCGGCCTGCAACAGCAACGGCGCCGGAACCTCCGACGCCTCCGCGACCCCGAGCGCCTCCGGCAGCGTCGCCCCCAGCGCCAGCGGGTCCAGCAGCGCGGCCAAGCAGGCCCTGCTCGACTCCACCAACGCGATCCGCGAGGGGAACTTCCGGTTCACCATGACGGGCGCCGGTTCCACCGCCGAGGGGCAGGTGCACGAGCCCAGTCAGAGCGCCGAGATGCGGATGACGATCGGTGACCCGTCGTCGGACCTGATGATGAAGCTGGACCTCATCCACGCCAAGCCGGACAGCTGGGTCAAGCTCGACCTGGGCGGCACGGCGGCCGCCAAGATCCCCGGCGTGAAGAACCTCAACCTCGGCAAGTACCAGCACCTCGACCAGAACCGGATCAAGGGCAACCGGGCGCTGGGCTTCGACTTCGAGAAGGTGGACCCGGCCGGCAGCGCCGTGCTCACCCAGGGCGTCACCGACGTCCGGCAGACCGGCGAGGGCGCGTACGAGGGCACCGTCGACGTGTCGAAGGCCGCCGAGGCGGGCTCGCTCGAGCCGGCCGTGATCACCGCACTCGGCGCGCAGGCCCAGTCGGTGCCGTTCACCGCCAAGGTCGACCCGCAGGGCCGGCTCAGTGAGATGGTGCTCAAGATCCCGGCCGCCGGCCAGAGCGCCGCGCAGGATCTGAAGATCACCTACACCGACTACGGCAACGCCGCCGCGGCCCAGAAGCCGCCGGCCGACCAGGTCGTCGAGGCGCCGCCGGAGTTCTACAACCTGTTCAGCTGACCGGCGCTCGCTGTCCCGGGAGGTGGGCCCGCCTCCCGGGACGCTCGGCCCTCCCGGCGGAGGGCCGAGCGGCGCGCGCAGGCGGGCCCACGGTCACTCTTCGGTCTTCTGCCGGGCGGTGTCGATGCGGGCGCGAGCGCCGTCCAGCCAACGCTGGCAGACGCCGGCGAGCTGCTCGCCCCGCTCCCAGAGCGCCAGCGACTCCTCCAGCGAGGTGCCACCCGCCTCCAGCCGCTCCACCACCGAGGCCAGCTCGGCGCGGGCCTGCTCGTAGCTGAGCTGCTCGTCCTTGGTCTTCTCAGTCATCCGTACCATTTCCTCAACCGTCGACGGTGGCGGTCAGCTCGCCCTCGGCGAGGCGTACCCGCAGTGGATCGCCCTTGGCCACCTCGGACGCCGCGCGGACCACGTGGCCGTCGCCGCGCTGCACGATGGCGTAGCCGCGGTCGAGCGTGGCCGCGGGGGAGAGCGCGCGCAGCCGCGCGAGAGTGTGGCGCAGGTCGTCGGCGGCGCCGCTCAACCGGTGGTCCAGGCACCGGCCGGCGCGGTCCCGCAGCGCGGTCACGTCGACGGCCCGCTGGTCGACCATCACCTGCGGTCGGGCCAGCACCGGACGGGAGCGGAACAGGTCGAGCCGGTGCTGCTCGCGGTCGACCAGATTGCGCACCGCCCGCTCCAGGCGCGACCGGGCCTGCCCGATGAGGCGGACCTCCTCGGTCAGGTCGGGCACGATCCGCTTCGCCGCGTCGGTGGGGGTGGAGGCGCGCACGTCGGCCACGTAGTCGAGCAGCGGCGCGTCGGTCTCGTGGCCGATCGCGCTGACCACCGGGGTGCGGCAGGCGAAGACCGCCCGGCACAGCGCCTCGTCGGAGAAGGGCAGCAGGTCCTCGATGCTCCCGCCGCCCCGGGCGATGACGATCACGTCGACCGTCGGGTCGGCGTCGAGCACCTTGAGCGCGCCGACGATGTCGGGCACGGCGCTCGGCCCCTGCACCGCCACGTTGACCGTGCGGAAGTCGACCGCCGGCCAGCGCCGCCGGGCGTTGGTGAGCACGTCCCGCTCGGCCGCCGAGGCCCGCCCGGTGATCAGACCGACCCGGCCGGGCAGGAACGGAGGGCGCCGCTTGCGCGACCGGTCGAACAACCCCTCCGCGGCGAGCAGCTTCTTGAGCTTCTCCAGCCGGGCCAGCAGCTCACCCAGACCGACCTGGCGGATCTCGTCGGCGCGCAGACTGAGCGTGCCCCGCGCGGCATAGAACTCGGGCTTGGCGTGCAGCACGACCCGGGCGCCCTCACGCAGCTCCGGAGCGCCCGCGTCGAGCACGTCACGGTTGGTGGTGACGGTCAGGCTGAGATCGGCCGAGGGGTCACGCAGGGTGAGGAAGACGGTGGTGGCGCCGGGACGGCGGCTGATCTGCGCCACCTGACCGTCGACCCACACCCAGCCGAGCCGGGCGATCCAGGCGCCGACCTTCTGGCTGACCACCCGGACCGGCCACGGCTCCTCGGACGTGCTCCGCTCCGGGGGCGTGCCCCGCCCCACCTCACCCGCGCTCACCCGCCCACCCTACGGCCCGGGACCGACACCGCCGGCCAGCCCTGACCGGTGCCGTGGTCGCGGCCGCTGCCGGCCCGGAGGGCGCCACGTACCATGGGCGGGTGACTGACGCTGAGACGACTCCCCGGACCGGCAAGCGCGTGCTCCTGGCCAACCCCCGCGGCTACTGCGCGGGTGTGGACCGGGCGGTGCAGACCGTCGAGGAGGCGCTGAAGCTCTACGGCGCGCCGATCTACGTCCGCAAGCAGATCGTGCACAACAAGCACGTGGTGCGGACGTTGGAGGCCAAGGGCGCGATCTTCGTGGAGGAGAACGAGGAGGTGCCGGAGGGCGCCACCGTCATCTTCTCCGCCCACGGCGTGGCCCCCGAGGTCTACGAGCAGGCGCGGGCGCTCTCGCTCCGGGCGATCGACGCGACCTGCCCGCTGGTCACCAAGGTGCACCACGAGGCCCGACGGTTCGCCCAGCAGGACTACGACATCCTGCTGATCGGCCACGAGGGGCACGAGGAGGTCATCGGCACCGCCGGTGAGGCCCCCGCCCACATCCAGCTGGTCGACGGCCCCGACGGGGTCGACAAGGTCACCGTGCGCGACCCGGAGAAGGTGGTCTGGCTCTCCCAGACCACGCTGTCGGTCGACGAGACGCTGGAGACCGTGGCCCGGCTCAAGCAGCGGCTGCCGCTGCTCCAGTCGCCCCCCAGCGACGACATCTGCTACGCGACCTCCAACCGTCAGCACGTGGTGAAGGAGATCGCCCCGGAGTGCGACGTGGTGATCGTGGTCGGCTCGCGCAACTCGTCGAACTCGGTCCGGCTGGTCGAGGTGGCGCTGGACGCCGGCGCCCGCGCCGGTCACCTGGTCGACTTCGCCGACGAGATCGACGACGCCTGGCTGGAGGGGGCCCGCACCGTGGGTGTGACCTCCGGCGCGAGCGTGCCCGACGAGTTGGTCCAGCAGGTGCTCGCGCACCTGGCCGAGCGCGGCTTCGCCGACGTCGAGGAGGTCACCACCGCCGACGAGCGGCTGACCTTCTCGCTGCCGCAGGAGCTCAAGCGCGACATGAAGGCCGCCGCGGCGCGCGGCTGACCGGGAACGGATCGGCCGCCCGCCGCGTCCAACCGACCATGAAGACTCCTCGGACGGTGCTCGTCGCCCTCCTCGCCGGTGTCGCGCTGACCGCCTGCGCCGGACCCGGCGACGAGCCCGCCAGCCCCAGCCCGACGGGAGCCGCCCCGGTGACCAGCCAGCCCGATCCCGTGCCCAGCGTGACGCCCAGCCGCCCGAACCCGACCTGGAAGGGCGGCCCGTCGACGCCACCCGGCGTCGGCGGCACCACCATCACCGGCACGATCCGGGCCGGTGTGGAGCCGAACTGCCTCCTGCTCGACGACCACCTCCTGGTCGGCGGTCCGCGCGACCTGCTCAAGGCCGGTGCCAAGGTGGAGGTCACCGGCCGGCCCGAGCCGGGCATGATGACCACCTGCCAGCAGGGCACCCCGTTCGTGGTCGAGTCCGCCCGGCCGGCCTGACCCCGTCTCGCGGGAAAGGCGGAAGCCCGCCTCCCTCGTCGGGAGGCGGGCTTCCGTGTTACGACGGGTGACTCAGTTCACCGCGTTGATCTCCACCGAGCCGCGGCCGACGACCGCGCCCTCGACGGTGGTGACGGCCATGTCACCGAAGAGCTCCCGACCGGCGGCCGGGGTGCTCAGCGCGGTCACCGAACCGGTCAGGGTCGCGGTGCCGCCGTTGGGCAGGAACAGCGGCGTGGACGGCGCGGAGAGCGAACCCAGCGCCGGGGACGCGAACGAGTCCCGGTAGTCGTACGCCGTGCCGCCCGCGGCGACCGCGTAGCCCTCGATGACCACCCGGTACGTGGCGGCGACCGGGTTGTTCAGCGTGACCGCCTCCTCCGAGTCGCCGTCGGCCGACCGGCCCACCTCGGTGGCGCCGCGGAAGATGTACAGGTCCAGGTCGGCGCCCAGGTCGGAGGTGTTGCCGATCCGGGCGGAGAACGAGGTGGTCCCGGCCGGGATGTCCACCGTGTACTCCTGCGTGGCGCCCTCGGTGATGGTCGGCCGCTCGGCGCGGACGCTGGACAGCGGCCCACCGACGCCGGTCACCCGGACCGGACCGAACGTGTTGGTCAGGCTCCAGCTCACCGGGCTCGGCGTGCCGGCGGTGACCGCCGGCAGCTGGACCACGGCCGGCTCGACCTTCACGCCCTGCACCCGCGCCTGCAGCTGGAACGGGTTGTCCAGCGCCGGCGACGTGCGCCGCGACTCCACCTCGATCTCCCAGACGCCCGGGATCGGGTTCTGGTAGTCCCGCTCCTGCGGCTTGCAGGCGGCGGCGTCGGAGAAATTGGTGTAGCAGGCGGTGCTCGCGGTGCTCTCGACCGGCACACCGTACGGGTTGATGGCGATGAACCGGGTCTGCGAGCCGGTCGCGATGCCGGACAGGTTGACCTGGAGTGCGCCCGCACCCTGCGGAACCGTGACGAAGTACGAGGTGAAGCTGTTCCGCTCGACCGAGCCCTCGGTCGAGTAGGAGTACGCCGGAGCGCTCACCGCGTTGGAGGCGACCACGACCGCGGCGACCTCGAAGTCGACCACCGAGGTGGCCGGGTCGTCGACGGTCAGGATCGCGCCGTGCGCGCCGGTGGTCATCGGCTTGGCCTTCACCTGGACGGTGACGGTCTTGTTCAGCGGCAGCCACACCTCCTTGCGGACGGAGAAGGTGCCGTCGTTGCCGCGGAGGCCGAGCAGGTGCTTGACGCTCTTGTTCGGGCCGCTGGTCCGGGTCAGCTTGACGTCGTAGGTGCGGCTCTTCTTGACCGTCTGGCCACCCCGGTCGGCGGCGCACCGGTTGTAGATGCCGGTGCCCACGTTCGGGTTCGGCACGAAGGTGCCGGAGTCCCGGTCGTAGCGGGTCAGGTTCGGCGACAGCTCGGTGCAGACCGCGGCCTCGGAGGTGTAGGTGCGGGTCTGCACGCCCTTGGCCAGCAGGTTCCACGCGCCCGGCACGTTGAACATGCCGTAGCCCTGGGCGTACGTCGGGACGTCCGCGATCGGCTTGGCCGAGGTGTAGACGGCCCGGCGCAGCGCGGCCGGGGTGACGCCCGCGCCGGTCGCCTTGGCGGCCGACAGCAGCAGCGCGGCGGCGCCGGTGGCCTGCGGGGAGGCCATCGAGGTGCCGTTCAGCATCTGGTAGCCCGGGGGCAGCGGGTAGCCCGCCTCCGGCACCGGGTTGCCCGGCTGCCAGGTCGGCGCGGTGGAGATGGCCGAACCGGGAGCGGAGATGTTCGGCTTGAAGCCGCCGTCCTCACGCGGGCCGCGGGAGGAGAAGTTGAACAGCGCGTTCTCCTTGCGGACCACCGAGCCGTAGTTGGCCAGCCAGGTGTCCTTGCTGATGTTCGCCGCGACGCTGACCACGTCGGTGGCGACCGACGGGTCGCCGACCGTGTTCAGGCCCGGGCCGGAGTTGCCGGCCGAGATGAACAGCTGCACGCCGTACGTGTTGATCAGGTCGTTGTAGAGGACGGCCCGGGCGTTGGAGCCGTCGTTCAGCGCCGGCAGGCCGCCGATCGACATGTTCACCACGTCGACCTTGCGGTTGACCACGAGGTCGACCATGCCGGTGGTGAGCGCCGCGGCGGTGCAGCCGCCACCCCAGGAGCAGGCGCGGGCGGAGACCAGCTTGGCGCCGGGGGCGGCGCCGTCGAAGGCGCTGTTGCCCAGCATGTCGTTGGCGGCGGTGATGCCGGCGACGTGGGTGCCGTGGGTGCTCTCGATGATGCCGATGTTGACGTAGTCGACCAGGCCGGGGCCGCCGGCCGGGGTGGTGTCGACGTTGCGCCGGAACTCGACCACGAACGGGATCTGCTCCCGGACGGCGGTGGCCGGGTTGTCCGTGCCGAAGTGGCCGACCTGGAACTTCTCCTTGTACGGCCGCATCACCTCGTCGTCGGTGAAGTCGCGGTTCTGGTTGACGTCCACCCGGATGTCGCCGTTGGCCGGGTTGTAGAGGATGCCCCAGGAGTCGGTGGTGTCGCCGTCGCGGTTGACGTCACCGGCCGGGTCGCTGCCCGCGGTGATGGACTCGCGGAAGGTGTTGAACCGGTAGGTGCCGGCCGGCGCGGTCCAGGTCAGGGCCGAGGCGCCGGTGCCCGTGGTGAAGCTGGGGCCGCTCACCTCGGTGATCATCGCGCGCCAGGTGGCGTCCTCGAGCGGGTCGGTCGCGGTGACCCAGTCGACGATCTTGCGCTCGCCGGTGGTGGTCTTCTGCAGCGCCGGCTGGTCGAGGTCCACACCGGAGTCCATGATGCCGATGGTGACGCCGCGGCCGTCCCACGTCGGGTGCGCGGCCTTGAAGGCCTCCGCGCCGGTCTCGTTGGTCGGCATGTACGGGTTGACCGCGCCGGTGTCCCCGCCGGGGCCGGCCAGGGTCTCACCCTGCTCGGCGGCCTTGGCGCCGTTCGGGGCGGCCTCCGGTGCCGGGTCGGGGAGCTTGATGGTCTCGTCGAGGTCGACGGCGGCGACGCCGGGCAGCGTGGCGGCCTTGAGCGCCTTCGCCGTCGGCACCTTGGCCAGCACGTAGCCGACCTGGTCGTACCGCTGGCTGACGGTGGCGCCGAGACCCTTGAGCCCGTCGACGACCTTCTTGGCCGAGCCCTTCCGGGCCGCGATGATCATCGTGACGGTCGGCGCGTTCTTCGCCTCGGCCGCGTCGAGCAGCTTGGCGTCGTGGGCGCCCAGGGCCTTCGCCGCGGTCGGCTGCGAGGGCTGCGGGGCGTTGGCGGGGGCCGCGCTCGCGGTCGCGGCGCCACCCCCGACGGTCATGGCGCCGGCCGCGAGGACCGAGGCGAAGAGCGCGGCGGAGGGGCGCCGGCTCCGATTGCGGGGTTGACTCACGTTCTCTTCCTCCAGAGAACAGGGCCCTTCAGACGACAGGGCACGTGTGACGCAGATCCTTCGGGCCGTGACGAGATGTGTCACTACCCGGGATCGGTTTGTGACCACTCCGTGACACGGATCGGCCGTCGTCGTCACGTGCGCCGTGTTAAACGTCGATGTCTGCTGACCGTTCGGCCGATGTGGACGGCCGGCCCAGCAACTCGGGCGCCTGCGGCTGGCGGGGGGCCAGCTCGACCTGCGCCGGCGTGGGCAGCTCGTCGTCGGAGACGCCCAGCTCGGCGAGCTTGCGGGCGCTGACCAGCACCCGGGCCTCCAGGGAGCCGACCGCGCGGTTGTAGGCCGTCACCGCGCCGCTCAGCGAGCTGCCCAGCTTGCCGACGTGGTCGCCCAGGGTGGACAGCCGCCCGTAGAGCTCGCGGGCCAGCGAGTGGACGGTCGCCGCGTTGCGCGCCAGCGCCTCCTGCCGCCAGGAGTAGGCCACCGTGCGCAGCAGCGCCACCAGCGTGGCCGGCGTGGCCAGCACCACGTTGCGGGCGAACGCGTGCTCCAGCAGCGTCGGGTCGCGTTGCAACGCCACGTCGAGGAACGGGTCGGCCGGCACGAACAGCACCACGAACTCGGGGGTCTGGTCGAAGGCCGACCAGTAGGACTTTGCGGCGAGACCGTCGACGTGCGCCCGCAGGTGCCGGGCGTGCGCGTCGAGGTGGGTGTCGCGCCCGCGCTCGTCGCGCGCCTCCATCGCGGTCAGGTAGGCGTCGAACGGCGCCTTCGCGTCGACCACCACGGTGCGCCCGCCGTGCAGGCGCACCACCAGGTCGGGGCGGACCCCCTGCTGGTCGGTGGCGGCGGTGACCTGCTCGCTGAAGTCGCAGTGCTCCAGCAGGCCGGCCGCCTCGACGATCCGCCGGAGCTGGTGCTCGCCCCACCGGCCACGCACCTGCGGCGCGCGCAGCGCGGCGACCAGCTGCTTGGTCTCGGTGCGCAGCTCGCCGGAGACCGCGCTCATCGAGCGCACCTGCTCGCGCAGCTCGGCGTAGGCGTCGACCCGGTCGCGCTCCAGCTCGGCGACGCGTTGCTCGTAGCGGCGGAGTGTGTCGTGCAGCGGCGCCACCGCGCGCGCCACCGCCTCCTGGGACTGCGCGGTCGCCTCGTAGCTGAGCGCCCGCATGGACTGCTCCAGCCGCCCCTCGCCGGCCTGGGCGGCGGCCAGCGTCGCCTCCAGACGGGCGACGTCGGCCGCGGCCCGCCCGCGGGCCGCCAGCCAGCCCACCGCGCCGCCCGCGGCGAGGCAGAGCACCACCACGGCCAGCGTCGAGAAGCTCATGGCAGAAAGCTTGCCAAACGGGTACGACGTGCGCGCGCTGGGTACGTTCGAGGTCATGGAAGTTGCCCTGTGGGTGTTCCTGATCGTGATGCTCGGAGGTGCGCTGGTGTTCTGGCGGTGGGGGAGCAGGTCCCGGCGGGCCGACGAGATGGCGGACGCCCGCGCCGAGGCGCAGCGCTGGTACGAGCGGCTCGGCGGTCAGCTGATGAACCTGCACGGCGACGCCCCGGCGGTCCGGCAGGCGCTCGCCGACGCCGGTGAGCGGTACAACGCGGCCGGCTCGCAGCTGGAGCAGGCGCGCACCCCGCACCAGTTCGCGCTGGCCCGGGAGACCGCGCTGGAGGGGCTGGCGTACATCCGGGCGGCGCGGACGGCGATGGGCATCGACCCGGGCCCGGAGCTGCCGCCGCTGGCCGCCGCCCAGGGTGCCGGCTCGCTCACCAAGGAGCGCCAGGTCGACGTGCAGGGGCAGACGTTCCGGGCCGGCCCGCAGCCGGGGAACGCGACGCCCTACTACTACCCGGGTGGCCGGTTCCAGGGGCGGCCGGTGCCGGCCGGCTGGTACTCCACGCCGTGGTGGAAGACCGCGCTCGGCGCGGGCGTCGGTGTGGTCGGCGGTCTCCTGATCGCGGACGCGCTGTTCTCACCCGCATTCGCCGATCCCGGGTACGACGCCGGTTACCAGGAGGGCTTCGGCGACGGCCAGGACTTCGGCGACCAGGGCGGCGACATGGGCGGCGGCGACATGGGCGGCGGCGACATGGGCGGCGGTGGTGACTACGCCGGTGGCGACTTCGGCGGCGGCGGAGACTTCGGCGGCTTCGGCGGCGGGGACTTCGGTGGTGATTTCGGCGGCGGCGACTTCTAGCCGGCGCCACCGCGTCGGGCGCCGCTCGCAGCGCGCCGGGCGCAGGCGTTAAGAAGGGCCCCCTCTTATGCACGAGGCGTTAAAAGGGGGCCCTTCCTTGCGTCTCAGCCGGTGTTGCGCATGCCGGCGGCGATGCCGTTGACAGTGGTCAGCAGCGCCCGCTCCAGCGCCGTGCCGTCGTTCGGGGCCCGTCGGCCGCCCGGCGCGGTCGCCACCGCCCGGCCGGCGGCGCCGGACTCGCGGTACTGCCGCAGCAGCGCCACCTGGAGGTGGTGCAGCGGCTCCAGGTAGGTGTCCCGCACGGCGAGCGTGCGCTGCAGGACGGGCGAGTTCTCCAGCAGGGCCGGCGAGGCGGTGACCGCCAGCACCTCCCGCTTGGTCAGCTCGTACTCCTGCTCGATCGTCGAGAAGATCGGGTGCAGCTTCTTCGGGACCAGCGTCTCGACGTAGCGGCGGGCGATGCTCAGGTCGGTCTTGGTCAGCATCATCTCGACGTTCGACAGGAACGTGCGGAAGAAGTGCCAGTTCCGGTTCATCTCGGCGAGCACGTCGGCCAGGCCCGCCTCCCGTGCGGCGGCCAGCCCGGATCCCACGCCGAACCAGCCCGGCACGATCTGCCGGGTCTGGGTCCAGCCGAACACCCACGGAATGGCCCGCAGGCCGGAGAGGCCGGCGCCGGTGTTCGGGCGCTTCGCCGGCCGGGAGCCGATGTTCAGCGCGCCGAGCAGCTCGGTCGGGGTCGACGCCCAGAAGTACGCCGGCAGGTCCGGGTCCTCGACCAGCGACCGGTACGACCGGAACGCCGACTCGGAGACGACGTCCATCGCCGCGTCCCAGCGCTCCAGCATCTCGGCCGGCTGCCGGGGCGCGGTGTGCAGCAGCGTGGCCTGGAGCACGGCGGCCACGGTCAGCTCCAGGTTCTCCCTGGCCAGCGCCGGCAGCGTGTACTTGTCGGAGATGACCTCGCCCTGCTCGGTCACCTTGATCGCGCCGTCGAGCGTGCCGTAGGGCTGGGCCAGGATCGCGTCGTGGGTGGGGCCGCCGCCCCGGCCGACCGTGCCGCCCCGGCCGTGGAACAGCCGCAGGTGCACGCCGTGCCGGGCGGCCACGTCCCGCAGCGCCCGCTGGGCCCGGTGGATGGACCACTGGCTGGTGGTGATCCCGGCCTCCTTGTTGGAGTCGGAGTAGCCCAGCATCACCTCCTGGACGTCACCGCGCGCCGCGACCAGCGCCCGGTAGGCGGGCAGCGACAGCAGCTCGTCGAGCAGCTCGCCGCCGGCGTTCAGCTCGGCCGGGGTCTCCAGCAGCGGCACGATGCCGATCCGGGCCCGCCCGCTGTGCACGTCGACCAGGCCGGCCTCGCGGGCCAGCACCACCGCGGCGAGCACGTCGTCCACACCGAGGGTCATCGAGATGATGTACGACTCGATGACCTCGGGGCCGAACCGGTCCTGCGCCTCGCGGATCGCGGAGAACACGTCGAACGTCTTGCGCGCCGACTCGGTGAGCGGGCTGTCCTGGGTGGAGAGCGGCCGGCGGCCGGTCAGCTCGTCGGCGAGCAGCTTGGTGCGCTCCAGCCGGGTCAGCGACGGGTAGTCGGAGACCTCGCCGACCGCCTCGTAGAGCTGGGCCAGCACCTCGTGGTGCTTCTCGGCGTGCTCCCGGATGTCCATCGTCGCCAGGTGCAGCCCGAACGCGGAGACGGTCCGGATGGTCGAGGCGAGCCGGCCCACGGCGGTGAGCTGCCCGGAGTTGCGGGCCAGCGACGCGCGCAGCAGCTCCAGGTCGGCGATCAGCTCGGTCGAGCCCTGGTAGTCGCGGCCCGGCACGTGCGGGGTGCCGGCGCGCAGCCGCTCCCGGGTGTTGGCCAGCTTGGCCTTCACGCAGCGCGCCTTGAGCCGGTAGGGCTCCTCGGCGTTGACCCGGCGGAACCGGGGCGCGACCTCGGGCAGCGCGTCCAGGTCCTTGGCCAGGCTGGCGGAGAGGTCGAGCGAGACCGCGCGCAGCCGGCGGGAGACGCTGACCTCGCTGATCAGCTCGTCCATCGCCTTCTCGGTGGCCTCGATGCCGTGCTCGTGCTGGATCCGCAGCACCTCGCGGGTGACCGTCGGGGTGACGAACGGGTTGCCGTCGCGGTCACCACCGATCCAGGTGCCGAAGGTCAGCGGACGGGCGGTCGGCGAGGTCTCCACGCCGAGCGTACGCAGCGTGTCGGCGAGGTCGTCGAGGACCTGCGGTGCGGCCTCGGCGTGCAGGTCGCGCAGGTAGTAGATGGCGTTGCGGGCCTCGTCGGTCGGGTCCGGCCGGTCGAGCCGCAGCTCGTCGGTCTGCCACATCAGGTCGAGCAGCTCGGCGAGGCGGCGGTTGGCCGGGCCCTCGTCGCTGGCGCCGTAGAGGATCGCGTTGGCGGTCTCGGTGTCCAGCTCGTCGGCGACCGCGCGCAGCTTGGACAGGATGGACCGGCGGGCCGCCTCGGTGGGGTGGGCGGTGAAGACCGGGCGTACGGCCAGCCGGCGGGCCGCCGCGGCGATCTCCTCGGCCGGCACGCCGCGCTCGGCGATCATCTTGGCGGCCTGGTCCAGCCAGCCGCCGTGGGTGGCGCGCCGGCGACGCAGGTCGCGGGCGCGGTGCACCTGCTCGGTGATGTTGGCCAGGTGGAAGTAGGTGGAGAAGGCGCGGGCCAGCTTCGTGCCGGTGGTGACGTCGAGCCCGGCGAGGCGCTGGGCGGCGGCCGGCGCGTCGGAGCGGACCTGGGCGCGGATCTCCTCGACCAGGTCGAGCAACGGCCGGCCCTCCTGGCGGGCCAGGGTCTGCCCGAGCAGGGTGCCGAGGCGGCGGATGTCGGCCCGGAGAGCGGCGTCGGGGCCGTCGTGGTCGTGCTGGTCGGTCACGGTTGCGCTCCTTACGCGAGGACGAAGGACAGCGCTGTCCGACTCCCCTGGATGGTATCCGCGTGCGCCCCGACGGCAGGAGGGGGACGGCGTGATGATCTGCACTCTGGGACGGGCCGGCGGGTCAGCGGCCGGCGACGGCGTGGCGTCCCGCACCGGTCCGCGCGGCCCGGCGGCGGGCCCGGAACATCGTGGCGGTGAGCAGACCGGCCAGGCCGGCGACCACCCAGACCAGCAGCCCGGTCAGCGCCCAGCCGCCGCCGCGCCAGTCGAAGTAGATGGCCGACTTGAGCAGGTCGGTGGCGAGCCCGGGGACGTTCCAGCGGTGCATCCCACGCAGGAACGGCGGCAGGAACTCGGGCGCGTAGATGCCCCCGGAGCCGGGGTTGCCGAGCACCACCAGCAGCAGGATCACGATGCCGGTGCCGAGCAGCCCGAGCCACGCCTGCACGGCCGCCGCGACCATCCCGGCCGCGAACGCGGCCAGCGCGCCCACCACCGCGATGGTTCCCACGTCGTGCGGGAAGACGTCCAGCACCGGCCCGACCAGCACCGCCCCGATGATGCCGAGCAGGACGGAGTGGACGGCGAGCGTGGCGATCCGCAACCCGGCCCGGCGCAGGCTGCCCGGGCTGGTGCCGAGCGAGATGCCCAGCGCCGTGGAGGCCAGGTAGCCGCCGAGGACCACGCCGACCGCCAGGTAGAACGGGACCAGGCCGCGCGGGTCGCCGCCGGAGACCGGCACCTCGTCGGTGACCGCCAGCGGCACGCCGGCCTGCCGGGCCGCCTCGGTGAACACCTCGGTGACGAGTTCGGTGGCGGCGGGCGCGCCGGCGCTGGCCGTGGCCAGGGTCAGGCCGCCGTCCGGGGCGGAGCCGAGCACGGCGTACACCGAGCGGTCGTCGAGGCCGTCGTCGGCACGTTCCCGGCTGTCGTACCCGACGGGTTTGACGACGTCGGTGCGGGCGCGGACGGCCGACATCACGGCCTGCGCCTGCTGGTCGGTCGTCACCACGGCGACCGGCACGTCCTTCGGGTCCGGCTTGTGCAACGCGCCGACGTAGGCGGCGATGAACGCGCTGGCCAGCGCCAGGGTGCCGAGGACCAGCGCCGCCGTGCGGGGCAGCCAGTCCCGGGTACGCAGCTCCGCCTCGTCGTCCACGGGCCCAGCCTATTGCCGGCATATGCCCGGCTCGTGGCGTTTCGCCGGGCGGAAATCGCTGGTGCCGGCCGATAGCGTTCGGATCATGACGCCGCCGCGCTGTCCCACCAAGCCGAAGCCGGGCGACCGGGTCGCCGTCGTCTCACCCTCCGCCGGCCTGCCGGGCCTCTTCCCGCACGTGTACGAGCTGGGCCTGCGCCGGCTCCGCGACGAGCTGGGGCTGGAGCCGGTGGAATATCCGACCACCCGGCGGATGGGCGCCGACCCCCGGGACCGGGCCCGGGACCTGACCGCCGCGTTCGCGGACCCGACGGTCACCGCGGTGCTCGCCACCATCGGCGGGGACGACCTGATCACGGTCACCCCGTTCCTCGACGACGAGGTGATCCGGGCCAACCCGAAGCCCTACTTCGGCTACTCCGACAACACCAACGTGCTCAACCACCTGCACAGGCTGGGGATCGTCGCCTACCACGGCGGCTCGGTGCTGGTGCACCTCGGCCGGCCGGGCAGCCCGCACCCGCTGACGCTCGACTCGCTGCGCGCCGCGCTGTTCACCTCCGGCTGGTACGACCTGGCCCCGGCCGCCGAGTGGGGCGACGAGACGCTCGACTGGGGCGACCCGCAGACGTTGACCGAGGAGCCGCCGATGCTCCCGGGCGAGGGCTGGCGCTGGCACGGGCCGGATCGGGTCGTGACGGGCCGGACCTGGGGCGGCAACCTGGAGATCGTGCACTGGTTGGCCGCCGCCGACCGGGTCCCGTCCGCCGCCGAGCTGGCCGGCTCGGTGCTGCTCGTGGAGACCTCGGAGGAGATGCCGCCGGCCGAGGAGGTCTTCCGGATGATGCGGAACCTGGGCGAGCGCGGGCTGCTCGCCGGTTGCCCGGCGATCGTGGTCGGCCGCCCCAAGGCGTGGAACTTCGACCGCCGACTGTCGGTCCCGGAACGGCTGGCCTGGGCCGAGGAGCAGCGGGCGGCGATCCTGCGGGCGCTCGGGCCGTACGCCGACGACCCGGTGGTGGTCTTCGACGTCGACCTGGGTCACACCGACCCGCAACTGATCGTCCCGTACGGCGGGGAGATCCGGGTGGACGCGGTCGAACGCCGCATCGCGGTCCACTACTGACGCCGTCCCCGCTCCGGCCGGGTCAGCCGTCGAGGACGGCGAAGGCGCGGACCGGGAAGGTGCCCATGCCGGCCACCCGCGGCGGTGCGGCGGTGAACCGGAAACCGGTCGGCGGCAGCGCGCCCAGGCCGGTCAGGTGCTCCACGATCGGGATGCCGGCGGCCAGCAGGGCGCTGTGCGCCGGTCGTTCGCCGGCCGCCGCCGGGGTCATGTCGTCGATGTTGATCGAGTCGATGCCGACCAGCGCCGCACCGGCCTCGACCAGCCAGTCGGCGCCGTCCGCGGTCAGGTAGGGCGCCTCCGGGCCGGCGTACGCGTCGGTGCCGAAGTGCGCGTCCCAGCCGGTGTCCAGCAGCACCGCCCGCCCGGTGACCTCGTAGGGGGCGAGGAGCAGCCGGTCCACCGCCCGGGTGCCGGCGGGGACGCGCACCACCAGGCCGGGCAGGTCGGCCAGCCGGTCCAGCGGGATCCCGGTCAGATCGGGCCCGTCGGCCCAGCGGTGCGCCGGCGTGTCGACGTAGGTGCCGGTGTTGGCGATCATGTCGATCCGCGCGACGTGGAACTCGACGCCCGGCGCGTACCGCTCCCGGGACGCCTCCCGGGTCAGCCAGTCGGTGATCCGCGGCGCCGGCCAGCCGGGCAGCGTGACCAGGCCGTCGGTGATCTCGTGGCTCAGCTCGACCAGGCGCCGCCCGCCGGGGGCCGCGGCGGGGACGCCGCGCCCGCCCTTGTGCGGCTCCTCCACCACGGTCCGGTTGCTGATCCGCACCTCGCCGACCATGAGCAGCCCGAGGTGCCGCACGAGCAGCGCCGCCAACTCGTCGTCGGTGATCCCCGGGCCCGGCACGTCCAGCCGGAAACCCTCGGTACGCAGCCCACCGCCGTTGGCGAAGCGGACCTCGGCGTCGAAGACCGCCCGGTATTCCCCCGTCATGCCTCCACCGCACCATGTCGACGCGCCCCGGTCAAGATCATGGGGGAGGTGCCGCAGGGGGGAGTGCGGCACCTCCGCGGCACGCCGTGAACCGGCGGCGCAGGACCGGCTTCGGGTGTCGGGCCTCCCCGAACAGGCCCGCGTACCCCTGGCCGGGTCGCCATCTCCCCATGGCGACCCGGGCCGGGCTGACGGGATCCATCCTCGCCGGACCCGACCGGGCGGTTCTTGAAGAATCTTGCTCGGATCGTCGAGCGAACGTTCAGGCGGCGTCCAGGTCGGCCTCGCCGGCGGCGAAGAGCCGGCGCAGCCGGGCCGGCGGGTGCCCCACCTGTTCCCGGACCACCCGGGTCAGGTGCGCCTGGTCCGCGAAGCCGTACGTGGCGGCGACCTCGCCCAGCGGCGGGCCGTCGCCGTCGGCCAGCACGTCGAGCAGGGAGCGCACCCGCAGCCGGTTCCGGTATGCGGTGAGGCTCTGCCCGGTGACCCGCTGGAACACTCGGCTCAGGTGGTGCGGTGAGCAGCCCACCTGGGCGGCGACGTCGGTCAGTCCGAGCCGGGAGTCGGACGCGGCCAGCACCTCGCGCGCCCGGTCGGCCAGCCGGCGGTGCGCGGCGAGCGTGGCCGGTCGGCGCCGGACCGCCCGTTCGATCTCGGCTCCCGGCTCGCCCGCGCCGACCGGGCTGGCCGCCAGCAGCCGGCCCAGGAAGCGGTGCACCCGCTCGGTGAACTCGAACCGGTCCAGCCCGGCCGTCGCGCGGGCCACCAGCATCCGGTGCTCCAGGTCGAGCCGCTCGTCGACGCTGCCGTCCCAGCCGCGCCGACCCAGCCACCGGTCGGTGTCCGGCCGCTCGCCGAGCAGCTCCGGGGACAGCTCCAGACAGGTGTAGACGTCGCCGTCACCCAGCGGGTGCGCGGCGTACATCTCGTCGCCGGGGCGGGTGAGCAGGACCGAGGTGGCGTCCACCACGCTGAGCTGGCCGTTGAGCCGGCGCAGGGAGACCCCCGAGCGGCCGAGGAAGACCCGGTGCCCCAGGTCCCGCGCCGGCCCGTGCCAGCCTGGGTCCTCGACCACGCACCGCACCTGGTAGAGCAGCATGCCGGGGGCGACCCCGAGGACCCGCCAGCGGCCCGGCGTGGTTCGGGTCCGGGGATCACTACCGACCTGTTCCGGCATTGCCCGTCCCCTCCCGGCCTACGCGGTGCCACCGGAGATTGTCCCCGGCGCGGGATAGTCTCGACAGGTGCACCCCCCGTCCGGCTGGACGCGGGGTCCTCGTCGTGTCGAGCCGCTGGAAGTGATCACTGATGCTCACCGGACTCTTCTCCGCCGCCCTGGCCGACCCCGGGCTGGCCCGGGCGCGTGACCTGGCGCGCTCCGGTGCCGCCCGGGTCGACGGCCTCGACCTGACCGCTCCCGCCGCGCTGCGCCCGTTCGCGGTGGCCGCCGTCGCCGCCGACGAGCCGGCCGGCGGCGCGGGCCGGCCGGTGCTCGCGGTCACCGCCACCACCCGCGAGGCCGACGACCTGGCCTCCGCGCTGGGCAGCCTGCTGCCGCCGGAGCAGGTGGCGGTCTTCCCGTCCTGGGAGACGCTGCCGCACGAGCGGCTCTCGCCCCGCTCCGACACGGTCGGGCGGCGGCTCGCGGTGCTGCGTCGGCTGGCCCACCCCGACTCGGCCGACGCGCACGGGCGCACCGGGCCGCTGCGGGTGGTCGTGGCGCCGGTGCGGTCGTTGCTCCAGCCGCAGCTCAAGGGCCTCGGCGACCTCGAACCGGTGCAGCTCGCCGCCGGGGACGAGGCCGACCTGGAGGAGGTCGCCCGCCGGCTCACCGACATGGCGTACGCCCGGGTCGACCTGGTCACCAAGCGCGGCGAGTTCGCCGTGCGCGGCGGCATCCTGGACGTCTTCCCGCCCACCGACGAACACCCGTCCCGGGTCGAGTTCTGGGGCGACGAGGTGGAGGAGATCCGCACCTTCGCCGTCGCCGACCAGCGCACCATCGAGGGTGTCGCGCAGCTCTGGGCGCCGCCGTGCCGGGAGCTGCTGCTCACCCCGTCGGTCCGGAAGCGGGCCGCCGCGCTCGCCGCCGAGCATCCCGAGCTGGCCGAGATCCTGGACAAGCTGGCCGAGGGCATCCCGGTCGAGGGGATGGAGTCGCTGGCCCCGGCCCTGATCGGCGCCGACGCGCTGGAGCTGCTGGTCGACTGCATGCCGGCCGGCACCCACCTGCTGCTCTGCGACCCGGAGCGGATCCGCACCCGGGCGCACGACCTGGTCCGTACCTCGGAGGAGTTCCTCCAGGCCAGCTGGGCCGCAGCCGCCGTCGGCGGCCAGGCCCCGGTCGACCTCGGCGCCGCCGCCTTCAAGACCCTGGCCGAGGTACGCACGGCGGCCCGCGCCCTGGGCCAGCCCTGGTGGACGCTCGCCCCGTTCGGTCTGGTCGAGGCCGACGCGGCGCCGGCCCGGCAGCCCTGGGAGGACGCGCCGACGGAGGTCGACGTCACCCCGGACGACGCCATCGCGGTGACCCTGGCCGCCCAGCCCGCCCCGCTCTACCACGGCGAGACCGCCCGGGTGGTCGACGACCTGAAGCGCTGGGCCGGTGAGGGCTGGTCGATCGCGCTGGTCTTCGAGGGCCACGGCCCCGCCCAGCGGGCCGTCGAGGTGCTCCGCGACGCCGGCCTCGGCGCCCGGCTCACCGAGGAGGTGCCCGCCGCGCCCGCCCCGGGCGAGGTGCTCGTCTCCTGCGGCTGCCTGACCGCCGGGTTCGTCGACGAGGCGTCGAAGTTCGTGCTGCTGACCGGCGACGACGTCACCGGCGGCCGGGGCACCTCCACCCGCGACATGCGCAAGATGCCCAGCCGGCGACGCAACACCATCGACCCGCTGGAGCTGAAGGCCGGCGACTTCGTGGTGCACGAGCAGCACGGCATCGGCCGCTACGTCGAGCTGGTGCAGCGCACGGTCAACGGCGCCAGCCGCGAATACCTGGTCATCGAGTACGCCGCGAGCAAGCGTGGCCAGCCCGGCGACCGCCTCTTCGTCCCCACCGACCAGCTCGACCAGCTCTCCCGCTACGTCGGCGGCGAGCAGCCCACGCTGCACAAGATGGGTGGCTCGGACTGGCAGAAGTCCAAGGCCCGGGCGCGCAAGGCGGTCCGCGAGATCGCCGCCCAGCTGATCCAGCTCTACGCCGCGCGCAAGGCGTCCAAGGGGCACAACTTCGGTCCGGATACCCCCTGGCAGCGGGAGCTGGAGGACGCCTTCCCCTGGCAGGAGACGCCGGACCAGATGGCCGCCATCGAGGAGGTCAAGCGGGACATGGAGCAGACCGTCCCGATGGACCGGCTGATCTGCGGCGACGTGGGCTACGGCAAGACCGAGATCGCGGTGCGGGCGGCGTTCAAGGCGGTGCAGGACGGCAAGCAGGTGGCGGTGCTGGTGCCCACCACCCTGCTGGTGCAGCAGCACTACAACACGTTCGCCGAGCGGATGAGCCAGTTCCCGGTCAACATCCGGCAGCTCTCCCGGTTCCAGACCCCGAAGGAGTCCGAGCGGACGCTGGAGATGGTCGCCGACGGCAGCGTCGACATCGTCATCGGTACCCACCGGCTGCTCCAGGCGGCCACCCGGTTCAAGCAGCTCGGGCTGGTCATCATCGACGAGGAGCAGCGCTTCGGCGTCGAGCACAAGGAGCACCTGAAGACGCTGCGCGCCTCGGTCGACGTGCTCGCCATGTCGGCCACCCCGATCCCCCGGACGCTGGAGATGGCGATCACCGGCATCCGGGAGATGTCCACCATCGCCACCCCGCCGGAGGAGCGGCACCCGGTGCTGACGTTCGTCGGGGCGTACGACGACCGGCAGGTGGCCGCCTCCATCCACCGTGAGCTGCTGCGCGACGGTCAGGTCTTCTACCTGCACAACCGGGTCGAGTCGATCGACCGGGCGGCCCGCCGGATCCGCGAGCTGGTGCCCGAGGCCCGGGTGGCGGTGGCGCACGGCCAGATGGGCGAGGAGGCGCTGGAGAAGGTGATGGTCGGCTTTTGGGAGAAGGAGTTCGACGTCCTCGTCTGCACCACGATCGTCGAGTCCGGCATCGACATCCCCAACGCCAACACGCTGATCGTCGAGCGCGCCGACCTGCTCGGCCTGGCCCAGCTGCACCAGATCCGGGGCCGGGTCGGCCGGGGCCGGGAGCGGGCCTACGCCTACTTCCTCTACCCGGCGGACAAGCCGCTGACGGAGAACGCACACGAGCGGCTGGCCACCATCGCGCAGCACACCGAGCTGGGCGCCGGCATGTACGTGGCGATGAAGGACCTGGAGATCCGGGGCGCCGGCAACCTGCTCGGCGGCGAGCAGTCCGGCCACATCGAGGGCGTCGGCTTCGACCTGTACGTCCGGATGGTCGGCGAGGCGGTCTCCGCGTTCAAGGGTGAGCACCAGGAGGAGGAGACCGAGGTCAAGGTCGACCTGCCGATCGACGCGCACCTGCCGCACGACTACGTCGGGGTGGAGCGGCTGCGGTTGGAGATGTACCGCAAGCTCGCCGAGGCCCGCGACTCCGAGCGGCTGCGCGAGGTGGTCGCCGAGATGACCGACCGCTACGGCGAGCCGCCCGCGCCGGTGCAGAACCTGGTGGCGGTGGCGCGGTTCCGGCTGCTGGCCCGCCGCTACGGCCTCACCGACGTCTCGATGCAGGGCAAGCACATCCGGTTCGGCCCGCTGCCGCTGCCCGACTCGAAGCAGATGCGGCTCAAGCGCTACCACCCGGACTCGGTCTACAAGCAGGCGCTCGACCAGGTCAGCGTGCCGCGACCGAGCACCCGCCGGATCGGCGGCGAGCCGCTGCGCGACCAGGCGCTGCTGGAGTGGTGCGGTCAGCTCCTCTCGGATGTCCTGGGCGAGCCCGAGGAGCTGGCCGGTTCTGCCAGCCCCGCAGTGGCGAGCGGACGGTGACACAGCGAGCCCGAGGAGCTGGCCGGTTCTGCCAGCCCCGCAGTGGCGAGCGGACGGTGACACAGCGAGCCCGAGGAGCTGGCCGGTTCTGCCAGCCCCGCAGTGGCGAGCGGACGGTGACACAGCGAGCCGGCGGCGGCGCAGCCGGCCGGGGCGGGGGCGCGGTGAGGTGGGCGGCGTCACAGGCGGGTACGGGGCGTGAGAGAGTGACCGTCATGCGTGCTCGCCGTCTCCTCGCCGCCACCAGCGTCGCGGCCCTCGCCGCGCTCTCCCTCACCGCCTGTGGCCGGTCCGCCCCGGACGTCGCCGCCTACGTCGGTGACCGGACCTACTCCGTCGACCGGGTGGACACGATCCACGACGAGGCCCAGACCGCGTACGCGGCCTCGGTGCGCGACGCCGCGGCACAGCAGGGCGCGACCCCGTCGCCGGAGCAGCTCAAGCTGAACGTGGACCGCCAGGACGTCCTCAACCTGCTGGTCGGCATCGACCTGGGCAAGCGGGTCGCCGAGGAGAAGAAGATCCCGGTGCAGGACCAGCTCACCGCCGAGCAGCTCGGCAAGGAACTGGGCGTGCCCAACACCGAGTACGCGACGCTCGCCGCCGAGTGGTACGACCTCTACCTGGCCCTGGAGCGCGGCCTGCCGCCGGCGGAGCTGAGCGACGGGTCACGGACCGACCTGTACGACGCGCTGGTCAAGGCCGGGGTGGCCCCGGCCGGGTGGTCGGCCGAGGAGCAGCGCAAGCAGTTCGCCGAGGCCGCCTTCACCCGGCAGGTCGGCGCGGTGAGCGTGGCGCTGCGGGACGAGGTGCGCAAGCTCGACGTGACCGTCAACCCGCGCTTCCCGACGTTGGAGATCCCGGCGCTGCTCCAGACGCAGGGCGGGTTCCGTCAGTACGACCTGCCGTACGTGGACGGCGCGGACCAGGTGACCGACATCTCCACCCCGGAACCGGAGTCGACCGGGCCGGAGTCGGTCGAGCCGAACGCGTCGGTGGCGCCCTGAGCATGACGGCACGCATCGTCCTGCTGGTCACCTCGCCCCGGCTGCCCGCCGGCCTGCTGACCTCGGCCGCCTGGGACGCCGTACGCTCCGCGCCGGTCTTCGCCGGCGCGGAGAGCGAGCTGACCCGGGTGGTCCGGATGGCCGGCGCCGAGGTGAGCGTGCTGACCGAGGGCGCGACGCAGGCGCTGCTGGACGCGGTGTCGGCGCACGGTGGCGCGGTGTGGCTGGCCGGCCCGACCGGTGACGAGTCGCTCGCCCGCGAGCTGGGGTTGCGGCTGGCCCGCGAGCCGGGCCTGGCCGAGATGGAGCTGATGTACGGCTCGTGGGACCCGCCCGGCGCCCGGCTGCTCGACGCGGTCGAGGTGATGGACCGGCTGGCCTCGCCCGGCGGCGACCCGTGGAAGCGGGCGCAGACCCACCGCAGCCTGGCCGGGTTCCTGCTCGAGGAGTGCTACGAGGCGTACGACGCGATCAGCGCCGACGACACCGACGCGCTGCGTGAGGAGCTGGGCGACGTGCTGCTCCAGGTGCTGCTGCACGCCCGGCTGGCGGAGAACCTGCCGGAGGGCGAGAGCTGGACCGTCGACGACGTGGCCGGTGGCCTGGTCGACAAGATGGTGCGGCGCAACCCGCACGTGTTCTCCGGCGAGCGGGCCGGCTCGATCGAGGAGATCGAGGCGAACTGGGAGCGGATCAAGCGGGCCGAGAAGACCCGCGACTCGGTGCTGGACGGCATCGCGTTGAGCCAGCCCGCGCTGGCCCTGGCCGCGAAGATCCTGGACCGGGCCGGTCGGGTCGGGCTGGCCGTGCCGCCGCCGCTGGCCGAGTCCCAGGTGGACGCGGAGGCGCGCCTCGGCGCGAGCCTGCTGTCCACGGTCGCGGCCGCCCGGCAGGCCGGCATCGACCCGGAGGCGGCGCTCCGGCGCGCCACCCTGGCGTACGCCGACGCCGTCCGCGCCGCCGAACGCACCACCACCAACCCTCCCGCCTGACCCCCACCCCGGCGATCTTGCACTTGCGGCCCTCCCGACGTCGCAGACACCCATTCGCCGGGGCGCACAGTGCAAGATCGCCGAGGCTGTCCGCCCAGCCCGGCCCCATCGACCAAGCCCCGCCGGGAAGCGAGACTCGCGGTCCACATCGCGCTCGGCCGGGGCGGGGGACCCGATTCGGTGACCGAGGAGTTGGTGTCGGGAGGGGCGCCGACGGAGACGCGAACTCCTTGATCAACGCGGCGGCGGGGGCAGTGGGAGGGCGGGGCCCGGCGGCGCGGTCGGTAGGGTTTCGGTATGGAAGCGTTCGTGCCGCTGGCGGAGCGGATCGTCGAGGCGTTGCTGGAGAGCCGGCCCGGGCTGGCCACCGCCGCCGGAGACCACCGCTACGACGACCGGCTGCCCGACCTCTCCGCCGACGCGCTCGCCGCCGACCAGGCGATGCTGAAGGACGCGGCCGACGCGCTCTCCGAGATCGACCCGGACACGCTCGACGTCGAGGAGAGCGTCGACCACGCGCTGCTCAGCAGCCTGGTCGACCGCGGGCTGTTCGAGGCGACCGAGATCCGCGGTCACGAGTGGGACCCGCTGCGCCACAATCCCGGCCCGCTGCTGCACGCGTTGCTGGCCCGCCCCTACGCCCCGGTCGAGGAGCGCCTGACCCACCTGGCGGGGCGCCTCGCCGCCGTACCGGACGCCCTGGCCACCGCGCGCGCGACGCTGCGCGACATGCCGCGGATCCACGCCGAGACGGCGGTCGGGCAGTTCACCGGCACCGCGGCCCTGGTCCGCGACGAGGTGCCCGCGCTGCTCGCCCAGGCGCCCGCGTTGCGGGACCGGGTCGGGCCGGCCGCCACGGCGGCGATCGCCTCGCTCGACGAGTTCGTGGCCTGGCTGCGCGCGGGGCTGGCCGCCGACGCCGGTCCCGGGCGTGACCCCCGGCTGGGCCGGCGACGCTGGGAGGCGCGGCTCTGGCACACGCTCGACACCGAGCTGGGCGCCGCCGAGGTCCAGCGCCGCGCCTGGGCCAACCTCGACCGGGTCACCGAGGAGATCCGGGCGGCGGCCGTCGAGCTGGTCGGCGGTCCGGCCGACGACGAGACGGTACGCCGGGCGCTGGACCTGCTCGCCGCCGAGCACCCGGACGACGCCACCATCGTCGACCTCGCCTCCGTCACGCTCGACGAGGCGAGTGACTTCGTCCGTCGGCACGACCTGGTGAGCCTGGTCGACGACCCGTGCGTGATCCAGGAGATGCCGGAGTTCGCCCGGGGGGTGGCGGTGGCCTACTGCGACTCGCCCGGCCCCCTGGAGACGGCCGACGTGCCGACGTTCTACTGCATCGCGCCCACCCCGGCGGACTGGCCGGCGCAGCGGGTCGAGTCGTTCTACCGGGAGTACAACGACCACATGATCCGCAACCTGACCGTGCACGAGGCGATGCCGGGTCACTTCCTCCAGCTCGCCCACGCGCGGCGACACGCCGGCCCGACCCGGGTGCGCGCGCTCACCGAGTCGGGTGTGTTCATCGAGGGCTGGGCGGTCTACACCGAGGAGCTGATGGCGGGCCTCGGCTTCGGTGGGCTGCCGGTGCGCCTGCAACAGCTCAAGATGCAGCTCCGGATGACCATCAACGCGCTGCTGGACCAGCTCGTGCACTGCGACGACCTGCCCGAGTCGGAGGCGATGGCGCTGATGACCGGGCGCGGCTTCCAGGAGGAGGGCGAGGCGGCCGGCAAGTGGCGGCGGGCGTTGCTCACCTCCACCCAGCTCTCCACCTACTTCGTCGGCTACAGCGAGATGGCCGACATCGCCGCCGCGCGACCCGCCGACGTGCCGGTCCGGGAGTGGCACGACGCCATGCTGGCGCACGACTGCCCGCCCCCGCGCCACCTGCGCACGCTGCTGGGGCTCTGACGGGTCAACCGCGCGCGACCACCGCGTCGATCAGCCAGCGGGACAGGGAGTACGCCGGCGGCAGCTCGGCCGGTAACGAGTCCACCGGGAACCAGCGGGCCGCGGTCAGCTCCGCCCGGTCGACCACCGGCTCCGCGGCCGGATCGGTCACGGCGGCGGTGAAACCGGCGAGCAGCGTGCCCGGCCCGGACAGCGCCCACGGCTGGCTGTCCACGTACGCGGGGCGGTCCAGCGTCAGGCCGACCTCCTCGGCGACCTCGCGGTGCACCGCCGCCTCCAGCGACTCGCCCGCCTCGACGAAGCCGGCGACGAGCGCCCACAGCTCCGTCGGCCCGTGGGCGTGCCGGACCAGCAGAAGCTCGCCCGGGCGGGTGATCGCGGTCAGCACCGCGACGGACAGCGGCACGTACACGGTCAGCCCGCACGTCGGGCAGCGCCGCGCGGTCTCGCCCGGCACGTCGGCCAGCTCGGCCCGGCAGGCCCCGCACCACCGGTGCGTACGCCGCCAGGTGACCACGGCGAGCGCGCGCCCCGCCAGGTCCGCCGCGGCGGCGGGTAGTTCGGCCGCGAGGCCGCGCCAGCTGCGCCACCGGCCGGGCAGGGACTCCGGGTCGCTGACCTCGGTCGCCCAGGCCGGCACCCCGTCCAGCGTGCCGACCGCCACCCAGCCGGTCCGGGCGGGCAGTTCGCCGATCCGTGGCAGTCGACCGTCGGCGCCGGTCAGCAGCTTCCGCCCGGCCACGGCGAGGGCCAGGTCGTCCGGGTCCGGCGGCCGGCCGTGGTCGGCGGCGGGACGGAAGCCCTCCGCGCCCGTCCGGCCCGCTGCGCCGGCGGCGTGGGGTGCGGGGGTTCCGGCGCCGCCGTGGTTCACGACGTGATGGTGCGGCGGTCGACCACGCCGGCGCCGGCCGGCACCGCGAACGCGGCGGCCTCGACCGTCTCGGTGTAGCGGCTCAGCGTCACCTCGGCCGGCTTACCGTCGAGCCGGCCGGTGAAGCTGCCCAGCACCCCCTCGTTGGTCACGCAGGCGGTGAAGCGTTCCCCGGCGTTCGTGACGTCGACGCAGGTGGCGTGGTGCCCGGCCAGCGTGGTGTCGCTCTGCGTGATGACCGCCTCGGGCCGCAGCGCGGCATCGGTGAGCAGCCGGATCACCGCCGGTGGGGTGACCAGGCCCTGCTTGCGGGCCTCGTCGTAGACGATCACCGACGGCTTGCCGGCGGTGAGCAACGGCGGGGACACGGTGCAGGAGGTGCGGGCGGCGGTGCTCGCGCACCGGGTCACCGCCTCCTGGGTCACCGTGATCTTGCCGCCGGGCCAGGTGTAGGTGGAGCGGAGCGGCTCCTCGGTCTGGGCGATCGAGGCGGTCCGCCCGCCGTCGAGCTGGTATTCCGCGGCCCAGGTCTGCTCCAGCGCCCGGTCCATCCGCGCGGCGAGGTCGTTGACCAGATCGGCCCGCCCGAGGGCGACCCCCGCGTCGTCCAGGGCCTGGCATCCGGTGACCGAGAGCGACACGATGACCGAGGCGGCGAGCACACGGAGAGTCGTCGAGGCGGCAGGCATGATGCCCAGCCTTGTCGATCGACGCAACCTCTCGCAAACCCGTTGCCGGTTGACGCCCGGTAATCCGGGAATGTCCGTCTCAGCTCGCGCCGTGGGGTCCGCCCCGAGCGGCGTACGGGAGGGCGGGGACCGATACGCTGCGTTCAACACCTGCCTCAGCCGCACCGTCGCGGCCCATACCGGACCGGAACCACACAAACGAGGAGCGACTCAGTGGCAACCATCGAGGGAATCGTCGCCCGGGAGATCCTGGACTCGCGGGGCAACCCGACGGTCGAGGTCGAGGTCGGGCTCGACGACGGCACGATCGCCCGCGCCGCGGTGCCGTCCGGCGCCTCCACCGGCGCCTTCGAGGCGGTCGAGCTGCGCGACGGTGACTCCGACCGCTACCTGGGCAAGGGCGTCGAGAAGGCCGTCGCCAACATCGAGGACCGGATCGTCGACCAGCTCATCGGCTACGAGGCCAGTGAGCAGCGGCTGATCGACCAGAAGATGATCGACATCGACGGCTCGGACAACAAGGGCGAGCTGGGCGCCAACGCCATCCTCGGCGTCTCCCTGGCCGTGGCGAAGGCCGCCGCCGGCAGCGCCGAGCTGAGCCTCTTCCGCTACCTGGGCGGCCCGAACGCGCACCTGCTCCCGGTGCCGATGATGAACATCCTCAACGGTGGCGCGCACGCCGACTCGAACGTCGACATCCAGGAGTTCATGATCGCGCCGATCGGCGCGCCGACGTTCCGGGACGCGCTGCGCTCCGGCGCCGAGGTCTACCACGCGCTGAAGACGGTGCTGAAGAAGAAGGACCTGTCGACCGGGCTCGGCGACGAGGGCGGCTTCGCCCCGAACCTGCCCACCAACGCCGCCGCGCTGGACCTGATCGCCGAGGCGGTCGAGAAGGCCGGCTACCGGCTCGGCACCGACATCGTCTTCGCGCTCGACGTGGCCGCCACCGAGTTCTTCGACAACGGCAGCTACACGTTCGAGGGCAGCGCCAAGAGCGCCGAGGAGATGAGCAACTACTACACCAAGCTGGCCGGCGACTACCCGATCGTGTCCATCGAGGACCCGCTGGCCGAGGACGACTGGAGCGGCTGGGCCACCCTGACCGCCGCGCTGGGCGACCGGATCCAGATCGTCGGCGACGACCTGTTCGTGACCAACCCGCAGCGCATCGCCCGGGGCATCGCCGAGCAGGCCGCCAACGCGGTGCTGGTCAAGGTCAACCAGATCGGCTCGCTCACCGAGACGCTCGACGCCGTGGACCTGGCCCACCGGGCCGGCTTCAGGTGCATGATGAGCCACCGTTCCGGCGAGACCGAGGACACCACCATCGCCGACCTGGCGGTCGCCACCGGCTGCGGGCAGATCAAGACCGGCGCGCCGGCCCGCTCCGACCGGGTGGCCAAGTACAACCAGCTGCTCCGGATCGAGGAGGAGCTGGCCGACGCGGCGCGGTACGCCGGCGCCGGCGCGTTCCCGCGTTACCGTTCGGCCTGAGGCCGACGCTCCGGGGGAGGGGTGTGACGATGCAGCAGCGCCGCACACCGGGCGGCCAACGCCCCGCCCGTCGGCCGGGTCAGGCCGGCCGGGCGGGCGGTGCCCGGGTCCGGTCCACGGCCCGTGACGGCGGCGTCCGCGCCGAGCAGCGGGCCGCCGGCCGGTCACCCGGCACGTCCCGCGCCACCGACGGCGTACGCTCCGCGAGCCGCCCGGCCGCGGCTCGGCGTACCGCGGCCGGTGGCGCGGTCAAGCGGCTCACCGCACCCCAACCCCGGCGCTTCACCGGGCGCGCCACCGTGCTGTTCGCGGTGCTGATCGCGCTCGCCCTGGCATACACCTATCCGGTCCGGGTCTACCTGGACCAGCAGGCCGACATCGAGCGGATGGAAGCCGCGCAGGCCGCGCAGCGGGCCGAGATCGAGCGGCTCACCGCCGAGGCGGCCAAGTGGAAGGACCCGGAGTACGTCAAGACGCAGGCCCGGGAGCGCTTCTTCATGGGCAAGCCCGGCGAGACGCTGCTGGTGGTGCTCTCCGACCCGGACGGCGCCGCCAAGGACGCCGGCAAGGGCGCGAAGGCGGGGGCGCCGAGGCCGCCCGACCCCTGGTACGACACCCTGTGGTCGAGCGTGCAGGCGGCCAACGCCGAGCGCCGCGACAAGTGAGCACCACACGAGAGGTCCTGTTGTGAGCGTCGAACCACCGCTGGAGCCGGCGGCGGACTCCGTACCCCTGCCGGAACGTCAGCCGGCCACCGAGGCCGACCTGGCCGCGGTGGCCACGCAGCTCGGCCGCCCGCCTCGCGGCACCCGGGCGGTGGCCCACCGATGCCCGTGCGGCCTGCCCGACGTGGTGGAGACGACGCCCCGGCTGGCCGACGGCACGCCCTTCCCGACGCTGTTCTACCTGACCTGCCCGCGGGCCACGGCGGCGTGCAGCCGGCTGGAGTCGGCCGGGCTGATGAAGGAGATGGCCGACCGGTTGGCCGAGGACCCGGAGCTGGCCGCGCGGTACCGGGCCGCGCACGAGGACTACCTGGCCCGCCGGGAGGCGATCGGTGAGGTGCCGGAGATCGCCGGCATCTCGGCCGGCGGCATGCCGGGACGGGTGAAGTGCCTGCACGTGCACCTGGGCCACGCGCTCGGCGCCGGCCCGGGGGTGAACCCGTTCGGCGACGAGACGCTGGCTCTGGTGGAGAAGTGGTGGGCCGCCGGCCCCTGCGTGGACGTGCCCGCGGCGGAGTGAGGTGAGCACCGTCGACGAGGTCGTGGTCCGCCGCGCCCGCACCGGTGACGTACGCGGCATCCGCCGGCTGGTCGACACCTACACCGACGACCGGCGCCTGCTCAGCAAGGCCACCGTGACGCTCTACGAGGACGTGCAGGAGTTCCGGGTGGCGGTCACCGGGGACGGCACGGTGGTCGGGTGCGGCGCGCTGCACGTGATGTGGGAGGACCTGGCGGAGATCCGCACGGTGGCGGTCGACCCGTCCTGCCGGGGTCACCGGATCGGTCACCGGATCGTCGGCGAGCTGATCGACGCGGCGCGGGAGATCGGCGTCGCGCGGATCTTCGTGCTCACGTTCGAGACCCGGTTCTTCGGCAGCTTCGGGTTCCGCGAGATCGACGGCGCCCCGGTCCCGCAGCCGGTCTACGAGCAGTTGCTCCGCTCGTACGACGAGGGTGTGGCGGAGTTCCTCGACCTGGAACGGGTCAAGCCCAACACCCTGGGCAACAGCCGCATGCTCCTCCGCCTCTGACCCCGGCCGGGCTGCCGTAGGGTGGCAGCCGTGAGCGCGCGTGTGGCTGCCATCGACTGTGGGACCAACTCGATCCGACTGCTGGTCGCGGACCTGCCGGATCCGTCCGCGGGGGAGTCGGCGCCGCTGGTGGACGTGAGCCGGCGGATGGAGATCGTCCGGCTGGGGCAGGGGGTCGACCGCACCGGCCGGCTCGCGCCGGAGGCGATCGAGCGGACCCGGGTGGCGCTGGCCGACTACGCGGCCGAGATCGACAAGCTCGGCGCCGACCGGGTGCGGATGTGCGCCACCTCGGCCTCACGCGACGCCTCCAACGCCGGCGACTTCCGCGACATGGTGGAGCGCACCCTCGGCGTGCCGCCGGAGGTGGTGACCGGCGACGAGGAGGCCCGGCTGTCGTTCACCGGCGCGGTCCGTGGCCTGCGCGCCGACGCCGAACCGCCGTACCTGGTGGTCGACATCGGCGGCGGCTCGACCGAGTTCGTCGTCGGCACCCGCACCGAGGGTGTGCGCGGCGCGATCTCGGTGGACATCGGCTGCGTCCGGATGACCGAACGGCACCTGCACGGCGACCCGCCGACCCCGGCGCAGATCGCCGCCGCCGAGGCGGACGTCGCGGCGGCGGTGGACCGGGCGCTGGCCGCCGTGCCCGGCCGGGAGGCCGCCACGCTGGTCGGGCTCGCCGGCTCGGTCACCACAGTGGTGGCCCTGGCCGAAGGGCTCCGGGAGTACGACCCGGGCCGGATCCACCACGCCCGCGTCCCCTACGAGCGGGTGGCCTCGGTGACCGCCTACCTGCTCGGCGCGACCCGGGAACAGCGGCTGGCCGAGCCGGTGATGCATCCCGGCCGGGCCGACGTGATCGGCGCCGGCGCGCTGGTGCTCCGCGTGATCATGGAGCGGGCCGGGATGCCCTCCGTCGTCGCCTCCGAGCACGACATCCTCGACGGCATCGCCTGGAGCCTCGCCTAACTCCCACCCCGCCGCATCGACCGTTGCCGGCGGGGTGTCCTGTTGACGGTATTCCGTAATGCGCACTAGTGTGCGGAGCGTGGATACGACGCAGCTCCTCAAGGGTGTCCTCGACCTCGCGGTGCTCGCCGTGCTCAAGGACGAGGACGGGTACGGCTACGACATCCTGCGCCGGCTGCGCGAGGCGGGCCTGACCGAGGTCGGCGACGCCTCGGTCTACGGCACGCTGCGTCGGCTCTTCGCGGCCGGCCTGCTGACCACGTACGTGGTGCCGAGCGAGTCCGGACCGCACCGCAAGTACTACTCGTTGAACGCCTCGGGGCGGGACCAGCTCACCCGCTCCGGCAAGACCTGGCGCTCGTTCGCCACCACCATGGACGCACTGCTCGACGATCGGGGGATGGCGGCATGACCGTCACTGGGCAGGAGATCACGGACTACGTCGACCGGGTGCGGGCCGCGCTCGCCGACCTGCCGCCGGCTCGGCGGGACGAGTTGACCGAGGACCTCGCGGAGCACCTGGCCGAGGTCGCCGCCGAGGGCGAGGGCGCCCTGGTCGACCGGCTGGGCCCGCCGGAGGCGTACGCGGCGGAGCTGCGGACCGCGGCGGGCGCGGAGCCGGGCGGGCGGCCGGTCCGCCTGCGCCGGCTGTCCGCCGCGCGCGACAACGCGGTCACCCAACTGCGCCTGCTCGACCGCCAGCTCGGCCCGGTGCTCGGTCACGAGACGGTGAGCGACTTCCTGCGCCCGCTACGCCCGGCCTGGTGGTTGGTACGCGGCTGGCTGGCCGCCCTGCTCGTGGCCGCGATGACGGACGGGCAGGTCGGCCTGGCGCCGCGGCTCGGCACCAACACCTCCGCCGGGTTGCTGGTGCTCATCGGCGCGGTCGTCGCGTCGGTGTGGTGGGGCCACCGTTCCGCCGGCCTCACCGGGTGGCCGCGACGGCTGCACCACCTGGGCACCGCCGCGCTGCTGTTGTTCTCGGTCGCCGTGCTCGCCGAGGTGGACCAGCGCGCCGGCGGCGGCAGCCCCGCCGACTACGAGCAGGTGGCGGTGGATCGCCGGTACGACCGGATCGAGGACGTCTTCGTCTACGACCAGCAGGGACGCCTGATCCGCGACGCGCAGCTCTTCGACCAGAACGGCGTGCCGATCCGGCTCGGCTGGCCGAACTGCCTGGACTCGTCCGGCGCCGTGCCGGCGCCGCGCAACGCCTACCCGTACTGCCCGGAACTGGCACCGTTCGGGCCGCCGGAAGCGCCGTCACCCGCCCCGCCCGCGCCGACCGAGAGCGCCACGCCCGCGCCGACGCCGACGCGCTGAGTCCGGCCGCGCCGGTCGGTCCGGTCCCGGCACCCACGATCCACGCCTGTCGAGCTGAGTCGCTGACGACATCAGCTCGACAGGCGTCTCGACGCACGCACGCCGCCGCGGAAGGTGCTCCCGCCCGGCGGGTCGACAGGAGGTGAATGCCACTGTTCTTCCGTCTTCCCCGGGCCGGTGACCGCGTGGCACGCTACCGGCACGTAACACCCAACTGTGCGACCAGCCAACGATGACTGACCGCTAGGAGGACGGGCCCATGGGCGAGATGGTGAGCTTCACCGGCAACGGGGGGACGAGCGAGGGGTATCTCGCGATACCCTCCGGCGGTGTGGCGAGCCCGGCGGTCATCGTCATCCAGGACTGGTGGGGCCTGGTGCCCCACGTGCGGGCCGTGGTCGACCGTTTCGCCGACGCCGGTTTCGTCGCCCTCGCGCCCGACTTCCGGCACGGCGGCCCGGCCAGCAAGCCGACCGAGCCGCGGCAGATGCTGAACAGCACCCAGATGGACGAGGCGGCGAGCGACATCGCGGCCGCCGCCGAATACCTGGCGAGCCGGCCCGAGGTCGCCGGCAAGGTGGGCTGCGCCGGCTTCTGCGCGGGCGCCAGCCTGGCCCTGTGGTCCGGCACCTTCTCCGAGCGCATCGTCGCCACCGCCGGCTTCTACCCCCGCCTGCCCTGGGAGGGCATGGCCACCGACTGGGCCGGCTACGCGGGGAAGGCCTCCCTCATCCACTGCTCCGAGGCCGACGGCCTCTCCGCCGCCGACGGGGTGCAGAGCGTACGCCGGTCCATCGAGGCCGCCGGGGGGACCTGCCAGACGTTCGACTACCCGGGCACCGCGCACGCGTTCTTCAACGAGGACCGGCCGGAGCACTTCGACCAGCGGGCCGCCGCCACCGCCTGGGCCCGCACCCTGGAACTGTTCCGGGCGAAGCTTGGCTGAGTCGCGTACCCCCGGCGAGGTGGTCGCCCGCGCCGCGCGGGCGACCGACCTGACCGACCTCGACGGCGCGGTCAGCGACTGCTTCGCCTGCCCCCGCCTGGTGACGTGGCGGGAGGAGGTGGCCCGGGTCAAGCGGGCCGCGTTCCGCGACCAGGACTACTGGGGACGGCCGGTGCCCGGCTTCGGCCCACCGGACGCGCGCATCGCGATCCTCGGCCTGGCGCCGGCCGCGCACGGCGGCAACCGCACCGGGCGGATCTTCACCGGGGACCGGTCGGGGGACGTGCTCTTCGCCGCGCTGCACCGGGCCGGGCTGGCCAACCAACCGACCAGTGTGTCCGCCGACGACGGCCTCGCGCTCCGCGACACCCGCATCTTCGCCGCCGTGCGGTGCGCCCCACCGGACAACAAGCCCACCCCGGCCGAGCGGGACACGTGCGCGCCGTGGCTGCACCGGGAGGTCGAACTGGTACGCCCCACCGTGCGCGTGGTGGTCGCGCTGGGCGCGTTCGCCTGGGCCGCGTGGTGGCCGGTGCTGCGGCACGTGTACGGGCAGCGCCCGCCCACACCGCGCCCGGCGTTCGGCCATGGGGCACACTGGTCCGGCGAGTCGGTGCCGACGTTGCTCGGCTGCTATCACGTCAGCCAGCAGAACACGTTCACCGGCCGGCTCACGCCGGCGATGCTCGACGACGTGTTCACCCGGGCGAAGCACCTGGCCGGGGTGGACTGAGGAACACCTGAGGCGGTGGGATGGACTTCGGCGTACTGCGCCGGTGGTGGCCGGTCGCGGCGGTGACGGCGCTGCTCGCGGTCGCCGCGCTCGCCGCCGGGCACTCGGCCATCGGCGCCAGCCGGATCCCGCCCGCCGCCGACACCATCCCGTACGTGCCGGAGTACCCCTCGGAGACGCCCTCGTTCCCGGTCGAGCCCCGGCAGGCCGGCGAGCAGACCTCCGGCGGGATACCGGACTGGCTGGTCACCGTCGCCATGGCGCTGCTCGCCGCGGTCGTGCTGGCCGTCGTCGGATACGTGCTCTGGACGGTCGTCGGCGGCGCGCTGCGGCGGACCACCCGCGCGGTGCCCGCGCAACGGGCCCGGCGCACCGCCGCGGGCACCGCCCGCGAGGTGATGGCGGCCCTGGACGCCGGACTGGTCGAACTGGACGACCGGTCCACCGACCCGCGCACCGCGGTGATCGCCTGCTGGGTCCGCCTGGAGGAAGCGGCCGAGGAGGCCGGCGTGCCGCGGCACACCGGGGACACCCCCACCGACCTGGTCGGTCGGCTGCTGCGCGGTGACCCGGCGGCGGGCATCCCGGCCATCGCCAGCGCCGACGTGCTGGACGGTTTCGCGCACGTCTACCGGGAGGCCCGCTATGCCACCCACCCGGTCGACGAGCGCACCCGGGACCAGGCCCGGGCCGCGTTGCGCCGCCTGCGCGGCGAGCTGACCAGCGTGGTGGCCGGGGAGGTCCCGGCATGAGCACCAGCATCGACGACCTGCTCGCGTTCGGCGACGAACCCGCCGGGGAGGCCGAGCGACCCTCGGGCGGCCGGGCGCGCTGGCTGCTGCGGACCGCCGCGGTGACCGCCGCCGTCGTGGCGGTGGTCATGGTCGCGTTGAGCGCCGTCGGCCTGCGGGTGCCGATCTGGATCATCGTCGCGGGGGTGCTCGCCGTGCTCGCCGTACGCCGGGTCACCGCCGCGCTCTCACCCCCGCCCCCGCCCCGCGCCGGCGTCCGGACCCCCGTCGGGGAGGAACCGGGCACCTGGAACTGGTCCTCGCGGGACGCGTTGCGTACCGCGATCAACGGGTGGGAGCGTCCGTTGGACTGGTGCGGCGGCAACCGCGAGCGGTTCACCGAGCGGGTGCTGCCCCGCCTGGGCGAGCTGGCCGACGAGCGGCTGAGCCAGCGGCACGGGGTGACCCGCGAGTCCGACCCGGCGCGGGCCCGCGCGCTGCTGGGCGAGCAGCTCTGGACGTTCCTCGGCACCCCCGCCCGCCGCCCACCGTCGCCGCGCGACCTCGCGGCGATCGTCGCCGAACTGGAGAAGATCTGATGAACGACGTCGACCGGAGCATGCCCCCCGCCGAGGTGGGCCGGCTCGCCCGGGCCGTCCTGGACGCGGTCGGCACCGTCGTGGTGGGCAAGCGTGAGGCGCTGGAACTGGTCCTGGCCGGCATCCTCGCCGGCGGTCACGTGCTGCTGGAGGACCTGCCCGGCCTGGGCAAGACGCTCACCGCGCGGTCCTTCGCACAGGCGCTCGGGTTGGACTTCCGCCGGCTCCAGTTCACTCCGGACCTGCTGCCCGCCGACGTCACCGGCTCCTTCCTCTACGACCAGCGCACCGGCGACTTCTCCTTCCGCGCCGGGCCCGTCTTCACCAACCTGCTGCTCGCCGACGAGATCAACCGGACGCCGCCGAAGACCCAGTCGGCGCTGCTGGAGGCGATGCAGGAGAAGCAGGTGTCGGTGGAGGGCGTGACCTACCGGCTGGACGAGCCGTTCCACGTGCTGGCCACCGCCAACCCGATCGAGTACGAGGGCACCTACCCGCTGCCCGAGGCGCAGCTCGACCGGTTCCTGCTGCGGGTCTCGTTCGGCTACCCGAACCACGACGAGGAGTGGGAGGTGCTGCGCCGGCGGGTCGCCCGCCGCCGCGAGGAGGCCGAGATCACCCCGGTGGTGGACGCCGGCACGCTGCGCGCCATGCAGGCCGCGCTGGAGGACGTGGTCGTCGAGGACTCGGTCGGCCGCTACATCGTGGCGCTCACCTCGGCCACCCGGGACCACCCGTCGGTGCTGGTCGGCGCGTCCCCGCGCGGCTCGCTGGCGCTGCTGCTGCTGTCCCGGGTGCGGGCGGTGCTGGCGAACCGGGACTACGTGGTGCCGGAGGACGTCAAGGCGGTGGCGGCGCCCGCGCTGGCGCACCGGATCACGCTGCGGCCGGAGATGTGGCTGCGCCGGGTCGACCCGTCCTTCGTGGTCGGTGAGGTGCTGGAGTCGACGCCGGCCCCGGCCAGCGGCGCGCTGCCCAGCTACGCCGCCGGGCGCTGATGGACGCCCGGGCCGAGCCGGCGAGCGGTTGGGCGCCCACCTGGGCGCTCGGCCGGGCCGTGCTGCTCACCGGCGTCCTGCTCGTCACCGGTGTGCTGCTCGGCCGGATCGACCTGGTGGTGCTGGCCACGCCGTTCGCGCTGGGCACCGCGTACGCGCTGCGCCGCCGCCCGGCCGCGCAGCCGGAGCTGGAGCTGGGCGTCGGGGACACCCACCTGGTCGAGGGCGGGCCGATGGCCGCCACCGTGGCGGTGAGCAATCCGGACTCGGTCGGCTACGACATCGCTGTGGTGCGCACCCGGATGTCCCGGTGGCTGCGGGTGGAGCAGGTCGGCTTCGGCGGCTCCGGGCTGGACGTGCGCGGGGCCGGCGGCGCGGACCGCCCGTTCGTCACCTCGGTGCCCCGGGGCACCGCGGTCGACCTGGAGCTGACCGGCACCGCGCTGCGCTGGGGTCGGCACCCGATCGGTCCGGCCGGGGCCCGGGTCGCCGCCGCCGACGGGCTGCTGGTGTCCCGGGCGGTGATCACCGACCCGATCCGGGCCCGGGTCTACCCGCGGACCGAGCCGTTCGACGCGGTCGAGGCGATGCCCCGGGCCGCCGGGCTGGTCGGCGGGCACCGGTCGCGGCGCCCGGGGGAGGGCGGCGAGTTGGCCGGCGTACGGGTCTTCGCGCCCGGTGACCGGCTGCGCCGGGTCGACTGGCGGGTGTCCCTGCGCGCCCGTCAGCTGCACGTCGCGGCCACCCTCTCCGACCGGGACGCCGAAGTGGTGGTGCTGCTGGACGTGCTGGCCGAGGCGGGCCGTTCCGGCGGGGTGGGCGGCGCCGCCTCGGTGCTCGACACCACGGTCCGGGCCGCCGCCGCGATCGCCGAGCACTACCTGCACCGGGGCGACCGGGTGGCGCTGCTGGAGTACGGCCCGACGGCCCGGCGGCTGCGCCCGGCGACCGGTCGGCGGCAGTACCTGACCGCGCTGGAGTGGCTGCTCGACGTGCACGCCGAGTCCTCCCCGCACGAGCCGTACGACCAGATCTTCGGCCCGCAGGTGCTCTCCTCGGACGCGCTGGTGGTGGTGCTCACCCCGCTGCTCGACGAGCGGTCGGCCCAGATGCTCGCCCGGCTGGCCCGGGGCGGGCGGTTCGTGGTGGCGGTGGACACGCTGCCGACCGAACTGCCGGTGCCCAAGGAGCGTGGGTGGGCCGAGGTGGCGTACCGGCTGTGGCGGCTGGACCGGGACACGATGATCGGCCAGCTCCGCGAGCACGGGGTGCCGGTGGTGCGGTGGGCCGGCGCCGGCAGCCTGGACGAGGTACTGCGGGACGTGGCCCGGCTGGCCACCGCACCGAGGGCGGGTTTCTCATGACCGACGCGCTGATCGAGCGGGTCCGGGCGGTGCGGTACGCCGCCGCCCGGGTCAGCCCGCTGCCGCTGCTGGTGCGCGGCGGCATCTTCCTCGTCGTGCTGGCCGGCTTCCTGCTCGCGTACCCGGTGCAGGCCCTGACCCCGCGGTCGCTGCTGGCGCTGACCATCGCCGCGGTGCTGCCGGCGGTCGGGCCGAGGCGGGTCTGGCCGACGTTCACCGCGCTGGTGACGGTCGCCGGCTGGCTGCTGGCCACGCTCGGCTTCGATCGGCCGCCGGCGCTGTGGCGGTTGCTGGCGGTCGCCACGCTGCTCTACCTGGCGCACACCCTCTGCGCGCTCGCCGCGCTGCTGCCCTACGACGGGTTGATCGACCCGGACCTGGTGCTGCGGTGGCTGGCCCGGGCCGGCGGCGTGGTGCTGGCCAGCGCCGTGGTCGGCATCGTGCTGGCCTGGCTCGGCGGGGTCGGCGGGTCCGCGGGCTCGCAGGTGGCGACGGTGGTGGGGCTGCTGGTCGCGGTGGGGCTGAGCGCGCTGCTGGGGTGGCTGCTGCGTCGCAGATGACGGGACACCCCGGGACGTTGCGCAGGTCACACGGGTTGTGCTCCGTCACAGATGGGGGTCTCGCGCGGGATTACCGGAGCCCCCCGGGGAAAGATAGATGACGTGAATCCGAAGCGGATCCTTGTCGTGGGTGCCGGGCACGTGGGCCTGTACGCCGCTCTGCGCCTGTCCAAGAAGCTGAGCTCCCGTGAGGCCGAGGTCGTCGTCGTCGACCCCCAGCCGCACATGACGTACCAGCCGTTCCTCCCGGAGGCTTCGGCGGGCAACATCTCCCCGCGGCACGCCGTGGTGCCGTTGCGGCGGGAGTTGCGCAAGTGCACCGTGGTGGCCGGCACGGTCACCCGGATCGACCACGACCGGATGACCGCCGTGGTGCAGCCGATCAGCGGCCCGGCCCGGGAGATCCCGTACGACCACGTGGTGGTCGCCCCCGGCTCGGTGTCCCGCACCCTGCCGATCCCCGGCCTGCACGAGAACGGCATCGGGTTCAAGACCATCGGTGAGGCCATCTTCCTGCGCAACCACGTGCTGGACCGGCTCGACGTGGCGGCCGCCACGACCGACCCGGCAGTCCGCAGCCGTGCGCTGACGTTCACCTTCGTGGGCGGTGGTTACGCCGGCATCGAGGCACTCGCCGAGATGGAGGACATGGCCCGCGACGCGCTGCGCTACTACCCGGAGCTGAAGCCCGAGGAGATGCGCTGGGTGCTGGTCGAGGCCACCAACCGGGTGCTGCCCGAGGTCGACCGGGACATGGGCGCCTACACGGTGCAGCAGCTGCTGAAGCGCAACATGGACATCCGGCTGGACACCCGGCTGGAGTCGTGCGTCGACGGCATCGTGAAGCTCTCCGACGGCGACAGCTTCCCGTCCGACACCATCGTCTGGACGGCCGGCGTGAAGCCGTCGCCGATGCTGGACGCGACCGACTTCCCGCGCGACGAGCGGCGCCGGATCACCTGCCGGCCGACGCTGCAGGTGGTGGACGGCGACCGGGTGGTCGAGGGCGCGTGGAGCGCCGGCGACTGCGCCGCGGTGCCGGACCTGACCAAGGAGCCGGGCAACTTCTGCTCGCCGAGCGCGCAGCACGCGGTGCGGCAGGCCGCCCGGATGGCCGACAACATCGCGAACGTGATCCGCGGGCGCGAGCCGGTCGACTACAAGCACAAGCACGCCGGCAGCGTGGCCAGCCTCGGCCTGCACAAGGGCGTGGCGCAGGTCTACGGCGTGAAGATGACCGGTTGGCCGGCGTGGTTCATGCACCGGACGTACCACATGTCGCGGATCCCCTCGTTCAACCGCAAGGTCCGCGTGGTGGTCGACTGGTCGCTGGCGTTCTTCCTCAAGCGTGAGGTGGTCGCGCTGGGCCAGCTGCACGACCCGCGCGAGGAGTTCGCCGAGGCGTCCGCCCCGCCGGTCGGCGCGGCACGCGTCTGATCGACAACGGAAAGGGCCCTTCCCGTACGGGAGGGGCCCTTCGCCGTGTCCGGGGTCAGAACCGCCAGGTCCACGCGTCGGCGATCCGGGTGCCGGGGCCGAAGAGCTGTTCCAGGGTGCGGCGCAGCAGTTCCGCGTGCGGCGCGTCGTCGGTCACCGCGACGCAGGACGCGCCCCAGGAATCGACGTCCCGGGCGGCCTGCCGGCGGTGCCGGTCACCGACCGCCGGCGCCACGCCGCGCCGGGCCACGTCGGCCAGCAGGGCCGAGGTGGGCCGCTGCCAGGTGCCCATGGTGGCCGTGCCGCCCTCGCCGTACGGGCCGATGAAGAAGCCCTCCGGCATGCCGAAGGCGACGTCGGTGGCGGTGGCCCAGCGCATCGGCCACGGGTCCTTCGGGGTGGCCGTGGGCACCGGCACCAGCACCCCGCCGGGGCGGACGCACTGCCGCCAGTGGCCGCCGGTGACGAACTCGGGCAGCGCCGGCCGGTCGACGGTGGGCAGGGGGGTGGGGAAGATGCTGAGCAGGGCGGCGCCGACCGCGACCGGGACCAGTCGGCGGGCGGGACCGGAGTCGTGTCGGGCCCGGTGCACGGCGAGCGTGAGCAGGGTGCCGACCAGCGGCAGCACCACCAGCGCGAAGCGCATCGGCAGCGCGCCGTCCACCACCGGCAGGCCGGCCAGCAGCGCGTACGGGCCGGGCAGGCCGGTCCGCTCCCCGCCGACCACGACCTCCGGGCCGAGCGCGAGCGCGGCCGCCACCAGCCCCGCGGCCACCACGGCGACCACCAGCGCGCGGCGGCCCAGCCAGACCGCACAGCCGATGGTGACCAGCAGCAGCGGCCAGCCCAGGAACGTGGTGAACTCGGCCGGACCGGTGGTCAGCCGGACCGCCTCCGGGCTGCCGAACACCGTCAGCGCGGAGAGCCGGGTCCAGCCGGTGAGGTCGGCGGAGAAGTAGGCCGGGGGGAACATTCCGTCCGCGACGCCCTGCGGCCCGGCGAACTGCACCCAGAGCGGGTACGCCAGCACCACCAGCGCCAGCCCGCCGGCGCAGAGCAGACCGCCGGCGAAGGTGGGCAGCGCCCGCCGGAGCAGGTCCCGGTCGGCCATCCCGTACGCCACGGCCATGACCGCCAGGGTGAGCGCGGCGAGGAAGAGCACCTCCTCGCCGACGAAGACCTGGACGGTGGCCACGACGGCCAGCCCGACCACGGAGGAGGCCGCTCGCCGCCGGTCCGGCCCGTCCGGGCGCCCGGCCGGATCGGCGGCGCGCAGCAGCCGGACCACCAGCCAGACCAGTACCGGGACCAGCCACTGCGCGGTCATGTGCAGGTGGCCGTTGCTCTGCGAGACCATGCCCGGGCCGAAGCCGCAGACGGCCGCGCCGAGCGCGGCGGCGAGCGGGCCGGCCCGCAGCGTGCGGGTGAGCAGCAGGTGCCAGGCGAACGCGGTGCCGGCCATGTTCCCGGCGACCAGCAGGGCGAACGTGACCGGCGCGCCGAACGCCACAGTGACCGGGGCGAGCAGCACACCGAGCGCGACGACCGAGGTGTTGGCCATCAGGTTCACCCCGTCCGGCGCGTTCAACCGGTCGGTGACCAGGCTGAACTCGCCGTGCAGGGCGCGCGCGTCGAGCGCCAGGAACCACTCGTACAGGGTCTGGTCGGCCGGGTTGAGGGCGAGCATCCGGGTGCCGGGCGACGGCCACAGGCCGTGGGTGAGCCAGCCGGCGAGCGCCACGAACAGGAACCCGACGACCAGGTCCGCCCGGTGCCGCCGGACGGCGGCCCGTAGCCGGGTCGCCCGGCTCCCGCCGGCCCGCGCGGGGTGGACCGCCTGGTCACGGTCGGGCCCGGGGGCCGTGCGGGCGGCGCTGCTCACGGCGTCGACCATATCGGCCGGGCCCGCCGGGGTACGCCGGGCGGCGGCGCAGCCGCTACGGTGAGATCTGCACCCGCGCGTGTCGGCGCGCCGGTGTCACCCGCCCGGGTGGTGGAACGGCAGACACGGCCGCCTTAAAAGCGGCTGCCGCAAGGCGTGCGGGTTCGACCCCCGCCCCGGGCACGAACTCTCAGCTTTCCCACAGCTTGGCGCGATGTGCCGTGTTGTCGGCCCGTCTACCCTGGAGACGCACGTCTACGTGCGATCGACCTCTGAGGGAGGCCTGAGAAGTGAAGACCTCGAACCCGGTGCTCGCCCGGCTCGGCCAGGCGGCCGAGCGTGAGCGGGCGGCCGGGTACGCCCAGCCCGGGCCGTACGGTCAGCCCGGATACCCCCAGCAGTACCCGCCGCAGCAGCCCTACCCGGGCGGCTACGGCCAGCCGGTGGCCCCGCCCGCCGTGACCCCGATGACCCTCGACGACGTCGTCGTCAAGACGGTCCTCATGCTCGCCCTCCTCGGGGCCTCGGCCGCCGCGGCCTGGGTGCTCGTGCCGGACGCGCTGGTCGGCGTGGCCTGGATCGGCGCGGCCGTGGTCGGCCTGGTGCTCGGTCTGATCATCTCGTTCTCCCGGATGGCCAACCCGGCGCTCGTGGTGGCGTACTCGATCATCGAGGGCGTCTTCGTCGGCATGGTCAGCAAGGCCTTCGAGACGCTCTACGACGGCATCGTGCTCCAGGCCGTGGTCGCCACCTTCGGCGTCTTCTTCCTGATGGCGATGATCTACAAGGCGCGGATCATCCGGGCCACCCCGAAGTTCGCCCGGATCATGGTGGCGGTGATCGCCGGCCTGTTCGGCGTGATGCTGGTCAACCTGGTGCTGTCGCTGTTCGGCGTCAACACGCACCTGCGCGACGGCAGCCCGCTGGCCATCGGTTTCAGCCTGGTCTGCATCGTGGTGGCGTCGCTGAGCTTCGTGCTCAACTTCGCCGACATCGAGGAGGGGGTCCGGATGGGCCTCCCGCAGCGCTACGCCTGGACCGCCGCGTTCGGCATCGTGGTCGGCCTGGTGTGGCTCTACATCGAGATCCTGCGGCTGCTCAGCTACTTCCAGGGCGACGACTGACCGTCCCGCCCGTCCCGCGACGCCCGCCTGCCGCTCCCGCGGCGGCGGGCGTCGCCGTTTTCCCGTCCCCACCGGCCCACCCGGGGCAGAGTGGGATCCGGGTACGTCGGCGGGAGGAGGCCACGGTGCGCAGTGCCAACCCGGTGCTCGACCGGCTGGACGACGTCGGTCGCACCGAGCGGCAGGTGCTCGGCGTCGAGGCCGGCGACGCGATGACCGTGGCCGACGTGGTCGCCCGGACGGTGGGCCTGCTGCTGCTCACCGGGGTCACCGCGGCGGTGGCCTGGTTCGTGGTGCCGCAGGCCGCGTGGATCTCGGCGGCGCTGGCCGGCAGCGCCCTGGCCAGCCTCGCCCTGGTGCTGGTCATCTCGCTCAAGCAGATCACCAACCCGCCGCTCATCGTCGGGTACGCGGTGCTCCAGGGACTGCTGCTCGGGGTGGCGAGCCGGGCGTTCGAGCTGGTCTACCCGGGCATCGTGGCGCAGGCCGTGGTCGGCACGTTCGGCGTCTTCCTCGGCATGGCCCTGCTCTACCGGGCCCGGCTGATCCGGGCCACCCCACGGCTGGCCCGGCTGGTCATCGGCACGCTCGTCGGGATCGTGGCGCTCGGCCTGGTCAACCTGCTCGCGTACCTGTTCACCGGGCGGCAGGGGGTGGCGGTCTACAGCCTCAGCGGCCGGGTGGGCTGGTTGCCGTACGTCTTCTCCGTGGTGGCGATCATCGCGGGCGCGCTCGGCTTCGTCCTCGACTTCGACCTGGTCGAACGGTCCGTCCGCAACCGGCTGCCCCGCCGCTACGCCTGGTACTGCGCGTTCGGCCTGCTGGTCGGCCTGATCTTCCTGTACTGGCAGATCCTCCGCCTGCTCAGCTACGTGCGCCGCTGACCGTAAACTGTGCGGCGATGAGCGCAGCGGAACTGGACCGGGCGGTGACCCTGCTGGTCCGACAGGTCGGGCACTGGCAGCAGCCGCGCTGGTCGGCGCCGGCCGAGGGGGGCAACGTGTCCCGGGCCGACCTGGTGCACAAGCTGGTCCAGGAGATCGCCAACCTGGCCGCCGACACCGCCGGCGAGCCGCGCCGCGACGTGCCCCGACTGCCCAGCGACCTGGCCCTGCCCGACCAACTCCGGGTGGTCGCCGCCGACCTGGCCCTGGCCGGTCCACCGGAGCCCGTGCTGGCCGACGCCGCCGCCGCGGTGACCCGCACCCGCGCCACACTCTGATCGCCGTTCCGGGTGACCCGGCGCGCTTGCCGGACGGTCGCCGGTCAGTGGGCGCACGAGTCGCGCGCGGCCGCGCGGCGTCGGGACCGCGGTCGAACCGAGTCGTTTCCGATATCAGCTCGAAAGGCACCGAGAAGCGGGAGCGCCTCCTCCCGCGCCGGCTCTGCACCGGCCCCGGTCATCCCCGCAGCCAGCGGCGGACCTTGCGCCGTCGGGCCCGGTCCCGCGCCCGGATCACCGCCGGCCGGTCGTGCCCGGCGGCCTCGGCCTGCCGGGCGTGCAGCAGGCCGTAGGTGAACGTGTTCTCGCCCTCGGCGTACGCCTGGAAGGCCTGCCGCCGCAGCACCTCCCGGGTCACCACCGAGTCCTGGTGCGTGCCGAGCAGGTCCTGGA
This sequence comes from Micromonospora sp. WMMD754, assembly GCF_049315235.1. NCBI lineage: Bacteria > Bacillati > Actinomycetota > Actinomycetes > Micromonosporales > Micromonosporaceae > Micromonospora > Micromonospora sp. WMMD754. The sequence continues at coordinate 2,931,804 of NZ_CP186058.1, forward strand.
GCGCCTTGAGCCGCTTGACCAGCCGGGCGGCCGGCTTGCCCACGGCGGGCTCGCGGACCTCGACCGCGTACCGGGCCGCCTTGTACTTCTTGCGCGCCTCGTGCAGCGCGAAGTCCCCGGCCGGCCCGGCGACGGCCGACGCCGCGTCCAGCCGGTCGTCGGCGCGGCGCAGGGCGCGGCGGATCCGACGGTCCACCCAGCGGCGGTCGACCTCGCCGGCCGGGGTCTCGACCAGCCGGTCCAGCCGGGCCAGCAGCTCGGGGTAGCGGTCGGAGTCCAGGGCCGCCCGCAGCGCGGTGCTCGACCGGGCCAGCTCGGCGGCGAACCGCTCGCCGATGCGCGCGGGGACCGGGCCGAGCACCAGCTCGTCCGGCAGCTCGTGCACCGCCGTGTCGAGCCGGGCGGCCATCACCTGCACGTCGCGTACCCGGCCCAGCTCACCGCCGAGCCAGCGCAGCTCGGCGCGGACCGCCTCGCTCTCCCGCCGGCCCCAGAGGCCGCGGAACGTGCGCAGCGTGGCCCGCAGCCGGCGGACCGCCACCCGCATGTCGTGGACCGCGTCCTCGTCGCCCTGGTACGCCGCCGCGTGGTTGCCGACCAACGCGTCCCGCTGCGCCCGGGCGTACCCGAGGACCGGCCCCGCCGCGCCCTCGGGCGCGCGGTCGTCGAAGCGGGCGAGCCGCGCGGCGACGGCGCGGTGGGACTTGCTGACCGGCACCTCGCGGGCGCCGGCCGCGCGCAACCGTTCCGCCACCGCGTCGAGCAGCCCGTCGTCGCCGTCGACCAGCTCGACCTCGATCTCGTGCCAGGTCTGCGTGGTGCCGTCCACCAGGTCCTCGGACCGGACGTCGTCCTCGGCCACCTCGGCCAGCACCCGACCGTCCGCGTCCCGCAGCCGCCGCTCCCGACGGTGGTTCACGACCCGGGCGGCCGGGGCGACCGGCCGGCCCCGGGACGCGCCCCGGATCAGCGCGACCAGCTCGGCGGGCGGCCCGGCGTCGGACTCCCCGGCCGGGAACTGGTGTTCGACGCGTGCGCCGCCGACCGCGCCCACCTTGAGGTGCCAGCCGGCGTCGTGCCCGCCGGTACGGCTCCGCAGCGCGTGCCCGCTGCGCAGCAGCCGCAGGTCGTCGGTGTCCCAGTAGACCGCGTCCAGATCCGAGACGGTGGCGTCGGACATGGTCACGACGCCACCGCACCCGGTCAGGTCGGGCAGCCGGAAACCCTCGTCGCCGGAGTACTTGCGCTCGCGTTCCACGACGGTCGCCATGCGGCCTCCCGTACCCGGCCCGCCCTCCGGCGAACCGGACTCAGCTCAGTCGTTCGAGCACCATCGCCATGCCCTGGCCGCCGCCGACGCACATGGTCTCCAGACCGATGGTCTTGTCGTGCCACTCCAGCGCGTTGAGCAGGGTGCCGGTGATCCGGGCTCCGGTCATGCCGAACGGGTGGCCGACGGCGATCGCGCCGCCCATCACGTTCAGCTTCTCCTCCGGGATGCCCAACTGCCGGTACGAGGGGATCACCTGGGCGGCGAACGCCTCGTTGATCTCGACCAGGTCGACGTCGTCGATGGTCATGCCGGCCCGCCGGAGCGCCTGCTTCGACGCCTCGACCGGGCCCAGGCCCATGATCTCCGGGGAGAGCGCGGTGACACCGGTGGAGACGATCCGGGCCAGCGGGGTGAGCCCCAGCTCGGACGCCCGCTCCGCGCTCATGATCACCACGGCGGCGGCGCCGTCGTTCAGCGGGCAGCAGTTGCCGGCGGTGATCCGGCCGTCCGGGCGGAACACCGGCTTCAGGCCGGACACGGCCTCCCGGGTCACCCCGGGACGCGGGCCGTCGTCGGTGCCGACCACGGTGCCGTCCGGCGTGGTGACCGGGGTGATCTCCCGGGCCCAGAAGCCGTCCGCGATCGCCTTCTCCGCCAGGTTCTGGCTACGGACGCCGAACGCGTCCATGTCCTCGCGGGTCACGTCGTACACCTGGGCCAGGTTCTCCGCGGTCTGACCCATGGTGAGGTAGATGTCCGGCAGCTGGCCGGCCTCCCGCGGGTCGGTCCACACCTCGGCGCCGGCCTGGGTGCGGGCCTGCGACCGCTCGCGCGCCTCGGCGAAGCGCGGGTTCTCCCAGCCGCCGCCGACCAGCGCCTGCGCCTCCGGCGGCAGGGTGTCGGAGTTGCCCCGGGCGTACCGGGAGACCATCTCCACACCGGCGGAGACGAACACGTCGCCCTCGCCGGCCCGGATCGCGTGCATCGCCATCCGGGTGGTCTGCAGCGACGAGGCGCAGTAGCGGGTCAGCGTGGCGCCGGGCAGGCCGTCCAGGCCCAGCAGGGTGGACACCACCCGGGCCATGTTGAAGCCCTGCTCGCCGCCGGGCAGGCCGCACCCCAGGTAGAGGTCGTCGATGGTGGTGGGATCGAGCCCCGGGACCTTGTCGAGGGCGGCCTGGACGATGGTGGCGGCGAGGTCGTCCGGGCGGACCTCCCGCAGGGAACCCTTGAACGCGCGGCCGATGGGGGACCGGGCGGTGGCGACGATGACGGCGTCGCGGGGCGACTCAATCGGCATGAACCAACGTTAACCCGCGGGTAACTTGCCGTGGAAGCCGCGCGGCGGGCGGGAAATGTCACCCCGCCGGCGGGCGGCGGTGATGGCGGAACGCGACCGCCGCGGCGGCCTCGACCGCCGGGAGCAGCGCGTGCGCCCAGACCCGGTAGCCGTCGGCGGACGGGTGGAAGCCGTCGTGGCAGAGCGTTCCGGCATCGGCCCGGAACACCGGGCCGGTCTCGGTGCCCAGGTCGACCACGGTGCCGCCGGCGTCCAGCACGGCGGACGTCTGGGCGCGGGCCATCCGCCGACCGGACCAGGCGAGCACCTGGCGCAGCGGGGCGGCGACGGCGCGGACCGCGCCGAGGTCGGGACAGGTGCCCACCACGACCTCGACGTGCGCCTCCCGCAGCCGGCGCACCGCCGAGCCGAGGTAGGCCGCCGCGTCGGCCGGGCGGGCCAGCGCGGTCGCGTCGTTCGCGCCGATCAGGACCACCGCCACGTCGGGGCGCTCACCGAGCAGGGCCCGGGCCACCTGGGTGGCCAGGTCGGTGGCGCGGGACCCGGAGACCCCGACGCTGGACAGGTGCACCCGGCGGCCGGTCGGCCCCTCGGCGAGCAGGTGGGCGAGCTGACCGCCGATGGTCTCGTCGAACCGGTCGACCCCCACGCCGAGCGCCGACGAGTCGCCGAGCAGCACCAGACGCAGCGGTGGCGCGTCGGCCCGGCCGACCGTGGCGCGCAGCACCAGCCCCAGCTCGGGCTGGGCGTACTCGCGGGTGCGGGCGGCGATCGCCTGGCCGGCGAGGACCGCCGCGCCGCCGACCGTGCCGGCCAGCAGCGACAGGGCCGCGGCCCGGCCCCACCGGGCCGCCGTCTGATCCGGTCCGCTCATGCCCTCACCTCCCGGTGTCCGACGTGGCGCTCGCTCATGCCGTTCCCTCCAGCGTGGCCGAGTCGGCGGCGGTGCCGGTCGAGGGCACCGCGCCGACGCCGAAGAAGGCCCGCCGCCGCAGCTGCGCCCACCGCCCACCGGGCCCGCGGTCGCGACCCCGCAGCTGGGCGCCGCTGACCTCGGTGCCGGCGTGCCGGGCCGCCTCGTGGGCCGCCTCCGGGAGCGACCGTACGCCTTCCGCGCCGGCGAGCGAAGGGCGGCGTTCGGGGACGGCCCCGAGCGCGGACAGCACGGTCGGCAGCAGCGCCGCCGCCGCGACCGCGTAGCCCTCGGCGGAGGGGTGGAACCGGTCCCACGCGAACATCCGGCCGGGCTCGGCGGCGAACCGTGGCCCCAACAGGTCGCCGAGGGAGACCGTCCGGCCGCCCGCCTCGACCACCGCCACCGTCTGGGCGGCGGCGAGCTGGCGGCTCCAGCGCCGGGCCAGCCACCGCAGCGGCGGCTGGATCGGCCGGATCGTGCCGAGGTCGGGGCAGGTGCCCACGACGACCTCGCAGCCGGCGGCGCGCAACGTGCGGACCGCGTCGACCAGGTAGCGCACGGCCAGCGCCGGCGGCGTGCGGTTGGTGACGTCGTTGCCGCCGACCAGCACCACGGCCACGTCCGGCTCGACCTCCAGCGCGGACTCCACCTGCGGCTTCAGCCCGGCCGACAGGGCGCCCACCACGGCGAACCGGTGCAGCCGGACCGGGCGGTGCAGTCGCCGGGACAGGCCGGTGGCCAGCAGCGAGCCGGGCGTCTCCCGGCGGCGGTGCACGCCGTAGCCGGCGGCCGACGAGTCGCCGAGGACGACCATGGTGACCGGCGGGCCGGGGAGCTTCGCGCCGTAGACGCCGTCGCAGCGGGGCGGCGGGGCCTCGGCCATCGGGATGGTGCGGCGGGCCTGCCGGGCCTGCCCGAGCAGCACCCCGCCGGTGGCGGCCGTGGCCGCCACCGTGGCGCCCGTGCCGATCGCCGCGAGGCGGGCGATCTGCCGGGCGCGCTGCCAGCGGACCGGCGCGACGGAACCAGCGTCCCCCATGAGCCGACAGTATCGCGCCGGTACGACCCCCGCTTCCCGTGATCGGGAGGCTGGGCGGGTGCCCGTCTGGGTACTCCGGGGACAGCGGACGCGGGCTTGCCCCGGGGCCGCACCCTGGTCGGACGGAGAGGGGCGGAGACATGGGGAAGACGTTGAAGCGGAGCGCCGCGTTCGCCGCGCTGGCCCGGGCACTGGCGGCGGGCGCGCGCGGCGGGCCGTCACTGGGCGCCCGGCTGGCGGCGCTGCCGCGGATGATCCGGGCGACCGCCCGGGGCGAGTACGACGGCGGTGTCCGCCTGGCCCTGATGGCCGGCGCGGCGGCGTACGTGGTCTCCCCGATCGACCTGCTGCCGGAGATCCCGCTGGCGATCTTCGGGCTGGCCGACGACGCGGTGATGGTCACCTGGCTGGCCGGCAGCGTGCTCGCCGAGACCGAACGGTTCCTGGAGTGGGAGGCACGTCGCAGCTCCGTCGTCCCCGGGCACGTGGTGCCCTGACGGCACGTACGCTGGGCGGCGAACTGACGGCTGACCGGCCGCCCCACGACGGCGGCGCAACGAAGGGCACAACGAGGTGCAGTACTACGACAACGTCGTCGAGCTGATCGGCAACACCCCGCTGGTACGCCTGCGCAACGTCACCGAGGGCATCCAGGCGACCGTGCTGGCGAAGGTGGAATACGTCAACCCGGGCGGATCGGTCAAGGACCGGATCGCGCTGCGCATGGTCGAGGACGCCGAGAAGGCCGGCATCCTCGGGCCCGGCGGCACGATCGTGGAGCCGACCAGCGGCAACACCGGTGTCGGGCTGGCCCTGGTGGCCCAGCTCCGGGGCTACCGGTGCGTGTTCGTCTGCCCGGACAAGGTCAGCCAGGACAAGCAGGACGTGCTGCGGGCGTACGGCGCCGAGGTGGTGGTCTGCCCGACCGCCGTCGCGCCGGAGGACCCGCGCTCCTACTACAACGTCTCCGACCGGCTGGCCCGGGAGATCCCCGGCGCGTGGAAGCCCAACCAGTACAGCAACCCGGCCAACCCGCGCTCGCACTACGAGACCACCGGGCCGGAGCTGTGGCGGCAGACCGAGGGGAAGATCACCCACTTCGTGGCCGGTGTCGGCACCGGCGGCACGATCTCGGGCATCGGCCGCTACCTGAAGGAGGCGTCCGAGGGGCGGGTCCGGGTGATCGGCGCGGACCCGGAGGGCTCGGTCTACTCCGGCGGCACCGGCCGGCCCTACCTGGTCGAGGGCGTCGGCGAGGACTTCTGGCCGGAGACGTACGACCGCTCGATCGCGGACGAGATCGTCGAGGTGTCGGACAAGGAGTCCTTCGAGATGACCCGCCGGCTGGCCCGCGAGGAGGGGCTGCTGGTCGGCGGCTCCTGCGGCATGGCCGTGGTGGGCGCGCTGGAGGTGGCCCGCAAGGCCGGCCCGGACGACGTGGTCGTGGTGCTGCTGCCGGACGGCGGCCGGGGCTACCTGTCCAAGATCTTCAACGACGGGTGGATGGCCCGGTACGGCTTCCTGGACGACTCGGGCACCGAGCCGACCGTGGCCGACGCGCTCGCCGGCAAGCCGGGCGGCCTGCCCGAGCTGGTGCACGTCCACCCGACCGAGACGGTCCGCGACGCCATCGACTACATGCGCGAATACGGTGTCTCCCAGCTCCCGGTGCTCAAGGCCGAGCCGCCGGTGGTGACCGGCGAGGTAGCCGGTTCGATCGCCGAGCGGGACCTGCTCGACGCGCTCTTCACCGGCCAGGCCCACCTGCACGACACGATCGAGCGGCACATGGGCGAGCCGCTGCCGATGATCGGCGGCGGGCAGCCGGTCAGCGAGGCGGTGGGGCTGCTGGAGAAGGCCGACGCGGCGCTGGTGCTGGTCGACGGCAAGCCGAAGGGCGTGCTCACCCGGCAGGACCTGCTCGCCCACCTCGGCGCCCGCTGAGCTGTAAGGAAGGGCCCCTTCTTAACGCCTGGCGTAGCGGAAGGGGCCCTTCTTAACATGCCTCATCGGCTGCCCAGCTCGGTCGGGACCGCCACCACGTCCACGTACGCCCCCTTGCGCAGCAGGGTGACCGACAGCCGGACACCGATGGCCGGACCGAGCATCAGTCGTTGCAGACTCTGCCCGTCCTGCACGGGCCGCCCGCCCGCCGACACGATCACGTCGCCGAGGTAGATCCCGGCGACCCCGGCCGGGCTGCCGGGCACCACCTCCACCACCCGCAGCCCGCGCCGCTGGCCGGTACGCGCGGTCACCTCCGGCGGCAGCGGCACCGGCGCGCCGGCCACCCCCAGCCAGGCCCGGTGGACCCGTCCCGCGGCGGTCAGGTCGGCGACGATCTGCCGGGTGGTGGGGTTGACCGGCACCGCCAGCCCCAGTCCGTACCCGGCGACCGCGGTGTTGACCCCGACGACGCGGCCGGCGGAGTCGGCGAGCGCCCCGCCCGAATTGCCGGGGTTGAGCGCGGCGTCGGTCTGGATGACGTCCTCGATCAGCCGGACCAGCCGCCCGTCCCGCGCGGGCAGCGACCGGCCCAGCCCGGAGACCACCCCGGCGGTGACCGAGCCGGCGAGCCCCATCGGGTTGCCGACCGCGACGACCAGTTGGCCGATGCGCAGCCGGTCGGCGTCGCCCAGTTCGACCGGCGGCACGCCCGACTCGTCGGCGCGCAGCACGGCCAGGTCCGACAGCGGGTCGGCGCCGACCACCCGGAACCGGGTCTCGGTGCCGTCGCCGAAGGCGGCCACACCACCGTTCGCGCCCTGCACGACGTGCGCGCTGGTCAGCAGCAGCCCGTCCGGCCCGATCACGACGGCCGAGCCGGCGCCCGCGCCGCGCGCGGTCCGCACCGACAGGGCCGCCACCGCGGGCAGCACCCGCGCCGCCACACCGGTCACCACCCGGGAGTACGCGTCGAGCGCGACGTCCTCCGCCCGCCCGGTGTCCTCGGTCTCCTCCATGTCGCCACCAACGCCTCACCCGCCGGCGCCCATGCCCGACTCCGCTGACAGCGAACGGGCGCGGTGTTAACAGGGGGCCCTTCCTCTACCGAATGCGTTAAGAAGGGGCCCTTCCTTACACCTCACGCGCGTAGCGCACCTGGTCCACCAGCGCGGGCCCGATGCGGTCGACGCGGCTCGCGCCGGTGGCCCGCCAGCCGCCACGTTCGTAGAACCGGCGCGCGGAGGCGTTGTCGCGCAGCACCCACAACACGGCCCGGGTCCACGAGCGGTCCCGCATCGCGTCCAGCGCGTCCACCATCAGCGCCCGCCCGGTGCCCCGGCCTCGCTCGTCCGGCTCGAGGTGGATCGCGTTGAGCAGTCCGGTCGACGGGTCGCCCTCGTCGTCCGGCCCGAGGTAGCTGAAGCCCACCAGTCGCCCGTCCCGCTCGGCCACGGTCATCCGGTGGTCCGCGCCCTCCCAGGTCAGCCGCTCCACCCAGTAGCGCCCCATCGCCTCCGGCGTCGGTTCGGCGAGCGCCTCGGGCGGCAGGATCGACGAGTACGCGGCCACCCGCGAGCGCTGGTGCAGGGCGCCGACCGCCATCAGGTCGGCCTCGGTCGCGGAACGTAGGGAGAGTGTCACCCGGGCGACGGTACCCGCCGGGGCGGCACCTGCACCGTCTGGAGATCCTCGGCGATCACCAGATCACCGGTGAAGTGTTCGCGGGCCTCGTCGTGGAAGCGGCGCGGGTCGGCGTACCGCTGGGAGAAGTGGGTGAGCACGAGCGTGCGTACCCCCGATTCGGCGGCCACCCGAGCGGCCTGGCCGGCGGTGAGGTGGCCGACCTCGGCGGCCAACGCGGCCTCCGACTCCAGGAACGTCGACTCGATCACCAGCAGGTCGGCGTGCTCGGCCAGCGCGTACACCCCGTCGCAGAGCCCGGTGTCCATCACGAACGCGAACCGCTGCCCCGGTCGGGTGACGCTCACCTCGTCCCGGCTGACGCGGCGTCCGTCGAGGTCCAGGTGGCCGTCGCGGAGCAGCCGCCCCACCGCCGGGCCGACGATGCCGTACGCGGCCAGCCGCTCCGGCAGCATCCGGCAGCCGTCCGGCTCGGTCAGGCGGTAGCCGTACGTCTCGACGGGGTGCCGCAGCCGGCGGGCCTCCAGCGTGCCGATGCCCAGCGTGATCCGCTGGCCGTCGGTGTCGATCGGCTCCACGGCCAGCTCGGCCGTCTCGTAGAAGCTCGAGGCGTGGCGCAGCCGGGCGAAGTAGTCCGCGCCGCCGGCCGGGAAGTGCACGGCCACCGGGTGCGGCACACGGTCCAGCGAGAGCCGCTGGATCATGCCGGGCAACCCCAGGCAGTGGTCGCCGTGGAAGTGGGTGACGCAGATCCGCGTCAGGTCGGTGGCGGTCACCCCGGTGTGCAACATCTGGCGTTGGCTGCCCTCGCCCGGGTCGAAGAGGATCACCTCGTCGTCCCAGCGCAGCAGGTAGCCGTTGTGGTTGCGTTGCCGGGTCGGCGCCTGGCTGGCCGTCCCGAGCACCACCAGCTCCCGCATGGACAAGGTCTTCCCCCAGACATGAAGCGACCCCCGGGGCTTCCGCGCTCGCGCGCGGGCCGGCTGGACTGGGCCGGCACCCCGGGGGTCGGGTGGCTGTCGTGGTTTCGCCGCACCGCTGCCACACGGTCTCGACGATCATGCTGTGCCCGCCTCGCGGCGGACGGTTTCACTGTCGAGGACAGCGGCTAGCGGACAGCCACCTCACGAGTCCGATTGCTATACAAGTCTGGACCACCTCCTTTCCCGTGTACCGCCACGCTATCCACTTCCCGGCGGCCACGGCAACGAATTTCGATCACAGGGCGGACGAGAGCCCGGGACCGCGCCCGGTCGGGACGTGGGTTCGCGCCGCCTTTCGAGCTGATAGCACGAACGACTCACGGCCGGACGCGATGTCGGGGCGGCCCCCGGCCCCCGGCGCCCGGCGCCCGGCGCTCGCCCCCGCGCCCGGCCCTCGCCCCCGCGCCCGGCGCCCGGCCCCCGGCCACATGCCGCCGCTCGCGACGGCGGGTGAGTCGTTTCTGATATCAGCTCGAAAGGCCCGTGGCCGGCTCTGCCCGTCAGCGCCCGTCACCGAGCGTGAGCCTCGCCCTCCGCCCGGGCCGGCCGGCCCTCGGGCGGAGGGTCGGCCGGGTGACGGTCACTCCACGCCGATCGGGCCCTCCCGGGGGCCCTCCTCGTGCGCCGGCTGCACCGCCAGCGACGGGAAGTCGGCCAGGTCGCCCTCCGGCTCGGCGTCCCACTCGGGGAAGACCAGCGGGCTCTGCAGATAGAGGCAGAGCAGTTGGGCGAGATGGTGCAGGCCGTCGAGGTGGGTGCGCTCGTGCCCGTGGGTGGCGTCCACGCCGAAGCCGAGCAGCGCCACCCGGGCGTGCGCCCCGGCCTCGACCGCCGAGGCGGCGTCCGAGCGGTAGTAGTCGAACACGTCCCGGACCAGGTCGACGCCGTGCTCCTTGGCGATCGAGGCCAGGTTGCGGGTGAGGTGGTAGTCGAACGGGCCGACGCCGTCGCCCATCGCCAGCGTGGCCGCGTTCTCCCGGGACTGCTGGCCGGGCGCGACCACCGCCGCGTCCACCGAGACGATCTCCGCCACGTCCGGGTCCAGCCCGTGGCTGGCGCCGTGGCCGATCTCCTCGGTGACGGTGACCAGCAGGTGCGCGGTGACCGCCGGGGTGACGCCGGCGTCGACCATCGCCTTGAACGCGGTCAGCACCGCGGCCACCCCGGCCTTGTCGTCCAGGTGCCGGGACTTGACGTATCCGCTCGGGGTGATCGTCGGGTTGGGCAGCAGCGCGACGAAGTCGCCGGCGTCGACGCCGAGCGCGCGGAGGCCTGCTTCGTCGTGCACCGGCTCGTCGACCCGGACCTCGACCAGCTCCCAGCCGACGCCCTGGAGGTCGACCGCCTCGTTGTAGCGGTGCCCGCTGGCCTTGAGCGGCAGCACCTGGCCGGTGATCACCCGGTCCAGGTCGTCGGTGAAGATCCGCACGTGGGCGCCCTCGGCGAAGCGGGCGCTGTGCGTGCCGATCGGGTTGATCTCCAGCCGGCCGTTCTCCTTGAGCCGCTTCACCATGCCGCCGATGGTGTCGGTGTGCACCACGAGCGCGCGGTCCGCGCCGGTAGCCCGGGGCCCGGGCAGGCTGGCGCTCAGCGCTCCGCGCCGGGTCAGCGTGGAGCTGATCCCGAGCGCGGAGAGCCGCTCGCCCACGTACTGCTGGATGTGGTCGGTACGCCCGGACGGGCTGGGGATCTCCAGCAGTTCCACCAGCACCTGGCGCAGGTATTCGAGGTCGAGCTTGAGCGGTTGGGGTTTCCGTGCGGTCATGCCCCTGAGCCTGCCGCACCGGCCGGCGACCAGAGTCGCTGCGGTGCCCGCGTGCCCGGGAAGAGCAGGTCGACGAAGCGTTCGGCGGTCGGCTGCGGCTCGTGGTTGGCCAGCCCGGGTCGCTCGTTGGCCTCGATGAACACGTGTTCCGGCGCGTCCGGGGCGGGGACCAGCAGGTCCAGCCCGGTGACCGGGATGTCCAGCGCCCGGCTGGCGGTCACGCACGCCTCGGCGATCGCCGGGTGCAGCTCGGCGGTCACGTCGTGGATGGTGCCGCCGGTGTGCAGGTTGGCGGTCCGCCGGACCGCCAGCACCTGCCCCTCCGGCAGTACGTCGTGCATCTGGTAGCCGGCCTCGGCCACCACCTCACGGGTCATGTCGTCGATCGGGATCCGGGACTCGCCGCCGGTGGCGGCGGCCCGGCGTCGGCTCTGCCGCTCGATCAGCTCGGTGACGTCGTGCACCCCGTCTCCGGTGATCTGCGCCGGGCGCCGGACCGCGGCGGCGACCACCTCGTGGTCGATCACCACCACCCGCAGGTCCTCGCCCGCGCGCAGCTCCTCGATCAGCACGTCCGGACAGAACCGTCGGGCCAGCTCGACCGCGGCGGTCAACGCGTCCGGCGTCCGTACGCCGACGGTGATCCCGTTGCCCTGCTCGCCCCGCGCCGGCTTGACCACCACCGGGCCGACGTCGGCCAGGAACGCGAGGTCGTCGGGCTCGCCGGTGGCGGTGCGACCGCGCGGCACGGACAGCCCCGCCTCGGTCAGGATGCGCCGGGTCACCCGCTTGTCGTCGCAGCGGCTCATCGCCACCGCCGAGGTCAGCTCCGACAGCGACTCGCGGGTGTGGATGGTCCGGCCACCGGTGGTCAGCTTCAGCTCACCCCAGTGCGGGTCGGTGACCTCCACCCGGATGCCACGCCGCATCGCCTCGTCCGCGACGATCTTCGCGTACGGGTTGAGCTCGTCGTACCCCTCCGGCATGGCGGGCAGGAACAGGCGCTCGTTGATCGGGTTCTTCCGCTTGACGCAGAGCGTGCCGGTGCGGTGGAAGCCGAGCCGCTCGTAGAGCCGGATCGCGCCCGAGTTCTCGGCCAGCACGGACAGGTCCACGTACGCCCGGCCGCGCGTGTCGAGCTGGTCGGCGAGCGCGGTGAGCAGCGCCTGGCCGGTGCCGGGCGGCGCGGTGTTGAAGTCGACGGTCAGGCACCAGAGGCTGGCCCCGTTCTCCGGGTCGTCGAAGACCGCGACGTGGTCCACGCCGGTGATGGTGCCGACCACCTCGCCGGTGGCGTCCTCGGCCACCAGGTGCAGGAACCGGTCGGTGGCGGCGTTGTCCACCAGCACCTCGACCGGGGCGGTGACCATGCCGTTGCGGGCGTAGATCCGGTTGACCGCGTCCGCGTCGTCCGCGTCGCGCAGCGGCCGGATGGTGAGCCCGGGGATCTCGCCGCCCTCGGTGGCGGCCGGGCGGCGCTCGCCCAGCGGCAGCCGGTAGGTCAGCGACGGGTCGATGAACAGCTCGTCCGGCAGCCGGGAGACCAGCACGTGCGGGTCGCGCAGGTAGATGCAGATGTCCCGGGCGCCGACCGCCTCGGAGCGCAGCACGTCGGCCACGTGCACCTGGTCGGCGAACGTCTGCCCGAACACCAGCCGGCCCCAGCCGCAGTCCAGCACGACACCGGAGGCGTCGGCGGACCCGGTCTCCGGCTGTCGCGGCTCCGGGGCGCCCGGTGCGACCGGGTCACCGCCCGGCCCGGTCCGTTCCCGGCGGCGCCCCAGCACCCGTTCCCGGTCGGTACGCGCCGTTCCGGTGGCGAGGGTGTCCGTCATGGTCAGTCGATTCCGTGGCTCTGGAGCCACATTTCCAGGAGTCCCAGTTGCCACAGCTTGTTTCCGTTCAACGGGGTCAGTTCGGCGTTCGGGTCGGCGAGCAGCGCGTCGACGTAGTCGCCGCGGAACAGGTCACGCCGGCGCGCCTCGGGCGCGGTGAGCGCGTCGCGCACCCGGTCGAGGAGCTTGCCCTCCAGGTGGGTGAGGCCGGGCACCGGGAAGTAGCCCTTGGGCCGGTCGATCACCTCGTGCGGCAGGACCCGGCGGCCGATCTCCTTGAGCACGCCCTTGCCGCCCTGGGCCAGCTTCAGCTCGGGTGGGCAGCTCGCGGCCAGCTCCACGAACTCGTGGTCGAGGAACGGCACCCGGGCCTCCAGGCCGTGCGCCATGGTCATGTTGTCGACCCGCTTCACCGGGTCGTCGGTCAGCATGACCTGGGTGTCGATCCGCAGGCCGGCGTCGACCGCGGTCTCCGCGCCCGCCCGGCCCAGGTGGGCGGCCACGAACTCGCGCGCCGGGTCGCCGTCGGCCAGCCAGTCCGGGTTGAGCACCCGGGCCAGCCCGGCCGCGTCCCGGTCGAAGAACGCCTTCGCGTACGTGTCGAGCGCCTGCTCCCGGTCCACCCCGGCGAGCGGCGGGTACCAGTGGTAGCCGCCCAGGATCTCGTCCGCGCCCTGGCCCGACTGCACCACCTTGACGTGCTTCGCCACCTCCTGGCTGAGCAGCCAGAACGCCACGCAGTCGTGGCTGACCATGGGCTCGCTCATGGACGCGACGGCGGCCTCCAGCGGCGGCAGCAGGTCGCCGGTGGGCACCCGGATCTGGTGGTGGTCGGTGCCGAACGTCTTGGCCACCAGGTCGGAGTAGACGAACTCGTCGCCCTCCCGGCCGCCGACCGCGTCGAAGCCGATGGAGAACGTGGCCAGGCCGGACCGGGCCTGGCCCTCACCGGCGAGCAGCGCGACCACCAGGCTGGAGTCGAGGCCGCCGGAGAGCAGCACGCCCACCGGCACGTCGGCCACCATCCGGCGACGGACGGCGGTGGTCAGCGAGTCGAGCAGGGCGTCCTGCCAGTCCTGTTCGGACCAGCCGGCCCGCTCGGCGGCGCGCCCGAAGGTCGGGTCCCAGTAGACCCGCTCCCGAGTGGTGCCGTCCGCCTCGTACACCCGGACCGTGGCCGGGGGCAGCTTGGTGACGCCGGCGAGGATGGTCCGCGGCGGCGGCACGATGCTGTGGAAGCTCAGGTAGTGGGCGAGCGCCACCCGGTCGATGGTGGTGTCCACGCCGCCGCCGGCCAGCAGCGCCGGCAGGGTCGAGGCGAAGCGCACCACGCCGGGGCTCTCGGCCAGGTAGAGCGGCTTGATGCCGAGCCGGTCGCGGGCCAGCACCAGGCGGCCGGTGTCCCGCTCGCTGATCGCGACCGCGAACATGCCGACCAGGTGGTCGACGAAGTCGAGCCCCCACTCGGCGTACGCCTTGACCACGACCTCGCTGTCACCGGCGGAGAAGAAGCGGTGGCCCTTGGCCTGCAACTCCGCGCGCAGCTCGCGGTAGTTGTAGATGCAGCCGTTGAAGACCCCGGTGAGCCCGGCGGCGGCGTCGACGATCGGCTGGCCGCTCGCCGCGGACAGGTCGATGATCTTCAGGCGCCGGTGTCCCAGCGCGGTCGGGCCCTGCGACCAGACGCCGCTGTCGTCGGGCCCTCGGTCACTCATCGTGGCCGCCATCCGCTCCACGGCCGAGACGTCGGCGCGTGAACCGTCACGGCGGAACTCTCCCGCAAGTCCGCACATGCGAGCCAATGCTGCCAGAGGTTGTTGCAGTTCGCCTGTTGAGACGATGACGAACGTGTGACAGGTTGCTACGATGCGCGGTTACGGAGTGTGGCTGTGAAGGAACGCGTCGGTTCCTGCCCGCTCGGTGTCGGATGCCCGAGATGAGCCGGGCCCGCGATGTGACGAACACCGCAGACCCGGCATCGGGCGTCAGCCGGCGGTACGGGCCACGCCGACCGGGCAGCTCAGCCCGTTCGGGCCGTGGTTGCAGTAGCCGTTCGGGTTCTTCGTCGGGGCCAGGTACTGCTGGTGGTAGTCCTCGGCGAAGTAGTAGTCGCCGAGCGGGGCGATCTCCGTGGTGATCTCGCCCTTGCCGGCCCGCGCCACGATCGGCGCGAACGCGTCCCGGGACGCCTCGGCGGCGGCGCGCTGCTCGTCCGTCGTGGTGTAGATGGCGGACCGGTACTGGGTGCCCACGTCGTTGCCCTGGCGCATGCCCTGGGTCGGGTCGTGGTTCTCCCAGAAGACCTTGAGCAGGTCCTCGTAGGCGATCTTCGACGGGTCGTAGACCACCTGGACCACCTCGGCGTGCCCGGTCATGCCGGAGCACACCTCCTCGTACGTCGGGTTGGTGGTGTAGCCACCCGCGTAGCCGGCGGACGTGGTGAGCACGCCGGGGAGGGTCCAGAACAGCCGCTCGGCGCCCCAGAAACAGCCCATGCCGAAGACGGCTACCTGCGCGCCCTCGGGGAACGGGCCCTTCAGCGTCGACGGCAGCACCTCGTGCCGGTCGGCGATCGGCATGGCGATCGGGCGGCCCGGCAGGGCCTGGTCAGGAGAGATCATCTCGGCCTTCATGCGGCGGAGGAACACGGTGGGACTCCTCTCTTGGCTTTCCCAACGTGTGCAACAGCGTCGGTTCCCGGTTCCTTACCCGCCCACCCGACGCTCAGGCGAGCGCCGCCGAGATCCGGGCGGCGAAGTCGGCCGCCTCGGTGTCGTCGGCGTAGCGGGTACGGGGCCAGAAGAAGCCCCGCAGCCCGTCGCCCTTCGTCCGGGGCACGACGTGGGTGTGCAGGTGCGGGACGGACTGGGACACCCGGTTGTTCATCGCCACGAACGTCCCACCCGACCCCAGACCGGACTCCACCGCCACCGCGATCCGCCGCACCAGCCGGAAGTAGCCGGGCAACGCGTCGTCCGGCAGGTCGGCAAGCGTCTCCACGTGCGCACGGGGCACCACCAGCACGTGCCCCTTGAACACCGGCCGGGTGTCCAGGAACGCCACCCCGTCCGGCTCGTCGGTCACCGTGAAGGCCGGCACCTCACCGGCGATGATCCCGCAGAACACGCACCCGCTCATGCGCTCAGGCTAGACCGCGTCACCCCCCGGGCCCGCCTCCGCAACGTCCGCCGATCATGAAGTTGGCGGCGACATGTCGCCGACCCCGTAGCCATCGTCAACTTCATGATCGACAGGTTGGGGTGAGGCGCTCAGGACTCGTCCAGGTATGCGTCCCAGTCATCGTCGGGGACGCCCACCGGGCCGGTCTCACCGTTGGCCAGGCGCGCCCGGATATCCGCCTCCCAGCCCAGGGCCCATGTCCGAAGCTCGTCGACCTGCGGCTCGGTGAGCCCGTATGAACGGAAGGTCCGGATGTCCCGCTCCGTCACGCCACCCAACCGGTCGGCCAACTCGTCCAGCGAGAAACCCGCGGTGTGGCGGGCGCCGAGGTGCTCCAGCTCGGTCCATGCGAGCTTCTCGTTCGCGGCGCGGACGTCGATGTAGTCCCGGTGGGCGGCGCGGTCGTGCAGCGCGCGGACCTTCAGCCCGACGGCGTCGTCGAAGGCAAGCACCGGGCCCAGAGCCATTCGCGCCGGCGGCGCGAGGGCCTCCTTGAGCAGGTCGACCTCGCACGACGACACGTCGTTCGAGATCAGCAGGCGAGCCATTCGGGGCGTCGACTCAACGATCCGAGCGGAGAACCCGGCCGCGATGTAGGCGGCGGCGAGGCGGTTCGTCACGGTGGGAAGCGGAATCGCGGTGGCCGTCGCGAAGTCGATGTCCTGAGAGGGGCGGTCGACCAGGTCGTGGGCGCACATGGCATAGCCGCCCGCGAGCATCAACCCCAGGTCGTCACCGGCGGCGAAACCGATCTCCAGCAGTCGACGGTGCAGCTCGTCCATCACCGGCGATGAGGTCTGGCAGTCGTCGCTCCCAGAGCCGGGTCACGCGGCGCGCGGTCAACCGGCGGATGCGAGGCCAGTCCTGGCGGAGCAGCGTGGCGTTGACGTATTGCACGATGTCACTGCGCTGGCCGCAGTCGAGGAGGAGGCAGTAGAGGGTCAGTCGTTCACGCGCGTCGCCGATGTCGAAGTCGGCCGGGCCCGACCAGGCGAGTCGCACCGGCAGGCCGACCCGGCCCGATCGCGGACCAGCCAGGATCTCCAGCGAGGTGGGGATCCGGTCGATCGTGCCGAGCAGACGGGACGGCAGCGCTTCGGTCGAACTCACCGGCCCAGTATGGCGGACCCGGCCGACAACCTCGCGGCGGCGACGCGCGCCCGGGTTCGACGGCAGTCGGGTGAGCCGGCGGGCTAACGTCTGCGGCATGAGTCACGGCTTCGAGACGCTCGCCATCCACGCCGGTCAGGACCCCGAGGCCCGCACCGGTGCGGTGATCCCGCCGATCTACCAGACCAGCACCTACGCCCAGGACGCCGTCGGCGCACCGCGCGAGGGCTACGAGTACAGCCGCTCCGGCAACCCCACCCGGGACGCGCTGCAGGAGTGCCTGGCCGCGTTGGAGGGCGGCCCGGTGGGGCTCGCCTTCGCCAGCGGCCTGGCCGCCGAGGACACCCTGCTGCGCACCGTGTGCAAGCCGGGCGACCACGTGGTCATCCCGGACGACGCGTACGGCGGCACCTACCGGCTCTTCGCCAAGGTGGCCGAGCGGTGGGGTCTGGCGTACACCCCGGCCAGGGTCTCCGACCCGGACGCGGTCCGCGCCGCGATCCGCCCCGGCACCACGAAGATCGTCTGGGTGGAGACGCCGACCAACCCGCTGCTCGGCATCGCCGACATCGCCGCCCTGGCCGCCGTGGCGCACGACGCCGGCGCGCTGCTGGTGGTCGACAACACGTTCGCCTCGCCGTACCTGCAGCAGCCGATCGCGTTCGGCGCGGACGTGGTGGTGCACTCCACCACCAAGTACGTCGGCGGGCACTCCGACGTGGTCGGTGGCGCGCTGGTCGCCGCGGACCGCACCCTCGGCGAGGAACTGCGCTACCACCAGAACGCGATGGGCGCCGTCAACGGTCCGTTCGACGCGTGGCTCACCCTGCGCGGCATCAAGACCCTCGGGGTACGGATGGACCGGCACTGCGACAACGCCGAGCGGATCGCGGCCTACCTGGACGGGCACGCGAAGGTCGGCCAGGTGATCTACCCGGGCCTGCCGTCGCACCCGGGGCACGAGGTCGCGGCCAAGCAGATGCGCCGGTTCGGCGGCATGATCTCGTTCCGCGCGGCGGGCGGCGAGGAGCACGCCGTGGAGATCTGCAACTCCACCCGGCTGTTCGTGCTCGCCGAGTCGCTCGGCGGCGTGGAGTCCCTGATCGAGCACCCGGGCCGGATGACACACGCGAGCGCTGCCGGCTCGCCGCTTGAAGTTCCCGGCGATCTCGTGCGACTGTCTGTCGGCATCGAGACGGTCGACGACCTGCTCGCCGATCTGGAGCAGGCGCTGGGCTGACCGCTGGACGGGGAGGGTGGCAGTGCCGGACATCTTGCCGACGACCTGGGTCGGGGCGACCGCGAAGCAGATCGCCCGTGCGGTCCGCCGTGGCGACGTCTCCGCCACGCAGGTGGTGGCCGACCACCTCGACCACGCCGCCCGGGTCGACGCCGAGCTGGCCGCGTTCCGCACGGTACGCGGCGGCGAGGCGATCACCGAGGCGGAGAAGGTCGACGAGCAGGAGGAACTGGCCGACCTGCCGCTGGCCGGCGTGCCGGTGGCGGTCAAGGAGAACACGCCGGTCGCCGGGCTGCCCACCTGGAACGGGTCGGCCGCGATGCGTACCGGCGTGGCGGAGGCCGACCACGAGGTGGTCCGCCGGCTGCGCGGCGCGGGCGCGGTGATCCTCGGCGTGACCCGGATGCCGGAGCTGGGCCTGTGGGCCCTCACCGACGACGACACCGGCGTGACCCGTAACCCGTGGGACCTGTCGCGTACCCCCGGCGGCTCCTCCGGCGGCGCGGCCGCCGCGGTGGCCGCCGGGCTGGTGCCGATGGCCCACGGCAACGACGGTCTCGGCTCGATCCGGATCCCGGCGGCCTGCTGCGGCCTGGTCGGCCTCAAGCCCGGCCGGGGTGTGGTGCCCTGCCAGCTCGGCGCGGACGACTGGTTCGGCCTCACCGAGCACGGCATGCTGACCGGGACGGTCGCCGACGCGGTGGTCGGTTTCTCGGTGCTGGCCGGCCGCCGGCCGGACCGGCTGGTCCCGCCGCCGCGGCTGCGGGTGGGCGTGTCGCTGCGCTCCCCGGTGCGCGGCGTCTCGCCGGACGCGCCGAACCGGGACGCGGTCGCCGCGGCCGGCCGGCTGCTGGCCGCCGCCGGGCACGACACTGTTCCCGCCGACCCGGTCTACCCGACCCGGCTCGGCCTGCAGGGCATCGCCACCTGGTTCGCGGCCGCCGCGGCGGACGTGCGGGCCGCCGGGGTGGCGCCGCGCCAGCTCCAGCGGCGCAGCCGCCGGCACGTCGCGCTGGGGGAGTGGGCGCAGCGCCGGGGGTACGTCCGGGAGGCCGACCGGACGGCCTGGCGCGAGCGGTCGGTGCAGTTCTTCGCCGACCACTCGGTCGACCTGCTGCTCACCCCGGCGCTGGCCGGGCCGCCGCCGCCGGCCGCCGGCTGGTCCGGCCGCTCCTGGCTGGCGAACATGTCGACCAACATCCGGTACGCCCCGTACGCCGCGCCGTGGAACATCGCCGGCCTGCCGTCGATCGTGGTGCCGGTCGGCCGCCGCCCGGACGGCCTGCCGGTCGGCGTGCAGTTCGTCGGCCCGCCCGGCTCGGAGCTGCTGCTGCTCGGCGTGGCCGGGCAGTTCGAGATGCAGGCGCCGTGGACGCGGCACGCTCCCGGCTATCCCCGGGTCGGTACGGGGTCGCCGGCCACCGCATGATCGTCTAACGTGTGCGCACCCCTGTCGCGCACACCCTTCCGGACGGTTCCCGATGCACTGCCAGACCTGCGGGGACGTCGCGTCCCCGGTCGACCCCGACTGCCAGCGTTGCGGCACCCCGTTCGGCCAGCCGCCGGTGCTGCCCGGCGTGCCCACGTACCCGGTCCGTGGCCTCGGCACCGCCGCGGCGGTCGCGGTCGGCGCGGCCACCGTGCTCTACCTGCCGGGCGCGCTGTTCCCGCTGGTCGGGGCGCGGATGGCCCGCACGGCGGCCGAGCAGGGCGACCGGGACCTGCTGCTGGGCGCGGCGGTCGCCGAACTGCTGCTCGGGCTGCCCTACCTGCTGGCCCTCCTGACCGCGGCGGTGCTGGTCATCATCTGGACCTGGCGGGCGCGGAAGAACACCGACGCGTTCGCGGGCGCCCTGCCGAGCCTCGGCCCGGGCTGGGCGATCGCCGGCTGGCTGGTGCCGTTCGCCAACTTCGTGGTCCCGGCCCGGGTGGTCGCGAACATCGCCCGGGACAGCCTGCTCCGGCGCACCACGCCGGCCCTGGTCGGCGTCTGGTGGGCCGCCTGGCTCGTCTTCTCGGTCGGCGACCGGGTGGTCAGCCGCGGCGACGACCAGCGGTACTCGCGGCTGACCGAGTGGCCGCAGAACGACGTGGAGTACGGCAGCTACGTCCGCTACTACCAGGACGCGCTCGGCGGCCGGCTGCTGCTGTCGGTGGCCTGCCTGGTCGCCGGCATCTCGTTCGTCGTGCTGGTCCGCCGGATCTCGGCCGCCCAGCAGGACCGCCTCGCCCGGGCCGTGCCCGCCTGGCCGGGCCACCCCGGCTGGCCGGCGCCCGGCTCGGCGGCGTCCGCGCCGGCCGGGACCGCGCCGGCGGCGTCCACGCCGGCCGAGCCCGCAGGTCCCGCGCCGGTGGCCGGTCCCGGGCCCGCTTCCGCCACGCCCGCGCCGGCGGTCGCCGGACCGGACGCGCCGTCGGTGACGTCGCCGCCGCCTCCGGCCGGGGCGGGTGGCACGATCGGGGCATGACGGAACTGGTCGGTCTCGCCGACGTACAGGCCGCGCGGGAGCTGCTCGCCGGCGTTACCCGCACCACGCCGCTGGAGCCGTCCCGTCCGCTCAGCGCCGCGCTCGGCGGGCCGGTCTGGCTCAAGTGCGAGAACATGCAGCGCGCCGGCTCGTACAAGGTGCGGGGCGCGTACGTGCGGATCGCCCGGCTCTCCGCCGACGAGCGGGCCCGGGGCGTGGTGGCGGCCAGCGCCGGCAACCACGCCCAGGGGGTGGCGCTCGCCGCCGGTCTGGTCGGCACGCACGCCACCGTTTTCATGCCGGTGAACGCGCCGCTGCCGAAGGTCGCCGCGACCAAGGGGTACGGCGCGCAGATCGAGCTGGTCGGCAGCACGGTGGACGAGTCGCTGATCGCGGCCCAGACCTTCGCCGAGCGGACCGGTGCGGTGTTCATCCACCCGTTCGACCACCCGGACGTCATCGCCGGTCAGGGCACGGTGGCGCTGGAACTGCTCGAACAGTGCCCGGACGTGCGCACCATCGTGACCGGGGTGGGCGGTGGCGGGCTGGTGTCGGGCATGGCGGTGGCGGCCAAGGCGCTGCGTCCCGACGTACGGGTGATCGGGGTGCAGGCGGCGAGCGCCGCCGCCTTCCCGCCCTCGCTGCGGGCCGGCGAACCGGTCCGGCTGCCCTCGTTCGCGACGATCGCCGACGGGATCGCCGTCGGGCGGCCCGGTGAGCTGACGTTCACCCACGTCCGCAAGCTCGTCGACGACGTGGTCACGGTCTCCGAGGAGGACATCTCCCGCGCGCTGCTGATGCTGCTGGAGCGCGGAAAGCAGGTGGTGGAGCCGGCCGGGGCGGTCGGGGTGGCGGCGCTCCTGGCCGGCGCGGTGGAGGTGACCCCGCCGGTGGTCGCGGTCCTCTCCGGCGGCAACATCGATCCGCTGCTGATGCTGCGGGTGATCGAGCACGGCCTGGCCGCGGCCGGCCGCTTCCTGCGGATCACCGTGCGGTGCGTGGACCGGCCCGGTCAGCTCGCCTCGCTGCTCGGCGAGATCGCCGAGCACCGGGCCAACGTGGTGGACGTGGTGCACCAGCGGGCCAACCCGCACCTGCGGCTGGGCGAGGTGGAGGTGGCGCTGTCCGTGGAGACCCGTGGGGTGGAGCACTCGGACACGCTGATCAGCGCGCTGCGGGCCAGCGGCTACCAGGTCGTCTTCGCCGGCGAGGGGTGAACCGCGAACGCCCCGGCCGGATGGTCCGGTCGGGGCGAACGGGTGGGTGTGGCTCGGGGCCCGAGGAGCCTGTCAGCCTCGGTCGGGTCGGGACCCGAGCCGTCCGGCGCGGGTCCGGAGGGCGGTCAGCCCGAGTAGGGCTCGAAGGACACGACGGTCACCTTGATGTCGGCGCCGCTGGGGGCCGTGTAGGTGCAGGTCTGGCCCGCCTTGCCGCCGAGGATCGCCTTGCCGAGCGCGGACTCGGGGCTGTAGACGGTGAGGTCGGTGGTGGAGGCGATCTCCCGGGAGCCGAGCAGGAACGTCTCGGTGTCGTCGGCGTCGTCGTCGAAGTAGATGGTGACGACCATGCCGGGCGAGACCACGTCGGCGGCCGGAGCCTCACCGACCTTGGCGGTGCGCAGCAGCTCCTTGAGATAGAGGATGCGCCCCTCGGCCTTGCCCTGCTCCTCGCGGGCGGCGTGGTAGCCACCGTTCTCCCGCAGGTCGCCCTCCTCGCGCCGGGCGTTGATCTCGGCGGCGATGACCGGCCGGTTGGCGATCATCTCGTCGAGCTCGGCCTGCAGGCGGTCGTAAGCGTCCTGGGACAGCCAGGTGGCGGGCGCCTCGTTTCCGTTGGTGGACACAGGCGATCTCCTCGGTTGGTGCGGACTGGCTGACAGGTGAACTACCAAGTTACCAGTGCGGTGCCGGTCGAGGTGTGGTCGATCACCCCGGGTGCCGGTCGCGGGACCCGGGGTACGCGTGTTCCGGCAGCTCGCCGGTGCTCCGGCTCAGCCGGTCGGTCGGCAGCGCAGCACCTCGCCGATGAACGGCCGGGCGCTGGTGGGCACCTCCTGTCGGGCTCGGACGTGCCGCTGGCCGGACCCGGCGGTCACGGTGGCCTCGACGTGGCCCACCTCGGCGCCGTCGTGCGAGCGGGCCCGCAGCAGGCAGGTCGCCGAGCCGCCGGGTGGCACGGTGACCCGGAAGTCGACCACCACGCGGGAGTCGGTGATCCCGGTGTAGCTGATCATCTCGCCCTGGTACTCGGGGTCGCCGTACTGGCTGTAGAGCTTCGCGGCGGCCAGCCCGAGGACGGCCAGCAGGACGGTCACCGTCAGGGCGAGCAGGAGCGGCCGGCGGCGGCCCGGCTCCCGGCGGCGGCCGTACCGGCCGGGCGGGAAGACCGGCGTACCCGGTGTGACTGTGGCGTGCGTCTCGCTCACCGGCGGGTATCTCCTGGCGTTGTTGTCGGCGGCATCGGCAAGAATGGCTAGGTCCATCTTCCCAGCCCGGCGCTGAGTCAAGGATGGCAGGTCGGCCTCGACCGGCCAGGGTGGTCCCGGCCACTCCGGCAGCGGTCCCGACGTGCCAGCACGGGGGCTTTCGCGGGCGCGGGGGGAGATTCCGGCAGGTCAGCCGGTCGGCCCCGGGCGGGTCGCCCGGCCGGCACAGACGAGGAGCGCCGAAGGTGGCAGAACAGCTGCGTCTCATGGCGGTGCACGCCCATCCCGACGACGAGTCGAGCAAGGGCGCCGCCACCATGGCGAAATACGTCGCCGAGGGGGTGGATGTCCTGGTCGTCACCTGCACCGGTGGCGAGCGGGGCAGCGTGCTGAACCCCAAGATGGACCGCCCCGACGTGTGGGCCAACATCGGCGACATCCGTCGCGCCGAGATGGACGCCGCCCGCGCCGTCCTCGGCGTCGAGCAGGCCTGGCTCGGCTTCGTCGACTCCGGTCTGCCCGAGGGCGACCCGCTGCCGCCGCTGCCCGAGGGCTGCTTCGCGCTGCAGGAGGTGGAGGTCGCCGCCGCGCCGCTGGTGCGGCTGATGCGCCAGTTCCGCCCGCACGTGGTCACCACGTACGACGAGGAGGGCGGCTACCCGCACCCGGACCACATCATGACCCACAAGGTCACCGTGGCGGCGTTCGAGGCGGCCGGCGACCCGGAGCGCCACCCGGAGCTGGGCGAGCCGTGGCAGCCGCTGAAGCTCTACTACGACGTGGGTTTCTCCCGGGCCAAGATCATGGGCCTGCACGAGGCGATGCTCGCCGCCGGCCTGGAGTCGCCCTACGGCGAGTGGATGAAGCGCTGGGAGGAGCGTCCCGACAAGGGGGAGCGCATCACCACCCGGGTCGACTGCGCCGCCTACTTCCCGGTCCGCGACGACGCGCTGCGGGCCCACGCCACCCAGATCGACCCGGACGGGTTCTGGTTCCAGGTGCCGATGGAGCTCCAGCAGCGCGCCTGGCCGACGGAGGACTTCCAGCTCGCCCGCTCGCTGGTGGACAGCCCGCTCCCCGAGTCCGACCTCTTCGCCGGGGTGCGCGAGACGTGCCGTGCCCACTGACATCGGCGCGGGCTACCCTGGTCGTCAGCCGCACATCGGAGGAACACCATGCTGACCACCGCCCAGGTGCTCGCGGAGAACAACTTCGGTGACACCCGCACGGGTGGTCTGGCCGGCCCGATGGGCCTCTTCCTCATCGTCGCGCTGGCCACCGTCACCGTCCTGCTCATCCGCAACATGAACGCCCGCCTGCGCCGCCTGCCCGACCGCTTCCCGCGGCAGGGCGAGCCCGGCCGGGTCGACTCGGCAGTCGTCGATCCGACAGACGGGGCCGTCGAGCAGGATTCACCGACGAGCGCCCCCAACGGCCCCCAGCAGCGCCGAAACAGCTGAACACCGCATGAATCACGCCCGAGCCGGTGGTCGCCCCCTGTTGCGGCCACCGGCTTTGGCTTAGCCTTCCGCCGGGGGGACCGTCAGGCCCCGGACCCTGCGCGGAAGGGGGGCGCCGATGTCGAGGGCAGCAACGGGCCCCGACCGTGTCCCGGTCGCACCCGCCGACGGGGCGGGTCCGTGACCTCCGAACCGGCCGACCGGCCACCCGATCGGCTCGGCCTGCGGGGCACCCCGGTGAGCGTCGTGCTGCTGACCGTCGCGGTCGCGGTCACCGCGCTGCTGGCCGCGGTGCTCGGCCTCGCCGTACCGGCACACCTACCGGTGGACGACCCCCTGCCCGGGCCGGCCCGGTTCGGCCTCGCCACCGTCGCGTTCGCCGTGGCCCAGCTCGCCCGGCTCCGCTTCCGGGCCCCGTCGGGCATGGTCAGCATCACCTGGGGCGAGGCCGCGCTCCTCGTCTGCCTCTGGCTGGTCCCCGCCGGCTGGCTGCCGGCCGCCGCGCTGCTCGGCGCCGGCGCCGCCTGGACCACGATGTCAGTGGTGGCGGACCGCCGACCGGTGCTGGAGCTGGTGCGCATCGCCACCTCGCTCACCGCCGCCACGGCGCTGGCCGCGGCGGTCGCGAGCGCCCTCGGCCGGCCGCTGCTCGCCGCGCCCACCCCCGAACTGGCCCTCGCGCTGAGCGCGGGCGCGGTGACCTACCTGCTCACCACCGCCTGGCTGGGCGCCGCCACGCTCGCGCTGCGGCACGGCATCCCGATCGGGCCGCCGCTGCTCGCCGCGCTCCGCGGCAAGCTGCTCATGTTCACCGGCAACGTCGCGGTCGGCCTGGTGGTGGTCGCGCTGCTGGAACTCGACCCGCGCTGGCTGCTGCTCCTGCCGCCGCCGCTGTGGTTGTTGCAGCAGACCTACCGGCACCGGCTCCGGGC
This sequence comes from Micromonospora sp. WMMD754, assembly GCF_049315235.1. NCBI lineage: Bacteria > Bacillati > Actinomycetota > Actinomycetes > Micromonosporales > Micromonosporaceae > Micromonospora > Micromonospora sp. WMMD754. Next base: position 2,957,318 of record NZ_CP186058.1, read on the forward strand.
CGACGAGGAGCGCCGGACCTGGCGGGCCTTCGCCGAGGCCACCGCCGCCCTCAACCAGCTCGACGAACGCGGCGTGGCGACCGCCGCCGTGACCGGCGCCCTCACCCTGTTCGGGGCCGAGCTGGTCGAGGTCGACGTGGCCCGCGGCGACGGGCGCTGGCGCCGATACCGGGCCGACCTCGGTGGGCAGGTGCGGGATCGGGAGGTGGAGCCCCCGGCGGATCGCGGCTCGGGCGAACACGAGCTGGTCCGGCGGCTCGCCGTCGGCCCCGCCGAGGTGGGACGGCTGCGGGTGCGGTTCGCCCGGTCCGCCCCGCCCACCGCCCGGGAACAGGACGGCGTGGCCGCCTTCTCCGACGCCCTGGCCGCCGCCCTGCACGACGCCGCGACCCACCGTGAGCTGCGGCTGGTCACCGCCCGCTCGTCGTACGACGCGGTGCACGACCAGCTCACCGGCCTGCTCAACCGGGCCGCGCTGCTCACCCGCGGCGACCAGGCGCTGCGGCAGCGGGCCCACGACCACCCGGTGGCTCTGCTGCTGCTGGACGTGAACCAGTTCAAGGAGGTCAACGACACGCTCGGCCACTCGGCGGGCGACCAGTTGCTGCGGCTCACCGCCAACCGGCTGGCCGCGCTGACCCGGCCGGGGGACCTGCTCGGGCGGCTCGGCGGCGACGAGTTCGCCCTGCTGCTCACCTCGGTCCCGGTGGTCGAGGACCGGACGGCCCCGCTGGCGTACGCGGTGCGCCAGGCCCGGGAGGTCGCCGAGCGGCTCGCCGCGCCGACCGAGGTGGCCGGGGTGCGGATGTCGATCGAGGTGGCGGTCGGCGTGGTGGTGGCCGACGCCGGCGTCGCCGACCTGACCGAGCTGTTGCGGCGCGCCGACATCGCCATGTACCAGGCGAAGGAGGGTGGCGGCAGTGTCGCCGCGTACGACAGCTCCCGCGACGCGGCGAGCACCGACCACCTGGCGTTGCTCGCGGAGCTGCGGGAGGCGCTGGCCACCGACGACCAGCTGGTGCTGGCGCTGCAACCGGCGGTGGACCTGGCCACCGGCGGGCCGACCGGGGTGGAGGCGTTGATCCGGTGGCGGCACCCGCGCCGGGGCTGGCTCGGCCCGGCCGACTTCATCCGCCCGGTGGAGAACAGCGAGCAGCTCGGCAGCTTCACCCGCTACGTGTTGGACAAGGCGCTGGAGGTGGCCGCCGGCTGGGCGCGGGAGGGGCTGGACGTCCCGATCTCGGTGAACCTGTCCGCCCGCAGCCTGCTCGACCCGCGGCTGCCCGCCGAGATCGAGGAGGCGCTGCGGCGGCACCAGGTGCCGCCGCACCGGCTGGTCCTGGAGATCACCGAGACCGTCGTGATGAGCGAGCTGGAGATCATCGACGAGGTGCTGGCGACACTGCGGGCGATGGGCGTGCAGCTCGCGGTCGACGACTTCGGCACCGGCTTCTCCTCGTTGACGTTCCTCACCCGGATCCCGGTGGACGAGCTGAAGGTGGACCGGTCCTTCGTCATCCGGATGGCCGACTCGCCGGAGGCGGCGGCGATCGTCCGGACCACGGTCGGGCTCGCCCACGAGCTGGGGCTGCGGGTGGTGGCCGAGGGGGTGGAGACCGCCGAGCAGCGCACCGCGCTGGTCGAACTGGGATGCACCGCCGCGCAGGGCTACCACTTCTTCAAGCCGATGCCGGCGGACAAGATCGGGGCGGTGCTGGGGTCGCTGCGCGACACCGCGCGGGGCAACGTCTTCCCGCTGCGCGCCGACGGCGCCTCCTGAGCGGTCCGCGCCGCCGGGCGGGCCCGACGGCGCGGGGGCGCGCTCAGCCGCGGGGCAGCACGTCGTCGAGGACGGCGGGCAGCGTGGCCCAGTCGGCCGAGGCGATGCTGGCGTGGGCGCGGGCCAGCTGGGCGACCCGGGCCGCCGCCGCGTCGGCGTCGCCGCTGCCGACCGCCGGCGGGACGTTCTGCGCGTCGGTCATCACCAGCAGGTAGTGGTTCGCGGCGTACCAGGCGGTGTCGACGCCGCCCGTGACGTACGCCGAGGCGTCGCCGTCGAAGAGCACGAACCACCGGCGCAGGGCCGGGTCCGCGTACCGGGTCCGGGGGTCGCCGGCCTGGGCCCGGTGCACCGCCGGGAACGCCCGGGCGCTGCCCAGCGTGCCGGCGGCCGCCAGACCGTTCAGGTGGCGGGCGTACTCGACGTCGGTCCAGAGCGTGTCGGTCGGGTTGCCCTCCTCGACGGTGCCGGGGATCAGCTCCACGATCACCCTGCCGGCGAGCTGCGCGCGGGTGGGCCAGGCGTCGGCGCGGGCGGCGGCGTCCAGGCCGGGGTGGTCGCCGAGCAGGTCGGCCGGGCGGAACACCCGGTCGCCGAGCCGCGCGGCGAGCACCGCGTCGAGCTGGGCCGGCCCCTGGCCGGTACGGCCGCTGAAGCCGGTCTTGAGCTCCAGCTTGAGGATGAGCGGGCCGGCGTCGGGGTGGGCGCCCAGCCAGAGCCGGATGTCGTCCAGGCAGTGCTCCAGGTTCTTGTTGCGGGTGCCGGTGTAGAGCTGGGCGGCGCTGGTGGCGGCGACGCAGTTGTTGTCGTTGCCCAGCGGGTTGCTGTGGCTGACCCGCCACTGCCGGGTCAGCACGTCCGGCCAGACGTCCAGCTCGATCAGCCCGGGCCGGGCGTCGAGCGCCTGGGCCAGGTAGGTGTAGGTGCCGCGCTCGTACGTGTTGTGGATCCCGACGCCGGTGGTGGCGGACCACCGGGTCTGCGGCGGGACCTCGGCGGACGCGGTGCCGGGGGCCAGCAGGGATCCGGCGAGGGCGGCGAGGGCGAGCAGGGCGGGGAGTCTGCGCATGGACCGTCTCCTTCGGACGCGCCGGCGGTGGACGACGCCGGCCATGCGCCGATTCAAATAGACAAAGGTGAATAGCGGAAGGACGGCTCGTGGCTCCGACCGGTCCGGGGGCGGCGGTCCGGCGCGGCGGATAGGGTCGGGTGGTGAACCGACTCGCCGAGGCCACCTCGCCCTACCTGCTCCAGCACGCCGACAACCCGGTCGACTGGTGGCCCTGGTGCGACGAGGCGTTCGCCGAGGCGAAGCGCCGCGACGTGCCGGTGCTGATCTCGGTCGGCTACGCGGCCTGCCACTGGTGCCACGTGATGGCCCACGAGTCGTTCGAGAACGAGGCCGTGGCCCGGCTCATGAACGACGACTTCGTCTGCGTCAAGGTCGACCGGGAGGAGCGCCCCGACGTCGACGCCGTCTACATGACCGCCACCCAGGCCATGACCGGCCAGGGCGGCTGGCCGATGACGGTGTTCGCCACCCCGGACGGCACCCCGTTCTTCTGCGGCACCTACTTCCCCCGGGCCAACTTCGTCCGGCTGCTCGGCTCGGTCGCCGCCGCCTGGCGGGACCAGCGCGAGGCGGTGCTGCGGCAGGGCGTCGCCGTGGTCGAGGCGATCGGCGGCGCCCAGGCCGTCGGCGGCGTGACCGCCCCGCTCACCGCCGAGCTGCTCGACGGCGCCGCCGGCCAGCTCGCCCAGGAGTACGACGAGACGAACGGCGGTTTCGGCGGCGCGCCGAAGTTCCCGCCGCACATGAACCTGCTCTTCCTGCTCCGGCACCACCGGCGCACCGGCTCGGCGCGCAGCCTGGAGATCGTCCGGCACACCTGCGAGGCGATGGCCCGGGGTGGCCTGAACGACCAGCTCGCCGGGGGCTTCGCCCGCTACTCGGTGGACGGCCACTGGACCGTGCCGCACTTCGAGAAGATGCTCTACGACAACGCGCTGCTGCTGCGCGTCTACACCCAGCTCTGGCGGCTGACCGGCGACCGGCTGGCCCGCCGGGTCGCCCGCGACACCGCCCGCTTCCTCGCCGACGAGCTGCACCGACCCGGTGAGGGCTTCGCCTCCGCGCTGGACGCGGACACCGAGGGCGTCGAGGGACTCACCTACGTCTGGACACCGGCGCAGCTGGTCGAGGTGCTGGGGGAGTCCGACGGACGGTTCGCCGCCGACCTCTTCGAGGTCACCGCCGACGGCACGTTCGAGCACGGCGCCAGCGTCCTGCGCCTGGCCCGTGACGTCGACGACGCCGACCCGGCGGTCCGGGCCCGCTGGCAGGACGTGGTGGGCCGGCTGCTGGCCGCCCGCGACACCCGGCCCCAGCCGGCCCGCGACGACAAGGTGGTGGCGGCCTGGAACGGGCTGGCGATCACCGCGCTCGCCGAGTTCCAGCAGGTCGCCGCGCTCTACGCGTCCCGGGAGGACGAGGACGCGAACCTGATGGAGGGTGTGGTCATCGTCGCCGACGGGGCCATGCGCGACGCCGCCGAGCACCTGGCCGCCGTGCACCTGGTCGACGGCCGCCTGCGCCGGGTCTCCCGGGACAAGGTCGTCGGCGAGCCGGCCGGGGTGCTGGAGGACTACGGCTGCGTCGCGGAGGCGTTCTGCGCGCTGCACCAGCTCACCGGCGAGGGACGCTGGCTGACGTTGGCCGGGCAGCTGCTCGACGTGGCACTGGCCCGGTTCGCGTCCGCCGACGGCGGCTTCTACGACACCGCCGACGACGCCGAGCGCCTGGTCACCCGGCCCGCCGACCCGACCGACAACGCCACCCCGTCCGGCCGTTCGGCGGTCGTCGCGGCGCTGGTCGCGTACGCGGCGCTGACCGGGGAGACCCGCTACCGGGAGGCGGCCGAGGTGACCCTGTCCACGGTGGCGCCGATCGTCGACCGGCACGCCCGGTTCACCGGCTACGCCGCCACGGTCGGCGAGGCGCTGCTCTCCGGCCCGTACGAGATCGCGGTGGTGACCGACGACCCGGAGGGCGACCCGCTGGTGGCCGCCGCCCGCCGGCACGCCCCGCCCGGCGCGGTGGTGGTGGCCGGCGCCCCGGACCAGCCGGGTGTGCCGCTGCTGGCGGACCGTCCGCTGGTCGACGGGCGGCCCACCGCGTACGTCTGCCGGGGGTTCGTCTGCCAACGGCCGGTGACCTCGGTCGAGGACCTGGTCGCCCAACTCGGCTGAGCCGTCACGGCCAGAGCTGCTCCCGCGCCCAGCCGGCTGCGCCCCGGCGGTAGCGCAGCCGGACGTGCCGGCGCTCCCGGTCGGCCTGCCAGAACTCGACCGTCTCCGGCGCCACCACGTAGACGGTGTGCGTGTCGGCGACCAGGTCGGGATCGCCGGCGAGGCGGGCGCGGACCTCGGCCAGCTCCCGGTCCAGCTCAGCCCGGTCGGTGAGGACGGTGCTCTGTCGGCCGGCCAGGGTGGCGATCCGGGAGCCCTCCGGCCGGGCCAGGAAGTCCTGCCGGGACACGGCCGGGTCGGCCGGTCGGGCGGTGCCGCGCACCCGGACCTGGCGCCCCTGCTCCCGCCAGTGGAAGCTGAGCGCGATGCGCGGGTTCCGCGCCAGCTGGCGTCCCTTCGCGCTGGCCGAGCTGCTGGCGAAGTGCCAGCCCGCGGAGTCGAGATCCTTGAGGATGAGCACCCGGGCGTCGGGCGCGCCGTCGGCGTCGACCGTCGAGACGGTCATCGCGTGCGGCTCGTCGACCCCGGCGTCGACCGCGGCGGCGAGCCAGTCGGCGAAGAGGGCGGTGGGTTCGGCCGGCACGTCGGACGGGTCGAAGGACGGCATGTCGTGGGCCAGTACGGGCAGCGCGCGGAGCATCCGGCGAGTCGTCATGCGGATCATGGTGCCCCGCCCCGGAGCCGGTCGCCGTCCCGTTTCCCGGCCGTGGGACGGGGACGGGCCCAGCGGCCGGGGGTGTCCCCGGCCCGGTTAGGCTGGCGGCGCTATGGACTCCCGGACCGGACTCCCCGTCGTGGGCATGGTGGGTGGCGGCCAGTTGGCCCGGATGACCCACCAGGCCGCCATCGCCCTCGGTCAGTCGCTGCGCGTGCTGGCGCTCGCTCCCGACGACGGCGCGGCGCTGGTCGCCGCCGACGTCCAGTACGGCGACCACACCGACCTGACCGCCCTGCGCACGTTCGCCAAGGGGTGCGACGTGGTCACGTTCGACCACGAGCACGTGCCGAACGACCACATCCGCGCGCTGACCGACGAGGGCGTGAAGCTGTTCCCGCCGGCCGAGGCGCTGGTGCACGCGCAGGACAAGCGGGTGATGCGGGAGCGCCTCGGCGAGCTGGGCGCGCCCAACCCGGCCTGGCGTCCGGTGGAGTCGCCGGCGGACCTGGTGACCTTCGGCCAGGAGACCGGGTGGCCGGTGGTGCTCAAGGCCGCCCGGGGCGGCTACGACGGGCGCGGCGTCTGGATGGTGGACGACGCCGACCGGGCCGCCGAGCTGGCCGCGACACTGCTCGCCGGCGGCACCCCGCTGCTGGTCGAGGAGCGGGTGGCGCTGCGACGAGAGCTGGCCGTGCAGGTCGCCCGGTCGCCCTTCGGCCAGGTGGCCGCGTACCCGGTGGTGGAGACGGTGCAGCGCGACGGCATCTGCGTCGAGGTGCTGGCGCCCGCGCCCGACCTGCCGGAGGAGCGGGCGGTCGCGGCGCAGCAGCTCGCCATCGACCTGGCCACCGCGCTCGGCGTGGTCGGGCTGCTCGCGGTGGAGCTGTTCGACACGCCCACCGGTCTGGTCGTCAACGAGCTGGCCATGCGCCCGCACAACTCGGGGCACTGGACCATCGAGGGCGCCCGGACCTCGCAGTTCGAGCAGCACCTGCGGGCGGTGCTCGACTATCCGATGGGGGACACCTCGCTCGCCGCGCCGGTCGTGGTGATGGCGAACGTGCTCGGCGGGGAGCCGGGCGGGATCTCGATCGACGAGCGGCTGCACCACCTGTTCGCCGCCGAGCCCGGCGCCAAGGTCCACCTCTACGGCAAGCAGGTCCGTCCGGGCCGCAAGATCGGTCACGTCACGGTGCTCGGCACCGACCTGGCCGACGTACGGGCCCGGGCCGCGCGGGCCGCCCGCTGGCTCCAGGAAGGACGCGCATGAGCGAACGCACCGAGCGGAGCGAGGGCCGTGAGGGCATGCCCAGCCAGCACGGCATGAGCGCCGTCGGGCTGATCATGGGCAGTGACTCGGACTGGCCGACCATGCGGGCCGCCGCCGAGGCGCTCGACGAGTTCGGCGTGCCGTACGAGGTGGGCGTGGTCTCGGCGCACCGCACCCCGCTCAAGATGATCGAGTACGGCCGGTCCGCCGCCGGTCGCGGTGTCCGCGTGATCATCGCGGGCGCGGGTGGGGCGGCGCACCTGCCCGGCATGGTCGCCTCGGTCACCCCGCTGCCGGTGATCGGTGTGCCGGTGCCGCTGAAGTACCTGGACGGGATGGACTCGCTGCTGTCCATCGTGCAGATGCCGGCCGGCGTACCGGTCGCCACGGTGTCGATCGGCAATGCCCGCAACGCCGGCCTGCTCGCCGTCCGGATCCTCGGCGCCTCCGACCCGGCGTTGCGGGACCGGATGGCCGCCTACCAGGCGAGCCTGGAGGACCTGGTCGCCGAGAAGGAAGCCGCGCTGCGCGCGTCGCTGGCGTGATGCGGCGCTGTCGATCTGCGTAACGCTGCGGGTGTCGCCGTCGGTGACCGTTCGTCGCCGCGCACAGGCGGCGAGGTCAGCGCATGCCGCGCAGCGCTGTCTGCAGGCGCTCCTGGGCCCGCCGGCGACGCTCGTTGCTCGCGCCCAGCACCAGTAGGACGATGCCGACCGGGATCAGCACCAGCCATGGGCCGAGACTGAACAACGCGTGCACCGCGGCGATCGCGGTGACCGTCGCGCCCACGATCACCGGCGCCTGCTGCCGGCTCGTCGAACCGAAGATCAGCACCGCCACGGCGCCGAGCAGCAGCAGCACCTGACGCAGCATGCTGGAGTCGGTCGCGATCACGATCGCCAGCGTCGGCAGGAACGCGGTCACCAGGGCCGGTCCGTACGCCACCCAGCTCGACAGGTCGGGCCGGTGACGCAGCTGCAGCACCCCGACCAGCAACGCGAGCGCGGCGAACGGCAGCGTGTACGCCTCCGGGAGCGCCACGTCGGCCACCCGCATCAGGATCCACCAGGCGCTGATCTCGCAGGCCACCACCGCCCAGAACAGCAGGTTGCGCTCCATCGGACGGCGGCCCGGACGGCTGGCCGCCACCCCGAGCACCGCGCCCCACGCGGCCAGCAGCGCGGCGATGTGCCGGGGTGAGTCGTACGCCAGCGCCAGCGCGATGAGGGCCGCCCCGTAACCGCTCCACTCGACGGTGGCCGCCTCCCGGTACGCCTCCGGCCGGCGCAACCGGGGCAGCGTGGCGGCGAAGACCTGCAACGCGGCGCCGACCGCGAGCACCCCGAAGGCGGACCAGACCGCGGCGAGCCCCACCACCAGCCCGAGCGTGAGCGCGAAGAGCTGGGCCATCAGCGAGCCGAACAACCACCCGAGGATGCGGGCCCGCTGGGTGGTGCCGAACAGCGCGGCCACGATGCCCACGCCGACGGCGCCGCCCAGCGTGAACAGGGTCAGGTCGCGGGTGGCGAGGCTGCCGCAGAGCCCCGCGCCCCCGGCGGCGAGCCCGATCGCGAAGACCAGCACCCGGGCGACCCGGATCGACCGGGCCGGCTCCACCAACGGCGGCGGTGGGGTCAGCGCCAGCCCGAGCATGGAGATGGTGAAGACGGCCAGCGCGGCCAGCGTGGTCACCGGCCAGCCCCGCCCCAGCGCCACCGGCGTGATCAGCAGGGTGAGGGCGGCCCCGGGCAGGACCACCGGCACCGCCCGGGACCGGCGACCGCCGCTGAACCCGGTCGCGGCCAGCGCCGCCGTGGCGGTGAGCAGCAGCGCGGTGAGCACATGGGTGGGGTCCACGGCGTCCGGCGGCGGGGTGAGCAGCTCCGGCGGCGGCCCCTGCCACACCCGGCCCAGCGCCGCGAACGGCGAGAACAACGCCACCACCAGCGACGGCGCCAGCGTGGCCAGGGCCAGCGCGGTGGGCAGCGCCGCCGCGGCGAGCGCCCCGGCCGCCGGGCTGACCCGCCAGCGCAGCTCCGTGCGGTCGCCCGGGTCCCGGCGCAGCGCCCCGTCGAACAGCACGGACCAGCGGCGCACCGGGCGGGCCGAGCCGACCGGCGGGACGGTGGCCGCCCGGACCAGTTCGGCGAGCACCCCGAGCAGCGCCGCGGCGGCGGCGAACACACCGGCGGGCAGGCGGACGAGCAGAGCGGCCGCCGCGGTCACGGTGGCCGCGCCGACCACGGCGACGCTGGCGTACGGAAGGTACTGCGGCACCTGCCGGCGTACCGCCGCGACCACGGCCAGGCCGATGCTGGCGGCGGCCAGGGCGGAGGTGAGGACCACCTGCGGCGGGCGGCCGAACTCGGCGGACAGGGCGGCCACCGCGCCGGGAAGGGCCAGCAGCGCCGCCCCGGCGCCCGCACCGCCCACCTGCACCAGATGCGGGGGCATACCCTCGGCGCGGATGTCCTCCACCAGCGTCGGCGCGAGCGTGCGGGCCAGCGCGGCCACCGTCACCCCGATCAACGCGATGCTGCCCAGCGCCAGCGCGGTGGTCCAGGGGCGGACCAGCCCGGCGCCGGCCGCGTGCAACGCCACCACGCCGGCCACGGTGGCCCGGGACAGCGCGGCCCGCGGGTCCGCCGCGGCCGCGGCGGCCATCCCGAAGACGGTGGCCACCATGGCGCCCACCAGCACCGGCGACCACCAGGGCAGGTCGAACGCGGCCGGCGCACCCACCGTGGCGAGCACCGCGGCCGCGCCCGACACGTCGTACTTCCAGGGCGGTGGCAGGAGGATGGCGGCGGTGACCGCGAGCAGCGCCAGCGCGACCGGCGCCTGCCAGGTGGACCCGCCGGTCGGCGCCGCCGGCCAGCCGCTCAGGTCACCGGCCCAGATCGGGCCGGGGGTGGCCAGGACACCGAGCCCGCCGCGCAGCGCGCTCCAGGCGGCGATCAGGCCGATCAGCGTGCCCCCGGCGGCGATGCCGAGGATCGGACCGCGCCGCCACTCCTCCGGCAGCGCCCGGGCGGCGACCGCCACCAGCAGCACCAGCGCGGCGGCCACCACGAGCTGACCGCCCGGCGCGAGGACCGCGGCGATCCGGGCCAGCGTGGCCACCAGCGCCACCGTGATCGCGGCCAGGGCCAGGTCCGAGCCGTCCAGCGACATGTCGGCGCGGCGGCCGGCGTCGATCCGCGGGGCCAGCGCCAGCAGCGCGGCCGAGATCAGCAGCAGGCCACCCACCCAGGCGTCCGCCGAGGTGGCGCCGGGCGCGCCGAACCCGGCGGCGGCGACGGCGACCGCGCCGAGCACGGTGCCGAGCGCGTGCGGCATGCTCAGCTGCCGCTGCGCCACCTGGACCAGGGCGGCGTAGCCGAGCGTCACGCAGACCGCGAGGAAGCTCGCGGCGAGGATCGGGACGGTGATCTCGCGGAGGTTCGCCGGGGTGGGCGCCGGCGGGGTCGGCACGGTGGCGGCGACGAACGCGGCCACCGCGCCGGGCAGGGCGAACGCCGCGCCGCCGGCCGCCCAGGCGCAGACCCGGTCCGTCGCGGCGGCGGCCAGGCGGACCCGCGGGGCGAGCGACACCAGCGCCCCGGCCAGGAAGAGCAGCGTCAGCGCGGCGGCGGTGAGCGCGGGGCGGGCGAGCGCGGCCCCGGCCCCGACCAGGCCGAGCCCGGCAGCGGTCACCGCGTGCGCCACGGCGGCGCGCTCGGTGCCGGCGGTGAGCCCGAGCACCCCGATCGCGACGGCGGTGAGCAGCATCGGCCAGCAGGCCGCGGCCCAGCCCAGGCCGAGCGAGGCCGGCACCGCCAGCGCGGTGAGCGCCGCGCCGACCACCGCGAACTCCCGGCGGATCTCCGGCGGCAGCGCGACCACGGCGGCGACGGTGAGCAGCAGCGCGGCGGCGGCGAGCTGCCAGCCGGTCGGTCCGACCGCGCGGGCCAGCTCGGCGTGCCACCCGCCGAGGTCGGCCGACCAGGCGGGCAGCGCCGCCCGGACCGGGGCCAGCCCGGCGCGCAGCGCGCCGCCGGCGACCACCAGGCCGCTGACCGTGAGCGCGACCGCGGACGCCAGCTGCGGACCCCGGCGGGCCGCCTCCGGTACGGCCCGGACGGCGAGCCCGGTGAGCGCGATGACCGCGGCGATCAGCAGCAGCGAACGCCCGGGCAGGGCCACCGAGGCGACCCGGCCGAGCGCGCCGATGACCGCGAGGGTGAGGATGCCGGCGCCCACGTCGGGCAACGGCGGCCGGCGCAGCACCAGCGTCCCGGCCAGCGCGACCAGCGCGGCGAGCAGCAGCACCGCGCCGGCGCCGGCGGCGGTCGGCACGGTGGCGGCGCGGAGCAGGGCGGTGACCGCGTACGCCAGGGCGACCGCGACCGCGGCCCCGTGCAGCAGCCAGGTCAGCTCCCGCAGCCACGGCACCGGACGGGCCGGCGCGGCGGCGGCGGGCCCGGCGGGCGACTCGCCGCCGAGCACCTCACCGGCCTCCTCCGGCGCCGACTCCGGCCGGTCCTCGTCGGCGCGCTGTCGGGGTGCGGCGGGTGTCGGCGGCTCGGTGGGGGGCAGGTCCTGCCGGACCGGCCGTTCGCGCACCACCACCGAGCGGGCCAGGGCCAGGTCCAGCACGGCCACCACGGTGAGCACCAACGCCCACCCGGCCGGGCCGGTGATCCGCTCGTACGCCAGCAGCGGCAGCACCGGCTGGGCGGCCAGCACGGTGGCGAACCGGGGCGCGCGCAGGCCCGTGCCGTACGCGTAGCCGAAGGCGACGACGGTGGTGACCAGGAAGATCGACCCGGCGAACGCGGCGCCCGAGGTGCCGCCGCCGATCCGGTCCACGGCCCAGAGCGCGTACCCGGCCAGCGGCACCAGCAGCAACCCGACCGCCGCGATGGTCTCGGCGGTCGAGGTGAGCCCGCGCCGGGCCAGCACCGGCGGGGCGAGCAGCATCAGCACGGTCGCGACCAGCAGCACGCCGAGCCGCGCCAACGCGTCCATCGAGCTGGTGGCGACCGCGGCGAAGACCACCGCCGCGACGCCGAGCAGCAGCGCGCCCAGCCCGAGCGGGATGTTCTGCACCTCGCGTGACGACGCCTCCGGCGGATGCTCCGGGTCGTCCGCGTCGAGCCACTGGGGGCGGCCGCGGGGTGGCGGCGGAGGGAGGTCGTCCGGCCCGGGCGGCGGGGTGCCCTGCCGGGGCACCCGGGGCGGCGCGCCGGTGGCGGCCGTGGGCGGGCGGCGTCCGGGCCGCCGGCGGAGCACCCGGCGGGGACGGGTGGCCTGCTTGATCCGCTCCTCCCCGGCGTGCGCCAGGATGTCGCGCTGGAAGAGGGCGGCCTGCATCTTGGCCGCGATCTGCCGCTGCTCGCGGGCGATCTCGGCGTCGCGCGCCTTCATCTCGGCGATCGACCGCTCGATGTCGGCCAGGTGCTCGGTCCACTGGGGCTGTTCCGCGCCGCAGTGGGGGCAGACGACGGCGGGCTTGATCTCCCGCCCGCACGAGGCGCACCTGAAGCTCTCCACGTCAGTCTCCCGTTCGCCCGCGCCCCCGCACTGTGGACCTCCCAGAGGCAGCATGCCCTGAGCGGGCCGGGATTTCGACAGTTGCCGGCGCGTTCCGGACAACAAAAAAGGACCGGCCGGTCGGGGATGCGATCCCCGGCCGGCCGGCCCGACGTCGACGGGTCAGGGGCGACCCATGCCGCGGTACTCCCACCCGGCCTGCGTCCACAGTGTCGAGTCCAGGCAGTTGCGCCCGTCGACCACCCGGCGGCCGTTGGCCAGCTCGCCCAGCGCGACCGGGTCGGCGTTGCGGAACTCGGCCCACTCGGTGAGCACACAGACCAGGTCGGCGCCGCGGACGGCGTCGGTCATGTTCTCCTCGTAGGTCAGCTCCGGCACGGCGCGGCGCGCGTTCTCGATCCCCTGCGGGTCGAAGACGTGCACGTCGGCGCCGGCCTTGCCGAGCAGCGCGGCCACCGCGAGGGCGGGGGCGTCGCGTACGTCGTCGGTGTTGGGCTTGAAGGTGGCGCCGAGCACCGCGATCCGGGTGCCGGAGAGGTCCGGACCGGCCGGGCCGGAGCGGCGGCCGAGCAGCTCGGCGGCGAGCTGCACCACCCGGGTACGGCGGCGCAGGTTGATCAGGTCGACCTCGTGCAGGAAGCGCAGCGCCTCACCGGCGCCCAGCTCCTGGGCGCGGGCCTGGAACGCCCGGATGTCCTTGGGCAGGCAGGCGCCGCCGAAGCCGAGCCCGGCCTGGAGGAACCGGTTGCCGATCCGCGGGTCGTAGCCGATGGAGCGGGCGAGCTGCGTGACGTCGCCGCCGGCCGCCTCGCAGACCTCGGCCATCGCGTTGATGAACGAGATCTTGGTGGCCAGGAACGCGTTCGCGGCGACCTTGACCAGCTCGGCGGTGGCGAAGTCGGTGACCACCAGGGGCACCTCGCGGTCCTCGGTGGCGGCCAGGTCGAAGACGCCCTTGTGGGCGGCGAAGAGCATGCCGTTGGCCCACTCGCTCTTGACGCCGACCACGATCCGGTTGGGGCGCAGCACGTCGTCGACGGCGAAGCCCTCCTGGAGGAACTCGGGGCTCCACGCCACCTCGACCCCGAGGTCGGTCGGGCTGTGCTTGCCGACCAGCTGCTCCACCCACTCGGCGGTGCCCACCGGCACGGTGGACTTGCCGACGATCAGCGCCTTGCGGGTCAGGTGCTGGGCGAGGCCGGTCACCGACGCCTCGACGTAGGACAGGTCGGCGCCCATGCCGTCGGCCCGCTGCGGGGTGCCGACGCAGATGAAGTGCACGTCGCCGAAGTCGGCGGTCTCCTGGATGTCGGTGCTGAACCGCAGCCGGCCGGCGGCCAGGTTGCGCCGCAGCAGCTCGTCGAGGCCGGGCTCGTGGATCGGCACCTCGCCCGCGTTCAGCTTCGCGATCTTGTCCGCGTCTACGTCGAAGCCGAGCACCTCGTAGCCCAGCTCGGCGTAACAGATGGCGTACGTCGCGCCGAGGTAGCCGGTGCCGAGGAAGGTGACCCGGGGCCGGGCGGCGCCGGACGGCGGCGTCACCGCGGCGATGGCGGGCGTCGGCTGGGAGTTCGGGTACGGGATCGTCACGCCTGTCTTCTCCGCTCGCACTGGCGGCGCTTCCTCGCGTCGCATTCTGCTGGGGGCGCCTAGGCCGGGCGCCGAGGGGACTGATGTCTGGTGTGAGGGTAGTGGGTCGGGTGGACGACGCTCGGGCGCGAGCCTACCCGCCGGTAAGGTTCGGCCGTAGCCGGTGGTTATCCTTCAGTTTGCGGCAGTCGGCAGCTTCCGGGCGGCACAGACTGCGCATGATAGCGGTGAAAGGGGAGGGCCGACATGGCCGCAGAGCAGTCGTTCGACGTCTACCGGTTGCCGGAGGAGCACGAGGCGATCCGGGAGGCGGTCCGTGAGATCTGTGCGGCGAAGGTGGCTCCGCACGCCGCCGAGGCGGATGAGACAGGTGAGTTCCCCAAGGCGTCCTACGACGCCCTGCGCGCCGCCGACTTCCACGCCCCGCACGTCCCGGTCGAGTACGGCGGCGCCGGCGCGGACGCGCTGGCCACGGCCATCGTGATCGAGGAAGTGGCCCGGGCCTGCGCCTCGTCGTCGCTGATCCCGGCGGTCAACAAGCTGGGCACCATGCCGCTGCTGCTGGCCGGCTCCGAGGAGCTGAAGCGGAAGTACCTCACCCCGGTCGCCTCGGGCGACGCGATGTTCTCCTACTGCCTCTCCGAGCCGGAGGCGGGCAGCGACGCCGCGTCGATGACCACCAAGGCGGTCCGCGACGGCGACCACTGGGTGCTCAACGGCGTGAAGCGGTGGATCACCAACGCGGGCGTCTCCGAGTACTACACGGTCTTCGCTGTGACCGATCCCACAGCTCGGTCCCGGGGCATCTCGGCCTTCGTGGTGGAGAAGTCCGACCCGGGGGTCAGCTTCGGCGCGCCGGAGAAGAAGCTCGGCATCAAGGGCTCGCCGACCCGCGAGGTCTACTTCGACAACGTCCGGATCCCGGCCGACCGGATGATCGGCGCGGAGGGCACCGGCTTCGCCACCGCCATGCAGACGCTGGACCACACCCGGGTCACCATCGCCGCCCAGGCGATCGGCATCGCCCAGGGTGCGCTGGACTACGCCAAGGGCTACGTCCAGGAGCGCAAGCAGTTCGGCAAGGCGGTCGCCGAGTTCCAGGGCATCCAGTTCATGCTCGCCGACATGGGCATGAAGCTGGAGGCGGCCCGGCAGCTCACGTACGCGGCGGCCGGCAAGTCGGAGCGCGGCGACGCGGACCTGACCTACTTCGGCGCGGCCGCCAAGTGCTTCGCCTCGGACGCCGCCATGGAGATCACCACCGACGCGGTCCAGCTGCTCGGCGGCTACGGCTACACCCGCGACTACCCGGTCGAGCGGATGATGCGGGACGCCAAGATCACGCAGATCTACGAGGGCACCAACCAGGTGCAGCGCATCGTCATGGCCCGGCAGCTGCTCAAGGGCTGAGCGCCGGCGTCGACGTTCGGGCGGGCGGGCCGGGGTGACCCGGCCCGCCCGCACTGGTCAACGGCTCTCGCTGGTGCCCTCCGGCCGGGCGGCGCCGCGCGGCGGCGCGGACCACGGCGACTCGCCGCCGGTGCGGCGGGGCAGGGGATCGGTGGGGGTTTCCGGGTAGGCCAGCGTGAGCGGGGCCGTGTCCGGGTCCTTCGGCGCGCCGGCCGGCGGCCAGTCGGTGAGCGTGGGCCCGTGCTCGACCGGTGTGACGGCCGGGGTCAGCTCCGCCTCGGCCGCCACGGGTCGCCGCCACCGCTGGGCGCTGAACACGGCCATCAGCAGCAGCAGGCCGATGAGGAACAGCGTGCCGTTCTCCAGCGGCTGGCGCAGCGGCAGCGGGTCGCCGAGCACTTTCAGGTCGTCGGGCACCCGGTCCCGCACGGAGAAGGGCGCGACGAACAACCCGACGTACGGGGCGGCGAGCAGCAGGCCCGCCACGAGCGGGCCGAGCGGCGAGAAACGCAGCGTGCCGAGCAGGCCGAGCAGGACGCCGGCGACGCCCAGATAGACGGCCGGCTCGATCAGGTTCGGTGTGCTGTACGTACCGATCTCCACCCAGCGGTTGACGGTCCGCCCAGATCCGTCCTGACCGAGGGTGACGAGCACCCAGGTGACGGGCGCCACCACCAACCCGGCGAGGAAGCTCCAGAGATGTCGCATCCGCGCACCGTACCGTTTCCGGCATGACAGATCATCCCGCGGTGCCGGCGGGTAAGCCGACCTCGTACTCCCGCGTCACGCTCAGTCGCATCATGACCGCTGTCGATGTCAATCTGTACGGCAGCGTGCACGGTGGGGTACTGATGAAGTTCGTCGACGACGTGGCCGGCGCGGCGGCGGCCCGGCACAGCGGCGGCACCGCGGTCACCGCCTCCATCGACGAGATCGTCTTCTCCGAGCCGGTCCGGGTGGGCGACCTGGTGCACGCGCACGCGCAGGTCAACTGGACCGGCAACACCTCGATGGAGGTCGGGGTGCGGGTGGTCGCCGAGCGCTGGGACTCGGCCGAGGACGAGCCGGTGCGGGTCGCCACCGCGTACCTGGTCTTCGTGGGGGTGGACGTCGGTGGCGCGCCCCGGCGGGTCCGCCCGGTGCTGCCCGAGACGCCCGACGACGAACGCCGCTTCCGGGAGGCGGAGATCCGGCGCGCCCACCGCCTGGCCCGCCGCCGCGCCATCCAGGCCCACCGCGCCGGCTGACGTGCAAGGAAGGGCCCCTTGTTAACGCCTGCGGTAGAGGAGGGGGCCCCGCTTAACATCCGGCGCGTGCCGGCGCTGCCCGCCACCGCCGATGCTCTCCCGCAGGGCGCGAGGTGTTAAGCGGGGCCCCTTCACATGCACGAGGCGTTAAGAAGGGGCCCTTCCTTGCACGCGGCCCACATGGGTGGGGGGTTCGGGGTGTGGGGTGGGCACGCCCCGGAACCGCCACCCGGTGCGGAGAATGGCGGCACGAGGTAGGGCAAGATGGCGCCACGGCCCATGCACAGTGTCGTGACGGGCCTCAGGGAGGGTGGAACGTGTCTGACGTGCTGTGGACGCCGCCGGCCGACGTACGCGAACGGTCCCGGATCGGTGACTACCTGCGCTGGCTGGCCGAGCACCGTGGGCTGGAGTTCGCCGACTACGACGCGCTGTGGCAGTGGTCGGTGACCGACCTGGACGGGTTCTGGGGCTCGATCTGGGACTACTTCCAGGTGGTCGCGCACACCCCGCCGACCGCCACGCTCGCCGGGCGGGCCATGCCCGGCGCCCGCTGGTTCCCCGGCGCCACGCTCAACTACGCCGAGAACGTGCTGCGCATGCCGGGCCTCGGCGACGACGACCCGGCGGTGATCGCGCACGGGCAGACCCGCGCCCCGGAGACGCTCACCGCGGCCGCGCTGCGCGAGCGGGTCCGTCGGGTGGCGGCCGGCCTGCGCCGGCTCGGCGTCGGCCCGGGCGACCGGGTGGCCGCGTACGCGCCGAACATCCCGGAGACGTACGTCCTGCTGCTCGCCACCGCCAGCCTGGGGGCGATCTTCTCCTCCTGCGCGCCCGAGTTCGGCACCCGCAGCGTCACCGACCGGTGGCAGCAGATCGAGCCCACGGTGCTGGTCGCGGTGGACGGCTACCGCTACGGCGACAAGCCGGTCGACCGGCGCGCCGAGGTGGCCGCGATCCGGGCCGCGCTGCCGTCGCTGCGGCACACCGTCGCCGTCCCGTACCTCGATCCGGCCGGCGAGATCCCGGCGGGCGCCCTGGCCTGGGCGGAGCTGGCGGCGGAGACCGACGAGCCGCTGACCTTCACCCCGGTCGCCTTCGACCACCCGCTCTACGTGCTCTACTCCTCCGGCACCACCGGCCTGCCCAAGCCGATCGTGCACGGCCACGGCGGCATCCTGCTCGAACACCTGAAGATGCTGGCGCTGCACCACGACCTGGGCCCGTCCGACCGGTTCCTCTGGTTCACCACCACCGGCTGGATGATGTGGAACTTCCTGGTCTCCGGGCCGGCGGTGGGCGCGGCGATCGTGCTCTTCGACGGCAACCCGGGCCACCCCGACCTGGGCGCGCTGTGGCGGATGGCGGCGGAGACCGGCACCACCTACTTCGGCACCTCGGCCCCGTTCCTGCTGGCCTGCCGCAAGGCGGGGCTGGTGCCCCGGGAGATCGCCGATCTGTCCGCGCTGCGCGGCCTCGGCTCGACCGGCGCGCCGCTGCCGGCCGAGGGCTTCACCTGGGTGTACGAGAACGTGGGCGACCGCCTCCAGCTCCAGTCGCTCTCCGGCGGCACCGACGTCTGCACCGGTTTCGTGGGCGGCGTGCCGCTGCTGCCGGTGCACGCGGGGGAGATCGCCTGCCGGGCGCTCGGCGCGAAGGTGGAGGCCCGCGCGGCCGACGGCTCTGCGGTGATCGGCCAGCTCGGCGAGCTGGTGATCACCGAGCCGATGCCGAGCATGCCGGTCGGGTTCTGGAACGATCCGGACGGCGCCCGCTACCGGGAGGCGTACTTCGAGGTCTATCCCGGCGTCTGGCGGCACGGCGACTGGATCACGGTGAACGAGCGCGGCGGCTGCGTGATCACCGGCCGCTCCGACGCCACCCTCAACCGGGGCGGGGTCCGCCTGGGCACGGCCGAGTTCTACTCCGTGGTGGAGGGGCTCGACGAGGTGGTCGACTCGGTGGTGGTGCACCTGGAGGACGACGAGGGCGGCGCCGGTGAGCTGCTGCTGTTCGTGGTGCTCGCCGACGGCCTGGAACTCGACGACGCGATGCGGAAGACGATCTGCCGGGAGCTGCGGACCGCGCTGTCACCCCGGCACGTGCCGGACGAGATCCACCAGGTCCGGGCCGTGCCGAGAACGTTGAGCGCGAAGAAGCTGGAGGTCCCGGTCAAGAAGATCCTGACCGGCACCCCGGTCGACTCGGCCGCGGCCAAGGGCGCCCTGGCCAACCCCGAGTCCCTGACCGCCTTCGCCACCCTGGCCCAACGCCGCGCCGGCTCCGACCACCCCACCCCAGCCTGACCCCGCCCCCGCCCCCGCCCCGCTGATCTTGCATTTTCCGCCCCGACGAAAGGGGTGAATGCCCCGAACCTGGGGCCGCAAGTGCAAGATCGCGGGGGTCAGGGGAGGGGGAGGGTGTGGGTGGTTCGTTCCGTTGTCGCGCGGTGGGCTTGGCGGGTGGGGTCGGGGTGGGCGCAGGCGACGACGGAGGCGCCGGCGGTCAGGGGGGCCAGCAGCCAGTCGACCGGGTCGGGGTGACGGGTCACGTCGACCAGGAGGCGGTCACCGGCGCGCAGGCCCAGCTCCGCGGCGCGTGCCTGTGCGCGGGCCAGCAGCGCCGCGTCCGCCTCGCCCCCGGAGGGGTACGGCGTGAAGTGGTCGCCGTGTCCGCGTACCGCGCCGACGAAGTCGGCGCAGCCCGGCGGCACCTGCCGCATCGGCAGCGCGAACGGGTCCAGGGCCAGGGCGTACCGCTCGCCGGCCGGCCACCGGGCTGCCTCGTCGACCCGGTCGACGGCGGTGAACAGCACGTCCACCGGGGTCGGCCGGTCGACCACCGTCGTCTTCGCCGACCAGCAGCCGAGCAGCACCGCGGCGGTCTGCCAGTGCGGCGGCAGCAACACGCCGACCGGGTCGCCGGGCGCGGCCCCGGCCTCGTCGACGAGCAGGTTGGCCGTCTTGGCCACCCAGTTCGCCAGCGTCGCGCCGGAGAGTTCGGTGCGCTCGCCGGTGGCGTCGTCATACCAGGTGAGCAACGGTCGGGCGGGGTCGGGAGCGATCGCGTCGGCGAAGACCCGGGCAATGTTGTCGGCCATCGGCGCGAACGATACGCGCCCCCGGCGCGTACTCGATGACAACGACAAGTCGGCGTACCGTCGGGTCGCAGTCAGCGTCGGGCACCCGGCCCGGCGTAGGCTTGCCGACAGTGTTCTTCCCCACAACCGCGCCACCTGAGGAGTCGCCCCGTGACCGCCGGTCGTCCGCCCCGCGTACTCATCGACGCCACGAGTGTCCCCGCCGACCGAGGCGGCGTCGGTAGGTACGTCGACGGCCTGCTCGGCGCGCTCGGCCGGGTCTGCGGCTCCGGCGTCGACCTGGCCGTGGTGAGCCTGCGCACCGACCTGGAGCGCTACACCCGGATGCTGCCCGGCGCCGAGGTGATCCCCGCCCCGGCCGCCGTGGCGCACCGCCCGGCCCGGCTCGCCTGGGAGCAGACCGGGCTGCCGCTGCTGGCCCAGCAGGTCAACGCGGAGGTCCTGCACTCGCCGTTCTACACCTGCCCGCTGCGGGCCGGCTGTCCGGTGACGGTCACCGTGCACGACGCGACCTTCTTCACCGAGCCGGAGCACTACGACAAGTCGCGCCGGACGTTCTTCCGCAGCGCGATCAAGACGTCGCTGCGCCGGGCCAACCGGGTGATCGTGCCCAGCAAGGCCACCCGGGACGAGCTGATCCGCCTGCTGGACGCCGACCCGACCCGGATCGACGTGGCCTACCACGGCGTCGACCAGGCCGCCTTCCACGCGCCGGGCGACGAGGAGAAGGCCCGGGTCCGGGCCCGGCTCGGGCTGGGCGACAGCAGCTACATCGCGTTCCTCGGCGCCAAGGAGCCGCGCAAGAACGTGCCCAACCTGATCCGGGGCTGGGCCCGGGCGGTGGCCGACCGACCCAACCCGCCCGTGCTGGTGGTGGCCGGCGGCCAGGGGCACGACGACGACATCGACCGCGCGGTGGCCGAGGTGCCGTCGCACCTGCGGCTGCTGCGCCCCGGCTACCTGCGCTACGCCGACCTGCCCGGCTTCCTCGGCGGCGCGCTGGTCGCCGCCTACCCGTCCTACGGCGAGGGTTTCGGGCTGCCGATCCTGGAGGCGATGGCGTGCGCGGCCCCGGTGCTCACCACGCCGCGGCTCTCCCTGCCCGAGGTGGGTGGCGACGCGGTGGCCTACACCAGCGAGGACCCGGACCAGATCGCCACCGACCTGGGCGCCCTGCTCGACGACGAGCAGCGACGGCTCTCCCTGGCCAAGGCCGGGTTCGACCGGGCCAAGGAGTTCACCTGGGAGTCCAGCGCGGAGGTGCACATCGCCGCCTGGCGCCGGGCGCGTTCCTGAGCGTCCGCTGCGGGTCGTCGACGACCGACCCTGGCGCTCGCCCGCTTCGGGCATGATGTGCTGATGTTCTACGCCGTCATCCCGGCGGGCGGCAGCGGCACAAGGTTGTGGCCGCTGTCCCGCGCCGGCCATCCCAAGTTCCTCCACCCGCTGACCGGCACCTCCGCCTCACTGTTGCAGGCCACGGTCGACCGGTTGTCGCCGCTGACCACACCCGAGCGCACGCTGGTGGTCACCGGGGCCGCGCACGCCGCGGCGGTGGCCCGGCAACTGGCCGGTGTGCCGGAGGAGAACATCCTGGTCGAGCCCTCCCCGCGGGACTCCTGCGCGGCCATCGCGCTGGCCGCGGCGGTGATCGCCGAGCGGGCGCCGGACGCGGTGATGGGCTCGTTCGCCGCCGACCACCTGATCGGCGACCCGGCCCGCCTGGCCGAGGTGGTGCGGCAGGCGATCGGCGGGGCCGAGCAGGGGTTGCTGATGACGGTGGGCATCACCCCGACGCGGCCGGAGACCGGCTACGGCTACCTGGAGACCGGCGACCCGCTGGGCGACGGGCCGCTGCGCCCGGTACGCGAGTTCAAGGAGAAGCCGGCCGCCGAGGTGGCCGAGGGCTACGTCCGGTCCGGGCGGCACCTCTGGAACGCCAGCATGTTCGTCTGGCGGGTGGACGTCTTCCTGGCCGAGCTGGCCCGCCAGCAGCCGGCGTTGCACGCCGGGATCACCGCCATCGCGGCGGCGTGGGGCACCCCGGAGCAGGACGACGTGCTCGGCACGGTCTGGCCGACGCTGCCGAAGATCTCGGTCGACTACGCGGTGATGGAGGGCGCGGCGACCGCCGGCCGGGTGGCGACCGTACCGGGTGACTTCGGGTGGAACGACGTCGGCGACTTCCACACCCTGGGCGAGGTGCTGCCCGGTGACGCCGACGGCAACGTGGTGCTCGGCGGTGACGCCAAGCCGGGTGTGCTGCTGCACGACACCACCGGGACCGTGGTGGTGCCGCACTCCGGCCGTTTCGTCGCCACCGTCGGGGTGCACGACCTGATCGTGGTGGACACCCCGGACGCGCTGCTGGTCTGCCCCCGCGACCGGGCGCAGGACGTGAAGAAGGTCGTCGACCAGCTCAAGGAGCGCGGCGAGGAGAGCCTGGTCTGATCCGGCGGGTCGGTCGGCCGCCGGCGTGGGTCACCCGGCGGCGCGACGGGCCAGCGCGGCCAGCGCCGGCGCCACCAGCTGGCGGGTCCCGCCGGCCAGCGGCGTGGGCAGCCGGTCCGGCGGGAACCAGCCCAGCGCGTCGGACTCGGCGCTGACCCGTTCGGTCGCACCCGCCGGCGCGAACACCGCGAACCGGACGTCGTAGTGCAGCGATCCGCCCTGGCACGCGACCGCGTGGACGTCCACGTCGATCGGCTCCGGGCCGACGGTCAGGCCGGTGATCCCGGACTCCTCGGTGGCTTCACGTAGCGCCGCGCCGACCAGGGTCCGGTCGCCGGGCTCGCAGTGTCCACCGAGCTGCACCCACTTGTGGAACTTGCCGTGCAGGCAGAGCAGCACCCGCTCGCCGGTCGGGTCGAGGACCAGCGCGCTGGCGGTGACGTGCCCCGGCCGGTGCGTCCGCGTCAGCGCGACCGGCCCGGCGGCCAGCAGCGCCAGGGTCCGGTCCCGGTTGGCGGCGGCGGCCGGGCTGGTCGCCGTCCAGCGGCGCAACGCCGCGACGGCGTCGGCGTGCAGCTCGGCGTACGCGGTGAGGTCGGTGGGGTCGGTGTCGGGCACCCGGACACTCTACGAGCGCCGCCTCCGTACCCTGGCCCGGTGACCCTGCGACTCGTCGAGTTCCTGGTGGCCGGCAACGAGGCCAGCGATCTGCTGCCGGTGCGCTCGCCCGCGTTGCTGCGGGCGCACGGCGCGCGGCGCGGCTTCTGGACCGTGCTGGACGAGGGGCCGGTGGAGCAGTGCCTGGCCCTGCTGCTGGAACGCGACGACGGCGAGTGGGTGGCGCACCACGTGCCCGCCGACGCGGGCCGGGAGAACGGCCGCACCGAGGACGGCGAGGCGCTCGCCCACCACGACGGCTGGGTCTACGTCTTCGGCTCGCACTTCGGCTCCAAGGGCGGCCCGCTGCGCCCCCGGCGCGCCTTCGTGGCCCGCTTCCGGGAGGACGACGCGGCGACCGGCACCCTTCCCGTGCACGTGGTGCGCAACCGTTTCCGGCTGCACCGGGCGGTCAACGACGCGCTCGCCGCCGCCCCGCTGGTCCCGCTGCCACCGGGCGAGCGGGTCCGGCAGCGGTTCATCGTGGAGACGGTGGCCCGGGGGACCGCCCGGGCCAAGAGCTGGGTGACCCGGCTGGCCGAGGACGACCTCCCGCTCAACGTCGAGGCGGCGGCGTTCACGCCGGACGGGACCGTGCTGCTCGGGCTGCGCTTCCCGGTGACCGCCGACGGTGAGCCGATCTACGTCGAGCTGGCCGGGGTGGCGGAGATGTTCGACGACGCGGCGCGCTGGCCGCGGGCGCTCGGCGCGTACGCGCTCACCGGGGTGAAGCCGGCCGGGGCGTTGGCCGGCTTCCGCGCGATCACGCCGACCGACGACGGCGGCTACGCGGCGGTGATCGGGTCGATCGACGCGCTGGGCAAGGGTTCGGTGCTGCTGGACGACCACCCGCACGGCGGCGACGTGACGTCCCGGCACGTGCGGTTCCGCCACGCGGCCGGTGCCGACGCCCGGGTGGCCGCCGAGCCGGTGGCGGAGCTGGCGCCGTTCCACCACGTGGAGGGCCTGGCCGAGGTGGCGGGACGCTGGTACTTCGTCACCGACGAGGACCACCGGGTGGCGCTCTGGATCGGATGAGCGAGGGCCGGACGGCACCCCTGCGGAGCAGATCCGCAGACCCTCGTGGTGCCGTCCGGCCACGCCCGTCGGCCGGCGACCGGGTCGACACTGCGCCCCGGCGTCGGCGGGCAAGGACGAGTCTGCCGAACCGGCCCGTTACGCGTCGAGGTTTTTCACGTCACGCTTAAAGATGGAGATTAGTACCGACGGGTAAAGTGCCAGGGGTGGCGTGCGCCCCCGCCGTCCGCCCAGGAGCGCTCCATGTTGAAGATCATTTTCTCGAGTGAGGACATTCTGCGGACCCGGGTCGCCCCGGCCGCGGACCCGCTCTGGGAGCTGGTCCTCAGTGTGCACCTGCTCCAGGGTCGCGGTCGTGACCCACTGATGACGACCTGGCGACGCACCGTGGCGCACGGGCTGCGGTCCGACACCGGCGCCGAGCGCTACCGCCTGCTTCTCGCGCTCAACCCGCCACGTGGCTACTTTCCCGACTTCCTCACGCCGTCCGCCAGCCGGGACGGCTTCGAGGCCGGGCTGGAAGCCGTCCGGGGCACGCCGGCCGACATGCTCCGCCGCGACCTGACCCTGCTCGCCAGCGAGAACCCGCTACCCCCCTCGGCGACGGCGCTCGCCCGGGGCGAGCCGGAGATGCTGCACCACCTCACCGAGGCCATGGCGCGCTACCAGTCGCTGGCGGTCACCCCGTACTGGACCCGGGTGCAGGCCGCGGTCGAGGCGGACCGGGCCCGGCGCGCCCGGGCCATGCTCGACGGCGGCGCCGAGGGGCTGCTGGCCAGCCTGCGACCCAGCATGCGCTGGGGCGGCGGGGTGCTCGAGGTGCTCGACTACCCGGACACCCGGGAGCTGCACCTGGACGGCCGGGGCCTGCTGCTCGTGCCGTCGTTCTTCTGCTCCCGCACGCCCGTGGCGCTGGTCGACCCGACCCTGCCCCCGGTGCTGGTCTACCCGGTCGACCGGCTCGGCGGCCTCACGCCTGGCGGTGGCGCCGCGCGGGACGGTGGCGCCGGCCAGAGCGAGGCGCTGGCCGCCCTGCTCGGCCGCACCCGCGCCTCGGTGCTCCAGGCCGCCGACGAGGGCTGCACCACCGGCGAGATGGCCCGCCGACTGCACATCTCCGCCGCCGCGGCCAGCCAGCACACCACCGTGCTGCGCAACGCCGGGCTGCTGGTCAGCCACCGCGACCGCAACACCGTCCTGCACACGCTGACCCCGCTCGGCCGAGCCGTCCTGGAGTCCTGACCGGGCCGTGGCCCGCGGGGGCGCCGGTCAGAGCGCCAACGTGGCGCTCGCCGTGCTGCCGGCCGGCGGGGGCAGCAGGGCGGACCCGATCCCCTCGGCGGCCAGCGCGGTGCGCAGGCGTTGCAGGTCGGCGCCGAACCGGACCAGGTCGGCCCGGCCGACCGGGGTCGGCGCCGCGCCGAGCACCAGGCCGGTGGCCGAGGCGGGCCAGCCGGGCACGGTGGCGGCGAGCCCGGCGCGTACCTCGTCGTCGGTGACGTGGGTGAAGACGGTGCCGGGGACGACCACCTCGGCCACCGCGGCGACCGCCCGCGCCACCGCGTCCGGGTCGGCCGGGATGGCGCCGGTCGTGTCGGGAAGCGTGGCCGCCGCCCGCAGCCCGTCCGCGCGCGCCTCGGCCGTGCCGAGCGAGAACAGGTCCATCGAGGCGTCCCGCACCAGGGCCCGGGCGCCCTCGTCGTCGTCGCCGGTCGCGGTGAGGTAGCCACGGACGACGGCGACCGGGACCTGGTCGCACTTGCCCTTGATCAGCTCGCCGGCGGCCGCCAGCTCGTCGACCACGGCCATCTGGGTGAGCTGGAGCTCGTTGCCGTACGGGTCGACCTCGCCCCGGTGGTCGCGGATCGCCGGCATGCCGGCCACCCCGAGCGCCACGTCGGTGAGCCCGTTGCGCCACGGGCGGCCCATGGTGTCGCTGACGACGACGGCCACGTCGAGACCGTGCCGGTCGCGCAGCGCGGCCCGCAGCGCCCGGGCGGAGGCGTCCGGGTCCACCGGCAGGAGCACCAGCCGGGTCTTGTCCACGTTGGAGGCGTCGATGCCGGCGGAGGCCATCACGAACCCGTGGTGGGTCTGCACGATCCGGGTCGCGCCCCGGGCGGCGACCACCCGGACGGTCTCCCCGGCCAGCACCCGGTCGCGCGCGGCGAGCCGTTCCGGGCCGTCGGCCGGCACGTCGACCAGCCGGCCCTCCGCCTTCGACACGATCTTGCTGGTGACCACCAGCACGTCGCCGTCGCGCAGCCAGGGCGCCGCGCCGGCGATCAGGGCGGCCAGGTCGTCGCCCTCGGTCACGTGGCCGATGCCCGGCACCGGCAGGATCTCCAGCCTCACATCAACTCCAGCGCGGCGCGCACCATCGCGGCGGTCGCCGCCTCGTCGGTCATCCGCAGCGGCGCCGAGCGGACCGTCACGCCCGGCACCGTGGTGCCCTCGTCCTCCGGGGCGACCAGCCAACCATCCAGCAGGCCCCCGTCGGAGCGGGCGCCGTAGAGACCGCCCACCCCGGCCGCGCTGCACTCGACGCCGAGCACGGCCAGGCAGCGGTCGGCCATGCCGCGCACCGGCGCGCCGCCGATGACCGGGGAGACCCCGACCACCGGGGCCGGCCCGTCGACCACCGCCGCCCGCAGGCCGGGCACGGCCAGCACCGGCGCGATGCTGACCACCGGGTTGCTCGGCGCGATCAACACCACGTCCGCGGCGGCGAGCGCCTCCACCACGCCGGGGGCGGGCTTCGCCGTCTCCGCGCCGACGAACACGAACCGGTGCGTGGGTACGTCCGCCCGGTAGCGCACCCACCACTCCTGGAAGTGGACCGCCCGCCGGCCCTGCTCGTCATCGATGACCACGTGGGTCTCCAGGCGGTCGTCGGTCGCCGGCAGCAGGCGTACGCCGGGCTGCCAGCGGGTCGCCAGCGCCTCGGTGACCTGCGACAGCGGGTAGCCGGCGTTGAGCATGGTGGTGCGCACCAGGTGGGTGGCGACGTCCTTGTCGCCGAGGCCGAACCAGCTGGGCTCCGCGCCGTACGCGGCCAGCTCCGTCTTGATCGTCCAGGTCTCGCCCGCCCGGCCCCAGCCGCGCTCCCGGTCGGCGCCGCCGCCGAGCGTGTAGAGCACGCTGTCCAGGTCGGGGCAGACCTTCAACCCGTGCAGCAGCAGATCGTCGCCGACGTTGACCACGGCGGTCACCTCGGCGTCCACCTCCCGGGCGTACGCCCGCACGCCGAGCAGGAAACGGGCGCCCCCGATGCCGCCGGTCAGAACCACGATGCGCATGCCGTCCATCCTTCCGCACGTGCCGCCGTGGGTCGCCGGGTGGCCGGAGAGACTACGCTCACGTCGGCAACTGTCCGCTTTCGTCCCCTGGGGGAGTCCGTGACCAGCCCCGCCGAGCCCGCGTCCGGTGACGCCGCGCAGGCCAGCCAGCTGACCAAGCCACTGCGCGAACTGGCCGCGCTCGTCCTGCTCGGCGCGAACGCCGTGCTGCTCTTCGTCGGCCTGCTGCGCCTGCTGGTGCCGGTCGACGACTACAGCACGTTCAGCGGTCGGGCCGGAAGCACGTTCTTCGCCTTCGTCGGGCTGGAGTCGACCGTCCTGCCGGTGCTGGCGGTGCTGCTCGCCACGCACGTCCGCCCGGTGCTGCCGAAGGCGAAACTGATCACCCTGGTGGCGTTGGTCGAGTACGGCGTCGCCGCCTTCTTCGGCGCGTTGACGTTCCTGATCTGGCTGGTCGGCCGGCTCGCCGACGGCGAGGTGCTGGACGCGTTCCTCGGGCTGCTCACCCGGGTGGCCTGGCTCGCCGTCTTCGCGGTCGCCGCGTACGTGGTGTTCACGGTCTGGCGCCGGCTCTATTACGTGCCGAAGCCCAAGCCGCAGCCCGGTGTCTACGGCCAGGCCCAGCCGGGCTGGCCGCAGCAGCCCGGCCAGCCGGGCGGCTACCCGGCGCCGGGCGGCTACCCGCCGGCCGGTGTGCCGCCGCAGCCGGGTCAGCCCCCGGCCGGCTACCCGCAGGCGGGCGGCCCGCCGCAGCCCGGTGGGCCGCAGGCCGGCCCGTACGGCCCGCCGCAGTCGGCGCCGCCGTTCAACACCGCCCCGCCGCACGCCCCGCAGTCGAGCCCGCCGTTCGGCCAGCCGCCGGCCGCCCCGCAGTCGAGCCCGCCGTTCGGTGGGCCGCAGTACGGCGCCCCGCAGCCGGCCCCGCCCTTCGGCCAGCCGCCGTCGGCGGACCCGACGCAGGCGATCCCGCGTCAGCCCGCCGAGCCGGGCCAGCCCGCCTCCCCGGCCGGGGACGAGCGCACCCAGCGTTTCGACCGCGAGGACCCGAACCAGCCCCGGTGACCGTGCCGCGGGCGGCGGCGGAACGCGCCGCCCGCCGGCGGCCCGGCGTCAAGAGGGGCCCCCGCCTCTACCGGAGGCGTTGAGCGGGGGCCCCTCCTTACACTCGAGTGAACCGCGAGCGGCACCGCATAGGCTGGGCCGATGGTTGATCGCAGTGAGCCCGTCCCGACCGAGGCGAGCGTCCGGCGGGCGCTCGGTCGCGCCGCCACCGGCCGGGCGTTGGACGCGGACGAGGCGGCGGCGCTGCTGACCGCGCGCGGCCCGGCGCTGGACGAACTGCTCCGCGTCGCCGGGGACATCCGCGACGCCGGCCTGCGCGAGGCCGGCCGACCGGGGGTGGTGACCTTCTCCAAGAAGGTCTTCGTCCCGCTGACCCGGCTCTGCCGGGACCGCTGCCACTACTGCACGTTCGCCACCGTGCCGCACCGACTGCCCGCCGCCTACCTGGAACGCGACGAGGTGCTGGCGATCGCCCGCGAGGGCGCCGCACAGGGCTGCAAGGAGGCGCTGTTCACGCTCGGCGACCGCCCGGAGGAGCGCTGGCCGGCGGCCCGGCGGTGGCTGGACGAGCGGGGCTACGACTCGACACTCGACTATCTGCGCGCCTGCGCGGTGGCGGTGCTGGAGGAGACCGGCCTGCTGCCGCACCTCAACCCGGGCGTGCTCTCCTGGTCGGAGTTGCAGCGGCTCAAGCCGGTCGCGCCCAGCATGGGCATGATGCTGGAGACCACCGCGACCCGGCTCTGGTCGGAGCCGGGCGGCCCGCACTTCGGCTCGCCGGACAAGGAGCCCGCGGTGCGGTTGCGGGTGCTCGACGACGCCGGCCGGGTCGGCGTGCCGTTCACCACCGGCATCCTGATCGGCATCGGCGAGAACCGGGCCGAGCGGGTGGACGCGTTGTTCGCCATCCGCCGCGCGATGCGGGAGTACGGCCACCTCCAGGAGGTGATCGTGCAGAACTTCCGCGCCAAGCCGGACACCGCGATGCGCGGCATGCCGGACGCCGAACTGCACGACCTGGCCGCGACCGTGGCGGTGGCCCGGGTGCTGCTCGGCCCGCGGGCCCGGATCCAGGCCCCGCCGAACCTCATCGCCGGCGAGTACGACCTGCTGCTGCGCGCCGGCATCGACGACTGGGGCGGCGTCTCGCCGGTCACGCCCGACCACGTCAACCCGGAGCGTCCCTGGCCGCAGTTGGACGAGCTGGCCCGGCGCACCGCGGGCGCGGGTTTCACGCTGCGCGAGCGGCTGACCGTCTACCCGGAGTACGTGCGGGCCGGCGCGCCGTGGCTGGACCCGCGCCTGCTGCCGCACGTCACCGCGCTCGTCGACCCGGAGACCGGGCTCGCGGTCGAGGCGGCCCGCCCGGTGGGACGGCCCTGGCAGGAGCCGGAGGAGGTCTTCGGCGGCCGGACCGACCTGCACGTCACGATCGACGTCACCGGCCGCACCGAGGACCGGCGGGGCGACTTCGACAGCGTCTACGGCGACTGGTCCGAGGTGGCGAGCAAGGTCACGCGCCCGGCCGGCGTACCCGGATCCGGCGGCGTGGACGCCGATCTGCGCGCGGGCCTGCGGCTGGCCGCGGACGACCCGGCCGCGCTGCTGGAGCCGGCGCACGAGGCCATGGCGCTGGCGTTGTTCGGCACGGACGGCGCGGCGCTGGACGCGTTGTGCCGGATCGCCGACGACGTGCGCCGGGACGCGGTCGGCGACGACGTGACCTACGTGGTCAACCGGAACATCAACTTCACCAACGTCTGCTACGTGGGCTGCCGGTTCTGCGCCTTCGCCCAGCGGGAGAGCGACGCCGACGCGTTCCGGCTGCCGCTGGAGCAGGTGGCCGACCGGGCCGAGGAGGCGTGGGCGGCCGGCGCCACCGAGGTGTGCCTCCAGGGCGGGATCGACCCGAAGATGCCGGTCACCGGCTACGCCGACATCGTCCGGGCGATCAAGGCGCGGGTGCCGGGCATGCACGTGCACGCGTTCTCCCCGATGGAGATCGTCACCGCCGCGGCGAAGGCCGGGGTGCCGGTGCGGGAGTGGCTCGGCATGCTGCGCGAGGCCGGGCTGGACACCATCCCGGGCACCGCCGCCGAGATCCTCGACGACGACGTGCGCTGGGTGCTCACCAAGGGCAAGCTGCCGGCCGCCGCCTGGGTCGACGTGGTGAGCACGGCCCACGAGCTGGGCATCCGGTCCAGCTCCACGATGATGTACGGCCACGTCGACCACCCGGGCCAGTGGCTGGCCCACTTCCGGGTGCTGGCCGGCATCCAGGACCGCACCGGCGGGTTCACCGAGTTCGTGGCGCTGCCGTTCGTGCACACCAACGCGCCGATCTACCTGGCCGGCATCGCCCGCCCGGGGCCGACCTGGCGGGAGAACCGGGCGGTGCACGCGATGGCCCGGCTGCTGCTGCACGGCCGGATCGGCAACATCCAGTGCTCCTGGGTGAAGCTCGGCGACGCGGGCACGGTGGAGATGCTGCGGGGCGGCTGCAACGACCTCGGCGGCACGCTGATGGAGGAGACCATCTCCCGGATGGCCGGGTCGGGCAACGGTTCGGCGCGTACCGAGGAGCAGTTGCGGGCGATCGCCTCGGCCGCCGGGCGACCGTTCCGCAAGCGGACGACCGCGTACGGTCACACCGGCGCCTGACGTCGAACCTTTCCCCGCCGCCGGCCGTACCTGTCGATGCCGGCGGCGGTTGCGGCGAGGACCGCCGCCGGTGACCCCCAGCCCGGGGACCCGGCGGCGTCCGGGTGCCCGGCCCCCGCGGCGCCGCGGCGCCGGCCCGGAAAGGTTGCCGATGAGCACTGACGAGACCACCGACGCCCCCAAGCGGCGGCCCTGGCCGCGGCTGACCCGGCGGCAGACGTTGACCGCCGCCGCGAGCGCCACCCTGGGCGCGGCCGCGCTCACCGTGCCGGGCCTGTCCGCCGCGCAGAACG
This sequence comes from Micromonospora sp. WMMD754, assembly GCF_049315235.1. Classification (NCBI taxonomy): domain Bacteria; kingdom Bacillati; phylum Actinomycetota; class Actinomycetes; order Micromonosporales; family Micromonosporaceae; genus Micromonospora; species Micromonospora sp. WMMD754. Next base: position 2,988,618 of record NZ_CP186058.1, read on the forward strand.
CCCCGACCCCGAGCCGGCGCGACGAGCCGATCGTGGTCCATCTCCGCGACGCCGCCACCGGCGCGATGGACGTCTTCGTCGGTACGACCCGGGTCCAGGTGCGCGACCGGGGTCTGGCCGACCGCCTGGTGCGCGCCGCCGGCCGCCGCTGATCCCGCCCCTCCCGGCGCGGGCTCCCGCCGCCGGTCCCGACTTCCGTTCACCCGACGAAGGTGTGGTCCGCCATGTCCTCTCACCGTGAGGCCCCGGAGATCGCCAAGGATCCGGTCGCCGACAGCTCCGATCTCTACGCGTTCGTCAGTCCGAGCCAGCCGGACACGGTCACGTTGATCGCCAACTACGTGCCGGTGCAGCTCCCCTCCGGCGGCCCCAACTTCTTCGAGTTCGGCGACGACGTCCGGTACGAGATTCACGTCGACAACGACGGCGACGGTTATCCGGACGTCACCTATCGTTTCGAATTCACCACCGAGATCACGAACCAGAACAGTTTTCTCTACAACACCGGGCCGATCGAGTCGCTGGAGAGCAAGAACTGGAACCGGCGCCAGTTCTACCGGCTGACCCGGATCGCGGACGGGCGTGAGCACGTGCTGGCGCACAAGCTGCCCTGCCCGCCGTGCAACGTGGGCCCGCTGTCCACGCCGAATTATCAGAACCTGGTGAAGCAGGCGACGTTCAAGCTGTCCACCGGGGAGAAGGTCTTCGCCGGCCAGCGGGCCGACGGGTTCTTCGTGGACCTGGGCGCGGTGTTCGACCTGGGCACGCTGCGGCCGTTCCAGCAGCTGCACGTGGCCGGGAAGAAGCTGTTCAAGACCGAGGGCGAGCCGGTCAACGCGCTGGACCGGCTGAACGTGCACAGCATCGCGGTGCAGGTGCCGTTGAGCAAGGTGCGCCGCCGGGCCAGCCGGTACGGCTACGCCGACCGTGCGTCCACCATCGGCGTCTGGACCAGCGCGTCGCGCCAGCAGGTCCGGGTGCTGGGCGAGCGGGTGGCCGCGGACACGGCCGCCGGCCCCTTCACCCAGGTGTCACGACTCGGCAACCCGTTGTTCAACGAGGTCATCGTGCCGATGTCCAAGAAGGACCTGTGGAACACGCTGCCGCCGTCGGAGGACAAGCGGTTCGCCGGCTTCGTCGAGCGCCCCGAGCTGGCCGCCCTGCTGCCGACGCTCTACCCGGGCGTCTTCCCCAACCTGGACGCGCTGAACAAGGCCAAGAAGCCGCGCGCCGACCTGGTGGCGATCCTGCTCACCGGCGTACCGGCCGGGCTGATCGACGGCTTCGCCAACACCACCGGCGACGTGCAGGCCGACATGCTGCGCCTGAACACGGCGATCCGGCCCAGCCGCAAGCCGGACCGGTTCGGCGTGCTCGGCGGCGACCTGGCCGGCTTCCCGAACGGCCGCCGGGTGGGCGACGACGTGGTGACCATCGCGCTGCGGGCGATCGCCGGGCTCACCGTCCCGCTGGTGGACAAGACGTTCAAGCCGGACGCCGCCGCGGCGGCGGTCAGCCCGGGGCTGGACGCGGGCGACGTGACCGCGCCGTTCCTCGGCGACTTCCCGTTCCTCGGCACGCCGTACGACGGGTTCAACAACCCGCCGGCGAAGAAGTCCTGACGGGAGCGCGGGCATGCCGCACCAGCACCACGACATGGGACCGTCGTTCAGCGGCACGGTCGTGCTCGACCTCGGCGGCGACTCCGGCGCGCTGATCATCCACACCGGCCGGGAGCTGCACGGGCGGGAGATCGAGATCAGCCGCGCGGACCGGGACGGACCCCGTACCCACTCCGCCGTCCGGGAGCGGCACGTGCGCGACGGCGTCTTCCACAGTGCCGTCTACCCAGACCTGGAGGCCGGCCCTTATACCGTCTGGTGGGACGATGTCACGCCCGCCGGCGCGATCTCCGTCACCGGTGGAGCGATCACCGAATTCGCCTGGCCGAGCAGTTCACCGCCCCGGTTGGACTGACCGACCGCCGCGCCGGCCCCCCGCGCCCCGTCCACATGATGGACGGGGCGCGGTCGGCGTTGACCGGCTCGACGGGCGGTACCGCGACGGGCGCGTTACCCTTTGGCCCACCAATTCTGATCTTGGAACGGCGGCCGGCGGGGGCGTCCGGCCGGCCCACCCGAGGGCGCGCCACGGCAGAAAACTTGGGGCAACTCGCCGGGGAGGGCGTTACTCGTCCGGGGTCTGAATCGATAGGGCAGGTTGCGAGGCTACGGGCGGCCGCAGCGGTCGTCCCGGTCGTGTCGGGAGGGCGACTCCATTATCAAGTTTGGCTTGACGGCGCACGCATTACACGCGTGTAATTTGAATGGGGTTGTTCGCACGGAACGCAACAAAACAGGTCCGTACGGACAGGCACGCCTTTCGCGTGGGGGGTTGCAGCGGCGAATGACGCCGGTGCGCGACAAGGAGGCAATCGATGGACGGCCAGCTCGAGGTGGCCGACCTGCTCGGGAACGCGCCGGAGTGGCAGGAGCGGGCGCTCTGCTCGCAGACCGACCCGGAGGCGTTCTTTCCCGAGAAGGGCGGCTCGACCCGCGAGGCGAAGCGCATCTGCTCGCGGTGTGAAGTGAAGACGGAATGTCTGGAGTACGCGCTCGGCCACGACGAGCGGTTCGGGATCTGGGGCGGCCTCTCCGAACGGGAGCGGCGCAAGCTCAAGCGGCGGGTCGCCGCCTGAGGAGCGTACGGACCGGGCGGTGGGGGCCGCCCGGGTCCGCGCGGTCGGCGTCCGGCCGGTCAGGCCAGTTCGTCGGGGTCGACGCCGAGCAGGTTCGCCACCTGCTCGATGATCACGTCGTGCACGAGGTCGGCGAGGTCCTCCCGGTCCATCGCGCGGAACTCCAGCGGCCGCCGGTAGAGCACGATCCGGGGCGGCACCTCCTGGCGGCCGGGCCGGCCCGGCAGCAGCCGGGCGAGCGGTACCTCGCCGTCCTCGAGCACGTCGGAGTCGTAGACGTTCAGATCCGGCGGGACGTCCTCGACCGCGAACTCGACCCCGGCCAGCTCCTTGGCGAACCGGCGTTCGAGCGTCTCCACCGTGTCGAGCACCAGGTCGTCGAAGACCTCGGCCTTGGTCCGGGCCAACGGCACGGTGGCCGGCACCAGACGCCCGCGCAGCCCCCGACCGTGCCGGTCGCGGTGGGTACGCCGGCCGGAGCCGGGGCGGCGGTTCTGCGGGCTGGTCATGAGGCACAGGGTAGCCCGGCCACCGGGCCGGACCGCCGTGGTGCGGTCGACCGGCGTGCCGGTGCGCCGACCGGACGAATTGTGATCACCATGACGGGCGTGTCGTAACGCGAAGCGGTGCGCCGGACCCGGTAATGGGGATACCCTGCCGCCGTGAGGTCACCACGGCGCTGCTCCCGTAACGGCTGCCCCCGGCAAGCGGTCGCCACATTGACCTATGTCTACAACGAGTCGACGGCGGTGGTGGGCCCGCTCGCGGCGTTCGCCGAACCGCACACGTACGACCTCTGTGAGCCGCACGCCCGCAACCTGACCGCCCCGCGCGGCTGGGACGTGGTCCGGCACGAGGGTGAGTTCGAGCCGCCGCCACCCACCACGGACGACCTGGTGGCGCTGGCCGAGGCGGTCCGTGAGGCCGCCCGCCCGGCCCCGCCCCGCCCTCCGTCCGACGACCAGCCCTCCCCCCAGCCCCCGCACCAGCAGGGCCGCCGGGGCCACCTCCGGGTCATCCCGCCCAACCACTGACCCGCGCCCCCTGGGCGCCGGCCGCCCGCGAGGGCGGGGTCAGTGGCCGAGGAAGCGGCTGAAGAGGGCGGCCCGGCGGGCGGGGCGGTGGGTGCGGAGTTCGGTCTCGTCGGCGGACGACATGACTCTCAGGCCGGCGTTCATCGCGAGCCAGCGCAGCGGCTCGGGCTCCCAGCGCGGGGAGCGGTGCCCGACCCAGGGCAGCGCGGTCAGGCCGCTCTCCCGGCCCGTGATCAGGTCGGCCAGCGTACGGCCGGCCAGGTTGCTGGTGCCGACGCCGTCGCCGACGTAGCCCCCGGCCCAGGCCAGCCCGGTGCGGCGGTCCAGCCCCACCGAGGCGGCCCAGTCCCGGGCCACCCCGAGCGGACCGCCCCAGGCGTGCGTCACCGGCACGTCCGGCCCGAGCACCGGGAACAGTTCACCGAGCGCCCGGCGCAACGCCGCGAACACCCGGGGCTCCCGGTCGAAGTCGGGCCGCACCCGGGAGCCGTAGTGGTAGGGGGCGCCCCGGCCGCCGAAGGCGAGCCGCCCGTCGGCGGTGCGCTGGCCGTAGACGATGACGTGCCGGTGGTCGGAGAACGTCTCCCGTTCGGCCAGGCCGATCCGGGCCCACGTCTCCTCCGGCAGCGGCGGCGTGGCCACCATCAGCGAGTAGACCGGCGCGACCGACCGCCGGTGCCCGGGCAGCGCCGGGGTGAAGCCCTCGGTCGCGCGGACCACCACCGGCGCCCGCACCACGCCCGCCGGGGTCACCGCCGCCCCGGGCCGCAGCGCGGTCACCGGGGTGCGCTCGTGCAGCCGTACGCCCCGGCGCTCCACCGCCCGGGCCAGCCCCCGGACCAGCTTCGCCGGGTGCAGGGCCGCGCAGTGCGGGGTGTACGTGCCGCCGCGTACCCCGTCGGCGGCGCAACGGGCGGCGGCCTCGGCGGCGTCGAGCAGCACCAGGTCGTCGTCGGTCAGCCCGTACGCGTGGGCCTCGGCCACCGCGGCCCGGGCCCGGTCGAGTTGCGGCCCGGTGCGGGCCAGCACCACCGTGCCGCCGGCCCGCCAGTCGCAGTCGACGCCCTCGGCGGCCACCACCCGGCCCACCTCGCGGACCGTGTCGTGCATGGCCCGCTGCATGGCGAGCGCCCGGTCCCGCCCGTGCCGGCGGGCCAGCGCCGGCAGTGAGGTGGGGAAGAGCGCCGAGCACCAGCCGCCGTTGCGGCCGGAGGCGCCGTACCCGGCGATCTCCCGCTCCAGCACCACGATCCGTAGCGTCGGGTCGGCCTCGGCCAGGTAGAAGGCCGTCCACAGCCCGGTGTACCCGGCGCCCACGATCGCCACGTCGGCGTCCGTGTCGCCGGGCAACCCGGCTCGCGGCGTCAGCGGCTCGTCCAGGCTGGACAGCCAGTACGACAGGTCCTGGTAGCCCACGGTCTACAGCCGCGACCACGCCTCGGTCAGCACCGCGCGCAGGATCTGCTCGATCTCGTCGAACTGCTGCTGCTCGGCGATCAGCGGCGGGGCGAGCTGCACCACCGGGTCGCCCCGGTCGTCGGCCCGGCAGTAGAGCCCGGCGTCGAACAGCGCGGTGGAGAGGAAACCGCGCAGCAGCCGCTCGGACTCGGCCTCGTCGAACGTCTCCCGGGTCGTCCTGTCCTTGACCAGTTCGATGCCGTAGAAGTAGCCGTCCCCCCGCACGTCACCCACGATCGGCAGGTCGTGCAGCTTCTCCAGGGTGGACCGGAACGCGTCCTCGTTGGCCCGGACGTGCCCGACCAGGTCCTCCCGGGCGAACACCTCCAGGTTGGCCAGGGCCACCGCGCAGGAGACCGGGTGGCCGCCGAACGTCACGCCGTGGGCGAACATGCCGGTCTCGGTGAGGAACGGCTCCATCAGCCGGTCGCTGGCGATCATCGCGCCGAGCGGGGCGTAGCCGGAGGTGATGCCCTTGGCCGTGGTGATGATGTCCGGCTGGTAGCCGTACCGGGTGGCGCCGAAGTACTCGCCGAGCCGGCCCCAGGAGCAGATCACCTCGTCGCTGACCAGCAGCACGTCGTACGTGTCGCAGATCTCGCGCACCCGCTCGAAGTAGCCGGGCGGCGGCGGGAAGCAGCCGCCGGAATTCTGCACCGGCTCCAGGAAGACCGCGGCGACCGTGTCCGGCCCCTCCCGCTCGATCGCCCGGCCGATCTCCTCGGCGGCCCAGCGGCCGAACGCCTCGGCGTCGTCGCCGTGCTCCGGCGCCCGGTAGAAGTTGGTGTTCGGCACCTTGATGCCGCCGGGTACCAGCGGCTCGAAGTCGCTCTTGATGCCGGGGAGACCGGTGATCGACAGCGCGCCCATCGAGGTGCCGTGATAGGCGATGTAACGGCTGACCACCTTGTGCTTGTTCGGCTTGCCGGTGCGCTTGAAGTAGGCCCGGGCCAGCTTCCAGGCCGCCTCGACGGCCTCCGAGCCGCCGGTGGTGAAGAAGACCCGGTTCAGGTCACCCGGGGTCAGCGTGGCGATCTTCTCGGCCAGCTCGACCGCGGTCGGGTGGGCGTACGACCAGAGCGGGAAGTAGGCCAGCTCGCCGGCCTGCTTGGCGGCGGCCTCGGCCAGCTCGGTCCGGCCGTGGCCGGCGTTGACGACGAAGAGCCCGGCGAGCCCGTCCAGGTAGCGGCGGCCCTGCGCGTCCCAGACGTAGGCGCCCTCGCCGCGCACGATGGTCGGGACCTCGCCGGCGGAGTAGCTGGCCATCCGGGTGAAGTGCATCCAGAGGTGGTCGGTGGCGTTGGCCATGTCAGCCCCATCGGGTCTCGGGCCGGTAAGGGGTGACACCGGCCGCTCTGCCCACGGTTATCCCACAGTCATTGCTGATAACGCAACTGTCGACGGATGGAAGCAACGGATTCAGCGATCTGTGTACGCGTAGGCGACGGATTTCGCGGCTGTCCCGGGTGGCTCGGTAGCGGGTCGAGCGCCTTTCGAGCTGAGTCGTTGGTGATATCGCCCCCGACGCACGCACGCACGCAGGCACGCACTCATGCACGGCCGGCCGGCCACCCACGTGCGCCGCGGTGAGCAGGTGCGTCGGCCCGGCGAGGAAGCGGGCCCGCCGGGCTGCTGGGCCGGCTCAGCGAGGTCTCCGCCGACGTGGTGCCGGACGACGCGATCGCCGCTCCGGCGCCACGTGCCGCCGCGCGGCGCCCTTCTCCGCGCCTCGCGCTCCCCGCTCTGAGTCGTCGGTGATATCAGCTCGAAAGGCTCACTGCGGGGGACTCCGGCCGGTGGGGACCGGACAGCTGGGGGGCCTTCCCCGGGGCGCCGCCGCGCGACAGCAGGGACCGCGCGGCCTGACTTCACCGGCTCAGGCGGTGCCCCAGCTGTAGGTCTGCTTGCGCAACTTGAGGTAGACGAACGCCTCGGTGGAGACCACCCCGGCCACCCCGCGCAGCTTCTGCAGGATCTCCAGCAGGTGCGCGTCGTTGCGGCAGACCACCTCGGCCAGCAGGTCGAACGAGCCGGCGGTGATCACCACGTAGTCGATCTCCTCGAACTCGGCCAGCCGGTCGGCGACCGTCTCCAGGTCGCCGTCGGTGCGCAGTCCGATCATGGCCTGGCGCGGGAAGCCGAGCTGGAGCGGATCGGTCACCGCGACGATCTGCATGACGCCGGCGTCGAGCAGCCGCTGCACGCGCTGGCGTACCGCCGCCTCGGAGAGGCCGACCGCCTTGCCGATGCTCGCGTACGGGCGTCGCCCGTCCTCCTGGAGCTGTTCGATGATCTGCTTTGCCACGTCGTCGAGCAGAGCGTGGCTGGCGCCGTCACGCACCGTCACGCGACGGTTGCCGTTGCCGTTCTCCAGGTGCCGGTTGGCCATCGCCGCTCCCCATGTCCGAATCTCCGTGCTGAGCGTAGTGCCCCGGCGCAGTCTGGCGTATTTCGTGGTGCATGGCTATTCCGGCAACGGAATCCCTTGTAAGGGAGGGGTTCTCATGTCAGGATCAGGCCTCCATCGCCACTGACCCCTCCGCCGGCGAGCCAACCCCCGTCCCGCCGCCGACGATGCCCCCCAAGGAGTCGTCACATGCGTAGTCCCCTCCGGACCCTCACCCGGCGTGGTCTGCTCACCGGGACCCTCGGCTCGGCCGCCCTGCTCGCCACCGCGGGCACCCTCGCGGGCTGCGGCACCAAGGGCGCCCAGCAGACCGAAGCCGGTTGCCAGAGCGACGACGTTTCCGCCACCGAGAAGAAGCTCGCCTTCTCGAACTGGCCGCAGTACATGGACACCGACGAGAAGGACGAGTCGAAGCGGCCCACCCTGGACGCGTTCGTGGCCGCCTCCGGCATCCAGGTGACCTACACCGAGGACGTCAACGACAACAACGAGTTCTTCGGCAAGGTGCAGAACCAGTTGGCCGGCTGCCAGAGCACCGGCCGGGACATCATGGTGCTCACCGACTGGATGGCCGCCCGGATGATCCGGCTCGGCTGGATCCAGAAGCTGGACAAGGCCAAGATCCCCAACGTCGAGGCGAACCTGCTGCCGTCGCTGCGCGGCCGGTCGTTCGACAAGGACACCCAGCTGGCGATCCCGTGGCAGTCCGGGCTGGCCGGCCTGGCCTACAACGCCAAGGTCACCAAGGAGATCCGCACCGTCGACGAGCTGCTCACCCGCCCCGACCTCAAGGGCAAGGTGACCGTGCTGTCGGAGATGCGCGACACCATGGGCCTGCTGCTCCAGGCCGGCGGCCACGACCCGGCCAACTTCACCCCGGCCCAGTTCGACGACGCGTTGACCAAGCTGAAGAAGGCCGTGGACAGCAAGCAGATCCGGCGCTTCACCGGCAACGACTACGCCCCCGACCTGGCCAAGGGCGACATCGCTGCCTGCATCGGCTGGTCCGGCGACGTGATCCAGCTCGGCTTCGAGGACGAGAAGATCAAGTTCGTGGTGCCCGAGTCCGGCGTGATGCTCTGGTCGGACAACATGCTGGTGCCCAACAAGGCCACCCACAAGGCCAACGCCGAGGCGCTGATGAACCACTACTACGACCCGGCGGTGGCGGCGAAGCTGGCCGCGTACGTCAACTACATCTGCCCGGTGCAGGGCGCGCAGGCCGAGATGGAGAAGATCGACCCCGACCTGGCCAAGAATCCGCTCATCTTCCCGGACGACGCGATGCTGGCGAAGTCGAAGGTCTTCATGGCCCTCGACGAGCAGCGCGAGAAGGAGTACGAGACCAAGTTCCAGCAGGTCATCGGGGCGTGAGGCAGATGGCGCAGGAAACCCCGGCCGGCGATCTGCGACTGGCCGACCTGACCAAGCGGTTCGGTGTCTTCACCGCCGTCGACGACCTCAGCCTGACCGTCCCGCAGGGGTCGTTCTTCGCCCTGCTCGGCGCGTCCGGCTGCGGCAAGACCACCACGCTGCGGATGATCGCCGGGCTGGAAGCGCCGACCAGCGGGCAGGTGCTGCTCGGCGACCGGGACATCACCGGGCTGCGGCCGTACCGGCGGCCGGTCAACACGGTCTTCCAGAGCTACGCGCTCTTCCCGCACCTGGACATCCACGAGAACGTGGCCTTCGGGCTGCGCCGCCGGGGCATCCGCAAGGTGGGCGACCAGGTCGAGCGGATGCTCGCGCTCGTCCAGCTCCAGGGGTACGGCCGGCGCCGGCCGGCCCAGCTCTCCGGCGGCCAGCAGCAGCGCGTCGCGTTGGCCCGGGCGCTCATCAACCACCCACAGGTGCTGCTGCTCGACGAGCCGCTCGGCGCGCTCGACCTGAAGCTGCGCCGGCAGATGCAGATCGAGCTGAAGCGGATCCAGACCGAGGTCGGCATCACGTTCGTGCACGTCACCCACGACCAGGAGGAGGCCATGACCATGGCCGACACGGTCGCGGTGATGAACGCCGGCCGGATCGAGCAACTCGGCGCCCCGGCCGACATCTACGAGTACCCGGCCACCGCGTTCGTGGCCAACTTCCTCGGCCAGTCCAACCTGCTCGCCGGTGAGGCCGGCGGCCGCGCCGGGGACGACGTGCTGGTCACCGCGCACGGCGCGCGCTTCTCCGTGCCCGCCGACCGGGCCCGGGTCGTCGACGGGCCGACCTTCCTCGGCGTACGGCCGGAGAAGCTGCACCTGGCCGGCGGCCCCGACGACGTGCCCGCCGGGCACCAGCACGTCGGCGGCGTGGTCACCGACGCCTCCTACGTCGGGGTGAGCACCCAGTACCTGGTGCGCACCGCGTGGGGCAGCGAGCTGTCCGCGTTCGCCGCGAACAGCGGGCTGGGCGGGCGGCTGGCCGTCGGCACGCCGGTGACCGCGCACTGGGACCCCCGGCACGCGTTCCTGCTGCCCCGGGCGGGCGGCGAGGACGACCAGACCGCGCCGCTGCTCGACGAGCCGCCGGTCGGTGCGCTCTCATGACCGCGCTGGCCCACGTACCGACCGCCGGCGGGAAACCGGCGCCACCGCCGGTGCGGCGCGGGCGCGCCCGGCTGCTGCCGTACCTGCTGCTGTTGCCCGGCGCGGCCTGGCTGCTGGTCTTCTTCGCGCTGCCGCTGCTCCAGCTCGCCGCCGCCAGCCTCTACGACCCGGCCGGCTCGCTCTCCACCGGCTACGCGATGACCTGGGCGGTCGGCAACTATCCGGACGCGTTGCAGGCGTACTGGCCGCAGTTCCTGCGCTCGTTCCTCTACTCCGCGATCGCGCTCGTGCTGGCGCTGCTGATGGGCTACCCGCTGGCCTACGCGATCGCGCAGAAGGCCGGCCGGTGGAAGAACCTGCTGCTGGTCGCCGTGGTCGCGCCGATGTTCACCAGCTTCCTGGTGCGCACGCTGGCCTGGAAGACCATCCTGTCGGACAATGGCGCGCTGGTCGGACTGCTGCGCGACGTGCACCTGCTCGGCCCGGACGGCCGGCTGCTCGCCACGCCGATCGCCGTGGTGCTCGGCCTGACGTACAACTTCCTGCCGTTCCTGGTGCTACCGCTGTACGCGAGCCTGGAGCGGCTCGACCCCCGGCTGCTGGAGGCGGCCAGCGACCTGTACGCGAGCCCGCTGCGCGCGTTCGGCAGGGTCACCCTGCCGCTGTCGATGCCGGGCCTGATCGCGGGCACGCTGCTCTTCTTCATCCCCGCCACCGGCGACTACATCAACGCCGAGCTGCTCGGCACGCCGAACGAGTACATGATCGGCAACGTCATCGACTCGGCGTTCCTGGTCCGGCTGGACTACCCACAGGGCGCGGCGCTGTCCTTCCTGCTGATGGCCGCGATCCTGGCCATCGTCTTCGTCTACCTGCGTCGGGCCGGCACGGAGGAGGTCCTCTGATGAGACTCAGGCGCTGGCTCGCCGACCGGTGGGTGATGGGCGTGGCCCTGCTCGTCCTCGGCTACCTCACGCTGCCGATCATGGTGGTGGCCGGACTCTCCTTCAACCGGCCGTCCAGCCGGCTCTCCTACGACTTCAACGAGTTCACGCTGGACAACTGGGCCCGCCCATGCGCCACCGCCGACATGTGCGACGCGGTGGTGCGCAGCATGGAGATCGGCCTGATCGCCACCGTCGTCTCCACCGTGCTCGGCACGCTGATGGCGTTCGCCCTGGTGCGGCACGGCTTCCGCGGGCGGTCCGGCATCAACGGGCTGATCTTCCTGCCGATGGCCACCCCGGAACTGGTGATGGGCACCTCGCTGCTCGCCCTCTTCGTCGCCGCCGGGGTGCCGCAGGGCTTCTGGACCATCGTCATCGCGCACGTGATGTTCTGCGTGTCGTTCGTGGTGGTCACCGTGAAGGCCCGGCTCGCCGGCATGGACCGGCGGTTGGAGGAGGCCGCCATGGATCTCTACGCCAGCGAGTGGCAGACGTTCCGCCGGATCACCCTCCCGCTGGTGCTGCCCGGCATCGTGGCCGCCGCGCTGCTCGCCTTCTCGCTCAGCTTCGACGACTTCATCATCACCAACTTCAACGCCGGCACCACCGTCACGTTCCCGATGTACGTCTGGGGCGCCGCCCAGCGGGGCATCCCGCCGCAGGTCAACGTCATCGGCACGGCCATGTTCGGGATAGCGCTGCTGCTGGTCGGGGCGAGCTCGCTGCGCGGCCGGCGGTCCCGACGGGCCGCCCTCGCGGTGATCGCCACCCCGGCGGGGAAGCCATGACGCTCCCGCATACCGGCCGGGCGCTGGCCGATGCCGCGCCCGTCCCGTACTGGTTGGACCGCCCGGAACGCCCCGACCCGCTGCCGCCGCTGTCCGGCGCGCACGCCGCCGACCTGCTGGTGGTCGGCGGCGGGTACGCCGGACTGTGGACCGCGCTGCTGGCCAAGGAGGCCGATCCGGACCGCGACGTGCTGCTCGTCGACGCCGGCACCTGCGGCTGGGCGGCGTCCGGGCGCAACGGCGGTTTCTGCGCCGCGTCGCTGACCCACGGGCTGGCCAACGGCATCGAGCGGTTCCCCGGCGAGATCGGTGAGCTGGAACGGCTCGGCCGGGAGAACCTGGACGCCATCGCCGCCACCGTGGCGAGGTACGACATCGACTGCGACCTCGAACGGACCGGCGAACTGGCGGTGGCGGTCGAGCCGTACCAGCTCGACGGGCTCGCCGCCGACGCCGAGCTGGGCCGCCGGTACGGCCACGACGTGCGGCTGCTCGACCGCGACGAGGTCCGCGCCGAGGTGGCGTCGCCGACGTACCTCGGTGGGATGTGGGACCGGGACCGGACGGCGCTGCTCGACCCGGCGAAGCTCGCCTGGGGACTGCGCCGCGCCGCGCTCGACCTGGGCGTACGCGTGCACGAGCACACCCGCGTCACCGGCCTGGCCGGCGACGGCGCGGCACTGCTCGCCAGCACGGCGGGCGGCGTGGACGCGGCGCCCGGCGCGGTACGGGCACGCCAGGTCGTGCTCGCCACCAACGCGTTCCCGCCGCTGCTGCGCCGGCTGCGCTCCTGGGTCGTCCCGGTCTACGACTACGCGCTGATGACCGAGCCGTTGAGCCCGGCCCAGCGGGACGCGATCGGCTGGCGCCACCGGCAGGGGCTGGCGGACACCGGCAACCAGTTCCACTACTACCGGCTCACCGCCGACGGCCGGATCCTGTTCGGCGGCTACGACGCCATCTACCACTACGGCAACCGGGTGGCACCGGCGCTGGAGCAGCGCGAGGCCACCTTCACCACGCTCGCCTCGCACTTCTTCACGACGTTCCCGCAGCTCGCCGATGTGCGCTTCAGTCACCGCTGGGGTGGCGTCATCGACACCTGCACCCGGTTCTGCGCGTTCTTCGGCACCGCGTACTCCGGACGCCTGGCCTATGCGGCCGGGTTCACCGGGCTCGGCGTCGGCGCCACCCGCTTCGGCGCGCGCGTCACCCTCGACCTGCTCGCCGGCGCGGACACCCCGCTGACCCGACTTGACCTGGTGCGCCGCAAGCCGCTGCCGTTCCCGCCGGAACCGGCCCGGTCCGCCGGTATCAACCTCACCCGCTGGTCGCTCGCCCGCGCCGACGCGCGGGACGGGCGGCGCAACCTCTGGCTCCGTACTCTCGACCGCTTTGGACTGGGGTTCGACTCCTGATGCGTATCCTGCTCGTCGGCGCCGGTGGCGTCGGCTCCGCCGCCGTATCCATCGCCGCCCGCCGTTCCTTCTTCGAGACCATGGTGGTCGCCGACCACGACCCGGCGCGCGCCGCCCGGGCGGTCGCCGGCCACGGTGACCGGTTCGTCGCCGCCACCGTCGACGCGTCGTCCGCCGACGCGGTCGCCGCGCTCTGCCGGGAGCACCGGATCACCCACGTGTTCAACGCGGTCGACCCGCGCTTCGTCATGCCGATCTTCGACGGCGCGTTCGCGGCCGGGGCCGACTACCTCGACATGGCGATGTCGCTGTCCCGGCCGCACCCCGAGCGCCCCTACGCGGAAACCGGGGTCAAGCTCGGCGACGAGCAGTTCGCCGTCGCGGACCGGTGGGCCGCCGCCGGCCGGCTGGCGCTGTGCGGGATCGGCGTCGAACCGGGCCTGTCCGACGTCTTCGCCCGCTACGCCGCCGACGAGCTGTTCACCGAGATCGACGAGATCGGGGTACGCGACGGCGCGAACCTCACCGTCGCCGGCTACGAGTTCGCTCCCTCCTTCTCCATCTGGACCACCATCGAGGAGTGCCTCAACCCGCCGGTGATCTGGGAGGCCGGGCGCGGCTGGTTCACCACCGAGCCGTTCAGCGAACCGGAGGTCTTCGACTTCCCGGCCGGCATCGGCCCGGTCGAGTGCGTCAACGTGGAACACGAGGAGGTGCTGCTCATCCCGCGCTGGGTGCCGGCGAAGCGGGTCACCTTCAAGTACGGCCTCGGCGCGGAGTTCATCGAGGTGCTGCGGACGCTGCACAAGCTCGGGCTGGACGCGACCGAACCGGTGCGCGTGCGCGGGGTCGACGTGTCGCCGCGCGACCTGGTGGCCGCCGCGCTGCCCGACCCGGCCACGCTCGGCGACCGGATGAGCGGGAAGACGTGCGCCGGGACGTACGTCACCGGCACCGGGCCGGACGGCCGGCCCCGGCGGGTCTACCTCTACCACGTGGTCGACAACGCGTGGTCGATGGCCGAGTACGGGCACCAGGCGGTGGTCTGGCAGACCGCGGTCAACCCGGTCGTCGCGCTGGAGCTGCTGGCCACCGGCGCCTGGGCCGGCGCGGGCGTGCTCGGGCCCGAGGCGTTGCCACCGCGGCCCTTCCTGGACCTGCTCAGCGACTACGGTTCACCGTGGGGGATGGAGGAGCGATGACCCGCTACGGCCCGATGTACGGCCCCGACGTGACGTTCCTCGGCGTGCCGCCGTGCACCGTCGAGGAGCCGGTCACCTACGCCGACGCGGACGTGGTGGTCATCGGCGCGCCCTTCGACGGCGGCACCTCGCACCGGCCGGGCACCCGCTTCGGCCCGTCCGCCATCCGGCAGGCCTGCTACCTGCCGCACGACGGCTCCCGCCCGTCCCTGGCGCTGCGCGTCGACGCGCTGAAGGACCTGTGCGTCTACGACGCCGGTGACGTGGAGATGTTCGGCGGCGACATCGAACGTTCGCTGGCCGCGCTGGAGACCGCCGTGCACGCGGTCGCCGCCGCCGGGGCGATCCCGGTGGTGCTCGGCGGCGACCACTCGATCGCGTTGCCGGACGCCACCGGGGTGGCCCGACACCACGGGCTGGGCCGGGTGTCGCTCGTGCACTTCGACGCGCACGCCGACACCGGCGACGTCGAGTTCGGGTCCCTGCACGGCCACGGCCAGCCGATGCGCCGGCTCATCGAGTCCGGCGCGGTGCGCGGCGACCGCTTCCTCCAGATCGGCCTGCGCGGCTACTGGCCGGGCCCGGAGACGCTGGCGTGGATGGCCGAGCAGCGGATGCGCTCGTACGAGATGACCGAGATCGTGGCCCGGGGCCTGGACACCTGCCTCACCGAGGCGTTCGGCATCGCGACCGACGAGTGCGAGGGCGTGTTCCTCTCCGTCGACGTGGACGTGGTCGACCCCGGCATGGCCCCCGGCACCGGCACGCCCGAACCCGGCGGGTTCACCTCGCGGCAACTGCTCGACGCGGTCCGCCGGGTCTGTTACGAGCTGCCGGTGGTCGGCCTGGACGTGGTCGAGGTCGCGCCGCCCTACGACCACGCCGACATCACCGCCTACCTGGGCAACCGCGTGGTCCTGGAGGCGCTGTCCGCGATAGCCCGCCGCCGCCGAGACGCCGAAACCGGAACCCCGTGGAACCCCACCCAGCCACTGTTGGACGACCGCTGACTGCTAGCCCGGCATGTTTAGCTCGGGCTATAGTCGAAGCATGGGTGCGGACGGGAAGCGCTGGTCGGTCCGGGTCACCGGAGAGGTCCGGCACTGGCTGCGCGACCTGCGGGACCACGACCCGGCGTCGTACGAGAGCGTCCGGGTGGCGGTGGACAAGCTGGCCGAGGTCGGGCCAGGGCTCGGTCGCCCGCTCGTGGACACGCTGCGCGGAAGCAGTCTCCGTAATCTGAAGGAGCTGCGGCCCCGCTCCGGGCGGGACGTGGCGATCCGGGTGCTGTTCGTCTTCGATCCGTGGTCTCAGGCCGTCCTGCTGGTCGCCGGCAACAAGGCGGGCGACTGGACCCGCTGGTACCGGCAGCACATCCCGGCGGCGGAGGTTGCCTACAAGGCTTGGCTCGACAGCGAGCGCGAGCGAAGGGGGGAATCGTGACTGAGTT
This sequence comes from Micromonospora sp. WMMD754, assembly GCF_049315235.1. Lineage (NCBI taxonomy): Bacteria > Bacillati > Actinomycetota > Actinomycetes > Micromonosporales > Micromonosporaceae > Micromonospora > Micromonospora sp. WMMD754. The sequence goes on from NZ_CP186058.1 coordinate 3,004,554, forward strand.
CTATCACTGGGACGAGGTCCGCGCCGAACTCGGCGGTGACGACAAGGCGTACGAGGCGGAGCGTGCCCGGACCGACGCGTGGGTGAGCGCGTTCCATCTGGCCGAGGAGCGCAAGCGACTGGGGCTCACCCAGCGGCAGGTAGCCGAGATCATGGGGGTCACCCCCGGCCGGGTGAGCCAGATCGAGAACGGCGACCTCGACGTCAACGAGGTGGCCACGCTGAGCCGCTACGCCAACGCCCTCGGCGCCCGGCTGCGGATCATCTTCGACTACGGCGACGACCTCCGGCAGATCGCCTGACCGGAGGCCGTCGGCCGGTCAGTGGCGGGTGCAGTGGGGGCGCAGGCGCAGGGGTTCGGTGGTCTCGGTCAGGGAGTTGGGTTCCACCACCAGACGCGCGATGGCAGTGGCCGGGCCCGGGCGGAATCTGCTCTGGTCGGCGGGGATCGTGGCGGTCCACGTACCGGCGGTGCGGTCGTCGGTGCACGCGCCGATCACGCCGAACCCGAAGCCGGTGACCGACCCGCGACGTACCCGCTGGTCGAGGTGCACCTCGATGTAGGCCAGGCCGCGCTCGGCGCCGCAGTCGAACCGGCCGCCGACGGTGGCGGTGTGCGACCGCACGTCGGCCGCGCCGAACCAGTTGACGGAGATGCGGGGCGAGGCCGCCGGGGCGGCGACCGCGGCGCCCGGCGCGAGCCCGAGCGTGGCGATGGTGGCGGCCGTGGTGAGGCCGGCGGCGAGCAGGGCGTGTCGGGCCGGGGGCATGGGCGGGCTCCTGTCGGGCGGTGGCGGGATGCTGCTCCGATGTGGACGGCGTCAGCATCCCACCGCCGCGATGCCCGCGAGCTGCAAGATCTCGGACAGATCAGCCGGCCAGGTGGGAGCGGATGAGGAAGCGGACCCCCTCCGGCGCCTCCAGCGAGAATCCGCTGCCCCGGCCGGGCACCACGTCGACAGTGAGCCGGGTGTGCTGCCACAGGTCCCACTGGGCCCGCGACATCCAGAACTCCACCGGCTCGGGCACGCCGTCGACGGCCAGCGCGGCGAGCAGCACGTCCGAGCCGCCGGTGCGGAACTCACCGGCCGGGTAGCACATCGGGGCGCTGCCGTCGCAGCAGCCGCCGGACTGGTGGAACATCAGCGGACCGTGCCGCCCCCGCAGCGACCGGATCAGGTCGGCCGCCGCGGGGGTCACTGTCACCGGGTCACCCATCAGAAGAAGCCCAGCTTCTGGGGCGAGTAGCTGACCAGCAGGTTCTTGGTCTGCTGGTAGTGCTCCAGCATCATCTTGTGGTTCTCCCGGCCGATGCCGGACTGCTTGTAGCCGCCGAACGCCGCGTGCGCCGGGTAGGCGTGGTAGCAGTTGGTCCACACCCGGCCGGCCTGGATCGCCCGCCCGGCCCGGTACGCGGTGGTCATGTCCCGGGTCCAGACGCCGGCGCCGAGCCCGTAGAGCGTGTCGTTGGCGATCTTCACGGCGTCGTCCAGGTCGGCGAAGGAGGTCACCGACACCACCGGGCCGAAGATCTCCTCCTGGAAGATCCGCATCGAGTTGTCGCCCTCGAAGATGGTCGGCTGCACGTAGTAGCCGCCGGACAGTTCGCCGCCCAGGTCGGCCCGCTCGCCGCCGGTGAGCACCTTCGCGCCCTCCTGCCGCCCGATGTCCAGGTAGGACAGGATCTTCTCCAGCTGGTCGTTGGACGCCTGCGCGCCGATCATCGTGTCGGTGTCCAGCGGGTGCCCCTGGCGCACCTGACGGGTCCGGTCCACGGCGGCGGCCAGGAAGTCGGCGTAGTGGCCCTGCTGGATCAGCGCCCGGGACGGGCAGGTGCACACCTCGCCCTGGTTGAGGGCGAACATGGTGAAGCCTTCCAGGGCCTTGTCCCGGAAGTCGTCGGAGGCGGCGCTGACGTCGTCGAAGAAGATGTTCGGGCTCTTGCCGCCCAGCTCCAGCGTGACCGGTTTGATGTTCTCGCTGGCGTACTGCATGATCAGCCGCCCGGTGGTGGTCTCGCCGGTGAACGCCACCTTGGCCACCCGGGGTGAGGACGCCAGCGGCTTGCCGGCCTCGACGCCGAAGCCGTTGACCACGTTGAGCACGCCCGGCGGCAGCAGGTCGCCGACCAGCGACAGCAGGTGGTGGATCGAGGCGGGCGTCTGCTCGGCCGGCTTGAGCACCACCGCGTTGCCGGCGGCCAGCGCCGGGGCGAGCTTCCAGACCGCCATGAGGATCGGGAAGTTCCACGGGATGATCTGCCCGACCACGCCCAGCGGCTCGTGGAAGTGGTAGGCCACGGTGTCGTCGTCGATCTCGCCGAGCGAGCCCTCCTGGGCCCGGATCGCACCGGCGAAGTAGCGGAAGTGGTCGATCGCCAGCGGGATGTCGGCGGCCAGCGTCTCGCGTACCGGCTTGCCGTTCTCCCACGTCTCGGCGACGGCGAGGGACTCCAGGTTGTCCTGCATCCGGTCGGCGATCCGGTTGAGGATCAGCGACCGCTCGGCGACCGACGTGCGGCCCCACGCGTCGGCCGCGCCGTGCGCCGCGTCGAGCGCCTTCTCCACGTCCTCGGCGGTGCCCCGGGCCACCTCGCAGAAGGTCTGCCCGGTCACCGGGGTCGGGTTCTCGAAGTACTTCCCACCGTGCGGCTTCACGTACTCGCCGCCGATGTAGTGGTCGTAGCGGGACTGCCAGTGGGTGGGGGCGTCGTAGCGCGTCATGGGTACCTCCGCCGTCCGTCAGGGGTGGATGGCGGGAGGCTAGTTTCCGCGACGTTGCAGGAACGTTGCGCGCGGCAGCGCGTACTCCTCGGCGAGCTGGCGGGCCCGGGCGACGGCGAGCGGCCGGCGGGGCGCGCCCGGCGGCAACGCCCGGGCCAGGGCCTGCCAGGCGGCCAGGTCGTCGGCCCCGGCGGCGGTCGCGGTCCAGGCCGCGAGCAGCCCCGGGTCGTCGGCGGCCAGCACCGCCGCGCGCAGCTGGCCGTCGACCAGCCGGCGCAGTCGCGCCACTCCCGGCGCGTCCGACCCGGGCAGCAGGGGCCCGGGGTACGCGCGCAGCGCGGCCGCCGGATCGCCGCCCTCCAGCAGCTCGGTGACGGTACGGAAGTCGGCGCGTACGGGTGCCCGCAGCCGGTAGGGGCGGGAGTCGAGCAGCTCGTCGCCGAGCGCGCGGCGCAGCCGGGACAGCTCGGCGCGCAGGGTGACCGGGTGCAGCCGGTCGTCGCCGTAGAGGTCGAGGCCGAGCTGCTCCCCGGTGCGCCCCTCGGGGTGCTGGACGAGCAGCACCAGCAGCTCACTGTGCCGCCGGCCGAGCCGGACGCGCCGGCCGCCGACGCGCAGCTCCGCCTCGTCCCGGCCGAGCGCTGCCACGTGCGGCACGTCCGGCGTGGCGGGGGCGGCGGCGGCCAGGAACGCCTCGGCGGCGCGGGCGGTGGCCCGCACCAGTGCGAGGCTCTGCGGGTTGGCCAGGTGGTCGCCGCCGGTGATGTCGACGGCGCCGAGCAGCAGGCCGGTGGCCGGATCGTGGATCGGGGCGGCGGCGCAGGTCCAGCGCTGCACCGGCCGGACGAAGTGCTCGGTGGCGAAGATCTGCACGCTGTGGTCGACGGCGAGCGCGGTGCCGGGCGCGTTGGTGCCGGCGTGGGCCTCGTCCCAGCGCGCGCCGGGGACGAAGTTCATCCGCTCGGCGTGCCGGAGCACACCGGGGTGGCCCTCCACCCAGAGCAGCCGGCCGTCGGCGTCGCAGACCGCCATCAGGTGGGCGCCGTCCTGTGCGATGCCGCCGAGCAGGTCGCGGAAGAGGGGCAGGACCCGGGCCAGCGGGTGCGCCGACCGGTAACTCTCCAGCGCGTCGTCGGTGAGGTCGACCGGCGCGGTGGCCTCCGGGTCGAGCCGGGCGGACCGTTCCCAGGACCGGCGGATGACCTCGCGGACCCGGCCGGAGGCGGTGCCGGCGGTGAGGAACGCCTCGTGGGCGGCGCCGACCTGCGCGATCCGCTCCGCCGGATCCGCGCCGAACTCCAGGGCGAGCCACGGGTCAGTCACCACCGACCTCCTCCCACCCATCGTGACCCACGTCACCCCCGACCGCCAAGGGTGGAGCGGATGGAGCGCCGAACGTGATCCGGGTCACTCCTCGGCCCGCCGGGGGTCCTGCCGTCCGGACGAACGCCCCAGACGGCACGCGGACGTCCCGGGCCCGGTTGTCGGCATCCCGCCGCTGAGGAAGATGGCTGCGACGGGCGCTTACGGAACCCTTATCTCCGACCTGCGACCGTGTGCGGGACGACCAGGGAAGACACGGGGAGCGGACAACGGTGCGGGTGCTGGTGGCGGACGACGAGCGGCTGTTGGCGGACACGGTCGCCGAGGGGCTGCGGCGGTTCTCCATGGCGGTCGACGTCTGTTACGACGGCGACGGCGCGCTGGAGCGGATCGGCGTCAACCGCTACGACGTGGCGGTGCTGGACCGGGACATGCCCGGCGCCACCGGCGACGAGGTGTGCCGGAGCCTGGCCGGGTCGGACGCCGGCACCCGGGTCCTGCTGCTCACCGCCGCCGCCGGCATCCGGGACCGGGTGGCCGGCCTCGGGCTGGGCGCGGACGACTACCTGACCAAGCCGTTCGCGTTCGCCGAGCTGGTGGCCCGGGTGCAGGCCCTGGGCCGGCGGTCCACCCCGGCGGTGCCGCCGGTGCTGGAACGGCACGGCGTGGTGCTCGACGTGGCCGCGCACACGGCCACGCGGGACGGCCGCCCGCTCGGCCTGAGCCCCAAGGAGTTCGCCGTCCTGCACGTGCTGCTGCGTGCCGGCGGACGGGTGGTCAGCACCGAGGACCTGCTGGAACAGGCCTGGGACGAGTTCGCCGACCCGTTCACCAACGCGGTCCGGGTCACCGTCATGACGCTGCGCAAGAAGCTCGGCCAGCCGTCCGTCCTGCACACCGTGCCGAAGGCCGGCTACCGGATCGGCGAGCCGGCGTGAGCCCCCGCCGCCGCATCCTGCTGGTCGGGGTGCTTGCCCTGCTCGCCGGGTTCCTGCTGCCCAACCTGGTCAAGTGGCTGCTCGAACTGGTGTGGTGGCGGGCCCAGCAGTTCTGCGGGCTGGCCACGATCGGCGCGGTGTGCGAACCGGGACGGCCGTTCGTCCCGCTGCTCCCGACGCTCACCGAACTGCTGGTGCTGGTCACCGCCGGTGTCGGGGTGTGGGTCGGGGCCCGCTGGTGCCTGCGCCCGGTGCGCGACCTGGCCGACCCGGTCGCGAACCTGGGACCGCAGAACCTCGGCTACCGGATCCGCCGGGGCGGGCGGGACGAGCTGGCCCGGCTCACCCGTGCCATCGACGACATGATGGACCGGGTCACCGCCGGCTACGAGGGGCAGCGACGGTTCGCCGCCAACGCCTCGCACGAGCTGCGGACGCCGCTGGCGGTGCAGCGCACCCTGATCGAGGTCGGCATGGCCCAGTCGCTCAGCGGTGAGCAGCTGGAACTGCTGACCGCGCAACTGCTCGCCACCAACGAGCGCAACGAGCGGCTGATCGAGGGGCTGCTCGCGCTCAGCGAGAGCGACCAGGGGCTGCGATCCTCCACCCCGCAGCGTCTCGACGAGGTCGTCGCCGCCGTGCTGGCCGCGTACGCCGACCGGGCGGCCGGGGCCGGCCTGACGGTGGAGAGCCGGCTCGCCCCCCGGATCGTGCCGGGCGAGCGGGTGCTGCTGGAACGCCTGGTCAGCAACCTGGTGGAAAACGCGATCAAATACAACCGGCCGGGCGGCCGGCTCGTCGTCGCCGTCGGCGGCGACCCGGCGCTGACGGTCACCAACAGCGGTCAGGCCGTCCCCGGCGAGGCGGTCGCCGGCCTCTTCGAACCCTTCCGGCGCCTCGCCCGGGACCGCACCAACCAGGGCGGCGGCGCCGGGCTCGGCCTGGCCATCGCCCGCTCCATCACCCAGGCGCACGGCGGCCTCATCGCCGCCCGCCCGGGCGAGGACGGCGGCCTGCGGGTCGACGTCCACCTGCCCACCGTGCGCTGACCACCCCACACACGACTCCGGGAGCCGCCGTCGCGGCGTCCCGCGATGACACCTGCCCGAGAACGGGACGGCGCCGCCGCCTCGCTTCCGCGGACGGCCGGAAAGGAGACCGCAGTGCCGACCCGTACCGAGGCGAACGCGCCGCCCGACGACCGGGTGGTCTGGGCCGACGTGGCCAAGGGCGCCTGCATCGTGCTCGTGGTGCTCTGGCACGTCGTGGTCAAGGACTACCTGCGCATCGACTGGCGGGTCGGCCTGCCGGTGCCGGGCGCGTGGGGGCTGCTCGGCGAGCAGTTGCTGCCGCTGCGGATGCCGTTGTTCTTCACGCTCTCCGGCCTTTTCGCGGCGAACGCGGTGGCGCGGTCGTGGCGGGTGTCCGGGCGGCCCCGGATCGCGCGGAACCTCTACCTCTACGCGGTCTGGCTGCTGATCCACACCGCCCTGCTGGCGCTCGCGCCCGGTTTCCCGACCGACCGGGCCACCGACAGCGGTGCGCTGCTGGCCCAGCTCACCGTGACCCCCTCGAACCTGTGGTACCTGTACGCGCTGGCGCTCTACTTCGCGATCGCGAAGGCGCTGCGCCGGGTCCATCCGGCGGTGCTGCTGACCGCTGCGGGCGCGCTGTCCGCGGTGGCCGCGACCGGGCTGCTGGACAGTCCCGGGAACCGGGGGCAGGTCTACCAGAACCTGGTGTTCTTCCTGGCCGGTGTGCACCTGCGGCCGTACCTCACCCGGTGGGCGGACGGCGCGAACACCCGCCGGCTCGCCGGCACCGGCTTCGCGTACGCGATCGGGCTGGCCGCGATGGCGCTGGCCGGCGCACAGAGGTGGCCCGGCGTGTACCTGCTCGTCTCCGTGATCGCCGTGGCGTTCGGGCTGACCGCCGCCGCCGGGCTGGCCCGGCACCGCCTGGCCGGTCCGGCGCTGGCCCGGCTCGGCCGCCGCACGCTTCCCGTCTACGTGATCCACATGCCGGTGCTGGCGCTGCTGGACCGGCTGCTCGCCGCACCGATGGCCGGGCTGCCCGGACCGACCCGGGCGCTGCTGGTGACCGCCTATCCGGTCCTGGTCACCACGCTCGTGCTGGCACTCAGCCTCGCCGCGTACCGCGGCCTCACCGCGCTCGGCGCGCACCGCCTGTTCGACCTGCCGCGCCGCCGCACCCACTCCGATCCCGAAGGAGGGACCATGCCCCGAACCGATGCGCCGGCGCTGCCGGACCGGACACATGTCGAGGAGGCCGCCCGCGTGCTGTCCGGCCGGGTGGTGCGTACCCCGGTGCTGCACAGCCCGACGATCGACCGCCTGGCCGGCGCCCGGATCCTGCTCAAGGCGGAGAACCTCCAGGACGGCGGCTCCTACAAGATGCGCGGCGCGATGCTGGCGGTGGGCCGGCTCGCCGATGCCGGACACACCGGCGTGGTCGCGCAGAGCACCGGCAACCACGCGGTCGCGGTGGCGCTGGCCGCCCGCCGGCACGGGCTGGCCGCGACGGTCGTGCTGCCGGAGGACGCCGCGCCGGTCAAGGTGGACCGGGCGCGGGCGGCCGGCGCCCGGGTGGTCCGCGCCGGCACCACGGTCGAGGAGCGCCTGGCCGTCGCCCGGCGGATCGCCCACGTTGAGGGCCATCCGCTGGTCGACGCGTACGACCACCCGGACGTAGTGGCCGGGCAGGGCAGCGCGAGCCTGGAACTGATCGAGGAGGCGGCGCGGCGCGGCACGCCGCTGGACGCGCTCCTGGTGCCGGTGGGCGGGGGCGGCGGCATCGCCGGCGCCTGCCTGGCGGCGGCCGGAACCCCGATCGAGGTGTACGGCGTGGAGCCGGTCGGGTGCGACTCGCTGGCCCGCAGCCTGGCCGCCGGACGGCCCACGCCGGTGGCGCCGGCGCCGAGCCTGGCCGACGGACTCCGCCCCGGCTGCGTCGGTGACCTGCCGTTCGCGGTGGCCCGCAACCGCGTGCGCGGGGTGGTCCCGGTCGACGACGACGCGATCGTCGAGGCGTTCCGGCTGCTCCTGCTGGACCTGAAGGTGCTCGTCGAGCCGTCCGGCGCCGCCGCCCTGGCCGGCGCTCTGCGGCTGGGCGGGTCTGCCGGTCCCAGCGGCTCGGGCGGCGGACGGCAGCGGACGGTCGGCGTGGTGCTGACCGGCGGGAACGTGGAAGCGAACCTGGTGGCCCGGCTGGCGGGCGACCGGATGACGGTGGGAGTGGCGGCATGAGGGCGACAGTGCGGATCGGTGTCCTGTTCGGAGGCCCGTCGGCGGAGCACGAGGTCTCCTGCGCCTCGGCGCTCGGCGTGGCCCGGGCCCTGGCCGAACGGGGCCACCACGTGGTCGCGCTCGGGATCACCCGCACCGCCGGGCTGCGGATGGTGCCGGAGCCGGCGCTGACCCGGCACCTCACGACCGTCGCCGCCGGCCGGGCCATCGACGACCGCCTGCCGGTGACCGGGCCGGCGGTGGAGCTGCGGCGCGGCGCGGGTGCCGGCACGGTCGCGGTCAGCGCGGCCGACGCGCCCGCGACGGTGCACGCCGAGCTGGACGTGGTCTTCCCGGTGCTGCACGGCCCGTACGGCGAGGACGGCGTGGTGCAGGGCCTGCTGGAATCGCTCGGCGTGCCCTACGTCGGCTGCGGCATCCTCGCCTCCGCCGTCGGCATGGACAAGGTGGCGATGAAGCGGGCGCTGCGGGCCGAGGGCGTGCCGACCACCCCGCACGTCTGGTTCGACGAGCCCGCCTGGCGGGCGGCGGAGGACCCGGAGAAGCTGGTGGTCGGGCTGCGCCGGCCGCTGTTCGTCAAGCCGGCCCGGATGGGCTCCTCGATCGGGATCTCCCGGGTCGCTGAGGGCGACGACCTGGCGGCAGCCGTCGAGGAGGCGTTCCGGCACGACCACGTGGTGCTGGTCGAGCAGGGGGTGACCGGCCGGGAGTTGGAGTGCGGCGTGCTCGGCGGCTGGCGGCCGGAGGCGTCGGCGGTCGGCGAGGTGCGGGTCGCGGGCGGCTGGTTCGACTACCGGCAGAAGTACTTCGGCGACGCCGACCCGATGATCGTCCCGGCGTCGCTGCCCGACGAGGTCACCGAGCGGATCCGGGAGCTGTCCGTGCGGGCGTTCACCGCGATCGGCGGCTGGGGTCTGGCCCGGGTCGACTTCCTCCACGACGAGGCCACCGGCGACCTGTTCGTCAACGAGCTGAACACGCTGCCCGGTTTCACCGCGCACTCGATGTACCCGAAGGTGTGGGCCGCGTCCGGCTTGGCGTACCCGGAGGTGGTGGACCGGCTGGTCGCGCTCGCCTTCACCCGCCACGCGGCCCGGCAGTCCGGCGCGCACCCGGGGGGTACGCCGTGATCCTGCTCTCCGACCCCCGGGTCGCCGCGGTGTCCAGCCGGGACGACGGCGAACCCCTGGTCGACCTTCGGGAGGTGCCGGAGCTGCGGGTGGACGGGCGGGCCGCCGACCCCGCCGGGGCGTACGCGCGGGTGCGGCGCGGGGTCGCGGACCGGCTGCTGGCCGCGCAGCGGGCGCTGCCGCCCGGCCTGCGCCTGCTCGTGGTCGAGGGCTACCGGCCGTACCGGGCGCAGCTCGACATCTTCACCGGCTACCGGGACGAGTTGCGTCGACGGCACCCGGACTGGTCGGCCGAGCGGCTGCACCGGGAGACCACCAAGTTCGTCTCGCCGGTCGAGGTGGCCCCGCACAGCACCGGCGGCGCGGTGGACCTGACGCTCTGCGACCCCGACGGGGTCGAGGTGGCGATGGGCACGGCCCTGGACGCGACGCCGGAGGAGAGCGCGGACGCCTGCTTCACCGCGGCCCGGCACATCCCGGTCACCGCGTGGCGCAACCGGCGGATCCTGGTGTCCGCGTTGAGTGGCGCGGGGCTGGTTAACTATCCGACCGAGTGGTGGCACTGGTCCTACGGCGACCGGTACTGGGCACTCCTCACCGGAGAGTCGCACACCCGTTACGGTCCGCTGTGATTCCCGGTCGTCGCTGAACGGTTGGCCGCTCCCGTCCGTACCAGCTGTCGAACGACACCGACGACGGGAGAGAACGTGAGGGTGCAGCGCAAGCACGTGTTGGCGGCGACCGTGGCGGTGGCCGCGAGCGTGGTCGTCTCGGTGGGCACCGGAATGGGTTTCGCGGAGACCGCGCCGGCCGCACGGTCGGTCTGCGCCGGGTCGGTGACCTTCTCGGCCGAGGGTGGGGCGCCGGCGGCGACCAGCGACCGGTTCCCGGTGGGCACCCGGCTGCGGGTCACCAACCTGGACAACAACAAGGTGGCGACGGTGACCGTGACCGGGCCGTCGGGCAGTTGCGTGCTGCTCAACGCCGCCGCCATGGACCTGGTCCGGGAACCGGGCAAGAACGTCGTCCGGCGCAACGTGGTGGAGCGTCTCGACGGCGGGGCCGCGCCGGCGCCGGGCGGCGGCGCGCAGCCGGGCGAGACCCGGCCGGGCAACGCCCAGCCGATCGGCGGCAGCGTCTGCACCGGGTCGATCACGTTCTCCGCCGAGGGCGGGGCACCGGCGGCGACCAGCGGTCAGTTCCCGGTCGGCACCCGGCTTCGGGTGACCAACCTGGACAACGGCAAGGTGGTGACCGTGGCGGTGACCGGGCCGTCGGGCAGTTGCGTGCTGCTCAACGCCGCCGCCATGGACGCGATCCGCGAGCCGGGCAAGAACCTGGTCCGCCGCAACACGGTCCAACTGCTGCGCTGACGACGACGTGGCGCACCACGTTCGGACCCGGGGGTCCCGTGGTGCGCCACGATCAGCGCCGACCGGTCAGCCGAACGCGGCGTCGAGGATGTCGAGACCCCGGGCCAACTCGTCGTCGGAGATGACCAGCGGCGGCAGGAAGCGCAGCACGTTGCCGTAGGTGCCGCAGGTCAACGTGAGCAGCCCGGCCGCGTGGCAGGCCGCCGACACCGCCGCCGTGGCGGCCGGGTCCGGCGTCAGCGTGCCCGGCACGACGATCTCCACGGCCAGCATCGCGCCCCGGCCGCGTACCTCGGCGACGCGCGGATCCCGGTCGGCGATCGCGCGCAGCCGCGCGCCCATCACCGCGCCGATCCGGCGGGCGGCGGCGGCCAGGTCCAGTTCCCGCATCGTCTCCATCGCCGCCAGCGCGGCGGCGCAGGCGATCGGGTTGCCGCCGTAGGTGCCGCCGAGGCCGCCGACGTGCACCGCGTCCATCAGCTCGGCCCGCCCGGTCACCGCCGCCAGCGGCAGGCCGCCGGCGATGCCCTTGGCCAGCGTGACCAGGTCCGGCTCGACGCCCTCGTGCGCGCAGGCGAACCAGTCGCCGGTGCGGCAGAAGCCGGTCTGGATCTCGTCGGCGACGAACACCACCCCGGCCGCCGTCGCCCACTCGCGCAGCGCCGGCAGGAAACCCTCGGCGGGTACGACGAAACCGCCCTCGCCCTGGATCGGCTCGATCAGCAGCGCGGCCACGTTCTCCGCGCCCACCTGCTTCTCGATCATCTCGATCGACCGGGCCGCCGCGGTCGCCCCGTCCAGCCCGCCGTCGCGCAGCGGATACGACATCGGCACCCGGTAGACCTCACCGGCGAACGGCCCGAACCGGTGCTTGTACGGCATGTTCTTCGCGGTCAACGCCATGGTCAGGTTGGTCCGGCCGTGGTACGCGTGGTCGAACACCACCACCGCCGGCCGCCCGGTCGCGTGCCGGGCGATCTTCACCGCGTTCTCCACCGCCTCGGCGCCGGAGTTGAACAACGCCGAGCGCTTCTCGAAGCCGCCCGGGGTCAGCGCGTTCAGCTGCTCGCACACCGCCACGTACGACTCGTAGGGCGCGACCATGAAGCAGGTGTGGGTGAACCGCTCCACCTGGTCCCGGACCGCCTCGACCACCCTCGGGGCGGAGTTGCCCACGTTGGTGACCGCGATGCCGGCGGCGAAGTCGATCCACTCCCGGCCGTCCACGTCGGTGATCGTGCCGCCGCCCGCCCGGTCCACGTACGCGGGGATCGTGCTGCCCACGCCCCGCGCCACGGCCTCGACCCGGCGCTTGTGCAACTCCTCGCTGGTGGCCATCGGGGTCAGCCCTCGATGTGGTGCATGACGTGCTTGACCCGGGTGTAGTCCTCCAGGCTGTAGACCGACAGGTCCTTGCCGTGGCCGGAGTGCTTGAAGCCGCCGTGCGGCATCTCCGAGACGAACGGGATGTGCGTGTTGACCCAGACGCAGCCGAAGTCCAGCCGCCGGGTCATCCGCATGGCCCGGCCGTGGTCGCGCGTCCACACCGAGGCGGACAGGCCGTACTCCACGCCGTTGGCCCAGCGCACCGCCTCGTCCTCGTCGGAGAACCGCTGCACGGTGATCACCGGCCCGAACACCTCGTCCTGGATGATCTCGTCGGCCTGCCGGACGCCGGAGACCACCGTCGGAGCGTAGAAGAAGCCGCGCTCACCGACCCGGGACCCGCCGGTGGTGACGTTCGCGTGGTCCGGCAGGCGGTCCACGAAGCCGCTCACCCGGGCGAGCTGGTTGGCGTTGTTCAACGGGCCGTAGAGCACGTCGGCGTCGTCCGGCGCGCCGGTGCGGGTGTTGCGGGCCTGCTCGGTCAGCGCCGCCACGAAGTCCTCGTGGATGCCCGGCCCGGTGAGCACCCGGGTCGCCGCGGTGCAGTCCTGGCCGGCGTTGAAGTAGCCGCCCACCGCGATCGCCTCGGCCGCCGCCGCCACGTCCGCGTCGTCGAAGATCACCACCGGGGCCTTGCCACCCAGCTCCAGGTGGGTCCGCTTCAGGTCCGGCGCCGCCGCGGCGGCGACCTCCATGCCCGCGCGGGTCGAGCCGGTGATCGACACCAGCTGCGGGGTCGGGTGGGAGACCAGCGTACGGCCGGTGTCGCGGTCACCGCAGACCACGTTGAACACGCCCGGGGGCAGGTGCTCGGCGGCGATCTCGGCCAGCAGCAACGTCGACACCGGCGTGGTGTCCGACGGCTTCAGCACCACCGCGTTGCCCGCCGCCAGCGCCGGGGCGATCTTCCAGACCGCCATCATCAGCGGGTAGTTCCAGGGTGTGACCTGGGCGCAGACGCCGATCGGCTCGCGCCGCACGTACGAGGTGTGCCCGGCCAGGTACTCGCCGGCCGAACGCCCCTCCAGCAGGCGGGCCGCCCCGGCGAAGAAGCGCAGCTCGTCCACGGCCGGCGGCAGCTCCTCGTCGGCGGTGAGCTGCCGGGGCTTGCCGGTGTTGCGGACCTCGGCGTCGACCAGCTCGGCGGCCCGCGACTCCACCGCGTCGGCGAACCTCAGCAACGCCCGCTGCCGCTCGGCGGGGGTCGCGTCCCGCCAGCCCTCGAACGCGGCGGAGGCGGCCTTCATCGCCGCGTCCACGTCCGCCGCCCCGGACACCGGCGCCTGGGCGAAGACCTCGCCGGTGCACGGGTCGATCAGGTCGGCGTAGCCGCCGTCCACCGGGTCGACGTACTCGCCGTTGACGAAGTTGCGCAGCTGCTGCTGGTCGCTCATCAGAAGTCTCCGAGAGGGGTGGCCGGGAGGAGGGTCAGCGGAGGTTCTCGCAATCTGACTGCCATCTTGGCTACTGAATCCGAGGCAGACAAGGGTTTGAGCAACTGTTTCCGCGCGGGCGTCCGTGGTCTACGCTGCCGAGCGTGGAGCCGAGAGCCTTCTATGTCGCCGGCCGCCCCGCCCACGGCGAGCAGGAGTTGACCGTCACCCACCCGTACGACGGGCAGCCGGTGGGCCGTACCACGCTCGCCACGGCCGACCAGGTCGAGGCCGCCGTCGCGGGCGCCGCCCGGGTCGCCGCGCAGGCCGCGGCCCTGCCCGCGCACGCCCGCGCCGCCGCCCTGGACCACGTGTCCCGCCGGCTCGCCGAACGGGCCGACGAGATCGCCGCGCTGATCACCGCCGAGAACGGCAAGCCGATCAAGTGGGCGAAGGCGGAGGTGGGGCGCGCGATCTCCACGTTCCGCTGGGCCGCCGAGGAGGCCCGACGCTTCTCCGGCGAGCTGCAACGCCTCGACACCGACCCCGCCGCCAACGGGCGGATCGCCCTGATCCGGCGCGCGCCGCGCGGACCGGTGCTCGGCATCACCCCGTTCAACTTCCCGCTCAACCTGGTCGCCCACAAGGTCGCCCCGGCGCTCGCCGTCGGCGCCCCGATCGTCGTCAAACCGGCCCCGGCCACCCCGCTCACCGCGTTGCTGCTCGGCGAGATCCTGGCCGAGACCGACCTGCCCGAGGGCATGTTCTCGGTGCTGCCGCTGCCCAACGAGCGCGCCGCCGACCTGGTCGCCGACCCCCGGCTGCCGGTGGTCTCGTTCACCGGCTCCGGGCCGGTCGGCGCCGCGATCCGCCGCGCCGCCCCGGACAAGCACGTCACCCTGGAACTGGGTGGCAACGCCGCCGCGGTCATCTGCGAGGACTGGTCGGCGGACGAGGACCTGACCTTCGCCGCCCACCGGATCGCCACGTTCTCCAACTACCAGGCCGGGCAGTCGTGCATCGCGGTGCAGCGCGTCTACGTGCACGAATGGCTCTACGACGGGTTCCTGCCCCGGCTCGTCGCCGCCGTCGAGGAGTTGCGCACCGGCGACCCCCGCGCCGAGGCGACCGACGTCGGCCCGCTGGTGTCCGTCGAGGCGGCACAGCGCGTCGAGGCGTGGGTGGACGAGGCGGTCGCCGCCGGGGCCACCATCGAGGTGGGCGGCCGGCGCGACGGCGCCACCTATCCGCCGACGGTACTCAGCGGCGTGCCCGCCGACGCGAAGGTCTGCGCCGAGGAGGTGTTCGGGCCGGTGCTGGTGGTCACCCCGGTCGCTGACGACCGGGCCGCGTTCGCCGCGGTCAACGACTCCGCGTACGGGCTGCAGGCCGGCGTGTTCACCCACCGGATGGACGTGGCGTTCACCGCCGCCCGGACGCTGGAGGTCGGCGGCGTGATCGTCGGAGACGTGCCGTCCTACCGGGCCGACCAGATGCCGTACGGGGGCGTGAAGGGCTCCGGGGTCGGGCGGGAGGGGCTGCGCAGCGCCATGGAGGACTACACCGAGCAGCGCGTCACGGTGCTCACCGGGGTCGAGTTGTAGGACCGGTCACCAGGTGCCGTCGTCGCGCACCCGGGGGGCGGCGCGGCCGAGCAGCAGGGTGGTGAGAGCGGCGTCGACGTCCGCGCCGAGGAACCACTCGCCGGCCTGGTCCAGGGCGAAGACCCGGCCGTGCTCGTCGACGGCGAGGATGCTCTCCTGGCGTTCGCTGCCGAGGGGGAAGAGGCGGGCGCCGAGGACCGCGCCGAAGTCGGCGAGGGTGTCGGCGGTGTGGGCGGCACGCAGCGGATTTGTCGTGAACCGGCCGATCCACGCCTCTTCGCCGGGCCCCCGCCGTCGGCTGAGGACGGCCGGGAACGCGGTGAGCGCCTCCTGGGCGGCCCGGAAGGCCTCGTGGCGGTGGCGCTGACCCGCGACTTCCGCGGTCTCCGCGATCGCACCCATGGCGAGGGCCTCGTTGAACATGCTGATCTGCCACCCGCCGTCGAGGAGGGCATCCGCCACCTCGTCCGGGAACCGCCCCGGGGCGATGTGCTCCTGCGGCTCCGGGCGCCACTCCTCGACGAACGCGAGGTCGGACCAGGGTAGGACCGCGAATCGCACCAGAAACCGGACGCAGGAGTCGCAGGGCAGATCGGCGCGACCACCAGTGGGGTCACCCGGCTCGCGGCTGCGGTAGAACTCGATCCGGCCGGTGCCGAGAAGCTCGCGGGCCTCCTCGATGGTCAGAGGCGGAAGCCCGTCGGCGGCGCGGCGGTGGTCGTGGTCGTGCAGCGCGTCGGAGACGACGATCATCTCGGCGTGCCGCTCCCCGCCGCGCACCAGGTGGCCCGGGGGCAGCTCGTCCAGGTAGGCCCGCACGAGCGGATGGTGCCGCAGCTCGACGTCGCCCTTCGCGCCCTGCGCGACGTGCAGCCGGCCGTCCAGCGTGAGGTGCGCCGCCGCCCCCGGTGTGGGCAGCCGGACCAGTTCGCGGAGCAGTTGCGCGGCCGGGTCGACGGTGCGGGGAGCGCGGGGCTCGGCCGGCCGGCGTTGCCGGTACATCTGCTCGACCGCGACCGCCGGGATCCGGGGCCAGGTGGACACCTCGCCGGTCTCCTTGTCGATGACCGTGGTCGGCAGGTCGCCGGGCAGGGCCCGGGCGTCGGTGGACACGGTGGAGAGCACGACGTAACCCAGGTCGAACTCCTCGACCACCGGAGTGCAGGGGAAACCCAGGCGGTCGGAGTCACGCCGGGCCCACACGGAGGCGATCTGCTCGGCCTGCTGTCGCTCGATCACCACCTGAAATTACCGGACCCCACGGATTTCGTGGCACCCGGTATGGTCGGCCCTACCCACGGTGACGGAAGGGATTCGGCGGTGACTGAGAGTGCGGACCGGGATGCGAACCGTGCGCTGCGCACGCGCTTCGACGAGGTGTACGGCCAATACCAGCGACTCCGGTCCGGTCTGGAGGAACTTCAGTCCAAACTGGCCGAGTTGCGGGTGACCGAACGCTCCGACGACGGTCAGGTCACCGCGGTGGTGGGGGCGCGAGGCGAACTGATCAGCGTCGAGGTGAGCCCCGCGGTGTTCCACGACCGGGACGCCCGGGCCCTGAGCCGCAAGATCACTGAAACGGTGCTGCGGGCGTCCACGTCCGCGACCAGCGCCACCCGCGAGCTGGTCGCCGGCTACCTGCCGCCCGGTTCGCCGTCGGTCGAGTTCCTCCACACCCACGACTTCGGTGCGCTGCTCGGCCGGGCCGACACCGTGCTGTCGCGTGGGGACTGACCGGTGGCCGGGGGAGAGATCTGGCTGGACCCGGACCGGGCCCGTCGCGGTGGCGCCGACCTGAGCCTCGCCGGCAAGGCCGTGGCCGGGGCCCGCCGGGAGACCGGCGACCCGATCGCCGCGGCGAGTGGGCAACGGCCGTGGGGGCGGGACGACATCGGCGCCGCGTTCGACAAGCACTACCAGCGCTACGCCGAGACGCTGCTGCGTGCCTGGGAGCTTCTCGGCCGGTCACTCGAAGGGATCGGGTCGGACGTGGTGCGCTCGGTCGCCGCCACCGTGGAGACAGACCTGAGCAATGCCCGTGACCTCGGCAAGATCCCGCACCAGAGGCACGACCCGCACCGGCCCTGGCGCTGACCACCGGAGGATCCGCGCGTGAGCATGCTGCCCAGCCCGATCCCGCACCCGCTCGACTACTGCCCCTGGGACGTGCCCGGCTGGATCTACGAGGCGCTCGACTGGGTGGTCGGCGTCGAATGGCCGGAAGGCGACGAGCGCGCCGTCTGGGACCTGGCCGACCAGTGGTACGGCGTGGCCGGCGTCCTCGCCGGGCCGCGTGACGACGCCACCACCGCCGCCGGCGAGGTGAGAAGCGGTTACGGCGGCGTCGGCCTGGTGGCGCAGGCGTTCGACACGGCCTGGCACAAGGTGGCCGGGGGCGAGGACGCCCCGCTGCACGTCCTGGTGTCGGCCACCGACGAGCTGGGTCGGCTGGTCGACTCCTGCGGCTGCGACATCGAGGGCGCGAAGCTGGAAGCCTGGATCGAGCTGGGCATCCTGGTCGTGGAGCTGCTGTCCCTGGCGGTCGTCACCGTCCTCACCGCGGGCGCCGCGTCACCGGCGGCCGGTGCCGCGATCACGGCCACCCGGATGGCCGTGCAGCAGATCTTCAGGCGACTGGTGGCCGATCTGGCCCGCAAGGCGGTCCGGGAGGGCCTGAAGGAGGCGGGTGAACGGGCCGCCAAGGAGGTCGCGAAGAGCGGCGCCAAGGGCCTCGCGCGGCGGGCGGTGCTCGGCGGTCTCGTGGAGGCGGGGCAGGAGGCGAGCACCAGCCTCGCGACCCAGGCGTACCAGAACTCCACCGGCCGCCGCGACGGCCTGGACCTCGCCGACGTGGGCACGTCGGGGCTCGGCGGCTTCGCCGGCGGCGCCGCCGCGCCCCTGGCCGGTCTGGGGCGGCACGCCAGCGGTCGGTTCGCCGAGATCGGGGAGCGCTTCGGGCGGGAGATGGCCGGGGAGAGCCTCGCGGAGACCGCCGCAGGCCTTGCCACCGGCCACGGGCCGTCCTTGGAGGACCTGGCACGCGCCGCCGCCTCCGGGGCGACCGGCTCGGCCACCGGGCAGGCCGACACTGCGCTGCACCACCGGCTCGACGCGAAGCTGGGCGGACTCACGGCGCCACCCGTGGGCTTCGACGTGCCACCGCCACCCGACCCGGTGGGGCTGGTGCCGAGCCAGCGGACACCCGAACCGTCCCCGTCGGGTTGGGGTGCCGATCAGGCGGTCAGCCACCAACGGACGAACCCGCAGGCGGTGACGCCGCCCATGGCCGACGCCCCGCCGTCCCGGGCTCTGACCGTCGCGGACGCCGAGGCGGTCGTGTCGGCCGAACCGGCGGGCCCGGCACCGGACGTGACCGCCCGGCCGCCGTCTCATCCGGCCGACCACCCGTCACCAGGCTTCCTGACCAGCGACTCGGCGCACCCGGCCGTCGCGACGAGTCCGATGCTCTCCTCGGTCGCGGTGGAGGTACCCGCCGCCGGCACGCCGGTCACCGCTCCGACCGAGCTGCGAACCGGCCCGCCTCCAGCGGCGGTCGACGTGAGTGGTCCGTCCACCGCTGCGCCGGTGCACGCGGCGGCGCCGACGACGCTGTCCCCACTGCCGCCGGCGGCGGCGGACCCCGCGCACCCGGCCGCACCGTCGGCGCTGGACCGTCCGGCCCCGGGAGTTGGCGGCGGACACCCCGGTTCGTTGCCGGCCCCACCGGTTCACCCGCAGGTCGGGCCGCACCCGGCCACGCCCGGTGCCGGGCCGGACCCCCGGCCGGTGCCGAATCCCCGCTTCCCGTTGCTCGAGTCGTTGGCGCCACCGCGTCCCACCGCCGATTCCCCGATGCCGGGCCCGGGTCCGTTCGACGCACACCCCCCGCATCGGGAGACTTCCCAGCAGCGGGCCGCGCGCCTGGCGGCCGACCGCGAGGGCCTGGACCGGCGGCGTTACCAGGGCTACCTGCAATCGCAGCGGACCCTGCACGAGGAGAACAGGCGCCACGCGCAAATCAAGGAGTTGCGGGACCTAGCCGAGCAGCACTATGAGGCGGCGCGCTGGCTCCTGGCCCGTGGACACGAGCTTCGCCTGGCTGGTCAGCATCACCTTGCCGATCAGCATGTGCGGGAGGGCCGCCTGCGGGAACGCCTGCACTACCGGGCGGTCGACGAGGCCGAGGCGGTGCGCGCCGGCCAACGCCTGCCGGAGCGGGTGATGGTCGAGGACGACCTCGACTTCTACCGGATCAACGACGACGTGGCCGACCTGGCCCTCGGTGCGGTGGAGACGCCCGACCACTCCGCGCTCACCGGCAACCGCCATCCTCCTTCGGTCGACCAGTCCCGTCCCTACGGCATTCGTGGTGGCCTCCGGCCCCCGCTCGCCCTGCACCAGACCGATCTCGAACGGCAGATGCCGCGCAACCCGGACGGCAGCGTGGTGCGCACCGCCGACCCCCGACGTGGGGGATGGTTCCGGTTGGCGAACGACGGCGGGCCGAGCGCGGACGCCACGCGCGGGATCAACTGCCTCGACTGCACGCTCTCGTTCTACGACACCTGGGTGCACGGCCGGCCGCGGGTCGCCGCTCCGCGTACGTTCGACGGCTACCTGGCGGGAGACGTCCGCCGCCCGGTGGGCGGCGAGGTGGACGGCCCGTTGCGGGTCGAGGAGACGACCGGCGGACGCTTCCAGAACCTGACGGCGCCCGGGCGGCCGGGCGTCACCGGTGCGGCCCGGCGGACGCTGGTCGAGGGCGGCTACCGGGACCTGCACGCGCAGTTGGCGGCGGGAGGCCACGGCAGCTACGCGTTCCTCATCACCAGCTTCGAGGGTGGCGGCTCGCACGCCTGGGTGGCGCTGAACCAGAACGGCACGGTCCTCTACCTGGACCCGCAGACGGGCGCGGTGGCCGACCAACCGCTCTACCGGCACGGCGGTACGCCGTTCGCCGGCAACGTGGTCGGCGTCGACGCGCTGGTGCTCGGCCCGGACGGCCGTCCGATGCCGCTCGCCGGCCGGCCGCCCGGCACCTTCAACGTCCTGCCCGAGCCCTCGCCCCGGCCGGCGCCGCCACGCCCGCCGGACCCACTGCCGTCCGACGGGGGGAATTCACCCGACTTCAACCGGGTGCATCTGCTCGGCGAGTCCACCACCTTCCACCGTTCGACCGACACCTCGCCGCCCGGCAGCGCGCCACCGATCGAGCCGGATCCGGCTGACATCCGTCGGGCACACCGGGAGGCACACGCGGCCCGCTTCGCCGCCGGGATCTACGTCCGGGACGCGCTGGCGACGAGCGGCAACCTGGACGACGCGTTCGCGGTCGGGGTGACGCCGTTGGAGTTGGCTCAGCACGCCGACGGGCCGACGCTACGACGGCTGGTGCCGGGGTTGGAGGAGAGCGCGGCCGCCGACCTGAAGCGGCTGTTCGAGGACCCGCGCGTGCAGCGGATGCTCGACCAGAGCTGGGAGGCGCCGCCGCGGCGGGAGGAGTTGCTGGCCGAGACGCTGGTACGGCAGCTCGCGGAGCGGCCCGACCTGGTCCGGATGATCCTGGCGACACCAGAACTCGCGAACTCCCTGACCGCCCGCCCGGTGACCCTGCATCACCTGGCAAGCCACCAGCAGGCCATCGACGTGCTCGGCGAGGTCTTGCAGGAGATCGACGTGCGGGGCGCCGAAGCGGTCATCGCGCATGAACCGCTGACGCCTCTGCCGACGCCGGTGACCGCAGCGCAACGGAAGCTCTCCAAGTCGATCGCAGCTCGTGGGCAGTCGAGGTTGCAGCTCGGCTTTGATCAAGCGCGACGTCATGACGAGGCGTATCGGAGCGCCTATGTTGACCAGCTCTATCAGGATGCAGCGGTCGCCCAGCGGGAACTCAATGCGCTCGCGGTGGGGCTGGCGGATGACCAAGGGCGGCCAGCTTGGAGGAACCAACCCAAGAGCAGAGAGCGTGTGTTTGACAAGTTGGTCGAGTACGAATACGACGCAGCACAGCTCAAGGATCTTGCCGGGGCAAAGGTTCAGTTCGACACGCTCGATGGTGTCTACCGGGCCCTCGGGCGTCTGACTGGGGACCCGCGAGTGGTGATTCTGCACATCAAGGATCGGTTTCTTGAGCCGCAGGTCAGCGGTTATCGAGACATACTGTTGAACCTGCGGATGTCGAACGGCCACACAGCGGAGATCCGCCTGCACCTCACCGCGCTGGACGAGGTGGCGGAGTGGGAGCATGCGCTGTACGAGGTGAGGCGCGATCTGGAGGCCGTCTCCGAAAGTCAAGGCAGGTCCATGACGCGCACGGAGCTAGCGATTCGGGACGGCCTGCTTCGACGGGTACAAGACGCCTATTGGCTCAGGGTGCAGGAGAGTGCGGGGAAGGTGCCACCGCGATGAGGCCGTTGAGCGGCTTGCAGTTGCCGAAGTTCTTCAATTACTACGAGTCACCAGTGAAGCTCGTGCCCACCGCCGAGGGTGGTGTCGCCAGTTGGCGGCTGAGCAAGGACACGGGAGGGTGGCGCGAAGCGAACGACCTCGTCGACAAGTTGCTCTTCTTGGGTGGCGACGAGGTCTATGAGATCTCGCGTGACGAGTTCGTACAGCTCACCGAGCAGGAGCGCGGTCGCTATCTCCATGGCGAAACTCCGATCTTCGCGCTCTACCGGACGGCCCTCGCGCTGGAGGACACGATCCAGGAGGAACGCCGCTATCCGACGACGCAGGAGCAGGCGCTGATCAAGGGAATCCGGCGTCGGACCTTCGTGATGTTCGAGGAGCAGCTTCAACAGGCCGGCGACCCCGCCGCCGACCCGACCATCGCCTCGACAGCTCCTGAGACGTGACGGATCACCTCCGCTCCGACGGTTCCCGCGAAGGGGGGCGGAGCCTGCTCATGACCCACCTGGAGCACCAGCGCCGCACCCTGGAACTCGCCTGCGCCGGGCTCGCCCCGGAACAGCTCGCCCGCCGCTCGGTGCCACCGTCGACGATGTCGCTGCTCGGTCTGGTCCGACACCTCGCCGAGCTGGAGCGGCACTGGTTCCGCCGCACGCTGGCCGGCAAGGACGTGGCGCGGATCTGGCCCACGGGCGACCCGGACGAGCCCTTCACCGGCGCCGTCGCCGAGTCGGCCGTGGTCGAGGAGGCCTGGGCGGCGTGGCGGGCCGAGGTCGCGTTCGCCGAGCGGTACGTGGCCGCCGCGCCGAACCTGGAGGTGAGGGGTCACCGGGGGGACCGGATCGTGACGTTGCGGGAGGTGTTGGTGCACGCGATCGGGGAGTACGCCCGGCACAACGGGCACGCCGACCTGCTCCGCGAGCGGATCGACGGGCGTCCGGGCCGGGCTCGGACGTCGCGGCGGACCGAGCCCGGTGCGCAGCGGTCGTGACGGTGCCCTACCGGCCTCCGGCCGATGAGGAGGAGGCGCGCCGCGTACAGGAGGAGTTGCGGTCCCGGGTGGACCTGGTCGGGCCCGGCCCGGCCGCGCCCGCGACGGTCGCCGGCCTGGACGTCGCGTACGCGACCAGCGGCGACCGGCTCGCGGCGGCCGTCACGGTCCTGGACGCGACCAGCCTCGTCGTGGTGGACGAGGCGGTGGCCGTGGGACGGCCGGCGTTCCCGTACGTGCCGGGGTTGTTCGCCTTCCGCGAGATGCCGGCGTTGCTGGCGGCGCTGGACCGGCTCACCGTCCGCCCCGAACTGCTGGTCTGCGACGGACACGGGGTGGCGCACCCGCGCCGGTTCGGGTTGGCCTGCCATCTGGGTCTGGTGACCGGGTTGCCGGTGATCGGGGTCGGGAAGACCTCGCTGGTCGGCACCTGGACCGGGCCCGGGCCACGGCGGGGGGAGTGGTCGCCGCTGCGCGACCGCGACGAGGTGGTCGGGCGGGTGCTGCGGACGCGGGACGGGACCAGGCCGGTCTTCGTCAGCGTCGGGCACCGGATGGGGTTGGAGAACGCGGTGGAGCGGGTACTGGCCCTGACGCCCCGGTACCGGCTTCCGGAGACGACCCGGACGGCGGACCAGCTCTGCCGCCGGGCGCTCGCGGCGGGTGGCGACCGGGGCTGACCGTGGCGGCGTGTCGCGGCACACATGTGGAGCGCTCGATGGGCGGGTGCCCGGGTGGCCGGGTAGTAACCTCACCGGCGGATCCCGTCCGGGACGGAAACGGTGAGGTGGAGATGTCGGTGAGGCGGCACGCGGCGCGCTGGGCCACGGTCGGCGCGTTGCTGGGTGGCCTGGTGGCCGCCGCGGCTTCCCCGGCCCTGGCGGAGGGTGACCGGGTGGGGCTGCGCTCGGCGGCCAGCTTCACCGCCGGTGGGTCGCCGGGCGTGGTGGCGATCGAGGTGCGGAAGCGGACCGAGGGCTGCGTCATGCTCCGTACCGCGCTCGGGTTGCGGGTCGAGGGCCTGCGCGCGGACCAGGTCCGGGTGGAGGTGGCGGTCGGTCGCCGGTGGACGCCGGTGCCGGTCTCCGGCGGCGGGGGCGCGGTGGCCACCGCCCAGGTGGCGGCGGTCGACCGGCCGCTGTGCAAGGGCAAGGGCGCCACGGTGCGTTACCGGGTGGCCTTCGCGGACGGCGCCGTCGGTGGGCGGCTGGAGCTGGCCGGCGAGGCGAGCGCGGCGAACGGCCAGGTGCTCGGCCGGGCCGGCCGGTCGGCCCGGCTGGTGGGCGCGCAGCCCACGCCGAGCGCGAGCCCTTCCCGCAAGCCCTCGCCGACCCCCAAGCCCAGCGCGGCAGTGACCACGCCGGCCGAGACGGCGAGCACGTCGCCGGTCGTCGCCGCCGTCGACCCCGCCGCGGCGGCCGACGACTCGTCCTTCGGAGGTTCCATGATCATGTGGTTCGGCATCGGGCTGGTGCTCGTCGGCGCCGCGCTGATCGTCCTGCTGGTGCGGCGCAGCCGCGCGGACCGGTCGGACGCCGTGCCGGCGGCCGACCATCCGCCGGTTCCACTGCCGCGCAGCAGCACCACCTACCGCTCCGGGACGCCGGGGCCCGCCCCGACGGTGTACGGCGGCGCGACGCCGCCCCGGCCGGCCGGCAACGTGTACGGGGCGCCGACGGCTGCCGCCCCCACCTCTCCGGCGGCCGGGGACGTGTCCCCCGCCCCCGCCCCGCCGGCCCCCGGGGGCGCGGACGCCACCAGCGTGTTGCCCCGCATGCCGGACTGAGCCGGAACCCGACGGGTCCCCGGGGTTACCGTGACGAAGAGTGATGGTGGCGTGACCCGGTCGCGGGGCCGGTCGTCGGGTGCCGAATGGGGCCCGGTGCCGGGGCCGGTTCGCCGATAAGATCGCGTGCGCCGGACGGCACCGCCGACCGGTGAGACCACATACGTGGAAGGAGCCGCGCCGTGGCCCTGGACCCGCAGTTGCTCGAGATCCTCGCCTGCCCGGACACGCACCACGCCCCGCTCGACTACGACGCGCAGGCGCAGACGCTCACCTGCACCGAGTGCGGCCGCGTCTTCGAGGTGCGCGACGACGTCCCGGTGCTGCTCCTGGACGAGGCGCGCGGCGGTCCCGCCGCCGACGACGCGCGTGGCGGGTCGTCGCGGTGATGGAGGGTACGGCCGGGGTCAGCGGGCACCGGCACGCGGACGAGGCCCTGCTGGACGATCCGGCGCTGCTGTCCGAGCGCGATCCGGGCGGGATGCTGCGGTTCACCGCCTCGGCGGGCGCCCAGGTGCGGGAGTCGGCGGCGCTGGCGGCCGAGGCGAACCTGTCCGTGCTCGCCGACGACGGCCGCCCCCGCGCGGTGGTCATCGCCGGCATCGGCACCGCCGGGCGCACCGGGGACGTGCTGGCGACCGTGGCCGGTCCGCGCTGCCCGGTGCCGGTCATTCCGCACCGCAGCGCCGGCGTGCCCGGTTGGGTGGGCGCGGCGGACGTGGTCATCGCGGTGAGCGCGTCCGGCCGCAGCCCCGAGGCGTTGGGCGCGGCCGAGGCGGCGCACCGGCGCGGGGCCCGGCTGGTCGCCGTCGGCGCGCCGGACTCGCAACTCCAGTCGGTGGCCGAGCGGGCCCGGGCGCCGTTCATCCCGGTGCCCCGGCGCGCCCCGGCCCGGGCCAGCCTCTGGGCGCTCACCGTGCCGGTCCTGCTCGCCGCCCGTACGCTCGGGCTCGTGAAGGTCAACGAGGCGGACCTGGCCGAGACGGCGGCCCGGCTGGACGCCGACGCCGACCGGTGCCGGCCGACCGCCGAGTCCTTCGTCAACCCGGCGAAGTCGCTGGCGCTGGGCCTGTCCGGGTCGATCCCGATCGTCTGGGGCTCGTCCCCGCTGGCCACCGTGGCCGCCCGCCGGTTCGGTGACACGCTGTCCGCCAACGCCCGCTATCCGGTGGTCACCGGCGCGCTGGGCGAGGCCGGCCGGGGTCGGGTGGGCCTGCTCGACGGTGTCTTCGGTGGGCTGGCCGAGGGCGAGCGGGACATCTTCGCCGACCCGGGCGACGACGACCCCGACGGCACCCGGCTGCGGTTGGTGCTGCTGCGCGACGGCGGGCTCAACGCCGACGACGACACCGACGAGCCGCTGGCGGTGGAGGAGCGCCGGGCGGACGCGGTGCAGACGCTCGCCGAGCGGCGCGGGGTGCGCTGCGACGTGGTCACCGCCGAGGGCGGCTCCGCCCTGGAGCGGCTCGCCTCGCTGGTCGCGGTTCCCGACTTCGCCTCGATCTACCTCGCCCTGGCACACGGGCTGGACCCGATGGCCGTACCGGCCGTCACGGAAATGAAGGAGCTGGCAAACCAGTGAGCACGTGCGGCATCGAGCGAGGCGGGGAATGAGCGCAAACGGGGGCACGAAGGCGATCGTCGCCGCCCTGGCGGCGAACCTCGGCATCGCCGTCACCAAGTTCATCGCATTCCTGCTGACCGGCTCGTCGTCGATGCTGGCCGAGTCGATCCACTCGGTGGCCGACTCCGGCAACCAGGGTCTGCTGCTGATCGGCGGTCGGCGGGCCAAGCGGGAGGCCACGCCGCAGCACCCGTTCGGCTACGGCCGGGAGCGCTACATCTACGCGTTCATCGTGGCGATCGTGCTGTTCAGCCTCGGTGGCCTGTTCGCGCTCTACGAGGCCTACCACAAGGCCTCCGACCCGCACGCGATCACGGAGTGGCAGTGGGTGCCGGTGGTGGTGCTGCTGGCCGCGATCGTCATGGAGGGCTTCTCCTTCCGCACCGCGATCAAGGAGTCCAACCTGGTCCGGGGCAAGCAGACCTGGGTCCGGTTCATCCGCCGGGCCAAGGCCCCGGAGCTGCCGGTGGTCCTCCTGGAGGACTTCGGCGCCCTGGTCGGTCTGGTCTTCGCGCTGTTCGGCGTCGGCATGACGTTGATTACCGGCAACGGCATGTGGGACGCCGCCGGCACCGCGATGATCGGCGTGCTGCTGGTGATCATCGCGATCACGCTCGCGATCGAGACCAAGAGCCTGTTGCTCGGTGAGGGTGCCGAGCGCAGCGAGCTGGCCAAGATCGAGCAGGCCGTCACCGGTGGCCCGGAGGTCGAGCGGATCATCCACATGAAGACGCTCTACCTCGGCCCGGAGGAGCTGATGGTGGCCGCGAAGATCGCCGTGCCGGCCTGCGAGAGCGCCGAGGAGCTGGCCCGGGGCATCAACGCGGTCGAGGCGCGGATCCGCCGCGAGGTGCCGATCGCCCGGGTGATCTACCTGGAGCCCGACATCTACAGCGCCGCGGCGGAGCGGGCGGGCACCGGGCAGGCGGCCGACACGGCCGTGCCGGAGGCCGCGACCACCGACGCGCCGGCGGCCGACGAGGTGGCCGGGCGTTCCGGGGGCTGACCGATGGAGTTGTTGCAGGGGCGGATCCGGGACTACGCCTGGGGCTCGCGGACCGCGATCGCCGCGTTGCAGGGGCGACCGGTGCCGAGCGACGGGCCGGAGGCCGAGCTGTGGCTGGGCGCCCACCCGGGCGCCCCGGCCACGGTGGACCGGGACGGCCGTCCGGTCAGCCTGACCGAGCTACTGGTCGCCGAGCCGGGGCACTGGCTCGGTGAGCGGCTGGTCGGCCGGTTCGGCACCCGGCTGCCGTTCCTGTTGAAGGTGCTGGCCGCGGACGCGCCGCTGAGCCTGCAGGCCCATCCGGATGCCGAGCAGGCGCGGGCCGGGCACGCGGCCGACGTGGGGCGGGTCAACTACGTCGACCCCTACCACAAGCCGGAGCTGCTGGTCGCGCTCTCGGAGTTCGAGGCGCTCTGTGGCTTCCGTGACCCGGCCGAGTCGGCGGCGGCGATCGCCGCGTTCGGCGTACCCGCGCTGGAGCCGGTGGCGGCCGCGCTGCGCACCGGGCCGGCGGGCCTGCGGGAGGCCGTACGCGCGCTGCTGAGCTGGCCGGACGCGGAGCGCGCCGGGCTGGTGGCGGCCGTGTCGGCGGCGGCCGCCGGCTCGACCTCGCCGGACGCGGCGCTGGTGCGGGCGCTGGCCGTCGGCTATCCGGCCGACCCGGGCGTGGTGGTGGCGTTGCTGCTGCACCACGTCCGGCTGGCGCCGGGCGAGGCGATCTGGATGCCGGCCGGCAACCTGCACGCCTACCTGCGCGGCACCGGTGTGGAGATCATGGCGGCCAGCGACAACGTGCTGCGCGGCGGGCTGACCCCGAAGCGGGTCGACGTGGACGAGCTGGTGCGGGTGCTGCGGTTCGAGGTGCTGGCCGACCCGGTGGTGCGGCCGGAGCCGGTCGCGCCCGGCGTGCTGACCTGGCCGGTGCCGGTGGAGGATTTCGCCCTGCACCGGGTGGAGGTGGCCGCCGGGTCGCCGGGGGTGCGGCTGACGCTGCCCGGCCCCCGGGTGGTGCTCTGCCGGTCCGGCAAGCTGACCGTGGACGACGGGGTCGGTGTGGTGACGCTCGGCGCGGGCCAGGCGGCGGTCGGTACGGCCGCGGGCGGCCCGTTGGCGCTCGGCGGGGACGGCGAGGCGTTCGTGGCCACCTGCGGCCTGCGCTGACTGGAGCAAGTCCGACTTTCCCGAAACGCTTGACGGGGCTGTTGCTCAGTGTGACTCTATGGGTACGCAGCGTTGTCGCGACGAAGGTCCGGGGACGCGCGGGGAACCAAACCGGGGGGATGCACGGGGCGGCCGGGCCGTGGGCGGAAAGTCCGCTCACGACCGACCGCCCCGTGCGCTGTCCGCCGCCCGCCCGCCGTCCCCGTGCGCCAACCGGCACCGGGTGAGCGGGCCCACGCGCGTAAGGTGGAAGGCTGCGCAGCACTTCCTTCGACAGGAGCTTCCATGACCAGCACCCTTCCGGCGGCCACCAGCGGCTCGTCGTCCGGCGCCCGGCCGAGCACCCTCGCCGAGGGCGACTACAAGGTGGCGGATCTGTCGCTCGCCGCGTTCGGGCGTAAGGAGATCCGGCTCGCGGAGCACGAGATGCCCGGCCTGATGGCGATCCGGCGCGAGTTCGCCGACGCCCAGCCGCTCGCCGGCGCCCGCATCACCGGCTCGCTGCACATGACCGTCCAGACCGCCGTCCTGATCGAGACCCTGGTCGCGCTCGGCGCGCAGGTCCGGTGGGCGTCCTGCAACATCTTCTCCACTCAGGACCACGCCGCCGCGGCGATCGTGGTCGGCCCCGAGGGCACCCCCGAGGCACCGGCCGGCGTGCCGGTCTACGCCTGGAAGGGCGAGACCCTGCCGGAATACTGGTGGTGCACCGAGCAGGTGCTCGCCTGGCCGGACGGGCAGGGCCCGAACATGATCCTCGACGACGGTGGCGACGCCACCCTGCTCGTGCACAAGGGCGCCGAGTTCGAGAAGGCCGGTGTCGTGCCGCCGGTCGAGTCCGCCGACTCCGAGGAGTACGCCGTCATCCTCGAGCTGCTGCACCGCTCGCTCGGCGAGGACAACCAGCGCTGGACCCGGATCGCCGCCGGCATCAAGGGCGTCACCGAGGAGACCACCACCGGTGTGCACCGGCTCTACGAGATGCACCGCGCCGGCACGCTGCTCTTCCCGGCGATCAACGTCAACGACTCGGTGACCAAGAGCAAGTTCGACAACAAGTACGGCTGCCGCCACTCGCTCATCGACGGCATCAACCGCGCCACCGACGTGCTGATCGGCGGCAAGATGGCCGTGGTCATGGGCTACGGCGACGTGGGCAAGGGCTGTGCCGAGTCGCTGCGTGGCCAGGGCGCCCGCGTCGTGGTGACCGAGGTCGACCCGATCTGCGCGCTCCAGGCGGCGATGGACGGCTACCAGGTCGCCACGCTGGACGACGTGGTCGAGCAGGCGGACATCTTCATCACCGCGACCGGTTGCTTCGACGTCATCACCAACGAGCACATGGCCCGGATGAAGCACCAGGCCATCGTCGGCAACATCGGCCACTTCGACAACGAGATCGACATGGCCGGCCTGGCGAAGCGCAGCGACGTCACCCGGGAGAACATCAAGCCGCAGGTCGACGTGTGGCGCTTCGACGACGGCCACGCGATCATCGTGCTCTCCGAGGGCCGCCTGCTGAACCTGGGCAACGCCACCGGCCACCCGAGCTTCGTGATGTCGAACTCGTTCGCCAACCAGACGATCGCCCAGATCGAGCTGTTCACCAAGACCGACGAATACCCGATCGGTGTCTACGTGCTCCCCAAGCACCTGGACGAGAAGGTCGCCCGGCTGCACCTGGACGCGCTCGGCGCCAAGCTGACCACGCTCACCAAGGAGCAGGCCTCCTACCTGGGCGTCTCGCCGGAGGGCCCGTTCAAGTCGGACCACTACCGCTACTGAGTCCCACTCCCGGAGGGGACCGGGGTCGGCCGTCGCGCGGCCGTCCCGGTCCCTTTCGCGTACGCGGGTGGTCCGGCGGGTGTCGGGCATCGGTCGACCGGGGTGACGTTGTCCTGAACAACTTGACGTCACCCCTGGATCAGGAGGAAGGTATGGCTGCCCTAAGTTAACTGAGGCATGCCTGACCGACTACGGAGTAACCGATGTTCGCCACGTACCTGATCGGCCTGCGGGAGGGCCTGGAAGCGACCCTGGTGGTCAGCATCCTGGTCGCCTTCCTGGTGAAGTCGCAGCGGCGTGACCGTCTGCCCCAGGTCTGGGCCGGTGTCGGCGCGGCCGTGGCGCTCTCCGTCGTCTTCGGCTCGCTGATCCAGTACACCTCCACCTCGCTGCTGCGCACCTCCGAGTCGCGGGAGTTCTTCGAGGCGGTCACCTCGGTCGCGGCCGTGGTCTTCGTGACCTGGATGATCTTCTGGATGCGCAAGGCCGCCCGCTCGATCGCCGGTGAGCTGCGCGGCAAGCTGACCGAGGCGCTGGCCGTCGGATCGCTGGCGGTGGCCGGCATGGCGTTCCTCGCGGTGGTCCGGGAAGGGCTGGAGACCGCGCTGATCTTCTACGCCGCCGCCGAGAGCGTGGCCGGCGGCACCGGCGCCGGCTCGCTGCTCGCCCTGGTCGGCGGCATCGTCACCGCCGTGGTGATCGGCTTCGGGCTCTACCGCAGCGCCCTGAAGATCAACCTGAGCCGGTTCTTCACCTGGACCGGCGCGCTGCTGATCCTGGTCGCCGCCGGCATCCTCAAGTATGGCGTGCACGACTTCCAGGAGGCCGGCGTGCTGCCCGGCCTGAACGACCAGGCCTTCGACATCTCCGCCACGCTGGACCCGAACGCCTGGTACGGCGCGCTGCTCGCCGGCATGTTCAACATCACCGCCGCGCCGACCGTGCTGGAACTGGTCGCCTGGGTGGCGTACGCCGTGCCGGTCCTCGTGCTCTTCCTGCGCAAGCCCACCCAGCCGCCGAAGCCGGCCGCCCAGCCCGTGCGGCCCACCCAGCCGGCTCAGCCCGTCGAGCCGGCCGAGCCCGCCGCGACCCCGGCCGAGCCCGCGCCGGCCGACGCCGCCGTTCCGTCCCCGCGCGCCTGACCGGCCCGTTTCCGAGGAGACCCCGCACCGATGCGTACCACTCGATTCGTCGCGCCCGCCGCCGCCGGGCTGCTCGCCGTCGCCGGACTGGCCGGCTGCGGCGGCGGTGACGACACCGACGCCACGGCCGGTGGGCCGATCGCGGTCAAGGCCACCGACACCGCCTGCGAGGTCGGCAGCACGGAGATCGACGCCGGCCAGGTGACGTTCAGGGTGACCAACACCGGCTCCAAGGTCAACGAGTTCTACGTCTACGCCGCGGGTGACCGGGTCATGGGCGAGGTGGAGAACATCGCGCCGGGGCTCAGCCGCGAGCTGCGGGTCGAACTGCCCGCCGGCACGTACGAGACCGCCTGCAAGCCGGGCATGAGCGGCCGGGGCATCCGGGGCGCGCTGAAGGTCAGCGGCACCGCCGCGAGCGTCGCCCCCGACGCCGCGCTGACCCAGGCCACCGCCAGCTACCAGCGCTACGTGCAGAGCCAGACCGCCGCGCTGCTGACGAAGACCGAGGAGTTCGTGGCCGCGGTCAAGGCCAACGACGTGGCGAAGGCGAAGGCGCTCTACCCGGTGGCCCGCACCTACTGGGAGCGGATCGAACCGGTGGCGGAGAGCTTCGGCGACCTCGACCCGAAGATCGACGGCCGCGAGGAGGTCGTCGAGGAGGGCATGGAGTTCACCGGCTTCCACCGGATCGAGAAGGACCTCTGGACCAGCGGTGACGTGAGCAAGGACGGCCCGATCGCCGACCAGCTCCTGGTCGACGTCAAGGCGATCGTGGCCAGGGCCAACGCCGAGAAGCTCACCCCGCTCCAGCTCGCCAACGGCGCCAAGGCCCTCCTCGACGAGGTCGCCAGCGGCAAGATCACCGGCGAGGAGGAGCGCTACTCGCACACCGACCTGTGGGACTTCAACGCCAACCTGGAGGGCTCGAAGGCGGCCGTCGCCGCGCTCCGCCCCGCCTTGGAGCAGCGCGCGCCCGACCTGGTCAAGCAGCTCGACAGCGAGTTCGCCAACGTCGAGGCGGCGCTCGGCAAGCACCGCGCCGGCGACGGGTGGAAGCTGCACACCCAGCTCAGCAAGGCGGAGCTGAAGGAGCTGTCGGACAGCATCAACGCGCTGGCCGAGCCGGTCAGCAAGGTCGCGGCGGCCGTCGCCCGATGACCACGCCGACCGGTGGCGACGCGACGCGCGAGCCGAACAGCCAGCAGGCCGCTCGGGGGGTCTCCCGTCGACGGGCGATGACCCTGGCCGGTGTCGGGGTGGCCGGCGTCGCCGGTGCGGCCGCCGGCGCCGGCGCGCTGCTCGCCGGTGGCGACCGGGCGTCGGCCACCGAGACGGCGGCCGGGGCGGTCCCGTTCCAGGGCGAGCACCAGGCCGGGATCACCACCCCGGCGCAGGACCGGCTGCACTTCGTCGCGTTCGACGTGGTCACCAAGGACCGGGACCGGTTGGTCGCGATGCTCCAGGAGTGGACCGCCGCCGCGGCCCGGATGACCGCCGGCAAGGACGCCGGGCTGATCGGCGCCGTCGGTGGCATGCCGGAGGCCCCGCCCGACGACACCGGCGAGGCGCTCGGGTTGCCCCCGTCCCAGCTGACCGTCACCGTCGGCTTCGGCGCGTCACTGTTCCGGGACGCCCAGGGCCGGGACCGGTTCGGCATCGCCGACCGGCGGCCCGCCGCACTGGCCGAGCTGCCGCACTTCGCCGGTGACGCGCTCAAGCCGGAGCTGTCCGGCGGCGACATCTGCGTCCAGGCCTGCGCCAACGATCCGCAGGTGGCGGTGCACGCCATCCGCAACCTGGCCCGGATCGGCATGGGCGTGGTCAGCGTCCGCTGGTCGCAGCTCGGCTTCGGGCGAACCTCGTCGACCTCACGGGACCAGGCGACGCCGCGCAACCTGTTCGGGTTCAAGGACGGCACCGCCAACCTCAAGGCCGAGGACGCCGGCCTGCTGCGCGAGCAGCTCTGGGTGCAGCCCGGCGACGGCCCGGACTGGATGGCCGGCGGGTCCTACCTGGTCACCCGCAAGATCCGGATGCTGATCGAGACCTGGGACCGCAGCCCGCTGGCCGAGCAGGAGATGATCACCGGCCGGACCAAGGGCAGCGGCGCGCCGCTGGGCAAGCGCGACGAGTTCGACGAGCCGGACTTCGCCGCGAAGGGCGACGACGGTCAACCGGTCATCGCGGAGAACGCCCACGTGCGGCTCGCCCACCCCGACCAGAACGACGGCGCCCGGCTGCTGCGGCGCGGCTACAACTTCGTGGACGGCTCCGACGGGCTGGGCCGGCTCGACGCCGGGCTGTTCTTCATCGCCTACCAGCGGGACCCGCGCAAGCAGTTCGTGCCGATCCAGACCCGGCTGGCCCGCAACGACGCGATGAACGAATACCTGCGGCACGTCTCCAGCGGCCTGTTCGCCTGCCCGCCGGGCGTGCGCGACGCGGCCGACTGGTGGGGGCGCGCGCTGTTCTCCTGAGCCGGCTCAGCGGCGTACCGGAGAGGGCCCGGCGGGTTCCGGGGCGGCGCGCCGCAGTGCGGCCGGAGGCGGCGTGGCCGGTGCCGGGGCCAGCTCCGGCCAGAGCGTCGCGGTCACCGCGCGGGCGCGACCCAGCCGGTACGCCGACCGGCGCGCCCGCTCGGCCAGCACGGCGGTCAGGTACGCCCACTCCGGCGCGGCCCACGGCGGCGGCGGCGACGTCACCGCGGCGACCTCCGCCCACAGCTCCCGGCCCAGCCGGACCCGGTCCGGCGCGGCGAGCTGGTGCAGCCGGTCCAGGTACTGCCGGACGGCCAGCGCCAGCGCGTCGTCCACCCGGGTCAGGTCGAGCGTGCCCGCCCAGCCGATCAGCGGCGGCGCGGCCGGCGGCAGCGGCCGCCACACCCCGGTGGCCCGGGTGTGCACCACCAGCGTGCCGGCCACCAGGTCACCCAGTCGCCGGCCGCGCGGGTCGGTGAGCATCACCGTCACGCTCGCCGCCCAGCTCAGCAACGGCAGCACCAGGCCGGGCCACTCCACCGCGACCCCGACCAGGGCCCGGGTCAGCGACTGTCCCACCCCGACCGGGCCGCCGTCGGCGCGGACCACCCGCAGGCCCACCGCCAGCTTGCCCACCGTCCGGCCGCCGACGAACCGCTCCATCACCACCGGATAGCCGACCAGCACCAGCACCACGAGCACGACCTGGAGCCCGCCGGCCAGGGCGGCGTCCACCACGTCCCGGGGGAGGGTGAGCACCAGCAGCGACAGCGCCGCACCGAGCACCAGCGCGAGGCCGACCTGGACGACCAGGTCGATCAGCAGGGCGAGCACCCGCGAGCCCAGCCGGGCCACCCGGACGTCCAGCTCCACCGCCTCGCCGCTGACCAGACCGGCGTCGGCCCACCGGGGCGGTGGGGGAGGTTGCGCGCGCACCCCGACAGTGAACACCATGGACGCCTCACGGGGGAGGACGAGTGGATCTCGACGCGTACGTGGCGGAGCACGGCGCCGAGTGGCGGCGGCTGGAGCAGTTGACCGGCCGGCGTCGCCTGGACGCCGCCGAGGTCGACGAGCTGGTCGGGCTCTACCAGCGCACCGCCACCCACCTCTCCGCGGTCCGCAGCCGGGCCCCCGAGCCGGCGCTGGTGGGGCGCCTGTCCCACCTGGTCCTCGCGGCCCGCGCCCGGATCACCGGCCGCCCCCGGCCCTCCTGGGCGGCGCTGCGCCGGTTCCTGCTGGCCGACCTGCCGGCCGCGCTCTACCGGGCCTGGCCCTGGTGGTGCGGCGTCGCCACCGGGTTCAGCGCGCTGACCGTCTTCCTCATCTGGTTCGTCGCCGGCCACCCGGACACCGCCGCCGCGTTCGTCGGCGCCGAGTCGGCCCGGCAGCTCGTCGACTCCGGCTTCGCCGGCTACTACACCGAGTTCGCCGCGCCGACGTTCGCGTTCCACCTGTGGACGCACAACGCCTGGCTGGCCGCCCAGTGCCTGGCCGCCGGCGTGCTGGTGGTGCCGGTGTTCTGGCTGCTGTGGCAGAACGCGCTGAACATCGGCGTGGTGGGCGGTGTGATGGTCGCCTACGGCCGGGCGGACGTCTTCTTCGGGATGATCACACCGCACGGGTTGCTGGAGCTGACCGGCATCTACGTCGCCGCCGGGGTCGGGCTGCGGACCGCCTGGGCCTGGATCGCCCCGCCCGCGCACCTCGGGCGCGGCCGGGCGGTCACCGAGGCGGGCCGGGCCGCCATCGTGGTCGCCGCCGGGCTGGTCGGGCTCTTCGCCGTCTCCGCGCTGCTGGAGGCGTTCGTCACCCCGGCGCCGCTGCCGATGCCGGTCCGGGTGGCGGTCGGCGCCGCGGTGTGGGCGGCGTTCCTGGCGTACGCGCTGGTGCTGGGGCGGCGGGCGGTCAGAGCTGGCCGAGGGACTTGAGCCGCAGGTAGGTGTCGGCGACGGTGGGGGCGAGCCGGTCGGCGGCCACGTCCACCACGGTCACCCCGTGCCGGGACAGGGCGGCGCGCACCCGGTCCCGTTCGGCGAGCGCGCGCCAGGCCGCAGCGGCCGTGTACGGGTCGTCCGGGCCGGTCGGGGTGGCCGTGGTGAGCCCGGTCAGCACCGGGTCGTGGGTGGCCGCCAGCACCACCCGGTGCCGGGCGGCCAGCCGGGGCAGCACCGGGAGCAGTCCCTCCCGCAGCGCCCCCGCGTCCAGCGCGGTGAAGAGCACCACCAGGCTGCGCTGCCGTTCCCGGCGCAGCACCTCCGCGGCGATCAGCTCGAAGTCGGTCTCGACCAGCGCCGGCTGGAGCGGCGCCATCGCCTCGACCAGCCGGGGGAGCAGCGCCGGTCGGCCGCTGCCGGTCACCCGGGCGCGCACCGCGGTGTCCACGGCGAGCAGGTCCACCCGGTCGCCGGCCCGGGCGGCCAGCGCGGTCAGCAGCAGCGCCGCGTCGATCGCGGTGTCCAGCCGGGGCTCGTCGCCGAGCCGGACCGCCGAGGTGCGGCCGGTGTCCAGCACGCAGACCAGCCGCCGGTCGCGCTCCGGTCGCCAGGTGCGGACGAGCACGTCGGCGCGGCGGGCGCTGGCCCGCCAGTCGATCGACCGCACGTCGTCGCCGACGGCGTACTCGCGCAGGGTGTCGAACTCGGTGCCGTGCCCGCGCCCCCGGGTCACCTGGACGCCGTCGATGATCCGGAGCCGGGCCAGCTTCTCCGGCAGGTGCTTGCGGGAGTCGAACCGGGGCAGCACCCGCAGCGTCCACGGCGGCGTGGCGGGACGTTCGGCGCGCTGCCGGAAGCCCAGGCGCATCGGCCCGAGCGAGCGTACGGTCAGCGCCACCGCCGGCCGGTCGCCGCGCCGGGTCGGGGTGAGGCGGACCGGCAGCGTGGCCGTGGCGCCCGGCGCGACGGTGAGCACCCGGCCCGGGGACAGCTCGGGCCGCGCCCCGGCGGAGGGCACCCACGCGTCGCGTACCTGGGCGTGCACCGCCGCGTCGGTGGGGTTGGTCAGGTGCAGGGTGACCGTGGCGGTGCCGCCGAGCCGGACGGTCCGGTCGCCGGTGCGGGTCACGGTGAGGGCGTGCGGCGAGGCCGCGAGGAGCCGGTCGACGGCGACCAGCAGCAGCACCGCCGCGGTCAGCACGGCGACGCCGAGGAACGGGGCCGGCCAGACCGGCAGCGTCGCCGCGCCCGCGGCGAGCAGCAGACCCGCCCGCCAGGTCATCGCGGGGTCGGCACGGTGGCCAGCACCGAGTCCAGCACGGCGTCCACGGTGACGCCCTCCAGCTCCACCTCCGGGCGCGGGCGCAGCCGGTGCCGCAGCGTGGGCCGGGCCACCGCCTTCACGTCGTCCGGCGTGACGTGGTCCCGTCCGGCCAGCCAGGACCACGCCTTCGCGGTGGCGAGCAGCGCGGTGGCGCCCCGGGGCGAGGCGCCCAGCTCCAGGGCCGGGGCGACCCGGGTGGCGCGGCAGAGGTCCACGATGTAGCCGAGGACCGGCTCGGCCACGTGCACGGCGTGCGCCTCCGCCCGGGCGGCGGCCAGGTCGGCCGCGCCGGCAACCGGGCGTACGCCGGCCGCACGCAGGTCGCGCGGGTCGAAGCCGGCGTGGTGCGCGCGCAGCACGCCCAGTTCCTCGTCCCGTTCCGGCAGCGGCACGGTCAGCTTGAGCAGGAAGCGGTCGAGTTGCGCCTCGGGCAGCGGGTAGGTGCCCTCGTACTCGACCGGGTTCTGGGTCGCCGCCACGATGAACGGCTCGGGCAGCGGGCGGCGCCCGCCCTCGACCGAGACCTGCCGCTCCTCCATCACCTCCAGCAGCGCCGACTGCGTCTTGGGCGGGGTGCGGTTGATCTCGTCGGCGAGGAGCAGGTTGGTGAAGACCGGCCCCTCCCGGAACGTGAACGCGGCGGTACGCGGGTCGAAGATCAGCGAGCCGGTGACGTCGCCGGGCATCAGGTCGGGGGTGAACTGCACCCGCTTGGAGTCCAGGTCGAGCGCGGTGGCCAGGGTGCGCACCAGCAGCGTCTTGGCCACGCCCGGCACGCCCTCCAGCAGCACGTGCCCCCGGCACAGCAGCGCGATCACCAGGCCGGTCACCACGGCGTCCTGGCCGACGACGGCCTTGGCCACCTCGGCGCGCAGCCGGTGCAGGGCGGCCCGCGCCTCGGACGGGGCGGTGGGCGACGCGGCGGCGATGACGGGTCCGGTCACCGGGGTTCTCCTTCGCTCGGATGCGGGGCCAGGGTACGGGTGAGCGTGTCCAGGTCGCGGCTCAGCGCCAGCAGCTCCCGGTCGTCGCCCGGCTCGGGGCCGTACAGCAGGTCGGTCACGTTCTCCGGGTCGCCGCCGACGGCGGTGGCGATCCGGGTCGCCACCTCGTCGTCCGGCGTGTCGGGCGGCAGGTTGAGCCGGGGCATGAGGCGGTCCAGGGCGGCCCGGCGCAGCGTTGCGGCGACGGTGTCCCGGGCGCCCGCCCGGCGGTAGAGCCGGGCCCGGCCGCGCACGGTCTCGGCGGACCGGACGGTCACCGGCAGCGGCTCGGCCACCGGCGGCCCGAGCCGGCGGGCCCGCCAGATCACCACCAGCAGTCCGGCCACCGCGAGCTGCACCAGGATTGCCCAGAACCACTGCGGGAAGGCGCCCCAGAGCGGGTTGTCGCGATGCGGCGGGTCGGCCCGGTCGGGACGCTGGGTCCGCTCGGGGCCGCCACCGGTCGGTGGCGCGCCGGTCTCACGCTCCCCGGGCACGCGCGACCGCGCCGGCGCCGGCGCCGGGCCGGGCAGGTCCAGCCAGACCAGCGGGCGACCGCCGCCGAGCAGGCCGGTGGCGAGGTCCTCGTTGCCCCACTCGGCGATCCGGTCGTTGCGGAACGGGTCGCTGGCCCCCACCAGCACCACCTCGGTGCCGCTGGGGATCCGGAGGAGCGCGCCGCCGTAGCAGCGGTCGGCGCTCTCCGGCCCGGCGTACCGCTGATGGTCGACGGCGGCGGTGCCGGCGCGGAGCGCCTCGGGCAGCCGGCAGGTCTCGTCGTCGCCGTCCGGCGGCACCGCGCGGGTGGCCCAGCGGCGGGTGGTCGGCTCGGCCGGGGCGTGCAGCTCGACCAGGACCCGGCGGGACGGATCGACCAGCACCAGCCGGCTGCCGGGGGGCAGCGCGGTCAGGCCGGCGAGCGTGTCCGGGTGGACCAGGTCCGGGGCGGGCACGAACAGCGTGCCGGGCGCCGCGCGGGCGGTGCGCAGCGCGGCCTCGACGTCGGTCTCCCGGCGCACCGGCACCCCCTGCGCGCGCAGCGCCTCGGCGAGCCGGCTGCCGCCGTCGTCGCCGGTGGCGACGGGGGAGAGGAAGCCGCGCTCGTCCGGGTCGGGTTGGTCCACCGCGTGCAGCACCAGGGTGGCGACGATCAGCAGGACGGCCAGCCCGAGCGGGACGAGGAGGCGGTGCCGCCGGCGTGGCGGCGCGGTCGGGGCGGTGGGCCGTTCCGGGGCCCGGGTGTCGGTCACCGCTCCTCCTCGCCGGTCAGCTCGCGGCGCAGGTCCGCGGCGAGGTCGCGCATCCGGTGGTCGTGGGTGGCGGTGGCCGGGCGCTGGGCGTACCAGAGGTCGGAGAAGATCGTGCCGGCGGCGTGCAGGGTGGGCCGGACCGTCGGCCGGACCCGGGCCGCGGCCTCGGTCAGCTCGGTGACGGTCAGCCCGGCCTGTGGCTCCACCAGCCGTCGGGTGATCAGGAGCCGGACCATCTCCCGCAGCCGTTCCCGGACCGCCTCGGCGTACCGGCCCTCGGCGGCCAGCCGGTCGGCCAGCCCGGCGTCGGCGGCCGGCGCGGGTGGCGCGGCCCGGGGGGTGGGCACGCGCGCCGCCGGCAGGTCCGGCCGGCGGCGGGCGCGGCGGCGCGGGCGGACCCGGCGGAGTCGGGGCAGCCGGAGCCGCCACCGCAGCCGGGGCAGCCGGAACCGGGGCACTGTCGGCCGGGGCAGCCGGCGGGGCACCCAGGTCGGGAAGTAGTACCAGGCCAGCGCCGCCACCAGCGCGGCGGCCAGCAGGATCAGCACGACCAGCGGCAGGGCGACGACGTCACCGAGCGCGGCGACCGCCTCGGTCCACCACCGGCTCACCGCGGGGCCGCCAGCAGCACGGGCTCGGGTACGCCGGCCGGCGCCCGGGAGAGCCGGATGTCCAGCCCCTCGGTGCGCATCCGGGTCTCCAGGTGCAGCACCGCGTCCAGGCAGGCCAGCGCCGGGTAGGCGAGCGCGTTCACCGCGACCTGGGCGGCCACGGCCAGTGGCAGCGCCCACGCCGACACGTCGAACAGGCCCAGCAGACCGAGCCCGTACGGGACGCCCAGCCCGATGCCGACGCGGACCAGCCACCAGCCGAGGTAGCCGAGCAACCGGATGCCGGCGGCGCGCCCGCCGAGCCGCCCGGCCAGCCGGACCGCCCGCCCCGCCGCCCGGTGCGCCGGCACCCCGTCCAGCACCAGCGCCGGCACCACCAGACCGAGCAGCCCGTAGGCCACGAACCAGGCCGGTCCGGCCAGCCCGGCGGCGCCGACGGCGAGCCCGACCGCGGCCGCCGCCAGCAGGGTCGCGCCCGGACGGGCCGCGCGGAGCACCTCGGCCGGGCCGGGGCGACGGCCCAGCAGCGCGGCCGCCCCGCCGCGCGCGGCCGGGTTGCCCAGCAGCGCGACGATCGCCGCCTCGGTGCCGGCGCCGACCGCGAGCAGCAGCCAGTACCAGCCGAGGCGTTGCTGGTCGGTGGGCCACCAGCCGGGCGGGTGGACGTCGGCCAGCGTCCGCAACGGGTACAGCAGGGCCTGCTCGGCCAGGGCCAGCGCCACGGCGAGCGGGAGCAGCACCCGGGCCTGGTCGCGCAGCAGCAGCACGGCGGCGTCGAGCAGCTCGCCGACGGTCAGCGGGCGGCGCGGGAGCACCGCGATCGGGCCGGCGTCGGGCACGCGTACTCCTGGGCGGGCAGGGTAGAGGTGGCGGGCGACGCGGCGCCCGGGGGATCATGGTTGCACGACGGGTCGGCATCCGGTTGACCCGTCCGCCGCGGCACGCCACGCGGGGCGGCCACGCCGTCGGCTGTGGTGCGCGGGCCCGCTCGGCGCTACCGTGCCGGTGAAGACGCCGAACCCTCCGAACGAACGGGGATGGAACGATAAACCCCATGAGAGCCCGGGTACTCGTGGTCGACGACGACCCCGCCCTCGCCGAGATGCTCGGCATCGTGCTGCGCAGCGAGGGCTTCGTGCCGTCCTTCGTCGCGGACGGAGAACGGGCACTGGCCGCGTTCCGCGACAGCCGGCCCGACATCGTCCTGCTCGACCTGATGCTGCCCGGCATGAGCGGCATCGACGTGGCCCGCGCGATCCGGTCCGAGTCCGGCGTGCCCATCGTGATGCTGACCGCCAAGAGCGACACCGTCGACGTGGTGCTGGGGCTGGAGTCCGGCGCCGACGACTACGTGGTCAAGCCGTTCAAGCCCAAGGAGCTGGTGGCCCGGATGCGGGCCCGGCTGCGCCGCGGCGAGGACGTCGCGCCGGAGCTGCTGACCATCGGGCCGCCGGGCAACCAGATCACCATCGACGTGCCGGCCCACACGGTCAGCCGGGACGGCGAGGAGGTGAAGCTGACGCCGCTGGAGTTCGACCTGCTGGTCGCGCTCGCCCGCAAGCCGCGCCAGGTCTTCACCCGCGAGGTGCTGCTGGAGCAGGTGTGGGGCTACCGGCACGCGGCCGACACCCGCCTGGTCAACGTGCACGTGCAGCGGCTCCGGGCCAAGATCGAGCCGGATCCGGAGCGACCCGAAATCATCCTGACCGTCCGGGGCGTGGGCTACAAGGCGGGCACCGGATAGCCTGGTCAGCACTGTGGTGACCACCCCGCTGCCCGACCCGCCGACCGCGCCCCGCCGGCCATCCGCCGCGTGGGCGCTGTGGCGCGTCGTGGCCGGCCGGTCGACGCGGTTCGCCGCCGGTGTGCACCAGGCCTGGCGGCGGTCGCTCCAGGTCCGCGTGGTCACCATCACACTCGTGGCGTCGAGTCTGCTGGTGGGCGGTTTCGCCTACCTGATCGCCGACAAGATCACCAACATCCTGCTGGAGAACGCCGAGACCGACGTGCGGGCCCGGCTGAGCAACGGCAGCGAATACGCGGCGAAGCAGTTCAACCTCTACAGCCAGCCGCAGGAGGCGCAGCTCCAGGACAGCATCGATGGCACGGTCAACTACCTGGCCGGCGGTGACCCGGCGCAGACCAGCGGGGTGGTGGTGGCGATCACCGCCGACAACTTCGCCGAGTTCATCGAGCCGCGCACCTCACCGGACGTGCCGGTGCGCGCGTTGATCAGCGACGAGCTGCGCGCCACCGTGGCGTCGTCCGGCAAGGTCGCCCACCAGATCCGCACCGGCACGCTCGGCGGCGAGCGGACGAAATACCTGGTCTACGGCTCCCCGGTGCCGACCCGGTTCGGGCAGGTCGAGCTCTACTACCTCGTACCGCTGGCCCGGCAGGACAGCACGGCGGCCGACGCCCGGGCCACGGTGGTCGCCACCGGGGTCGCGCTGGTGCTCCTGCTCGGCCTGCTGGCGGCCCTGGTCACCCGCCTGGTGGTGACCCCGGTCCGGGTGGCCGCGCGCACCGCCCAGCGCCTCTCCGCCGGCCTGCTCGACCAGCGCATGGTGGTCTCCGGCGAGGACGACCTGGCCCTGCTCGCCGCCTCGTTCAACCAGATGGCGACCAACCTGCAACGGCAGATCCTCCGGCTGGAGGAGATGTCGCGGCTGCAACGCCGGTTCACCTCGGACGTCTCGCACGAGCTGCGCACCCCGTTGACCACGGTCCGGATGGCGGCCGATTTGATCTTCGCGGAGCGGGACGAGTTCGACCCGGCGGTGGCGCGCAGCGCCGAGCTGCTCCAGGCCGAGCTGGACCGGTTCGAGGAGCTGCTCACCGACCTGCTGGAGATCAGCCGGTTCGACGCCGGCTT
Organism: Micromonospora sp. WMMD754; assembly: GCF_049315235.1. Classification (NCBI taxonomy): domain Bacteria; kingdom Bacillati; phylum Actinomycetota; class Actinomycetes; order Micromonosporales; family Micromonosporaceae; genus Micromonospora; species Micromonospora sp. WMMD754. The sequence continues at coordinate 3,047,032 of NZ_CP186058.1, forward strand.
CGCGGTGCTGGACAGCGAGCCGACCGACCTGGTGCCGGTGGTGCACCGGGTGACCGAGCGGCTGGCCGGGCTGGCCGAGCGGGTGGGGGTGACCATCGAGCTGGAGCTGCCGGACACGCCGGTGATCGCCGAGGTCGACCCGCGCCGGGTCGAGCGGGTGCTGCGCAACCTGGTCGGCAACGCGGTCGAGCACGGCGAGGCCAAGCCGGTGCGGATCACCCTGGGCATGGACCAGAGCGCGGTGGCGATCACGGTCCGGGACCACGGCGTCGGCCTCAAGCCGGGCGAGGAGAAGCTGGTCTTCAACCGGTTCTGGCGCGCCGACCCGTCCCGGGCCCGGCAGACCGGGGGCACCGGCCTGGGCCTGTCGATCAGCCTGGAGGACGCCCGGCTGCACGGCGGCTGGCTGGAGGCGTGGGGCGCGCCGGGGCAGGGCGCGCAGTTCCGCCTCACCCTGCCGGCCCGGGCCGGGGACCGGCTCACCACCTCACCGCTGCGGCTGGTGCCGGCCGACGTCACCCTGCCGTTCGGCGGCCCGCGCGACGGTGGCCTGCTCGCCATCGGCCCGGGCAGTGGCGCCGGGGCGTTGGCCATCGGCCCCGCCGACGCCGACCGAGCAGAGGTGAACCCGTGAGAAGCAAGTTCTCCCTCAGACGGCGGGTGCTGGCTCTGCTGCTGGGTGGCGTGCTGCTGCCGGCCGGGCTGACCGGCTGCGGGATCCCGAACGAGACCGAGGTCCAGGTCGACGGCTCGGGTCCGGCCGCCGAGGCGGGCGCCTCCAACGGCAGCCCTGCGCGGCCGCCCAGCCCCGAAGACAGCGACGAGCCCGGTCCGTTCATCGAGAACTACCTGCGAGCGGCCGCCGCCGGCGAGCGTGAGCAGGCGTACGCCCGGGCCAAGGAGTTCATCGCCCAGGAGGCGAAGAGCCTGCTCCCGGAGAAGCAGAAGAGCAGCGAGATCGGCCTGACCGTGGTGCGACTCCGCGAGAAGCTCGAGGTCACCCCGCCGAACAACCAGGGCACCAGCGTGGTGACCGTCAAGGTGCAGCAGGTCGGCGTGCTGCGGGCCAACGGCGTCCTGGCGCCGCCGGAGGCCAGCGAGACCGAGTACGTGTTCCAGCTTCGCCGGGCCGATCCGACCGGGTCCGGGCTGCTGCTCACCGCCGTACCGAACGTGCTGCTGGTCAGCGACAGTGCGCTGGGGAAGTACTACCTGCCGCACACCATCTACTTCTGGAACGCGGACCAGTCCCGGCTGGTGCCCGATCTGCGTTACCTGCCCTCGTCGGTGCCGACCGAGCGGTTGGTCACCGAGGTGGTGAGATGGCTGACCGGCGACCCGTCCGACTGGCTGGAGACCGGCGTGACCGGGTTGCCCGACGGCACCCGTCCGATCAACAACGCCACCGGCGCCGACGGGCGCTGGGAGGTCAACCTCACGATGCCGGGGGCCGACGACAAGAAACTCGGCCTGCTCGCCACCCAGCTCGCCTGGTCGCTGCCCGATCTGAGTGGGCAGCTCGACTTGAAGATCCAGAACCAGAAGCGGCGCACCGTCGACCTCCAGCAGGAGCGGACGGCGCACGCCGCGTACCCGGCCGGCGGCGTCCCGGCGCGCTTCAGTGTGTACGACGGCGCGATCCGCCCGCTGGCCATCGGCAACGAGCCGCGGGCCGCCGTCCCGCTGGCACCCGCGGACAACCGGAACGTGGCCTCCGCGGCGCTCGCGTACGCCGGCGACGGGACGCGGGCCGCGCTGGTGGTCACCGGTGCGGACCGGCGGCAGCGGCTGCGGGTCGGCTTCGGCGCGGCCCCGGTCACCGGGCTGGCCACCAGCGCCCGGTCCTACCGTGCCATCAGCCGGCCCACCTGGCTCCGCTCGTCGGATCAGAACCGCCCGTCCGGCCTGGTGGCCGCGGACGGCAAGCTCTACCGCTTCGACGGTGCGGCCGCGATGAGCGAGGTTCCCCTGGCCGTCCCCGGTCCGGTGGTGGCGGTCGCCGGGTCCCTCGACGGTCACCGGATCGCCCTCGTCAGCGGGGGCGCCCTCTACGTGGCCGCGGTGAGCGTCGACGGCGGCGTGGTGGTGGGCCAGCCGCGTCCGTTGGCGACCGAGCTCACCGGCGTCACGGCGGTGGACTGGCTGCTGGAGAACGACCTGGTCCTGGCCGGTAACGAGCCGGACCTCCGGCCGGCGATCCACCAGCTCAGTGTCGACGGCGGCCGGGAGATCGCACTCAAGCGGGACATCGGCGCCGAGGTGTCCCAGTTGGCCGCGTACCCGGGCGCGTCAACGGGCGGACCACCGTCGCAGTCGTACATGTACGAGGCGAACCGGGCGGCCTTCCGGAACAACCCGTTCGACATCATCAAGCCGGAACAGGTGCTGGACGTGCCGGCGGGCAGCCGGGCGACCAACCCCACGGCGCCCTTCTTCCTCTACTGAGGGCTACCGGTGCCGGACGTGGGCGGGCTCTGGGCGGACCTGACCGACCTGGTGCTGCCCGCCGGGTGCGCCGGCTGCGCGGCGCGCTCCCCGGGGCTGCGACAGGGCTTCTGCCCGCGCTGTGTGGACGAGTTGGAGTCGTTGCGTCCCGCGCCGACCCGCCCCGATCCGGCCCCACCGGACCTGCCGCCCTGTGTCGCCCTCGGGCCGTACGGCGGCGCGTTGCGCGAGGGGCTGCTGGCGTACAAGGAACGGGGTCGGCACGGGCTGGCCCGGCCGCTGGGGGCGTTGCTGGCCGAGGTGGTCGCCGAGGCCGTGGGGCCGCCCGGCCCGGTGACGCTGGTGGCGGTGCCGGACACCGCCCGCGCGGCCCGGGCCCGCTACGGCGACCACCTGGAGCGGCTGGCCCGCCCGGCGGCCGCCCGGCTCCGCGCGGCCGGCTGGCCGGTCCGGGTGCTGCGGCCGTTGCGGGCGCTGCCGCGCCCGGACTCGGTGGCGCTGGACAGCGCCGGTCGGGCGGCCGCGGCGGACGCCGCGTTCCGGCTGCGGCGTACGGTCCCCGCGGTCGGCGCCGTGGTGCTGCTCGACGACATCGTCACCACCGGGGCAACGCTCGCGGCGGTGAGCCGGATATTGCACCGCGCGGGAATGACGCCAAAGGCCGCGGCGGTGCTCGCCGCAACGCAAAAGCGGCGGCTTCGGTGACGCTTCGTGTATCCGTTTCACCCCATGGTGTATGAGCTGTTAAATTTCGCGACCGCCTTCGGCAACCGGGGGTGACGGGTGGCCGAACAGGAGTTAGCGTTTCGGTGTCGGGGGTAGTGAGGATGCCAACCTTCCCCCGGCACTGGAAGGAGGCGTAGCCGTACACCACCGGTGGACGCCGAGCGGGGCCCTCCCCGGGTGCGTCGACCGGAAGATCCGGACCGAACGACCGTCCGAACAAGGGAGGTCACGTGGACATCGTGGTCAAGGGCCGTAACGTCGAAGTGCCGGACCATTACCGGGTGCACGTAGCCGAGAAGCTCGCGAAGATCGAACGCTACGACCACAAACTCATTCGCGTGGACGTCGAGTTGTTCCACGAGCGCAATCCGCGCCAGGCCGACCACTGCCAGCGGGTGGAGATCACCTGCGTCACGCGGGGTCCGGTGATCCGGGCCGAGGCCTGCACGAACGACTTCTACAGCGCGCTCGACGCCGCCATCGCCAAGCTGGACACCCGGTTCCGCCGGGCGGCCGACCGCCGCCGGGTGCACCGCGGGCGGCACGCGCCGCTCTCCGTGGCCGCCGCGACCGCCGGTCTTCCGGTGGCCGACCTGGACGGGCCCGGCCTGGCGGTGCTGAACGGCCACGGTGCGGCCACCGCCGTCGCTGACCGTCCGGACGAGAGCGACTTCGAGGAACCCGACGACCAGCCGTGGCACATCGCCCGGGAGAAGGTCCACCCCGCAGAACCGATGACCGTCGACGACGCGCTGTTCCAGATGGAACTCGTCGGGCACGACTTCTACCTGTTCCAGGACAAGGAGTCCGGCCGCCCGAGTGTGGTCTACCGCCGGCGCGCGTACGACTACGGCATCATCTCGCTCGGCACCTGACCCCTTGACCCGGACGAGTGGGGCTCCGCGCTCGTGGGGCCCCACTCACTCTCCGTCCGTAGCCAGCCGACCGAAGATCACCGAATCGGTACGGGTACCGCCCGCGCCGGGCAGTCGCCCGCGCAACAGCCCCTCCCGCCGGAAGCCGGCGCGTTCCAGCACCCGCTGGGAGGCGACGTTCTCCGGCCGGGTGCCGGCCCAGAGCCGGGCCACGCCGACGTCGAACGCCCATCCGGAGACCAGCCGCACCGTCCGGGCGGCCAGCCCGCGCCCCCGCGCCTCGGGCAGCAGGCTGTAGCCCAGCATGGCCTGACCGGTCGCCGGCTCGTCGTGGACGAGGGCGCAGCCGCCGACGAACGCGCCGGTCACCGCGTCGAGGATCGCCAGGTCGGCGGAGGCGCCGGCCAGCCAGTGGCTGGCCGCCAGCCGGCAGCGACGGGCGATCACCTCCCGCTCCGGCGGCTCCGGCGGCACCCGGTTGGCCACCACCTCCGGCAGCGTGTGCAGGCGGTGCAGCGCGTCCGTGTCCGCCGGTTCCACGCGGCGCACCGTCACCACGCCGTCGGTGAGCCGGCCGTCGGGCAGGTCCGGCAGCAGGCGGGCGGTCGGCCCGGGCGGGTCGTCGGCCAGCCGCACCCAGGCGACCAGATCCTGACGGACGCCGTCGACGCCCGCGCCCGCCGCCCGGCGCACCCCCTCGTGCCGGTAGCCGCAGGCCAGCGCGATGCGCTGGCTCGGCACGTTCTCCGCGCGGGTGAGCAACTCCAGCCGGCCCGCCCCGGCCGCGAACGCCTGCTCACTCAGCAGCCGGGTGGCGGCGGTCGCCACGCCCCGGCCGCGTGCCGACGGGCCCACCCAGTAACCGATCTCGTACGTCGCCCGCTCCGCGCTGAGCCGGGTCAGGCCGATGCTGCCGAGCAGCCGGTCGGTGGCCGGGTCGGCGATCGTGTAGGCGGCTCCGCCGGCCGCCCGGGCCGCCGGTGCGCCCTCGGTGATCCACCACCGGGCGGCGTCGGCGTCGTACGGGTCGGGCAGGAAGGGCATGAACCGGCGGGACTCCGGGTCGGTCAGGCCGGCCACCGTGCCGGGTACGTCGGCCGGAGCGCACGGCCGCAGCCGTACCCCGTACCCCTCGATCGTCTCCGGGGTCATGCCAGGTCTCCCGCCAGCAGCCCGCCGACCCACACGTCGTGCCGCTCGCCGCGGTGCTGGACGCCGCCGCGCAGCGTGCCCTCGACGGTGAAGCCGGCCTTCTCGGCCGCCCGGCGGGACGCGGTGTTGCCCACGTTGGCCCGCCACTCGACCCGGGCCAGGCCGAGCGTGGTGAAACCCCAGGCGCAGACCGCGGTGAGCGCGGCCGGCAGGTAGCCCCGACCCCGCGCGTGTGGGGCGGTCATGAAGCCGACGTCGGCCACCAGCGGGTCGCCAGGGAGGATCCGCAGGTCGAGCGAGGCGACGTAGCGGTCCTCCGGGTCGGCCACCGCGAACGTCGCGGCGGTGCCGCGCGCCCACGCCGGGCGCACCAGGTCGCGCAGGAAGCTCTCGGGGTGTTCGGGCCGGTAGGGGTGCGGCACCGTGGTCCAGCGCACGGTCTGCTCGTCCTGGCAGGTGCGGGTGACCTCGGCCAGGTCCCGCTCCTCCAGCGCGCGCAGCCGCAGCTCGGTGTCGCCGGCGGTGGCGAACAGGACGGGCTGTGGGCGGCCGAAGACCGCCGCCCTGCGGGCCTGGAGCGTGTCCGGGCCGTACGGGACGGGGTCACCGGGCGCGGCCAGCTCGGCCGGGAGCAGGGAGCCGATCCACCCCTCCGGCCGGCCGCCCCGGGCCGGGTGGGCCAGCCGCAGCTCGCCCTCGATCCGGAAGCCGGCGCGCAGCGCGACCAGCCGGGACGCGTGGTTGCCGAGCTCGGCCTGCCAGGTGATCCGGCGCAGCTTGAGCGCGTCGAAGGCCCACCGGGCCACCGCCCGGACGGCGCGGACCGCGACGCCCCGCCCGCGGGCCCACGGCGCGGTCCAGTAGCCCACCTCACCCGAGTCGAGCGCCTGGTCGACGGAGACCAGGCCGCACGAGGCGAGCAGCTCGCCGGTGGCGGCGTCGCAGACCGCGAACGGCGCCCCGGTGCCGTCCGCCCAGGCGGTGGCGCTGATCGTGGTCACGAATGCGACGGCGTGTTCGGGCAGGTACGGGCGAGGTACGGTGGTCCAGCGCTGAATGTCCGGATCCTGGCAGGCGCGGTGCACAGCGTCGGCGTCCCCGGCCCGCCAGGGGCGTAGCAACAGCCCGTCCTCGATGATCTCCACCGGCTCCATCCGAGCCATCGTGCCGGATCGTTCGCCGACGGCGTAACCCGATTAGCGGCCCCCGGCGTGCGGTCGCGGCGTTATGTCGGGTTCGCTGACCCGGACCGCCGCCACCAGTGACCATCGCCGCGCCGGAGCGCCTACGATGGTTCGAGACCGTCTAGGGGAGCGTTGATCCGTGTCGATTCTGGAAAAGGTCCTTCGCGCCGGCGAGGGCCGCATGGTGCGTCGGCTGAAGGCCATCGCGGCTGCCGTCAACTCGATCGAGGACGACTACGTCAACCTCAGCGACGACGAGCTGCGCGGCATGACCGACCAGTTCAAGGAGCGGCTTGAGGATGGCGAGACCCTCGACGACCTCCTGCCGGAGGCGTTCGCGGTGTGCCGGGAGGCCGCCTCGCGGGTGCTCGGCCAGCGGCCCTACGACGTCCAGGTGATGGGCGGCGCGGCACTGCACTTCGGCAACATCGCCGAGATGAAGACCGGTGAGGGCAAGACGCTCACCTCGGTCATGCCGGTCTACCTGAACGCGCTCGCCGGCAAGGGCGTGCACGTGATCACGGTGAACGACTACCTGGCCGAGCGCGACGCCGCCTGGATGGGCCGGGTGCACGAGTTCCTCGGGCTCACCGTCGGCGTGGTGCTGCCGAACCGGCCCGCCACCGAGCACCGCGCGGCCTACGAGTGCGACATCACCTACGGCACCAACAACGAGTTCGGCTTCGACTACCTGCGCGACAACATGGCCTGGTCGAAGGAGGAGCTGGTCCAGCGCGGCCACTTCTTCGCCGTGGTGGACGAGGTCGACTCGATCCTCATCGACGAGGCCCGCACCCCGCTGATCATCTCCGGCCCGGCCGAGCACTCCGCCCGGTGGTACCAGGAGTTCGCGTCCGTGGTGGCCCGCCTCCAGCCCGGCACCGACGGCGAGGGCGACTACGAGGTCGACTACGCCAAGCGCACCATCGCGATCACCGAGCGCGGCGTGGCCAGGGTCGAGGACCGGCTCGGCATCGACAACCTCTACGAGTCGGTCAACACGCCGCTGGTCGGCTACCTGAACAACGCGATCAAGGCCAAGGAGCTCTACAAGCGCGACAAGGACTACATCGTCAGCGACGGCGAGGTCCTGATCGTCGACGAGTTCACCGGCCGGATCCTGCACGGCCGGCGCTACAACGAGGGCATGCACCAGGCGATCGAGGCCAAGGAGGGGGTGGAGATCAAGCAGGAGAACCAGACCCTGGCCACGATCACCCTCCAGAACTACTTCCGCCTCTACGAGAAGCTCTCCGGCATGACCGGCACCGCCCAGACCGAGGCGGGCGAGTTCAACAAGGTCTACAAGGTCGGCGTCGTGACCATCCCGACGCACCGGCCGATGGTCCGGCTCGACCGGCCCGACGTCATCTACAAGACCGAGAAGGCCAAGTTCAACGCCGTCGTCGAGGACATCGCGGAGCGGCACGAGCAGGGCCAGCCGGTGCTGGTCGGCACCGTCTCGGTGGAGAACTCCGAGATCCTGTCGCACATGCTGCGCCGCCGCGGCATCCCGCACTCGGTGTTGAACGCGAAGTTCCACGCCAAGGAGGCGGAGATCGTCGCCCAGGCCGGGCGCAAGGGCGCGGTCACGGTCGCCACCAACATGGCCGGCCGGGGCACCGACATCCTGCTCGGCGGCAACGCCGAGTTCCTCGCCGCCAACGAACTCCGCCAGCGCGGTCTCGACCCGGTCGAGCAGCCGGAGGAGTACGCCAAGGCGATGGAGGAGATCCTCCCGACCTGGAAGCAGGCCTGCGACGTCGAGGCGGAGGAGGTGGCCGCCGCCGGCGGGCTCTACGTGCTCGGCACCGAGCGGCACGAGTCCCGCCGGATCGACAACCAGCTGCGCGGTCGTGCCGGCCGGCAGGGCGACCCGGGCGAGTCCCGGTTCTACCTGTCCCTCCAGGACGAGCTGATGAAGCGGTTCCGGGCCGGCGCCGTCGAGGCGGTCATGGACCGCTTCAACATCCCGGAGGACGTGCCCATCGAGTCGAAGATGGTCACCCGCCAGATCAAGAGCGCGCAGGCCCAGATCGAGGGCCAGAACGCCGAGATCCGGAAGAACGTCCTCAAGTACGACGAGGTGCTCAACAAGCAGCGCCAGGTGATCTACGCCGAGCGCCTGCGGGTGCTCAACGGCGAGGACCTGTCCGACCAGGTCCGCAACATGATCGACGACGTGATCGGCGCGTACGTGGTCGGCGCGACCAGCGACGGCTACGCCGAGGACTGGGACCTCGACCAGCTCTGGTCCAGCCTGAAGCAGCTCTACCCGGTGGGCGTCACGGTCGAGGAGCTGGAGGAGGAGGTCGGCTCCCGGGCCGGTCTCGACCAGGACTTCCTGCTCGCCCGCCTCAAGGAGGACGCGCACTCCGCGTACGACCGGCGGGAGGAGAGCCTCGGCGAGGAGGCGGTGCGCCAGCTCGAGCGGATGGTCCTGCTCCAGGTGATCGACCGCAAGTGGCGCGAGCACCTCTACGAGATGGACTACCTCCAGGAGGGCATCAGCCTGCGGGCGTACGCCCAGCGCGACCCGGTCATCGAGTACCAGCGCGAGGGCTTCGACATGTTCGCCACCATGATGGACGGCATCAAGGAGGAGACGGTCGGCTTCCTCTACAACCTGGACGTGCAGGTCGAGGAGGCGGAGCCGGAGGCCGAGGAGGTCCAGCTGCTGGAGAAGCCGGTGGAGATCCGGGCCAAGGGCCTCAACCGCGCGCCGCAGCAGCAGGGCCTGCAATACTCGGCGCCCGCCGTGGACGGCGAGGCCGGTCGAGGTGCGCCGGTGATCGAGCGCGCCGAGCAGCAGGCCCCGGCGCTGGGCATCGGCGAGCGGACGTCCGAGCGCCCGGCCGCCTCGGCGCCGCGCCGGACCCCGGCCGCGGCCGGCGGAGCGAGCGGTCAGGCGATGGCCTCCAGCACCGCCCGGCGGGCGACCCCGGGCCAGGTGGACGGTGGTGAGGGCCCGTCCCGTAACGCGCCCTGCCCGTGCGGTTCCGGCCGTAAGTACAAGCGCTGCCACGGTTCGCCCAACGGCGGCAACTGACCCAGATAGCCCGACGGGCCCCGGCCACCGGCCGGGGCCTGTCGGCGTCTCACCCCGTCCGGATCGACGACGTGGTGAGAGTCAGAGGACGTCCAGCACGAGGCAGAGCCAGTTGCCGCGCCGGTGTTCCAGGCGCACGGCGACCGCCCAGCTGGTGCCGCCGGCGCCGGTGAACACGGCGGTGGCCTCCACCGCGCCGGCCCGTGGCTCACAGATCCGCAGGCGGCGCAGGTGCAGGGCGGGCCGGGCGCTGCGGCGGCGGACCGGGGTCACCCGGCGGGCCGCCCGGGTCAGCTCCGCGGAGACCTGGGCGGCGGCCTCGGGCAGGCAGAGTGGCCGGAGTTGCCCGGGGGGCCGGAAGCCGTTGACGATCTCCAGGAACGTGCGGACGAACCGGTGGGCCGCTCGGGCGGCCTCGGGCGTGGCGGTGGCGGGAGCGGGCGGTGGCCCGACGGGCGGGCGTCCGAGGCCGTCCCCGCTCGCGGTGGTGTCGCGGTGCGGGGCGCCCTCTCCGGAGGTCGGGGAATGGTGCGTGCCGCCCTCGCCCGGGGTGGTGCGGAGCGCGCCGGAGGTCAGCCAGCGGGGCCAGCCGGGACCGTGGTCGGGGGCGCGCCCGGCGGGTCGCCCGAGGTCGCCGGGGCGTCGGTCGATCAGGTCGAGGGCGAGCTGACCGGTGTGGCCCCAGGCCGGATCCTCGTCCGTGCAGGGCGGGTCGAGTGGCGGGGCGGGCCGGAGGCGAACCGGTGGACGTGGTGACCGGGGACGGCGGGAGTCGACCATGTCAGCCCTCGAATCCTTGCGTTTGCCTTCGTTTGCCTGCGATAGAACCTCATCTTCCGGCACCGGAGTCGGGCGCGTCAATGGCCTACGGTCAGCGTGGGATCACTCCGCGTCGCGCTCACCCAGCGGGTTCCCGCGCACCCACTCGGCGGTCTCGGCGTACTTGCGCTCGATGTACTCCTCCAACCGCGCCCGCTCCACCCGCCACTGACCCCGTCCGCCGATCTTGATGGCGGGCAGCTCTCCGCTGCGGACCATGTGGTAGACCTGCGAGTCCGAGACGTTCAGCTCGGCGGCGACGTCGGACAGCAGCAGGAACCTCGACTCCACGGTGACTCCCGGGGTTGTTTTCGTTTGCGTCAGTTTGCCATCACCGGCGGACGTTCCCGAGTCCCGCTTCGGCGGACACACCGGCGGAAGGCTTCGCCCGGGCGGGTGCCGGGTGTATGACGGTCACGGCGTACGGCATGATCGGCGCCCGGAGCCGGCGTGTGCCGGCCGGCGGCCTGAGTGCGGGGGAGAGACCGGTGACCGACGAGCTTGTCCGGGTGTACCTGCCGGCGACCGTGCCGATGCTCGGCCGGCTGCGGGACGAGGGCCTGTCCGCCGAGGCGGCGCACGCGGTCACCCCCGAGCTGCGCGAGTGGTACGCCGAGGGCGACGAGGAGGAGCTGGAGTACGTCGCCTTCACCCGGGCCGCCCAGGACGCGCTGCTCCTGCTGCGTGCCGACGCCGGCGCTCCCCGTCGGCGCGTGGTGGTCTCGGTGGACCTGCCCGCCCGGGCGGTCGGTCGGGCCGGCGGCGAGCTGGGCTCCAGCGTGGTGGGGCTGGCCGGCCCGGTGCCGGTCAGGTCGGTGGCCGCGATCCACGTGGACGGCGCGGAGGCGGTCGAGGACGTGACCGCGGCCGTGGCGGTGGTGGCCGAGGCGCAGGCCGGCGACCCCGACGCCCAGTTCACCGTCGACGGCGTCGAGGACCACGAGCTGGAGTGGTACGACGTGACCGAGCTGGACCTGCTGCTGCGCGAGGTCGGCTGAGGCCGGCCGGCTCAGGAGGCCGGCTCGTCCTCCTCCTCGACCGGGCGCGGGCCGAGCGTGCGTCCGAAGACGATGAGCGTGGTCAGCGCGCCCACGAAGAGCACCCAGATGCCGTTGTCCACCCGCGACGTGCCGAGCGCCGTCTGCGCCACCTGGTCGGCCTCGCTGAGCGCGGCGGCCAGGTCGAGCAGCCCCCGCCCGCCGATCCGGATGATCACCTCGGTGAGCAGCAGGAGCAGCCCGGCGCCGGCGCCGGCCACCAGGTACGCCGGCCAGCGCAGCGGCGCGGCCGCGCCGTGCCGACGCTCCGCGCGGCGGCGGGACCAGGCCAGGTAGAGGTAGGCCACCAGCCCGGCGACCAGCCCGGCGAGCAGCGACTCGGTGCGGGACACCCACTTGGCGGCGTCCAGCACCGACTGCTGGGTCTCGCCGGCGCCGAACAGATCGGAGAGCGGATCCCGGGCCCGGCTGAACAGCACCACGAAGACCTGCGCGGCGAGCGTGGCGGCGGCGATCGCGGCCACCACCCGGGCCTGCCGCGCCCCGGCCGCCGCGCCGCCGATGATCGCGGCGGCGGCCGTGGTGCCGGCGATCGTGTTGGTGGTGGCGTTGTCCGCGTACGTGAGGTTGATCGCCACCGCGGCGACGAGCCCGACCAGCAGGCCGGCGCCGACGGTGGCCAGGAAGCGCAGGGTGGCGCGGGCCAGCCGGTTGGTGGCGGCCAGCGCGACCGTGGCGCCGGTGACCAGCGCCGCGGTGATCACGCCCGGGAGCGCGTACGCGGAGAGGCTGATCGCGGTGACCCCGGCGGCGGTCGAGGTGATCGCCTCCCGGGTGGACCAGAGCATGGCCGCCAGCCAGGCGATCGAGAGCAGGGCCAGCGGCAGCGCGCCCGACGCGTACTCGGGTCGCCCGACCGCGGGGGCCACGTCGACGACCTCGGGCTGGTCCGGCTCCGCGGCCGTGGAGCTGCCGGGCTGGTTGCTCATCGTCTCCCTTTCGACGGACGCCGGATCGGCCGCGCCGGGCCGGGCGGGTCACCGGTCATCCAGCGTACGCGGCGCGGCGCGCCCTCCCGGACGGGCGGGCCGCGCGCCCCGGCGCATGTCACCCCGGCCGACTGGCGGGTGCCGACGGGGCGCGGGGGTGGGCCGAGACTGCCGATGAATCGTCGACCGCGCGCGATCTGTGCCGACGTTTCGTCGGTTCCGGGCGGGAATGGACCGACGGTCCGAAGAGGGGGAGTCCGTCCGGTGTTCGGTGCCGCACCCGGGGAGCCCGGGTCGGCGACGGCGTCGCATGAAACAATCGGCCCAGGTCCCGCCGCCGCGACCGGTCCACCACGCGGTGTCCGGCGCCGGCCGCCCGGCCGCGCTCGCGGGGCCGGTTTCGCCACCGCCGTCGAGATCGCACAGGAGCCTGTGATGGACGCCGTGTTCTCCGTACCCGAGCCGCGCAACGAGCCGGTCCACACCTACGAGCCCGGCAGCGCCGACCGGGAGCGGCTCCAGCGGCGGCTGGCCGAACTGGCCGCCGACCGGATCGAGCTGCCGATGACCATCGCCGGTGAGCAGCGGATGGCCGGCGGCGCGTCGATCGACGTGGTGCAGCCGCACAAGCACGCGCACGTGCTCGGCGTCACCGGGCACGCCACCCACGACGACGCGCGGGCCGCGGTCCGGGCCGCCAAGGACGCCGCGCCGATGTGGCGGGCGCTGCCGTTCGAGGAGCGGGCCGCGATCTTCCTGCGCGCCGCCGACCTGCTCGCCGGCCCCTGGCGGGACACGCTCAACGCGGCCACCATGCTCGGCCAGTCCAAGACCGCGGTCCAGGCCGAGATCGACGCCGCCTGCGAGCTGATCGACTTCCTCCGGTTCAACGTCCACTTCGCCCGCCGGCTCCTGGCCGAGCAGCCGATGTCCTCGTCCGGCGTGTGGAACCGCTTCGACCACCGGCCCCTGGAGGGCTTCGTCTACGCGGTCACCCCGTTCAACTTCACCGCGATCGCCGGCAACCTGCCGTCCGCCCCGGCCATGCTCGGCAACACGGTGGTCTGGAAGCCGGGCCCGACCCAGCAGTTCGCCGCGCACTTCACGATGCGCCTGTTCGAGGCCGCCGGCCTGCCGCCCGGTGTGATCAACATGGTCACCGGCCGGGGCGAGGAGGTCTCCGACGTGGTGCTCGCCGACTCGGACCTGGCCGGCATCCACTTCACCGGCTCCACCAAGGTCTTCCAGCACCTGTGGAAGACCGTCGGCGACAACATCGCCCGCTACCGGGGCTACCCGCGCCTGGTCGGCGAGACCGGCGGCAAGGACTTCGTGGTCGCGCACACCAGCGCCGACGTGGACGCGCTGCACACCGCGCTGATCCGGGGCGCCTACGAGTACCAGGGCCAGAAGTGCTCGGCCGCCTCGCGGGCCTACGTCCCCCGGTCGCTGTGGGAGGGCGGGCTGCGGGACCGGCTCGCCGCCACCGCGGAGTCGCTGACCTACGGCGACGTGACCGACTTCAGCAACTTCGGCGGCGCGGTCATCGACGACAAGGCGTTCGGCCGGCACACCGCCGCGCTGGAGCTGATCAAGGGCGACGACAGCTGCAAGATCCTGGCCGGGGGCACCGCCGACGACTCGGTCGGCTGGTTCGTCCGGCCGACGCTGTTCGAGTGCTCCGACGCCGCGCACGAGACCTTCACCACGGAATACTTCGGCCCGATCCTCGGCGTGCACGTCTTCGACGACGCCCGCTTCGACGACGTGGTCGCCCAGGCCGAGTCGATCGCGCCGTACGCGCTGACCGGGTCGATCTTCGCGAACGACCGCCGGGTGGTCGACCAGGTGGCGGAGAAGATGCGGTACGCGGCGGGCAACTTCTACATCAACGACAAGCCGACCGGCGCGGTGGTCGGGCAGCAGCCGTTCGGCGGCGCCCGGGCCAGCGGCACCAACGACAAGGCGGGCTCCTGGCACAACCTGGTCCGCTGGACGTCGCCGCGGACGATCAAGGAGACCTTCGTCCCGCCGACCGACCACACCTACCCGCACATGGGCTGAGGCGTCCGGAGAGGCCCGTCGGAGACGTGGGGCGGGCCTCTTCCTTACCCGACAGTGCACATCGGACCCGCCATCGGGTGGCGAAAACGGCAAATCCTGGACGCCAGAGCCGACAAAGTGGCAGCTTAGAGGGCATGGCGGAATCCGGAGTCAACCCGACGGCGGCGGCCCTGCTGGGCCTGCTGCACGACGGCCCGATGACTGGCGGCCAGTTGATGGCCGCCGCCGAGCGCCGGCTGGCGCCGTACTGGTCGATGACCCGCAGTCAGGTCTACCGGGAGCTTCCCGTCCTGGCCGAGAAGGGTCTGGTGCGGCTCGGCAAGCCCGGGCCGCGGATGAGCCAGCCGTACGCGCTGACGGCGGCCGGGAAACGGACATTCTCCCGCTGGCTGGCGGAGAATCCCGGCAAGGACACCATCCGTAACCCGATAGCGCTACGGATGGCGTTCGGCAACCTGCACTCGTCGAGCCAGCTCAAGAACCTGTACGCCTCGGCGAACGAGTACCACACCGAGGCGCTGGCGGCGGTGCGGGAGCAGGTCAAGAACGCCAAGAAGGAGGGCGACAACTACGACGCCAGCGCGCTGGAGTTCGCGGTCGCCTACCACAGGGCGGCGCTCTCCTGGCTGAAGACCGCGCCGGTCGGCTGACCACCTGCAACAGGTTGACGGGCCCACGCAGTAGTGTTGTCTGTCGTGACCGCTGCCGATTACGCCGAACAGCTCAAGGAACTCGACGCCACGCTGCGCAACATCGAGGCCGTGCTCGACCTCGACAAGCTGCGCGAGCAGAAGGCCCGCCTGGAGCAGGAGGCCTCCGCGCCCGACCTGTGGGACGACCAGGCCAAGGCGCAGCAGGTGACGTCGCAGCTGTCGTACGTCAACGGTGAGATCACCAAGCTGGGCGACCTGCGCTCCCGGCTCGACGACGCCGGGGTGCTGCTGGAGCTGGCCCAGGCGGAGTCCGACCCGGGCGCGCTCACCGAGGTCGAGTCGGAGATCACCGGGCTGACCAAGGCCATCGAGGAGATGGAGGTCCGCACCCTGCTCTCCGGCGAGTACGACTCCCGGGAGGCGCTGGTCGCCATCCGGGCCGGCGCCGGCGGCGTGGACGCGGCGGACTTCGCCGAGATGCTGCTGCGGATGTACCTGCGCTGGGCGGAGCGCCACGGCTACCCGACGGAGGTCTACGAGACCTCCTACGCCGAGGAGGCGGGCCTGAAGTCCGCCACGTTCACCGTGAAGGTGCCCTACGCCTACGGCACGCTCAGCGTGGAGTCCGGCACCCACCGGCTGGTGCGGATCAGCCCGTTCGACAACCAGGGCCGCCGGCAGACCAGCTTCGCCGGGGTCGAGGTGCTGCCGGTGGTGGAACAGACCGACCACATCGACATCCCCGAGAACGAGATGCGGATCGACGTCTACCGGTCCTCCGGCCCGGGTGGCCAGTCGGTCAACACCACCGACTCGGCGGTCCGGATCACCCACATCCCGACCGGCATCGTGGTCACCTGCCAGAACGAGAAGTCCCAGCTGCAGAACAAGGCGTCCGCGCTGCGGGTGCTCCAGGCCCGGCTGCTGGAGCGCAAGCGGCAGGAGGAGCAGGCCAAGATGGCGGGCCTGAAGACCGACGCCGCCGGCTCGTGGGGCGACCAGATGCGGTCGTACGTCCTGCACCCGTATCAGATGGTGAAGGATCTGCGTACCGAACAGGAGACGGGCAATCCGTCCTCGGTCTTCGACGGCGAGCTGGACAGCTTCATCGAGGCGGGAATCCGCTGGCGGAAGCAGCAGCAGCTCTCCGCTGACGGTGCGTGATCACGGTCGGACGCAGCGCGTCATCGATCTCGGTCTGACCGGGTAAATCGATGACGCGCACCGCATCCACGGGGCGGGGGGCTTGGCTCTGCGGTTACACCGCGTAGACTCTCGACCCGTGATTCAGCTTGAGCAAGTGACGAAGACGTACCCGAAGGCGTCCCGGCCTTCGCTCGACAACGTGTCCGTCTCGATCGAGAAGGGCGAGTTCGTCTTCTTCATCGGTCCATCCGGCTCCGGCAAGTCCACCATCATCAAGTTGCTGCTGCACGAGGTCACGCCCAACAAGGGTCGCGTCGTCGTCAACGGCAAGGACGTCACGTCGATGCGTTCCTGGAAGCGACCCCACTTCCGGCGTTCCATCGGCTGTGTCTTCCAGGACTTCCGGCTGCTGCCGAACCGCACCGCGTACGAGAACGTGGCGTTCGCGCTGGAGGTGATCGGCAAGACGAAGGCGGTGGCCCGTCGGGTCGTGCCGGAGGTGCTGGAGCTGGTCGGTCTCGGCGGCAAGGAGCACCGCTACCCGCACGAGCTGTCCGGCGGCGAGCAGCAGCGTGTCGCGGTGGCCCGGGCGTTCGTGAACCGGCCGCTGATCCTGTTGGCCGACGAGCCCACCGGAAACCTGGACCCGGACACCTCGATCGAGATCATGCGCCTCCTGGACCGGATCAACCGCACCGGCACGACCGTCGTGATGGTCACGCACGACTCCAACATCGTGAACCAGATGCGGCGCCGGGTGATCGAGATCGAGAGCGGCCGCATCGTGCGCGACCAGGCCCGCGGCGTCTACGGCTGAGCCGCTGACGATCCGTAGACCCTGACGACGAACACCTCAGCCGGAGAGCCGGAGGAATATCCCGATGCGGATGAAGTACGTCCTGTCCGAGGTACTGGTCGGACTGTGGCGCAACGTCACCATGACGGTCGCCATGATCATCACCATGGCGGTGTCGCTGTTCATGCTGGGCGGCAGCGGCCTTCTGTACCAGAAGGTCGGCGACATGAAGGATCTCTACTACGAGAACGTCCAGGTCTCGATCTTCCTGAAGACCGACGTCCAGGAGCAGCAGCGGACCGATCTGGAGACCAAGCTCAAGGCGGACCCGCTGGTCAAGGACGTCACGTACGTCAACAAGGACGAGGCGTACAAGCGCTTCCAGCAGATGTACGCCGACGCGCCCGACCTGGTCAACGCGGTCAAGGCCGACCAGCTGCCGGAGTCGTTCCGGATCACGCTGAACGACCCGCAGCAGTACAAGCAGATCTACGACCAGTACAAGACCGCCGAGGGCATCGACACGATCGTCGACCAGAGCAAGCTGCTGGACAAGGTCTTCGGCGTGCTCACCGGCATCCAGAACGGCGCGCTCGCCCTCGCCATCGTGATGGCCGCCGCCGCCCTGCTGCTGGTCGCGAACACCATCCAGGTGGCCGCCTACAGCAAGCGGCGTGAGGTCGCGGTCATGAAGCTGGTCGGCGCGTCCAACTGGTTCATCCAGGCGCCGTTCGTGCTGGAGGCGGTGGTGGCCGGCCTGATCGGCTCCATCCTCGGCCTGCTCGCGCTGATCGGCGTGAAGACGGTGGCGGCCGGCAGCTCGATGGCCGCGCTGGAGGGGCTGATCACCCCGATCTCCTGGTCCGAGATCTTCCTGACCTTCCCGCTGATGGCCGCCGTCGGTGGCCTGGTCAGCGCGATCACCGCCTGGGTCACGCTCCGCTTCTACCTGCGGGTCTAGTTTCGGTACGGCTCTCTCCAAGGGCCCTCCCGCGCCGGAATAAACGGCGCGGGAGGGCCCTTGTGGTTCCGGTAGCATGATCTCCGCTCGCCGGCCGGTGGCCGGGAGCCGATCAGGAAGGGGGTGGCGCCGATGCCACGGGAAAAGGGTCGCAAGGTGGTCGCCTCCAACAAGAAGGCGCGGCACGACTACGCCATCCTCGACACCTACGAGGCGGGCATGGCGTTGACCGGCACCGAGGTCAAGTCGCTGCGCGCCGGGCGGGCGTCGCTGGTCGACGCGTTCGCCCAGGAGAGCGGCGGCGAGCTCTACCTGCACGGCATGCACATCCCGGAGTACACCCAGGGCACCTGGACCAACCACGAGCCCCGGCGCACCCGCAAGCTGCTGCTCAACCGGCTGGAGATCGACCGGCTGATCGGCAAGACCCGCGAGGGCGGGCTGACCGTCGTGCCGTTGCAGGTCTACTTCTCGGACGGCTGGGCCAAGGTCGAGATCGCCCTGGCCAAGGGCAAGAAGTCGTACGACAAGCGGCAGGACCTCGCCAAGCGGGACGCCGACCGGGAGATCCGGCGCGTCGCGGGTCGGCGCGGCAAGGGCATGGGCGACTGATTTGTCGGCTTTGTCCGGGCCGGCGCGCCCGGGCCGGGGCTCGGGATGAAACCCGTTGCGGCAGGCGTTAGGCTTGTCAGTGCCACCAGCACGGTGGCCTGTCGAGGGGGTGACTGGTTTCGACTTCGTACGCAGCGACAGGGGAAGCGAGCCGAGGAAGCCGACGTCGTCTCGAGAATCGGTCGTCGGAAACCAATAAGCGCCAAGAACAATCGCGCTGACTTCGCTCTCGCCGCCTGAGGCGAGTAGCAAGTCTGTCGGCCTGGGAGCGCCTTCGACCCAGTTAGCCGGCATCAGCTAGAAGGCTGGCCAATCGGACCCGGTCGCGGGGTCCGTGCGGCGAGATCAATCAGCGACTGGGCCCGTCACACCAACTTGCTCGCGTGAGCGGTGGGGC
Organism: Micromonospora sp. WMMD754; assembly: GCF_049315235.1. Classification (NCBI taxonomy): domain Bacteria; kingdom Bacillati; phylum Actinomycetota; class Actinomycetes; order Micromonosporales; family Micromonosporaceae; genus Micromonospora; species Micromonospora sp. WMMD754. The sequence goes on from NZ_CP186058.1 coordinate 3,065,898, forward strand.
CGAGTAGAGGCACAGCGAGCTGCGCTCGGAGAAGCCCTGACAAACCGGCGAAGGACCCGGGTTCGATTCCCGGCACCTCCACCACCTTGACCTGTGCGCCCCGGTCCTCCCGGACCGGGGCGCACAGTCGTCTCCGCCCCCCGGCTGGTGCCGGTGGGCTCCCTGGGACGGATGGGGCGAATGAGGCGTCGCCGGTGGCTGGACAGGACGCGCCGGCCGGGTTCACCATCGCGGTATGCGATAGCACCGCAGGCCGGGAGGTGCCCCATGGTCACCAGTCCGATCCAGCAGCCGACCACCGTGCTCGGCCGGGCGTTGGCGGCGACCGGGGAGCCCCGCTGGCGGGAGCGGTTGATCGTCCATCTCGGTCCGGTCCGGCAGGGCTTCACCGAGCACGTCCGGATCACCGAGGGCCCGGCCGGCCGCTACGCCGACCTGCTGCGCACCGCGCCCCGGCTGCACCGGGGCGTACGTCTGCTGGTGGACGAGCACGCCGCGATCGTCGCGGCGCTGGCCGCGCTCCAGCACGCCGTCGGGTCGTCCGCCGTCTCCGCCGAGGAGGTGCGGGAGCAGGCCGGCAACCTGCTCCGCGTGCTCGACCGGCACCGGCGGCGCGGCGCGGACCTGCTCTGGGAGGCGTACCAGGCCGACCTGGGCGGTGGGGACTGACCGGGAACCGGCCGGGAGGTGGCGTCGTCCAATCCGCATGCGCCGATCGCTCGCCCTGCTCGGGCTGCCGTTGCTGGTCCTCGCCGGGTGCGCCACGCCCGACTCCGGTCCGGGTGGCACCACGTCCGCCGAGCCGGGCGCGACGACGTCCGCCGTGCGGAACCAGCACCCGGCGTTCGACCGGCGGGCGCGGGAGGTGGCCGCGCGCTGGCGCCCCGACCCGAGGTGGCGCACCGGGTACGTCCCGCTCCAGGACGCCACCGTCCTCGTCGGCGACCCGAGCTTCACCGCGGAGACGGAGCTGGCGTTCGCCTCCGGCTGGTACCGGGACCAGATCCCCCTGCCGACCGCCGTCCCGCCGGACGGCTCGATCCGCTTCCCCGACGGCGAGCTGCGGGTGCCGCTGGTCAGCGCGGTCGACGCGTACGCCCAGCTGGACCAGGGCGATCCGCCGCCGTGCGACGGCCGACCGCGCGAGCCGCGGCTGGGTAAGCCCGGCTGGCCGGAGCCCGGTGGCCCGACCGCCGAGCCGGGCCCGGACGACCCGGTGTCGACCACCGCGCCGACCCCGTGCGTGCCGCTCACCGTGACCGCGGTCCGCCTGGGCAGCGCGCCGGTGTGGACCAGCCGGGGCGCGGCCGACGTGCCCGCCTGGCTGTTCACGGTGGAGGAGCTGGCCGTACCCGTCGCCCGGCTCGCGGTCGCGCCCCACGCGGTCGGCACCGTCGGTGGCGGCGCGGCGGACACCCTGCCGTTGCCGGCCGGCCTCGTCGCGGCCCAGGAGCTGCGGGCGGTGGACGGGAACCGCCTCGACTACGTGGTCGGCGTCGGCGCCTGCGACGGCGCGCCCACCCCGCTGGTGCGGGAGGGCCCGGACGCGGTGGTGGTCGGCGGCTCCGTCGTCCCCGCCACCGGGGTCTGCACCATGCAGCTCGTGCAGAAGTCGGTGAGCGTCACGCTCTCCGCGCCGCTGGGCGGCCGGGCCGTGCTGGACGTCGGCACCGGCGCCCCACTGGTCGCGCGGCCCGGCTGAGGTCACAGGATCCGGGGCACCTCGGTGCTGATCGGCACCGGCAGCACCGTGGGGCGGTCGGCGGCGAGCGCGGCGGACAGCGCCGAGCCGAGCGCGTCCACCGACGTCACCACCTCGGCGGCGCAGCCGTAGCCGCGCGCCACCGCCGTCACGTCCAGCCCGGGCAGGTCCAGCGCCGGCACGCCCGGGGTGTGCTTCAGCTCGGCGAACGCCTTGAGGATCGCGTACTGCTGGTTCACCGGGACCACCACGGCCAGCGGCAGGCGCAGCCGCGCCGCGGTCCAGAGCGCCTGCACCGAGTAGTGCACCGAGCCGTCGCCGACCACCGCCACCACCGGGCGGCCGCGCCCGGTGTCCCGCTCCGCGAGCGCGAGGCCCACCGCGGCCGGCAGCCCGAACCCGAGGCCGCCGCTGGCCATGGTGAAGTACGAGCGGGGCCGGTCGACCCGCAGCCGCCGGCGCAACGCGGCCAGGTTGGACGGTGACTCCTGCACCAGCACCCCGTCCGCCGGCCAGGCCGCGGCCAGGGCCGCGAACAGCGCGTCGGCGGTGGGCGGCTCGCTGGGCTCGGGCGGCGCGGGCTGTTCCCGGGGCGGCGGTGCGGGCCGGCCGACCGGCGGCAGCACCTCGATCAGCGCCGTCATGGTCAGGCCGGGATCGCCGAGCAGGCTCTCCCCGACCGGGGCCCGGGCCGCCTCGTCGGGGTCGTCGGTGACGTGCAGCAGCCGGGCGTCACCGGGCAGGTAGTCGCCGGGCACGTGCGGGTAGTAGCGGAACACCGGAGCGCCGACCACCAGCACCGTGTCGTGGCCGCGCAGCGCCTCCGACAGCGGCCCGATCGCGTACGGGAGCACGCCCCGGAAGTGCGGGTGGCGCTCGGGGAAGACGGCCCGCTCCGGCGCCGGGGCGGCCCACACCGGGGCGGCCAGCCGCTCGGCCAGCGCGACGGCGGCCGGCCAGGCGTCGGCCCGGTCCACCGCCGCGCCGAGCACCAGCACCGGGGCGCGGGCGTCGGCCAGCGTGTCGGCGAAGCCGCGCAGCCGGTCCGGGTCCGGCGCGATGCGGGTGGCGACGGTCCGCACCTGCGGCGGCGGGTCGGCGGTCCGGTCCCAGTCGTCCATCGGCAGGGAGAGGAACACCGGCCCGGCGGGCGGCTGCACCGCCGAGGCGTACGCCCGCATGAAGGCCGCGGGGAGGTCCTGCGCGCGGGCCGGCTCGTGGGCCCACTTGACGTACGGCTGGGCCAGCTCGACCGCCCGCGGGCTGGCCAGCCGGGGTTCGATCAGCAGCATCTCCCGGGTCTGCTGGCCCGCGCTGACGATCAGCGGGGTCCGGTTGTGCCAGGCGGTCACCAGGTTGCCCATGCCGTTGCCGGTGCCCGGCGCGGTGTGCAGGTTGACGTGGGCGGGCCGGCCGGTGCCCTGCGCGTAGCCGTCGGCCATGGCGACCGCCGACGCCTCCTGGAGCGCGTGCACGTAGTGGAAGTCGGCGGGGAAGTCCTGGAGGAACGGCTCCTCGGTCGAGCCGGGGTTGCCGAAGACGGTGGTCATCCCGAGCGCGCGCAGCAGGTCGTAGGTCGCCTCGCGCACCGTCGCCATCGCCGGCTGCCTCCGTCCCGGGCCGGGCCGCCTCCCGACCCACCGAATCTAGCGGGCGGAAGCCGACTTTTCGGGCGCTTCGCCGGGGCTCAGGGCAGTGGGAACGGCAGCGTGATCCCGTCCAGCGCGCCACCGCACGGGCAGTCCCGCTCGGCCGGCAGCGCGGCGACCGCGTCCAGCAGCAGCCCACGCAGCCGGTCGGTGTTCTCCGCGAAGACCCGGAACACCTCCTCCTGGGTGACCGACTCGCCCGCCTCGACGCCGGCGTCCAGGTCGGTGACCAAGGCGATCGACGTGTAGCAGAGGGCCAGCTCGCGGGCGAGCACCGCCTCCGGGTGGCCGGTCATGTTCACCACCGTGCCGCCGATCGAGGCGAACCAGCGCGACTCCGCCCGGGTCGAGAAGCGCGGGCCCTCGACCACCACCACCGTCCCCCCGTCCACCGCCGGCACGCCTTGACCGGCCGCCGCGTCCAGCAGCGTCCGCCGCCCGGCCGGGCAGTACGGGTCGGCGAACGACACGTGCACCGCGCCCCGGTCGTAGTAGGTCTGCACCCGTCCGCTGGTGCGGTCGACGAGCTGGTCCGGCACCACGAACGTGCCCGGCCCCAACTCCGGCCGGAGGCCGCCGACCGCGCACGGCGCCAGCACCTGGCGTACGCCCAGGGAACGCAACGCCCAGAGGTTGGCCCGGTAGGGGATCCGGTGCGGCGGGTGCCGGTGGTCGCGCCCGTGCCGGGGGAGGAACGCCACCCGGCGACCGCCCACCTCGGCCACCGTGATCGGGTCCGACGGCGCGCCGTACGGGGTGTCCACCACATGCTCCACCCCGTCCAGCAGGGCGTAGAGACCCGACCCGCCGATCACCGCCAGTTCGGCCTCCGCCGTCATCCGGCCCTCCCTCGATCCGTCGCGATCACCCGCCGGTCAGACCTTAGCCAGCGGGCGGGGCGCAGGCTATGGTGCCTGACATGGCGTTGACAGCGTGGACGGTCGACGGCGTCGGGCCCGCGCGGGCGCACGGCTGACGGGTGTCGGACATGCAGGGTGAGGGGCAGGCGATCGGTGGCCGAGCCATGGAGTCGATGACCGGACGGCTGCTGGTCGCGACACCCGTGCTCAAGGATCCGAACTTCGACCGCACCGTCGTGCTGCTGGTCGCCCACGAGCCCGGCGGCGCCCTCGGCGTGGTGCTCAACCGGGCCACCGAAGTTCCGGTGGCCGACGTGCTGGGCGACTGGAGCGACCTGGCGCGGGAGCCGGCGGTGCTCTTCGAGGGCGGCCCGGTCCAGCCCGACTCGGCCATCTGCCTGGCCCGGATGCGCCACCCGGTCAAGCCGGTCAAGGGCTTCCACCGGGTCTCCGGCGCGGTCGGCACCATCGACCTCTCGGTCGACCCGGCGAAGCTGCGGGACGCCGTCGGCGGGATCCGGGTCTTCGCCGGCTACTCCGGCTGGGGCGCCGGGCAGTTGGAGCGCGAGATCGAGGAGGGGTCCTGGTTCGTGCTCGACGCGCTCCCCGGCGACGCCTTCGTCGACCGCCCCGACGATCTCTGGCCGATGGTGCTGCGGCGGCAGGGCGGCATGATGGCCGCGGTGGCCCACTTCCCGCCCGACGTGGCGCTGAACTGACCGGGCCCGGGGGTGACCCCCCGCGAGATGACCATGCCGAACGGCGTGTGTATAGTTCTTCCCGTGCCCGGGCGACCGGGGACGACCGCAAGGGGCCGTGGCGCAGCTGGTAGCGCACCACACTGGCAGTGTGGGGGTCAGGGGTTCGAGTCCCCTCGGCTCCACCTTGTGTTTGTGCAGGTCAAGCGGCACTTCTCATCGAGAGGTGCCGCTTTTCTCGATCTTTTGGTCACAGATTTCGTCACGGCTGCGCCCCACACCCCACCCGGGCGACACGATCGACCACCGGTTCCGGGCCGCGCCTTACCTGGTACAGATTGCATCTGTCCGGTTCTGGGCGCGTCGTCCTCACCACTTGTGTGCGGGTCTTGACGCCGAGAGATGGTGATCTTAGCGTCCTCGATCACTTGGCTCGTGGATGCGGGGGCGGGACCCGGCTGCCGCCCCGGCCCTGGGTGGGGGCGGCAGGTCCGCGCAAAGTCGTCGACCCATGGATGGTGAGAGGGCGGTGGGCTGCGCGCGCATCTGCGTCCTCCCACGGATCTCGCCATCGCGGACTGTGCCTGGCCACAGATGCGCCGACGAATGTACTAGCGTCGAGGGAGTGAGGAACCGCGCTGCGAGGTACGAGCCACTGACGGTGGCGCGCCTGGGTGCTTTGCTCGTCGGGTCCGACGAGACGCGACGATGGCGGCTGGTGGCGGAGTTTCTCGAGGAGTACCGCTGGGAACCAGCCGAGAAACGCACCGTGCTGCTGGACCAGGAACCAACGCCTACCGGTGACGAGCGTTGGGATGTATTCCTCGCGGCACTGACGGAGCACTTGGCGGCCAGTGACGGGCGGGGTGCGCCGTCATGGGTCGAGACCCGGTCGCTCCGGCGGTTCTGGTTCCCCTTCAACACCCGTGCCGCTCGGGTCGACGCGGTGGTGCACGCGCCGGCAGCGTTCCGTCGTCGGGGCGTGTACGTGTCGGCGCAGGAGTTGAACGTCGCGTGAGCCTTGATGATCCACTGCTGGACCGCTCGGCGATCGAGGATGCCTTCCGCCGACTCGGGGACCGGCTGGCGAGGCGGGGCGTCGTGGCGGACCTCTACATCTTCGGCGGGGCGGCCATGGCACTCGCCTACGACTCCCGGCGGGCCACTCGGGACATCGACGCCGTGTTCCAACCCCATGGCATCGTGCTCGACGAGGCTCGTGCGGTAGCCGATGAACTCGGCCTGCCGCACTGGTGGCTCAACGAGCAGGCGAGCGCCTATGTCGCTCCGGGAGGCGACGCGACGGCTCCGCGCGTGTTCGACCACCCGGGCCTGCGCGTGGCGGCGGCCTCTCCGGAACATCTGTTGGCCATGAAGGTGCTTGCTGCACGGCGGCGGGACGCCGAGGACATCCGCTTCCTGGTCAACCATCTCGGGTTGACCAGCACGGAGCAGGTCCTCGCTCTGTGTGCGGAGATCTTCCCGGAGGAGGAGGTCCCTGGCCGGGCAAGACTCGTGCTCGACGACGTCTTCGACGACTCGTAGCTCTGCCATCGTGCTTCGAACGCCGTACGGGAACTGCGTGGACCCGACTGCGTCGGCTCGTCGGCGATCGTCGCGGTGTGGTTTGCACGGCGGTGCCTCCGGTCCACCCTTGAGCCGACTCGGTCGGGGGTGCCCCAGTTTTGACTGATGGACGCGTGGAGCGCAGAACTATCCGTCGCTCCGATCTGCTCCCGTATGTTGTCGGTGCACTGCTGGCTCCGATCTTTCCGATCGCGATGGTTGTGCACACGGTGGCGCGTGAGCAGCCCGGGTATGGGCTTGCTCTGTCGCTGGCGATTTCTGTCGGTGGACTGTGCATCGCCTACCTTGCAGGACCAGCCGCTACGTTCACCGTGCTGCCAACGTCCATCCGGGTGGCAAATCCATTCATTCGATTTGAGGTGCCTAGGCATCTATTCGAAGGGTTCGACTTGTTGGAGACCGTTTCCGTGCGCCTGCTGGTGCAGGGAAGTGAACCAATAACGGTCCAAGCGGCCCTCCCTGGGCTCAGCACCGCGCACAGCAGAAAGCGCCTACTGCGCGGTCTGTATGGTCTGCAGGGCTGCATTGATGATATTCCTCCCCGGCCATCCTGCGGAGGTATTTCGAAGCGCATGAGGCTGGGAAACATTGCCGCAGCAACGTCGGCGCTGGCAGCATTTTTCGGGGCCGCCTGGTATGTGGTCGCAAACGCCGCCTTGGGGTAGAGGTCGTAGCGGGTCCTCGGCGTGAGATGGCCGTTTGAAAAAAAACTTGATCTGATACGTGCGAGGTTCCCCCGGTAGCTGGCCGATGCGAACCAAGACACGAGGAGGGCCGGTAGTGGAGAGCCCGTTCGGCCGGCGAGAGGTGAAGCTGGTCCTCTGGGTTGTCCTGGGCACCCTTCTCGTCGGCGCAGGTATCCTGCTCACTGTTCGGCTGCGCGAGGCGATCGACGAGCGGGTTCGCGTCGGCGCCGAGACGACAGGCGAAGTGGTCCACATCGAACGGTTCAGGATCACGCGTTCGTTCTCCGCCAACAGGCTGACGGTGGACTACACGTTCGACGGCGTGCGGCACCGGGAGCGGTTCTCCAGCGAACTCGACGAGAGTGAGTTCCGCGTCGGGGAGTTGCTCGACGTACGCGTCGACCGGACGGATCCGACCCGGGCTGCCACGCCCGACGGGTATGCGACGGAGGATCTGCTCCTGCAGGTGCCGACCCTCCTGGAAGGCCTCGGCATCGTCGTGATCTTGATCTCGCTCGCGTTGATCAGAACAGCCCCCCGGCGCGATTAGGTTGGCGGGTGGAACTCGACTGCCGCCCCGGCCCTGGGTCGGGGCGGCAGGTCCGCGCGGAGTCGTCGACTCATGGCAGGTTTCGGTACGGTTCGGGCCTGGCCGTGATGAGACTCAGTCGCCGGCACGGCCGGTGAGCGCCAGGGCCCAGCAGAACGCCGCGAACCCGCCCGTGCTCGCCAGCGCGCGGACCACGTTCCCGGTGACCCAGGTGGCCTCGAAGCGCGCCCGTACGGCACCGGGGTCGCCGAGCCGGTCCGCCGGTCCGGCCGCCGCCAGCGCGTCGTTCAACGGGACGTTGACGGCGACCGTGATGCCGACCGCCACCAGGTAGAGGACGAGCCCGGCGATGATCCACGGCAGCGCCGGGCGGGCCGTGCCCCGCCAGGCCAGCACCGCCGACAGGGCGGCGAGCAGCGGCGTGCCGAGGAACGCCAGCAGGAACCAGCCGTTGACGATGGTCACGTTGATCCGCTGCATCGCGTCCACGAACGTGCGGTCGTCCGCGCCCCGCAGCGCCGGCATCACGGCGTAGGCGAACGCGGCGAAGAGCCCGGCCATCAGCCCGGCCCCGACGGTGGCCCCGACCAGCGTCAGGTGCTGTACGAGTCGCATGTGCCCAGTCAACCGCCGCCCGGTGAGACGGCACATGGCCAGGACGCGCGAATGTGTGTGTAATCGTCTTCGTGGACGCCGTTGCCGGACTGCTCGACGGCCCCCGGGCCCGGGGCGCCTTCCTGCTCCGTTCGATCCTCACACCGCCCTGGTCGATGCTGGTCCGGGACGAGGCGCCGCTCACCGTGGTCGCGGTGGTCCGTGGTGACGCCTGGGTCGCGCCGGAGCAGGCCGAGACCGCGCGGCTCGGCGCCGGGGACGTGGCGATCGTGCGCGGCCCCGGTCCCTATCTCGTCGCCGACGACCCGGCCACGCCGCCCCAGGTGGTGATCCTCCCGGGCCAGCGCTGCACCACGCCGGACGGGCGCGAGCTGTTCGGGACGACCGGGCTCGGCGTCCGCACCTGGGGCAACGGTCCGGACGGCCCGACGATGTTGCTCACCGGCACGTACGCGGTGCAGGGAGCGGTCGGCCGGCGGCTGTCGGACGCGCTGCCCCCGCTGGCGGTCGTTCCGCGTGACTCCTGGGACACACCGCTGGTCCCGCTGCTGGCCGCCGAGATCGTGAAGGACGAGCCGGGCCAGGCGGCGGTGCTGGACCGCCTGCTCGACCTGCTGCTCATCGCCGCGCTGCGGGAGTGGTTCGCCCGGCCGGGCGCGGCGGCACCCGCCTGGTACCGGGCACACGCCGATCCGGTGGTCGGCCGGGCCCTGCGGGCGCTGCACCACGACCCCGCCCGACCGTGGACCGTGGCGGTGCTGGCCACCGAGGCCGGGATCTCCCGGGCGGTCCTGGCCCGGCGGTTCACCGCGCTGGTCGGCGAACCGCCCATGTCGTACCTCACCGGGTGGCGGCTGGCGCTCGCGGCCGACCTGCTCCGCGAGCCGGGCGCCACCGTCGGGGCGGTGGCCCGCCGGGTCGGCTACGGCAGTTCCTTCGCGCTGAGCGCCGCGTTCAAGCGCCGGTACGGCGTGAGCCCTCGCCGGCACGTGGACGCGCCTACCATGGCCGGATGACGGTCGACCTGTTCGCCGGCGTCCCGGTCCGCGACCGCGCGGTGGCCACCGCCTGGTACGACCGGCTGCTCGGCGGTCCGCCGGCGTTCCTGCCCAACGACACCGAGGCGGTCTGGGAACTCGCCGAGCACCGCTACCTCTACGTCGACGTGCGGCCGGAGCACGCCGGGCACGCCATGCACACCGTCTTCGTCGACGACCTCGACGCCCGTCTGGCCGGGATCGCGGCCCGCGGACTGACGCCGGCCGACGAGGAGACCTACGACAACGGCGTCCGCAAGGTCGTCTTCCGGGACCCGGACGGCAACGAGATCGGCTTCGGCGGGGGGCCGGCCTGACCGACCTGCCGGGCGGGTGTGAGCTGCCCGACAGGGCCCCTGTTCATCCGGCGGTCGGTGGGTCGCCCCGCCGTGCCCGCGGCGGTACCGTCTCCCCGGGCCCGTCGGTCGGCCCTCGTACGGATGAGGGAGGGCGGGGTGCGGGATCGGGTCGGGCGCACGGTCGACGACGGCAGCGGCCTGCTCCCGTCCGACGTCCTGCGCCGTACCGGCGCCGAGGTGGCGGTCCTCGTCCTGCTCGACCCCGCCGGCACGCAGCTGGACCTGATCTACTCCGTCGGCATGGTGCCCGAGCTGGCCGAGACCTGGGCCCGTTTCCCGCTTGCCGCGCCGGTCGGCATCTCCCGCGCCGCCCGCACCGGTGAGGTGGTGGAGGCGGGGTCGTTCCGGGAGCGGCTGATCCGCTTCCCGGCGACCGCGAGCCTGCCCACTGCCGACGTCGAGGGCCTGGTGGCCGCACCGCTGTGGCACCCGGACGGCGACGGGACGGTCGTCGGCGCGCTCAGTCTCGGCTTCCGGGGCCACGTGCCGCCGGGCACGGTGGAGGCGGCGACCGGCCTCGCCGCGTACGCCGCCGGGCGGGTGCGCGCGGCCGGGCTGCGGCACGGTGCCCACGTGCCGGTCGCCGAGGAGCCCGGACCACCCGGCCCGTCGCCGGTGGCCACCCTCGGGCACGGCCCGGCGGTGTCCGCCATCGACCAGGCGTTGCTGGAGACGATCCTGCTCCACCTGCCGGTCGGGGTCAGCGTGCTGGACCGGGACCTGCGCTTCGTCATGGCCAACCAGCGGGCCGCCGAGATCAACGGACGGCCGGCCGCCGAGCACCCCGGCCGGCACCTGCGCGAGGTGCTGCCGGAGCTGCCCGAGTCGTTCGCCGAGCAGCTCCGGCAGGTGATCGAGACCGGACGTCCGCTGGTCAACCTGGACGTCGTCGGTCCCACCCCGGGACGACCCGGCCGGCGGCGGTGGCGGGGCAGCTACTACCCGGTGCACGGGTCCACACCGGTGGGCCCGGTCGGCATCGCGGCCGTCTTCGACGAGGTGCCCGACGAGGCGACGGTCGGCGTCGAGCAGCTCACCGCGGACCGGGCCACCATGCTCACCGCCCTCGAAACGCTGGTGGAGAACGCGCCGGTCGGGGTGGCCCTGCTCGACACCGACCTGCGCTACCTCAAGATCAACCCTGTCCTCGCGGCGTGGAACGGTCGCCCGGTCGGCGACCACCTCGGCCGCCGGGTGCCCGACCTGTTCCCCGAGCTGGGTCCGGTCGTCGAGCCGCTGATGCGGGAGGTCGCCGAGACCGGCGCGGTCCGGGACGTCGAGGTGGTACGCGCCGGCCGGACGTACCTGAGCAGTTTCTTCGCGGTGCCGGGCGGCGGCGGGCGGGCCGGCGCGGTGGCCGTCCTCATCACCGACGTCACCTCGCGGCGGCGCGAGGAACGGCGGGCCCGCCGGGTGCAGGAGTTCACCGCCGCGCTCTCCCAGGCGGTCTCCGTGGCCGAGGTGGTCGCGGCGGTCCGGGACGGCGCCGGTCCGGCGGCCGAGGCGACCGTCGCGGCCGTCGCGCTCCTCGACGAGGCGGGCCGGCAGATCCGTTTCCCGCCCACCGGCCAGGAGCCGCCGTCGCGGTGGAAGGCGGTCGGGCGGGACGCCGTTCACCCGATCGCGGCCACCTTCCGGGCCGACGAACCCAGCTTCTTCCCGGAGCTCGAACCTCTCCTCGACCGGTTCCCCGACGCCGCCGACGCGATCCGGAACAGTCCCCACCGGTCGTGGGCGATGGTGCCGCTGCGCGGACGGGGGACCGCCGCCGGGGTGCTCGTCTTCGGGTACGCCGAACCGCAGGAGTTCGAGCCGGCGCGACGGGACTTCCTGGTCACCCTGGCCGGTCTGGCCGGGCAGGCGCTCGCCCGGGCGCAGCTCTACGAGCGGGAGCACGCCACCGCCGTACGCCTGCAACGCAGCCTCCTGCCGTCGCGGCTGCCGGCGGTGCCCGGAGCCGAGCTGGCGGCGGTCTACCTGGCCGGCGACGCGGTGGGGGTCGGCGGCGACTTCTACGACGTGTTCCCGGTCGACGGTGCCGCCGGCCGGGAGTGGGTCCTCGTGGTCGGCGACGTCGCCGGCCGGGGCGTGGACGCCGCCTCCGTCACCGGCCTGGCCCGGCACACGCTGCGGATCACCGCGGCGCTGGCGGAGCCCGCCACGGCCCTGCGCCAACTGCACGCCCGGCTCCGGACCGACCCGGACGTGGACCGGTTCCTCAGCGTGGTGTGCGGGCGGCTGCGGCTGCGCGACGGCGGTGCCGACCTGGACGTGGCCTCCGGCGGCCACCCGCCCGCGCTGGTCCGCCGGGCCGACGGGCGGGTCGAGGTGATCACCGTGCCGGGCGTGCTGCTGGGCGCCTTCCCCGAGGTGCGGCTCGGGCGGCGGTCGGTCGCCCTCGAGGCCGGCGACACCGTGCTGTTCTACACCGACGGGGTGATCGAGGCGCGCGGGCCGGGCGGGCTCTTCGGCGAGGAACGCCTGGTGGAGCTGCTGCGCGACGCGCCGGACAGCACACCGCGGCAGCTGGTGGAGCTGGTGCGCGACGGGGTGGCCGCCTACCAGAGCGGCCCGGTCGCCGACGACATCGCGATCCTGGCGCTGCGCGTCGGCGGCTGAGGAGGGGCCACGTGGGCCCCTCCCCGCCCCCACCGCTCAGCGCGCCCGGTACGCCTTCGGCAGCCGCATGCCCCGCTCGGCCATGAGCTGCCGGACCCGGTTCGGATAGTCGGTGATGACGCCGTCCACGCCGAGGTCCATCAGCGCCGCCACGGTCGGCATGTCGTCGCAGGTCCACGGCACGACCTTCAACCCGCGTGCGTGCGCGTCCGCGACCATCTTCCGGTCCGGGTAGAACCGGAAGGCCGGGTCGGCGATCGTGCCGTTCTGCGGGAACCCGTAGTTCGGCGAGAGCGTGGTGACGCCCGGGATCGCGTCGGCGGCCCGGACGAAGTCGCCGCCGAAGTCGTCCACGTCCAGCCCGCCCAGCCACGGCGACGCGCCCGGCTTGCCGACCTGGAGGAAGTCGTAGTTGGTCAGCGCCACCAGCGGCCAGCGCGGCGCGAGCCGGTGCATCACCCGCAGCGCTCCCCAGTCGAACGACTGGATGGTGACCTGCCGCTCGATGCCCGAGCGCCGGATCTCCTCGAAGACCCGCCGGACGAACAGCTCACGCGGCGCGGTCTGCTCGGGCGCCCCCGCCTCCACCTTGGTCTCGATGTTGAGCGTGATCCCGTGGGCCCGGTAGCGCTTCACCAGGTCGAGCACGTCGCGCAGCTCCGCCATCCGGGCGCCGGCGACCTGCTCCTGCTCCGGGAAGCCGGGCAGCTGCTGGTAGCCGCAGTCCATGGTCCTGATCTGCGCCAGGGTCAGGTCCTTGACGTACTTCCCGACGTACGGGTACGCCGGGTCGCCCGGACGCACCGGCGCGGTGTCCCGGCACTTCTGCGCGCTGACCTGGCGGTCGTGCGTGACGACGACCTTCTCGTCCCGGGTGACCTGGGTGTCCAGCTCCAGCGTGGTGACGCCGAGGCGCATCGCCTTGGCGAAGCCGGCCAGCGTCTCCTCGGTGGTCATGCCGATGCCACCGCGGTGGGCCTGCAGGTCGAAGTGGGTCCGCTGCGGCGGGACGCCGGGACGGTCGGCCGGCGTCGCGTGGGCGGCCGCCGGCACGGCCAGCGCCGCGCCGGTGACCAGTGCCGTCAGCACCTGACGGACGGACATGGAGGAACCTCCGCTACCTCGGTTGACGTTCGCGCAGCCGAAGGTAGGCGCGGAGACGGTGGCGGCCGTGGCGGCGAGGTGAGGGGCGGGTGAACGGTCGCGGGCGAGGCGGTCCGTGCCGGTGGCCGGGGCCGCGGCGTTCGCGGCCCGGCCACCGGGGACGTCAGCGGGGTCGGCGGGTCTTCGGCAGGTCGAACTGGTCCGCCCGGCGGCAGTCCTTCGGCCCGCCGACCGCCGTCGGCCCGACCCGGTCCAACGCCTGGCGGGCCCGCTGGCGGCCGAGGTTCCAGGCGTACCAGGGGTCGCGCTGGTCGAGCTCGTCGGCGATCCAGCTCAGCGTGCAGCGGCGCACCGGGTCGGGCAGCCGGGTGAGCGCGGGTGTGGCGTCGGCGGACAGCGCCCGCAGGTACCAGGCGTCGATCTTGCCGGTCTGCTCGTACCGGAGCGTGTTGCGCCGGGCGGCGTAGTCCTCCGGGTTCAGCACCGCCAGGCCGAGCAGCATCGCCACGGCCAGTGCCACGGTGGCGCCGGGGATCCACCGGCCCCGCCAGCGCACGCCCGCCGCCAGGATCATCAGGAAGACCGCGCCGAGCAGCAGCTCGAACGCCATCACGAAGATCCGCTCACCGGTGAAGCTGTAGACCTTCTGGTAGGTCCACATCCGGGACAGCGCGGACACCACGATCACCACGCTGAGCGCGCTGAGCAGCCCGAGCAGCACGCGCAGCAGGACGCGTTCGACCGGCCGCTCCCGGCCGGCCCAGCGGCCCACCCCGGCGAGCACCGCCACCGTCAGCAGCGTGACGAAGAGCAGCTGCCAGAAGCCGCTGCGGGCGTACTCGGCGTAGCTCAGTCCGGCGACCTTCTGCACGTGCCGCTCGCCGCCGAAGAGCACGGTGAACTGCACCACCACGAAGCCGGCGAAGAGCAGCGTCAGCGCCCCGATCGCCGGGGCCCACTCCAGCAGGCCGAGCCGGCGCTCACCCTCCCGGTCCACGGTGGACAGGTCGGGCGGTGCGGTCAGCGTGTAGACGGCGGCGACCGCGATCAGCCCACCCACCGCGGCGAGGAAGAGCCAGCCGACCACCGTACCGAGGTCGACCTCGGGCACGAGCGTGCCCAACGCCTCGGAGAACGCCGCGTCGGCCGACGCGAGCAGGCTGCCGAAGACCACCAGCACGACCAGGGTGGCGACCACCGACACGGTGACCTTGCGGACCGTCGTCGCCTCCGGCGAGGCGCTGACGTGCCGGCGCACCCAGGGCAGGCCGCGCAGCGCCGCGAACGGCGTGGCGACGAGGCCGAACAGGATCGAGCGGACCAACCGGCCGCCGGCGATCGCGAGCGTGGCGCAGCCCAGCGCGCCGAGCACGCAGAACGTCACCAGCCACCAGGCGTTGCGGACCGCCGGCACGGCGATCAGGGCCAGGGCCGCCAACGCCCAACCGAGGCGGATCAGCCGGTCGGCGCGGGGCAGTTCGGCGGTCTTCGTGCGAACCGCGAGCAGCACCGCGACGGTGAGCGTCAGCCAGCCCAGGAACCAGCCGATGCCGACCCGGCCGAGCGGCACGAAGACCGCGCTGCCCAGCGCGGCGGCGAGCACCGCGAGCGGCACGGCCCGGCCGGTGGCCGGCTTCGGACCGGGCCACCGGGCGCCCAGGAACGAGGTGCGGGGCCCCCGGGGTCGGGGAGCCCAGCTCTGCGGCGGCGGGTAGGTGCCCCAGGGGCGCATGTCCTGGTACGGCGGCGCGGCGGGCGGGTGCGGGCCGGGGCCGGCCGGTGCCACCGCGGTGCCGGGGCCGACCGGCGCGGGCTGCGGCGGGGCCTGGCCCGCCGGCCCGGCGGCGGTCACCGCGGACGGGGAGGGCTGCACGGCCGTGACCACCGGGGGCGACGCCGTGGTGTGCGAGCCCGTGGCGGCCCCGGACGTCGCCGTCGCCGGTCGACGCGCCGGGTCGGTGTCCGCCGCGACCAGGACCGGACCACCGTCGGCCTCGTTTGCCGCACCCGAACCATCGTCGGCCTTGACGGCCGCACCCGGACCGTCCTCGGCCGGACCGGTCGCGGCCTCCACGGTCGGTGGACCGGCCTGGGCGGGCACGCCGGTGGCCGGCTGACCGGCCGCCGGCACCAGCGGCACGAACAGCGCGTAGCCCTGGGTGCCGGCCGGCACGGTGACCGGGATCGCCCAGGCGGGCTGCCCCTCCGCGCCGGGCCACGGCACCGGCGGCGGCGCGCCCTCCATCGTGGGCAGCACCAGCAGGTACGGCTGGGGTGCGGGCGGGACGTCGCCCGCCGGGGACCCGTCCGCCGGGGCGGCGCGGGGCGGTTCGGGGGGCTGTGCCGGCTCGGGCAAGGCTCGCTCCTTGATCACAGGGTGTCGTCACTGTAGGGCCGGCCCGGGCCGCGCCGCCGCCCCGATTGTCCGTTCGGACAGCCGAGCCTGACCGGTCGGGGTGTCGACGCGGATCGAACCTTTGCCGCCTCCCGCCCGTACCAGTGCGCGGGAGGTCGATCACATGGACACACGTCGCGCGCTCGCCGCGCTCGCCGCCGTCGCCGCGACGCTGCTGTCCACCGCCGTACCGGCGAGCGCCCACGGGGCGCCGACCAGCCCGATGAGCCGGGCGGCGGCCTGCGGTCCGGAGGGTGGCCGGGCACAGACACCGGCCTGCCGCGCCGCGATCGCCGCCGGCGCGGCGGTACGCGAGTGGGACAACATCCGGGTGGCCCGGATCGACGGGCGGGACCGGGAACGCATCCCGGACGGGGAGCTGTGCAGTGGCGGGCTCTCCGCGTACCGGGGACTGGACCTGCCCCGCAGCGACTGGCCCGCCACCACGCTCACGGCCGGGGCCCGGCACACGTTCCGCTATCGCACCACCATCCCGCACGAGGGCACGTTCCGGTTCTACGTGACCACCCGGTCGTACGCCCCGGACCGGCGTCTGACCTGGGCGGACGTCGAGGAGAAGCCGTTCCTGGAAGTCACCGACCCGCCGATCCGGGCCGGCGCGTACGAGATGCCGGGACGGTTGCCGACCGGGCGCACGGGCCGGCACCTGATCTACGTGATCTGGCAGAACTCGAGCACCCAGGACACCTACTACTCCTGCTCCGACGTGATCTTCCGGGCCGCCGCGAGCGGCTCCGGGAGCCGGGGCAAGCCGTCGGCGAGCGCGGCGGCCCCGCGTACCCTCGCCGTGCCGGCGACCGGCGACGAGCCGGCGGCGGGGGTGCCGGTGGCGGCGGTGACCGACACCGACCCGCTCTCCCGGCCGCTGGTCATCGGCGCGGCGGCGGTGGTCACCGCGCTGCTGGCGACAGTGGTCGGCCTGCGGCTGCGACGGGCCGGCGGCCCGCCGCCCGGGCGGCCGTGCGGGGTGCGCAACCACCGCGCCGGGCGGCGTCGGATCTGGTGAGCCTCAGTCGAGCAGCTGCTCGATCTCGGCCAGGTCCTCGCCGGCCAGGTCGAGGTTGTCCAGCGCGGCGACGTTGCCCTCCAACTGGGCGGGGCTGCTGGCGCCGACGATGAGGCTGGTCATGCGCGGGTCGCGCAGCGCCCACGCCAGGGCGAGCTGGGCCAGCGTCTGACCCCGCCGCTCGGCCACCGCGGCGAGCCCGCGCACGGTCGCCATCCGCGCCTCGTCCAGGTCGCTCTCGTTGAGGAACACGCTGGTCCGCACGCGCGAGTCGGCCGGGATGCCGCCCAGGTAGCGGTCGGTGAGCAGGCCCTGGGCCAGCGGGCTGTAGGCGATGCAGCCGGCGCCCACCTGGGCCAGCGTGTCGAGCAGGCCGTCGGACTCGGTCCAACGGTTGAGCATCGAGTACGACGGCTGGTTGATCAGCAGCGGAGTGCCCAGGTCACGGAGGATCTCGGCAGCCCGGGCGGTCTGCGCCGAGTCGTAGTTGGAGATGCCGACGTAGAGCGCCTTGCCGGACCGGACGACGGCGTCCAGCGCGCCCATCGTCTCCTCCAGCGGGGTGTCCGGGTCGAACCGGTGCGAGTAGAAGATGTCGACGTGGTCCAGGCCCATCCGGCGCAGCGACTGGTCCAGCGACGAGATCAGGTACTTGCGGGAGCCCCACTCGCCGTACGGGCCGGGCCACATCAGGTAGCCGGCCTTGGTGGAGACGACCAGCTCGTCGCGGTACGGCTTCAGGTCGGTGGCGAGCAGCCGACCGAAGTTCTCCTCCGCCGACCCCGGCGGCGGGCCGTAGTTGTTGGCCAGGTCGAAGTGGGTGATGCCGAGGTCGAACGCGCGGCGGACGATGTCGCGCTGCCGCTCGAAGGGCCGGTCCGGCCCGAAGTTGTGCCACAGGCCGAGGGAGATGACGGGCAGCCGGAGCCCACTGCGGCCGCTGCGCCGGTAGCGCATCGATTCGTAACGGTCGTCGCTGGCGAGGTAGGTCACCTGATCATTCTGCCGCCACCGGCGAACACGCGTGCGGTCACGGCGGCGCGGGTAGCGTCGGATCCATGCGTTTCGTGCGGCTCGACACCCCCAAGCCCATCTCCAGGATCGGCCTCGGCACGTGGCAGTTCGGCTCCCGCGAGTGGGGCTACGGCCCCGACTACGAGCGCCGGGCGGCCGAGATCGTGCGGCGGGCGCTCGACCTCGGGGTCACCCTCTTCGACACCGCCGAGCTCTACGGCTTCGGCCGCAGCGAGCGGATCCTCGGGGCCGCGCTCGGCGACGACCGGGCGAAGGTCGTGGTGGCCAGCAAGATCTTCCCGCTGCTCCCGGTCGCCCCGGTGGTGCAGCAGCGTGCGGTCGCCTCCGCCGCCCGGCTCGGCGTCGACGGCATCGACCTCTACCAGGTGCACCAGCCCAACCCGGTGGTCGCCGACACCACCACCATGAGCGGCATGCGCACGCTCCAGGACGTCGGCCTGGTCGGCGAGGTGGGCGTCAGCAACTACGACCTGCGCCGGTGGCGGTTCGCCGAGGCCGCGCTGGGCCGCCGGGTGCTGAGCAACCAGGTCCGCTACAGCATGATCGACCGCGGCCCCGAGGAGGACCTGATCCCGTACGCGGAGCAGGCCGGCCGGATCGTCATCGCGTACAGCCCGCTGGCCCAGGGCTTCCTCTCCGGCCGCTACGACGCCGCCAACCCGCCGGCCGGGGCGGTGCGCCGGGCCAACCCGTACTTCCTGCCGGAGAACCTGGCGCGCGGCACCGAGCTGATCGCCACGCTGCGCGAGGTGGCCGACGCGCACGACGCCACGCCGAGCCAGATCGCGCTGGCGTACGTGCTGCGGCACCCGAACGTGGTCGCCATCCCCGGCGCGTCCGGAGTGGAGCAGATGGAACGCAACGCGGCCGCCGCCGAGATCGACCTGACCGACGACGAGTACGCCGCGCTGGCCACCGCCGCGCGCGCGTTCCGCCCGGTCACCGGCCTGGCCGCCGTACCGAAGATGATCCGCGCCCGACTGGGGAAGTGACCGCATGGACGACATCACCGCACTGATCCTGGACGACCACGCCGCCTTCCGGCGCGGCTTCGCCCGGCTCGACGACGCCCGCGACCCGGCCGAGATGCTGGCGATCTGGGAGGCGCTCGCGCTGCACCTGGACATCCACGCGGAGGCCGAGGAGGCGATCCTCTACCCGCACCTGGTCAAGCACGGCGACGACGGCGAGGACGAGACCGCCGACGCCATCGGCGACCACAACAAGATCCGCGACGCGGTCGCCGAGTCGAAGCGGCACGAGGTCGGCTCGGACGCCTGGTGGGCGGCGGTGGGCACGGCCCGCAAGGAGAACAGCGAGCACCTGGCCGAGGAGGAGGACGAGGCGCTGCCCGACTTCCGCCGGCACGCGAGCGTGGAACTGCGGGCCGAGCTGGGGGCACGGTGGCTCACCTTCTACGGCGAGCACAAGAACGGTCGGAACCTGCGCTTCCACGACAAGGACCCGGAGGCCTACGTCCGCGACCACCGCTGAGGACATCTCCCCGGCGCGGGGGAGTCGCGGGCCGGCCGGCGGCGGGACAATGACCCGGTGACGGTCCGGGGTGTCCTCGCGCCGCTGGTGCGCGGCAGCACCTGGCGGCGCGCCGTGTTCCTGCTGCTCGGCGGCGTGCTCGCGCTGCCGTACGCGCTGCTGGCGGTGGCGTTCGCCCAGCTGCTGACCAGCAGCGGGGTGCCGCGTCCGCCCGGCGTCGGGCTGCTGCTGGTCGGCGTCGGGCTCGCGGTGGTGCCGGTGTTCCTGGCCGGCAGCCGGGCGCTGGAGATCGCCGCCGCCCGCGCGCTGCTCGCGGTCGACCTGCCGGAACCCGCCCCCGGCCACCGGATCGACCGGGAGACCCGGCTGCGCGCCGCGCTCTGGATCGCGCTGCACCTGACCACCGGCGCGACGGTGCTGTTCGCCGCGATCAGCGCGTTCCCGATGGCGCTGGTCTTCGTCGCCGGCCTGGCCGGGCTCGACGTCGGCGCGGTGTCGGACGAGCCGCTCGGCCCGTTCGACCCGGCCCGCCCGGTGACCGCCGGCCTGGCCGGCGCCGCCGTGCTGGTCGCGCTCGGCTACGCGGTGGCCGGGTTGGGCGCGCTCGCCGCCTCGATGGCCCCGGTTCTGCTCGGCCCGGCCCAGGCCGAGCGGATCGCCGCGCTGGAGGCCCGCGCGGTCCGCCTGGCCGAACGCAACCGGCTGGCCCGGGAACTGCACGACTCGGTCGGGCACGCGCTGACCGTGGCGACGCTCCAGGCCGGCGCCGCCCGGGAACTGCTCGACACCGACCCCGAGTTCAGCCGGCGGGCGCTGCGGGCCATCGAGGAGACCAGCCGCCGGGCCATGGACGACCTCGACCACGTGCTCGGGCTGCTCCGCGAGACCGACGCCGGGCCGACGCCCGCGCCGAACGCCCCGCAACCCACGCTGGTCGGGCTGGACCGGCTGGTCACCGCCGCCCGGGCCGCCGGGCTGGTCGTCGAGTCCCGGGTCGACGGGGCGCTGGACGCGCTGCCCGCCGTGGTGTCCCGCGAGGGCTACCGGATCGTCCAGGAGGGGCTGACCAACGCCGCCCGGCACGGCCGGGGACCGGTGACGCTGCGGGTCGCCGTACCCCCACAGGGGTTGGAGATCGAGCTGGTCAACGCCGTGCGTGGCACCACCGGGCCGACCGGCGGCGGGCGCGGGCTGGACGGCATGCGGGAGCGGGTGCTGCTGCTCGGCGGGCACCTCGACGCCGGCCCGCGCGGCGACCGCTGGCGGGTCCGGGCCACCCTGCCCGCGCCCAGGGAGGAGCCCGGGTGACCATCGACGTGTTGATCGTCGACGACGACGAGCTGATCCGGGTCGGCCTGCGGGCCATCGTGGACGCGCAGGCGGACCTGCGCGTCGTCGGCGAGGCGGCGGACGGGGCCGAGGTGCCGCCGCTGGTGGCGAAGCTGCGCCCGGCCGTGGTGCTGATGGACGTGCGGATGCCGGCCATCGACGGCATCCAGGCCACCCGCCGGCTGCTCGCCGCCTCCGCCGACCCGCCCCGGGTGCTGGTGGTCACCACGTTCGCCAACGACGAGTACGTCTACGAGGCGCTGCGCGCCGGGGCGAGCGGCTTCCTGCTCAAACGGGCCCGGCCGGCCGAGGTGGTGGAGGCGATCCGGGTGGTGGCGGCCGGCGAGTCGCTGCTCTTCCCGGCCGCGATCCGGCAGCTCGTCGGCGCGTACGGGCGGCGCGGCGGGGACCGGCTGCACGCCGCGCGGCTGACCGACCGGGAGGCCGAGGTGCTGCGGCTGATGGCGGCCGGGCTGTCCAATCCGGAGATCGCCGCCCACCTGGTGGTCGGCGTCGAGACGGTGAAGACACACGTCGGGAACGTGCTGGCCAAGCTCGGGGTGCGGGACCGGACGCAGGCGGTCGTCGCCGCCTACGAGTCCGGTTTCGTCGTCCCGGCCGGCTGACCCGGTCCCTCCCCCGGGGGAGCGGGTCCACCCCGGCGCGGGAGGGTTCCGGCGGCCGTCCGGCCGAGGCTGAGACGCATGAACCCGCCACTTCGTGATCGACTCGACCCGGTCGCTCCGCTCGCCGCCGCCTGGCTCGGCGGCTGGGGAGTGCTCGCCCTGGTGTCCACGCTGACCGGCGCCGGCTACCCCTTCGGCGCGAACGACCCGCACGGCGGCGACGCCGCCGGCCTGCTCCGACTGGTGCCGGTCTCCGTCGGCCCGCCGCTGTTCGCGGCGGTGCTGCTGACCGCCGCGGTCGCCGCCCTGGCCATGACCGGCACGAGCATCCGCCCGTCCCGGCCGCTGCGCACCCTGATCACCGGGTACGCGGCGACCGTCGCGCTCGCGCTGGCGGTGGTGGTGCCCGGGATGCGGGTGCTGGCCCTGCTCGGCTACGCGCCGATGCTGATCATCGGCGCGCCGTTCGGCTGGCCGCCGGTGGACTACGCCGAGCTCTTCACCTGGCCGCTGTTCGCCCGCTTCGCCGCCCTGGCCGGCGGGATGCTGCTGGCCGGCGCGCTGGTGCGCTGGCGGCGGCGGGTCGCCGACGGGCCGGCGCCGGCGTGGACCACGCCCGCCTCGGCCGCCCGCTGGGGACGGTGGGCGGCGTGGACCGCCGCCGTGGTCCCGGTGCTCTACGCGCTCACCCGGTTCGCCTGGCTGTTCGACATCCCGCTCGGCATGACCCGGGAGACCCTCGCCGAGATGCGCGCCGACGGCGCGGTCTGGGCGGGTGCCGGGCTGGGCGCGTTCGCCGTGGTCGGCGCGGTGCTCACGCTGGGACTGGTGGCCCGCTGGGGCGAGCGGTTCCCGCGTTGGCTGCCCGGACTGGCCGGCCGTCCGGTGCCGGTGCTCCTCGCCGTCGTTCCGGCCGGGCTGGTCGCCCTCGCCGTGCTGGCGGCCAGCCTCGACCTGCTCGCCGCGCCGGAGTTCGCCGACCTGATCCGCGAGGGCAACTCCGCCGCCCTGCCGATGGCGCTCTGGCCGGTCTGGGCGGTCGCCCTGGCCGCCGCCGCGTACGCGTACCAGCTGCGTCGGCGGGCCTGAACGCCCCCGGTGGTCGGTCCCGGTCACGGGGCGGGACCGACCACCGGGCGGTGCGGGAATTCTGAGCTAGCGTGGGTCGGGTGACCGCTCCCAACCAGGTTTCCCCGGTCCCGCCCGCCGAGCTGCCCGGCACGCTCGGCGCGTTGCGCGCGACCGGCCACCAGTACCGCACGGTCAAGCAGGAGATCCGCGACAACCTCCTCGCCCGGATGCGTACCGGCGAGGACCGCTTCCCCGGCATCGTGGGCTACCAGGACACGGTGCTGCCCGAGGTCGAGCGCGCGCTGCTCGCCGGCCACGACATGGTGCTGCTCGGCGAACGCGGGCAGGGCAAGACCCGACTGATCCGCGCGCTCGGCGCGCTGCTCGACGAGTGGACCCCGGTGATCCCCGGCTCGGTGCTCAACGAGCACCCGATGCACCCGCTCACCCCGGCGTCCCGCGCGCTCGTCGACTCCGCCGGCGACGACCTGCCGATCGGCTGGCTGCACCGCTCGATGCGCTACGGCGAGAAGCTCGCCACGCCGGACACCAGCGTCGGCGACCTGATCGGCGACGTCGACCCGGTCCGGCTCGCCCAGGGGCGTACCCTCGGCGACCCGGAGACCATCCACTTCGGGCTGGTGCCGCGCACCAACCGGGGTGTCTTCGCCGTCAACGAGCTGCCCGACCTGGCCGAGCGGATCCAGGTGGCGTTGCTCAACGTGCTGGAGGAACGGGACATCCAGGTCCGCGGCTACCAGCTGCGACTGCCGTTGGACCTGCTGCTGGTGGCCAGCGCCAACCCGGAGGACTACACCAACCGGGGCCGGATCATCACCCCGCTCAAGGACCGCTTCGGCGCCGAGATCCGCACCCACTACCCGCTCGACCTGGAGCTGGAGCTGGCGCTGATCCGGCAGGAGGCCGACCTGGTCGCCGCCGTGCCGGAGCACGTGCTGGAGGTGCTGGCCCGGTTCGCCCGCGCCGTGCGGGAGTCGCCGTCGGTGGACCCGCGCTCCGGCGTCTCCGCCCGGTTCGCCATCGCCGCCGCGGAGACCGTCGCCGCCTCGGCGCTGCGCCGCTCCGGCCTGCTCGCCGGCACCCCCGCCGACCGGGCCGAGGCGCCCGTCGCGCGGGTCGGCGACGCGGTGTCGGTGACGTCCACGCTGCGCGGGAAGGTCGAGTTCGAGAGCGGCGAGGAGGGGCGCGAGACCGAGGTGCTCGGGCACCTGCTGCGCACCGCCACCGCCGAGACGTTCCGGGCCCGGCTGGCCGGGCTGGACCTGTCCGGCTTCACCGCGCTGGTGGCCGAGGGCGAGGTGGTCGAGACCGGGGAGCTGGTCTCCTCGGCCGAGCTGCTGCGCCAGGTCGGCACCGTGCCCGGCCTGGCCAAGGTGCTGGACCGGCTCGGCCTCGGTGACGCGCCCAGCCCCGAGGAGGCCGCCGCGGGGATCGAGTTCGTCCTCGAAGGGCTGCACCTGACCCGCCGGCTGGGCAAGGACGTCACCGAGTCCGGGCGCACCGTCTACGGCGGCCGGGGCTGACCGTGGCCGGCAACCGGTTCCGGTACGGCCAGTGGCGTGGCGGGCCCGACCCGCTCGCCCCGCCGTACGACGTGCGCGCCGCGGTGGACGCGGTCGGCGCGGAGGTCCTGGCCGGCGGCAGCCTGCGGGAGTCGCTGCGCGAGCTGCTGCGGCGCGGCCCGCAGGGGCGCGGCGGCCTGGACGACCTGGCCGCCCGGGCCCGCCGGCTGCGCCGGGAGGCGTTGCGTCGGGGCGACCTGGACGGCGCGGTGACCCGGGCCCGGGCCCTGCTCGACCAGGCGATCGCCGCGGAGCGCGACGAGCTGCGCGGTCGTGACGGCGACGACGCGCGGTTCGCCGAGGCGGTCCTGGACAACCTGCCCGGCTCCACCGCCCGCGCGGTGGCCGAGCTGGAGGGGTACGAGTGGGCCAGCGCCGAGGCGCGGCAGACCTACCAGCGGATCCTCGACGGGCTGCGCGGCGAGGTGCTGGAACAGCGCTTCGCCGGCCTGCGCGACGCGGCGCGGGCCGCCGCCGACCCGGCCGCCCAGCGGCAGCTCGCCGAGATGATGCGCGACCTCAACGACCTGCTCGCCCGGCACGCCCGCTCGGAGGACACCACCGACGCGTTCGCCGAGTTCATGCGCCGGCACGGGGAGTTCTTCCCGGAGCGCCCGCGCGACGTCGACGAGCTGGTCGATGTGCTGGCCCGTCGGGCGGCGGCGGGGGAGCGGCTGATGCGGTCGCTGTCGGACCGGCAGCGCGAGGAGTTGGCCGGGCTGATGCGCCAGTCCCTCGGCGACCGGCTCGCCGGTGAGCTGTCCCAGCTCGACGAGCACCTGCGGTCGTTGCGCCCGGACCTGAACTGGCGGCGCGGCGAGCGGGTCCGGGGCGACCAGCCCCTCGGGTACGGCGAGGCCGCCGGCGCGCTCGACGAGATCGCCGAACTCGACGAGCTGCTGGACTCCCTCGACCAGGACCAGGCGGGCGCCACCCTGGACGACGTCGACGTCGAGGCGGTCGCCCGGACGCTCGGCCGGGAGGCCGCCGACGACGTACGCCGGCTGCGCGAGCTGGAGCGGGAACTGCGCCGCCAGGGCTGGGTCACCCGGGACGCGGAGGGGCTGACGCTCAGCCCGAAGGCGTTGCGCCGGCTGGCCGGCACCGCGCTGCGCCGCGTCTTCGCCGACCTGACGGCCGGCCCGCGCGGCCAGCACGACCTGCGCTCGGCCGGTGCCGCCGGCGAGGTGAGCGGCGGCTCCCGCCCCTGGGAGTACGGCGACGAGCAGCCGCTGGACGTGGTGCGCACGCTCACCCGCGCGGTCCGCCGATCCGGCACCGGGGTGCCGGTGCGGCTCGCGGTCGAGGACTTCGAGGTGATGGAGACCGAGCGCCGGGCGTCCGCCGCGGTGGTGCTCTGCGTCGACCTGTCGTACTCGATGATCTCCCAGGGGCGCTGGGGGCCGATGAAGCAGACGGCGCTGGCCTTGTCCCACCTGATGGCGACCCGGTTCCCGCAGGACGCGTTGCAGATCGTGGGCTTCGGGCGGGAGGCGATGCCGCTGACCCAGCAGGAGTTGGCCGCGGTGGAGCCGGACATGCAGCAGGGCACCAACCTGCAGCACGCGCTGCGGCTGGCCGGCCGGCACCTGCGCCGCCACCCGGGCGCCGAGCCGGTGGTGCTCGTGGTCACCGACGGCGAACCCACCGCCCACCTGGACCCGGAGGACGGCGAGGCGTACTTCCACTGGCCGCCGCTGCCGGAGACCATCACGGCGACGATCCGCGAGGTGGACAAGCTGACCCGGTACGGCGTCGCGCTCAACCTGTTCATGCTCGGGGACGACCCCGGGCTGCGCCGGTTCGTGGACGCGGTGGCGCGGCGGTCGAGGGGCCGGATGTTCACGCCCGACCTCGACGATCTCGGCGAGTACGTGGTCTCCGACTATCTGCGCGCCCGTCACGGCCGCCGCTGACCCGCTCCCGCCGCGACCCCGCGCCCTCGGCGTCGACGCGGCCGCTCCCCGTCCCCGGATGAGGGTGGTCGCCGCCCCGCACGGCGCCTGTCGCGGCAGTCCATGCGCCCCTCCCGCCCTCGTCCCTTGCCCCCGCTCGACTGGTTGATCAAGGAGTTGCGGCTTGCCTCCGGGGGCGTGTCGACTCCTTGATCGATGGCCGGGCGACCCGGCGACCCGGCGGCGCAGCGGCACATCACTTCTGCGCGATATACCGCTGGGTCATGAATATGACTCAGCGGTATATCGGTCTTGCTACTGATCTGCCTGCCGACTGGCTACTGACAGTGGTCGGGCTTCCTGGCGCGTCGTTTTCCGCATGTTGGGCGGCTCGGGTGAGGCAACGTGTCGGCCTACGGGTGGGTGGAACAGGGACGGTTGACGGTGGGGCTCAGGGTGCGCCCGTGGTTTCCACCCGCGCGGCCTGTATGGGGTGGGGTGTCCGGTTCGGTGGTGGTGGGCGGCACCCTGGGCGCGGAATCGGCGGTGGGTCGGCGGCGTTGTAACCCGGTGCACGGCCGAGCAGGTGGAGCGCACCCGCCCCGCCACCCCCCGGGAATGACGGTGGGTAGCCGGTCGTTACACATCCGGCGCCGCGACGAGGCCCCCGCCCCGCGAGCCAGCCGGACACCCCGGCCCCCGTGAGCCGGCCCTCAGCCCTCACGAGCCTGCCGGATCCCCCCAAGACTTTTTGAGCGCCTGACGGTGCCCACACCCCCCGGGTGTGTTGACCCCCGAATGGAGCCCCCGTCATGAACACGATCCTGCGTAAGAGCGTTCTCGGTATTGCTGGTCTGGCCTTCACCGGTGGTGTGTTCGCCGGTCCGGTCGCCGCCCACGCCGACACCGCCCATGCCGCCGCCGGTAAGCCCGTCGTGGCTGTCGCGAGCGTGCAGGGTGAGCAGTCGACCATCAAGCTGAACGACGAGCAGCTGGCCAACGCGAAGGCGATCATCGCCGCGACGAAGAAGGCCGGTCTGCCGGAGCGGGCCGCGGTCATCTCGATCGCCACGAGCCTGCAGGAGTCGAAGCTGGAGAACCTCGGGCACCTCGGCGACAAGAATGACCACGACTCGCTGGGCCTGTTCCAGCAGCGCCCGTCGAGCGGTTGGGGCACGCCGGAGCAGATCACCGACCCCGAGTACTCGACCCTGGCGTTCCTCAAGGGCCTGAAGCAGGTCGACGGCTGGGAGAAGATGCCGCTGACCGAGGCTGCGCAGACCGTCCAGGTTTCCGCCTACCCGGACGCGTACGCGCAGTGGGAGAAGCAGGCCACCGACATCGTGGCCCAGCACTGGACCAAGTAAGACCGAAGGCCGGCACCCCGAACACGGGGTGCCGGCTTTCGCGCGTACCCCCGTCCGGGTGAACCGGGCCGGGTAGCCGGGGTGTGGGCGGTGGCGGCGGGGGTTGGATGCGGTCATGGACGAGGTGGACGCCGCGGAGTTGCGGCGGGCGTACGACCAGGTGCTCGCGGAGGTGGACGCGGGCGGGTTCGGGCCGCCGCCGGAGGGCCAGTTGAGCGCCGAGCAGATCGTCGCGCACCTCGCCGCCAACGACGAGCTGATGAGCGAGGCGACCGAGGCGGTCCTGGCCGGCTCACCGTTCGCGTACTACGACCTGGACACCATCCACCGGCCGCAACTCGACGCGCTGGTCTCCGAGTGCGGCGGGCTGGACGGGCTCGCCACGCTGCTGCGGGCCACCAGCCAGAAGCTCTGCGCGCTGGCCGAGCGCCTCGGCCCGGCCGCCGAGACACCCGTGGAGACCGTGCTGCGCGAGGGCTTCGACCTCGACGTCGACGACTCGCTTCCCTGGGGCCGCGCCCTCGACCTGCACATCCGGGTCCACCTGCCGCTGCACCTGACCCAACTCCGCGCCCTCCGCCGACAACCCCATCCCGCCTGACCACCGACGCCGATCAAGGAGTGGTGGTGGTTGACAAAGCCGACATGCCTGGCCTCTGAGGCGCCACAACTCCAAGATCGGCGAAAGGCGCGGGCGCGGGCTCGGGCGGGTGGGGGGCGCGGAAGGTGCGGCGGTAGGCGGTGGGTGGTACGCCCAGCCGGGCGTGGAAGTGCTGGCGCAGGGCGGCGGTGGTGCCGAAACCCGCGTCGCGGGCGATCCGGTCGACGCTCAGGTCGGTGCTCTCCAGCAGCACCCGCGCGTGTTCGGTGCGCTGCTGGAGCAGCCACTGCGCCGGGCTCAGCCCGGTCTCCGAGCGGAAGTGCCGGGTGAACGTGCGGACGCTCATCCGGGCGTGCGCGGCCATCTCGCGCAGCGCGACCGGCTCGTGCAGCCGCTGCCGGGCCCACTCCCGGGTGGCGGCCGTGCCGGTCGCGGCGGCCTTCGGCACCGGTCGCTCGATGTACTGCGCCTGGCCGCCGTCCCGCCACGGCGGAACCACGCAGCGCCGGGCCGCCCGGTTGGCCACCGCGCTGCCGTGGTCGGTGCGGATCACGTGCAGGCAGAGGTCGACGCCGGCGGCCACCCCGGCGGAGGTGAGCACCGGCCCGTCGTCGACGAAGAGCACGTCGGGGTCGAGCCGTACGGCCGGGTGCAGGGCGCGGAAGCGGGAGGCGTACGCCCAGTGGGTGGTGGCGGGGCGGCCGGCGAGCAGCCCGGCGGCGGCGAGCACGAACGCGCCGGTGCAGATGGACATCACCCGGGCGCCCCGGGCGTGGGCGGCGCGCAGCGCGTCGGCGACCTCGGCGGCCACCGTGCCGTCGTGCAGCGGCGGACCGGCGTGGATGCCGGGGACGATCACGGTGTCGGCGGTCTCGAGGAGTTCCAGGCCGTGGTCGGGGAGCACCTGGAAGCCGGCGGTGCTGCGGACCGGCCGGCCGCCGGGCGTGCAGGTGGCGACCGCGTACAGCGGGGTCTGGTGCTCGTCCCGGGCGGTGCCGAAGACCTGGGCCGGGGTGCCGAGGTCGAGGGCGACCACGCCGTCGAGGGCGAGGACGGCGATGCGGTGCGGTACGGACATGGCCCGATTATTGCGCACGATGGCTTTCTGGCCACTCGTCGCCGGGCGTCGAGGCGGCCGAGACTCGGTGCGTGATCCGATCCCGACTTCATCCGGCCTGGCTCGTCGCCGCGGTCGCCTTCGTCGCCCTGGTGGGCGCGGCCGGCTTCCGCGCCACCCCCGGGGTGCTGCTGCACCCGCTGCACGCCGAGTTCGGTTGGCCGCTGGCCACCATCTCCGCCGCCGTCTCGGTCAACCTGCTGCTCTACGGCGTCACCGCCCCGTTCGCCGCCGCGTTGATGGACCGCTTCGGCATCCGCCGGGTGGTGGCCGGCGCGTTGGTGCTGGTGGCGGCCGGCAGCGGCCTGACCGTGGTGATGACCGAGAGCTGGCAGCTCATCCTCTGCTGGGGCGTGCTCGTCGGGCTGGGCACCGGCTCGATGGCGCTGGCCTTCGTGGCGACGGTCACCGGCCGCTGGTTCGTCCGCCGCCGGGGCCTGGTCACCGGTGTGCTCACCGCCGGCGGGGCCGCCGGGCAGCTGGTGTTCCTTCCGCTGGTCGCGGTGCTGGTGCGCGACCACGGCTGGCGGACGGCGGCACTCGTCGTCGCCGGGGCCGCGCTCGCCGTCGTACCCCTGGTGGTCTGGCTGCTGCGCGAGCACCCGGCGGACCTGGGCCGGCCCGCCTACGGCGCCACCGAGGTCGTGCCGCCGGCCCGGCCGGAGGGGGGCGCGGCGGCCCGCGCGGTCGGCGCGCTCGCCGCCGCCGCCCGGACCCGGCCGTTCTGGCTGCTCGCCGGCGGCTTCGCGATCTGCGGCGCGACCACGAACGGGCTGGTCGGTACGCACTTCGTGCCCGCTGCGCACGACCACGGGATGGCGGAGACCACCGCCGCCGGCCTGCTCGCCCTGGTCGGGCTCTTCGACATCGTCGGTACGGTCGCCTCGGGCTGGCTCACCGACCGGGTCGACAGCCGGCTGCTGCTGGGCGCCTACTACGCGCTGCGCGGCGCGTCGCTGCTGGTGCTGCCGAGCCTCTTCGCCGGCCGGGCCGAGCCGAGCATGCTGGTGTTCATCGTCTTCTACGGGCTGGACTGGGTGGCCACCGTGCCGCCGACGGTCGCGCTCTGCCGGGAGTATTTCGGCGCGTCCGGGGCGGTGGTCTTCGGCTGGGTGTTCGCCGCCCACCAGGTGGGCGCCGCGCTCGCCGCCACCGGCGCCGGCCTGGTCCGGGACCGGCTCGGCGACTACGCGCTCGCCTGGTACGTGGCCGGCGCGTTGTCGATCGGCGCGGCCGGGCTGTCAGTGCTGCTGCGCCGGCGCGCCACCGAGGAGCCCACGTTCGCCGTGCCCGTGCCGGCCGGCCGGCGGGCCTGGAGCTATCGGGGCTGACCGGTCAGCCGACCGCCCACTGCTGCTCGGGGGCGCCGCCGCACGGCGCCTGCTCCAGCTCCCGGCCGGGCTCGGTGCCCGCGTCGTCGACCTGGGCGCACTTGCCGCTGTGCACGGCGACCAGCAGCACCGGCCCGGCGCCGGTCGGGTTGAACCGCCACTGCTGGTTGGCCTGCCCGTTGCAGGACCACTGCTGGATGTCGGCGCCGTCGTCGGTGCTGGCCTCGTTGACGTCGAGGCACTTGCCGCTGGCCGCGTTGACCAGCAGGTAGGTGTCGGCGGCGACCGGGGTCACCACCCACTGCTGCTCCGGGCCGCCGGTGCAGTCGGCCAGCGCGGCCTGCGCGCCCTCCGGGTCGTCGCCGATCACGCCCAGGCAGCGCCCGGACGGCACGCCCCGGATCACCTTCGGGGTGGCCACCGGCGCGGCCGGGGTGGTCGGCGCGGCACTCGGCGACGCGGCCGTCGGGGTGGGCGCGGCCGCCGTCGTGGGCGCGGCCGACGTCGGCTCGGCCGCCGCCGGGGTCGGCACGGCCGCCGCGGGCACCACCGGTCGGCCGTCGCCGCCGCCGAGCACGCCGGTGGCGAAGAAGACCCCCAGGAGTACGCCGACCGCGGCGACGCCCAGCGCGATCCGCATCAACGGGTCCTGCGGCAGCCGGACCCCGCGGGCGCGGCGGGCGCCGTAGACGGTGCCGGACGGGTCGGTGTGCGGGTCGGCCATGGGGGCATCCTGACCCACCGGGGCCGCCGGGGGCCAGTCGCCCCGGCGGCCCCGGTGACTCAGTCGACGACCCGGACGTCCTTCCAGAACGCCACCCGGTCGCGCACCATCTCGGCGTCCGGCTTCGGGTCCGGGTAGTACCAGACCGCGTCGGCGCTGGTGGCGCCGCCGTGTTCCAGCGTGTAGTAGGAGGCGGTGCCCTTCCACGGGCAGACCGTGTGGGTGTCCGACTCGCGGATCAGGTCGTCGCGCAGGGCCGCGCGGGGGAAGTAGTGGTTGCCCTCGACCAGCACGGTGTCGTCGCTCTCCGCGACGACGAGGTCGTTCCAGACGGCTTTCGGCATGTCCTCCACGCTATGCCGGTGGCCGCCCGCCGGCCACCACTCAGCGGGTCGGTTCCGGATCGGTGACGTCGGCGACGGTCGCGTCGAGCGCGGACAGCGCGGCGTCGGCGTCCAGCGCCACGGCCGTACCGTGCTCGCCCGCGCCGAGCGTGATCTCCCGGCCGCGCAGCCGCTCGTCGGCGACGACCGGCCAGGCGGTGGTGGAGCCGAACGGTGTGATGGTGCCGCGCGCGTAGCCGGTCGCTTCCTTCGCCGCCTCGGCGTCGGGCAGCGACAGCCGGCTCACCCCGAGCAGGGCGCGCAGCTTCGGCCAGGAGACGACCCGGCCGCCGGGGGTCAGCACGAACAGGTGGTCGCCC
The DNA here is from genome assembly GCF_049315235.1 of Micromonospora sp. WMMD754. Classification (NCBI taxonomy): domain Bacteria; kingdom Bacillati; phylum Actinomycetota; class Actinomycetes; order Micromonosporales; family Micromonosporaceae; genus Micromonospora; species Micromonospora sp. WMMD754. The sequence continues at coordinate 3,097,662 of NZ_CP186058.1, forward strand.
TCGCTCCGGCGCACCACGATCGTCTTGACCACGTCGGGCACCTCGACGCCGCGCGCCGCGGCCGCCTCGGCGAGGCTCGCCACCGGCCCGTGCCGGATCACCCGGTACGGCAGGCCGGCGGCGTCGAGGGCGGTGAGCGCGGGATTCGCCATGGCGGTCACGGTAACCCGCGAGTCGCCGGCGAGTCGGCGGAAGGCCACCGTGGACATCCCACGAATTGTCGTACCCGGGCGTAAGGTGATCTCATGCACGCTGTCCGTGATCATGAACGGGCGGTGGACACGCTGCGGCGCTCCTACGCCGCGGTGCCCGCCGGGGAACCCGTACGGCTGGCCAAGCAGACCTCGAACCTGTTCCGCCCCCGATCCGCGCCGCGTACGCCGGGCCTGGACGTGAGTGGACTGACCGGCGTGCTCGGCGTCGACCCGGCGGCCCGCACCGCCGACGTGCAGGGCATGTGCACCTACGAGGATCTGGTCGACGCGACGCTGCCGCACGGTCTGATGCCGCTGGTCGTGCCGCAGTTGCGCACGATCACGCTGGGCGGCGCGGTGACCGGCCTGGGCATCGAGTCCACCTCCTTCCGCAACGGCCTGCCGCACGAGTCGGTGACCGAGATGGACCTGCTCACCGGCGCCGGGGAGATCGTCACCGCCCGGCCCCAGGGCGAGCACGCCGACCTGTTCCGCGCCTTCCCCAACTCGCTGGGCAGCCTCGGCTACGCCACCCGGCTGCGCATCGAGCTGCAACCGGTCCGCCGGCACGTGGCCCTGCGCAACATCCGGTTCAACCGGCTGGAGGAGCTGGTCGACGCGGTGGCCGAGGTGGTCGCCAAGGGTGCCTGGGCCGGCGACCCGGTCGACGCCATGGACGGGGTGATGTTCAGCCCCGGCGAGTCCTACCTCGTGCTCGGCACGTTCACCGACGAGGCCGAGGGGCCGCCGTCCGACTACACCGGCCAGGAGATCTACTACCGCTCGCTGCGCCGCCGCACCCGCGACGTGCTCAGCGCGTACGACTATCTCTGGCGGTGGGACACCGACTGGTTCTGGTGCTCGGCGGCGTTCGGGGTGCAGCACCCGGTGGTGCGGCGGCTCTGGCCGCAGCGCTACCGGCGCAGCGACGTCTACCACCGCATCGTCCGGCTGGAGCACCGGCACCAGGTGGCGGCCCGGATCGACAGGTGGCGGGGTCGGCCGGCGCGCGAGCGGGTGGTGCAGGACGTGGAGATCCCGCTGGACCGCACGGCCGAGTTCCTGCGCTGGTTCGCGGCCGACGTCGGCATGACGCCGGTCTGGCTCTGCCCGTTGCGGCTGCGTGAGCCGGCCGGCCGGGGATCGGCCCGGGCGTGGCCGCTGTATCCGCTCCGACCGGGCGAAACCTATGTGAACATCGGCTTCTGGGGGAGCGTGCCGATCGCGGCGGGAGCCGCCGACGGCGACGTCAACCGCCAGATCGAGCGCATGGTGTCGGAGGTGGGCGGCCACAAGTCGCTCTACTCCGACGCGTACTACGACCGGGCGGCGTTCGACCGGCTCTACGGCGGGGACACCTGGCGCGCCGTGAAGGACCGCTACGACCCGGACCACCGACTCACCGGACTGTACGAGAAGGCGGTATCCCGAGCATGAGTCTGACCGACCGAACACCGGGGGCGGCGAGCGCCCCGGCCGGTCCGCCGGCGGGCGGCCGGCGCACCGGACCGACCGTGGCGGACGTGATCCGCGCGGTCACCACCCGCGACCTGCCGGTGCGCGTCACCGGATACGACGGCAGCGCGGTGGGCCCGGCCGACGCCGGGATCACCCTGGCGATCCGCACCGAGCGGGGCCTGTCCTACCTGCTCACCGCGCCCGGCGACCTGGGCATGGCGCGGGCCTACGTCAGCGGCGACCTGGGGTTGGAGGGGGTGCACCCCGGCGACCCGTACGAGGCGTTGCGCGTGCTCAAGGACGAGATGCCGCTGCGGATGCCGCCGGTGGGCGAGGCGCTGGCCCTGGTCAAGGGGCTGGGTTGGGAGCGGTTGATGCCGCCGCCGCCCCCGCCGCAGGAGGCGGCGCCGCGCTGGAAGCGGGTGGTGAACGGGCTGCGCCACTCGCGGACGCGGGACAGCAACGCGATCTCCCACCACTACGACGTGTCGAACGCCTTCTACGAGAAGGTGCTCGGGGAGTCCATGACGTACACCTGCGCGGTCTTCCGCAGCCCGGGCGACACGCTGGAAGAGGCGCAGCGGGCCAAGTACGACCTGGTCGCCGGCAAGCTCGCGCTCAAGCCGGGGATGCGGCTGCTGGACGTCGGCTGCGGCTGGGGCGGCATGGTCCGGCACGCGGCCCGGGAGTACGGCGTGAAGGCGCTCGGTGTGACGCTGTCCCGGGCGCAGGCGCAGTGGGCGCAGGCCGCGATCGAGCGGGAAGGGCTGGGTGACCTGGCCGAGGTGCGGCACCTCGACTACCGGGACGCGCCGCGCGAGCAGTTCGACGCGATCTCCTCGATCGGGCTGACCGAGCACATCGGGGTGCGCAACTACCCGGCCTACTTCGGCGCGCTGCGGTCCCGGCTCAAGCCCGGCGGCCGGCTGCTCAACCACTGCATCACCCGCGCCGACAACCGCGCCCCGCACCGCTCCGGCGCGTTCATCGACAGGTACGTCTTCCCCGACGGTGAGCTGGCCGGTCCGGGCCGGCTGATCAGCGAGATCCACGACGCCGGGTTCGAGGTGCACCACGAGGAGAACCTGCGCCAGCACTACGCGCTGACGTTGGCCGGCTGGTGCCGCAACCTGGTCGAGCACTGGGACTTCTGCGTCGGCGAGGTGGGTCCGGGCACCGCCCGGGTCTGGGGCCTCTACATGGCCGGCTCCCGGATGGCGTTCGAGCGCAACGGCATCCAGTTGCACCAGGTCCTCGCCACGCACAACGGCCCGCAGGGGGTCAACGGCTACCCGCTGCGCCCCGACTGGACGCCCTGACACCCGTACCGACGAGAGGCCGCACGGATCGTGCGGCCTCTCGTCGTCCCTATTGACAAGCAAGTTTTTTACGTACAGACTTGTTTTTGCCATGAGAGACGTCCTGTATCTGGAACAGCGCGAGCAGGCCGAAGCCCTGCTCAAGCCGCAGCGCATCGAGGTGCTGCGGCAACTGGCCGAGCCCCGCACCTGCACCGAGGTCGCCGCCCGGCTCGAGCAGACGCCGCAGCGCGTCTACTACCACGTCAAGCAACTGGTCGCGGCCGGGCTGGCCGAGCAGGTTGCCGAGCGGCGGGTGCGCGGCATCAACGAGGGCATCTACCGCGCCGCCGCCCGGTCCTACTGGCTCTCCCCGCGGCTGGTCGGCCGCATCGGCGGCGCCCGCCGGGCGCAGGACGAGCTGAGCCTCGGCTACCTGCTCGACCTCATGGAGGAGGTCCAGGCCGACATCGCCGGGCTGGACCGCGCCGCCCCCGAGCTTCCGTCGATCGGCGTCTCCGGCGAGATCCGGGTGCCCGCCGAGCGGCGGCAGGAGTTCCTGCACGACCTGCAGTCGACGCTGCAGGACCTGTTCACCCGCTACGGCGGCGCCGAGGGAGACGCCTTCAAGCTCGCCGTGGCCTGCTACCCGAAGGGCAACCAGCATGAGTGACCCGATGACCGTCCGCGCCCGTCTCGCCGCGCCGGTGGCGACCGTCCGCCGGGCGCTGACCGATCCCGCCGAGCTGCGCGTCTGGCTGGCCGAACACGCCGAGGTGGACCTGCCCGGGCGGTACGAGTTCTGGGGCCGTTACACGCCCGAGGGCGACGTGCCGCACCAGCGGCTGCTGCACGCCGACGAGAAGACGCTGCGCTTCGCGTGGACGCTCGACGGGGTGGAGACCACCACCGAGTTCGAGCTGGAGCCCGACGGCGACGCCACCGTCCTGACGCTGCGGCAGAGCCACTTCTCCTTCGAGGAGGCGATGAACGGCAGCAGCATCCGGGGCGTGCTCCAGACGTTCTGGGCGCTGGCGATCGCCAACCTCAACGCCCACCTGGAGGGGAGGCCGCTGCTGCCGCGGACCGACTTCACCTCGGCCGACCTGCGCGGCGAGATGCTGATCGACGCGCCGATGGACAAGGTGTGGACCTCGCTGACCGACTCCGAGCAGGCGAGCGCCTGGTTCGGCTACCCGATCGGTATCGAGCCGTGGGCGGGTGGTCGCTACGCGATGGGCGGCTTCGACGCCGGCTACGCGGCCAAGGTGCTCGACGTGACGCCGGGGCAGGCGATCTCCGTCGACTGGGGACCGACCGGCGTCAGCTCGTGGGAGCTGGCCGAGTCCGGCGGCCGGACGAAGCTGACCTTCGTGCAGTCCGGCTTCGACCAGGGCAACCCCCCGTACGCGGCGTGGACCGGCACCGTCGCCGGCCTGGCCGAGCTGCGGCGCTTCCACGAGGTCTCGAACTGGCAGCCCATCTGGCTCTGAGGTGTAAGGAGGGGCCCCCTGTTAACGCCTCCGGTAGAGGAGGGGGCCCCGCTTAACACGTGCCCCGGGTGGGTAATGGCGGGCGATGTTCTTCATCTTCGGGCTGCGGACCAAGGTCGACCGGTCCGGCGTCGTCACCCAGGTCTGCCGCCACTGCGGGAACCAGGCCGCCCAGGTGATCACCCGGCGGGCCACCAAGTTCAGCCTCTTCTTCATCCCCCTGATCCCGGTACGCACCCGGTACGCGCAGCAGTGCACGTTCTGCGGCGCCGAGTACGAGATCTCCCGCGCCGACGCCGAGCGCCTCCCGGTCGGCTGACCGTGACCCGTTTCCTCTGCTGGCTGATCGGGCGGCAGCCGGTGCCTCCGTCCGCCGTACCGGTGCACACCGCCGCTCGCCCGCCGTGCACGCCCGGTCGCCGGCGCCGTCGTCGCAGTCGACCGACGGCGGGGGCGCTGTCTCCGCGGTCACCGTGGAACCGCTCCGCCGGCCGCTGACCCCTGGGGTGTTAACAGGGGGCCCCGCCTCTACCGGAGGCGTTAAGAGGGGGCCCTTCCTTACACTTCATCGGGTGGAAGATCGGCTGAGCGAGATTCGGGGTGGGGGGCCGCCGCGGCGGCACAACGCCCGCACCGTCGCCGCGTTGACCGGTAACCCCGGCTGCACCCGCCGCGCCGTGCTGGACGGCGCCGGTGCGGACAAGCCGGCGCTGGCCGAGCGGCTCGGCTTCCCGGCCCGCTTCGGGCAGTCCCGCTTCGCGATCACCCGGGGCAACGCGTTCGAGGCGCAGGTCAAGGCCGACGGCGGGGCGGAGCTGCTGCGCCTGGTGGCGGAGCGGCTCGGCGTACCGGTGCCGGACGGCGCGACCTGGACGGACCTCGGCGCCGACGACGACCGGCCGGAGCGGTCCCGGACGGCGTTGACCGCCGGCGGCGACGGTCCCGCGCTCTTCGACCACCCGCTGCTCGGCCTGGACGTGGCCGGCCGGCGGGTGCACCTGGAACCGGACCTGGTCGCCGCGCGCCTGGCCGGCCAATTCCACGTCGTGGAGATCAAGTCGTTCCCGGTGATCGACGGGCAGGCCGACCCGGCCAAGGTCGCCGCCGCGGCGATCCAGTCCGCCGTCTACGTGCTGGCGCTGCGCGAGCTGCTCGCCGCCGAGGGCCGCGACCCGGAGCTGGTGTCGCACGAGGTGGTGCTGGTCTGCCCGCGGGACTTCACCAACCAGCCGGTGGCCAGCCTGCTGGACGTGCGCCGGCAACTGCTGGTGCTGCGCCGCCAACTGGCCCGGATGGCCCGGGTCGACGATCTGCTCGCCGCCGTGCCGGCCGGTTTCACCGCCGACCCGACGGCCGACCCGGCCACCCTCGCGGCCGCGTTGCACCAGGTGCCGGCCCGCTACGCGCCGGACTGCCTGGCCGCCTGCGAGCTGGCCGCCTTCTGCCGGCACGAGGCGCGCGGCCACACCGGGGCGCTGGGCCGGCCGGTCCGCGAGGCGCTCGGCGGCGTCGTCGAGGTGGCCGACGTGCTGGCGCTCGCCGAGGGCGTCCGCACCCCCGAGCCGGAGCAGGCGGAGGCCGCCGCGCTGCTGCGCGCCGCCGCGCGCCTGCGGGCCGAGGTCCTGACCGGCAACCCCGCGTGAGTACGCTGCGCGCGCTCGCCCGGGCGCAGGCGGTCGCCACCGGGCGGGCCCAGCCGGTGGCCACGGTCCGGCACCTGCACCTGTCCGACCGGCCGTTGGTGCTGGTGCCGCTCGCGCTGGCCGGTGAGGCCAACGCCCCGCTGGCCGCGCTGGTCGGCGCCGCGCCGGACGATGCCCGGCTGCTGGTGGTGCCGCAGCCGCGCAACCGCGACCAGCGCTTCGCCTTCGCCGCCGAGCTGGCCGGCGTCGTCCTGCCCTACCTGGACTCGTTCCGCACGGTGACCGAGGCGGTGGCGGTGGACCGGGGGCGCGACGTCCGGCACCGCTACGTCGACGCGCCGCAACTGCTGGTGCCGAACCCGGCCGGGGTCACGTTCCTGCGCCTGTTCGGTCGGTCCACCCGGTTCCGCCGGGTCGACGGGGACCACCCGGTGCACCCGTCGGTGCCGCTGCTCGGCCGCTGGGCGACGTTCTTCGCCGAGCGCGCCGAGCAGCCCGGGTCGGCCGCGCTGCTGGCGCTGACGGACGCGTTGACGCTGCACTGGGCGACCGGGCAGAGCGCGGTGGAGGACCTGCACCTGCCGGCCGTGCTCGGCTGGCTCGACCCGCCGCCCGGACTGACCGGCGCCGAGGCGGCGGTGGCGGCCGAGGACCCGGCACGGTGCCCGCCGGCGGGGCCGGCCACCGACCCCGACTTCGACAACCACCGGCTCGCCCCGGCGATCGAGGCGTACGCGCGGACCGAGGACGACCCGGCCGCCCGCGCCGCCGCGTACGACGAGCTGGCCGGGCTGCTGCGCGACCAGCTCGCGCCCACCTGGGAGCTGATGTGGCGCGGCGTGGGGCTGCTGCGGGCGCTGCCGCCCGGTGCCCGGGTGGCCGGTCGGTGGGCCGGTGACCGGGACGCGTTCACCGCGTACGCCGAGCACGTCGACGCCGGTGGCGGCCCACAGCCGCGCCGCGACGGCGCGGTGGCGGCGGCGCTGCGGTTGCAGCGGCTGGAACGGGCGGCGACCGCGTGGACGGTGCAGCGGGCGTACGACGACCCGCTGGTGATGGCCGAGCACCGGCTGGTCGGGGAGGCGTTCGTCGGCGAGGTGACCCTCGCCGACCCGAAGCGGGTGGACGACTCCGGCCGGCGGCCGGTGCTGCGTCCCCGGATCCAGGTGGTGACCACCGAGCCGGTGCCGATGCCGGTGGGCGCGACGTTGTGGTCGCCGGCCCGCCCGGGGCAGAAGGCCAGGATCGTCTTCCTGACCCCGGGCGCGGACGGCAAGACGGAGGCGGTGCTGGAGCTGTCCGGTGGGATGGGCCGCGGGTTGTCCGCTCCGGCGGGCAGCGTGCCCGAGGTGGGGGAGCGGATCTGCCTGACCAGCCTGTCGGACGGTTTCCTGCCGGGCGGCGCGTTCCCGGCGCCGGAGGAGACGCCGTGGACGCACGGCGGCCCGCCGGAGCATCACGAGGAGTAGCCGTATCAATCCATTCACATGCTTGAAACTTAATCGGTTCAGTAGTGCACTGGTGGCTGCCACACCACCGCCCTCCACGAACCGAATGAGGTGACCCATGCGAAGCAGCAGGTTCCGCCTCGCGTCGACCGCCGCCGCCACCGTCCTGGCCGCCGTCACCGCGCTCACCGTCGTCACCCCGGCCGACGCGCACACCGTCTCCCCGGTCAACGCCAACGCCTCCACCGCCACCCGCGACGTGCTCAACTGGCTCGCCCACCTGCCCAACCGGAGCAGCAACCGGATCGCCTCCGGCTTCTTCGGCGGCTACAGCAACAGCGGCTTCTCGCTCAACCAGACCGAGGAGCTGCGCTCCGCCACCGGGCAGTACCCGGCGATCCTCAGCTGCGACTACGGCTCCGGCTGGGCGACCAACTCCGACATCACCGCGCTCGTCGACCACTCCTGCAACGGCGCGCTGAAGTCCTGGTGGGCGAGCGGGGGTCTGGTCACCATCAGCGTGCACCTGCCCAGCCCGGCCAACGCCAACGGCGGCGGCCTGAACACGCCGATGGGCAACTTCGCCGACCTGCTCAACCCGTCCACCGCGGCCGGCGCCCGCTGGCGGCAGCTCCAGGACAAGATGGCCGCCGGCCTGCAGGACCTGGAGAACGCCGGGGTTCCGGTGCTGTTCCGGCCGTTCCACGAGGTCAACGGCGACTGGTTCTGGTGGGGCAACCGCGACCCGAACACGTTCAAGCAGGTCTGGCAGCAGATGTACACCTACCTCACCGGCACCAAGGGGCTGGACAACCTGCTCTGGGTCTACTCCGCCGACTTCAGCCGGGGCAACCGCACCGCCTACTACCCGGGCGCCTCCTACACCGACGTCGTCGGCATGGACGCGTACGACGACAACCCGCAGGTCTCCGGCATCCAGTCCGCGTACGCCGAGCTGGTCGGGTTGGGCAAGCCGTTCGCGTTCGCCGAGATCGGTCCGGACAGCCAGGGCTCGTTCGACTACGGACGCTGGATCACCGCGTTCCAGCAGAGCTACCCGAAGACGTCCTACTTCCTGGCCTGGAACGACGGCTGGGGCCCGGCCCGCAACTCCGGCGCGAGCACGCTGTTCAACAACTCCTGGATCGCCAACCGGGGCGAGGTCGACCTGGGCGCCGTGACCGAGCCGGCCGGCGGTGGCACCACCACCCCGCCCCCGTCCGGCGGGACCCTGCTCAACGGGTTCGAGTCGGGCACCGAGGGGTGGACCGGCGCCAACGTCACCGGGGGGCCGTGGCAGGTCACCGAGTGGGCGTCGCAGGGCACCCGCGCGCTCAAGTCCGACGTGAACCTGGGCGCCGGGGCCGCGTACCTGAAGAAGACCACCACCACCAGCCTGAGCGGGCGGACCACGCTGCGCGCCACCGCGCGGGTCGCGCCGTGGGGGAGCTTCGGCGCCGGCAGCCAGGCCAAGCTGTACGTCAAGACCGGCGCCGGTTGGCAGTGGTTCGACGGCGGCAGCGTGGCCGTGACCTCGGCCGGGGTGAACCTGTCGCTGTCGCTTGCCGGCGTGGCCAACCTGGGTGACGTCCGGGAGATCGGCGTGCAGTTCGTGCCGGGCAGCGGGGCGGGCGGCACCTCCGCCGTCTACGTGGACAACGTCACCGTCCAGTGACGACCGCGGATCCGGCCCGGCGTCCCCGCCGGGCCGGACCCGCCCGGCTCACCGGTCCGGTGACCGACAACGAACGACTCTGGCGGCGGCCCCCGGCGCTGGCTAGGCTTGCGCCGTTCGTCGTCCGCCGTCCGGTCCTCGTCACCGAGGGTGCACGTCTGGAAGAGAGCCGGAGCGCATCGTTGTCCCCCAGCACGACGTGAGCCTCGCCGTCGCGGCGCCGGCCCGTCACCCGCTCGCCGGCCGTGTCGGACTCGTCGCGGCCGTCGTCGTCGTACTCGGGGAGATGATCTGGCTGGTCGCCGGCCTGCCCGGCGCGGCCCTGGTCAGCGACCTCGGCGCGATGGCGGTGTCGAGCTGGGCGGCGGTGCTCTGCGTCGGCGCGGCCCGCCGGCACCCGCACGCGCTGCGCCGGTTCTGGAGCCTGCTCGCGGCCACCATGATGCTCGCCGCGCTCGGCCGTACGGTGTGGACGATCGAGCGGCTCGGCGGGATCGGCCTGCCGCACACGCCGCTGGTCGGGGGTCTCTTCACCGCCGGCATCGTCACCGGCACCGCCGCGCTGCTCTGCTCCCGGGCCGGCCCGCGCAGCCTGATCGGGCAGGCCCGCACGCTGCTCGACGGGGTGATCGTCGGGCTCGCGCTGATCCCGATCGGCTGGCTGCTGGTGTTCCGCGACGTGGCCGACGCCGACCTGGCCGACCCGCTGCGCACGTTCGGGCTGCTCTACCCGATGTTCGACCTGATGCAGCTGACCATCCTGGTGGCGGTCGCCGGGCCGGGCCGCCCGATGTGGCGCTCACTCACCGTCATCGGCGCGGGCCTGGCCATCCGGGCCGGGGCGGACACCGTCTACGTCTCGCTCGTCGCGCACGGCAGCTACGCGCCCGGGCACCCGGTCGACGTCTGCTGGCCGTTGAGCTACCTGCTGGTCGGCCTGGCCACCCGCTACCCGCCCCCGGCCTGCGGGGACGGGGAGGAGGACGTCGAGTCGCCGCTGCCGCCGTGGTGGCGGGTCGCGCTGCCGTACCTGCCGGTGGGCGGGGCCATCGTCGCCGTGATGCTGTCCCGGCGTCCCACCGGGCAGACCCCGCACCTGGTCTTCGTCGGCATGATGGCGCTGCTCGGCGTGCTCGCGCTGCGGCAGGGGCTGGCCGCCAACGAGAACCTGCGGTTGGTCGGCCGGCTGCGCCGGCTCGCCTACTCCGACCAGCTCACCGGCCTGCCCAACCGGCTGACGTTCATCCGGCGGCTGCGCCGCGCGCTGCGCGCCGGCGGGCCGGTCGCCGTGGTGCTGCTGGACCTGGACGGCTTCAAGCAGGTCAACGACCGGTTCGGGCACGCCGCCGGGGACCGGTTGCTGAGCACCACGGCCGAGCGCATGCGGGACGCGGTCGGGCCGGACGGGATGATCGCCCGGCTCGGCGGGGACGAGTTCGCGGTCCTGGTCGCCGGGGACCGCCCGGTGTCGCCGGAGCGGCTCGCCGTGCGGCTGCTCGCCGCGCTCGAACCGCTGCCCGGCGAGGAGGACCTCGGCGTCCATCCGTCGGCCAGCATCGGCATCGCCGAGTACGGGCCGCAGCACACCTCGCACACCGATCTGCTCCGCGACGCCGACATCGCCATGTACGCGGCGAAGGCCTCCGGCAAGTCCGCGTACCGGACGTGCACGGCGGAGCTGCGCGAGTCGGCGGTCGGCCGGGCCGAGCTGATCGCCGATCTGCGACGGGCCGTCGACGAGGGTCAGCTGCTGATGGAGTTCCAGCCCATCGTGGACCTGGCCACCGGCACCGTCCGCAGCGCGGAGGCGTTGGTGCGCTGGCGGCACCCCCGGCTCGGGGTGCTCACCCCGGCGAGGTTCCTGCCGCTGGCCGAGGAGACCGGCCTGATCCTGGGCATCGACCGGTGGGTGATCCACGAGGCGTGCCGCGCGGCGGCCACCTGGCGCGAGCACGCGCCCGAGGTGACCGTGGCCGTCAACATCGCCGCCGCCCACCTGTGCCGACCCGACCTGATCGCCACGGTCACCGGCGCGATGGGCGCGGCCGGACTGCCGCCCCGCGCGCTCACGCTCGAACTCACCGAGTCGGCGCTGATCGAGGGCAGCGAGGCCGTGCTCGACCGGCTGGCCCAGTTGCGCGACCTCGGCGTCCGCATCGCCATCGACGACTTCGGCACCGGCTACTCCTCGCTGAGCTACCTGCACCGCATCCCGGCCACCGAGTTGAAGATCGACCGGTCCTTCGTGTCCCGGTTGGACGCCGGCGACGCCCGCGCGTACGCCACGGTCGAGATGGTCAACCGGCTGGCCGGCGCGTTCGACCTGGCCGTGGTGGCCGAGGGGGTGGAGACCGGCGCCCAGCACGCGGCGGTCACCGCGATCGGCTGCCGGCAGGGCCAGGGCTGGCGGTACGGCCGCCCGACCGCGCTGTCCGACCTGCTCCCCACGCTGGTCCCGGTGGACGCCGCCCGCTGACCGGCCCCACCGCCTCCGGGCCGAAGGTCCCGGGCGGGACAGGGGGTTCGGCCCTGCTCCCGGCGTACCGGTCGCCGCCACGATGGTTCTCGTCAACCAGCCGGCACACACCCCCCTCCGGGAGCCAGAGATGAAGCGACGGACGCTCGACCTGTTGTTCAGCATCGGTGGGCTGGGCCTCGCGGTCCTGCTGCTCGTCGTCGGCGTCGTCCTCACGACGAACGCCAACTTCGCCAACAACTACGTGCACGACCAGCTCGCCGCGCAGCACATCAGCTTCACCCCGCAGGACAAGCTGTCCGACGAGGAGAAGAAGTCGGACTGCCTGCGCGAGTACGCCGGCCAGCAGCTCACCACCGGCAAGCAGGCCGAGTGCTACGCCAACGAGTACATCGGCCTGCACCTGACGTCGATCGCCGGCGGCAAGACGTACGCCGACCTCGGCGCGCCGCAGAGCGCGCTGCGCGAGCAGGTGGCGCAGGCCGAGCAGGCCAAGGCCGCCAACCTGGCCGACCTGCAGAAGCAGCTCGCCGAGGTGAGCGCCCAGCGGGACACCGTGTTCAAGGGCGAGACGCTGCGCGGCCTGCTGCTCACCTCGTACGGCTTCAGCGAGTTCGGCCGCAAGGCCGAGCAGGGCGCCCTGGCCATGTACCTCGGCGCGGCCCTGCTCCTGCTGCTCTCCGCCGCCGGCCTGCTGCACGCCCTGCGCACCCCGGCCAGCGCGACGTTCGCCGCCCCGGAGCACGAGAAGATCACCAACTGAGCCCGCACCCGCACACCGCCCCCGGCCGTTCCTGGTCGGGGGCGGACCATTGGGCTTGACCCTCACGTTGCGGGAGGCGGCAGCCTTGGTCGCGGAAGGGAGGGAACCATGGCGTACACGGTGGGTCAGGTGGCGCGGGCGGCCCGGGTGACGGTCCGGACGCTGCACCACTACGACGAGATCGGGTTGCTGCGGCCGAGCGGGCGCACATCGGCGGGCTACCGCCGCTACGACGACCGCGACCTGGACCGCCTGCAGCTCATCCGCTACTACCGCGAGCTGGGGTTCCCGCTGGACGAGATCGCCGCGATCCTGGACGACCCGACGGCCGACCCGGCGGCGCACCTGCGCCGGCAGCACGAGCTGCTGTCCGGGCGGATCGGCAAGCTCCAGGAGATGGTCGCGGCGATCGAACACGCGATGGAGGCGAGGAAGGTGGGGATCCAGTTGACCCCGGAGGAGCGGTTCGAGGTGTTCGGGGACTTCGACCCGGACGAGCACACCGAGGAGGTCGAACGGCGCTGGGGCGACACCGAGGCGTACCGGCAGTCGCAGGAGCGGGCCAGCCGCTACACGAAGGAGGACTGGCTGCGCAACAAGGAGGTGAACGAGGACTGGGGCAGGCGGTTCGCCGCGCTCATGGACTCGGGCGCGCCGGCCGACGGCCCGGAGGCGATGGCGCTGGCCGAGGAACACCGCCAGCTCATCACCGAGTGGTGGTACGACTGCCCGCTGGAGCTGCACACCGGGCTGGCCGACATGTACGTGGCCGACCCCCGGTTCACGGAGTACTTCGAGGCGATCCGGACCGGGATGGCCGCCTACCTGAACGAGGCGATCCACGCCAACGCGATCAGCCGGGCCTGAGCCGCCGGCGGTGGCACGATGACCGGCATGCTCATCGTCGCCGGCACCCTCTACGTCGATCCGGCCCGGCGGGACGCCTACCTGGCGTCCTGCGCGGAGGCCGTCCGCGCGGCCCGCGCCGCGCCCGGCTGCGTCGACTTCGCGGTCAGCGCCGACCTGGTCGAGCCGGGCCGGATCAACGTGTACGAGCGGTGGGAGTCCGACGAGCAGCTGCTCGCGTTCCGTGGCTCGGGGCCGGACGCGGAGCAGGTGACGGCGATCCTCGGCGCCGAGGTGCACAAGTTCCGCATCTCCGGCGTCGAGGCCCCCTGACCGGCTGTCGCACCACCCGCCCGGTCCCCGCCGCCCGGTCCCCGCCGCCCGGTCCCCGCCGCCCGGTCCCCGCCGCCCGGGTCCCCATCGCCTCGGTCCCCGTCGCCTGAAATCGCGACGGTCCGCCGCGGCACCCGTACGGCCCGGTTCCGGGGCGGTGTATGCCTCCTGTCTCCCTTTCGAGCTGAGTCGTTGGTGATATCACCGGCTACAGCCGCAGCCGGCGTTCGATGGTCACCGGCGACCGGCGCGTGAGTCGTTCCCGATATCAGCTCTAAAGGGAGTCGCCGGAGGTGTCGCCAGCTGCAGGCGCAGTCGCACGAACCCCGGGTAGGCCCCCCGCGACCCGTAGCCGCGTCCGGCAGACCCGCGACGCGCGAGCCGCGAGGCGCGAGCCGCGACCCGCGACGCGTGACCCGCGACCCGCGAGGCGCGAGCCGCGAGCCGCGAGCCGCGAGCCGCGAGCCGCGACGCGTGACCCACGACCCGCGACGCGCGAGCCGCGACGCGCGACGCGCGACCCGCGACGCGCGACGCGCGACCCGCGACGCGCGAGGTCGCGAGCCGGGACCCGCGAGCCGCAGCCGTGCATCCCGCGACCCGCAGCCGCGTCCGGCGGACCCCGCAACCGGGCGACCGGCGACCGGCGCGTGAGTCGTTTCTGAGATCAGCTCCAAGGGGAGTCGCGGGGAGGTGTCCGCCCGCCGCCGGTGGGCCGCTAGACGAAGACGTCGAGCAGGAGGACGCCGAGGAAACCGACCACCGAGATGATCGTCTCCATCACCGACCAGCTCTTGATGGTCTGCCCGACGGTCAACCCGAAGTACTCCTTGACCAGCCAGAAGCCGGCGTCGTTGACGTGCGAGAAGAACAGCGACCCGCAGCCGATCGCCAACGCCAGCAGCGCCACCTCGGGCCCCTGGAGCGTGGCGGCCAGCGGCGCCACGATGCCGGCGGCGGTGATGGTGGCGACGGTGGCCGAGCCGGTGGCCACCCGGATGCCGACCGCGACCAGCCAGCCGAGCAGCAGCGGCGACAGGTTGGCGCCCTCGGCGGCGTCGGCGACGAGGTTGCCCACGCCGGCGTCGACCAGCACCTGCTTGAAGCCGCCGCCGGCGGCCACGATCAGCAGGATGCCGGCGATCGCCGGCAGCGAGCCGCCCAGGAAGCCGGAGACCTGGGTACGGCTGAACCCGGTCCGGTAGCCCAGGAAGATCATGGCGAAGATGACGCCGGCCAGCAGCGCGACGATCGGGGTGCCGATGATGTCCAGCGCCTTGCGGCCGGCGGTGCCCTCGTCGAGGGCCAGTTCGCCGATCGCCCGCAGCAGCATCAGCACCACGGGCAGCAGCACGGTGACCACGGCGGCCCAGAGCGCGGGCGCCCGGCGCGAACGCGGTCCGGCCGGCTCGTCGATCGACGCGCCGGGACGGCCGGCGCCCGGGTTGACCAGGTCGTCCGCGGTGACCAGGTCGCCGTCGGCGTCCAGCCGGCCGTCGCCGGGACGGGTGGGGCTGCGGTCGGCGGCGACCGCGACGTCGCGCCGGGTCGGCAGCAGCGCCTCCGGGGCGGTGGCCGGCACGTACCGGGCGATGATGTTGCCGAAGACCGGACCGGCGATGATCACCGTGGGGATCGCCACCAGCAGGCCCAGGGCGAGCGTCTGACCGAGGTTGGCGCCGAGCGCGTCGATCGCCACCAGCGGGCCGGGGTGCGGCGGCACCAGACCGTGCAGGACCGACAGGCCGGCCAGCGCCGGGATGCCGAGCTTCATCAGCGGCACGTCCACCCGGCGGGAGACCAGCAGCACGATCGGCACCAGCAGCACCACGCCGACCTCGAAGAAGAGTGGCAGGCCGATGAGCGCCGCCACGCCGGCCATCGCCCAGGGCAGCGCGCCGCCGGAGACCCGGCCGACCACCCGTTCGACGATGCTGTCCGCTCCGCCCGACTCGGCCAGCATGCCGCCGATCATCGCGCCGAGCGCGATCAGCAGGCCGACACCGCCGACGGTGGAGCCGACCCCGCCGCTGAACGAGGTGACGATCTTGTCGGCGGGTACGGCGGCAACCACGCCGAGCACCGCGGCGCCGAGGATCAGCGCCAGGAACGGGTGCACCTTGCCCCAGGCGATGAGCAGCACCACCGCGGCGATGCCCAGCAGGGCGGCGACGACGAGTTGGGTGTCACCGGCGTTCGTGAGTGGTTCCGCCGGTGCGGCGAGCAGTGAGACCACGGCGATCACGACCTTCGGTTGGTCATTGGGGAGGAGCGGTGGGTGATGGTTCCGGCGGCAGGCTCGGCGCCAGCCGCCGCAGCGACGCGAAGGTGGGCACGAGTGCGTCGTACAGCTCCGAGAAGAGCGGGAGCAGCGCCGCGTAGGTGGCGGCGGAGGCAGGATCCGGCCGGACCGTCTCCTCGATCCGGACCAGGTCGGCGGCTACCTCGATCGACTCGATCAGGCCGAGGGCCTGCATGCCGAGCAGGGCGGCGCCGAAGCCGGAGCCCTCGTGCCCGGCGGGGAAGCGCACCGGCATGCCGAGCGCGTCGGCGAGGATCTGCCGCCACAGCGGGCTGCGGGCGAAGCCGCCGCTGGCGCGGATCTCGCGTACCTCGTTGCCGGCCGCGCGGACCGACGAGAGGACCAGGGCAAGCTGCTGGCAGACCCCCTCCAGCGCGGCCCGGACCAGATGCGGCCGGCCGTGGCCGTGGGTCAGGCCCACGTACGCCCCGCGGGGCAGCGCGCTCCAGTGCGGCGCCCGCTCGCTGAGCAGGTACGGCAACATGATCAGACCGCCGGAGCCGACCGGGGCCCGGGCGGCCAGGTCGAGCAGTTCCTCCTCGGCGTGCTCGCCCAGTTCGGGGGCGAGCGCGTCGTTGGCCCACTGGAGCACGATGCCGCCGTTGTTGATCGCCCCGCCGACCACCCAGCGGTTCTCGGTGAGCGCGTAACAGAAGACGCCGCCGAGCGGGTCCACGCCGGGGCGTTCCACCATCACCCGCATCGCCCCGCTGGTGCCGATGGAGCAGGCCACCACACCCGGCTGCACAGCGCCGAGCCCGAGGTTCGCCAGCGGCCCGTCGCCGGCGCCGACCACCAGCGGGGTGCCCGCCGGCAGGCCGGTGGCCCGGGCCGCCTCGGCGGTCAGGCCGGGCAGCACGTGCGTGGTGGGTACGAGTTGGGGAAGCTGCTCCTCGGTGATGCCGGCGACCCGCAACGCCTCGCTGTCCCAGGCCAGCCGGTGGATCTCCATCAGCCCGGTGGCCGAGGCGACCGAGTGGTCGGTGACCAGCGCCTCGGCGAGCCGACGCAGGACGAGGTCCTTGATGCCGACCCAGTGCGCGACCCGCTCGTGGAGTTTCGGTTCCTGCTCGGCGAACCACACCAGCTTGGGCAGCGGCGCCATCGGGTGGACCGGGGTGCCGGTGCGCCGGTGCAGCGCCAGCCCGGACGGCGCGGCCCGCAGTCGCTCGGCCTGCGCGCTGGCCCGGCTGTCGGCCCAGGTGATCGACGGGGTGAGCGGGTTGCCGTCGGCGTCCAGCCCGATCAGGCTGTGCATGGCGGTGCTGAACGACAGGCCGGCGATCGGCCGGCGCAGCTCGTCGACGACCGCGCGGATCGCCCCGAGCACCGCCTCGTAGATGAGGTCCGGGTCCTGCTCGGCCCAGCCCGGATGCGGCTCCTCCAGCGGGTAGCCGATCGAGTGGCTGGCCAGCTGGCGCCCGTCGGTGTCGAACGCGACCGCCTTGGTGCTGGTGGTGCCGATGTCCACGCCCACCACGACGGCCGGGTCGCCCACCGGTGCACCTCCTCGCCGCCGCAGGGCCGCTCGCCGCCCCGCCCTGCGGCTGACGTTACCGACGCGGCCACCACCGCGCATGGCGAAGCGCGGCCGGCGGGAACCGGGTAGCGCGGAACGTGAATCGACGCAGGAGTTTCCGCCGATAGTGCCGGTCAATCAGCCGATCGGTCTAATTGGCGACTTTCGCGTGTCTTCGTCCCCCTGCGCCGCCGTTGACATGAATGACACCCCGATTGGTGGGCTCGCGCGGCGGAGGAGTCGGCGTGGCGATGACTGATTCGACGGGTTCCACATGGCGTTACCGGTGGGCGCACCGGCAGAACGAGCGGCGGCAGCGCGTCTTCCGCGCCGCCGACGAGGCGTGGCGCCGCCGCGACGACGAGCTGCGGCGGCTGCGTACGCTCGCGGTGTCCTTCCACGGGTCGGTGCAGGCCGGCGCGGGCCTGCCGATGGAGCTGGACCCCGGCGAGGTGGTCTTCTGGACGCTGCCGGCCGCGCAACTGGTCGAGGTGCGGCACACCGCCGTCCTGCCCGCCCCCGAGCTGACCGTCGACCCCGACCCGCCGCCGCTGCGCCCGCGCCGCCCCGAGGGGGTACGGGTGTCCGACGCCGGGCTGGCCGTGCTCACCAACCGGCGGCTGGTGCTGCTCGGCGGGCGGGGCCGCCGCGACTGGGCGTACGGAAGGATGACCGGGCTGTCCCACGACCCGGGCGCGCCGGTCACCCTGATCCAGGTGCTGGACCGGCGCCGTACCTCGGGGTTGCTGCTGCCCACCGGCGCGGTGGCCGACTTCCGGTTCAAGCTGACGCTGGCCTTCGCCGACGCGATCGAGCAGCGCGCCGCCGTCGTGGCCGAACTGGACGAACTGCTGGAGGAACACGCCGCGCTGCGCCCGCTGCGTCCGGCCGTGCTCACCCCGGCCCAGGCCCGGATGTCCGCGCTGGTGCCCGGCGGCCGGCGGACCGTCGCGGTCGGCGCGGCGCTGGCGCTGATCGTGCCGGCGATGCTCTTCGAATCCAACCCGCCCACCCGGGCCGGCTCGGAACGGGCCGCCGCCGCCACCCCGGCGGCCACCGGCACGCCCGCGCCCCCGATGGTCGCCCCGGCCGTCCAGGTACGGCCCAGCACCAGCCCGACGCCGCGGCGTACCCGCCCGACGCCGTCCCGCACCGCCGTCCCGCAGCCCGCCGCCGAGCGGCGCTGCGGCGCCCCGGCGAACCCCTTCGGGTACGACTTCTGCGGCGGCGCACGGATCCGCAAGCCCGCCGCCGGGGTCTGCGACTGGTTCGCGTGCGCGCCCGGATTCTGGTCCGACCGGGGCTGGCTGGTGCAGTGCCGCGACGGCGCGATCAGCCGGACCGGCGGCCAGCGCGACGTCTGCGCCGGCCACCAGGGGCTGCGACGCACCGTCTGGAGCTGACGGGTCCGTCAGGCGGGTTATCGGGTCGCGCCCGGCGGTGTCGCCGGTTAGCGTCCGGCCGTGTCCCGCACCGTGACAGTGGTCCTGGTCGACGCCGCCGGGCGGTCGCTCGGCGCGCTGCCCCCGTTCGACGTGCCCGATCCGTGGTGGCAGCAGGTCGCCTCGATCGTCGAGGAGGCCCACCGCCGCCACGGCGTCGAGGTGGCCGTGCTGCGGCTGCTCGACGCCGACCGTCCGGCGCCGCCCGGCGGCCACGTCCGCTACCTCGCGCAGGTCGCCGACGTTCCTCCCGTACCCCTGGAACCGGTCGTCGTGGACCTCGCGCCGCACCCGCTGCGCATGCCGTGGGCGGAGGTCGGCGGCCCGGCCCGCAGCGTCGCCTGGGCCACCGAGGAGCTGCGGCGACTCGGCCGCCCGGTGACCGCCGTGGCCCAGCAGCGCACCTGGAACCTCTCCGCGATCTGGCGCCTGGACACCCCCACCGGCCCGGCCTGGCTCAAACAGCTCCCCCCGTTCGCCCGCCACGAACCCGCAGTCCTCCACTGGCTCCTCTCCACCCCCGACCGCACGGTTGATCAAGGAGTTCGCGTCGGCGTCGATCTCCGCCGTGACGCGAACTCCTTGATCGACGAGGCGGCGGGCGGGGTGCGGGTGCTCGCCGTCGGTGGGGAGGGGCGGGTGTTGGTGGGGCACGTGCCGGGGGAGGACCGGTACGGGGCCGGCGAGGGTGAGCGGATGGCGATCGCGGCCGGGCATCACGCGGTGCAGGTGCGGGGCGTGGGCGAGGTGGACCGGCTGGTCGCCGGCGGCGTACCCGATCTGCGGGGGGCGGGGCTGAGTCGGTGGATCCGGGGGCGGCTGGCCGGGCACGACGTCACCGCCGCCGGCCGCCTGCTCGACGGGCTCGACGACCGGCTCGCCCGGGTGCGCGACTGCGGGCTGCCCGACACGCTCGTGCACGGCGACCTGCACCCGGGCAACGTGCGCGGCGACGAAAACCGGCGGGTCGTCATCGACTGGGCGGACGCGTTCGTCGGCCACCCCGCCTTCGATATCCTGCGCCTCACCGAGGACCTCGACCCGGCCGCCGCCGACCGCCTCGTCGAGGCGTGGGCCGACCGGTGGCGGGCCGACGCGCCCGGCAGCGACCCGCGCCGGGCCGTCGACCTGCTCCGGCCGGTCGCGCCGCTGCGGCTGGCCGCCGTGTACGCGATGTTCCTCGCCGGCATCGAGCCGAGCGAACACCCCTACCACGTGCACGACGTGCCGGCCGCGTTGGCGCGGGCCGCCGCGGCGGCCTAGACCCGGCGTACCGGGATCCACAGCTCCGCGTCGGCGGTGCCGCCACCCTCGGCGATCCGCACCCGGGAGATCTCCGGCCCGGGCCGGATCTCGTACGGGTTCGACGGGAACCACTGGGTGAACACGTCCCGCCACAGATACTGCAACGCCTGCGGGAACGCCCCGGAGCTGCGGAAGACCGCCCAGTCGCCGGCCTCGACCGGCAGGCTGTCCAGGTCGCCGGGCACCTCCGCGCCGGTCACCACGCCGTGCCAGTAGTCCAGCTCGGCGCCCTCCTCCCGGGACCCGGCCAGGTCGTCGCTGACGTTGACGATCCCCTGCGGCTCCTGGTCGGAGAGGGCCTCGATCCGGCGTACGGTCGCCGGGTCGATGCCCTTGACGAACGCCACGATGTGCGGGTTCATCCCCTCGTGGACCAGCGGCACCCGGGCCTTCACCCCGACGAGCCGGAAGGCGTCCTTGGTCACGATTCGGTAGTCCATGCTGGTGCTCCCTTCGACGACGAGTCGGAAGGACATCCGCGGCTGGGAGCGCAGCACCGCTCCGGTGCGCCGCGCCTCGGCCGGGCCGACGCCGTGCACCGAGCGGAACGCGCGGGCGAACGCCTCGTTCGAGCCGTAGCCCCAGCGCACCGCCACGTCGAGCAGCGACTCCCGGCCGGCGAGCACGTCGGCGCCGGCGAGGGTGAGCCGGCGGCGGCGCACGTACTCCGACAGCGGCACCCCGGCCAACGCCGAGAACAGCCGCCGGAAGTGGTGCTCCGACACGCAGGCGATCCGGGCCAGCTCCGGCACGTCCAGCGGCTGGTCAAGCCGCTGTTCGAGGTGGTCCATGGCCTGGTTGAGGCGGTCCAGCACGCGGGTGCTCCTTCCTGGTTACGTCCTCGACGCTAGGGTGCCGGCCGCCCACCGACCCGATCCCGCCGGACCCGTTCCGGTCGGCCGGTCACCCGGCTGGCGGCGGTGTCGCATCATGACCTCGTGATCATGCGGAAGCGACACCACAGGAAAAAGAAGAAGGACCGGGACTGGTGCGACTGCGACTGCGACCTGCTCGACTGTGACGGTCCCGGCTGCTGCGACCTCGGCCTGTTCTCGACGCTGCTCACGCTCGGTGCGGTGACCGCCGGCGTGGTCCGCACCCCGGCCGTCGACCGGGCCGGTCGGGCCGCCATTCTCGGCTACCGGCGCTGGCTCTCGCACCGCTGGCCGGGGACGTGCCGCTTCACGCCGACGTGCAGCGCGTACGGGCTGGCGGCGGTGGAGCGCCACGGGCTGGCGGTGGGCGGTCGGATGGCCGCCGACCGGGTGCGCCGCTGCCGCCCCGACGTCCCGCACGGCACCCCCGACCCGCTGCGCTGACCGGGTCAGGGGACCCGGGTGGGGCCGCCGAAGACGACCGGGACGCCGGGGGAGTGCAGGACGCTCACCGGCGGCCCGTCCGGCGCGGGCAGGCCGGCGGCGGTGACCAGCTCGTCGTCCAGGTGCAGCAGCTCGGCGCGGTGCAGCGGCCACCGGGGGTGCCAGTTCGGCAGGTGCCGGGTGGCGCCGTACGCCCGGGTGTGCAGGCCCCAGCGCGCGGTGAGGAAGTGTTCCAGCGGCGTCGGGTCGGGGATCGGAGCGCCGACGCGGACGGTCATCCGGCTGGTCGCGCCGGCCGGGCCGGGCCAGCGGCGGCGGCAGCGGTAGGTGAGCGTGTCGCCGGACCGCTCCAGCCGCATCGCCGACCACTTGTAGGGCAGGCGCAGGCTGATCTGGGCCACCAGCACCGGCACCAGCCGGGACGCATCCAGCGAACGGAACACGACCGCCCGCCGGCCCGCGCCGTCGACCGAGTAGAGCCGCACGTTCGTCTCCCAGAACGTGCCGAAGTAGGGCACGCCCGGCCCCCGGCCGAGCCCCAGCCCGACCATCCGGAAACCGATCAGCCCGACGTAGGTGAACCCGTCGAGCGTGTCGGGTCGGGTGCCGGCCGGCAGCAGCGGCGCGACCCGCTCCGGCGCGACCGCCCAGTGCAGGAAGGTGAGATCGTGCCAGCGCTGGGCCAGCCAGGCCCGGCGGATGGCGCGGACGGGCGAGTGCTCGACCGGTTCGACCTCCACCGTCTCACTCCGGCCGGTGGCAGACCGCCTCGACGTTGTTGCCGTCCGGATCGCGGACGAACGCGCCGTAGTAGGCCGCGTGGTATTCCGGCCACACCTTCGGCGCGTGCAGCACCTCGGCCCCGGCGGCCACCGCCGCGTCGTGGAACGCCCGCACGGCGGCCCGGTCGGGCGCGGTGAACGCGATGTGCACCGGCACCGGGGCGGCGTCGGCCGGCGCGGGCTCGACCCAGAAGTCGGGCGCGTCCACGCCGTAGCCGATCGGGCCCGGCTCCATGATCCGCCGCCCGCCCAGCGGGGCGAGCACCGCGTCGTAGAAGGCGCCGGCCGCCCCCAGGTCGCGCACCGCTACGGAGAAGTGGTCGAGCACGTCGCCTCCCTGCGATCGTCGATGACCCCGCCAGGCTACGAGCCGCCTGTGACATTGCACGCCGCACCGCCACGGCGGCGGTACCGTCGGACGATGCGGCTCACAGTGCTCGGCGGGTGCGGAGTCTGGCCCGAGGCAGGCCAGGCGTGCAGCGGCTTCCTCGTGGAGGAGGCCGGGTTCCGGCTGCTGCTCGACCTCGGCTACGCCACGCTGCCCCGGCTGCTGGCGCACGTCACCGCCGATCAGGTGGACGCCGTGTTCATCAGCCACGGGCACCCCGACCACTGCGCCGACCTGAACCCCTTCCTCCGGGCCCGCGCGCTGCGGGACGACCCGCCGCCGCCGGTACCGGTGTACGCGCTGCCCGGGGCGCTGGACGCGGTGCTGGCCCTCGACCGGCCGGGGATGCTCGACGCCGCGTACGTGCCGCACGAGTTCACCGCCGGGGACGCCCTCGACATCGGACCGTTCCGGGCCGAGACCCGCCTGCTGCCGCACTGGGTGCCCAACGCCGGCATCCGGCTCGACGCGGGCGGCCGGGTGCTCGCGTACACGGGGGACACCGGCCCGAGCCCCGACGTGGTGGCCCTGGCCCGGGACGCGGACCTCCTCGTCGCCGAGGCCACCTACCTGCGCGAGGTGCCGGAGGACTCGCGGGACCATCAGTCGAGCGCGCGCCAGGCCGGCCGGCAGGCCGAGGCCGCCGGCACCCGCCGCCTGCTGCTGACGCATCTGCGGCCCGGGACCGACCACGCCGCCGCCCGTGCCGCGGCCGCCGAGGAGTACGCCGGTGAGATCGCCGTCGCCACCGCCGACCTGGTGGTGGACGTCGCCTGACCGGGGCTACCGCTCCCGGCCGTCTGCTCCGACGGTCGCCGGGGCCGTCGCTCCGGCCCGCCGGCGCGCGGTGTCCCCGACGACCAGCAGGCCGGGGAGGGCGCCGAACAGCCAGATCAGGCCGACCGGCCAGTGGATCAGCGAGCCGACCGCGCCCCGGATCTCCGGCACGTCACCCACCACGTAGGACGCTTCCGGATCCGGGCTGCGGCAGTCCAGCGTCCACACCCCGGCCGCCGGCACCCGCACCGTGGCCACCCATGCGTACGACGCGGCGTCGCCCCCGTAGTCGCCGGGCGGGACGGACACCGGCTCGGCGGCCCGGCCGACGCCGTCGACCCGGCACTCCGGGTCCGTCGACGCGAACCCCACCGAGAAGATCGCGTACGCCCCGGCGGCCGGCACCGTGAACCGTCCCGCCGACGTCGCGTACGGCCCGACCCCGCCGTACTCCGTGGGGGGTTGACCGACCGTGCTGCCCTCGGCGCCGAGCCGTACCGTGGTCTGCGCCAGCACGGCCCCGAGCAGCACCGCGAACCCGCCGACCAGATAGCCGCGCCGGGACGCCGGCCGGCCGGTGCGGGGTGGGCGCCCGCCGATGGCGTACCCGAGCAGCGCCCCAACCACCGCGAGCGCCAGCCCGCCGAGCAGAGCGCGCCCCCAGCGGGCCTCGCCGGTCAGCGGCACCACCCAGCGGAAGAACGCCAGCGACCCGGCCAGAAGCGCCGCCGTGACCAGTGTGGACACGCCGACGGTCAGCGCGAGGCCGGGGACGCCGCGCCGGCGGGGCCGCCCGGCGGCCAGCAGGGCGGCCAGGGCCGGTGACGCCAGCACCGGCCACCACAGCGCGGAGGACAGGGGCTGGTCCTCCTCCCACCGGTGCGTCCACTGGAACCACACCAGCGGGGCCGGCACGGTCGCCAGGAACCATGCCGCCAGGACTCCGGGAACGCGGGGGCGCTCGTTCATCCACCGATCCTCGACCAGCGGGAACATCGACGCCAGGCCGCGAGCCGTCCGAAAAGGATTGCTCACGGAGGGTAGGATCCTGCGCGAGACAGTCGACACACGGGGGAAACGATGTTCGAGCGACTGGGCAGATTCGTCGTCGGCAAGGCCTGGTGGGTGATCGGCGGCTGGATCCTCGCCGCGATCGCGATCGTCGTCACCAGCCCGTCGCTGAGCGACATCACCTCCGCCGACCAGGAGAGCTTCCTGCCGCGCTCCTACGAGTCCGTGCAGGCCACCGAGCTGGCCACCAAGTCGTTCCCGCAGGCGGCGACCGCCACCGCCACCATCGTGGTCAAGCGGAGCGACGGCAAGCCGCTCACCCCGGCCGACGAGGCGCGCGTCGGGCAGCTCGCCCAGGCGCTCAAGGCCCGTAACATCCCGCAGACCTCCGGCTACCTCACCGGCCCGCAGGCCGTCGCGCCGGACAAGTCGGTGCAGATCATCTCCGTCGGCCTCGACGCCGACACCCCGGACGACCCGAAGCTGCTCGACGCCGTCCGCGACCTGCGCGCCGACCTCGGGCCGGACCTGGCCGGCAGCGGCCTGACCGCCGGCGTGGCCGGCGACGTGGCCAGCTTCGTCGACAACGAGGACACGTTCAACTCCGCGTTCGCGGTCGTCGGCGTCGCCACCATCATCCTCATCATCGGGCTGATCCTGATCATCTTCCGCAGCCCGATCGCCGCGCTGCTGCCGGTCGTGGTGATCAGCGTGGTCATGTCCGTCACCACCGGGCTGGTCGCCGCCGCCGGCAAGGCGTTCGACCTCAACGTCAGCCAGGACCTCCAGACCATCCTGCTGATCGTGCTGTTCGGCATCGGCACCGACTACATCCTGTTCCTTCTGTTCCGCTACCGGGAGCGGCTGCGCGCCGGCGACGACAAGCGCACCGCGATGGTCGTCACGGTACAGCGGGTCGGCGAGGTCATCACCTCCGCCGCCGGCGCGGTCATCGTCGCGTTCCTGGTGCTGCTGCTCGCCTCGCTGGGCTTCTTCGGCTCGCTCGGCCCGGCGCTCGCCATCGCCGTCGCCGTCATGCTGGTCACCTCGCTGACCCTGATCCCGGCGCTGGTGTCGCTGCTCGGCCGGTGGGTGTTCTGGCCGTCGAAGGCGTGGCAGCGTACGCCGAAGGCAAGCCTGTCCCGACGGCTCGGCGCCGCCGTCGGCCGCCGGCCCGCCGTGGTGGCCGCGGCCTCCGGCGCCCTGCTGGTCGCGCTCGCCGCCGGGGTGCTCGGCTACAAGGCCGACTACGACTTCAGCGCCGGCTTCCCGCAGGACACCGAGTCCGCGCGGGCCGCCAAGGACCTCCAGCGCGGCTTCGCCGCCGGGGCGCTCGCGCCCACCGAGGTCTACCTGACCACCGGCACCGGCACCCCGCTGACCGACCAGCAGGTCAACGACTTCGCAGCCGCCGCGGCGAACGCGCCCGGCGTCGCCCGGGTCCAGCCGCCGGAGCGCAGCGCCACCGACCCGGGCGTGGCCCGGATCAACCTGCTGCTCGACGAGAACCCGGTCTCCAACGAGGCGATCAGCCTGGTCCGCGACGACCTGCGCGACGACCTGCACGCCAAGGCCCCAGAAGGGACGAAGGCGCTGGTCGGCGGGCCGACCGCGATCTTCGCCGACATCAACTCGGCCAACAACCGCGACCTCTCGGTGATCCTGCCGGTGGCCGCCGGCCTGATCGCGCTCATCCTCGCGCTGCTGCTGCGCAGTCTCGTCGCACCGATCTACCTGGTGATCGCGGTGCTGCTCAACTTCGCCGCCACGCTGGGCGCGACCGTCTACGTGTTCCAGGGGCTCCAGGGCAACCCGGGCGTCACGTTCCAGCTGCCGATCATCCTGTACCTGTTCGTGGTGGCGATCGGCACCGACTACAACATCCTGATGATCGCCCGACTACGCGAGGAGGCGCGGGAGGGCCACGAACCCCACCAGGCCGCCGCGATCGGCGTGGAACACGCCGGGCCGACCGTCGCGGCGGCCGGGCTGATCCTGGCCGGCACGTTCGGGGTGCTGATGCTCGCGCCGATCTCGTTCCTCCAGCAGATGGGGTTCGCGGTGGCGATCGGGATCGTGCTGTCCGCGTTCGTGATGTCGATGTTCTTCGTGCCGGCGTTGACCGGGCTGATCGGGCACACGGCGTGGTGGCCGGGGCACGGGGACGAGCGGCGCAACGGCGGGGGCCGGCACGCGGAGCCGGAGTCGGTGGGCGAGGCGCAGGTCTGACCGGGCCTCACTGCTCGCCGGGACGGACCAGCCCGCTCTCGTACGCGATCACCACGAGCTGGGACCGGTCGCGGGCGTTCAGCTTCTGGAGCAGCCGGCTCACGTAGGTGCGGGCGGTGTCCGGGCTGAGGAACAACACCTGCCCGATCTCGGTGTTCGACCGCCCCGCGCCAACCTGGGCGAGCACGTCCCGCTCCCGCGCGGTGAGCCCGGCCAGCCGCGCCGGGTCGGTCACCGGGGCGTGGGCCGCCGCGGTCAGCACCCGCCTGGTGACGGCCGGCGAGAGCAGCGCGTCGCCGCCCGCCACCACCCGGACGGCCTCCCGCAGCGCGTCGGGCGGGGTGTCCTTGAGCAGGAAGCCGGCCGCCCCGGCCCGGATCGCCTCGAACAGGTACTCGTCGTCGTCGAACGTGGTCAACATGACCACCCGCACGCCGGTGAGCCGCGGATCGCCGAGGATCCGCCGGGTGGCCTCCAGCCCGTCCCCGCCGGGCATCCGCACATCCATGAGCACGACGTCGGGCCGCTGCTCCCGGACCACCGCCAGCCCGCCACCACCGTCACCGGCCTCGCCCACCACCTCGATGTCGGAGGCGCGGTCGAGCAGCGCACGCAGGCCGGTGCGGACCAGGTGCTGGTCGTCGACGAGGACGACGCGGATCGCGGTCACGCGGTCACCCGCGCCAGCGGCAGGTGGACCGACACCCGGAAGCCGCCCGTCGCGGCGGTGCCGGTGTCGACGCTGCCGCCCAGCAGGGCGACCCGCTCCGCCATGCCGCGCAGCCCCTGGCCCTTCCGGCCCGTCGGCCCGGCGGACGAGCCGCCGCGACCGTCGTCCACCACCTCCAGCGCGAGCCGACCGGGTGTGGCACGGACCGTGACGGTCACCCGGGTGGCCCCGGCGTGGCGCAGCACGTTCGTCAGCGCCTCCTGCACGACCCGGTAGACCGTGCTGCCGACCACGGCGGGCAGCGCCTCGACCGGGCCGTCGACCCGCAGGTCGACCGCCAACCCACCCCGACGCACGCCGTCGATGAGCGCCGGTAGCTGGGCGAACCCGGGCGCGGGCTCGTGCGGCCCGGGCTCGCGGCGCAGCGTGCCGAGCGTCGCCCGCAGCTCCGCCATCGCGCTGCCGCTCACCGAGTGGATGGCCGCGAGCGCGTTCTCCGCCTGCGCCGGCTCCCGGTCGGTCAGGGCCTCCCGCGCCACCGCCGACTGCAACGTGATCACGGACATCGTGTGCCCCAGCGTGTCGTGCACCTCCCGCGCGATGCGCAGCCGCTCCGCCTCGACCTGCCGGGCCGCCTCGCGGTGGCGCTCCTCGTCGGCGGCCATGGCCTGGCGGACCAACGCCGCCCGCAGCGACCGCCGGTTGCGTACCGCGTCTCCGAGGGCGATGACGGCGAGGGCCAACGCCGCCTCCGAGCCCAGCTCGGCCCCGACGACGACCGCGACGTCGTCGCCCTCGACCAGCCGGACCGCCACCGACACCGCCAGCAGCCCGCCGGCGACCAGCGCGGCCGGCACGACCCGACCCCGCTCCGCGACCCGGTAGAGCACGGCGGCGGCCGGCGCGACCACCCCGACCGGCGGCAGGTCCAGCGCGTAGTAGAGGAGGATGCCCGCCGCGGTGGCCAGCAGCGCGGGCAGCGGCCACCGCCGGGCGCCCAGCACCAGACCCCCGAGCCCGACCGCCACGGCGCAGGCGAGCACGGCGCGGGCCGGCGCGGTCCCCTCGGCCACCACGGCCACCACGACCAGGGCGACGGTGGCCGCCGCGAGCAGCGCGTCGGCGCGGGTGGGCGAGGTGTCGGGCACGCCTTCGAGCCTAGGTCCGCCCCGGCCCTCGGCGCTGTCGTCCGCAGGCGTCAGGGGCAACCCCGAGGTGTACGTCGACAGGCGATCCCCGGTCGCGCGGCGGCGCGGACGACGGCGGGCGAGCACCGACCTAGCGTCGATGACATCCCCACCTACGAGGAGAAACACTCATGTCCCGTACCAAACTGACGTGGATCGCCCTGATCGTGATGGTCTGGGCGGCGATGATGTCGTTCGGCGGGGTCGCCGCCGAGACCGTCATGCTCTATCCGAACATCTTCAACGACCCGCCCGCGTCGCTGGAGCGGGCCCGCGCGTTCCTGGTCGACGGCGGCCCGCACGACTACTTCCCCCCGCTGGGCGCGTCGGTCGTGCTGAGCAGCGTCGCCGCGACGCTGCTCACCTGGCGCGATCGCCGGCTGCGCTGGTACGTGGCCGGCGCGACCGCCGTCTTCGTCGCCTGCGAGTTCCTGTTCTCCGCCGTCTTCTTCTGGCCGCGCAACGAGATCATGTTCGTGGACCCGGTGGGCACGCACTCGCCCGAGTACCTGCGGCAGGTGGCGGCCGAGTTCGTCGCGGGGCACTGGGTGCGCTTCGCCGGTGGCGCGGTGACCGCCGTGCTGGCGTTCGTCGCGCTCCTGCGCTTCGTCCGGTCGACCGCGCCGTCGGCGGTCGGGCGATGAGCGCTCGACCTGCCCTCGGGCTCTCCTGGCCGGCGCTGGTGGGACTTGCCGCGCTGGCCGCGCCCCGGGTGGCGCTGCACGACCTGGACGTCGTACCGGAGGGAACCGTGGTGGCCGCGCTGCTGGCGGTGGGGCCACCGCTGGTCTGGGTGGCAGTCGTGCTGTGGCGGCGACCACCGCGCCCGTTCCTGACGCTGGTGGTCGTGGGCGCGCTGTACGGGGTGCTCCTCGCGGTCGGTCACCAGGTGTTCTGGGACCCGTCGCTCGGCATGGACGCGCCGGGGCTGGCCAACATCTCGCCGGGGGCGCGAGAAGTCCTGTTGCGGGCTTCGGCGGCCGTATCCAGTCTGGTCACCGGGACGATGGTCGGGGTCATCGCCGGCGGGGTGGCGGTGCTGCTGTGCCGCTGGATGCGTCCGCCGGACCGCCGCCGGATTGCCGGCTGAGTGGGGTGTTGCCTCTGCGATGCCTTTCGAGCTGAGTCGTTGGTGATATCAGGCGGCGATCGCCCGGGCGGCGGCGTACATGTCGGCGGGGAGGGGGTGCCGCAGTTCCCAGAGGACGCGCATCGGCCGATCACCGCTGTGCTCCTGGTAGGTCATCGGTCCGGCATACAGGTAGGGCGGTGCGCCCAGGTCGCGGTCGGCAACCCGGGTCTCCCGCACGAACAGGTGCACCGTCGTCCCCCGCGCCACATGGTCGACATACCGCTGCCCGGTCGCCGACGTCGCCGCCGTCGTGCTCTGCGACTCCCACTGGAACAGCCGATCGGTGATGGCCCGGTCCGCGTACATGGTGGTGGGGGAGTAGTGCTCCTCGGACTTCACGAGCGTGACGAAGAAGAGGTCCGCCTTCTCGTCCGGCAGCCACTTCACGCCCTCCCGCAGCGAGCCCGGGTTCGCCATGCCGAAGGCCGCGCACGCCTCGTTACGGCTGTAGCGGGCGTGCACCCGCAACGGCACCCGCTCCGAAGCCGGGCGGTCGGTGACCCGGTGGATCCGATCGCGCAGCACCTCCGCGACCTGCCGTAGCTCCGCGCAGCGCGCCGGCTCGGCCCAGAGCCGCTTGAGCCGGGCGTCGCGTTCGGCCAGCGGCACCGACGGGCCCCACAGGCTGAAGTGCAGCATGTCGAGCAGCCGTCCGGCGGCGGGGTGCCGACCGGATGCCACCTGGCTGATGAGGTCCAGCCGATCGACGTCGTCGATGTGCAGCATCCGACCGACAGCCCGTCCGAGGTCACGATCGTCCGGGCCCCCCGGGGCCGCGTCGAGCCCGGCGAGACGCCGAAGCCCCGCCCAGCCGCCCACGGTCGCCGACCGGTACACGTCCTCGATCTCCAGCCCGGTCTCCCGCAGGAAGTCGGACAGGCTGACGTCACCGAGCTGCCGCAGCTCACCCATCAGCGCGTTCTTCGATGTCGGCAGCGCCGACCTCAGGTTGGCGAGCACGATGTCCTTCGCCACCCGGTCCAGCTCGATGTGGCAGCCGCTCGGCAGCGACGGGAAGTCCTCCCGGACGGCCGCCTCGACGGATCGCCGGCTCACCCCGGCCAACGCTCGCCAGCGTAGGTCGAAGCGGAAGTTGGCGTGCTGGCCGCCGATGAAGTCGAGCACGGTCAGGCACGGCTTGTCGTCGTCCAACCGCAGCCCTCGGCCGAGCTGTTGCAGGAAGATCGTGGCGCTCTCGGTGGGCCGCAGCATGAGGATCGTGTCGACCATCGGTAGGTCGACACCCTCGTTGAACAGGTCGACAGTGAACAGCACCCGCAACTCCCGCTTGCGGAACAGGTCGATCAACGTGTGCCGCTCGCCCCGATCAAGCGTCGACGTCACCGCCGCCGCCGGCACGCCGTGTTGCGTGAACCAGTCGGCCATGAACTCGGCGTGCCCGATGCTGACGCAGAAGCCGAGCGCCCGCATCCGCCCCACGTCGGCGATCCGGTTGACCGCGTGCAGGATCAGCCGCGCCCGCGCGTGGTTGCCGGTGTAGACGCCATCCAGGTCGGCCTTGTCGTAGCCCTGCCCGCGCTTCCACCGCACCCGCGCCAGGTCCACCTCGTCGTGCAGCCCGAAATACTGGAACGGCGCCAGCAACTGCCGCTCCAACGCCTCCCACAGGTGCAGCTCCACCGACGCGCGGCCGTCGAACCACCGGCGCACGTCGCCGCCGTCGCTCCGGTCGGGCGTCGCGGTCAACCCCAGGAGCACGCGCGGCCGAAGCCGCTCCAACAGGCTTGTGTACGTCGGCGCCTCGGCGTGGTGGAACTCGTCGACGATCACCATGTCGTACGCCTCGGGGTTGATCTCCTGCCGGTGCAGCGACTGGATCGACGCGAAGACGTGTTTCCACCTGTCCGGTCGATCGCCGCCCACCAGGGTCTCGCCGAAGGTGCCGTCGCCCATCACCTGGCGGAACACGGATCGGCTCTGCCGGAGAATCTGTTCCTGGTGGGCGACGAAGAGCAGCGAGTCAACCTGCCCGGCCCGATGCAGCCGGCGGTAGTCCAGCGCCGCCACCACCGTCTTGCCGGTGCCGGAAGCCATCACCACCAGGTTCCGCCACCGCCCGTGCACCAGCCGCTCGGCGTCGAGGTCGTTCAGGACCTCCTGCTGGTACGGGAACGGCCGGACATCCAGGTTCGCGATCTCGGTCGGCGCCTCGTCGCTGCGCTCCCCGCGCAGCGCGACGCGCAGCCGCTCGGAGTCCCTCGCCGGGTCGTACGTCTCGAACGCCGAGTCGTTCCAGTAGTCGGCGAACGTGGCCTCGAACGTGTCGATGACGTGCGGCTGCTCCAGGTTCGAGATGCGCACGTTCCACTCCACGCCATCCACCAGTGCGGATTTTGAGAGGTTCGACGAGCCGACATACGCGGTAGTGGTGCCGTTGTAGCGGCGAAACAGCCATGCCTTGGCGTGCAGGCGCGTGGTCCTGGTCTCGTACGAGACCTTGATGTCGGCGCCTAGCGCGGCGAGCCGGTCGAGGGCCCGCTGGTCGGTCGCGCCCAGGTACGTCGTGGTGATGACCCGCAGCCGGCCGCCGCGGGCGATCATGTCGCGGATCGCCGGCTCGATGATGCGGAGGCCGTGCCACTTGATGAACGCACAGAGAAGGTCGACCTCATCGGCTGAGGCCATCTCGTGGGTGACCTCGTGGCCGATGCGGGGCTGGTGGCGGCCGTTGACCAGCAGCGCGCCGGTGGAGAGCGGGGTGGTGGGGCGTACCGGGAAGATGGGCGCGGCGGGCGGAGTGGGCGGGGCGGCGATGGCATGCAGCAGGCGCTGCGCGTCGGCGACCTGGCCGTCGGCGCCGGCGGCGCGCGGCTGGGCCTCTGCGATGCTTCCCGCGATCCGGTTGGTCAGCTCGACCTGGCGGGCGAGCTTGTCGTCGCCACCGCCGACGGCGAGCAGGGCGCGGCGGGCAAGGGTCGCGATGTGCCGGGTGAGTACGTCGTGCGCATTGGCCGCGTCGAGCTTGTCGTGCTGGACCAGGGCGGCGTCTACGTGCTGGAGCCGCTCGGCGAGGTGCTGGGTGATCAGGTGCTCGTAGATCCCCCGCTCAAGATCCGTCACGTGCCGATCCTATTTGCTCAGCCAGCCAAGGATGTAACCAGCAGTCTGGGAACAGGCAGGGTGCTTCAACTGTCCAATACGGATTCTAGAAGCGGGTTATTGCATCCCCGAGCTGACCAAACGAGGCGAAAGACGACAAACCCCTCCAGCCTGCCGTCGGCGCGCGCCGGGGAACATTCGCGAAGCTAGCTACGCAACGTCCCATGTGGTACGTTGGCGGAGCGAGGGAACAGAGAATCGTCTATCGCCGGCTGAGCCAGGCGACTCCTCAGACGCTGCGCTGATCTCGCGGCTGATGAACCGCCGTACCGCCCCGCGTGGTTTGGACGCCCGGCAGGGCGGTACGGCTCGACCCGCCCCGCCGAGACGGGGCAAGAAGGGAGGCTCCCATGAGGATCGCCGACTCCTATAATGCATGGCCCCGCCCGAGACGCGCTAGGAGGGGCATACCCACGATAGCTGTGATCGTCATCGTGATCCTCTCGTTCGCGGCAGTGGCCGGCCAGTACTGGACACCGCTGGCCCTGATCAGCGCAGCGATCTTGACGGTCCTCATCGAGGAACTCGTACGGCTAGCCCTTCGACGTTGGGTCCGGCTGGTCTGACTGTGAAGGATGGGCCGCAGCATATTGGTGCGGCCCATCCTTCGAAATGATCTGCTTATGTTTGGTAGACAGAAGGGCACTGATGTGAGCGGCGGCAACCACTTTAGACAGGTGAAAAGTATCCCGCTTGCAGAGCTTGCCACGGTGACGGCAGGCCCCTCCGGATCCTTGCTTGAGAATCTCCATGATGGACCTGAGGGGGTGCCAGTTTTGGCGCCCGCCAACTTCACTGAGAATCATGATGTGAATGGGCGAGGGCTGCGCCGTATTCCAAAAGCGGACATGAAAAAGCTCGCGAGATTTACGTTGAAGGATAGCGATCTAGTGGTTGTCCGACAAGGCGCTATCGGACGTCTTGCCGTAATAGGCGTAGAGCAGTCTGGTTGGCTGTACAGCTCATCGTGCTTGAGGGTCAGGACTAGAGGGAGGATCGTCTCACCACGGTACTTGGCATACTATTTGTCACATCCGGCGGTTCGCAAGGACTTGATGGATCGCGCCCTTCCTGGCACGGTGACCTCTATCAACACAAGCGTGTTGAACGAGCTAATGGTCGCGGTTCCCTCGCTCTTACAGCAAGACCAGATCGTCGAGGCACTAAGAAGCGTCGACGATGAGATTGCGACCCATCAAGCTATGGCCGAGCGTTTACGGAGTCTCAAGCCCGCCATCCTTGATAAGCTAACCGGAAGATCTGAGTAATGCGTAGAACAACGAGCGCCGAGATTTCCCAAAGCCTTTTCCGTGCAGCGGATTTAATGCGAGGCGTAGTAGATGCCTGGGACCAGGTCCGAATCATCTCGCTGCTTCTTGTGCTCAAGTGGTCGTCTGATCGGCCGGGGATCTTTCAGGTACCCCAGGCGGCAAGATGGCCGGACCTAGTTCTATCTGCTGGCGCAAATCCGCACCATGCTGTAGAAACCGCACGGTTGCGTTTGCAGCAGGGGAATCCAGACGTATTTAATGAAGTTCTGGACGCGGTCGATGCTTCGAAGAGACTGGATTCCGGCAGTCTGGCATCAATGATTGAGGCATTTGACGGAATTCCTACGGGGCCTGAGGATGTAGAATTTCCGGATACTGTCGGTCGGGCTTACGATCAAGTTCTGACCTGGCTGGCTGAAAGGTCGGGGAAGAAAGGCGGAGAGTTCCATACTCCCCGCTCGGTTTGCCAGCTGCTGGTGCGCTTGATTAACCCAGAAGCGGGCCAGGCTGTCTGTGACCCCTTTGCTGGTACCGGAGGAACGCTACTGCAGTCCCGGCAATATGTTAGTGAGAACAGCGGAGGCGAAGCGTCGTTAGCGCTTTTTGGGCAAGAGATCAACATGTTGACGTGGGCTACTGCCCGAATAAACCTCATGTTGCATGGGCTTGCGAATGGCTCGTTGCTCCGAGGCGACACACTTGCTGATCCGCTGCACAAGTCTACCGAAGGCACCCTCCTTCGTTTTGATCGAGTGCTGACTAATCCGCCGTTCGGCATGAACTATGCCGGGAGTAGGATTCGATACCCCGAACGAATGAAGTACGGGTGGGCCCCCGGTCAGGGAAAAAGGGCTGACCTAATGAGTCTGCAGCATGTGCTTGCGGTGCTGAAGCCAGATGGTATAGGGGCTGTCGTGGCACCGCACGGAGTGCTTTTTCGCGGCGGTGCAGAAGCAGGGGTTCGGCGGGCAATACTTGAAGATAACCGTCTCGAAGCGGTTATCGGGATCGGCCCAAATGTCTTTCATGGCACCGCCATCCCTGCATGCATCCTCGTTGTGCGTGGGACCGGAGCTCCCGCCGACGGTGGCCAAGGGCCAGTTCTCTTCATCAACGCCGAGCAGGAAATCACGACTGGGCGTAGCCAGAATAAGCTAGACCCCCAACATGTGGAAAAGATAGCCCGAACATTTCGGTCGAAACTGGAGATTACTGGATTCTCCCGACTGGCATCCCTGGCAGAGATTGCGGACAATGAATTCAATTTGAATATCGGCAGGTATGTCGAAAGCGGTCCCGTCGGCGAGGTTCCGGTCGATATTTCCGCAACCCTGTACGGTGGAGTCCCTCGAGCAGAGGTTGAGGCAATAGGACCATGGTTTAAGGCGTTCGACATTGACATTGCCCAACTGTTCCAGTCCCGGGGATCCGGTTGCC
Source organism: Micromonospora sp. WMMD754 (assembly GCF_049315235.1). Classification (NCBI taxonomy): domain Bacteria; kingdom Bacillati; phylum Actinomycetota; class Actinomycetes; order Micromonosporales; family Micromonosporaceae; genus Micromonospora; species Micromonospora sp. WMMD754. Next base: position 3,133,180 of record NZ_CP186058.1, read on the forward strand.
TTGATTTTCTTGATGGGGAGTATGAGGAAACTGCGAGCAGAATCAGGGAAGCCGCGGCCCCTCGAGAGCGTGCCATCACGGAAAAATGCCACGAATGGTGGGAGACTGCGGCCACGTTGATCATTGAACTCGCGGGGAATAGGCGTCTAATGACGGCTAGGGAAAAGCTACTCGCCTCGTTTTGCACCAAGCTCCTCCCCGTTGGTGTCCTAAATCGCGATCAGCTAGCGGGAGTCTTCGCCATCTGGTGGTCTGATCACCACGACGATCTTCGGCGGCTGGACTATTACGGTTTAAAGGCGGCGCATGCGCAATCCTCAGGCGCGACGCCAAGCGGCGGTGATCTCCTTACTTCCCTAGTCGAGGATCTTTGCGCACGGGTCGAAAATCTCGTAGGGCGAGAACGGCAGGCGCTGGAGGAGAAATGCCGGGCATGGTTTGTTCGCTATGGAGTGTCACTCGCAGATCTTGAACAGCAATGCGAGGCGGCAGCTATGCGCCGCAAGGCACGTTTGAAGGATCTTGGTTTCGGGACACTTCGAAGTTGAGCGGGGTCGATGGCGCGGCCTGGCCCGGACGTGAGGGCTCGCAGCCGCGCCGTCTGATCACCGTCCTATCCAGTCACCGTTGAGCCGGTCGAGCCGGTCGGCCCGTCGGCTGACGTCGGCGCCGGGAGTGCTGCGCCGGACGTCGCTGGCCGACCCGCCCACTGCTACGCGCTCCCTTGAGGACGGAGAGTCGCCGCGCGTTGCCGGCATCGTGACTGGGAACTCTGGCTATCGGAGCCCATCGACTGGCAAGAATGGACTCGGCTGTCCAGTCCAGGAGATGCGCAGCGCGTCCCGTGCTCGGGTGCAGGCGACGAAGAACAGCGAACGCTCGCGCATCTGGTCCTGACGGTGTCGAGCGGCATCAGCCCGGGCGGGCGTCAAGGCGCCGGCGAGGGGCATCATCTCGGCGCTCGCTCCCTGGACGGCCACGCAACGGAACTCCAACCCCTTCGCCCGGTGCATCGTCATCACCTGAATCGCCTCCGGGCGGCCGCGGCCGGCGCTCTTGAGCCGGACTGTATGGAGGCCCTCCGCTGTCAGCACCCCAACCGCTTCCTCGGACTGCCGCTTGGTACGGGAGAGCACCGCAATGTCATGAGGCTGCACTCCGGACTCCAACCAAAGACGTACCGCAGTGACCAGGTCTCGCAGCTCCGCGTCCCGATTGTCGAAGCCGTCCAGGTCGGGGCTGGGTCCGCGGAGGGGTGAGTGGTAGCCGGCCATGCTGTCCAGGCCGCCGTCGAAATTGTCATACGTCTCGGCACCCAGAAGCCGGGTGGAGAGTTGGAGGATCTCCGCCGTCGTACGGTAGCTGACAGTCAGCCGGTGCGCGCGGCCCCGTACCTCGATTCCGAGTCCGCTGAGGGTGACGCGGTTGTCGTAGATCCGTTGATGGGCGTCTCCCACGATAAACAGGTCGTCCGGCCCCGGTGGCACGGCGGCTCGCAGCAGTCGCCACTGCACCGGATGCAGATCCTGGGCCTCGTCGACGAGTATGTGCGCGTACCGGCTCGGGACCGTCCCGCTCGTGAGCAGCCGGATGGCCTGTGCGGCCACCTGAAGGATGGTCGGCACGCCAGCCCTCAGCCTGTCGAACTCCTCGACGGCGCGCCATACGGCCTCGCGATCCGTCCTGCTGAGTCGCACTCCCCGGCCGTTGCGGGTGGCGCCGAGATAGGCCGGCAGATCGGCAAGGTCCTGGGCGAGGATCACCTGCCGCCACTCGTCGCGCAGAAACTCCGGACTGAACCGGCCCTGACCGGCTCGGGTCCGCTGTGTCACCGAGCCCCAGAGCTTCATCTCCTCCCGGTCGAGAAGAACCTCAGTCGGGGCCTGCCCGGCCTGTCTGGCCACCGCATGGGCCATCGCGTCGACCGTGCTCACCTGGATCCGCTCGGCGAGCTGACTTCCACCCAGCACCCCCAGCGCGGAGCGCAACTCCTCGGCGAGGGTGGTGGTGAAGGTGGTCAGCAGGATCTCGGCGTCGGGATGCGTTCGTGCCAGGTGCTGTGCGCGATGGATAGCCAGCACCGTCTTGCCGGTGCCGGCTCCACCGGTGACCCGGACGGGCCCACGGTACGAGTGACGGTAGGCGATGCTGCGCTGTTGCGGGTGCAGGAAGGTGCGCCAGAGGTCGAAAGGTTGGTCCAGTGCTTCCCGCAGCGTCGCGTCATCGACCGTGACCAGGAAGTTGCTGGCGCTCGCCGGGCGGGCCAGTGCGGCGTCGATGTCCTCCACGTCGACCTGTTCGGGGAGAGCACCGCCGGTGATCTGGTCGAGTACCGCGTCGGAGTCCATGCCGGCGAGCAGCAGGCTGACCGCCTGCTGCTGGAGCTCGGGGAGGGCTGGCAGGTAGGACAGCAACTGGGCCTCGTTGCTGATCAGCCGAAGCATGGGCAGGTAGACGTCGTCGACGCCGACCGCTTGGAGGGTGGCATCGGAGATGCCGTCCAGCAGTGCGCCGGTGGACGGTACGGGAGCCGGCGTCGGCGAGATCTGTTCAACCGAGGCCACGTCGATGATCTCCAAGGCGCCATGCGTCGCGTTGACCTTGAAGACATGACGAGGTGCCCACCGGTCCGCCTCGTCGTGCGTGACGATCCGGGTCAGCACGTACGTATCGCCCGTCTCCGGCGCAAGCACCAGTCCGCGCCAGAACTCGTCGACGCGAACTGTCCGTAGCCGTGGATCTCGGGCGTTGGTCAGCTTTTCTAGGTGGATGCCGGCGAACGTGTGGGCCTGGAACTTCTCGAAGAGGGCGTCGACCTTGTCCCGGATTGGTTTCGTCAGCTTCGCGTAGTCGCGCATCGCGTCCTTGGCGACCGCCAGAGCGGGCATGGGTACCTCCGTCAGTTCGGGTTCGGCGTGACGGGCACGAAGACGGCGTCGGCGATCAGTGCGGCGAAGTGGTCACGCAGTCGGGCAGGAACGTCACCGCCGACGATCCGCACGCCCAGTTCGACATTGGCGTCGAAGGCGTGTCCGGAGAGGTTGGCGCTTGTCAAAAAGGCGCTGTGGCGGTCGGCCACGATGCCTTTGGCGTGCATGGACGGGGGAGATCCCAGGCGGGGCCGTCGGCCTGGATCCCAGACGTAGAACTCCGCACGCAGGTCCCCAAGTGCGTTCAGGGCCGGCGTGTGCAGGGTGCCACCCTCGGCGCGAGTGGTCTCGACGAGAACCCTCACTCGTACGCCTCGCTCGACGGCAGCGCCCAACGTGGCCATGATCCGTGGATCGGTGTGGGCCGAGTAGGTCAGCACCAGCAGCTCATGACGCGCCGCCACGGCCACGCTCTCGAACGCCTGCCGGGTGGCCCGGAGCGGAACATGTCGGCTCTGCGGACCGGTGACCACCGGTTCGACCCGGAGGGTCGCCCGTTCGGCGGTTGCCGCCTCGTATGCGCTGGCCAGCATTCCCGCCACCGCCATGCCGGTGACGGCCGTCGAGTCCCGCCATGCCCTGAAGAGTTGGTCCACCTCCGCCCGGATAGCGGGCGTCCGCGCCGCTACGGCGCGCAGTGCGCCGAGAGCCAGCTGGTCGGCGGTGGCTCTGGGCGCGAGGGCATCGGTGAGCGCCACCAGCACCTGTTGATGAGGACTGGCCCGGCCCACCGCCACGACCGCCTCGACCAGCTCTTTCATACAGTCGGGAAGAAAGCACTCTTCCCGCCTCCAAAAGTGGGGACGAGCAGCTTTCGGTCGAGGAAGCGATTCCCCCGTTCACAGGACGTCTCGGCGGCGAAGAGACAGGCGTGGCAGGCGGCCCCGTGGACGGTCCGGTCGGTGTCCGGGCGGTGTTCCGCGCACATGGGGTCCGAGGAGCAGAGGCCGGCGTCCCGCAACGCCTGCTTGAGCACCAGCGTCAACATCTCGGGTTCGGCGAGCCGTACCAGGCCCCCGAGGGTGCCCTCGCTGTCGGGAGCGGCGGTGTACAGCAGCACACCGGCCATGCCCTCGCGGGCGTAGATCCGCTCCCGGATGCCGCTGGCGCTGTATCCACACTCAAGTGCGAAGGCCCGGATCAATGCATGGGCCAAGGTATGTAGGAGGGTGTAGCGCGGTGGCCGCCAGTCCTCGGTCGCGTCGACACTGCGTTGCCCACACCACTGTCGGTGTCCTTGCCGCAACCGGAGGATTGCCTCGTGACCGACGACCTTGCTCTCCCACGCGGCGACGCGCTCTTCCGGCAGGCGGAGGAAGACGCCCTCGCCGCGGGTCTCGGCACAGGGCACCCATGTCGGAGCGGAATTGGACAGCGGAGCAAACCTAAGACCAGCGTCGTAGCGGCCGTCCCCGAGTTCATTCGGAGCGACGATCCGGGTGAAGCCGAGTAGCGCAGAGACCTCCCGAAGACGGGTCACCGCCAGCACCTCGGTCAGCTCGCCGCGCCACTCCGACGCCACCGGGCGGGGCTCGATACGGAAGTCGGGATGGTCCTTGGGTGCGCGCCGGTGGTCCGTGAACACCTCCCACTCCGGTGTCAGCACGTCCGACGCGTCGTCCGTCGGCGCAGGCGTGCTCCTATCCCGGTACCGCGTGATCGCCGCGAAGATCTCTGAGTCGCTGGCGGCGCCGAAGCCGATGAACTTCTCGGGTGCGAACGCGCGCGCCCCAGACACCTGCTCAACACTCCGGAGGCCACCCAACTGAGCCCAGTGCTTTTCGACCTCGATAAGCAGATGGTCCTCGGCCTCCGGGATCGACACGACCGCCACCTTGAACGGGAACCACAGGTTCGAGGCTCCCAGACCGATCGCCCTCGGCGGTACGGTGCAGCCGGGCTCGAAGGACCGCAGGTGTGGATGCCGACCCCGGCAGCGCGGCAGATGCTTCCCGGCGTCCCGGCTGAACGCGGGCGCCATGCTACGCCGGGCATTGCAGCTTACGCAGGTGACGAAGACACTGGCCGCGTCGCCGGAGACGCCTCGCTCGCCGAACTGGAGGAGCGTCTTGCCGCAGCTGGCGCCCTTGTGGACGTAGTAGTCCCAGGGGAAGTCGTCCAGGTGCCCGGCCTCGCAGGCGAGCATGAACCGCACCGGCATCGCCACCGGTGCCTTCCCCTTGGCGATCGAACAGTTTTCGTGGACCACCCGTACGAGGTCGGGGCGGCTCGGGTTGGCACGGAGTTTGAACAGGGTGCTCTCGATCGGCCCGAGGTAACGGCAGTAGGGGCAGCGCAGGAATCGTGGGAAGACTTCGACGGGAACCCCGACCCGGGTCCACTCGCCGAACATGTTGCCGTTCTCCTCCGGCACGTACGGCGGCAGCCGCAACGTGCTGACCTGCGCCCCCGCCCGCGCCTGAACTGCACTGAGCAGGCGGGGCTCGCTGATCGCTTCGGTGTGCGAGACGTCCCACTCGTCCAGCCCCATCACCAACGCGGAGAAACGGGGCAGGTCGACGATGGAGCCGATACCGAAGGTGTGCTGGAGCTGGCTCGGCCGTAGCTCACCGACCCGGTTGATCCGGGGGCCCTTGCCCTTCACCCGGCAGTCTCCTCGTCACTCTCGTCGTCGGGTTCGAACGATGCCGCCTCGAACAGCGTCGGCGCCTCGTCGGTCGGCCGCCGGTATGGATTCTCCCGCTCGTTGCCGAGGGGGCCACCGCCGTCGCGGATCAGCAGTCGGATGCCCGGCTCTACGTTGCGCAGCGAGGTGGGACAGGTCCACTCGGTCCACGATCCGGTGTCCGGCTCGGCGAGCAACCCCACGGTCCTGCCGTCCGGCATGGCCTTGTATCCCAGCTGTTGATACTTCGTCGATGCCCGTTCGGCCCAGCGGTCGAGCGTCCGGTCGAGTCTGGCCCGTACGAGGTCGGCGGCCGAGGTCTGTCCCGTCACTGTTGCCGCCCGATTCACCACCGATTCCACCAGCTCCGCGACTTCCGTCGCATACCGGTCCACGCGCTCGGCATCCCGGTTGGCGTTCCAGGTCGCGTCGTGCTGCCGGATCAGGCTGGTCAGCACGGCGGTGAGCCCCCGGTCCAGCGCGCGGTCGGCGAACGGGGTCACCGACAGCGCCTCCACATGTCGGTAGGCGGAGCTGTGGAAGTGTTCGAACGTCTCGTAGTGCGACAGGTCGCGCGGCCGGGCCCAGTTGAAGGCGGTGAAGACGAGACCGGGCGAGGCGCGGCCCACTCGGCTGGTGGCCTGGATGTACTCGGCCGCCGACTTCGGTTGCCCGGCGACGACCATCAAGCCCAGCCGCGAAATGTCCACGCCGACGGAGATCATGTTGGTGGCCAGCAGCACGTCGACCGGCAGCACGTCCGGTGCCTTCTTGCTCCGGTGGGCCGGCACCGCGACCTCCAGCCGCCGCAGGATCTCGGGGATCTCGCTGGAGTGCAGCCGGGAGGTGAGTTCGGCGACGTCTGGTTTGTCTCGCCTGGCGAGGCCGAGCTGCCGAGCGTCGTACAGGCGAGTCGCCACGTCATCGTCCACCACGCGGCGCATGCCGCCCAGTTCACGTAGTGAGCCGAAGTAGCCAACCATGGTCATGTAGGCGTCGGTGCCAGCCTGTTCGCCGTACCTTTCGTGTAGCAGTTGGGCCGCGGCCATCCCGGCGACGTAGAGCCGGATGAGTAGCGCCTTGAACTTGCGACCGTGCGCGCAGACTCCCACGTAGCGACGGCCCGGCAGCTCGCTCACGGGTCGGGTCCGGGCGAAGAAGGAGTTCCGCGAGTCGGTGCCGGGGGGCGGGAAGATCGCCAGTTGCCGGGTAAAGACGCCGTTCACCTGGGCCGCCGCGCCGCGGACGGTTGCTGTCGAAGCGATCACCATGGGTCGTACCGCGTTGGCACCCGGGATGTCGGGCCGCCAGGTGGCCAGCTCGTCGACCACGGTCTCGTAAAGGCCGACAAGAGAGCCGAGCGGTCCTGAGATGAGATGCAGCTCATCCTGCACGATCAGGTCTGGCGGTCGGAGCACGCCGACCGGTTCGACGTGGGCTGCCGGCTGACGTCCGGAGGGTCGATGCTCTTCCGCTTCACAGCCGATGGTCTCTGGCGTGCGGTAGCCGTGCCGGCTGCACCGGCCGGTGACCTTGCCGAAGAGCGCCTGCACCGAGCCGCGCCAGGGCAGTTGAGCGAACTTGTCGACGGTGGCGATGACGAAGGCGGGCAGCAGCCGGTAGACCTCCTCGTCGACCACGACCACCGGTAGTCCCTCGCCGGGGCTGCGACGAAGGGTGAAGGGGCAGCGGCCGGTGGCGTCAGCGCAGGAGACGATGGTCCGGCCACGGACCAGGTCGACCTCGATGTTGCGCTCGGCGGTCAGTCCAGTACCACACCACGGACACGTGGTCAGCTGGTGTGGCGAGCCTTGACCACCGCCTCCAGGACGGCCCTTGAGCTGGCCGCGGGCCTCCTTCACCGCGTCGCTCGCGGCCTCGGTGCGGTTGGGGGTCACGGTGCCGCCGACCCAGAGACCCAGCCGGAACGGGGTGCCTCCCCAGCGGGCCGGCTCCTCCCGCCGGAGTGTTTCGCAGGCACAGATCAGGGCCGCCGCCCGTTGGAACTGCTGCACGGTCAACAGCCGCAGGGTGTAACGCATCAGCACCGCCACGCCGTCCTCGGCGTACAGGCCGCCCAGGGTGGGCTTGCGCCGCCGGATCGCCATCGCGAAAGCCGCCAGGCCGAGGTATGCCTCCGTCTTGCCGCCACCGGTGGGGAACCAGAGCAGGTCGGCGATGCCACTGTCCGGGCGGCGGTTGCGGTGCATCGGGTCGGCCAGGGCGGGCAGCCCCATCAGCAGGAAGGCAAGCTGGAAGAGCCGCCAGGCCGGCCGGTTCTCAGCGTCCGCGGCGGCGAGAGCGTCGCCCAGCGACAGCTTCGGGTCAGCCCGCCGCTTGCCGGCCGCCATGGTGTGCAGCCGTTGCAGCCGCATGGCGCGGTTGGCGAAGCGGAATGCCGCTAGCGGTTCCGGGTCGGCCGGGTCGAGCAGCACCTTGATGCCCTCCCGGATCCGGGCGGCCGCCTTCCGACACTCGTCCAGGGCCAGCTCAGCATCGATCCGGAACCGATCCAGGGACGGGTCGGTGGCAGCCTCCTTGGCCCGCTCCTCGATCCACGCCTCGTACGCGTTGAGGATCGGCTCCAGCACCTCCCGCAGACGCGCCGGGTTCGCTTCGGCCAGATTCGCCATGTCCAGCTCGACCCCGGCCAGCCGTTCCTCGTCCTTCGGCCGGGTGGCGTCCGTGGCGGGCATCTCGTACCAGGGCATCGGATCGGTGCTGATCTCCACCGCCCGGGTGGGGTCGCCATCGGTGGTCCGAACCAGGACGCCGACCCCGTGCCCAACGGCGAAGGCCGGCGTGTGCCGGTAGCGCATGGCGAGGGTACGCAGCTCGCGGATGGCCGGGTCGGCGATGCGCTCGTCCGGCAGCGGCAACTCGCGGGGGCAAAAGGGAGCGGAACCCTTGGTGCCGCGCACCCGCAGGGCGCACTGGAAGACCCAGGTCGCGTTCATCATCTTGCCGCTGGGATCTGTAGTGTTGACCAGGAAGAGTGAGACGACCCACTGCCCGTCGTGCCGACGGACCCGACCCCGGATCACGACCTCCGGCTGCTCCTTGTCGATTTCGAAAGGCGCGATCTCGCCCTCGATCAGCGTGAGTGGTGCTGTGCCGCCACGTTGTTGACGCCGCCACACCAGCGGCTGGCTGCCGTCGTCAAGCGGGGTGCTGGCGTGGTCCCGCACGTACCGGCCCCACTCCGCCTCGACGATCAACTGCGTCTCGGGAGCGGCGACCGCGAAGCTCATCCCCATCGAGGAGGGATAGAACGACGGGACGGCCGGTGGGGTGTCGGTCCCGGCCTCGTCGTCGCCGGAGGGGTCTCCCTCCTCGGCGAGGCCGTCCAGGGCCGCCGGATTTACCAGGAGACCGGCGGGGGCCAGGCAGCCGACCGGGTATCGGTCGCGCAACAGGACCTGCCGGCCCCCGGGCGGCCCGGCGATCTCCTCTGCGGGGTCGGTCGGTCCCATCAGGTCGCGGCGGACGAGGTCGGCCAGCTTGTCGCGGATCTCCGCCCCGGTGGGTACGGCAAGTATAGGCGAGTCGGTCATCCTTCCTCCCCGTCCTCGGTTTTCCGCAGCTCGTCTCGGAGCGCGGCGAGCGGCCGAAGCCCGGCCGGCGTGTCGGCCAGCCAGTAGGCCCAGCCGTTCGTGCTGCTGCCGTGCGCCACGTCGCTCGCCCCTGAGGGGGAGTCGTACGGCAGGCCGTCGAACTCAATCCGGCCGTCGGTGAGAATGCGTGCCTCGACGTCGTCGGTCGGGTTGATCAGCACCGCCTCGACGGGCAACAGCCCGGCGTCGATCAGGTCGACGACCCGTACGCCGTACCAGGTCCTGGTCGGTGCTGGCACCTCGGTCGGCGTCCCGGCCTTCGGGTAGACCGGCGAGTACCCGGAGTCGGTCAAACGGTTGAAGGCGTCTCGCACCACCCCGGCCATCAGCTTGCGCCGCTGCGCGAGGAACGCGTCGTACGACAGCTCGGTCCATTTGTCGGGCAGGGCGTGCCAGCGCAGCTGCTCGTCCAGGGCCGCCTGGTGGAGGTTCTTCTGGCGGACCTGGTCGGGCCAGTACTGCGCGGGCGGCTGGTCGGAGATGGTGATGTTGTCATACCACTCAACCAATGCCATGTTGGCGATCTGGTTGATCTTCTTGGTGCCGGTGATGCCCTGCTTGCGCAGGTAGGCGCGGGGGAAGAGGTGGTGCCGCTCGATGCCCTTCTTCACGGTTACCGCCGGGTCCAGCCGGGCCCGCACCTTGCCGGTGGAGAGCAGCGCGTCCGCGTCGACGATGTTCAACGCCGCGATGTACGCCAGCAGCGCGGGCGACTTCGCTGCAGAGCTGTCCAGCTCGTTGGGGAGGCGGATCTCCCAGTAGTCGGTGGTGAGGGTGTCCTTCACGATCTTCGATAGCACCGCGACGAACCCGTCGGCGTCGCCCTCCGCGAGACCGTTGAACTGGGCCAGATCCCGCTCGACCTGGCTCTCGAAGGAACCGGAGTAGCGGCCCGTGGTGTGTGCCATGAAGAACCAGCGGGCCATCACCTCCCGCAGCCGGGCGATCGGGACCCGGTAGTCGACCCGCCCGATCAGCCAGATCGCGTACGAGAAGATGATCGCGTTCTCGCTTGAGATCATCTTCTTGCCGCGGAAGCCGGCGCGTTCCAGGCAGAGCAGGAACTCGTGCCAGTGGGTCAGGTTGAGCACGTGCTCCTGGGCTTGGGCGAGCTTGGCGAACTGGGCATCCCGCAGTTCCGGCGAGGGCTTGCCGGTCTCCACGTCCTTGCCACGCAGCAGGACGTAGATCTGCCTGAGCACCGCCCGCCGCATCGCGACCGCCACGGTGGCGCGCAGCAGCTGCGGCGGCTGCGGCTGGATGTACCAGTTGAACGGGGAGGCGCCGCCGAGGCTGGGCACCCGGCAGACCCGACAGAAGTCCTCCAGGTCCCGCCGGCCCTTCTCCCAGAAGACCGACATCAGGGTGAGGATGAAGTCGGCCTGGACCAGCGCTACACCCTCGCTGTTGATCCGTACGAAGATCTCGGCGACCTGCTCCTCGTCCGCCGCCGCGGACAGCTCAATCACCTTGAACGGATAGTGCTGGAGGTCGTAGAGGCGGTCGATCGCCTCCTCCAGGCGCTCCTCCTCGGCGTCGTCCACCTCCCGCCGGGCACTGAGGGTCTTCAGGTACGCCTTCGTGGTGGCCCGCTTGCCGCCCTGTTGCCAGAGCACGCTGATGTCCGGAATGAACTCCGGGTCCTTCTCGATGGCCGCGTCGGTGACGGCAAAAGTGGCATCGGTCGGACGGAAGGCGATTCGGATCCGCGACTCGGAGTAGTCGTCATGCAGCACCGTCGCCCCGGTCATCACTGCGAAGAGCGAGGTGAGGCGCTGCTGGCCGTCCACGATCAGGTGCGTGGGCACCGTCTTGACCGTGTCCACCCCGATCTGCCGGGCGCCGACCTCGGCACCGGTGTCCCAGAACAGCAGGTAGCCGACGGGGAAGCCCTTGTACATCGAGTCGAAGAGCGCCCGGACCTTGGTGGCCTGCCAGACGAAGGGGCGTTGAATGTCCGGCAGTGCGATCTTCCCCGTCTTGATCAGCTCGACCAGCAGGGAGACGGGGTAGGTGGTGTCTTTGTAGAGGGTTTCGGCCATGGCTCCTATCCCCAGTTGATCGACAGTTGCTCGGCGTCGGCGGCGGCACGCGGCTTCGGGATTTTGGCCGGCCTGCCGCGCGAAGACTTGCCCTTGTTGTGCAGGCCGCGCTTCTCCTCTTCGGCGAAGCGGGCGAAGTTCAGCTCCAGCAGGCGGTCCAGGATCTCCTGCCGAACGGTCGGTCCGACGGTGTAGCGGACGCCCTGCCTGGTCTCGTGGAAGTCGTGGTCGAGCGACAGGTCGTGCCAGCCGTACGCCTCGGTGACCGCGTGGTCGATCTCGACGTGGATGGCCCGCAGCTCGGCGATGTCCGCAGCGCGCTCCTCCGAGTTGTGCACCCGGTTGTACGTCTTCGTCAGCCCCTCGTTCCGGTCGAGCATCAGCTTCCGCCGGTACGAGTCCAGCCGCTCCCCAGCCGCCCGCGTCCGATCGGTCAACCTCGGCCGCGCCAACGTCTCGAACACGTCGGAGGGCGTGTAACGGATCCGCGTCTCGAGCGTCGACGCACGGTCGATCGTCCACCAGTAGTGTGGTGCGCTTGAGAGCAACGCCATATCCGCTGCGTCTGAAGTAGCGAACACACCAAGCATGTGCGAGAACACCTGTCCGGTGGGCTGAAAGATCGGCATCACGACCTTACTAACCAGAGCAATAGTCAAGACTCTGTCAAAGCCTTCGATGGCGTTCTGCATCTCAACGCGCGCTCTGAGGAAGCGCCACCAGAGGTCCCGCGCTCCTTTGTCGTTGTTCCTGTCACGCTCAGGCTTGACGAGCCTCCGGACTTGATCCATGCAGGCGGCGTACTGCTCGGCCCGTTCCAGGGGCCAGTCGCGGAAGTTGATGACCCAGCGGCTTGCAGATGTATCCGGGCGAGAATTCAGGTCTTCGCCGTTCAAGTAGGGGAAGAGCACTTCGGCATTGCGTTGGTCGTTGGCAATTAACTGCTTAGCCTCGTCCGGAGTCATCGTGAAGCCGAGCCCGAGGATGATCGAGCCCTGGAAGGAGAGAGCAGCATTGGCGGCAAGGCGATGAGGTGTACCGCTCACGCGGCTGGCGGCGTCAAGGGCCGGCGTGATGGCACGGACCGTGACGTCATCGAGCACGGTTTGCTCGCACTCACCGCGCTGGCCGAGCCAGACCTTTGCCACCTCCAACGTTGCCTCACCCGGCCATGGGGTGCTCTTCACCGCCCGAAGGATTGACCACCCGGCCTCCGTTAATTGGTCCAGCCCCACCTCCCGGCTGTGGCCCTGGCCGATGGTGTTGGTGGCGATGAGGCCGGTCCGGCCGCCAGGGGCCACCTCGGCGGCGCGGAGGAAAAAGTAGGCGACCAGGTCGGCGCTGCCCCGACGGCCGCCCGCGACCCAGCGGACCAGGTGGTCGCGGTAATCGGTGCCCTGCGATCCGGTGATCTTTTGACCGCCTTGAAAGGGCGGGTTGCCGACGACGGCGGCGAAGCCGCCATTCTCCATCACCTCGGGGAACTCGAGCGGCCAGTGGAAGCACTCCCGCTCCGGCGCGGACTCCGGCTGCCCCTCCTGCAACCACTCCCGCGTCAGCGCGCGAAGCTGCTCCTTGGCCGCCGCCTTGCCGGCGAGCACTCCTCGGGTGTGGCTGCGGACGGTGGCGAGCGCATTCTCGTACTCCATCGGCGAGCGGCCCCGGGCCAGCGCGGCGGCGACCACGCCGTCGGCGATCAGCTTCAACGCCTCAGTGTGCCTGTCGGCCTTGGCCAGCAGCGCCGCCTTGTCCTCTGCGTCGCGGACGTCGCGGATCGGCATCGACTCCAACTCGTGGCGGTATTCGAGTGCGTCCTTGACCTCGCTGGACATCACCCCGGCGGTGTCCTCGAAGAAGGTCACATGCCCGGCGATCTTCCGGCCCTGCGCCGGGTCGAGGTGCAGGTGGAGCAGCTGATCCAGGTCGGCGATGCCGAGCAGCGAGTCGCCTCGCCGCACCGCGTGGTCGAGGAACTCGAAGGGCCGGTTCTTGGCCAGGGTGACAAGCCACATGGACATCTTGGCCATCTCCACGGCCATGTCGTCCCGGTCGACCCCGTAGAGGCAGCGGTCGGTGATCAGCCGGCGGGCGTAGAGCAGCCGCTCTTCCTGGGCGTCGGCGGTGTCACCGTCCGGCACCCCGTCCGGCAGGCCGTCGCGCTGCCACGCCTCGACCAGGCGGTTGGCCAGATACCGGCAGGCGGAGACAAGGAAGGCGCCGGAGCCGACCGCGATGTCCGCGACCCGCAGGGCCAGGAGGTCGTTGGCGGGGCGTACCCGCCACTCGTCGTCCGGTCCGAGGCCGTCGGCGGGGCCGGGGGAGTAGCAGAGCGGGTCGAGGGTGTGCTTGACGATCTCTTCGGCGAGGTGCTTCGGCGTGTAGTGCGCACCAGCCGCCCGCCGGTCACCGACCTGGGTGACGTAGACGGCGCCCGGGCCGTACACCAAGGGGCCGCCGCGCAGGTCGGGCCTCAGCAGGCCCCAGTAGGGCAGGACCCGCTCGGTGATCGCGTCGTCGCCGCCGCAGGCGGCGCGCAGGTCGGCGTAGCTCGGCCCGTCCGGCTTGTCGTCGAGCCAGCGTTGCACCTGGGCCGCGTTCACCTTGCGCTTGCTGCCGAGGGACATCTCCCGCACCAGGTACGGGATCAGCTCGGCGTCCTCAAATGCCTCCAGGGTGGAGAGCGGGATCTCCGGCTGGGCCGGACCGCGCAGCGCCAGCACCGTCTCCATGGCGCGGAGTCCGGAGTGGTCGAGCAGCCCCTCGTAGACGTACCCGATCTGCTCGACGTCCAGTGAGCGATAGGAGAGCGGCATCGCCTCGATGCTGGCGCGGCCCTCCCGGCGCAGCATCAGCAGCCGGTCGAGCACTCGCAGCATCGTGCGGTCGTCCACCCGCAGCTGTTCCAGCCATGGGAACCGCTTCGGGGCAAAGAGCGACCCGCCGTACGCGGGAAGCCGCAACGCGTCGTGCCGCGACCCGCCGTGGACGGCGCGGGACGTGGCCAGCAGCCGCCCCCAGGCGGAGTGCCGCCGGTCCAGGATGTCCTCGGTGAGCCGGTCGGCGTCCGCACGCAGCCGGTCGAAGAGGCTGTGCATGGCGTACGAGTCGGCGTAGAGACCCTGTAGTGGCAACAGATGGCGGTCCTCGGCGTAGAGCAGGAAGACCATCCGCATGGTGGCGGTGACCGCGCCCCGGTACACCTCGCGCGGTGACACCTCCGCGAGCACGGTGCCGCCCAGCTCCCGGTCGGAGCGGGAGAGGGCGTCGACCAGGTGCTCGACGGCCGAGCGAACCTGCGCCCCGAGCTGCCCGGTGACCGCCTCCTCGCGGTTGCCGCTCTCGTGCAGCAGCGCGTTCAGGTGCTCGTCGTCGGGTCGGGCGAACCACCGGGGCCCGCCCAGCAGCTCGGCGAAGGCGGACAGGGTGACCGGCTCGTCGACCCAGATCTCCGCGTCGAAGGTGGCCACTCCGACCGGCAGGTCGGCGGCGGCGTGCACCACCGACCACCGCCAGCCGTTGGTGACCAGGCCGACCGGGTTGCCGGTGGCCCGGCACAGCTCCACCATCCGGTCGACCGGTGAGGCCGCCCAGGTACGGTCGGGCAGTACCTTGTCCAGCCGCGTGTCGCTGGGCCAGCATGCGACGAGCACCTCGGGAGAGCTGCCCGCCATCAGCACGATGTCCGGGCGGAGGGTCTCGCCGGCGGCGGGCGGACGGTAGGCGAGCGCGGCAGGGACAGCGGAGTCCCGCACCGCGGCCCCGTACGCCGGGTCGCCGTCGAGTTCCCACTCCAACACCTCGCGGAGGACGAATTCGACGAAGAGTTCGACCTTGGCCGGCTCGGCACGCAGCTCCTCGACGGCCAGCGCCAGTCTGTCCCGGACCACGCTGCGCACCGGGGCGCAGCCCTGCGGCAGCGCGGTGTCGAGCACGTCCAGGTCGAGGAAGGGTTCGACGGTCTCGACCAGTGCCAGCCACTCGGCGTGCGGGCTGATCCGCTGGCCGGGCCGGGCGCTACGCGCGCCAGATCGGCGGGACTTGCCGGTCATCGGGTGGCCCTCCTCGGGATCAGGAACTCCACGGCCACTGGGAAGAACCGGGGCGTCGGGTCGGCGTAGCGGCGTCTGACGGCCTCGCGGGCCTGGGCGATGTCGTCCGGGACGCGGTCCAGCCGGTCCCGCAGTGCCTCCCGGTCCCGGTGCAGCTGCATTCGTTCGTCACTGCTTAGGTCGAAGAGCGCCAACTGCTCGTGAGGGGTGTCCTGCAACGCCTTTCTGATGGCGGCGCTCAACTCGCGCAGGGTCTCCTCGGCGGCGCGTGCCTCCTGCTCGGCGTTGGCCTCCAGCATCCGTTCGATGCCACCCTGTCGCTCGTCCCGTCGGCGTTCCAGCGCCTTGATCAGCGCCTTGCTGACCTTCGGCAGCAACTCGGCCAGGCGCTCGGCGAACTCCGGATCGCACGGGGTGGTGCTGTCCCGAGCGACCGCCACCGCCTGTTCGGTCTCCCGCACCGTGGCGAAGGAGGCGAAGCGTCCCTGCCGGAGCCAACCGCCGGCGGTGATGATCTGCTCGTGCAGGCGCGTACCGGCGCCGCCGGTAACCACCAGCCGGCCGTGGGCCAGCACGGCGGGCTCGGCCAGCGCGTCGTCCGGCACAACCCGGGCGGTGACCCGGGACAGCTTGGCCTCCCGGCCGCCGGACCACACCTCAGCCCGCAGCAGCCGCAGGCACTGCTGCACCAGCGGGTGTCCCAGGTGCAGGTGCACCACGTCCTGGCGACTGTGCCGCTGATCCGTCGGCTTTGCGGCGGCGTCGTCGAAAGTCACCGGGCGCGCGCGGCCGGTGCGTGGGTGCACGATGCCGGCCACCGCCCAGGCCCAGTCGTCGGCGAGCGGCGGCACGGTGAAGAACTCACCCTCGAAGCCGGGGGTGGCGGTGGGTTGCAGCGGCTGCTGGCGGCCCAATCGCAGGCCCACCTCGACCACTCGGCGCACCGCCGCCGGGTGCAGCCGGAGTCCGGCTCGGCTCTCGTGCAGCTTGCCGACCAGCTTCCCGAGCTCGGCGGCCAGCTGCCGTTCCACCGCGAGCACGGCGCGCTTGGCGGCGTCGCGCTCCGCGGTGGACGTGTCCAGTCCGGTGCGCCGCCGTCCCAACATCGCCTCGGTGACCTGGTCGGCGATGACCGGCCCGACGCTGCCGAGGTCGGTGCGGATCTGCTCGACCTTGCGCACGGCTTGCGCGAGGAAGTGCAGGTCGCCGTCGAGTGAACCGGGCAGGACGTCGATGGTGGCGCCCTCGGTGTATCCGGCACCGACGAAGTGGTGGATGAGCACCTCGTCCGCCTGCTGACCGTGTCGGTCAATCCGGCCGTTGCGCTGCTCGAGCCGGTTGGGATTCCACGGGATCTCCCAGTGCACCAGCCGGTGGCAGCGTTCCTGAAGGTCGATGCCCTCGCTCGCCGCGTCGGTTGCCAGGAGAATGCGGATGGGGGAGTCAGCGGCGAGGAAATCCTTCTTGATCCGATCGCGCTCGCGGGTGTCCAGCCCGCCGTGCAGCACCTCGATCCGGTTGTCGACGCCGTAGCCGTGCGCCTCCAACTGCTCCTGCAACCAGCGCAGGGTGTCCCGGTACTCGGTGAAGACGATGACCCGCTCGTCCCGATCCGGTCCGCTGATGCCCTCCAGCCAGGAGAGGAAGAGGTCGAGTTTGCTATCCGCCTGGTGCTTCGCCCGTTCGGCCCATACCCTCATCCGGTCGAGCAGCTCGCGGTCCGCGTCGGTGAGGGTGGGTTCGGCGTCGCCAGCGGCCACCAACGCCCGTCGGGACAGGTTCTCGTACGAGCTGTCGTCGTCAGCCCCGGTGTCGAGGGCGTCCTCGACCGCGGCGAAGGCGTCCCGCAGCACCGAGGTACGGGGCAGCTTCTCCTTCGCCGGTCGGCCGTTCTCCATCGAGGCGATGTGGGTGGCCAGGGTGCGGGCGAATGCAGCTGGTGAAGAGAAGAGCCGCTTCTTGAGCGTGGTCAGTGAGAACTCCACCGCTACCCCGGCCGCTTCCCCCTCGGCGTCAATGCGGCGCACCCGGGAGTCGGTGTAGGCACGCAGGTCCTCGTGGACCTGCCTCTCCTCGGCGGTGTAGTCGACCGGCAGGGCGACGATCCGGCGGGGCGGGAAAAGGGGACGCCCGTCGAACTCGGTCGTCAACTCTGACTTGAGGCGGCGCACCATGATCTGCTTGAGCTGCCGCTCGTCCGGCGGCACGCCCCGGGCGAAACGCTGGTCGTCCAGGAGCTCCAGCAGTGCGGTGAACGACTCGAGATAACCGTTGTGCGGAGTAGCCGACAGGAACAGCCGGTGCTCGCAGTGCGGCGCCAGCTCACGGATCGCCTTTGTCCGCAGCGAGTCGACCGCGTACTTACCCTGGCCGGTCGGCGCGCAGGAGTGAACCTCGTCCACGACGAGCATGTCGAAGGCGCGGGGCAGCCGAAACTCTTTGGGCAGCGCCTCGCGCAGCATCCGCGTGGGTCGGTCCCGCTTGAGCCAGTCGATGCTCATGATCAGGCGTGGGAAGTGGGTGAAGGGGTTGACCCGTACACCCCGTTCCCGCCGCAGGTTGCGGACCAGTTCGGTGTCCAGGACCCGGAACTCCAGCCCGAACTTCTCCTGCATCTGCTCCTGCCACTGTATGCAGAGGCTGGCGGGACACACGATCAGCACCGTCCGGGCCCGGTAGCGCAGGATCAGCTCCTGGATGACCAGCCCGGCCTCGATCGTCTTGCCGAGCCCGACGTCGTCGGCGATCAGCAGGTTCGCCCGCGGCATGGACAGGGCGCGGACCAGGGGGTCGAGCTGGTACGGCTGAATGTCGATCCCGCTGCGGAACGGCGCCTGCAACAGGCTCCGATCGGCGCTGGTGAGCGCGCCCCAGCGGACGGCGTCGAGAAAGGCGTCCAGCGTCTGCGGGTCGTCCAATGTCCGGCCCTCGCCGAGGGTAGGGAGCTCCGACGACTCGTGGGCGCGGGCACCGGACTCCACCTCCCACACCACGCTCATCGTCTCGTCGAAGCTGTCGTCCTCGATGGAACTGAGCGTCACCAGGTTCTCGGCAGTCCCGGCACCGTTGGTGGCCCGGTCGGAGGTGATGGCGCTGGCCACCCTCTCCGCCACCACCCAGCGTCGGCCCCGGACGGTGACTAGCTGGCCCGGCGGCGGCGCGGAGGTGGTCACCGGGTCCTGTGGCCGAGACGGCGTCGGACGAGATCCCACTGAGCTGACCGACATTCGTGCCCCTCCCCGCGCGGCCGGCTGTGTCACCGGGGAATCTCGGTCCTATTAAGAAAACCTTTCGTCCCCCGGTCACGGCACGCTACCGGGACCGTGGCCGCGCTACCAGCCCTCGAAGATCATCGAGTTGGCAGACGTCAGCGCCGAAAGGATGAGGAGGCGGCGAGTCCCGCCCAGGGGACTGACCATTGAAGCCGAAATGTTATCGTTTGTTCTTCGGGTCAGCCGTCGTCGGCTGAGTTGGCTAGACGCGTGGCAAATATCCGACAGCCAACCAAAGCCGGCAGGTGGGCCAGCGGTAGTCAGGCGAGGGCGCGAAGGAAGCAGGCCTCCCGCCAACTCGGGTCTTCCCGTTCGTCGACAGCGGTCCAGTCGTGCCAGCGGTGGCACATCTGGATCGGCCCGGTCGACGCGCCGGGAACGAGGACGCCGCCGGTGAAGGTCGGCTTCACCCAGCCGTGGGCCGGCCGTACGGCGCAACGGCCAGACAGTCGGCGTCGGCGACGCTTTCGCGCAACCCTCGACTACCTGTCGGCGCGATCGGCGACGAACACGCCCAAGCCTTGGTGGCCGTACAGCTCGCCGGTTTCGATGAGGATGGTAATGGCCTGGCGGACGGTGGACTGACTGCCGACCTCGTACATCTCGGCGAGTGCCTTGGTGGACGGCAGCTTGTGGCCAGGAGGCCACTCGCCCGAGGCGATGCGCCTCCTGTCTCGCGGACGCGCTCCGCCGCCGTGGCATGCGCGGCGCGTCCCTGCTCGGTCAGGGTGACCGCATCGCCGTCGTACCGCGCCCATCCCCGCGCGACCAGGCCATCAGCGCACCATCCAGGTCCGCTGCGAGTCAACGGCGGTGCACTGCGAGCAGCGCTGGTGGCTTCGTGGCTCAACCCTCTGCGTCGAGGACCTCGCCCGCTCTGGTCAGTACGGACTTCCACAGGTTCGGTGCGACAGTTTCGCGGAGCAGCGTGACCACCTCCTCCGCCGCCAAGTCGATGAACCGCTGGGAGACATTTCCTCGCGGTGACGGAGCGTGGGAAGGCACTGTCACTGGACGGGGGCCAGCGTGCGAGGAGTCCTTGACCTCGGCCGCGTTCAAGCCATCGTCGGCCGCATCCGATTTCGAACCGAGCAACTCATCGAGGACTTCTCCCCACGGGTCGGGTTCCAACTCCGACCCTTCCTCTGCATCGACCGCATCCGCCGTCGCCCCGACAGAGCGTTCGTCGATGCCGTTTGTCGTCGATTCGTCACGGTCGTCTTCAATGGCGAAAGGGCTTCCGACGCAGACGATGTCGAGATACCGGGTTGTTCTCGTCAGCGCGACATACAGCAGGCGGTGGCCGCGGTCGTCCTCGGCGACGATGTCTTCCGGCTCCATGACGACGACCGCGTCGAACTCGAGGCCCTTGGCTTCCTGAGGACCGACCAGGTTGATTCCCGGGCCGAGCTCACCGGCCGACGCGGCGCGCCAGGCCACGTCCTTGGCCGTCAGCTCTTGCTCGGTGTCCGGACGGCAGGAAGAGGGGCAGATGATGGCCACGGATCGACCGTGGGCGGCGTGCCCCATCGCGACGCCAACGGCCTCAGCCGCACGCTCGTCCTCCTCGATCCGGTGGATGAGCGGCTCGGATGGACCCTCCCGCACGATCTGCGGTGCCTGCACCGTGGGAGCGGCGATAGGCAGGAGCTGGGCCGCCAGCTCGAAGACCTGTCGGGGCACCCGGTAGCCGTACCGCAGCTCTTCGCGGACCCTGGGAAGATCGGCAGGCAGGTGATCGAGGACCTCGTACCAGTCGTCACGCGCCCAGTGACCCGTCGACTGAGCGATGTCCCCCACGATGGTCATGGAGCCGTTCGCGGAGCGGCGGGCGACGGTTCGCAGTTGCATGGGGGAGAGGTCCTGCGCCTCGTCAACGACGATGTGCGTGAACCGGGCCTCCACGCCATTGATGAGGTGCTCGGCCTCGTCGAGCACGGCAAGGTCGACATCGCTCCAGGTCTCTTCCGAGAGCCGATCGGCGGGCCGCCGGTGCAACAGTGAAACCTCCCGGGCTGTGAACTCGTCGCCGGCCGCTCCCATCAGCCGGTCGCGGGAGCCGTAGAGCTCACGCAGGAACGATGCGGCGGTGAACGACGGCCAGAGCCGGTCCATGACGGGATCCAGTGCCGTGCGCAGTCGTTGCGGGTTCACGTGGACCCGGGGGGAGATGAGGTCGGTCAGCAAGTCGCGGAACAAGTGGCGACGTTCGTTGTATGTGCCGGCGCTCAAAAGGCACCGTGCTATCAGCGGCAGGAGTTCCTCGGCGGCTACCGGCACCGGGCGCCCCTCGACCTGCACCTCGATCCAATGCTGCCCCTCGGGCGGCCCGACCCGGGCGTAGAGCGCCCGCTGCACGAGGCCAACCATCCTGCCGTCGCCCTTAAGCTTCACGACTTCGGGATCCTCGTGGCGGCCACGCTTCACCGGAGGATGCAGCTGGTTGATGTCACGTTGCTCAATGCTCGTATCACCCAGGCTGGGCAGCACCGTTCGGGTGTAGCGCGTAAAGGTGGGGGTCGGGCCGATGATGAGCACATCCTGCGCCGAAAGCCGATCCTGATGATTGAACAGCAGCCAGGAGACTCGGTGCAGCGCAACCGCGGTCTTGCCGGTGCCCGGTCCGCCCTGGATGACCAGCAGTTGGTCGATCGGGGCGCGGATGAGGTCGAACTGCGCCGCCTGGATCGTCCGGACGATGTCCTGCATGGTGCCGGTGCGGTTGCTGTTGAGGTCCGCGAGGAGTGCGTCGTCGACACCCTCGTACGCCTCCAGCTCGGCGACGTCGGCGGCCAGTTGGGCGAACACGATGTCGCTGAACGACTTGATCGTGTTGTCCGAGCACTCGAAACTGCGCTTGAGCCGGAGGCCGAGCGGGTCGGTGTGACTTGCCTCGTAGTAGCAGGCGGCCGCAGGTGCCTGCCAGTTCATGACGAGCAGCTCAGCGTGGTCATCAAAGATCGCGTGGTGGCCGATGTAGAAGACCTCGCCGTCCTCGTAATCCATCCGGCCGAAGGCCACCGGTTCGTCCGGCCCGCCCATGCGGTCCAGCCGCGCCTGGGTGTCCTGCCTGATCCTCGCGGCGGCGCCGCTGTTGGCGGCAGCGCCCGCCGCAAGGCCCAGCGTCCGGCGCATGCGCTCGCGGTGGTCCCACGCCACGTCGAAGTACTTCTGTTCGCGACTCAACTCTTCCGCGAGCACGTCCATCCCGCACCTCCCGCTGACGTGGCGCACACCGTAGGGCCTTGCTCCGACAAAGTCCGGCGCCCTCGTGCGGAGCCGAGGACACCGGGTTGATCCAGCAGGTCCGCCCAAGATCCCCTGACCGTACGGTCGGTCAACGATCTTGTCGCTCGGTCGAGTGCATGTTCGCCGGCTCAACCTTTCGTCGCGGCGGACGACCGATCGGGGCTATGGACGGGCGCGACCAGCACAGGGCGCAGGCAACGCCACGATCGGACCGGGTGGCTGTGCGCGGTTCACCGATCCGTCCACCTGGCGATACCCGCCCCGCCGATGCTTCCCTGCCAGGAGTGTTGCAAGATCGTCAAGTTCTGAGGTGGCGGCTGAACGGCCGAGACCCGAGGACCAACGTGAGCGTTCAGCGCCTGCAGGAGGAGTGGGATGTCGAGCATCTCTGACGGAGCATGGCAGCCACCACAGGCGCCCCCGAATCCGGGAGCGAGCCGGGGCTGGCGGATCCGGCACAGCCTCTGGCTGCTGCTGCCCATCGCCGGCTGCGGCTTCCTCGCCGGGGCCGGATTTCTCTACGTCGGCCTGCGGGCTCGACGCAGGGCGTGGTGGGTTGCCGGCATCGTCTACCTGGTCGTCGGTTGGACGTCCTTCGCCACTGTCGGCGAGGCGGACAAGACGAGCATCCTGAGCACTGTGGCAACGGTCGTGCTCATGGGGGTGTGGGTGACGAGCATCGTGCACGGCTTCGTGATCAACCCGTCGTGGCTGCGCTGGCGGGCTGGCCACGTGCCCTGGCACGCCCGGCCCCAGGCGCAGGCGCCCACCTGGCACGGCAACCCGTACCCGCCGGCGCAGGCGGTGCCAGCGTCCGTGCCCACCTCCACGGCGCCCCCCGTCGCTGAGACGATGCCGCAGACTGGCGTCGAGCCCGCTGACGGGACTGCGGTGACGCCTGTGCCCGCTCAGCCGTCGCCGCCGGCAGCGGCGCAACCCCCGTCGGCGCCGGTGACGGCGCCCGCAGGGGCTCTGGATGTCAACGCGGCGACGTTTGAACAGTTCGCCGGCCTTGCTCACTTTCATCTGGAGCGGGCGCAGCGGGTGGTGGCCGAACGACACGTGCGCCGCGGGTTCGGCAGCGTCGAGGAGTTTGCGGCCGTCGCGAACCTCGCGCCGCACGAGTTCGCTGACCTCAGACAACTCGTGACCTGCACACCCCAGCAGGAGCTGGCTGCCGATTAGTCGCTGCCCGCCCGCTCGACCACCCGGCCCAGTGCCCGGCGCTGGCGCCCCTCAGTGGTGTTTGCCGTCCGCGCGGCGAGCCAACGCCGCCTCGAGGTTACCGGCCATGACCGACAGGGTCCGGACCGTCTCGGCGTACTGCTCGGGGGTGAGCCCGCGCAGCAGCAGCCGCCGCGTCTCGCCGACGCGCTCCGCCGCCGTTGCCGTGTGTCGCGCGCCCTCCTCGGTCAGGCTGAACGTGTCGCCGTCGTACCCCGCCCACCCCCGCGCGACCAGGCCGTCAGCACCGTCCAAGGCCGCTTCGAGTCGGGGTACGCCATCCGGCCAGAAGGGTGCGAGCGCCTGCTCGATCTCCCCGCGGCTGCGCGCCGCGCCGGAGAGCACGTTCAGGATCTGCCACTGCCGGCGGTCGAGGCCGAGGTCGCCCAGCGTCGCGTCGAACTGCTCCTCGATCAGGTTGTGCAGGTGCTTGAGCCAGTAGCCGATCGGCTTGTCCGCGTCGCTCACAACTGCCTCCTCCCGGGTAAGCCCTTCCACCACAATTCAACCGGGATCGGCGCACCACCAGACCTGCTGCCTCCAGACCACGTGAACCCGCGTGGTTCCTGGCACGTCGTGAAGAACCCGGTGGCATCGGCCGGGGTCACCACGAGAACATTGCAGGCCCGTCACCCCGCCGGGCTGCGACGGTGTCGACACTGTCAGCACCATGACGCGCTCGTGACGCTCGACGTGTCCGACCTGAATCCCTCGTCGAGGTCCTCGGGTCGGGTCAGCGGTGGGCGCTACTGATCCTCCGGGACCTGGACCCCTGCCCGTCGACCATCACCCGGCGAGCCTCACCCCACCAAATGTCCGAAGAGACCGATAACGAAGAGCGGTGACAATCTGGGCAAGGACCACGGTCTGCGGCCCGAGGTTGTTGTTGGTGTCGCTGCCACCGCCTATGGTGGGTGTCGCTTGGGGGAGGGGACAAGACGTGGCCACTGGTAACAAGGCACCCGTGCCGGTATGGACACTCGCTACGGAGGCCGTGAGCGTGCCGGACGTGCTAGGCGATGAGGGCATGACACCCGCCCGCCTTGCAGAACTGAGAACAGTACTGGCAGCACTTGCCGATTCCCCCATTGCCACGCTGGAAGCCCACCCGGTGTCAACCAAGCGCGATCGGAACGGCGGGATTTCGCTTCATGCAGCCAGTCCCCTCGCTCATCAGTTGTCGCAGCTGGTGGCTCAGACAGCGAAGTCAGCGCCTCCGACGCTGAACGTCGCTACTACCGGTGACGTGCTCTACCGAATGGTGGTGCCGGCAAAGGTCGCCGCACAGGTCGGTAAAGGACTTGTCCAGCCCATGGCTTCGAAGGCAGCTGCAGGAGGTGTTCACGGCGCGCTGGTCAGCTCCACCGGCATCGCAGCCCAAGCCACGTTTGTGCCCGTTGCTGGCAAGGCCGCTGTTGCGGGTGCTGCAACCGGCTCGGCCACCACAGCTGGTGTGGCGGCGGCCAGCGCCGGAGCGTTGACCGTGGCCGCGCCACTTGTGCTGATGGCCGTCGCGGTCGGCGTCAGCGCCTACGCTGATCACCAACGCCAGGAAGCGATCGAGCGAATCACCGACCTCCTGGAGCAGTTGCACGAAGACAAACTCGAGGACGAACGCAGCGAGTTGGACGGTTGTCGTGACGCGATCGACAAGGCCACGTCGGTCCTCCTGGACCAGGGCAGAGTCGGCCTGTCCCTAGGACTGGATTCCTCGTCGTACGCGATCAACACGGCGATCGAACGAGCCAAGCGTCGGCTCAAGAAGTGGCAAGATGCGCTAGCTAAGCTGCCCGACGGCCCGGTTGAAGCTGCTGCATTGAAGGAATCGTTCCCCGGTATCAACGAGGAAGGCGGCGCATTCCGCGCACACTTGGAGCTTGCACGACTCGCCATTGCTCTCAAACGTCGAGTGCTTGTGCTTCAAGCAGTTGAACACGTTCAACGAGAGGGAGCGAACCATCCGTTCAAAAGCTTTGTCGGAACGTTGCACGAGGACGAGCGCCGCATAGATGAGCTGGAATCAGGCATCAACTCGGTACTCCTCCGACTGTCGACCCTCGAATTGAAGCGTCCCGGTGGTTTCCGCAGCATCGTGTTCACGCAGGGAGAGGTGGACGACCTCCTCGAGGCCGTATATTGCCTTCGCGCCTTGGGCGATGGGCTCAACCTGGGAATCCACCAATCTGACGTTGCGATTGAGATCGAACGAAGCAGCGACGGATCGCTCGTAGTGTTCCCTGCAGTCGCTGTCTAACCGGACGCCGCGCTGCTTTGGAGTTGCCCCGTCTGTGCTATCGGCTTCGGCCAGGGTCGTCGGCGGTGAACTCGGCGGCGGCGAGGGCGCGCAGGGTGGTGCGGGTGGTTGCCAGGTCGGCTAGGGCCTAAGCGCGATTGTTCTCAATCAATCTCGACATGATCGGCTTCGTCCGCACCTCGAACAGGGGCGCACCGTCCCAGGACGGCCGGAGCCGCCCGACCGGCTGCCACCCCCAAGCGTCATACGCATGCTGGGCAGCGGCGTTGTCCGGCCGCACGAGCAACGCCGCCCGTTCCTCAGCCCGACTGCCCATCAACTCGTCGTGCAGTGCCCGAGCGATACCTCGGCGTTGCCAAGAGCGCCGCACCACCAACTCGCTGACGCCAAAGGTCCGTCGGCCGTTCTCATCCGTGAAGCCGGACGACATCGACCCCTGAATGCCGTCCCACCACCGGGTGTCCGCGCCGAGCGGAAACCCGTAGATGTAGCCGACCAACTCGTCACCGGGCCAAGCCGTCACCGCTGCCCAGCCCGGGCGGGGCAAGTGCGCCGCGAGCTGCCGCTCGTACCGTTCGACGGTGTAGAGCGGCCCGTCGTCGGCGTGCGCGTCCAGATACACGTCCACGAGTTGTGTCAGCACCTTCTCGGCGTCAGCGGCGGAGTAGTGGCGCATGCGCACGTTTTGCACCATCAGGCCAGCGACCCGTCGTACACGTCGAAGAACTGTCGGGCCTCGGACACCGCGCGGTGAGCATCGAGTCCGGACCGCACCTCGGCGAGCAGGCGCAGGGTCCGTCCGGAGCGCACCTGGCGAAGCTCAGGTAGGACAGCCAACGCGGCCTGGGCTGCGCCCGGCACATCGCCTTGGCGGATCGAAGCCCTGGCGAGTTGGACCGTGGAGTAGACCCGGTTACGTCGATGCGCATCAGGAGGGCTGGCCGTGATCGCCCGGAAGCAGGCTGCGGCTCGGTCCGGCCGGTCGAGCGCGAGGTACGAGAGCCCGTTGATGGCCGTGACCTCCTGCTCGGTCACGAACGAGATGAAGGGCAGGTCATCTTCGTGGCTGCCTACTTCGAATGCACTGCGGGCCTTGGTCATCTCCCGCTCGAAGCCGAACGTGTCCCGAAGGATGGCGTGGGCATGAGCTGAGCGAAGGTGGAGCAGCGTAGTCAAGCGCGGTGTAGTCCAGCCGGCAGCGGCACGCAACGCTGCTTCGGCGCAGTGCATCGCTTCGGCTGGCCGCTCCTCGCGGAGTAGCAGCGACATGCAGGCGAGGGCACGTACCTCGACGCGAGCGTCGTCGGCGATGCGCGCTCGGGCGATGGCCTCGTTCAGGTAGGGCCTTGCCTCGGGGCGGCGGTCCGCGTCGATAGCGAGCCAGGCTGCCTGAATCGCCAGATGTGAAAGTGCGCTTTGAAGCGCTTCGCCCACTGACCGGCTGTATGCGGTCTGTCCAGCCCAGGCGGACAGGCGCTTATGCACCTGCATGGCGATGTCACAGAGCGCGTCCGCGCCTACAGCCGCATCCGCCGAGCGGAACTGTTCGACCAGTGAGGCCGCATACCGCACCTGCTCCATGCCGAGGTTCGGCGGCGGCTCCGCCCCGGCCTTCAGCAGGTCTAACCCGCTGCCGGCCTCGACGCCAGCCAGCACGGCCAGAGCGTGAAATTGACGGCGATTCGTACTACCACCTTCTTCAATGCGTGCGCCTGACCACACTGTAGGCGCCGGCTCACCCGGTAGGGCGAACCAGAGGCGCGCCGGGGGGATCTTGAGCAACGTGGCCCAGTGGGTCAGTCGGTCGAGGTGCACCAACGCCGGCCCGTTCTCGATCCGGCTCAACTGGGCCTGCGTGATGCCCAGCCACCCCGCCACCACGCTCTGCGGCAGCGGGTTCCGCCCGTGGTACGGGTGGTAGCGGTACGCGCGGATCACCCGTCCCAGGTGCCGTGACACGAGCGCCAGCCGCACCGGTTCGTGTTCCCAGAACGACGCCGGCACCACCGGCGGTGCGCTCAGCCGGTCGCGCTCGGCCGCTTGGCAGGGCGCGCACCGGCCGCTGTTGTTGTCGCGGGCCAGGCGTCCGCCGCAGCGGGGGCAGTTCGTGCGTGTCACCGGCAACCTCGCTCCGCGCGGGTGGCTGTGTCCGATATCGAGCCTATCCATTCAAGCGGCTCCGGAGCGTGACGGTATGCATGCCGCGCATATCGACGAAGGCGACGCCTCCATGCGGAGCGTGCATGTCAACGACGATCACCAGGACATACGGCAGACGATGCCCAAGGTCGACAGTCGGCGTACGGCCCGGGGCGGGTGCTGGGCTCCGGCGGCTTCGCGTCCCCCGATCGCGGCTGCCCACCGACCCCGCCCGCCCCGGCGCCACTCCACGACACACCCCCGACCCCGGAGGCGCCCACCGATGTCCGCCGACTTTCCCGTTCCCACCCCGGTCACCGACGACGACCTTCTCGTCGCCGCCCTCGCCGTGCGCGTCCACGTTCCGGAGCGCTGGCCGCAGGGGCCGCTGTGCCGCAGCGAGCGCGTCCCGTACCCCTGCCGGCTGGCCCGGTGGGGGAGGGCGACGCTCGCCGCGGCCGGTGTGCCCGACGAGGCCGTGGGGGTGGCCCGGTGATCTGGGTGACCGGGGAGCGGGTGCGGGCCTGGCAGGTGCGCGCGGCCGTCTTCGACACGCGCTGGCGGGGGCTCGACCGGGCGCAGGTGCACGACTACCTGTGCCGGGTGGCCGACGAGATGGACCGGCTCGACCGGGAGCTGACCACCGCGCGTACCGAGTCGGAGCGGATCCGGCAGGCGCTGCGCCAGTGGCAGTCCCGCCACCACGGCTGCCAGCGGCGGGGCCGCGATGACTGAGCCGCGCTGGATCATCCACCTGCCGACCACGCTGACCAGCCGGGCGGCCGCCGCCGAGCTGGCTACGGCGCTCGCCCGGTCGCTCGGGCACCTGGACGTGGTCGACTTCGGTGAGACCACGCTCAGCGAGGAGGACGCCCAGCACCTGCGCCACCGGGTCTGGTGCGACGTGCGGCTGCCCGACGGTGGGCGCTGCCCGCTACCGGACGGTCACGCCGGGTCGTGTGGGGCAACGGAGCTGCGCGGACACCGGTAGCGTCGCCCGGGTGCTGGACACCGAAGACCTGCTGGCCGGGTTCACGCCGGCCCTGCCGTACACGATGGAGGTCGTCGCCGGCGCGCCGGCCGCGCCCGGCGTGCACCTGGTGCTCGACGGCGGTGTGGTCGTCTACGTCGGCTACACCGGCAACCTGCGCGCCCGGCTGCGGCAGCACCTCACCGGCAACCGCGACTCGTCGGTGCTGCACGACCAGGTCGGCCTGCTCCTCGACACCCCGGGCCAGGCCGCGACCCGCGACGACATCGCCGGGTGGCTGGGCCGGCGCGAGGTCCGCTGGCAGGAGACCGACAACCCCGAGGGTACGAAGGAAGCGCTGGTCCTGGCGCTACGCCCCCGCTTCAACCGGCAGGTGCCCCGGTCCCGTTAGGCGTCGGGTCGCGCCGCGCGCAGCGCGTCGACCACCGCCGCCCACCGGCTCGGCGTCATTTCGTCCGGTGACCGCAGCACATCCCCGTCGTGCACCACCACCCCCGCCTCGCGCAGCCGCCGCAGGTTCGGCCGGTAGGCGGGATGCGCCGACAGCGCGGCGTTGACCCGGGGAAACACGTGGATCGGCAGTCCCGCGCCGAGCATCTCGTTGAGGACGCCCAGGGCCAGCGTGTCGCTCGCCCCGACCGCCCACTTGTTCAGCGTGTTGAAGGTGGCCGGCACGACGGCGACGGCGTCGGCCGGCGGGTGTGGCTCGGGGTCGCCGGGGCGGCGCCACTCGGCGCGTACCGGATGGCCGGTCTGCGCGGCGAGTTCGTCGCGGTCGAGCCAGGTCGCGGCGATCGGGGTGGCGATCAGGCAGACCCGCCAGCCGTCGGCGGCGAGCAGTTCGGCGAGCTCGCCGATCCGCTGGGCCGGGGGAGCGGCGCAGACGACGAGGTGGAGCACCGGCGCTTCACTCATGCCCGCAGTTCTACCCGGAAACGGCCCCGCCCGAGCACCGTCGTGGATGCTCGGGCAGGGTGAGGTGTTAAGCGGGGGCCCTTCCTCTACCGGAGCCGTTAAGAGGGGGCCCCTCCTTTCTGGGTCACCCCGTTGACCTTAAGGGTGTACGGGGCGTACTGCTGGACCTGCTCGGTGGGCTCGTCGTAGGCGACCACGGCGACCACCTTCGGGGCGAGCGCGAGCAGCGCGAGCTGCACCCGGTTGAGCGTCAGGCTCGACCTGCCGTCGAACTCGAACTGCCAGGCCAGCGAGTGCTTCTCGTCCAGGCCGATGAGTCGCACGTTCCAGTTGTGCACGGCGACCGGCTTGATCTCGGTGGGCGAGTCGAACGGGGCGAGGCTGCCGCCGTCGCTGATCGTCGTGCCGCCGACGGTGATGTCGTCGAGGAGCAGGCCGCCCTCGTTGACGCCGCCGTCGCTGACGTAGCGGAAGCCGAGCAGGATGTTCTTGCCGGCGTACGCGGACAGGTCGAAGCTGTGCGGCTCGAACCCGTCGGTGGTGCCGTTGAGCGCCGGGCCGAGCGGACCGTTGGTGGTCCGGTCGCCGGCGATCGCCGTGTAGGTGGCGCCGCCGTCGGTGGAGACCACCACGTAGCCGTAGTCGAAGCCGACCTCCGCGCCGTACTTGGCCAGGAAGCGCAACGTCGGGTCCGTGCTCGGCACGGTCACCGGGGTGACCGCGGCGGCGTCAGTGTTGTTGGCGTTGCCGGAGAACAGCACCGGGTTGCCGGGACGGTCCGGGTCGTTGTTCACCACGGTCCAGGCCAGCGGCACCGCCGGCAGCGTCTTCGCGCCCTGGAACGACAGCGACCGCAGGTCACGGCCGCGCAGCGGGGTGCCGTCGGCCTTCGTGAGCGGGACGTAGTCGGCGCCGTTGGGCGCCGCGCCGGGTGTGGCGTACGCGGCCGGGTTGGCCAGGTTGACGGTGGAGCGCAGGCTCTTCGTCGTCACCCGGCTCTTGGGTACGCCGAGCATGATGCCCAGGCGCGACTCCCCGACGATCTTGTCGACCAGCGTCATGGTCTGGTAGTCGTGGATGACCTGGTACATGTCCTTCGCGCCCTCGGCCTTGAGCGCCGCGTCCAGGCTGGCCAGCCCCTGCAGGTCACCGTCGTTGTGCAGCCGGTGCACGATGTCGGTGCCGTAGCGGTCGTAGAGGAACTGGATGAACGCGTACGCGTTGCCGTAGTCGGCGAGCACGGCGTTGGGGTTCGGGCTCTCCCCCCACAGGGTCAGCGAGTTCTCCGGCCCGCCGCAGTCGCGCGGGTTGGCGTTGTACGGCGTCCGCACCGTGCCGAAGCCCTGCTGGCAGTAGAGGTGGCTGTCCGCGCCCCGGTCGAAGACGGTGGCCCTGGTGTCGACGTACCCGGTGATGGTCTGCGCGAAGTCGGACAGGCCCTCGTTCATCCAGGTGGTCTCGAACGGGTCGGTGTAGTAGTGCGCCAGGTGCTGCCACTCGTGGGCGAACGTGCCCTCGTAGCTGAATGGGCGGGCCGGGCGGCTGGTGCACAGGTCGTCGGTCGGCTCGTCCGGCGGGTTTGCCCCGGTGCGGTGCAGCCAGTCGAACGCGTCGACGGTCATCACGTTGCGGTCGAACAGCTCGTTGAGCTGCGCCGAGAAGAAGCCGGCGACGTAGGTCGGCGCGGCCGGGAAGTCGTAGTAGTTGTCGTCCCGGACGTTGTCGATCAGGGTGACGGTCTTGTTGCCGCCGCCGCTGTAGTCGCCGCCGTTGCCCTGCGCGTCCGGGCCGAGCTGGGCGTTGCTGCCGTCGCGGTCCGGCGGCCGGCTGAACGCGACCGTCTCCTTCGGGTACATGTTCGTGTCGAACTCGTGCACGAAGCTCTGCACCTGCGCGTCGGTGATCTGCGTGGACGTGGGGATCTGGTTGCGGCAGTCGTCGGCCGGGAACGCGATGTCGTTGGCGACCCACACCTCGACGTTGTCACCGACGCCGCGCAGCGTGTAGTCCTTGCGGTAGTAGGTGCCCTCGTAGTCGTCCAGGCCCAGCCACTGCCGGACCGTGCCGACCGGCGGGGTGGCCGCCGCCGCGGCCTTCGACCGGGACTGGGCGCGCTTCTGGTAGCGGGCCGGGGTCTTCACCGGTTTGCCGTCGAGCGTGAAGTCCTTGCGGGTCAGCTCGCGGGTGTCGTCGGTGACCGGCTTGGTCGTGGCCCGGGCCGGCGCGGCCGAGGCGGTCGTGGCGGGCAGGACGCCGAGGAACGGTAGGACGAGTGCGATGGCTGCGGTACCGGCGATCCGGCTGCGTGCCATGTGCCCCCCTCTGCGGGTGTGCGGATCCGGTCGACGACGGGATCCCCGTCGTATCCACCGGGATGACATTCATGGTCGTTCGTACGCCATATGGTTGCCTTTGGCAACGGGTTGAACGTGTTAAGAGGTCCTAACTAAATGATGTTGGGCGTAACCGACCGGATGTGAGGGTCGTTTCGTCTGAACGTGAGGAGGGGTGAGCAGCCGCCGTGGATGGTCTCGGATGAGTTGTGGGCCGAGATCGCACCGCTGCTGCCACCCCGCCCTCCGCGGCGGAGCCGCTATCCAGGGCGTAGACCGCTGGATGACCGCAAGGTGTTGTGCGGGATCTTGTTCGTGCTCTACACCGCGATTCCGTGGGAGTACCTGCCCCAGGAACTCGGGTTCGGGTCGGGGATGACCTGCTGGCGCAGGTTGCGGGACTGGAATGACGCCGGGGTGTGGCAGCGGCTGCATGAGGTGCTGCTGGCCAGACTGCGCGGCGCGGGGCACCTGGACATGTCCAGGGCGGTGATCGACGGCTCGCACATCCGGGCGCTCAAGGGCGGCCCAAAACTGGTCCGAGCCCGGTCGACCGCCGCAAGCCTGGCTCGAAACACCACGTCATCACCGACGCCGGCGGGATCCCCCTCGCGGTCACGCTGACCGGCGGCAACCGACACGACTCCACCCAGACCACCGCCCTGCTCGACGCCATACCGGCGATCCGCGGACGCCCAGGCCCACCACGGCGGCGCCCCGACCGGCTATACGCCGATCGGGGCTACGACTACGACAGCCACCGCCAACACATCCGCGCCCGCGGCGTCACCCCCGTCATCGCCCGACGCGGCACACCGCATGGCTCCGGCCTCGGCACCCAACGCTGGGTCGTCGAACGCACCATCGCCTGGCTGCACTGGTTCCGCCGCCTGCGCATCCGCTGGGAAATCCGCGACGACATCCACCAGGCATTCCTCAGCCTCGCCTGCTCCCTCATCTGCTGGCGCCAACTCCAACGCACCCAGAGTTAGGAGTTCTAAGAAGGGGACCCGCCTCTACCGGATGCGTTAAGAAGGGGCCCTTCCTTGCACGTGGTCGAGAGTGTGCTGCGCGACGTGCGCGAGGGCGCGCACCGCGGCGTCGTCGTCGACTCGCCGCCGGGCGCCGGCAAGTCGACCCTCGTCGTCCGCGCGGCGATCGAACTCGCCGTCACCGGTGACCCGCTGATGATCGTGGCGCAGACCAACGAGCAGGTCGACGACCTCATCGACCGGCTCGGCCGGAAGGCGCCCGAGCTGCGCGTCGGCCGACTCTCCGCGGCCGACTACCGGCCCACCGAGCGGGTCACCGCCCACCCGGCGGTCCGGGTCGCGGCGAAGGTCGCCGACCTGGGCGGACCGGCGGTGACCATCGCCACGGCGGCCAAGTGGGCCACGGTCACCGAGGGCACCTGGCCGTGGGCGATCGTGGACGAGGCGTACCAGATGCGCGCGGACGCGCTGCTGCGCGTGGCCGGGCGGTTCGAGCGGGCGCTGTTCGTCGGCGACCCGGGGCAGCTCGACCCGTTCTCCACCGTCGAGACCGCCCGCTGGACCGGTCTGACCTGGGATCCGATGCAGTCGGCGGTGGCCACGCTGCTGCGGCACAACCCGGAGCTGCCGGTGCACCGGCTGCCGGTGTCGTGGCGGCTGCCCGCCTCCGCCGCGCCGGTGGTGTCCGCCGCGTTCTACCCGTTCACCGGCTTCCGCGCCGGCACCGGGCCGGCCGACCGGGCGTTGACGTTCACCGAGCCGGGGCCGGGCGACGCCTACGACGCCTCGGTCGAGCTGGCCGCCACCACCGGCTGGGCGTTGCACGAGCTGCCGGCGCGGCACACGGTGCGTACCGACGGCGAGGCCGCCGCGGCGTGCGCGGAGCTGGCGCTGCGGGTGCTGGCGCGCGGCGCGGTCGCGGTCAGCGAGGCCGCGCCCGGCGGCGCGCCGGTGAGCGCGGACCGGATCGCCGTCGGCGCCGCGCACCGCGACCAGGTCGCGGCCATCCGGTCCCGGTTGGGCGCGGCCGGCGCGGGCATCACCGTGGACACCGCCAACCGGCTCCAGGGCCGGGAGTACGACGTGACGATCGTGCTGCACCCGCTCTCCGGCCGGCGCGACGCGACCGCGTTCCACCTGGAGTCGGGGCGGCTGTGCGTGCTGGCGTCCCGGCACCGGCACGCCTGCGTGGTGGTGGCCCGGGCCGGCATCGGTGAGCTGCTGGACGCGTACCCGTCGACCGAGCGGGTGCACCTGGACGTGCCGGTGAAGTTCCCGGACGGCTGGGAGGCCAACCAGACCGTGCTCACCCACCTGGACGCGCACCGGGCCTGACCGGTCGAGGTGGCCGGTCCGAGCGGATCTTCCGGCGGCAGCGGGTGGTGGGCAGGATGTGCGGGTGCATCCTCACGACCCGTACCAGCCGGATCCGTACCAGCCGCACTATCCGCCGCAGTACCCGCCGCCGGGGTACGCGCCGGAGCCGGAGCCGGACGGGATCAACTGGACGACCGTCCTCTGGGTCGCGGTGCCGGCGATCCTGGTGATCCTGTGCTGCGCCGGGTGCGTGGTGTCGGGGATGGCGGGCGCGTTCATGGACGGCTTCCAGGAGGGGTACTCGTCGGCATCGCTGGCGGCGGTCCGTTAGACAGGGATCATGACCTTGAGCGTGCTGCCCTGGCTGGGCGGGGGTGTCGTGGCGGTGGCCGCCGGCTTCGTCGCCGCGCTGCTGCCCCGGCGCCGCGCCCGCGCCGAGGACCGGCGGGTGGCCTGGTCGTCGGCGCGGGCGGCGATCCACGACGCCGGCGTCAGCCGGGACGCCGCCCGGACGCCGGTGCCCGAGGCGGAACGGCTGCTGGCCCGGGCCGAGCTGCTGGCGGCCGCGCGCGGCGGCGCGGACGCGGCCCACGAGGCCGCCGACCACGCCCGCCGCGCCGACGAGCTGTGGCGGGACGGCCGGTGACCGTACGGCGGGAGGTGCTGCGCTGGTCGCTGCTGGTGGTCGCGGTGGCCGTGCTGGCGGTGTTCCTGGTGGCGCAGCGGCAGAGCGTGACGGTCAGCTACGGGCGCTCGCCGTCGTCGGCCACGCTGCCCGCTGAGGGTTCCGCCGGTGAGTTGAGCGACGCCACGGTCCCGTCGGTCGAGGAGATGACCGCGTTGGTCGCGGCCGACCCGGTGGTCCGGCTGCCCGGTGCGGTCGCGCGCTGGGACGAGGCCCGGGTCCGGGCCGCCATCGGCGGTGACGGCACCCGGATCCTGGTCGCGCCGCCCGGCCTGGACGAGGCGGAACGCAAGCGGGTGAAGGACGTGCAGAACGCCACCGTCCGGATCGTCGGCACCGAGGTCAGCGGCGGCCCCTACCTGGCCACCCCGGACGACCTGCCGGGCTGGCGGGCGCAGTTCGCCACCGGCGACGTGACCGGGCAGGTGCTCGCGCTGCTCGCCGGGCTGCGCGAGCAGCCCGCCCCGGCGGACCGCGACGACCTGCGGTGGCGGGAACCGACCGCCGCCGAGCTGGCCCCGGTCACCGCCGCGCTGCGCGCCACCGGCCGGTACGTCGGGCCCGGCGCCACGCTGCCCCGGCTGCCGGAGGACGACGCGCGGGACGCGTTCCCGGGCGGGGCCTGGTTCGTGGTGCTGCCGGCCCAGCCGTACGGGACGCCGCTGCCGGCGTACGGGCCGGCGCTGCACCGGCTCGCCCCGGATCGGCCGGTGGTGGTGATGTACGGCGGCTGGATCGAGTACCACGGTCCCGGCGCGGCGGACTTCGCCGAGGTGGCCGGCGTCAGCTTCTACGCGCAGTACGGCGGCCGGCTCAGCCGCTACGACTATCCGCAGCTCAACGTGCTCGGCGCCTACCTGGCGCGGGTGACCGACGTGCGCTACGCGGGGCTGTTCGACAGGCCGCTGCCGTACCGGCCGTTCGACCCGCTGCGGGTGGCGCTGCCGGCGCTGCCCTGGCTCTTCGCCGGCTGCGTGGCCGGGTTCGTGGTGCTGTCGATCCGCACCGTGCGCGGCGCGGGCCGGAGCCGGCCGGGCGACGTCGGGCCGGATGGCACGCCGGCCCGGTTGGCCGGGCTCTCCGCGCTGGCCGTGGAGCTGTCAGTGCTCACCGACGCCCGCAGCGACCCGGCGCTGGTGCGGGGCGTCGGTCGGCTGCGCGCGGCCCGGTACGCGCTCGACGACGGCCTGCCCGACCGGCACGTACGCGGGCTGCTGGCGGACGCGGCGGCCGAGCTGGACCGGGTGGCCCGGGACGTGCGGATGCCCGGCTACCGCCCGGACGTCTACCTGCGGGGGAGGCTCTCGTGACCGCCGTCGCGCGCCGGCTGCTCGGCCGGCTGGTCGGCACCGCGTTCGGCCGGGCGGTGCTGGCCTGCCTGGCGCTGGCCGGGTGGGCGCTGTGGTCCGGCGGCGTGTTCGACGGCCCGGTGGCCCGGCACGTGCGGGCGTCGTCGGTCTACGCGGCGCCCGGCGTCGACCTGGACCGGACCGCGGCCGAGCGGGTCGTCGGCAACCGCCGGCTGGTGGTGCTGCTGATGTCGCCGGGAGCGGACCTGCGCGAGGCGTGCGCCGACACCGAACGGGTTACCGGGGGCACGCTGGTGCTGGCGATGAGCCGCGACGGCGACGACTGGGACACCTAGGGCTGTTCCCGGGTCGGTGGCGACAGCCCGCGCGACATCGGCCGGTCGATGGTCACCGAGACCGTGATCAGTCAGGGCGCGGACGCGTTCGTGGACCGGCCGATCGAGGCGCTGAAGGTGATCGTGCTCAACTACGACCGGCTGGTCCGCACCGGCCTGCTGCCCGACGGCGCCCGGACGATCAGCCCGTCGCTGCCCCGCTACCTGCTGGCCGGCGGCGCGGTCGTCGGCGTGGTGGCCGGCGCGGCGGCGCTCTGGCTGGGCGGTCGGCGGGCCGGGCGGCTGGCCGACGCGCGCCGGGCCGGGCGGGACGCGCGCGCCGATGAGCGGGCCGCGCTGGGCGCCGCGACGGCGGTGCTGGCCCAGCAGATCATCGATCTGGACCGGACCGGCGGGCCGGGCTACCTGCGGTTGGCCGGGGACTACGTGGGGCTGCTCGACGAGGTGTCCGACCCGGACTCCGGGGACTCGGTGGGCCGGCTGCGCGACCGGGTCGAGGAGCTGAGCCGGCGGGCGTCGGACCTGGCGGCCGACGCGGCGGCCGGCGGGACGGCCGGGAGGAACCGGGCACGGACGCGCGGACGGGGCCGGCGGTGACCCGCCGACCCCGTCACCGGTGCGTCGTCAGCGACCGGCGCCGACCACGGTGGCGGCCGGCCAGCTGCCGCTGAAGACCTGGGCGGGCGTCGCGCTGCGGGCCGCGAAGCCGAACAGCGAGTCGACCCGGGCGGCCTCGGTGGAGCTGGGGTACGGGTTGGTGCAGCTGGTGCCGGCGCTGCCGCCGGACATCAGGATGGCGCAGTTGCCGTTGTAGTTGTCCGGCAGGCCGAGGATGTGGCCGATCTCGTGCGTCATGATGCGCAGCGGCGAGTACTGCTGGGCCTGGTAGTAGTCGATGACCACGCGGCCGTTGCCGAGGCTGGTGCGCTGGGCGTACGACCCGCCGCCGTAGGTGTAGTAGATCATCAGGTTGGACCCGCACTGGGCCATGTTGATGTTGTTGGTGCGGTTGTTCCAGATGGACGCCGCCTGCACCGCGTAGCTGGCGAACGGGCCGGCCTGGCTGGTGTTGTAGCAGACGTTGCGGACGGCGGCGGAGGCCGGTGCCGGGTTGACGGCGACCGCGCCCAGCGCCGCGAGCGTCGCGGCCGCGAGGGTGGCGAGGATCCGGGACAGCTTCGGCGTACGCATGGTTCACACTCCTTGGGGTGGGGGGTGAGCGGAACGCCGCCAGCCTATAGATAGGCATCCATCGATATCAAGGTCTGTGCTGAACTGATCGGGGTCGATCGTCCGTACCCCTGGTCGTGCGGACGACGGAGCTGGTGACCTGTTCCCGCGAGCCCCGCGACCGGCTCGGCCCGGTCGCCGTACGCGAGGCGGTGCACCGCTGGCTGCGGCTGGTAGCGGCCGACGCGGAGCTGGCCCCGTACCTGCTCGGGGTGGACCGCCGGCGGCTCGCCGCGGTGCTCGCGGACCGGCTGGGCGCGGCGCTCGGAGTGGTGCGGCGGGGTCCCCGCCCCACGCTTGGGGTGGAGGCGGGGGCCCTGCTCGACAACCGGTCGCTGACCGAGGAGCAGCGGTGGCGGGTCCTCGACTATCTGGCCGCCGCGCTCTGGGTGCTCGACCTGCCGGTCCGTGCGATCGTCGACGCGCAGCGGGCGGTCGCCGGTCTGCTCCGCGCCTGACCGGGCTCAGGTCGCGGCGTGCGGGTCCGCCGCGTTGAGGGTCGCCACCACCTGCGCGTAGTCGCCGCGCGCCTCGGCGTGGCGGAGGAACTTCACCCGCTCGACCTGGATCTCGGTGGCGTCCGGCCGCGCCTCCAGCAACGCCACCACCTCGGTCACGAACTCGTCCAGCGGCATGGCGAACTCGCTGGTCTCCTGCCCCGGCAGCAGCCCGGTCCGCACGGCCGGCGGGACCAGCTCCAGCACCCGTACGCCGGTGTCGGCCAACTGCAACCGGATCGACTCGCTGAGCATGTGGATCGCCGCCTTCGAGGCGTTGTAGCTGGGCGTCACCCGCAACGGCACGAACGCCAGGCCGGAGGAGACGGTGACGATGGTCGCGTTCCCGCGCCGGGTCAGGTGCTCGACGAACGCGCCGATCAGCCGGATCGGGCCGAGCACGTTGGTGGTCACCACCTCCTCGGCCGAGGCGAGGAACGTCTCGGGCGAGCGCCAGTCCTCGATCCGCATGACGCCGGCCATCGCGACCAGGACGTTGAGGTCGGGGTGCCGGGCCAGCACCTGTTCGGCCGCCGTCGCGATGCTCGCCGGGTCGGTGGTGTCGATCGCGACGGTGTCCAGGCCGGGGTGTTCGGCCGCGATCTCGTCGAGCAGTTCGGTACGCCGGCCGCCGACGATCACCGTGTTGCCCCGGTCCTTCAGGGCGAGCGCCAGCGCCAGGCCGATCCCGCTGGTGGCACCGGGGATGAAGATCGTGTTTCCGGAGATGTCCATGCCGCCAGCATGGTGCGGCCGGACCCGGGCGGTGAAGAGATCGCCGATCGGGGGATCGGGGATCCCTGGTTCGCGTCCGACGGCGGCCGGATACTCGGATCATGGACCGCGCAGCCCTGGCCGACTTCCTCCGCCGACGCCGCGAGACCCTGCGCCCCGGCGACGTCGGGCTGCCCGAGGGCGCCCGGCGTCGCGCGCCCGGCCTGCGGCGGGAGGAGGTCGCCGCGCTCGCCGCGATGTCCACCGACTACTACACCCGGCTGGAGCAGCGGCGCGGGCCGCAGCCGAGCCCGCAGATGCTGGCCGCGCTGGCCCGGGCGCTGCGGCTGACCGGGGACGAGCGCGACTACCTGTTCCGGGTGGCCGGACACAGCCCGCCGGAGCGGACGGCGACCCCGACCCACGTCGCGCCGGCGCTGCTGCGGGTGCTGGACCGGCTGGCCGACACCCCCGCCCTGGTCCTGTCCGACCTGGGCGAGACGCTGGTGCAGAACCGGCTGGCCGCGGCGCTGCTCGGCGACCGGACCGGCCACACCGGCCTGGCCCGCAGCGGGATCTACCGGTGGTTCACCGATCCGGCCGAGCGGGAGCGCTACCCGGAGGACGACCGGGAGCGGCAGAGCCGCGCCCAGGTCGCGAACCTGCGCGCCGCGTACGGGTCGATGGGCGCCCGGTCGCGCGCCGGCGAGCTGGTCCGGGCGTTGCGGGCGGTGAGCCCGGAGTTCGCCGAGCTGTGGGAGCGGCACGAGGTGGCCCAGCGCTTCGCCGACCACAAGACGCTCGTCCACCCCGAACTCGGCCCGATCGAACTGGACTGCCAGGTGCTCTTCACCGAGGACCAGTCGCAGGCGCTGCTGGTGTTCACCGCGCCGCCGCGCAGCGAGGCCGCCGAGAAGCTGCGGCTGCTCGGGGTGCTCGGGCACGAGAGGTTCCCGTCCTCCGCCTCGTGAACCCGGCACAGGAACGGTCGTTCACGCCGCCGGGAATCCCCGGCTTTCCTGTCAACCTCCCGTCACGCAGCGTGTTTTCCTGATCCCTTCCGGTCGATAGCGTCGGGGCACTGCCGTCGACGAAGGGCCGACGATGAACGACAACGGACACCCGCTCGACCGTCGGCGACTCCTCGCCGGCGCGGCGGCGGCCTCGGCGGTCACCCTGACCGGCCTGGCCGTCGCCTCCACCACCGGTGCCGCGGCGGCGGCGCCGGCCCGTCCCGGATCGCCGCTGATCACCCGGGACCGGATCGCCACCGCCGCGCTGCGCGCACCCGACGGGTCCGCGCCCGCGGTCGCCGTCCAGGCCGACTTCCACGCCCGGCTCACCGCCTGGCTCGCGTTCTGGTCGGCGAACTCGCCCCGCGCCTGGAGCGCGCCCGTGCACGTGGTCGCCCGGATCGAACCGGCCGGCGACGCGCTGGTCCTGCACGCGATCCGCCACCGGCGCGACGACGAACTGCACGCCGGCTTCGCCGCCGCCCGGCGGGACGCCGCCCACCTGGCCACGCTGGCCAGCCTGCACCACCACTTCCCCAGCGTGCGGGTCCGGCCGGACGGCACGGTCCGCGTCGGCGACGGGGCGGCCGGATTCACCGGCACGCCCGAGCAGGTCGCCTTCGCGGTCGCCGCCTGCCGTCAGCTGTGGGGCGACGCGGCGGCCACCGCCACCCGCTGGCCGGAGCACGCCGGGCGGGTGCTCGCCCGCGTCGGGCAGCCCGCCGACCCCGCCTCGCACGTCGGCTGGGCGGCCTTCACCCGGACCAGCCTGCGTCGCGGGCTGGGCACCGAATCGTACGAGTGACCGGAGGTAGCACATGGCCCGCAACGAGTTCCGCTTCGTGGTCGACGGCGTCGACCTGACACCCGACCAGCAGACCCTGATCGCCGGCGAGATCCAGAAGGCCGGCCTGGCCGCGCTGGGCACCGCCAACGCCAAACTGACCAACCCGCTGACCCTCGGCCACGGCAACATCAAGCTGCGCCCCGAGTGGTACGGGCTCTGGGTGCTCGACGGCCCGTTCGCGCAGGACCTCGGCCAGAAGATCAA
The DNA here is from genome assembly GCF_049315235.1 of Micromonospora sp. WMMD754. NCBI lineage: Bacteria > Bacillati > Actinomycetota > Actinomycetes > Micromonosporales > Micromonosporaceae > Micromonospora > Micromonospora sp. WMMD754. The sequence goes on from NZ_CP186058.1 coordinate 3,173,962, forward strand.
CGACATCGGATTCTGGATCCAGCGGTGACCGACGCCGCCCGACCGGCCGGTCCGCCGGAGCGGATGTGCCCGAGCACCCCGGCGTCCAACGCCACGGTGTTCCTCGGCATGATCACTCCGGCGGGCCGGGTGGCCTACGTGACTCCGGCCGTGCCGGCCGAGGTGGCGCTCGCCGGGGCCGGCGACTCGGACGAGCCGATCGAGAGCCGGGTCCGGCTCGCCGGCCCCTGCGTCACCTCGTCCTGCGGCTTCTGGACCGGCTCGCACTGCGGGCTGGGCGCCCGGATGGCCGCCTCGTACGCCGAGACCGCCCCGCCCGCCGAGGAGACGCTGCCGAAGTGCGCGATCCGGCGTACCTGCCGCTGGTTCGCCGAGCAGGGACCGGCGGCCTGCCCGGCCTGCTCCCACGTGGTCACCGACGCCCGGCAGCCGATGGGCTGAGCGACGCCGCGGTGTCGGACCCGTCGACTACCGTCGGGAGGTCATGGAGCCGCGGTTCGGCGAGGGGATCATCGGGCGGGAACATCCCGCGGGTCTGCTGCGCGCCGAGGTCGACCGGGTGACCACCAGCCACGGCGGCCTGGCCCTGGTCACCGGCGAGCCGGGCATCGGCAAGACCACGCTGGTCGGCGCCGCCGCCGACCAGGCCCGCCGGCGCGGGGCGCTGGTGCTCGGCGGCGCGTGCTGGGAGTCCGACACCGCCCCCGACTACTGGCCCTGGATGCAGGTGCTGCGCCGGCTGGCCCGCTCGGCCGACGACTGGGCCCGCGCGCAGGAGGCCGCCGGCGTCGGGCTGGCCGCCCTGCTTGGCGGGCCGGCCGCCGACGACCCGGCCGGGCCGGCCGACGACACCGGGCCGGCCGACGACGGGCGGGCCGAGTTCGACCGGCACGACGCGGTGACCACCGCCCTGGTCGCGGTGGCCCAGCACCGGCCGGTCGTGGTGGTCCTCGACGACCTCCACTGGGCCGACCCGGCCTCGCTGCGGCTGCTCCAGTTCGCCACCCAGCACACCTGGTTCGAGCGGCTGCTGCTGATCGGCACCTACCGCGACGCCGAGGTCGAAGCCGGCGACCACCCGCTGCGGCCACTGCTGCTGCCGCTGACCGCGAAGGCCACCACGATCACGCTCACCGGCCTCGGGCGCGACGAGGTGGCCGCCCTGATCACCCGCACCGCCGGTCGCGAGCCCGACGCCGACCTCGTCGACGAGGTGCACCGGCGCACCGGCGGCAACCCGTTCTTCGTCGAGCAGACCGCCCGGCTCTGGCACACCGACGGGCTGGCCGACACCATCGCCCCCGGCGTACGGGAGGCGGTGCGGCGCCGCCTCGACCAACTGCCCGCGCCGGTGGTCGAGGCGCTCACCGTGGCGGCCGTGCTCGGTCGCGAGTTCCACCGTCAGGTCCTCGCCGCCTGCGTGCCCGCCCCGGCCGCCCAGGTCGACCGGCTGCTCGACCGGGCCGCCGCCGCCCGCCTGGTGCTGGCCCTTGGCGGCGGTCGGTTCGCGTTCGTGCACGACCTGGTCCGCGAGACGCTCTACGACGGCCTCGCCGAGGACGAGCGGCGGGCCCGGCACGCCGCCGTGGTCCGGGCCGTCGACCGGTCCGCCGCGGTGACCGACCGGCTCATCCCGGCCGACCTGGCCCGGCACGCCTGGCTCGCCGGGGCCGAGCTGGACCCGGCACGCGCCGGTGACCTGCTGCTGGCCGCCGCCCGCGACGCGAGCGGCCGGCTGGCCGTGGAGGAGTCGGTCCGGCACTTCCGGCGTGCGCTGGAACGCGCCGACGAGCCCGCGCGCCGGGTGCGGGTGCTGCTGGAGCTGGCCGGGCTGCTGCACCACGCCGGCACGCCGGGGGAGGCCGAGCGGCTGCTGGTCGACGCCGCCGCGCTGGCCCGGGGCTCGGACGAGCCGGCCGTGCTGGCCCGGGTGGCGCTGACCGCCCACGGGCAGCACTCGGCCACCCGCCGCCGGCTCGACGCCGACGCGCTGATCCGCGAGGCGTACGGGCGGTTGATCGGCGAACCGGAGCCGGACCGGTCCACCGGAGCCCTGGTCACCGACCTCATCACCGCCACCGAGACGCTCGCCCGGCACGGCCGCGACGACGAGGCGCTCACGTTCAGCCTGTGGGCCCGCCACGACACCACCTGGGGGCTCGGCACCGCCGAGGAACGGGCCGTGGTCACCGCCGAGATCCGGGAGGTGGCGCGCCGCACCGGCGACCGGGACACCGAGTTGTGGGCCACCTCGCTGCGCTGGGTCGCGTTGCTGGAGCTGGGCGACCCGGGCTACCGGCACGAGCTGACCGCGTTCGTGGCCGGCTGCCGCGAGGGCGACGTGGCCCGCCAGCGGATGGCGGCGACCGTCGACAGCGGCATCATCGCCGCCCTGCGGGGCGACTTCGCCGGCGCGGAGTCGTGTTACGCCGAGATGGAGGGCTACGGCGAGTGGGAACACTCCGACCACGCCTTCATGGCACACCACCTGCGCTGGGCCCTGCTGCTCCTGCGCGGGCGTCTCGCCGAGGCCGAGGCCCTGCTCGACCAGGCCGGCGCGGGTCACCCGCAGGTCGAGCTGCTGCGCGGGATCACCGCCGCCGAACGCGGCGACACCGCCACCGCGCTGCGGCTCACCGCCGAGATCGAGGCCGCCGGCACTGCGTACCCCCGGCCCGTGTCGCCGGTGTGGCTGCGCCTGCGCGCGCAGGCGGCGGCGGTCGACGGCGACCCGGGTCGCTGCGCCGAGGTGCGGGCGGCCCTGGCCCCGCACCGGGGCCGGTGGATGGTCGCGCTGTTCGGCTGCGACGTGGCCGGCCCGGTCGACCTGTGGCTGGCCGGTGTGGACGCGGCGCAGGGCAGGTGGGACGACGCGGTGGCCGGCTACGTGGCGGCCCGCGACGCCGCCGACCGGCTGGGCGCGCGCCCCTGGTCGGTGCTGGCCCGGGCCGGGTTGGTCACCGCGCTGACCGGGCGCGGCGGGCCGGGCGACGCGGCCGGGGCGACCCGGCTGCGCGCCGCGGTGGTGGCCGAGGCGCGGGCGCTGGGCATGCCCCAGGTGGTCGACCGGCTGGGGCCGGCGGACGCCTTCGGCGACATCTCCGCCCGGACGACGGGGTTGTCCCCGGGTGGCGCTGCCCTCCCCGCGACGGAGCTGTCCGGGGGCGGGCGGGTCGAGGAGCAGGGCCGCGACACGCCGACGCCGGGGGTCGGTGGCACCGGCGTAGCTCCCTTCGGTGTGGACGGAGTCGACCCGGGGTGGCCGGAGTTCCGCCCGGACGGGCCGGTGTGGCGGCTCGCGTGGGCGGGTGTCGTGGTGCACCTGCCCGATGCCAAGGGCCTGCACGACCTGCGGCTGCTGCTGGGCCGGCCGGGCGTGGACGTGCCCGCGATCGACCTGCTCGACCCGGCGGCCGGGCCGGAGCTGGTCGCGGCCGGTCGGCTCGGCGCCGATCCGGTGCTCGACGACGAGGCGAAGGCCCGCTATCGGCAGCACCTGCGGCGGCTCGACGACGAGATCGACCGGGCCGCCCGGCGCGACGACGAGCGGCGGCTGGCCGCCCTGGACGCCGAGCGCGCCGCCCTGCTCGACCAGTTGCGGGCCGCCGCCGGGCTGGCCGGGCGCAGTCGCCGCCTCGGCGACCAGGCGGAGCGGGCGCGCAAGGCGGTGACCGGCCGGATCCGTGACTCGCTGCGCCGGATCGACCAGCGCCACCCGGCGCTCGCGGCTCACCTGCGCGAGTCCGTCACCACCGGCAGCACCTGCCGCTACCTCCCGCCCGAGCCGATCTCCTGGCGCCTCTGATCCGGCGCCCGCCGTCTCGGTCTCGGCGATCTTGGAGTTGTGGCTCCCGAAGTACCCACTTCTGTCGGATATGGCAGGTGCCACAACTCCAAGATCGATGAACTGCATCACGCTGCCGGCTACCGGTGGAGTTGGCGGGGTGGGGGTCCACGCGCTACGAGCCCGGCATGCGCCATCTCTCGGCCCGGCGAGCCCGTCTGCACGGGGCGAGCCGGCGGAGTCAGCCAGCACTCGGGCGTGTTCGTCGCGCGGGGTGAGCCCGTACCCCCGTGTGAGCCGCGGCGTGCGACGAGCCGCGTTCGCCGCCTCGGCCGGGCGGTTCGGCCGAGGCGGCGACGGAGCGGACGTCAGCGGCGGTTGTAGCGGTACATGGTCAGGGAGCCGAAGACCGCGACGAAACCGGCGCTCCACAGCAGCAGCCACATCGTGTTGGTGGCGTCCATCGAGCCGCCCATCGCGGCGCGCACCGAGGCGACCAGGTGGGTGACCGGGTTGACCTTGACGAACGCCTGCAACCAGCCCGGCATGGTGGACGGGTCGACGAACACGTTGCTCAGGAACGTCAGCGGGAACAGCACCATCATGCTGACGCCCATCACCGACTTCTCGCTGCGCAGCACCAGGCCGAAGAACGTCCACACCCAGGAGAACGCGAACGAGAAGACCACCAGCAGGCCGATCCCGGCCAGCACGCCGGGCGCCCCGCCGTCCGGGCGGAAGCCGAGCACCAGGCCCACGGCGAGGATGACCAGGGCGGCCAGCACGTAGCGCAGCACGTCCCCGAAGATCATCCCGACCAGCGCCGCCGGCCGCCACACCGGCAGGGTGCGGATCCGGTCGAAGACACCCTTCTCGATGTCGTTGTTCAGGCCCACCCCGGTGTACATGGTGATCATCACGACGCTGGTCACCATGATGCCCGGCAGGAAGAACTGGAGGTACGCACGCGGGCTGTCGGCGAGCGCGCCGCCGAACAGGTACGTGAACATCAGCACCATGATGATCGGGAACGCGGTGACGTCGAACAGCTGCTCGGGTACGTGTTTGATCTTCAGCATGGCCCGCCAGCCGAAGGTCAGCGACGCGGAGAGCGGTCCCGGCCGGGCCGGTCGCTCACCGGGGGCGAGCACTGTCGCCAGCGCCTCGGCGGAGGGCACGTAGACGGACGGCGCCCGCCCGGCGGTGGTCGTCGCGGTGTCGCTCATCGGGCCGCCTCCAGCTCGTCGTCCCGCTCGTCCGTCGAGACGGCCGGGTGGTCGGTCAGGGCCAGGAACACCTCGTCCAGGCTGGGCTGGCCGAGGGAGAAGTCGTCGACGACGATGCCGGCCCGGGCCAGCTCGCCGAGGGCGCGGGCGGCCTGCTCGCCGGCCTCCAGGTCGGTGCCGTCCTCGCCGACCCGCGCGGTCAGCGCCACCGGGTCCGCCGCGAGCTGCACCGGCACGCCCAGCGTGGTCCGCAGCACCTGCTCGGCCCGGGACCGTTGCCCGGCGTCGCGCAGTCGCACATGGACGGTGCCCGAGCCGACCGACGACTTCAGTTCGCCCGGGGTGCCCTCCGCGATCACCCGGCCGTGGTCGACCACCGCGATCCGGCCGGCGAGCTGGTCCGCCTCGTCCAGGTACTGCGTGGTCAGCAGCACGGTGGTGCCGTGCGCCACGACCGCCCGCACGATCTCCCACACCTGGTTGCGGCTGCGCGGGTCGAGCCCGGTGGTCGGCTCGTCCAGGAACAGCAGGTCCGGCGTGTTGAGGATGCTCGCCGCGATGTCGATGCGCCGCCGCATCCCGCCGGAGTACTTCTTCACCTGCCGGGCCGCCGCCTCGGTCAGCCCGAACGCGGCCAACAACTGGTCGGCCCGGTCCCGCGCGGCCGGCCGGCCCAGCCCGAGCAGCCGGCCCAGCAGGACCAGGTTCTCCGCCCCGGTCAGGTCCTCGTCCAGCGAGGCGTACTGGCCGGTCAGGCTCACCCGGGCGCGGACCGCGTCGGCCTGGGTCACCACGTCGTGGCCGAAGACCCGGGCCGTGCCGCCGTCGGGGCGCAGCAGCGTGGCCAGCACCCGTACCGCGGTGGTCTTGCCCGCGCCGTTCGGCCCGAGCATCCCGTACACGGTGCCGGCGGGGACCCGCAGGTCCAGTCCGTCGAGCGCCCGGGTCGAGCCGAACGACCGGACCAGGCCGTCGGCCTCGACGGCCAGGCCGGTGTTCCGGTTACTCATGATCACTACCTCTCTCCGTGGGTGTTCTCAGCAGGCGTACGGGCGGGCCGCGCGACCGTCGCGCAACGCCAGGCCCCACCAGCAGAGCTCGTCGAGGAGCAGCCGGACGTCCTGCCGGAGCCGTTCCTCGGCGTGCCCGGTGGGCTCGCCGTCGAGCAGGTCGACGCCGACGGTGTCCCGCACGGTCGTCGCGTGCAGCGCGGTGAAGACCGTCCGGAGCTGGTCGACCGCGTGCAGACCGACCGACCGGCAGCCGTACGAGACGAAGCCGACCGGTTTGGCCTGCCACTCGTCGTAGGCGACGTCGATCGCCTGTTTCAACGAGGCCGGGAAGCTGTGGTTGTACTCGGGGGTGACCACGACGAACGCCTCCGCCCGCGCCACCCGCCCGGCGAACTCCCGCATCGCCGGCGTCGGCTCGGCGGGCAGGGCGGTCGGCAGGTCGTACCCGGCGAGGTCGATCTCCTCCACCACCAGCCCGTCCCGGCGGCGCGCGTGTGCGGCGAACCAGCGACCGATCCGGTCACCGACCCGTCCCTCCCGAGTGCTGCCGATGAGCACGGCGAGCCGTAACGGCGTCATGTCGCCCTCCCTCGCTGCCAGCCTCATCCCTACGGCGCCAGACCGGGCGCGACGGTCCGCCAGATCAAATCTGGCGGGACACCTGTCGGGGGTGTCTGGTGCAATCGGGCGCATGGCAGAGGTACGCATCGTCCGGTGGGGCGTCGACGACCTGGCACTGCTGCGAGCGCTGAACGTCCCGGAGGTGCGGGCGCACACCGGCGGCCCGGAGACCGATGAGCAGGTGCGCGCCCGGCACGAGCGCTACCTGCGTGGCCCGGGCCCGCGCAGCGGGAACATGTTCACCGTGGTCACGCCGGACGGGACGAGGGTGGGCAGCGTCGGCTTCTGGCCGCGTGAGTGGCGCGGCGATCAGGTGTACGAGATGGGCTGGGCGGTGCTCCCGGCCCATCAGGGGCGGGGCCTGGCGACGGCGGCGGTGCGCGCGGTGGTCGCGGCGGCCCGGGCGGCGGGTGACCGGCGCTTCGCGCACGCGTACCCGTCGGTGGACAATCCGCCGTCGAACGCGGTCTGCCGCAAGGCCGGGTTCACGCTGCTCGGGGAGACGGAGTTCGAATACCCGCCGGGTCGCCTGATGCGCTCGAACGACTGGCGGATCGACCTGACGGCCGGGTGACCGCGACGGGCCACCCGGCCGGACGGTCGGTCAGCGGGCCGCGTCCAACCGGGCCCGCTGCTCGGCGGTCAGCTCCAGGTCGACCGCGCCCAGGGCCTCGTCCAGTTGCGCGACCGAGGAGCAGCCGACCAGCGGGATCGCCGGCAGGTCGCCGCCCATCAGCCAGGCCAGCACCACCTGGTTGACCGTGGCCCCGGTCTCGTCGGCCACCGCGCGCAGCGCCGCCAGCCGGGCCGGGGTCGACGGCAGGGCATACTCCTCGCCCAGCCGCTCCGACTTCACGTACGCCCCCTTGAGCAGCGGCGAGTACGCGACGAGCGTGAGCCCGGGCTCGGCCCGCAGGTAACTGGCCAGGTCCGGGCCGACCCAGCCGACGTCGCCGTCCGGGTCCAGCGCGTTCGGCAGGTCCACCCGCGACGGCAGGTAGCTGCGGTGGTACTGGAGCACCTCGTACCCGGGCAGGCCGGCCGCGGCGGCGATCGCGCGGGCCCGCTCGACCCGCCAGGCGCGGTGGTTGCTCGCGCCCAGCAGCCCGACGGTGCCCTCGGCGACCAGCTCGGCGAAGCCCTCCACGGTTTCCCGCAGCGGGACGTCGTGGTCCTCGATGTGGGCGTAGAGCAGGTCGATCCGGTCGAGCCCGAGCCGCTCGCGGCTGCGTTCGGCGGACTCGCGGATCACCTTCGCCGACAGGCCCTCCGCGTTGTCGAGGTAGCTGGTGCCGGGCGCGAGCGGACGGGCGCCGAGCTTGGTGGCGAACACCACCTCGTCGCCCACCCCGCGGCTGCGCCGCCAGCGGCCGAGCAGTTCCTCGCTCTCCCCGCCCTGGCCGCCGTTCTGCCAGAAGGCGTAGTTGTCCGAGGTGTCGACGAACGTGCCGCCGGCCTCCACGTAGCGGTCCAGGACGGCGTACGAGGTGGCCTCGTCGGTGGCGGTGCCGAAGAGCATCGCGCCGAGGCTGAGCACGCTGACCTCGCGGCGGGTGGCCGGGTCGGTGCCGATGGTGCGGTAGCGCATGGTGTTCCTCCCCGTCGGAGCGTTTCCGGCCACCCTGCCCCTTCGAGTGCGCGCGAAGTCAAACGCGACGGAGGGGCCCCGGTTCCCCGGGGCCCCTCCGTGACGTGTCCGACGGCTCAGCTCGGCACGTAGTCGAACGTGTCCGGGTTCGGGCCCTGCCGGCCGGCCTCGCCCCGGCCCAGGCCGGTGAGCCGGTCCATCGCGGCGTCGTCGAGCGAGAAGTCGAAGATCGCGAAGTTCTCCTCGATCCGCTTCGGGGTGGTCGACTTCGGGAAGACGATGTCGCCGCGCTGCACGTGCCAGCGCAGCACCACCTGGGCCGGGGTCCGCCCGACCTCCTCGGCGATGTCGACCACGGTCGGGTCGTCGAGCACCTTGCCCTGCGCGATCGGCGACCACGCCTCGGTGAGGATGTTGTGGGCGCGGTCGTACGCGCGCACCTCCTCGTTGCCGAAGTAGGGGTGCGCCTCGATCTGGTTGACCGCCGGCACCACGTCGGCCTCGGCGGCCAGGCGCTCCAGGTGCGCGACCTGGAAGTTGGACACGCCGATCGACTTGACCTTGCCCTCCCGCTGGAGGTCCTCCAGCACCTTCCAGGTGGAGACGAAGTCGCCGTCGTAGAGGGTGGGCAGCGGCCAGTGGATCAGGAACAGGTCGAGGTGGTCGAACTTCATCTCGCGCAGCGACTGCTCGAACGCCTTGCGGGCGTCGTCCGGGCGGTGGAAGCCGTTGTTCAGCTTGCTGGTGACGAACACCTCGTCCCGGTCCAGCCCGGAGGCGCGCACCGCCTGCCCGACCTCGGCCTCGTTGCCGTACATCTGGGCGGTGTCGATGTGCCGGTAGCCGATCTCCAGCGCGGCGCCGACCGCCTGCGCGGTGTCCTTCGGGTCGATCTGGAACACGCCGAAGCCGAGCTGCGGGATGGTGTTGCCGTCGTTGAGCGAGATGTCCGGAACGCGGTTGGCGGCCATGTCGATTCTCATCTCCGATCGTTCGGGGGTGCTCGGGAGCGCTTCCACGCGGTGGCTCCCGGAGCGTGCCACCCGGTGTCTCTACCCGCTCGCCCCGCGTCCTCACGGCCTCGGGACGGTGATCTGGGACAAGCCTCAGCCGGCGGTGAGGTCGCGCAGGGCCAGCACCGACTTCCAGTTGCGGACCGTCGCCGCCACGCCCAGCACCTTCTCCAGGTAGGTGTTGGTGAACTTCGTCCGCCCGTAGCGGCCGGTCGGGAAGTGCAGGTGCACCTCCCGACCGGTCAGCGCGTACTCCATGTCCTCGCCGGCGGGCACGGCCAGCTCGCGGGCCCGCGCCGGCGCGGGCGCGGCGGACAGGAACGCCACCAGCACCCGGGTCGGGTCGTCCTGCCGCCCGGCGTACGGGCTGGCGTCGACCACGGCGGCCAGCTCGCCCGCGTCCCGCACCAGGACCGGCACCCGCAGGCCCAGCTCGTCGGCGAGACGCTTCGCGATGCCCTCGGCGAGGACCTCACCGTCGGTGGGTGGGCTGGTGAACACCACGTTGCCGCTCTGCAGGTAGGTCTTGACGTCGGTGTGCCCGAGGTCGGTGACGAGGCGTCGCAGGTCGGCCATCGCCAGTTGGGCGTTGCCGACGTTGACACCCCGCAGCAGGGCGGCGTAGCGGGCCATCGATCCTCCTCGCGGCGGCGGTCCGGCCCAGCCTAGGTCAGGCGGAGGCCAGACGGGCGTAGACGTCGCCGGAGCGGCCGGTCGGGCGGTACGTCTCCAGCAGCCGCACCAGGCCGTCCGCGTCCAGCCAGCGCTCGGCGGCGAAGCGCATGGTCTCCACCGGCGAGAAGTTGTAGCGGTAGCCGCCCGCCCGCGCGCTCAGCCGCTCCACGAGGTCGAGCGCGGCGAGCGCGGCGTCGTGCGCCGGCGGGAGGTACTCGAAGGAGAGCCCGCGCACCGGCCGGCTGAGCCCGGACAGCACGTCGACCTCGAAGCCCTCGACATCGACCTTGCAGAACGCCGGCTCGCCGTGCCGCGCGACCAGGTCGTCGAGCGTCACCACGGGCACCTCGACCGACCGGTCCCACCGGACCTTGGCGAAGCTCGGGTCCGCCGTGACCGAGTCGATCCAGGACGACGACATGGTGGACACGGTCGGCGTGGCGGAGGACAGCTCCAGCCGCGCCTGCCCGGCCCGGGCGCCGACCGCGGTGGGCTCGATCACGACCCCGTCGTCCCGCCCGAAGGCCAGGCGCAGCACGCGCAGGCAGTCCGGCTGCGGCTCGACCGCGACCACCCGCGCGCCGAGCCGCCGCCAGGTGCGTACCCGCCCGCCGACGTGGGCGCCGATGTCGAAGCCGAGGTCGCCGGGGGAGAGGAACTGCCCGTACAGCTCCCGGGCGCGCCGGTGCTTGGCCGGCTGGCCGTGGTAGATGGCCAGGGAACGGGTGATCCCCCAGGCCCGCGCGAGCATCGTCACGACATTCCTAACTGTGAGTGCGGGACTGCGGTCCGAACGTCCGCAGGAAGCGGTCGCGGAACGACTCCATCGGCCAGACCGGGGCGTCCGGGGCCGGGTTCAGGCCGTCCTGCCAGCCCCACCCGGAGATCCGGTCGAGCACGGCCGGGTCCTTGGCCACGATCGTGATCGGCACGTCCTTGTCGGCCCCCTCGCCGGTGATCGACCGGGCCGGCTGGTGGTCACCGAGGAAGACCAGCACCAGGTTGTCGTCGCCGTACCGCTGGACGTAGGAGATCAACGTGCGCAGCGAGTAGACGATCGACTTCCGGTAGGCCCGGCGGGTGCCCTCGTCCGCGCGGGGGGCGCGGTTGGTGCCGGCGAAGACCGACCCGTCACCGAGGTCGTCCCAGTCGACCAGCTTCGGCACCGGCGACCACGGGATGTGGCTGGACAGCAGCGGGATCTCGGCCATCACCGGGGCGTGCCCGGGTCCCCGCTCCGCGCGCTGGAACGCCTCCAGGGTGAACTGGTCCGGCGGCGAGGAGAAGCTGAACGTCGGCCCCCGGTAGCCGAGATCCTCGGCGCCGTAGACCCGGTCGGGGGCGAAGAAGTCGGCCTCCGGCCAGGCCCGGGTGAGCGCCGGCATGACCAGCGAGGTCCGCCACCCGGCGCGCCGGAACGCCCCGTTCAGGGTCAGGCGGTCGCTGCGCACCAGGTTGGTGTAGCGCAGCTGGTTGTCCGCCCGGATGCCGGTCATCAGCGTGGCGTGCGCCAGCCAGCTGCCCCCGCCGGTGGTGGACGAGGTGAGGAACGCGCTGCGGCTGCCGTAGCCGGCCGCGCGCAGTTGCCGCGTCCCGTCGTCGAGGACGGCGTCCACCTCCGGCGCCAGCTCCGGGTCCTCCACCGCGACCCGGCCGTAGCTCTCCACGAACGTGACCAGGACGTCCTTGCCGCGCAACCCGGTGAGCAACTGGTCGCCCGGGGCGTCCTGGAACGGGTCGCCGGCGAGCTGGGTGCGCAGCCGCTCCTGGTCGTGCAGACCCGAACGCACCTGCCCGGCGCGGTCGTACACGCCGGTCGCGACCGTGTCGGCGGCGACCGGCAGACCCGGGACGACCTGCGCGCCGAGCACGGCGCAGACCACCCAGGCGGCCGCGAGCGCGGTGGCGGCGCGGGTGCTCGCGACCCGGTGCCGGGCCGCGACGCCGGCCAGCCGCCGCACCGACAGCGTGACCAGCACCGGTACGGCGACGACCGCGGCCACGGCCGCGACGACCGCGACCACCTGGGCGGTCCGGCCGTAGGACTCGGCGAGGAACTCCGCCCCGGCGGCGAGGAAGGCCCAGTCGGCGATCAGGTCGAACGGGCGGTCGAGGACGGTCGAGAAACCGAGGTCGACGATGGTCAGCACCAGGACCAGGCCGAGGAGCGCGCCGAGCAGCGTGGCCAACACCCGGCGCGGCCGGGCCGGCAGCACCAGCAGCAGGGCGACCGCGACCAGCCCCTCCACCGGGATCCGGAGGAACGCGGCCGGGGCGAGCAGGTCCACCTCGTTCGGCAGGGTCAGGGCGACCAGCACGAGCACGGCGGCCAGCGCGGTCACCACCAGGGCCGGCACGCGCCGTCGCCGAGGCGCCGCGCCGTCCGTCGGGGTCTCGTCCCGCTGCGGGCGGGACGGTTCGTCGTGGGTCACGGCCGCCGCGCCCCGACCTCGGCCGGACGGCGGGTGACCAGCACCCGGGTGCCCGGCTCCCACTCGGCGCGGGGGGCCACCGGCGCGGGGGAGACCGGAGCGGCCGGAAGCGACGCCCGCCGTGCCCGGTGCCGCCACAGCCACCACACGTCCCGGCCGAAGGACTCGACCAGCAGCGCGAGCGCGCCGACCACCGCCGCGACGGCCAGCGGCACGGGCAGCGCGTCCGCCGCCACCACCGCCAGCACGATGCCCTGCACGGCCGCGACGGTCTTGCGCCAGTAGCGCGGCGGCAGCGTGCCGTTCAGCCACGGCAGCACCCAGCCGGCCGCGACGAAGGCGTACCGCATCGCGCCGATCACCAGCACCCAGGGGCCGACCTGGTCGGCGACGTGGACACAGAGGACCAGGACGAGGAAGGAGTCGGCCTCCATGTCGAAGCGGGCGCCGAGCGCGCTGACCGTGCCGGTGCGCCGGGCCACCTGGCCGTCGACCCAGTCCAGGGCGAGCGCGACGGCGGTCAGCCCGACCAGTGCCGGGACCGACACCGGTCGGCTGAACGAGTCCACCACCAGCGCGGTCACGCCGCCGGCCAGGGTGGCCCGGCTCAGCGTGACCCAGTCGGCCGGCCCGAGCCGGCGTCCGCCCGAGCGCCGCAGCCCGTGGCTCAGCGCCGCGACCATCACCACCCCGCAGAGGAGGCCGGCCAGCCAGCCGTAGCGGCCCAGGCCGACCGTGCCGTGGAGGCCGGCGAGCACGCCGACCTGGAGAATCGCCCCCGCGAATGGATCAGTTCGGACCGCAGACACCATGCCTCCGAGGTAGACGTCATGACCACACGTGTGTACGCAGAACATGCCCGTTCGGTTCGTTGTGATGCCGGAAACTCACGATCACGAGTGGCTTTCATGTGAAACGTCCATCCGGCCGGGCCGCCCGTGGTTGATTCGGTGCCGTGCCCGGACCCTACGGCGCGGCCGACCCGCACCGCCACGCCACGCTGCTGGCCGCCGCCGACCGGCTCGAACTCGCCGGGCGGACGGCCGAGGCGCGGGACCTGCTCGCCGCCGAACTCGCCGCCGACCGGGCCGGCGCGGCCGATCGTGCCCTGCTGCGCGGGCGGCTCGGCGCCGGGTACGGCCACGACCACCCGGCCGCCGCGCTGACGTACCTGGGTCTGGCCCGCTCCGGCGTGCCGCCGGAGCGCCGGGCGTGGTCGCGCGCCACCGAGGCGTGGGTCGCCGCGCGGGTCGGCCACCCCGACGCCGACGCCCTGCTGCGCTCGGCGGGCCGGGCACGCGCCGCGTACCCGGCGCCGGCCGCCGCCGTGCGGCTCACGCTCGCCCGGGCCGCCCGCGCGCTGGCCACCGGCGCGGTGCCCACCGCCGGCGACCTGCTCGCCGCCGTCGACCCCCACCACCCGGCGGTACGCGGGGAGGCCGTCGCGGTCCGTCTCGACCGGATCGAGGTCCAACTCGCGCTCGGCCGGTACGAGGACGCGGCGGCGGCGCTCGACGCCGCGTACCCCGATCTGCCGGCGGTGGCCTGGCCGGCGCTGACCGCCTGGTCCTGCCGGCGACTGCTCGCGGCCGGTGCGCTGCCGGAGGCGGACGCCCGGGCCCGGCTCGCCCTGGACCGCCCGGCCGTCCCGCTCGGCGTGGAGGCCCGCGCCGCCCTGACGGCGGTACGCGTCGAGGTGGCGTACCGGACCGGGCGGCCGGAGCGGGCGCGGGCGCTGCTCGCCGACGCCCGACCGGCCCGGTCCTGGCCGGACCGGATCCCGTACGCGTCGCTCGGCCTGGCCGCCGCCGGCGACCCGGAGCCGGCGCGGCACCGGGACCTGCTCCGCGCCGTCGTGGCCGACCTGACCCGCACGGCGCGTCCGCTGCTGGCGGTCGCCCAGTACGGCCCGCGTCTGGTGCAGGCGCTGCTGCTGCTCGGTGACGCCCGCCGGGCGAGGGCGGTGGCCGACCGCCTCGCCGAGGTGACCGGGCGGACCCCCGTACCCCTCTGGTCCGGGCTGGCCGGGCACGCGGACGGCCTGGTCCGCCGCGACCCGGAGGCGCTGCGGGCGGCGGTGCGCGCGCTGCGCCGGGCCGGCGCCCGGCCGGCGCTGGCCGACGCCCTGCTCGACCTGGCCCGGTCGCCCCGGGTCCGGCTGCCCGAGGCGCGCGGGGCGGCGCGGGAGGCGGCGGCGGTGTACGGGCGGTGCGGCGCGACCGGTGACCAGGAGACCGCCGAGCGGTGGGACGGGCATCTCGACGTCACCCGCCGCCGTCCGGCGCCCCGGCCGCCCGGGCACGGCGTGGCCGCGCTGACCGCCCGGGAGGCCGGTGTCGCCGACCTGCTCGCCGCCGGGGCGACCAAGCAGCAGGTGGCCGGCCGGCTGCACCTGTCGGTCCACACGGTCGACACCCACGTCCGGGCCGTCTACGCCAAGCTGGGCGTGCGCAGCCGGCTGCAACTGGCCCGACTGTGGGACGCCCGCCCGGTCAGCGCACCACCGGACGCTTCTCCCTCGGCAGCGCCTCGATCATCTCGCGGGGCAGGTTGAGCGTCGCGGCGCTGATCTCCGCCGGCAGGTTCGCCATCCACTGGGTCAGCGAGATGTCCTCGAACCGGGGCTTGCGGAACATCTCCAGGAACACCAGCGGCTCGTCGCCGAGGTTCTCGATGTAGTGGCCGTAGGCGAACGGCACGTAGCCGACGTCGCCGGCCCGGAAGTCGAACGTGCGGGCCACGCCCGTGCTGGCGAACACGCCCATCCGGCCGTGCCCGGAGATCCAGTACTGCCACTCGTCGTCGGTCGGGTGCCAGTGCAGCTCGCGCAGGCCGCCCGGCTCGATCTCCACCAGTGCCGCGCAGATCGCGGTGGAGGCGGCGAAGTTCGCCGAGTCGGCGATCCGGACGGTGCCGCCGGGGAAACGCTGCGGGGCCTGGGCGAGCAGCCGGTGCTTGAACGTGCGGGGCACGTCGCCGGTCGGGCTGACCACCCGGTCCTCGGTCAGTGGCGGCGGCACCTCGCCGGGGAAGATGTACTTCTCCCGCTCCGGCAGGCTCTCCATCTGCTCCATGGTCCAGCCGAAGTTCTTGGCCAGCACGCTCCGCGGCGTGTGCGCGAAGAAGTCGCTGAGCAGGAACGTGCCGTTCTCCGAGAACGCGCCGTCGTCGAAGACCAGCAGGAACTCCACCCCCTCGTCGAGGGCCTGGATGTGGTGCGGCACGCCGTGCGGGAAGAACCAGAGGTCGCCCTGCCGCACGTCGTCGAGGAAGTTGCGGCCCTCCTGGTCGACCGCGCCGATCCGGCAGCTGCCGGAGATGACGTACGCCCACTCGGCCTGCTTGTGCCAGTGCAACTCCCGGTACGCCCCGGGCTCCAGCGCCATGTCCACGCCGGCCAGTTCGGTGGCGATCGGCAGCTCCCGCTGGGTCACCTCGCGGGTCCAGCCGCCGCGCTCGATCCGGGTGTGCGCGTCGGAGAAGGAGAACTTCAGGTTGGGCAGCGTGCCGGAGTCGGTGGGCGGCGGCGTCAGCACGTCCGGGTTCTCCCGGTCCCGGGTCACGTCGCGCGGTCCCGTGTCGCGGCTTCCGGCGCCGGCGCGTACCGGCTGGGGCGGGTCGGCGGAGGTCATGCTCGGCTCCTTCGGTAGGTCGGTGCGGTGCGGACGGGACGGGGCGCCCGGAGCAGCGCGCGGGTGGCGGCCGGGCCGTCGCGCAGCGCCACCGCGACCGGTACGCCGAGGCAGGTCAGGCCGACGGCGGCGGCGGCCCAGGGGAGCCCCGCGACGGCGAGCGCGGCGGCGGCCAGCAGCAACGCGGCGAGCCGGCGGCGCAGCCCGGCCGGTGGGGAGACGTCGGTCATGCGCCGATCGTCCGGCGGAGGACCGGGGGCCCACATCACGTGTTCACGGGATCCCGGATTCCTCCACTTGCACGTAGCTACGTACTTACGTACCTTGGTGGGCGTGGCGAGTGTGGAGGAACGGCTGGCGGCCCTGGAGGCGCAGGTGGCGCGGCTGGTCGGTGCGGCACCGCCGGCCGAGGCCGACGACACCGCGCCGGAGGACGTGTTCTGGGCGCTCGCCGGCCTGAAGCGGCGGGTGCCCGCCGACGGCCCCGGGGCCGTGCTCTACACCGGCACCGTCCGCACCGCCGACCGGCACTACGACTGGCAGTACGGCGCCACCGTCGACGACCTGCTCGACGGCGACTGGCCGGCGCTGGCCGGCACGCTCACCGCGCTGGCCCACCCGGTTCGGCTGCGACTGCTGCGGGAGATCCTCGGCGGCCGGCACGGCACCGCCGAACTGGCCGACCTCGACGGCCTCGGCACCACCGGGCAGCTCCACCACCACCTGCGGCAACTCGCCGCCGCCGGCTGGCTGCGCAGCGGCGCCCGCGGGCGCTACGACATCCCGCCCGAGCGGGTGGTGCCGCTGCTGGCCATCCTCACCGCCGCGCGCCGCTGACCGACCCCACCCCACCCCGACGGGAGGCAGCACCATGCGTACCCCGACCGTCCTCACGGTCGCCGCCGGCCTCGTGGCCGCGGCCGCCGCGACCGGCCTGGCCCCCCGGGCCCCCGAACTCGGCCGGCAGCAGACCGGCGACGCCGAGTTGGCCGCGACCGTCCGCGCCGCCGTCGACGACCCCGAGGGCCTGCGCGGCCTCGCGGTGGCCTCGATCGAGGACGGCCGGATCCGGGTCGCCGGTCTCGGCGACCGGGCACCGGGCGGGCCGGCCGTCGAGCCGGGCACCCCGTTCGAGATCGGTTCCGTCGGCAAGCCGCTCACCGGCATGCTCCTGGCCCACCAGGTGGCGTCCGGCGCGGTCCGCCCCGACGACCGGCTCGGCACCGTCCTGCCGGGCGTCACCGGCCCGGCCGGCGAGGTCACGCTCGCCGAACTCGCCAGCCACCGCTCCGGGCTGCCCCGGCTGCCGACCGGCCCGTCCACCTGGGCCGGAGCCTGGTGGACGTCGCTGACCGCCGGCAACGCCTACGCCGGCGACGACGTGGACCGCGTCGTGGCCGACACCGCCGGGCTCGAACCGGGCGACGGGCGCGGCGCGGTCTCCTACTCCAACCTGGGCATGTCCCTGCTCGGCCAGGGGCTCGCCGCGCGGGCCGGTGTCGGCTACCCGGAACTGGTCGGGCGGGACGTGCTGCGGCCACTGGGCATGACCGCCACCGTGGTCGCCACCGGGCCCGACCAGCTACCCGCCGCTCCGGCGGAGGGCGCCACCGCCGGCGGCCGGCCCGCCGACGCGTGGGTGGGCGCCGGCTACGCCCCGGCCGGCATCGGCGTCTGGTCCACCGCCGAGGACCTGGCCCGGCTCACCGCCGCGATGCTCGCCGGCACCGCGCCCGGCGTCGACGCCGCCACGCCCCGCTTCGACGCCGGGGGTGACCGTCGGATCGGCTACGGCTGGTTCACCAGCCGGTACGGCGACCGGGAGATCGTCTGGCACAACGGCGGCACCGGCGGCTTCCGGGCGTACGTCGGCTACGACCGCGCCGCCGACCGGGGCGTCGTCGTGCTCGGCAACACCGCCCGCGACCTGGACGCGCTCGGCCTGCGGCTGCTCGGGGTCACCGGCGACGCGGCGAGCGAGTCGACCGGCCTGCCGGGCTGGATCGGCGGCGGGCTCGCGCTGGCGTTCACGTTCCTCGGCGGCCTGTCGCTGTGGAGCGTCGCCCGCCGCGGACCGGACCGGACCACTGTGCTCTCCGCCGCCGTCTGGGCGGTGCTCTACCTCGGCCTCGCGCACCGGCTCGGCGACTGGTCGGTGGTCCCGGGCTGGCTCTGGCCGCTCGGCGCGGCGCTGAGCGGGGCGGCCCTGGTGCCCGCCGTCCGGCGGTGGCGGGACCTGCCCGTCGTCGCCGGCGCGCCCCGCTGGCGGCGCGCCACCGGCGCGGCGCTGTCCCTGGCCTTCGCCGGGCTGGCGGTGGCGGTGATCGCCGCCTGACCACCCACCCGGCTTTGAGATCTTGGTACGGAACCGCCCCTGGAGGGGCGCTTTCGTACCAAGATCTTCGCGGGGTGCGGGGTGGGTCAGGTGGGGCGGCGGGGTGGGAGGCCCAGGGCGGCGCGAACCTGGGCGGCCGTCCGGTCACCGGTGTGCGCCTCGGCGGCCTTGATCTCGCGGCGCAGCGCGGCGCTGCTCCCGGCTCCGGCCGCCCGCTTCCAGTGCCGCAACGCGATCTCGTGCTCGGCGAGCAGCGCGGTCATCGGCGCCTGCACGGCCGCCGGCCAACTCGTGCCCCGGAGCTGCTCCGCGCAGGCGGCATTGGCGGCGGCGACCGCACCGGCCCGCTCCCGCACCGTCCGCCACTCCCGACCGGCCTTCATCGCTTCCGCCAACTCGTCCCGCGCGATGTCGTACGGCGCGACCAGCGACAGGTAACGCCCCTTCGCCTCCTTGACGGTCAACGGCGCCGGGGAGGTCGGCGGGGCGCTCGACGGCGGCGGCAGGGCGACCTGTTCGGTCCCACCGCCGCAACCGGTGAGCAGCAGTGCCACGGTCAGGACCAGGGCCGGAGGTGCGAGCCGAGGACGCACGGGGCCTCCCATCGGGCGATCGGGGGCCCCGAGTGTAGGCCGCCCCGCCCCGCCCCGCCGCCCGCCGCCCTGCCGCGACGACCAAGGAGTTCGCGTCGAGGGCGAGCACCCGATCCGACGCAAACTCCTTGATCGACGGGGGCGGCGTGGTCCGGGGTCAGTGGTTTCGGGGGTGGGGGACCAGGCGCCAGTATTGGCGTTTTCCCTCGTCGCGCACCACGACGCCGAGCCGGGCCAGCTCCCCGTGCAGCTCCCGGGCCTCGTCGCCGTGGCCGCCGTCGACGGCCCGCTGCCGGGCCCGCAGCAGGGCGTCCGCGCCGGGTGGCAGCCCGGGCAACCCGGCCACCCACCGCCGGTAGGCGTCCCGGTGCGGGTCCTGCCCGGTCCACGGCCAGCCCTGCCGGGTGAACGCCGCGCGCAGCCGCTCGGCGCTCAGGTCGGACCGCTCCCGGGCCAGTTCGCCCCCGGCGTCGTCCAGCAGGACCAACGCCTTGCCGTCGACGAACACGCCGGTGACCCCGGCCCGGGCGACGTCCCGGCCGTGCCCGTCGCGGTGCAGCCGCACCGACCGGTGGCCGACCGTCACGGCCAGCCGCTCCCGGGCTCCCAGGAACGCCAGCACCACGCCGGCCAGCGCCGCCACACCCGCGCCGACCGGGTACGCCCGCTGGTCCGGCCACCGGTCGAGCAGCTCGAACACGCCCTGGAAGGGGAACCAGGCCAGCCCGGCGATCCAGCCGGACACGGCGGTCAGCCCGGCGCCCAGTCCCGCCCCGAGCAGCGGGAACCCGACCCACATCAGCACCAGCTCGCCGGGCCCGCCGTCGACCACGACGACGTCGCCGGGCTCCCGGGCCGCCACGGTCAGGACACCTCCCGCCGCAGCGTGCGTACCAGCCCGGCGGCCAGCGGGAGGACCATCCAGACGGCCAGCGAGACACCGAGCCGACCCCACTGCCCGGCGGTCACGTCCGGGCCGAGCAGCGGCTCCATGGTGAGCGAGGTGTCCAGCCAGCCGGCCGGCTCCCGCAGCGCCTTGATCATCGCCGACAGCACGCTCCACACGGTGGGCAGCAGCAGGTAGGTGACGATCGCCAGCGGCGTGTTCAGCAGCAGCAGGCCGAATCCGGCGCCCATCAGCACGCTGGCCACCTGGAACACCGCCGCGTACGGCAGCAGCTGCCAGTCGAACGTCCACGCCCCGGCCCCGCCGGTGGCCCGGGCGGCGAGCGTGCCGACGGCGGCGACCGCCACGCTGACCAGCACCGAGCCGAGCGCGGCCAGCACCACCGCGACGAGCTTGGCGGCGATCACCCGCTGGCGGCGGGGCACCAGCGCGAACGTGGTCAGCGCGGTGCGCTGCGACCACTCGCCGGTGATGGAGAGGATGCCCAGCACCGGCAGCAGCAGCCCCACCGGCAGCAGCGACGGGGTGAAGAAGGCGGTGAAGCTCTGATCCTCCGGCTCGACGACGAAGAGCTGCACCACCACGATCACGGCGGCGATCAGCCCGATCGTGACGAGCAGCCAGCGCCCGGCCCGGGTGTCGGCGAGCTTGCGCAGCTCCACCCCGGTCAGCCGGGCCAGTGAGGGACCGGAGACGACCGGCTCGTGCCGGGCCGGGGTCGCGGTGGGGACGGTGGCGGTGGTCATCGGACGGCCTCCTTGGTCGACGCGCCGGCGGTGAGGGTGAGGAAGAGCTGTTCCAGGCCGCCGGTGCCGGCCGGGCGCAGTTCGGTGAGGACCAGCCCGGCGTCGGCCGCCGCCTGGCCGACCTCTCCCGGCTCGGCGCGGACGACGAAGCCGCCGTCGGTGCCGGCGGTGGCCGGCAGCGCGGCCCGGTCCAGGGTGAGGCGCAGGGCGTGCTGGTCCCGGGCGCGGACCAGCGTGCCGGCACCGGCCAGTAGCTCGTCCTTGCCGCCCTGGGCGACCACCGTGCCGCCGCCGATGACCACCAGCCGGTCGGCCACCGCCTCCACCTCCCGCAGCAGGTGGGAGGAGAGCAGCACCGTGCCGCCCCGGTCGGCGAAGTCGCGCAGCAGGCCGCGCATCCAGAAGATCCCCTCCGGGTCCAGGCCGTTGGCCGGCTCGTCGAGGATCAGCACCCGGGGGTCGCCCAGCAGCGCCAGCGCCAGGCCGAGCCGCTGCCGCATGCCCAGGGAGTACGCGCCGACCCGCCGTCGCGCGGCGGTCTCGTTCAGCCCGACCAGGTCCAGCTTCGCGGCGACCTGCCCCCGGTCCACGCCCATGGTGCGGGCGGCCAGGGCGAGCGTCTCCCGGCCGGTGCGCCCGGCGTGCTGGGCCGAGGCGTCGAGCAGGACGCCGATCTCCCGCCCGGGGTTGGGCAGCTCACGGTAGGGCCGGCCGGCGACCGTGGCGCCGCCCGAGCTGGGCGGCGTCATCCCGCAGATCATGCGCATCGTGGTGGACTTGCCGGCGCCGTTCGGGCCGAGGAATCCGGTCACCGTGCCCGGTTCGCAGCGGAACGTGACGTCCTCGACGGCGGTGTGCGGGCCGTACCGCTTGGTCAGGTGGTCGACTTGGATCATGCCGAGAAGCCTGCCGGGGCCACCCGGTGATCCGCTGCGGCCGCCGGTAGCTGCCGGCGCCGACCGAGGTTCACCGCAGACGTCGACTTTGGTAGCTGGCAGCCGGTCCGGGCGGCTACCTACCATGGGGCGGGTGAGCAGCGCCGTCGTACCCGATCACCCCTGGCTCCTGCCGGGCTCCCTGGTGCCCGCCCGGGCGCCCCGGCGGACCCCGCGGGACTGGTTCGTCGACAGCCTGCTGTTCCTGGTCGCCCTGCTCTGGGTGCTGGTCGCGCACGAGGACGCGGTCAGCCGGGACCCCGAGTTCGCGCTCAACGTCGGCCCGGACTGGCTGATCGGGATCGACCTGCTCGCCGGCGTGCTGGCGACCGTCGCGCTCTGGCTGCGCCGGCGCTGGCCGGTCGGGCTGGCCGTGGCCACCGCCCCGCTGACGTTCTTCTCGGTCACCGCCGGGGCCGCGCTGCTGATCGTGCTGTTCACCGTGCTGGTGCACCGCCCGCTGCCGCTGGGGCTGACCCTGGTCGGCTGGAACGTGGTCACCTCGCTGCCCTACATCGCGCTCCGCCCCGACCCGGCCATGCCGCTCTGGGCGGCGATGGCCTGGACCGTGCTGTTCCTCGGCATCGTGGTGGCGTGGGCGCTGTTCGTCCGGGCCCGCCGCCAGCTCGTGCTGTCGCTGCGCGACCGGGCCGAGCGGGCCGAGGCTGAGCAGCAGCTCCGGCTCGAGCAGGCCCGGCACCTCGAACGCGGCCGGATCGCCCGCGAGATGCACGACGTGCTGGCCCACCGGATCTCCCTGCTCAGCCTGCACGCCGGGGCGCTGGAGTTCCGCCCGGACGCGCCGCCGGAGGAGGTCGCCCGGGCGGCTGGCGTGATCCGGGCCAGCGCGCACGCCGCGTTGCAGGACCTGCGCGAGGTGATCGGTGTGCTGCGGGCCGAGGTGAGCGCCGACGCCACCCCGGAACGGCCGCAGCCGACGCTCGGCGACGTGCCGGCGCTGGTGGCCGAGAGCCGGGACGCCGGGGTACGGGTGAGCGTGGTCGACGAGGTGACCGAACCGGCCGAGGTGCCGGCGGCGATCGGGCGCAGCGCGTACCGGATCGTGCAGGAGGGGCTCACCAACGCGCGCAAGCACGCGCCCGGTGCGGTGGTGACCGTCCGGCTGGCCGGCGGCCCCGGCGACGGGCTCGCGGTGGAGATCCGCAACCCCTGGCCGGTGGGCGGTCCGGTCACCGCCATCCCCGGCACCGGCACCGGGCTGGTCGGCGTCGCCGAGCGGGTCACGCTGGCCGGCGGACGCCTCGACCACGGCCGGGACGCCGACGGCGACTTCCGGCTGACCGCCTGGCTGCCCTGGGCGGTGGCCTCGTGAGCGCGAGGAGTGAGCCGGGTCTGCGAGCCCCGCAGTCGCGAACAGGAGAAGCCCCATGACTGGGTCCGTGCGGGTGCTGATCGTGGACGACGACCCGCTGGTCCGGGGCGCCCTGTCGATGATCCTCGGTGGCGTGCCCGACCTGACGGTGGTCGGCGAGGCCACCGACGGGGCGGAGGTGCCGGCGGCCGTCGCCGCCCACGCGCCGGACGTGGTGCTGATGGACATCCGGATGCCCCGGGTGGACGGGTTGGCCGCCACCGAGGCGCTGCGCGCGACCGCGGAGCCGCCCGAGGTGCTGGTGCTGACCACGTTCGACGCGGACGAGCAGGTGCTGCGCGCGTTGCGCGCCGGGGCGAGCGGCTTCCTGCTCAAGGACACCCCGCCGGCGGAGATCGTGGCCGCGGTGCGCCGGGTCGCGGCCGGGGAGGCGACGTTGTCCCCGGCGGTGACCCGCAAGCTGATCGCGCACGTGACCGCCGCCGCGCCGGCCCCGGGCCCGGATCCGAAGCGGGACCGGGCGGTACGGCTGCTGGACGGGCTGTCGGAGCGGGAGCGGGAGGTCGCGTTGCTGCTCGGCCGGGGGCGTACCAACGCGGAGATCTCCGCCGAGCTGTTCATGAGCGTGGCGACGGTGAAGGCGTACGTGTCCCGGCTGCTGACCAAGCTCGACCTGAACAACCGGGTGCAGGTGGCCTTGCTGGTCCAGGACGCCGACCTGGTCTGACCGCGGTCACCCGCACACCGTCTCGCGGGATTGAACTGTCGCCGTTCCCGGGCCGTACCAGTGGTCGAGGATGTGGTGCGGCCGGTCCGCCGCACCGCTGCCGAGCTGCGGGAGGCCTGCCGTGCGAGTTGGTGAGCAGTCGACGGATCCCATCGACCAGATCCTGGGCGAGGTGCCGATGCCGGCGCCGTTGACCCCGGAGGACGTCCGCCTCGCGGTCCGGGCGGTGGTGGTGCACGCCGCCGAGGAGTGGCCCGCGGGGCCGAAGTGCCGCAACGACGGGGCGGCGTTCCCCTGCCGGTTGCACCGTTGGGGGCGTCGGGTGCTGGAGACGCACGGCCTCAACGAGCGTCAGATCGACGCGCTGATCCGGCACGGCAATCCGTTCGTGCACGTACCGTTCCCGTTCGTGCTGGGCGGGCCGTCGGCCCGTCCGGCCGCCGGTCAGCCCGTCCGGCCGGGCGCCCCGGGCCAGCCGGCCCGGTCCGCCGCCCCGGTCGCGCGGGGTCCGGTCCCACGGGTCGCCGCGCCGCCGGTGCGGCCCGGTCCGCGACCCGTCGCCGGGCGGCCCGCCCCGGTCGCCCGGCCGCGTTGGCCCCGGGCGAGCTGACGCCCGTCCCTCGGGTCGCGACGTGGCGTCGGCCGCGCCGTACCGGGGTCACGACGGCGGCGGCCCGGCGCGGGGAGCCCCCACCCCCGCGCCGGGCTGCCGTCGTCCTCAAGGTCAGTTGACCGCGCAGTCCGGTGCCGACCAGTCGGTGGTGTTCGCCGTCTTGTCCTTGGTGTTCTCCCGACGCGAGTCCACGTGGGTGTGGTCGTCGTGGTCCGGGTAGCCGGGGCCGTAGATGCCGCTGAAGCCCTGGTCCCGGGCCGAGCGGGCGATCTCGCAGAGGGTCCGGTCCCGCGAGGTCAGGTCGGCCGCGTTGCCGTAGAGGTGCTGGCTGTCCGCGGCGCCGCCGACCTGCTTGTTGCAGGCGATGCTGCGGAACCCGCTGGACACGTAGAGCGGCTTGTCGCCGAGGCTGCGCCGCAGCGCCTCCAGCTTCCACATGATGCGTACCGCGTTCTCCCGGGTGGCGGACGACGAGAGCGGGCCCCCGCTCCACCCGCCCTTGCCGCAGCCGTTGTCCAGCTCGCTGTAGCTGAAGTGTTTCGGCGTGCAGTCGTCGTCCTGGAGGTCGTAGATCTTGGCGAAGGTCTGCGGTCCGGCCACGCCGTCGGCGCGCAGTCCGTACGCGGACTGGAAGCGCTTGACCGCGGCGGCCGTCTCCGGGCCGTACTTCCCGTCGATCCGGACGACGCCGGCGTATCCGGCCCAGCCGGCCACCCGGATCTGGAGCTGCCGGACGTCCTCGCCGGAGCGTCCCTGGGACAGGGTGCGGGGCCAGGTGTAGCAGCCGTCGGCGTGGGCCGCCGGCGCGGCGACGACAGTCGCGACGGCGGCCCCGGGCAGGGCCAGCGCGAACGCGACGGCCGCCCGCTTCAGGGTGTTGACGCGCACAGGAGTCCTCCCGATGAGAGCGGAACTGGGGTTGGGACGGGGCACATCGACCGCTACGTCCCGTCCTTCTCACCGTGACAGCCGCCGGGCTCCTTCGTGGTGATTAGCGGAAATTGTTCTCGCATTTGCTTGTTGCTGGGCATTGCCTGTGAATAGTGGTGTTTTGCGAATCGGACGGCCGGGCACCATCAGCGCACGGGGTGACACCGAGGGTGATGTCACCTGTCGGACGGGGGCGGTAACGTCTGCTGCCGGGCCCGGGGCGACCCGGGCGGCGACCCTCGCGGGCGGGGAGGTGGGCGTTGGCGCGTGGCGGCGTGTTCTGCGTCGAGGGGCAGTGGCACCGTGACCTCAACGAGCGGGGCTCGGTCCTGCCCACCCTCGAACTGCTCGAACGGCTGGGCCGGATCCGCTACATCCACAAGGACGCCGCCACCCGCGACGAGCTGTTCTACTTCCTCGACCGGTGGCTGCTCAAGCAGTACGCGGACCACCGGGTCGGCTTCTTCGCCATGCACGGCGAGCCGAGCCGGCTCTGCCTCACCGACTGGGACTCGGTGGAGTTGGCCGACGTGGCCGAGCGGATGGCCGGCCGCTGCGAGGGGCGCCGCCTCTACTTCGGCAGCTGTTCGGTGCTGCGCGCCTCGGACGCCGCGCTGCGCGGGTTCCTCGATGTCACCGGGGCGGCGCTGGTCTGCGGTTTCACCCGCGAGGTCGACTGGGTCGAGTCGGCCGCCTTCGAGACCGTGCTGCTCGACGTGCTGGCCAACGGGCAGCGGCACAACGCCGCCGAGCTGCGGATGGGCTCGGCGCACTGGGCGCCGCTCGCCGCGTACCTCGGTTTCCGGGTGATCTACGCCAACGGCCGCGCCTGGCGGCCGACCGCGCGCCCCCGTGTGCCGGAGCAGGTCTCCCCGCGGCGGGCCGCCGGCCGCCCGCGCTGAGATCCGGCCGCCGGCCTGGTAGAACCGAGGGATGCCACGCAGCATCGCGCGCAACACCCGGGTCGACCGGGACGCCCTGACCGAGTTCCTCCGCCCCCGGCACCGCGTCGTGCTGATGACGACCCGCTCCGACGGCCGCCCCCAGTCCTCCCCGGTCTCCTGCGGGGTCGACGCCGAGGGCCGGCTGGTCGTCTCCACCTATCCGGAGCGGGCCAAGGTGGCCAACATCCGTCGTGATCCGCGCGTCTCGGCGTGCGTGCTCTCCGACGACTGGGACGGCCCCTGGGTGCAGGTGGAGGGCACGGCCGAGGTGCTCGACCTGCCCGAGGCGCTGGAGCCGCTGGTGGACTACTTCCGCAGCATCTCCGGGGAGCACCCGGACTGGGACGAGTACCGGGCGGCCATGGTGAAGCAGGGCAAGTCGCTGATCCGGGTCACGATCTCCTCCTGGGGTCCGATCGCCACCGGCGGCTTCCCGGCCCGGCTGGCCGACTGATCAGTACGCGGCGGTGAACCGCGCGTTGCCGAACCTCGGGTTCTCGATCTCGTCGACGATCGCCACCGCCAGGTCCTCGTAGGTGAGCACCGAGCGTCCCTGCGCGTCGGTCACCGGGTGGTCGGTGCCGGTGCGGTAGTGCCCGGTCCGCTCGCCCGGGTGGAACTCCAGCGGCGGCGGGGAGACGTACGTCCAGGTCACCCCGTCGGCGCTGGAGCGGTAGAACTCCAGCGCGTCGGCCTGGCCCTCGGCCGAGTCGCGGTAGTCGGCCGGGAAGTCCGGCTCGTCCAGGTAGCGGGTGCCCTTCGGGGTGAGCAGCGTCGCGCCGCCGCCGACGTGGATCACCCGGGGCGGGTCCGGCAGCTCGCGCAGCGTGTCGACGAGCGTCCGGGCGGCGTCGCGCCACAGCGCGCGTTCCCCGCCGCCGATGGCCACCACGACCACGTCCGCCTCCTCGGCCAGCTCGCGTACGCTCCGCGCCGAGGTGGCGTCGCCGGTGACCGTGCGGACGCCGGGCGGCAGGTAGCCGACGGCCTCGGGGCGGCGTACCGCCGCGGTGACCCGGTGCCCCCGCTCGACCGCCTCGGCGGCGATCCGGGAGCCGGCCGTCCCGCCGGCGCCGAACACGACGATGTCGCTCATGCCTCACAGGCTAGGCAGCGGGCTGCCGGGCGGGTGCCGTTCCGCCGAACCGGTCAGTCGACGAGCGCGGAGTAGACGAGCTGGCGCAACTGGCTGCGCAGCGGATAGGTGCTCGACGGCATGAGCTGGGTGAACAACAGCGCGGTGACCTCCTCCACCGGGTCCACCCAGAACGCGGTGCTGGCCAGGCCGCCCCAGTAGTACTCGCCCACGCTGCTGGGCACCCGCGACGGCACCGGGTCCAGCACCACGGCGAAGCCCAGCCCGAAGCCGATCCCGTCCACGACGGTCTCGGCGAAGCCCTCCGGGGAGAACGAGGCGAGGTCCCGGTTGCCGGGCAGGTGGTTGCGGGTCATGAAGCGCAGCGTGCGGGGGCCGAGCAGGCGGACCCCGTCCAGCTCGCCGCCGTGCAGCAGGAACTGGGTGAAGCGGTGGTAGTCGGCGGCGGTGGAGACCAGACCGCCGCCGCCGGAGTGCCAGCTCGGCTCGGCCAGCGCCGCCCGGCCGACGCCGTCGGCGCGTACCGCCTGGCTGGTCGCCGGGTGCGGGGTGTAGAGGGCGGCCAGCCGCTTGGCGTCCGCCGCGTCGACCCACCAGCGGGTGTCGGTCATCCCGAGCGGGCGCAGGATCCGCTCGGCGAAGAACGCGTCCAGCGACTGCCCGGAGACCACCTCGACCAGGCGGCCCAGCACGTCGGTGGAGACGCCGTAGTTCCAGCTCGTGCCGGGCTGGAACAGCAGCGGCAGGCGGGCCAGGCCGGCCGAGGCCGCGGCGAGGTCCGCGCCGGCCGGCACGCCCAGGTCGAAGCCCGCCGCCCGGTAGAGGCCGTCGACCACCGAGACCTGGGCGAAGCCGTACGTCAGGCCGGCGGTGTGGGTGAGCAGGTGCCAGATCCGGATCGGCTCGGTCGCCGGCACGGTGTAGGGCTTGAGCACGGAGCCCTTGTCGTAGACCCGGACGTCGGCGAACTCCGGCAGCCAGCGGCTGACCGGGTCGTTGAGCTCGAACCGGCCTTCCTCCCAGAGCATCATTGCGGCGACCGAGGTGATCGGCTTGGTCATCGAGTAGATGCGCCAGAGCGTGTCCGCCTCGACCGGCGTGCCGGCCTCCCGGTCGCGCAGCCCGTAGGTGGCCGAGTGGGCGATCTCGCCCCGCCGGGTGACGACGATCTGCCAGCCGGCGAGCCGGCCGTCGTCCACGTAGCGGGCGAAGTGCTGGTCGATCCGCGCCAGCCGGGCGGGGTCGAAGCCGACGCGGTCGGGCTCGGTGCTCACTGCGACACTCACGACGCGAACCTACCGGCCGGTACGGCGGGCGGGAAGTGTCGGCCGCCCACACTAGTGTCGGCGGCATGCCCGAACCGGTCGAGGACGTCACCTACCGCCAGCAGGACTGGTACGCGGAAGACCTGGTCGACCGCCACTTCGTGCGCTGCGAGTTCTTCGACGTCGACCTGACCGAGGCGGTCAGCCGGGGCGCGGTCTTCACCGAGTGCGTCTTCGGCTCCGTGGCGTTCAACGCCTCCCGGCACACCGACTCGGCGTTCACCCGGTGCTCCTTCACCCGGTGCAACCTGTTCGAGGCCGAGTTCACCGGCTGCAAGCTGGTCGGCAGCACCTTCGACCGCTGCGACCTACGCCCGCTGCGGGTCGACCGGGGTGACTGGTCCTTCGTCGCGCTGCCCGGCGCCGACCTGCGCGGCGCGCGGTTCACCGACGTGCGGATGCGCGAGGCCGACCTGACCGGGGCCGACCTGACCGGCGCGGTGCTCACCGGCGTCGACCTCTCCGGCGCCCAGTTGCACGCGGTCAAGCTGAGCCGCGCCGACCTGCGGGGCAGTGACCTGTCCGCGCTCGACCCGACAGCGGTGGAGCGGGCCGGCGCGCGGATCGACGCCGAGCAGGCGGTGCTGCTGGCCCAGGCGCTCGGCTTCCAGGTCGGCTGAGTTCGCGGGAAAAGACGCCGCGCCCTGTCAGGTTTCCCGGACAGACTGGGCCCATGACGTGGTGGTCCGACCTGGTGGCGTCCGAGCCCGACTTCGCGGCGCGGGTGCGGGCCCGTTTCGCGGTCCGCAAGCACGCCACGATGGCGACGCTACGGCGGGACGGCTCACCCCGGATCAGCGGCACCGAGGTCGACTTCGGCGACGACGGGCAGCTCCGGCTGGGCAGCATGGCCGCCGCCGTGAAGGCCCTCGACCTGCGACGTGATCCTCGGGTGGCAGTGCACAGCCCGACCGAGGACACGCCGCCGGACGATCCGTCCGCCTGGGCCGGGGACGCGAAGATCGCCGGCCGGGCGCACGAGGAGCCGCCGGCCGAGGACGGCTCGCACCGGTTCCGGGTCGAGGTGACCGAGGTGGTGCTGACCCGGGTCGGGGACCCGCCGGACCACCTGCTGATCGAGAGCTGGCACCCGGACCGTGGGCTCCGCCGCCGCGAGCGGCGCTGACCCGGCCCGATCACCCGCCACCTCGGGGAATTGGCGGCAACCGGTCCGTTCGGAAGGGGCCACCCCGCCGGAACGGCGGCGGGCGCGCGGCGACTGTCGGGAAATTGGCCTGGGTCGACGGCTTCTCGACGATCGAGGGGTGTGTCATCCTGCCCTGCGGCGAGCCACGGTGACGGCCGCCGGCGCGGTGGCCGAGGGAGGGTCCGTGGCCGAGGACGAACTCACGCAGTCCGGAATCCGGGTCGGCGGCTGGCTGCCCGCCGTACCGGACGGGCCGGCCGGCACGCCGCCGGCGCCCGCCGGGCCACGCCGCCTGCCCGGCGATCCGGACCTCCCCGCGGGCCCTCCGGTCGGCCCGGAACCCCCGACGGCGGAGCACGCGGGTGAGGCGCCCGTGGTCGACGCGATGCCGGCGCACCCCGCCGTCGGCGGGTCCCCGCTGGTCGGACCCGTACCGGCCGGACCGGTACCGACCGGGCCCGGACCAGTCGGTCCGGCGCCCGCCCGATCGTCGGCCGGCGACGGCGACGGCGACGGCCCCGCGACGCGGGGCGTGCCGGTGTCGCCCCACCTCGACGGGGCGTGGGACGGGAGAACGCCGGGTCGGCACTCGGCGCCGGAGAGTCTCCGCGCCCGGCTCGCCGACCTGGCCGGCCCGCTCACCGCCCGGGTGCGGGCGTGGTCCGCCCGGCTGCCCGAGGCCGCGCGCCCCGGGCCGGCGTCGGCGCCCGACCAGCCGGCCACCCGGGTGGCCGCGGCCCGCGCCCGGCGGCGACGCCGACGGGTCGTCCTCACCACCGCCGCGCTGACCGTGACGGTGGTGGCGCTGGCGTACGCGGCGCGGTCGCCGGAGCCACCGGCCGGACGGCGTTCGGGCCCGCCCGCGGCGGCGCCCACCGCGTCGGCGCCGGCCCCGACCGCGGCGCCCCCCACAGTGGTGCCGGACACCGGCAACCCGGCCCTGCCCGGTGGGCCGCTGCTCGACCTCGACCAGGAACCGGTGCCCCCGTCGGTGTCGCTCAGCCTGCTCGGGACCCGGGACTGGCGGCACTGGGGCGGCACCGGCGCGGACAGCGTGCAGCGCAAGCAGCGCGGCACCGGCGAGATCGAGGACCCGGGCGGTGACCGGCTGGAGCACAACGCCGGGGTCGCCGACCTCAACTGGACCGACGGCACCCCCACCGCGCGGGAGGAGGGCACCCGGGCGGGCGTCTTCCAGCGGGGCGCCGGGAAGACCTTCACGCTCGCCGTGGCCGGCAGCGGGGACCTGCGGACGGTGCGGCTGTTCGTCGGCGCGTTCTCGGCCGGGGCGCGTCTCGACGTGTCGCTTCCCGGCGGCCACGACCCGGCCGTCCGGGAGGTGGCGCTGGCCCGGGGCGACCGCTTCTACCAGTACGTGGTGCACTTCCGGGCGCCCCGCGGTCAGCGGTTGCTGATCACCTGGCGGGCGCTCACGGTGACCGGGGGGCAGAACGACGGGGTGTCGCTGGAAGCGATCACGGTAAGCTGAGCGACCGCGCGGCCGGTCCGGACCGCTACCGCTTGGTAACGAACTGGAAACGCCCGTCGGCCCACATATGGCGCAAAGGGCCGTCCGGTGACACCGTGAAGCCCGTCGCGCTCCGGTCGCCCCTCGACGGCGCCGGGTGACCGAAGCGGAGGGTGTGTGGGCGAGGAGGATCGTTCGCGAACCGGCCCCGGCTCACACCGTGAGGGCCGCCCGAACACCCGGTCCGCGCTGCGCCGACTGCGGCGCCGGCGACGGCTGGCGCTGGAGGGCCTGGCCGCGTTCCTCTGCCTGGCCGCGCTGGCGGCCTACCTGGGCACCGAGCACCACGACACACCCCGCGAGGAGAGCGCGGCGCTGCCGGTGGCGCCGACCGGCCGGGTCGGGCTGCCGAGCGAGGGCGACGGCGCGGTAGCCACCCCCGGCCTGCGGCCCCGGCAGCGGCCGCCGTCGCCGAGCCCGTCGCCGTCCACGGTGGCCCCGTCCCCGGTGGCCCCCACGCTCGCGGTCAGCCGCGCCGAGGTGCCGGCCACCGTCGACCTCAGCGCGGTCGGTGCCGTCGACTGGGTCCACTGGGGACTGCTCGGCGCCGACCGCACGGTACGCAAGCGGGGCGGCTCCGGCGCGATCCGGGACGAGGGCGGCCGGGGGCGACGGGAGAGCTACAGCAACAACCCGGAGGAGTACGCCTGGCGCGACGGCGTGCCGGTCCGCTCGGCCAGCGGCACCATGTCGGGCGTCTACACCTGCGACCGGGGCAGCGGCTTCACCCTGACCGTGGCCGCCGACGGGCAGCAGCGCACCGTGCACCTCTACGCCGGGCTGTGGATGGCCCGGGGCCGGCTCGACGTCCGGGTCGCCGGCGGTCCGGTCAGCACGGTCCGGATGGAGGATCCGCACACCGCGCTCACCGCCGACTTCACCATCCGGTTCCGGGCTCCGCGCGGCGCGAAACTGCTGCTGAGCTGGACCGTGGAGGAGTCGCTCGGCCAGTGCGGGAACGTCAGTCTCCAGGCCGCCGCGCTGCGCTGATCGACGATCGCCGGGTGCCCGGCCCGGGCCGGCGGTACCGTGGGCCGGACCAGCCCGAACGATCTCCGGAGCAAGGCGATGACCACCAGCGAGCAGGTGCGCGACAGTCCCGAGGGGTGGGTCGCCGACCACATCCGGCGCTATGTGGAGACCGGCGGTGCGGAGGGGCACGAGTGGCGGCCCGGGGTGTTCACCCTGCTGCTGACCACCCGGGGCCGGCGCTCCGGTGACCTGCGGCGCACCGCCCTGATCTACGGTCGGGACGGCGACGCGTACCTGGTGGTCGCCTCGCGCGGCGGATCGCCGCGGCATCCGGCCTGGTATCTGAACCTCCTCGCCGACCCCGAGGTCACGGTGCAGGTCGGCCCGGACACGTTCCGGGCCCGGGCGCGCACCGCGACGCCGGAGGAGAAGCCGCGCATGTGGCGTGCCATGACGTCCGTCTGGCCGGCGTACGACGAGTACCAGACGAAGACCGACCGGGAGATCCCGGTGGTGGTGCTGGAGCGGATCTGACCGCGCTTACCCGCCGGGTAATCGACCGGGCTCGGACGCCCGCGCAGAATCGGTGGCACCTGCCGCGTCGCGAGACCGGCGCCGTCACCGGGGAGGAACCATGCCTGCGTTCGCGCTCGCCAGCCTGCGTCCCGCGCAGCTCAACGAGGAGATCCTGGAATACATCGAGAAGGTGCAGTCGACCTTCGCGCCGTTCGGCGGGCGGTTCCGGGTGCACGGCGCCGAGCCCGAGGTCCTGGAGGGCACGTGGCCGGGCACCGTGGTGATCGTCGAGTTCCCGGACGTCGAGCGGGCCCGCGCCTGGTACGCGTCCCCGGCGTACCAGGAGATCCTGCCGCTGCGGACCCGGAACATCGAGGGGGAGACGATCATCCTCGACGGGGTCGGCCCGGACTACGACGCCGCCCGCACCGCCGCCCGCATGCGGGCCGCCCGCGGCTGAACCGCCGGGACAGTTTGTCCGTCGCGTCGGGGGCGGGGCGTCGTACGTTTTCGACGTCCCGCCCGACCATCCTCAGTGGAGGAACGACCGATGAGCCGCCCCGCGCCCGTGGCCCCCGCCCGCCCGTCCCCCGACGGCGGCGTGCTGCGGGAGATCCCGCTGCCGCCGTACGTGACGGTCGAGGACGTCCAGTTCGCCGTGCGGGCGGTGGTGGTGCACGCGCCCCGGTCCTGGTCGGGCGGGACGATCTGCCGCAACGACGCCAGCCCGCACCCGTGCCGCCTGCACAGCTGGGGCCGCCGGGTGCTCGCCCTGCGCGGCCTGCCGCCGGCCGAGATCGACGCGCTGGTCGAGCGGGGCGACCCCACCGCCGACCCGCGCCCCTACCGGCCGGGGGCCTGAGCGCCCGGGCCGCCGGTCAACAGAGGGCCGGCTTGACCCAGGAGCACTCCCGCCCCTCCGGCACCCGGGGTGAGTCCGGCGCGGTCGGCACCGTCATCCGGGCCGTGGTCGCCCCCTTCTCGGTGTAGGTGGCCAGCGCGATCGCGATCTGGTCCTCCAGACCCTTGACCGACGAGGTCAGGTAGTTGTTGAGCACGATCGAGAAGGCCAGCAGCCGGCCGTCGGCGTCGGTGACGTAGCCGGAGAGGCCGGACGCGCCGGTCAGGCTGCCGGTCTTGGCGTGCACGTTGTCCGCGGCGGCGGTGCCGACCATCCGGCTGCGCAGTGTGCCGCCGACGAACCGGTCCGGGTTGCCGGCGATCGGCAGGGCGGCGTACCAGGTGTCGAACCAGGGCTCGGCGCGGACCGCCGACAGCAGCGTGACGAACTGGGCCGGCGGGACGAGGTTGCGCCGGGACAGCCCGGAGCCGTCGCGCTGACGCAGCGTCCCGGTGTCCACCCCGGCGTCCCCGGCGTACTCGCCGACGGCGGACAGGCCGGCGGCCCAGGTGCCCGAGCCGGAGAGGACCCGGCCCAACTCCTTGGTGAGCACCTCGGCGTGGCCGTTGTTGGAGAGCTTGAGGAACGGCACCATGAGATCGGCCAGCGGCATCGAGTCGTGCCGGGCCAGCGGCCGGGCGGTGTCCGGGGTGGCCGCGCCGAGCACGGTCCGGCCGAGCACCCGTACGCCGTGCCGGCGCAGCGCGGACCGGAAGACGTCGGCGGCGTAGCCGGTCGGCTCCCAGACCGTCACCCAGTCGCTCTCGGTGGTCTGACCGACCGCGATCTGCCCGGTCACCACCACGGTGTTGCCGCCGTGCGCGCGCTCGATGGAGATGGTCGTCTCGCCCCCGGCGACGGTCTGGGCCCGGTTGTCGACGCGCAGCCAGCCGTTGTCCGGTGTCATCGAGATCTTCGGCCGGGAGCCGGCCCGCGCCCCGGGTTCGGCGTGCACGATCACCGTGCCGGCGTCGTAGTCGGTGTCCGGGGCCACGGTCAGCGCGGACACCTGCGCCGCGTAGTAGTAGGGCTCGTCGTCCCAGGTCCAGTCCGGACCGAGCCGGCTGCGGTCGTAGCGGATGTCGTCGGCGACCAGGTCGCCGGTCACCACCCGTACGCCCGCCGCGGCGACCTGCTCGGCGAGCTGGTCGTAGTCCGCCGCCAGCATCGTCGGGTCGCCCCCGCCACGCAGGTAGAGGTCGCCGGAGAGCAGCCCGGCGCGACGCGGCCCGTCGGTGCTGACGTCGGTGGTGAAGCGGTGCCCGGGGCCGAGCAGCTCCATCGCGGCGGTCGAGGTGAGCAGCTTGGTGTTCGAGGCGGGGACGAGCCGCCGTTGCCCGTTGCGGTCGTAGAGGGTGCGGCCGGTGGCGGCGTCGACCACGACCACGCCGGCCTGGGCGCCGTCGAGCCGACTGTCGGCGAGGATCGCGTCGATGGTCGCGTGCAGCCGGGTCTGCGCGGGGGTGGGCGCTTCGGCCGTGGCGGTGGTGGGGCCGGCGGCGGCCGCGGTGGCGACCAGCACCGACACCGCGAGTGCCCGGATGAAGAGACGGCGATGCATGTGTCGATGCTGCCATGGAGTTTTCCTGCGGGAAAGCCTCCGCGGCGAAAGGTTATTGCCAACCGCCGGCGCAACCTCAGGGACGCGGTGTGGCCACCCGCTCCGCCGGTCCCGGACCGTCCGCCCCCCGGCGCAGGATCAGCGGCGCGGCCAGAGCGGCGAGCGCGCCGCCCAGCAGCGGGAAGACGATGAACACCCAGAGCTGGCGCAGCGCGGTGCCGCCCTGGAACAGGGCCGGACCGAAGGACCGGGCCGGATTGACCGAGGTGCCGTCCAGGGTGAGGCCGACCAGGTGCGCGGCGGCCAGCGCGAGACCGATCGGTACCCCGGCGAACGCGGCGTGCTCACCGCGGCCGGTCACCACCAGCACCACCAGGACGAAGAGGAACGTCAGCACCGTCTCCAGCACGGCGGCGCCGCCCAGGTTGATGTGCGCGCCGTACCCGTTGGTGCCGAGCGCGCCGGTCTGGTCGACCACGTCACCCCAGCGGGTGAGTGCCCAGATCACGAACGCGGCGACGGTGGCGCCGGCGAACTGGGCGATCCAGTACGCCACCGCGCCCAACGGGGAGATCTTCCCGGAGAGCAGCACGCCCAACGTGACGGCCGGATTGATGTGGCTGCCGGAGAGCGGCCCCATCGTGTACACCAGCGCCAGCATGGTGAAACCGAAGGCCAGGGCGACCACCACCACGCCGCCCTGGACCCGGGCGAAGACGGCGCTGCCCACGCCGAAGAAGATCAGCAGCAGCGAGCCGAGGAACTCGGCGACGTACCTGCGCGGGTCGTCCATTCCCCGAGCTTATGGATCCGCCGGCCCTCGGGAGGGGAAAACCCCTGTTCACGCCGACCACGGCCGATCCGCCGACTCCATTTGACGGATCCCCGTCCAGGGGGCACCGTGGGTGGGGAGGGGCCGTGTACCGCCCCGCTTCCGTGCGGCGAACGGTGGTTCGCCCACTTCCGGGTCGCGAGCCGACCGCGTGGGCCGTGTCGCCCGCGGATCCCGAAACCCAGCCATGAGGAGTTCCGCCATGCTGACCATGACCGACAACGCCGTCCTGGTGATCCGAGACCTCGCCGCCCAGCAGGACGTCGGCGACGCGGGCGGGCTGCGCATCGCCGCCGACACCGAAGCCGGCGCGCTCTCCATCGAGCTGGTCCCGGAGCCCGTGCAGGGCGACCAGGTGGTGGACACCCAGGGGGCCCGGATCTTCCTCGACTCCGATGCCGCCGAACTGCTCAACGACACCTCGGTAGACGCGGTCGTCGACGAGGAGGGCGTCGTCCAGTTCGGTTTCACCGAGCAGGAGTGACTCAACCGGCGCGGCGGGCCTCCCCGCCGCGCTGCCGGCCGGCGCGTCCCCGCTCCGGGGCGTCCCGGCCGGCCCACGGCGACCCCTCGCGCCGCTCCCGGTCCGGACCGGCGAGTGCGGCCAGCACGTGCGCCAGGTGGTGCGACGTGCTCCAGGCGATCCAGTTGGCCGCCGAGCCCGCGCCCGCGCCGCGCCGGGCCCGGCGCAGGATCTCGTGGTCGCCCCAGGAGAAGCCGGCCCCGGCCGCCGGCCAGTGCGGGGCGGCCACCAGCGTCCGGCACAGGTCGGCGAAGCGCTCGTCGCCCCGCCCACCCCGCCGGGACCAGCGGTAGACCCACCACGCGTCCTCCGCCGTCCACCGCACCGTCGGGAGCCGGTCGCCGGGGGCGTCCGCCCCGCGCGCCGCGCAGCCCACGCCGTAGTCGCCGTAGCCCAGGCGGAGGTCGGCCAGGCGCTGCCAGAGCAGCCAGTCGTAGCGCTCCAGCCGCACCGGTTCGTCGGTGGGGAGCCGGGACAGCGCCGGTGGCATCCCGCCCGCCGCCACGGTCACCGAGCGCCAGGCGTGCCGCCGCGCCCACTCGGCCGCGCGGCGCACCCGCGGCTCGGCCAGCCGGACGTCGGCGGGGCAGCACACGTCCCCCGCGTCCAGCAGCAGGTCGCACTGCTCCGGCATCAGCCCGGTCGACCGCCACACCCGCTCCACCGCGGCGGTGGTGGCGTCCGGGCCGGCCCGGTCCGGGCCGGTCCGCAGCCGGACCACGGCCCGCCGCGCCCAGGCCCGGGCCGCGACGCCGTGGGCGGCGAGCCGTCGGTCACTCTCCGCGAGGCCGATCACCGGCACCAGTGGTACGCCCCAGCGCACCGGATCGTGTTCCGGGGCGTCCGGCAGCGCCGACGCGTCGACGGCCGGCAGCAGACCGGCGGGAAGTCGACCGAGAGCCTCCGGTGTGGACGGATCGTCGGGCGGGACGTCGACGACCGGGGCGAGCAGCGCCGCGGCGGCGTCGTCGAGGTGGGCCAGGGCTTCCAGTTCACCCCGCCGGCCGGCCAGCACCGGGCGGTAGACCGGGTCCGGCCGTCGACCTCCGGGTGCGGGCACCATAATTCAATGTAGCGGGGCGATCGCTCTCCGTCACCAGAATCTGGCCCCGGCGCTGGTCGGCGGCCGCCGCCGCGCGAACGTCGTCGGGGCCGGACGCGGACCCCGCCGCGTTCCGGCCCCGACACCCGGTCGCCGGTCAGTCGTCGTCGCCGTGGTCGTCGTGCCGGTCGTGCGTGCCGCGGCTGTCGTCCCGGCCCCCGTCGTCGTCCCGGCCCCGGCTCCCGTCGTCGTCCCGGTCCCGGCTGTCGTCCCGGTCCCGGCTGTCGTCCCGGTCCCGGCTGTCGTCCCGGCCCCGGTCGTCGGCGCCGGCCCGCTCCCGCTCGACCTCCAGCACGGAGCCGGTGCCCCGGTCGACCTTCACCTCGTGCCGCCAGCCGTCCCGGTCCACCTTGACGCTCCACGACGGACGGCCGTGCTCGGTCTCCGCCTCGACCTCGGTGACCCGGCCGCCCCCGGTCCGGGCCAGGGCCACCTCGGCCGCGCGCTGCCGGCTCACCGTGCCGCCGGTCGCCGCACCGGTCGCGTCGTCGTCCACCCCGCGTCGGGCCGGGTCGTCCTCGCCGCCCCCGGCGGTGTCGTCGGCGCTCCGTCGGGCCGGGTCGTCCTCGCCCACGGCGCCCGGGCCGGTGGTGCCGTCGTCGTCCACCCCCTGCCGCTCCGGGTTGTCCTCGCCGGGCGCGCCAGTCCCGGTCGTGTCGTCGGCCCCCTGCCGGGCCGGGTTGTCCTCGACCGTCACGGCCGCCGGCGCGGTCGGCCCGCCCGACCGCTCGGCGGCGGTCACACCGAGCGCCGCGCCGGCCACCGCCAGCACCGCCACACCACCGGCCGCCGCCAACACCAGGGAAGTTCGTCGCATGTCGCCACCTCTCCTCGATTCCTGGCGTCGAGACTGCGCCCCGGACGGTCGCCGTCGCGCTAGCCGAGGGACAAGGCCGGGTTAAGGCGGTGAGACCGGGCCGGCGGGGGAAAAGCGGTTGCCCGGTGACCGGTCGGGGGGATGAATGGGCGGGTGCACGAGACCCTGGGGTTCCCCGCGCTGCTGCGGCTGATCGACGAACGGTCGGCGGCCTTCCGCGCCGCGGTGGCCGCCGCGCCCGACCTCGACCTGCCGGTCCCGACATGTCCGGAGTGGACGCTGTTCGACCTGGCGCGGCACCTGGGGGAGGGGCGTCGCTCCTGGGCCGCGACCGTCGCCGCGGGACCGGACGCCCCGGGCCGGATCACCCCGGAGGGGCCGGCCGCGCCC
Source organism: Micromonospora sp. WMMD754 (assembly GCF_049315235.1). Classification (NCBI taxonomy): domain Bacteria; kingdom Bacillati; phylum Actinomycetota; class Actinomycetes; order Micromonosporales; family Micromonosporaceae; genus Micromonospora; species Micromonospora sp. WMMD754. Next base: position 3,212,719 of record NZ_CP186058.1, read on the forward strand.
CGGGAGCGCGAGGCCCTCCTGGCCTGGCTGGCCGACTCGACGCGGCACCTGGTGGACGCGTTGCGGGACGCCGGCCCGGACCGGGGCTGCTGGACGTGGTGGGGCACGTCGCAGTCACCACAGACCTGTGGCGCCGTCGCCCGGCACCAGCTCCAGGAGATCGCCGTGCACACCTACGACGCCCAACTCACCGTGGGCGCGCCCCGGCCGCTGCCGGACGACGTGGCGCTCGACGGCGTCGAGGAGTTCCTGTCCACCTGCTGCACGACGACGGCCGGCTGGCCGCACGGGCCCGCCGCGGTCGACTACCACGCCACCGAGGGCCGCTCCTGGCGCCAGCGGCTCTCCGCGGACGGCGTACGCGCCGACCGCCTGCCCGGACCCACCGACGCGGGCGCGGCCGACGCCTCCGCCCGGGGTACGGCCGGCGAACTGGTCCTGGCCTTCTACGGCCGGATTCCGATGGACTCGCTCGACATCGAGGGCGACCGCGGTCTGTTCGACCTGCTCGACGAGTGGGAGCCGGAGTAGGCGGTGTCAGCGCGGCGCCACGACGCCGAGCGTGAGCGCCAGCCGGGCGCCCCCGTCGGGACCGGCCGACAGCTCCAGGCGGCCGCCGCCGGCCCGGGCGGCCCGCTCGGCGATGTCCAGCCCGAGACCGGTCGACCCGGCCCCGCTGGCGCCCCTGCGCAGCGAGCCCGGGGGCAGGCCCGGGCCGGCGTCGGTCACGGTGAGCGTCACCTCGTCCGCCCGCGCCGCGAGCCGTACCTCGAACGGGGTGCCGTCCGGGGTGTGGGCGAAGACGTTACCCAGCAACGCGTCCACCGCGGCGGCCAGCTCGTCCCCGCCGATCCGGACCGGCACCGGGCCGGGCGCGAGGTCGACCGTCAGCGCCCGCCCGGTGTCCTCCGCGAGCACCGACCAGAACGTCACCCGCTCGCCGACCACGACCGCCGCGTCACAGCTGCCGCCGGCGGATGCCGTGCTGCGCCATCGGGCCTGCCGGATCACCCCGGTCACGGCCCGCTCCAGGCCGTCCACGGCGGCGGTCAGCCGGGCCGCGTCGTCCGGATCCCGCAGCGTCTCGGCCTCCAGCCGCAGGGCGGTCAGCGGGGTACGCAGCCGGTGCGACAGGTCGGCCACCTGCTCGCGTTCCTCGCGCAGCAGGACCTGGATCCGTCCGGCGAGGTGGTTCAGCGCGCCCGCGACCTCCCGCAGCTCGGGCGGGCCGGCCGGCTCCACGCGGGCGTCGAGTTCGGCGTTGGCGAGCCGGTGGGAGACGGCCGACAGCGCAGAGATCGGCCGCACCAGGGTGCCGGCCAGCCGGTCCGCGACGACGAGGCCGACCAGCACCAGGAGCGCGCCGAGCAGCGCCAGCACCAGCCAGGCGCGGGTGACCCCGGCGGTCAGCTCGCCCCGGGGCACCACGGTGCGGATCACCCCGGTCCCTTCCGGACGGCCCTGGACCGCGACGACCACCTCCCGCCCGGCGGCGGACTCGACGGTCAGGCTCTCGCCCCGGGCGGCCAGTTCGACCGTCGGGGTGCGTGCGGCCGGCGCGCCGAGCACGGTGCCGTCGGCCAGGAAGACGCTCACGTCGCGGCCGGTGTCGGCGCCCAACTGGTCCACCGTGGACCGGATCGTCGCCGGATCGGCCGTGCCGACCAGCGGGACCAGGCGCTGGACGTCCGCGACCGCGCGGGTGGTCGCCCGGTCCGCGGCGACGGTGCGCACCAGAACGGCCAGCGGCACCAGGAACGCGATCATGACGAGCACGCCGACCGCCGCGACCAGCAGCGTCAGGCGGCCCCTCACCGGTCGGATCCCGGCACGTCGAGCCGCACCCCGACCCCGCGTACGGTGTGCAGGTAGCGCGGCCGCTGGGCGCTCTCGCCCAGCTTGCGGCGCAGCCAGGACAGGTGCACGTCGACCGTCTTGTCCGCCCCGCCGTACGGGATCCGCCAGACCTCGGTCAGCAGCTCCCGCTTGGTGACCACCTGTCCCGGCCGGCCGGCGAGGTGGTGCAGCAGGTCGAACTCGCGCGGCGTCAGCTCGACCGGCGCGCCGTCCAGCGAGACCCGACGACCACGCGGGTCGATCCGCAGCCCGCCGACCACCAGCGCCGCCTCCGCCGCGTCCCCGGCGGCCGAACGCCGCAGCACCGCGCGTATCCGCGCGTCGAGCTGCGCGGCGGTGAACGGCTTCACCAGGTAGTCGTCCGCGCCCGCGTCGAGCAGGCGGACGATGCCGGCCTCGTCGTCGCGGGCGGTCGCCACCACGACCGGCACCGCGCTGACCGCCCGCAGCATGCGCAGCATCTCGGCACCGTCCAGATCGGGCAGTCCCAGGTCGAGCACGATCAGGTCGGGCCGGTCGTCCAGGGCGTCGCGCAGCCCGTCCAGGGCGGTCGACGCGGCCGCGACCGCGTGCCCGAACTCGCGCAGGGCGCGCAGCAGCGGGGTGCGGATGGTCAGGTCGTCCTCGACGAGCAGCAGGCGCGCCACGAAGGCAGGTTAGCCCCCGGACGGGCCGGGGACCGCGCCCCTTAACCGGACCTTAGCGTCGCCCCACGACCCGCCCAACCCGGTCCCGGGGCACACTCGGGGCATGGATCGCCGCTCGTGGCTCGCCGTCGCCGGCTGGTTGGCCACCACCGCCGCCGCCACGCTCGTCGGGCTGGCCGCCGTCGACCTCGTGGGCGCGGGCATCACCGGCACGGCCGGCGGGGTACGCACCGAGCAGGACGTCGCCCGCGCGCTCGCCGAGCCCGGGGCGGCTCCCACGAGGTCGGAGGGCGCGACCCCGGTGCCGACGACGGGCGGGCCGTCCACCCCGGGCGGGTCCCGGCGCGGCTTCGTGACCGCCGGCGGCAGCGTGGAGGCCGAGTGCGGGCCGGCCGGGGTGCGCGTGGTGACGTGGTCGCCGGCGCCGGGCTACCGGACGAAGGACGACGACCGAGGTCCGGACGACCACGTCGAGATCCGCTTCGTCGGCGCCTCCGACGAGTACGAACTTCGACTGCGCTGCCGCGACGGGGTTCCGGTCCGGGACCTCGACGACTGACGTTTTCCCAGCTCAGGGGCGTCGACTGTCAGTGATCGGACAGCCCTGTCACTGGTTGACGGGCGACGGACCGACATAGCTTCGGAGGAAGAGGACGATCGCCGCTGATCGTCCGCAAGCACCACGAACGCCTCCCACCGGCGTACCGGTGGGAGAGAGGAACACCATGCCCAGCCCCAGATCGAGGAGGGGAACGACCGGCCAGCCCACCCCGAGCGTGCAGGAGGTCGCGCGCGTCGACACCGAGATCAACTCGTGCTCGCCGGCCGGGTTGCCGGCCACCGCCCGGGTGCTGTTCGCGGTGGTCGACGCGAACGGCACCCTGGTCCGCGGTCTCGGCGCCACCTCGGCCACCCGACTCGCCGCCGGGATGTACCAGGTCGCCTTCGACCAGGACGTGGCCGGGGCCGCGTACGTCGGAACCGTCGGCCCGGCCACCGGCGGCGGGCTCGCCCCGCAGGGCGTCATCACCGTGGCGCCCCGTACCGGCATCGCCAACGCGGTCTTCGTCGAGACGCACGCCGCCAGCGGGCACGCGGACCGTCCGTTCCACCTGGCCGTGCTCGCCTGAACGGGGCGACGGCGGGCCGCCCGGGTGTGGCAGCATCGCGCGGTGCGTCCGTACCGCCTGCTCGCCGCGACCGCCGTCCTGCTGGCGCTCGCGCATCTGGCCGGGAACTGGTCGGCCGAGCCGCTGCTGCCCGCCGCCCAACCCCTCGCCTGGTGCGCGGCGGCCGGCGGCGCCCTGACCGCTCCGGGGCTGTCGCCCTGGACCCGCTGCGGGCTCGCGGTCGCCGGGTTCGCGCTGGCCGCGCTGAGCCTGCCGGTGGGGGAGCGACCGAGCTTCGGGTGGACGGCGCTGCGCCCCGAGCCCGTCGCGCCCCGCACCTGGCTGCTCTGGGCGCTGGTCGGCGTGGCGCTCACGGTGGCCGTCGCCGCGTTGCCGGCGGCCGGACCCGACCGGCGCCGCACGCTGGCGACAGTGGCGCTGCTCGGGTCGGCCCTCGCGCTCGTCGTGGTCCGGGACGCCGTGACGCCGCCGTACCTGACGACCCCGGGACTGGACGTCGTGCTGCCGCCGTACCTGGTGCTGGTGGGGTTGGCGGTGGTCGCGCTGCACCGGTCGGCGGTGGTCGTCGTGGCGGCGGGCCTGGGTCTGGCCGCGGTGGCCGCGCTCGGCGTGACGGCGGCGCTGCCGGCGCTGCCGGCCCCGGCGGCCGGCGGGTCGACCTTCTACAGCCCACTGGAATACCAGGCCCGGGTCGGCGGTGGCATCTGGGCCGACCTGTTCGGATACGCGGCGGCGGCGCTGGTGCTGCTCGGGTGCGTGCGGGCCCACAGACGAGCGCACGGCGCCGCACGACCGGGGTCGTAACGTCGCCGCGCTCTGGCCGTCTCCCACCGCCGCAGCCGTACGGCGGTACGTCAGCGGGGACCTGGCTCGACCGGCCCAGCCCGCACCGGTCTTGTCGGCAGCAGATGCCCGTCCGGAGAGGATCCAAACCTGACCGGGGTGGGGAATTCCACCATCTGCGAGTCCCGGCGTGGTCGGCGCGCGAACGGGGTATGAGCGGGCCATGGAGCATTTCACGATCGCGACCGTCGCCGAGAAGAGTCCCGACTTCCGCCGCGTGCTCTGGACCGGGGAGCACACCCAGCTGGTCATCATGACCATCCCGCCGGGCGGTGAGATCGGCGAGGAGGTCCACGAGGGCATCGACCAGATCCTGACGTTCGTCAGCGGCACCGGCGAGGCGCGGGTGGCGGGCGAGAAGAAGGAGGTCGTCTCCGGCGACCTGGTGGTCGTGCCCGCCGGCACGAAGCACAACTTCGTCAACACCGGGCCGAACCCGCTGGTGCTCTACACCGTCTACGGCCCGCCGGAGCACGCCGACGGCGCGGTGCACAAGACCAAGGAAGAGGCGGACGCGGCCGAGGAGGCCGGCGAGGACGAGCCACCGACGTCCTGACGCCCCGTGGGCAGGTGTTAAGCGGGGGCCCCGCCTCTACCGGAGACGTTAAGAAGGGGCCCCTCCTTACACCAGGTCCGGGTACTTGATGCCGGCGCCGGTGTTCAGCACCACCACGCGCTCGTCGGGGCGGATCCAGCCGCCGGCCCGCAGGTGCCGGGCGGCGGTCAGGCAGGCCGCGCCCTCCGGGCACAACAGCAGTCCCTCGCGGGCGGCGAAGTCGCGCAGGTCGGTGAGGATCTCCGCGTCGTCCACCGCGATCGCGGTGCCGGCGCTGTCCCGCAGCGCGGTCAGGATCAGCTCGTCGCCGAGCGGGGCCGGCACGGTGATGCCGAACGCCACGGTGTGCGCGTCCGCCCACGGGGTGGCCCGCGCCTCGCCGGCCGCGAACGCGCGCACGATCGGCGCGCAGCCGCTGGACTGCACGGCCACCAGACGGGGCAGCCGGTCCTCCACCCACCCCAGCTCACGCAGCTCGTGCAGCGCCTTGTGGATGCCGATCAACCCGACGCCGCCCCCGGTCGGGTAGACGATGACGTCGGGCACCTGCCAGCCGAGCTGCTCGACGATCTCGTACCCCATCGTCTTCTTGCCTTCCAGGCGGTACGGCTCGCGCAGCGTGCCGGCGTCGAAGATCCGCCCGTCCGACCCGGCGACCAGCTCGGCGATCTCCCGACCGGCGTCGTTGATCAGGCCGTCGACCAGCCGCAGGTCCGCGCCGGCGGCGAGGCACTCCTGGCGGCAGATGGTCGGCGCGGCCAGCGGCATGGCGATCGTCGCGCCCATCCCGGCTCGCGCCGCGTACGTCGCCCAGGCCGCCCCGGCGTTGCCGTTTGTCGGCATGGCGATCCGCTCGACGCCCAGTTCCCGGGCCCGACTCACGCCGACGGCGGCGCCCCGCGCCTTGAACGACCCGGTCGGGGTCAGCCCCTCGTCCTTGACGATCAGGTCCGCGATGCCGATCTCGTGGCCGTACGCCGGCGCGCGCCACATCGGCGTCCAGCCCTCGCCCAGCGTGGTGACGAACCTCGGGTCGGCCACCGGCAGCAGCTCCCGGTAGCGCCACAGGTCGGCCGGGCGCAGCCCGAACTGCTCCGGGGTCACCGTGGCGGCCACCGTGGCCAGGTCGTAGCGGGCCAGCAGCGGCGAGCCGCACCCGCACAGGTTCTGCGGCTTGTCGGCCGGATGCTCCAGGCCGCAGCGCGGGCACTCCAGGTGCGTCAGGTGCACGGTGGTCCTCAGCTCGCGTCGATGCTCAGCCAGTGCCGGCTGCGCCGGCCCGGCTCGTACGGGGAGTCGAGGCGTTTCGCCACCACTCCCGGGAGCCCCTGCTCACGGGCGGCCCGTAGGGCGTCCGCGCCGACTCCCGGGAACCAGGGCGGAGTCTGCCAGTGCGGGCCGGCGAGCGCCAGACCGTCGAGCAGGTCACGGCGTTGCGCGTACGGCACGTCCAGGCTGCTCACGCCCTCCAGCCAGAGCAGGTCCACGGCGAGGAACTGACCGTCGCGTCGGGTGGGCGGGTGGAGTCGGCCGGCCGGGTCGATCCGCGCCAGCACGCCGTCCAGCACCACCTCGGTCGGGGCCAGCTCCTCGGCCATCGCCCGCGCCCACGGGTACGCAGCGGTCACGTCCGCGTCGTCGCCGTCGAGCAGTCGCAGCCGGCCGCCCGAGACGTACGCCATCGCCCGCACGCCCGGCCAGCGCAGCTCGTACCCCCAGGCGTCGGCGTCGCGCGGCAGCCGCTTCCCCTCGGCGGCGCGCATCGGGCGGACCAGCTCGGGCATCGGCGTCCAGCCCGCCGGCGCCGGGTCGGTGCGGCGGACCATCCAGTCCCGGCCCCGGCCCCCGGTGGCGAACAGGACGTACCGCCCCTTGGTGCGCTCGCCGTCGAGCACGACGATCACCTCGTCGTCGCGCCACTTCTCCGCGCGGTAGGTGCCGGTGTCGTGCACGGTCATCCGCCCGCCGCCGTACTCCCCGGCCGGGATCTCGCCGGAGAAGGTCAGGTACTCCATCGGGTGGTCCTCGGTGTGCACGGCGAGGTGGTTGCGGCCCGGTTCGCGGGGCAGGCCGCGCGGCACCGCCCAGGAGGCCAGCACGCCGTCGTGCTCCAGCCGCAGGTCCCAGTGCAGGCTCCGGGCGTGGTGCTGCTGGATGACGAAGCGGGGCGCGGACCGGGCCGGCCGCCGGCGGCGCGGGGTCCGCTCGGGCACCGGCTCCGGGGTGCGCGCCGCGTCCCGCCTGCGCCGGTACTCCTCCAGCCGGTCCGCCACCCCCGCATTGTCCGTCAGACCGGCCCGTCGCGCCGGCATGGCGGCGACGATCAGGGGTAGAACCGACGACATGGACCTCGACCAGCCCACCCTTCCGCTCCCCGGCGACGTCCGGATCCCCCTGCTCGGCTTCGGCACCTGGCAGGCCACCGGCGAGGACGGCTACCAGGCCGTGCTCGCCGCGCTGGACGCCGGCTACCGGCACATCGACACCGCGACGATGTACGGCAACGAGAAGGAGGTGGGGCGCGCGGTCAAGGAGAGCGGACTGCGCCGGGAGGACCTGTTCATCACCACCAAGCTGCCGCCGGACCGGGTGGGCCGGGAGCGGGAGACGATCGAGGCCAGCCTGGCCGCCCTGGACACCGGGTACGTCGACCTGTGGCTGGTGCACTGGCCGCCGTCCGCGCCCGGTGACAGCATCCCGGTCTGGCGGGAGATGCTGGCCGCCCGGGACGAGAACCTGGCCCGGGCCGTCGGCGTGAGCAACTACTCGGTCGCGCAGCTGGACGAGCTGATCCAGGCCACCGAGGAGACGCCCGCGGTCAACCAGATCCGCTGGAGCCCGTCGCTGTACGACCGGCAGACGCACGCCGCCCACCGGGACCGGGGGGTGGCGTTGGAGGGCTACAGCCCGTTCAAGACCAGTGACCTGTCCGACCCGGTGCTGGTCCGGATCGCGCAGGCGCACGACGTGTCGCCGGCCCAGGTGGTGCTGCGTTGGCACATCGACCACGAGATCGTGGTCATCCCGAAGTCGGTCACGCCGGAGCGGATCCGGGTCAACGCCGACGTGTTCGGGTTCTCGCTGACCGCCGAGGAGATGCGCGACATCGACGCCCTCGGCGGCTGACCGCGCACGCGGAAAGGGGCGCGGTCGCGGTGGCGACCGCGCCCCTTCGCGCTGCGGTGGTCAGCCCCGGGCGCAGGTGGCGCCGTTGAGGGAGAAGCTGCTCGGCGCGGAGAAGCTGCCGTTCAGCGTGGCCTGGTAGCCGAAGTTGGTCGAGGCGCCCGGGGAGAGGGTGCCGTTGTAGCTGACGTTGCGCGCGGTCACCGCCGAGCCGCTCTGGCTCACGGTGGCGTTCCACGCGCTGGTCACGTTCTGCCCGGAGGGCAGGTTGTAGTTCAGCGTCCAGCCGTTGATCGTGCCGGAGCCGGTGTTCTTGATGGTCACCTCGGCGGTGAAGCCGTTGTTCCACACGTTCGTCGCCCGGTACGTCACGGTGCAGGCCGTGCCGGACGGCGGGTTCGTCGTCGGGTTGCCGGTCGGCGGCGTGGTCGTGGGCGGCGGGTTGCTGCCGGTGTTGACGCTCTGCGAGAACGAGTTGACGGCCAGCCCGACGCCGCCCTGCCACGGCTCGAAGCCGGCCTGGATGCTGGTCAGGTACCAGTCGTTGGTGATCGCGCCGCGGTTGCGGGTGTCGTTGATGAACGCCATCGCGTCGAAGCTGAAGCTGGGGACCGCCGAGGGCGCCACGTACGAGATGACGTTGTTGGAGCCGTTGCTGCCCCGCCAGACCTCCCAGGTCCGGCCGGCGATGCTGGCGTTGCCGACCGGCGAGCCGATGGGCTGGATCGGGCCCTGCCGGTTGAGCCAGATCATGATCTCCATCTGGTTGACCCCGTCCCGCTTGGGCGACGGGTCGAGCCAGATGTCGTAGGCGGCGTCGTAGATCGCGCCGCTGACGTAGTTGTAGCTGATGCTGGCCGGCGCGCTGCTGATGTTCTTCACCTGGACCGGCAGGTTCGTGCCCGGCGAACAGTTGGTGTAGTGGCAGCCCACGAAGACCGACGGGTAGGAGACCGGCGCCCCGTTGGTCGGCGCGGAGCCGTCCGCCCGGGTGATCGAGAAGCCGGTCGAGGTGACGTTGATGCACTGCTGCGCGCTGGTGCCCCAGCGGTTGTTCTGCACCACGTACTTGCCGCCGATCGTGGTCGAGCCGTACTGCTCGCAGATCTGGGTGTCGGCGGAGGCGTTGCCGCCGAGCGCGACGGCGACGACGGCGCTGGCGGCCAGCAGACCGGCCGCGGCGATGGCCCTGAGTGGACGCTTCATGATGCTCCTTGGCTCGGCGCGAGGGGCGCCGGATCTGTGGGGTGGTACGAGCGGGAGCGCTCCCACGTTCACGTCACACATTTACATGTCTGAAACCGTTGCGCAACTGGACCGGTTAAGCTGTCGTGGGCGCCGATCCTCCGGTTGGCGTGGGATTCCTGCTGGTGGGATGGCGGGGGCCGTCGACCGGGTGCCCGCGCCAGGGCCGACGGGCACTTTCGCCGCCTGGTTGCGGCGAGTAATGTCTTGCCTCCAACGCGTTCCGATCCCCTCCGGAGGCGTACCCCACGATGGGTGGTTCCCCCCTGCGCATCCTCGTCGTCGGCGCGGGCATCGCCGGCCTCGCCGTGGCCCGGGCGCTGCGCCTGGCGGGGTTCCGGCCCGACGTCACCGAGCGGCTGCCGCCCACCGAGCACACCGACACCGGCCTCTATCTGCCCGGCAACGCGGCCCGGGCGATGCGCCGCCTCGACCTGGACGGTCCGCTGCGCCCGCTCGGCCAGGTGGTCCACCGGCAGCGCTTCCTCGACGCCGCCGGGGCGCCGCTGTGCGAGGTCGACCTCGACGCGCTCTGGGCCGGGGTGGGGGAGTGCCGGGCGCTGCCCCGGGCCGAACTGCACCGGGTGCTGCTCACCGGCGCCGGCGGCGCGGTCCGGCACGGCGCCGAGGTGAGCACCGTCGAGCCGCTGCCCGGCCGCGTCACGGTCGGCTTCACCGACGGCACCTGCGGGGAGTACGACCTGGTCGTGGGCGCCGACGGGCCCCGCTCCGCGGTGCGCACGCTGGCGGCGCTCGGCGGCCCGCCCCGCCCGGCCGGCCAGGTGGTCTACCGCGCCGTCGTGCGCGGCGGTCCCCGGGTGGCCGACTGGACCGCCCTGCTCGGGCAACGCGCCGGCTTCCTGGTCGTGCCGCTCGGCGCCGGTCGGCTCTACTGCTATGCCGACGAGGCCGGCACCGACCTGCCGGCCGACCCGCTCGCCCGGCTGCACGAGCTGTTCGGCGACTACGGCGGTCCGGTGCCCGAGGTGCTGGCCGCGCTGGAGACCGTGCACGTCGAACGCACCGAGGAGGTCGAGCTGGGGCGCTGGTTCCACGGCCGGGTGCTGCTCGTCGGTGACGCCGCTCACGCGACCGCGCCGACGCTCTCCCAGGGGGCCGCCATGGCGCTGGAGGACGCCGTCGTGCTCGCCGAGTCGCTGCACGCCGCCGGCAGCGTCGACGCCGCCCTGATCGCGTACGAGAGTCGTCGCCGGCCGCGTACCCGCTGGGTGCGGGACCGGACCCGGGACCGCAACCGCACCCGGGACGTGCCGCCGGCGCTGCGCGACCCGCTGCTGCGCGGGCGCGGCGGGCGGATCTTCGGGGAGCACTACCGGCTCCTCACCGGCCCGCTGTGAGGGCCGAAGATCGTAGCCGCCCACCCCACGCGGCGGGGCCACCTACCGGGGACTATCCTCCTTGCGGATGACGGCTGCGCCGATGACCAGCGCGCCGAGCGGGACAACCCAGAACCGGAGGCCACTCGTGACCACCGTCGCACCCAAGCCGGTCGTGACCCGGCCCTGGCCGGTCCGCGAGCCGGTCAAGGGGTCGGCCATCGCGCGGCTGCTGCGCACCACGGACGCGAAGCAGATCGGGATCATGTACATGGTCACCGCGTTCGCGTTCTTCATGATCGGTGGCCTGATGGCCCTGATCATGCGCGCCGAGCTGGCGCGACCGGGGCTGCAGTTCCTGTCGCCCGAGCAGTACAACCAGCTCTTCACCATGCACGGCACGATCATGCTGCTGTTCTTCGCGACGCCGATCGTGTTCGCCTTCGCGAACTACGTGGTGCCGCTGCAGATCGGCGCGCCCGACGTGTCGTTCCCCCGGCTGAACGCGTTCGCCTACTGGCTGTACCTGTTCGGCGGCACGCTGGCCACCGCGGGCTTCATCGCCCCGGGTGGCGCGGCCGACTTCGGCTGGACGGCCTACACGCCGCTGAGCACGGTCGAGCACTCGCCGGGCGTCGGCGCCAACATGTGGGTGGTCGGCCTGGCCATCTCCGGTCTGGGCACGATCCTCGGCGCGGTCAACCTGATCACCACGATCCTGACCCTGCGCGCGCCCGGCATGACCATGTTCCGGATGCCGATCTTCACCTGGAACATGCTGGTCACCAGCCTGCTGGCCATCCTGGTCTTCCCGCTGCTGGCCGCCGCGCTCTTCGCGCTCGCCGCGGACCGCCTGCTCGGCGCCCACGTGTACGACCCGGCGACCGGCGGGCCGATGCTCTGGCAGCACCTGTTCTGGTTCTTCGGTCACCCCGAGGTCTACATCATCGCGCTGCCGTTCTTCGGCATCATCACCGAGATCATCCCGGTGTTCTCCCGGAAGCCGATCTTCGGTTACAAGGGCCTGGTGGCGGCGACCATCGCCATCGCCGCTCTGTCGATGAGCGTCTGGGCGCACCACATGTTCGCCACCGGCCAGGTGCTGCTGCCGTTCTTCAGCTTCCTGAGCTACCTGATCGCCGTGCCCACCGGCATGAAGTTCTTCAACTGGATCGGCACCATGTGGCGGGGCCAGATCACCTTCGAGACGCCGATGCTGTTCGCGGTCGGCTTCCTGGTGACCTTCCTCTTCGGTGGTCTGACCGGTGTGCTGCTGGCCAGCCCGCCGCTCGACTTCCACCTGCACGACTCGTACTTCGTGGTGGCGCACTTCCACTACGTGCTCTTCGGCACCATCGTGTTCGCCGTCTTCGGCGGCATCTACTTCTGGTTCCCGAAGATGTTCGGCCGGATGCTCGACGAGCGACTCGGCAAGATCCACTTCTGGCTGACCATGATCGGCTTCCACACCACGTTCCTGGTGCAGCACTGGCTGGGCAACGAGGGCATGCCCCGGCGCTACGCCGACTACCTGCCCAGCGACGGCTTCACCACGCTGAACATGATCTCCACGATCGGCGCGTTCATCACCGGTATCTCGACCCTGCCGTTCATCTGGAACTGCTGGAAGTCGTACAAGACCGGTCCGGTGGTCGAGGTCGACGACCCGTGGGGTCACGGCAACTCGCTCGAGTGGGCCACCAGCTCCCCGCCGCCGCTGCGCAACTTCGACCGGATGCCGCGGATCCGCTCCGAGCGGCCGGCCTTCGACGCGAAGTTCCCCGAGCTGGCCGCCGGGCAGTCCCTGGCCGGCCCGCCCGAGGGTGGCGCCAAGCCGCTGACCAGCGAGGTCAACGGTGGCGCCAGCTACCAGGAGGACACCGCGGGCAACCTCGACCAGCGCTAGACCGCCTGGCGAGCCCACGACGGGCGCCGCACCCCACCACCCGGGGGCGCGGCGCCCGTCGCCTTTCCCACCCCTCCCGCCCTTCCCCCCTCTCCCGTCCGCCCGCCCCGGTCGATCATGAAGTTGGTGGTGCGGTTGGTCCGTTTTGTCGCCGCCAACTTCATGATCGACGCAGGGGTGGATTGGGGGAGTTGTCCCTATCGGCGGACAGGGGCCGTGCACGATCTACCCCGCCCTGTGGTGACCAAGGAGTTTGCGCCGGAGATCGGTGCCTTTTCGGACGCGAACTCCTTGGTCAACACCGCTGAGCCGGGTCGCTCGGGGCTGCGCGGCGTGTGCCGTGCGGGGGTGCCTGGACCGGGTCGGTCGAAGGGCTGGGTCGGGGCAGCCACCGCGACCTCCGCGGGTGCCAGACGGGCCCGGTGCCTGGGACGAGGGCGACCCTGTCGGGCGTGCCGGCGGGGGCCGCTGGTCGGACCGGTCCGGCAGTTCCGAGGGCGGGATCGGAGGGCATCCCGCGCGGGTGGGAACGGCGGTCAGGGGGTGGCCGGGGCCAGCTCGGGCTCGGGGGTGGCGGCGGGCGCCGAGTGGCGCCGGTGACGCAGCTCGACCGGGAGCACGGCCAGCGCCACCAGCAGCCCGATCACCCCGGTGACCACGAAGCCCCAGGCCGGCGCGGACGCGTCGATCACCGCGCCGGCCAGCGGCGCGCCGAGCGCGATGCCGACGGTGACGGCGGAGCCGTGCAGGCCCATCGCCATGCCACGGACGCCGGGCGGTGCGAGCCGGCTCACCGCGTCCGAGGTGGCCGCGATGGTGGGCGCGCAGAGCGCCCCGGTGGGGATCAGCGCGAGACTGAGCAGCCACCAGTGCGACCCGCCCAGGCCGACCGGAATGGTGGTGAGGCTGAGCGCCGCCACCAGCGCCAGCGGGGGGAAGGAGCGGCGGACCGCGCCGTAGGCGAAGCCGCCCACCAGCGAGGCGACCGCCCAGGCGGCCAGCACCGCGCCGGTCCAGCCGACCTCGCCGCCGGCGCGGAGCACGGCCACCACGGCCACGTCGGTGCCGCCCAGCACCAGGGTGGCGGCCAGGCTGACCGCCAGCACGGCGAGCAGGCGCGGGGTGAGCCACTCCCGGCGGGACACCGCGCGCTGCGGGCCGGCCGGCTCGTCGGCGGCCCGGGTCGGCGGGTCGAGCAGCCAGAAGCAGATGCCGGCGGCGACGATCCCGGCGCCCACCGCCCAGAGGGTGAGCCGGGGCGTGACGGTGGTGGCCAGGGCCACGGCGAAGGCCGGGCCGACCATGAACGACAGCTCCACCGACATCGAGTCCAGCGCGTACGCCGGCCGGCGTCGCTCCGCCGGCACCAGCGCCGCGATCGACTGGCGGACCACCGAGAAGACCGGCAGCGCGAGCAGCCCGGCCAGGAACGCGGCGGGCAGCAGCACCGGGTACGACAGGGTCGGCGCGGCGGCCCAGAACAGGCCCTCGGCGACCGTGGTGAGCAGCAGCACCGGCCGCAGCCCGCGCCGGTCGACCAGCCGGCCGAGCAGCGGTGAGCCGAGCGCGGCGCCGATGGTCGACGCGGCGCCGACCAGACCGGCGGCGCCGTAGCCCCGCCCCAGGTCGAGCACCACGTAGAAGGTGAGCGTCACGCCGGTCGCGGTCAGCGGCATGCGGGCCAGCACGGACACCAGCAGCAACGACCGCAGGCCGGGCAGGGCGAGGGCCTCCCGGTAAGGCTTCAGGTTCACGACGGTCCGTACCTCCCGCGCCATCCTGGGCCGGGGGCACGACAGCCGCAAGCGATTACCTGGTCAAGCGGCCCTGATCACAGGCTCGCCCACCATGGCGACCCCGGCGCCGTCGAGCGCGCGCAGCGCCACGTCCAGCGTCTCCGGGGCGACGGCCGCGGTCAGGTCCAGCAGCACCGTGGTGCGGAAGCCCTCCCGGGCGGCGTCCAGCGCGGTCGCGCGTACGCAGTGGTCGGTGGCGATGCCGACCACGTCGACCCGGTCGACGTCGCGGCGGCGCAGCCAGTCGGCCAGGCACTCGCCGTCGCGCGCGTGCCCCTCGAAACCGGAGTACGCGGCCGCGTGCTCGCCCTTGTGGAAGATCTCCTCCACCCGGTCGGTGACCAGCTCGCTGTGGAACTCGGAGCCGGACGTGCCGACCACGCAGTGCCGGGGCCAGGAGTCGACGAAGTCCGGCGGGTCGCCGAAGTGCGCGCCCGGGTCGATGTGGTAGTCCTTCGTCGCGACCACGTGGTCCCAGCGGTCCGGCTCGGCGGCGAGCAGCCGGGAGATCCCGGCGGCCACCCCGGCCCCACCGCCGACCGCGAGGGACCCGCCCTCGCAGAAGTCGTTCTGCACGTCCACGATGATCAGGGCGTTCGCCATCTGGCCGGTCCTCCTCAGCTCGCGGGTACGACCGTCACCGGAACGGCCGGGTCCCCGCCGGAGAGCTTGAGCCCCTCCCACGGGATGGAGATCAGACACTGTCGCAGGTGCTCGCGGGACTCGTCCAGCGTCGGGAGCGTGACCGGTTCGCCGGAGACCACGAACGAGTGCTGGAGCAGCCGGTCGTTGGGCTGCCGGTCGGGCACGCCCTGCGGCACGACGACCTCCTCGGTGGCGGTGCCGGTCGGCTTGTGCCGGCGTACCGCGACCTTCCGACCGCCGATGGTGGCCTTGTGCTCGGAGCGTTTGACCACCGGACGCCCCTCCACCTCGACCAGCTTGTAGACGAGGCCGGCGGTGGGCGCGCCGGAGCCGGTCACCACTGCCGTGCCGGCGCCGTACATGTCCACCGGTTCGGCGGCCAGCGAGGCGATCGCGTACTCGTCCAGGTCGCCCGAGACGATGATCTTCGTCTCGGTGGCGCCGAGCGAGTCGAGCAGCTCCCGGGACTGCTGGGCGATCACTGCGAGGTCGCCCGAGTCGATCCGGACCGCGCGCAACTCCGGGCCGGCGACCGCGATGGCGTTGCGGATGCCCTGGGCGATGTCGTACGTGTCGACCAGCAGCGTGGTGTCCTTGCCCAGCGTGGCGACCTGGGAGGCGAACGCGGTCCGCTCGTCGTCGTGCAGCAGCGTGAACGCGTGCGCGGCGGTGCCCGCGGTGGGGATGCCGTAGCGCTGCCCGGCGGCCAGGTTGGAGGTGAACCGGAACCCGGCCAGGTACGCCGCCCGCGCGGCGGCGACCGCGGCCTCCTCGTGCGCCCGGCGCGAGCCCATCTCGATCAGCGCCCGGCCCCGCGCGGCGGTGACCATCCGCGCCGCCGCGGCGGCGACCGCGCAGTCGTGGTTGAGCACCGACAGCACCAGCGTCTCCAGCACCACGCACTCGGCGAACGTGCCGGACACGGTGAGGATCGGGGAGCCGGGGAAGAACAGCTCGCCCTCGGCGTAGCCGTCGACGTCGCCGGTGAAGCGGTAGTCGGCCAGCCACCGGGCGGCGCGGTCGTCGACCACGCCGGTGCGACGGAGGAAGTCGATCTCCGCCGGGTCGAAGCGGAAGTCGCGGATCATCTCGATCAGGCGACCGGTGCCGGCGACCACCCCGTACCGGCGGCCGGCCGGCAGGCGCCGGCTGAACACCTCGAAGACGCAGCGTCGGTCGGCGGTGCCGTCCTGCAGGGCCGCGCTGACCATGGTCAGCTCGTAGTGGTCGGTCAGCAGCGCGGGGCGAAGGGTGCTCACCGCCCCAGCCTAGAGTTCAGGCCGGATCCGCGCCGTCGTGCCCCGGCATCGACCGCAGCGCGGCCCGCAGCTCGCCGCGGCCGGTGACGCCGAGCTTGCTGTAGACCCGCTGGAGGTGGTTCTCCACGGTGCGGGTGGACAGGAACAGCCGCTCGGCGATCGCACGGCTGGTCACGCCCTCGGCGGCGAGGCGGGCGACCTCCCACTCCCGGTCGCTGAGCGTGGGACGGAGCATGCGCAGCGCCGGGGTGGAGATCTCGTCGCAGCGGCGCAGCAGGTCGGCGAGGCGCTCCCGGACCGGCCCGGTCGCCCCCGCGCGCCCGTCCCGCATCCGGTGCAGCGCCATCGCGGTGGCCTCGGCGGCGTAGACGACCAGCTCGCGGGCGGCGAAGCCGTCGGCCACCGCGAGCAGGTCGTCGGGGGAGCCGTCGAGCGACGCCCGGCCGTACCGGGCGACCAGCGGCGGCAGCACCCCGTCCACCTGCTCGGAGAGCTCCGCGAGGCGCTGCGCCACGGTGCGCCGGCCGCCGTCGGTGCAGGTCGGTCCGACCGGCGCGGCGGCCTGGTCGAACCGGACCAGGTCGAGCAGGACGAGCAGCTCGTGCCCGGCCAGCCCGTCCTCGCGCAGCCGGTCGGCCAGCGCGCAGAGGTGCTTGGTGGCCGCCGGCAGGTCGCCGACCGCCGCCTGCGCCGCGCCCCGGGCCTGCTCCAGCCACGGGTAGAGGACGGCCATCCCGGGCGCGTGCGTCCGGTCCGCCTCGGCCATCGCCTCGGCCGCGTGCGCCGCGTCCCCCCGCAACGCCGCCGCCTGGGCGCGTTCGGCGTGCGCCAGGCCGGCGTACACCCGGCTGGTGGCGAGCACCGCGCAGGCGCCCAGGCTGGTCTTGAGCGCGTCGTCGCCGCGTCCGCGCAGGCGGGCCGCGTACGCCTGGAGGATGGCCAGGTAGCCGGTGCCGAGCCGGAAGTCGCCGGAGCCGGCCAGGTCGGCGAACTCGTCCGCGACGATCGCGTCGATGCCGGCCAGGTCGCCGGAGAGCGCCAGCCGGGTGCCCCGGGCCAGCTCCATGGCGAGTTGGAGGTAGGGCATGTCGGACCGCCAGCACGCGGCCTCGGCCTGCACCCGGGCGATCGCGGTGGCGCTGCGGCGGTACTGCCCCTGGGCCGCCTGGAGGTGGGCGAGCGTGCAGCGGGCCAGCTCGCGGGCCGCCATCGGGGCGGCCGGACGGTCGAGCACCTCCTGGGCCAGCCGCACCGCGACGTCGACGTCGAGCCGGTGCAGCCGCATGATGGCCTCGAAGGCGCGGACCCGGGCCCGGTCGGCCGGGTCGGACAGCTCCTCGCCGCGGGCGGCGATCTCCTCCACCGTGGACTCCCGGTTGAGGCCCCAGTAGCTGACCATGCCCCGGACGGTCAGCCAGCGGCTCCGCCGGCGGTCGTCGTGGATCTCGCCGGCGACCTGGTCGAGCACCCCGATCGCCTCGTCCGGCCGGTCGCCGAACATGAGGATGGTGGCGAGCAGTTCGGCCGCGTCGGTGCCGCCGCCGGCCTCCAGCGCGGCCCGGGCCAACCGGGTGGCCAGTGGCACGTCGTACCGGCCGAAGGCCTGCACGGCCGCGTCGAGGAGCAGCGCCACGTCCTGGGCCGTGCCCGAGTCGAGCCGCCACACCGCGACCCGCAGCAGGTCGTCCCGGCGACGCTGGCCGACCCGCTCCAGCAGCCCGGCCAGGGTGGCCTGGAGTCGCCGGGTGCGGCTGACCGGGCACTGCCGGCGCATCACCTCGCCGTAGAGCGGGTGGGCCAGGCGGACGTTGAGCCGCCGGTCGTCGCGGACCATGGTGATGAGCCCGCGTTCCTCGGCCGTCTCCACGTCGGTCGGATCGACCGCCTGCTCGAGCAGGTGCAGGCCGAGCGGCTCGCCGAACGCGACCAGCTCGACCACGGCCCGGACGCCGGGGGTGAGCTGACCGATCCGGGTGTCGATCAGGTCGGTGAGGCTGGGGGCCAGCTCCAGCCGGCCGGTCCACTTCCAGATCCCGTACGTGCTCTTCAGCTCGTCGTCGGCGGCCAGCACCAGCTCGCGCAGCAGCAGCGGATTGCCGGCGGAGAGCCGGAACAGGCGCTCGGAGGAGCCGGCGTCGACCGGGCCGCCCAGGATCGCGGCGAGCAGCCCGGTGGTCTCGCTCGGGCCGAGCGGCGCCAGCTCGACCAGGTCGACCAGGTCGTCGGTCCACAGGGCGCGGATCGGCAGCGGGATCTGCTCCCCGTTGCGCAGCGTCCCGATCACGGTGGCGTTCTCGGACCGGGCGACCAGGTGCACCAGCGCCGCCGAGGGCGGGTCGAGCAGGTGCGCGTCGTCGATGGCCAGCACGATGGGCCGGCCGGCGGCCTGTTCCTGGAGCACGTCCACGGCCCAGCGCAGGATCCCGGCGGGGGAGAGGCCCTGCGGTTGCGCGGCCGGGAGCACCTGGACCAGCCCGCCGAACGGCAGCGCGGCGGTGGTCGCGCTGGCCGCGACGGACCAGATGGCGTGACGTTCGGGCGAGAGCGCGGCCACCCCCTCCCGCAGCAACCGGCTCTTGCCGACGCCGGCGTCGCCGCTGAAGAGCAGTCCGCGCCCCTCCGGGCCACCGACCGCCGACAACAGACGGTTGAGTTCATCCGTTCGGCCGACGAACTCCCACCTACTCATCGGTGCAGCATATCGATGGTGTTCCGTCCGCGCGCAGACCGTCACGCAGTGAAGTTGAGTAATCTGTTCATTACCCGTGAGTACCGGATGTGTTCGGTGTCGGATCCCTGACACACGTACTCTTCCGGCATCCCCCGCGACCAGGGGATTCGACCGCGACCGGCCCCCCGGTCGCCTGACCGGGAGGCCGCCTGATGAAGCCGGGTCCACTCCCCTCGGTCGACGTGCCCGAAACAGGAGGCCCGGCCGAGCCGCCCCGGTGCGCCCCGCTGCCGACCCGGGTCGGGGTGACCGAGCCGGGGCCGGACGAGCCGATGGCGGTGGTCGTCGCCGGTCCGGCGGGCGCCGGGCGGCGGGAGCTGATCGCCGGCCTGCTCGGGCTGGACGCCGGGACGCTCGCCGTGCCCGCCGGCAGTCACCTGCTGGTCAACCACGCCAAGGTCGCCACCCGGGCCGCGTACGTCCCGGGCTACCGCCAGCCGCACTCCTACGGCGCCGACCCGCTCGCCGCCGGCCCGGCGCTCGCCCGGCCGCCGCGCCGGGTCGAGCTGAGCCTGCCCGACCCGCTGCTGCGGCACTTCTCGGTGCTCGACACGCCGGACACCGGCGCCCTCGGCGTGGCCGGTGGCCGGGTGCTGCTGGACGCCGTGGGTCGGGCCGGCGCGCTGCTCTTCACGATCTCCGCCGACCAGGCGTTCAGCGCGGTCGAGCTGCACCTGCTGGCCGAGGTGGCGCGGGCCCGGGTCGCGGTCTTCTTCGCGGTCACCCCCGGCGTGACCGGCTGGGCGGCGCCGGCGGACGGCGCGGCGGTGGAGGACACGGGGGCGTCCGTTCCGTCGGCCGGCCGGACCGGCCCGCCCGGCCCCGCCGGTCGGCTCGACCCGGTGGCGGTCTCGATCGCGGCCCACCGCGCGGCGCTGCTGGCCGCGGTGCCCGCTCTCGCCCCGGCGCGGTGGTTCCCGGCCCGCGCGGCGGAGCTGCCGAACCTGCGCCGGGCCCTGGTCGGCTGGGCCGCCGACGAGGGGCTGCGCCGGGCCAGCGCCCGGCCGCCGGAGCCGCCCGGCGCGCACGGCCGGGTCCCGGTGGTGGCCGGGGTCGAGCCCGCCGAGTTGACCGACCGGATCGACCGCCAGGCCCGCTCCTGCGCCCAGCGGATCCGCCAGCACCTCGCCCTGGAGCTGGCCAACATCCACCTGCGGGTGGTGCAGGAGATCGTCTTCGGGGTCGGCTGCGCCGGTCTGCCGCAGCTGCTCGACCGTGAGCTGGAGGCGCTGTCGCTGCTCGCCACGGCCCAGTGCGACGAGGCGGTCCGCGGCATCGTCGACGACGCCGCCGCCCGGGTCTTCGGCGCGCCACTCGCCGAGGGCGTGCGTCGGCGGATCGACCACGCCGTGCGCTGGGGCCTGGCCGACCACCCGGACAGCCGGGAGCTGGACCGGGTGCTCCTGGTCACCAGCACGGCCGGGGTGGCCGGGCTGACCGGCACCGGCGCGCTCGACGCGCTGGCCGGCCTGCCCGGGGCGGAGCGCGACGAGGTGCTGCCGCCGATCGGCGTGGCGCTCAACGGCGGCTGTTGGCAGCACTGGCGGTCGCCGGGCAACGACGACCCGGGCGCCGCCCGCTCCTGGGCCCAGCGGGCCCTGCGCGAGGTCGAGCTGGAACTGTCCCGGGAGGTGTCCCGCCGCTTCGAGGTGATCCGTCTCTCGCTGAGCGCGGTGCTCACCGATGCTGTCGACCACGGCATCCTGCTTGCCTGAGAACAGGGGCGCCGCGGGGGCGGCCGGGCCGACGTTCGCGGCCCGGGCGGGTGATCCCGACCGCCGCGCCGTTCCGGTTCATCGGTTCCCCGGATCCGGTGGCACGATGGGGGGCATGGCGGCTCCACAGGTTGCGCCGGTCGAGACGCCGGACACCGAAGAGGTGCCGGTCTCCGACCGGCCGTGGGTGACCATCGTCTGGGACGATCCGGTCAACCTGATGACGTACGTGACCTGGGTTTTCCAGAAGCTCTTCGGGTACAGCAGGGAAAAGGCGGAACAGCTCATGCTGGACGTGCACCACAAGGGCAAGGCGGTGGTCTCCAGCGGGGCCCGGGAGCGGATGGAGCACGACGCGTCGCAGTTGCACGCGTACGGGTTGTGGGCGACGGTGGACCGCTCATGAGCATGTTCCGCCGCCGGGGCGACCGCTACGTGGCGACGTTCGCCGTCGACGAGGTGCGCGTGCTGCGCAAGGTCGCCTCCGAGGTGGTCGGGCTGCTGACCGACGGCTTCGACCACGGTGACCCGGTGGTCGGCCGGCTGTTCCCCGAGGTCTATCCGGAGGACGCGGCGGGCACGGCCGAGTTCCGCCGCTACACCGAGGGCGACCTCAAGACCGCCAAGATCGACCAGGCCGGCGCGATCCTCGCCGCGTTGCCCGACGGCGACGCCGGGGGTGAGGTGCGGCTGGACGCGGAGGCGGCCGAGGCGTGGCTGCGCGCGCTCAACGACGCCCGGCTGGCGATGGGCGTCCGGCTGGAGATCAAGGACGGCACCGACCTGGGCGAGGAGCTCGACGACGCGGTCGCCGCGGACCCGGCCTCGTCCCGGGTGTTCCAACTGTCGGTCTACGCCTATCTCGGATATCTGCAGGAGTCCCTGCTCAACGCGCTCATCGACTGAGTCGTGACGGTCGCCACCTCGCCGCCCGGGACGGCCAGGCGCTAGGCTGGGCGGCGTGCTGAGCATCGACCGGTCGATCATCGACGCGATCGTCGCCCACGCGCGTCGGGACCACCCGGACGAGGCGTGCGGCGTGGTCGCCGGTCCCGCCGGCAGCGACACCCCGACCCGGCACATCCCGATGGACAACGCCGCCCGCTCGATGACCTTCTACGAGTTCGACTCGATGGAGCAGTTGCGGGTCTGGCGTGAGATGGACGACCGCGACGAGGAGCCGGTCGTCATCTACCACTCGCACACCGCCACGGAGGCCTACCCGTCCCGCACGGACGTCTCCTTCGCCGGTGAGCCGGGAGCGCACTACCTGCTCGTCTCGACCCGTGAGTCCGACACCGAGGAGATCCGCTCCTTCCGGATCGTCGACGGCGTGGTCACCGAGGAGCCGGTCGAGATCGTGGATGCCGCCGTGGACCCGCACGCCGTCCAGTCCTACATGTTCGGGCAGAGCCCGGCGACGGTCGACTACGAGTGTTCCGGCCGCTGACCCCAGCGCCGGCACATCTTCCCTGTCCGTCACCTGGCACGACCCGAACGAGGAGCACGAGACACCATGGCCATCGAGGTTCGCATCCCCACCATCCTGCGCAGCTACACCGGCGGCGCGAAGGTCGTCGAGGGCAGCGGTGACACGCTCGCCGACCTGCTCACCGACCTGGACTCCCGGCACGCCGGCCTGCGGGGCCGGCTGGTCACCGACGCCGGGGCGCTGCACCGGTTCGTCAACGTCTACGTCAACGACGAGGACGTCCGCTTCCTGGGCGCGCTCGACGCCAAGCTCAACGACGGCGACAGCGTGACCATCCTGCCGGCCGTGGCCGGCGGCGCGTTCGGCTTCGCCGCGGCGGCGGCGATCGCCTCGCACGCGGTCGCGGCGCGCGCCACCGCCGCCCGCTAGGGGGTCGGCATGGCGCGGTACGACAGTCTGCTCGACGCCTCCGGCGGCACGCCGCTGGTCGGGCTCCCGCGGCTCTCGCCGACGGTGCCCGACGGCGCGCCGCCGGTGCGGCTCTGGGCCAAGCTGGAGGACCGGAACCCGACCGGCAGCATCAAGGACCGCGCGGCCCTGTTCATGGTCCGCGCGGCCGAGGAGGCCGGCCGGCTCCGCCCCGGCGACACCATCCTGGAACCGACCAGCGGCAACACCGGCATCTCGTTGGCCATGGTGGCGAAGCTGCGGGGCTACCGGCTGGTGTGCGTGATGCCGGAGAACGTCTCGACCGAGCGGGTGCAACTGCTCCGGATGTACGGCGCGGAGATCATCTTCTCGCCGGCCGCCGGCGGCTCGAACCAGGCCGTCGCCACCGCCAAGCAGATCGCGTCCGACCACCCGGACTGGGTGATGCTCTACCAGTACGGCAACGAGGCGAACGCCCGGGCGCACTACGAGACGACCGGGCCGGAGTTGCTGCACGACCTGCCGGGCATCACCCACTTCGTGGCCGGGCTGGGCACCACCGGCACGCTCATGGGCACCGGCCGCTACCTGCGGGAGAAGGTCGACGGGATCCAGGTCGTGGCGGCCGAGCCGCGCTACGGCGAGCTGGTCTACGGCCTGCGCAACATCGACGAGGGCTACGTGCCCGAGCTGTACGACGCCGGGGTGCTGTCCCGGCGGTTCTCGGTGGGCACCCGGGACGCGGTGCTGCGGACCCGTCAGCTCGTCGAGGTCGAGGGGATCTTCGCCGGGTTCTCGACCGGCGCGATCCTGCACGCCGCGCTCGCCGTGGCGCACGAGGCGGTCCGCGACGGCCGCCGTGCCGACGTGGCCTTCGTGGTCTGCGACGGCGGCTGGAAATACCTGTCGACCGGGGCGTACGGCGGCACCCTCGCGGACGCCGAGGACGCCCTGGAGGGTCAGCTCTGGGCCTGACGGCCCGACGGTCGGTCCGGTCGGCGACGTGTCGCCGACCGGACCGTCGTCATCTCCCGGGACCAGACGTGTACGGGTGTCACGTTGATGACAACTTCCGGCAGATGATTCTTGCCCGACCGGGCCGACGCGTAGGCTGCGCAGCGTGGCGAGCGCGTCGGTAGAGATCAACGGCGGGGCGACTGCGGACGCGTCGACTACCCACCGTGAGATCGAGGCAACCGGATGCGACTGACCGTCCTCGGCTGCGCGGGCAGCTTCCCCGGGCCCGAGTCCCCCTGCTCCGCCTACCTCCTGGAGGCCGACGGTTTCCGGCTCCTGATCGACTTCGGGGTGGGTTCGCTCTCCACGCTCCAGCGCTACGTGGGGCTGCACGCCCCGGACGCCGTCCTCCTCACCCACCTGCACTGCGACCACATGTTCGACGCGGTGTCCTACGTGGTGGTGCGCCGGTACGCGCCGGACGGCCCGTACCCGCCCCTGCCGATGTACGCCCCCTCCGGCGCGCCCGACCGGCTGGCCAGCGCGTACGGGCAGGAGGAAGGCTCGGTGGAGGACGTCTACCAGTTCTACGGCCTCCAGCCGGGCACGTTCCCGATCGGCCCGTTCACCGTCACCGTCGACCGGATGAACCACCCGGTCGAGACGTACGGGGTGCGGCTGGAGCACGGTGGTCGGGTGTTCTGCTACTCCGCCGACACGGCGCCCTGCGAAGCGCTGCTGCGGCTGGCCCAGGACGCCGACGTGTTCCTCTGCGAGGCCAGCTACATGGACGGCGTGGACAACCCGCCGGACCTGCACCTGACCGGCCGGGAGGCCGGCGAGGCGGCCACCAAGGCGGGGGTGGGACGGCTGCTGCTCACCCATCTCGTCCCCGCCTGGGGCAGCGAGTCGCACACCGTGGAGTCGGCGGCCGGGGCGTTCGCCGGGCCGCTCGAGGTGGTCCGGGCGGGCGCCAGCTACGACATCTGACCGGCCGGCGGCACCCGCGGGCGGGGCGGTCACCGCACCGCATAGGGTGCAGGCATGGCGCGACCTGACGGGCGGCGGCCCGACCAACTCCGACCGGTGACGCTGACCCGGGGCTGGAGCACCCACCCGGAGGGCTCGGTGCTCGTCGAGTTCGGCGCGACCCGGGTGCTCTGCACGGCCAGCGTCACCGAGGGTGTGCCGCGCTGGCGCAAGGGCTCCGGGCTGGGTTGGGTGACCGCCGAGTACGCGATGCTGCCCCGCGCCACCAACACCCGTTCCGACCGGGAGAGCGTCCGGGGGAAGGTCGGCGGTCGTACCCACGAGATCTCCCGGCTGATCGGCCGCAGCCTGCGTGCCTGCGTCGACCTGAAGGCGTTGGGCGAGAACTCCGTGGTGCTCGACTGCGACGTGCTCCAGGCCGACGGTGGCACCCGCACCGCCGCGATCACCGGCGCGTACGTCGCCCTGTACGACGCGGTGACCTGGCTGGCCGAGCGCAAGGCGCTCACCGGCAAGGTGGAGAAGGTGATGCACCGCTCGGTGTCCGCGGTGAGCGTCGGTGTGATCGGCGGCGAGCCGATGCTCGACCTCTGCTACGCCGAGGACGTGACCGCCGAGGTCGACATGAACGTGGTCTGCACCGGCGCCGGCGACTTCGTCGAGGTGCAGGGCACGGGCGAGGCCGGTGTCTTCGCCCGCGACCAGCTCGACGCGCTGCTCGACCTGGGCGTGGCGGGCTGCCTGGAACTGGCCGACGCGCAGCGGAAGGCGCTGAACCTGTGACCGACAACAAGGTGCTCCTGGCCACCCGTAACCGCAAGAAGCTCGTCGAGTTGCAGCGGATCCTGGACGGCGCGCTCGGCGCCCACCGGATCGCCCTGCTCGGCCTCGACGACGTGGAGGAATATCCGGAGCTGCCGGAGACCGGCCTGACGTTCGGCGAGAACGCGCTGATCAAGGCCCGGGAGGGCTGCCGGCGCACCGGCCTGCCGACCATCGCCGACGACTCCGGCATCGCGGTGGACGCGCTCAACGGCATGCCCGGCGTGTTCAGCGCCCGCTGGTCCGGGGGGCACGGCGACGACCGGGCCAACCTCCAGCTCCTGCTGGACCAGGTGGCCGACGTGCCGGACGAGCACCGCGGCGCGGCCTTCGTCTGCACGGTGGCGCTGGTGCTGCCGGGCGGCAAGGAGCACCTGGTCGACGGCCGGCAGCCGGGCCGCCTGCTGCGCGCGCCGCGCGGCGAGGGCGGGTTCGGCTACGACCCGATCTTCCTGGGCGACGGGCAGGAGCGGACCAACGCCGAGCTGACGCCCGAGGAGAAGGACGCGGTCAGCCACCGCGGCAAGGCGCTGCGGGAGCTGGCCAAGCTGGTCGCCAAGGTGCTGCCGCCCGCCGCCTGAGATCAGCCGAGCGGGCCGATCTCCCGCTCGATCGCGGCCCGCAGCGCCGGCCCGCGCACCACCTCGCGCGCCGCCTCCATCAGCGGGGCGAGGAACACGTCCGGCCCCGGCTCGCCGATCGCCTCGCCGAGCGCGGCCAGCGCCGCCCGGCCCGCCGGCGACGGCTCCAGCGGCGCGCGCAGCTGAAGTCCGCGTACGGCGGCCAGCAGTTCCACCGCGAGCAGGCTGGTCAGGTTGTCCAGCACGGTGCGCAGCTTCTTGGTGGCCGCCCAGCCCATCGAGACGTGGTCCTCCTGCATGCCGCTGGTGGGCAGCGAGTCGACCGAGGCGGGGGCGGCCAGCCGGCGGTTCTCCGCCACGATGCCGGCCGCCGTGTACTGGGCGATCATCAGCCCGGAGTTCACCCCGGCGTCGGGGGAGAGGAACGCCGGCAGGTCCCGGTTGCGGGCCACGTCGAGCAGCCGGTCCACCCGCCGTTCGGCGATCGCGCCCACCTCGGCGGCGGCGATGGCCAGGTAGTCGGCGGCGAAGCCGAGCGGCGCGCCGTGGAAGTTGCCCGTCGACTCGACCCGCCCGTCGGGCAGCACGACCGGGTTGTCCACCACGGACAGCAGCTCCCGGCCGGCGACCACCTCGACGAAGTCGAGCGTGTCCCGGGCCGCGCCGGCCACCTGCGGGGCGCAGCGCATCGAGTACGCGTCCTGCACCGCGTGGGCCAGGTCGTCGCGGTGCGAGTCCATCACCGCCGAACCCTGCAGCAGCCGGTGGATGTTCGCGGCCGAGGCGGCCTGCCCGGGGTGCGGGCGGATGGCGTGCAGCTCGGGCAGGAACGGCCGCTCCGAGCCGAGCATCGCCTCGATGGCCAGCGCGGCGGTGACGTCGGCCATGGCGAACAGGTGCCGGGCGTCGCGGACGGCCAGCAGCAGCATGCCGAGCATGCCGTCGGTGCCGTTGATCAGCGCCAGTCCCTCCTTGGCGGCCAGCTCGATCGGGCTCAGCCCGACCCGGCGCAGCGCGTCGGCGGCGGGGATCCGGTCGCCGGCCGGACCGAGCACCCAGCCCTCGCCGAGCAGCACCAGCGCGCAGTGCGCCAGCGGCGCGAGGTCACCCGACGCGCCCAGCGAGCCGTGTTCCGGCACCCAGGGCGTGACCTCGTGGTTGAGCAGGTCCACCAGCGCCTCGGCGACCAGCGGGCGGACGCCGGAGCGGCCCAGCGCGAGCGAGCGCACCCGCAGCAGCATCATGGCCCGCACCACCTCGCGGGGCATCGGCGCGCCCACGCCGGCCGCGTGCGAGCGGATCAGCGCGTGCTGCAACTCGGCCCGCCGCTCCGGGGCGACGAACGTGTTGGCCAGCGCCCCGAACCCGGTGGAGACGCCGTACACCGGGCGGCCGGCGGCCTCGATGCCGTCCACGATGGACCGGCTGGTCGCCATGGCCTCGGTGGCGGCCGGGTCGAGCACGACCTTGGCGGTGCCGCGGGCCACCGCGAGCACGTCGGCGGGGGTGATCCCGGTGGACAGGATGGTCACGGTGGTCATCGCGGCACTCCGTTGTGCAGAACCTGGCGGATCAGTGGCACACCCGGCCGGTAGGCCAGGTGCAGGTGGGTGGGGGCGTCGAGGATCATCAGGTCGGCCCGGGCCCCCGGGGTCAGCCGGCCGACGTCGGTGCGGCGCAGCGCCGCCGCCCCACCGGCGGTCGCGGCCCACACCGCCTCCGCCGGGGTCATCCGCATCTCGCGTACGGCGAGCGCGACGCAGAACGGCATCGACGAGGTGTACGACGAGCCGGGGTTGCAGTCGGTGGCCAGCGCCACGGTGACGCCGGCGTCGAGCAGCCGGCGCGCGTCCGGGTAGGGCGAGCGGGTGGAGAACTCCGCCCCGGGCAGCAGCGTGGCGACCGTGCCGGTCGGCGGCCCGGAGAGCCACTCGACGGTGGTCGAACCGGCGAGCGCGTCGATGTCGGCGTCGGTCAGGTGGGTGCAGTGGTCGACGCTCGCCGCGCCCAGCTCCACCCCGAGCTGGACCCCCGGGCCGGGGCCGAGCTGGTTGGCGTGCAGCCGCACGCCCAGACCGGCCGCCTGCCCGCAGGCGAGGATCGCCCGCGCGTGGTCGGCGTCGAACGCGCCCCGCTCGCAGAACACGTCGATCCAGCGGGCGTACGGCGCGGCGGCGGCGAGCATCGGGCCGCAGACCAGGCCCACGTAGTCGTCCGGGCGGTCCGCGTACTCGGCGGGGACCACGTGCGCGCCGAGGAACGTGGTGTCCTCGGTGAACTCGGCGGCGATCCGCAGCGAACGGGCCTCCTCGGCGACGGTCAGGCCGTACCCGCTCTTGATCTCGACGGTGGTGGTGCCCTGCCGCAGCATCTCCGCGCGCAGCCGGCGCACGGTGGCGCGCAGGTCGTCGTCGGAGGCGGCGCGGGTGGCGCCGACGGTGGTCCGGATGCCGCCGCCGGTGTAGGGCTCGCCGGCCATCCGGGCGGCGAACTCGGCGGCCCGGTCACCGGCGAAGACCAGGTGGGCGTGGCTGTCCACGAAGCCGGGCAGCACGGCCGCGCCGTCGGCGTCGATCCGCCGGTCGGCGGCGGGCGCGTAGCGGGCCGGCCCGACCCAGGCCACCTCGCCGTCCTCGATCAGCAGGGCGGCGTCACGGCGGAGGCCCAGCGGGTCGCCGGCCCGACCGTCGTTGGTGACCAGCTCGCCGATGTTGTCGACGAGCAGGCTGCCGATCACGACAACACCGCCGCGATGGAGTCCCGCAGCTCGGTGGGGACGTCGACGGTCAGGTGCCGGCCGTCGGCCACCACGGTCCGGCCGTCCACCACCACGTGCGTCACGTCGGCGGCGGTGGCCGCGAAGAACACGCCGACCGGCGGCACGCCGGCCGTGCGGGCGCTGTCCAGCCGTACCGTCACCAGGTCGGCCCGGTCGCCGACGGCGAGCCGGCCGGCGTCACCCCAGCCGAGCGCGGCGTGCCCGCCCACGGTGGCGGCGGTGACCAGGTCCGCGGCGCTGAAGTGCCCCCGTTTTCGGGTGCGCAGCCGCTCGTCCAGCTCCACCGCGCGGGCCTCCTCGAACAGGTCCACCACGGCGTGGCTGTCGCTGCCGAGGCTGAGCGGGCTGCCCGCCTCGGCCATCCGGCGGGCCGGGCCGATCCCGTCGGCCAGGTCCCGCTCGGTGGTGGGGCAGAGGCAGACGCCGGTGCGGCTGTCGCCGAGCAGCGCCACGTCGGCGGCGGTCGGGTGGGTGGCGTGCACGGCGGTGGTGTGCCGGCCGAGCACGCCGTGGTCGGCGAGCAGCCGGGTCGGGGTGCAGCCGTGCACGGCCCGGCAGGCGTCGTTCTCGGCCGGCTGCTCGGACAGGTGCACGTGCAGCGGCAGCCCGTGCCGGTCGGCCCAGCCGGCCACGGTGGCGAGCTGCTCGGCGGGCACCGCGCGGACCGAGTGGATCGCCGCGCCGAGCCGGACGTGCTCGTCGGCCGGGCGGAACGCGTCGACCCGCTCCGCCCAGCGCAACGCGTCGCCGTCGCCGAACCGGCGCTGCGGGCCGACCAGCTCCGCGCCGTCCACGCCGGCGGTCAGGTACGCGGCGTCGAGCACTGTGAGCCGGATCCCGGCGTGCGCGGCGGCCTCGACCAGCGCGGCGGACATCGCGTTCGGGTCGTCGTACGGGGTGCCGCCGGGGCCGTGGTGCAGGTAGTGGAACTCGCCCACGCAGGTGATCCCGGCGAGCGCCATCTCCGCGTACACGGCCCGGGCCAACGCGAGGTAGGAGTCGGGGTCGAGCCGGGCGGCGACCGAGTACATGAGGTCCCGCCAGGACCAGAAGTCGCCGCGCCCGTCGTGGGTGCGCCCGCGCAGCGCCCGGTGGAACGCGTGCGAGTGGGCGTCGGCCAGCCCGGGCAGGGTCAGCCCGGGCAGCCGGGTGGCGTCGCCGAGCACCTCCACCCCGGCGGCCGGCACCCCGCCGCCGGTCAGCGGGGTGACGGCGGTGAGCCGCCCGTCCGTCGCCTCGATCAGCACGTCCGGGGTGGGCTCGGCGTGGTCGGGCAGCCAGGCGTACTCGGCCAGCCAGCGGGTCAACGGCATGCCAGCTCCTCCAGCACCCGGGCCAGGGCGGCCACCCCGGCGGCGCAGTCGGCGTCGGTGGCGGACTCGGCGGGGGAGTGCGACACCCCGGTCGGGTTGCGCACGAACAGCATCGCGGTGGGCAGGTGCGCAGCCAGCACCCCCGCGTCGTGCCCGGCGCCGGTGGGCAGCACCGGCGCGTCGAGCAGCGTGACCAGCCGCCCGGCCAGCCCGCCGTCGAACGCCACGAGCGGGGTCGCCGACTCCTGCGTGCAGGTCAGCGCGGTGCCGTCCCGGCCGGCCCGCTCGGTGGCCTTGGTCCGTACCGCCTCGACCAGACCGTACAGCGTGTCCGCCTCGGCCGCCCGCGCGTCCAGCCAGCCGGTGACCCGGGACGGGATCGCGTTCGTGGCGTTCGGCTCGACCGACACCCGGCCGACGGTGGCGTGCGCGTCGCGCAGCCGGGCCTCCTTGTTCGCGGCGAGCACGGTGAACGCGTAGGTGAGCATCGGGTCGCGGCGGTCGGCCATCCGGGTCGTACCCGCGTGGTTGCCCTCGCCGGTGAAGTCGAACCGCCACCGGCCGTGCGGCCAGATCGCGGACGCCACCGCGACCGGCGCGTCCGCGTCGACCAGGGCGCGGCCCTGCTCGACGTGCAGCTCGACGAAGGCCGCGAAGCGGCCGAGCAGCGCCGGGTCGGCGCCCGCCGGCCGGTCGCCCAGCGCGTCGGCGAAGCTCACCCCGGTGTGGTCGCGCAGCCCGGCCGCGCGGTCGACCTCGATCTCGCCGGTGAGCAGCCGGGACCCCAGGCAGGGTACGCCGAACCGCGCGCCCTCCTCCTCGACGAACGCGGCCACCACCACCGGCCGGACCGGGGTGACGCCGGTGGCCCGCAGTTCGTCCACGGCGAGCAACGCGCTGACGATGCCGAGCGGCCCGTCGTACGCCCCGCCGTGCGGCACCGAGTCGAAGTGGCTGCCGGTGAGCACCGCGCCGCCGGCCGCCGGGTCGCCCCACCAGGCGAACAGGTTGCCGTTGCCGTCCTCGGACACGGGCATGCCGCGCCGGTCGGCCTGGTCCCGGAACCAGGCGCGCAGGGTGAGTTCCGGCTCGGTCAGCGCGTAGCGCAGGTAGCCGCCGCTGCCCGCGTCCCGCCCGATCGGCGCGATCTCGTCCCACAGCTCCCGGAACCGGTGAGGAAGGGACCCTTCCAATGCAGAATGCGTTAACAAGGGGCCCCTCCTTACGCCTCGGCCATGGGGACGCGCACGCCGGTACGCGCGGCGACCTCGCGGGCGTCGTCGTAGCCGGCGTCGACGTGCCGGATCACGCCCATCGCCGGGTCGTTGGTGAGCACCCGCTCGATCTTCTGCCCGGCCAGGGCGCTGCCGTCGGCGACGCAGACCTGGCCGGCGTGGATCGAGCGGCCGATGCCTACGCCGCCGCCGTGGTGGATCGACACCCAGGACGCGCCGCTCGCGGTGTTGACCAGCGCGTTGAGCAGCGGCCAGTCGGCGATCGCGTCGGAGCCGTCGGCCATCGCCTCGGTCTCCCGGTAGGGGCTGGCCACGCTGCCGCAGTCCAGGTGGTCGCGGCCGATCACCACCGGCGCGCTCAGCTCACCGGACGCGACCATCTCGTTGAACCGCACCCCGGCCCGGTCCCGCTCGCCGTAGCCGAGCCAGCAGATCCGCGCCGGCAGGCCCTGGAACGCGACCCGCTCGCCGGCCATCCGGATCCACCGGGCCAGGGAGTCGTTCTCCGGGAACAGGTCGAGGATGGCCCGGTCGGTGGCGGCGATGTCCTTCGGGTCCCCGGAGAGCGCGGCCCAGCGGAACGGGCCCTTGCCCTCGCAGAACAGTGGCCGGATGTACGCCGGCACGAAGCCGGGGAAGTCGAACGCCCGCTCGTACCCGCCGAGCTTCGCCTCGCCCCGGATCGAGTTGCCGTAGTCGAAGACCTCCGCGCCCGCGTCGAGGAAGCCGACCATCGCCTCGACGTGTTTGGCCATGGAGGCCCGCGCCCGGTCGGTGAACTCGGCCGGCTTGGCCGCCGCGTAGTCCCGGGCGTCGCCCGGCTCCACCCCCTCCGGCACGTACGACAGCGGGTCGTGCGCGCTGGTCTGGTCGGTCACGACGTCGATCGCGACGCCCCGGCGCAGCAGCTCGGGGAAGACGGTGGCGGCGTTGCCGACCACACCGACGCTCAGCGCCCGCCGGTCCCGCTTCGCGGCGAGGGCCCGCTCGACCGCGTCGTCCAGCGAGTCGGCGATCTCGTCCAGGTAGCGGTCGTGCGCCCGCCGCTCCAACCGGGTCCGGTCGACGTCCACGACCAGGCAGGCGCCGCCGTTCATGGTGACCGCGAGCGGCTGCGCCCCGCCCATCCCGCCGCAGCCGGCGGTGAGCGTCAGCGTGCCGGCGAGCGACCCGCCGAACCGCTTGGCGGCGACCGCGGCGAACGTCTCGTAGGTGCCCTGGAGGATGCCCTGGGTGCCGATGTAGATCCAGGATCCGGCGGTCATCTGCCCGTACATGGTCAGGCCGAGCGATTCGAGGCGGCGGAACTCCGGCCAGGTGGCCCAGTCGCCGACCAGGTTGGAGTTGGCCAGCAGCACCCGGGGCGCCCACTCGTGCGTGCGCATCACCCCGACCGGGCGGCCCGACTGCACCAGCATGGTCTCGTCGTCGCGCAGCTCGGTGAGCGTCCGCACCAACGCGTGGTACGACGGCCAGTCCCGGGCCGCCTTCCCGGTGCCGCCGTAGACGACCAGGTCCTCCGGGCGCTCGGCCACCTCCGGGTCGAGGTTGTTCATCAGCATCCGCAGGGCGGCCTCCTGCGGCCACCCCTTCGCGGTGCGGGTGGTGCCCCGGGCGGCGCGGACGGGCTGGTGCATCTCGTACTCCTCTCAGCCGAGGAACAACTGGCGGCGGGCGGCGGACGACTCGAACGCCTCGAGTCGGGTCTGGGTCTCGGCCGGTGCGGCGTCGCAGATCGCCTGGAGCACCACCATGGCCAGGGTCATCGGTGCGGTGTGCAGGTCGAAGACCAGATCGGCGCCGACGGCGGCGGGCAGGACCACGTCGGCGTGGTCGGCCGCCGGGCTCACCGGGGAGTCGGTGATCGCCACCACGGTCAGCCCGGCGTCGGCGGCCTCGCGGAGCGCGTCCAGCGTCTCCCGGGGGTAGCGGGGCAGCACGAAGGCGAGCAGCGCGGTGGCGCCGGCCGCGACCGCCTGGTCGAGGCGGTCGGTGAGCAGGCTGCCGCCGTCGTCGAGGACCCGCACGTCCGGGTGCACCTTGGCGGCGAAGTACGCGAAGTACGCGGCCAGCGGCGCGCCGGCGCGCAGCCCGAGCACCGGCAGCGGCCGGCTGGCGGCGAGCATCCGGCCCACCCCGGCGATCCGGTCGGCGTCGGCCAGTTGGGCGGCGAGCCGGT
Organism: Micromonospora sp. WMMD754; assembly: GCF_049315235.1. Taxonomy (NCBI): domain Bacteria; kingdom Bacillati; phylum Actinomycetota; class Actinomycetes; order Micromonosporales; family Micromonosporaceae; genus Micromonospora; species Micromonospora sp. WMMD754. The sequence goes on from NZ_CP186058.1 coordinate 3,246,226, forward strand.
CGAGGTTCTCCATCTCGGCGTGCACGGCCCGTTGCAGGGCGTTCCCGGCGGCCGGGTCCGTCGCGCCGGCGGCGGTCAGCTCCCGCAGCCGGCGGCGCAGCGCCGGATAGCCGTCGTGCCCGAGCGCCATGGCGAACCGGGTGACCGAGGGCTGGCTGACCCCGGCCAGCTCGGCCACCTCCGCCGCGGACAGGTACGCCGCCGCGCCCGCGTGCCGCACCAGGCAGTGCGCGATGCGGCGTTGGGTCGGGGTGAGGCGGACGCCGTGGAAGAGGTCGAGCAGGCGGTCGGGGCTGGACGCGCCGCTTTCATTCACGGGCTGACTCTATGCATGAAAACTTTCACCGCGCAAGGGCGCGCCGCCCACCATCCGACCGCAGGGCGGACCCGCGAGCGTGCTCTCTGTACTATCCGCACGGCGGGTGAGCAGAGGAGTGGGGCATGCAGCCGGAAGGTCCGTACAGGTTCACCGAGGTGCTGGGCGAGTGCCAGGTCGGCAGGGCCTGGGCCGCGCTCGACGGGCAGGACCGGCCGGTGACCGTGGCGACGCTCGACGGGGCGGCGGCCGGCGACCAGCGGTGGCGTGAGGCCTTCACCAACGCCGCCAACGTGCTGGCGCAGACGCCTGGCGGTCACCGCTACGTCAACGCCGACTTCACCGCCGGCCAGCCTTGGGTGGCCTATCCGTCCGAGGAGGACGGTGCCGCCGAGCGGCTGTTCGGCTCCCTCGGTATGGACTACCAGCGCACCGCCACGGCCGAGATCCTCCCGCCGCCGCCCCCGGTCTCGGCGCCGCCGCAGCCGGTCTCGTCCCCGCCCCAGCTGCCGTGGAGCCCGCAGCCGTGGGCGATGGCGCCCCAGCAGCCGGTCTCCGGTGCGCCGTCGTCCGGCGCGCCGGTGTCACCCGGCATGCCGGTCCCGGTCATCCCCGCCCAGGCCACCGCTCCCGACCCGCTCGCCTCGACCGGCGGCCCCCGGATCGCCCCGGTGGCGCGTCCGCCGCGCAGCCGGACCGGTCTCTGGATCGGCGGCGTGGTGATGGCCGCGGTGCTGGCCGGCGGCGCCGGGCTGCTCGCCGGCGGGGCGCTCGCCGACGGCGACGAGCCGTCCACCCCCTCGGCGAGCGCCTCCCCGGCGCTCTACGAGGCCACCCAGCTCTCGCTGAACAAGGCGAAGTTCGACGCCGAGCTGATGCCGCTCGCCGAGCCCTGGCTCGGCGAGGTGGGTGGGTGCGCGATCAACACCGAGAAGAGCGGCCCGGCGCTCGCCGACGGCGAGAAGCAGCACGTCTTCTGCCGCTACCTGGGCGTGTCACTGCACTTCGCGGCGTACGAGTCGGCCGAGAAGAAGGAGGCCGCCCGGGCCTTCCGCCAGCAGATGGGCATCATCGGCCGTGCGCTCGCCCCGGGCATGCGGGAGGCCGCGCAGGCCACCGGCGGGGTCAGCGGCGCCACCGGCAACTACGTCGAGTACGCCGGCAACGGCCAGGACGGCCGCCCGGTCTGCGGCATCTGGTGGGGCCGGGACGACAAGGTCGCCGCGATCTACATGGAGACCCCGTGCGGGGCGGGCCTCGGCGGCAACTGGGACGCGCTCCGCGACCTCTGGCAGCGGCACAGCTAACGGACGGCCGCGCCGTTCGGCGGCGGCACCAGGCACACGTCGGTCCCCTTGGTGGTGCCGGCGACCAGGTCGAAGCGGACCACCCGGGCACCGCCGAACGGCCGCTCGGCGACGGCGACGCCACCGCCGCCGAGCCGGACGATGACGTCCCGGTTCGCCACGTCGGCCCAGTCGGTCGCCTGGAAGAGCCAGACCCGCGAACGCCCCGGCAGCAGTGTGGACACCGTCCTTCCCGGACAGCCGCCGGGGCCCGCCGCCACCACGTACGCGTCCGCCGCAGGCCCGTACCAGGACTGGGCGTTCCACGAGACGGTGGTGGCCAGCACCAGGTCGCCCGGACGCCGTTGGGTGTCCAGATAGTCCAGCGCGGTGCGATAGTCGGCCGCGTTGGCGCCGCCGCCCTGGGCGAAGGCCCGCGCCGGATGCACCGTCGCCACCACCACGGTGGCCAGCTGCGGCACCGCCAGGGCCAGCAGCAGCACCACCCCGACCACCCAGCGGACGCGAGCCGGCATCCCGGCCCGGACCTCCGGCGGCGCGGCGGCCAGCGCGGCGAGCACCAGACAGGCCGGCACCGCGTAGAGCGCCAGCCGGCCGTTGAACGGGTAGACCGACACCGCCGCCCCGGCGAGCCCGGCAGCGAGCGGGGTGAGCAGGACCAGCACCGCGACGGCGGAGAGCCGGCGCAGCCCCGCGGCCGCGCCGAGCACCAGCAGCGGTACGACGACCCACGCGGACCAGGCCACGAACGGCACCGTCGCCAAGCTGCGGTAGGTCGCGACGAACCAGCCCACGGTGGCCGGCAGGTCGGTCAAAGGGTGGGCCGGATAGATCGACTTACCCTGCCAGTAGGCGGCGAGCTGCTGGTCCGCCAGCCCGGGCGCCAGGAACAGGACGTAGACCACCAGCGCCACCGCGGCCCAGGCCGGCGCCGGGGCGAGGAACCGACCCAGGTCCCGCCACCGCTGGGCCGGCAGTCGGCCCGGCCGGGTCAGCGTCTGCGCGACCAGCAGCACGCCGAGCGTGCCGGCGACCGGGATGGACAGCGTGCTGAAGACGGCCGCGACCGCCGCGACGGACCAGAACAGGGCCGCACCGGCCCAGCTCGGCACACCCTGGGACAGCAGCAGCGCCAGCCCGACCACCAGGGTCACGAAGAAGGCCTCGGCGCTGTACTGCTTCAGCTCGTTCGAGTAGCCGATCAGGAACGGGGCGACCGCGACGAGCAGCAGCGCCGCCAGCGCGGCCAGCGGCGGCAGGAGTCGTCGCCCGATCCCGGCCACCAGCGGCAGCAGCGCCAGCCCGAACAGCAGCGGCACGAGCCGCAGGGACCGTTCGGAGTCGCCGAGGTGCTCGAAGGAGAACCGTTCCAGCCACAGCCAACCGGGCGGCGCCGACTGGCTGAACGCCAGCGGCTGCAACAGGTCCAGGTAGCCACGCTCGCGCACGTTGTGCGCCACGTACAGCTCGTCGCTCCAGAAACTGCGTGCGAAGCTCCACTGGCGGATCCGCAGCCCGGCGCCGAACGCCACGAGCAGGCCGGCGACCGGCCAGTAGGGCGATCGGCTGACCCGGTCCCACCCGGAGGCGGCGAACGCCGCCGGTCGGGACGCCGTCGCCCCCGCCGGTGACCCGGGCGCCACCGCGGGGGAGAACGCCGGCAGCGGGCGTGTCACGGACACGGCGAGACCGTATCAAAGCAGCGTTCGCGTCAGCGTCCCCGCGGGCCCGGTTCCGCACCCTCCGGCGGACCGGCCACGGTGGACCGGACCGGCGACCCGACCAGCCGAGCCGCCCGCCGGTGCCGGCGGGCCGGACGTGGGAGTCCCACCAGGAACTCGGGGAACATGCCGAAAAAGGTCCGGGCGCCGCGCAGCTCCAGCGTGTGCGCCCGCGACCAGCGCAACGAGTTCGTCGCCCGGGCCCAGTGGTGGGTCCACCGTACGTCGCCGAGCAGCGCGACCGGCAGCCCGTGCCGCCAGGCGCGCAGACCCAGCTCGTGGTCCTCGTAGTAGAGGAAGAACCGCTCGTTCCACCCGCCCAGCGCGGTCACGTCCGCGGTCCGGCCCGCCACCGCAGCCCCCATCAGCCAGGCGACGTGGACCACCTCGCCGGGACCGGCCACCATCCGGTAGGACGCGTGCAGGCGGGACAGCGGCCACACCCTGCGGTTGCCCAGCTTCGCGGTGGCGTACGGGAATCCGCGACCGTTCGCCTGCGGCGTGCCGTCGGTGCCGAGCAGTTGCGGCCCGACCAGTCCGCCGTGCGTGTCCAGGTGCCGGGCCAGCGCGTCCAGGCCGGCCGGGCGTACCTCCAGGTCCGGGTTGGCGAACAACACGTAGCGGCCCGCCGCCTGGCGAAGCGCCACGTTGTTGGCACGGGAGAAGCCGACGTTCTCCGGCAACCGGATCACCCGCGCGCCCAGCTCCTCGGCGACGGCCGCCGAGTCGTCGGCGGAGGCGTTGTCGACCACCAGCCACTCGTACGGCTTCCCGCCGGACCAGCAGCGACGCAGCGTCTCCGCCGAGTTGTAGGTGACCGTCACCACGGTCCACACCGGTCCCGCCATCACGCCCTCCGAGCGGTCAGGTAGCCGAGCAGCGACCCGAAACCGAACCGGCGGCCGGTCCACCGCCGCCGCGCCCCCGGCCCTTCGACCAGTCCGCGCCCGACGCCCCGCAGGAACGGCCGCAGCAGGCCCTGTCGGACCCGGCGGGCGGCCAACGCGACGTGCGCCAGCGCGAGCACCGGCACCGCGACCAGCAGCAACGGCCAGGTGAACGTGCGCGCCGCCACCAGCAGCCGGTTGCGGGCCAGCAGGAAGGCCCGGAACCCCTGCAACCGGTCGTCGCCGTCCACGCTGTGCCCGCCGGCGTGCGGCAGCACCAGGTCCAGCCCGCGCGTGCGCAGACCGGCGGCGTAGAGCCGGAACGCCAGGTCGGCGTCCTCACCCCAGGCGAACAGGTGCTCGCAGAATCCGCCGAACCGGCGGTACAGCGCGGTCGGGAAGACCGCCGCCCCGCCGGACGGGCCCAGCGGCGCCCGGTCCACCGTCGCCGGGCGGTCGATGAAGAGCGACACCGGGTTCAGGTCGATGCCGACGTACTCGCCGCCGTGCATGGCCAGGCCGACCGCGAGCGGGGTGTCCGGGAGCTCGGCCGCGGCGGCACAGAGCCGGGCCAGCGCGTCGTCGGGTAGCCACACGTCCGGGTTCAGCAGCAGGACGTGGCTCGTGCCGACCGTCTCCACCGCCCGGTTGCACCCGGCGGCGAAACCCGGGTTGCCGTCGTCCGGCAGGTAGGCGTAGCGGTCGGCGGGCAGCTGGGCGGCGACGACGTCGGCGCACCCGTCCGCCGGCCAGTTGTCCGCGAAGACGAACCGCACCGGCAGGTCGCCGGCGCTGCGTACCCAGGTCGGCAGCGTCTCGGCCAGCATGCCGGCGGACCGGTACAGGACCGTGACCACCGTCAGCCCGTCGAACGACGTCCCGTTCACGCCGCGGTCCTCCCCAGCCGGTGCAGGATCCACAGACCGGGCACCAGGCTCAGCCAGGTCGGATAGATCAACGGATACAGCTCGTAGACGCCGAACAGGGCGAAGTAGACGACGAAGGCCCTGGCCAACTGCCCGGCCGGAGCCGCCGAGAACTCGAACCACCGTTCCGTCGCGCCGACCGCCAGGCCGAGCGCGAGCAGGAAGAACACCGCGCCGAGCGGCCCGTAGTCGAGCAGCGGGATGGCCACGAAGGTGGCGGTGTTCATCAGGTACGGCTGGCTGAGCTGTGAGGTCAATCCGTACAGGTCCGCCTTGCCGACGATCGGCTCGACCCGGGAGCCGAGGAACGTCAGCGAGTATGTGCCGTACCGGGGGTCCAGGTGCTCCCGCTGCGACCAGACCCGGCCGAACGTCTCGGTGGAGGAACTGAGGGACAGGTCGAGCGAGCCGGCGCTGCTGGTCAACGCGTTGCTGCCGTAACGGGCCCGGAACTCGGTCTCGAACGCGCCGGTGCCGGCCATCGTGCGCTGCCCGCCGAGGAACACCGCCGCGCCGAGCGCCACGGCGCCGATCAGGAGCACCACCGGCGTCCGCGCGGCCAGGAACCTCGCGGCCCGCCCCCGGGTACGCCGCACCGACAGCGCGGCGATCAGCGCCGGCGCGATGCCCACCAGCACCGAGTTCTTGCTCGCGCCGAGCGCGGCGCCGACGGTGAAGACCGCCGTGAGCGCGTAGTAGACCGGCAGCGCCCGCCGCTGCCCGGACAGCGCGCGCAGCAGCGAAATGCCCATCCCGAGCGTCCACGCCTCGGAGAGCAGACCGATGACCAGGTTGGACTGCTCGCGGAGCACCTGCCGGGCGGCGTCCGGGTTGTCGGCGAGCAGCGGCGGCACGGTGCCCCGGAAACGGATCGCCGCGGTCGCCGCCGCGACACCGAGCAGCACGAGCAGGTAGGTCAGCAGGCGTCGCTCGGACGGCCAGGTCAGCTCCGGCCGGGCCCGCGTGCCGGCGTCGTCCCGCCGGTCGACCAGCCGCCGCCCGGCCGCCCAGGCCAGCAGGAAGACGGTCACGTAGCCGGCCAGCACCGGCAGCACCCCGCGACCGGCCCAGGAGTCGTACGGGCCGGGCAGTACGCGCACGGCGGTCAGCGCGGCGGTCCAGACGGCGGCGCACGCGGCCAACGCCCACATCCGGCGACGGGCGGCCAGCAGCGCGCCGACGGCCAGCGCGATCGTGACCGCGATCCCGGCGTCCCAGGTCGACACGAGCAGGACCACCCCGAGCGCGAACGGGATCCCGACCGACCAGAGCCGTCGCTCAGCGGGTGTCATGGGCCACCGCTCGGTAGAGGTCGAACCAGGTGTCCACACAGCCGGCGAAGGAGTGCCGGGCGGTGTACTCCCGGGCCAGTGCGCGGCGTCGCTCGTCCCACGCGCCCGGGCGGGTGGCCGTGCGTACCGCGGAGGCCAACGCCGGCGCGGTCAGCTCGGCCCGGTAGGCGAGCACGCCGTCGCCGGCCGCGGTGACCTCGGCCAGACCGCCGACCCCGGAGTGCACCACGGGCACGCCGAGCGACATCGCCTCCAGCGCGCTGCGCCCGAACGCCTCCACCCGGGACGGCACCAGCAGGCAGTGCACCCTCCGGAGGAAGTCGGCCGCGTCCACCCGGCCGATCAGGTGCAGGTTGGGCCGTGCGGCCAGCCGCGTGGTGCCGGCGCCGGCGACGAGGAACTCGACGTCGGGCAGTGCGGTCGCCACGTCGGGGAGCAGGTCGGCCCCCTTCTCCCGTTCCAGCCGGCCGAGGAAGCCGACGCGGACCGGACCGTCCGGCGCGGGGTCCGGTCCGTCGGCCGCGTCCGGCCAGATCGCGGGGAGCGGGTTCGGGATCACGTGGACGTCCCGGACCTTCCCGCGTACCCGAAGTTCCCGCGCCTCGAAGGCGGAGACCGCGACGGTCGCGTGCGGCCGCAGCCGACGCAGCATCAGGTCGGTGCTGATGTTGGCCTGCACCGCGGCCCTGGCCCGCAGCGACCCGGCCGCGTCGCGGTACTGCCAGAGGCTGTTGTGCAACGTCACCACCAGCGGGGTGCGCCGGCCGCGCAGACCCAGCCCGGCGCGGGCGTGCATCGCGGCGGAGAGCAGGTGCGCGCTCACCACGTCCGGCCGCAGCTCGTCGACGAGCGCCCGGATCCGTCGCGCGTAGTCGAGGTCGACCCGCCTGGCGGCGCCGAGCGGCAGCCACCGCACGCCCGCCGCCCGCAACGCCTCCGCCACCTCGTCGTCCGGGCTGGCGGCCACCACCTCGACACCCCGGGCGGCCAGCGCCGGCAGCATCTCGACCAGGAAGCGCTCCGCGCCGCCGAGCTGCCGCCGGCCGGAACCCCCCGTGGTGCAGACGAACAGCACCCTCATCGGGCACCCATGCCCTCGAGGGCGCCCCGCGCGACCGCCCGCCGGGCCGCGCCGCCGCCGACGGCGGCGCGCGCGAGCACCCCGACGGTGTACGCGGAGCAGGCGACCGTGCCCCGCCAGCCGGCCAGTTCGCGGCTGGCCCGGATGAACTCCCGGGTCTGCCGTCGGGCGATCTCCTCCGCGGCCCACCGGCGCTTCGCGCTCGCGTCGTCCTCGTGCGTGACCACGGCCTCCGGCAGGTACGCCAGGCGCAGCCCCAGCCGACGTACGGCCCAGCACAGCCGCAGGTCCTCGGAGTAGAAGAACGACGACTCGTCCACCCCGCCGATCCGGTCCAGCGTCTCCCGCCGGATCGCCACGAACGGCCCGGAGAGCCAGTCCCCCCGCTCCGGCGGGGCCACGATCCGCAGCTTCGGGAAGACGAGGCTGAGCCCGGTGGCGTGGGCCATCCCGGTGCCCACGGTCAGGAACCGGCCGGCGGCGGTCTGGTCCCGACCGGTGGCGTCCAGCACCTTCGGGAACGCCGCGCCGACCGTCGGGTCGTCGAGCGCGGCGGTCAACCGCTCGATCGCGCCCGGCCGCACCAGGATGTCGTTGTTGGACAGGACCACCCGGGAGCGGGTGCTGTGCCGGACGCCCAGGTTCATGCCCCGGGCGTAGCCGAGGTTCGTCTCCGACCGGACGTACCGGGCGCCGGTCTCGGCGCACATGGCCCGCAGCGCTTCGCTGATCGCGGTGGCGCTGCCGTTGTCGACGACGACGGCCTCCACACCGGCCGGCAACGAGCGGACGCAGCCGTCGGTGCGCTCGAAGTCTTCCCAGGTCAAAACGACGATTGAGACGTCCACCGCTAGGCCATCCGATTGACGAGTGCCGGCGTGGACCGGTGCAGGCGCTGTCGCGTCCGGAACGCGTACACGAAGTAGGCGACCGACGAGGCGACCGCCGCGCCGACGGCGCCGGCCCACGGGATGAGGAGAACGTACAGCACGACCGACACGGACATGGTGACGAGGGCGACGGCCGTGGTCGCCCCCTCGCCGCTGCGCTTGAGCAGCGCCGCGCTCCACGTCTTGCCGGCCGACAGCGCCAGTGTCCCGGGCAGCAGGAGCAGCCCGAAGACCCATGCGTTCCGGTAGTCCGGGGACAGCATCCCGAGGACCGCCAGGCCGACGACGGCGAGCGCGGCGATCGGGAACGCACCCTTGACGACCTCGCGACCGTGGTCACCGACGGCGGCCGGGTCGCGTTCGGCCAGGATCCGCTGCGCCCGCACCACGGCGCCCGACTGCGCGAACTCCAGCGCCGCCACGGCCAGCGCGAACACGCCGAGCGGACCCGCGCCGGCGAACCGGGCCACCAGCACCTGACCCAACCGGTACGTCAGCATCTGCGCGCACACTCCGACATGCAGGCGGCCCACCGCGAGCAGGTCCGCCCGGTACTCCTGTCGCCCGGCCGTCGCCGCCGCCACCGGCCCGGACCGCCGTGCCCAGGCCAGTACCGCCACGCCCAGCACGGCCGCGGTGCCGACCTGCACACCCAGCCACAGCTCGCTCCACAGTCCACCGTCGAGCCGCCGGCCCAGCCAGAGCAGCCCGTAGCCCGCCACCAGCACCGCGCCGCCGAGGGCACGCATGGCGTAGACGAACCAGAACCGGCGCAGCCGCAGACCCAGCGAGGCGGCGGTGTTGAAGACGGTGAGGGCGCAGCCGGCCGCCATGGCCACCGGGTGGCTGCCCAGACCGGCTGCCGTGGTCAGCGCCGCCGCCGCCAGCGCGGTGAGGCCGAGTGACACGGCGAGAATGCCGGCGATCCACCCCCGGCCCCGGGACATGATCCAGCCGGCCGGGCGGGAGAGCAGGAAGGTGTCGACGGAGAGACCGCCGAGCGCGGCACCCACCGTGGCGCTCACCATGTTCGCGGCGAGTTCCCCCCGCTCCGCCGCCGGCAGGGTCACCGACACCAGCGCGGCGAGCCCGGTCAGGCCGAGGGCGACGAGGTAGAGACGCTCGGGGGAGACGAGACGCCGCGCCAGGTCCACCACGGTCCTCCCCCAGGATGCGCGGATGTGCGGGCACGACGAGTCCACGTCGCCGGCCTGTTCTACCCGACCGGAGCGGCCCTCCGCAATCGCCGGCAACCGGGTACGGCTCGGGCCGGCCGGTTCCGGGCCGCCCGGTAGGCTCACGCCTCGTGGACCTGGCCCGCTACCGCGACGTGATCGGCCGGCGGTGGACGATCGTGGTGGCGCTCGCGTTGCTGGGCGGCGTCGTCACCGGAGTTCCGGCCGCGCGCCGGGACCCCGTCTACCGCGCCGAGACGCAGCTGCTCGTCACGTTCGTGGCCGAGGGGGCCGCCCCGCCGCAGCCCCGCCCGTCCGCGCCGGAGGCCGGCCGGCTCATGCAACGGCGGGTGAAGACGTACGCCACCATGATGAACACGCCCCGGCTCACCCGCCCGGTGATCGACTCACTCCGCCTGCCGTACACCACCGACGACCTCGCCACGCGCGTCGTGGCGTCGTCCACGGTGGACGCGCTGGCGATCGACGTGGCCGTCACCGACCGGTCGGGCGCGACGGCCGCGGCGATCGCCGACGCGCTCGCCGCCGAGCTGCAACGGATCGCCCGGCGTGACCTGCCCCCCGCCGGGCTGGGGCTGAAGGCCCAGGTCGCCGTCGTCCGGCCCGCCGTCGCGCCGCGACGCCCGGAACCGGTGTGGTGGCCGCTGCACGCGCTCGGCGGCGCGTTCGGCGGGCTCGCGATCGGCCTCGGGGTCGCGCTGGTGCTCGGCTACCGCCGCGCCGGCACACCGGTCGGCGCGGATCTGCGTACCGTCTGGGCGGCGGTGCGGCGGCGTCCGGTCGCTTCCGGACCGGACCTCGACGGACCGGACCTCGACGGACCGGACGTGGACGGGCCGAACCTCGACGGGCCGGAGCCGGACGGCGATGCCGACGACTTCCCGCCCGGCGTCGACCCGTCGGCGTCCGACGGCGACCGGCCCGACCCGGTCCGGCCGACGCCCGGCGGAGCGTCCGTGGCCACCTCGCCGGCGCCCGGCGAGGAGCCGGATCAGGACGACGGGCGGGTGGCCAGCCCTGCGGTGAAGGCGCGGCAGGTGCCGTAGTCGGGCAGCAGGCCCGCGTCGCGTGCCTCGGCCAGGCTGGGCGCGGCCGCGTCCCGGTCGGAGAGCAGCGGTGTCCCCGCCGGCCAGTCGATCGCCAGTTCCGGGTCCAGGGGGTGCACGGCACGCTCGACGGTCGGGTCGTAGGTGGTCGAGCAGAGGTAGCTCAGCGTGGCGTCGTCGGTGAGCGCGCAGAAGCCGTGCCCCAGGCCCTCGCTGAGATAGACCGCCCGTCGGTCGACGTCGTCCAGGCGCACGGCCTCCCACCGGCCGAAGGTCGGCGAGCCCACCCGGACGTCCACGATCACGTCGACGACGGCCCCGCGTACGCAGGTCACGTACTTCGCCTGGCCGGGCGGTACGTCGGCGAAGTGGATGCCGCGCACCACGCCCCGCGCGGAGACCGAGAGGTTGCCCTGCGCCAGCCGCAGCGGATGCCCGACCGCGTCGGCGAGGTGGTCGAACCGGTACCACTCCAGGAACAGTCCGCGGGAGTCGCCGTGCTGCCGGGGCGTGATCTCCCAGGCGCCCTCGATGCCCAACGGCCGGACCTTCACGAGCCGCTCCCCACAGTCGACCCCTCGGCCAGCAGCCCGAGCAGGTATTCGCCGTATCCGCTGCGGGTCAGCGGGTGGGCCAGCGTCCGCAGCCGGTCGTCGTCGATCAGGCCGGACCGCCAGACCACCTCCTCGACGCAGCCGATCTTCATGCCCTGCCGTTCCTCGATCACCCGGACGAACTCGGCGGCCTGCATCATCGAGGTGAACGTGCCGGTGTCCAGCCAGGCCGTGCCCCGGTCCAGCACGGTCACCGACAGCTCGCCCCACTCGCGGTAGGTCTCGTTCACCGCCGTGATCTCCAACTCGCCCCGGGTGCTGGGGGTGAGCTTGCGGGCGACGTCGACCACCCGGTTGTCGTAGAAGTAGAGGCCGGGCACCGCGTACCGGGACCGGGGCCGGGCCGGCTTCTCCTCGATCGACAGCACCCGGCCGGCCGCGTCGAACTCCACCACGCCGTAGTCGCCCGGGTTGGCGACCGGGTAGGCGAAGACGCGGGCGCCGGCCGGGTCGCCGTGCTGGGCGAGCTGCCGACCGAGGCCGACGCCGTGGAAGATGTTGTCGCCCAGGATCAGGGCGACCGCCTCGTCGCCGATGAAGTCCGCGCCGAGCAGGAACGCCTGCGCGATGCCCTCCGGGCGGGCCTGCTCGGCGTACTCCAGCCGCAGTCCCCACTGGGCGCCGTCGCCGAGCAGCCGCTCGAACTGGGCCCGGTCGTCCGGCGTCGTGATGATCAGAACGTCCCGCACGCCGGCCATCACCAGCGTGGAGAGCGGGTAGTAGACCATCGGCTTGTCGAACACCGGCATCAGTTGCTTGGACACGGCCCGGGTGATCGGCCAGAGCCGGGAGCCGGTGCCGCCGGCGAGCAGGATTCCACGCACCCGCGGAGGGTACCGGCCACGGCGCGTCGCGCGGGTGCCCGTCGTCGGCCCCGGCCTGCGCTGCGGCTTCGCGTAGACTCCCGGTCCCGTGAGGATCCTCGTCACCGGCGGCGCCGGCTTCATCGGGTCGGAGTACGTGCGGCTGCTGCTGGGCGTGCCCGGCGGCGACGCGGCCGGGGTGGCGGACCTGGCGCCCGCCGGGGTGACCGTGCTGGACAAGCTCACCTACTCCGGCAACCCGGCCAACCTCGCGCCGGTGCGCGACGACCCCCGGCTGCGCTTCGTGCAGGGCGACATCTGCGACCCGGTGACCGTCGACGCGGTCGTGCCCGGGCACGACGTGCTCGTCCACTTCGCCGCCGAGTCGCACGTGGACCGGTCCATCACCGGGGCCGCGCCGTTCGTCACCACCAACGTGCTGGGCACCCAGACCCTGCTCGACGCCGCGCTGCGCCACGGCACGCGGCGGTTCGTGCACGTCTCCACCGACGAGGTCTACGGCTCGATCGACTCCGGCTCCTGGACCGAGGACTGGCCGCTGGCGCCGAACTCCCCGTACTCGGCCTCGAAGGCCGGCTCGGACCTGCTGGCGCTGGCCTACCACCGCACCCACGGCCTGGACGTGGTGGTCACCCGCTGCTCCAACAACTACGGGCCCTACCAGTACCCGGAGAAGGTCGTCCCGCTCTTCGTCACCAACCTGCTCGACGGCGGCACCGTGCCGCTCTACGGCGACGGCGGCAACGTCCGGGACTGGCTGCACGTGCACGACCATTGCCGGGGCATCGCGCTGGTGCAGGAGAAGGGGCGGGCCGGCGAGGTCTACCACATCGGCGGCGGCACCGAGCTGACCAACCGGGACCTCACCGCCCGGCTGCTCGCCGCGTGCGGCGCCGACTGGGACCGGGTCGTGCCGGTGACCGACCGCAAGGGCCACGACCGTCGCTACTCGCTGGACATCACCAAGATCAGCACAGAGCTGGGGTACGCCCCGAGCATCGACCTCGACCGGGGCCTGGCGGAGACGGTGCGTTGGTACCGGGACAACCGGGCCTGGTGGGAGCCGCTGAAGACGGCGACCCGCGGGTGAGCCGGCTGCTCGTCACCGGCGCGGGCGGGATGCTCGGGCGGGACCTGCTGGCCGTGCTGCGCACCCGCCCGGACCTCACCGTCACCGCCGCCACCCGCGCCGACCTCGACGTCACCGACGAGCGGGCGGTGCGGGCGGCGGTCGCCGGCCACGACGTGGTGCTCAACGCCGCGGCGTGGACCGATGTGGACGGCGCCGAGACCCGGGAGCCGGCGGCCACGGCGGTCAACGGCGCGGCGGTCGCCCACCTGGCCCGGGCCTGCGCCCTGGCCGGGGCCCGGATGGTGCACGTCTCCACCGACTACGTGTTCCCCGGCGACGCCACCGAGCCCTACCCGGAGGACGCGCCGACCGGCCCGGTCAACGCGTACGGGCGCGGCAAGCTCGCCGGCGAGCGGGCGGTGGCCCGGCTGCTGCCCGAGACCGGGTACGTGGTGCGCACCGCCTGGCTCTACAACACCTCGGGCCGCAACTTTGTCACCACCGTGCTGCGGCTGGCCGCCGAGCGCGACCACCTCGACGTGGTCGACGACCAACGGGGGCAGCCGACCTGGTCGTACCGGCTCGCCGAGCGGCTCGTCGCGCTGGCCGACGCGGCGCTCGCCGGCGACGCGGCGCCGGGGACCTACCACGGCACCGCCGCCGGCGAGACCACCTGGTACGGGCTGGCCCGCGCGGTGTTCGCCCTGCGCGGCCTGGACCCGGACCGGATCCGCCCGACCGCCAGCGACCGTTTCCCGCGCCCGGCGCCGCGTCCCCGCTACAGCGTGCTGGCCCACGGCCGGTGGGCCGCCGCGAAGCTGCCGCCGCCGGGGCCGTGGCACGCCGACCTGGCCGAGGCGCTGGCCCGCTGAGCGCCGTCGGGCCTCAGCGACCGCCGCCCCGGAAGACCTCCGTCACGGTCCGCAGAACGATCTTGATGTCGAGCCAGAGCGACCAGTTCTCCACGTAGTAGTTGTCGAACCGGGCGCGGTCCGAGATCGGCGTGTCCCCGCGCAGGCCGCTGACCTGTGCCAGGCCGGTGAGCCCCACCGGCACGCGGTGGCGCATCGCGTAGGTGGGGTACTCCACGGAGAACTTCTCCACGAAGTAGGGCCGCTCGGGCCGTGGCCCCACCACGCTCATCTCGCCGCGCAGGATGTTCCACAGCTGGGGCAGCTCGTCCAGCGAGGTGCGCCGCAGGAACCGGCCGATCGGGCCGACGCGCCGGTCGTGCGCGATCGACCAGGTGGTCTGCGACTCGTGCTCGTCGGCGGGACGCATGGTGCGGAACTTGACGACCTGGAACGGCTCGCCGTAGCGGCCGATCCGCTCCTGCCGGAAGAAGATCCCGCGCCCGCCGTCGAGGAACGTGGCGAGCGCGCAGAGCAGCAGCAGCGGGCTCAGCAGGATCAGCGCGACCACCGCGAAGAGCACGTCGGAGGCGCGCTTGACCCACCACCGTGGACCGCTCAGCGTGGTGTCGCCGATCTTGACGATCGGGATGGCTCCGATGTGGTCCGGGTGACCGCCCTGGGACCGGGAGCCCCACAGCCGCGGCACCGCCCACAGGTCGCAGCGGGAACTCGCCGGTCGGAGCAGCGCCTCCATCAGGTCGGACTCCGAGCAGTCCGGGTCGGCGATGACCAGGACCTCGCACTCCACCATCGTGACCAGCTTCTCGACGTCGTCGATGGTCCCGATGAGCGGCAGTGCGCCCAGGCGCGGCCGCGACGGCGCGTCCACCGCGCCCACGAACCGCAGCCCGTACTGCGGGTAGCGGCGCAGCAGCCGGGCGAGTTCCGCGCCGATCGGGCCGCCGCCGACGACGATCGCGTTGTGCTCCACCCAGCGGCGCCGCCGGGCGAGCAGGACGATCCGGGAGTTGACCGCCCGCCCGACCACCACCAGCCCGGCGGAGAGCGCGAGGCCGCGCATGAAACCGCCGAGGTAGACCACCGAGTCGTGGCGCAGCGCGGCGATGATGGCCACCACCGCGCCGGCGGCGAGCAGGCGCCCGCCGAGGCTGGGCAGCTCGTCCAGGATGCTGATGTGCCGGCGGGGTCGGTAGAGCCCGCCGGTGGCGAGCAGGCCCACCGTCAGCGCCGCGTTGGACAGCGTCCCGCGCCAGTAGTCCTGGGTCAGCAGCAGCGGTGCGAGCAGCGCGGCGACGTCGATGGGCGCGGTCACCATCCAGGCCCGCAACCGCCGGGTACGCGTCGAGGCCCGGGTGCCGGCGTACGGCAGCACCGTGGTCGTGTCCATACTGCCGGTCATCGATGTGACGCCCGGCGGCTGCGCGGCCGGATGCTCGTACGCCGGTAGGCGTGGCATGGTGGATCCTCCCCCGTGACGCCCCGGTCCTCTGCCGATGGACCCGGGGCGATCGCAGGATATGAGCGGCCCCGCCCGCCCGCCAGAGCCGCCACGGCAGTTCGACGTCCTACTTTCCGCTGACCGCCAGGATGTCCGGGACCGAGTCCCGGCGGACCGCGTCGAACAACGTCTTCGACCGGGCCGGGTCCGGGAACACCACGCTCTCGCTGCCGACCCGGCCCGTCCCCTTCACCGGGCAGGTGAAGAACGTCAGGTTGCCGCTGCGCAGGCCCCGCATCTCCATCGCCAGGTCCACCAGGGACAGGGACTTGTCGACCGCCACCGAGTTCGACGTGGCCCGGACGAACGAGTTGAGCTTGGCCGGGTTGGTCAGCACGCCGCCGGAGGCCGCCTTGTCCAGGATCGCCTTGATCACCTGCTGCTGGTGGCGGATGCGCGCGAAGTCGCCGTCCGGGAAGGCGTGCCGCTCCCGCGCGTAGTCCAGCGCGGCGGCGCCGTCCATGGTCTGCCGGCCCTGCTTGAACGTCCGGGTGCCGATCAGCGAGTACTTCGTGGTGAAGCCCTTCTCCACGTCGATCTCGACGCCGCCCAGCGCGTCGATGATCTCCTTGAAGGCGGCGAAGTCCACCATGGCCACGTTGTCGACCCGGACGCCGCTGAACTTCTCCACGGTCTGCACCATCAGCGGCACGCCACCCCAGGCGTACGCGGCGTTGATCTTCGCGTCCCGGCCGCCCCGGCCCTCCTTGGACTTCGGCACCGCCGTCCAGGTGTCCCGGGGGATCGAGATGAGCTGGGCGCTGGACCGGTCCTTCGGCAGGTGGGCCAGGATGATCGTGTCACTGCGCGACCCGCCGGTGCTCTCCGGATCGCGGGAGTCGCTGCCCAGGATCATGATGTTCATCGCGCCCTTCGCCGCGACCGGAGGCCGGGACGCCTCGGGTACGCCTTCGAACGCGTCCACCCGTTCGATCGACTTGTCGACCGACCGGTAGTAGAGCCCGCCGGCCAGGGCGCCACCCCCACCCAGCAGCACCACCACGAGCAGCAGGATCAGCGCGATCCGCAGGCCCCGGCGACGCCGGGGCGTCTTCTCCTCCGGGCCGTCCGGCTCCACGTCGGACGTCGCGGGGTGGGGGTCGGATCCGGCGAGGGGCTGGCGATCGGACATGCCCGGGATGCTACTGATTCGCGTTTCGTCGCGGTGCCCCTCATCCGGACGGCCGATGCCCACCGGCCCGGCCGGCCCGGCGCTCCCCACCGGACCGACGTCGCCCCGGGCGGGCCTTGTCGCCGGACCGCGGAGGATAGATGATGGCCGAAACGAGACGTCGACCGAGGAGTCGAGATGCAGGTGATCCACCAGCCACGGGTGGCGTGGGACACCGCCCGGGTGATCGGCGGCGCGTTCCACGACGACCGGCTGTTCGACTGGCTCCGGCACGAGTTCGACGCCCTGTTCGGCGCCGCCGCCGGGGAGGCGCTCGCGGAGAGTCGCGAGCGGGTCCGCCACGTCGGTGACGCCCGGGTGTCGGTCGAGACCGGCCTGTGGCGGGTCCGCCTGGAGGACGCGTTGCGGCAGCGCCCGGAGTTCGCCGGCGACCTCGCCGGGATCACCTCGGTCGCCCGCGCCCACCGGCCTTAGCTTTCGCTTAGCCCGCTTGTCCGCCCACCGGCCGGTCCGGCAGCATCGACCGGCGTGACCGACGGCAGCGCGCCCCACCCACCGATCCCCGCCGGCGCCGAGCGCCCGCCCGCCGGGCCCGGCCGCCGCCGTGCCCCGGCCCGGGCCCGCCGCCGGCTCGCCGCGGCCGGCCTGGCCGCGCTCGCCGCCGTGGTCGCGGTGACCCTCGCGGTACGCGGCGGCGCCGCCCCCGCCTGCGCCGCCCCGCCGGTCGGTGCCGCCCCGCCGCTCGGCGCCGGCGCGCACTCCGGGAAGGCCACCTTCTACGACTCGAAGGGCGCCGGCGGCAACTGCTCCCGGCCCGCCGCGCCCACCAACCGGCTCTACGTGGCGCTGGGCCCCAGCGAGTACGCGGCCGGTGCGTCATGCGGCGGCTTCCTCGACGTCACCGGCCCGCGCGGCACCGTCCGGGTGCTCGTCATGGACCAGTGCCCGGAGTGTGCGCCCGGTCACCTCGACCTCTCCGCCGAGGCGTTCGCCCGGATCGCCGAACCGGTGCAGGGCGTCGTCCGGGTCACCTACCGGGCGGTGGTTGACCCGGCGCTGCCCGGCCCGCTCACCTTCCGGATCAAGGAAGGCGCCTCCCAGTGGTGGTTCGCCGTCCTGGTCGGCGACCACGGCAACCCGCTGCGCTCGGTGGAGGTCCGGCAGAACGGGTCGTGGCGGGCGGCGGACCGGGAGGACTACAACTACTGGCTGATCCCCTCCGGCGCCGGCCCCGGCCCGTACACGATCCGGGTCACCGACGTGTACGGCCACCGGGCGACCGCCACCGGCATCCGGATGGCACCGGGTCAGGTGCAGCGCAGCACGGTCCGGATGTACGGCGCGGGTGCCGCCACGACCACCCGGCCGGCGAAGCCGTCCCGCTCCCCGTCCGCCCGCCCCACCAGCGCGTCCCCGTCTCCGCCCCCGTCATCCCCGTCTACGCCCACCCCGTCCACGCCCACGCCCGTCGTGGAGGCCGCCGCCCCGGGCGCGTGCGCCTGACCTTCGTCGATCACGGAGTTGTGGCGCCTCGGATGTCGGATCAGTGGACTTTGTCAGGTGCCACCACTGCATGATCGACGGATCCGGGGCGTGCGGGGAGGTCGCGCCACATGAGGATCTCGTCGCGGGAGTCGGTGGGGGACAGGCGGAGCGCGGCGGGCAGGCGGCCGATCTCCCGGTAGCCGAGACGCCGGTAGAAGCGGTCCAGGCCGAGTCCGTCGCGGACGGTCACGTGCAGCGCCTCCACGCCCAGCGCCCGGGTGACCCGCTCGGCCTCGCGCATCAGCGCGGCGCCGTACCCGCGTCCCTGGGTGTCGGGGTGCACCATGACCCGCTTGAGCACCCGCCAGTGCGTCTTCAGGTGGAACCGGTTGTCCGCGACGACCACGACGGCGACCAGCCGTTCGCCCGCGTAGCCGACCAGCAGCCGGTCCGGCCCGTCGGCGACCTCGGCGAGCGTCGACTCGGCGACCGGCCGCACCTCGGCCTCGGTGACCGGGGCGACGAAGCCGACCGCACCGCCGGCGTTGGTCACGTCCACCCACAGGTCGACGAGCTGTTCGCGCAGCTCAGGCGTGAGGTCGGGGTCGAGTACGAAGCGCAGGTCCACGTCGCCATCCTGCGGGATGCGGCGGGTCGCCCACCTGCGTCCGTGACGGGTAACACGGCTGTTGGTGCGGGAGAGGGGAGTCGAACCCCCACGTCCTTTCGGACAATAGGACCTAAACCTATCGCGGCTGCCTGTTACGCCACTCCCGCAGGCCCGCTCAGTCTAGAGCGTCGCGCCTCCGCCGTCGTGAGTCGAGCCTCCAGAAGGATCCGTTGCACCGTGCGATGGCTGATTGCGGCCGGCTCCGCTTCGTCGTCGGTCAACGCCTGGGCGATCTGTCGTGACCCGGCCTCCGGGTGTGTCAGCGCGTACCGGATCGCCTGATCCCGGAACCGCCGTTGGACCGGACGGTCGCGGACCCGTGGCGGCGGTTCGATGGTGCCCGTTGCTTCGAGACGCCGACGCAACCTACCGACGTGATCCCTTGTGCAGCCGAGTAGCCGAGCAGCATCCACGCTTGTCATCCGACCGGCGCTCACCAGTCGGATCAGGCTCGTCGCGTCGGGCCGCCCCGCGTCGTCCGGCTGCTCGACCTCCGGAACAGCGCCGGCGGCCGTCGCGTCGATCGGTCGCGCCCGTCCGGCGAACGTCGCGGTCTGACTGTGGCAGTTGGGGCAAAGGAAACGAAGGTTGGCGGAGCGATTGTCGAGCGGATCGCCGTTGAGGTGGTCAACGTGGAGGATGAGCGGGGCGTCCTGCCACCAGGGGTCGAGGTGACAGATGGCGCAACGTTCGGCGCGGCCGATCTCCAGCAGGGCGCGGCGGAGCCGGAAGCCGGGTGTGCGGGCGGCGTCCGGCGGTAGCCGGACCAGGGTTTCCGTCGGCGCCTGCCGGGGGCCTGGCACTCCGCGCCGGTGTCCCTGCCCGGTGAAGTGTGAGGTGTCGACGCCGAAGCGCTTGAGCTGCCGGCTGATGTGCGCGTGCGACCCGCCACTGACCCGCACCCCGAGCAGTCGCATGACCTCCGTCACGCTGTGCGCCCGTGCGGCGGTGACGGCGAGCAGTTCCGGTGAATAGCGGTAACGCACCATGCGCCGACGGTAACCGTGGCGACCGACAGGTTCAGTCGAGCCCGAGGTCCCGGCGCAGCTTGGCGACGTGGCCGGTGGCCTTGACGTTGTAGAACGCGTGCGCGATCCGGCCCTCCTCGTCCACCACGAACGTGGAGCGGATCACGCCGGTGACCGTGCGCCCGTACATCTGCTTCTCGCCGTACGCGCCGTACGCGGTCAGCACCGCCTTGTCCTCGTCGGCGACCAGGGGGAACGTGATGGCGTCGCGGTCGCGGAACTTGGCCAGCTTGGCCGGCTTGTCCGGCGAGATGCCCACCACCTCGTAGCCGGCGGACTGCAGCGAGGCGAGCGAGTCGCGGAAGTCGCACGCCTGCTTCGTGCAGCCGGGCGTCATGGCGGCCGGGTACGCGTACACGATGACCTTGCGGCCGCGCAGGTCGGTCAGGGAGAGGGTCCCGCCGTCGTCGGTGGGGAGGGTGAACTCGGGGGCGGGGTCGCCGGGCTTCAGGCGGTCGGTCATGGCGGTGACGATACCGCCGCGCCCGGGTCGGTGACCGGCGGCGACACCCGGCCGAGCGTGATGATCACCATGCCTTGTTGCAAGGGATTGGCAACAACCCCCTGCCGGAAATAGGCTCACCTCGTGGAAACCCTGGCGATGCACATCTCCAACGGGATCATCGACGGTCCCGTCGCCGCGATCTTCGCGGCCTTCGCGCTCGCCGCGCTCACGTTCTGCGTGCTGCGCGGCCGGGCCGACCTCGACGACCGGCTGGCGCCGATGGCCGGTCTGGTGGCGGCGTTCATCTTCGCCGTGCAGATGCTCAACTTCCCGATCTTCACCGCCGGGGTGAGCGGCCACCTGCTCGGCGGCGCGCTGGCCGCGCTGCTGGTCGGCCCCTGGGTCGGTGCCCTCTGCGTGGCCGTGGTGCTGGTCGTGCAGGCCCTGGTCTTCGGCGACGGCGGAGTGGCCATGCTCGGCCTCAACATCACCAACATGGCGATCCTCGGCACCGCCGCCGCCTACCTGCTGATCGCGCTGCTGCTGCGGGTCCTGCCGCGTACGCCCGCCGGGCTGGCGGTCACCGCGTTCGTCTCCGCGCTGGTCAGCGTCGTGGTCGCGTCCCAGGGCTTCGTGCTGCAGTACTGGCTGGGCGGCACCACCGACCTGGGCGGCAACCTGGGCGGGCTGGCCGGCACGATGGCCGTCGCACACCTGCTGATCGGCATCGGCGAGGGCCTGATCACCGCGACCACCGTGGTCACCGTCGCCAAGGTCCGCCCCGACCTGGTCTATGCGCTGCGCGCCCTCAAGCCGGCCACCCCGGCTCCCGCCGTCCCGGTCGCCGGAGGTGCCCGATGAGCAAGCGTCCCTGGCCGTTCCTCCTCGGTGGCCTGCTGGTGGCGCTGCTGCTGGCCGGCGTGGTCAGCAACTACGCCTCGTCGCACCCGGACGGGCTCGACTCGTCGCTGCTCAAGGGCTGCACGGTGAACGCCGACGACGAGATCACCGGCGGCAGTTGCCCGGCCCAGCAGGCCAAGGACCACGAGCTGGCGGACAGCCCGCTGGCCGACTACGGCGTACGTGGCATCGGCAACGACTTCCTCTCCACCGGCCTGTCCGGCGTGCTCGGCGTGCTGCTCACCTTCGCGGTCGGCGGCGGCCTGTTCTGGCTGGCCCGCCGTCGCGGTCCGGCCCGCGCCACCACGACCGGCCCGACCACCGACGCCGTGGACCCGGTGGGCGCCACCGCGACCGGCACGCCCCGGTCCACCGACGGCCGCTGAGCCGGGGAGGTCGACGATGGGCGCCGGGCACGCGCACGTGCTCTACCGCGAGTCCGGCTCGCCGGTGCACCGCCTCCCGCCGGAGGTGAAGATCGCCGCCATGGTGCTGTTCACCGTGGCGGTGGTCGCCACCCCGCGGGAGGCGTACTGGGCGTTCGGCGGATACGCCCTGCTGGTGGCCGGGGTGGCGGCGCTGGCCCGGGTCGGCCCGCGCTGGCTGCTCGGGCGGGCGTTGATCGAGCTGCCGTTCGTGCTGTTCGCGTTCGCGCTGCCGTTCCTCGGCACGGGGGAGCGGGTCGAGGTGGCCGGGCTCGGCCTCTCCGTCGACGGGTTGCACGGCGCGTTCAACATCCTGGCCAAGGGCACGCTCGGCGTCCTCGCGTCACTCCTGCTGGCGGCGACCACGACGACACGTGACCTGATCCTCGGCCTGGACCGGCTGCGCTGCCCGCAGATCCTCACCCAGATCGCCACGTTCATGCTGCGCTACCTGGAGGTGCTGGTCGGGGAGGCCCGGCGGATGCGGGTGGCCCGGGTGTCCCGGGGCGACGACCCGCGCTTCCTGTGGCAGTTGCGCGGCTTCGCGGCCGGGGTCGGCGCGCTGTTCCTGCGCGCCTTCGAGCGGGGCGAGCGGGTCTATCTGGCGATGGTCTCCCGCGGCTACACCGGCCGGATGCCGGCGGTCTGGCAGGGGGCCGGGGCGGCCACCGCCGGGCAGTGGGCGGTGGGCGCGACGGTGCCGGTGATCGCGGCCTCCATCGCCGCCGCCGCGCTCGTCCTGCAATGATCGGGTACGTGCAGCAGCCGCCCTCCCTGGACGTCCGTGGCGTCCGGTACGCGTATCCGGACGGTCACGTCGCCCTGCACGGGGTGGACCTGACCGTGCCGCGCGGCGACCGGGTGGCGCTGCTCGGGCCGAACGGCGCCGGCAAGACCACGCTGGTGCTTCACCTCAACGGCATCCTCACCCCGACCGAGGGGACGGTGGCGGTCGGTGGTCTGACGGTGACCCGCGACCGGGACACCCTCGCCGAGGTCCGCCGCCGGGTCGGCATCGTCTTCCAGGACCCGGACGACCAGCTCTTCCTGCCCACGGTGGCGGAGGACGTCGCGTTCGGCCCGGCCAACCTGGGTCTGCGCGGGGCCGAGCTGGCGGAACGGGTCGACGAGGCGCTCGCGGCGGTGGGCATGGCCGAGCACCGGGACCGGGCGCCGCACCACCTGTCGTTCGGGCAGCGGCGCCGGGTGGCGGTGGCCACGGTGCTGGCCATGCGTCCGGAGATCCTGGTGCTGGACGAGCCGTCGTCCAACCTCGACCCGGCGGCCCGCCGGGAGCTGGCGGAGATCCTGCGCGGCCTGCCGGTGACGCTGCTGATGGTCACCCACGACCTGCCGTACGCGGCCGAGCTGTGTCCCCGCGCGGTGATCCTGGACGGCGGCCGCATCGTCGCCGACGCCCCCACCGCAGACGTCCTCTCCGACGAAACGCTGCTGTCCGCACACCGCCTCGAACTCCCCCACGGCTTCGCCCCCACCTCCCCCCGCTCGCCCTGACCCACCGTAACCTCGGCGATCTTGCACTTTGGGCCCCGGCACAACGGAACAAAAGCCGCACTCGCGGGGCCGCAACTGCAAGATCGCCGCCGCGAGGGGCGCGGGGGGCGCGGGGGCGGGTCAGGGGGTGCGGGTCAGGTGGGGGTGGGGGGTGGTGCGGGCGGCGGTGCGGAGGCGGAGCAGACCGGCGGCGACCGCGCCGGCGCCGGTGGCCAGGGCCACGGCGACCAGGACGCGCACCAGTCCTGCGGGGCCGGCGGCCGGGGGGACCGAGCGGGACAGCACGGCCAGGTTCGACACCCCGGCGAACAGGGTGAGGCACGCGCCGGCCAGCGCCAGCGTGAAGTCGGCGGCCGGTCGGCGGGCCAGCGCGTAGCCGCCGGCGGCGAGCGCGCCGAGGCCGGTGAGCAGCGTCCACACCTGGCCGGTGAGCAGCTCGGCGAGCAGGCCGCCGAACCCGGGGCCGCCGGTGTCGAGCGCGCGGCCGACGGTGAGCGCCACGGCCGCCACGCCGCCGAGGGCGAGCAGGCCGCCCACCGCGCGCAGCGCGCGCACGCCGGCGGTCGTGCCGCCGGGCACCAGCCCGGCCGCGCCGATCACCAGGAAACCGAGGGTGGCGGCCACCCACCAGGGGTACGGGTCGGGCGGCGGTACCCAGTCCAGCGTGCCGCGTACCTCGATCGGTTCGGTCCCGGCGCGCAGCGGCACCACCCAGTCGCGGACCCGCTGCTCCCGGTCGGGGGCGGCGGCGACGGCGGCCGGTGGGGCGTCCTCGCGCCACAGTGTGCGCTGGTCGTGCCAGCGGGCGGTGGGTCCGTCGTCGATCCGCCGCCAGTCCGGCGGGGCGGCCGGGTCCGCCTCGGCCGGCAGTCGGGTCTCGCCGGCCAACGTCCGGTTCAGCCAGGTGGCCGGCGAGCGCCTGTTCTCGAACACGCCCTCGGGGCCGATCCGCAGGTAGGGCTCGCCGGAGTAGCCGAGCACGGTCACGTCGGCGCCGGTGCGGTTGGTCAGCTCCAGCCGCGCGCCGGCCTCGACCAGCCGGGCGGTCAGCCCGGGCCGGTCCGGGCTGACGCCGGTGACCGCGCCCCGGTAGTCGGTGCCGTCGGGGGCGTCCGCGCCGTGCGCGGCGGCCGGTGCGGCGAGCGCGAGCAGGGCGGTGGCCGCGACGGCGACCACCAGCCCGGCCCGGCGCAGCGGTGCGGGGATCACTTCCCGGCCGCCTCCACGGCCGCCTTGATCCCGTCCGGGCTCTTGTCCTGCACCTCGCTGCCGTTCACCTTGATGGTCGGGGTGCCGGTCACGCCGGACTTGCTCGCCTCGTCGGTCACGTGCTCGGTCCACGCCGTGTAGGTGCCGTCGTTCACGCAGGAGGCGAAGTCGTCCCGGTTCAGCCCGACGCCCGCGCCGATGTCGATCAGCTCGTCGTTGCTGAGCCCGGCGCTGCCCTCCGGCGGCTGCTTGGCGAAGAGCTGGTCGGTGAACTCGCGGAACTTGCCGCCCTCGGCGGCGCAGCCGGAGGCGGCCGACGAGCGGGTGGAGTATTCGGTGGTGGAGAAGCGGTTGAGGAAGGCGACCGGGTGGAAGACCACCTTCGCCTTGCCCTCGCTGACGAGCTGGTTGATGGTCTCGCCGTTGACCTGCTGGAACTGCTTGCAGACCGGGCAGAGGTAGTCCTCGTACAGGTCGATGGTGACCGGGCCGCTGCCCTCGACGATGCCGGTGCCGGCGTCGTTGGCACCGGGCGGCGCGGTGAAGTCGTCGGACTTCTGCGAGGAGTAGACGGCCCAGCCGATGCCGCCGGCGAGGATCAGCACCAGCACCGCGGCGATGGTGGTGTAGAGGGTGCGCTTGCGCCGCTTCTCCCGGGCGATCTGCTCGCGCACCACCCGTGACGCGTCCTTGCGTCCCTTGCGACTACTCATCCTCGTCCTCCACGATGTCGCCCGCCAGCCAGCCGTCCACCGAGAACGGGGTGCGGGGCCAGATCAGCAGGAATCCGGCCAGTAGCAGGAATCCCAGGTCCCGGAGGATCTCCGGGAGGTAGCTCGGTGTCTCGCCGGCGCCGAGCTGGCCGCCGCTGCCGAAGCACCCGCAGTCGATGGCCAGGCCGCGGGCCCAGGCCGAGGCGATGCCGACGACGAAGACCACCAGCAGCGCGGCGGAGACACCGGCGCTGACCCGGGTGGCCAGCCCGACGAGCAGCAGCAGCCCCAGGGCCAGCTCCACGAACGGCAGCGCCGCGCCGATCACCGTGGCCAGGTCGTACGGCATCACCTGGTAGGCGTTCACGGCCCGACCGGAGGCGGCCAGGTCACCGACCTTGGTGCCACCGGCGATCAGCCAGACGGCGGCCAGCCCGAGGCGGGCCGCCACGCCGAGCCAGGGCCGCAGGGCCCGCCAGCGGTCGGCCCGGGTGGGGGAGGGGGTCACAGTCATTCGTCGTCCGGGAGGCATGAAAGGTTCCCGCTATCCGGCCAGTGTGTCGCCGACGGCGCCGACCAGCTCGTCGCGGGCCCGCGCGACGCGGGAGCGGATGGTGCCCACCGGCACCCCCTCCACGTCGGCGGCCTCGGCGTAGGACAGGCCGAGCAGCTGGGTGAGCACGAACGCGGAGCGCCGCTCGGCGGGCAGCCGGCGGACCAGGTCGGCGGCGCCCAGCTGGCCGGCCGGGTCCGGCCCGGGCCGGTCGGTGGCCGCCTGGGCGGCGAGCCGTTCGTCGAGCCGGCGGCGGCGCACCACGGTCCGCAGGTGGTCGGCGCAGGCCCGGCGGGCGATGCCGAGCAGCCAGGTGCGGGCGGTGGACCGTCCCTCGAAGCCGGGCAGCGCCCGGAACGCCCGCAGGTAGGTCTCCTGCGTCAGGTCGTCCGCGCTGTCCGGGTCGACCAGGGCGGCGGTGAAGCGCCAGACCTCGGCCTGGGTGGCCCGGACGAACGCGGCCTGGGCGGCCGGGTCGCCGTGCCGGGCGGCCAGCGCCCACCCGGTGACCGTCTCCCGCGCAGCCGCGGACCCCGGCTCGGGGTGGTCGGCGGCGGTGTCGCGCGGGGCGGGGATCACGACAGACGAGGTTACGCGGCGTACCTGTGGGTGACAGGGTCCTTCGGCCCATTCCGTGGTCCCGCACACGCCGGGAACTTTTTCCGTCCGCCCACCGACTACCCCCTCATGACCTCCGACCAGGTTCCGGTGGCGCGCGTCACCGCACCGATCGGGCGCTGCGGCGCGCCCGGCGGAGGTCGGCTCGCCGGGCCCGCCACGGTTCGGGAACCATGGCGGTCATGACTGCTGCCGTACGCCGCCCGCCCGGGGTCGTCGCCGCCCGCTCCGGGACCGTCGCCGGGCTGCTGCTCCTCCTGGTCACCCTGCTGCTCGCCCCGGCCACCCCGGCCAGCGCCCACGCGGTGCTGGTGAGCAGCAGCCCCGCCGCGTCCGCCGTGGTGCCCGAGGCGCCCGCCCAGGTGGTGATCACCTTCAGCGAGGGCGTCCGGAAGGTGCCCGGCAAGGTCCGGGTGATCGCCCCGGACGGCTCCCGGGCCGACCGGGGTGAGCCGACGTTCCAGGGCGCCGAGGTCACCATCCCGGTGGACCCGTCCGGCGCGCGCGGCACCTACCTGGTGAGCTACCGGGTGATCTCGGCGGACAGCCACCCGGTCTCCGGCGCGTTCACCTACTCGGTCGGCGCGCCGTCGGAGCCGCCGACCGACACCGGCTCGGACAACCGGGCGAACCCGGTGACGGAGACCGCGGTCAAGGTGGCGAAGTACGTCGGCTACGTGGGCCTGCTGCTGCTGGTCGGCCCGGCCCTGGTGCTGGCCGCGCTCTGGCCGCGTCGGCTGTCCCGCCGGGGCCCGGCGCGGCTGGCCTGGACCGGGCTCGGCGTGCTGGCCGCCGCCACCGTGGCCGAGCTGTGGATCCAGGTGCCCTATACCAACGGCGGCGGGCTGTTCGACGTCACCGGGGCCGGCCTGGGCGACGTGCTGGGCAGCGCCTACGGCACCACCCACCTGGTCCGGCTGGGCCTGCTGGCCGCGGCGGCGTTCCTGCTCCGCCCGCTGTTCGCCGGTCCGGTCGGCCGCACCGACGGGATCATCCTGGCCGTCCTCGGCGGTGCGGCGTTGTTCACCTGGCCGCTCGCCGGTCACGCCGCCGCCTCCCCGGCGCCGGCCGTCTCGGTGGTGGTGGACGCTGTGCACCTGGGCGGGATGGCGGTCTGGCTGGGCGGTCTGGTGATGCTGGCGGTCTTCCTGCTGCGCCGCGCCGACGAACGCGAGCTGGACGCCATCCTGCCGATCTGGTCCCGCTGGGCCGCGTTGGCGGTGGCCGCGCTGCTGCTGGCCGGCACCGTGCAGGGTCTGATCGAGGTGGCGAGCCCGACGGCACTGATCGACACCACGTACGGGCGGCTGCTGCTCGCCAAGATCGTGCTGTTCGCGTTGGTGATCGGTGTGGCCGCGTACTCCCGGGCGCTGGTGCGCCGGCGGGTCGCCGCCGGCCGGCCGGGTTCGATGCGGCGGGCCGTGGTGGCCGAGCTGGCGATCACCGCGGTGGTGCTGGGCCTGTCCGCGACGCTGGTGCAGACCACCCCGGCGCGGACCGCGGCCGCCGACGTGGCCGGCGCGCCGGCCGGCTACTTCTCCACCACGCTGAGCAGCCCGATCTACTCGCTCCAGGTCGAGCTGGACCCGGCCGAGACCGGCAACAACTCGCTGCACCTCTACGCCTACACGACCGACAACCGGCCGCAGCCGGTGCAGGAGTGGAAGGTCACCGCGGCGCTGCCGTCGGCCGGGATCGAGCCGATCACGGTCCCGCTGCTGCCGTTGAGCGACAACCACGCCACCGGCGAGGTCAACCTGCCGGCCCGGGGCGACTGGCAGCTCCGCTTCACCGTCCGCACGTCCGACATCGACCAGGCCACGGTGACCGCCACCGTGCCGATCAAGTAACGGAAGGTTCCCTCTGATGATCCGTCTCCGGCGCCCCGCGACCGCCGCCGCGCTGACTCTCGCCGCCGCCGCCACCGCCGTCCTCGGCCTGGCCGGGTCGGCCTCGGCGCACGTCACCGTCAATCCGAAGGAGGCTACGCAGGGCGGCTACGGTCGGTTCGCGTTCCGGGTGCCGAACGAGAGCGACACGGCGTCGACGGTCAAGGTCGAGGTGAACCTGCCGGCGAACGCGCCGGTGGGTTCCGTGTCGACCATGCCGGTGCCGGGCTGGACGGTGGCGGTGGAGAAGCGCAAGGTCGACCCGCCGATCGAGGTGCACGGCAGCCAGCTCACCGAGGCGGTCTCCAAGCTCACCTTCACCGCGGCGCAGGGCGGCGGCGTCAAGCCGGGCGAGTTCCAGGAGTTCCCGGTGTCGATGGGGCCGCTGCCGCAGGTGGACACCATGGTGTTCAAGGTGCTGCAGACCTACTCCGACGGCAACGTCTCCCGCTGGATCGAGGAGCCGACGCCGGGCGCGGAGGAGCCGGAGAACCCGGCCCCGGTGCTCACGCTGGCCGCCGCGGCGTCCGCGTCCCCCGGCGCGAGCGCGCCGGCGGCGGCCGCCGCCGCCGCTGACGACGACGATGACGACGACTCGGGCGCGGGTACCGCGCTCGGGGTCGCCGGCCTGGTCGCCGGCCTGGCCGGCCTGGTCCTCGGCGGGCTGGCGTTCGCGCGTACCCGGCGGGAGCCCACCGCGACGTCCTGAGCACGGCGACAGTCACCGGCCCGGCGGATCGTGTCCGCCGGGCCGGTTGCCGTTCCGGGGCGGGTGCCGCCGATATCCGGCGATCGCGCGACAGGCGTCGGTAAGGTCGGCCGGGTAGTTGGCTACCGAGAGGGACGACGCGAATGCGTTTCGTACGCACGATCGCCGGCATGCTGGCACTGGCAGTGGGGGTCGCGGTGCTGGTGGCGGGCGCCGGGCTCGGGATCGCCGCCCGGCACGCCGACCCGGACGGCGGCTTCTCCGCCCGCTTCGAGCCGGTCCGCACGCCCGCCCGCGCGGTGGTGGTCACCGATGTGGACGCGATGCTCCGCGCCGACCTCCCGATCGTCCGGACCGGGCAGGCCCGGCTGCGCCTCACCGCGCGGGACGCCGGCGGTCCGGTCTTCCTCGGCCTCGCCCCGACCGACCAGGTGCGACGGTGGCTGGCCGACGTCCCGCACAGCACCGTGCGACGCGTCGCGGTGACCCGGGGCCCGCTCCCGGTCGGTCTCGACCCGGCCACCGCGGGCGTCGCCGACGCCGTCCCGCTCGGCCAGCCCTTCTGGGTACGCCAGGGCGTCGGCTCGCTGGAGTGGAGCCCGGCCGAGTTCGCCCACCGGTCGCTGAGCCTGGTGGTGATGCGCTCGGACGGCGCCGCCGGCCTCGACCTGGAGATGCGGGGCGAGGTGCGGGCCGGCTGGTTCCCCGGGGTGGTGTGGGCGTTGCTGGCCGGCGGGACGCTGCTGGTGGTCCTCGCGGCGGTGCTGCTGCTGCGCCCGAGTCGGCCGCGCGAGGTCGTCTTCGTCGTCGAGCCGGACCAGGTTCCGGTGCTGGCCGGGCGGCTCGGGGTCAGCTCGTTGAGCGGGCTGGGCCGGCAGCCGGTCCCGCCGCCGCTGCCTCGGCGGCAACTGGTCGCCGTCGGCGCGCCGCCGGCCGAGGAGTGAGCCCTGGACGGCGGATGGCCCTCCGCGCTGCCGACGCGGAGGGCCACCGTCACCGGGGGAATTCGGTGCTACCTGGGAGAAACCTGAGGTAGTTGGGACAAGATTAGCGCCGAACCGGCCCAGACGCGAGGTCTGTCCGGTCAGTCCGAATTTTCGGATGAGTCATCGCGGCCCCGGCGGATCGGCAGCACCGCCAGCAGCAGCAGGCTGAGCAGCACGTACAGGTTGCGGACGACGAAGTCGACCGGATCGTCCGTGTGCACGATCGCGGTGCCCCAGTCCTGGAACGTCACCAACCCGTACACGATCGGCAGGCCGACGCCGACGGCCAGCGCGAGCAGACCGCCGCGCCGGCGCGCCCCGCCGGGCGTCGCCGGATCGGCGTCCAGCGCCGCGTCGACGAGCACCACCAGGGCGGGGACGAACCAGTACAGGTGGTGGATCCAGGTGATCGGGCTGACCAGCCCGCCCACCAGGCCGGTCAGGGTGAGACCCACCAGCGCGTCTCCCGCCCGGGCCGCCCGCGCGGCCCGCCACAGGCCGAACCCGGCGACCGCCAGCACGAGCAGCAGCCACGGCAGCCGGCCCGGCTCGGCCGACGGGGCCAGGCGACTGAGCAGCCCGAACAGCGACTGGTTGCCGGTGTAGTCGGTGCGGCCCACCCGCTCGGTGGTCCACAGCTCGTGGGTCCAGAACCGCCACGAGTCGCCCGGCGCGACCGCGGCGGCCAGCAGCGTGGCCACCGCGGCGGTCGCCGCCGCCGCCGCCGCCGCGCGCCACCGTCGGATGGCCAGCAGGTAGAGCACGAAGATGCCGGGGAAGAGCTTGAGCGCCGCCGCCAGCCCCACGCCCACGCCGGCCCAGCGCCGCCCCTGCGGTACGGCGAACAGCAGGTCGGCCAGGACCAGCACCACGAGCAGCATGTTGATCTGCCCTAGCGTGAGCGTCTCCCGGGTGCTCTCCACCGCCAGCACCAGCAGCACGGCGACGGTCAGGCCGAACCCGCGCGGCAGGTCGTGTCGCCGCAGCACGGGCAGCACCAGCCAACGGGTGGTCACCACCACGGCGACCACGGTCAGCACCGCGAAGGTGGCGATCGCCACCCCGAGCCGCAGGTACGCGAACGGGGCCAGGAGCAGCGCGGCGAGCGGCGGATAGGTGAAGTAGAGCTCGCCCTGCACCCGGTCCGGCTGGACGTAGTCGTAGAGCGGGTGTCCGGTCGCCCACCAGTCCATCGCCGACATGTAGATCTTCTGGTCGAAGTAGTCGTGCCGCAGGTTGCGCAGGTAGAGCGCCGGCAGGATCGCGACCAGCGCCAGCACCGTGACCACCCGCCGGGCCGTACGTCCGCCCGCGTCGTCCTGGCTGACGGCGGGCGGGGCTACGGGTTCGGCTGGCACGGGGAAACCCTAGCGGTCCACCTGGCCCCCGGTGCCGAGGCGCGGGCGGGTCGGCGGCGCGTAGTCTGTCCCGGTGGCTGATCTTCTCGTCTGGATCGACTGTGAGATGACCGGGCTGGACCTGCGTCGGGACGCCCTCATCGAGGTCGCCGCGCTCGTCACCGACCCGGACCTGAACGTGCTCGGCGAGGGCGTCGACGTGGTGATCCACGCCGACGACGCGGCGCTGGAGGGCATGCCGGAGATCGTGCGGACCATGCACGCCAAGTCCGGCCTGACCGAGGAGGTACGCCGCTCCACGGTCACCCTGGCCGAGGCAGAGGACATGGTGCTCGACTACGTGACCAGCTATGTGAAGGATCCACGTACCGCGCCGCTGTGCGGCAACTCGATCGCCACCGACCGTGGCTTCCTGGCCCGGGACATGACCCGGCTCGACGCCCACCTGCACTACCGGATGATCGACGTCTCGTCGATCAAGGAGCTGTGCCGGCGCTGGTACCCCCGGGTGTACTTCGGCCAGCCGCAGAAGGGTCTGGCCCACCGGGCGCTGGCCGACATCCGGGAGAGCATCCGCGAGCTGGAGTACTACCGGCGGACCGTGTTCGTGCCGCTGCCGGGGCCGGACGTGGAGACCGCGAAGGCGATCGCCGCGCAGCTCTGACGCCCGGGCCGAACCCGGTGGACGGGGTCGGCCGGGGTGTGGCTATTATTAGTCCGCGCACCGCCCGGGTCGACCGGAGCGGCGAGCATGGTGGCTGTAGCTCAGTTGGCAGAGCACCGGGTTGTGGTCCCGGTTGTCGTGGGTTCAATTCCCATCAGTCACCCCAGTGACGAAGCCCCCTCCTCCGGGAGGGGGCTTCGTCGTTTCCGGGATGGGCGCGGCCACTCCCGGAAACGACGAGCGGCCCGGCCCCGGGTCGGGGACGGGCCGCTCGGTGGTGTCGGTCAGGCGGTCGGCTGCGGGCTCGGCGTCTCGGCGGACGGGCTGGTGTCGTCGCCCGGCTCCGCCGGCGGCTCGTACGGCAGGGCGCTGCCCTTGACGTACTCGTCCCAGCTCATGTTCCAGTCGGTCCAGCCGTTGCCGTTCTGGAGCTTGCGCTCGGTGCCCTTGACCGTGATCGGGTCGCCGATGCGGGTGTTGGCGAACAGCCAGTTGCCGTCCTTCATCGAGACGTTGACGCAGCCGTGCGACACGTTCGTGCGGCCCTGCACGCCCTCGGACCAGGGGGCGGCGTGGATGAACTCGCCGCCCCAGGTGAGC
Source organism: Micromonospora sp. WMMD754 (assembly GCF_049315235.1). Classification (NCBI taxonomy): domain Bacteria; kingdom Bacillati; phylum Actinomycetota; class Actinomycetes; order Micromonosporales; family Micromonosporaceae; genus Micromonospora; species Micromonospora sp. WMMD754. The sequence continues at coordinate 3,278,670 of NZ_CP186058.1, forward strand.
CGCTGGGCGTAGTCGATCTCGGTGCGGTAGCCCTCCTCCGGGCCCAGCTCCTCCATCGTGTCGAAGACGGTGTGGCGGAGCTTCTCGATCACCACCATCGTGCCGCTGGACGACGGGGTGCTCTTCTTGCCCAGGCTGACCAGGATCGTCTTGACCGCCTTGCCGTCCTTGGTGACGGTCATCCGCTTGGTCTTGTTGTCCACGGTCATCACGAACGCCGGGCCGATCTTGACGTCGACGCTGAGGTCGGAGCGGCCGTACCAGCCGTCGCCGAGCGGCAGCCCGCCCGCCTGCACCTTGTAGGAGACCGTGCTGTTGGCCTTCCAGAACGTCTTGGGCCGGTAGCGCACCTCGGTGGGGCTCACCCAGTGCCAGACGCCCTCCTGGGCCGGCTTCGCGGTGACCGTCATGCGGCGCTGCATGTCGTCCCGGTAGTCCTCCGGAATCGCTCGGCCGAACTTCACGATCAGTGGCATGCCCACGCCGACGACCTGGTTGTCACCCAGGAAGCTGCTGACCCGGATCTGCTTGGACGGCTTGGCCATGGTGGTGAACGTGCTGGTGGCGGTGGCCGCCTTGCCGTCGTCGCCGGTCGCGGTCACGGTCGCGGTGTAGGTCTGCCCGTAGTCCAGGGCGCCGGCGGGCAGCCAGCTCTTCCCGTCCGCCGCCATCTCGCCCTCGACGGCCTTGCCGGTCGAGTCCTTCACCTCGACGCTGGTCTCCTGAGCCTCGGTGGTGGTGAAGGTGACGGCGGTGGAGGCGGGGACGTCCTTGGCGTCGGCGGCCGGCTCGCTGATGGTGGCCGCCGCCTTCGGGGCCTTCTCGCCGCCGTCGCCGCCGCCCTGCCAGCTCGACGACCCGTCGTCGCCGCCACCGGTGCAGGCGGAGGTCAGGGCCATGGCGGCGGCGAGCACCACGGCCGCGAGCGCGCGGCGCCCGCCGCGCCGGGCGGTTCCGCCCCGGATCAGTTCGTCCTGGCCAGCTCGCATGTTTCCCTCACAAGTGTGATGCCCGGTCCCCATCGTCTCTGGTCAGACGCACCGGAACGGTGACCCGTTGCCGGGAGTGAAGCGGAACACCCTGGCGACGGTGTAACGATTCTGTTGTCACCCGGCGCTGACCGCGGGGAGGCGTGTCCGGCAGGCCGGGCGCGACGATGCGTCCGACCACGTTACGCCGGTCAGAACGGCGCCGGCTGCCCGCCCTTCGGCACCGGCAGGGCGCTGCCCTCGACGAACCGCGACCAGCTCATGCTCCACGCCGTCCACCCGTTGCCCGGGGCCAGCTGTCGCTCGGTGCCCTTCACCGTGATCGGATCACCGATCAGCGTCTTGCCGAACAGCCACCGACCGTCCGCCATCGACACGTTGACACAGCCGTGCGACACGTTCCGGCGGCCCTGCACCCCCTCCGACCACGGGGCCGCGTGGATGTACTCGCCGCCCCAGGTGAGCCGCTGGGCAAAGTCGATCTTCGTCACGTACTGGTTGTCCGGATCCGGCTCGTCCCGGGTGTCGAAGACGGTCGACTCCTTCTTCTCCATCACCACCATGGTGCCGCTGGAGGACGGGGTGCTCTTCTTGCCCAGGCTCACCGGCAGCGTGCGGATCACCGCGCCGTTCTCGGAGACGGTCATCCGCTTGGTCGCGTTGTCGACCGACATCTCGAACGCCCGGCCGATCTTGGCGGTGGCGCTCCGGTCGAGGTTGCCGTACTTCCCGTTGCTCAGCGGGATCCCGGCCAGCGCCAGCCGGACGGTGAGCGTGGTGCCGGTCTTCCAGTACTCCGGGGCGCGGTAGTAGGCCTGGGTGCCGTTGTCGACCCAGTGCCAGGCGCCCGGCTGCGGCGGGTCGGTCTGCACGAACATCCGCCTCTGCACCGCGGCCCGGTCCTTCTTCGGGATGCCGGGGGAGAACTCGGCGACCACGGGCATGGCCACGCCGTAGGTCTTGTCGCTGAACAGGTAGAGGCCGGAGCCGATCATGGACTTGGGCTTGGCCATCGTGGTGAACGTGCTGGTGCCCTGGTGGGGCGCGCCGTCCTTGCCGGTCCCGGTGACCGTGGCGGTGTACTTCGTGGCGTACTTCAGCGCGGCGGACGGCACCCAACTGGAGCCGTCGCGTCGCATCCGCCCGGCGACGGTGGCGCCGTCGGCGGTGGTGAGCACGACCTTCGACACCGTGCCCCCGCCCGGGATCCGGGCGCTGATCTCGCTGCTGACCGGTCGTCCGGTCGCCCCGTCGGCGGGGCTCACGGTCAGCGGCGGCGCCGCGTCGGCGGCGTCGCTCGGCGCGGCGCTGGGATCCGGTGCGCTCGACGAGACCCCGCCGACCTGCTGCTGGCCGGGCACGAACGCCGGCTTCTCCTCGTCGCCGCCGCACCCGGTCAGTGCCAGCGACGCCGTGAGGACCAGGGCGCCCACCATCGCCCCGGCCCGCGCGAACCTGCCCATGCCCACCCCTGTCGTAGCGTGCCTGGCGGACATCGTGCCCCATCGACGCCATCGGACCCGCCCCGGTACCGTGCCGGGCGGGTGTTTTGGGCATTTTTGCCGGTTAAGCTCGACCGAAGGGTGGAGCCCGGTATCGGATTGGGACCCGCCTCAGCGGGCATGCTAAGGTTCTTCCCGTTGTCAGCGAGCGCCGCTAGCTCAACTGGCAGAGCAGCGGACTCTTAATCCGCGGGTTCGGGGTTCGAGTCCCTGGCGGCGCACCAACGAGCGAGGCCCTGACCTGGTGGTTAACACCGGGTCGGGGCCTTTTTCGTGTCCGGCCGTGGTAGGTGGCGGCTCGGTGAGTGCTCGGGAGCCGGTGGACCGGGATGGTTCCGGTGGGACGTGGCGGGGTGCTCCGGGACGCCCCGGTCGGCGGCTGCCGGCAAGGGGTGTGGTCGGTGGCTGGGGTTGCGGCGGTCGGTGATTGCCGGATTGGCTCGTGGCGGGTTTCCGAATGGGTCGCGGTGGTCCCGGACGCGCTCGGTGCCGGGGCTGGGCCGGTCCTGCGCGGTGCTCAGCGAGCAGATCAACAAGGACTACCCGCACATTCTTCTTGGCCGCGACCAATGATCGCTTACCGCTCCGCGACGTCTGGTGACGTCGGTTGCCGTGCCGGTAGGTTCAACCCTCCTGAGAGCTCTCGTCGCCAGGGAGGAATCCGGCAGCGTGTCGCATGTCGAGAAAATCACTACGGAGCTACGTACGCTGGCCGCCGGGGTAGAACGCGCGCAGGGCCTGGCTGCCGCTGCTGATCAGCAGGCGCAGGAGATCCGCTGCGCGCGGCGGGTGCCGGGTTCGCGGCGGTCGCCGCCGGCGTGGCGCGGGTTCGCGGAGCCATCGCCACCATCCGGGGTGGACTGGGTGGTCTGGCTGGGGCTGTCGGTGATGCCACGAAGGTTGCCGCTGGTGTCCCGGGGCAGGCCAGTCCGGGGGAGACGATCACCGGGCTGACTCCGGTGCAGAGCGCGGTCGACGGCATCCGCGACCAGGCTGCCGCCACGATCACCCAGGTCGGTGAGGCGCAGCAGCTTGTCGTCGGGGTTCTGCAGGGTGGGCAGCCAGGGCCGCTGCTGCAGGCTCTGAAGAGCATCAAACAGGTGCTTGTCATGCTGGTTCAGCGCACCGCCACCACCCGCCAGGCCGTTGACGCGGCGATTGCCGGGGCACGACAGTTGGGAAACTGAGCGGGGCTGGTGGTGCCGTACCGGCCAGCCCTGCCTCGGTTCCCACATTCTCCGCCGGCACGCCAGTGACGACGCCGTGGACGCGCAAGCCCACCGGAGAGCACGGCGGCTCGCCTACCGGTCGGCGTACCCGGATTTTCCTCCGAAGGGTTGCCGACAAGATCGCCAGCGAGCAGACCCAACGGGTGGTGGTCAACCTCCACGACTGGCGTGGCTCGTCACCTGGAGCGTGCCGGATTTCCTGCGCCGGCTCGACGCCACCGGACCGGTCGGTGACCTGCGCCGGCGGCTGCGGGAACACCTTCACCGCCGGAGCGGCGACCGCCTGGCCACCAGCCCGCAGTCCGACGGTGGCGCTGGTGCCTCGTCTTTGAACGTTGATCGTGTAGTCCGCCGGTTCTGAGGGTGTTTCGGGCAGGCTGTCTCCCACCGCTTGGCTGTGGGAGGTGATGGTTGTGTACCCAACCTCGCAGCCCGCCGGGCAGTGAGTGATGCGCCATGGCGGCTCCATCTACGGGCGCGTGTTGGTGCTCGAATTTCCCACACGTCCTTGTAGGCCGGGTGGACCAGCAGCACCCGGCCGGTCTGGTCGCGGAGGATCACGCTGGCGATCCCGCAGGAGATGCCGGACGAGGTACGGGCGGCTTTCGAGCGCCTGGTGGCGGTCGGCTACCCGAGCCGGCTGATCTGAGCTCAGCTAACGGCGCGGCCGTTTCACGGGAATGCCGATGTCAGTGTCCGGACACCGGCACTGCCTGATTCGAGCATTGCAGGATCGTCGATGGCGGTCGTGCGTGCCCATGTGGGTGGATCCGGTTGGCCTCAAGCCCTTGTTCACTCTCTGGCTGGATGCGAAAGGCCGACGCGTTCGACGATGTGATGCCGATAGGCGACGTCGATAAACTTCGTTCTCCAGCAGCTCAGGTGGACCGGACTCGAATGGTTGCATCCCCGGAGGGGTGGTCGCTGAATTGGGGACGGTGATGACACGTCCGTTTCTGGATCTTGTTTCATCCGACGAGGTGGAGGGCCTGTTCGCGCTCGGTACCGAGCGTCGGTACGCGAGCCGAGCCACTCTCTTCCATCAGGGTGAGCCCACTCAGCACGTGGCGTTGCTACTCGCCGGATGGGCCAAGGTTTCCGTGCAGTCCCGACGAGGAGACGAGGTGCTGTTGGCCATCAGGGGACCGGACGACATTCTCGGAGAACTGTCCGCCATTGACGACCGACCTCGCTCGGCCACGGTCACGGCGCTGGTGCCGGTCCGTGCACGAATCATTCCTGAACAACAATTCCTTCGCCACCTGCAGGACTTCCCGGGGGTGATGTTCGCGATGCTTCAGCACGTCACCGCCCGCCTTCGGGAGTCCGATGCCGAGCGGCTGCGGTACGTCTCCACGTCCGGTTCGGGCAGGATCATCTCGCTGTTGCTCGACCTCGCCGAGCGGCAGGGCAGGCGAGCGCCCGACGGGGTCGTCATCGACCTTCCCCTGACCCAGCAGGAACTGGCCAAGGCGGCCGCGACGTCGCGCGAGGTGGCGGCCCGGACGCTGCGCATGCTGCGCGAACGCGGGCTCGTACGGACGAGCCGGCAGCGCATCGTCCTGGTACAGGTGACCGTCCTGCGATCCCTCGCCAGCTCTGTGTCGCATGACGCATAGGGGGTGTGTCTGAAGCCGTCGATCTCCGAAACGGAAAGGGGGAGCGTGTCCAGCATGGAAGAACAGCGACTCGCAGAGCGACTTCTCGCGCACAACCGTGAAGAGATCGACAGGGCGGACGGCAAGGCCGTGCACGGTCTGGCCATCGCGGGTACGGCGGTCGGCGCCGCCGTCGGCTTCGTGCTCGGCGGTGCGGGGTCACGGCAGCAGCTCGGGCCGGCCGATTCGTGGTTCTGGTGGGCGGCGAGTGCGCTGTGGATCGTCGGCACCGTGAGCCTGCTCCTGGCCCTCTACCCGCGCGTGCGCGGTGACCGCGACGACGGTCAGGTTGCCTTCTTCGGTCACGTCGGGGCGTTGGACCGCGGGCAGTTGACCGCGGCACTGCGGCAGGCCGCCACGCAGCCGTTGGTCGGCCTGATCAGCGAACTCCACTGGACCAGTCGAATCGTGATCGTCAAGTACCGCTTCATCAGGTGGGGCCTCGCCTGCCTGTGTCTGTCGTTCGTGAGTCTGGCGGCACTCACCTTCTGAGGCACGTCGATTCCTGCACCGCGTTCACCGGCCGTGAACCCATGTCGGACGCCGATCGTCGCCGATGTGCGTCCAGCCAGAAGAGGAGACATAACGGATGTACCGTCCGGCTCGTTCGTACTCGGTCATATCAATCGACATCGTGGATTCGAGCGCCGGTGGCTCATGGCGTCACAGGCTGCTCGTTAGTGACCTTCGGGCGGTGGTGGCGGAGGCACTCCACGAGTGTCCGCTCGGCGGTCAGTGGGTGATCCGCAAGGACGGCGACGGGATGACGATTGTCGTGCCGCCCGCGGTCAGCAAGGAAGAGGTGATCGGTGAGTTCCCGCCCAGGGTCGACCGGGGACTCCGCAGGTCGAACGCCAGGCTGACGCCGGAGGCTCGACTCCGGATCCGGATGGCAGTCACGCACGGCGACGTCGTGGTCGACGAGGACGATCTGATCGGCGGGCCGGCGTTGGTGGAGGCGGCACGGATCCGGGACATCGCACCGTTGCGCCGTGCGATGGACTCGGCACCGGGGGCCTTCGTCGGCCTCGTGCTGGCCGATCACGTGTACCGGACGTCCGTGCTGGAGGGCGACCCCGCGTTGATGCCGCAGGCCTACCGGAAGGTCGTCGCGGAGGAGAAGGAGTACCGGGAGCCGGCGTGGATTCGACTGTGGGGCGCCGAGTTCCCGGCGGAGGGTGCCCCTGACGGCCCGGACACCGGTCCCACCGAACCGGGCCCGCGTTCGGACGCCTCCGACGTGCCGGACGGCGACGCTGGCAGGCGAATCGTCGGCGACGTGTACGACACCAGGGTCGGAACCGTGAACGGTCCGTTCGCCGTTGGCAAGGGCGCCACCTCGCACACGGGAACTCCCCATGGCCGGTGACGATCGCCCCGATGACGCGGGCACCGCGGCGGCCGCGCCGGAGCCGGATCCGGTTGTGGCCGACGACGTCGGCGGTGCCCCGACGGCTGACGGGGCGGAGGGCTCGGAGGGTCGGGACGACCCACCACGGCCGCCGTCCGACACACCAGTGGATCCGACGCCGGCCCCGGCGACGGGCGAAGCGGCGGCGGCCCGGAGGGAAGCCGCTGACAAGTCCACGGGTACGGGCGAGGGGCGCCGGCCGGAAACTCCGCAACAACTGCTGCCCCGGCAGCCGCTGGGTAAGTCGGCCCCCTCCGACAAGGCAGCTGACGAGGCCGAGGCCACGGCGGACGAGTTCCACCTTCAAAGTGGTGACGAGTACCGGACTCGCGTCGACACGGTCAACGGTCCGGTGGCGGTCGGGGCGAAAGCCGTCTCGGTCATGGTCAAGGTGGGCGAGGAGCAGGTCACCCTCACCCGGTACGAGCTGACGAGCATCGACCTGGAGCAACAGCGTCGGCGGTACGTGAAGGGAGAAACCTTCGCGGCGGCCCTCTCGACGCTCCGCACCGAGGGTCTGGTGATCCTCCTCGGCCCTGACGGCAGCGGGCGGCGGGCGGCGGGCCACGCCCTCCTGGATCGGCTGCGCACCGAGGGTCGAATCAAGCACGTGGGCGGATTGGTGATGCCCGACGGCGTGGTCGCAACGGACGTTCTGTCGCAGTCCGAGCTGTTCTTCCCCGCGGGCTGGGGTCTCGTCCTCGAACTCCGCGACGGCGCGGACCTCGCGGACGAGTCGACCGTGGAGGCGTACCGAACAGCGGTGGGGCACGGGGCTCGCGGGTACGTCGTACTGCTCGGGCCGCCGCCGGCCGAGGCCGAGACCAGCCGGTACGCCATCCGGCACGACTGGCCGGACCCCGCCGCGGTGCTGGAGCGCTACCTGGAGACGGAACAGCCGGCGTCTTCCCCCGCGCCGGTGACCGTGCTGGCCGACGAGTCGGTCACGGAGTACATCGCCAACAGCCGCCGTCCGGGCCAGGTCGTCAAGCTGGCCCGGGCTCTGGTCGAGGGCCTCCGGCAGGAGAAGACGCCCGCAGCGGTGGTCGCTTCCCTGGAGCCGGACTGGCGGACTGTGGCCCGTCGGGCGTTCGAGGACGCGCTCAGGACGTCCTCGGCCTCCGACCCCTTCGCCGGTCCGCGGCGACAGGCCCTGCGTACGGCGTACGCGATCTTCGACGGCATCGAACTGGTGGACGTGCTCATCGCCGCCGAGCAACTGCTCGGCATGTTGCGGCTCATCGAGGCGCCGGACTCCACACCTGCCCGACCGGTCTTCGACGACGGGCTGGACAAGCTCCTGTACACCGACATGCTGGGCGACCTCGGCACGGGCAAGGAACAGTCACCACGCCGTGCCCAGCTGCGGAACACCGCGCTGTCGGACGCCTTCCTCGACGTCGCGTGGAACGACTACGACACGACCCGCGAGGTCCTGCTGTACTGGCTGGACCGGGTCGTGACCAGCGGTCGCCCCACCATGCGTCTCCGTGCCGCGCAGGCGGTGGGAAAGCTGGCCGTGTACGACTTCGAGAAGATCATGGCTGACCTGATCCGGCCATGGGCGCTGGACACCAACGGGATGCGCCGGCAGGCGGCGGCATGGGCGCTGGAGCAGGTCGGCCAGAACGAACGGTTCGTCATCCGCGTCCGCCGGCGGGTCGGCGACTGGGTGCGGAGTACGGACCCGGAGCTGTACGACACGGCGGCCAAGGTCTACGGCACGGAACTGGGTAGGGCCATCCCGGGCGTGGCCCTGCACGACCTCCGGGTCATCGCCACCGATCCGCGGCAGCGGGCGTACCGGAGCGTCAGCCGGGCCGTCGCGAGCATCTACCTGGCCGGCTCGGCGGACCTCGTCTTCGACCACGTCGACGCCTGGTTGGCCGACGCCGCGTCGGAGGTCAACGTCCATGCCACCTGGACGGTCCTCTTCCTCGCCCGTCACCTCGGCCGCGACCGCCCGGATTGGCCACAGCTCTTGGTCGACGCAGTCCTCGTACCCGAACGGCTGCCCGTGCTGGTCCGGATGTGGACGGCCGCCCTCGCCGATCCAGCGACCGCGTACACGGCCTGGGACCTGCTGCGCCAGTGGCTGGAACTGCCGTACCGCCCCGGTGGTCCGCACGAGGACCTGTCCCGGGCGCTCTCCGACCTCGTGCGGGAGGCGCTGGCCGACCCGCGGCTCCGCAAGCGTGGTCTCTGGCACCTGCGGCTGTGGCAGGGCCGTCGACCGGGAGACCTGCTGCTCAAGGAAATCATCGACCGACTGACGGAGGACCGAGCCCGATGACGACGCACGACACCGACAGGAAGCCCGGCTTCTGGCGCCGCCTCTGGGACCGGCTGACCGGACGGCCTTCGGAGCCCCGTGGCGAGCAGCCCGCGACGCCCCCGCCCGCTGGTGCCCCGGTTCCACCGCTGACCGAGTCGATCGACGCCGGAGCGCCCATGGCGATCCCGTCGATGGGGGAGGCGTACGACTTCCAGGTGCAGGTCGAGGCGACCTGGTCGGCTGCGGTGACCGATCTCGGTGACCTGAGGACCCGCGCGGACCGGCACGCCGAGAGCGTCCGCCGCGCTGTGCGGGAGGTGGTCTGGCAGGTGGGGCGGGACTTCGCGCCGCATCGGGCGCTCGATGCGGAGCGCGCCATGGGCCGCGCATTGCCCGCCGAGTTCTGCTTCACCGACGCCGGAGTCTCGCTGCGTTGCCATGTGAGGCTACGCGTGCGTCCGGACGCGCGCGTGGTGGAGGTCCTGCTGCCGTATTCGCTCATGCGGGTGCGGGCGGACAACGTCGAGGCGATGGCGGTCCGGTGGCGGGACATTCTGACCGGGTTCGCCGGCCAGGAGGTCGGCGACCTGGTGCTGCCGTACGCCGCGCAGCTGGCCGACAAGTCGTTCGCGGCCTCGGTGGCCGGGCTGGAGAACGCTCGTCACCAGGCCCGCAACGACCTGGCGGACGTACTGGACCGGGCGGCGAAAAGCCACACTCGCGTGGGCCTGTTCGAGTTCGCCGAGTCGTACGAGGCCGCACTGCACGCGTTTCGGCGCAGCCAGGGCCTCTCCGACGAGGGCGGTGACGGCTCATGACGCGCGCATCACGCGGTCGGCAGGTCCTAATGGCCGTCGCCGTCCTGGTGACACCATCGCTGTTCGGCTGTGACGTGATCGATCCGCCCCGGGGCCCGGAGCCCTGTGAGTGGATGGACGAGCCCGGGGAGACGACCGGTCGGACGGCGTTCCTGGTGGACGTCACCAACTCGACCCGTGCGGTCGGCACCGGCATTGGTGCCCCCGACTATCGGCGGGCCCTCAGCGAGTTCGTCCGCCAGGCGGCCCGGGCCCGGGACACTGTGGCCGTGGGCGCGTTCAGCGGTACCGCGGCGGACTTGTCGTGGACCGTCTTCGAGCAGTCGACGGACTGGAAGAGGGACGACGACAACCCGGACAACCAGAGGGACCGTGAGCGGGAGGCGGGGGACTGTCTCGAGGATGCGGTCGACGCGGCCCAGACGACCGACCCGGCCGCGCCGGGCACCGACATCCTGCGTCCTTCGGCCACCGCGGCGGACTGGCTCCGTCAGGGCAAGGGCGCCAAGCGCCTGGTCATCGCGACCGACGGCCTCGTGACGGAGGGTTGTGCCAGCCTGGTGAGGTCGGATTTCACCGGCAGCGAGGAGATCGCCGCCATGACCGCCGCGTGCTCGGCGGAACCGGCGCAGGAACTCCGGCCGGAGGTGTTCGACGGCATCACTGTGACGTTCGTCGGCATCGGGCATCCCGCCGCAGGTCAGCCGGTGCCCACCCCGGCCCAGGCGCAGTGGCTCACCCGTCTCTGGACGGAGTTCTGCGAGTTCCAAGGTGGTGACTGTGACGTACGTGCCGCCTCGGTGGGTCGTGACCCGGAGGACCCCGGGTCGGCGCCCGTCGCCGAGGTCGGCGACCCGGTCGTTCGGTACGGGAGTGCGGTACAGCGGTACAGCCTTCCGGCGGCCGCGCTCTTCGACACCGACCAGGCCGTCCTCCGGTCGGACGCCCGTCCCATGCTCACCGAACTCGCGGTGACGTTGCGTACCGGCACGATGGCGCGGGTGCAGGTGGTCGGCTTCGCGGACCCGCGCGGCGACGACGCCCACAACCGGGCGCTGTCCTCGGGCCGTGCGGAGGCGGTCGCCGAGTTCCTCCGGAAAGAAGGCGTGCCGAGCGTCCTGGCGGAGGGGAGAGGCGAGACGAACACCTGTGCCGATGGGACCGGCTTTCCGGCCACCGCGACATCCGACGACGAGACGCAGTGTGCCCGCCGGGTCGACATCCTGGCCTCCCGAGCGCAAGGAGGGACATGACGATGGACGAAGTGGCGAACAACGGCCGGCGATGGCAGGCGCCGGTGCCGTGTCCGGCCTCCGGCGTTCTGCTCGGCGACCCCGTCGTGCCGGCGGCGGAACAGCGGCTGGAGGACATCGAGGCGGCGGCCCTGCTGCGTGCGTTCGGCAGGGGCAACGCGGCTCTCCTGGCTTCCCAGACCGCTCTGGACGAAGCCGGCGTCCTGGTGGTCGAGCGGTACCACACGGCGCGGGCGGCGCTCGACGAGGTCGACCGTCTCGTTGCCCGGGAACGGGTCGCTGAGGCACGTAGCGCGGAGCATGCGGTCACCCGGTCGCATGCCGGGGACGGGGCGGAGAGCCGCCGTCGGCGGGCCCTTCCTCGCTGGGTGGTCTGGGGCGTCCTGGCGCTCGCTGCGTTCTTCGACGTGGCCTTCGTAGGCAACGTGGTGCAGCGCATCTTCGGGGCGGGCCCGTCCGACCTCGTCTATTGGATCGCGTATCTGCCCGGTATCGGCATGGCTCTCTGCCTGTTGGCCGCCGGACACAGCCTTGCCGAGCACCTCTTCCGACACCGGATTCGGGTGACCCGGTCCCGCCGACGCGGGCCGCTCACCCCGTGGTTGCTGCTGCGCCGGGTGTTCTGGCACTGGCGACCCGAGGAGCAGACCCGGGAGGAGGACGATCTGCCGTGGCCTCGGCTGGCCGGACCGGTGATCCTCGCGGTCCTGACCGTCGGCGTGCTCGCCGCGGGTGCCTACGTGCGATCCACGCAGGCGGCTGCCTTCGGCGCTCTGGCCAGCTTCCAGTTGGTCTTCGTGGGCCTCCTGATGCTGCTGAGCGTCTCGGCCATCGCCGTCAAGGTGCTGTCCCACAATCCGTACGCCGACAGGACCGAAGAAGTGACAAAGGACGTCGACGACCTGGACAAGCTGTCCAGAGCACTGACCGATGCCGCCCGGAGCGAGTTGGTGGCGCACAGAAAGGCGTGGAACAACCTCCGGTCCGAGATCACCTCCGCCGAAGGCGAGGCGGTGGGGATCGTCGAGGAGGAGTGTGCCCGCATCCTCGACGATCGCGGACGCCGCGGTGTGGAGGGGCCGCTGCGGTTGCCGCTCACCGTACTGCAGTGGCCGGAGGAGGGCACGGAACCGACGGCTGAGCAGGTGCTGCCCGCACTCCGCCTCGACATCCTCCAGAACGCCCGCGACGTGGCCACCGAGCACGACCCGCAGTCGTTGCAGAAGGCGTTCGACGCGCTGGAGGCCGCACTGCGCCAGCAGTTCCGGCCAGCGGTCGCCGCCATCGCGCGTGGAGAGGAGGGACGGTGACGGGGCGCGCCCGTCTTCCGGCCGTGCCGCCCGTCCCAGGGCAGCGGGACGACGTACGAGTCGACGCGGGCGATGAGCCCGTCCCGGAACGCGAACAGGTCGTTGAAGGCGGAAACGGAACGGTCCGTGGCCGCCGCTCGCGGCCGCCCGCCAGGCCATATTCGAGTACGTTAAGGCTGGTACGACGCCCGTCGCCGGCACTCGTCCCTGGGCTACCTCAGCCCAGCCGCCTACGAAGCCACCCGCCACACCACTCAACCGGTGAACCAGGCCGCATAGATAAAACGGGTCAAACCCAACCTGGCTAGACGGAAAGACTCGACCAAGATCAGGCTCTTAATCCGCGGGTTCGGGGTTCGAGTCCCTGGCGGCGCACCAACGAGCAGGTCCCGATCTGATCCTCAGGTCGGGACTTCTTCGTATCCCGCGACGAGCAGGAACGACCGGTCCCCGACAGAGCACGGGAATCCGCCCGCTCCGCCCCTACAGTCCCCACCATGAGGTGGACGGCGCGACTCGCGACAGCGCTCCCCGTACTGGTGACCGCCCTGGTGGCCGGGGCCGTGGGCGCCGCCGCGGCGCCCGCCGACGGCGGCCTCGGCCTGGCCCTGCGACCGGGCGCGGCGGACTACCGCGCCGGCGACCAGGTCCGCCTGGACCTCAGCGTCACCAACGCCACCGGTGCGGCCTGCGCGCTGCCCACCCGCGCCGTCGGCACGGTCCAGGTGACCGGGGTACGCCGGGACGGGCGCGACGTCACGCCGGCGCTGGCCCGCAGCTTCCACGACGACGGCATCGGGGCCGCCGCGACCGCCGGCCTGACCACGGTGGAGCCCGGCGCGACCGGCACCGTCACCCTCACCGGCGTCCGCCTGCCCGGCGGCGATGTCGTGCTCCGCTCGGTGGCGGCCACCCCGGACGGCGGCGGCCTGGACACGCTCTGGCCGGTCGACGCCCCCGGCCGGTACGAGGTCACGGCCGGCTACGTGACGGTCCCGATCACCGGCGCGACGAACCTCTGCCCGGGCGCGACAGCGCTGCGGACCGCGACCTTCACCGTCGGCGACGGGCCCGGCCCCGGCCGGCGCTGGCTCTGGCCGGCCCTCGGCGCGCTGCTGCTGGCGCTGCTCCTCGCCGCGCTGGTCGTCCTGCTCCTGCGCCGCCGCCGGCCGACCGCCGCCGCGGCGGTCCTGCTGCTCGTGGCGGTCGGCGCGCTGGTCGGCGGCGGGTCCCGCCCGGCGCTGGCCGACTACTCGGTCGACCCGACCGCCGGCGTGCCGATCCCCGGCGTCGACTTCCAGGCCCTCGTCGACGGCTGCCTGGCCGGGTTCGCGCAGCCCGGCGGCGATCCGTCCGGCCTGCTGCCCCGGCTCACGGACAAGAAGAGCCCCCGGGTGCGGATCATCCCCACGCCGGGCGGCTCCGGCGCGTTCGAGACGCCGGAGAGCAGCGACGGCAAGGGGTCGTCCACGGTCACCTGGAACCCGACCTCCACCGACCCGTACGGCGACGGCGTGGCCCGGGACCCCTGCGCCGCGCTCTACCACGAGCTGAACCACGCCGACGACATCTCCCGGGGCGCGGTCCCGCAGGGCGACTGCGGGAGCACCAAGATCCGCACCGCCGAGGTGAAGGCCACGCTCGCGGAGAACCGCTACCGGGCGGCGAAGGGCCTGCCGCCGCGCCAGGAGTACGACGGGAAGCCACTGCCGAAGAGCCTCGACGAGTGCAAGAAGCCGGCGAAGAAGACACCCCCGCCGAAGGGGCCGGTCAAGCTCTGCGAGGACGGGGCGGACTGCGGCGGCAGCAACGGCGACCCGCACCTGGTCACCTTCGACCGGGTCGCCTACGACTTCCAGGCCGTCGGCGAGTTCACCCTCGTCGCCTCGACCGCCGGCGACCCGCTGGAGGTGCAGGTCCGGCAGGCGCCGATGGCCGGCACGCGGACCGCCTCGGTCAACTCCGCGGTCGCGTTCCGGCTCGGCGACCACCGGGTCGCGCTCACCCTCACCGACGGCGGCACCCGCGTGCACGTCGACGGCGCGCCGTCGGCCACGCCGCCGGAACGCACCGACCTGCCCGGCGGCGGCAGCCTCACCCGCCGCCCGTCCGACACCGGCCCCACCGACGGGTACGACCTGGCGTGGCCGGACGGATCCGCCGCCGCGGTGGACCAGATCGGCAGCTACGGCTACCGGGTGCTGGTCCGGCTCGCCGACGGCCGGGCCGGGAAGGTGCGCGGCCTGCTCGGTGACTTCGACGGCGACCCCGCCGACGACATCGCGCCCGCCTCCGGTGCCCCGCTGACCCAGCCGGTGCCGTTCGGGAAGCTCTACCCCGTGTACGCGGACAGCTGGCGGATCACCGCCGACCGCTCGCTGTTCCCCTACGCCGACGGCGAGAACACCGCCACCTTCACCGACCGGGCCTTCCCCGAGCGGGAGGTGACCGTCGGCGACCTCGACCCGGCCCGCCGCGCGTCCGCCGAGCAGGTCTGCCGCTGGGCCGGCATCACCTCACCCGCGCAGCTCGCCGAGTGCGTCTTCGACGTCGCCGTCAGCGGGCGACCCGAGTTCGCCGTGGCCGGCGCCACCACCGAACGGGTCGTCCCGCCGGCCGGCACGCCCATCGCCGCCGTGCCCGTCGCCACCGCCAGCCTGACCCCCGGCGGCGAGCCGCTGACGTTCCCCGGCCGCGCCGGCGACGCCGTCTTCGTCGACGTCACCGCGCCCGGCATGGCCGACCGCTGCTCGCCGTACCTGCTCGTCGCCCCGGACGGGCGGGAGATCGCGAGCGGGTGCGTCATCAGAGGCGTCGGGTACGTCGACCGCGTCGACCTCACCACCGCCGGCACGTACACACTGCGCGTCACCGCCGCCCCCGGCGACACCGGCCGCGCCGCCGTCCGCGTCTACGTGGCGAAGGACAGCGGCGGCACGCTGCAACCCAACGGCCCGGCGGTGACCGCCTCGATCGCGCAGCCCGGCGCCCGGGCCCGCTACCGGTTCACCGGCGCCAAGGGGGAGCGGGTCTACGTCGAGGTGCCCGAGAGCACGCTGACCGACCAGTGCTCGCCGCTGGAACTGCGCGACGCCGACGGGCAACTGCTGCGCAGCGGCTGCGTGATCAACGGTGTCGGCGAGGTCGACGGCACCGTCCTGCCCGCCGACGGCACGTACACCGTGGTCGTCGACCCGGTGGAACGCGGCACCGGCACCGCCACCCTGCGCCTGGTCACCGGCCGCGACCGGAACGCGATGACCGCGCTCGGCGGACCGCCGGTGGTCGCCGTCGTGGACCGGCCCGGCGCGGTCACCGGCTACCGGTTCACCGCCCCGGCCGGCGCCTCGGTGACGGTGACCGCCACCGCTGCCACCCTGCCCGACCAGTGCGGCGTGCTGGTGCTGCGCGCCCCGGACGGCGGCACGCTCGCCACCGGCTGCGTGATCAACGGGGCCGGCGACATCGCGTCGACAGTGCTGCCGTCCGCCGGCACGTACACGCTGCTGGTCGACCCGTCCGGGGCCGCGACGGGGCAGGTCACGCTGGCGCTGCGGTGAGGCCACCCCTGCCGTTCGGGGGCGGCGCGGGGGCGTGCTAACGTCTCGTCCCGTTGTCGGTGAGCGCCGCTAGCTCAACTGGCAGAGCAGCGGACTCTTAATCCGCGGGTTCGGGGTTCGAGTCCCTGGCGGCGCACCAACGATCAAGGCCCTGACCGGGTGGTTCACACCGGGTCGGGGCCTTTTCGTGTACGCCGGTGGTGGGTGGTCGCTCGGTGGGTGCTCGGGAGCCGTTGGACCGGGCCGGCGTTGCTGGGACATGTGGTTGTTCCGTGGACGCCTGCGCTCATCCTCATTTCTGAGGTGGCCAGCCCGCATCGGGCCGTCGGGGTCATTGGCGCATCCGCTTGCAAAAGGCGACGGGCTTCCTTCGGGCATCCACGCGGAGCCGGTCGTTGGCGACTACGCTGGCGGCGTGGGGGGCCAGCCTCGGGTTCGTGTGCAGGGGGACCTCTATCACCCGGTGGTGCCGCCGGGTGCCGTGTATGTGGGGCGGCAGGGGTTCGGGTTGCGGCGCTCTCCCTGGGCCAATCCGTTCAGCCTGCGAAAGCATGATCGGGCGGAGGCGTTACGCCTCTATCGGCAGTGGCTTGTGGGACAGCCGGCCCTTGTTGAGCGGGCGCGGCGGGAGCTCACGGGGAAGCAGTTGGCGTGCTGGTGCCGCGTCGAGGATGCGTGCCATGCCGACGCGTTGGCCGACGTCATTGGTTGACGTGCAGCCTGTACCGGGCGGTGGGCCGTCTCGGTGCGTAGACGCCGCCGATGCTGAAGGACTGCGGTCTGGCCGCTTGGTTGCCTACGTAGAAGGCGATGTCGCGGTCGGCGGCGCAGAGCTGGGTGAGGAACTTGGTTCTCAGCTGCTCCGCGGCCTCCGCGTCGGTGAGCTGGTCCAGGCGGCGTTGTAGGGCGACGAACTCCCAGTCCCAGAGTGTCTGCTGGTGGCCGCGGCAATGGCGGTCTGCGCAGCGGTAGCGGTAGGCGCCGGTGAAGCGTGGTGCTTGAAGCGGGCTGCGCTTGGCTGGTTCCAGTAGGTCGAGCTGGTTGAGGTAGCCGGCAATCTTCCTGCGATCCTCCGTCGACCAGCCGGGGTGTCGCTTGACCTGAAGCGCCGAGATGTCGGCCGCGCGAATGAGCGCGATCGATCGTGCGCTCGGGTCGTCGCGGGCCTGTTTGTTGAGTCGGCACATGGAGTCTTCGACGAGTGGATCGAGGAGGTTCCGGCGCGACTGCCGATTGGCGATATGCCGCTCGGTGGTGATGGTGTCCACGATCGGCTTCCAGCTCTCGCGCCGCTGGTCCTGCCTGGCTGGGAGTGCCTCGACGTGGATGATGTCGTACTTGTGGAACTTGCCGTCGTCGTCGAGGTGCCGGTAGTGGATTGGGTAGAGGCGAATCCAGCCCGTCCAGGGTGGGTCCATGCCCAGTGCCCCGACGCAGACCGTCTCCCCGTACCGCGCGGAGGGGTTGGGTGCCGCCTTCACTGTGATCAGGAGGCGGAGTTTCGTTGGTCGCGCCAGGACTGGCTTCGGTCTCGGCTCTTCGTCGGTGCTCGGTCCCCACAACGGAATCTGTTCCAACGGAACCACCCACATTGCGCAATGCAGCTGTCTGGACACATTCAGTTACATAGACAGTCTCACATCTGGGGGATCTGGCGCTAGCCGGCCGGGGCGACGGGGGGCTGCCCAACCGAGCGCTGGCGCGGGGGGTTCTCCTGCATTCGTCACTTTCAGAAACAACTGTCTTAGTGTGTGGCGCCTCATCGCCGAGCCGGGAAGGCGCGCGTCAGGCGTATCTAGCGATCGGTACCCGCAGTGCGGTGCTCGCCGTGAAGATCAACTTTTGTGGCCCGGTTTCACCGCTTTGCTTCCTTCGTCCTCGGCTCTTCGGCTGATTCACTGAACAGTGATCTCCAGAATCGGCCCCAAAACCACGGTTTGGGTATGTGGGTGCTCGCACGGCCCGCCCGCGGCGGTGGCGGATCCTGTCGTACCTGGCGCAGCACGGTTCCGCGTCGACCCTGGCCGTTGCGCTTGTTCTGCGGTGTCGCGGCTGACGGCCCACCGGGACCTGGTGTGGCTGCATGAGGCGGGACTGGTGCGCCGCGAGCGGTCGCCGGAGGACCGGACCCACACCTGGTGGTACGAGGTCACGGCCGAGGGGACGGAGGTCCTCCGCCGCGCCCTGACGGCGTCGGGGCGGCCGGTTCCGCTGCGGTTGGGTCAGCGGCCCTCCGGCAGGGCGGATGCCCTGCTGTTTCTGCCGTTGATCGAGGTGCCGCGGCGCAACCCGGGGCGGTGCGAGCTGTTCCAGTGGCTGGCGACGATGGAGACTTCGTCGTGGTTGCGCCAGCACGACCTGGCGCAGTTGCGGGCCGACGGCTACGGCCTCTGGCTGCAGGACGGGCGGTGCCTGCGGTTCCTGGTCCACGTGGACCGTGGCCCGATCGGCGTATTCGCCGAGCGCGAGCGGGCGACGTCAGGTCTGGGTGCACTGCTGGTCGGCTACCGGCGTGCGGACCGGCTGGTGCCGGTCGGGGCGGTTCTGGTGATCGCTCAGGACGCCGAGCGGGAGGAACGACCACGGACCGACCTGTTCCGCGGGCCGCTGCGGAACGTTGTCGCCACGACCACGCAGCAGTTGTTGTGTCGCCACTGGCCGGACGAGCAGGTATGGCAGGCCCCGGGTGAAACTGGCAGGCGTCGCCTCGTCGAGCTTGGAACTTGACCGCACACGTCACGATGCCCCGACCGCCGCCAACCTCCTGATCCTTAGAACTCCTAACTCTGGGTGCGTTGGAGTTGGCGCCAGCAGATGAGGGAGCAGGCGAGGCTGAGGAATGCCTGGTGGATGTCGTCGCGGATTTCCCAGCGGATGCGCAGGCGGCGGAACCAGTGCAGCCAGGCGATGGTGCGTTCGACGACCCAGCGTTGGGTGCCGAGGCCGGAGCCATGCGGTGTGCCGCGTCGGGCGATGACGGGGGTGACGCCGCGGGCGCGGATGTGTTGGCGGTGGCTGTCGTAGTCGTAGCCCCGATCGGCGTATAGCCGGTCGGGGCGCCGCCGTGGTGGGCCTGGGCGTCCGCGGATCGCCGGTATGGCGTCGAGCAGGGCGGTGGTCTGGGTGGAGTCGTGTCGGTTGCCGCCGGTCAGCGTGACCGCGAGGGGGATCCCGCCGGCGTCGGTGATGACGTGGTGTTTCGAGCCAGGCTTGCGGCGGTCGACCGGGCTCGGACCAGTTTTGGGCCGCCCTTGAGCGCCCGGATGTGCGAGCCGTCGATCACCGCCCTGGACATGTCCAGGTGCCCCGCGCCGCGCAGTCTGGCCAGCAGCACCTCATGCAGCCGCTGCCACACCCCGGCGTCATTCCAGTCCCGCAACCTGCGCCAGCAGGTCATCCCCGACCCGAACCCGAGTTCCTGGGGCAGGTACTCCCACGGAATCGCGGTGTAGAGCACGAACAAGATCCCGCACAACACCTTGCGGTCATCCAGCGGTCTACGCCCTGGATAGCGGCTCCGCCGCGGAGGGCGGGGTGGCAGCAGCGGTGCGATCTCGGCCCACAACTCATCCGAGACCATCCACGGCGGCTGCTCACCCCTCCTCACGTTCAGACGAAACGACCCTCACATCCGGTCGGTTACGCCCAACATCATTTAGTTAGGACCTCTTAGGAGGCCAGCGGCCTGGTGCTGGAGTCAGCGGCGTCGTGTGCCCTGCTACCCCTACGCTGGCGGCATGAGGGAACCCAGCGCGGACCGAACTGGTAGGTGCTGATGAACCGGCATGCGGCGGCACCTGCCGAGGCGATCCCCGACGCGATCCGGGCGGACGTGGAGACGCTCTGGCGCTACCACGACATGCGTCACGAGTTGCGCCCGTGCGACGTGGGGATCGGGTTGGGCAGTCATGACCTCGGCGTGGCTGTCATCGCGACGCGCTTGTTCCGCGAGGGCCTGTTCCCATGGATCGTGTTCACCGGTGCGAACGCCCCGACGACCGTCGAGCGGTTCCCGCGTGGAGAAGCGGTGCACTACCGCGAGTACGCCATCGAGCAGGGCGTACCCGGGGAAGCGATTCTCGTGGAGCCGCGTGCCACGAACACCGCTCAGAACCTGGAGTACTCGCGTCAGCTCCTGACTGAACACCAGATTTCGGTGCAGTCGGTGCTGATCATGTCGCGGCCCTACCAGCAGCGCCGGGCTTACGCCACCTGCAGGCTGATGTGGCCGGAGGTTGATGTGGTGTGCGCGTCGAATCCACTTGAACTGGACGACTACGTGAGCAGCATCGGCGACCCGCGGCGGGTGGTGGACATGCTGGTCGGCGACACGCAGCGGATTGAGGTGTACGCCGAGCGCGGGTTCGCGATCCCGCAGGAGATGCCGGACGAGGTACGGGCGGCCTTCCAGCGCCTGGTGGCGGCCGGCTACACGAGCCGGCTGATCTGAGCCCAGCTACCAGCGCGGCCCTCCCGACCGGACGCCCATGCGGTCGCTGAGTTCGACGGCCAGTCGAGGTGGTCGGGGGCGGGTGAGGATGTCCCGGACGAGGTCGCGGGAGAGCTGGTGGTAGCGCACCTGGTCGGGGCCGATGGTCTCGGCGTCCAGAAGCGCGGTGAGCGCGTCGTCGATGCGGTTCCACCGGGCAAGGGCTCGGGCGGTTTCGATGGCGTGGCGAACCTGCCGCTCGATGGGCACGGTGCTGGTGTCGAGTGGGGCGCCGATGGCGATGGCGCGTTGCACGTCGCCGAGTTCCATCGCCACGGTCGTCTTGTGGATCGACACGTTGGTCGGCCCGAGCGCGGTCCACACGTGGTTGCCATCGGCACCGAGCCGCTGCGCGGCGGCATCGGCCTCGGCGATGTGGGTGTCGGCCGAGGCGCGGTCGTCGTCTCGAGCGGCGGCCAACGCGCAGACCAGATGCAGGCTCCCGTAGACCGACAGCAGCTGCGGAGTCGGCTTGACGAGCCGTGGTTCCAGGAACTGTGCCGCCGTGGCGGCGAGGCCGCGGGCTTGGCCGTACTCGCCGATGGATGCCAGCGAGTGCGCGGCGGAGCGGCTGAGTGAGCCGATGACGACGTGATCGTGGCTGGCGTTGGCGGCGGCCAGGCCTCGGCTCGCGGCGGTCCACGCGAGGTCACCTTCGCCGAGCTTGGTGAGGAACAACGCCGCGAGCTGGTGGGCGTAGGCGGTCATCGCGTGCGCGCGCTGGCCGTCGTCTCCGTCGTACGCCTCGGTGGCGGTGAGGCAGTCGTGGATGAGGTAGGGCAGCCGGCGGGCGAGGGTGCCGTACCGCGAGTGCTGGTAGGCGGTCCAGATCTCGGCTACGTCGTTCTCGATCTCGCGCAGGGCAGGTGCCTCGACGTCCCCCGTGCTGGCCAGCGCTGGCGCGAGGTGACGATAGTCGTGAAGCGCGGCCCGCAAGGCCGGGATCGTCTCGCGCCCTGAGTCGTCCGACCACTCGAACAGGCTCGGTGCGCCGATCAGGTCACCGAGGGACACGTCGAGGGCCTTGGCGATTGCGCGGATGACCGACAGCCGGTCCAGGTCGGCCCGGTTCGTCTCGACCTTGCGTAACCACTCCTGCGTCTTGCCGACCAGACCGGCCAGCACCTCCTGGGAGAGCCCTCGCCGACGCCGGTAGAAGGCGACGCGCTGGCGGATCGTCATGTCGTCCGTCATCCCTCGCACACCATCACCCTGCCCGCTGAAGCCCGCCGGACCCGGTACGGATTTTCCCGGTCCTCCGTACAGGCCGCCCCTACGTTCAGTTCACCTCGGATCACCGGCGCGTGTCGATGCCGGTGTCGGGATCACTGACAGGGAGCGGCAGATGGAGGGATCGATGAGCGGCGCACCACACCACGGCTTGGGCCGTCGGTTCGGCCCGTCCGGGAGCGAACTGTCTCGACGCTTTCCCCACCTGCGTACCGCCATGAGGGCTGCGTGGGTGGGTGATCGGCGGTCTGCTCCCGGCCGCCGCGGTGCGGCGGCGGGCTCGCCCTTCCCCCGGCGGGCCCGCCGCTCATCGTCCCTGGTGGGGGTGGCGGCATGACGGTGTATGTCTCGCGTAACGCGATGGCCGGCCAGTCCCGGCGCCCCGAGCCTGGGTGGACGGCCTCGCCGGGGCAGGTGTGGCCTGCTGATCCGCCGCTGCTCACCTTCGTGTGGCGTCGGCTGTTCGAGCAGCAGGCCCGCGAGGGCGGTCGCCGGTGACCGGGCCGCAGCGCCGTCTCGCGGTCAACCGGCTCGCGCCAGCCGAGGTGGAGCATCTGCCGATGCGCCCGCTGTGGCTGTGCCGCCGATGCGGGCATCCGTGGCCCTGCGGCCCGGCGAAGCTCGCGCTCTTGGCCGAGTACCGAGAAGTGCCGGTCAGCCTGTTCCTCTACCTGGCCAGCTGCCTGCACGACGCGATCGACGACCTGCACCGGCTCAACCCCAGCGTCACGGGCAGCGCGGCAGACATGTTCGACCGGTTCCTCGGCTGGCCCGCCCGCCATACCCACGCCTACCGCGTCAGCACCACCACGGCCGCCAGCATCGAGGAGGCCTCCTCGTGAACGGCATCGGCCTCATCAACGCGACCGGCAAACCGGCGATCGCCGGAAGCTTCCACACCCTGGTCGTGCAGCCGACGAGCTTCTGCAACCTCGACTGCACCTACTGCTACCTGCCCGACCGGAGATCCCGCCGCCTGATGAACGCCGCGGTCGCGCAGGCCTGCGCCGAATCGGTCGCCCAGCAGAACAGCGGTCATCCGGTGAGCGTCGTGTGGCACGGGGGCGAACCCACCGCCACACCCATCGAGCTGTTCCGGGATCTCTTGGCCCCGTTCGAGCAACTGCGGCTCGCAGGCATGGTGCGTCACGAGATCCAGACGAACGCGACGCTGATCAACTGACAGTGGTGCGAGCTGTTCACCGCCTACGGGTTCGAGGTCGGGGTAAGCATCGACGGACCGGGCGCGTTGAACCGGAACCGCCTCGACCGGGCCGGCAACCCGACGGACGCTCGAACCCTGCGAGGCATGCATACCTTGGCCGACGCAGGGGTGCCGTACTCGGTGATCTGTGTGGTCACCCCGGAAAACATCGACCATGCGGGAGCCCTCGTCGACTTCTTCACCGGCCTGCCTGGCTGTCAGTCGGTGGGCTTCAACATCGAGGAGCAGGAGGGCGCCGACCGGGCACCGGTGTCGGAGGATGCGGCGTGCCGGTTCTGGCAGCACCTCATCGCACGTCGCGTCGGCGGCAGCCCGCTGCGGATCCGCGACGTGGACCGGCTGGCCGACTATCTCGCCGCCACCCGAGCCGGACACGTCGACCACGCGCCGTACGAGCCGATCCCGACCGTCTCCTGTGACGGGCAAGTGGTCCTGCTGTCACCGGAGCTGCTCGGCATCACCGAGCCGCGATACGGCGACTTCATCGCCGGCAACATCCTCCAGCAACCCATCACCGCCATGCTCGCCCGTGCCGGCGACCTGGACTACGTCGCCGAATTCGTCACGGCCCTCAACGACTGCGCCGACCACTGCGCCTTCTACGACTTCTGCCGCGGCGCCCAGGCCGGCAACCGCTACTTCGAGCACGCGACGTTCACCGCCCGAGAGACCACCTACTGCCGAACCACCCGCCAGGCCCTCGTCCATGCGGCTGCGGATCACCTCACCCCTCAAGGAGGAACCTCATGACCAATGCTCGCGCGACCCTCGTCAACGCCGCACCCGAGCAACTCGCCCGCCTCGGCGTTGACCCGCAGCGGTCGGTAACGTCGATCGACGCGGCAAAGTTCGACAACCGCCCCACCTGGGATAACAAGGGTAAGTTCGACAGTCGACCCGGCTGGGACAACTGGAACAAGAAGAAGTAGCCCCCGCCACGGGGCGCGCGGGGTGGCGTGCCCACCCCGCGCCCACACAGGTTGAGGACACATGCGCACCACCACGATCGGCGACGTGAAGGTCCTGCTGCCGGACCTCGAACCGGACGACCTCGACACCACTACGGACCTCGCCGGCGGCCTCACCGAGGCCCTCGTCGAGGGCGCAGCGTGGCACGGCTCGCACTTCGAGGACGTCAGCATCCGCAGCAGCATGATCACCGGCGCGGACTTGAGCGAGAGCACCTGGGAAGCCGGCAGCCTCTACGGCTGCGAGATCACCCGCACCGACTTCTCCGGCGCGACCCTGACCGGCATCACCATCGAACGCTGCGCAATCAGCGGCTCCCGGTTCACCGGCACCAGGCTCACCGACGTACGCCTCAAGGACGTCCTGTTCGACGGCTGCCGCTTCGACTACGCCACCCTCCAGCGCGTCACCGCCGCCGGCTCGGTCGCCTTCACCGACTGCACTCTCGCCAACGGCGCGTGGTCTTCCTGCCGCCTACCACGCATCGCGCTGCGGTCATGTGACCTCGCCGGCCTGGAACTGGACTCCTGTCACCTCGACGGGACCGACCTGCGGGGCAGCCGTCTCCAGGGCCTCAAGACGCCGCTGGACAACCTGCGCGGCGTCACCGTCGGCGAGGACCAGCTTCCTGACCTTACCCGGCTGACCGTCGCCGCCCTCGACCTCACCGTGCGCAACGACTGAAGCCGAGGAGGCCCTGTGCGCGCTGAAGCCACTGGCAGCCCGAAAACGATCCTCGTCTGCGTCCGGGGCAACTCCGGCTCGGGCAAGAGCAGCATCGCCCGGGAGTTGCGCCGCCGGCACGGCCGGGGCTGCGCCCTGGTCGAGCAGGACTACCTGCGCCGCATCGTGCTGAGGGAACGGGACAAGCCCGGCGGCGCGGCGCCGGCGTTGATCGAGCAGACCGTACGGTTCGCGCTGGACCACGGCTACCACGTCGTGCTGGAGGGCATCCTGCACACCGGCCGGCACCGGAGCATGCTCACGGCGCTACGGGACGGCCACCGGGGGCGGTCGCTGTTCTGCTACCTCGACGTGTCCCTGCCCGAGACCCTGCGCCGGCACCTCACCCGGCCGCAGGCCGGTGAGTTCACCGCCGAGCAGATGCGCGGCTGGTACGCCGCCCATGACGTCCTGGGCTGGCCCGACGAACTCGTCCTACCCGGGACCACCGGACTTGACGAGGCGGTCGAGGCCATCGCCGTTGCCGCCGGGCTGCCCCAGACCGGACGCGACGACGACCTGCTACCGAACCTTTCGTCCCCGTAGAGCAGCTCGGACGGCTACCGATGAGGCCGTTGCGACGCACCGTGACAACGGCGCCCTGGGCAGGTCAGTCGACCCGGAGTGAGCGGGCGATCGCGTCGGCGTCGGCCGGGTCGTCGGCGACCGCGATGACGACCACTCGCTGGTCGGCGACCACCACCACCCGCCGCGTCCGGCCGTCCGGCAACACGTCCCCGCCCCGGCGTACGGGGTGGCCGGCCGCGTCGCCCTGGTCGGTGGCGATCGCCGCCACGGGGTCGCGGGCGAGATCCCTGGAACGCCGAATCTCCGCGTAGTCGACGCGGGGTGCCGGCGTCAGCGAGCAGCCGGCGACGATGTCGAGGTCGACGACGTAGGTGTCCCGGACCGGCGTGCCGCACTTCACGGCGTTACGCGGCCACTCCGCCGGCACCGAGATCCGTACGCCCTCGCTGGCGACCTCCTGCTTGCCGGATGGGTCGTCGCCGGGCGCAGTAGCGAGCCCGCAGGCGCCGAGGCCGGACACCGCCGCCACCGCGACGGCGACGATCGGCGGGCTCTTGCGGCCGGTCAGGTCGTGGTTCATGCTCGGCCCTTCTTCGGGTGCCCGCCAGCAACGCGGACCGGGATGGGCCGCAGCATGCTATTCGAACATCCGGCGGGGACGGCCGGGCCTCGCGCGGAAGTCGCAGCGGACCTCCGCCGGCGACCCGGACCGTCACCAGGACGTCGGACGGTGGAGGTCGCGGGCCGGTTGGTACCCGCCGAGAACGGCCAGGCCGTCCGCCTCGGTGTAGCCGCGTCCCCAGCCCTTGAGGAACGCCTCGACCACGCACGGCTCGACTCGCATCTCCAGCACGTCGCTGCCCTGCCGGCGCGCCCGGTAGGGCCCGGCGGCGAGGTCGCCGGCCCTCGACCCGTTGCCCGGGGCGGGTTGGGCCCGGACCGTCAGCCAGCGGCCAGATTCGTCCCCTACGACGAGGGAACCTTCGACGAAGCGATCCCGCTTCGACCGGCCGAGCGTGACCGAGCACGCCAGCAGACGTGCTTCGGCCGGCAGTGACTGCAGCCGGAACGGCACGACGCAGCGGTGGGCGCCGTCGAACCGGACCCGGCTCGCCGCGCCCGTCGCCGCGTCGCGGCCGGCCGCGTAGATGTCGAGCTGGGCCCAGAGGCCGTCGACCGGCTGCCACCGGACGAACCACAGCTGGCGGTCGCCGGACGGGTCGTACCAGGCCACTCCCGGGCGGCCCGCGACGCTCACGTCCGTCCGTGGCTGGGGTCGTCCCGCCGACGACAGCGTCTGCTGCAGCCCGTCCAGCGTCGCGGCGCTGCGGGCCAGCGCGAACCGGGCGTGACCGGTCCGGCCCCGGAACTCGACGCTCTCGACGCCGCGTCCCGCGCTCCACGTGGCGTACTCCGCATCCTCGACCAGGGTGGGGGCCGCGAAGTGCACCACACCGGGGTCGGCGCCGACCACCTCGGGACGCGCGACGGCGCCGGGCTGACCAGGCGCGTCCGGCAGGGCCAGCGCCGCGGGAGTCAGCGGCGCGGCATCCGGTGCCCTGCCGGTGGGCGCCACCATGACCACTGCGGCGAGCGCGGCGCAGGCCGCCGCCGCGCCTCCGGCGATCAGACCGCGCCGGCGCAGTCGCAGGTGACGACCGCGGCGGCGGGCGTGCTCCACGATCGGCGTCGGATCGACGTCGCCGCCCGCCCGGTGCTGGAGCATCGCGGCAAGGCGCTGATCGAGGTCGGTGGACATCACATTCCTCCCGTCCGTGCGGGGGCGGGCGTGTCCTGGCGCTTCCGCAGCGCCTGGAGGGCCCGCCTGGCGTGCGTGCGCACCGTGCCGGTCGAACATCGCAGGATCTCGGCGATCGCCGCGTCGTCGAGATCCTCGTAGTAGCGCAGCACGATCACGGTGCGCTGCTTCGTCGGCAGGTCACGGACGAGCCGCCACAACGCGTCGCGTTCCACGACACCGGCGGCCTCGTCCGCCCCGCCGGCCCGATCGATCGCCGCGGCGGTGGAGATCTCCCGCCTGCTCCCTCGGCGCCACCACGAGCGATTCGCGTTGACCAGCATCCGGTGGACGTACGCGTCGGGTTGATCCGTCCGGGAGATGCGCCCCCAGTGGGCGTACGCCTTCGCGAGGACGTCCTGGACCAGGTCCTCGGCACGGTGCTCGTCACCGGTCAGCAACCGGGCGAGCCGCACCAGCGCCGCGGTGCGCGCGAACGCGTACTCCTCGAACGTCACGCCCTATTAACGCCGGAGGTCGGCCGTCCCGTAGACAGACATGTCCGGGATCTTCCGTGCCCGGGGTCAGTCGCGATACTCGACGAGGCAGAACTCGTGGCCCTCCGGGTCGGTCATCACGACGACGACCCCCTCGTCGTAGTCGTGCCGCTCGCCGGTGAACCCGCCGCCGAGCCTCGTCACGGTCGCCATCGCCTCGTCGAGGTCGTCGACCGTCACGTCGAGGTGGATCCGGACCTTCCCCGTGCGGGGCCCGGGCACCGGCTGGAACACCAGCCTCGGTTGGGGGTCACCGCGCTCACCGAGGTAGACCCAGCCCTCCTGCGACGCGCCGGGCTCGCGACCGAGCAGGGCGCTCCAGAACCGGGCGACCCGCTCGGGGTCGACGCAGTCGACGGTGACACCGGACCAGACATTCGCCATCCACCGATCCTGGCAGAGACCGATGAACGTGGCGTTCGTCGGATCTCGGGCGACCTCGATCGGCCGGTGGTCCGCCGGATGCGGACCCGGGCCCGTTCCTGCGATCATGGGCCGATGCGGGACGCGGCATGAGCATCACCTCCGTGATCAACTACAAGGGTGGGGTCGGCAAGACCACGATCACCGCCAACCTCGGCGCCGAACTCGCCGCGCGTGGCCGCCGGGTCCTGCTGATCGACCTCGATCCGCAGGCCAGTCTCACCTTCTCGTTCTACGCGGCGGACGACTGGGAACGGGACCTCGCCTACGAGAGGACCATCCTGCAGTGGTTCGGGTCGGTGCTGGCCGACGAGCCGACCAGCCCCCTGCACCCGTACGTGCTCACGCCGGAACCGGCCAACGCGCTGTTGCCCGACGGCGGCCGGCTCGACCTCGTCGCCTCCCACCTGGGGCTGGTCGACGTCGACCTCGACATCGCCGCGGCGCTCGGCGGGTCGCGCTTCCAGCACGGCAGCCCGCACTTCCTGTCCCTGCACCGGGCGCTGGCCGACGCGCTCGGCGCCGAGGAGTTCGCCGGGTACGACGACATCCTCATCGACTGCGCGCCGAACTTCACCATGGTCACCCGGACGGGCATCGTGGCGAGCGAGCACATCCTCACCCCGGCCCGGCCGGACTACCTGTCCACGCTCGGCATCGACTACCTGCGCAGCAAGGTCTCCGAGCTGGTCCGCGACTTCAACCGGGTCGCCGCGCCCGGCCCGACCATCGACCCGCAGTACCTGGGCGTGGTGTTCACTATGATCCAGTACGCCTCGGGCGGGCCGATCAACGCGTCCCGCAACTACATGAGGCACACCGACAGCCTGGAGGTCCCGGTGTTCCGGCAGACCGTCCGGGAGAACAAGACCCTGTTCGGCACCGCCGGTGAACGGCGGCTGCCCGCCGTGCTGGTGCCGAACGCCAACGAGACGGTGCAGCACGAGCTTCGGCAGCTGGCCAGCGAGTTCCTGGCCCGCACCCGCCTGTGAGAAGGAGAGTTCCGGTGTCCAACCCCGCCGACCTGGCCCACGCCGTCCTGCTGCGGGTCGCGGACTTCGTCCGCGCGCTGCCCGCCGACCAGCTCACCGCGCTGGCCGACGGCACCGCGAAGCTGGCCGTGGTCGACCGGACGCGGACCGCCCGGCCGGCTGCCGCCGCGGTCCCGGCCGGCCTGGACGTCGACCGGGTTCGCGCCGACCTCGCGGCCATCGGTGACCGGGCGGCCGGCGTGCGGTATCTCGCCGACCTGAAGCTCACCGTGGCGAAGCTGCGGGCGTTGGCCAAGGAACTGGGCATCGCGGTGCCGGCGAAGGCCAGGAAGGCCGACATCGAGCACGACATCGTGCAGTGGACGGTGGGTCGACGGCTGGACTCGGCCGCGATCAGTCGTCCGCCGGCGCCTCGGGGCTGACCGCGCCGTCCGGCAGCAGCGTCGCCCGCACCTCGGCGAGCACGTCGGCCCAGAACGCCGGCGGGGCGGCGTTGCGCAGCTGTCCGGTCAGGTGCTCGGCCAGCCGGTGTGCCTCCCGCCGGGTGAACGACGCCTCCGCCTCGCCGCCCAGCGGCGGTCGGGCCCGGACCGGGGCGTCCAGCGGCACCGGGTCGCCGGTGCAGACGATGTCGAGGTGGCCGGTGGTGCGGGTCAGCGCCACGTAGAGCAGCCGGTGACCGCGCTCGTCGCTGGCCACGATCTCCGCCGGCTCGACCACCACCACCGCGTCGAACTCCAGGCCCTTGGCCTCCTGCGGGCTGATCAGGTTGACCGAGCCGCCCAGCTCGCCCCGGTCGGCGCTGCTCCAGGCCATGCCGTTCGCGGCCAGCGCCGCCTCGACCGGGCGCCGCTGCCGCGCCGGGCAGACGATGCCGACGAACCGGCCGGCCTCGGCGTGCTCGCGGGCCACCGCGACGGCACGGGCGGCCAGCTCGGCCAGGCCGACCCGGTGCACGCCGGTGTCCGCCGGCCCGTCCCGGACCACCTCCACCGGCGTCACTTCCGGCGCGGCCACCGGCAGCAGCGCCGCCGCGGTCGCGTACGCCTGCCGGGGTACGCGGTAGCCGTACCGCAGCGGGGCGATCTCGGCCGGGTACGTGGCGGGCAGGTGGGCGAGCACCTCCGTCCAGGAGTCGCGCGCCCACGTGCCGGTGGACTGCGCGAGGTCGCCGACCACCGTGAGTGAGCCGGTGGCGCTGCGCCGGGCCACCGCGCGCAACTGCATCGGGGACAGGTCCTGTGCCTCGTCGACCACCACGTGCGCGTAGCGGCGGCCCGTCCCGTCGATCAGGTGCGCCAGCTCGTCCAACAGGGGCAGGTCGGCCGCCGACCAGGTTTCCCGCGACAACCGGTCCGCGCCGCGCCGGTGCAGCGCCGCGATCTCGGCCGGGGTGAACGCCTCGCCCGCGGCGGCCCGCAGCCGCGCGGTGGAGCCGAGCAGGTCGCGCAGCAGACCGGTCGGGGTCTGCTGCGGCCAGAGCCGTTCGGCGAGGTTGCCGACCGCGTCGGACCGACCCGGGTCCACGCCTGCGCGGGCCGTCACCAGGGCGGCGAGCCGGTCGCGCAGCAGCCGGCGCCGGCCCGCGTACGGCAGGTCGGCGGCCCGGGCCGAGGCGAGCGCCTCGGCGACCTCGGCGCCGGGCAGGGTGACGAACCGGCCGCCGACCAGCAGCCGCTCGGCCGGGTCGGGGACGCCGATCCGGGCGTCCAGCGCACGGGCGAGCAGGCCGGCCATCCGGGCCTCGCCCTTGATCCGGGCCACGGCGTCCGGCTCGACGCGTCCACGAGGGACGTCCGGGGCGAGCCGGCCGACGTCGCGCAGCTCGACCCCGTCGTCGCCGAGGGCGGGCAGGATCTGCCCGATGTAGCGCACGAACGTCGGGTGCGGGCCGACCACCAGCACGTCCGGGGCCGACATGTCGGCGCGGTGCTGGAACAGCAGCCAGGACACCCGGTGCAGCGCCACGGCGGTCTTGCCGGTGCCGGGCCCGCCCTCGATCACCAGGACCCGGTCGCGCGGGGCGCGGACGAGCGCGAACTGGGCGGCCTGGATGGTGGCGACGATGTCCCGCATGGTGCCGGTGCGGCCGCGGCCCAGCTCGGCCAGCAGGTGGGCGTCGACCGTCTCGGCGATCTCCGCGAGGATGGTGTCGGTCAGGTCGTCGATGGTGTTGCCGGTGCAGGTGAAGGCGCGCTTGCGGCGGATCCCGGCGGGGTTGTCGGCGGTGGCCTCGAACCATCCGGCGGCGGCCGGGGCGTGCCAGTTGACCACCAGCACCTCGCCGTCGGCGTCCCGGATCAGGTGCCGTCCGACGTAGCGGACCTCGCCGGCCTCGTCGTCGATCCGGCCGAAGGCCACCGCGTCGTCGGCCGCGCCGAGCGCCCGGGCGGCGATGTCGGCGTAGCGGCGCAGGTGAGCGGCGGCGGCGCCGTGGGCGGCGGCGGACGGCAGCCGCGCCAGGTCGTCGCGGCGCCGATCGCGGTGCGCGGCCGCCACGTCGAAGTATGCCTGCTCGGCGGCGATGTCGGCTGCCTTGGACGCCGTGTCGGCTGCCGTGGACGCCACGCGACCCTCCCTCACGCCGGTGCCGGCCGGTCCGGCCGGCGGGACTCGGTCGGGGACCACCGTACCGTCCGGTCCGGCGCCGTGCCGACCCCCGCGGGAAGCGCCCATGTCGTTGACCGTCGATTGGTGTGAACGTTAACATCGCCGAAACGTATCGAGGTATGACGATCAATGGTCGAGGGAGTCGAGGAGGCGAGCCAGGTGGACAACAGAGTGGGCCGACGACGCGGGGCGTGGCGGACGGCGGTGTCGGCGGCGGTGGTCGTGGTGGTGGCGGCGGCAGCCGTGCTCACCGGGCACGCCGAGCCGGCGCGCGCGGCGACCGCCATCACCGTCAACGGCGCGTCCGGCGGGCGCACGTTCGACGGCGTCGGCGCGGTCAGCGGCGGCGGCGGCAACAGCCGGCTGCTGATCGACTATCCGGAGCCGCAGCGCAGCGACCTCCTCGACTACCTGTTCAAACCGGGCTACGGGGCCGCCATGCAACTGCTCAAGGTGGAGATCGGCGGCGACACCAACTCCACCTCCGGCGCCGAGCCCAGCCACGAGCACACCCGCGGCAGCATCAACTGCGACCGGGGCTACGAGTGGTGGCTGATGGAGCAGGCCAGGACGCGCAACCCGAGCATCGCGCTGGCCGGGCTGGCCTGGGGTGCGCCGGGCTGGATCGGCAACGGCAACTTCTGGTCCACCGACTCGATCGACTACCTGGTGGCCTGGCTGGACTGCGCGGCCACGCACGGGCTGACCATCTCCTACCTCGGCGGGTGGAACGAGAAGGGCTACAACGCCACCTGGTACAAGAACCTGCGTGCCGCGCTCAACTCCCGTGGCTACGGCGCCGTGAAGATCGTCGCCTCGGACGACTTCGGGTGGGCCGCCGCCGACGAGTCGCTCCGCGACCCGGCGTTCGCCAACGCCGTGCAGGTCTTCGGCAGCCACTACGTCTGCGGCTACCGCAGCGCCCAGAGCAGTTGCCCCAGCTCCGCCAACGCGATCTCCACCGGCAAGCAGCTGTGGGCCAGCGAGAACGGCTCCGACGACTACAACGCCGGCGCGGCGGCGCTCGCCCGGGGCGTCAACCGCGGATACCTCGACGGCAGGATGACCGGCTACATCAACTGGCCGGCCATCGCCGCCATCACCCCGAACATCCCGTGGGCGACCACCGGCGTGGCGGTGGCCCAGCAGCCGTGGTCCGGCGCGTACTCCATCGGCCGCAGCGCGTGGGTGATGGCGCAGACCACGCAGTTCACCGCCCCGGGCTGGCGCTACCTCGACGGATCCAGCGGCTACCTCGGCGGCAACCGCAACAACGGCAGCTACGTCTCGCTGAGGTCGCCCAGCACCAGCGACTGGAGCACCGTCGTCGAGACCATGGACGCCGGCTCGGCGCAGACGCTCGACCTCACGGTCACCGGCGGGCTGTCCACCGGGGTGGTGCGGGTGTGGTCGACGAACGTCCGGTCGAGCAACCCGGCCGACCACTTCGTCCGCGGCGGCGACATCACCCCGGTCGGCGGGCGCTTCTCGCTCACCGTCCAGCCCGGCCACGTCTACAGCATCACCACCACCAGCGGGCAGGGCAGGGGCACGGCGACCAGCCCGGCGGCGGGCGCGCTGCGGCTGCCGTACGCCGACACCTTCGACAGCTACGCCACCGGCCGGCAGGCCCGCTACCTGATGGACCAGCAGGGCTCGTTCGAGATCGCCGGGTGCGCCGCCGGCCGCGCCGGGCGGTGCGTACGCCAGATGTCGGACCAGGCGCCGATCTACTGGACCTCCGGCCAGGCCGAGCCGTACGCCCTGCTCGGCGACCTGAGCTGGCGCAACTACACCGTGTCCTCGGACGTCCTGCTGGAGAAGCCCGGTTACGTCCAGCTCGTCGGGCGCGCCAACACCTACAACCACCAGGGCCCGCAGAACCTCAACGGCTACTACTTCCGGGTCACCGACGGCGGCGCCTGGTCCATCCGGAGCAACAGCACCAGCGGCAACTGGCGCACGCTGGCCAGCGGCACCACGTCGGCCCTGGGCACCGGCCGCTGGCACACCCTGGCGCTGAAGCTGGACGGCGGCACCCTCACCGCGTCCGTCGACGGCGCCCCGGTCGGCGCGGTGTCGGACTCGACCTGGGTCGCCGGGCAGATCGGGTACGGCACCGGCCAGGGTGTCACCGCGCAGTTCGACAACCTGTCGATCATCCCCGGCGACGGTTCCGGCAGCCCGACCGGGGAGATCCGCAGCGCGAGCGCCAACCGGTGCCTGGACGTCAACGGCGCCAGCCAGGCCGACGGCGCGGTGGTGCAGATCTGGGACTGCAACGGTGGGGCGAACCAGCGGTGGACGCTCGGCGCCAACAACCAGCTCACCGTCTACGGCAACAAGTGCCTGGACGTGCCGGGCACCGCGTCGGGCAGCCGCGCGCGGATCATGAGCTGCACCGGCGGCGGCAGCCAGCAGTGGCGGGTCAACGCCGACGGCACGATCGTCGGCGTCGCCTCGGGTCTCTGCCTGGACGTCAACGGCCAGGGCACCGCCAACGGCACCGCGGTCCAGATCTGGACCTGCAACGGTGGCAGCAACCAGCAGTGGGTCCGCGGCTGACCCTCGCGAGGTGTCGATCATGAGGTTGGCGGCCGGACGGGGCGACGTCAACCTCATGATCGTCCCGTCAACCTGAGGTTGACGACGGACATGCGTCAACCTATGGTTGACGCATGGATGAGACCGAACCGCTCACGATGAGCCACCCGGTGCGCCTCGACGAGCTGATCGAGGGCATCAAGAAGACCCGTTCCAACGCACTCGACCAGCTCGCCGACGCGGTCCTGGTCGCCGACCACCTGGGCGACGTCGCCGACCACCTGATCGGGCACTTCGTCGACCAGGCGCGCCGTTCCGGCGCCTCGTGGACGGAGATCGGCCGCAGCATGGGGGTGAGCAAGCAGGCCGCCCAGAAGCGTTCCGCCGCCAAGGTGGAGACCGCCGCCGCGCTCGATCCGAGCGCCGGGTTCGGCCGGTTCACGCCGCGCGCCCGCAACGTGGTGCTGGCCTCGCAGGAGGAGGCGCGGGCCGCCGGCAACGCCGAGATCACCCCGGGGCACGTCGCGCTCGGGCTGCTCGCCGAGCCGGACGGGCTGGCGGCCGCGTTGATCGTGGCGAAGGGCGTACCCCTGGAGATGTTCCGGGAGGCCGTCGCCGCGACGCTGCCGGCGAAGGCCGACCAGGTCCCGGACCTGATCCCCTACGACGCACGCGCCAAGAAGGTGTTGGAGCTGACGTTCCGGGAGGCGCTGCGGATGGGGCACAACTACATCGGTACGGAGCACATCCTGCTCGCCCTGTTGGAGGAGGAGGGCGACGGGGGCGTGCTCGGCGGGCTCGGCCTGCGCAAGGACGCGATGGAGTCCGCGGTGGAGGGCGCGCTGGCGGAGTTGACGCGCAAGCGGGCCTGACCCGGCGTCGGGCACGTGTCACGGGGGCACGTGCCCGACGCGAGCGGTCAGTCGGCGGTGGGGAAGCCGTAACGGGCGGCGTGCTCCGGGTCGGCGGGGTCGACCTGGCGGATGCCGGCGTCGGCGAGTCGCTTGTTCACCTCGTCGAGGCGGTCCCGGACCAGCCGGGCCTCCTCCTCGGTGACCCGGCCCCGGTGCGGCCGGCCGGCGTGGTCGATGGTGCCGTAGTCGATCTTCTCGGCGGCCCGCCGGGCCTTCGGCGGCTTCACCCGCTCGGCGGTGCGCAGGAGCTGCGCCATCGGCACGTCGGTGGCCATCGCGTCGAACTCGCTGGCGGTCAGCACCACCCGGCGCGGCTCGCCGCCGCCGTGCCGGTCGTGGATCTCCACCACGGCCACGTCCAGCGCCGCGTCGTCGATGCTCTCCACGTCGACCGGGGTGGCGTCCAGTTGCACGGGCCCGGCGACCAGGTCCGGGTGCTCCAGCACGACGACCTTGACCACCTCGTCGTCGGGGGACAGCACCTGGCCGGTGAAGTCGGAGACGTGGATCGTCTTCTTGCCCATGCGCGGAGCTTCTCCTGTCGTAGCCGGAAATCGGACCACAAGACGCTACCGCACAGGTGTGCGAAGCCCTGGACGCCCGCCGTCCGGTGTGTCGCCGCGCCTCAGAGACTCCCCTTGGCGGCCACCCACTCGGTGGGCTGGCCGGTGAGTGCGGCGATCCGGTCGTAGTCGGCGTCGTAGTGCAACACCACCGCACCGTGGAGCTCGGCGGTCGCCGCGATGACGAGGTCGGGCAGCCGGAAGTTTCGGTGCTGGCTGTCCGCGGCCAGCATCCGATGAACCGACATGGCCCGGTCCATCGCCTCGGCGGTGACGTCCAGCCAGCGTTGTCCGCGCAGGGCCTGCCAGAGGATTTCGTAGCCCTCCGGGTTCGGGGCGTTGTTCAGGTATTCGAGTGAGGTCATCTGGCAGGCGGCGAGACGCCCTTCCGCCAGCAGCGTCTCGAAGCGCTTCCGAACGACCGGGTGACGAGCCTGGAGTACGTAGACCGAGGTGTCCGCGAGGTAGATCCGGCCAGCCATCAGGCGGCCGCCTCACCCTCACGTGCGTTCTCGGCCAGCCGGCTCAGGTCCCGCCCGCCGCCGTAGCGCCAGGCCGCGGCCGACTCACTGAAGTCCATCTCGACCTGGTCGAAGGCGGCGACGATCTCCCGGGCCTGCCGGCGGACCGCGAACGCGTGCAGCGCGGCGTTGATCGTGGCCACCTTGGTGTCGGTGCCCAGGGCTTCACGCGCCGCTTCGAGCCACTCGTCGTTCACATCCACCGTGATGCGTGTCATGCCTTCGAACGTACACCAGAATCGCCGCCGCGTAGGCATCAAAGGCGAGCCTGGCGTGGTGCGTCAGCGGGTCGTGAGGCCGCGCCAGGCGGAGCTGTCGGCGGGCTGGGTGTTCAGCTCGGCCCAGGTGAGTCCCCGGTCGCGGGCCTCGCGGTAGCCCGGCTGCGCCGGGAACCGCCCGGCGGAGTCGGCGGCCCGCCAGCTCTGCTCCGCGTCCTGCTGGAATCGGTCATTCGGATGATTCGGCATGACCACTACCGTCCCAGAGAAACTTGTCCATGTATGGAAATGAATATGACGCAGGATCGATGCGTGCGGTTCCGTCGGGGCGTCAGATTCCTGCGGCCGGCAGGCGGACCACGAATCGGCATCCGTCGCTGACGTTCTGCACCTCTACCCGCCCGCCGTGCGCCTCAACCAACCCGCGCACGATCGCCAGGCCGAGGCCGCCGGACCCGCCCGGCTCGACCGCCGGGGTGCGGGCCGGCTCACCGCGGAACGCCACGTCGAAGACGCGGGACAGGTCGTCCTCGGGGATCCCGCCACAGGTGTCGGCGACGGCCAGCCAGGCCGTGTCGACCTCGCACCCGGCGTCCACCCGCACCGTGCCGTCCTCCGGGGTGTAGCGGATCGCGTTGAGCAGCAGGTTGCCCACCACCCGGGCCAGCTCCCGCTCGCTGGCGGTGACCGTCGGCCAGCCCGCCTCGGGGGCGACGAGCCGGATCCGCCGGGCCGCCGCGAGCGGGGCCGCCCCGGCCAGCGCGTCCGAGACCACGTCGCCGAGCGGCACCGCGGACATCGACAGCCGCAGCGCGCCGGCATTGATCCGGGACAGTTCGAACAGGTCGTCGACCAGTCGGGTCATCCGGTCGGTCTCGACCCGGATCCGGCGGTGGTACTCGGCCACCGTGGCCGGGTCGCCGACCACCCCGTCCTCCAGCGCCTCGGCCATCGCGCGCAGGCCGGCCAGCGGTGTACGCAGGTCGTGCGAGACCCAGGCGACCAGGTCGCGCCGGCCCTTCTCGATCCGTCGCTCCCGCTCGCGCGCCTGGTCGGCCCAGACCGCGGCGGCGGCCAGCCGGCGGCCGAACAGCCAGCCCACCGCCAGGCTCACCACGCCGCCGGCGGCCACGGTGGCCAGCACCACCTGGAGGTCGTGCGGGGAGAGGAACATGGCCTGGGCGACCCCGGCCACCCCGGCGGCCACCGCGCCGACGGTCATGGCCAGCAGCACCGAGATGTGCACCGTGATCGACCGGCCGCGCAGCAGCCGCAACGTCACCGCGCCGACCAGCCCGACGGCGAGCGCAGCGGCCAGCGCCACACCGAAGATCAGCGCGAGGTCACGCATCGGCCGGCTCGTACCGGTAGCCGACGCCCCAGACCGTGACGATGCGGCGGGGTCGCGCCGGGTCGTCCTCGATCTTCTCCCGCAGCCGCCGCACGTGCACGGTCACCGTCGACTGGTCGCCGAAGCTCCAGCCCCACACCCGGTCCAGCAGTTCGGCCCGGCGGAACGCGCGGGCCGGATGCCGCATCAGGTGGGCCAGCAGGTCGAACTCGCGCAACGTGAGGGTCAGCTCGCGGCCGTGCAGGCGGGCCACGCGGGGGCCGGTCTCCACCTCCAGGCCGCCGTCGGCGAGCAGCTCCGGCGGCGCGGCGGCCGGCTCCCCGCCGGCCCGGCGCAGCACCGAGCGGACCCGCAGCACGAGCTCCCGCGGGGAGAACGGCTTGCCCAGGTAGTCGTCCGCGCCCAGTTGCAGGCCGAGGATCCGGTCGGCCTCGTCGCCGCGGGCGGTGAGCATGACGATGGGTACGCCGTCCGGCCGCTCCCGCAGCCGCCGGCACACCTCCAGCCCGTCCAGCACGGGCAGCATCAGGTCCAGCACCACCAGGTGCGGCGGACGGCGGGCCACGCTGTCCAGGGCCGCCGACCCGTCGCCGACGTGCTCGACCTCGTAGCCGGCGTGCTCCAGGTAGCGGCAGACCACGTCCGCGACCGTCCGGTCGTCGTCCACCACCAGCACCCGCTGCGCCACGCGCACCTCCCGCGTACGGAGAGGCCAGCGTAGCCACGGGCGGGAGCGTGAGCCATTGCCAGGTTCTTACGGTGTGCGCGGTTCGGAGCGGGTCCGGCGGGCGTACCGTGATCATGTGCTCGACCGACGGCTCTTCCTGCATCTGGCGACCTGGTTGGGGCAGTGGCCGGCGGCACCGGGATGGCACGTGGTCCGCTCCTACCGTCGTGCCCGCCCGGCCTGGGACGGTCGGCTGCGCCCGGCGATCGGGGTCGCGGTGGACGGCAGCGCGATCCTCTCCGTGGCGCCGGACCGGGTGGAGGCGGTCCGGGCGCTGATCCGCGGGCGTCCGCGCGACGAGTGGCTGCCCGCGCTGCCGGCGACGGTGGGCACGCCGGAGTTCACCACGCAGGCCGGAGCGTTCCGGTGGTGCACCGACCCGGCGCCGCTGCCCGACGTGGGGGAGTGGCTGCCGCCGACGGTGCCCGGCGCACCGCCCTGGCTGCGCCTGTTCGACCGGGAGGTGCTGGTGGTCCGGGACGACGACGGCGCGTACCTGGCCGGGGTGGGGATCAAGCGGCACGACGCGTACGGGCACGAGTTGGCGGTC
Source organism: Micromonospora sp. WMMD754 (assembly GCF_049315235.1). NCBI lineage: Bacteria > Bacillati > Actinomycetota > Actinomycetes > Micromonosporales > Micromonosporaceae > Micromonospora > Micromonospora sp. WMMD754. The sequence continues at coordinate 3,317,547 of NZ_CP186058.1, forward strand.
GGCACGACGAAGGCGGCCCGGGGGCGCGGGCTGGCCCGACGGCTGGTCGCCCAGGCGGCCCGGCGGGTGTTGGACGAGGGCGCGATCCCCACCTACCTGCACGACGCGGACAACCACGCCTCCGCCCGGGTGGCCGAGGCGGCCGGGTTCCCGGACCGGGGGTGGACCTCGTTCGGCGTCTTCCCGCACTGAGCCCGACCGCGCGCGACGTGGGCGCGGACCGTGGATCCCGGGCCGGATCCACGGTCCGCTGCCTCTCCCCCCAGGTCCCGACCCTGGTAACGCTATGTGTGCGAACGGGTGACGGGCAAGGGACGTGGCGGCGGTTGACCCTGTCCGGTTACGGACTTGACCTGCGCACTCCCGTCGGGCGGGACCGCCGGGCTCAGTGACGCAGCGTGTGGATCACGCTGAGCGCCTGCCGGGTGACCGGTCGCAGCACCCGCAGGCGGGACAGCCCGACGAGCCGGTCGACCAGCGGCACCACGCCGTCGATGAGCTGGCGGGTCTTGACCTGTCCGGGCGAGCGGTCGTGCACCCAGTAGAGCACCACGCCCATGTAGCCGAGCCAGAGCAGTTCCGGCAGCGACTCCCGCAGTTCGTCGTCGAGCTTGGCGGTGGAGCCCGCGAGCACCTCGCGGAAGAGCGACACCGACGCCTCGCGGGGGGCGGACGACTCGGTGGAGAACGGGCTGAGCGGCGAGGTGGGCTCCGCCGCGGTCTTGAAGAACGTGCCGGCGAACGAGTGGTACGGGCTCAGCACGTCCACGCCGGCGTGCAGCACCCCGGCCAGTCGCGGCGCGAAGTCCCGTTCCCGGGCGAGCACCGGGGCGGCGACCGCCCGGTGCTCCTGCTGGGTCTCCGCGTAGAACTCCTGGATCAGGTGTTCCTTCGAGCCGAAGTAGTAGTAGGCGTTGCCCACCGCCACGCCGGCCTCCTGGGCCACCGCCCGCATGGTGGTGCGCGCGTACCCCCGCTCGCGGAACAGCCGCAGGGCGGTGTCCAGGATCAGCCGGCGGGTCTGCTCACCCCGGGCGGTCGACCCGGTGCTCGGGCCACCCGCAGCGGTCGTCGGCGCACTCTGCTCGGTCATCGTCGTCACCGTATCCCGGTTCCCGGATCCGTTCGCGGACCGCGGCGGCGGCCGCCACGACCCGCCGGGCCAGCGGCAGCAGGTGCGGGCGGGCCAGTCGTTCGGCCGTGCGGCGGTGCTCGGCCAGCGCCCACAGGCAGGCGAACCAGGCACCGTCGCCGGTGTAGACCGCGCCGGTGTCGGCCACCACGGTCAGGTCCCGCAGCGTGGCGTCGTGGTCCAGCCCGGGGAGGCGCCGCCGGGCCTCCGCCGACCCGGCCGGCACGAACTCCAGCGGTACGAGCTGGGCGCGCGAGGCGAGCCACCGCCGGGCGGCCCGGCACAGTGGGCAGTCCGCGTCGTAGAGGACGGTGAACCCGCGGATCCCACCGGCCCCGTGCCCGGTGGGATCCGACGGGTGCCCGCCCGGGGCGGACGTCACCGGGCCGGCGGGATCGGCCCCGCCGGTGGAACGGGGTGCGGGCCGCCCTGGGGCGGGAGCACGGCGACCGGAGGCAGCGGCGGGTGGGTCGCCTGCTGCCGCAGTCGGCCGCGCCGGTAGCGGCCGAGCGCGAACACGTTGAAGAAGTGCAGCGCGCCCAGGACCAGCAGCACCAGCCCCACCTTGAGCGAGAGCTGCTCCAGCGCCTGGCTGGCGTCGCCGACCGGGCCGGACTCCTTCATGGCCACCGTGACGTAGCCCAGGTTGAGCAGGTAGAAGCCGACCACCAGCAGGCTGTTGACCGCGTCGGCCAGCCGGCTGTCGGCGAACACGTCCTGCAGGAACACCAGCCCGTTGCGGGAGAGCGCCCGCGCCACCCAGATGGTCAGGCCGATGCTCACCGCGAGGTAGGTCAGGTACATCCACACCTTCACGTCCATCCCCCGTCGCCTCTCTTGAACGCGTTCAAATTGATGTCGCGCCGAGCGTACGACGTTTCTTGAACGTGTTCAAGTCCGGAACGTGCGCCGGCCCGCCGTCGCGGACGGCGGGCCGGGTCGGGCGGTACGGGTCAGTCGGTCAGGCCGAGCACCTTCGCGGCGGCGCGGCCGTTGGCGTGGCTGGCGCCGTAGGTGGCGACGAAGGCGCGCGCCCCGGCCGGCCGCCAGGCGCCCGGCCAACCCATCTCCACCACCGTCACCGGGTGCGTGGCGGCCAGCGCCTCGATCAGCTCCCGTGCTCCGGGCAGCCGGTGCAGGTGACGCCCGACCAGCACGACCGGCCGGTCCCCGGCGAGCGCGCGCAGCTCGGCCGGGTCGGTCTCCCCGGCCACCGCCCGGGCCTGCGCCACGTCGGCGGGCAGGTGCGGCCCGAGCCCCCACGGCACCCGTCCCTCGGCGATCGTGGAGGTCGCGTGCACCTGCACCACCAGCGGCGCGCCCGCGGCGGTCAGGTCGCCCTCGACGTGCACCGCCCGCAGCGCGGCGGCGTAGCCCAGGTCGGCGGCGACCGGCGCGGGCCCGTCGGCCGGGCCGGTCCAGGCGGCGAGCGCGGCGGTGCGGCCGGCGGCCTCCTCGACCCGGGCCCGGTCCAACCGACCGTCGCCGATCCCCGCGACGATCTCCGCGGCGACCAGCTCGACCAGGGCGGCGTCGACCTTCGCGCCGATGCAGAGCAGGTCGGCGCCGGCGGCCAGCGCCCGGACCGCGGCCGGACCCACCCCGCCGGCCGCCAGCGCGGCGCCCTTCATCTCCAGCGCGTCGGTGATCACCGCGCCGGTGAAGCCGTACTCGCCGCGCAGCAGGTCGACCAGCACGGCCCGGCTGAACGTGGCCGGACCGTCGCCGGTCAACGCCGGCACCCGGATGTGCGCGGTCATCACGGCCCGGACGCCGGCGTCGACCACGGCGGCGAACGGCGGCAGGTCGCGCTCGCGCAGCACGGCCGGCGGCACGTCGACGGTGGGCAGCTCGTGGTGGGAGTCGGCGACCGTGGCGCCGTGCCCGGGGAAGTGCTTGGCGCAGGCGGCGACGCCGGCCGACTGGAGGCCGGCCACGGCCGCGGCCGAGTGGACCGCCACCCGCTTCGGGTCCGCGCCGAACGACCGGGTGCCGATCACCGGGTTCTCGTCGGCGGTGTTCACGTCCACCGTCGGAGCCAGGTCGAGGGTGAGGCCGAGCGCGGCCAGCTCGCCGCCGATCGCCGCGTAGACCCGGCGGGTGAGGTCGGGGTCGTCCACCGCGCCGAGCGCCGCGTTGCCCGGGTAGGGGCTGCCGGTGGCGTGGGCCAGCCGGGTGACGTCCCCACCCTCCTCGTCGATCGCCAGGATCACGTCGGGACGGCCGGCGCGCAGCGCCGCGGTGGACGCCGCCACCTGGGCCGGGTCGTGGACGTTGGTGCCGAACAGGGTGTGCCCGGCGAGCCCGTCGGCGAGCAGGTCGACCGCCCAGTCCGGCGGGACCGGGCCGGCGTACGCGGCCAGCAACGTGCCCAGCGCGAGCCGACGGAGTCCTGGATCGAGCCCCACGAGTATCCCCTTTCCCTGCCGGGTCGTCCGACCTCTCGGGACCGGGGTGGCCGATACGCTAACGGGCACCCTTCGGCAGGCGTTTTATGGTTAGAAACTTTACGGAAAAATTGAGGACGTTGGCATGAGTGCGACCCGGCTGCCCGGCACCCCCCGACTGTTGCGGGCGCTCAACGACCGAGCGGCGCTGGAACTGCTGCTCGAACGCGGGCCGCTGACCCGGGCCCGGATCGGCGAGCTGACCGGGCTGTCCAAGGTCACCGCCTCCCAGCTCGTCGAGCGGCTGGAGGAGCGCGGGCTGGTCGCCCGGGTCGGTGAGCAGGCCGGCGGGCGGGGCCCGAACGCCCAGCTCTACGCGGTGCGACCGGGCAGCGCGTACGTGGTCGGCGTGGACGTCGGCGCCGAGCGGGTGGTGGCGGCCTGCGCCGACATCACCGGCGCGGTGGTCGGCCGGGTCGAGCAGTCCACCAGGGACACCGACGACCCGGTCGGCGTGGTGCACAACGCGGTGGTCCGGGCGGCCAGCAGCGCCGGGGCGGAGCTGTCCGCCGTCCGGCGCGTGGTGCTCGGCACCCCCGGCCTGGTCGACCCGCAGACCGGCGACATCACGTTCGCGTTCAACCTGCCGCGCTGGCACAGCGGCCTGCTCGCCGCACTCCGCGAGGACCTGGACACGCCGGTCGTCTTCGAGAACGACGTGAACCTGGCCGCGGTCGCCGAGGCGCAGTCGGGCGCGGCCCGGGGGACCGCCGACTTCGTACTGGTCTGGGTGGACGCGGGTGTCGGCCTGGCGATCATGCTGGGTGGCCGCCTGCACCACGGCAGCAGCGGCGCGGCCGGCGAGATCGGCTACCTGCCGGTGCCCGGCGCGCCGATCCCACGGGACGTGTCGAAGCGCGCCAAGCCGGCGTTCCAGCAGCTCGCCGGCGCCGACGCGGTCCGCGCGGTGGCCGCCGAGCACGGCTTCGCCACGGCGGACGCGGTGGAGCAGGGCGCCGCGGCGGCCCGGGCCGCCGAGGCGGTACGCGCCGCCGTCGCCGCCGGCGCCGACGGTGGCCCGGTGCTGGACGAACTGGCCCGCCGGCTCGCGCTCGGGGTGGCGAGCACCTGCGTGGTGCTCGACCCGCCGCTGGTGGTGCTCGCCGGCGCGGTCGGGCAGGCGGGCGGGTCGGCGCTGGCCGAGCGGGTGCAGCACGAGGTCGCCGCGATCACGCTGGTCCGGCCCCGGGTGGTGACCACCGGGCTGACCGAGGAGCCGATCCTGCGCGGCGCGCTGCGTACCGCGCTGGACGCGGTCCGGGACGAGGTGTTCGGCTCGACGGTCGGCTGACCGCGTGCACCCTGGCGCCATGTGAAGGAATCCTTCATCATGGCGCCAGGGTTCGCAAGGAGTTGCCGGGGCGGGGTCGCCCTCAGATCAGGTCGCGCCGACGGAACACGGTGAACGCGGCGGCCACCAGCGCGGCGGTGAGCCCGAGCAGGACCACCATGCCCGACACCCAGGTCAGCGTGTACGAGCCGTCGCAGAAGCCGGAGATCCCGGTGCTGCACGCGTTGCCGTCCCAGAACCGCACCTCGCCGTTGAGCCAGGCGGCCAGGTAGCTGGAGAGCATGAACCGGTCCGGGCGGCCGACCTCCAGGATCTGGAACACCAGCCGCGCGCCCAGTTCCCACACCACCACGTACGCGGCGACCGTGCCGAGCGCCGCCGAGGTGTGCCGGCCCAGCGTCGCGACGGCGAACCCGAGTGCCGCGGTGGCCAGCACCAGCACCAGCCCGCGCGCCCAGATCGCGCCGAGCGTCACCCAGAAGTCGCCGCCCGTCCGGCCGGTCAGCCCGGACGCCTGCCCGATCAACCAGAACGACCCCAGGTAGGCCACCGACGCCAGCACCGAGAGCGCCAGCAGCCCGCCCAGCAGCGTGCCGAGCTTCGCGGCCAGCACGGTCGGCCGTCGTGGCCGCCACAGCAGCAGGTTGACCACGCCGCCCGAGTTCAGGTCCGCCCCGATGTACGAGGCGCCGACCAGGAACCCGAACAGCGCGAGGAACGCGATCAGGAAGAACAGCAGCGGCTCGGCCTCCTTGGCGAAGACGAAGACGCCGCTGAGGTAGTCGGAGGCGGTCGGCAACGTGTCGGACTGGGCCGGGTCGATCTGGGCGCAGTCGCGCGGCAGGTAGTCGTTCTCGTCGGCGGTGAGCGTGCCCGCCTTGATCCGCAGGCAGCGGTCGTGCGCCAGCTCCAGCCGCCGTACCTCCTCCGCGGCCTGCGCCTGGGCCCGGCCCAGCTCCACCTCGGTCGGGCGGTGCGAGCCGCCCAGCGTGGTCACCACGGTCACCGCGAAGGCGGCCGCCAGCAGCACCACCATGAGTTGCACGAAGCGCCGGGCGGCGAGCCGCTCCAGCTCGGCACGGACCAGGTTCACGCGTCCACCTCCCGGCTCTCGCGGACGTCCAGGTCGATGACTCCGTCGCTCGGCGGCGCGCCGTCCACCTGCCGCGGCACCGCGACGTGCTCGTGCCCACCGGTGAGCTCCAGGAAGACGCTCTCCAGGTCGGGGCGGAGCGGGATCAGCTCGCGCACCCACAGGCCCTGCTCGCCCAGCGTGCGGCTGATCACCTCGGGGTCGACCACGCCGGTCACCACGAGGTGGTCCGGCCCGGCGGTGACCGTCAGCCCGGCCCGGCCCAGCAACTGCTCGGCCTGCTCCACGTCGGCCACCCGGACCTGCCACTGGTGCTGGTCGAAGCCGGCCAGCACCTCGTCCACCCGCCCGTACGCGACCCGCCGCCCCCGGCTGACGATCGTCACGTGGTCGCAGATCAGCTGGATCTCGGCCAGGATGTGGCTGGACAGCAGCACGGTCACCCCGGCCGCGGCGAGCGACCGGGTGAGATCGCGCATCTCGCGGATGCCGGCCGGGTCCAGCCCGTTCGCCGGCTCGTCCAGGATCAGCAGCTCCGGGCGCTTCAACAGGGCGGAGGCGACGGCCAGCCGCTGCTTCATGCCCAGCGAGTAGCCCTTGACCCGCTCGTCTCCCCGGTCCCGCAGGCCGACCTGCTCCAACACCTCGTCCACCCGGCTTGTGGGCACCCCACCGGCCACGGCCAGCAGGCGCAGCGTCCGGTGGGCGGTGAAGTTGCCGAAGAACTGCGGGCTCTCCACGATCGCGCCGACCCGGCCGGCCACCTCGGGGAGTCGCTCGGGGGACCGGACACCCAGCACCTGCATCGAGCCGGAGTCCGGCCGGACCAGCCCGAGCAGCGCCCGCAGCGTGGTCGTCTTGCCGGAGCCGTTCGGCCCCAGGAAGCCGTGCACCTGGCCCGCCTCGACCAGCATGTCGAAGTCGTCGACGGCGACCCGCCGCCCCTGGCGCACGGTGTGGAACGTCTTGCGCAGACCGGCGATCTCGATGACCGCGCTCATCCGCGTGCCTCCCGGCAGGGGTCGGGCATGAGTCGTCCTTCCGGATGCGGTGACCAACGACACGGCGCCCCACCCTATGGCGGCGGCCCCGCCCGTGGGGGGCGCCGGGCCGGGTGCGTGATTGGATGGGGCGGTGACTGGTGACCTGATCCCCGGCGCCCCGGGCGCCCCCGCCCCCTCGACCGTGGACGCGGATCTGGTGGTCAGCCTCGACGGGGTGGGCGTCACGCGCTCCGGCACCGCGCTGGTGCACGACGTCGACTGGCGGGTCGAGCTGGACGAACGGTGGGTGCTGCTCGGCCCGAACGGCGCCGGCAAGACCACCCTGCTCAACCTGGCCGCCGGCCGGCTGCACCCGAGCAGCGGCGTCGCGCACGTGCTCGGCGAGCGCATCGGCCGCACCGACGTCAACGAGCTGCGGACCCGGATCGGCCTCTCCACCGCCACCCTCGCCGAGCGGATCCCCGCCGAGGAGCGGGTCGTCGACGTGGTCGTGACCGCCGCCTGGTCGGTGGTCGGCCGCTGGCGGGAGAGCTACGACCGCACCGACGAGGCGCGCGCCGCCGCGCTGCTGAGCCAGCTCGGCGTCGGCCACCTCGCCGACCGCGCCTACGGCACGCTCTCCGAGGGCGAGCGCAAGCGCGTGCAGATCGCCCGCGCGCTGATGACCGACCCGGAGTTGCTGCTGCTGGACGAGCCCGCCGCCGGGCTCGACCTGGGCGGGCGGGAGGACCTGGTCGCCCGGCTCGCCGAGCTGGCGTACGACCCGGACGCGCCGGCCATGGTGCTGGTCACCCACCACGTCGAGGAGATCCCGCCGGGCTTCACGCACGCCTTGCTGCTGCGCGAGGGCACGGTGGTGGCGCAGGGTCTGCTCGCCGACGTGCTCACCGCCGACAACCTGTCGAAGACCTTCGGCCTGCCGCTGGTCGTCTCGCGGTCCGGCGACCGCTGGACCGCGCGCGCCGCCTGAGCGGACGGGACCCCGTCGTGCAGCAGACCCGGATCGCCGTCGTCGGCAGCGCCAACATGGACCTGGTCGGCACCGCCGCCGCGCTGCCCCGGCCGGGCGAGACCGTGCTCGGCAGCGAGTTCGTCATGCTGCCCGGCGGAAAGGGCGCCAACCAGGCGGTCGCCGCCGTGCGCGCCGGCGCGTCCTGCGTCTTCCTGGGCGCGATCGGGTCGGACGCGTTCGGGGTCACCCTCCGGGCCCGGATGACCGCGGCCGGCGTGGACACCGGTCACCTGCGGGTGATGTACGGCCCGTCCGGCGTCGCCCTGGTCATGGTCGGCGGCGCGGGGGAGAACGCCATCCTGGTCACCCCCGGCGCGAACGAGGCGTTCACCGCGCCGACCGAGGACGAGCTGACCGCCGTACGCGAGGCGGACGTGCTGGTCGCGCAGCTCGAGGTGCCGGTCGAGACGGTGACCGAGGCGGCGCTCGCGGCCCGTGCCGCCGGCACCCGGGTGGTGCTCAACGCGGCGCCGGCCCGGCCGCTGCCGGCCGACCTGCTGGCCGCGACCGACCTGCTGGTGGTCAACGAGCCCGAGGCGCAGGCGCTGACCGGGCACGGCCGGGACGCGCCGGCCGCGCTGCTCGACCTGGTGCCCCGGGCGGTGCTCACGCTCGGCGGCGACGGCGCGTGGTACGTCGACCGGGACCGCCCGGCGGTGCACGTGCCGGCGGTGCCGGTGGAGGTGGTCGACTCCACCGCCGCCGGGGACGCGTTCACGGCCGCGCTCGCCGTCGCCTGGGGCGAGGGACGGGACCTCGCCGAGGCGGTGCGGTGGGCCGCCGCGGCCGGGGCGGCCTGTGTCCGCAAGCTCGGCGCCTCGGTGGCGCTGCCGCACCGCGCGGAGATCGACGCGCTGTTCGCCGGGTGTTAACAAGGGCCCCTTCCACTACCGGAGGCGTTAAGAGGGGGCCCTTCCTTACGCACCCTCGGAGCGCTCGCCGCGCCGGCGCAGCATGCCGAGCCCGGGGATGCCGGCCACCGCGAGCTTGAGGTCACGGGTGACGTCGAGCAGGTCGTGCAGGTCCGGGCCGACCCGGTCCAGCGTGGCCAGGATCGGCAGCACGTCCGAGGTGAGGTGCTCCTTGAGCTTCGGCAGCTCGTCGACCAGCCGGATCGCGGCGGTCACCTCCTCCGGGCTGAGCTGCTCCACGAAGCGGGCCGCCATCGGCGCCGCGCGGCGCAGCGTCGACTCGTACGCCCCGAGCAGCTCGGTCGCGGTGCCGGCGGCCTGCTCGGCGGTGGCCACCGTGCCGGCCGCCCGGCCCGCCACCGCGTCCGCCTCGGCCACCACGACGGCCGCCGCCCGGGCCACCCGGTCGGCCTCGCCCACCACGGTCGCGGCCGCGGCCGAGACCCGCTCGGCCTCGCCGACCACCACGGCGGCCGCGGCGGCCACCTCGGTCGCGGTGTCGATCGCCACGGTCGCGGCGGCGCTGATGACGCCCACCTCGCGCACCGCGGCCTCGGCGTCGGTGAGCACCCGGTCGGTCCGGTCGAGCGTCCCCTCGATCCGGTCGACCACGCCGTTGATCCGGCGCACCAGCGCCTCCACCTCGTCGAGCACGGCGAAGGCGCGGGCGGGTACGGCGGCGAACGCGGCAGCCGAACCGAGCGCCTGGTCGAGGGCGGAGCGGGTGAGGCCGACGACGGCGCCGGGCCGGGGAAGTGGGATCGCCATGCCGACCAGTGTGCGTCGCCCCGGCCAGTCACGCCGGGTGAGGACGGGCGGCGCACGTCACGCCGGCTCTCCCGGTCGGGGGCCCGGACGCGTAGGGTGCCGGCATGCCCGACCCCGGCCCGGCTCCGCGGCGTCTCCTCGCGTTCGGCGCGGTCGCGCTGCTCGCCGTCGTCCTCGGCGCTCTGCTGCTGGTCCGTGCGGACGCCGGCCTGGACACCCGGCGGGCGACCGTCGCCGGGGTGCCGCTCACCGAGGTCCGGGCGGCCGGCGGGGGCGACGGTCCCCGGCCCGGGGTGGTGATCGCGCACGGGTTCGCCGGCTCGGCCCGGCTGATGCGGCCGCTGGCCGACTCGGTGGCCCGGCACGGCGGGGTCGCCGTGCTGCTCGATTTCTCCGGGCACGGCGCCAACCCGTCCCGGCTGCCCGGCGCGGGTCGGGACGACCAGCGGGCGCGGGCGCTCCTGCGGCACGACCTGGACGTCGCCGTCGGGTGGCTGCGGAGCCGGCCGGGCGTGGATCCGGATCGGGTCGTCCTGGTCGGACACTCGATGGGGGCCGGCGCGGTCACCCGTTACGCGGTCGACCACCCGGAACTCGCCCGCACCGTGGCGATCTCGCTGCCTGACGCCGGGGACGTGCCGGCGGGCTGGTCGGGCAACCTGACGCTGGTCGTCGGCGGGCTGGAGTTCCCCGACTTCCGCCGCGCCGCCGACCAGGCGGCACGCGGCGGCCCGCCGGGATCGCGGCAGCGGGTGGTGGCGCCCGGCACCGAGCACATCTCGGTGCTCTTCGCGCCGCGCACCCACGCCGCGGTGGTGGCCGCGATCCCCGGCCGTCCGGGTGGCCCGCCACCCGCGCCGCTGACCCGTCTGGCCGGCGCCGGCCTGCTCCTGCTCGGCCTGGGGCTGGGCTTCGTGCCGCTGGCCGCGGTGCTGCTGCGCCGCCCGCCGGACCCGGTGACCGCCGGCCCGCCCGAGACGGTCGCGCCCAGGGCTGCCGGCCCGCCCGCCCCGGTCGGGCCCGGGGCCGCCCGCCCGGGCGCCGCGTGGCCGGGTCGGTGGCTCGTCGTGGCGGTGGGGGCGGCCGGGCTCGGCGCGGTGCTCGCCGCCCCGCTGCCGACCGCCCGGCTGCCGCTCGCGGTGGGTGGGCATGTCGCCGTGTTCCTGCTGCTCACCGGCGGGCTGCTGACGGCCGCGCACCGCTGGTCGCGTCCGGCGGCGCCCGGGGTCACCGTCCGGGCGGGGCGAGCCGTCGGGGTGGCCGCGGCGCTCGTCGGGTACGCGGTGCTCGCCGTCGCGCTGCCGCTGCACCTCGGGTTCACCTCGGCCACGCCGGTCGGCGCCCGCTGGTGGCTGCTGCCCGTGGTGCTGCTCTGCTGCCTGGCCTTCCTGCTCGGCGCCGAGCTGGTCGCCGACGGCCGGGGCGGCCGGTACGCGGTGGTCGGCGGGCTCGGCGTGGTGGTCCTGGCCGCGGCCGCGGTGACCGGCCTGGCCCCCGGGTTCGTGCTGCTGGTGGTGCCGCTCTTCGCGGCGCTGGTCGCCTGGCAGGTGGCCTGGGCGGGGGTGCTGCGCCGGCGGGGCGCGCCGTGGTGGCTGCCGCCGCTGGTCGGCGCGGTGCTGCTGGCCTGGCCGATCGCCACCACGCTGCCGCTTGCCTGAGCCGGGGCGGGACCGCCCGCCCCGGCCCGCCCGCTCAGCGCACGCCCTCGAAGACCACCTGCGGGTCGGTCCGCGCCGGGGTGCCCCAGACCGCGTCCTCGTAGGCCGCGTCGCCGGCCAGGTGGCGCAGGAACCACTCGGTGAGCAGCCGTCGGGTCAGCTGGAGCTGGACCGTCCGGCTGATCGAGCCGCTGTCGCAGAAGAGCGAGCCGCTGTCCATGAAGCCGCAGTGCGAGCCGCCCCTGACGGTCCGGAGCTGCTTGGTCGGTGGCTTGGCGGCGTAGATCGGGCGCTGGTGGTCGGCCGGTGGCGCGATGCCGTCGCGTTCGCCGGCGATCAGCTGCACCGGGACGGTGACGCCGGCCGCGGCCGACACGGCGGAGGGGTTGGTCTCGGCGGCGGCCAGGTTCGCCACCGTCACGACGCGCGGGTTGCGGGCGGCGGCCAGGATGCTCGCCCCGCCGCCCATGGAGTGCCCGGACAGGCCCAGCCGGTCGACGGCGACGTGCCCGGCGAACCGGGAACCGGCCGTGGTGTCCTGGGCCACGGTCCAGGTCAGGGCCGCGTTCAGGTCGTCGGCGAAGGCGCTGTGGTTGGGCGACAGGCCGCCCTGCGAGGTCGGGGCGACGACGATGAACCCCCAGGTCGACAGGTGGGACAGCGTCGAGGAGTACTTCGACACCGACTGGAGGAAGCCGTGGCCGAACGCGATCGCCGGGAACCGGCCGGCGGCGACCGGCTGACCCTTGCCGGCGGCGGTGGCCGGGTAGGTGATCCGGGCCGAGAAGGAGCGGCCGGACGCGCTGACGGTGGCGTCGACGTAGCCGGCCGCGTACGGGCCGGGCGCGGACGGGTCGGCCGACGCCGCGCCGGCGGCGTGGACGCCACTCGCCGGCAGCGTCAGGCTGAGCGCCGCCGCGACCGCGACGGTGAGTCTCCGCAACATGGCACCCTCCTGCTGAGCGATGGACATGAATGTCCACTCAGGAGAGCAGGGTCGGCGGCCGGGGGTAACACCCCGGTTGGTCAATAACCGCTGTGTTATGACCGGGCGACCCGCAACGCCCACCAGATCAGCGGCGCCTGCATCGGCACCCGGCCGTAGGCGATCGCCCGCTGCGCCGGCCGGCGTCGGCGCCAGTCCCAGGCCATCTGCGCGTTCGCCGGCAGCACCGCGGCGAACAGGGCCGCCGCGGCCAGCCCGCCGCGCCGCCGGGTCGCCGGATGCGCCACCGCCGCCGCCACGGCCAGCTCGGCCACCCCGGAGGCGTACGTCCAGAAGCGGGCCGGCCCGGGCAGGGCGCGCGGCACGATCGGGTCGTAGAAGCCGGGGCGGGCGAAGTGCGTGACGCCCGCGGCGGCGAGCAGCCCGGCGAGCGCGACTGCTTCGCCGCGACGGTGGGTCATCGTCGGTCTCCCTGCTGTTCGACGGCGCGCTGCACGGCCCGGTAGATCTGCCCGAACCGTAACGCGTCCGGCGTACGCACCAGCATCGACTCCCGGCCGTGGTGCTGCACCCACAGCTCGTGCACCCGGTTGCCCCGCTCGTAGGAACGGTCCAGCCAGCCGAGCGGCACCTCCAGGAACGGGGTGAGCGCCAGCCCGCCGACCACGAACGCGGCCAGGATGATCAGCGCCAGCTGCCACTCGCCCCGGTCCTGCGCCGCCCACGCCAGCGAGAGCACGCAGACCAGCGCCACCAACGGGGGCAGCGAGAGCAGCAGGACCAGCACCCCGCGCCCGAGCACCCGGCCCCGGACCGCCAGCGTGGTCGCGCCGCGGGCGTGCCAGACGTACGTGACGTCGGCGAGCGCGATCACCTGGCCCCCCGCGTGGATGGCCTCCGAGGTGACCTGTACCGCGTCGTCCCGGTAATAGAGGGTCATAAATCAGCGTAACCATCTGTGCGCCACCCGTGCCGCTGCGTGTTCCGCCGGTCGTCGTGCCGCCGGTCGCCGTTGCTCGCCACTTCGGCGAAGTGGTCAGGTCCGCACTCGTGATCGACTCCATCTCGGCGAAGTGGCGGTATCGAAGCGTGTCCGGTCACGCCACCTCGGCGAAGTGGAGGGGATCAAGAAGGAGGGTGGCCTGGTCAGGAGGTGAGTCGTTCGTGCCATCAGCTCGAAAGGCACCGCGTACAGCCTCAGCGGGCGAGCGGGCAGGATCTTCGAGACGCTAGCGTGCCGGGCATGACGGATCGGGACGAGCGGGCGCGCAACGTCGAGGTGGTCCGGCGTTACCTGCGCACGTTCGTCACCAAGGACCTCGCCGAGTTGGCCGAGGTGGTGCACGAGGACGTGGAGGTCTACGGGTCCGGCACCCGCGTGCGCGGCCGGCGGTATGCCGAGGCGGCCGTCTCCTCGCCCGGCCTGACCGTGCTCGACCAGGAGATCCTGGAGATCTTCGCGGCGGAGGACCGGGTGGTGGTGTCGATGGCGCAGACCTACCGGCGGGACGCCACCGGGGCGACCACGGTGCAGAGCGCCTGCAAGATGTACCGGCTGGCCGGTGGGCGGATCGTGCAGTTCTGGGGCGAGCAGGACACCTACGGTCTGCTGCGCGGTCTCGGGCTGCTGCCGGACGAGCCGATCACGTTCTGACCGGGAGCGGTCCGGCCGGGAGCGGTCCGGCCGGGGCCGGCGGGCACGTGCTCCATGGCCCGCTGCACCGCCCGGTAGATCTGCCCGAAGCGCAGCGCGTCGCCGGTGCGCAGCAGTCGCACCGGGCGGCCGTGCCAGCGGGCCCACATCTCCAGTTGGCGGCTGCCCCGCACGTACGAGCGGTCCAGGTGTTCGAAGAGCACGTCCGCGAGCGGGCCGACGGCGAGGCCGACCAGCACCGAGGCGCCGACGATCGCGATGGTCACGGCGGGGGAGCGGTGCAGCCAGACGGCCAGCCCGATGCCGAGCAGGGCGGCCACCAGCGGGCCGGCGAGCGCGGCGCCGATCGCGCCCCGCCCGGCGAGCACCCGCCACGAGCGGTCGCCCCGCCGGTGCCACACCATGGTCAGCTCGGCCAGCGGGTAGCTGCGCCCGTCCACCCGTACCGTCGTGGACGTGACCTGGACCGACCGGTCGTCGTAGTAGGTGATCATGGCCTCACTCCCGGTGGCCGGCGACCCGGAGCCGTCGACACCACACTGTCTACCCCAACGATCCGGGTCGTAAGGTTGGCACGCTACTTCGACGCGGAAGTGAGGGCAGCGTGGGCGAGTTCGTCAGGCTGGAAGTGAAGGACGGCATCGGCACCATCCGGCTGGAGCGGCCGCCGATGAACGCGCTCAACACCCAGGTGCAGGAGGAGTTGCGCGCCGCCGCCGCGGCGGCCACCGCCGACGCCGAGGTCCGCGCCGTCATCGTGTACGGCGGGGAGAAGGTCTTCGCCGCCGGCGCGGACATCAAGGAGATGGCGGACATGTCCTACGTGGACATGGCCGAGCGGGCCGCCGACCTGTCCAGCGCGCTGGGCGCGATCGCCCGGATCCCCAAGCCGGTCGTCGCCGCGATCACCGGGTACGCGCTCGGCGGCGGCTGCGAGCTGGCGCTGGCCTGCGACTGGCGGATCGTCGCCGAGGACGCGAAGCTCGGCCAGCCGGAGATCAAGCTCGGCATCATCCCGGGCGCCGGTGGCACCCAGCGGCTGGCCCGGCTGGTCGGCCCGGCCCGCGCCAAGGATCTGATCATGACCGGGCGGATGGTCGACGCCGAGGAGGCGCTGCGCATCGGCCTGGCCGACCGGGTGGTCCCGGCCGCCGAGGTCTACGACGCCGCGGTGGCGTACGTGAAGCCGTTCCTGACCGGCCCGGTGCAGGCGCTGCGGGCGGCGAAGGCGGCGGTCGACGGCGGTCTGGACATGGACCTCACCTCCGGCCTGGCCTGGGAGAGCCAGCTCTTCGCGGCGTTGTTCGCCACCGACGACCGGCGCGAGGGCATGGCGGCGTTCGTGGAGAAGCGCAAGCCGGGCTTCACCGGCCGCTGACGCGAGAGCTGTTCACATCCACGCTACCGGCCAGTAGCGTGTGACTCCGGTCGGGCGACGAAGGGGAGTGGCATGACGGAACACCTCGAGGGGCACGGCGGCGAGCTGGCGCTCGCGGCGTTGCGCGCGCACGGCGTACGGGAGATGTTCACGCTCTCCGGCGGGCACGTCTTCCCGCTCTACGACGCCGCGCACAAGGCGGGTTTCCCCCTCTACGACGTCCGGCACGAGCAGTCCGCCGTGTTCGCCGCCGAGGCGGTGGCCAAGCTCCAGCGCCGCCCCGGCCTGGCCGTGCTCACCGCCGGTCCCGGCGTCACCAACGGCGTCTCCGGGCTGACCAGCGCGTTCTTCAACGCCTCACCGGTGCTGGTGATGGGTGGGCGCGCGCCGCAGTTCCGCTGGGGCTCCGGCAGCCTCCAGGAGATGGACCACCTGCCGCTGGTCGCCCCGGTGACCAAGCACGCCGAGACGGTGTTCAGCGTCGACGACATCCCGCGGGCCGTCTCCGCGGCGCTGACCACCGCGCTCACCCCGCACCGTGGCCCGGTCTTCCTGGACTTCCCGTTGGAGGCGGTCTTCTCGGTCGGCGACGCCGAGCTGCCGGCGGTCACCGCGCCGGCGCCGATCGAGCCCGACCCGGACGAGGTGGCCCGGGCGGCCGGCCTGATCGCCGGCGCGTCCCGGCCGGTGATCATCGCCGGTTCGGACGTGTACGCCGGGGACGCCGTCGAGGCGCTGCGTGCCGCCGCCGAGTCCCTCCAGGTGCCGGTGTTCACCAACGGCATGGGTCGGGGCGCGCTGCCGCCGACGCACCCGCTCGCCTTCGCCAAGGCCCGCCGGGTCGCGCTCAAGGGCGCCGACGTGGTCGTCGTGGTCGGCACGCCGCTGGACTTCCGGCTCTCCTTCGGCGACTTCGGCGACGCCACGGTGGTGCACGTGGTGGACGCGCCCAGCCAGCGCGCCGGGCACGTACAGCCGGCCGCCGCGCCCGCCGGCGACCTGCGGCTGATCCTCGGCGCGTTCGCCGACCACACCGGCGAGAGGGCCGACCACGCCGACTGGATCGCCGAGCTGCGCACCGCCGAGGACGCGGCGAAGGCCCGCGACGGCGAGGAGATGGCCGCCGAGACCGACCCGATCCGGCCGGCCCGGATCTACGGCGAGCTGCGCAAGGTGCTCGCCCCGGACGCCATCACCATCGGCGACGGCGGCGACTTCGTCTCGTACGCGGGCAGGTACCTGGAGCCCGCCCAGCCCGGCACGTGGCTCGACCCCGGCCCGTACGGCTGCCTCGGCACCGGCATGGGCTACGCGATGGGCGCCCGGGTCAGCCACCCGGACCGGCAGATCTGCGTGCTGATGGGCGACGGCGCGGCCGGCTTCTCGCTGATGGACGTGGAGTCGCTGGTCCGGCAGAAGCTGCCGGTGGTGATCGTGGTCGGCAACAACGGCATCTGGGGCCTGGAGAAGCACCCGATGCGGGCCATGTACGGCTACGACGTCGCCGCCGACCTCCAGCCGGGGCTGCGCTACGACAAGGTGGTCGAGGCGCTGGGCGGCGCGGGCGAGACGGTGGAGAAGGCCGCCGACCTCGGGCCGGCGCTGGGCCGCGCGTTCGACGCCGGCGTGCCGTACCTGGTCAACGTGCTGACCGACCCGACGGACGCGTACCCCCGCTCGTCGAACCTGGCCTGAACGCGACGGCCGCTCGCCGGGTGACCGGCGGGCGGCCCGCCCGCCTCAGACCTCCGGGCGGTCCCGGTCGTCCGGCCGGTCGCGCAGCTCCTGCTCGCGGCGGCGCAGGTCCTCCTCCCAAGTGCGGAGGCGTTCCTGGTCCTCGTCGCGGGAGCGCTTGTCGAGCGAGGCGAGGAAGTCGGGGTCGTCGTCCGGCGCGAGCGGGCGGCGGGCCGGGGCGGCCGGACTCCCGGAACCGAGGACGCCGGCCGACCCGGCCGGGCGCTCGCGGCCGGCGACGAACCAGGCGATCGACCCGACCAGCGGGAAGAAGAGGATCACCAGCACCCACACCGTCCGGGGCAGCGCCTTGACCTGCCCGTCCTCGGCGGAGAGGCAGCTGATCAGCGCGCAGACGGCGAGCACGATCTGGGCCAGGAAGAGCAGCACGTAGAGGCGGGCCATGCCCCATGATGGCGCACCCGGGTGGGTCAGTGCACCCCACCGAGCACGTGGGCGACGCCGAGCAGCGCCAGCCCGGCCGCGCCGAGCGCGGTCAGCGGCACCGACCAGCGGGCGAGCCGGCGCGGCCCGGCGCCGGTGGCCCGACGCCAGTCCGCCAGCAGCACGGTCAGCCAGACCACGACCGCCGCGCCGGCCAGCGCCGCGTCGACGACCCGACCGGTGAACGCCGGACGGAGCTGGAGCAGCAGCACGGCGGTCAGCGTGAGCAGCGTCCGCCGCCAGGCCAGCCGGGTGCGTTCCGGCTGAAGCCCGGGATCCCGGGTCCCGGCGCGGGCGGTCATGAGGCTCCCCGCAGCAGCACCGCGACCACCAGGGCCAGCGCGCCGAGCGCGACGATCAGGGCGAGCACGGCCGGGAAGCGGGAGGCCGGCAGCTCCTCGCCCAGTCGCATGGCCCGTTCGGTGCGGGCCCAGTGGTCCACCGCCCGGATCGACACGGTCGCGCCGAGCAGCAGCAACGCGACGGCGAGGATCTCCCGCAGGTGGACCAGCGGCAGCGGCGGGAGGAACTGGGCGGCGGCCAGCCCGCCGGCGACCAGCGCCAGCCCGGTCCGCAGCCAGGCCAGGAACGTCCGCTCGTTGGCCAGCGAGAAACGGTAGTCCGGCGGGCTGCCGACCGAGCGCAGCTCACGCGGGTCGAACCAGCGCCTGATCGACTCCCACACGCCGCCGATTATCCGCTTTGCCCCACGCCTAGCCTGAGGGGATGACCGATCTTGACGCGCGCGGTCTGCGCGACGCCTACGACAGCCAGATCCGCCCGGAGCTGCCCGACCCGATGCCGGCCGGGGTGACCGTGGACCGGGACGGGCCGCTGTTCCGTGTCCTCGGCCTGGACCAGCGCGGCTTCATCACCTACCGGACGCTGGACGGCCTGGTCGGCGCCGAGCTGGACGCGCTGATCGCGCGCCAGGTCGAGTTCTTCCGCGCCCGGGGCGAGGCGGTCGAGTGGAAGCTCGCCGGCCACGACGAGCCGGCCGACCTCGCCGACCGGTTGCGCGCCGCCGGCTTCGTCCCGGAGGACCTGGAGACCGTCGTGGTCGGCCCGGTGGCGCCGCTCGCCGCCGCCGTCCCGGTGCTCCCCGAGGGGGTACGCCTGCGCGAGGTCACCGGCCGGGCCGACCTGGAGCGGATCGCCGCCATGGAGGAGGAGGTCTGGCACGACGACCGCAGCCACCTGGTCCACGCGCTGGCCCGGGAGATCGAGGCCGACCCGCAGTCGATCACGATCGTGGTGGCCGAGGCGGGCGAGACGGTGGTCAGCGCCGGCTGGATCCGCTACCAGGCGGGCACCGGGTTCGCCAGCCTCTGGGGCGGCTCGACGTTGCCGCAGTGGCGGAAGAAGGGCATCTACCGGGCGCTCGTCGCGTACCGGGCGCGGCTGGCGCAGCAGCGCGGCAAGACGCTGGTGCAGGTGGACTGCTCCCCGGACAGCCGACCCATCCTGGAGCGGCTCGGGCTCGTTGCGGTCACCACCACCACGCCCTACGTCTACACTCCGTGATCATGGACCGGTTGACGGCGGACGAGCAGCTCACCCTGAAGACCGGCGCGTTCGGCGCCGTCTTCCTGGTCTCCAACGCCGTGCCCGGGGTGCTGGCCATGGTGCGGGAGAGCATCGCCGCCTCCGGCGCGTTGGCCGACGTTGACGGCGTGGTCAAGGAGGCGTTGACCACCGGGCCGCTGCCGCAGCTGCCCCGGGACTCCGCGTTGGAGATCGAGTCCGTGGTGCTGCCCGCGCTGGGCCGGGCGGTGGAGATCCTGCGGGCCAAGTCGCCGGGGGACGTCGAGGCGTACCGGTCGGTGGTGCTGGCCGCGGCGGACCGGGTGGCCGAGGCGCACCGGGGGGTCGAGCCGGCCGAGGCCGCGGCCATCGACAAGATCAGGCGGGCGCTGGCCGAGCCGGTCTGAGGGACCGATTCGCGCGCGGTGAGCTGCGTCACTCCGGGCCCCCGGGGTGGCGATGCTACTTGCGGGTAACATTGGCCCGTGGGCAAGTGCACAGCACCCTGCGGTTGACCGACCGTTAAGTCACGCGGGAGGCTGCGCCCGTGACCGGGCGAGTGATCGCTACACCAAACAGGAGGGTCGTCGAAGCGCGATGAACATCGTCGTACTCGTCAAGCAGGTGCCCGATTCGGGCGCGGACCGCAACCTGCGTTCAGACGACAACACCGTCGACCGCGGTTCGGCGAACAACGTCATCAACGAGATGGACGAGTACGCCATCGAGGAGGCGTTGAAGATCAAGGAGGCGCACGGCGGCGAGGTCACCATCCTGACCATGGGTCCGGACCGGGCGACCGAGTCGATCCGCAAGGCGCTCTCCATGGGGCCGGACAAGGCCGTCCACGTCGTCGACGACGCGCTGCACGGCTCCTGCGCCGTGGCCACCTCGAAGGTGCTCGCGGCCGCCCTCGGGCAGCTCAACGCCGACCTGGTCATCTGCGGCGCCGAGTCGACCGACGGTCGGGTCCAGGTCATGCCGCACATGATCGCCGAGCGGCTGGGCGTCGCCGCCCTCACCGGTGCGCGCAAGCTCACCGTCGACGGCTCGACCCTGACCGCCGAGCGGCAGACCGAGGAGGGCTACGAGGTGGTCACCGCCTCGACCCCGGCCGTCGTGTCGGTCTGGGACACCATCAACGAGCCGCGCTACCCGTCCTTCAAGGGCATCATGGCCGCCAAGAAGAAGCCGGTGCAGACGCTCTCCCTGGGCGACCTGGGCGTGGCCCCGGCCGAGGTGGGCTTCGACGGCGCCACCAGCGCCGTGGTCGAGCACTCGAAGCGCCCGCCGCGCTCCGGCGGCGAGAAGATCACCGACGAGGGCGAGGGCGGCGTCAAGCTGGTCGAGTTCCTCGCCACCGAGAAGTTCGTGTGAGAGGTCTGGACATGTCTGAGGTTCTCGTCGTCGTCGAAGCCACCAAGGAATTCGGCGTCAAGAAGGTCACCCTGGAGATGCTCACCCTCGCCCGCGAGCTGGGCACGCCGAGCGCGGTCGTGCTCGGCGGCGCCGGCGCCGCCGAGGCGCTGAGCGCCAAGCTGGGCGAGTACGGCGCGGAGAAGATCTACGCGGCCGAGGGCGAGGAGATCGACGGCTTCCTGGTGGCGCCGAAGGCCACCGTGGTCGCCGAGCTGGTCAAGCGCGTGCAGCCGGCCGCCGTCCTGCTCGCCTCGTCGCAGGAGGGCAAGGAGATCGCCGCCCGCCTCGCGGTCAAGCTGGACAACGGCATCCTGACCGACGTGGTCGCGCTGGACGCCGACGGCACCGCGACCCAGGTCGCGTTCGCCGGCTCCACCATCGTCAAGTCCAAGGTCACCAAGGGCCTGCCGCTGGTCACCGTCCGGCCCAACTCGCTCAACCCGACCCCGGCCGCGGCCACCCCGGCCGTCGAGCAGCTCACCGTGTCGGTCACCGACGCGGACAAGCTGGCCAAGGTCGTCGAGCGGGTCGCCGAGCAGAAGGGCTCCCGCCCGGAGCTGACCGAGGCGTCGGTGGTCGTCTCCGGCGGTCGCGGCGTCGGCAACGCCGACAACTTCAAGCTGGTCGAGGAGCTGGCCGACCTGCTCGGCGGCGCGGTCGGCGCGTCCCGCGCGGCGGTCGACTCCGGCTTCTACCCGCACCAGTTCCAGGTCGGCCAGACCGGCAAGACCGTCTCCCCGCAGCTCTACGTCGCGCTCGGCATCTCCGGCGCGATCCAGCACCGGGCCGGCATGCAGACCTCGAAGACCATCGTCGCGGTGAACAAGGACGCCGAGGCGCCGATCTTCGAGCTGGCCGACTACGGCGTGGTCGGTGACCTGTTCAAGATCGTGCCGCAGGCCGCCGAGGAGATCCGCAAGCGTAAGTGACCCCTGGTCACGAACGAAGGCCGCCGCCCGGTGCACCGGGCGGCGGCCTTCTTCTTTCGGGAGCTGATCGGCGGGCCGGGGAGCTGAGCCGGCCCGCCGATCAGCCCGTCAGGGTGCCCCTCACCAGGCTGTCGCCGGAGTGGCGGGTGTTGTTGTCGTACTGCTCGGCGCTGATGTCGACCACCGAGTAGGTGCGCAGGTCGACGTTCGGAGGGATGGGCAGCAGCGCGTCCCCCGATCCGTTGCTCAGCGTACCCACCGAGAACATCTCCATCGTCCGGGGATCGATCAGCCAGACCTCGTAGTACCCCGGAACGTTCGGGAGATTCGCCACGTGCAGGTGCAACTGGTTGTCGCCGAGCACCCGGGCGTCGCCGGAGGCGTCCTTCGGGGTCGCCCCGAACGCGGCCAGCGGCGCGCTGGCCAGCACCGTCGGCTGCGGCGTGGGTTCGTCGCCGCCGGTGCCGAGCACCGCGACCGTGCCCGCCACACCGATCACCGCGGCGGCGGTGGCGGTGACCGCGGTGGTCGCCCAGCCCGGCCAGCCCCGCCCCCGACGCCGACGCGCCGTGGTGACCGGACGCTCCTGCACCGCGACCTGCTCGCCGGCGCGCGGCGGACGCCGGTCGGCCAACGTGGGCAGCTCGTCGGCGGCCCGGATCTCCGCGACGATGCCCTGCCAGACGTGCTCCGGCGGGTCGGGCAGGTCGGTCAGGCCCTGGGTGCCGGCGCCCAGCCCGGCGACGTGCTGGAGCGTCTCCAGCTCCCCCCGGCAGTGCCCGCAGGTGTCGAGATGGGTGGCTTCACCGTCGGCCGCCTCGCTCTCACCGAGCGCCAGAAAGACCAGCCGGTCGTGGTCCAGGTGCTGCACCGTCCACCTCCCATCTGCGCTTCAGGCTCTGCATGCCGCGCCGGATATGGCTCTTGACCGTGCCGAGCGGCACTCCGGTCACGGTCGCGATCTGCTGGTGTGTCAGGTCGTCGTAGAACGCCAGCTCCAGCATCCGACGCTGCTCGTCGGGGAGCCGGGCCAGCTCGTCGGCGACCACCAGCCGGTCGACCACCGTGTCGGGGTCGGGGCCGGTGGAGACCGGCTCGGGCAGTTGCCTGACGGTCTCGACCACCCGGGTCTCCCGGGCCGAGGCCCGGATCCGGTCGATCACCTTGCGCCGCCCGATGCCGAGCAGCCAGCCGATGAGTGATCCCTTCGCCGGGTCGAACGTCTCCCGGCCGAGCCAGGCGGCCACGAAGGTCGCCTGCGTCACGTCCTCGGCGTCGCTCCGGTTGACCAGCGTCGTGGTGGCCAGGTGCAGCACCGCTCGGCCGTACCGGTCGTACGCCTCTCGCAGGGCGGCCTCGTCGCCGTCGCGGAACCGCGTCGCGAGGTCGTCCTCGCCGGGCGGTTCGGGGCCCTGCCTCGCCGCCGTCACCGGGCGGCTCGCCTTCCGTGGGGCATGCCCGACTGTAACTCCCACAGTCACCGCCCCACGCTCCCGGTCTGTCCGTCACGACGCTGGTCACCTTCTCTTCGTCGCCGAGGGGGTCGACGGATGCGTCCGGGAGGAAGAAAAGAAATCGGATCCGGGGCGCATCCGGGGGTGCGGGAGCCGGCGTAACCCGTTCTGCAAGCCAGGCCTGACGAATCAGCACCAACTACCAGGAGGCAGACAATGCAGCTCGCCATGTTCCGTCGGGTCGCCGCGGGCGGCGCGGTGGCCGCCCTCACCTTCGCCGGTGTCGGCGCCGCCACCATGAGCCCGGCCTACGCCGCCTCGTCGAAGGTCTCCGTGGTGCACGGCATCCCGGACACCCCGGTCGACGTGTACGTCAACGGCAAGAAGACGCTGGACAACTTCAAGCCCGGCGACGTGGCCGGCCCGCTGACCCTGCCCGAGGGGGAGTACGACATCGCCCTGACCAAGCCCGGTGAGGCGATCGACAAGGCGATCCTCAAGGTCGACGACGCCGAGGTGCCGGGCGGGGCGAACATCAGCCTCGCCGCCCACCTGAGCGCCGACGGCAAGCCGCAGATCACCCCGTTCGTCAACGACGTGTCCAAGGTGGGCGCCGGCAAGGCCCGGCTGATCGTCCGGCACACCGCCGCCGCGCCGGCCGTCGACGTGCGGGCCGGTGGCAAGCCGGTCTTCGAGGGCCTGACCAACCCCAAGGAGGCTAAGGCCGACGTGGCCGCCGGCTCCGTGAAGGCGGACGTGGTGCTCGCCGGCACCGACACCGTCGCCATCGGCCCGGCCGACCTGAACCTCAAGGAGGGCACCGCCACCATCGTCTACGCGATCGGCTCCGCCGACGCCAAGAACCTGGACCTGGTCGCGCAGACCATCAGCGGTCTGCACTCGGCGCCGGGCGGCGTGCCCAGCGGCACCGGCGGTCAGGCCGGCACCGGCGTGGACACCTGGTGGTACGTGCTGGCCGGCGCCGGCGTGCTGCTGCTGGTCGGCGGCGGGGCGCGGGTGGCCACCGCCCGGGCCGGTCGCCGGTGACGGTGCGCAACCGCGGGGCGCTGGCGGCGATGGCCGCCGGCGCCGCCGCGCTCTCCGTCGCGGCCCTGGTGGCCTGCGGTTCGCAGCCCGCCGAGGACGTCGGGGCCGACGAGGCGGCGACCCTGGCCAGCTCCACGCCCGCCCCGTCGGCGACGCCCACGACGGCCGGGGACGCGTCGGTGCCGGTGAACGCGGGCACCCTCCCGGCGGACGGCGCGACAGTGCCCCCGGTCCGGCTGAGCATCCCGCCGATCAAGGTCACCGCCACGGTGAACCCGGTCGGCATCAACGACCGCACGAACGAGTTCGAGGTGCCGCCGAGCGTGGACCAGGTCGGCTGGTACCGCTACGGCCCGGGCCTGGAGGCCGGTGCCGGTTCGGTGGTCATCGCCGGGCACGTGGACAGCGCCGAGCAGGGCAAGGGAGCGTTCTTCCGGCTGCGTGAGCTGGACCGGGGAGACACGCTCACCGCCACCGGCTCGGACGGCGAGGAGCGCCGCTACCGGGTGGTGGCCCGGGAGGAGTACACGAAGACGAAGATCCCGCTGGACCGGTACTTCGCCCGGGACGGCAAGCCGCGCCTGACGTTGATCACCTGCGGCGGTCCGTTCGACCCGAAGACCCGCCACTACCGGGACAACATCGTCGTCACCGCGGTTCCCGCATGACGGACCGGACCACCCGTCCCACCGCCGTGCGGGACGGGTGGTCCGGCCCCCGGTGGCGCGCCCACCGGCCGTTAGGCTGAACGGTGATGGCATACCTGGATCACGCGGCGACGACCCCGATGCTCGACGAGGCACTCGAGGCGTACGTCGCCACCGCCCGCGAGGTGGGCAACGCGTCGTCGCTGCACGCGGCGGGCCGCCGCGCCCGACGGCGGGTGGAGGAGTCCCGGGAGCGGGTGGCCGCCGCGCTCGGCGCCCGCCCCTCCGAGGTGATCTTCACCGGCGGCGGCACGGAGAGCGACAACCTCGCCGTGAAGGGCATCTTCTGGGCCCGGCGGGCCGACCGGGCCGAGCGGGTCCGGGTGGTCTCCAGCGCGGTCGAGCACCACGCCGTGCTCGACGCGGTCGACTGGCTGGTCGCGCACGAGGGCGCGCAGGTCGGTTGGCTGCCGGTGGACGCGGCCGGGCGGCTCGACCCGGAGCGGCTCGGGGCCGAGCTGGCCGAGCACGGCGACCGCGTGGCGGTGGTCACGGCGATGTGGGCGAACAACGAGGTGGGCACCGTCCAGCCGGTGGCCGAGCTGGCCGCGGTCGCCGCCGCTCGCGGCGTGCCGTTCCACACCGACGCGATCCAGGCGGTCGGGCAGGTCCCGGTCGACTTCGCCGCGAGCGGCGTGTCCGCGCTCACCGTGACCGGGCACAAGCTGGGCGGTCCGGCCGGCGTCGGCGCGCTGCTGCTGGCCCGCGACGTCGCCGCCACCCCGCTGCTGCACGGCGGCGGCCAGGAGCGCGACGTGCGCTCCGGCACCCTGGACACGGCCGGCATCGTCGCGTTCGCGGTCGCCGTCGAGGCCGCGGTCAAGAACCAGCAGGAGTACGCGGCCCGGATCGCCGCGCTTCGCGACGAGCTGGTCGAGCGGGTCCGCCGGGCGGTCCCCGAGGTGGTCTTCAACGGCGACCCGGCCGACCGGCTCCCCGGCAACGCGCACTTCTCCTTCCCCGGATGCGAGGGCGACGCGTTGCTGCTGCTCCTCGACGCCCAGGGCATCGCCTGCTCGACCGGGTCGGCCTGCTCGGCCGGCGTGGCCCAGCCCTCGCACGTGCTGCTGGCCATGGGCGCCGACGACGACCGGGCCCGGTCCTCGCTGCGGTTCACGCTGGGGCACACCAGCACCGGCGCCGACGTCGACGCGCTGATCGCCGCGCTGCCGGCCGCCGTGGAGCGGGCCCGCCGCGCGGCCGCCCTCCGTACGCCCCGTTGACCCGGATACCCTCGGTGAGGACGAGGGGAGTGGGCTGGTGAGGGTTCTGGCGGCGATGTCGGGCGGAGTGGACTCCGCCGTGGCGGCGGCGCGGGCGGTGGAGGCCGGGCACGACGTGACCGGGGTGCACCTGGCGCTGGCCCGCAACCCGCAGACCTACCGCACCGGCGCGCGGGGGTGCTGCACGCTGGAGGACTCCCGGGACGCCCGGCGGGCCGCCGACGTGCTGGGCATTCCGTTCTACGTGTGGGACATGGCGGACCGGTTCCACGACGACGTGGTCGACGACTTCGTCGCCGAGTACGCGGCCGGCCGTACCCCGAACCCGTGTCTGCGCTGCAACGAGAAGATCAAGTTCGCCGCGGTGCTGGACCGGGCCGTGGCCCTGGGCTTCGACGCCGTGGTCACCGGCCACCACGCCCGGCTGGGCCCGGACGGACTGCTGCGGCGCAGCGTCGACGCGGCCAAGGACCAGTCGTACGTCCTCGCGGTGCTGACCCGCGCGCAGCTCGACCGGTCGATCTTCCCGCTGGGCGACTCGACCAAGGCCGAGGTCCGCGCGGAGGCGGCCCGGCGCGGCCTCGCCGTCGCCGACAAGCCGGACTCGCACGACATCTGCTTCATCGCCGACGGTGACACCCGCGGCTTCCTGGCCGAGCGGCTGGGCGAGGCCCCCGGTCAGGTCGTGGACGCGCTCACCGGCGCGGTGGTGGGCAGCCACAGCGGCGCCTACCAGTACACCGTCGGACAGCGGCGCGGGCTGCACCTGGACCGGCCGGCGCCGGACGGCCGGCCGCGCTACGTGCTCTCCATCACCCCGACGACCAACACGGTGACCGTCGGCCCGGCCGAGGCGCTGGAGGTCTCCTCGGTGCGTGCCCTGCGGCCGGTCTGGACCGGCGGGCCGCGCCCGGACGGGCCGATCGAGTGTGAGGTGCAGTTGCGGGCGCACGGCGACGTGGTCCCGGCCGCCGTCTCGGTGGACGCCGACGGCCTGCGCGCGTCGCTGCGTCGCCCGGTCCGCGGGGTCGCCGCCGGTCAGGCCATCGTGGCCTACCGGCCGGACCCGGCCGGCGACGTGGTCCTCGGCTCCGCCACCATCACCGCCTGACCGCGGTCCCTGGTCGGCGGGTCCCCGGCGGCGGGTCCCTGGCCGCGTGGGTCCTGGCCGCCGGACCCTGGCCGCGTGGGTCCTGGCCGCCGGACCCTGGCCGCGTGGACCCGGCCGCGACGGGCCGGGCCAGCCGGGGGCGGGGAGCGCGCCCCCGGAACTGGCCGTCGAGGTTGACGCCCGCCGCCGTGCCGGTCTGCTCCGCCCAGGTCGCCCAGGTCGCCCAGGTCGCCCAGGTCGCCCAGGTCGCCCAGGTCGCCCAGGTCGCCCAGGTCGCCCAGGTCGCCCAGGTCGCCCAGGTCGCCCAGGTCGCCCAGGTCGCCCAGGTCGCCCAGGTCGCCCAGGTCGCCCAGGTCGCCCAGGTCGCCCAGGTCGCCCAGGTCGCTCCGGCAGGCCGTCGGCGTGCCCGACGGTTGCCTTTCGAGCTGATAGCGCAGACGACTCAACCGCCGCGCGGGCCCGCTGAGTCGTTCCCGATATCAGCTCGAAAGCGTGCTCCGAGCGACCATCCACCGCCGGTCCCGCGCGAACGGGGGCGGGCAGTGCCCGCGTCGATGTGTGGGGACGGTGCGTCCACGGGCGGCGTGACCGGTGCGGGCTGCCAGGTCGTGCCGTCGTGGCGGGCGAGGGGGCGTCGGCCCCGGGCCCGCGTCCCCCCGCGCCCGGCCGGAGGCAGCGGATAGGCTGCGGCGGTGACTGAGCAGGCGTGGCCCTGGCCCACCGGCGCGGCGACCGGGATCGGGTCGCTGCCCGGCACCGACATCGCCGAGGCGCAGCGGATCGTGCTCGGTGAGCTGCCGGCACTGCCGCACCTGCCGGAGCTGCCCGCCCGGGGCCCCGGCGCGGACCTGCTCGGGCGCACCGCCGGCCTGCTGGTCGAGCTTCCGGTCGAGCTGTACGCGGCCCGCTGGCGGATCGCCCCGCGCCCCGGCCGCGACCTGCGCCGGGCCCGGGACCTGATGGAACGCGACCTCGACCAGCTCGCCGAGCAGGCCGAGGAGTACGCCGGTCCGGTCAAGGTCCAGGCCGCCGGCCCGTTCACCCTGGCCGCCGCGCTGGAGCTGCCGATCGGTGGCCGGCTGCTGCGCGACCCCGGCGCGGTACGCGACCTCGCCGGCTCGCTGGGCGAGGGGCTGCGGGGGCACGTCGCGGCGGTGGCCCGGCGGCTGCCCCGCGCCTCGGTGCTGCTCCAGCTCGACGAGCCGTCCCTGCCGGCGGTGCTGGCCGGCCGCGTGCCCACCGAGAGCGGGCTCGGCACCCACCGTCCGGTGGAGGGCGAGGTGGCCCGGGCGCTGCTGGGTGGCGTGATCGAGGCGGCCGGGGCGCCCACGCTGGTGCACTGCTGCGCGCCGGACGTGCCGCTGGAGCTGATCCGCTCCGCCGGGGCGGTCGGCGTCGCCCTCGACCTGTCGCTGCTCACCGACCTGGACCCGCTCGGCGAGGCGATCGACGCCGGGCTCGGGCTGCTGGCCGGCGCCGCGCCGACGCTGCCGCCGGCCGGTGGGCGGGCACCCACGTCCGCCGAGGTGGCCGCCCGGGTCCGCCGGGTCTGGGACCAGCTCGGCTTCCCCCGTCGCCGGCTCGCCGAGCAGGTGGTGGTCACCCCGGCGTGCGGCCTGGCCGGCGCCAGCCCGGCGTACGCCCGCGCGGTGCTGGCCGCCTGCCGGGACGCCGGGCGGCGGCTCGCCGAGGAGTGACGTTTCCCGTCGTACCCCGGGGGCAGGATGACCGGCATGATCGGACGACTGCGTTCCACGGTGATCGACTGCCCTGACCCGCGTGCGTTGGCCGGCTTCTACGCCGAGCTGCTCGGCCTGCCGGTGATCGAGGAGAGTTCCGAGGGTGACGACTGGGTGGTGCTCGGCGGCCCGCCCGGGCACCAGCCCCGCCTCGCCTTCCAGAAGGCGCTCGACCTGCGCGCCCCGGCGTGGCCCGACCCGGAGCGTCCGCAGCAGTTCCACCTGGACGTGACCGTGGACGACATCGAGGCGGCCGAGAAGGCGGCGCTGGCACTCGGAGCGCGGCGGCTGCGCGGCGAGGGTGACGGCTGGCGGGTCTACGCCGATCCGGCCGGCCACCCGTTCTGCCTCTGCTGGGACTGACCGGCCCGGGTTTGCGCGGCCGGGGCATGATCGCCACCGTGACCGCCTCCACCCCCCGCCGCGCCGCCGGGTCGCTCTTCGGCCTGGCCTACGGCGACGCCCTGGGCAAGCCGACCGAGTTCCTCACCGTCACCGAGATCGTCCGGCGCTACGGCCCGGCCGGTCCGCGCGAGCTGGAGGGTGATCCGGCGCTGGTCACCGACGACACCCAGATGGCGCTGGCGGTCGCCTGGGCGGTGCACGACGCGCCGGCCCTCACCGCGGAGGCGGTGGAGCCGCTGCTGCGGCAGCGCTTCCTCGACTGGGCGGCCAGCCCGGAGAACAACCGCGCCCCCGGCATGACGTGCCTGCGGGCCTGTGCCGAGCTGGCCCGGGGCACCCGCTGGCAGGAGGCCACCGTGGCCGGCTCGAAGGGCTGCGGGGCGAACATGCGGGTCACCCCGCTCGGGCTGCTCGACGTCGATCTCGACACCCTCGCCGGGCTGGCGCAGCTCCAGGCCGGCCTCACCCACGGCCACCCGACCGCCCTGGCGGCGAGCGAGCTGACCGCGTACGCGGTCCGGCTGCTGCGCGACGGCGCGGCGCTGCCCGAGCTGCCCGGCCTGCTCACCGACCGGGCCCACGAGCAGCGCACGGTCTACCGGGACGACTGGCTCGGCGACCTGTGGCAGCGGCCGGGGGAGCGCAGCGCGGCCGAGTTCGCGGCCCGGGGCTGGGACGACTGCCTGCGGGTGCTCGGCCGGTTGGAGGCGGCGCTGGCCCGCCCCGACGACGGCGGCGACCCGTGCCGGCTCACCGGCGAGGGGTGGATCGCCGAGGAGGCGCTGGCCACCGCGCTGCTCTGCGCGCTGCGGCACCCCGACGACCCGGTCGGCGCGCTGGCCCGGGGCGCCACCACCGCCGGCGACTCGGACTCCATCGCCGCGCTGGCCGGCGCCTTCGTCGGGGCCGCGCACGGGATGGCGGCCTGGCCGGCCGGGTGGGCCGACCGGATCGAATACGCCGACCAGCTCGGCGCGCTCGCCGACGCGCTCGACTGAGCGGCCGTCGTCCCCCGGCTCAGGCGGCCAGGTGGGGGAGCCGGCGGACGCCGCGCCAGAGATCGGGGTCGCAGGTGCCGGCGCGGTCGGCGAACGCGGCCAGCGGCACCGGGATCGGCTCGCTGACGTCGAGGAAGCTGTCGTGGTCCGCGCCCGGGTCCCAGCTGCGGGTCGGGATCGGCAGGTGGTCGTCCCGGTCCGACTTGTCCTGGCTGGTGATCTTCAGGACGTCGGCGTCCCGGCCGTCGACCCGCAGCACCAGGCAGGGGCGCACCTTCGAACCGGTCCCGTCCGCGTAGGGCACGTCGGCCCACCAGATCTCGCCGGGCCGGGGCCGGTCTCCGGCCGGCGCGCCGCCGTCGCGCGGCCTCGGCGGCGCGCCGGTCCGGCCGCCCCGGGGACCCCGCTCGGGCCGCCCGGCGCCCGGGCGACGTCGGTCGGCCGACCGGGTACGCGGGCCGGTCCCGGTGGACCGGCGGCGCCACTCGCTCCACAGCCAGCCGGCGGCCACGCAGACCACGATCACCAGTGCCCAGATCAGTCCGTCGCGCATCCGTACCCCGCCTTCCGTCCGTTCCGGCCCAGCGCCGCCGCCGCGATCGTCGCACGGCCGGGGCCGGCCCGCCCGGTGGCGCGACGCGCGCCGGGCCCGCGCCGGGTCGCCTGGTCAGCGCGGGTGGCCGGACGGTTGTCACCCCCGACCGCTACGGTGCGGGGGTAGCACGAGCACGGGAGGTCGACAGCGTGTCCGAACACGGCGGCGTGTCCGAAGAAGCGGTTCCCTCGGCGGTCGACGCCGCCCAGGAGGCGGCGGCGGGCGCCGAGCCGACCCCGGAGGCCCGGGAGCGGCACGCCCTGCTGAGCCAGGAGCTCACCGAGCACCAGTACCGCTACTACGTGCTGGACGCGCCGACCGTCACCGACGCGGAGTTCGACAGGCAGCTGCGCGAGCTGGAGGCGCTGGAGGCCGAATACCCGGCGCTGCGCACCCCCGACTCGCCCACCCAGCGGGTCGGTGGCACCTTCTCCACCGACTTCACCCCGGTCACCCACGCCGAACGGATGCTCTCGCTCGACAACGCCTTCGCCGACGAGGAGCTGGCCGCCTGGGCCGAGCGGGTCGAGCGCGACGCCGGCGGCCCGGTGCCCTACCTGTGCGAGCTGAAGGTCGACGGGCTGGCCATCAACCTGACCTACGAGAAGGGCCGGCTGGTGCGCGCCGCCACCCGGGGCGACGGGCGCACCGGCGAGGACGTCACCGCCAACGTGCGCAGCATCAAGGGTGTGCCGGCCCGGCTGACCCCGTCCGACGACTTTCCCGCCGTGCCGGAGCTGATCGAGGTGCGCGGCGAGATCTACTTCCCGGTGGCCGCGTTCGCCGATCTCAACGCGAGCCTGGTCGAGCAGGGCAAGGCCCCGTTCGCCAACCCGCGCAACGCCGCCGCCGGCAGCCTCCGGCAGAAGGACCCGCGGGTCACCGCCTCCCGCCCGCTGCGCCTGGTGGTGCACGGCATCGGCGCGCGCACCGGGTTCCGGCCGGCCGCGCAGTCCGAGTCGTACGTCGCGCTCAGGGCGTGGGGCCTGCCCACCAGCGACCGCTGGAAGGTGGTGGACGACCTGGCCGGGGTGGCGGACTACATCGCCTACTACGGCAAGCACCGGCACGACGTCGAGCACGAGATCGACGGCGTCGTGGTCAAGGTCGACCCGGTCTCCATCCAGGGCCGCCTCGGCTCGACCAGCCGCGCCCCCCGCTGGGCGATCGCCTTCAAATATCCGCCGGAGGAGGTCAACACCAAGCTCCTCGACATCGACGTCAACGTCGGGCGCACCGGCCGGGTGACACCGTTCGCCGTCCTCGAACCGGTCCGGGTGGCCGGCTCCACGGTCGCGCTGGCGACCCTGCACAACGCCCGCGAGGTCGAGCGCAAGGGCGTGCTCATCGGCGACACGGTGGTGCTGCGCAAGGCCGGCGACGTGATCCCCGAGGTGCTCGGCCCGGTGGTCGAGCTGCGGCCGCCCGACGCCCGCCCGTTCGTCATGCCGACCACCTGCCCGGCCTGCGGCACGCCGCTCGCACCGGCCAAGGAGAGCGACGTCGACATCCGCTGCCCCAACGCCCGTGGCTGCCCCGGGCAGATCCGGGAACGGGTCTTCTACCTGGCCAGCCGCAAGGTGTTCGACATCGAGGCGCTGGGTGAGAAGGGTGCGGCGGCGCTGCTGGACGCGCAGATCATCACCAACGAGGGCGATCTCTTCCACCTCGACGCCGACCAGCTGCGCCACTCGCCGTTCTTCGTCAACAAGGACGGCAGCCTGGGCAGCAACGCGGTCAAGCTGCTCGACAACCTGGCCGAGGCCAAGGAACGCGACCTGTGGCGGGTGCTGGTGGCGCTCTCCATCCGGCACGTCGGCCCGACCGCGGCGCAGGCGCTGGCCCGGCACTTCCGGTCGATCGACGCCATCGAGGCCGCGAGCGAGGAGGAGCTGTCCTCGGTGGACGGCGTCGGCCCGACCATCGCCGCCAGCCTGAAGGAGTGGTTCGCCGTCGACTGGCACCGCGACGTGGTCCGCAAGTGGGCCGAGGCGGGCGTCCGGATGGCCGAGGAGGGCGGCGACGAGGGGCCGCGACCGCTGGACGGGATCACCGTGGTGGTCACCGGCACGCTGGCCGGGTTCAGCCGCGACCAGGCCGCCGAGGCGATCCAGAGCCGGGGCGGCAAGGTGAGCGGGTCGGTCTCCAAGAAGACCGGTTTCGTGGTGGTCGGCGACAACCCCGGGTCCAAGGCCGACAAGGCGGCCACCCTGAAGCTGCCGATCCTCGACGAGGACGGGTTCCGGGTGCTGCTGGAGTCCGGCCCCGACGCGGCCCACGCGGTGGCCCGGGTGGAGGACTGACCCGGCCCTGACGACGGCTGCGCCGTATACCAACTTAATTACGACTACGACCGATTCGTGACTGTCGTGTCGGGGAAATCGACCCGGAGGGCGTTTCATTGGCGTACGGCGCGTGACCGCGCGTGCCGATGCCGCTTCCGGGAGGTGCGATGGAGAACGGCGACCCGCGCAACTCCGTCCCGCCCGGGCGGACCGGGCCGTTCTTCGGCTTCGTCGCCGGCGTCGGCGTGCTCGCCCTGCTCGTCTCGGTCG
Organism: Micromonospora sp. WMMD754; assembly: GCF_049315235.1. NCBI lineage: Bacteria > Bacillati > Actinomycetota > Actinomycetes > Micromonosporales > Micromonosporaceae > Micromonospora > Micromonospora sp. WMMD754. The sequence goes on from NZ_CP186058.1 coordinate 3,350,725, forward strand.
GGCCGCTGGTCGCGCTCCCCGACCGGCTGACCGAGCTGCCGGCCGCATTCTGGACCATGGCGGCGCTCGCCGTCGCCTGCGACGCCCGACCGTTCGTCCCGCCCGGCCGGCGGCAGACCTCGGCGGTCTTCCCGTCGACCTGCTTCACCTTCGCCATCCTGCTCGGCTGGGGGCTCGGCCCGGCCGTCGCGGTGCAGGCCGTCGCGGTGGCCGTCTCCGGCTGGCGCCTCGGCTACGCCCCCTGGCGCACCGCCTTCAACGCCGCCCAGTACGCCTGCGCGCTCGCCGCCGCGTACGCCGTCACCCGGCTCGGCCCGGGTGAGCTGTTCGGCGGCGGCCGGCTGCACTGGACCGACGTGGCGGCGGTGGGTGGCGCCACGGTGGCCTGGTTCGTGGTCAACTACGGCCTGGTCACCACCGCCATCCGGCTGCGCTTCGGCGACCGGTGGTGGCCCAGCGTCCGGCACGGGCTGGCCTACGAGCTGCTCTCCACCGGCTCGCTGCTGCTGCTCGCGCCGGTGCTGGTGGCCGCCGCCCGGGCCAGCGCGGCGCTGATCCCGCTGGTGCTGGTCCCGCTGTTCGCGGTCTACCGGATGGCCCGGCTCTCCGCCGAGCGGGAACAGCTCGCCGACGTGGACCCGCTCACCGGGCTGCCCAACCGCAAGGCGCTGCTCACCGAGGTGGCCGAGCAGGTGCACCTGCACGCCGAACGGGCCGCCCGTGGCGAGCCGGCCGCCCACCTGGCCCTGCTGCTGCTCGACCTCGACCGGTTCAAGCACGTCAACGACGCGCTCGGGCACGCGGTCGGCGACCGACTGCTGGTCGAGGTGAGCGCCCGCCTGATCGACGTGGTCGGCGAACGGGACCTGGTGGCGCGCCTCGGCGGGGACGAGTTCGCCATCGTCGTACCCCGGCTGGCCGGCCTCGACGAGGCCCGCGAGCGGGCCGACCGGGTGGTCGCCGCGCTCGCCGAGCCGGTGCCGCTGGACGGGCTGCCGTTGGACGTGGGCGGCTCCATCGGCGTCGCGCTCTTCCCCGACCACGGCGAGGACTTCGCCACCCTGATGCGGCACGCCGACGTCGCGATGTACGACGCCAAGCACCGCAACGACACCGTCGCGGTCTACGCGCCGGAGTCCGACCACAACTCGGCGGAACGGTTGAGTCTCCTGGCCGACCTGCGTCGGGTGCTGGAGTCGCCGCCGGCCGGGGAGCCGGTCGGCGTACGCGGGGGTGACGGTGCGGCGCTGGCGCCGGACCTGCCCGCCGCGCCGGCGCACGACGGGCCGGCGGACGACGGGCGGCCGGCCTCCGACGCGCGGCCGGGCCGGGACGACGGCCGCGGTGGGGTCCGGCCGGACGGCGGTCCGGCCCGGTGGCGGCTGCGGCGCCGCCGGGAACGCGTCGAGGTGCGGCCCGGCGACGACCTGATCGAGCAGATCCTCACCGGCGCCGACCCGATCCGCCGCCGTGGCGCCCGCGCCGGCGCGCCCGTCGGCCCGGCGGCCTGGTCCGGCGGTGACGCCGTGCCGGCCGGTGCCGCGGCCGAGGTTCCGCCGCCCGCCCACGCGCTGACGGCCACGGAGACGGCACCCGTCGCCCGGGCCGCCCACGCCACCGAGGCTGCCGAGGCCGTCGTGACGTCCGGCGCCGCGCCGGGCGAGCCCGACGGCGGTCCCGTCGCCTCCCACCGACCGGCGGCGCGGGAGGCGGACGACCCGGGTGAGATCACCATGTACTACCAGCCGCAGATCGCCATCGCGACCGGCGAGGTGGTCGGCGTCGAGGCGCTGCTGCGGTGGCGGCACCCACGCCGCGGGATGGTCGACCCGGGTGAGCTGATCCAGGTCGCCGAGCAGAGCGCGGTCATGCGGCTGCTCACCCGCCGGGTGGTGGACGACGTGGTGGAGCAGCTCGCCAAGTGGTCCGCGGCCGGGCTCACGCTGCGCGCCGCGCTCAACGTCAGCGTCCGGGACCTGCACACCGGCGAGATCGCCGACCAGATCGCCGACCGGCTGGCCCGCTACGGCGTGCCGCCGGAGCGACTCCAGGTGGAGATCACCGAGGGCGCGTTGATGGCCGACCCCCGGCGGGTGCTGGCCAGCATCACCCAGTTGCACCGGATCGGGGTCGGCATCGCCCTGGACGACTTCGGCACCGGCTACTCCTCGTTGCAGCATCTGCGCCGGCTGCCGCTGTCCGAGGTGAAGGTGGACCGGTCGTTCGTGCTGGGGATGGCCGACGACCCGGACGACGCCGCGATCGTCCGCTCGATGATCGAGCTGGCCGGCGCGCTCGGGCTGCGGGTGGTGGCCGAGGGCGTGGAGGACGAGCGCACCTGGCGGCTGCTGCACGCCGCCGGTTGCGACGTGGCGCAGGGCTGGTTCCACGCCCGGCCGATGCCGGCGGAGGAACTGGCCGCCTGGCTGTCGCGTTACCGCCCGGTGCGTCCGGCGGTCGCCGAGGCGGGCGGCCGGGGCGGCCCGGAGGGGGAGTCGAAGGCGTCGTCGTGACCGCGGGACAATAGACTCGCTCCGGTCACCGCGCGTCATCGCTCAGCCGTCGCGCGCGGCCGGCACACGCAGACGTCTCAGGACAGCCACGAAGGGGGCACCCGATGGCCGCCATCTCCCGCGAGGAGGTCGCGCACCTCGCGCGACTGTCGCGGCTCGCCGTCACCGAGGAGGAGTTGGACACCTTCGCCGGTCAGCTGGACGTGATCCTCCAGTCGGTCGCGCAGGTCGGCGAGGTCGCCGCGGCGGACATCCCGCCGACGTCCCACTCGGTGCCGCTGACCAACGTGCTCCGCGAGGACGTGGTGACCCCGAGCCTGACCCCGCAGGAGGTGCTGTCGGGCGCGCCCGACGCCGAGGAGCAGCGGTTCCGCGTCCCGCGGATCCTGGACGAGGATGTGGCATCGTGACCGACCTGACCAAGCTCAGCGCCGCCGACCTCGCCGGTCTGGTGGCGACCGGCGAGACCTCCGCGGTCGAGGTCACCCGGGCCCACCTGGACCGGATCGGCGCCGTCGACGACCGGGTGCACGCCTTCCTGCACGTCGACACCGAGGGGGCGCTGGCCGCCGCGCGGGCCGTGGACGAGCGTCGCGCCGCCGGCGAGGAGCTGGGCCCGCTGGCCGGCGTGCCGGTCGCGGTGAAGGACGTGCTCACCACCAAGGGCGTGCCCACCACGGTCGGGTCGAAGATCCTGGAGGGCTGGCGTCCGCCGTACGACTCGACGATCGTCGAGCGGCTGCGCGCCGCCGGCACGGTGATGCTCGGCAAGACCAACATGGACGAGTTCGCCATGGGCTCCTCCACCGAATACTCCGCGTACGGCCCGACCCGCAACCCGTGGGACCTGGAGCGGATCCCCGGCGGCTCCGGCGGCGGCAGCGCCGCGGCGCTGGCCGCGTACGAGGCGCCGCTGTCGATCGGCTCGGACACCGGCGGCTCGATCCGCCAGCCCGGCGCGGTCACCGGCACCGTCGGCGCCAAGCCCACCTACGGCGGCACCTCCCGGTACGGCCTGGTCGCGTTCTCCTCGTCGCTGGACACGCCCGGCCCGTGCGCGCGCAACGTGCTCGACGCCGCGCTGCTGCACCAGGTGATCGGCGGTCACGACCCGCGCGACTCCACCTCGATCCCGGCCCCGGTGCCGGACGTGGTGGGCGCGGCCCGGTTGGGCGCGAGCGGTGACCTGACCGGCGTGCGGCTCGGTGTGGTCACCGAGTTCACCGGCGAGGGCGCCGAGCCGGGCGTGATGGCCGCGTTCCGTGAGTCGGTGGAGGCCCTGGCCAAGCTGGGCGCGGAGATCGTGGAGATCTCCTGCCCGCACTTCAGGTACGCGCTGCCGGCCTACTACCTGATCGCGCCGAGCGAGTGCTCCTCCAACCTGGCCCGGTTCGACGGCGTCCGGTTCGGCCTGCGGGTCGGCGACGACGGCAACCGGTCCCTGGAGGAGGTCATGTCGCTGACCCGGGAGGCCGGCTTCGGCCCGGAGGTCAAGCGCCGCATCATGATCGGCACGTACGCCCTCTCCTCGGGCTACTACGACGCCTACTACGGCCAGGCGCAGAAGGTCCGCACCCTGATCACCCGCGACTTCACCGCCGCGTTCGAGCAGGTGGACGCGCTGGTCTCGCCGACCACGCCGTTCGTGGCGTTCCCGATCGGGGCGCGCACCTCCGACCCCTACCAGATGTACCTGGCCGACCTGTTCACCATTCCGACGAACCTGTACGGCGGCCCGGCGATCTCGGTCCCGTGCGGTCTGTCCGACGGGCTCCCGGTCGGTCTGCAGATCATGGCGCCGACCATGGCCGACGACCGGATGTACCGGGTCGCCGCCGCGCTGGAGTCGACGGTCGGCACGTTCACCCCACCGGCACTGTGAGGCAGGAGCAGATGACGACGACACTGCCCGCGTACGACGAGGTCGTGGCGCGCTGGGAACCGGTGATCGGCCTGGAGACCCACGTCGAGCTGGGCACGAACACCAAGATGTGGTGCGGCTGCCCGACCGACTTCGGCGGCGAGCCGAACACCCGGGTCTGCCCGGTCTGCCTGGGCCTGCCCGGTTCGCTGCCGGTGGCCAACAAGGCCGCCATCGAGGCGACGATCCGGATCGGTCTGGCGCTCAACTGCTCGATCGCCGAGTGGTGCCGGTTCGCCCGGAAGAACTACTTCTACCCGGACATGCCGAAGAACTTCCAGATCAGCCAGTACGACGAGCCGCTCTGCTTCGACGGCTACCTGGACGTCGAGGTCAACGGCGAGCTGGTGCGCATCGGCATCGAGCGGGTGCACCTGGAGGAGGACACCGGCAAGACGCTGCACGTCGGCGGCGCCACCGGCCGGATCCACGGCGCCACCGAATCGCTCGTCGACTACAACCGGGCCGGCATCCCGCTGGTCGAGATCGTCACCAAGCCGATCCCGGGCACCGGCGCGCTCGCGCCGGAGGTCGCCCGCGCGTACGTCGCCGAGCTGCGCGACGTGATCCGCTCCCTGGGCGTCTCCGACGTCCGGATGGAGGAGGGCTCGCTGCGCTGCGACGTCAACACCTCGCTGAACCTGCCGGGCGAGGAGTGGGGCACCCGCACCGAGACCAAGAACGTCAACTCGCTGCGCTCGGTCGAGCGGGCGGTGCGCTCGGAGATGCTGCGCCAGGCGTCCGTGCTGGACGCGGGGGGCCGGATCACCCAGGAGACCCGGCACTTCCACGAGGACACCGGCGACACCACCCCGGGCCGGTCCAAGGAGACCGCCACCGACTACCGGTACTTCCCGGAGCCGGACCTGGTGCCGCTCGCGCCGGACACCGCCTGGGTGGCCGAGCTGAAGGCCGCCCTGCCGGAGCTGCCGCGGCTGCGCCGCAAGCGGATCCAGCAGGACTGGGGCCTGTCGGACCTGGACATGCAGTCGGTGGTGAACGCGGGCGCGGTCGAGCTGATCGAGGCGACCGTGGCCGCCGGCGCCACCCCGGCCGCCGCCCGCAAGTGGTGGCTGGGTGAGCTGTCCCGCCGGGCCAACGAGACCGGCGTGGAGCTGGCCGACGTCGGGGCCACCCCGGCGCAGGTCGCCGAGCTGCAGGGCCTGGTGGACGCGGGCAAGCTCAACGACAAGCTGGCCCGTACGGTGCTGGAGGGCGTGGTGGCCGGCGAGGGTTCGCCGACCGAGATCATGACCAACCGCAACCTGGAGGTCGTCTCGGACACCGGCGCGCTCACCGCCGCCGTGGACGAGGCGATCGCGGCCAACCCCGACGTCGCCGACAAGATCCGCAGCGGCAAGGTCGCGGCGGCCGGCGCGCTGGTCGGCGCGGTCATGAAGACCACCCGCGGCCAGGCGGACGCGAAGACCGTCCGCGAGCTGATCCTGGAGCGTCTCGGCGCCGCCTGACGTGCAAGGAAGGGCCCCTTCTTAACGCCTGGTGCATAAGAAGGGGCCCTTCCTAACGCCTCACCCCCACACCACAGTGGGCGTCAACGGCGACGCCCGGATGGAGTCACCGTGAACCAGCACGACCTCGACGTCCTCGACGAGATCCAGCGCCGGGTGCTCTGGCTCGCCACCCGCATCGTCGATGCCGCCAACCACGACCGGGACACCGGCGACGGGGTGAAGGTCGGCGGCCACCAGGCGTCCAGCGCCTCGCTGGTCACCGCGATGACCGCGCTCTGGTTCGAGCACCTGGACGCCGAGGACCGGGTCGCGGTGAAGCCGCACGCCTCGCCGGTGTTCCACGCCATCCAGTACCTGCTCGGCAACCTCGACCGGTCCTACCTGCCGAAGCTGCGGGCGCGCGGCGGCCTCCAGTCGTACCCGTCGCGGACCAAGGACCCGGACGCTGTGGACTTCTCCACCGGTTCCGTCGGCCTGGGCGCCGCCGCGCCGCTGTTCGCCGCCGTCACCCGCCGCTACGTCGACGCGCACTTCGGCGCGCGGCCGCACTCCCGGTTCGTCGCCATCATCGGCGACGCCGAGCTGGACGAGGGCAACATCTGGGAGGCGGTCGCCGACCCGGCCACCACCGGCCTGGGCAACGTGATGTGGCTCGTCGACTTCAACCGCCAGTCGCTGGACCGGGTCGTCCCCGGCATCCGGATCAACCAGTGGCGGGGCCAGTTCGAGGCCGCCGGCTGGCACGTCGTGGAGGTCAAGTACGGCCGCAAGCTGGCCGAGGCGTACGCCCGGCCGGGCGGGGCGGCGCTGCGCGACTGGATCGACCGGATGCCGAACGAGCAGTACCAGTCGCTGTTCGGGCTGGCCGGGCCGGCCCTGCGCAAGCAGTTCCTGGACGGCGCGCCGGCCGAGGTGGCCGCGTTCGTCGCCGAGATCGGCGACGACGAGCTGGGCCCGCTCGTCACCGACCTGGGCGGGCACGACGCGCAGGCGATGCTCGACGCGTACGCCCAGTGCGACGCGGTCACCGACCGGCCCAGCGTGGTGTTCGCGTACACGGTCAAGGGCTGGGGCCTGCCGATCGCCGGCAACCCGCGCAACCACTCGGCGCTGCTGAGCACCGAGCAGGTGGACGCGTTGCGCGCCGCGCAGGGCCTGACCCGGGAGACCGAGTGGGACCGCCTCGACCCGGCGTCCCCGGCCGGTATCCGGGCCGGCGAGCGCCGGGAGGCGCTGTCCCGCCCGCCGCGCGAGCGGGCGCTGGGCGTCACCGTCCCGGAGACCACCCGGGTACGCGCGAACAAGCCCGTCTCCACCCAGGAGGTCTTCGGCCGGGTGCTGGTCGACCTGGCCCGCGATCCGCAGGTGGCGCCCTACCTGGTGACCACCGCGCCGGACGTGGCCACCTCGACCAACCTGGCCGGGTTCATCAACAAGACCGGCGTCTTCGCCCCCACCGAGCAGCGTTCCTGGACCGAGGACCGGATGCTGCGCTGGACGGAGAGCCCGGCCGGGCAGCACATCGAGCTGGGCATCTCGGAGATGAACCTGTTCCTGCTGCTGGGCCAGCTCGGCCTGTCGTGGGACCTGTCCGGCCAGCCGCTGCTGCCGGTGGGCACGGTCTACGACCCGTTCGTGCTGCGCGGACTCGACGCGTTCCTCTACGGCACCTACTCGGGTTCCCGGTTCGTGGTGGCCGGCACCCCGTCCGGCATCACGCTGGCCCCCGAGGGCGGCGCGCACCAGTCCACCATCACCGCCTCGGTCGGGCTGGAGCTGCCCGGCGTGACGTTCCTGGAGCCCGCGTACGCGGGCAGCCTCGACTGGCTGCTCTGCGACGCGCTCGGGCAGATCGCCGGCGGATCCGCGCCGGCCGCGACCGCCGCGCCGGCCGAGGACGGGGCGTACTACTTCCGGCTCAGCACCCGGCCGGTCGACCAGGCCCCGTTCGAGGCGGCCCGGGCCCGGCTCGGCGAGGCGGTGCTGCGCCGGCAGGTGGTGGCCGGCGCGTACCGGCTCGTCGACGCGCACCAGGCGTACCCCGATCTGGCGGACGCCCCGGTCGTGCAGCTCGCGGCCTCCGGCGCGGTGTTGCCGGAGGTCCTGGCCGCCGCCGCGGAGCTGGCGGAGGAGGGCGTCGCGGCGCACGTGGTGGACGTGACCAGCCTGGACCGGCTCTACCGGGCGTGGCAGCGGACGCTGCGCCAGGGCGTGCGGACCGCCACCGTGCCGAGCGTGCCCGGCGCGCTACGGTCGGCGTTCGTGGACCGGGTGCCGGTGGTCACCGTGCACGACGCCGCCTCGCACGCGATGGCCTGGCTCGGCTCGGCGGTCGGGGCCCCGGCGGTGCCGCTCGGGGTGGACGAGTTCGGCCAGTCCGGCAGCGTCCGTGACCTGTACGAGCTGCACGACCTGCTGCCGGGCAGCATCGTCAACGCCGCGCTCGCCGCGCTCGCGCTGCGCTGACCGGTCAGCCGGTGGTGGTCGGGCTCGGGGAGGTGGCGCTCGACGAGGGCGACGGTGACTCCGACGGGCCGCGGGTGGGGGTCGGGGTGACCGGCACCTGGTCGCCCTTGGCCGGGTCCCGGATGACGTGTCGCTCCAGGTTGACCTGGGACTGCCCGGTGCCGCCGACGGTGATCTCGTCGTAGGCCTGGAGCAGCTTCTGCTGGTCGAAGTAGAGCACCGTCATGGTCAGCGGGGTGGGCTTCTCGCCCTCCAACCCGCGCAGCCCGGCCCCGCCGGTCGAGCCCTCCACCATCAACGTGGTCGGCTGCTTGCCCGGCGCCTGCGGCAGCTTCGACACCTGCCGGGAGTGGGTGTGCCCGGACAACACCAACGGCGCGAGGCCGGAGAGCGGCCCGGCCGACGCCGGGTCGTGCACCAGCGCGACGTCCACCTTCCGTGGCGACTTCTCGACCGTGGTCGCGAGCTGCTCGCCGGCGCCGATCACCTGGTCGGCGACGGCCGAGGTGAGGCCACTGCCGGCCGGTGAGGTCTCCTTGTCCGGGGTGAACCGGGGGTCGCCGATCCCGGCGATGGTCAGCCCGCCGACCGTCGTGACGGAGTTGTTCAGCACGATCGCGTTCGGCTGCTGGGCCACGGCCGCGGCCGTGCGGGGCGAGTCGTGGTTGCCGCGGATGAACACGTACGGCTTCTTGAGCAGGCCGATCGAGCCGACGAAGGAGGCCTCCGGCTCGCTGCCCCAGTCGGTGATGTCGCCGGTGTCGATCACGACGTCGATGCCGAACTGCTCGACCACGGTGCGGATCAACTGCCAGCCGGTCGGGTTCAGGTGCATGTCCGACACGTGCAGCACCCGGGTGGTGCCCGGGGACGGCTGCACCACCGGCAGCGCGGAGACCGTGGTGTAGAGCTTGCTGACGTTGCCGACCAGCCGCTGCAACTGCTCCGCGTACTTGGTGTAGTCGTTGGCGATCCGCCGCGCGTCACCGACGATCGCGGGTGCGTTGACCAGCAGGCCCTCGTACCGGGGCTCCTCGATCGCCTGCGGCCGCAGGGTGGCGGCGCCGAGGCCGAGGCTGCCGGCGGTGACCACCAGCGCCAGGCCGCCGGCCCAGGCGGTACGCCGGACGTCCCGGAACACGAGCGCGGCCAGGAGCAGGGTGGCCAGCACCGTCGAGGCGAGCGTCTTCAACCCGAGCCGCATCACGCCCGCGCGGACGTCCTCCACCGCCGACTGGCTGGCCCGGCTGATGCTGGCCGGGTCGTCGATCAGCGCCTCGGTGCGGCCCTGGTCCAGCGCGCCCACCTCGACGGTCAGGTAGGCCGGCCCGTCGTGACTGTCCAGCAGCAGCGCGCCCAGCGGCGGGATGTCGACGGTGGTGCCGCCGGTCACCGACGGGCTGAGCTTCAGTTCGGCGCGGAACGGGCCGATGTCGGTGCCGACGTGGCCGCCCGCGTACGTGCCCACCACGATGCCGCCGAGAGTGACCGCGAGCAGCGCGAGCACCACGCCCACCCGGCGCAGCCGGTGGCCGGGCCGCCACGCCGTCCGGCGGCGGGCAGGCGCGGTCTGCGGGGGCGTCGTGTCCCCGGCGCGGTGCTGTTCGTTCTCGTGGTCGTCCATGCTGAGATTCTGACCTGCCCCTTGAGCGATCTTGGTAAACCCGGCCGAAGCCGGTCAGCTCCGCCCGGCCCCGCCGTCGGCGAAGACCAGGCGCAGGATCCGGTCGTCCTCCGCGGCGGGCCTGCCCCGGCCGTCCCGGTTGGAGGTGCTCACCCAGATCGAGCCGTCCGGCGCCACGGCGGCGGCCCGCAGCCGGCCGTACTTCCCGGTGAGCAGCTCACGCGGCTGGCCCAGCACGGTGCCGTTGCCGGCCAGCTCGACCAGCCACAGCCGCTGGCCGCGCAGGCAGGCGGTGACCAGCAGCCGCTCGACCGCGGCCAGCCCGGAGCAGGACGCGTCGGCGGTGCGCCACTGCACGATCGGGTTCACGTAGCGCTTGTCGTCGCCCCGCCCCTCGACCTGCGGCCAGCCGTAGTTGCCGCCCTGGTTGATCTGGTTGATCTCGTCCCAGGTGTTCTGGCCGAACTCCACCGCGTACATCCGCTTGTTCGGCGTCCAGGCGAAGCCCTGCACGTTGCGGTGCCCCGTCGACCAGACCGGGGATCCGGCGGTCGGGTTGCCGGGGGCCGGCTTGCCGTCCGGGGTGATCCGCAGGATCTTGCCGCCGAGGCTCTTCGGGTCCTGCGCGTTCTCGGTGCGCCCGGCGTCGCCGGTGCTCGCGTAGAGGTAGCCGTCCGGGCCGAAGCCCAACCCGCCGCCGTCGTGGTTGCCGGCCTTGGGGATGCCGGTGAGGATCGGGGTCGGCGGCTGGCCGAGGCGCAGCTTCGCGATCCGGTTGTCGTCCTGCGCGGTGTAGTAGACGAAGACGGTGCGGTCCCGCGCGTAGCCCGGGGAGACGGCGATGCCGAGCAGGCCGCCCTCACCGCCGGACGCCACGCCCGGCACGGTCTGCACCGGCCGCACGGTGAGCCCGTCCGGCCCGGACTCCGGCCCGACCTGGAGGATCCGCCCGCTGTCCCGTTCGGTGACCAGGGCCGCACCGTCGGGCAGGAACGCGATGGCCCACGGCACCTCCAGCCCCTTGGCCAGCACCGTGGCCACCACCTGCTGGCCGGCCCCACCGGGACTGGCCGTGGCCGAGGGCGTCGGCAGGTTGGGTGGCTCGCCGGCCGGGTCCGGCTCGGGCTCGCCGAGGGCACAGCCGGCGGTGCCCAGCAGCAACGCCGCGCACGAGGCCGCCAGCGCCGTCCGGAGGCGGCGGATGCGGGGGTACGTCAGACGCGGGCTCACCCGGCCCAGCCTAGCCGGGCGGGTCGGGGAACCCGGCGTGTCGAGCGCGGACGCGACGGTGTCCGGTCAGCCGGCCCGCAGCGCGAGCAGGGCGACGTCGTCCTCGCGGCGGTGCGCGGCGGCGAGCAGCCGGTCGCAGAGGAGGCTGAGCGGCACCCCGGACCCGGCCGCGGCGAGGTGGGCCAGCAGTTCCGCCTGCCCCTCGTCGATCGGCTGGTCGCGGCGCTCGATCAGCCCGTCGGTGTGCAGCAGCAGCGTGTCGCCCGGCGCGAGGGTGAGAGCCCGCCCGGTGCGCCGGGGCGGGCGGGCCAGGCCGAGCAGCGGACCCCGTCCCTCGGCCACCGACACCGTGCCGTCGGCGCGGATCAGCAGTGGTGGCGGGTGGCCGGCGTTGCACCAGCAGACCCGCAGCCCGTCGCCGTGCGGGCGGACCCGGGCCAGCACCGCGGTGGCGACCGTGGGCACCCGCAGCCCGCCGATGGCCCGGTCGAGGTTGGCCACCAGCTCCTCCACCGGGTCGTCCCGCCCGTACGCGTTGCCCCGGACCAGGTTGCGCAGCTGGCCCATGGAGGCCGCCGCCTCGATGTCGTGCCCGGCGACGTCGCCGATCGCGGCCACCAGCTCGCCGTCGGGCTGGACGAACGCGTCGTACCAGTCGCCGCCGACCTCGACCCGGTCGGCGGCCGGCAGGTAGCGGGCGGCCAGCTCGATTCCCGGCACCGCCGGCAGCGTGGGCAGCATGCTGTGCTGGAGCACCTCGGCGACGTGCCGCTGCTCGCCGTAGAGCCGGCTGTTGCCGACGGCCTGGCCGGCCCGTACGCCGATGTCCTGGGCGGTGCGCAGGTCGCTCGCGTCGAAGCCGCGCCGGCCGGGGCGGTTGACGAGCGTGACCGCGCCGATCACCCGGTCGCCGGCCGCGGTGATCGGCACGGTGAGGTGGGAGCTGATGCCGAGCCGCTCGGCCAGCGTCACCAGCTCCGGACGGGTGGTGCCGCGCGCCACGTCGTCGAGGCCGGCGACGCCGCGCATCACCGGCCGGCCGCTGCGCAGCACCGACCGGATCAGCGACTCCGGGCCGAGCCCGGTGGTCAGCAGCGCGGTGAAGCGGGCGAGGTCGGCGTCGCGCTCCGGGTCGCGGTGCACCCCGGAGACGGTGCGCGGGCGGCCGGCCGGGTCGACCAGGGTGATCAGGCACCAGTCGCCGAGCAGCGGCACCATGGCGTGCGCGAGCCGGTCGACGGCGGTGGACACGTCGAGGGTGCCGCCGAGCATCTCGCTCATCCCGGCCAGCATGGCGAGCCGGTCGTGTGCCTCCTCGGCGCGGCGGCGGGCCTCGTCGGCGCTGCGGACGGCGATCCGCAGCCGCAGCTCCGAGGAGCAGGCGGCGGCCAGGTCGCCGAGCGTCCGCAACTGCTCCTTGGTCCAGGCCCGGGGCTTGCTGTCGATCGCGCAGAGCGAGCCGAGCACCCGCCCGTCCAGGTCGGTCAGCGGCATGCCCGCGTACGCCACCACGCCCAGGTCCTCGATGGCGAGGTTCAGCCGTACCCGGGGGTAGAGGCGGGCGTCGGGCAGCACCATCGGCACCTCGATGTCGACGACGTGCTGGCAGAACGAGTGGCTGAGCGGGGTCTCCCGGCGGGCCGCCCAGGGCTCGGGCAGTCCGGTCGCGCCGGGGAAGAACTGGCGCTCCGCGTCGACCAGGGAGACCAGCGCGACGGGTACGTCGAGCAGGTCACCGACCAGTCGGGCGAAGCGGTCGAACGCCTCGTCCGGCACGGAGTCGAGGCGGGTCTCGTCGAGGGAGCGCAGCCGCTCGGGGTCGGTCAGCGCCGGAATCGGCGCGGCCGTCCGTCCGGGGCCGTCCTCGCTCATCGTCACCCGCTCCCCTTACCCCGGGCACCGGCCGGCGTCCCGCCCTCGATTAAACCCTGTCGCACGTGTGTCCGACCCCCGGCGGGGTGTTCGTCACGGCCCCCGCCGCGCCGACCGGCGCGGACGGATATGGTCGGCGGTCGTGAAGGCATGGATTCCGCACCCCGACGGCCGCCGCCTGCTCGGCGAGGTCCCGCCCGGCGTCACCGTGGAGGTGCTGGAGGACCCGTCCCGGCTTCCGTCCGCCCCGGCCGGCGTGCGGTTCTGGGTGCCGCCCTTCCTGTCCGGCCCGGACGCCGGCGCGCTCCTGACCGAGCTGCCCGACGTCGAGGTGGTGCAACTCCTCTCCGCCGGCGCGGACGCGTGGGTGGGCCGGGTGCCGGCGGGTGTGACGCTCTGCGACGCCCGCGGCGTGCACGACTCGGCCACCGCCGAGTGGGTGGTCACCGCGATCCTGGCCGCCCTGCGCGGGTTCGCTCCGCTGGCCCGCGCCCAGGCGCGGCGGGAGTGGGCGTACGACGAGGTGGCCCCGACCGACGAGCTGGCCGGCAAGCGGGTGCTGATCGTCGGCGCCGGCTCGATCGGCGCGGCCGTGCGCGCCCGGCTCGCCCCGTTCGAGGTGAGCTTCACGCTGGTCGCCCGCACGCCCCGCCCGGCCGACGGCGTGCACGGGGTGGCCGAGCTGCCCACCCTGCTGCCCGAGGCGGACGTGGTGGTGCTGCTGGTCCCGCTGACCGACCGGACCCGGGGCCTGGTCGACGAGCGCTTCCTCGCCGCGATGCCGGACGGCGCGCTGCTGGTGAACGCCGCGCGTGGACCGGTCGCCCGCACCTCGGCGCTGGTCACCGAGCTGTCGTCGGGGCGCCTGCGGGCCGCGCTGGACGTCACCGACCCGGAGCCGTTGCCCGCCGACCATCCCCTGTGGGAGCTGCCCAACGTGCTGCTCACCCCGCACGTGGCCGGCTCGGTGCGCGGCCTGCTGCCGCGGGCCTACCGGCTGGTGGGGGAGCAGTTGCGGCGCTTCGCGGGTGGGGAGGACCTGGCGAACCGGGTGGTCGACGGCTACTGACCCGGTGCGTCGTCGTCGGGCATCTCCTGCCCGGTCGCGGTGATCAGCCGGGGCAGGTCGGTGGCGCGGACCGCGGGCAGCACCAGCACCTGCCCGTCGTCGAGCCGGGCGACCGCCCGCCCCCGGGGGTCACCGGCCAGCTCCGCCACCCGGGCCCAGGGCACCCGCCGCTGCCCGAGGAGCGCGCGCAGCCGCAGCTCCCGGGCGTCCGCGTCGGTGCCGGAGCGCCACGCCCAGACGCCGACCGCGAGCGGCACGAGCAGCACCCAGAGCAGCCACCAGCGGGCACTCGCCAGCGGCAGCGCGCCGATGAAGGCGACGATCGCGGCGGCCAGGATGGCCTGGTTGTGGCGGAAACGGACGGTGTCGGCGCGACTCACCCCCCGATGATCCCATCCGGTCGGCCCACCCTCCCGATCGGGCGTCACGGCCGCCCGATCGAGCCCTCGCCGTTACGGGATCCTGGTTCGGGGGCGCCCCTCCGAGGGCGCTTCCTACCAAGATCGTTGCCGACTCCCGGGGTCGTCACTGTGACGGAGGTCACTGTCGCGTCACCGGTCGCGTCCGGGATCGTTCTTAGGCATGGCCGCAGCGGTCCCCGCCGATGCGGCCCCGCCCGCCCGCGCTCCTACCCGCACGTCGCACCGCAACCGCAACGCCCCGTGCCCCCTCACGAAGGCGACCGCCGTGCCCGTCACCCCTCCCGCCGGTCCCCGCCGGCTCCCGCCCCTGCCCGACCTCGCCGCGTCGCTCGGCGGCGCGCTCCTCCTCCTGGCGGGCATCGCCGGGCTCGTGCCCGGTCCCGCCGCCGTGGCGCTCGCCGTCGCCGGGGGCTCCGCCCTCGCCTGCGTGCGGCTCGCCTGGCTGGCCGGCCTCCCACCGACCCCGTCCCCGGGCGCCGCCCCGGCTCCGCGCCCGCCCGCACCGGCGGCGAGGGACCACGCGGTCCCGCGTCCGGCTCCGGGGACGAGGCGCCCCGCGCCGGGGCCGGGCCGGTCCGGGACCGTCGATCCAGGACGGTCCGAACCGACCGGACGGCAGGCGCGCCGGGTGGCGCTGTCCCGTCGGGTGGCCGCGATCCTCGACGCCGCCGTCCTGGTCGCCGGGCTCACCGTGGCGGTGCTGCCGCTCAGCGATCCGGCGCACCGGCTGCCGGTGGCGCTGGTCGGTCTCGGCCTCACCGCGCCGCTGCACGCCGCCGCGTTGCTGCGGCTGCCCGGCCGGTCCCGGCTGCCGGGGCGGGAGCGGTTGCGCCGTGGCGTCGACATGCTCGCCCTCGCCGTCAGCCTGGTCTTCGCCGGCTGGATGGTGCTGCCGGTCGGTCCGGTGCCGGTGGCCGCACGGGTCGCCAGCGTCGGCGGGGCGGTGGCGCTGGCCGTGCTCGCGGTGGCGGCGCTGGCCGAGCGGCGTCGCCGGCCCGGCGCCGCGCGCTGCCACGCCGGCGCCGGTCTCACGCTGGCCGGGCTGTCGCTGCTGGTGGTGCTGTTGGCGTACGACGCCCCGGACCGGGCGATGTCGGCCGTCGGGCCGCCGCTGCTCGCCGGCGCGCTGCTGACCGCGGCCGGCGCCCGGCGTACGTCGGCGGGGGAGCGACCGCACCCCGGCGTGGCGCCGGCCGCGTGGCCCCGGCTCACCGCGCCGGCCGGCGTGGCGGCCCTGGCCGCCGGCGTGCACCTCGGCACGGCGGGAGAGTTCACGCCCGCCGCCATGGCGCTCGGGCTGGCGGTCATCCCACCGATCATGGTGGGCGAGCTGCTCGCCGCCGCCGACCACCGCCGTCGGGTCGAGCGGCTCGCGGCCAGCGAGGCGTCGCTGCGGCGGCTCGTCGGCGGGGCGGCCGACCCCGCCGACTTCGCGCCGTTGACCCGGGCCGACCTGGTCCGGGTGCTGCCCCGGCGCAGTGGCGGCGCGCTGCTTGTAGTGGACCTGCACGGCGAGCACGCGACGGCGCCGGACGCGGCGGTGCTGGCCGAGGTGCTTCGGCGGCTCCGGGCCGGCTGCGGCCCGCACGACCTGGTCGCCCGCGTCGGCGACACCGAGTACGCCGTCCTCACCGATCTCGGTCCGGTGCTCGCGTACGCGCTGGGCACCCGGCTGCTGGCGGCGCTCGTGGAGCCGTATCCCCGGGCCGGGGGTGTGGTCCGACTGGCGGTGAGCGTGGGGTTGGCCGAGACCACCGGCGGCGAGCCGGAGGACGTGTTCCGTCAGGCCGGCCTGGCCCGGCGGCGGGCGGTGCAGATGGGTCGGGACCGGGTCGAGTGGTACGACGCCTACCTGGAGGAGCAGCTGGTCCGCCGGCTCGACCTGGAGCGGGAGCTGCCCGGCGCGGTGGCCCGCGGCGAGCTGGACCTGGTCTACCAGCCGGTGGTGGCGCTGGCCGACCGGATGCCGGTGGGCACCGAGGCGCTGCTGCGCTGGCGCAACCCGGCGTTGGGCACCGTGCTGCCGGCGGAGCTGCTGCCGGTGGCGGCCGACCTCGACCTGCTCGGCGAGGTCGGACGGTGGGTGGTGGACCGGGCCTGCCGGCAGCTGGCCGCCTGGTCGGAGGGGGGCCGGGAGCTGTGGATGGCGGTGAACGTGACCCCGCGCGAGCTGGCCGCGCCGGACTTCGTGGCCCGCGTCGCGACCGCGCTGGCCGCGTACGACGTGCCGCCGGAACGGCTGGTGGTGGAGGTGGCGGAGCCGGCGGTGGGCGCGGAGCTGTCCACGGTGGTGGCCCGGCTGGCCGGTCTCCGGTCGCTCGGGGTGCGCACCGCGCTGGACGACTTCCGCGCCGAGCACGCCTCGCTGGCCCAGCTGCGCCGGCTGCCGATCGACCTGCTCAAGGTCGGACCGCATCTGGTCGCGCCCGGCGCCGAGGGACAGCGCCCGTTGATCGACGTGGTGGCCAACCTCGGCGACCGGCTCGGCGTGGAGGTGGTGGTGGAGGGGCTGGAGTCGGACGGTCAGGTGGCCGGCGCGCGCCGGGCCGGCTGCCGCTACGGGCAGGGCTTCGCGTTGGCCCGGCCGGCGACCGCGGAGCGGGTCGAGGCGTGGTTCGAGGAGTTTCCCTCGGCGTCCCGATGAGCGTCCGCGGGACGATAGCTGAACCGGTTCAGCGAGCGCGCGGCGGCGCGGTGCTGCCGCGCGGGGTGAGGTGGGCGGTCTCGTCCTGGAGTCCGCTCACCGGCTCCCCGGCGATCACCGCGAGGAGCTGCCGGGCGGCGTGCGACCCGTACGCCGGGATGTCCCGGCCCAGCGCGGTCAGCGGCGGGTGCACCAGCTGGCAGAGCGGGGAGTCGTCCCACGCGACGATGGACAGGTCGCCGGGGACGGCGAGCCCCATCTCCTGGGCCACGGAGAGCCCGGCGATCGCCATCACGTCGTTGTCGTAGATCACCGCCGTCGGGCGGTGGGCGGAGCTGAGCAGGCGCCGGGTGGCCCGCGCCCCCTCCTCGCCGGTGTAGTCGGACCAGACCGTGCTCGCCTCGTCCAGCCCGAGCCGCCGGCACACGTCGGTGAACGCGTCGGTGCGGATCTCGGTGTGCAGCAGCGAGGGGAGGCCGCCGACCCGGGCGATCCGCCGGTGGCCGAGCGCGACCAGATACTCGACGGTCTCGACCAGGGCCGCCGCGTCGTCCGACCAGACGCTGGCCAGGCTGCCGGTGTGCCCCGGGCCGCCGATCACCACCGCGGGCAGTTGCAGCTCCTCCAGCGCCGGCACCCGGCGGTCGTCGGTGCGCAGGTCGCAGACGAAGACGCCGTCCACCCGACGCTCGGCCCACCAGCGGCGGTAGACCGCGATCTCCGCCTCCTGGTCGGTCACCACCTGGAGGGTCAGCGCGTACGAGCGGGCGGACAGTTCGGCCTCGACGCCGCTGATCAGCTCCATGAAGAACGGCTCGATGCCGAGTATCCGGGCGGGCCGGCACAGCGCCAGCCCGACCGCCTTGGCGGTGGCGCCGGAGAGCGCCCGGGCGGCGCTGCTCGGGCTGAACCCGATCTCGGCCGCGATCGCCAGGATGCGCTGGCGGGTCGCCTCGGAGACGCCGGGCTGCCCGTTGAGCGCGTACGACACCGCGCCCTTGGAGACCCCGGCACGTCGGGCGACGTCGGCGATGGTCGGCCGCTTCACCGCAGCGTCCTCCACTGTGTCCGGCCCTCGCGGGCGCTGTCGACCGCCGGGGTGGCCGGCGGGAAGTGACGCTACTGCACCGGGCCCGCCGGCCGGTCGGCGCGGCGGACCTCGGCGACTGAACCGCACAGTTCGTCACTTGTGCGGTTCAGCGTACGGCCACCCCCACCCCTGTCCGCCACCCCTGCGCTCACGAAACTGCTCCGGAAAGCGCTCCACCGCGCATGGTCGCGCTCCCATCCGGCCCCGAAGGTTACGGGACGGCCTCGCTGTTAACCGGCCGTTGACAGTGCCGGAGGTGAACCGTACGGTGGCCTCACTTATCCGGTTCAGTCAACGTCTCTCGATCTCGGGAGCGTTCCCATTCGGCGCGGAGGATGACATGAAACGGTCCTGGACGCACTGGGCGCGCACGGCCGCCGTCGGTGCCGTCAGCCTGGTCATGGTCGCCGCCTGCAGCGGCAGGAGCACCACCGGCGGCGCGGACGCGGCCGACGGTCAGGTCACGTTGAAGATCAATTTCTGGGGCGACTTCGGCCTGCAGGACCTCAAGACCAAGTACGAGGCCGAGCACCCGAACGTGAAGATCCAGCTCAACTCGGGCGAGTACAACGCCCAGCACGAGGACCTGCAGAAGAAGCTCGTCGCCGGCAACGGCGCGCCGGACATCGCGGCGATCGACGAGGGCTTCATGGTCCAGTTCCGCAGCCAGTCCGACAAGTTCGTCAACCTGCTGGACAAGGGCGCCGGCTCCTACGAGAGCAAGTACCTGCCCTGGAAGTGGAAGCAGTCGCTGTCCGCCGACGGCAAGACGCAGATCGGCCTCGGCACCGACGTCGGCGGCCTGGCCATGTGCTACCGCACCGACCTGTTCAAGGCCGCCGGCCTGCCCACCGAACGCGACCAGGTCTCCGCGCTCTGGCCCACCTGGGACAAGTTCCTGGAGGTCGGCCAGCAGTACACCGGCAAGACCAAGAAGAAGTTCATCGACGCCGGCACCAACCTGTTCAACCCGATCCTCGGCCAGCAGCAGGTCGGCTTCTACAACGACCAGGAGCAGCTCCAGATGGAGCAGGGCCCGAAGGTCGCGTTCGACTACACGGTCAAGGCCGTCGACTCCGGGCTCTCGGCCAACCTGGTCAGCTTCCAGGCCGACTGGGACAAGGGCTTCACCAGCGGCGCGTTCGCGGTGCTCGCCTGCCCGGCGTGGATGCTCGGCCACATCAAGGACACCGCGCCCGGCACCCAGGGCAAGTGGGACATCGCGGCGGTGCCCGGCGGCGGCGGCAACTGGGGCGGCTCGTTCCTGACCATCCCCAAGCAGGGCAAGCACGTCGACGAGGCGTACAAGCTGCTGGAGTGGCTGGTCGCGCCGGAGCAGCAGATCGAGATCTTCAAGAAGGTCGGCAACCTGCCGTCGCAGCCGGCGCTCTACGCCGACCCGGCGATCGCCGACTTCAAGAACCCGTTCTTCAACAACGCCCCGGTCGGCCAGATCTTCCCGAAGATGGCGCAGGGCCTCACCCCGCAGTACCTGGGCAAGAAGAACGGCCCGACCCGGGTCGCGGTGGAGAACGTCATCCGCCGGGTGGAGAACAAGTCGCTGAAGCCGGACGCCGCCTGGAACGAGGCGGTCAAGGAGGCCGACAAGGCCGCCAAGTCCTGACGCACCACAGGTGCCGGAGCGGAACCCGACCGCTCCGGCACCGCCGTACCCGTCCACCCTCCTCGGCTCTGGAGTGATCCGATGTCCAGCACCCGTGCCGCGCCCGCGCCGCCGAGCCGCCGACCCGCGCCGGAGCGCGGCCGCACCGGGGCCGACGACCGGCGGCTGACCTGGCGCAACCGGCTGTACCGCTTCGACATGCGCTACATGCCGTACCTGATGATCGCGCCGTTCTTCCTGCTCTTCCTCGTGTTCGGGCTGTTCCCGCTGCTGTTCAACGCGGTGGTCTCGCTGCGCAACTACCGGCTCGACGACCCGACGCTGCCCTACTGGGCGGGCTTCGAGAACTTCAGCCGGCTCGTCGCCGACGAGGACTTCTGGAACGCCCTCTACAACACCTTCGGCATCTTCCTGCTCTCCACCGTGCCGCAGCTGCTGCTCGCCCTGCTGGTCGCCTCGCTGCTCAACCGGCAGCTGCGGGCGCAGACCTGGTGGCGGGTCGGCGTGCTGCTGCCGTACGTGACACCGATCGTCGCCTCGACCATGGTGTTCAGCGTCTTCTTCTCCCGCGACTTCGGCATGGCCAACTGGGTCCTCGGTCTACTGGGCATCGGCGGCGCCGACGACCCGATCGACTGGCGGGCCGACAAGCTGCACGCCTGGATCGCCATCGCCACCATGGTCAACTGGAAGTGGATCGGCTACAACGCGCTGCTCTACCTGGCCGCCATGCAGTCCATCCCGCGCGACGTCTACGAGGCCGCCGCGATCGACGGCGCCGGCCAGTGGAAGCAGCTCTGGCGGATCACCGTGCCGATGATCCAGCCGGTGGTCCTGTTCACCGTGATCCTCTCCACCATCGGCGGCCTCCAGCTCTTCACCGAGCCGATGCTCTTCGACCCCAACGCCCAGGCCGCCACCGGCGGGCCGAACGGTGAGTGGCAGACCATCGCCCAGCTCATCTACAAGGTCGGCTGGAAGGACCTCAACCTCGGCTACGCCGCGGCCATGTCCTGGGCCCTGTTCCTGATCATCCTGGTCGTCGCCGGGGTCAACTACCTGCTGACGAACCGACTCTCCGGAGGGCGGAAATGAGTGCCGTCGCCTCCCCGCCGGTCCGCCGTAAGCGGCGCGCCATGGCCCGGGCGCCGCAGGACACCCCGGCCGGGCTCTGGACCTACCTGCTCCTCGCGGTCAGCATGCTGTTCGCCGCGTTCCCGCTCTACTGGATGTTCGTCATCGCCACCAGCAACGACGAGGCGCTGGCCAAGCTGCCCCCGGCGATCGTCCCCGGTGACCGGTTCCTGACCAACGTCGACGAGGTCTTCTCCCTCCAGGACGTCTACTTCGCCGCGTCGCTGGTCAACAGCGTCATCGTCTCGACCGTGGTGACCGCCTCGGTGCTGTTCTTCTGCTCGCTCGCCGGGTTCGCCTTCGCCAAGCTGCGGTTCAAGGGCAGCAACGCGCTGATGCTCTTCGTGGTGCTCACGCTGACCGTGCCGAACCAGCTCGGCATCGTCGCGCTCTACATCGTGATGGGCAAGCTCGGCTGGAACGGGACCCTGCTCGCGGTCATCGCGCCCGGCCTGGTCACCGCGTTCGGCGTGTTCTACATGCGGCAGTTCATCGTCAACACCGTCCCGGACGAGCTGGTCGAGTCGGCCCGGGTCGACGGCGCCACGACCATGCGGGTGTACGGCACCATCGTGCTGCCCGCGATCCGTCCGGCCCTGGCGGTTCTCGGCCTGCTCACGTTCGTCGCCACCTGGAACGACTTCCAGTGGCCGCTGATCACGCTCAGCGGCACCGACTTCCCCACCTCGATGGTCGCGGTCTCCGACCTGGCCAGCGGCAACTACGTGATCTACCGGCGGGTGCTGGCCGGCGCGTTCATCGCCACCATCCCCCTGCTGCTCATGCTGTTCATCGGTGGACGCCAGATCGTCCGCGGAATCATGGAAGGCGCGGTGAAGTCGTGAGCCGTCCCACGCTGCTGCACGAGGGCTGGACGCTGCGGGCCCTGCCCGGCCCGCAGGTGCCGTCGGAGATCGCCGGGGTCGAGGTGCCGGCGACCGTGCCCGGGTGCGTGCACACCGACCTGCTCGCCGCCGGGCTCATCCCCGACCCGTACCTCGACGACAACGAGAACCGGCTCACCTGGATCGGGCGCACCGACTGGGTCTACCGGACCACGTTCCACCACGAGCCCGGCGGCGACGACCGGGTCGACCTGGCCTGCGCCGGCCTGGACACGGTCGCAACGGTCACGCTCAACGGCGTCGAGGTCGGGCGCACCGAGAACCAGCACCGCTCCTACCGGTTCGACGTCCGGTCGCTGCTGCGTCCGGGCGACAACACCCTCGCCGTACGCTTCGACTCGCCGTACCGCTACGCCGAGGCCCACCGGGACCGGCTCGGCGACCGGCCGAACGCGTACCCGGAGCCGTTCCACTTCATCCGCAAGACCGCCTGCAACTTCGGCTGGGACTGGGGACCGACCGTGGTCACCGCCGGCATCTGGCAGCAGATCGGCCTGCACGCCTGGTCCGCCGCCCGGCTGGCGACCGTCCGGCCGCTCGTCACGGTCGACGGCGGCGTCGGCCGGGTGGAGCTGCACGTCGAGGTGGAGCGGGCCCGCGACGAGCCGCTGACCGTCCACGCCACGGTCGCCGGCGTCGCCTCCGAGGTGACGGTGCCGGCGGGGGAGCGGGCCGCCGTGCTCACCCTCACCGTCGACGACCCCGCGCTGTGGTGGCCGGTCGGGTACGGCGAGCAGCCGCTGCACGACCTCGACGTGACCCTGCGCGCGGCCGACGGCCGGGACCTGGACACCGCGTCCCGCCGGATCGGCTTCCGCTCGGTGCGCCTGGACACCACGCCCGACGCGCACGGCACCCCGTTCACGCTGCACGTCAACGACGTCCCGATCTTCGTCAAGGGGGTCAACTGGATCCCCGACGACGCATTCCCCAACCGGGTCACCCGGGCCCGGCTGGCGCAGCGGTTCGACCAGGCCCTCGGCGCGAACGTCAACCTGCTGCGGATCTGGGGCGGCGGCCGCTACGAGTCGGACGACTTCTACGAGCTGGCCGACGAGGCCGGGCTGCTGGTGCAGCAGGACTTCCTGTTCGCCTGCGCGGCCTACCCGGAGGAGGAGCCGTTCCGCACCGAGGTCGAGGCGGAGGCGCGGGAACAGGTGACCCGGCTCGCCGGCCACCCGTCGCTGGTGCTCTGGACCGGCAACAACGAGAACATCTGGGGCTGGCACGACTGGGACTGGCAGGAGCCGCTCGCCGGGCGCACCTGGGGGCGCGGCTACTACCTGGAGCTGCTGCCCGCGACCGTCGGCGAGCTGGACCCGACCGTCCCGTACTGGCCGGGCAGCCCCTGGTCGGGCAGCGACGACATCCACCCCAACGACCCGGCACACGGCACCATGCACATCTGGGACGTCTGGAACGACGACGACTACACCAAGTACCGCGAGTACGTGCCGCGCTTCGTCGCCGAGTTCGGCTACCAGGCGCCCCCCGCGTACGCGACGCTGCGCCGGTCCATCTCGGACGAGCCGCTGGCGCACGACTCACCGGGCATGGCCCACCACCAGAAGGCGGCCGACGGGGACCGGAAGCTCCAGCGCGGGCTCGACGCCCACCTGCCGCCGCCCGCCGACTTCGACGACTGGCACTACTACACCCAGCTCAACCAGGCCCGCGCCATCCAACTCGGGGTCGAGCACTTCCGCTCGCACCGGCCGGTCTGCACCGGCACCATCGTGTGGCAGCTCAACGACTGCTGGCCGGTCACGTCCTGGGCCGCCGTCGACGGCGACGGCCGCCGCAAACCCCTGTGGTACGCGCTGCGCCGCGCCTACGCCGACCGGCTGCTCACCGTGCAGCCGCGCGACGGTGGGCTGGCGCTGGTGGCGGTGAACGAGACCGGGCGGGCGTGGACCGCGCCGGCCACGGTCACCCGGCTCACCCTGGCCGGGGAGCCGAGGGCGAAGACCTCGGTCGACCTCGACGTCCCGGCGTACTCCTCGGTGGTGCTGCCGCTGCCGGCGGAGCTGGCGCGGCCGGACGAGGCGCGCCGCGAGCTGCTGGTCGCGGAGGCCGGCGACACCGCGGAGCGGGCGCTGTGGTTCTTCGCCGAGGACCGCGACGTCGAGTGGCCGGCGGCGGACTGGGACGCGACGGTCGAGCCGGCGGACGGCGGACGGCGGGTCCGGGTGACGGCCCGCACGGTGCTGCGCGACCTGACGCTGTTCCCGGACCGCCTCGAGCCGGCCGCGCAGGTGGATCGGGCCCTGGTGACGCTGCTGCCGGGGGAGAGCGCGACGTTCACCGTGCACGCGTCGGGCCCGCTCGACGCCGACGCGCTCACCCGCCGCCCGGTGCTGCGCTGCGTCAACGACGTGCTCTGAGGCGGTCACCCCCATCTCCGATGACTTGAAGACTTCTGCAAGTGCTAAAGTCTTCGAAGTCGTCGGAGGGGCGAGTCGTGTCGGTGCCGCTGTACCAGGCCAAGGCGGAGCTGTTCCGCACCCTCGGGCACCCGGTGCGCATCCGGGTGCTCGAGCTGCTCCAGGACGGGCCGAAGCCGGTCCGCGACCTGCTGGCCGCCATCGACGTGGAGGCGTCCAACCTCTCCCAGCAGCTCGCCGTGCTGCGCCGCGCCGGCATGGTCACCTCGTACCGGGACGGCCCGCTGGTGATGTACGCGCTCAGCACCCCCGACGTGGCCGACCTGCTCGCCGCCGGGCGGCGCATCCTCGGCGCGGTCCTCACCGACCGGGACGCCCTGCTGGACGAGCTGCGGGCCTCGGGGACGGACCGGTGAGCGCGGCGGCCCTTCGTGCCGGTGACCTCGTCCGGCAGGCGGGCCGGCTGTTCGGCGGGCTGCTGCCCGGCCGGGCCGACTGGGCGGCCGTGCGCCGCTCGCCCCGGCGTGACCTGCTCGCCGGGCTCACTGTCGCCGTGGTGGCGCTACCGCTGGCGCTGGCCTTCGGCGTCACCTCCGGGCTCGGCGCGCAGGCCGGTCTGGTCACCGCCGTCGTCGCCGGAGCGGTCGCGGCGGTCTTCGGCGGCTCCAACCTCCAGGTCTCCGGCCCCACCGGGGCGATGACCGTCGTGCTGGTGCCGGTGGTGCAGCAGTTCGGCGCCGGTGGCGTGCTGATGGTCGGCGCGCTGGCCGGGCTGATCCTGATCGCGCTCGCACTGGCCCGCCTCGGCCGGTACGTGCGCTACCTGCCGGCCCCGGTGATCGAGGGCTTCACCGCTGGCATCGCCGTGGTGATCGCGCTGCAACAGGTGCCGGCCGCGCTCGGCGTCGCCGGCGCACACGGGCAGAAGGTGTGGGCGGTGGCCGCCGACGCGGTCGCCCGGTTCGCCGCGCATCCCCGCCCCGCCGCGATCGCCGTGGCGCTCGGCGTGGCGGCGCTGATGCTGCTCGGCGGCCGGTGGCGGCCCGCCGTGCCGTTCTCCCTGGTCGGGGTGGCCGCCGCGACGGTCCTCGCCGAGCTGGCCCCGATCGACCTGGCCCGGATCGGCGAGCTGCCGCAAGGGCTGCCCGCGCCGTCACTGGACTTCGTGGACCTCGGGGCGCTGGGCGTCCTGCTGCCGAGTGCCCTGGCGGTGGCCGCGCTCGCCGCCCTGGAGAGCCTGCTCTCCGCCACGGTGGCGGACGGCCTGACCGTCGGCGAGCGGCACGACCCGGACCGGGAACTGTTCGGCCAGGGCCTGGCCAACCTCGCCTCCCCGGTCTTCGGCGGCATCCCGGCGACCGCCGCCATCGCCCGTACGGCGGTGAACGTGCGCGCCGGTGCGTCCTCGAAGCTCGCCGCGCTCACCCACGCGGTCGCCCTCGCCGCGATCGTGCTCGCCGCCGCTCCGCTGGTCGGCCGCATCCCGCTGGCCGCGCTGGCCGGGGTGCTGCTCGCCACCACGGTCCGGATGGTGGAGGCGGCCTCCCTGCTGGCGCTGATGCGGGCCACCCGGGCCGACGCGGTGGTGCTGGTGCTGACGTTCGCCGTCACGGTGATCTGGGACCTGGTGACCGCTGTGGTCGTCGGGCTCGCCGTGGCGGTCGTCCTGGCGCTGCGTGCGGTGGCCCGCAGCGCCAGGCTGGAACAGGTGCCGCTGGACACCGGCGAGCACAGCGCCGAGGAGCATGCGCTGCTCGCCGAGCACATCGTCGCGTACCGGCTGGACGGGCCGCTCTTCTTCGCCGCCGCGCACACCTTCCTGCTGGAGCTGGCCGAGGTGGCCGACGTCCGGGTGGTGATCCTGCGGATGTCCCGCGTCTCCACCATCGACGCGACCGGCGCCCAGGTGCTCGGCGACGCCGTCGCCCGGCTGCGCGCCCGGGGGATCACGGTGCTGCTCTCCGGCATCACCCCGGGCCACGACCAGGTGCTCAGCGCACTCGGCGTCGCCGACGAGCTGCGCCGCGAGGGCCTGGTGTTCCCGGACACCCCGGCCGCCATCCGGTACGCCCGGGGCGTCGCCCTCGCCGCGAGCCCGGCCTAGGCGTCCGTCCCTTCGAGCGCCCGCCTGCGCACGCCGAAGACGATCAGGTAGCCGAGGATCCACACCTCGCCCACCGTGGCGGGCACCACCAGCAGATCGCCCGCCACACCGGCGCCGGGGGCGAGGTAGGCGACGAACGTCATGAGCACGTAGCCGACGCCGCCGGCGACGAGGACCCAGCCCAGCGGCCGGGGCAGCCAGCCCGACCGGAGCACGCACCAGCCCATCGGTACCAGCCAGAGGCCGAAGAAGAGGCCGCCCACCTCCCACAGGTTTCCGCTGACCAGGTAGAGCAACTGGACGGTGCCGGCGTCGCCCGGCCCGCCGGTCGCAGCCTGCAGAGCCGTCGCGAGCACGGCGGCGCTGCCGAGGATCGCGACGGCGTTGACGAGCCCGAAGGCGGCGATGCTGCCCGCGGCGGTGCCGTCGACAGTGCGGAACAGCCGGTAGAACCAGACGGCGGTGAGCGTCTGGGTGAGGACGACCAGCAGTTCGAGCGCGATGCCGGCGCGTGCCAGCGACTCGTGGGCCACCAGGTTGGCGAGCGTCGTGCCCACGTCGTCGGCGTCGAAGATCATCGGCCGGACGGTGAGGAACCCCAGCGCGCCGGTGACGGCGAGCCCGAGGTAGAACAGCCCGGTCACGCGGGCGGTACGGATCAGCTGGTGCATGGCGGCTCCTCGGGGGTGATCGACGTGCCGTGGCGGGGGTCGCCTTACGCCGTAAGGCCAACCATACGTTGTAAGGTCAAGGGAAGATGGGAAGCCGGATGGGAGCGAGGAAGCCTCGGGAGCCGCTGAGCCGCGAGCGAGCCCTGGCCAGCGCGATCGACCTGGTCGACGCCGAGGGGATGGCCGCGCTCACGATGCGCCGGCTCGCCGCCGAACTCGGCGTCGAGGCCATGTCGCTCTACCACCACCTGCCCGGCAAGGCCGGACTGCTCGACGGCCTCGTGGACGCCGTCGCCGCGGAGATCACCTCAGCCGCCGAGCAGGCCGAGGCGGACGCGCCCGGCGGCGACTGGCGGACCCGGCTGCGACTGCGCTTCCTCGCCGCGCGTGCGGTCATGCTGCGGCACCCGTGGGCCCCGGCGCTGCTCAGCTCCCGCCCGACAGTCCCCGCCGGGGTGTACGCCTACTACGACGGGATCCTCGCCACCCTCGTCGACGGCGGCTTCTCGTACCGGATCGCCCACCGGGCGCTGCACGCCTTCGGCAGCCTGGCGCTCGGCTTCGCGCAGGAGGTGTTCCGGCCCGATGCGGGCGGGGAGGCCGACGCGGACGCGGCGGAGGCCGCGCTGGTGGCGCTGGCCGAACGGTTGCCGCACCTGGCCGCGATGGTGGCCGCCGAGACGCACGACGCGGCGGATCCCACCCTCGGGTGGTGCGACAGTCAGACCGAGTTCGAGTTCACCCTCGACCTGCTCTTCGACGGCCTGGAACGACACCGACCGCATGCCTGAGTCCGTCGGTGGAACGCCATTCGCAGTCAGGTATCGGACTGATAAGCCGACCAGAGCCGAATTGATGACACGGGCTATCCGTCCGGCATTCGGTTTCGACCGGGACGGATCGCTCGACATCCGACTGGTCAACTCTTTCCGTTCGTACGCGCCAACTGTCGCGCCGCTTTCCGGCCGGGCCCGCGAGTAACTTCTCGTACCACCGCATTCACGAGGAGTCACTTTATGTCTGAGGAAACCTGGCTCGCGGCCCGCCTGATCCCCACTTCCGGGATCAACGGCGCGGAGGAGCAGGAACGCCGGGCGACCTCCGCCCTGCTGGCGGTGATGAGCGCAGTCCGGGAATTCGGACGTGTCCTGACTCAGTCCGTCGGCGCGCCGGCCGGAGTGGTGCAGACCTTCATCGAGGTGCCCTTCAAACTCGGAAACCAGCAGCTCTTCCCGGACGGTCTCATTCGCGTCACCAGGGGACAACGCCAGTGGACCGCACTCGTGGAGGTGAAGACCGGCAGTAACCCGCTGCGGTCCGAGCAGTTGGAAGCCTATCTGGACATCGCACGGGAGCAGGGATTCGACGCCCTCATCACGATCTCCAACGAGATCGCCCCCGTCCCGGGGCAGCACCCGACGACCGTCGACCGGCGGAAACTCCGCAAGGTCGCCCTGTACCATTTGCCCTGGACGGAGATCCTCACCCAGGCGGTCATTCAGAAGGAATACCGCGGCGTCGCCGACCCGGATCAGGCATGGGTTCTGGGCGAGTTGATCCGATACCTCGAACACCCGCGCTCGGGCGCTCTTGAGTTCAGCGACATGGGGCCGGCGTGGGTGCAGGTTCGGGATGGGGTGTCTGCCGGGACACTGCGGGCGGGCGACGGTGCGGCAGCGCAGGTCGCCGGACGCTTCGACGCCCTGATCCGTTACGCGTGCCTCCGACTCGGTCGACGGCTCGGCACCGACGTGACTCCCGCGCTGAGCCGCCGCGACCTCGCCGATCCGGCCGCGCGCACCCAGTCGCTCGCCAACCAACTCGCCAGTGCCGGCACCCTGACCGGCAGCATCCGGATTCCGGGTGCGGTCGGCCACCTTCACGTCACCGCCGATCTGCGGGCAGGGCAGATCGTCTGCCACGTCGATGTCGACGCCCCACGGTCTGGCCGGCCGACAACCCGGGTGAACTGGCTGGTCCGTCAACTGAAGGACGCGCCGGACACGGTCCGGATCGAGGCATTCGCGATGCACGCCCGAGGCGGCGGCGCCACCGATCTCCTCCGCCAGATCCGCGCCGAGCCGACGACGCTCATCAGCGACCCCTCGCGCGAACTGCGGGCATTCCGCATCGCTCAGAGCACGGCCGCGGGAACCAAGCGTGGCAGCGGTCGGGGCGCCTTCATCGACTCCGTGCTGCACGCCATCGACGACTTCTACGAGCAGATCATCCAGAACCTGAAGCCGTGGATGCCCGCGCCGCCCCGGTTGCGTACGTCGGAGGACGTGATTCCCGTACAGCCGGTCGCCTCCAGCCTCGTCTCCACCGCCATCTCCTCCCAGGACAGCCCCGAGTTCGACACCCAGGAAACGCCCGGCGGCTCCGGTGCCCCGGACCGCTCCGGCGAGTGACCCCACCGTTCCGCCCATGTGAGGTCGGTCGGCTGGGCCTCTACCCGGCCGGGCCTGGTCGACGACCTGGAAGACGGTCTGACCCTGACGGACAGGCGCGGTCGCTCGGCGGCCAGCGGCCGGGCGGGTTCGGGCGGCGCCGGACGGGTACCAGCACGGCATGACTGATCCGGTTGAGCTGTCCGAACTGCACGCCGGAGGCGCCGACCCCGACGACGTCACCCCGGACGAGCCGCACGCGGACCTGGACGGAACCGACGAGAACTCACCGGCTGAGTTCGGCCTGCCGATAGACGGCACCGCCCCGGCCGAGGAGGACCTCACCCAGTCCTGACGCGCCGCCGCGCCTTGGGTGGAACGTCATGGGTGTTTACGGCCCCGTTTGACACCCATGACGTTCCACCCAACGGTTGTGAGGGCCGAGAGCCCTAGTTGGGGAGTGCGGCGAGGCCGGCCAGCAGTTCCCAGCGCTCGGCCTCGGTGAGCACCGCGTACGCCGGTTCGTCGCGGCGGTCGGTGTCCGCCTCGATCGCCGCGCGTTCCGGGCCGTCCGGCAGCGCGCGGATCTCGTCGGCGGTCAGCCCGGCGGCCCGCCACGCGGCCCGGTGCGCGTCCGCGCGGTGGTGGCGCAACGAGCCCAGGCGGGTCACCAGCAGCAGCGCGGGGGACGCGCCTTCCGGCTCGTACGGCGGGGACATGGCCCGGAACGCCGGCCCGCCGGTGGCCTGGGCGTGCGCCAGCACCCGGCCGACCAGCTCGGCGAGCCGGGGCACGACGACCAGGCCGGGCAGCACCCCGGGCAGCATGCCCCACTTCTCCTCGGCGGCCTCGCCGGTGGCCCGCTGCGCGAACAGCACCAGTTCCCGCCCCAGGTCGGTGAGGTGCCAGGCGCCCGCGTCGTCCCGGACGAAGATGCCCTGCTCCAGCTCCCGGCTCATGTCCCCGTCGCCGTAGGCGAGGCCGTCGGCGAGCGCCTCGGCGGGCATCGGCCGGGCCAGCACGCCGGAGAAGAAGCTGTTCTCGGCGCCGAGTTCGCAGCCGCGCTCGGCGTAGAACGCCTCCATCCGGGGGCGGGCCGCCCAGCGGGCGCCCACATAGACCCGGTCGACCGCCGGTCGGACCAGTCGCGCGTAACTCACCGTCGTCTCCACGCCGCCGGACCCTACCGGCGGCGTGGCGTTAACAGGGGGCCCCTCCTCTACCGGAGGCGTTAACAGGGGGCCCTTCCTTACTCGGGGACGCGGCGGTAGGCGCCGTCGCTGGCCGAGGTCGCCATCGACGCGTACGCGCGCAGCGCCGCCGACACCGGGCGCTGCCGGTCGGTGGGGGTGTAGGGGCGGTCCCGCTTCTCCTCCGCCACCCGCCGCGCGGTCAGCTCGTCGGCCGGCACGTTCAGCTCGATGGACCGGCCCGGGATGTCGATGACGATCTCGTCGCCGTCGCGGACCAGCGCGATCAGGCCACCGGAGGCCGCCTCCGGGGAGACGTGCCCGATGGACAGCCCGGACGTGCCGCCGGAGAAACGGCCGTCGGTGAGCAGCGCGCAGGCGCGGCCCAGCCCCCGGCCCTTGAGGAACGAGGTCGGGTAGAGCATCTCCTGCATGCCGGGGCCGCCCTTCGGGCCCTCGTAGCGGATCACCACCACGTCCCCGGCGACGACCTCCTTGGCGAGGATGGCGGTCACCGCGTCGTCCTGCGACTCGTAGACCTTCGCCGGCCCGCGGAACGTCAGGCACTCCTCGGGCACCCCGGCGGTCTTCACCACGCAGCCGTCCGGCGCCAGGTTGCCGTGCAGGATGGCCAGCCCGCCGTCCGCGCTGTAGGCGTGTTCGCGGTCGCGGATGCAGCCGCCCGCCGCGTCGGTGTCGAGCGACGACCAGCGGTTGGTGGTGGAGAACGGCTCGGTGGTGCGCACCCCGCCGGGCGCGGCGTGGAACAGCTCGACCGCCTCTCGTGTGGCCGATCCGCTGCGCACGTCCCAGTCGGCGAGCCACCGGTCGAGGTCGGGGGAGTGCACCGCGCGCACGTCGCGGTGCAGCAGGCCGGCGCGGTCCAGCTCGCCGAGGATGGCGGGGATGCCACCGGCCCGGTGCACGTCCTCCATGTGGTAGTCCGGGGAGTTCGGCGCGACCTTGGCCAGGCACGGCACCCGCCGGGAGATGGCGTCGATGTCGGCCACCTGGAAGTCCAGCTCCGCCTCGCGGGCGGCGGCGAGCAGGTGCAGGATCGTGTTGGTGGAGCCGCCCATGGCCACGTCGAGCGCGACCGCGTTCTCGAACGCGGCCCGGCCGGCGATCGCGCGGGGCAGCACCGAGGCGTCGTCCTCCTCGTACCACCGCTTGGCGATCTCCACGGCGGTGCGGCCGGCCTCGACGAAGAGCGACCGGCGCGCGGCGTGGGTGGCCAGCGTGGACCCGTTGCCAGGCAGTGCCAGGCCGATCGCCTCGGTGAGGCAGTTCATCGAGTTGGCGGTGAACATGCCGGAGCAGGAGCCGCACGTCGGGCACGCGGAACGCTCGATCTCGCCGAGCTGGTCGTCGGTGACCGCCTCGTTGGAGGAGGCGATCATCGCGTCGATCAGGTCGATCTTGGAGTGGACGACGCCCTCGATCGCCACCGTCTTGCCGGCCTCCATCGGGCCGCCGGAGACGAAGACGGTGGGGATGTTGAGCCGCAGCGCGGCCAGCAGCATGCCGGGGGTGATCTTGTCGCAGTTGGAGATGCAGACCAGGGCGTCCGCGCAGTGCGCGTTGACCATGTATTCGACCGCGTCGGCGATCAGCTCCCGGCTGGGCAGCGAGTAGAGCATGCCGCCGTGGCCCATGGCGATGCCGTCGTCCACCGCGATGGTGTTGAACTCCCGGCCGACGCCGCCGGCCTCGGCCACCGCGTCGGCGACCAGGCCGCCGAGGTCCTTGAGGTGGACGTGACCGGGTACGAACTGGGTGAAACTGTTCGCGATGGCGACGATCGGCTTGCCGAAGTCGTCGTCGGTCATCCCGGTGGCCCGCCAGAGGGCCCGGGCGCCGGCCATCGTCCGACCGTGGGTGGATGTCCTCGACCGCAGCTCAGGCATGACTACCAGTCTGACACCGCCCGCGCGGCGACCCCCCGCCGTGCACCCTGTGTCCCAACAGTTGCACACCCGGTGCCCCACGGAGGGCGCGGATCCGGCAGAGTTGACGCGTGCAGTCGTCCCCGGGGATGGTCACCGTCGCGGTGCTGAGCGGCTCCGTCGCGACCGCCGCCGCCGCGCTGCTCGCCGTGTCCGCCCGCCGGCGCACCGGCCCCCGGCGGCAGGCCCACCTGCTGCTGGCCGTCGCCGCCGGCGCCGCACTGCTCAGCCTGCTCCTCGGCCTCGGTGGTCTGCTGGTCGCCGGGGACCACTGGGCGCACCGGCAGGGCCAGCGCACCGGGTGGGCGACGCTGGTCGCGGTGGGCACCACGGTCGCCGCGCTCGGCCTCGGCGCGGCCCTGCTCCGGCTGCCCGGCGCGGCCGCGACCCGTGCCGCCACCGCCCGGCTGCTGCTCGACGGCCTGATCATGGCCGCCGCGCTCTGGTTCGTCGGCTGGGTGGCGGTCAGCGAGCCGGCCCGGCTGCTCGGTGGCACCACCCCGGCCGCCTGCCTGCCCATCCTGCTGGCCACGGTCAGCGCGGCGCTCACCGCCGGGCTGACGCTGATCCTGGTGCTGCGCGTCGCCCCGCCGCGCGGTTGGCTGACCCTGCTCGGGGCCGGGGCGATCGCGGTGACGGTTGGCGGGCTCGGCGTCTCCGCCGGGCTCTGCCAGGGCGGGCCGGGCATGCTGGTGGCCGGCGCCACGACGACCGCCGCCGGCCTGCTGGCCACCGCCGTCGCCGGGCGCCGGGCCGACCTGACGCAGCTCGACGTCGATCTCATCCGCCGCGACGGCGAGTTCGCCTTCGCGCCGATGTTCGCCATCGCCGCCTCCGCGATGTACCACCTGTTGCAGGGCGGCCGGTTCGACGGTTACGGGATCATGGCCGGCAGTGTCGAGGGGTTCGCGCTGGTGGCCCGGCAGTACCTGGCCCTCAACGACGTCCGCGGCTACGCCGTCCGGCTGGCCGAGCGGGAGGCGCACTTCCGCGAGCTGGCGCACACCGACCCGCTCACCGGCCTGGCCAACCGGCGCGGGCTGCTGCGCGCCCTGCACCGCTGCGCCGAGGCGGGCACGCCCTGCGTGCTGCTCGGGCTCGACCTGGACGGCTTCAAGAACGTCAACGACATGCGCGGGCACGACGTCGGCGACGCGGTGCTGGCCGAGGTGGGCCGGCGGCTGCGCGGCAACCTGCGCCCGGGTGATCTGGCCGCCCGGCTCGGCGGGGACGAGTTCGCGGTGCTGATGCACGGGTCGGCCGAGCCCGGGCCGGTGGCGGACCGCCTGCTCGGGGTGCTCGGCCGGCCGTACGAGGAGGCCGACGGCCCGGTCTTCCTGTCGGTCAGCATCGGCGTGGCCGGCAGTCATGGCGACCACGACGTCGAGCTGCTGCTGCGCAACGCCGACCTGGCGCTGCGCTACGCCAAGCAGCGCGGCAAGAACCGGATCGAGCGCTACGACGCCACGTACGACCAGTTGCTGAGCCGGCGCACCCGGCTGGAGCACGAGTTGCGCGGCGCGATCGAGCGCGACGAGCTGCGGCTGGTCTTCCAGCCGGTGGCCTCGCTGCCCTCGGTGCGCCCGGTCGGCGCCGAGGCGCTGCTGCGCTGGCACCACCCGGAGCTGGGCAACGTGCGGCCGGACGAGTTCATCCCGCTCGCCGAGGAGTGCGGCATGATCGCCAAGCTCGGCGCCTGGGTGCTGCACCAGGCCTGCTACCAGCTCTCCCGGTGGCTGGCCGACGGGCACGACGTCTGGGTGTCGGTGAACGTCTCGCCGCGCGAGCTGCACGCCCCGGAGTACGTGGTCCAGGTCGCCGACGCACTGCGCGCGCACCACGTGCCGCCGCAGCGACTGGTGCTGGAGGTGACCGAGCACGCCGTCGCCACCGACCTGGACGAGTTGATCCGGCGGCTGACAGCCCTGCGGCTGACCGGCGTCCGGATCGCGCTGGACGACTTCGGCGCGGGCTACTCCTCGCTCGGGCAGCTGCGCCGGCTGCCGATCGACATCCTCAAGATCGACCACAGTCTGGTAGCCGAGCACGAGCCGGTGCGGCCGATCGGCCGGGACGGGCCGGCGTTCGCCCCGATGGTCGACATCGTCATGCGCCTCGGCCACCAGCTCGGGCTGGAGGTGATCGCCGAGGGCGTCACCAACCCGACGGAGCTGGCCGCCGTGGTGGCCGCCGGCTGCCGGTTCGGCCAGGGCGCGCTCTTCGGCTGGGGCGTGCCCGCCGAGCACCTGGAGGCGATGCTGGAGGCGGCCACCGCGCCCGGCAACCGGCCCACCTCGGTCCCGCCCGCGCCGCCGCCCCCGCCGGTGCGCTCCCCGTCGCCGTTGCTGCCCCGGCTGCGCAACAACCCGCCCGCCCCGCGTCCCCCGATGGAGGGATCACCGCAGGTGACGAGCGGCGCGGAAGGGGCGCCGGCAGGCGACACGCCCACGTCCGTGAACCAGAATGTGGGATCAGTTGACTCATCGCGTGAGATGCGTCAGGCTTGACCGCATGTCGTCGAACCGGTCGCTGCGAGTACTTACCTGAGCGCACTCTCCCCCCGAGAGTGCGCTGGCCCCGTGCATCCTGCACGTGGGCTTTTTTGTTGCCGTCGGACCATCGCCGGGGCGTCCGCGTCCCATCCTGACAACCGCGTCACCCACTCACAGCCGAAGGCCTGAACCGCCATGACGAGACCCACGCCAGAGACCCTCGCCCACTCCGCCCGACGAGCCCGCCCGGGCGCCGGCGCGGCCGGCGACCCCGACCACGCTCCCGCCCCGCGCGGTGCCGCCCCCGCCGGCAGCCGGGCCGTCCCGGCCGGCGCGGACACCCCCGCCGCGCCCGTACGGCAGCCCGCCACCGCGCAGGTCTCCGGCGCCGGCTCGCTGGTGCGGTCGCTGGAGGCGCTCGGCGTCGACGTGGTCTTCGGCATCCCCGGCGGCGCGATCCTGCCCGCGTACGACCCGCTCTACGACTCGACGGTCCGGCACATCCTGGTCCGCCACGAGCAGGGCGCCGGGCACGCGGCCACCGGCTACGCGCAGGCCACCGGCCGGGTCGGCGTCTGCATCGCCACCTCCGGTCCGGGCGCGACCAACCTGGTCACCCCGATCGCCGACGCCTACATGGACTCGGTGCCGATGGTGGCGATCACCGGTCAGGTGGCCCGGCCGTCGATCGGCACGGACGCCTTCCAGGAGGCCGACATCCAGGGCATCACGCTGCCGATCACCAAGCACAACTTCCTGGTGCAGACCCCGGACGAGATCCCCCGGGTGCTGGCCGAGGCGTTCCACCTGGCCTCGACCGGCCGGCCCGGCCCGGTGCTGGTCGACATCCCGAAGGACGTGCTCCAGGCGCCGGCCACCTTCGCCTGGCCGCCCACCCTGGACCTGCCCGGCTACCGGCCCACGCTGCACCCGCACGGCAAGCAGATCCGCGAGGCGGCCCGGCTGATGACCTCGGCCCGCCGCCCGGTGCTCTACGTCGGCGGCGGCGTGCTCAAGGCCGGCGCCACCGAGGGGCTGCGCCGGCTGGCCGAGCTGACCGGGATCCCGGTGGTCACCACGCTGATGGCGCTCGGCGCGTTCCCCGACTCGCACCGCCAGCACCTGGGCATGCCCGGCATGCACGGCACCGTCGCCGCGGTCTACGGCCTGCAGAAGGCGGACCTGATCGTGGCGCTGGGCGCGCGCTTCGACGACCGGGTGACCGGCAAGCTGGACTCGTTCGCGCCGGACGCCGCGGTGGTGCACGCCGACATCGACCCGGCCGAGATCGGCAAGAACCGGCACGCCGACGTCCCGATCGTGGGCGACGCGCGGCACGTCATCGACGAGCTGATCGCGGCCGTCACCGCCGAGCACGCCGCCCACCCGGCCGCCGACCTGGCGGACTGGTGGACCCAGCTCGACGACCTGCGCGAGCGTTACCCGCTCGGGTTCGAGGAGCCGGCCGACGGCACGCTCGCCCCGCAGTACGTGATCAAGCGGCTGGGGGAGATCGTCGGCCCGGACGCGGTCTACGTGGCCGGCGTCGGCCAGCACCAGATGTGGGCCAGCCAGTTCATCTCGTACGAGAAGCCGAACACCTGGCTCAACTCCGGCGGCCTGGGCACCATGGGCTACGCCGTGCCGGCGGCGATGGGGGCGAAGGTCGGCCGGCCCGAGACCACGGTGTGGGCGGTGGACGGTGACGGCTGCTTCCAGATGACCAACCAGGAGTTGGCGACCTGCGCGCTGGAGGGCATCCCGATCAAGATCGCCGTGATCAACAACGGCAACCTCGGCATGGTGCGGCAGTGGCAGACCCTGTTCTACGGGGAGCGCTACTCCAACACCGAGCTGGGCACCCACAAGCACCGCATCCCGGACTTCGTCAAGCTCGCCGAGGCGCTCGGCTGCGTCGGGCTGCGCTGCGAGAACGCCGCCGACGTGGACAAGACCATCGAGGCGGCGATGGCGATCACCGACGCGCCGGTGGTCATCGACTTCGTGGTCGGCAAGGACGCGATGGTCTGGCCGATGGTGGCCGCCGGCACCAGCAACGACGAGATCATGTTCGCCAGGGGTGTGCGCCCCGCGTTCGACGAGGACGAGCTGTAGTCATGACCGAATGCACCGAGCGCAGCGAGGGCCATGAGGGCATGACGAGGAAGGCACAGCCATGACGATGCACACCCTGTCCGTGCTGGTGGAGAACAAGCCGGGTGTCCTCGCCCGGGTCTCCGGGCTGTTCTCCCGGCGCGGCTTCAACATCGACAGCCTCGCCGTGGGCGAGACCGAGAACCCGGACGTCTCCCGCATCACCATCGTGGTCAACGCCGAGTCCTCGCCGCTGGAGCAGGTGACCAAGCAGCTCAACAAGCTGGTCAACGTACTCAAGATCGTCGAGCTGGACCCGCAGGTCTCGGTGGCCCGGGAGCTGCTGCTGGTCAAGGTCCGCGCGGACCGCTCCGCCCGGGCCCAGGTGCTGGAGACGGTCGGCCTGTTCCGCGCCCGGGTGGTCGACGTCGCGCCGGACACGCTGACCATCGAGGCCACCGGCACGCCGGACAAGCTCGACGCGCTGCTGCGCGACCTGGAGCCGTTCGGCATCAAGGAGATGGTCCAGTCCGGGACCGTCGCCATCGGGCGCGGCTCCCGCGCCATCACCGCCGGCCCGGCGCTGCGCGCCGCCTGATCCGTACCCACCAGTTTTTCGACGGGCCGACGGGCACCGCCGTACGAAAGGGAAGTCAATGAGCGTTGAGGTGTTCTACGACGACGACGCCGACCTGGGCCTGATCCAGGGCCGCAAGGTCGCCGTGATCGGGTACGGCAGCCAGGGGCACGCGCACGCGCTGTCGCTGCGCGACTCCGGCGTCGACGTGGTGATCGGCCTGCCGACCGGGTCGAAGAGCCGGCCCAAGGCCGAGGAGCAGGGCCTGCGGGTGCTCAGCCCGGCCGAGGCGGCGGCCGAGGCCGACGTGATCATGATCCTGGCGCCGGACACCGCCCAGCGTGGCCTCTACGCCGACGCCATCGCGCCGAACCTGGCGCCGGGCAAGGCGCTGTTCTTCGGGCACGGCTTCAACATCCGGTACGGCCTGATCACGCCGCCGGCCGACGTGGACGTGGCGATGGTCGCCCCGAAGGGCCCCGGTCACCTGGTCCGCCGCCAGTACGTCGACGGCAAGGGCGTGCCCTGCCTGGTCGCCGTCGAGCAGGACGCCAGCGGCAACGCCTTCGCCCTCGCGCTGGCGTACGCCAAGGCGATCGGCGGCACCCGGGCCGGCGCGATCCGGACCACGTTCACCGAGGAGACCGAGACCGACCTCTTCGGCGAGCAGGCGGTGCTCTGCGGCGGCGCGGCGGCGCTGGTGCAGACCGGTTTCGAGGTGCTCACCGAGGCCGGCTACGCGCCCGAGGTGGCCTACTTCGAGTGCCTGCACGAGCT
This sequence comes from Micromonospora sp. WMMD754, assembly GCF_049315235.1. Taxonomy (NCBI): domain Bacteria; kingdom Bacillati; phylum Actinomycetota; class Actinomycetes; order Micromonosporales; family Micromonosporaceae; genus Micromonospora; species Micromonospora sp. WMMD754. Next base: position 3,389,336 of record NZ_CP186058.1, read on the forward strand.
GAAGCTCATCGTCGACCTGATGTACGAGGGCGGCATCGCCCGGATGCGCTACAGCATCTCCGACACCGCCGAGTACGGCGACCTGTCCCGCGGCCCGCGCGTCGTCGACTCCCGGGTCAAGGAGGAGATGCGCAAGATCCTCGGCGAGATCCAATCCGGCGAGTTCGCCCGCGAGTGGGTGGCCGAGGACGAGGCCGGCCGGCCGAACTTCGCCAAGTGGCGGGCCGAGGGCGCGGCGCACCCGATCGAGGAGACCGGCCAGAAGCTGCGGGCCATGATGAGCTGGGTCGACCGGCCCATCACCGAGACCGCCTGAGCCAACTCTCCACGCGGCCCGCGACCCGACGCTCTCCCCGGCGTCGGGCCGCGGGCCGCGGCCGTTCACGTGCTGGGACGCGGTGAGCAACGCCTCGTCCCGTCCCGCCCCGGTGAACGGGGGATGTCGGGCGTGCGACGGGCCTGTGTGAGGGCGCTCACCCCGCGGTCCGGGACGCGGAGGGCGGGCCGCCCCCTACCATCCTTGGTGTGGTGCCCCGGCGCACCCGACGGCCATGGCACGGCTCGGCGCAGGGCGCAGCGCGGCGTCCCGACGCCCCCGGGCCGAACCGATACCGAGCGTCTACGAGGACCGATGAATCCTGTCGTACTGATCGCCGAAGAACTCGCACCCGCCGCCATCGAGGTGCTCGCGCACGACTTCGACGTGCGTCACGTGGACGGCACCGACCGACCGGCACTGCTCTCCGCCCTCTCCGAGGCCGACGCGGTGATCGTACGCAGCGCCACCCAGATCGACGCCGAGGCGATCGCCGCCGCGCCGCGCCTGAAGGTGGTCGCCCGGGCCGGCGTCGGCCTGGACAACGTCGAGGTGCCCGCCGCCACCGCGCGGGGCGTCATGGTGGTCAACGCTCCCACCTCCAACATCGTCTCCGCCGCCGAGCAGGCCGTCGCGCTGCTGCTCGCGGTGGCCCGCAACACCGCCAGCGCCAGCGCCGCGCTCAAGGCCGGCGAGTGGAAGCGGTCCAAGTACACCGGCGTGGAGATCCAGGGCAAGACCGTGGGCGTGGTCGGGCTCGGCCGCATCGGCGTCCTCTTCGCCCAGCGCATCGCCGCCTTCGGGACCCGGATGATCGCGTACGACCCGTACATCCAGCCGGCCCGCGCCGCGCAGCTCGGCGTCCGCCTGGTCGGGCTGGAGGAGCTGCTGCGCGAGAGCGACTTCATCTCGATCCACCTGCCGAAGACGCCGGAGACGGTCGGCCTGATCGGCGAGAAGGAGCTGGCGATCGTCAAGCCGGGCGTCCGGATCGTCAACGCGGCCCGCGGCGGTCTGGTCGACGAGCAGGCCCTGGCCGACGCGATCGCGGAGGGCCGGGTCGCCGGCGCCGGCGTCGACGTGTACGCGAAGGAGCCGTGCACCTCCTCGCCGCTGTTCGCCTTCGACAACGTGGTCGCCACCCCGCACCTGGGTGCCTCCACCAACGAGGCGCAGGACAAGGCCGGCCTGGCGGTGGCGAAGAGCGTCAAGCTGGCGCTCCAGGGCGAGTTCGTGCCGGACGCGGTCAACGTGCAGGCCGGCGGCGTGGTCGCCGAGGACGTCCGCCCGCTGCTGCCGCTGGCCGAGAAGCTGGGCCGGGCCTTCACCGCCCTGGCCGGCGGCGTGGCCGCCAGCGTCACCGTCGAGGTGCGCGGCGAGATCGCCACCCACGACGTGTCGGTGCTCAAGCTCGCCGCCACCAAGGGGCTGTTCAGCTCCGTGGTGGAGGAGCAGGTCACCTACGTCAACGCGCCGCACCTGGCCGCCGAGCGGGGTGTCGAGGTCACGCTCGCCACGCCGGCCGAGACGATCGACCACCCGAACCTGGTGACCGTGCGCGGCGCGCTGCCGGACGGGCGGACCGTGCGGGTCTCCGGCACGGTGACCCACACCGGCGCCCGCGACGTGCTCAAGCTGACCGAGGTGGACGGCTTCGACGTCGAGATCGGCGCGGAGGGCATCCTGGTCTTCCTGCGCTACGTCGACCGGCCCGGCGTGGTCGGCACGGTCGGCACGCTGCTCGGCGAGGCCGGCGTCAACATCGCCGCCATGCAGGTGGCCCGGCGGGAGGCCGGCGGTGAGACGCTGATGACGCTCACCGTCGACCAGGCGCTCGGCGCCGACCTGCTCACCTCCGCGGCCGACTCGATCGGTGCGGTCGCGGCCAGCGCCGCCGACCTCCGCGACGAGTAGTCCGGACGCAGACGGAACGGGGCCCGGCCGAACCGGCCGGGCCCTTCGTCGTTCCCGGGATCAGGAGCGGACGCGGGCCGGGGGCGGGTAGACCGAGCCGTCCTGCGCGTCGAACAGCATCAGGTCGTGCTCGCCGGCCAGCCGCTCGATGTCCAGCAGGACCTGGTCCGGGCAGGTGGGGTACAGGTTCATCTCGACGTGGTCGGCGGCCGCGTGCAGCGGCGCGACCTCCCACGGCGTGCCCGGCCGGGCGGGACGGTCGGGATAGCTCGCCGTGATCGCCCGGTAGAAGCCGACCACCCGCGGGTCCGGGTGCTGCTCGCCGTGCCGGCCCTCGCGGCATCGCTGCACCGCCGCCCGCACCTGCTCCGGTGTCGCCCCGTTCGGCAGGGCCCACACGCTCAGATCGAAACTCACGGCGGACAGCGTGCCATCCCGGGCGGCCCACGTCACTTCTGCCCCGCCCCGCCGGTCCACCTGCTGATTGCCGACACGGTGACGGAGGGTCCGCTGTGGAGACTCTTGCGTCGAGTTGCGTCGATTCGCTAGCGTACCGGTGCGGTTTCCGGCTGAGTCGATTTCCGGCCCGTCTTCGGGTGGCGTGGTCGGGCGTCCGGCCTGTCGGCCCGCACCCCTCGAATGCGCGAGCCACGCGCACTCGTCGCTGACCGGCCCCCACGGTCGTTGCCGAGACCGTGGGGGCCGATCGCGGCCCGCACCCCGGATGCGAGAACGGGGCGCGGTGGCGCCTCAGCGCCGGTGGTGCACGAAGAGCGGGCGGTAGTCCGATCCGGTGCGGAACCAGGCCAGGCCGGCCGGGCCGGCGGCGTACAGGGCGGTGGCGTAGGCGTCGGCGACGGCCAGGTCCGGGCCCACCACGGTGGCCGCCGCGAGGCGGTCGGTCGGCTCCCCGGTGTGCGGGTCGACGACGTGCCCGCGCCGGCCGGTGACCCCGGACGTGCCGACCGCGCCGGCGGTCATCTCCAGCACCAGCGGCGCCCGGCGGGTGTCCGTGGGGTGGTGCACCGCGACCCGCCACGGTCCGCCGTGCGCGGCGTGCCCGCGTACCGTCAGGTCGGCGCCGCTGAGCACGGCGTAGTCGTGGATGCCGGCGGCGCGCAGCCGCGCCGCGGCCCGCTCCACCGCCCAGCCGCCGAGCAGGCCGCCGGGATCGAAGCCGCCCGGCACCGCCCAGGCGTCGAACCAGCCGTCGGTCGCCGCCCGCATCGCGGCGCAGCGGTCCACCAGATCGGCCAACGGCGGGTACGAGTCGGGGCTGATCTCGTCCCGGCGCAGCCGCGAGACCAGGCTGTCCGGCTGGTTCGGACCGTAGGTGAGGTCGACGGCGCGCAGTTCCGCGACGGCGTCCCGGAGCGCCTCGCCGACGATCCGGTGGCCCAGCCAGTCGGGCGCGTTGATCAGCAGGGTGTACTCGGCGGTGGAGGTGTGCACGGTGTGCCGGACGCTGATCCGGTCGTACGCGCCGCCGCCGGCCCGCTCCACCCGGTGGCTGCGCGCCCCCAGGCGCAGGTCCGGGCGAGGGTGGTGGAACGCGGTCTGGTCGACCCAGCGGGTCCGGGGTTGCTCGTCCGCCCAGTGGGCCCGCCGCTGGTCGATCCGCATGACACCCGCCCCCTCGCTGGCCGCCGCCGCGGTGCGGCGATGCCGGTCCCGGACCCCCGTCGACCCGGTCGACCCGACCATAAGCAGTGGAGATGACCGCACCATGAATGCCGGCTGGGAGCCTGCTGTGCATCGGCTCGTCCCGGATGGTGGAAGACTCGTACCGGGGGCCGGGACGCCGACGTACGGTTGCGCAGAACGTCGAGGTGAGGAGCGTCAGGTGGCACGCATCGCGGTGGTGGCCGGCGACGGCATCGGTCCCGAGGTGGTCGGGCAGGCCCGCAAGGTCCTCGACGCGGTGCTGCCCGGGATCGAGGCGACCGAGTACGACCTGGGCGCCGCCCGCTGGCACCGCACCGGCGAGGTGCTCCCCGACGCGGTCCTCGACGAGCTGGCCGGGCACGACGCCATCCTGCTCGGCGCGGTCGGCGACCCGACCGTGCCGCCGGGCGTGCTGGAGCGGGGGCTGCTGCTCAAGCTCCGCTTCGCCTTCGACCAGTACGTCAACCTCCGCCCGTCCCGGCTCTGGCCCGGCGTGACCGGCCCGCTGGCCGCGGTCAAGCCCGGCGAGGTCGACCTCGTGGTGGTCCGCGAGGGCACCGAGGGGCTGTACGCGGGCGCCGGCGGCACGCTGCACCGGGACACCCCCGCCGAGGTGGCCACCGAGGAGAGCCTGAACACCCGGCACGGCGTCGAGCGGGTGATCCGGGACGCGTTCGCCCGGGCCGGCCGTCGCGAGCGCCGCAAGGTCACCCTGGTGCACAAGACCAACGTGCTCACCCACGCCGGCTCGCTCTGGTCGCGGGCCTTCGCCCAGGTGGCCGCCGAGCACCCCGACGTGGCCACGGAGTACCAGCACGTCGACGCCGCCGCGATGTTCCTGGTGACCAACCCGTCCCGCTACGACGTGGTGGTGACCGACAACCTGTTCGGCGACATCCTCACCGACATCGCCGCCGCCGTGACCGGCGGCATCGGGCTGGCCGCCAGCGGCTGCATCAACCCGGAGGGGCGCTACCCGTCGATGTTCGAGCCGGTGCACGGCTCCGCGCCGGACATCGCCGGCAAGGGTGTCGCCGACCCGGTGGCCGCCGTGCTCTCCGCCGCGCTGCTGCTCGACCAGCTCGGCCACGCCGACGCCGCCGCGCGGGTCACCGCCGCCGTCGCCACCGAGCTGGCCGGGCGCACGCCCGGCGCGCGACTGCGCACCGAGGAGGTCGGCGACCGGCTCGCCGGGTACGCCGTAGCCTGACCGGGCCGTTCCCGTGGCGGCCCGGTTCCGGGCCGCCAGACCCGTTTCCGGGCCAGCTCCGGCCGATTGGCATCGTCGATGTGCCGGGGCGGAACTATCCGCTGAACGACCGTTCGGGGTAAGTTTCTGGCACCAGTGACGGCGGCGTGCGATCCCGTACGCCGTGGGACCCGCAGGGAGGTCAGCGCGATGAGCGGTGGTGACAAGCTCGATTTCGAGATCCGTCCGAATCCCGCGCCGGTATCCGCCGCCGACCGGGCCGCCCTGCTGGCGAACCCGGGCTTCGGCCGGGTGTTCACCGACCACATGGTGATCGTGCGCTACGCCGAGGGCAAGGGCTGGTACGACGCCCGCATCGAGGCGCGGGCGCCGATCCCGATGGACCCGGCCGCCGCGGTGCTGCACTACGCGCAGGAGATCTTCGAGGGCCTGAAGGCGTACCGGACCGGCGACGGCGCGGTGACGATGTTCCGTCCGGAGGCCAACGCGGCCCGGTTCGCCGCTTCCGCCCGCCGCCTGGCCATGCCGGAACTGCCGCCGGAGACGTTCGTCGAGTCGCTGCGCCGGCTGGTCGAGATCGACCAGGAGTGGATCCCGGAGCACGAGGACGCCAGCCTCTACCTGCGCCCGTTCATGTTCGCCAGCGAGGTCTTCCTCGGGGTGCGCCCGGCCAACGAATACCTCTACTGCGTCATCGCCTCGCCGGCCGGCGCCTACTTCGCCGGCGGGGTGAAGCCGGTGACGGTGTGGGTCTCCCCGGACTACACCCGGGCGGCGCCCGGTGGCACCGGCGCGGCCAAGTGCGGTGGCAACTACGCCGCCTCGCTGGCGGCCCAGGCCGAGGCGATCGAGGCCGGCTGCGACCAGGTGGTCTTCCTGGACGCGGTGGAGCGGCGGTTCGTCGACGAGCTGGGCGGCATGAACGTCTTCTTCGTCTACGACGACGGCACGCTGGTCACGCCGCCGCTGGGCGGCACGATCCTGCCGGGCATCACCCGCGACGCGGTCCTGACCCTGGCCGCCGAGGCCGGGCACGAGGTGCGGGAGCAGCCGGTCGGCTTCGCCGACTGGCAGGCGGACGCCGCCAGCGGCCGGCTGCGCGAGGTCTTCGCCTGCGGCACCGCCGCGGTGATCACCCCGATCGGCGGCGTGCGCTTCCCGGACGGCGAGTTCCTCATCGGCGGCGGTGAGCCGGGCCGGACCACCATGGCGCTGCGGCAGAAGCTCGTCGACATCCAGCGCGGCCGCGCCGAGGACCGCCACGGCTGGGTCACCCGGGTCCTCTGACCCACCCCACCGCCCGACCCACCATCACGGCCGGCCCCGTCTCCCGACGGGCGCCGGCCGTTCCCCTTCCTACCGGGCGGGGAGGGTCACTCCAGGAGGTGGGTGCGGAGGGCGGCCAGTTGGGCCTCGGTGACGCCGGCGTGGGTCAGGTAGCCCTCGATCGAGCCGTAGCCGGCGCGCAGCTCGGCCAGGAACAGCTCCATCGCCTCGGCCGGGGAGGCCAGGAACGGCGGTGGGACCTCCTCCGCGTCCGGCAGGGTGGCCCGGACCCAGGCGCTGAACCGCTCGGACGCGGCGGTGCTCAACGCGTAGTCCGCGACGACGTCGTCGTCCGGCACGCCCAGCACGGCGAGCGTCAGCGCGCAGACGATGCCGGTGCGGTCCTTGCCGGCGACGCAGTGCACCACCACCGGCGCGTTGGCGCTGTCGGCGATCAGGCCGATCGCCTCGGCCAGCCCGGCGGTGCCGGTGCGGGCCAGGTCGGCGTAGCGGTCGGCGAGGTAGCGGGCCAGGCTGACGCCGGAGGACTCGAACTGCCGCGCGGCCCAGTCCTCGTGCTCGGGGTGGATGTGCCGGTAGGCGAGCCCGTCGTAGGCCGGCACCCGGCCGTCGCGTTCCACCTCGGTCGGGCGGCGCAGGTCGATCACCGTGCGAATGCCGAGCGCGGTGAAGGCGGCCCGGTCGGTCTCGTCGATGCGGTGCAGCGAGTCGGAGCGGTAGAGCCGGCGGCGCCGGACGGTGCGCCCGTCGCGGGCGCGGTAGCCGCCGACGTCGCGGAAGTTGAACAACGCGGGGAAGGGTGTCTCCGGGGCATCCACCCCTGACACGGTAACGGCCGGCGGGGCGTCTGGAAGCCCCCGCCGGCCGTGCACCGGGTGTCAGATCCGGGCCGGGCCGTCCGGCGGCAGCGCGGAGTGGTTCTCGCCGTAGTAGCCGCCGAGCCTGTCCCGGTAGGCCGGGTCGGCGTGGTTGGCCTCGTCGTACTCCGGGGCGGCCTTGATCTGGTCCTTGTCCCGGTCGACGTGGACCTTCCGCTCGTCGTGGTCGACGTGGTTCACGGTGCCGGCCGGCAGCATGACCTTCTTGCCGAAGATCCACGGGCCGGTGTCGACCACCAGGTAGCTGTCGTCCACCTCGTGGCTCGCCTTGTCGATCTTTCCGATGCTGCCGTCGGTGGCCTCCACCTTGTAGCCGGTGAGGTCCGCGCTGGCCACCCCGGCCTCGTCGCGGTAGCGCCACGGGTCGAACGCGCCGGCGGGCGCGCCGCCGGCGTGGGCGCCCTGGCCGCCGTCGAGTACCGGGTCGGTGGTGCCGTGCGTGGTGTGCGGGTCGAGCCTGTCCATAGGGGCAACTCCTGTCCCGACTGTCCCAGTCGTCAAGGGAGTGAAAGTCATGCTGTCCCGCGAATTCCTACCCGTTGGCCGGCTTGCCAACCCTCCGGAACCGCCGAGGGCCGGTGCCGCGGCTCGCGGCACCGGCCCTCGGAGTGGCGGTCGTACGGCCGGTCAGGCCAGCGCGGCCTCCGCGTCGAGGGTCACCGCGGCGGCGTGCACGACGGCGGCGATCCGCAGCCCCTCGTGCACCTGGTCACGGCTGAAGCCGGCCGCGCGCAGCGTCTTCTCGTGCGACTCCAGGCAGACGCCGCAGCCGGTGATCGCGGAGACGGCCAGGCACCACAGCTCGAAGTCGGTCTTCTCCACGCCCGGGCGGGCGATGATCTGCATCCGCAGCCGGGCCGGCAGCGACGCGTACTGGTCGTCGCCGATCAGGTGCTTGGCCCGGTAGTAGACGTTGTTCATGGCCATGACCGCCGCCGCGCCCTTGGCCGCCTCGACCGCCTCCGGCGTGAGGTGACCGGCCGCCTCGGCGGCGATCTCCCGCAGCACCACCGGGTTGCGGGACGCCACCGCGCAGGCCAGGGCAGTGCCCCAGGCCTGTTCCGGCTTGAGCGTCGAGGTGGTGATGGTGGAGCTCAGGTTGAGCCGGATGTCCTTGGCGTAGTCGGGCAGGGCCGCCTTGACCGCGTCCAGACCCATCGTCAGGCCCCGGCGCCGGCGAGGAGCGCGTTGGCGTCCAGCGTCGCGCTGCCCTTGTTCCAGTTGCACGGGCACAGCTCGTCGGTCTGCAGCGCGTCGAGCACCCGCAGCACCTCGGAGACGTTACGGCCGACCGAACCGGCGGTCACCATGGCGAACTGGATCTCGTTGTTCGGGTCCACGATGAAGGTGGCCCGCTGCGCGACGCCGTCGGCGCCGAGCACGCCGCAGGCCTCGGTCAGCTCGCGCTTGATGTCGCTCAGCATCGGGAAGGGCAGCTCGCGCAGGTCCGGGTGGTCCTTGCGCCACGCGTAGTGGACGAACTCGTTGTCCACGGAGACGCCGAGCACCTGGGCGTCCCGGTCGGCGAACTCGCCGTTGAGGCGGCCGAACTCGGCGATCTCGGTCGGGCAGATGAAGGTGAAGTCCTTCGGCCAGAAGAAGACGACGCGCCACTGGCCCTCGTGGGACTTGTGGTGGATCGTCTCGAACGCCTTGTCGGCGTCGAGCGAGACGCAGGCGGTCAGTTCGTACTCGGGGAAGTGGTCACCGACAGTGAGCACGGGTCCTCCTTGACAGTGGCCGGGTGCGGGTGGCCCGGCCAGTAACTGGATCAGTTCCAGATACTTCCGTAGCGCCGTTTCCGCTCGTGGGCGGTGGTCGCCCGTGTGAAGACGATCACCAGCGACACGGCCGTCCCGGGATGTGGATTTCGCCTCCCAAAAACCGGCGGAGGTGGCAGAGTGCTCGTCGTGACCAGCTCTGTCCTGATCATTGGCAGCTAGCGCGCCGGCCTTCCCCTCCGCCGAGCGCGCAGACCTCCCGCATCCGCGGGGGGTCTTTTTGTTGCTCCCCCCAGGCACGAGAAGAGGACTCCGATGACCTTCCAGGTGTACGACACGACGCTGCGCGACGGCGCCCAGCGTGAAGGGCTCAGCTACTCGGTGGTCGACAAGCTGGCGGTGGCCCGCCTGCTCGACGACCTCGGAGTCGGCTTCATCGAGGGCGGCTGGCCGGGGGCGGTACCCAAGGACACCGAGTTCTTCCGCCGGGCCCGCACCGAGCTGGACCTGCGGCACGCGGTCCTGGTCGCCTTCGGGGCCACCCGCAAGGCCGGCCTGGCGGTCGAGGACGACCCGCAGGTACGCGGGCTGCTCGACGCCCGGACCCCGGCCGTGGCGCTGGTCGCCAAGGCGGACCTGCGGCACGTCGAGCGGGCGCTGCGCACCACCGCCGAGGAGAACCTGGCGATGGTCCGCGACACCGTGGCGTACCTGGTGGCGCAGGGGCGGCGCGTCTTCGTCGACGGGGAGCACACCTTCGACGGCTTCCGCCACGACCCCGGCTACACCGCCGCGGTGGTGGAGGCCGCGCTGGCCGCCGGCGCCGAGCGGTTCGTGCTGTGCGACACCAACGGCGGCATGCTGCCCTCCCAGGTCACCGCCGCGATCGAGGAGCTGGTCGCGCGCACCGGCGTCGCGCCCGAGCGGCTCGGCATGCACGCCCAGAACGACACCGCCTGCGCGGTGGCGAACACCATCGCGGCGGTCGAGGCCGGCGTCCGGCACGTGCAGGGCACCGCCAACGGTTACGGCGAGCGCCCCGGCAACGCGGACCTGTTCGCGATCGTGGCCAACCTCCAGCTCAAGCTCGGCATGCCCGTCCTACCGGAGGGCTGCCTGGAACAGATGGTGCGGGTCGCGCACGCCATCGCCGAGATCGCCAACATCGCCCCCGACACCCACCAGGCCTACGTCGGGGCCGCCGCCTTCGCCCACAAGGCGGGGCTGCACGCGAGCGCGATCAAGGTCGACCCGTTGCTCTACAACCACGTCGACCCGGCCGTGGTGGGCAACGACATGCGGATCCTGGTGACCGAGATGGCCGGCCGGGCCAGCATCGAGCTCAAGAGTCGCGAGCTCGGCCTGGACCTGGCCGGCCATCCGGACGCGCTGTCGTCGGTCACCGCCCGGGTCAAGGAACTGGAGGCGGGCGGCTGGTCGTTCGAAGCCGCCGACGCGTCGTTCGAGCTGCTGGTCCGCTCGGAGCTGCCGGACGCCGCGCCGGCCCGGCCGTTCGCGCTGGAGTCGTACCGGGTGCTGGTCGAGCACCGCGAGGACGGGGCGGTGGTCTCCGAGGCGACCGTCAAGATCCGGGTACGCGGTGAGCGCGTGATCGCCACCGCCGAGGGCAACGGCCCGGTCAACGCGCTGGACGAGGCGCTGCGGGTGGGGCTGGCCCGGCACTACCCGGAGCTGCGCGAGTTCGAGCTGGCCGACTACAAGGTCCGCATCCTGGAGGGCAGCCACGGCACCGGCGCGGTGACCCGGGTGTTGGTGGAGACCGCCGGCGCCGGCCGCGACTGGACCACGGTCGGCGTGCACCCCAACGTGGTCGAGGCCAGCTGGCACGCCCTGGTCGACGCGCTCACGTACGGGCTGGACCGGGCCCGGGCGCAGGACGGGGCACCCGCCTGAGACGGAGGGCTCACGCCGCCGGCAGGCGCAGCTCGGCCAGCAGCGCCCGGTGGTCGCTGCCGGGCACCGGCCAGGTGCCGGCGGCGCGGACCGCGATCCGCCGGTCGACCAGCACGTGGTCGATGGTGACCGGCGGGATCGGATCCCCGTCGTACGGGCCCCACGTGCCACCGAGGCCGGTGCCGGTCGCGTCGGCCGCGTCGGTGTAGCCGGTCGCGATCAGGTCGCGCAGCGCGGCGTGGTCCAGGGTGGCGTTGAAGTCCCCGGCCAGCACGCTGAGCCCGCCGGTCGGCGTGGCCGGCGGCTGCGCCCGCTGGTCGGTCCACCAGTCCGGCACCACGTCGACCGCGTACGGCGCGGCCGGATGCGCCGACTCCACCCGCAGCGGCGGCGCGCCCGGCACCGCCACCGTCCCGTACGCCTGGGTGAAGAAGAAGCCCCGGTTGCGCCGGTGGCCGGTGTCGCTCAGCGGGTGGCGGGCGTACAGGCCGGAGCCGGTGGCGCCCACCTCAGGGCTCAGCGACCGGTGCGGCAGCAGCGTGGCCAGGCCGAGCCGGTCCAGGTCGGCGGCGAGCCGCGGGGTCAGTTCCTGCACGGCGAGCACGTCCACCCGCCGGGCGCGGACCAGCTCCACCAGGCCCGCCGGGTCGGCCGAACCCAGGCGCAGGTTGGCGGTGAGCAGCCGCAGCGTCGGGCCGGCGGCCGGGGGCCGGTCGTCGGGCAGCGCGCGGGGGGCCACCGCGCCGAGCAGCGCCAGCGCGGCGAGCGTCGCCACCGCCGCGGGCGCCCGGCGCCGCAGCGCGAACGCCGGCACCACCACGACCCAGGCCAGGGCCGCGACGTACGGCGTGAAGGCGGTGGTCAGCACCAGCGGACCCCGCTCCAGCCCGGTCAGGCGCAGCACCGCCCAGGCGGCCACCGGCGCGGCCGCCGACCAGCACGCCGCCGTCACCCATCGCCCGCCCCGGGCGCCACCGCGTGTCGGCGCTTCCGTCGTGATCACGACGGTCAGGCTACCGGCCGCCGCGCCGCATCCCGTGAAGCAATTTCGTGAATGTCGAGCGCCGCGTACTCACCATTCAGGCGGGTCGCGGACACGCAATGAGAACTATTGACCCGTCGCATTTTCCGGTGCTAGGTTCCACCTGGTTGAGAAGTCGCGACTCTCTGTAGTAAGGCCAGTTCAGCAGCGGTGCGCTCCCGACGCGGATACCCGATGGTCCGCAATTGTTCGCGCCCGATCGCCCGTGCTCGAAAAGCATCCGCCCCGCGCGACAATTCGCGGGTCGGCCGTATCACCACGGTCCACAAAAGGGAGATCTGTCATGGCCACATTCTTCAAGCGAAAGGCGACGGTGGTGGCACTCGCCGCCCTGTCCCTCACCGTGGCGGGCGGAGGCGTCGCGATCGCCGCCCAGCCGGAGGCGAAGGTCCCGCAGCCCGCCGTCCGGAACGCTCCGCAGCAGCCGCCGGTGACCGCCGCCGAGCAGCGGGCCGCCAAGGCGGCCCTGCGCGCCACCCTCGCCCCGCCGGCGCCGGGCACGGTGGCCTGGGCGGTCGTCGCCCAGAACGGGACGCTGCTCCAGCACTCCGGCAACGTCGTCTCCTCGTCCAAGTTCGCGCCCGGGCCGGGTGTCCTCGCCGGCCAGTACCTGTTGCTGCTGGACTACAACGTCTCCGCGAAGTCCTACCACGTGTCCATCGGCACGAACGACACGGCGAACGTGCCCCCGGGCGGTGAGGTCGGGGCCGCGCCGCGGACCCTGACGCCGACCGGAGTGTTCGTGCAGACCCGCAACTCCACCGGCGGCTACGCGGACCGGCCGTTCCACATCGTGATCGCCAACTGACCCACCCGCCCGCGCGTCGACCCCCGCTCCGGCGGGGGTCGATGTCGTGTTCCGTGTCCGTCCGGGCCTCACAGCGCCGGTTCACGCCGTTGCCGCCCGATCGGGGAGGTCCTCCCGGTCCGGCCCGTCGACGGCCGGACAGGGGCCGATAATCCGACGTTTGTCGCGCGTCCGGCCCGGGAAGCAAGCACCGTGACGGACATCTCGGACACCCTGGCCAGCGTGCCCAGCCCGGTCGATGCCGATGCGAGCGGCGTCGAGCTGGAACAGACCCTCTTCGAGGTCAAACGCGTGATCGTCGGGCAGGATCGGCTCGTCGACCGCCTGCTCACCGCCCTGATCGCCGACGGTCACTGCCTGCTGGAGGGCGTACCGGGGGTGGCCAAGACGCTGGCCGCGCAGACGCTCGCCACAGTGGTCGGCGGGACCTTCGCCCGGATCCAGTTCACGCCCGACCTGGTCCCGTCGGACATCGTCGGCACCCGGATCTACCGCGCCTCCACCGAGACGTTCGACGTGGAGCTGGGACCGATCATGTCGAACCTGGTCCTCGCCGACGAGATCAACCGGGCCCCGGCCAAGGTCCAGTCGGCACTGCTGGAGGCGATGGCCGACCGGCAGGTCTCGATCGCCGGGCGGAGCTGGCCGGTGCCCGACCCGTTCCTGGTGCTGGCCACCCAGAACCCGATCGAGTCGGAGGGGGTCTACCAACTCCCCGAGGCGCAGCGCGACCGGTTCCTCATGAAGGTCGTGGTCGACTACCCCAGCGACGCCGACGAACTGGCCATCCTCTACCGGATGAGCACCGAGCGGCCCACCCCGCGCCCGGTTCTCGACCCGGCCCGGCTGCGGGAACTCCAGCGCCGCGCGACCGACGTCTTCGTCCACCACGCGCTGGCCGAGTACGTGGTCCGGCTCATCCTCGCCACCCGCGACCCCGGGCGGTTCGGGCTGCCCGACGTCGCCCCGCTGCTGGCGTACGGCGCGAGCCCCCGGGCCACGCTCGGTCTGGTCGCGGCGGCCCGGGCACAGGCCCTGATCCACGGCCGGGACTACGTGCTGCCCGAGGACATCCGGGACCTGGCGGTGGACGTGCTGGCGCACCGGCTGGTGCTCTCCTTCGACGCGGTCGCCGACGGCATCTCCGGGGAGGACGTGGTGCGCCGGCTGGTCGAGGCGGTGCCCCCACCCCGGCTGGTGACCGGACCCGCGGAGGCGGCGCCGGACCTGGCGGCGGCATGACCCGCCGGGCCGTCCCCGCCCCGCCCGCGCCCGCCCGGCCCGATCTCGGCGCCGCCGCTCCCGGCCTCGCCGACCTCGCTCCCGACCAGCGGGTACGCCGACTGGAGCTGACCGTGACCCGGCGGCTGGACGGTCTGCTGCACGGCCGGTACCGGGGGCTGCTGCCCGGGCCCGGCAGTGAGGCGGCCGGCAGTCGCGAGTACCGCCCCGGCGAGGACGAGGTCCGCCGGATGGACTGGGCGGTCACCGCGCGCACCACCGTCCCGCACGTGCGCGAGGTCGACGCCGACCGGGAGCTGACCACCTGGATGGTCGTCGACGCCAGCGCCAGCATGGAGTACGGAACCGCGGCGCTGGACAAGCGGGAACTCGCGGTGGCGGCGGTGGCCTGCGTCGGCTTCCTCACCGCCGGGGTCGGCAACCGGCTGGGCGCCCAGGTGCTCGCCCCGGACGGGCTGCGCCGGTTCCCGGCCCGCAGCGGGCGTACCCATCTGCTCGGGCTGCTCCGTGCGCTGCTCGGCGCCCCGCGTACCGACGACGGGCCGGACCCGCGCGCGGCCGGTCCGGCCGGCGGCGCCCGGGCGGGCGCCGCGCCGGGCCTCGCCGACGGGCTGGACGGCCTGCACCGGGTCGCCACCGGCCGGGGCCTCGTGGTGGTCGTCTCCGACTTCCTCGACGAACTGCCCGAGGACCCGGACGGCCCGCCGCCGCCCTGGGCGGCCGCGCTGCGCCGGCTGGCGGTCCGGCACCAGGTGCTCGCCGTGGAGGTGACCGACCCGCGCGAGCTGGAACTGCCGGACGTCGGCCTGATCACGCTGGTCGACCCGGAGAGCGGTCGCCACCGCGAGGTGTGGACCGGCGACCCGGCCCTGCGCGAGCGGTTCGCGCGGGCCGCCGCTGAGCAGCGCGACCAGGTCCGCCGCACGCTGCGCCGGGCCGGCGCGACCCACCTGGAGCTGCGCACCGACCGGGACTGGTGCGCGGATGTCGTCCGGCACGTGCACGAGCAGCGCCGGCTGGCGACGGCGCCGGCCGGCGCCCGGGGAGGTGCCGCATGACCTGGCAGTCGCCCGCCCGCCTGTGGCTGCTGCTCGCCGTCGCCGCGTTGGTCGCCGGCTATCTCGTGCTGCAACGCCGGCAGAGCCGCTACGCGGTCCGGTTCACCAACCTGCGCCTGCTGGACCGGGTGGCCCCGCGCCGGCCGGCCTGGCGACGACACGTCCCGGCCGGACTCTTCCTCGCCATGCTGGCGCTGCTGGTGGTCGGCTTCGCCCGGCCGGAGGCGGAGGTGCGGGTGCCCCGGGAGCGGGCCACCGTGATGGTCGCGGTGGACGTCTCCACCTCGATGCTCGCCTCCGACGTGGACCCGGACCGGCTGACCGCGGCCAAGGAGGCCGGCCGGAAGTTCGTCGACGGGCTGCCCGACGAGTTCAACGTCGGCCTGGTCGCGTTCGCCGGCAGCGCGGCGGTGCTGGTGCCCCCGAGCACCGACCGGGAGGCGCTGCACGAGGGGATCGAACGGCTCGCCGAGGGGATCACCGGCGTGCAGGGGACCGCGATCGGCGAGGCGATCAGCACCTCGCTGGGCGCGGTGAAGAGCCTGGACGCCACCGCCGCGAAGGACCCCCCGCCGGCCCGGATCATCATCCTCTCCGACGGCGCCAACACCTCCGGGATGGACCCGATGGAGGCCGCCGACCAGGCGGTCGCCGCCAAGGTGCCGGTGCACACGATCTCCTTCGGCACGCCCGGCGGCTCGGTCGACCGGGGCGGCCGGGCGATCCAGGTGCCGGTGGACGGGCAGACGCTCAAGGCGGTGGCCGACCAGACCGGCGGCGGTTTCCACGAGGCGTCCACCACCGCCGAGCTGAAGGACGTCTACGAGGACATCGGCACGTCGGTCGGCTACCGCACGGAACGGCAGGACGTCTCGGCCCGCTTCATCGGGCTCGGGCTGGTCCTGGCCATGGGCGCCGCCGCCGGGTCGCTGCGGTGGTTCTCCCGGCTGCCCTGACCCGCACACCACGACCGGACGACGGCACGACACGTGAGGAGCCAGGCATGGCAGTGCAGACCGGACTCGGCGAGCCGCGCGGTCCGTGGTTCGTCTCGCCGGAGCTGGACCCGGACGGGCGCGGGCACCGGGACGGGGCAGGCCCCGACCAGGGGGCGGGGCGGCGGAGTTGGCAGAGCCGGCTGCTGGGCGCGGCGGCGGTGGTGGCGCTCTCCACCGTCTCCGGCGCGGCGGCCGGCACCTGGGCCGCCGACCGGGGCGCGCCCGGCCCGTCCGCGGCCTCGGCCGCGCCGGTGCCGGCGGAGCTGGTCACCGCCGCCGGCCGGACCGTGCCCGGCGTGGTGTCGGTGATGGTCGCCGGGAAGTCCGGCGCGGGGGCCTCCGGGTCCGGCTTCGCCATCGACAACGAGCAGCACATCGTCACCAACGACCACATCCTCGCCCGGGGTGGCTCCGGGCCGGTGACGGTGGAGACCTCGGACGGGCGTCGGTTCCCCGCCGAGGTGGTGGGCCGGGAGCCGGGCAGCGACCTCGCGGTGCTCAAGGTGCCGGCGTCCGCCGGGCTGCCGCCGCTGCCGTTGGCCAAGGCGAACTCGACCCGGGTGGGGGAGCCGGTGCTCGCGGTCGGCTCGCCGCTCGGGCTGGCCGGCACCGTCACCGCCGGTATCGTCAGCGCGCTCAACCGGCAGGTGCGGATCGGCAACGGCCGGCACACGGCGGTGCAGACCGACGCCTCCATCAACCCGGGCAATTCCGGTGGGCCGCTGGTGAACGCGCGCGGCGAGGTGGTCGGGGTCAACACCGCCATCGCCACCATCGACGGGAACGGCTCGATCGGCATCGGCTTCGCCATCCCGATCGACCAGGTCCAGCAGACCGCCGACACCATCATCGGTCGTGGCGGCTGAGCTGCGCAGACGCCGCGGAACTGTCGGATATCCGGCGTGGGAGCATCGGACAATGGAAATATTACGCTGAGTATGGATACTGGCGGAGGTGGAGCAAGCTGTCATCGCGGCCCTCCTCGTGGTGGGCCTGGTCATCGGCGCCGGTGTCGGCGCGTCGTACGCCCGTGCCCAGCGCGGCTGGAAGGACTACCAGACGATCCGGACCAGCGTGCCCGGCGCCCGGCGCAACGCCTGGACCGCGATCCGTGGCGTGGTCGTCAAGATCGCCGTGATCGCCCTGCTGACGGTCGGCGCGGCGGCGTACGCGGCGTCGGGCTCCGACGAGGAGCGGGCCAGTCCCACCCCGACCGGAACCCCCACCCCGAGCCACCGTCCGGGGCGCTAGCCTCGGGGGCGTGGACGACGGACTGCGGGTGACCGACCGGCTCGTGGTGCCCGCCGCCGAGCTGCGGGAGCGGTTCTCCCGATCGTCCGGGCCGGGCGGACAGGGGGTCAACACCACCGACTCGCGGGTCGAGTTGAGCTTCGACCTGGCCGGCTCGCCGAGCGTGCCCGAGTCACTGCGGGAACGGGCCCTGACCCGACTCGCCGGCCGGCTGGTCGACGGCGTGCTGACCGTCGCGGCCAGCGAGCACCGCGCGCAACTGGCCAACCGGGAAGCGGCCCGGGAGCGGATGGCCGCCCTGCTGCGCGAGGCGGTCGCCCCGCCGCCGAAGCCGCGCCGCCCGACCCGACCGTCGCGGGGCGCCAAGGAGCGCCGGTTGGCCGAGAAGAAGCGGCAGTCGCAGCGCAAGCGCGACCGTCGGGTGGACGGCGACTGATCCTCCGGTGGTCAGTGCGAGACCACCGGCTGCACGGCGGGTACGGGCCGGCCACGGGTCGCCTCGATGGCGGTGACGGCCAGGCAGACCGCGGTGAGCAGGGCCAGTGACACCAGCGCCGGAAGCCCCGCCGTCAGCGGCAGCAACGCGGCCACGAGCCCGGCCTGCGCCACGCGGAGCGGCCGGCGGCGTCCGACGGTCCGCGAGTGGAACGCCTGCACGGCGACCAGGTAGAGCAGCACCCCGCCGAAGAGCGCGGCGTGCCCCAACAGGTACGGCGGCGGTCCCAACGTGAGGAGACCGGCGCTGCCCAACACCGACATGGATTTCCGCAGGCCCAGGGAGACCAGCACGATCCCGGCGACCATGGGCAGGTGCAGCAACATGTACGCGTTCCGGGCGATCCGCGTCCGGACCGTTCCGTCGGCGGCCTCCAACGCCCGTTCCCCCTCGGCGCTGTCCCAGCCGAAGTAAGCCCACCACAATGCGGCGAGCAGCCCGGTGGCGAGCAGGACCGCCACGATGATCCGGGCCGAGATCGGGGTGTAGGCGAGCGCGGTGCCCATCGAGATCACCGCCTCGCCGAGCGCGATGATGACGATCAGGCTGAACCGGTCGGCCCAGTGCGCGGCGGATTCGATCCGCAGCACGCGCAGGACCCGGGCGTTGCCGAGGACGTCGACCAGGATCGCCGCGATCCACAGGCCCACCCGCACCGGAGGGAGCGCTCGGATGTCACCCACCGGCTCGGGCACCAGCGCCGCGATCAGCAGCAGGCCGAGCGCGACGAGGCTGGGCACGGTGGCCAGGGCCGGCCGCGGCGGCCACATCCCCGGGTGCTGTCGTGCCGCACCGGCGAACGAGACGAGCACCAGCAGCCGGATCACGGCGTAGCAGGCTACGAAGACCAGCGGCCCGGACATGCCGCCCAGCGCGTCCGCCAACGCCTGCGGGCCGGCCAGCGTGATCACCGCGGTGACCGCCACGACCAGCACCATCACCAGGCGTACCAGGGGACTCTCCGAACGCACCACCGAGGCCAGCCAGGCGTAGGCGCACCAGGCCAGCCAGAGCGTGGTGAGCACGAGCAGGCCGCGGACGACGCCGCTCACCGTCGGGTCGTCGGCCATCAGCGCCGCCACCTGGAGGAAGGCGTACACGAAGACGAGGTCGAAGAAGAGCTCCTTCGGTGTGACGCCGGCGTGCTCGTGGGCGCCGCCGATGGCCACGTGCAGGCGCCGGTGACGGTGCCGGAAGATCGTCGCGTCGGCCAACGCGGTCGCGCCCACGGCAGCCGCCAGCACGGCCAGTTCGGCGAGCACCGGCAGGCGCGGGGCGACCGGCGCGGCCGCCAGCACCAGCACGATGCCGAGCAGCGGCGAGCGGCCCAGGATGCGTAGCGTCCGCAGCTCGAACAGCACCAGTCCGACCAGGTACAGCACCACCCCGCCGTAGAGCGTCGCCACCCCGAGGAGCGGATCACTCTCCCCGCTGTGCACCCGCAGCTCGCCGAGTGCCTTCTTGAGTCCCAGCGCCACGAGGATCAGTCCGGCCATCATCGGCAGGTGCAGGAAGCTGTACGCGTCCCGTCCGAGTGCCGCGCGCCGGTCGCTCGCGACCCGCTGGAGCGCCTTCTCCGCCGCGAACCGGGCGATGTCGAAGTACGTCCACCAGAGCGCGCCGGCGAGCACGACACCGAGCAGAGTCCCGATCGCCACGGCCGGGGTCAGCGGCTGCGCCACCGCCATGCCCTGGCTGAGCCCGATCGAGATGATCGTCTCGCCGAACCCGATCAGGATGATCAGCGCGTGTCGCTCCGCCCAGTACGGTATGGAGGCGATCCGCCACCGCTGGGCTCCGACCAGCAGGACGCCGCCGTACTCGACGACGACCGCACAACCGACCAGGGCGAATCGGACCCACTCCCGGGTGACGGCATCCGGGACGTAGGTCGGCGCCACCGCCGCCGCGAGCAGGAACAGCGCACCCACCGCGGCGGGCGGCCAGACCCTCCGGATCAGGTGCCGGACCCCGGTCCGGTCCGTCGTGGCCACCGTGGCCACGGCGAGCGCGGTGCCCCGCACGACGAGGTAACCCAGGGCGAAGACCACGGGACCGGACAGCCCGCCCGGACGATCCAGGAACGCCTCCCGCACCGTCAGGCTCATCACGAACAGGGCGGCGCTGAGCCCGAACATCGCCACCGGCAGGACGCCCCGATCCAGTCGCACCATCGTCCCGAGCCAGGCGAACGGCGTCCAGCACCACCAGAGCAGCACGAGGAGCAGGAGTCCACGGGGCAGACCGGCCGGGTTGAGCTGCTCGGCGGTCAACCCGGTGACGTTGAGGAAGGCGAACACGAAGATCAGGTCGAGGAACAACTCCAGCCGGCTGACCCCGCCGGCCTGGTCGGCCAGTTGGATCCGACCGACCCCGCCCATTTCCCCACTGTGCCAAGGCCCGAGGTTCGGGCGTCGGGGATTGCCCGATCGGGCCGGCTGGCAGCGGTTTAAAAGTTTGCGGCCCGCTGCGCGGCTGCCCAGAATCCATCCCGTGCCGACCGACTTCTCCGTCAAGCCCACGCTCACCGGCGAGCGTGTGCTGCTGCGCCCGTTCCACGACGACGACCTGCCCGCGCTGGCGGAGATCCTGACCGACCCGGAGGTGGCCCGGCTGACCGGGAGCCCGCCCGGGGAAGGCTTCCCCGACACCCGGCTGCGGGCCTGGTACGGCACCCGCAACAGCCAGACCGACCGGCTCGACCTGGCCGTGGTCGACCGCGCCAGTGGGCGCTGCGTCGGCGAGGTGGTGCTGAACGAGTGGGACCGCGCCAACGCGAGCTGCAACTTCCGCACCCTCATCGGGCCGACCGGACGGGACCGGGGCCTCGGCACCGAGGCGGTCCGGCTGATCGTCGGCCACGGCTTCGAGCAGCTCGGCCTGCACCGCGTCGGGCTGGAGGTGTTCGCGTTCAACCCGCGCGCCCGGCGGGCCTACGAGAAGGTCGGCTTCGTGGCCGAGGGGACGCTGCGGCAGGTGCTGCGCGACGGCGACGGCTGGGTGGACGCCACCGTCATGTCGATCCTCGCGCCGGAGTGGGCCCGACACCGGGGGCATCCGGAGGGTTGAGCCGGAGGCGTCGACCCGCGTCCGTGCTCGCCGACGCCGGCCTGCGCGCTCGGCTGACCCGCCGCGGCCCGGCTCAGGCCGGGCCGGCGGGCGCCGACCGGTCCAGCGCGGCCAGCAGGCGGGACCGCAGCCCGGCGGCCCGCTCGGCGAAGCCGCGCTGGGCGGCGGCGTACTCGGCCCGGCCCTCCGGGGTCTCCACCCGCACCGGCGGGTGGCCCAGATCCGCCAGGTCGTACGGGCTGGCCCGCATGTCCAGCACGCGGATCTCCCGGGCCAGCGCGAACGCGTCCGCGACCAGCTCCGACGGCACCAGCGGCGAGAGCTTGTAGGCCCACTTGTAGAGATCCATGTTGGCGTGCAGGCAGCCCGGCTGCTCCAGCGCGTGCTGACGCTCCCGGGTCGGTTGGAGCACGTTGAGCGGCCGGGCCGGACCGGTGAAGAACCGGAACGCGTCGAAGTGGCTGCACCGCACGCCACGCTCCTCGACCACCGCCGCGGTCGCCTCCGGGCTCAGGCGCAACGGCCAGGCGTTGTGCCGCACCTGCTCCTGCGTCTGCCGGTAGACCATCGCCCACTCGTGCATGCCGAAGCAGCCCAGGTGCGCCGGGCGACCGGCGGTGGCCGCCAGCAGCGTACGGATCCAGTCGATCGACTCGGCGCGCCGCGCGCGTACCCGCTCGGTGTCGAGGGTGAGCCCGACGGCGCCGGCGGTGTAGTCCGGGCCGAACCCGGCCGGGTCGGCGTCGCGCAGCGCCACGCCCGCGCCGGGGTGCCACCGGCGCAGCTGCGCCGGCCGGTGCGAGTAGTAGGTGAACAGGAAGTCCTCCACCGGATGCTTCACCCCGGTGCGGCGGCGGGCCAGGTGCGGCGCCAGCCAGGCGTCGACCCGCTCCTCGTGGGCGCGCCGGCGGGCCTGCCAGTCGGCCGCGTCGAGCACGGCGGCGGGGGCGAGGGCGGCGGTCACGGACCCCAGGGTACGACCGCCGCCTGCACCCCGGTCAGTCCACGTCCACCCGCACGCCGGCGGAGAACACCCCGCTGCGCAGCTCCAACTGCTTCGGCGGCTCGCCGCCGTGCACGGTGAAGACCAGCGGCAGCAGCACCCGCCGGCCGGCGGCCACCGGTTGGGCGAACACGTCCCGGCCGAGGTTCGCCACCCGCGTGGCGTTCTCGTCCGCGGCCACCCAGTTGCCGCCGGGCAGGTACGCGCGCTGCAACTGACCGTGCCACGTCTGCTGCTCGGACGTGAGGTTGCGCACGCCCACGGTGGCCAGGCACGGCCGCCCGCCGCCCGGCGCCGCCGGCAGCACCCCCGTCCCGCAGCTCATCCGGTAGACGGTGAACTCGAACGCGGTCTCCCGCAACGGCACCCCCAGCGCGCCGGTGACGCTGCTGCCCACCCAGGCGCCGCTGGTCGGCTGCTTGGTGGTGTCCATCGCGGCGACCCGCTGCGTGGCCGTCCACGCCGCCGCCCCGACCACGCCGGCCAGCACCGCGGCGGCCACGCCGACCACCAGCCAGACCGGCGGCCGGCGACGTCGGACGGCGGGCGTGGGCAGCGCCGGGCGCGGGTAGACGGTGCCCCGGTCCTCCGGGCCGCCCGCCCCGCTCGCGGCGACCGGTTCGGCCGGTCGAGTCCCGGTCGCGCCCGACGCCCCGATCGTGCCCCCGCTCGTCGTGGCGGGCCGGCGTCGTCGCCGGGCCGCCGCCCACCAGAGCAGGCCGCCGGTGAGCACCAGCAGCGCGGCGAACGCGGCGAGCAGCACCGGCGGACGACGCCAGGCCGGGGCCGCCGTCACCTGCGCCGCCGGCGCCGTGGCCGCGCCCACCCAGGTCGCCGTGGCGCAGTCGTACGGACGGGTGCCGTCGGTGCCGTAGACGCAGGTGGGGGCCGTCACCGAACGGCCCGGGCCGGTGACCGCGAGCGCGGTGTGCAGGGTGGTGGTGCTCCGCGCCGGCAGCCGCAGCCGCCAGGTGACCTCGCCGGCCGTCGCCCTCACCGGGCCGGTGGCCCGACCCCCGCCGGTCACCGTGGTGGCGCGGGAGCCGCTCGGCAGCTCCTGCCGCACCAGCGTCTCGACCGGCGTCGCACCGGCGTTGCGCACCTCGATCCGGTAACCCGGCGCCGGCGTGCCGGCCGCGCCCACCGCCACGCTCACCGGTGGCATCGACGCCGGGACCGGAGCCGGGCCGGTGGTCGGCACCGCGGGCGGCACCGCCGGGACGCCGGTCGGGATCGGGGTGGCCGCCTCGGCCGGGCGGGCCGGCGCCGCGACCGCGGCCGGCGGTGGGGCCGGTCGGGCGGGAGCGGCGGCCGCCCGGGGCGCCGCCGGGGGCAGCGCGGGCACGGCGGCGATGACGCCGAGGCAGTTCACCAGCACTGCCAGGGTCCTGTGGTGTCGTCTCGATGCAGGCATACCAACGAACCTCCGGACCCGAAGCTATGGTCCGGGGCCCGCCGGGCGGGTACGAAGCCGGCAATCCCGCCCCGGCCGGTGTGATCCGGCGTACCCTGGCCGGCCGCGCCGGGCCGGACCGGCCGCCACCCGCCGGCGTCGGGGATAGATTGGCCAGGTGCGTATCGCTCGTTTCGCTCATGCCAAGGGAATGTCGTTCGGAGTCGTCGAGGGCGAACCGGAGGCCGGGCCGCAGGGCCTGACCATCGCCGAGATCGAGGGCCACCCGTTCGGGCAGATCCAGTTCTCCGGCGCCCGCTGGGCGCTCTCCGACGTCCGGCTCCTGTCGCCGATCCTGCCCAGCAAGGTGGTCTGTGTCGGCCGTAACTACGCCGAGCACGCCGCCGAGCACGGCAGCGAGGTGCCCAAGGAGCCGCTGCTCTTCCTCAAGCCGTCCACCTCGGTGATCGGTCCGCGGGACGCCATCCGCCTGCCGATCTTCTCGAAGCAGGTGGAGCACGAGGCGGAGCTGGCCGTGGTGATCGGGGCGCCGGGCGCCCGCCGCGCCGACCGGGCCGCCGCCGAGCGGGCCATCTTCGGCTACACCTGCGCCAACGACGTCACCGCGCGGGACCTCCAGCGGTCCGACGGCCAGTGGACCCGGGCCAAGGGCTTCGACTCGTTCTGCCCCATCGGTCCGTGGATCACCACCGGGCTGGACGTGGCCGACCTGGAGATCCGGTGCGAGGTGGGCCGCAACCCGGAGGAGATGGAGGTCCGCCAGCTCGGCCGGACCAAGGACATGGTCTTCGACGTGCCGGGCCTGGTGTCCTACATCTCGCACGTGATGACGCTGCTTCCCGGCGACGTGGTGCTCACCGGCACGCCGGCGGGGGTTAGCCCGCTCACCGAGGGGGATACGGTCACCGTGCGGATCGAGGGGATCGGGGAACTCAGCAACCCCGTCGTCCCCGTCGCCTGATCCGTCCGACGCCCCGTTTCCGCAGGTCAAGGGTGGTTCGGGGGGTTGGATTTGGCCTGTCGGCACCGGGAGGGTAAAGTTCATTCCCGGCGCCGCAAGGGGCCAATGGGGTATGGGGTAATTGGCAGCCCGACTGATTCTGGTTCAGTTAGTCTAGGTTCGAGTCCTGGTACCCCAGCGCAGCCGCGGGTTCGCAAGAACCCCGGTCGCTGGATTCCGGCAGTTCACCGCTGCCGGAGTGCAAGAAGGTTCTGGCCCCGTCGTCTAGCGGCCCAGGACGCCGCCCTCTCAAGGCGGTAGCGCCGGTTCGAATCCGGTCGGGGCTACAGCACCGTCAGCCCGTCCCACTTCCCGGGGCGGGCTGTTCTGCTGTTCGGCTCCCCCGCGTCTGCTGTTCGGCTGCCCGCGCAGGGGGTGACCCCCGGCGGCGGTGCCGGACGCGGTGCCGCTAGACTACTGCCACGCCGCCCGGCAGGGTGGTGAAGCAGGAAAAGTGCCTGGCCCCGTCGTCTAGCGGCCCAGGACGCCGCCCTCTCAAGGCGGTAGCGCCGGTTCGAATCCGGTCGGGGCTACGTCATCGAACGGCCCGTCTCGCTCCCGCGAGACGGGCCGTTCGACATTCTGCCTTCCCTCCGGCCTGGTCGCTCCTCGTCCCCTCCGGCCCGGTCGCTCCTCGTCGATCAAGGAGTTCGCGTCACCCGCGCTGCCCCGATCCGACGCAAACTCCTTGATCGACGGAGCGGGACGGCTGCCGCCGCCTGGAACAGCGAAGATCTTGGTACGAAACGGCCCCTGGAGGGGCCGTTTCGTACCAAGATCTCGCAGCCGGGCAGCCGGGCAGCCGGGCAGCCGGGCAGCCGGGCAGCCGGGCAGCCGGGCAGCCGGGCAGCCGGGCAGCCGGGCAGCCGGGCAGCCGGGCAGCCGGGCAGCCGGGCAGCCGGGCAGCCGGGCAGCCGGGGGTCAGAGGCCGGAGAGGCGTTGGCCGGCGCGGACGACGGCCATGGCGTGGCGTTCGCCGGGGCGGCGGCCGAGGCGTTCGATCGGACCGGAGATGCTGATCGCGGCGATCACCCGCCCGGTGCGGTCCCGGATCGGGGCGGAGACGCTCGCCACGCCGGCCTCCCGCTCCGCGACGCTCTGCGCCCAGCCGCGCCGGCGCACCTCGGCCAGCGTGCGGCCGGTGAACTTGGAGCGGGGGAGCAGCGGCATGACCGCCTCCGGTGGCTCCCAGGCGAGCAGGATCTGGGCCGCCGAGCCGGCGGTCATCGGCAGCACCGAGCCGA
This sequence comes from Micromonospora sp. WMMD754, assembly GCF_049315235.1. NCBI lineage: Bacteria > Bacillati > Actinomycetota > Actinomycetes > Micromonosporales > Micromonosporaceae > Micromonospora > Micromonospora sp. WMMD754. The sequence goes on from NZ_CP186058.1 coordinate 3,414,866, forward strand.
CCGGGACGGTGTCCCGCAGACCGCTGGCGCGCTCGGCGGCGGCCACGCAGATGCGCTCGTCGGCGCGGCGCAGGTAGAGCTGGGCGCTCTCGCCGGTGGCGTCGCGCAGCGCCGCGAGCAGCGGCTCGGCGGCGGTGAGCAGCACGTCCGGGGCCGCGTTGGCCAGCTCGCCCAGGCGTGGACCCGGGCGCCATCGGCCCTGGGTGTCCCGGACCAGCATCCGGTGGATCTCCAGCGCCTGTGCCAGCCGGTGCGCGGTGGCCCGGGGCAGCTTGGTGCGTTCAACGAGTTCGGCCAGGCTGGCGCCGTCGACACAGGCGGCCAGGATGACCACCGCCTTGTCGAGAACGCCGACACCGCTCATACTGTGTCCCACAAGCCGAAATTTACCTCCCAGAATTTAGGATGTCCAGATGGTGGGAGTCACTCAACCGAGGACCCTGGCCGAGAAGGTCTGGGACGCGCACGTGGTCCGCTCCGCCGCCGGCGAGCCGGACCTGCTCTTCATCGACCTGCACCTGCTGCACGAGGTGACCAGCCCGCAGGCGTTCGACGGGCTGCGCCTGGCCGGGCGCGGGGTGCGCCGGACCGATCTGACGATCGCGACCGAGGACCACAACACCCCGACCGGGTACGACGACCCTGCGTTCCGCTCCCGGCGCGGCGACCTGCTCACGATCGCGGACCCCACCTCCCGCACCCAGATCGAGACGCTGCGCCGCAACTGCGCCGAGTTCGGGGTGCGGCTGCACCCGCTGGGCGACGAGAACCAGGGCATCGTGCACGTCATCGGCCCGCAGCTCGGTCTCACCCAGCCCGGCATGACGATCGTCTGCGGCGACTCGCACACCGCCACCCACGGCGCGTTCGGCGCGCTCGCGTTCGGCATCGGCACCAGCGAGGTCGAGCACGTGCTCGCCACCCAGACGTTGCCGCAGGCCCGCCCGCGCACCATGGCGGTCAACGTGGTCGGCGAACTGGCGCCCGGCGTCACCGCCAAGGACCTGGTGCTCGCGCTGATCGCGCAGGTGGGCACCGGCGGCGGTCGCGGCCACATCGTCGAGTACCGGGGCGAGGCCATCCGCGACCTGTCGATGGAGGGGCGGATGACGATCGCCAACATGTCCATCGAGTGGGGCGCCAAGGCCGGCATGATCGCGCCGGACGAGACCACGTTCGCGTACCTGAAGGGGCGGCCGAACGCGCCCCAGGGGGCCGACTGGGACGCGGCGCTGGAATACTGGCGGACGTTGCCCACCGACGAGGGCGCGACGTTCGACACCGAGGTCACGCTGGACGCGAGCCGGATCACGCCGTTCGTCACCTGGGGCACCAACCCCGGTCAGGGCGTGCCGCTGGGCGCGACCGTGCCGGACCCGGAGGCGTTCGACACCGAGCCGGAGCGGGTCGCCGCCCGGCGGGCGTTGGAATACATGGACCTCAGCCCCGGCACCCCGCTGCGCGACCTCGCCGTCGACGTGGTCTTCGTCGGCTCCTGCACCAACGGCCGGTTGGAGGACCTGCGGGCCGCCGCCGACGTGCTGCGCGGGCGGCGGGTCGCCGACGGCGTACGCATGCTCGTGGTTCCCGGCTCCGCCGCGGTCCGGGAGGCGGCCGAGATCGAGGGGCTGGACCAGGTCTTCACCGACGCGGGCGCCGAGTGGCGGTTCGCCGGCTGCTCCATGTGTCTGGGGATGAACCCCGACACGCTCAGGCCCGGGGAGCGCTCCGCCTCGACCTCCAACCGCAACTTCGAGGGCCGCCAGGGTCGGGGCGGGCGTACCCACCTGGTGTCCCCGCCGGTCGCCGCCGCCACCGCCGTGGTCGGCCGGCTGGCCGCCCCCGCCGACCTGTAGAAGGGCAGCCGAGAGATGGACAAGTTCACCACCCACACCGGCACCGTGGTGCCGCTGCGGCGGTCCAACGTGGACACCGACCAGATCATCCCCGCCGTGTACCTCAAGCGGGTGACCCGGACCGGTTTCGCCGACGGCCTGTTCAATGCGTGGCGGGAGGACCCGTCATTCGTTCTCAACGATCCCGCTTATTCGGGAGCGTCGATTCTTGTGGCCGGTCCGGAGTTCGGCACCGGGTCGTCCCGGGAGCATGCCGTCTGGGCGCTGCGGGACTGGGGGTTCCGGGCCGTCGTGTCGCCCCGCTTCGGCGACATCTTCCGCGGCAACGCGCTGAAGGAAGGGCTCCTTCCGGTCGAGCTGGAATTGAGTGCCGTGGAGCAACTCTGGGCGCTCGCGGAATCCGATCCGACCACTCCGGTCACCGTCGATCTCGACGCCCGCGAGGTCCGCGCCGGGGATGCCACCTGGGCCTTCCCGCTGGACGACCACAGTCGGTGGCGGCTGATGGAGGGCTTGGACGACATTGGACTCACCCTCCGGCACGAGGCCGACATCGCCACGTACGAGGCCTCCCGACCGGTGTTCCTGCCCTCGATCGCCTGACCCGTACCCCCTTTTCGCCCCCACCGGCCCGGCCGGTGGGGGCGAATCCGTTGCGACACAAGGGCTTTTTTCCACCGAATGTTTGTGTCCAGGCAGCACAGGGCATACCGTGCGCGCAGAATGGCTCGCGTCGAGTCAGTTGCACAATCGGGAGGAAGTCGTGAACAAGGCCGAGCTCATCGAGGCGCTCGCCGTTCGCCTGGGGGACCGGAAGACGGCGACGGCCGCGCTCGACGCGGTTCTCGCTGAGGTCCAGGCGGCGGTCACCAAGGGCGAGAAGGTGGCGATCACCGGATTCGGAGCGTTCGAGAAGCGCGTCCGGGGAGCCCGAACAGCGCGCAACCCGCGGACCGGCGAGGCGGTGAAGGTCAAGAAGACCTCCGTCCCGACCTTCCGGGCGGGCGCGGGCTTCAAGGAGATGGTGGCCAGCGGCAAGGTGCCGAAGGACACCGCCGCCGCGAAGAAGACCACCGGGGCCGCCAAGACCACCGCGGCGGCGAAGAAGACCACGGCGGCGAAGACCACCGGGGCCGCGAAGAAGACCACGGCGGCGAAGGCCACCAAGACCACGGCCGCGAGCAAGAAGGCCGCACCGGCCAAGAAGGCCACCGCGACCAAGACCGCGGCGGCGAAGAAGACGACCGCGGCGAAGTCCGCCACGGCCAAGAAGACCACCGCGGCCAAGAAGACGACCGCGGCCAAGTCGGCCACGGCGAAGAAGACCACGGCGGCCAAGAAGGCGCCCGCGAAGAAGGCGCCGGCCAAGAAGGCCGCCACCCGGCGCTGACCGGACCGTCCCACCGGGGGCGCCCACCGTTCGCGGTGGGCGCCCTCGTCCGTGGGTACGCGTTGACCGCCCGCCGCGCCGCCGCGCAGAATCGCCGTGCCGAAACCCCCGTCGGTCACGAGAAGAGGCGCCCGTGCGGCACCGTCACCTCTGCACCCTCGCGCTCGCCCTGGGCGTCACGGTCCTGCTGGACGTGCTTCGGGTCTGGCTCCCGTCGGTCATCACGCTCTTCGGCCGCGCCGCCGAGACGCCCGCCGAGCTGCTCGGCGCGTTCGCGCTCGGCTGGTTCGTGCTCGCGCTGGCCGCGCCCGGCCTGGTACGCCGGCTCGGCGTCCGCCCGGTCGGCCTCGCGGCGGCCGGCGTGCTGGCCGCCGTACGCCTGCTCCTGACCGCCGGTCCCGGTGGCACGGCCCAGCTCTGGCTGGCGTGCGCCGGGCTGCTCGCCGGCCTGGTCTGGCTCGCCGCGGCCGCCGCGCTCGTCGACCGGCCGGTCGCCGGGCTGGCGCTCGGCCTGGCCGGCAACGCGGTCGGGCACGCCCTGCTCGGCACCGAGGACCTGGTCTGGCGCGGTGGTGTGCTCGGGTGGAGCCTGAGCGTCCCGCTGGTGCTGGCGTTCCTCGCCGCGGCCGGGCTCTCCGCGACACGACGGCCGGCGACGCCGTCCGCCGGGCGGCGGGCCTGGTTGCTCTGCGGTCCGGCGCTGCTGCTGGCCAACCAGATCGCGCTCGCCCCGGCGGTCTGGAGCGCCGCCGCCGGCGCCGGTTCCCCCGACTTCCCCGGCCTCGCCCGTCCCGCCGTCCCCGTGCTGGGCGGGTACGCGGTCCTGCTGTTCCTGGCGGGCGTGCTGCTCCGGATGCCGACCCGTCTCGCCCGGGTGCTCTGGCCGGTCGCGCTGGTCGCGGGCGCGGTGCTGTTCGCGACCGGGCGGTTGGTCCCGGCGTACCTGCTCACCGCCGCCGGGCTCGGCGGTTGCCTGGCGCTGACCGACTCGACGACCGACGACGCGGTGGCCGGCGCCGACCCGGACGGACGGGCGGCGGCGCGGCGCGGTCGGGCCGCCGTCGTCGGAATGCTGGTCTTCGCGGTGGCCACGGTGGCCTACTACGCCGCCTACGACCTCGGGTACCCCAACGGGTGGGTGCCGGTCGCCGCGGCCGTCCTGGTTGCTCTGGTGGCGTTCACCGGGCCACCGTGGTCCGCCCCGACCCTGCCCGATCCGGCGCGGACCTGGCTCCTCCTCGGCCTGACGGCGTCGGCCGGGCTCGCCGCCCACCTGCACGCCCCGCCGTCGGACCCCCGGCCGGGCGGCCCGCCGGGGACGGTGCGGGTCACCGCCTACAACATCCGGATGGGCTTCGGCATCGACGGCCGGCTGGACCTCGACGCGGTCGCCGGACAGCTGCGCGGGGCGGACGTGGTGCTGCTCAGCGAGGTGGACCGGGGCTGGTGGCTCAACGGCGGGCACGACACGGTGGCGCTGCTGGCCGGTCGGCTGGGGATGCCGTACGTCTTCGCGCCCGCCGCCGACCCGGTGTGGGGCGACGCGGTGCTCACCCGATTCCCGGTGCGCTCCGGCCGGACCCGGCCGTTGACCGCGCACGGCGCGCCGACCGGGGCGCAGGCGCTCGGCGTGACGCTCGACCTCGGCGGGCGCGAGCTGGCCGTGGTCGCCACCCACCTGCAACCGCCGCCCGGCCGGGATCCGGTGGAACAGGCCCGCGAGGTGGCCGCGTTCGCCGGCGAATACGCGGCCGGCCGGCCGCTGGTGCTCGGCGGCGACCTCAACACCGAGCCGGACGATCCGGCGTTCGCCGAGTTCACCCGGGCCGGTCTGGTGGACGCGCTGGCCGCCGCCCGGCCGCTGCGGACCAGCCCCGCCGACGACCCGCGTACCCAGATCGACCACGTCCTCGTCTCGCCGGGCCTGACCGCCGCCGAGGTGCGCGCGCCGCGTACCGAGGCCAGCGACCACCTCCCGGTGACGCTCACCGTCGCGTTCCCGTGAACCCGGCCCGCCTACAGGCGGTCGGCGAGCACCAGGCGGTCGCCGGCGAAGGGGAGGAGCCAGCCGCCCCCCTTGGCGGTGGTGAAGTCGTCGGCGCGGCCGGTGAGCCGTTCCAGCGCGCCCGGGATCACCTTGCCCTGGCTGCACACCGCGACCGGCTCGCCGGCGGCGGCCAGCGCGGTCAGCCGCGCGGCGGCGGCGAGCGCGCACTCCTCGGCCTGCTGGCCCGGCGCCGGCTCGTCCAGGTCGCCGCAGACCTCGATCGGCAGGTCCAGGTGGGTCGCCGCCGGGTCCAGGGTCTGCACGCAGCGGCGGGCCGACGCGGAGAGCAGGCGCACCGGGCGGACCAGGGACACCAGCGGGACCAGCGCCCGCGCCTGCGCCCGCCCCTCGGCGTCCAGCGGGCGGCCGGTGTCCGGGCCGGTCCACGTGCCCCGCTTGCCGGCGTGCGCGTGCCGGACCAGCAGCAGCGTGGCGGTGACCGGCGGCAGCGCCGCGAACGCGGCGATCACCTCGGCGTCGTGCGGATAGCTGACCCGGCGGGCGGCGTCGTCCACCGCGTACCAGGCCACCTCGTCGACCTCGGTGCCGGGCTGGAAGCCGCCGGCGCCGACGGCCCGCATCGACCACCAGTCGACCGCCTTGGGTCGGCCCTCGCTGCGGTAGCGGACCGTGGGCAGGCGGACCTGCGGCACGGCCCGCACGTCGGTCTCCTCGGCCACCTCCCGCACGGCGGCGACCAGCGGGTGCTCGCCGGCGTCCAGCTTGCCCTTGGGCAGTGACCAGTCGCCGTAGCGGGGACGGTGCACCAGGCAGATCTCGACGCCGGTGGGACCCGGACGCCAGACGACGCCACCCGCCGCCCGGATCCGCACCGGTTCGTCGTCGCTCATCCGCTCACCGTATGCCCGCCCGTCGCCCGGCACGGCCCGCTCAGTCCGCCCGACCGCCGACCCGGCGCAACAGCAGGTCCTGCAGGTGGGTCAGCGGCGCGTCGTCGGTGCCGGTACGCCGGTGCCAGCTGCCGTCCGCGGCCAGCTCGAACGCGTCCACGTCGCTGTCGAACGCGGTGGCCAGGACGTGGTCCAGCTCGGCCCGGGCCACCGGGTCGCTCACCTGCACCAGCGCCTCCACCCGGCGGTCCAGGTTGCGGTGCATCAGGTCGGCCGAACCCATCCAGAACTCCGCGTCGCCGTTGTTGCCGAACCGGAAGACGCGCGAGTGCTCCAGGAACCGGCCGAGGATCGAGCGGACCCGGATGTTCTCCGACAGCCCGGGCACGCCCGGGCGCAGCGTGCACATGCCCCGGATCAGCAGGTCGACGTGGACGCCCGCCCGCGACGCCCGGTAGAGCGCGTCGGTGATCTCCTCGTCGACCAGGGAGTTCACCTTGAACTGCACCAGCCCCGGCATGCCGAGCCGGACGTGCTCGATCTCCCGGTCGATCCGCTCGATCAGGCCGCTGCGGATGCCCTGCGGGGCGACCAGCAGCCGGCGGAAGGCGGTCTGCCGGCTGTAGCCGGTGAGCACGTTGAACAGGTCGGTCAGGTCGGCGCCGATCTCCGGATCGGCGGTGAGCATGCCGAAGTCCTCGTAGAGCCGGGCGGTCTTCGGGTGGTAGTTGCCGGTGCCGATGTGGCAGTAGCGCCGGATCTGGTTGCCCTCCTGGCGCACCACCAGCGCGGTCTTGCAGTGCGTCTTGAGCCCCACCAGGCCGTAGACCACATGGCAGCCGGCCCGCTCCAGGGTGCGGGCCCAGCCGATGTTGGCCACCTCGTCGAAGCGCGCCTTCAGCTCCACCAGCACCACCACCTGCTTGCCGGCGGCGGCCGCGTCGACCAGCGCGTCGACGATCGGGGAGTCGCCGCTGGTGCGGTAGAGCGTCTGCTTGATGGCGAGCACGTTCGGGTCGGCCGCGGCCTGCTCCACGAAGCGCTGCACGCTGGTCGCGAACGAGTGGTAGGGGTGGTGCACCAGCACGTCGCCGTCGCGCAACGTGGCGAACACGCTGCGCGGCACCTCACCCTCGGCCAGGCGCGGGTGGGTGGCCGGCACGAACGGCGGGTCCTTGAGGTCGGGTCGGTCGGCCTCGCCGTAGACCTGCCACAGGGCGGACAGGTCGAGCAGCCCTCGGACCCGCAGCACGTCGTGTCCGTCCATGTCCAGCTCGCGGACGAGCAGCTCCAGCATGTGGTCGGAGATGGAGGCGGCCACCTCCAGCCGCACCGGCGGGCCGAACCGGCGCCGGGCCAGCTCCCGCTCGAGCGCCTGGAGCAGGTCCTCGTCGCGGTCCTCGTCGACCTCCACCTCGGCGTTGCGGGTGACCCGGAACAGGTGGCACTCGACCACCTGCATGCCGGAGAAGAGCTGGCCGAGGTGGACGGAGATGAGGTCCTCCACCGGCAGGAAACGCACCCCGGGCCGGTCCTTGGCCACCCGGACGAACCGGGGGACGTTGTTCGGCACCTTGACCCGGGCGAACAGCTCCGAACCGCCGTCCGGGTCGCGGACCGAGACGGCCAGGTTCAGCGACCGGCCGGAGATGTAGGGGAACGGGTGCGCCGGGTCGACCGCGAGCGGCGTGAGCACCGGGAAGATGTGCTCGCGGAACCAGGTGCGCAGCCGCTCCCGCTCGGCGTCGTCGAGGTCGCTCCACCGCAGGACCCGGATGTCCTCCTCGGCGAGCCGGGGCAGCACGTCGTCGACGAAGCAGGCGGCGTGCCGGGCGACCAGGTCGGCGGTCCGCTCGGTGATCAGTTCGAGCTGGGTGCGCAGCGGCAGCCGGTCACCGCCGCGCACCGGCAGGCCGGCGGAGAGCCGGCGCTTGAGCCCGGCCACCCGGACCATGAAGAACTCGTCCAGGTTGCTGGCGAAGATCGCCAGGAACTTCGCGCGCTCCAGCAGCGGCGTGCGGGGGTCCTCGGCGAGCGCCAGCACCCGGGCGTTGAAGTCGAGCCAGGACAGCTCGCGGTTGAGGAAGCGGTCCTCCGGCAGCGGCTGCGCGGTCGACGGGCCGGCGTCCGGGTCGGTCCCGTCGGCCGGGCCGGGTCCCTCCACCGGGTCGAGCGGCTCGTCAAGGCCGGTGGCGCCGGCCGCGTCCGGGTCGGCGCCGAGGCGCTCCTCGGGCGGCCGGGTCTGCCGGAACCGCCCGTCGGGTCCGCGCGTGGGGCGGCCGTTGCGGGGCGTGCCGGGGTCGAGGAGGGGCGGCGGGTCGGAGTGCTCGCGAGGGGTGCTCACCACCTCATGATTCCCTGACGAGAGTGAACAGAAAATGAACTCCGGCCAGGTTGTTCACGCCATGGTCGGCAAGGTCACGCGGACCACCTCGCCGGCCGCGTCGCGTTCCACGCGCACCCGCTGGCCGAGCCGCAGCAGCCGGAGCCCGGACGCGTCGAACGCGCGGGCCGGGAAGGCCAGCTCGGTGCCGTCGTCGAGCAGCAGCACCCCGCTGCGGGTCGACGCGTCGTAGGTGGCCACCGTGCCCTGCATGCCAGCACCGTACCGGACCGCACCGGCGACCCGGGCCAGCAGCGCCCCGGTGCGGGGGCCCACGCCCAGCCCGGCGGCGGCGGCCAGGTCGGGCGGGGTGTCCACGTCCCGGCGCAGGCTGGGCCAGTCGCCGGCCAGCGGTAGCGCGCCGCCGGCGGCGTGCGCGGCGGCCGAGCCCGGGCCGAAGCGGGGGGCCAGCGGCAGCCCGGCCGGCGCGGCGAGCAGCACGGTGCCCCCGCCCGGGGCGTCGGCCACGAACCCGCGTACCCCCTCGGTGGCGCGCAGCGCCGCGGCCAGCTCGGCCGGGCGCAGCGCCGGCAGGTCGGCGGTGAGGGCGGCCACCGCCTCCCCGGGCCCGGCGAGGGCCGCGCCGTGCCGGAAGGCCGCGTTGAGCCCGCCGCCCGGGTCGGCAACGACCCGGGTGCCCGCGGCGGTCGCCGCCGCGCCCGCCCGGGGGTCGTCGGTGACCACCAGCACCCGGGCGACCGCCGGGCACGCCCGCACCGCGCGCAGCGTGTCGGCCGCCAGGGCCAGCGCCAGTTCCTCGTGGGGTACGCCGGGCAGCGCGCCCCGCAGCCGGCTCTTCGCGGCGCGGAGGCGCTTCACCGGCATCACCACGGTCCAGCTCGGCTCAGGCACGCCGACCATCCTGCCAGCGCCGGTGGCGGTACCCGCACTGGCCGGACCGGGGGCGAGCAGGCATGATTCTCTCCCGGGGCGCGTGGGGCGGAACGAGGAGGCACTGTGGCACCGCGGAGGCTGGGATTCTGGCAACGGTTCGCCGTGGTGCTGGTGAAGCCGGTGTTGACGGTGTGGACCAGGCGCACCTGGCGGGGGATGGAACACCTGCGCCGCGACGGCGGGATCATCATCGTGCCCAACCACATCTCGCACGCCGACCCGCTGGTCTCCGCGCACTTCATCTACGACGCCGGGCGCTGGCCGCAGTTCCTGGGCAAGGCCAGCGTCTTCCGGGTCCCGGTGATCGGCTGGATCCTGCACCGGTGCAGGCAGATCCCGGTCGAGCGGGGCAGCGTCGAGGCGGTCAAGTCGCTGGACAAGCTGGTCGCCGCGCTGGACGAGGGAGGCGCCGTGGTGATCTACCCGGAGGGCACCACGACCCGGGAGCCGCAGCTGTGGCCGATGAAGGGCAAGACCGGCGCGGCCCGGCTGGCGTTGGCCACCGGCGCCCCGGTGATCCCGGTGGCGATGGTCGGCCCGGAGCGGATGTTCGACCCCCGGACGGCGCGGATCGGGCTGCGCCCGCGCACCCCGGTGACGGTGGTGGCCGGGCCGCCGGTCGACCTGAGCCGGTGGGCGGACGCCACGCCGACCCGGGCGATCCTGGAGGAGATGACGGACACGATCATGCTGCGGATCCGTGACCTGGTCGCCGAGATCCGCGGTGGCACCCCGCCACCGCTCTGGCAGCGGCCGGCCCGCACCGGCACCCGGGAGGTCTCCGAATGAGCGGGCACGTCGCGGTCCTCGGCGCCGGGTCCTGGGGAACCGCGTTCGCCAAGATCCTCGCCGACGCCGGGCGGGACGTCACCGTCCTGGCCCGCCGCGCCGCCGTGGCCGAGGCGATCCGGACCGGACGGCACAACCCGGACTACCTGCCGGACGTGCGCCTGCCCGAGCGGGTCACCGCCACCGGCGACGCCGCCGAGGCGATCGAGGGCGCCGAGGTGGTGGTGCTCTCGGTGCCGTCGCAGACGCTGCGCGGAAACCTGGCCGACTGGACGCCCCACCTGGCCCCCGACGCCACGCTGGTGTCCCTGATGAAGGGCATCGAGCTGGGCACCACGAAGCGGATGAGCCAGGTGATCACCGAGACGGCCGGGGTGCCGGCCGACCGGGTGGTGGTCGTCTCCGGGCCCAACCTGGCCCCGGAGATCGCCGCCGAGCAGCCGGCCGCCACCGTGGTCGCCGGCACCGACAGCCGCCGGACGGCGCTGGTGCAGGCCTCGATCCGGACGCCCTACTTCCGCCCGTACACCAACGACGACGTGATCGGCTGCGAGCTGGGTGGGGCGGTGAAGAACGTGATCGCGCTGGCGTACGGGATCGCCACCGCGATGGGCTTCGGCGACAACACCCGGGCCATGCTGATGACCCGTGGCCTGGCCGAGACCGCCCGGCTGGGCGTGGCGCTCGGCGCCGACCCGATCACCTTCGCCGGCCTGGCCGGCATGGGTGACCTGGTCGCCTCCTGCTCGTCCCCGCTGGCCCGCAACCGCACCTTCGGCGAGCACCTGGGCCGGGGCGAGACGCTGGAGCAGGCGCAGGCGGCCACCCGGCAGACCGCCGAGGGTGTGAAGAGCTGCCTGGCCATCCGCGACCTGGCCCGGGCGCACGGGGTGGAGATGCCGATCACCGAGCAGATCGAGCGGATCTGTCACGAGGGGATGGACCCCCGCCTCGCCGTGGACGCGCTGATGAGCCGGACCGCCAAGCCGGAGTCGTACGAGTGAGCGGAGCGGGCATGACGTCGCCGCACTGGGGAGACGGCACGCGCAGCGTGCACGCCGGCCTGCCGGACGCCGTACCCGGGCAGCCGTTCCTGCCCGGTCCGGTGTTCGCCGCGCCGTACCACCTCGACCCGTCGCGCGGCCCGTCGGCCGCCCGGGACGGGTACGGGCGGCCGGACAACCCCACCCGGCGGCTGCTGGAGACGGCGATCGGCGAGTTGGAGGGCGGCGACTGCCTGGTCTTCGCCAGCGGGCAGGCGGCCATCACCGGGCTGCTGCTGACCGTGCTGCGCCCAGGGGACACCGTGGCGCTGCCGGCCGACGGCTACTTCTCGGTGCGGGCGTTCGCCACCGACACCCTGGAGCAGCTCGGGGTGCGGGTGGTGCTCGTGCCGACCGCCGGGCCGTACCCGTCGTTCGACGGTGTCCGGCTGGTCCTGCTGGAAACCCCGGCGAACCCCGGCCTCGACGTCGCCGACGTGCGGGCGGTGGCCGCCGCCGCGCGTGCCGCCGGGGCGCTGGTGGCGGTGGACAACACCACCGCCACGCCGCTCGGGCAGCGTCCGCTGGACCTCGGCGCGGACGTGGTGGTCGCCTCCGGCACCAAGGCGCTGACCGGCCACTCCGACCTGCTGCTGGGCTACCTGGCGACGCGCGACGCCGGGCTGCGGGACGCGGCGACCACCTGGCGCAACGCCACCGGCGGGGTGCCGGGCGCGTTCGACTGCTGGTTGGCCCACCGCTCGCTGGCCACCGTCGACCTGCGACTGGCCCGGCAGAGCGCCAACGCCGAGGCGCTCGTCGGGCTGCTCGCCGGCCGGGCGGACGTCACCGGCCTGCGCTGGCCCGGGCGGCCGGAGGACCCGGCGTACCCGGTCGCGTCGGCGCAGATGCGGCGCATCCCCGGGGTGCTCTCGTTCGACCTCGGCGACGCCGACCGGGTGGCCCGGTTCCTCGACGCGTCCCGCCTGGTGGCCGCCGCCACCTCGTTCGGCGGGGTGCACACCACGGCCGACCGGCGGGCCCAGTGGGGCGACGACACGGCGCCGGGCTTCGTCCGGTTCTCCTGCGGCATCGAGGACAGCGCCGACCTGGTCGCCGACGTGGCCTCGGCCCTGGACGCCGCGGGCTGACGGCACACCGGCCGCTGGGCTATCGTGACGGCAGCCACGGCCCGTGCGGCCCCGACCCGAGGAGGTGAGTCCGATCCACCAGCAGAGGACCGGCGCTCCCTCCGAGTCCGTGTCGCCCCGGGGCTGAGGCGACGCCGGGGGCGCCGACGAGCGTTCCCCGAAAGGCTTGCCATGGCACCCACCGTGTTCACTCCCGACCGTCCCGCCCTCGTCCGCCGGCTGCGTGCCGCCGGTTGCGTCTTCGCCGAGGACGAGGCGGACCTGTTGATCGCCGCCGCCGACTCGGCCGACGCGCTGACCCGCCTGGTCGACCGCCGTGTCGCCGGTCTGCCGTTGGAGCACCTGCTCGGCTGGGCCGAGTTCTGCGGCCGGCGGGTCGCCGTGCACCCGGGCGTCTTCGTGCCCCGGGCGCGTACCGCGCTGCTGGTCGACGCCGCGGCGTCGGTGGCCGGGCCGACCCCGGCCGTGCTCGACCTGTGTTGCGGCTCCGGCGCCGCCGCGCTGGTGCTGCACGACCGGTTGTCCCCGCGCTGGCTGGCCGCCGCCGACATCGACCCGGTCGCGGTGGCCTGCGCCCGACGCAACCTCGACCCGCTGGGGGTGCCGGTCTACCAGGGCGACCTGTTCGACCCGGTGCCCGTCGGCTGGCGCGGCCGGCTGGACCTGGTGGTGGCGAACGCTCCCTACGTGCCGAGCGGTGCGGTGGCCATGCTGCCGGCCGAGGCCCGGTTGCACGAGGCGCCGGTGGCGCTGGACGGTGGCGCGGACGGGCTCGCGGTGCTGCGTCGGGTGGCCGCCGGGGCGGCCGAGTGGCTGGCGCCGGGCGGACACGTCGCGGTCGAGGTGAGCGCCGGGCAGGCGCCGGTGCTCTGCGCGGTGTTCGCCGCCGCCGGCCTCGACCCGACCATGGTGCGGGACGAGGAGTGGGAGGCGACCGCGGTGACCGCCCGCCGTCCCGGCTGACACGCGTGGCGGGTGGGCCCGCCGAGAACTAACCTCAGGTCAGGCTCGGCGGGAGGCGGTGGCGGGTGGGCAGCGCAGGGGTGCCGGTGGTGGTGGGGCTGGACAACGGCGGCACGAGCAACAACGCCACCGTGCTGACCGTCGACGGCCGGTTCCTGGTGGACGGGCTGCTGGAGATCCCCAGCGAGGTCGGCGCCGGCCCGGAGGCGGCGGTCGAGGCGCTCGCCCGGGCGTTCGACGGCGTGCTGGCGCACACCGGGGCGCCCCGGGAGGCGGTGCGCGCGGTCGGGCTGGACACGCCCGGCCCGGCCAGCGCCACCGGGGTGATCTCCTCGCGCGGCTCGACCAACTTCTCCCAGCCGGCCTGGCGGGGCTTCGACGTGCGCGGCGCGCTGGAACGGCGGCTCGGCCTGCCGGTGGTCTACGCCAACGACGGCAATGCCGCCGCGCTCTACGCCCACCACGTGCACTTCGGCGCGGACGCGGCGGCCCGGTCGTCGGTGTCCGCCATCGTCGGCACCGGTCTCGGCGGGGGCGTGGTGGAGAGCGGCCGGGTGGTGGGCGGCGCGGCCGGCATGGCGGGGGAGTTCGGGCACGTGCACATCCCGCTGGACGGGCTGGTCGAGCCGGACCAGCCCGCGCCGGTCTGCGCCTGCGGCTTCACCGGCGACGCCGAGAGCCTCGCCTCGCTCACCGCCATCCGGCGCAACCTGCTGCCCTACTGGCTGGCCCGCTATCCGGGGCACCCGCTGGCCGCCGAGGAGCCGGCCCGGGCGGCGAAGCTGGTCCGCGGCTACGGCGAGCGGGGCGACCCGATGGCCCGTCAGGTGTTCGGCCAGCAGGCGGCGGCGTTGGGACGGCTGTTCACCATCGCGGCCAACTTCACCGACCCGCACGCGTACTTCGTCGGTGGCGGCGTGGTGGAGGCCGCGCCGGAGTTCCGGGACTGGTTCCTCGCCACCGTCGCCGGGCACACGGTGCTCCGCGACGAGCAGCGCGCGGTGGCCACCTTCGCGCTGGTGCCGGACCGGGACATGGCCGGCGCCCGCGGGGTGGCCATCGCAGCGCTGGAGGCGGTCCGCGGCGCCACCGCGCCACTCGCGCGGGGCGGGGCCCCCGCCTGACGTCTTCGGCAGAGCGGGGGCCCCTGCTCGACGCGTCCGGCGCGTGCGGTCAGGCGCGCGGCGGCGCGGCGGTGAAGGCGGCCCAGGCGGCCGGCGGGAAGACCAGCACCGGGCCGGCCGGGTCCTTGGAGTCGCGGACCGCGACCGCCTCGGGCAGCGGGGCCATCTCCACGCACGCGCCCTCGTCGCCGCTGTGGCTGCTCTTGCGCCAGCCGACCGGCGTCGGGTGGGGGCGGTTCGTGCCGTTCATGCGGTCACCTCTCGTTCAGCAGATTGAGGAGCTGGTCCCGACTGGCCGCCGGGCTCAGCGCCACGGTCCGCAGGTGCTCCATGATCTTGGTGCAGGTACGCAGGTCGCCCGGCCGGTCGAGGACCATCTGCCCGGCGACCGTCTCCACCGAGGCGATGATCGGGTCCTCGGGGTCGGCGAACTCCAGGATGTGCAGCGATCCCCGGGTGCCCCGGTGGTAGCCGGCGGCGAGGGGGATGACCTGCACGGTGATGTTGGGCAGCTCGGCCATCTTCAGCAGGTGCTGGAGCTGGCCGGCCATCACCGAACGGTCACCGACGGGGCGCAGCAGCGCGCCCTCGTCGATGATGGCGTCGAGGATCGGCGGGTCCTGCCCGGAGATCCGCTGCTGGCGGTCCAGCCGTAGCTGGACGCGCTGCTCCACCTGCTCGTCGCTGAGCGTGTGCGGTCCGCCCCGCATGACGCCACGGATGTAGTCGGCGGTCTGGAGCAGCCCGGGCACCACCGACGGTTCGAAGTTCGCGATGCCGGTGGCCTCGGCCTCCAGCGCGATGAAGTCGATGGTGCGCCGGTCCAGCAGGTAGGAGTAGGACACCCACCAGCCCGGCTTGCGCGCGTCCTTGGCCAGTTGGACCGCCGCCGCGATCTCGTCGGGGCCCACGCCGTAGCTGGTCAGCAACGCGCGCACGGTGGCCGGGTTGATCAGCGTCTGCGCGTTCTCGTAGCGGGACAGGGTGCTCCGGGTGCTGTTGATCTCGTCGGCCGCGGTCTCCAGGGTCAGGCCGGCGGCCTCCCGGTGGGTTCGCAGGGCGATGCCGAGCCGTCGGGCCCGGGCGGTCTTCGGCGCCATGCATCGATGGTCGCACATCGAGTGGGAAAACGGGCGTGAGAGAAAGTCGATGAGAGTTGCATTCACGCGTGTCCACCTGTCAATCTGTGACGGCGTCCTCACCGCCGGTTGTCGTGGCGACGGTGGTGGTGAGCGACCGGAGGGGATGGGGCGCGCGGCGATCGGGTTTTTCTCCCCCACGACCCGATCGCCGCGTGCCCGTACCGGTCCACCAGACGGGGAGGAATCTCGCGATGACGGTGACGGCCTGCCACTCCGGGAACGGGGGTGGCCGGGAATGACCCGGTTCCTCGTGGTCCTCACCGACGTGCGCCCGGGCGACGGCGCCGAGCGCGACGAGCGGACCAGCCCCGAGCGGCGCCGGCAGGTCGTCGGCGCGAGCAGCCGGGAGGCGGCCGACCGGATCGCCGGCGCCTTCATGGCGCTGGGCATGGTGCGGGCCGGCCGGCAACGGGTCAAGGTCATCGCGGTCGGTCGCCGACCCCGGCACCCGGCCTTCTGAGCCATACCGGGCCCGACCTCGCGGACGCGGCGGCGAGGGCAGGGAGCCGGGCGGCCGGCGGCAGGTCCCGCCGCCGGCCGCCCGGGCTCGACCCCGACACGCCGCACCGTTACTCCCCGTATATGTCACCTTGACCGGTTGCCATGCTGCTCCGCGTCTCCCCGGGTATCGGCCACCCCCGCCGACGACGCACAGTAAGGTCAACCGGGTGAGCGCCACCGGCGAGCACGGCCAGCCGCAGTCGCGAACGATGAGGTGACCATGACCACCCCAGGCAAGACCCGTGTGGCGATCGTCTTCGGCGGCCGCAGCCCCGAGCACGGCATCTCCTGCGTCAGCGCCGGCAGCGTGCTCGGCGCGCTCGACCCCGACGAGTTCGAGGTCGTCCCGGTCGGCATCACCCGACAGGGCCAGTGGGTGCTCGCCAGCGGCGACCCGAGCGGGCTCGCGATCGCCGACCGCAAGCTGCCGGAGATCACCGCCGGCTCCGGCGCCGAGCTGGTGCTGCGCGCCGACCCGGCCGTCGGCGGCCTGATGGTGCTCGACCCGGCCCAGGGCCCGGTGGCGCTGGCCGACGTGGACGTGGTCTTCCCGGTCCTGCACGGCGCGTACGGGGAGGACGGCACCATCCAGGGGATGCTGGAGATGGCCGACATCCCCTACGTCGGAGCCAACGTGTTCGCCTCCGCGGCGGCCATGGACAAGGAGTTCACCAAGAAGCTCTGCGCGGCCGAGGGCATCCCGGTCGGCCCGTACGCGGTGCTGCGCGCCGGCATGTCGCTGAGCGAGGAGGACAAGGAGCGCCTCGGGCTGCCCGTCTTCGTCAAGCCGTCGCGGGCCGGCTCCTCGTTCGGCATCACCAAGGTCGACGACTGGGCCCAGCTGGACGCCGCGCTCGCCACCGCGCGCGAGATCGACAGCAAGGTGCTGGTCGAGGGCGCCGTGGTCGGGCGCGAGATCGAGTGCGGCGTGCTGGAGGGCGAGGCCGGCGGCGCGCCGGAGGCCTCCGTGCTCGCCGAGGTGCGGATGATCGGCGACCGCGACTGGTACGACTTCGAGGCCAAGTACATCTTCGCCGACGAGGTCTGCGAGTACGACGTCCCGGCGAACCTGCCCGAGACGGTGACCCGGCAGGTGCGCGACTACGCCACCCGCGCGTTCACCGCGCTGGACTGCTCCGGCCTGGCCCGGGTCGACTTCTTCGTCACCCCGCAGCTGGACGTCTACCTCAACGAGATCAACACGATGCCGGGCTTCACCCCGACCTCGATGTTCCCGCGCATGTGGGCGGCCAGCGGGCTGGAGTATCCGAAGCTGGTCAACCGCCTGATCCGGACCGCCCTGCACCGGGGCGCCGGCCGCTGAGCGGCCGGCGCGGACGTCACGCGGAGCAGCCCGAGGGCGCCGTCCTCGCCGAGGGCACCGCGCTGACGATCGCGTCGGAGATCGGCGTCACCCACTGCAACGGCTGCTCGTAGGTCCTCGGCACCCGGACCCGCACCGGGGTCTCCCGGTCGACCGTGGTCAGCACCGTGGCGTCGGCCTCCTGCACCGGGTGCCAGCAGACCTTGTTCACCGTCCACACCTCGTCCGTGGGCTGCACCAGCGGGGCGCTCCCGCCGCAGGACACGGTCAGGGCCGGGTCGCCGTACGCGGCGTTCTGCTCCGGGCCTGCGGTGACCGGGCGCTGCCGCAGGTCACGCACGCTGTCCGGCAGCTGCGACACCAGCGCGCGGCAGAGCACCGCCGGGCGCTCGGCCAGGGCCGGGGCCGGCAGCTCGACCGGTGCGCTCGACTGCGCCCGGGGGCTGGCCGACGCGCTCGGCGCGGCGTCGGGGGAGTCCGGGGCGAGCTTGGCGAACGTGAACCCGGCCACGGCCAGCGTCACCGGCACCGCGATCAGTGTCGCCCAGAGCGCGGCGCGCCGGGTGGAGCCGTCCGCGCGCGGGGAGCTGTCCTTCTCTTCCACTTACAGCCGCACCACCGAACACGTGAGGGTGCGGGTGATGCCGGGCACCATCTGCACCTTGCTGACGATGAGTTTGCCGAGCTCGTCGACGGTGTTCGCCTCGGTGAGCACGACCACGTCGTACGGCCCGGTGACGGCGTCGACCCGTACCACGCCGGCAAGGTCCCCGATCAGACCGGCCACGTCACGCGCCCGGCCGACCTCCGTCTGGATGAGGATGTACGCCTGTACCACGACTCGACCTCCGTCCGTCGCCGCCTGGGGCGGCCCGAAGGGTGAAACTACCGTACTGAGCGGCCGTGATCCCTATCGGTCGCCGGGCGGACGCGGTGAGCGAGCACACGTGGGCGCGGGGAGGGGTCGGGACGTGCGGGACGACGGAGCGGGACGAGGGGACGGCATGACGGTCGCGGGTGTCGGGGAGTTCGGGCTGATCGACCGGGTGACCGCCCGGCTGTCGTACGGGGAGAGCTGCCTGCTCGGCCCCGGCGACGACGCCGCGGTGGTGGCGGCGCCGGACCGGCGGGTGGTCGCCTCCACCGACGTGCTGGTCGAGGGACGGCACTTCCGGCGCGACTGGTCCGGGGCGCGGGACGTGGGACACCGGGCGGCGGCGGCCAACCTGGCCGACATCGCCGCCATGGGCGCCACCCCGACCGCCCTGCTGGTGGCCCTGTGCATGCCGACCGAGCTGGACCCGGCCTGGGCCGAGGAACTGGCCGACGGGCTGGGCGCGGAGGCGGCGCTGGTCGGCGCGAGCGTGGTCGGTGGGGACATGTCGGCCAGCCCGACGCTGACCGTCGCGGTGACCGCGCTCGGCGACCTGGCCGGGCGGGCCCCGGTGGTCCGGTCGGGCGCCCGCCCGGGCGACGTGGTGGCGCTCGCCGGGCGCACCGGCTGGGCGGCGGCCGGCTACACGGTCCTGTCCCGGGGTTTCCGGACGCCCCGCCTGCTGGTCGAGGCGTTCCGCCGCCCCGAGGTGCCGTACGCGGCGGGGCCGGCGGCCGCCGCGGCCGGTGCGACCGCCATGATCGACGTGTCGGACGGGCTGCTCGCCGACCTCGGCCACGTGGCGGCGGCCAGCGGGGTGGCGATCGACCTGACCCGGGACGCGTTCGAGGTGCCCCGGCAGATGCGCGACGCGGCGCAGGCGCTCGGCGTGGACCCGTACTCGTGGATCCTGGCCGGCGGGGACGACCACGCGCTGGCGGCCACGTTCCCGGACGGGGTCGCGCTGCCCGACGGCTGGCGTCCGGTGGGGCGGGTGGGCGACGGCGCCGGGGTCACCGTCGACGGCGCCGAGCCCGAGGGACCGCGTGGCTGGGACCACTTCCGCTGAGCCGGCACGACCGACGGAGTGATCTGCGTCCGACCCCGGCCGCCGGGGCGGGGCGGGGGTCGGGCCCGGTCGTAGCCTGGGCATCGTGAGCGAGATCGAGATCCGGGAACGGCGCTTCGACGCGCCCGAGTCACAGGCGTTGATCCGGGCGGCGCTGGCCGACCTCGGGCAGCGGTACGGCGGCAGTGGCGACGAGACGCCCGTCGACGCGGCCGAGTTCACCCCGCCGGCCGGCGCCTTCCTGGTCGCCTACCTGGACGGGCGGCCGGTGGGCTGCGGCGGCTGGCGCAGTCACGGCGAGGACGGCGACACGGCGGAGCTGAAGCGGATGTACACCGCGCCGGCCGCCCGCGGGCGGGGCGTGGCCCGCTCGGTGCTCGCCGCCGTCGAGCGGTCCGCCCGCGACCACGGCCGCAAGCGGATCGTGCTGGAGTGCGGCGACAGGCAGCCCGAGGCGATCGCCATGTACACCTCGGCCGGCTACGAGCCGATCCCGAACTTCGGCTTCTACAAGGACGAGCCCGGCTGCCTGTCGTTCGGCCGTACCCTCTGAGCGCCGGTCACCGCCGCCGGCCCGCGCGGGCCGGCGGGGACGACAGAAGCCGGCGGACCCGATGGGTCCGCCGGCGACCGACGATGTTCCGGTGGCGCTGCCGCGTCAGGCGCGGGTGACCTTGCCGGCCTTGATGCACGAGGTGCAGACCTGCAACTTCTTGGTGGTGCCGCCACCGGCCGGGGTCCGCACCGACTGGATGTTCGGGTTCCAGCGGCGGTTGGTCCGCCGGTGCGAGTGGGACACGTTGTGGCCGAAGCCCGGTCCCTTGCCACAGACGTCGCACACGCTAGCCACGGGATACTCCTGGGATTGAAACGTTCATGAGGTCGCCGCCAGGCGCTGCCCGGGCAACCTGGTCAGGTTACCCGATGACGGCCGGGCATGCCCAACCGGCCCGTCGCGGGCCGGGCCAGCGTACCGGCCGCGCCGGGCCGGGGACACGCCGGGCGGACCCGGACGACCCCGGCGCGTGTCGGTGTGCGCCAGTAGGCTTCCCGTCGTGCTGGACACCCTCGACGCCGCCGCGGTGCGCCGCTGGTGCGCGAGCGGCCTCGCCACGCTCCAGCGCCACCAGGGCGAGATCGACGGCCTCAACGTCTACCCGGTGCCCGACGGCGACACCGGCACCAACCTGGTGCTGACGCTCACCTCGGCCCAGCAGGCCCTGGCCATGGACCTCGGCACCCTGCCCGACGACGGGCACACCCCGCACGGGCACGCGCTGCGGTTGATGGCCCGGGGCGCCCTGCTCGGCGCGCGGGGCAACTCCGGGGTGATCGTGTCGCAGATCCTGCGCGGCCTCGCCGACGCGCTCGCCGCCGCGCCGGCGGTCCGGGGCCGCCAGCTCGCCGCCGGGCTGGCCGACGCCACCGCCGCCGCCTACGCCGCGGTCGCCCGGCCGGTCGAGGGCACCCTGCTCAGCGTGGTCTCGGCGGCGGCCCGGGCGGCCGAGCGGGCGGACAGCGACGACCTGCGCACGGTGGCCCGGGCCGCCGCCGAGGCCGCCGCCCACGCGCTGGCCCGCACCCCTGAGCAACTGCCGGAGCTGGCCCGCGCCGGCGTGGTCGACGCCGGCGGGCGCGGGCTGTGCCTGCTGCTCGACGCGCTGGTCGAGGTGATCACCGGGGAGAGCCCCGGCCAGCCGGCGCCCGCGCCGCCCGTCCGCCGCCCGACCGCCACCGCCGCGCGGGAGACCGGCTCCGACGCGTACGCCTACGAGGTGCAGTACCTGCTCGACGCCACCGACGAGGCGGTGGCCCGGCTGCGCGCCGAGCTGGCCGCGCTCGGCGACTCGCTGGCGGTCGTCGGCGACGGCTCGGGCACCTGGAACGTGCACGTGCACGTCAACGACGTCGGAGCGGCGGTCGAGGCGGGCGTGGTCGCCGGCCGGCCGCACCGGATCACCGTGACCCGGTTCGCCGACCAGACCGCCCCGGCGCCCGCGCCGGCGGTGGCCCGGCCCGACGGCCGGGCCGCCGTGGTGGTGGCCACCGGCGCCGGCATCGCCGAGCTGTTCGCCGCCGAGGGCGCCGTCGTCGTGCCGGCCAACCCGTCCACCGGCGAGCTGCTCGACGCGATCCGGGCCACCGGCGCGGCCCGGGTGGTGGTGCTGCCGAACGACCCCAACACCCAGTCGGTGGCGAGCGCGGCGGCCAAGGAGGCGCACGGCCTCGGCGTCAAGGTCAGCGTGGTGCCCACCCGCTCCCCGGTGCAGGCGCTCGCGGCGCTCGCCGTCCGCGACCCGAAGCGGCGTTTCGAGGACGACGTGATCGCGATGGCCGAGGCGGCCGGCGCGTGCCGCTACGCCGAGGTCTGCCACGCCGGCCGGGAGGCGCTCACCGTCGCCGGCCCGTGCCGCCCGGGTGACGTGCTGGCCCTGGTCGAGGGCGAGGTGCACCTGATCGGGCAGGATCTCACCGACACCTGCACCGCCGTGGTCGACCGGATGCTCGGTGGCGGCGGGGAGCTGGTCACCCTGCTCTGCGGGGCGGACGCCCCGGCCGGGCTGGCCGACCGGGTGCGCGCGCACGTCGAGCGGTCCTGGCCGTTCGTCGAGGTGCAGGCGTACGAGGGCGGGCAGCCGCACTATCCGCTCCTGGTGGGGGTCGAATGACGAGCGAACCGACCACGGTGGACACGCCGCTGAAGAAGCTGGTCGGCGAGCGCACCGCGAAGGCGCTGGCCGGCCATCTCGACCTGCACACCGCCGGCGACCTGATCTACCACTTCCCGCGCCGCTACGACGAGCGCGGCGAGCACACCGACATCCGCTCACTGGACGTGGGGGAGCAGGTCACCGTGCTCGCCCAGGTGCAGCGCACCGCCGTGCGGCCGATGCGGCAGCGCCGGGGCAACCTGCTGGAGGTCACCGTCGGCGACGGCTCCGGCGGCGTGCTCACCTGCACCTTCTTCGGCAACCAGGCGTGGCGGGAGCGGGAGCTGCGCCCGGGGCGGTGGGGGCTGTTCGCCGGCAAGGTGACCGAGTTCCGCGGCAAGCGGCAGCTCAACGGCCCGGAATACGTCCTGCTCGGCGAGGGCGGTGAGGGTGAGGCGGCGGCCAACGAGGAGGTCGAGGAGTTCGCCGGGGCGCTGATCCCGGTCTACCCGGCCGCGGCGGCGGTGCCGACCTGGGTGATCGCCCGCTGCGTCCGGGTGGTGCTGGACACGTTCACCCCGCCGGAGGACCCGCTGCCGGCCACCGTGCGGGCCACCCGCAACCTGGCCGACATCGGCACCGCCCTGCGGGAGATCCACCGTCCGTCCAGCAAGGAGGCGCTCTACCGGGCCCGCCGGCGGCTGAAGTGGGACGAGGCCTTCGCCGTGCAGCTCACCCTGGTGCAGCGCAAGCACCGGGCGGCGGCGTCGCCGGCCCAGGCCCGGCCGGCGAGGGCCGGTGGCCTGCTCGACGCGTTCGACGCCCGGCTGCCCTACGAGCTGACCCCCGGCCAGCAGGTCGTCGGGCGGGAGATCGCCGCCGACCTGGCCACCGCGCACCCGATGCACCGGCTGCTCCAGGGCGAGGTGGGCTCGGGCAAGACCGTGGTGGCGCTGCGCGCCATGCTCCAGGTGGTCGACGCCGGCGGGCAGGCCGCGTTGCTCGCGCCGACCGAGGTGCTCGCCGCGCAGCACCACCGGGGCATCCTCGACCTGCTCGGCCCGCTCGGCCGGGCCGGTGAGCTGGATGCCGCCGACGACGCCACCCGGGTGGAGCTGGTCACCGGCTCGCTGGGCGCGGCGGCGCGGCGGCGCGCGCTGGCCGAGGTGGCGCAGGGGCGGGCCGGCATCGTGCTGGGCACCCACGCGTTGCTCTACGAGGGGGTCGACTTCGCCGACCTGGGCCTGGTGGTGGTCGACGAGCAGCACCGCTTCGGGGTGGAGCAGCGGGACGCGCTGCGGGCCAAGGCCGAGCAGCCGCCGCACGTGCTGGTGATGACGGCCACCCCGATCCCGCGCACGGTCGCCATGACGGTCTACGGCGACCTGGAGACCTCCACGCTGTCCCAGTTGCCGCAGGGCCGGTCGCCGATCGCCTCGCACGTGGTCCCGGCCGCCGAGAAGCCGGCCTTCCTCGACCGGGCCTGGCGCCGGCTGCGCGAGGAGGTCGCCAAGGGCCACCAGGCGTACGTGGTGTGCCCGCGGATCGGTGAGGGGCCGGTCTCCGACGAGGAGGCGCCGCGGGAGGACGACAACGGCCGCCGGCCGCCGCTGGCGGTGACCGAGGTGGCCCCGCTGCTCGCCGAGGGGCCGTTGCACGGGCTGCGGATCGGGGTGCTGCACGGCCGGTTGCCGGCCGACGAGAAGGACGCGGTGATGCGCGCGTTCGCCGACGGCGACCTGGACGTGCTGGTCGCGACCACGGTGGTGGAGGTGGGCGTCAACGTGCCCAACGCGACCGTGATGATCGTGCTGGACGCCGACCGGTTCGGTGTCTCCCAGCTGCACCAGCTGCGCGGCCGGGTGGGCCGGGGTTCGGCGGCCGGGCTGTGCCTGCTGGTCAGTGAGGCGGCCGAGGGGTCGTCGGCGCGGGAGCGACTGGACGCGGTCGCCTCCACCACCGACGGGTTCAAGCTGGCCGAGCTCGACCTGGAGCAGCGTCGGGAGGGCGACGTGCTCGGCGCCACCCAGTCCGGCCGGCGCTCCCACCTGCGGCTGCTCTCGCTGCTGCGGGACACCGACCTGATCCGGGACGCGCGGGCCGAGGCGATCGAGCTGGTCGGGGACGACCCGGAGCTGGCCCGGCACCCGGCGCTGGCCGCCTCGGTCGCCGCCCTGGTCGACGAGGAACGGGCCGAATACCTGGAGAAGGGCTGACGCCCGAGCGCGGGTCACGGGGCTGCGGCATGCGGGCCGCGTGCCTAGGCTCGCGCAGATGTCGACACCATCACTCGAACGCGGTGTGCTGCTGCTGACCCGGGGTGACGAACTCCTGGTGGACCGGGTCGTCGGGGCTGCCGACGAGACGTCCGGCCGACCGTGCACCCCGGTGACGCGGTTCCAGATCGCCTCGATCAGCAAGCAGATGGCCGCCGCGGCGGTGCTGCTGCTCGCCGAGCGCGGCGTGTGGCGCCTGACCGATCCGGTCGTGCGGTGGCTGCCCGACCCGCCGTCGGCATGGTCCGGCATGACGCTGCACCACCTGCTCACCCACACCTCGGGCCTGGGCCACTGGGAGGAGTACCCGGCGGTCGACATCTGCGGGCCGGCCGAGCCGGACGAACTGCTCGGCCGGTTCGCCGCGGTGCCGCCGCTGTTCCCGCCCGGGGCCGGGTGGCACTACAGCAGCCCGGGCTACGTGCTGCTGGCCCGCGCGGTCGAGCGGGCCGCCGACCGGCCGTACGCCGGGTTCCTCGCCGAGGAGGTCTTCGCGCCGTTGGGGATGACCGGCAGCTTCGCCGGCGCGGGTGACGGGCGGCCGGACCTGGCGGTCGGACACGAGGGCAGCCGGACCGTGCCGTCCTGGGACCTGGCGACGGTGAGCATGGGCGCGGGTGACGTCTGGTGCACCGCGGCGGACCTGCTGACCTGGCTGGACGTGCCGCGCCGCAACCGGTTGCTCACCCCGGCCTCGGTGGCGGCCATGACCGCGCCGCACGCGCCCACCGGCCGGCCCGGCGAGGCGTACGGGTACGGGTGGTTCGTCGGCCCGCTGGCCGGCCGGCGGGCGGTCCACCACTCCGGGGACAACGGGGGCTACAAGGCGTTCGCGGCCTGGCTGCCCGACTCCGACCAGCGGCTCGTGCTGCTGGCCAACCAGGCCGAGGTCGACCCGGCCGCCGTCACGTCGCTGCTCGGGGCCGGGTGATACCGCCGCCCGGCCGTCAGTGGCGCGGCGTACGACGAGGGCGCGCCGACCAGCTGGTCGACGCGCCCTCGGACCGGACGGATCAGGCGGTGAAGCGCACCTTGCGTCGACGCGCCACCACGAACAGGACCGCGCCCGCGACCAGCAACGCGACGGCGCCGGCCACGATGCCGCCGGTCGCCGCACCGGTCAGCGGCAGGGTCGGGCCCTCCGGCTGGCCGCCGCCGGCACCGGGCGTGCAGGTCTTCGGCTTCTCCCAGGCGATCGGCTCGGTGTCGTCGAGGCCCTCGGCCGCCGGCGTCACCTTCAGGCCCTCGAACGCCTTGAACGCCACGGTCTTGGTCTCACCCGGCTGCACGACGAGCTTCTTCGCGTCGCCCTTGTTGGGGGTGAAGGTGATCTCGACGGTCCTGCCGTCCTTCGGGTTCTCCACCTGGAAGATCAGCTCGTCGCAGGTGGACTGGTAGCTGCCCGACGGCTCGCCCGGCTCGACGCAGTCCTTGGCCTCGCTCGGCTTGTCGTCGAAGAGGGGCTGCTTCTGGGCGGCCTCGGTGACCGTGATGCGGGCCGCGTTCTTCGCCGGGACGCGGATCGACAGGCTCTTGCCCGGCGCTACCTCGGCGGTCTTGGTGAAGTCGCCGCTGCCGGCGACGGTGAAGGAGGCGTCCCTGGTGGCCTCCGCGCCGTTCTCCAGCTTCACCGCGACGTCGCCGGTGCAGTCGGAGGTGACCGTGGCGGTCGGGTTGGCCTTGGCCGGCGGGGGCGTGACCACCTTGTCGCAGCTTTCGCTGAACCGGATGGTCGCGCTCTTGTCGTCGTTCTCCTTCCAGGTGTTGTCCCACTGGGCGCGGACGGTCAGCGACGCCCGGGTCACGTCGCCCGCGAGGCGGGCGGTGCCGACCAGCGGCTCGGACACCTGGTACGGGTAGGAGTCCCCGTCGGTGGTCCGGATGCCCTCGATGGTGAAGGGCGTGGCGACCTCACCCTTGTTGCTGGTGGCCTCGGCCTTGGTGAGCCGGTAGGTGTCCACGCCGCCCGGCGCGTAGGTGCGGACGGTCCACGTCGTGACCCACTCGCCCTTGGCGGTGTCGCACTCGGCGGTGACCTTGACTTCGCTGTGGTGGGCGCTGGCCGGGGCTGCCGCTACCGCGACGCCCGCGAGGCCGACCAGCGCACCGGCGGCGACCGCGAGGGCGCGCCGGAGGTGGAGACGGTTCACGTCTTCTCCTGGTGAGGGGAGGATGGGAGAGGGATGCGGCGGACGGACCGGAGCCACGCGTCCGCACGACAATCGGGCAGACCCTAGCGAGATCGACACGACGGGCGTTACCGCGATCGACGGGTCGTAAAGGGTCCGTTATGAAGTTGAGATCATTGATGTACGTCGGGTCACGGGGCGGTGCACCGGGTGCTCCACCGGGCCGTTCCGGGCGTCGCGTAGCGTCGGGGCATGCGCAGGAAGCGACGGTGACCCGGATCGTGGCGGGCACGCTCGGCGGGCGGCGGATCGCCGCGCCGCCCGGTGCCGGTACCCGGCCGACCTCGGACCGGGTGCGGGAGGCGCTGTTCAGCGCGGTGCAGGCCGATCTCGACCTGGACGGGGCGCGCTTCGCGGACCTCTACGCCGGCTCCGGCGCGGTCGGTCTGGAGGCGCTGTCCCGGGGGGCGGCGCACGTGTTGCTGGTGGAGTCCGACGCCCGGGCCGCCCGGGTCGTCCGGGAGAACATCGCCGCCCTGCGGGCCGCCCCGGCCGCCCGGCTGGTCACCGGCAAGGTGGCCGCCGTGCTCGCCGCCGGGCCGGACGACGGGCCGTACGACGTGGTCTTCGCCGATCCCCCGTACGCGGTGCCGGGCGCGGAGATCACCGCGATGCTGGCCGCGCTGGTCGACGGCGGCTGGCTGGCCCCGGACGCGCTGGTGATCGTCGAGCGGTCCAGCCGTTCCGGTCCGGTCGAGTGGGTGGAGGGCGTCACGCCGGAGCGCAGTCGCCGCTACGGCGAGACCACCCTTTGGTACGGTCGCCGATCATGAGACGTGCGGTCTGCCCGGGCTCGTTCGACCCGGTCACCAACGGTCACCTCGACATCATCGGCCGGGCCAGCCGGCTCTTCGACGAGGTGATCGTCGGCGTGCTGGTCAACCAGTCGAAGCAGGGGTTGTTCACGGTCGAGGAGCGGATCAAGATGCTCCGCGAGGTGACCTCCTCGTATGACAACGTGCGGGTGGAGTCGTTCCGCGGCCTGCTCGTCGACTTCTGCCGGGACCAGCAGGCGAGCGTGCTGATCAAGGGCCTGCGCGCGGTCAGCGACTTCGACTACGAGTTGCAGATGGCCCAGATGAACATCGGCCTGGCCGGGGTGGAGACGCTCTTCATGCCGACCAATCCGCTCTACTCGTTCCTCTCCTCCAGCCTGGTCAAGGACGTGGCGAAGTGGGGTGGCGACATCTCCGCCCACGTCCCCGACCTGGTCCGCGACCAACTCCAGACCCGCCTCCGCCCCTGACCCCCCACCCCCTCCCCCCATCCCGCCGATCTTGCAGTTGCGGCCCGGTTCTCGTCCTTTCCGCGAGGAATGCCGGGGCGGAAAGTGCAAGATCGACGGGAGTCGAGGGGTGGGGCGACGCGCCGGGTGGGGGCGGGTGGGGCGGCGGTGGCCGGCGCGCGACATGATGTGTGCAGCGCCGAAACCGGGCGCAGGCCGCATCATGGAGGGCGGCCGACGAAGACAGGAGTGAGGTACCGGTGGACCCGCTCGATCGCATCGACGAACTGATCGCCATGGTGGAGCAGGCCCGCTCCGTCCCGATGTCGCGCAACAACTGCATGGTCGACCGCGGCGAGATGATCGCCGCGCTGGACGAGTTGCGCGTCGAGCTTCCCGCGGACCTGCGTCGGGCCGCCGCGCTCCTGGAGGAGCGGGACAAGATCATGGAGGCCGGCAAGCGGGAGGCCGACCGGATCATCAGCGAGGGTGAGGCGGAACACGCCCGGCTGGTCTCGGTGAACGAGATCACCGTCTCGGCGGAGCACGAGGGCGCCCGGATCATCGCCGAGGCGCGGGCCGAGGCGCAGCGCCTCCGCGAGGAGGTGGACGACTACGTCGACACCGCGCTGGCCAACTTCGAGCAGTTCCTCACCCGGGCGCTGGCCTCGATAGAGCGTGGCCGGGACAAGATGCACGCGCTGCGCGAGATCGGCACCTTCGCGGGGGACGAGGCGGAGCGCCCGCTACCCTTCTAGGACCACGCGCGGGCCGGTCGCCGACAGCCGGCCGCCGTCGGGTGCGCCCCCGGTTCGACGGTCCGCCCGTCTCCCAGGTAACCTTTTTTGTCGGCCTCTCACCGGCCGGAGTCTGACTATGCCCAAACACTCGCCACGCTCACTCGACCCCAGGTCGCCGCTGGTCCTCGACACGAGGGACCTGCCGCGTCGGCCTGGCGCGTTGCGTACGCACAAGCGGGTCGTGCCGGCACCGGCGGACCTCGGCGTGGAGTTGATCGGCGTGCCGGAGGGCGCGGACCTCGACCTCGACCTGAGGCTGGAGTCAGTGTCCGAGGGCGTGCTCGTCTCCGGGACCATCTCCGGTCCCGTCAAGGGCGAGTGCGGCCGCTGCCTGCGCGAGATCGACGACTCGGTGGTCGTGAACGTCCAGGAGCTGTACGCGTACGAGAACAGCGCCACGGACACCACGACCGACGAGGACGAGGTGGGCCGGATGCAGGACGATCTGATCGACCTGGAGCCGGCGCTGCGGGACGCGGTGGTGCTCATGCTGCCGACGAACCCGCTCTGCCGGGAGGACTGCCCAGGCCTGTGCCCCGAGTGTGGGGTGCACTGGGACGATCTGCCGGCCGACCACAGTCACCAGCAGATCGACCCGCGTTGGGCGGGCCTGTCGCAACTGACCCGTACAGAGGAGTAAGAACCGTGGCCGTCCCCAAGCGCAAGATGTCGCGCAGCAACACCCGCGCCCGCCGGGCGAACTGGAAGGCCTCGGTGGTGGCGACCGTGGCCTGCCCGCAGTGCAAGTCGCCGAAGCTGCCGCACGCCGCCTGCTCCGTCTGCGGCACCTACAACGGCCGTCAGGTCCTCGAGGTCTGACCCGGCCGCCGAGTGACGCCCCCGACCACCGGTCGGGCGGCGCGCGCACCAAGGCTCTCGCCCGGTGCCCCGGCTCCCTCCCACACCGGCCGCTCATCGGCCGGCGTGCCGTCGGAGCCGGGCACCGCGCGGATCGCCGTCGACCTCCTCGGCGGGGACGATGCTCCCGCCGTCGTGGTTGACGGCGCTCTGCGGGCGTTGCGCGCCGACCCTGACCTGCACCTGCTGCTCGTCGGTCCGACCGAGGTCGCCGACGGGCTGATCGGTGCCCTCGACCCGGCGCAGCGCGCCCGGGTCACGGTCCGCCCGGTGCGGGCCGCCGTCGGCATGGCCGACCATCCCACCGCCGCCCGCGGCGACAGCACCGTGCGCACCGCGGTGCAGGCCGTCCACGACGGGCTCGCCGACGCGGTCGTCTCCGCCGGCTCCACCGGCGCCACCGTCACCGCCGCCGCGCTCGGCCTCGGTCGCTGGACCGGGGTACGCCGACCCGCGCTGGTCGCCACGATCCCCGCCGTCGAGGGACCGGTGGTGCTGCTGGACGTCGGCGGCACGCTCGAACCCGGCCCCGCCACGCTGGCCCGGCACGCCGTCCTCGGCGCCGCCTACGCGGCCGTGGCCCACGCCGTCCACGCCCCCCGGGTGGGGCTGCTCTCCGTCGGCCACGAGGCGGGCAAGGGCGACCGGCTGCGCCGCTCCGCCGACCCCGCGCTCGCCGCCGTGCCGCTGCCCTGCGGCGCCCGCTACGTCGGCCTGGTCGAGGGCTACGACATCTCCCTCGGCGCCCGCGCCGACGTGGTGGTCACCGACGGCTTCACCGGCAACGTCCTGCTCAAGGCCATCGAGGGCGCGTACGCCATGGCCGGCGGACCCCCGACGAACGGCGGTGCGCCCCGCGCGGCCGCGCTGCTCGGGGTGGCCGGCACCGTGGTGGTGTGCCACGGCGCGGCCGGGTCGGACGACGTCGCCTCGGGCATCGCCCTGGCCGCCCACCTCTGGCGTCGCGACGCCGCCGGGACGGTCCGCGCCCTGCTCGCCGAGATCCCGCACGAATCCGCACCTGACCGCAACGACACCGAGGTAGCACCATGACCAACGACAAGCGGCGGCGTGCTCCCGTCGGCCACCTCGAGACGGCCTTCGGGGTGTCGCTCGACCCGGAGCTGCTGGAGCGCGCGTTGACCCACCGCTCGTACGCGTACGAGAACGGCGGGCTGCCCACCAACGAGCGGCTGGAGTTCCTGGGCGACTCGGTCCTCGGCGTGGTGATCACCACGGCGCTCTTCCACAACCACCCGGACCTGCCCGAGGGGCAGTTGGCCAAGCTGCGGGCCAGTGTGGTCAACATGCGCGCCCTGGCCGACGTGGCGCGCGGCCTGGGCCCGGACGGGCTGGGCGCCTACCTGCTGCTCGGCAAGGGCGAGGAGGCCACCGGCGGGCGGGACAAGGCGAGCATCCTCGCCGACACCCTGGAGGCGCTGCTCGGCGCCATCTACCTGCAGTACGGCCTGGACACCGCGGCCATCGTGATCCACCGGCTCTTCGACCCGCTGATGGCCGAGTCGGCCGGGCGGGGCGCGGCGCTGGACTGGAAGACCAGCCTCCAGGAGCTGACCGCCGCGCTGGGGCTGGGCGTGCCGGAGTACCGGATCGAGGGCACCGGGCCGGACCACCTGAAGACGTTCACCGCCTGGGTCGTGGTGGCCGGCAACCGCTACGGCGGCGCGGAGGGGCGCAGCAAGAAGGAGGCCGAGCAGCGGGCCGCCGAGTCGGCCTGGCGGACGCTGACCGAGCAGGCCGAGGCGCGGGCCGCGGCCGAGGCGGAGGTCGCCGAGGCGGAGGTCGCCGACCCGGCGGACGCCGAGGCGGGCGCCGGCCGTGCCTGAGCTGCCCGAGGTGGAGACGGTCCGGCAGGGGCTGGCCCAGTGGGTCGTCGGCCGCCGGATCGCCGCCGTCGAGGTGCGCCACCCCCGCGCGGTACGCCGGCACGCGCCCGGCGGCGCGCACTTCGCCGACGTGCTGGCCGGCCGCACGATCACCGACGTCCGCCGCCGGGGCAAATACCTCTGGCTGCCGCTGGACAGCGGCGACGCGGTGATCGGCCACCTCGGCATGTCCGGCCAGCTGCTGCTGCAACCGGTCGGCGCGGCCGACGAGCTGCACCTGCGGGTCCGGTTCCGGTTCGCCGACGACGGGCCGGAGCTGCGCTTCGTCGACCAGCGCACGTTCGGCGGGCTGTCGGTGTCCGACGGCGGCGCGGAGCTGCCGGCCGAGATCGCGCACATCGCCCGCGACCCGATGGACCCGGAGTTCTCCGACGAGGCGTTCGTGGCGGCGCTGCGCCGCAAGCGCACGGAGGTCAAACGGGCGCTGCTGGACCAGACGCTGATCTCCGGGGTGGGCAACATCTACGCCGACGAGGCGCTCTGGCGGGCGAAGCTGCACGGCGCCCGCCCGGCGGACGCGCTGACCCGTCCGGCGGCGCTGCGGCTGCTCGGCCACGTGCGGGACGTGCTCGGCGAGGCGATCAAGCAGGGCGGCACCAGCTTCGACGAGCTGTACGTCAACGTCAACGGTGAGAGCGGCTACTTCGACCGGTCGCTGAACGCGTACGGCCGGGAGGGGGAGCCCTGCCCGCGCTGCGGCGCGCCGATCCGGCGCGAGGGATTCATGAACCGCTCCTCCTACAGTTGCCCGCGGTGCCAGCCGCGGCCCCGGGGCAGCCTCCGGGGATGACCCCGAGTCGGCTCGGGGTTGCGCCGGTGTGCATCGCCGTCGGGCGCCCGGGGGCGCGCCGGACCGTACCCTGAAATGCCCTTTCCGCCCGATCGGCGCGGCCGGTTCCGGCCGTCCGGCCCCACCTTCGGCCATCGGGGAGGAGCCGGGGCCGTTCCCCGATGTCCGGGCCGCGCCCGCTGCCTAGCGTCACCAGAGGTCGGCACGGGGCCGACGTCTGGAGGGGGACCCGGATATGGGCAGGCGACCGGTGACCGTGCGGTTGGCACGGTGGAGTGCGGAGCATCCGTGGCGGGCCATCGCGCTGTGGGTGGTCTTCGTGGCGGTGTGCTTCGTCGGCGGCAACGCCGCCGGGCTGAACGAGGCCACCGACGCCGACCAGGCGATCGGTGAGTTCGGGCAGGCCGAGCTGATCGTGGACAGCGGCGGGTTCCACCAGCCGGCCACCGACAACGTGCTGATCACGGCCCGCTCGGGCGCGCTCGACCCGGCCGCCGCCAAGGCCGCCGCGCAGGACGCGGCGGACCGGCTGCGGCAGGTCGACGGCGTCGCCTCGGTCGGTACGCCGCTGCCGTCGCGCGACGGCAGCGCGCTGCTGGTGCCGATCACCATGGCCGGCGACCCGGAGACCGCGGGGGACCGGGTCCAGCCGCTGCGGGACACCACCGCGCGGGTGCAGGAGGCGCACCCGCAGCTACGGGTGGAGCAGGTCGGCGGCCCGTCCATCGACAAGGCGCTCGACGACACCCTCGGCAAGGACTTCAAGCGGGCGGAGCTGCTCAGCCTGCCGGTGACCCTGGCGATCCTGATCATCGCGTTCGGCGCGCTGATCGCCGCCGGCGTGCCGGTGCTGCTCGCGCTCTCCTCGGTGGCCGCCGCGATGGGGCTCTCCACGCTCGCCTCGCACCTGGTGCCCGCCACCGACACCACGGCCAGCGTCATCCTGCTCATCGGCATGGCGGTCGGCGTGGACTACTCGCTGTTCTACGTGCGGCGGGAACGGGAGGAACGGGCCAAGGGGCGGTCCGGCCTGGACGCGGTGGAGATCGCCGCGGAGACCTCCGGGCACGCCGTGGTGGTCTCCGGCACCGCCGTGATCATCTCCATGGGCGGCCTGCTGCTGGCACAGGACGCGATCTTCTCGTCGCTGGCCGTCGGCTCGATCCTGGTGGTGGCGGTCGCGGTGATCGGCTCGCTGACCGTGCTGCCGGCGCTGCTGGCCAAGCTCGGCCGCTGGGTGGACCGGCCCCGGGTGCCGTTGCTGTGGCGGCTCACCGCCCCGCGTACCGGGCGGCACGGGCAGCCCGCCGCGCCCCGGTTCTGGCCGGCCGTGCTGCGGCCCGCGCTGCGCGCCCCGGTGGCCACGCTGCTGGTCTCGGTCGCCCTGCTGCTCGCCCTGGCCGCGCCGGCGCTCGGCATGAAGCTGAAGTTCCCCGGCGCGGAGGACGTGCCCCGCACCACCGCCGCGATGCAGGCGTACGACCGGCTCACCGCCGCGTACCCGAGCAACGGCACCAACCACACGGTGGCCGTGCGGGCACCCGCCGACCAGGCCGACCGGGTGCGCGCCGCGCTGACCGGCCTCGCCGGCCGGACCGCCGCCGACCCGCTCTTCGCGCCGGCCGAGGGGGACGGCCCGGAGATCAGGGTGTCGGCGGACCGGCGGGTGTCGGTGCTGGACGTGGCCACCCCTTACGCCAGCCGGTCCGCCGAGGCGTCCCGGTCCCTGCACGAGCTGCGCGACGACCTGGTCCCGGCCGCGCTGGGCGGCATCCCCGGAGTGGAGTACGCGGTCGGCGGCGGGGTGGCCGCCAGCGAGGACTACGCCGACCACATCTGGGCGAAGCTGCCGGTGGTCGCGGCGTTCGTGCTGGCCTTGACGTTCCTGGTGATGGCGTGGACGTTCCGGTCGGTGGTGGTGGCGCTCACCTCGATCCTGCTGAACCTGCTCTCCGCCGGCGCCGCGTACGGGCTGCTGGTGCTGGTCTTCCAGGGGGAGTGGGCGGAGGGGCTGCTCGGCTTCACCTCGATGGACGCGATCGTCACCTGGCTGCCGCTGTTCCTGTTCGTGGTGCTGTTCGGGCTGTCGATGGACTACCACGTCTTCGTGGTCAGCCGGATCCGTGAGGCGGTCGACCGCGGGATGCCCAACCGGGAGGCGGTCGCGCACGGAATCACCTCCTCGGCCGGGGTGGTGACCAGCGCGGCGGTCGTGATGGTCGGGGTCTTCTCGATCTTCGCGACGCTCAGCATGATCGACTTCAAGCAGCTCGGCATCGGGCTGGCGGCAGCGATCCTGCTGGACGCCACGATCATCCGGGCGGTGGTGCTGCCGTCGCTGATGACGCTGCTGGGCGACGCGAACTGGTGGGCGCCGCGCTTCCTGCGCCGCAAGCCGACCGTCCCGCCGGCCGAGCCGCCGCCCGCGCCGGCCCCGGAACTGGTCGGCGCCCGCTGAGCCGACCAACCAGCGCCCCGGCCGGTCTCGGCCGGGGCGCTGTCCCTGGGCCCGCCCCTGCCCGTCGTGGCTCCGCCCCCGTCGTGGCTCCGCCCCCGTCGTGCCTCCAGCCCTTGTCCTGCCTCCCCGTCCTCCGCCCCCAGCCCTCAGTCCCCAGCCAAGCCCTCAGTCTTCGGCCCTGCCCCTGGCCCCTGGCCCCTGGCCCTTGGCTGGCGGCTGGCGGCTGGCGGCTGGCGGTCCTGGCCTTGATTCGGCCTTGGTCCTGGTCGGCTCCGGTCGTTCGCCGACCCGATCTCCGCTTCTCCGGTGCCAGCCGCGAAGGGACATCGGTTTTGGGTGATATACCTCAGAGTCATAATTATGACTCTGAGGTATATCACTCTCTCTTCTTGTCTCTTGTCAGGAGGCCGCGGTGAGTGCCGGCGGCCTCATGATTTCGGCGGCGGTCGGCCGGGACGGCTGCCGGGGAGTCGCGTAGAGCCGTCTCGTGACCGTGCCGGCCGTCCGTCGCCGGGAGGACGGCCGGGAGGTCACGGCGCTGGGCGGCGGTCGGCCGGGACGGCCGCCGGGAGGTCGCGGGAAGTGTCGGCCGCCTCGTGATCCCTTCGGCGGTCGGACGGCCGGGACCGGCTGCGGGAGTCGCGACCGAGGGCGGGAGCGGACAGGATTAACGCCGCGGGCAGCGGGGCATGTGGGCCGCCATGGACGAACAGCTCACGCCGGCGGCCCGTCGTCGCGCCCCGGCTTCCTCCTCCCCCCGGAGCGCGTCATGAGCACCGACGTGTCGACCGGCACCGTCCGGACCAACGTCCCGGCCCGCCTCGACCGGCTGCCGTGGTCCCGCTGGCACTGGATGATCGTGATCGGTCTGGGCACGGTGTGGATCCTCGACGGCCTCGAGGTGACCATCGTCGGCAACCTCTCCGGCAAGCTGGCCGAGCCCGGCAGCGGCCTGAGCATCACCCAGAGCCAGGTCACCGGCCTCGCCGCTGCCCTCTACGTGGCCGGCGCCTGCACCGGTGCGCTGTTCTTCGGGTGGCTCACCGACCGGTTCGGCCGCAAGAAGCTGTTCCTGCTGACCCTCGGGCTCTACCTGGTCGCCACCGCGCTGACCGCGCTCTCGTTCGACACCTGGTGGTTCTTCCTGTTCCGGTTCCTCACCGGCATGGGCATCGGCGGTGAGTACGCCGCCATCAACTCGGCGATCGACGAGCTGATCCCGGCCCGCCACCGCGGCCGGATCGACATCATCATCAACGGCACGTTCTGGCTCGGCGCCGCGCTCGGCGCGCTGCTGACCGTACCGCTGCTCAACGGCCTGCCGACCAACCTCGGCTGGCGGGTGGCGTTCGGCCTGGGCGCGGTGCTCGGCGTGGTGATCCTGCTGGTCCGCCGGCACGTGCCGGAGAGTCCACGCTGGTTGTTCATCCACGGCCGGGCGGACGAGGCGAACCACCTCGTCGACTCGGTCGAGGCCGAGGTGAAGCGGGAGACCGGCAAGGACCTCGCCGAGGCCGACAACTACATCGAGATCCGGCAGCGCAAGAGCACGAACTTCCTGGAGATCGCCAAGACGCTGTTCCGTCGCTATCCGAAGCGGGCCACGCTGGGCTTCTCGCTCTTCATCGGCCAGGCGTTCCTCTACAACGCGATCACGTTCGGCTTCGCCCAGATCCTGCAGACCTTCTTCGACGTCCCGCCGGGCAACAGCGGCTACTACTTCGCGGTGATCGCGGTCGGCAACCTGCTCGGGCCGCTGCTGCTGGGCCGGCTCTTCGACACCGTCGGTCGGGTGCCGATGATCGCCGGCTCGTACATCGGCTCGGGCGTGCTGCTGCTCGGCACCGCCTGGCTGTTCCACTCCGGTGTACTCACCGCGGTGACCATGACCGCCTGCTGGTGCGTGGTGCTCTTCTTCGCCTCGGCCGGCGCCAGCGCCGCCTACCTGACGGTCAGCGAGATCTTCCCGATGGAGACCCGGGCCATGGCGATCGCGTTCTTCTACGCGATCGGCACCGCCGCCGGCGGCATCACCGGCCCGCTGCTCTTCGCCAAGCTGGTCGGCAGTGGCCAGGTCGGCGACACCGTGCTGGCCTTCGTCATCGGCGCCACCATCATGATCATCGGTGGTCTGGTGGAGCTGGGCCTCGGCGTCAAGGCCGAGGGCAGGTCCCTGGAGGAGCTGGCCACCCCACTCAGCGCCGAGCACCCCGATCTGCCGTCGCAGCGTGGCGCGGGCACGCCCACTCCGGCCACCGGCGCGACCGCCGGCTGACCCCCTCACGGTAGACGCCGCCCCCGCCCACCCCGGCGGGGGCGGCGTCGTGTCACGGCAGCGGGCAGGGCTCCCGCCAGACGTCCAGCCGCCGGTCCTTGCGGATGGACGCGAAGCCGTAGCCGACCGTGGTCACGCAGAAGTCGACCGGGTCGCCGGTGTACTCGACGTGGAACACCGGCTTGTGCGCGTCGGCGAACGGCAGCAGCTTCGCGCACTCGCGCCGGCGTACGCACTCCTGGTTGACCGCGAAGTCGAAGTCGGGGGCCAGCGCGGCCACCTGTGCCAGATCGTCGACCAGGCCGGGGGAGAGGTCGAGCTGCCGGGCCAGCCCGGCCAGGCGGCGGTTGAACAGCAACTGGTCGTCGAAGCCGAGGGGGAAGCCGCTGCGGTGCCGGTAGCCGTCCGCGTCGGCCAGCGCCACCGCGCCGAAGCCCTTGCCCCGGCAGAGGCGGAACCGGTCGGCCAGCACCGGCGCGAGCGAGTCCCACCGCCGGACGTCCAGGAACCGGCTCCCGGCCCGCCCCGGCACCGCCGCGCCGCGCACGGCGGCGGGGAAGCGGGTGGCGTCCGGGTCGCCGGTCGCGTACGTGCCGACGCGGACCTGGCAGACGAGCCGGCGACCCTTGGCCCGCAGGGCGGCGGTCTCGGTCGAGGTGGTGGCGACCGGATCGAGGAGGAAGACGTCGGCGTCGACGGTCACGTCCACCGGCGCGGTCAGCTGCCACTGCCACCGCCACCGGTCAGCCAGCGCCGCCGGCCAGGGGGTGGGGGCGCCGGGCGGGACGGTGATCGGCTCGCGGCACGCCGGGAGCGGGGCGAGGAGCAGCGCGGTCAGCGCCAGCGCCACGCCCCGGCGCGGTCCACGTCGGCGGACGCGGGCCGGCCGGGAGCGCGGCACGGCACACACCGGCCGGATCCGCATCGACAGCTCCCCGGACGCGGGCGGCCCGACGCCGCCCCCGACCGGTCAACGAGCGCCGACCCGGTCACGACGCGACCGCTCAGCGCGGGGTGCCGAAGTCCTGCGTCCAGTACGGTCCGTTGCTGCGCGCCACGCCCACCCCGATCTCGGTGAACGAGCAGTTCAGGATGTTCGCCCGGTGGCCCGGGGAGTTCATCCAGGCGTCCATCACCGCGGCCGGGCTCTGCTGGTTCCAGGCCACGTTCTCGCCGTACGCCCGCCAGGCGTAGCCGGCCCGGTCGAGGCGGGCGCCCACGTCGCTGCCGTCGCTGCCGTCGTGCGACATCTTCTTGTGGTCGGCCTGGTCCTGGCTGTGCCGCTGGGCGGCGAGCGTCAGCTTGGAGTCGACGCTCAGCGCCTTGCAGCCGGCCTTGGCCCGCTCCTGGTTGACCAGGGTGACGACCTGCTGGAGCTCGGCACTGAGGTTGCCCGAGGAAGTGGTGCGGGCGGTGGTGCCGCTCGGCGTGCTGCTGCGCTCCAGCTGCCGCGACGGGGCGGTGGACCGGTTCGGCTTCGGCGTGACCTTCTTCGTCGGACTCGGCTTGACCGTGGTCGGCGAGGCCGAAGGGCTGGCCGAGGGCACGAGCGCGTCAGCCGAGGGCGCGCCCTCGGTCTCCTCGGTCAGCGAGGGGGCCGCGGCCACCGGCGCGTCCGCGGAGGTCCGCTCGGCCGGCCCGTCGCCGCCGGGCAGCAGGACCGCGCCCACGCCCAGGCTCACCACGAGGGTCGCCGCGGCGGCGGCCCCACCGATCACGAACGGACGGCTCAGCCGCCGCCTCGGGCGGTGCCGGCCGTTGTCGTCGGCGGGGGTGTCGGTGACCGGCTGCCAGGCGGCGGTGGGCTGCTCCCAGGCGCCGGCCGGCTGCTCCTCACCGTTCCACCGGTCGCGGGGTGCGGCGTACTGGCCGGTCGGCTCGAACGGCGTGCCCGGGTGGGCCTCCGTGCCGTAACCGGGCTGCGCGGCGGGGCCGTACCCGGGCTGGGCCGCGGGGCCGTATCCGGCATGGGCGGCGGTGCCGTAGCCGGGCTGGGTGGCGGGGCCGTACCCGGGCTGGGCCTGGTCGGCGTACCCCGGCTGCACGGCGGGGCCGTAGCCGGGTCGCACGGTGGTGGGGTCGGCGTCGCCGGGGAAGCCGGTCGGGCCGTGGCCGGCGTCGCCGTAGCGGCCGGCGTCGAGGGTGGGTGGCAGGTGGCTGGCGGGCGGCTGCCCCGGCTCGTCCCCGAAGAGGTACGACGACCGCGGCTCGGGCCGGTCGGAGAGCCACGCCGGACCCTCGTCGGTCGGCGGCTCGGGACGCCGGGAGGCGTCCTCCGGTTCGGTCGGGTCGGTCCAGCGATACACGCCTGTCCCCTCCACGGGTCGGGTTGCGGGCCGGGGTGACGCTACGGGGGCAGTGCGAGCTGCGGCAACGTGGCTAAGAAAGAGTTAAGGCGAACCCGACGGCAAGGGTGAGCCGTTCACACATTCCCGGGCGTACAGTAAAGGCGTCCGGACAGAGCGTGTCCGCGCCTTCTGGCAGCCCCCCGGCGAGTGGACCGGCCGACGTGGAGATGATCTACGGCCTGCGTCAACTTGACGAAGGAGGGGGGTTCGGCTCAATATATAGGTGTCGCCAGTCGCGCCCAGCCATGCCCCGATACACCGGGAATGGCAGCCGCGAACATCATGGGCGCGCGTTGGCCGGCCTTTCCGGCAGCGCATATCAAGGAGTCAGCATGGCGAAGGCCCTCTACGGCCACGTAGGTGCAGCGCCCGACCGGCGTCTGCTCGACGAGGTCACCCGACTGCGTGCCAGGGTTCAGGCACTGGAGTTCGAGATCACGCGTCTGCGCGCCGAGAACGATCGGCTTGCGGCGGCAGCGGCGGAGGCGGACGACCTCCTCCGGCTGGCCGAGCCCGCACTGACCTGATCTCCAGTTGTCGGAAAACTGAATCGCACCACACCGAAAAGCGCGCCGACACACCTGTGCCGGCGCGCAGCCATGTGCGTACCCCTTTTGCTGTTCGCCCGCAATTATCGATCTTGCGGATCCGGCCCGGAATTGCGTCCGGGCATGTGATCTTGCCGTTTCCGCCGCATCGTGCCCGCGGGCCGGAAAGCGGACACCCCGGCCGCCGGGTGGGTCGCGTGCCGGCCGCGTCCCGGCGGCGGGTTAGTCTGCGGGTTCACCAGGTCCGCGCAGCCGGCGACGGTACGGCGGCCACCGGACGAGGATCGAGAAGGTGCATCTCAAGAGCCTGACGGTGAAGGGCTTCAAGTCCTTCGCCTCCGCCACGACGTTGAAGCTGGAGCCCGGGATCACCTGTGTGGTGGGCCCGAACGGCTCCGGCAAGTCCAACGTCGTCGACGCGATCGCCTGGGTGCTCGGCGAGCAGGGCGCGAAGGCGCTGCGCGGCGGCAAGATGGAGGACGTCATCTTCGCCGGCACCGCCGGGCGGGCGCCGCTGGGCCGGGCCGAGGTCACCCTCACCATCGACAACACCGACGGCGCGCTGCCGATCGAGTACACCGAGGTCTCCATCACCCGCCGGATGTTCCGCTCCGGCGAGAGCGAGTACGAGATCAACGGCGACTCCTGCCGCCTGCTCGACATCCAGGAGCTGCTCTCCGACTCCGGCATCGGCCGGGAGATGCACATCATCGTCGGGCAGGGCCGGCTCGACGGCATGCTGCACGCCAAGCCGGAGGACCGCCGGTCCTTCATCGAGGAGGCGGCCGGCGTCCTCAAGCACCGCAAGCGCAAGGAGAAGGCGCTGCGGAAGCTCGACGCGATGCAGACCAATCTCAACCGCCTCACCGACCTCACCGCCGAGCTGCGCCGTCAGCTCAAGCCACTGGGTCGGCAGGCCGAGGTGGCCCGGCGCGCCGCCGCCATCCAGGCCAACCTGCGCGACGCCCGGCTCCGGCTGCTCGCCGACGACCTGCACACGCTGCGAACCACCCTGGACCGGGAGATCGCCGACGAGACCGCGCTGCGGGAGCGGCGGGAGCAGATCGAGGCCGAGCACGGCGAGGTGCAGGGCCGGCTCGGTGAGTTGGAGGCGGCCCTGGCCGAGGACGCCCCGCTGCTCGCGGCGGCCCAGGACACCTGGTACCGCCTCTCCGCCCTGCAGGAACGGTTCCGCTCCATCGAGCAGCTCGCCCGGGAGCGGCTGCGCCACCTCAGCGCCAGCGGTGACGACGAGCGCCCCGGCCGCGACCCCGAACAGTTGGAGGCGGAGTCGCGGCGGGTCCGCGAGCAGGAGGAGGAGCTGCGCGCCGCGCTCACCGACGACCAGGTCCGCCTGGCCGAGGCGGTCGAGCACCGGCAGGAGCTGGAACGGCAGCTCGCCGCCGCCGAGCGGGAGCTGGTCACCGCCGCCAAGGCCATCGCCGACCGGCGCGAGGGGCTGGCCCGGCTGACCGGTCAGGTCAACTCCGCCCGGGCGCGGACCACCAGCGCCGGCGAGGAGATCGAGCGGCTCGCCGCCGCGCACACCGACGCGCTGGGCCGCGCCGAGAAGGCGCAGGCCGACCTGGACGCGGTCGCCGAGCAGTCCACCGAGGCCGACCGGGACAACGCCGACCTGGACGCCCGGCACGCCGAGGCGGTGGCGGTGCACGAGCAGGCCCAGGCCGCCGTGCGCAGCCTCGCCGACGGCGAACGCGCGGCGGAGAAGGACGCGGCCACCTGGAAGGCCCGCGAGGAGGCGCTCTCGCTCGGCCTGCGCCGCAAGGACGGCGCCGGCGCGCTGCTGGCCCGCGCCGACCAGGTGCCCGGCCTGCTCGGCAGCCTCGCCGGGCTGCTCACCGTCGCCCCCGGCGACGAGGCGGCCCTCGCCGCCGCGCTGGGCGGGCTGGCCGACGCGGTGGCGGTCAGCGGCGTGGACGAGGCCGTCGAGGCGATGCGGCTGCTCAAGATCTCCGACGCCGGACGGGCCGGACTGCTGGTCGGCAGCCCCGCCGGTCCGGGCATGGACGGCTCCGCCGACGCGCTGCGCCCGAAGCTGCCCGAGGGCGCCCGGTGGGCGCCCGACCTGGTGGAGTGCGCCGCCGGGATCCGGCCCGCCGTGCACCGGGCGCTGCGCGACGTGGCGCTGGTCGACGACCTCGCCGCCGCGGCCGAGCTGGTCGCGGTGAACCCGGAGCTGCGCGCGGTCACCCCGGACGGCGACGTCGTCGGGG
The DNA here is from genome assembly GCF_049315235.1 of Micromonospora sp. WMMD754. Classification (NCBI taxonomy): domain Bacteria; kingdom Bacillati; phylum Actinomycetota; class Actinomycetes; order Micromonosporales; family Micromonosporaceae; genus Micromonospora; species Micromonospora sp. WMMD754. The sequence goes on from NZ_CP186058.1 coordinate 3,456,766, forward strand.
CGTACGCGGCGGCCGGCGGGTCGGCCAAGGCGCCCAGCTTCATCGAGGTGCAGGCCGCGGTCGAGGAGGCCCGGACCAACCGGGCCACCGCCGAACGCTCCGCCGCCGAGCTGCGCGAACAGCTCGCCGAGGCGCGGGCCGAGGTGGCCGCCGCCAAGGAGGCCGTGCAGCACGCCGCCGCCGCCAAGCGGGAGGCCGAGAGCCACCGCAACGCCGCCGCGCGCCGCCTCGCCGAACTGGGCGCGGCCGCCCGCTCGGCGAAGGCCGAGACCGACCGGCTCGGCGAGTCCCGGGCCCGCGCCGAGGCGGCCCGGGAACGGGACCTCGCCGCGCTCGCCGAGCTGGAGGAACGGCTGCGGCTGGCCGAGGCCACCCCGATCGACGCCGAACCGTCCACCGAGGAACGCGACCAGCTCGCCGCCATGGTGCCGCCGGCCCGGCAGAACGAGATGGAGGTACGGCTCGCCGTCCGTACCGCCGAGGAACGGGTGGCGTCGATCGCCGGCCGGGCCGACTCGCTGGCCCGGCAGGCCACCGCCGAGCGGGCCGCGCGGGAGCGCGCGGCGGCCCGGCGCGCGGCCCGCACCCGGGGTGCGGAGATCGCCCGGGCCGTGGTCGGCGGCGCCCGGGAGGCGCTCACCCGCCTCGCGGTCTCCATCGCGCGGGCCGAGGAGCACCGCGACGCCGTCGCCCGCGAGCGCGCCGCGCGCGAGGCCGAGCTGTCCGAGGTACGCGGCGCGGCCAAGCGCCTCGCCGCCGAACTGGAGCGGCTCACCAGCCAGGTGCACCGGGACGAGGTGGCCCGCGCCGAGCAGCGGATGCGGATCGAGCAGCTGGAGGCGAAGGCCGCCGAGGACTTCGGCCTGGACGTGTCCACCCTGGTCGCCGAGTACGGCCCGGACCAGCTCGTCCCGCCCACCGACGCGGACGTCGCGCTGGCCGAGAAGGACGGCCGGCCGGTGCCGGAACCGGTCCGCTACGAGCGGCCGGTGCAGGAGAAGCGGGCCGCCAAGGCCGAGCGGGAGCTGACCCTGCTGGGCAAGGTGAACCCGCTCGCGCTGGAGGAGTTCGCCGCGCTGGAGGAGCGCTTCAAGTTCCTCTCCGAGCAGCTGGAGGACCTCAAGGCCACCCGGCGCGACCTGCTCACCGTGGTCAAGGACGTGGACGACCGGATCCTGGAGGTCTTCGCCAGCGCGTTCGCCGACACCGCGCGGGAGTTCGAGCAGGTCTTCACCGTGCTCTTCCCCGGCGGCGAGGGCCGGCTGGTGCTCACCGACCCGGAGGACCTGCTCACCACCGGTGTCGAGGTGGAGGCCCGGCCGCCGGGCAAGAAGATCAAGCGGCTGTCGCTGCTCTCCGGCGGCGAGCGCTCGCTGACCGCGGTGGCCATGCTGGTGGCGATCTTCCGCGCCCGGCCCAGCCCGTTCTACATCATGGACGAGGTCGAGGCGGCGCTCGACGACGTGAACCTGGGCCGCCTGATCACGTTGCTGGCACAGTTGCGGGAGAAGAGCCAGCTGATCGTGATCACCCACCAGAAGCGGACCATGGAGATCGCCGACGCGCTCTACGGCGTGACCATGCGCAGCGGCGTGACCCAGGTGATCAGCCAGCGGCTCAACCGGGCCGACGACGAGGAACAGGTGACAGACGAGTGAGTCGGGAACGCGCCACGGCGCTCCTGGTGGACTTCGACGGCGTGCTGCGCCGCTGGGACCCGGCGGTCGCCGCCGGCGTCGAGCGGGAGTACGGGCTGCCCGAGGGCGTCCTCGGTGAGATCGCGATGTCGTGGGGGCTGCTCCAGCCGGTGCTCACCGGCCAGGTCAGCCACGCGCGGTGGATGGCGAGCGTCGCCGACGCGCTGATCCCGACGATCGGTGACCCCGAGCGGGCCCGGGCGGCCGTGGAGCAGTGGCAGAGCTACCGCGGCGAGGTCGACCCGGAGGTGCTGGCGTTCGTCCGCGAGGTGCGGGCGGCCGGCATCCGGGTCGGGCTGGGCACCAACGCCACCGACCTGCTCGACGCCGACCTGGCCGCGCTGGACCTGACCGACGAACTGGACGTGGTGGTCAACTCCTCGGTCGTCGGCGTGCACAAGCCGGCGAAGGAATACTTCCAGGCCGCCTGCGCGGCGCTGGACACCCCGCCGGCCCGGGTGCTCTTCGTCGACGACCAGGACCGCGCGGTGGCGGGCGCCCGGGTGGCCGGCCTGTCCGCGCACCGGTGGAGCGGGCCGGCCGACCTGCGTTACCTGCGCGCGGCGCTGGCGTACTGAGCCGGACGGGCCCCGTGTCCCGCCCGGCTCGTGCTCCGCTCACCGCAGGCCCGGCACCTCGGTGACCGTGAACGGCGGGGTGGGCACCGCCGCGAAGAGTTGGCTGTGCACCCAGAGCAGCCGCCCGGCGTCGCGCGCCACCGAGGTCGGCGACCGCTGGATGCCGACCGGACGGGACCGGTCGACCACCCGGGCGGTCCGCAGCCCGGCGTCGAGCCGGGCCAGGTTCACCAGGAAACGGGTGCCGCCGACGCCGTCCGGTTCGTTGACCACCCCGTAGAGCCGGTTCCCCTCCAGCAGCAGGCCGTCCGCGCCCATCCGGCCGCCGCTCACCTCGACCTCGGTCACCGACCGGTCGGCCAGGTCGACCCGGAACAGACGCTCGCCGCCCTGTTCCGCGACCAGGGCGACCCGGCCCGACGGGTCGGCCACGACACCGTTGAGGAAGACCGGGGCGGCCGGGAAGTCGTCGGGGCCCACCCAGGGGACCAGGGCGCCGACGCGCCCGCCGTCGAGGGCGGCGCGCCACAGGGTGCCGGTCGCGGAGTCCGTGACGTAGACGGCGTCGCGGGTGACCGCCAGGTCGTTGAGGGCCGCGCCGGGTGCGGCGGCGCGGCGGGCCAGCAGGGCGCCGTCCGGCGCGTACACGAAAAGGGTGGCGGTGGTCCAGCCGGCGACGAGGACGCGCCCCCGGTGGTCCACCCGGACCCCGGCGGCGCTGGTCCGGCCGTCGGCGCCGGGGGCGAGGAACGGGCGCAGCCCGGCCCGGCGGGTGTCGCCCCGGTAGACCGCGCCGGTGGCCGAACTCGTGACGTACATCGTGCCGGAGGGGGTGACCGCGAGCCCTTCGGGCAGCACGCCCGGCGCGCGGGAGACGACGTAGGTGTCGGGACGGACGCTGGTGGGGGCGGGCCGGGGTGCGCCGACGGTCACCGCCGTCAGGACCGCGGTGGCCGCCGCGAGGAGTGTCTTCACGCGACGCAGCGTCCGGCGGCGCCGGCCCGCCCGGTAGCCCCTTTCGGTACGGGCCGAAAGGTGGCTACCGTGCGCCGGTGACCACCGTACGGCTCAACGCCACCGACCTGAGCCGCACGGTCCTGCGGTCCGATCCGGCGGTGCTGGTCGAGCTGGCGATGGCCGCCCAGCGGCTGGTCCTGGCGGACGTGCCGGAGCACCTCGCCGGCTGGCGGTCGCGGACCCGGGCGGCGTTGCGCCCCGAGATGCGGCCCTACCTGGACCTGTGCCGGACGCCCTACCTGGTGCCGGACTTCGTGACCCCGCCGGTGTTCGACGGCGGCCTCGACGCCCTGCTGGACCGGGTCGCGGACACTCCGGACGAGGCGCTCGCGGCCGAGCTGGGCCCACTGGTGGCGTCCGGCGCGCTGCCCGCCCGGGTGGCGCCGCTGGCCGCCGGGGAGCCCGCCGCCCGGGCCGGGCTGCGGGCCGCGATGCGCGCCTTCCACGGCGTGGCGCTCGCGCCCTACTGGTCGGAGATCGAGGCGGCGGTACGCGCCGACCGGGCGGTACGCGGCCATGCGCTGGCGGCCGGCGGCCTCGATCGCGTGCTGCGCGACCTCAGCCCGTACCTGGCCTGGGCCGAGACGGGGGAGGAGTACGCGCTGTCCTACCGGTGCGCGGTCGCCGACGACGTCGAGGTGGCCGCGGGCGGCCGGGGCCTGACCCTGCTGCCCTGCCACCTCGCCCCGCAGCCCTACCTGCTGGCGGACCCGGGCGGCCCGCTGGTGCTGGTGTATCCGATCCGGCCGGGGCGGCGTGAGCTGGGGCCCGGGGCGCCGCTGGCGGACCTGCTCGGGCGCACCCGGGCGGCCGTGTTGGCGGCGACCGCCGACGCACCGGGCACCTCCCAGCTCGCCCGTCGCGTCGGCGTCTCCGCCGCCACGGCCAGCGAGCACGCGGCGACCCTGCGGGCCGCCGGGCTGATCACCACGCGGCGGGACGGCGCGGCGGTGCGGCACTGCCTCACCCCGCTGGGCGAGCAGGTGCTGCGGGCGGGCGCCCCGGCCGAGGTCAGGCCCCGGTGACGCCGTCGATGCGCTCGCGGATCAGGTCGGCGTGGCCGTTGTGCCGGGCGTACTCCTCGATCATGTGCACGTAGACCCAGCGGAGGTTCATCTCGTCGCTGCCGCCGTCGCGCCGGGCGCGCCGGAACGTGTGCTCCAGCGGCAGGTCGGCCACCGCCCGGTCGGCCGCGTCGATCTCGGCTTCCAGGGTGGCGAGCGCCTCGGCCGGGTCGGCGTCGGCGATGTCGTTGAGGTCGGCGTCCGGGTCCTTGTCGTAGTCGTACATGTCGGGCAGCTCCAGGCCGGCGGCGCGGACGCGGAACCACCAGCGCTCCACGTCGGCCATGTGCCGCACCAGGCCGAGCAGGGTCAGCCCGGAGGGCTCGACGCTGCGGGTGCGCAGCTGCTCGGCGGTCAGCCCGGCGCACTTGTGCCGCAGGGTGTCGCGGTGCAGGTCCAGCCAGCCTTGCAGCATGGCGCGCTCGTCGGCGACGTAGGGCTCGTGGCGGCGGTCGATCTCAGGTGCGGTCCAGGTAGTCATCCCGGCGATGGTAAGAGGGGGCCCCGGTACAACGCGAGGCGTTAAAAAGGGGCCCTTCCTTACCCCTCAGGGCACGACGACGACCGGCCACCGTCCGGCGCGCACCAGCCGGGTGGCGACCGAGCCGACCAACCGGTGGCCGGCCTGTTCGGAGGAGCCGACCACGACCAGGTCGGCGCGGTGCTCGTCGGCCGCCCGGCACAGCTCGGTGTACGCGTCGCCGCGCCGGCTCAGGAACGTCACCGGCAGGTCCAGCTCCTCGGCCCCGCGCCGGCACTCGGCCCGCAGCTCGTCGGCCAGTTCGTCGTGGGTCTGCTGGACCGCGCCGGCCACCACGCCGGACATGATCCCGCTGTACGGCGCGGGCGAGCTGACGAACACCACCACTAGTCCGGCGCCCTGCCGGCGGGCCAGCCCGGCGGCGTAGGAGGCGGCTCGCAGCGAGGTGCGGCTGCCGTCCACGCCGACGAGCACCACCCGGGGTCCGTCGGTGCCCCGCTCGAAGGGCAGCGGACGGGCCTGCGGCCCGTACCGCTCACGCTCCGGTGCGTCCATCGTCAGTCCCGTCCTCCGGTGCGGACCACCGCGGCGGCGCCGCCGGCGGCGACCGTCGACTCCCGGTCGACGTCGGTCGCGATCGGGTCGCCGTTGCTGCGGCGCAGCGGCACCTCCCGGATCAGCACCACGGCGATCAGGGCGAGCAGCCCGAACGGGGCGGCGGCCAGGAAGATGTCGCCGGCGCCGTGCCCGTACGCGGACTCGACCACGGCGCGGATCGGGGCGGGCAGGGTGTGCACGTCCGGCAGCGCGCCGCCGCTGCCCGAGCCGGAGGCCGGCACGCCCAGCCGGCTCAGGCCATCGGCGAGGTAGTCCTTGACCCGGTGGCCGAGCACCGCGCCGAGCGCGCTCACGCCGACCGCGCCGCCGAGGCTGCGGAAGAAGGCCACCACCGAGCTGGCCGCGCCGAGTTCGTGCGCGCCGACCGTGTTCTGCACGGCCAGCACCAGGTTCTGCATGGTCATGCCGAGCCCCAGCCCGATCAGTGCCATGAAGATCGCGAGCCGCCAGTACGGCGTGTCCACGCGCATGCTGCCCATCAGCGCGAAGCCGGCGGTGAGCAGCACCGAGCCGGTCACCAGCCAGCGCTTCCAGCGGCCGGTGCTGGTGATGATCCGGCCGACCACGGTCGAGGCGACCAGCAGACCGCCGATCATCGGCAGCGTCATCAGGCCGGACATGGTCGGGCTCTCGCCGCGGGCGATCTGGAAGTACTGGCCGAGGAAGACCGAGGCGCCGAACATGCCCACGCCGACCGCGACGCTGGCGACCACGGCGAGGGTGATGGTGCGGTTGCGGAACAGCCGGGGCGGGATCATCGGCTCGGCGGCGCGCTGCTCGACCCGGACGGCGAGCGCCCCGAGCAGCACCGCTCCGGCCACCAGGACCGCGCTCTGCCAGGAGATCCAGTCGTACCGGTCGCCGGCGAGGGTGATCCAGACGAGCAGGAGCGAGACGGCGGCGGTGATCAGGGTGGCGCCCCACCAGTCGATGGTGACCTTGCGCTTGACCACTGGCAGGTGCAGCGTCTTCTGGAGCACGACCAGCGCGAGCACGGCGAAGGGCACGCCGACGTAGAAACACCAGCGCCAGCCGAGCCAGTCGGTGTCGACGATCACGCCGCCGATCAGCGGGCCGCCGATGGTGCCGACGGCCATGACCGCGCCGAGGTAGCCGCTGTACCGGCCGCGCTCCCGCGGGGCGATCATCGTCGCCATGATCACCTGGGCCAGCGCGGTGAGGCCGCCGGCGCCGACGCCCTGCACCACGCGGCAGGCGATCAGCTCGCCGGTGGTCTGGGCCTGCCCGGCGAGCACCGAGCCGAGCACGAAGACCGTCAGGGCGAGCTGGACCAGGACCTTCTTGCTGGTCAGGTCCGCGAGCTTGCCCCAGATCGGGGTGGTGGCGGTGGTCGCCAGCAGGGTGGAGGTGACCACCCAGGTGTACGCGGACTGACTGCCGTGCAGGTCGGTGATGATCCGCGGCAGCGCGTTCGAGACGACCGTGGAGGAGAGGATCGCGACGAACATGCCCAGCAGCAGGCCGGAGAGGGCCTCCAGGATCTGCCGGTGGGACATGTCGACGGCGGTCGCCGGGCGGGGCGCTGTCGCCTGCGTCATCGTGGAGTGCCTCCGGGGATGGAGAGGGGAACGGGGGTTGCCTCGGGCAACCGTATGGCTTGGTTGCCTCAAGCAACAACTGCGAGTGGCAGAGCTCCTATTCCCCGGCCGGGTGGGTCAGAACGTCTCGTTGAACCGGTGCATCAACCGGGCGAAGTCCGCCACATCCTCTTTCGGCCAGTTCTCCAGCGAACGCCGGATCTGCCCGAGTCGGGCCGCCCGGGCCGCGTCGAACCGCCGGGTGCCCTCCTCGGTGAGGCTGAGCTGGGCGGCCCGCCGATCGGTCGGGTCCGGGTCGCGGCGGACCAGGCCCAACGCCTCCAGGCCGCCGATCTGCCGGCTCAACGTGCCCTTGCCGATGCCCAGCTTCACCGCCAGGTCGGTGAGCCGGATCGAGCCCGAGCGGCGCAGCCAGAGCAGCAGGCCGTAGGCGTTCGGCTCCAGGTTCGGGTGGACCTCGCGGGCGATCTCCCAGGACAGCGCCCGGCCCCGACGCAGCAACGCGGTCAACTCGTGTTCCACGGCGCGCAGCGTCTCGTCCACGCTCAGAGGGTACTCACTCGCCGTCGCTGAGCTGTTGGCGTGCCACCGGGCGCAACTCGCCCTCGCTGGTGGTGCCCTCGATCACCACGGCGGCCGACCGGCCCGAGTGGGTGAGCGTGGCCACCGCGTTGCCGAAGTAGGGCCCGGCCAGCTTCCGCCACCGCACCAGCGGCCGGCGTACCCCGGCCGAGCGGGCCAGCGCCCGGGCCGCCCCGGACGGCCCCGGGTTCCAGCCGAGCGTCATCAGCGGGCGCATCGCGGCCGGCACCTGGTTGTGGATCGGCGAGCAGGTGAGCTGGTGCACGGGCGTCTTCACCGACCGGTCGGCGAACCGGGCCCGGGCCACGTACGAGTGGTGCACGTCGCCGGAGAGCACGCTGATCGAGGCCGGCCGGGCGTACGCCGGCCCGGCGCCCACCCGCGCCCCGGTGCGCGGCGCGGCGCCGCTGCCCAGCCGGGCGAACAGCTCGCCGAGCGCCTCGAAGGAGCGCCGGAACGCGCCCCAGTGCTCCAGGTCCCAGGCCCGCCGCATCTGCTCGGCCAGCCGGGCCACCCAGGGGCGGCCGGAGTCGGCCAGACGCTCGTTCCACGTCTCCACGTGGTGGATGCCCGGCGGCAGCAGCCAGGGCAGCGAGCTGCCCACCACCAGGTGGTCGTAGACGCCGTGCGCCTGGTCGAGGAACCACGACCACTCGCCCGGCGGCAGCATCGCCCGGTTGCCCGGCTGGAGCACCCGGCTGGACCGGTTGTCCAGCATGACCAGCCGGGTCCGCCCCAGGTCCAGCGCGTAGCTCCACTGGTACTGCACGGCCCGCCAGCGCTCGGTGTCGTGCGCCAGGTCGGCCTCCTTGTCGACCCGCTCGCCGAACTCGTGCAGCACGCTCGTGGCGTCCTCCGCGGCGGCCACCTTCGCGTACACCGGGTCGGCGGCGATCTCGTCCGGGCTCAGGTTGCCCAGGTGCTGGTAGACCCAGTAGGAGGCGAGGCCGCTGCGGATCCGCTCGGCCCACCACGGCTCCTCGCGCATGTCCGCGCGCCAGGACTGCGAGGTGTTCCAGTCGTCGATCACCTCGTGGTCGTCGAAGATCATCACGCTCGGCACGGTGGAGAGCAGCCAGCGGATCTCCGGGTCGCGCCACGACTCCAGGTAGAGCTTGGTGTACTCGTCGAAGCTGACCACCTGGGTCGCCGGGGCGTCCTTCGGCCGCCGCCGGCGCCGCTTGAGCAGCTTGCGCACCGTCGGCGAGGTCTCGTCGGCGTAGACCTGGTCGCCGAGCAGCACCAGCAGGTCGGGCAGCGCGGCCTCGTCGGGCGCGGCCATCACCCGCCGGGCGTACGCGTCCAGCGCGTCCGGCGGCAGCTTGCGCGCGGTGGAGTGCTGGGTGGTCTCCCGGCAGGAGCCGAAGAGCAGACTGACCGGCTGGTCGGCGTCGTCGGCCGCGCGGGTGCGGATCACGCTGGGCGGGAACGCGTCGCCGGGCAGCGGCCAGGCCACCTCGTCGTCGACCAGCACCTCGTACGCGCTGACGCTGTCCGGGGTGAGCCCGCTCACCACGACGATCGCGTAGTGGTGGTCGTACGCGGAGAAGGTGGGTGCGCTGCCGGTGGCGCCGTCGCCCGTGCGGACGGTGACCACCGCGGGCGCGCTCGTCTCCACCCAGATCGTCGCCCGCGTGTCGACGACCCGACGCAACAGGGGGCCGATGAGCAGGCGGGAACCGGGCACGACATTACCTCCGACAAGATCGTTTCGGTGTTCCTACCCGGCCGGCGGTTGCGGTACGCCTTCCAGCCGCGAGCGTACCCGCAGGTTGTTCGCGTGCCGAGGCGGTGAGTGGGACGCCGTCGCCGGCATCTGACAGGATTTCGGGCATGAAGGAATACCTCCTCGTCGCTCTCGCCCTGCTCGGCGTGCTGATCATCGGCGGCCTGAGCCTCGTGGTGCCCCGGCTGCGCCGGCGCCCGCAGCCGCCGCTGCCCGAGACGGAGGTCGACACCCGCGCCGAGGAGGATCTGGCCGGCCCGCCGGTCGAGGCCCCGGAGGCGGAGCTCAGCACCGGTGTGGTGGTCGAGGCGCCGCCGGTGGAGGCGCCTCCGGTCGAGGTGCCCGAACCCACCGCCGGCCGGCTGGTCCGGCTGCGCTCCCGGCTGTCCCGCTCGCAGAACGCCTTCGGCAAGGGCCTGCTCGGCCTGCTCAGCCGGGACCGGCTGGACGAGGACACCTGGGAGGAGATCGAGGACAGCCTGATCACCGCCGACGTCGGCGTCGACGCCACCCGCGAGATCGTCGACCGGCTGCGCGAGCGGACCCGGGTGCTCGGCACGCGTACCGGAGAGGAGTTGCGCGCGCTGCTCGCCGCCGAGCTGGTCAACGCGCTCGACCCGGGCCTGGACCGGTCGCTGCGCACCGCGCCGAAGGACGGCGTCCCGGCGGTGGTGCTGGTGGTCGGCGTGAACGGCGCCGGCAAGACCACCACCTGCGGCAAGATCGCCCGGGTGCTGGTGGCGGACGGCCGCAGCGTGCTGCTCGGCGCCGCCGACACGTTCCGGGCCGCCGCCGCCGACCAGCTGGAGACCTGGGGCGGCCGGGTGGGTGCCGAGACGGTCCGCGGCCCGGAGGCCGCCGACCCGGCGAGCGTCGCGTTCGACGCGGTCAGGCGCGGCATCGACACCGGCGTGGACACGGTGCTCATCGACACCGCCGGCCGGCTCCAGAACAAGATCGGCCTGATGGACGAGCTGGGCAAGGTCAAGCGGGTGGTGGAGAAGCACGGCCCGATCGACGAGACGCTGCTGATCCTCGACGCCACCACCGGCCAGAACGGCCTGGAGCAGGCGCGGGTCTTCACCGAGGCGGTGAACGTCACGGGCGTGGTGCTGACCAAGCTCGACGGCACCGCCAAGGGCGGCATCGTGATCGCCGTGCAACGCAAGCTCGGCATCCCGGTCAAGCTCGTCGGCCTCGGCGAGGGCAAGGACGACCTGGCCCCGTTCGACCCGGCGCAGTTCGTCGACGCGCTGCTCGGGACCGAGCCGCTCGCCCGGGACGCGTAGCCTCTCCCGTGACGACTGACGATCGCGCCTACGCGGGGTGGCGCGACCCCAGCCACCCGTCGCCACGCCTCGGGAGACCGTACGTGACTTCGCAGGAGATCCCGCTGCACGGCGGGAACGTGAGCACCGTGGTCCGCGTGGGCGACACGGTCCGGCGCAACGCGGGCCCGTGGACCCCCTCGGTGCACGCGTTGCTGCGCCACCTGGAATACGTCGGCTTCACCGGCGCGCCCCGCGCGCTCGGCATGGACGAGCGCAACCGGGAGGTCCTGTCGTACCTGGAGGGGGAGTGCGGCGAATACCCGCTCGCCCCGCACTGGGTCACCGACGAGGCCCTGGTCACCGTGGCCACCATGCTGCGGATGTTCCACGACGCCCAGTACGGCTTCACCCCGCCGCCCGGCGCGGTCTGGCGCTCGTTCGGGCCGCCCCCGCCGGACACCGAGGTCATCTGCCACCACGACGCCGCGCCGCACAACGTCATCTGGCGACCCGACGGCACGCTCGGGCTGATCGACTTCGACCTGGCCTCGCCCGGCGCCCGCATCTACGACGTGGCGTACGCGGCGTGGACCTGGGTGCCGATCTTCTCCGACCGCGACTCGATCACGCTCGGCTGGAAGCGCCCCGACCGGCCGCGCCGGCTGCGTCTCTTCGCCGACGCGTACGGGCTGATCCCCCGGGACCGGCACCGGCTCATCCGCACCATCCGCAAGCGCATCGTCGACCACGTCGAGGGCATCCGGCGGATGGCCGCCGCAGGTGAGCCGGCGTTCGTCCGGATCGTGCACAAGGGCCACCTGCGCCGGCCGATGCGGGACCTGCGCCTGCTCGACTACGAGCGGCACCACCTGGAGTACGCGCTGCGCTGAGCAAGATCGGCGTTCGTCACACGCCGGAAACAACCTGTCACGTGTCGGAAATCGAGCGGTGTCGGTGAAGGAAACAGCGGCCGACAAAGCTTCCGCGCAACCGGCGTACGGGCGACGCTGCCCCGGAAGCCGCGAAGGAGGGAACTTCACCTTTAGGAGGCCAGCGTGCCTGAAGCACCGACGATCGACGGCGGCAACACCGTTTGGCTGCTGGTTTCGACCGCTCTCGTGCTGCTCATGACCCCCGGGCTGGCGCTGTTCTATGGCGGTCTGAACCGGTCCAAGGGCGTGCTCAACATGATGATGATGAGCTTCTCTGCCATCGGGCTCATCTCTGTTCTGTGGTGGTTCTACGGTTTCAGCGTCGCGTTCGGCAGCGACGTCAACGGGCTCTGGGGTGACCCCGGCGCCTACCTCGGCACCAAGACGTTCCTCGCCGAGACCGACCTCTGGGGCGCCACGGCGGAGAACCCCAGCGGCATCGGCGTCCCGCTCTACGTGTTCATGGCGTTCCAGATGGTCTTCGCGGTGATCACCGTCGCGCTGATCAGCGGCGCGATCTCCGACCGGGCCAAGTTCGCCGGTTGGCTGCTCTTCGCGTTCGGCTGGGCCACCCTGGTCTACTTCCCGGTCGCGCACTGGGTGTGGGGCGGCGGCATCATCGGCGCCAAGCTGCACGCGCTGGACTTCGCCGGCGGCACCGCGGTGCACATCAACGCCGGTGCGGCGGCGCTCGGCGTGGCCCTGGTGCTCGGCAAGCGGATCGGTTGGCCCCGCGAGGGCATGAAGCCGCACAACATCCCGCTGGTCGCGCTCGGCGCCGGTCTGCTCTGGTTCGGCTGGTTCGGCTTCAACGCCGGCTCCGAGCTGACCGTCGACTCGGTGGCCGGCCTGGCGTTCCTCAACACCCAGCTCGCCACCGCCGCGGCGGTGCTCGGCTGGCTGCTGGTCGAGCGGATCAAGGACGGTCGCCCGACCATGGTCGGCGCCTCGTCCGGCGCGGTCGCCGGCCTGGTCGCCATCACCCCGGCCTGCGGCTTCGTCGCCCCCTGGGCGGCGGTCCTGCTGGGTCTCGTCGCCGGTGCGGTCTGCGCGCTCGCCATCAGCCTGAAGTACAAGCTCGGCTACGACGACTCCCTCGACGTGGTCGGCGTGCACTTCGTCGGCGGCTGGATCGGGTCGCTCTGGCTCGGCCTCTTCGCCACCAACTCCGTCAACGGCGCGATCAGCGACGTGGTCGGCGCCTCCGACGGCCTGTTCTACGGCGGCGGCCTGACCCAGCTCGGCCGGCAGGCGCTGGCCGGTCTGATCGTCACCGTCTGGTCGGCCGGGGTCGCCTGGCTGCTCGCCTTCGCCATCGAGAAGACGATCGGCTTCCGGGTGTCGGCCGAGGCCGAGGTCGACGGCATCGACGTCGCCGAGCACGCGGAGAGCGCGTACGACCTGTCGCCCACCACGGGCAGCAGCGGCGGCGCGTTCGCCATGGCCGGGATCGGCGGCACCAAGCCGACCCCGGAGCCCGCCGACGAGGCGGACGAGTCCGCCGCGCCGGTCAGCGAGAAGGTCGCCGGTTAACGTTCCTGGGATGGAGGGGTTGGACATGAAGCTGGTGACCGCGGTCATCAAGCCGTACCAGCTGGACGCGGTGAAGGAAGCCCTGCACGCCCTCGGCGTGGCCGGGCTGACCGTCAGCGAGGTCCAGGGCTACGGCCGGCAGAAGGGGCACACCGAGGTCTACCGGGGTGCCGAGTACACGGTCGAGTTCCTGCCCAAGATCCGGGTCGAGGTGCTCACCGACGAGATGGACGTCGACAAGATCGTGGACGCGATCGTCGGCGCCGCCCGGACCGGCAAGATCGGCGACGGCAAGGTCTGGGTGACCGGCGTCGAGGAGGTCGTCCGGGTGCGTACCGGCGAGCGCGGGCTCGACGCCCTCTGACGACGGGACCCACCGACGTGACCTCGTTGACCACGGAGACCGGCCCCACCGGGGGCGGCCCGCCCGTGGTCAACGAGGTCGCCGGCGTACCCGCAGGCATCGGCGCGGCGGCCCGGTCGGCCCGCGCCGACGCGCTCGACACCTGGCTGCGCCGGATCTTCCCGGAGCGGCCCGGCGTCGCGCTGGTCGCGGTGGGCGGGCTGGGCCGCCGCCAGTGCGCCCCCTACGGCGACCTCGACCTGGTGCTGCTGCACGCCGGGGTGCCCGGCATCGACGAGCTGGCCGCCTCGCTCTGGTATCCGGTCTGGGACGCCGGGCTACGGCTGGACCACTCGGTGCGCACGGTCGCCGAGGCGCTGTCGGTGGCTCAGGACGACGTCAAGGTCGCCCTCGGCCTGCTCGACGCCCGACACGTGGCCGGCGACCCGGCGCTGACCGACCAGCTCGCCCGCACCGCCACCGACCACTGGCGGCGCACCGCGATCCGACACCTGCCCGGCCTGCGGGAGATCACCACGGCCCGCTGGGAGGCCCACGGCGAGCTGGCGTTCCTGCTGGAGGGCGACCTGAAGGAGGCCGCCGGCGGGCTGCGCGACGTCGGCATCCTGCGCGCCATCGCCACCGCCGGCGTCACCGACGCGCTCCGCCCGGCCGTGCACGCCGCGCACCGGCGGCTGCTGGACACCCGCGACGCCCTGCACCACCAGGTCGGCCGCCGGGTCGACCGCCTGGTCGCCCAGGAACGCGACGGCGTGGCGAAGCTCCTCGGCGTCGACGAGGGCGACGCGCTGCTGCGGCTGGTCGCGGGGGACGCGCGGACGGTCAGCCACGCGCTCGACGACGCCTGGCGGGCCGCCGACCGGCTCCGGTCCGGCCGGCACCGGGCCGCGCCCGGCCGACCGCTGCGCCGCCCGGTCGCCCGCGACGTGGTGGAACAGGACGGCGAACTGGTGCTGGCCCGCACCGCGATCGGCGCCCGCCCCGACCCGAGCCTGTCGCTGCGGGTCGCCGCCGCGGCGGCCACCACCCGGCTGCCCATCGCCCGGGCCACCTGCGAGTGGCTGGCGGCATACTGCCCGCCGCTGCCCGCGCCCTGGCCGCCGGCCGCCCGGGCCGCGCTGATCACCCTGCTCGGCGCCGGTCCCGGCCTGGTGCCCACCTGGGAGACCTGCGACCGGTACGGGCTGGTCGACGGCTGGCTGCCCGAGTGGACCCGGCTGCGCAGCCTGCCCCAGCACAACCCGGTGCACCGGTTCACCCTGGACCGGCACCTGGTGCAGGCCGCATACGAGGCGAGCCGGCACACCCGCGACGTGGAGCGCCCCGACCTGCTGCTGCTCGGCGCGTTCCTGCACGACATCGGCAAGGGACTGCCGGGGGACCACTCCACGGTCGGGGCGCCGCTGGCCGAGGCGGTGGCCAGCCGGATCGGGCTGCCGCCGGCCGAGGTGGCGCTGATCGGCACCCTGGTCCGGCTGCACCTGCTGCTGCCCGACGTGGCCACCCGTCGCGACCTGTCCGACCCCAAGACGGTCGCCGGGGTCGCCGAGCGGGTCGGCGACACCACCACCCTGGAGCTGCTGCACGCGCTGGTGCGGGCGGACGCCGCCGCCACCGGCCCGGCCGCCTGGTCCGGCTGGAAGGGCCGGCTGATCGCGGAGCTGGTCGCCCGGGTGCGGACCACCCTGGACACCGGGGTGGTGCCGGCCCCGCCGGCCCCCGACCCGGCGCTGCTGGCGGGGCCGCTGCCGGTCGTACACCTGGGGGAGGACCGGGTGTCGGTGGCCGCGGCCGACCGGCGGGGACTGCTCGCCACGGTGGCCGGATGCCTGGCCCTGCACCGGCTGGAGGTGATCTCGGCGGACGCCGCCACGGTCGACGACCGCGCGCTGGTCGAGTGCCGGGTGCAGCCGCGCTACGGGCTGGCCCCCGACCCGATCGCGCTCAGCGCCGACCTGCGCCGCGCGGTCACCGGCGACGTCTCGGTCACCCAACGGCTACGCGGCCGGGCCCTGGCGGCGCGGAGCCGGGGGGCGGCGCCCCGGGTCGTCTGGCACCGGGAGGCGGCCACCGACGCGGTGCTGCTGGAGCTGCGCGCCGCCGACGCGGCCGGGCTGCTCTACCGGGTCGCCTGCGCGCTGGACGAGGCCGGGGCCCAGGTGCGGGCCGCCCGGATCTCCACGCTGGGCGGCGACGTGGTGGACGTGTTCTATCTGGTCGGCGGCTGGCCGCCGGACGAGGAACGGGCCCGCGTCGAGGCCGCCGTGCTGGCCGCCGTGTAAGGAAGGGCCCCTTCTTAACGTCTCCGGTAGAGGAACGCGCTTCGCTCGACACCCGCTACGCCCGTCGACGTACGCCGGGAGCCGCCGCCGGGCCGACGCGCCGGCCGGCCGGCGGCGGGACGCTCGACGGCATGAACCTGCCAGTGCGGACCCACGGGCTCACCAAACGGTACGGCGGCCTCACCGCTGTTCGGAATCTAGACCTGACCGTGCGGGCCGGCGAGGTGTACGGCTTCCTCGGCCCCAACGGCGCCGGCAAAACCACCACGCTGCGCATGCTGCTCGGCCTGATCCGGCCCAGCGCCGGGGCGGTGCGGCTGCTCGGCCGCACCCCCGGCGCCGGGCGGCTCACCGGCGTCGGCGCGCTGATCGAAGGGCCGGCGTTCTACCCGTACCTGTCCGGCCGGGACAACCTGCGCGTGCTGGCCCGTTACGCCGACGTCGGCGCGGACCGGGTCGACGCGGTGCTGGACCTGGTCGACCTCGCCGACCGGGCGGGCGACCGGTACGCCGGCTACTCGTTGGGCATGAAGCAACGCCTCGGGGTGGCCGCCGCGCTGCTCAAGGACCCGCGCCTGCTGATCCTGGACGAGCCCACCAACGGACTCGACCCGGCCGGCATGGCGGACATGCGGACCCTGATCCGGCGGCTCGGTTCGGCCGGGTCGACGGTGCTGGTCTCCAGTCACCTGCTCGGCGAGGTCGAGCAGGTCTGCGACCGGGTCGGCGTGATCGCCCGGGGCGTGCTGGTGGCCGAGGGCAGCGTCGACGAGCTGCGCGGCGCGGCCGGGTTGCGGCTGCTCGCCGACCCGCTGGACGAGGCGGCGAGCCGCGCCCGGGAACTCGTCGGCGCGGACCGGGTCCGCGTCGTCGACGGTGGGCTGGAACTGGCGGTCGAGCCGGAGCGGGCGGCGTGGCTGAACGCCGAACTGGTCGGCGCCGGGCTCGCCGTGCGCGAGCTGCGGCCCCGGGAGCGGGACCTGGAGCAGATCTTCTTCGACCTGGTGGAAAGAGGTATGGCCGATGTCGCGTAGTTTCCGCGCCGAGCTGGTCAAACTGGTCCGACGCCCCGCCGTCTGGCTGCTGCTGGCCATCACGCTGGCGCTGTCGCTGATCTTCACATATCTCTTCCCGTACGCCGGGGTGGCCGGTGACGCGGACGGCCCGAACACGGACCGGGCGCTGCCCGCCATGCTCCCCGACCACCTGGTCGGCAACTCGATCGGCGGCCTGCCGATCTTCCTCGGCGCGATCCTGCTGATCCTCGGCGTGCTCACGGTGGGCGGCGAGTACGGCTGGAACACCTGGAAGACGGTGCTCACCCAGGGACCGACCCGCACCGAGGTGTACGCCGGCAAGCTGCTCGCCCTCGCGCTCGCCGCACTGGCCGTGGTGCTCGCCGTGTTCGCGGTCGGTGCCGTGGCCGCCGCGCTCATCGCGTCCGTCGAGGCCCAGCCGGTGCGCTGGCCGTCGGCCGGTGACCTGGTGGTCGGCGTGGGCGCGGGGTGGCTCATCGCCACGATGTGGGCCATGCTCGGTGCCGTGCTCGCGGTCGCGTTGCGCGCGGTGGCGTTGCCGGTCGGTCTGGGCCTGGTGTGGATGCTCGCGGTGCAGAACCTGCTCGCCGCGATCGCCGCTCCGCTGGTCGACTGGGTCGCCACCGCCCAGCAGGGGTTGCCGGGCCCGAACGCCGGGGCGCTGGCGGCGGCGCTGGGCGCCCCCTTGGACACTCCGGGCGTGGCGGCCACCGTCGGCGGCGGGCAGGCCGCCGTGGTGGTGGGCGCGTACCTGGTCGGTTTCGCGGTGATCGGCGGTGCGCTGCTGCGCCGGCGGGACATCGGCTGAGGCGGGACGGGGGAGGGGACGTGGATCGTGGGCGCGGTGACCGGCGGCGGTGGCTGCTCGACGGCCTGCTCTGCGCCGCGCTGCTGGCGATCGGGCTCGCCGGCACCGCGCCGGCCGGTCTGAACCAGGGCATGCACGCCGACCCCGTCGCCTACCCGCCGGTGGTGGTGGCGGCGCTCGTGCTGGCGGTACGCCGCCGTTGGCCGCTGCCCACCCTGGCGGTGGTCGTCGTGGCGGCCACCGCGTACCTGATGCTCGGCCAGCCGTACGGTCCGATCCTGCTGTCGTTCTTCGTCGCGGTCTACACGGTGGCCGCGCACCGGCCGGTGCGGACCGCGGCGGTGGCCGGCGCGGTCGCGCTGGCGGCGTTGGTGGGGTACGTCTTCGTCGGCGTACGCCCGCCCGGCCCGGTGGGTCTGATGCCGGCCGCCGCCTGGGTGGTGGTGCCGTTCGCGGTCGGGGTCACCGTGCGGTTGAGCCGGGAGGCCGCCGCGCGCGCCCGGGGCGACGAGGCCCGCCGGCTGGCCGACGCGGAGCGGCTGCGGGTGGCCCGCGAGGTGCACGACGTGGTGGGCCACGGGCTCGCCGCGATCCACCTCCAGGCCGAGATCGCGCTGCACCTGCTGGCCCGGAGGCCGGAACAGGCCGAGGCGGCGCTCACCGCGATCAGCCGGACCAGCAAGGAGGCGCTGGACGAGCTGCGGGTCACGCTCACCGTGGTGCGACGCGAGGAGACCGCCGACCCACGCGCGCCGGCGCCGGGGCTGGGTCAGCTCCCGCAGCTGCGCGATCGGCTGGCCGGCGCCGGGGTGCCGGTCACCGTCGAGGTGAGCGGGACGCCGCGCCCGCTGCCGGTGGCGGTGGACCTGGCCGCGTACCGGGTGGTGCAGGAGGCGCTGACGAACGTCCTGCGGCACGCCGGCCCGGCCACCGCCGCGGTTCGCGTCGGGTACGCCTCGGCCGAGGTCACCGTGGAGGTCACCGACACCGGCCGGGGCGGAACCACCCCGCCCGAGCGGTCCGGCGGCTTCGGCCTCGCCGGGATGCGCGAGCGGGTCACCGCACTGGGCGGTACCTTCAGCGCCGGGCCGGCCCCGCCCGGTGGCTTCCGGGTGCACGCCAGGCTGCCGCTCCGGGAGGTCGCATGATCCGCGTACTGCTCGCCGACGACCAGGACCTGGTCCGGATCGGCCTGCGGGCCCTGGTGGAGAGCGAGGACGACCTGTCCGTGGTCGGCGAGGCCGCCGACGGGCTCGCCGCCGTGGAGGCGGCCCGCCGGGAACGCCCCGACGTGGTGCTGATGGACGTGCGGATGCCCGGCGTCGACGGCATCGAGGCCACCCGCCGGATCGTCGGCGACCCGGCGCTGGCCGGCACCCGGGTGATCGTGCTGACCACGTTCGAGCTGGACGAGTACGTCTTCGACGCGCTCCGGCACGGCGCCAGCGGCTTCCTCACCAAGGACACCCGCCCGGTCGACCTGCTGCGGGCGATCCGCCTGGTCGCCGAGGGGGAGGCGCTGCTGTCCCCGTCGGTGACCCGCCGGGTGGTCCGGGAGTTCGCCACCCGCCCGGCCCGGGTGCCGCGCCCGCACCCCCGGCTCGGGTCGCTCACCGACCGGGAGCGGGAGGTGGTGGCCCTGGTCGGCGAGGGGCTGAGCAACGCCGAGATCGCCGACCGGCTGGTGGTCAGCCCGGCGACGGCGCGGACCCACGTCAGCCGGGCCATGGTCAAGCTCGGCGCCCGCGACCGGGCCCAGTTGGTGGTCTTCGCGTACCAGTCGGGCCTGGTCGTCTCCTGACCCGGGCCGGCGCTCCTGCGGCCCTGCGGCCGAAGGCCGGCCGTCGGCGGTGGGCGGATCTCGTCGTCACCCTGCTGGGCGCGGGGCGGGCGTGGGGTTCTCGGTGCCTTTGGAGCTGATAGCAGGAACGACTCAGCGGGCGCGGGGCGCGGGGCGCGGGGCGGCCGGGTCGGAGCGGGGGTGCGGGCGGCGGGCTACCCTAACGGTGGGCTGGACAGCCGGCCCGGCCGCTGTGCCCGCCGAAAACGACAAACGGGATGTTCGCGTGTTTGACACCTTGAGTGACCGCCTGTCCGGGATCTTCACCAAGCTCCGCGGCAAGGGTCGGCTCACCGACGCCGACATCGACGCCACCGCGCGCGAGATCCGGATGGCGCTGCTGGAGGCCGACGTCGCCCTGCCGGTGGTCAAGGGCTTCATCGCGAACGTCAAGGAGCGGGCCCGCGGGGCCGAGGTCTCCCAGGCGCTCAACCCGGCCCAGCAGATCGTCAAGATCGTCAACGAAGAGCTGATCAACATCCTCGGTGGCGAGGGCCGGCGGCTGCAGTTCGCCAAGAACCCGCCGACCGTGATCATGCTGGCCGGCCTCCAGGGTTCCGGCAAGACCACTCTCGCCGGCAAGTTGGCCCGCTGGCTCAAGGCCCAGGGGCACCAGCCGCTGCTGGTCGCCGCCGACCTCCAGCGCCCGAACGCCGTCGGGCAGCTCCAGGTGCTCGGTGGCCGGGCCGGCGTCGAGGTGTACGCCCCGGCGCCCGGCAACGGCGTCGGCGACCCGGTGCAGGTGGCCCGCGACTCGATCGAGCACGCCCGACGGGCCGCCCGCGACATCGTCATCGTGGACACCGCCGGCCGGCTCGGCATCGACGCCGAGATGATGCAGCAGGCCGCGGACATCCGGGACGCGGTCCAGCCCGACGAGGTCGTCTTCGTCATCGACGCCATGGTCGGTCAGGACGCGGTCCGCACCGCCGAGGCGTTCCGCGACGGCGTCGGCATCACCGGCGTGGTGCTCTCCAAGCTCGACGGTGACGCCCGCGGTGGCGCGGCGCTCTCCGTCCGGGAGGTCACCGGCCAGCCGATCCTCTTCGCCTCCACCGGCGAGAAGCTGGAGGACTTCGACGTCTTCCACCCCGACCGGATGGCCAGCCGGATCCTCGGCATGGGCGACGTCCTCACCCTGATCGAGCAGGCCGAGGCGGCCTTCGACTCCGATCAGAAGGAGAAGATGACCGCCAAGCTGATGGGTGGGGAGACCTTCACGCTGGAGGACTTCCTCGATCAGCTCATCGCGGTCCGGCGGATGGGTCCGATCGCCAACGTGCTGGCCATGATGCCCGGCATGGGGCAGATGAAGGACCAGATCGCCGAGCTGGACGACAAGCACTTCGACCGGGTCACCGCGATCATCCGGTCGATGACCCCGACCGAGCGCACCAACCCGAAGATCATCAACGGTTCCCGGCGCGCCCGCATCGCCAGCGGCTCCGGCGTCACGGTGATGGACGTCAACCAGCTGCTCAACCGCTTCGCCGACGCGCAGAAGATGATGAAGCAGATGGGCGGCATGATGGGCCTGCCCGGCGGCGGCCGGCGCAAGGCGACAAAGTCGCCGAAGAACAAGCGCAAGGGCACCAAGGGCGGCGGTCGGCCGCGTACCGGCGCGGGCGTGCCGGGCGGTTTCCCGGGCGGCATGCCGCAGCTCCCGCCGGGCCTGGACCCGGGCGACCTGGCCGGTGGGCAGGGCCTGCCGCCCGGCTTCAAGCTGCCGAAGATCGACTTCAACAAGCTCGGCAAGGGCGGCGACAAGGGCCCGCGCTGACGCGTGTCGGTGACGGTGGGCGACGTCATCCTCTCCTAGGGTGATGTCGCCCCCTGGAAGGAGATGTCAATGACCGCGGCCCCGATCCTGCCGGAGCGGCCCGAGTGGACGGTCGACGACCTGGGTGAGCTGCCCAAGGACCTTCCGTACGAACTGATCAACGGAAGGTTGATCGTGCCGTCGCCCACCGCCCTGCACCAGGACCTGTGTGTCCGCCTGCTGCTCGCGCTCGAAGTCAACTGCCCGCCGGAGTTCCTGGCGACCATCGACCTGTCCATGCGGGTCGACCGCCGCAACGAGCCGCGTCCGGACGTGGTGGTGATCCGGCGCAGGCACGCCGGCCGCTCGCCGGTCCCGATCGAGGACACGCTGCTGGCCGTGGAGGTCGTCTCTCCGACGTCGCACTTCCGCGACCTCTACGACAAGGCGAGGGTCTACGCCCGCGCCGGGGTCCAGTCCTACTGGGTGGTGGACCCGCAGCACGAGCGGATCGCGCTCACCGAATACACGCTCGGCGGCGGCACCCGCGAGTACGAGCAGGTGACCCACACCGAGGACCTGTTCGTCACCGAGCGGCCGTGGAAGGTCTCGGTCGACCTGCCGGCGCTGACCGAGCGCCGCAACGACCTGCTCGCGGCCGAGGAGGGCTGATCGGGTAGGACTGTGCACATGGCTCTGCACGTGCGCGGTGTGTTCCTTCCCGACGACGAGGTCCGGGACGTCTGGCTGGTCGACGATCGGGTCACCTTCGAACCGGTGCCCGGCGCCGAGACGGTGGCCGACGGCGGCTACGTGCTGCCCGGCCTGACCGACGCGCACTGCCACATCGGCATCGCCCGGGGCGGCGCCCCGATCACCTCCCTCGACCAGGCGCGGGAGCTGGCCCGGATCGACCGGGACGCCGGCGTGCTGGCGATCCGCGACGCCGGATCGCCGTACCCGTATCCCGAGTTGGAGGACGAGCCGGGACTGCCGCGACTGGCCCGCGCCGGCCGGCACGTCGCGCCGCCGAAGCGTTACTTGCGCGACATCGGCGTGGAGGTCGGCGCCGCCGAGGTGGCCGCGACCGTGGCCGCGCAGGCCGCCGCCGGCAACGGCTGGGTCAAGCTGGTCGGCGACTGGATCGACCGGGGGGTGGGCGACCTCGCCCCGGCCTGGGACGCCGACACGATGACCGCGGCGGTCGCCGCCGCGCACGCCGCCGGGGTACGCGCCGCGGTGCACACGTTCTCCGAGTCGGCCGTGGAGATCATGGTGCGGGCCGGGGTGGACTCGGTGGAGCACGGCACCGGGCTGAGCCTCGACCTGATCGACCTGATGGCCCGGCAGGGCACCGCGCTGGTTCCCACCATGATCAACATTCGGACGTTCGGCCACATCGCGGAGCAGGCCCGACCGAAGTTTCCCGGGTACGCCGACCACATGCTGGCCCTGCGCGACCGCTTCCCCGACGTGGTCCGCGCCGCGCACGAGGCCGGGGTGCCGATCTACGTCGGCACCGACGCGGGCGGCGGCATCGACCACGGGCTGGCGGCCGAGGAGATGCTGCTGCTGCACGAGCAGGCCGGCATGGCGGCCGAGGACGTGCTCGCCGCCGCCTCCTGGCGGGCCCGGGAGTGGCTCGGCTTCCCCGGCCTGGTCGAGGGCGGCCTCGCCGACCTGGTGGTCTACCCCGAGGACCCGCGCCGCGACCTGCGCGTGGTCCGGTCGCCCAGCCGCATCGTGCTGCGCGGCCGGGTGGTCCGCTGACCGCGACGGCTCAGCGCGGCGAGGCGGAGGCGACGAAGAGGAGCACGGCCAGGTCGGCCAACCTCTCGGCGGTCTCGTCCACCGGCGCCCGGGGCAGCACGATGTGGCTCACCACCAGGCGGACGATGCTGTCGGCCGCGAAGGTCAGGGCCGCCGGGTCGGCGTCGGGCAGGTGGCACCCCGCCCACTCCAGCAGCGCGGTGGTCGACTCGGTGAGAACCAGCTCGGAGCGGGTGGTCAGGTAGGGCAGCAGCTCGTCCGAACCGCCCCGGGCGCTGGTCAGGATCGCCTTGACCAGCGGATTGTCGGCGGCGGAGGCGAGCGTGCGGCGGATCGCGGCGTATGCGGCGGCGTGGACGTCGGCGCCGTGCTCGGCGAGCGCGGCGCGCACCTCACCGACGAACCGGTCCACCTCGCGCCGGGCCAGTGCCTCGGCCAGACCCGCCTTGGTGCCGAACTCGTTGTAGACCGTCTGCCGGCTGACCCCGGCTGCCTCGGCCACCGCGCCCATCCGCACGCCGTCCCAGCCGCAGGCCACGGTCTGGGCCCGGGCGGCGTCGACGATCGCGTCCCGTGCCTCACCCATCGTCGTCGAAGTCTACGGCCGGCGGGCCCGACACGGCGCCCGCCGGCTCCCCGACGCAGCGGCGGCTCGCCCGGCGCATAGGATGTGCGGTCATGGCACGCGTGCTCACTCCCCGTGCGGAGGACTTTCCCCGCTGGTACCAGGACCTGATCGCCAAGGCGAAGCTGGCCGACAACGGACCGGTGCGGGGCACCATGGTCATCCGACCGGCCGGCTACGCCATCTGGGAGCGGATGCAGGCCGAGATGGACGCCCGGATCAAGGCGGCCGGCGCGGAGAACGCCTACTTCCCGCTCTTCATCCCGGAGAGCTACCTCAAGCGGGAGGCCGAGCACGTCGAGGGCTTCTCGCCGGAGCTGGCCGTGGTCACCCACGGCGGCGGCAAGCAGCTCGCCGAGCCGGTGGTGGTGCGTCCCACCAGCGAGACGGTCATCGGTGAGTTCATGGCCAAGTGGATCGACTCCTACCGGGACCTGCCGCTGCTGCTCAACCAGTGGGCCAACGTGGTCCGCTGGGAGCTGCGCCCGCGGATCTTCCTGCGCACCAGCGAGTTCCTCTGGCAGGAGGGGCACACCGCGCACGCCACCCGTGCGGACGCGCGGGCCTACGCCCGGCGGATCCTGCACGAGGCGTACGAGGACCTGATGGTCAACGTGCTGGGCATCCCGGTGGTGGTCGGCCTGAAGACCGCCCGGGAGCGCTTCGCCGGCGCCACCGCCACGTACACGTGCGAGGGCATGATGGGCGACGGCAAGGCGCTGCAGATGGGCACCAGCCACGAGCTGGGCCAGAACTTCGCCAAGGCGTTCGACATCAGCTACTCCTCGGCCGAGGGCGGCCGGGAGCACGCCTGGACCACCTCCTGGGGCACCTCCACCCGGATGCTCGGCGGCCTGATCATGTGCCACGGCGACGACAACGGGCTGCGGGTGCCGCCGAAGCTGGCGCCGGTCCAGGCGTACGTGATGATCGTCAAGGACGGCGAGGGCGTGAGCGAGGCGGCGGCCAAGCTCCGCGACGCGCTGCGCGACGCCGGGGTCCGGGTCGCGCTGGACGACCGGACCGACACCGCGTTCGGCCGCCGCGCCGTCGACGCCGAGCTGCGCGGCTACCCGGTCCGCGTCGAGGTCGGTCCCCGTGACCTGGCCGCCGGCAACGCGGTGGTGGTCCGGCGTACGGACGGCTCGAAGGCCCCGACGCCGGTGGCCGACGTGGTCGGCGCGGTCCTGGCCGCGCTGGAGGCCGACCAGCGGGCGCTGCACGACCAGGCGCTGGAGTTCCGCCGGTCCCGCACCGTCGAGGTGTCGACGCTGGCCGAGGCGATCGAGGCGTCCGCCACCGGTTGGGCCATGGTGCCGTGGTCGGCGGTCGGCGTGCCCGGTGAGGCCGAGGCGAACGCGCAGGGTGTGACGGTCCGCTGCCTGCTGCGGGCCGACGGCTCGGTGCCCGACTCCGAGGACGAGCCCGACCTGGTCGCCATCCTGGCCCGCGCCTACTGAGATGCAAGGAAGGGCCCCTTGTTAACGCCTCCGGTAGAGGAAGGGGCCCCTTTTAACACGTCAGGGATGGTGAGCGTGCGCTTCGAACCCGGCCGCCTGGTTCTGCACCGGAACGTGCGGCGCGGGCGGATCGGATGGGTCCGTGCGGCGCGCGTGGTCTCCGACGACGAGCGGGGGCTGCTGCTCTGGGTGGCGCGGAAGGCGCCCGTCGCGCACGAGGTGACCGCCGCCGGGCTCGGGATGCG
The DNA here is from genome assembly GCF_049315235.1 of Micromonospora sp. WMMD754. NCBI lineage: Bacteria > Bacillati > Actinomycetota > Actinomycetes > Micromonosporales > Micromonosporaceae > Micromonospora > Micromonospora sp. WMMD754. The sequence continues at coordinate 3,482,014 of NZ_CP186058.1, forward strand.
CGCGGTGCCGTTCACCGAGTGGATCACCTCCGGGTACGCCCTGGCGCGCGGTACGTGGAACGGCCCGCCGGTGCTGAAGTTCCTGCCCACCGGCGCCGCCCACTCGGTCTGGTGGTTCCACGACGCCGGGGACCGGTTCCAGAGCTGGTACGTCAACCTGGAGGAGCCCGGGGTCCGCTGGGACGACGGGGCGGTGGCCGGGGTCGACGTGGTGGACCAGGACCTCGACGTGGTGGTGCGTCCGGACCTGAGCTGGGAGTGGAAGGACGAGGACGAGTTCACCGAGCGGCTCGCCTTCCCGGAGCACTACTGGGTGGCCGACGAGAAGGCGGTCCGCGCGGAGGGGGAGCGGGTGATCCGCCTGGCCGAGGCGGGGGCGTTCCCCTTCGACGGCACCTGGTGCGACTTCACCCCACCCGCCGAGTGGGACGTACCGGACGAACTGCCGCCCGGATGGGACCGGCCACCGGTCCGCTGAGCGTGTGTCGTTCGTCACGGACGACCGCTCCCGGGCGTACGGTCCGGGTCCGGTGCGAGAGATCCGGTACGGATCTGGCAGAATGGTCCGCTGGTATCCGGCGCGCGTCCGGCGCCCTCTAACCCGGACGCGTCGTCAGTTCACCGAGCAGTCTCCGGCCCAAACCCCACTGTGCCGGTCGGCGCTCACCCGCCACACCGCCCGTACGGGCCGGTGAGATCGCAACAGGAGCGAAACAACTGTGGCCGTAAAGATCCGGCTCCTGCGGATGGGCAAGATCCGCAACCCGCAGTACCGCATCGTCATCGCCGACTCGCGCACCAAGCGTGACGGTCGCGCGATCGAGTTCGTCGGTGTGTACCAGCCGAAGGAAGACCCTTCGGTGATCGAGGTCAAGTCGGAGCGGGTCCAGTACTGGCTGTCGGTCGGCGCTCAGCCGAGCGAGGCCGTGCAGCGCCTGCTGGAGCTGACCGGTGACTGGCAGAAGTTCAAGGGCCTGCCGGCCCCGCCGCCGCTGAAGGTCGCCCCGGAGCGGGCCGACCGCAAGGCGGCGTACGAGGCCGAGGCGAAGGCCGCCGCCGGCGTGGCGGAGACCCCGGCCAAGCCGGCCAAGAAGGCCGCCAAGGCCGAGGAGCCGAAGGCCGCCGAGCCCAAGGCCGAGGAGCAGACCGGTGCAGAGTCCGGCGAGCAGGCCTGACATGGCGCTGCGTCCCGCCCTGGAGCACCTGGTCAAGGGGATCGTCGACCACCCGGACGACGTCCGGGTGCGGATGGTCGATTCCCGTCGGGGCAAGCGGCTCGAGGTCCGCGTGCACCCGGAGGATCTCGGCACGGTGATCGGGCGGTCCGGCCGGACCGCCAAGGCGCTGCGCCAGGTGATCGGCTCCATCGGCGGGCGTGGGGTACGCGTCGACATCGTCGACTCGTACTGATGCTTCTCGTCGTCGGCCGGATCGGCAAACCGCACGGCATCCGCGGAGAGGTCACCGTGGAGGTGCGGACCGATGAGCCCGAAGCGCGGTTCGCGCCCGGTTCAGTGCTGCGCACTGAGCCGGGCGCGGTTCCGGCCGAGCCCGGCGCCTGGCGGGTGCCGCCGGAGCTGACCGTCGAGTCGGCCCGTTGGCACCAGGGTCGGCTGCTGGTCGCCTTCGAGGGCGTGCTCGGCCGCGACGTGGCCGAGGCGCTGCGTAACACGTTGGTCGGTGTCGACAGCGCCGACGTGGCGCCGCCGGAGGACCCGGAGGAGTTCCACGACCACCAGCTGGTCGGGCTCGCCGTGGTCACCCGGGACGGCGAGCGGCTCGGCGAGGTGGCCCGGATCGACCACGCCCCCGCCTCCGACCTGCTGGTGCTGCGGCGGCCCGAGGGGCCGCCCGCGCTCATTCCGTTCGTCAAGGCGATCGTGCCCGAGGTGGACCTCGCCGGCGGTCGCGTCGTCGTCGACCTGCCCAGTGGCCTGCTCGACCTGTAGCTGGAGCCACCGCATGCGCGTCGACATCGTGTCGATCTTCCCGGAATACTTCGCCCCGCTGGACCTGTCGCTGATCGGCAAGGCCCGCGCGAACGGGCTGCTGCGGCTGGCCGTACACGATCTGCGGACCTGGACCCACGACGTGCACCGCACGGTCGACGACACGCCGTACGGCGGCGGCCCGGGCATGGTCATGCGGCCGGAGCCGTGGGGTGAGGCGCTGGACTCGCTGGCCCCCGACGAGCTGAGCCCGGACGGGCACACCCTGCCCCGGCTGCTCGTCCCGTCGCCGGCCGGCGTCCCGTTCACCCAGGCCGTGGCGCACGAGCTGGCCGCCGAGTCGCACCTGCTGTTCGCCTGCGGCCGCTATGAGGGCATCGACCAGCGGGTGCTGGAGCACGCGGCGACCCGGATGCGGGTGACCGAGGTCTCCCTCGGTGACTACGTGCTCTTCGGCGGCGAGGTGGCCGTGCTGGTCATCCTGGAGGCGGTCACCCGCCTGCTGCCCGGGGTGCTCGGCAACGCCGGCTCGCTGGACGAGGAGTCGCACGCCCACGGGCTGCTGGAGGCCCCGCTCTACACCAAGCCGGCGAACTGGCGCGGGCTCGACGTGCCCGAGGTGCTCCGCTCCGGCGACCACGCCCGGATCGCCCGCTGGCGGCGCGACGAGGCGCTGCGACGGACCGCGACCCGCCGCCCCGACATGATCGACGCGCTGCCTCCGGAGACGCTCGACGAGCGCGACCGGGCGGCGCTGGACCGGGGCGGGTTTTCCTCGTCGTCGGGGGATGTGGCAAAGTAGAGGGGTTGCCGCATCCGTCCACGCCGTGGGCGGCTGCGAGGACCTCCGACCGGGGCCGGTTCACGCCGGCCGCCACCCGGGGGTCAGAATCACCCGTTCGCGCATCGACTGACGATGCGCCGTGAGCCTCACGAGGACGCAGCGATGAACATCCTGGACGCCCTTGACGCCCAGTCGAAGCGCACCGACCTGCCCGACTTCCGCGCCGGTGACACCGTCAAGGTGCACGCGCGAGTCGTCGAGGGCAACCGGTCCCGGGTCCAGATCTTCCAGGGCGTCGTCATCCGCCGCCAGGGTGACGGTCTGCGCGAGACCTTCTCGGTCCGCAAGGTCAGCTTCGGTGTCGGTGTGGAGCGGACCTACCCGCTCAACGGCCCGGGCATCGACCGGATCGAGGTCGTGACCCGCGGTGACGTGCGGCGCGCCAAGCTCTACTACCTGCGCGAGCTGCGCGGCAAGAAGGCCAAGATCAAGGAGCTGCGGGAGAAGCAGCCGGCGAGCTGAATTCCCGCTCGCCACGCCGCCTGAACTGCGCGGATGTCGTATCGACCGGATCGCATTACCCTGGTCGGTACGGGCGCAGCCGGACGGCGGGAAGCAGTCCACTGCCGCCCGTGGGGTCTCCGAGGAGACTCCCGGGCGGTAGTGTCGTTTCGGCGGACCGGAGAGTGGCATGGTGCAGATGCTGGACGAGGACGGCACCGTCGATCCCTGGCGCCGGCGAGCCCGGCGCGGTCGCCGGCAGATGCCGCTCTGGCAGGAACTGCCGCTGCTGCTCATCGTGGCGTTCTGCCTGGCGGTGCTGATCCGCACGTTCCTGCTCCAGGCCTTCTTCATCCCCTCCGGATCGATGGAGAACACGCTGCTCATCGGCGACCGGGTGCTGGTCAACAAGGTCGTCTACGACGTCCGTGACCCGGTCCGGGGCGAGGTCGTGGTGTTCCGGGGCACCGACCGCTGGGTCGCCCAGGAGGCGCCCGCGCCGCCGACCAACCTCGCCGGCAAGGTCGGCCGGACGCTCGGTGACCTCGTCGGCGTCAGCCGGCCCGGCGAGAAGGACTTCATCAAGCGCGTCATCGGCGTGCCCGGCGACAAGGTCTGGTGCTGCGACGACGGCCGGGTGGTGGTCAACGGCGTGCCGCTGGACGAGCAGGCGTACGTCTCCGAGGACTCCCCGGTCGAGCTCCCGCCCAATCCCAAGGAGTGCCGGTCGCGGCAGTTCACCGAGGTGGTGGTGCCACCGGGGCAGATCTTCGTGATGGGCGACCACCGGCTGGTGTCGCAGGACGCCCGCTGTCAGGGCCCGGTGCCGATCGACAACGTCGTCGGCCGGGCGTTCATGATCGTCTGGCCGTCCCAGCGCTGGACCTCGTTGCCCGTGCCGAAGACGTTCTCCGACCTGCCCCGTCCGGACGCCGCGCCGGCGCGCCCGGCCCCGGTCGACCCGGACCCGGTGGGTGGGGTCGTCCTGATTCTCCCGGTCGCGGCGGCGCTGACTGTTCTCGCGGGTTCGGGGCGACCGCGCCGTACCGGGGGACGTAGGCTCCTCCCGTGATTGACGAGCAGACCGAGAAGCCGCGCAGCTCCTTCTGGAAGGAACTGCCCATCCTCCTGGGCGTGGCGATCCTGGTCGCAGTGCTGGTTCGTGCCTTCGTGCTGCAGACCTTCTTCATCCCGTCCCCGTCCATGGAGAACACCCTCAAGATCGACGATCGGGTGCTGGTCAACAAGCTGGTCTACGACTTCCGCTCGCCGCACCGGGGCGAGGTGATCGTGTTCAAGGCGCCCATCGAATGGAGCGGCAACCCCAACGGCGAGGACTTCATCAAGCGCGTGATCGGGGTCGGCGGCGACCACGTGGTCTGCTGCGACCGCACCGGTCCGCAGGAGCGGCTGATCATCAACGGCAAGCCGATCGACGAGCCGTTCATCTTCCCCGGCAACAAGCCGGCCGACCAGGACTTCGACATCACCGTGCCGAAGGGCCGGCTCTGGGTGATGGGCGACCACCGGGAGGCCTCCGGCGACTCGCTGGAGCACTGGCAGCAGTCCGGCGAGGACATCACCGAGGCCACCATCCCGGAGGGCGAGGTCGTCGGCCGGGCCTTCACCATCTTCTGGCCGGTCGGGCGGGCGACCTGGCTCACCGTGCCCGAGCAGTTCGACGGCATCCCCAACCCCTGACCCGCCACGGGTGGGAGGGCGTGGTCGTTCGTCACAGGCGTCTGGCAGGCTGGTCCGGTGACCGTCTACACCCCTCGTCGCGCCGCCCGGGTCATCCTGGTCGACGCGTCCGACCGGGTGCTGCTCTTCCAGGGCAGTGATCCGGCCCGGCCGGACCACCGCTACTGGTTCACCCCGGGCGGCGGGCTCGATCCCGGCGAGACCCCGGCCGAGGGCGCGGCGCGCGAGTTGGCCGAGGAGACCGGCCTGCGGCTCCTCCCGGCCGAGTTGGGGGCGCCGGTCTGGTCCGAGACGGTCGAGTTCCCGTTCGACGGGGTCTGGTACCGCCAGGAGCAGGAGTTCTTTCTCGCCCGGGTGGCCGGCTGGGAGGTCGACACCGCCGGTTTCGACGCGGTCGAGCGTGCCAGTGTGCACGGGCACCGCTGGTGGACCGTCGGCGAGCTGACCGCGACCGCCGATCGCTACTACCCGCCGGACCTGCCCGACCGGCTCGGCCGGGTGCTGACCGGGAGTGGCCCGTGCTGACCCCGCCGCGCACCGTGGTGCGCCGCGACGGCGGGCTCTACGCGCTGGAGCGGGCGCTGCAACGGCGGGGCTTCCGGCACGTGGCGGGCGCCGACGAGGCGGGCCGGGGCGCCTGCGCGGGTCCGCTGGTGGCCGCCGCCGCGGTGCTGCCCGAGGGGCGGCGTGGCGAGATCGACGAGCTGGCCGATTCGAAGCTGCTCACCCCGGCGGCCCGTGAGCGGGTCTACGACGAGGTGGTGGCGCGCGCCCTGGCGTACGCCGTGGTGGTCATCCCGGCCGAGGAGGTCGACGCCCGCGGTCTGCACGTGTGCAACCTGGCCGCGATGCGCCGGGCCCTGGCCTCGCTCACCACCCGGCCGGAATACGTGCTGACCGACGGCTTCGGCGTCGACGGGCTCGACGTGCCGGGGCTGGCGGTCTGGAAGGGTGACCGGGTGGCCGCCTGCGTCGCGGCGGCGAGCGTGCTGGCCAAGGTCACCCGGGACCGGATCATGGTGGAACTGGACGGGCGGTTCCCCGGCTACGGCTTCGCCGAGCACAAGGGCTACATCACCGCGGAGCACAGCGCCGCGCTGCGCGAGCGGGGGCCGTGCCGGGAGCACCGTTTCTCGTACGTGAACGTCGCCGCCGTGTCCGGGCGGGACGGGCAGCCGCCCCGGGCCCGGCGCCCGGCCGCCCGACGGCCGGACGAGCCGATGGAGCGCTCCGGCGCGCCAGGGGGTACCGTCGGCGTGGCGTTGGGCGAGCAGCCGCGACCTCCGGCGTCGGTGGGGGAAGATGTGGTCATGGAAGGCGGAGTGCGATGAGCGCGGAAGATCTCGAGAAGTACGAGACCGAGATGGAGCTGCAGCTCTACCGGGAGTACCGCGACATTGTCCGCCAGTTCTCCTACGTGGTGGAGACCGAGCGCCGGTTCTACCTGGCCAACCAGGTTGACCTGCACGTCCGCAACTCGGACGGCGAGGTCTACTTCGAGGTCGAGATGCACGACGCCTGGGTGTGGGACATGTACCGTCCTGCCCGTTTCGTCAAGAATGTCCGAGTAATGACGTTCAAGGACGTCAATGTGGAAGAGCTCGAAAAGCCCGACATCTCGCTTCCCGCAGATTCCGGTTTCGGCAGCTGACCACGGCGGGCCCGGACGGCCCGCCGCGAGCACGGATCACTCCGCCGGCACGACCACCTCGACCCGCTGCACCAGGTTGTTCGCGAACCCGCCCCGGTTCCACGGCTGCTCGACCGGCTGGGTCCGCCCCGAGGCGTCCGTGGCCCGGGCGCCCAGCACGTACCGGCCGGGCGTCGCCGTCCAGCGCACCGACCACCGGCGCCACGCCCACTCGCCCCCGGAGGGCACGTCCAGGTCCGCCGGCGTCCACGTCTCACCACCGTCGACGGTCACCTCGACCGACGTCACCGGTGCGTGCCCCGACCAGGCCCGACCGTCCACCGTGCACGGCCCCGGCCGCAGCACCCGGGTGCGGGACATGAAGTCCGGGAAGCCGGGCGGGCGCACCAGCGCGCGAGGTTCGATCCGGGTCACCGGCACACCCGGGTCGTCGACGTCCCGCCGCAGCCGGTAGGCCACCGCGTTCTGGTAGCCGTCGAACGGCTCGGTCGTCACCCGGATGTCGCGCAGCCACTTGACGTGCGCCATGCCGTACCAGCCCGGCACGATCAGTCGCACCGGCGCGCCGTGCTGCGGCAGCAGGGCAGCGCCGTTCATCTCGTACGCCAGCAGCACCTCCTCCCGCAGCGCATCGGCCACCGGCAACGCCCGCTGGTAGTCCTGCTCGACGCCGCGCTCCACCCCGTGGTCGGCGCCGGTGAACACCACGTCCACCGCGTCGTCCGCCAGGCCGGCCTCGCGCAGCAGCGGGGCCAGCGGGGTGCCCGTCCACTCGGCGTTGCCCACGGCCTCCACCAGCCACGGCTGGCTGACCGGGCGGGGGTGCAGCAGCGCCCGGCCGTTGCCCGCGCACTCCAGCGTGACCCGGTGGGTGACCCGGGGGAGTGCCCGCAGTGCCGCCAGGTCGAGCCGCAGCGGCCGCCGCACCGCCCCGGACACGGTGAGCGCGTGCGTGGCCGGGTCGACGTCCGGGATGTCGTAGTGGATGAGCAGGTAGTGCAGGCCGGCCGGGGTCACGTCGTAGCGCAACGCCTCCAGCGGGATGCCGTGGTTGCGCGCCGCCAGCTGGAGCTCCTCGGCGCTGATCGCCTCGTCCGGCCCGGCGACCCGGGACGGCCGGCTCACGCCGTCCACTGTGGTCACGACTGCTCCAACCGGTCGTAGCCGACGAACTCGAACATCCGCGCGCCGGCCGCCAGCGGGCGGGGAGCGCCGGTGAAACGGTGCGCGCCGACGCCCACGCCGTCGGCCGGGCTGCTCACCGCGACCGGTTCGAAGCCCTCCTCGGCGAACCAGTCGCAGATCGTGGGCACCAGGTCCGGCTCCCGCCGGTGCCGCGTCCACAGCACCGTGCCGCCGTTGGCGCAGAGCGACGCGCAGTGCCGCACGGTCGCCCGGATGTCGTCGTCGCCGATGTTGCCGAAGACGCCGCAGACCAGCACCAGGTCCGCCGGCGCCAGGTCGGCGTAGCGGTCGGTCACCGCCGCGTCCCCGGTGACCACCTCCACGCCGGTCAGCCCCGCGTCGGCGGCGGCCCGGCGGGCCAGCTCGGCGTTGCGCGGGTCCAGCTCGACCAGGCGGGCGGTCACGTCCCCGCCCCGGGGGTGGGTGGCGAGCACGGGGATCAGGTCGCGTCCCTGGCCGGCGCAGAGGCTGACCGCGCGCAGCGGACCGGGCGGCGCGGCGTCCAGCGCCTCGGTGACCCGGCGGCGCACCTCGACGAGTCGTCTCGACAGCGCCGAGTCGGGCTGGTCGTAGTCGCGGTGCCAGGCGTACCAGTCCTTCGTCACGCGGTCAGCATAGGCGGCCCGGCGCTAGCAGATCCGCCCCGAGATCGGGCGGCCGTCCACAACCCCGCCGTTGTCCACAGTGGCGACCACGCCAAGGTGACGACGGCCGCGCGGGGCGGGCAGAGTGCGCGGTGTGTGGACCTCGACCGGTCGCGTCGGCGCGGCCCTGCTGCTGACGCTGATCCTCACCCCGACCGTGCCGACGGGTGCGCCGGCTGCCGTGCCGGCGGGTTCGGAACCGGTGGCGACGGGAGGCCGGACCCACGTCCGCGCCGCCGGGCCGTTCCGGTGGCCGCTGGTCGGCCGGGCCCTGGTGGTCCGCCGGTTCGATCCGCCGCCGCAGCCGTGGCTGGCCGGGCACCGCGGCGTGGACCTGGCCGGCGACCCGGGCGCCGAGGTGCGCGCGGCCGGCACCGGGACGGTCCTGTTCGCCGGTCCGGTCGCCGGCCGACCGGTGGTCACCGTCGGGCACCGCGACGGGCTGCGCACCACCTACGAGCCGGTCCGGTCCCGCCTCGCCGCCGGCGCCCCCGTCGAGGCCGGCACGCCGATCGGTGAGCTGCGCGGCGGCCACCCGGGCTGCCCCGTCACGGCCTGCCTGCACTGGGGGCTGCGCCGGGGCGCCGACTACCTGGACCCGCTCGCGCTGCTCGGCTTCGGTCGCGCCCGGCTGCTCCCGCTCGACCCGACCCCGCCCGGCCCGTGAGCGGGCCGACCGGTCAGCCCTGGGCGAGCAGCGTGGGCAGGCGCACGGCCAGCCGGTCGTACTCCTCCGGGGTGTTGTAGACCTGGCCGCACAGGCGCAGGTAACCCCGCCCGTTCCAGCCGGCGACCGACACCTCCGCGCCGATCCGGTCCGCGATCCGGGCCCGCAGCTCCCGGGCCGTGTCCAGGGTGGTCGCGACGCCGGGCGGCAACGGGACGAGCCGCATGGCGACCGCCGGTCCGCCGGGCTCCGGCAGCCGCTCCGGCGCCACCCCGAGCGCGTCCCCGACGACCCGTTGCCCGTACGCGGCCAGTGCCGCGTTGTGCGCCCGGACGCGGTCCACGCCGAGGCTGCGCAGCGTGAACAGGCCGACCGGGGCGGCCAGCCAGCCGGTGTAGTCGAGCGTGGCCTGCCACTCGACCCGGGTCGGGAACCCGGCGTCCTGCTCCCACGAGACCACGAGCGGCTGGATGCGCTCGCGCCACCGCTCGGCGACCACCAGCGCGGCGGTGCCGCGCGGCGCGTACGCCCACTTGTGCAGGTTGCCGACCCAGAAGTCGGCGCCGACCGAGGCCACCGTGGTGGGCAGCATGCCCGGCGCGTGCGCCGCGTCCACCAGCACGGGCACGCCCTGCTCCCGGGCCACCGCGACCAGCGCCGAGGTCGGGAACAGCCGGGCGGTCGGCGAGGTGAGCTGGTCGACGATCAGCAGCCGGGTCCGCCCGGGACGCAGCCCGTCGCGGACGATCTCGACCAGTTCCTCGTCGGTGGCCGACAACGGCACCGGCAGGGTCCGGGACACCGCACCGGTCCGCGCGCACTCCCGCGCCACCGACAGGGCCACCGCCCCGTACCCGTGGTCGGTGGTCACCACCTCGTCGCCCGGGCGCAGGGCGAGCGACTGGAGCACGACGGCCGCGCCGGCGGTGACGTTGCCGACCAGGGTGGTGCCGTCGGGGTCGGCGCCGAGGAAGGTGGCCAGGTGCCGCCGGGCGTGGGCGATCCGGTCCACCAGCCCCTGGGTGAAGAACCGCAGCGGGTTCGACTCCATCTCGTCGCGCAGCCGTTGCTGGGCGCGCTGCACGGGGATCGGCACGGCGCCGAACGCGCCGTGGTTGAGGTGGCTGACGGACGGGTCGAGGGAGAAGAGCAGCCGAGCCCCCGGGATCGGCTCGGGCGGCTGCGGCACCGTCATCCGTCGATCGTAGCCCGTCGTGGATCATCGCCCGACCGCTTCCGCGCCCGCGGGCCCGGTGGCGGCCGGTGCGGTGCGACGGCGGGTCAGGCCCGGGGGTGTGCCTGCCGGTAGGCCGCCCGCAGCCGCTCGACCGAGACGTGGGTGTAGATCTGGGTGCTGGCGAGCGACGAGTGCCCCAGCAGTTCCTGCACGGCCCGCAGGTCGGCACCTCCTTCGAGCAGGTGGGTGGCGGCCGAGTGGCGCAGCCCGTGCGGGGTCACCCTCGGTAGCCCGGCCGCGCCGGACCAGCCGGCCACGATCCGCCGTGCGGTGGTCGGGTTGAGCCGCCCGCCCCGGGCCCCGAGCAGCAGCGCGCGGCCCGATCCCGGTGTCGCCAGACGCGGGCGGCCGTGCCGCAGCCACGCGTCCAGAGCCCGCTGCGCCGGCACGCCGTAGGGCACCGCGCGCTCGCGGCCGCCCTTGCCGAGCACGCGCACCACGCGGCGGGCCTGGTCGACGTCGGCGACGTCCAGACCGCAGGCTTCGCTGACGCGCACCCCCGTGCCGTAGAGCAGTTCGAGCAACAGCCGGTCCCGCAGCAGCGCCGCCCCGGTCGCGTCCTCCGGGGTCGCCGCGACCGGGGCAGCCGCCTCGCTCCGCTCGGCCGTGTCGCTCGGGTCCGCCGCGTCGCCGGCGGGAGCCGGGGCGGCCGTGCGACCGTCGGCAGGAGCCGTGTCGGCCGGGGTGGGGGCGTCCGCCGCACGCAGCGGGGCGTCCATCAGGGCGGCTGCCTGGTCGGCGCGCAGGACGGTGGGCAGCTCCCGGCCGGCCCGGGGGCTGGCGAGCGGCGCGGCGACGTCGTGGGGGAGCAGCCCGGACCGGTGCGCCCAGGCGCTGAAGGTGCGCGCGGCCGCCGCCCGCCGGGCCATGGTCGTCCGGGCGGCCCTCATGGTCCGCTGCTTGGCCAGCCAGCTGCGCAGCATCGCGAGGTCCAGCCCCGCCAGGTCGGCACAACCCATCCGGACCGCGTGGTCGAGCAGCGAGACGAGGTCGGTCACGTAGGCCCGGACGGTGTGCGCCGAACGGTCACGGACCCGCGACAGGTGGTCGGCGAAGTCGTCCACCGCCTCGCGCATCGGCGCCGGCAGCTCCTCGTGCGCGGCCCGGGTGCCGCGCCGCCGCTCACCCACCGACGGCCCCGGCCGCTTCGGGTCGGCGGTCGTGGTCGGAGTCGGATCCGATCGTGCGGGTGCGGACGGCCAACACCACCCCAGCGTACGGCCGGCACGCCCCGGCCCGCCGCCTCGGTCCCGCGCCCACGACGATCGACTCCACCCCGCCCGGGTGGCGGTGTCGGTGCCCGGGACACCGCCACCTCGGCGAGACGGCCTGCGCCGGCGACGCCCGGTCGTGGCGGCGCGCCGGGCGGGGTGGCAGAAGCGGCGCTGGACAGGGGAAACTCGAGTGGCGAGAAGGTGGTGCGGGGAACCGGCCACCGGGTCTCCGCCGTCGCCGACGGGTGACGCAGACCCTCCCGGGCGTCGGCGGGCGGCGGGGGTGGTGGGCGCCGGGCGGAAGGGTCGGGTCGGCGGCGATCGGCAGGGCGTCCCGCGACGGTGACGCCGGCACGAGAAGGGACCGGGCGTGGGAGTGGATGCCGTCCTCTACCGGCGGGTGCGGGCCGGCGCGGCCCGCCGCCCGCCCGCGTACGTCTCGATCGAGGTCGTCGCGGATCCGCGGGACGTGCTGCTCGACCTGCTCAAGCGGGTACGCGGCAGCGGTCGCACCCCGCTGCTGGACCGGGTCGACCCGCTCGGTGAACTGGTCGTCGACGCCGGCCAGGTGCCGCAGCTGCTCACCGAGCTGCGTGGTCTGGCCGAGGCGGCCGGGGCGCCGGCGGAGGTCGACCAGATCCGCCGGCTGGCCCGGCTCGCCCGCCGTTGCCAGGAGAGCCGCGACGTCGAGATCCGGTTCGAGGGCGACTGACGTCACGACGGCCGCCGTCCCCGTCCGGTGGCGTCGGGGGGCGTGAGCGCGTATCCGCCGTCGCTCCGGCGCACCACCAGCTCCAGCTCCTCCAGCATGGACAGTTTTCGCATCGCGGTGCGCAGGTCCACGCCGGCGCGTGCCGCGACGCTCTCCAGGTCGAGGGCTCGACGGCGGGGCAGCGCCTCCAACACCTGGGTGGCCTCGTCGTCGAGCCGGTCCCTCGGCCGCTCGGCCGCCCGGGCCGGCGGCGCCAGGTCGTACCCGATCCGCCCGACCTCCTCCAGCACGTGCGCGACACCGGTGACCAGCCGGGCGTACGGCCGTTCCCGGAGCACCTCGTGCCCGCCCACCGACATGGCCGAGGTGACCGGACCCGGCACCACCATGGCAGGGCGGCCGAGCCCGAGCGCCCGGTTGAGCGTCTGGGTGGCGCCGCTGCGGGCGGCGGCCTCGACCAGCACCGTGCCCCTGGTGGCCGCCGCGATGACCCGGTTGCGGATGAGGAACCGGGGACGCAACGGCTCGGCGCCGGGCATCCACTCGCTCACCAGGAGGCCGGTCTCGGCGATCCGGTCGAAGAGCGCCGCGTTGCCCATCGGGTACGGGCGGTCCAGGCCGCAGGCCAGCACCGCGACGGTGCGCCCACCGGCGGTCAACGCCCCGCGGTGGGCCGCCGAGTCGATGCCGAACGCCCCGCCGGAGACGACCGTCCACTCCCGGTCGGCCAGTCCGTAGCCCAGCTCCGTGGCGACGTGCGAGCCGTAGGGGGTGGCCGCCCGCGCGCCGACCACGGCCACCGAACGCGCCAGTGTCTCGTCGAGCGGCCAGCCGCCGCGTACCCAGAAGCAGAGCGGCGGATCGGTCTCCACGTCGACCCGCCGGACGGCGTCGGGCAGCACCAGCCGGCGCAGCTCGCCGACCGGCGCCGGCCACTCGTCGTCCTCCGGCGTGACCAGCCGCGCCCCGAGCCGTTCGGCCCGGGCCAGGGCCTCGGCGGCCACCCGGCGCGCGTCACCGGCCGCCGTGCGGGCCGCGACGGCCGACCGGAGCGTCCGCTCCGGCGCGTCGCCGGCCAGCAGCAGGTCGAGCGTCGCCGCCGGGCCGATCCGCTCGACCAGGGCGTGGACCGATCGCGTGCCGGGCTCGGCGAGCCAGGTCAGCGCGACCCGGGCCAGCCGCTGCTCGTCGGTGGCGGTCACGCGCCCTCTCCCGTCCTGAGGTGGACGGCCTCCGCGACGTCCCCCTGGTCGGGGCGGTCCCGGCCGTCCAGGTCGGCGACCGTCCACGCGAGCCGGAGCACCCGGTCGTACCCGCGCGCCGAGAGCGAGCCGGTGTCGAGGCGGCGACGCAGCTCGCGGGTCACCCGCGCCGGCAGGTGCCACGGCGGGCGGCGCAGGTAGGGGCCGGGGACGTCGGCGTTCACCCGGTGCCCGGTGGCCGCCCAGCGGTCGGCGGCGGCCCGCCGGGCCACGGCCACCCGGGCGGCCACGGTCGCCGAGGACTCGTGCGGCGTGTCGGTGTGCAACAGCTCCGCCGCGCGCATCGCCGGCAGCTTGACCAGCACGTCGACGCGGTCGAGCAGGGGGCCGGAGAGCCGTCCCAGGTAGCGTCGCCGGGCCTGCGGCGTGCACTCGCAGTCGACGTCGCCGGACGGTTTCGCGCAGGGGCAGGGGTTGGCGGCCAGCACCAGCTGCGTCCGGGCCGGGTATTCGACGGCGCCCCGGGTGCGTGCCACCCGGACCAGACCACTCTCCAGCGGCTGGCGCAACGCCTCCAGGGCGCCCTTGCCGAACTCGGGCGCCTCGTCGAGGAAGAGCACGCCCCGGTGGGCCAGCGAGACCGCTCCGGGCCTCGCCAGCCCCGAACCGCCGCCGACCAGCGCGGGCACCGTGGCGGTGTGGTGCGGCGCCTGGAACGGGGGACGGCGCAGCAGGCCACCGCCGGGCGGCAGCAGCCCGGCGATCGAGTGCAGCGCGGTCACCTCCAGGGCGGCCTCGTCGTCCAGCTCGGGCAGGACCGACGGCAGCCGCTCGGCCAGCATGGTCTTGCCGGCGCCGGGCGGGCCGAGCAGGGCGAGGTGGTGGCCACCGGCGGCGGCGATCTCCAGGGCCCGGCGGCCGAGGGGCTGCCCGGCGACGTCGCTGAGGTCGGGCCCGACCGGGACGTCGGCCGGTGGCAGCGTGGCCGGGGCGAGCAGTGGCGTGCCGTTCCGGACGTGGGCGACGAGCCGGTGCAGGGTGTCGACCGCGTGGACCAGGACGCCGGGGATGACGGCCGCCTCGGCGGCGTTGCCGGCGGGCACGACCACGCGGGTGTATCCGGCCCGGGCGGCGGCGGCGACCATGGGCAGGGTGCCGCGCACCGGGCGGACCGTGCCGTCGAGCCCGAGTTCGCCGAGGACGACGGTGGCGTCGAGGGCGACCGGGGGCAGCTCGCCGGAGCCGGCGAGGACCGCCACGGCGATGGCCAGGTCGAAGGCGGAGCCGTACTTGGGCAGCGTGGCGGGCAGCAGGTTGAGGGTGATCCGCCGGTTGGGCCACTTCTGGCCGGAGTTGACGATGGCGGCGCGGACCCGGTCGCGGGCCTCGTGCAACGCGGTGTCGGGCAGGCCGGAGATGACCACGGCGGGCAGGCCGGGGGCGAGGTCGGCCTCGACCGCCACGACGTGCCCGGCGACGCCGGCGAGGCCGACGCTGAGAATCTTGGCGTAGCCCATGTCAGAACGCGCCCCGCAGGTGCTCGACCCGGGCCCGGCCGGTGACCGGCAGCCGGACCGAGAGCACGTCGAAGCGGACCTCGTCGGCGGTGGTGCCGGTCTCGGCGAGCCAGCGGGCGGCGAGGCCGCGCAACCGGCGGGCCTTGGTCCTGACCACGGCCTCGGCGGGGGCGCCGTACCGTTCGGTGCGCCGGGTCTTCACCTCGCAGAAGGCCAGGACCGGCCCCTCCCACGCGATGATGTCGATCTCCCCGTCGGGGCAGCGCCAGTTGCGGGCGACCGGCCGCAGGCCGCTCTCGATCAGGTGCCGCAACGCACACCGCTCGCCGTACGCCCCGACGGCCTGGTTCCGGTTCGTCATGCCGGTCAGGTTGCGACCGACCGCCGGGCGGCGCGTGCCGCCGGCGCACGACCTGGGGACGAGATCCGACTTGTGGACGGGACCACGATCTTCCGGCCGATGTGCCACCGGATCACCCCGCGGCGGCTCGAAGCCGGCCGGGGCGGCCCCGAGCTGGCGCGATGTTCCGGTCGGCCCGAATGGCGCGGCTGGTGCCGGTCGCATACCGTGCCCGTCGTGGACGGACGACGGAGCTATCCCGAGGATCAGCAGGGGTCGCGTTGGGGCGACCGCGGGTACGAGTCGGAGTGGCGCGCCGCCGGCGAGCCGCGCTACCGCGACGACGACTACCGCGCCCCGGAGCAGCGCGCCGGTGAGAGCCGGTACGGGGGTTACTCCGCCGCCGACCCGCTGGTCGACGACACCAGCGGCTGGCGGTCGCAGCGTCCGGACGACCCGGAGGTCTCCGGCGAGCTGCCCGGTCGGGCCGGCCGGCGGGCGGCGCGCGAGGCGCAGGGCGGTGAGGACCCGCTCTCCCGCAGCGGGGTCGACGCGCTCGGCACCGCCTCGCACGGCACGTCGAGCCCGCTCGGCGGCGCCTCGGCCCCGGTCGCCGACCCGCTCGGCGGCGGGTCCCGCGGCGCCGACGCGTTCGGCGCGCGCGGCGGCGACGGTCTCGTGGGCGGGGTCGACCAGGCGCGACCCGGGCCGCTGGGCGGCTACCCGATCGTCGACACCGGCGCGACCGGCGGCACCCAGATGTCGCTGGGCGGTCGGCCCGGTCCGGGCTCGGCCACCCCGCTGACCATCGGTGAGCGTCCCGGTGGGCCGGCGGAGTCGGCGGCGCCGCCGAACCCGCTGGAGATGCCGACCGGCCCGATGCCGTCGGTGGTGCCCCGGACGGACGGGCCGCCGCCGGGCGACGGCGTCTACCGGACCCGGCGCCCGGCGCTCGCGGTGCTGCTGGCGGCACTGGTGCTGGTGCTGGAGGTGCCGGCGTTGCGGGTGCTGCTGCACGGGCTGGTGGGTGACCCGGTGTCCACGTCGCACGTGGTGGTGGGGACGTTCCTGGTGGTCGGGCTGCCGATCTTCGGCGCCGGCCTGTACGGGCTGCGCACCGGCGGGCTGGCGCTCGCCGACGGCAGTCGGGGTTGGCTCCGCCCGCCGACGGCGTACCTGACCGTCGGCCTGGTGCTCTTCCTGGCCGCCGCCCTCGCCGCCCGCTGACCCGGGCGGGGAGGAAACGCACCCCGGGGCCGGGGTGCGGAGAAGGCGCGTACACTGGTCGACTGGCGACCGCCTCGCGCGGTCGACCTCGCGCGCCCTCTCCACGGTCCTCCCGTGGGGCGACGGCCTCCCTGGTCCCGGTTCCGCACCGGGCCCACCCCGGCCGGCGACCGGGCGCCAGGCGTCCGGTCGCCGACCGGACGGACAACCAGGGACAAAGTAGGAGTACCCACCATGGCCGTCGTGACCATGCGTCAGCTGCTGGAGAGCGGTGTGCACTTCGGGCACCAGACCCGGCGCTGGAACCCGAAGATGAAGCGCTTCATCTTCACCGAGCGCAACGGTATCTACATCATCGACCTGCGCCAGACGCTCGACTACATCGAGAAGGCGTACGAGTTCGTGCGCACCACCGTCGCGGGCGGCGGCAGCATCCTGTTCGTCGGCACCAAGAAGCAGGCCCAGGAGGCCATCGCCGAGCAGGCGACCCGGGTCGGCCAGCCGTACGTCAACCACCGCTGGCTCGGTGGCATGCTGACCAACTTCCAGACCGTGTACAAGCGGCTGCAGCGGATGAAGGAGCTCGAGGCCCTGGGTGACCTGAGCGGCACCGCCGCCGGTTACACCAAGAAGGAGACCCTCCAGCTCTCCCGCGAGAAGATCAAGCTCACCAAGACCCTCGGTGGTCTGCGGGACATGCAGAAGCTCCCGGCCGCGGTCTGGATCGTCGACACCAAGAAGGAGCACATCGCCGTCGACGAGGCCCGCAAGCTGGGCATCCCGGTGATCGCGGTGCTCGACACCAACTGCGACCCGGACGAGGTCGACTTCCCGATCCCGGGCAACGACGACGCCATCCGCTCGGCCGAGCTGCTGACCAAGGTCGTCGCCGCCGCCGTCGCCGACGGTCTGATCGCCCGCTCCGGCCGCAACCGGGGCGCCGACGAGAAGCCCGAGGCGGGTCAGGTCGGCGCCGACGAGCCGCTGGCCGAGTGGGAGCGCGAGCTGCTCGAGGAGCCGAAGAAGGCCGACGAGCAGCCCGCCGCCGCCGCCGAGCAGGCCGCGCCGGCCGCCGAGCAGCCGGCGACCGCCGCCGCGGAGTGATCTCGCCGTCGCGTCCCCGCCGTCCGGTTTCCCGGCGGTGGGGACGCGACGGGTACGCCGGGCAGAACCGGCCCGGATCCGGGTAACCGGGCACCCAGACCATCTCACTGACACCGAAGAGAGAGTCATGTCCAACTTCACCGCCGCGGACGTCAAGAAGCTCCGCGACCTCACCGGCGCCGGCATGATGGACTCCAAGAAGGCGCTGACCGAGGCCGAGGGCGACTTCGACAAGGCCGTCGAGATCCTGCGCGTCAAGGGCGCGAAGGACGTCGGCAAGCGGGCCGGCCGCACCGCCGCCAACGGTCTCATCGCCCACTCCGGCCAGGCGCTGCTGGAGCTCAACTGCGAGACCGACTTCGTCGCCAAGAACGACGCCTTCATCGCGCTGGCCCAGCAGCTGGTCGAGCACGGTGTGGCCAGCGGCGCGACCAACGCCGAGGAGCTGCTCGCCAGCACCATCGACGGCAAGAGCGTGGCCGACCTGATCCAGGAGCAGTCCGCCAAGATCGGCGAGAAGCTGGTGCTGAACCGCTTCGCCAAGCTCGACGGCACCACCGCGGTCTACCTGCACCGCAAGAGCCAGGACCTGCCCCCGGCGGTCGGCGTGCTGGTGCAGTTCTCCGGCAAGACCGACGAGGCGGCCGACGCCGACGCGCGTGGCGTGGCCATGCAGATCGCCGCGATGCGGCCGAAGTACCTCACCCGCGACGAGGTGCCGGCGGAGACCGTCGAGTCCGAGCGGCGCATCGCCGAGCAGACCGCCCGCGAGGAGAACAAGCCCGAGGCGGCGCTGCCGAAGATCGTCGAGGGTCGGGTCAACGCCTTCTTCAAGGACTTCGTCCTGCTGGAGCAGGCCGCGGTCGCCGACAACAAGAAGACCGTCAAGCAGGTGCTGGCCGAGGCCGGCATCGAGGTGACCCGCTTCGTGCGGTTCGAGGTCGGCCAGGCCTGAGCCGCCGCTCCGGGCCGCTGAGCCCGGGCGCAGGGAGAACGTCGACGAGGAGGCCGCCGGTGTACGCGACAGGCACCGCGGCCTCCTCGTCACATAGGGTCTGCAGGGGCACGTACGCGAGGCCCGCGCGGCGCGCGGGGAGAAGGGGCGGGGCGGATGACGCAGGTTGTGAGTGACCGGAGCCTGGCGGCGGACGATCCGACCGCCCCTCCGCCCGGTCGGTCCCGTCGGGTGGTGCTGAAGCTCTCCGGTGAGGTCTTCGGCGGCGGCGCGATCGGCGTCGACCCGGACGTCGTGCAGGGCATCGCCCGGCAGATCGCCACCGTGGTCCGCCGCGGCGTGCAGGTCTCCGTGGTGGTCGGCGGCGGCAACTTCTTCCGCGGCGCCGAGCTGCAGAAGCGGGGCATGGACCGGGCCCGCGCCGACTACATGGGCATGCTCGGCACGGTGATGAACTGCCTCGCGCTCCAGGACTTCCTGGAGAAGGAGGGCATCGAGACCCGGGTGCAGAGCGCCATCACCATGGCCCAGGTCGCCGAGCCGTACATCCCGCTGCGCGCGATCCGGCACCTGGAGAAGGGCCGCGTGGTGATCTTCGGCGCGGGCGCCGGGATGCCCTACTTCTCCACCGACACCGTGGCCGCCCAGCGGGCGCTGGAGATCCGCGCGGACGTGGTGCTGATGAGCAAGAACGGCGTGGACGCGGTCTACACCGCCGACCCCCGGATCGACCCGACGGCGAGCAAGCTCGACTCGATCACCTTCTCCGAGGTGCTGCGCCGCAACCTGCGGGTGGCCGACGCCGCGGCGTTCAGCCTCTGCATGGAGAACGGCCTGCCGATGCTGGTCTTCGGCGCCCAGGGCGACGACACGATCGTCCGTGCCGTCGGCGGTGAGAAGATCGGCACGCTGATCACCGCCTGACCGGCCCGCCGGACCGGCAGCGGTCCTCTGCCACTGCAGCACCAGCACAGCCCACGACGAGCGACAGAAGGAGGCGAGGAGACCGGTGATCGACGACACCCTCCTCGAGGCGGAGGAGAAGATGGAGCGTGCGATCGAGCACGCCAAGGAGGAGTTCGGCGGGATCCGCACCGGTCGCGCCAACGCCGCCATGTTCTCCCGGATCCTCATCGACTACTACGGCAGCCCCACCCCGCTGCCACAGATGGCGTCCATCGCGGTGCCCGAGCCGCGCATGGTGATCATCAAGCCGTACGACAACTCGCAGACCAACGCGATGGAAAAGGCGATCCGCGACTCGGACCTCGGGGTCAACCCGAACAACGAGGGCAACCAGCTGCGCATCGTGCTCCCGCAGATGACCGAGGAGCGTCGCCGCGAGATGATCAAGGTCGCCCGGCACAAGGGCGAGGAGGCCAAGGTGGCCGTCCGCAACACCCGCCGCAAGGCCAAGGAGGAGCTGGACCGCCTGGTCAAGGACGGCGAGGTCGGCGAGGACGAGGGCCGGCGCGCGGAGAAGGAGCTGGACGACCTGACCCAGCGCTTCGTCGGCACCGTCGACGAGCTGGTCAAGCACAAGGAGAGCGAGCTGCTCGAGGTCTGAGCGGCCCGCGTACCGTGACGGCACCGCGCCGCCGCCGCCCGACCCCGGGCGGCGGCCCGGTGCCGTCGTCGTGCCCGACGGCGTCCACCCTCGGCGCTTCCCGGGTGCAGTAGGCTCGGCACGATTCCCGACCACCACCGGGTGAACGGCGGGAGTCGCCCGGCCGTCGGTCGGTCAACAGGAAGTCTCACGCCGGTAGGGGATGGTCTTGGTCTTGCGTCATGTGGTGGCTTTCGTACCGTCTGCCGGTGCGTGATGTCCCACCCCGACCCCTACGGCGGCGCCGAGCCGCGCGGCTGGGACCGCCCGGCGCCCGCGCTGCCCTGGCCGGAGACCGATCTCGAACCCGGTCCGTGGCAGCGCCCCGGCCCGGGTGCCCGTCCGCACCCCGCCGACGCGGGCGCCTACGCGCGCCCGGAGACGTACGCGCGCCCGGGCGCCGACCCGTACCCGGGGACGACCCGACGCCACGACGCCGCGCGGCCGTACGACGAACCCCGGGCCGCGGGGCCCGACCGCCGGGACGAGCCGGCGCCCGGCGGGCGCGGCGCGTGGGGTGGGGACCGGCCGGACGACGAGTACCCGACCGCCCAGATCGCCCCGGTACGTGACGAGCCGGTACGCGACGAGCCGGCGCCCGAGCCACCGGCCGGCCGCCGGGCCCGGGGCCGTCGACGGGCGAGCGCGGAGCGGCCCCCGACCGCGGTGCCCGGGGCGTCGCGGGCCGGCCGTAACCTGCCGGCCGCGATCGGCGTCGGGGTGGCCCTCGGCGCGGCGATCGTGGTGCCGCTGTTCTTCTTCCTGCCGGCGTTCCTCGCCGTGCTCGCCGCCGCCGTGGCCATCGGCATCGGGGAGATGGCCCGGGCGGTCCGTCGCAGCGGCGCCCACCCGCCGCTGGTGCCGCTGGTCGCCGGCGGCGTGCTCACGGTCGGGCTGGCCTGGTTCGCCGGCCCGGACGCGCTCTGCCTCGGGCTGCTGGTCACCGTGCTGGGCACGATGATCTGGCGGTTGGGTGACGGGCCCGGCAACTACCAGCGCGACCTGACCGCGGCCACCCTGATCGCGGTGTACGTGCCCTTCCTGGCCGGCTTCGCGGCCCTGCTCGCGGCGGCGCCCGACGACGGGCACCTGCGGGTGCTGGTCACGCTGGTGGCGGTGGTGCTCTCCGACACCGGCGGGTACGCCGCCGGGGTGGCGTTCGGCAAGCACCCGATGGCGCCGACGATCAGCCCGAAGAAGTCCTGGGAGGGCTTCGCCGGCTCGGTCACGGCCGCGGCGGCGGGCAGCGCCGTGCTGCTGTGGCTGCTGTTCGACGTGGCCCCCTGGTGGGGCGCCCTGTTCGGGGTGGCGATCTCCTGCGCGGCGGTGCTCGGCGACCTCGCCGAGTCGATGATCAAGCGGGATCTCGGGGTCAAGGACATGAGCAACCTGCTGCCCGGGCACGGCGGCCTGATGGACCGGCTCGACTCGATCCTGTTCGCGGTGCCGACGGCGTATCTGCTGCTGGCGGTCTTCGTGCCGGTGGTGGGCTGAGGGATGGATCACGGCGGCGTCGCGGGCCGGACCGGCCGGTCGGGGACGATTCGGCACCCACGGACGGGTGCGTCCGGTCGGACGCGTGTCAGACTGGACGCGCCATGACGAGCCTCCCGCTGATCTCCGTAGACCCCGACGCCCGCGGCCGCAAGCCCGCGATGCCTCCCCGCCACCTCGCCGACCTGGACCTGCCGGGCCGGCAGGCGCTCGTCACCGAGCTGGGCGAACCGGCGTTCCGCGCCAAGCAGGTCTCCAACCACTACTTCGGGCGCCTGGTGCGCGACCCGGAGCGGATGACCGACCTGCCGGCGGCGACCCGCGAGCGGCTGGCCGGCACGCTGCTGCCCACGCTGCTCACCCCGGTCCGCGAGCTGGCCTGCGACGACGGCGCGACCCGCAAGGCGCTCTGGCGGCTGCACGACGGCTCGCTGGTGGAGAGCGTGCTGATGGGCTACCCGGACCGGGTCACCGTCTGCATCTCCAGCCAGGCCGGCTGCGGCATGGCCTGCCCGTTCTGCGCCACCGGCCAGGCCGGGCTGACCCGCAACCTGTCCACCGCGGAGATCGTCGACCAGGCCGTCTACCTGGCCGGGGTGGCCGCCTCCGGGGCGGTGGCCGGCTCACCGCCGCGGCTGTCGCACGTGGTGTTCATGGGCATGGGCGAGCCGCTGGCCAACTACGCGCGGGTGGTCGCGGCGATCCGCCGCCTGGTCGCGCCGGCGCCCGAGGGGCTCGGGCTGTCCCAGCGGCACATCACCGTTTCCACGGTCGGGCTGGTCCCGGCCATCCGCCGACTGGCCAGCGAAGACCTCTCGGTGACCCTTGCGTTGTCGCTGCACGCCCCCGATGATGAGCTGCGCGACGAACTCGTCCCGGTCAACCAGCGCTGGAAGGTGTCCGAGGTGCTGGACGCGGCGTGGGACTACGCGGCCACGACGGGGCGTCGCGTGTCCATCGAGTACGCGATGATCAAGGACGTGAACGACCAGCCGTGGAGAGCCGATCTGCTCGGGCGGCTGCTGGCCGGCAAGTTGGCCCACGTGAACCTGATCCCGCTCAACCCGACTCCGGGCAGCCGCTGGGACGCCAGCCCGAAGCCGGTCGAGCGGGAGTTCGTCCGGCGGTTGCGCGACGCCGGGGTGTCCACGACGGTGCGGGACACCCGGGGGCGCGAGATCGACGGGGCGTGTGGGCAGCTCGCCGCCGCCGAGGACACGGACAGCGACTCACGCGCGGCAACGGCGTAGCGGTACGAGACCAGGAGACATAGTGGCGAGTCAGGGTCAGCGTTTCCGGCGTAAGGCGCTCCGCCGGGGATACAAGGTCGACGAGGTGGACGCCTTCCTGGACCGGGTCGAGGCGACCCTCGCCGGCCAGCCGGTGGGCGCGCCCGTCGCCTCCCAGGAGGTCCACGACGTCGTCTTCCGGGTCCGGTTCAACGGCTACGACGAGTGGCAGGTCGACCTGCACCTCGACCGGGTGGAGCGGCAGCTCGCCGAGCTGGAGGAGCGCTCCGGCGCCCCCGGCGGGCGCGGTGGCGACCCCCGGATGGCCGACCGGCTCGGCCCGCCGATGCGCGACGACCGCGGCCTGTCCCCGGTGCCCCAGCCGCCGATGCCGCCCCGGCAGATGCCGGCCCAGGCCGGCCCGCCCGCCGACCGCTACGGCAACCGGTACGACGAGCCGACCGGCGCGTTCGCCGGCGGGTACGACGCCCCGCGCGGCGGCTACGACGCGCCTCGCGGCCCGGGCGGCCCCGGTCCGATGGGCCCGGGTGCCCCGCTCGGCCACGGTGGCCCGCCGCCGCGTGGCCTCCCGCCCGGCCCCGGTGGCTACGGCGGCCCGGACAACGGTCCGGGTGGCTACGGCGCTCCGGACAACGGCCCGGGTGGCTACGGCGGCCCCGACAACGGCCCGGGTGGCTACGGCGGCCCGGACGAGCGGTTCGACGGCTTCGAGGCGGGGCGGCACGGCCGCGCCGACATGACCGCCGAGATCCGCATGCCCGAGCGTGACCTGCGTGACCTGCGCGGTCGCGGACCGGCCGGTCCGCCGGCGCTGCCGCAGCAGGGCTACGGCGCCCCCGAGCCGGGCTACGGCCCGCCGGACCAGGGCTACGGTCCGGGCCCGTCGATGACCGGCCCGCCGCTGGTCGGCCCGCCGGCCGCCGGCCCGCCGATGGTGGGTCCGCCGATGGCCGGCCCGCCCGGCAGCGACCTCTACCGGGTCGACCAGATCCGGCGCAGCTTCCAGGTCCGCCGGTTCGGCAGCGGGTACGACCCGGACCAGGTCGACCGGTTCTTCGAGACGCTGCTCGGCGGCATGCAGGGGCGCAACCCGATGCCGGTGAACCCGAAGGACCTCGACACGCTGCGCTTCGGGCTGGTGCCCGGCGGCTACTTCGAGGCCGAGGTCGACGCCGCGCTCAAGGACGTGCAGGACATCCTGCTCGGCCGCTGAGCCGTCCACGACGACGAAAGGGCCCGCCCCCGACGAGGGGGCGGGCCCTTTCGCGTACCGCTGGCGCCGCGCGTCAGGACCGCAGGCCGTTGCGGCGCAGCACGGCGTCGCCGATGACGATGGCGAGCAGCAGCGCGGCGATCCCGAACAGCCAGATGTCCTCCACCCGGCCCTCCTCGGTGCCGCAGAACGCCATCAACACCAGGGCCACCGCCGACGCCACCGCACCGATCCGCCCGGACTTGCGGTGCCCGGGCTTGTGCTGATCTGGCGCGGTTACCGGCTCGTCTCCTGCCACTGTCGGTCCTTCCCTCGCGATCGGATCTCCGATCAGTCTGGCACGCGCCCCGCCGGGCCCGGCGCAGGGTCCGACCTCACGGGGCACTGATGACCCGCGCGGGCGACCGGCGGCCCACGTGCCGCCGACCGACCCGGGCCGTTGGACCCGTTCCGACCGGGGCACGACGGCACTACCGGCGTCGCGGAACGGCGACCACACTGCCTCCGGTAGCGTTCCTGACGTACGCCTGATGTCTTGTCGAGGGGGATTGCGGTGCGAGTGACCGGTACGGGCCATGCCAGCATGCGGATCGACACGCCCGCGGGCAGCATCCTGTGCGACCCGTGGGTCAATCCCGCCTACTTCGCCTCGTGGTTCCCGTTCCCCGACAACTCCCAGCTCGACTGGGCCACCCTGGGCCAGGTCGACTACCTGTACGTGTCGCACCTGCACCGGGACCACTTCGACGCCAAGCACCTGCGTGACGTCATCTCCAAGGACGCCACCGTCCTGCTGCCCGAGTTCCCCACCTCGGAGATGGAGGACGAGCTGCGGGCGCTGGGCTTCACGAAGTTCCTCAAGGCGCCGAACGAGCAGGTGGTGGAGCTGCCCGGCGGGCTGAAGATCATGATCCAGGCGTTGACCAGCCCGACCGACGGCCCGATCGGCGACTCGTCGCTGTGGGTGGAGTACGACGGCGTCCGGCTGCTCAACCAGAACGACGCCCGCCCGACCGACCTGACCGTCTTCGCCGAGCTGGGCCACGTGCACGCGCACATGCTCCAGTTCTCCGGCGCGATCTGGTACCCGATGGTCTACGAGCTGCCGCAGGCGGCGAAGACCGCGTTCGGCAAGCAGAAGCGCGACCGGCAGTTCGACCGCACCTGGCGCTACATCGACGACCTGAAGGCCGACCACGTCTTCCCGATCGCCGGCCCGCCCTGCTTCCTCGACGACGAGCTGTGGCAGTTCAACGACATCTTCGGCGACGAGGGCAACATCTTCCCCGACCAGTCGGTCTTCCTGTCCGAGTACGCCAAGGTCGGCGGCACCAACGGCATCGTGCTCCTGCCGGGCAGCGTCACGGAGATCACCACCGAGGGTGCGACCACCACGCACCCGGTGCCGGTGGAGGAGTTCTTCGCGAACAAGGTCGCGCACCTGGAGGAGATGCGGGAGCGCAAGCGCCCGATCATCGAGGCCGAGAAGGCGTCCTGGCGGCACCCCGAGATCGACGTGCTCGGCCAGATGAAGCGCCGGATCGAGCCGCTGCTGGACGAGTCGATCTATCTGGCCAAGGGCGTCGGCGGGCCGGTCCGCTTCGACCTGGTCGGCTACGACGGTTCCGAGGTCGAGTCGATCGTGGTGGACTTCCCGGGCAAGGAGGTCCGGCCGTACGCGGACGAGAAGGTCCGCTACCGGTTCCGCACCGAGCGCGCGCTGATCGAGCACCTGCTGCACATCGACGAGGTGGACTGGGTCAACTCGCTCTTCCTGTCCTGCCGGTTCTCGGCGGCCCGGATCGGCCAGTACAACGAGTTCGTCTACGCCTTCTTCAAGTGCCTCTCCGAGGAACGCCTCCAGTACGCCGAGGGCTGGTACGACGAGCACGAGCGGGCGGTCGACGCCGAGGACATCACGCTCGACGGCTGGGTGGTGCAGCGGCGCTGCCCGCACCTGAAGGCGGACCTGAGCCGGTTCGGCATCGTCGACGGCGACCAGCTCACCTGTCAGCTGCACGGCTGGAAGTTCGACCTGGCCAGCGGCCGCTGCCTGACCAGCGTCGGGCACAAGAT
Organism: Micromonospora sp. WMMD754; assembly: GCF_049315235.1. Lineage (NCBI taxonomy): Bacteria > Bacillati > Actinomycetota > Actinomycetes > Micromonosporales > Micromonosporaceae > Micromonospora > Micromonospora sp. WMMD754. Next base: position 3,508,243 of record NZ_CP186058.1, read on the forward strand.
CCGCGCGCACCGCGCCGACGCGGAGACCCCGGCGCCGGCCGGGGAAGCGGTCATCTGACGCTTTCCGCCCCGCCCGCCGCCCCGGCACGCGACCATCGTGGTGTGGGGGCGGCGTGACGGGCGCGGACCGGGAACCGGGGTACCGGTTCGGGCGCAGCAGCGAGATGGCGCGGGACGCCTCGCGGGTGGAGGCGTTCAGCGACGCGGTCATCGCCATCGTGCTCACCCTGATGGCGGTCGAGCTGCTCCAGTTCGGCCCGGACGCGGCCGGTGACAGGGAGCTGCCGGCCGCGTTGGCGCACGAGTGGCGGGCCTACCTGGCGTACGTGATCACGTTCGCCGTGGTCGGCCAGGTCTGGCTGACCCACCACAACATGTGGCGCTACGTCTGCCGGGTCGACCAGATGCTGCTCGTGCTCAACCTGCTGCTGCTGATGTTCGTGGCGGCCATCCCGTTCACCGCGAACCTGCTCGCGGACCACCTGCGCGGCACCACCGGCGACCAGCGGCTCACCGCCGCCCTGTACGTGGGCACGGTACTCGGCGAGGCGCTGTTCTTCAACCTGAGCTGGTGGTGGGCCCGCCGCCGGGGTCTGCTGCACCCGGACCTCGACCCGCGGCTGGCCCGGGCGGTGGCCCGCCGGTTCCGGCTCGGCCCGCTGCTCTACCTGGTCGCGTTCGCGGTCGTGTTCGTCGACCCGATCCTCAGCCTGCTGGCCTACCTGCTGCTGGTCGGCCTCTACGTGATCCGCGGCCCCGGCGACCTCCCGCGCGCCGGGCAGGAGGCCACCGAGACGCCGTGAGGTGTTAAGAGGGGACCCCTGCTCTACCGGAGGCGTTAACAGGGGGCCCCTCCTTACAGGTCGGCGAGGATGCGGCGGGCCGCGTTGTGGCCGGCGGCGCCGATCACGCTGCCCGCCGGGTGGCAGCCGGCGCTGCCCGCGTAGACGCCGTCCACGCCGGTCGCGTACGGCATCCGGTCGGTGAACGACACCGTGTTGTCGACGTGGTGGATGTGCCCACCGGTGATGCCGAAGTGGGCCTCGATGCCGGGCGGGGGCAGTGGCACGGCGTCCGCGATCAGGTCACCGGCGCCCGGGGCGTACCGCTCGCAGATCGCGATCAGCCGCTCCACGTAGCCGGGCAGCGCCGCGTCCCAGGTGGTGCCGGCCAGCTCGTAGGGGACCGACTGGACGAACAGCGCCGACGAGTGGTGCCCGGCCCCGTCGGACAGCGACGGGTCGACCGTCGTGTGCAGGTACCACTCGATGGTCGGCTCGTCCGGCAGCCGCCCCGCCCGGACGTCCGCCCACATGCCGCGCAGCGCGGCCATCGGCGACTCGCCGCCCGCGCCGACCAGCGAGGCCGAGCCGGGGAGCAGGTGGATGGTCGATCCGAACGGGCTCGGCGCGTCCGCCGGCAGGCAGGAGAAACGGGGCAGCCCGGTGAGCGCCAGGTTGAGCTTGAGCGTGGTGCCGGGGCGGCGGACCGCCGCCATCCGCGCGCCCAGCTCCGCCGGGAGCGCGCCGTCGGGCAGCAGCTCCATCAGCCGGTACGGGTCGCAGGCCCCCAGCACCACGGACGCGCCGACCTCCCGACCGTCGGCCAGCACCACCCCGGAGGCGGCGCCGGCGTCGAGCGTGATCGCGGTGACCGGCGTACCGGTGACGATCCGCGCGCCCGCGCGCCGGGCGGCCTCGGCGAAGGTACCCGAGACGGTGCCCATGCCGCCCTCGGCGATCATCCAGGTGCCGTCCGACCCGGGAAGTCGGCACATGTTGTGCACCAGGAAGTTGTGCCCGGTGCCGGGGTCGTCCGGGCCGGCGTTGAGCCCGGAGAGGCCGTCGGTGACCGCGTACATGCTGACCAGCAGCTCGGAGCGGAAGTCGAAGCGGGCCAGGTGGTCGGCGACCGAGCCGCGCACCAGGTCGACGAAGACCTGCCGCAGGGCCGGCCGGACGTACCGCTCGGCGGTCTCCTCGACCGGCAGCGGCTCGGCCAGCCAGGCCGGCGCGAGGTCCTCCCGCAACTGGGCCAGCTCGGCCTGGAGCGCGTCGTCGGCGGCCACGTCGGCCGCCGAGAACATGTCGGTGAGCTGCCGCCGGGTGGCCGCGGTGTCGCTGCCGAACAGCAGGTACGGCGAGCCGAGCCCGCCCGGGGTGGGCAGGAAGTAGTGCGGGTCGCGGCGCAGCACCGGAATGGTCACGTCCAGCGTGGCCAGCAGCTCCGGCGGCATCAGCCCCAGCAGGTAGGACCCGGTGGAGTGACGCAGGCCGGGCACCTTGGGGAACGGGTTCTCGGTGCGGGTGGCCCCGCCGATCACCTCGGCGGCCTCCAGCACCAGCACGTCGAGGCCGGCGCGGGCCAGCAGGATCGCCGAGACCAGGCCGTTGTGCCCGGAGCCGACCACGACGACGTCGGCGCGGGACGGCAGCTCACTCGCTTCGCTCATGCCCGGGCAGCCTAGTGCGGGCACGTCACCGGTGGGAGGGTTCGCGGCGGACGGCTACCGTGGCGGCCATGTCCGAGGCTGTCCCGGTCGCCCTCGTGGTGGCGCTGGTCGTGGTGGTGCTGGTACTGCTCGTGCTGCGGCGCGGCCGTCCCCGGGACCTGGTCGCCCCGGACCGCCCCGCCGCTGACGGGCAGGCCGAGGTGCTCCGACTGGCCCGCGCCGGGCGCACGGTCGAGGCGGTCAAGGTGCTGCGTGTGCAGACCGGGCTGTCGCTGCTGGACGCGAAGCGCGTGGTGGACCTGCTGGCGGCGGGCGGGGCCTGGTCACCGGGCGTCCCGGTGCCCGGCGCGAACGTCGACGACGCGGTGCGGGCCGAGGCCGCGCGGCTGCTGCACCGGGGCAGGAAGATCCAGGCGATCAAGGTGGTGCGGGAGCACACGAACCTGTCGCTCGCCGACGCCAAGCGGTACGTCGAACGCCTCTGACGCCGAGCGGCCGTCACCCCGCGTTCACCGGACAGCGGCAGCGGTCGATGGATTCGTGTTCTACCGTCGACGGGACACCCACCGCCTCCGGGAAGGTCACCCCGATGGATCGTCGTACCGTCCTGCGTGCCACCGCCGTCGGCGGCGCGGCCGCCTTCGCCGGCAGTCTCTGGGCCGGCGCCGCGCCCGCCGACCCCGCCCAACCCGGTCCCGGCCCGTACGGGGACCTGCTGCCCGCCGACGCCAACGGCCTCCAGTTGCCGGCCGGGTTCACCAGCCGGGTGATCGCCCGCTCCGGGCAGCGGGTCGCTGGCACCTCGTACTCCTGGCACTGGGCGCCGGACGGCGGCGCCTGCTTCCCGGCCGGCGACGGCTGGATCTACGTCTCCAACTCGGAGGTCCCGCTGGTCGGCGGCGCCTCGGCGGTGCGGTTCGCGGCCGACGGCGCGGTCGTCGCCGCGTACCGGATCCTCGGCGGCACCAACACCAACTGCGCCGGCGGGGCGACCCCGTGGGGCACGTGGCTCTCCTGCGAGGAGGTGCCGCTGGGTCGGGTCTTCGAGACCTGGCCCGACGGCGGCCGGGGCGGTGAGGAGCGGACCCGGATGGGTCGGTTCAAGCACGAGGCGGCGGCCTGCGACCCGGTGCGGCGGGTGGTCTACCTGACCGAGGACGAACCGGACGGCTGCTTCTACCGGTTCGTGCCGGACACCTGGGGCGACCTGCGCACCGGCCGGGTGCAGGTGCTCTGCGCCCCGGACGGCCAGGTCACCGGCCCGGTCACCTGGCGGGACCTGCCGGACCGGGACGGGTTCCCGGTGCCGACCCGCCACCAGGTGGGGGCGGCGCAGTCGTTCACCGGCGGCGAGGGCTGCTGGTACGCCGACGACACCTGCTGGTTCACCACCAAGGGCGACAACCGGGTGTGGGCGTACGACGCGGTGAACCAGCGGCTCGACCTCGCGTACGACGACTCCCTGGTGCCGGCCGGCGCCGCGCCGCTGACCGGTGTCGACAACCTCACCGGCACGCCGGGCGGCGACCTCTACGTGGCCGAGGACGGCGGCAACATGGAGATCAACGTGATCACGCCGGCCGGTGTGGTCTCGCCGTTCCTGCGGCTCCTCGGGCAGGCGAAGTCGGAGATCACCGGGCCGGCGTTCGCCCCGGACGGCAGCCGGCTCTACTTCTCCTCGCAGCGCGGCACCAGCGGCGCCACCGCCGGCAGCGGCGGCATCACCTACGAGGTGCGGGGCCCGTTCCGGCGTTGAGGCGGTTCACCGGTCAGGCGCGGGCCGCCACCCGGGTGGCCCGCCACCGGCTCAGCGCCAGGGTGGCCGAGTAGCCGGCCAGCACGATCACGTGGAACAGGTAGAGCCAGAGCAGCACCGCCACCCCGCCGCCGATCTCGTCGAACCCGCCGAACGGCACGCCCAGGTTCAGCGGCAGCGAGCAGAACAGCACGAAGCCGTGCAGGAAGCCGGAGAGGTTCGCGGCGGTGAACGAGCCCATGCCGAGCGTGGAGAGCCAGTCCGGGGAGGCCGGTCCGACCACCCGGAACACCCACACCAGCACCGGCGTGAGCACCAGCCACACGGCCAGGAACGACAGCACTACGCCCAGCGCGCCGATCCAGCCGCCCTGGCGGACCAGCCGGGTGGTCAGCGGCAGCGCCAGCAGGATCGACAGCAGCAGCGCCGGGGCCGGCGCGAGCAGCGGGAGCAGCAGCAGCCGGCCCCGCCAGCCGACCAGCGCGCCGGACTCGCCGCGCGGCTCGGCCACCGAGACGAACGCCCGGCGCAGCCCTTCGCCGTAGAGCGAGGCCGGCAGCAGCGAGGCCAGGGCCAGCAGCGGCGTCAGCGTCACCCCGGCCTCGACCAGCGCGGCCACCGCCCGGTCCGCGCCGATCTGGGTGGGCAGGGTGTCGATCGCGTACCCGGTGAGCCGGCGCACCCGGTCGGCCCCGGCGACCAGCCCGGTGAGCCAGATGGCCAGCAGCGCCACCGGCACCACGGCGATCGCGCCGTAGAAGGTGATCGCGGCGGCGTGCAGCGACAGGTCCCGGCCCCGGACCGGCCGGAACGCCGCAGCCGTGATCCGCTTGGTCCGCTCCCACCCGTCGCCCATCGCCCCCTCGTTCCCCGTACGCCCGTCCGGCACGCATTACGATCCGGCGTCATGATGATCGCCTCGACCCAGCGGCTCGTGGTCCGGGACTGGACGGAATCACCGGACGACCTGGCCCGCGTCTACGACATCTACTCCCGCGAGGAGGTCATGCGCTGGCTCGGGGGCGGGGCGGGGCGGATGACCGACCCGGCGGAGGCGCGTGACCGGGTGCGTCTGTGGCGCGACCGCTGGGCGCCGTACGCCGGCAGGTGGGGCCTGTGGGCGATCGAACCCCGCGATGCCGGCCCCGCGGCGGGCAGCGTCCTGCTCAAGCCGCTGCCCGGGCGCGACGGCGTGACCCTCACCGACGACATCGAGGTGGGCTGGCACCTGCACCCCGACGCCCAGGGCCACGGCTACGCCACCGAGGCGGCCCGGGCGGTGCTGGAGCGCGAGTTCGCCACCGGAACCCCACGGGTGTACGCGGTGGTGATGGCCGGCAACGAGCCGTCCATGGCGGTGGCCCGGCGGCTCGGGATGACCCACGTCGGCGTGCGCGGCGACTGGTACGGCGGCGCCGCCCTGGAGACGTTCGTCCTGGACCGCCCCGCCTGACCGTTCGGCGGAGATCATCGGACGAGGAGGCGGTTTACCGTACGTCGTGCTGATCGAGTTCGAGGCGGCGCCCGATCGGGTCGCGTTCACCGCTGCGTGGCGGCGGTTCCTCCGACGGACGGTCCTGCCGTGCCGGTGGCTGGGCGGCTCGCTGGCTCTGCTGTCGGTGCTCGCGCTCGTCCCGGAGCCCCGGATCGTCGCCGCCGTCCTGGCGGGCGGCGCCGTGCTCCTCTGGTTTCTCGCCCCGGCCGTGATGCTGCATCGCGCGGTGCGCGCGGCCTGGCAGTGGGGTTCCGTCATGACCCGGTGGCGTCTCTCGGACGAGGGCCTGCGGTGTGAGACCCCGGAGGGCCACATGCTGGTGCGGTGGTCCGCGGTGTCCGCCGTCGAACAGGTCCACGACCAGCTGCTGGTGTACCTGACGGGAGGACGGGTGCTGATCGTGGCGCTGGCTCCGCTGACGCCGGAGCAGAGACAGGACCTTCTCGCCTTCCTCCACTCCCGGAATTCGCCGACCTGACGGTGTGACGTACGGTCGGCGCGGTCGTCGACTCGCGACATGGGTCACAGGCCTGGCGGAAGGACTCGTCTCGCCCGCGCCCGCACGTTGGCAGTTCGCCGCCGGCCTCCTACGGTGGTGGGGACACGGGGGAGGTGGTGGTGTGGTCGACGGCGGCGATGCGGCGCGTTGGCTGCACCTCAACGCCCCCCGTGGCGGGCCGGACGAGCTGTCGCTCCTGGTGAGCGGGGCCGCGCCCGCCATCGGGGCCACCGACATCGTGATCTACCTGGCCGACTACACGCAGTCCTCGCTCGTACCCCTGGTCGGCGCCGGCGGGCCTCGGGACGAGCTGACGATCGAGACGACGCTGGCCGGCCGGGCGTTCACCGGCCTCCAGGTGCAGCGCGCCCCCGACCACCCGGACCGGCTCTGGGTGCCCCTGCTGCTCGGCTGTGAGCGGCTGGGGGTGCTGGAGATCGTGTCGCCCGGCGCCGGCGATCCCGCGCTGGACCGGCCGGCCTGGGAGGTGGCGGTCGCCGTCGCCCAGGTCCTGGTGAACCGCCGGCTCTACGGCGACGTCGTCGAACGGATCCGCCGCCGCCTTCCGATGCAGGTCGCCGCCGAGACCGTGTGGGGGCTGCTGCCGCCGCTGACGTTCGCGACCGACGACCTGGTGATCACCGCCATTCTCGAACCGTGTTACGACGTCGGCGGGGACATCTTCGACTACGCGCTCAACGGTGACGTGCTCAGCGTCGGGCTCTTCGACACCTGCGGGCACGGGATCAAGGCGAGCGCGCTGGCCTCGCTCGTGGTCAGCGCGTACCGCAACGCCCGACGCACCGGCCTCGACCTGGTCGACACGGCGATCAGCATCGACCGGTGGGTCCGCTCCGAGCATCCCGGCCTGTTCGCGACCGCGCTGCTCGCCGAGCTGGACCGGCGGACCGGCCTGCTGAGGATCATCAACGCCGGCCACCCCGGGGCCATGCTGCTGCGCGACGGCAAGGCCGTCCGGGCGCTGCCCGGGCCGACCGCGCTGCCGCTCGGGCTGGGCAACCTGTCGGCCAGGCGCCCGCGGGTGCACGAGGAGGCGCTGCACCCGGGCGACCGCGTCCTCGCCTACACCGACGGCATCACCGACGCGCGCGGCGACGACGGGGAACGGTTCGGGCTGGACCGGCTGGTCGACTTCGTCGAGCGTGCCCTCAACGACCGGCTGCCCAGCCCGGAGACGATGCGCCGTCTGGTCCGCGCCGTCCTCGCCTACCAGCGGGACCAGCTCGACGACGACGCCACCGCGCTGTTCCTGGAGTGGCAGCCACCGCACCTGCCCCTGGGTCACCTGGAGCACCTCACCGCGCGGGTTCAGGGATCTCGGTAGCGACGGACACCGTGTGCGAGCAGGGCTCGGCGGGGCAGCGCCGCTAGGGTGGGCGGTAGCACGATTACCCGCGGAGGGGGTGAGCCCGATGGCCCAGGCCGCATTCGCGCCCGAGCCGGCGCCGCAACCCGCCGAGCCGTCGTTCGACGTGCTCCGCTGGCACGACGAACCGTGGACCGCGCAGCTCGCTCTCGATCTCCTACCGGAGACCAACGGCCCGAAGGTCGAGGTCCTGAGCGGAAGCGTGATCGTGACACCACATGCCGGCTATGACCACCAGGACGCCGAACTGGATCTGGCCTACCTGCTGAAGCAGGCGGCCCGACGCGCCAAGCTCTGGCTGTACCTGGAGAGCAACGTCGTGTCGGGGAGGGACCTGTTCATCCCCGACATCGTCATCCTCGACGTGCCCGGGGGTGGACGAACGACCATGGACATCCGCCACGCGGTTCTGCTCGGTGAGATCGTCTCGCCGGGCAACCGCCGGAAGGATGTGATCGATCGGCCACGGGAGTACGCAGCCGTCGGCGTGCCCTACTTCCTCCGGGTCGATCTGCGGAATCGGGTGCCGACCATCGCTCTGTTCGAGCTGGTCGACGGCGATTACCGGCCGCTGGCCGCTGCGGCGGCGGGCACTCCCTTCGTGATGCGCCAGCCGTTCGAGTTCACTGTCGATCCCGGTGAACTCCTGGGTGAGGAGGCGCCGCCGGACAGACCCGGTGAGACGTCGGAGCCGCGTTGATCCACACCGGTTCGGCGAGGTGGCGGCATCGGTCGGGCCGGGACGGCGCCACCTCGGGGAAGTGGAGTCGATCAAGCCGTGGGGGGACGCCGGGGCGGAACGGGTGAGGCGCTGGGGAACAATGGGCGGGTGACCACTCCCCGAGACCTCGTGCTGCTCGGCTCGACCGGCTCCATCGGCACCCAGGCCATCGACATCGTCAAGCGCAACCCGGACCGGTTCCGGGTGGTCGCGCTCGGCGCCGGCGGCGGCAACGTGGAGCTGCTCGCGACCCAGGCGCTGGAGCTGGGCGTGGAGGCGGTCGGCGTGGCCCGCGCGTCCACCGCGCAGGACCTCCAGTTGGCGTTCTACGCCGAGGCGAGCCGGCGCGGCTGGGCCACCGGCGACTTCAAGCTGCCCAAGATCGTGGCCGGGCCGGACGCGATGACCGAGCTGGCGCAGTGGCCGTGCGACGTCGTGCTCAACGGCGTGGTCGGCTCGTTGGGCCTGCCGCCGACGCTGGCCGCGCTGCGCGCCGGGCGCACCCTCGCGCTGGCCAACAAGGAGTCCCTGGTCGCCGGTGGTTCGCTGGTGCGGGCCGCGGTGACGCGCCCGGAGCAGATCGTGCCCGTCGACTCGGAGCACTCGGCGCTGGCCCAGTGCCTGCGCGGCGGTGCCCGCGACGAGGTGCGGCGGCTGGTGGTCACCGCCAGCGGCGGCCCGTTCCGGGGCCGGCGGCGCGACGAGTTGACCCAGGTCACACCGGAGCAGGCCCTCGCGCACCCGACCTGGAACATGGGGCCGGTCGTGACGATCAACTCGGCCACGATGGTCAACAAGGCGCTGGAGGTGATCGAGGCGCACGAGCTGTTCGACGTGCCGTACGCCGACATCACGGTCATGGTCCACCCGCAGTCGGTGATCCACTCGATGGTCGAGTTCGTCGACGGCTCCACCCTCGCCCAGGCCAGCCCGCCGGACATGCGGCTGCCCATCGCGCTCGGGATCGGCTGGCCGGACCGGGTCCCCGGGGCCGCCGCGGCGGTCGACTGGGCCTCGGCGCACACCTGGGAGTTCTTCCCGCTCGACGACACCGCGTTCCCGGCGGTCGCGCTGGCCAAGGCGGCCGGCGAGGCCGGGCGGTGCCGGCCGGCGATCTACAACGCGGCGAACGAGGAGTGCGTGGCGGCGTTCGTGGCCGGGCGGCTGCCCTTCCTCGGCATCGTCGACACCCTCCAGCGGGTGCTGGAGGATGCTCCCGACTTCGACGAACCAGGTACCGTCGAGGACGTGCTCGCCGCCGAGTCGTGGGCACGGGCGCACGCCCAGGAGATCATCGTCGGGTCGGTGGAAGGAGCTCGATGAGCTATCTGCTCGGGGTGGTGCTGTTCGCCCTGGCGATCCTCATCTCGGTGAGCCTGCACGAGGCGGGGCACATGCTGACCGCCAAGGCGTTCGGGATGAAGGTCACCCGCTACTTCGTCGGCTTCGGCCCGACGCTCTGGTCGTTCAAGCGGGGCGAGACGGAGTACGGCGTCAAGGGCATCCCGCTCGGCGGCTTCTGCAAGATCGTCGGCATGACGCCGCAGGACGACGACGTCGAGCCGGGGGACGAGAAGCGCGCCATGTGGCGCTACCCGGTGTGGAAGCGGACGATCGTGATGTCCGCCGGCTCCGCGATGCACTTCGCCATCGCGCTGGTGGCGCTCTGGATCATCGCGGTCTCCGCCGGCCTGCCGAACCCGAAGTTCCCCACCACCGAGGCCGGCTTCCGGGCCGAGCCGGCGGTGGTCGCCATCGCCCCGTGCGTGGTCGTGGAGAACGCGAGCCGCGCCTGCCAGAGCGGCGACCCGGCCAGCCCGGCCGCCCAGGCCCAGCTCAAGGACGGCGACCGGATCACCGCGGTGAACGGCCGTCCGGTCTCCACCTGGGGCGACATGCTCGACGTGGTCCGGGGCACCAAGCCCGGCACCGCCACCGTCTCCTACCTGCGCGACGGCACCCCCGCCACGGCCACCGTCGACCTGGCCGCGGTGCAGCGACCGCCGCTGGGCGACCCGAAGGGCGCCACCTCGGCGGTCTCCGCGCTCGGCGTGGCGCTCCAGCCGAGCACCCCCACCCGGGTGGAGTACGGCCCGGTCGCCGCGTTCGGCGCCACCGCCGACTTCACCGGCAACATGGCGGTGCAGACCGCGCACGCCATGCAGCGCATCCCGCAGAAGGTCCCGGCGCTGTGGAACGCGATCACCGGTGAAGAGCGCGACATGGACACCCCGATCAGCGTGGTCGGCGCCAGCCGGCTCGGCGGCGAGGCCGTGGAGAACAACGCCTGGCTGGTGTTCTTCATGCTCTTCGTGTCGCTCAACTTCTTCATCGGCGTGTTCAACCTGCTCCCGCTGCTCCCGCTGGACGGCGGCCACATCGCCATCGCCTGGTTCGAGCGGGCCCGCTCCTGGCTCTACGCCCGGATCGGCCGCACCGACCCGGGGCGCGTCGACTACCTGAAGCTCATGCCCCTCACGTACGCGGTGATCCTGGTCGGTGGCGTGTTCACGCTGCTGACCGTCACCGCGGACGTCGTCAACCCGATCACGCTCTTCTCAAGGTGAGTGCCTGAAGTGACCGCTGTCAGTCTCGGTATGCCCCCCGTACCGCCGCCGCCGCTGGCCCCGCGCCGGGCCAGCCGCCAGATCATGGTCGGCTCGGTGCCGGTCGGTGGGGGCGCGCCGGTCTCGGTGCAGTCCATGACCACCACCCTCACCGCCGACGTCAACGCCACGCTCCAGCAGATCGCCGAGCTGACCGCGTCCGGCTGCCAGATCGTCCGGGTCGCCGTTCCCTCGCAGGACGACGTCGAGGCGCTGCCGGCGATCGCGCGCAAGTCGCAGATCCCGGTGATCGCCGACATCCACTTCCAGCCGAAGTACGTCTTCGCCGCGATCGACGCCGGCTGCGCCGCGGTCCGGGTGAACCCGGGCAACATCCGGCAGTTCGACGACAAGGTCAAGGAGATCGCCAAGGCGGCCGGCGACGCCGGGGTGCCGATCCGGATCGGCGTGAACGCCGGCTCGCTGGACAAGCGCCTGCTGGCCAAGTACGGCCGGGCCACCGCCGAGGCGCTCGTCGAGTCGGCGCTCTGGGAGTGCTCGCTGTTCGAGGAGCACGGCTTCCGGGACATCAAGATCTCGGTCAAGCACAACGACCCGGTGGTGATGATCCGCGCCTACCGGCTGCTGGCCGAGAAGTGCGACTACCCGCTGCACCTGGGCGTCACCGAGGCCGGCCCGGCGTTCCAGGGCACGATCAAGTCGGCCGTGGCGTTCGGCGCGCTGCTGGCAGAGGGCATCGGCGACACCATCCGGGTCTCCCTCTCCGCCCCGCCGGTCGAGGAGATCAAGGTCGGCGCCGCGATCCTGGAGTCGCTGGGCCTGCGCGAGCGCGGCCTGGAGATCGTCTCCTGCCCGTCCTGCGGTCGGGCCCAGGTCGACGTCTACAAGCTGGCCGAGGAGGTAACCGCCGGCCTGGAAGGGCTGCCGGTGCCGCTGCGCGTCGCGGTCATGGGCTGCGTGGTGAACGGTCCGGGCGAGGCCCGCGAGGCCGACCTGGGTGTCGCCTCCGGCAACGGCAAGGGCCAGATCTTCGTCAAGGGCAAGGTCGTCAAGACCGTGCCGGAGGCGCAGATCGTGGAGACGCTGATCGAGGAGGCGCTGCGGATCGCCGACGAGATGGGCGCCGAGATCCCCGAGGAGCTGCGGGACCTGGTGCCCGGTGGCGCCACGGTCACCGTGCACTGATCCGCTTCCCGCATCGCCGTGCGGCCGTCCCCTCCCGGGGGCGGCCGCACGCGCCGTCTCAGGGCCGGGGCACGGCGGCGAAGGGGGAGAGGGTGAACCAGCCGGGTACCGCGCGCCGCACCGTCTCCGGCCCGGCCACCTGCACCGCCCCGCTGCGCAACGCGGCCGGCCACTCCAGGTCGCCCAGCCAGACCTGGACCAGGGCCCGCAGGTCGGCGGTGACGGTCACCGTCACGTCGTGGCCGGGGTCGTCGTCGCAGACGTCGGCCTCGCCGGCGGCGATGACCAGCCACCAGTCGCGCAGCGCCGCCGGCACGTCGCGGAAGCGGAACCGCACGACGGTACGCCCCGGCGGGACCGCGTCGTGGTCGACGTGCCGGTGCATGTCCCACAGCAGCAGCTTCGGGTCGAGGTCGGCGTCGCCCAGCTCGCCGATCCAGCGCACGCCCCAGGCCCCGAGCGCCTCCACCACGGGCCGCAGCTCGCGCCCGGCGGCGGTCGGGACGTAACGCACGTCGCCGCCGTCGACGCGCCGCTCCACGACGCCGGCGCGGACGAGCTGGTGCAGCCGGCGGGACAGCAGCGTGGGCGACATCCGGGGCAGCCCGCGGCGCAGCTCGTTGAAACGTTCCGAGCCGCTGACCAACTCCCGGACGACGAGCAGCGTCCACCGCTCGTCGAGCAGCTCCATGGCCTTCGCCACGGGGCAGAACTGGTGGTAGGAGGCCCCCATGGCGGGCACGCTACGCCCGGCCCGTCGGCCCGGCCAGCGACCTGTCGGGAGCGGTACAGATCTCGTACTGGGGGCCGGGTCGCCCGATGCCTAGCGTCGCTGGCAGGGACGACAGGTGAGGAGCGAGGCGATGATCGAGGAACAGGAGCGGGACGCGGCCGTGAAGGCCGGGCACCGCCGGATGTGGGCGCTGGGCGACTACGCCGCCGTGGCCGCGCAGGTGATCCCGCAGTTGGGGGCGACGCTGGTCCGGGCGGCCCGGGTGGGGCCGGGCGACCGGGTGCTGGACGTGGCCGCCGGCACCGGCAACGCGGCCCTGCCGGCGGCCCGGACCGGGGCGGAGGTGGTGGCCGGCGACCTGACCCCGGAGCTGCTGGAGATCGGCCGGGCGGCGGCCGAGCGGGAGGGGTTGACGCTGACCTGGCAGGAGGCCGACGCCGAGGCGCTGCCGTACGCCGACGGCGAGTTCGACGCCGTGCTCTCCTGCGTGGGCGTGATGTTCGCGCCCCGGCACCGGGTCGCCGCCGACGAGCTGCTCCGGGTCTGCCGGCCGGGCGGGACGATCGGACTGGTCAACTGGACGCCGCAGGGCTTCGTGGGCCAGTTGTTCGCGGCCATGCGGCCGTACGCGCCCCCGCCGCCGCCGGGCGCGCAGCCGCCCCCGCTCTGGGGCGACGAGGACCACGTCCGGGAGTTGTTCGGCGACCGGGTCTCCTCGCTCAGGCTGGGACGGGACGCGGTGGTCGTGAACCGGTTCGCGACGCCGGAGGAGTTCCGGGACTTCTTCGCCACCCACTACGGGCCGACGGTGGCGGTCTACCGGGCGAACGCCGGCGACCCGCAGCGGACCGCCGGGCTCGACCGCGCGTTGACCGACCTGGCCGCCCGGCATTTGGAGGGCGGCGTGATGCGGTGGGAGTACCTGCTGGTCACCGCGCGCCGCGCCTGACGGCACGCCGGTCGTCGCCCGGCCGGCGTGCCGTCCCGGCGGCGGTGTTCACTCGGACTCGGCGAGGATGGCGTACAGCTTGCGCCGGGTCTCGTCGAGCACCTGGGCGGCCCGGGCGCGCTGGTCGTCGGTGCCGGTGGTCATCACCTGGCGCAGCGCGTGCATGGCCTGCGCGCCGGCGTCGCGGATGTCGTGCCAGCTGTTGACGGTCTGTTCGGCGAACTCCGCCCAGGGCGGGGTCTGCGCCGCCTCGGTCGCCTCGGGCCGGCCCTGCTCGGTGAGGGCGAACCGCTTGCGCCCGCCGTCGGAGTCGGCGGCCGTGGCGATGACGCCCTCGTCCTCCAGCAGTTGCAGGGTCGGGTAGATCGAGCCGGGGCTGGGCCGCCAGGCCCCGCCGGTGCGGGAGTCGATCTCCTGGATCATCTCGTAGCCGTGCATCGGCCGCTCGGTGAGCAGCGCCAGCACGGCGCCGCGCACGTTCGGCCGCCGGCCGCGCCCGCGGCCCCGGCCACCCCGGCCCCGCCCGTGACCGTGCGGTCCGGGCGGGAACGGCGGCGGTCCCGGGGGTACGGGCGGGAAGCCGAAGCCGCCGTGGCGGTGCATCTCGTCGTGCATGGTGTGCACGTGTCGACGGAAACCCATCGGGCTCTCCTTCTGTCGTCGTATCACTGATGCATCAACGATATATCGGCAATGCATCGGCGACAAGACGTCGTGAGAATCGGGGCTGCAAACCGTACGTACGTCTTGTTAAGGTGCCGGAGTGCGCCTGCTACCCGAACCCGGGCCGTCCCGGACCCTCGCCCTGTCCACGCTGATCAACACCGTCGGTCGGGGCACCTGGCTCACCGCCAGCGCGCTCTTCCTCACCCGCTCGGTCGGGCTCACCGTGGCCCAGGTCGGCGTGGCGCTCACGCTCACCGCACTGGTCAGCCTGGTGGCCAGCGCACCGATGGGCTACCTGGCCGACCGGCTCGGCCCGCGCGGTCTCCAGCTGGCGGCGCTGATCGCCTCGGCCGGCTGCACCGCCGCCCTGGTCGCGGTGCGTTCGTTCGCCGGGTTCCTGGTGGTCGGCGTGCTCATGGCTGTCGCCGACTCGGCCAGCCGGGGCGCGCGGGGGGCGCTGATCGCCGGCGCCGTCCCCGCCGACCAGCGCGTCCGCACCCGGGCCTACCTGCGCGCGGTCACCAACGTCGGGATCTCGGTGGGCGCCGTCCTGGCCGGGTTCGCGCTGGCCGTCGACACCCGCGGCGCGTACGTGACACTGATCCTGCTCGACTGCCTCACCTACCTGCTGGCGGCGGTGGTGCTGCTCCGGCTGCCGGCCGTGCCGCCGGTGCCGGCGCCCACGCACGGACCCCGGCTGATCGCCCTGCGGGACCGGCCGTTCCTGGCCTTCACCGTCCTCGACGGGCTGATGTCGATGCACTTCTCGCTGACCAACATCGCCCTGCCGCTCTGGATCGCCGGGCACACCCACGCGCCGCGCTGGCTGGTCTCCGCCTGCCTGCTGGTCAACACCGTGGTGGTGGTGCTCTTCCAGGTCCGCGCCTCGCGGGGCACCGAGGAGCTGACCGGCGCCGGCCGGGCCGCCCGCCGGGCGGGCGCGTTCATCGGGGTGGCCTGCGTGCTGTTCGCGGCCGCGGGTGGCGTACCGGCGGCGGTGGCGGTGCCGCTGCTGCTGGCCGGCGCGCTGGTGCACGTGGTGGGGGAGCTGTGGCACGCGGCGGCCGGCTGGGGCGTCTCGTTCGGCCTCGCCCCGGCCCACGCGCACGGTCAGTACCAGGGGGCGTACGGGATGGGCATGCAGCTCGGGTCGATGGTCGCCCCGGTGGTGGTGACCACGCTCGCGATCGGCTGGGGCGTACCCGGCTGGCTGCTGCTCGGCGGGTCGTTCCTGCTGCTCGGCGTGCTGGTGCCGCCGGTGGTGCGGTGGGCCGCGCGCACCCGGCCGCAGGCGGCGGCGCCGGAACCGGTTCCGGCCGGCTGAGCCGCCGCTCACCGGCCGGTCACCGGGGTGTCCGGTCGGCCCGCGCGCTCCCGGGTCCATCTGGCAGGCTGGTAACCGTGCTCACGGTGCCGGTACGCCAACTGGGGGAGTCGGAGCGCCGCGCGGTCGAGCGGCTGCTCGACCTCGACCCGTACGCGGGCGCGCAGGTCGCCGAGCGGGTGGCGGCGCGCGGGCTGGCCTGGTGGCGGGCCGAGGCGCGGATCCTCGGCTACGGCTCCCGCCGCAACCTGGAGTCGATCTGCTGGTTGGGCGGCAACCTCACCCCGGTGCTCGCGTCCGAGCCGGCGGTGGCCGCGTTCGCCGAGCAGTTGGGCGCGGAGGAGCGGCTCTGCTCCTCGATCGTGGGCCGCGCCGACGCGGTGCTCGGGCTCTGGGACCGCCTCTCCGCGCACTGGGGCCCGGCAAGGGACGTACGCCCGAACCAGCCGTTGCTGGCCACGGACGCCCTGCCCGCCGTGACGCCCGACCCGCAGGTGCGCCGGGTGCGCAGCAGTGAGGTCGACCGGCTCTTCCCGGCGGCGGTCGCGATGTACACCGAGGAGGTCGGGGTCTCGCCGCTGGCCGAGGACGGCGGGCGTGGCTACCGGCGGCGGGTGACCGAGCTGGTGCGCGCCGGCCGGGCCTACGCCCGGTTCGTCGACGGCCGGGTGGTCTTCAAGGCCGAGTTGGCCGTGGTGACCCGCCGCACCGCGCAGGTGCAGGGTGTCTGGGTGGCGCCCGAGTGGCGGGGCCGGGGCATCGCCGCCGCCGCCATGGCCGCGGTGGTGCGCGACACGTTGGAGCGGGTCGCGCCGACGGTCAGCCTCTACGTCAACGACTTCAACCTGCCGGCCCGGCGGGTCTACGAGCGCTGCGGCTTCCGCCCGGTCGGCACGCTCGCCACCGTGCTGTTCTGAGGATCACCCTCTCCTCGCGTTGCGCCGAACCGGACACCCGGCGCTATGCTGGTCATGTTTTTGTACTGACCAGTCAGTTTAGTTATGGGAACGGGTGTCATGACGATCGTCGAGGCCAGCGGGCTCGGGCTGCGGACCCGTCGCGGCTGGGTCTACCGGGACGTCGACCTCACCGCCGCCGCCGGTGAGCTGCACGCGGTGACCGGGCCTCCCGGCAGCGGGCGCACCTCGCTGCTGCTCGCCCTGGCCGGGCGCTTCCCGCACAGCCACGGCGAGCTGCGCCGCCGGGGACCGGCCGCGCTCGGCCAGGTGGCCGGCGTGCACGAGCCCGACCCGACGCTCACCGTCGCCGAGCACATCACCGAACGGCTGCTGCTGCTCGGCCCGGTCCCGCGCCGCCGCCGCCGCCAGCTCGTCCCGGTCGCCGCCGTGCGGGCGCGCCGGGCCTACCGCCGCGACGCCTACGCCGCCGCCATCGCCGGCGCCGGCTTCACCGACGCCCCGCTCGACCCCGACCGGTACGGCCGCGACCTCACCCCGGTCGAGCGGCAGGTGCTCGGGCTGGTGCTGGCCAGCCTCGGCGGCCCCAGCCTGATCGTCGCCGACGACGTGGACGCCGGCGCCGACCGCCCCGAACGGGAGTGGATGTGGGCCGCCCTGGAACGCCTCGCCGACCAGGGGTACGCGGTGGTCGTCAGCGCCCGCGCCGTCGAACCCGGGGTGTCCGCCACCGCGCACCGCATCGGTGACCCCGCGCTGCCCGCCCCCGCCCTGACCGGTCCCGCCCCGACCGCTTCCGCCCTGACCGGTCCCGCCCCGACCGCTTCCGCCCTGACCGGTTCCGCCCCGACCGCTTCCGCCCCGACCGCCGAGGTGCCCGCATGAGCGTGCTGCGACTGGCCCTGTTCGAGCTGCGCCGGATGACCCGCGGCCGGCTGCCGCGCGCCGCGCTCGCCGTGCTCACCGTGGTGCCGCTGCTCTACGGCGCGCTCTACCTCTACGCCTTCTGGGACCCGTACGGGAACCTCGACCGGATCCCGGTCGCCCTGGTCAACGCCGACCGGCCGGCCCGGGCCGGCGACGGCACCGAGGTGCACGCCGGGCGGGACCTCGCTGACGAACTGCTCGACCGCAAGGTCTTCGGCTGGACCGTGACCGACCAGGCCGACGCCACGAAGGGCCTGCGCGACGGTCGCTACCACCTGGTCTTCTCCATCCCCGCCGACTTCTCCGCCACGCTGGCCGCCAGCCCCGAGCCGGACCGCCCGGCCCGGCAGGGCGAGCTGAAGGTGGTCAACGACGACGCCACCAACTACCTCTCCGGGCTGCTCGCCCGCTCGGCGTTCAGCGAGATCCGGGCCGCCGCCGCGGAGAGCACCGCCGCCTCGTACTTCGACAAGATGCTGATCGGCTTCACCGACGCCAAGGCCGAGACCGGCCGGGCCGCCGACGGGGCGGGCAAGATCTCCGACGGGCTCGGCACCTCGCAGCGCGGCGCCGGTCAGCTCGCCGACGGGCTGGGGAGCGCCGAGGACGGCGCCGGGCAGCTCGCCGGCGGCCTGAACCAGTCGGTCCAGGGTGCCGACAAGCTGGCCCGGGGCCTCGACCAGTTGCAGACCGGCGCGGCCCAGCTCGCCGACGGCGCCGGCCGGGCCGCCACCGAGACGAGGGCCGCCGCCGCGAAGGTCGACGCCGCGGCCGACCGGTACGAACCGGTGCTGCGCCGCAACGCCGAGAAGATCCAACAGGCGGCCACCGCCGTCGCCACCGGCGCGCAGCAGCTCGCCGACGGCCTGGACGCGCTGCCCGCGAAGGCCGACGAGGTGGTGCGGACGGCGCAGGAGATCTCCGACCGGCTCGACGCGGTCGCGAAGGAGCACCCCGAACTGGCCGACGACAGCGACTTCGCCGCCGCCCGTACGGCCGCCGACCGGGCCGTGACCCAGGCGAAGGCGTTGGGGTCCGCCCTGGACCGGACCGCCCTGGCCGCGTTGAAGAAGCAGATGACCGAGGTCGCGAAGACCGCCCGCGAGGTGGCCGCCGCCGCGCCGCACCTGGCCGACGACGTCGCCTCCGCCCGGGCCAAGGTCGACGAGCTGGCCGGCGGGCTCACCACGCTCGCCCAGGGCAGCGCCAAGCTCCGCGACGGGCTCGGCGACGCGTCCACCGGCGCCGACCAGTTGCGCGGCGGGCTCTACCGGCTCGCCACCGGCGCCCGGGCGCTCGACGGCGGCCTGGCCCAGCTCGGCACCGGCAGCACCAAGCTGGTCGACGGGCTGACCCGGCTGGAGGGCGGCGCCGGCGACCTCGCCGACGGGCTCGCCGCCGGGGAGAAGAAGCTGCCCGGGTACGACGACGCGAGCAGTCGCGCCGACGTGCTCGGCGACCCCGTCGGCCTGATCCGCGACTCGCGGCACCCGGCCGGCTCCTACGGCGTGGGCTTCGCGCCCTACTTCCTGGCGCTGGCGCTCTGGGTCGGCGCGATGATCACGTACATGCTGTTGCGGCCGGTCAACCGGCGGCACGTGATGTCCGGCGCGCCCGGCTGGCGGGTCGTGCTCGCCGGCTGGCTGCCGGCGGCCGGGATCGGCCTGGCCCAGGTCGCGGTGCTCTACGCGGTGGTGACGCTCGCGCTCGGACTGCACCCGCAGCACGGCGCGGCGACCTTCGGGCTGCTCGCGCTCACCTCGCTGGCGTTCACCGCGATCATGCAGCTGCTCGGCGTCGCGCTCGGCCCGGCCGGCCGGCTGGCCGCGCTGGCCCTGCTGATGCTCCAGCTCACCTCCTCCGGCGGCACCTACCCGGTGCAGACCTCACCCGGCTTCTTCCAGGCGATCCACCCCTGGCTGCCGATGACGTACGTGGTGGCCGGCCTGCGGCACACCGTCAACGGCGGGCCGGCCGGCCCGGTGGTCGGCGGGGCGCTGGTCCTGCTCGCCTTCGGGCTCGGCGCCCTGGTGCTCACCGTCGGCGCGGCGCGCCGGTCCCGCCGGCTGACCCCGGCCAAACTGCACCCCGAACTGACCATGTGAGGATGGGGCGGTGACGGACGGTCGGTCGCGCCGGCGGGAGGACACCCGCCAGCGTCTCTTCGTGGCGGCGGTGGAGCTCATCGCCGAGCAGGGTTTCTCGGCCACCACGGTGGACGACATCGCGGCCCGGGCCGGGGTGGCCAAGGGGACCGTCTACTACAACTTCGAGTCCAAGACGGTCCTCTTCGAGGAGCTGCTGCGGCACGGCATCGGCCTGCTCACCGCCGAGTTCCGGGCCGCCGTCGACGGGTTGCCGCCGCGCGAGGCGCTCGCCGCCCTGGTCCGGGCCGAGCTGGAGTACATCCGCCGCTACCGGGCCTTCGCCCAGCTCCTGCTCTCGGAGATGTGGCGCACCAACCGGGAGTGGCAGCAGACGCTGCGGCTGCTGCGCGGCGAGGCCATCGAGGTGATCGCCGAGACGGTCCGCGCCGGCGTGGACAGCGGCGACCTCCCGGCCGACCTGGACGTGCGGACCGCCAGCTCGGCGCTGTTCGGCGTCGGGCTCGTGGTGGCCGTGGACTGGCTGGTCTTCCAGCCCGACCGGCCGATCGCCGACGTGCAGGAGGCGCTGCTCGGCATCGTCCGCCGGGTCGCCCATACCTGACCGGAACGCGGTAATTCGTTTGATCCGCACCGGCCGGACGGGAAGGCTGGGTTCACCGCCCCCACCCGTCCGAGTCCGGAGGACTGTCCTATGCGCCTGCTCCGAGATCTCTGGACCACCGCACCCCGGCGGATGGCGGCCGTCCTGCTGCTGATCGTGCTGGGCGCCGGTGGTCAGGCCGCCGCCTCCGCGCTCGCCGGGCCGGTGCTGGTGCACCGCTCGTCCGGCTGGTTCGTCGCGCTCGCCGTGGCGCTGGTCGCCGCCGTCGTGACCGACCTGCTGATCGGGCTGATCATGGCCCGGCTCACCGCCGACTGGTCCGCCGACGTCCGCCGCCGGCTCTGCCGCGTCGCGCTCGGGCAGGACCTGCCGGCCCTGGAGACCACCCCGGTCGGCGAGCTGCTCGACCGGATCGACAACGACGTCTACCAGGTCGCCGCCGAGATGCGGAACACCGGCGTACGCCTGGCGCAGGGCCTCGCCGTCTGCGCGCTCGCCACGGTCAGCGCGCTGGTCGTCTGGTGGCCCGCCGGCGTCGGGATGGTGCTGCTGACCGTGCTGCTCGCGGCCACGCTGCGCCGCCCCACCGCCCGGATCGCCCCGGCCCGGATGGCCGAGGAGGAGGCGTGGTCCGACCTCGCCGCCGTGATGGAGGAGGCGGTGCACGGCCAGGACGACGTGCGCACCAGCCTCGCCCGCCCGTACGTGCTGCGCCTGTACGCCCGCCGGGCGGCCGAGGTGATCGCCCGGTGCGGCCGGGTCTTCCGGCTCTCCGCCCGGGTCACCGCGGTGGCCACCGGCGGGGTCCGGGTCGGCATCGCGGTGGTGGTGCTGGCCGGCGCGTGGGCGCTCGCCACCGGCCGGGTGGACGCCGCCCGGCTCACCGCCATCTGGCTGCTGGCGATCGCGTTCGGCGCGACCGTCGAGCACATCGCCCGCTGGGTGCCGCACCTGCAACAGGCGTTCGGCGCCTGGGGGCGCGTGCAGCTGCTGGCCGGCGCGCCGCAGGAACCGGTCGGCGGCGTCGCCCCGGCCGACGGCGACCTGACCGTCCGCGGGCTCACCTTCCGCTACCCGGCCGCCGGCGACGAGCGCGGCCCGGCGCTGCGCGACGTGCGGCTCGACTTCGCCCGCGGCCGCTCGTACGCGCTGGTCGGCCGCACCGGATCGGGCAAGTCGACGCTGGCCAAGGTGCTCACCCGGGCCGTGGAGGTGCCGCGCGGCACCGTCTTCCTGGGCGACACCGACGTGGTCGACCTGGACGTCGAGGAACTGCGCCGGTGGATCGCCGTGGTGCCCCAGCGCACCGAGATCCTGGCCGGCACGCTCGCCGAGAACGTCGCCCTCTTCGACCCGGAACTGCTCGGAGCCGCCGAGCGGGCGCTCGCCGAACTGGGCCTGGCCGGGTGGATCGCCGAGCTGCCCGACGGCGTGCACACCCGCCTCGGCGATGGCGGCCACGTGCTCTCCGCCGGGCAGGAGCAACTGGTGGCGTTCGCCCGGATCCTGGTCCGGGACCCGCACGTGGTGATCCTCGACGAGGCCACCGCGCGGCTCGACCCGGTCACCGAGAACCGGGTGCGCCAGGCCACCGAGCGGCTGCTCACCGACCGCATCGGCATCGTCATCGCGCACCGGCTCTCCTCGGTGCGGCGCTGCGACGAGGTCGTGGTGATGGCCGACGGCGCGGTGCTGGAGGCCGGTCCGCTGCGCGAGTCCGCCCGCTTCGCCGAGCTGCTCGCCACCAGCCACGCGGGGGCGTACGCGGGTGCCGGCGCCCGCCGCGGCGGCGTGGACCTGCTCGACGCGCCCGACGAGTGGGTCGACGACGCGCCGGTCCTGCCGGCCGCCGGGCCGCCCCGCGTCGCCGTGCCGCGCGCCGCGCCGCCGCCGGCGCCGCCCGCGCCGTCCGCCCGGACCATGCGGGAGATCCTCCGGCTGGGCGTCAACGACCGCCGGTACGGCCTGGTGTCGGTGGCCCTGTTCGTGGTGATGACGGTGCTCGGGCTCGACGGCGCGGTGCTGCCCTGGCTCTGGGCCGACCTGGTCGCCGGCGGCGACCCGTGGCTGCCGGCGCTCGGCATCGCCGCCGCGCTGCTGCTGGTGCTGCCGCTGCCCTACCTGACCAACCTGTGGTTCCCGCAGTGGTGGATCCGCCAGATGCTGCGGATCAGCGCCCGGCTGGTGCACGGGCAGACCGGCGCGCGCCGGGTCAGCGGGCACACCCCGGCCGAGGTGGTGGCCCAGGGCGGCGACACCGACCGGGTGGTGCAGCTCGCCGACAACCTGATGGACCAGTTCATCTCGGTGGCCATCGTGCTCACCATGACGCTCGTCACCGGCAGTGTCGTACCGGCGCTGTTCTTCGTCGGCACGATGGTGGCCTCCGGCCTGGCGGCCACGCTGTTCGGGCCGAAGCTGGAACGCACCGCCGCCGGCACCGTCAAGGCGCGGGCCGCGTTCGCCACCGCGCTGGTCTCCGCGCTCTCCGCCGCCCGTACGGTGAAGCTGGCCGGCGCCACCCGCCCGGTGCTGCGCCACCTCGCCGGGCTGGACGCGGTGCGCAGCGAGCGGCAGCGGCGGGAGATCGCCATGCAGGTGTGGGCCCGGTCCACCCCGTCCGTCGCCAGTGGACTGCTGCCGATCGGGGCCTGGGCGCTCTACCTGGCCGGCGAGCTGTCCGCCGGCGCCACGCTGGTCGCCGTCTCCACCCTCGGCGCGGCCCGCTGGTTCGCCTGGACCACCGCGGCGCTGGTCTCCCAGTACCCGTCGGCGCGGGTGTGGACCCGGCGCACCGTGGCGATGACCGGGACGGCCACCTACTCCGCGGAGGTGCCCGGGCTCGACCTCGCCGCCGGCACCGCGCCGGCGCCCGAGCCGCCGCCCCGGCACCCGCTGCGGCGGCTGGAGCTGGCCGGCTTCGGCGCGCTGCACTCCGACGGCACGCTGGCCGTCCGCGACGTCGACCTGGTGGTCGAGCGCGGGCAGCTGGTGCTGGTGGTCGGTCCGGTCGGCGCCGGCAAGTCGTCGCTGCTGCGCGCGCTGGCCGGCATCGTCCACCACGTCGGGGCGCTGCGCTGGAACGGCGAGCCGGTCACCGAGCCGGAGATGTTCCTGCGCCCCAACCAGGTCGGCTACGTGGGGCAGTTGCCCCGGGTGCTCTCCGGCACCGTGGCCGAGAACATCGCGCTCGGCCACCAGGTGGACGCCGCCGGCGCGGTCTCCACCGCCCAGCTGGAACACGACCTGGCCGCCGCCGGGGGCGGGCTCGGGCTGCTCATCGGGCACAAGGGCACCCGGCTCTCCGGCGGGCAGCTCCAGCGGCTGGCGCTGGCCCGGGCGCTCGCCCCGCGTACCGAGCTGCTGGTCGCCGACGACGTGTCGTCGGCGCTGGACGTGACCACGGAGCTGGCGCTCTGGGCGGCGCTGCGCGAGCACGGGGTGACAGTGGTCGGCTCGACCGCCAAGCGGGCCGCGCTGGTCCGCGCGGACCACGTGGTGGTGCTGGTCGACGGCGTGGTCGCGGCCCAGGGCGCCTGGTCCGACCTGGAGGCCCGCTGGTCCCACCTGGCCGGCTGACCACCGTCCGCCCCGCCCGTCGCGGCGGGGCGGACGGGTGGCGTCAGAAGGCCCGGGCGTACTGGTCGGGCCAGGCCGGGGTGGCGCCCAGTTTGGCGGCGGCGCGGCGCGGCCAGTACGGGTCGCGGAGCAGTTCCCGGCCCAGCAGCACCAGGTCCGCCTCACCGCCGGCGACGATCTGCTCGGCCTGCTCGGGCTCCACGATCAGGCCCACCGCGCCGGTGGGCACGCCGGCGTTGCGGCGGATCCGGGCGGCCAGCGGCACCTGGTAGCCGGGGCCGACGGGGACGGCCGCCCGGGCCGCCGCGCCACCGGAGGAGGTGTCGACCAGGTCCACGCCGGCCGCCGCCAGCTCGCCGGCGAGCACCACGCTGTCCTCGATCGTCCAGCCGCCGTCGGTCCAGTCGGTGGCGGAGATGCGGGTCAGCACCGGCACGGCCTCGCCGACCGCGGCGCGGACCGCGCGGGCCACCTCCAGGGTGAACCGCATCCGGCCGGCCCGGTCTCCGCCGTAGCCGTCGGCGCGCCGGTTGGTCAGCGGGGAGAGGAACTCGTGCAGCAGGTAGCCGTGCGCCGCGTGGATCTCCACCGCGGCGAAGCCGGCGTCCAGCGCCCGCCTCGCGGCGGCGGCGAAGGCGGCCACCACGGCGGCGATGCCGGCCTCGTCGAGCGCGGCCGGTGTGCGGTAGTCGGGGACGAACGGGTCGCCGCCCGGGCCGACCGGCGTCCAGCCGCCCTCGGCGTCCGGCACGCCGCCGTGGCGCGGGGCCCACGGCCGGTACGTGGAGGCCTTGAACCCGGCGTGCGCGAGCTGCACCGCCGGCACCGCGCCCTGGCCGGCGACGAACGCGGTGACCGGCCGCCACGCGTCGACGTGCGCGTCGGACCAGAGCCCGACGTCCTGCGGGGTGATCCGCCCCTCGGGGACCACGGCGGTCGCCTCGCTGAGCACCAGCCCGGCGCCGCCGACGGCCCGGGAGCCGAGGTGGACGCGGTGCCAGTCGGTGGGCAACCCGCCCGGGCCGGCGCTGTACTGGCACATCGGCGCCATCGCGATCCGGTTGGGCAGCGTGACGCCGCGCAGGGCGAGCGGCGTGAACAGGGTGCTCATGCGGTTCTCCTCGGGTCGTGGAACCGGGTGCGTCCCTCGTCGCCGCGGCGACCAGGGACGCACCCGGATCAGGATGCTCAGGCGGGTACGGGGGCGAGGCGCTCGGCGGCCGGCTCGACGGGCTCGACCAGGTCCCGCTTGCCGGCGGAGTCGTACGCGGCCCGGTCGAGCGTGCCCTCGCGGGCGGCCACGATGGTCGGCACCACGGCCTGCCCGGCCACGTTGGTGGCGGTCCGCATCATGTCCAGGATCGGGTCGATGGCCAGCAGCAGGCCGGCGCCGGCCAGCGGCAGGCCCAGCGTGCTCAGGGTCAGCGTGAGCATGACGATCGCGCCGGTCAGGCCGGCGGTGGCGGCCGAGCCGACCACCGAGACGAACGCGATCAGCAGGTAGTCGGTGACGCCGAGGTCGACGCCGAACACCTGCGCCACGAAGATCGCGGCCAGCGCCGGGTAGATGGCGGCGCAGCCGTCCATCTTCGTGGTGGCGCCGAACGGCACGGCGAAGGAGGCGTACTCGCGGGGGACGCCGAGGCGCTCCACCGAGCGCTGGGTCACCGGCATGGTGCCCACCGAGGAGCGGGACACGAAGGCCAGCTGGATCGCGGGCCAGGCGCCGGCGAAGAAGCGCAGCGGGTTGAGTCGGCCGGCCGCGGCGAGCAGCGCCGGGTAGACGACGAACAGCACCAGGGCGCAGCCGACGTAGACGGCGGTGGTGAACTTCGCCAGCGGGGCCAGCAGGTCCCAGCCGTACGAGGCGACGGCGTTGCCGATCAGGCCGAGGGTGCCGAGCGGGGCGAGCCGGATGACCCACCAGAGCGCCTTCTGCACGATGGTGAGCACCGCGCGGTTGAGCGACACGAACGGCTCGGCGGCGTCACCGACGAGCAGCGCGGCCGCGCCCACCACCAGGGCGAGGAAGACGATCTGCAGGACGTTGCCTTCGACGAACGCGCCGACCGGGTTGGTCGGCACGATGCCGGTGAGGAAGTCGATCCAGGAGCCGGTGGTCTTCGGTGCGCTGGCGCCGGACGGGTCCAGGTTGACGCCCCGGCCGGGGTTGGTGAGCAGGCCGAGGCCGATGCCGAGGCTCACCGCGATCAGCGCGGTGATGCCGAACCAGAGCAGCGTCTTGACGGCCAGCCGGGCGGCGTTGGCCACGCCGCGCAGGCTGACCACGCTGACCACGATGGCGGTGAAGACCAGCGGCGGCACGGCCAGCTTGAGGAGCTGGACGAAGAGACCGCCGACGGTGTCGAGGGTGCTGGTCAGCCAGGCGAGGTCGTTGGCGCGGGCGAGGAAGCCGAGCGCCACGCCGAGGACGAGGCCGAGCAGGATCTGCACGGAGAAGGGGAACTTGCGCAGGGCGGAAGCCATGAGGACGTGTCCAAGGGTCTGGTGAGGGAGAGGCGGGCGTCGGGAGCGGAGCTACGCCGGACAGACGCCGCTGGCCTGCCGTCGGAGGTCGACGTACAGGCGCTCGGTGAGGCACCAGACATTGGTCATCGCCGGCCGACGCTACTCCCGTCGCGGCGCGGATGGAAGGACCGCTCCCCGTGAGGCCCCTTACACCCGCAGAGGAGCGCGGTGCCCAGACCCCACGCCGCGACCACCCCCAGCAGCACCCGCTCCAGCACCCCCACCAGCGCGCCCCGCCCGACCAGGAGCATGGCCAGCCCGACCGCGCCGGACAGTGGCAGCGCCAGCGCCGCGCCGAGCGCGGCGACCCGCCGCAACGCCGTACCGGCCGCGGGGGAGAGCAGCACCGCCAGCATGGCGAAGACCACCGCGGCGGTCGCCGCGATGCTGGCCCCGCCGTGCACCAGGTCGGCCACCGTGGCGGCCTCGAACGGCGGCAGCGGGCAGCCGGTGCTGCAGGTCACCGCGCCGGAGAGCACGGTGGCGACGGCGCCGGCGCCGAGCAGCCCGGGCGCCGCGCGCACCGCCGGCGGCAGCGCCGCGGCGAGCAGCAGCAGCGCCGCGGCCAGGGCGAAGACCCCGATCCGGTACGTCCCGGCGTACCCGCTGTCGGTGACGCCGGCCTCGCTGACGTAACCGGTCAGGCCGGGACCGGGACCGGCGACCAGCGCGACCGTGACCGCGACCACGCCGGCCACCAGGCAGGCGGCGGCGGACCCGGCGGCGACCCGGCGCGAGGTGCGGTCAGCCACGCCCGTGCGGCGTGGTCCAGCCGGACAGGTCCGGACCGAGCGGCACGATCCGGGTCGGGTTGATCATGTCGTGGGTGGCGTAGTAGTGCCGCTTGATGTGGTCGAAGTCCACCGTCTCGCCGAAGCCGGGGGTCTGGAACAGGTCCCGGGCGTAGGCCCAGAGCACCGGCATCTCGGTCAGCTTCTGCCGGTTGCACTTGAAGTGCCCGTGGTAGGCCACGTCGAAGCGGACCAGCGTGGTGAACAGCCGGACGTCCGCCTCGGTGATCGCGTCCCCCATCAGGTAGCGCCGTCCGGCCAGCCGCTCGCTCAACGCGTCCAGCCGGGCGAACAGCGCCGTGAACGCCTCGTCGTACGCCTCCTGCGAGGTGGCGAAACCGCACCGGTAGACGCCGTTGTTGACGTCCCGGTGGATCTCCGCCATCAGCGCGTCCATCTCCGGGCGCAGCTCGACCGGGTAGAGGTCCGGGGCGTCCGGGGCGTGGAACCGTCGCCACTCGGTGGAGAGGTCGAGCGTGAGCTGCGGGTAGTCGTTGGTGACGATCCGCCCGGTGAGCGTGTCGACCAGCGCCGGCACGGTCACCCGGCCGGTGTAGTCGGGGTCGGTGGCGAGGTAGGCGTCGGAGAGGAAGCCGATGCCCAGCACCGGGTCGAAGCCGTCCGGGTCGAGGGCGAACCGCCACCCGCGCTCGTCCCGGATCGGGTCCACGGTGCCCAGCGAGATCACCTCGTCCAGGCCGAGCAGGCTGCGCACGATCCGGGCCCGGTGCGCCCACGGGCAGGCCCGGCACCAGACCAGGCGGTACCGGCCGGCCTCCAGCGGCCACCGCCCCTGCTCGTCCGGCCCGCCGCCCTCCGGCGAGGTGGAGTGCGGGGTGACCCGCCCGGTGAACCGGTTGGGTTGGCGGACGAACGCGCCGCCGCCGCTGGTCTCTGCGCTGAACTGGGCCCCGGCCATGCCGCCAACCTATCCGCTCCGGGCGCGGATATCCTGGCGCCGGGTGCCCCCGTGACCCGGCGGGCGACCCGCCGACCGACCCCTTCCCACCCCCGAAGGACGTGCGCGCGATGACCGTGGCCTACCTCGTTGCCGGAGTTCGCACCCCGATCGGCCGGTACGCCGGCGCCCTCGCCGGGGTCCGCCCCGACGACCTGGCCGCGCACGTCGTCCGCGAGCTGGTGACGCGCCACCCGTCGGTCGACTGGGCCCGCACCGACGACGTGATCCTCGGCTGCGCCAACCAGGCCGGCGAGGACAACCGCAACGTGGCCCGGATGGCCGCGCTGCTCGGCGGTCTGCCGCCGGAGGTGCCGGGCAGCACCGTGAACCGGCTCTGCGGCTCCGGCCTGGACGCGCTCGCCACCGCCGCCCGGGCGATCGTGGCCGGCGAGGCCGACCTGCTGGTGGCCGGCGGCGTGGAGAGCATGAGCCGCGCGCCGTTCGTGATGCCGAAGGCGGCCACGCCGTTCGCCCGCACCGCCGAGGTCTACGACACCACCATCGGCTGGCGGCTGGTGAACCCGCTGATGGAGCGCGGCTGGGGCATCGACTCGATGCCGGAGACGGCGGAGAACGTGGCCGCCGAGTACGGCGTGGACCGGGCGGCGCAGGACGCGTTCGCGTACCGCTCGCAGCAGCGGGCCGCGAAGGCGCAGGCCGACGGCCGGCTGGCCGAGGAGATCGTGCCGGTGACCGTGCCGGCCGGCAGGCGGGAGACGAAGCTGGTCGAGGTCGACGAGCACCCGCGGGAGACGACGCTGGAGAAGCTGGCCGCGCTGCCCACCCCGTTCCGCGAGGGCGGGACGGTGACCGCCGGCAACTCCTCCGGCGTCAACGACGGCGCGGTCGCGCTGCTGGTCGCCTCCGCGGCCGCCGTCGACCGCTACGGCCTCACCCCGCTGGCCCGGGTACGTGGCGCGGCGGCGGCCGGCGTGCCGCCGCGGATCATGGGGATCGGCCCGGTCCCGGCCACCCGCAAGCTGCTCGACCGCCACGGCGTGGATCTGGCCGACGTCGACGTGGTGGAGCTGAACGAGGCGTTCGCCGCGCAGTCCGTGGCCGTGCTGCGGGAGCTGGGCCTGCCCGAGGACGCCGAGCACGTCAACCCGAACGGCGGGGCGATCGCGCTGGGCCACCCGCTGGGCGCCAGCGGCGCCCGGCTGGCGCTGACCGCCGCGCTGGAGCTGCGCCGTCGTGGTGGCCGGCGGGCGCTGGCGACCATGTGCGTCGGCGTCGGGCAGGGCATCTCGATGCTGCTGGAGTCGGCCGACTGAGCCCGGCCGGCGGCATCGCCGCCGGTGGATCTCCCGTTGCTGGTCGTCCGCGCCTAGAGTGGGCTGGACCACATGATCCGCCTCGTGGCGGCGAACGACCTGGGGGACCGAGCGATGCAGACGCCGGACGGACTTCCCGCCGAGATCGACCTGACCCGGCCGAGCGCCGCCCGGGTCTACGACTACTTCCTCGGCGGCGCGCACAACTTCGAGATCGACCGGCAGCTCGCCGAGCAGATCGCGGCCATGACGCCCAACCTGGCGGCCACCATGCGCTCCGGGCGGGAGTTCCTGCGCCGGGCCGTCCGGGTGCTGCTCGACGCCGGCATCGACCAGTTCCTCGACATCGGCTCCGGTATTCCCACCGTGGGCAACGTGCACGAGGTCGCCCAGGTGGCCGACCCGCGGGCCCGCATCGTCTACGTGGACATCGACCCGGTCGCGGTGGCGCACAGCCACGAGCTGCTGGCCGGCAACGACCGCGCCACCGCGATCCTGGCCGACCTGCGGGAGCCGAAGCTGATCCTGGACCAGGCCCGGGCCAGCGGCCTGATCGACTTCGACCGGCCGCTGGGCATCCTGCTCGCCGGCGTGGTGCACTTCATCCCGGACGCGGACCGCCCGGCCGACATCCTGGCCACCCTGCGGGCCGCCGCCGCACCGGGCAGCTTCCTGGTCGTGTCGCACTCCACGTTCGAGGACCAGCCGCAGGAGATGCTGGACGCGCAGCGGCTGTCGGCGCGTACCGCCACCGAGATCACGCTCCGCTCGCGGGCCGAGATCACCGGCTTCTTCGGCGACTGGACGATCCTCGAACCGGGTGTGGTGCACATGCCGCTGTGGCGGCCCGACTCGCCGTCCGACGTGGACGAGCACCCGGAACGCTTCGGGGCGTTCGGTGGCGTGGCCCGGCACGACCGCGCTGCCGGCTGAGCCGACATGCGCACCCCGGAGAACGACGGGGGTGACGTCAGCCGTCCCGGCGCCGCCGCGTACGCCGCGGAGTGGGCCCGGGCGGTGCGACGCATCGGTTTCGTGCCGCTGAGCGCGGTCGAGACCGAGCGTCTGCTGGTGCCGCTCACCGAGCGGCTGGGCCGGGCGTTGCTCGCCCCGACCTTCTCCGCCCGACCGGCGGAGGAGGTCGGGCGTGCCCTGGTCGAGGCGCACCTCACCGAGCCCGGCGTGCTCGACTGGTCGGTGCAGGCCCTCGGCGACCGGTTCCTGCCCTGGGTGCTGCCGGCCCGGGAGGAGTCGCCCGAGCTGCGGGAACGGGTCGCGCTGTTGCAGGGCGCGCTCGCCGCCGGGTTCGCCCGGGCCCTGCGCGACCGGGTGTTCAGCCAGCAGGAGCGGATCGCCCGTTCCGCCTGGCAGGCCCGGGACACCGTGGAGCAGGCGCTGCGCGACAGCGAGGCACGCTTCCGGGCGGTCTTCACCGG
Source organism: Micromonospora sp. WMMD754 (assembly GCF_049315235.1). Lineage (NCBI taxonomy): Bacteria > Bacillati > Actinomycetota > Actinomycetes > Micromonosporales > Micromonosporaceae > Micromonospora > Micromonospora sp. WMMD754. The sequence goes on from NZ_CP186058.1 coordinate 3,539,100, forward strand.
CGCGGCCATCGGCATCGGCATCGCCGGCGTCGACGGGCAGATCATCGAGGTGAACCAGTCCTTCGCGGACATGCTCGGCTACACCGTCGGCGAGTTGCGGCGGATGAACGTGGCCGGGTTGTTCCACGCCGACGACGCGGCCGGCATGTGGGAGGTCTACCAGGAGCTGATCGAGGGCAAGCGGGACAGCGCCCGGGTGGAGAAGCGCTACTACCGCAAGGACGGCAGCGTGGTCTGGACCGACCTGGCCGTCTCGCTCATCCGCTACGACGACGGCCGCCCCCGCTTCACCGTCGCCATGATCGAGGACATCACCCAGCGGTACGAGCTGCAGCAACGACTGCGCTTCCAGGCGTTGCACGACCCGCTGACCGGGCTGCCGAACCGGACGCTGTTCTTCGAGACGTTGGGCGACGTCTTCGACGCGGCCGGGCCGGAGCAGCGCGTCGGGCTCTGCTTCATCGACCTGGACGGCTTCAAGGCGGTCAACGACAGCCTCGGCCACGACCTGGGCGATCGGCTGCTCAAGGTGATCGCCCGGCGGCTGAGCGACTGCGTGGCCGGTCGGGGGCACCTGGTGGCCCGGATGGGCGGAGACGAGTTCGTCATCCTGGTCGACTCCGACGGCGGCATCGACGACGCGGTGGAGGTGGCCGAGCTGGCCCTGGCCGCGGTCTCCGCGCCGGTGCACGTGGGCGACCAGCAGCTCGCCGTCTCGGCCAGCATCGGCATCGTGGAGTGCCCGGCGGCGGAGACCAGCGTCGCGGAGCTGATGAAGGCCGCGGACACCACGCTCTACTGGGCCAAGGCCGAGGGGCGGGGCCGCTGGGCGGTGTACGACCCGGAGCGCAGCGCCGCCGACATCGCCCGCTCCTCGCTGGCGTCGAACCTGCCGGCCGCGCTGGACCGGGGCGAGTTCGTGCTGCACTACCAGCCGATCGTGTCCCTGCTGGACGGCACGATGGTGGCGGTCGAGGCGCTGGTCCGCTGGCAGCACCCGGAGCTGGGGCTGCTCGGGCCGGACCGGTTCATCGGGCTGGCCGAGGAGACCGGCCTGATCGTCCGGCTCGGCGCCTGGGTGCTGCGCCAGGCCTGCCGGGACGCGGAGAGCTGGCGGCGGGCGTTCCCGTCGACCACGCCGGTGGTGAGCGTCAACCTGGCCGCCCGGCAGGCCGACGACCCGGCCATCGTGGAGACCGTGGCCGAGGCGTTGCAGCACACCGGGCTGCCCGCCGCGCTGCTCCAGCTGGAGCTGACCGAGAGCGCGGTGATGGGCAGCGCGGGCGAGCCGCTGCGTGCCCTGCACCAGCTCGCCGACCTCGGGCTGCGGCTGGCCATCGACGACTTCGGCACCGGCTACTCGAACCTGGCGTACCTGCGCCGGCTGCCGATCCACTGCGTGAAGCTGGCCGGCCCGTTCGTCGAGGGGATCCGGGGCGACGGCGCGGACGCGGTCGCCGACCACCGGGACGAGCGGATCGTCGACGCGCTGGTCCGGCTGGCCCACGCGCTGGAGCTGTCGGTGACGGCCGAGGCGGTGGAGACCGAGGTGCAGGCCGAACGGTTGCGGGCGCTGCGCTGCGACACCGGGCAGGGCCGCCTGTTCGGCGCCCCGATGCCCGCCGACGGCATCCGCGCCCGCCTGGAGGGGTAAGGAAGGGCCCCCTGTTAACGCCTCCGGTAGAGGCGGGGCCCCTGCTTAACACCTCGATCATGCAGCGCCTGTGCAGAGAAGAGAGAGAACTCGTGAGTCTGAGCGATTCGCAGGCAGTGGTGTCGGTGGTCGCCGCCCTGGCGATCCTGGCCGGCCTGGCCGGGGTGGTGGTGCCGGGGCTGCCGGCGCTGCCGCTGTGCTGGGGCGGCGTGCTGGTCTGGGCGATCTTCGCCGACGCCGGCCCGGGCCGCTGGGCGGTGCTCGCCGCCGCCACCGTGGTCGCCGCCGGCGGCACCGTGGTCAAGTACCTCTGGCCGGGGCGGAACCTCAAACGCACCGGCGTACCCACGTCGTCGCTGTTGGCCGGCGGACTGCTCGGCCTGGTCGGGTTCTTCGTGATCCCGGTGATCGGTCTGCCGATCGGCTTCGTCGGCGGCATCTGGGGCGCGGAGCGGCTGCGGCTGGGCAGCAACCAGTTGGCCTGGCCGGCGACGGTGCAGGCGCTCAAGGCGGCCGGGTTGTCCATGCTCGTCGAGTTCTCCGCCGGCCTGGTGATCGCCGCGCTCTGGGTGGCGGGCCTGCTGTTCGCCTGACCCGCGGTTCCCCGTCGCGGGGGAGCGCCCTGGCTCGCCGGCGGGAGTCCGTCGGCCGGGCGGATTCCTAGCGTCGGTGGCATGGTTCTCCTCCGCCCCGCCGCCGACGCGCGAACGGCCCGGGCCCGGGCGCTGCTGCTCCTGTCGCGTCCGTGGTTCTGGCCGCTCGGCTGGGCCGCCGCGTACGCCGGCTCGGTGCTCGCCACCCACCGCTGGCTGCCGCCGGCGGCGACGCTGCCGCGCTCGCTGGCCGCCCTGGTGGTGCTCGGGCCGTTGCTCTGGACCGCCGTGCTCGCCGTCAACGACCGGTACGACCTGCCCAGCGACCGGCGGAACCCGCGCAAGGCCGGCGCCCCACTGGTCACCGGCCTGCTCACCGCGGCCGATCTGATGCGCTGGCACCACGGGGCCGCGCTCGCGGCGCTCGTGCTCGCCGCCACGGCGGTCGGACCGGCCTTCGCCCTCGGCACGGCGGTCGTGCTGCTGCTCGGGTGGCTCTACAGCGCGCCGCCGGTGCGACTGAAGACCCGGCCGGGCCTGGACGTCGCCGCCAACGCCCTCGCCGTCGGGGTCCTCGCGCCACTGGCCGGCTGGTCCCTGCACCGGCCGGTCACCGGCTACCCGCACCTCGTGGCGCTGCTGGGCCTGTTCCTGGTCGCCGCGCTCTACCTGCCGACGACCGTATTGGACGTCGCCGCCGACCGCGTCGCCGGGGACGTCACCGCGGCGGTGCGCTGGGGTACGCGGGCGTGTCGACGCGCCGGCCTGGTCCTCTGGTCGGCGGCGACCGTGGTGTGGCTCGCGGTCTGCCACCTCGACCTGCTGGTCCGGCGGGAGTCGTGGCTCCTGCAGGACCTGTGGGCACCGGTGCTGGTCGCCGGCTACGCCGTCGCCGTCCGCCGGCCCACCATCGCCCGGCTGGCCGGGGTCTGCCTGCTCTTCGCGGTGCCGGCCGCCGACTTCCTCACCGCCTGGATCACCGTCGGCCGGACGTGAGAGTGCGGCGGCGCGGGGCGTCCGGGGGTACGGCGGATCGCCGTACATCAGTGAGAGAGAGGTGGACGCCACGCGCCGCCGCGGACCGGGCGTTGCCGAGCGCCCGGTGCCGGCCCGTCGGGTCGGGCCTGGTCACGGCTTCAAGCATGCCCCGGGCGGGAAGCGGGGACAACGCAATTACCCGGGACGCGTATTGACCACCTTGATCGGCGGGAGCAGACTGCGAGCACTCGTACGGGGACTTCGCCTCGAGGAGGTGTGCAGTGGCCACGACGCCCGCGCCGACCGCCGAGCAGCCGATGGACGACGACGCCCGACGACTCGCCGAGCTCGGCTACAAGCAGGAGTTGCGCCGCAAGTGGAGCGGCTTCTCCAACTTCGCCATCTCGTTCTCCATCATCTCGATCCTGGCCGGCTGCTTCACCACGTTCGGCCAGGCGTGGAACAACGGCGGCCCGGTGGCGATCTCCTGGGGCTGGCCGCTGATCTCGCTGTTCATCCTGATCATCGGGTTCTGCCTGGCCGAGCTGGTCTCGGCGTACCCCACGGCGGGCGGGATCTACTGGTGGGCGGCGACCATGGGCCGACCGGTGCACGGCTGGTTCACCGGCTGGCTCAACCTGATCGGGCTGGTCGCGGTGACCGCGTCGGTCGACTACGGCTGCGCCACGTTCCTCAACCTGACGCTGTCGGCGCTGTTCGACGGCTGGGCCGGCACCGGGCAGCAGACGTTCGGGCTGTTCGTGGTGATCCTGGCCCTGCACGGGCTGATCAACATCTACGGGCACCACGTCATCGACGTACTCCAGAACGTCTCGGTCTGGTGGCACGTGGCCGGCGCGGCCGCGGTGGTGCTGATCCTGGTCCTGGTCCCGGACGACCACCAGAGCTTCCGGTTCGTGTTCACCCAGCGGTTCGACAACTCCGGCTTCGGCGACGGCGGGGGGTTGACGTTCTGGTTCTACGTGCTGCCGCTGGGCTTCCTGCTCACCCAGTACACGATCACCGGCTTCGACGCCTGCGCGCACGTCTCCGAGGAGACCCGGGGCGCGTCCAAGGCCGCCGCGCAGGGGCTGTGGCGGTCGATCTTCTATTCCGCCGTGGGCGGCTGGATCCTGCTGCTCGCGTTCCTGTTCGCCGCCACCGACGTGGAGGCGATCCACGAGGCGAGCGGTTTCTCCGGGGCGATCTTCGAGACCGCGCTGACGCCGTTCTTCTTCAAGGCCGTCATCATCATCTCCACCATCGGGCAGTTCTTCTGCGGGATGAGCTGCGTGACCTCGATGTCGCGGATGGCGTACGCGTTCAGCCGCGACCGGGCGGTGCCGGGCTGGCGGCTCTGGTCGAGGGTGAACCGCAACGGCACGCCGGTCAACGCCATCATCGGTGCCACGCTGGCCGGGCTGGTGCTCACCCTGCCCGCGCTGTACCAGCGCGGCGGCATCCCGGTCGCGTTCTACGCGGTGGTGTCGGTGGCGGTGATCGGGCTCTACCTGTCCTTCATCATCCCGATCTTCCTGCGACTGCGGATGGGGGACCGGTTCGTGCCAGGGCCGTGGACGCTCGGCCGGCGCTACCGGCTGCTCGGCTGGATCGCGGTGGTGGAGATCGCGATCATCTCGGTCTACTTCGTGCTGCCGATCGTCCCGGCCGGCGTGCCGGGCCACCCCGACTTCTCCTGGACCGCCGTCAACTACGCCCCGCTGGCGATCGGTGGCGTGCTGCTCGGCGTCGCCATCTGGTGGTACGCCTCGGCCCGCAAGTGGTTCACCGGCCCCCGTCGTACGGTCGAGGAGCAGGCTCCCACCCCGCCGGCCTGACCTCGTCGCACGCAAGTCGTGCGGGCCGACAGGTTGCCTTCGAGTGCGCTCGAACTCGTAACGTCGGGTTCGACGACCGGAGCCGGAGGCGGCCCGCACCGACCGGGGCGTGAACCTGAGGAGAGACGGATGACCACCGACACCATTCCCACCCGGCAGCTCTGGACCGACGGGCCCACCGTCGGCGCCGTCGGACTCGGCTGCATGGGTATGACCTGGGCCTACGGTGACGACCCCGGGGCGGAGGACCCGGACCAGGTCATCGGCCACGCTCTCGACCTCGGGGTCACCTTCCTCGACACCGCCGACATGTACGGCCCCTTCACCAACGAGGAGGTCGTCGGCAGGGCCGTCGCCGGCCGGCGCGACGAGGTCGTCCTCGCCACCAAGGGCGGCAACGTCGTCACCGACACCGACGGGGACAACTTCCCCATCGTGCAGGACGGCCGGCCCGAACACCTGCGGCAGGCCATCGACGCGTCCCTGCGCCGGCTCGGAGTCGACCACGTCGACCTGTACTACCTGCACCGGCCCGACCCGAACGTCCCCGTCGAGGACAGCATCGGCGCCATGGCCGAGATGGTCGCCGCCGGCAAGGCCCGTGCCCTCGGGGTCTCCGAGTTCACCGTCGACCAGCTCGACCGCGCCCACGCCGTACACCCGATCAGCGCCGTCCAGTCGGAACTGTCCCTGTGGACCCGCGACCACCTCACCACCAGCCTCGACTGGTGCGTCCGCCACGGTGCCGCGTTCGTGCCGTTCTCCCCGCTCGGCCGCGGATTCCTCACCGGCCGGTACCGGGACACCGTCTTCGCCGCCGACGACTTCCGCGGCCGCCTGCCCCGTTTCCACCAGGACAACCGCGCCGCCAACCTCGCCCTCGTCGACCGGGTCGAAGCCATCGCCGCCCGGCACCACGCCACCGCCGGACAGGTGGCCCTCGCCTGGACCCTGGCCCAGGGCGACCACGTCGTGCCGATCCCCGGCACCCGTCGCCGCACCCGGCTCGACGAGAACGCCGCCGCCGCCCGGCTCCGGCTCACCGACACCGACCTGGCGGAACTCGACGCTCTGCCGGCACCCGCCGGCACCCGCTACTGACCTGGGCGCCACCGGCGGCCGACGGGCTGTCCGCGTACCCCAGGGGTCTCAGGCCGAGGGCTGGCGGTGGGTGGGCGGGAAGCGGAGGACGCGGTCGTCGTCGGCCGCCGGCGGGACGCCGCGCGGCTCGCGGTTGCTGGTGGTCACCCAGAGCGCGCCGTCCGGGGCGACCGCCACGGTACGCAGGCGGCCGTACGTCCCGACCAGTTCCGCCACCGGTACGCCGACGTTGCCGGCGGCGTCGACCGGGATCGCCCAGAGCCGGGTGCCGCGCAGCGCGGCCACGAAGAGTGTGCCCCGGCTGAACGCGGCGCCGCTCGGTGAGGCCTGGGCGGGCGGCCAGACGACCACCGGGTCCCGGAACCGGGGGTCGCCGGCGACGCCCTCCACGATCGGCCAGCCGTAGTTGCCGCCCGGCACGATCCGGTTCACCTCGTCCCAGGTGCTCTGGCCGAACTCGGTGGCGAACAGCCGGCCGCCCCGGTCCCAGGCGAGCCCCTGCACGTTGCGGTGGCCGTAGCTGTAGACCGGCGAGCCGGGAAACGGGTTGTCCGCCGGCACCCCGCCGTCCGGGCGGATCCGGAGGATCTTGCCGTTGCGGCTGGACAGGTCCTGCGAGCGGGCGGGCACCCCGGCGTCGCCGACGCCGGCGTAGAGCATGCCGTCGGGGCCGAACGCGATCCGCCCGCCGTCGTGGAAGGTGGCCCGGGCGATGCCGCTGACCAGCACCTGCGGGGCCCGGTCCGACCGGAGCCGGAACCGGACGATCCGGATGTCGGTGGCGGTGGTGTAGCAGGCGTAGACCCAGCGGTCCCGGCGGTAGGTGGGGGAGACCGCGAGCCCGAGCAGGCCCGCCTCGCCGCCGGCCACCACGTCGGGGATCCGGGCGACCTGCCGGGCCGGGCGGCCGGGACGGATCCGCAGGATCGTGCCCTGGTTCCGCTGCGCCACCAGCGCGCTGCCGTCGGGCAGGAAGTCCAGGCCCCACGGCACCTCCAGCCCGGAGGCGACCACCCGGGGACGGGTCAGGTCGGGCCCGGATCCGACGGTCCGCCGACCGAGGGCGCGCAGGTCGAACGGGACCGGCCGCCGGTCTACCGCGCCGGCGGCGGTGGCGGGGCGTTCGGGCGTGGCGGCCGGTTGCCGGTCGGCGCGGGCGTCGGTGGCGCCCAGTGCGATCACGAGGACGGCGGCGACGGCCGCGACGATCCGACGACGCATGTGCACTCCTGGCGTTTCGCCCCCGACCTCGTCGGGGCATTGACGGTGATCCGGTTTGCCAGTAGACCTTGGTGATGGAGGCCCCCTGATGAAGAGAACGCCGCTCTCGCTGGAACAGTTGCGGGTCGCCGTCACCGAGGGTGAGATCGACACGGTGGTGCTCGCCCTCACCGACATGCAGGGCCGGTTGCAGGGCAAGCGGTTCCACGCGCCCTTCTTCCTCGACCAGGTGGTCACGAACGGCAGCGAGGGGTGCAACTACCTGCTCGCCGTGGACGTGGACATGAACACCGTCGACGGGTACGCGATGTCGAGCTGGGAACGCGGCTACGGCGACTTCGCCATGCGCCCCGACCTGGACACGCTGCGCCGGATGCCCTGGCAGCCCGGCTCCGCGCTGCTGCTGGCCGACCTGGAGTGGCTGGACGGCTCCGGCCCGGTGGTCGCCTCGCCCCGGCAGATCCTGCGCCGGCAGCTCGACCGGCTGGCCGCGCACGGGCTGACCGCGTACGCCGGCACCGAGCTGGAGTTCGTGCTCTACCGCGACTCGTACGAGCAGGCGTGGTCGCGCGGCTACCGCGACCTGACCCCGGCCAACCAGTACAACGTGGACTACTCGCTGCTCGGCACCGCGCGGGTGGAGCCGCTGCTGCGCCGCATCCGCACCGAGATGGCCGCCGCCGGCCTCACCCCGGAGAGCGCCAAGGGCGAGTGCAACCTCGGCCAGCACGAGATCGCCTTCCGCTACGACGAGGCGGTGCGCTGCGCCGACCACCACGTCATCTACAAGAACGGCGCCAAGGAGATCGCCGCCCAGGAGGGCATGGCGATCACGTTCATGGCCAAGCCGAACGAGCGGGAGGGCAACTCCTGCCACATCCACTTCTCGCTGCGCGACGCCGCCGGCAAGTCGGCGATGCTGGGCGACGGGCCGGCACACCTGAGCGTGACCGGGCAGCGGGTGCTGGCCGGGCTGCTCGCCACCATGCGCGAGTTCAGCCTGCTGTTCGCGCCGAACATCAACTCCTACAAGCGTTATCAGCCGGGCTCGTTCGCGCCGACCGCGCTGCGCTGGGGCACCGACAACCGCACCTGCGCGTTGCGGCTGGTCGGGCACGGGCAGGGGATGCGGGTGGAGAACCGGGTGCCGGGGGCGGACGTCAACCCGTACCTGGCGATCGCCGCGCTGGTGGCCGGCGCGGTGCACGGCATCGAGAACGAGCTGGAGCTGGCGGACGAGTGCACCGGCAACGCGTACGACGACCCGGAGGCCGAGCGGGTCCCCGGCACGCTGCGCGACGCGCTCGACCTGTGGCAGCGCTCGGAGGTGGCCCGGACGGCATTCGGCGACGAGGTGACCGCCCACTACGCCAACCAGGCGAAGGTGGAGCTGACCGCCTTCGACGCCGCGGTCACGGACTGGGAGCTGCGGCGTGGCTTCGAACGCCTCTGACCCGCCCTCGTCGTCGCGTCCCCGCCCCTCCCTCGCCCCCGCGATCTTGCACTTGCGGCCCTCGGCGCGGACGTTATGCGGCTTTCGTCGGGGCAGTAACTGCAAGATCGCCGAGGTGAGGGTGAGAGGGAGGGGGGACACGCGTGGGTGAGGTGATCTCGCCTGTCGACGGGGCGGGGATCGGGGTTGTTCCGGGGTGCTCCGTCGACGACGTGGATGCGGCTGTCGCGCGGGCTTCCGCCGCGTTCGAGACATGGCGTCGGGTGGCGCCGGGGGACCGGGGGCGGCTGCTGCGGCGGTTCGCCGCCCAGGTCGACGCGCATCTGGAGGAGCTGGCTCTCCTGGAGGTGCGCAACGCCGGCCACACCATCGGCAACGCGCGCTGGGAGGCCGGCAACGTCCGCGACGTGCTCGACTACTACGCGGGCGCGCCGGAACGGCTGACCGGCCAGCAGATCCCGGTGCCCGGCGGGCTCGACGTCACGTTCCACGAGCCGCTCGGCGTGGTCGGCGTGATCGTGCCGTGGAACTTCCCGATGCCGATCGCCGGCTGGGGCCTCGCCCCCGCGCTCGCGGCCGGCAACACGGTGGTGCTCAAGCCGGCCGAGCTGACCCCGCTGACCGCGCTGCGCCTGGCCGAGCTGGCCCGCGACGCCGGGCTGCCCGACGGCGTGTTCACCGTGCTGCCCGGGCAGGGCGGCGTGGTCGGCGAACGGTTCGTCACCCACCCGGCCGTCCGCAAGATCTGCTTCACCGGCTCCACCGAGGTCGGCACCCGGATCATGGCCGGCTGCGCCGCCCAGGTGAAGCGGGTGACGCTGGAGCTGGGCGGCAAGTCGGCGAACATCGTCTTCGCCGACGCCGACCTGGCGAAGGCGGCGGCCACCGCCCCGTCCGCGGTCTTCGACAACGCCGGCCAGGACTGCTGCGCCCGCTCCCGGATCCTGGTCCAACGCCCGGTGTACGACCGCTTCCTGGAACTGCTCGAACCGGCCGTGCGGGCGTTCCGGGTGGAGGACCCGGCCCGCGAGACCGCCGAGATGGGCCCGCTGATCTCCGCCGGACACCGGGATCGGGTCGCCGGGTACGTCGACGACGCGGACGTGGCCTTCACCGGCTCGTGCCCCGACGGCCCCGGCTTCTGGTACGCCCCGACCGTGCTGCTCGCCGGCTCCCCGGCGGACCGGCACTGGCGGGAGGAGATCTTCGGCCCGGTCGTCTCGGTGCTCCCGTTCGACGACGAGGCGGACGCGATCCGGCTGGCCAACGACACCGAGTACGGCCTCTCCGGCTCGATCTGGACCCGGGACGTGGGCCGTGCCGTCCGGGTGGCCCGGGCGGTGGAGTCGGGCAACCTCAGCGTCAACTCGCACTCCTCGGTGCGTTACTGGACCCCGTTCGGCGGGATGAAACGCTCCGGCCTCGGCCGCGAGCTGGGCCCGGACGCGCTGCACGCCTTCACCGACGTCAAGAACGTGTTCATCGGCACCGAGGAGTGATCACAGTGCAGGGACGGCTTCAGGACCGGGTGGCCGTGGTGACCGGCGCGGGCAGCGGCATCGGGCTGGCCACCGTGCGGCGCTTCGCCGCCGAGGGGGCCCGGGTGGTCTGCGTGGACATCGACGCCGACGCCGGCACCCGGGCGGCGCGGGAGGTGGACGGGGAGTTCGTCGCCGCGGACGTGGCCGACGAGACAGCGGTCCGTGACCTCTTCGACGGCGTGGTGGACCGGCACGGCCGGGTGGACGTCGCGTTCAACAACGCCGGCATCTCCCCGCCCGACGACGACTCCATCCTGGAGACCGGGCTGGACGCCTGGGAGCGGGTGCTGCGGGTCAACACCACGAGCGTCTACCTGTGCTGCAAGCACGTCATCCCGCACATGCGCCGGCAGGGCAAGGGCTCGATCATCAACACCGCCTCGTTCGTGGCGCTGATGGGCGCCGCCACGTCGCAGATCGCGTACACGGCGAGCAAGGGCGGGGTGCTGGCGATGACCCGGGAGCTGGGCGTGCAGTTCGCCCGCGAGGGCATCCGGGTCAACGCGCTCTGCCCCGGGCCGGTGGCCACCCCGCTGCTGCTGGACCTGTTCGCCAAGGACCCGGAGCGGGCCGCCCGGCGTCTCGTGCACGTGCCGATGGGCCGGTTCGGCGACCCGACCGAGATCGCCGCCGCGGTGGCGTTCCTGGCCAGCGACGACGCCTCGTTCATGACCGCCGCGCAGTTCGTGGTCGACGGCGGCATCACCGGCGCGTACGTGACGCCGCTGTGAGCGCGAGGAGTGAGCCGGGGTTGCGAGCCCCGCAGTCGCGAACCGGGCCAGCACTGTGAGCGCGAGGAGTGAGCCGGGGTTGCGAGCCCCGCAGTCGCGAACCGGGCCAGCACTGTGAGCGCGAGGAGTGAGCCGGGGTTGCGAGCCCCGCAGTCGCGAACCGGGCCAGCACTGTGAGGCGACGGCCGGTCATCGGCGTCACCGCGTACGTCGAGCCGGCCGGCTGGGCGGTGTGGCGGGACGTGCCGGCGACGCTGGTGCCGCACGCGTACGTCCGGGCGGTGACCGCGGCGGGCGGCCGGGCGGTGGTGCTGCCCCCGGACGACGTCGACGCCGACGTGCTCGGGCTGCTGGACGGGCTGCTGCTGGCCGGCGGCGCGGACGTCGGCCCGGAGCGCTACGGGCAGCCGCCCGACCCGCGCACCGAGAGCCGGCCGGACCGCGACGCCGGCGAGGTGGCGCTGCTGACCGCCGCGCTCGCCGCCGACCTGCCGGTGCTGGGCGTGTGCCGGGGGATGCAGCTGCTGGCCGTCGCGTACGGCGGCAGCCTGCACCAGCACCTGCCGGACGTGGTCGGGCACGACGGGCACCGGCCGGCCCCCGGGGTGTACGGGTCGCACCCGGTGCGCTTCGCCCCGGGCAGCCGGGCCGGGGCGGTGATGGCCGGTGTGGACCGGGTCAACTCGTACCATCACCAGGCGGTGGCCGACCCCGGCGGCCTGGCGGTCACCGGCTGGGCCGACGACGGGGTGGTGGAGGCGCTGGAGGATCCGGCGCGGCGCTTCGTGCTCGGCGTGCAGTGGCATCCGGAGAACGAGGCCGATCCTCGGCCGGTCACGGCGCTGGTACGGGCCGCAGTGTCGCGCAGATCACAGCCGACCGGCCCGGGGCCCCGCCCGACTCGCCCCCGCCCGCCGGTTACGTCAGGATGAGGCGGAGGTAACCAGCGTCCGCCGGTGCCGGTGCGTTACGTTGCTCCTCCGCCGGGGTAGTAGGCGGGGACGGTCGGCGTAACCACGCCGGCCGTCGTGGACATGGCCGGAGCGGGAGGCTGCATGGGCTCGGCCCAGGGGGGCGGGGACGTCGGTCGATCGTCCCCGGCGGCCGGCGAGGCGTCTTTCCCACCGTTGCTGACCGCGGCGTTCGCCGCCGGCGGCGAGATGGGCGAGCGGCTGCGCGGCTTCGACTGGGCCACCACCCCGCTCGGCACCCCGGACCGCTGGCCGGCCGCGCTCTGCCACGCGGTGAGCACCATGCTGGCGTCCCGCGCCCAGATGGTGGTCTTCTGGGGCGCGGAGCACCGGGCCTTCTACAACGACGCCTACCGGCCCACCATCGGCGACAAGCACCCGGCGGTGATCGGGCAGTCCGCCCGGCTGCACTGGGCCGAGACCTGGGACGTCCTCGGCCCGCTGCTCGACGGGGTGCGCGGCACCGGCGTGCCCTACCGGGGCGAGAACCATCCCTTCGTGATCAACCGGCACGGCTTCCTGGAGGACGTCTACTTCGACGTCTCGTACGACCCGATCCGGGACGCCGACGGCACCGTCGAGGGGATCTTCTGCTTCGTCAACGAGACCACCGGCCGGGTGCTCGGCGAGCGTCGGCTGCGGGCCCTGGCCGAGCTGGGCAACGAGCTGGGTGACGTACCGAGCACGCTCGAACTGGGCCGGGCCGTCACCCGGGTGCTCGACGCCCACCGGGCCGACGTGCCGTTCAGCGCGCTCTGGCTCACCGACCCCGACGGCGCCATCGTGCCCGCCGGTTGCGCCGGCTTGGACCCGGCCACGGTCGCCGGCCCGCCGCCGGGACTGCCCGCCGGCGAGGAGCTGAGCGCGCCGCGCTGGATCGCCACCGCCGACCTGCCCGGCGCCGTCCCGGCCGACGCCGCCGACCAGGCGCTGCTGCTGCCGCTGACCGCCACCAACGAGCCGGCCGGAGTGCTGCTGCTCGGGGTGTCCCGCCGGCTCCCGTTCACCGACGACTACCGCGACTTCGTCGACCTGGTCGCGGCGCAGGTCTCCCGGGCGGTCGGCAAGCAGCGGGCGTACGAGCAGGAGCGGGCCCGGGCCGCCGAGCTGGCCGCGCTCGACCGCGCCAAGACCAACTTCTTCGCCAACGTGAGCCACGAGTTCCGCACCCCGCTCACCCTGGTCCTCGGCCCGCTGGAGGACATGCTCGCCGACCGGGATCTGCCCGACCGCTACCTCGATCGCCTGACCATGATGCACCGCAACGGGCTGCGCCTGCTCAAGCTGGTCAACACCGTGCTCGACTTCTCCCGGCTGGAGTCCGGCCGGCTGGCCGCCCGCTACCAGCCCACCGACCTGGCCGACTACACGTCACGGCTGGCCAGCACGTTCCGCTCGGCCACCGAACGGGCCGGACTGCGCCTGGTGGTCGACTGCCCGCCGCTGCGCGCGCCGGTCTACGTGGACCGGGACATGTGGGAGAAGATCGTCCTCAACCTGATCTCGAACGCGGTCAAGTTCACCTTCGACGGCGAGATCCGGGTCCGGGTCCGTTCCGGCGACGGGGCCGCCGTGCTGGAGGTGACCGACACCGGCGTCGGCATCGCGCCGGAGGAGCTGCCGCAGGTCTTCGAGCGGTTCCACCGGGTGGCGGGTGCCCGCTCCCGTACCCACGAGGGCACCGGCATCGGGCTCGCCCTGGTCCGTGAACTTGTCGAGATGCACGGCGGCACGGTGACCGCGAGCAGCGTCGTCGACCGGGGCACCACCTTCACGGTGACCGTGCCGTTCGGCTACGCGCACCTGCCCGCCGACCGGGTGTCCGCGCTGTCCCCGGTGCCGCTGAGCGAGCCGGAGCAGGCCCGGCTCCACGTCGCCGAGACGGCGCTCTGGACCGACGAGGTGGCCCGACCGGCCGGGCTGCCCGAGCCGTCCGGGACGCCGGGCGCCGCCGGCCGGATCCTGGTCGCCGACGACAACCCCGACCTGCGCGAGCACGTCGGCCGGCTGCTCTCCCCGGCCTACGAGGTGGTGGCCGTGCCGGACGGCGTGGAGGCGCTGCGACTGGCCGTCGACACCCCGTTCGACCTGGTGCTCAGCGACGTGATGATGCCCCGGCTGGACGGCTTCGGGCTGGTCGCCGCGCTGCGCGCCAACCCGGTCACCCGGCACGTGCCGATCGTGCTGCTCTCCGCGCGGGCCGGCGCCGCCGAGGAGGTCGCCGGCCTCTCGGCCGGCGCGGACGACTACCTGACCAAGCCCTTCTCCAGCCAGGAACTGGTCGCCCGGGTCCGGGCCAACGTCGAGCTGGGACAGTTGCGCGGGCAGATCATCCGCCGGCTGCGGGCGCTCGCCGACGCCGCAGTGGCGATCAACACCGCCCGGTCCACCGCCGAGGTGGTGCGGGTCGCCGCCCGGCACGCGCTCACCCTGGCCGAGGCGGACCGGGTGCTGGTCACCGCCACCGGCGCCCGCCACGAGGAGGACGCCGGCGGCGACCTGCCCGCCGAGCCGTCAGTGGTGCTGCCGCTGACCGGGACCACCGGCGAGCAGCTCGGCGAGCTGCGGGTGTGGCGGGGCGAGGGCGGCGGCGCCGAGCAGGCGGCGCTGACCCAGCTGGCCCGGCTGGTCGGCGTACGGCTGGAGAACGCCCAGCTCTATGAGGCCGAGCACCGGATCGCCAGCACGCTCCAGCACAGCCTGCTGCCGCGTACGTTGCCGCAGCTGCCCGGCGCGGTGGTGGCCAGCCGCTACCTGCCCGGCAGCGCGGACGTCGAGGTCGGCGGCGACTGGTACGACGTGATGGGCGCGCCCGACGACGAGATGGTGCTCGTCATCGGCGACGTGGTCGGCAAGGGCGTGCGGGCCGCCGCTGCGATGGGCCAGCTCCGCAACGCGCTGCGGGCGTACGTCCTGGAGGGCTACGACCCGGGCGAGGCGCTGACCCGGCTCAACCAGCTGGTCCACTCCACCGGCAGCGGCTCCTTCGCCACGGTGGTCTGCCTCAGCTTCTCCCCGCGCGACGGCCGGCTCCGGTACGCCAGCGCGGGTCACCCCTCGCCCCTGCTGATCCGAGGAGACGACGTGGCGTTCCTGCACGATCGGGCCCTCGGACCGCCGGTCGGGGCGATCCCCGGCACCACCTACCGGACCGTCGAGGGCGAACTCGCCCCCGGCGGCCGGTTGCTGCTCTACACCGACGGTCTGATCGAGGACCGGACGGCCGGCATCGACGCCGGGCTCGGGCAGCTGCGGCTCGACGCGACCGCGCGCGGCGAGCACGTGGCCGACCTGGTGGACGCGGTGGTGGAACGGGTCGCGGGGCGGACCCGGCACGACGACGTGGCGGTGCTCGCGCTGGAGGCGGCCGAGTTGAACCGCTTCGCGCTGCGCCTGCCCGCCGATCCGACCCGACTCAGCGTGCTGCGCAAGCGGCTGGAGGACTTCCTCGTCGCCCACCAGGTCGGCGAGACGGATCTGTTCGACCTCACCGTGGCGATCTCCGAGGCCGCGGCGAACGCGATCGAGCACCCGATCGACCCGGTCGACCCGTCGATCGAGGTGGAGGTGACCATCGCGGACCGCACGGTCACGGCGACGATCCGGGACAGCGGGCGGTGGCGCGAGTCCAGCGGGTCGAGCTTCCGCGGGCGCGGGCTGGCGCTGATCCAGGCGCTCGGGGAGATGAGCGTGACCCGCACCGAGGACGGCACCGAGCTGACGCTGCGCCGCCGGCTGACCGGGAGCGACTGAGCCGCCGCCACCGCACCCGCCGCGCCCGCGACCCGGACGATCTCAGCCGGCCGCCGGGTCGTGCCCGGGTGATCCGCCGTCCAGCCTCGCTTTCCGCCCGGACCGGGGTGAGGGAAGCCGTAGCGTGGTGGCGGTGAGACGAGGGGATCCGGCGGGCCCGCGCGCGACCCACGACCCGGTCGGCGCGGCGTGGGGGGCGGTACGGCGGACCGGCTCCGCCACGGCCCGCGACCGACTGGTACGGCTGCGACTGAGCCTGCTCGTGGCGGTCCAGTCGGGCGTGGCCGCGGCCGGCGCGTGGTGGATCGCCAACGACGTGTTGGACAATCCCCAGCCCCTGTTCGCGCCCGCCGTGGCGGTGGGCACCATCGCCAGTTCGGTGGGTCAGCGCTTCCGCCGGACCCTGTTCCTGGTCGCCGGTGTCGCGGTCGGCATCACCCTCGGCGACCTGTTGGTCTCCTGGGTCGGGCAGGGCCACGTGCAGATCGGGGTCATCGTGGCGGCGTCGATCCTGTTCGCCGTGCTGCTGAGCGGCGAGGGGTCGTTCGTGACCCAGGTGGGTGGCAGCGCCATGGTGATCGCGGTGCTGGCCCCGGCGAACACGAATTTGGCGGTGCCGCGCTTCGTCGACGGCATCGTCGGCGGGGTGGTGGGCATCCTCGTCGCGCTGGTGGTGCTCCCCCTGCACCCGATCCACCGGATCCGGCGCGCCGGTCGACCGTTGCTCGACCGCATCGCCACCGAACTGGACCGGGTGGCCGAGGCCGCCCGGAATCGGGACGCCGAGCTGGCCAAGCGGGCCCTCGACACACTGCGCGGCGTCGACACCTCGGACCTGGACACGGCCCTGTCGGCGGCCGTCGAGGTCGTCCGCATCTCACCGCTGCGGTGGCACAACCACAACTCGCTGGAGGGCTGGAGGCACGGCGCCGCACTGATGATGCGCTCCCTGCTGCAGAGTCGTGACCTCGCGCTCAACCTGGAGAGCGCGCTCCGCAGCGACGAGCCGGTACCGCCCCGGCTCGCGGACGCCGTCGACAGCCTCGCCGAGGCCGTCCGGCACGTGGCCGTGGAGTGGTCGCCGTCGGCCAACCGACCGTCCCGGTCCCAACGAGCCGCGATGACGGCCATCCGTCAGGCTCAGGAGGCACTCACCAGCGGGCTGCGGATCGGTGGCGTCAACCTGGCGAACGACATCAGCATCATCGCCGTGAACACCATCCGCGCGAGCGGTGTGAGCAAGCACGACGCCGAGACGCTACGGCGCGATCTCGCCCCCGACACCGCCACGGACCCCGGCGAGCGGAAGCCGGCAGCGGACCGACCGCAGGCCGGGCCGGCCGGCCCGCTGACGCACGGTGCGGAAGATCCGCCCTGAACCGGCAGCCGGCTCAGGTGTCGGCCAGCCAGTCCTGCTCGCCCAGGCCGGAGATCTCCAGCACGCGTCGGACCTGCCGGGACGGCAGCACGACGAGCGCGCCCGGGAAGCGCTGGGACAGCCGCACCACCGCGTGGATGGCGGCCGAGTCGAAGAAGGTGACCGCGCGCAGGTCGAGCGTGAGCCGCTTGGCGGGCTCGCGGAGCGCGCTCTGGAACATCGTGTCGGCGGTCGCCATGTCGACCTCGCCGGTCACCAGGACACGGAGGTGGTCGCCCTCGCCCTGCGCCGTCACGGTGAAGACGGGCGGTGCACCCCCTTGATCCACGCAGCAACAATGGCACAGCGTTTGCGGCACGGCAACAACCTGGTGGGCGGGGCCGTGGCGGGGGTCACCGAGGCGCCGGCGATAGTCTGAGGACATGACCGTCCGTGCGCCGCTGACCCCCGGCACGCTCTCCCCGTGGCGAGCGGTCCCCGCCCACATCCCGCGCCCCGAGTACGTGGGGAAGAAGCGCCCGCAGGAGTGGCGCGGGTCCCACGTGCAGACGCCGGAGACCATCGAGAAGATGCGGGTGGCCGGGCGGCTCGCGGCCCGGGCCACCCAGCTCGCGGGCGAGCACTGCAAGCCGGGGGTGACCACCGACGAAATCGACCAGGTGGTGCACGAGTTCCTCTGCGACCACGGCGCCTACCCGTCGACGCTGGGCTACAAGGGCTTCCCCAAGTCCTGCTGCACCAGCGTCAACGAGGTGATCTGCCACGGCATCCCCGACTCGACCGAGCTCCAGGACGGCGACATCGTCAACGTCGACGTCACGGCCTACCTGAACGGGGTGCACGGCGACACCGATGCGACCTTCTGCGTCGGTGAGGTGGGCGAGGAGGCCCGCCTGCTGGTCGAGCGGACCCACGCGGCGATGATGCGCGGCATCAAGGCGGTCGCGCCGGGCCGGCAGATCAACGTCATCGGCCGGGTGATCGAGTCCTACGCCAAGCGCTTCGGCTACGGCGTGGTGCGCGACTTCACCGGCCACGGCATCGGCGAGGCCTTCCACAGCGGCCTCTACGTCCCGCACTACGACAGCCCGCGCCCCACCGACCTGATGGAACCCGGGATGACCTTCACCATCGAGCCGATGATCACCCTCGGCACCTACCAGTACGACATGTGGGACGACGGCTGGACGGTGGTCACCAAGGACCGGAGGTGGACGGCGCAGTTCGAGCACACCATCGTCGTGACCGACGACGGCTACGAGATCCTGACCCTGCCGTGACCGACACCCCGGCGGCGCTGCGCGAGGCGCACCACGCGGACGTGTCCGGCGGCTGGCTGCGGCCGGCGGTCTTCGGCGCCATGGACGGTCTGGTCACCAACATCGCGCTGATCGCCGGTGTCGGTGGCGGCGGGGTGTCCCCGCGCAGCGTCGTGCTCACCGGCACGGCCGGCCTGGTGGCCGGCGCCATCTCGATGGGCCTGGGCGAGTACACGAGCGTCCGGTCGGCCAACGAGCAGGTGGCCGCCGAGGTGGCCAAGGAGCGGCGGGAGCTGGAACGGCACCCGGAGGCGGAGGCCCGCGAGCTGGCCGACGCGTGGGTGGCCCGCGGGCTGCCCCGCGAGCTGGCCACCCAGGTCGCCGAGGCGGTGCGTGCCAACCCGGAGGAGGCGCTGCGCGTCCACGTCCGGGAGGAGTTGGGCGTCGACCCCGACGACCAGCCCAGCCCGTGGGCGGCGGCGATCTCGTCGTTCATCTGCTTCTCGATCGGCGCCCTGGTGCCGCTGCTGCCGTACCTGCTCGGCTTCACCAGCCTGTGGCTGGCGCTCGGCGTCGGCGGCGTGGGGCTCTTCCTCGCCGGGGCGATCGTGGCCCGGTTCACCTACCGCGCCTGGTGGAGCAGCGGCCTGCGGCAGCTGCTGCTCGGCGCGCTGGCGGCCGGCGCTACCTATCTGATCGGCGCGCTGATCGGGGTCGGTGGCGGTCTGGGCTGACGGCCCCGCCGTTCAGCCGTCCAGCAGGTCGTCGACGGTGCCGTCCACCGGCCGGCCCCGCGCGGCCAGCTCCTCGGCCTGCCGGGTCAACACCGCGCCCACCTCGGTCATGTCCGCCCCGGCCAGTCCGGTGCGCCGCACCGCGTCGCCCGGATCGCGGAAGTAGGTGCGGCTGAACAGCCCCTGCACGGTCGCGGCGGCCAGCCGGGCCTCACCGAGCACGAGCAGCGCCTGGTCGGTCTCGTACCACTCGGCCAGCCGCAGCGCGCGGGCGTGCGCCGCGCTGCCCCGGTACCAGGCCTGCCGCGCGGCGGTGGTGAACTCGGCCGGTCGGGCGCGGGCCAGCCGGGCCAGGTGCTCGTCGCGCAGCTTCGGCAGCCAGCCGGTCGGATCGTGCAGGGCGCGGGTGGTCACGTACCGGTCGGCGGCCAGCGGCCAGCCCGCCGTGATCGCTGTCGCCCGGCGCAGGTAGTCGTCCGCCCCGGCCACGGTCAGGTCGACCAGCACCCCGTCGACTCGGCGGGTGGACGGCCTCGGCCCGGCGCCGGGCCGGTAGGTGACGACCAGCAACCCGACCTCGCGGTCCCCGCCGCCGTCGTCGTCGCCGTGCGCGAGCGGACCGTGTACGGCGACCGCCAGCACGTCGGCCGGGAACCGCCGCAGGACGGCGTCCCCGACCCGCTCGGCCACCCGCCACCGCGGGTCGTCCAGACTCCGTTCGGCGGTCAACGTCCACCCTCCTCCACCGTACTTGATGCGCACTGTACGAGTCGTACGGGTTGTACACTTGCGGCATGAGTGAACCCGCCGCAGAGCTGCCGATCTCCGATGCCCGCGATAGTCTCGCGGACGTTGTCTCGCGCGCTCACTACGCAGGTCGGATCACCTATGTGACTCGCCGTGGACAACGGCTGGCTGCCATTGTCCCGGCCGACCTGGCGGAAGCGATCGAACGCGCCGAGGATGCAGCAGACGTCGCAGCGGCCAGGGACGCCCTGGCCCGAATCGAGGCTGGTGAAGCCCCGATTCCGCTCGCCGAGCTGCGCAAAGAACTAGGCCTGTAAGCATGGCGGAATCCACGGCCTACACGGTCACAGTCGGCCGCGCCGCCGCGAAGCTCCTCCGCAAGCTCGACCGTCCCGTTCAAGCCCGTCTTGTCAGCGCGATCGCCGGCTTGGCCGTCGAACCTCGCCCGGCCGGGGTCAAGGCCCTTGTTGGGCATCCGGGCCTCCTCCGAATACGAGTCGGCTCCTACCGCGTCGTCTACACCGTTCGCGATGACGAGCTGCTCGTGCTGGTGGTGCAGCTCGGCCACCGCAGCGACGTCTACGACGCCTTCTGAAAGCATCCCGACGGTCGGCTCAGGCGGTCGGGACCAGACGGAACACGCGGATCTCGCGGCCACCGGCCCGCTCGACGTACGTGCGGTACGCGGGCCACTCCTGCACCAGCCGCTGGAACAGCCGCTCCCGTTCCTCGCCGGTGACCTGCTCGGCGGTGACCGGGATCCGGCGGCCCTTGACGTCCACCTCGGCGCCCGGGTGGGCCATCAGGTTGAACGTCCAGGACGGCTGGTGTCGTTGCCCCCAGTTCGAGCCGATCACCACGTAGGCGTCGCCGTCGGGGACGTAGACCAGGGGGTTGCTGCGGGGCTTGCCGGAGCGGCGGCCGGTGGAGGTGAGCACCAGTGTGGGCACCAGCCCGAAGGCGACCACGCGACCCTTCGTCAGCCGGCCGACGAGCCGGTCGGCGGGGACGAGCAGACGCATGGTGGTGGCGAACCACTGCTGGTGACCGAGGCGGCGGGTGAGGGATCCCAGAGCGGTCACCCGTCCAGTCTGCCGCCCCCGCCGCGCCCCGTCACCCCCTGCGGACCCCGGTCAGTCGAGGCGACGTTCGACCGGCAGGCGGGAGCGGGTGAGCAGCGCCGCGCCCAGCATCGCCACCACCGGCACCACCACCAGCACCGTCATGGTCTGGCCGGGCACGGTCAGCGGGTACGGCGGCTGCACCGGCCAGGACTGCGCGTACCGCTGGTTGAGCGCGGCCAGGATGACGGCGGCCGAGCCGAGCCCCGCCACGATGCCCAGCGCCGAGCCGATGCCCGCGATCACCCCGGCCTGCCAGAGCGACAGCACCCGGCGTACCCGGGGGTCGGCGCCGACCGCGGCGAGCGTGGACAGGTCCCGGCGGCCCTCGGCGGCGGCCAGGCCGGTGGCGACCGCGGCGGCGCCGAGCGTGATCACCCCGGACGCGGCGGCCAGCAGGAGCAGCAACGGCCGCTGGTTCGACGGCGGTTGTGCGGTCGCCATCTGGGCGGACAGCTCGACGACCTCGGCCAGTTCCTCGGTCAGCCGCTCGCGCTGCCGGTCGGTGGGCGGGCCGGTGGTGTCCACCAGGTAGCCCAGCGGCTCGGCGGCCAGGCCGAGCGTGCTCGCGGCGGCGGGGGAGAGCACCAGCCGGTCGACCGGGAGGCCGCCGCGCAGGACGTACCCGGGCAGGTGCCGGACCGTCGTCCGGCCGTCCGAGGTGTGGTTGACCTCCAGCCGCACCTGCCCGTCCACCAGGTGTCGGGGGTCGGTGACCACGACGCCGCCGGCGGCCAGGGCGCGGCGCGCGGCGGCCAGCTCGTCGGCCGGGGCGCCGGTGAGCGCGGCCAGCGCGCCGCCGTCGTCCACCAGCGTCGGCAGCGAGATGTCGTCCGGCTCCCGGAACGGCTGGATGCAGCGGGGGTCGTGCCGGGTCGAGGCGGGACCCTCCTCGTACGGCCCGTACGGGCACCGTTCCGCCGGCGGGCGCACGGCGACGGCCATGCAGTAGTCGTCCGGGCCGGCGGGGCGCGCGCACGCCGCGCCGGCCACCGCGCTGACGGTGGCGCCCGGCAGCACCGTCCGCACCCGCTCGGCGACCGCGCCGGCCGCCGGCGGCGAACCGGTCACCGGCCCGCCGGCGGGCATGAGGATCATGTTGCCCGGCGGCAGGCCGGGCTGCCAGAGCGCCTGGCTGCGGGCGTCGTCGCTGGCCAGGTAGACGCCGAGCGCCACGCTGCCGGCGACCGCCGCCATCACCGCCGAGATGGCCGGCGCGGCCGACGACCGGTTGCGGCTGGCGTCGCGCAGCGCGAGCCGGGGCGTCAGCGGCAGCAGTCGCCCGGCCCGGGCGAGCAACCCGACCAGCGTGGGCGTGCAGAAGACCAGTCCCAGCTCGCCGAGGGCCACGCCGGCCAGCACCCCGGTGGGCGAGGTCCGGGAGGCGGCGTACGCGGCCAGCGCGGTACCGGCGGCGGTCAGCAGGAGACCGGTCAGCAGCCACCGGCGGCCCGGCCGAGGTGGTTCGCGCCGCCCGGCCAGGCCGGCCACCACGTCCTGCCGGGACGCGGCCCAGGCCGGCGCGAGCGCCGCGAGCACCCCGGCCAGCACCGCCACCGCGGCGATCGCGGCCAGCGCGGTCGGGAAGACCCGGTACGCGGCCATCCGCTCCTGGAGCAGGTACTGCTCGACCAGCGGTCGCGCGGCGATCGCCGTCCCGACGCCGAGCAGCAGGCCGAGGGCGGCCCCGCCGGCGCCGAGCACCACCCCGTCGGCGAGCACGATCCGGCGCAGGTGCGCGGCGTCCCCGCCGGCCACCGCGACCAGCGCGAGGTCCCGTCGCCGGCGGCGGACGCCGACCGCGAAGGCCGGTCCGACGAGCAGCACCACCTCCAGCAGGCCCAGCCCGCCGACCAGCGCCACGCTGCCGGTCTGTTCGACGTCGGGGATGGACGGACCGCGGGCCAGTTCCTGCCGCCCCGGCAGCCTGGTACGGGTGGTCACCTGGACGCCCTGCGCGTTCAGCCGGTCGACGAGCGCGGGGTCCACCGAGCCGGGCAGGTCCACCAGCCAGCTCGACTCGGCCGGTGGACTGTCCGGGGCGAGGTCGGCCAGCGTGACCATCTCGCGCAGGTTGTCGGGGAACTCGACCACGCCGACCACCCGGTAGGTGGTGCCGTCGGTCGTGCGCACCGGCGCGCCGACGCGGGTGTCCAGCCGGCGCAGCGCGGCCGCGTTGATCGCGATCTCGTCCGGGCGCGTCGGGGGGCGGCCCTCGCGCACCCGGGCCAGCGGCCGGGCGAGCGGATCGGTCAGGTCGACGGCCCGGGCGTCCATCGACCTGACCTTGCGCCCGACCCGGGTCTCGAACGACAGCCACCAGCGGACCCGGGTGACCCGGCTGCCGGCGGGCAGGAGCGCCCGCAACTCGTCGGCGGTGACCGGGCGGGTCCGGGGGACCGGGTCGTCCCCGACCGACCAGGCCGACTCGCCCCAGGCGTCCTGCGTGACGGGGGACAGGTCGGTCCAGCGCAGCTCGGCGTCGGCGCCGCCGAGCCGGCGGTCGAGCCGTTCCGCCCGGGTCAGGTCCGACATGTCGTAGCTGGCGGCGGTGAAGCTGAGGCCGAGGACCGGCAGCGCGATCATCGCCAGCACCAGCAGCGTGCGCCGCCGGGACCGCAGCGCCTCGCGCCGGGCGATCCGCAGCGCGGGCCGCCACGACCGGAGCGCGGCGGCGAACCGCCCGCGGCTCACCGGCTGCTGCCGCTGAGCAGGTGCTCGACCCCGACCAGCGGGGCGGTCGAGTCGACCAGCACCCCGTCGCGCAGGAACACCACCCGGTCGGCCCAGCCGGCGTGGCGGGCCTCGTGTGTGACCAGCACGCCGGCCGCGCCGGCGTCCACCCGGCGGCGCAGCAGGTGCAGCACCGCCTCGCCGGCCTGGGAGTCCAGCGCCCCGGTCGGTTCGTCGGCCAGCACCAGCCGGCGCTCGCCGACCAGCGCCCGGGCGATCGCCACCCGCTGCTGCTGGCCGCCGGACATCTGGTCCGGGAAGCGGTCGGCCAGGCCGGCGACGTCCACCTCGCGCAGCGCGGCCAGGGCGAGCCGGCGGGCCGCCCGCACCCCGGCGCCGTCCAGCTCCAGGGGGAGGGCGACGTTCTCCACCGCGGTCAGGCTGCCGAGCAGGTTCAGGTCCTGGAAGACGTACCCGATCCGGCGCCGGCGCAGGCGGGCCAGCTCGCGAGCGGCGAGCCCGCCGAGCGCCTCGCCCTCGACCAGCACCTCACCGGCCGTGGGCCGGTCCAGGCCGCCGGCCAGGGCCAGCAGGGTGGACTTGCCGGAGCCGGAGGGGCCCATCACGGCCACCATCTCGCCGGCGGCCACGGTGAGGCTGACGCCGCGCAGCGCGTGCACGGCGGCCTCGCCGCCACCGTGCGTGCGGTGGACCGCACGCAGCTCCAGCACCCCGTCGGTCGGGTTCATCCGCGCCTCCCGTGCCGCCTCACCGGCGGGCTTCGTCGCCGGCCCGGTCCACCGCCTCGGGGTGGTCCGCCGGTCGGGCCGGCGCCGGGCGGTGCCGGACCAGGCTGGTCTCGCAGTGGTCGAGCCAGCGCACCTCGGCCTCGGCCTGGAAGATCATCGCGTCCAGCACCAACCGCCAGGGCAGATCCTCCGGCTTGTCGCTGGCGTACTTCAACCGGGTGAACTCCTGCAGGGCACGCATGGTGGCGCTGCGCTGGGTCTGCACCACCGCGCGGACGTCCACCCCGGGGGTGGTCAGCGCCAACGCCAGCTTGATCGACAGCTCGTCCCGGGGCCGGTCCGCGCGGCTGATCGGCGTGGTGAACCAGAGCGCCAGGTCCGCCCGCCCGGCGTCGGTGATCTCGTACGGCCGCTGCCCGCCCTCGTTCTCCGGCAGTGGGCGGACCAGTCCGTCGCGTTCCAGCCGCGCGAGCGTGGTGTAGACCTGCCCGATGTTCAGCGGCCAGGTCGACCCGGTCGACTCCTCGAACGCGGCGCGCAGCTGGTAGCCGTACATCTGGCCGCGTTCGAGCAGGGCGAGCAGGCCGTGACGGATGGACATGGCGTGGAGTATGCATACCTGGTATGCGGCCCGCAACCGCAGGGCTCCGCCGGGTGACCGGGCCCGCGCTCAGGCCGTGCGGCCCGGGAAGGCGACGGTGACCGGAGTCACCCCCGCCGTACGCCGCCAGCGGGTGGCCCGCAACGCGCAGTCGGTCAGCGCGGCGAGTGCGGTGTTGCGCTCGGGGCCGGTGGTGTGCGGCAGCGCGGCCCGCCAGTGCCCGGCGGTCCGCTCCTCGATCTCCACCGCCAGCCGCAGCGCGCCGGCCCGGTCGGTCACCGGGAAGGGCAGCGCGTAGCCGGCCCGGTCGGCGGGCACCTGGCCGGAACCCTCGGCGAGTTGGAGGAGCAACGCGTCGCGGCGGGACCGGTGGGCCGCCTCGGCGGCGCGGGCGGCCGTGCGGGCCGCGTCGGTGAGGTGCACGCCGATCACCCCGTACGCCCAGACCGCCGCGTACTCGGCGGCGAGCGCGTCGGCGAGGGCCTGGGTCGGGCCGCTCGTCGGGCTCGGGGCGTACCGGCCGGGCAGGGCCTGGCGGCCCTCGCTGCGCTCGGTGCGGTCGCTCACTTCAGGGCCTCCACGTGGGTGGCCCGGGCGGCGGCGATCGAGCCGAGCAGCGCGGCCCGCTCGGCCGGCGCGGCGGCGCACGCCTTGGCGGCGTTGGTCCGGCCCTGCTGCTCGGCCCGGCGCAGGTCGGTCAGCACCCCGTCCGGCTCGGTGACCGGCGCGCCCGACGGGTCGGCCGTCGGCGTGCCGGAGGGAGCCGGCCGACCGATCACCCGGCGCAGTTCGTCGGCGTGCGCCCGGTGCGCGTCGGCGATCGGGGTCAGCCGCGCGGCGAGCGCCGGCGCGGCGGTCGCCGCGGCCCGGTAGCGGGCCTCCAGGGCGAGCGCCTCGGCCGCCAACGGCTCCAACGCGTCCGGCGGCGACGGCTCGTCGTCACGGTCGAAAAGATCACAACCAGTCAGCGGCGCGGCCGCGCCACCCAGCGCCACGAGCGCGCCGGCGCGCAGCAGGCGACGCCGGGAATGCCCCGCTCTGGCCTGGTCGGATGGTGTTCTGCCGGTCCCCACCGCACAAGTCAACACCATCTGCGCCGCCCCGTGGGGCAGGGTCGTCGGTGCGCCGCCCGGGCCGCCGCCGCGCCCAAGCGTTACGCTCTGCGCAGCCACCGGGCGCGGACGCCCCGGTGGCGTACCGGCATGGCGGGACGACCGCCCGCGCCGGCGCGGGACCAACACGGCCCGGTGGGCCGTGGCAACAGCAGAGAGGTACGCGGAATGACGCAGCGTGGCCGTGCCACCCGGCCGACGGGGCCCAGCGGACGGCCTCGCCGGTCCGACGGCCCCCGCGGCGCGGACCGGGGCGGCGCTCCCCGCGGCGACCTCGCCGCGCGCCGGACCCGGCTGCGCGAGGTGATCGAGCCGGTGGTCACCGCCGCCGGCTACGACCTGGAGGACCTCTCCGTCTCCCGGGCCGGACGGCGGCACGTGGTCCGGGTGATCGTGGACGCCGACGGCGGGATCAACCTGGACGCCGTCGCGGACGTGTCCCGGGCGGTCTCCGCGGCGCTGGACGCGGCGGAGGAGGCCGCCGGCGACATCGTCGCCGGCGAGTACCAGCTGGAGGTCAGCTCCCCCGGGGTGGACCGCCCGCTCACCCTGCCCCGGCACTGGCGACGCAACGTCGGCCGGCTGGTCAAGGTCACCGTGCGGGGCGAGGCCGGCGACCGGCAGCTCACCGGCCGGGTGACGGCCGCCGACGACGAGCGGGTGGAGCTGGAGAGCGACGCCGGGCCCGTCACGCACGCGTACGCCGAACTCGGCCCCGGCCGGGTCCAGGTGGAGTTCTCCCGCCTGGACGACGAGGACCTCGGTGACGACACCGACATCGACGACGACGACGAAGATCTGGAGGACGAGGAGAGGTGAACATCGACCTCGCGGCGCTGCGCGCCCTGGAGCGCGAGCGGGAGATCCCGTTCGACACGATCCTCGCGGCGATCGAGACCGCGCTGCTGACCGCCTACCGGCACACCGACGGCGCCGAGCCGCACGCCCGGGTGGAGATCGACCGCAAGAGCGGGGCCGCCTCGGTCTACGCGCAGGAGCTGGACGCCGACGGCACGGTGACCCGGGAGTGGGACGACACCCCGCACGACTTCGGTCGGATCGCCGCCATGACCGCGAAGCAGGTGATCCTCCAGCGGCTGCGGGAGGCCACCGACGAGGTGCACTTCGGCGAGTACGTCGGCCGCGACGGTGACCTGGTCACCGGCGTGGTGCAGGCGCACGAGACCCGCCGGGAGAAGGGCATCGTCAGCGTCGACCTCGGCAAGCTGGAGGGCGTCCTGCCCCAGTCCGAGCAGGTCCCCGGCGAGCGGTACGAGCACGGCGAGCGGATCCGCTGCGTCGTGGTGCACGTCGCCAAGGGAATGCGCGGGCCGCAGATCACGCTGTCCCGTTCGCACCCGGCGCTGGTGAAGAAGCTGTTCGCGCTGGAGGTGCCGGAGATCGCCGACGGCACGGTGGAGATCGGCGCGATCGCCCGTGAGGCAGGTCACCGCACGAAGATCGCCGTCCGGTCGACCGCTTCCGGCGTCAACGCCAAGGGCGCCTGCATCGGCCCGATGGGCCAGCGGGTCCGCGCGGTGATGAGCGAGCTGCACGGCGAGAAGATCGACATCATCGACTGGTCGGACGACCCGGCCACCTTCGTCGGCAACGCGCTCTCGCCGGCCAAGGCCCTGCGGGTCGAGGTGGTCGACCTGGCCAGCCGTACCGCGCGGGTCACCGTCCCGGACTTCCAGCTCTCGCTCGCGATCGGCCGGGAAGGGCAGAACGCCCGGCTCGCGGCCCGCCTGACCGGTTGGCGGATCGACATCCGCTCCGACGCGGAGACCGCCGGCCCGTCCGCGCGGGGCGGAGCTGATCACGTCCCGGAGCCGGGCGGCGCGATCTCGAGCAGCTAGGGGTAGACTTTCTCAGTGGCACGACGCGCGCTGCCGGAGCGCACCTGTGTGGGCTGCCGGAAACGAGCGCCGGCCAGCGAGTTGCTGCGGGTCGTCGCGGTCGGTGACAAGGCTGGTCAGACCAGTCTTCGGCCCGATCCGGCCCGCAGACTGCCGGGTCGGGGAGCGAACATGCACCCCAATCCGGCCTGCTTCGCGCAAGCGGTGCGGCGCCGCGCCTTCGGGCGGGCACTGCGCGTCACCGGGGTCCCCGACCACGGTGCGCTCGCGGAGCACGTCGACGCGCAACCCCCGACGACCGGTCAAGCCCGTCCGGTCGAGGGTCGCTAGCAAGGTAGGACGACCGACATGAGCACACGATGAAGTCCCTGAAATGACCAGGCTTCAAGTGCACGAGTGAGGTCGCTGCGGGTGCTGCCCGCACGACCTCGGAGTGAGGAGTGCAGTGGCAGGAAAGGCCCGCGTACACGAGCTTGCCAAGGAGCTCGGGGTCGAAAGCAAGACCGTTCTCGCCAAACTCAAGGAGATGGGCGAGTTCGTGAAGTCCGCGTCCAGCACCGTCGAGGCGCCTGTCGCCCGACGGCTGCGGAGCGCGTTCGTAGCCGGTTCCTCGGCGCCCGCCGCCCCGCCGGCGGCCGCGCCCAGCGGACCGGCACCGACCCCGACGCCCACCCCGACCCCGGGCGCTCCCCGGGTCTCGGCCCGGCCGATGCCGCCCCGGCGTCCGGCCGCGCCGGCTCCAGGACCGAAGCCCAAGGGCCCGGTCCCCGGCCCGCCGCAGCCGGCGACCCCGGTCGCCAAGCCGGCGAGCGCGCACGACATCGAAGTGGCGGCCGCCGAAGCGCGTGCCGCCGCGCTGAAGGCTGAGCAGGAGGCCGCGGTCAAGGCCGCGCAGGCCGCCCGCCAGCAGCAGCGTGAGACCGTTCGCCGGGAGCCTCCGGCCGAGGGCGGTCCCCGCCCCGGTCCGCGTCCCGGCCCGAACGCCATGCCGCCGCGTCCGGGTTCCCCGGCCGCCGGTCGGCCCGGCGGCCCGGGCCAGGGCCCGGGTGCCCGGCCCGGTGGTCGTCCGCCGGCGCGGGGCGCCGGTAACAACCCGTTCGGCATCCAGGGTGGCCAGCAGCAGCGGCCGCCGGCCGCGGGTGCGGGCGGTCCCCGTCCCAGCCCGGCCGGGATGCCGCCGCGGCCGAGCCCGGCGTCCATGCCGCCGCGGCCCAGCCCGGCGTCCATGCCGAGCCAGCGTCCGACCACTGGTCGCCCCGGCGGCCCCGGTGGCGGTCGTGGCGGTCCCGGTGGCGGCGCGGGTCGTCCCGGTGGCGGCGGAGGTGGTTACCGCGGCGGTCCCGGTGGCGGCGGCGGTGGCGGTGGTTACCGCGGCGGTCCCGGTGGCGGCGGCGGTGGCGGTGGCTACCGCGGTGGCCCCGGTGGCGGTGGCGGCGCACCCGGTGGCGGTTTCCGTCCGCCGGCCGGCGGCGGTGGCCGTCCGGGTGGCGGCGGTCGTGGCCGTGGCGGCGGCGCCGCGGGTGCCTTCGGGCGTCCGGGTGGTCGGCCGACCCGTGGTCGCAAGTCCAAGAAGCAGCGCAGACAGGAGTTCGACAACCTGTCGGCCCCGACCATGTCCTCGGGTGCTCCCCGTGGCCAGGGTCAGGTCGTCCGGCTGTCCCGTGGCGCCTCGCTGTCGGACTTCGCCGACAAGATCAACGCCAACCCGGGTTCGCTGGTCCAGGAGATGTTCAACCTGGGCGAGATGGTGACCGCGACGCAGTCGTGTTCCGACGAGACCCTGCTGCTGCTGGGTGAGCACCTCGGCTTCGACGTGCAGATCGTCAGCCCGGAGGACGAGGACCGCGAGCTGCTCGCGCAGTTCAACATCGACCTCGACGCCGAGGTCGCGGCGGACCGCCTGGTCAGCCGTGCGCCGGTGGTGACCGTCATGGGTCACGTCGACCACGGTAAGACCAAGCTGCTCGACGCGATCCGCAAGGCGAACGTGGTGGCCGGCGAGGCGGGTGGCATCACCCAGCACATCGGCGCCTACCAGGTGCACGTCCCGCACGAGGGCGAGGACCGCGCGGTGACCTTCATCGACACCCCGGGTCACGAGGCGTTCACCGCCATGCGTGCCCGTGGTGCGCAGGTCACCGACATCGTGATCCTCGTGGTCGCGGCGGACGACGGCGTGATGCCGCAGACCATCGAGGCGCTCAACCACGCCAAGGCGGCGGACGTGCCGATCGTGGTCGCGGTCAACAAGGTCGACAAGCCCGAGGCGAACCCGGACAAGGTCCGCCAGCAGCTGACCGAGTACGGCCTGGTCGCCGAGGAGTACGGCGGCGACACGATGTTCGTCAACGTGGCCGCGAAGCCCGGTATCGGCATCGAGGAGCTGCTCGAGGCCGTCCTGCTGACCGCCGACGCGTCGCTGGAGCTGACCGCTCCGATCGACGGGCCGGCACAGGGTGTGGCCATCGAGGCGCACCTGGACAAGGGCCGGGGCGCGGTGGCGACCGTGCTCGTGCAGAAGGGCACCCTGCGTGCCGGCGACTCCATCGTCGCCGGTGGGGCGCACGGCCGGGTCCGGGCCATGCTGGACGAGAACGGCAAGCCGGTCGACGAGGCCGGGCCGGCGCGTCCGGTCATGGTGCTCGGTCTGACCACGGTGCCGGGTGCGGGTGACACCTTCCTGGCCGCCGAGGACGACCGGACCGTTCGGCAGATCGCCGAGCAGCGGCAGGCGCGGCGGCGGGCGGCATCGTTCGCCAACTCCCGTGGCCGGGCCACTCTCGAGACGCTCATGGAGCAGCTCAAGGAGGGCGAGAAGACCTCGCTCAACCTGGTGCTCAAGGGCGACGGCTCGGGTTCCGTGGAGGCGCTCGAGGACGCGCTGTTCAACCTCGACATCCCCGAGGAGGTCCAGCTTCGGATCATCCACCGGGGCGTGGGCGCGATCACCGAGAGCGACGTCATGCTCGCGAGCGCCTCGAACGAGGCGGTCACGATCATCGGCTTCAACGTGCGGGCCGCCAACAAGGTCCGCGAGATCGCCGACCGCGAGGGCGTGGAGATCCGGTACTACACGGTCATCTACCAGGCCATCGAGGAGATCGACGCCGCGCTCAAGGGTCTGCTCAAGCCGGAGTACGAGGAGGTCGAGCTGGGCACCGCGGAGATCCGCGACGTCTTCCGCTCGTCCAAGATCGGCAACATCTCCGGCTGTATCGTCCGGTCCGGTCTCATCCGCCGCAACGCCAAGGCGCGGCTGCTGCGGGACGGGGCGGTCGTGGCGGACAACCTCACGATCAGCTCCTTGAAGCGGTTCAAGGACGACGCGACCGAGGTCCGCGAAGGCTTCGAGTGTGGTCTGACGCTGGGCGGTTACAACAACGTCCAGGTCGGCGACATCATCGAGACCTTCGAGATGCGGGAGAAGCCGCGCGCCTGAGCGGTGTGACATGACGACGGCCGGGGCCCCAGGGCCCCGGCCGTCGCCGTTTCCGCAGGCTGGAACAATCTCCGGCATGCCCAGGTACGCGCTGCTGCTCGCCCCGTCCGCCAACCGCGTCTACGCCGACGCCGCCGGCCGGCTGACCCGCGCCGAATTGGAGATCTTCGCCGGCTCCGGGATGCTCGACGCGGCCCCCGTCGACGTCGCGGCGGAGCGGATCGGCGGGGTGGAATACCTGACCTTCACCGCACCCGAGCCCGGGCTCGGCACCCGCGACCTGGCCCACCTGGCGAACCTGTCGGCGGCGTACGCGCTCTTCGAGCGGGTCGGCGACGACCTGCTCCGGCCGGTGCCGCTGCACCCGCTGGCGCACTACGACTCCGACCTGATCACCATCCAGAAGTACGCCGGCAAGACCAACGAGCAGTTCACCCGGCTGCTGCTCAACGTCACGCTGCTCGCCTCGGCCGCCGCGCCCCGGATGCTCGACGGCGGGCTGGTGGTGCTGGACCCGCTCTGCGGCCGGGGCACCACGCTCAACCAGGCGCTCATGTACGGCCACGACGGCATCGGGGTCGAACGCGACCTCCAGGACGTGGAGGCGTACACGGCGTTCCTGCGTACCTGGTTGCGCCGCAAGCGGCTCAAGCACACGGCGGAGACCACGTCGGTGCGTCGGGACCGCAAGCTGGTCGCCCGCCGCTTCGAGGCGGTGCTCTCCCCGTCCCGGGACGCGCACCGGGCCGGCGTCACCCAGCGGGTCGTCGTGCTGAACACCGACACCACCCGGTCCCGCGAGGTGCTGCGCCCCCGCTGCGCCGACGTGATCGTGACCGACGCGCCGTACGGGGTGGCCCACGGCAGCCGCACCGGGCAGGGGTTGTCCCGCAGCCCGCTGGAACTGCTCAGCGCCGCCGTACCGGTGTGGCGGGAGCTGCTGCGGCCGGGCGGCGCGATGGGGTTGTCCTGGAACACCCACGTGGCGCCGCGCGCGGCGGCGGAGGCGGTGCTGACCGACGCCGGTCTGCGGGTGGTCGACGGGCCCGGCTGGCGGGACCTCGCCCACCGGGTCGACCAGGCGATCGAGCGGGACGTGCTGGTGGCGGTCGCCCCTTAATCGCGTGCCGGGCGGTGCCCGCCCGCGTACCGTTGCTCGCCGTGTATACCGGAACCGCGCTGTTCGACCTGTTGCTCCCGGGCGACTCCCGCTCCCTGAAGGCCAAGCGGTCCTACGTCCGGCCGATCGTCGCCGCGCTGCGCAAGTTCGAGGTCTCCGCCGCCGAGGTGGGCGCGCTCGACCTGCACGGCCGGGCCGAGATCGGGGTGGCCGTGGTGGCCGCCGAGCCGGCCCACGTCCGCGAGGTGCTCGACTCCTGCGAGCGGCTGGTCGCCGCCCGTCC
The DNA here is from genome assembly GCF_049315235.1 of Micromonospora sp. WMMD754. Taxonomy (NCBI): domain Bacteria; kingdom Bacillati; phylum Actinomycetota; class Actinomycetes; order Micromonosporales; family Micromonosporaceae; genus Micromonospora; species Micromonospora sp. WMMD754. Next base: position 3,572,009 of record NZ_CP186058.1, read on the forward strand.
GGAGACCGAGCTGCTGTCGGTACGCCGCCGCCTGCACGGCGCGGACGACTGACGCCGTCGGCGCGTCGCACGGCAGCCCGGCCGTGCCGCGCGACGCCCGACCGGACGCGGGTAATGTTCTTCGACGTTGGGCGGTCGGACCCGGCGGCGCCCGGCGTCGTCCGTCTCCGGCCGACGGTTCCCGATCACGGCACGGCGCCCGACGCGCCGGGGACGGGGTCGGGGCCGGTGAACCGTGATCGTGGAGGTGGGGACATGTCGGATCCGGCCAAGGTACGCCGGCACGCGGAGCGCATCCGTGAACTGGTCGCGTCGCTGGTGCGGAGCCAGATCAAGGACCCCCGGCTCGGCATGATCACGATCACCGACGCCCGGATCACCGCCGACCTGCGCGACGCCACCGTCTTCTACACCGTGCTCGGCGACGCGGCGGCCCAGGCGAGCACCGCCGCCGCGCTGGAGAGCGCCAAGGGCATGCTGCGCAGCACCGTCGGCAAGGCCCTCGGGCTGCGACACTCACCGACGCTGACCTTCGTCCTCGACGACGTGCAGGACCAGGTCAAGCACATCGACGACCTGCTCGCGGCGGCGCGCAACGCCGACGCCGAGGTGCAGCGGCTGGCCGCCACGTCCTCCTACGCGGGCGAGGCCCAGCCGTACCGGGTCGAGGACGAGGACGAGGACTCGCCGGCCGGGGACGCCGCGGCCGGGGACGAGCCGACCGGGGACGACGAACCGCGCGGCGGCGACCGCCGGTGACCGGGGCCGGCCCTGGTCCCACCGACGCCGAGTGGGCGGCCGCCGTCGAGGCGGTACGCGGGCTCCCCGCCGACGCGCGGGTGCTCCTGATCTGCCACGTCAACCCGGACGGGGACGCGCTCGGCAGCATGCTCGGCTTCGGGCTGGGGCTGCGCCGGCTCGGCGTACGCCATCTCCAGGCGACCTTCCCCGGCCCGCCCGGCGTCCCCGAGCCGTTCCGCTGGCTGCCCGGCGTCGAGCTGCTGGTGCCGCAGGACGACGCGTACCCGGATCCGGACCTGGTGATCTGCTTCGACGCGGCCGGCGACTCCCGGCTGGGCGACCTGGTCGACCGGCTGGGCCGGGCGGGCACGTCGCTGGTGCTGGACCACCACGCCTCGAACACCGGCTTCGGCCGGATCAACCTGGTCGACCCGCACGCCGCGGCCACCTCCGTGGTCGCGCTGGGCCTGCTGGACCGGCTCGGCGTTCCGCTGGACGCGGAGATGGCGACCGGGCTCTACGTGGCGCTGACCACCGACACCGGCTCGTTCCGCTTCGAGGCGACCACCCCGGCGGTGCACGAGATGGCCGCCCGCCTGCTCGCCACCGGCATCCGCCCCGGCGACATCTCCCGGCGGATCTTCGACACCCGCCCGTTCGGCGCCGTCCGGCTCTTCGGCGAGGTGCTCGGCCGGGCCACGCTGGAACCCGCGGCCGCCGCCGGGCACGGCCTGGTCTGGACGTACGCGACCCACGACGACCTGGCCCGCCACGACCAGCCGGCGTACGTGCTGGAGGCGCTGATCGACTCGGTGCGCTGCACCGCCGAGGCGGACGTGAGCTGCGTGGTCAAGCAGTCCGGCGACGCCGAGTGGGCGGTCTCGCTGCGCAGCAAGGGCGCGGTGGACGTGAGCCGGGTGGCGGTGGCGCTCGGCGGCGGCGGGCACCGGTTCGCGGCCGGCTTCACCGGCCGGGGCCCGCTCGACGAGGTGGTCGAGAACATCCGCGCCGCGCTCGGCGCCGAGGTGCTCGTTCCGCACTCCTGACCGCCCCGCCTCCCGCCCGCTTCTCCGACCCCGCCGTTTCCCGAGGTGGCGGGGTCGTCCCGGTCCTGCCGTGTGTTTCGTGGCGGCGTCTCTCCGCCCCCCAGATGCCGCCACCTGCCCCTCCCGGTCCTTGCGCGGGTTGACCGACCCCCTTGGCGGCCCCTCGGCCCCGGACCCCGCCAGCTTCCCGACGTGGTGACCCCTCGGCCGGGTGTAAGCGCGGATTGTGCCGGCTGTCCGTTTCTTTGGGAGATCTTGGAAGTTCGGGGCCCCTCTGGGGGCCGTTTTCTTCCAAGATCTCGGCGAGCGCACGAGCGCACGAGCGCACGAGCGCACGAGCGCACGAGCGCACGAGCGCACGAGCGCACGAGCGGGCGAGCGGTGGGGAGGGAAGGGAGCGCACAGGCAGTGCGTCCGTGTTCCGGAGACGTCCCGGCGCCGGTGGTACGTGATGGGTGTCTGCCAGGTCGGGAGGCACCCATGGCGTTCCACTGACGGGGTTGGCGAGCGGTGGGTGGAACGTCATGGGTGTCTGCGGGACCGCGACGCACCCATGGTGTTCCACTCGGGGGGTTGGCGGCCGGTGGGTGCAACGTCATGGGTGTCTGCGGGGTCGGGATGCGCGCGGTTTCCACCCGCCGGTGTGCGTGGACTGGGGTGGCTTGTCCGGTTCGGCGGTGGTGGGCGGCACCCCGGGCGCGGAATCGGCGCCGGGTCGGCGGCGTTGTAACCCGGTGGACGACCGAGCAGGCAGCGAGCCCCTGAGGGCCGCCCCGCCCCCGGGAATGACGGTGGGCGGCCGGTCGTTGCACATCATCCCGGCGCCGCGACGAGGCCCCCCGCCCCGCGAGCTGCCGAACCCCGGCCCCCGCCACACGGCCTCCGAGCCCGACGGGCAAGCCGGATCCCCTCAAGACTTTTCGCGCGCCTGACGGTGCCCACACCCCCCCGGGTGTGTTGACCCCCGAATGGAGCCCTCTCATGAACACGATCCTGCGTAAGAGCATTCTCGGTATCGCTGGTCTGGCCTTCACCGGTGGTGTGTTCGCCGGTCCGGTCGCCGCCCACGCCGACACCGCCCATGCCGCCGCCGGTAAGCCCGTCGTGGCTGTCGCGAGCGTGCAGGGTGAGCAGTCGACCATCACGCTGAACGACGAGCAGCTGGCCAACGCGAAGGCGATCATCGCCGCGACGAAGAAGGCCGGTCTGCCGGAGCGGGCCGCGGTCATCTCGATCGCCACCGCCCTGCAGGAGTCGAAGCTGGAGAACCTCGGGCACCTCGGCGACAAGAATGACCACGACTCGCTGGGCCTGTTCCAGCAGCGCCCGTCCTCGGGTTGGGGCACGCCGGAGCAGATCACCGACCCCGAGTACTCCACCCTGGCGTTCCTCAAGGGCCTGAAGCAGGTCGACGGCTGGGACAAGATGCCCCTGACCGACGCCGCGCAGACCGTCCAGGTCTCCGCCTACCCGGACGCGTACGCGCAGTGGGAGAAGCAGGCCACCGACATCGTGGCCGAGCACTGGACCAAGTAAGACCGAAGGCCGGCACCCCGAACCCGGGGTGCCGGCCTTCGTCGTATTCGACGGAATCACGAGGCGTGCCGGTCTTCCCGCGTTACGTCACGCTGGGGACAATCGGGTGATGGATCATCCCCGTGAGCTCACCGTCGATGCGCCCCGGGTCTGGGACCGGCCGGTCGTCTCCGTGCCGGTGCTGATCTGCCTCTCCCTGGTCGGCGGTCAACTGCCGTCGTTCTCGACCGCGGCGAACCTCTACATCCTCGGTACGGGCGGGGGGTTGATCTGGGTCGGGTTGAACAACCGGGTGCCGAGGCGTCCGGCCCCACGTCGGTTGCCGTCCGGCGCGCTGTGGTGGCTGCTGCCGGTCACCGTCTTCGGGGTCTTCGAGGGGGCGACGTTCGTGCTGTCCGTGGGCGACGACTTCCCGACGTTCTCCCGCCTGGCCGATCCGCTGCTGGAGGATCACCTGGCTCGCTCGGCCGCCTGGTTCGCCTGGCTGGCCGCGTTCTGGGGACTGGTCCGCCGATGATGCGCGCTCTGGCGATCGGCGGGTTCCTGGCCGCGCTGCTGCTGTTCGCGGCCGTCGAGTGGGCGGCCCGTCGGGAGGGTTCCCGGATCCCGTCGCTGGCCGACGTGTGCGCCTTCGTCATGCGGTACGAGGTCGGCCCGGTCCCGGTCGGCCGGATCGGCCTGTTCGGCTTCTGGTGGTGGCTCGGCTGGCACTTCCTGGCCCGCTGACGGGTGTCCGCATTGCGGGAACAGTGGGCACCATCTGGAAAGTGAACGTTAATTTGGGTGAGGGCCGGCGCTTCGCGGCGCTGGTCACGGGCGGTGGTGCCGCACCCGGCATCGCCTCCCTCCAGGGTCAGACCGACCCGGGCTCACGCTGCCAGGCGAGCCGCTCCGGTGATCCCGGACCGCTGCCGGCGCTCAGCAGGCCGACGACTCCAGGTCGCGGCGCGACGGCCGTCGCGTCCGGTCGGAGCGCCGGACGCCCGTAGGGCCGCCGTGCCTCGGTGGTCCGCACCCTGGAAGGACTCGATTCCATGCCCAGCAAGCGCAAGCCGCAGACCGAGACCACCACCGACGAGGCGCGCGAGCAGATGCGCCGCGCGCTGCAGACCTCGATGGACACCCGTCAGTGACGCAGGTCGTCCGGCGGTGACGTCGGCCGGGCCGGGCACCCGCACCGTTCGCCCGGGCCGAGGCCGACGTCACCGCCGTACGCGACCGGAGGCCGCGGGCCGCGACGGTGCCGTACCGGTCACCGAATCCCGCACGGCGGCGCTACCGTCTCCCGGTGCGCCGCATCCTCGTCGTCGGCAGTTCCGGCGCCGGCAAGAGCACGCTCGCCGGTGAGTTGGCCCGGCGTCTCGACCTGCCCCTGATCCACCTCGACCGGCACTACTGGCGGCCCGGCTGGACCGCGCCGGAGCCGGCCGACTTCCGTGCCGAGGTGGCGTCGCTGGCCGCCCGCCCCGCCTGGGTGATGGACGGCAACTACGCGGGCACCCTCGACCTCCGGCTGCCCCGCGCCGACGCCCTGGTGTTCTGCGACCCCTCCCGCATCCTCTGCCTGACCCGGGTGCTGCGCCGCCGCTGGCTCCACCGCGCCACGTCCGGCGCCGCCAGGTCGGGCCGCACCGCCGGCATGCAGGGCCGCCCCACGTCCGACGCAGCCGGGTCGGGCCGCGCCGCGTCCGAAGCCCCCACGTCCCGCCCCGATCTTCCCGACGGCTGCCCGGAGCGGATCGACCTCGACCTCCTGCGCCACGTCTGGCGCTTTCCCCGCCACTCCCGTCCCCGGGTGTTGACGGCCGTCGCCGCGTACGCGCCCGCGATCCCGGTGCACCGGCTGCGCGGGCCGCGCGACGTCGCGCGCCTCCTGGACCGCCTCGCGTAAGTAGTCTTCGACCTTGCGGACCTTACCGCGCGCGTGCCAGGATCGGCGGCGATGAGCACCGCCGCCCTCGCCACCGCCGCCTCGCCCCGGCGGATCGCCGCCCTCGCGCTGCCCGCCCTGGTGGTGTTGGCCGCCGAGCCGCTCTACGTCCTGGTCGACACCGCCGTGGTGGGTCACCTGGGCCGGGTGCCGCTCGCCGCGCTCGCCGTGGGCGGCACGGTGATGACCCTGACCGCCTGGATCGGCACGGTCGTCGCGTACGGCACCACGGGTCGCTCGGCCCGCCGCTTCGGGGCGGGGGACCGGGCCGCCGCGGTGGCCGAGGGCGTCCAGGCGTCCTGGCTCGCGCTCGCCACCGGAGTGCTGGTGGCGGTCGCCATCGGCATCGGCGGGGGCGCGCTGGCGCGTACCCTCGTCGGCGGCCCCGGCGAGGTGGCCGACGCCGCCGCCGGATGGCTGCGGATCGCGGCGCTCGGCGCGCCCGGCCTGCTGCTCGCCGCCGCCGGCAACGGCTGGCTGCGCGGCATCCAGGACACCCGCCGTCCGCTGCTGTTCGTGCTCGGCCCGAACCTGTTCTCCGCGCTGCTCTGCCCGCTGCTCGTCTACCCGGCCGGGCTCGGCCTGGTCGGCTCGGCGGTGGCGAACGCGATCGCGCAGACGCTGTCCGGGGTGCTGTTCGCGGCGGCGCTGGTGCGGGAGCGGGTCTCGCTGCGCCCCCGGCCCCGGGTGATCGGCCAGCAGCTCGTGCTCAGCCGGGACCTGCTCGTGCGGGGCGTCGCGTTCCAGGCCAGCTTCCTGTCCGCGACCGCGGTCGCGGCCCGCTTCGGGGCCGCCGCGGTCGGCGCGCACCAGATCGCCGTACAACTCTGGTTCTTCACCGCGCTGGTGCTGGACGCGCTGGCGATCGCCGCGCAGGCGCTGGTCGGCGCCGCGCTCGGCGCCGGCGACGCGGCCGGCGCCCGGTTCCTCGCCCGCCGCGTCGCCCTGCTCGGTGGGCTGTGCGGCGTGGCCTTCGCGGTGCTGATCGCCGCCGGCGCCGGCCTGGTGCCGTCGTGGTTCAGCTCCGATCCCCAGGTACGCGAGCAGGCCATGGTGGCCTGGCCCTGGTTCGTCGCGCTCCAGCCCATCGGCGGCGTGGTGTTCGCCCTCGACGGGGTGCTGATCGGCGCCGGTGACGTGCGCTACCTGCGCAACCTCACCATCGTGGCCGCGCTGGGCGGGTTCCTGCCGGCGATCTGGCTCGCCTACGGTCTCGACCTGGGCCTCGGCGGGATCTGGGCCGGGCTGACGCTGTTCGTGGTGCTGCGGCTGGTCGCGCTGCTGCTGCGGATGCGCTCGGGCGCCTGGGCGGTGGTCGGCGCGGTCCGCTGACCGCTCGTCAGCAGGAGTCCGGCAGCTCGATCGGGTGCTCCGGGTCGTAGAGCGTGTCCGGGTCCCCGGGGAACGGGGTGCCGTCCATGTCCGCGCTACCGGGGCGGATCAGCCCGAGCTTGACGGCGTCGCAGTCCACGCCCCACCCGTAGCTCGACATCCGGTGCAGCCAGAGCCCCCGGTCCGCCCGCGCCACGTCGCCGTCGCGCGGCAGCCGCCAGACGATCTCGTCGTGCAGCAGGACCACCGAGTGACCGGACCGGGAGGCGGGGTCGCGGAACCCGTAGACCCAGACGACGTTGCTGGTCACCTCCAGCATTCTTACGCCGTCGGCCTGCCGGACCGCCCGGTAGGTCAGGCGGCCCTTGGTCCGGGGTTGGTCCGGGGTGAGCCGGGCGTCCGGGGCCAGCCGGGTCGCGTACGTGCCGATCGTCTCGGTGGACCAGTCCTTGCGCACCGACTCGCGGGCGGCCGGGGCGAAGTGGCGCAGCAGCGGGGTCGGGTTGTCGCCGGTCATGAACGTGCGGTCCAGGCGGGCGGTCAGCATCGCGGCGCGGACCCGGTCGAGCCCGGCGGCCACCTCGGCGGCGGTGAGGCCGCCGGTCGGGCGGGCCGGGGGCAGCACGATCCCCGCCGCCCCCGCCGGCCAGTGCGCCGCCGGGGTGTCGGCGAAGACGTCCGGTGGCGTCGTCGGTCGCGTGGTGGCCGGCGCGCCGGTGGCCGGGGACGGCGCGGGCGCCGGGCGCCGGAGCTGCCGGTAGCCGTATCCGGCGGCGCCGGCGGTCGCGGCGAGCAGCAGCACCACGCCGAGCGCCGCCGCGAGCCGGCGGGCGCGCCGCCGGCACCAGATCCGCAGGCGTACGACGAGACTCGGCCTGATCTCCCGCTCCAACCGGTCCAGCCAGTCGGGGTGGCCGTCGCGCTCGGAGCCCGGTGGGCTCAGCACTGTTCCGCGACCTTGAGCGAGCGGTCCAGGTCGTACGCGGCGTCCGGGTGCTCCCCGTCACCGGGGCCGCCGTAGCTCGGCGTGATCTCCAGCTCGAGCAGCCCCTTGTTCAGGCTGGCGCACTCCACGTTCGTCGCGTAGGACTCCGCGTCCTGCATCCACAGGCCACGGGAGGCGGCGATGACGTCGCCCGGGTGGGGCACCTGCCAGACCACGGTGTCGTGCACCAGGATGACCTCGGGGTCCGCCAGGGTGCGCACGCTCTGGACGGCGTAGACCCAGACGAAGTTGGTGGTGACCTCCAGCACCCGGATGCCGTCAGCGTCCCGCGTGGCGCGGTACGAGATCCGCCCCCGCACCCGGGGCTGGTCGGTCGTCAACCGGGTGCTCGGCCCGAACCGGGTGGCGTAGTTGGCGGCGCCGCCACTGGCGAAGTCGGCCCGGATCGTGGCGCGGTCGTCCGGGGCGAACTGTCGCACCAGCCGCTCCGAGTCCTTCGCGGTGAGGAACGCGCGGTCCAGCCGGCCGGTGACCAGCGCCTTGCGGACCGTGGCCAGCGCGTCGGTCACCTGCTTCTCGGTGAACGCGCCGGTCCGTCGGGCGCGTGGCAGGGCGATGCCGGCCGCGCCCTCGGCGAAGTCGGCGGCGGGGGTGCCGTCGAACGGCCCGGCGGCCGGTGGGGGCGACGCCGAGCTGACCGCCTGCTCGCCGCTCGGCGGTCTGACCGTGGGGTACGCCACCGGGACCTCGCGCCAACGCTGGAGTCCCTGGTAGCCGGTCGCCGCGACCGAGCCCGCGCAGACCAGCAGGAGCAGTGCGGCCGCGCCGCCGAGCAGCTTCGCGGAGTGCCGGCTCGCGCCGATCCGCCACCGGTCGGCCCGGCCCGGCGCGACCTCCGGGGTGGGTTGGCGTAGCCAGTCGGGAACCGGCCCCAGGGCCTCGTGGGAAGGGTGGGGGTCGGGGGCGGAACGGGGATCGGTCATCGGGCTTCCCGGGCAGGCGCGGCGGACGGCGGCTGATCTTGACACCCCCGGTGACCCGGGCGGTATCCCCCGCGGGGCCGATCACCGCCGTCTGGCAGGCTTGGCGGTCGTGAGCGCAGACGGTCTGATCGTGGTCGACAAGCCCGGCGGCATGACGTCGCACGACGTGGTGGCCCGCGTGCGGCGACTGGCCCGCACCCGCCGGGTGGGCCACGGCGGCACGCTGGACCCGATGGCCACCGGCGTGCTGGTGATCGGGGTGGGCCGGGCGACCCGGCTGCTGACCTACGTGATCGGCGCCGGCAAGAGCTACACCGCGACGATCCGGCTGGGGCAGTCCACGGTCACCGACGACGCCGAGGGCGAGGTGGTCGCGAGCACGCCGGCCGGCGCGGTCACCGACGAGGCGGTACGCGCCGCGCTGGCCGTGCTCACCGGCGAGATCGACCAGGTGCCCAGCGCGGTCAGCGCCATCAAGATCGACGGGCAGCGGGCGTACAAGCGGGTCCGCGACGGGGAGACCGTCGAGCTGCCCGCCCGCCGGGTGACCGTCTCCCGGCTCGACGTGCGGGCGATCCGCCGGGACACCCCGGACGTGGTCGACGTGGACGTCGACGTCACCTGCTCGTCCGGGACGTACATCCGGGCCCTGGCCCGCGACGCGGGCGTGGCTCTCGGGGTCGGCGGGCACCTCACCGCGCTGCGCCGCACCTCGGTCGGCGCGTTCACGCTGGCCGAGGCGGCCACGCTCGACCAGTTGGAGGAGCGCGCCCCGGAGGTGGTGAACCTGTCGCTGGACGCGGCGGCCGACCGCTACTTCCCGCGCCGGGACGCCACCGCCGAGGAGGCCCGGGTGCTCTCCCACGGCGGGCCGCTGGCCCCGGTGGGGATCGCCGGGCCGTACGCGGTCTTCGGCCCGGCCGGCGGGCTGATCGCTATCGTCAGCGAGCGGGACGGACGGGCCCGCGCGGAGATCGTGCTGGCCCCGGCCTGACGGCGCGCGGGCGGACAGGGGAGGAGCGGCATGCAGCGGTGGCGGGGGTACGAGGCGGCGCCCGGCGGCTGGGGGCGCTCGGTGGTCACCATCGGCGTCTTCGACGGCGTGCACAAGGGGCACCAGGCCACCATCGGCCATGCCGTGGCGCGCGCCCGTGAGCTGGGCGTCAAGTCGGTGGTGGTGACGTTCGACCCGCACCCGGCCGAGGTGGTCCGCCCCGGCTCGCACCCGGCGGTGCTCACCGAGCCGGCCCGCAAGGCGGAGCTGATCGAGGCGCTCGGCGCGGACGTGCTCTGCGTGGTGCCGTTCACCCCGGAGTTCTCCCGGCTGCCGGCCGAGGCGTTCGTGCACGACATCCTGGTCGAGCACCTGCACGCCGCGCTGGTGGTGGTCGGCGACAACTTCCGGTTCGGCCACCGGGCGGCCGGTGACGTGGCCCTGCTGGAGCGGCTGGGCCGCACCTTCGGCTTCGCCGTGGAGGGGGCGCCGCTGGTCGCCGAGGCGGGCACGGTCTTCTCCTCCACGTACATCCGGTCCTGCGTCGACGCGGGCGACGTGCGCGCGGCGGCGGCGGCGCTCGGCCGCCCGCACCGGGTCGAGGGCGTGGTGGTCCGCGGCGACCAGCGCGGGCGTGAGCTGGGTTACCCGACGGCCAACCTGCTGACCCACCGGTACGCGGCGGTGCCCGCCGACGGGGTGTACGCGGCCCGGCTGGTGCGTCGCGGCGGCGACCCGCTCGCGGCGGCGGTCTCGATCGGCACGAACCCGACGTTCTCCGGGCGGGAACGACGGGTCGAGGCGTACGCGCTGGACTTCAGCGGCGACCTGTACGGCGAGCGGCTGGCCCTGGACTTCGTGGCGCACCTGCGCGAGCAACGGACGTACGACGCGATCGAGCCGTTGGTCGCCCAGATCGCCGAGGACGTGGAGCGGACCCGCCGGGCGGTGTCCTGACCCGCTCGCGGACCTTGACCGGCCGGTCCGGCCCGGGGCTGGTAGGCTGGCGGAGACGTCGGCTGACCGACGGGGGCCTCGCGTGCCTGCACGACGCCGCGGGTGCGAGGAACCGGGCCGTCGCACCGGTCACCACGACCGCTCCGACGGACCTCATCGAACGACCCACGAAACAGGGAGAACATGGCGCTCGACCAGGAAGCCAAGGCCAAGATCCGCCAGGAGTACGCGACCGCCGAGGGCGACACCGGTTCGCCGGAGGTGCAGGTCGCGGTCCTGACCAAGCGGATCGCGGAGCTGACCGAGCACCTGAAGGTGCACAAGCACGACCACCACAGCCGCCGCGGGCTGCTGCTGCTGGTCGGCCGGCGCCGTCGGCTGCTCAACTACGTCCAGAAGAAGGACATCAACCGCTACCGATCGCTCATCGAGCGGCTCGGCCTGCGCCGATGACCTGACGGGGGAGTGGCCGCTCGGCCGCTCCCCCGTTCCGGTACCACCAGAAGAAACCGGCCGCGCGACGACCCGAGAGGGAGCCGGTCAGCACCGGTCTCCGGTAGTGGCCCCCGGGAACCTCGGCACCATGCCGACCCTCCCGGGCGCTTCGATCGAAGACCGGCCGCCTGAGCAGTTCCCGTGTCGTCGGCCGACGACGCGAAGGAGCACCACAGCACATGACCGAGACCAACCTCGGCACCGAATCCCGCACCGCCGTGATCGACAACGGGTCCTTCGGCACCCGTGAGATCACCTTCTCCACCGGCCGGCTGGCCCGGCAGGCCGCCGGCTCCGTCGTCGCCCAGCTCGGCGAGACGGTCGTCCTCTCCGCCACCACGGCGGGCAAGCAGCCGCGCGAGTCGTTCGACTTCTTCCCGCTGACCGTCGACGTCGAGGAGCGGATGTACGCCGCGGGCCGGATCCCCGGCTCGTTCTTCCGCCGCGAGGGCCGGCCCAGCGAGGACGCGATCCTCACCTGCCGCCTGATCGACCGGCCGCTGCGCCCCTCGTTCGTCAAGGGCCTGCGCAACGAGGTCCAGGTCGTCGAGACCGTGCTCGCGCTCGACCCGCAGCACCCGTACGACGTGGTGGCCATCAACGCCGCCTCGATGTCGACCAAGCTCTCCGGCCTGCCGTTCTCCGGCCCGATCGGCGCGACCCGGGTCGCGCACGTCGAGGGCCAGTGGGTCGCCTTCCCGACCCTGGAGGAGCTGGAGCGCGCCACCTTCGACATGGTCGTCGCCGGTCGCACCCTGCCCGACGGCGAGGTCGCGATCATGATGGTCGAGGCCGAGGCCACCCCGCACGCGGTGACCCTGATCTCGGGCGGCGCCACCGCGCCGACCGAGGAGATCGTGGCCAGCGGCCTGGAGGCCGCCAAGCCGGCCATCCGCGAGCTGTGCCGGGCGCAGAGCGAGCTGGCCGAGGTGGCCGCCAAGCCGGTCGCCGAGTTCCCGGTCTTCCTGGACTACCAGGACGACGTGTACGACGCGGTGGCCGACGTGGCCCGCGCCGACGTCACCGAGGCGCTGAAGATCGCCGGCAAGGCCGACCGCGAGGAGGCCCTGGACCGGATCAAGGCCAAGGTCGCCGAGGAGCTGACCGGTCGCTTCGAGGGCCGCGAGAAGGAGCTGTCCGCCGCGTTCCGCTCGCTGACCAAGTCCGAGGTCCGCAACCGGGTGCTGCGCGAGCAGGTCCGCATCGACGGCCGCGGGCCGCGCGACATCCGCCCGCTGACCGCCGAGGTCGGCGTGCTGCCGCGGGTGCACGGCTCGGCGCTGTTCGAGCGCGGCGAGACCCAGATCCTGGGCGTCACCACGCTGAACATGCTGCGCATGGAGCAGATGGTGGACACGCTGTCCCCCGAGAACCGCAAGCGCTACATGCACAACTACAACTTCCCGCCGTACTCGACCGGTGAGACCGGCCGGGTCGGCTCGCCGAAGCGGCGCGAGATCGGCCACGGCGCGTTGGCCGAGCGGGCGCTGCTCCCGGTGCTGCCGTCGCGCGAGGAGTTCCCGTACGCCATCCGGCAGGTCTCCGAGGCGCTCGGCTCCAACGGCTCCACCTCGATGGGTTCGGTCTGCGCCTCGACGCTGGGCCTGCTCTCGGCCGGTGTGCCGCTGAAGGCGCCGGTCGCCGGCATCGCCATGGGCCTCATCTCCGACGAGGTCGACGGCAAGACCCAGTACGTGACGCTGACCGACATCCTCGGCGCCGAGGACGCGTTCGGTGACATGGACTTCAAGGTCGCCGGCACCCGCGACTTCGTCACCGCGCTGCAGCTCGACACCAAGCTCGACGGCATCCCGTCGGACGTGCTGGCCGCCGCGCTCCAGCAGGCGCACGAGGCCCGGCAGACCATCCTCGACGTGATGCAGCGGGCCATCGAGGCCCCGGCGGAGATGTCGGACTACGCGCCGCGCGTCACCACCGTCAAGATCCCGGTCGACAAGATCGGCATGGTGATCGGCCCGAAGGGCCAGACCATCAACGCGATCCAGGACGAGACCGGCGCCGAGATCTCGATCGAGGACGACGGCACCATCTACGTCGGCGCGACCAACGGCCCGTCGGCCCAGGCCGCGGTGGACCGGATCAACGGCATCGCCAACCCGACCCTGCCGAAGGTGGGGGAGCGGTTCCTCGGCACCGTGGTGAAGACGGCCGCGTTCGGCGCCTTCATCTCGCTCCTGCCCGGCCGCGACGGCCTGCTGCACATCTCCAAGGTGGGCGACGGCAAGCGGGTCGAGAAGGTCGAGGACTTCCTCAACGTCGGCGACAAGGTCGAGGTCGAGATCGCCGACATCGACGCGCGCGGCAAGATCTACCTGGACAAGATCCGTCCGGAGGGCGCCGAGGCGCCGGCCGCCGGTGAGGCCGCCGGCGGCGAGCGTCCGTCCGGCCGGGACCGTGGCGGCGATCGCGGCCCGCGTGACCGGGGCGACCGCGGTGGTGACCGCGGTGGTGACCGTGGCGGCGACCGCGGTGGTGACCGGGGCGGCGAGCGTCGCTCCGAGGGTGGCGAGGGCGGCGACCGTCCGCGTCGCCGGACCCGGCACAGCTGATCGACCGACCGGCCCGGGCGACGTGTGCGTCGCCCGGGCCGGCCCACGGCTCCAGGTCGCGTGCGCGGGCTGGAGCCGTCGTTCGTTCCCCACCCCTCGTGGTACGGAGAGCAGGTTCCCGTGAGTTCGTCTTCCCCTGCGCCGGGACGGGCGGTCACCCGCACCCTCAGCGACGACCCACTCGGCGGCACCGTCCGGCGTACCGTGCTGCCCAGCGGGCTGCGCGTGCTCACCGAGGCGATCCCGGCGATGCGCAGCGTCTCGTTCGGCATCTGGGTGGCGGTCGGCTCCCGGGACGAGACCGGGCCGCAGGCCGGCGCCGCGCACTTCCTGGAGCACCTGCTCTTCAAGGGCACCCGCAAGCGCACCGCGCTGGAGATCTCGTCCGAGATCGAGGCGGTGGGCGGCGAGACCAACGCCTTCACCACGAAGGAATACACCTGCTACTACGCCCGGGTGCTGGACGAGGACCTGCCGCTGGCCATCGACGTGATGTGCGACGCGGTGGCCGACTCGGTGCTGGCCGAGCCGGACGTGGAGACCGAGCGCGGCGTCATCCTCGAAGAGATCGCCATGCACGACGACGAGCCCGGCGACGAGGTGCACGACCTGTTCGCCCGCGCGGTCTACGGCGACCACCCGCTCGGCCGGCTCATCTCCGGCACCGAGGACACGGTCACCCCGATGACCCGGCGGCAGATCCAGGGCTTCTACCGCAAGCGGTACACCCCGCCGCAGATCGTGATCGCCGCTGCCGGCAACCTCGACCACGCCGCCGTGGTCAGGCTGGTCCGGCAGGCGCTGCGCGACACGCCGCTGGACACCGACCCGGCCGCGCCGGCGCCGCACCGGTCGACCACCCCGGCGGTACGCACGAAGCCGGCCACCACGCTGGTCGAGCCGAAGGAGACCGAGCAGGCCCACGTCATCCTGGGCTGCCCCGCCATCGACCGCACCGACGACCGGCGCTTCGCGCTCGGCGTGCTCAACAACGTGCTCGGCGGCGGCATGTCCAGCCGACTGTTCCAGGAGATCCGGGAGCAGCGCGGCCTGGCGTACTCGGTCTACTCCTACGCCAGCCAGTACGCCGACAGCGGCGTCTTCGCCGTCTATGCCGGCTGCGCTCCGGGCAAGGTGGACGAGGTGCTCGACCTGACCCGGGCCGAGCTGGCCCGGGTGGCCGCCGAGGGCATCACCGAGGCGGAACTGGCCCGGGGCAAGGGGATGAGCAAGGGCTCGTTCGTGCTCGGGCTGGAGGACACCGGCTCCCGGATGAGTCGGCTGGCCAAGGGCGAGCTGCTCTACGGCAACCTGATGCCGGTGGACGAGCTGCTGGCCCGGGTGGACGCGGTCACCCTGGCGGACGTGAACGACCTCGCCGCCGAGCTGCTCGCCCGGCCGATGTCGCTGGCCGTGGTCGGCCCGTTCGACGAGGGCGCCTTCACGCGCTGACCGGCGTCCCGCTTGTCGGTCCGCGGCGTGGCCCGCGTCCCGATTGGGATAGGTTGTGCCCCGTGACTGACGTGCGGGAGAAGGGCCCGGCCGAGGCGGCCCGGGTCGGCGTGCTGGGTGCCCGGGGCCGGATGGGCATGGAGGTCTGCAAGGCGGTCGAGGCCGCCCCCGACCTGGACCTGGTCGCGGCCGTCGACCAGGGTGACGACCTGACCACGGTCGCGGACGCCGGGGCCGGCGTGGTCGTCGACTTCACCACCCCCGACGCGGTCATGGACAACCTGCGCTTCTGCGTCGAGCGCGGCATCCACGCCGTGGTCGGCACCACCGGCTTCACCGAGGAGCGCCTGGCGCAGGTGCGCGACTGGCTCGCCGACCGGCCCGGGGTGGGCGTGGTGATCGCCCCGAACTTCGGCATCGGCGCGGTCCTGATGATGCAGTTCGCGGCGCGCGCCGCCCGGCACTTCGAGTCGGTCGAGATCGTCGAGCAGCACCACCCGCGCAAGCTGGACGCGCCTAGCGGCACCGCCACCTACACCGCCCGGCTGATCGCGGCGGCCCGCGCCGAGGCCGGCCTCGGCCCGGCCCCGGACGCCACCCGTGACGAGGTGGCCGGGGCCCGCGGCGCCGACATCGACGGGGTACGCGTCCACGCGGTCCGCGCCACCGGCCTGGTCGCCCACCAGGAGGTGCTGTTCGGCACCACCGGCGAGACGCTGACCATCCGGCACGACTCGTACGACCGGGCCTCGTTCATGCCCGGCGTGCTGCTGGCCGTACGCGAGGTGGTCCGCCGGCCGGGCCTCACCGTCGGCCTGGACGCCCTGCTCGACTGACCGCGCGCCGCGCCCGCGTCGGCCCCCCCGGCCCGCGGGTGCGCAACGGCGATCAAGCGGTGCCGCCCGCGGCGGGTGCAGGCTGAGCGCATGAACCGGAACGACGGACTCACCGGCCTCCTGGACGTCCTCCAGGCCGCGCTCGACGATCCGGCGGCGAGCCCGGGCGGCCTGGCCGCCCGGGCTCACCTGTCCCGGTTCCACTTCGACCGGTTGGTCGCCGCGGCCACCGGGGAACCGCCGGGCGCTCTGCGCCGCCGGCTGCTCCTGGAACGTGCGGCGCACCGGCTCACCACCAGCGGCCGGACCGTCCTCGACATCGCCGTCGAGGCCGGGTACGGCTCGCACGAGGCGTTCACCCGCGCCTTCCAGCGGTCCTACGGCCTCGCCCCGACCGCCGTCCGGCGGCGCCCACCGCTGACCTTCCGCGAGCTGGAGCTGCCCTGCCCCAGCGGCGTCCACTTCCAACCGCCCGGCGGCCTGCGGCTGCCGGCGGCACGTCAGGAGACCCCGATGAACGTGCTCCAACACCTGGTCGACCACCACGTCGAGACACTCGGCGCCATCATCGACCGCGCCGGCCGCCTGGACGACCGGGTGCTCGACCGCCCCGTCACCGTGTCCGTGGAGACGATCGACGAGCAGCCGACGCTCCGCTCCCTGATCAACGCGATGGTCACCCAGGAGGAGCACTGGCTCGCGGCGCTGCGCGGCGGCGAGTGGCCCGACGAGAGCGACCGGTCGATGACCGGGCTGGCCGCCCGGCACGCGGTGGCCGGCCGTGACTGGCGGGCCTTCGTGGCCACGACCCTGTCCGCCGGTACGCTGGCGGACACCTTCGTCGACACCACCTGCACGCCCCCGACCACCCACACGCTGGGCGGCACCATCGGCCACGTGATCACTTTCGCCGCGGTCCGTCGCACCCTGGCCATCGGCGCCCTGCACAGTGCCGGCGTCACCGACCTCGGCGCCGGCGACCCGCGACCGTACCTCGACCGCGCCGCACTCGCCCCGACCGACTGACCGTCCCGACCCGGGGCCGGTGGGTCGACCGCCGCCGGTCCACTGGCCGCCGGTCGGGGCGCGATATCGGCGAAACCGATGGCCGGCGGGTGGGACCGACCCTAGGCTGACCGCCATGATCGACTCTGGAGAGCACGACCGGCTCGGCCGCCGGGTGACCCTGCGGCCGGTGGACGACGACAACTGGCGGGCGGTGGCGGACGTGGCGCCCCGTGACGACCAGCGCACCTTCGTCGCGGCGTTGGCCGCCCGCTATTTGCTGCTCACCATGCACTCGGACGTGTGGAACTCGCTCGCCGTGTGTGCCGACGACGTCGTGGTGGGACACGTCATGTGGGGCGTGGACGATGACGGCTCACGGTGGATCGGCGGCATGGTGATCGACGCCGCCGAGCAGGGCCGGGGGCTGGGCCGCGCCACGGTGCGGACGCTCACGGCCTGGTTGGCCGAGGCCGGCCAGCCGATCCGCCTCAGTTACCACCCGGACAACGCCCCCGCCGCCGCCCTCTACACCTCCCTGGGCTTCCACCCCACCGGCGACATGGAGGACGACGAACTGGTGGCCGAACTCCCCACCCCCTGACCTCCCCCACCCCACCCCACCCCACACCGCCCGTCGCCCTCCCGCCGGTGATCAAGGAGTTCGCGTCAGAACCCGCCAGCCCGCCCGACGCAAACCCCTTGATCGCCGCCCCTCCCCGCCGGACGGGCCGGCGGGCCGGCGGGCCGGGCGGGCATGAAGTTGGCGGCGGTGGGGAGATCGGAACTGCCGCCAACTTCATGATCAACGAGGTGGGGCGGGGCCCGGTGCGGCGAGGCTGCTGGTGGGTCAGGGGCGGGGGAGGGGGAGGGGGGTTTCGGCGGGGGATCGGGGGGTGGGGATGTGCAGGGTGGCGGGGAGGTCGGTCAGGGTGGGGTGGCCGGTGTGGTCGACCGAGACCGTGACCGGGGAGCCGGCGATCCGCAGGCCGGCCGCGCTCAGCGCGCCCAGCTCGGGGCCGGCCAACGGGCGCAGGTCGACGCGGCCGTTCGGCACGTCCGGGTAGACGCCCAGGCCGGCCTGGAGCAGCAGCACGGCCGCCGCCGCCGACCAGGCCTGCGGACGGCAGGCCGCCGGGTACGGCACGGGTCGACCGAGGGCCGACCGGTCGTCCCCGCCGTACAGCTCGGGGAGGCGGTAGTCGAACGCCTCGGCGGCGGCGAGCAGACCGTCGGCGAGCCGCAGCGCGGCCGCGCGGTGCCCGGCGCGGGCCAGCCCGGCGAGCACGATCGCGGTGTCGTGGGCCCAGATCGACCCGCAGTGGTAGGACAGCGGGCTGAACCCGGCGTCGTCGGTGGACATGGTGCGCAGGCCGAAGCCGCCGGCCAGCGCCTCGGTGGAGAGCAGCGCCGCGACCTGTGCCGACTCGGCGTCCGACAGCAGGCCGGTGCCGAGCAGGTGGCCGATGTTGCTGGTCAGTGAGTCCACCGGGCGCTTGTCCCGGTCCAGCGCCAGCGCCGGCTGGGGGCCGTGGCGGCCGTCCACCCAGAACGCGGCGCGGAACCGCTCGGCGAGCCGGTCGGCGTAGCCGCGCCAGCGGTCCGCGCCCGGGCGGCCGAACGCGTCCAGCAGGTCGGCGCCGTTCGTCGCGGCCTGGTGCGCGTACCCCTGCACCTCGGCCAGCACGATCGGCGGCGCGGCCAGCCGGGCGTCCCGGAAGCGCACCGCGTCGCCGGAGTCCTTCCAGCCCTGGTTGGCCAGGCCGTGGCCGGTGGTGTCGATGTACTCGACGAAGCCGTCGCCGTCGGCGTCGGCGTGCTCGTCGAGCCAGCGCAGCGCCGCCTCCAGATGCGGCAGCAGCGGCTCGACCTGGTCAGCGGGCAGGCCCCAGCGCCAGGCGTCGTGCAGCAGCCCGACCCAGAGCATGGTCGCGTCGACGGTGCCGTAGTAGGCGGGAGGCAGCCGCATCCCGTTGTCGAAGGACAGCTCGTGGCGGCGCAGCTCGTGCAGGATCTTGCCGGGCTGCTCGCCGGTGGCCGGGTCGACCCGGGTGCCCTGCCGTCGGGCCAGCACCCGCAGCGTGCCGGCGGCCAGGTCGGTGCCGAGCGGCAGCATCATCCGGGCGGCCCAGAGGCTGTCCCGGCCGAACAGGGTGAGGAACCAGGGCACGCCGGCGCCGAGGAAGACGTCCTCCGGGTGCGCCGGCTCGGCCAGCCGCAGCCCGCGCAGGTCGGCCAGGGACCGGTCGAGCAGCCGCAGCAGGCGGCGGTCGTCGGCGTCGACCCGTGGCTCGGCCCAGCTCGCGGCGGCCGGCGCGGCGCTCACCACGGCCCGTGGGTCGGCGACGTCGAGCCGCCAGCGCAGCGTGACCGAGGCGCCCGGGTCGACGGTGACCGGCCAGCTCAGGCGCGGCGCGACGGCGTGTTCGCCGGCGGCGTCCACGGTGGCGTCCGCGCCGGTCACGGTCACGGTGAGGCCGTCGGCGGCCCACTGCACCCGGCCCGGCTCCCCGGCCTTGGCCTCCAGCGGCCGGCCGGCGTGGCCGGCCTTGACCTGCTCGACCGGGGCGAGGTCGCAGGCCAGGTCGACGGTGACCGTGGTGCGCACCGGCTCGGCGGCGGTGGACGTCACGACGATCTCCTCGGTCAGACCGCGCGCGCCGGCCTGCCGGATGCGGTCGACCCGGACGGTGGGGTCGGGGGTGGGGTCGCCGAGCCAGCGGGCCAGGCCGACGAAGCGGGCGCCGTGCGGGCCGACCGCGCCGCCGCCGATCGACTCCGGCTCGCGGTCGTCGAGGCGCAGCTCGGCGCGGGAGAGCACCCGGGCGTCGGCGTGGAAGACGCCCTGGACGCCGTGCGGCCGGAGCTGACCGGCCGCGTCGCCGAGCGCGCTCGTGGGGGCGTGCACCACGCCGACCAGGTCGTGCAGCAGCGGTTGGAGGTGGCGTTCGGTCACGAGGGGACTCCTGGTGCTGATCGGTGGCGACGGACGTCTTGACAGATGACCGCGGCCGGTGCAAAGTGCGAAACATTCCAGAAACTTTGAACGTTCTAATCCTGCCCCATCGGGATTGGATCGTTCAAGGCGGCGAGAGGGATTTCGTGGGAGAAAAGGTAACCATCGCGACGGTGGCCCGGCACGCCCAGGTCAGCCGGCAGACCGTCTCCAACGTGCTCAACGCGCCGCACATCGTCCGCGAGGACACCCGGCAGCGGGTGCGGGAGGCGATCGCGGCGCTCGGCTACCGGGCCAACCAGGCCGCCCGGCAGATGCGGACCGGCCGGTCCCGGCTCATCGCCGTCCGCATCGAACCCACCCGGGACGGCATCAACGGCTCGGTGCTCGACCGCTTCCTGCACGGCCTCACCGAGACCGCCGACGCCGGCGGCTACCGGGTCCTGCTCTACACCGCCCGCGACGACGACCAGGAGATCGCCACCTACGACGCCCTGCTCGGCGCGTACGACCTGGACGCGTTCGTGCTCACCGGCACCAAGCACGGCGACCCGCGTACCGCGTGGCTGGCCGAGCGCGAGGTGCCGTTCGTGACCTTCGGCCGGCCCTGGGACGCACCGGACGCCCACCCCTGGGTCGACGTGGACGGCGCCGCCGGCACCGCTCAGGCCACCCGACACCTGCTCGCCGCCGGCCACCGCCGGATCGCCTTCCTCGGCTGGCCCGCCGGCTCGGGGGTCGGCGACGACCGGCGCGCCGGCTGGCGTACCACCATGGCGGAGGTCGGCCTGGACGGCGCCGCGGTGGACCGCGCCACCGAGGACGGCATCGCCGAGGGGGCGCGCGAGTTGCGCGCGTTGCTCGCCCTCGACGCGCCGCCGACCGCGGTGGTCTGCGCCAGCGACTCGCTGGCGCTCGGCGCGTGGCAGGCCGCGCGCGAGACGGCGACCGGCGTCGCCGTCGTCGGTTTCGACGACACCCCGGTGGCCGCCGCGGTCGGGCTGAGCAGCGTCAGCCAACCGCTCGGTGAGGCCGCCGCCCGCTGCGTCGAGCTGCTCACCGGGCTGCTCGACGGGCAGCAGCGCGACCCCCAGCTGCTGCTGAGTCCCTCGCTGGTGCTCCGGCACACGGCGTGATCCCATCCCCCACCAGGAGAATCAGATGACACCTCGCACGTTCACCCGGGCCGCGCTGGCGGGCGTCGCCGCCGTCGCGCTGCTCGGCTCCGCCGCCTGCGGCAGCGGCTTCGACGACTCGGCCGGCGACACCAAGCAGTCCAGCGGCCCGGCCAGCCTGCAGATCCTGATCGGCTCCTCCGGCGACGCCGAGACCAAGGCCGTGCAGGAGGCCGCCGCGAAGTGGGCCGGCTCCTCCGGAAACACCGCCACCGTCACCCCGGCCCAGGACCTCACCCAGCAGCTCGGCCAGGCACTTGCCGGTGGCACCCCGCCGGACGTCTTCTACGTCGACGCCACCCGGTTCGCCGACTTCGCCAGCGTCGGGGCGCTCGAGCCGTACGGCGACAAGGTGAGCAACACCGACGACTTCTACGAGAGCCTGCGCACCGCGTTCACCTACGACGGCAAGCTCTACTGCGCGCCGAAGGACTTCTCCACGCTGGCGCTCCAGATCAACACCGACCTGTGGACCAAGGCCGGGCTGACCGACGCGGACGTGCCGACGACCTGGGACCAGCTCACCGCCGTCAGCCAGAAGATCAAGGCGAAGGGCCAGGTGGCGCTCGCGCTCGGCGACACCCGGGACCGCATCGGCGCGTTCCTGGTGCAGAACGGCGGCTGGTTGATGAGCGCCGACGGCAAGCAGCCGACCGCGGACACCCCGGAGAACCTCCAGGCCCTCCAGTACGTCAAGTCGCTGCTCACCAACGGCTACGCGAAGTTCCCCAAGCAGCTCGACTCCGGCTGGTCCGGTGAGGCGTTCGGCAAGGGCAAGGCCGTGATGACCATCGAGGGCAACTGGATCAAGGGCGCCCTGCAGAACGACTTCCCGAACGTGAAGTACAAGGTCGTCCCGCTGCCGGCCGGTCCCAAGGGCCAGGGCACGCTCTCCTTCACCCAGTGCTGGGGCATCGCCGCCAAGTCCAAGTACAAGGAGCAGGCGATCAAGTTCGTCGAGGCGATGACCGCCGGCGACCAGCAGATGGCGTTCGCCAAGGCGTTCGGCGTGATGCCGTCCCGCCAGTCCGTGAGCGGCCAGTACACCAGCGCCTTCCCGGCCGACAAGCCGTTCATCGACGGCGTCGCGTACGCCCAGGGCCCGGTGAACGCGCCGAAGATGGACAGCGTGCTGCGTGACCTGGAGGCCGGCCTGCAGGGCCTGGCCACCGGCGACCCGAAGACCATCCTGGCCAACTTCGACAAGAACGCCAAGGCGGCGCTCGGCGGCTGAGGTGTAAGGAGGGGCCCCTTGTTAACAGACGGGTGTTAAGAGGGGGCCCTTCCTTTCACCTCCCCCGAGAAGGGAGAGGGAGTGGCAACGGACACGCTCGCCGCGCCGGGCACCGCCTCGGCCGGCCCGCCGCGCCGCCGCCGCGGCGGTATCCGCGGCAACGAGAACCTCGCCGGCTGGCTCTTCGTCGCGCCGGTGATCGTGATCCTCGGGCTCTTCCTGCTGCTGCCGATCCTGATGGCGCTCTGGGTGAGCCTCACCGACTGGAACGGCCAGGGCAGCCCGTTCACCGGCGACGTGCCGTTCGTCGGCGGCGACAACTACTCGCGGCTGTTCACCGAGGACGGGCTCGCCCGCCGCGACTTCATGACCGCCATCCGCAACAACATCTACTACGTCGGGATCGTCGTGCCGGTGCAGACCGTGCTCGCCCTCGGTCTCGCCCTGGTGGTGAACAACCGGCTGCTCAAGGGGAAGGGCTTCTTCCGTAGCGCCTTCTACTTCCCGTCGGTCACCAGCTCGGTGGCGATCAGCGTGGTGTTCCTCTTCCTGTTCGCCAACTCCGGCGCGGTCAACCGGCTGCTCGGCCTGCTCGGCATCGACGGCCCCGAGTGGTTCGCCGACGGTCGGGGCGTGCTGCACCTTCTGTTCGGCGCGTTCGGGATGAACGAGCCGCCGGCCGCGCTCACCTCCGGCGGCCCGCTCGGGCTGACCTGGTGGGACTGGCTCTCCGGGCCGAGCGTGGCCATGACGTCGATCATCTGCCTGGTCATCTGGACCACCTCGGGCACGTTCATGCTGATGTACCTGGCCGCCCTGCAGAACGTGCCGGTGGCGCTGGACGAGGCCAGCACGCTCGACGGCGCCAGCCGCTGGCAGCGCTTTCGCTACGTCACCCTGCCGCTGATCAAGCCCACCACGTTCCTCGTGGTCACCCTGGGACTGATCGGCTCCTGGCAGGTCTTCGACCAGGTGTACGTGATGAGCCAGGGCGACCCGGCCAAGACCACGCTCACCCCGGCGTACCTGTCGTACCGGACCGCGTTCCGGGACTTCGACTACGGCTCCGGCGCGGCCATCTCGTTCGTGCTGTTCCTGATCATCATCCTGCTCACCCTGTTCCAGCGCCGGCTGATGGCCGACCGGGACGGTCCCCGGCGCGGCCGGTGGTGGCGTCGACGCGTACCGGAGGGGTCCTGACATGGCCGTGCTGACCGACCGGCCGGCGCCCGTCGCCCGCCGCGGCGACCGCGGGACGCGCGCCCGGGTCAACCGCGTCCTCGGGTACGCGGTCCTGATCTTCTTCGGGCTGGTCTTCCTCTACCCGTTCGTGATCCAGCTCGGCAACTCGCTCAAGACCGAGCCGGACGCGGCGGCCAACCCGCTGTCGCCGTTCCCCGACCCGCTCACGCTGGCCGGCTTCGAGCGGATCTTCTCCGGCACCAACTTCCCGCTCTGGCTCGGCAACTCGCTGCTGGTCACCGTGCTGGTCACGCTCGGCCGGGTGTTCTTCGACTCGCTCGCCGGCTACGCGCTGGCCCGGCTGCGGTTCCGGGGCCGGGCCGGGCTGTTCGCCGCCGTCATCGCGGTGATGGCGGTGCCGGGCGTGGTGCTGCTGATCCCGAAGTTCCTGGTGCTCAAGCAGATCGGCCTCTACGACAGTTACGCCGGCCTGATCGTGCCGCTGCTCGCCGACGCGGCGGGCGTGTTCATCATGAAGCAGTTCTTCGAGTCGATCCCGGTCAGCGTCGAGGAGGCGGCCCGGATCGACGGCGCCGGGGTCTTCCGCACGTTCTGGTCGGTGGTGCTGCCGATGGCCCGGCCGGCGCTGATCACGCTGACCATCCTGTCGTTCCAGGGCTCCTGGAACGAGTTCCCGCACAGCCTTGTGTCGGTCCAGGACCCGGACCTGTTCACGCTGCCGCGCGGGCTGGCCGACCTGGTCAGCGGCTCGCTCGGCAAGGGCACCCAGTATCCGCTGAAGCTCGGCGCGGCGCTGCTGGCCACCATCCCGGTGGCGGTGCTCTTCGTCATCTTCCAGCGCTACTTCGTGCGCGGCGCCAACGAGGGCGCGGACAAGGGCTGATCCGCGCTGGCGGTCCCGCCCCGTGCCGGGACCGCCAGCGCGCCGGCTCAGCTCTCCTCGATGAGGGACATGACGTTGCCGGCCGGATCGGTGAACCAGGCGATGGTGGGCCCGTTGCCGCGCATGATTCCCTTGTCGTCCTGCGGCATGCCGTCGTACCGCTCCAGCCGTACGCCACGCGCGACCAGCTCGTCGACCGCCCGGTCGACGTCGGCGACGGGGAAGTTGAGCACGGTGTAGCTGGCCGGACGGTGGTCGGGCTTCGGGTAGACGAGCACCGGCCGGTCGCCGGCCAGATGCAGCGTCAGGATCCCGCCCATGTCGTCGTCCCGGGAGACCCGCAGCCCCAGCACGTCGGCGTAGAAGCGCTGCGCCCGGTCCGGGTCGTCCACCGAGAACCCGCTGAACGCCTTCGTGTCGCCGAACATGATCCGCTCCTCACTCTGGCCTGTGTCGTGCCTACCAGGGTCGGACCGGTGCCGGGGCGGAAACTCATCGGTCGGCGGGAGAACCCTCCGGGTCCGTCGCCGCCTCGTCGGGAACGGCCACGTGCAGCCGGAGCTGGGGGACCAGCATGTCGTCCACGTCGAGCGCCCGGGTCGCGCCGTCCGGCTCCCAGCCGGTCGAGCCGAGGAACGCCCGGGTCGCCGCGTCGGCGTCGAACACCCAGGCCACCGCCCGGGTGAAGCCGTCGGTACGCCAGTGCTCGACGGCGGCGGCGAGCAGCCGGCTGCCGTGCCCCCGCCGGCCCCAGCGGGGCTCGACCAGCAGGTCGGTCACCGCCACCACGCCCGAGGCGAGGGCGTCGGCCGGCTCGCCCGGGGCGAGCGCCTCGGCGTCGGCCGGACCGGAGGCGGCGAACCCCACCAGATAGGATTGCGCGGCCTGTTCGACGGCGACCAGCACCCGGTGCGCGCCCGAGGGCGGCTCCTGCACCGCCGCGCTCCACCGCCGGGCCAGGTACGCCTCGTCCAGGTTGTCGAGCACGTGCCGGGGCAGGATCCGGCGGTACGCGACCCGCCAGGTCGCGAGCTGGATGCGTGCGATCTCGGCGACGTCCTCGGGACGCGCGGGGCGGACGTAGCCTGCAGCCATGGCACGTGAGCCTACGCAGGGCGAGGAGGGTGACGGTGGCGCAGGGTGCCGGGCGGACGATCGCGCAGGTCGTCGCCGTGGCGGCGCTCGCCGCGGCGGTCACCGTGTTCCTCTCCGTGGCGGCGGTGCGGCACGGCTTCTTCGACCTCAACGTCTACTACGGGGCGTTGACCTTCTGGGTGCACGACGGCGGGGAGATCTACGACTTCCTCAAGGCCGGCACCCAGTACGGCTTCACCTACCCGCCGTTCGCCGCGCTGGTCATGCTGCCCATGGCGTACCTGCCGTGGAACGCCGCGATCGTGGTGAGCGTGACCGCGACGGTGCTGGTCAGCGCCGTGGTCATCTGGTGGCTGCTGGACCCGGTGGCCCGCCGGTCCGGCTGGACCCGCTGGTTCACCCTGGCGGTGGCGCTCTGCCTGGCCGCCGCGTACGAGCCGATGCGCGAGACGGTCAACTTCGGCCAGGTCAACATGCTGCTGCTCTTCCTGGTGGCGGTGGACCTGCTCCGGCTGCTGCCGGCGCGCAACCGCTGGGCCGGCGTGGGCATCGGACTGGCCACCGCGATCAAGCTGACGCCGGGCATCTTCATCGTCTACCTGCTGGTCACCGGCCGCTGGCGGGCCGCCGCGACCGCGGTGGGCACCGCCGCCGTGGCCACGGTGGTGGCGGCCGGTCTGTTCCCGGACGCCTCCCGGGAGTTCTGGACCGAGGCGCTGTGGAACACCGACCGGGTCGGTGAGTTGGCCTTCGTCTCCAACCAGTCGCTGCGTGGGGTGGTCGCCCGGCTGGACCCGCAGCACCCGAGCACGATCGCCTGGCTGCTGCTCGTACTCGTGACGCTGGTGATCTGGGGTTGGCGGTGCCGGCGGGCGGTGGCCGCCGGCGACGAGGCCACCGGCCTGGCCCTGACCGGCGCGGTGATGTGCCTGGTCAGCCCGGTGACCTGGGTGCACCACCTGGTCTGGCTGCTGCCGGGGCTGATCCTGCTGGTCGACAACGGCATGGCGGCGCGCGGCCGGCGCCGCCGTCTGCTGCTGGCCGCCGCGCTGGTCGGGTACGCGCTGCTGTGCAGCCGGATCGTCTGGTCCTGGGAGAAGGACTTCACCGGGGTGGACGGCTTCCTGGGCAGCAACACGTACGTCTGGATCAGCCTGGCGCTGCTGCTCGGCCTGCCGATCCGGCGTCGGGCGACGCCGGTGCGTTCCGACGGGCCGGCGGGGTCAGTCGTCGAGCCGGGCGGTGTAGCGCAGCTCGCGGAGCAGGACCGGGGTGCGTCCGCCGGCCAGCGGCACCGGATAGGCGGACTCCTCGCCGTCCGGTGAGTGCCCGGCCCGCTCGTAGAAGCGGCGGGCCCGCGCGTTGTCGGCGAGCACCCAGAGCCGGTAGCCGGTCCAGCCCCGCTCGGCCAGGCCGGCGCGTGCCGCCGTGAGCAGCGTCCGACCGACGCCCGAACCCCAGTACGCCGGCTCCAGGTAGATCGCCAGCAGCTCGCCGTGCGCCGGATCCAGGTCGCCGCGGTCCTGGTTGTTCCGGTACGGCCCGAACGTGGTGAACCCGGCGACCAGGCCGTCGTCCTCGGCGACCAGCGTGGTGAACGGGTGGTCCGGGTCGGCGGTGCCGAGGTCGCGACGCCGCTGCGCCCAGGCGCGCGGGTTGAGCCGGTTCAGCACCTCGTCGGGCATGATCCCGGCGTAGCCGGTCTGCCAGCCGTGGATGTGCACCCGGGCGATCGCCTCGGCGTCGTCCGGCTCCTCCCGGCGGATGGTGAGCACCTGTCCGTTCTATGCCCCGACGGGCGAACAGTCCAGCCGCCGCTCCCGGGTGATGTCGGAGGGCTGGATTAGGGTCGCCGACGATGGCCGTACCGGAATCGCTCTCCCTCGCCCAGGCCCGGCGGATCGCCCTGGCCGCCCAGGGCTTCGCCGACCCGGCGCCCGCCGGCGTGCCCACCCGACGACACCTGCGCCGGGTGCTCGACCGGGTCGGGCTGATCCAGATGGACTCGGTCAACGTGCTGCAACGCGCGCACTACCTGCCGCTCTACAGCCGCCTCGGGCCCTACCCGACCGCCCTGCTCGACACCGCGGCCTACCGCCGTCCGCGGGAGCTGTTCGAATACTGGGCGCACGAGGCGTCGCTGGTCCCGGTGCGGCTGCACCCGGCGCTGCGCTGGCGGATGGCCAAGGCGCGCGACGAGGCCTGGGGCGGCATGCGCCGGATCGCCGAGGAGCAGCCCGAGCTGGTGGCGTGGGTGCGCGACGAGGTGGCCGCCCGAGGGCCGCTCACCGCCGCCGAGATCGAGCACGACGCGCCGCGTGAGACCGGCAACTGGGGCTGGAACTGGTCCGCCGTGAAACGGGCGTTGGAGTTTCTCTTCTGGGCCGGCGAGGTCACCGCGGCCGACCGCACCAACTCCTTCGCCCGCCGCTACGACCTGCCCGAGCGGGTGCTGCCGGCCGCCGTGCTGGACGCGCCCACCCCCACCGACGCCGACGCGCACCGCACCCTGGTGTCGATCGCGGCCCGGTCGCTCGGCGTCGCCGCCGAGCCGGAGCTGCGCGACTACTTCCGGCTGCCGGTCGCCGGGGCCCGGCGCGCGGTCGCCGAACTGGTCGAGGCGGGCGAGCTGACCCCGGTCACGGTCCAGGGCTGGCGGCATCCGGCCTACCTGCACGCCGACGCCCGGCTGCCCCGCTGGGTGCGGGGCAACACGCTGGTCAGCCCGTTCGACCCGCTGGTCTGGGAGCGGGGCCGCACCGAGCGGCTGTTCGGCTTCACCTACCGGATCGAGATCTACGTGCCGGCGCCGCAGCGGGTCCACGGCTACTACGTGCTGCCGTTCCGCCAGGGTGAGCGCTTCACCGCACGGGTCGACCTCAAGGCCGACCGGAAGGCCGGCGCGCTGCTGGTGCCGGCCGCCTGGGTGGAGCCGGGCGCCGACCCGGGGGAGACGGCGGTGGCGCTCGCCGCCGAGCTCTACCGGCTCGCCGGCTGGCTCGGCCTGGACGCGGTCGCCCCGCCGGCCGCCGGTGACCTGGCCGCGCCGCTCGCCGCCGCGTTGGTGGGCGTGGCGGGTGTACGGTGAGCGCGTGACGAGCGTTGACCGGCCTGCCACCATGCCCGACCCGCACCCGGAGACGCACCCGCACCCGCACCACCCCTATCCGCCGGTCGAGCCCGACCGGTTCACCCGGATGGTGCTGCGCCTGCACGCCCGCGCCCCGCGCTGGGCGGTGCCGCTGGCGGCGCTGGGCTGCGTCGGCCTCGGCATGGCATACGCGCTGATCAGCGACCCGACCCAGAGCGACCCGGACGCCCGGCCGACCTGCCTGCTCAAGCTCACCACCGGGCTGGACTGCCCGGGGTGCGGCGGCACCCGCGCCCTCTGGTACGTGCTGCACGGCGACCTGCCGGCCGCCGCCCGGCACCACTTCCTCTTCGTCTTCGCGCTGCCGTTCCTGGCCTGGCTCTTCGCCGCCTGGGCCGGCAACCGGGCGTTCGGGTGGCGGCTGCCCGAGCCGCGGTTCAGCCCCAAGGTGATCGGTGGTTTCCTGGCCGCCTGGGCGGTCTTCTCGGTGGTCCGCAACCTGCCGTGGGCACCGTTCCCCTCGCTCTACGTCTGACCGCTGCACCACGGGTGCGGAGGTGGCGGGCGCCGCCCGTTCTGCCCACGACCCGCTCCCGGACGCCTTGGGAGTTGAGTCGTTCCTGCCACCGTGCGCCCCGCTCCGCTAGGCCCACCGGCCCTGGCCCGGCACTTGCACCGGCTCCGGTACCGGCACTTGCACCGGCGTCCGCGCCGGCCGGCGCTCGTGACCGAATTCCTCCCGCCACCCGGGAAGGTCGTTCCACCCGTCGGGAACCCCGAAGATCTTGGTACGAAACGGCCCTCCCAGGGGCCTTTTCGTACCAAGATCTCGGAGCCGGAGATGTCACCGGCGACTCAGCTCGACAGGCGATGCGGGGGGAACACCGCGCCGGGCGAGACCTTGGCCACGGGCCGCCGGCCCGGTGCTGGTCGGCCGCGTGCCCGATTTCCACGACGAGGGCCGGGCAACTACAGTCCTCGGCATGCCGGAGATGGTGCAGCCCCAGGTCAAACTGATCGCGTGGACCCAGTTCCAGGCGCCGGACGACGTGCCGTGGTCGACCGACGCCGACGGCGGTCAGGCCCTCGCCGAGTTCGCCGGCCGGGCCTGCTACCAGAGCTGGAAGAAGCCGAACCCGGCCACCGCGACGAACGCCGGCTACCTGGCGCACATCCTGGACGTCGGCCACCTGAGCGTGCTGGAGCACGGCTCGGTGAGCTTCTACTTCAGCGGCGTCTCCCGCTCGTTCACCCACGAGCTGATCCGGCACCGGCACTTCTCCTACTCGCAGCTCTCCCAGCGCTACGTCCCCGAGCGGGACGCGGCGATGGTCGAGCCGGCGGTGATCGCCGACGACCCCGAGCTGCACAAGAAGTTCGTCGAGGCGTCCGAGGCGGCGGTGCGGGCGTACACCGAGTTGCTGGAGGGGCTGGAGGCCCGCTTCACCGACGAGCCCAACCCGACGCTGCGCCGTAAGCAGGCCCGCCAGGCGGCCCGGGCCGTGCTGCCGAACGCGACCGAGACCCGGATCGTGGTGACCGGCAACTACCGGGCCTGGCGGCACTTCGTCAAGATGCGCGCCACCGAGCACGCCGACGTGGAGATCCGCGAGCTGGCGGTCGAGTGCCTGCGGCAGCTCCAGGGCGTCGCGCCGAACGTCTTCGCCGACTTCGTGATCTCCACGCTGCCGGACGGCACCGAGGTGGCGGCGTCGCCGCACGCCGAGTGAGTCGTCGCCCTTCGCCGCCGGGCCACCGGTGGTCGTCCGCTAGGTTGTGAACATGACGCACGACCACCCTGCCGCCCCGGAGCGGGGCCCGTCGCGCCCGTTCGGGCGAGTGATCACGGCCATGGTGACCCCGTTCACCCCGGACGGGGCGCTCGACCTCGACGGCGCCGCCCGGCTGGCCCGCTACCTCGTCGACGAGCAGGGCAACGACGCGCTGGTGCTCAACGGCACCACGGGCGAGTCCCCGACCACGACCGACGCGGAGAAGGAGACGCTGATCCGCGCGGTCGTCGAGGCGGTCGGCGACCGGGCCCGCATCGTCGCCGGGGTGGGCACCAACGACACCCGGCACACCGTCGAGCTGGCCGCGCAGGCCGAGAAGGCCGGCGCGCACGGTCTGCTCGTGGTCACGCCCTACTACAACAAGCCGCCGCAGGCCGGGCTGCTGCGCCACTTCACCACCGTCGCGGACGCCACCGGGCTGCCGGTCATGCTCTACGACATCCCGCACCGCTCCGGTGTCGCGATCGCCACCGACACGCTGGTGAAGCTGTCCGAGCACGGCCGGATCGTGGCGGTCAAGGACGCCAAGGGCGACCTCACCGCCACCTCCTGGGTGCTGGCCCGCAGCGACCTCGCGTTCTACAGCGGCGAGGACGCGCTGACCCTGCCCGCCCTGGCCGTCGGCGCGGTCGGCGTGGTCGGCACCTCCACCCACTTCACCGGGGTGGGTACGAAGCAGATGATCGAGGCGTTCGAGGCCGGTGACACGGCCGGGGCACTCGCCCTGCACCGGCGGCTCCTGCCGCTCTACACCGGCATCTTCCGCACCCAGGGCACCATCCTGGTCAAGGCCGGACTGGCGGCCCAGGGCCTGCCGTCCGGCCCGGTACGACCGCCGCTGGTCGAGGCCACCGGCGACGAACTGGCCCAGCTGCGCGCCGACTGCGCCGCGGCGGGCCTGCCCCTGCCCGAATGATTCAACGACACGACGGACGCCGCACGGCGGCGTCGCAGAATGAGGTGACGCGTGACCGAGGCGCACATCGAGGGTGAGCTGCCCCCGCCGCTGCCGGAGGGCGGCCTGCGGATCATCCCGCTCGGCGGACTCGGCGCCATCGGCCGGAACATGACCGTCTTCGAGTACGACGGCAAGCTGCTCATCGTCGACTGCGGGGTGCTCTTCCCCGACGTCGAGCAGCCCGGCGTGGACCTGATCCTGCCCGACTTCGGGCCGATCCTGGACCGGCTGGCCGACGTGCAGGCGATCGTGCTCACGCACGGCCACGAGGACCACATCGGCGCGGTGCCGTACCTGCTCGCCCACAAGCCGGACATCCCGCTGGTGGGTTCCCAGTTCACCCTCGCGCTGGTCGAGGCGAAGCTGGCCGAGCGGCGGATCCAGCCGTACACGCTGACCGTGCGGGAGGGCGGCCGGGAACGGCTGGGCCCGTTCGAGTGCGAGTTCTTCGCGGTGAACCACTCGATCCCGGACGCGCTGGCGGTGGCCATCCGCACCCCGGCCGGCCTGGTGCTGCACACCGGCGACTTCAAGATGGACCAGCTCCCGCTGGACGGGCGGATCACCGACCTGGCCGGGTTCGCCCGGCTCGGCGCCGAGGGCGTCGACCTGCTGCTCTCCGACTCGACGAACGCGGAGATCCCCGGGTTCGTCACGCCGGAGCGGGAGATCGGGCCGGTGCTCGACTCGATCTTCGCGAAGGCCAAGGGGCGGATCATCGTCGCCTCGTTCGCCTCGCACGTGCACCGGGTGCAGCAGGTCTTCGACTCGGCCGTCGAGCACGGCCGCAAGGTCGCGCTGATCGGCCGGTCCATGGTCCGCAACATGGGCATCGCCCGCGACCTGGGCCTGCTCAACATCCCACCCGGCCTGGTGGTCGGCATCGAGGAGGCCACCAACCTGCCGCCCGAGCAGATCGTGCTCATGTCCACCGGCTCGCAGGGCGAGCCGATGAGCGCGCTGGGCCGGATGGCCAGCGGCGACCACCGGCACATCACGATCGCGCCCGGCGACACCGTGGTGCTGGCCTCCTCCCTGGTGCCGGGCAACGAGACCTCGGTCTACCGGGTGATCAACCGGCTGGCCCGGGCCGGCGCCGTGGTGGTGCACAAGGACGTGGCCAAGGTGCACGTCTCCGGTCACGCCCCGGCGGGCGAGCTGCTCTACCTGCTCAACGTCGTCCGCCCGAGCAACCTGATGCCGGTGCACGGCGAGTGGCGGCACCTGCGCGCGCACGCCCGGCTCGGCATCGAGTCCGGCGTCGCGCCGGACCGGGTCGTGCTCTGCGAGGACGGCGACGTGGTCGACCTGGTCGAGGGCCGGGCCAGCCTGGTCGGGCGGGTGAAGAGCCGCTACGTCTACGTCGACGGCCTCGCCGTGGGCGACGTCAGCGAGTCGCTGCTGACCGAGCGGCGGATCCTCGGCGACGGCGGCTTCATCGCCACCACCGTGGTGGTCGACTCGGTCACCGGCAAGGTGGTCGCCGGGCCGACCGTCTCGGCGAAGGGCTTCTCCGAGGACCCGGCCGCGTTCAACCCGGTGATCCCGCTGGTCACCGAGGCGCTGAACCGGGCCGCCGCGGACGGCATCACCGACCCGCACCAGCTCCAGCAGATCGTCCGCCGCACGGTGGGCCGCTGGGTCAACGACGCGTACCGGCGCCGCCCGATGATCGTCCCGACCGTCGTCGAGGTCTGACCGACCGCGCCCGAGCGCCGGCCCACCGTCCGCGGTGGGCCGGCGTCGTCGCTTTCCGGGTACGCCCCGACACGCTGCGTCGAAACCGCTTGCCCCTGCTCAACCGATCGGCGTCCGTCTCCGTACTCCCGGTCGGCCGGCGTGCCCCTGCGCCGGTCGGGAGGAGCGTGGCGGATGGACCGCAGACGGATGACAGCCATCGGCGTACTGGTGGCGGCGGCCGGGTTGACGGCGGCGGTGACCCTGCCGTCGTTCGCCGGTGAGGGACCCCGGAGGGCCGCCCCGGCCGCCGACGGCGTGGCCCCGGAGGTCCTGGACGCGCTGGGCCGCGATCTCTCGCTCACCCGCGACCAGGCGGTACGCCGGCTGCGCACCGAACGCTGGGCGGCCGGCACGGTCACCCGGCTGCGCACCGAACTCGGCGCCGACTACGGCGGCAGCTGGCTCAGCGCCGACGGCGCCACGCTCACCGTGGCGGTGGCCGACCCGGCCGCCGAGGCCCGGGTGACCGCGGCCGGCGCGGTGCCGAAGCGGGTCGCGCGTGGCGTCGCCGAGCTGGACGCGGTGAAGACCCGCCTCGACGCGGCCGGCGCGGACGCCGGCCCGGACATCGCCGGCTGGTACGTCGACGTGGCCAGCAACTCCGTCGTGGTGCTCGCCCGACCGGGCGCGGAGGCGGCCGGCCGCCGGCTCGCCGCCGCCGGCGGGGCGGACGGCGGCACGGTCCGGGTGCGGACCGCCGACGAGGCCCCCCGGCCGTTGTTCGACGTGCGGGGCGGCGACGCGTTCTTCATCAACAACGCCGGCCGCTGCTCGGTCGGGTTCTCGGTGGTCGGCGGCTTCGTCACCGCCGGGCACTGCGGCCGGCCGGGGGACCGCACCACCGGGTCGAACCGGGTCGCCCAGGGCACGTTCTCCGCGTCCTCGTTCCCGGGTGACGACTGGGCGGTGGTCGAGGTCAACGGCGACTGGACGCCGCAGGGCGTGGTGAACGACTTCAACGGCGGCACGGTGGCGGTGAACGGCTCCACCGAGGCCCCGGTCGGCGCCTCGATCTGCCGGTCCGGCTCCACCACCGGCACCCGCTGCGGCGTGGTCCAGGCCAAGAACGCCACGGTCAATTATCCGGAGGGGACGGTCACCGGGCTGACCCGGACGAACGTCTGCGCCGAACCGGGCGACTCGGGGGGCGCGTGGCTCTCCGGCGACCAGGCGCAGGGTGTCACCTCCGGGGGGTCCGGCGACTGCACCCGGGGCGGGGTCACGTTCTTCCAGCCGGTCAACGAGATCCTCCAGCGCAACAACCTGACCCTGGTCACCGCCGGCGGCCAGCAGGCGCCCGCCGAGCCGCCGGCCGGTGGCGGGCAGACCGCGCCGCCGGTCAGCGCACCGCCCGCGCCGCCGGCCGCCGACACCGAGTGCACCGGCCAGGTGAGCCGGACCGGCCGGATCACCGCCGGGCGCGCCCAGGTGCAGCCGGACGGCCGCTTCTTCCGGGTGGCCGGTGGCGCGCAGGAGGCCTGCGTCGCCGTGCCGGACGGCGCCCGGGTGGTGGTGGAGCTGCAACGCTTCACCGGCGGCGCGTTCCGCACCGTGGCCCGCGCGGGCGGCGCGGACGGGATCGCCCGGCTGACCGCCGACACCCCGGCCGGCGCCTACCGCTACCGGGTCGTCGGGTTGTCCGGCTCCGGCGCGTACACCCTGGCGTTCTCCGCCCGCTGACGCCGCCGTCGGCCCCGGGACCGCGACCCCCGATCACCACCGCCCGGTGGTCGGGGGTCGCGCCGTGTCAGGGGCGCAACGCGGCGACCGCGTCGGCGTACGCGGCGCCGGTGCGGATCGTGGCGGCCACCAGCACGGCGAGCTGGGCCGGGGCCACGCCGCAGGACAGGTCGGTGGAGACGCCGGCGGCCAGCACCAGCGTCCCGTCGCCGGGCTCGTGCACGTAGGCGGCGGGCAGCAGCCGGTCGTGGTTCCAGGCGTTGCAGAACGCGTACGCCTCGGCCCGACGGTCGGCCGGCAGCCGGCGGGCCGCCACCACCCGGGCGTGCAGCACCTCGCCGAGCCGGCGGAACTGGATCGTCGCCTCACCCCAGCGTCCGGCCAGGGCGCCGTCCGGTTCGACCGTGTACGGCTCGCCCCGCGCGTCGAGCGCGCCGGTCAGCAGCGCCGCGTCCAGCGGGGCCGGCTCCTCCGGCCCGGGCGGTGCGGGCTCGGCCGGGTCGGCCTCCGGGTCCTCGTCGAACTCGCTCTCGGCGGGCAGCGGCACCGGCGCGGCGAGTGGTCGCTCGGCCAGCCAGGAGGCGATCCGGCCGGACTGGTGCCCGGTTCCGTTGCGGGCGTCGAAGCTGCCGGCCAACGCGGTGGCCAACGCCTGGAGCTGCCCGCCCAACGTCGCCACGTCGACCTCGGCGGCAGGTCGGGAACCGTGCCCGGGGCGGTGGATCCGCCGCCCGCCGAGGCCGGCCTCGGCGGCCAGCCCGCACAGCAGCGCGCCGGCCGCCGCGAACTCCATCGCGGACAGGTCGTCCGCGGGCCGGTCCAGCCGGGGCAGTTGCTCGGCCAGCACCTCCAGCCCTCGGTGCAGGTGCCCGCCGAGCGCACAGAACCGCAGGTGCGTGGCGAGCAGCGGGAACGCGGCCCGCTCCCGGCGGTGCCGACGGTAGGCGCGCACGTGCGCCCGGCCCGCCCGCACCTGCGCGCCGGTGCGCAGCCACGGCAACAGGCCCGCGACGAGACCCCGTTCGGGCTGGTCGGTGCAGTCCGGAGCGAAGGCCGGACCGAGCGCGGCCAGGGCATCCTCCGGCTCGCCCCAACCGGCCAGCAGCTCGGCCCGCCGGGCCGGGGCGCAGCCGGGGCAGCCACCCACCGGGTCCGCGCCGTCGCCGGCCGACCAGCGTGCGTAGGCGCGCCGGGCGGCCGGCTCGTCACCGAGGTGGTCGGCCAGCCGGCAGCGCAGTTCGGCGACCGCCTCCGCGTCCTCACCCACCTCGGTGGCGAGCGTGTCCAGCAGGGAGCGGGCCTGGTCCAGGCCGACCCGGGGGGTGCCGAAGAGCGCCTCCACCGCCTGCCGCTGGTGCCGGCGCAGCCGCGTCGTCTCGTCCGGGTGGGCGTCGAGCAGGCCGGGATGCCGGGCCAGCGTGGCCCGCATGCGGCGCACCGGCTCCACCGTCCGCCACCGCTCGCCCAGGTGCAGGTACGCCTCGACCAGCGCGAACCGGGCCGACAGGGCGGTACGCGGGTCGCCGGTGGCGTCGGCCCGGGCGGCGATCCGCTCCAGCTCGGCGCAGCGTTCCTCACCGTCGGGCCGGTCCCGGGCGTCGGCGAGCGCGGCGGCCAGCCCCCGGTCGCGGGCGGTCGTCACCGGACCGACCCGCCGGGCAGCGCGGCGACCGCGTCGGCGAGCTGGCAGCCGGTGGTGACGCCGCATTCGACGAGCCGGTCGAGCTGGTGCGGGGTGACCCCGCGTTCCAGGTCGGTGGTGACCTCGCCGCAGACCTGGGCCGACCCGTCGTCGGCGACGTGCACGTACGCCTTCGGCCACAGCCGGTCGTGGTTCCAGGTGTTGCAGAACGCGTGCAGGTCGGGCACCCGCTCGATGCCGAACCGGTACGTGGCGACGGTGCGGACCTGGAGCAGCTCACCGGCCTCGCCCCGGCGGTGGAACCAGATCAGGGCCCGCTCCCAGCGACCGGCCAGCGCGCCGTCGGGCTCCTCGGCCACCGCGTACCCCCGGTGGGTCAGCACGGCGGCGATCAGCTCGCCGGTCAACGGCCGCAACGCCCGCGGGTGTCCGGCCAGGGGACCGTCCGGACCGTCCTCGATCTCCGGCGACGCCATCGGGCATCCCTTCTGAGGCGAATAACACAAACGACGGTCCGATCCGTGCTGCGACGCGCGGACACGACCCGGAAAAGCGGCGTTCCGCCGGGTACCGCCGTTACCGTGACTCTATGGCGGGCCGTACCTCTCAGGCGAGCCGGCGGCGCGGCGCGTCGCCGCGTGGCACCACGAACAACCGTGCGCGCCAACCGGCGAAGAAGGCGGCGCGCAAGCCGGTGCGCCGGCGCCCGGCGTCCGGGCCGAGCCCGGCCGCGTTCGTCGGCCGCGCCGTCAACGCGATGTGGATGGGGCTGGCGCACACGGTCGGCTGGGGCTTCCGGGCGGCCGGCCGGCAGGCCGCGTCCACCCGGGATCTGGACCCGGAGCACCGCCGCGACGGCGGCGGCCTGCTCCTGTTCGGCCTGGCCATCCTCAGCGCGGTGGGCATCTGGGGCGGTGGCGCCGGGCCGGTCGGCCGGCACCTGGCCGACACCGTGCGTCTCTTCGTCGGGGCCATCTCCATCGTGCTGCCGGTGCTGTTCATGGTCGGCGCGTGGCGGCTGATGCGCACGCCCGCCGACCCCGAGCACCGCGGCCGTGGCCTGGTCGGCTGGGGTTCGATGCTGCTGGCCACCGCCGCGATGCTGCACATCGGCCAGAACCCGGTGGACGAGGTGCAGCGCGACTTCGCCGGCGGCCTGCTCGGCGCCGGCGTGGGTGACCTGCTGAAGTCGGCGGTGACCGCCTGGGTGGCCATGCCGCTGCTGCTCCTGCTGCTGGTGTTCGGCCTGCTGGTGACCACCGCGACCCCGATCAACAAGATCCCGGAGCGGCTCGGGTTGCGCGCCGACCCGGACGCGCCCGTCGTCGAGGAGGAGGCCGAGGTCGAGGCGCCGGCGAAGCCGGCGCGCAGGCGGCCGGCGAAGCGGCTCCCGCCGCCGACGGACCCGCTGGACCCGGACGACGAGCTGGCCGGCGTGGACCTGCAGGACACCATCGTGCTGCCGCGCAAGATGAAGGTGCCGGCGAACCGCAAGCCGGTGGAGCCGCCGGAGCACTCGCCGCTGCCGACCCGCGCCGAGCAGCTCGCGCTCACCGGGCTGGCCGGCGACTACACGCTGCCGCCGGCCAACATGCTCGGCAGCGGCGCCGCGCCGAAGACCCGGAGCAAGGCCAACGACGAGGTGATCGCCGCGCTGACCGGCGTCTTCGAGCAGTTCGACGTGGACGCCGCGGTCACCGGCTTCACCCGGGGCCCGACCGTCACCCGCTACGAGGTGGAGCTGGGCCCGGGCGTCAAGGTCGAGCGGATCACCCAGCTGTCCCGCAACATCGCGTACGCGGTGAAGTCGCCGGACGTGCGGATCCTCAGCCCGATCCCGGGCAAGAGCGCGGTCGGCGTGGAGATCCCGAACACCGACCCGGAGAACGTGTCGCTCGGCGACGTGCTGCGCTCGCGGGCCGCGACCAGCGACCACCACCCGATGGTGGTTGGGCTCGGCAAGGACATCGAGGGCGGATACGTCGTCGCCAACCTGGCGAAGATGCCGCACATCCTGGTGGCGGGCGCAACCGGGGCCGGCAAGGCCCTGGCCCTTGACACTCCGATCGCCACCCCCACGGGCTGGTCGACGATGGCAGACCTGCGCGTGGGCGACCAGGTGTTCGACGACCTGGGCCGACCCTGCAGCGTGGTTGCGGCGACGCCGGTCATGCACGGGCGGCCGTGCTACGAGGTGGAGTTCTCCGACGGAACCGTCATAGTGGCGGACGCGGAGCACCAGTGGCGCACGACGACGAGGGCTGGCCGTACCCAGCGCAAGCATCGGTGGAAGGACGGCAGCTACTGGGCGGAGGACGACCGCAAACTGGTGGCACGCCGGGTTGATGAGGTGCTGAGCGAGCCGGACCGGCCGGCGTCCAGCGGCGAGGTGGTCTCGGACCTCGGCGACCAGTTCCGGAACGTCCTCTACCAGGTGCTGCGCCCGATACCGACCGAGGCGCAACTGGCGCGACGCCCTTATGAGCGCGGTGGTCGTCTCCTCACTCGTTGGGTCGATACCTACTCCCGCCATGAGGTGTACGAGGCGCTCTCTCGGCAGGTTCTCGCGCCCGGTCGTACCGCCAGGCGTCATATCCACGACGTGGCACCGGTAACGACGCGCCAGATTGCGGAGAGTCTGCGCGTCGGGCCTCGCAGTGAGTGGGTGAACCATGCCGTTGACGTTGCCCGGCCATTGGTCTGTCCTGAAAAGGAACTACCCATCGCGCCGTACACGCTGGGCTGCTGGTTGGGGGACGGGACCACCGGATCCGCCAGCATCACGAGTGCGGACGAAGAGATCCTCGACGGGATCAGGCTGGAGGGCTACGAGGTCCTCAAGCAAGCTGCCAGCGAGCTTCACTACACCATCTCCAACCGGCAGGAACGTAAGCGTCGGATCATGGAGGCACTGCGTCTGGTCGAGCGGGGTGTGAGCGGACCACAGGCTGCTCGCCAGGCCGGGGTCTCGAACACCGCCGTCTACCTTGCCCGCAAGGCGGGGTTGTCCGGCGACGAGACTCCACCCGGCCCAGAGCGCGCCGCGCCGACCAAGCCGTACCGCACGTTGCGAGCCTTGTTCCGGGAGATCGGCGAGAAGCACATTCCCCTCGCGTATCAGCGTGCATCCGAGAGTCAGAGGCGGGCGCTGCTGGCTGGACTCCTGGACACCGACGGCACGGTGTCGAAGCGCGGAGGGGTGGAACTCGCTCTGACATCCGAACGGCTTGCACATGACGCGCTCGAGCTGATTCTGGGACTGGGCTACCAGGCGACCATGACGACCAGGCCCGTGAACGGCCGGACCCCGGCGACATCGACCTGTTACCGGATTCGCTTCACACCGCGGGACAAGGTTTTCCGGCTTACCCGTAAGGCCAGCCGGCAGGTGACCCAGAACCGTCCCAGCACGACGAGGCGATACATCGTCGACGTACGGCCGGTGCCCTCGGTCGCGGTGCGCTGTATCGAGGTGGACAGCCCCAGCCACCTGTTCCTGGCCGGTAGGACTCTGGTTCCGACCCACAACTCCAGCCTGCTCAACTCACTCCTGGTGTCCATCCTCACCCGGGCGACTCCCGACGAGGTGCGCCTTCTGCTGGTGGATCCGAAGCGAGTGGAACTGACCAGCTACGAGGGCGTCCCGCACCTGGTCACGCCGATCGTGACCAACCCGAAGAAGGCGGCCGACTCGCTGGAGTGGGTCGTGCGCGAGATGGACATGCGCTACGACGACCTCGCCGCCAACGGGGTCCGGCACATCGACGACTTCAACCGCAAGGTGCGCAACGGCGAGATCAAGGCGCCGCCGGGCAGCGAGCGGGAGATGCGGCCGTACCCGTACCTGCTGGTCATCGTGGACGAGTTGGCCGACCTGATGATGGTCGCGCCCCGCGACGTGGAGGACTCGGTCGTCCGGATCACCCAGCTGGCCCGGGCCGCCGGCATCCACCTGGTGCTGGCCACCCAGCGGCCCTCGGTGGACGTGGTCACCGGTCTGATCAAGGCGAACGTGCCGTCCCGGCTCGCGTTCGCCACGTCCTCGCTGGCCGACTCCCGGGTCATCCTCGACCAGCCGGGCGCGGAGAAGCTGCTCGGCCGGGGTGACGGCCTGTTCCTGCCGATGGGCGCGTCGAAGCCGGTGCGGATCCAGGGCGCCTGGGTGACCGAGCGCGAGATCGCCGACGTGGTCAAGTTCTGCAAGGACCAGCGGGAGCCGGAGTTCCGCCCGGACGTGCTGGCCCCGGCGCAGGACAGCAAGAAGAAGATCGACGAGGACATCGGCGACGACCTCGACCTGCTGGTGCAGGCGGTCGAGCTGGTGGTCACCTCGCAGTTCGGCTCGACCTCGATGCTCCAGCGCAAGCTGCGGGTCGGCTTCGCCAAGGCGGGCCGGCTGATGGACCTGATGGAGACCCGGGGCGTGGTCGGCCCGTCCGAGGGCTCCAAGGCCCGTGACGTGCTGGTCAAGCCGGACGAGCTGGAGGAGGTCCTGGTCGGCCTGCGCGGCGGCGAGGAGTAGACCGGTCCACGACGAGGGCCCGCCGGATCACCGGCGGGCCCTCGTGGTGCTGACGGACGTGCTCAGGCGTTCAGGATCGCGGCGGCGAGGATGAAGCCGAGGACGGCGCCGGCGACGCTCGCCGCGGCGGCGTACCAGCCCAGCGGCTTGTCGCCGAGCACCGCGCCGACGATGCCGAGGATCAGACCGACCAGGCCGAGGAACGGCACGAAGATCGCGATGGCCGCGAAGACGAACGCGATGATGGTGCAGATCCGGGCGGCGTTGCTGCGCGGGCGGGCGGTGGCGTGGATGTCGGCCATGGTGTCCTCCGTGGGTGATCTCTGCCGGTGAGCT
Source organism: Micromonospora sp. WMMD754 (assembly GCF_049315235.1). Taxonomy (NCBI): domain Bacteria; kingdom Bacillati; phylum Actinomycetota; class Actinomycetes; order Micromonosporales; family Micromonosporaceae; genus Micromonospora; species Micromonospora sp. WMMD754. Next base: position 3,613,140 of record NZ_CP186058.1, read on the forward strand.
GGGGATCACCTACCCCGCCGCCACCGCCGTCCAAACCGGATCACCCATCGATCAGTGGAGGAGCTTCAGTCCGACCACGCCGGCCACCACGAGCAGCAGGCAGGCGATCCGGGGCAGGTTGGCCGGCTCGCCGAGCGCGAGCATGCCGACGAGCGCGGTGCCCACCGCGCCGATGCCGACCCACACCGCGTAGCCGGTGCCGACCGGGATGTCGCGCAGCGCGTACGCCAGGCCGGCCATGCTGCCGACCAGCGTGACGGCGAAGACGGCGGAGGGGAGTGGGCGGGTGAAGCCGGCGCTGCGGTCCAGCGCGATCGCCCACGCGGTCTCCAGCAGTCCGGAGAGCACCAACACGATCCAGGCCATGACGATTCACCTCTGACGGGCGGGCCCGGCGCGGTCGGCCGGGCGGCGGTCGGTTTCACGCGGGGCGTCTTGGCCTGACCGGGTACGCCCACCACTCGTCCGGGACGGCCCACGGGCCGTCGTGGCCGACGCTAGCACCGGCCGGGCGGAACCGGAGGCGGGGTGAGAAAGCCCACCATCGCTGGAGTTCACGCGAACTTCAGGTTGCAGGATGGCTCCCATGACCGTGCTCTTCTCCGACGAGGACGTCGCGGCGGCCGTGGACGCCCCGCTCACCGTGGCCGCCATGCGGGACGCGCTGCTGGCCGCGTACGCCGGACGGCTGATCGCCCCGCCCCGGGCGTCCGCGCCGCTGGGCGGGGGCCGGATGGTGCTCACCGCCGGCCACCTCACCGGCGAGTGGTACGGCTTCCGCTCCTACGACACGTTCGGGCACCCGGAGAGCGGGCAGCTCGTCGTGCTGCACGACGCCACCACCGGTGCGGTGCGCGCCATCGCCGTCGGCGAGGAGCTGGGCTCCCGGCGTACCGGCGGGTTGGGCGGCGTGGCCGTGGACGCCCTGGCCCGCGCGGACGCCGCCACGCTCGGCGTGGTGGGTTCCGGCCGCCAGGCGTGGACCCAGGTGTGGGCCGCCGCGGCGGTCCGGCCACTGCGCGAGGTGACCGTGCACAGCCGCTCGGCCGCCCGGCGGGAGGCGTTCGCCGCCCGGGTCCGGGCCGAGCTGGGCGTGCCGGCCCGGGCCGTCGGCTCGGCCGCCGCCGCGGTCCGTGACCGGGATCTCGTGGTGCTCGCCACCACCAGCACCACGCCGGTGCTGGCCGCCGCCGACCTGGCCCCCGGCACGCACGTCAACACCGTCGGCTTCAAGCAGGTCGACCGGCACGAGTTCGGCCCGGACCTGCTCGACGCCGCCGACCTGCTGGTCACCGACTCGCCCGGGCAGGCCGCCGCGTACGCGCCGCCGATGCTCGCCGCGGTCGAGCCGTACGCCGGCCGGCTGCGCGACCTGGGCGCGGTGCTGGCCGGCGCGGTCCCCGGCCGGACCGGCGCGGACCAGATCTCGGTGTTCTGCTCCACCGGCCTGGCCGGCACCGAGGTGTTCCTGCTGGACCGCCTGGCCCGGGTGGCCGTCCCGACCCGTTGACCGCCCGGGCGGGTGGCGTGGCGGTCCGGAACCGGCCCGGTACCCTCGGATGGTGTCTGCCACCTCCTCCTCCCCGCAATCCGACGGGCGCCGGGTCGCCCTGCTGACCCTGGGCTGCGCCCGCAACGAGGTCGACTCGGAGGAGTTGGCCGCCCGGCTGCACGCCGACGGGTGGCAGGTGACCACCGACGGCGAGGGCGCCGACGTGGTGGTGGTGAACACCTGCGGCTTCGTGGAGAAGGCCAAGCAGGACTCGATTCAGACGCTGCTGGCCGCCGCCGACACCGGCGCCAAGGTGGTCGCCGCCGGCTGCATGGCCGAGCGCTACGGCCGTGAGCTTGCCGACAGCCTGCCCGAGGCGCAGGCGGTGCTGAGCTTCGACGACTACCCGGACATCGCCGCCCGGCTCGACGCGGTGGTGGCCGGGCAGGCGATCGACGCGCACACCCCGCGCGACCGGCGCGAGCTGCTCCCGCTCACCCCGGTCAAGCGCCGCGAGGCGGCGGTGTCGCTGCCCGGGCACGGCACCCCGACCCGGGTCGCCCCGGAGACCGACGCGCACACCCCGGCGCACCTGCGCCAGGTGCTGCGGCACCGGCTCGACACCGGCCCGGTGGCCTCGCTGAAGCTGGCCAGCGGCTGCGACCGGCGCTGCGCGTTCTGTGCCATCCCGGCGTTCCGTGGGGCGTTCGTCTCGCGTACCCCGGACGAGCTGCTCGCCGAGGCCGAGTGGCTGGCCAAGACCGGCGTCCGCGAGCTGGTGCTGGTGAGCGAGAACTCGACCTCCTACGGCAAGGACCTGGGCGACCCGCGCGCGCTGGAGAAGCTGCTGCCGCAGCTCGCCGCGATCGACGGGATCGTCCGGGTCCGGGCCAGCTACCTCCAGCCCGCCGAGACCCGGCCCGGGCTGGTCGAGGTGATCGCCACCACGCCCGGCGTGGCCGCCTACTTCGACCTGTCGTTCCAGCACTCCAGCGAGCCGGTGCTGCGCCGGATGCGCCGGTTCGGCTCCACCGACCGGTTCCTGGAGCTGCTGGCGTCCGCTCGCGCGCTGGCCCCGGAGGCGGGCGCGCGGAGCAACTTCATCGTCGGCTTCCCCGGCGAGACGAAGCAGGACGTGGCCGAGCTGGTCCGGTTCCTGACCGAGGCCCGGCTGGACGCGATCGGCATGTTCGACTACAGCGACGAGGACGGCACCGAGGCCGCCGGCCTGCCCGGCAAGGTCTCCGCGGCCACGGTCAAGCGGCGGTACGACCGGCTCAGCGCGCTCGCCGACGAGCTGTGCTCGCAGCGGGCCGAGGAGCGGCTCGGCTCGACGGTGGAGGTGCTGGTGGACTCGGTCGCCGACGGCGTGGTGGAGGGACGGGCCGCGCACCAGGCGCCCGAGGTCGACGGCTCGACCACCCTGGTCGCGCCGGACGCCGGCGGGGTCGACCTGACCGCGCTGCGCCCGGGCGACCTGGTCCGGGCCACGGTGACCGCGACCGAGGGCGTCGACCTCGTCGCCGTGCCGGATGGGATGATCTCGGCGGCGCCCGGCGCGGCACGGTGACGGCGGGCCCGGACGGAGCGGGGAAGCCACGGGGGGCGGTGCCGGACATGACCGGGGCGGAGTCGACGGTGGCGGCACCCGTACCGCTGCTCAACGCGGCGAACCTGCTGACCGGCGCGCGGCTGGTGCTGGTGCCGGTCTTCGCGGCCACCGTGGTCGCGTCCGGGATGACCCACGCCGGCTGGCGGACGGTGGCCTGTCTGATCTTCGTGGTGGCCTCCGCGACCGACCTGGTCGACGGGTGGATCGCCCGCCGGTTCCAGCTGGTCACCTCGCTGGGCAAGGTCGCCGACCCGATCGCCGACAAGGCGCTCACCGGCGCCGCGCTGGTGCTGCTCTCCTGGTACGACCGGCTGCCCTGGTGGGTGACGGTGGTGATCCTGGCCCGGGAGCTGGGCATCACCGCGCTGCGCTTCTGGGTGATCCGGCACGGGGTGATCGCGGCCAGCCGGGGCGGGAAGATCAAGACGGCGCTGCAGATCCTCGCGATCACCTGGTACCTCTGGCCGATGCCGGACGCGCTGGCCCCGGTCGGCCCGTGGATCATGGGCGCCGCCGTCGTCGTCACCGTGGTCACCGGGTTCGACTACATCGTCCAGGCGTTGCGGCTGCGGCGTCCCACCCGTTGATCAGGACGGCCGACGAGTAAGCCGGCGCCGGGCGGGAAGAAGGGGCGGTCATGGACACCGACGCGAGACACCAGCGACCCGCCGGCAGCCCGGCGGCCGCCGTCGTGCACCGCCTGCACGAGTGCGGCGAGACGCTGGCCACCGTCGAGTCGCTGACCGGCGGCCTGCTCGCCGCCGCGATCGTGGAGATCGCCGGCGTCAGCTCGATCTACCGGGGCGGCCTGGTGGTCTACGCCACCGAGCTCAAGGCGACGCTGGCCGGCGTACCCGAGGATCTGCTGGCCGCGCGCGGGCCCGTCGACCCGGACGTGGCCGCCGCCCTCGCCGAGGGCGGCCGGCGGCGCTGCGGCGCGGTCTGGGGGCTGGCCACCACCGGCGTCGCCGGGCCGGAACCCCAGGACGGCAAGCCGGTCGGGCTGGTCTACGTGGCGGTCGCCGGCCCGGCCGGCACCGAGGTACGCCGGCTCGACCTCGACGGTGGCCGCGACCACATCCGCTCGGCCGCGGTGATCGAGGCGCTGCGCCTGCTCGCCGACCGGATCCAGGTGGCCACCGACGTCGACCCGGCCGGCGCCGGCCGGCGATGACCGCCCCGCCCGGATGCGCCGGCCCGTCGCCGGACGGGATTGGACAGGCGGGGTGGGATGTCGTCGTGGCGGTCAACGGGTACGGTTGCGGGAAGGCTCCGACGGACGACGTCGGCGCCCCGGGCGGTCCGCCGCCCCGGGCGCGACGCGGTCGGTCGGGGAAGGTGGTTCCCGTTCAGGGGGAGGTGCGATGGTCCTGCTACGCCGGGTGATCGGTGACGCGCTGCGGGCACGCCGGCAGGGGCAGCACCGCACCCTCCGCGAGGTCTCGTCCGCCGCCAACGTCAGCCTCGGTTACCTCTCCGAGATCGAGCGCGGCCAGAAGGAGCCCTCCAGCGAGCTGCTGGCCGCCATCTGCGACGCGCTCGGCGCCCGCCTGTCGGAGCTGCTGCGCGAGGTCAGCGACACGGTCGCACTGGCCGAGCAGATGCCAGGCGTGCTGGTGCCGGTGGTCGACGAGCCGGTCGAGCCGACGCCGGTGGCCGCCGCCGCGGTGCGCAAGGCGACCAACCGGGGGGTCCGCCAGGTCACCTCCGACGGCTCGGTGGCCGTCCAGGTCCGCCAGGACTCGCCGCTCAAGGCGACGCTGCGCAGCACCCGGGTCCGCCCCGCCGAGCGGGACGTGGTCTGCGCCGCCTGACCCCGCCGTCGCGCCGTGGGCACCGGTGGCGCCCGCGTCGTAATGTTGATCAGGAGCGTACGGGTGCCGTGGTGGCGTCCGGCTGGGACGATGTAGGCGCGACGCTACTGAGGGGACGAGGCGGAGATGGCTAACCCGTTCGTCAAGGGTTGGAAATACCTGATGGCGCTCTTCGGCGCGAAGATCGACGAGCACGCCGATCCGAAGGTGCAGATCCAGCAGGCCGTCGAGGAGGCCCAGCGGCAGCACCAGGCGCTGGTCCAGCAGGCGGCGGCGGTGATCGGCAACCAGCGCCAGCTGGAGATGAAGCTGTCCCGGCAGATGACCGAGGTGGAACAGCTCCAGGGCAACGCCCGGCAGGCGCTCGCGCTGGCCGACCAGGCCCGGGGCCGCGGCGACGAGACCGAGGCCGGGCGCTACGAACAGTCCGCCCAGCTGCTCGCCACCCAGCTCGTCTCCGGCGAGCAGGCGCTGGAGGACCTCAAGACGCTGCACGACCAGGCGCTCGGCGCGGCCGCCCAGGCCCGCAAGGCGGTCGAGAACAACTCGATGATCCTCCAGCAGAAGCTGGCCGAGCGCACCAAGCTGCTCAGCCAGCTGGAGCAGGCGAAGATGCAGGAGAGCGTCGCCAAGTCGCTGGAGTCGATGTCGTCGCTCACCGCGCCCGCCAGCACCCCGTCGCTGGACGAGGTGCGCGACCGGATCGAGCGCCGCTACGCCACCGCCATGGGCCGGGCCGAGCTGGCCGGCAACTCGGTCGAGGGCCGGATGCTGGAGATCCAGAAGGCGACGCTCGACTCGGCCGGATCGGCGAGACTGGAGCAGATCCGGTCGAGCATGGCCGGTGAGCAGCTCGGCGGTCAGCAGGAGCGCCCCGCCGTGGGGCAGCCGACCGACCCGGCGGCCGCCGCCCGGCTGGACGAGATCCGGGCCAGCATGAGCCGGGACCGGAGCGCCGGGGAGAGCACCACCGGCTGACGGACGGGGAGGGACCGATGGTGGACGAGCGGGCGCGACACTTCCGCCGACTGCGCAAACTGCGAGGCTCGGCGCGCCGGTGGAGCGTCCTGGCCGGAGGGCTCGGCGGTGCCGCCGCGGTGCTCACCCCGTACGCCGGGCTGGGTCTGCCGGACGCGGCCTGGGCCGGCGCCGCGGGCAGCGCGATCGCGGTGGCCGCCTGGCGCTGGGTCGACCACCGGGCCCTCGCCGCCGTGCCGCCACCACCCGCGCTCGACCCGGCCGAGGCCGCCGCCCGCTCCCGCGCCCGGCTGGTCGCGGCCGTGGAGCGACTGCCCGTCGGGCCGGGCGTCCTGGCCGAGGTACGCCGCGTCCGCTCCCGCCTCGCGCTGCGCGGCACCGCCGCGGCCGAGCCGTGGGCCCGCCTCGATCGGGCCGCGCTCACCCTGGCCGGGCTGACCGGTCGGATGACCGGGCTGGCCGAGCCGGCGGTCCGGGAGGCGGCCGAGGCCGACCGGTCCCTGCGGGAGCTGGCGACCCGGGTGGCCGGGGTGGAACGCGCGCTGACCATGGCTCCGCGCGGCCCGCTCGCCGAGGTGCACGCCACGCTGGTCACCCAGTTGACGGACGGGGTGGCCGCCTACGAGCGGCTGGTGGTGGCCGCCGCCGGTTACGTGGCCGAGGACGCCCGACCGAACACCGAGCACCCGGCCGCCGCCCGCCTCACCGAGGCCACCGACCTCCTGCACGGCGTGGCCTCCGCCCTCGCCGAACTCCGCACCCCCCTGCGCACCCCCTGACCCACCCGTCGACTTGTTCGACTGTCGGGGCGATCTGGTGCACTGCGTGCGCTGGCCGAGGCGTGCCGTCCGGCCGTCCTGACACGAGCCCTCTAGGTCGGGCCCGGGCGGTCCCGCGCGTGCGGACGCGGTGACCAGGGGTGGCGGTGCTTTGTCCCGCCCTCCAGTCCTGCTCACGGTGGGGTCAGGTCGCGGTGTGGGCGCGTCTCGGGTGTCCCGCCGCGTTGATCAAGGAGTTCGTGTCACGCGGGCTGGCTCTTCCTGACGCAAAGTCCTTGATCGACGGGCTCGGCTTGTGGTGTGGGCGGGTCTCGGGCGTTCTGCCACGTTGACCAAGGAGTTCGTGTCACTCAGGCAGGCATGTCCTGATCGACTGATCGGGTCCGGTGGGTTGGGTCAGTTCGGGTTACGGAACGGCCCAGGTGGGGGGGTGACCGCCGGGAGGGACCGGGCTGCCTGGCGGCTCCGAGCGGCTCGGCCCGAAGGACTCAGGATTCCGAGTGGCTCCGAGCCTGCCCAGCCTGTGGCCTGCCCGGTCCAGCCTGGCCCGCCGTACCGGGCGGCGGACCGGGCTGCCTGATCGACCCGGTCCGAGAGGGGACCGGATCGATCAAGGGGCGGGTCAGGTGGGGGTGGTGATCTGGATCGGGGGGGTCCACGGGGAGGTGCCGACGACGTTCGTCGCGCGTACCCGGTAGTGGTAGGTGACGCCTCGGGCCAGGCCGGTGTTGGTGAAGCCGCGACCGGTCACGCTGAACGTGGCCGGCTCCCGGGTGAAGGCGGGGTCGGTCGCCCGCTGCACCACGAACCCGGCCCCCGGTCCGGCCACGCTCTCCGCCGACCAGGTCAGGGTGACAGTGGCGGTGTCCGGGGCGGGCGCGCCGGCCGTGGCGGACACCGTGGTGGGCGTGGCGGGCCGGGGCGGCGTGGTCACCGCCGCGACCGTGGACCAGGGTGACGCCGCGCCCAGGTAGGTGGTGCGGACCCGGTAGTAGTACGTGGTGTCCGGCGCGACCGCCGGGTCCAGGTGAGTTTCCCCGACGGCGATGGCGGTGGTGCCCGGCCCGCTGGTGAACGTCGGGTTGGTGGCCCGCTGCACGTCCACCCCGGTGGCGAACGAGCGGTTCGTCCAGCGCAGCGCCACCCGCAGCGGGGCGGCCGGCGGCACCACCGCGGCCAGCCGCTCCGGAGCGGCCAACCGGACCGTGGCCGGCACGCTGTTCGACCATGCCGAGCAGCTCACCGCGTTCTCGGCGCGGATGCGGTAGTGGTAGGAGACACCCGGGGTGACGGTGGCGTCGGTGTACCGGGTCGCCGTGGCGGCCACGGTGATCTCGGTCAGTCCGGCCGTGAAGGCGCTGTCGGTGGCGCGTTGCAACCGGTGGCTGGTGGCCGGCGGGCGACTGCCGTTGCCGGTCCAGGCCAGCGCGATGGCGGGCAGCGCGGTGGCCGAGCCGGGCGCCGGGGTCGCGGTCAGCCCGGTCGGTGCCGTCGGCGCCACACGCAGCACCAGGGGACGGCTCATGCCCTGGTCGCGCAGCCCCGCCGAGCGGGTCTGCCAGCGATACTCCCAACCCAGGTTGACCAGCTGGTTGACCACCACCGCGGGCCTGCCGTCGACCGGGCTGACCGGGCTGGCGTCGAGCCGCGCGCCGGCCGGCCGGGTCGGGTCGAGCAGCCGTACGCTGTCGCCGATCGTGAACGGCAGGGCGGGCACGACGGGGCGCAGCGCCACCACCACGTCCTCGTGCGGGTCGACCCGGACGGTGTCCTTCCAGCCCAGTTCGCCCGGGTCCGGTGGGCGGACGGTGCCGTCCCAGCCGACCCGGTTGACCAGCTGCATGTCGCAGCCCTCGACGTGCACCGGGTGGGTGCGCTCGGCGTCGCCGACGATCCGCCACAGCTGGGTGCCGTCGGCCGCCGCGCCGATCGGCACGGCCGGGTCGGTCACATGCAGCACCTCGGTGGCCGGGTCGACCGGGCCGAGCGGCAGCGTGGCCGGGGTGAGCGGCCCGGTGACCGGGTGGCCGACCCCGAGCCGCCCGACCGCCCGACCGTGCCGGGGCTCGAACACCTGCCCGACCGACTTGACCGCCAGCGGCAGCGTGACCGGCGCGGACGCGCCCGTCGGGGTGAACGTGACCGTGTCGGCCCGCGCCGGGACCAGCGTCGGCCGGGCGGTCCGGGTGCCCCACGCGGCGTCGTACGCCGGTTGCGGCACGATCGGCGGCGGCTGGCTCCGCGCGTACGCGCCGGGCAGCCGCGCGGCGAGCCGGCGCACGTCGTACCGCTCGGCCGGGTCGCCGGTCACCCGGATCTGGAGCAGGGTACGGGTGTTCGGGCCGTAGCCGGGGCGGGCCGGGGGCAGGCCGCCGGCGGCGGCGTGGTCCGGCGCGCCGGTGTGGTGGTCGTAGCGGGGGTCGAACCGGGGCAGCGGCGCCGGGCAGTCGTTGTAGAGGATCAGGGTGCTGCCCGGTGCCACGGTGGAGAAGTCGACCACCACGTCGGCGCGCTCCCCGGGGGCGAGCAGGAGCGTGTGCCCGTCCACGTTGAGCACGGTGGGGTCCTGCCGGTCGTACCGGTAGCCGACCGGGCGGTTGGGCCGCACCACGGGGGCCGGGAGCAGGCCGCCCTCGTTGCCGATCTGGATCATCTCCGGCCCGGCCGCCGCCGGGTCGGGCACGCCGCCGTCGCGTCCGTCCACCGGCCAGTACGCGGGGCGGCCGGGCGCCCGGACCGCCTCGACCATCGGCACCTCCCCGGCGCGGGGGTCGGCCGGCGTGCCGTCGTCGGTCCACATCGGCCCGTCCGAGGCGGCCCGGTAGAGCTGGAGGTTGAGCGCCCGGTCCGCGCAGGCGTTGAGGATCCGGAACCGGTAGGCCCGCGGGGCCACCTCCAGGTACGGGTAGGCCACGCCGTTGACCAGCGGGGTGTCCCCGTACGCGTCCGGCACGGCCGACGGGTGCGGCACGCCCGGGACCAGCGGCGGCTCGTCCGGGTCGGTGACCGGGTCGTGGTGCGGGTTCGGCACCGGGGCGACCCACGGGCTGGCCCCGCCGTCCGGGTCGTGGGTCCACGGCCCGTAGTCCCAGCGGCCGGTGGGGTTGCCGCCGCCGAGCCGGTACGGGTTCTGTCGTGGCTGGTAGACGTGCGGGTGCCAGAGGCTGCCCTTGGCGCCCCAGCGCTCCCGGTCCCAGGTCGGGTCCTGGGCGGCGAGCTGGGCGTCGTCGGGCACGAACGTCTTGTCCTCGATCACCAGCGGGAGCTGGTCGGCGGGGAGCACGCCGTCGTCGACGAGCCGCTCCTCGGCCGGGTCGGTGAGCAGGTAGAGCGCGAGCTGCCCGGAGTAGACGGTGAGCCGGGACAGGCCGAGCGTGTTGTCGTGCAGCCACATCAGCCGGCCGCTCTGCTCGTTCGGGAAGTAGAGCGTGGTGGCGCCGGCGCCCGGGGGCGGCATGTCCGGCACCGGGACGACGCCCACCCCGACCGGGTACGGGGTGATCTCGCCGGCCGGGGTCACCCACTGCCACGGGTTGCCGGCGCTGATCCAGGCGGTCTGCGCGCCGGCCAGGTGCGGCACCGCCCGGTTCTGCGGGTAGGGCGCGGGACCGTCCAGCGGGCCGGGGCCGGCCCCGTCGACGGTCTCGTCGACCGGCAGGAACAGTTCGCCGGCCCGCCCGGTGGGGAGCTGGTTGATGAACTTGATCCGTACCGGCCGGCCCCGTCGGGCCACGATCATCGGGCCGAGGTGCCACGGCCGGTCCGGCGGGCTCACCGTGTTGTGGCCGGTGGCGTCGGTGCCGAGGTTGAGCTGGCGGTAGCCGCGCAGCCGGGTGGCGGGCAGGTCCCGGTGCAGGCGTTGCGCGTACTCCTGGAGGCCGATCTCGTAGTAGTCGCAGCCCGGCCAGGTGATGGTGTCGGGCACCGCGACCGGCAGCCGGGCGCCGAGCCCGGCGGTGGCCGCCCGGCCGGGGACCGGCAGCGGGTCGACGAACTTGCGGATGCCGGTGCCGGGCACCGGCCGGCCGTCGGCGTCGAGCGTGGGCAGTGGGCTGCCGGCGGTGTTCGGCACCGGGCCGAACAGGCGCGGCACGGCGGCCGGGTCCAGGCTGGCCGGCGCCGGGCCGGCCGGTTCCGGCTCGGCGGCGCGGGCGGTCGGGACGGTGGGCGCGGTCTCCTCGGCTACCGTGGCGGCCCGGTCCGGCCGGCCGGGCCGGAGTCTGCGGAACAGCACCATGGCTCTCCCCGGGATCGGGGCGCGCCGGCCGTCACCCCGGCGTGGCGGGCGTACGCGCTGCTGACGATCGGTGAGCGGTCCACCGCAGCATGCGATGCCGAAGGTGCGGGAGGGAAGTACCCAATCGTCCGTATCTCGGGGGATCTTCGACGTTTCGTGGAAGTTCCACGTCACTCGCGTTCGGGTTGGCAGGCCGGGCACCAGTAGGTGACCCGGTCGCCCAGCTCCTCCTTGCGGATCGCGGTCCCGCAGCGCCGGCACGGCTGGGCCCGCCGGCCGTAGACGTAACTGGTCCCGCCCCGGCGCAGCACGCCGGTGGTGCTCTGCGTCCAGCGCCCCCGGTTGGCGGCCAGCAGCCGCTGGGCCAGCGTGACCGCGCCGGCCAGGTCCGGCACCGCGCGCACCGGCGTCCACGGGGACACGCCGCGCAGGAACAGCACCTCGCACTTGTAGAGGTTGCCCACCCCGGCCAGGTTGCGCTGGTCGAGCAGCGCCTCGCCGATGCTGAGGTCCGGGTGCGCGGACAGCCGGCGGACCGCCTCGTCGGGATCCCAGTCCGCCCCGAGCAGGTCCGGCCCGAGGTGACCGACCAGCGACTCCTCCTCGCCGGTCGGCACGAGCGCCAGCTCGTGCAGGTGGTAGCCGACCGCCACCGCGCCGGGGGAGCGGAGCACCACCCGGATCAGGTGGGCCGGCCGGGCCGCCCAGCGTTCGCCCGGCGCGTACGCCCGCCACGCGCCGTCCATCCGCAGGTGCGAGTGCAGCGTCCAGGGCGTGGCGTCGGTGTCGTCGAGACGCAGCAGCAGGTGCTTGCCGCGGCTCGCCGACTCGCGCACGGTCCAGCCGGTCAGGTCGGTGGCGGCCAGCTGCGGCACGCGGAAGTCGGACCCGGTGAGCCGGGCCCCGGCCAGCGCGCGTTGCAGGACGCGCGCGGTGTTCCAGACGGTGTCGCCTTCGGGCACCCGCCCATTGTCCCCCGGCCGAGTGGAATTCGCATGTGTCGCTATTTGTAGTGAGGTTCCACTTGATCTGCGGAAACGCAACGATCAGGAGGTTCTGAGGAGAATGACATGGCCTGTGCCCGACGACGTACCCTCGTCGCCCTGACCACCCTGCTCGCCGTCGCCGCCGGACTGCCCGGCAGCCCCGCGACGGCCGCGCCGCCACCCGCCGCCGCGCCGGACCCCGCCGCCGCCGAGCGCTGGACCGTCGACCTCGCCGTGCGCGGCGGTGACGACGTCAACGTCGCCTGGCGGTCCGGCCGCCTGCGGCTGGTCGACCCCCGGCCCGGCGCCCGCACCCGACCCGCCGCGGCGGGCGGTCCGGTCGCCGAGGGCATCCTGCTCTCCGCGCCGCGCGCGCTGGACCGGCCCGCCACCCGGGTCCGCGCCCGGCTCGCCGCCCGGACCGCCGACGGCGGCGGCGTGACGGCCCAGGTACGCGGCTGGCGCGCCCGGGGCTGGACCGAGTGGCGCGACGCCACCGAGGCGGTCTTCGACCAGCCGGTCACCCGGGTGCAGGCACGGGTGGTGCTGACCACCCGCGACGCCACCTCCGAGGCGGCCGTGACCAACCTGACCCTCACCGCCGACCGGGTCGCGGCCACCGCGGCCCAGCCGGCCGCCGCGCGCACCTACCGGGTGTACGCGACCCGCATCGGTCTGGTCGGCGGCGTCACCGCCAACGGGCACACCGTCGCCACCCGGGACCACTTCGCGGCGCTGCCCACCCGGCGGGGTCTCTCCCCCCGGGACACCGGCGACTACACGGTCAAGGTCTGCACCACCAGCGGCAGCCGCTGCGAGTACGCCCCGGTCTGGGACGTCGGCCCGTGGAACACCCGGGACGACTGGTGGAACCCGGCGGCGGTCCGGGAGAACTGGAAGGACCTGCCGCAGGGGCTGCCCGAGGCGCAGGCCGCCTACCAGAACGGCTACAACGGCGGACGCGACCAGTTCGGGCGGACCGTGCGCAACCCCGCCGGGCTGGACCTGGCCGACGGCACGTTCTGGGACGGGCTGCGGCTGCGTGACAACGCGTGGGTGGACGTGACGCTGCTGTGGACCGGCGGCGGCGCGCGGGCGGTGGTCGGCTCCGGGCCGCTGAACCTGCGCACCGGCGCGAGCACCGCGTACGCGAGCCGGGGCCTGGCCGCCACCCACGCCCACGTGCCGGTCCAGTGCTACGTGACCGGCCAGCGGATCGCCGGCACCTACCGCACCACGACCAGGTGGTACCGCCTGGTCGGCGGCACCTACGTCAGCCACGCGTACCTGTCCTCGGTCTACGGCGGCACCGTCCCCCGCTGCTGACCCTCCGACCCCCCGTCGATCTTGCAGTTACGGCCCTCTCTCCGGGGCTTTCGTCCCTTGTGCCGGGGCGTCAACTGCAAGATCGCCGGGGAGGGGGGTGATGGTGAGCACGTCGCCCGGGGTGGCGCGGAGGGTGTCGGCGGCTCGGCCGGTGTTGATCGCGACGGCCACCTGGGCGGCCGAGTCGACGTAGACCACCAGGGCGCCGGGCGGTGCGTCGCCGAACGTCCGGCCGTGCACGGCCTCGCGTCCGTTCACCAGCACCCGGGACGGCAGGCCGTCGAGCAGCGCGCCGGGCGCGGCGAGTTGCACGTTGCCGAAGTGGTCGACGGTCAGCACCTCGGCACTGAGGCCGCCGGGCCCGGCGCGGACCACCGGTTCCGGCAGCCGGACCAGCATGTCCGGGTCCACGGCCGGCCCGGCCTCGGCGAGCGGCGCGCCGAGCGCCAGCCGGGCGGCAACCGGCGCGAACACGTCCCGCCCGTGGAACGTGCGGAAGACGACCGGGCCCAGCCAGTCCGGGTTGGTCAGCTCCACCGCGGCGGTCACCCCGCCGAGTGCCTCCGCCGCCGGCAGGAGCAGTCCGTTGTCCGGCCCGACCAGCAACCCGCCGGGCGTGGCCAGCGCGATCCCACGCCGCTCGGTGCCGACACCCGGGTCGACCACCGCGACGTGCACCCCCCACGGCAGGTACGGCACGGTCTGCGCGAGCACCGTCGCGCCCCGGCGTACGTCGGCCGGCGGCACCAGGTGCGTCACGTCGATCACCCGGGCGGTGGGCGCGAGCCGGGCCAGGACGCCGTGGCAGGCCGCCACGAACCCGTCGGTCAGCCCGTAGTCCGTGGTCAACGAGACGCAGGGCGGGGCGTCGGCGCCGTCCGCGCCCGGCCCACCCGGTCCGCCGGGGCGGGTCATCGCCGGGGCCGGTGGCGTCGGACGGACGACGAGATGCCGTCGGGTCGTGCGGGGATCGCGGCCATCCGCCCTCCTCGTGATGTCCGATCAACCCTAACGAGGGCGGGCGGGCTCAGCCGCGCAGGCGCAGGCCGCGGGGGGTGGCCCGGAAACCGGCGGCGGTGAGCGCGTCGCGCAGCGGGGAGGCGTGCACCGCCTCGCCGTCCGCACGCTCCACCGAGATCGCGCCGAGCGCGCCGGAGTGCACCGCGTCGGCGAGTGCCTTGCCCGCCGCGCCGAGCGTGTCGGTGTCGTCGGTGAACGACAGGATCGTGCGCCCGCCCCGCTCGACATAGAGCACCAGGTCGCCGCCGACCAGCACGACCAGCGCGCCCGCCTTGCGGCCGGCCCGGTGGCCGGTGGCCGGGGCCGTCCCGTCGCCGGAGTCGACCACGCGTTCCGGCCAGGGCAGCGCCGCGCCGTACGGGTTCGCCGGGTCGGTGGCGGCCAGCACCACGGCCGGGCCGCCCCGGTCCCGGGTGTCGTCGGTCAGCGCGCGGATGCGGTCGACCGCGCCGGGCACCGCGAACTGGGCCGCGCCGAGGCCCTCGACGAAGTAGCCGCGCCGGGCCGCCCCGCGCTCCTCCAGCGCGGACAGCACCGGGTAGACAGCGGCGAAACCGCCGGTCACCTGCTCCGCCACGACCGCGCCCCGGGTCACCACGCCGTGCCGTTCGAGCAGCAGGTCGGCCAGCGCGGCGGCCCGACGGGTCGGGTCGAGGTCGCGTTCGGGCAGTCGGGACCAGCGGCCGGCCATGGTGGGCGGGCCGCCGCGGCTGGGCAGCGCGACCCGGCCGGGGCGGCGGTAGCGGGTGCGCGGCGCCGACGGCCGGGACCGGTGCGCCCCGCCGGCGCCCAGGGCGGCCCGCAGCGGGGCGAGCGTGTCGTTGGTGAGGTGACCGGCCCAGACCAGGTCCCACACCGCGCCCGACAGCGCGGCGTCGTCGGTGGAGCCGACCCGGTCGGCGAGCGAGCGGAAGAAGAGCGCCTGCCCGTCGCCGAGCGCGTCGAGCACGGACTCGTGCAGCGGGGTGAGCGTCAGCGCCTCGTCCGGCGGCGGCAGCAGCAGCGGCGCGACGTCGGCGTACGCGAGCGCCACCCACCCGTCGCCGCCGGAGATCGCGCCCGCGCCGGCCCACACCACCTCGCCGCTCGCGCACAGCTCGTCGAGGTGGGCGGGGGAGTAGTCGGCCACCCGGGCGGGCAGCACCAGACGCTCCAGCGCGGACGCCGGCACGGTCGCGCCCTGCAACTGCTCGACGGTCGCGGCGACCGCCTCGACCCCCCGGGCCGACGAGCCGACCTGCTGCCAGCGGGGCAGGAACGCGGCCAGCGCCCGGGGCGGCACCGGCTCGATCTCCCGTCGCAGCGCCGCGAGGGAGCGGCGGCGCAGCAGCCGCAGCACCTCGGCGTCGCACCACTGCGTGCCGACACTGTCCGGTGCGAACTCGCCGGAGACCACCCGGCCGGTGCCGGCGAGCCGGCGCAGCGCCTGCTCGACCACGAACACGCCGAGGCCGAACCGGGCTGCGCAGGTGGCCGCCGCGAACGGGCCGTGGGTGCGGGCGTACCGGGCGACCAGGTCACCGAGCGGGTCGGCCACCGGGGCGAGGTAGGCCTCGGCCACGCCGACGGGCAGCGCCACGCCCAACGCGTCGCGCAGCCGGGCCGCGTCCTCGACGACCACCCAGCGGTCCTCGCCGGCGATCCGGACCCGCAGCGCGCGGCGGGCCGCGGCCAGCTCCTCCGGCCAGGCTTCCGGCACCCCCCGCTCGGCCAGCTCGGCGGTGCTCAGGTCACCGACCACGCGGAGCAGCTCGACCACGTCCTCGGCGTCGCGGGGCCGGCGCTGCTCGGTGCGCCACCGCAGCTGGCGTTCGGTCTCGGCGAGCACCGCCGGGTCGAGCAGCTCCCGCAGGTCGACGCGGCCGAGCAGCTCGCCGAGCAGCCCGGAGTCGAGGGCCAGCGCGGCGGCACGCCGCTCGGCCAGGGGCGCGTCGCCCTCGTAGAGGAACGCCCCGACGTAGCCGAAGAGCAGCGACCGGGCGAACGGGGACGGGCGCTCGGACTCCACCTCGACCAGGCGCACCTTGCGGGCGGCCAGGTCACGCATCAGCTCGGCCAGCGCCGGCTGGTCGAAGACGTCCTGGAGGCACTCCCGGGCCGCCTCCAGGGTGACCGGGAAGTCGGCGTACTCGCGGGCCACGTCGAGCAGTTGCGCGGCGCGCTGGCGCTGCTGCCAGAGCGGCTGGCGGCGGCGCGGGTCGCGGCGGGGCAGCAGCAACGACCGGGCCGCGCACTCGCGGAACCGGGAGGCGAACAGCGCCGAGGTGCCGACGGACTCCTCGACCAGCTGGGCGATCTCGTCCGGCTCGAAGACCACCACGTCGGCGCCGGGCGGCTCGTCGGCGGTGTCCGGCAGCCGGACCACGATGCCGTCGTCGGAGGGCATGACCTGGGCGTCCACGCCGTAGCGCTCGGCCAGGCGGCGGCCGATGGCGAGCGCCCACGGCCCGTTGACCCGGGCGCCGAGCACCGAGTGCACGGCGAACCGCCAGTCGCCCAGCTCGTCGCGGAAGCGTTCGACCACCACCGTCCGGTCGTCGGGCAGCGAGCGGGTGGCCGCCTTCTGCTCGCGCAGGTAGGTCATCAGGTTGCCGGCGGCCCAGTCGTCCAGCCCGCCGGCGCGCAGCGCCGCCACCGCGTCGGCGTCGGACTGCCGCAGCAGCGCGCGGACCCGGGCGCCGATCGCCCGCCCCAGCTCCACCGGCCGGCCGAGCTGGTCGCCCTTCCAGAACGGCATCCGGGCGGCCTGGCCGGGCGCGGGGGAGACCAGCACCCGGTCGGGGGTGATCTCCTCGATCCGCCAGGACGACGAGCCGAGCAGGAACACGTCGCCGACCCGGGACTCGTAGACCATCTCCTCGTCCAGCTCGCCCACCCGGGCCGCCCGTTCGGCGCCGGCCAGGAAGACGCCGAACAGGCCCCGGTCGGGGATGGTGCCGCCGCTGGTCACGGCGAGCCGCTGGGCGCCGGGCCGGCCGGTCAGCACGTCGGTGGCCCGGTCCCAGACCAGGCGGGGTCGCAGCTCGGCGAACGCGGTCGACGGGTAGCGCCCGGAGAGCATGTCGAGCACCGCGTGCAGTGCCGAGTCGGGCAGCTCGGCGAAGGGCGCCGCGCGGCGGACCAGCACGGCCAGGTCGCCGAGCTGCCACGGCTCCAGCGCCACCATGGCGACGATCTGCTGGGCCAGCACGTCGAGCGGGTTGCGCGGGTAGTGCAACTCCTCGATCGCGCCCGTGCCCATCCGCTCGGCCACGACGGTGCAGGAGAGCAGGTCGCCGCGGTGCTTGGGGAAGACCACGCCGCGCGACACCGCGCCGACCTGGTGCCCGGCCCGGCCCACCCGTTGCAGCCCGGCGGCGACGCTCGGCGGCGCCTCGACCTGCACCACCAGGTCGACCGCGCCCATGTCGATGCCCAGCTCCAGGCTGGAGGTGGCGACCACGGCGGGGAGCTGGCCGGACTTGAGCGCCTCCTCGATGTGCTTGCGCTCCTCCCGGGAGACGCTGCCGTGGTGCGCCCGCGCGATCACCGGGGGCGCGCCGGCCGCCGCGCCGGACTGCGCCATCACCTCCGCCGGCTGCCGCGGCGCGCGCACCGGCCCGACCGGCCCGCCGAACGCCTCGGCCCCGCTCCGGCCGCCGGCCCTGTCGGCCGCGTCCCGGCCACCGGCTGCGGCGGCCCCGTTCGGGCCGCCCGCCGCGTCCGCCGGACCGCCGCCTACCGCGTCCGCCGGACCGCCGCCTACCGCGTCCGCCGGACCGCCGCCTGCGGCCGGCGGGCCGTCGCCGGTCGGCAACAGATCGGATACGCGCACCGGCTCACCGCCCCGGGCCACGCGGCCGCCCCCGGGCGGGGTCGACGCCTCCAGCTCCTCGGCGGCCAGCTCGTTGAGGCGGGCGCAGAGCCGCTCGGCGCTGCGCCGGGAGTTGGTGAAGACGATGGTGGACCGGTGCGCCCGGATCAGCCCGAGCACGCGCTCCTCCACGGCCGGCCAGATCGAGGGCCGGCGCGGGCCGAGGCCGCCGAGCTCGTCCTCCGGGGGCTCCTGCTCGTCGAGGCGGGTCATGTCCTCCACCGGAACCTGGACACTGACCTCGATGGTCTTGTCGGCCGGCGGCTGCACCACGTCGACCGGGCGGGCACCGCCGAGGAACCGGGCGCACACGTCGATCGGGCGGACCGTGGCGGACAACCCGATCCGCTGGGCCGGGCGCTCCAGCAGCGCGTCGAGGCGCTCCAGGGAGAGCGCCAGGTGCGCGCCGCGCTTGGTGCCGGCCACCGCGTGCACCTCGTCGACGATCACCGTGTCCACCCCGCGCAGCGAGTCGCGGGCGGCGGAGGTGAGCAGCAGAAACAGAGACTCGGGGGTGGTGATGAGGATGTCCGGTGGGGTGCGGGCGAAGGCCCGCCGCTCGTCGGCCGGGGTGTCGCCGGTGCGCATGCCGACGGTGATGTCGGGCGGGACGAGGTCGAGCCGGGTGGCGGCCTGGCGGATGCCGGTGAGCGGGGCGCGCAGGTTGCGCTCCACGTCGACGGCGAGCGCCTTGAGCGGGCTGACGTAGAGCACCCGGCAGCGGCGCCTCGGGTCGGCGGGTGGTGGTTCCTTGGCCAGCCGGTCGAGCGACCACAGGAACGCCGCCAGGGTCTTGCCGGAACCGGTGGGTGCGACGACCAGGGCGTTGCGCCCGGCGGCCACCGAGTGCCAGGCACCCCGCTGGGCGGGCGTGGGCGCGGCGAAGGCCGCGGCGAACCACTCCCGCGTCGCCGCGCCGAATTCCGCCAGCACCCCGTCGGCCGGGGCCACGTCGTCCGCCACGCCCACCATCCTGCCGCGCCGGTGTGACATCCGGCCGGACGTGGGACCGGTTCTGTCCCGGGCACACATTCCACGCGAGTAATGGGCGGTTAATCCGTTAAGTCTTACTTAACTGCTTGCTTGCGGGGTGCAACATAAAGTAACTTCACTCGCAACGCGGCGTGGCTGGAGGCGTGGATGACCGTCGAGGAGCGAGGCTCCAGGCCCGGCACCGACGTGCTCATCCGCAAGGTCGACAGCCGGCTCGCCGCGCTCCGCGCCAACCTGCGCGGCTCCGACCTGGAGCTGGCCGAGGAACTGGCCCGGCGCCTGCGCGAGCTGGTCGTCGCCACCGCCTTCTCCAGCGCCGCCGACCGGGCCCTGGTCCGGGCCGCGGTGCACTACTTCGTCCTGCGTCGGGAGACCCGCGACGCCCGGCTGCCGGTCCGCTCCCTCGCGGCCGCGCAACGCGTCGTCGACAAGGCGGCCCGCCAACTCGGCCACCCGGCGGCCTCGGCGGACCTCCGCCCCACCCCCACCCCCACCCCGGCCCCCCTCCCCTGACTCCCGGGCCCACGGCCTCTCCGCTCCCGCCTCACGGAGATCGATCAACGACTCCGCGTCGCCGTCGCGCGCCGTCCACGACGCCAACTCCTTGATCACCACTCGGGGGTGGGCGCGGGTCACCGAGGGCGGGGCCGGGGACGGCGGGCGGGCGCGCGGGTGGGTTTTCGGAAAACGGCGCGGGTGGGTGCGGAAGTGGCGTCTGATCGGTCGTACCCGCAGCGTGCCCCCGCGCGCTGTCGCCTCGACCGGGAGTGCGTGTGCTCGTCCTGCTGATCCTGCACCTGGTGGCGGCGCTGCTCGCCCCGCTGCTGGTTCGCACCTGGGGTCCGCGCGCCTGCCTGCTGCTCGCCCTCGCCCCGGCCGCCACGGCCGGCTGGGCGGTGGCCCACACGGGGGCGATACGCGACGGCGGCGCGGTGGTCGAGACGTACCCCTGGATCGCGCAACTGGACCTCGACCTGGCGCTGCGGGTGACCACGCTGTCCTGGCTGATGCTGCTGCTGGTCGGCGGCGTCGGCGCGCTGGTGCTGGTCTACTCCGCCCGCTACTTCGAGGCCGGCTCCGTCGGGCTGGCCCGGTTCGCGGCCGTCATGGTCGCCTTCGCCGGGGCGATGGTCGGTCTGGTCGTCTCCGACGACCTGCTGCTGCTCTACGTGTTCTGGGAGCTGACCACGGTCTTCTCCTACCTGCTGATCGGGCACAGCACCGAGCGCCGGGCCAGCCGGTGGGCCGCCGCCCAGGCGCTCACCGTCACCACGCTCGGCGGGCTGGCCATGCTGGTCGGGTTCCTGCTGCTCGGCCACCACGCCGGGGGCTACCGCTGGTCGGCGGTGGCCGCCGCGCCGCTGCCCGGCGGCGGCTACCTGGTCACGGCGGTGCTGCTCGTCCTCGCCGGCGCGCTGGCCAAGTCCGCGATCTTCCCGTTCAACGCCTGGCTGCCGGTGGCGATGGCCGCGCCCACGCCGGTGAGCGCGTACCTGCACGCCGCCGCGATGGTGAAGGCCGGCGTCTTCCTCCTGGGGCTGCTCGGCCCGGCGCTCGCGCCGGCCGGACCGTGGCGGCCGGTCACCGTGGTCGCCGGCCTGGTCACGCTGGTGATCGGCGGGTGGGCGGCGTTGCGGCAGACCGACCTGAAGCTGCTGCTGGCGTACGGGACGGTCAGCCAGCTCGGCCTGCTCGCGGTGATGTTCGGGGCGGGCACCCCGAAGGCGGCGCTGGCCGGCGTGGCGATGCTGGCGGCGCACGCGTTGTTCAAGGCGGCCCTCTTCCTCGTCGTGGGCATCCTCGACCACGAGGCCGGCACCCGGGACCTGCGGGACCTGTCCGGGGTGGGCCGGGCCGCCCCGGTGCTGGCCACGGTCGCCGGGCTGGCCGCCGCCTCGATGGCCGGGCTGCCGCCGCTGCTCGGGTTCGTGGGCAAGGAGGCGGTGCTCGCCGCGTTCACCGGGGACCCGCTGGTGCTGGCCGTGCTGGTGGCCGGCAGCGCGCTGACCGTCGCCTACAGCATCCGCTTCCTGTGGGGCGCGTTCGGCACCCGGCCGGGCGTGCCGGACACCGCCATGGCGCGGCCACCGGCCGCGATGCTCGTGCCGCCCGCGGTGCTTGCCGTGGCCGGGCTCGTCGCCGGCCCGGCCGCCGGCTGGTTGAGCGGCCTGTTCGAGCCGTACGCGGAGCTGTTCGGCCCGGTCGAGGAGCACCTGGCGCTGTGGCACGGGCCCACCGTGGCGCTCGGCCTCTCCGCCCTGGTGCTGGCCGGCGGCGTGGTGCTGCACCTGGTCCGCGGCCCGCTCGCCCCGGTGCTGGCCCGGCTGCGGTGGCCGGTGGGCGGCAACCAGGGGTACGAGTGGGTGACGCACCGGTTCGACCTGCTCGCCATCGAGGTCACCGGCGCCACCCAGCGCGGCTCGCTGCCGCAGTACCTCGGCACCGTGCTGGTCGCCCTGGTGCTCGTGCCGGGCACGGCGATGCTGGCCACCGCGCCCTGGCGGGTCGACCTGGCGCCCTGGGACAACCCCGTCCAGTTGGTGGTCTGCGTGGTGATCGCGGTCGCCGCGGTGCTCGCGGTGGGCGCGCGCCGCCGGCTCACCGCGATGCTGCTGGTCGGCGTGACCGGCTACGGCACCGCGATGATGTTCGTCCTCTACGGCGCGCCGGACCTGGCCCTCACCCAGTTCCTGGTGGAGACCGCCACCATCGCCGTGTTCGTGCTGGTGCTGCGCCGGCTGCCGGAACGTTTCTCGGCCCGGCCGCTGCGCCGCAGCCGCTGGGTGCGGCGGTGCGTCGGGCTCGCCGCCGGTCTGGTGATGGCCGGTCTGGCGCTGGCCGCGTCCGGCGCGCGGCGGGCGCCGTCGATCTCCGCGGCCTTCCCGGACCTCAGCGTCGCCGAGGGGTACGGCCGCAACGTGGTCAACGTGACCCTGGTCGACATCCGGGCCTGGGACACGATGGGGGAACTGGCGGTGCTCGTGGTGACCGCGACCGGGGTGGCCAGCCTGATCTTCGAGCGCTCCCGCACCGGGCCCCGGCCCCGCCGGCCCCAGCCGGCCGGGCTGCGCCCCGGCGACCGGCGCACGGTCTGGCTGCGCGGCGGGCAGACGCTGCGCGAGCGGCGGCGCTCGATCGTGTTCGAGGTGGTCACCCGGCTGATCTTCCACACCATGCTGCTCTTCTCGCTGTTCCTGCTCTTCTCCGGCCACAACGCGCCGGGCGGCGGGTTCTCCGGCGGGCTCGTCGCCGGCCTCGCGCTGGCCCTGCGTTACCTGGCCGGCGGGCGGTACGAGCTGGCCGAGGCCGCGCCGGTCGGCGCCGGGATGGTGCTCGGCACCGGGTTGGCCGTCTCGGTCGGCAGCGGGGTGGTCGGCCTGGCGCTGACCGGCGACGTGCTGCAGAGCGTGAAGGTGGACCTGTGGCTGCCCCTGGTCGGCCACTTCTACCTGGTCACGTCGCTCTTCTTCGACATCGGCGTCTACCTGGTGGTGGTCGGGCTGGTGCTGGACATCCTGCGCAGCCTGGGTGCCGAGGTGGACCGGCACGTGGAGGCCGCCGGCGAACCGGGTCGCGGCCTGACCGTCCAGCGCGAGGGCGGGACCCC
Source organism: Micromonospora sp. WMMD754 (assembly GCF_049315235.1). Classification (NCBI taxonomy): domain Bacteria; kingdom Bacillati; phylum Actinomycetota; class Actinomycetes; order Micromonosporales; family Micromonosporaceae; genus Micromonospora; species Micromonospora sp. WMMD754. The sequence goes on from NZ_CP186058.1 coordinate 3,635,837, forward strand.
GTGAGCGCGAGGAGTGAGCCGGGGTTGCGAGCCCCGCAGTCGCGATCAAGGGGGGTTCCGTGACGCGGGGGGCGGCCGGGCCGACGTTGGTGCTGGTGCTGGCGGTCGGGGTGCTCGTGGCCACCGGCGTCACGCTGCTGCTGGAACGCAGCCTGACCCGGATCCTGCTCGGCGTGATCCTGCTGGGCAACGGGGTGAACCTGCTCATCCTGCTGGGCGGGCGGTCCGGCGAGGCGCCGCTGGTCGGCAGCGCGCCGGCCGGTGCGATGAGTGACGCGCTGCCGCAGGCCATGGTGCTGACCGCCGTGGTGATCACGTTCGGGTTGACCGCGTTCCTGCTCGCGGTCGCGTACCGCAGCTGGTACACCAGCGGCGACGACGAGGTGCAGGACGACCTGGAGGACCGGCAGATCGTCCGGCTCGCCGAGCGCAACGAGGTGTCCACCGCCGACCTGGGGGGCGAGGGCCCGGACGACGACCCGGAGCAGGTCGACCCGGAGCCCGCCCGCCGCCGACTGCGCCGGGACGGCACATGAGCTGGCTGGTGCCGCTGCCGGTGGTGGTGCCGCTGCTCGGCGCCGCGCTCACCCTGATCCTGGCCGGACGGCCCCGGTTGCAGCGGTCGATCAGCGTGTTGTGCCTGAGCAGCGTGCTGGTGGTCGCGGCGGTGCTGCTCGTGCAGGCGTACCGGCAGGGGCCGGTGGTGGTGCGGGTGGGCGGCTGGCCGCCGCCGGTCGGCATCGTGCTGGTGGCCGACCAGTTGGCGGCGCTGATGCTGGTGGTCTCCTCGGCGGTCACGCTCTGCGTGCTGCTCTACTCGATCGGCCAGGGGCGGGGGGAGACCAGCGAGACGGCGCCGGTGAGCATCTTCCACCCCACCTATCTGGTGCTCACCGCGGGCGTGACGAACGCCTTCCTGGCCGGCGACCTGTTCAACCTTTTCGTCGGCTTCGAGATCCTGCTCGCCGCGAGCTTCGTGCTGATCACGCTCGGCGGCACCGAGGCGCGGCTGCGCACCGGCTCCACGTACGTGGTGGTCAGCATCCTGTCGTCGATGCTGTTCCTGTCCGCCGTGGGGCTGGTCTACGCGGCCACCGGCACCCTGAACATGGCGCAGCTCGCCGGCCGGTTGGACGCGCTGCCCTCCGGCGTACGCCTGACCCTGCAGCTCATGCTGCTGCTCGCGTTCGGCATCAAGGCGGCGGTCTTCCCGGTCTCCGCCTGGCTGCCGGACAGCTACCCGACCGCGCCCGCGCCGGTCACCGCCGTCTTCGCCGGCCTGCTCACCAAGGTCGGCGTGTACGCCATCATCCGCACCGAGACGCTGCTGTTCCCGGGCGGCCAGGTGGACGGCCTGCTGATGGTGGTGGCCGGCCTGACCATGGTGGTCGGCATCCTCGGCGCGGTCGCCCAGTCGGACATGAAGCGGCTCTTCTCCTTCACCCTGGTCAGCCACATCGGCTACATGATCTTCGGGGTGGCGCTGAGCAGCGTCGCCGGCCTGTCCGGGGCGATCTTCTACGTGGTGCACCACATCACCATCCAGACCACGCTCTTCCTGGTCGCCGGCCTGGTCGAGGAGCGGGCCGGCAGCACCGACCTGCGCCGGCTGGGCGGGCTGGCCCGGATCACCCCGCTGCTCGCCGTGCTCTTCTTCGTGCCGGCGATGAACCTCGCCGGCATCCCGCCGTTCTCCGGCTTCCTGGGCAAGCTGGGCCTGCTCCAGGCCGGCGTGTCGGCCGGCGGTCCGCTGCCCTTCGTGCTGGTCGCGGCCGGGACGGCGACCAGCCTGCTCACCCTCTACGCCGCGTCCCGGGTGTGGAACATCGCGTTCTGGCGGGCGCCCCGGCTGGCCACCGACACGCCGATCGTGCGGCTGCCCGGCCTGATGGTCGGGGCCACCACCGCGCTGGTCGCGATCGGCGTGCTGCTCACCCTGGCGGCCGGGCCGCTGTTCCAGGTCACCGCCGACGCCGCCACCGACCTGCGCCAGCGCACCCCGTACGTGCGGGCGGTGCTGCCCCGGGACGTGCCGTGACCGACGACCTGCCCCCGGGTCGGGGCCCCGTGGGGGAGCCGACCGGCGACGCACCCCAGGCCACGCCGCGGCCGGACCCGCCCGCGCCGGCGGTGGGCCGGGGCGGGCGGCGGCGCGACCAGGCGCTGGCGCTCGGCTGGCTGGTCGTCGCCTGGCTGCTGCTCTGGGGCGACGTGTCCTGGGGCAACCTGCTCGCCGGCCTGGTGCTCGGCACGGCCGTGCTGGTCTTCTTCCCGCTGCCGCCGGTCACGTTCGGCGGCCGGCTGCGCCCGGGCGCGCTGCTGGTGCTGGCCGGCACGTTCGTGGCCGAGCTGGTCAGCGCCAGCCTGCACGTCGCCGCCGTCGCGGTACGCCCCGGCTACCGCCCGCGTGGCGCGATCATCGCGGTGCCGCTGCGGGTCCGCACCGATCTCAACCTGGCGCTCACCGCCGAGGTGATCTCGCTGGTGCCGGGCACCCTGATCCTCGACATCGACCGCGCGCGGGGCGTGCTCTACGTGCACGTGCTCGACGTCCGCGGCCCCGAGGACCTGGCCGGCAGCCGCGAGCGCGTGCTCTCCGTCGAACGGCGCATCGTCCGCGCCGTCGGCTCTCCCACCGAGGTACGGCAGCTCGACCTCGAACCCGTCGAACGGAGGAACCACCCGTGACCGTCCTGCTCGCCGTCGCGCTGACCGTGCTGCTCTCGGCCACCGCGCTGCTCGCCCTGGCCCGGATCTACCGCGGCCCGTCCCTGCTCGACCGGGTCGTCGGGGCCGACCTGCTGCTGGCGGCCATGCTCGGCGCGGTGGGGGCGGAGGCGGCGGTCAACCGGCACGCCAGCACGCTGCCGATCCTGGTGGTGCTCTCCCTGCTCGGGTTCGTCGGGTCGGTGTCGCTGGTCCGCTTCGCCGTCCGGGCCGAATCGTGAGCGTGAGCGGGGTCGCGGACTGGGCCGGGGGGATCCTGCTGCTGGCCGGGGCGCTGCTCAGCCTGGTCGCCGGGATCGGGCTGGTGCGCTTCCCGGACACGCTGGACCGGATGCACGCGGCCACCAAGCCGCAGGTGCTCGGTGTGCTGCTGCTCCTGGCCGGCCTGGCGCTGCGCCTGCGTACGCCGTCGGACCTGGGCATGCTGGTGCTGGTGGCGATCTTCCAGCTCTCCACCGCGCCGGTCGCCGCGCAGATGATCGGCCGGGCCGCCTACCGGTCCGGGCGGGTCGACCGGACGCTGCTGGACGTTGACGAACTGGCCGAACGGTGAGGAACCGGACGTGGGGGAGGCTTTTCGGCACCTTCAGCGGGCGTCCAGCGAGCACCGATAAAATGGCGGCATGATCGACTCTCCTGCCCCGGAGGGCAGCAGTAGCCGGCCGGGTCGTACCCGGCATCTTCCCGACCCGACGACCCCGGGAGCCCTGAACCTCCCGTGCTGATCCTCGTCGGCCTCCTTCTCATCATCGTGCTCACCGCCGCCACCGGTTACTTCGTGGCCCAGGAGTTCGGTTACGTCGCCGTGGACCGGGGCAAGCTCAAGCAGCTCGCCGACGGTGGCGACCGTGCCGCGGCCCGGGCCCTGGAGGTCACCGGGCGGCTCTCCTTCATGCTCTCCGGCGCCCAGCTCGGCATCACCGTGACCGCCCTGCTGGTCGGCTACGTCGCCGAGCCGTTCCTGGGCGCCGGGCTGGCCGAGCTGCTCGGCCTCACCGGCGTGTCCAGCGCCGTGGCGCTGCCGCTGTCGGTGGTGCTCGCCCTGGTCATCGCCACCGTGGTGCAGATGGTCCTGGGCGAGCTGGCCCCGAAGAACCTGGCCATCGCCCGGGCCGAGCCGCTGGCCCGGGCGCTGTCCCGCTCCACCCTGATGTACCTGCGGATCGCCGGGCCGCTGATCACGCTCTTCGACCGGGCCGCCGTACGGCTGCTCCGACGGGTCGGCATCGAGCCGATCGAGGAGCTGCCCAGCGGCGCGACCCCGGAGGACCTGGAACAGATCATCGCCGAGTCCCGGGAGGAGGGGCACCTCGATGCGACCATGTCCGACCTGCTCGACCGGGGCCTCGACTTCCGGGAGCTGACCGCGGGTGAGGCCATGGTGCCCCGGGTGGACGTGCACACCGTCCGCGCCGACGAGCCGGTCAGCCGGATCGTGGAGATGCTCGACACCGGCCACTCCCGGTTCCCGGTGCGCGGCGCCGAGGGCGTCGACGACCTGGTCGGCATCGTCGGCATCGCCGACGTGCTGGGGGTGCCCCCGGCCGAGCGCGCGACCACCCGGGTCGACGCGGTGGCCGTACCCCCGTTGTTGGTGCCCGAGACGCTGCCCCTGCCGACGGTGCTGGACCGGCTCCGGTCCGGGCACCGACAGCTCGCCTGCGTGGTCGACGAGTACGGCGGCTTCGCCGGCGTGATCACGCTGGAGGACCTGGCGGAGGAGCTGGTCGGCCCGATCCGGGACGAGGACGACCCGCCGGAGCGCGCTCCGGCGCGGCAGGAGGACGGCTCGTGGGTGGTGCCGGCGCGCTGGCGGATCGACGAGGTCGCCGACAGCACCGGCATCGAGCTGCCCGAGGCGCCGGAGTACGACACGCTCTCCGGGCTGGTCATGCGGGAGCTGGGCCGGGTGCCCGAGGTCGGTGACCGGTTGGAGATCGCGCAGGTGGTCGACGGCGACGAGTCGGCGTCCGGGCCCCGGGTGCTGGTCGAGGTGCTGGCCGTGGACCGGCACGTGGCCGACGCGGTGCGGCTGCGCCCGACCGCCGACGTGCCCGGGGAGGGAGCGGCATGACCCCCGGTTTCGCGCTCATCTTCTCCGGAGTGCTGCTGGCACTCAACGGGTTCTTCGTGGCGGCCGAGTTCGCGCTGGTCGCCTCCAAGCGGTACCGGCTGGAACAGTCGGCGGCCGGTGGTGGCCGGGCGGCCCGCGCGGCGCTGGACGGCGTCCGCGAGCTGAGCCTGATGCTGGCCGGCGCCCAGCTCGGCATCACGCTGTGCACGCTGGGCCTCGGCGCGTTGGCCGAGCCGGCCATCGAGCACCTGCTCAGTCCGCTGCTGCACGCGGTCGGCCTGCCGGACGCGGCCAGCCACGTGGTGGCCCTGGTGTTCGCGCTGGGGCTGGTCACGTTCCTGCACCTGGTGGTCGGCGAGATGGCCCCGAAGTCCTGGGCGATCACCGACGCGGAGCGCTCGGCGATGCTGCTGGCGCTGCCGTTCCGGGCCTTCGCCCGGATCGCCCGCCCGGTCCTCTCCCTGCTCAACGGGCTGGCCAACGCGATGCTGCGACTGGTCGGCGTGCAGCAACAGGACCAGCTCGCCCAGGTGCACGGCCCGGACGAGCTGCGCATCCTGCTCGAGCAGTCCCGGGAGCACGGCCTGCTCGGCGCCGAGCAGCACCAGCTGCTGACCAGCATGCTGGAGTTGCAGGGCACCACCGTGGCCCAGGTGATGGAACCGTTCGACCGGATCGTCACGGTCCGCCGGGACGACACCGCCGAGCGGATCGAGCACGTCTCCCGGGACAGCGGCCGGTCCCGCCTGGCCGTGGTCGACGCCGGTGGCGAGGTGTGCGGCCTGGTCCACGTGCGGGAGGCGGTGCGCGCGGTCACCACCGGGCGCCCGGCGACCGCCGAGGAGCTGATGACGAACGCGTTCACGCTGCCCGCCGAGGCGTCGGTGACCGAGGCGGTGGCCGCGATGCGCGGCCGGCAGGCCCAGCTCGCGCTGGTGCGCAACGGCGGCGGGCCGACCCGGCCGATCGGCTTCGTCGCGCTGGAGGACCTGCTGGAGGAGGTCATCGGCGAGTTCGACGACGAGACCGACCCGGTGCCGCGGGGCCGGCGGATGCGCTGACCGCCTCCTGACGCGGTGGCGGTGTCCGGAGCACCCGGACACCGCCACCGCGCATGCCCGCGCGGGTGGCGGGAATGCCACCGCATGCGGCTGACCGGGGTGTCGCGGGGGTCGGCCTGGACCGGGCTGTCGGTCAGCACCACGCTGCCGAACCCGAGCACCCGGCCGGGCCTGCGCCTGCCGGGGCGGGTGATCCTGCGCGCCGACGGCGAGGACGTCCCGGTCCGGCACATCCGGTTGGGGCTGGTCACCCAGGTCGAGCCCGAGGACCCGGGGTCGCCGCGCCGGCTCGTGCAGTACCACCGGTGGCCGATCGCCGGGCGGTTCGTGGTGCCGGCCGGGCGGCGGCGGGCGGTCGACTTCGCGGTGCCGCTGCCGTGGGAGACGCCGGTCACCATGTTCGGCGGGGTGCCGCTGCTGAGTCTGCGCACCGGGCTGCGCACCGAGGTGTCCGTCGACCCGGACCTGGACCAGGGCGAGATGGTGCCGGTGCTGATCCATCCGCTGCCCACCCAGCAGCACCTGCTCGCCGCGCTGGACACGCTCGGCTTCGTGATGCGCCAGGCCGGGTTCCAGCAGGGCCGGCTGCCCGGGCTGGAGCAGACGTTGCCGTTCCAGCAGCGGCTGGGTTTCTGGGCCGCTCCGCTCTACGCCGGCCCGATGACCGAACTCGAAGTGATCATGGTGACCACCTCGGTCGGCATGGAGGTGCTGTTCTGGCTGGACCGGCGGCTCTCCCTGGCCGGCGTGACCCACCAGAGCATCAGCCGGTTCCGGGTCTGGCACGCCGGCGCCGACCAGCGGGACTGGGTGGCGACCGTGGACGGCTGGCTGCGGCACGCCATCGACCGGCACGCGGCGGCCGCCTCGCACGCCGACTGGTCGGCCACGATCCGCGAGTCGGCGCACGTCAGCCGCCACCCCGACCAGCCCGTCGCCCCCGGCTACGGCCTGGGCGGCACCGCCGGCGGCGCCGGCGTCGGTGGCGGCGGGAGCGGCGGCGACGGCACCTGAGCGCCGTGCCCGCCCCGCGCGCGGGTGTTAAGAAGGGGCCCTTCCTCTACCGATCGCGTTAAGAGGGGGCCCTTCCTTTCAACCCGCGGCGAGCTTGAGGCTGAACCCGAGGAACAGCATCGCCACGGCGGTGGTGCCGGTCGCGGCGAGTCGCCGACGCCGCTGGAACTGGGCGGCCAGGAACGTGCCGGTGAAGATCAACGCGGTCAGGTACAGCACGCTGGTCACCTGCGCGATCAACCCGAGCAGCAGGAACGACAGCGCCGGCCAGGCGTAGCCGGGGTCGACGAACTGGATGAAGAACGACACGAAGAAGAGGATCGCCTTCGGGTTGAGCAGGCTGATCGTCAGCGCCCGCCGGAACGGGTCGCGCTCCGCCGCCGGCTCGACCTCGTCGATCAGGCGCGGCGTGGCCGGGTCGTTGCGGTCGCGCCAGCGCCGCCACGCGCCGCGCAGCATGGCCAGCCCCAACCACCCGAGGTACGCCGCGCCGGCGTACTTGATCACGAGGAACAGCGGCGGGTACGCCCGGAGCAGCGAGGCCACCCCGGCGGCGGAGAGGACCATCAGCGCGGCGTCGCCGACGAAGACCCCGGCCGCGGCCCGGTAGCCGGTGGCCACGCCCCGGCGGGCGGCGGTGGCGAGCACGAAGAGCGAGTTCGGGCCGGGCAGCAGCACGATCGCCACGGTGCCCAGCACGTACGTCCCGATGTCGGTGATCCCCAGCACGCCGGACATCATGACCCGGCCGGCACCGCCGGGCGAAGCCGTTCCCACAGCCTGAGCTGTGCGTTCGGCCACTCCTGCGCGAGCATCGAGTACTGCACGGTGTCCCGCCAGGATCCGTCGGGCCGCTGCTTGTGCTGCCGGAGCACGCCCTCGCGGGTCGCGCCGAGCCGTTCGATGGCGCGCTGCGAGCGCTCGTTGCGGATGTCGGTGTGCCAGACCACGCGGACCGCGTCCAGCTCCTCGAACGCCCGGGTGAGCAGCAGCAGCTTCGCCTCGGTGTTGACGCCGGTCCGCCACCAGGGCCGGCCCAGCCAGGTGTAGCCGATCGCCAGCGACCGGCGGGCCGGGTCGATCTCGTACCAGGAGGTGGTGCCGACCACGGCGCCCGTCGTGGCGCACCGCTGCACCCAGCACACCTGCTCGCCGCGCTGCTGGGCGTCCAGGTAGGCGGTCACCACCCGGCGCATCTCGGCGACGTCGGCCGGCTGCGGACCGCCGAGGTGCCGCCACACCTCGGGATCCTCGGTGGCGGCGTGCAGCTCCTCGGCGTGGGAGAGGTCCAGCGGCTCCAGCACCACGTGCTCCCCGCGCAGCGCCACCGGGTCCCGCCACGGCGACCCCGCCGGGCGCAGGTACGCCGGAACCGGCGCGGTGACGCCCGGGGCCGGCTCGGGCCGCCCGGGCGTGAGGCGCAGCGGCAGCACGCCGGCCCAGTACGGCAGGCTCTCGTCCGCCGGCTCGTCGTTGACCCCGCCGGTGCGGGTGCGTACCGACACCTCGCGCAGCGGCAGCGCGAGCACCGCCGTCTCGGCCAGTTCGCGCCGGCTCGGCGGCCGGCTCTCGGCGGACCGGCCGGTCGCCACCTTCTCCACCAGCGCGGTCAGCACGGCGGCCTTCTCGGCGGCGTCGTCGACCAGCCGGGCGGTGCCGTGCACGACCACCGACCGGTAGTTGGCGCTGTGGTGGAACTGGGAGCGGGCGTAGACCAGCCCGTCGAGGTGGGTGACCGCGACGCAGACCGGCAGCCCGGCGTCGCCCCGGGCGGCCAGCAGCGGCCGGCTGCCGGTGGAGCCGTGCAGGTAGAGGGTGTCGTCGACGCGGACGTGCAGGGTCGGCAGGACCCGCGGCTCACCGTCCACGGTGAACGCCAGCGCGCAGTGGTACGCCTCGTCCAGCAGCGCGTGGGCGGTGGCCCGGTCGTAGCGCATCCGGTCCCGCGTGCGGGTGGCGGTGGTGCGTGCGGTCGGGGGGTACATGCGGCATCCCACCTTTTGTTCTAGTACAATCCACAAACTGTGACAGCACGTTATCAGATCAGCGGTTCCACGTCGGCGGCCATTTCGGCGAGCGTGGAATCCGGCATCCGCGCCGGCGCGCTCACCCCGGGCGACGCCCTGCCGGCGGTCCGGGCGCTCGCCGGCGAGCTGGGCGTCAGCCCGGCCACGGTCGCGAAGGCCTACCAGGACCTGCGGCAGCGCGGCCTGGTCGTCACCGCCGGCCGGCACGGCACGAGGGTCCGGCCCCGCCCGCCGGTGGCCACCCGCCGGGCCGCGCTGGCGCCGCCTCCGCGCCCCGGCACCCGGAACCTCTCCGCCGGGCACCCCGACCCCCGGCTGCTGCCTCCGCTCGGGCCGCACCTGGCCGCGCTCGCCGCCGAGGTCGGGACCCCGACCGGGTACGCGGAGGCCGCCGTCCTGCCCGAGCTGGCCGCCGTCGCCCGGGACCGGTTCGCGGCCGACGGGGTGCCGGCCGCCGACCTGACCGTCACCGGGGGCGCGCTGGACGGCATCGAACGGCTGCTCGCCGCGCACCTGCGCCCCGGCGACGCGGTGGCCGTGGAGGACCCGGGCTGGGCCAACCTGCTCGATCTGGTCGCCGCGCTCGGGCTGCGTACCGTCGGGGTGCCGGTGGACGACGAGGGCCCGACCGAGCCCGGGGTGCGGGCCGCGCTGGCCGCCGGGGTGCGCGCGCTGGTCGTCACCAGCCGGGCCCAGAACCCGACCGGGGCGGCCGTCTCCGCCGACCGGGCGGCGGCCCTGCGGACGCTGCTCGCCGGCCGGGCCGACCTGCTGCTGATCGAGGACGACCACGCCGCCGAGCTGGCCCGCGTACCCCTGCACCCGCTCGCCGGAGCGACAGCGACGTGGGCCTTCGTCCGGTCGGTGAGCAAGCCCTACGGGCCCGACCTGCGGCTCGCCGTGCTGGCCGGGGACGAGGCCACCGTCGCCCGGGTGGCCGGCCGGGCGCGGGTCGGCGCCGGTTGGGTCTCCACCGTGCTGCAACGCCTGGTCCTGTCGCTCTGGCGCGACCCGGCCACCGCCGACCTGGTGCGGCGCGCGGCGGACAGCTACGACCGGCGGCGCGACGGGCTGGTGGCCGCACTCGCCGCGCGTGGGGTGGCCGCGCACGGACGCACCGGGATCAACGTCTGGGTGCCGGTGCCCGACGAGACGGTCGCGGTCACCGCCCTGCGCGACGCCGGCTGGTCGGTCGCCCCCGGCAGCCCCTACCGGATCGCCGCCGCCCCCGCCGTCCGCGTCACCGTCAGCTCCCTCGACGAGGGTGAGCTCTCCGTGCTGGCCGACGCGCTCGTCGGCGCGTTGCGTCCCGGCCTCACCTTCACCACCTGACCGGCGGGGCCCCGCTCGACGTCCTCGCGGCAGGGCGGTCGCGTGGGGCGCGGCGGACGGGGTAGAACGGTCGGCATGGCCGAGACCGACAGCGCGCCCGGAGCGCAGGAGTTCATCCCGCCACGGGCGGACACCATCGACGAGCTGCGCGCCGCGGCGGCCGGCTGCCGGGGCTGCGAGCTGTACCGGGACGCGTCGCAGACCGTCTTCGGGCGCGGTGACGAGCACGCCCGGGTGGTCTTCGTCGGCGAGCAGCCCGGCGACGTCGAGGACCAGAAGGGACTGCCGTTCGTCGGCCCCGCCGGCCGCCTGCTGCGCCGGGCCGTCGACGACGCCGGCCTCGACCCCGGCCAGATCTACCTGACCAACGCGGTGAAGCACTTCCGCTTCGAGCGGCGCGGCACGCGACGCATCCACCAGACGCCGGACCGGGTGCACATCACCGCCTGCCGGCCCTGGCTGGTCGCCGAGTTCGCCCGGCTGCACCCGGACGTCGTGGTGGTGCTCGGCGCCACCGCCGCCAAGGCGCTGCTCGGCCCCACGTTCCGGGTGACCCGGCAACGCGGCGAACTGCTGCCGTGGCCGGCGGCCGCACAGCACCCGGAGGACTTCGCCCGGGTGCCGGTGGACCGGACCGGCGCGGTCGCCGACGCGCCGGCGACCCGGCTGCTGGCGACCATCCACCCCTCCGCCGTGCTGCGCGCCGACAACCAGGACGTCGCGTACGAGGGGCTGGTCGCCGACCTGAGGGTGGCCGCCGGGGCGCTCAAGAAGTGATCTTGCCGAACACGTCCTTGGCGACGATCCGCCCGTCGCGGACCCGGTAGACGTCCAGCCCACGCAGCACCGTGCCGTCCTCGGCCGGAGGCCACGCCCACTCGCAGACCGCACGGTCGTCGGTGGCCCAGACCGCGCCGAGCGCCGGACCCTCGCCCGAACCCGACTGCCCGGCGAGGACGGCGACGACGGCGGCCCGCCCGCGTACCGTGCCGGCCGGCCCGTCCCAGGCGTTCGGGCAGTAGCTCACGTCCTCGGCCAGGCAGCCGGACATGGCCGCCAGGTCACCCCGTGACCAGGCGGCGTTGAACTCCTCGATCAGCGCGCGTGCGTCCACACCGGCACGCTAGCGTCGCCTCGCCCGGCCGTCGCCCCGGTTTCTCAGTCGCGTCCCTGCCAGGTGCAGAGACAGACCCGGTTGCCGTCCGGGTCGGCCAGCACCCAGAAGTGCGGGGCCTCCGCGTCGCTGACCAGCGTGCCGCCGGCCGCCAGCGCGGCCTCCATCCGCGGCCGGACCTCGGCCGGGTCGACCCAGACGTCCGGGTGCCAGCGCTGCCGGGGCTCGTCGCGCCCGGAGGACTGGAACCAGACGGTGGGCAGCGCGCCGGCCGGGTCGCGCACCTCGTCGTCGGCGGCACCCGGACCGTCCGGGCGCTCCGCGGCCAGGACCGCCTGCCAGAACGGCAGCACCGCGGCGTGCTCCGGGCTGTCCAGCGCGAGCTCCAGCCGGGACAGCCCGGCGTGAGACAGGGACAGGCCGGCGTCCGCGGCGAGCGCCGAGATCGTCCGGGCCAGCCGCAGGTCACGGCCCGTCACCCCGCCCGCGTCGTGCGACCACAGCCGCACGTCGACGTGGGTGTAGCGCAGGTCCAGGTCGGGATGGTGGTCGACCCGCTCGGCCTCCGCGCCGACGGCGGCCACCAGCGCCAGGCCGGCGGCGAAGTCCGGGGTACGGATGCGGGTGTGCAGCGCGCCGAGCAGGAAGGTCCACCCGTCCAGCCCCGCGTCGGCGACCTGCTTCCCGGTCAGTGTGCTCATCCCGACATCCTGACGGGCGGTACGGCCGCCGGCCACCCTCCACAGGGGATTGCCGGCCGGCGCGCGGGGGTACCGCCCGTGCATGGCCGCCTCGACCCGTCGCACCACCCCGGTACGGCTCGGCGCACCCGGCCCGTACGTGCTCGCCATGACGGTCGCCACCCTCGCCTGGCTGCCGGTGCGGATCTGGGAGGAGTGGCACGGCTCCCTGCCGGTCGCGGTCGTCCGGGCCGGCCTGTCCGGGGTGATCTGGGGCTTCGTGTTCCTCTTCGTGCTGAACCGGTGGGGGCGACCCCCACGCACCGCCGCCGAGGAGGACCGGACCTCCGCCTGGCTCCGCACCGAGACCGCGTTGCGTCGCGGCGAGCCGCCCGCCGACGGGGCGGATCTCGCCGCGGTGCGGGACAACCTTCCCGGGGTACGCCGGGGAGCCCTGCTCGGGGCCGTGGCGGGCGCCGTCACGCTCGGCGTCCTGATCGGGTTCGCCGTGCACGTCGGCCGGGAGGCCACCGCGATCGGGTTCGGGGTGGTGCTGGTCGCGGTGCTGGCCGTGGCCGCCCGCACGAGGCACCGGGAACGCCGGCTGCGAGCGCGGCTCGCCTCTGTCCAGGGCGGGTGAGCGGTGCCAGACTGGCCGGCATGGAGCAGCATCTCTACGAGCCCGTCCACGAAGAGTTCCGGGACCTGTGCCGGCGGTTCCTCGCCCGGGAGGCCGTGCCGCACCACGAGCGGTGGGAGGCCGACGGGATCGTCGACCGGGAGGTGTGGCGCGCCGCCGGCGCGGCCGGGCTGCTCGGGCTCGACGTCGACCCCGAGCACGGTGGCGGCGGTCAGCGCGACTTCCGCTTCCACGCGGTGCTCGACGAGGAGATCATCTCGGCCGGCTGCACCGGTCTGGGCTTCGGGCTGCACAACGACGTGGTGGCGCCGTACCTGACCGAGCTGACCACCGACGACCAGCGCAAGCGCTGGCTGCCCGGTTTCTGCTCCGGCGACCTGGTCACCGCGATCGCGATGAGCGAGCCGGGCGCGGGCAGCGACCTGGCCGGCATCCGCACCACCGCCGTGCGCGACGGCGACAGCCTGGTCCTCAACGGGCAGAAGACGTTCATCACCAACGGCGAGCTGGCCGACCTGGTGGTCGTGGTGGTGAAGACCGCGCCGGAGCAGGGCGCGCACGGGGTCAGCCTGGTCGTGGTGGAGAGCGGCACGCCGGGCTTCGGCCGGGGCCGCCGGCTGGCCAAGGTCGGCCTGAAGGCCAACGACACCGCCGAGTTGTTCTTCGACGACTGCCGGGTGCCGGCGGAGAACCTGATCGGCACCGAGAACCACGGCTTCTACCACCTGATGGCCAACCTGCCCCGGGAGCGGCTGAGCATCGCCGTCGCCGCGGTGGCCGCCTGCGAGAAGCTGCTCGCGCTCACGCTGGAACACGCCCGGTCCCGGGAGGCGTTCGGTCGCCCGATCGGCCGGTTCCAGCACAACCGGTTCCTCCTGGCCGAGCTGGACACCGAGATCACCATCGCGCGCACCTTCGTGAACCACTGCGTCGCCGAGTTCAACGCGGGCCGGCTCTCGGTGACCGACGCGGCCAAGGCCAAGTGGTGGACCACCGAGCTGCAGACGAAGGTCGCCGACCGGTGCGTGCAGCTGCACGGCGGCTACGGCTTCATGCTGGAGTACCCGGTGGCGAAGGCCTGGCTGGACAGCCGGGTGCAGACGATCTACGGCGGCACCACCGAGATCATGAAGGAGATCATCGGCCGGGGTCTCGGCCTGTAGCGAAACCGGGTTGCCGGTCGAACGGACCGGCGGGAGAGGATGGGGCATCCGTCCTCACCAGGAGCGCGCATGTCCACCGACCTGACCGCGCCGGCCCCACCCCGGCCCGACGTCGCCGGCATTCAGCGACGTACCCTCCGCCTGCTCTTCCTCACCCAGATCATCGGCGGCACCGGCGTCGCCATCGGCATCTCGGTCGGCGCGCTGCTCGCCGCCCGGGTCGCCGGCACCGCCCTGGCCGGGGTGGCGCAGAGCGCCGGGGTGGTCGGGGCCGCGCTGCTCGCCGTACCGGTCACCCGGCTCATGACCGCCCGTGGACGCCGGCCCGGCCTGGTCGCCGCGTACCTGGTCGGTGCGGTCGGTGGTGTGCTGGTGGTGGTCGCGACCGCGACCCGGGTGGTGCCGCTGCTCTTCGTCGGCATGCTGCTGTTCGGCGGCGGCACGGCGGCCAACCTCCAGGCCCGCTACACGGCGGTCGACCTGGCCGAGCCGCAGCGCCGGGGTCGCCAGCTCTCGCTGGTCGTCTGGGCCACCACCATCGGCTCGGTGGCCGCGCCGAACTTCGCCGCGCTCGCCGACGACACCACCCAGGGCTGGGGGCTGCCGACGCTGGCCGGCCCGTTCGCCTTCAGTGCCGTCGCGTTCACGCTGGCCGCCGCCGTACTCCTGGTCCTGCTCCGGCCGGACCCGCTGCTCACCGCGCGCCGGCTGGCGGCGCCCGAGGTCGGCGTCGCCCCGCCGGTCGCCCGTCGCGGTGGCATGGTCGCCGCGTGGCGCACGGTACGCCGACGGCCGGCCGCCCGCCTCGGCATCGCCGCGGTCGCGGTGGGGCACCTGGTGATGGTCGCGGTGATGTCGATGACCCCGGTGCACCTCGGTGAGTGGCACTCCGACGCGGACGTGCTGTCGGTGGTCGGCATCGTGCTCAGCCTGCACATCGCCGGGATGTACGCGCTCTCGCCGGTGACGGGCTGGCTCACCGACCGGCTGGGTCGGCGGCCGGTGATCCTCGGCGGGGTCGCGCTGCTGCTGGCGGCGTGCGCGGTCGCCGGCACCGCCGGGCACCACACGCCGCCGCTCGCGGTGGGGCTGGCGCTGCTCGGGCTGGGCTGGTCGGGCACCATGGTGGCGGGCTCGACGCTGCTGTCGGAGTCGGTGCCGACCGCCGACCGGCCCGGTGTGCAGGGTCTGTCCGACCTGCTCATGGGGCTGGCCGGGGCGGGCGCGGCGGCGGTCAGCGGGTTCGTCATGCAGGCGGTGGGGTACCCGACGCTCACCGTGCTGGCAGCCATCGCGGTGGTGCCGCTGGCGGCGCTGGCGCTGCGGGGCACCGGCGGGGACGACACACTCGACGAGGAGGACTGAACAGGTGCGGCTGACCGACTTCTGGGCGCGGCTGGAGGAGGCGTTCGGGCCGGGGTACGCGGCCAGCCTCGCCAGCGACCAGGTGCTGTCCCAGCTCGGCGGCCGGACCGTCGAGCAGGCCCTCGCCGCCGGTGAGGAAACGCACGTGGTGTGGCGCGCCGTGGTGGCCGCCTATCCCGACCGGGTGCCCGCGCGACTACGCTGAGCAGCCTTTTCCCCGGTTCCGCGTGTCGCTTGCCCAGTCGTACACCTGTTCGGCTATTGTCCACAGCGGGGTGCTCGTCCACAGCTCACGGCCCGTCGGCTGGTTTTCTGTCGGACCCAGCGCCTAGCGTGTCCCGCGTGACGCGAAGCTCAGGAAAGACGCCGGCGAAGGCAGGGGTGGCAACCATGGCGGCAGGGCCTGACCGGGAGAAGGCGCTAGACCTTGCTCTCGCTCAGATCGACAAGCAGTTCGGCAAGGGTTCGGTGATGCGGCTGGGGGAGCGGCCCGTCGTGCAGACGGCGGTCATCCCGAC
Organism: Micromonospora sp. WMMD754; assembly: GCF_049315235.1. Classification (NCBI taxonomy): domain Bacteria; kingdom Bacillati; phylum Actinomycetota; class Actinomycetes; order Micromonosporales; family Micromonosporaceae; genus Micromonospora; species Micromonospora sp. WMMD754. Next base: position 3,651,552 of record NZ_CP186058.1, read on the forward strand.
CAGCTCCATCGCGCTCGACGTGGCGCTCGGCGTGGGCGGTCTGCCCCGCGGCCGGGTCGTCGAGATCTACGGTCCGGAGTCCAGCGGTAAGACCACGGTCGCCCTGCACGCGGTGGCCAACGCCCAGCGGGCCGGCGGCATCGCCGCGTTCATCGACGCCGAGCACGCGCTCGACCCGGAGTACGCACGCGCCCTCGGCGTCGACACCGACGCCCTGCTGGTCTCCCAGCCGGACACCGGCGAGCAGGCGCTGGAGATCGCCGACATGCTGGTCCGCTCCGGCGCGATCGACATCATCGTGATCGACTCGGTCGCCGCCCTGGTGCCGCGTGCCGAGATCGAGGGCGAGATGGGCGACAGCCACGTCGGCCTCCAGGCCCGGCTGATGAGCCAGGCGCTGCGGAAGATCACCGGTGTGCTCAACAACACCGGCACCACCGCGATCTTCATCAACCAGCTCCGCGAGAAGATCGGCGTGATGTTCGGCAGCCCGGAGACCACCACCGGTGGTCGGGCGCTGAAGTTCTACGCCTCGGTCCGGCTCGACGTGCGCCGCATCGAGAGCCTCAAGGACGGCACCGACGTGGTCGGCAACCGCACCCGCGTCAAGGTCGTGAAGAACAAGGTCGCGGCGCCGTTCAAGCAGGCCGAGTTCGACATCATGTACGGCAAGGGCATCTCCCGCGAGGGCTCGCTGATCGACGTCGGCGTGGAGCAGGCGATCATCCGCAAGTCCGGCGCCTGGTACACCTACGACGGTGACCAGCTGGGCCAGGGCAAGGAGAAGGCCCGCGAGTTCCTCCGCGAGAACCCGGACGTGGCGGCCGAGATCGAGAAGAAGATCCTGGAGAAGCTCGGCGTCGGCACCGGTGGTGCGGGCGACGCCGCCGGCGGCCCGGAGCTGCCGCCGGTCGACTTCTGATCCGCTGACCCGTGGCAGGACGACGCGCCCGCACGGGGCGGGGCTGGGATGCCAGCCCACCCCGTGCGGGTGACGACACCGGTACGCCCCGGCCGCGCCGTGGGCGCCGTGGTCGCGCGGCGGAGCCCGAATCCGGGGAGGCTCCGGCTCCGCCGCGCGACGAGGCGGAGTTGGCCCGAGAGATCTGCCTGCGGCAGCTCGCGGTGCGGCCCCGCACCCGGGCCGAGCTGGCCGGCGCGCTGGCCCGCAAGGGCATCTCCGAGGAGACCGCCGAGCAGGTGCTCGACCGCTACGACGAGGTCGGCATCGTGGACGACGCCGCCTTCGCCAGGGCCTGGGTGAGCAGTCGGCACGCCGGGCGAGGGCTGGCCCGTCGGGCGCTCGCCAACGAGCTGCGACAGCGAGGCGTCGACGGCGAGGTGGCCGGTGAGGCGCTCGACGGGATCGACGAGGAGACCGAGGCGGACACCGCCCGTGCCCTGGTCGATCGGAAGCTGCGCACCGCCCGGGGCGAGCCCGACGCGGTGTTCCGGCGTCTGGTCGGGATGCTGGCCCGCAAGGGCTACCCGGCCGGGGTGGCGATCCGGGCGGTGAAGGACGCGCTCGCCGCGCAGAGCGCCGAGGCGGCCGAGTTCGCCGAGCACATCGACGCCGACGCGCTGGCCGACGCCGAGCACGACCTCGACGCCCGCCGACTCGACTGAGGGCACTGCGGCCCTCGGGGGAAGGGAGCGTGCGTCGTGCTGAAGGCGTGTCTGAACGGCGGACGGCGGCGGGACGAGCACCCGGCCGTGCCGCTCACCCCCACCGAGCTGGCGGACGACGCCGTCCGCTGCGCGAGCGCGGGGGTGGCGGCGGTGCACATCCATCCTCGGGACGACGCCGGTGCCGAGTCGCTCGATCCGGCCGTGATCGGCGCGGCGGTCAGCGCCGTCCGCGTGGCCCGTCCCGGCCTGCCGGTCGGGGTGAGCACCGGCGCGTGGATCCTTCCCGACCCGGTGGAGCGGGTGGCCGCCGTCCGGGCCTGGACGGTTCTGCCCGACTTCGCCTCGGTCAACGCCCACGAGCCCGGCGCGGCGGAGGTCGCGGCCGCCCTGCACGAGCGCGGCGTGATGGTCGAGGCCGGGATCTGGACGCGGGAGGCGGTCGACGCCTGGCGCCGCTGGCCGACGCCGACCGGGCGGATCCTGGTCGAGTGCATGGCCGAACGGGTGGGCAGGGCGCTCGCCGACGCGGCCGCGATCCTCGCCGCCCTGCCCGGCGGGGGTCCGCCGGTGCTGCTGCACGGCGAGGGTCCGGCGACCTGGCCGGTGTTCGGCGAGGCCGTGCGCCGAGGTCTGCACACCCGGATCGGCCTGGAGGACACGCTCCTGCTGCCCAACGGCAGCCCCGCCCCGGACAACGCGACCCTGGTCGCCACCGCCCGGTCGCTCACCCGCTGACCTCGGCGCTGCCCCCGCCGGGCCCGGCCTGCACCGTCCCGGCCAGAGCTGTCGTTTCTGATCAAGGAGTTGGCGTCGGCCGGGACCGCCGACGCAGACGCCAACTCCTTGATCACCGAAGTGGGGCGTGGGTCCGGAAGGCGGTCGGCCGGATGCGGGTTGAGCAGCACGGGAAGGTCACGGTGAGGTGACGAGGGGCGGGTTTTGTCCGCGCGTGTCCGGCATCTGATCGACGCCGTGTGACCGGGCAACTTCTCTCCGTCCGGGTGGTTTGATCATGACTTCTTGACCGAAGGGCCCCTCGCGACCTAGCCTCGCCATACAGGCTCACTTTGCCCGACCAGCGCAGGCTAAGCGCACAACATAGATCGCGTAACAGAACAGCATCACTTTGGCCAGCTTCACCGGCCCCTTGACGGCCGCTCCGGACCCGGTCCGGAGCGTCCGACAACTGCAACCGGCCGCCGGCGGTTCCCGTGAGGGGCACCGCCGACGGAAAGCTACCCACAGCCAGCCGCTCCGGTCGGGCGTCCAGAGCCGCAGGTGCGTGCCCCTTCGCGCGCGTCCTGCGGCGCCGACGTTCAGGGGAGGCGGCCATGGCGGGGCGGCACAGGTTCACCGGCGGTCTGCCACACGGTCCCGGCCGTTCCTCGCCGGGCGACCGCGCACGACAGGCCGGTGAGCCACGACAGGCCGGTGAGCGACCACGCGCCGGTGAACCACGGCCGGTCGGCGAGGCGCGGCGGGTCGGCGGCGGGGCGACGTACCGGTGCGGAGCGACGGCATGAGCGCCTTCGACGTCGTCCTGCTCGTGGTGGTCCTGCTGCTCGTCGTGGTGGTGGTCGGCGCCGTGCTGTTCGGCGTGCGCACGCTCCAGCGGCTCAGCCTGGCCCCGGCGCCGGAGGACCCGGCGTTCATCGCGGAGAAGGACCGGCAGGAGCAGTCCCTGGCGGCGCTGCGCAGCGCCGCCGACGAGGCGAACAGCACCATCGACGTGGCGAAGTCCGCCGCCGCCGCGGCGCGTACCGAGGCGGCGGCGGCGAAGGCCGAGGCGAAGGCGGCGCGGGCCGAGGCGCGGCGGGTGCTCGACGACGCCCGGGCCGAGGCCGACACCGTGCTGGAGCGGGCCCACAAGCAGGCCGAGGCGGACGCCGAGCAGTTGCGCGCCACGGCGCGGCGCAGCGGCGAGCGCGAGGTGGCGGTGCTCGCCGCCACCACCCGGGAGCAGGCGGCCGAGGTCGAGCGGCGGGCCGCCCGGATGGACGAGCGGGAGCGGCTGCACACCGAGGAGGTGGAGCGGCTGGCCGAGCGGGAGCGGCAGCTCACCGCGGCCACCGCGGCGCTCGCCGCCCGGGAGGCGGCGCTGGCGGAGCGCGAGCGGGCGCTGACCGAGGTGGAGGAGCAGCGTCGCCGCGAGCTGGAGCGGGTGGCCGGGCTGACCGCGGAGTCGGCCCGCGCCGAGCTGGTCGAGTCGATCGAGGGGCAGGCGAAGCGGGAGGCGGCGCTGCTGGTCCGGGAGATCGAGTCGGACGCCCGGGGCACCGCCGAGCAGCGCGCGCGGCACATCGTCGTGGACGCCATCCAGCGGGTCGCCAGCGAGCAGACCGCGGAGAGCGTGGTCAGTGTCCTGCACCTGCCCGGCGACGAGATGAAGGGGCGCATCATCGGCCGGGAGGGGCGCAACATCCGGGCCTTCGAGTCGGTCACCGGCGTCAACCTGATCATCGACGACACGCCCGAGGCGGTGCTGCTCTCCTGCTTCGACCCGGTCCGTCGGGAGGTCGGCCGGCTCACCCTGGAGAAGCTGGTGCTGGACGGGCGCATCCACCCGCACCGGATCGAGGAGGTCTACGACCTGGCCCGGCAGGAGGTGGAGGAGCTGTGCCACCGGGCCGCCGAGGACGCGCTGGTCGAGGTCGGGATCACCGAGATCCACCCGGAGCTGGTCACCCTGCTGGGCCGGTTGCGCTACCGGACCTCGTACGGGCAGAACGTGCTCAAGCACCTGGTCGAGACCGCGCACATCGCCGGCATCATGGCCGCCGAGCTGCGGCTGGACGTCCCGACGATCAAGCGCTGCGCGTTCCTGCACGACATCGGCAAGGCGCTCACCCACGAGGTGGAGGGCAGCCACGCCATCATCGGCGCGGACCTGGCCCGCAAGTACGGCGAGACCGAGGACGTGGTGCACGCCATCGAGGCGCACCACAACGAGGTGCCGCCGCAGACCATCGAGGCGGTCCTCACCCAGGCCTCCGACGCCTGCTCGGGCGGGCGGCCCGGGGCGCGGCGGGAGAGCCTGGAGGCGTACGTCAAGCGGCTGGAGCGGATCGAGGAGATCGCGGCCGGCAAGCTCGGGGTGGAGAAGGTCTTCGCCATGCAGGCGGGCCGGGAGATCCGGGTGATGGTCAAGCCGGACGACGTGGACGACATCGGCGCGGCGGTGCTGGCCCGGGACGTGGCCAAGCAGATCGAGGAGGAGTTGACCTACCCGGGTCAGATCCGGGTGACGGTGGTGCGCGAGTCCCGGGTCACCGAGATCGCCCGCTGACCACGTTCCGCGGGGTGATCGTCAGATGACGCGAAACGCGGTATTCGTCATTTGACGGGTCGGGCGGCGGACCGCGACGGTCGGGCGTCCGCCGCCGCTGGCTGGGGATATCGTCCGACAGCTATATGAAGTGGGCCGTATCGTACGCTTTCTGCCCGTGAGCGCACCTTCACCGTGAGCGGGTGCCCGCCGGATCACCGATCGACGTACGTTGCCTCGAGTACGGAACCGACGTCTCGAGGCGACGTGCGACGCCTCGGAGAACCGGAGGAAAGATGCGGATACGTACCTGCGCTTCGATGCTCTTCGCGGCGGTCACCGCAGCGGCGGGAGTCGCCCTGCCGGGCTCCTCGGCCGCCGCCGCGCCGTCGTGGAACTGTTCCACCCCGGTGGTCGCCCACACCTACGACAGCGACAGCTCGGGCGGGTGGTGGAACGTCGACGTCTCCATGTCGTGCACCGGCTCGGCCGGCGCGCGAACCTACTCGGTCTACGCGTACAAGCGTCCCAGCGGAGCCGAACTCTTCCACGATTCCGCGCTCACCAACGACCAGACCTATGCGGTGAGCTTCACCATTCCCGCCGCACCGCTCGGCAGCGCCGACAGCGCCTGCGTCGTGGCGGACAGCAAGGTCGAGGTTCCCGAACTCCCCGGTGACAGCGGCAGCAAGAACGTCTGCTGGCCGCTGTCGTGGGGTTCGGCCGCCACCGCGTCGAGCGCTCCGGCCGGGGTTGGCGGTGCCACGTCGGCCGCGACGACGGTGCTGGCCGGCGCCGGCACTCGGGGCGACTCGGGGACGACCACACGCGCGGGGGCGTCTCGGTCGGGACCGGCCGCGAGCGGCGCGTCGGCGGCCGATCCGCCCTTCTGCCAGACGCTGGGCTCGTCCTGGTCGACGTCGACCCAGGGCCGCAGCGGCACCGTCACCGTGAACGGCCGCTGTGACGTGTCCCGGGCGGACTATCAGGCCGACATGTATGTCAACGGGGAGTTCTGGGTCCGGAAGACCGGCTCGGTGAGCGGAGTGGGCGACGGCGGGCACACCATCACGCTCGACGTCCCCACGATGCCGGCACCGAACGATTCCCGCGGGAACTTCGCCTGGGTGAAGGTGTCCTACACATCGGGGGCAACCTTCGCCAACGCCTGGGAGGAAGAACTGGGCTACCTGCCCTGCACTGGTTGTTGAGCCGGCGCTGCGACGTGGCCGGTCCGGACCGGACCGGCCACGTCGCGCGTGCGGTCAGTGGCCGCCGGCGCCCTCGGCCTGGGACATGAGCGCGGCGGGCGGTGGCGTGGGCGGCGTGGTGCCGGTGGTCCGGCGCCCGCGGGAGAGGCGACGCTCGGCGTACTGGGCCAGCTTCGACAGCGAGTAGTTGATCGCGATGAACAGCACGGCGATCACCACGTAGACCTGGATCGGGTTGCCCAGCACGCCGATGATCTGCTTGCCGATGTTGAGCGTCTCCTCGTAGCTGATGATGAAGCCGAGCGAGGTGTCCTTGAGTACCACCACGAGCTGGCTGATCAGCGCCGGCAGCATGATCCGGAAGGCCTGCGGCAGCAGGATCAGCCCGGTGGTCTGGAACGGGGAGAGTCCGATCGCGGCGGCCGCCTCCGCCTGGCCCCCGGGCAGCCCCTCCATGCCGGAGCGCAGGATCTCGGCGATGACGACCGCGTTGTAGACGGTGAGGCCGATGACGAGGTACCAGAGGTTGTCGAACGAGACACCGAACTCGGGGAAGCCGCGTGCCACGAAGAAGATGGTGAGCACGACCGGAAGGCCGCGGAACACCTCGACACAGATCCGGGTGATCACGGACAGCGTCCAGCTCAACCCGCGCAGGAGGTAGGCCAGTGGGGTGGCCAGGCCGGTGAAGCGCCGTCGGGTCAGGCTCTTGAGCTGGATCCGCAGCACGGCGATCAGGGTGCCGACGACGAGCGACGCGACGATGGCCAGCGCGGCGGCGACGAGAGTGTTCTTGAGGCCGACCCAGAGCCGCTCCCAGACCTGGGAGAAGTTCTCGTTCGAGGGGTCGATGAGCGGGCCCCACAGCTCCATCGAGAGCTGGCCCTTGTCCGCCAGCGGCCGGTAGATCAGCAGGTACGCCCCGGCCAGCAGCACCACGACCGCGATCAGGCTGCTGATGAGCGTGATCCGCCGCTGGCGCGGCCCGGGGACGTCGTAGAGGACGCTGGTCTGCCGGCTCATCGGGCCACCGCCTGTCGCTTCTCGATCCGGTCCAGCAGGGCGCCGAGCGGCACCGTCATGATCAGGTAGCCGACGGAGATGCCGATCGCCACCGGGATGAAGGCGTAACCACCGGCCGAGGTGAGCTGGTCGGCGGTCTGCGAGAGGTCACCTACGACGCCGAAGAAGCCGACCAGGGCCGAGTTCTTGATCATCGCGATGATGACCGAGCCGAGCGGTACCACCGACGCCTTCCAGGACTGCGGCAGCACCACGTAGCGCAGGTTCTGACCGAAGGTCAGGCCCAGCGAGCGGGCGGCCTCGGCCTGGCCGGCGGGCACCGCGTTCACGCCCGAGCGGAGCGCTTCGCAGACGAACGCGGCCGTGTAGAGCACCAGCGCGATCAGCCCGAACCGGAAGTAGGGCAGGTCCGTACCGAGCCGGCTGAAGATCGCCTCCAGCCCGGGAATCCGCAGGAAGTCCGCGTTCGAACCGAGGGCCGGCAGACCGAACGCGGCGAAGAACAGCACCACGGTCAGCGGCATGTTCCGGAAGATGTTCACGTAGGTGGTGCCGACGGCGCGCAGCGGTGGCACCGGCGAGATGCGCAGCACCGCCACGACGGCGCCCAGGATCAGGGCGCCGATCGCGGCGAGCACGCAGATCTGGAGGGTGAGCCAGAACCCGCCCGCGAAGACGTCGAACTTGTCGATGAGCACATTCACGGGTCGGTTTCCTCCCCACCCTCCGGATCGGACGGATCAGTAACGGTTGACGGTCGGCGCGTCGCCCAGCGTGGCGCCGAACTTGCCGGCGGTGTCGTCCCACGCCTTCTTCCAGCTGCCGTCCTGGAAGGCCTTCTCCAAGGTGTCGTTGATGAAGTCACGGAAGTCGGTGTCCTCCTTCTTGACACCGATGCCGTACGGCTCCTTGGTGAAGTTGTCGCCGGCCATCTTGAAGGACGCCTCGTCCTTGGCGATGTAGCCCAGCAGGATGACGTTGTCCGTGGTCACGGCGTCGACCTGCTTGCCCTTGAGGGCGTCGCGGCACTTGTCGTAGGTGTCGAAGAGCACCAGCTGGGTGGCGACGTCCTTGACGTACTTCTTGATCTCCTCGGCCGGGGTGGAGCCGGTGACCGAGCAGACCTTCTTGGTGCCGTCCTTGAACGAGTCCGGACCGGTGATCGCGGCCTCATCCTTGCGGACCATGATGTTCTGGCCGGCCTCGTAGTACGGCCCGGCGAAGGCGATGCGCTCCTTGCGCTTGTCGTTGATCGTGTAGGTGGCCGCGACCAGGTCGACGGTGCCGTTCACGATGACGTCCTCACGGACCTTCGACGGGGTCTCAACGTACTCGATCTTGTCCTCGGGGATGCCGAGTTCCTTGACGATCAGCTTCGCCACCTCGACGTCGAAGCCCTCGGGCTTGCCCGACAGCCCCTTCTGGCCGAAGCCCGGCTGGTCGAACTTGGTGCCGACCTTGATCTTCTGGGCCTTGTTCAGCCGCTCCATCGTGCTGCCGGCCGCGAAGTCCTTGCTGCCGGCGCCGGTGCCCTCGTCGCCGTCGCCACCGCAGGCAGCCAGGCCGAGCGCCAGAGTCGCCGCCGCGGCCACCGCCGCCACGCGCTTGTAACGCATACTCATCTCCTTCTTCGACGGAGCCGCCCGGGGACGACTCCACTACGGACGCTCAGTGCGTGAGGATCTTGGAGAGGAAGTCCCGGGCCCGCTCGCTGCGCGGGTTCGCGAAGAACTCGTTCGGCGGGGCGTCCTCGACCAACTGCCCGTCGGCCATGAAGACCACCCGGTTCGCCGCGTGCCGGGCGAAGCCCATCTCGTGGGTGACCACGACCATGGTCATGCCGTCGCGGGCCAACGACGTCATCACGTCGAGCACCTCGCCGACCATCTCCGGGTCCAGCGCGCTGGTCGGCTCGTCGAAGAGCATCGCCTTGGGCTGCATGGCCAGCGCGCGGGCGATGGCCGCCCGCTGCTGCTGGCCGCCGGAGAGCTGGGCCGGGTACTTGTCCGCCTGGTTGGCGATGCCGACGCGGTCGAGCAGGGCCAGCCCGCGCTCGCGGGCGGCGGCCGGCTTCTCCTTGCGCACCTTGACCGGCCCGAGCGTGACGTTCTCCAGGATGGTCTTGTGCGCGAAGAGGTTGAACGACTGGAACACCATGCCGACCTCGCTGCGCAGCTTGGCCAGGGGCTTGCCCTCGGCCGGCAGCGGCTGCCCGTCGAACGTGATGGTGCCCTCGTTGATCGGCTCCAGCCGGTTGATGGCGCGGCACAGCGTCGACTTGCCGGAGCCGGACGGGCCGATCACGACGACCACCTCGCCCCGGCCGACGGAGAGGGACACGTCGTCGAGCACGTGCAGCGGCCCGAACCACTTGTTGACCCCGTCGAGCACGATCAGCGGGTCGCCCGTCGTCACGTCGTCCACCGTCCCTGTCGTCAGTGCCGGAACGGGGGGTCGGTCGACCCCCCGGTTGGGCAACTGTAGGCGGCCTGATGTGGCAGAACGCAACCCAGATGGTCACGGAGCGGTAACACCGGTCACCGGCGTGCCGGCGCGTCCGAATTCCGTCACCGACCGGTGCGTCCGAGTGGCGGTGGCGCCCTGTCACGGAGATCATGAGGCGATGACCGATGCGATCCGGCTGACCGACTACGCCCGCGGCGGCGGCTGCGCCTGCAAGATCCCGCCGGGGGAGCTGGAGGCGATGGTCGCCGGGCTCGGCGCCACCGGCGGCTCCACCGACCTGCTGGTCGGCCTGGAGAACGGCGACGACGCCGCGGTGGTCCGGCTGGACGAGCGGACCGGCCTGGTCAGCACCGCCGACTTCTTCACCCCGGTGGTCGACGACGCGTACGACTGGGGGCGGATCGCCGCGGCCAACGCGCTCTCCGACGTGTACGCGATGGGCGGCACCCCGCTGGTCGCGCTCAACCTGCTCTGCTGGCCGCGTGGCGTGCTCCCGCCGGAGCTGGCGCGCGAGGTGCTGCGTGGCGGCCTGGACGTGGCCCGGGAGGCGAACTGCCACCTGGCCGGCGGGCACAGCGTGGACGACGACGGCCCGAAGTACGGCCTGGCGGTCACCGGTGTGGTCCGGCCGGAGGAGCTGATCACGCTGGACGCGGGCCGGGCCGGCCTGCCGCTGTCGTTGACCAAGCCGCTCGGCGTCGGCGTGCTCAACACCCGGCACAAGCAGACCGGCGAACGGTTCGCCGAGGCGGTGGCGTCGATGGCCCGGCTGAACCGGGACGCGGCCCGGGCGGCGGTGGACGCCGGCATCCGCTGCGGCACCGACGTGACCGGCTTCGGCCTGCTCGGGCACGCCTCGAAGCTGGCCCGCGCCAGTCGGCTCACGGTGGCGATCGACATGGCGGCCGTGCCGTACCTGGCGGGCGCGCGGGAGGCGCTGCGGGACGGGTACGTCAGCGGCGGCACCCGGCGCAACCTGGACTGGGTCACCCCGTGGACCGACTTCGGCGCCGCCGACGAGTCCGAGCGGCTGCTGCTGGCCGACGCGCAGACCTCCGGCGGCCTGCTGGTCGCGGGGGAGGTGCCGGACGGCACCGTGATCGGCGAGCTGCTGCCGGCCTCGGACCACCTGATCCGGCTCCGCTGAGCGTCGCCGCCTCGGCGCGGCAGGACGCGAACGCGGCACGATACCCGATAAACTGTCATCTTCCCGCTACTCAGGGCAACGTCGCCCGGGGAAATTTTGCCCGGAATGGTCACAGACCGGTAACTTGCCCCCGGCTGAGGTCAAATGCACCCCACCATCGATACAGAGGCCCGATCCGGAGGCCGGTGGAACGAGCGCAGCGAGGAGGCGGCATGACCGAGCTGTGGAACTGGAGAATCGACGGCGGTACGCCGGTGGAGGTCTACCCGGCGTTGGCCGAGGCACTCGGCCGGGTGGTGATGCCCCTGGCCGTCGCCGACCCGGTCCGGCTCCCCGCGTACGCGGTGGTCTGCGACGTGTGGGAGGCGCCCGGGGTGTACGGCACCGTGGTCGACTGTTACGGCGTGCCCGAGCGCCTGCCCGAGCTGCCCGCCCTCGCGGCGCTGGCCCGGGTGCTGGGCCGCAACTGCCTGATGCGCGACGACACGCTCGACGCCGGCCGGCACCTGCTGGTCGCCCCGGACGGCACGATCCGCCCGGTGCACTTCGACGTGGCCGACACCGACGACGGGGAGGTGCTCAGCCACCACCGGCTCTGCACGGTCGCCGACGCGCGCTGCCGGGGCTGGTCGCAGTGCCACCGGTCCCGCTGGGCCCCCGACTCGATCGCCCCGGCGCTCGCCGCCGCCTGAACCCGGCCGCTCGCCGCCGCGTGGACCGGCGGCGAGCGACACCCCCTTCCGGGCTCAGCCCCGGGCCGCCGGCTGCTGGCCGCGGACCACGAGCTGGTCGAGCAGGGTCGCGGTCGCGGCGGCCACGGCGTCCACCGCGGCGTCGAACGCGGCCGCGTTGTGGGCCGCCGGGGTGCGGAAACCGGAGATTTTCCGGACGTACTGCAACGCGGCCGCCCGCACGTCGTCCTCGGTCACCACCGGGACGTACGGCTCACGCAGGGTCTTGATGCTCCGGCACACGGCTCCTCCTCGTTCGATCCGACCTGCTCCACCCGGATAGTCTGTCCGGGTCATGACTACCGCAGCCGCGGGCAGCCCGCGCACCTACCAGGTGCGCACGTACGGCTGCCAGATGAACGTGCACGACTCCGAGCGCATCTCCGGCCTCCTCGAGGACGCCGGCTACGTGCGTGCCGCCGAGGCCGACGAGCAGCCCGACGTGGTGGTGTTCAACACCTGCGCGGTCCGGGAGAACGCCGACAACCGGCTCTACGGCAACCTGGGTCATCTGCGCCCCGTGAAGGCGAAGCACCCCGGGATGCAGATCGCCGTCGGCGGCTGCCTGGCCCAGAAGGACCGCGGCGAGATCGTCCGCAGGGCGCCCTGGGTGGACGTGGTCTTCGGCACGCACAACATCGGCTCGCTGCCGGTGCTGCTGGACCGGGCCCGGCACAACACCGCCGCCGAGGTGGAGATCCTGGAGTCGCTGGAGGTCTTCCCCTCCACGCTGCCGACCCGGCGCGAGTCGACGTACGCCGGGTGGGTCTCCATCTCCGTCGGCTGCAACAACACCTGCACGTTCTGCATCGTGCCCTCCCTGCGCGGCAAGGAGAAGGACCGCCGCCCCGGCGACGTGCTCTCCGAGGTGCGCGCGCTGGTCGACGAGGGTGTGCTGGAGGTGACCCTGCTCGGGCAGAACGTCAACTCCTACGGCGTCGAGTTCGGCGACCGGTACGCCTTCGGCAAGCTGCTGCGCGCCTGCGGCGACATCGACGGGCTGGAGCGGGTCAGGTTCACCAGCCCGCACCCGAAGGACTTCACCGACGACGTGATCGCCGCGATGGCCGAGACTCCGAACGTCTGCCACTCGCTGCACATGCCGTTGCAGTCCGGCTCCGACGACGTGCTGCGGGCCATGCGCCGCTCGTACCGGTCGGAGCGCTACCTGGGGATCATCGAGAAGGTCCGGGCGGCGATGCCGGACGCGGCGATCACCACCGACATCATCGTCGGCTTCCCCGGCGAGACCGAGGCCGACTTCGCGCGCACGCTCGACGTGGTCCGCGAGGCGCGGTTCTCCTCGGCTTTCACGTTCCAGTACTCCAAGCGCCCCGGCACCCCGGCCGCGACCATGGACGACCAGCTGCCCAAGCAGGTCGTGCAGGAGCGGTACGAGCGGTTGATCGCCTGCGTCGAGGAGATCACCTGGGCGGAGAACAGGAAGCTGGTCGGGGAGACCGTCGAGGTGCTGGTCGCCGTCGGCGAGGGGCGCAAGGACGAGCGCACCGGCCGGATGTCCGGCCGGGCCCGCGACGGCCGGCTGGTGCACTTCGCCACCGGTGAGCTGGCCGGGCAGATCCGCCCGGGCGACATCGTGCACACCACCGTCACGTACGCGGCCCCGCACCACCTCAACGCCGACGGGGCGCCGCTGGCGCACCGGCGTACCCGGGCCGGCGACGCGGCCGAGGCGGGACGTGCCCCGCGTACGCCGGGGGTGCTGCTCGGGCTGCCGACGATCGGCGCGCCGGCCCCGACGCCCGCCCCCACCGGCGGCTGCGCCGCAACCTGACCCCCTGTGTAAGGAAGGGCCCCCTTTTAACACTTGGTGTTAAGAGGGGGCCCTTCCTCTACCGGAGGCGTTAAGAAGGGGCCCTTCCTTACACCCTCAGCAGGCGGTGCCGTTGAGCTTCACGGTGGCGGGGGTGGCGGCGGTGCCGTTGGCGGTGAAGCCGACGGTCACCGAGGCCCCCGGCGCCAGCGACGACGCCCACGCGGGCGCGGCGGCCGTGACCGTGGTGCCGGACTGCGTGACGGTCGCGTTCCAGCCGCTGGCGAGGGTCACCCCGGACGGCCAGGTCCAGGTGGCCGACCACGGGTTCACCGCGGCGGTGCCGGTGTTCTTCACGGTCAGCTCGCCCTGGAAGCCGCCCGCCCAGGCGTTGACCTGCTTGTAGCTGGCCGTGCAGCCGCCGCTGGGCGCCGGCGTGGTCGGCGTCGGGGTCGGCGTGCCGGTGGGCGTCGGCGTGGGGGAGCCGGTGCCGGTCGGCGTCGGGGTCGGGTTGCCGCCCCCACCGGTCGGCGGGATCAGGTAGGGCTGGAGGATGTCCTGCTTCGGCTGGTTGATGGTGGTCCAGTCGTCGTTGGCGATGCCGCCGGTGTCACCCGAGTTCGGGTTCCACGACCAGTAGGTGAACGACATGCCGTTCACGCCGGTGCCGGTGTAGGCCATCAGGTTCTGCAGCCAGATCTTGTCCTTCGGATCCTGGAGCGTGGTGCCGAACTCGCCCATCATGATCGGCGCGATGTTCTGCTTGTAGAGGTAGCCCCAGTACTTGTCCCAGATGGCCGGCATGTTCGCCGGGTACGACGGGTCGTCGAACCACGCCTGGCGGTAGACCGACGTGGCGTACTCGTGCGGCGAGTAGACCAGCCGGTTGGCCACGTTCAGCCGGACCGGGAACTGCCCGGCCTTGGACAGGTTGCCGCCCCACCAGCCGCAGTCCTCGTCGTTGCTGGGGTCGTTGTCCCAGACGTTCGACAGGCCGCCGCTGGGGCAGCTCACCCCCTCCACGAAGATCAGCCAGTTCGGCTGCACCCCGAGGATCGCGTTGCCGGCCCGCTCGGCGGCGAGCCGCCAGTCCCGGGTGGTGTCGCCGCAGCCCCAGCAGGCGCCGGTGGCGGCCGGGTTGGTCCCCTCGGCGTGCGGCTCGTTGTGCAGGTCCGCGCCGATCACCGTGGGGTTGTTCGCGTACCGCTGGGCGAGCGTCTTCCAGTCGTTGATCCAGGTCGCCTCGGAGACGGTCGAGGTGTACCAGAGCGGCGACTGCCCGGCCGACGTCGGCCGGTGCCGGTCCAGGATGACCCGCATCCCCTTGCTGCCCGCGTAGTCGATGACCTTGTCCAGGATCTGCAACGGGGAGAGTCCGACCAGGTCGGGGTTGACGAAGTCGTTGATGCCGGTCGCCGTCGCACCGGGCTTGAGCGCGTCGTTCGAGTACGGGATGCGCAGCGTGTTGTAGCCCAGCCGGGCCATGGTGTCGAGCTGGGACCGCCACGGGTTGCTCGACCACAGGCCGTGGAACGTCTTGTTGTCGGTCTCCATCCCGAACCAGTTGATGCCGGTCAGCCGGACTGTCGCGCCGGTGCTGTCGACGATCTTGTTGCCGCTGGTGTGCAGGTAACCGGTGCCGGTGCCGCCGGCGGCGGCGGCGGCCGGGGTGGTGGCGACGGCGGCGGCGACGAGGACGCCGGCCGCGGCGGTGGCGAGCGCCGTCAGGGCGCCGCCGAGGGCGGTGCGTCGGTGCATGGAAGCTCCACTTCGGATGCCCGCGCCGCGCAGGCGCCGCGGGCGGCAGGACCAGGAGGCACGTCCCGCTCGTCATCGAGTACGCGCGCAGCGCGCGCCGGGCCGTGTCGTGTGGACGGCCACCCGCGAGATGTCACACCGGCGATCGTCGACGGCGAGATCAGCCGTCGGTGCCCTCGTGCCGGTGCCTGAACCTGGCTCCGCCGCTCATTCTGATCAGCCCGCCTCGATGCGTCAACCCGTCCGGGACGCAGGTGAGCCCCCGGCCGGACCGGCCGGGGGCTCACCCGAGGTGTCTGTCCGCCGGCCTGCCCGGCCGGGGTGCGTCCGTCAGCCGGCCTGCTCGGCCAACTGGAGGAACTGCCGCTTCGAGGCGAGCGCCTGCTCGGCCTCCTTGACCCGGCGGGCGTCGCCGGCGGCCTGGGCCCGGGCCAGCCGGTCCTCGGCCTCGGCGACCTGCGCGCGCATCTGGGCGAGCAGCGGGTTGTCCTCCTTGGAGGTACGCCGCCACGCCGAGTCCATGACCTCGCGGACCTTGTCGTCCACCGCCCGCAGCCGGCGCTCCAGCCCGGCGGCGGCCTCGCGGGGCACCCGGCCGGCCTCGTGCCACTGCGCCTGGATCTCCCGCAGCTTCGCCTGGGCGCCCTTCGGGTCACCGTCGACGTCGAGCGCCTCGGCCTCGGCCAGCAGCGCCTGCTTGCGCTCCAGGTTGGCGCGCTGCTCGTTGTCCCGCGCGGAGAAGACCTCGCTGCGCCGGGTGAAGAACTCGTCCTGCGCGGCCCGGAACCGTTCCCAGAGCTTCTGCTCGGCCTCCTTGGCGGCGCGCGGCGCGGCCTTCCACTGGGCCATCAGGTCCTTGAGCTGGCCGGCGGTGGCGCCCCAGTCGGTCGACTCCTTGAGCTTCTCGGCCTCGGCGACCAACTCCTCCTTGACCGTCTGCGCCTGCTTGCGCTGCTGGTCGAGGGAGGCGAAGTGGGCGCCCCGGCGGCGGGTGAAGCCGTCCCGCGCCGCGGCGAACCGCTTCCACAGCTCACCGTCGGCCTTCTTGTCGACGCCGCGGATGGTCTTCCACTCGTCGAGGATCTCCTTGAGCCGGTCGCCGGCGGTCTTCCAGCCGGTCGACTCGGCGGCCAGCTTCTCGGCCTCCTCGACCAGGGCGGTCTTGCGCGCCAGGGCCTCGCCCCGGGCCGCCTC
Organism: Micromonospora sp. WMMD754; assembly: GCF_049315235.1. Taxonomy (NCBI): domain Bacteria; kingdom Bacillati; phylum Actinomycetota; class Actinomycetes; order Micromonosporales; family Micromonosporaceae; genus Micromonospora; species Micromonospora sp. WMMD754. The sequence goes on from NZ_CP186058.1 coordinate 3,667,750, forward strand.
GCGAGCGGCCTTGGCCTCGCCGGCCTTCTCCTCGGCGACCGCGGCCAGCTTGTCCAGGCGGGCGGCCAGGGCGTCGATGTCCCCGACCACGTGCGCCTCGGCCAGCGACCCACGGATCCGCCGGATCGTGGTCAGCGAGTGGCCGGCGTCCGCCGCGCCCGAGTTGAGCCGGGCCTCGGTCAGGTCCACCTCGGTCACCAGGTCGGCGAAGCGGCGGGCGAAGTGGGCGAGCCCTTCCTCCGGGGCTCCCGCCTGCCAGGATCCGACCACCCGCTCGCCCTCGGCGGTCTTGACGTAGACGGTGCCGTCCTCGTCCACCCGTCCGAAGGCAGTCCAGTCGCTCATGTGCCCATCCTCGTTCTCCCGGCGTCGAGGGACCGGCCCCCGGTCGCCGCCACGGCGCAGCAAACTTTCTCCCGGCATTGTCACAGGTCCGCCCCCGTCCGTGTCGAGCGCCTGTCGTCGACCGTGACCATACGGTGTCGTACGCCCTCGATGACCGGATCGGCGCGGGGACGCACCGGGTGATCCCGATAGGTTGGAGCCGTGTCCCTGGTCGCCGCCGCCGTCTGCCCCCATCCGCCGCTGATCGTGCCCGAGCTGGCCGGCGCCGCCGCGCCCGAGCTGGACGACCTGCGCGCCGCCGCCGACGTGGCGATCGCCCGGCTGCTCGCCGCCGAGCCCGAAGCGCTCCTGCTGGTCGGCGGTGGGCCAGCGAGCCGGACCTTCAACGCCGCCGACTCGGGTTCTCTCCGTGGCTACGGGCTCGCCCGACCCGTGCGGCTGTGGAAGACGGCCTGCTCAGGGGCGGAGGTGTTGCCGCTGAGCCTGACCATCGGCGCCTGGCTGTTGAACCGCTCCGGCACCGACCTGCCCCGGCTCGCCCGGTCGGTCGCCGTCGACGCCGCCCCGGCCGACGCGGTGGCGCTGGGCGCGACGCTGCTCGCCGACGACGACCCCCGGTGCGCACTGCTCGTGCTCGGCGACGGCTCCGCCTGCCGCGGCGTCAAGGCTCCGGGGTACGACGACCCGCGCGCGCAGGCGTACGACGAGGGGGTCGCCGCGGCCCTGGCCGGCACGGACGTCGAGGCGCTGCGCGGCCTGGACCCGGTGCTCTCTGCCGAGCTGCGGGTCGCCGGGCGGTCGGCGTGGCAGGTGCTGGCCGGCGCGGTCGAGGCGGCGGGCGGCGACTGGCGCGGCGAGGTCAGCTACCAGGAGGCCCCGTACGGCGTTGCCTACTTCGTGGCGAACTGGGAGCGGGTGTGAGCGCGGGCGACACCGTCGTGGCGGTGGTGGGGCCGACCGCGGCCGGCAAGTCGGCGTTGAGCATCGCGCTGGCGCACGCGCTGGGCGGAGAGGTGGTCAACGCCGACTCGATGCAGCTCTACCGGGGGATGGACGTCGGCACCGCCAAGCTGACCCCGGCCGAGCGGGAGGGCGTGCCGCACCACCTGCTCGACATCTGGCCGGTGACCGAGCCGGCCAGCGTCGCGGAGTACCAGAAGCTGGCCCGCGCGGCGGTCGACGACATCCTGGCCCGGGGGCGGGTGCCGCTGCTGGTGGGCGGCTCCGGGCTCTACGTGCGGGCGGTGCTGGAGCAGTTCGAGTTCCCCGGCACCGATCCGGCGCTGCGGGAACGGCTGGAGGCCGAGTTGGCCGAGGTCGGCCCCGCCCCCCTGCACGCCCGGCTGGCCCAGGCCGACCCGCGGGCGGCGGCCGGCATCCTGCCCACCAACGGCCGGCGGATCGTCCGGGCGCTGGAGGTGGTCGAGCTGACCGGCGCGCCGTTCACCGCGTCGCTGCCGGCGCCCACGCCGTACTACCCGTCGGTGCAGCTCGGGGTGGACCTGGACACCGCGCTCCTGGACGAGCGGATCGCCCTGCGGGTGGACCGGATGTGGGCCGACGGCCTGGTCGAGGAGGTACGCGCGCTGGTCGACGCGGGGCTGCCCGAGGGGCGTACGGCCAGCCGGGCGCTCGGCTACCAGCAGGTGCTGCGCTTCCTGACCGGCGAGCTGACCGAGACGCAGGCGTACGAGGAGACGATCCGGGCCACCCGCCGCTTCGTCCGCCGGCAACGTTCGTGGTTCCGGCGTGACCCGCGCGTCCACTGGCTGGACTCGGCCTCGCCCGCGTTTCTCGACACTGCCCTGCGGGTGGTCGCCGAGCATCGGCGATGATGGGACCGTGGAGTTCACCAAGGGCCACGGCACCGGCAACGACTTCGTCATCCTGCCCGACCCGGACGGCGCGCTCGACCTGACGCCCGGTCTGGTCGCCGCGCTCTGCGACCGGCGGCTCGGGCTCGGCGGCGACGGCGTGCTGCGCGTGGTTCGCGCGGCCAAGCACCCGGAGGGTGTCGCGCTGGCCGGCGAGGCCGAGTGGTTCATGGACTACTGGAACTCCGACGGCTCGTTCGCCGAGATGTGCGGCAACGGCGCCCGGGTGTTCGTGCGCTATCTGCTGGAGCGTTCGCTTGCCGTCGCCCCGTCGGGCGGGACGCTGCCGATCGCGACCCGCGCCGGTCTGGTGCGGGCCCGGGTCGAGGGCGCCGACGTGGCGGTCGAGATGCGCCGCCCCCGCCTGTACGACACCGCCACCGCCACCCTGGGCGGGTTGACGCTGCCCGGCGCGGCCGTGGACGTCGGCAACCCGCACCTGGTGTGCGCGCTGCCCGCCGCGCTGGACCTGACCGGCCTCGACCTGACCCGCGCGCCCGAGGTCGACGCCGCGGTCTTCCCGTCCGGGGTGAACGTCGAGTTCACCACGCCCGGTGAGCCGGTCGACGGCGCCGACGGGCACGTGCTGATGCGGGTCTACGAGCGGGGTTCGGCCGAGACGCTCTCCTGCGGCACCGGTGCCTGCGCGGTGGCGGCGGTGGCGCTGCGCGACGGCGACCGGGAGACCGGCACGGTGGCGGTGGACGTGCCGGGTGGCCGGCTCACCGTCACGGTCAGCGCCGACTCGTGCTGGCTGGCCGGCCCGGCCGTCCTGGTCGCCACCGGCACGCTGGCCCCCGCAGCCCTGCTTCCCTGAGCTTCGACGCCCCGCTTCCCCGGACGCCCGCCGCCCTGCTTGCCGGCTCGGGGCTTGCCTGGCACGGGGCTTGCCTGACTGAGGGCTCGGCGGGCCCGCGGCTCGCCCGGGCCCGCGGCTCGCCCGGGCCTGCGGCTCGCCCGGGCCTGCGGCTTGCCGGGTCGTGGCGCTCCTGGGCTCACCTTCCGTGCCCCGGGAAGCTGCCACCTTTCCTCCCTGCCCCTCGGCCCGGCACGGCTCGTCCCGGGCGTCGCCGCTTCGGGCGCGGTGGTGACGCCGTGTGACGGCCGGCGGGTGAGGGGATGACTGAGAAGTGATATACCGCCTGGTCATATTTATGACTCAGCGGTATATCGCTCCTCAGTCTTCACCTCTCTCGACCGCGACACGCCGGGTGGCGTGCGCCGGGCGAGGGCGGGTGCGGGCCGACCCGCCGGGCAGGGGCGGGGTGCGGCCGACCCGCCGGGTGGGGTGCGCCGGGCGGGAGCGGGGTGCGGGCCGACCCGCGGGGCAGGGGCGGGGTGCGGCCGACCCGCCGGGTGGGGTGCGCCGGGCGGGAGCGGGGTGCGGGCCGACCCGCGGGGCAGGGGCGGGGTGCGGCCGACCCGCCGGGTGGGGTGCGCCGGGCGGGAGCGGGGTGCGGGCCGACCCGCCGGGCAGGGGCGGGGTGCGGCCGACCCGCCGGGTGGGGTGCGCCGGGCGGGGGTGGGGTGCGGCCGACACGCCGGGGAGGGGCGGAGCGGGTGCGGCGGGGGCGCGGGCGACTCCGTCAGGGGGTGGCGCTGGCGTTGGCGGCGATCTCGGGGAGGTCGGCCGGACCGGGGTCGGCCGCCGGCGGCGGCGTCACGGCCGGGTTCTGCGCGGCGGCGCGTACCGCGGCGGCCACCGCCGGGGCGACCCGCGAGTCGAAGACGCTGGGCACGATCACGGTGGGGTTGATCTTCTCCTCGCCGACCACGTCGGCGATGGCCCGGGCGGCCGCGATCGCCATCTCCTCGGTGAACTCCTCGGCGTGCGCGTCGAGCATGCCGCGGAACACGCCGGGGAAGGCGAGCACGTTGTTGATCTGGTTCGGCTGGTCGGAGCGGCCGGTGGCGACCACGGCGGCGTGCTTGCGCGCCTCCCGCGGGTCGACCTCCGGGTCCGGGTTGGCCAGCGCGAACACGATCGCGTCCTTCGCCATCGCGGCGACGTCGTCGCCGGTGAGCAGGTTCGGTGCGCTCACCCCGATGAAGACGTCCGCGCCGCGCACCGCCCCGGCCAGGTCGCCGGAGTAGTTCTCCTTGTTGGTGTTCTCGGCCAGCCACTGCCAGGCCGGGTTGAGGTCGGGCAGCCCGCGGTGCAGGGCGCCCTGCCGGTCGTACGCGATGATGTCGCCCACGCCCTGGCGCAGCAGCAGCTTCATGATCGCGGTGCCGGCCGCGCCGGCGCCGGAGACCACGACCCGCACGTCCGCGAGCTGCTTGCCCACGACGCGCAGCGCGTTGGTGAGCGCGGCCAGCACGCAGATCGCGGTGCCGTGCTGGTCGTCGTGGAAGACCGGGATGTCCAGGGCCTCGCGCAGCCGGGCCTCGATCTCGAAGCAGCGCGGCGCGGCGATGTCCTCCAGGTTGATCCCGCCGTACGCCGGCGCGATGGCCTTGACGATGGCCACGATCTCGTCGGTGTCCTGGGTGTCCAGCACCACCGGCCAGGCGTCCACCCCGCCGAAGCGCTTGAACAGCGCGGCCTTGCCCTCCATCACCGGCAGCGAGGCGGCCGGGCCGAGGTTGCCCAGGCCGAGCACCGCGGAGCCGTCGCTGACCACGGCGACCGTGTTGCGCTTGATGGTGAGCCGGCGGGCGTCGGCCGGGTTCTCCGCGATCGCCATGCAGACCCGGGCCACCCCCGGGGTATACGCGCGGGACAACTCGTCCCGGGTGCGCAGCGCAACCTTCGGGGTGACCTCGATCTTGCCGCCGAGGTGCAGCAGGAACGTGCGGTCGGAGACCTTGCGCACGTCCACCCCGTCGAGCGCGGTGAGCGCGTCGACGACCTGGTCGGCGTGGCCGGCGTCGGCGGTGTCGCAGGTGAGGTCGACGATCACGTTGGTCGGGTCGGAGTCCACCACGTCCAGCGCGGTGACGATGGCGCCGGCCTCGCCCGCCGCGGTGGTCAGGCGGCCGATGGAGGAGGCGTCGGCGGGCACCGCGATCCGGATGGTGATGGAGAACCCCGCACTCGGCAGTCGGGTGATGGCCACGAGAAAACACTCCTCCGTCGACGCTGAGCGGCTCGACTGGCATTTCTACCCGCCCGGCCAGGTCGGCCGGCATCCGGCCCCGCTACCGGTGGGTAGCGCCACGGGCATAACACGGGTGCGTCCCGCGTTGTCACATGTCAGGATTGCTGTCACGCGCCGAAAATTCTCGGCGATGCACATAACGGACAGGAGACGCAGTTTGCGCGAGCAGCAGGAGACCTTCCATCCCTTCGAGGACGACGCGCTCGACGCCACCACCGGCGAGTACGAGCTGTCGGAGCGGCAGGCGCTGCGGCGGGTCCCCGGCCTCTCCACCGAGCTGACCGACATCACCGAGGTCGAATACCGCCAGCTGCGGCTGGAGCGGGTCGTCCTGGTGGGGGTCTGGACCGAGGGCACCCAGTCCGACGCCGACAACAGCCTCACCGAGCTGGCGGCGCTGGCCGAGACGGCCGGCTCGCAGGTGCTCGAAGGGCTGATCCAGCGCCGCAACCGACCCGACCCGGCGACCTACATCGGCCGGGGAAAGGTCGACGACCTGGGCGCGGTGGTGCTCGCCACCGGCGCCGACACGGTCATCTGCGACGGTGAGCTGTCCCCGTCGCAGCTCCGTAACCTCGAGCAGCGCACCAAGGTCAAGGTGGTCGACCGCACCGCCCTGATCCTCGACATCTTCGCCCAGCACGCCAAGAGCAAGGAGGGCAAGGCGCAGGTCGAGCTGGCCCAGCTCGAATACCTGCTGCCGCGCCTGCGTGGTTGGGGTGAGACGCTCTCCCGGCAGACCGGTGGTAGCGGCCGCGGCGGCGGCGCCGGCGGCGGCGTGGGCCTGCGTGGCCCCGGTGAGACCAAGCTGGAGACCGACCGGCGTCGGATCCGGCACCGCATCGCGCGGCTGCGCCGCGAGATCAAGAGCATGACCACCGTACGCCAGACCAAGCGCGCCCGGCGGTCCCGCAACGCGGTGCCGGCGGTGGCCATCGCCGGCTACACCAACGCCGGCAAGTCCAGCCTGCTCAACCGCCTCACCGGGGCGGGCGTGCTGGTGGAGAACGCGCTGTTCGCCACGCTGGACCCGACCACCCGCCGGGCGACCACCTCCGACGGGCGGCTCTACACGCTCTCCGACACGGTCGGGTTCGTCCGGCACCTGCCGCACCAGATCGTCGAGGCGTTCCGCTCGACGCTGGAGGAGGTCGGCGACGCCGACCTGGTGGTGCACGTGGTCGACGGCACCCACCCGGATCCGGAGGAGCAGGTCCGGGCGGTCCGCGAGGTGCTCGCCGAGGTGGGCGCCGACCGGCTGCCGGAACTGCTGGCGGTCAACAAGACCGACGCCACCGACGAGGAGACGATGCTGCGGCTCAAGCGGCTCTGGCCGGAGGCGGTGTTCGTCTCGGCGCACACCGGGCGCGGGGTCGACGAGCTGCGCGAGGCGATCGAGCGCCGCCTGCCCCGGCCGGCCGTCGAGGTCCGGGCGGTGCTCCCGTACGACCGGGGTGACCTGGTGGCCCGGGTGCACCGGCAGGGTGAGGTGCTGAGCACCGCGCACCTGCCCGAGGGCACCCTGCTGCACGTGCGGGTGGGGCAGGCGCTCGCCGCCGAGCTGGCCCCGTACCGCGCGGGGGACCGGCTCACCAGCGAGGAGCGGGTGGGCGCCGGGCGGTGAGCCGTCCGGCGTCACCCGCCCGAAACCCGGGTCGTGCGACACTGAGCGCCATGCGGCACGTTGTCTCCTCGGTCACGCTCGCGCTCGGCCTGGTCGGCGCGGTCGTGGCGCCGGCCGGGCCGGCCCCGGCGGCCCCCGCCGCGGCCCCGGTGCTGGCCGCGGCTCCCAAGAAGAAGTGCACGGTCACCGACGAGCGTCTACGCGAGCTGTCCGGCCTGGTCGCCACCGCCAACGGCTACGTCGTCGTCAACGACGGCACCGAGGACGACAGTCGCAAGCGGGTCTTCTACCTCGACGCCAAGTGCAAGATCGACAAGGATGCGGTCCGCTACTCCGGTGACGGCCCCTTCGACACCGAGGACCTGGCCCTCGGGCCGGACCGCAAGACGCTCTGGATCGCCGACACCGGCGACAACGTCGAGAAGAAGACCCGGCGGGAGCGCGTCGCGGTCTGGACGATGCCGATCAGCGGCGCCAAGCAGCCGGTGCTGCACCGACTCAGCTACCCGGGCAAGGAGCCGCACGACGCCGAGGCGCTGCTCATCGGCGACGACAACCTGCCGCTGGTGATCACGAAGGAACTCTCCGGCAAGTCGGAGATCTTCACGCCGACGGTGAAACTGAAGGCGGGCCCCGACACCGAACCGATCCCGATGAAGAAGGTCGGCGAGGTCACGCTCCCCCGGACGAACACCGAGAACAAGCTCGGTTCACCGGGGCGGGCGCTGGTCACCGGCGCGGCCCGGTCGCCGGACGGCGCCCGGGTGGTGCTGCGCACGTACGCCGACGCGTTCGAGTTCGACGTGACCGGCGGTGACATCGTCAAGGCGCTCACCTCCGGCAAGCCCCGGGTCACCCCGCTCGCCGACCCGTTCGGCGAGGCCATCTCCTACACCCCCGACGGGAAGTCGTTCGTCACCGTCTCCGACGGCGGGTCGCTGGACCCGTCCGACCCGATCGACATCCTCGGCTACACGCCGGCCACCACCGGCGTCGAGGCGCTGCCCAACGGCGGCAACGTCGAGACCAGGGCGGCCGCCCAGAAGTCCTGGCTCGAAGGGCTCTCGCTCGACGAGATCACGTACCTGATCGCCGCGGTCGGGGTGCTCGGCGCGCTGCTGGTCGGCGCGGGCGTCTTCGGCATCCTGCGGGCCCGGCGCAAGCCGGCGCCCGCCGAGGCGGCCGACGAGCCCGAGCGCAGCGGCGAGTTCCCGGTGAACAACGGCTTCCCGTCCGGCAGCCGGCCCGACGCGCCGCCGCGCGGCGGCGTCTACGGCGGTGGCCAGGGCGGTGGCGTCTACGGTGGCGCCGCGAACGGCGAGCGCCCACCGGCCGGCGGGGTCTACGGCGGTGGCCGGCCCCCGGGCGGCGTCTACGGCGGGCAGCAGGGTGGCCGTCCGCAGGGCGGCGGGGTCTACGGCGGTGGCGGCCGGCCGGCCGGTGGCGCCAACGGGGCCCGGCCCGGCCCCGGCGGTGGCGTCTACGGCGGTGGCGGGCCCGCCGGCCCGGGCCAGGGCGGCGGCCGGGGCGGCTACGGCCCCGGGCCGGACGGCGCGGGGCGCCGCGGGCAGCCGCCGGGCGGTGGGGGTCGGCCGGGTGGCCGGGCCGAGCCGCCGCGTCGTGAGCCGGACCCGCGGGATCCGCGCGGCGGCCGTCGCGACGACCGGGGCGGCCAGTACGGGCCCGTCTCCGGCAGCCGGGACTACCGGGGCGACCGCTACTGAGACGACGGACGTGCGAGGAGGGGGTGACCGGTGACGGTCACCCCCTCCTCTCGTCGGCGCGTCAGATCCGGCGCAGCACCGCGACCACGCGGCCCATGATGGTGGCGTCGTCACCGGGGATCGGGTCGAACGCGGGGTTCTGCGGCATCAGCCAGACGTGCCCGTCCCGTCGCCGGTAGGTCTTCACCGTCGCCTCGCCCTCGAGCATCGCCGCCACGATGTCACCCACCTCGGCGTTGGGCTGCTGCCGGACGACCACCCAGTCGCCGTCGCAGATCGCCGCGTCGAGCATCGAGTCGCCCTTGACCTGGAGCATGAAGACCTCGCCCTCACCGACCAACTCGCGGGGGAGGGGGAAGATGTCCTCCACCGCCTGCTCGGCGAGGATCGGCCCACCGGCGGCGATCCGACCCAGCATCGGCACGTACGCCGGGGCGGGGCGCTGGGCGCGGGCGGCCTCGTCGTCGGCGTCACTCGGCGCGCGGACGTCGACGGCGCGCGGCCGGTTCGGGTCGCGGCGCAGGAAGCCCTTCTTCTCCAGCTCCTTGAGCTGGTAGGCGACGCTGGACGGGGAGACCAGGCCGACCGCTTCGCCGATCTCGCGCACGCTCGGCGGGTAGCCGTGGCGCTCCACCCAGGTGCGGATGAACTCCAGGATCCGGCGCTGCCGGGCGGTCAGGTCGACCGTCGCCGGGTCGGGGAAGCTGCTGACCACCGGCGTGACCGGTCGCACCGCCGGCTGGGCGGCGCGGCTGCGCGCGGCGCGGGGGCGACGGGTCGCCGGCGGCCCCGCCCCGTCGATCGGCTGCGGGTTCTTCTGCCGGCTGGCCCGGTCCTCGGTCACATCCGTCCTCCCTGGTCGGCGCTGGGTGCCTCGTCGGCTCGTGGTGCGTGTGGATCTGACCGTATAGGTGAGATCGGCCATTTTCAAACATCTGTACGACGTGGTGTCGGCGTGTCGCGTCGAAATCCTGGATTTCCGAACGGCTGTTCTGATAAATGGTACGTCGCACTCGAACGAATGTTCTATCCCGGCGGCCCGTGACCGGGGGCGGGCGCCCACCGTTGGGCTCCTCGGCGAGGTCGCGGCGGACGTGATCCTGATGACGCGCCGGACACGCCGGCCAACTTGACCTCGCTAGTGGGACGACATACGGTCAACCCCTAGATGTAGTAGTCACATGGGCGTAAGTTGCCTACAGGTTGGGTTCAACTACCGAACGCACTCCCGCATCGCGCACCCGGCGACGGTCATCGACCGATGGCTCCGCCGTGTCGACGCGTGCCCGAGGGTCGGTGGGTGTGCCCGTGGTCGATGGAGGAGGTCGGGCGATGCGGTGTCCGTACTGCCGGCACGCCGACTCCCGGGTGGTCGACTCGCGGGAGGCCGACGACGGCCAGCTCATCCGGCGGCGGCGGTCCTGCCCGGAGTGCGGCAAGCGGTTCACCACCGTCGAGGAGGCGGTGCTCGCGGTGGTCAAGCGCAGCGGGGTGACCGAGCCGTTCAGCCGCACGAAGATCATCGGCGGGGTGCGCAAGGCGTGCCAGGGCCGGCCGGTCGACGACGACTCGATCGCGCTGCTGGCACAGAAGGTCGAGGAGACCGTCCGCGCCAGGGGGGCCGCCGAGATCCCCAGTCACGACGTGGGCCTGGCCATCCTCGGCCCGTTGCGTGACCTGGACGAGGTGGCCTACCTGCGGTTCGCCAGCGTCTACCGGTCCTTCGACTCGCTCGCCGACTTCGAGCGGGAGATCGAGACGCTGCGGTCCGCCGCGCGCGCCCGGGAGGGCGCCGGTGCCGGAGCGGCCGAGGCCGCCGGCGCGATCAGCTGACATTTTCGAGTTTCTGACAGGTTGTAGACGAGGCGCGGTGGGTGACCGTGCCGACGAGGGGGGCGAGGGCGTGACGACCAGCAAGTCACGGAACAAGGCCGGGGCGGGGCTGAAGATCGAGCGCGTCTGGACGACCGAGGGGGTGCATCCCTACGACGAGGTCGCCTGGGAGCGCCGCGACGTCGTGATGACGAACTGGCGGGACGGCTCGATCAACTTCGAGCAGCGTGGGGTGGAGTTCCCCGAGTCCTGGTCGGTCAACGCGGCCAACATCGTGACCACCAAGTACTTCCGGGGCGCGGTGGGGACCCCGGAGCGCGAGTGGTCGCTGCGGCAGTTGATCGACCGGGTGGTCGACACCTACCGCACCGCCGGTGAGGAGTACGGCTACTTCGCCGGCCCGGCCGACGCCGAGGTGTTCGCGCACGAGCTGACCTGGATGCTGCTGCACCAGGTGTTCAGCTTCAACTCGCCGGTCTGGTTCAACGTCGGCACGCCGTCGCCGCAGCAGGTCAGCGCCTGCTTCATCCTGGCCGTCGACGACTCGATGGACTCCATCCTCGACTGGTACAAGGAGGAGGGGCGGATCTTCCAGGGCGGCTCGGGCGCCGGGGTCAACCTCTCCCGGATCCGGTCGTCGAAGGAGCTGCTCTCCTCCGGTGGCACCGCCTCCGGCCCGGTCAGCTTCATGCGCGGCGCGGACGCCTCCGCCGGCACCATCAAGTCCGGTGGCGCCACACGGCGGGCGGCCAAGATGGTCATCCTCGACGTCGACCACCCGGACATCGAGGAGTTCGTGGCGACCAAGGCGCGCGAGGAGGACAAGATCCGCGCGCTGCGCGACGCCGGGTTCGACATGGACCTGGGCGGCGCGGACATCGTCAGCGTGCAGTACCAGAACGCCAACAACTCGGTCCGCGTCTCCGACGAGTTCATGACCGCGGTGGAGAACGGCGGCGGCTTCGACCTGCGCGGCCGGCTCGACGGGCAGACCATCGAGACGATCGACGCGAAGAAGCTGTTCCACACCATCTCCCAGGCCGCCTGGGAGTGCGCCGACCCGGGCCTGCAGTACGACGACACGATCAACGACTGGCACACCTGCCCGGAGACCGGGCGGATCACCGCGTCGAACCCGTGCTCGGAATACCTGCACCTGGACAACTCCTCGTGCAACCTGGCCTCGCTGAACCTGATGAAGTTCCTCCGCGCCGACGGCGGCTTCGAGGTGGAGAAGTTCGTCAGGTCGGTCGAGTTCGTCATCACCGCGATGGACATCTCGATCTGCTTCGCCGACTTCCCGACCGAGAAGATCGGTGAGACCACCCGCGCCTACCGGCAGCTCGGCATCGGGTACGCCAACCTGGGCGCCCTGCTGATGGCCTCCGGCCTGCCCTACGACTCGGAGCAGGGACGGGAGGTGTCCGCGGCGATCACCTCGCTGATGACCGGCACCGCCTACCGCCGTTCCGCCGAGCTGGCCGGCATCGTCGGCGCGTACGACGGCTACGCCCGCAACGCCGAGCCGCACAAGCGGGTCATGCGCAAGCACGCCGCCGCCAACGACGCGATCAAGCCGACCGGCACCGTGGCCACCGCCCTGCAGCGCGAGGCGACCAAGCAGTGGACGCTGGGCAACAAGCTCGGTGACAAGAACGGTTGGCGCAACTCGCAGGCCAGCGTGCTCGCCCCGACCGGCACCATCGGCCTGATGATGGACTGCGACACCACCGGCGTCGAGCCGGACCTGGCGCTGGTGAAGTTCAAGAAGCTGGTCGGCGGCGGCTCGATGCAGATCGTCAACCAGACCGTCCCGCGCGCCCTGCGCAGCCTCGGCTACCCCGAGGAGCAGGTCGAGGCGATCGTCGAGCACATCGCCGACCACGGGCACGTGGTGGACGCCCCCGGTCTGAAGCCGGAGCACTACCCGGTCTTCGACTGCGCCATGGGCGAGCGCTCGATCGCGCCGATGGGCCACGTGCGGATGATGGCGGCGGTCCAGCCGTTCATCTCCGGCGCCATCTCCAAGACGGTCAACATGCCGGAGCAGGCGACCGTCGAGGACGTCGAGAAGATCTACTTCGAGGGCTGGAAGCTCGGCCTGAAGGCGCTGGCGATCTACCGGGACAACTGCAAGGTGGGCCAGCCGCTGTCGGCCGCCAAGCCGAACAAGGCCACCGCCGAGACGCAGGCCCCGGCCGCCGAGGTCGAGAAGGTCGTGGAGAGGGTCGTCGAGTACCGCCCGGTGCGCAAGCGGCTGCCGAAGAAGCGTCCGTCGCAGACGGTCTCCTTCTCGGTCGGCGGCGCGGAGGGCTACCTCACCGCCTCGTCCTACCCGGACGACGGCCTCGGCGAGGTCTTCCTCAAGATGTCGAAGCAGGGCTCGACCCTGGCCGGTGTGATGGACGCCTTCTCGGTGGCCATCTCCATCGGTCTCCAGTACGGCGTTCCGCTGGAGACGTACGTCAGCAAGTTCACCAACATGCGCTTCGAGCCGGCCGGTATGACCGACGACCCGGACGTGCGGATGGCCGCCTCGGTGATGGACTACATCTTCCGTCGCCTGGCGCTGGACTTCCTGCCGTACGACCGCCGTGCGGAGCTGGGCATCTTCACCGCCAAGGAGCGGGCCGCCCAGCTCCGGGCCGAGGCGGAGGCGGAGGCGAGCGGTGCGGACCTCACCGCGATGGCCGCCTCCGCCCCGGTCGAGGCGCCCGAGCCGAAGACCGGCCCGGTCGCCCAGCCGGCGCAGGAGTTGGCCGACGCCGCGGCCGTCAAGCCCGCCCCGGCCGTGGGTTCCAGCACCGAGCTGCTGGAGGCCGTGATCGGCAAGGCCGCCGACGCGCCGCTCTGCTTCACCTGCGGCACGAAGATGCGGCCGGCCGGTAGCTGCTACGTCTGCGAGGGCTGCGGCTCCACCAGCGGTTGCAGCTGACGTTCCACCGTGGCGCGAGCGCGGCAGGGGTCTCCCTGCCGCGCTCGCGGCGTCTCACGGTCCGTCCCGCGGCTCTTCCGGCCGAGGCGGATGGCGACCCGTGGTAGGGCTTCGGCCCGCGGCCGGAGCGGCAACAGGTGTGGACGGTCACAGACCACGACGCCCGGGAGCTGGGATGCTCACGGAATGACCACGGCCGACATCTATCTGGCATTCGCCGACCGCGAGGCGCGCGGCGTGTCCCCGGCGTACGAACGCCTGTCCCGCGCGGTGGCCCGCGACGCGGAACTGCTCGCCCTGCTCGACACGCTGCCGCCGGCCAAGCGCCAGCCGAACCTGCTGTTCGGCGTGGTGCGGCTGGGCGGCGGGCCGGTGGACGACCCGGCGGCGTTCCGGGCGTACGTGTCGGCGCGCTGGCCGGAGATCGCGGCGCAGATGCGGGGCCGGGCGACGCAGACCAACGAGGCCGGCCGGTGCGCCGCGCTGCTGCCGGTGCTCGCCGCGCTGCCGCAGCCGTTGGCGCTGCTGGAGGTGGGCGCCTCCGCCGGCCTCTGCCTCTACCCCGACCGGTACGCCTACCGCTACGGCGACCGGCTGGTCGGCGACGGCGAGCCGGTGCTCGACTGCGTGCTCACCGGCGTCGCCCCGCCCGCGCGACGACCGGAGGTGGTGTGGCGGGCCGGGCTGGACGTGAACCCGCTCGATGTCACCGACCCGGCGGACCTGGCCTGGCTGGACGCGTTGATCTGGCCGGAGCACCGGCATCGCCGGGAGCGGCTGCGCGCCGCGGCGGCGGTCGCCGGGTCCGACCCGCCGCTGCTGCTCCGGGGCGACCTGGTCGACGACCTGCCGGCGCTGGCGGCGCGCGCCCCGGCGGACGCGACGCTCGTCGTCTTCCACAGCTCGGTGCTCTACCAGGTGCCGCCGGCGCGCCGGTCGGCCTTCACCGCGCTGGTCGGGACGCTGCCCGGGCACTGGGTCGCCAACGAGGACCCGGCCGCGCTGCCGCACGCCACGCTGCCCGAGCCGCCCGCCGGCGGGTTCCACAACGTCCTCGCCCTGGACGGCCGCCCGCTCGCCTGGACCCGCGGCCACGGCCAGGCCGCCACCTGGTTCGCCTGACCCACCACCCCGTCGATCATGAACGTGGCGGCCCGGAAGGATCGGCCGGCCAACTTCATGATCGACGGGGGCGGCGGGGTCAGTCGGGGAGGGACCGGACCGCCTGGTCGAGCACCTCGCGCAGGTCGGCCTCGGCGTCGGGGGGCAGCGTCTGGGGCTGCACCACCTGGTAGGCGACCCGCACCTGGTAGCGGTCGCCGCGCCAGGCCCAGGCGTCGAACCGGGTCTCGCCGCCGTCCCAGGGGCGCACCGCCGCGCACGACCTGTCGCCGGGCCCCGCCGTGGTCTCCTCGGCGGCGATCCGCGCGCACCGGTCCTGCCGCCACGCGTCGTCGTACATGCCCTCGGCGTCGACGGACACGGTGACCACCAGATCACCCCGCATCGAGGTGCCGCTGGTCAGGTCGACCGCGCACTCCCGGGAGCCGCTGCGGTCGCCGAGGTTCGCCGAGGCGCTGGGCCGGGCGCCGGGCGCGAGCCGGCCCAGCAGGTCGGCGGGGAGCAGCGCGCACGGATCGCGGAGCTGGTCCGGCAGGGCGGTCTCGTCGGCGGAACAGCCGCTCGTGGCCATCACGAGCGCACCGGCGCACAGGATCATCGCGGTCGGTCTCACCTTGGGTCCTCTCTGGACGGTCGCGGGAGACCGTAGCAACGACGGTCAATATCAACTCCGGGTGGTCGGGGGCCTACCGAAACGCGGGAACTAGGGTGGGCGGTCGTGACCGAACCGCACTGGCTGACCGAGACCCGGGCCGCCTACGACACCGTCGCCGAGGACTACGCGCGGCTGCTGCCCGACGTGGTCGAGCCGCCGCTGGACCGGGCCGTGCTGGCCGCGTTCGCCGAGACGGTCGGGCCGGACCGGCCGGTGCTGGAGGTCGGCTGCGGCACCGGCCGGGTCACCGCCCACCTGCGTCGCCTCGGGCTCGACGTGACCGGCGTCGACCTGTCGCCCGGCATGGTGGCGGTGGCCCGCCGGGCGTACCCGGAGCTGCGCTTCGCGGTCGGCTCGATGACCGAACCGATCGCCGCGGACGGGTCGCTGGCCGGGCTGGTCGCCTGGTACTCGGTGATCCACCTGCCGCCGGAGCTGCTGCCCGAGGTGTTCGCCGGCTTCCACCGGGCGCTCGCCCCCGGCGGGCACCTGCTGCTCGCCGTCAAGGCCGGCGACCGGCTCGACCGGCGGGAGCGGGCGTACGGCCACCGGGTCACCTACGACGTGCACTGGCTGCCGCCGCAGCGGTTGTCCGCGCAGCTCACCGCCGCCGGGTTCGCTGTCACGGCCACGATCCTGCGTGAGCCGGTCGACGGCGAGCGGCAGCCCCAGGCGTTCCTGCTCGCGCGGCGGGGCGTCCGGTGACCGTCGCGCTGTTCACCCTCGGCGGGACCATCGCGATGGCCGGCGCCGGCGCCGGGGGAGTGGTCGCCCGGCTCACCGGCGCCGACCTCACCGCCGCCGTACCCGGGCTCGCCGACATCCCGCTCGACGTGCGCGACGTCGAGGCGGTGCCCAGCGCCGCGCTCGCGTACCGGCAGATCCTCGACCTGGTGGACGCGGCGGCCGGGGCGGTCGCCGGCGGGGCGACCGGCGTGGTGGTCACCCAGGGCACCGACACGCTGGAGGAGACCGCGTGGCTGGCCGACCTGGTCTGGCCGCACGCCGCGCCGCTGGTGTTCACCGGCGCCATGCGCAACCCCACGCTGGCCGGCCCGGACGGGCCGGCGAACCTGCTCGCGGCCGTGCGGGTCGCGGCCGCGCCGGCCGCGCGGGACCTCGGCGTCCTGGTCGCGTTCGCCGACGAGGTCCACGCCGCGCGGTTCGTCCGCAAGACCCACAGCACGAGTACGGGCACCTTCGTCTCGCCCAACGCCGGGCCGCTCGGGCACGTGGTCGAGGGGCGGGTACGGGTGCTGACCCGGCCGCCCCGCCACGCGCCCCTGCCCGCGGTGGACCGCGGGCGGCTGGCCGCCACCCGGGTCGCGCTGCACACCCTGACGCTCGACGACGACGTGGCGGTGCTCGACGCCGTGGCCGCCGGCCGGGACGGGCTGGTGGTGGCCGGCTTCGGGGTGGGACACGTGCCGCCGGCGTTCGCCCCGACGCTGGGCGCGCTGGCCGGGCGGATGCCGGTGGTGCTGACCTCGCGCACCGGCGCCGGGTCGGTGCTGCGGGACACCTACGGCGCGGTCGGCTCGGAACGGGACCTGCGGCGGCGCGGGCTGGTCGACGGCGGGCTGCTCGACCCGTACAAGGCGAAGGTGCTGCTGCGGCTGCTGCTCGCCACCGACGCCGACCTTGCGTCGATCACGGAGGCGTTCGCGCGCCACGGGTGAGCGTGTTAAAAGGGGACCCCGCCTATGCGCGAGACGTTAAGAAGGGGCCCTTCCTTACACTCCAGCGGTGAGTGACGAGCTGGCGGACCGCCCGCTGACCGAGCCGCACCCGTCGCGCCTGTCGCCGACGCACCCCGGCCGGAAGCGGATCCTGGCCGCGCACGCCGCCGCGCTGGCCGCCGGGGAGGCCGGCTACCTGGACCCGGAGACCGGGCTGTTCGTGCTCAGCGCCGGCTTCCTGGCCCGGCGCGGCACGTGCTGCGGGCGAGGGTGCCGGCACTGTCCGTACGTGGCCGATTAGGGGGCTTCCGTCCCCGCCGGGCGGCCCGTACGGTGTCCGACGGAACTCCGGCGGGTCCGACCCGCCGCCGACCGCGGAGGTCTCCCGTGCGCGCCCGTACCTGGCTGGCCGCCTCGGCCGTCCTGCTCGCCACCGGCTGCGCCGACGAGGCCCCGGAGGTCGCCGTGCCGGCGGACCGGCCCCCGGTGGAGGTCGCCGCGGCGTCCTCCGGCGGGGCGTGCCGGCTGCTCGACTTCGCGGTGATCGCCGAGCACACCGGCGCCACCTTCGACGTGGCCGCCGCCACCGAGCGGGGGGACACCCACACCTGCGTGCTCCGCGCCCAGGCGGCCGTGCTGCCGGAACTGACGCTCTCGGTGACCGACACGTCGATCGACACGTCGACGTTCACGCTGGACGTGCAGCCGCGCGGGGCGGCCAAGGTCACCAAGCTCGGGAAGATCGCCTACCGGCGGACGCTGCCGAAGAGCACGAAGGCCGGACCGGTCGCCGAGGTGGGCTGGCTGGCCGACGAGGGCCGGCTGGCCAGCCTGCGCTGGGCGACGCCGAAGGGCACCGCCACGGCCGAGGTCGAGAAGACCACCGGCAAGCTGGTCGCGCTGGCGAAGGTCCTGGACACCCGGAAGCTCTGAGCGCCGGGCGTCAGCGGGCCGCCACGAACACCCGGGAGGCCACCTCGCGGGGCAGCCGCACCCGGTCGCCGGAACGGTCGATGGAGACGCCGTCGCGTTCCTGCGCCACCGTCACGGTCGCGCCCGGGTCGACCCCCGCGGCGTGCAGTTGCCGCAGCACGTCGGCGTCGGTCTGCACGCTCTCGCAGATCCGCCGCACCACGACCGGGCCGGACAGGCCCGGGAACGCCAGGTTGCGCTCGCCCTCGACCGTCTCGACCGCCGGCTGGCCCGGATCGCCCAGCTCCTCCAGGCCCGGGATCGGGTTGCCGTAGGGCGAGCGGGTCGGCCGGTTCAGCAGGTCGTAGACCCGCTTCTCCACCGCGTCGCTCATCACGTGCTCCCACCGGCAGGCCTCCTCGTGGGCCTCCTCGTAGGGCATCCCGATCACGTTGACCAGCAGCAGCTCGGCCAGCCGGTGCTTGCGCATCACGGACACGGCGGTGTTGCGGCCCAGCGGGGTGAGGGCCAGGTGCCGGTCGCCCTCGACGGTGAGCAGACCGTCGCGCTCCATCCGGGCGACGGTCTGGCTGACGGTCGGGCCGCTCTGCTTCAACCGCTCGGCGATGCGGGCACGCAGCGGCGGCACACCCTCCTCCTCCAGCTCGAGGATGGTGCGCAGGTACATCTCGGTCGTGTCAACCAGGTCGTGCTTCACGTCAGCGGCCTCCCGGCGTCCGATGCTACCCGTAACCACCGACCGTCGACCGCAGGCGAACCCGGAGGTCGCGGCCCGGATGGTGTTGACTGGACCGCATGTCCGGAACCGCAGAGTTGTTGGTCGAGCCGGACCGGCTCGCCGCCGAGCTCGACCGCGCCGACCCGCCCACCGTGCTCGACGTCCGCTGGCGGCTGGCCGGCCCGCCCGGCCGCGACGACTACGCCCTCGGCCACCTCCCCGGCGCCGTCTTCGTCGACCTGGACACCGAGCTGTGCGGCCGGCCCGGCGCCGCGGGCCGGCACCCGCTGCCCGACCCGGCCGCGTTGCAGGCGGCGCTGCGGGCCGCCGGCGTCCGCGCCGGTCACCCCGTGGTGGTGTACGACGGCGGCGACGGGATGTCCGCCGCGCGGGCCTGGTGGACGCTGCGCTGGGCGGGTCACCGGGAGGTGCGGGTGCTGCACGGCGGCTGGCCGGCCTGGACCGCCGCCGGCCTGCCGGTGGACACCGGGACGCCGGAGCCGACGCCCGGCGACGTGACGGTCGCCCCGGGCGGGCTGCCGGTGCTCGACGCCGCGGGGGCCGCCCGGCTCGCCGCCGCCGACTCCGGCGTGCTGCTCGACGTGCGGGCCGCGCCGCGTCACCTCGGCGAGCACGAGCCGGTCGACCCGGTCGCCGGGCACGTGCCCGGCGCGGTCAACCTGCCCGCCCCCGAGTACGTCACGCAGGGCAGGTTCCCCGCCGCCGAGGCGTTGCGCGAGCGCTTCGCCGCCGCCGGGGTCGGCGCGGACGCGCCGGTCGGGGCGTACTGCGGCTCGGGGGTGACCGCCGCGCAGGCGGTGCTGGCGCTGCACCTGGCCGGTCGTCCGGACGCCGCCCTCTACGTCGGCTCGTGGAGCGAGTGGGTGGCCGACCCGGACCGTCCGGTGGCGACCGGCGGCACGTCCGGTCGGTGAACGGGCGGCTGGTGGGCGCGCCCGGGCCCGCGTGCGACGATGGCCGCATGGCCGACGACACGGTGGTGGTGTGGGACGAGGCCCTCCTCGCCTACGACATGGGCGACCATCCGCTCGACCCGGTCCGGGTCGAGCTGACCATGGCGCTCGCCCGGGAGCTGGGCGTGCTGGACCGGCCCGGGGTGCGGCTGGTCAAGCCCGAGCCGGCCGACGACGCGCTGCTGACCCGGGTGCACGAGCCGGCCTATCTGGACGCGGTCCGCGCCGCGCCGCGCGACCCGCTCTTCGCCGGCTTCGGCCTGGGCACCTCGGACAATCCGGTCTTCGACGGGATGCACGAGTCGAGTGCGCTGATCGCGGGCGCGACCGTGGCCGCGGCCGAGGCGGTGTGGCGTGGCGACGCCCGGCGCGCGGTCAACGTGGCCGGTGGTCTGCACCACGCCATGCCGGCCCGGGCGGCCGGGTTCTGCGTCTACAACGACCCGGCGGTGGCCATCGCCCGTCTGCTCGACCTCGGCGCGGAGCGGATCGCGTACGTGGACGTGGACGTGCACCACGGCGACGGGGTGCAGGAGATCTTCTACCACGACCCGCGGGTGCTCACGGTCAGCCTGCACGAGACGCCGCTGGCGTTGTTCCCCGGCACCGGGTTCCCGGACGAGACCGGCGGGCCGGGCGCGGAGGGCACCGCGGTCAACGTGCCGCTGCCGCCCGGGGTCGGTGACGCCGGCTGGCAGCGGGCGTTCCACGCGGTGGTGCCGTCGGTGCTGCGGGCGTACCGGCCCCAGCTGCTGGTCACCCAGTGCGGCGCGGACGGGCACCGCAGCGATCCGCTGGCCGACCTGCACCTGTCCGTGGACGGGCAGCGGGCCACCTACCGGGCGTTGCGGGCGCTCGCCGACGAGCTGTGCGACGGCCGCTGGGTGGCCACCGGCGGCGGCGGGTACGCGCTGGTCGAGGTGGTGCCCCGGGCCTGGACGCACCTGCTCGCGATCGCCACCGGCGAGCCGATCGACCCGGCCACGCTCACCCCGCCCGGCTGGCGGGAGCTGGCCGCGCGCCGGCGGCCCGGGCACGACGTCCCGCTGCGGATGACCGACGACGTGGATCCGGACTATCAGCCGTGGCAGCCGAGCGGCGAGCCGAACGCGGTGGACCGGGCGGTCGCGGCCACCCGCAAGGCGGTCTTCCCGCTGCTCGGGCTCGATCCGCACGACCCGCGCGACTGATCCGGTGACCACCGTCGAGCAACCGGTGGACGTGCTGCTCAGTGACGGCACGACCGTCCAGCTGCGACAGATCCGCCCGGACGACGCGCCGGAGATCGTGGCGATGCACGCGCGCTTCTCCGAACGCACCCGCTACCTGCGCTACTTCTCGCCGTACCCGCGCATCCCGGAGCGGGACCTGAAGCGCTTCGTCACCGTCGACCACCGCGACCGGGAGGCGTTCGTGGTGCTGGCCGGCGAGCGGATCGTCGCGGTCGGCCGGTACGAGCGGCTCGGTCCCGCCTCGCCCGAGGCCGAGGTGGCGTTCGTGGTGGAGGACGCCTACCAGGGGCGGGGCATCGGCTCGGTGCTGTTGGAGCACCTGGCCGACGCGGCCGGTCGGCACGGCATCGTGCACTTCGTCGCCGAGGTGCTCCCGGCCAACGGGACCATGCTGCGGGTCTTCGCCGACTTCGGCTACCAGGTGCAGCGCCAGTACGCCGACGGCGTGGTGCACCTGACCTTCCCGATCGCGGCGACCGAGGCGACGCTCGCGGTGCAGCGTGGCCGGGAGCACCGCACCGAGGCGCGTTCGATCGCCCGGTTGCTCGCCCCGCGCGGCATCGCGGTCTACGGCGCCAGCGCCACCGGCCAGGGTGTCGGCGCGGCGCTGCTCGGTCATCTGCGCGACGGCGGGTTCGCCGGCGCGATCGTGCCGGTGCACCCGAGCGCGGCGACGGTGGCCGGGTTGCCCGCGTACCCGTCGGCGGCCGACGCCGGCCTGGACGTCGACCTGGCCGTGGTGGCGGTCGCGCCGGAGGCGGTGACGGAGGTGGTCCAGGACGCGGCCCGGGCGGGCGCGCACGGGCTGGTGGTGGTCTCGGCCGGGTTCGCCGAGTCCGGTCCGGCCGGGGCGGCGGCGCAGCGGGCCCTGGTCCGTGCCGCGCACCTGGCCGGCATGCGGGTGGTCGGCCCGAACTGCCTCGGCGTCGCCAACACCGACCCGGCGGTACGCCTCAACGCCACGCTCGCCCCGGTGCTGCCGGCGCCCGGGCGGGTGGGCGTGTTCAGCCAGTCCGGCGCGTTCGGGGTGGCGTTGCTGGCCGAGGCGTCGCGGCGCGGGCTGGGGCTGTCCAGTTTCGTGTCGGCCGGCAACCGGGCCGACGTCTCCGGCAACGACCTGTTGCAGTACTGGCAGGACGATCCGGCCACCGACGTCATCACGCTCTACCTGGAGACGTTCGGCAACCCGCGCAAGTTCGCCCGGTTGGCCCGGCGCATCGGCCGGAGCAAGCCGGTGGTGGCGCTGGCGTCCCTGGCCCGGCCGCCGGGGGTGGGCGAGGCGCCCGCGCTGGACACCGCCGCGGTCAGCGCGCTGTTCGCCCAGTCCGGCGTGATCCGGGTGGACACCGTCGCCGAGCTGCTCGACGTGGGTGTGCTCCTGGCCCACCAGCCGCTGCCGGCCGGTCGGCGGGTGGCCGTGGTGGGTAACTCCTCGGCGCTGACCGGGCTGGCGGCGACCGCGTGCGCCGCGCAGGGGCTGGTGGTGGCGGACGGGTACCCGCAGGACGTCGGGCCGACCGGCGGCGCCGCCGCGTACGCCGCCGCGCTCGCCGCCGCCGTGGCCGACGAGCGGGTGGACGCCGTGGTGGCGGTCTTCGCCCCGCCGCTGCCCGGTCAGCTCACCGATCCGGAGGCCGACTTCGCCGCGGCGCTGCCCGACGCGCGGGCCACCGGCAAGCCGGTGGTGGCGACGTTCCTGGCCGGGCGGGTACCGGCCGGGGTGCCGGCGTATCCGAGCGTGGAGGAGGCGGTGCGGGCGTTGGCCCGCGTCACCACGTACGCGGACTGGCTGCGCCGGCCGCCCGGCGTGCTGCCCGAGCTGCCCCGGGTCGACCGGGTGGCGGGGCAGGCCGCGATGCGGCCCGACGGGGCGGATCCGGCGGCGCTGCTGGGTGCGTACGGGATCGACGTGGTGCGGTCCGTGCCGGCCGGTTCGGCCGACGAGGTGGTGGCGGCGGGGGAGCGGCTCGGCTGGCCGGTGGCGTTGAAGGCGGCCGCGCCGGGGCTGCGGCACCGGCTCGACCTGGGCGCGGTCCGGCTCGACCTGGCCGACGCCGGCGCGCTGCGCCGCGCGTACGCCGAGATGGCCCCGGTGTTCGGCCCGGAGGTGCTGGTGCAGCCGATGGTCGCGCCGGGGGTGGCGTGCGTGGTGGAGCTGGTGGAGGATCCGGCGTTCGGGCCGGTGGTCGGGTTCGGCCTGGGTGGCGTGGCGACCGAGCTGCTCGGCGACCGGGCCTGGCGGGCGGTGCCGTTGACCGACCGGGACGCCGCCGAGCTGGTCGACGAGCCGCGGGCCGCGCCGCTGCTGCGGGGGCACCGGGGTGCCGCGCCGGTGGACCGGGCGGCCCTGGTGGACCTGCTGCTGCGGGTGGGCCGGCTCGCGGACGAGCAGCCCCGGGTGCGGTCGCTCACGC
This sequence comes from Micromonospora sp. WMMD754, assembly GCF_049315235.1. Lineage (NCBI taxonomy): Bacteria > Bacillati > Actinomycetota > Actinomycetes > Micromonosporales > Micromonosporaceae > Micromonospora > Micromonospora sp. WMMD754. The sequence goes on from NZ_CP186058.1 coordinate 3,690,913, forward strand.
TCAACCCGGTGCTGGCCCGCCCGGACGGCATCTCGGTGCTGCACGCCACGGTGCGCACCGGCGCCGAGGCGGCGCGCCCCGACACCGGCCCGCGCCGGTTGTAAGGAAGGGCCCCTTCTTAACGCCTCCGGTAGAGGAAGGGCCCCTTCTTAACACCGTCAGGCGCGCGAGGAGATCTGCTGCACCGACCACTCGTTGCCGTCGGGGTCGCGGAAGAAGACGAAGCCGACGTTGTCCAGCGGGTGCGGCACCGGTCGGGGGTTCCGGCCGACGACCTGGATGTCGCCGACCTCCACACCCCGCTCGACCAGCTCCGCCCGGGCCTTCTCCAGGTCGGACACGACCAGTTGCAGCCCCTTGAGCGAGCCGGGCGGCATCTCCGGCACGACGCCATGGCCGAGGACGATCGAGCATCCGGAGCCCGGGGGCGTGAGTTGCACGATGCGTCCCACCCCGCCCAGGTCGGTGTCGTGGTCGACGGCGAAGCCGACCCGCTCGGCGTAGAACTCCTTGGCCCGGTCGATGTCGGAGACCGGCACGATGACCACTTCCAGGGTCCAGTTCACGGGGTCACTCCCTCTGTCGTCGGGTGCAGCAGGTCCGTGAGCCGGTCGAACGCCTCGGCCAGGCCACGGGTCATGGGATAGCGCAGCACGGTGTCGCGGCCCCGCCGGGTGGCGAACCGCAGGGTGGTGACGACCGTGGTCCGGCCCGCCGACTCGGTGAAGTCGTGGCGGACCAGCGTCTCGCCCGGGTAGGACTGGTCGTCGAAGAGTTCGGTGCACACCAGCCGGGCCGGCGGGTCGATCTCCCGGTAGGTGCCGCCCTGACCCATCAGCGTGCCGTCGGGCCCTCGGGAGACGAAGCGCCAGCGCCCGCCCACCCGCAGGTCCACCTCGCACTCGATCAGGTGCCAGCCCCGCGCGCCCCACCAGCGGACCAGCAGGTCGGGGCGGGTGAAGGCGGCGAACACCAGGTGTCGGGGGGCGGCGAAGTCGCGACTCAGCCGGATCTCCCGGTCACCGTGGAGGGTCACGGTCAGGTCCGGCGGAGCGGCGCTCACCGCTGGTCCCCGGCGGTCAGTTCGGCGAGCACCTCGTCGAGGCGCGCGTAGCTCTCGGCCCAGTAGTCCCGGTAGTCGGCCAGCCACGCGACGGCCGCCCGCAGCGGCCGCGCGTCCAGCCGGCAGGGGCGTCGCTGGGCGTCGCGGCCCCGGGTGACCAGGCCGGCGCGTTCGAGCACCCGGAGGTGCTTGGAGACGGCCGGTTGGCTCATCGCGAACGGCGCGGCCAGCTCGGTGACGGTCGCCTCGCCGGCGGCCAGCCGGGTGAGGATGGCCCGCCGGGTGGGGTCGGCCAGTGCGGCGAAGGTCGCGTCGAGCAGGTCGGCGGTCACGTTCATAACCTCCTGGTTTGATAACCAGTTGGTTTTATCCGCTGCGGGCGGCCGCGTCAAGCACCGGACACGCGACAGGCCCCGGCGAACCGCCGGGGCCTGTCGGTGGGGCGTCGGGTCAGCAGGCGTACGCCTCCAGCCGGTTCGCCCGCTCCGGGTCACGCAGCTTGAGCAGCGTCACCTTCTCGATCTGCCGGATCCGCTCCCGGGACAGCCCGAACTCGCGGCCCACCTCGTCCAGCGTGCGCTGGCGGCCGTCGTCCAGGCCGAAGCGCAGTCGGATCACCGCCTGCTCCCGCTGGGACAGCGTGGCCAGCACGATCCGCACCTCGTTGCGCAGCTCGCCGTTGGTGGCGGCGTCGCCCGGCTCCGCGCGCGGGTCCACCGCGGCGACGAAGTCGCCGAGGGCGCTCTCCCCGTCCTCGCCGACCGCCTGGTCCAGGCTCACCGGCTCCCGGTCGTAGGAGATCAGCTCGATCACCTGGAACTCGGGGATCTCCAGCGCGGTGGCCACCTCGGCCACGGTGGGCTCGCGACCCAGCGCCACGGACAGCTCGCGGCGCACCCGGACCATCCGGTTGACCTGCTCGACCATGTGCACCGGGATGCGGATGGTGCGGGCCTGGTCGGCCATGGCGCGGGTGATGGCCTGGCGGATCCACCAGGTGGCGTACGTGGAGAACTTGTAGCCCTTGGTGTAGTCGAACTTCTCGACGGCGCGGATGAGGCCGAGGTTGCCCTCCTGGATCAGGTCGAGGAAGGCCATGCCGCGTCCGGTGTAGCGCTTGGCGATGCTCACCACCAGCCGCAGGTTCGCCTCCAGCAGGTGGTCCTTGGCGGCGTGCCCCTCGGCGGCGACCAGCGCCAGGTCCGCGCGCAGCTCGGCGGAGACCGGCGTGCAGGTGGCCAGCTTCTCCTCGGCGAAGAGCCCGGCCTCGATCCGCTTGCTCAGCTCCACCTCCTGCGCCGCGGTGAGCAGCTTGGTGCGGCCGATCCCGTTCAGGTACGCCCGGACCAGGTCGGTGGAGACGCCGCGCTCGTCGGTGGCGTCCAGGTCGGTGAGGGTGACGTCCATGTCCTGGTGCTCGATCATTCGCTGGGTCATCTCTGTTCTCCCCGTGTCCTACGTGCCGTACCGGTCCCCGTGCCGCCGGCGCGGTGGGCCGGTGACAACAAGCTTGGCGGTCGGGGCGTGAGACGGGAGTGAGGCGATCGGGGACCCGACACGAATCCGGGCGGAAGTCCGGCTGTCGCTTGCCCGACCCGGATACCGTGCCAGCGTCCGGCCGGTGGGGCCGGGAACGAACCGGCGATCGGAGAACGTGGTGGTCTTCAAGCGGCTCATGCAGGCGATGGGTGTGGGCGGTCCGTCGGTGGAGACGGTGCTGGCCAACCCGAACTGCCGCCCGGGCGGTCAGCTGGAGGGCCGCGTCCACGTGGTCGGCGGCGACCACCCGGTGGATGTGAGCTGGGTCGCGCTCGGCCTGGTGACCCGGGTCGAGGTGGAGAGCGGCGACTCGGAGTACGACACGACCCAGGAGTTCGGCCGGGCCCAGGTGACCGGCCCGTTCCGACTGGACCCGGGGCAGCGCTACGACGTGCCGTTCCGTTTCCAGGTGCCCTGGGAGACCCCGCTCACCGACCTCTACGGCCAGCACCTGCACGGGATGACGATGGGCCTGCGGACCGAGCTGGAGGTGGCCCGGGCGGTGGACAAGGGCGACCTGGACGCGGTCGCGGTGCACCCGCTGCCCGCCCAGGAGCGCCTGCTGGAGGCGTTGCTGCGGCTGGGCTTCCGGTTCGCCCGCGCCGACGTCGAGCGCGGCCACATCTACGGCGTACGCCAGCAGCTGCCGTTCTACCAGGAGATCGAGTTCTACCCGGCGCCCCAGTACGCCGGCGCGATGAACCAGCTGGAGGTCACCTTCGTCACCGACCCGCAGCAGGTGCAGGTGGTGCTGGAGATGGACAAGCGGGGCGGCCTGTTCACCGAGGGGCGGGACGCGTTCGGCCGGTTCACCGTGGACCACGCCACCGCGGATCGCACCGACTGGGCCGCCCAGCTCGACGGCTGGCTGCGCCAGTCGCTGTCCCGCCGGGGTCTGTTCTTCTAGGCCGTCAGAGGTCCAGCAGGAGGGTGCGGGGACCGACGTTGACGCTCTCCACCAGCATGTGGGTGCGGAAGCGGCCGGTCTCCACCTTCGCGCCCCGGGCGCGTAGCTCCTCGACGACGGTGTCCACCAGGGGTTCGGCCACCTCGGCCGGGGCGGCGGCGGTCCAGCTCGGCCGCCGCCCCTTGCGGGCGTCGCCGTAGAGCGTGAACTGACTGACCACGAGCAGCGGCGCGCCGGTGTCGGCGGCGCTGCGGTCGTCGTCGAGGATGCGCAGCTCGTGCAGCTTGCGGGCCATGGTGGCGGCGACCTGTGGGGTGTCGGTGTGGGTGACGCCGAGCAGCACCAGCAGCCCGTCGGCGATCTCGCCGACCACCGCGCCGTCGACGGTGACCGACGCCCGGCCGACGGTCTGCACCAGCGCCCGCATCAGTCGGTCACCGGTTCGACGAGGCCACGCTCGACCAGGTGCGCCACGATCGGTCCGGCCGCCTCGGCCAGCTCGTCCGGGGCCACGTCGTGCGCGGCGGCGAGCAGGGCGAGCTGGTCGCGCAGCGGCAGCCGGCCGTCCGCGCCGCCGACCAGGGCGAGCACCAGCGGGTCGATCTCCTCCGACCAGCGCAGGCCGCGCGGCATGGCCAGGACCTGCCGGTCCACCGCCCAGCCGTCGTCGCCCATGGTGGCCTCCTGGCGCAGCTGGAGCCCGTCGGCGGCCCGGTAGCGGGCGGCGAGCAGGCCGTCGACGTCCCGGGCGCGCAGCCAGTCCTGCCGGTCGAACCACTCGCCGATCCGGTCGCCGAGCGGCGGTTCGACCCGCTGGCGCAGGTCCTCGACCCGGACGATCGGCTGGTCGTGCCCGGCCCGGCGCAGCGAGACGATGCCGAACCCGATCGCCTCGACCTTGTGCGCGTCGAACCAGTCCAGCCAGGCCTCCATCCGCGCCGGGTCGGCGCGCTCGCCGACGTCGGTCAGCCAGAGGTTCACGTACGCCATCGGGTCGGCCACCTCGCGCTGGATCACCCAGGCGTCCAGGCCGGTGCCGGCGAACCACCCGGTGACCCGCTCGGCCCAGTCCTCCCCGGTGACGTGCACCCAGTTCGCCAGGTACTGCATGGTGCCGCCCTCGGTGAGCAGGTGCGGCGCGGCGGCGGCCAGCTCGGCGCCGATCGCGTCGCCGACCCGACCGGAGTCGCGGTAGACGTGCGTGGTGGTGCCGGGGCCGACCACGAACGGCGGGTTGCTGACCACCAGGTCGAAGCGGCGTCCGGCCACCGGGGAGACCATGTCCCCGCGCAGCAGCTCCCAGTCCTGTCCGTTGAGCGCGGCGGTGGTGGCGGCGAAGCGCATCGCCCGCTCGGAGACGTCGGTGGCGGTGACGTGGCGGGCGTGGCTGCCCAGGTGCAGCGCCTGCACGCCGGAGCCGGTGCCGAGGTCGAGCGCGGTGTCGACCGTGCGGCGCACGGCGGCGCCGATCAGCGTCTGGGTGGCGCCGCCGACGCCCAGCACGTGCTCGGCGTGCAGCGGCCGGCCCGGCCGGGCGCTGGCCGGCACGTCGGCGAGCACCCACCAGTCGTCGCCGTACGGCTCCAGGTCGACGCCGGCGCGCAGCCCGTCGCCGTGGCGCTCGACGATGCCCCCGGCCAGCGCCTCGTCCACGGTCAGCGGGGCGAGCGCCTCGGCCACGACCGGCTCGGGCTCGGTCTGGTCGCAGATGAAGACCCGGATCAGCGTGGCCAGCCGGTCGCGGTCCTCGGTGGCGCGCAGCGCGGCCCGGTGGTCGTTGCGGGCCACGCCGCCGGTGGCCTGCGGGCCGAGCCGGTCGGCGATGCCGTTCGCGGTGAAGCGGGCCAGCGTCAGCGCGGTGCGCAGCGCGTCCACCCCGGCGGGGGAGAGCAGCATGTCGTCACGGTTCACACCGGTCATCCTGCCTCGCCCGACGGCCGGCGTGGCGCGCACCCGCCGGAACCGGCCCGCAGACCGTATCAATCGGCAACTATCTCTTTCATGGACATCGATGCATGGCTAGCATTCCCTCCAACATCCGTCGATGGGCGATCCGCCGGCCACGAACCGGCCCGCCCGGTAGGGAGCCAGACGATGCCCGACGTGTCCGTTCCCCGGCGGCGTGCGCTGCGCGCGCTCGCCGTCACGGCCGCCGCCGCGGCCCTCACCGCCGCCGCCTCCACCCCGGCCCTCGCCGCGCCGACCGGCGAGATCCGGTACGCCGGCGCCGCCGACGCCGTCAGCGGCAGCTACGTGGTCGTGCTCAAGGGCGACGCGGTCGGCGCCGCGAACAGCCGCACCGCCCGCACCGCCGTGCCGGACCGGGCCGCCGGCCTGGCCAAGCGCTACGGCGGCGCCGTCGGCACGGTGTGGAGCGCCGCCCTCACCGGCTACAACGCCACGATGAGCGCCGCGCAGGCCCGTCGGCTGGCCGCCGACCCGGCCGTCGCCTACGTCGAGCAGGACCGCCGGGTGACCGTCCAGGGCACCCAGACCGGCGCCACCTGGGGTCTGGACCGGATCGACCAGCGCAACCTGCCGCTCAACAGCACCTACACCTACCCGAACACGGCCAGCAACGTGCGGGCCTACATCATCGACACCGGCATCCGGACCACCCACACCGACTTCGGTGGCCGGGCGACCTGGGGCACCAACACGGTGGACAGCAACAACACCGACTGCAACGGCCACGGCACGCACGTCGCCGGCACGGTCGGCGGCACCCGGTACGGCGTGGCCAAGGGCGTCCGCCTGGTCGCCGTGAAGGTGCTCAACTGCTCCGGCAGCGGCACCACCGCCGGCGTGATCAGCGGCGTCAACTGGGTCACCTCGAACGCGGTGAAGCCGGCCGTGGCCAACATGAGCCTCGGTGGCGGCGCCAGCAGCACGCTGGACAACGCGGTGGCCAACTCGATCAGCTCCGGCATCACGTACGCCGTCGCGGCCGGCAACTCCAGCGCCAACGCCTGCAACTCCTCGCCGGCCCGGGTCGCCTCGGCGCTCACCGTCGGCTCCACCACCAGCAGCGACGCGCGGTCGTCCTTCTCCAACTACGGCTCCTGCGTGGACATCTTCGCCCCGGGCTCGTCGATCACCTCGGCCTGGCGCACCAGCGACACCGCGACCAACACGATCAGCGGCACGTCGATGGCGTCCCCGCACGTGGCCGGCGCCGCGGCGCTCGTGCTCGGCGCCAACCCCGCCTACACCCCCTCCCAGGTGGCCAGCTACCTGACCAGCAACGCCACCACCGGCAAGGTGACCAACCCGGGCTCGGGCTCGCCGAACCGGCTGCTCTTCGTGGTGAACTGACCGCACCGTGAGCCGCGCGGCCCGGTGGACCCCAGCCCGGTCCACCGGGCCGCGTCGCGCGCGTCGGGGAGTCGCCCCCGCGGCCGGTGGCCGGGGCGGCAGGATGGGGGCATGACGCTCTCCCTGCCCATCGACCCGCAGGCCAACGAGCTGCTCGGGCGCAGCCCGCTGGCGTTGCTCCTCGGCATGGTGCTGGACCAGCAGGTGCCGATGGAGAAGGCGTTCTCCTCGCCGTACGTGCTGACCCAGCGGCTCGGCCACGAGCCGGACGCCCGGGAACTGGCCGGGTACGACCCGGAGGCCCTGGTGGAGCTGTTCGCCCGGCCGCCGGCGCTGCACCGCTTCCCCAAGGCGATGGCCGCCCGCACCCAGGAGGTCTGCCGGGCGCTGGTCGAGCGCTACGACGGCGACCCGGCCCGGCTCTGGTCCGACGCGGCCGACGGCCGGGAGCTGCTGCGCCGGGTGGGTGAGCTGCCCGGCTTCGGCCGGCAGAAGGCGCAGATCTTCGTCGCCCTGCTCGGCAAGCGGTTCGGGGTCACCCCGGCGGGCTGGCGCGAGGCGGCCGGCGACTACGGCGACCCGGCGGCCCACCGGTCGGTGGCCGACGTGACCGACCCCGAGTCGCTGCGCCGGGTGCGCGAGTTCAAGCAGCGGATGAAGGCGGAGGCGAAGGCCGCGAAGGGCTGACGATGAGCGAGCAGCGGGGCGGGGCGCTGCTGCGCACCATGGCCAGCTCGGAGCGGGCCACGTTCCTGGAGCTCTTCTTCGACCTGGTCTTCGTCTTCGCGCTGACCCGGGTGTCGCAGCGACTGATCACCGACATCGACGGCTCCGGCGAGGCGATGGCCGCCGATGTCGGCCGGACGCTGCTGCTCTTCCTGGTCCTCTGGCAGGTCTGGACGATCACCACCTGGGTGACCAGCCGGTACGAGCCGGACCGGGTCGTGATCCAGGCGCTCGTGGTGGGCACCATGTTCGGCAGCCTGGTGCTCGGGGTGACGCTGCCCCGCGCGCTGGAGGAGCGGGCGTTGCCGTTCGTGCTCGCGTACGTGGTGATGATGGTCGGCCGGCCACTGGTGATCGTGGCGGCGCTGCGCGGCCACCCGCGACGGACGGTTCCGCTGCGGCTGGCGGTCTGGGCCGGCATGAGCGCGCCGCTCTGGCTGGCCGGCGCGCTCATGCCCGGGGCGCGCCTGCCGCTGTGGGTGGTGGCGCTGGCGGTGGACTACCTCGGCACGTACCTGGGCTGGCCGCTGCCCCGGCTCGGGCGGTCCCGCATCCGCAGCTGGCTGATCGCCGGGGAACACCTGGCCGAGCGGTACCAGCAGATCTTCCTCATCGCGCTCGGCGAGTCGGTCCTGGTGATCGGGGTGGCCTACAGCGGCGAGCGGTTCTCCCGGCAGGGCGCCGCCGCGTTCACGCTCGCGTTCCTGGTCACCGCGCTGCTCTGGCGGATCTACTTCCACCGGGCCGGGTTCCTGCTCGCCGAGGCGCTGCGCCGGGCCGGCTCCCCGGGACGGCTGGCCGAGTCGGCCGCGCAGACGCACCTGTTCATGGTGCTCGGGGTGCTCGCCGCCGCGGTCGGCTACGAGCTGGTCATCGCCCACCCGTTCGACCCGGCCGAGCCGCGCTGGCTGGTCTTCGTGGTGGGTGGCCCGGCCCTGTTCCTGGCCGCCCGGTCCCGCTTCGAGTACGAGATCTTCGGCCGGATCTCCCGCTCCCGGTTGGCCGGGCTGCTGGCCCTGGTGCTGCTCGCGCCCGTGCTGACGGCCGGGTCGGCGCTGCTGGCGCTGGGCACGGTGGCCGGCGTGCTGGCGCTCGTCGCGCTCGCCGACGCCCGGCACGCCCGGGGGCGGCCACCGGAGTCCTCCGCCTCGCCCCTGGGCCGGGAGATGCGCGGTGAGGCCGGCCCCGAGGCGTGAGGGGTCAGGCGGCGGTCGGGCGGGACAGCGAGGCCAGCGCGCGGCGCACGTCGGCCAGGGAGACGGTGGCCGAGTCGTCCAGGTCGGCCAGACCGGCCTCGATCCACTGCCGCATCAGGGTGGTCACCCCGATGCCGCGCGCCTCGGCGGCGGCCCGGACCCGGTCGTAGGTCTCCAACGGCAGCCGCACGGAGCGGCTCACCATCGGCACGTCGCTGTCGGGGGTGGGCAGCTGCGCCGGCGACGTCTCGTCGATCAGGTCGGCGAACGTGTCGCCGCCGGCGTGGAACCGCTTGGTCGCCTCGTCACGGTGCATGGTGACCGCCTCCTCGTCGGCGTGACCTCCGCACCGCCTCGTCGTAGCGCTTGGCCTCGACGTCGCTCAGTTCGCGGGCGGAGAGGATGTCCCAGTCGTTGTCGGTGCCGTCGGCCTCGGCCAGCAGCACGGCGAGTCGTCGGCCCCGGTGGTCGGTGGCGTAGACCACCATGACGTCGTCGCCGAGGTGCCGGATGACCCGACGGTTGCTGTGCAGGGCCTCCCAGACTTCCCCGGGTGTGACGTCGTAGACCCGCAGGTTCGCCAGCGCCTCGTCGGTGAAGCTGAACCGGTTGGCCACGAGACGGAGCGTACCACGCACGTAACACGAACCGGGTGGGTCGAAGTTCGCCGATCATCCGTCCGGAGTGACAGGATGGGCCGTATCCCCTCGTAGGAGGTCCGTGGTGAAGCGTCAGGCTTACCAGCCGATCCTGATCACCGACGCCCCGCGCAGCCAGGACGACCAGCTCACCAGTCGGCAGAAGCGCTACGTGCTGATGATGGGCGTCCGGGTCGCGTGCCTGGTCGCGGGCGCGATCCTGGTCGGCGTCAAGGCCCCGCTGCTCTGGCTCTGGCTGCCGCTGTGCGGGCTCGGCATGGTGCTCATCCCGTGGCTCGCGGTGCTCCTGGCCAACGACCGCCCGCCCAAGGAGGAGCACCGCCTGTCCACCAGGTTCCAGCAGCGCCACCGCGACGAGACGCCGCCGATGGCGCTCCCGGCCGAGGAGCGCCCGCACAAGGTCATCGACGCCGAACCCTGACCCGAGTTCTCCGCACCCTCCGCGGGCAGCGCTCAGCAGCGCGGACGAACGGCGCGTCGCGGCTCGGCGTGTCGCGGCGAGTGACGACCCTCCTCACGAGCGATATACCTCTGAGTCATAAAAATGCCTGAGAGGTATATCGGCCTATGCAGAACCTCTGTGCCGTGCCGTCGGCGCCGTGGCCCCGCCACCCCCTGCCGAGCCGGCCCTGCTGAGCCGGCCCCCGCACCACGCCGAACCGGCCTTGTACCGGTGCCGCGTCCGGGCCGGCCCCGCCAGCCCCGCCCCGGCGGCGTGCCGGCCCGGCGGGCGCGGTCAGGCGACGGGGCGTGCGCCGACGGTCGTCACGGCCAGCGCGCCGAGGTCGCCCGCGCGGGCCAGGGCAGCGCGCGGGTCGGCGCCGGCCAGCCAGGCGGTGAGCAGACCGGCCGCGAACGCGTCCCCGGCCCCGGTGACGTCCACCACGGCCACCCCGGGCGCCGGCGCCGTCTCCACCCGGCCCCCGCGCTCCACCCAGACGGCGCCGGCCGCGCCGCGCTTGACCACCACCCGGTGCGCCACCGACGTCAGCGCCCGCGCCTGGGCCGCCGGATCCAGGCCGCCGGCCAGCACCGTCGCCTCGTCGGTGTTGACCAGCAGCAGGTCGACGTCGCGTACCCAGGTCAGGAACGACCCGCCGACGCGCCGCAACGGCGCCGCGGAGGCCGCGTCGACGCTGACGGTCAGCCCGCGCTCGCGGGCCGCGGCCAGCGCGCGCAGGCCCGCGCCGCGCGACCCGACGTCCAACAGGGTGTACGCGGACAGGTGCAGATGCCCGACGTCGGGCGCCGCCGCCAGGGCCGCGTCCACGTGCCCGGCGGTCAGACGCAGGTTGGCCCCCCGCTGGCTGACCATGGTCCGCTCGCCGCCGTGGGTGAGCACGATGACGGTGCCGGTGGGATAGCCCTCGTGCCGCTCCACCACGCAGTCCACGCCGGTCCGGGTCAGCTCGGCCACCCGCTCCCGGCCGGTCTCGTCGTCGCCGACGGCGGCTACCAGCGTCACGGCCGCGCCCTGCCCGGCGAGCCAGGCCGCCGTGTTGGCCGCCTGGCCGCCGCCGCTGAACCGGATCCCGGCCGCCGTGTCCGAGCCGGTGGCCAGCGGGCCGGACAGCACCGCGAGCACGTCCGTGATCACGTCGCCGACGACGACGACGCGCGGCACCCCGCTCATGCCGTGCTGGCTGGGCATGTTCTCACGGCCCTCGCTGCGCTCGGTGCGTTCGCTCATGCGGGGTCGGCTGGGCATGTTCTCACGGCCCTCGCTGCGCTCGGTGCGTTCGCTCATGCGGGGTCGGCTGGGCATGTTCTCACGGCCCTCGCTGCGCTCGGTGCGTTCGCTCATGCCGGGCGACGCTTCGCGGCGGCGACCGCGATCCGGGCCGCCAGGGCGGCGTTACGCAGGATGATGCGGACGTTCACCGCCAGGCTGGCGCCCTCGGTGGCGGTGTGGAAGTGGGCCAGCAGGAACGGCGTCACCGCCTTGCCGGTGATCCCCTCGCGGGCCAGCGCGGCCAGCCCCTCGGCCAGCGTCCGGTCGTGCAGCGCCGGGTCGAGCTGCTCGTCGACCGGCAGCGGGTTGGCCACGACCAGCCCCCCGTGGTGCACGCCCTGCGCCGCGCGGGCGGCCAGCACGTCGGCCACCTGCTCCGGGGACTCGACCGACCAGTCCAGGTCGAACCCGGCGTCGGTCAGGTAGAACCCGGGGAAGCGGCGGGTGCGGTAGCCCACCACGCCCACCCCGAGCGTCTCCAGCCGTTCCAGCGTCGCGCCCACGTCGAGGATCGACTTCACCCCGGCGCAGACCACGGCGATCGGCGTACGGGCCAGGGTGACCAGGTCCGCCGACTCGTCGAACGTCTGCGCCGCCTCGCGGTGCACGCCGCCGAGCCCGCCGGTGGCGAACACCCCGATCCCGGCAGCCGCCGCGACCGCGCTGGTGGCCGCCACCGTGGTGGCCCCGTCCGCGCCGGTCGCCGCAGCCGGCGCCAGGTCGCGGACCGAGAGCTTGCTCACGCCGTCGACGGTGGCGAGCCGGGTGAGCTGGGCGTCGTCCAGCCCGACCCGCAGCTCACCGGCGACCATGCCGATGGTGGCCGGCACCGCGCCCGCGTCCCGGACCGCCTGCTCGATCTCGCGCGCCACACGCAGGTTGTCCGGCCGGGGGAGGCCGTGCGAGACGATCGTGCTCTCCAGCGCCACGACCGGGCGCCCGTCGCGCAGGGCGTCGGCCACGTCACTGCCGAGGCTGATGTGAAAGTTGGTCACTTCGGCTACGGTACGGGCCGCTCCCGGGGCGGGCCCAGCTGGACCGGCCCGGGCGGACCTGCAAAACTGGAAGGTCGGAGGTGCAGACGTGAGCACAGAGGTTCTCGAGCGTCCCGAGCTGAAGGACGCCGACACTGGTCCCGAGATGTTCCACTACGTCCGCAAGGAGAAGATCGCCGAGAGTGCCGTCATGGGCACCTACGTGGTCGCGCTCTGCGGTGAGACGTTCCCGGTCACCAAGGCCGCCAAGCCCGGCTCGCCGGTGTGCCCGAAGTGCAAGGAGATCTACGACTCCTACTCGGAGTGATCGCGGGCGGCTCCGCCGCCCGCCCACGTAACCTGCGGCGGTGACCACCTCCACCGCGCTGCTCCTCGCCGACCTCACCGGCGTGGCGGTGTTCGCCGCCTCCGGCGCCTCCGCGGCGGTGGCGAAACGACTCGACCTGTTCGGGGTGGTCTTCGTCGGTGTGGTCGCCGCCCTCGGCGGCGGCATCTTCCGCGACCTGGTGATCGACGAGGTCCCCCCGCTGGCGTTCGCCGACTGGCGGTACGCGGTCACCGCCGCCGTCACCGCCGCCGCGGTGTTCCGGCTGCACCCCCAGCTCGCCCGGCTGCGCACCACCGTGCTGGTGCTCGACGCGGCCGGCCTCGCCCTGTTCACCGTCACCGGCACGCTCAAGGCGCTCGACGCGCACGTGCCCGCCGTCGGCGCCTGCATGATCGGCATGCTCACCGCGATCGGCGGTGGGCTGGGCCGCGACCTGCTCACCGGCGAGATCCCGGTGGTGCTGCGTTCGGAGATCTACGCGGTCGCCGCGCTCGCCGGCTCGATCGTGGTGGCGCTGCTGTCGACCTACGGACACGCCACCGCACTGCCGCTGACCGGCGCGGCGGTCTTCGTGTTCGGGCTGCGCCTGATCGCGCTGCGGCGACGCTGGTCGGCGCCGGTGCCCACGATGCGCCCGCCCCGCACCGGGACCCGCTGGCCGTAGCCGGCGACCGTCGCGCACCGGGGTGGGCGGATGTGACCAGCGTGGCGTCGAGTGGGGCGGAACGCCCCCGCTGGTTATGCTGAGTCGGCCTTCGCGGCACCGGATGCGCGAGGGCCTTTTCATGGGCGGCGGCTCCCGTGGCCCCGGTCGGGCCCGCCGCCGTCCGCGGCGGAGAGGAGCCACGCGTGCCACCGCGGATGCCCGCGCTCGACACGTTCCCGCCCCTGCGTGCCTGGCAACGCAAGGCGATGGTGGAATACCTGCGCCGGCGGGCCGAGGACTTCACCGCGGTCGCCACGCCCGGCGCCGGAAAGACCACCTTCGCGCTGCGGATCGCCGCCGAACTGCTCGCCGACGGCACCGTCGAGGCGGTCACCGTGGTCGCGCCGACCGAGCACCTGAAGACCCAGTGGGCGCAGGCCGCGGCCCGGGTCGGCATCCAGCTCGACGCCGCGTTCCGCAACGCCGACCTGCACTCCGCCGCCGACTTCCACGGCGCCGTGGTCACCTACGCCCAGGTCGGCATGGCGCCGCAGGTGCACCGACGACGCACCATGACCCGGCGGACGCTGGTGATCCTCGACGAGATCCACCACGCCGGCGACGCCCGCACCTGGGGCGACGGCGTCAAGGCCGCGTTCGAGCCCGCGGTACGCCGACTGATGCTCACCGGCACGCCGTTCCGCTCCGACGACAACCCGATCCCGTTCATCAGCTACGAACGCGGCGGGGACGGGCTGCTGCGCTCCCGCGCCGACTCGGTCTACGGCTACTCCGACGCGCTGCGCGACGGGGTGGTCCGGCCGGTGCTGTTCCTGGCCTACTCGGGGGAGACCCGGTGGCGCACCAACGCCGGCGACGAGCTCGCCGCGCGGCTGGGCGAGCCGATGACACAGGACCTGATCGCCCAGGCGTGGCGGACCGCGCTGGACCCGGCCGGCGACTGGATGCCGCAGGTGCTGCGCGCCGCCGACGCCCGGCTCAGCGTGCTGCGGGCCAACGGCATGCCCGACGCGGGCGGCCTGGTCATCGCCAGCGACCAGCAGGTGGCCCGCGCGTACGCGAAGCTGCTGGAGCAGGTGACCGGTGAGAAGGCCGCCGTGGTGCTCTCCGACGACCAGGGCGCCTCGGCGCGGATCGCGACGTTCGCGGCCTCCGAGCAGCGGTGGCTGGTCGCGGTGCGGATGGTCTCCGAGGGCGTGGACATCCCCCGGCTGGCCGTCGGCGTGTACGCGACCAGCGCCAGCACCCCGCTCTACTTCGCGCAGGCGATCGGCCGGTTCGTCCGGGCCCGCCGGTCCGGCGAGACCGCGTCGGTCTTCCTGCCCAGCGTGCCGCACCTGCTCGGGCTGGCCAGCGAGATGGAGGCCGAGCGGGACCACGTGCTCGGCAAGCCCAAGGACCGCGAGGGCTTCGAGGACGACCTGTTGGAGCGCGCCCAGCGCGACGACGGGGCCAGCGGCGAGCTGGAGAAGCGGTTCGCCGCGCTCTCCGCCACCGCCGAGCTGGACCAGGTGATCTTCGACGGCGCCTCGTTCGGCACCGCCGCCCAGGCCGGCACCCCGGAGGAGGAGGAATACCTCGGCCTGCCCGGGTTGCTCACCGCCGACCAGGTCTCGCTGCTGCTGACCAAGCGGCAGGCCGAGCAGCTCGCCGCGCAGAAGCGTCGAGCCGCCCTACGGACCGCTGAGCCGGCCGCTGCCGCCCCGGCGGCGGTGCCCCCACCGATGAGTGCGGCCCAGCGTCGGGTGGCGCTACGGCGGCAGCTGAACGCCCTGGTGGCCGCGCGGCACCACCGCACCGGCCAGCCGCACGGCAAGATCCACGCCGAGTTGCGCCGGATCTGCGGTGGCCCGCCCAGCGCCCAGGCCACGATCGAGCAGCTCGAGGAGCGCATCGCCACCGTGCAGACCCTGTAAGGAAGGGCCCCTTCCTAACGCCTCCGGTAGTGCAGGGGCCCCCTGTTAACACCTGGGCGCGCGGGTACGAAAAACCGACCGGAGGCGACCCGTGTGGGTGCCTCCGGTCGGTTATGTCGAGTTGCGGATTTCCTGTCGGACCTCAGTTCGCCATCAGATCGGCGCCACGCCAGCTGAACTCCGGGTCCGACGCGTAGCGCACGGTGATCTTCACGAGATCCTCCGCGTACTTGTTCGCGTGGTGCCCACAGAACACCAGCTCGCTCCCACCCGCCAGAGTGATCCGGAGCTTGCCGGCAGCATTGCAGCGGTCGCACCGTTCATCGGCGGCCGGGGGGCTCACCGTCTCGGGCGGCGGCGTGAGGGTCGGGGTCATCGCCTTCCTCCTCTGGTCGTCACCGATGAACACTCTCTTCGGTTGCTCACCTATCGTGCAACACCCATCTCGGGCCCTGCCTTCCCTGTGTGCCCGCGGGGGACCGAGGTCACACCTGGCGTGGAAGACAGTGTGCCGTGCACCAAGGGTGCCACGTCAACGATCACAAACAGGCAACCGACCGATCACCGATGAGTGTTCTACGGCTGGTGATCAAACCGGCACGACGAGTTGACGTGCGGTGGTCAGTCCAGGTAGTCGCGGAGCACCTGGGAACGCGAGGGGTGCCGCAACTTGGACATCGTCTTGGATTCGATCTGCCGGATGCGTTCCCGGGTCACGCCGTACACCTGGCCGATCTCGTCCAGGGTGCGCGGCTGACCGTCGGTCAGGCCGAACCGCAGGCGTACCACGCCCGCCTCGCGCTCGGACAGCGTCTGCAGGACCTGCTGGAGCTGGTCCTGCAGCAGCGAGAACGACACCGCGTCGACGGCCACCACGGCCTCGGAGTCCTCGATGAAGTCGCCGAGCTGGCTGTCACCCTCGTCACCGATGGTCTGGTCGAGCGAGATGGGCTCCCGGGCGTACTGCTGGATCTCCAGCACCTTCTCCGGTGTGATGTCCATCTCCTTGGCCAGCTCCTCCGGGGTGGGCTCGCGGCCCAGGTCCTGGAGCAGCTCGCGCTGGATCCGGCCGAGCTTGTTGATCACCTCGACCATGTGCACCGGGATGCGGATGGTGCGGGCCTGGTCGGCCATGGCGCGGGTGATGGCCTGGCGGATCCACCAGGTGGCGTACGTGGAGAACTTGTAGCCCTTGGTGTAGTCGAACTTCTCGACGGCGCGGATGAGGCCGAGGTTGCCCTCCTGGATCAGGTCGAGGAAGGCCATGCCGCGTCCGGTGTAGCGCTTGGCCAGCGAGACCACCAGGCGGAGGTTGGCCTCCAACAGGTGGTTCTTGGCCCGCTCACCGTCCCGGGAGATCCACATCAGGTCGCGCTGCAGGTCGCGGACCAGCTTCTCCTCGCCCTCGTCGGCGGCGCGCAGCCGCTCGGCGGCGTAGAGGCCGGCCTCGATCCGCTTGGCGAGCTCGACCTCCTGCTCGGCGTTGAGCAGCGGCACCTTGCCGATCTGCTTGAGGTAGGCACGGACCGAGTCGGCGGAGGCGGTCAGCTCGGCGTCCCGGCGCGCCTGCTTGAGCGCCTCGGACTCCTCGTCGTCCCACTCGAAGTCGTTGTCGGTGGCGGAGCTGGCGGCGTCGGCCTCGGCGGCCTGGGTCAGCTCGGCCGGCTCCTCGACCACGACGTCCTCGATCTCGGCGGCCAGCTCCTCCGGGTCGATCTCGCCCTCGGCGCCCTCGCCCTTGGCGCCGGCCTTGCCGGACTTCGCCGCGGCGGTCTTGGCGGCCACGGTGGCCTTGGTGGCCCGGGTCGCCTTGGTGGCCTTCGCCGGGGCGGCGGCCTTGGCGGCCACGTCGGCGGTGGTGCCGGCGGCCTTGCGCGCCGTCGCCTTCCGCGGGGCCGGCGCCGGGGACTCCTCGGCGGCGGGCGCCTGCTTCGGGGCGGGCGCGGCGGCCTTCTTGGTGGTCTTGGCGGTGGTCGCCCGGGAGGCCGGGGTGGCGGACCGGGCCGCGGCGACCCGCGGGCGGCGGGTGCTCGCCGAGCCGTCCACGACCACCGTCACGCCCGCCTCGGAGAGCGCACGGAGGATCTTCTTGGCCTGGGCCGGGGTCACCTCAGCGGACTCGACGGTGCGCGCGAGCTGGGCCGACGTGAGCTGGCCGCCGGCGCTCTGCGCGTGGGCGATCAGGGTGTCGGTGAGCGAGCGAACGTCGGCGCCGGTCTGGCGGGGTTCTGTCACGAATGACCTTCCGGAGGCGAAAGAGCGAGCACGGCCGGGTCGTCCGGCGCAGCACGAACGGCCGTGCCGGGCGAGTCGTTGAGGGACCCCCGTGTCCCGGGCCGTCCGGTCGGTGGCGGTCCGTGGCGCGTGGGCAGGGTGAATTGTAACGCCGTCTGCCGCGATCATCCTGCGCCGCACGGCGTACCGGTGGTCCGGGACCGCCGAATCAGCGCAGATGTGGACTTTGTAAGGATGATACCCACGCGCGATGCGGGCGGTCCCGATCGTGCGGGAAGGGGACGAACATGATCACCTCGGCGCCCACGCCGCGGGAGTTGCTCACGATCGCCGTCGAGGTGGCCCGCGACGCCGCCGCCACCGCGCACCGGATGCGGGCCGAGGGCGTGTCGGTGGCCGCGACCAAGAGCACGGCGACCGACGTGGTCACCGCCGCCGACCGCGCGGTCGAGCGGCAGGTGCTGGCGGCGCTGCGGGAGCGCCGCCCCGGCGACGCGGTGCTCGGCGAGGAGTACGGCACGGGGGACACCGGCCCGGCCGCCGAGGACGGCGTGCGCTGGATCGTCGACCCGATCGACGGCACCGTCAACTACCTCTACGGGCTGCCCTACTGCGCGGTCTCGCTCGCCGCCGAGGTGGCCGGCGAGGTCGTGGCCGGGGTGGTACGCAACGTGGCCACCGGCGAGGAGTGGACCGCCACCGCCGGCGGCGGGGCCTGGCGGGACGGGGAGCGGCTGCGCTGCTCCGCCGAGACCGACCTGGGGCAGGCGCTGGTCGCCACCGGCTTCGGGTACGACGCCGGCCGCCGGGCGCACCAGGCCCGCGTGGTCGCCGAGCTGATCCCGCACGTGCGGGACATCCGCCGGATGGGCGCGGCCGCGCTCGATCTCTGCCTGGCCGCCGAGGGGCGGGTGGACGCCTACTACGAGAAGGGGCTCGCCGCCTGGGACCTCGCCGCCGGCGGGCTGGTCGCCCGCGAGGCCGGGCTGCTGGTGACCGGGCTGTCCGGTCGGGCGGCCGGGCCGGACCTGGTGCTCGCCGCGCCGCCGGCGCTGCACGGGCCGCTGCACACCCGCCTCGCCGACCTGGACGCCTCCGGCGGGCCGTGACCGGCACGCGCCCTCGTACGAGTCAGGGCGGCCTCCCGAACCGCGGAGGCCGCCCTGCGTCGTCGTCGGGTCGGGCCGGGTGACCGGCCCGCCGGTCACTTGTCGACCGGCATCGGGCACGTCTCCGGCGGCGCCTCGGGCGCGCCCAGGTCGCCGAGCGACTGGTTCACCTCGGTCGTGGTGGCCAACTGCTGGAAGCCGTTGCCCAGGACCACGTCGACGCTGTCGTCCTTGCGGTTCGGGTCGAACTTCCGCTCGGCCTCGTTGAGGAAGTACGCCCGCAGCAGGTGCGCCGAGCCCACGCCCTTGGGGCCGTAGCGCAGCATGGCCACGCCGTCGAACGCCTTCTTCTCGTTGCCGACCTTCTTGACCTGGAACTTGCGGTTGCGGAAGTCGTCCGCGACGAGGCCGGCCCGCCCGGCCTCGTCGGTGGCGTTGTAGACGTTGAGCTTCACGTCCTTCTGCTCCCGCAACCGCAGGTCGACCAGCTGCCAGCCGTCCGGGCACCCGCCGGCCGTGCCCGCGTTGCTCTGGGTGTCGCGCACCACCGCGACGACCACGATGACCAGGGCGATGACCGCCAGCAGTCCGACGACAACGAGTGCCCGCACTCGCGCAAAACTCATCCTGGGCGCTCCCCCGGACAGTGATTGGGTGGCGGCGGCCGCCGCGGTCGGGCCGCGTCTGTGGCCGTCCAGTACGCCGCTGAGGTTAACCCTTGTCCGGCTCCCGCGTGGAAACAGTCCGACATGCCGGCGCGCCACCGGGGGAACGGGTAGGACTACCCCTATCTTCGTGTCGCCTGAGTCACATTGGGAACAACTTCGGGCGCAGGGGCGTACATCTCTCCCGCGAGGGCGGTATACATGCCTCGCCCAAAGGGGGGGTAAGGTTCCGCGCTCGCCGGGGGGTTCCGCTCCGGCGAGCCCGACCCAACGGTCGTCGGGTCGGGTGCCCGACACAGATGGTGGCCGGCCAGGGGAACCGAAACGGCGTCGTCCGGCGTTACAACCGGCAGCGACCATATCGATATTGGAGAGTGAAACCGATGGCCACCGACTACGACGCCCCGCGTCGCGACGAGGTCGACCTCGGCGAGGACAGCCTGGAAGAGCTCAAGGCCCGGCGGGTCGACTCACAGTCGGGCGCCGTGGACGTCGACGAGGCCGAGGTGGCCGAGAGCTTCGAGCTGCCCGGCGCCGATCTGGCCGACGAGGAGCTCACGGTCAAGGTCCTCCCGATGCAGCAGGACGAGTTCCGGTGCGCGCGCTGCTTCCTGGTCCACCACCGCAGCCAGCTGGCGGTCGAGCGCAACGGCGACCTGATCTGCCGCGAGTGCGTCTGATCCCGTCCGGGGAAACCGGCGGCGGCCCCGGTGCGGGGCCGCCGCTGTTCGAGCCGCCGTGCGCGGGTGGCCGGAAGCTGCTTGACTCGTAGCGGCGGCTGCCACGCCGCACGGAGCAGGAGGGCGGACGGGTGAGCGAGCGCAGCGAGCGTGCGGACGGGACCGACCGGACGCCGGCCCCGGAGCCGGGACCGGCGCCGACCACCCCGGACGCGGCCACCGCTCCGGCCGAGCCGGGCCGGGCGCCGTCCGGTGCGGACGGTGACGAGCTGGGCGCGACCGTCGCCGCCCTGACCGCCGACGACATCGCGCCGGCCCGACGCCGGCAACTGCTGGTCCGGATGGTCGGCCAGGCCCGGGCCCGCGGCATCACCGACCTGTTCAAGCCCAAGGCGGCGCTGCGCTGGATGACGGACACCGTCGCCGAGGTCGCCCCGCACGTGCCGATCCGGGACCTGGCCACGCTCCGGCGGCACTTCCCGGGGCTGGACGACGACGCGCTGGCCGACCGGCTGGTCCGCAACGCCTCCCGGGCCACCGCCGGGGTCGGCGCGGCCGGCGGCGGGGTCGCCGCGGTCGAGTGGGCGGTCACGCCCACGCTGCTCTCCGCCCCCGTCCTGCTGGCCGCCGAGACGGTAGCGGTGGTGGCGATCGAGCTGAAGCTGATCGGCGAGCTGCACGAGATCCACCGGATGCCGCTGCCCACCGGCGGCACCGCCCGCGCCGTGGCGCTGGTGCAGTCCTGGGCCGGGCAGCGGGGGATCAACCCGATGATGCCGGGCGTCGGGGTGAGCGCGGTGCTGGGCACCGCCGCCCGCCGCGAGCTGCGCGACAGCCTGCTGCGCCGGTTCGGTCGCAACCTCACCACGCTCGGGCCGTTCCTGACCGGCGCCGCGGTGGCCGGCTACCTCAACCGGCGGGCCACCCGCGCGCTCGGCGAGCAGCTCCGCAAGGATCTCCGGCACACCGCCCGCGGCCTGCCGCACAAGCGGGGCTGAGGGCCCGGCGGGAGACGACGGTCAGCCCGCGTCTCGGGCGGCCAGCAGGGCCGCCGCCAGCTCCACCGGACGCCGGGTGCTGACCACCCAGAACGGGGTCGGGTCCGCCGGGTCGTCCAGCACCACCTGGACCGCGCCGCCGACCCAGGGACGCTGGACCACGAAGGCGAGCGGGTCGGCGCCGACGCCGAGCACCTCGCGCCGGCCGGCCGCGTCCAGCGGCACCACGTCCGCGACGTGCCGCACCGGCAGGTGGGCGTCGTCGACCCGCAGCTCGCCGTCGCGCACCTCGACCCGGATCCGGCCCAGCCACCACAGAGCGGCCATCGTGCCGGGGATCAGCAGCACGAACGGCAGCCAGGCGCGGACCCCGGTCGCGCCCAGCCACAGCTCGGCGGCGAGCAGCCCGGCCACCGCCAGGCCGACCGGCCAGGCCCACCAGGGCAGCCCGAGGCGCTCCGCGTACGGCGCGGGGGTGGCCGTCGGGGCGGCCGGGGATGACGACTGACGCACACTGCGAGGGTACGGCGCGCGGCGGGTCGGCCAACCGGCAGGATGGCAGGGTCACCCCGCGAGGACCGGACGGAAGAGGATGACCGTGACAGACGTCGTACCCGTGCCCGTACGGCAGCTCGACCCGGAGCTGCCGCTGCCGGCGTACGCCCATCCCGGCGACGCCGGCGCGGACCTGGTGTCCGCCGTGGACGTGGAGCTGCCGCCCGGCGGCCGGGCCCTGGTGCCCACCGGCGTCGCGGTGGCGCTGCCCGAGGGGTACGTGGGCCTGGTCCACCCCCGATCGGGGTTGGCCGCCAGGCTCGGCGTGACGGTGCTCAACGCGCCCGGTACGGTCGACGCCGGCTACCGGGGTGAGATCCTGGTCAACCTGATCAATCATGATCGGGACACGCCGGCCACGATCAGCCGGGGCGACCGGATCGCCCAGCTGGTGGTCCAGCGGGTCGCCCGGGCCGAGTTCCGGCCGGTGGCCGAGCTGCCCGGGTCGCGGCGCGGCACCGGTGGGCACGGATCCACCGGCGGGCACGCCGGCCTGGTTCCGGCTCCGGCCGGTGGGCAGGACGAAGAGGTGGCAGGGTGAGTGCGAACAGCGGAGGGTGGGCGCAGTGATCTTCTCCCGGAAGCGGGCCGACGAGACGCGTGACGACGCGGTCCTCGACGTCGAGGAGGCCGCCGGGCCGTCCCGCGGCCCGTACGACGTCAGCGAGGCGCCCGACGCGCCCCGGCTGGACCTGGGCAGCCTCCAGATCCCGGCGGTGCCGGACGTGGAGGTGCGGGTGCAGGCCGACCCGCAGGGGGTGATCCAGCAGGTGGTGCTGGTGCACGGGCAGAACGCGCTGCAGCTCGGCGTCTTCGCCGCGCCCCGGTCCGACGGCATCTGGGACGAGGTGCGCGAGGAGATCCGCCAGTCGCTGTTCAACGACGGCGCCGCGGCCCAGGAGGTCGAGGGCGAGTACGGCACCGAGCTGCGCGCCCGGCTGCGCACCCCGGACGGCATGACCGACCTGCGGTTCGTCGGCATCGACGGGCCGCGCTGGATGGTCCGCGGCGTCTTCCAGGGCCAGGCGGCCACCGACCCGGCCGCCGCCGGCCCGCTGGCGGCCTGCTTGGACGGCCTGGTGGTCGACCGCGGGCAGGAGGCCAAGCCGGTGCGGGAGCCGCTGCCGCTGCGGCTGCCCCGCGAGGTCGCCGAGCAGCAGGCCGCCCAGGAGCAGGCCGCCGCCGGTCCGCAGGAGGTCTGACGCACCGTGCCGGGCCCGGTCCCGTCGGCCTCCGGGCCGGCGGCGCCGGGCCCGTCGCGTGCGCGCCCCCGCCGGTCCCGCCGGCGCGCCGGATCGGCGTACGCTGGCGGGACGGTTCCGCCGTCCGCGGAGCCCCGGCGTGGAGAGGGTGACGCGGAGGTCATGACGACCGACCAGGGCCGGGTGTCGCTGCGGCGGCTCCTGCAACGGCTCACCGCGAGCGAGGCCGAGATCGAGGCGCAGGAGCTGCGCCGGGAGAGCGCCGAGTCCGGCGGCACGCCGACCCACCAGTGCAACCGGGGCCAGGTGGTCTCGGTGGCCGGGCGGCTGCGCACGGTGGTCTACACGCCGCGCACCAACCTGCCCACGCTGGAGGCCGACCTCTACGACGGCAACGACGTGGTCACCCTGGTGTGGCTGGGCCGGCGGCACATCGCCGGGATCGAGCCGGGCCGGCACCTCACCGCCCGCGGCCGGGTGGCCGTGCGGGACGACCGCAAGGTGATCTACAACCCGTACTACGAGCTGGAGTCGCCGAAGTGACGACCGGACAGCAGCGCACCCCGTCGGGGCTCGACCCGCAGGACGACGAGCGGCTGCCCAGCATCGCCGAGCAGATGGCCGACCAGTTGGGCGGCTGGCGCGGCCTGGTCGAGTCGAGCATCCCGGTGGTGGTCTTCGTGATCGCCAACGTGGTGGGCGAGCTGCGTCCCGCGGTGATCGCCTCGGTCGCGGTGGCGCTGCTGATCGCCGTGCTCCGGCTGGTGCAGCGGCGGCCGGTGCGGCACGCGGTGAACGGGCTGTTCGGCGTCGGCATCGGCGCGGCCATCGCCTGGCGCACCGGCAACGAGCGCGACTTCTACCTGCCCGGCATCCTCTACGGCATCGGCTACGGGCTGGCGCTGCTGCTGTCGGCCGCGATCCGGCAGCCGCTGGTCGGCTGGATCTGGTCGGTGCTGGTGGCCAAGGGCCGCTCCGAGTGGCGCGACGACCCCAGGCTGGTGCGCACCTTCACCCAGCTCACCGTGCTCTGGGGCGTGGTGTGGCTGGCCAAGGTCGGCGTGCAGGCCGGGCTCTACCTGGCCCACCAGGACACCGCGCTCGGCGTGGCCCGGCTCGCCCTGGGTTACCCGCCGTACGCGCTGCTGCTCCTGATCACGGTCTGGGTGGTGCGCCGGGTCACCCGGGAGGGCGCCCCCGCCCCGCTGCCCGGCGCCTGAGGGTCCCCCCGCCCGTCAGGGGCGTCCGCGGTGCCGCTCGGTGCTCTCCGGGCCCAGGATGACGCCGCGCACCTCGTCCTCCACCTCCGCCGTGCACACGAAGACCAGCTCGTCGCCGGCCTCGATCGGGTCGTCCGGGGTGGGCACCAGCACCCGCTTGCCGCGCAGGATCGCCACCAGCGCCGCGTCCCGGGGAAGCGGCACCGCGTGGATCGGCTGCCCGACGTAGGGCGCGGTCGGCGGCAGCGTGATCTCGACCAGGTTCGCCTCGCCCTGCCGGAACGTCATCAGCCGGACCAGGTCGCCGACGGTGACCGCCTCCTCGACCAGCGCCGCCATCACCCGCGGCTTGCTGACCGCGACGTCCACGCCCCACTGGTCCGTGAAGAGCCACTCGTTCTCCGCCCGGTTGACCCGGGCGACCACGCGGGGCACCGCGAACTCGGTCTTGGCCAGCAGCGAGACCACCAGGTTGACCTTGTCGTCGCCGGTGGCCGCCACCACCACGTCGCAGCCGGCCACGTTGGCCTCCTCGAGGCTGGCCAGCTCGCACGCGTCGGCGAGCACCCAGTCGGCGGCCGGGACCCGGTCCGGCCGCAGCATCTTGGGCTGCCGCTCGATCAGCATCACCTGGTGGCCGTTGTCGATCAGCTCCTGGGCGATCGAGCGGCCCACGTTGCCGGCGCCGGCGATGGC
This sequence comes from Micromonospora sp. WMMD754, assembly GCF_049315235.1. Classification (NCBI taxonomy): domain Bacteria; kingdom Bacillati; phylum Actinomycetota; class Actinomycetes; order Micromonosporales; family Micromonosporaceae; genus Micromonospora; species Micromonospora sp. WMMD754. The sequence continues at coordinate 3,715,316 of NZ_CP186058.1, forward strand.
GATCCGCATGGCTCAGTGCCCCCCTTCCGGCGGCGTCGCCGCCACCGACGTGACCGACGCGGTGATGTCGTCGGTCACCAGCATGAAGACCTGGTCGCCCTCCTGCACCACGGTGGAGGCGGTGGGCAGGGTGCCGATCCCGAACCGGGTCAGGTAGGCCACCCGGGCGCCGACGGCCTCCTCCAGCTGCCGCAGCGACCGGCCGATCCAGTCCTTGTGCACCGGCACCTCGATGATCGACACGGTGCTGGTCGGGTCGCGGAAGATCTCCACGTTGCCCTCGGGGACCAGGTGCCGCAGCATCCGGTCGGCGGTCCACCGGACCGTCGCCACGGTGGGGATGCCGAGGCGCTCGTAGACCTGGGCGCGGCGCTGGTCGTAGATCCGGGCCGCGACCCGGGAGACGCCGAACGTCTCGCGGGCCAGCCGGGCCGAGATGATGTTGGAGTTGTCGCCGCTGGAGACCGCGGCGAACGCGTCGGCCCGCTCGATGCCGGCCTGACGCAGCACCTCGCCGTCGAAGCCGGCGCCGGTGACCGTGATGCCCGCGAAGTCCGGCCCGAGCCGGCGGAACGCGTCCGCGTCCTGGTCGATCACCGCCACCGAGTGCCCCCGGGACTCCAGGCTGTGGGCCAGGGTCGACCCGACCCGGCCACAGCCCATGATCACGACATGCACGGTGTCCGCTCCTCCCACGGTGCCGCCCGCCGACCCGTCGTCTGCGAGCCTGCCACGTCCCCGCCCGCGACGGGGCACCGAACCGTACCGCGCGGTCGCGCGCGGGGGTGATCAGCCACCCCACCGTCCCGAGCCGGCTGGCCGTACGCTTGGCGGTTGTGGCCCGACCCACCTCGCTGCTGAAGCGACTCCTCCTCGGTCGACCGTTCCGGTCCGACCGCCTGCAGCACACCCTGCTGCCCAAGCGCATCGCGCTGCCGGTCTTCGCCTCCGACGCGCTCTCCAGCGTGGCGTACGCGCCGGACGAGATCCTGCTGACGCTCTCCATCGCGGGCGCCTCGGCGTTCTTCTTCTCGCCGTGGATCGCGCTGGCCGTCGTCGTGGTGATGCTCACCGTGGTGGCGAGCTACCGGCAGAACGTGCACGCGTACCCCTCCGGCGGCGGCGACTACGAGGTGGCCACCGTCAACCTCGGGCCGCGCGCCGGCCTCGCGGTGGCCAGCGCGCTGCTCGTCGACTACGTGCTCACGGTCGCCGTGTCGGTCTCCTCCGGCGTGGCCAACCTCGGCTCGGTGGTGCCGTTCGTGGCCACCCACAAGGTGCTCATCGCGGTCAGCGCGGTCGTGCTGCTCACCGCGATGAACCTGCGCGGCCTGCGCGAGTCGGGCACCGCGTTCGCCATCCCCACCTACGGCTTCGTCATCGTCATCGGCGGCATGCTGCTGACCGGGTTCGTGCGGATCTTCGTGCTCGGCGACGACCTGCAAGCCCCCAGCGCCGGCCTGGAGATCCACGCCGAGCACAGCGTGACCGGCTTCGCGCTGATCTTCCTGCTGCTGCGCACGTTCTCCTCCGGCTGCGCCGCGCTCACCGGCGTCGAGGCCATCTCCAACGGCGTACCGGCGTTCAAGTCGCCCAAGTCGAAGAACGCGGCGACCACGCTGCTGCTGCTCGGCACCATCGCGGTCAGCATGCTGGTCGGCATCATCCTGCTGGCCCGCCGGACCGGTCTGCAGTTCGTCGAGGACCCGACCACGCAGATCGTCGGCGGCCCGGCCGGGTACGTGCAGAAGACGGTCACCGCGCAGCTCGGCGAGACCGTGTTCGGCAGCGGCTCGGTGCTGCTCTACGTGGTCGCCGGCATGACCGCGCTGATCCTGTTCCTGGCCGCCAACACCGCGTTCAACGGTTTCCCGGTGCTCGGCTCGATCCTCGCCCAGGACCGCTACCTGCCGCGCCAGCTGCACACCCGGGGCGACCGGCTGGCGTTCTCCAACGGCATCGTCTTCCTCGCCGTCTTCGCGGTGGTGCTGATCGTCGGCTTCCAGGCCGAGGTGACCCGGCTCATCCAGCTCTACATCGTCGGCGTCTTCGTCTCGTTCACGCTCTCCCAGGCCGGCATGATCCGGCACTGGAACCGGCACCTGCGCACCGAGCGCGACCCGGAGGCCCGGCGGCGGATGATCCGCTCCCGGGCGATCAACACGTTCGGCATGGCCATGACCGGCATCGTGCTGATCATCGTGCTGGTCACGAAGTTCCTGCTCGGCGCGTGGATCGCGATCGTCGCCATGGCGGTGATGTACGTGGTCATGCTGGCCATCCGCCGGCACTACGACCGGGTCGCGGCCGAGCTGGAGCCGACCGAGCAGCGGGCCGTGCTGCCCGCCCGCAACCACGCCATCGTGCTGGTCAGCAAGCTGCACCAGCCGACCCTGCGGGCCGTCGCGTACGCCCGGGCGACCCGACCGGACACGCTGACCGCGGTGACCGTCAACGTGGACGAGAAGGACACCCGGGACCTCCAGGCCGACTGGGAGCGCCGGGAGCTGCCGGTGCCGCTGACCGTGATCGACTCCCCGTACCGGGAGATCACCCGGCCGATCCTCAACTTCGTCGCCTCGGTCCGCCGCGAGTCGCCCCGCGACGTGGTCACCGTCTTCATCCCCGAGTACGTGGTCGGGCGCTGGTGGGAGAACCTGCTGCACAACCAGAGCGCGCTGCGGCTCAAGGGCCGGCTGCTGTTCGAGCCGGGCGTGATGGTGACCAGCGTGCCCTGGCAGCTCGCCTCCACCGCCAGCAAGAACCTGGACCGCCTCGACGCCACGCTCAGCCGCGGTCCGGCCCGCGGCCCCCGGGTGGCGCCGCAGAGCACGCTGCCGCCGCCGGTCGGCACCACGGCCCCCGAGCAGGAGGGCCGACAGTGAGCCGGTGTCGCGAGCCCCGCAGTCGCGAACGAAGGAGGACGCCGTGAGCGCCGCGCCGGAACGCCCCGGGCTGGAGGAGGCCGAGCGGGTCGAGCTGACCGTCGACGCGGTCGCGCCGGGCGGGCACTGCGTGGCCCGGGTCGGCGGCCAGGTGGTCTTCGTCCGGCACGCGCTGCCCGGCGAGCGGGTGGTGGCCGAGGTGACCGAGCTGCACCGCGGCTTCGCCCGCGCTGACGCGGTGGAGATCCTCGACGCCTCCCCGGACCGGGTCGTCCCGCCCTGCCCGTACGCCCGGCCCGGCGCGTGCGGCGGCTGCGACCTCCAGCACGTCGCCCCGGCGGCCCAGCTCGACTGGAAGGTCGCCGTGGTGCGCGAGCAGCTCACCCGGCTGGGTCGGCTCACCGACGCCCAGGTGGACGCGCTCGGCGTCCGGGTCGAGGCGCTGCCCGGCGGGCCGCTGGGCTGGCGCTCCCGGGTCCGCTACGCGGTCGACGCGACCGGCCGGGCCGGGCTGCTCAAGCACCGCTCGCACGAGGTGGTGCCGATCGACAGGTGCCTGATCGCCCACCCGGCGATCCAGGAACTGCCGGTGCTGCCGTCCACCGGGGCGCGCTGGCCGGACGCCGACGCGGTGGAGACGGTCGCCAGCACCGGCGGGGACGTCGCCGTGGTCGCGTACGCCGAGGGGGTCGCCACGGCGGTGAGCGGGCCGGAGCGGGTCCGGGAGACGGCGGCCGGGCGGCCCTTCACGCTGCCCGCCTCCGGCTTCTGGCAGGTGCACCCGGCGGCGGCCGACGCCCTGGTCGGCGCCGTGATCGACCTGCTCGACCCGCGTCCGGGCGAGAGCGCCTGGGACCTGTACGGCGGGGCCGGGCTGTTCGCCGCCGCGCTCGCCGGCCGGGTCGACGGGGCCCGGGTGACGGTGGTCGAGTCGGCGCCCGACGGGGTGGCCGCCGCCCGCACCAACCTGGCCGACCTGCCCGCCGTCGAGGTCGTCGCGGCCCGGGTCGAGACCGCGCTGGCCCGGCGCCGGATCACCGGCCCGGTCGACCTGGTGGTGCTCGACCCGCCGCGCTCCGGCGCGGGCGCCCCGGTGGTGCGCGGCGTGGTGGCCGCCGGGCCGCGCGCGGTCGCGTACGTGGCCTGCGACCCGGCCGCCTTCGCCCGGGACGTGCGCACGTTCGCCGAGGCGGGTTGGCGGCTGGCCGCGCTGCGCGGGTTCGACCTGTTCCCGATGACCCAGCACGTCGAGCTGGTCGGCCTGTTCCTGCCCCCGGCGCGTTAAGCGGGGGCCCTTCCTCTACCGAATCCGTTAAAAGGGGCCCTTCCTTGCGCATCGTCGGGCTGATGTCGGGCACCTCGTACGACGGGGTGGACGTGGCGGCGGGCGAGTTCACCCTCGACGGGGACACGTTGCGCCTGCGTCCGCTCGGGCACCGCGAGCTGGCCTACCCGGACGACCTGCGGGCGCAGATCGGCGCGCTGCTGCCGCCGGCCGCGACCACGATCGAGGCGGTGTGCCGGCTGGACAACCGGCTCGGTGAGGTGTTCGCCGAGGCGGCTGCCGTCGGCATCGAGCTGGCCGGGGGCGCCGTCGACGCGGTCGTCTCGCACGGCCAGACCGTCTTCCACTGGGTCGAGGCGGGCCGGGTGCGCGGCACCCTCCAGCTCGGCGCGCCGGCCCGGGTCGCCGCCCGGGTGGGCGTACCCGTGCTGCACGACCTGCGCTCGGCGGACGTGGCGGCCGGCGGGCAGGGGGCGCCGCTGGTCCCGGCGTTCGACGCGCTGCTGCTCGACGGGAGCGCCGGGGCCCGCGCGGCGCTGAACCTGGGCGGCATCGCGAACCTCACCGTGGTCGCGCCCGGGGCGCCGGTCCTCGGGTACGACGTGGGCCCGGCCAACGCGCTGCTGGACGCCGCTGCCCGCCGCTTCCTCGACCGCCCCTGCGACATCGACGGGGCGCGGGCCGCCGCCGGCCGGGCGCACCCGGCGCTGCTGGCCCGGCTGCTCGCCGAGCCCTACTACGCCGCGCCGCCGCCCAAGTCGACGGGCAAGGAGCTGTTCCACGGCGGGTACCTGGACGCCGCGCTGGCCGCCCTGGGCGAGCCGGTGGCCGCCGACGACGTGCTGGCCACGCTCACCGAGCTGACCGCCCGCACGGTCGCCGACGCCTGCGACCGGCACGGGGTGACCGAGGTGGTCGCAGCCGGCGGGGGAGTGCGCAATCCCACACTCCGGGCCCGGCTGGCCGCGCTGGGCGCCGGGCGGTGGCGGCTGCGCACCACCGACGAGCTGGGCGTGCCGGCCCAGGCCAAGGAGGCGTACGCGTTCGCGCTGCTGGGGTGGCTGAGCTGGCACGGGCTGCCCGGCGCGGTCCCGTCGGTCACCGGCGCCTCCCGGGCCGCCGTGCTCGGCTCCTGGACCCCCGCCGGCCCGCCGTTCGGGGTGGCCCGGGCGACGCCGCCGCGCCGGCTGGTGGTCGCCGCCTGATCCACGGCTCGGCTGCGGACTGTGGCGCGGCCGATAGACTCTCCGGTCATGAGTGTTGAAGAGGGCACGGCCAACCACGGTCGGCTGCTGGGCACCGTCCGCGGCCCGCAGGACGTGAAGCGGATGACCGCCGAGCAGCTGGACATCCTCGCCGCCGAGATCCGTGACTTCCTGATCGCGAAGGTCTCCCGCACCGGCGGGCACATCGGTCCGAACCTCGGTGTGGTCGAGCTGACCCTGGCGATGCACCGGGTCTTCGACTCCCCGCGCGACCGGCTCCTCTTCGACACCGGTCACCAGGCGTACGTACACAAGATCCTCACCGGCCGGCAGGAGGGCTTCGACAAGCTCCGCCAGCGCGGTGGCCTCTCCGGCTACCCCAGCCAGGCGGAGAGCGAGCACGACCTGATCGAGAACTCGCACGCCTCCACCGCCCTGTCCTACGCCGACGGCCTGGCCAAGGCGTACGCGCTGCGCGGCGAGAAGCGGGCCGTGGTGGCCGTGGTCGGCGACGGCGCGCTCACCGGCGGCATGTGCTGGGAGGCGCTGAACAACATCGCCACCGCCGGCAACCCGCTGGTCATCGTGGTCAACGACAACGGCCGGTCCTACTCGCCGACCATCGGCGGCCTCGCCGACCACCTGTCGTCGCTGCGGCTCAACCCCGGCTACGAGAAGGTGCTCGACACGGTCAAGGACGCGCTGGGCAACACCCCGTTCGTCGGCAAGCCGATGTTCGAGGTGCTGCACGCGGTCAAGAAGGGCATCAAGGACGCGGTCGCCCCGCAGGCGATGTTCGAGGACCTGGGCATCAAGTACGTCGGCCCGGTCGACGGCCACGACGTGCCGGCGGTCGAGGCGGCGCTGCGCGCGGCGAAGAACTTCGGCGGCCCGGTGATCGTGCACGCGGTCACCCGCAAGGGCTACGGCTACCGCCCGGCCGAGGACGACGAGGCGGACTGCCTGCACGGCCCCGGCGGCGCCTTCGACGTCGAGACCGGCCAGCTGGTCGCCGCGCCGTCGGTGAAGTGGACCCACGTCTTCGCCAACGAGCTGGTGAGCATCGCCGACGAGCGTCCGGACGTGGTCGGCATCACCGCCGCCATGGCCGAGCCCACCGGCATCGCCACGCTGGCCCGCAAGTACCCGGAGCGGGTCTACGACGTGGGCATCGCCGAGCAGCACGCGGCCACCTCCGCCGCCGGCCTGGCCATGGGCGGCCTGCACCCGGTGGTCGCGGTCTACGCCACCTTCCTCAACCGGGCCTTCGACCAGGTCCTGCTGGACGTGGCCATGCACAAGCTGCCGGTCACGTTCGTGCTGGACCGGGCCGGCATCACCGGCCCCGACGGGCCGAGCCACTACGGCGTCTGGGACATGTCGGTCTTCGGCGTGGTGCCCGGCCTGCGCATCGCCGCGCCCCGCGACTCGGCCACGCTGCGCGAGGAGCTGCGCGAGGCGATCGCCGTGGACGACGGCCCGACCATCCTGCGCTTCCCGACCGGCACCGTCGCCGCCGACCTGCCGGCCGTGCGTCGGGTCGGCCCGGTGGACGTGCTGGCCGAGTCGGCGCGTACCGACGTGCTGCTGGTCGCGGTCGGCTCCTTCGGCGCCCTGGGCATGGAGGTCGCCAGCCGGGTCGCCGAGCAGGGCTACGGCGTCACCGTGGTCGACCCGCGCTGGGTCCGCCCGGTCCCGGCCGAGCTGGTCGAGCTGGCCGCCGGGCACCGCCTCGTGGTCACCGTCGAGGACGGCGTCCGGGTCGGTGGCGTCGGCTCCGCGCTGGCCCAGGCGATGCGTGACGCCGACGTCCGGGTGCCGGTCAAGGACCTGGGCGTACCGGCCGACTGGCACCCGCACGGCACCCGCGCGCAGATCCTGGCCGACCTGCGGCTGACCGCGCAGGACGTGGCGCGTGACGTCACCGGCTGGATCTCCGGCCTGGACGCCGCGCCGGTCGACCCGGCCACCGACGGGGCCACGGCGCAGAACTGATCCGGATACGGTGCTCGGGCGGTCCCGCTTCCCGCGGGGCCGCCCGAGCGCCGTTCCGGGGCTTCCCGGGGCCGTCTGCCTGAATGGGGTGTGCCGTGGACGTGCGTGAGGCCGCGCCGGCCGACCTGGACGACATCGTCGACCTGCACACCCGGGCCCGCGTCGCCTACTACGGCGCGGGCGGGCTGCCCACCGGGGAGATCGTCGACCCGGAGCTGGCCCGGGAACAGCGGGACGGCTGGACGGCGGCCATCGCCGCGCCGCACAAGCACGTCCGCTGCGCCGTGGTCGACGGGCGGGTGGTCGGTCTCCTGGCCATGGGCCCGCCGCACTCGTCCGAGGTGGACGCCGCGCAGCTCTACCAGATCCACGTCGACCCGGACTGTTGGGGCCGTGGCGTCGGCAGCACGTTGCACGGGCTGTTCCTGCGCCACCTGGAGACCGAGGGGCTGGCGGTGGGGGTGCTGGAGGTGTGGGAGCGCAACACCCGGGCCCGCGCCTTCTACACCCGGCACGGCTGGCGCCCCGACGGCACCACCCGTCCCGGCCCCGCCGACGCCCCCTACCTGGGCATGCGCCTCCACCACCCCTGACCCCGCCTCGAGGCACGGTGGGGGGCGGGCGGTGCGGGTGGCGTAGGTGCGCAGGGCCCGGAGGAAGTCCACCTCACGGAAGCCGGGCCAGTACACGTCGCAGAAGTACAGCTCCGAGTGGACGGCCTGCCAGAGCAGGAAGCCGGACATCCGCCGTTCCCCGCTGGTCCGGATGACGAGGTCGGGGGCCGGTCGGTCGCCGGTGTAGAGGTGCGCGCCGATGGCGTCGGCGGTGAGGCGGTCCGCCACGTCGGTGAGGGTGGCCCCGGCCTCCGCCTCGTGGTGCAGCAGGCGCCGGACCGCGTCGGCGATCTCGGTACGACCGTCGTAGCCGATCGCGACGGTCAGGTCGAAGCCGCCGGCCCGGTCCCGGGTGTCGTCCTCGGCCAGCTTCAACGCGTACCGGGTCGAGTCGGGCAGGACGTCGGTCCGGCCGGCCACGTGCAGCCGCCACGGGCTGTCCGGTCGCCGCAGCGGCTCGGCGATGACCTCCTCGACCAACCGCATCAGGTGCGCCACCTCGGCGGAGCCGCGCTTGCGTACGTTGTCGACCGAGGCGACGAACAGGGTGATCTGCCGGATGCCCAGCTCGGCGCACCAGCCGGCCACCTCGTGCAGGTGCGCCGCGCCGTACCGGTGGCCCACCGAGGGATCGTCGAACCCCATCTGCCGCGCCCAGCGACGGTTGCCGTCCATCACCATCGCGACGTGCCGGGGCAGCGTCGCGTCGACGAGTCCGGCCCGTAGGCGACGGGCGTAGAGCCGACGGATCATCTCGACCATGGCGTCTCCTCCGACGCGGGCGCGCGGTTGCTCGCCGTCAGCGGGGGGCGGACAGGGAGCGGTACCAGGTCTTCTCGGTGCCGGCCAGGCTGAACGTCTGCTTGGCGTCGGTCTGCTCGACCACCACCAGGCCGGGTCGGTCGACCAGGCGGGTGGTGCCGGGCGGGGCGGCGAACGACGCGTCCCGGGTACGCCAGGTCAGCACCGCGAGCGGCTGCCCGGGCACCGGCAGGTGGTAGGCCTGCAGCGTGGTGGACCGGTCGGCGGGGGAGACCACCGGGGTGCCGCCGCCGGCCGGGCGGTAGACCACCGCGGTCATGGTGCCGGTGGCCGTCTCCCAGCTCAGCTGCTCCAGGTCGCCCGGCTCCCCACCGCCCAGGGCCACCTCGCCCAGCGACCGGGTCGCGATCTTCGCCATCGGCCAGGACTCGGGCGCCGAACGGGGCGCCTCGCGGTCACCGAGGCGGCGGGGGAGGCTGCCGAACGGGCCCCGCTCACCGGCCAGCGCGCAGGTGTCCAGCCCGGCGAGGGCCCGCTTGCCGGCGCCGCTCTCGTCGCGCACCAGCGGGTAGCGGGGCGCCTCGGTGGCCGTACCCAGGTCGAGGACGCGGTCCGCGGCCCGGCCGCGCGGCAGCGACGGGGTGGGTCGCAGCGTCGCGGTCAGCTCGACCGCCCGGCAGGCCGGCACGGCGACCGGGTCGGTCACGCCGTCGGCGCCGCCCAGCACCCGGCCGTCGGGGCCGAGCAGGCGTTCGACCCGGGCGGAGGTGAGGTAGCGGCGGCCCTCGGCCTGGCGCACCGGCAGCACGTCGGAGTAGACCAGGTAGCCGGGGTCGGTGTACTCGGTGGCGTGCGCCACCCGCCAGCGCTGCCCGTCCCGGTCGAGTTGCAGCAGCCAGGAGGCGGCCTCGCCGGGCACGTCCGCGGCGACCAGCGCCAGCGCGGAACCGGCGACCTGGCCGGAGAAGAGGATGCCGGAGGAGGGCACGTGCACCCGGTCGTCCACCGGGGACCGCCAGTCCCGCACCGCCTCGGTGATCCCGGCGGTGGCGGCGGCGTCGCGGGCCAGGCTGCCGCGCGGCGGCCAGACCGCCAGCGTGCCGTCCAGGCTGTCGTAGCCGACCCGCAGGTCCTTCGGCTGCCGGTCGGCGACCGGTCCGCAACCGACCGTGACCAGCAGCAGCGCGGCCAGCGCGGTGCCCGTCGTAGCGCCTCGGCGGGCTGAAACCACCCTGATCCCCTCGCCGGTCGTCGGTCGGAAGCCCACATGGTACGAGACGACCGGTCGCCCGGCCGAGCCCGGCTCACCCGTTCGTCGCGGAACGTGACGCGCGATTCGTGCGCCAATATCCGGCTCCGGTAGACTCCGCCGACTGTGACGCCTGCCGAGACCCGCGGCGCCTCGACGCCGGCCGCCGACGCCCCGACGGGACCCCGCTCCGTCACCCTCGACCGGCCTCCGGTCACCCGGCCGGACCCGCCGGCCCCGGCCGACCCGTCGGCCCCCGCCGATGCGCCGCCCCCCGCCGACCCGGCGGACGGGGCCGCGCCCGCCGCGCGTCGCCGGTGGCGGTGGCGCTGGACGCGCCGCCGGATCGACCTCGTCGTGTACGGCGGTTTCCTGCTCGCCGCGATCTGGGTGACCAGCGGCATCTGGGCCGACCCCGCCGGCCGGGTGGCCGCGCTCTACAGCAGCGACCCGGCGCAGGTGCAGTTCTTCCTCGCCCACTCGGTGCGGGTGGTGCTGCACGGCGAGTTCCCGTTCTTCACCGAGCAGTTCAACTACCCCGACGGGGTCAACCTGATGGCGAACACCGCCATCCTGGCGCTCGGCATCCCGATGGTGCCGGTGACCCTCCTGTTCGGACCGGCGGTCTCCTTCGTCACGCTGGTCACGCTCGGCCTGGCCGGCACCGCCGCCGCCTGGTACCGGGTGCTCTCCCGGCACCTGGTGCGCCACCGGCCGGCCGCCGCCGTCGGCGCCTGGTTCTGCGGGTTCTCACCGGCCATGCTGTCGCACGCCAACTGGCACCCGAACATCATCAGCCAGTTTCTGCTGCCGTTCATCGTCTGGCGGGTGCTGGTGCTGACCCGGTCGACCCGCCCGGTCCGCGACGGCGCGCTGCTCGCGCTCCTGGTCACCGCGCAGGCGTTCATCAACGAGGAGATCCTGCTCTTCACCGCCATGGCGCTGGGCGTGTTCCTGCTCGCCGTGCTGGCGCAGCAGCGTGCGCGGTGGGCCGCCGCGTGGCGGCCGCTCGGCGCCGGACTCGCGGTCTGCGCGCTGCTCGCCGGCGCGCTGCTGGCGTACCCGCTCTGGGTGCAGTTCGCCGGGCCGATGGCGTACCACGGGCTCAGCGACACGGTGCGTGACTACGGCAACGACATCGCCGCGTTCTTCGCCCCCGGCTCGCCCACCTTCGGCGGCAACGAGCGGGCCAACGTCAACCTCGCCCCGAACTACTCGGAGGAGAACGCCTTCTTCGGCTGGAGCCTGTCGCTGCTCGCCGTGGGCATCGTGGTCTGGCTGCGCCGGGACGTGGTGGTCCGGGCGCTGGCCGCGACCGGGCTGTTCTTCGCCGTGCTCTCGCTCGGCGAGCGGATCTCCTGGTGGGACCGGGAGCTGGTCACCGGGCCGTGGGAGCTGCTGGTGCGGCTGCCGCTGCTGGACGCCGTGGTGCCGACCCGGTTCGGCATGATCACCGGCGTGACGGTCGCGGTGCTGCTCGCGTACGCGGTGCGCAGCGCCTGGGTGCTGCGGGGCGTGGACCGGCGCACCGCCCGCACGCTGACCGCCGCCGGCCTGGTCTTCGCGCTGCTGCCGATCGCGCCGATGCCGCTGCGGGTCACCACCCGACCGCCGGTGCCGGAGTTCATCACCGCCGACCGGTGGCGGCAGTACGTCGGGCCGGACCAGACGCTGGTCTCCGTGCCGGTGCCGGCGATGGGCAACACCGACCCGATGCGCTGGGCGGCCAGCACCGACCTCGACTTCAAGATCCCCGGCGGCTACTTCCTCGCCCCGCGCAACGGCGTCACCGGCGACCCGGGCCGCTTCGGCGGCCGGCCCAGCGGCATCGGGGACCTGCTGGAGGAGGTGGCGTCCACCGGGCGTACGCCGAAGCTCGACGACCGGCAGCGCCGCCGCTTCCTCGACGAGCTGCGGCACTGGAACGCGGCGGTGGTGGTGCTGCCGCTGAACGAGCAGAACGCCGAGCCGCTGCGCCGGACCGTGGAGCAGCTGGTCGGCCCCGGCCGGCAGGAGCTGGACGTGTGGTTGTGGGACGTCCGGACACTGACCAGCCGCTCCGTCTGACCGCGGCGGACCGCTCCGGCCGCCCGCCCCGGCGCCGGTGGCGGCCCCGCCCGGTCGACGCGCTCGTGGTGGCCGGCTACCTCGGCCTGGCCGTGCTGCTCACCACCGACCAGTGGCGCCGGCCGGAACGGCTGTTCCACCAGGCCGGCGACCAGATGCTGTTCGAGTGGATGCTGGCCCGGGCGGCCCGCGCGGTGACCGGCGGGGAGAACCCGCTGTGGAGCGCCGCGCTGAACGCCCCGGACGGCGTGAACCTGATGGCGAACACCTCGGTGCTCGGGCTGGGCGTGCCGCTCACCCCGGTCACCGTGGCGTTCGGCTCCCAGGTGGCGTTCCTCGTCGCGGTGACGCTCAGCCTCGCCGGCACGGCCGCCGCCTGGTACGCGCTGCTCGCCCGCCGGCTGGTCCGCTCCCGGGCCGCCGCCGCGGTGGGTGGCCTGGTCTGCGGCTTCGCCCCCGGCATGGTGGCCCAGGCCGGCGCGCACCTGCACATGGCCGCCCAGTTCCTGGTGCCGGTGATCCTGGCGCTGGTGTTCCGGCCGGCCACCGACCGGGTCCGCCGCGACGGCGTGCTGCTCGGGCTGGCGGTCGCCTACCAGGTCTTCCTCGGCGAGGAGGTGCTGGTGTTCCTGGCCCTCGCGGCCGGGGTGCTCGCCGGGGCGTACGCGCTGGCCGACCGGGCCGCCGCCCGCCGGCTGGTCCCGGTGGTGGCCCGCCGGCTGGGCATCGGCGCGCTGGTCGCCGGCGTGCTGCTGGCGTACCCGCTGTGGTTCCAGTTCTTCGGGCCGGGCCACTACAGCGGGATGCCGTTCCACACCCTGGGGTACCGGCTGGACCTGGCCTCGTTCACCGCGACCGCGCGGCAGACCGTCGCCGGGGACGCCCACCGCGCCGGGCTGCTGTCGCCGAACCCGACCGAGCAGAACTCGTTCTTCGGGCCGTTCCTGCCGCTGCTGGCGCTGCTCGTGGTGGTGCGGCTGTGGCGCCGACCGCTGGTGCGCGCGCTCGCCGCGTGCGGGCTGCTGTTCGCGCTGCTGTCGCTCGGCGCGAGCGTGGTGCTGAACCGGCACGACACCGGGGTGCCCGGCCCCTACCGCCTGCTCACCGGGGTGCCGCTGCTCGACCTGGTGGTGCCGGCGCGGTTCGCCCTGGTGTGCGTACCGGTGTGCGGGGTGCTGCTGGCGTTGGCCGTGGACCGGGTCCGGCGCTCCGGCACGCGCGCCTGGGCGCCGTGGGCCGGCGCGGTCGCCGCCGCGCTGCTGCCGCTCACCCCGACGCCGATCCGCACGGTGCCGGTGACGCCGGTGCCGGCCGTGGTGTCCGGCGGCGGCTGGCAGGCGTACGTCCCGCCGGGCCGGACGTTGGTGCCGGTGCCGCCGGTGACCGGGGCGGCGGTCAGCCCGGCCATGTTCTGGTCGGCGCGCACCGGGCTGGCGTTCGACGCGCCCGGCGGCTACTTCATCGGTCCGCGCTCGGCGACCGACCCGACCGCCCGCTGGGGCGCGCCGGACCGACCCACCTCGCTGCTGCTGCGCCGGGCCGCCGAGACCGGCCAGGTGCCGCCGGTCGGCGACGTGGAGCGCCGGCAGGCGGTCGAGGACCTGCGGCACTGGCGGGCGGCGGCGCTGGTGCAGGCCGACTCGTCGCCGACCGACCCGGTGCGCGCCACCGTGGACGCCCTGGTCGGCCCGGGCCGGGACGTGCCCGGCGGGCACCTGTGGGACGTCCGCCCCCTGCTCGGCTGACGCACCCGGTGCAAGGAGGGGCCCCCTCTTAACGCGCCTGTGTTAAGAGGGGGCCCTTCCTCTACCGAATACGTTAAGAAGGGGCCCTTCCTTACACGCGGTCGCGCACGTCCCAGAGCCAGACGTCGTCGACCCGCTGGGCGGGGCCGAGCAGCGCCGTCATCAGGTCGCGCAGCACCGCCTCGCGCGGGTTCGCCCCGAGCACCACCACCGACGCCCGCCAGAAGCGCAGGTCCTCGACGGCCTGCCGGCGGTTCTCCTCGGTGATCTCCGGGACCCGGTCGGCGTCCATGGTGGAGTAGATCAACGTGCTGGTGGGGCGGTTCGGGGCGCCGAAGACGCCCTCGCCCCGCTCGTTCGGGCCGATGAAGTAGCCGCCCGGGATCGGGAACTCCTGCCCGGTCAGCGCGCTCCAGCGCAGCGTCGGCAGCCCGTGCACGTTGCTCGGGATCGGCACCGGGACGAGAGTTCGGCCGTCCGGCACGTAGGGGCGCCAGCCGCCCGAGGTGACGAAGTGCGGCGGCGGGTCGATCTGCTGCGCCGGCAGCGGGCGCGGGAACAGCGGCAGCAGGGCGGCCACGATCGCGGCGTACCCGACCAGGCGCAGCCCGCGCCGCCGACGGGGCCCGGCGCCCGGCGCGGAGGTCTCGTCGCCGGCACGCGGGGCGGGCACCGGCGACCGGCCGGCGCGGGCCAGGGCGTCCCAGGCCAGCGCCAGCAGCACGCCGACCGCGCCGACCACCACCAGGCTCAGTCGGGTCGGCATCATCATCTCGACCAGCGGCAGGTCGTCCGGCACGTACGCCCACGGGCCGTCGACCCCGGTCTCCACCCCGTCGAAGCGCACCTTCGGCCCGATCGAGGCGACCGTGAACACGACCACCAGCACGGCCAGGATCCGGGCCGGCACCGACCGGCGCACCAACAGCGCCAGCGCGACCAGCCCGACCAGCACCAGCGGCCAGCCGAACCAGGTGTTCTGCTCGGTCAGCCCGATGGTCTTCTCCACCGCCTCGTCCCCGGCGACGGTGTCCCGGGCGAAGGTGACGAAGGCCATCAGGTCCTCGCCCCAGTTGTGGAAGACCCCGCCCTGCAGGCCGCGGTAGGACTGCGGGCCGTTGAACTGGAACCAGATCGGGTACGCGGTGAGCAGCAGCGCCACAGCGCCACCGACCCCGATCGCGGCCAGGAACGCGCCCGCCCGCTCCCGCGTGGCGCGCGGGCGTTGCACCGCGTACGCCACCACGACGACCAGGCAGGCCAGCGCGGTGAGCAGCAGCATCTCCTCGTTGATGAAGATCTGGTACGCCACCAGCAGCCCGAGCGCCACGCCGTTGCGCCGCCAGCGGCCCGGCTCGCCGAGGCGCAGCACCCGGGAGACGATCAGCGGGAGCAGGAAGTTCGACACGAAGTTGGGCTGCCCGTTGGCGTGGTGCACGATCCCCGGGGCGAAGCCGAGGAACGCCCCGCCGACGAAGGCCGCGCCGCGGGAGCGGACCAGGTGCCGCGACAGCGTCCAGTACGACGTGGCGGCGGTCGCCGACAACGCCGCGCCGAGGTAGAGCGCGTACATCACCTGCGGGCCGAGCAGCATGGTCAGCGGCGCCAGCGGCAGCGTCACCCCGAGCAGCGAGGTGTTCGCCATCATGTTCACCCCGTCCGGCGCGTTCTGCCGGGCGGTGAACAGCGGGTTCTCCAGGTGTCGCACCGAGTAGGCGCCGTGCGCGAACAGCCACTCGAACCAGCTGTGGTCGGTCGGCAGGTGCGAGGAGACCCGGTGCTGCACGTCGCCCCAGTAGTTGAGGCAGACGAGAACACCGAGCAGCGCATAGGCTCCGATGGCCAGCACGTCGGCACGGGCCGGTCGGCGACGCGGCCGACGCGGCGGGTCGGACACGCCGGTGTCGACCTCGACGGACGAGGAGTTCAGCGAGGGGTCCACCACCGGCACGGCCACGACGGGCCATCGTACAGGCGGTCCGGGCGTGGTCCGGTCACGACCGGGCGACGGTCCGGCGGCGCGGAGAGGGGTGCTCGTGACCGTCATCGATCTGGGTGAGCTGCGGGACGACACGGTGTCCGACGTGCCGGGCCGGGCGCCGCGTGCGGTCGGTCGGCCGTTCCGCGTCCTGGTGGTCCTGCTGGTGGCGCTGGTCACGCTCGCGTCCGCGACGCCACCGGCGCGTCCCGCGCGGTGGACGGTGCCGGGTGGCACCGGGGCGTCCGCGTTCGTCGCCGGTGACCGGGTGTACGTGGTCCGGCCGTTGGACTGGCGGCCCGGCGCGCTCCGGGAGGTGGTCGCCTACCGGGACGGGCGGGAACGCTGGCGCAGCCGGCTGCCGACCCCGGGCGACGTCGTCTCGGTGTGGGAGATGGGCGACCGGGTGCTGGCCGCCGGGCCGAACGGGCCCGACCAGGCGTGGCAGACGGTGGCCCTGGAGGCGGCGACGGGCCGGCTCAGCTGGCGGCAGAACGCGCTCGGCTACCCGGCCGGTGACGCGCTCCTGCTCCAACCGACGACCGCGTCGGGCCCGCAGGAGGTACGCCGGGTGGCGGTCGCCGACGGCCGCACGCTGTGGACCGCCCCCGAGACGCCGGATCTGCGGTTCGTCCTCGGGCCGGCGGGGGTCGAAGGGCTGCTGGTGGTGCCGGAGAGCGGCGAGACCGTGGTGCTGGACGCGGTCACCGGTGAGCGGCTGGCCGCCCGTGACCTGCATCCGGGGGAGCTGCCCACCCAGCGGCGGGTGCTGACCGCCGGCGACCTGGTGCTGGAGATCCGGGAGGACGGGTTCGCGGCCTACCAGCGGGACACGCTCCGGTCGCGGTGGACCGCCGACCTGCCGCTGCTGGACTATGTGGACAGTTGCGGCGACGTGCTCTGCGCCAGCCGGCAGACCGGCGGCATGTGGGGGCTCGACCCGGCCACCGGCGCGGTCCGGTGGGCCACCGACCGATGGGCGGGTGTGTGGAAGGCGGACGGCGGGCGGCTGCTCGTCGGGGCCGGTGAGAGCGACGACGGTCACCTGGCGGTGCTGGACGCCGACGACGGGCGGCTGGTCGCAGATCTCGCAGGGTGGACGGCGGTCCCGCCCAACGAGGTCGGCGGCCCGCTGTTCCTGACCCGGCCGCTGGGTGGCGGGCGACTGCTCCTCGCCGAGCTGGACCTGCCCGCCGGCCGGCTCCCGGTCCGGGGCGTGCTCTCCGGCGTCGACTGCTCGGCCGGGCGCGCGCTCGTGGTGTGCCGGGACCGCGACGGCGACTTCGCGGTGCGGCGGCTGCCGTGAGCGCGCTCATCGACCTGGGTGAGATGCGGCACGGCGGGGACGGCGACGAGCCGCTTCCCGCGTCGCCCCGGCGCCCTCCGGGTCGGGTCGCCCGGGTGGTGGCGCTGGGTTGCCTGGCGCTGCTCGCGGTGACCGGCGCGGCCGCGCCGGCCCGGCGGCCGGCGCCGGTGCGGGTGCCCGCACCGCAGGGAGCCGCGTTCGTGGTCCTCGCCGACCGGCTGATGGTGGCCGACGGGCCGGGCACCGTCGGCCGGGGCGGCCGGGTGGTGACCGGGCACCGGCTGCCCGGTGGGGAGCCGCTCTGGCGGTTCAGCCTGCCCGCCGGCGACCACGTGCTCGGGCTGGGCGTCGCCGCCGGTGGGCTGCTGGTCACGAGCAGCCCGGCCGGCGCCGGCGACACGCTCTCCACGCTGCTCGACCCGGCCACCGGCGCGTCGCGCTGGCGGCAGCCCGGCTACCCGGTCGCGACCGCGTCCGGCGGCCTGCTGCTGGAGAGTCCCCGGGCGGCCGGCGCGGGCAGCGTGCTGGCCGTCGACCCGGGCTCCGGGGCGGTGCGGTGGACGCTGCCGATACCGGCTCAGGGGGTGGGCTACCGGACGGACGGCCACGGGGTGACCCAGCTCGTGCTGGTGGCGCCGGACGGGCGGGTGGCCGTGCACGACGCGGACACCGGCGCGCTGGCGCACACCGGGCGGGTGCCGGCCGCGCCGGACGGCGTCTCCTACCGGTACGCGCAGGTGGTGGCCGACCTGCTACTGGTCGACGGCGGTCCCGGCACGGTCACCGCGTACGGGCTGGACCGGCTCGACGCCCGGTGGACCGTGCCGGTGCAGGAACGCGCCGGGCTCTGGTTCACCGACTGTGCCGGCATGGTCTGCCTGCGCGACCAGGTCGGCGGCGCGCGGACGCTCGACCCGGCGACCGGGCGCCCGGCGTGGACCGACGAGCGGTGGCTCGGGGTCTACCCGGTGGGTGGCCGCCTGCTCGCGGCCACGCCCGGGATCGGTCTGGAGCTGGACCGGTGGGTGCTGGAGCCGGCGACCGGCCGGGTGCTCGGCCGGCTCGGGCGCTGGCGGATCACCGGCACGGACCGGGAGGCCGGCCGGCTGCTCGGGCTGCGTCACCTCAGCGCGGACCGGACGCTGGTCGGCGTGCTGGACGTGCCGGCCGCGGAGGCACGGATCCGCGCGGTCCTGCCCGGCTCGTGGGACGAGTGCGCCGACTCGGGCACCGTGCTGGTGTGCCTGCGTCCGGACGGCGGGCTGACGATCTGGCCGGTCGGCCGCTGATCACCAGTTGCGCTGTGCGGGCGGCGCGGGCAGCGGCACCGACTCCGGGCGCAGCACGTACGCGATCCCGCCGCTGCCGCCCTGCCAGGCCGCCTCGAACGGCGCCCGGGGCACGGTCCGGCGGACCCGCTCGTCGTCCGGCGCGTACGGGTCGTTGAGCACCGGGTCGCCGTCGTCGGTGAAGCCGACCAGCACGACGAGGTGCCCGCGGGTGTCGTAGTCCAGCCCGGGGACCTGCCCGGCGGTGAACGCCGCCGAGACGATCAGCGGGATGCCGGCGGCGACGAACCGTTCCGCCTCGACCAGCGAACGCAGCCGGGTGACGAACGCGTCCACCCCGTGCGTCGCCGCGTACGCGGTGTTGAACGGCCAGTTCCCCGCCCCGGCGTACGCGTGGTCGTAGCAGTGCCGGGCGGCGTGCACCACCACCGGGCGCGGGCCGGGCGGGTCGACCCAGGCGTAGCGCTCCGGGGTGGGGCCGGCGCCCCAGAAGTCGAGCACCATCGACACGCAGGTGGGGCTGCACCAGGAGTCCCCGCCGCCGCCCCAGCGGGTCTCCCCGCCGGCGTGCAGCCGCTGCGCGTACCGCGGCACGTCCAGCACCCGACCCCGGGCCCCGGTCTCCTCCGCCGCGCCACCGTGGGCGTCGGGGTCGCCGTCGGTGTCGGCGGACGCGACCACGCCGACCGTGCGCAGCACCGGGCCGGCGGGCGCGTCGGGCCGGCGGAACAGGGTCACCCGGGCCTGCCAGCCGGTCACCGTCGCGTCGGTGACGCGGAGCGTGTCGGCCAGCACCCGGGCGTGGCCGTCGGCCTGCCCGGGCACGGACGAGCGGTGCACCGCGCTGTCGTCGGCCGCCCAGCGGCCCAGCTCGTACCAGCCGGTGGTGGCGGCGTCACCGGCCCAGCCGCGCAGCTCCACCCGCATCCAGCAGCCGGGGGGCGTGTCCGCGGTCCAGGAGGGCACCAGCTCGGCGGCGGCGAAGCCGACCGGCACCACCGGGGAGGTCCACGTCCCCGCGGCGTAGTCGACGGTGGTCCCGGAGTGCGGATCGGTGTGCGTGACCGGGCCCGCGGTCCCGTCGGGAGTCAGCCCGCCCGGCTCGGCGCGCAGTCCGTCCACGCGGCCCCGGTCCCGGTCCGCCGGGAAGCGGAACCGGTGGTACGCCACGTCGCGGCCGGGGTGGACGGCGGTCATCGGGGCTCCGCTCGGCTCGGGTCCGGCCGTCGGCCGGCGCGCTGGTCGATTCTTGTCGGGGAGCATCGCGTACCCGAAGGTTTTCTGCAACGGCGGCGCGTGCCGGCCGTTTGGTCCCCGCCAGTAGGTTGTGGGAGGTCACGAGGCGGGAGGCCGGGATGCGGGTACTGGTGGTCGAGGACGAGCGGAACCTCGCCGACGCGATCGCGCGCGGGCTGCGCAAGCGCGGGATGGCGGTGGACGTCGCCTACGACGGGAACGCCGGGCACGAGGCGGCGTTCGTGACCCGCTACGACGTGGTGATCCTGGACCGCGACCTGCCCGGCGTGCACGGCGACCGGATCTGCGCGGACCTGGCCGCCTCCGGCGCGTTGACCCGGGTGCTCATGCTCACCGCCAGCGGGACCGTCGCCGACCGGGTCGAGGGGTTGCAGCTCGGCGCCGACGACTACCTGGCCAAGCCGTTCGCCTTCGACGAGCTGGTGGCCCGGGTGCAGGCGCTGGGCCGGCGCGCCACCCCGGCCGCGCCCCCGGTGCTGGCCGTCGCCGACCTGGAACTCGACCCGGCGCGCCGGGTGGTGAGCCGCGGCGGGGTGCCGCTGGAGCTCACCAACAAGGAGTTCGGCGTGCTCGCCGAGCTGCTCAAGGCGCGGGGGGCGGTGGTGTCCAGCGAGGAGCTGCTGGAACGGGTCTGGGACGCCAACACCGACCCGTTCACCACCATCGTCCGGGTCACCGTGATGACCCTGCGCAAGAAGCTCGGCGACCCGCCGCTGATCGACACCGTGGTCGGCGCCGGCTACCGCGTCGGCGGGGTCTCCTGACATGGCTACGCGGCGGGTGCGCCCCACGCTGCGGCTGCGACTGACCCTGCTCAACGGCGTGCTGCTGGTCGGCGCCGGGGCGATCCTGGTCCTGCTGGCCTGGCTGCTGGTCCGCGACGCGTTGCGGCCCACCGACGAGCTGCTGCCCGGCACCACCGTGGTGCTCACCGACGGCCGCACCCTCAACGCCGGGCAGTGGCAGCGGCAACTGGTCGACGCCGCCTCCCGGGAGCTGCTGGTCAAGGGGCTGCTGGCGCTGCTGGCCGTCGGCGTGGTCGGGGTGGCCGGGGCGTACCTGGTGGCCGGGCGCGCGCTGCGCCCGCTGCACCAGGTCACGGCCACCGCCCGCCGGCTCGGCGAGACCACGCTGGACGAGCGGATCGGCTGGTCCGGCGCGGACGACGAGGTGGCCGAGCTGGCCGAGACGTTCGACGCGATGCTGGACCGGATCACCGCCGCGTTCGAGGCGCAGAAGCGGTTCGTCGCGAACGCCTCGCACGAGCTGCGCACACCGCTCGCGGTGATGCGTACCGAGATCGACGTGACGCTCAGCGACGACGACGCCGACCTGGCCGAGTACCGGCGGATGGCCGGCGTGGTGCGGGAGGCGTCGGAGCGGGCCAACGGCCTGGTCGACGCGCTGCTGGTGCTGGCCCGCAGCGAGGCGCAGACCGGCCGGCGGCTGGCCCGGCGCGCGGAGAGCGACCTCGCCGTGGGCGCCGCCAACGCGCTCTCCGCGGTCGCCCGGGAGGTCGAGCGGATCGGCCTGCGGGTGCAGACCTCGCTGCGGCCGGCGCCGGTGGTCGGCGACCCGGGGCTGCTCGACCGGCTGGCCGGGAACCTGGTGGAGAACGCGGTCCGCTACAACCACCTGCACGGGCGGATGTGGGTGCGCACCGGCACCGACGGGCAGCGGTCCTGGCTGGTGGTGGGGAACACCGGCTTCGAGGTCGCCCCGGCCGAGGTGCCCGGACTGTTCGAGCCGTTCCGGCGGGGCGGCCAGGAACGCACCGGCGCCCGTGGCTCCGGCCTCGGCCTGTCCATCGTGCGGGCCGTCTGCGACGCGCACGGCGGCACGGTGACGGCGGTCGCCCAGTCCGGCGGCGGCCTGGAGGTGACGGTCACCCTTCCGTCGGCCGACCCGCCCGCGGCCACCTGACCGCCGATCCCGCGCCGCCCGCCCGGCCACGGGTCCCCACCTTTTCGTGCGGCCCGGCCCGGCTGTCCCGCCCGCCCGCGACGGGTGCTCGGCCGTGGCGACGCGGTGGTCGGTCAGAAAGCTTGCCCGGCGCTGGACGACGGCTGAGCGGTGGCCCAGGGTGAGCGGAGCGACACGCCTCACCCCGCTCACCTCACGGAGCTGCCAGTGACCCACCCCTCCGCCCCGCGCCGCCGGGCCCTCGCGGCCCTCGCCGCGGTCGCGCTCACCGCCGCCGGCCTGGCCCCCGCCGCCCCCGCGAACGCCGCGCCCGACCACACCGCCGTGGTCAAGGCCGTCCCCTCCACCGCCTCGCCGGACATCGTGGACGGCAGCGTCGACGCGATCCACGACGCCGGCACGAAGATCATCGCGGCCGGCTCGTTCACCACGGTGCAGAACCGCGGGTCCGACGTCGACATCACCCGCAACTACCTGCTCGCCTTCGACAAGGCCACCGGCGCCGTGGACACCGCGTTCGTGCCCGTGGTCGACAACGAGGTGTACGCGGTCGTCGCCGGCCCGACCGCCGGTACGGTCTACGTCGCCGGCAAGTTCAACACCGTCAACGGCGTCACCCGGCGCAAGGTGGCCCTGCTCGACGTGGCCACCGGCGCGCTGGTCACCAGCTTCACCGGTCCGGCGTTCAACGGGTTGGTCAACGACATCGCCCTGGTCGGCAACCGGCTGCTGGTCGGCGGCATCTTCACCACGGCCGGCAACAGCAACCCGCGCGGCGGCCTGGCCTCGCTCAACGCCACCACCGGCGCGCTCGACAGCTACCTCACCACCGCGCTGACCGAGCACCACAACTACGACGGGGTCAGCGGGTCCAACGCCGGGGTCGGCCCGGAGAAGCTGGCGGTCTCCCCGGACGGCACGACGCTCGTGGTGATCGGCAACTTCAAGAAGGCCGACGGGGTGCTGCACGACCAGATCGTCAAGCTGGACCTGGGCGCCACCGCCGCCACCGTGGCCGACTGGAACACCAGCCGCTACACGCCGCGCTGCAAGTGGCAGGCGTTCGACTCGTACATGCGGGACATCGCGTTCGCCCCGGACAGCAGCTACTTCGTGGTGGTCACCACCGGCTCGCCGTACGGCGGCACGCTCTGCGACGCCGCGGCGCGGTGGGAGGCCGCCGCGACCGGCCCGGACCAGCAACCGACCTGGGTGGACTACACCGGCGGCGACACGTTCCTGTCGGTCGGCGTCAGCGAACAGGCGGTCTACGTCGGCGGGCACTTCCGCTGGCTGAACAACAGCACCGGCGCCGACAACGCCCGGGCCGGCGCGGTCGGCCGGGCCAGCATCGCCGCGCTGGACCCGCGTACCGGCCTGCCGCTGTCCTGGAACCCGGGCCGGCACCCGCGCGGCGTCGGGGCCACCGAGATGCTGGTGACCCCGACCGGGCTCTGGATCGGCGGGGACACCTCGTGGATCGGCAACTTCCAGTACCGGCGGGAGCGGATCGCGTTCTTCCCGCTGGCCGGTGGCGCGGCCCCGCACCCGACCACCTCGGCGACCCTGCCGGGCCGGGTCTACCAGGCCGGCGTGCCGAAGCCGACGAACGTGCTCTACCGGGTCAACGCCGGCGGCCCCGCGGTCACCGCCACCGACGGTGGGCCGGACTGGGCGGCCGACGACGGCGGCAACCCGAGCCCGTACCACAACAGTGGCAGCGCCACCGCCGGCTTCGCGCCGGTCGGCACGCTGGACGCGACCGTGCCGGCCGGCACCCCGGCCGCGCTCTACAGCGACGAGCGGTACGACCCGGCCGGCGCCCCGGAGATGGCCTGGCAGTTCCCGGTGCCCGCCGGGACCGAGGTGCAGGTGCGGCTCTACCTGGCCAACCGCTACGACGGCACCGGCACCGCCGGCAAGCGCGTGTTCGACGTGGCGCTGGAGGGCGCCACCGTCCTCGACGACCTGGACCTGTCCGCCAGCGTCGGGCACAACGTCGGCACCATGCGGGAGTTCACCGTGGTCAGCGACGGCACGGTGGACCTGGAGTTCCGGCACGTGGTGGAGAACCCGCTGGTCGACGGCGTCGAGATCGTCAGGACCGGGGCGCCGCCGGCCGGCACCGGCGACGAGGTCCAGGCCCGGCCGTACGACGGCGCCACCACCGTCGGTGCGGCGACGCCGGTGGCGAACCCGGACGCCACCGCCTGGTCCACCGTCAAGGGTGCGTTCTGGGTCGGCGGCACGCTCTTCTACGGTCTGAACGGCGCGCTCTGGCGGCGCACGTTCGACGGGACCACGTTCGGCGTGCCGGCGCTGGTCGACCCGTACCACGACGCCTACTGGGACACGGTGGAGACCGACTCCGGCCCGGCCGGGCAGACGTACGTCGGGGTGACCACCGGCTTCTACGCGGAGATTCCCAACGTGACCGGGATGTTCCACCTCGACGGGCGGCTCTACTACACGCTCGCCGGGCAGAGCGGCCTGTTCTGGCGCTGGTTCACCCCGGACAGCGGCGTGGTCGGCGCGGACCGGTTCACGGTGGCCGGGTCGGGCGGTCTCGTCGACGCCGGTGGGGTCTTCGTCTCGGGCAGCACCCTCTACAAGGTCAACCGCAACACCGGCGACCTGTCGGCCACCGACTGGGCGAACGGCGCGCCGACCGCGACGTTCACGGTGCGCAGCGGTCCGGCGGTCGACGGCGTCGACTGGCGGGCGAAGGCCGTCTTCGTCGGCCCGTAAGGAAGGGCCCCCTGTTAACGCCTCCGGTAGAGGAGGGGCCCCTTGTTAACACCCGGGTGTTAACAAGGGGCCCCTCCTTGTCAGGGGCGGTGGAGGGTGGAAGGATCATGACGTCAGCCGGGTGTGGAAGGGGGTGTGGTGATGTCCGTTCCGAATCGTCCCGCGCCCCGCGTTCCCCGCTGACCTCGCACTCCGGCGGGGCGCACTCCCCATTGGAGGATGCACCGTGAGCGCACGGATGCACTGCATGACCGTCGAATCCGACGACCCGTACGCGCTGGCCAGCTGGTGGGGCCGCGTGCTCGACCGCGAGCTGCACGACGACGACCACCCCGGTGACCCGGAGGCGGTCCTCGTGGCGCCCGACGGGCACGGCACCGACCTGCTCTTCGTCCGGGCCGAGGAGCGCCACGGCAAGGGCGCGTTCCACCTCGACCTGCACGCGGCCGAGGGCACCCGGGACGAGGAGGTCGTGCGGCTGCGCGACCTCGGCGCCACGGTGGTCGCCGACCGTCGCCGACCGGACGGCACCGGCTGGGTCGTGCTCGCCGACCCCGAGGGCAACGAGTTCTGCGTCTGCCGCAGCCCGGCGGAGCGGGCCGCGTCGGCCTGACCCGGAAACGGCACCGGGCCCCCGCCGTCGGCGGGGGCCCGGTGTGCGAGCGGTGTCAGTCCTGCTTCTCGATCTCGCCGCGCAGCGAGACGAACTCCGACTGGAGCTCGGCGGCGGACTTGAAGTAGATCACCACCATGCCCAGGCTGCCCTTGTCGACCCAGATGCAGACGCCGACCGGGATGCCCTCGGTCTTGCCGTCGCCACACTTGGCGTCGCCGCCCAGCGGGCCGGCGTCGACCGTCTTGAACTCCTTGGCGCCCAGCTCGGGGGTGATCGCCGTGATGGCGTCCGCCATCTCCTTCTTCGGGTCGGCGATGACGCCGGAGACGCCGGCGATCATGACCAGGTCCTTCTTGGCCGGGTCGCCGTAGAACGCGCCGGCCGTGCTGGTCGCGTTCGGCACGTCCTTGCTGAACTCGGACTTCATCTGCAGCGCGGCGCTCTGCAGCTCGGGCTGGCTCACCTTCGGCCGGCCGCCGAGCGTCGTCGGCTCGACGACCCGGGTCTTGGTGGCGGTGACGACGTCCTTGACGTCGTCACCCGCGGCGAGCCAGAAGGCGACGCCGCCGCCGACGCAGAGCACCAGGACGACGGCGAGGACGATCAGCAGGATCTTGCCGACCCCGGACTTCTTCTTCGGCGGCACCGGGGCACCGAGCTGGTCGCCGCCGTACTGCGGCTGCTGCGGGACCTGCGGGTAGTCACCGCCGTACTGCGGCTGCTGCTGCGGAGCCGGCGGGTAGCCGCCGCCGTACTGCTGCTGCTGCGGCTGGTAGCCGCCGGGCTGCTGCGGGGGAGGGGGGTAGTTGCCGGGGTAGGGATTGGACGGCGGCTGGGACATGAAGGCAGCTCCTGTGAAGATTCTGGACGCGTGATGGTAGCCATGACCACCGACGTGCCGCTGTCCGCCCAAGGCCGGTGTGACGAAACCGGGACCCAGCCGTGACCGGGCCCGCAACGCCGATCGCGGTGGCCGGAGCCGCCCCGAGGGGCGGCCCGACCACCGCGATCGATGTTCCGGTCGGTCAGCGCAGGCTGGCCGCGCCGCGCGGCAGGAACCGCTTGCCGGTCACCCGCTCGGAGGTGCCGGTCCGGTCCAGGTACGGCGTGACGCCGCCCAGGTGGAACGGCCAGCCGGCGCCGAGGATCATGCACAGGTCGATGTCCTGCGCCTCGGCGACGACGCCCTCGTCGAGCATGAGCCGGATCTCCTGCGCGAGCGCGTCGAGCGCGTTCTGCCGGACCTGCTCGGCGGTGAGCGGCTGGTCGCCGACCACGAGCAGCTTCGCGACCTCGTCGTTGATCTGGTCGTCGACCACGATCGGCTGGCCCGAGTCGGCGATCCGCTTGAGGTTCTCGCTGACGCCGAACCGGTCCGGGAACGCCGCGTGCAGCGTGCCGCCCACGTGGTAGGCCACGGCCGGGCCGACCAGCTGGAGCAGCGCCAGCGGACGCATCGGCAGACCCAGCGGGTCCAGCGCGCTGTTGGCCACGTCCAGCGGGGTGCCGGCGTCGACGGCGGCGAAGACGGTGCCGAGGAAGCGGGTCAGCAGTCGGTTGACCACGAACGCCGGGGCGTCCTTGACCAGCACGCTGGACTTCTTCAGCTGCTTGCCGACCGCGAACGCGGTCGCGAGGGTGGCGTCGTCGGTCCGCTCGCCGCGGACGATCTCCAGCAGCGGCAGCACCGCGACCGGGTTGAAGAAGTGGAAGCCGACGACCCGCTCCGGGTGCTCCAGCTCGGCGGCCATCTCCGTGATCGACAGCGAGCTGGTGTTGGTGGCGAGCACCGCCTCCGGCTTGACGATCTTCTCCAGCTCGGCCCAGACCTGCTTCTTGACGCCCAGGTCCTCGAACACGGCCTCGATGACGAAGTCGGCGTCGGCGAACACCGACTTGTCGACCGAGCCGCTGACCAGGCCGTACAGCTTGGCGGCCGTGCCCTTGTCCATCCGGCCCTTGCTCACGGCCTTCTCGATCTGGCTGTGCACGTAGCCGACGCCCTTGTCCACCCGGGACTGGTCCAGGTCGGTCAGCACGACCGGCACCTGGAGCCGCCGGGCGAACAGCAGCGCGAGCTGGCTGGCCATCAGGCCGGCGCCGACGATGCCCACCTTGGTGACCGGCCGGGCCAGGCCCTTGTCCGGCGCGCCCGCCGGGCGCTTGGCCCGCCGTTGCACCAGGTCGAAGGCGTACAGGCCGCTGCGCAGCTCCTCGGAGAAGACCAGGTCGGCGAGGGCCTCGTCCTCGGCGGCGGTGCCGGTGGCGAAGTCGGCGTCCTTCGCGGTCTCCAGCAGGTCCAGCGCCTTGTACGCGGCCGGGACCGCGCCGTGCAGCCGCTGGTCGAGGGTCTGCCGGGCGAAGTAGAGCACGCCCGCCCACATGTCCTTGTCGACCTCGGGCCGGGTGACGGTGACCTCGCCCCGGACCACGCCGGCGGCCCACTCCAGGGACCGCTCCAGGAAGTCGGCCGGCTCCAGCAGCACGTCCGCGATGCCCATCTCGGCGGCCTGCTTCGGCTTGAGCATCTTGTTCTGCATCAGCGGGTTCTGCAGGATCACCTGCGTGGCGGCCGGGATGCCGATCAGGTTCGGCAGCAGCTGGGTGCCGCCCCAGCCGGGCACCAGGCCGAGCGAGACCTCGGGCAGCGCCAGGGCCGCCGCGCCCGCGGACAGCGTCCGGTAGTGGCAGTGCAGCGCCAGCTCCAGGCCACCGCCCATGGCCGCGCCGTTGACGAACGCGAAGGTGGGTACGGCGCTGTCCTTGAGCCGGGCGAAGACCCGGTGGCCGAGCCGGCCGACCTCCAGCGCCTGGTCGCGGTCCGCCAGCTGGGGGAGGCTGGTGATGTCCGCGCCGACACAGAAGATGTACGGCTTGCCGGTGACCGCGATGAACGACGGCTCCGCCGCGAGCGCGGCGGTGATCGCCTCGTCCAGGCTGGTCAGGCCGCCCGGGCCGAAGCTGTTCGGCTTGGTGTGGTCGAACCCGTTGTCCAGGGTGATCAGGGCGGCGGGCCGGTCCAGTCCCGGTACGTTCACCGCGCGCAGCAGCGCCTTGGTGACGACCTCGTTCGGTGCGGCGAGGCTCACTTGTCTCCACCCTCCCAGTTCGGGTTCTCCCAGATCACGGTGCCGCCCATGCCGATGCCGATGCACATGGCGGTGAGGCCGTAGCGGACCTCGGGGTGCTCGGCGAACTGCCGGGCGAGCTGGGTCATCAGCCGGACGCCGGAGGACGCGAGCGGGTGGCCGATGGCGATCGCGCCGCCCCACGGGTTGACCCGCGGGTCGTCGTCGGCGATGCCGAAGTGGTCGAGGAACGCGAGCACCTGCACCGCGAACGCCTCGTTCAGCTCGAACAGGCCGATGTCGTCGATGCTCAGGCCGGCGATGCGCAGCGCCTTCTCGGTGGAGGGGATCGGGCCGACGCCCATCACCTCCGGCTCCACGCCGACGAAGCCGTACGACACCAGCCGCATGCCGATCGGCAGGCCCAGCTCGCGGGCGGTCTCCTCGGCGACCAGCAGCGCGGCGGTGGCGCCGTCGTTCAGGCCGGCCGCGTTGCCCGCGGTGACCTTGCCGTGCGGCCGGAACGGGGTCTTCAGGCCGGCCAGCTTCTCCATCGAGGTGTCCCGGGGCGCCTCGTCCACGGTGGCCAGGCCCCAGCCGCCCTCGGCGTCGCGCACGGCCACCGGCACCAGGTCGCCCTGGAGCTTGCCGTTGGCGTACGCCTTGGCGGTCTTCTGCTGGGAGGCGAGCGCGAACGCGTCGGTGCGCTCCTTGGTGATGTGCGGGACCCGGTCGTGCAGGTTCTCCGCGGTGGAGCCCATCACCAGGGCGGACGGGTCGACCAGCTTCTCCGCGACGATCCGCGGGTTGGGGTCGACGCCCTCGCCCATCGGGTGGCGGCCCATGTGCTCGACGCCGCCGGCGATGGCCACGTCGTAGGCGCCCATGGCGATGCCGCCGGCCACCGTGGTGACGGCGGTCATCGCGCCGGCGCACATGCGGTCGATGGCGAAGCCGGGCACGGTCTTGGGCAGGCCGGACAGCAGGGCGGCGGTGCGGCCGATGGTCAGGCCCTGGTCGCCGATCTGGGTGGTGGCGGCGATGGCCACCTCCTCCACCTTCTCCGGCGGCAGCTGCGGGTTGCGGCGCATCAGCTCACGGATGCATCGGATCACCAGGTCGTCGGCGCGGGTGTTGGTGTACATCCCACCCGCCTTGCCGAACGGGGTACGGACGCCGTCGACGAAGACGACATCCCGAACTTCACGGGGCACTTGGAGCCTCCTGACCGGCACTGGCATTTCCCCGGATGCTACTCGCCAGTAACCAAGCGCGTCACCACCCCCCGTGTGGCCCGTCCCACACCCGGCCGGGCCGCACGGGGGCGCGACGTCAGGACGACGGGACGCGCAGCGCCTCGGTCAGCGCGGGCAGAAGCAGGCCGAGCTGCCACTCCCGGGCGCCGAACGTCCGCAGCGTCTCCGCCACGGTCGCGTCGGTGATCTCCTCCGGCGGCTGCCACGCCAACCGGCGGATCGAGTCGGGCGCGACCAGGTTCTCCGCCGGCAGCCGATGCGCCGACGCGGTGCCGACCACCACCTCCCGGCAGCGGGCCAGCCGGCCCGCCGCGACCGGGTCGCGCTCCGCCCACCGGTGCGGCGGGGGCGGGCCCTCGACCGCCGGGCTCACCGGCAGCGCGTCGTCCGGCAGCTGGCGTGCGTCGTCCAACGCCGCCAACCAGGTACGCGCCAGCCGGCGCACCGACCGCCCGCCGAAGCCGGGGAGCGTCAGCAGCGTCTTCTCGTCCTTCGGGTCCAGTTCGGCGGCGGCCACGATGGCCGAGTCGGGGAGCACCCGGCCCGGGGCGGCATCCCGCCGGGCGGCGATCTGGTCCCGGGCGTACCAGAGGGACCGCACCCGCGCCTGGGCGCGGGCGCCGCGGACCCGGTGGATGCCCGACGTGCGGCGCCACGGTTCGGCGCGGACCCGGGCCGGGCGGGCGCCGCCCCGCACCAGTGCGGCGAACTCCTCCGCCGCCCAGCCGGACTTGCCCTGTCGGTCCAGTTCCTCGTCGAGCGCGTCGCGCAGGTCGACCAGCAGCTCCACGTCCAACGCCGCGTACGTCAACCAGGACTCCGGCAGCGGCCGGCTGGACCAGTCCGCGGCGGAGTGGTGCTTCTCCAGGCTGAAGCCGAGCAGCTGTTCGGTCAGCGCGGCCAGGCCGACCCGCTCGAACCCGGCCAGCCGGGCGGCCAGTTCCGTGTCGAACAGCCGACGCGGGCGCAGCCCCACCTCGGCCAGGCAGGCGAGGTCCTGGCTGGCCGCGTGCAACACCCACTCGGCCTCGGCGATGGCCGCGTCGAGCGCGGACAGGTCGGGCAGCGGCAGCGGGTCGACCAGCGCGGTGCCGGCCCCCTCGCGGCGCAACTGCACCAGGTAGGCCCGCTGGCTGTAGCGGTATCCGGAGGCGCGCTCGGCGTCCAGGGCCACCGGGCCGGTGCCCGCCGCGAAGCGGGCCACGACCTCGTCGAGCTCGGCCGGGGTGGCCACCGGGGCGGGCGTGCCCTCACGCGGGGCGGTCAGCGGGACGGCTGCGCCCGTGTCGGTCTCGGTCCCCGCGTCCGCCGGCTCCGGCACGGCCGACGACGGATGTGGGGACACCTCTCCCGTACGGCTTTCGGCGGCCCGACGGCGCAGGGGTGGTTCGTCGGTCACCTGACAACCCTAGTAGGCCGGACGATCCGGTGTGCGCAGCCGGTCGGGCGCGTGTCGGCGGGATGTCGGTCAGGTGTCCGGAACGGGCCGCCTTGCGCGCACGTGAGAGGGTCGGACAACGGGGGAGACAAACCCCGTTCCCGCCGGTACGGTCCATCGGGCCGTGAGCGGCGCACGGCCGCCGGACGGGCGGTCGGGGGGTCGTCGGCGGAGCCGACGGGGAGGACGGACGATCATGGCAGGCGGGTACGGAACCGGCGAGCCGGGGCGGGACGGTGACGGCACGGCCGACCGGCCGGGGCCGCTGCCCCCGCGGATGGCCCCGCCCGGCGCGGCGGCCCCGTTCCCCGGACCTCCGGCCCCGCATCCCGCGACCGCCGGTCCCGATCCGGCCCGGGACGCGGCCGCCGGATACCGGCCGGCGTCCGGCGCCACCTACCCGGACCCGGCGGGCCAGCCCGGACACGACGCTGGTCACCGGCCCGCCGGTGGGACGTATCCCGGCCGGCCCGACCTCCCGGGTCCGGCCCACCCGTCGGCCCGCGCGGCGGCCTCCGTCGTGCCGGTCCAACCGACCCCGGCCGCGCCCCACCCGACCGGCGCCTCCTACCCGGGGCAGCCGAGCCCGGGGTCCTCCTCGTCGACCCAGCCGGCCTTCGGGCCCTCCTACCCGGGGCAGCCGACGTCGGGGCCGGTCTTCGCGGGCGGGCCGTCGTCAGGCCCGGCCCACTCGGCTCAGCCGACGTCGGCCCCGGCCTATCCGGGGCAGCCGACCTCAGGCCCGGTGTATCCGGGGCAGTCGGGGTCGGGTTCGGCGTATCCGGTGCAGCCGACCTCGGGCCCGGCGTATCCGGGCCAGCCCGCCTCCGCGCCGGCGTATCCGGGGCAGTCGGCGTCGGGGCCGGGGTATGCGGCGTACCCGGGTCAGGCGCCCGGCGGGTTCGGCGTGCCGCCCGTCGCGCACCCGGACCGGTCCGGCCGGCGCGGCCGGCTGCCGGTGGTGGCGCTGGTCCTGGCCGGCGTGCTGGCCGTGGTCACCGGCGTGCAGGCGTACCAGATCCACCGGCTCGACGACCGCCTCGCCGCCGCCGACCGGCGGACGGCCGAGGCGCAGGGGGCCGACGCCCGCCGGCTGGACGGGCTGGAGCAGCGCGCCGGAAGCCTGGAGAAGCAGGCCGGCGCCGCCTTCAACCCGGAGGCGGTGGCGAGCGCGGTGCTGCCCAGCGTGTTCCGGGTCCGGGCCGGGCAGTTCACCGGCACCGCGTTCGCGGTCGGCAAGGCGCCGGCCGGCGGCGGCACCACGCTGCTCACCAACTTCCACGTGGTGGAGGCCGTCTTCACCGCCGGCGAGCGCAAGGTGTTCCTGGAGCGCACCGACCAGCGGTTCGAGGCGACCATCGTCGCCACGGACAAGGAGAAGGACCTGGCGCAGCTGCGGACCACCGCGAAGTTCAGCGGCCTGGTCGCGGCGCGGACGCCGGTCAAGTCCGGCCAGCAGATCGTCGTGGTCGGCGCCCCGCTGGGTCTGCAGGACAGCGTCACCACCGGCGTGGTGAGCGCGTTCCGCAAGGACGAGGGCGGCTCCGGCCCGGTGATCCAGTTCGACGCGCCGATCAACCCCGGCAACTCCGGCGGTCCGGTGATCAACGGCTCCAAGGAGGTCGTGGGCATCGCCACGGCCAAGGCCCGCGACGCCGAGGGCATCGGTCTGGCGGTGCCGATCAAGACCGCCTGCGACCGGTTCAAGCTCTGCTGACCGATCGGTCCGGGTCGCCCCACGGGGGGCTCAGCACATCTGGAGGAACGACATGTCCCAGCCACCGATCGGAGCGGGGGACAACCCGCCCCCGCCGCCGGGCGGCACGGTCTACGGCAACCCGTACGGGGGCCAGGCCACGCCCCCGTCGTACGGGCCGGCCCAGCCCGACCCGACCCGACCCCAGCCGCCCGTGCCGGGCCAGTACGCGCCGGAGGCCGCTCCGGGCCAGTACGCGCCGGGCGCCGCCCCGGTCCCGGCCCCCGGCCAGCCGATGTCGGCGCCGCCGGTCTCCGGACCCGGGTACGGCCCGCAGCCGATGTCCGCGCCGCCGGTCTCCGGCCCGGGTTACCCGCCGATGTCGGCCCCGCCGGTCTCCGGACCCGGGTACGGGCCGCAGCCCATGTCCGGGCCGCCCGGCACCGTGCCGCCGTACGCCCCGACCGGGTTCGGTCCGCCGGCGGGCGCGCCGGCCGGCGGGGGCCGGGGACGGACGGCGCTGATCCTGGGGATCGTCGCCGGCCTGCTCCTGGTCCTCGGCGGCGTGATGACCGGCCTCTACGTCACCACCAACGGCAAGCTGGACAAGGCCGAGCGGCAGGTCAGCCAGCGCGACGGCACGATCGCGGCCAACTCGCAGGAGATCGAGAAGCTCAAGGGTGAGCTGAAGACGGTGCAGGAGCGGCTCGCCGACACCGAGCAGGACCTCACCGGCACCAAGAACGACCGGGACGAGCAGGCCCGGCAGAAGAAGGTCATCGCCAACTGCCTGGACAAGCTGACCACCGCGATCACGGCGGCGTCCCGCGGCGACAAGGCCGGCTTCGAGGCGGCCAACAAGGGCCTCGACAAGGTCTGCGACGAGGCCGAGAACTACCTCTGACCGCGCTTCACCCGGTCGATCACGAGGTGGGCGGCGTTCTGGATCTCCGGGATCGCCGTCGACCTCGTGGTCGACGGGTCAGGCGGCGCCGGCGCGGCGGGGCAGCGCCGTGACGCCGGGCGGCGGCAGGCCGGCGGTGGAGGCCAGCAGGGTGCACCAGCCGAGCAGGTGCGGGGCCAGGTCGGCGCGCAGCGGCGTCCAGGAGGCGCGGATCTCGATGTCGCCGGCGGCGGGCGGCCCGGCCAGCTCGCCGAACCGGGTGGAGAGCGTCTGCGTGACCGTGCCGCCGATCGCCCGGTGGCCGGCGCCCTGCGCGTCCAGCGCGTCGGTCAGCCAGGTCCAGCCCACGCTCGGCAGCAGCGGGTCGCTGGCCAGGTCGACCTCCAGTTCGGCGGTGACGTAGGTGACCAGCCGCAGCGTGCCCTGCCAGGCCTCGTGCCCGGCCGGGTCGTGCAGCAGGATCAGCCGGCCGGTGGCCACCTCGTCGTCGTCGCGCAGCACCGCGGCGGAGAGCGCGAACGCGTACGGGGCCAAGCGCTGCGGGGCGCCGACCTCCTCCAGCACGATCTCCGGGCGGGGTGTCGCCGACCGCAGCCCCGCGACCGCGCGAGCGAACGTTTCCGGGAGCGCGATCGGGGGGGCCATGCGGGCAGCCTATGCCGCCCCCGCCGTGCCGCGCGTGACGGCGCGCCGGGTGATCGACGGTTAAGAAGGGGCCCTTCCTCTACCGCAGGCGTTAAGCGGGGGCCCTTCCTTCTACGTCACAAATGCGGATGGTGAGCGTGGGCGCGGACGGGGCGCGTGGCACGATTGCCGCGATGACCACCGACACCACGGGCACTGCCGCCCGAGACGGAGAACCCCGCCGCGGCGGGCCGGCCGACTCGCCCTTCGTGCGCGCCTGCCGGCGCGAGCCGGGCCCGCACACCCCGGTCTGGTTCATGCGCCAGGCCGGCCGGTCGTTGCCGGAGTACCGGGAGATCCGGGCCAGCGTGCCGATGCTGGAGTCGTGCCGCCGGCCCGAACTGGTCACCGAGATCACGCTCCAGCCGGTCCGCCGGCACGGGGTGGACGCGGCGATCCTGTTCAGCGACATCGTGGTGCCGGTGGCGGCGGCCGGGATCGACCTGGACATCGTGCCCGGAACCGGGCCGGTGGTGGCCGAGCCGGTGCGGACCGCCGCCGACGTCGAACGGATCTCCCCGATCGGCCGCGACGAGGTGTCCTACGTGGACGAGGCGGTCCGGCAGCTCGTCGTCGAGCTGGGCGACACCCCGTTGATCGGCTTCGCCGGGGCGCCGTTCACGCTGGCCAGCTACCTGGTCGAGGGCGGGCCGTCGCGGACCCACGCGAAGACCAAGGCGCTGATGTACGGCGACCCGGACCTGTGGCACGCGCTCTGCGCCCGGCTGGCCGAGGTGACGCTGTCGTTCCTGCGGGTCCAGATCGACGCCGGCGTCTCCGCGGTGCAGCTCTTCGACTCCTGGGCCGGCGCGCTCTCCGAGGCCGACTACCGCCGCTTCGTGCTGCCGCACTCGACGTACGTGCTGGGCGGCCTGGCGGATGCCGGCGTGCCCCGGATCCACTTCGGGGTGGGCACCGGCGAGCTGCTCGGCGCCATGGGCGAGGCCGGCGCCGACGTGGTCGGCGTGGACTGGCGGACCCCGCTGGACGTGGCCACCGAGCGGATCGGGCCGGACAAGGCGGTGCAGGGCAACCTCGACCCGACCGTGCTGCTCGCCCCGTGGCCGGTGGTGGAGACCGAGGTGCGGCGCATCGTCGAGCAGGGCCGGGCCGCCCCCGGCCACGTGTTCAACCTGGGCCACGGCGTCCTGCCGGAGACCGACCCCGACGTGCTGACCCGGGTGGTCGCGCTGGTGCACGAGCTGTCCGCGCGACCGGCCCGCTAGGAGGAGCCGTGGCGCGACCGTGGCGGGTGGCGATCGTCGGTGGCGGGATCACCGGGCTGGCCGCCGCCGTCCGGTTGCGCGACCGCGCGCCCGCCGGCACCGAGATCACCGTGTACGAGCAGTCCGGTCGGCTCGGCGGCAAGCTGCGAACCGGTGAGCTGGCCGGTGGTCCGGTCGAGTTCGGGGCCGAGTCGTTCCTGATGCGGGACCCGGCCGGCGGCGAGTCGGCGGCGGTCACCCTGGCCGGCCGGCTCGGGCTGGACGCCTCGATCGTGCACCCGACCGTCGGGCAGGCCGCCCTGCTGGTCGACGGCGGGCTGCGCCCGGTGCCGGGCGGCACGCTCGTCGGCGTACCCGGGGATCTGGAGAAGGTGGCGGCGGTGGCGCGGCCGGCGGACGCCGACCGCGACGCGGGCCGCCCGCTGCTGGCGCCGGACGAGGACGTCGCGGTCGGGGCGCTGGTCCGCGAGCGGCTCGGCGACGCGGTGGTGGACCGGCTGGTCGACCCGATGCTCGGCGGCGTCTACGCCGGCCGGGCCGACGACCTCTCCCTGGTCACCACCATGCCGGCGCTGGCCCGCGCGGCCCGCGCCGAGCACACGCTCGTCGGTGCGGTACGCGCGGCGCAGGCCGCCGCGCCGCGCGCCCCCGGCGCCCCCGTCTTCGGCACCCTCGCCGGCGGGCTGAGCACGCTGGTCGAGGCCGCGGCGCGGGCGAGCGGGGCGACGATCCGCCGGGACGCGGCGGTACGCGAGCTGCGCCGCACCCCGACCGGCTGGCAACTCACCGTCGGGCCGACCCGCGACGCCGAACAGGTGGACGCCGACGCGGTGCTGCTCGCGGTGCCGGCCCGACCGGCCGCCCGGCTGCTCGCCGGCGCGGCGCCGGCCGAGGCGGACACCGTCGGCGCGTTGGACTACGCCAGCGTCGCCCTGGTCACGCTCGCGCTGCCCGGCCCGGACCTGCCGGAGCTGTCCGGCTTCCTGGTGCCGGCCGCCGAGGGCCTGCTGATCAAGGCGTCCACGTTCTTCACCACCAAGTGGGGGCACCTGCGCCGACCGGACGGGCTGGCGCTGGTGCGCGCCTCGGTGGGTCGCTACGGCGACGAGACGTCGCTCCAGCTCACCGACGACGACTTGGCCGCGGCCGTGCACCGGGAACTGTCGGCGGTGCTGGGCGCGCCGCTGCCCACCCCGGTGGCCCGGCACGTGCAGCGGTGGGGCGGGGCGCTGCCGCAGTACGCCCCGGGGCACGCCGACCGGGTGGCGGCGGTCCGGACGGCGCTGCGCGCCGCCCACCCGACGCTGGCAGTGGCCGGCGCCGGTTACGACGGCGTCGGCATCCCGGTCTGCGTCCGCTCCGGCGAGACGGCGGCCGAAGAGATCATCACGGCACTGGGAGGATCGGCAGCATGACCGAGCAGACCAACGCGGCGCGGCTGCGGGAGCTCAACGAGACCATCCGCTACACCATGTGGTCGGTGTACCGGGCCACCAGCCCGCTGCCCTCGTTGCGGGAGAACGTCGTCGACGAGGTCGAGTCGCTCTTCGCGGAGCTGGCCGGCAAGGACGTGACGATCCGGGGCACCTACGACGTGGCCGGCCTGCGCGCCGACGCGGACCTGATGATCTGGTGGCACTCGTCGTCCAGCGACGCGCTCCAGGACGCGTACCTGCGGTTCCGTCGCACCACGCTGGGGCGGGCGCTCACCCCGGTCTGGTCGCAGATGGCGCTGCACCGGCCCGCCGAGTTCAACAAGAGCCACATCCCGGCGTTCCTGGCCGACGAGGAGCCCCGCGCCTACCTGTGCGTCTACCCGTTCGTCCGCTCCTACGAGTGGTACCTGCTGCCCGACGCCGAGCGGCGCGAGCTGCTGGCCGAGCACGGCAAGATGGCCCGGGGCTACCCGGACGTGCGGGCCAACACGGTCGCGTCGTTCGCGCTCGGCGACTACGAGTGGATGCTCGCGTTCGAGGCCGACGAGCTGCACCGGATCGTGGACCTGATGCGCGACCTGCGGGCCTCGGGGGCCCGCCGGCACGTCCGCGAGGAGATCCCGTTCTACACCGGCCGGCGCCGCCCGGTCGCCGACATCGTCACCTGCCTGGTGTGAAAGGAAGGGCCCCCTTTTAACGCCTCCGGTAGAGGAAGGGCCCCTTCTTAACACCGACGTGTTAAGAAGGGGCCCTTCCTTGATGCGGGGTGGTCAGGTGGCCGTGGTGCAGGAGAGGATGCCCGGCACCGGGTTGGTGCCGGTCGTGGTGCCGGTGAAGCCGAACGAGGTGCTCGCCCCCGGGGCCAGCGCACCGTTGTAGGACACGTTGCGGGCCGTGACCAGGGTCCCGCTCGTGGTCACCGTGGCGTTCCACGCCGAGCTGACCTGCTGCCCGTTCTGGTAGTTCCAGCTCACCGACCAGCCGCGGATCGGCGACCCGCTGCCGTTGGTCACCTTCACCTCGGCCTGGAAGCCGCCGCCCCACTGACCGGTGATCTGGTAGGTCGCGGTGCAGCCCCCGGCCGGGTTCGGCGTGCTCGGCGGCGTGGTCGGACCGCCCGTCGGCGAGGTGGTCGGCGAGGAGGTGGGCGACGCGGTGGGCGTGCTGGTCGGCGACGGGCCGGCACCGCCGAAGTCCACGTCACTGCACAGGTAGTAGGACTGGTCCAGGTGGCTGGCCTGCCAGATGGTGTAGACGATGTGCCGGCCGGTGCGGCCCGGCGCGTTCGCCGGCACCTGGATGGACACGCCCGAGGTCTCCGGGGTCCACTGGCTGGCCGGGGTGTTGCCGATCTGGCCGACCTGCTCCAGGTCGCTCCAGCGCAGCGGCGTGGTCAACGCGTTGAAGCCCTGCTTGGTCACGTACACCCGGATGTAGTCGGCGCCGTGGCTGGCCTGGTCGAACAGCTTGATCCGGAAGTTGTTGGAGATGGACGTGGTCTTCCAGGCGCCGACCGTGTCGAGCGCGTTGTAGCGGCCGGCGGAGGTGCGCCCGCCGCTGCACAGCTGGCCGTCCGGGATGGCGCCCTGGTGGTTGCCGGCGACGCCCTCGCGGAACAGGCCGTTCCAGTTCCACATGGCGCTCGGGTCGGCCTGCCAGGCCTGCCAGCACATCGGGTCCTGGGTGGCCATCGCCGGGTTCTGGAAGTCGCCGCCCCAGCGCTGCCAGCAGCCGTAGTTGCGCGACGCCGGGTCGACCACCGACCCGTGCGCCGACGCCGGGCCGGAGAACGCGGTGGTGAGCAGCGCCGCGACGACCGCGCAGACGCCGAGGATCGCCGCCGCGAGCGGGACGCGACGGCGGTACGGAGTGGACATGTGAAGCCTCCGGGGTGGTGGGGATGTCGGTGCCCGACGCCCGGACTGTCGGGAGTTGCCCTCTCCCGCGTGGCGGCTCCGTCCGCACGGTGCCACATGAAGCGACAGACGTCAATTAGTTGGGATTCCGGCGCATCGGGGTGTGCGGGATGCCGTCCTCCACGTAGCCGGGGCCGTCGACCGCGAAGCCGTGCCCGGCGTAGAACGCCACCAGGTGCGTCTGCGCCTCCAGCACGCACGGCCGCTCGCCCACCTCGGCCAGCGCCCCGGTCATCAGCGCGCCGGCCAGGCCCGCGCCGCGGGCGGCCGGCGCCACCACCACCCGCCCGATCCGGGCCACGCCGTCGGGGTCGGCCAGGATCCGCAGGTACGCCAGCACGGCGCCGTCGCGGGTCAGCCAGAGGTGGCGGGTGCCGGGCTCGACGTCCCGGCCGTCGAGTTCCGGGTAGGGGCAGGACTGCTCGACCACGAACACGTCGATGCGCAGCCGGAGCAGGTCGTGGAAGGTGCGGGCGTCCAGTTCGGTGAACGCCGCGACGTGTGAGTCGACGGACGGCGCCATCCCGCGATGTTAGGTCGCGTCCACCTCGGCGGTGGACTCGACGTCGGGCCGCGTCGGCGCGGCGACCCCGGCGGAGCGGGCGGCGCCGACGCGGCGGGCCACCGTGCCGACCACGCCCACCGCCACCAGGGCGGCGACCACGGTGGCCACCCCCCACGGTCCGAGGCGGGCCAACCCGTCGCTCACCCAACCCTGCACCCGGCCGGCCGCGGCGATCACCGGGTCGTCCGCGCCGCCGCCGGCGAACAGGCGCACCTCGTACCAGCCGTACCAGGCCACGTAGCCGCCGGTGAGCACGAGCAGCACGCCGGCGAGCCGGCCGAGCAGCGGCGCGGCGCGGCGGGTGCGCCGGACCAGCGACTCCCGGGCCAGCGCCACGGCGAGCGCGGCGGCGCCGACCGCCAACCCCATGCCCAGGGCGTACGCCACGAAGAGGCCCATGCCGGCGAGCGGACTGCCGGCCCGGAAACCGGCGACCACCACGGCCAGGAACGGGCCGATCGTGCACCCGAGCGACGCGACCGCGTACGCCGCGCCGAAGAGGGCCATCGAGCCGAACCGGGCCCGTACCGCGGGACCGGCCGCCGGACGCGGGGTGAACGCCGGCAGTTGTCGGCCCGTGAACAGCCAGACGCCGGCCGCCACCAGCGCCACCCCGATCAGCACCGACACCCAGGGCAGGCGACGCGCCACCGCGTCCGCGGCCGGGCCGGCGAGCAGGCCGAACGTGCCGAAGACCGCGACGAAGCCGACGGTCATCGCGGCGGTCAGGGCCAGCGCCCGGCCCACCGGCGCGAGCGGCCCCCGGGCGGCCGCCGGGCCCTCGCCCGACACCAGCACCGACAGGTACGCGGGCAGCAGCGCGAAGCCGCACGGGTTCACCGCGGCGAGCAGGCCGGCGGCCAGGGCCAGGCCGTAGGGGGCGTCGGGCATGTCAGGTCAGCCCGGCGACGCGACGGCGCAGCTCCGCCTGGGACAGCGCGCCGGAGTGCGTCACCCGGCCGGCGGAGTCCAGCAGCACGTACCACTCCTGGCTGCGGACACCGAACCGGCGCCACACCTCGCCCTCGTCGTCGGCCAGGTTGGGGAACTCCGCGATGCCGGTGTCGCCGGCGAACCGTCGCATCGCCTCGTCGCCGCTGCCCAGCCCGGCCACCCCGATGAGGTTGACCCGGTCGGCGTGGTCCCGGCGCAGCGCGGCCACGTCCCCGGCGACGCCCCGACAGCGGCCGCACCAGGCCGCCCAGAACCACAGCACGGCCGGCTTCCCGGCCAGGGCGCTGCCGGCGAAGGGCTTCCCGTCGATCGTGCGTACCGTGAAGTCCAGCACGGCCGGGACCGGCGCGGCGGCGGAGCCGGTGGGCGCGGCGGTCGTCCCGGCGGGTGTCGTGGGCGCCGACGTCGGGGTGGCCGGGGCCGACTCGGCGGCCGGGCGGTCGGCCCCGGCGCAGCCGGCGAGGGCGAGAACGGCGGTCAGTGTCAGTGGCAGCAGCGACGATCCGGTGGCGGGCATGGCCGGATGCTAACCAGGCCCGACCGGCGGCGACCCTTACTGCTCACTTACGGCTCGTCTAGGCGGGGCGGGCGCCGACCGCGTCGCGGATCTCGGCGCCCTGGTCGCCCTCGACCGCCCGCGCGCAGTGGGCGCAGCAGAAGAAGCGGCCGGAGACCTCGACGCCGTGCCCGACGATCTTGATCTGGCAGTGCTCGCACACCGGCGCCATCTTGTGCACCGCGCACTCGAAGCAGTCGAACGTGTGCCGGGACCCGTCGACCGTGCGCACCTCGAACGCCATCCAGTAGTCGTTGCCGCAAACTTCACAGGTAGCCATGCGAAACCCCCCGAAAACGGACCTGTCACCCCAGGGTCGCGTGATCGACACACCAGGGCAACCGGAACGGGCGAACCTGGTCCGGCCCGACGGCGAGTCGCTCCCGGCGTGTCGTGCGTTGACAGTGGTGACCGCTGCAAATCCGGAGGATCCGTGATCAAGCGCAACAAGCTCTTCGGCAACCAGACCCGGGTGACCTTCTCCCTCCCGCGGGACGCCCCGGCCGGCACCGTCAGCGTGGTCGGCTGCTTCAACGGGTGGGAGCCGGGCCGGCACGAGCTGGTGCCGCGCCGCGACGGCACCCGGACCGTGACCGTGCGGCTCGGCCCGGGGGAGTACCGCTTCCGCTACCTCGCCACCGGTGGCGTCTGGCTCGACGACGAGGCCGCCGACCAGGTGGACGAGGCCGGCGGCCTGCTGCGGCTCTGAGCGCGGTCAGCCGCCGGTCGGCTCCAACCGCACCGAGATCGAGTTGACGCAGTGCCGGGTGTCCTTCGGGGTGAAGCCCTCACCCTCGAAGACGTGCCCCAGGTGACTGTCGCACCGGGCGCAGCGGATCTCCGTGCGCCGCATGCCGAGCGTGTTGTCGGGGATCTCCTTGACCGCACCCGGGATGGCGTCGTCGAAGCTCGGCCAGCCGCAGTGCGAGTCGAACTTGTCCTGGCTGCGGAACAGCTCCAGCCCGCAGGCCCGGCAGTGGTAGACGCCGGGGGTCTTGGTGTCGACGTACTCGCCGG
This sequence comes from Micromonospora sp. WMMD754, assembly GCF_049315235.1. Classification (NCBI taxonomy): domain Bacteria; kingdom Bacillati; phylum Actinomycetota; class Actinomycetes; order Micromonosporales; family Micromonosporaceae; genus Micromonospora; species Micromonospora sp. WMMD754. The sequence continues at coordinate 3,756,956 of NZ_CP186058.1, forward strand.
TCCAGGGCGCCTCGGTGCCGGCCTCCCGGAGCACCCGGAACTCCTCCGGGCTCAGGCGGACGCGCCACTCGTCCTCGGTGCGGGGCAGTTCGTTGTCGGAAAGACTCACCCGTCAACGGTACGTCGGCTGTCGGTGCCATCGCATATGGTCGCGGGATGGCGGGCAGGAGTGCGGTCGAGGAGATCGAGGTCGCCGGGCACACCGTCCGGCTCAGCAGCCCCGACCGGGTGATCTTTCCCCAGCGTGGCTTCACCAAGGCCGACGTCTTCCGCTACTACCTGGCGGTGGGCGACGGGATCAGCCGCGCCCTGCGGGACCGGCCGACCACGCTCCAGCGCTTCCCCGAGGGCATCGAGGGGGAGATGTTCTTCCAGAAGCGGGTGCCCACGCGTGGCGTACCCCCGTGGATCCGCACCGCGGAGATCAGCTTCCCCAGCGGCCGGAAGGCCGACGAGCTCTGCCCGGCCGACCTCGCGCACGTCGCCTGGGCAGCGCAGATGGGCACGGTCGTGTTCCACCCGTGGCCGGTGCGCGCCGCCGACACCGACCGGCCGGACGAGCTGCGCGTCGACCTCGACCCGCAGCCCGGCACCGACTTCGCCGACGCGGTGACCGCCGCCGGGGAACTGCGCGGGCTGCTCGACGAGCTGGGGGTGCCCGGCTGGCCGAAGACCTCCGGTGGTCGGGGCGTGCACGTCTACCTGCGCATCCAGCCGCGCTGGACGTTCGTGGAGGTGCGCCGGGCCACCATCGCGCTGGCCCGCGAGCTGGAACGACGCCGGCCCGAGCTGGTCACCACCGCCTGGTGGAAGGAGGAGCGGGGCCGGCGCGTCTTCGTCGACTTCAACCAGACCGCCCGCGACCGCACCATCGCCTGCGCGTACTCGCTGCGGGCCAACGCCCGCGCCACCGTCTCCACCCCGGTCGAGTGGGACGAGCTGCCCGAGGTCGACCCGGACGACTTCCACCTGGGCACCGTGCCGGCCCGGTTCGCCGAGCGGGGCGACCCGCACGCCGGCATCGACGACGCGCCGTGGGACATCACCCCGCTGCTGGAGTGGGCCGAGCGGGACGCCGCCGACGGCCTCGGCGACCTGCCCTACCCTCCGGAATACCCCAAGATGCCCGGCGAGCCGAAACGGGTCCAACCCTCCAAGGACCGCGACCGCCCGCGCCCCTGAGCCGCCCGTCGACGAGGGAGGCCGCCGATGAGAGCCGTGAAAACGGGAGCGCCGGGCCGACGACGGCGACGCTGGCCCTGGGCCCTGGCCGGGGTGGTCGTCCTGCTGCTCGTCGCGGGCGCGGTGCTGGTCCGGGCCTACCCCTCGGTCGCCGCGACCACCTGCCCCCGCTGCTACGGGATGGTGCCGGTGCGGGACCGCCTCTATGTCGAACCCGGCCGGTCGGACGCCGACCGGCAGCGGCTCGTCGACGTGTACGACGCGGCGACCCGGCGGGTCGACGACTTCTACCGGGGGCGCCGGAGCGACCCGACGGTGCTCGCCTGCTTCACCCCCGGTTGCTACGAGCGGATCGGTGGCGGTGGCGAGCGGGGGATCGCCATCCTCGACCAGGCGCTGATGCTCTCGCCCCGCGGCATCGACCCGGTGATCGCCGCGCACGAACTGTCGCACGTCGAGTTGCACGTACGGCTCGGCGCCCGCGCCGGCGACGTTCCCCAGTGGTTCGACGAGGGTCTCGCCGTCCTCGTCGCCGACGACCGGCGCTACCTGTTGCCGCCCACCGAGCCGGACCGCTGCCGCGACGCCTCGCCGGGGCCGCTGCCGGAGACGCTGGACGCCTGGTTGCGGGCCGCCGGGGCGGACGAGCAGGTGTACGCCCGGGCCGCCTGCCGGGTCCACCGGTGGGTAATTGCGCACGGCGGGCCGCGGGCCGTGCTCGACCTGATCGACCGGCTCCGCGCCGGGGACGACATCGCCACGCTCGTCACCGACTGACCGGACCCGACCGCACGACGGGTGGGGTGGGCGGAGGTGGCAGGGGTAACGATCATGTAACGGGCGCGAACCTTTTCCGGCCCTTCACCGCTCTTCCTGGTCATCGGCCCGTCGGGGGCCACGGGAGGGGTCGGATGAGACTGGTATGGAGGCGGGCCAGGGCGGCGCGGGGGCTGCTGGTCGCCGCGATCGCCGCGGCGCTGGTCGCGATCGCCCTGGTGGCCGGTCTCACCGAGTACAACCGCAGGGCGGTCGAGGCCGGCCAGCAGGCGTTGCTCAACGGCGCCCCGCTGGAGGAGCGCAGCCTGCTGCTGACCGGTCCCGCCGGACGCGACGCCGCGGAGGCGGCGGAGCGCGACCGGAAGGTCCGTGACGGCTTCGCCGACGGTTTCGGTGGCGCCCGGGTCGACGTGTACGGGGCCCGGTACGGCTCGGGGCGGCAACTCACCGGCGATCTCGGGCCGAGGCCCCAGGACGACGATCTCGTCTTCGCCAACCTGGCCACCCTCGACGACCTCGCGGCGCACGCCGAGCTGACCGCCGGGGCCTGGCCGGCGGCCGGCGCCCGCCCGCTCCAGGTCACGCTGCCGGAGAAGGTCGCCGGCGCGCTCGGCATGGCCGTCGGTGACCGGGTGCCGATGCTCGACCGGAGCACCGACCGGGCCGGCGAGGTGGTGCTCGTCGGCACCTGGCGGCCCCGCGACGCCACGGAGGCCTACTGGCAGTTGGCGCCCGGTGTCGGCGCCGGCAGTGCCCCGGCCTCGGACACCTCGTACGGCCCGTTCGTGCTGGACCCGGCGGACTTCACCAGGACCTTTCCGAGCCTGGTGTCCGCGTGGTGGGTGGTGCGGCCCGACCTCCCCGCGGTGGCCGGACAGGGCCGGCTGCTGGACGTCCGGGACGCGCTACCGGCGGCCGTCACCGGAGTGCCGGCGGCGGCCGGGCTCGGCGACTCCGCCCAGGTCGTCACCGCGATGGACCGGCTGCTCGGGCGGGCGGCCGGCGCCGACCTGGTGGGCCGGTCCTCGCTGGCCACGCCGGTCCTGCTGATCGTGGTGCTCGGCGGGTACGCCTTGATCCTGGTGGCCGCGCTCCTGCACGCCGACCGGCGCAACCAGACCGCCCTGCTCCGGGCCCGTGGCGCCGCCCGACACCAGTTGGCCGGCTTCGCGGCCCGGGAGGCGGCGCTCGTCGTGCTGCCGGCGGCCGTGGTCGGCCCGTTGGTCGCCGACGCCGCCCTGCAGCGGGTCGGCGCGTCCGCCGACGGCGGCCTCACGGCGCTCTGGCTGGCGGCCGCGCTGACCGGGGCCGGATGCCTGGTCGCGATGGTCGCCCCGACGCTGCGGAGCACCGGCACCTACGTCGCGGACATGGCGGCCCGGTCGCGGCCCACCCGGTCCGCCGCCGTGCAGCGGGCCAGTCTGGATCTGGTGCTGGTGGGCTTCGCGGTGCTCGCCTGGACCCAGCTGCGGCAGTACTCCTCGCCGATCTCGGGCGCGGCCGGACGACTGGGCATGGATCCGCTGCTGGTCGCCGCGCCGACACTCGGCGTCCTGGCCGGCGCCGTGGTGGCGCTGCGGCTGCTGCCACCCGCGACCCGCTTCGCCGAACGGTTCGTCGACCGCCGGCTGTGGACCGCGACGATCCTGGGCATGTGGCAGGCGGGCCGCCGCCCGCACGCCGGTCCGGTGCTGCTGCTCGCCCTCGCGGTCGGCGGCAGCACACTGGCCTGGTCGCTGGTGGCCACCGGCGAGCGTTCCCAGGTCGACCAGGCCGACCACGTGGTCGGCGCCGATCTGCGGCTGACCGAGCGCGGCGGGGTCGCTCCGCCCGGTCGGCCGGCGGAGGTCGCGGCGCTGCCGGGCGTGCGGGCGGCCCTTCCCGGGTGGCGGGACGAGATCCGGGTCGGCCGGGCGGACCTGCCCGCCACGGTGGTCAGCCTCGACGCGGCGGGCGCCGCGGGCGTGGTGCGCCTGGACGACCGGCTGGTCACCGAGCCGGTGCCGGCGTTGTTCGACCGGATGGTCCGGTCGCGCGGCCCGGCTGCCGGCGTCGTGCTGCCCGAGGACGCCCGGTCGATCACCGGCTCCGTCCGCACCTGGGTACGCGACGCGGTCGCCCCCCAGCGGGTGCAGGTCTGGCTGCTCGTGACCCGCGCGGACGGACTCGCCCTGCGGCTGCCGGTGGGCACCGGGGACGAGTCGGGTCGACGGGTGCCGTTCCGCATCCCGCTCCCCGCCGCCGGTGAGCTGCGGCTCGCCGGTTTCGAGGTCGACGGCGGGGACGTGGCCGGGACCGCGTACCGACTCGGGGTGAACGACCTGCGCGTGGTCGACGCCGCCGGCACGGCCCGGCCGCTGTCCCTGGGCGCCGACTGGAAGGCGATCGGGGCGGCGGCCGGCCCGAGGACCAGGGTCGACGCCACGGCTACCGGCCTCACCGTCGAGAACGACGTCGTGCTGGTGGCCGGCGGGCAGTTCGCGTACCAGGAGTCCTCACGCTTCGCCGTGGTGCCGACGGGTGAGGCCCGTCCGGTTCCCGCGCTGTTGACCCCCGGGGTGCGCGAGGCGCTCAGCCTGCGCCCCGGGGAGACGGTCACCCTCTCGTTGTCGGGGGTGTCGCTGCCGGTGACCGTGGCCGGCGAGGTGGACGCCGTGCCGTCGGCCACCGGCGAGGGCGTGCTGCTGGACATGCCGGCGGCGACCGACTGGCTGATCCGCGAGAGCGGCGCCGTGCGGCCGGTGCAGGAGTGGTGGCTCGGCGCCGACGAGGGCACCCGGCAGGCCGCCGGCGAACTGGCCGACGTGACCGTGCTCGATCGCCGGCAGACGGCGGAACGGGCCGCGGCCGATCCGTACTGGCAGGGGGCCCGCACGGGGTTGCTCGTCGCGGCGCTGGGCGCGGTGCTGCTGGCGCTCGTCGGGCTGCTCGTGGACGTGTGGGCCACCGCCCGGCGTCGCCTGGGCGAGTTCGCCGTACTGCACACGCTCGGCGCCACGCCCCGCCTGCTGGCCCGGGCGCTGCTGGCCGAGCAGACCTTCCTGGCGGGCATCGGGGTGGGCGTCGGGCTGCTGCTCGGGGCCGGTGTCGGCGTGACGATGGCCCCGCTGGTCATCCTCACCCCGTCGGCCACCCGGCCGGTGCCCGAGGCGGCCTTCGTCCTGCCGTGGCTGCCGGTCGGGCTCACCGCGGCGGGCCTCCTGCTGGCGGCGCTGGCCTTCAGCGCGTTCATCGCCTTCGGCATCCGGCAGCGGGTGGCGGCGGCACAGCTGCGAATCGGGGGAGACCAGTGACCGGTTGGAGCAGGGCGGCCCGCGACGCGGAGGAGGCCCGATGAGCATCGGCGCGGTCGTCCGCCGGGTCCGTGCGTACGGCGGACAGTTCCTGTTGCTCGCCGCCCTGGCGGCGGTCACGTTGGCGCTGATCGCCGGCGTGCCGCGGTTGGTGAACGGACGCACCGAGGTGGGCCTGCAGAGTTTCCTGCGGAGCCAGCCGGCCACCGTCCGCGACGTGACGTACGCGACCGACACGATCTTCAACGCGGGTAACGGCACGTCCCTGATGGAGGCGTTCGCGGCCGACCTGCCGCGGCTGCAGGACGAGATGCCGCCGCCGGTGCGGGCGCTGGTCGACCGGCGGTGGTTCACCGCGGAGACCGATCCGGGCCGGCTGACCGGGCCGGACCTCGCCGCGCGGAACCTCCTGGTCGATCTGAGCCTGCGGAGCATGCCGGGCGTCGCCGAGGCGGGCCGCCTGACCGGCGGGCGCTGGCCGGACCCGGCGGCGACCGCCGAGGACCCGGTGGAGGTCGCGCTGGCCGCCGAGGTGGCCGGCAAGCTGAACCTGCGGGTCGGCAGCACACTCACCCTCGCCGGGCCCCAGTCGGCGACCCCCGAGGGCGCCCCGGATCCGGTCCGGGCGCTGGTGGTGGGCGTCTTCGAGCCCCGCGACCGCGCCGGGGGGTTCTGGGACGGGCTGCCCCAGGCACTTCGCGTCATCGAGCCGACCGGCGACGCGGAACCCTTCGTCGCGCTCGGCGTGGTCGACCCGGCGACGCTGGACCGGCTCTCCGCCGACGGGTGGGGCCTGCGGTTCGCCTGGCGCTACCGGATGGGCGCGAGCGGGATCCACGCGGTGGACGCGGACCGGCTCATCGGCGACGTCGACCGGATGGGCCGGCAGGCCCAGGGCCGCGCGTTCACCCAGGGACTCGACATCCCGCTGCGGCAGTTCCAGGACCAGGTGGCGTCCGTCCGTACGGTCCTCGCGGTGTCCGCCACCGGCGCGCTGGGTGCGCTGGCCGGCCTGGTGATCCTGGCGGCCGGGCTGACCGTACGCCGCCGGCGTACCGAGTTCACCCTGCTGCGGGCGCGCGGCGGCACCGCCCTCGTCGGAGCCCGGCGCAGTCTGTCCGAGTCGTTGCTGGTGCTGCTGCCGGCAGCCGGCGCCGGCTTCGCGCTCGGGAACCTCGCGCCCGGCCCGGCCGCGGAGTCGGCGCCCGCCGCCGCCGTGGCCGCCACCCTGCTGATCGTCCTGGCGCTGCCGCTGGCGACCCTCGCCCTGCCGACCGGCGTCGCGCAGCGGCGGGACCTGGTGACGATGCGTCCGTCGGCACGACGGATCACCATGGAGGCCGGGCTGGTGCTGCTCGCCGTGATCGGCGTGCTGCTGCTGCGCCGGCGTGGTCTGGTACCCGGCGTGGTGGACCCGCTCCTGGTGTCGGTTCCGGTGCTGCTCGCGGTCGCCGCGGCGGTGCTGACGATCCGGCTGTACCCGTGGCCGCTGCGACTGCTCGGCCGACTGGCCGCCCGGACCCGGGGCAGCGTCGCCTTCCTCGGCTCCGCGCGCGGCGCCCGCGCCGTGGTCACCACACCGCTGGTGGTCGTGGTGCTGGCGGTCGCCAGCGCCGCGTTCTGCGGTGTGGTCGCCGCCGGGGTGGAGGCGAGCCGGGACCGGGTGGCCGCGCGGCAGGTGCCGGCGGACGGGCTGATCCGGGGTGAGCGGCTCGCCCCGGACACCGGTGCGGAGCTGGCGCGGCTGCCGGGCGTACGGCGGGCCTCCCCGATCCTGCAGGAGGCGGGCCAGCGGCTCGCCACCGACGAGGACGGCACCGACCTGCGGGTCGGTGAGGTGAGCGTGCTGCTGGTGAACGGGCCGGAGCTGGACGCCCTGGTCCGGGACGCCGACGTGCCGGTCGGGGTGCCGGACGCGCTGCTCGGCAGCGGCGACGCGGGACCGCTGCCGGCGGTCGTGTCGCCGGCGGTCGCGGCGGATCTGGCCGCCGCCGGCCGCGACGGCTCCGCCTTCGTCGGTGTGCAGGGGCAGCGGTACGAGTTCCGGGTGGCCGCGCGGGCGGACAGCTTCCCGCTGCTGCGCGGCGAGACGACCCGGTTCGTCGTCCTGCCCTGGCAGCAGCTGCCCCGCCGGACGACCGACGTGACGCCGACCGGCTTCCTGGTGGCCGGCGACCGGCTCGACGTGTCGGAGCTGCGCCGGGTCGGCAACGAGGGGCAGCGCCGCTTCGCGCGGGGCGGGACGATCGTCGGACGGGAACAACCGCTCGACGTCGAGGTGACCACCTGGACGCAGGCGCGTCGGCAGGTCGGCGAGGGCGGGGTGAACGCGGTCCTCGGCTTCGGCTTCACCGCCGGCGCCGTCGTCGGGACGGCGTTGGGCCTGCTGGCCGTCGCGTTCGTGGTGCTGGCCGGCGCCCGCGCCCGGGGGCAGGCGCTGTCCCAGCTGCGCACGCTGGGCCTGTCCCGGGGCCAGTCGCGTGGGCTGCTGCTGGTGGAGCTGGGTCCGTTGGTCGGCGTGGCGGTGGTCACCGGCGCGGTGGTCGGGGCGCTGCTGCCGCTCCTGCTCAATCCGGTGCTCGGCCTGTCCGCCTTCACCGGCGGCGCACCCGTCGAGGTGGCGTTCGAACCACGCCTGGTCGTCGGCGTCGTCGTGCTCGGTGCGGTCGCCCTCGGCTTCGCGATCGTCGTCGAGGCCCTGAACAACCGTCGGACGCGCCTCGGCGAGGCGCTCCGGCTCGGAGAGGAGAGCTGATGACCACTACCGCGAGCACCGCGGCGGTGCCGGACCTGGCCGCGCTCCAGCGGCAGGCCGCCCGCCGGGCGGCCGAGCGAGCCGGCGGAGAGGACCGCCTGCGCGGGCACATCGTCTGCGACGGCCTGGTCCGCATCTTCAAGACCGAGGGCGTGGAGGTCGTCGCCCTGCAGGGACTCGACCTGGTCATCGACCGGGGTGAGCTGGTCGCGATCGTCGGCGCCTCCGGCTCCGGCAAGTCCACCCTGCTGAACATCCTGTCCGGGTTGGACACGCCGACCGCCGGCATCGCCCGGGTCGCCGACTACGACCTGCTCGCGCTGTCACACAAGAAGCGGCTGGCGTACCGGCGGGAGATGGTCGGCTTCATCTGGCAGCAGACCGGCCGCAACCTGCTGCCGTACCTGAGCGCGGTGGAGAACGTGGAACTGCCGATGAAGCTGGCCGGGCGGCACGGCGGCCGGCGGGAGCGGCGGGAGCGGGCACGCCGGCTGCTCGACCTGGTCGGGGTCGGCTACTGCGCGGACCGTCGACCAGGTCAGATGAGCGGCGGCGAGCAGCAGCGGTGCGCGGTGGCCGTGGCGGTGGCCAACGACCCGGAGATCCTCTTCGCCGACGAGCCGACCGGCGAGCTGGACGAGGCCACCGGCGCGGAGGTGTTCGCCGCGCTGCGCACCATCAACGCCGAGCTGGGGGTGACCATCGTGGTGGTCACCCACGACCACGCCGTGGCCGGGCAGGTCCGCCGGACCGTCGCCATCCGCGACGGGCGGACCGCCTCCGAGGTACGCCGGACCGCGCGGGCCACCGCCGACGGCGGCACCGAGCTGGTCAGCGAGGAGTACGCGGTGCTCGACCGGACCGGCCGGATGCAGTTGCCGGCGCCGTTCGTGGAGGCGCTGTCGCTGCGGGACCGGGTCCGGCTCAACCTGGAGCCCGACCACGTCGAGGTGCGGCCCGGCGACCGGACGCACGCCGAGGAGAGTGAGTGATGACCGAGCGGACCGTGGTGCTACCGGCGACGAGCGTCGAGGACGTGGTGCGGGTCGAGGGGGTGAGTCGCACCTTCGGCCGGGGCGAGCACGCGGTGCACGCCGTGCGGGACGTGTCGTTCACCGCCGGGCGCGGCGAGCTGGTCGCGGTGCGCGGCCGCTCCGGGGCCGGCAAGACCACGCTGCTGAACCTGATCGGCGGCCTGGACCGGCCGGACGCCGGGCGGATCGAGGTGGCCGGGCACGAGGTCACCGCCGCCGGGGAGAAGGAGCTGCTGGCGCTGCGCCGGGGCACCGTCGGCTTCGTCTTCCAGACGTTCGGGCTGGTGCCGATCCTGTCCGCGGCCGAGAACGTCGGGGTGCCGCTGCGGCTGGCCAAGGTGCCGGCGGCCGAGCGGGAGCAGCGGGTGGCGGTGCTGCTGGAGCTGGTCGGGCTGGGCGGGCACGCCGCGCAGCGCCCGTACGAGCTGTCCGGCGGGCAGCAGCAGCGGGTGGCGGTCGCCCGGGCACTGGCCAACGAGCCGGACCTGCTCATCGCCGACGAGCCCACCGGCCAGCTCGACTCCGAGACCGGCCGCTCGATCATGGACCTGCTCCGGGCCGTGGTACACGCCCGGGGCATGACCGCGCTGGTCGCCACGCACGACCCGGCGCTGATCGAGATGGCCGACCGGACCCTCACGCTGCGCGACGGCCGGCTGGTGGTCGACTGATCCGTCCGGCCGGGCGGGTCAGAGCGCCAGCTTCATGCCCTCGTGGCTGGCGACGAAGCCGAGGCCGCGATAGAACCGGTGCGCGTCGGCGCGCCGCTTGTCGGTGGTGAGCTGCACCAACGCGCAGCCGCGCGCCCGAGCCTGGTCGATCGCCCAGCGCATCATGGCCCGGCCCAGCCCCCGGCCGCGCAGGTCGGAGCGGACCCGCACGGACTCGATCAGGCACCGTTCCGCGCCGTGCCGGCCCAGCCCGGGGATGTACGTGAGCTGGAAACAGCCGGCCGGCTCGCCGTCGACCTCGGCGACGACCAGGTGGTTACGGGGGTCGGCGTCGAGGTCGGCGAAGGCCCTCTCGTAGGCGGCGTCCACCTCGGGCAGGTCGCGGTCGCGGCCCAGCACGTCGTCGGCGAGCAGGGCGAGCACGGCCGGCAGGTCGGCCCGGGTGGCCTCCCGGAAGATCACATCGGTCACCCCGGCAGCCTGGCACAGCGACACCGGGCGATGGGAATGCGGCGCTTGCCGGCACCGGGCAGCATGACGCCATGGACCTCCTGCTGCCGTTCCGCTGGATCTACCGGGGCCTGGTCTGGTTCGCCAACTCGCCGCGCACGCTGATCACGTCGTACCTGTTGATGATCGTGGTGGCGGGCGTGCTCTACAGCCACTTCGAGCACAAGAGCGCCCCGGACTCGGTCTGGTGGGCGGTGGTGACCGCGTCGACCGTCGGGTACGGCGACATCTCCCCGACCACGTTCGGCGGCCGGGTCCTGGCCGCGCTGCTCATCTCCACCATGGTGCTGCTGGTGATCCCGCTGATCACCGCGCACTTCGCCAGCCGGCTGATCGTCGACGACGACGCGTTCGAGCACGCCGAGCAGGAGGAGCTGAAGGCGGACGTGCGGCGGCTGCGGGTCCTGGTCGAGGAGATGGCCGCCCGGCAGGGCGTCGTGCTGCCCGAGCCGCCCCGTCCGGTGCCCGAGGTCGCGCCCGGCGACCGCCGCCGGCGCCGCCGCCGGTGAGGCGGCCTCAGCACCCGTCCAGCCAGCTGCGCAGCGCCCACCACCAGTGCACGGTCTGCGGCACCGTGCACCGCGCCCCCTCCTCGACCGGCGGGCCGCCGGTCACCTCCCGGAGCCGGCGCAACCGGTAGCGCACCGTGTTCGGGTGCACGTGCAGCGCGGCGGCGGTCTGGTCCAGTCGCTGGCCGTGATCCAGCCAGGCGAGCGCGGTGGTGGCCAGCTCCCGGTGGAACTCGTCGGCCGGGTCGAGCGGGCCGAGCAGCGTCGCCCGCAGCAGCTCGGCCAGGGCCGGCTGGGCGGCCAGCGCGGTCTCCCCGGCCAGGTCGGTCACCTGGCGCAGCCCGCGCAGCCGCCGGTGCGTGGCGGTACGCAGCGCCGCCAGGCAGAGCGCGTACATCGCCGGGGCGCGGGCCAGCGGCTGCGCCGGCGTCACCAGCGCGAGCAGGTCGGCCGGCGCGGCGCCGGGCAGCCGGGGGAGCAGGCCGGCCAGCCGGTCCTCGACGGCGCCGAGCAGACCGCCGTGCCGGGCGAGCTGCCGGTGCAACGCGTGCGCGCGGACCGGATCCGGCGCGGCGGCGACGAGGCAGTGGTAGCGCCCGTCCGGTCGTAGCCCGAACCGGGCCAGCTCCGCCGCCGGCGTGTCGTCGGGTCCGTCGATCAGCAACCGGCGCAGCAGGTGCGCCCGGGCGGCCGGGCCGCCGCGGACCAGCTCCCGTTCGGCCTCCCGGTGCCCGTCGACCACGGCCCGCTCCACCGCGGCGGCGTACCGGCCGATGGTGAGCAGTCCCTCGACGAGCACCTCGTCGGGGATGCCGGCGTCGCGGCCGTGCCGGACCACCAGCTCCACCGCCCGGTCCCGCCCGGCCTGCACGCCGCGCAGCAGGCCGGCGACGGAGACGCCCTGCGCCGCCCGGTCGGCGCCGAGCCGGCGGGCCTCGGTGAAGTCCCGGCCGGCGGGGTCCTCGCGGCGCTCCAACGCGCCCAACCCGCTGCTCAACAGCAGCACGACCTGCCGGCGGACCTCGGCGGCCGGGAGGCGGTCCACCTCCGGGGAGTTCGCCCGGGCGGCCCGGGCCACCTCGTCCACGGCGGCGGCGTCGGCGGCCAGGTGGCGCAGCAGCGCGCCGAACGCGGGGGCGCTTCCGGTCCGGGTCATCGGCGCCCGCCGTCCTCCCGTTGTCGTCGCGGCACAACCGGGCCGGTCGGGCGTTGGCGTCCGGTGCCTAGCCGGGCCGGCCGTCCGGTTGCTCTCCTGGTTGTTACCGAAAGGTAACACCGATCGAGCCGTTGAGAAACGTCGATGTCGCACCGGCTGCCAGGAGGCGTCCATGACCCCCGTGCCACCCCGCCCGTCCCGATCCCGCCGCCGCGCCGTCCTCGCCGCGCTGGCCGCCCTCGCCCTCGCCGCGCCCAGCCCGCTGGTGGCGGCGCCCACGCCCGCCGCCGCTGCCGCCGCGCTCCAGGAGGTGATGTTCGTCGGCAACAACTGGGACGGCACCGCCGACGTCATCCGCTCCCGGGGCGACTACGCCAGGCTCGGCCGGATCAACGTGATCCCGGACCGGGCCGCGCGGCTGCGCGAGATCTACCTCAACCCGATCCGGCTGGCGTTCTTCCTCGGCATCCGGCAGGGACCGGGGGAGGGACACGACCAGTTCGTCGACGACATGTACACCACCCCGGACGGCACCGCCCTGGTGGTGTCCCGGCCCAGCTTCGCCGACGTGGTCTCGATCGACCTGGCCACCGGCGCGATCCGCTGGCGGTTCCCGGTCTCCGGCTACCGCGCCGACCACATGGCCGTCTCGCCCGACGGCACCCGGGTCGCGGTCTCCGCCTCCACCTCGAACACCGTGCACGTGCTGGACATCCGCACCGGGGCGCAGCTCGGCTCGTTCGGCACCGGCGACAAGCCGCACGAGAACGTCTTCACCCGCGACGGGCGGCTGTGGAACATGTCCATCGGCGAGGTCAACACCGACCTGGACGCGCCCTGGCTCGACTGGACCAAGGGTGACCGGCGGATCACCGTCGCCGACGCCACCACGTACCAGGTGGTCAAGGTGATCGACATGCGTGACCGGCTGGACGCCGCGGGCCGCCGGGACCTCTCCGACGCGGTCCGCCCGGCGGTGTTCACCCCGGACGGCGGCACGCTCTACTTCCAGGTCTCGTTCTTCAACGGCCTGGTCGAGTACGACGTGGCCACCGACCGGATCACCCGGGTCACCACGCTGCCGAAGAACCCGGCGACCAGCGACGACCGCACCACCTGGGTGAACGACTCGCGGCACCACGGCCTGTCGGTCAGCCCCGACGGCACGCGGCTCTGCGTCGCCGGCACCATGGACGACTACGCGACGGTGGTGGACCGGGCCACGCTGCGGGAGGGCCCGCTGGTGCCGGCCAGCAAGCCGTACTGGGCCACGGTCAGCGGCGACGGCCGGGACTGCGTGATCTCCGAGTCCGGCGCGGACCGGGTCACCGCGATCACCTTCGCCACCGGGCAGAAGGTGGCCAGCGTCCCGGTCGGCGACCACCCGCAGCGGGTCCGCATCGGGCACCTGCCGGAGGGCTGGACCCCGCCGGCGGCCGGCTGACCGGCCGCCACGCCGTCACCGGGCGGGGCAGCGCAGCCCCTCCCGGGGGACGGTGAGCGAGATCAGGTACGCGTCGACGGCCGCGGTCACGCACGAGGTCTGCGGGTAGGCGGTGTGCCCCTCGCCCTCCCAGGTGAGCACCCGACCGACGCCCAGCATCGAGGCCAGCGCGGCGGTCTGCTCGTAGGGCGTGGCCGGGTCGCCGGTGGTGCCGACCACCAGGATCGGCGGCGCGCCGGTCGCCCGCCCGGTCGGGTAGGGGTCGCGCCCGCCGGGCCACTCCACACAGCCGAGCATCCCCACGGCCAGCGCCGGACCGAACAGCGGGTATTTCTGGCGCCACTGCGACTGCAACGACCGCACCTGCTCCCGGGTCGGCTTCTCGGTCTCGTCCGCGCAGTTGACCGCCATGTTGGCGTCGAACAGGTTGGAGTAGTGGCCGTCGTCCTCGCGACCCGCGTACGCGTCGGCCAGCTTGAACACCCCGTCCGGGTCGCCGCCCTGCAGGTCGTCGATCGCCCGGGCCAGCTCCTGCCAGCCCTGCTCGGTGTAGAGGGAGGAGATCACCGCGTAGAACACCCAGCCGGCGGTGGCCTCCCGGCCGCCCTGGCCGCGTACCGGGGAGGTGGTGGCCTTGTCGATCGCGGCGGTGACCGCGCCGCGGGCGTCCGGCGCGATCGGGCAGCGGCCGGCGTTCGCCGCGCACCACCGGGAGAAGTTGTCGAACGCCCGCTCGAAGCCCTTCGCCTGGCTCTCCGACCCGGCGATCAGCTTCTGCCGGGGGTCGACCGCGCCGTCGAGCACCAGGGCCCGCACCCGCTGCGGGTAGAGCTGGGCGTAGGTGGCGCCGAGCAGGGTGCCGTAGGAGTAGCCGAGGTAGGTGAGCTTGTCGTCGCCGACCGCCGCGCGCACCGCGTCCATGTCCCGCGCGGCCTGCTCGGTGCCGTAGAGCCGGAGCTGGTCGCCGTACTTGGCGCCGCACCGCTGACCGATGCGCCGGTTGAGGTCGACGAAGCCGTCGAAGGACGCCTGGCTCTCCGGATCGGGGTCGTAGCCGAAGCTGGCGTCCAGGTCGGCGTCGGGGATGCACTTCACCGGGCTGGACCGGGCCACCCCGCGCGGGTCGAAGCCGACGATGTCGAACCGGTCGGTGACCGCCGCCGGCAGACCGCCGAACGCCGGGCCGAAGGAGAGATAGACCGCCGTGTCGACGCCGGACGCGCCGGGGCCGCCCGGATTCACCACCAGCGACCCGATCCGGTCGCGCTGCTTGGTGGAGCGGATCCGGATCAGCGCGATCTCGAACGTCTCGCCGGTGCCCGGCCCGGCGGTGGCGCCGGTGGTCGCGCCGGTGCCCCAGTTGCGGGGCACGGCGATCCGGGCGCACTCGTAACGCATGTCGGCCGCGCCCCGACCGACCAGCTCGTCGGGCACCTCCGGGCAGGACCGCCAGGTGGGCGCGCTGCCCGGCGGGGCCGCCTCGCCCTCGCTCTCGGCGCGCGGGGCGAACGCCGGCAGCGTGCAGCCGGCGGTGAGGACCACCGCGGCCACGAACGCGGCCACTGTGGGCCGGAACCGGCGGGTCCGGTCGGGGAAGCCTGTCACGTGGGCGCCTTCCATGATCGTGTCGACCGCCAGGCTACGCCCGGCCGTGGGCGTCGCTCACCGTCGCCGCCGGATTCCCGCGCAGCACCTCGTCGACGTCGTAGCGGATCGGCCGGTCGAGCTGGCCGTAGCCGCAGGAGCGCGGGTCGCGGTCGGGCCGCCAGCGCAGGAACCGCGCGGTGTGCCGCAGCCGGTCGCCCTCCATCGCGTCGTAGGCCACCTCCACCACCAGCTCGGGTCGCAACGGCTCCCACTCCAGGTTCTTGCCGCCGGTCCACCGGCTCACCCCGCCCGGGATGCGTTGCCCCCGCTCGTGGTCGCCGTGCACCCACGGGTGGCCGCCGCCCACCTCGCGGTAGGGCTCCAACTCGTCGAGCAGCTCCTGGCGCCGGGCCATGGTGAACGAGGAGCTGACGCCGATGTGGTGCAGCACCCCGTCGTCGTCGTGGAGGCCGAGCAGCAGCGAGCCCACCACCGGACCGGACTTGTGCCAGCGGAAGCCGGCCACCACCGCGTCCATGGTGCGCGCGTGCTTGACCTTGGCCATCAACCGCTTGCCCGGCTCGTAGGGCAGGTCGGCCGGTTTGACGATGAGACCGTCCAGCCCCGCGCCCTCGAACACCTCGAACCAGCGCCGGGCGGTCTCCGGGTCGGTGGTCACCTGCGTCACGTGCACCGGCGGGCGGACCCCGGCCAGGGCCCGCTCCAACCGCTCCCGGCGCTGCGGGTAGGGCCGGTCGGTGAGCAGCTCGTCGTCCAGGGCGAGCAGGTCGAACGCGACGAAGTCGGCCGGGGTGGTCTCGGCGAGCAGCTTCACCCGGGAGGCGGCGGGATGGATCCGTTGGGCCAGCAGCTCGAAGTCGAGCCGTGGCTGCCAGCCGGGGCCGTCCCGGCGGATCACGATCAGCTCGCCGTCGACCGCGCACCGGGGCGGGAGCTGACGGAGCGCCTGCTCGACCACCTCGGGGAAGTAGCGGGTCATCGACTTCCCGCCCCGGCTGGCCAGCTCGACCTCGTCGCCGTCGCGGAAGATGATGCAGCGGAAGCCGTCCCACTTCGGCTCGTACGTCAGACCGGGATCGGTGGGCAGCTCGGCCACGCTCTTGGCCAGCATCGGCTCGACCGGCGGGTTGATCGGCAGGTCCACGGCGACCAGTCAACCAGACCCCACCGACGCTGGTGAGCCAGATCACCGCCCGGGCCGGGCGGCGTGTCCCGCCCCGGCCCCTTTCGTCCCCGCCGACCGGATGATGAAACCGCAGGTCAGAGCTACCGTCGCGGCGTGCCGGAGTGGAGTTGCGGATGCTGCGGGCGCTGGCGGGTCAGCGTCGAGCTGGTGCGCGGGCGCTACCGCTACCGGCTGGCGCACCGCTACCCGCCGGAGCACGGCGGCGGCGCGAACGTCGTCGGCGAGGTCGGCTCGGTGGCCGAGCTGGAACGGCTGCTCCGCCGGTACGCCCCGGTCGGCCTGGCCGACCTCCACGAGGCCGCCTGACCCGCCCGCCGCCCCGGGCTGTCGCCGCGCGCTCCCGCCGTCGGCCGTGCGGGACACGTCGTGCGAGTGGGCGGCGTAGGGTTGGGTGGACTGTCCATGGGGGAGGGACGCCATGCGGTTCGTCGAGTCCGTCGAGATCGCCGCCGACGTCGACCAGGTCTGGGCGGTGCAGAGCGACGTCGAGCGCTGGCCGGAGTGGACGCCCTCGGTCACCGCCGCCCGTCGCCTGGAGCCCGGCCCGCTCGCGCTCGGTGCGACCGCCCGGTTGACCCAGCCCCGGCTGCGGCCGGCGGTCTGGCGGGTCACCGAGATCGACCCGCCGTACGCGTTCGTCTGGGAGTCCACGAGCCCGGGCGTGCGCAGTCGGGGCGAACACCGCCTGGTGCGCCTCGACGACGGGCGGACCCGGGCCGAGCTGACGCTGACCCAGAGCGGCCCGTTGGCCGCGCTGGTCGGGCTGCTCGGCGGCTCGACGATGCGCCGCTACCTGCGGCAGGAGGCGGACGGGCTCAGGCGTCGCTGCGAGCGGGGCTGAGCTTCTCCAGCACCGCCAGGCGGTTGCCGTTCTCGTCCGGGCGGTGGGTCACCACCCGGTAGCCGCGCCGGGCGTACAGCCCCAGGTTCTCCGCGCTCTGCGCGCCGGTGAACAGCGCGAACCGGGCCACCCGGCCGGCGCAGGCCTGCTCGACCGCTGCGAGCAGCCGGCCGCCGACGCCGTGTCCCTGCTGGTCCGGGGCGACCGAGAGGCGGCCGACGTGGGCGGTGTCCCCGTCGATGCGGGCCCGCACCGAGCCGACCAGGCGGGGGCCGCGGCGGGCGGCGAGCACCACGTCCGGGCCGGTCAGCGCCGCCCGGACCTCGTCCAGCGTCTCGGTGAGCGGGGGCAGGAACACGTCCCGGTAGCGCTGCGCCTCGACCAGGTAGGCGGCGCGTTGCACGGTGAGGATCTCGCCGGCGTCGGCGACGACGGCGGGGGCGATGGTCACGTCGGTCACCGGCTCAGCTCACCACAACCGGCCCGGGCGGTCGTACCCTGGCGGGTGTGGAGAGGCCCGAACTGACGTACGCCGAGGTGGGTGCGACCCGCGGCGGCGACCTGCCGGCCGGCTACCACCACCTGCGCCACCGGGTCCGGCTGCCCGACGGCGGCTTCCCGCTCGCGGCGGACGCGGTGCTCGGCTGGCGGCTGCACCGCGCCGCCGGCGTGGTGATGCGCACCGACGCCCCGCGCGCCGCCCCCGGCGTCCGGGTCACCCCGGGGCTGGGCGTCGGCCCGGCGCGGGTCTGGGGGCCGACCGAGGTGGTCTGGGCGGTGGACGAGCCGGACCGGGCCGGGTTCGGCTACGGCACCCTGCCCGGGCACCCGGAGATCGGCGAGGAGGCGTTCCTGGTCACCCGGGGCCCCGACGGCACCTGGTTCGAGGTGACCGCGTTCAGCCGGCCGGCCCGGTGGTACGTGCGCGCCGCCGGCCCGGTCACCCGGGGCTTCCAGCTGGGGTACGCCTGGTGGCTGGGGCGCACGCTGCGCCGATTGTGCGCCCGCCGGTGAGCGGTCAGTAGCGGGCGAAGGAGCGGATCGGGGCGCGGGGGCCGTACTTCGGCGCCTGGATCCCGGCCGCCTCCAGCAGCACGCACACCCGACCCCGGTGCCCCCGGAACGGCTCCAGCAGCGCCAGCATCCGGGCGTCGTCGCCGCGCGGTTCCCCGGCCAGCGCCCAGGCCACCGTGTTCGGCACGTGGTAGTCGCCGACGCTGACCGCGTCCGGGTCCCCGTACGCGATCCGCACCACCTCGGCGGCGGTCCACGGGCCGATGCCGGGGACGGCGGTGAGCCGGCGGGTCGCCTCGACCGCGTCGGCGCAGCGTTCCAGCCGGTCCGCGACGGCGGCGGCGCGGCGCAGCGTGTCGGCCCGCCGCTGCTCCACCCCGAACGGGTGGAAGACCCAGTACGGCGTGGCCGCCACCGCGGCCGGCTCGGGCGGCAGCAGCAGTGGTTGCAGCGGGCCGGGCGCCGCCTCGCGGAAGTGCCGCACGGTCGCCGCGTACGCCCGGTAGGCCTCCTTGCCGGTGACCTTCTGCTCGAACACCGCCCGCAGCAGCCGGGGGAAGACCTGGCCGGTGGCGGGCATCCGCAGCCCGTGGTGCTCGTGGGCCAGCCGGGCGACCAGCGGGTGCGCGGCGGCCAGCGCGGCGAACCCGGTCAGGTCGTCGCGCAGCCCGGCCACCCGGTCGGCCCGCTCGAGGACCCACGCCGCGCCCGGCCCGTACCCCTCGGCGACCAGGTCGCCGGCCTCCGGACGCAGCGCCAGGGTGGCCGGCCCGTCCGGGGTGCGGGTGGCCCACCAGAAGCTCCCGGCGGCGATCCGCGCGCACGGGTCGTACGGGCTGAAGGTCAGCGCCCGCACCGAGGCGGCCAGTCGGTAGCCGGCCGGAGGGCGCAGCGTCCGGCGGGCGGTGGGCGAGGTCACCCCGCCACTCTGCCACGCCGCCCCGCCGTGACGGCCGACACCGCCGCGCGGGGCGCGGCGGTGCTCGTGCCGGAAGGCGGGGCGATGCCGGTACGCCCCGCCTTCCGGGTCCACGACGGTGACCGGCCGCGCCCTCCCCGGCGGCGACCGGTCACCGTGACCAGGTGCGTCAGTACGAGTAGGTCGACCCGCCACCCGAGTCGCCGCCGCCCGACGCCGGCGGGGCGACCGCCTTCGGCGTGCCGGTCGGCAGGCAGGTCAGGTTCTTCTTGCCGTTGGGGTCGACCACGAACCAGGTGCCGCCGACGCCCTGGCCCTTCCACTGGCCCGGCTTCTTGTCCCCGATGTAGCGGTAGACCGGCCAGCCCCCGATGGTGATCTGCCGGGTGCCGTCCTGCCGGGTGACCGTGCCGACCTTGTCGTCCGAGACGCCCTGCAGCTGCGGGTTGCCGTCGGTCAGCGCCGGCGGCCACACCTCGGCGCACTTGTCCACGCAGTTGGACTGCGCCGGGTCATCCGAGTCCTTGTCGAACCGGTACAGCACCCAGCCGTCCTGGTCGGTGACGACCTGGCCCATCCGGGGTAGCTTCTTGCCGACCAGCTCGTCGGTGAGCTTCACGTCGGACGGGGGCGCCTGGTCGGCGGCGGGCGCCTCGGGTGCCGCCGACGCCTCCGGTTCGGCCGCCGCGGTCGGTTCGGCCGCGGCGACGGCCACCGGCTCCGCCGCGCCCGAGTTCGCGCCGTTGTAGCCCGCGGGGGCGCAGGCCGTCAGTGCGACCATCGCGCTCGCGACGATGACGGTCGTCCGCTTGTGGTGTGCCACGTGCCCTCCTCGATTCTGGCAGTTCGCCGAGTAGTACGGGCGGCGGCGCTGTCAAGGTTGAAGTCGAAAGGGTGGTCCATTTCACAGTGGACCGGTTGAACCGTTCCGCACCGCCGCGCGTGCGGCACCGCGAGGGGGAGGTGGCGGAAACGACGCGACGGCGCCGGGCGGCCAGGCCGCCCGGCGCCGTCGGCGCGGTCACCTCAGAGGTCGGAGACGGTCACCAGCGGGCTCGCCACCCCGTTGACGTCGACCGACTGCACCTGGACCTTCTCGATGTCGCCGAGCGGGGCCGAGGTGGACGCGCTCAACTGCAGCGTGAGCGGGTTCTGGTTGGTGCCGTAGCCGTTGCCCGGCACCGACCAGGTGCTCACCACCTCGCTCGTGGCGTTCTTGCGCACCACCACCAGCCGGCAGGTGCGCGGCCCGGGCAGGCGGCCGAGCTGCACCGCGATCTGCGTGCCGTACTCCTTCTTCGCCAGCCACATCGTGGTCTGCACGCCGGTGCCCGGGTCGGTGGCGCGGTGCTCGTCGCCCTCGATCTCCTTGTCGCCGCCGACGCCCGGGGCGTTCGGGTCGGCCGGGCCGCTGCTCGGCGCGGCGGTCGGCACGGGCGGCGTCGGCCCGGCCTGCGGCACGGACGGCGAGTCGTCGCCGAGCATCCCGGCCGCGACACCGCTCAGGCCGCCGAACACCACCACGGCCGCCGCCGTGGCCAGCAACTGCCGGACCCGGGTACGCCGGCGGTCCCGCCGCACGGCCACCAGCGTGCGGTCCAGCAGCGCCGGGTCGGTGTGGGTCTGTTCCAGCGCGGCCATCGCCTCGCCGTCGATGCCGGAGAGCATCCCCACCACCGGGACCATCGTCTCCAGCTCCGCCGCGCACGCCCAGCAGGTGGCCAGGTGCTCCTCGAACCGCTCCGTGTCCTGCGGGTCCAGCACGCCGAGCGCGTACGCGGCGACGTCCATGTGGTCGGCCCGGCTCATTCCGTCACCCCCCTCTCCTGCAGAGCCGTGCGCAGCGCGCGCAGCGCGTAGTAGACCCGCGACTTCGCGGTGCCGAGCGGAAGGCCCAGCTCCTCGGCCGCCTCGGGCACGGTACGACCCCGGAAGTACGTCGCCACCAGGATCTCCCGGTGGGACTGGCTCAGCGTACGCAGCGCGTCCGCCACGGTCATCGTGCGCAACACCCGGTCGGTGCTGTCCGCCTCCGCGAACGCGGTCAGGTCCCGGTCGTACGTCTCCGCCGGCCGGGCCTGCTCGCTGCGGTGCTCGTCGATCGCGATCCGCCGGGCCACCGTCACCAGCCACGGCCGCAGCGAGCCCTGACCACCCTGCACGCCGAGGCGGTGCGCGTTGCGCCAGGCCCGCAGCAGCGTCTCCTGCACGATGTCCTCGGCGCGCTGCCGGTCCCCGCCGGTCAGCCGCATCACGAACATCAGCAGCGGCCCGGCGTGCTCCGCGTAGAGCAGCCGGATCAGCTGGTCCGAGTGGCTGGCCTCGGCGGAGGTCGCCTGGTGGCGTCCGGGGGCGGGTCGCGGCGGCACCGGGTCATTCTGGCGATCCGCCGGACGGGCGTCGACCCCCCGTCCCGAGCGCGACGCGCGCGAGTGTGGCTGCGCCCGGGCGAACATCCACTCGGGCCTCGCCACCTCGCCGTGCCAGCCGGCCGCCACCGCATGCATGCAGACCTCCGGTGTCCAATGACATCAGCCGGCCCCCCACGGGCATGGCCGCCCGGTGATACGCAGCGACCCGCCGATCGGATCAACGATCGACCGAAAAAATTCCCGGCGGGGGCGGAGTGGAGTCGACGGCGTCCGCGTCGCGCACCACCGCGACGCCGCCGGAGAACCGGTCCAGGTCCGCGCCGGCCACCACCCGGCCGGGGAACCAGTCGCCGGCCGCGCGTCGGGTCAGCTCCGGCACCGGCGGCTCCACCCGGGACGCCACCAGCACCAGGTTGCCGTACCGCCGGCCGCGCAGCACCGCCGCGTCGGCCACCAGGCAGGCCCGGGGCAACACGGTACGCACGGTGGCGACCTGCCCACGGGCGTGTCGCAGCGGCGGCCCGTCGGCGATGTTCGCCAGGTAGCAGCCGTCGGGCGCGAGCACCCGGGCCACCTGCGCGGCGAACTCGACGGAGGTCAGGTGCGCGGGGGTGCGGGCGCCGGCGAACACGTCCGCCACGATCACGTCGTACGCCCCGTCCCGGCTGGACGTCAGCGTGGCGCGAGCGTCCGCCACCCGCACCTTCAGGCGGGGGTCGGACGGCCAGGGCAGGGCACGTCGGACCAGGTCCACCAACGCGCCGTCCACCTCGGACACGCGTTGCGTCGAGCCGGGCCGGGTGGCCTGCACGTAGCGGGGCAGGGTGAGCGCGCCGCCGCCCAGGTGCAGCACCCGCAGCGGCGCGCCCGCCGGCGCCACCACGTCGAGCGCGGCGGCCAGTCGCCGGACGTACTCGAACTCCAGGTGGGTCGGGTCGTCCAGGTCCACGTGGGACTGCGGCGCGCCGTCCAGCAGCAGCGTCCAGGAGCCCGGGCGGTCCCGGTCCGGCACCAGCTCGGCCCGGCCGGTGTCGACGTCGGCCACCACCCGGTCGTCGTCGCGTCGCCGGCCCATCAGCGCCGGATCCCGCGCGCCGCCGCGGTGAGCACCCGGTGCAGCAGCCGGGCGTCGCCGAGCATCCCGCGCAGCCGGCGCTCCAGCCCGGCGATCGGCACCAGGTTCTGCGGGGCGCGCGGGTCCTTGTACGGGGTGGACGCGAACCGGGGCAGCGTGACCAGCGACAGGTCGGCCAGCGCTACCGCCTCCGGGACGGTCAGGTCGGCCGAGCACTCCATCCGCACGATGCCCGCCCACGGCGCCCCGGCGGCCACCGGCAGCCGCAGGTACCAGGACCAGCCGCCCCACGCCGTGCCCAGCCGGAACACCGGGCAGCGCTGGCCCGGCGCCAGCCCGGTCACCACCGCGGTGAGCCGGGCGTCCAGGTACTGGCTGTGCTGGGTCTTGATGTAGCCGAGCGTGCGCGGCAGGTTGCGCCGGCTGCGCAGCGGGCCGTCCACCACCAGCAGGTCGCCGTCGGTGCGGACCGCGTCCGAGACGGCCACCTCCAGCGCGGTGAGCGGGGCCTGCACCGCGGCCGGCAGCTTGCTCAGCTCGCCGGTGCCGGAGACCCGGTGCACCGGGTAGCGGATCGCCCCGGCCACCACGTCCTGCGCCGACGGGCTGGCCGTGAACAGCCCCCGGCCCACCCGGGCGCCGGCCAGCTCGGCGGCGCCCCGGTCCAGGTCGCAGCGGACCACCCCGGCGGCGTACGAGGCGGCGATGCCGGGGAACGAGCCGCCGTCCTCCTCGGCGGTCCACACGCTGGCGTCGATCCGGCGCACGCCGTCGACCAGCAGCACCACGTCCGGCGCGCGCACGTCCGGGCGGGCGTCGATCGCCCGCCAGTCCGTCGCCGGCAGCTCGACGTCCGCGTCGACCTGGGCGCTGCTCGGCGCGGCCGGACCGGACCCACCCGCCGCCTCGAACGACGCGCCGTACGCCGGGTCCCACGTGTCGACGAAGAACTTCGGGGTCACAGGCCGGTCCGCTCGACGCGGGCCGTGCGCGCGTCCTTGCGGACCTCGAAGCGGACCGGGATCCGCTCCGCCAGGGCCGGCACGTGGGTGACCACCCCCACCATCCGGTCGCCCCGGGCGGCCAGGTTCTCCAGCGTCGCCGCGACCGTGTCCAGCGTCGCCGCGTCCAACGTGCCGAAGCCCTCGTCCAGGACGATCGACTCCAGGCTCGCGGCGCTGGTCGACATGCCGGCCAGCTGCTCCGACAGCGCCAGCGCCAGGGCCAGCGACGCCTGGAACGTCTCCCCGCCGGACAGCGTCCGCACGCCGCGCCGCAGCCCGGCGTCGTGATGGTCGACCACGAAGAACTCGCCCTTGTCGTGGACCAGGTCGTACTGCCCGCCGGACAGCTCCCGCAGGATCCGCGACGCGCCGTCGACCAGCAGGTCCAGCGCCTCGGTGAGCAACCAGCGCTCGAAGTTGTTGGCCCGCAGGTGCCCGGCCAGCGCGCGGGCCACCCGCGCCTGGCGCTCGTGGCCGGCCCGCTGCTCGCGCAGGTCGGCGGCCTGCTCGCGGCGCTCGGTGAGCCGGCGCACCTCCGCCTCGGCCCGTTCCACCGCCACCGCCACGTCGCGCGGTGCGTCCTGCGGTGCGTCCAGCCCGGCCGCGGTGAACAACGCGGCGATCCCGTCGGCGACCTCGGCCGCGGCCCGCTGCGCCGCCTCCACCGAGGCGGCCAGCCCGGCCCGGTCGGCGCGCCGCCGGTCGGCCTGCTCGCCCGCCCAACCGGCGAGCGCCGCCCACGCCGCTGCCACGTCGTCCCGGTCGGCGGCCGGCGGCCCGAAGCGGGCCAGCCCGTCGCGTACCGCGTCGAAGTCACGCCAGGCCCGGCGCAGCCGCTCCTGCGCGGCGTCGAGCGCACCCCGCGCCCGCCGGGCCGCCTCCCGGCCGGCCCGCACCGCACCGGCCGCCTCCTCCAACGCGGTCCGCAGCCGCGCGTGCTCGGCCAGCGACTCGCGCAACCGCTCCGGCGCCGGCGCGTCCGTGAGCTGCTCGTCCAGCTCGGCCAGGCGAGCGCCGAGCTGGTCGTGCTGGGTCCGGGCACGCAGCAGCACCCGATCCAGATCACGCGCCGCGGTGTCGCGGTCCTGCACGACCCGCTTGGCCACCTCGCTCGCCGCCCGCGCCGCCTTGCCCGCCTCGATCGCCCGGCTCACCGCCGAACCCTTCGGCACCGCCGGCACCGTGGTGACCGTCTGCTCGCACACGGGGCACGGCGCGCCGCCGACCAGGTGCGCCCGCAGCGCCACCGCCTGGTCGGCGGCCTTCGCCTCCTCGTGCGCGCGGAACGCCGACTCCAGCTCCGTCTCGGCCCGCTGTGCGTCCGCCCGCGCCGCCGCCAGCGCCGCCACCGCCGCGTCGTGCTCGGTCCGCGCCGCGTCCACCGCCGCGCGGACCGTCGCCGCCTCCGCGGTCAGCCGGTCCCGGTCCGCGTACGCCTTCAGGTGCAGCCGCAGCGCGCTCTCGTCACCGGCGGCGGCCAGCTCCCCGCGCAGCTTCTCCTCGCGTTCCTCGGCCAGCCCGACCGCGGCCGCCGCCTCGTCGGCGGCGACCCGGGCCTGCGCCACCGCCCGCGCCAGCTCGGCGGTGCCGTCCGGCGGCCGCACCCCGGCCAGCACACCCAGCTCGGCGTCGAGGGCGGCCAGCGCCGCCGCCCGTTCACCCGCCGTGGCCCGGGCCTGCTCCCATTCGGGTACGGCGGCAGCGACCGCGGCGGCCAGTTCCCGCATCGCGTCCACCCGCTCCCGGGCGGCGGTCAGACTGTCGTCGTCGACGTCGGCGAGCCCGCCGAGCATCTTGTCGACCGCCTCCAGCTTCGCCTCGGCCTGCCCGGCGCGTTCGACCGCCTTCTTCTGGACCTCCTCGTAGACGCCCAGCCCCAGCAGGTTGACCAGGATCTGCTGGCGAGTGGCCGGCTTGGCGTGCAGGAAGTCGGCGAACTGCCCCTGCGGCAGCACCACGCAGGAGGTGAACTGCTCGTACGGCAGCCCGACCGCGTCCAGCACCGCCTGCTCCATCTCAGCCGGGGTGCCGGCCACCACCTCGCCCAGGTCCTCCGGGCTGAGCCCGGTGTCGAGCTTGGTGACGTCGAACCCCGGCGGCATGAGCTGGAGCCCGGCGTTGGCCGTCTTCACCGTGCCCCGGCCGTCGCGACGGACCACCCGGGTGGCGACGTAGCGGTCGCCGGCGGACTCGAAGACCAGCCGGACCCGCGCCTCGGTCGCCGACGGCGCCAGCGCGTTGGCCAGCCCCCGCGCGCCGCCCCAGCGGGGGACCGTGCCGTAGAGGGCGAAACAGATCGCGTCGAGCACCGTGGACTTGCCGGAGCCGGTCGGGCCGACCAGCGCGAAGAAGTCGGCGTCGGTGAAGTCGACGGTGGTCTCGTCGCGGAAGACGGTGAAGCCGGCCATGTCCAGTCGCATCGGGCGCATCAGTGGTCGACCTCCTCGAGCAGCTCGTCGAAGAGTTCCCGGACGTCCTCGTCGGCGTGCCCGCGGCTGCCCAGGTAGTCGGCGAACAGGTCGCGCGGTGAGCGGCCGGCCCGCTGGGCGGTGCGGGTGCCGCTGCCCGGCGTCGGCACCAGCTCCGGGTCGATCCGGATCTCCAGCGCCCGGGGCAGCAGTTCCTGCACCTCCTCGCGCAGCCCGGCCCGGGGCTGCTCCCGGACGTAGACGCGCAGCCAGCCCTCCGGCGGCTCGATCTCGGCGAGCTGGGCGAGGGTGCCGCGCACCGTGCGCAGCGGCACCGCGCCGGGCACCGGCACCTCCCGGATCCGGGCGGCGGTCGTCGCGGTCACCTCCACGATCGTCACCGAGCCGACGTTCTCCTGCTCACCGAAGTCGACCGCGAGCGGGCTGCCGCTGTAGCGGATCGGGCAGGGCCCGACGACCCGCTGCGAGCGGTGCAGGTGGCCCAGGGCCACGTAGTGCGCGTTGCCGGGGAACACGGTGGCCGGCACCGCGTAGCCGAGCACGGTGTGCGCGTCCCGCTCGCCACCGCCGGTGCTCGCCCCGACCACGGTGAGGTGGGCGGTGACCAGGTGCACCCGGTCCGGCTCGGTGAACCCCTCGGCCAGCTTGCCGAGCACCCGGCCGAGGTGGTCGGCGTAGGTCTGGTTGGCCTCGGCGGGGGTGAGCGAGTACATCTCCACCGCGCGGACGGCGAAGCGCTGGGACAGGAACGGCAGCGCGGCGACCTGCCACCGCTCGCCGTCGCGGGTCACCCCGTCGACGACGTGCTCGGCCGGGTTCTCCCGGACGCTGCCGCGCAGCGTGATGCCGGCGGCGTCGGCCCACGGCCGCAACGCGTCCAGCGCCGCGCCGTTGTCGTGGTTGCCGCCGATCACCACCACGTCGGCCCCGGTACGCCGCAGCGCGGTCAGCGCCCGGGTCACCAGTCGGGTCGCCTCCGGCGTCGGCGCGGCGGTGTCGTAGAGGTCACCGGCGACGATGACCAGGTCGGGCCGCTCGTCCCGGGCGATGTCGATCACCTGGGCGAGGACCTGTGTGTGCTCCTCGGCCCGGGACTGCCCCTTGAGGACCTTGCCGACGTGCCAGTCCGAGGTGTGCAGGATCTTCATGGTGGGTGCCGCCTAGAACGGGATGTCGTCGTCGGAGGAGCCGGAACCGACCACCGCGAACGGGTCGGCGGCCTGGGTGATCGACCGTAGCGTCTCCGACGGCGCGCGGCCCGCCTCGGAGACCCGGGTGGCCCAGGCCGGGAACGGGAACTCCAGGCAGAGCGGCACCGGGATGTCGGGCTGGTTGACGAACATCGTGCCCGGCTTGGCCAGCAGCGCCCGCTGCCGCTGGGCGGGCGGGAGGAAGCCGTACTCCGGGCGGGACGCCTCGGCCGGGTCGAGCCGGCCGACCACCCGGATCGCCGAGTTGGTGACGATGCGCCGCTCGACCTCGCTGGCGGTCTGCTGCGCGCCGACCAGGATCACGCCCAGCGAGCGGCCCCGCTCGGCGATGTCGAGCAGCACCTCCTTGATCGGCGACGAGCCCTCGCGCGGGGCGTACTTGTTCAGCTCGTCGAGCACGACGAAGAGCAACGGCTTGGCGGTGCCGGCCTTCTCCTTGCGCTCGAACTCGCTCTTGAGCGTCACGCCGACCACGAAGCGCTGCGCGCGGTCCGGCAGGTTGTGCAGGTCGACCACGGTGACCTGGGCGCTCTCCGCGGTGTTGATCGAGTGCGGGCGGCGGGTGGCCAGGTCGCCCCGGATCAGCCGGCCCAGGTCCTTCTTGCTGCCGATCAACCGGCGGGCGAACGCGTTGACGGTGCCCAGCCCGACCGCGCTGCCGGCCCAGTCGCCCCGGGTCTCGTCGTCGTTGAGCTGCTCGACCACGTGGTCGACCAGATCCGCGTAGGAGCCGAGCCGCACCCCGTCGATGCTCACCCCGCCGTCGGCCGGCTGGGCGTACCGGGCCAGGTGGGCGGCGACCGAGTGGACCACCATCGTGTACTGCTGGCGCTCGTCGTCGGCGTCGGCGAACACGTAGGGCAGCAGGCGGTCGGCGCAGAACTCGGTCAGCGTCCAGTAGAAGCTGTCCACGCCGGTGAGCCGGCTGCTCACGTCGGGGGTGCCGGAGGAGTCGCCGACCCGGGGCGGCGCGTAGACCCGCACGTCCGGGAATGCGCCGGCGTCGAGGCCGAGCTTCGCGTACGCCGCGCGGGTCGGGTCGTCGAGCCGGCTGTTCGGGTGGTCGAGGAAGAGCAGGTCCTCGCCCTTGACGTTGAAGATCAGCGCCTTGGCGTTGACCGCGTCGCCGCCGAGCACACCGGAGCGGAACACCGAGTAGAGCAGGAAGGTGGCGAAGCTGGTCTTGGTGGCGACACCGGAGATGCCGGAGATCGACACGTGCGCGCCCCGGGTGCCGTCGAGGAAGTCGGCGTTGAGGTAGACCGGCACCCCGTCACGGCCCATCCCCATCGGGATCCGCCGCTCCATCCGGTCGAAGTGCAGCGCGCGGGCCCGGGCGTCACCCTCGGCCCGGTGCACCACCGCGCCGGGGGTCGGCGGGACGTAGAACTCCGGGTCGACCCGGGTGGTGGTGACCTCGGCCGCCTCCTGCACCTGGGCCGGCAGTGTGCCGTCGGCGATGGCGAAGACGTCGGAGTCGAACTGCGCGCCCTCGTGCCGGGCGCGCACCTGGGTCACCACCCCGGCGATGGTCACCGGCTCGCGGTCGGGCAGCTCGCGGCGGGTCACCACCACGTCGTCGAGTTGCAGGTAGCTGCCGGGGGCGACGGCCGTCCAGAAGGTGAGCGGGGTGGCGTCGGCGGTGCCGAGCACCCGGCCGACCCCCTCGCCGGGCCCGTCGAGCTGGTCGTCGGTCATCGGCTGTCTCCGGTCGGCTGGTCGTACCGTTGGCGGTGCACGTCGTGCATCCTGCCCGAGGGATGCGACAGGTTGCCACGCGACGCGGCGGACGCCACGCCGGCCGTGTGCCCGGCGGTCGCCCCCCGGATCCGACCGACCACGGTGCGTGCCGTCCGGTCCGCCTCGGCGGCGTCCCGGGCGAACGGGCCCGACTGTTCTCCGCCCGCTCGGGTCGCTGCGGTGGCTGCTCCGGCGACCACGTGCCACGCAGCAGGTTTCCGAACTTCGAGAAGCATGTCCCGCTTCTCGGGAAGCGTGGAGATCTTGGTACGAAACGGCCCTCATCGGGGCCCTTTCGTACCAAGATCTCGCCAGCCGCCAGCCGCCAGCCGCCAGCCGCCAGCCGCCAGCCGCCAGCCGCCAGCCGCCAGCCGCCAGCGGCGGAGGGCTGCTCAGGCGGGGGGTGCGGCCCCGGCGGGCGGGGGGTCGCCCGGGTCGCGGGCGTAGCGCAGCATCAGCGTGCCGTCGCCGGCGGCCAGCACGTGGCGTAGCGGCAGGCGGCGCGGGACGCTGCCGTCGCCGGCGGTGATCCGCCCGGGTCCGGCGCCGGCGAGCAGCGGCGCGACGGTCAGGCACAGCTCGTCGACCAGGTCGGCCGCGGTGAGCGCGCCGAACAGGTGCGGGCCGCCCTCGCAGAGCACCTGCCCCAGCCCGCGGCGGCGCAGCTCGGCCAGGCCGGCGGCCAGGTCGACGCGCTCGTCGCCGTAGCGGAGCAGGTCGGCCACCTCGGTCAGTCCGGCCGGTGCCTCCGCGTCGGAGCGGGTGAGCACCAGCGGCCGGACCGGGGCGTCGGCGAAGCAGGCCTGGGCCGGGTCGAGGTCGAGCGAGCCGGAGACCACCACCAGGGTGGGGAACTCGGCCAGCCCCCGCTCGCGACGCCAGGCCCGTCGCTCGGCGCTCAGCCGGACCGCGCGGTAGCCCTCGTGGCGCAGCGTGCCGGCGGCCACCAGGAGGCCGTCGCAGAGCATCCGCAGCAGCCCGAACACGCGCTTGTCCGGCTCGCCGGAGAGCCCGGCCGAGTAGCCGTCCAGGGTGACCGCCCCGTCCGCGCTGGCGACGAAGTTGACCCGCAGGTGCGGGTGGTCGGCGCGGCCGTAGAGCGCGGTGAGCTGCGGGTCGGTCAGCGCGCCGGTGACGGGTGCGGGCCAGATCCGTTCGATCGGGCTTCCGACGCTCATTCGCCGGCCGGACCGGTGACCGGCGGGGTGGGTTCGGGGGTACGGTGCTGGCAGTCGCACCACTTCCGGCCAGGACAGTCGTCGTGCCGCCGCTCCCGGCAGGCTCGGCAGATCATGCCGGCAGCCTATGCCGAGGAAGGATGGGACCGCGTGTCGCGTCAGATCTTCCAGCTGATGGTGTCGCTGGCCGGGGTCCGGCCGCCGGTGTGGCGGCGGGTGCTGGTGCCCGGCGGCTACACCCTGGACCGGCTGCACCGGGTGCTCCAGCACGCGATGGGTTGGCGCGACTGCCACCTGCACTCGTTCGACGTCGACGGGCGGCAGTACGGCGAGCCCGATCCGGACGGCGAGCTGGCGCTGCGCGACGAGTTGGACGTCCGGCTGGACGCGGTGGTGGGCAAGGGCGACCGGTTCCGCTACACCTACGACTTCGGCGACTGGTGGGAGCACGACCTGGTGGTGGAGGACGTTTGCGCCGCCGACCCGGACGAGCGTTACCCGGTCTGTCTGGACGGGGAGCGGGCCTGCCCGCCGGAGGACGTGGGCGGCCCGGGCGGCTATGCCGTCCTGCTGGCCGCGCTCGCCGATCCGGCGCATCCCGAGCACCCGGCCATGCGGGAGTGGGCCGGTCCGGCGTTCGATCCGGCCGGGTTCGACCCGGACCGCGCGACCGTCCTGTTGCGCCGCTGCTGCTGACCGCGCCCCCGGGATTCCGGCCCGGGGGATGACGCGGTAACGAAATGGGAACGCTCCCACCGGTCTATTGACACCCCTGACACCTGCCGGCAATCTCATGGGAGCGCTCCCGCGAGTGGCGTCGGTCTCATCCCTGCCTCTTCCGGTTCGCGCGACACGCACCCCCCACCACACAGATATCGCCTCACCACCGAAAGAGGGGTCTCGGATGAGCGTCCCAATCCGCCGTCGGCAGCTCGCGGCCATCGCGCTCGCGTCCGTCGCGGTGCTCGCCACCGCCACCGCCTGCGGCGACGACTCGTCGGACAGCGGCGACAGCAGCGGTCCGGTGACCCTGGTCGTCGACGTCTTCGGCGATCAGGGCTTCGGCTACGAAGAGCTGTACAAGCAGTACGAAGCCGACCACCCGAACGTCAAGATCCAGGAGCGCGGCAAGGGCCTCGGCCTGGGTGACTACAACACCCGCCTGACCCAGCAGATCACCGCCGGGTCGGGCGCCGGCGACGTGGTGGCCCTGGAGGAGGGCACCATCGTCCAGTTCTACGCGCAGGCCGACAAGTTCGTGAACCTCGCCGACCACGGCGCGAACGACCTCAAGGGCAACTTCCTGCCGTGGAAGTGGGAGCAGGGCACCACCCCCGACGGCAAGGTGCTGGGCCTCGGCACCGACGTCGGCTCGATGGCGCTGTGCTACCGCAGCGACCTGTTCAAGGCCGCCGGCCTGCCCACCGACCGCGAGCAGGTCGGCGCGCTCTGGCCCACCTGGGACCAGTTCATCGCCACCGGCCAGAAGTTCGCCGCCGCCGACAAGAAGCACAAGTTCGTCGACTCGGCGACCAACTTCTACAACGTGGTGCTGATGCAGATCGCGGGCCAGGGCACCGGCTACACGTACTACGACAAGAGCAACAAGATGGTCATCGACCAGAACCCGGACGTGCAGGCGGCCTACCAGCTGACCACCAAGATGATCGCCGCCGGGCTGTCGAACAACCTGCAGTCCTTCTCCAACGAGTGGAACGCCGGGTTCAAGAACGGCACCTTCGCCACCATCGCCTGCCCGGCGTGGATGACCGGTGTCATCAAGGGCCAGGCCGGTGACGCGGCGGCCGGCAAGTGGGACGTCGCCAAGGCCCCGGGCAACGGCGGCAACTGGGGCGGTTCGTTCCTCGGCGTGCCGAAGTCGAGCAAGCACCAGAAGGAGGCCGCCGAGCTGGCCAAGTTCCTGACCAGCGCGCAGGGCCAGATCGGCGCGTTCAAGGCGGTCGGCAACCTGCCGTCGAACCCGCAGGCGCTGACCGACCCGGCCGTGGCCGACTCGACCAACGACTACTTCAGCAAGGCCCCGGTCGGCAAGATCTTCGCCGCCGGCGCCACCGACCTGAAGCCGGTCTACCTCGGCCCGAAGAACAACGCGGTCCGCACCGCCGTGGAGAACACGCTGCGCGCCGTCGAGCAGGGCAAGTCGGCCGACGAGCAGTGGCAGGCGGCCCTGAAGAACGGTGCGGCCGCCGGTAAGTGACCCGGCTGAGCCGCCCGCGGGTGGCGCCGGCAGCCCCGCGCTGCCGGCGCCACCCGCGGTGCCCGCAGAGCCCGGCGTCGCCCGTGTGGCGGGTGACGCCGGCCGAGGAGAAGGACTCCCCATGAGCCTCGACCTGCACGCCACGGCGCCGCCCGAGCCCGGTCCGCCGCGCGCCGCCCGTCCCGCGCACCGTCGCGCCGCCTCCGCGACCAAGCTGGACCTGAAGTACTCGCCCTACCTGTACGTCCTGCCGTTCTTCCTGATCTTCGCGGTGTTCAGCGCGTATCCCATCGCGTACACGGTCTGGATCGCGTTGACCGACCGGTCCCCGCTGAACTCGACGATCTCGTTCGTCGGGCTGGACAACTTCGTCGAACTGATCACCGACGACCCGCAGTTCTGGAACGCGGTGGTGAACACGTTCGGCATGTTCGTGCTCTCCACCGTGCCTCAGCTGCTGCTGGCGCTGATGCTGGCCAACGCGCTGAACCGGAAGCTGCGCGCGCAGACGTTCTTCCGGATGGCCATCGCGATGCCGATCATCACCTCGACCGCGGTGGTCGCGCTGATCTTCTCGATGATCTACGCCAAGGACTTCGGCCTGGTCAACTGGCTGCTCGACAGCATCGGCCTGGACCCGATCGACTGGCGGGCGAACCGCTTCGCCTCCTGGTTCGCCATCTCCACCATGGTCGACTGGCGCTGGGTCGGCTACAACGCGCTGATCTACCTGGCCGCCATGCAGTCGATCAGCAAGGACATGTACGAGGCCGCGGCGCTGGACGGGGCCTCCCGGCGGCGCCAGTTCTGGTCGATCACCGTCCCGCAGCTGCGTCCGACGATCATCTTCACGCTGATCATCTCGACCATCGGCGGGCTCCAGCTCTTCACCGAGCCGTTGCTGTTCACCAGCGGCTCGGGCGGCCTCTCCGGCGGCTCGGAGGGGCAGTTCCAGACCATCACGATGTACCTGCTCGACGTGATGAACCAGCGCTTCCGGTGGGGGTACGCCGGGGCGGTCGCGCTCGTGCTCTTCGTGCTCATCGCGCTGATGTCGACGGTCAACTACCTGCTGGCCCGCCGCATCAGCTCCGACAAGTGAGGTGACGAGATGACGACCACCACGCTTCGCCCACCCACCCGGCCGACCGCGCCGGCGAAGGCCACCCACCAGGCCGAGCGGCTCTGGAAGGCCAGCCCGCTCACCTGGTTCGGCCTGGTCCTCGGCGTGATCCTGTCGCTGTTCCCGTTCTACTGGATGATCGTGATCGCCTCCCGGACGAACGACGCGGCCAACTCCTGGCCGCCGCCGTTCCTGCCCGGCGGAAAGCTCGGCGAGAACATCGAGCGGGTGCTCGCCAACGGCGACGCCAACATCGTCAAGGGGCTGCTGAACTCGTTCCTGGTCTCCGGGACGATCACCGTCGCCACGGTCTTCTTCGGCTCGCTGGCCGGCTTCGCGTTCGCCAAGCTCCGCTTCCGGGGCAAGAACGCGCTGCTGCTGATCATCCTCGCCTCGATGATGGTGCCGATCCAGCTCGGCGTGCTCCCGCTCTACATCCTGATGGCCAAGCTCGAGTGGCTGAACACCATGCCGTCGGTGACCGTGCCGTTCCTCATCGGCGGCTTCGGGATCTTCATGATGCGCCAGTACGCCGAACAGGCGGTCCCGAACGAGCTGATCGAGGCCGCCCGGGTGGACGGCTGCTCCACCTGGCGGGTCTACTGGCACGTGGTGGCGCCCGCGCTGCGGCCCGCCGCCGCGGTGCTCGGCCTGCTCACCTTCATGGAACAGTGGAACCAGTTCTTCTGGCCGTTCGTGGTGTTGGCCGACCCGTCCAACCCCACCGTCCAGATCTCGCTGCGCAGCCTCAACACCGCCTACTTCGCCGACAACTCGCAGATCTTCGCCGGTACGTTGATCGCGACCCTGCCCCTGTTCGTCGTGTTCGTTCTGTTCGGCCGCCAGATCATCGGCGGCATCATGGAAGGCGCCGTCAAGTCGTGAGCAACCCAGCCAGCCCGCCCGCCGTCGGCGTCCTCGACGGGGGCCCGGCCCTGACCTTCCCGCCCGGTTTCCTCTGGGGCGCGGCCACCGCCGCGTACCAGATCGAGGGCGCCGCGGCGGAGGGTGGCCGTACGCCGTCGATCTGGGACACCTTCAGCCACACCGAGGGTCGGACGGTGGCCGGGCACACCGGCGACGTGGCCTGCGACCACTACCACCGGATGCCGGACGACGTGCGGCTGATGGCCGACCTGGGGCTGCGGTCCTACCGCTTCTCCGTGTCCTGGCCCCGGGTGCAGCCGGGCGGCACCGGCGGGGTCAACCAGGAGGGGATGGACTTCTACCACCGCCTGGTCGACGAGCTGCTCGGCCACGGCATCGAGCCGTGGGTGACGCTCTACCACTGGGACCTGCCCCAGCCGCTGGAGGACGCCGGCGGCTGGCCGGCCCGCGACACCGCCGGCCGGTTCGCCGAGTACGCGCACCTGGTCGCCGACGCGCTCGGCGACCGGGTGAAGTACTTCACCACGCTGAACGAGCCGTGGTGTTCGGCGTTCCTCGGCTACGGCTCCGGCGTGCACGCGCCGGGCCGCAGCGACGGCGGGGACGCGGTCCGGGCCGGGCACCACCTGATGCTCGGGCACGGCCTGGCCGTGCAGGCGGTGCGGGCGTCCCGCCCGCAGGCGCAGCTCGGCATCACGGTGAACCTCTACCCGGTCACCCCGGCCTCCGGGTCGGCGGCGGACGCCGACGCGGCCCGCCGGATCGACGCGCTGGCGAACCGGTTCTTCCTGGACCCGGTGCTGCGCGGCGCGTACCCGGCGGACCTGGTCGCCGACCTGCGCGGGATCACCGACCTCGGGCACGTCCGCGACGGCGACCTGGCGACCATCTCGACCCCGCTGGACATGGTCGGCGTCAACTACTACAGCCGGCACGTGGTCGCCGCGCCGGTCGAGGGCGCGGAGCCGGAGCCCTACTGGCGGGCGCCGTCCTGCTGGCCGGGCAGCGAGGACGTGCGGTTCGTCACCCGCGGCGTGCCGGTCACCGACATGGACTGGGAGATCGACGCCCCGGGCCTGGTGGAGACGCTGGAGCGGGTGCACCGGGAGTACACCGACCTGCCGCTCTACGTCACCGAGAACGGGTCGGCGTTCGTCGACACGGTGGTCGACGGCGAGGTGGACGACCCGGACCGGCTGGCCTACTTCGCCTCGCACCTGCGCGCGGCGCACGCCGCGATCGAGGCCGGGGTGCCGCTCAAGGGCTACTTCGCCTGGTCACTGATGGACAACTTCGAGTGGGCCTGGGGCTACACGAAGCGGTTCGGCATGGTCTACGTCGACTACGACAACCAGGCCCGGATCGCGAAGTCCAGCGCCAGGTGGTACGCCGACGTGATCCGACGCAACGGCCTGGCCGCACAATAAGCTGGGCCAGCCAGTAACGGGCGGCCCGGCACCGACGCCTCAATCGGTGCCGGGCCCGCCCGACCGTCGGAGGAGCACAGACGATGACAACGCAGCGCACCCGCTCGCTCGGGCGCCCGACCCTCGACGCGGTCGCGGCCCGCGCCGGCGTCGGGCGCGGCACGGTATCCCGCGTGGTCAACGGCTCGCCGCAGGTCAGCCCGGAGGCCCGGGCCGCCGTCCAGCAGGCCATCGCCGAGCTGGGATACGTGCCCAACCGGGCCGCCCGGGCGCTGGTCACCCAGCGGACCGACTCGGTGGCGCTGGTCGTCTCCGAGTCCGGGGAGCGGGTCTTCACCGAGCCGTTCTTCGCGGCCATCGTCCGGGGCGTCAGCTCCGGGCTGGTGGAGACGCCCATGCAGCTCTGGCTGGCCATGGTGCAGTCGCCGATCGAGCGGGAGCGGGTCGAGCACCACCTCACCAACCAGCACGTCGACGGCGTGCTGCTGCTCTCCCTGCACGACTCCGACCCGCTGCCCACGCTGCTGGAGGAGCGTGGCCTGCCCGCGGTGCTCGGCGGCCGGCCGGCCCGGATGCTGCACCCGAACGCGCAGCCGGCGTGGTTCGTCGACGTGGACAACGTCGGCGGGGCCCGGCAGGCGGTGGAGCACCTGTTCGCCCAGGGACGCCGCCGGGTCGCCACCATCGCCGGCCCACAGGACATGGGCGCCGGCCTGGCGCGGCTCTCCGGCTACCAGGAGGCGGTGCGGGCCGCCGGGGGCACCGTCGACCCCGGGCTGATCGGGTACGGGGACTTCAGCGAGGGCAGCGGCACCGCCGCCATGCGCCGGCTGCTGGAGACGTGCCCGGACCTGGACGCCGTCTTCGTCGCCTCCGACCTGATGGCGTTCGGCGCGTTGCGCGCGCTGCGCGAGGCCGGCCGGCGGGTCCCCCAGGACGTGGCGGTGATCGGCTTCGACGACGCCCCGATCGCGCGCCAGGCCGAGCCGCCGCTGACCACGGTGTTCCAGCCGGTGGAGGAGATGGGCCGGCAGATGGCCCGCCTGCTGGTCTCCCGCATCCGGGGCGACGAGGTGCCCTCGCCGCACGTGCTGCTGGACACCGAGCTCATCCACCGCGCCTCCGCCTGACCCCGACCGCCGCGCGGGCGGCCGGGGCGGTCAGGACCAGCGGCGCAGTTCGCGGCGGGCCAGGGACGCCCGGTGGACCTCGTCGGGGCCGTCGGCCAGGCGCAGCGTCCGGGCCTGGGCCCAGAGCGCGGCGAGCGGGGTGTCCTGGCTGACGCCGGCCCCGCCGTACGCCTGGATCGCCTTGTCGATCACCCACTCGGCCATGGCCGGGGTGGCGATCTTGATGGCCTGGATCTCGGTGTGCGCGCCCTTGTTGCCGACCGTGTCCATCAGCCAGGCGGTCTTGAGCACCAGCAGGCGGGCCTGCTCGATCCGGACCCGGGACTCGGCGATCCATTCCCGCACCACGCCCTGCTCGGCGAGTGGGCGGCCGAACGCCACCCGGTCGAGGGCGCGCCGGCAGAGCAGCTCCAGGGCCCGCTCGGCCATGCCGACCAGCCGCATGCAGTGGTGGATCCGGCCGGGACCGAGGCGGGCCTGGGCGATGGCGAAACCGGTGCCCTCGGCCCCGACCAGGTTCTCCGCCGGCACCCGGACGCCGGAAAAGTCGATCTCGGCGTGCCCGCCGTGCGGGGCGTCGCTGTAGCCGAAGACCGTCATCCCGCGCCGTACCGTCACGCCCGGGGTGTCCCGGGGGACCAGGATCATGCTCTGCTGGCGGTGCCGGTCGGCGTCCGGGTCGGTCTTGCCCATCACGATGAAGATCTCGCAGCGTGGATCCATCGCCCCGGACGACCACCACTTGCGGCCGTCGACCACGTAGTGGTCGCCGTCGCGGGTGATCCGGGTGGCGATGTTCGTCGCGTCCGAGGAGGCGACCTCCGGCTCGGTCATGCAGAACGCGGAGCGGATCTCGCCGGCCAGCAGCGGCGCGAGCCAGCGCTCCCGCTGCGCGTCCGAGCCGAACTCGGCGAGCAGCTCCATGTTGCCGGTGTCCGGCGCGGCGCAGTTGAGCGCCTCCGGGGCCAGGTGCGGGCTGCGACCGGTCAGTTCGGCCAGCGGCGCGTACTGGAGGTTGGTCAGGCCGGCGCCGTAACGGGCGTCGGGCAGGAACAGGTTCCACAGGCCCCGGGCCCGCGCCTCGGCCTTCAGCTCGTCCATCACCGGCGGGCGGGCCCACGGGTCGCCGGCCGCGAGCACCTGCTCGTGGTGCACCGGCTCGGCCGGGTGGACGCACTCGGTGAGGAACGCCTCCAGCCGCTGCCGCAGCTCGACCGTCCGGTCGTCGTACG
The DNA here is from genome assembly GCF_049315235.1 of Micromonospora sp. WMMD754. Lineage (NCBI taxonomy): Bacteria > Bacillati > Actinomycetota > Actinomycetes > Micromonosporales > Micromonosporaceae > Micromonospora > Micromonospora sp. WMMD754. The sequence goes on from NZ_CP186058.1 coordinate 3,794,882, forward strand.
CGAACTCCATCTACTTCTCCCTCACCGCGTGCAGACCGTGCGCGACCAGCGGCGCCACCATCTCGCCGATCCGGTCGAACCCCTCGCCGAGCGTCTGCCCGAGGGTGTGCCGGTAGTGGATGCCCTCGCAGATCACCGCGAGCTTGAAACAGCCGAGCGCCACGTGCCAGTGCAGCGGGCCGACGTCCACGTCGCTGCGGCCGGCGTAGCGTTCGATCAACTCGGCGCCGGTGGGGAAGCCGGCCCGGGGGCCGATGCCGTCGGCCACCGGGTTGCCCTCGGCCTGCTCGCTGTCGCCGAGCACGTCCCAGTAGGTCAGCAGCAGGCCGAGGTCGGCGAGCGGGTCGCCGAGCGTGGCCATCTCCCAGTCGAGCACGGCCCGCACCGCCACCGGGTCGACGGTGGCGAGCAGGTTGTCCAGCCGGTAGTCGCCGTGCACGATCCGACCCGCGTTCGCGCCCTCCGGCACGCTGCCGGCCAGCGCGTCGCGCAGTTCGTCGATGCCGGGCAGCGGGCGGCTGCGGGAGCGGTCGAGCTGGCCGGCCCAGCGGCGCACCTGCCGGGCCAGGTAGCCCTCCGGTCGGCCGAAGTCGGCCAGCCCGACCTCGGCCGGCTCCACCCGGTGCAGGGTGGCGAGCGTGTCCATCATCGCCATGGCCAGGTCACGCCGCTGGTCGGCGGTGAGCGCGTCGGTCTGCTCGCGCCGCCGGTAGACCTCACCGTCGACCTTCGCCATCAGGTAGAACGGCGCGCCGATCACGCTGTCGTCCGGACAGAGCAGCAGCGCCTCGGGGACCGGCACCCCGGTCGGGGCGAGCGCCGAGATCACCCGGTGCTCGCGGGCCATGTCGTGCGCGGTGGCCAGCACGTGCCCGAGCGGCGGCCGGCGCAGCACGACCTCACGGTCACCGGCGCGCAGCAGGTAGGTCAGGTTGGACTTGCCGCCGGCGATCAGCCGCGCCGACAGCGGCCCGGCCAGATCCGGCCGGTGCGTGGCGAGGTGGGCGGCGAGCCGGTCGAGGTCGAGCCCGCGTGGGGCCGGACCGGTCGGGGGCCGGGCAGCGTCGACGGCCGGATCGGTCATCCGAATAGTTGATGGCAGCTCAGCTTTCTTGTCAAGGTCGGATTTTCCCGCCGGGACATGCCGCTGCAACGGGGGCGAAATGGTCAGCCGGCAGGCTGGGCCCCAGCCTGCCGGCCGTCGGGCCGGCCCGCCGAGCGGAGGGGATCAGACATGCTGCTGAGAGTTCGGGTGACCCTGCCGGACCGACCGGGCACGCTCGGCCAGGTGGCCCGGACGCTCGGCGTCTCCGGCGCCGACATCGTGCAGGTGGTGGTCCTGGAACGGCTCGGCGGGCGGGCGGTCGACGACTTCACCGTGGTCTGGCCGGGCGCGGCGCGGGTGGAGCGGCTGCTCGCCGGGCTGGCCGCGATCCCCGGTGTCCGGGTGGACGGGGTGTGGCGGGCGATCGGCGCGCCCACCACCACCGGCCAGGACGCCGAGCTGCTCGCCCAGGTGGCGGCCAACCCGACCGACGGGGTGGCCACGCTCGTGGACGCCGTGCCCGGGCTGCTCGCGGCGGACTGGGCGGTGGCCGCCGTGGTCCCGCTGGACTGGGCCTCGCGCAGCGGCGAGTGCGGCACGGCCACGGTCGGGCACGCGAGCTGGCGGGCCCCGAGCCCGCCCCGGCTGCCCGAGGTGACCCCGCTGCGGGCCCGCGCCCTGACCGCGCCGGACGGGCACCACTACGCGGTCGCGCCGTTCGGTCGGGCCGGCCTGGTGCTGGTGGTCGCCCGCGACCACAGCGAACCGCTCGCGGCCGCCGGGTTCCACTCCACCGAGGTGGACCGGCTCGCCCAGCTGGTCCGCGCCAGCGCGGTGATCCTCGGCGACCGGCTGGACCTGGTCGGCGCGCCGCCGGTGACCACCATCACCTGACCGGTCGCGCCGCGTCACCCCGGGGCAACGGGGGCGCAACAGGCGGCCGGCATGGTCGGGGGTGAGGAAGGGAGACAACCATGGCGCTCTGGCGGATCCGAGCCACCGTGGACGACCGGCCGGGTTACCTGTCGGTGCTCACGGCGAGCCTCGCGTTGCGCGGGGTCAACATCCTCACCGTGCAGGTGCACACCACCGAGGTCGGCGCGGTCGACGACTTCCTGGTCGACGCGCCCGAGCAGGTCACCGAGGCCGAGCTGCGGGCCGCCGTGGAGCGCGGTCGGGGCCGGGACTGCTGGGTGGCGCGCAGCGAGGCGCGCGGGTTGGCCGACGAGCCGACCCGGGTGCTCGGCCTGGCCGGCCGGCTGGTGCGCGACCCGGAGGCGGCCGGCGCGACGCTGCGGACGCTGCTCGGCGCCGACGCGGTGACCTGGCGCCCGACCCCGGCCGCCGCGCCCGGCGGCGTGGGCGGCACCACCATGCTGCTCACCGACCCGGCGGGCGGCGGCTACGAGCTGCGCCGCCGGGAGCCGAGCTTCACCCCTGCCGAGTACGCCCGGGCGCAGGCCCTGGTCGAGCTGGCGGCGACCCTGGCCCGTCGGGACGTCGACCGGGTCACGCTGGTGCTGCCGGACGGCGCGGAGGTCACGGTGCGGCCGGCCACCGTCGAGGACGTGCCGGCCGTACGCGAGCTGCACGCGGCCTGCTCGGCGCGGAGCCGGCAGCGGCGCTACCTGAGCGGGGCGGCGGACCCGTCGCCGGCGCGGCTGCGCCGACTGCTGGAGCCGGCCCGGGGGGTGACAGTGCTCGCCACGGCGGGCTCCGGCGGGGCGGCGGAGCCGGTCGTGGCCATGGCCAACCTGCTCGGCGAGGGGGACGAGGCCGAGGCGGCGCTGCTGGTGCGCGACGACTGGCAGCGCCGGGGCCTCGGCTCGGCGCTGCTGCGCCGCCTGGTCGGGCACGCCGAGCGGGCCGGCTACGCCGCCGTGCTGCTGCACGTGCAGGCGGAGAACACCCCGATGCTGCGGACACTGCGCCGGCTGGACCGGCCGGTGGCGGTGGAGCGCGACGGCGCGGTGCTGACCGCGACGCTCCCGCTGGTCCCGGCGACGGCCGGGTGGCCGGCGCCCGGCGGTACGGCGGGCGCGGTGACCGGCGGACCGGCGACGGCCGGTCGCGGCGCGGGCGCCGGTGCGGTCGTGCCGGCGCAGCGGTCGGATTGAGCTGACGGTCGTCCGGTCCGACCACGGAGGTGAGCCGCAACGGCGCGGCACGCCCGAGGGGCCCGACCGGACGGCCGCAACCGGCGCCCAGTGCGCCACCCGGACCGACTCCCGATGCGGGGGACGGTGACACGGCGGGGCCCCCGGTGCGGGGGCCCCGTTCGTGTGTCGGGACGGCTCAGGTGGCCGGGTAGCTGCTGTAGTCCGGGAAGTTGCCGTAGAGGCGCCGGTCGCCGCCCACGGTGACCGCCTGGACCAGCAGGTCGCCGCCGACGAACGCGCCCTTCCAGGACGCGCCCCGGCCGCCGAACGGCTCGTCCCGGTCGCCCCGGGAGCGGGGCTTGTTGATGCCCACCTTGAACGCCTGCAGGTCGACCGCCAGCTTGCCGGCCAGCTCCTCGTCGTCGCAGGCCAGCGACGCGACCAACGCGCCGTTGGAGGCGTTCATCTGGGCCAGCAGCTCGTCGGTGGTGTCCACCACGACGATGGTGTCCACCGGGCCGAACGGCTCGGCGTGCATCAGGCGGGACCGGCCGGGCGGGGCCAGCAGCACGGCGGGGGCCACGTACGCCGAGGTGTCCTGCCCGTCGAGGAACGGCGCCCCGTCGAGCTTGCCCCGGTGCAGCGGCACGGCGCCGCCGCGTACCGCCTCGTCGACCTTGCGCCGCAGCTCGTCGGCCTTGGCCGCGCTGATCAGCGGGCCGAAGTCCAGCTCCGGCAGCGGGTCGCCGGCCGACCAGTCGTCGCCGACGGCGAGCGGGTGGCCGAAGCGGACCGAGCGGACGACCGGCAGGTACATGTCGAGGAACTCGTCGACCAGGTCCCGCTGGACCACGAACCGGGGGTACGCGGTGCAGCGCTGCTTGCCGTACTCGAAGCCCTTCTTCAGGTGCGCGGCGAGCGTGTCCCACTGGGAGAAGTTCCAGATGCCCCAGGCGTTGAGGCCCTCCTGCTCGATGAAGTGCCGCTTGTCGGAGTCGAGCAGCGCCGCGGCGACCTTGCCGCCGTTGGAGCGCCCGCCGACGAACGCCACCGCGCCGATCTCGGGCGCGCGGACCAGCACCTCGGACAGTTCCTCGCCGCTGCCGGAGACCAGGGTGGCGGGCAGCCCGGCCCGGCGCATCAGCGCGTGCGCGACGGTGAGGCAGACCGCGCCGCCCTGGGACGGGGTCTTGGCGATGACCGCGTTGCCGGCCAGGAGCTGCACCAGTTCGGCGTGCACGAGCACGCTCATCGGGTAGTTCCAGGAGGCGATGTTGCTGACCGGGCCGGGCAGCGGCTCGCGGCCGTCGGCGAGCATCCGCTCGATCTCACCGACGTACCAGCGCACGCCGTCGAGCGCCCGGTCCACGTCGGCGCAGGCGAGCCGCCACGGCTTGCCGATCTCCCAGACCAGCAGCAGGGCGAGCAGGTCGCGGTGCGCGGTGAGCGCGTCGAGCGCGTCGGTGACCCGGGCGGTGCGCTCGGCCAGCGGGGTCCGGGCCCACTCCCGGTGCGCGGTGGCGGCGTGGGCGACCGCGGCCCGGGCGGCGTCGGCGTCGAGCCGGGCCAGGTTCACCAGCGTGGTGTTGTCGACCGGGCTGCGGACCGCGGTGGGCGTGCCGAGCGCCCGCCACTGGCCCTCCACGAGGTTGTGCAGCGTGGCGCCGCCGTCGGCGCTCGTGTCGAAGGCCTCGGGGGTGGCGGCCACGGCCCGGGCGAGGGTGTCGGACCAGGAGGTGCCGTCGGCGAGTCGAAGGGCCATCGCGATCTCCTCAGGTTGTCCGGGGGAGCGGCGGCGTCGATGGCACCGCTGGTGACGCGTACTGTCCCGCGGGGCCGATCGGGCGGGCAACCGTACGCTCGTATGCCAGGACGCGAGGCCCCCTCCCGTCGGTCTCCGCGCTCGGCGCGGGTGTCGCCGGCTTGACTCTGAGCTGCGGATACGCCTGCAACCCAACCATGAACATCGATGATGTGATTCATCTCCATCGGGTTACCGACGGGTAGGGCGGCCGGGGGCCGCCGCCGTCCGTCTTCCCAAACCGCCGCGCACGCCGTTACATTGTCGCTTATCCATGGGAGCGCTCCCGCGCCTCCGCGGTCCACCCCACCACCACCACTGCGCGGCGGTCCGGCCGGCACGTCCCCGCCGGTCCGGGCCGCCGTGCGGCATCCTCCACAGGAGCTCGCCATGCTTCGACCGACCCCGCCGCCGCGCGGTCGCCCGTCCCGCCGGTGGCTCGCCGCCGGCGCCGCGCTGGTGGCCGCGCTGGCCACCGTCGCCCCGCTCCCGGCCGCCGCCGCGCCCGCCGCCGCGCAGGCCGCGCCCGCGTTCAACTACGCCGAGGCGTTGCAGAAGTCGCTGTTCTTCTACGAGGCGCAGCAGTCCGGCCGCAAGCCCTCCTGGAACCGGGTCTCCTGGCGAGGCGACTCGGCGCTCACCGACGGCGCCGACGTCGGCGTCGACCTGACCGGCGGCTGGTACGACGCCGGCGACCACGTGAAGTTCGGCTTCCCGATGGCGTTCAGCGCCACCATGCTCGCCTGGGGCGCGGTCGAGTACCGCGACGGGTACGTCGCCTCCGGCCAGCTGACGCACCTGCTCAACAACCTGCGCTTCGTCAACGACTACTTCGTCAAGGCGCACCCCGCGCCGAACGTCCTCTACGGCCAGGTGGGCAAGGGCGACGACGACCACAAGTGGTGGGGTCCGGCCGAGGTGATGCCGATGGCGCGGCCCGCGTACAAGATCGATGCGAGCTGTGGCGGCGCGGACCTGGCGGGGGAGACGGCGGCCGCGATGGCCGCCTCGTCGATGGTCTTCCGGTCCACCGACGCGGCCTACGCGGACAAGCTGCTCGGCCACGCCAAGCAGCTCTACACGTTCGCCGACACGGTGCGCAAGAGCTACCACGAGTGCATCACCGACGCGACGAGCTTCTACCGGTCGTGGAGCGGCTACCAGGACGAACTGGTCTGGGGCGCGATCTGGCTCTACCGGGCCACCGGCGACGCCACCTACCTGGCCAAGGCCGAGAGCGAGTACGACAAGCTCGGCACCGAGCCGCAGTCCACCACCCGCTCCTACAAGTGGACCATCGCCTGGGACAACAAGCAGTTCGGCGCGTACGTGCTGCTGGCCAACCTGACCGGCAAGCAGAAGTACGTCGACGACGCCAACCGGTGGCTCGACTACTGGACCGTCGGCGTCAACGGGCAGAAGGTGCCGTACTCGCCGGGCGGGATGGCGGTGCTCGACTCCTGGGGCGCGCTGCGCTACGCCGCCAACACCGCGTTCGCCGCGCTGGTCTACAGCGACCGGACCACCGACACCACGCGCAAGGCGCGCTACCACGACTTCGCCGTTCGGCAGGTCAACTACGCGCTCGGCGACAACCCGCGCAACTCCAGCTACATGATCGGGTTCGGGAACAACGCGCCGAAGAACCCGCACCACCGCACCGCGCACGGCTCCTGGTGGGACAGTCAGACCGTGCCCGCCGAGACCCGGCACGTGCTCTACGGCGCGCTGGTCGGCGGCCCGTCGGCGGCCAACGACGCGTACACCGACAGCCGGTCGGACTACGTGATGAACGAGGTGGCCACCGACTACAACGCCGGCTTCACCTCCGCGCTGGCCCGGCTCACCAACGAGTACGGCGGCAGCCCGCGCGCCGGCTTCCCGGTCGCCGAGACACCCGACATCGACGAGCTGACCGTGGAGACCACGGTGATGCAGGCCGAGCCGCGCGCCACCGGGCTCAAGGCGATCGTCTACAACAAGTCGGCGTTCCCGGCCCGGGCGCTCACCACCGGAAAGTTCCGCTACTACTTCCGGCCCGACGGCACCGGACCGGTCACCGTCACGCCCGGCTACACCCAGGGCTGCCCGTCGCCGTCCACCGCGAAGCAGTTCTCCGGCGACATCTGGTACGTCGAGGTCGACTGCACCGGCTGGACCATCGCGCCGGCCGGGCAGTCGCAGCACCGGATGGAGGTCCAGTTCAAGATCGGCGTGCCGGAGGGTGGCACCTGGGACCCGACGAACGACCCGTCGTACCAGGCCACCGCCGGGCCGAACCGCAAGGTTCCGCTCTGGTCCGGCGGCGTGCGGGTCTGGGGTGACGAGCCCGGCCCGGCCACTCCGGACACCACCGCGCCCAGCGTCCCCGGTACCCCGGTCGCCTCCGCCGTCACGTCCACCGGCCTCACCCTGACCTGGCCCGCCTCCACCGACACCGGTGGCAGCGGCCTGGCCGGCTACGAGGTCACCCAGGCCCAGACCGGCAGCGACGCGCTGGTGCTGCGGACCGCCACCACGAACACCCTGGCCGTGACCGGGCTGCTGCCGGAGCGGACGTACCAGTTCACCGTGCGGGCCCTCGACGGCGCCGGCAACCGGTCCGCGTCGTCGGCGGCGCTGACCGTCACCACGCCGGCCGCCCCGGCGCCGGACACCACCCCGCCGACCGCGCCCGGCACGCCCACCGCCTCCGCGATCGGCCCGACCGGCCTGACACTGACCTGGGGCCCGGCCACCGACGCCGTCGGCGTCACCGGCTACCGCGTCTACCGGGGCGGGACCGTCCTGGTCGGCTCCGCCACCGGCACCACGCTGGCGGTGACCGGGTTGACCGCCTCCACCGCGTACACCTTCACCGTGGTCGCGGTGGACGCGGCCGGCAACATCTCGCCGGCCTCGCCGCCGGTCACGGTCACCACCACGGCCCCGCCGACCGGCGGCGGCTGCGCGGTGACCTGGACGGCGAACACCTGGGACACCGGGTTCACCGCGAACATCACCGTCACCAACACCGGCACCACCGCGATCAACGGCTGGACGCTGGCCTTCACGTTCCCGAGCAGCGGGCAGAAGGCCGGGCAGGCCTGGTCGGCGAACGTCACCCAGACCGGGGCGGCCGTGACGGCGTCGAACCTGTCCTACAACGGAACCCTCGCGCCGGGTGCGTCGACGAGCTTCGGCTTCAACGGCACCCACACCGGCACCAACCCGAGGCCGTCGGCCTTCACCCTCAACGGGACGGCCTGCGTCGTCTCCTGAGCGCCGGCCCGGCGAGCGTGGTCGGTCACCGTACTCCGGGTGGCCGACCACGCCACGCCGCCTTTCCTGCGGCGCGGGACCGGGGGCCCGGCGCACACCTTTCCGAAACTTTTCCGAAACCTGTTGTCCTGGACCGGGACCCGATGTAAGCATCGATGTTAATCGATCTTTAACCAGGGCGTCCGGTCGTAGGCACTCCGACGGCCCGGGTGCGGGCCAGTGAGGAGGCCAAGGTGGCAATCAGCCCATTCGTTCCCCGTGGCGGGAACAGGCGGCGGCGGTCGCCCGCCGTCAGAGCGCTGCTCGCCGGCGTGGTCGGCGTCGTGACAACCGCCGCGGTCGCGGTCGTGATGCCGTCGGCGAACGCCGCGGCGAGCACGCTGGGTGCGGCGGCGGCGCAGTCGGGTCGCTACTTCGGCACGGCGATCGCGGCGAGTCGGTTGAACGATTCGACGTACAGCACGATCGCGGGTCGTGAGTTCAACATGATCACGGCTGAGAACGAGATGAAGCCGGACGCGACGCAGCCGCAGCGGGGTCAGTTCAATTTCAGCTCCGGCGACCAGATCTACAACTGGGCGACGCAGCGTGGTCTGAAGGTGCGGGGTCACACGCTGGCGTGGCATGCGCAGCAGCCGGGGTGGATGCAGAGTCTGAGCGGCGGCAACCTGCGTCAGGCGATGATCGACCACATCAACGGGGTGATGGGTCACTACCGGGGCAAGTTGGCCGCGTGGGACGTGGTCAACGAGGCGTTCAACGAGGACGGCAGTCGCCGGCAGTCGAATCTGCAGGGCACGGGCAACGACTGGATCGAGGTGGCGTTCCGTACGGCGCGGGCGGCGGATCCGTCGGTGAAGCTGTGTTACAACGACTACAACATCGAGAACTGGTCGTACGGCAAGACGCAGGGTGTCTACCGGATGGTCCAGGACTTCAAGTCCCGTGGTGTGCCGATCGACTGTGTGGGGTTGCAGACCCACTTCACCGGCGGTAGTTCCCTGCCGGGCAACTTCCAGACCACGCTGTCGAGCTTCGCCGCGCTGGGCGTGGACGTGGCGCTGACCGAGGTCGACGTCACCAACGCCTCCACGTCCCAGTACGCGGGGCTGACGCAGGCGTGCCTGAACGTGCCGCGTTGCATCGGCATCACGGTGTGGGGCGTGCGCGACAGCGACTCCTGGCGCTCGGGCGAGAACCCGCTGCTGTTCGACGGCGGGGGCAACAAGAAGGCCGCGTACACCTCGGTCCTCAACGCCCTCAACGCCGCCGCACCGACCTCGGGGCCGACCACGACCCCGACCACCGGGCCGCCGCCGAGCGGTGGCGCCGGCCGGATCGTCGGAGCGCAGTCGGGCCGGTGCGTCGACGTGCCCAACGCGTCGCAGACCAACGGCACCCGCGTGCAGCTCTACGACTGCCACGGCCAGACCAACCAGCAGTGGACGTACACCGCCAGCAAGCAACTGATGGTCTACGGCAGCAAGTGCCTCGACGCGAACGGCGCGGCCACCGGGAACGGCACCGGAATCATCATCTGGGACTGCAACGGCCAGTCGAACCAGCAGTGGAACGTCAACGCCAACGGCACCATCAGCGGCGTGCAGTCCGGCCGGTGCCTGGACGTCTGGGGCACCGGCAACGGCCAGCAGATCCAGCTCTACGACTGCCACGGGCAGTCCAACCAGCAGTGGCGGACCGACTTCGGCGGCACCACGCCCCCGACGTCGACGCCGCCGACCACGCCGCCCGCGGGCGGGTGTGCGCTCCCGTCGACCTACCGGTGGTCGTCGACCGGCGCGCTGACCAACCCGCAGAACGGCTGGGTCTCGCTCAAGGACTTCACCAACGTGGTCTACAACGGCAAGCACCTGGTCTACGGGTCGAACGTCAACAGCAGCGGCCAGTACGGCTCGATGAACTTCAGCCTGTTCACGAACTGGTCCGACATGGCCTCGGCCAGCCAGACCGGAATGAGCCAGGGCACGGTGGCGCCCACGCTGCTCTACTTCGCGCCGAAGAACATCTGGGTGCTGGCGTACCAGTGGGGACCGACCTCGTTCAGCTACAAGACGTCGAGCGACCCGACGAACGCCAACGGCTGGTCCTCGGCGCAGACGCTCTCCACCGCCACCCTCCCCGACGCCCCGTACGGCGTGATCGACCAGACGCTCATCGGCGACGACCAGAACATGTACCTGTTCTTCGCCGGGGACAACGGCAAGATCTACCGGTCGAGCATGCCGCTCGGGAACTTCCCGGGCAGCTTCGGTTCGAGCTACACGACGATCATGACCGACTCGACCAACAACCTGTTCGAGGGCGTCGAGGTCTACAAGGTGGCGGGCCAGAACCAGTACCTCATGATCGTCGAGGCGATCGGGAGCCAGGGACGCTACTTCCGGTCGTTCACGTCCAGCAGCCTGAGCGGCACGTGGACCCCGCAGGCGGCCAGCGAGAGCAACCCCTTCGCCGGCAAGGCCAACAGCGGCGCGACGTGGACCAACGACATCAGCCACGGTGACCTGGTCCGCACCAACCCCGACCAGACCAAGACCGTCGACGCCTGCAACCTGCAGTTGCTGTACCAGGGCAAGAACCCGAGTGCGGGCGGCGACTACAACCTGCTGCCGTGGCGGCCGGCGGTGCTGACCCTCCAGCGCTAGGCGCCACACCGTCCGAGGACAGCGTGCCCGGCACCCGTGCGGTGCCGGGCACGCTGTCCGACGGGTGACGTCCCGGCCGGACGGCCGAATTCGGGGCGACCGCCGACCGGCCACCCCGGTAGCCTCCCGGCATGCCCGAGCTGATCACCCCGACCATCCGCCTGCACCGGTCCTGGCTGGCCGCCCGGGACGAGTGGGGGCGTGGCGTGCACCAGGACGGCGCGGGGCTGCGCCCCGCCGACGACGTCGACACCCCGGCCGGCTTCGCCGCATGGGTGGACGGGCTGCGCGCCGGGGAGGACGAGTCCCGACTGCCAGAGGGCATGGTGCCGGCGCTCTACTGGTGGATCGTCGAGGAGGACGAGGTGCTCGGGGCGATCTCGCTGCGGCTGCGCCTCAACGACTTCCTGCGCGAGGCCGGCGGCCACATCGGCTACGGGGTGCGCCCCTCGGCCCGGCGGCGCGGGCTGGCCACCTTCGCGCTCGGCGCCGCGCTCGCCGAGGCGGCCCGGCGCGGCATCGACCCGGTGCTGGTCACCTGCGACGTGGAGAACACCGCCTCGGCGCGGACCATCGAGCGGCACGGCGGGGTGCTGGAGGACGTCCGCGACACCGAACTGGGCCGGCTGCGCCGGTACTGGATCGCCACCCGCTGACTCAGCCGGGCAGGTCCTCGGCGAGCAGGTCCATCAGCAGCGCGTCGTGCCAACGCCCGTCCGCCCCGCGCTCGTAGCGGCGCATGATGCCCACCGGGCGGAACCCCACCTTCGCGTACGCGCGGATCGCCGCCGTGTTCGCCGCCGCCGGGTCGATGGTGAACCGGTGGTGGCCGTACTCGTCGACCAGGTGCCGGGCCAGCGTGCGCACGGCGTCCCCGCCCAGCCCGGCGCCGCGTGCCGCCGGGTCGAGGAAGATGTCCAGGCTGGCGTGGCGGTAGTCCGGGTCGGTCTCGGCGTACCACTGGATCGCGCCGACCAGCCGGCCGGAGTGCTCGATCGCGTAGACGGTCAGCGCCTCGTCGGCCAGGTCGGCGCGGACCGCCTCGACCAGGTCGTCCCCGCCGCGCCACCAGCGGCGCACCTCCGGGGTGGCCCGGATCGCGGCCAGCGCGGGCACGTCCTCGTCCGTCGCCGGTCGCAGCGTCACCGCCCGTCCCCGCAGCACGCCTCAGCCCCGCCGCTCGCCGTGCTCGACGCAGACCGCCGACCAGCCGGTCGGCACGACCTGCACCTTCATCCGCCGCCGGCAGGACGCGCACCAGCGCGGCGGCTCCAGCGCCCGGGCCGCCGCGCACGCCGGGTGCGGGCCGGCCGCGACCGACTCGCCGCACCTGTCGCACCAGAGCGCGGCGGGGAGGGCCGTGGCGGGGGAGGGTTCGGTCACCGCTGCCTCACAGGGTCGCCGAGAGCGCCTTCACCGGCATCTTCAGGTCTTCCAGCAGCTTCAGGTCGTCGGTCGCCGGCCGACCCAGCGTGGTCAGGTAGTTGCCGACGATGACCGCGTTGATGCCGCCGAGCAGACCCTCGCGGGTGCCGAGGTCACCGAGGGTCAGCTCGCGGCCGCCCGCGTAGCGCAGGATGGTGCGCGGCATGGCCAGCCGGAACGCGGCGATGGCCCGCAGCGCGTCCTTGCCCTCGACCGTCGGGCGGTCACCCAGCGGCGTGCCCGGACGCGGGTTGAGGAAGTTCAGCGGCACCTCGTGCGGGTCCAGCTCGGCGAGCTGGGCGGCGAACTCGGCACGCTGCTCGACCGTCTCGCCGAGCCCGAGGATGCCGCCGCAGCAGACCTCCATGCCGGACTCGCGGACCATCCGCAGCGTCTCCCAGCGCTCCTCCCAGGAGTGCGTGGTGACCACGTTGGGGAAGTAGGAGCGGCAGGTCTCCAGGTTGTGGTTGTAGCGGTGCACGCCCATCTCGACCAGCTCGTCGACCTGCTCCTGGGTGAGCATGCCGAGCGAGGCGGCGACCTGGATGTCGACGGCGGCGCGGATGGCGGCCACGCCCTCGCGCATCTGCGTCATCAGCCGGGCGTCCGGGCCGCGCACGGCGGCCACGATGCAGAACTCGGTCGCCCCGGTCGCCGCGGTCTGCTTCGCGGCCTCGACCAGCGCCGGGATGTCCAGCCAGACCGAGCGCACCGGCGAGGTGAACAGGCCGGACTGGGAGCAGAAGTGGCAGTCCTCCGGGCAGCCGCCGGTCTTGAGCGAGACGATGCCCTCGACCTCGACCTCCGGGCCGCACCACCGCATCCGGACCTCGTGGGCGAGCTGGAGGGCGGCGGGCAGGTGCTCGTCGGGCAGGTTCAGCACGGCGAGGATGCCGGCCTCGTCGAGGCCGACGCCGTTCTCCAGCACCCGGGTCCGGGCCTGGTCGAGGATCTCTGGCATGGCTCGTAACCTAACAGGCCGCCGAGACACCGGGAAACCGCTGGCGAGCCGGGACCGCGCCACGCCGGGGCGGTCCGCCCGGGTGGTAACTTCGCCCCGCGGAAGCGCCCGGCGGGGCGGGGAGTCGGCGGGAGGGGACGGCAGGTGGCGGACTGGCTGGCGGCCCTGGACCGCCGGGCCGAGCTGCGGGCCCGGGCCGGTCTGACCCGCACGCTGCGCCCGCGGGCCGCCGACGACGCCGTGGTCGACCTGGCCGGCAACGACTACCTCGGCCTGGCCACCCACCCGCAGGTCACCGCCGCCGCCGCGCGGGCCCTCTCCGGGTACGGGCTGGGCGCCACCGGGTCGCGCCTGGTGCGCGGCTCCACCGACCTGCACCACGCGCTGGAGGACGACCTGGCCGGCTGGCTCGGCGTCGACCGGGCGCTGGTGTTCTCCTCCGGCTACCTGGCCAACCTCGCCGCGGTCCGGGGCCTGACGCAGCCGCGTACGCTGCTCGTCTCCGACGCCCACAACCACGCCTCGCTGATCGACGGCTGCCGCATCTCCGGCGCGGAGACGGTGGTGACGCCGCACGCGGACGTGGCGGCGGTGGAGGCGGCGCTGGCCGCCGCGCCGGGCCGACCGGCGGTGGTGGTGACCGAGTCGGTCTTCTCGGTCGACGGCGACCTGGCCCCGCTCGCGCGGCTGCACGCGGTGGCCCGCCGGCACGGCGCGCTGCTGCTGGTCGACGACGCGCACGCGCTCGGCGTCACCGGTCCGGCCGGGGCCGGCGGGGTGGCCGCCGCCGGGCTGGCCGGCGCGCCGGACGTGGTGGTCACGGCGACGCTGTCCAAGGCGCTCGGCGGGGCGGGCGGCGTGGTCGCCGGGCCGGCCGAGTTCGTCCGGCACCTGGTGGAGACCGGGCGCACGTTCATCTTCGACACCGCGTTGCCGCCGGCGGTGGCGGCCGGGGTACGCGCCGCGGTGCGGCTGGCCCGCGCCGGGGACGCGCTCCGCGCCGAGCTGGCCGACCGGGCCGCGCTCGCGGTGCGGGTGCTGGGCGAGGCGGGGCTGTCGGTCTCCGCGCCGGACGCGGCAGTGGTGTCGGTGACCGCGCCCGGCCCGGAGGCGGCCACCGCCTGGGCCGCCGCCTGCCGCGACCGGGGTGTGGCGGTCGGCTGCTTCCGACCCCCGTCCACGCCGGACAGCCGGTCCCGGCTGCGGCTGACCATCGGCGCCGGGGTGGACCGGGCCGACTTCGCCCGGGCCCTGGACGTGATCGTGGCGTGTGCGCGGGAGGTCTCATGAGCGACGGCTGGACCGGACCGGTGCTGGTGACCGGCACGGACACCGAGATCGGCAAGACCGTGGTGACCGCGGCCGTCGCCGCCGCCGCGCAGGCCGCCGGCCTGCGGGTCGCGGTGGTCAAGCCCGGCCAGACCGGTACGGCCACCGGTGAGCCCGGCGACGTCGACTCGGTGACCCGGCTCGCCGCCCCGCTCACCGGCCGGACGCTGGCCAGCTACCCGGACCCGCTCGCCCCGCTCGCCGCCGCCCGGGTCGCCGAGCTGCCGCCGCTGGAGCTCTACACCGCCGTCGACGCGATCCGCGAGGAGGCCGACAAGCACGACCTGGTGCTGGTCGAGGGCGCCGGCGGGCTGCTCGTACCGATGGGGTTGCGCCCGTCCGGCGAGCCCTGGACGGTGGCCGACCTGGCCGTGTCGCTCGGCGCGCCGGCGGTGGTGGTGACCCGGGCCGGCCTGGGCACGCTCAACCACACCGCGTTGACGCTGGAGGCACTGGAGCGGCGGGCCGTCCCGGCCAGCGTGGTGATCGGCGCCTGGCCGGCGGAGCCGGAGCTGGTGCACTGGCTCAACCTGTCCGAGCTGGTGCCGAACCTGCTCGGCGCGGTCCCGGCCGGCGCCGGCGGCATGGACCCCGGCGTGTTCCGCCGGTCCGCCCCCGGCTGGCTCACCCCCGCCCTCTACGGCGTGCTCGACGACTGGCGGGCGTGGGCCGAGGAGACCTGACCTTCGTCGGTGTCCGGGCCTCCCAGCGGTGGGTAGCGTGACCGCCGTGGAACCGCGCCCGCTGTCGCCCGCGGCCCGACGCCGGGCCGGTGACCTGCTGCTCTGGGCCGTTCTCGCCGCGCCGGCGACGTCGGCCCGGCTCAGCCCGCCATGGCAGCCGTACGACGTGCCGCTGTTGGCCGTCGTGCTTGCGCTGCTCGCCGGCTCGGTCGTGGTGGCTCGCCGGTGGCCGCTCGTGGCGGTGCTGGCGGTGGTGGCCGGTTCGCTGGTCGACGGCAACGTGGTGTTCGCCATCCCGGTCTTCGGCTACCTGGCCGGGCGGCGCAGCGCCCGGGCGGCCCCGGCGGCGGTCGTGTTCGCCGCCATCGCGGTCACCGGCACCGGGCTCAACCTCGGGCTGCTCGGCACCGAGCCGGCGGTCTGGTTCCAGCTCGCCTCGGTGCTGCTCTTCGCCGGCGTGTTCCCCTGGCTGCTGGGTCGGCTGCGACGGCAGCACCGGGCGCTCGCCGATGCCGGGCGGCGGCACGCCGAGGACGAGCGGCGGGCCGCGGTGGAGCGGGTACGCCTGCGCGAGCGGGCCCGGATCGCCCAGGACATGCACGACTCGCTCGGGCACGACCTGAGCCTCATCGCGCTGCGGGCCGGCGCGTTGGAGCTGGCGCCGGACCTGCCCGGCGCCCACCGGGCGGCGGCAGGGGAGCTGCGGGCCAGCGTCGCCGCCGCCACCGAGCGGCTGCACGAGGTGATCGGGCTGCTGCGGGAGGACCGGCCCGGCCCGCTGCGTCCGCCGGGGGAGACCGTCACCGACCTGGTCGACGGCGCCCGGGACGCCGGCATGACCGTCGACCTGCGCGCCGGGCCCGCCGACGCCGACCTGCCGCCGCTGGTGGCGCACGCCGTGCACCGGGTGGTCCGGGAGGCGCTGACGAACGCCGCCCGCTACGCCCCGGGCGCCCCGGTCACGGTGACGGTGGACCGGGGCGTCGACACGGTGACCGTCGTGGTGGTCAACCCGCCGCCGCCGGCCGCCGCGCTGCCCGGACCGGCGTCGCACGGCTCCGGGCTGCTGGCGCTGCGCGAGCGGGTCCGCCTCGCCGGTGGCCTCCTGGACGCCGGTTCCCGCGACGGCGGGTGGGCGGTCACCGCCCGTCTCCCGCTGACCTCGGCCGCCCCGCCCACCGCCCACCCGGTCACCGATGCCACGCCGACCGGAGGCCCGGTGCCCACCGCCGCCCGGCTCGACGACGGCCGGCGGGAGGGCGACGTCGGCGGCGCGGCGGTCGACGGGCCGCACCGGCACGACCGGCCCGGCGACGCGGCGTCGCGGCTGCGGGAGGCGCGCCGGCGGCTGCGGCGCAGCCTGCTCGTCGCGATCGGCGTGCCGGCCGGGCTGGCCCTGGCGCTCGCGCTGGTCTACTACCCGATGGCCACGGCCGGCGCGGTGCTGGACCGGTCCGGCTACGACCGGCTGCGGCTGGGCGAGCAGCGCGACACGCTCGGGCTGCCCCGCCGGCAGGCCGACCCGCCGGCGACCGGCGCCGCCCCGGGCTGCGAGTTCTACACCGACGGGAACTTCCCGTTCGCCGAGGCGACCTGGCGACTCTGCTTCACCGACGGGCGGCTGACCAGCAAGGAGCGGATCGAGGAATGAGCGACGACCACGGGCGCCCGCTGCGGGTGGTGCTCGCCGACGACGAGGCGATGGTCCGGGCCGGGGTCCGGGCGATCCTGGCCGCTGATCCGGGCATCGAGGTGGTCGGCGAGGCGGGCGACGGCCACGCCGCGGTCGAGCTGGTCCGCGCGCACCGCCCCCGGGTGGCGCTGCTGGACGTCCGGATGCCGCGCTGCGACGGGCTGAGCGCGGCGGCGCAGATCCGCCGGCTGGTGCCGGAGACCGCCGCGGTCATGCTCACCACGTTCGGCGACGACGACCTGATCGCCCGGGCGCTCGGCCACGGCGCCGCCGGGTTCCTGCTCAAGTCCGGCGACCCGAGGGAGCTGCTGGCCGGCGTCCGGGCGGTGGCCGACGGCGGGGCGTACCTGTCGCCGCGGGTGGCCCGCCGGGTGATCGAGCTCAGCGGCGGCCGGCTCGCCCGCGCCCCGTACGCGCGGGACCGGCTGGCCGGGCTGACCGACCGGGAACGGGAGGTGCTCGCGCTGGTCGGGGCGGGCCTGTCCAACGCCGAGATCGCCCGGCGGCTGCACCTGGTCGAGGGCACCGTGAAGAGCTACCTGACCAGCGTCTTCACCCGGCTGGACGTGCGCAACCGGGTGCAGGCGGCGATCCTCGCGTACGAGGCGGGGCTGGTCCCGCCGTCCGGCTGACCAGCCCCGCCCCGCTCAGGCGTCGCGTCGGGCCAGCGCCCACCGGCCCAGCGCCAGCGCGGCGGCGGCCCAGCCGGCGAGCAGCAGCAGCCCGACGGCCGCCGGGTAGGGCTCGGTGTCCCCGGCCAGGAAGTGGTTGCCCGCGACGCCGGGGAACGCGTCGGCGATCCGGGTGAGCACGGTGATCTCCGGCTCCTGCAACGACAGCGGCACGATCATCAGCGCGGCGAACAGCACGGTCAGGGTCAGCACCGCGCCGCGCAGCGCCGCGGCCAGCCCGAGCGCCAGCACACCCAGCAACGCCAGGTACGCGGCGCAGGCGAACACGTCCGCCACGGTGCCGCCGAGCGGGGCCCGGCCCCACTCGCCCAGCACCGGCCGGGCCACCACCGCGCCGAGGACGCCGAGCAGCAGCCCGACGCCGAACGTCACCGCGCCGACCACGAGCGCCTTGGCCGCGAGCACCCGGCCCCGGGACGGGGTGCAGCGCAGCGTGGTGCGAATGGTGCCGGTGGCGAACTCGCTGGTGATCGCGAACAGGCCCAGGGCCAGCACGACGTACTGGGTCAGCTCCAGCGAGCCGGCCACCACCTCGCCGACGTCGAGCACCCCCGGGTTCACCGTCGGGTCGTCGTCGGTGTTGGCGTTGACCGCGTAGATGGCGAGCTGGGCGCTGGTGGCCGCCATGGTCAGCGCCGCCGCCAGCAGGGTCCACCAGGTGGAGCGGACCGACCAGAGCTTCGTCCACTCGGCGGCCACCGCGCCGGCGAGCGGGTGGCCGGCCGGGGCCGGTCGGGACGCCGGGCGGGTCGGGTCGAGCGTGGGCAGCGTGGTCATCGGGTTCCGCCTCCGGTCGGGCCGGCGGCGTACTCCACGCTGTCGGCGGTCAGCTCCAGGAACGCCTCCTCCAGGGAGGGCGCGATCGGGGTCAGCTCGTGCAGCCGCACCCCCCGCTCGTACGCGAGGTCGCCGACCCGGTCGGCGGTGCTGCCGGCCACGGTCAGCGTGTCCCCGTCGGTGGTGACCGTGGCGCCCTCGGCGGTCAGCCGCTCGCCCAGCGCGGCGAGCGCGGCCGGCTCGGGCCCGCGTACCCGGACCGCGGCGGCGGGTCGCGCGGCGATCAGCTCGGCCAGCGGCGCGTCCGCGACCAGCCGACCCCGGCCGAGCACCACCACCCGGTCGGCGGTCTGCTGCATCTCGCTCATCAGGTGGCTGGAGATCAGCACGGTGCGCCCCTCGTCGGCGAGGCGCCGGGTGAACCCGCGGATCCAGCGCACGCCGTCCGGGTCGAGCCCGTTGACCGGCTCGTCGAGCAGCAGCACCGGCGGGTCGCCGAGCAACGCGCCGGCGATGCCGAGCCGCTGCCCCATGCCCAGCGACAGCGCCCGGCCCGGCTTGCCGGCGGCGCGGTCGTCCAGGCCGACCAGGTCGAGCACCTCGGCCACCCGCCGGGCCGGTACGCCGTTGCTGCGCGCCATCGCCCGCAGGTGCGCCGCGCCGGACCGGGCCGGGTGCACGCCGGTGGCGTCGAGCAGCGCGCCGACCTCGTACAGCGGGTGCCGCAGGGTGCGGTAGGCCCGGCCGTTCACCAGCGCCGTCCCGGCGGTGGGCCGGTCCAGGCCGAGCACCATCCGCATGGTGGTGGACTTGCCGGCGCCGTTCGGGCCGAGGAACCCGGTGACCTGGCCGGGGCGGATTTCGACGGTCAGGCCGTCGACGGCGGTCACCCCGCCGAACCGTTTCGTCAACCCACGAAGTGTGATCATGCGGGGACGCTATGCGGCGGCGGCGGAGCGGCGCCGCTGTCGAAGGACGGGGGCGCCCCCTGACTTTTGTAAGGAAGGGCCCCCCTTTAACGCCTCCGGTAGAGGAAGGGCCCCCTCTTAACGCCGCGGGGTCAGGCGCGGAACGCCGCGGGGTCAGGCGCGGCGGACCACGAACGCGTCCGGCATCCGGAAGGTGAGGTTGTCCGGGCACCACGGTGGACGGACCACTGCCACACCGTCGAGCAGCGGCGTGGCCTCGGCGACCACCACGGCGGCCTCCATCCGGGCCAGTTGCGCGCCGACGCAGCGGTGCGGGCCGGCGCCGAACGCCAGGTGCCGGCGGGAACCGGGCTGCCCCGGGCGGAACTCGCCCGGCGCGGCGACCACTGCCGGGTCCCGGCCGGCGCGGGCCAGCCAGGCCACCACGCTGGTGCCCGCCGCCACCGGCGTCTCGCCCAGCGAGGTGTCGACGGCGGCCACCCGCCGCCAGGTGACGATCGGCGGCTCTAACCGCAGCCCTTCCTCGACCACGTCGTCCACGCCGATCTCACCGGCGCGCAGCCCGGCCCGTACCGCCGGTTCGCCGGCGAGCCGGTGCAGCAGCAGGGTGAGGAACTGCGAGGTGGTCTCCTGGCCGGCGACGAGCAGGAAGAACAGCGCGCCGACCACCACGTCGGGGGAGTGCCCGGCGGTACGCAGGCGCGCGGCGAGCCCGCCCCCGGTGGCGGCGAACCCGCGCAGCACGGTGTGGAACCGGCCCACCTCGGCGGCCAGCGCGAGCTGCCGGGAGGCGTCCAGCGGCGCCCAGAACAGCTCCAGCGCGGCCCGGGCGAAGTCCTTGACCGCGCCGACCGGCGCGTCCGGCAGCTCGACCAGCCGGGCCAGCACCAGCAGCGGCAGGTCGGCGGCGAGGTCGGCGTACAGGTCGACCGGCCGGCCGGCGTCGAGTGCGGCCGTCAGCCCGGCCACCCGCTCGCGGACCAGCGCGGTCAGCCACTGACGTTGGGCGGCCACCCGGTGCGGGTGCAGCGCGTCGGCGACGATGCCCCGGATCTCCGGATGGCTGGCGCCGCCGTTGTTCGCCAGCGTCGGCGGCAACCGGAACCGGTGCCCGGCGAGCACCCGCAGCGCGGCCACCGGGATCGGGGTCACCGCGTCGAGCGCGTTGTCCGGCCGGAACGTCACCGGGTCGGCGAGCACCCGGCGCACCAGCGCGTGCCGGGTCACCACCAGGTGCGGCACGCCGACGTGGTCGACCACCGTGGCCAGGTCCGGCCACGGTCCGTCGACGGACCTCCCCCAGCCCCGGAACAGCACGCGCCGACGCTACCGGCGCGCTCCCGGCGGCTTCGGGTCCAGCTCCCAGACGGTGGTGCGCTTCACCCGCACGCTCTCCAGCGCCTCGGACACCGGCACGTCGTACGCGGCCAGTTCGTGGAAACGCTCGCGGGGCAGGAACGCCCGGCCCGGGTCGCCCACCAGCACCCGCGCTCCGGCCCGGGCGGCCCGGAGCAGGAAGCGCAGCATCCGGCGGGCCATCGCCTCGCTGTAGAAGACGTCCCCGGCCAGCACCACCTCGGCGTCGCCGGCGTCGGAGTCGAGGATGTCGCCGAGTTCGGCGTCGACGCGTACCCCGTTGGCCTCGGCGTTGAGCGCGACCGCCGCGACGGCCCGCTCGTCCACCTCGACCGCCCGGACGGCGGCCGCGCCGGCCCGGGCGGCGGCGATGGCGACCAGGCCGGAGCCGGACGCCAGGTCGAGGACCCGGCGGCCGGTGACCAGTTCGGGGTGGTCGGTCACGTAGCGGGCCAGGCCCTGGCCGCCGGCCCAGGCGAAGGCCCAGAACGGCGGCGGCTGGGCGCTGCGGAACTCGCCCTCGGTCAGCTCCCAGAGGCCGATCGGCTCGTCGGCCTGGTGCAACCGCACCTCGGGGACGAAGGCGACCGGGGCCAGGCGGGCGTGCAGCCGGACGAACGCGGCGGACAGTTCGGACACCGACCGATTGTGTCCCACCGCGGTCGACGCGCCGATCCCGGGCGTGTCGCCGGTCGACGGTGACCGGTTCACCACCCTCGGTGAAAGGGACCCCCGATGTTGACGACCGGTGCGAACACGCCCGTCTACCGGCGGGCCGGGCCCGCTCCTAGCGTTGCGGGTGGATACGACCGAGGTGAGGGAGGCGTGGTGAGCGGGTGGCGGCACGCGCTGCGGATCGGGCTGGTGCTGACCTGTCTGGCGGGAGCCGGCTACGGCGGGGCGGCGCCGGCACGGGCGGCGGCCGCGTTCTCCACGGAGTTGAGCGGCCTGCCCGACGAGTTCACCGCCGGCGACCGGGTGGAGACGCTCTCCGCGGTGGTGTCCCGGTCCGACCGGGGCGCCCGCTCGGAGTGCGTCAAGGTGCGCTGGTCGATGCTGTTGCGGGTGGACGGCCTGCGGCTGGACCAGGTGAAGGTGGACCGGGTCGAGGAGACCGGCTCGTTCCCGCTGGAGATCCGTGCCGACGGTGACACCGCCCGGCTGACCGACCGGGAGCTGGATCCGGGGGTGCTCTGTCCGGGGCGTACGGTGACCGCCCGCTACCGGGTGGCCTTCGCCGAGGACGTCGGGCGCGGCCGGGTCAGCTTCGCCGCGGAGGTGTACGACCCGCAGGCGCGGCTGCTGGCCCGGCGGACCGCCTCGCGCCAGGTGGTGGGCGAGGCGGCCGAGCCGACGCCGGAGCCGACCCCGACGAGCGCCGAGCCGACCGACCCGCCCAGCGAGGAGCCGGCCACCGAGGAGCCGGTGACGGAGGAGCCGACCGACGCGGCGGTGGTCGAGCCGCCACCGCCGGGCGCGGCCGGCCGTCCGGTCGCCGCCACCGGAGGGTTCGGCGTGGTGCAGGCCGCCTTCCTGCTCGGTGGCCTGCTGCTCTTCCTCGGGGCCGGACTCCTGCTGCGGATGCGCCGCCTGCTGCGTACCGCCGACGGGGTGGAGGAGGACCTGCCGCCGTCGTTCGAGCGGCGGCGGACCCGACGACGCTGGCGCTGACCGGCCTCAGCCGGACGCCGCCGCCCCGGCGTACGCGGGCGCGCCGACGGTCGCCGCCGGCCGCAGCGACAGCACCGTGCCCAGCCCCGCGACCTCCTGCCGCTCGACGGCGAACTCGGCGGCCAGCGACCGACCGAGGTACGCCAGGGTGTCCGCGTCGGTGGCGCACATCTGCGGCGCGCTCGCGTCGGTGGCGACCAGGTGCACCTCGCCGGCCAGCAGCAGCGACGAGTTGACGAACTGGCACAGCTCCGGCCAGAGCAGGTAGCGCCAGAAGTCCACGCTGACCACCGCGTCGAGGCTGCCCGGCGCGAGCGGCGGCGCGAGGCCGATCAGGTGGAAGTTGGTCGGGCCGACCGGCGCGGCGTAGTCGAAGGTCATCGCGGACGCGCTCAGTCCGGCGTCGGCGGACCCGGTGCCGACCCAGAGCACCCGGGGGCCGGGGAGCCGGTCGGCGAGCCGGGCCACGGCGGGTCCGATCGCGCAGGTCGACTGTTCGACGCAGTCGCGTACCAGCGAGCGGAAGAGCAGGATCCGCTTGACCGCCTCGGGGCCGACGATGACGCTGAGGAACTCCCACTCCAGGCACGGGTAGAGCGCGGTGATCGAGCGCGTGTTCGCCATCATCTCGGCCCAGTTGCGACCCATGTTGCGGTGGTGCGGCAGGTGGACGACGCGGGCGTCGTCGTCGTACCCGAAGCTCACCCCGGCCCGGTCCACCCGGTAGAACAGCTCGATGTCCTCCATGCCGTAGCTCAGCGCGAACTCCTCGCGGAAGCCGCCGACCCGGTCGAACAGCTCCCGGCTCAGCGAGATGTTGTGGGTGTACGCGACGGTCCAGCCCACCTCCAGCCAGTCCCGCCGCTGGTCCGGCACGCCGTCGGGAGGGAACCGCATGTCACCGCCGTGCGGGGAGAGGCGGGGGATCGCGGCCGGGTCGTCGCGCAGCACGGCGGGCAGGTGCGCCAGCCCGATGTCGTCCCGGCGCCCGATCAGCACCTCCGGGTGGCCCGGCTCCCGGTGGTGGGCCAGGTGCCGTTCCAGCAGGTCGGGCAGGGACCAGGAGTCGGCGTCGAGGAAGACGAGCAGCGGCGCGGCGGCGTGCCGGACGCCCTCGTTGCGCACGCCCGCGCGGCCGCGCCGCTCGGCGAGTTCCACCAGCCGCAGGCGCAGGCCCGCGCCGGCGGCCAGCGCCTCCGGGTAGCCGTCGGGGGATCCGCCGTCGCGCACCACGACGACCTCGAAGCGGTCCGGCGGAAGGGTCTGGCGGGCCAGCGCCCGCAGGGTCAGCTCCAGGCAGTGCGGGTCCTGGAAGGTCGGCATCACCACGCTCAGCTCGGGGGTGCCGGTGGTCTGCAGCGACATGCGTTCGGTCTCCGTTCGTCGGACCGCGGCGGGCGTGCGCCGCCGGGGCCACGGGCGCGGCGGGTACGTTGCGGGCCGCCGGCGCGGGCGTGCGGGAAGGGCCGGCCGTGGGGTGGGGCCGGGAGCGCTCTCCGGGATGGTCCGACGATAACCGTACGCATAGTTAACCGTCACTGAAGGTAGGGGTCGATAGGGGTGATCCGCTTTACAAAAAACTCGCTCTTGTAAAAATGCGTGACGGCTGCCACAGTCGGTTCAGGAGTCGACCGATCGGAGTCCGTTGATGCGCACCGACACCGTTCCGTGGCGGGACACCCGCAAACCGCTCTGGCCGCTCGCCCTGCTCGTCCCGGTGCTGCCGTTCGTGGCCTGGTCGGTCTGGCACGCCACGGACGCGGGGTGGGCCTGGTGGCTCACCCCCGCCGTGGTCTTCGGCCTCATCCCCGTGATCGACCTGCTGATCGGCGACGACCGGGAGAACCCGCCGGACGAGGCGGTGCCGGCGTTGCAGGCGGACGGCTACTACCGCTGGCTCACCTACCTCTACCTGCCCGCCCAGTACGCCGCCCTGGTGCTGTGCTGCGCCGTGTGGGCCGGCGGCGGGCTCTCCTGGTGGGCGGCCGCCGGCCTGGTCGCCACCGTCGGGGTGGTGGACGGCATCGCCATCAACACCGCGCACGAGCTGGGCCACAAGCGGGAGCGGGCGGAACGCTGGCTGTCCAAGATCGCCCTGGCGCCGGCCGGGTACGGGCACTTCTACGTCGAGCACAACCGCGGCCACCACACCCGGGTCGCCACCCCCGAGGACCCGGCCAGCTCACGGCTGGGCGAGACGTTCTGGGCGTTCTGGCCGCGTACGGTCTGGGGCAGCCTGCGCTCGGCCTGGCGGCTGGAGACCGGGCGGTTCCGCCTGCGTGGCCGCAACCCGTGGACGTGGCGCAACGACGTGCTCAACGCCTGGGCCATGACCGTGCTGCTCTACGCCGCGCTGGCGGTGGCGTTCGGCCCCGGCGTGCTGGTGTTCCTCGTCCTCCAGGCGGTGGTCGGCTTCTCCCTGCTGGAGGTGGTCAACTACCTGGAGCACTACGGGCTGGCCCGGCAGCGCACCGCCGCGGGCCGCTACGAGAAGGTGGATCCCCGGCACAGCTGGAACAGCGACCGGACGGTCACCAACGTCTTCCTGTTCCAGCTCCAGCGGCACAGCGACCACCACGCCAACCCGCTGCGCCGCTACCAGGCGCTGCGCAGCTTCGACGCCTCGCCGCAGCTGCCCGCCGGCTACGCCACCATGGTGGTCGCCGCGCTGGTGCCCCCGGTCTGGCGCCGGATCATGGACCACCGCGTGCTGGCCCACTACGACGGCGACCTCTCCGCGGCCAACGTCCACCCGCCGGCCCGCGCCCGTCTCTCCCGGCCCTCGGCCCGCCCCGCGTTCCCGGAACCCCCCGCGCCCGCCCCGCGCTCCCAGGGGTGACCGGGGAGTTCGCGTCCGCGTTCCGGTGTGACGCGGACGCGAACTCGGGGTCTGGGCGACTCAGTCGAGCTGGCTGGGTTCCAGGCCCAGCTCGCGGGCGGCGACCAGGCGGATCCACTCGGCGATCTGCCGGCGGGTGATCACCCGCTCGTGCACCGCGAGCTGCACCGCCAGGCCGTCCATCACCGCGCTGATCCGCCAGGCGGCGCCGGCCGGGTCGGGACAGTCGAAGGTGCCGTCAGCGACCCCGTCGCTGATCACCGACGCCAGGTCCTGACGCCACCGCAGGTCCAGCCGGCGGGAGAGCTTCTCCAGCTCCGGCGTCCGCAGCGACTCGGACCAGCCGTCGATCCACATGGACCAGGAGGTGGAGCGGCCGGTCGGCGCGTAGAGCCGGAGCATCCGCCGCAGCTTCGCCAGCGGTGGGGCGGAGGAGCGGAGCACCGCGTCCAGCCGGGCCAGGTCCTGCTCCACCGCGTACGCGAAGGCCTGCGCGAGCAGCCGGTCCTTCGTCGCGAAGTGGTAGAACACCAGCGCCTGGCTCACCCCGGCGGCCTCGGCCACGTCGGCGGTGCGGGTGTTGGCGAGCCCTCGTTCCGCGATCACCTCGCAGGCCGTGCGCAGCAGCGCGTCCAGGCGGATCTCGGCGGCACGTCTCGTCACGCGGTTACCGTAACCCATCCGAATGACCACGAGGAGTTACCGGAGCGGCCGGTCGGCGGTGGGACAGTCGGATGCCGGACACTCCACCCGCCGGCCTGGATCCGCAGGTGGACGCGCTTCTCGGCCGACTCCGCGGCTGATTGCCCAGGCTCCTAGGAAGCTCTATGGGAAGTTCGGTGCTCACCGCCCGGACGCGCCGGGAGGGGACCCGATTTGGCAACCGTTCCCGGGCTCGGCTAAAGTTCTCATCCGTCACCGGAAAACAACCGGGGGCGTGCGGACGTAGCGCAGCTGGTAGCGCATCACCTTGCCAAGGTGAGGGTCGCGGGTTCGAATCCCGTCGTCCGCTCGGAGATGCCGCCACGCATGTCGGGGGCAACCTCGGTGGAGTGGCCGAGAGGCGAGGCAACGGCCTGCAAAGCCGTGTACACGGGTTCAAATCCCGTCTCCACCTCGGCAGTTGACGAGGGCGATTGGCGCAGTGGGAGCGCGCTTCCTTGACACGGAAGAGGTCACTGGTTCAAACCCAGTATCGCCCACCATCGGAAAGGCCGTGTCGAACACTCGACACGGCCTTTCTCGTTCCCTCCGTCAGGCCGACGCGCCCAGCAACGCCTCCGCCACCGCGGTCCGACTGCTCAGCAGCGACCGGCCCTGGCGCCGGGTCACCACCAGGCCGGCGGCCCGCAACGCGGTGAGGTGCTGCGACACCCCGGCCGGGGAGAGCCCGGTCCGTCGGGCCAGCTCCGTCGTCGACCGGGGCGCGTCCAGCGCCGCCAGCAGCCGCGCCCGGCCCCGGCCCAGCACCGCGCCCAACGCGTCCGGCGCGCGCACCGGGGTCTCCCACAGCGTGCCGACACCGCGCGCCGGATAGGCCAGCTGGGAGACGTCCCCGGCCGCGATGCTCAGCACCGACGGCCAGACGAACACCGAGGGCACCAGGACCAGACCACCCCCCTCGGGTACGTCCGGCGCCGGGCAGTGCCGCTGGCTGACCAGCAGCGCGTCGCCCTCCCAGCGGACCAACTCGTGCAGGTCGTTCAGGAGGCCGGCGGTGCCGTCCTCGGCCATCCGGCAGGCCCGGTGGAAGACCTCCGCGTCGAGCACCGCCCGGATCCGGGGCCAGTCGTCGGCGACGGCAAGCCGCCAGTAGGCGTCGATCTCGGCGGCCAACCGGGCCAGCCCGGCGACCGGATCGGCGTACAGGGCGGCCACCACCGCCGGGCGGGGACCGGGCAGCAGGTCCAGGTGGGCGCGGACCACCTCGGGGCGGGTGGCGCGCAGCGTGGCCAGCTCCTCGGCCAGGTCCGGGTCCAGGCCGGCCGGCGGCGGGGTGAGGAAGTCCGGCAGGTAGCCCGGGGCCGCCGGCACCAGGCGCCACAGCAGGCCGGCCTCCGGGTCGAGCAGCCCCGCGTCGGCCAACCGCGGCCGGACCCGGGCGGCCCAGGGCAGGTGGATCGCGTGCCGGCCGGGATCGCGGAGCACCCGGACGCCGGCCATCACCTCCCACAGGCCGGACAGCGCGAACCGGACCCGTGCCACGGCGCCCGCCGACAGGCCGATCGCGACCACACCGCCCCCTTCGTTTCAGCCAGGACTGAAACAATACGGCGACCGGCCGACCCCGACCGAGACTGACCGGGTGAACGAACAGCACATCCGAGCCCGACAGTTCCGCAGCCTGCACGTGCCCGGCGAGCCGCTGGTCCTGGTCAACGCCTGGGACGCGGCGAGCGCCCGGATCGTGGCCGCCGCCGGCGCCCGCGCGGTCGCCACCACCAGCGCCGGCGTGGCGTGGAGTCGCGGCGCGCCCGACGGCGACGCGCTCGCCCGGGAGACCGCCGTCGACGTGATCCGCCGGGTCGCCGCCGCGGTGCGCCTGCCCGTCACCGCCGACATCGAGTCCGGATACGGCGCCCGCCCCGACGACGTCGCCGAGACCGTCACCGCGGTGCTCGCGGCCGGCGCCGTCGGAGTCAACGTCGAGGACGCCCGGCACGACGGGGGTGGGGCGTTACGCCCGGTCGACGAGCAGTGCGCCCGGCTCGCCGCGGTCCGTGCCGCGGCCGACCGCGCCGGCGTTCCGCTGTACCTGAACGCGCGGGTGGACACCTTGCTCCGGGGCGTCGGCGGGGTGCCGGAGACCGTGGCGCGGGCCGAGGCCTACCTGGCCGCCGGCGCGGACGGTGTCTTCGTGCCGGGGACGGTCGACCCGCAGACCGTGGCGGCGCTGGTGGCGGCGATCCCCGCGCCCCTGAACGTGCTGGCCGGGCCGGGCGCGCCGCCGGTGGCGGAGTTGGCGCGTCTCGGGGTGGCCCGGGTCAGCCTCGGCTCGGCGGTGGCCGAGGCGGCGTACGCGGTGGCCCGGCGCGCGGCCGTGGAGGCCCTCGGCGACGGCACGTACGGGGCGCTGGCCGACGCGCTCGACTACGGGACGATCAACGAGCTGATGCGGGACTGATCCCGGCACGCGGACGGGGGCGCCACCTGGCGCCCCCGTCCGGGCCGGTCCGGGGACCGATCAGCTCCGTCGGCCCCCGGCTCGCCTCACATCGGCGGGGCGACGTCCCGGCGCTCCTCGACCCGGCGGTACTCGACCGGCTGCTCGGTGGTGGTGACCACCTGGCGGCGCCGGCCCCAGACCAGCGTGGTCATGATGAGGCCGAGCACGCCGGCCGCCATCAGGATCCAACCGACGACGTCGAGGTCGACCCCGCCGACGTTGGCGTTGAGCGCGAAGGTGAGGATCGCGCCGACCGCGATCAGGAAGATGCTCGTACCGATACCCATGACAGCCTCCTTCGGGGGGATGGTTGTGCTGTCGCATCGCCCAGTACCCCGGGGTCGAGCAGCGCAATCACCGCGGCCGGGGGGCTGCCGCAGGGCGATCTTGGCATCGGGTAGAGTTTCCTCCGTCGCCGGCGCAGCCGGTGACGACGCGGACGTAGCGCAGCTGGTAGCGCATCACCTTGCCAAGGTGAGGGTCGCGGGTTCGAATCCCGTCGTCCGCTCGCGAACCGCCCGGGCGATTGGCGCAGTGGGAGCGCGCTTCCTTGACACGGAAGAGGTCACTGGTTCAAACCCAGTATCGCCCACTCGTTCTCCCCGACCGCCGCTCGACCCGCGGACATCTCCCACCGGCCGGACAAGACCGGCCACATCGGTCACCCCATCCCACCGAGGACCCGGTACGGGTCCACCGTGCGGGTTATGGAGCGCTCGACCGCCGCGTGTCAGGGTGAGGCCCGATACGCAGGGAGGCGGTCACATGGGGACGATCGGGCAGGGACGATGGCGGCGCACGGCCGCCCGGCTGGGCGTGGCGGTGGTCGTCGCGGCGGCCGGGGTGACGGTGGGGGCCGCGCCGGCGCAGGCCACCGCGACCCGCACCGTGGCGTTCTGGAGCATGGACGAGCCGGCGTCGTCGACCGTGCTGAGGGACAGCAGCGGCAACGGCCGGCACGGCGCGGTGGGCGGCGAGGTCGTCACCGGCGCGCTCTACGCCGGCGCCACCGCCCACCGGTTCGCCACCCACCTGCCGCCCGACCAGGAGTACGTGCCGGAACACGTGGACCTGGTGCCGCACAGCACCGACTTCAACCCCGACGCCGGGGACTTCTCGGTGACCATCCGCTACCGCACCACCCACTCCTTCGGCAACATCCTCCAGAAGGGACAGGGCAACGCGGTCGGCGGCTACTGGAAGTTCGAGGCGCCCGCCGGCAAGCCGAGGTGCCTGTTCCGGGGCGGTGACGGCGCCTCGCGCACCGGCTACACCGGAGTGTCGATCGCCGACGGCCAGTGGCACACGGTGACCTGCAACCGCACGTCCGCGTACGTGGAGATGTACGTCGACGGTGTCCGGACCAGCCGGCTGAACGGGCCGACCGGCACCATCGCCAACACGTGGCAGGTCTCCGTCGGCGGCAAGAGCCAGTGCGACGGTACGAAGGTCACCTGCGACTACTTCGCCGGCGACATCGACTACATCAAGATTCTGAAGGGTTCCGGCGGTCCGGCCAACCAGGCGCCGGTGGCCGACCTGGCGCCGTCGTGCTCCGGGCTGGTGTGCACGTTCTCCGGCGCGGGCTCCACCGACGCCGACGGCGCGATCCAGGACCACCGCTGGGACTTCGGCGACGGCGGGACCGCCGACACCGTCTCCGTGCCGACCACCTCCCACACGTACGCGACGGCCGGCACCTACCCGGTCACGCTCACGGTCACCGACGACCGGGGCGCCACCGGCACGGCGACCGTCGACGTCACCGTCGCGCCGGTCGCCGAGCGGATCTCCTTCGTCGGCCAGGCCACCGCGAACACCAACTGGACCAGTCACACGGTGACCGTCCCGGCGTCGGTGCAGCCGGGTGACACGCTACTGCTCCTGCTCAGCCAGAACACCCACACCGGCACCGGTGAGCCGACCGGCGTGACCGGCTGGACCCGTCTGGACCGGCTCGACGGCGGTTTCGCCACCACGACCGCCTGGTCGAAGACCGCGGTCGCCGGGGACGCGGGGACGCCGGTCAAGGTGACACTCGACGGCCAGGCGAAGGGCAACCTGGTGGTGGCCGCCTACCGGGGCGTCCGGCCGGGCGCGCCGGTCTTCGCCCGGGCCACCGACCCGGCCAGCAGCGCCAGCCGGATCACCCCGTACGCGCCGGTGACCGTCGCGCAGAGCTGGGCCGTGTCGTACTGGCTGCACGGCGACGGCACCTCCACCAGCCTCACTCCGCCGGCCGGCGTCGCGGTCCGCAGCAACAGCTCGCAGAGCGGCGGCGGCCGGGTGACCGGGCTGCTCGCCGATTCGGGCAGCAGCGTGCCGGTGGGCAGCTACGGCGGTCTGACCGCCACGGCCGCCGCCGCCAGCACGACCACCACCACGTGGACGTTCGTCCTGCCGCCGGCCTGACCCCTTTCCGGTACGCGTGAAGGCCGGCACCCCGGGTTCGGGGTGCCGGCCTTTCGCCTTGGTCTTACTTGGTCCAGTGCTGGGCCACGATGTCGGTGGCCTGCTTCTCCCACTGCGCGTACGCGTCGGGGTAGGCGGAGACCTGGACGGTCTGCGCAGCCTCGGTCAGCGGCATCTTCTCCCAACCGTCGACCTGCTTCAGGCCCTTGAGGAACGCCAGGGTCGAGTACTCGGGGTCGGTGATCTGCTCCGGCGTGCCCCAACCCGAGGACGGGCGCTGCTGGAACAGGCCCAGCGAGTCGTGGTCATTCTTGTCGCCGAGGTGCCCGAGGTTCTCCAGCTTCGACTCCTGCAGTGCGGTGGCGATCGAGATGACCGCGGCCCACTCCGGCAGACCGGCCTTCTTCGTCGCGGCGATGATCGCCTTCGCGTTGGCCAGCTGCTCGTCGTTCAGCTTGATGGTCGACTGCTCACCCTGCACGCTCGCGACAGCCACGACGGGCTTACCGGCGGCGGCATGGGCGGTGTCGGCGTGGGCGGCGACCGGACCGGCGAACACACCACCGGTGAAGGCCAGACCAGCGATACCAAGGATGCTCTTACGCAGGATCGTGTTCATCAGCGGGCTCCATTCGGGGGTCAACACACCGGGGGGTGTGGGCACCGTCAGGCGCTCGAAAAAGTCTTGGGGGGGTCCGGCACGCTCGCGGGGCCGGGGGGCCTGCTCACGGGGGCCGGGGTGTCCGGCTGGCTCGCGGGGCGGGGGCCTCGTCGCGGCGCCGGGATGATGTGTAACGACCGGCGGCCCGCCGTCATTCCCCGCCGGGGGCAGGGCGGCTCGGGGGTCGCCTGCTCGGTCGTTCACCCGTCTACAACGCCGCCGACCCGCCGTCGATTCCGCCGCCGGGGTGCCGCCCACCACCACCGAACCGGACACCCCACCCCACCCGGGCCGCGCGGGTGGAAGATCACGGGTGCATCCGGACCCCGCAGACACCCATGACGTTCCACCCACCGCCCGCCGAGCCCGTCGGTGGAACCCCATGGGTCCATCCCGCCCCCGCAGACACCCATGACGTTCCACCCATCGCACGCCAACCTCACGAGTGGAACAGCATGGGTGTGTCCCGGCTCCGCAGACACCCACCACGTGCCACCCACCGCCCGCCAACCCCGTTAGTGGAACGCCACGTGGTGTGTCCCGGCCCGGGAGACACCCACTCCTTTCCACCGGCGCCGTCTCCTGACCGACGCACCCTTTCCGATCCTCATGCTTGGGTTGATCGACTCCATCGCGGGGAGGTGGCGGCATCACGGCCCCACCGACCCCTCTACCTCCCCGACCTGGCGGCCCATCCGTGCCCACGGGCGCTGACTTGTGTGCGGGTGTCCGTTTCTGCGGGAGATCTTGGAAGTTCGGGGCCCCTCTGGGGGCCGTTTCCTTCCAAGATCTCGGCGGGGCGGGGATGTGGCGTCCCGCCCTCGCCGGGCGGTGGGAGGGAAGGGGGCGCAGACGTGTGCGGAGACGTCCCGGGCGGACGGCCGGCAGGTGCCGGTGCCGCAGGCCCCCGGGATGCACGCCGCCCGGACCGGGCAAGGTCACCGTCCGGTGGGCGTGGGTGGAGGGCGTGATCTCCTGTTCTGCCGTTGGCAGACGCGCTGTCCGGAACGGGGGACCGGCGGGCAGGCTGGGACGCATGCGACTGCTGATGCTGGGTGGTACGGGATTCGTCGGTGGAGCGGTGGTGGCCGAGGCGGTGCGCCGGGGCTGGTCGGTGACCGTGTTCAACCGGGGGATCCACGGGGACGTGCCGGCCGGCGTGCACCGGTTGCGGGGTGACCGCACCGCGCCGGACGGTCTGGCCGCGCTCGCCGGCGGCGAGTGGGACCTGGTGGTGGACACCTGGGACGGTGCGCCCCGGGCGGTCGGGGACGCGGCGCGGGCCCTGGTCGGGGCGGTGCCGCACTACGTCTACGTCTCCAGCGGCTCGGTGTACGCGCCGCCGGTGGGACTGGGCACCGGTGAGGAGGCGTCGACCGTGGCGGCCGAGCCGGACGCGGACGACGGCGACTACCCGCATAACAAGGCCGGCGGGGAGCGGGCCGCGGTGCGGGTGTTCGGGGACCGGGCGCTGCTGGTGCGGGCCGGCCTGATCCTCGGCCCGGGGGAGGACATCGGACGGCTGCCGTGGTGGCTGCACCGGGTGGCGTGGGGCGGCGACGTGCTGGCACCGGGGCCGCGGGACCTCCCGGTGCAGTACGTCGACGTCCGCGACCTGGCGGTGTGGATGCTGGATCGGGGGGTCGAGGGCGTCGGCGGGGCGTACAACGTGGTCGGTCGCACCGGGCACGCGACGATGGGTGAGCTGCTCGACGCGGCGGTGGCGGTGACCGGGTCGGGCGCGACGCTGCGCTGGACGCGGCCGGAGCCGATCCTGGCGGCGGGCGTGGAGCCGTGGAACGACCTGCCGATCTGGGTACCGCGCGGGCACGAGTACCGCTGGTTGCAGGAGCGCGACGTCGAGCGGGCGTACGCGGCGGGTCTGGTCTGCCGGCCGGTCACCGAGACCGTCGCCGACACCTGGCGGTGGCTGCGCGAGGTCGGCCGGGTCCCGGCCCGGGCGGGTCGGCCGGCGCGCGCGCCGGTGGGTCTGGCTCCCGAGCGGGAGGCGGCGCTGCTGGCCACCCCGGCGGTCTGACGCGCACCTGCCGGTCACCCCGGGTCGAGGGGCCGGGTGCGGCGGGGCCGGGTCCCGGCGGCCCCGCCGCTTCCCCGCACGCCGCCGTCGCACCCGGCGGCGCGCCCCGGGGTCCGTGTCATCGGCGCCGGCCGGTCTGCGGCGGGCCCGTGACACGGGCGCTAGGGGTGGGTGCCGACCTGGTTGGCCTCGGCCTCCCAGATGCCGTACTCCCGTTCGGCCGGGGGCAGGCCGTAGAAGCAGACGCTGTCCACCTGCCCGGACGTCTCGTTCGCCACGGACGAGCCGAAGTTGACGTAGCGGTAGCCGCGGTCGGACTTCGCCCCGTCGATGC
Source organism: Micromonospora sp. WMMD754 (assembly GCF_049315235.1). Classification (NCBI taxonomy): domain Bacteria; kingdom Bacillati; phylum Actinomycetota; class Actinomycetes; order Micromonosporales; family Micromonosporaceae; genus Micromonospora; species Micromonospora sp. WMMD754. The sequence goes on from NZ_CP186058.1 coordinate 3,828,720, forward strand.
CCGCCTCGGTGATCTTCATGCTGATGCCCGGGTTCCAACCCCGGACGTAGTCGATCATCTTGTACGGGTTGCGTTCGCCGCCGCCGTCCGCGCCCCGGGTCAGATAGCTGGAGCTGTAGCAGTGCACGGTGGCCACGTCCGGGCGGTACGGGCCGGTGAGCAGCGCGCCCAGCCCGTCGCCGGTGTCCCGGACGAACGCGTCGAACCAGCGTCCGGAACTGCCGAAGGTGAACCCGGAGCCGTCGCCGTTCCAGCGCCCGGCCGGCATGTTGATCGCCCAGAGCAGGTTGCCCCGGTCCTGGGCCGGCTTGTTGTCGCGGATGGTCGCCAGCCGGTTCCACCGGGCCAGCCACGGGTTGTCGGGCTGGTGCCAGTCCGGCTCGTTGCCGATCTCCCAGACGAAGAGCGTGTCCGGGTGCGCGTCCACGTAGGGCAGCAGCAGGTCCAACTGGCGGCGCGCCAGGCCCGGGTCGGGATCCTCCGAGGACTGGATGATCATTTCGGTGAGGCCGGTGCCCCGCAGCGCGTCGAGCTGCCCGTCGCTGAACTGGCGGCGGTTCGGGTCGCCCCAGAACATCGAGATCCGGGCGGTCTGGGGGCGCATCCGGCGCAGCAGGTCCACCTTGCGGGCGAAGTCGATGTTGTTGGTCGCGCTGCCCGGCGAGACCACCGCGCCCCACTTCATGTAGTAGGCGGCGGACGCCGGCGTGGCGGCGCCGAGCACGCCGCCGGCGCCCAGCGCGGCGGCGGACGCCCCGACGCCGCCGAGGAACCGACGACGGGACATCCCGGTCGCGTCGGCCGGTGCTGTGGTGATGCGGTCGGTCATCGGGAGCCTCCCCTGGTCCGATGCGGTTCGGCCCTCACCGTGCCGTCCGCCGGCCGCCTGGTCCTCTCACCCCGCTCTCACCGCGCTCGCGCTCCGCTCCGCCTCGCCCTCCCCGGTTCGGGCCCCGGCCTCACCGAGCAGCCGCAGCGCCCGCTCGCGTTCCTGGTCCTCGCCGTGCTCGCGGCACAGGGCCAGGCAGCCGTGCAGCGCCGACCGGGCCGCCGGAAGCCGGCCCAGGGCGAGGTGGGCCGCCCCGAGGCGGCGCAGCGCGATCAGCTCGCCGATGCCGTCGCCGACCTCCCGGCTGCCCGCGACCGCCTCGGTCAGCTCGGTCACCGCGCGGTCGTACTCGCCGGTGCGCAGGTGCAGGTCGCCGAGGTGGCCCAGGGAGATGGCCGCGCCCCGCCGGTAGCCCAGCTCCCGGCAGAGCGCCAGCGCCCGGCGCAGCAGGCGGGCCGCGTCCGCGTCCGCGCCGTCGCGACCCAGGACCAGGGCCAGGCTGGTGGAGGTGTACGCCTCACCGAACCGGTCGTCGAGCCGGCGGAACAGGCCCAGCGCGGCACGGAAGGCGCTCTCGGCCGCGCCGGCGCGCCCGGCCACCCGGTGCGCGGCACCGAGTCCGAACAGGACCTGCGCCTGCCCGGTCAGGTCGCCCAGCTCGACGGTGACCGTCTCGGCCCGGCCCAGCGCGGTCATCGCCGCCGCGTCGTCGTGACGCAGCCGGTGCGCGGTGCCGGCGGCGCGGAGCGCCAACGCCTGCCCGGCCCGTTCGTCGAGCCGTTCGAAGCCGGCCAGCGCCGCGTCGAGGCAGTCCAGCGCGTCGTCCAGCCGGTCCAGGTTGAGATGTCGCTCGCCGCGGGCGCGGAGCAGCCAGGCCCGTCCGGTCTCGTTGCCGGCGGCCTCGCACGCGTCGAGGGCCAGGCGGGTGGTGACGTCCCAGTCGTCCAGGTGCTCCCGCAGTTCGTGGAAGCGGCCGAGGGTGTTCGCCAGGTTCCAGGCGGCCTCGTCGAGCCCGGCGGACGCGGCCCGGCGGACCGCGCCGGTGAGGTGGCCGCGCGCCGCCTCGAACCAGGCCACCGGGTCGGCGAGCAACACCTCCAGGCCGGCCGGCGTCCATCCGGACCAGCGCGGGGCGGTGCCGGCCGCGCCGCGCCGGAAACCGCCAGGGGTACGCCGGTACGCCTCGTCGGTCAGCGTGAGCCAGCCGCCGACCAGGCGGCCCAGCGCCGCCCGCCGAACCTCGGCCGGCTCCTCCACGGCGCCGAGTTCCCCGGCGTACGCCCGGACCAGGTCGTGCAGCCGGTAGCCGGTCGGGTCGACGTCGACCAGCCGCGCCTCGACCAGCCGTTCGGTGAGTTCCTCGGCGGCGGCCGGCGGCAGGTCGAGCAGGGCGGCGGCGGCCCACGGTGGCACCCGGGGCAGGTTGACCGCGCCGAGCAGGCGCAGCAGCCGGCGTTCCTCGGCGGTCAGCTCCTGGTAGCTGGTGGCCAGGCTGGACCGGACGGCCAGGTCGCCGGTGCGCAGCACGTCCAGCCGGGCGCGTTCGTCGGCGAGCTGCTCGGCGAGCCGCCGTACCGGCCAGTGCGGGCGGGCGGCGAGCCGGGCGGCGGCGATGCGGATGGCCAGCGGCAGGTGGCCGCAGCGTTCGGCGACGCGCAGGCAGTCGGCGTGCTCGGCGGCCACCCGGGCCGGGCCGAGGGCGTGCCGGAGCAGGTCCACGGCCTGTTCGGGGGTGAAGATGCCCAGGTCGACGTGGACGGCGCCGGGCAGGGCGGTGAGCCGGCGGCGTGCGGTGATCAGCACCGCGCAGGCCGGTTCGGCGGGCAGCAGGGGGCGGACCTGGTTCTCGCCGGCCGCGTTGTCCAGCACCACCAGCAGTCGTCGCCCGGCGGTGCGGGCGCGGAACAGCGCGGCCCGGTCGTCCGTGCCGGCGGGCACGGCGCGGGGTTCCTCGCCGAGCGCCTGGAGAAACCGGCCGAGCACCGCGCCCGGGTCGAGAGGCTCGCCGCCGCCACGCAGGTCGACGAAGAGCTGCCCGTCGGGGAAGGCCGCCCGGGCCCGGTGTCCCACGTGGACGGCGAGGGTGGTCTTGCCGCCGCCGGCGACGCCGGACACGGCGACGACCCGCGGCGCGGTGCCCGGCTCGGCGGTCAGCCGGGCCACCAGGCCGGCGGCCACCTCGCCCCGGTCGACGAAGTCGGGAGCGTCCATCGGCAGCTGGGCGGCGGGGGGTGGGGGCGGGCCGGCGTCGTCGGGCAGCGGGTCCCCGTCGAGGATGCGCCCGTGCAGCGCCCGCAACGACGGGCCGGGTTCCAGGCCCAGGGCGGCGACACCGGCGGCGCGACCCTGCCGGTAGACCTCCAGCGCCTCGGCCCGCCGGCCGGCCCGGTGCAGCGCCCGCATCAGTCGTTCCCGCAGCTCCTCCCGGAGTGGTTCGTCGCGCACCATGCGGTGCAGCCGGGGGATCAGCTCGACGTGCCGGCCGAGGCCGAACTCGACGTCGATCCGGTCCCGCTCGACGGCGAGTCGCTGCTCGGTCAGCTCGGCCACGGCGGCGTGGAAGCCCGCGACCCCCGGGTGGGCGGGCAGTCGCACGTCGGCCAGCACCGGCCCGCGCCAGGCGTCGAGCGCGTCGCCGTAGCGGCGGGACGCTTCGGCCGGTTGCCCGGCGGCGGCCAGCGCGGCGGCCTCGGCGGCGGTGGCGGTGAACACGGTCGCGTCGAGGTCGCCGGGGGCGACGGTGAGTCGGTAGCCGCCGGGTCGGGTGTCGATGGCGTCGCCGAGCGCGCCGCGTAACCGCCAGATGAGCGTCTGCACCTGGCCGACGGCGGTCTCCGGCGGGTCGTCGCCCCAGAGCGCGGCGAGCAGCACGTCCAGCGAGGCGACGCGGCCGGCGTGCACCAGCAGGACGGCCAGGACCGTCCGCTGTCGGGGGCTGCGCAGCGGGACCGGCTGCCCGGCCCGGGTCACCTCGAGCGGGCCCAGGATCCGATAACTGACCATGCCGGCGTCACCGTACCACCGGATCGACCGCTGTCGCTGCGGTCGGGTGGCGCGGGTCAGGCCGGCACGACCGGCAGGTCGAGCACCTCCTCGACCGGGCGGCGCGGGGTGGCGCGGCCCGGCTGTCCGTACCCGACCCGCATCACCATCTGCGGGGTGCCGAAGCGGCCCAGGGACAGCCGCAGCGCCTCCCGCGCCGCCGGGACCTCGATCGGCTGGGAGAGCATCGAGGCGCTGAGCCCGGCGTCGGTGGCGGTGAGCAGCACCCGCTGCAACGCCTGCCCGGCGACGACCTGGTCGGTGGCGGTGTTGCCGGCGGTGCCGAGCACGGCGACCAGCGGCTCCGGCTCGAAGTCCCGGCCCGGGGCGCGGTTGCGGCCGCCGAATCCGCGTTGCGGCAGCAGGTCCTGCGGCTCGCTCTGCGGCCCGCCGGCCACGGCGGGCACCCCGTCGGGCGAGGGCTCCGAGCGGATCCACTCCACCCGCTCGGCCACGTACGCCGGGTCGCGCTCCAGCACCCGGTGCGCGCTGCGGGCCACCTCGGCCAGCGCGTTGACCGCGCTGGTGCCGATGACCAGTTCCAGCCAGCACTGCTCGGCCCGGGCCGCCTCGCCGAGACGCCAGCGGGCCTCGGCCGGCACCGGGTCGGGCCAGAACGGGGCCCGGTTGCTGAACCGGCGGCCGATCGCCGCGTACAGGCTCTGCTCGGTCGGGGTGGGCCGGCGCGGCACGTCGGGCACCAGCCGGGCCACCACGTCCGGGTCGGCCGGGTACGGGCGCAGCCGGACCGTGGCCGGGGTGCCCGCCACGGCGAGCGCCAGCCGCAGGTTGAACAGGGCCGCCCCGCAGGCGATCCGCGCGCCCCAGCCGCTGGGGTCGGTGGCCGGCAGCCCGCGCAGCGGGTCGACCGCGACCTCGATGCCGCCGTCGTGCAGCCGGAACCGCCACGGCTGGGTGTTGTGCAGCGACGGCGCGCGTACCGCGTCGGCGACCGCGGCCCGCAGCTGCGGGACGGTGTATCCGGTCGTCATGGTCGTGCTCCCTCCGTGCGGTGCCCGGCCGGCCGGTCGGTCCACCCCCACGGTGCGTCACCGCCGTGGGCCGTGAGCAGGGCCGGAGGTCCCCACCTGAGGAGGTCCGACCGGCCCGGCGACGCGGGACGTCGGGACCTTCGACCCATGCGCGGGTGCGGGGGAGCCGGTAGAAAGGACGGATGATCCGGGTGTTCCTGCTCGACGACCACGAGGTCGTCCGTCGTGGCCTTGCCGACCTGCTGCAGAGCAGCGGCGACATCGAGGTGGTCGGCGAGTCCGGCCTCGCCCAGGAGGCGGCGCGGCGCATCCCCGCGCTCCGCCCCGACGTGGCGATCCTCGACGCCCGGCTGCCCGACGGCAACGGCATCGACGTCTGCCGGGACGTACGGGCCGTCGACTCGTCGATCAAGGGGCTGATCCTCACCTCGTACGAGGACGACGAGGCGCTGTTCGCGGCGATCATGGCCGGTGCCGCCGGCTACGTGCTCAAGCAGATCCGCGGCACCGACCTGGTGGACGCCGTCCGCCGGGTGGCGGCCGGACAGTCGCTGCTCGACCCGGCGATCACCACCCGGGTGCTGGAGCGCATCCGCAGCGGCGTGGAGCAGCCGCGGGAGCTGAAGTCGCTCACCGAGCAGGAGCGCCGGATCCTGGAGTACGTGGCGGAAGGGCTCACCAACCGGGAGATCGCCGGCAAGATGTTCCTGGCCGAGAAGACGGTGAAGAACTACGTCTCCAGCGTGCTGGCGAAGCTGGGTCTGGAGCGGCGCACCCAGGCGGCGGTGCTGGCCACCCGGCTGCTCGGCAAGACCCACTGACCGCGGTCAACCGGCGGGACGCCCCGGTCAGTCCAGCGGGACGCCCCAGCGCAGCTCGGTGCCGTGCGGCTCCGCCCGGCGCAGCGTGAACTCCCCGCCCAGCCGCTCGGCCCGCTCCCGCAGGTTGACCAGGCCGCTGCGGGCCGCCTCCGGGTCGCAGCCGACCCCGTCGTCGGTGACCGTGACGTCGACCCGGCCGGCGTCCACCGCCACCCGCACCGCCACCCGGTCGGCGTGCGCGTGGCGGACGGCGTTGGACAGCGCCTCGCGCAGCACGGCGGTGAGTTCGGGGCGCAGCTCGTCCGGGACGGCGCTGTCGATCGGGCCGACCAGCTCCAGCTCGGGTCGCCACCCCAGCGACTCGGCGGCCACCTCGATCGCCTCGCGGATCTCGGTGCGCAGCGCCGCGCTCATCGGGGTGCGCAGCTCGAAGATGGTGCGGCGGATGTCGCGGATGGTGGCGTCCAGGTCGTCGACCGCCTGGTTGATCCGCTTGGCCGCCTCGGGGCGGGCGTTCATCGCCCCGCTCTGCAGTTGCAGGCCGGTGGCGAACAGCCGCTGGATGACCACGTCGTGCAGGTCGCGGGCGATCCGCTCGCGGTCCTCCAGGACCACCAGCAGTTCCCGTTCCTCCTGCCCGCGGGCCCGTTCCATGGCCAGCGCGGCCTGCCCGGCGAAGCTGGCCAGCAGGGCGAGGTCGTCGTCGGCGGCCGGGCCGTGGTCGGGCCGGTGGGCGATCACCAGCACGCCGTGCAGCGTGTCGGCGGCGGCCAGCGGGGACACCACCGCCGGGCCGGCGATCACCGGCCGGGGCCAGGGCGCCGCGGCGGCCAGGTCGTCGACCTGCTCGTGCCGGCCCTCGGTGACCGCCCCGGCGAAGCTGGTCTCGTCGGCCGGCAGCACCGTGCCGACCAACTCCCGGGCGACCGGGTCGGTGCCGTCGACCACCTCGACGGTGAACTGCGCCTCGTCCTCGTCGTAGAGCAGCACCAGGGCCAGCTCGGCCTCGGCGACCTCGCGGGCCCGGCGGGCGACCAGCGTCAGCGCGTCGGTGCGGCGCACCTCGCCGAGCAGCACCGAGGTGATCTCGGCGGCGGCGGCGAGCCAGCGTTCGCGGCGGTGCGCCAGCGCGTAGAGGCGGGCGTTCTCGATCGCCACGCCCGCCGCGGCGGCGAGCGCGACCACGATCTCCTCGTCGTCGTCGGTGAACTCGGCGGCGCCCTGCTTCTCGGCCAGGTAGAGGTTGCCCCAGACGTGGTCGCGGATGCGCACCGGGACGCCGAGGAAGCTGTGCATCGGCGGGTGGTGCGGGGGGAAGCCGTACGAGTTCGGGTGCTGGGTGATGTCCGGCATGCGCACCGGCTTCGGGTGGTCGATGAGCAGGCCCAGCACGCCCCGGCCGTGCGGCAGCTCGCCGATCTTCGCGTGCAGCTCGGGGCTGATCCCGTGGACGATGAAGTCGTGCAGCATCCGGTCGGGGCCGATCACCCCGAGCGCGCCGTAGCGGGCGCCGGCCAGGTCGCACGCGGACTGCACGATCCGTTGCAGGGTGCTGCGCAGGTCGAGGTCGGAGCCGATGCCCACCACCGCGTCGAGCAGCGCACGCAGGCGTTCCCGGCTGGTCACCACCTCGCCGACGCGGTCGAGCATCTCCTGGAGCAGCTCGTCGAGGCGGACCCGGGACAGCGGAGTCAGCCCGAGCGACGGCGTGACGTGCTCGTGCCGGGGGTTCGGTGCGGCGGTCACCGGGCGATGCTATCGCCCGGTGACGTACGCCGACGAGCCCGTCAGGACAGCTGGTCGCGTACCGCCGAGGTGTCGACGGTCTGCGCGGCCTCCAGGCGCGGGGTGTGCGGCGGGCCGGCGTGCGTCGGGTCGGCCACGCCGAGCCGCATGCTCAGGTAGGGGAAGCCGAGCCCGGCCAGCATCTGCCGGAGCACCTCGCGGGTGCCGTCGACCTCCACCACGCCGGACAGCGGCACCAGGGACACCCCGTGGCGGGTGGCGGCCAGCCAGGCGGCGGAGAGCGCCTCGCCGGCGCGCAACCAGCTCAGCGGCTCGTCCTCGGCGCCCCAGAGGATGGCGTAGACGGCGGCCTTGTCGTGGCCGGGGCCGATCGGCAGCGATCCGGGGTGGCCGAAGTCGCGGCCCGGCACGGTGGTCTGCGCCGGCTGGTCGGGCAGCACCTCCGGCGGCAGCCCGGTGCCGGTGCCGGCCCGGTTGACCCAGTAGGCCAGCTCCTCGCGCAGCTCCGGGCTGTCCGCCTCGACGGCGGCGGCCTGCTGGGCGGCGCCGGCCAGCTCGATCTTCTGCATGTCGTCGAGGAGTTGCAGGTTGACGCCCTCGGCGGTGGCGGCCCGGTCGATGTCGCCGAGTGCGGCGGTGGGGATCGGCTCGTCGCTGACCGGCCGCCGGTCGGTGTGCCGCACCCGCATGCACTGCACGAGGTGCATGGCGTCGGGGTCGGCGCCGGTGTGCCGCAGCCCGGTGATCCGGGCCAGCAGGTCGGGCTGGTTCGGGTCGGGCAGCCGCTCCACCACCGGGGTCCAGCCCTCGGCGGCCAGCGCCGTCCGGGCGTGGTGCAGCGCCGCGCCGCAGCTGACCACCAGCAGGCGGCCCTCCGGGTCCATGGCGCTGAGGTGCCGTTCCCGGACCACCCGCAACTCCAGCGCGTCGGGCAGGACCGTCCAGTGCCACGGCTGCGTGTTGTGCACCGAGGGGGCGTGGCCGGCCATTCCGGCGGCCTCCGCGAGCGCGGTGGTCAGCGGGCGATCGGTAGCCGGCGTCTCGTGGCTCATCGTCACGACCTTTCCTGTCTCTCCCCATCGTGCCTGACACCCGGGACGCCCGGGTGGGGTTGCCCGCTCCATCCTCGGTCATGCCCGGCCGGCCCGCACGGGGCCCTTCGACCTGTCGGATCGCCCGGTTCGCCCTACCTGGCCCGCGCCGACGCTGAGACGATCGGCACGTGGGGACCGAAGCGCCCGAGTGCGTACCCGAACGGCCGGCCCGGGCCCGGCGGCGGGCCTGGGTGCAGTGGGCCCCGCTGGCCCTGCTGACCCTGGCCGTGCTGGCCGGGGTCGCGCTCTGGTTCGCCGGGGCGCCCGGCGCGGCCCGGCTGGTGTGGGCGGCGGTCACCGTGGTCGCCCTGGTGCCGGCCGTCTGGACCACGCTGCGGCAGCTGTGGCGCCGGCAGTTCGGCGTCGACGTCATCGCCGTGCTGGCGCTGCTGGGCGCGTTGCTGGTGCGGGAGTACCTGGCCGGCGCGGTGATCGCCGTCATGGTCGCCACCGGGCAGGCGCTGGAGGAGTACGCCCGGCGCCGGGCCACCCGCGACCTGCGGGCGCTGCTGGAACGCGCGCCCCGGCAGGCCCGCCGCCGCACCGCCGACGGCGGGATCGAGGTGGTCCCGCTGGACGCGGTACGGGCCGGTGACCGCCTGGTGGTCGGCCCCGGCGACGTGGTGCCGGTGGACGGCACCGTGGAGGAGCCCGCCACGCTCGACGAGTCCGTGGTGACCGGCGAGTCGCGGCTGGTCGGGCGGGCGGCGGGCGAGCAGGTGGCCAGCGGCGTGGTCAACGCGGGCGCCGGCTTCGGGCTGCGGGCCCGTCGGAACGCGGCGGAGAGCACGTACGCCGGCATCGTCCGCCTGGCCGGTGAGGCGACCGCCCGCAAGGCTCCGATGGTGCGCCTCGCCGACCGGTACGCGGCGGCGTTCGTTCCGTTCACCCTGCTGCTGGCCGGCGCGGCGTGGCTGCTCTCCGGCGAGTTCGTCCGGGCGGTGGCGGTGCTGGTGGTGGCCACCCCGTGCCCCCTGCTGCTGGCCACCCCGATCGCGGTGGTCTCCGGGCTGTCCCGGGTGGCCCGCCGGGGCGTGCTGGTGCGCGACGGCGGCTCGCTGGAGCAGCTCGGTCGTGCCCGCACCCTGCTGCTGGACAAGACCGGCACGCTGACCGCGGGGCGGCCCCGGGCCGCGGAGACGGTGGTGGCGCCCGGCGGCGACCGGGACGAGGTGCTGCGGCTGGCCGCCTCGGTCGAGCAGCTCTCCCCGCACGTGCTGGCCGCCGCGCTGGTGCGGCAGGCCCGCGAGCGGGGGTTGCCGCTGGCCGAGCCGACCGGGGTGACCGAGGAACCGGGGCGCGGGGTGACCGGGCACGTCGACGGCCGCCTGGTCCGGGTGGGCCAGCTCGCCGGCGAGCCGCCGGAGTGGGCGGACCGGGCCCGGGAGCGGGCCGAGCGGGCCGGCCTGTCCACCGTCTGGGTCAGTGACGAGCACGGTCCGCTCGGCGCGATCCTGCTGGAGGACCCGGTCCGCCCGGACGCCCGGCGGACCGTGCGGCGGCTGCGCGAGGCGGGGCTGAGCCGGCTGGTCATGGTGACCGGCGACCGGCCGCGCACCGCGGCCCAGGTGGCGCAGGTCGTGGGCGTCGACGACGTGATCGCGCGCTGCTCGCCGGGGGAGAAGGCCCAACGGGTACGCGAGGAGTCCGCCCGGGCGGTGACCGTGATGGTCGGCGACGGCGTGAACGACGCCCCGGCGCTGGCCGAGGCGCACGTCGGGGTGGCGATGGGCGCGACCGGGGCCACCGCCTCCGCCGACGTGGCCGACGCGGTGCTCACCGTGGACCGGCTGGACCGGCTCGCCGACGCCGTGGAGATCGCCCGGTACGCCCGCCGCATCGCGGTGCAGAGCGCCACCGTCGGGATGGGGTTGGCCGTGCTGGCCATGCTGGTGGCCGCCGCCGGCCGGTTGCCCCCGGTCGCCGGCGCGTTCCTCCAGGAGGGCATCGACGTGCTGGTGATCCTCAACGCGCTGCGCGCTCTCGGTGGCGGCCTGCGGCGGCGCGAGGTCCCCCCGCACACCCGGGAACTGCTCGACCGGTACTCCGGCGAGCACGGCGGCGTCCGGGACGTGCTGGCCCGGCTGCGGGACACCGCCGACCTGGTCGCCACCCGCCCGGACGACCCGGGGTGCGTGCCGGCGCTACGGGACGTGCACCGACGCCTGGTCGACGAGGTGCTGCCGCACGAGACGGCCGAGGAACGGCAGCTCTACCCGGCCCTGGCCGGGCCGCTGGGCAGCGACGAGGCGACCTCGACGATGAGCCGCGCACACATCGAGATCGCCCGGCTGGTGGAGCGGATCGGCGGGCACCTCGCGGCGTCGCCGGACGGCCGGCTGCGCCGCGAGGAGGTGACCGACCTGCTGGCCGCGCTCTACGGCCTGGACGCGGTGCTGCGGCTGCACCTGGCCCAGGAGGAGGAGGACTACTTCTCCCTCAACCCGTCCGACGGTGAGGCGTCCCCCGACCGCTGACGGTCACCCCGGCGGTGCGGCGTGGCCGTCCCGGCACGCGGCCGTCCGCGCGGAGAGGGCACGCCCCGCGAGCGATATGACTGCTGGTCATATTCATGCCTCACAGTCATATCGCTGAGAAGGGCCATCCCCCCGCTCGGGCCGCACGCACGGTGAGGACGGTGCCCACGGGCACCGTCCCGGGTCCGAGCACCGGCGGATCAGGGCTCGCGGACCACCGCCACCGGGCACTGCGCGTGCTGGATGAGCTGCTGACTGACCGAGCCGAGCAGCATGCCGCGCAGCCCGCCCCGGCCCCGGCTGCCGACCACCACCAGCTGCGCCGACCGGCTCGCCTCCACCAGCAGCGCGGCCGCGCTGCCGGGCACCGCCTCGATCTCCACCGGCACGTCGGGGAAGCTCTCCCGCCAGGGCGCCAGCTCCGCCTCGGCGGCGGCGCGTTCGGTCGCGGCGGTCTCCTGCGGGTCGAAGTCCGGCGGCACCCAGCGGTCGCCGGGCGGCTCCCAGGCCCGCAGCACCCGCAGCGGCACGTCGCGCTGGGCGGCCCGCTCGACGGCGAAGCCGAGCGCCCGCAGCGCCGAGGGGGAGCCGTCCGAGCCGACCACCACCGGCCCCGACGTGGCGGCCTGGCCGTCGCGCACCACCACCACCGGGCAGTGGGCGTGCGCGGTCACCGACACCGCGGTGGAGCCGGCGAGCAGCCCGCCGAACCCGCCGTGCCCCCGGCTGCCGAGCACCAGCATCCCCGCCTCGGCGGAGCGTTCCTGAAGCACCAGCGCGGGCGGCCCGTCGAAGACCTCGCCGTGCACGGTGAGGCCGGGCCGCTCGGCGGCGGCGTCCGCCGCCGCCTTGCGGACCAGCTCCTCGACCTGCCGGCGGGCCGTCTCGTCCGGCCACACCCCGGGGGCCACGCCCGGACCGATCCACCCGGCCACGGTCAACCACTCGAAGACGTACGCCAGCCGCACCGGCCGACCGGAGCGGCCCGCCTCGTCCAGCGCCCAGTCCAGCGCCACCGACGCGTCGGTGGACCCGTCGTAACCGACCAGGATCTCGTCGTCGCTCATTCGGCACTCCGCACCGCGGGATCGGTCTCCCGGATCCAACGCCACTCGGCGACCCGCGGGTCGTCCTCGCCGAAGCGGCGGGTGTAGTCGCGGCAGGCCTGGCGGGTGTCCACCATCTCCTGACGCAGGTGCGCGGCGCGCGAACGCAGCCCGGGCACCCGGTCGATGACGTCGATGACCAGGTGGAAGCGGTCCAGGTCGTTGAGCATCACCATGTCGAACGGCGTGGTGGTGGTGCCCTCCTCCTTGTAGCCGCGCACGTGCAGGTTGTCGTGGTTGGCCCGGCGGTAGGTGAGCCGGTGGATCAGCCACGGGTAGCCGTGGTAGGCGAAGATGACCGGCCGCTCGCGGGTGAAGATGGTGTCGAACTCGTTGTCCGGCAGCCCGTGCGGGTGCTCCGACGGCGGTTGCAGGCGCATCAGGTCGACCACGTTGACCACCCGGACCTTCAGGTCGGGCAGGTGGCGGCGCAGCAGGTCGGCCGCCGCGAGGGTCTCCAGCGTCGGCACGTCGCCGGCGCAGGCGAGCACCACGTCCGGCTCGGCGTCGTCGTCGGTGCTGGCCCAGTCCCAGATGCCCAGGCCGCGGCGGCAGTGCTGGACCGCCTCGTCCATGGTCAGCCAGTTCGGCGCCGGCTGCTTCCCGGCCACCACCACGTTGATGTAGTGCCGGCTGCGCAGGCAGTGGTCCATGGTGGAGAGCAGCGTGTTGGCGTCCGGCGGCAGGTAGACCCGGACGACCTCGGCCTTCTTGTTGACGACGTGGTCGATGAAGCCCGGGTCCTGGTGCGAGAAGCCGTTGTGGTCCTGCCGCCAGACGTGGCTGGAGAGCAGGTAGTTCAGCGAGGCCACCGGCTCCCGCCAGGGAATCTTGCGGGTCACCTTGAGCCACTTGGCGTGCTGGTTCACCATCGAGTCGACGATGTGGATGAACGCCTCGTAGCTGGTGAAGAGGCCGTGCCGGCCGGTCAGCAGGTAGCCCTCCAGCCAACCCTCGCAGAGATGCTCGGAGAGCACCTCCATCACCCGGCCGTCGGGGGAGAGGTGGTCGTCGCCGGGCAGCCGGCGGCCGACGAACGCGCGGTCGGTGACCTCGAACGCGGCGCCGAGCCGGTTCGAGGCGACCTCGTCCGGGCCGAACAGGCGGAACGTCTGCGGGTTGCGGACGATCACGTCGCGCACCCACGGGCCGAGCGCGCCGGCCGCCCCGGCCACCGTGCCGCCGGGCTCCTCCACCTCGACCGCGTAGTCCCGGAAGTCGGGCAGGTCCAGGTCGCGCAGCAGCTTGCCGCCGTTGGCCACCGGATTGGCGCTCATCCGCCGGTCACCGGTCGGGGGCAGCGCGGCCAGCTCGGCCACCGGGCCGCCGGTGGCGTCGAACAACTCCTCCGGGCGGTAGCTGCGCAGCCAGCGCTCCAGCTCGGCCAGGTGCGCCGGGTTGTCGCGCACCTCCGCGATCGGCACCTGGTGGGCACGGAACGTGCCCTCGACCTGCTTGCCGTCGACGTCCGCCGGGCCGGTCCAGCCCTTCGGCGTCCGCAGCACGATCATCGGCCAGCGGGGACGCTCGACCTCGCCGCCGGAGCGGGCCCGGCGCTGGATCTCGGCGATCTCGTCGACCGCCCGGTCCAGCGTCGCGGCGAGCAACTGGTGCACCGCCACCGGGTCGTCGCCCTCCACCACGTACGGCTGGTGGCCGTAGCCGCGCATCAGGTCGAGCAGGTCGTCGGTGGGGATCCGGTCCAGCACCGTCGGGTTGGCGATCTTGTAGCCGTTGAGGTGCAGGATCGGCAGCACCGCCCCGTCCCGGGCCGGGTTGAGGAACACGGTGGACAGCCAGCTGCCGGCGAGCGGGCCGGTCTCCGCCTCGCCGTCGCCGATCACGCAGGCGACCAGCAGGTCCGGGTTGTCGAACGCGGCGCCGTAGGCGTGGCTCAGCGCGTATCCCAGCTCGCCGCCCTCGTGGATCGAACCCGGCACCTCCGGCGCCACGTGGCTGGGGATGCCGCCGGGGAACGAGAACTGCCGGAACAGCCGCTGCATGCCGGCCTCGTCCCGGGGGATGTGGTGGTACAGCTCGCTGTAGGTGCCCTCCAGCCAGGTGTTGGCGACCAGCGCGGGGCCGCCGTGGCCGGGGCCGGTGACGAAGATGGCGGACAGGTCCCGGTCGACGATGACCCGGTTGAGGTGCGTGTAGAGCAGGTTGAGACCGGGGCTGGTGCCCCAGTGGCCCAGCAGGCGCGGCTTGATGTGCTCGGGCTTGAGCGGCTCGCGGAGCAGCGGGTTGTCGAGCAGGTAGATCTGCCCGACGGTGAGGTAGTTGGCCGCCCGCCAGTAGGCGTCGAGCCGGCGCAGCTCGTCTTCGGTCAGGGGGCTGTGCAGGTCGAGAGCGGTGTCCATGCTGCGTTGGCCTCTCGTGGCTCGGGGTCGTCTGCCACTCGGGGACGGGATCGTCGTCCCCGGCGGGTCCAGCCTGGCCCTCCGCCGGGGTGGACGGTCAGGGCCGTTGGTCCCGCCTCGCGCGGGCGTCATGGCCCGTCCCCGGCGTCGTCGCCGACGCCCCGCACGACGATCAGCGGGGCCGGCGAGTGGTAGAGCAGGGCCTGGCTGACCGCGCCCAGTGTGGACCGTACCGGCCCGTCGCCGCGCGCGCCGACCACCGCGAGCTGCGCCGACCGGGACCGGTCGAGCAGGACCGCGCCCGGATCGCCGCGGACGGTCTGGCAGGCGGCGGCCACCCGGGGATGCCGTACGGCGTGCCGGTTGACCGCCTCCTCCAGCAGGCCGTCGTCGCCGTCGTGCCGGTCCGTCTCGACCACCCGGACGGCGAGCAGCCGGGCCCCCCGGCGTTCGGCGCAGTCGAAGGCGTAGCGGAGTGTGGCCCGCGAGCCGGGGGAGCCGTCGTAGCCGACCAGCAGCGGCCCGGGCGGCGCCGCCTCGGTGCGCCCGACCAGCACCGGGCAGCCGGCCCGGGAGGCCAGTTCCACCGCCGGGGCGTCGGCCGGGACGCAGGTGGGGCAGCTGGCCATGCCGCCGTCACCGAGCGCCACCAGGAACGCGGCGTCGGCGGCCCGCAGCAGCGCCTCGACCGGCGAGCCCTCGACGATCTCGCCGCTGACCGGCACGTCCGGCGCGGCGTCGGCGGCCACCTGCCCGGCCTTCTCCAGCAGGTTCTCCGCGTCGACGCGGGTGCCGCCGGCCGGCGCCGGTCCGGTGGACGCGGCCCAGTTGAACGCGTGCAGCAGGTGCAGCGGCCGGTCGTGGGCCGCGGCCTCGCCGGCGGCCGTCCGGACCACGGTCAGGTCCTTCGCCGACCGACCGACGCCGACCACCACCGCGCCGTGGCTCGGTGCGGCCATCCCGGCTCACCTCCCGACCGCGCTTTTTCCCCACCGTAGTCGTGGGGCCGGGCCGGCCGGACCGGGTCAGCGGAACTGGAGCCGGTTGACCGCGTCGAAGAGCCGGGCGCCGAGCAGCCGGCGGGTGTGCACCATCGCCCACGCGGCGGCGGTGACCAGGTAGCGGGTGCGCGGGCGGCGGGCGACGACGGACCGCTCGATCACCCGGGCCACCGCCTCCGGCGGCGCGGCGAGCAGCGGGTTGCGGTAGGACTTCGCCATCGCCGCGTCCACCGCGGCGACCATCCGACCGTACGGGCCGGTCTTGTCGGCGCCGGCGCCGAGCGAGGACGCGGCCACCGCGCCGAAGCCGGTGCGGATCAGACCCGGCTCGATGATCGCCACGTCCACGCCGAACGGGCGCACCTCCTGCCGCAGGGCGTCGGAGAGCGCCTCCACCGCGTACTTGCTGGCGTGGTAGTAGCCGCCGCCGGGGAAGACCAGCCGGCCGCCCATGGAGCTGACGTTGACGATCCGGCCCCGGCCGGCCCGGCGCATGCCGGGCAGCACGAGCTGGGTGAGGCGGGCGAGCCCGAAGACGTTGGTCTCGAACTGGGCGCGCACCCGGTCCATCGGGGTCTCCTCGACCGGGCCGTACTCGCCGTAGCCGGCGTTGTTGATCAGCACGTCGACCTGGCCGTGCGCGGCCTCCACCGCGGCCACGGCGGCGCGCATGGAGGCCTCGTCGGTGACGTCGAGGGGGAGGAGCCGGGCGCCGGCGTCGGCCAGGTCGGCGATCGCGTCGACCTTGCGCGCGGTCGCGTACACGGTGAGGTCGGGGCGGCGGGCGAGCCGGCGGACGGTGGCCCGGCCGATGCCGGAGGAGGTGCCGGTGATCAGGACGGCGGTCATCTGTGGTCTCCCTGAGGTCGGGGCAGGCCCGCGACGACCAGCGCGACGCCGTCGCGCAGCCGCCGTCGGGGCAGGTCGGGGTCGGTGAGGTCGGCCTCCAGGCCGCGGGTGAGCGCGACGAGGACGTCGGCCACCGCGCGGGCCCGCGGCCCGGCGGCGTCCGCCAGCGTGGCGGCCACCAGGTCGGTCAGCTCGGCGGTGTACGCGTCGACGAGGTCGCCGGTGAGCTTGCCGCTGGCGTCGAGCAGCTCGGTGGCGTGCCGGCTCTCCCGGTGCAGCGTGAGGGTGAGTTCCAGCTTGGCGGCGAGCACGTCGTGCACCCGCTCGGCCAGGTCGCCGCCGGGCGCGTCGGCCACCCGCCGGGCCCGGTCGAGCGAGTCGGCGAAGAGCCGCTCGGCCAGCCGCCGGTAGGCGTCGTCCTTGTTGCGCACGTACTGGTAGACCGCCGGCCGGGACATCCCGGCGGCCGCCGCGATGTCGTCCATGGTGGTGCGCCGCATCCCGTGCCGGGTGAAGCACTCGTACGCGGCGGTCAGGATCGTCTCCAGCCGGTCGTTCGACATGCTGACAAGTCTTGCACAAAATGTCAGACCGTCACACGTGTCCCCGGTCACGCCGGGGTGGGGAGGATCAGCGCGGCGCGGGCAGGGCGGGGTGGACGCGCAGCACCACGGCGGTGGCGTTGTCGTCGCCACCCGCGTCCAGGGTGGCGGCGAGCAGGGCGCGCACGGTCCGTGCCGGGTCCCGGCGGGCGGCGAGCAGGTCGCGCAGCCGGTGGTAGCCGAGCTGGTCGCTCACCCCGTCGGTGCAGAGCAGCCAGGTGTCCCCCCGCCGCAGCGGCACGGCGAGCAGGTCCGGTTCCGGCCGGTCCGGGTGCCCGACGTAGCGCAGCAGCTGGTAGCGGGCCCGCGCCGCCTCGGGGGAGTCCGCCGGCCACCACCCGTGCAGCAGGCCCAGCCATGCCATCGTGTGGTCCACCGTGACCAGCTCCAGCAGCCCGTCGCGCAGCCGGTACGCCCGGGAGTCGCCGAGCTGCGCCAGCCAGCCCTGGTCGCCGTCCGGCTCGACCACCAGCGCGGTGAGCGTGCACCCGGTCAGCCCGGGTCGACCGGCGCCGGCCCGGCGTACCCGCCGCTGGGTCTCGGCGACGGCGGCGCGCAGCCCGGCGGCGTCGACGGCGGGCCACCCGGCGCGGACCTGGGCCACGAACGTCTCCGCCGTGGTCGTGCCGGCCACCCGGCTGCCCTCGCCCTCGCCCATGCCGTCGCAGACCACGGCCAGCGGCAGCTCCGGGTCGAGGTGCAGCACGTCGTAGTTCTCCGGGTAGCGGTGCCCGACCACGCTGCCCCCGGCGATCTCCAGGGTGAGCCGCCCGGCGGTGAGCCGGCGGGCGGCCTCGACCGGCCGGTCCAGCGGACGGCGGCGGAACACCAGCGGACGGTAGCACCGGCCCGGGTCGCGGATGGGCAGGTCGCAGCCGTGTCATCCGTCAACCAGGGTTGACACGGGGCGGGTTGTCAACCTACATTGACAGCATGAGTCAGGCGACGGAACTCGCGGCGGCAGCCGGCAGCACCGACCCCAAGGTCGGCCTGCGGGCCGTGCTCGCCCTGCGCCGGCTGCTCGAGCGGCTCGAGGTGGTCCAGGTCGACAACGCCCGACGACAGGGCTGGTCCTGGCAGGAGATCGCCGACGCCCTCGAGGTCAGCCGGCAGGCGGTCCACAAGAAGCACGCCGGTCGACCGGCGGTGCCCGGAAGCTGGGAGGCGTGATGTTCGAACGATTCACCGACCGGGCCCGCGCGGTCGTGCACCACGCAATCGACGAGGCCCGGACCGAGGGCCGGCGCCCCGTCGGCACCGAGCACCTGCTGCTCGGGGTGTTGGCCGACCGCGACAACCTGGCGGTCCGGTTGCTCGCCGCCGCCGGCGTCACCGCCGACGACCTGCGCGCGGCCGTGGCCCGCCACGCGGCGCACGGCGTCGACGGCCTCGGCGCGGCGGACGCGGCGGCGCTGCGCGAGATCGGCATCGACCTCGCCGCGATCGTGGCCCGGATCGAGGAGTCCTTCGGCCCCGACGCGCTGCGTGCGGCGGCCCCGCGCCCGCGCCGCTGGTGGCGGCGCCGGCCCCACGTCGGCACGTTCTCGCCCCGGGCGAAGAAGGTGCTGGAGCTGTCGTTGCGCGAGGCGCTGCGACTGCGCCACCGGCACATCGGCACCGAGCACATCCTGCTCGGCCTGCTCCGGGAGGGCGACGGACTGGCCGCGCTGACCCTGACCGAGGCCGGGGTCGACCTCGACGAACTGCGGCGACGGGTCGAGGCGGCGCTGCGCGAGGCGGCCTGAGGCCGGGCCGGATCCCAAACCTGTTTGCGGTCCTCGCAACGTCCGCCTCCGCCGGGTCGCCGCCGCGCCCCGCGTCCTGCACACTGGCGCCGTGGACGGTGCAGACGACAAGCGCCCGGTGACCGCGGAGAACCGCACCCCGCGCTCGGCCGTGGTGGTCAACCCGGTGAAGGTGGCCGACCTGGACGAGTTCCGGCGGATCGTGGACGGCGCGCTCGACGCCGCCGGCTGGCCGGCGCCGACCTGGTACGAGACCACGGTCGAGGACCCGGGTCGGGGCCAGGCGGAGGAGGCGGTCAAGGCCGGGGCGGAGGTCGTCTTCGCCTGCGGCGGCGACGGCACCGTGATGGCCTGCGTGACCGCGCTCGCCGGCACCGACGTGGCGCTGGCCGTGCTGCCCCAGGGCACCGGCAACCTGCTCGCCGCCAACCTCGGCCTCTCCAACGACCTGGCCGCCGGGCTGGAGGTCGCCGTCGAGCGCGGGATGCGCCGCCTCGACGTCGGCGTGGTCGGCGACCAGTGCTTCGCGGTGATGGCCGGGATGGGCTTCGACGCCCAGATGCTCGACTCCACCTCCGAGACCACCAAGAAGCGGATCGGCTGGCCGGCCTACCTGGTCGGCGCCGCCCGACACCTGCGGGACCGGCCGATGCGGGTCTCCGTGCGCATCGACGGCCGCCCGCCGCTGCGCCGCCGGGCCCGCTCGGTCCTGGTCGCCAACGTCGGCCGCCTCCAGGGCGGCGTACGCCTGCTCACCGACGCCGAGCCGGACGACGGCTGGCTCGACGTGGCGGTGCTGACGCCGCGCACGCTCGGCCACTGGGTCGCCATGGGCTGGGCGCTGGTGCGCCGGCAGGGCAGCGTGCCCCGGATGGAGGTGTTCCGGGCCCGCACCGTCGAGATCGCCAGCAACCGTCCGCAGCCCCGGCAGCTCGACGGCGACCTGATCGATCCGGGCCGTTCGCTGACGGCCACCATCCGGCCCGAGTCGCTCTGGCTCTGCGTGCCGCGCCCGGCGGACGATCCCGACCTGGCGGTGGACGCCGACGCGGCCGCGGAACGCGGTGAGCAGCTGATCGAGGAGGCGCGCCGTGAGTAGCACCAAGCTGGTCCCCGAGACCCGGTTGATGACCTCCGACGAGCTCTCCGCCGACGACGCCTGGCACACGCTGCGCCGGCACGGCGGCTGGTGTCTGCTGCGCGACGCCTTCATCCGGTTCCGCTACGGCGACGGCTTCAGCCACTCGCGCGCCCTGGGCCTGCAACTGTGCCTGGCCGTGGTGCCGTTCCTGATCGCGCTCACCGGCCTGATCACCGACCTGGGCGTGGACGAGGGCGGCAAGGTCGTCGCCGACACCGTGCTGGCGATCACGCCCGGCCAGAGCGAGTCGATGGTGCAGGAGCTGCTGGCCGACACCGACCGCACCGAGGACGCCGGCGAGCTGGCGCTGACGCTCGGTCTGATCACCGGGCTGGTCGCGTTGACCACCACCATGGCGCAGATCGAGCGCGGCGCGAACCGGATCTACGGCGTCGAGCGGGACCGCCCGGCCCTCCCCAAGTACGTGCGCGCCACAGTGCTCGCACTGCTCGCCGGCGTACCCGCGCTGTTCGGCTTCCTGATCCTGGTCGGCGGCGGCGCGTTGGGCGACTCCGTGCGCCGCCACTACGAGTGGGGCGACGTCGCCACCGTGGTGTGGGACGTGGTCCGGTGGCCGCTCAGCCTCGGCCTGACCGTGCTCGCCGTGGCGGTGCTGTTCCGGCACGCGCCCCGGCGCAAGCAGCCCGGTCTGTCCTGGCTCTTCTTCGGCGCCGGCATCGCCATCGC
This sequence comes from Micromonospora sp. WMMD754, assembly GCF_049315235.1. Classification (NCBI taxonomy): domain Bacteria; kingdom Bacillati; phylum Actinomycetota; class Actinomycetes; order Micromonosporales; family Micromonosporaceae; genus Micromonospora; species Micromonospora sp. WMMD754. Next base: position 3,849,212 of record NZ_CP186058.1, read on the forward strand.
GCTGTGGTGGCTGGCCAGCCTGCTGCTCGCCGCCTACGTGAAGTACAGCGGCGGATTCGGCCAGACCTACGGCGCGTTGACCGGCATGATGGCTCTGCTGCTCTGGGCCAACCTCACCGGGATGGCGCTCTTCGGCGGGCTGGCCTTCGCCGCCCAGCTGGAGGCGATGCGGATCGGGGTCGAGGAGCCGGCCCAGCCGGACCTGTGGGAGCCGGAGGCGCAGCGTGAGGAGCTGCTCGACACCGGTGAGATGACCGCGCTCTGACGCCGCGCCGGTGCGGCGTGTACGAGACACGCGGATCGGGTACAGCGCGCCTCGCAGAAGAACGAGGGAGGTGCGGTGTGACCGCGGTCAAGGAAACCGGGCGCCGGCCGCTCGGCCACTTCGCCGAGCGGAGCCTGGTGGGCCTGCTCGCGGTGGCCGGCGCGGGAGTCGCATTCGGTGTGCTGCTCATGCTCGTCCGGTTCCGCTGGAGCCCGCTCCAGCACGCCGACCACGAGGCGGCCGAGTGGTTCAACAACCTGGTGGCGCCGCACGGCCCGCTGGTCACCGTGCTCCAGGCGATCACCGACCTGGGCGGCCGACCGGTGCTCATCTGGCTGATCACCATCGCCGTGGTGGGCCTGCTGATCCGCCGCCAGTCGCGGCTGGCGGTCTACCTGATCGTCACCGGCGTGGGCGGCCTGATCCTCGACCCGTCGCTCAAGGCGCTGGTCGGGCGCCTGCGCCCGGTGGTGGACGTGCCGGTGGCCAGCGCCCCCGGCAACAGCTTCCCCAGCGGTCACGCGCTCGGCTCGTTCGTCGCGTACGGCGCGCTGCTGCTGGTGTTCCTGCCGGCCATGTCGCCGCGGTGGCGCAAGCCGGCCATCGCCATCGCCGCCGTGCTGATCTTCCTGGTCGGGCTGACCCGGATCGCGCTGGGCGTGCACTTCGTCTCGGACGTGTTCGGCGGCTGGCTCCTCGGCGCGGCCTGGCTGGGCGTCACCGCGTACGCGTTCCGGCTCTGGCGGCGCGAGCGCGGCCGGCCGGTGCCGCCGCTGACCGAGGGCCTGGAGCCGGAGGCCGGCGAGGAGATCGCGCCCGCCCCGGCCGAGGAGAAGGTGCTGGAGCACCCCCGCTCGGCGGTGGCCGAGCTGCTGGTCGGCTGGGTGATCGTCTTCGGCGCGCTGTACGCGTTCGGGATGTACGTCAGCTACCACGCCAAGGGCACCTTCTTCGCCACCCTCGACACCGAGGTGCCGCGCTGGTTCGCCGCCCGGCACACCGACGCGCTCACCGGGCTGAGCTGGTGGTGGAGCAAGTTCGGCGACACCCACGCCATCCTGCTGGTCTCGCTGGTGTTCTGCCCGATCGTGCTGGCCGTGTGGCGGCGCTGGCGACCGGTGCTCTTCGTGGTGCTGGCGATGTTCGGCGAGCTGAGCCTCTTCCTGGCCACCGCCCGGGTGGTCGAGCGCCCGCGCCCGCCGGTGGAGAACCTGGACGGGCAGATGCCCACCTCGTCGTTCCCGTCCGGGCACATCGCGGCGACCATCTGTCTCTGGGTCGCCATGGCGATCATCGTGTTCCCGCGCACCGACCGGTGGTGGCGGTGGCTGTTCGTGGCGATGGCCGTGATCATGCCGGTCGGGGTGGCCACCTCCCGGATGTACCGGGGGATGCACCACCCGACGGACTTCATGGGCGCGATCCTGCTCGGCACGCTCTGGCTGTCGCTGCTCTACTGGGTGATCCGGCCGAACGCCGACGTGCACGAGGGCAACCGGCCGGCGATCGAGTCCGAGCAGGTGGACGAGCTGGACGACGAGCTGGCCAAGGCCGGCCGGCCGGACTGACCCGATGCTGCGGGTGATGACCTGGAACATCCGGACCGGTGGTCGGGACCGCGACGGCACCGACCGCCGGGACCGGATCGTCTCGGTCGTCACCGCTCAGCGTCCCGACGTGCTGGCGTTGCAGGAGCTGCGCGGCATGGACGCCAGACTGGGCGGCCTGGCCGACCGGCTCGGGATGGAGGCGCACCTGGCCCGGTCCTGCTTCGGCCAGCCGGTGGCGGTGCTGGTCCGCCCGCCCCTGCGGGTGCTGCGCGCCGGGCGGGTCCGACGCCCGTTCCACCACGCCGCCGCCCGGGTCCAGATCGCCACCGGCGCGGGACCGCTGACCGTGTTCAGCACCCACCTGAACCCGTACTCGGGTGGGCGACGGCGGATGGAGGCGGACTGGCTCGCCGCCGCGCTCCGGCGTACCGGGGGAGCGCTGGCCCTGCTGGCCGGTGACCTGAACACGCTGGAACCGGCCGTCGACCACACCGCGCGGCTGGCCGGGCTCGCCACCCCGTACCGGCGGCGGCACCTGCGCCGCGACGGCCGGACGGTCGACACCCGGGCGGTGGCCCGGCTGCTCGACGGCGGTCTGGTCGACCTCTGGCCGCGATCCGGCGGCGACGAGCCGGGCGGGTGGACCGTGCCGACGCGCCACGGCGGCGCGGAGTTCGCCGGGATGCGGTTGGACTACCTGCTCGCCACCCCGGCGCTGGCCGGGCGCGTGCACGCGGTGCGGGTGGTGCGCGGCGGGGACGCCGACGACGCCTCCGACCACTACCCGGTGGTGGTCGAGCTGGACCTCGACCCCTAGGCCAGGTCGGACCCGACGATCGCCACGAAGATCAGGATGACCAGCTCGCTGATGATCCAGGAGTGGGCGTTGGACCAGTCGCGGACCTTCGGCAGCATCCGTTCGGCGCGCCCGCCGAGCAGTACCAGCGCGAGCAGCGGCAGCGCCAGCAGCAGCACGGTCAGCACCAGGAACGGCAGCAGGTGCCACCACGGCTTGTCGTGCCCGGCCAGGCTGCCCGCGACCGAGGCCATGGTGACCTCGTCGCTGGGCATGGCGAGGAAGAGCACCACGCCCAGGCCGAACGCGAACGCGGGCTTCGGGTCCTCCAGCCTGCGCATCCAGCCGGGTGGCTGGTTCCGTTTCCGCCGGAGGAACGTGATCACCATGAGGACCAGCAGCAGCGCCAGCACGATCCAGTCGATGAGCTGCCGGCTGCCGCTGTCCCTGGTCCCGTTGCCGGCGCTGTGCCGCACCAGCCGGAACACGCCGTACCAGACGGTCAGCGCGACCAGCATGCCCAGCGTGGCGCCCGCCAGGTAGGCCACCGAGCTGCGGCGTGGGTCGCGGCTGGCGGCCAGGAAGATCGCGCTCACCACCTGCGGCCCGGCGACCATCACGAAGGCCAGCGGCAGCACGCTCAGCAGGTTCATGACCACATTCTGTGGCCGCCGCCGGGCCGGAGCGGGAGCTTCTACAGGACCAGGTTGAGCAGGATGGTGAGCACCACCGACGCGACGATCGAGAAGAGGATCATCAGGAGGCAGCCGAACCCGCCGCCGGCGGGTCGGATCTCGGTGTTTCCGATACGCATGACATCAGCTCCTCGCAGCAGGCTCGGGCGTTGCCGCGAGTGCCGCGGCAACGCCCGAGCGGGTCACAGCTCGCGCAGCCGGGGCAGCAGTTCCTCCTGCGCCCAGTCGAGGAACATCGGCTGGCTGTCGCCGCCCACCTGGACCAGCGCCACGTGGGTGAACCCGGCGTCGACGAACTTCTTGAACGCCTCGACGTGCCGGTCGACGTCCGGGCCGCAGGAGATGCCCTCGGCCACGTCCTCCTCGCGGACGAACTGGGTGGCCGCGGCGAACGCGTCCGGGCCGGGCAGGTCGGCGTTGACCTTCCAGCCCATGCCGAACCAGCGGAACTGGTCGTGCACGATCTTGCGGCACTCGGCCTCGTCCGGGCCGTAGCAGATGGCGACCTGTCCGTAGCGGGGACGGCCCGCGCCGCCGGCCTCGTCGTACATGTCGACGAGGTGGGACAGCGGGTCGGTGGCGATCATGGCGTCCGCGTACTCGGCGGCCAGCGTCGCCGACTGCCGACCGGACGCGGCCACCGCCATCGGCACCGGGCGCTCCGGCCGGTCCCAGACGTACGCGTCGGGCACGTCGAAGTGGTTGCCGGAGAACGTCAGCGTCTCGCCGTTGAGCAGCGGCCGGATGATCTGGAGCGCCTCCTCGAACATCTCGTGCCGCTGCTGCACGTGCGGCCACCCGCCCACCACGTGCTCGTTGAGGTTCTCGCCCGCGCCGAGGCCGAGCGTGAACCGACCGTCCGAGAGCACCCCGATGGTGCTGGCCTTCTGCGCCACCACCGCCGGGTGGTAGCGCCGGATCGGGCAGGTGACGAACGACAGCAGCTCGGGTCGGCTGGTGGCGTGCGCGACCGCGCCGAGCACCGACCAGGCGTACGGCGAGTGGCCCTGCGACTCCAGCCAGGGGTAGTAGTGGTCGGACATGACCAGGTGGTCGAAGCCGGCGGCCTCGGCGCGGATGGCGTGGTCCACCAGCTCCTTCGGGCCGGCCTGCTCGCACATCAGGGTGTAGCCGACGTTCACCATGGCGCATCTCCTTCCGGGTGGATCGTCTCCGGATACCCCGCCTCAGGCGGATCAACCCGGGTGTCCGCTTCCCGGGCGACCGTCTTGACGCCGCGTCGGATGCTGCCTACAGTCCGGCTTAACCGGTTCAGACCGGGACGGCGCACCATCCTGTGGTGGGGATGACCGCCCCTGCGGCGGCCCGTGACGGCACGGGTCGCCGCAGGACTTAACCGGTTGCCTTCCGCGTCCCATCGGCCTACGCTGATGCCGGCGTCCGCCGGGAGTCACGGGCGCGGCTGTCGGGCTCAGCCGCCACCGCCTCGTCACCATCACCGCACCCCCGCTCGGGCACGGGGTGACACCTTCCCCTGAGGACAGCCATGAAGAAGATGCTCTCCGTCGCGGGCGCCGCCCTGCTGACGGCCCTCGCCGCCGTCTTCGCCTTCGGGCAGCCGGCGCACGCCGCCGCCGGTTTCTCCGTCTCGAACGGGCGGCTCTACGACGCCAACGGCACCGAGTTCGTCATGCGCGGCGTCAACCACGCGCACACCTGGTACCCGCAGCAGACCAGCTCGTTCGCCAACATCAAGGCGCTCGGCGCCAACACGGTCCGGGTGGTGCTGGGCAGCGGCGACCGCTGGACCAAGAACAGCGCCGCCGACGTGGCCAACGTGATCTCGCTGTGCAAGACCAACCGGCTGATCTGCGTGCTGGAGGTGCACGACACCACCGGCTACGGCGAGGACGGCGCCGCCACCACGCTGGCCCGGGCCACCGACTACTGGCTGAGCATCGCCGACGTGCTCAAGGGCCAGGAGAAGTACGTCATCGTCAACATCGGCAACGAGCCGTTCGGCAACCAGGGCTACAGCGCCTGGACCACCGACACCTCGAACGCGATCAAGCGGCTGCGCGCCGGCGGCCTCACCCACACGATCATGGTGGACGGGCCGAACTGGGGCCAGGACTGGTCGTTCACCATGCGCGACAACGCCGGCACCGTGTTCAACGCCGACCCGCAGCGCAACACCGTCTTCTCCATCCACATGTACGGCGTCTTCGACACCGCCGCCGAGATCAGCGACTACCTGGGGCGGTTCCGCTCCGCCGGGCTGCCGATCGTGGTCGGTGAGTTCGGGTTCAACCACTCCGACGGCAACCCCGACGAGGACGCGATCATGTCCTACAGCCAGGCCAACGGTATCGGCTACCTGGGCTGGTCCTGGAGCGGCAACGGCGGCGGCGTCGAGTACCTCGACATGACCACCGGCTTCAACCCGGCCCAGCTCACCAGCTGGGGTCAGCGCATCTTCAACGGGGCCAACGGCATCGCCGCGACCGCCCGGGAGGCGTCCGTCTTCGCCGGCAGCTCGCCCAGCCCGACCACCAGCCCGACCCCGACCACGAGCCCCAGCCCGACCACCAGCCCCAGCCCGACCACGCCGCCGACCACCACGCCCCCGCCGGCCGGTGGCTGCACCGCCACGTACACCGTCGTCAACTCGTGGCAGGGCGGTTTCCAGGGCGAGGTCAAGGTGACCGCGGGGTCCGCCGCGATCACCGGCTGGACCACGAAGTGGACGTTCGCCAACGGCCAGGCCGTCAGCCAGTCGTGGAACGCCACGGTCAGCAACAGCGGGTCGGCGTACACCGCCCGCAACGTGGACTACAACGGCCGGCTGGGCGCCGGCGCCAGCACCAGCTTCGGCTTCATCGCCAGCTGGAACGGCACCAACGCCGTGCCCGCGGTGACCTGCGCCGCGAGCTGACCGACCGGGTACGCCGGTGGCCGGGCCCGCACGGGCCCGGCCACCCCTGTCGTGCGTGGAACGACGTCTGCCACAGTGCTGAAGGGCGGGCGTCGGACGATCTCAGGTGTCCTCACTCACGAGCAGGGCTGCCTCTCTGCCCCGTACCCGAATCGCCGGCCGCGTCGAAGGGTGGTCGGCGGCCATCGTGATGATTGTGGATGCGAAGGTTGTGGCCGGCTTGGTTGATCTGGGCGTTGCCCGAGCCGTGGGCGTGCAGATTGACCGTCTTCCCCTGAGCCTGCGGGACCGCTGGCCGCAACTCCTCGCTGAGGAGGCGTCGGAGTTCCTCGGAAACTTGCGGATCCGCGGCGAGCAACCTCCGCACTCTTCCTTGCCACTCGCCGATCAGATCCCTCTCCGTGATCGAATCACCATCGTGGCGGGCCGTCATGAGTGCGGTACGAGCCTCCCCAAGCTCTTCCGCGATGAGGTCGGACCGCTGCGGATGAACTCGCTTCCACAGCGCGACCATGGCGTCTCGGGCAGTCGTCCAACTGTCGGTGGCGAGCAGGGTCACGACAGTCGTACCTGCGGTAGATGCCAAGGCCACCAATTCCGCTTCCACCACGCAACCTCCGGTTGGGGCGTCTGATCAGTCCGGTCAGCGAATCGAACGCGCGAAGTTCCGCACACGTCGGCGGCTCTCCCCGGACATCCTGCGCATGACCTCGCTGGATCGGCCGTAGGGCTGCATCGCCTCAAGTGCTGCCGCCGCCTCTCGGCCGGGCATCTCCTCGGCGACCACCGCTGCGAGTTCCAAGGAAAGTCGCGACAGTACGCGGGCAGCCTTGGCGGTTGGCATGCGACCGACGGCCAGGCCGCCGATCTCCGCCGGTAGCTCGCCGAGCACCTCGCAAACCATAGCGACGGAGAACTGGGAGACGGTCAGGACCGCCGACTCATCGGCCATCGTTGCCAGGGCCTCGACGGCTCTTGCGGGCGGGAACTGTGCCAGGACGGAGGCAGCCGCGTCGCCGGGAAGCGACCTGGCTATCGCGCCGGCGCAGCGTTCGGGGAGTCTCATCGCGATCGCCGCTGCCTGTGCTGCCGGCAGTAAGGGGGCCAACGCGACCAGCTGCGCCTCCGTCAGTAGAGACAATGCCTGGGCAGTGGACAACCGCTCGACGATGTCCGCCCGGCGTCGCTCAGTCAACCCGGTGATCAACGGTCGGAGGCGGTCCTTCGGGAGGACCGAGAAGATCGCTGACGCGTGGTCGGCGGTCGTGCCATCGAGGATCGCGGTAAGCGTCGAATCGGGGAGCCCCGAGATCACTTCCTGCAGCTCACAAAGATCTTGGGCGGACTGCAGGATGAGGGTTGTCTGGCGCAAGGGAAGGCCGGTCAACACCGCAGCGCCGGTTTCCGCCGGCATCGCGCGCAGCAGTTCCGCCGCGTGTGGTATCAGCATTGCCGAGAGAAGCGCGGACCTGTTGCTTGCGTTTATCGCGCCTATGAGTTCGGCCGCAGGTCGCGACGGCATTTCGATGAGGAGTGCCGCTAGGTGCGGGCGAGGAACCTCGGCGATGAGATCGCACGCAACGCCGGGTGGAATGTCCGCGAGCAGCGATGCAGCCACGTCGGTCGGCATGTGGGTGAGGCGCTCCGCCGCGAGTCGCTCGTCCATGGAGGTCAAGAGACGACCCGCGCGCTTCGTCGGCATCAGAACGAGACGCCGAACGGCGGCGGACACATCCATCTCCGCGACGACTGCCGCTGCCTCGGCCTCTTCCATCGCCAGCAGTGCGGCCGCTGCCGCCCGTGCGGGCATGGCCGTCAGCGTCTGTGCCTCGCTGCGTTCCTTGCCGAAGGTCACATAGGCGTCGCCGGCCGCCTGTACCACCCGTGCCGCGTCGGCCCCGGTGGCGGTCATGTTCACAGAACTGGGCGGAGGTGGTTGTTGGGGCAGGCCGATGTGGGCCGCGCGCGGCTCCGTCGTGTCGGAGAACGATTCCGGTTCCTCTTTAGGGCGAGGTGTGACTGGCCCGCCTGGCGCTCGGTCCTGTTCGTTGCTGTCCACCTTGAATCTCCGTAGCTGCGGTCTCTGCGGATCAGCTGTTGGCGAAGCGACAACTGACCGGTTCTTCACGGTTGCCTGGTTCGCATGGGCACTTGGTCACTTCCGAAGTGTCGTACCGCACGATCGCCGCTTAGAGGCGGCGAAGTTGGCCGGTTGCTTGCTCCGGAGCTTGAGGTCTTGTCATTGTGCACGCTGCGTCCGGAGTCAGCGCCGCCCGTTCCTGTCGGGCACACGACACTGTCTAGGGAAAGAGTGCGTGGGTGAAGACACTGCCCAGATGGAGAAATGGGAGTACGGCAGTCTCTTCACGCTGTATCCGCAGTTCGCTGGCACCATGTCGGGCCCGGTGTGCGTCTTCCAGACCGGCGCCGGGGAGCGCGTGATGGAGCATGTTGGTCTGTCCGCCTTCAACGAACTGGGCATGGATGGATGGATCATCGATTCGGCTGGACCGCTGCTCTCGAATCCGCCGGACTGGCTGATGAGTGCAGCTTTCAGTCCGGCAAGCGCGGTACGTTCGGCCCAATGGAGCATCCAGTTCTCACGCCGTCGTATTTCCTAGGCGACTCGCACACTGGGTCCCTCGAAGTCAGACGCAGACCACCTCCCAGCCGGCGGACGGGCAAGGGCCTGCGCCCTGCCGTACGATCTGCCGCGCGCCGGCCCGACCGGGCGGCGCGACCGTCGGGAGGGGACGCCATGACTGCGCCGGGGACCAGGGGACGACCGTCGGGGCTGGTGATCGGCTCGCTCGTGGCCATCTCGTTCGGGACCGTCTTCGTCCTGGTCAACAGCGGTGGCCTGGCCGCGCCGTGGCCGCTCGTGGTGCGGATGACCGGTCTGCTGGTGGCCGCGCTGCTCCTGGTCGGCGTGTTCCGGGTGGCCCGCCGGGAGACGCCGGCCCCGGAGCGGGAGGCGGCGGGCTTCATGGACCGCCGCTACTGGCTCGTGGTGGCGCTGGAGGCGGTCGCCCTCTTCGGCGGCCTGGCCGTGATCAACAACGTGCTGGACCGGCCCGCCGTGGCGGTCGCCTGGGTCGCGGTGGTGGTGGGTGTGCACTTCTTCGGCCTGGCCGCGGTCTGGCGGATGCCGCGCTACCACTGGCTGGGCGCCGTGATGACCGCGCTCGGCATCGCCGGCTTCCTGGTCCACGCGCTCGGCGGCAGCGCCGCCACGGTCGCCCTGGTCTCCGGCGTCGGCTGCGGCGCGGCCCTGTTCGCCACCGTCGCCCTGGCCCTGCGCGACGCCACCACCCCCCGCCCCACCGCCTGACGCTCGCGGAGTTCGTTGCGGCCCGACGCGAACTCCTGGATCAGCGCCGAGGGGGTGGCGTGGCCAGGTGGGCGGCGCGCATCTGGAGATACTCCTGCTCGGGGCGGCTGGTGGTCCGCGCGGCGGCGGCGCGGTAGTGGGTCACCGCGGCGTCGCGGTCGCGGGCCATCTCGTGCAGGTGGGCGCGGGCCGCGTCGAGCCGGTGCGAGCCGGCCAGCCGGGAGTCACCGGCCAGGCCGGCGAGCGCGTCCAGGCCGGCGGTCGGGCCGTGCACCATGGCGGTGGCGACGGCCCGGTTGAGCGCCACCACCGGGCTGCCGGTGAGGCGCTCCAGCACGCCGTAGAGCGCGAGGATCTGCGGCCAGTCGGTGTCCGCCGTGCTCGGCGCCTCGTCGTGCAGCGCGGCGACCGCGGCCTGGATCTGGTACGGCCCGACCGGCCCCCGGGCCATCGCGGCGGTGACCAGCGCCGTCCCCTCGGCGATCGCGGCGGCGTCCCAGCGGGAGCGGTCCTGCTCGGCCAGCGGGATCAACTCGCCCGACGGGCCGGTCCGGGCGGCGGCGCGCGCGTCGGTGAGCAGCATCAGGGCGAGCAGCCCGGCCACCTCGCTGTCGTCGGGCAGCAGCCGGCGCATCTCCCGGGTCAGTCGGACCGCCTCCTCGGAGAGGTCGACCCGGCGCAGGTCGTCGCCGAGGCTGGCGGTGTGCCCCTCGGTGAAGATCAGGTAGAGCACGTGCAGCACGGCGGCCAGGCGTGCCTGCCGGTCCGCCGGCTCGGGCATCCGGAAGGGCAGCCCGGAGTCGCGGATGCGCTGCTTGGCCCGGCTGATCCGCTGCGCCATGGTGGCCTCGGGGACGAGGAACGCCCGGGCGATCTCGGCGGTGCTCAGGCCGCCCACCGCGCGCAGGGTCAACGCGATCGCCGACGGGGTGCTCAGCGTCGGGTGGCAGCAGAGGAACAGCAGCACCAGCGTGTCGTCCCGCTCGCCGGTCAGCGGCTCGTCGGCGGCCGGCGCGGTCCGCCGGTCGCCGCCGGAGCGCCGGGCCGCGCGTTCCTCCCGGTCGCGCCGGGCCGTCTCGGCCCGCACCAGCTCGATCATCCGCCGGTACGCGACCTGCGTGAGCCAGCCGCGCGGATGCTCCGGCATCCCCTCGGCGGGCCACTGCCGGGTCGCCGCCAGCAACGCCTCCTGCACCGCGTCCTCGGCGGTGGCGAAGTCACCGAACCGGCGGGCGAGCACGCCGAGGACCTGCGGCGCCAGTTCGCGCAGCAGGTCCTCGACGGCGTGGTCGGTCAGCGTCACATCTCCTGCGGCGGGCCGGACATCACCGGGTGCACCTCGATCGGCATGTTCAGCGGCCGTCCGCCCGGGCCGGGCGCGGTGGAGATGAACGCGGCGATCTCGGCCGCCCGCTGCGGGGTCTCGCAGTCGACGATCCAGAAGCCGGCCAGGAACTCCTTGGTCTCCGCGAACGGGCCCTCGGTGACCACCGGCGCGCCGTTCGCGCCGGCCCGCACGATCCGGGCCTGCTGCGGCCCGCCCAGCCCCTCGCCCTGCACGAACTCCCCGTCGGCCACGAGCTTGGCGTTGACCTCGCCCATGAAGTCGATGTGGGCCCGGAACTCCTCCGTCGTCCAGGTGTCGACGGACGGGAACTCGGCCCCGGCGGCGCTGAACTGCATCAGCAGCATGTACTTCACGTCTCGCTCCTCACGCCCGAGCACCGATTGTCGGTGCCTGCACCCTCCGGTAGAAGCCGCCACCCCGGTTCTCGACATCCGCCGCCGAAGAAGTTCGGGGAGGTCCGGTCACCCCGTGATCGCGGTCGCCTCCAGTTCGACGAGCACGTCGGGCTCGAAGAGGTGCTCCACGCCGATCAGCGAGGCCGGCGGCAGCGGGCGGGGCAGATCCAGCTCCTCGGCGACCGACTCGATCCCGGCCATGAACGGCCCGATCCGCTCGGGCGTCCATCCGGTGACGTAGAAGGTCAGCCGGACCACGTCCGCGAAGGAGGCGTCGGCGCCGGCGAGGGCGCGGCCGGTGTTGCGCAGCACCTGCGCGACCTGCCCACTCAGGTCGTCCGGCGCCACCGGCGTGCCGTCGCCCCGTCGGGCGACCTGACCGCTGACGTGGATGTGGCGCGACCCGGTGGACACCGCCACGTGGTGGTAGGGCGTGTGCGGCTGAAGACCCTCGGGGCTGAAACGGATGACCGGCATCATGTCTCCTCTGGTGGAATCGCTGAGGTTTACCATTGATACCTAGTTGACGAAGGACACTTCAAGGAGACCTGGTTTCATGCGCGATACCACCGCCCCTCGGGCCGGTGAGCTGCGGATCGACGCGCCCCACCGCGACCTGCTCGACCAGGTGCTGGACAAGTGGTCGCTCAGCATCCTCAACGAGCTGTGCGAGCGGCCGTGCCGCTTCAACGAGCTGCGCCGCGCCGTTCCGGCCGTGACCCAGAAGTCGCTGACCGCGACGCTGCGCCGACTCGAACGCAACGGCATCGTCGAACGCCGCGTCGTGGCCACCCGCCCGGTCGCGGTGGAATACCGGATCACCCCATTGGGCAAGACGCTGCGCGGTCCCGTCGACGCCCTCCTCGAGTGGGCCGACGCGCACATGCCGCAGATCGAGAACGCCCGGCAGGCGTTCGACGCCGCGGAGGACTGACGCTCAGGCGGCGACGGCCTCCAACAGCAACGCCTGCTCCGGGTGCAGGGCGGGCAGTTGCAGACCGACCGACGCCAGCACCGACCCGCTCAGCGTCACCCCCGCGCCGGACGCCAGCCAGGCCGGGGGCGTCAGCTCCAGCAGCGCCGGCTCCGGCACCCCGGCCGGCGGGCGGACCCGATAGCGCCGGTGCGGGTCCAGCCCGGGCAACCGCACCGCACCCGGCACCTGGGCCGCGGAGGTGGCCAGCCGGCTGACCGCGTACACCGCCGCGGAGCGGTCGTGGGCGACCACGCCGTGGGCCTGCACGGCCGGGTCGGGGTGGTCGACCCGGACCACCCGGCCGCCGTGCAGCAGCGGACGCAGCCGCTTGTGCAGCGCCACCCAGGCGGTGAGTTCAGCGCGGGTGGTCGCGTCGATCGCGGTGATGTCCCACTCGATGCCGTGGTGGCCGAAGAGTGCGGTGACCGCCCGGAAACCCAGGTCGTGCACGCGGTGCGTGGTGTGCGAGCGCTCCGGCCCGATGTGCGTGCCGATCAGTTCCGGCGGGAGCAGCAGGCCGGTCCAGCGCTGGATGGACAGCCGTTCCAGCGCGTCGTTGCAGTCACTCGCCCAGACCCGGTCGGTGCGGCGCAGGATCTCCAGGTCGACCCGGGCGCCGCCGGACGAACAGCTCTCGATCTCCAGGCCCGGGTGGCGGGCGCGCAGCTCGTCGAGCAGCCGGTAGACGGCCACGGTCTGCGCGTGCACCCCGGGCCGGCCGGCGTGCCCGGCCTCGGTGAGGTCCCGGTTGTGGTCCCACTTCAGGTACGCGATGCCGTCGTGCTCGCGCAGCACCGCGTCGAGCCGGCCGAGCACGTACGCGTACGCGTCCGGGTTGACCAGGTCGAGCACCTGCTGGTGCCGCCACTCCGGCGGCAGCCGGCCGGGCGCCTGGAGCAGCCAGTCCGGGTGGGCCCGGAACAGGTCGGAGTCGGGGTTGACCATCTCCGGCTCGACCCAGAGCCCGAACTGCATGCCGTGCGCGCGGACGTGGTCGATCAGCGGTTGCAGCCCGTCCGGCCAGACCTCGCCGTCGACCCACCAGTCGCCGAGCCCGGCGAGGTCGTGGCGCCGGCCGCGGAACCAGCCGTCGTCGAGCACGAAGCGTTCCACCCCCACCTCGGCGGCCCGGTCGGCGAGCGTCCGCAGCCGGCCCAGGTCGTGGTCGAAGTAGACCGCCTCCCACACGTTCAACGTCACCGGTCGCGGCGTGCGCGGGTGCTCCGGCCGGGCCCGCAGGTGCGTGTGCAGCACGTCGCTGAGCCCGTCCAGCCCGTCGGCCGAGTGCGCGGCGTGGAGCAGGGGAGAGGCGTACTCCTCGCCCGGCCCCAGCACGATCTCGCCGGGGGCGAGCAGCTCGCCGCCGCCGAGCGTGGTCTCGCCGGTCGGGCGACGTTCGGCCACGGTGACGTGGTCGCCGCTCCAGGCGGTGTGCACCGCCCACACCTCGCCGTGCCCGAAGCCGAAGCCGGGGGTGCCGGCGACCAGCAGCAGCGTGGCGTCGTGCCCGGTGCGTCCGTGCCGTCCCTCGCGTACCCAGGCGCCCATCGGCCACGGGTGCCGCTGCGGCGCGCGTTCCCGGCACCAGCGGCCGGTGAGGTCGAGCAGCTCGGTGGCGACCGCCGGCACCGGCAGCACCGGCGTCAGCTCGCGCAGCTCGTAGCGTCCGTCGCCGTCGTTGCGCAGCCGGTGTCGCAGCGTCAGCAGCCCCGCCGCGTCCAGCGCGATCTCGACGGTCAGGCGCAACCCCGCCCCCGGGTCCACCGCCCGCACCTCGACGGTGGAAAGGAAGGGCCCCCTGTTAACGCCTGGTGCAGGTAAAGGGGCCCCTCCTAACAGCTCGGGCCCGACGGCCGCGGTGCCGCCGGGGGGTGGCGTCGCGCGTTCGTCGCGTACGTCGAGGTCGACCAGGCGGAACGAGGTGGACCAGTCCCGGCCGTCGCGGTGACCGGCCAGGCCGGGCCGGCCGCTCCAACCGGCGCTCGCCTCGGGCAGCAGCGACAGCACGGTTGGCGCGTCGAAGCTGCTCGGGACCACCGGCGGCACGGTGGCGTCGACCAGCGCGGGCAGGTCCTCGGCGGGCAGCGGCCCGAGGTCGGCGCCCCAGTGCACGACCCGGGGCAGGCCCGGTCCGCGCGCGTCGAGCACCAGGCTGGTCCGCGCGCGGCGCAGGTGGACGATCGTCATCCCTTGGAGGCTCCCAGCGTCAGGCCCCGGACGAACTGCCTCTGGAGCAGGAAGAAGATCACCAGGGTGGGGACCGCGACCAGCACCGAGCCGGCCGAGACCAGGTTGTTGTCGGTGAAGAACTCGCCGCGCAGGTTGTTCAGCGAACTGGTCACCGGGAACTTGTCGCCGGTACGCATGAGCACGGTGGCCCAGAAGAACTCGTTGTAGATCCAGGTCACCTCCAGCGTGGCCAACGCGGCCAGGGCCGGCCGGCACAGCGGCATGGTCACCTGCCAGTACTGCCGCCACACACTCGCCCCGTCGACCATCGCGGCCTCGTACAGCTCGTGCGGCAGCGCCTTCATGTAGTTGCTCAGCACGAACACGCAGAAGCCGCACTGGAACGCGACGTTGACCAGGATCAGCCCCCAGTAGCTGTCGTAGAGCAGCTCCGAGTCGCTCATCCAGGCCGGCAGCGGGATCTCGGTGAACATCCGGAACAGCGGGATGAGCAGGGCCTGCTGCGGCAGCAGGTTCGCGGCGGTGAACAGGCCGAGCAGCGCGATGTTGAGCTTCCAGCTGAACCGGGCGATCACGAACGCCACGCACGAGGCGAGGAAGAGCGTGAGCAGCACCGCCGGAACGGTGATGTAGACCGAGTTGAGGAAGTGCTTGCCGAACTCGGCGGTCCGCCACGCGGTGACGTAGTTGTCGATCGTCCACCCGCCGAGCGAGACGTAGCCGTTGGCGGCGGTGTACTCGTAGGAACGGAACGACGTGAGCACCGCCCAGATGATCGGGAACAGCCAGCCGATCGCGACCGTACCCAGGAAGAGGTGCAGGACCACCCGGGCCGGCCGCAGCGGCCGACGGCGCCCGGTGGAGACGGCGGCGGTCATCGCTTGTCCTCCCGCATCACGGTCCAGAGGTAGATGGTGATGAAGACCAGGGAGACCATCAGCATGATCGTCGCCAGCGCCGAGCCGAAGCCGATCCGGCTCGCCTCGCCGACCACGTTCTGGGTCACCAGCGCGGAGATCAGCTCCAGCCCGTTGCGGCCCTTGTTGATGACCCAGACCAGGTCGAACGCGCGCAGCGACTCGATCACGGTCACCACCAGCACGATGATGTTGATCGGGCGCATCACCGGGAACACGACCCGGAAGAACGTGCTCGTCTCGGAGGAGCCGTCCACCGCGGCGGCCTCGCGCAGCGACGGGTCGACGCCCTTGAGCCCGGCCAGGTAGAGCAACATGATGTAGCCGACGTGCCGCCAGCCGGCGGCCACCAGCACCGCCCAGATGTTGACGTTCGGGTCGCCGTACCAGTCGGTGTCGCCGCCGAACACGCCGTTGAGCAGGCCCTGGTCCCGGCTGTAGATGAGCTGCCAGACGAAGCCGATCAGCGCCAGCGACAGGACCACCGGCAGGTAGAGCGCGGTCTGGTAGAACCGGCTGCCGCGCAGCTCCTTGTCCAGCAGCACGGCGAGGAACATGCCGAACGGCGTGGCCACCACGAACAGCGCGGCCAGCCAGAGCAGGTTGTTCTGCACCGCGGGGACGAACGGCGGGTAGATGTTCACCACGTCGTCGTAGTTCTTCCACCCGACCCAGTCGATCTCGCCGATCGGGCCGATGCCGTCCCAGTCCGTGCCGGAGAGCAGCACGGTCGCCACCGCCGGCAGCCAGACCAGGGCGGTGACGAGCAGCAGGGGCACCAGCACCATCAGCGTGATCACCACGCGGTCGGTGCGGGACAGGAGCCGTAGCCGGCGACCGCGACCACCGGTGGTGGTGGTCGCGGCCGGCGGCGGCACGGCGCGATCCGCTTGGATCAGGGGCAGGTCGGACATGATGTCCTTCCCCCTTCCGCCGTCAGCTGGTGAAGATCGACTTCTTCTGGTTCTCGACGCTGGTGAGCAGCCCGCTGATGTCCTTCGGGTCCTTGATGAACTGCTGCAACGCCGGGATGATCACGGTGGAGGCGAAGTCCGGCCGGGTGTCCCGGTCGAGGAACTGGGCGATCTCGGTGGCCGAGCCGACCAGCTCGGCGGCCTTCTTCTGCAGCGCGGTGTAGCCGGCGGTGTCCGCGCCGCTGTTGGCGACCAGCGTGCTCGGGTCGTTCTTCACGGTGATGTTCGCGGCGTCCTTCGAACCCAGGTACGTCAGCAGCTTGGTGGCCGCGTCCTTGGACTTCGGCTTGCGCGCCATCATGTAGCCGTCGATCGGCGCGTCCAGGGCCTTCGCGCCGATCGTGGAGTCGATCTCGGGGAAGGTGAAGAAGTCCAGGTCCTCCAGGTCGGCGCCGCTGAACTGCTGGCCGACGAAGAGGCCGAGCAGGTACATGCCGCTCTTCTTCTGCTGCAGCGACTGGGCGGCCTCCTGCCAGGTGCGGCCGAGCGAGTCCGGCTGGTGCAGGGGGAGCAGGCCGGCCCAGGTGTCGAAGACCTTCTTGACCTTGTCGGAGGTCCATGCCTCCTTGCCGGCCATCAGGTCGATGTGGAACTGGTAGCCGTTGATCCGCAGGTTGAGGACGTCGAACGTGCCCATCGCCGGCCAGCCGTCCTTGTCGGCGAAGGCGATCGGGTTCAGCCCGTCTTTCTTCATCTGCGCGCCGAGCGTGTTCAGGTCGTCCAGCGTCTTGGGCACCTGGTAGCCGCGCTGCTGCCAGACCGACTTGCGGTAGAAGACCGCCCACGGGTAGTAGGACGCCGGCACGAAGTACTGCTTGCCGTCGTCGCCGGTCGACGCCTTCTTGAACGCGTCGGAGTAGCCGTCGAGCTTGCCCCACACGTCGCTGAGGTCACCGGCCAGGCCCTTGGCCGCGAAGAACCGCATCCGGTAGCCGGCGAACCAGGTGAACACGTCGTCCGGCTTGCCCTGCAGGTAGTTGTTGATGTTCTCCTGGAACGTGTTGTGGTCGACCGTGTTGACGGCGACGGTCACCCCGGAGGACGTCTTGAAGCCGTCCATCACCTTGGCGACGACGTCCTTGGGCTTCGGGTCCGACTGGTTCGAGCCGAGCGAGACGCTCTTGGCGTCCCCGCCGGAACCGGAGTCGGAGTCGCCGCAGCCGGCGAGCAGGCCGGTGCCGAGCAGCGCGCCCGCGCCGGCCGCGCCGGCCAGCAGGGAGCGCCGGTTCAGGCCGGCGACGGAGGGGGGTACGAGCCGGGCGAGGTACTCGGCCTGCGAGCGGGGACGGGACATTGTGCCTCCTGCGTGGAAGAGGTGCGCTACGAGATTCACCGAGAATCCACATGTCCGAACAGAAATAGCCGGTGGCGGTTGAAGCTACCCCTTGGTGCGGCGCTGTCAAGAGGGCAAACGGGCGGCGATAACCGAGCTGTGGCAGGGGAAAGAGTCGGTAAACGTTGTAACTTTTGTCGATGTTGGAAAGTGTTGACTTGGGTCGCGGCCGGGGGCACGCTCTGCTGTCATGCGGAACTGGCACGGCGAGGGCATCTGGTACGGCGCCGACTACAACCCGGAGCAATGGCCCGAGGAGGTGTGGGCCGAGGACGTCGCGCTGATGCGCCAGGCCGGGGTCAACCTGGTGTCGGTCGGCATCTTCTCCTGGGCCCTGCTGGAACCCGCCCCGGACCGGTACGAGTTCGGCTGGCTGGACCGCGCGCTCGACCTGCTGCACGCCGGCGGGATCCGGGTCGACCTGGCCACCGCCACCGCCAGCCCGCCACCGTGGCTGGCCCACCGGCACCCGGAGACGCTGCCCCGGCGTGCCGACGGCACCGTGCTCTGGCCCGGCGGCCGGCAGGCGTACTGCCCCAGCTCACCGGTGTTCCGGGACCGCTCGCTCCGCCTGGTCGAGGCGGTGGCGCGGCGCTACGCGGCACACCCGTCGGTCGTCCTCTGGCACGTCTCCAACGAGCTGGGCTGTCACAACGTGCACTGCTACTGCGACGTCAGCGCCGAGGCGTTCCGGCGCTGGCTGCGCGAGCGCTACGGCGACCTGGACGCGCTCAACGCCGCCTGGGGCACCGCGTTCTGGAGCCAGCGTTACCACGACTGGGCCGAGGTGAACCCGCCGCGCGCCGCGCCGACGTTCGCCAACCCGACGCAGCAACTGGACTTCCTGCGCTTCTCCTCCGACGAGCAACGCGCCCAGCTGCGCGCCGAGCGGGAGCTGCTGAACCGGCTCGTCCCGCAGCCGGTGACCACCAACTTCATGATCGGCACCGGCATCAAGTACCTGGACTACCACTCGTGGGCGTCGGACGTGGACGTGGTCGCCAACGACCACTACCTCACCGCCGCCGACCCGCAACCGCAGGTGAACCTCGCGCTCGCCGCCGACCAGACCCGGGGCGTGGCGGGCGGCGCGCCGTGGCTGCTGATGGAGCACTCCACCAGCGCGGTCAACTGGCAGCCCCGCAACATCGCCAAGACGCCCGGTCAGATGCGGCGCAACAGCCTCGCCCACGTGGCCCGGGGCGCCGACGGGGTGCTCTTCTTCCAGTGGCGCGCCTCCCGGGCCGGCGCGGAGAAGTTCCACTCCGCGCTGGTCCCGCACGCCGGGCCGGACACCAAGGTGTTCCGCGAGGTCCGCCGGCTCGGCGCCGACCTGCGGGCGCTGGCCGAGGTACGCGGCAGCCGGGTCGACGCCGACGTCGCGCTGCTGTTCGACTACGAGGCCTGGTGGGGCGCGGAACTCGACTCCCACCCGAGCGTCGACGTCACCTACACCGACCGGCTGGCCGCGCTGCACGGCGCGCTCTGGCGGGCCGGGGTCACCGCCGACGTGGTGCACCCGTCGGCGGATCTGTCCCGCTACCGGCTCGTCCTGGCGCCCACGCTCTACCTGACCCGCGACGCCGACGCCGACGCGCTGCGCCGCTTCGTCGAGGCGGGCGGCACCGCGCTGGTCACC
Organism: Micromonospora sp. WMMD754; assembly: GCF_049315235.1. Lineage (NCBI taxonomy): Bacteria > Bacillati > Actinomycetota > Actinomycetes > Micromonosporales > Micromonosporaceae > Micromonospora > Micromonospora sp. WMMD754. The sequence continues at coordinate 3,868,517 of NZ_CP186058.1, forward strand.
TACTTCAGCGGCATCGTCGACGAGCACGACCACATCCGGCTCGGCGGCTACCCCGGCGCGTTCCGCGACCTGCTCGGCGTACGCACCGAGGAGTTCTTCCCCCTGCGCGCCGGCGAGACGGTCCGCCTCGACGACGGCGCCCGCGCCGACGTGTGGACCGAGTGGCTGCACGCCGAGGGCGCCGAGGTGCTCGCCGCGTACGCCGACGGGCCGTTGCCCGGCGTGCCGGCGCTGACCCGCCACGCGGTCGGCGCGGGCGCCGCCTGGTACGTCGGCACCCGGCTCGACGACGCGGCCACCGACCGGCTGGTGGCCCGGCTGCTCGCCGAGGCCGGCGTGCGGCCACCGGTGGCCGCGCCGGCCGGGGTGGAGGTGGTCCGCCGCCGCTCGGCCGAGCGGAGCTGGCTGTTCGTGGTCAACCACACCGACGGGTCGGCCCGGCTGCCGGCCACCGGTGTCGAGCTGCTCAGCGGCGAGCGGTGCGACGGTGAGCTGGTGGTGCCGGCGGGGGAGGTGGCGGTGGTCCGCGAGGTGGAGGTCTGATGCTGGCCCAGCAACGGCAGAGCGCCATCCTGGAACTGATCCGCCAGCGCGGCGGCGTCCGGGTCAGCCACCTGGTCAGCCGCTTCGGCGTGTCGGACATGACCATCCGGCGGGACCTGGAGGTGCTCGCCGAACGCGGCCTGGTCGACAAGGTGCACGGCGGGGCGACGCTGGCCGGCCCCGGCTCGACCGAGGAGCCCGGCTTCGCGGCCAAGTCGGCCCGACAGCGGGCCGAGAAGCAGGCCATCGTGGAGCGGGCCGCCGGGCTGGTCGAGCCGGGCATGGCCGTGGCGCTCTCCGCCGGCACCACCACCGCCGCGCTGGCCGCCCGGCTCGCCGAGGTACGCGGGCTGACCGTGGTCACCAACTCGATCCCGGTCGCCGACGCGCTCTACCAGAATCCCCGCGCCGACCAGACCGTCGTGCTCACCGGCGGTATCCGGACCCCGTCGGACGCGCTGACCGGCCCGGTCGCCGAGTCCGCCATCGCCGCGCTCAACGTCGACCTGCTCTTCCTCGGCGTGCACGGGATGAGCCAGCGCACCGGCTTCACCACCCCCAACCTGCTGGAGGCGGCGGTGAACCGCCGCCTGATCGGCGCCGCCCGCCGGCTGGTCGTGCTCGCCGACCACACGAAGTGGGAGACCATCGGCATCGCCACCATCGCCCCGCTGGAGGAGGCCGACGTGCTCATCACCGACGGTGGGCTCCCGGTCGAGGCCCGCCGTCAACTCGGCGAGCAGGTGGGCGAACTGATCGTCGTCCCCACCGACTGAGCGTCCCGGCGGCGCGTCCCGTCCGCTTTCAGGCACTTCTCAGCCGTCCCATTTAGGGTGCCCTGCACGGCCCGCGTGCTCCAGGGTGGAGCGCGCCTACGGCGGAAGCGGAGTTGCGATGGTCTTCAAGAAGATGCTGAGCGCGTTCGGCGTGGGTGGCCCGAGCGTCGACACCGTGCTGACCAACCCGAACACCCGGCCCGGCCTGGCCCTGGACGGGCACGTCAACCTGGTCGGCGGCGACGCTCCGGCGCGGATCGAGCAGATCACCCTCGGCCTGGTCACCCGGGTCGAGATCGAGGGCGGCGACACCGAGTACGCCGGCGTCATGGAGTTCCACCGGATGCCGGTCAGCGGCGCGTTCGAGCTGGCCCCGAAGCAGCAGCTCGCCATCCCGTTCCAGATGCCGGTGCCGTGGGAGACCCCGGTCACCGACGTCTACGGGCAGCGGCTGCGCGGCATGACCATGGGCCTGCGCACCGAGCTGGCGGTGGCCCGGGCGGTGGACAAGTCCGACCTGGACCAGGTGTCGGTGCACCCGCTGCCGATCCACGAGCGGATCCTGGACGCCTTCCAGGCGCTGGGCTTCCGGTTCAAGCACGCCGACCTGGAGCGCGGCCACATCCACGGGGTCCCGCAGACGTTGCCGTTCTACCAGGAGATCGAGTTCTTCGCCGCGCCGCAGTACGCGCAGACGGTCAACGAGGTCGAGCTGACGTTCGTGACCAGCCAGCAGGGCGTCGAGGTGATCCTGGAGTGCGACAAGCGCGGCGGCTTCCTCAGCGCCGGGCACGACGCCTTCGGCCGGTACTCGATCCCGCACAGCGACGCCGCGCGTACCGACTGGACCCAGGTGGTCGACGGCTGGCTGCGCGAGACCACGTCCCGCTACGGCGGCCTGCGCGCCCAGGGCTTCGGCGCTCCGCACGGCCACCACGGCTACCCGGGACACCACGGTCACCGGGGCTCCGGGATGGGCGGCATGATGGCCGGCGCCGCGCTCGGTATGGCCGGCGGTCTGGTCGCCGGCGAGATGCTCGAGGACGCCTTCGAGGGCGACGACGGCGGGGACTTCGGCGAGGAGTGACGGCACGCGACGACGCCCCCGGGACGCAGGTCCCGGGGGCGTCGCCGTTGGCGTGACCGTGCGGGTCAGTGCCGGCCTCGACGCTCCTTGCCGGAGCGACGCGCGCTGCCCGCCTTCGACAGGCCCCGGCTGACCAGGTACGCGCCGGTCAGCGCGGTCAGGTACCACCAGGCCTGGTTCGGGTTGTTGATGTTCAGGCCGTTGGTGGCGGCGCCCCGCCAGAACGCGGCGATCACGACGACCGCGACGGCCGCGGCGTACACCCAGAACTCGGTGGTGAGGAACGCCTGCTTCGTCTCGGTGCCGGGGCTGGGCATCTGCTCCCGGTGGCCGTCGTGCATCGACGGCATCTGACGGGTCGACGTGTCCTGCATGCTCGACCGGTTCTGGACGTCGGACATCGGCCGGTTCATCGGCCTGGTGGATGCAGCCTGCGTGCTCATCTGGTCCTCCTCAGGATTTGATGAGTCGTTACCTGCACACCCTCGCCCCGCTACCGCAGGTCGGCCACGGCACGGTTCGCGCTCTGTGGCGGGGGCACCCTCCGACTACCCGACCCCGGAGACAAGCTAACCGCCGGGTGCTCGGCCGTCGTCGCCCCGGCGGGGAACCGGACAGCGGGGCGTATATCCGGCGCCACCGGGGGTGGGCCGGTTTCAGCCACCGGCCCTCGGGCACGCATCACTGACACCCGACACCGGAGCGACGAGGTGGTTGACGTGCGTGAGGACGACATGCGGCAGGACGCCGCCCGGCAGGCCGAGCAGCGGGTCGCCGGCGGCGTGTACGGCGAGGGCGCGCTCGACGAGGTCACCGTGCCGCAGACCGACGTGGAGCGGATGATCCAGGAGTCGGATCCGGACGACCCGGCGCACGTTCCGGTCGACCCGACCGTGCTGCGCGACGGCGGCCCCACCCGGGGCCAGGGCGCGGTCACCACGACCGGTGGCACCGCCGGCCCGGCCAGCGTGCGGCGGGTGGCCCGGCAGCCGGAGCGGCACCCGGGCAAGGTGGCGCCGACCACCACCGGCGACGCCACGACCGGTGGGATGAGCACCCCGTCCGGCGGTTCCACCAGTGACGCCTCGGCCAGCGGCGCCCAGGTCGGCAACTTCACCGACGAGGGCGCCAACCCGGGCTGACAGTTGTTAAGAAGGGGCCCCTCCTCTACCGGATGCGTTAAGGAGGGGCCCTTCCTTACGTCCGCAGGACGCCGAGGCGCTGGGTGGCGCGGGTGAGCGCGACGTAGAGGTCGCTGTGCCCGCGCGGCGACTCGGACACGATCCGTTCCGGCTCCACCACCAGCACCGAGTCGAACTCCAGCCCCTTGGCCTGCTCGGTGGTCAGCACCACCACCCGGTTCGCCAGCTCCGGCTGCTCACCGACGGTCGCCTCGGGCAGCGCCGCGACGACGGCGGCGCCCAGCTCGGTCACCCGCCCGGTCGGCACGATCACGCCGAGCCGCCCGTCGCCGAGCCCGGCGGCCTCCCGCGCGGTCGCCTCGACCAGCGCGTCGACCAGCGAGGCCGCCGCGACGGTGCGGTCCCACGGCGGTACGCCGGTGGCGCGTACCGAGCGGGGCGGGCGCAGGGCCGGGTCGATCTCGGCGAGCACGTCGGCGGCGACCGCCATGATCTCGGCGGGGGTGCGGTAGCTGACGGTCAGCTCCTTTAGCCGCCACCGGTCCGCCACGTACGGCGCCAGCGCCTCGTCCCAGGACGGGGTGCCGGCCAGCGCGCCGGTCTGCGCGACGTCCCCGACGACGGTCATCGACCGGCTCGGGCAGCGGCGCATCAGCAGCCGCCAGGCCATCGGCGAGAGCTCCTGCGCCTCGTCGACGATGACGTGCCCGAACGCCCACGTCCGGTCCGCCGCGGCGCGTTGCGCGGTGGTGAGCCGGTCGGACTCCTCCTGCCGCTCGGAGAGCCGGGCGGCGTCGATCAGGTCGGTCACGCCGAGGATCTCACCGCCGTCGGCCTCGTCCTCCACGTCGATCGAGCGGGAGCCGCGCCAGATCTCCAGCACGCCCTCGGCGTACTCGCGTTCCATCGCGCGGATCCGTTCCCGGCGGGCGGCGGCGGCGCGTTCGTCCTCGCCGAGCAGTTCGGCGGCCTCGTCCAGCAGCGGCACGTCGGCCGGCGTCCAGCCGCCGGGCTCCCGGTGCAGGGCGGCCCGCTCGGCGTCGGTGAGCATCGGCGCGGCGGCGGCGATCCGCTCCGGCGACGCGAACAGGTCGGCGAGCAGGCGCTGCGGGGTGAGCACCGGCCACAGCTCGTCCAGCGCGGCCCGGATCTCCGGCTCCTCGCGCAGCTCGCGGCGGATCTCGGCCCGGTCCGCCTCGGAGAGCAGGTTCTCCCCGCCCAGCGGGTCCGCGCCGATGCGCTCGGCCACCTGGTCGGCGAGCGCGTGCACGATCTCGATGTCGAACAGCGCGCGGGCCAGGTTGTGCGCCCGGCCGGTGCGGCGGACCCGGTCGCGGGCCTGGCGGACCGTCTCCGGGTCGAGCGTGAGCACCTCGCGCTGGGGCAGCTCGATCGCGATCGGCTCGGCCGGCACCCACTGCCGGTCCCGGACCGCCGCGGCGAGCACCTCGGTCAGCACGGCGCGGCCCTTGAGCGCGGCGGTGGTGGCCGGCTCGACGCGCCGGGCGTGCACCCCGGGAAAGAGATCGGCCTGGGTACGCAGCAGCACGCCGGTCTCGGCCAGCGCCGGCAGCACCTGGGAGATGTAGCGCAGGAACGTGGCGTTCGGGCCGACCAGCAGCACGCCCCGGGTGGAGAGCTGCTGCCGGTGCGTGTAGAGCAGGTAGGCGGCCCGGTGCAGCGCCACCGCCGTCTTGCCGGTGCCCGGCCCGCCCTGCACCACCATCACGCCCGGCAGGTCGGCGCGGATGATCCGGTCCTGCTCGGCCTGGATCGTCTCGACGATGTCGCGCATCCGGCCGGTACGCCCGGCGTTGAGCGCGGCGAGCAGCGACGCCTCGCCGGTGACCTCCTCGTGGGCGGTGGGGGAGGCGGCGGTGATGTCCAGCACCTCGTCGTTGAGCCCGGTGACCTTGCGCTCGCGGGTACGCAGGTGCCGCCGCCGGCGTACGCCCTGCGGGTTGGCGGCGGTGGCCAGGTAGAACGGGCGGGCGGCCGGGGCGCGCCAGTCCATCAGCAGCGGGTCGTAGTCGCCGGAGGTGTCGAAGATGCCGATCCGGCCGATGTAGCGGGCGGTGCCGTCGTCGCCGTCGAGGCGGCCGAAGCAGAGGCCGGACTCGACCGCGGAGAACTGCTCGACCTGGTCGGCGTACATCGCGACGGTGGCGTCGCGCTGCGACCGCGCCTGCTGGGTGCCGCCGGTGTGGCGCAACTCCTCGTCGAGTCGGCGGGCGGCCTGGTCCCGCATGCCGTCCAGCCGGTCGTAGAGCATCGAGACGTACTCCTGCTCGCGACCGATCTCGTCGTCCTGGTGCAGGTCACCCGCCACGTCGGAGTGCATTGACAAGCCGGCTCCTCATTGACTAAAATTGCCGCAGGAATGGCATTCAAAAGCCATTCCTTTTTTGTGCCTGAACTGAGAAAGATAGCGCGTCGCCCGCCACCCGACCAAGCCCGGACACGGCTCGGGGCCCGGTCGACGTCCGCCGACCGGGCCCCGAGCGCGGCGGTTCAGCCCTTGGCCGCCTGGTAGAGCCGCTCCGGCGTGACCAGCCCGGCGAGCACCCGGCCGTCGTCGGTCAGCAGCACGCTGAACAGCTTGCCGCTGAGCAGCCGGCCGCTTCCCCAGTCGCCGCTGACCTTCGGCAGGTCACCGAGCACCCGGCCCAGCATCTCCGCGTCCGGCGCGTCCTTGCCGGCCTTCGTGCCGCCGGCGCCCGCGCCGAGCGCCTCGTCGAGCTTGGCGACCACCACGGTGGTCCAGCCGGTGCCGACGGTACGCACGTCGGGGTGGTCGGCGTCCGACCCGCCGGTGGCCTTGCCGGCCCCCGGCGCACCGGGCATCCGGCCGGCCGGCCCGGGCCGCTCGTCGGCCGGCGCCTCGGTGACCTTGACGCCGGGCGGCGGGTTGAAGCGGAACTGGTCGGCGTCCGGGGTCCGGAAGTCGACCTGGGTGAAGGCCACCTCGAACGCCGGCTCGTCGGCGCCGTCGGCGAGCACCTCGAAGCGCAGCGGCACGTGCTCCTTGGCATCCAGCGCGATCCGCACCTGGTGCACCAGCGACGCCTTGTCGCGCGGCGTGAGCACCAGCTCGTACACGTCCCGACCGGCCACCGTGGCCGAGCGGCCCACGGTCACCGCGGTGGTCGGGTCGATCGCGGCCAGCGCCTGCTCGGTGGCGTCGGCCGGAGTGGCCGGCGCGGACGCCAGGTCCTTGCCGTCGGCCGGCAGCTTCCGGTGGACGGCGGTGTTCTCCCGGCTGTTCCAGGTCCAGACGTCGCGCCCGTTGCGCAGCACGTCCTGCTCGCCGAGCGTGTCGACCAGGGCGAGCCGCTGCCGGTCCTCGCCGCCGTACCAGACGCGCAGCGTGTGCGTGCCGGAGACCAGGCCGGCGAGCTGGTTGCCGGTGGCCTGGCCGGCGAGCGCGGCGATCGGCGGCAGACCGAGGTCGGCGCGCTGCACCACGGTGCCGGAGAGCCCGTCCAGGCGGGACGTACGCAGGTCTTCCAGCAGCTGGGCCGCGCTGCGCGGCGGCAGGGCCGGGTCGGCGCCGGCGGCGAACGTGCCGACGGCGGCGCCACCACCGATCACGGCGACCCCCGCGGTCACCGGGACCAGCCAGCGCAGCACGGCGCGGTTCTTCATCACGGACATAGTGTGCACCTCCTGCGCTCCATGCTGCGCGATCGTCGCTGTGACGACGCTGAGGAGATCCCCTACGGGTGACCCCATGGTGGCACCCTGGACCGGTGCGGTTGCTGGTGGTGGAGGACGAGACGCGGCTCGCCGCGGCGCTGCGGCGGGGCCTGTCGGCGGAGGGCTTCGTGGTGGACGTGGCCGGCACCGGCCCGGAGGGGCTGGACGCGGCCCGGCACGGTGAGTACGACGCGATGATCCTCGACGTGATGCTGCCCGGCCTCTCCGGCTACGAGGTGGTGCGCCGGCTGCGCGCCGAGCAGCGCTGGCTGCCGGTGCTGATGCTCTCGGCCAAGGACGGCGAGTACGACCAGGCCGACGGGCTGGACTGCGGCGCCGACGACTACCTGACCAAGCCCTTCTCGTACGTGGTGCTGCTGGCCCGGCTGCGGGCGCTGCTGCGCCGCGGCGCGCCCCGGCGGCCGGCCGTGCTGACGGTCGGCGACCTGCGCCTGGACCCGGCCCGGCGGCGGGTCACCCGGGACGACGTCGAGGTGGTGCTGACCAGCCGCGAGTACGCGCTGCTCGACTACCTGATGCGCCGGGCCGGCGAGGTGGTGTCGAAGACCGAGCTGCTGGACCACGTCTGGGACGCCTCGGTCGACACCGCGCCGAACGCGGTGGAGGTCTACGTCGGCTACCTGCGCCGCAAGATCGGCCGGGAGCGGCTGGAGACGGTCCGCGGCGCCGGCTACCGGTTGGCCACGTGATCCGCCCGCTGCGCCGCCTGGGACTGCGGGCCCGGCTGCTGGCGCTGGGCGTGCTCGGGCTGGTGCTCGGGTTCGCGCTCGGCGGCGCGCTGCTGCTCGGCGCGCTCGGCTGGACGCTGCAACGGTCGGTGGACGAGGAGGCGCTGCGCACCGCCGACGCGGTCGCCCTGCTCACCGCCGAGGACGCGCTGCCGGACCCGTTGCCGGTGGCCGGCGGGCAGCTGCGGGTGCAGGTGGTCGACGGGCAGGCCCGGATCCGGGCCGCGTCGATCGACGCGGACCGCCTGGTGCCCATGCTCGGCCCGGACGAGCTGCGGCCCGGGCAGCGGCAGCGGCTGGTGGTGGACGGGCAGCGGGTCGGCATGTCCGGGCCGGTGCGGGTGGTGACGGTGCCGGCCGGCACGGCGCAGGAGCCGCGCACGGTGCTGGTGGCCAAGTCGCTCTCCGACGTCCGGCACAGCCTGCACGTGGTGCGCAACCTGCTGCTGGTCGGCTTCCCGCTGCTGGTGGCCGGGCTGGCGGTGGTGGCGTGGCGGGTGGTCGGCGCGACGCTGCGCCCGGTGGAGGAGCTGCGCAGCGGCGCCGCCGAGATCACCGGCCGGGCGGGGACGGAACGCCTGCCGGTGCCGGCCGGGCAGGACGAGATCCACCGGCTCGCGGTGACGCTCAACGACATGCTGGACCGGTTGGCCGCGTCCCGGGACCGGCAGCGGGCGTTCGTCGCCGACGCCGCGCACGAGTTGCGCAGCCCGCTGACCAACATGCGTACCGAGCTGGAGGTGGCCCGCCGGCTCGGCGGCGACACCGACTGGCCGGCGGTGGCCGACGACCTGCTGGCCGACACCGAGCGGCTGGGCCGCCTGGTCGACGACCTGCTGCTGCTGGCCCGCCTGGACGAGCAGGCGGCGCGACCGTCGCCGGTGGGTCCGGTGGAGCTGGGTGGGCTGCTGCGCGCGGTGGCCGCCCGCTACCCGTCCCCGCCCGTGCGGCTGGTCGTGCCGGACGGGGCGTGGTGGGTCGAGGGGGATCCGGGGGAGCTGCGCCGGGTGCTGGTCAACCTGGTGGACAACGCGCTGCGGCACGCGCACGGCGCGGTGGAGCTGGCCGTGACCGGCCCGGCCGGGGCGTACCACCTGGTCACCGTGACCGACGACGGGCCGGGCGTGCCGGCGGCGGACCGGGAGCGGGTGTTCGCCCGGTTCACCCGGCTGGACGACGCGCGGGCCCGGGACGCCGGCGGCGCGGGCCTCGGCCTGGCCATCGTGCGCGAACTGGTGCGCCGGGCCGGCGGCACGGTCGAGCTGACGGACGCGACGCCGGGCGCCGTCGCGCCCGGGCTGCGGGCGACGGTACGCCTGCCGGCGCTGGCCGAGCCGGACCCGGAGTGAGGCGTCAGCGGCGCCGTTTCGTGCAGACCGGCCCGGTCCGCGCGACGCTGTCGGTGGACCAGACGAGCGCCACGGTGAAGCAGTAGTCGGTGGTGCGGTCGAGGCCGTAGGCGATGTAGTCGGTGGAGCCGGCCGGCAGCGTGGCGAACGTGCCCTGCGGCTGGCCCGAGCGGCCCCCGGCGATCACCACCGGGCCCTCCGCGCCGGTCGGATAGGTCCAGCTCAGCACGATGCTGTCGCGCCGGTCGGTGAGCGCGAGCCGCCCGGGCGGGGTGCCCGGGGAGGCGGCCGGCGGCGTGGTCGGGGCGGGACGCGTCGAGGCCGGCGGGCCGCTGGACGCCGGCGGCGGCGTGTCGCGGGCGTCGTCCACCCGGGACACCCCGGCGATCACCGCGATGGTGCCGAGCAGCAGCGCCACCACCACCCCGAGCACCGCCAGCGGCAGCCAGGGCCGGGCGCGCGGCTCGGCGGCGGGCGGCCGGGGCACGTGCACCGGCAGGTAGCGCGACGGTGGCCCGGGCGGGTCGGCCGGCGGCACCCGGCGTACGCCCGGCGGCGGGTCGTCGGTGAGCCCGACCACGGTCGGGGGCAGCGCGTCCTCGCCGGGCCGCCACGGCTGGTCGACCGGGTCCTCCGGCGGCCACGGGTAGTCGTCGAACGCGTCGCCGTCGGCCTCGGGCGGGGTGCGGGGCGTGGGCACGTGCGCCGCGTCGGCGCCCCGGCCCGGTGGGTGGTAGAGCGGCGTCCGGACCGGGTCGTCGAGCGCGGGCGGGGAGTAGGGCGGCAGGTCGGGGGGACCCTCGGCGGGCGGGGGGACGCGGGCGGCGGGCACCACCGGGGTCTCCGGGGCGGGCGGCTCGGGCGCGGGGCAGACGTGGTCCGGGTCGGCGGCGGCCCGGGCCAGCCCGGCCACCTGCCCGGCGAGCGGGTCGTCGGAGTCCAGGTGGGCCCGGCACAGGTCCTCGGCGAGCGCCAGGTGCTCGTGCGCGTCGGCGTACCGGCCGCAGTCGCGTTCCATCGCGCCGAGCTTGGCCAGCATCTTGATGCCGCTGGGGTGGCCGTCGCCGTAGACCTCGCGGTGCAGCTCCCAGGCGTCCTGGAGCCGGTCGCGGGCCACCTCGCACTGGCCGCGCGCGTATTCCACCGTGGCCAGGTCGGCGTGGGCGGCCAGCACCCGCTGGGACTCCGGCCCGTCGCGGGCGGTCAGCTCGATGATGACGTCGGAGTAGAGGCGGGCCGCGCGGGCGTCGCTGCCGACCCGGTGCAGCACCGCGGCCAGGGTGGCGGCGGCGGTGACGGTGCGCTCGTCGGAGCGGCCGAACAGCCGGGTGGTCGCCGCGTACGCGAACGCGGCCCAGCCCCGGGCGGAGTGCGGCTCGCCGAGCGCGACCAGCAGCCGGGCCTGCAAGCCGGCGGCCTCGGCCAGCTCGGGGGAGGCGTTGGCGGGGCGGGGGTCGGCGTCGCTGAGCGCCTCGGCGAGGAGCCGTTGCGCGCCGGTCAGGTCGCCTTCGGACACCAGGTGGTGCGCCTGGACGGTCAGGTCAGCGAAGCCGGAGGACACGCCCCATCGTGCTCATCCGGCGACGGTAAGTACAACCCCCGGAGTGGATCAGTTTGGTCCCGATCCGGTCAGGTGGGCGGCGAGCGTCTCGCTGATCCGGCGGAGCTGGTCGACCTGGGCCGGGCTGAGCGCGTCGAACAGGTGCCGGCGTACCCCCTCGACGTGGCCGGGGGCGGCGGCGGCCAGGGTGGCGAAGCCGTCGTCGGTGAGCACGGCGAGCTGGCCGCGTCGGTCGGTGGGGCAGTCCTCCCGGCGGATCCAGCCGGCGGCCTCCAGGCGGGCGGCGGCGTGCGAGAGCCGGCTGCGCGAGGAGCCGGTGGCGTCGGCCAGGTCGCTCATCCGCAGCCGCCGGTCGGGGGCCTCGGAGAGCCGGACCAGGATCTCGTAGTAGGCGTGCGGCATGCCGGCGTCGCGTTGCAGCTCGCGGTCGAGCGTCTCCATCAGCGCCCGGGAGGCGGTGAGGAAGGCGCGCCAGGTCCGCTGCTCGTCGGGTTCCAGCCACCGGGTCATGACGACCATCATAACGCCGGTTGTTGAACGCTCAACCAAACCGGGGTACCGTCGGAGCCATGGGAATCCACCGGCTCAACCACGCCGTCCTCTACGTCAGTGACCTGGAGCGCAGCGTCGCCTTCTACCGCGACGTGCTGGGCTTCCGCCGGGTCCCGATGACGCCGGACGGCTTCCGCGGCGCCGCCTTCCTCCAGGCGCCCGACTCCACCAACGACCACGACCTCGGGCTGTTCGAGATCGGCGCGGCGGCCGGGGCGTCGCAGGCCGGCCGGGCCACCGTCGGCCTCTACCACCTGGCCTGGGAGCTGGACACGCTCGACGAGCTGGGCGCCACCGCCGAGCGGCTGGCTGCCGCCGGCGCGCTGGTCGGCACGTCGGACCACGGCACCACCAAGAGCCTCTACGGTCGCGACCCGGACGGGCTGGAGTTCGAGATCGTCTGGATCGTCCCGGCCGCCCTGCTCGACGACGCCGCGCTCACCGCCCGCAAGCGGATCGGCCGGCTCGACCTGGACCGCGAGCGGCAGCGCTACGGCGGCCAGACCCGCGGCGGCGTGGGCATCTCCGTCCCGGCCTGACCGGGGTACGCGGCCACCACGCCGCCCGGGTGCGGTAGAAACGGCACCATGTCGACCGACGCCGTCCTGCGCGAGCTGCTCGTCCGCCAGCTCGACCACTGGCTCCCCGCGGCGCTGCACCGGGCCCGGCGGGCCACGCTCGCGCTCGCGTACGCCGGGGGTTCCGCCGTCGGCGCGGAGGCGGCGCTGCGGGTGGTGGCCGAGTTCGCCGACCGGCTGCGCGGGCGGCGGCTGACCGTGCTGGTGCTGGCGGACGCCGACCCGGACCTGCCGGCGCGCCTCGGCGCCGCCGAGGCCGACCTGCCGAGCGACGTCGCCGTGCACGTGGTGCCCGGCTCGCCGGACCGGCTGCCGGTGGCGCTCAAGGCGGCCGGGGCGGCCGGCGCGCCGCTGTTCACCCTCGTCGACGGCGCCGAGCCGGACCCGGCCCTGCTGTCCGCCGCCGCGTCCGGCCGCCCGGCCGAGCTGCTGCTGGTCACCGCGCCCGGCCGGTCGCTGCGCCCGGCGCTGGCCGCGGCCGGCTTCCCGCTGGTCACCGAGGTCGAGCTGGTGGGGGACGGGCCGGCCCGGCTGCTCGGCTACGCCACCGGCTCCGACCGGGGCCTGGAGGCGGTCAAGGAGGCGCTCTGGGCGGTCGACGAATACGCCGGGGTGCGTTACCGCGACCCGGCCGATCCGCAGGGCCGGCTGCTCGACATCTCGCTGGAGCCCGAGCCCGGCCCGCTGCGGCGCGAGCTGCTGGCCGAGCTGGAGCGCTCCGGCCCGCTGACGGTCAGCGAGCTGCGCCGCTTCGCCGCGACGGACACGGTCTACCGGCCCGCCGACGCCAACCGCGCGCTGGCCTCGATGCTCGCCGCCGGCGCGGTGACCCGCGACCCGGAGCACGGCCGGCTCGGCGGCGACGTGCGGGTCAGCGTCGCCCGGCCCGCTGGGTCATCTGCCTGACCACCACGGACGCGCCGGTGGCGACCACGCCGATGCTGAAGACCATCTGGGCGCAGACGGCCACCCGGGCGATCTGCCCCTGGGCGTGCACATCGCCGTAGCCGATCGTGGTGAGCGTCGCCAGCGCGAAGTAGAGCGCGTCGATCCGGGTGTGCAGCCCGACGAACTCACCGGGCCGGGTGTCCGCCACCACGTAGTCGGCCAACGCGAAGACCAGCAGCCCGGCGATCAGCGCGACGGCGAGCCGGGTGAGCGCCCGGTCCTCCTCCCGGCCGGTCGGCTGCTCGCGGGTGAGCTGGCGGCGGACCTGGCCGGTGACCAGGAACGCGACCACGGCGACCAGCAGCAGCGTGCCGGCGGACCGCAGGGCCAGCCGCAGCCCGTTCGGGTCCGCCTCGACCGGCACCAGGAAGTAGCCGACCAGCATCAGCACGCAGGCCGCGACGGCCCGCCGCCGCATCCGCCGCAGGGTCAGATCCGCCATGTCGAGATTGTTCCGTCGGGGGGTCCTCGTCGGCGGCCGAACGGCGAACCCGGCCCGGACGACGAAGGGGACGACCGGCGAACCGCCGGCGTCCCCTTCGTCGTAACGGTCCGCGGACCGTCAGGCCTTGTCCTGCTTCCAGGAGAGCGGCCCCGGAAGGTCCACGCGGTGGGCGCGGGTGTTCGAGTTCCAGGACCAACGGCCGATCTTGATGCTCCACGAGGAGAACCCGTTCTGGGTGAAGTGGAGGATCAGCGGTCCGTACTTCTTGCGCTTGCGGAACTGGACGCCCATCGGGGGTGCCTCCTTCTTCGTCTCCCTGCCTCTGCGGCATCGAACATGCCCGGATCGACGTTCCGCGAAACCCGGTCGGATCCGCTCTGGACGGTGGGCCTACCGCCCGGCACAATCTCTATTTAAAGGGTAGGTGTTAAGGGGTGGTAAATGCTGGTGGCGACGGCTCGTAACAAAGCCAGCGATGAAAGTCTCACTGACTGGAAGGGCGTTGACCGGCGGAGAGAGCGGCCGGCAGCATGAGGACATGTCGCAGCGGAACGAGCTTCTCCTCACCGCTCGCGTGCACGTCGACCTGGTCCGGCACGCGAGCGCGCTCTGTTGAGCCGAGCGCTCGTCGTTCCCTCTCCGCCGGCCGACCTCACCACGCTCTCCCTCGCCACACCCCGGCGTCCCCTCGTCGCCGCCAACGCCCCGATCTGGTCAAGGTCCGGCCCGGTATCGCACCGGTGATCGGGGTACGGAGTCCGAAGCCCGTGCCCTCGCCGACGAACTGGAGGCGCTGATCGTGCCCGAGCACGCCCTCGCCCAACTCTCCGGCCGGCCCGCCGGGAACGGCTCACCCCGCAGGTTCACCCAGGGCGCCGCCGACGGCTTCAACGTCATCCCACCGCTGCTACCCCACGGACTGGAGGCCTTCGTGGATCACGTCGTACCACTGCTGCGCCGACGCGGGCTGTTCCGGTCGGAATACACCGGGCGCGCCCTGCGCGAGCACTACGGCCTGCCCCGACCGGCCAGCGTCCACGTCACCCGAGAGCTGGTGGCGTCGTGACCACCGTGGACCGCCCCGACGCCGGCACCGTCGAGCTGCGCCCGGTGGACGTCGACTCGTTCCGCGGCCTGCTGCGCCGGCAGGCGTCCACGGTCACCGTGGTCACCACGCCCGGCCTGCGCGGCAACCGGATGCGGGCGGACCTGCCGCCGGCCGGCTTCACCGCCACCTCGTTCACCTCGGTGTCGCTGGACCCGCCGCTGGTGTCGGTCTGCCTCGGCCGCACGTCGTCGAGCTGGCCCACCGTCGAGCAGGCCGAGCACGTGGCCGTGCACCTGCTCGCCTCCGGGCAGCAGGAGATCGCGCAGATCTTTGCCACCAGCGGCATCGACCGGTTCACCGCCCACCCGGGCTGGACCACCGGGCCGTTCGGCGTGCCGCTGATCGGCGACGCGCTCGCCGTGCTGCTGTGCCGGGTGGTCCGGCGGATCGAGGCCGGCGACCACACCATCCTGCTCGGCGAACCGCTCGCGCTGGGCGCCGGCGAGCACGGCGCCCAACCGCCGGACGCCTGCCGGGAGCGGCTGCCCCGGCTGCCCTATGAAGAGGTGGTCAGCACGCTGTGATCAGCGGGGCTCCCACGCGTCCGGCTGGGCGGTCAGCTTGCGCACGTGCGCCGGTAGCCGGCCGCTGACCAGCTCGTCCAGGCTCACCTCGTCGACCACCCGGCGCACCGAGGCGCGCACCGCCACCCAGAGCCGGGGCAGGTTCTCCGCCGCGCCCTCGTACCTCGTCTCCTCGGGGCGCAGCCCGCGGACCCCGGCGAGCGGGCCGTCGACGGCGCGCAACACCTGCCCGATGGTGGTCTCGCGCGGCGGGCGGGCGAGGGTGTAGCCGCCCTCGGCGCCGCGTTGCGCCCGGACGATCCCGGCCCGGCGCAGGTCGGCCAGGACCGCCTCGAGGAACTTGCGGGGCATGTCCTGCTCCGCCGCGATGGCCTGGGTGGACAGCAGGGTGGGGTACGCGGTGGCCAGGCTCAGGGCTGCCCGGACCGCGTAGTCGCCGCGCGCGGAGATCTGCACAGTGCCATCATGCCCGGCCGGCCGGCGCGGGGGAGTCGGCGGGCGGGCGGGGACGCACCAGACGGACGGGCAGCGGCCGTTCCCGGCCGGCCCGGAACGCGCCCGGGCTCACCCCGACCTCGCGGGTGAAGAAGCGCCCGAAGTTGGTCGGCTCGGGAAAACCGAGCCGCCGGCCGATCCGGGCGATCGGCTCGTCGGTGGCGGCGAGCAGCCGGCAGGCCTGCAACGCGACCCGCTCGTCCACCACCTGCTTCGCGCTGCGGCCGGTCACCGCCAGGCAGGCCCGGGTCAGGGTACGCACCGAGCAGCCGATCCGGGCGGCGTAGTCCTCGACCCGGCGGGTGTCCCGGTAGCCGCTTTCCACCTCCCGGCACAGCCGCCGGAACGTCTCCGCCTCGGCCCGTGGCGCGGGCGACCGGTCGGGGTGCGGCAGCAGGCTCAGCCGCAGCAGCAGCACGGCGAGCTGGTGGCGCAGCAGCGCCGCGGCGGCGGGCACCAGCGCGTGCCGGTCGGCGTCCACGGCCAGCTGGCTCACCTCGCCGATCACCGCGTCCTCGTCCTCGCCGGCGAGCTGACGGTGGGTCGGCACCGCGTCCGGGTCGACGTCGAGGCCGCGCAGCGCGTCCGGCCCCCAGCTCACCACCGTCGCGTCCAGCTGCGTGCCGACGCAGCGCAGCGCCTGGCCGGGGTGGGCGCGCAGCAGCGTGCCCGGCCGGCAGGGCACGGCCCGGAAGTCCAGCTCGGCGGTGCCGTGTCCGTGGGTGACCAGGATCAACACGTCCCGGTCGAGCAGGACCGGCCGGGACCAGCCGCGGTCGGCCGTGAGGTCGTCGAGCGCGCCGGTGACGATCTCGTCGGTGCCGAGGCGGGGCTCCGACAGGCCGGTGCGGGTGGCCGGGGAGGGCTGACCGGTAGTGACCATCATCCCGACGGTAACCGGCCCGGCGGCACGTTGCATCTCGACGCTTTCGCCCCGCTCGGGCCGCTCTTGTCGGCGCGTACGCCCGGCGGTTAGGTTACCGATCGGTAAGGCCCGGGCCGGGGGACCGGTCCGCGGCCCGGGCGACGGCGATGGGATGCGCATGACGGATCTGTTCTCGGTCGACGGCAAGACGGTGGTGGTCACCGGCGGCTCGCGGGGGATCGGGCTGATGATCGCCCGCGGTTTCGTCCGGGCCGGCGCCCGGGTCGTCATCTCCTCGCGCAAGGCCGACGTGTGCGAGTCGGTGGCCAAGGAACTCTCCGCCGAGGGCCACTGCGAGGCCATCCCGGCGGACCTGGGCAGCGACGAGGGCGCGCTCGCCCTCGCCGAGGCCGTGCGGCAGCGCCACGACCGGGTGCACGTGCTGGTCAACAACGCCGGCGCCACCTGGGGCGCGCCGCTGGAGGAATACCCGGAAGGCGCGTTCGACAAGCTCTGGGCGGTCAACGTCAAGGCCGTCTTCCGGCTCACCACCGCGCTGCTGCCCGAACTGCGCGCCGCCGCCGCCGACGACGACCCGGCCCGCGTGATCAACATCGGGTCCATCGACGGCATCCGGGTGCCGTTCATGGAGGTGTACGCCTACTCGGCCACCAAGGCGGCCGTGCACATGCTCACCCGCAGCCTGGCCCACCAGCTCGCCGGCGAGCGGATCACCGTCAACGCGATCGCGCCCGGCCCGTTCGAGAGCAAGATGATGGCGTTCGCGCTGGACGACCCGCAGTCGCGCGCGGTCATCGAGCAGCAGGTGCCGCTGGGCCGGATCGGGCGCCCCGAGGACATGGCCGGCACCGCGATCTACCTCGCGTCGCGCGCCGGCGCCTACCTGACCGGCGCGGTCATCCCGGTCGACGGCGGGATCACCACGCACGGCTGAGCGCGCGGCGGCGTACCCCCGGGGTGAGACGGCCCGGGGCCGCGCGGACTCGGCAGATCCGCGCGGCCCCGGGTGGTTGCCGTGTCAGCGCCCGGCGAGCAGCCGGGTCACCGCGGTGTCGACGTCCAGGTGCTCGGCCTCACGGCCGCGCGGGACGACGACGTAGGTCCGGCGCAGGAAGCGCACCAGCACGCTGCGCGGGACCTCGAACAGGGCGTTGCCGTCCGGGGACGACAGCGCGAGCGCGACGAAGTCGCCGCGCGGGGTGGCCCACGGCCAGACCCGGACGTCGCCGATGCCGGCCGGCTCGTCGAGCCCGGTGACCAGCAGTTCGCGGGCGAACGACCAGCTCACCGCCTCGCCGCCGGCGGACTCGGCATGGAACAGGACATGGACCGCATACGGGTCAGCAGGGTCGTAACGCAGGCTGGCACGCACCGGCAAGGCGGTGGCGTCAGGCGCGACGAGCCTTAGCGACGTCTCGACCTCTACGGTCGTCGGTCGGATGACACTCATGGACGTTCTCCCCCCGGCACCGCTGCGGAACGCGCGTGTCCCGCTTTTCCCATACTCAGGTGCTGCTCCTGGCTACGCTCCGCCATACGCTGACTTCACCCAGTGGTGGGAAGGGGGTCGGAAAGCCTTCGGGAACGTGAGAACCCTTGTAGGATTTCCGGTTCCGCCCACTCCGTCGTCCCGCCCGGCAACGGGTGGTTCAGTCGTCGACTTACTCCGGTAACGTCCAGTCGTCAGCAGGGGTGACGGTCCCGGGCGACACTGGGGGTGGAAATGGTCACGAGGGGATCCTCGGTGACGGCGCGGACCAGGGCCGAATCGCCGAAAGGTGCGGCCCGAGCAGCCAAAAGGCGGGGGTACGAGGTGTCGGTCGACGGGCGTTCGCAGGGCGCTCTGGCGGAGCGCAGGCGGGGCTGGCGAGGCCGCCTGCACACCACCCTGGAGCTGATCCGCGCCAACCCCACCGGCCGCGTCGCCCTCAAGGTCTTCATCGGCATCCTCGGCGCCCTCGTGGTCACCGTCGGCATCGCCCTCATCCCGCTGCCCGGCCCCGGCTGGCTGCTGGTCATCGCCGGCCTCGGCGTCTGGGCCGTCGAGTTCCACTGGGCCCGCCGGCTGCTCGCGTTCACCCGCCGACACGTCAACTCCTGGACGCGTTGGGTGACCAGCAGGTCGCTCGGCGTCCGCTTCGTGCTCGGCGCCGTCGGCCTGGTCTTCGTGTCGGTGGTGGTGTGGCTGTCGCTCAAGTACAGCCTCGGCATCGACGTGGTGGCGCGGGCGATGCACTACCTCGCGACGCACTGAGACCCGGTTTTTGGTCCGGGCCCTCGATCGGGTAGAGTCATGCGCGCTGAGGGCGATTAGCTCAGCGGGAGAGCGCTTCGTTCACACCGAAGAGGTCACTGGTTCGATCCCAGTATCGCCCACGCAGGTCAAAGGCCACTTCCCGGCAACGGGAGGTGGCCTTTCTGCTTGCGTACAGCAGCTTTGCGCAGCAGTTCTCGTCAGCGGCTCAGGGATTCGCCGAGGCGCTTGAGTGCTCTACTGATGGGATGCGTGCCCGACTTCTTCTCTGCGTCGCCTTGCTGGCTGCGGGCGTGACGGCGGCAGGGACCGGACTCATGGTCGCCTTGGGATACGTCGCGCAGCCAGGGCCCTTCAACGAGGCGATGCTGGGCGCGGTAGGCGGGGGGATGGCCGCGGCGGGCTTCCGCCGTTGGAGGAGGTACCACTCCTCGGCCTTGGGACACACACGGGGCACAAGACAGCGTGAAACGTCGGCAACCAACCGCCAATGACGTGAGCCCAAGACGGCACGGGACCAGCATGCGGAACGGGCCGGCGCAGGTCACGGGAGGACTCATCCCAGCTCCGCTTCAACGTCTGAGTTAGGAGTGCCTGGCCCGGACGAAGTCCGCGTAGTCCTCCCCCTGGCCGTCACGGACGTCGCGCGACCAGATGCCATATTCGAGGGCGCCGAGGATCGGTCGGTGTCGCAGCGGTCGGAGCACCGCCAGCCCACGATGCGGTTGGAGAACACATCCCGCACCGCGGCCAGCCAGAACACACCCACACCGCAGGGGATGCGGGTGGCGTCAGCGACCCACAACCGGTTCTGCGCCGCAGCCGTGATCTGCCGGTTCACCAGGTCCGGAGCCGGTGTCGCCCTCGGGTTCGACCGGGTGGACGGGATGCGCCACTTCTTGCGCAGGAACGCCCCTTGCAGGCCAGCGTCGCGCATCAACCGCTCGACCCGCTTGCGGTCCACGTGTCGGCCTTGGCGGCGCAGCATCGCGTGCACCCTTGGGCTGCCGTAGGTGCCGCCGGAGACGTCATGGGTCTCCGCGATCTCGACCGCCAGGTCGGCGTCCTCGCGTCGCCGCGCGGACGGGTTCGCGGTGTGGGCGAGCCAGCCGTAGTAGGTCGACACCGCGATGTTGAGGACCCGGAGGACGGGCTCGACCCCGAAGCGGTCTTTCAGCTCGTCGACGAGCGTCACGACCGTCGCCGGGTCGGGTCGAGTTCCGAGGCGAAAAAAGCCGACCGATACGCCGCGTCTGGACAGCGGAGGCATGACACACATAAACGTCGCTAACAGCAGGACGTCCCCGTCCAGCTTTCTCAGCTGGACGGGGACGTCGCTCTTCCTTCGGCTAGCTGGCGATCTTTTCGTAGGCGCCCCAGTTGAAGCCGAACTCGGTGCCGGTGCCGGGCAGGAAGCCTCCGCTGCCGTTGCCGGCGAAGAGGTGGAGGTTCGTGGTGGTGGCGTTGCGGGCGATGAGGTCGGCCTTGGTGTCGCCGTTCCAGTCGCCTACGGCGACGATCGTGTCGTAGGCGCCCCAGTTGAAGCCGAACTCGGTGCCGGTGCCGGGCAGGAAGCCTCCGCTGCCGTTGCCGGCGAAGAGGTGGAGGTTCTTGGTGGTGGCGTTGCGGGCGATGAGGTCGGCCTTGGTGTCGCCGTTCCAGTCGCCTACGGCGACGATCGTGTCGTAGGCGCCCCAGTTGAAGCCGAACTCGGTGCCGGTGCCGGGCAGGAAGCCTCCGCTGCCGTTGCCGGCGAAGAGGTGGAGGTTCGTGGTGGTGGCGTTGCGGGCGATGAGGTCGGCCTTGGTGTCGCCGTTCCAGTCGCCTACGGCGACGATCGTGTCGTAGGCGCCCCAGTTGAAGCCGAACTCGGTGCCGGTGCCGGGCAGGAAGCCTCCGCTGCCGTTGCCGGCGAAGAGGTGGAGGTTCTTGGTGGTGGCGTTGCGGGCGATGAGGTCGGCCTTGGTGTCGCCGTTCCAGTCGCCTACGGCGACGATCGTGTCGTAGGCGCCCCAGTTGAAGCCGAACTCGGTGCCGGTGCCGGGCAGGAAGCCTCCGCTGCCGTTGCCGGCGAAGAGGTGGAGATTCGTGGTGGTGGCGTTGCGGGCGATGAGGTCGGCCTTGGTGTCGCCACTCCAATCGATAGCACTCAGACGTCCACCGCCCCCGATAAGGTCGTAGCCGTACCAGTTGCTTCCGAACACGGTGCCGGTGTCTGGCAGGAATCCGCCGGATCCGTTGCCGGCGAAGAGGTGCATGTTCTTGGTGCTGGCGTTGCGGGCGATGATGTCTGGCTTGGTGTCGCCGTTCCAGTCGCCTGGGGAGAAGATGGTGTCGTAGCCGTACCAGTTGTTCCCGAACACGGTGCCGGTGTCTGGCAGGAATCCGCCGGATCCGTTGCCGGCGAAGAGGTGCATGTTCTTGGTGCTGGCGTTGCGGGCGATGATGTCTGGCTTGGTGTCGCCGTTCCAGTCGCCTGGGGAGAAGATGGTGTCGTAGCCGTACCAGTTGTTCCCGAACACGGTGCCGGTGTCTGGCAGGAATCCGCCGGATCCGTTGCCGGCGAAGAGGTGCATGTTCTTGGTGCTGGCGTTGCGGGCGATGATGTCTGGCTTGGTGTCGCCGTTCCAGTCGCCTGGGGAGAAGATGGTGTCGTAGCCGTACCAGTTGTTCCCGAACACGGTGCCGGTGTCTGGCAGGAATCCGCCGGATCCGTTGCCGGCGAAGAGGTGCATGTTCTTGGTGCTGGCGTTGCGGGCGATGATGTCTGGCTTGGTGTCGCCGTTCCAGTCGCCTGGGGAGAAGATGGTGTCGTAGCCGTACCAGTTGTTCCCGAACACGGTGCCGGTGTCTGGCAGGAATCCGCCGGATCCGTCGCCGGCAAAGAGGTGCATGTTCTTGGTGCTCGCGGTGCGCGCGATAATGTCATTTTTTCCGTCGGCGTCGAAATCGTCGCGACTGCTTCGACCCCCCTCGCCGATGATGTCGAAGGCCTTCCAGTCGTTGCTGAAGACCCCGCCGGTGCCGGCTTGGAAGTCGCCGGCTCCGTTGCCCTTGTAGAGGTGCAGGTTCTTGGTCTGGGCGTTGCGGGCGATGATGTCTGGCTTGCCGTCGCCGCTGAAGTCGCCGGGGGAGAAGATGGTGTCGAAGGCCTTCCAGTCGTTGCTGAAGACCCCGCCGGTGCCGGCTTGGAAGTCGCCGGCTCCGTTGCCCTTGTAGAGGTGCAGGTTCTTGGTCTGGGCGTTGCGGGCGATGATGTCTGGCTTGCCGTCGCCGCTGAAGTCGCCGGGGGAGAAGATGGTGTCGAAGGCCTTCCAGTCGTTGCTGAAGACCCCGCCGGTGCCGGCTTGGAAGTCGCCGGCTCCGTTGCCCTTGTAGAGGTGCAGGTTCTTGGTCTGGGCGTTGCGGGCGATGATGTCTGGCTTGCCGTCGCCGCTGAAGTCGCCGGGGGAGAAGATGGTGTCGAAGGCCTTCCAGTCGTTACTGAAGACGGCACCGCTACCAGCCTGGAAGCCGCCGGATCCGTTGCCCTTGTACAGGTGCAGGTCCTTGGTCCGGGCGTTGCGGGCGATGACATCCGGTTTGCCGTCGCCGCTGAAGTCGCCCGGAGAGAAGATGGTGTCGAACTTCGACCAGTCGTTGCTGAAGGCCGTGCCGGTACCAGCACGGAGACCGCCGGATCCGTTGCCCTTGTAGAGGTGCAGGTCCTTGGTCTGGGCGTTGCGGGCGATGATGTCCGGGTTACCGTCGCCGTCAAAGTCACCGCGCTTCCAACCCGGGCTTCCGCTGCCGCCGCCGGGATCGCCGCCGCCGCCCGGGTCACCGCCGCCGCCGCCGCCGCCATCACCTTCGGCGCAGCCATTGCCGTCGGTTGACCCGCAGCCCGCCTCGTGACCCCAGACGCCGGGGAAAGAATACCAACTAAAGAAGTTAACGTATGCGTAGTCCAGATACCTAGGCACCGTGCTCTCCCGGGAATACGCGGCGAACACGGCGGCCATATCTTGCACGCCCTCTTCAACGCAGGCGGCAAACCACCAGTAGTCCGGGCAATTCTGCCAGTTAAAGCTCATGTCGCCGGCATCGGCCGGCCTGTCAATATAGTCGATGTTGTAGGTCTCACAAGGAGTGAAGCTCGTAGCCACGTTGTACAAACCGACCTGCATGGGTTCACCGCAGTCTCCCTTATGGGGGCCAGGTCGGGGATCGAGACCACCCCAGCCCTCAAGGATTTCTCGCGAGGCGGCATCTGGATATGTCCGCATCCCCATGGTTTCGACGGCGTTATCTCGGCCCATGTTTGCGAACGGCGTCGCTACTGCCCACCGCTTGTACGCCCAGGCGTCACGATCCGTTCGTGTTTCGATGTAGTCTTTCTGCTGCTCCCAGTGGTAGTTGAGTTGCCCCCAATCGGTGCGCAATACAAATTCGCCCTCATTGTAATACGAGAACGTGTCGAAGCCCGGGCCGTTCGGGTAGACCAGCGTGTGGTTCTGTTGGCTGGAGACCGGCCCTCCAGTCGCGGCCGCCGATTCCGAATAGATCTTCCGGCCTTCAGCATCCGATTTGATACCAGCGCCGAAAACAACCGATTCGATCTTGTAGTCACGGGTAGCGACAACTTCGGCAACCTTGCCGTCGTCGCGCTCCAGGCGCAAGTAGTCCACTGAATCGGCGTCGAGGAACTTTCCAGAGGCGGCCGACTTGCGGAGGAACTTGTCTTTTAGTTCTGTTCCGCGCGCCTTGTTGCGGCGGCTTTCGGTGTACTGCTGCTTAAGGGTGGTGCGAGCGCCGGCAGTGGCCTCATCGTGGAACGTTACCGTTGAAAAGGCCTTTTCCTCAGGCTCTGGTTCGGCTGCCGTAGCGGCGGATGCAGGTACTAAGACTATGCCTGCCACGACAGATAGAACCAGCCCGATCCGGGCTCCTAGTTCTGATCCCAATTTTCCTGGGCTCCCTAGCTAGACTGAGGGGACGCAGATGCTGCGACAGGCGCAGGTAGCGACGCTCTCGTTGATGATCATCTGGACGCGGAGGATACACTCCGTCCGCACTTCTCGCTGACCCTCGTGGCGCCTGGCCTATTACTGCTGCTCAGGGGTGGTTTAGCGGCGCTCCCGCGAACGGGGTATGGCTGTCCATGAGGGCGGCATGTATCTTCACTCCTCCTGCGGTGAGCAGTACTGCCGACACACTCTTGACGGAATTGGACTTATGGGAAGAAGCGCCGGATCTCGGAGGCACCTCCGCTCGACCAGGCTGAACCAGATACTTATCGGTCTATTGCTGTTGGCCGGGCTGATTGCAGCGGCGGCGGCGTTTGTGCCCGATGGAGCGAGCTCGGATACGCCGACCTCCCACAGAAGTGGAGCCCCTGGCTCCGGCACCCGTCTCAATTCCGCTCGTGAATTTGACGCGTGCGCGGCGAAAACTGCAAGGTGCGGGAGCGTTCTGTCGGCAGATGCGGGCGCAGTTGAATATGCAATCATTGCGGGCAGTGGCCGTGCTGGGCTAATCCTGGTGGAAGTCGGCGGGCCTGGCGCGACTGCCCTTTCTCATCGCGATCTCGACTCCCTCGGTCTTCCGCCGGCTCTGTCCTCCTACGACATTCTCCTCGTTAACGAGCCGTGGCTGTCTAAGACCCAATCAAATCATTGCGAAGCAGTCTTGGCGGAATTCGTAGCATCGATTGGCAATCATCCGCCCGCCTCGCCTCTTGTCGTACCCGCATGCGACGTTCCGACGTGGACGTCTTCAACCTATACGGATGCAGTGCGCGCTATCCTCGCTCAGGAGAAGCGAACTCTCTCGGGGATCGTGGGACATTCCTATGGCGCGCTCCCGGCCGTTTCGGCTGCGCGAGAGCATCCGAGCGCCTGGCTGGTTCTTAATGCACCGATAGCCCCGTCTTCAACGTCAGGAAACTCGGTATTGGCGGCCCGAGTCCAATCCGTTTCTCGGGCACTCAACCGTAGTTACTCATCGACCTGCGGAAGCTTGGGTCTGGACTGCACTAAAAGCGGGACAGAAGTGGTGGCCAAGGCGATGCAGAGTGCATCTACCGATATTGCACGTGATGGGGAAAGCCAGATCACGCCAACTGATGTGGGAGGTGCGACGCTAGGCGCTGCCTATGCTCTGGGCGCCAACGAGCGGTGGTTGTGGACGACGTTATCGCGGCTGCCTCGCATCGATGCTGAGACGCTAGACCAGTTGCACAGAATGGCAAGCCAGGTCTTCATGCGATACGGATCCGGAGACGTCTCCCCCAACCTCGCTGCCTTCATAGCTGGCACGTGCCGCAGCTTTACTGGCTGGAGCAATGCAACCGGAAGCCGCGCCTCGGGCGCAGCTGCGCTCTTCGCGTCCATAATGCGCGAGTGCACCGCGGCTCCCACTAGTGTGGCAAGTTGGCCGGTTGCCAAGGTACCTAAACGCGCTGGGCAGGTTTGCCTGTTCCGAAACATCACCGACCCTGTAACCCCCGCAGAATGGGCTGACCAGTGGCAGGAAAATATTCCTGATGCAACGGTACTAACGTACCACCATAATGGGCATGCTAGCCTCTCCACCGCCGTCAGCCTTACGAAAACCTCCGGCTGCCGTGCACTCGCCGCCGTAAAGGCCAACCAAGGCTGACGTGCTCCATCTTCTTGAGCAAGAAGCACGTTCTGAGCTGAACGTCTTATTGGCAGGTGGTGCAGCATGAAAGCAGACCGTTGTAGATGTGGTGTCGGCAACTAGGGTCTGTCAAGCAGCGGCCGTCATCTCTCACCTCGCTCCTTGCGGTAGGTGCCGAGTGCGTTATCGAATCGCGTGCCGTTCCAGGGCAAGGTGTGGGTGTGGGTTTCGCCTGTAGAGCGATGCATCACCTCGACCGTAAGGGTGTCCCCCTCTACCTTCCAGCCGCCTGGGATTACGTATTGCCCGGCGTTCGCGATAGGCACATCAAGTACAACGAACTTGTCTGCGCCTTGGCCGAACAAGTAGAGAGAGTCGAAAGATCCCGTTGTATCTGTGCATTGCACCTGAGCTAGAAGCTCTTGGTTGCCGTCGTGGTCGAAGTCGGTAGGCCTGATTTTGCTTGTCATCCTGTACGTCGCGCCGTCAATTTGCAGCCCATGTACGTCGAATCGTGTGGTTCGACCCGGGCAGACGGACGCACCGTCCCGCAGGATCGTTGCCAGCTCCACGGGTGATCCAACCGATTGCTCCAATGACATCAAAAGCAGGGGGGACGTTCGGCCACCCACCTGTGTGAATTCGGTGCCGTTCCATTGGTAGGTGCGGGAGTGGGCCGGTGCGTACACCGCATTGGCCCTGGCGTCGGGGCCGATCCATCCGTACTGGACCTGCGCCATGAGTTTCTGGTTCTCCACCTTGAAAGATGGGTACTCGGCGTAAGGCTGCCCGGCATAGCCTAGACCGGCTAACGAATGGTCGGCTCGCATGGTGACCACGAGAAGTTGCCCGCCCCGAAGGCCGTTCCGCAGAGCCGTCGCGGGTAGGTCACTACACAAGATGTTGAGGACGGCCTCCGGCTCACCGTCGCCCGTGAGGTCGCCATAGGCGATGTCACGGGAATTCAGGATCAGTCTTTGGCCGCGATCTCCGGCTGGAGCCCATGCGAAGTCCGCCAGGGCCTCATCGCTTCCCACCGGCTGCATGTGCTGCCTGCCAGTGGGGCAGGGCATGTCGGAGTGCGTCGGTAGGTCGATCACTGCTTGCTGCCAGCGAACCTCGCCAATCACGCTGGCAGTCGGAACGTCGCCGGGCTCGTCCCCATCACCGACAACGAAGACCCCGACAACCAGGACCACCGCCAGGCTGACGATCACCGCAATGGCCGGAAGCCACCCTGGCCAAGGCCGGCGCGCGAACGGGGACTCAAGTTCAGGCACGGACGGCTCCCTTAGCGACCATAGGAATCCCAACCCGAGGCTGGGTGACCTATCCTGGCACGATCCGCTGCCCAGGCCGTACCTGCCTCGTCCCGGGACGACGCTGCGAACCTACCCCGCCGATGATCAACAGCCATTGGCCGAGGCAATCGAGACGGGGACGGCAAACCCCGCGAACGTGCCAGGCCCGCCAAAGACTGACAACAGGCGAGACGGAGACAGCGCTAAACCCCCAGCTGCGTAGACCAGGCAAAGGAAGTTCGCCGCGTCGCTTGGCGGCTCGACAGCACTGCTGACAGCAACGGCGCCACACGACAACAGTCCGACGAGCACTGGCACGGACGAAGCTCCGAGCATCCAGCCGGTCCTGGACGTGTGCGGACGAGCGGCACAGAGCTTGTAAGCGAGTGGTCCAGGCCGTGCCGGCTGACCTTGGGGAGGGCTACTCCGCGACGAAAACGCCCACGCCGGGCAGCGTTTCGGTCATCCCCTTGATCCGTAGTACCTGCATGGCCCGGTCAATAACCGGCTCGGTAACGCTGTAGTGCTCGATCAGCTCTCGCCGGCTGGGTAGCTTGGAGCCCGGCGGGAACTCGCCGTTAGCGATGCGTTCGGCGAGGTCGTCGGCGATCTGCTCGTAGCGGTAACGCGGTGGCACGGTGTTCCCCTCGGTTGGCAACACGAGTAGACCACCTACGTCAGCCCTGACTACCCAACGGTACCTATGGGTGTTGCGGAGGAGGTCGATTCCCCCGGTTGGCGCTGTGGGCCGTCCTCGCCGGCGTGGATGTCCGGCGCATCCCCCGCGATCGGGCATCCACGCCTCCGGACACCTGCGGCACCAGGAGGCGGCAGTGCTCCCTTCCCATTCCTCAATCCGGCGAATAGCGGACCCGATGGCTGTGGCGAGCCGATGAAGCGGGTCTCCTACGACGAGTACGTCCTGGCGGTAGCGCTGACCCTTGCCCGCCGCCATCGGCCTGTGTGGTCCTGGCGGCACTGGCGACACATCTACCGCTGCGGCGCCACTCTGCCGTGTGGAAGCCGCCACCGCATCCCGATCAACCGCGGCCACTGGCCCAGCCAGGGCGGTCCGCGATGACGACGCACCATCCGATCATGCCGGCCTGGACCTGCGGCGGCTGTGCGGGGGAGTGGCCCTGCCAGACCCGGCGGCGGGAGCTGCGAGCGGAGTACGACCGCGCCCTGGTGTCGCTTGCCCTGTATCTGGCCGCCCAGCTCGTCGACGCCGCCCAGGACCTGGCCCACGTCCCCGCCGGCCACCTGCACCACCGATTCCTGGGCTGGACGCGATGAGCATCCTGCGACGCGGTGATGAGAAGTTCCACTACAGCGATGGCTCCCACAAGTGGACCCCGCCGGACCCGGACTACGACCAGGAGGTCTGGGAGGAGCAGGTCCGCCAGCACAAGCAAGGCCACCTCAGAAACGAGCGCCCGAAGGTCCGCATCCAACGTCTAAATCTGATGCCGGCAATACAGCAGCGAAGTGCAGCAGCCGTGCCAGCCGAACCAGGCCGAGCAGCACACCAACAGGCCGTTTGACCTCGCATCGAACCCGATCCGACCGGCTCGCCGAGAGTTCACACCGAAGAGGTCACCGGTTCGATCCCCGTATCGCCCACGCAGGTCGAAGGCCACCTCTCAGCTTTGGGAGGTGGCCTTTCTGCTTGCGTACAGCAGTTCCGTCAGCGGCCGAGTGAGTCGCCGAGGCGTCTGAGTGCGTCTCTGCGGCTGTCGTACTAGCCGGCCACGAAGTGGCGTACCGAATCCTGGTCGGCCAGGTCCGGTGCTGTCGGTGAGCTCGGCGGCGGCCTGCTCGCCCGCACTGGTACGGCGCACGCCAGGACCATCGCTGCCGCCCGCACTGGCCAACGCCCGTCGGGTCTTGATTCCGATGCCCGCTCCGCCGCCGGTGACGACAGCGCGCCGGCCGGTGCGATCGACGCTGTCGACCACCCCGGCGGCGGTCGAGCGGAGTGGTGATCCGCTCCGCTGGGTCACGTCAATGCGACCTCAAGAGTTCGAGGCGCCTCGTCACTCGACCTCAATCACGATCTTGCCGGTACCGGTGCCGCCCTCCACGATGGCATGGGCGTCGGCCACCGTGGCGAGGGTGAACCGCCGTGGATCGACGAGCGGCTGCAACGCTCCCTGGTCAGCCAGGACGGCCGCCTCGCGCAGAATCTCGCCGTGGTGCTCGCGTCCCTTGCCGGTCAGCATCGGCAGCAGGGCGAAGACTCCGGAGTAGCTGGCACCACGGAACGACAGCGGCGCGAGGCTGTGCGTACCCCACCCCAGAATGCTGACGACACGGCCGGTGTAGGTGCGTACCGCGGTGAAAGACAGGTCCAGGCCAGCGCCGCCGACGGTGTCGAGGACCACGTCGAAGCCCTCGCCGCCGGTGTACTCGGTGACATAGTCCTCGACCGTCGTGCTCGTGTAGTCGATCGGAGTCGCACCGAGTCGAGCGATGGTCTCCAAGCTTCGGGTCGATCCGGTGGCGAAGACCTCGGCGCCGCGGGCGCGGGCGAGCTGGACGGCGATCCGCCCGACGCCGCCGGCGCCGCCGTGCACCAGTACCTGTTGGCCTGCCGTGACCCGCGCCCGGTCCACCAGCCCTTCCCAGGCGGTGATGACGGCCAGCGGCAGAGCTGCCGCCTCGCGCAGACTCAGCGACTCCGGCTTTCGGGCGAGCAACCGGGCGTCCACGGCGACGTACTCGGCGAGCGACCCTTGAAGATCACCCACGCCACCGGTCAGCCCGTACACCTCGTCACCGGCGTCGAAGCCGGTGACCTCCGGGCCGACCTCCGCCACGACACCGGCCAGGTCCAGACCGAGTACGGCCGGCGGCTGTATCCGGGCGTGGGCGGCCTTTCCAGCTCGGATCTTGGTGTCCAGCGGGTTGACGCCACTCGCCGCGACCCGGACCAGTACCTGTCCGGGACCCGGTACCGGCTTCTCGATCTCCGTCAGGACCAGCGGGGCGCCGAATTCCTTGAGCACTACCGCGCGCATGTTGCTACCTCTCCTTCCAGTTCCTGATGGGGGTGCGCCGGCGGGCCGAGCAGGGTACGCACGAACAGTACCGGCGCCCAGGAGGTCTGCCACCGGAATGCGATACCGGTCCGGGGCCGCGCCGACCAACTCGCCGGCCGGCTTACAACTCGATGACGAGCCGGCCTCGGACGCCGCCGGCCGCCAGGAGCCGATGGGCCTGCGCCGCCTGCTCCGGCGGGAAGGTGTCGGCGACCCGGAGGCTGAGCTGTCCTTCGTCGGCGAGCCGGCGGAGCAGGTCGAGCTTGTCGCGTCGCCCGTCGTAATCGTGCACGTGGGCGTAGACGAGGGTGACGCCGCTCGTCGCGGCCGCCCGCTCGAACGCCGCTTGGTCCGGCCCGCCGCGTACGTACGCCAGAGAGCCGCCGCGGCGGACGGCCGTGAGCAGCGGCGCGCCGATGACAGCGGCGTCGACGACGGCGTCGACGCCCTCGGCGGTGAGCGCGCGGAAGCGATCGGCGACCCCCGGCCCGCGGGCGACGACGCTGTCGGCGCCCAGCGACGCGACGAGATCGGCGTCCCGCGGGGCGGCGTCGGCCAGAACCCGGTGTCCGGCGGCCTTGGCCAGTTGTACGGCGTAGCCGCCGACCGCCCCGGCCGCGCCGGTGACGGCGAGCGTGCTGCCCTCCGCCAGGTGCAGCTGGTCCAGGGCGTGCAGGGCGGTGAGCCCGTTCATCGGGAGGGTGCTCGCCTCGGCGTGACTCGCCCCGACCGGTGCCGGGACGACCCACGACTCGGGAAGTACGACCCACTCGGCATAACCGCCGCCGGCGGGGCGGGTGGGGTTGACCATCGCCATCACCCGGTCGCCGACGGCGAGGCGGGTGTCGGTGCCGGGACCGATCTGGTCGATGGTGCCGGCCACGTCCAGGCCGGGGATGACCGGCTCGGTTCCGCGTTGCCGGATGGGCGTGACGCCGGCCCGGATCAGAGTGTCGGCGGGGTTGACGGACGCGGCGCGTACCCGGATCCGGACCTCGCTCGGTCCGGCGTGCGGGGTGGGCCGTCCGACGACCTCCAGTACGTCCGGTCCGCCGTGCCGTAGCAGTCCGATCGCTCTCATGTCATTGGCTCCAGATCTGTAGCGACCACCCGGCGCCCCGGGGTGCTGGCCGCCGGGTGGTCGCTACAGGGATTGGGCGATGCCGGTGGCCGACGAGCGCTCGACGGCGTCGATGAGTCGGTGCCGGTTGAGGGCGTGCGCGAAGTCGGGCACGGTGTGGGTGCCGTCGGCCAGGTCACGGGCCAACTGCGCGTAGAGCCGCGCGACGCTTCCGGCCGGGGTGCGGGCGAGATCCGCGGGGATCCCGTCCGAGTAGGACGCGGGGACTTCGATGGTGGTGGCGGTGGTGTCCGCGCCGCGGCCACCGGCGAGGGTGAGCTGGGCGACCTGCATGTTGCCCCAGTCCGAGGTCAGCACGAGGTCGCCGTCGCTGCCGTTGATCTCCCATCGGAGGTTGTCGCCGCGCGACGCGCCGCCCCGGTAGAAGACGGAGGCGGCCGCGCCGGAGGTGAGCGTGCCGATCAGGGCGACCTGATCGGGCACTGTGACGGGGATCCGGGTGCCGTCCTCGGCGATCGTCGTCTCCTTGCGCGCCACCACGAGGTTGGCCGCGACCTTGTCGAACTCACCGAGGACGAAGTGCACCGGGTCGAGGGCGTGCAGCGTGGCGGAGGTGAGCGGGGTGGCGCCGTTGGTGTTGTCGAACCAGTACGCCTGGCTGCGGTTGGCCACTCCGCCCCACACCATGCCGGAGCCGACCAGGGTGGTGCCGAGCACCTCGCCGACGTATCCGTCCCGGATCAGGTCACGGGCGTGCTGGACCTCGGGGGCGTAGCGTCCCTGAAGCCCGACCACGGTACGGACGCCGGCCTGGCGGGCCAGTTCGGCGAGGCGCTCGGCCTCGGCCAGGCCGTTGGCGAGCGGCCACTCGCTGTATACCATCTTGCCTGCCTCGAGCGCCGCCGAGATCAGCTCGAAGTGCTGGGTGACCTGCACCGCGACCACCACCAGGTCCACCCCGGGGTGGTTGATGAGGTCGCGGTGGTCGTCGTATCCGGGCACCCCGTACCTGGCCGCCGCGGCCTCCGCCGAGCTGCGCCGGGACGTGCTGACCGCGCGCAGGTCGAAGGACGGTGACGCCGCGATCGCCGGGATGTGCGAGACCGACGCCCACGCGCCGGGCCCGATGATGCCCACACCTGTCTGTTTCATTCTCTTCCTCCATCAGCTATCTTGAGTGTTCGTTACAGAATTGGTCCACGAAAAAGGGACAGGTGTCCCTGAATGGGTCAGTCCAGGCAGCTCAGCGCGACCTCGGCGGAACGCATCAGGGCCGACCGGTCGGGGTTGATCCCGCCCATCACCCGTAGGCCCTGAAGGCTGGTGACCAGGAAGGCGGCGAGGTCCGAGGCGCTGCGTCCGGCGCGGATCTGACCCCGCAGCTGTCCCTCGGCGAGCACGTCGAAGAGGGCGGACTCCAGCGAACGGGTGGTCGACCGGAGCCGCTCGGCGACCCGCAGGTCGTCGCGGGCCCGCTCGACCGTGGCGCTGACGATCAGGCATGCCCGGTGTTTCCCGTCCCGAGCGATCTCATCCACGGCGGCGACGAAAACCTCGCGGATCACCTCCCGGGCGTCGTTGCCCGAATGCAGCATGTCGATCAGGGGCGTCGCGTACCGCTGCCGGTAGAGGTCGAGCGCGGCCAGGTACAACCCTTCCTTGCTACCGAAGGCGGCATAGATCGAGCCGCTGCCCAGGCCGGTTGCCTCGCTCAGGTCGCGGATCGAGGTCCCCTCGTAGCCGTGGCGCCGAAACGCCTCCATGGCCGCGGCCACCGCCGCATCGACGTCGAACTCCCGGGTACGAGCCATGCGCCAACCGTACGGGAAACTGGAACGATCGACAAAGAATTGTGGCTCCGCCCACCCTTGGCCGCCAGACCCTCAGTTGGTGGGTGCGCCGGCGCGTAGGTCCGGGGCGATGTCACCGGTCGACTGCATGTGCCGGATGCCGTCGGTGATCGCCTTCTGCCAGCGCCACATGAGCCCGGTCCTGGGTGGTGAGCCCCGGCCTCGGTATCGGCGACAAGCCCGCCGGCTACGCCCCGCCGGTATTCAACGGCGCCACCCACCCCACCACGTGAAGGAACCCGACATGGCACCGAACAAGGACACCCTCGTTCGTGAGTTCGTCGAGGCGTTCAACACCAGAGACGCCGACCGCCTCGCCCCGTACCTGCACCCCGACGTGGTGTTCCACTGGCGCCGGTGATGAACATGGCGATCTACGAGATCCGGGACGGGAAGATCGCCGCCTGGCGGGACTACACCAACCCGCAGTACGCCAGCAAGCTCGTCAGCGGCTGACCCACCCACGTGCCCGTGGCCACGAACCCGCCGCCGGGTCTCGTGGCCACGGGCCGCAACCTTCTGGGGGACGACACGCGCAGGCTATGCCGTCGGCCTGGCGTCGTGCAGGATCTGGGCCAGCTCGGCCGGTCGGCTGAGCATCGGCCAGTGCCACGTCGGCAGTTCCTCGTAGCGCCACGAGTCGCCGGCCATGTGTCGGCACAGCGGCACGGCGGCGGCCATCTGGCGTGCCTGCTCGGCGCTGAAGCTCGACAGCACGCCGAGGCGGGGCAGCTTCTCCCACGCCCCGGTGAGCCGCACCGGGCTGGTGGCGGTCGCCCACGGTTGCGCCACCGACCGCTCGTCGAGCAGCGCGACGACCGAGTCGTCCACACCTGCTGCCGCCGCCAGTTGGGCCCACGGCGGGGGTGGCAGCCGCCAGCCGTCGCCGTGCTCGGCGACCAGCGCCGCGTTGCGGTCACGCTCCTGGGGTGGGTTGAAGTCGTCGTTCGCCGCCCCGTCGGGTAGCGGGCCGGTGTCGACGAAGACCAGTTGGGCGATGCGGTCGGTCATGCGGTCGGCGGCGGCGGTCGTCACCACCGCGCCGGCGTAGCTGTGCCCGACGAGGACCACGTCGTGCAGGTCCTCGTAGCGCAGCAGGTTGACCACGTCGGTGACGTGGACGTCGAGGTCGGTGTCCGGGCGGGCCAGGTGGGCGCGCTCGCCCAGGCCGGTCAGGCTCAGCGGATACACCTCGTGGCCCTGCCCACGCAGGGCGGCGGCGACCGGGCGCCAGGCCCACGCGCCGAGCCAGAACCCGGGAACCAGTACGAATGTCGTCATGCGTGCCACGCTACGATCAATACCGGACAGATTCCGCCCGGATGAGGAGTCGAACTTTGGCCCGGCCCACCGCGCGGGTGCTCGCGTTGCTGGAGATCCTCCAGGCGGGTGGCGGCTTCACCGTCGCTGACCTGGCCGGTCGGTTGGGTGTCGACGAGCGCACGGTCCGCCGCTACGCCGCGCACCTCGCCGACCTCGGCATCCCGGTCGAGGCCCGGCGCGGTCGCTACGGCGGGTACCGGCTCGCGCCCGGATACAAGCTGCCGCCCCTGATGCTCACCGACGAGGAGGCGGTCGCCGTCATGCTCGGGCTCGTCGCCGCCACCCGGGCGGGGCTGGTCACCACGGAGGGCGCGGCCGCCGAGAGCGCGACCGCGAAGATCCGCCGGGTGCTGCCGGCCGTCCTCGCCCGGCGGATCGATTCGCTGCTGGGCACCGTGGACTTCACCGCACCGATCCGCAGGTCCGCCCCGCCCGGCATCGAGGTGCTGCTGGTGCTCGCCGAAGCGGCCCGACACCAGCAACCGGTGAGCATCACCTACACCAGCTGGCGCGGCCGGTCCGGCGAGCGGCAGCTCGACCCGTACGGGCTGGTCTTCCACGCCGGCCGGTGGTACGTCACCGGTCACGACCACCACCGCGGGGCCGTGCGGACGTTCCGGCTCGACCGGATCGGGACGGCCCGCCCCACCCAGGGCAGGTTCGACGTCCCGGCCGGCTTCGATCCCACCACCCAGGTACTCGCCGGTCTGGCGGCCGTGCCGTACGCGCACGACATCTCCGTGGTCCTGCACACCAGCCTGGAGGAGGCGCGGCGACGGATCCCGCCGTCGGTCGGCGCGCTGACCGAGGTGCCCGGCGGAGTGCGCCTCACCACCCGGGTCGAACGGCTCGACGGGGCGGCACAGATGCTCGCCGGGCTCGGCTGGCCATTCACGATCGACCGGCCGCAGGAACTCAGGGACGAGGTACGCGCCCTGGCCGCCCGACTGCTCACCGACGCCGACGACGTGCGGGCCGGTGGTCGTTAGGCTGCCCTTATGGTCCGGGATGAACTGCTGCGGCTGCGTGCCAGGGCGGAGGCCGAGGCGGCGACGCTGGCCCAGGATCTGCAGGCGCTGTTCCTGGCGTCGCGGGATTCGAATGCCGACGACGAGCACGACCCGGAGGGCGCCACCATCGGCTTCGAACGCGCCCAGTTGACCGCGCTGCTGGCCGGGGCGCGCAAGCGGATCGCCGACGTCGACGACGCGCTGCGTCGGGTGGACGCGGCGACCTACGGCGTCTGCGAGCGATGTGGGCAGCCGATCGGCGAGGAACGGCTCGCCGCGCGGCCGTTCGCCCGCTTCTGCATCAAATGCGCGTAAGCCGTCAAGGGCCCGCGGATGCCGTCCGGCCTACAGGAAGCGCTCCGGATCGAAGCTGTCCAGGTCGATGATGCGAACCCGGGGAAGGACGTTGGTGAAGCAGCCCGCGTCCTCCTCGATGTCGAACACCTGCAGGCCCGGCAGGTCGGCGAAGCCGGCGTTGAGGAACTCCTTGAACCCGACGACCGCAACCTGGTGATCACTTCGTAGGAGGTCGTCGATCTGCGGCAGGAAGTCGCCGTCGTGGCTGGCCAGCATCACATTGCCCGAGCGCCGGGCGATAGCCTCCAACGTCCGCTGGATGCCGATGTCCACCACCTTCTGATCCGCGGATCCCGCGAGCGGAACGGGCCGGTAGTCCAAGCTCAGGAGGGCCCGGACGAAGGGCATCGGCAGACCGCCGCCCGAGGCGTTGAGAAAGAACAGCGCCTTCACCGGTTGCTGCCACGTGTCCTGCGCGAAGTCCCGCAGACGCTCCCACCGGGGTCGCTCCGCCGGGGCCGGCCGGCGCTCCAGAACACTGTTGCCGAGAGTGGCATCGATGTTCTCCCCGTCCACGATGAGGTACGTGACGGGTGCGGTGGTGCCGGGCATGGTGTGCCTTTCGAGTCGAGCAACGAGCGTGGACCGGTCGAGCCCGAGCGTCTGACGTGCCGGAGGATGCCGTGCTCATGGTCAAGGGTATGGCCTGCCGATCCGGCCGGCAGACAGCATCCGCCGATCCACTCGTTGCGCGCCGCAGGTTCGGCCCTCCTGGTCCGCGGTGCGGGTACGTCGCCCCCCTTGAACTGCCATTTGCTGCTTTACTATGGTGCTAGTAAAGCAGTAGGGGGTTCCGTGTTCGTCTTCCGGCTCGACACCCACTCCGGCGTGCCGCCGTACCTGCAACTCGTCCAGCAGGTCCGCCAGGCGGTGCTGCTGGGCTTCCTCCAGCCCGGTGACCGCCTCCCGCTCATCCGCGAGGTGGTCGAGGACCTGGCGATCAATCCGAACACCGTCGCCAAGGCCTACCGCCAGATGGAGCAGGAGAACCTGGTCACCGGCCGGCCCGGCCAGGGCACGTTCGTCAACGAGCAGCAGTCCGCCGCGATGCCGGCGTCGACGTACACGTCGTTGCGTCGCGGCCTGGCGGCCTGGCTGCGCCGCGCCTACGCGGCCGGCCTCGACGAGCAGGCGGTCAACGCGATCTTCACGTCCGTCCACCAGCAGACCAGGAATGAGGACGTGGCGTGACAGCGACCGGGTTCGCGCTGCGCACCGACGGCGTGGGCAAGCGGTACCGGAAGGGCTGGGCGCTGCGCGACTGCACCCTCGCCCTGCCGGCGGGCGGCGTGATCGCCCTGGTCGGGCCGAACGGCGCGGGCAAGACCACGCTGCTGCGCCTGGTCGTCGGGCTGCTGGCGCCGAGCACCGGCACGGTGGAGGTCCTCGGCCACGACGTCACCGCCAGCACCCCGCAGACGCTGTCCCGGGTCGGGTTCCTGGCCCAGGACCACCCGCTGTACAGGCGCTTCACCGTCGCCGAGCTGCTCCGCTTCGGCCGGGCCTGCAACCTGCGGTTCGACCAGCAGCTGGCCGAGCGCCGGCTGGCGAAGCTGGGCATCCCGCTCGACCGCCGGGCCGGCACGCTCTCCGGCGGGCAGCAGGCCCAGGTCGCGTTGGCCCTGGCCCTGGCGAAGCGCCCGGACCTGCTCGTCCTCGACGAGCCGGTGGCCAGCCTCGACCCGCTGGCCCGGCACGAGTTCCTCCAGGTCCTCATGGGCGCGGTGGCCGAAGGCGGGGTGACCGTCCTGTTCTCCTCCCACGTCGTGCACGAGCTGGAGCGCGTCTGCGACCACCTGGTCGTGCTCAACCAGGGCCGGGTCACGCTCACCGGTGACATCGACACCCTCCTCGCCGAGCACCGGCTGCTCGTCGGCCCGCGCACGGCCACCGACCTCGACCGGGCCGGCGCCGTCGTGGAGGCCGTCCACAGCGACCGGCACACGACCCTGCTGGTACGCGACGGTGGGCTCCCGACCGCGCCCGGCTGGCAGGCCCGACCGGTCGCGCTGGAGGACCTGGTGCTGGCGTACCTGCGCCGGCCGTCCGGGACGAGCGCCGCGGTCACCTCGGAGGTGGCGGCGTGACGTGGTTGATCTGGCGCCAGCACCGGACCGAGGTCTGCGTCCTGGGTCTGCTCGTCGGCGTGTTCGGCGTCGCCCTGCTCGTGCTCGGGACACAGGCCCACGACCTGTTCCCCGGCGGTGGCGCCCGCTGTGCGGGACAGGCCGGTGGCACCGACGCCTGCGCGGCCTCCTTCCGCCGGCTCGACGAGGAGTACGGCTACGTCGAGAACCTCCTGGCCGCCTTCTACCTGGTCCCGGTCGTCATCGGTGCGTTCCTCGGTGCGCCGCTGCTCGCGCGCGAGCTCGAGGACGGCACCTGGCAGCTCGCCTGGACGCAGGCCGTGCCACGGATGCGCTGGCTGGCGGCCAAGCTCGCGGCCCTGGCCGGCGTCACCGTCGCGCTCACCGGGATGTTCACCGCGGTGCTCACCTGGTTCCGTCAGCCGTTCGACGCGTGGGAGGGGCGGTTCCAGTACGACGCCTTCGACCTGGAGGGACTCGTCCCGGTGGCGTACGCGCTGTTCGCGTTCGGCGTCGCCACCGCCGCCGGGGCGATCCTGCGGCGCAGCCTGCCCGCGTTCGGCGTCGCGTTCGGGGCGTTCCTCGCCGCCCGGATGTCGGTGGCGCTGCTGGCCCGTCCCGCGTACGCCACGCCGCTGACCAGCATGGAGCCGGTCCCCGTCGGCGGCGCGACGGACCGGGCGGGGCACCTGCCGAGCTTCGCCGACTGGACCATCGACCACGGCTACGCGGACGCGACCGGGCGCAGGTTGAGCGGCGCCGAGTTCGCCGAACTGGAGGGCGCCGCCGACCGGGCCGGCACCAACCTCAACCAGTTCCTGCACGCGCGTGGCATCCAGCAGTTCGGGGTCTAC
Organism: Micromonospora sp. WMMD754; assembly: GCF_049315235.1. NCBI lineage: Bacteria > Bacillati > Actinomycetota > Actinomycetes > Micromonosporales > Micromonosporaceae > Micromonospora > Micromonospora sp. WMMD754. The sequence goes on from NZ_CP186058.1 coordinate 3,906,735, forward strand.
CACCCGGCCGAGCGGTTCTGGACGTTCCAGCTCATCGAGGCGGCCCTGTTCGTCGCCGTCGCGGCGGTCCTGATCGGGGTGGTGGTGTGGCGGGTGCGGCGCCGCATGGTCTAGTGCCCTGACCGAGGATGGCTCCGGGGAAGCCTGACCCAGCGTCCGGGTGTCACGCCCGGCTCAGACCGAGCGCCTCGTCCACCCGGTCCAGCACCGTCGTGTCGTCGTGGCCGACGCCGCGCAGCAGGTCGATCGCGGTTGCCCGGATCTGTCCGACGATCATGGTGACCGGCAGCGGCGGGTCGGTCCGCAGCAGGCCCGCGGCGATCCGGACCGCCTCCAGGGCCGCCGCGTCGGCCTGCTGCGCGTGCCGGTCCGCGTCGGCGCCGCTGAGGTCGCGGGCCAGAGCCTCCCCGGCCGACCGTACGGCGGCGGTCAGCGCGCCGATCGCGGCGGCCAGCTCCGGCGGCGTGGCGGTGTGCCGGCGGGTCAGGGTCACGCCGGCGCGGGCCAGCACCCGGATGTTGCGGGCGGCGTAGTCGAGCTGCCGCAGCGTCGCCTCCACCTCGACGAGCTTGCCCAGGTGCCGGCGGCGCAGTCCCAGCCGCAGCGTCTCACCGGTGGCGAGCACGGCGGACTGCAGGTGGGCGACGCAGTCGTCCACCTGCCGGGCCTGGTCCAGCGCGTCCCGGGCGGCGTCCTCGTCGCAGCTCCGCAGCGCCGCGTTCACCTGGTCGAGCAGGTCGGCCAGGTCGGTGTAGCTGCGCCGGGCCTGCGCCACCAGCGGCTCCAGCGGGTCACGGGCGGCCATCACCTGGCTGGCGGCCAGTGCCACCGCGCCGCCGATGAGCGCGTCGACGAAGCGGAACGGCATCAGCGTCCCGCTGGGCGCGGCGACCACGACCAGGTACATGGCCGAGACGCTGGCCTGCACGACCAGGGCACGGCGGGCCCCGATCACCACGAGCGTCGTGGTGGTCAGCACCAGCACCAACAGGACCGTGCCGGTGCCCGGGCCCAGCGCGTACACCAGCAGCTCCGCGGTGAGCACGGCGGCGGCCACGGCGAGCAGGATCTCGACGGTCTGCCGCAGCCGTCGCCCGCGGGACTCGCCGAGCACGACGAGCGCGGCGGTCGGGGCGAAGAACGGATCCGGGTGACGGATCACCACCGCCGCCACGATCCAGGCGACCACCGCGGCGCTGGTCAGCTCGATCACGGTCATCCCGTCGCCCCGCAACCGCGCGACGGCGTCGCGCCCCCATGTCCGCACCGGTGGTGGTCCTCTCGCCGGGCGGACCGGGACCGGCCGCCGATCGATCTTCTGCGAGGAAGCCCACTACCCCGCCCGTGACCTGCTCAATCGCTCAGGCGGCGGGCGACCGACCGGCCGCGCACGCCGTGGTGGCGAACGCGCCGTGTTTGATCATGACGCGGTGGCGTTCTGCCGCGAGCGAACCCCCTTGTCCCGGTGCGGGGCGCTGGAGAGGATCCGTCGATGGATCTCCATGCTGCGGAACGGCAGCTGCAAGCCGCTCAGCGCGGGGGCGATGTCGATTCCCTCGACGCGCTCCTGCACCCCCGGGTCGTGGCTGCGGGACCGGACGGGTCGATCTTCTCGAAGGACGATGACCTGGAGAGCTATCGCTCGGGGGCCCTGCGCATCACCAACCTGGTGGAGGAGTCGCTCGACGTCCAGGAAGACGGTGAGACCGGGGTGACCCGCACGGTCGCTGTGGTCGATGCGGTTCAGGGCGGTGCCGTGGTGTCCGCGCGGCTGCTCTACACCCGGCTGTGGGTGCGTGAGGACGGCAACTGGCGAGTGTTGGCCGCCACATTCGCCCCGGTCCGGTGAGCCTGTTCGGCGGGTCCTCGGTGTGGCCACGGCGTTGCCCTCACTGGGCAGCGAATCATGTTTTGCTGTGTTTCCTCCAGAACGAAGTGTCAAGCTCCGCCGGCGCACGCGGCACGACGAGGCCGCTTCCAGCGATGAGCGAGCGGCGATCGGTTCCTTCAACGGCTGTCGAGGTTGGTGCACCGCAACTCGCTTGACCGGTGCGGTCCGCTCACGATGGGGTGGCGCCGTGAGTAAACTGTGGACCGCCCCCGGGGACGATCCCAGGACTTTCGGTGAGCCCGTCGGCGAGAAGGCGACCTACCGGGAGTACCTCGGCAACTACCGTCTCACCATTGAGATGAAGTGCGACGGACTGGACGCCGAGCAGTTCGGTCGACGCTCGGTGCCGCCCAGCACCCTGAGCTTGCTCGGCCTGGTCCGCCATCTGGCTGAGATGGAGAACCACTGGTTCCAGCGTGTGCTGCAAGGGCGGACCGACGCACCGTGCCTCTACCAGCACGAGGACGACCCAGACTGGGACTTCGGGGGCGCGGACCCCGACCCGGCGGTGGTGAAGGACGCCTTCGCCACCTGGAAGGCCGAGATCGCCAAGGCGGATGAATGGCTCGACGCCCTCGAGGAGGCCGACCTGGGCCGCGAGGTACCGGCCGACGGTGGCAGCCACGCCACGCGCGACGTACTTCTCCATGTGATCGAGGAGTATGCGCGGCACGCTGGCCACGCCGACCTTCTGCGCGAGTGCATCGATGGGCGAACCGGCCTGTGACCCATCGGGGCGGTGGGTCAGCGAAAGGAGCGCCGTCCGGGTGCGACCTCACCGCGAGGAACGGCGGTGAAGCAGAATCGAGCATCGTCACGCCGCCGACCTGCACCTGAGCGACGGCCGTCGCGACTGACAGGCGTCCGCCCGTACCGCGATCGCCGCTCGACGTGGATGCGGGGTGACGCCGGCAGGGTCCTCGGGCGGCGCCTGAATGAAGCTGCACGGCTCATCGCCGTCGGCGGGGGGTCCCGCATCCGACGTCGACGGTCATCCCTGCCGATCGGCACGACGCCGGTGGGCGATCGCCAGCGCGTCGGCGGCCAACGAGTCGGGGCCGCCGACGCGCCAGCTCGCGGTCTCGGCCGCGACTGCCTCCACGTCGCCGCGTTCGGCGTGCGCGTAGGCGCGGATGACGGCACCGCTCCACGTCCCGTCCGGCCACCGGCCGGCCCGCCACCGGCCGGAGGCGAGTTGCTCGGCGCGGGCCTGGGCGGCTCGTTCGCGGTCCTCCTCGATGGCGGCGAGCATCGCCTCGACGTCGCCGAGCCAGCTCTCCATGCGGGGCAGGTTCCGCGCCAGCCAGGTCCGCACGACGGCGGCGGCACGTTCCACGTCGGCTTGGGCGGACAGCGAGAACCTGTGGTCGGGCATCGCCGCGCCGTCGTCGGTCGCCACCAGGCGATGACGCCAGACGCCGTGGTGCGGCGTCGCGTCGCGGAGCGGATCGTCCGCGCCGAAGAAGTACCGCAGGTGCGGTGCGAGCAGCACCCCGACATTGATGAAGAACTCGACCTCACCCTCCAGCGCGGCGGTGCGTTGGATGTCGAGCGCAATCCCGTTGCCCTCTGGGTGGAAATGCCGGAAGACCAGCCCTCGGCGGACGAAGCCGGCGGCTGTCAGGTCGGCTTCGACGAGCTCGACGAACCGTCGCAGCAAGGCGTTCACGAGGCCGCAGAGTACCGTCCCCGCCCGCCGACCTCGTGGCCCTGTTCGGACCGGGACTCGTGCGCATCGAGCTGCCGAGCCGTCAACCCCGTGGGGTCGCTCCGCGGGCGCCACTGATACCGGCTGGTCGGCCCGTTCGCTGATCAGTGGTCCGGTTGCCGTGGGGGGAGCCGGTCGGTCCGCGCGAACGCCCGTCGACGGGCCCACCGGGCGAACAGGTTCAACCCCAGGGCGTACGCGGCGGCGCTCACCAGCAGCGCGACGCCGGCGCCGCGCCCCCCATCGCCCACCACCACCGGAGGTACGGCCCAGACATCCGTCGACAGTCCGGCCAGTGCGACCGCCGTGCCGGCCGCGATCGGCGGGACGACCCACAACAGCCCGGACGGCGCGTCGAACCGGTCGTCCTGCAGCAGCCCCGTCAGGGTGGCGGCGAACCAGCCGAGCAGGAACAGCAGCACGAGCGGCCAGCGCGTCGCGGGTCGGCGCAGGCGTCTCCCGAGCAGCGTGCCGAGGCCGACGCCGGCGGCGGCGTAGAGCGGGTACGCGGCCACCTCGCCCAGGAGGGCCCGCACCAGGACCGGGTCGTCGAGCGCACCGGTCGTGAAGAAGATGCCCTCGCGGGCCCGGGCGAGCGGGTACGCGACCGCGGCGGCCACCCCGGCCAGGAGCACCGCGAGCGGGACTGCCACCGCCAGCGCTCTCGCCTGCGTGTTCCGGACGGCGAGGGCGGCGCCGGCCAGTAACGCCAACGCCTGCCCACACAGGACGCCGGAGGTGTATCGGAAGATGCGCGTGGTGTGAAGCAGCTCGTACTGCTGTGCGTCGCCCTGCGCGTCGTAGTTGACCCAGAAACTGTAGAACCCGTCGTTGAACGGCATCGCCACGAACACCAACAGCGCCATCGCCGGCACCGACCAGACAGCAGGGTGCGTCACGGTACGCCGGAGGGTCGGCAGACGGCGGCCTGCCATCACGGCGGACATCTGCCAAGCCTGCCCGTCCCGGCCGGCGTGGGGCAAGGCGGTCGCCACGGTCGGGTCGGCTCCGTCGTCCGGACGGCCGCTGCCGGACCTATCCGAGCAGTGACGCCGCCGCGGCCAGGGTGGCCAGCGACAGCGTCGTGGTCACCACCACCGCCCGGTTGGCCACCGCCTCGCCGACGCCGTACTCCTGGCTGTAGATGAACGTGTTCTGCGCTGTCGGCAGGCCGGCGCACACCACGACGGCGAGCATCTGCGGCGCGGACAGGTGCAGGGCCAGCCCGGCCGCGTACGCGATGACCGGCTGGACGACGAGCTTCAGCGCGGCGATCACGGCCAGCTCGGCGGGCTGGGCCGGCTCGGCCCGCGACGGTGCCGGGCGGTGCAGCGACGCGCCGAGCGCGACCAGGGCAGCCGGGACCGCGGCGCCCGACAGCAGGGTCAGCGACGCGTCGGCCGCCGACGGCAGGCGCAGGCCGGCAGCCGAGCACACGACGCCGAGCAGCGACGCCAGGATCACCGGGTTGCGTACCGGCAGGGAGGCGATACGACGGACCCGTACCCGCCCGGCCGGGTCGCTGTGCCGGTCCAGGGCGACCAGGATCACCGGCGTCACCACCAGCACCTGCAGCAGCACCACCTCCGCCAGGAACGACACGCTGCCGACAACCTGCGTGGCGATCGGGATGCCGAGGTTCGCGGAGTTCACGTACCCGGCGGCCATGCCCCAGATCGGCCGTTCGCCGGGCGTGCGACCGAACAGCCGGCTCGCGCCGACCCACCCCAGCCCGACGACCGCGACCGTGCTCACCGCGAAAGCGAGCAGCGAGCGGTTGGCGAACCCGGAGAGCGGCATCCGGGACAGCGCCAGGAACAGGGCGGACGGCATCGCCAGATGGAACACGAACCGGCCGAGCACCGACGCGGCCGCCTCACCCAGCAGGCCCCACCGACAGGCCGCCCAACCGATCGCGGTGAGGACCCAGATCGGTACGAACGCCGACACCAGGCTCATGCGGTCACCGTCGGGCGGGCGTCGCGCGGGCCCGGGGACCGGCGGGCGTACGGGTCGAGGAAGCAGGCGGCAGTCTCCACCCGGGCGAGGATGTCATCGACCTGCCGACCGACGCGTGGTCGGACCTCGTCGAGGTGCCATGATCGGCGACGATGAGCAGCGCGGAAGCTTACGGATCCGGCCTCCACGAGGCACGGCGACACCACCTGACGCAGGTGAACGGGGTCCTGCGTCGCCCCGGCATGTACGGCAGGGACGAGATGGCCGAACGGCTTCTGCTGGAGGCGATGGCCGCCGTGGACGGCTGCCTGGATCGATGGTGGGCGGAGTGCGACGGACTGCGCGACCGCGACGCGTTCGCCCCGACGGGTGTCCGGGGCGCCTACAGCGGTGTCCTTCCGGCCGATGCCCTGCGTGACGCCACGGCCTCGGTCTACGCGGAGATCGCCGACCGCCTCGGCTGGCTCGAACTGGACCGGGCGTTGTCCGAGGCCGAGTTCCGGCGGTTGGGTACGGATGTCGGCGACTGGGTCACGCGGGACCGGACGTTGTCCGAGGTCGTCGAGACGTTCGGGCCGCCGTCGCTGTGGATCGGCGGAGCCAACCCCTTCTTCGCCAAGACGCTCGCCTACACCACTGCCGATCCCGCCCACGAGCTGATCTGCTTCCACCTGTGGAACGCCTTCGCGGAGGTCCCCAGCAGCGAGGGGCTCAAAGGCGTACACCCCGAACCGGTGCTCCTCGCCGTACGTCACCGGTCCGGCAGCTTCCCCGACTCGTTCTCGTTCACCCCCGAGGGACTGCGCCGCAGGCCGACCGACGACCAGCTGGGCCGACTCCGGTCGACCGTCTGGGTCTTCCACGGTGACCGCGCCCGATACGCCTCCGGCGTGTTCGACACCCTGGACGCGGGACTCGCGTGGGCGGGCGGGCACCGGCTGACCGGGACCCTGGCCGAGTACGCCATCGGGGGCGCCTACGACATCGCCGTCGACGAGGGCCGCTTCACGCCGTCGCAACCGCACCACGGCACCGTCGGGCATGTGGCCGCCTTCGGCCCGGGACTACGTCACGTGCACCTGACCGACGGGCGCCGCGACTGACAGGTGTCCGCCCCTGTCGGTCGGGTCGGTGGGTGCGGTGTGACGCGCGGGATGTCTCAGCGGTTCCGGTCGGGACGCCGTGCGCGGAGGAACGCCGTGGCCGCCGTGCGCCGCGTCGGCGTGTCGGCCGCCGCCAGGGCGGTCATGCACGCGTCGAGGCGCTCGCGCTCGTCGCCGCTCAGTGCGGCGGCAATGGCCTCGCCGTACGTGGGGGCCAGGGGGTTGGGGGCCGTCCGCTTGAGCGCCTCCCAGTCGCCGATCGGCTCGCCGGGCACGTCGAGCTGCGCGCGGTAGTCCAGCTCGATCGCCTCGAAACCCGCGGCCTGCGCCCAGGCGACGAGGTCGCGCTCGTCGAAGTCGACCATCGGCCGCTCGGCCGCTGCGGCCCGACCCCGGTAGACGTCGCTGACCTTGGCCACCAGGTCGTCGACCGGCGTGCCACCCCAGCCGAACAGATCCTCCGGGCGGTGCTCAAGCGCGAAGCGGTTGATCGGCTCGAAGAGGGAGAGCCTTCCGCCCGGCCGCAGCACCCGGAAGAACTCCACGAACGTGGTGGCCTTGCGGTCGGAGTAGATGAGCACCGACCGGGTGGTGACGACGTCGACGGAGGCGTCGGCGACGCCGGCGAGGTCTTCGGCCGACGCCTGGACGAAGCGGCACCGCTCGTCGCCGTCGGCGGTCCGCCGGCACTGGTCGAGCAGGTCCGGCGAGACGTCGCTGAAGATGACCCGGCCGTCCGGGCCGAGACGGTCGAGCGCACCGAACCCGATCAGTCCGGTGCCGCATCCGACATCGAGGAGGACGTCGTCGGGCTTCAGGTCGGCCCGGTCGAGAACGCCGTCGCGGAACCCGGCGAGGTCGGTGGCGTGCCGGGCGCGCAGGGTGGCGTCGCCGCCGTCTCGGCGCGCCGACAGCCACCGGGCCCACCTGTCGGTCGTCATCGGGTCACGATAGTGCCGGACCACGTGTCGTACCGGCCCGTGCCCGCCCGGGCCGGTGATCGCAGCTTCCACAGAGGCCGGTCGGGGCCGCCGCCGGTCGCGCGGTCCCGATACCATCCGCCAATCCCTCGCACACCCGGCGTGGGGACGGAGGAGGCTGATCCGATGGTGCCGTCACGTCGGGGGCGGCGCTGGATGCTGCTCGTGAGTGGGACAGCCGTGCTGCTGGCCGGTGGGTACTGGCTGCTGGACAGCGCTCGTGCGGAGGACGGCCAGAAGGGTCGGGCCACCGCCTTCATCGCCGTCACCGGTCTGGTCCTCGGGCTGGCCCAGGCCGTGATCGCCGGGTTGGCGCTCCGCCCGACCGGCTCGGCTCCCACCGTTCCGGCCGGGTCGGCGGAGGCGGCGACCTCGGGTCGGCCGGGGATGACGTCGTTGACCGCGCCCGATCTGGTCGCGGCGCACGTTCGCGGACGGGATCGGCTGGTCGACGAGCTCGCCGGTCTGTACCGATCGCGGGATCGACGTGAGGCACGGGTGCGCGTGGTGTACGGCATGGGCGGCGCGGGCAAGACCACCCTCGCGCAACTGCTGGCACGGCGGCTGGCCGGGCGTGGCGTGCAGGTCTGGTGGGTCTCCGCCGCGACCCGGACCGGGCTGCAGACCGGGATGCGGCAGCTGGCCGCCGTCCTCGGCGCCACCGACGGCGAGATCCAGCGGGCGTGGTCCGGCCTGGACGGCGCCCCGGACCTGCTGTGGCGGCTGCTGGCGGCCCATCGGGGACGGTGGCTGCTCGTCGTCGACAACGCCGACGACACCCGGCTGCTCACCCCGGACGACGAACCCGTCGCCGCCGGGCGCGGCTGGATCCGGCCGGTGCCGACACGTCGCGGGCTGCTGCTGGTCACCACCCGCGACGGCGACCCCGGCACGTGGATGCCGATGTCTCGCGCGGGTCGCCACGACTCCGACCGGTGGGCCTGGTGCCGCATGCACCCGGTCGGGGTGCTGAGCCCGGCCGACGGCGCCCGCGTCCTGGTCGACCACGCGGGCGAGCGGGCCGGCGGCATGCGGGACGCCGAGGCACTGGCACGGCGGCTGGGGGGACTGCCGCTGGCGCTGGGGCTGGCCGGCCGTGCGCTGGCCGACGCCCAGGAATGGGGCCTTCCCGGCGGCGAGTCCACCTTCGCCGGCTACCGGGCTGCCCTGGATGCCGGCGACGTCCTGGTCAAGGTGCCTGAGGGCCCGTTGTCGGAGGCTCAGGCGCGCGGGTTGGTGAGTCGCACCTGGGAGCTGTCGCTGAGTCTGCTGGACGGGCGAGGCATGCCGGAGGCGCGCACGTTGCTGCGGTTGATGGCGACCTTCGCCGACGCGCCGATCCCCACGACGGTGCTGGACTGGACGGCGATGGGTGCCTCCCCGCTGTTCGCCGGCCTCGGCCCGGACGCCCTGCGGAGTTCCCTGAGAGCCCTGGCCGGACTCGGGCTCGTCGGTCTCGACGAGAACCAGGTCGACCAGTCGGTCGGGAGGACGGTGCATCTGCACCCTCTGATCCGGGACACGAGCAACCACCACGCGCACCTCGCCGGTCATTCGGACGCCTACCTGACGCTGGCTGTCACTCTGCTGGCCGGACCGGCCCAGGGCGACCCGGACGACTCCCGGCAGTGGCCGCGCTGGCGTGCCGTGACCCCGCACGCGATCCACCTGCTCACCGAGGCCGCCCAGGCACCTGACGCCGACGTCGCCCTGATCGACTCCGCTGCCGACATCGCCGAACGCGCCTGCCGCTATCTGGCCGCGGTCGGCCTCTACGCCGCCGCCCGTGACCAGCTCGCCGGCCTACTGTCAGTGTGGGAGCGGGTCCGGGGCGTCGAGCACCCCTCCGCCCTGGCCGTTCGGCACCGACGCGCCCACTGGAGCGGAATGGCGGGGGATGCCGTGTCCGCTCGTGAAGATCTTGCCGATCTGCTGCCCGTGCGCGAGCGGGTCCTCGGCGCGCGGCACGCCGACACCCTGGCCACCCGGCACGATCTGGCCCGCTGGACCGGAGAGGTGGGGCAGGTCGTGAAGGCACGGGACGACTTCGCCGCGTTGCTGCCCGTTCGGGAGGAGGTCCTCGGCGTCGAGCATCCCGAGGCGCTGGCCACCCGGCACGCGCTCGCGCACTGGACCGGGTGGGCGGGGCACGCCCCGGTTGCCCGCGATCAGCTCGCCGCGCTGCTACCCGTCCGGAGCCGGGTCCTGGGCGCCGAACACCCCGATACGCTGGCCACGAGGCACAGCCTTGCGCTGTGGACCGGCTGGTCGGGGGAGGCCGTCGCCGCCCGTGACCAACTGGCCGCGCTGCTGCCTGTTCGCGAGCGGGCCCTGGGCGCCGAACATCCCGACACCCTGACCACCCGGCACGAACTGGCCCGCTGGACCGGGTACGCGGGAGACGACGTCGCCGCCCGTGACCAGCTCGCCGCGCTCCTACCCATCCGGGAACGCGTCCAGGGCGTCGAACACCCCGAGACCCTGTCCACCCGGCACGGGCTCGCCCGCTGGACCGGCGAGGCAGGGGACGCCGCGGCGGCCCGTGAGCGGTTCGCGGCGCTGCTGCCTCTTCGGGAACGGGTCCTGGGCGTCGAACACCCAGACACCCTGGGCACCCGGCACGAACTCGCCCGCTGGACCGGCGAGGCGGGCGACGCCGCGGCGGCCCGTGAGCGGTTCGCGGCGCTGCTGCCTCTTCGGGAACGGGTCCTGGGCGTCGAACACCCAGACACTGTGGACACTCGGCACGAACTCACCCGCTGGTCCCGGCCAACCGGACCATCCTGACAGGGCGCCGGGCGCGCCGTCACGCGTCGGGATCGAGGCCGGCCAGACCCTGACCTGTCTCCGGGTCCCACGGAATCGACTCGTGGTCGTGGACGACCACCCACCGCCCGTCGCGCCGGCGGCACACGAGCGTGGCGCGTACCCACATGGAGACGTCCATGCCCGCCTGCAACCGTCCCGTGACGTGGTAGAGGAAGGCGCAGTAGCCGAGGTCGCCGTCGGCGTCGACCTGGAGGTCCCGGACCTCGTAGCCCGGGCCGCTGGCGTATGCGTCGAACCACGCCCGGGTCTGGGGCGCCACCTGGTCGGCACCTCGTAGTCGCAGCGGCGGCAGGACGTTGAAGGCCAGCACGTCCGCGGCCTGGTGGGCGGCAAGCGCCTCGGCGTCCCGGCGCGCCACTGCCGCCACGCGCTCCTCGATCAGCTCCCGCAGCTCCTGCTTCGCCTGGTCGGTCGTCATTCCCTCGTCGTACCCGGGCCGTGGGGGCGCTAACGCGGTTCACGCGATCGTGGACGCAGTAGTCGATGTCGATCTGCGCCTGCCGCCTCCCGGGCGCTCGGGGCCGGGGAGCCGAACCCGTCCGACTCTGCTCCGCCGGTCCGGCCGGCGGAGCAGAGTCGTCTCAGGTCAGCCGCACCGTTGACCGTTGAGGGTGAAGGCGGCGGGCGCCGGGTTGGTGCCGCTCCACGTGCCGTTGACGCCGATGCTGGTGGTGGCGCCGGGGGCGAGCCTGCCGTTCCAGGTCATGCTCTCGGCGGTGACGCTGGTGCCGTTCTGCTTCCAGGTGGCCGACCAGCCCTGGCCGATCTTCTGGCCGGCGGTGGGGAAGTCGAAGGCGAGTTTCCAGCCGTCGATGGCGGTGGCGCCGGTGTTTCTGATGGTGACCGTGGCGGTGAAGCCGCCGGGCCAGCTGTTCGCCGTCCAGCCGACCGTGCAGCGGCCGGTCGGGGCGGTGGGCGCGGTCCGCACGGTCAGGCCGGGCGAGGCCGTCGAGACGTTGCCCGCCGCGTCACGCGCGGTGACCACGAAGGTGTACGAGGTGTCCGGGGTCAACCCGCTCACGGTGTACGAGGTGCCGGTGGCGCCACCCACCTTCACCGTGCCGGTGGCGTCGACCCGGTGCACGTCGTAGCCGGTCACGCCGGTGTCGTCGGTGGACGGCGTCCAGGTCAGGGCGACGCTGTCGGCGGTGACCGTGCCGGCGGTCGGCCTGCCGGGGGCGGTCGGCGCGGTGGTGTCGCCGGGCGTGGTGCCGCGCGGCAGCACCAGGTGGGTGATCGAGTTGGCCGGGAAGGTGGCGGTGAGGCCGCCGGCGGTCACCGGCTGGTCGGCCTCCCGGACGACGCCGGCGAGGTCGGCCCCGCTGTAGCGGTAGACCTGGGCGGTGTCGGCGGAGACGCCGGTGAGCGTGAGCGGGCTGGTCAGGTCGTCGCCGGTCTTGTTGACCACGACCAGGGTGAGTGCCTTGTCGGCGGCGCGCTCGGCGGCGTACACGGCCAGCTTGCCCTGGTCGGCGCTGGTCGCCTTGACGGAGGTCTCACCGAACGCGCCGCCCCTGCCGTCGTAGTCGCGGTAGATGCGGAAGGCGTTCGCCACCGGCTGGTCGGCCCCGGGTGCGGTCCAGAGGGTGGCCAGGTCGAGCCCTTCGCGGCCGAAGATGCCGAGCACGTCGGCCTGGGCCAGCGCGCCGTTGAGCGACCCGTGGCCGCCCCAGTTGTACTCGGTCATCGCGATCTTCGTGCCCGGGTAGTGCTGGTCGACCAGTTCCCGCATCCGGGGGATGAAGCGGACCGGCTGGTTGATCCAGCTCTCGTCCACGTACGTCGGGTCCCAGAGCTGGCGGGTCGAGCGCAGCCGCAGCGCCTGGGTGTCGGCGTCGCCGGCGGCGTCACCGAACACACCCGACTGCTGCGGGTAGAGGTGAATGTCGAAGTAGTCGAGGATCCGGGCGCCGTGCTGCTGCTCGTACTCGCGCATCCGGTCCAGGTACCACGGGCCGAGGTCCTGGCCGCCGTGCGCGGCCTTGTCCGGCGGGTTCGACCAGCATCCGGTGCGCGAGCAGGTGTCCTGGTCCAGCCCCGAGTAGAAGATCGAGTTCAGGCCCCAGCCGACCGGACCGAGCGTCTTCGCGCCGGGGTCGGCCGCCTTGATCGCGGCGGCGTACGCGTAGGTGCGGTCGCGCAGCTCGTCGTAGCCCAGGCCCGTCGGGCGGACGTCGCGGTGGGTGGAGTGCCACAGGTCCGGCTCGTTGTCGAGGTTGTAGAACTGGACCCCGCCGTCGGCGGCGGCGCCGAACTGCCCCTTGAGGTGGTTGACGAAGTCGGTCGCGTATTCCGGGCCGACCGCGACGCTGGTGTCCTCCGGGTCGTTGCCGGTGACCAGGCTCCCGTCGGGCTTCCTGCCGTTGCCGCAGTCCGGCGCCCACAGGTCGGTGGACTGCTGCGGCCCGTACGTGGCCACGCTGAAGCCGCACGCCTTCGCCCGGTCCTTGGCGATCCACCCGAGCATCGGCACGGTCATGACCGTGGCGGCGCCGGTGGCCTTGTTCCGCTGCACGAACCGGTCGCTCTCCGACCCCTTGGGCAGGCTGCCCGGGTCCGGGTTGTCGTTCGGGATGTTCTCGAAGTACCAGTCCGAGGCCCGGTTGGTGGTGTCGTTGCGGAAGTTGTAGCGGGTGGTGGCGTTGCCGCCGTACCGGTGCACCGGCAGCCGCAGCTCCCGGGCGAGGGCCTCGTCGGCGAAGTTCATGCCGTAGACGTACGGGCTGATCGGGTGCCGGTTGGCGGTGGTGTCGACGGCCAGCGCCGGGCCGGCCGCGGCCAGGGCGGGCTCCGGCAGGGCCAGGCCGCCGAGGGCCGTGGCCAGCACGACCGGGAGCAGTGCGGTGGTGGGACGCACGAGCATTCCTTCCCTCACGCGAATAGAAGCTCGACGATGGGAGCGCTTCCATAGGCTTGCGCCTTCCCGGCCCCGAGTCAATGCCGTGATCGGGCGCCCGATCAGCTGGCCCGGTGCTGTCCCTGATGGAGTGTCGTCAGGGCCCTGGTGAGCCACTCGCCCATCAACGCCCGCTCGGCGTCGGTGAGGCCGGGCAGGCCGGGTAGCGCGGTGGCGAAGGTGACCGCGATGGCGCCCACGTCGTTCGCCGGAGCCGCCGGGGCGGTGGTCAGGATGCTGGCGGCGACGGCGTCGAACATCTGGTCGGCCAGGCCGAGGTCGCGTCGGTCCGGTGGCATGCCGAGCAGTGCGCGTACGGTGCCGGTGCCGGCCGCGTGGATCATCGTGACCGCTCGCGGCTCGTCCACGCGCAGCAGCCCGGCTGCGGCGAGCCGGTGCACCTTCGCACGCAGCACCTCGATGCCTTCCGTGGTGGCCGGGGACTGCTCCGCCCGCGCGGGGTTGGTCATCAGCTCGTACAGCCAGGGGTTGGTCAGCCCGAACTCGATCTGTGCCCGCCAGCCTGCGCGCAGGTCGACCACCGGGTCGTGGTGCGGCCCGCCGGTCGCCTTCGCCGCCACCCAGGTGGCCATCACGTGTTCGGCCACGGCATCGATCAGGCCGTCCTTGTCGCCGAACAGGCGGTAGATGGTCGGCGCCTGCACCTGCGCCGCCTGCGCGACGGCGCGCGTGGTCACGGCGCGGGCCCCCTGCTCCCGCAGGATCCGTGCGGCCGCGGTGACGATCCGGGACCGGGCGTCGGTCCTCTCGGCAAGCTCCACGTACCAATGGTAACAGCGACCTGTTAGCGTTGAGGTTATCTCTGCTACCGTCATCCCTGTTAGCAACGGAAACCCCTCCTGGGAGCAAGCATGATCGTCATCACGGGCGCCACCGGCCACCTGGGCTCACGAATCGTGGCGGAGGTCCTGCGGCGGGTTCCCGCCGCCGCCGTCGGGGTCAGCGTCACCGACGTCGCGAAGGCCACCGCACTGCAGGCCCGCGGCGTCCGGGTGCGCCGCGGCGACTTCACCGACCCCGCCACCCTCGTGGACGCCTTCGAGGGTGCTGACCAGGTCCTGATCGTCAGTGCCGCGATCCGGGGGGCCGCCGCGACCGGGGCCAACATCGCCGCGATCGACGCCGCGACGGCGGCCGGAGCGCAGCGCATCCTCTACACCAGCCACCAGGGCGCGTCGACCGACTCGCTGTTCCCGCCGATGATCACCCACGCGCGCACCGAGGAGCACCTGGTCGCCACCGGCATCCCCCACGTCGCCCTGCGCAACGGCTTCTACTCCAGCACCCTCCGCTATTACCTCGACGAGGCGCCGGCCACCGGCCGACTGGCCCTCCCGGCCGACGGGCCCGTCTCCTGGACCGGCCACGACGACCTCGCGGCGGCGGCCGCCGTCCTGCTCACCGACGACTCCGTCGCGGCCGGCCCCACCGCGCCGCTGACGGCCCCGTCGACGCTCGACTTCGCGGCGGTCGCCGCTGTCGCGAGCGAGGTCACCGGCCGGGAGGTGACCCGCGTCGTCGTGGACGACGAGGAATGGGTACGGGCGGCGGTGTCCCGGGGCATGCCGCGCGCCGCCGCCGAGTTCAACCTCGGCATGTTCCGGGCGGCGCGACGTGGCGAGTTCATGGTCACCGATCCCACGCTGGAGACGCTGATCGACCGCCCGGCCGAGTCCGTCCGCGCCGCGCTGCGGCGCATGCTCGCCGCTCGCCCCTGAGGGTTGGACGACCGGTCGGGTAGCGTTGGTGAACGGCGCCCGGGTGCCGTTGGCGCGTGCGCGCGACGAGGAGGTCCAGGATGGAATCCTTGCCGGAACTGACCTTCGGGCAGCGGTTGAAGGTCTACCGGGAGCGGTCCGGGAAGACCCGCGCGGTGCTCGGCGGCCTGGTGGGCCGCAGCGCCGAGTGGGTCAAGGCGGTGGAGACCGATCGCATCCTGCCGCCTCGCATCCACATGCTGGATCGCATCGCGCGCGCCCTGAAGGTCGAGGTGTCGGTGCTGGCCGGTGAGTTGAGCGACCGGTCCGCCGTGGTCAACGGGCCGGAGCATCCGGCGTTGGCCTCCGTTCGGGACGCGGTGAACCGCTTCGTGCTCTCCGGCGAGACGTCCGCGGAGTCGTTGACGAGCCTGCGGGACCGGCTTGCGACGGCATGGCGGGCCCGCCACCAGGCGTCCGATCACCGTACGGTGCTGGGCGGGTTGCTGCCGGGGCTGCTGCGCGACGTGCAGCGCGCCGCCCTGGCGTACGAGGGGGAAGAGCGTCGGGAGGCGCAGGCCCTGGTGGCGGAGACATTCGGGCTGACGCAGATGTTCCTCGCCTACCAGCCCGCTGCCGAGTTGCTGTGGCGGGTCGCGGACCGGTCGATGGTGGCGGCGCAGGAGTCCGGCGACCCGGAGGCGTTGGCTGTCGCGGGGTGGTTCCTGTGCCAGGTGCATCGGGACGCCGGGGACTGGGACACCGCGACGGCGGTGACGCTGGACGTGCTGTCGGCCCTGGAGCCGCGCATCGCCGACGGGAACACGAACCTGCTGGCTCTGTGGGGGGCGCTGAATTTCGAGGCGGCCTACACCGCCGCCCGTGCCGGCGAGGAGGGTCGGGCCTGGCGGTACTGGGATCGCGCCGACCGTGTGGCGCAACGCCTGCCGCAGGAGTTCTACCAGCCGCAGACCTCGTTCTCCCGGGTCATCATGGGCGCTCACGCGGTGACGGTCGCGGTGGAGCTGCAGAAGTCAGGCGAGGCGGTGCGGCAGGCCGGCCGCCATGACTCGTCGGCCATCCCGTCACGGCCGCGACGGGCTCGCCACCTCATCGAAATCGCGCGGGCGCACTACGGCAAGGGCGACCGGGAGACGGCCGTCGCGACGCTGCGGCGGGCGTACGAGTCGGCCCCGGAGACGATCCGCTTCAACGGGTACGCCCGCCAGATCACCGTGGACCTGCTCGACGGCCCGCGCCCCACCCGCGACGAGGCCCGCGACCTCGCAGTGAAGGTCGGGCTCCTGTCCTGACACAGGGGTACGAACCCTACCCGTTCCGCCCCGCCACACACCGTAGCTTGCTGCTCACGGGATGCGGCGGGCGGTGCGGGTGTCGCCTGGTCGCCGCGTCCCTCTCAGCTTCGAGGGCGGAGGGCCGCCCTCGTGACGACGGGGAGGCTACGTGCGGCGCGTCTCGTACGACGAGTACCTCTCGGCAACGGCGTTGACTCTCGCGCGGCGGCATCGGCCGGCGTGGTCGTGGCGGCGGTGGCGGTGGGTGTGCCGCTGTGGCGACGAACTGCCGTGTCGGGTCCGGCACCGCGTTCCGATCGGTGTCGCGCACTGGCCGGGGGAGGAGCGGTGAGGGGTCAGGAGCAGCGCATCCTGCGCGTACACCTGCAGGGCCTGGAGGTGACCAGCCGGCAGGCGCGGCTGCTCACCGCGACCCTGCTCGCAGGTCGCGGGTGAGCACCCACGGGCCGGTCCTGCCGGTGTGGAGTTGTGGTGGGTGCGTGGCTCCCTGGCCGTGCGAGACGCGGCGGCGGGAACTGCGGGCGGAGTTCGCGGGCGCGCGGGTGTCGCTGGCGTTGTACATGGGTGCGCAGTTGGCCCGGGCGGCGCAGGACCTGCACTGGATGCCGGCCGGGCTGCTGCACCGCCGCTTCCTGGGGTGGCTGCGGTGAGCATCCTGCGGGCCGGCGACGAGCGGTTCCACTACAGCGACGGCTCGCACCGGTGGATCCCGCCGGACCCTGACTACGACCAGGAGGTCTGGGACGAGCAGGTCCGCCAGCACAAGCACGGCCACCTCCGCAACGAGCGGCCGAAGGTACGTGTCCAGCGGCTCGTCTGACGCCAGTAGACGTTGCCACGGGCGCGATCGTCCACGGCTCCGCCGACACCGGAGGCGCGGCAGGCGGACAATGGCGTCATGGCGATGCCCTTTCCCGCACCGACGACTCCCGCATCGGGACGCGACGAGGTCTTCCTGGGATACCTGGACTTCTTCCGGGAGACCCTCCTGTCCAAGGTGGACGCACTACCCGACGACGAGGTGCGGCGCAGCCGGCTTCCCTCCGGGTGGACCCCCCTCGAACTGCTCAAACACCTGCGCTACGTCGAGCTTCGCTGGATCGAGTGGGGATTCGAGGGCAACCAGATCGCCGAACCCTGGGGCGACCGGCGCGGGGACCGGTGGCACGTGGCGCCCGACGAGACACGCGACAGCCTGACGGCGTCGCTCCGCGCCCAGGGCGCACACACCGCCTCCGTGGTCGCGAGCAACGACCTGACGACGGTGGGCGCTCCCGGTCCGAGGTGGGACGGCGCGGCGCCGGCGACGTTGGAACGCGTGTTGTTCCACCTCGTGCAGGAGTACGCCCGTCACCTCGGGCACCTCGACGTCGTAGCCGAGCTCGCCGCTGGGCCGCTCGGCGAGTAGCGCGCTCAGTCGCCCCTGCTCGTGCCGGCGGCTGCATAGACTGCCGCGCCATGGGAGAGATTGTCACGCTCGGCGAGGTTCGGTGTCCGTCCGGCCAACTCGTCATCATCGACGGCGGGATGCTGGGCATGTGGTCGGGAAGCAGGCCGCCGAACGAGCTCGACCCGCGCGGTCTGGGATTCGAGGATCCGGACCTGCTGGCTGAGGTCGCCGGGTCCGCCGACTACGCGGTGGTCGGCCCGGACGCCGAGCCGGCGGGGGCGTCGTTCCCGGTACGGCCCGGGCGGTACCACTACGACATCCCCGCCTCACACGGCGACGGCTGGGCGCAACGGTTCGGCGATCACTGCCGGGAGCACGGGTGGACGGCTGCGGTGGAGCGCGCGCAACAGCAGGTGCCGCACCGGGAGCGGGCGCGGCGGTGCGCGGTGGAACGCCAGCCGGGTTTCCGGGTCTTCGGGATGCCCGCGGTGGCGGTGGACGGTCTTCCCGCCGGGACCGTCCCGGTGCAGGCGGAACGTTCCGACGGGCCGTGGGACGGCTGGTCCCAGATCATCGTCCGGGTCCGTGACGCGCCCGTCGCCGCCACGGTCGACGTGGGCATGGTGGGTGTCGACGCGGCTCGGCTGGCCTTCGCCGACACCGACGCACTCGCGTCGTGGCGCCACGAGGAGCCGTTGGACGGTCTCGCCGACGTCGCGTTCTGGGGTGTCGACGCCCCGACGGCGGCCCGGGAGTTCACCGCCGAACCGCTGGCCGCACCGGGTGACGAGGGGAGCTACGGCTGGACGGACCTGCCGCTGCGCTCGGCCCTGCGGCGGGCGACGACCGTGCAGGCCTGGCGCGACGCCGAGCCCGGTCGCAAGCTGGCCGTGGACTTCCGGCCACACTCACACCACTGGGAGGTGATGCGCCAGGTGCGGGCCAGCGACACGGAGAGCGGGACCCTGGCCCTCGGCGACGCGCAGATCCTGTTCGCGATGACCAGCTGGGGTGACGGGGTCTTCCCGGTCCAGGTCGATCGCGACGCCGCCGGGGACCTGCTCGCCGTCCGGGTCACCCTCGCCGAGGCGTGAACGACCGCCCGCAGCCCGCGACGACGTGCCCCGGCGGCGGCGCGGCTGGACCGCCCCGGCGCGCGATGTCGGCGATGCTGTGGGCGTGGAGTACGTGTCCCGAGTGCCGCGACCGCCGCTGGACGAGCTGATCGACGACCTCTACTACCTGGAGGGTGCGCCGCCGTACGCCCGGCTGGCGCTGCCGCCGATGCCGGCGGCGTTGCTCATCGTCAACCTCGGTGCGCCGTTCCGCATCCGCGCCGGCGCCGACCTCGGCACGGCCGAGTACGCCGACGGCTGTGTGGTCACCACGCCCACCCGGGCGCTGGAGTTCAGCTATCCGCCGCGGACCCGGTCCGTCGGCGCGCACGTCAAGCCGTGGGGATTGGCGCCGTTCCTGCCGATGCCCGCCGTCGAGCTGTGCGACCGGCCGGTGACGATCGAGCAGGTCTGGGGTCGGCCCGCCGTCGCGGAGCTGCGAGACCGGCTGGCCACGGCGGCCGGGCCGCAGCAGATGCTGACGCTGCTCGAGGAGGAGCTGACGCGACGGCTGGGCGAGACCGCCGGGCTGGCGCTGGTGCGCCGGACGAGCGGCGTCATCGCCGCGGCCGGCGGAGCGGTCGCCATCGGCGACCTGAGCGTGGCAGCCGGTGTCAGCAGCACCCATCTGGCGCAGCGGTTCAAGCACCTCGTCGGCGTCACGCCGAAGCGGCTTGCCCGCGCCCACCGTTTCGCCACCGCCGTGTTCTCGATCGACCCCGCCGAACCGGTCGACTGGGGCGACCTCGCCGGTCGCGCCGGCTACTTCGACCAGGCCCACTTCGGCCACGAGTTCCGGGCGTTCACCGGGCTCACGCCGACCCGGTACGTCGAGGTCCGGCGGCGGTTCCTGCGCGAACATCCCGGTCACGTGCTGGACGGCTGGCCGCTGCCGGCCGATTGATTTCCTACAAGAGCGGCAGCCCACGACACGTTAGGTTGAGGCGTCCCCGAGCAGAGGAGACCCCGTGGGCACAGTCGTCATGTACAGCTCGGTGTCGGTCGACGGCTTCGTCGCGGACGAGAACGACCAGCCCGGGCCGCTGTTCGAGTGGCTGACCAGTGGTGACGTCCCGTTGGACGCCGGCGGCGGGCTGACGGTGTCGCAGACGTCCTACGACTACACCCGGCCGTACTGGGACCGGATCGGGGTGACGGTCGTCGGCCGGCACGTCTTCGACCTGACGGACGGCTGGGACGGAAAGCCTCCGGGTGGGATCGACCACGTGGTCGTCGTGACGCACCGGCCGGCGCCCGACGGCTGGGACCCCGACGCGCCGTTCCACTTCGTCGACGGCGTGGAGGCGGCCGTGGCCACGGCGCAGGAGTTGGCGGGAGAGCGCACCGTCGAGGTCGCCGCCGGTGACGTCGGTGGCCAGGTGCTCGCCGCGGGCCTGGTCGACGAGGTACGCATGGACGTCGTACCCGTCGTGTTCGGGTCCGGCAAACGCTTCTTCGGGTCGGTCGACGCGCAGCACCTGTTGGACGGGCCGGACGAGGTGGTGCAGGGCAGCCGGGTGCTCCACCTGCGCTACCGGGTCCGCCGCTGACGACCCGAGCGGGTGGATCCTGATGGCAGCCACAGCAGGCGTGCGCGTACCGTGACGGCGTGTCCGAACCGGGTCTCACCAGCGACGTCAGTGGGGACTTCGAGGTCCACCTCACCGCCTACGAGGGAGACGCCGGCAGGCTGGCGGACTTCGCCGAGCACCACGGGCTGAAGTACACGCATGTCCTGCTGGACCGGGGCCGCGTCGCGTCCCAGCCGATGCTCACTCTCGTGGGATCGGGTTCTCTGCACCAGCAGCGTGATGCCGCCGAACGGTGGAGGACACGGCTGCGGGCAGCCGGTCTGTACACCGCGCGGACGAAGATCGAGGCCGCCCCGTGGTCCGCCGGCGTGCCGGTCACCGACGAGCAGGCGCTCGCGCAGCCCGCTGAGCGGTACTTCGAACACCACGTCAAGCTTCTGCTTCCCGCAGGCGTTCCTACGCTGGTGGCAGTGACCGCGGTGGCCGAGCAGCACGGTGCGCGGCTGTCCCGCAACGCCCGCCGCGCACGCGACGACGGACGTCAGGAGCGGTTCGTCACCCAGCGGTGCCACCGGATCGGGCGGGACCGCGCCCGGGCCCGGTTGGACGCTCTCGTCGCGGCCCTGCGGGGATCCGGCTGGGAGGTGCTCGCCGTCGAGCAGGAGTACGTCGT
The DNA here is from genome assembly GCF_049315235.1 of Micromonospora sp. WMMD754. Taxonomy (NCBI): domain Bacteria; kingdom Bacillati; phylum Actinomycetota; class Actinomycetes; order Micromonosporales; family Micromonosporaceae; genus Micromonospora; species Micromonospora sp. WMMD754. Next base: position 3,927,845 of record NZ_CP186058.1, read on the forward strand.
GTTCGACGACCGGACCGAACTCGACGCCGGCTGGCTGACGCACTCCCGACCAGGCGCATCGCAGCTGGCCAGGGAAGAGAGGATGCGCTCGGCGCCCGCCGGCACCCCTGGCTATCCCGACACCTACCAGCCGTTGCCGGCCCGGCCCGGCGTACGGCAACGGGCCGCGTTCGACCCCGCCCTGAAGCAGTACGGCAACGCCTACCGCGCCGGCGAACCGGTCTTCACCGATCCCGAAGCGGGCCGACGGTGGTACGCCGCCCGACGTACCGCGATGCGACACATGCTCAACGTCATCGCTGACACGCCCTGGGCGGCCCACCTGGTCCTGCGGGGCAGCGTCACGATGTCCGCATGGTTCGGATCCGCCGCCCGGGAGCCGGGCGACGTCGACTTCGTGGTGACCCCACCCTCGATGAGCGCCCAGAGCGACGAAGCCGAGGCCCTGCTCGCCGGCATCCTTGCCGCCCTGCGTGACCGGCCGGGCGCCGGCCTCGACCCGGACCACGTGCAGACGAGCGACATCTGGACCTACGAACGCGCCGACGGACGACGCCTGGTCCTCCCGTGCGTCACCGACGACGGCCTGACCGCATCGGTGCAGGCCGACTTCGTCTTCAACGAACACCTTCCCCTGCGACCCACCACGATCCGGCTCGACGGCGTCGACCGCCCGCTGAGGGCGGCGAGTGCCGAGATGTCGTTGGCGTGGAAACTCATGTGGCTCGCCACCGACATGTACCCCCAGGGAAAGGATCTCTACGACGCCGTGCTGCTAGCCGAGCACACCGCAGTGGACCTTGGGCTCGTACGCGACCTGCTGCGGCCGGAACTCGGGGCCGAAGCCGACGACTTCACGGCCGATTCCGTGCTCGCCTGGGACGTCGACTGGGACAATTTCGTCGACGAGTATCCCGATGTCACCAGCGACGCCGAGGCATGGAGACGCCGCCTGGCCATCGCCCTGGACCGAGGGTCGCGCGCCTCACGAGGTTGATGAGCATCGCTCCGGAATATCCTTTGCCTTCCGCGGACGTCGGCCTTACCGTAAAACGGCAAGGTCAACCGGCTCGAACCGAGGAGTTCCCCGTGCGGCAGTACGCCTCCACCGAAACCATGCGGCTCATGCCGCGCGGCGGTGTCGTGCTGCGTGCGATCGGGCGAGCCCACGATCTGTGCGCGAGCGAGCAGAACTGGAAGCCGGGGTGGCGGCGCGAATAGCGCCAGCGGAAGCTGACAAGCCGCCCACCCCGACCGGGACAGGGCGGCTTTTTCGTTACCCGGACAACCGCACAGGGGCGTAGCTCAACTGGTAGAGCACCGGTCTCCAAAACCGAAGGCCGCAGGTTCGAATCCTGTCGCCCCTGCTTTCGTCCCGGCCGCGGCCGGAGGCGTCGTTGATTCTCAACTCCACAGTGGATGGCATGGAAAGACCCCGGCCGGCGCCCGCACGGGCCGGCCGGGGGGCAGTACCTCCGGGACGAGGGAGACGGTAACCCGCCCGCTTTGGGAGCGGGAGAAACAGCGTTCGACTCGCTGGTCCCGGACCATGGGGTTGTAGCTCAGATGGTAGAGCGCCGCCTCGGCAGGGCGGAGGTCAGGGGTTCGATTCCCCTCTTCTCCACGATCGGAAGCCCTCCCGGCAACCGCGGAGGGTTTTACACGGGCCGTTGGAGCAATTGGCAGCTCATCCGGTTCTCAGCCGGACGGTTACGGGTTCGAGTCCCGTACGGCCTACGCAGGACATGCCACGCGATCGTGGTGAACTCGGCGGACACGTCGATCTTCCAAACCGAAAAAGCGGGTTCGATGCCCGCCGGCCGCTCGCAGAAAGCAGCGCCGAAACCGGCCGGCGGGACCGCGACCCGCCGGCCACCCTTCCCGGGTCGTCTAGTCGGCAAGACGCCGCACTCTGGATGCGGAGAGCTGGGTTCGAATCCTGGCCCGGGAGCGCCACGCCCTCGTAGCCCAACGGTAGAGGCCCGACGTTGAGGACGTCGCCAGTGCGCGTTCGACTCGCGCCGAGGGCACCACGCCGACGTAGCTCAGATGGCCAGAGCGCTCCGCTCATGACGGAGAGGCCCCCGGTTCGAGGCCGGGCGTCGGCACGCAGTACATGCCCGGGTAGCCCAACGGCAGGAGGCACCCCGTTCAGGGCGGGGACAGTGCGCGTTCGAATCGCGCTCCGGGTACGCATGGGGTCGTAGCTCAGGTGGTAGCAGCGCTTCGTTCGCACCGAAGAGGCCGGCGGTTCGACTCCGCCCGACTCCACCAGGTCCCGTTGGCTCAGTGGGAGAGCATCCGCCTGTCGAGCGGAGGGTCGCCGGTTCGATCCCGGCACGGGGCGCGCACGCAGAGGTGGCCGAGCCGCCAGGTCGTCGTAGCTCAGCTGGTCAGAGCGCTTCCCTGATGAGGAAGGGGCGGTTCGGGCCCGCCCGACGACACCATGCCCCCGTGGCTCAGCGGACAGAGCACTGGATTACGAATCCAGGGGTCGCGCGTTCGAATCGCGCCGGGGGCACGCATCGAGACGAGGCGCGGTCGGCGGCGTTCGGCTCCCTCCCTCACCGCACGCCTCCGTAGCTCAGAGGAAGAGCAGCCGGCTCTTAACCGGCGGGTCGGGATGTCGGAATTCCCCGGAGGCACGACGTCGTGGTCCACGCCGCCCGGCCGTCGGTCGTGGGCCGGACATCCCGCCTCGCCCCGGTAGCTCAGCGGGAGAGCGTCGGCTCGACAAGCCGAAGGCCGCTGGTTCGACACCAGCTCGGGGCACACGGACGCGCGTTCGGTCATGGGTAGGCCCCCAGCCTTTCACGCTGGTGAAGCGGGTTCGAGTCCCGCACGCGCGACCATTCCGGCGTCGCCCAAACGGTAGGGCAGCGGATTGTTGATCCGTACAGGTACTGGTTCGAGTCCAGTCGCCGGAGCGATGGAGGGGGCTCGTCGGTTCGAATCCCACCCCTTCCGCGTACGCCCGCGTAGCTCAACGGAAGAGCACCTGGTTCACATCCAGGGGGTCGGAGGTTCGACACCTTCCGCGGGCACCGGCCTGCGGCCGAGGGAGCGCGCCACCGACGGTGAGGTGGGCCGGCCTGTAAAGCCGGTGCGTTCGCGCTGAGTGAGTTCGAATCTCTCCGCTCCCACGCCTTCGCGGGTGCTTCCACCCGGCCATCCACTGTTGGCGCACCGACCCGCCACCTCCGCGACGAGCGGTCGAAGCGCCGTATCCGACGCCGAGGGCTAGTCCGGCGGTGACGGCGGCTCGGGTGGTCGTCCGCGGGCGCGGTGCGCGTCGGACAGGGCGATCCCGGTCAGCACGACGGCGGCGGCGGCCGCGACCACGACCGGCGGCACGAGGAGCATCGCCGGTGCCAGGACGGCCAGCGCGAGCACGCCGATCGGTCGGGACCGGGACACCCGGCCGAACACCGCGTGTTCGAAGCGGGCGCGCCCGGCCAGGTACAGCGCGGGTCCGCCGAGGAGGACGGCGATCCAGGCCGGTGGAGTGTGTTCCAGCGGATGCGCGATGACGAGTTCACCGCCGACGGCGGTGACGACCACGCCGGCCACCATGGTCAGGTGGGTGTAGGACGCCGACCGGGCGAGGCGGACCGGGTCGGCGGACGCGACGATCGCCTCCGCCAGGACCTCACCGGCGCGGTAGATGTAGATCCGCCACAGCAGCACGGTGGTCGCGATCGACACGGCGAACGCGGCAGCCCCGGCGGGTGCGAAGCCGCTGCCGTTCAGCGCCAGTCCGGTGACCAGGATCAGCTCGCCGAGAGCGATGATGAAGAACTGCCGGTAGCGCTCGGACAGGTGCTCGCCGGAGATGACGAGGTCACGGCCGGGGATGCGCCCCGCGCCGGGGGTGGGGAAGCCGATTCTGCCGGCCGTGTGGTCGAGGAGCACCGCGAGTGCCCAGAGCGCGCCCCGCGCCGTACCGTGCACCAGCGCCCCCGCGATCCACGGCAGCGCCGACAGGCCGTACCAGAACAGCCCGCGCATGGCGTTGCGTTGCAGCTCGTGGCCGCGCAGCACGGCGGTGAGGACGATCCCGCGGCTGAGCTGGACGGCGACGTAGGCGCCCGCGAAGATCAGGCCGGTGTCGCCGAACGCCTCGGGGACCGCGGCCGCCATGACCAGGCTGCCGACCATGGTCGCGATGACCAGCGCCTGGATGACCGGTCGTTGCGGGTCGGTCCGGTCGGTCAGCCACGCGGTGCTCGACCAGACCCACCACATGGCGCCCAGCAGCACCAGTGCCCGGAAGGCGCCGCTCCACCCGAGATCCTCGGCCAGGCTGCGGGAGAGCAGGGCGAGCGCGAGCACGAACACCAGGTCGAAGAAGAGTTCCAGGAATGTGGCCCGCTGCGGACCCCCGGGTCTACGCAGCAGCTCGGCCGCCCTGCCTGTCGTCATCGGCTCGCCCGTTCTGCAGCTCTGCTCCAGGTTTGGGGGCATTCTGACATGCGGCAGCGGCTGCTGAGGGCCTCCCGCCGGGTCGGGTGCGACAGGGCGGTGGCTTCCGTGACGTGCCGGGCGGCGTCAGCCGATGCCGTCGACCGCCGCCCGGAGCGCGTTGATCGACGGATCCCAGGTGAAGTTCAGGACGGGGAGGCCGGAGGCGGCGGCGTTGCTGTCGCCACCGAGGACCACTGCCCGTGGCTTGGCGGTGCCCTGGGGGACGACGAGGTACCAGTTGCCTCGCACATTCGCGATGAACACGTCATCTACCTCCTGGTCGGGGGAACTCGGGTTGGGGGCGTCGCCGACGTGGTTCTCGAAATCCACCGTCGCGCCGAAGTTCGTCGGGCTGCCGGTGTTCAGCCAGAGACTGGTGTGCACGTGCGGTCCGACCCCGGAGTCGCTGCCGTTGGCCGAGGCGCCGGAGTAGGCGATGGTCTGGCCTCGCGACACGCGTTGGCCGGGGGAGACGGCGATCGTCGACAGGTGCAGGTGCCGGGTGTAGTTCCCGTCGTCGTGGGCCATCCCCACGACGCGCCCGGTCGCGGTGGAGGTGTCGGCCTTCACCAGGCGGATCGTGCCGTTCGCCGCGGCCCGGACGGGAGTGCCGGTGCCGACCGCGTAGTCGGTGCCCGGCTCACCCGACGGCGGCGTCCGGTTCCGGTGGTCCTGCCACGAGCTCGATATCCGCACATTGCCGCAGGGTCGCAGGTAGCTTCCGGCGGCCCGAGCGGAGTCGGGCAGCAGGACGAAGGCGGCCGACACCCCGGACGCCGCCAACGCGGCGCCGGTGAGGAAGCCCCGCCGCGACAGTCCGCGCAGGTAGGCGATGCCGCCGAGGTCCTCGGGGCGCAGATCGTCGTGACCGGCCTCCGGGGGAGGGCCGTGCGGTTGACTACCGATGACCATCAATGGAAGGTAAGGCTCCTCCCGATGAGGGGCAAGGGCTTCTCCCGGATCTCCACCTGCCGCTGGGCGCGTTGGTGCGCGTCGACGATCGCATCGGCGGCTACCCCTTCGACGAGTCCAGTGGCGCGGAGTCGTTGTCGTGGCGCGGTGCGCTCGACCGGTGGTTGGCGGACGTGGCCGTGGCCGTGCACGGCGAGGTGCCGATCCACCGGGCGCTCATCGGCTTCGAGGTCGACGAGGACCACGACGTCACCGCCGGCCGGCGGTACGCCGCGGTCGTCACGCCGGGCGTGGACGGCGTGGAGTACCGCCCGGCCGACGCCTGACGCGGGGCGGGTCCCGACGGTTACCGTGCCGGAATGGCCATGTCCCCGTATCTCGCCCGGCTGCGCGCCGTGATCGGCCATGAGCTGATCCAGATGCCGTCGGTGTCGGTCGTCGTCGTCGACGACGACGCACGGATCCTGCTGGTGCGCCATGCCGGGCACCACGACGGGTGGGCGGTGCCCGGCGGCGCGGTCGACGTCGGCGAATCGCCCGTCGAGGCGGCCGTGCGGGAGATCCGTGAGGAGATCGGCGTGCGGATCGGCGAGCCTCGGCTGCTCGACGTGCTCGGCGGCGCCGACTACGAGGTGACCTATCCCAACGGCGACCGGGTCGCCTACGTCACCGCCGTCTACCGGGCGGGCGTCGCGCAGGGTGCACCGGTCCCCGATCACGACGAGATCAGCGAGCTGCGGTGGTTCGCCCCGGACGAGTTGCCCGGCGTGGAGCTCAGCCGGTTCACCAAGGCGCTGCTGAGGGCGACCGGCCACCTCGCCGGGTGACGGCCGCCCACGTCAGGGGCGCGGCGAGGCGAGCAGCAGGCGGGCACCGCGGCGGACCGCCGCCCAGTCGGTCGTCGGGGGGCGGTCGAGGTTCCGGGAGAGCCAGTGCCGCCGGTCCTCGTGCTCGCGTCGTAACTGGACGGGGTCGAGGTCGACGCCCGGTAGCCCACCGCGGCGTTCCAGCTCCTCGACCCGCTGTCCCATGGCGTCCATCAGCTCGCGGTCGAGGGTGTGCACGGCCTCGAGGTACGCGATGGTCGGGACGCGGAGCCGGACCGCGGGCCCGGCGCTGAAGCCGATCTCACCGTCGTCCTCGTGCCGCCAGTCCACGGTGACCTCGTCGCGGTCGTCCCGGAGGGTGCGCCAGAACCGGAGCCGCGGTGGGTTGCGCAGGTATCCGAGGTCCAGGTGGTGCTCGCCGTGCCAGATCGCCGCCGTGACGGCGGGGTGGTCGGGTCGGTCCGGGTCGCCGCCGATGGTCCGGTGGTCCTCCGGCTCGAACTCGAACGGGTCGCGGGTCCACTGCCCGCGACGGGACTCGATGAAGGACACCAGATCCGCGGGCACCGGCTCCCGTACCTCGGGGGTGAGGGCGATGACGTCCTCCCAGAGCCGGGCCAGGTAGTGGTCGACGTAGGGGAGTGGTCCCGGGTGCCGGGTGCGGCGCAGCAGCTCCCGCCCGCCGGCTTCGAGCCAGTACCAGCCCTCGGTGAGCCCGAACCAGTGGAGTGTCGGCCGGTCGCCGCCCCACGGCGACACCTCGTCCAGGGGGCACAGCGCGAACCGGAACGTGATCACCGAGGCAGTATGCACCGGCCGGCGTCGCGTCAGCCGCGACCGCGTACCAGGGGCAGGAACACCTCGTCGACGATGTCGACGAGCACCTCGTCGGGGACCGAGGGGATGCCCCGCATCGCGTACTCGGCGCGGAGCAGCATCATCGGCGTGGTCGCCACCCGGGGGCGGACGGCCGCCGCCGGCGCTTCGCCCCGGGTCACGGCCCGTTCGAGCATGGCGATCCAGGCCAGGTCCATGGCGTCGGCGCCGGACCGGGCGCGCATGAGGGTGAGCAGTTCCGGGTCGTCGGCCGCGGCGGCGAGCAGGCCGCGCAGGATGGCTCCGTGCGGCGACGACCACGTCTCGTTGGCCCGCCGCAACATCTCCAGCGCGTCGCCGCGCAGCGTGCCGGTGTCCGGGTTCGGCAGGGCGGCGTCGGACAGGTGGCGGTACGCCGCGATGCCCAGCGCCGCCCGGTGCGGCCACCGGCGGTAGATGGCGTTCTTGTTGGTTGCGGCGCGGGCGGCGACCCGGTCCATCGTCATGCCCGCGTATCCGGACTCGCGCATCACCTCCGCGGCGGCCCGCAGGATCGCCTGTTCCAGTTCCTCACCCCGACGCCGCGTGCTCATGTCTTGCAGGGTACTCGCCGTACCTTGTAGGGTACGCGGCGTACCTTGGAGAGGGGTTGGCTGATGCGCGTCTTCGGCATGAACTACGACACCGGCTTCGTGAGCGCCGGGTCCACCACCCACGAGCCGTTCGACCCCGAGACCGTACGGAGCGACCTGCGGGTCATCCGCGACGAGCTGCACTGCGACGCGGTACGGATCACCGGCGGCGTCCAGGACCGGCTGGAGCTGACCGCGCGGCTGGCGGCCGAGGCGGGGCTCGAGGTGTGGTACTGCCCGTTCACCAACGGGCTCGACCGCGACCAGCTCCTGGAGTTCCTGCTCGACGGCGCCGAGCGCGCCGAGCGGCTGCGGCGTGGCGGCGCCTCGGTCGTGTACCTCACCGGCTCCGAGATCTCCATGTTCACCGACGGCTTCCTCCCCGGCCGTGATCTGGCCGAGCGGATGGCGCTGTTCACCGACCCGATGCGGATGCGGGAGGCGGTCCCGGCCGCCCGGGCCGCGGTACGCCACTTCCTCGCGCGAGTGGTACCCGCGGTCCGCGAGCGCTTCGGTGGCCCCGTCGGCTACGCCTCGATCCCGCTGGAGGACGTCGACTGGGCGCCGTTCGACATCATCGCCAGCGACGCCGGCTACCGCGACGCGACCAACGCCGAGGCATTCCCGCAGAGTCTGGCGGCGGCCGTGGGGCAGGGCAAGCCGTACGCCGCGACGGAGTTCGGCTGCTGCACGTACCGGGGCGCGGCCGACGTCGCGGGCGCGACGGAGCCGGTGACCTACGACGACCACGGCCGAGCGGCGACGCTCACCCGGAAGCTGGAGCGCGACGAGGAGGGCCAGGCCCGCTACGTCGTCGACCTGCTGCGCGACTACGAGGCCGGCGGGGTGGAGGCGGCGTTCGTGTACACGTTCGCGAACCGGCACCTGCCGACGACCGGCGACCCCGAGCACGACTACGACCTGGCCGCGCGGGGGATCGTGCGGGTGTTGCCGGACGGCTCGTGGACCCCCAAGGCCGCGTTCCACGCCCTCGCCGAGTACGGACGCTCCCGTCGGGCGGCATGAGCGCGAGGGCGCCCACCGGCCGCGGCGGTCGGTGAGCTGAACGAGGGGAGACTGCGGCAGGTGCTCGACCGGGCCTCCCGGGTCGCGGCGGTCACCTGCACGCGGGCCGGCGCCGACCCACCCCACCGTGCCGAGCTGACCGCCCTCGTCTGACGGTGCGAGCGTGCGGAGGCGGTACGAGAATTCCCCAACCCGCACGCACATCGTGGTCGTCCAGGCGCTGTGACGTATCGCCCACGCTCCGGGTCGGTACATCCGGCCGCCGGTGCCTACAGTCGGGCCATGAGCACCGACAGGGACGTGCGGGACTGGCTGCGCCGGCGCGGCGCCGACCGGATCGCGCATCCCGGGGGCACCCTCTACGCCCATCTGTGCCGGGTCGGCGAGCGGCTCGCCGTGCTCGGTTGCGGCAGTGAGGTCCGGGCCGCGGGCCTCACCCACGCCGCCTACGGCACCGACGGGTTCGACCTCGCCCTGCTCGATCGGGCCGACCGCGCGGTGCTGCGGGACCTGGTCGGCCCGGGCGCCGAGGAACTCGTCCACCTGTACGGCGCCTGTGACCGCGGCCGCAGCTGGCGGACGTTGGCCGAGACGGGCCAGGTGGTCGACCGCTTCACCGGGCAGGTGCGGACGCCGGATCCGGATCGGCTCCGGGCGCTCGTGGACCTGAGCATCGTCAACGAACTGGACGTGATCGAGCAGGATCCGGGGATCGCCGAGCGGCACGGCGTCTACTTCCGCGACCTGTTCGCCTCCTGGGCTCCGCTGGCCTCGGCGCGGGTCATCGACGACGCGCGGCGGGTGCTGGGGTCGTGACGGCCGAACCCCATCCGGCGGCACCCGGCGTCGGTCGCGTACGGGTGCGTGCTGTCTACCCGGGCAGCTTCGATCCGGTCACCCCCGGGCATCTGGACGTGGTGCGCCGGGCGCGTGACCTCTTCGACGAACTGGTGGTGCTCGTCGCGGTCAACAGCGCCAAGCATCCGGGCCGGAGCGAGGAGGAACGCGCGGCCGCTGTCCGGGCCGCCCTGCCGGCCGGCTGGACCTCGGTCACCGTGGCGGCCTGGAGCGGGTTGACCGCCACCTACTGCCGGAGCCACGAGGTAGGGGTGATCGTTCGCGGCCTGCGCAACACCACCGACCTCCAGGCCGAGTACCGGCTCGCCGCGATGAACCAGTCGCTCGGCGTTCCCACGGTGTTTCTGCCCGCGCTGCCCGAACTCGTCGCGGTCTCGTCGACAGCACTACGCTCGCGGAGCCAGGACACGCGAACGAAGGACGCACATGGCCCGCCCCTACAGTCCCGGACCGAAGCAGTTCGTCTTCGCCGCCGGTGACGGCGCCAGTCAACAGGTCTCGGTGGGTGACGCTCAGGAGGCCTACGAGGCGTTCGCCGCGTTCATCCGGGAACGAGAGTCCGACACCTACACCATCACTGACGAACCGGCGGGGCAGAGTCTGATACTCATGCCCGGGCAGGGGGTGATCTCCCGGATCGAGGATGGGCACCCACCTCGGTCGGAACACCTCCGGGAGGACAGGGGCAACCGCTACCTTTCGGGCGCGATGCTGTTCTTCGAGAACGGGTATGCCGGCCTCGACTACTTCGGCCAGTGGCTCTCCGACCTCTCCGACCTCGACGCGTCACCGGAGGCCCGCGGCGCCGCCCGCGCTGCCATGATCACGACGGAAGCCGCGGCGATGGACGAGCTGTTCCGGATCTGGGCGGATTCGGGCTACGTCGACCCGACCGACCAGTTCTACATCTTCTTCGACTCGCACGGTCTCGACGAAGACCGTGCGGAACGGGCCGAACTGCTCCAGCTGATCGAGTTCCTCGGTCTCGAACGGGTCGACGCCCCGGCCGGGGCCACCGGCGGCGAGGTCTGGGTACGCGCCGAACCACGCCTCGACGCCGAATGCGCCCGGTGGGCGTGAACGATCATGAGAGACATCGTCTTCACGCGCGGCAGCGGCTGGATCCCGAAGGTGATCCACGAGGACGGCCGGCTGAAGCTGATGCTCGCCGCCGGCGCCGACGCCAACCATGAACCTCGCGAGTTCACCGTCCCGATCTCCGAGGCCCATCTTGCGGTGATCCGCGAGGACCTGGCCCGGCACCTGCTGCTGTGGAGCGCGGTCCTTCCGCTGTGCGACGCCGCCGGGACCCGCGGCCGGCTCGACGAGGACGCTGCGGTCGCCCTGTTGGACCCGGTCCTGCTCGCCGCGCCGGCGGACGTCGACGCGCTGTTCCGGCGTATCCCGTGGGACCGGAGTCGGCCGGTGGCCCATGGCGCCGACATCGCTCTGCTGGAGCGCGGTCAGGTCTGCCAGGCGATGCGCGCGGCGACCGAGGGATCGAACGAGAGACGTGCCCAGGAACATCACGCGAACCGCCGTCGCGCCGCGCGCGGCACGGTCCTCGGGCCGCTCGACGCGGCGATCCTGAGATACACGGGCCAGTACCTGCACGGCGCGACGGTGCCACGGCGGATGCCCGATGCCGTCGACCCCGCACTGCTGCCCCAGGTCATGCGTGTGATCGCCTCGGCGGAGCGGGCGTGCGCCGGGATGCGGATCGGCCTCGATCCGAGGCGGGGACACCGGGTGACGGACAAGCGCGACTGGGATCGGATGGCGGCGACGGTCGACGCGGCCGTGCGCCGGGCACATCCCGAACTCGTCGACGACGTGGTGCGTACGGTGAGCTTTCTGATGTGCTCGGAGGCCGCGGACCGCTCCAGGAGCATCCCGGCGGACGACCCCGAGGACCACACCGACGTCGGTGACGGCGCCAAGACGGCCCTGACGTTCACCGACGACAAGGGCGGCGAGCAGAAGTGGCGACGAGACGGCCCGCGCACCGCCTCCGGCGAGTTCTGGGAGTTCGTCGCCGACCGCTCCGCCGGCGACAACGAGGTGTTCACCATCGAGGACGAGGAGATGGGTGAGGGGATCCAGCTGCACTTCTACGCGGACTCCGTCGCCCGGATCACGACCGTGCGATCCGGAGAGGCCGGGTCGGATCCGCAGTACCAGGTCGAGTACAGCCTGGTCGACGGGATCGGCGGATACCGGAACATGGTGAGCGCCTTCGTCCGCGGCGGCTGCGCCGCGCTCGACCGGCACGGGCCCTGGATGTCGGACGTCGCCGAGTTCGAGCGCGTGCGTCGTCGGCGCGACGCCCGTTAGCCCCGGAGACCGGCCGTCGCCACCAGCACACCCCCACCGCCCGCCGGTGGGGCACTAGGCTACGGCCCTGACGCCGCGAGCCATTGGGGGAGAACGACATGTCGCAGGGGCGAGCCGACCAGCCCGTCGAGGAGTTGGCCTCCAAGCTGGACACGACGGTGCCCCACTCGGCGCGGGTGTGGAACTACTGGCTCGGCGGCAAGGACAACTTCGCTCCGGACCGGGCCGTCGGCGACCAGGTCCGGGCGGTCTTCCCCGAGATCGTGGAGGCGGCGCAATACTCGCGGGCGTTCCTGCGCCGCGCGGTGACGTACCTCGCCGGCGAGGCGGGGGTCCGCCAGTTCCTCGACGTCGGCACCGGTCTGCCCACGGCCGACAACACCCACCAGGTCGCTCAGGGAATCACGCCGCAGGCGCGCATCGTGTACGTCGACAACGACCCGATGGTCCTCACCCATGCCCGGGTGTTGCTGACCAGCAGCCAGGAAGGCGCCACGCGGTACGTCGACGCCGACCTGCGCGACCCGGAGAAGATCGTCCAGGGCGCCTCCGAGACGCTGGACTTCGGCGAGCCGATCGCGTTGATGATGCTCGGTGTCATGGGCCACGTGCGCGAACCGGCCGAGGCGCGGGCCATCGTCGGCGCCCTGGTCTCCACCCTGCCGTCCGGCAGCTTCCTGGCGATGTCCGACGGCACGGCCACCAGCGAGCGGGTGATCGAGTCGCACCGGCAGTACAACGAGAGCGGCGCCGTGCCGTACCACCTGCGTGAGGTGGCCGACTTCGCGGCGTTCTTCGACGGCCTCGACCTCGTCGAGCCGGGTGTCGTTCCGCTCGGCCGGTGGCGACCGGAGAGCGAGCCGACCGCCGTCGTGGACGGCTACTGCGGGGTCGCCCGCAAGCCGTGACCGCAGAGGACTGCTTCACGCCGCCGCGGCAGTCCATATCCAGCGTTCGGTGGTAAAGCCGGTCCGCGATGATGTGGTGCCTGGAATGTGGGACACCCACACCCCAGGCACCACGATGATCAGAATCCGCCGCAGTACCGGGAGGCGGCGAAGTACGCGGCTCCCGCCCAGTTGTACGGGTCGACGCGGAACGAGTAGTAGCTCTCGCCCGCCTTCGCGCGGTTGAACACCGCCTTGCCGCCGTTCTTGCCGGTGTAGGTGACCACGTCCGCTTCTGGATACGAGGAGTCGGTGAGGCTCAACCGGTTGTCTGCCGTCTTCCAGGTGTTGAGTCCGACCACGCCGTCGGCGGAGAGGCCATAGCGAGACTGGAACTGCTTCGTGGCCGTCTCGGTGCCCGGCCCGAACTGGCAGTCGATGCCGCTCTTGCTGATGAGTCCCTCGGCGTACAGAATCCACTGCCACAGCGCGGTCGCATTGGTGTAGGCGTAGCTCCCACCGCGCTTGAGAGTGCCTTCGTCCCCGAAGTCGTCGGTGACGGTGCTGGCTCCCGAGATGTAGCCGTAGGAGACGGAGGCATGGGCCGCTGGGGTGTGGATCAAGCCACTGGCCAGGACCGCGGTGACAGCGGCTGCCAGCAGCCGAATACTCCTTGGACGAATGGCGGTAAGAACGCTCACGTAAACATCCCCTCGTGACGTATAGCGTGTGGCGGAGGTTATCGCATCCGCCGAAGGCGTGGGGGGCAGCTTTTTCGCCACAGCATGGATACCACTGATATGCCCTATTGGCACGAGTTGATGTTTATTGTTCATGGCGGGGGTCGGCAAGCGGCGACCAGGGTCCTCCTCTCGTCGGAGGCGAACGCAAGGGGGCGTCACATCGATTCGCCAACCGGCCCGGGCAACGGTCGAGCGGATCACCTCCGGCGGTCAGCTCGCCGAGGCGGGGGCGACCGGCTGCCGGAGAATGGTGCGCTGCCTGTCGGGTGCGACCCTGCGGAAGTCGCTGAGATAGATCTCGTGGTGCTTCCCGGTCATGCGGAGCCGGTTGCCGGGGACGTACTCGTGGTGCAGTCGGTCGAGCACCTCGGCCTCGTCGTCGAAGGACCCGACGTGCAGCGTCTGCACGCACCGCCCCTCGGACAGCGTTTCGAGGCGGACGTCGTCGAGGCGGGCCGGTGGGTTCTTGGCGCCGGCCTGCTCGACGGCGTCGGTGACCATCTGTGGCGCGATCCAGTCGGGGACCATCAGCATCAGCGTCCAGTTCCACTGTGACTTCCGCTGTGCGGTGGTGAACGACGTCATGTCCTCGGCCCACCACAGACCCTCCAGGGGCGGGACGACGTAGTCACGCCCGAGGGCACGCCTGCTGGCGAACTTCAGTTTGTACGCCGTCGGGTAGAGCGCCTCGATCGCCTCGGTGAAGGCGGGTGACGTGTTGGGGTCGCCGTGGCCGTCGATCATGAGGTAGCGCATGTCGGGCACTTCGACCAGCCGGAACCGGCCCTGCGGCGCGCGGTAGGCGTCGAGTGTCTTCTTGAAGTCGATCTTCTCAGCGGTCGGGTTCGTCATCGGGTACCTGGACTCGGTGGGCGAGCCACTGCCTCTCTGCCTGCATCAGGCTCAGGGAGTAGGAGAAGACCTCGCGGGCCGCGCGCGGGAGGGAGCCTTGCGCGTGCTGCGCCGCGCGGACCGCGGCGATCCGGCCGTCGAGCTGCGTCAGCCGGGTGCGCAGCGCCTGCTCGTACTGCTGCGGGGTGAGCAGGGCCAGGTTGGCGACGCCGACCAGCAGGGGCTGCGGGTGCGGGCGTGCCTCGGCGATGACCGCCAGCGTGTTCTGCGCGGCGACCCGGCGGCCCTCGTCGGTGGGGTGGAAGACGCGGCGGGACCTGGCGGCGGCCGGTGCCTCCGGGACGTGGAGCAGGCCGCGCTGTTCCAGCTTGGCGAGCAGGTAGTAGATCGAGGAGAACCCGATGTCGGCCCACTGCCGGATGCCCCGCTGCTCGATGACCCGCTCCAGGTCGTAGCCGTGCTGCGGCCGTTCGACCACCAGGCCCAGGACGGTCAGCTCGGCGGGGGTCAGCTCCACCCCAATACTCTAGCACTGGAATAGTGGCTCGCGTGGCCCTCCTGGGCAGGCGAGGGGCGTCGTCCGGAGTGGACGGGGACGGAGGCGTCGGCCGACGTCGTCAGTCAGTCGGTCGGGCGGCTCACGATGTCCCGCACGGTGAGGAAGTCGGCGGTGTGGTCGGTCTGGGGCCCCGACGAGGTGAAGCTCACCACGCCGACCGTTTCCCGGTCGGCCCAGCCGCACGTGGTCAGGTAACTGCCGTCCTCGGTTCGTCCGCGCCCACAGCGTGCCTCACCTCCGAGTGCGCCGGCATCGACGGCGGTGACCTTGGTGATGCGGTACGGCCTGAGCGCCCTTTCCAGGACGCCGGCCGGATCGCCGATCGTTCCGGACGCTCCGCTGACGAAGACGATGTCCCCATCGGCCGTGCCGTCCTCGTAGGCCTCGCCGATCGCGCTGGTCGCCTGGCCGACCTCGCGCTTGAGCTGCTCCAACTGCTGGATGGCGGCGCCGTACAGACCCCTGCTCGTCGTCTTGGGGAGACCGAGGAGCGTGGTCGGCGCGGACAGCTTCCGGGAGGGCGAGGCGCTCGCCGAGGCCGGTGGAGCGGAAGCCGACGACGCGACGTCCGTACCGGGCGCCGGCGACGTGCAGGCGGCGGCCAGCAGGAGCACGGCGGCGAGCAGGGAGGCGGTCACGCCGGCGGCGCGCGCCGTCCCGGTTCGGTGAGTCGTCACGATGGCGCCCCTCTCGAAAGGTGATCAAGGCGGAGCCTAGACGAGTGAGTCGGTCGACATCGGAGCGGTAGAGGACACGGAGGCCGAGGCTGTCCGCGCGGCAGCCACCGGCCCCGACGGGCCGGCGCACCCCGAGGACTAGACGTCGGCCCGGTCGACGGTCTCCCCCCGCCGCAGCTCGGTGTGTGCCTCGGCGAGGAACCGGTCCCGGTCGTCCCCGTGGGCGATCGCCGTGTTGTAGAACGCGTCGATCGCGGCGGCCAGCGGGTCGTCGTCGGCCAGGGCGGTCAGGGCGGGCAGCGCGACGGCCTGCTGGAGCATCTCGGTGACATCCTGTGCGCCGAACGCCTTCGGGTTCGGCCGGAGCGGGACAGTGGTGCGGGGCGCCTCGGGGTCGGAGAGCATGCGCCGGAACGCGGCGGCGCCGTGCTGCTCGGTGAACGCCGGGGGGAGTGGCCGACCGGCTTCGGCGGCGGTGAGGGCCTCGGCGATCCAGTCGAGCTGCTCCAGCCCGGCCACCCGCATCGCCCGGCGGGCCGCCCAGCAGGCCGCCTCCCGCTGGCGGGCGGCGGGCAGCGCGTCGAGGCGGTCGAGCATCCGGCGGTCCATCCGCGCCAGGGACTGCGTCTGGCCGCGGAGCCGGCGGATTCGATCGGACGGTGGCGGGCCACCCCACCGCTCGGCCTCCTGCGCGGCCCGGAACCGGCGGTGCTTCTCGGCGCGCGCGGTCGCCTCGGCGGCCTGCGCCCGCAGCGTCCCGACCCACGGATACGTCCCGTCGCCGTCGAGCAGGTGGTCCCAGATCAGGCCGAGGGCGGCGGCGTGCCGGCCCCGCACTCCCTCGTGCCGCAGCGTCACCCCGTCGGGGCCGGTCGTCAGCCGTACGGTGGTGGGCTCGTCGTCCGGCAACGTGGTCAGCGGTTCGGGGAAGATCGACTCTTCGGCGCTCGCCCACGACCAGCGGAGGGTCTCCGCGTCGATCCGCTCCAGGCGCACCTCCAGGTCACCGACGGGGAGCACGCCGACCGGCAGGTCCACCGGGCCGGGCCGGTGGCGGACCACCGTCACCCGGGCCAGGCCGGTGTCGTCCTCGTAGGGGTCGGGTGGGAGCGGGGGCAGGATCGCCGGCCGGGTGGACGGGCGCGGCACCAGGGACAGCATCGCCCACTCGGCGGCCTTCGCCGGCTTCTGCTCCCAGGCGCGTCCCTCCGGGTCGGCCCGCACGGTGCGCCAGGGTGTCTCCTCGCGCACCGCCCAGACGTGCAGTTCGTGCTGCTCGGGCGGGTCGTCGTCGGTGCGTACCGTCTCGTGCAGGCGGTGGCGGGCGTGTATGCGCACCCGGATCAGCCCGCGCGGAACGGCGACGTCGACGAGGGCGTCCGCGACACCGCCCATCAGGCCGACGACCGACAACCGGCCGCTCGGGCTCCAGAGCGTCGCCTCGCTGACCGCGTCCCAACCGGAGTCGACAAGCGTCGGCGGCCCGGACCGGACACGCAGGCGCGCCTCGATCGGTGCGGTGTGGACGCCGCAGAAGCCGGTGACCTGATGCGGCCCGCCCACGTGCAGGAGGTCGTCGCCGACGGTGTAGATCGGCGTACCGGGCGCACCCGGCACGGTGATCACCTGGTACTGGCAGTAGTCGACGTGCAGTCGCGCCCAGGCGGTCATGCGGCGAGCTGCCGCAGCACGGTGGGGTCGGTGATCGAGTCGTCGGCGGCGAGCATGATCGCCTTCGACAGGATCGTCGACAGCATCGGATCGTCCTCGAACGGCAGGTGCAGCCGCCCGGTCCCCCCGCGCGCGGGGACGATGCACAGGTAGGCGTCGTTCGGCTCCATCATGATGTTGCCCGAGCCGAGGTGGATCCGGTAGCCGCGCAGGTTCCCGCGTACGTGCAGGTAGCGGTCGGCGAGGGTGACCCGGCCGGCGATGGCCATGCGGGGGAGCAGACGGGCCAGGGCGTCCCGGCGCACCTGCGCCGACGGGGTCAGCTCCCCGACGACGGTGCGGTGCCAGTAGTCCCGGAACCGGTCCGCGCCGCGGTCGGCCCACTGCGGGTCGGTGGCGATCGAGGTGACGCCGACGAACAGGTCCACGTCCCGCATCGCCTCGGTGAACACCAGCGGCGGTACGTCCGTGACCGGTGCGGCATGCCAGGTCGTGCCGTCGTGGCGGGCGAAGCGCACCTGGTCGGTGGAGCAGTGGTGCACGTCGTAGTCGCGCGGATCGTCGGTGTCGACCAGCTGGTGGTGGAAGGACGCCCGCCACGCGCCGCCGCCGAAGAGCTTCGTGGCCTCGCTGTCGTAGCCGCCGTCCCACGTGCCCAGGTAGCCGGCCTGCCAGCCGCGGGCGCGCATGAGCGCGTTCGCCTGGCGGTAGCGCAGAATGTGCGCGGCGAACCGGTTGGAGTAGGCGCTCGTCCGCTCCTCGGCCGGCGTGAGCAGGTAGACCTCGCGGAAGGCCTGCTTGAACGGCTGCGTCAGGCCGGTCGCGAGCACCCGTTCGCGCCAGGCCAGCGTCTCGTCCACTCCGGCGCGGACGGGATGCCACAGCCGGACGCGGTCCCCGCGCGCCGGCCGCCCGTCGAGACCGACGATCGCCCACCCGTCGTCGTCCTGGCGGGGCACACCCGCCGACCAGTCACTCCCGTCGGTGCTGGTCTCCCAGATCAGGCGCCGCCCGTACGTCCCGGTGATCGGGTGGTCCAGGAACCGGGACACCCAGTCCGGGTGGGCCCAGGTGCGATCCTCGGACAGCAGTGCCTCGACCCGCTGCCGCTCGGCGGTCAGCGTCGCGTTGACGCCCTTCACCAGGTCGCGCAGCTGCTTCAGCTCGTCGGCGTGGGTCTCCTTGACCGCCGCCGGGACGCCCCTGAGCGCGGTGCCGCCGCGGGCGAAGGTCAGGCGCGACTTCTCGCCCTCGACCCGCACCATTGCCTCGTACGGGCCGACCTGGACGCGCCGGCTCCCGTCGGGGTCCAGCCCGTGGTCGTCGACGGCGAGTTCCATCACCTCGCTCAGCGACCATCCCCGCAGGGCGCCGAGGCCGGCCAGCGCGGTCTGCACCCGGGCGCGCACCGCCTTGTTCTTCACGGTCGCCGCGAGCCGCGCCAGGGTCCGCACCGGCGCCTCACCGTCGCGCCCCGCGAGCAGGTGCACGGCCGCGATCGCGGTGCGCTGGGCGTGCGGGAACCCGGACGCCTGGCGGGGTGCGGCCGAGGCGGCGGCGGTGACCGCGGCCAGCAGATCCGTGGCCGCCTCGTCCGACTCCCGCGACAGCGCCCAGACCAGGCCACGGAGGAGGCGGTCCGAGTCGTCGTGCACGGACCGCCCGTGGGCGGCGAACGCCTCCAGGATCGCGCGGACCGCCCCGCTCCCGTCGGTCGCGGTGCTGAGGTGCTGGTCGAGGGCGCGGAGCCATCGCGCCGGCGCCGCCGGCTTGTCCAGCGAGGCGCAGTGCGCCAGCAGCTCGGGCACGCCCGGCGCGGCGATGACGTCGCCCAGGCCGGCGCGTACGAGCGGGCCGAACTCGTCCCCGTGGTGCAGCAACCAGGACGGCACGCGACAACCGGTGGCGCGGTCCAGCGCCTCCCCGATCAGCGTGACGACCCGGCGTCGAGGGCCTGCCGCCGGGTAGTGGCGCGCGGTGAGGTCGTCGAACAGGGCCGAGAGCGCCGGCACCAGATCGGCCAGGTCGGCGGGGGCCAGGTGCGCGGCGATCGTCGCCGGCAGCTCCAGGTCGGCGCCGTCGTCATAGCCGTGCCCCCGGCCGGCGACCTCCAGGCACCACAGCAGATCCGCCCGGGTCCAGTCGGGCCCGCCCTCTGCGAGATTCCGCAGGACGTCGTTCAGCGCCGTCGGAGTCGAGCCGGTCGCCGCCTCCAGGTGCATGGCCAGCGCGGCGCCTCGGCGACGCTCGGCCGACCACGACTCGGTGACGGCCCACTCCGATGTGCGGGTCACCGACGCTCCCCAGTAGTAGGTGGCCGTCCTCCGGAGCACCGCCCGGATCCGGGCATCCGCGTCGACCAGGCCGGTCTCCACCGTCCGGCGGTCCGCCGCGCTCAGCGCGGGAAGCAGCCGTGACCAGCGGGCCACCTCAGCCACCCACCAGGGGAACGAGCCGCACGAAGGCCACCTCGGGATCCGCACGCAGGTCGATCTCCTCGTCCAGGTCCTCGACCTGGCGGTCACCGAGCAGCAGCACGAAGCCGTTGCGGGCGAAGGCGGCGCAGGCCGCGTCCGCCTGACGTTCCCAGTCCAGCCGCCGGCCCCGGCCGACCCGGTAGCCGTTCAACGTCGTCTCCGCGTCGGTCGGACGCACCAGGCCCCGGAAAAGGTCGGCCTGGGCGGCGTTGAACCGCGCGACCTCCTCGCGGACGCGCAACCGCACCAGCTCCCGCGCGGAGATGCGCTCCGGCAGGCCGGTCAACGGCCACTGGTCGATCGCCCTGCCCGTCGCTGTCTCGTCCCGAACCGTCACCGTGGCCATCGCGCCGTGCTCCTCGCCCTGGGGTGAGCGGGATCATGGCACGCGGGTCCGACGAAAACGTCCGGTCAGCCGCCCGGGCAGCGGGTGTCGCCGCCGCTGTGTTCCACGCAGTGCCCGGGCGGGCCGGGCGTCGCCGCCGGGGCCGGATCGAGGTCCCGGCCGGCGAGCACGGCGAACGGTACGGCGGGCACGGCGATCACGACGGTCAGCACCAGGAAGACGACCGCGGTGCGGACCAGCCGCAGGTGGTAGGCGACGAGCGCGACGAGGGCCGGCCCGGCGGTCGCCACCAGCGCGCCGACCAGCAGGGCCAGGCTCGCCCGGCGCTGAAGGGCCTGGAACTCGCCGGGCTGGTCGCCGTAGCTGACGCTCCACTGCTCCAGGCCGATGCCCACCCACCAGACGGCTGTCGCGATCAGCGCGCACACCCAGAGCAGGACCAGGAACGCCACGACCGGGCCACACCGTCGGCCCGTGCCGACCGCTTCCGAGGACATGCGGTCCAGCCTGGACGGTCCGGGTGCGACGGGCATGAGTCGGCGTACTCAGGACCGTCGGGCGAGGAAGCGCAGATACTCCACCCGGTCGAACGGGTTGCCGTCGGTGCGGGGCCGGCACGGCGGGTCGCCGGACACCGGACGGTCGCCGCCGGACGTCGACCACCACAGTCCTTCCCCGCGGGACAGGTCCGGCAGCCGCCGCTGCGCCTCCGGTTCGAGCCGGGCCGGCAGCATCCCGCCGATCCGCCAGCCGGCCGCGGTCTCCTCGGCGCCGTCGACCCGGGCGCCGAGCCGACCCAGGTACGACGTGACCGGGCCGAGCCGGTCGGCCGGCACCTCCGCCTCGAACCGACGGCACGGCTCGAAGACCCGGGTGCCGGCCTCGGCCAGCGCCTGCATCAGGACGTACGGCGCCAGGTCCCGGAAGTGCCCGGCCGTGGTGATCGGCGACCAGTAGCCGCTGTGCGTGAGGGTGACCCGGACGTCGGTGACCGGCCAGCCGTGCCGGCCCTGGTCGAGGGCGGCCCGGGTGGCCTCCTCGACGGCCTTGTGGAACGACAGCGGCAGCGCGCCGAGTTCCACCTCCAGCCGGTAGTCGACCCCGGCGCCCGGCTCGACCCGGAAGCCGACGGTGCCGAAGAAGCCGTTTCCGATGATCTCCACCGCCGTTCCGGTGCCGGTGGGCCGCTCGACGTGCACGATCCGGCCCGGTTCGAACTCCGCCTCGATCCCGTACGTCTCGGCCAGCGTGGCCGCCAGCACCTCGCGCTGCACCTCGCCGTAGAGGAGCACGCTCGTGCCGCCCTCCGGGGCCACCCGGGTGCGCAGGAACGGGTCGGTGTCCGCGAGGTCCAGCAGCGCGGCGTGCAGTGCCACCGACCGGGCCGGGTCACGGGGTCGGACCACCGCCTCCACTGTCGGCGCGGGGAAGTGCGACCGGCCGTCCAGGCCGGTCGGGCTGCCGAGCTGGTCGCCGAGGCGTACCCCGGTCAGGCCGGTGACCCGGGCGATGTGCCCGGCGGTCAGCGTGGCCGGCCCCGTGTGGTCGGCGGTCGCGCCGGCCACGTCGAGCCGGGTGATCCGGGCGCGGGTCGCGGTGGTCCGGCCGTCCGGCTCCCGGCGGTACGCGACGACGCGCTGCCGCGCCCGCAGCTGCCCGCCGTAGGAGCGCAGGTAGGCCACCCGCTCACCGCCCGCGTCGCGCTCCACCGCGAAGACCCGGGCCCGCGGCGCGGGCTCGGCCGGCGGTGACGCGGGGAGCAGGGACACGACGGCGTCCAACAGTTCCGGTACGCCGGCGCCGGACAGCGCCGAGCCGAACAGCAGCGGGTGGACGAGCCCGGCCGCCGTCTGCGCCCGCAGCGCCTCGTCGATCCGGTCCTTCCCGGGCGGCAGGTCGTCCACCAGGGCGGCCAGCAGCTCGTCGTCGTGGTCGGCGAGGACCTCGGCGACGCGGTCGGCGTACCCCGGATCGTCGGGCCGGACGGTCGCCCCGGGGGTGCCGGGCGCGCGGACCGTGCCCAGCGGGGCGACGGCCGGGGTGAGCAGCCGGCGCACGTCCGCGACCAGCTCGTCGGTGCGCGCGCCCACCCGGTCGATCTTGTTCACGAAGATCAGTGTGGGCAGCCGGAGTGACCGGAGGATCCGCATGAGCCGCCGGCTGTGCGGCTGCACCCCCTCCACGGCCGACAGCACCAGCACGGCCGCGTCGAGCACCCCGAGCGCGCGTTCGACCTCCGCGACGAAGTCGCTGTGGCCTGGGGTGTCGAGCAGGTTGACCTGGCGGTCGCGTACCCGGAAGGGGGCGACCGCGCTGCGGATGGTGATGCCCCGGCGACGCTCGATCTCGCCGGTGTCGGTCCGGGTCGTGCCGGCGTCGACGCTGCCGAGCCGGTCGACGGCGCCGGTGGCGTGCAGCAGGCGTTCGGTCAGGCTGGTCTTACCGGCGTCGACATGGGCGACGATGCCGAGGTTGACGGTCTGCATGGGTCGACGGGTCCTCGAAAGCTCGCGTCCGGATGGGCGGGAAGGTTTCGAGTCCTCGCATCGCCGTGCTCCCGTCGGTCGGTTCGGCCCGTCTCCGGGTCAGGCTGGCACGGTCGGACGCCGCCGGTCCACCGAAATAGCCGACCGCTTGATTCGATAGGCGACGGTCAATAGATTGTCGGTGGGCGCCGCCGACGCCCGGGTGACCGGCCCGTCGGCGGCTGACAGGTCCACCCCGAGCCGGGCACGTCGGTCGTACGCACCGACCAGTCGCCGTGGCGCATCGCCGCGCCGCACCCAGGGCACGTCGTCGCACCGCGTCCCCGCCGGACGCGCGCCGCCGCGCCGCCTCCGCCCGCTCGACGCAGAAGGACTTCCCATGACGATTCTCCGCGCCCGCCCCGCCCCGACCCTGGCGGTCGTCGCCGCACTGGCCGCCGCCGTGGCCGCGACCGGAACGGCGGTGCTCACCGGCCCGGCCTCGGCCGCGCAGGGCTGCCGGGTCGACTACACCCCCAACCGGTGGCCCGGCGGATTCACCGCCACCGTCAAGGTCTCCCCGGGCGACACCGCCGTCTCCGGGTGGACCGTCACCTGGACGTACGCCGGGGACGACCGGGTCACCAACGGCTGGAACGCCACGGTCAGCCAGTCCGGCGCCACGGTCACCGCCCGCAACCTGTCCTACAACGGCAGCATCCCGGCCGGCGGCTCCACCGAGTTCGGCGTGCAGGGCACGTACGGCACCGGCGGCGGCACGCCGACCGGGTTCACCCTCAACGGCGTGGCCTGCAACGGCGTCGGGCCCACGCCGACCGGAGCGCCCACCACGACGGTGCCCACCACCGCCCCGCCCACCACGGCCCCGCCCACCAGCGCGCCGCCCACGACCGTCCCGCCCACGACCGAGCCGCCCCCGCCGCCGACCGGGTGCGCCGGGGCGGTGCTCTGCGACGGCTTCGAGACCCAGACCGGCTCGACGCCGTCCGGCGACTGGACCGTGGTCAACCCGGACTGCTCCGGCGCCGGCACGGCCACCGTCGACACGAGCACCACGCACAGCGGCAGCCGGGCGATCCGGATCACCGGCGCCGCCGGATACTGCAACCACGTCTTCATCCGGTCGACGCGGAACCTCGCCGGCCTGGGCAGCGTGCGCTACGGCCGGATCTGGGTCCGGCACACCACCGCCCAACCCACCGACCACACCACGATGATCGCGATGACCGACGCCGCCGACGGTGACAAGGACCTGCGGATGGGCGGCCAGAACGGGGCCCTGCAGTGGAACCGCGCGTCCGACGACGCGACGCTGCCCGAGCAGAGCCCGGCCGGGGTGGCGCAGAGCGTCCCGCTGCCCACCAACCGGTGGGCCTGCCTGGAGTTCATGGTGGACGGCGCGGCCGGGCAGCTCCGTACCTGGCTGGACGGGGCCGCCGTCGCCGGGCTGACCGCCGATGGCGTACCGACGCACGACATCGACGGCCAGTGGTACAACCGCACCTGGCGACCGCAGCTCACCGACCTGAAACTGGGCTGGGAGAGCTACGGCGGCGGGGCCGACACCCTCTGGTACGACGACGTCGCGGTCGGGTCCAGCCGGATCGGCTGCTGACGCCGGGAGGGAAGCCTCAGCGGAAGACCTGTTCCCAGAGTCGCGCGTCAGCCCGGTCGTACCAGCGCGTGAAGCCACACGCCCAGGCGACCGGGTCGCGCAGCCGGGCACTGCCCCAGCGGTCCTCGCCGGAGACGAGGAGCCGCGAGCCGATCGTGTAGCCGTTGCCGGATTCGGAGGCGCGCTCGTCGGGCGGGAACATCGCGACGGTGGTCCGATCTCCCTGCCCACCCCGATACCAGCGGGTGACGGCGAAGGTCACCGACACGTACGGGTCGGATCCGTCGCCGTCGGCCGGCCGATCGGCGACGCCGAGCACGGTGCCGTCGAAGGCGAATGCGCGGCCCGCCAGGGTCGCCCGGCTGTAGGCCTCAAGGCATGAGGTCGCCACACCGGGCACGAACGCGTCACCCTGCCGGGCCGGAGCCGGCGCCTGCTGGGTCGACCGGGACGGGCCGGACGTCGCCAGCGGCGCTCGGCCGTCGGGGCCGGTCAGGCCGCTCCATGCGAGAACCCCCACGGACACGACGACGACGCTCGCCGCGACGGCCACCGGGCCGACGAGGCGCCGAGCCCGGGCGCGGGGGACTGGTGGCCGGTCGTCGACACCCATCCGGCTGATCTTGTCGAACATGGCCTGCTTGGCTTCTTCGTCGGTGAGCAGCGCGGATCGGTCGCTGTCGAGACGGGTCGCCTGCCGGACGTACTCGTCCAGGCGCTCGCGTCTGCGCGTCATCGGGAACCCTCCTGTCCGCCGAGGGCGGTCGGCCTCGACACCTGTTCATGTCCGGGCTGGCCGCGGCGTTACACCGGCAGGCCCTCGGCAGCCAGCTCGCGGGCGAACCGGGCCCGGGCCCGGTGCAGGCGTACCCGGGCGGTGGTGGTGGTGCAGTCCAGGACGCGGGCGATCTCGCCCGCGCTCAGACCCTCCGCCGCCACCAACGTCAGCAGGTCACGGTCGTCGGCCCTCAACCGGCCGAAGGCGCGGGCGATGGCGATCCGGGTGCCGGCGATCGCGGAGGCCGGACGGGCGTCGTGGCCGTTCTCGGCCACGCCGGCGCGGAGCCGAGCGTTCAACCGCTCGCGTCGCCGGGCGCCGCGCGCCTGATTGGCGAGGACGTTACGCGCGATGCCGTAGAGCCAGAGTCGCGCGCTGGACCCGTCGGGCGCCTGGTCCTGGCGACGCCAGGCGACGAGGAAGGTCTCGGCCACCACGTCTGCGGCGTCGTCGGGGGACGGCGCACGGCGAAGCGCGTACCTCATGATCAGCTCGTAGTGCGCCGCGTAGAGGCGTTCGAACCCGGCGCGGTCGAGGCGAGGGCTGCCGCGGCTGGCCGTACCGTCTGTCGCCCGCATGCCCTCGCCTCACTTCAACCCTCGCTGGACGCACCTACCGTGAGATGTCCGGTTCCGCCGGGAGCGTTACACCCCGGTCCCGGATCGAACGTGCGGGCCGGCGCGCGCCTGCCCGCACGGACCGGTCAGCGGGTGATGGAGTAGAGACCGGCGAGAAGCACGGGATTCTCACCGCCGATGTCCTCCCGGGTGTTCGCGACGTAGTAGAGCACGTCGTTGCTGAACACGTTGTGACCCAGGCCGAGGGTGTGTCCGACCTCGTGGGTGGCCACGTTGTTGCGGGTGAAGGTCGTGGGCGAGTAGTAGTCGTTGAGCTGGATGCGGTGACCGGACTCGGCGAAGGCGCCGCTGGTCGCGCCGGACGGGTAGGTACGCGTCGCCCGGCCCACCCAGCCGGTGGCGCCGTAGTTGCCGGAGAACACGTCGACGCACCGGGCGCCGGCCAGGGACGGGCAGCTGTTCCAGTAGTACCAGCTGTCGATGTTCGCCACCTGGTTCCACTTGGGCACCGCTTTGCTTACCGGCCAGCTGGAGCCGGAGTGGTCGTTGAACCGGACGATCGGGTCCTCGTGTCCGTTGTTCCGCCAGAACGACACCGGGCAGGTGACCGTCCGGGCACTACCGTAGGAGCAGGAACTCGGAGCCGCCGTCGAGAAGTCGGACGACCGGGTCACCCGCACGTCGCCGTGCCCCTGCGCACGCAGGCCGGCGGCCAGCTGGTCCGGCGTGACCCCGGGCACCGGCAGGTAGGTCTGCACGATCGTGGCGTCCTTCGTGACCCGCACGGTCTGTACGGTGGCCTGAACCGCGGGATCGATCGTCGCCACCTCGCCCGTCCGGCCGCGCATCCCGGCGAGCTGCCGGTCGGTGAGCTTCGGGTAGGTGTGCAGAGAGGTCACCGGGCTCTTCGCCTTGACGCCCGGGTCGGGCGCACCCGGCCAGCTACCGTCGGGCCGCCGGGTCGCCAGATAGTCCGCATACTGCTGGTCCGGGTCGATCGTCGTGGCCGGTGTGACGGTCGCGCCCGCTCCCGTGACGGCGTCGGCGTGCGCGGAGCCGGCCATGGCGAGTGACACCAGCACGGCGGTGGCCGCCGCCATGCCGAGGAGCCGTCGTGGCCGTTCGGAACCCTGTGCTTCGAGCATCGTTCGTCCCCGTTCCGTAGAGGGTGTGATCGCCGCTTCGGTCTGCTCGGCTGCGGCGGACGCCGAGGATGTCCGGTCCGGGCCCTGTCGTCGGACCGTGCTGGATCCATGGTGGACGTGCTGCCTTGACGTCGTCTTGCAGGACCCTTGCACGCGGCGCGCGTACGTCTGCGCGGTCGGTTAGCCGACTCCGGGTCGCCGTCGAAAGGGCCGGACAGTGTCGGACGCGTGTGAAAGTATCGGTGACGGACGATGCGTCACGGGGGTGGGCATGTTCCGGTTACTCGGTCCGTCGGGCCTCCACCTGGCCGACTCCGCGGTCGACCTGGGGTCGACGAAGCAGCGGCTCGTGTTGGCGGTTCTCCTGGCCGAGGCGGGACGCACGGTCACGGTGGCGAACCTGACGGAGCGGGTCTGGGCCGATGGGGCGCTGCTCGATGCCCGCAATGCCGTCTACACGTACGTCAGTCGGCTCCGCAGGGTGCTGGAACGGGCGGCGGTCGCCGGCGCGGAACGCGCCCTGGTGGTCCGGCGTCCAGGGGGGTACGCGCTCGACGTGGACCCCGACCTGGTGGATGTGCACCGGTTCCGGCGGTTGGTCGCCACGGGCATGCGGGACACCTCCGGCCCTGCGGCGCGGGCGATGGTGTTGCGTGAGGCGTTGGACCTGTGGCGGGGAACGCCGCTGATCGATCTTCGCGGTGAGTGGGCGGCGCGAACGCGGGCAGCTTGGTGTCAGCAGCATTTGGAGGCGACAGTGGCATGGGCGGACGCCGAGCTGCGGCTCGGCGTCGGCGCCCCGGTCGTCGGCCCGCTGGTCGAGCTGGTCGCACAGCACCCCTTCGACGAACCCCTGCTCGCCGCGCTGATGCGAGCCCTGCACAGCACCGGGCGCAGCGGGAAGGCGCTGGACCTCTACGCCCAGATTCGCCGACGGCTGCTCGGCGAACTCGGCACGGAGCCGGGCGGTGAACTCCAGGCCGTCCACCTGAGCATTCTGCGGGCAGGTCCGGTCACGACGAGCGCGACCGGGACCGATCACCCGTCCGCCGCCGGCACCAGACCGGCTCAGATCCCGCCTGCGGTCGCGGCGTTCACCGGCCGGTCGGAGAGCCTCGACCAGTTGAACGCCATGGCGCTCGCGGCCCGGGAGGCGGCGGCCTGCACGGTGGTCGCAGTCGTCGGCACCGCCGGGGTCGGCAAGACGGCGCTCGCCGTGCAGTGGGCGCATCGGGCGGCCGGGCGTTTTCCGGACGGGCAGTTGCACCTGAACCTGCAGGGGTACGCTGCCGGCCCGCCGACGCGCGCGATCGACGCGCTCGGCGAGCTGCTGCGGTCGCTCGGTGTGCCGAGCACGCAGGTGCCGGTCGACCTGGCGGAGGCTACGGCGCGCTACCGCTCCGTTCTCGCCGGCCGGCGGGTGCTGGTGCTGCTGGACAATGCCCGGTCGGCCGACCAGGTCCGTCCACTGCTGCCCGGGAGCGCCGGCTGCCTGGTGCTGGTCACCAGCCGTGACCGACTCGGTGGACTGGTCGCCCGCGACGGTGCCCATCACCTCACCCTGGACGTGCTGACCAGCGGGGAGGCTCAGATGCTGCTGGAACGCCTGCTGGGCCACGACCGTGTCCGCGCCGAGGCCGGTGCCGCCGCCGAACTCGCCGAGGCCTGCGCCTATCTACCCCTGGCGATGCGGGTCGCCGCCGCCGACCTCATCTGCCGCCCGACCCTTGGCATCGCCGACCGGGTGGCCCAGCTTCGCGACGGCAACCGGCTCGCTGTCCTCTCGCAGCACGGGGACCGAGAAACGGCGGTCAGCGAGGCCTTCGATCTGTCCTACCGGTCGGTGTCCGCCGAAGCCCGACGCCTGTTCCGCTTGCTCGGACGAGCGCCGGGCACCGACTTCGCCGCTGCCGTGGCCGCCTCGCTCAGCGCCGCCACCCCGGCGGAGGTGGCACCCTTGCTGGACGAACTGGCTGCGGCCCATCTGATCAACGAACACGTGCCCGACCGGTTCACCTTTCACGAACTGCTCCGGCAGTACGCGAACGACCGTGCCGAGTCGGTCCAGCGGAGGCGGCGTCGAAGGCGGGCGCTTC
This sequence comes from Micromonospora sp. WMMD754, assembly GCF_049315235.1. Lineage (NCBI taxonomy): Bacteria > Bacillati > Actinomycetota > Actinomycetes > Micromonosporales > Micromonosporaceae > Micromonospora > Micromonospora sp. WMMD754. The sequence goes on from NZ_CP186058.1 coordinate 3,956,624, forward strand.
GCGTGCGCGGACGGCAGACCGTCGACCCGACGCAGGTGCATGCCGGACGATGATCGAAAGAGGGCCGCCGGGCGTGACGGCCTTGCCTCGGTCCGGATCGAACTCTAGGAGGATCCCGCACCCGGAACTGGTGTGACCGCTAGCCGAGTACGAGGCGCTCGACCAGAGTGCACCGTGACGGGTGTACCGCTAGTCGGATTCGCCCGGTCGACGGTTCCCGAGATGCTCCTCGATTCCGGCGGTCATTCGAGCGAACTCGGCGGCCAGATCGACGCCGTACCGGTCCGCGAGGACGAGGATCGACCACAGGCAATCGGCCAGTTCATGCCCGAGCCGTTCACGAGCATTGGCGATCTCCCGGCGTCCGTCGACAGCCATGACAAGTTTCGCGAGGTCACCGACGTCACCGACGAACCCCAACGCGAGGTCGCCGGTGTTCCACACCGCTCGGCCCGCTGCGATGTTGTGACGATCGTAGGAGTCGGCGATGGCAACGGCCCTCAGCCGCAGACTTTCAAGATCCATCTGCGTAACCTACAGCGGTTACGCCGGCCGACGTGCTGCTGCCTGCTCAATGCCGACAGGGCGGCTCGGTCCGCGTCTTCTGGCCTGCCAAGCGGTAGGTGACCCGTCCCCGGTGCCCGCAGGGCACCGGGGACGAGGCACGTTCAGGGGCTGGTGCAGGTCAGGCCGCTCGGCGCGGTGGCGCCGTCACCGGTTGCGGTGAACCCGAACGTCGTCGAGGCGTTCGGGCCGAGCGTGCCGTTGTAGGGCGCGTTCCGGACGGCGACGGTGCCGGTGGTGCCGGTGTTGACGCCGCTCCAGAGGCTGCTGATGGCCTGGCCGCCGGCCAGGGTCAGCCGGACCGTCCAGCCGTTGAGGGTGGCGGTGCCGGTGTTGGCCACGGTGACCTCGCCCTGGAAGCCGCCCGGCCAGGTGTTGACGCTGCGGTACGTGGCCGCGCAGGGGCCGCCGGTCGGCGGGGGCGTCGTGGGCGGCGTGGTGGTCGGGGGAGTGGTGGTCGGGGGCGTGGTCGTCGGCGGGGTGGTGGTGGGCGGGGTGGTGGACTCGAACTGGGAGAAGAACCGCCAGATCTCCGCCGACGTCCAGGTCCGGGAGTCGTTCGGGCTGGGCGAGCCGTCGACCGGGCTGGGCGTGTGGTCGCCGTCGAAGGCGGCCCACTGCACGGGGTATCCGGCCCGGCAGCCGGTGTAGGTGGTGGTGACGTGGGTGAGGCTGCCGCGGCTCGGCTCGCGCGGGCTCTGCGCGGTGCAGCCGTTGTTGCGGACGAACGTGTCGCGCAGGGACCGGCCCATCGAGATGTTCAGCACGCTGTCGTAGATGCCGTGGATGCCGAAGTAGGCGACGGGCTGGCTGCCGCCGTTGCAGCCGCTGAGGTTGGCGCCGGACAGCACGGTGACCGCGCGGACGACTGTCGGTCGGGCGCAGGCGACCGCGTAGCTCATCGCCCCGCCGTAGCTCCAGCCGAGGGCGAAGCGCTGGGTCGTGTCGACGCAGAGGTCGTTCTCGACCTGGCGGGAGATGTCGTCGAAGAGCGTCAGGTCCCGGCCGTTGGTGTTGGCCCAGCCGTTGTCGATGCCCTGCGGCGCCACGAAGATCGTGCTGTTGTTCGACAGCGGCAGGAGCCCGTAGTAGCCGGCGGAGGCGACGTTGTTCGCCGAGCCGTTCAGCCAGTGGAAACCGAAGATCAGCCGGTAGGGGCGGTTCCGGTCGTACCCGTCCGGGATCCGCAGGATGTAGCTGCGGTTCTGTCCGCTGCTGGTGATGGTGCGGGTGCCGCTGGTGAGCGTGGGGGCCTTGCCGCAGCCCGCGGTCGCCGCGAGCGTGCCGTTCGTCGCGGCCTCCGCCGCGCCGCCGAGGCCGCCGCTCAGCGCGCCGGCGGTCGCCGCGAGGAGGACGGCCGCCGCGGCCAGGGACGATAGGAGCTGTGTACGTTTCACCATTGCTTGCCTCCGTGCCGTGGGGTGGTGTGGTGCCGGCGGTGCGCGCAGGGGTGTCCGTCGCTGCCGGGATCGCCCGCGGGGTGGCGTGGAGGCGTGGGCGTGCGGCCGGGGCCTGACGCGTCCGGCGGCCACCTGTGGCGGCTGGCAACGGCGGATCGGCCCGGACTGGTCATCGGCCGGTCGGTCGGGCGGCGAGAGCAGGTGCCTCGAAGCGCCGTGCCGAGTGGCGGGTGACCGGGAGCGTGCCCTGGCGCTCCCGCGCCAAAAGATAGCAGGTTATCGATAACATACTCAACCGCCCCGGCGGCGAGCAGGGCAGGTGTGAGCGATAACAGGATCCGGGTGGCGGTCGGTGCGGCCCGCTGGGCGGTTATCGTTCGGGCGTGCACATTCGCTTCGCCGTCCCGGCCGACCCCGCCTACCCGGGCCGCGTGGCCGCCGTGCTCAGCGGCGTCCGGCTGCGCCGGTTCGGCCGGATCGGCGCCGTGCTGGCGGCGGTCGGGGCGCTCGGTCTCGTCGTCGCCCGGACGTCCGGGTGGGGCGACCGGTTCTCGACGCTCTGGCTGGCGCTGCTCGTCGGCGGCGTGCTGTCGATGCTCTACGCGCCGTGGGTGCGGTGGCGGGCCCGACGCCGCTCCGCCGGCTACGCCGTCGAGGGCGGCTACGACATCACCGACGACAACATCATGATGCGCAGCGGCTCGGAGTCCGGCGGCATCGCCTGGGACGGCGTGGCCCGGGTCGAGGAGACGCCGGAGTTCTGGATCGTCTACGTCGGCCGGATGCCGGCCACCGTGATCCCGCGCCGGCTGATGTCCGCCGGCGACGACGAGACGTTGCGTGCCTTCATGGCCGGACGAGGGCTCCTGACACCCCGGTGAGCGCGGGCGGGCACGGCCGGCGTGCCGGGCGGCCCGTCCCGCCGTAGAGATGCACGCGGTGGTCGAGGTCGCGCTCCGGCTGGCCCCGCTCGAAGTGGTCGCGGTCCACCCAGCCGTGGCTGACGTGCACGACCCAGTCCTCGAAGTACCAGCTCGGGCTGCACGAGCAGCCGGTGAACCGGAAGTTGGCCCGGTAGCGGCCCACCTGACCCGGCGCGAGCGCGAACAGGTGGCTCGACGCGCGCGGGTGCGGGTAGGCCGTCCAGGTGGGCAGCCGGTCGACGCCGACCGTCACCTCCCGGCGGCTGAGCCACAGACCGACGGCGTGCGCGCGACCCGGGCTGCCGGCCAGCACCTCGTGCCGGGGCGCGTAGCCGTCCGCCTCGTCGACCAGGACGTCGTGGATCACCACCTCGGCCTCCGGCAGCTCCCGGGGCAGAGCCACCGGCTGGTTGAGGCCGCGCCGGGCGTTCGCGGCCGGCGCGCCGCGCGCCGCGGCCGGCCACCGGACCCGAACCCGCTGGATGAGGATCACCCCGCCAGAGTGACCCAGCCCCGCCGGGCACGCCAGCCGATTTCCTAGGCGAACCGGTCCGCCAGCGTGGTCAACCTGCCGACGTACGCGGGCCAGTCGTACTCGTCGGGGACGTTGGTGTTGGTCTCCCGCAGGCCGATCGCCGTGTCGAGCTGCTCCCGCAGGATGTCGGCGTGGCCGGCGTGCCGGGCGAGGTCCACGGTGACGTGGGTGATGATCCGGTGCAGCGTCACGGCCTGCCGGCCGGGTCGCCACCACGGCACCTGCCCCGGCGCGTCCAGCGGGAGCTGGTCGATCGTCTCGTCGGCGAACGCCGCGACCCGGCGGTAGAGGTCGATCAGGCCGTCCTTGGTCTCGTCGTCCCGCGCGTACCAGTCGGCCTGCGGATCCGCGTCGTACGCCTCCATCGGGACCAGCTCGCCCGGGGTGGGGAACTCCCGGCCGAAGGTCGGCCCGAAGTAGCCGGCCTCGACGTTGAGGCAGTGCTTCACGATGCCCAGCAGGTTGTTGCCGGTCGCGGTGCGGGGGAGCCGGGCGTCGCGTTCGCTCAGCCCGTCGAGCTTCCAGAGCAGGTCCTCGCGGGTCTCCCGAAGATAGAGGTGCAGTGCGTTCTTCACGTCGCCCAGGTCAGCCATGCCCGCCAGTCTCGCGCACGGGTCGGACACCGTGGGTCAGCCCACCTGGCTGTTGTCCTTCAGCTCACCCCACCCGTGCCAACGGTCGACCTCGATCAGCGCGCTGACCCGGGCCCGCTCGCGGCGCGGGTAGGGGTTGCCGGTGTAGTGCCGGGCGAGTCGGTCGATGTCCGCCAGGTCCACGTCGTCGCGCAGCTCGGCCACGTGCCCGATGATGCTCAGGTGGGTGTACCAGCCCTGCTCGTCAAGCACGGTCAGGGTGACCCGGGGGTCGTTGCGCAGGTGAGCCAGCCGGCGACGGCCCTCGTCCATGTTCACCAGGATCCGGCCGTCGTCCCACAGGTACCAGGTGGCCGCGGAGACCGGTTGACCGTCGGGGCGCAGGGTGGCGATGACGGCGGGGTTCGGCTTGCGCAGCATGGCGACGGCGGGCTCGGGCAGCGGCGGCTTCGACATGGCTCTCCTCTTCGCGACGGTGCTGTCTTCGCACTGTACGGACCGGTCGAGCCCGCCGCTGGGGATGCGCGGCGGCCGCCCGTCCCGGCCCCGCCGGTCCCAGGATGGGCGGTGCCTGGTTGCGCCGGCCGCCGGCGGGCACCGTTCGGGGTGCGGCCGGAGACTCCGGCACGCGGAAGGGAACCCATGACCGGCGACAAGCTCCCCGGCGGCACCTACCAGGTCGGGGACCTCACCCTCACCCGGGTCGGCTACGGCGCGATGCAGTTGGCGGGCCCGGGCGTGTTCGGGCCACCCCGCGACCGCGACGCCGCCGTCGCCGTCCTGCGGACCGCCGTCGAGCTGGGCATCCGGCACATCGACACGGCGGACTTCTACGGCCCGCACGTCACCAACGAGATCATCCGGGAGGCGCTCGCGCCGTACCCCGACGACCTGCACATCGTCACCAAGGTCGGCGCCCGCCGGGACGAGCAGGGCGGATGGCCGCACGCCCGCACCCCGGCCGAGCTGACCCGACAGGTGCACGACAACCTGCGTCGCCTCGACCTGCCGGCGCTGGACGTGGTGAACCTGCGGGTCGGCGGCCTCGACGCACCCGAGCCCGGCTCGATCGCCGAGCAGTTCGGCGCGCTCGTCGAGCTGCGCGACCAGGGGCTGATCCGGCACCTGGGGTTGAGCACGGTCACCGCGGAGCAGCTTGCCGAGGCGCAGTCGATCGCCCCGGTGGTGTGCGTGCAGAACTTCTACAACCTGGCCCACCGTGGCGACGACGAGGTGGTCGACAGCACGGCCCGGCAGGGCATCGCGTACGTGCCGTACTTCCCGTTGGGCGGCTTCTCGCCGTTGCAGTCGGACGTCCTGGACCGGGTCGCGAAGCGGTTGGGGAGCACGCCGATGGCCGTCGCGCTCGCCTGGCTGCTGCACCGCTCGCCGAACATCCTGCTCATCCCCGGCACGTCCTCGGTCGCGCACCTGCGCGAGAACGTCGCCGGCGCGGCGTTGGACCTGCCCGCCGACGCGCTCGCCGAGCTGGACGCGATCGGCGCACCGGCGGGCTGACCACCTCGGCGGCGCCGCGTGTCCGGTGCGCCACCCAGGGTAGACATCCATCGATAGAGTCGGGGCGGCCGCAGCGAGGTGACCGACCGGAGGAGGAGCCGTGAGATTCCTGCCGTCCCGATCTCGACCGATCCCCGCCGACCTGGAGCGGCGCGCGCGTTCCGGCCTGGCCCTCTTCGAGGCCGGCCAGTACGCGGCCGCCGAGCGCGCCTGGCGCACGCTGTTCGCCGACTGCGAGCGGCAGCTCGGCCCGGCCCATCCCGAGACGCTGCGCACCCTGGACCGGTGGGGGTCCGCGCTGTTCCGCCTGCGTCGGCTCGGCGAGTCGGCGCAGCGGCACCGGGAGGCCCACCACCGGGCCGCGGCCGGCCTGGGCGCCGGCGACCCGGTCACGCTGGTCTACGCCTACAACCTCGGGTGCGCGCTGGTGGTCATGCACCAGTGGGGCGAGGGCCTGCCGTTGCTGGAGGACACGCTGCGCCGCCAGCGGCGCAGGCTCGGCCAGGACCACCCGCAGACCCTCGCCACGGCCAAGACGCTCGGCGTCTCGCTGTTCATGGCCGGCGACGCCGGAGCCGCGCTGGACCTGCTGCGGTCCAGCTACGAGCGGGCCGCCCGGGCGTTCGGCCCGGACGACCCGCTGACCCGCGACATCGGCGAGAACCTCCGGGTGGCGCTGCGCAACACCCGGACGTACTGAGAGCCGCCGTCCGGGGCCCGGCGCCGGTGGTTCACCGGCTCGGGCGGGTCGCCGGTCGCCCGACGGCGCCGGCGACCGCGCGCCCGCCGGGGATCCGGCCGGCGTCGACCAGCCGTCGCACCGCGGCCTGGTGCGGCACGGCATGGCTGGTACGGCCACCCGCCCCGGACGTGGTGGTGGCGGTGAACAGCGAGTTGAGCACGGCCTCCTCGACCGAGTCCAGAACCGCGGCGATGACCGGGTCGAGCTGCGCGTCGGGAATGGCCGGTCGGCCCGGTTCCGCCGTGCTGAAGGCGATCGCGTAGTCGCCGCTGCCGTTGGCGTACGCGGCGCCGACCCGGCCCATGGCGAAGACCGCCCGGCGGGCGAGCCGCCTGAGCTGCCGTGCGTCCAGGCAGGCGTCGGTGGCTACCACGATCATGCACGAGTTGCCGGGCGGCTCGGCGCGGTCGGCCTGCGGGACCAGCTCGTCCACCGGCAGCGGAACACCGAGCACGGTCAGCACACCGCCGAAGTTGGCCTGCACCAGAACGCCGACGGTCACCGGGGTGTCCGGCGCGCCCACCACCCTGGACGAGGTGCCGATGCCGGCCTTGTAACCCAGTGCCGTGGTGCCGGCGCCGGCACCCACACACCCCTCCGGTGTCGGCCCAGCGGAGGCTCGGTCGATGGCGTCGAGCACGTGCCCCTCGGTGATCGGACGTCGGCGGATGTCCGACAGATGACCGTCGTTGGTCTCGCCCACCAGGGGGTTGAACGACAGCCCGTCCGGTCGGCGCCGCATCAGGTGGGTCAGCACCGCGTCCGCCGCCCGGAAGACCGACAGCGTGGCGGTCAACACGATCGGCGACTCCAACACGCCGAGTTCGTCCACCTGGGTGGAGCCGACCAGCTTCCCGTACCCGTTGCCGGTGTACACCGCCGCGGGCAGCGACCACCGTTGCGGGCCGAGCTGCGCCGGCACGACCGCGGTGACGCCGGTGTGCAGCTCGACACCGTCGTCGACGGTGGTGTGCCCCACCGACACGCCGGCAACGTCGGTGATCCCGTTGTGGCCCCCGGTCGGTAGCCCTCCGACCACGATGCCCAGGTCGCGGGCGCGGCGGGCGGCCAGCCTCATGACGCGGCCGAGCGGTCGTCCGCCGGCGCCGCCTGTCGTGGCTCACCGAGCCGTATCGCATTCGCCATGGCGGCGGAGCCTAGTGCCGGACGGCGGTCGAGTCACGAGCGGGCCGCCCGGGCGTTCGGCCCGGACGGCCCGCTGACCCGCGGGACCGGTTCCGGCGGGTCAGGCGCGGATGCTCCACTGCTGGTTGGCGCCGCCGTGACAGTCCCAGAGGTTGATCCTGGTGCCGTTGGCGGTGCCGTAGTTGGCGGCGTCCAGGCAGCGCCCCGACTGGACCCCGCTGATCGTGCCGTTCGCGTTCAAATTCCACTGCTGGTTGGCCTGACCGGTGCAGTCCCAGACGATCACGCTGGTGCCGTTGGCGGTGCCCCGCCCGCTGGCGTCCAGGCACTTGCCGCCCAGCACCTGCAACTGCTTGGCGGAGGTGTAGGTCCAGCGCTGCGGGGTGCCGCCCCAGCAGTCGTAGAGCTGCACCGCGGTGCCGTTGGTGGTGCTGCCGTTCGGCACGTCCAGACACCGGCCCGACCCGGTGTTCACCACCTGCACGTTCTGGTAGGTGCTCCCGCCGCTGCCCGGCGTACCGATGCTGCCGGACACCGACTGGAGCGCGCGGTACCAGACGGCGGCCATCTTGTCGTAGCCGGTGGCGGTCGGGTGGACGCCGTCGATCAGGTCGGCGGTGGTCAGCGCCGAGTGCTGGTCGACCAGGTGTACGCGCCGGCCGGCGTTCACCTTGGCCTGGACGATGCCGGGGACGGCGGCGTTGAACGTGCGTACCGCCGACTCCTGGCCCGGGTTGGCCAGCGGGATGATCTGGGCCACGAACACGTCGGCGTCGGGCGCGGTCGTGGTGATGCGGTCGATCAGCGCGGAGAGCCGGTTCGGCGCGCCGGCGACGTTGTAGTTCTGGAGGATGTCGTTGGTGCCGATGTGCAGCAACACGGTGCGCGGCCGGTAGTTGTTCAGCCAGCCGGTGATGTTCGCGTCGATCTGGTCGATCCGCCAGCCGGGGTGACCCTCGTGGTCGTGGTCGCCGAGGTTGCCCGGCCCGTTGAACTGGGAACCGACCAGGTCGACCCGGTAGCCGGCACCGGCGAGCCGCTGCCACAGACCGATCCGGTAGCCGCCGGGGACCTGGGTGCCCTCGGTGATCGAGTCACCCAGCGGCATCACCCGGACCCCACCGTTGGACTCCGCGCCCGCCGGACCGGCCGGGACCAGCAGGCCGGCGACCGTCATGGCCAGCGCGGCGAGCCACGCTCCTGCCCTCGTTCGCATGACTGTTCCTCTCAGGGACTGGTGCAGGTCAGGGACGGCGTCGACGGGGAGCCGTTCGCCAGGAAGCCGAACGTGGTCGAGCCGGCGGCGGGCACGGAGCCGTTGTAGGACACGTTGCGCACGGTTGCGGCGGAGCCGCTGGTGCTCAACGTGCCGCCCCAGATCTGGCTGACGCTCTGCCCGGTGGCCAGACTCCAGCCCACGGTCCAACCGTTGATCGCCGCGGCGCCGGCCGTGACGGTCACCTCGCCCTGGAAGCCACCGGACCAGGTGCTGGTGGTGCGGTAGCTCGCGGTGCAGGCGTCGGTGGTCGGCGGCGGGGTGGTGGGCGGCGGGGTCGTCGGCGGCGGGCTGGTCGGCGGCGTGCCGCCGCCGGTCGGGGTGAACCGCCAGTGGTCGACGTTGAACAGCGAGCCGCTGCCACCGGTGAACCGTAGGTAGAGGTCGTGGGTGCCGGTGGCGCCGCTGACCGCGCACGTGGTGTCGGTCCAGGTCTGCCACCCCCCGGTGCCGGACACCCGGCAGGTGCCCACCACGGTGCCGGTGGCGCTGTCGAGGCGGACCTCGATGGTGCCCCCGCCGGCGGCCGAGGCCACCCGGGCGGTGTACGAGGCCGCGCCGGTGCCGAAGGCCACGCCCTTGACCTTGATGTAGTCCCCGTTGTCGATCCATCCGACGTTCATCCCGCCGGCGCTGCTCGGCTCGGTCTCCACCCCGGAGCCCCAGGCGATCGTCTCGGCCTCCTGCCGGACGTACGGGTTCAGCGTGCCGACCTGCGGGGCACCGGCGGTCGACATGCTGATCGTCGGGATGGAACCGTCCGCGCCGTAGGAGAACTTCTCCACCGCCACGGAGCGGGTGAAGCCGCCCCCGCCCGGTAGTGCCCCGTTGTGGTAGAAGAAGTACGAACCGCCCTTGAAGTCGACGATCCCGGGGTGGTTGGTGAAGCTGCTGCCCTGGGTGGGCATCACCGTTCCGCGGTAGGTCCACGGCCCCAACGGGCCGGGCGCGGTGGAATAGGCGATGAACTCCGAGCAGCACTTGGCCGCGTAGACCAGGTAGTAGAGGCCGTTGCGCTTGTAGACCCAGGGCCCCTCCTCGAAGAGGGTCGGCCGGGTCGCGTCCCCGGTCCGGGTGCCGAAGCCCGCCGTGGTCAGCGGGATCTGCGTGGGGCTGCCCGCGTACGAGGTCATGTCCGCGTTCAGCTTCACGTACCACAGGCGCGGGTTGCCCCAGTAGAGGTACGCCTGGCCGTCGTCGTCGATGAACACGGTGGGGTCGATCTCGCCGTTGCTCACCAGCGGGCGTCCGATCGCGTCCCGGAACGGGCCGGTGGGGCTGTCCGAGACCGCCACGCCGATGCCCATCTGGCCGGTCGCCCGTACGGTCATCGGCACGTACCAGTAGAACTTGCCGTTGCGGTAGACCGCCTGGCCGGCCCACGCGTCGGACTTGGCCCAGCTGAAGCTGGCGATGGTGAGCGGGGAGCCGTGGTCGGTCCAGTTCACCATGTCGTCGGACGAGAAGACCCGCCACTCCTTCATGGTGAACCAGGTCGAGTTGTCCTCGTCGTGACCGGTGTAGAGGTAGACCCGGCCGTTGTGGACCAGCGGCGCCGGGTCGGCCGTGTAGATCGTCTGCACGATGGGGTTGTCGGCCCGGGCGATCGCCGGGAACAACCCCAGCAGGGCGAGCAGGCTGGCGACCAGGGCGATCCGGCGCCTGGTCCGATGCCGGGACCGGGCTGACGTCGCTCTCCGTCGCCCCGGACCGCCGGCGACCGGGTCGGCCGCGGCGGGCACGACGAGCGGATGGGAGCGTCCGGCCCGGCCGGGCCGGAGACGGGAGATGACCATGACGGCTCCTCGGGTACGCGAGGCTCCCGGACCGTCCGTGCCGGCGAGAAGCCTCGCGGGTGGTGGATTGCCGTCGATGGAAACGCTAACAGTCGCGGCGTCGACTCAACCGCTGGAACCACGACCTCGGGACGGAGATCGTGCAGGCGGCGGGGTCGGGTGTGCCGACGGTGGTGGCCTGCCGGTCACCGATGTTATCGCAAACATCGACGCCGGTAATTAGAGCACACTCCGGGAGTGACGGGGAGTCCCGCCGGGCGCCGGCACCCGGCGGACCGGCGGTCGGAGCCGCCGCGCACCAGCGGCTTCGCTCAGCGAGCCTTCTTCGTCGCCCGCTTGCGGGGCGGGGTCAGCAGGTCGGCGATCGCGGCGACCGCGGCGGGGACCACCCGGTAGTAGGCCCACACCCCGCGCTTCTCGCGCTCCAGCAGGCCGGCCTCGGTGAGGATCCGGAGGTGATGACTCACCGTCGGCTGGGACAGCCCGAGCGGGGCGGTCAGGTCACTCACCGACGCCTCGCCCTGCGGGGCGGACTGGATGAGGCTGAGCAGCCGCAGTCGGGCCGGGTCGGCGAACGCCTTCAGCACCCCCGCGAGCCGTTCGGCGTCGGCACGCTTGATCGGCTCGCCGGACAGCGGCGAGATGGAAGGCATGGCGGTCTTGGCGGTTCCCACGCCGTCCATCGTCGCACCCGAACATCGACGACGCGGCGGAAACCGGGATCGGATCGACGTAACGGGCACATTCCTCGCCGGAGGTGAGCCGGCCTCAGGCGCGGCGCAGGACCAGGGTGGCGAAACCCAGCACGTCGCGGTATCCGCGCAGCCACTGGTCCCGGTGTTCGCGCGCGACCGCCAGCGCCTCCGCGGCGTCCGGGTGGCCCGGGTTGTCGAGCGCCCACTCGGTGAGCGACCCGACCCAGGACCACTCGTAGTGGTCCCACTCGGCGGCGTCGCTGACGTGCGCGTACACCGGGGTCCACCCGACCTCCTCGGCGACGGCCACCAGACCGGCGAGATCGGTGAAGTCCTCCGGCTTCGCGTCCAGCGCCGCCAGCGCCTGCGGGGTCGGCGGAGCCTGCCAGAAGCCCTCGCCGACCAGGAGGATCCCGTCCGGGTGCACGTGTCGCCCGGCCAGCCGCAGCGTCCCCGCGAATCCGTCGAAGACGTGCGTCGACCCGACACACATCACCAGGTCGTGGTCGCCGTCCGGCACGTACGCGCGGGCGTCGCGCTCGTGCAGCGTGAGTCGGTCGGCGAGGCCACGTTCGGCGGCGGCGGTCGCGGCGCGCTCCAGGGCGTACCGGCTGATGTCGACGCCGTCGGCGTGCCCGTCGGGGTGGTGGGCGAGGGCCTGCAACGCCCAGGCCGCCTCGCCGCAGCCGAGGTCGAGGATGCGGGCGGACGGTCGCCGGTCGGCCCGGCGCAGGAGCCGGTTGACGTTGACGCCGGAGATCGGCGCCGCGATCGGGTGGTGCGAGTGCGCGATGCTGCTGAGCCGTTGACGATCCACGGGGAGACAGTGAACACCACGACGGGACGGGCGGCATCCGGCTTTGCCCGCCGCCCGCGACCGGGCGGCCGGCGAGCACCGGCCGCCCGGTGGCCCTACCGCTTCACCAGGTTGCGCAGCGCGGCGAGCAGCGACCGGTCGCTGACCTCGGCGTAGATCTTCTTGTCCGCGCCGACCAGCACGACGTACGGGCAGGCCTGGTCGTCGCCGCCCAGGGTCTTGTCGAGCAGCCTCCGGCCGGTCGCCACCTCGTGGACCCGGAGGCGGTAGGTGGCCTTCAGCAGCGTCAACGTGTCCGGCTTCGGGTCGTCGTAGCGGCACTTGCGGATCGTCGCGCCGGTGCTCACCCGGTCGAGGCAGGCGACCATCTGCACGGTCTTCGGATCCTCCGCCGCCCAGATCCGTTCCACCTGCTTGGACAGGCCCTCGTCGTAGTAGTAGCCGTTGTCCTGGCGGCGTTGCCCGCCCGGGGTGTCACCGATGAGCAGCGCCACCGGGTGCGGGGCCTTCCCGGCCCGCTTCGGCGACTGGGGGTAGTAGAGGACGCCGTCGCACACGTTGTTCAGGTCGGTGATCTCGGCGGCGGCGAAGTCGCTGGCCTGGGGTCCCTGCGGCGCCGGCTCCGCGCTCCCGGTCGGGTCGGGCGCCGGCGGACTGCCGGCCGTGGTCGACGGCCAGGTGGCCGGCACGGGCTCGGCCGGATCGTCGGCGCCGGCGCGCAGCAGGAAGGCGCCGCCGACCAGGCCGGTGCACGCCAGTAACAGCAGGACGCCCAGCGTGACCACGGCGATGATCAGGCCACGATGGGCCCGGCCCGGTCCCGGCGGGCCGGCCCCGAACGGCGGCCCGTACGCAGGGACCGCCATCGGCGGCCCGTACGGCTGGCCGGCCGGGGGTGGCGCGTGTGGTGGTGGTGGCACCTGCGATTGCTCGGGTTGCTCCTCCGTCGATCCGAATTCCGATCCGGCCCCCGTGTCGGACATGCTCAATCCTCTTGTCGACGCTTGGCGAAGCGCGAATGTATCAACATCTCATCGACCGGGTGGGCCGCCGATCGGCGGTGGGGCGCCCGTCCCGGACCCCTGGTGATGGACCCCCACCCGGTCCCGGTCCGGGTCGTACGGCTGTCTGACCAGCAGCGCCACCAGCACCTGGATCGGCAGGTAGTAGGCGAGTTGCCGCGGTTCGGGCGTGCAGACGGACGGCAGGCAGCACAGCACCACGGCGGCCGCCCGGAAGCAGACGGGTCCGACGTCGCGGAACAGGAAGAGCACCCCGAGCGCGACCGCGAACGGCAGGACCGAGGCCAGCCCGATGTACGCGGCGGCGAGGGTCGCCTCGACCACGAACCCCTCGACGCTCGGGTCGTTCGCCAGCCGGCGGTAGCCGACGACGGTGCCGATGCCGAGGAACGCGCAGTAGAGCGCCAGGTGGACCAGGACGAAGCCGGGCAGCGGCAGCGCCTTGAGCCGCGCGAGGAGCCGGCGAGGGGGAGGAGCCGCCGAGGGCGGCGGGACGGGGGTGGGTCGACAGGTCATCGTCCTCTCCGGCGGGTCGGGAGCCAGCGGACCGTGTGGCACTCACGCTAGGCGGTCGGGCGGCCCCGCCGTCGTCCCGATTCCGGTGACCCGTTTCACCCGCCGGTCCGCGTGCTCCCGACGGTGATGACGACCTTCGCCCGCGCGTGCTCGCCCTCCAGGTAGCGGATGGCCTCCGGCACCTCGTCGAGCGGATAGGTGCGGTCGACCACCGGGGTGAGACGGCCGGCCTCGACGTGGGCGCGCAGCAGGTCGAGGTGGGGCCGGCTCGGCGTCGCGGTGAGCACGGCGACGCGGTGCCGGACCAGCGGCGCCGACAGGCGTCCGCGCGCGATCAGCCACACCGGGCCGACGAGGTTGCCGCCGCGGTAGACGCCGCCACCGGAGAGCACCAGCGTGCCGGTGGGGGTCAGCGCCCGGCGGAGCGCGCGGAGCGAGCGGTTGCCGACCAGATCGAGCAGGACGTCGTGGCGGCGCCCCTGGCGGGTGAAGTCCGCCCGGGTGTAGTCGACGACGTGATCGGCGCCGAGCGAGCGGACCAGGTCGACGTTGCGGGTGCTGCACACGCCGGTGACGGTGGCGCCGAACGCCTTGGCCAGCTGGACCGCCAGGGTGCCGACGCCGCCGGACGCCCCGTTGACGAGGACGTGGTGGCCGGGCTCGACCCGCCCGACGTCGCGCAGCCCCATCAGCGCGGTGGTGCCGGCCAGCGGCAGGGCGGCCGCCTGTTGCGGGGTGAGGTTCGTCGGCGACGGCGCGACCACGTCCTCGGGCACGCACGCGTACTCGGCGAACGCGCCGTTGGCGTCACCCAGGTCGGCGAAGACGGCGTCGCCCGGGCGGAACCTGCGCACCCGCGCGCCGACCGCCTCGACCCGGCCGGCGACGTCGCGGCCACGGATGCGGGCCCGGGGTCGGGCCGGTCCCATCGACAGGCGTGCCAGCCACGGGTCGCCCCGCACGGCGTGCCAGTCGTAGGCGTTGAGCGCGGCGGCCTCGACCCGCACCAGCACCTCGTCGGGTGCCGGCGTCGGCGTGTCGACCTCCGCGAGCGTGAGGGTCTCCGGTGGGCCGTACCGGTCCTGGACGATCGCCTTCATCGTGACTCCTCCCTCGGTGTACGGCGTACACCTGCCTTGTCAGGATGGGTGTACGGCGTACACCTGTCAAGACGGTTAGGGTGCAGACACCGCCACCGGAGGACGGGGACGAGATGGCCGAGCAGGCAGAGGTGCTGCGCCGCGCGCCGCTGAGCAGGGACCGGATCCTGCGCGCCGCCGTCGCGCTCGCCGACGGGGCCGGGATCGAGTCGCTCAGCATGCGCAACCTCGCCCAGGACCTGGGCGTCGTGCCGATGGCGCTCTACAAGCACGTGGCCAACAAGGACGAACTGCTCGACGGCATGATCGACGTCGTGGTCGGCGAGATCGAGCCGCCGGAGCCCGACACCGACTGGAAGCCCGCGCTGCGCCGCCGCGTGCTCGCGGCGCGACAGGTGATGCGTCGCCACCCCTGGGCGCCCCTCGCGATCGAGGCACGGAACATGGCGACGGCCGCCGTCCTCGCGTACCTCGACTCGGTGGTCGGGACGCTGCGGGCCGGCGGCCTCTCGGTCGACCTCACCCACCACGTGATGCACGCGATGGGCAGCCGGGTCCTGGGCTTCAGCCAGGAGCTGTTCGACGACGCCCGGCGCGCCGGGCGTTCCGGCGCCGTCGAGTCCGGCCCGCCGGCCGCCCTGCCCCCGGAGGCCGCCGCCCGCTTCCCGCACCTCGCCGCGGTCGCGGCGGCGGCGTCGCACGACGACGACTCCGTCGTGGGGTCGGGTTGCGACGACCAGTTCGAGTTCGAGTTCGCGCTGGACCTGCTGTTGGACGGCGTCGAACGGCTGCACCGGCGAGGATGGACGTCGCACGGCCGACGTTGAGCGATCCGGGGAGGGTGTGGTGACGCAGCCACGGCAGATCCTGTTCGTCCAGGGCGCCGGCGCCGGCACGCACGACGAGTGGGACGACAAGCTGGTCGACAGCCTGCGGCGGGAGCTGGGTACGGGCTACGAGATCCGCTATCCCCGCATGCCCGACGAGGACGACCCGACGTACGCCGCGTGGAGCGCGGCCGTCCGGCGGGAGCTGACCACCCTGGACGACGGCGTGATCGTCGTCGGGCACTCGGTGGGCGGGACGATCCTGGTCAACACGCTCGCCGAACGGGCGCCGGAGCGGGCACTCGGGGGAGTCGTGCTGATCGCCGCCCCGTTCGTCGGCCCGGGCGGGTGGCCCGGCGACGAGTTCACGCTGCCACCCGACCTGGGCGCGCGACTGCCACGCGACGTGCCGGTGCACGTCTTCCACGGGCTGCGCGACGAGACCGCCCCGCCGTCGCACGCCGACCTCTGGGCCGGTGCCGTCCCGCAGGCCCGGGTGCACCGGCTGCCCGGGGCGGACCACCAGATGAACGACGACCTCGGCGCGGTGGCGGAGGCGATCCGACGGTCCGAAGTGGCCTGACGGGGCATCACCGACCGTCCCGGATCGCTAGCATCTGCGGCCATGCGCACCCCCAGGAGAACCCGGGCCTGCCTGGCCACCGCCGGCCTCGCCGTCCTGATCCTCACTCCCGTGCCGGCGTACGCGGCCGAGCCCGGCACGCTCACCCTGATCGACGCCGCGCCGGACGGCGCACCCGGCAACGGTGGGGTCGGCGGCTCCGACATCTCCGACGACGGCCGATACGTGGCGTTCGCCTCGACCTCGGACAACCTGGTCCCCGGCGACGTCAACGACGCCACCGACATCTTCGTCCGGGACACGCTCACCGGCACGACCACGCTGGTGAGCGGGGGCACGGGTGGGCAGCCGGCCGACGACTGGGCCGAGTACACGGCCGCCGTCTCCGGCAACGGCCGGTACGTGGCCTTCACCTCGTACGCGTCCAACCTGGTCCCCGGCGACACCAACAACGAGCGCGACGTCTTCGTCCACGACCGCGACACCGGCGTCACCACCCGGGCCAGCGTCTTCGCGGGCGGCCGGCAGATCCGGGGCCTGAGCAGCGCCGCCACGATCTCCGACAACGGTCGCTGGGTCGCGTTCATCACGACGGCGTACGGCGAGGTCGACGACGCGGGCGCCCCGCTGAACGGTCAGGCGGCGTTCGTCCACGACACGCGGACCGGCCGGACCACCCGGGTCAGCGTCCAGGCCGACGGCGGGACGGACCTGTCGGCGTTCCAGGTCGCCATCTCGGGCAGCGGCACCAGAGTCGTGTTCAGCGGCGCCGGTGACTGGGTCGGCGACGGCGGCACCAGCACCGGCGTCTTCGTCCACGACCTCGTCTCGGGTGCCACCGTCCGGGCGAACCGACCGGCCACGGGCGACGGCCTCCTGGACGCGACGAATCCGAGCATCAACCGGGACGGCACCCGGGTCTCCTGGGAGTCGTCCTCGCCGTACGTCGCGGCGGACACCAACGACCGGGGCGACGTCTACGTCCGCGACCTGATCGCCGACACGACCACGCTGGTGACCGCCAACCGCAGGGGCACCGGCGCGGGCGACAGCTTCAGCTACTCCGGTCGGCTCACCGCCGGCGGCCGGTACGTGACGTTCTACTCCGAGGCCACGGACCTGGTCACCCGGGACGTCAACGGCAACACCAACGACGTGTTCGTGCGGGACCTCAGCACCGGCCGGACCACCGCGGTCAGCGCCGGCGCCGACGGCACGACCGGCAACCGCGCGAGCTTCGACGGGGTCGCCTCGGCCAACGGCAGCCGCGTGGTCTTCCGGTCCAGCGCCACCGACCTGGGCGTCGACCCGGGCGACGGTCACGAGCACCTCTTCGAGCGCTGCCTGCGCAACTGCTGACCGGAACGTCGTCCGAGCGGCCCGTCACCCGGTGGTGGCGGGCCGCTCGGCGTCCCAGGTGCCGCTCCGGACGCCGACGCCTGGGGCCGGCGCGCGGGCGGAGACCGACCGCGCGCCGGGCCGACGAGCACGGCGACCCGTGGTCGAAACGGGGACGGGGCGGAAGGTCGGTGAGCCGCCCGCTCTGCCGGGCCGGAGCCTCCTCCGGCTCTCTGAGCTACCGCCGTGCGCGGACAGCTTCACCGATCGGGCCCGCCCGCCGCAAGGCCATTCCTCACCGCCCCGGCGACGTCCCGGCGGACTGCGCCTGCCCGGAGAACACGCCGATCCGTCGCAGTGCCCCCGCCAGCAACGGCGAGGACACCGTCACGCCGTGCACCAGGTCCGGCGCCGGCGCCGGCAGCTCCGCCAGGTCCTGCCGGTACGGCTGCGTCCAGCCGTCCGCCTCCGGGTCGATCCCGTGCCGTCGGCACGCCTGCCGGACCAGCTCGGCGGGGCACTCGTCGTCACCCAGCACGACATCCCACGGATAGGGCAGCTCGGCCCAGACCTTGACGTCCACGTGCTGGTCGTGCCCGTCCAGCCGGTGCCACGCTGCCACATCCGACGCCACGAGTGCCGGCACCTTGCCCGGGCAACTCGCCTCCACCACGTCGTCGTACCCGAGCGCGCGGGTCAGATTCAGCCAACCGGTCCGGGCCTGGTTGAACGCCCGCGAGGCGATGTTCCAGGTCGAGGTGTCGTCACCCATTCGCATGATCATGTGGGTGGGGTCCCGGTGCGGGTCGAAGCCGGCCCGGAGCAACCGCGCCGACGCGGCGAGCTGCTCGTAGTAGCGGCCCATCAGCTCGCCGCACTGCGCGTCGTCGAGCAGGTCCAGCACCCGCCAGCGGGTGAGCACCGAGGCCAGCACCCGGGGCCGCAGCGTCGGCGCGGCCAGCGCCCCGGACAGCAACTCCTCCGCCAACGTGTCCATCGGCCGGGTCTGACGCCCCGACGTGAACCGCGTCCGCATGGCCAACCGGGCCACGTAGTAGGCGGTGAAGGCGGCAGTGGCCGGACATGCGACGAAGTCCTCCTCGGTCACCAGGTGCGCCAGCCGCGCCTTGCCGAACGCCACCGCGGCCTCCCGGTCGCGTTCGGCGGCCAGGACGTCGGTGCGCTGTTGCAGGTGCAGCACGACCCGGACCGCGCGCCGGTACGCCCGGACCGACACACCCGGCAGGCGCTCCCGGCGCGTGGCGGCATCCATCCGATCCCGCGCGTCGACGTGCCCACCCCGCTCGCCCCGTGCGCCCCGTGGCTTCCCGCGACGGTGGTACGTGCCGCCGGACCAGGTCACCGCCGCCGGCCGGCGTGGGACTCTCGAACGGGTCGGCGGCGGCTCGTCGTCGGGCAGGCCGAGCAGCGCCAGCGCCGCACCGAGCCACTCGCGCAGGGACGCCGGATCGGCCGGGTCCGCGTCCCGGGGGACCGGACGTCCCGCGTCGACCGCGACCGTCGTGACGGCGACGGCGGCCGTCGCGTACGCCCGCGCGAGCCCTGGATGGTGCCGCCAGGTCGTTGGCATCGACGAACCCACCGGGCCCTCCCACCGCGTCCACGGCTCCGCCGCTCGTCGGGCCCGCTCGTGGCGCATCATCGCGTAGAGGTCACGGGCGCCCGCCGCGCTCAACCACCGCTCCGCCCCGAGTTCCACGAGGTCGAGCACGACGTCCTGCGGTGGCCGACGCTCGCGGAGCCCGCGGTGCAGCCGGCGCAGGATCTCGATCTCCGAGCGCTTCTCGGCTGCCACCGGGTCACCTCGCCTCTCCCACGACCGCCTCGTGGGCGCGACCGGCCCCCGAGCGCCGGTCAGGCAGACCAGCCGGCCAGTATCAGCTCGGCCCACGTGGGACGTCCAGCGATTTCGGCT
Organism: Micromonospora sp. WMMD754; assembly: GCF_049315235.1. Taxonomy (NCBI): domain Bacteria; kingdom Bacillati; phylum Actinomycetota; class Actinomycetes; order Micromonosporales; family Micromonosporaceae; genus Micromonospora; species Micromonospora sp. WMMD754. Next base: position 3,975,951 of record NZ_CP186058.1, read on the forward strand.
CGCTCGCCGCTGTGCCGCAGGGGGCGGCGCACTCGTCGACCCGGGGAGTCGTCTCCCGCAATTCCTATGGAAATTGCGGATTTTCAGCCGACTCCCAGGTTGTCGGGATTGACATTAATTGGACGGTCGGGGATATTCCTAGCGGCGCGTCGGGGCGCAGGCGGAGCAGGCGGGGACTGCGGATCCCACCTGCGCGACGCGCGCGGAAAACGCCGTGTTGCCCCTGCGCCGCAGGGTGCGGATTGGGTTTGGAAAAGTGATCAATCGCGCTGTCGAATTTGCCAAGCACAATACGCCGAATTCCATGCGCGTCGCGGCCCGGCGGGCGCAGATGGACGCGCGCAACGCGCGCATGCGGCTTTCCGTTCCGGTGGTCGCCCGAAATGAATTCGACAACATCTTCCACTGCACCGTCCGGAAGACCGGCAGTCAGTGGATCAAGGCGTTGTTCAGCGATCCGACCGTCTACCGGCACTCCGGTCTGCTGCCCTACGACCCGCGCTTCTACAAGGGCGGCGCCACCGCGCCCGTCCCGGCCGGCCGGGTGGGCCTGGCCATCTTCCTCTCCCACAAGCGTTTCGAGGCCGTCCCGAAGGCCGGCACGTACCGGGCGTTCTTCGTGATCCGCGACCCGCGTGACGTGGTCGTGTCGAGCTACTTCTCGCTGCGGAACTCGCACGCCCCGATGGGTGACATCCCGCAGGCCCGCAAGGCCCTTCAGGAACTGCCGAAGAAGGAGGGGATGCTGTACGTCATCGACCGCCTCCGGGACAAGAAGCAGTTCGGGCAGATGCGGTCCTGGGCGGTGGCGCCGCCGTCCGAGACGTTCCGCCTGTTCCGCTACGAGGACCTGACCGGCGAGGGGCAGGCGGAGGAGGTCGACCGTCTGATGCGCCACTGCGGGATCGTCCTGCCGCCGTCCGAGCTGCAGGCGCTCCTGGCCCGCTACAGCTTCACGAAGATGAAGAAGGACAAGGAGACCCCCGGGCGCATCTCCCACTACCGCAAGGGCGCGGCCGGGGACTGGCGCAACCACTTCGACGACGACATCCACGCCGCCTACCTCCGGGCGGCCGGTGACCTCGCCGAGGTGCTCGGCTACCCCTCCCGGGACGGGGCGACCGACCGGCGCAACGGCCAGGAGCCGGCCGCCCGGTAGGGCGACGACGCGGCGACGGCCGCCGTATCCTCCTGCCGTGGAGCTGCGGTTCACCACCCGGGCGTCCGACTCCGCGTGGGTCGACACCGTCTGGACCTGCGCGAGCGACCGGGTCGCGGAGATGACCTCGGTGGCGACCCCGTGCTGGGGGTTGGTCTTCTGGCAGCGCGACGGGCGGGCGTACGCGAGCGTCTCCGGTCCGGAGACCGGCACCGGCACGGCGCCGGTGCCGGAGGGCGCGACCTTCGTCGGCATCGAGTTCGCCGTGGGCACGGCGCTGCGGATCGTTCCCACGCCGGCCCTGGTGAACCGCGGCGCCGAGCTGCCCGACGTCACCCGCCACACGTTCCGGCTCGACGGCGCCCGGTGGGAGACGCCCGGCCCGGACGACGCGGAAGCCCTGGTCGACCGGCTCGTGCGGGCCGGCGCGGTGGTCCGGGACCCGCTGGTGGCCGAGGTGCGTCGGGGCGACCCGCCGTACGCCTCCCCGCGTACCGTGGAGCGCCGGTTCCGGGCCGCGACCGGACTGACCCAGGGCGCGGTCCGGCAGATCGAGCGGGCCCGCGAGGCCGCCGCGCTGCTGGCCGCCGGCATCCCGGTCGCCGAGGCGGTGGTGCGGCTCGCGTACGTCGACGAGCCGCACCTGGCCCGCGCGCTGCGCCGCTACGTGGGGCGCACGGCGCGGCAGCTACGCGCGGGCGACGGCGGCGCGATCGCCCTGGACCTCGGTCAGCGGGTGACGTCGTAGATCAGCTTGACGATGCCGTTCGGGTAGGTGGCGGAGTCCCGCAGCCGCAGCAGCTGCTTGTCCCGGTCGGCCTGGCCGAACAGGCTCTTGCCGGCGCCGAGGAGCACCGGGAAGACGAGCAGGTGGTAGCGGTCGATCAGGCCGGCCTCGGACAGGCGGCGGGCGAGTTCCGCGCTGCCGTGGATGAAGATGGCGCCGCCCTCGCCCCGCTTCAGCGCGGCGACGTCGTCGGTCGAGCGCAGGACCGTCGTGGGGCCCCAGCCGTCGACCAGGGCGTCCTCGGCCAGGCCGGTGGAGACCACGTACTTCGGCAGCTCCCGGTAGGGGGCGTGGTCCTCCGAGTCGCGCCAGGTCGGCGCGAACGCCTCGTAGCTGCGCCGGCCGAACATCAGCGCCGTGGTGTCCGCGAGTTCCTCGCCCTTGAGCGAGAAGGCCTCCGGCGAGAACTCGATGTCCTTGACCACCCACCCGCCGCTGCGGTGGTCCTCGCCCGGCCCGCCGCCGGGGGAGTCCACGACGCCGTCCAGGGACATGAAACCGGTGTACACAAGATCACGCATGCGGCCATGCTAGGAATCCGCGCACGCCCCTGTCTTGTACGGAAACGACAGTCGCGTGCCAGGATCCGTGGCGTGAAACGTGACCATCTCGCGCGTCAGGTCGTGGCCACCGCCCGACTCACCGGTGACTTCACCCTGCGGTCCGGCCGGGTCGCCCACGAATACTTCGACAAGTATCAGTTCGAGGCGGACCCGGTGCTGCTGGACGGGCTCGCGGAGCGGATGGCCGACCTGGTGCCGGACGGGACCGAGGTGCTGGCCGGCCTGGAGATGGGGGGCATCGCGGTGGTGACCGCGCTGGGTCGCCACACCGGCCTGCCCTGCGCGTTCGTGCGCAAGACGGCGAAGTCCTACGGGACGGCCCGCCTGGCCGAGGGCGCGGCGGTGAACGGCCGGACCGTGCTCGTGGTGGAGGACGTGGTGACCTCGGGCGGGCAGGTCGTGCTCTCCACCCGGGACCTGCGCGACCTGGGCGCCCGGGTCGACGCCGCCGTCTGTGTGATCGATCGCCAGGAGGGCGGGGCGGAGGCGTTGGCCGCCGAGGGCGTCACGCTGCACGCGTTGTTCACCCGCGCGGATCTCGACCGGAGCGGGCGGACACCGGCGTCGTGACCACGGGCGAGCGGTCGGGAGCGCCCGGCGAGGGGGGTGACGGCCGGCGGCCGGCGTGGGCCGGTGGCTTCCGGTCGCTGGTCGGGGGCGGCATCGCGGTCGCGGTCGCGCTGGTGATCCTCGACCCGGTCCTCGACGCGCGGGACTGCCCCAACTACGGCGGGAGCGGGAACGCGAGCGCTTTCGGCGACGAGCGGTACGACCTCGCGTTCCTGCTGGTCCTCCTCGCCTGGCTGGCGGCGGTGCTGGTGGAGCAGGCGTTGCCGGTGGCCTGGCGGAACCGGGGCGCGGGGGAGGTGGCGCTGCGGGCCGTCGCCGCCGTCCTGCTGGCCCTGACCGTTGCCTGTTGCCTCGCCGCGAGGCTGCTCACGGTCTGCCACTGAGGCAGGCCCCGAGCAGCCGGGTCGGTGCGGGTCAGGGCAGCGGGACCACGTAGGAGTCGACGCGGGCGATGAGGCCGTCGCGGAAGGTGAACAGGTCGTTGAAGGCGAAGCGGAACGGCCCGTGCTCGACGCTGATCCCCCGACCCTCGCCGGTGGCCACGACGACCGGACCGTCCTCGTGCACCCGCTGGACGTCGAGTCGTGGGCTGCCGGTGAAGGCCGGGTTCTCGATCTCACCGTCGAACTCCGCCCGGCCCCGGGTGGTGCGGTGGCCGTGGATGACCCACTCCACGTCCTCGGTGAGCGTCGCGAGGATGCGTCGGTGGTCGCTCGCCCGGAAGCCGGCGAAATACTCGGCGACCAGGTCACGCTGGCTCGGTCGGGACATTCTCGTCACCTTTCTCGGATGGCTCGTCGTCGCGCAGGTGGGCGGCGAGGGCGTCCAGGATCGCGGCGAGCCCGTCGGCCGCCTGGTCGGTGCGGAGCGCGGGAGGTAGCCGTCGCTGGTGGACGGTGAGTTCCGTGCCGTCGCCGGCGGGCCGGAGCGTGACGGTCGTGCGCAGGCCGGTGACCGGCTCGTCGAAGACGAGTTCGCGCGGCGCGGTGACGCTCACGTAGACGAAGCGGAGTCGACGGGTCCGGCCGTCCGGCGCGCGGGTGTCCAGCGCGAACTCCCCGCCGGGACGCAGGTCGACGGTCACCGACCCGGGCGGCACGGTGGCGTGCGAGCCGCCCCAGAACGCCGCGATGCTCGCCGGCGAGGTGAAGGCCGCCCAGACCCGGTCGGGCCCGGCCGTGAGGCGGCGGTGGGCGATCAGCTCGTCGCCGTGCCGCTCGGCGCGGGCGGTCATCGCGGGTCCGTCCGGCCGCCCAGGTGGGCGTCGAGGGCGTCGAGCCGGTCGTTCCACGTCCGGCGCTGGTCGTCGATCCAGGTGCCGAGCAGCGCGAGCTGGTCGACCCGGAGCCGACACGGCCGCCGGGTGCCGTCGCGTCGTTGCTCGACCAGGCCGCAGCGCCGCAGCACCCCGACGTGGTGCGAGATCGCCTGCGGGGTCAGGTCGAACGGCTCGGCCAGCTCGCCCACGGTGGCCTCGCCGCGGGCGAGCCGGGTGACCAGCGCGCGACGCACCGGGTCGCCGAGGGCGGCGAAGGCGTGGTCGAGGTCCGGATCCGACGTGGCGGGGGAGGGCATGCCGTCACCGTACAACAAACGCCCGTTTGCGCAAGCACATGTTTTCCTATCGAGTTCGGCGTGGCGCCAGGCGCCGCCGGCGCGTTGGGACAGCAGGTGCCGGTTTCGCGCGCAGCGGCATCGGGCAGGTCGAGGGGACGGCGCGACACGGAGGTCGATGTGACGGAACCGGGACGGCGCAACCGACGACTGCTGGGTCTGCCGCTGCTCGCCACCGCGCTGCTGGCCGGCGCGTGTGCCGACGGCGGGGGCGACGCGGGGCAGGGCCCGACCTCCACGCCCGCCCCGACACCGACGACCTCCAGCACGCCCTCGCCCTCGTCATCCGGCCGCGGGCCCGTGACGATTCCCCGGTCCGCGTTCGTCGACCTTCCCGACGACCTGCGCAAGAGCGCCTCGCAGCCGATGGAGGTGACCGACGCCCTGCCCCGGTTGTGCGCCGAGGAGTTCGCCAGCGGCGGGCGTTCGGTCACCGCGAGCGCCGCCATGACCGCCATCTACAAGCAGCCGACGGACCGGCCCGAGAACGTCCCCTACGGCACGCTCCACCAGACCGTCTTCGCGTTCGAGGACACCGGCGCCACGGACTATCTCCACCGCGTCCGTGCGGCGGTGACGTCGTGTCGCAGCTTCCCGCAGTCGGAGGTCACCGTCACCGTCCGGTCGGAGCCGATGGCGGGCGTGGGCGACGACGCCCTGCTGGTGACGCTGACCCGGCCGGCGACCGGCCTGGACGGCACCCGCACCGGCGGCACCGCCACCAGCCAGATCACGGTGGTCAAGGTGGCGGACGCGGTGTCCGTCGTGCACGACCAGGGCTGGGAGGGCACCAGCAACAACCCCGACCTCACCGACGACTTCGCCCGCGCCACCGTCCGGAGCCTCGACTCCTGGCAGCGGTGAGACCGACCGGGCCCCAGCGGCGCCGGCGCCGGCCACCCGGCGTACGAGCAGATACGCGACGCCACCGGCGACCCCGACCGGAGGAGGGCCCACCGCGAGGATCGGGGGACAGACGGGTGGATTCGCACCGGACAGAATGGGCGTCGCGGCCCGTGCCGCCGAGTGGATGGAGGTCCGCCATGACCGTACGTCCGGACGTCGTCGTCCTCGGCTCCGGCGTGATCGGCCTCAGCACCGGCATCCGGCTGGCGGAGGGCGGCGCCCGGGTCCTCGTGCGCACCGCCGCGCCGCCCGCGCGGACGACCTCGGCCCTGGCCTCGGCGATGGTCGGGCCGAACCTGTCGCCGCCCGACGACCCGCAGCACGCGTGGACCGACGAGACGCTGCGGGTGCTGTGCGCCGAGTCGATGCCGGGCGTGGCGGTGCGGGACGGCACGCTCGCCGCCCGACCCGCCGGGGCCACGCCCCCGTTCGCCGAGCGGACGCCGGGTTTCCGGCCGCTCGCCGACGACGAGCGGCCGGCCGGGTTCGGCACCGCGTTCGCCGTCCGGCTGCCCCTGGTCGACATGCCGGTCTACCTGGCATACCTCCTGGGCCGCCTCCGGGAGGCGGGCGGTGCGGTCCGCGAGGAGCCGGTCGGCTCGCTCGACGAGGCGGCGGTCCTGGCCCCGGTGGTGGTCAACTGCACCGGGCTGGCGGCGCGGGCCCTGACCGGCGATCCCGACCTGCACCCGGTGCGGGGCCCCCGGATCGTGGTGCGCAACCCTGGACTCGACCGGTTCTTCATGGAGGCGCCGATGGCGCCGACCTGGGCGTCGATCTTCCCGCACGGCGACCACGTGGTGCTCGGCGGCGCGCAGCGGCGCAGCGACGACACCACCCCCGACCCGGCCGAGGCGGCCGACATCCTCGCGCGGTGCGCCGCGATCGAGCCCGCCCTGGCCGGCGCCGAGGTGCTGGAGCACACGGTCGGGCTGCGCCCCGGCCGCGCGGCGCCCCGGGTGGAGGCCGAGCGGCGCGGCGGTGCGCTCGTCGTGCACAACTACGGTCACGCGGGCAACGGCGTGATGCTGTCCTGGGGCTGTGCCCGCGACGCCGCGGCGCTGGCCCTGGGCGCGCCGCCGGCCTAGCGGGGCGGCGGCGTCAGGAGACCGCCGCCCGCACCAGCTCCGCGAGCTTCTTCTCCACCTCCGGGCTCCACCTGGTCAGGGCGTACGCCACCGGCCAGAGGTCACCCTCGTCGAGGTTGGCCGCGTCCTGGAAACCCACCGTCGAGTAGCGGTAGTTGAACTTCCCCGAGTCCTGGAAGAAGACGACGATCTTGCCGGCCGCGTTGGCGTACGCGGGCATGCCGTACCAGGTCTTCGGCGACAGCTCCGGGGCGGCGGCGGTGATCGTCACGTGCACGCGCTCGGCCAGCTCGCGGTCGTCCGGCGCCATCTGCGCGATCCGGTCGAGCAGCGCCTGCAACTCGTCCGCCTTCTTGGCGCCCTTCTTCCCCTCGGCGCGCAGCTCGGCGGCGCGCTCCTTCATCGCGGCGCGCTCCTCGGCGCTGAAGCCCTCGGACATCTCGATTCCCCCTCGTCAACCGCGGTCCGCGTGGTGCCGACCGCCCGAGGGAAACGGTATGGCGTGGCGCCGGCCGGCCGCTTCTCGATTCCTGATCAGCTGCCCGCCCGCTGTGTCCAGCGGGCCCGCCACGCCGGCGCGGGATCCGAACCCGGACAGGTCCAGTATTCCCGGCCGTCGATCACCCGGCCGTCCCGCACCGTCCAGAACGACGCCACGCGGTGCAGCCCCACGGCATCGTGCGGGACCTCGACCTCGGAGACCACCGAGCCCCCGTCGGCCACGATCCGGAGCACCCGGATCGACCAGCCCTCCGGATATTCCGCGTTGATCCGGACGTAGTTGTCCCGCCCCACGATCCGCTCGGCGCTGACCGGCCACTCCACCACCAGATCGTCGGCCAGCAACTCGCCGAGCCCGACCCAGTCACGGGCCTGCATCCGGTCCCACAACTCCTGAACGACCTCCGTCGGCTCCATGCCGGCATCGTGGCAGGCCCCACCGACAGACCCGGGTGCCGTCACCCGGCGGCGCGGGCCCGGGCGTGCGGCCACGGCGGCATCTCGCCCACGTCGTCGCCGTCCTCCGCGCGTACCCACCAGCCGGTGTCCTCGACGTAGTGGTCGAGCCACTGCGCCAGGCTCGGCGAGTCCACCCACCAGGCCAGGTCCGGATCGCCGGGATTCGGCTCGAAGAGCAGCACCGTGCCCTCCTCGGTGCGGCAGTCGACGCACGCGTACATGCCGCAGCCCCAGTCGAGGATCGGCAGGACCCCCTCGGGCCAGGCCCAGTCGCTGCCCCCGTCGGCCGCGCGGGCCTCCAGATAGGAGTCGACCGCCTGCTCGTCGGTCGGGCCGTCGACCAGGCTCAGCAGTTGGTAGTCGGGCCCGAACCCGCCGTTGGCGAACTCCCGGTAGATCAGGGCCAGCAGGGGGTGCAGCGGAAAGCCCAGCCTGCGCTCGGCCTCGGCGATCCGGGCGGCGGAGAGCGGCGGGGGCAGCGGCGACTCGGGCTCGTCCGCGCGGACCCGACGGGTGAGGCGGTCAAGCAGAAGCGAGTGATCGGTCACGGCCGTTGATCATGCCGGAACGGTCCGACAGTCCGCGACGAGCGGCGGACCGGGACGCCTGAGGTCGTGCGGCCAGCAGGTGTCCAATCCGGACCGACCGTGCACCGCCGTCCACTGCCGGTCAGCCCGCCCGCTGCTCCGACCGGAACTCGTGGATCACCTCGATGGGTCCGACGATGTGCCGGTTGAACTCGTCGAGGTCCTCGGCCGGCACCCAGAGCTCCAGGATGTCCCGCCCACCGACCTGCCGGACCGGGTAGCGGGCGGCGAAGGCGCGCTGTACGTGGAAGCGGGTGACGTAGCCGACGCCGGAGGCGGGCACGTTCCAGTCCCGGGCGATCATGACGGCATACTGCTCGTTGAGCACCGGGTAGAAGATCGGTTGGTCCGGCAGCCGCGGCGGCCAGGCGCGCCAACCGGAGGCGCGGACGAGGTCGAGCTCCTGCGGTCCCGTCGGGCGCCACAGCGTCGTCGTCTCCGTCACCTCGTGCCCCTTCCATGGTCGGTCGTGGCACCGTACCGGTGGCCCCTCGCCCGACGCGACGGCTTTGGGCGGCGCCCGGCGCCGACGTCCCCCGTCGCGGCCGATGAGTTTGGCATGCTGCGGCGGTCAACCCGTCGACATCCCCGACGCAAAGGAGCACTGCGATGGCCAAGGTCATCTCCACGCTGTTCATCTCGGCCGACGGCGTCGCCGAGATCGACCCCGACTGGCACTTCCCCTACTTCGACGACAACATGGGCCGCGCCGTGACGGAGGACTACGACACCTCCGACGTGCTGCTCATCGGGCGCGAGACCTACGACAGCTTCGCCGGCGCGTGGCCCGACCGGGAGGCCGCCGGCGGCGAGGACGCGCCGTTCGCCAAGCAGCTCGGCGACATGCGCAAGGTGGTCGTGTCCCGGCAGCCGCTGGAGTTCTCCTGGCGCAACTCGGAGCTGGTCGACGGCGACCTCGTCAACGCCGTGACCGCGCTGAAGGCCGACGCCGGCGTCAAGGGCATCCTGATCCCCGGATCGATCTCGGTGGTGCAGCAGCTGCTCGCCGCCGGTCTGGTCGACGAACTGCGGCTGCTGATCCACCCGGTCGCGGCGCGCAAGGGCCGTCGGCTGTTCGACGACGGCGACGGCGCCTACCACCTGCGGGTGACCGCGACCGAGGTGTTCCCGACCGGCGTGATCCGGGTGATCTACGCGCCGGCCGAGGCGCCCGGCGCGGTCGGCTACGACGACATCAAGGACCAGGTGCCCGCCGGCAGCTGACGGGTCGAGGGGGCAGCGGCCGACCGTCCCCTGTGACAAGATCCGCCGGGTGCGTCGTGGACCCCTGCTCCTGAGCGCCGCCGTGGTGTGCGTGGCGCTGCACGTCGTCGGCGTGCTGGTGGCCCGGCCGGTCTGGCGCGGCGCCGAGGTGCTCGCCCTGGTGCTGCTCCTCGCGTACGCGCTCGTCGGCGGACCCCCGGCCGGTCGGTGGGCGACGCGGACGGCGCTCGTGACGCCGGCGGCGCTGGCCCTGCTGGCCGCGGACGCGCTGCGGACCATGCCGCCGGAACCGGGCTCGGCCGACATCGGCTGGCAGGTGCTCCGGCCGGACGAGGTCCGGGTGGAGCTGACGGCCGGCCTCGACGCCGGGCTCACCGCCTGCTGGGCGACGCTCGGCGCGCTGGCCGTGCTGCTGCTCCGGTGGCGCGGCCCGGTCCCGCCCCGCTGGGTGGTCGCGGCCGGCGCGGCGGCGGCACCGGTCGTCGGGTACGCGGTCGTCCGGGTCGTCGACATCTGGCGCGACCTGGCCGCCGGCGACCCGGCCCACGCCCGCGACGCCGACGGCGCCGACCCGGTGTCCGCCGTGATCCTCGCGGTGGTGCCGTCGGTGGCCCTGGCCACCCTCGCGCTGACCCTGGCCGCCCTGCTGGCCGGGCACGGCCGGCTCCTGGCGGCGGCCGGCGCGGCCCTGCTGGCGGTGATCGCGCTGCCGTTGACCGACAGCAGCATCGGCGCCGTGCCGCTGTCCGGCTTCCCGGGCGAGGGAACCGAACTGTTCGCCTGGCACGCCATCACGCCCACGTCGGCCATGCCGCAACCGGTGCCGGCGCTGACCGTGGCGGTGGAACTCACCGCGTACCTGCTGCTCGTCGTCGGCCTCCGCGGTGCGGACCGCGACGAGCCGGCGGCGCCCTCCCTGGTGGTCGGACAGGCGGATTAGCACTGGCGGTCACGCGGGCGCGCGGTTACGCTCCACCGCGATGACTCTCTCGTGCAGATTGGGGGCCCGGTTCGCGCAAGGTGAGTGCTGATGCGCTCCCCGGCCGCGAACGCGGAATCCCGTCTCTCCCTCTGGCTGCGGGTGCGTGGGTACGCCGTCCCGCCGTCGATGATCCAGACCGCGACCGAGCGTCGGCGGGTCGGTGACTGGGCCGGCGCCTGTGCGGCGGCACGCGTCGACGTCGACCTGAGCCTGCGCGCGGTGACCGACCGGCACGGTCGGGAGGTGGCCGCCCGGCTCCGTTCCGACCTTCGACATCTGGCGCCCGACCTGCTGCGCTGGCACCTGCCGAGGGTCGCCCCGGACGGGCTGTTGCGTCCCGGGCTGACCGTCTCGCTGGCGCGGTACGGTCCCGCCGGCGGGGCCGGCGCCGTACACCTGGTGGCGCGGACACCGCCGTCCTGGGCGGACGCCGGGCAGCGGATCAGCCTGGCGGTGTGGAGCGGGCCGGGCGACGACGTCCGCGCCCACCCGCACCCCCGCCCCGACCGCCGCTACCGGCTGGACCTGCACCGCCACCTGTGGGACGCGCGCCGCGCCCCCGAGTTGCGGACCCGGTCCGGCGCCGACCGGCCGGCCGACGAGGCGCCGGCGTTCGGCCCGACGGTGCCGCCGCGGGGGTACGCGGTGCACCGGTGGCCGGACGAGGCGGCGAGGCTGCTGCGGACGGAGGACCCGGCGGGTCGGGCGGTGTCGGTGCGGCTCGGACCGCGTCGTCGGCTGCTCCTGGCCGCCGACGGGGCCGGCGGATGGACCGCCCGACCGGTCCGGCCGGGCCGGGTCGCCGAGGTGCCGGCGCTGCCCGACGCGGCGACCTGGACGTCGCCCGACCTGGACCTGCTACGCCACGGGCTGATCGAGGCGGAGCGGCTGCACCCGCTGGTCGCGTCGGCGTTGGCCCCGGAGAGCCGGCCCGTCCCCGCGGTCGCCGGTCCGCCCGCGGACCCGCCCGGCCTGGTGACCTGCCGAGGTGCCCGGCACCGGATAGCCCTGGTCGACGGGGTCCTCACGCCGCTCGACCACGACCCGGCGGAGATCCGCCGGGAGGAACTGCTCGCCGCGCTGACCGGCACGCCGCTGCCCTGCCTGCGGGCCGTCGACGAGGCGCACCGCCGTCCCGGGTCCCTCCCGGAGATCCGGGCGCGCCTGGACCACGGCGACCTGGCCGGCGCGGTGGCGACCGTCGAGGCGCTGCTCGGGCCGGACGCGCTGCTGCGCCCCGGCGACCTGAGGACCGAACTGGAGACCGCCGCGCTGCGGCGGATCACGCACGGGCTGTTCCGGGCCGGACTGGCCGGGCACTGCCCGCCCCCGTCCGCGCGGGACCGGCGGCGGACCGCCCCGGCGCGACGCTCCCGTGCCCGCCACGCCCACGCCCGCTGACCCCCCGGCCGCGACCCGGCCCCGCACAACCTCGGTGATCACCATGCCTGCTCGCTCCACCATGCCCGCCTGCCCGCCGTCGACGCAGCTCGACGTCGCCGCCGACCTGCTCACCCTGCTCGGTGACACCGCCACCGAGCCGCGTCCCGATCCGCAACTGGAGGCGCTGACCCTCGCCGTGGCGGCCGACCTGCCGGTGCTGCTCTGGGGCGCCCCCGGCATCGGCAAGACGGCCGCGCTGACCCAGCTCGCCGCCGCGCTGGATCTGCCCCTGACGACCGTCATCGCCAGCGTGCACGAGCCGTCCGACTTCGCCGGACTGCCGGTGGTCGGCGACGACCCGGCGACCCAGGGCGTGCCGATGGCGCCACCGGACTGGGCGGTCCGCCTGGTCCGCGCCGGCCGGGGGCTGCTGTTCCTGGACGAGCTGTCCACCGCCCCGCCGGCGGTGCAGGCGGCCCTGCTCCGCCTCGTCCTCGAACGGTGCGTCGGCAGCCTGCGCCTGCCACCGGAGGTCCGGATCGTGGCCGCCGCCAACCCCCGCAGCGCGGCCGCGGACGGCTGGGAACTGAGCCCGCCGCTGGCCAACCGCTTCGTGCACCTGCAGTGGAGCCACGACCACGAGGTCGTCGTCCGGGGTCTCGGCGGGACGTGGCCCCGCGCCACGATGCCCCGGCTCGACCCGGCGCGGCTGACCGACGCCGTCGGGTACGCCCGGCGGGCGGTGTGCGGTCTGTTGTCGGCGCGCCCCACGCTGGTGCACCGGCTGCCCACCAGCGAGGCCGGGCGCGGCGGCGCGTGGCCGTCGCCGCGCAGTTGGGAGATGGCGCTGCGGCTGATCGCCTTCGCGGAGGCGGCGGGCACCTCCCGGGACGTGCTGTCCACCCTGGTCCGGGGTGCCGTCGGCGACGGTCCGGGGCTGGAACTGCTGGCCAGTCTGGACCGGATGGACCTGCCCGACCCCGAGGATCTGCTGGCCGACCCGGCGGCCGCCGTCCTGCCCGAGCGGGGAGACCTGCGCCAGGCGGTGCTGGACGCGGTGGTGGAGGCGGTCCGCCGACGCCCGGACCGGTCCCGCTGGGACGCGGCCTGGACGGTGCTCGGCCGGGCGGTGGAGACCGGCGCGCCGGACCTGGTGGTCGTCCCGGCGGCCACGCTGGCCAAGCTGCGCCGCGAGGAATGGGACGTGCCGGCGGTGATCGACCGGGTCATGCCCGTGGCGTCGCTGGCCCGGCGGGCCGACGAGACGGCCGAGCGGGTCGCGGCGACCACCGGAGCCCGCCGATGACCGCCGCGGCGACGGTCCTCGACCGGGACAAGCTGCTCACCGCGCGCCTCTACGCCGCGCGGGCCCGCCCCTACCTCGCGACGGCGCTGTTCGCGCTGCACGTGGTCGAGTCCCGACGCGTCCCCACCATGGCCGTGGACCGGCACTGGCGGTGCTACGTCTCACCGCTGTTCGTGGACCGGACGCCGGTCGAGGACCTCGCCGGCGTGTGGGTGCACGAGGTGTCCCACCTGCTGCGGGACCACCACGGTCGAGGCGACCGGGTGGTTCGGGAGCAGGGGCTGACCGGGCCGGGGGAGCGGCTGCGGATCAACATCGCCGCGGACTGCGAGATCAACGACGACGCGTACGGCGACGGGCTGGTCAAGCCCGAGGGCGCCGTCGAACCCCGCAGCCTGCGGCTGCCCGACGGCGAGCTGATGGAGGAGTACCTGCGGCAGTTCCGGCTCGGCCCGCTCACCCAGCACCTGGCCTGGTTGGACTGCGGCAGCGGCGCCGACGGTCTCGACCGGGAGTGGGACCTCGGGCCGGACGGCGCGCACGGGCTGACCGAGCAGGAACGGGACGCCGTGCGGTTCCGCGTCGCCGAGGGCATCACCGGCCGCCCCGGGACCGCGCCCCGGGGCTGGCGACGGTGGGCGGAGGAGGTGTTCCATCCGCCGCAGCCCTGGCGGGAGCTTCTGGGCGCCGCCGTCCGGTCGGCGGTCTCCGCCTCCGGCGCGGGCGACGACTACACCTACGGCCGCCCGTCGCGGCGGTCCACCGGCGTCCCCGGAGTCGTCCTGCCGGCGCTGCGCCGACGACCGCCACGCGTCTGCGTCGTCGTCGACACCTCCGGTTCGGTCAGCGACAGCGAGCTGGGCAGCGCGCTGCTGGAGGTCACCGCGATCGCCCGCGCCGTCGGTGGCCGTCGTGACCTGGTGAGCGTGCTGCCCTGTGACGCCGCCGCCGACCGGGTGCTGGCGCTGTGCCGGGCCGAGGACCTCCCGCTGGTCGGTGGCGGGGGCACGGACCTGCGTGCCGGTTTCGCCCGCGCGCTGCGGGACAGCCGCCGCCCCGACGTCGTCGTCGTGCTGACCGACGGGCAGACGCCGTGGCCCGCCGCGCGGCCGGCCTGCCGGACGGTCGTGGGGCTCTTTCCCCGGCGCACGCGGTGGAGCGAACACGGCGACCGGGTGCCGACGTCACCGCCGGACTGGGCGCGGGTGGTCACCATCGGTTCGGGGCCGAGGTGACGGCGCCGGTCAGGCGGTGGACTCCAGCTCGTCGAAGGCCATGTTCCACCAGGACTCCGGGTCGGCGAACGCCGCCGGGTCGACCGTCCGCAGGTCCTCCCGGATCGCTGCCGCCCGGGCGGCCCGCTCCCGCCCGCCCGGGTCGGTCGCGATGAGCTGCCCCAACCGGTAGAGGAACTCCACGAACGCGGCGAAGGTGCGGTTCACCGTCTCCAGGTTGGGCGTGTCCAGGTCGAGCAGGAGCACCTCGCCGGTGCCCGCGTCCAGGCAGAACAGCAGCGCGGGATCCTCCGGGGAGCAGCCCAGCACGACGTACGGGCGGGGGCCCTGGTCGCCCAGCTCGATCGCCAGGGTGGAGAACAGCTCGACGTCGGGGACCGTGACGTCCACGGTGAACAGGATCGGCACCTCGACCGGGAGGGCGCCGTCGGGCGGGAAGACCTCCGGGCCGAGCGGCCCGAGGACGGCGTCGAAGCGCTGGTCGGGGAAGTAGACGACGCCCCGCTCACCCCAGAGCGCGGTGAGCTGCTCGCGGGTGACGGTCACGGCTGTGCCTCGTCGTCCTCGTCCGCCTCGTCGAGCAGGCCCTGCCGGTGCAGGAACGCATACCACTGGTCGTCGTCGGTGACCAGCTCGGCGTAGCCGGGGCCGAGGACGTAGTAGTGCACGAACGAGTCGAGGTCGGGGGCCAGCTCCGCGAAGGCGTCGCCCATGAACCACTCGGTGCCGGTCGGGGGGAAGTACCAGACCGCGCCGGTGGCGCGTTCCAGGAAGATCGGCTCGTCGCTGCGGGTGCCGACGACCAGCCAGCCGGCCTTGTCCTGGGGGATGGGGGAGAAGTCGGGCGCGTAGTCGAGGAAGTATTGCACCGCGGCCAGCCGGCCGGTCGACGCCAGCTCGATCGCGCCGGCCCGCAGGCCGTCGGCGACGAGCAGGAACTCGCGCAGGCCGGTCGGCAGCTCCGCCGGCACGTCACCCTCGTCGGCCGGGTCGCCGATCCGCGCGTACGCGAGGCTGGCCGGCTCCTCCTCGGCCAGGTCGGCGCGGAGTTCGTCGAGCAGCTGCGCAAGATCGGGAGTCAATCCACTACCTCTATTCGGATCGGGGTCCCGTCCGGCAGATTCTGGATCTGCCCCCAGATCTGGGAGCCGATGTCTGTGTTGGTTCTACCATGCAGCAGCTTGAGGTTGTCGACGGTGTCCGGCCCGCCGAGCTGCAGTTCCCACACGTGGTCGGGGTGGTAGTCGCTGAGTCGTTGGCTGAGCCGGTTGGCGAGGTCCTTGTCGTGCGGCCAGTACTTGTCCCAGATCTTCTGCCGGATCCGCTCCTTGTAGCCGTCGGTGATGCTCTTGTCCCGCTGGACCGGGTTGGTGGCCTTGTAGAGCTTGCCCTCGTCGCTGAGCTTCTTGAGCGCCGCCATCTTGCGCCGGAACTGGGCGGTGGCGTGGAAGTCCCGGCGCTCGACCCGGACCACCCTGGTGGGCAGGCTCCGGTTGGGCCCGGTGACCCGGACGATCGGCTTCTCCAGCTTCTCGACCGCCTTGCGGACGATCCGGCCGGCGGCCGGCTTCGCGGCGGCGCCCCGGCCGCGTCTCGGGCTAGGCATCGAGCAGCCGGCCGATGACCTGGTCGATCAGCGCGCCGACGATCTCCCGGGTGATCACCTGGAAGATCGGGATCTCGGCCAGCGACGCCCCGAACGTGACCACGGCGGTGGCGATCGCCTGGGCCACCTCGAACGCGAGGATCGCCAGTTGCACGATCACCGCGATCTTCAACGCCAGCACGATCGCCGCGCAGATGATCAGCCCGGCGCCGAGCAGCACGGCCGCCGGCATGCTGTCGTGCAGCACCAGCGGCCCGTTCTGCTCGCCGCCCCACCACTTCTGGAACGCGGCCACCGCCGGCCCCACGTTCTGCGTCCACACCTGTGCCGCCGCCGCGTCCGCCTCACCGGCCGCCGCCCCGATCCGGCCGGCGAACTCGATCCACGCCTGGCCCATCTCGAAGAGCTTCACCTCGTCGGCCTCCGGCCAGGTGTAGCCGATCCAGCCGAGCGCGGTGATCAGCTCACCGGGCGGTTGCAGTCCCACCGGTCACCCCAACTCGCCGGCCAGCGACCGCATGGTGCCCGCGCCGTCGTCGTCGACCCGCTCGTACGCGTCGGCCATGCCGGTGATGTCGGCGCCGGCGGAGGTGAACTCGTCCGTCGCCATGCCCACGCAGTCGACGATGTAGTTGGCCACCTCGGTGTAGGCGATGCCGATGAGCGAGCCGATGTCGTCGGCGCCCCACGGCTCGCCGTAGCCCCGCATCCGCGCCTCGAACGCCTCCAGCTCGCCGGAGAAGCGGGTGGCGAGGTCGGCGACGCCCTTGCCGGCGGCCCGGATCAGCGGCGGGTGCACCTCGAACCCGTCGCCGCTCACCGCTGTGTCCCCCGCGCCAGCCGCTCCTGCGCCTCGGTGAGCGCGTCGAGGAACGACCCGAGCCGGGGTACGGCGGTGTCCCGCACCTCCCGCAACTGCTCGCGCAGCTGCGACATGTCCGCCACCTGCGGTGCCGGCGTCGTACGCAACCCGTCGATCGCCGCGTTGACCGCGGTGACGACGTGCGCGGTCAACTCCTCGGAGCCGAGCCGCATCAGCCGCGGCTCGACGTGCAGCGACCGGAGCCGGCCGTCCGGCCCCATCTCCGCGCGGACCTGGCCGTCGGCGGCCTCGCCGACGGCCGGTGTGTCCGCGTCGTCGCCGGGCGGCGGGCCGACCGTCCGAAGTGCCGCCATCGTCGCGTCGAGCATGCGGGTGAAGTCGCCGCTCATCGAAGGATCCGCAGTCATGAGCCCTCCCCAAGGCCGAGCGTCCTGAGCGTAACCGAGGCGGACATACCGATCGGTCCCGCGCTCAGTCGAGCAGGGCCAGGAGCGCGTGCAGCGCCGGGTTGGTGCTCTCCGCCGGCCAGGCCAAACCGACGTCCACAGTGGGCGTCGGGGCGGTGAACCGGCGCAGCCGCACGCCGGGCAGCCGCAACGCCCGGGCCCGACCGGCCGGCACGGCCGCGACCACGTCGCCCTGCGCCACCGCGCGCAGCAACTGCTCGTCGTCCGGCTCCTGCCGGACCAGCCGGAAGCCGCCGCGCGGCCACACCTGTGCGATGGTCCGGTCGAACATGCCCGGCCCGTTCTCCCGGGGCCACATCACCGCCGGCAGGTCGACCACCTCGGCGCGGCCGATCCGGCGGCGGCCGGCGGCCAGGGGATGACCGGCCGGCAGCGCCAGCACCAGTTCCTCGGTGTCGACCGTGCGGCAGGCCAGTGCCGGTTCGTCCACCGGGGGACGGACGAACGCCGCGTCCAGCCGGCCGGCGAGCAGCCCGGCGACGTTCGGCGCGGTCCAGGCCGTCTCGGCGACCACCTCGACGTCCGGGTGGGCGGCCCGGAAGCGGGCGACCAGCGCGTCCACGCGCCCACCGCGCGCCGAGCGGGTGTACGCCAGCCGCAGCCGCCCGCCCCGGCCGCGTACCAGGTCACGGATGCGGGCGGCGGCGGCGTCCACGTCGGCGAGCATCCGGCCGGCCTCGTCGGCGACCCGGGCGCCCACCTCGGTCAGCGTGCAGCCCCGGCTGGTGCGGTGCACCAGCGGCACGCCGAGCTGCCGCTCCAGGGCCCGGATCTGCTGGCTGAGCGCGGGCTGGGCGATGCCGAGCCGGGCCGCCGCGCGGGTGAAGTGCCGTTCGTCGGCGAGCACCACGAAGGAGCGCAGCCGGCGCAGGTCCGACCAGGCGCCCGGGGTCTCCGCCACGCCGCCATCATAAGCGCCGCTTATCGCCGGCTCCCCGATTCGTCTTGGACCGGACGCCGTCCGGGCGGTCACCATCGACGGAACACCGACGGTACGGGCGACGGGAGCGGACGATGACGGCAGCGGACGTGGTGGTGGTCGGCGGCGGGGTCGTCGGGATGACGACGGCGCTCACCCTTCAGCGGCGGGGCGCCCGGGTCACCGTGCTGACCGCGCACGACCCGGCGGACATCGTGTCCGCGGTGGCCGCCGCGGTCTGGTACCCGAGCCACACCGACGAGGACCCCCGGGTGTTGCGCTGGGCCCGGGACACCCACGCCGAGTTGCGCCGCCAGGCGGTCGACGGCGTGCCGGGGGTGGTCGACCGGCCCACCCGGATGTGGCTGCGCCACCCGTACGACGGGCCGCCGTGGTGGGCGGACGCCTGCGGTGACCTGGTGGCCGAGCCGGCCCGGCCCCCGTACACCACGCTGTTGCGTTTCACCGCCCCGACGGTGGAGATGAACCGATACCTGACCTGGCTGTACCGGCAGGTGGAGAACGGTGGCGGGCGGGTGGTCCGCCGCCCGGTGGACACGCTCGCGGAGGCGTACGAGATCGCGCCGGTGGTGGTCAACGCGACCGGCCTGGCCGCCGGCCGGCTCGCCGACGACCCGGCGGTCCATCCGGTCCGCGGGCACGTCCTGCTGGTGGCGAACCCCGGCCTGACCGTCTCGGTCCGCGACGAGGACGACCCGGCCGGCATCACCTACGTGCATCCGCGCCGCCACGACGTGGTGCTCGGCGGCACGTACGAACCCGGGGTGGCGCACACCCGGCCCGACCCGGAGGCGGCGGTGGCGATCCGGCGTCGCTGCGTCGCACTGGTGCCCCGGCTGGCCGACGCGCCGGTGCTGGGGGAGCGGATCGGGCTGCGGCCGGCGCGGCACGGCGGGCCTCGGGTCGAGGTGGACCCGGCGGACGGGCGGCTGGTGCACGCGTACGGGCACGGCGGGGCGGGGGTGACGCTCTCCTGGGGGTGCGCGGCCGAGGTGGCGGACCTGGCCCTGTCGGCCGGAGCGGAAACGGGACCGGGGAGCGCCGACCGTCCGGCTCCCCGGCGCCAACCGGCTTGACGACGTCGGTTGATCAGGTCAGCTGCTCGGCCAGCCCGACGATGATGCCGCTCGGCCCGCGCAGGTAGCAGAGCAGGAAGACGTCCTCGAAACGCGTCACCTCGCCGACGAGTTCGGCGCCGTGCGGGCGGAGACGGGCGAGCGTTTCCTCGATGTCGTCGACGGCGAACATGACGCGGTGCAGGCCCAGCGTGTTGGCCGGGGCGACACTCGGCTCCGGGATGATCGCCGTCGGGGAGTGGTATCGCACCAGTTCGAGCTTGCCGGGCGCGTCCGGGATCCGCATCATCGCGATCTCGCTCCGCATGTCGTCGAGCCCGACGACCCGTCCCGCCCACCTCCCGTCGATCGGCATCCGGCCTTCCAGTTCCATGCCGAGCGCGGTGAAGAAGGCGATCGCGGCGTCGAGGTCGTCCACGACGATGCCGACGTTGTCCATGCGTTGAATCGTCATGCCTGCGAGGGTAGGACGAAGGGTGACCCGGATTCGGGATGTGCACGCGTCGGCCGGCCGTCGGACGGCGGTCACCGCTCCAGGACGGTGGGCCAGTTCGTGGCCGTGACCGTTCGGCCGGTCGAGGACTGCCTGGCCAGATCAGGGGCACCGTGGGTTGACGGAGCGGAC
Source organism: Micromonospora sp. WMMD754 (assembly GCF_049315235.1). Taxonomy (NCBI): domain Bacteria; kingdom Bacillati; phylum Actinomycetota; class Actinomycetes; order Micromonosporales; family Micromonosporaceae; genus Micromonospora; species Micromonospora sp. WMMD754. The sequence goes on from NZ_CP186058.1 coordinate 3,995,852, forward strand.
GTTATCCTCGGCCGGTGCTCGCCCGCCGTGCCGCCCTGGCCGCCATCGCCGCCCTGACGACCGTCCACATCGCATACACGGTCGTCGCGCTCTCGAACTACAGCTACCGGATCGGCCTGGTCACCCACGACGGCGCCGGCTTCGTGGCGGAGTTGCTCGACCACCTGGTGCCGTTGCGTGAGCTGCTGCCCGCCATGGTCGGCCTGCTGCTGCTCACGCTGCTCGTCACGTTCGCCGCCGTCGGCATGTGGGCCGTCCGTCGGCCGGCCCGGACCGCCGGGGAGCGGCCGCCCGCGGCCGGGTGGACGGCCCTCGCCGCGGTGCTGCTCAACCCGCTCGCGCTCGGGTGGTACGGGTTCGCCTCGTCGAACGGTGCCGACCACATGCGTACCGTCCAGCCGGCGACGGTCCTGCTGATGGTCGCCGCCTGCGCGGCCACCGTCGTCGCCCTGGGGAACCTCGCCCGCGCCGTCCGCCGGTGACGCCGGTGCGGTGGGCGCTCACCGCTCGAGAACGGTGAGCCATTCCGCGGCGCGTGGACGGTAGCCGTGCAGCTCGAAGAGCCCGCGCACGATCGCCGGCACGTGCCCGGCGCCGTAGACGACCGCCACGTCGATGCGTTCCTCCGACCGGCTACGGATCAGCTCGGACAGGGCGGCGAGGAGCCGCTCGTCGCGTGCGCCGCCGAACGCGCGCTCGGCGTGCTCGGTGAACTCGTGGTCGGCGTACCGCTCGTCGGTGGGCGACGGCAGGTCACTCATCTCGATCTCGGGCGAGAGCAGCCGCCTGGTGCCGCCGAAGAACTGGATCACGGTCACCACCGGGATCATCAGCCACATCTGGAGGCGGTAGCGCAGCGGCATCGCCCGCCAGCCCTGGGCGAACTCCGCCGCGGTCACGTCCGGGTTGAGCACCTCGACGCCGAGAGACGAATACGGAATGGGATCGGTCACCAGGCCGGAGCGCCGGTTGGCCGGCATGGCCCGGTAGGTGAGCGTCAACGCCGAGCCGAGAGCCGACCGGCCGCCGATGCCCTCGACGACGAGCAGGTCGCACCCGCGGAGCCGCTGCGTCACCGCCGCGTAGAACCCCGGACTCGCCACGTGGAGCATCGGGAACACCAGGAACTGCAACTGGCTGCCGGGACGGCGCAGACGAAGCACGGCGGACCGGGTGCCGACGACGCTGTGTTCGATGATCTGCATGCCTGCCCCCGTGGCGTCGGCTGCTGTTGTCGGCAGGGTAGGGCTGGCGGGCAACCCGTCGCGTGTGCGGCCGGGCGGCGGCGCGGCGTGGACCGGTCAGGAATCGAGAAGCCTCGGGCGGGTGGGCGGGCCTAGCGTTTCCGGCACGGGCGTCCCGCCGGGGAGGCCACCGGCGAGAGGCCACCACCCATGGACACGCGCATCCGTCAGCTGCACCGCTGGTTCTCCGTCGCCTTCACCGTGACCGTCGTGATCACCTTCGTCGCGCTGGCCCGGAAGGACCCGATCGTGTGGGTCTCCTACGTGCCGCTGCTCCCGCTCGCCCTGCTTCTGGTCAGCGGCCTCTACCTGTTCGCGCTGCCGTACCTGCGGCGCCGCCGTTCCGCCGCGCGTCCGCGCTGACCTGGGGGGTTACCGGGGCCGGTCGGCGGGCATCACAGGCTGATGGACCAGAAGGTGATGGTGTTCGCCCCGGCCCCGCTGTTGACCGTGACCATCGAGCAGCAGGCCGGCGCGACCGAGCTGCATCTGCACCCGGGTGGGCAGGGGGTGTGGCAGACCCGGATGATCGCGGCGCTCGGGGTGCCGGTGACGATGTGCGTCGGTCTCGGCGGCGAGGTCGGCGACGCGGTCCGCAAACTGCTCGACGACGAGGACGTGACGGTCCGCGTGGTCCGGCGGGAGTCGGGCACCGGCTGGTACGTGCACGACCGGCGCGACGGCGAGCGGACCGAGATCGCCGAGCACCCGGGCGCGCCGATGGTGCGCCACGACATCGACGAGCTGTACACCGTGACGCTGACCGAGGGACTGCGCGCACCGGTCAGCGTGCTCAGCGGCCCCGCCGACCCGCAGGTGGTGGACCCGGACATCTACCGCCGGCTGGCCGCCGACCTGACCGCCAACGGTGGGACCGTGGTGGCGGACCTGTCCGGCCCGTACCTGGAGGCGGTGCTCGACGGCGGCGTGACCGTGCTCAAGGTCAGCCACGAGGAACTTCTCGACGACGGGCTGGCCACCGACGACAGTGTCGAGGCGCTGCGCGACGCCGGCCGCCGGTGCCAGGAGCGGGGCGCGACGTTCGTCCTGATCAGTCGCGCCGGGGAACCGGCGTTGGCGCTGCTCGACGACGGCGAGGCGCTGCTGGTGCACGCGCCGCCGCTGGAGCTGGCCGACCACCGGGGCGCCGGCGACTCGATGACCGCGGGCGTGGCCGCGGTGCTGGCCCGGGGCGGTGACATGCGGGCGGCGCTGCCCGTCGCCGCCGCCGCCGGTGCGCTCAACGTGACCCGCCACGGACTGGGCACCGGCCGGGCCGAGGCGGTGCGGGAACTCGCCGGCCGGGTCCGGCTGACCCCGCTGGAGGGCGGCGACGATGACCGGTGACCGGCCGGCCCGGGTGCTGGTGACCAACGACGACGGCGTGCACGCCCCCGGCATCCGGGAACTGGCCCGGGCCGCCCACGAGCGCGGGCTCGACGTGGTGGTCGCCGCGCCGCAGGCCGAGGCGAGCGGGATGAGCGCGGCGCTGTCCGCGGTCACCGACGACGGGCGGCTGGTCTTCACCGGCACGGAGCTGGACGGGCTGCCCGACGTGCCGGCGTACGCGGTGGCCGCGTCGCCGGCGTACATCGCGGTGCTGGCCGGGCTCGGTGTGTTCGGGCCGGCCCCGGACGTGCTGCTGTCCGGCATCAACCGGGGCGCCAACGCGGGCCACGCGATCCTGCACTCGGGCACCGTCGGCGCGGCGCTGACCGCCGGCAACAGCGGCATCCGGGCGTTGGCCGTCTCGCTGGACGTGCTCACCCCGGCGGCGGCGAGCGCCGGCAGCGGCGGCGCGGCGATCGCGGTGCTCGACACCGTGGACGACGAGTCCCGGCACTGGTCCACCGCCGCCGAGCTGGCCGCCACGCTGCTGCCCTGGCTGCTCGACGCCGACCCCGGCACGGTGCTCAACCTGAACGTGCCCGACCTCCCGGCCGACCAGGTGGCCGGGCTGCGGCAAGCGACCCTGGCCCCGTTCGGCCAGGTGCAGGTGTCCGTCGCCGAGCGTGGCGAGGGCTTCGTGCGGACGGCGGTGGAGGAGAACGCGGTGCGGGCCGTCCCCGGCACCGACCTGGCGTGGCTGGCCGACGGCTACGCCGCGGTGACCGCCGTGCGGGCGCTGGGCCACCTGCCCGAGGTGGAACTGCCGATCGACAGGTGAAAGGCCCCGCCACCGTCGACCGGTGGCGGGGCCCAGGGGTCGGTCACTCGTCGGCGGCCCGCTCGCGGTCGGCCTCGGCGTCGGCGGCCCCGACCGGGGTGCCGTCGCTGTCCCGGGTGGCCGCGGACAGGTCCACGTCGGCGCCGGCCCGGGCGGCGTCGGCCGCCGCGTCGTCCGCGCCGACGACCTCGCCACCGCCGGTCTCGCCGTCGTCGGGCACCAGCCGCCCGGCGGCGGCCAGCCCGATCGGTGCGTACCTGGGGTCGGTCATCTCGTCCTCCTCACCGGTGCTCCTGACTCTGCGGTACCCCGGGACGGGAGGTGGCACACCGCCCGGCCGGGAGCCCGGCCGGGCGGCGGGCCTGGTCAGTGGCAGCTGCCGGTGCCGCTGTCGCGGTACGTCTGACCGGCCACCGGCACGAACTGCCAGTCGTACGTGCCGGCGTGCAGGGTGAACTTCAGGACCCCGTACGCGCTGCTGTTGCGGGCCTCGCTGTTGGGCTGGATGGTGCCGAAGCCGTAGTGGCCGGCCCCGCCCATCCCGGCGACGAAGCTGCGCAGACCTCGGGAGGCGTCGTAGCCGCCGTTGGCGTTCATCGGCGCGAACCGCTCGTACACGTGGTTGTGACCCCACACCACGACGTCCGCGTCGTAGTCGTAGAGCGCCTGGTAGAGCGGACGGGTGCCGGTCGACGGCGCGTGGTTGGAGCTGGACGTGTAGAGCGGGTGGTGCCAGTAGGCGAGCGTGCACGGCTTGGTGCTGGCGGCCAGGTCCGACCGCAGCCACTGCTCCTGCGCCGAGCCGGCGGACATGCTGATGTTGGAGTTGAGCGACACCACGTGCCAGTTGCCCAGGTCGTACGAGTAGTAGCCGCGCCCGCTCGGCCCGGCCTGGCTGCCGAAGTAGCCGTAGTAGCCGCTGGCGCCGGAGGTGTTGTAGTCGTGGTTGCCCGGCGACGGGCGGGTACGTGCCTTGTGCCGGCCCCAGGTGGGGTTGTAGTAGGTGCTGAACTCCGACGCGGTGCCGCTGTTGTAGACGTTGTCACCGGTGGTGAACACGGTGCCGGGGATGCCGTCGAGCAGTGCCGCGGTGGCGCTGTCGCCGGATCCGGAGTTGCTGATGTCGCCGGCGCCGACCAGCACCGGGTCACCCGACGGTGGGGTGCTGCCGGTGGTGATCACCAGCTGCGGGGCGTTGCCGCCGCTCTCCCGCGAGCTGTAGTAGGCGCCGTCGCTGCTGGTGGAGGTGGCGCCGAAGCTGAACGTGCCGTTGCCGGTGACCGCCGCGGTGACGTCCACCTCGTACCAGCTGCCGGCGCCGACCGACCCGATCGAGCCCATGGTCGCGCCGTCGACGGCCGGCTGGTTGTTCCAGGTGGTGCCGGTCTCCGACCAGGAGGTGGACGACATCGCCCGCACCGTGCCGCCGACGTTGCTGCCGTCGTTGCCGCTGATCGTGCGCAGCCGCAGCGTGGCGTTGGTGATCGTGCCGCTGACGCCGCTGACCGTGAACCGCAGGAACATCCGGCGGACCGGGGAGTTGTCCACCACGATCTGCGTGGCGGTGCCGTAGTTGGTGCCGGCCGCGTCGCTCTGCACGTACGTGTCGGCGACCGGGGTGAACGTGACGCTCGCGGCCGACGCGGCGCCCGGGCCGGTGAGCACGGCGGCGGTGCCGGCGGCGACCAGCAGCACGGCCGCGCCCAGCGTGACCGGCGGGCGGGGGAGTCGAATGCCCATCCAGGGCCCCTTCCATGGGGGTGATGACAGCCCACGGAATGTAGGAAGGTCGATGGACCGGCGGTTGACGGCCGGGTGAACGACACACCCTGGCAGGGAAACTCCTCGATGTTTGCGGATCGTTCGTCCGCCGCACGCCTGGCCGGCACCGACCGTCCGTTGTGGTGTCCGGCCCCCGCCCGCACGATGGCTGCTCGTTCCGTCGTCGAGCCGGAGGGGACCGCCCGTGTACCTGTCGACCGTGTCCCGGCCGGCGACCGACCCGCCCGCCGGGGACCGGCCGCGCCGCCGCCTCGCCGGAGTGGGCGGCACCGTCCTCGCCCTCGGCACGGTCAGCCTGATCACCGACGTGTCCGCCGAGATGGTCACCGCGGTGCTGCCGCTGTACCTGGTGCTGGGGCTCAACCTCAGCCCGCTGGCGTTCGGCGTGCTCGACGGCGTGTACACCGGCGCCACCGCCGTGCTGCGGGTGGTCGGCGGCTTCGTGGCCGACCGCTTCCGGCGCCGCAAGCTCGTCGCCGGCGCCGGGTACGCGCTCTCCGCCGTGGCCAAGCTCGGGTTGCTGCTCGCCGGCCGGTCGGTGCCGGCGATCGGCGCGGTGATCGCGGTGGACCGGCTCGGCAAGGGCATCCGCACCGCGCCCCGCGACGCGTTGATCACGCTGGCCACCCCGCCCGACGCGCTGGGCCGGGCGTTCGGCGTGCACCGGGCGATGGACGGCGTCGGCGCGTTCCTCGGCCCGCTGGTCGCGTTCGCGGTCCTGGTCGCCGTCGGGCCGAACTACGACGCGGTCTTCGTGACCAGCTTCTGCGTCGCCGCCCTGGCCGTCGTCGTGCTCGTGCTCTTCGTGCGGGAACGGCCGGCGCCGGTCGGGCCCGCCGGCGGTACGGACGAGCGGCGGGTCACCGTACGCGAGGCGGCCGGCCTGCTGCGCGACCGTCCGGTCCGTCGCCTGGTCCTGGCCGCCGCGCTGCTCGGCCTCGCCACCATCGGCGACGGCTTCGTCTACCTGCTGCTGCAACGGCGTGCGGACGTCGGCCTGCGCTGGTTCCCGCTGCTCGCGGTCGGCACCAGCCTGGCCTACCTGCTCCTCGCCGGCCCGCTCGGCGCGCTGGCCGACCGGATCGGCCGGCTGCCGGTGGTGGTCGGCGGCTACGTCGCGCTCGGCGGGACCTACCTGCTGCTCGCCGGCCCGGTGCACGGCTGGCCGCTGCTCGTGCTCACGCTCGCGCTCTACGGCCTGTTCTACGCCGCCACCGACGGCGTGCTGATCGCGCTCGCCGGCCCGGTGCTGCCGGCCCGGGTCCGCACCACCGGCATCGCGCTCGTGCAGACCGGTCAGGCGCTGGCGTATCTGGTCTCCTCGGTCCTGTTCGGCCTCGCCTGGCAGGTCTGGGGCCCGCGCGCGGCCAGCGGCGTCGCGGCCCTGGCCGTCGTCGTCGCGCTGCTGGTCAGCGTGTTCCTGCTCGCCCCGCTGCCCGGGAGGTCGCCCCGATGACGTCGATGCGCGCGAAGCTCGCCACGCTGGCCGCCTCGGTGGTCGTCCTGGGGGCGTCGGCCGCCGGCTACGCCGTCGTGTCGGCGCGTCCCGCCCCGGCGCCCGCGTCGGCCGCCGACCGCGCGGTCACGCTGCGCCCCGGACCCCGGCTGCTCGCCGTCACCGACCGCCACGTCTCCACCGCCGCGCTGGCCGACCCCGCCGGCCCGCGCGCCGTCTCCGACACGGAGTGCCTGCGGGTGTACGCGGCCGCCGGCACCGGCGTCTGCCTGGCCCCGAGCAGTCCGTGGTCGTACCAGGTGGTGGTGCTCGACGCGGCGCTGCGCCCGACCCGACGGTTGGACGTGCCGGGGCTGCCCAACCGGGCCCGGGTGTCGGCCTCGGGCCGGATGGTCTCCTGGACCACGTTCGTCGGCGGGGACTCCTACACCAGCAGCGGCTTCTCCACCCGCACCGGCTTCCTCGACACCCGCACCGGCGCGACGGTCACCACGCTGGAGGACTTCACGATCCGGCGCGACGGCCGGCCCTACCGCAGCGCCGACGTCAACTTCTGGGGCGTCACGTTCGCGGGCGACGACAACGCGTTCTACGCCACCATGTCCACCGCCGGGAAGCGTTGGCTGGTCCGGGGCGACGCCGCCGCCCGGACCGTGACGACGGTACGGGAGAACGTCGAGTGCCCGTCCCTGTCGCCGGACGGCACCCGGATCGCGTTCAAGGAGGCGGTCGACGCCGACCCGGCGAAGGGCTGGCGGCTGTCCGTGCTCGACCTGCGCACCATGCGGGTGACCGCCACCGCCGAGCGGGCGAGCGTGGACGACCAGGCCGCCTGGCTGGACGGCGCGACGCTGGCCTACACGCTGCGCCAGGACGACGGCAGCCCGGACGTCTGGTCGGTGCCGGCCGACGGCTCCGGCACGCCCCGGCTGCTGCTGCCCGGCGCGGAGTCGCCGTCCCCGCTCACCTGACGGCCGACCGCCAGCAGCAGCCCGGCGGCGGCCAGGACCACCCCCGCGCCGGCCGCGTACTCGGGCAGCTCCACCGGGACGCCCAGGTAGACGGTGATGCCGAGGATCCGGGACAACCCCCACGGCAGCAGCGCCATCTGGTCGTTCCACACGGTCAGCGCCCGTTCCGCGCCGACCGACGCGACCAGCCCGGCGAGCACCGCCAGCGGCACCCCGGCGGCGGTGAGCGTCCGCCCCACGGCGCGGCGGCGGGCCAGCCCGTAGCGGTCGCGCAGCACCACGGCGGTCGCCACGAACAGCCAGCAGAACGCCGCCACCGCCACGGTCAGGTAGACCGCCCGGCGGGCCGGCGCGGTCCAGAACACGAACCAGTAGCGGCCCGGCCCGCGCCCGGCCAGCACCGCCAGCAGCAGGGCGCTGCGCAGCACCGCCACCCCGCCCAGCACCGCCCACAGGTGGAAGGGGTCCCGCCGGCCCACCGCCAGCCGGGCGACCAGCGCGAACAGCGCCCACCCGCCGAGCGTGACCAGCAGGTGCGCGGGCGCGGCGAACCAGGTGAACGCCAGCCGGCTCCCCACCAGCACCACTGCCGGCACAAGCCAGACCAGTACCCGGTCCAGCCGGGACGCCGGCGCCGGGAACGCGGCCAGCCGCCACGGCCGCAGCGCGCCGAGCAGCAGGGCCCGGGCCGCCGCGCCGCCCGGCCCGCGCCCCCGCAGACCCCACCCCACCACGACCGCGACCAGGACCAGCAGCGCCCGCGCCACCCAGGCCATCGCCGGGTCGCGGTCCGCCCGCTGCGCGCCGAGGTCGGCCGCGGTGAAGCGGTACGCGGGCAGGTCGAGGTCCCCGCCGTAGCGCTGCCGGTGGTGGTCGCGCGCCTCCCGGTACGCGTCGGCGGCCGACCGCCAGCGCGCGTACGCGGCGTCGGCGCCGGTGTCCAGCCACTGCGCGTGCCGCAGCACCATGGCCCGGTACGCGCCGAGCGTGACGAACAGGTCCACCTGGTAGTCGAGCGTGTCGACGAACCGCTGCCGCAGGCCGGCGTCCCGCCACGTGGCCGGGTCGGTGGCGGCCACCAGCTCGCGCATCCGCCGGGCCGTGGCGACGGCCTCGTCGCCCTCGGCGACCGCCGCGTCGACCCGGTCGCGGGCGACCGCGTAGATGCTGTCCAGGGCGGCGGAGTCACCGGTCGGGATGTCCCACTCGAAGATCCACATCATCGGCGGCGGTTCCAGCCCCAGGGCCCGCACCGACGTGTCCGCGTACGGGCCGACGTAGAGGCCCGTGGTCACCGCCGCCCGGGACAACGCCATCGCCTGCCCGATCGCGGCCACGGTGACCGGGTCGGCGGAGAACGTCCGGTACGCCCACTCCGCGGTCACCTGGGCCGGGTCGGTGTCCGGGTCCCAGGCCAGCCGCGCCACCGCGTCCGTGTTCAGGTCGTAGAGCTGCCAGAAGCCGGTGCGCAGGTAGAGCGACATCGGCCCGGCGCGCAGCGGACCGCCGTCCTGGGTCCAGTTCCACACGCCCTCGACGCGCGGGTTCGCGGCGAGGAACGCGCGCAGCGCGTCGCGGTGCAGCGGGCCGAGGTCGTTGGGCAGCGCGCCGAACCCCTCGAACTCGCGCCGGGCCTGGAACTCCACGATCCGCCGGTGCGTGCCGCCGAGCAGCGTGGTGTTCAACGGCAGGTGGCTGTAGAAGTCCCCGAGCGTGTACTTGGTGGACACGATCAGGTGCGGGTCGTCGAACCGGCCCAGCACCTCGGCGTACGCGTCGGGGTTGGTGTGCAGGTCGCCGACCGCGCCGACGCCGACCGTCCAGGTTCGGAAGATGATCTCCTTGCCGGCCGGTCCCGCCGTGTCGAGCAGCGCCCGCAGCATGGCGCGGACGCCGGCGGGCGTGGTGACCGCGAGCTTCGACGTGTAGTCCCAGCCGCTGCCGGCGTACACCTCGCCGCCCTCGCCGATGCGGACCATCAGGCCGGCGACGAACGGCATGCTGCCGAACAGTTCGGTCAGCCCGGCCCGGTAGGCGTCCCAGAGGCGGGTGTCGGTGGTGTCCAGCCCGCCCACCGTCCTGCTCAGGTACGCCTCCAACGGCGGCGAGACCGCGAGCATGTCGGTGAGCAGGAAGACCCGCAGCCCCATCTCGTCGGCGTACCGGAAGACCGGGCCGAACGCCGCGACCATGGCCCGCGCCCGGTCGACGTGCGGGTCCCCGGCCGGATAGACGGCGTGCCCGTCGCCGACGCCGGCGAACGTGACGTACTCTAGGAAGCCCGGCACCACGACGCCGTTGTAGCCCTGCGCGACGGCGTGGTCGACGAACTGCCGGAACTGCGCGTCGATCCGGGCCACCGCGGCGGCGTCCACCCAGGGGGCCCGGGGCAGCAGTGCCGGAGCGACCACGTCGGTGTTCAGGCTGTAGTCGTCACCGGCCGCGAACGCCGCCGGATCCGGTTCGCGGCCGACCGACCCGGCGTCGGTCAACCGCAGCCCCAGGCGGGGCGCGACCGGGCGGCCCGTCTCCGCCGCCGGCAGCACGTCAGCGCCGGAGCGGATCCGGTCGGCCAGCCGGTAGAGCCCGGCCGTGACACCCGCGAGGTCGCCGGTGACCGTCAACTCCGCGCGCCGCACACCGATCCGGTACGACTCCGGCGCGTCGCCGGCACGCAGCTCCGCCCGGAGTGTGGTCACCGCCGACGTGTTCCCCGCGCCTGGGCCGGTGGTCGGCGCGGGCGGCGTGCTCGCCGGATCCGGGCGGGTACTCGGTCCGGTGGTCGGCGCGGGTGGCACGACCCTCTCCGGTGCGGTCCAGGTGACGGTGGGGCGGGGACGGCCCCGTGCGGACAGCGCGTCCGCCACCGCTGCGGCGGCCTTGTGCGCGCGGACGTGATCGGGCACCACGATCGAGGACAGCGGCGGCACCGGCGCGGCCGGTCGAAGCGGCGCTGCCACGACCGTCTCCCGTGGCACGTCGGCGGGGGTGTGGCTCAGCCCCAACGCGTCGTCGACACCCCAGGCCACGCCCGCGCCGAGCAGCACCGCCACAGCGGCGGCCACCAACGCGTACGGACTCCGAACCCGAGCCACGCTCGCATACTAGTGCCGACCGCCCCCGGTCCTCGCGCCCGAACCCGTCGATCTTGGACTTGCGGTGTCTCGGATGCCCTCTTCGCGGTCTTCGCGCGGTGCCACAACTCCATGATCGACGGAGCGGTCGGAAGGGCACGACGGCGGCGCGGCCGACCCGTGGCAACCCGGGGTGCTCACGGTCAGCGGGGCTGGTCGAGGAAGGCCAGGGTGACGGCGGCGAACAGCGGAGACTGGTCGATGTCGTAGTGGGTCAGGCCGGGCAGGATCGCCAGCGCGTGCCCGCCCGCCGGGCGGCCCTCGCCGGTCCAGCCGCCGTCCCGCAGGCCGCCGTCGAGCAGCTTGAACACCTCGACGTAGTGGCTCGGCGGGGCCATGTCGGCGTCGGCGGCGACGATCAGCGTCGGCACCCGGAGGCCGCGTACCTGCTCGGTGAGGTCGAAGTCCTGCGCCATCGCCTCGCCGATCTTGTCGAGCAGCCGGGGGAAGTCCTCCGGGCGCGGCGCGACCCGCTGGTACAGCTCGTACATCGGGGTGTCCTTCATGAACTCGGCCGCCGCGCCGGTGACCTGACCCTGCTGCGCCAGCAGCTCCGGGTGGACGGCGTCACGCCGGATGTGCGCCGACGCGGAGACCAGCCGGCCCACCTTCTCCGGGTGCCGGAAGGCCACGTGCATGGCGACGCCGCCGCCGAGGGAGAAGCCGACCAGGTCGGGCCGGTCCAGCCCGAGGTGGTCGATGAGCGCGGCGATGTCGTCGGCCATCAGCGCCATGTCGAGCGGCCGGTCGACGTCGGCGGTGCGGCCGTGGCCCTGCAGGTCGACCAGGATCACCTGGTGCGTGGCGGTCAACGTGGGCAGGATCGGCGCGAACAGCTCGCCCGACATCAGGCCGCCGTGCAGGAGGATCATCGGGCGGCCCGACCCGTGCGTCTCGTAGTAGAGGTGGACGCCGTTGACGTCGGCGTACCGCCCCGGGGCGGTGGTCTCGGCGCTGTGCTGCGTCGTGCTCATCTCGCGCTCCTCGTGTGTTCCGTGCTGACGAACTGTGGACCGGCCGGGACGGGCGGACTCATCGGTGCCCACGCCCCGGATCTTCGGGTGTTCGCGTTCGCGCAGCATGTGGGCTAGTTTCGGCGGGGTGAGCGACGTGGCGAGCGTCCCTGTCGAGACGCAACTCGAGGCGTACCGGCCGGAGCTGACCGGCTACTGCTACCGGATGCTGGGCTCGGCCTTCGAGGCCGAGGACGCGGTGCAGGACACCTTTGTCCGGGCCTGGCGCAACTTCGACCGGTTCGAGGGGCGGTCCGCGCTGCGGACCTGGCTGTACCGGATCGCGACGAACGTCTGCCTGAACATGACCGCCAGCGCGCAGCGCCGGGTCCGGCCGATGGACCTCGGCCCTGCCGGCAGCGGCACGGCGACCCACCCCGGCGAGCCACGACCGGAGCAGATCTGGCTCGGCCCGGTGCCGGACGACCGGGTCCTGCCCTCCGCCGGCGACCCGGCCGAGGTGGTCGCCGGGCGGGAGTCGGTCCGCCTGGCGTTCGTCGCGGCGTTGCAGCACCTGCCGCCGAAGCAGCGCGCCGTGCTCATCCTGCGCGAGGTGCTGGCCTGGTCGGCCCAGGAGGTCGCGGAGCTGCTCGACACCTCGGTGGCGAGCGTCAACAGCGCCCTGCAGCGGGCCCGGGCCACCATCGCGTCCGCCGACACCGGCGCCGAGGCGCGCCGCCCCCTCGACGAGGAGCAGCAGGCGCTGCTGGCCCGCTACGTGCGTGCGTTCGAGGCGTACGACCTGACGGCGCTCACCGCGCTGCTGCACGAGGACGCGACCCTGTCGATGCCGCCGGTGCCGCTGTGGCTGCGCGGTCCCGACGACATCACGGCCTGGATGACCGGTACGGGCAGCGGTTGCCGCGGCTCCCGCCTGGTGCCGGTGGCGGCCAACGGCATGCCGGCGTTCGGGCAGTACCGGCGCGACCCCGACTCAGGGCACGTGCCCTGGTCGCTGATCGTGTTGGGGCTCTCCGGCGGCCGGATCACGTCGCTCAACCACTTCCTCGACACCGACCGCCTGTTCCCGCTCTTCGGCCTGCCGGCCCGGCTCGAGGAGGGCGCCGGCCAGCCCGAGCAGGCCGGCCAGGTCGCATAGGTCGACGTTCGCGCCCCGGACCTCCAGCCGCCACCCGAACCGGCGGGCGGTCAGGCCCAGCCGCGCCAACGCCTCGACCGTGACCAGGTCCGGCCGGGTCACGCCGGAGACGTCGCAGACCACCACGCCGCCGCCCCGGCCCCGCAGCGCCTCGGCCAGCTCGGCACAACGGACGGCCACGTCCGCGCGGGTCAGCGTGCCGCCGGCCAGGACGAGCAGGAGCGTGGTCACGCGGATTGGACCGGGGGGCGGCCCGGTTCTCATCGGTACCCGCCCCGTCGGCTCCCCGGCAGGCGGGTGACGCAATTTCTCCCGGTCATCTTGCCGACCGCAGTTACATCGACGTTAACTGCTATACCAATCATCGGTGCACGGCTATATGATCCCCGGTAGCTCACCCCGAAGCCTCACGAAACCGCAGCTCCAGCACGCCTCACGTCGTTCGCCGCGCCCGGCGCCCCCGCAGCCGCCGCGCCCGGTGAACGGCCCGATCGCCGGCGCCGGAATGGGCGCGGGTAATTGCTCGGCGCTGCGCCACGGCCTGCCGGAAAGGTGGGAACGGATGACAGGGATACCGTCCTTGGTCATCGGCATCGCGTCCTCGTCGGCCGAGCGCCGGCAGCTCGCCCAACTGCTCGGCGGCACCGAATCGTTCCTGATCGTCTCCAGCGCCAACCAGGCGCGCCGATTCCTCGATCTGGTCCGCCGGCCGCCGGCGTCGCTCGCCCCGGCCGGGGACGCCGAGCCCGCCGCAGCGACGCCGGGGCTGGAACTGGCCGTCGACTCCGACCGGCGGGTGTTGCGCTGGCGGGAGCGGGAGGTCGGGCTGACGCCGCTGGAGCACGACCTGTTCGTCTGTCTCGCCGGGACCCCCGGCCAGGTCTGGACGTACGCCCGGCTGCACCGGGCGGTGTGGGGCAACGACCACCTCGGCCGGGGCTCCGACATGCACTCCGTGGTCCGCCGCATCCGGCACAAGCTCGGCCGCCTGGGCTCCCCCGCGACGATCCACGCCGTCCGGGGTGTCGGCTTCCGCCTCACCCCGTCCTGACCCCTGGCGCGGCGCCCCCGTGCACCGCCCGCCGGGCGCCCGCGTGCCGTGTCGCGCCGGCTCGTTCCGTCGATCTTGGACTTGTGGCACCTGATTCGCACGGATTTGCGCGCCTTTTTAGGTGCCACAACTCCATGATCGCCGGGTCGCCGGGTCGCCGGGTCGCCGGGTCGCCGGGGCGCCGGGGCGCCGGGTCGCCGGTCGGGGCGCGGCGAGGGGTGAACGGGGTGGGTGGAGGTGGAGCGGCCCGCCCGGTGCGGGGCACCGGGCGGGCCGATCGGCTCGCCGCTGGGGTCAGCAGCGGGTGGGGGAGAGGGTGAAGTCCTCCACGGTGGGCGTGGCGGAGCTGATCTTCGTCTGGCGCGTCTGGGGCTTCCAGCCGTCCTTGGCGACGATCAGCGTGAGCGGGTTGTTGCGCCGGTCCATCCAGTAGGCGTACCGGCCGTCGGCGTCGGTCGTGAAGGTGTAGGAGCTCGCCCAGGAGTCGACCTGGACGGTCGCGCCCGGCAGCGGCGCCGTGGCGCCCTGGCAGCTCCTGCCGGAGACCGTCCCGGACAGCTTGCCCCAGGTGGTCGGCGGCTGCGCGATCATGGTGACCGCCACCGGCGGCACCGTGTACGGCGTGTTCTCCTTGATCACCACGGACGCCGAGTAGGTGCCCGGCTGGTCGACGTTCGCGGTCATGCCGACCGTGACGGTGACCTTCTCACCGGGCGCCAGGGTGACCTTCGACTTGTCGACGGTCAGCCAGCTGACGTCGGCCGCACCCTCGGCGCACTCCGAGAAGCCGGGCAGGACCTCGCTGTCCTTGGTGGCCGTGAAGCCGCCCGACGAGCCGCCGACCTTGTAGAACCCGCAGGCCGCGCCACCCCGGTAGCGGGGCGCGTTGGCGTTGGGCAGGTTGGCCCACGAGTCGGTTGCCGGGTCGAACGCGAAGCCGGCGTTGGTGATGGCCCCGCCCTGCGACCCGCCGACGACCAGGAGCTTGCCGTTCGCCACCGCGTACGAGGCGGCCCAGCTGTCGGCCGGCGCGTCCGGGATGGGGGTCCAGGCGTTGGCGCCCGGGTCGAACGCGTACCCGGCCTTCTGCGACACCGTCCCGTCGTTGCCGCCGGTGCAGTAGACGGTGCCGTCGATCCCGCCGCAGGACAGGAACGCCACCGACTTCGGGTAGGCGGGCAACGTCTCCCAGGTGTTCGCGCCCGGGTCGTAGCGGACCACCGAGTTGGACATCGGCAGGCAGCTGGCCGTGGTGCAGCCGCCGATCGCGTACAGCTTGCCGCCCGCGACCGCCTGACCCGCCGCCGCCCGGGGCGCCGGGTTGCTCGCCCCCGCGGTCCAGGTGTTCGCCGCCGGGTCGTACGACCAGGTGGTGCCGTCCGGGCCCGAGGCGCCCCAGCCGCCGGTGGCGATGATCTTGCCGTCGATCACGCCCACCGTCATCGCGTTACGCGCGCCCGGCAGGTCGGCGATGGCGGACCAGGTCTGGGCGACCGGGTCGTACCGGTAGTTCTTCGCGCTGGAGGTGGTGCCGTCGCCGCCGGCGATCGAGTAGACCTTGCCGTCGACGGTGACGACCCGGTTGTCCATCACGTTCGCCGGGTAACCCGGGATGGCGGTCCACGGGTCCGCCTGCGGGCCGGCCGCCGGGGTCACGCCCGTGGACGACTTGCCGGACGAGCGGGCGGCGAACGACGTCGCGGCGGTCAGCCGCTGCGCCGGCGCGCCGGTCGAGCCGAGCAGCGCCTGCTCGGACAGCCGGGAACCGTCGGCCCGTTGCAGGACGAACCCGCCGTCGCGCTCACCGAACTCGACGTCGACCGGCGCCCCGCCGGTGTTGGTCACGGTGAACGTCTTGCTGACCTTCCCACTCGGCATCCGGGCCGTTCCGGTCAGCGAGGTCGGCTGCACCGACAGCCGGCCGGAGGCGAGCTGGAAGTTCGCCGCGGTGGCCCAGTCCGCCTCGACCGTGACCTGCTTGGTCTGGCTGACGTAGTTGCCGGCGCTGGCGGTGAACGGGTGCTTGCCGGTCAGCGACGAGAACATCCAGTAGAAGCCGTCCGGCAGCTCGGTGTCGTCCGGGGTGGCGACCGTGGTGGCCTTCTCCGCCGGGCGGTCCTTGCTGGTCACGGTGGCCCCGTTGACGTAGCCGTTGTCGTTCTTGTCGCGCACGTGGCCGAGCACCAGGCCGCCGGCGACCGGCTTGCAGACGAGCTTGCTGCCGATCAGGACGTTGTCGACCTCCCACCACCACTCCCAGCTGGCGTTGTAGTAGTGGAAGCGCACCTGCACCTGCGACTGGTTCGCCGCCTGCGGAATCGCTATCTCGGTCACCTTCGGGCCGCGCACGTCGGCCGCCTGCCGGAGCACGTTGCTCCAGGTGGCGCCGCCGTCGAGGCTCAGGTCCACGTCCGCGCGGTCGCTGTTCAGCCAGTTGTAGTCCTGGTTGAACCGGATCACCGGTGCGCTCACCCCGGTCAGGTCGACGACCGGGCTGACCAGCGAGGTGTCCTGCTGCCCGCCGCTGCCGTAGTTGTCGCTGTCGATGATGGCGAAGGTGCCGCTGCCGCCGGTCAGGTTGCCGCGCTCACCGCTGTCGCTGAACTCCCAGACCTGGCCGGTGCCGGCGTTGTCCACCACGGACCAGCCGTCCGGCACGCCGGTGCCGTCGAACGTCTCGTACTCGCCGTCGGAGCTGACGGTGTAGCCGGGCGCCGTGGTGCACGCCTCCGGGTCCGCCGGCACCTCGATGTCGGCGGTGAGGTTGCCGGTGCCGACCGTGACCTCCTTGGTGACGGTGAGGTAGCCGGCGTACTGCGACTCGACGGTGAGCCGGTAGGTCGACCCGGACGGCAGCGTCAGGCTGTAGCGGCCGGTGGCGGGCGTGGTGTAGTCGGAGATCGGCGTGCCCTCGACGCTCACCTTCGCGTAGAGCGGCCAGCCGTGGCCGGACCCGTCGGTGACCTGCCCGCCGATCGTGACGCTCGGCACCGCGCTCAGCGCCACGTCGAGCGTGGTGGTCGTGTTCTTGGTGACGGTCGCGGAGAGGGTGCGGCTCGCGTAGCCGAACGCGGAGACGACCACCTGGTAGTCGCCGGCCGGCAGCAGCGAGGAGTAGGTGCCGTCGGCGCCCGTGGTCAGCGTGCGGTCCGCCGCGCCGGTCAGGGTGACCGTCGCGCTGGCGATCGCGGCGCCGGTGGCCGCGTCGGTGACCGTGCCGGCCAGCGTGCCGTTGTCCCCGATCGGGGCGGCGGCGATGAGCGCGAGCGCGTCCAGCCGACCCTCGCCGTAGACGTTGTTGTCGTCCGCGGTGCCGCCGCACTGGGTGTCGGCCTTGTCGGTTGCCGTGTCGTTGAGCAGGGCGCGCGTCGCCGCGACGTCACCGACCAGGGTGGGCGCCGCCGACCAGAGCAGCGCGATCGCGCCGGCCAGGTGCGGCGCCGCCATCGAGGTGCCGCTGATGCTGGCGTACGAGTTGGTCGGCACGCTGGAGCGGACGTTCACGCCGGGGGCCGAGATGTTCGGCTTGATCTCGCCGTTCTGCCCGGTGCCCCGGGACGAGAAGCTGGCGATGTTGTTGTTGATGTCGTACGCCCCGGCCGAGTAGTTGCTGGCCAGGCTGCCCGGCGAGCCGCTGGTCTGGCAGGACGGGCCGTTGTTGCCGTTGGACCAGACGCCGAAGATGCCGGAGGCGGTCCAGGCGTCGGTGACGTCCTCCATGAACGGCTCGTTGGACGGCGCCGTGGTGCCCCACGAGTTGTTGATGATGTTCGGCCGCTTGCTGGCGTCCGGGTTCTGGCCGCTGAGGTCGGTGGGCTCCAGCATCCACTGCCCGGAGGAGATCAGCGCGGCGTCGGTCGGGCAGCAGCCGTTCGCGGCGATCCACTTGACCTCGGGGGCGACGCCGATCTGGTTCGCGCCGTCCGCGCCGGCCATGGTGCCCATGGTGTGCGTGCCGTGGCCGTCGGAGTCGCACGGCGCGGTGGCGCACTCGCCGGCCGCGTCGAACCAGTTGTAGTCGTGGTCGAAGGTGCCGTCACCGTTGTTGCCCCGGTAGGAGTTGACCAGCGCCGGGTGGTCGAACTGGACCCCGCTGTCGATGCTGGCCACGGTGATGCCGGCGCCCTTGACGCCGTACTGGGACCAGACGTCGTCGGCGTTGATGTTGGCGATGCCCCACTCCAGGGCGTTCGGCGCCTTCTCGTCGGTGCCCGGGGTGGTCTCGGGCAGCTTGTACTCGACCGGGGCGTAGATGCCGTCCACCTCGGCGTGGGCGGCGAAGTTCTGCGCCATGGTCAGCGAGCCGCCGGTGACCTTGATGGCGTTGGTCGCCCAGAACGTCTGGTACTTCGTGCCGGAGCGGTCCAGCTCGGCGCGGATCTTCCCCTGGCTGTCGGCGGCGGTCTTGCGCAGCGCCGCCGCGACGGCGGCGCCGCGCTGGTTCCAGTCCTTGAGCGCGGTGGCCTTGCCCAGGTCGGCCCGGGCGGAGAAGTGGATCCAGAAGTCGCCCTCGCTCTTGCCCTGGAGCTGCCGGGTGAGTTCGGGGCGGATCTTGTCGCCGGCCGTGGCGCCGGCGCCCGTACCGGCCTGCGCCTGTGCTCCGGTGCCGGTGGCGGCCAGTGCGGTCGCGGCGAGCACCAGGGCGGCCCCCGCGCTCACCAGCCGCCGGGCCAGGCCCCTTCGGTGTGGACGTCTCAGCATCGGTGCTGCCTCCTCCTCCGATGACCCGCGGATGTTCGAGCCATGACAGAAGGGCCAGGAGCTGCGCTCCCGACTGGTCACTCCGGTTTGAGACGAACCCCCCAGGCCCCCTAGGCGCCGTGCGGGTCTACGCCGGCCACCTGAATGGACACTATGATCGACACCGAAGGACGATCAATGACCGTACGTGAGCAACTTGTCACCAACAGGCCCCCTGATCGCGGACCGGTTGACAGTGACTGTCACGGTGGGGTGCGGTGACGACTGACGACACGAGCGCGACGACCGCCGGCACCGACGCGGCGGAGCGTCCCTTCTCGCTGGTCATCGGCGTCACGCCGTCACCGGCGGAACGGTTGCGGCTCACCGAGCTGCTGGACGGCGTCGCGCCGTTGCTCATCGTCGCCGACCTGGACGAGCTGCGCGAGTTGATCAATCCCGGTGAGGGTGTCCGGCGGGGTCCCCCGTTGGCGCTCTCGGATGTGGCGGGGCCCCCGCCCGACATCCGGGAGCCCTCGCCCGACCGCGCGTTGGTGATCGACGCCGCCCGGTCCACCGCCCGGTGGGGTGACCGGGAGGTCGCGCTCACCCGGCTGGAGCGGGACCTGCTGACCTGCCTGACCGCCGAGCCGGTGCGGGTGTGGAGCTACGCCGAGCTGCACCGCGCGGTCTGGCACGACGCGGCGACGCAGCGCCGGGCCGACGTGCAGTCCCTGGTCAAGCGGCTGCGCCGCAAGCTCGACGGGTTGGGCACCGGGGTCACCGTCGTCGCGGTACGCGGCGTCGGCCTGCGGTTGACCGACCACCGCCGCCCGCCGGTCCGGGGCGACTGACCCGCGATTCCGTCCGCACGATTCGTCGAGTCCGAAAGGGGCATCTCCCGGACATGTCACGCTGGCGCTGGCTCCTGGCGGACCAGGTGGGTCCCCACTTCCTCGACGACGACGCGCAACGCGTCCTGCTGGTGGAGACCCGGTCGCTGTTCGCCCACCGGCGACTGCACCGGCAGAAGGCGCACCTGATCCTGTCCGCGCTGCGACACCGCGCCGCCGAACTCGGCGACCGGGCCCGGCTGGTACGCGCGGACACGTTCCGCGAGGCGCTCGCCGGGCTGGGCGAGCCGGTCGAGGTGGTGCACCCGGCGTCGCGGGCGGCGCTGGCGTTCGCCCGTACCGTCGACGGGTTGACCGTGCTGCCGCCGCGCGGATTCGTCACCGACCGCGCCGACTTCGCGGCCTGGGCCGACCGGCGGCGCGGCCAGCTGCGGATGGCCGACTTCTACCGGTACGCGCTGGACCGCCACGACCTGCTGCGCGACCTGCCGGCCCCGGCGCGCCGGCCCCGCCGGCGGCCACCGACCGACGTGCCGGCACCGCCGGCGATCGTCGAGGACGACATCGACGCGCAGGTCCGCCGCGACCTGGACCGGTGGGAGGCGGAGGGGATCCGGTTCGTCGGCCGGGACGCGCCGCGCCGCCACCCGGCCACGCACGCCGAGGCGCGGGCCCGGCTCACGCACTTCCTCGACCACCGGCTGCCCTGGTACGCCGACACCGACGGCCTGCTCGTCGACGGCGACGGCCGGCTCGCGTCCAGCGTGCTGTCGTCCTCGTTCAACCTCGGGCTGCTCGACCCGGAGCCGGCGATCCGCGCCGCCGAGCGCGCCGGCCGGGACGGCACGGCGCCGCCCGCGGCGGTGCACCGGTTCGTCCGTGGCCTGTTCGGGTGGCGCGAGTTCCTGTGGCAGCTCTACTGGTACTTCGCGCCGCGCTTCCGCGGCGTCGGCTGGCTCGCCGCCACCCGGCCGCTGCCGGACTGGTTCGACCGCCTCGACGCCGACGCGGTGGAGGCGCGCTGCCTGGCCGACGTGCTGGCCGGCGTACGCGACACCGGTTGGGCGCCCGGGACCGCGCGGCTGACCGTGCTCGGCAACTACGGCCTGCACCGCGGCTGGCGCCCCGCCGACCTGGCCGACTGGTTCCAGCGTAGCTTCGTCGACGGCGCCGACTGGGTCATGAACGCCACCGTCATCGGCATGAGCCAGTACGCCGACCTGGCCCGCATCGACACCCATCCGTGGGCGTTCGACGGCACGCACGTCGACCGGATCAGCGACTACTGCGGCGGCTGCCGGTACGAGCCGACAGCGGCGCTCGGCGACGACGCCTGCCCGTACACCGCCGGGTTCGACACGTTCCTGCACCGCAACCGGGAGCGGCTCTCCGCCGACCCGCGCCTCGCCGCCGCACTGGCCGAGCGCACCGACCCGCAGCGCCGCGACGCGGTGCTGGCGCAGGAGGAGAAACGCGGCGACGAGGCACCCTGACCGGGGGTGCGGAAAACCCCAGGGTCGCGCTCCGGTCGACCCGCTCAGGCATGCGTTCACCCTCATGGTCCGCGCCCCGCCACGGCCATAGCGTCGGGACATGATCGATTCATGGCACCTCACGACCCCCGCCGCCGCGCCGACGCCCGGTGACACCGGCGGCCTGGCCGGATTCGCGGCCGACCTGGTCGAGCGCGTCGGCGCTCCCGGCGCCGGGCTGGCGGTGGCGCTGGAGAACCTGTTCCCGCCGATCCCGAGCGAGGTGATCCTGCCGCTGGCCGGCTTCGCCGCCAGCCAGGGCCGGATGAGCCTGGTCGCCGCGATCGCCTGGACCACGCTCGGCTCCGTCGTCGGCGCGGTGGTCCTCTACCAGGTCGGCGTGGTGCTCGGCCGGGACCGGGTACGTGCCATCGTCCGGCGACTCCCGCTGGTCAAGCTCAGCGACCTCGACCGGACCGAGGCGTGGTTCGCCCGGCACGGCACGGCGACCGTGTTCTTCGGGCGCATGATCCCGATCTTCCGGAGCCTGATCTCCGTTCCGGCCGGCGTGGAACGGATGCCGATCGGGAGGTTCCTGCTCTACACCACGCTCGGCAGCCTCGTCTGGAACACCGTGTTCGTGCTCGCCGGCTACCAGCTCGGCGCCAACTGGCACGTGGTCGAGGAATGGGCGGGGGCGTTCCAGAACGTCGTCATCGTCGTCTGCGCGCTGGTGCTCGGCGCGCTCGTGGTGGCCGGGCTGCTCCGGCAGCGGCGACGTCCGGTCGCCGCGGAGGTCGCCGGTGACCCGACTCCGCGTGGCGGTCCGCACCGGCCGGTGCGATCCGGCACCGTGTACCGCAGCCGGGGTCACCTGGGGGAGGATCGGTGAGCGGCGGCACCGGCAGGCCGGCGGGGAGGGGCGGATGGTGGTGACCGGGGCGCCGACCGGAGGCGTGCGGATCGGCCGGTGGGCGCGGCCCGTGATCGGCGTCGCCGCCGGTGTCGTCTCCGCCGCCGTCGAGGTGGCGATCCTGGTCGCGGCCGGCCTGCTGCTGACGCTCACCGTGCCGGCTCCGGTGCTGCGCCGCCGCGTCCTCGCCGCCGTCCTCCGGTACGCCCCGGTGGCCGCCCGGTGGGAGCGGCGGCGGCTGGCCTGGGCCGCGAGCCGCCCGGCGTCCGCCCCCCTGCGCGCCACCGGCCGGCGGGCCGTCGGCTACCTCGCGCTACGGGTCGTGCCGGGCCTGCTCGGTGCGCTCACCGTCGGGGTGCTGGCCGTGGGCGTGGTGCTCGCGGCAATTCTCCTCCGTGCCGTCGTGACCGGCGGCGTCGCCGTGCCCGATCTGCTGCTGCAACTCGTGATCGGGGCGGGCCTGCTCCTGGTGAACCTCCAGGCGGTCGCCAGCGTCGGCGCGCTGGACCGGCATCTCGCGCGCCGCATGCTGGAGCCCGACGGCGAAGACGCGCTGCGGCGCCGGATCGACGAGCTGACCGAGAGCCGGGCCGGCGTCATGGCGGCGGTCGACGCGGAGCGCCGCCGGATCGAGCGGGACCTGCACGACGGCGTGCAGCAGCGTCTCGTCGCGCTCGGCATGCTCCTGGGTCGCGCGCGGCGCAGCCGCGACCCGGACCGGGCGCGGGCCCTGCTGGACCAGGCGCACGCCGACGTGCAGTGGGCCCTCGACGAGCTGCGGGAGGTGGCCTGGCAGGTCTACCCGTCCGCGCTCGACCACAGCCCGCTGGACGAGGTGCTGACCATGGTGGCCCGGCGCACCCCGATCCCGGTGCGGATCAGCCACGCACTGCCCGACCGTCCGCCGCGTCCGGTCGAGGCCGTGCTCTACTTCATCGCCTGCGAGGCGATAACCAACGCGGCGAAGCACGCCGGCGCTACCGTGATCGACATCGAGATCAGGGCCGGGGACGGAGGAGTGGACATGTGGGTCCGTGACGACGGCCGGGGCGGGGCCGATCCCGCCGGCAGCGGGCTGCGTGGCCTCGCCCGGCGGGCCGCGGCTCTCGACGGCAACCTCGACGTGTCCAGCCCGCCGGGCGGTCCGACCACGATCCGGGTGACGCTCCCGTGCGAATAGTCCTGGCCGAGGACTCGACGCTGCTCCGCGACGGGCTCACCCGGTTGTTGGTCGACGAGGGGCACGAGGTGGTGGCCGCGGTGGGCGACGCCGACCACCTGGTCGCCGCCGTCGCGCGGCACCGTCCCGAGGTGGTGGTCACCGATGTGCGGATGCCGCCCACCAACAGCGACGACGGGCTGCGGGCCGCGCTGGAGATCCGCCGCGAGTTCCCCACCGTCGCGGTGCTGGTCCTGTCCCAGTACGTCGAGAAGCGCTACGCCGCGCAGCTGCTCGCCGACCGCTCCGAGGGCGTCGGATACGTGCTGAAGGACCGCGTCGCCCAGGTCGAGGACTTCCTCGACGCGCTCGACCGGGTCGCCGCCGGCGCCACCGCGCTCGATCCGGAGGTGGTGCGGCAGCTCATGTCGGGCACGAGCCGCACCGATCCGCTCAGCCGTCTCACCCCACGAGAACGCGACGTGTTGCACCACATGGCGCAGGGCCACACCAACGCCGCCGTCGCCCAGCGGCTGCACGTCTCGCAGAGCGCGGTGGAGAAGCACGTCAACGCCATCTTCGACAAGCTCGACCTCTCCGACGCCACCGGCTACAGCCGACGGGTGCTGGCGATCCTGCGGTATCTGGGTTCCTGACCCGTCAGGCCGGCACCCCCTCCAACGCGGTCCGGAAGTCGGCCACCAGGTCGTCGGTGTCCTCGATGCCGGTGGAGACGCGGACGAGGCCCGCGCCGATCCCGGCGGCGGCGAGCTGGTCGGCGTCCACGATGCCGGCCCACATCGAGCGCGGGTGCACCACCAGCGTGCTGACGCTGCCGAGGCTGGCCGCCCGCTTGCCCAGGCGCAGCCCGGCCAGCAGCGCCGCCGCGCCGGCCCGCCCGGCCGCCAGCTCGACGCCGAGCACCCCGCCGAAACCGGTCATCTGCCGGCGGGCCAGCGCGTGCTGGGGGTGCGAGGGCAGCCCCGGATAGCGGACCCGGGCCACCGCCGGGTGACCCTCCAGCGCCGCGGCCAGCGCGAGCGCGTTGGCGTTGTGCCGCTGCACCCGCAGCGCCAGCGTGCGCAGGCCGCGCAGCAGCAGCCAGGCGTCGACCGGGCCGAGCGTGGCGCCGGTGACGATCGCCGTGCGCCACACCCGCTCGATCAGCTCCGCGCCGCCGACCACCACCCCGGCGGACACGTCGGAGTGCCCGCCGAGGAACTTGGTGCCGCTGTGCCACACCAGGTCCGCCCCGGCGTCCAGCGGACGCTGGTTGACCGGGGTGGCGAACGTGTTGTCCACCACCACCAGCGCGCCGGCCGCGTGCGCGGTCGCCACCACGGCGGCCAGGTCGGTCAGCTCCAGCAGCGGGTTGCTCGGCGTCTCCACCAGCACCAGCCGGGTCTGCGGCCGCAGCGCCCGGGCGAACGCGTCCGTGTCGGTCTGGTCCACCTGCGTGCAGGTGACGCCGAAGCGGTCCAGCAGGCCGGTGGCCAGCGACGTGGTGCCGCCGTAGGTGCTGCGCTGCACCACCACGTGGTCGCCGGCGGCGAGCAGGGCCAGCGCGACGGTGCTGATCGCGCCCATCCCGGACGCGGTGACCAACCCGGTCTCCGCGCCCTCCAGCTCGGCGACCACGGCGGCCACCTGGGCGTGGTTGGGGTTGCCGTAGCGGGTGTAGAACGCGCTGCCCCGCGCCTCGGTGGCGATCTCGGTGAACCGCTCGTCGGACTCGGCGCTGAACGTCGCGCTCTGCACGATCGGCGGGGCCACCGACCCGCCCGGAACCAGGCCGTCGTCGCCGTGCACCGCGATCGTGCCGAACCCGGTCATCCGCGGGCCACCCGGTCGACCAACGCCCGGTAGCTGCCCAGCGCGGTGAACTCGGGCAGCGTCAGGTCACTGCCGTGGCGCTGTCGCAGCACGGTGACCAGACGCAGCGCGCGCAGCGAGTCGCCGCCCGCGGTGACGAAGTCGGTCGCCGGGTCACGCGGCGCAGCGCCGAGCACCTCCTGCCAGGCCGCCGCCACCCGGTCCGCCCACCGCTGCCGCGCGTCCCCGCCGGCCGCCGGGGACGCCACCGCCGGCAGGGGTGCGGCCGGGTCGGCGGCCAGCAGCCGGCGGAAGCCGTCGGCGAGCGCGTCCACCCGCTCGGCCGGCACGTGCCGGTGGTCGTACTGGATCATCAGCCCGAGGCGGCCGGCGTCCAGCTCGGCGTCGACGGCGAGGCTGAACGCCACGTCCACGGTGACGCCCCGGCTGTCCACGATGCGGCTGCCGGCACCGGCCGGCCGCGCCGGGAAGTGCGTCCAGTTGAAGAAGTGGTCGAAGCGCGGACCCGCGCCGCCGGCCCGGACGATCTCGGCCAGCGGGAAGCGGTGGTGACCCATCAGCTCCCGCTCGGCCCGCCACGCCTCGGCGGCCAGCTCGGCCACCGACCGGGTGCCCAACGCGACCCGCACCGGCAGCGTGTTGAGGAACAACCCGAGCGTGGCGTCGCTGCCCTCCCCCTCCGGTCGGCCGCCGACCACCAGGCCGCTGACCACGTCGTCCCGGCCGGCCAGCTCGCCGAGCAGGCGCAGGTGCAGGGCGAACAGCCAGGACTTGACCGGCACCCCGGCGTCCCGGGCCACCTCGGCCACCCGCTCGGTGGTGCCGGCCCGCAGCGGCACCCGCTGGGTGGTGGTGGTCCTCGGCTGCGCCCCGCCGACCAGCAACGGCGGCGCGGCGCCGGCGCCGTCGCGCCAGAAC
This sequence comes from Micromonospora sp. WMMD754, assembly GCF_049315235.1. Taxonomy (NCBI): domain Bacteria; kingdom Bacillati; phylum Actinomycetota; class Actinomycetes; order Micromonosporales; family Micromonosporaceae; genus Micromonospora; species Micromonospora sp. WMMD754. The sequence goes on from NZ_CP186058.1 coordinate 4,021,598, forward strand.
CGCCGGGTCGCCGGGTCCGCCAGGGCCGCCCGCTCGGCCGTCACGTACTCCCGGAACGGCAGACCCGGATCGGCGGCGGCCGGAGTGCCGGCCCGCTCCCGGTCGTACGCGCCGAGCAGGTCGGTGAGGAACAGGTGCAGGCTCCAGCCGTCGAGGACGGCGTGGTGCTCGGCGACCAGCAGTGTGAACGTGTCCCCGTCGGCGCGCAGCGCGTGCAGCCGCAGCAGCGGCGGCCGGGTGAGGTCGAACGGGCGCAGACGTTCCTCGGCGACCAGCGCGTCGATCCGGTCGCGGCGGGCCTGCGGGTCCAGGCCGGACAGGTCGGTCACCGGCAGGTCGACCGGTACCCGCTCGTGCACGAGTTGCAGCGGTTCGGCGTACGCGCCGAGCGCGAAGCCGGTGCGCAGCACCGGGTGGGCGTCGACCAGGACGGTCAGCGCGCGGCGCAGCGCCGCCGGATCCAGCGGCGCGGCCACCTCGTGCGCGGTGACGTTGTGGTAGACGGCGGGGTCACCGGTCAACTCGCCGTGGTAGACCATGCCGAGCTGGAGCGCGGTCATCGGATACGCGTCCACCAGCCCGTCCGGCAGCAGCTCCCGGTCGGCCACGCCGACGAGCGCGAATCTGTCGGCCGCGCCGACGAGGGAGATCCGGGCGGCCGGTTCGGGCACGAGGCCGTCCAGCGTGATCCGGCCGTGGGCGACCAGCTCCCGGATCGTCTGGTGCGTGAAGATGTCGTTGAGCTGGAACGACAACCCGCGCTTCTGCGCCGCGACCTGCATCTGGATGCTGCGGATGGAGTCGCCGCCGAGCGCGAAGAAGCTGTCGGTGACGCCGAACGAGGCCACGCCGAGCACCTCCCGCCACGCCTCGACCAGGATCTCCTCGGCCCGGTTGGCCGGGGCCGTCGCCGGGTCGTCGGCCGGCCGTTCCACCCGGGGCGCGGGCAGCGCCGCCCGGTCGAGCTTGCCGTTGCGGGTCAGCGGCAGCTCGTCGAGGACCACCACGGCGGCCGGCACCAGGTGTGCCGGCAGCCGCTGCGCGAGCCACTCCTGGACGGTGGGCGCCGGCCCGGCCTCGGCGGCGGGCGTCCCCTCCGAGGCGGCGGCGTACTCGGGGCGGACCGCGTGCAGGGTGTGCCGGTCGGTGCCGGCGAGCAGGTCGTCCTGCCGGGTGACCACGGTGAACCCGCGCGCCTCCAGCAGTGCCACCAGCTCGGCCAGCCGGCCGGCCGTGGCGGTGCCGGGCGCGTCGTGCACCTCCATGGCGACCTGCGCGACCAGTGGCCAGTGCCGGTCGTCCAGCCCGGCGAGCACGTCCGCCTCGGCCCGCTGCACGTCGATCTTCAGCAGGTCGATCCGCTGCGGGGCCAGCTCGTCGAGCACGGCCGACAGCGGCCGGACCGGCACGGTCAGCTCCCGGCCGGCGAACCGCTCGGCGAGCAGCTCGTCGGCCCGGTCGAGCAGCACGTCCCGCTCACCGGCGCCGGCGTCGCGCTCGTTGGCCAGGTACCGCTTGATCACGCCGATCTCGGCGTCCGGGTCGGCGTACGCGGCGTGCCCGGACATCATCGAGTAGCCCGGGTAGTAGGTGAAGGAGACCTCCCCGGCGGCCCGGGACAGCCCGTGGGCGTGCACCGTGGCCGGCACGCCGAACTCGGCGACGTTGCGGCGCAACGCGTCGGCCACGGCCGGCACCGGCTCGAACGCGTGGATCGTCGCGTCCGGACAGACCTGGTGCACGAAGAGCGAGAACATGCCGATGTTCGCGCCCACGTCGAGCACCGTCGCGCCGGGGCGCAGCGTGATCCCGTCGCGCAGGTAGACCCGCTGGACGAAGATCTCGTCGTACAGGTAGCGGGTCTCGTGCGGGTTGATCCCGGTCACCCGCCCGAGGTCGAGCGGGGCGGACCCGGGCCGCGGCCGGACGTAGGCGACCAGTCGGTCGCCGTACCCGTCGTCGTCGCGGGCGACCACGGCGGCGTCGGCCACCTCCGGGTGGTCGCGCAGCACGGCGGCGACCTCGCCCGGCTCCACCCGGAAGCCGTGGATCTTCACCTGGTCGTCGAGCCGGCCCAGGTAGCGCAGCCGCCGCTCGGCGTCGAAGCGGACCCGGTCGCCGGTGCGGTACACCCGCTCGGTGCCGCCGGCGGGCAGCGGCAGCGCGACGAACCGGCGGGCGGTCGCCTCCGGGTCGCCCGGGTAGCCCTCGGCCAGTTGCGGACCGGCCACGCACAGCTCGCCGGCGACGCCGGGCGGGACCGGGCGCAGCCGCTCGTCCAGCACCCGGACCGCGACGCCGGGCAGCGGCCGGCCGATGGTCGGCGGCTCATCCGCGCGGATCTCCGCGACGGTGGTGTCCACCGTGCACTCGGTGGGCCCGTACAGGTTGACCGCGCGCACGCCGGGCAGCGCCGCGACCGCCGTCCACAGGTCCTCGGGGACCGCCTCGCCGCCGAGCAGCAGCAGCCCGGGCAGCCGGCCGTCGCCCGCGCCTGCGAGCAGGATGCGCAGCTGGGAGGGGGTCAGGTCGAGCACGTCCACCCGGTGCTCGGCCAGCGCCCCGGCGAGCGCCGCGCCGTCGCGGCGCACGTCGTCGGGCACCAGATAGAGGGAACGGCCGTGGGCGAGCTGCACCAGCTGCTTCACCGAGGCGTCGAACGTCAGCGGCGCGTTCACCGCCACCCGCAGGCCCGGCGGGCTGCCCGCGTACACGGTCGCCTCCAGCGCGCCGGCCAGGTGCGCGGCGGCGGCGTGCGACACCCGCACCGGGCGGGGCGTGCCGGTGGAGCCGGAGGTGAAGATGACGTACGCCGGGTCGGTCGGGGCCGGCGCGGTCGCGGGCGCCGGGCCGCCGGCGGCGACCAGCTCCGCGACGGACACCGTCGCCGGGCCGCCGACGCCGACCACGCAGTCGGCGCCGACCGCGCGCAGCTGCGCGGTCAGGCGCGGCGCCGGGGCGTCCGGGTCGAGCGGCACGAACACCGCGCCGGCACGCAGCACGCCGAGGAACGCCACCACCGTGTCCCGGGAACGGGCGGCGAGCACGCCCACCGGCGCGCCGGCCAGGCCGCGCGCGGCCAGCGCCGCGGCCACCCGCGCGGCGCGGTGGTCCAGCTCCTCGACCGGGTACGCGCCGTCGGCCGCCGACACCGCCGTGGCGCCCCGGTCCATCCCGGCCAGGCCCGCGTCGATCAGGTCGACGAGGGTACGCCCCGGCGTCGCGCCCACCGTGCCGCCGGCCTCGGCCAGCCACCCGGCCTCCCCGGCGCCGAGCACGGCGAGCGGGCCGTCGCCGGCCAGCGCGGCCGGCAGGCTGCGCAGCACCGCCACGACCGAGTCGAGCAGCCACCGCCCCCCGGTCACCCGCAGTGTCACCTCGTCGCCGCCGGTGCGCACGGTGAGCCGCGGCCCGGCCGGCGCGGGCGGGACGGGCACGTCCGCCGACGTGCCGCCGAGACCGGCCACCACGGCCGGCGCGACGGCCGGTTCCAGCGCGAACCCGGCGACCGCTCCGGTGCTCTCGTCGACCGGGTCGACCAGGTGGAACGTCTCGTCGGCGACCGTCTCGGCGGCGCGCACGGCGGCCAGCAGCGCGGCGGGTTCCGCCGGCAGCGGCAGCGCCAGGCGCAGCGGTCCGTAGCCGCCCAGTGGGCCGACCACGCCGGCGGTGCCCTCGGCGTGCCGGCCGTCGTGCCAGCGGGCCAGCACCAGGTCCGCCTCCTCGGCCCCGTCGGGCGCCTCGGCCCGCCGGGACACCGCGAGCGCCCAGGCGGCGAGCAGCATCGTGCCGACGGGCGTGTCCGCGACGCGGGCGACCTCGGCCAGCTCGGCGGCGGGCAGCGTCGCGGTGACCGTGGCGACCGGGTCGTCCCCGTGCGGCTCGACCAGCCGCGCGGCCGGCGCGCCCGGCGCGGCGGCCGGGGCCGCCTCCCGCTCCTCCACCTGCCACTCGGTGACGTCGAGGAACTGCAACGCCTCCTCGTCGGCCGGCGGCAGGTCACCGGCGTAGGCGCGGGCCAGGTCGGCCAGGACCAGGCGCAGGCCGGCCGGGTCGGCGATCAGCGGGGTGGCGGCCAGTTCCAACGCGTCGTCGGTGAGGGTGACCGACAGCTCGCCCTGCGCGCCGACCGTGACCGCGCGGTCGTCGTCCACGTCCTGCAACGGCACCCGCAGCCCGGGGTGGTGCACCAGGGTCAGCCGCAGCGCCTCGTGCCGGGCCACCACCGTGTCGACGGCGGCCTGCAACCGGGCCGGGTCGAGCGGCCGGTCCAGCTGGACCCGCGCCCGGACCAGGTCCTGCTTGCCGGACCAGGCCAGCCGCTGGACCGGGGACAGACGGTATCCGTTCACAGCACACTCCGGTTCACGTAGAGGTCGGACATGGCGACCAGGATCTGCCGGTCGCCGGTGAAGGGTTCCCGGCCGTGGGTGGCCAGGAAGTTGTCCACCACCAGCACGTCACCGCGCCGCCAGGGCACGGAGAGGGCGTGCTGCCGGTACAGCTCGCGGATGCCGGTGACCACCTCGTCGGCGATCGGCTCGCCGTCGCCGTGGTAGGCGTTGCGGGGCAGCCCCTCCGGGCCGTACTCGCGCAGCAGCGCGCCGGCCACCTCGGGCGGCATGTTCGAGACGTGGAACAGGTGGGCGTGGTTGAACCACACCGTCTCCCCGGTACGCGGGTGCGTCGCCGTCGCCTGCCGGCGCGCCACGGTCCGCAGCCCGTCGGAGCCCAGCCAGGTGAACTCCGTCGCCGAGGCGGCGCAGTACGCCTCGACCTCCGCCCGGTCGGTGGTCTGGAACGCCTCCTGCCAGGGCAGGTCCAGGTGCGGCCCGTAGTTGCGCACGTAGCGGACGCCGTCGCGGCCGAACCGCTCCCGCACCTCGGCCGGGATCAGCGGGGTGATCACCCGTTCGGCGGCCAGCGGGGTCGCGCCGCCGTCGCCGGTGGCCGGCTGCGCGCAGTAGAAGAACAGGTGCGTCGGCCAGTTGTGCGAGTACGACATCTCGTGGTGCAGCGGGATCCACTGGGCGGCGTTGAACTCGGTCGAGGTGAACACCTTGTCCGCCACCTCGTGCCGGGGCGCGGCCCGTTCCAGGTAGCCCAGCAGCTCCGGGCCGATCTCGCGGGCCGCGCGCCCGAAGTCGTCGGCGCTGCGCACGTCGAACCCGCGGAAGAACACCGCCGCGTGCCGGTCCAGGTCGGCCAGCAGCTCGGCCCGCCGCCCGGCGAGCCAGCCGGCCAGGTCGAGGTCGGGCACGGCGGCCTCGACCAGCAGCACGAAGTCGTCAGCGCCGAGCGTGCGCCGGGTCACCGGCGCGGAGACGGTGCCACCGCTGCCGCGCCGACGCGGCCCCGGGGCGCTCACGCGGCACCGTCCCGGGTGCGGCGCCCGACCAGCTCCGGGGCGGCGACCGGGTCGGACATCGCGGTGAGGATCCGCCGGGGCGGGGTGAACGGCTCCCGGGCGTGCGCGGCGAGCATGTTCTCCACCAGCAGCACGTCCCCCTGCCGCCACGCGAAGGAGCGGGTCTCCGCGGCGTACGCGGCGCGCAGCTCGGCCAGCACGTCGTCCGGCAGCGGCGTGCCGTCCCCGTACGCGGTCTGGTAGGGCAGGTCCTCCTCGGCCAACGCGGCCCGCAGCCCGGCGCTGACGTCCTCGGGCAGCGACGTGACGTGGAAGAACAACGCGTGGTTGAACCAGGTCCGCTCCCCGGTGACCGGGTGCCGGCGTACCGCCGGGCGGACCTGCCGGGTCCGCAGCTGTGTCTCGCCCACCCACTCCACGTCGATCAGGGCGCGGGCGCAGTACGCTTCCACCTCGGCGCGCGAGTCGGTCTGGAACGCGGTCTGCCAGCTCAGGCTGATCCCGGGCAGGTAGCTGCGCCGGTAGAGCACGCCACGGCGCTCGAACTCGGCGACCGTCTCCGGGCGCAGCCGGGCCAGCACCCGACGGCTGTCCGCCAGCGGCGTACGCCCACCGGCGGCCGGTTCGACCTCGCAGTGGAACACGATGCGCAGCGGCCAGGTGACCGTGTACGACTGTTCGTTGTGCAGCACGATCGGCTGGTCGGCCGGGTGCTCGGTGGAGGTGTAGACGCCCTCAGTGACCCGGCTGCGCGGCGAGGAACGCTCGCCGTAGGACAGCACGTCGCCGGAGAGCGCCGCCATCACGGTGCGGAAGTCGTCGGCGCCGGCCACGGCGAAGCCGCGGAACAGCACCGCGCCGGCGTGCCGGGCCAGCTCGTCGACGTCGGCGCGGTGCCCGGCCAGCCAGCCGGCCAGGTCGACGTCGGGGACGTTGGCGCGGACCAGGGCCGGCAGCGGGCCGCCGGGCCAGTCCGGCCGGACGTCCACCAGGTTCCGGTCCCGGCCGCGACGGGGGACGGGCCGTGCGACCCGGGTCTGATCGGTCATCTCTCACTCCCAGCGGTGTCGACGCAGTCGGCCAGACTGCGCCGGGGGTCGACGGCGGCGGCGCGCAGCAGCGCGGTGAGGCGGCGGTGCCACGTCGCCACCCCGTCGTGGTCGAACAGGTCGGTGCGGTAGGTCCAGAGCGCGTCCAGCCCGCCCCGGCGGTCGTCCAGCCAGAGCGTCAGGTCGAGGCGGGCCGCGTCGGGTGTCAGCTCCACGCCGGTGAACTCGCCGCCGACGGTGCTGCGGTGCCGGGCCGCCGGCGCGTTCTGCACCCCGAACGCGACCTGGACGAGCGGGTTGCGGTGCGGCCGGCGGGCCGGGTTCAGCCGTTCCACCAGCAGGTCGAACGGGACGTCCTGGCGGGCGGCGGCGAACAGGGTGACCCGCCGCGCCTCGGCGAGCAGGTCGGCGAACGAACGGTCGAGGGCCGGTCGCAGGCGCAGCGGCAGCGTGTTGACGTGGCAGCCCACGCTCTGCTCGGCGGCCACGCTGGTGCGTCCGGCGAAGGCGACGCCGACCAGCAGGTCGTCCCGGCCGGTGGCGGCGCCGAGCAGGGCGGCGAACGCGGTCAGCCCGACCATGTGCAGGCTGGCCCGGTGGGCGCGGGCCAGCTCGCGTACCGCCGTCGCGGTCGCCGGGTCCACTGTGGTCCGCAGCGCCCGACCGTCGAGCGGGGTCCCCGGACGCGTCGGGCGGCCTTCCCGCCGCGCCTTTAGGTCGAGCACCGTGGGGGCGCCGTGCAGCTCGCGCAGGAACTCGTCCACGGCCCGCCGTCCGGCCGGCCCGGCCAGCCAGGCGCGCTGCGCGGCGGCGACGGCGGCCGGTCCGGGCGCCGGCTCGCCGGGTGGCGCGTCGGGGTCGTCGTAGGCCGACGCCAGGTCGCGGACCAGCACCCCGAACGACCAGTCGTCGGCGACGGCGTGGTGCACGACCAGCAGCAACGCCTCGGCCCGGCCGGCGGCGTCGGGCAGCAGGCACGCGCGCAGCAGCGGCCCCACCGCCAGGTCCATCGGGGTACGGGTGACCTGGGCGGCGAGCCGGGCGAGCCGGTCGTCGAGCGGGGCGCCCGGGTCGGGCGGCGCGACGGTGAGGTCGGGTCGGGCGTCGGGCAGCACCACCTGCACCGGACCGTCCGGCCCGGCGGGCAGGACCGTGCGCAGCGCGGGATGTCGGTCGACCACCCGGTGCAGCGCCCGGGTCAGCCGCTCCGGGTCCAGCGGGGTGGCGAAGCGGACCGCGAACGCCAGCAGGTAGGACGTGTCGGCCGGGTCGAGCCGGTGCAGGAACCAGAACCGCCGCTGCGCGGGGGAGAGCGGCGCCGGCCCGCCACCGTCCGGCCCGCCGGTCGCCGTCACACCGTCGGCCGGGTCCGCGCCGCTGCCGTCGGGCGTATCCGTCGGGTGGGCGTCCGGGGTGGGCGGCGCGTCGAGGTGGGCGGCGAGCGCGGCGAGCGTCGGGTGGGCGAAGAGGTCACCGGGGCGCACCGGGCGGCCGGTGGCGGCGGCCAGCCGGGTGGCGCAGCGGACCGCCAGCAGCGAGTCGCCGCCGAGCGCGAGGAAGTCGTCGTCCGGGCCGGTCACCGGCACCCCGAGCAGTTGCCGCCACACCGTCGCCACCGCGACGGCGGTCGGGCCGAGCGTCCCGTCGTCCGGACCGCTGCCGTCCGGGTCACCGCCGAGCGCCGGCGCGGGCAGGGCGGCCCGGTCGACCTTGCCGTTGGGCAGCGTGGGCAGCCGGTCCAGCCAGACCACGGCGGCCGGCACGAGCGGCCCCGGCAGCACCTCGGCCAGACGTGCCCGGACGTCGTCGCGCCGCTCGCCGACCAGGTAGCCGACCAGCAGCGGGTCCCCGCTCGGGCCGGGCCGGACGGCGGCGGTCGCCTCGCGTACGCCGGGCAGCGCGGCGAGCCGGGCGGCCACCTCGCCCAACTCGATCCGGTAGCCGCGCAGCTTCACCTGGTCGTCCAACCGGCCGAGGTAGGCCAGTTGCCCGTCCGGGCGCAGCCGGACCCGGTCCCCGGTGCGGTACATCCGCTCGCCCGGGCGGAACGGGTCCGGCCGGAACCGGGCCTCGGTCTCCGCCGGCCGGTCCAGGTAGCCCCGGGCCAACCCGGCGCCGGCCAGGTACAGCTCGCCCGCCTCGCCGGGCGGCAACGGTCGCCCGTCCGGGTCGAGCACGTACGCCCGGGTGCCCGGCAGCGGCCGGCCGATCGGCGGCTCCGTCTCGTCCGGCGGCACCTCGGCCCAGGTCGAGTACGTGGTGTCCTCGGACGGGCCGTAGAGGTTGCACAGCCGGCGGACGTGCGGACGGGCCCACACCCGGGCGGCCAGCGCGGCGGTCAGCGGCTCGCCGGCCAGGCAGACCGTACGCACACCCGGCGGCAGCGCCCCGGCGGTGAGCAGCTCGCCCATCGCCGCCGGCACGGTGTTGACCAGCGTCACCGGCAGCCGGTCCGCGCCGGGCGCGGCCAGCGCCAGCACGTCGTCGACCAGCACCACCCGGCCGCCCCAGGCCAGCGGGCCGAAGATCTCGAAGACGGACAGGTCGAAGCAGACCGAGGTGGCGGCGAGCATCCCGCCCAGCTCGGTGTCGTCGAAGGTCTGCCGGACCCAGTGCAGCAGCACCGCCGCCGAGCGGTGCTCGATGGCGACGCCCTTGGGTCGCCCGGTGGATCCGGAGGTGTAGATGACGTACGCCAGGTCCCCGGGCGTCACCGGCGTCGCCGGGTCGGTGCCGTCGCCGTCCGGGTCGAGCCGGTCGACGAGCACGGTCGGGCCGGTGAACCGGTCGGCCAGGTCGGCCCGGGTCAGCACCAGCCGGGCCCCGGAGTCGGCGGTCATGAACGCCACCCGGGCCGCCGGGTACGCCGGGTCCAGCGGCACGTACGCGGCACCGGCCTTGAGCACGGCCAGCAGCGCGACCACCAGCTCCGGCGTGCGCGGCAGGCAGACGCCGACCCGGTCGCCGACACCGACGCCGCGCGCCAGCAGCACCCGGGCCAGCCGGTTCGCCGCCGCGTCGAGGTCGCGGTAGGAGAGCGGGGTGTCGCCGCGCCGGACCGCCTCCGCGTCCGGAGTCCGGGCCGCCTGGGCGGCGACCATCCGGTGCAGACAGTCCACGGTGGTGCTGCCGCCGGCCCGCCGGGTGGCGGTGCGGCGGGTCGGTCCGGCGGGCCGGGCGGGCGCGCTCACCGGGAACCACCCACGGCGGCGAGGCGACGGTCCGCCTCCTCCTGGATGCGGTCCTTGTCGGCGAGCACGACGCTGCCCGGGTCGTTGTCCGGCAACTCGTCCTCCAGCCGCCGGATCCGCCGGTACGCGATGCCGCCGGCGGCCAGCGCCAGCGCGCACAGGCCGGCCAGGATCGCGGCCAGGGCCATGCCGCGCCCCGGACCGGTGCCGACCAGCCCGGCGAGCGGGCCGTCCGGCCGGGCCAGCGGGGCGAGCACGTGCTCGGCCAGCGGGCCGGCGCTGAGGAAACCGGCCGGCACCATCAGCCAGGACAGCATCTGCGCCATGGCCAGCACCCGGCCCTGGAGTTCCAGGCCCACCTTGGCCTGCACGATCGCCAGCCAGTGCGTGTTCACCAGCGCGGTGGCCAGGCCCATGCCGAACAGCCCGAGGGCGGGGAACAGCGGGTCCGGCCGCAGCCCGACGGTGAGCAGCGAGACGCCGAGCAGCACGACGCTGGCCAGGATGCCGGTGGTCCGCCGGGCGGTGCCGCCCCAGACGCCCATCAGCACCGACCCGACCACCATGCCGACGCCGCTGGCGGCGAGCACCCGGCCGAGCACCGCCGGGTCGCCGAAGGAGAGCGTGAGCGGGGTGACCAGCACCTCGACCATGGCGAAGAAGTAGTTCAGCGACGCCACCAGGACGACCAGCGCGACCAGCCCGTGCCGGCGGACGATGAACCGCCAGCCGCCCAGCACCTCGCGGCGGAACGGCTCCTCCCGCCGGACGAAGAGCGTGTCGGGGAAGCGGACCGACAGCGTGACGGTCACCGCCACGACGAACGTGACCAGGTCGATCACCACGATGCCGCGCAGTCCGACGGCGAGGACCAGCGCACCGCCGACCAGCGGCGCCAGCACGGTGCTGGTGGCGGTGCCGAGCGAGACGATGCCGTTGGCCCGCCCGTAGTAGCGCTTGGGCACCAGCTGGGTGACGGCCGCCTGGTAGGCGGGTTGCTGGAAGGCGGTGGCCACGGCGGTGACGGTGATCGCGGTGAGGATGTGCCAGAGGCGCAACTGGCCGAACCAGAGCAGCAGCGCGAGACTCACCGTGCCGGTGGCGGCCAGGCAGTCGGCGAGGACCATGATTCTTCGGCGGTCCCACCGGTCGGCCAGCGCGCCGGCGATCGGGGAGAGCACCACGGCCGGCAGCAGCGCCAGCACGGTGGCGGTGGCGAACAGCGACACCGACCCGGTCCGCTGGTAGACCCACAGACCCATGCCGAACGCGGTCAGGCCGCTGCCGATCAGCGAGACCAGTTGACCGATCGCGACCAGGTAGAACACCGCCAGGCTGGGGGTCGCCGTCCGCCGCGCCGGGACGTCCGCCGGGGCCGGGGCGGTCCGGGCCGCCCGTGCCTCTGCAGGTACGGCGGCGGGCCGGGCCGCGTCCGCCGGCGCGGGTCCGGTGCTGGCGCCGTCCGGCGCGGCGGCGCAGTGCGTCAGGATGACGTCGGCCAGCTCGGCCGGCTGGTGCTTGGCGAAGTAGTGGCCGGCGCCCTCGATCACCGCCAGCGACACCCGGTCGGCAAAGAACTCCCACTCCAGGTAGCGCTCCTGGTAGAGCTCGGTGGCCCGGTCGCCGCTGCCGACCACGCAGACCAGCGGCGCGGACAGCTTGCGGGGCAGGCCCCGCGCGTAGACGTCGGTGTAGTAGTCCTCGCCCCGGGCCGAGTCGGCCAGGACCACCCGCATCACGAAGTCCTTCTCGGCGGAGTCGAAGACCTCGGTGAAGAAGCCCATCGCGCGCAGCGACTCCAGCGTCCGCCGCTTCGACGCCCACCGCTCCACCGGGAACCACCGGCGCAGCCAGCCGAACACCCGGCCGGGCAGCCGGGGGGCCGGGAAATGCGCGCCGATCACCACGCCGGTGACCTCGACGCCGGCCGCCTCCAGCCGGCGGGCCAGCTCGACCGCCTCGGCGCCGCCCACGCAGTGCCCGTACACGGCCACCGGGCCGGTGATCTGTCCGACCACCTCGGCCACGCAGCGGTCCACCAGCTCGCCCAGGTCGAGCATCGGCTCGTCCGGGCGGTTCAGGTCGTGCCCGGGGCGTTCCAGCGCGTACAGCGACACCCCGGCCGGCAGGGCGTCCGCGAGCGGCTGGAAGGTGATCGCGCTGCCGCCGCCGAACGGTACGCAGAGCAGCGTCAGCGTGGTCGGCGTGCCCGGCCGGGCCGGGGTCAGCTCGTGCAGCAGCCGGCCGGCCGAACCGCCGGTCTCGGCCAGGTGTGCGGTGAGCCCGCGGATGGTCGGGTGCCGGAACAGGTCGAGCACGCTGATCGCCGGGTCGGTGCCGGCCAGCGCCTTGATCGCGCGGAACGAGTCGCCGCCCAGGTCGAAGAAGTCGTCGTCGATGCCGACGCGCTCGTAGCCGAGCACCTCCGCCCAGCGCCGCGCCAGCGCCTCCCGCAGCGGCGTGTCCGGCGTGCCGGCGCCGACCTCGGCGCGCTCGCGGCGGGGCGCGGGCAGGGCCGACCGGTCGACCTTGCCGTTGGCGTTGAGCGGCATCCGGTCCAGCGGCACGAACGCCGACGGCACCATGTAGTCCGGCAGCCAGGTGCGCACGAACGCCCGCCACGGCGCCGGGTCGGCGGCGAAGTCGGCGGTCACCTCGCCGGAGGTGTCCGGCTCCGGCCCACCGGTCAGGGTCAGGTACGCCACCACGGCCTTCTCGCCCGCGTCCTCGCGGACCACCACGGCCGCGTCGCGGACCGCGTCGTGCCGGCGCAGCACCGCCTCGATCTCGCCCAGCTCGATGCGGAACCCGCGCACCTTGACCTGCGAGTCGCCCCGGCCGAGGAACTCGATCCGCCCGTCGGCCAGCCGGCGGCCGAGGTCGCCGGTGCGGTAGAGCCGCCCGTCGCCGTGCGGGTCGGGCACGAAGCGCTGTGCGGTGAGCGTCGGGTCGTCGTGGTAGCCGCGGGCCAGCCCCGGCCCGCCCAGGTAGATCTCGCCCGGCACGCCGACCGGCACCGGAGCGAGCCGCGCGTCGAGCACGAGCGCCCGCATGTTGCCGATCGGACGACCGATCGTGGGCCGGGTCTCGTCCGGCGTGATCCGGTCCATGGTGGCCCACACGGCGGCCTCGGTCGGCCCGTACAGGTTCCACAGCGCCTCGACCCGCTCGGCGAGCTGCCGGGCCAGCGGCGCGGGCACCGCCTCGCCGCCGCAGACGGCGGTCAGCCCGGGCGTGCCGGTCCACCCCGACTCGATCAGCAGTCGCCAGGTCGTGGGCGTGCCCTGGGCCAGCGTGACGCCCTCGGTGGCGAGCAGCGCGGCGAGGCGGGCCGCGTCGTAGGCGACGTCCCGGTCGACCAGCAGCATCCGGGCGCCGACCACCAGCGGCAGGAACAGCTCCGGTACGGACATGTCGAAGGCGAAGCTGGCCATCGCCAGCATGGTGCCGTCGCGGGTCAGGCCGGGCCGCTCGCGCATCGCGGCGAGCGTGTTGACCACGGCGCCGTGGGTCACCCGGACGCCCTTGGGCCGGCCGGTCGAGCCGGAGGTGTAGATCAGGTATGCCAGGTGGTCCGGCCCGGCCGTCACCGGGGGAGCGGTGTCCGGCCCGTCGGCCGTGCCGGCGGTCACCACCGCGCCGGCGAAGCCGGCGAACCGGTCGGTCAGGGCCGCGTCGGTGACCAGCACCGTGGCGCCGCTGTGGGTCAGCACGTACCGCTGCCGCTCCACCGGATACTCCGGATCGACCGGGACGTACGCGCCGCCCGCCTTCAGCACGCCCAGCAGCGCGACCGGCAGCTCGGCCGAGCGGGGCAGGCAGACCGCGACCGGCACGTCCGGCCCGACGCCGGCCCGGCGCAGCCGGTGCGCGAGCCGGTTGGCCCGGGCGTCCAGCGCGGCGTAGCTGAGCGTGGTCCCGCCGAAGGTCACGGCCGGCCGGTCCGGGTTCGTGGCCACCTGGTGCGCGAACAGGTCGACCAGGGTCGGCACCCGGTCCGGCGCGGCGTCCCACGCCGCCGGCGCGGCGGTGTCGTTCCATTCGGCGAACCGGGCCAGCTCGGCGCCGGTCAGCACCGGCAGTTCCGCCAGCCGGGCGCCCGGGTCGGCGACCGCCGCGGCGAGCAGCGTGTCCAGGTGGCCGATCATCCGCTCGGCGGTGCTCGCGTCGAAGAGCGCGGTGTTGTACTCCAGCCGGAACCGCAGCCCCTCGGCCACCTCGTACGCGTACAGCGCCAGGTCCTGCTGGGCGATCCCGGGCTCCACCGCGAACGGGGTCATCCGCACCCCGGCCGCGTCCACGTCCCGCTGCTCGGGCACGTTGAGCAGGTTGAACATCACCTGGAACAGCGGGTTGCGGCTCAGGTCCCGGGGCGCGTCGACCAGGTCCACCAGCCGCTCGAACGGCACCTCCTGGTGGTCGTACGCGCCCAGCGCGGTGCGCCGGACCTGCCGGAGCAGCTCGGTGAAGGTCCACTCGCCGTCGAGCACGGTGCGCAGCGGCAGCATGGTGACGAAGAAGCCGACCATCGGCTCCAGCTCGGCCCGGACCCGGCCGGCGACCGGCATGCCGACGCAGACGTCGCGCTGGCCGGTCCAGCGCCACAGCACCGCCTTGAACGCGGCGAGCAGCGTCATCGCCAGCGTGGCGCCGTGCTCCTGGCTGAACCGGCGGAGCCGGTCGGCGGTCTCCCGGGGCAGGACCAGCGTGCGGACCGCGCCGTCGAACGTCTGCACCGGCGGGCGGGGCCGGTCGGTGGGCAGCTCCAGCACGGCGGCCACCCCGTCGAGCTGCGCGCGCCAGTACCGCAGGTCCGCGCTGTCCGGGTCGGCCAGCCGGTCGCGTTGCCAGCGCGCGTAGTCGCCGTACTGGACGGCCAGCTCGGGGAGCGGGTCGGGCCGTCCCGCGCGGGCGGCGGCGTAACCGGCGGCCACCTCCCGGGCCACCACGCCCAGCGACCAGCCGTCGGAGACCGCGTGGTGCATGGTCAGCGACAGCACGTGCTTCTCGTCGGCGACCCGCAGCAGCACGGCCCGGAACAGCGGGCCGGTGGCCAGGTCGAACGGTCGCCGCACGTCGGCGGCGAGGGCGGCGTGCACCCAGCGGGGCACCGCCTCGGCCACGGCCGGCTCGACGATGCTGACGGGCGCGGGCGCGTCCGGTTCCGCCGGGGCCTCGACGACCGGCAGCTCCACCGGCCCGGCCGGCAGCACCCGCTGCACCGGGTCGCCGTCCGGCCCGATCGGGAACACGGTCCGCAGCGCCTCGTGCCGGCGCACCAGCCCGGCCAGCGCCGTGCGCAGCGCGTCCCGGTCGAGCACGCCCTCCAGCAGCAGCGTGGTGCCGACGGTGTAGGCGTTCTGCGCGTACGCCTGGTCGAGGAACCACAGCCGGTGCTGCCCGGAGGAGAGCGGCGTGGGTCCGGCGTCCGGATCGGCGCGGGGGATGCGCGCGAGCGCCGTCGCCGCCGGGGCGACCGGCGCCGGTGGCGTTGCCGCGCCACCGGCCCCGGTCGCGGACCCGGCCGGGGCGCCGTCCTCGGTGGGCGCGGAGGTCGTGGGGGCCGTGCCGGCGGGCAACGCCGCGGCGAGACCCGCGACGGTGGGTCGGGCGAAGACCGTCTCCAGCGGCACCGCGACGCCGAGGCGGTCCCGCAGCCGCACCACCACCTGGGTGGCGAGCAGCGAGTGCCCGCCCAGCGCGAAGAAGTCGTCGTGCGCGCCGACCGGCCGGATGCCGAGCAGGTCGGACCAGATCTCCGCCACGCACTCCTGCGCGGGCGTGGCCGGCGGGACGTACGCGGTGCCCAGCTCCGGCCGGTTGCCGGTGTCCGCCGGTGCGGCCACCGGCGGCTCGGCCGGCGTCGCGAGCGGCGTCGGGGCGACCGCGCCGGGCCGGGGCGCCGGCGCGATCCAGTAGCGGTGCCGCTCGAACGGGTAGCCGGGCAGCGGCAGCCGCCGGTCCCCGTCGCCGGCGAACCGCTCCCGGTCGACCGGCACCCCGGTCAGCCAGAGCCGGCCCACCGCGTCGAGCAGCGTGTCGACGTCGTCGGCCTCGGCGCGGGGGTGCCGCATCATCGCCACCGCCTGCGCCGGCCGCAGGCCGGCCAGCCGGACCAGGCCGCCGAGGGCGTGCCCGGGCCCCACCTCGGCCACCGTCGCGTCCTGCTCGGCGAGGAGCGCGGCCGACGCGGCGAAGCGGACCGGCTCGCGCAGGTGCCGCACCCAGTAGGCCGGGTCGGTGACCAGCCCCGGGGTGACCGGACCGCCGGTCAGGTTGCTCAGGTAGGGGCGCTCGGGTTCGGCGTACCGGACCCGGGCGGCGTGCGCGGCGAACTCGTCGAGCACCGGGTCGAGCAGCGCCGAGTGGTAGCCGCGGGCCACCCGCAGCGGGCGGCAGACGACACCGTCGGCGGTGAGCCGCTCCCGCACCCGGCCGACCGCCGCCGGGTCGCCGGAGACCACGCACAGCTGCGGGGCGTTCACCGCGGCCAGCGACACGCCCTCGTCGAGCAGCGCGGTCACCGCCGACTCGGGCAGGGCGACCGCGAGCATCGCGCCGACCGGCGTGCGGTCCACCAGCTCGCCGCGGATCCGCACCAGGCGCAGCGCGTCGTCCAGGGAGAACACCCCGGCGAGGCAGGCGGCCACGTACTCGCCGAGGCTGTGACCGACCATCACGTCCGGCGTGACGCCGCGCGCCAGCAGCGTCCGGGCCAGCGCGTAGCCGGTCACGAACAGCGCGGGTTGCACCAGGCGCGGGCGGGCCAGCAGTTCCTCCGCCGGCGCGTGCCCGCCCGGCTCCGGGCACAGCACGGCCCGCAGGTCCCGGGCCAGGTCGCCGCCGAGCAGCTCGGCGCACTCGTCCACCACGGCCCGGTAGGTCGGCTCGGCCCGGTGGAGCCCGGCGCCCATCGCCACGTGCTGGGCGCCGTGCCCGGGGAAGGCGAACGCCAGCGTCCGCCGGCCACCCGGGTGGACGCCGGTGAGGCGGCGCTGCGGGGCGTCGAGCGCGGCCACCGCGTCGGCGCGGTCCGCCGCGACCACGTACCGGCGGTGGGGCATCGCCGCCCGGCGGCCCAGCGCCGCCGCGACGTCCGCGAGCACCAACCGGGGGTGGGCGTCGAGGTGGTCGCGCAGCTGCCGGGTGGCGCTCTCCAGCGCGGCCGGGGTACGCGCCGACAGCGTCAGCAGCCGGGGCCCCGGCGCGGGCGGGGCCGGCGGCGCGACCGGCGGTGCCGGCGGCTCCTCCAGCACCACGTGCGCGTTGGTGCCGCCCATGCCGAAGGAGCTGACCCCGGCCCGGCGCGGACCGTCGCCGGGCCACGGCCGGGCCGTGCCGTCGAGCCGGAAGGGGCCGGACGCGAAGTCGATGCCCGGGTGGGGACGCTCCACGTTGATCGTCGGCGGCAGCGTCCGCGTCCACAGCGCCATCACCGTCTTGATCAGACCGGCCACCCCGGCCGCCGCGTCGGTGTGGCCGATGTTCGCCTTGACCGAGCCGAGCGCGCAGAAGCCGCGCTCGTCGGTGCCGCGCCGGAACGCCTCGGTCAGCGCGGCCACCTCGATCGGGTCGCCGAGCGTGGTGCCGGTGCCGTGCGCCTCCACGTAGCCCACCGAGCGCGGGTCCACCCGGGCGGCGGCCAGCGCGCTGCTGATCACCTCGACCTGCCCGGCGATGCCCGGCGCGGTGTAGCCGGTGCGGCGGGCCCCGTCGTTGTTGATCGCCGAGCCGCGGATCACCGCGTAGACCGTGTCGCCGGCGGCCAGCGCGTCGGCCAGCCGCTTGAGCACCACCACGCCCACGCCGCTGGACTCGATGCTGCCGCGCGCGTCGGCGCTGAACGGCCGGCAGTGCCCGTCCGGGGAGTAGATGCCCCCGTCGTGATGCAGGTAGCCGCGTCGCTGGGCCGGGAAGACGCTGACGCCGCCGGCCAGGACCACGTCCGACTCGCCGGCCAGCAGGCTCTGCCGGCCCAGGTGCACGGCCACCAGCGAGGTCGAGCAGGCGGTGGCCACGGTGACCGCCGGACCGGTCAGGTCGAGCTGGTAGGCGACGCGGCTGAGCAGGAAGTCCTTGTCGTTGCCGAGGGAGATCTGGTGCTCGCTGAGCGCGTCGGTCAGCTCCGGCCGGCCGTTGAGGTGGTCGAGCAGGTAGGAGCTGCGGCCCGAGCCGGCGAACAGGCCGACCCGGCCGGGGTGGCGGGACGGGTCGTGCCCGGCGTGCTCCAGGGCGTGCCAGGCGCACTCCAGCAGCAGGCGGTGCTGCGGGTCGAGCGTCTCCGCCTCCCGGGGCGTGAAGCCGAAGAACGCCGCGTCGAACTCGTCGATGCCGGGCAGGTGGGTGCCGGCGCGCACGTAGGCCGGGTCGTCGATCCGGGCCGGGTCCGCGCCGTCGGCGAGCATCTCCTCGACGGTGAACTCGCGGACCGACTCCACCCCGTCGCGGATGTTGGCCCAGAACTCGTCGACCGTGCGCGCCCCCGGGAACCGGCAGGCCATGCCGACGACGGCGACCAGCGCCTCCGCCGGGCCGGCGGCCACCGCGGCGCCGGCGCGCGGCGGGGCCTGCGGCGCGGGCTCCGGCTCCGCCCCGGTCGTCGTCACCGAGACCAGGTACGCGGCCAGCGACTCGACGGTGGGGTGGCGGAACAGGTCGGTGGCGGTGAGCACGTCACCGAGCCGGGCGCGCAGCCGGTCGAGGACGGCCAGCAGCCGCATCGAGTGCCCGCCGAGATCGAAGAAGCTGTCCCGGACGCCGACCTCGTCGACGCCGAGCACGTCGCGCCACACCTCGGCGACCAGCCGTTCCAGGCGTACCCGGTCGCCGTCCCAGCGGACGGGCCGGACCGGCTCGACGGGCCCGGTCCGGGCGGTGGCCGCCGGTTGCGGGGATGCGGGCGCGGTGGTCGCCGCCGGGCCGGGCGCGGGCAGCGCGTCGACGTCCACCTTGCCGTTGCCGGTCAGCGGCAGCGCGTCGAGCCGGACGAACGCGTCCGGCACCAGCCAGGACGGCAGCTCGGCGGCGAGCGCGGCCCGCAGGTCCGCCGGGTCGGTCCCGTCGCCGCCGGCCAGGTACGCGACCAGCCGGGGGTCGGCCGGGTCGTCGTGGCGCAGGTGGACGGTCACGTCGACGTCCGGCCGGTGCCGCCGGACGGCCGCCTCGATCTCGCCGCACTCGACCCGGTAGCCGCGCACCTTGACCTGCCGGTCGGTGCGGCCCAGGTACTCCAGGACGCCGTCCGGTCGGCGGCGGACCAGGTCGCCGGTGCGGTACAGCCGCGCGCCCGGCGTCCCGGCGAAGGGGTCGGGAAGGAACCGCTCGGCCGTGACGTCCGGCTGGCCGAGGTAGCCGCGCGCCACCCCGGCGCCGCCCACGTACAGCTCGCCGGCCACGCCCACCGGCGCCGGGTTGCCCCACGGGTCGAGCACGTGCAGCGCGGTGTTGGCGATCGGCCGGCCGATCGGCACCGAACCGTCAGCGGGCGTGCCCGGCTCCACCTCGTACGCGGCGCAGCCGACCACGGTCTCGGTCGGGCCGTACTCGTTGACCAGCGCGGTCTCCGGCGCGTGCCGCCGCCACGGCGCCACCTGGTCGGCGCGCAGGTTCTCGCCGCCGATCACGAAGCACCGGGTCCGCCCGGCCAGCTCGTCCGGGCGCAGCTGGTGCGTGACCAGCTCCAACTGGGCCGGAGTGATCTTGACCAGGCCGAACGGCGTCGCGGTGTCGCGCAGCGCCTCGCCCAGCGCCGCCGGGCCGAGGTGCTCGCCGATCATCCGGACCGTGGCGCCGGCGGCCAGCGGCACCAGCAGGCTGGTCACGGTCAGGTCGAACCCGACCGAGGAGTGCAGCGGCACGACGTCGCCCGGCCGCAGCCGGTACGCCTGCGCGGCCCAGCGTACGTAGTTCGCCACGCCCCGGTGGGTGACCATCACGCCTTTGGGGCGGCCGGTCGACCCGGAGGTGTGGATGACGTACGCCAGCTCGTCGGCCGACGGCGTGGGCCGGCGACGCGCCCGCCGTCGTGGTCCGCCGCCGCGCGCCGGCCCGGCCTCCGTCGCCGGCGCTTCCGGCCCCGGCACCAGCAGCGCCCGGTCCCCGGGTACGAGGTGTGCCAGCTCGGCGCAGGTGAGCACCACCGGAGCGGCGGTGTCCCCGATCAGGTGGCGCAGCCGGGCGGGCGGGTTGGCCGGGTCCAGCGGCACGTAGGCGGCGCCGGCCCGCAGCACCGCCAGCACCGCCACGGTGAACGGCGCCGCGCGCGGCAGCAGCACCCCGACCAGGGAGCCGACGCCCACGCCCCGGCCGCGCAGCGTCTCCGCCAGCGACTCGGCCCGGTCGTGCAGCTCCCGGTAGCTCAGCGCGCCCTCGCCGTCGGTCACCGCCACCCCGTCGGGGGTGCGCCGGGCCTGCTCCTCGATCAGCGTGTGGACCAGCTCGTCCGGCTCGTCCGGCGTGGCGGTGCGGTTCCACTCGTCGACCAGCCGGCGGTGCTCCTCGGCGGTGAGCATCGCGGCCGAGCCGACCGGCGCTCCCGGGTCGGCGAGCAGCGACGCCAGCAGCGTCTGGAAGTGCCCGGCGAGTCGGGCCATCGCGTCGTCGTCGAACAGCTCGGTGCGGTACTCCAGCACGGTCCGCAGACCCTGTTCGTTCTCCCGGACCGCCACGGTGAGGTCGAACTTCGCGGTGGCGGGCGGCACCTCCACGGCGCTGACCTCGAGACCGTCCAGGCGGGGCGGGGCCGCCTCCCGGCCGTGGACGAACATCACCTGGAACAGCGGGCTGAAGCCGGCCCGTCGGGGCGGGCGCAGCGTCTCCACCACCGTGGAGAAGGGAAGCTCCTCCCGGCTCAGCGCGTCCAGCACGGCGGTGCGTACCCGCTCCAGCAGCGTGGCGAAGGACGGGTCGTCGTCCAGCCGGGCGCGGATCGCCACGGTGTTGAGCAGCAGGCCGACGAGCTGCCGGGTCTCCGGGCCGCGCCGGCCGGCCACCGGCGTGCCGACCACCACGTCGCGCTCGCCGGTCCACCGGGCCAGCAGCACGTGCAGCACGGCCAGCAACACCATGTACGGCGACACCCGCGCCTGCCGGCAGAACGCGGCCAGCGCCTCGGCCGGTACGTCCAGCGGCACGCTCAGCGTGGCGCCGGCGTCGGACGGCACCGCCGGGCGTGGCCCCCGGGTGGGCAGGTCCAGCGCCGCCGGGGCGCCGGCGAGCTGCCCGCGCCAGTAGTCGAGCTGCTCGGCCGCCTCCGCCCCGGCGAGCCAGTCCCGCTGCCGCAGCGCGTGGTCGCGGCAGTCGTGCGTGACCGGGTCGAGCCCGGCCGGCACCCCGGCGCGGTGTGCGGCGTAGAGCCGTTCCCACTCCTCGTGGAGGATGCCCAGCGACCACTCGTCGACGGCGACGTGGTGGATCGTCAGCAGGAGCACGTGCTCCTCCGGCGCGCACCGCAGCAGGTCGGCCCGGAGCACCGGTCCGCGTACCGGGTCGAGCGGGTCGCGCGCGGCGGCCCGGAGCCGGGCCCGGACCTCCCGGTCGCGTTGCCAGCTCGGCAGCCCGCTGAGGTCGTGCACCCGCAGCAGCCCGGGGCGCGGCGCGTGCACCACCTGGACGACCCGGGTCGGATCGTCGTCGCCCGGCCCGGTCGGCTGTCCGGCGTGCGCCTGCGGTCGGGCGAGCGTGGTGCGCAGCGCCGCGTGCCGGGCCACCAGGTCGTCGAGCGCGGCGGACAGGGCCGCCACGTCGAGCGGGCCGTGCAGCCGGTAGGCCAGCGGCACCAGGTAGGCGGCCGAGCCCGGGTCGAGTCGGTCCAACTGCCACATCTGGCGCTGGGCGGCCGTGGCCGGCGCGGGCCGGTCGGAGTCGGGCCGTGCCGGTGGGGCGGGCACCGGTCGCCGGGTCCGCAGGACGTCCGTCATCGCCTCCGCCTTCGTCGCTGCCCGGCCGTGAGGTGGCCGCGTCCGGGCGCGGGCAGCCGCCGCGCCGGACCGTGCGGTCAGCCGGATGGTGGGAAAAGATCAGGATTCCTCGATGGGAACCTCGCCCATCATGTCACCGTCGATCTTCACTCGCCGATCCCCGAATCGTGTCGGCAGTCGATGCGTTCGGTGACCGGGGCGGCACGTTCGGCCAATTCCCGCGCGCCGGTAAGAAATGCGATTGCGATCCGGTCCGGTCGCCACCCGTGTCGCCCACCGCCGTGATGTCGCCCGTGTCGGTCATCGCCTTTCCCGCCACCTCCACCGCACTGTGGAGGGATTTGCCTGATGCGTGCGGCGATGACGTCTATGTGGGCGCATTGAAGGGCATTTTCGCAGCTCACGCCGCGTCCGGTGTGGATCGTTGACAGGGTGATCTTCGATGGCATACCGTCACGAGGAATCCTCGCGCCGGCCCGGCGGCGCGACCGGTGATCTGCGTGCCGGAGCCGATCGCGCCGTTCTCCGGCGATTGTGTCGACAATTGTGCAGTCGCGTGCGCCGCCCGGTCGGATATCCGCGCCCTCCTCGGAGCACTTTGCGTCCCCCGTTTTCGGTCGACATTTGACACTCCGTCAGTCGTCCGCCCGTCACCCGCACGCCCAGCTCCTCCTTCCCCCGGAGACCCCCTGACCCACGGCCGCGCCACCTCACCCGTCACCGCGGCGTCGATCATGAGGTTGGCGGTGACGAATCGGGGGCGGATCGAGCGGTCAACTTCATGATCGACGGGATGGGTGGGGGTGGGTGGGGTGGGGTGGCCGATCGGTGGAGGGGGGCCACCGGTGTGGGCGGAATTGATGTCTGGCGGTCGATTACCGGTGCGGCGGCGTATCGCGAGAACTCCTTGCCTCCTACGGTGACGTCCGGCACGCGGACGGATGGACTCGGGAACCACCCGAGGGCGCGGTCCCGGCGGACAGGGAGAGTTGTCTCGATGCGAGTTTGGAGTCGCGCGGTCGCGGTGCTCGCCGCCGGCGCGGTCGTGGTGGCCGGAGTGCCGGCGATCGCCGGCACCGTCACCGTCCGGGACGCCGGCGCCACCGGACGCGGCGGCGCGGAGACGTTGGGTGGCAGCGCGGCGATCGGCGCCGCCCGTACGGTCGCCACCAGGGCGCAGGTCACCCCCGGGGACACCCGGCTGGTGCCGTCCACGCCCCGCACCGACACGCCGCAGATCACCAACGGCGAGATCACCGACATCGAGGTGATCGGCAACCGCGTCTTCATCGCGGGCACCTTCACCTCGATCGCGAACGTCGGCGGGACGGCGATCGCCCAGAAGTCGCTGGCCTCGTACAACCTGGACACCGGGAAGGTGGACACCGGCTTCCGGCCGACCATCGACGGCGCGGTCGCCGCCGTGGAGGCGTCGCCGGACGGGTCCTCGCTCTACATCACGGGCTCGTTCAACACGATCAACGGGGTCACCAAGCGCAAGATCGCCCGGCTCAACCCGACCACCGGCGCGCCGGTCGCGGCGTTCACCGCGAACGCGAGCGCGCGGGGGACCGCGCTGGCCGTCAGCCCCACCGCCGTCTACGTCGGTGGTCAGTTCGCCACCGTCAACGGCGTCGCCCGCAGCGGCCTGGTCGCGCTCAACCCCACCAGCGGCGCGGTCGACACCGCGTTCAACCTGCCGCTCACCGGCGGCATCGGGGTGGGCGGCATGCTCACCGTGCAGCAGCTCAAGCTCACCCACGACCGCAGCAAGCTGCTGGTCGTGCACACCGGGCGGCAGATCGCCGGGCAGGACCGCTACGGCGTGGCCCTGATCGGTACGGCCAGCAAGGCCCTGCTGCCCTGGCGTACCCGGCTGTGGGAGGACAACCTCTCCTTCGTCGGCGGGATCCAGCGCGTCTTCGCCGGCGACATCGCGCCGGACGACTCGTACTTCGTGGTCACCAGCGGCTCGGGCGGCGACCGGCCGCCGATCAACGACACCGCCATCGCGTACCCGTTGAGCGGGAACGACCACGTCGAACCGCTCTGGATCTCGCGGCACTTCGACAGCATCTACTCCGTCGCGATCACCGCCACCGCCGTCTACGTCGGCGGGCACTTCAGCTGGCAGGAGTCGCCCACCTCGAACGTGCCGTGGCCCGGGCTGGACAACGTCGGCTACGGCACCGGTCAGGGGCTCAGCGGCTACGGCCTCGGCGACCAGGTGGTGCGCCGCGACCACCTCGGCGCGCTGGACCCGATCACCGGCACGGCGTTGGAGTGGAACCCCGGCTCCAACTCGTACGAGGGGGAGAAGGCGATGCTGGCCACCTCGCGCGGCCTGCTCGTCGGCGGCGACGGCAACACCAAGGGCGGCAAGACCACCGGCCGGGTGGCGTTCTTCGACCTCTCCAGGGAGCCCGCGCCGGCGGCGCTGGACACCACCATCACCACGCCGATCGAGGGCGCGGTGAAGCAGGCCGGCGAGTCCTTCGCCATCGGCGGTCAGGCGCTCGCCCCGGCCGGCGTGGCGAAGGTCCAGGTGGAGATCCTGGACCGCAGGAGCCGCAGGTACCTCCAGGACGACCTGACCACCTGGGGCGCGTCGAACAGTGTCCTCGCGACCGTGGCCAGCCCGAACGCCACCTCCACCACGTGGACCCTGCCGGTGTCCCTGCCCGCCGGCGAGTACCAGTTGCAGGCGAAGACGTTCGACCGGAACAAGGCCGGCGACACCACCAAGGCGATCAAGAAGATCGAGGCGTTCCGCTTCGACGACCTGCCGCCGTCGACCCGGATCAGCTCGCCGGCCGCCGGCCTGCTCGCGACGAAGAGCTTCGTGGCCACCGGCACCGCCACCGACGACAAGGGCGTCAACGCGCTGGTCTACTCGTTCCGCACCTCGGACAACCGCTACCTGCAGGACGACGGCACCGTCGCGCCGGTCTACAACACCTTCCGGGGTGAGCCGGACGTGATCGGCGCGGTCTCCACCACGTGGCAGTTCGAGGTGACGCTGCCGGCCGAGGGGCAGTGGCGGATGGCGGCCACCGCCGTCGACACCGCCGGGCAGAGCGACCTGCGTGGCGACACCCGGGACTGGACGGTCTCCGCGACCGGCGTCCCGCCGACCGTGGCGATCACGGCGCCGGTGGCGATGACCCCGCCGACCGCCGCCGCGCCGCTGACCGTGGCGCCGGGCGCCACGGTCACGTTCGCCGGCCGGGCGAGCGACGACGACGCCCTGAAGTCGGTCGAGATCTACCTGCGCAACAACACCACCCGCGAGGCGTTGGCAGCGGACGGCACCTGGGGGGCCGACTCGGTGGCCGCATACCACCGGATCTCCCCGCTGAACCTCGACGCGGCGACGTTCGACTGGTCCTTCACCACCGTGCCGCTCACCCCGGGCGTCTACGACTTCCGGGTACGCGCCACCGACAAGCTGGGCCTGACCACGTCCACCGGCAACCTGGGCCGGCTCACCGTCACCGCCCAGGTGCCCGGCGACGCCTTCCCGAACGGGTTGCTCAGCTTCACCGGCGTGAACCAGGACGTCGACCGGCTGCACCTCGACCTGAGCGGCACCGCCACCGACGACAAGGGCGTCCGGGCGGTCCGGGTGGCGCTGCGCGACCTGGACACCGGCCGGTACGTGCAGCCCAACGGCACGATGGCGGCGGCGTTCGCCACCGTCGACGCGACGCTGGCCGCGCCCGGCGCGACGAACACCGCGTTCACGCTCGCGATCGACCTGCCCACCAAGGGCACGTTCACCGTGGAGGCGTGGGCCGTGGACACGGCGGGGCAGCAGGACGGGTCGACCACCGGCGCCACCGCCCGGTACCTCGTCTACCCGGGTGACCTCGACCCGAGGCTGGAGCCGAGCGTCACCCCGGTCGAGGGGCAGGCCTACACCGGCGGCCGGATCGTGGTGAGCGGCCGGGCGGTCGACGACGTCGGGATGCAGCGGGTGGAGCTGCAGATCGCGAACAGCGCCGGGCAGGGGATGAACGCGTCCGGCACGTTCAGCAAGCCGGGCACGGCGGGCAACTACCCGTGGATCGCGGCGTTCCTCACCAGCCCGGGCTCGCCGGGGTCGAACTTCGCGTACACGTCGCCGGTCGTCCCGGCCGGCACGTACACGGTGACGATCCGCGGCATGGACAACCACGGGCAGTACCAGCAGCCGTCCCGTACCGTCTCGGTGACCGTGACGGACTGAGCCGGTCGGTCGCGGGCCGGTCCGCGTCGGGGTCTCCCGACGTCGGGGCCGGCCCGCGGCCGTGTCAGGGACGGATGAGGCACATCCCGGCGACGGTCGGACGGTCCATGGTGGCCAACGCCTGCGGCGCCGCCGCGAGGTCGATGGTGCGGGTGACCAGTTCGCCGGGGCGCAGCACCCCGGCGGTGACCAGGCGCAGCATCTCCGGGTAGGCGTGCGCCGGCATGCCGTGGCTGCCACGCAGCTCCAGTTCGTACGCGATCACCAGGTCCATCGGCAGCGCGGGCCGGCCCTGCGCCGCGGGCAGCAGCCCGACCTGCACGTGCCGACCCCGCCGGCGCAGGCTCTCGACGGAGGCGACGCAGGTGGCGTGGCTGCCCAGCGCGTCGAGCGAGAGGTGCGCGCCGCCGCCGGTCGCCTCGCGGACGGCGGCGGCCACCTCGCCGGGGCCGCCCAGCGCGCCGCCGTCGAGGCAGACCGCGGCCCCGCAGCGCCGGGCCAGCTCCAGCGCGGCGGGCGTCACGTCCACCGCCACCACCCGGGCGCCGCTCGCCGCCGCGATCATCACCGCGGACAGGCCGACCCCACCGCACCCGTGTACGGCCACCCACTCCCCGGCGGCCACCCGGCCCTGCCCGACCACGGCCCGGAACGCGGTGGCGAACCGGCAGCCCAGCGCCGCGGCGGTGAGGTCGTCCAGGTCGTCCGGCAGCCGGACCAGGTTGACGTCGGCGTCGCGCACGGCCACGTGTTCGGCGAACGACCCCCAGCCGGTGAAGCCGGGCTGGGTCTGCCGCTCGCAGACCTGCTGGTCGCCGGCGAGGCAGGAGGGGCAGCGCCCGCAGGCGCAGACGAACGGCGCGGTGACCCGGTCGCCGGGCCGCCAGCCGCGCACCTCCGTGCCGACGGCCACGACCACGCCGGCGAACTCGTGCCCGGGCACGTGCGGCAGGCGGATGTCCGGGTCGTGGCCCTGCCAGCCGTGCCAGTCGCTGCGGCAGAGCCCGGTCGCGCCGACCCGCACGACCACCCCGTCGGGCGCCGGCGCCGGATCCGGCACCTCCCGGACCTCCGGCGCCACCCCGAACTCCTCGACCACCACCGCACGCACCTCCCGATCCTCCCACCCCCGCCCCTCACCGCCGGAAGGGAGGCGCAGGGGGCAAGGAGCGGGGTGCAGATTGCGCGGGAGCGGCAGAAATATATCGATGTTGACGGATGTTGACGCGTGTTCGTCCGATAGCGCACGGTAAGGAAGGTGACCGGTACGTGAGGAGGCGGCCATGCGACTGGATCCGTTCACGGGGGCCTATCTCACCGACCCGTCCGGCGTGTGGGCGCGACTGCTGGCCGACGGCGGCGGGGTGCACCACGACGACGAGCTGGGGCTGTGGCTGATCACCCGGCACGCCGACGTGCGGCGGGCGCTGGCCGACGCGCGTACGTTCGGCAACGCCCTCACGCTCGCCCCGGTCTACGACATGTGCCCCGAGGCGTTGGCGCTGGTCGCCGAGATCGACGCCCCGCCCACCACGGCCGCGGCGGACCCGCCGGTGCACCCGCGCACCCGTCGGGCGCTGCGCGTCACGTTCGCCAACACGACCGAGCGGGTCGAGCAGCGGTACGGGCGGATCGTCCGGCGCCGGGTGGACGAGCTGGTGGCGCGGCTGGCCGCGCGGGCCGGCGAGCGGGTGGACCTGGTCACCGGGTTCACCGCCGAGCTGCCGCTGCTGGTGCTGCTCGACATCCTCGGCGTGCCCGCCCGGGACGTGCCCCGGATCCGGGCCTGGGCGGACGGGCAGATCGCGTTGATCTGGGGGCGGCCGGACCCGGCCGAGCAGGTCCGTCTGGCGGGCGGGCTGCTGGAGTTCTGGCGCTACTGCCAGGACCTGGTCCGGCGCCGGCTCGACGACCACGCCACGAACGGTCGAGGCGGTGACGACTACGTGGACGAGCTGTTGGCGTACCGCGGTGGCGACGACGCGGTCCTCACCGTCGCCGAGGTGTCGAGCATCGTGTTCAACCTGCTGGTGGCCGGTCACGAGACCACCGCCGGGCTGCTCGCCCACGCCCTCGACCACGCGCTGTCCGACCCGGACCGGTGGCGGGCGCTCGCCGAGCGGCCCGACGAGGTCGCGGCCTTCCTCGCCGAGACGCTGCGCTTCGCGCCCGCCATCGACGGCTGGCTGCGGATCACGAACCGGCCGGTCACGCTCGGTGGCGTCGCGATACCGGCCGGCGCGCGGTGTCTGCTGCTGATCGGCGCCGCCAACCGGGACCCGTCGGTGTTCCGGCATCCGGACCGGTTCGACCCGGGTCGGCCGGACGCGCACGACCACCTCTCATTCGGGCACGGGCCGCACTTCTGCATCGGTGCGGCGCTGGCCCGGCTGGAGGCGGGTGTCGCCCTCACCCGCCTCGCCTCGGCGCTGCCCGGTCTGCGTCCGGCGCCTCGCGGTGACCGCGTCTTCCGGCCCAACCTGGCCTTCCGTGCGCACCGCGGCCTGCCCGTGGTGGTGGATCCGGCGGTGCGCTCCGAGTCGCGTCCGGCGGCGTGACCGCGCGCCGATGGGGACGTCGACCGGCCACCGTCGACGGACACGCAGCGCAGTCGTGTCTTCACACCCGCACGTCGGTGGGTTAAGAATGACCCCCTGCGAACGCCCAGTCATCACCCGCCCTCGATCTGCTGCCGGCGCCGATCCGGCGTCGCGAAGGTGAGCACATGGATCGCACGCCCGCGTCGAACGCCGATCCCGCCGCCGCCAGCCGGCAGTTCCGGGCCGAGCTGCGCCGCTGGCGGACGCGACGCGGCCTGACCCAGCGGACGCTGGCGGAGCGGGTGCGGTTCAGCCGGGAGACGGTCGCGGCGGTCGAGTCGGGCCGGCGCTTCGGCAGCCAGGAGTTCGCCGTCCGGTGCGACGAGGTGCTCGCCACCGGCGGTCGGCTGGCGGACCTGTGGCCGCGCGTCGCGGCGGAGCAGTTGGCCGCGGACGGGCGGCGGGGGCCGCGGTCCGCTGAGGTGGCGGGCTGGGAGCCGGCCGGTCCGCCGCCGGCTGCGCGGCGCGACCCCCGCGATCCGCAGGCCGTGGTGGCGGCCATCGACGAGCTGCGGGAGCTGATCGGCCAGGTGCTCGCACAACCCGGGCCGGAGGGCCAACCGCCGTCGGCGGCCGGCCGGCACTGACCTCCGCCGCCGGATCCCCGGGTACGCCCCGGCGTCGCCAACTCCGGGTACAGATGCTGGTACGGCCTGTTTGTACCACGAGCGGGTCTGGCCTCCGCGCACGCCGTCCGGCGCAATGGGACGTGCAATCCGCAAATGCAGATAGAACTTTGCCGATCAGTGCGGGGAGTCAGCAGTGGCGTCGAGCACGAGGTCCCACGCGGCCCGACCCTACCCGACCCGCCGCCGCCGGTGGCGGATCGGCGGCCGGATGCGCCTCATCGTGGCCGCGCCGCTCGTCGCCGTGATGGGCTTCGCCGGCCTGGCCCTCACCGA
The DNA here is from genome assembly GCF_049315235.1 of Micromonospora sp. WMMD754. Lineage (NCBI taxonomy): Bacteria > Bacillati > Actinomycetota > Actinomycetes > Micromonosporales > Micromonosporaceae > Micromonospora > Micromonospora sp. WMMD754. The sequence continues at coordinate 4,050,854 of NZ_CP186058.1, forward strand.
GAGCGCCCGGCAGACCTCCCGCGCCAGCGACCTCGGCCTGTTGGCCCAGCTCGGCGCCGAGGCCGGCGACCTGGCCCACCGGTTGCAGTACGAACGGATCGTCGCGGCCGACCTGCTGACCCGGGGCGCCCCGGAGCAGCAGGACGCCTTCGCCGACGCCACCACGGCCACCGACGCCGCGGTCGCCGGCTACCGTCGCCGGCGCGCCGAGGTGCCGTCCGGCGCCGCCGCCGAGCGGGCCGTGCTGCCGCGGATAGACGCGGCGCTCGACAGCCTCGCCCCGCTGCGCGCCCAGGTGCGCACCGCCGAGCGCGCCTCGGTGTCGGCCATGACGTTCAGCTACCGCATCGTCATCGCCGACCTGCTCGGCCTGCGCGAGAGCGTCACCCTCGGCGTGGTCAACCCGCGGATCGCGGACGGCATCCGGGCCTCGGCCGCGCTGTCCAAGGTGGCCGAGGCGGTCGGCCAGCAGCAGGTGGCGGTGCTGCGGGCGGTCACCGCCGGCCAGGTGACCCCCGCGTTGCAGCAGGACATCACCGCCGCCCGGACCGGTGTCACCGAGGCGAGCCTCGCGTTCCTGGCGTTGGCCCGGCCGGCCTGGCAGGGCTGGTGGGAGCAGGCCGGCAGCGGTGAGAGCGCGCTGCGGCTGCAACGGCTGCTCGACCAGGTGGCCCGCACGGCGGCGGGCGACCGCCTGGAGCTGGAGCTGGGGACCTGGCTGACCGCCACCCAGCAGTGGGCGGTACGCCTGGCCGAGCTGCGCCTGCGGGTCGACGGGACGGTGCTCGACGACATCCGCGCGGCCCACACGGACCAGCGGCGGCGTACCGTCGTCGAGGCCGCGGCCACGGTGCTGGCCCTGCTGCTGACCGCGCTGGTGACCTGGGCGGTGGCCCGCCAGATCACCCGGCGGCTGCGGCGGCTGCGGGACGCGGCGAACGCGGTCGCGTTCGAGCGACTGCCCCAGGTGGTGGCCCGGCTCCAGGAACCGGACAGCGCCTCGGTCGACCCGGACGAGCTGGCCCGCCGGCAGGCCGTCGACACGCTGGAGGTCTCCGGCGACGACGAGATCGGCGAGGTCGGGCAGGCGTTCAGCGCGGTGCACCGGGCGGCCGTGCGGACGGCGGCGGAGCAGGCGGTGATGCGGGCCAACACCGCGGAGATCTTCATCCATCTCAGCCGGCGGGAGCAGCGTCTGGTCGACGCGGTGCTGGCCCAGGTGGACCGGGTCGAGCGGGACGAGACCGACCCCGACCGGTTGCACCAGCTCTACGCGCTGGACAACCTCGCCACCCGGATGGGTCGGATCAACGCCAGCCTGCTCGTGCTGGGCGGGGTGGGCGTCGGCCGGGTACGCCACCACGACGTGCCGTTGCCCCAGGTGCTCCAGGCCGCGCAGAGCCAGATCGAGCACTACGCCCGGATCCGCCTCGGCCTGGTCGACGGCGACGTCGCGGTCGCCGCCGAGTCCGTCGACGAGGTGGTGCACCTGCTCGCCGAGCTGATGGAGAACGCCACCGGCTACTCCCCGCCGGCCACCGAGGCCTGGGTGACCGGCCGCAGCCTCGGCGACCGGGTGATCGTCCAGATCAGCGACGAGGGCGTCGGGCTGCCCCCGCACCGCCGGCAGCAGCTCAACGACCTGCTCGCCCGGCCGCCCGCCATCGACGTCGCCACCGTCCGGGCGATGGGGCTGGTCGTGGTGGGGCAGCTCGCCACCCGGCTGGGCGCGGCCGTCCAGCTCCGGTCCGGGCCACGCCGCGGCACCATCGCCGAGGTGGCCCTCCCGGCCGCGTTGATCCGGCCGCTGCCGCCCGAGGAGTTCCTGCTCAGCCCGGAGCGGCCGTCCCGGCGGGCGGCACGCACCACGGTCGCGTACCCGCCCGGGCGGGCCACCGTCGCGCCCGCCGCCCCGCCGGCCCCGCAGCCGTGGGCCGGCGGACCGGCCGCCGAGCGGGCGCTCCCGGTCGCCCCGGTGTTCCGGGCCGCGCCCGGCGGCGGCGACCCGCCGACCGAGGAGCCGGTGATCTTCGCGCAGGTCAACCACTGGTTCCAGGGCGACCGGCCGGGCGTCGACGGCACGCCGTGGTCCGGTCCCGCGGACGACGCCTGGCAGTCGGCGGCGCGGGTCGACGAGCCACGGGTCGCCGGCACCACCACCTCCGGGCTGCCCCGGCGGCAGCCGCAGGAGCACCTGGTGCCCGGCGGTGTCCCGGCGCCCCGCCCGGCCACCGACCACCGGGACCCGGCCCGGGTGGCCACCGCCATGGCCGCGTACGCCCGCGGCGTCGCCGGCCGCCGGGCCAACCTGATCACCCACTGACCCGACGAGGGAGTGCCCGTGACCGACCACCAGGATCTCGGCTGGCTGCTGGACGCGTTCGCCGAGCGCGCCACCGAGGTCAGCCATGCGATCGCCATCTCCAGCGACGGTCTGATGGTGGCCGCCACCCGCGGCCTCCCGCCGGACCGGGCCGACCAGCTGGCGGCGACCGGCAGCGGGCTGGTCAGCCTGCTGCGCGGGGCGGCGGCGTTCTTCGACGCCGGCGCGGTGATCTCCAACGTCACCCAGTTGGAGGGCGGCTTCATGTTCTCCATGGCCTTCAACGACGGCGCCTCGCTGCTCGTCCTCGCCGACCCGAGGTGCGACGTCGGCAAGGTCTCCTACGAGATGACCGAGCTGGCGAACCGCATCGGCGACGCGCTCACCCCCGCGGCCCGGGCGGCCCTGAGCCGCGGCCGCTGACCGCCGGCACCCCGCCGGACCCTTCCCCCTCGCACAGGAGAGACACCATGTCCCTGACCCTGCCCCGGCGCAGCCGTGCCCGCACCGCGGCGCTGCTCGCCCTCGTCCTGCTCGCGGCGCCCGCCTGCGCCGACGACCGGTCCGCCGGCGGCGCGGACGGCACCGTCAAGATCGGCCTGCTCGCGTCCCTGTCCGGCACGTACCAGGCGGTCGGCAAGGACATCCGCGACGGCTTCCAGCTCTACCTGTCCACCCACGACGGCAAGCTCGGCGGCAAGAAGGTGGAACTGGTCGTGGCGGACGAGGGCAACGGCGCGGCGACCGCCGTGCCGGCCGCCACCAAACTGCTCAAGCAGGACCGGGTGGTGGCGCTGACCGGCATCGTCGGCGGCGGCTCGGTGGCCGCGGTCCATCCGCTGCTCACCGAGACGAAGGTGCCGTTCGTCGGTTCCAACGGCCGGCCGGAGATCAAGGACGTGTCCCGGGTCTGGCACACCTCCTACCTCTCCGACGAGCCGGGCGAGGCGATCGCCCAGCACGTGCGCGACGACGTCAAGGGCAGCGTCTACGCCATCGGCCCGGACTACCAGGGCGGCTGGGACGAGCTGCGCGGCTTCACCGAGGCGTTCGCCAGGGCCGGCGGGCGGCTCGCCAACCCGGACGGGAAGACCACGTTCACGCCGTTCCCGGCGACCACCAACTTCACCCCGTACTTCGCCCGGATCAAGGCGTCCGGCGCGGACGCGGTCTACACGTTCTACGCCGGCAGTGCCGCTGTCGACTTCGTCAAGCAGTACGCCCAGTCGGAGATCCGGGACGTGCCGCTCTACGCCGCCGGGTTCCTGACCGAGGGTGGCGTACTCGACGCGCAGGGCGACGCGGCCCGGGACATCTACTCGGTGCTGAACTACTCGCCCGACCTCGACAACGCCGAGAACCGGGCGTTCGTGGCCGCCTGGAAGGCCGCGCACGACGGGTCCCCGACGACGTACGCGATGGCCTCCTACGACGCGGCGGCGGTGCTGGACCGCGCGGTCGCGGCGGCCGGCGACGACGCCACCCCGGAGCGGATCAACGCCGCGATCGGTCAGCTCGGACAGATCGCCAGCCCGCGTGGCACCTGGCAGTTCTCGTCGACCACGCACGCGCCGGTGCAGAAGTGGTATCTGCGCCAGGTCCGCCAGGACGGGCGGGCGCTGTCCAACACCGTGGTGGGCGACCTCGCCACCGTGGGCGGATGACCGGCGTGCCGGTCGACCCGTACGTCGTGCCGGCGCTGGACGGCGTCGCCTACGGGCTGCTGGTGTTCGTCGCCGCGGCCGGGCTGGTGCTCTGCTTCGGCGTGGCCGGCATCCTCAACCTGGCGCACGGCACCCTGTTCGCCGTCGGCGGCTACACCGCCGCCGCGCTGCTCGACGGCGGCTGGCCCAGCCTGGCGCTGGCGCTGCTCGTCGGCGTGGTTGCCGCGACCGCCGCCGGCGCCCTGGTCGCGGTGCTGCTCACCCGGGCGGCGGCGGCCGACCACCTGACCCAGGCGCTGCTGACGTTCGGCGTCGCGCTGGTCGGGGGGAGCCTGCTCGTCGGCGCGTTCGGGCCGGACGACCCACCGGTGCGGGTGCCCGCCGCGCTGGACGGGTCGGTGACGGTCGCGGGGCACCGCTACGCCGCGTACCGCCTGGTCTTCATCGTGGTGGCCGCGCTGCTCGCGGTCCTGCTGCACCTGGTGGTGCGCCGGACCCGGGCCGGCATGCTGGTGCGGGCGGCGGTCGACGACGCGGAGATGGTCGCCGTGCTCGGGGTGAGCCCGGCCGTGGTGCGGGTCGGCGTGCTCGCCGCCGCCGGGGCGCTGGCCGGGGCCGCGGGCGTGCTCGGCGCCCCGATCATCGGCCCGGGACCGGACACCGCCGACGGGGTGCTGCTGCTGTCGCTGGTCGTGGTGGTCCTCGGCGGCCTCGGGTCGATGACCGGCACGCTGCTCGCCGCGCTGGCGGTCGGCCAGATCCAGACGCTCGGTGTCGCGCTCGCCCCGTCGGCGGCCCCGTTCCTGCTGTTCGCCGCCATGGCGGTGGTGCTCGCGGCGCGGGCGCGCGGGCTGGCCACGGTCCGGCGGGCGACATGAGGGACCGGGCCGTACGGGCGCTGCGCGGGCTCGTCGGGGCGGCCGTCCTGGCCGGGCTGGTGGTCGCGCCGTGGGCGGTCGACGACTACACCGTCGCGCTGCTCGCCCGCACGCTGGCGCTCGGCCTGGTCGCGGTCGGCGTGGCGCTGCTGACCGGGGTCGCCGGGCTGCCCACGCTCGGGCAGACCGCGCCGTACGCGGCCGGCGCGTACACCGGCGTCGTGGTCGGCGGTCAGCTCTCCGACGTGGGGCCGGTGCAGCTCGTCGTGGCGGCGGCGGCCGGCGCCGCGCTGGCGGTGGCGACGCTGCCACTGGTGGTCCCCGCCCGGGGCGTGGTGCTCCTGATGATCACATTGGCGGTCGGCGAGCTGGCGGTGGTGCTCGCCGGTCGGTGGACCGCGGTGACCGGCGGCACCGATGGGCTCGCCGGCATCGCCCCGACCCGCCCGCTGTGGGGGCTGCCGCCGCTGGCCACCGACCGGGCCCGCTACCTCTACACGTTGGTGGTGGTGGCGGTGCTCGCCGGGCTGGTGCTGCTGGTGCTGCGGACCCGGGTGGGGCTGCTGCTGCGGGCCGGCCGGGACGACGAGGCGCGGCTGCGGGCCGGCGGGCACCGGGTGTCGGCGCACGTCGCGGGCGTGCACGTGGCCGCCGGGGCGATCGCCGGCGCGGCCGGCTCGCTGCTGGTCACCGCCCAGCAGTACGTCTCGCCGGCCGACTTCGGCTTCGACACCTCCGCGTTGCTGCTGCTCGGCGTGGTGGTCGGCGGCACCGCCTCGGTCGGCGGCGCGCTGGTCGGCGCGGTCCTCGTCGTCGCCGCCCGGGACTGGCTGTTCGGCGCGCTGCCGGGGCAGGCGCCGCTGGTGCTCGGGCTGGCGTTCGTCGCCGCCGCGTACCTGCTGCCCACGGCCCGCCGGCCGCGCCGGCGCCCGGCGGCGCCCGCACCGGGGGAGCGGCCCGCCGCCGGGACGCCCCGGTCGACCGTCCCCACGGGGGTGGGCGCGTGACCCCGCTGCTCACCGCCGAGGCGGTCACCGTGCGCTACGGGTCGCTGGCCGCGCTGGACGGGGTCGACCTGCGCGTCGCGCTCGGCCAACGGCACGCGCTGATCGGGCCGAACGGCGCGGGCAAGACCACGCTGCTCGACGTGCTCGCCGGCGCCACCCGGCCGGCGGCCGGCCGGGTGCGCCTGGCCGGGCGGGACGTCACCCGACTCGGGCCGGCGGCCCGGGCCCGGCGCGGCGTGGGCCGCATCCACCAGCGTCCCGCCGTCTGGGGTTCGCTGACCGCGCGGGAGAACGTGCTGGTCGCCGCGTTGCCCCGGGCCGTCCGCACGGGACGGTGGCATCCGGCGGCGCGGCGACGGGCGGCCGGGCGTACCGCGGACGCCCTGCTGGCGCGGGTGGGCCTCGGTGATCTCGCCGCCGTTCCGGCGGGGCAGCTCGCCCACGGGCAGCGCCGGCAGGTGGAGATCGCGGTGGCGCTGGCCGGCCGGCCCCGGCTGCTGCTGCTCGACGAGCCGGCCGCCGGGCTGTCCGCGGCGGAGGTCGGCTGGCTGGTGGAGTTCCTGCGCGGGCTGCCCCGCGCGGTCGCGGTGCTGCTCGTCGAGCACCGGTTGGACCTGGTCTACGCGCTCTGCGACACGGTGACCGTGCTGCGCGACGGGCGGACGCTCGCCGCCGGTTCGCCCGCCGAGATCCGCGCGTCCGGTCCGGTCCGGGAAGCGTACGCGGAGGGGGTGACGTGATGCTGCGCATCGACCGGCTCTGCGCCGGCTACGCGGGCGGCACCGTGCTGCACGAGGTGAGCCTCGACGTGCGACCCGGCGCGGTGCAGGCGGTGGTGGGCCGCAACGGCGCCGGCAAGAGCACGCTCGTGCACTGCGTGGCCGGCCTGGTCCGGCCGCAGGCCGGGCGGATCGAGATCGGCGGGGTGCCGGTGGCCGGCCGGCAGCCGCACCGGATCGCCCGCGCCGGCGTGGGGCTGGTGCCGCAGGGCCGGCGGGTGTTCTCCCGGCTGACCGTGGCCGAGCACCTGGTCCTGGCGGCGGCGCCGTGGCGGGCGGCCACCCCCGGCGGCGAGGGTTGGACCGTCGCCCGGGTGCTGGACCTGCTGCCCCGGCTCGGCGCCCGGCTGCGTCACCGCGGCGACCAGCTCTCCGGTGGCGAGCAGCAGATGCTGGCGATCGCCCGGGCGCTGCTCGGCCAACCCCGCGTGCTGCTGCTCGACGAGCCGTGCGAAGGGCTCGCGCCGGACCTGGCGGCGCGGGTGCGGGAGCTGGTCGGGTCGCTGGCCCGGTCCGGGTTGACCGTGCTCCTGGTCGAGCAGCAGGTGCGGCACGCGGTCGCGGTCGCGGACCGGATCGCCGTGCTGGAGTACGGCCGGGTGGTCTACGACCGACCGGCCGACGAGGCCCGGGCCGACCCGGGCACGGTGGCCGCGCTGCTCAGCGTCGCCACGGTCGCGGAGCCGCCGGCTCCCCGGCCCCGGTCCGGCTCCCTGGCGGCGCCGGGACCGCGAACCGACAACCCGGGACAGGAATGAGGAGCGATGCCGACCGACGCCCCCGAGACCGACTACGCCTTCGACACCGGCGCCGCCGACGCGGTGCCCCAACTGCGCGCCCTGGAGTCCTTCCTGGACCCGATCACCACCGACCGGATCGCGCCGCCGCTGCTCACGCCGGGCGCCCGGTGCTGGGAGGTCGGCGCCGGGGGCGGCTCGGTCGCCCGGGCCATGGCCGCCACCGTCGGCCCGTCCGGCCGGGTGGTGGCGACCGACCTCGACCTGGCGCACCTGCGCCCGGGCGGGAACCTGGAGGTACGCCGGCACGACGTGCGCCACGAGCCACCGCCGGGCGACCCGTTCGACCTGGTCCACGCCCGACTGGTGCTGCTGCACCTGCCGGAGCGGCGCCGGGTGCTGCGTACGCTGGCCGGCGCGTTGGCCCCGGGCGGATGGCTGGTGGTCGAGGAGTTCGACTGCACCGCGCCGCTGCGGGTGCTGAGCGCGCCGAGCGACGACGCGGCGAAGCTGTTCGCCCAGGTGACCGACGCGATGCTCGGCATCCTCCAGGGTCACGGCGCGGACCTGGCCTGGGCGCAGGACGTGCACGCCCAGCTGACCGCCGCCGGGCTCGTCGACGTGGACACGGTCGTCCACGCGCGCAGCTGGCCCGGCGGCTCGCTCGGCGCGTCGCTGTACGGCACGAACTCCCGGCAGCTCGAACCGGAGCTGCTCGACGCCGGGCTGTCGCCGGGTCAGCTGGACGCGTTCCGCCGGCTGCTGCGCGACCCGGCCTTCGCGGTGATGTCCTACCAGCTCGTGTCGACGCGGGGGAGGCGCGCCTGAAGGTCCCCGGTCACCGTCGCCGGCCTCGCGCGTCCCGCGACCCGACCCGGTGCCGCCCCGCGACCCCGGCCGTCCGGGCTGAGCCGGACCGGGCGGGTGGTGCGGGTCGGCCGCCGGTGGTGCTTAAGTGGGGCCATGCCCAACCCCGCGATCCTCACCGTCGACGACGACCCGGCCGTCTCCCGGGCGGTCGCCCGCGACATCCGGCGCCGCTACGGCGACCGCTACCGGGTGGTCCGCGCCGACTCCGCCGAGGCGGCCCTGGACGCGCTGCGCGAGTTGAGGCTGCGCGGCGAGCAGGTGGCGGTGCTGATCGCCGACTACCGGATGCCGCAGATGAACGGCATCGAGTTCCTCGAGGCCGCGATGGACCTCTTCCCCACCGCGCGTCGGGTGCTGCTCACCGCGTACGCCGACACCGACGCCGCGATCAACGCGATCAACGTGGTCGACCTCGACCACTACCTGCTCAAGCCGTGGCACCCGCCGGAGGAGAAGCTCTATCCGGTGCTGGACCAGCTGCTGGAGGCGTGGACGGCCGACGGCGCCACCACCACCCCCGAGCTGCGCGTGGTCGGGCACCGCTGGTCGGCGCCGTCGTTCACGGCCCGGGACTTCCTGGCCCGCAACCTGGTGCCGTTCCGCTGGGTGCCCGCCGACGAGCCGGAGGGCGCCGGGCTGCTCACCGCCGCGGGCGTCACCGCGAACGACGTACCCCTGGTGGTGACCGCGGACGGCAAGTCGCTGGTGCAGCCGTCGACGGCCGACCTGGCCGCGCAGGTCGGGCTGGCCACCACTCCGGCGGCCGAGTTCTACGACCTGGTGGTGGTCGGCGCCGGCCCGGCCGGGCTCGGCGCCGCCGTCTACGGCGCCTCCGAAGGGCTGCGAACGGTGCTGATCGAGCGGCGGGCCACCGGCGGGCAGGCCGGGCAGAGCAGCCGGATCGAGAACTACCTCGGCTTCCCGGACGGGGTCTCCGGCGCCCAGCTCACCGACCGGGCCCGCCGGCAGGCGCTGCGGTTCGGCGCGGAGCTGCTCAGCGCGCGCGAGGTGGTGTCGCTGGAGGACGCGGGCGGGGCGCGGGTGCTGCGGTTCAGCGACGGCAGCAGCGTCGCCGCGCACACGGTGGTGCTCGCCACCGGTGTCTCCTACCGGATGCTGCCGGCGCCCGGGCTGGCCGAGCTGACCGGCCGGGGCTGCTTCTACGGCTCGGTGGCCAGCGAGGCGCCGAGCTGCTCGGGGTCGGACGTCTACATCGTCGGTGGGGCGAACTCGGCCGGCCAGGCCGCCGTGCACTTCTCCCGCTACGCCCGCCGGGTGCATCTGCTGATCCGCGGCGAGGACCTGACCCGGTCGATGTCCAGCTACCTGATCGAGCAGATCGCCCGGATCGACACCATCGAGGTGCACCCGTGCACCGAGGTGGTCGGCGGCGCCGGCGGCGAGCACCTGGAACGGGTGACGCTGCGGGACGTGCGCACCGGCGCGACCCGCGAGGTGGAGACCTCCTGGCTGTTCGTGTTCATCGGCGCCGAGCCGCGCACCGACTGGCTCGGCGGCGCGGTCGCCCGCGACGGCCGGGGCTTCGTGCTCACCGGCCCGGACCTGACCCGGGGCGGGCGTCGGCCGCCGGGCTGGGCGTTGCCGCGCGACCCCTACCACCTGGAGTCCAGCATGCCGGGCGTGTTCGCCGCCGGGGACGTGCGGGCCGACTCGGTCAAGCGGGTGGCCTCGGCCGTGGGCGAGGGCGCGATGGCGGTCTCGCTGGTGCACCGCTATTTGGAGGCCCAGTGAGCGCGAGGAGTGAGCCGGGTTTGCGAGCCCCGCAGTCGCGAACGAAGGAGGCCCAGTGACCACGGACAGGCTCACCGTCGACGAGCTGCGGCGGCTCTTCCTGTTCGAGTCGCTCACCCCGGAGCAGCTGTCCCACCTGGCCGAGCACGGCCGGGTGGAGCGGCGCCGCGCCGGCGAGCCGGTCTACGTCGAGGGCGAGCCGGCGAGCTGCTTCTACGTGCTGCTCGACGGCACGGTCGCCATGCACCGCCGGGTCCAGGGCGACGAGGTGGAGCTGAGCCGGACCAGCCAGCCCGGCGTCTACGGCGGCGCGATGCAGGCGTACGTCGGGGACCCGGCCGAGCAGCGCTACCTGAACAGCCTCCGCGCGGTCACCGACTGCGCGGTGTTCGCCCTGCCGGCGGCGGTCATCGCGGACGCCATGCGCGGCTGGTTCCCGATGGCCACCCACCTGCTGGAGGGGCTGTTCGTCGGGATGCGCAACACGCAGACCATCGTCGGCGAACGGGAACGGCTGCTGGCCCTGGGCGCGCTGTCGGCCGGGCTCACCCACGAGCTGAACAACCCGGCGGCGGCCGCCGTGCGGGCCACCTCGGCGCTGCGCGGGCGGGTCGCGAAGATGCGGCACAAGCTCGCCATGATCGCCGACGGGCGGTTGGACGGGCGGCGGCTGCACGACCTGGTCGCCCTCCAGGAGGAGGCGGTGAAGCGGGCCGCCGCCGCGCCGGGCCTGTCGCCGCTGGCGGCCAGCGACGCCGAGGACGAGCTGGCCGACTGGCTCGACGACCACGGCGTACGGGGGGCCTGGGAGCTGGCCCCGACGCTGGTCGCGGGCGGCATCGACAGCGGGTGGCTCGCCCAGGTCGACGCGGCGGTCGGCGGCGACGACCTGGAGTCGGCGGTCCACTGGATCACCTACACCATCGACACCGAGCTGCTGATGGGCGAGATCGACGACGCGGTGACCCGGGTCTCCGGGCTGGTCGGGGCCGCCAAGCAGTACTCCCAACTCGACCGTGCGCCCTACCAGACGGTGGACGTGCACGACCTGCTCGACGCCACGCTGGTCATGCTCCAGGCGAAGGTGCCGGCGGGCGTGCGGGTGGTCAAGGAGTACGACCGGAGCCTGCCCGCCGTGCCGGCGTACGCCGCCGAACTCAACCAGGTGTGGACCAACCTCATCGACAACGCGCTCGCCGCGATGGCGGGCGAGGGCACGCTGACGGTCCGGACCGGGCGCACCGAGGACCGGCTGACCGTCGAGGTCCGGGACACCGGTCCGGGCATCCCGCCGGAGGTGCGGCCGCGCATCTTCGAGCCGTTCTTCACCACCAAGGCGGTCGGCGAGGGCACCGGTCTCGGCCTGGACATCTCGTACCGGATCGTGGTCAACAAGCACCACGGCGACATCCGGGTGCGGTCGGAGCCGGGGGACACCCGGTTCGAGGTGCTGCTGCCGCTGACGCCGGCCTGACCGGCCGGACAGTCAGAACAGCGTCGCCGGGCCGACCGGGGCCGGCTCGGGCAGCGGCGCCACCCCGGGCACCCGGGCGCGCACCTGGTCGTGGAAGCGGCGGGCCAGTTCGGGCGCGTCCGCGTTGTCCGGCGTGTGCACGAACACGGTCGGCGAGCGGCCCTCGCGCAGCCAGGCGGCGACCACGTCGAGCCACGGCTGCCAGCCCTCGACCGTGGTGGCCGGGTCGTCGCGGCCGAGGTAGCGCACCACCGGCCGGTCGGTCAATGCGCGGGTCCGCAGCGGCAGCCGGGGCTTGCGGGTCCACGCCTCCCGCTCCGCGTCGCTGGTCGGCGGCGTCCGGAAGAAGGCGGTGGTGTCGAACGGGACCCACTCCGCGCCGTGCCGGCCGAGCGTGTCCTCCAGCGCCCGCACCGCGCCGGGGTCGGTGAAGAAGGCGGGGTGGCGGACCTCGACGGCGTACCGGTGGGTGGTGGGCAGGGTGCGCAGGAACCGGTCCAGGACGGGCACGTCGTCGGGGGCGAACGCGCCGGGCAGCTGCACCCAGAGCATGTGGGCCCGGGGGCCGAGCGGCTCGACCGCGTCCAGGAACGCCCGCAGGTCGCCCTCGCCGCCGGTGAGCCGGTGCCCGTGCGTGACCGCCTTCGGCAGCTTGGGCAGGAACCGGAAGTCGGGGTCGGTCTGCTCCGCCCAGGACGCGACGGTCTCCCGGCTCGGGGTCGCGTAGAACGTCGTGTTGCCCTCGACCGCGTCGCACCAGCCGGCGTACGCGCGCAGCCGCTCGTGGGCCGGCAACGGGTGCGGCAGGAACCGCCCCGACCAGGACCGGTGCGTCCACATCGCACAGCCCACGTGCAGGCGCATCCGGTGTCCTCCCTCGCCGCGTCGCAGCCGCGCCCACCGTATCCAAGCGCCCGGCGGGCGGATTGGGCCGGGCCCGCCCGGGGCAGGAGGAGGTCCGGAGGTGGTGACGGTGACCGACGGACCGGGTCTGCGGCTGTGCCAGGTGGTGCTCGACTGCACCGACGCACGGGCCCTGGCCGAGTTCTACCGCGCGCTGCTGGGCCTGGTCTACCGGCCCGGGGACGAACCCCCGGCGGCCGGGGAGCCCGACGGGCGGGGCCGTGACTGGCTGGTGCTGCGGACCTCGGAGGGCGCCCCGCAGCTGGCGTTCCAGCAGGTCGAGCGGTTGCCGGCGGCGACCTGGCCGGAGGGGGAGGTGCCGCAGCAGCTGCACCTCGACCTGACCGTGCCGTCGGTGGCGGAACTGGACCGGCAGCACGAGCGGGTGCTCGCGCTCGGCGGCCGGCTGCTGCTGGACCGCGTCGACGACCCGGACGAGCCGTTGCGGGTCTACGCCGACCCGGCCGGTCACCCGTTCTGCGTCTTCGTCGCCTGACCCGGAGCCCTCCACCCGGCCGGGTCCGCAGCCGGGGCGTGGTCAGCCGCGTCCGCCGCCGTCGGCGAGCAGCCGGCCGCCGGCGCGTCCGCGCTGCTGTTTGACCCGGTAGAGCCGCTGGTCGGCGGCGTGCAGGAGCCGGTCCAGGGTGTCGCCGTCAAAGGGCGCGGTGGCGGTGCCGACGCTGACCGAGGTGAGCGGGCGCAGCGTCGTCTCGATCCGCGCCGCCGTCGAGCGGGCCGCCTCCGTGTCGGCGTCGGCGAGCACCACCACGAACTCGTCGCCCCCGATGCGGGCGATGGCGTCCCCGCCGCGCAGCACCTCGCGCGTCGCGGCCACCACCCGACGCAGCAGGTCGTCCCCGGCGGCGTGCCCGAGACGGTCGTTGACCAGCTTGAAGTCGTCCAGGTCGAGGCAGAGCAGCGACGGGCCGGGCCGACAGCCCGCGCGGAACAGGAAGCGGGCCAGTTCGGCCAGGCCGCGCCGGTTCAGCGCGCCGGTGAGCGGGTCCAGCGACGCCAGCGCCCGCAGCTGGGACCGCTGCCGGGCCAGCGCCCGGGTCTGGGTGGAGCAGACCGAGACGAGCACCAGCATGCCGGCGAGGTAGACGAAGACGTGCCCGCGCGGCGCGGGTGGCCCGGCGACGGCGACCAGGAGGTAGGTGCCGAGGATGAGCACCTCGAAGCCGAGCATCAGGCGCAGCTGCGGGGTGTAGCTGGCGACGAAGACGGCGGTGGTGACGAAGCCCAGCGCCGCGGGGGAGGAGACCCCGCCGTCGCCGAGCGCGCCCACCGCGGCCACCACCAGCGTGATCAGCAGCAGCGTGGAGGAGACCCGGTAGCTCCAGGTCTTCGACGTCACCCGGGTCGCGACCCACGAGCCCGCGACGCCGGCGACCAGACCGCAGCCGTACGCCCCGAGCATCAGCGGCCGGTGCGGCTCGGCGAGCGTCGTCAGGCAGTAGACGACGGCGACGGCGTGCGACACGGCGTGCAGCGCCGCGCTGAGCAGCGTGCGTCGGCGTCGCTCGGTCATCGGACGGCCCGCCGGGGCGGGTGTCGGCCGGGCGCCCCGGTGCGGGCACGGGCTCGGGCGACCGGCCCGCCCCCGCTGACGGCCGGTGTGGACGACACGCGCGCGGGGCAGCTCGCCACGTCGAAATTCAATGACCGGGCCGCCCGGTCGTCAAGAGGCGAACCGTTCATCAGGCGTTCATCGGTGCGAAATGAGACGGTGCCGTGACCTGCGGGTCACCATGCGTGAGCCGCTCAGAGCACGGAGAGCGCCGCGGCGATGTTCCGGTCGGCCAGCTCGCGCATCCACCGCCGGTCCGGGAAGTCGGTCCCGGCGATCCGCAGTGGACCCTCGATCAACGACAGCACCTGCGCGTACCGGTAGAACTCCAGCCGGTCGGCGTCGAGCGCGACCGGCCGCAGCGCCGGGTACGCGCCGCCGAAACGCAGCCGGAGCCAGGCGTGCTCCCACTCGACGTCGAACCAGGTCAGACCCTCGAAGTCGATCATCACCGGTTCGCCGGCCGGCGTGACGAGGACGTGGTCCGGGCCCAGCTCGCCGTGCACCAGCGCGTACGCCCGTCGCGGCGCCACCCGCTCCCGCAGCTCGCGCAGGTGGGCGGCGATCCGGTCCCGCGCCGCCGCCGGCCGGGGGTCCCGGGCGGCGGCCCCGTCGAGGTGCGCCAACGCCCGGTCCAGGACGACGTCCTCGGCCGCCCGCGCGACGGAGGCCCCCGGCGCGTCGGTGAGCCGGCCGTACCGGGGGCCGGCCGTGGTGTGCATCCGCCGCAGCGCGTGCCCGAGCCGGGCCAGTGGCGCGGCGGCCCGGACCGGGTCGCGGGCCAGCAACGCCTCCAGCGTCACCCCGCCGGCGTCCTCGACCAGCGCGACATCGGCGTCGAGGTGACGCCCGGCGCGGTCCACCGCGATCAGGCGCGGTACGCGCACCCCGGCGGCGGTGAGCGCGGCGTGGTTGGTGGCGAACAGGTCCGCCCCCGACGCCTCGGTGAACGGGTCGTCCGGGACCGTCGCCGACTCCGGCCAGTAGTTCTCCGCCGCCGACCAGACGTAGAGGACCACCGACCCGCCGTCGTCGAGCCCGATCCGGTACACGCCCTTGCGGGTCCCGCCGGTGAGCCGGTCCAGCGCGGTGACCCGCCGATCCAGGCCCAGCCGGTCGCGGACCAGGTCGCGGACGTCGTCGCGCCGCAGGAACGCCCGGGTCACGGTCGTTCCACCCGGACCGGGTCGCCCCGGACCAGCTCGTCGTGGATCCGCCAACGCGCCGTCGTGCCGGCGCGCCGGGCCGCGTCGTCGCCCTCGGCGAGCCGCCGCCGCAGCAGGTCGACGGCGATCCGCCGGTTGAGGTGCAGGTGCCGTTCGGTGTCCACCACCACGGTCAGGCCGGACGGGCGGTGGGTCGCGCGGACGGCGGTGCTGGCCTTGTTCCGGTGCTGGCCGCCCGGTCCGCCGGTGCGGCACGGCACGATCGCGACGTCCGCCTCGCGGAACGGGGTCGCCGCCACGTCGGCCCGGTGCGGCCGGGCGGTGACGTACCAGTTCTTCCGCCCGTGCCCCGGACGGTAGGGGCTGGCCGCCTGCCAGCAGAGCGTGCCGGTCCAGCCGACGGCGAACTCCTCCGCGCCCGCACCGCTGATCCGGACCAGCACGGACCGGTGGGTGCCCGGGCGCTCACCGGGCACCGTCTCGACCCGGACCACGCGCAGGCCGCGCCGGGCGGCGTCGGCCTCCAGGCGGGACAGCAGCCGGGCCAGCGCCCACGCGCACTCCTGCGGTCCGCGCCCGGCGGACAGGAACAGCTCCGTCACCGCCGGCTCCGGCGGCGACCCGCGCCGACGTCCGGGGTCTTGTAGGTGACCAGCGGCACCGTGGTGGTGACCGGCGTGGCCAGGTCGTGCGCCACCAGGTCCCCGATCACCTGCTCGATGCGCTTGTAGGCGGTGGGCGCCTCCTCGAACAGCAGCTGACGGTCGCCGCACACCACCAGCGACCCGACCGGCGTACGGCGCAGCTCCTCGACGGTGTGCTTGGCCCGGCCGCGGCGCAGCGCGTCGGCCCGGGACATCTTCCGGCCGGCGCCGTGCGCGACCGAGTGGTTGGCGTCCGCGCCGGCGTGCGCGGCCACCAGGTAGGACGGTGTGCCCCGGGTGCCGGCGACCAGCACGTCCCGGCCGTCGCCCGGGGCCACGCCCTTGCGGTGCAGGTAGCGCCCGTCGCGGATCTCGACCAGGTTGTGGCACTGGTCGACGACCGGCTCGGTCGGCTCGGCGCCCAGCGCGTACGCGACCCGGGCCGCGAGCAGCCGCCGGTTGAGCGAGCCCCACCGGACCGCCGCGTCGTGCCGGGCCAGGTAGGCGTCCGGGTCGGGCGCGGGGCCCGCCCCGTGCCGCTCGGTGTGCTCGCGCAGGATCCGCTCGCCCAGCCCGCGCGACCCGGAGTGCACCACCAGCACCAGGTCGCCGGTGGCCAGGCCGATGCGGTCGGCGTGCTCCGGCGCGAGGATCGGGCCGACGCGCGCCAACTCGACGAAGTGGTTGCCGCGCCCGACCGTGCCGAGGCCGTCCAGGTGTCCGGCGGGCACGTCCCCGGCCAGCACCGACCAGGCCGGGTCGTCGGCGTCCCGCTCCGGGTCGAGGGCGCGGTCCAGGTCCGGGAACCGGGCGGGCAGCCGTTCGGGTACGGCCCGCCGCAGCGCGATCGGGAACACCGCGATGCCGCACCCGATGTCGGAGCCGACCAGGAACGGGTAGAGCACCGTCGACGCCATCGCGGCGCCGATCGGCGCGCCCTTGCCGGGGTGCAGGTCCGGCATGGCGGCCACGTGCGCCATGCCGTCCAGCGCGGCGACCTGGTGGCACTGGTCCAGCGCGGCGGACTCGATCCAACTGCCGGGGGAGGAGAAGACGGAGACGGTGGCGGGCACTGCGGCCCGCCCGGAGGGGTGCACGGACACAGACGCTCGTTTCTGGGAAGGGCGGAGAGCGGCGAACGGCAGGCGGCTCGGCCTGCGGGCGGGGTGCGGTCCGTCAGAACGTCATGCCGACACCCTCCCGGATCCGGTACCGGACCGGCAACCGACTTTCGCACCGTCGACATCGGGCCACCGGATCCATAGACTCCGGTCTTTCTGGTACCACGAGTCCAGGGAGGACCCACGTGTCGAGCGAAACCCGACCGCACGTCGCCGTACCGCTGCTGGCCCGCCTCGCCGGGGTGGCGGTGACCGCCGCCGCGCTGGTCGCCGCCGGAGGTGTCGCCGCCACCGCGGCGCCGGCCGACCCCGCCCCGACGAAGGGGCCGTGCGCGTACACGCCGACGCCGGACGAGCCGGCCGCCCGGCCGGTGCCGCTGCCGCCCGACCCGCGGCGCACGCCGGACCGGGGGACGGTACGGGTGACCCTGCGCACCAACCAGGGCCCGATCGGGCTGACCCTCGACCGCGAGCAGGCCCCCTGCACGGTGCAGAGCTTCCTGCACCTGACCCGGCACAGGTTCTACGACCGGACGCCCTGCCACCGGCTCACCGCGTACCCGACGTTGAAGGTGTTGCAGTGCGGCGACCCGTCGGGGACCGGCGAGGGCGGCCCGGGCTACCGGTACCGCGACGAGCTGCCCACGGACCTGCCGCCGGCGCCGACCGATCCGACCGGGGTCCGCCGGCTCTACGCCCGCGGCACGCTGGCCATGGCGAACGCCGGCCCGGACACCAACGGCAGCCAGTTCTTCCTGGTCCAGTCCGACTCGGCGCTGCGCCCGAACTACACCGTCTTCGGCCAGATCGACGCGGCCGGGCTGGCCACGCTGGACCGGATCGCGGCCGGTGGCATCGCGGCCACCCCGGAGGACCCGGCGCCGGTCGACGGCGCGCCGGCCCTGCCGGTGGAGATCTGCCGGGCCAAGCGGGGCCGCTGACCGCCGGTGGCCCGGCGGAACGGCCGACGCCGGTCCGCCGGGCCGCCCGGTAGCCTGCGGCGATGACGCACGAGCGGGAGATCACCGAGCCGGTCGACCTGTGCCGGCCGGACGGCCGGCTGAACCCGGCGGCGGTCGGCTGGAGCCGGCGCCCCCTGCACCGGTCCCACCTGCGCGGCTGGGGTCGGGCCAAGCGGTGGGAGCACTGGGGCGTGGTCACCCCGACACACGTCCTCGGCCTGGTCGCGTCCTCGCTGGACTACGCCGGCGTGCAGAGCCTCTACCTGCTCGACCGGCGCACCCGCCGGGAGACCGTCGCCGAGGCGGTCGTGCCGTTCGCCCGGGGCACGGAGTTCCCGCCGGTCAGCGGCGCCGGCCTGGTCCGGGCCCGCGGTGGCGGGCTGACCATCGACATCGACCAGGGGGCCGACGGCAGCACCGTGCGGGCCACGGCGCCCGGTGTCGAGGTCGACCTGGTGGTGCCGTTGCCGCCGGGGCACGAGTCGCTCGGCGTGGTGGTGCCGTGGAGCACCCGCCGGTTCCAGTACACGGTCAAGGACGTCGGCCGTCCGGTGCGGGGCTCGATCCGCATCGACGGCACGGACCACCCGGTCGGCGCCGACTCGTTCGCGGTGCTCGACCACGGGCGCGGCAAGTGGCCGTACGCGGTGCGCTGGAACTGGGCGGCCGGCTGCGGCCCGGGTCGGGCGATCCAGGTGGGCGGGAAGTGGACCGACGGCACCGGTTCGACCGAGAACGCGGTCTTCGTCGACGGCCGGTTGCACAAGATCGGCGCCGATCTCACCTGGCGCTACGACCGGTCCGACTGGCTGCGGCCGTGGCGGATCACCGGCGACCGGGTGGACGTCACGTTCCACCCGTTCCACGAGCGGGTGGCGCGCACCAACCTGCTCGTGCTGGCCGGGGAGACGCACCAGTGCTTCGGGCACTTCACCGGCTGGGCGGCCACCGACGACGGCGAGCACGTCGACCTCGACGGCCTCACCGGCTGGGCCGAGGAGGCGCGCAACCGCTGGTGACACGCGTCCCCGCCGCACCGGCACGGTGCGGCGGGGACGTGTCGGGCGGTCAGGCCGGCAGCCGCCAGACCTGGTTGGCGCCGCCGAAGCAGTCCCAGATCTGCAGCCGGGTGCCGTCGGCGGAGCTGTTGCCGGTGGCGTCCAGGCACCGGTTGGACACCGGGTTGCGCAGCGTGCCGTTGCTCTGCGCCTGCCAGACCTGGGCGGCGGTGCCGTTGCAGTCCCAGAGCTGGATCTTCGTGCCGTTCGCGGTGCCGGCGCTGGTGACGTCGAGGCACTTGCCCAGCGCCCGCAGCGTGCCGTCGCCGGCCACGGTCCAGTTCTGCGCGGCGGTGCCGTTGCAGCCGTAGAGCTGGATCGCGGTGCCGTTGGCGGTGCCCGCGGCGGCGACGTCGACGCACTTGCCGGCGATGCCGGTGATCGGCCCGGTGCGCCCGGACGGGGGTGGTGTGCCGCCGCCGGTGACCGTGTCGTAGATCGCGCCGACCAGCGAGGTCGAGCCGGTGGTGTCCTGCGACAGCTCCCAGTTCATCATGCCGCCGGCGTTCGCCATGGCCCACTGCGTCTTGCGCCTGACGGTCGGGACGCCGTTGTAGCACTGCTGCGCGCCACCGGCCGTGGTGCAGTCCCGGTTGGCGTTGGCCGGGTCCATGCCGACCAGCGCGGCGTAGGTGTAGTAGCCGGGCCGGCTGTAGAACGGCACGCCGAGCACCGCCTTGGCCGCCGGCAGGCCGCGTGCCTTCCACCCGTTGACGGCGGCGATCGACCAGTCGTAGTTGGCGTGCGGGCTGCCGCCGTCGTACGCCATGATGTTGAGCCAGTCGACCGAGCCGAAGACGGCGGTCGGGACGCCGGTGACGTAGTAGCCCTCGGCGACCACCGCGGCGGTGAGCAGCTTGCCCCGGCTGTGCAGGGCGCTGCCGAGCTGTTGCATCAGCAGCGTGTAGTTGTTGGCCGACGTCCCCGGATCGGGATACTCCCAGTCGATGTCGACGCCGTCGAGGTTGTACTGGTTGACGAAGGCGACCACGTTGTTCACGAACGCGCCGCGAGCGCCGGAGGTGGCGGCGAGCGCCTCGAACGCGGAGTCGTCGCCGTCGTTCCAGCCGCCGATCGCGATGGAGACCTTCACGTTGTTGGCGTGCCCGAGCGAGACCAGCGAGGAGAGCTTGCTCGGGTTCTCCACCGCGCGCAGGCTGCCGTCGCCGTTGGGCAGCACGAAGGCGTAGTTGACGTGGGTGAGCTTGCCGTACTGGACGGTGTTGACGCTGCCGCTCCAGGACGGCAGGTAGCCGACGCTCTTGAAGTTTCCGGGCAGCACGACCGCCTCGGCGGCGGACGGGGCGAGGGTGAGGGTGGCGGCGGTGGTGGCCAGCGCGAGCGCACCGGCGGCGAGGCGGCGCCGGAGGTGGGGTCTGGGCATCGAGGGGGCCTTCCCGGGGGACGGGGGTGGACAGGGGGTCTTCCTCGAGGTGGACCAAATATTAAAGAGTATTAACTAAGCCGTCAACGATGTGCGTCGATGAACTACCCGGCGTACGCGGACAGGTGCGCGAGCTGCCCCGCCGGCCAGCCGGTGTTGGCGGTGAACCGCACCCGCAGGTGGCGGACGGAGGTGGCGGAGAGGGTCACCGTCGCCTCGTTGCCGGTCGCCGGGTCGAAGCGGACGCCGGTCGGCCCGGTGAGCGTGGCGAAGTCGGCGCCGTCGACGCTGCCCTGCACGGACAGCGTCTGGGTCCGGGCCTCCCACCCGGGCGGCAGCGCGAGCACCAGGCGGGTGACCGGGTGGCTGGCGCCCAGGTCGACCTGCCACCACTGGGGAAACGCGCCGTTCGCCGACTCCCAGTAGCTGCCCCGGTCGCCGTCGACGACGTTGCCGGCGCCGTACGGGCCGTTCTGCTGGCTGCTCGCGGTCGCCGGCCGGCCGGCCGCCAGGTCGTCGGCGGGTGGCTGCCCACCCCCGACCACCGGCGGGGTGGGGCGCGTCGCGGTGAGCGCCAACTGTCCCTTGAGCATCCGTCCGCCGTCGGCGGTGATCCGCAGGTAGTAGTCGGCCGAGCAGGCGGTGCCGTCCTCGTCGAGGGCCCGGATCCCCACGCCCGCCGGGGTGGTCGCGCCGGTCTCGCTCGTCTTGGCGATCTGGTTGCCTTCGTTGAACTCGTCGAACATCGACACGTAGAGGCCGTGGGCGCCGAGCCGCACCATGTTGTACAGGTGCCGCCAGTAGAAGTCGCCGTGCCGTCGGTGCCCGGCGGACAGGTCGCCGGGCATCACGCAGGGCTGGTAGTCGATGCCGTGGGCGGCGCAGTCGGCCAGGTCGGGGACGTTGACGTTGTCGTGGAACCAGTCCAGCCCGTCGAGCGAGCCGGTGCGCCCGACCATCCACGGCGACAGCATGTCGAACGCCCGGTAGACGTCGCCGAAGCCGGGCCGGGAGTCGTTGATCCCCTGCCGCCAGTAGGTGGGCACCCCGCCGATCACGTAGCAGCCCTGCGCCCTGAGCCACCGCACCACGTCCAGGCAGGCGGCGGGGGCGAAGGGGCGGCCGTCGTCGGCGAAGCCGAATCCCCACACGCAGACGACCGGCCGGCCGTTCTGCCGGGCGTACGCCGGTGACGCGGTGTGCGCCGACATCCGGGTGGCCCAGTCCTCCTTGAGCTGCGACTGCATGGCCGTCCAGCCGGTGACGTCGTACATGACGTAGAACGTGCGGCCGAAGCGTTCGGCCGCCGACCGGACCTTCGCCGCCATGGCGTCGCGGGTCGGCCCCTCGTCGCCGAACGGGTTGAACCGTTGCAGCGCGGCGGTGTCGCAGCCGTGCTCGCGCATCCAGCGGAAGTGGGTGTCCACGGTCTGCTGGTCGTAGGAGGAGAAGAGCGTGGCCGGTCGGCCGTCACCGCGGTTCGGGTACGCGGTGGCGTAGCCGCGGTCGTACTCGCGCATGTCCGGCCAGGAGACGATGGTCGTGTTGGCCGGTGAGGGGGACTGGAACCGGTCCCGGCTCCAGTGCCACCAGCCGCCGATCGGGGCGCCGTCACCGGGGCAGCTGAACCAGCCCTGGTAGCCGACGGTGACCTTCCCGACCACGTCGCCCGGCGGGCTGGCGGCGGCGGCCGGAGCGGGGGGAAGCGCGAGGTCGGGGAGCACGGCGATCGCGGATCCGGCGAGCGCGGACCGGATCAGGGTGCGGCGGGAGGGCGCCATGGGACCGTTCCTTCGGAAGAGGGGAAGAAATCGACGGTCATCATGGCAGTGGGCGACGTCATGCTGCAATACTGAGACAGGTCAATGAAAGAAACGGCGAGGGACGGCCCGCCCGTGGCGGACCGCCCCTCGCCGGTGCGTCGGTCAGGCGACCGAGGCCGGGAACCGCTCCCAGACCCGGTGCGCCGCCATCAGCCGCTGCACCGACTCCAACGCCTCGGCGCCGGAGCCCTCGGCGACCACGCCCGGCGAACCGGCCACCCCGGTCTGCCGCAGCACCTCCGCGCCGGCGCCCCACGCGCCGATCGCCTTGGCGTGCCGCCACGCCTCCTCGACCAGCAGCAGCACCCGCGGGTCGACGGTGGACGAACCCGTCGCGCCGGCCTTGGCGTCGCGGGCCGGCAGCGCGTCCGGCGCCGGCGCCGGGGCGCCGGCCAGCAGGACCGCGTCGAACTCGACCGAGCGGGCGGTGGCGAACGTGCGCTGCACCGGCAGCCCGCCGACCGTGCCGCCGTGCGCGGCGACCAGCAGCGGCACCATGCCGGCGGCGAACACCGCCCGCCGGACCTCGGCGACGTCGTCCAGGTCGCCGTCCGCGTCGACCACGATGCCGACCATCCGGCCGTCGGCCGGCCACTCCCGGCCGACCTGGGACAGCGCCGGGCTGGGCTGCGCCTCCGCCAGCGGCACGGTGGGCTGCGGCGCGGGCAGGCCCAGACCGGTGGCGACCTGCTCGCACAGCACCGGGTCGATGTTGGCCAGGCTCTGCAGCTGCCGCTCCTTGATCGCCTGGTGGTAGCACTTGCCCAGCTCGAACGTGTACGCCCGGACGATGTGCTCCTTCTCCACCGGCGACATGCTCGCCCAGAAGAGCCGGACCTGGCTGAAGTGGTCGTCGAAGGACGCCGGCGCGGCCCGGACCTTGGGCGCCTCGGCCACCGTCACCGGGACATCCACGAACGCGTGCTCGCGGTCGCCGGCCGGGAACGGGTTGCCGCCGTCGAGCGAGTTCGGCCGGTACGGCGCCACCCCGGCGTGCACCGCCTGCTGGTGGAAGCCGTCGCGGAGCATGTCGTTGACGTCGGCGTGCGGCCGGTTGATCGGGATCTGGGTGAAGTTCGGCCCGCCCAGCCGGGTCAGCTGCGTGTCCAGGTACGAGAAGAGCCGGCCCTGCAACAGCGGGTCGTTGGTGACGTCGATGCCGGGCGGCAGGTGGCCCACGTGGAACGCCACCTGCTCGGTCTCGGCGAAGAAGTTGCGCGGGGTCCGGTTGAGCGTGAGCCGGCCGATCGGCTGCACCGGCGCCAGCTCCTCCGGCACGATCTTCGTCGGGTCGAGCAGGTCGATCCCGGCGAACGTCTCCTCCGGGGTGTCCGGGAAGACCTGGATGCCCAGCTCCCACTCCGGGTACGCGCCGGCCTCGATGGCGTCGTAGAGGTCGCGGCGGTGGAAGTCCGGGTCGATCCCGTTGATCAGCTGCGCCTCCTCCCACTCCAGCGAGTGCACGCCGAGCTTCGGCTTCCAGTGGAACTTGACCAGCACCGTCGCGCCGGCTTCGTTCACCAGGCGGAAGGTGTGCACGCCGAAGCCCTCCATGGTCCGGTAGGACCGCGGGATGCCCCGGTCGGACATGTTCCAGATGGTGTGGTGCTGCGCCTCGGTGTGCAGCGAGACGAAGTCCCAGAACGTGTCGTGCGCGCTCTGCGCCTGCGGGATCTCCCGGTCCGGGTGCGGCTTGCCGGCGTGGATGATGTCCGGGAACTTGATCGCGTCCTGGATGAAGAAGACCGGCATGTTGTTGCCGACCAGGTCGAACGTGCCCTCGTCGGTGTAGAACTTGGTGGCGAAGCCCCGGGTGTCGCGCACCGTGTCGGCCGACCCGCGCGAGCCCAGCACGGTGGAGAAGCGGACGAAGACCGGCGTCTCCCGGCCCTTCTTCAGGAACCCGGCGCGGGTGACCTCCTCGGCGGTGCCGTAGGCGACGAACACGCCGTGCGCGCCGGCGCCCCGGGCGTGCACCACCCGCTCCGGGATCCGCTCGTGGTCGAAGTGCATGATCTTTTCGCGCAGGTGGTGGTCCTGCAACAGCACCGGACCGCGGGGCCCGGCCTTCAGCGAGTGGTCGGTGTCGCGCAGTCGCGCACCGTTGGCGGTGGTGAGATACGCCCCCTGCTGTCCCTTGGCGATCTTCGGGACGCCGGTCTCGGCGCCGGTCGGGGTGCGGGTGTCCGGTGCGCCCTGCTCGTCCGTGGGCGGCAGCGGGCCGTGCGGCGCGGTGGGCTCGTCGAGCGACGGCGGCGCGCTGCCCGGCGCGCCCGGCACGTCCGGGGCCAGCGCGTCGCCGACCTTCTCGACGGCGGCTTCGACGACACCCTTGACGACCTGGGCGGGCTTGCTGGATTCCATCAGGACCTGTCCTCCCTGCGGCGAAATGACCAGGTCCTCAGGCCCCTACCCCGGGTCGGGCCGGGCAAACAAGGACGAACCGGTGGACACCGCGACGGCGGTCACCACCAGTCCGCGCGCGACCAGCCAGCGGCCGTGGAGCAGGCGCAGCGGCGGGCCCCCGTCGGCCCGGGCGCCGTCGACCAGCACCCGGGCGACGAACCGGCCGGCCGGGTCGATGGTCAGCTCCGCGTCCTCGAAGCCGAGCCAGCGCCCGGTCAGCGGGTACCACGCCTTGTAGACCGACTCCTTGGCGCTGAACAGCAGCCGGTCCCAGTGCACCGTCGGGTGGGCGGCCCGCAGGCCGGTCAGGTGCTCCGGCTCGCCGGCGGCGGTGACCGCGCCCGCGACCCCGTCGGGCAGCGGCTCGTGCGGTTCGGCGTCGATGCCCAATCCGGCGAGCGAGGCGCCCGGGGCCACCGCGGCGGCTCGGTATCCGGCGCAGTGGGTGATGCTGCCCACCACCCCGGCCGGCCAGATCGGCTCTCGCCGGGGGCCGGGGCGGATCGGCGCCGGCGCGTACCCGAGCTCGGCCAGCGCCTCCCGCGCGCAGCGCCGGGCGGTGACGAACTCCCGGCGGCGGCCGTCCACCGCGCGGGCGACCAGGTCCTCCTCGCCGGGGTACGGCGGCTCGCCGGGCACGTCGGCGTACGCCTCGACCGCGACGGTGCCCGCCGGCAGCAGCGCCTCGATCACGTGTCGTCGCCGAGGACGCGTCGCATCGGCCGGGGCTCGCCGCCCCGCCGCCCCCACTCGCGCGGGTAGCCCAGCGACACCTCCTCGAAGCGCACCCCGTCGTACCGGGTGGTGCGGGGGATGTGCAGGTGCCCGTAGACCGCGACGGCCGCCCGGTGCCGCACGTGCCAGTCGGCGGTGCGGTCGGTGCCGCACCACTGGGCGAACTCCGGGTACCAGAGCACCTCGGTGGGCTGGCGGACCAGCGGCCAGTGGCTGACCAGCACCGTCGGCAGCGCCGGGTCGGTGGCGGCCAGCCGCCGCTCGGTCACCGCCAGCCGGGCCCGGCACCAGGACTCCCGGTCCGGGTACGGGTCGGGGTGCAGCAGCATCTCGTCGGTGCACACCACGCCGGCGGCGTAGGCGGCGGCCAGCGAGTCCTCCTTCGTGGTGGTGCCGGGGGCGCGGAAGGAGTAGTCGTAGAGCACGAACAGCGGCGCCACGGTGACCGGCCCGCCGACGCCCCGGAACACCGGGAAGTCGTCCTCCGGGGTGAGCACGCCGAGGTCGCGGCACATCCCGACGAGCGCCTCGTAGCGCGCCACCCCGCGCAGCGTCACCGGGTCGGTGGGGTGGGTCCACAGCTCGTGGTTGCCGGGCGCCCAGACGACCGTGGCGAACCGGTCGCGCAGCAGCCGCAGCGTCCGCTCGACGTCGGCGAACACCTCGCCGACGTCACCGGCGACGATCAGCCAGTCGTCCGCCGTCTCCGGCCGCAGGCCGTCCACCACGGCCCGGTTCTCCGCGTACGACACGTGGAGGTCACTGACCGCGTAGAGCGCACCCGTCACCCGGTCGATCTTGCCAGCGGCGCCGTCCGATGACCAGGCTCCGGGTGGCACGGTGTCGGGGGTCCGACGCACAATGGGCGGCATCGGTGTCGCGACCCCGGCGGCGTGCAGGGCCGAGCGGGATGAAACGTCGACTCTTCACGGAAGGGGCGACGGCATGCACCCGATGCTGCGTCGGCTCGACGACCTCGCCACCCACCTCGCCACCCGACCGGACGCCGTGGCGCTGCTCGGCCTCGGCTCGGCCGGGGTGGACCACGACCGGCTCGACGACCACTCCGACCTCGACTTCTTCCTGGTCGTCGCGGACGGCGCGGTGGCCCGCTACGCGGAGGACATCGACTGGCTCGGCGCGCCCTGTCCGGTGGCGTACAGCTTCGCCAACGAGCGCAACGGCCGCAAGGCGCGCTACGCCGACGGCATCTTCGTCGAGTACGCGATCTTCACCGTGGCCGAGCTGGCCCGGCTCCCGTTCACCGGGGCGCGGGTGGTCTGGCAGCGCCCCGACGCGCCGCCCGGCCTCGCCGACGCCGGCGCGCCGGCCGGCGCGCCCACCCCGTACGACACGGTCGAGTTCCACCTCAACGAGGCGCTCACCAACCTGTACGTCGGCCTGCACCGCGAACTGCGCGGCGAGCGGCTCACCGCGGCGCGGTTCATCCAGACGTACGCGGTGGACCGGGCGTTGGCCCTGCTGCGCCTCACCACGCCGGCCGCGCACCGGCGGGACCCGTTCGACCCGAGCCGCCGGGTCGAGCAGGCGTACCCGCCGGAGGTGCTGCCCCTGGCCGAACTGGTGCCCGGCTACCGGCACAACCGCGCCGCCGCCCGGGCGATGCTCCACTGGCTGGAGTCCCGCTTCCCGGTCGATCCGGCCATCGGCGAGCCGATCCGCGACCTGCTGGCCCGCTGACGTGCCGGCTCAGCCGACGAGGTCGGCCACCCGGTCGGTGGCGCGCAGCAGCTCCCGGGCGATGCCCGGCTCCGCCGCCGAGTGCCCGGCGTCCGGCACGATCCGCAGCTCCGCCTCCGGCCACCGCCGGGCCAGGTCGTACGCGGACACCGGCGGGCAGCACAGGTCGTACCGGCCGTTGACGATCACGGCGGGCAGGTGGCGGATCCGGTCCACCCCGTCGAGCAGTTGCCCCTCGGCGAGGAAGCCGCCGTTCAACGCGTAGTGGGACAGGATCCGGGCGATCGGCAGCGCCTGCTCGTCGGCGGTGAGGTGGGCGAGCAGCTCCGGGTCGGGCCGCAACGACGAGTTGACCGCCTCCCACCGCCCCCAGGCCCGCGCGTAGGCCCGGGCCTCGGCCTCGTCCGGGCCGTGCAGCCGCCGGTGGTAGGCGGCCAGCACGTCGTCGCGCTCGGTCGGCGGGATCGGGGCGACGAACCGGTCCCACTCCTCGGGTTGCAGGTGGCGCAGGCCGCCCTGGTAGAACCACTCCCGCTCGCTGCGGCGCAGCAGCAGCACGCCGCGCAGCACCAGACCGGTCACCCGCTCCGGGTGGGTCTGCGCGTAGGCCAGCCCGAGCGTGGCCCCCCACGATCCACCGAAGACCATCCAGGAGGCGATCCCGAGGTGCCGCCGGATCGTCTCCAGGTCGGACACCAGGTGCCAGGTGGTGTTGGCCGCCAGCCCGCCGAACGGTGTGCTGCGACCCGCGCCGCGCTGGTCGAACAGGACCGCCCGGTAGCGCGCCGGGTCGAAGAACCGCCGGGCCGCCGGCACCAGGCCGCCGCCCGGCCCGCCGTGCAGGAAGACCACCGGTACGCCGTCCGGCCGCCCCACCTCCTCCACGTGCAGGACGTGGCCGTCGCCGACCGGCACGCGGTGGACGGCGTACGGCTCGACGGGCGGGTGCAGGCCGACTCCGGTCATGCCCGCTGATTCTGCCCGCCCGGCCCGCGCCGCGCGGACCGGTCAGCAGGCGACGTTGCCGCCGAGGTTGTCGAGCAGGGCGTCGGCGACCCAACCGGAGACGCCGGTGGAGGTGTCCCGCAGGTAGGTCCAGGTGTAGGTGGTGTGGCCGTTCGCGCTGACCCGGTCGCCGCTGGCGAAGCAGTGGAAGTCGACGCTGTGGCTCAGCTGGCCGTAGCCGAGGGAGCCGCAGGTGGTGTGCGGGCCGGTGCGGATGTTGACGTTGGTGGCGTTGAAGAGCTGGCCGAACTTCGGGTCGACGTTGGAGTGCGAGTGACTGCAACTCGCGCTGGCCGGTGCGGCCGAGCCGACCACCGCGACAGCCGCCGCGGCGACGGTCAGGACGACGGCCGCGCCGATCGAGGATGCTTTTCGCATGTCCACCAACCCCCGTGAAGGATCGAGTCCTGCCCTACACATCGATGCAGATATTTGCATATGGCAAAGGATGGTGGCAAGGTCCGGCGTCCCGCTCAGGCCGGGGCACGCACCCCGGTTTCCGGACCGGTGGTCTCCGCCTCCGGCACCGGGCGCGGCGCCGGCGTCCGCACCGCGAAGGCGTCGAAGCTCGGCCCGTCCAGCCGCTCGATGAAGGGCTCGGCGGTCGGCCGATCGGTGTCGCCCGGGTCCGTCTCGGCCCGGTCGGCATCGACCCGCGCCGGCTCGGCCGCCACCATCGGTGCGGCGGCCGGACGCGCGCCCACCTGCGGGTACTCGGCCGTCTCCCCGCCGCCCGCGGCGGCCGCCATCACCGCCGCCGCGGCCAGGTCGGCGACCCGCTTGGCCTCCCGCTGCACCCGGGCCCGGGTCTCCTTGGCGTGCTGCTCGGCCAGCTCCGCCGCGCGTCGCGCCTCGTCCAGCCGCTTGGTCTCGGCGGCCAGGTCCCGGCGGACGCCGACCAGCCGCTCCTCCAGCTCCGCGCCGGACCGCTCGATCGCGGCGATCTCGCCGCGGGTCTCCTCCAACTGGGTGCCGACGGTCTCCAGCTCGGACGTGAGCCGGGCCAGGGCCTCCTGCCGCTGCTGGACCTCCCGCTGGACGGTGGCGAGCTGCTCCTGGTGCGCCGCGGTCTCCTCGTCGGCCCGCTCCCGCACCTCGGTGGCGTACTGCTGGGCCTCGGCGACCAGGGCGGCGATGTCCCGCTCGGCGGCGCTCGCCCGGTCGGCCAGCTCCTGCTCCGCCGCGGCCCGCCGCTCGTCCAGCTCCCGCGCCATGGTGGCCTGCCACTGGGCCAGCTCCTGCTGCGCCTTGCTGCGGGTGGCCTGCACCTCCTGCTGGATCTGGGTACGCGCGGCCTTCACCAGCGCCTCGGACGCGGACCGGGCCTGCTCGACCTGCTGGGCGCTCTGCTCGGTGATCCGCTTCGCCTCCTGCTGGGCCCGGTCGTGCGCGGCCTGGCCCTCGGTGCGCAGCTTCTCCGCCAGCTCGCGCACGGCGGTCAGCTCCGCCTGCGCGGCGGCCCGCCGCTCCTCGTCCACCCGCTCCTGCTCGGCCCGGCGGGCGGACAGCTCCTCGTCCAGCTCGCGCCGCTCCCGGGCGGCCTGCTCCTGGGCCGCGGTCAGCACCTTCTCCGCCTGCGCCTGGTGGTCCTCCGCGCGTCGGGTGGCCATCTCGGTGATCTGGCCGGCCTGCTTCTCGGCCAGGTCGAGGATCTGGTCGACCATCGGCCCCAGGTCGCGGAACGAGGCCCGGTCCACCGCCGTCGGGCGGTCCCGCAGCTCGACCGCCTCGGCCTGCGCCCGCTGCACCTGCGCGGTCAGCTCCCGCACCTGCGCGAACGCCCGGTCCCGGGCGGCGGTCAGCGCGTTCACCTCGCCGTCCATCTGCTCGACGTACCGGTCCACCTGACGCTTGTCGTAGCCGCGCAGCGCCGGGTCGAACCGGGGGCGTGCGGACACGTCGTCGTGGGGTGCGAACGGTTCCTCACCGTTGGACATGCGCCATCCTCCGTCGGTTCGCCAGCGCCAGGCCGCAGGGCACGATGAGGCGCTACGGTACCGTGTCCGCGCGCGCGTCTCGCCCCGCCCCGCCCCCTGATCCGCGAGTCAGACCGGGAAGTGGGGATTCCCGACCGTCAGTCGGATGGTGAAACCGTCGGCGTCCCGGTGGTGGGTCACGTGGTGACAGCTCTGGTGGCTGATCCACAGGCCCAGTCCGCCCTCGCTCCCGTCGCCCGCCGGCAGCAGCCCGGCGTACGGGTCCTTCGGGCCGGGACCGCGGTCGTGCACGGCCACCACCATCCGGTCGGGGGCGCGCCACAGGCGCAGGCACACCGGCGCCGTGCCGTGCCGCAGCGCGTTGCTGACCACCTCGCTCACGGCGATCACCAGGTCGTCGAGGTCGTCGGGCGCGAGCCGGCCGGCGTCGGCGGCCCGGACCGCGTCCCGGGCCTGGGCGGGTGTCGGGTCGACCAGCTCGACCAGCGGGGTCGCGTGCTGCACCGGGTCGAGCGGCGCGGGGCGGCACTCGGCCAGATAGGTCGCCGGCTCGGTGTAGAGGCCCGTCGGCTCGTGTCCACCCCCCGGCGTGGCGCGCCGGGGATGGGTGCGGGCCACGTCGGCCAGCACGTGCGGCGGCGCCAGCCGGCGGTCGTAGGCGCAGAGACCCCAGAGCGGGAAGTCGTCGTAGACGTGGTTGATCGCCGACTCGTAGCGGGCCCACGCGTCCCAGGTCGCGCCGAGCAGCAGCGGCGGCAGCTCGCCGACCATCCGGATCTGCGACGTGCCGGTGGCCGCGAACGAGGTGAACAGCTCACGGTAGGCGCGGATCGCGGCGGTGGGTCGGGCGTAGACGTCGCCGCCCGGCAGGAAGGTGACCTCGGCGTCGGCGGGCAACGCGCGGCGCACCAGCTCGGCGTTGCGCACGTCCAGGCTCACCGCGGCGATCTCGCCGGCCTCGACCCCGCCGAGCAGGAACGGCAGCACCACGCCCAGCAACTCGTCCTCGGAGTCGTAGAGGAGCGCCTCGTGGACGTAGCCGGTGTGGCCGGCGCCGGCGCCGGTCCTCATCGGATCACCTCCACCTGGACGCCGGTCAGACCCAGCAGCTCCACCAGCCGGGCCGGGGCCCGGTAGCGGGTGCGCAGCACCGCCACCGCGTCCCGACGGTGGGCATGGTCGCGCAGGTGCAGCAGGCTGCGGTGGTCGACGAAGCGCAGGTGCGACGCGTCGAACACCAGCCGGCCCGCCACCGGGCGCGGGTCGGCCCGCTCCAGCGCGGTGGCGAAGAGCCGGTGGTTGGACGGGTCCAGCTCGCCGCCGAGCGCCACCGTCGCGTCGTCGCCGCCGGCGTGCAACCGGAACAGCACCTCGGCGTTGGTCCGCGCGTGCAGGCAGGCCAGCTCGGCGATCGCCGCGTCGCCCAGCACCCGCCGGTCGTACGCGCAGACCGCCGACATCGGCCGGTGCCGCATCCAGTGGTCGATGCGGTGCTCGTAACGGGCGAAGGCGTCCCGCTGCGCGGCGGTGCGCACCAGGCCGGTCGCCTCCGCGACCACCCGCAGGCCTGTGTAGCCCGCGGTCAGCGCCTCGGTGGTGGCCCGCACGTAGGCCCGGACCTGCTCCCCGGGATCGACCACCTCGTCGTGCCGGTAGGCCTGGCCCACCGACAGCAGCCGCACGTCGCCGCGACGCCGCGCGGCGGTGAACCCGGGCACCGTCGTCAGCCGCCGGGCCGTCACCTCGGGCTCCTCCGGGCCGACCAGCCAGACCTGTTCGCCCGCGGCGAGTCCCGCGGTGACCTGGACGATCTCCAGCGCGTGCAGCACGGCGGGGTCGGCGTAGGCGAAACAGTCGTGACCGTAGCCGGGTCCTGTCGCGTCCCCGCCGGTCACCGGCTCCACCTCATCGGCCCAGTGTATTCCCGGTGGTGGGCGGCCGGCCGGCGCGGTCAGGGCAGCGGGTGGGAGATGTCCCGGGCGTGGTCGGTCACCGCCGCGCCGACCACGGTGGCGGTCAGCGGAAGCACCTCCAGGCAACGGCGCACCGCGGCGCCCATCAGCGGGTTCGGCACCCGCATGGAGAGCGTGCAGTGCGGCACCCAGCGACCCGGCCGGTAGTGCTCCACCACGCCGACCCCGGCCCGGACCAGCCGCTCGTGCACGTCCGCGTGGTGGGCCAGCAGCTCCGGCGTGGGCGCCGGCCCGAGCCACAGCACGCGTCCGACGAACTGGCCGGCGTGCTGGAACTCCAACCGCAGCGGCGCGGCGACCACCGTCCCGGCGAGCGCCTCGGCCACCTGCCGCGGGTCCAGGCGGGGCGCGACCGCCAGCGAGACGTGCGGGCGGTGCCGCTGGGCCAGCAGCGAGCGCATGCTCGGCACCCCCTCGGACTCCAGCAGGTCCCACAGCACCCGGACCCGCCGGGTGGCGTCGGTGTCGAGATACAGCTCCAGCGCCGCGACCACCCGATCACCCTAGAGCGGAGGTTTGCCCCGCCCGCTGGGCGGTACTGCCCGGGGGACGGTACGAGACGGTGGGGAGTGAGGCGCACGTGGACGTGAACGATCTGCTGACCGAGGGGTACGGGCGGCTGCCCGACCTGGTCGCCGGCGCGCTCGACGGGCTCGGCCCGGAGCAGTTGCGGCAGGCCCCGGCGGACGGGGCGAACCCGGTCGGCTGGCTGGTCTGGCACCTGACCCGGATCCAGGACCATCACGTCGCCGACGTGATGGGCGAGGAGCAGCTCTGGGTCGGCGGCGACTGGGCACGGCGGTGCGGCCTGCGTCCCGAACCGGACGACACCGGCTACGGCCACGGCCCCGAGCAGATCGCCGCGGTCCGCCCGGACGACGGCGGCGTGCTGCTCGACTACCACCGGGCGGTGGTGGACCGCAGCCTGGCCTACCTGCGCGGGTTGGGGCCGGCCGACCTGGACCGGGTCGTGGACGACAACTGGGACCCCCCGGTCACCCTCGGCGTACGGCTGGTCAGCGTGCTCGACGACGACCTCCAGCACGTCGGTCAGGCCGCTTACGTGCGCGGGCTCATCCGGCGCTGACCGCGTCCCGGGCACGGCGCAGCGCGGCGTGCCCGAGCAGATGACAGGCCTGCGCCTCGGGTGAGGTGCCGGGGCCGGCGAAGTCCGGCGCGCCGCTGACCCCGGTCACCCGCCCGGACCCGTCGACGCGGCGGGCGGCGGCGGCCAGCAGGTCCGCCCCCACGTCGAGCCACGAGCGGGACAGCCAGCCGTCGGCCACCCCGGTCAGCGCCGCGTACCCGAGCAGTTGGGCCGTGTTCGCCTCGCGGAACGTGCCCGGGTCGTCGAGCACGTCGGGGAAGAACCCGTCGTCGGTCCGGTACGCCAGACAGGCCGTGAGCACCTCCTCGGCGTGCCCGGCCAGCTCGGCGCGGAGCCCGGCCGGCCAGGCCGCCGCCGGGCGCAGCGCCCGGGCGATTCCGGCGACCACCCAGCCGTTGCCGGTGCCCCAGGGCTCCGGCCGGTCCAGCTCGCCCCGGTCCTCGTCCCAGCGGGCCGCGTACAGGCCGGTGCGGGGGTCGTGCAACCGCCGACGGTGCCCGGTCACCTGCGCGGCGGCCAGCTCCGTGCGACCGGTCAACGCCAACAGCGGCACCGTCATGTAGACCGTGTCGGCCCACACCTGACGGCCGTCGAGCAGGTGGAACAGCGTGCCGTCGGCGGCCCGGGGCGCCCGGCGCGCCAGCCAGTCGAGCTGCGCGTCCAACGCGGCGGCGTACCTCGGGTCCCCGGTCACGACGGCGGCGTGCCGGACCACCTCGCCGCACGCGGCGCCGTTCACCGCGCCCACCGAGCCGGCCCACTCGCCGAGCCGCCCGTCCGGCCGCCGCCGGGTCACCGCCGCGTCGGCGACCAGCACCGCCGCCTCCGTCAGCCCGAGGTCGAGCAGCGCCTGGCCGGTGATCCCCTGCTCCCAGGACTCCCGCTGCATGGCCAGCAGCGCGAACAGCACCCGGTCGGCGGTGGGGTCCCCGGTCGTCCACATGCCCGTTTCGTACCCCGCGCGACCGCCCGGCTCACCCGCACCGGGTGAGTTCGCCTCACCCGCCTCCCGGGGACGCTGCGGGAACGGCACGACGAGGAAGGGGACCGGATGAGCGCCTCCGCCGCGGAGCACCTGGCCCGAGGAGCGGCCGGCCGGCATCCGGAGCTGCCCGAGACCACCTCCGGCACGATCCGGCTGGACCTGCGGGAGGGTGGCCACACCGAGCACTGGTATCTGACCGTCGACCGGCAGGACGTCCGGGTGGCCCGGCTGGCCGAGGAGGCGGAGCTGGTGGTCCGCGCCGACCGGGAGGTCTTCGACCGGATCGCGGCCGGACGCCTGCACCTGGCCGCCGCGCTGCTGCGCAACGACCTCACCGTGCAGGGCAACCTGAAGCTGCTGATGACGCTGCGGCGGCTCTTCCCCGGCCCGCCGGACGCCCGGCACCCCCGCGACGTCGCCGGCTTCCCCTACCGGGTGGGCGCCCGATGAAACAGGAACTGGTCGCCGTCCTCAACGGCAACGCGTTCGCGATGGGCGACGCGCAGGGCGACATGGAGGCCGACCCGTGCGCCCCGATCGGGCTCTTCTCCTTCGACACCCGGTTCCTCTCGCACTGGGTGCTGACCGTCGACGGCGAGCGGCTGCAGGCGCTGTCCCGCGACGACCTGACCTACTTCGAGACCCGCTTCGTGCTGGTGCCCGGCACCGCGAGCCACTACGTCGACGCGGACGTCTCGGTCATCCGGCACCGCTCCATCGACGAGGCGTTCGACGAGCGGATCACGGTGCTGAACCACTCCGCCCGGCCGGCCGAGTTCACCGTGCGGATGGAGATCGGCAGCGACTTCGCCGACACCGCCGAGATCCTGCGACCCGCGCGGCGTGAAGCGGTCGTCGTCGCCGACACCGACGGGCGGCAGCTGCGGATCCGCTACGAGCGGGGCCGGTTCACCCGGGAGACGTACGTCTCCAGCACCGCCCCGGTGGAGGTCGACGGGCGCGGGATGACGTTCCGGATCCGGGTCGAGCCCGACGGCCAGTGGCACACCGACCTGCACGTCGGCATGGTCATCCACGGCTCCGGGGGACGCGACCTGCGCGCCGACATCGAGTCCCACCGCCAGCACGTCCGCGAGGGCATGCGGGACGACCTGCGGCACTGGTTCGACCAGGCGCCGCACCTCGTCGCCGACCGGGCGGCCCTGGGCGCCGCCTACCGGCAGGCGTTGGCCGACCTGGCCGCGCTGCGCTACACGCCGCTGGCGTACACCGACCGGGTACCGGTCGGCGGGTTGCCCTGGGCGATGACGCTCTACGGCCGCGACGCCCTGGTCACCTGCCTGGAGACGCTGGCGTTCACCCCCGAGCTGACGCCGGCCACGCTGCGCATGCTCGCGCTGTTGCAGGGCGGCCAGCTCGACGACTACCACGACGAGGAACCCGGCAAGATCCTCAGCGAGCTGCGGTACGGCGAGGCGGCCGCGTTCGACGAGCAGCCCACCGCCCTCTACTACGGCGCGGCCGACACCACCCCGCTGTTCGTCGTGCTGCTCGACGAGTACGAGCGGTGGACCGGCGACGCCGACCTGGTCCGGCAGCTGCGGCACCCGGCCCGGATGGCGCTGGACTGGCTGACCGACTACGGCGACCCGTACGGCGACGGCTACCTGCGCTACCAGCCGCGCAACACGGTCAACGGGGTGGCGAACCAGACCTGGCGGAACTCGCCGGACGCGATCGTCGACCGCACCGGCGTCGAGCCCCCGTTCCCCCGGGCCACGTGCGAACTCCAGGGCTACGCGTACGACGCGCGGGTCCGGGGCGCCCGGCTGGCCCGGGAGTTCTGGGACGACCCGGAGTACGCCGAGCGGCTGGAGGCCGACGCGGCGCGCCTGCGCGAGCGGTTCAACCGGGACTTCTGGCTGCCGCACCGGGGCTACTACGCGCTGGCCCTCACCCCGGACGGCGAGCCGGTCGACGCGCTCACCTCCGGTCTCGGACACCTGCTGTGGAGCGGCATCGTCGAGCCGGACCGGGCCGACGCGCTGGCCGCGCACCTGTGCGGGCCGGACCTCTTCTCCGGTTGGGGCGTGCGCACCTACGCCGACGGCCAGCGGCCGTACAACCCGGTCGGCGCGCACCTCGGCGCGGTCTGGCCGTCGGACAACGCGCTCGTCGCGGCCGGCCTGCGCCGGTACGGCTTCGACGCGGAGGCGGCCCAGATCGCCGCCGGAGTGTTCGCCGCGGCCGAGACACTCGGCGGATCGGTCCCGGAGGTGATCGCCGGCTACCCGCGCGCGCTCACCAAGTACCCGGTCCAGCTGCCGGCGGCGGGTCGCCCCCAGTCGTGGGCCTCCGGCGGCCTGCTGATGCTGCTGTCGACGATGCTCGGGCTGCGTCCGTGCGGGGAGAACCTCCTGGTCGACCCCGCGATCCCGACCGGCTACGGCCGGATCGAGCTGCTCGACGTGCCGGGCCGCTGGGGCCGGACCGACTCGTACGGCCGGGAGCGGGGCGGCGGACGGCGGGCCCGGGTCGGTGACCAGGCGGACGTGCGGCCCGCCGCCTGACCCGTCGGAGTTCAGCCGGACGCGGTGGGCTGCCGTACCGCCGGGTCTTCCCGCGCCGGCGGCGCCGGGGCGGCGCCCCGGCGTCGGGCGAGCAGCCGGTCGACGCCCACGAAGAGCAGACCCAGCAGCCAGAACACGACGGCGAAGCCGACCGCGCTGACCCCGACGCCGTCGTAGCCGAGCTGCCCCGCGTCGAGGAACGGGTACGGGTAGCGGTCCACGACCAGCCCGCGCACCAGCGCGAAACCGAGGTACGCCAGCGGGAAGACCAGCCACCAGGCGGCGTATCGGGGACGCAGTCGCCCACGCCTGTCGAACAGCGCCCAGTCGGCGACCGCGAGCAGCGGCACCACGGTGTGCAGGAACTGGTTACCCCACCACTCGCCCGGCTCCCGGTGCGGCTGGACCATGGCGAACGGGCTGGCCGGGTTCGCCAGCACCAGGTGGTAGACCGTGCCCGTGATGGTGATGTAGAGCGTCACCGCACCCTTGAGCACGCTCGGCGGCTCCGGCCGGTCGCGCAGCGCGCACCAGGCGGTGTAGCCGGCGAAGACGCCGACCGCCACGTTGCTCTGGATGGTGAAGTAGGGCAGCAGGCCGGTGATCGTGGCCGGGCCGAGCGCGGTCAGCACGATGCCGGCCACCACGCCGAGCACCACGGCCAGGCGCAGGAGGATCGCCAGTCGGCGACGCCGGGGGGTCACCGGGGCACGTTAGCAGCCGGTCGTCAGCCCGGGCGTCGGCCGGTCGGCGGGCCGGCCGGGCCGAGCGGATGGTCGGAGCCGCCGGCGGTGGTCGGCTGCGGCGGCGGGCCCGAGCCGTCCGGTCCCGGGGGCCCGGAGCCCGCGGGACCCGGTGGTTTGGAGCCGTCGGGTCCGGGTTCCGCGGAGCCGACGGGCGGGCGGGACTCGTCGGGACCGGCCGCCCCGGTGAGCAGGTCGGCGCAGTATCCGGGCACCCGGCGGGGGCCGCCGGCGGCGGCGACCAGGCCGGCGAACGCCGGGGTGTCCAGGGCGCGCCCGCGCTCCGGCTCCGCCAGCCGGTGGTAGGCGGCGCAGAGCCGGGCCGACGCGAGCGGGTCGGCCGCCGGGGGCGCCGGCTCGCCGGTCCGACCGCCCGGGCTCGTCGTCGGGAGCGGTCCGGCGACGGGCCGGCTGCCGCCGGAGGCGCCGTCCGCCGGCGTCCGGTCGCCGCCAGGCCCGGGCAGGCTCCCGGTGGCGGCGGCCAGTGCCACGCCGCCGCCGAGCGACGCGAGCACGGTGGCGACCGCGAGCTTGCCGCCGAGCAACCCGGCGAACCGTCGTGCCGGCCGGCGCCCGATGTCGTCCCGGGGGACCGCCCGCCGCCGGTCTCCCGGCCAGGACCCGCCGGTCGGCCGCCCCGCGCGCGGCACGCCGGTCGGCGGCCGGTCGGCTGGGCGGGCCGCCACGACCGCGCCGGCGCGCGCCTCCCGGAACGCGGCGACCGCGGCGGCCTCACCGCTGACCTCGCCGGCGCCGGGCGGGACCCGGACGGCGTCGAGCAGACGGGTCAGCGCCCGCGGGCCGTCGGCGGAACCGACGAGCAGCCGCTCGACGGTTTCCTGGTCCAGGCGGGGTGCGTCCATCTCGTGACCCTCAGCGCCGCCACCTGGCCTGGTGTCACACGATCGCCCGTGCCACGACGGTGAGGTGGGTCACGTGGCCGGTCAACCCATCGTCTTCGCCCCGTCGATGGACTCGCGGATGATGTCGGCGTGGCCGGCGTGCTGGGCGATCTCGGCGACCAGGTGCAGCAGCACCCGGCGCACCGTCCACGCGGCGCCGCGCTCGAACCACGGCTGGTCGGGCAGGGCGTGCGCCGCGTCCAGGTCGAGCGTGGCGACCAGGGCGTCGGTCCCGGCGGCCACCCGGTCGAACTCGGCGAGCAGCCCGGCCAGCGTGTCGGTCGGATCCATCCGGAACTGGCCGGCCCAGTCGACCGGCTCGCTGCTCATCGCCTCGGCCCCGCCCACCGCGAAGCGGGCCCACATCCGCTCCGTGATCGCCACGTGCTTGACGATCCCGCCGAGGCACAGCGCGCTGACCGTGCTCCGGCACGCCGCCTGCTCGTCGTCGAGCCCGGCCACCGTCTGCCGCAGGAAGCCGCGGTGCCGGCGCAGGGCGGCGAGCAGATCCGCCCGCTCCCCGGTGAGAACCTCGTCGCTGACGTCCATGCCGCCCGTCCTTCCGATCGACGACCCGACGTCACCGTACGACCTCTTACCGACAGTTCCGAGGCTCCACACCGGAGCCTCCGGTTGCCGATCCGTCCGGGTGGCGGTGAACTGAATGACATGGGTGTCATCAAGGTGGGCACGTCCTCGTGGGCCGACCAGATGCTGGTCCGCTCCGGCTGGTACCCGCGCGGGGTCAACACGCCGGCCGGCCGGCTGGGCTGGTACGCCGAGCACTTCGGTCTGGTCGAGGTGGACACCTCGTACTACGCGGTGCCGGCCCCGGAGACGACCGCGGCGTGGGCCGCCGCCACCCCACCCGGGTTCACCTTCGACGTCAAGGCGTTCCGGCTCTTCACCGGCCACCACACCCCGGTCGACGCGCTGCCCCGGGACCTGCGGCCGGCCGGCGGGCCGAGTCGGGTCCGCTGGCGTGACCTGCCCGCCGGGGCGTACGACGAGCTGTGGGACCGGTTCCACGCGGCGCTGGCGCCGCTCGCGGCGGCCGACCGGCTCGGCGCGGTGCTGTTGCAGTTCCCGCCCTGGCTGGCCCGGGGCGACGCGGCCCGGCGGCGGATCCTGGCCGCGGCGCGGCGGTGCCGGCCCTGGCCGGTCACCGTCGAGCTGCGACACTCGTCGTGGTTCACCGAGGACGCCGTGGTGGACACCGTGACGTTCCTGCGCGAGAACGGGCTCGGGTACGCCTGTGTGGACATGCCGCAGGGGCACGCCTCCTCGGTGCCACCGATCCTCGTCGCCACCACCGACCTGGCCGTGATCCGCTTCCACGGGCACAGCACGGCCTGGGAGAGCGGCGACAAGCAGGACCGGTTCCGTTACGCCTACGGCGAGCGGGAGCTGCGGCACTGGTCGGTGCTGCTGCGCGAGTTGGCCGACCAGAGCGCCGAGCTGCACGTGCTGATGAACAACTGCTGCGGCGACCAGGCCCAGCGGGACGCCGCCCGCCTCGCCGCCCTGCTCGACGTCGCCCCGGCCACCGCCCGGGCCTGAAGGTTTCCCCACCCCGACGCCGGGTACCGCCGCTGTCGCCGACGAACAAACGCGAGGGGGAGACGTGGACGAACGACGCGACGAGGCCGGCCGGGACCCCGGGGCGACCCGGGAGGCCGAGGAGGCGCACGGCGGCAGCATGGCACCGGACCTGGTGGACGACACCGGGCACCAGGTGGCCGACCCGCCGGTGCCGGACAACGAGCCGTCGGCGCCGGGCCGGCCGGGTGAGGACGGCACCGGCTCCTGACGGTCACGCTCAGGGGCGCGTCTCCGGGCGCATCCCGGTCGCCTCCTCCAGCGCGTTGTCGCCGAGGTCGCCGTCCGCCCGATCGTCCGGGAACGTCCGTCGCGACGGGGCGGGGTCGGGCGGTGCGCCCGGCCCCGCCTCGGTCGTCCGGGTCGGTTCGACCGGTCCGAACCCGTGCCGGCCCGCCTTCGGGCCGCCCGGTCCGGCCCCGGCCGCGCGACGCTCACCGCGCCGGCCCTCGGGTACGGCGGTCTCCTCACTGCCCTCGTCCATCGGGTCGCGGTCACCCGCGCCCCACGGCGGGTCGGCGTCGAAGCCGTCGGTGGTGCCCCACGGCGCGGCCGACTCCGGCCCGCGCCCCTCGCCCGGGGCGTCCCTGCTCGTCATGGTCTCACCTCACCCTGCCTGGATCGCCCGGCGCCGGTCGTCCGGCACACGTCGGGTCGGGGCCCGCACCGCGCGGCCGGCGGCCACCCGACGTGGGTCGCCGGCCGCGCGGTGGTCAGCGGGCCGCGCCGACCAGGGAACGCCCGGCCGCGCCCATGGCGGCCATCTTGCCGAGGTTCTTCGGCATCCCGCCGGCCCGGTTGAGCATGCCGCGGAACACCTGCCCCGGCTTCTGCTGCTCGCCCATGTACGCGGTCACCACGACCAGCGCGCCGGTCAGCGCCGGGATCGCCCACTGGAGCATCTTCATCTGCCGCTGGCTCGCGGCGACGTTGGCCGGCGTGTGGTGGTGCGGCTCGGTGGTCCCCATGACGGGCGGCCCGCCCGCCTTCTCCAGCTTCATGCCGACCAGCCGGCTGTAGCCGGTCACCGCCAGCGCGGCGACGGTCAGCCCCGTCTTCACCGCGCTGGCCTTCCCCACCCCCGCCTGTCGGGCCATCCGCGGGCTCTCGGTGACCAGCTCGCCGACCGCGCCGGCCAGGTGCGCGCCGATCGCCGCCGCGTTCACCGGCGTCCACCGCGCCCACCCGGCCGAGGCCACCGGCAACCGCTGGGTCGAGTCGTCGATTCGTGCCGCCGCGCCGTTGACGCCGAGCGCTCCCATCAGGGAGCCGCCGAACCAGGCCGCCAGGCCCAGGTCGTGCATCGAGCGCAGCGTGGTGTGCCGTTCGGACATCAGATCCCCCTCCGCCG
Source organism: Micromonospora sp. WMMD754 (assembly GCF_049315235.1). NCBI lineage: Bacteria > Bacillati > Actinomycetota > Actinomycetes > Micromonosporales > Micromonosporaceae > Micromonospora > Micromonospora sp. WMMD754. The sequence goes on from NZ_CP186058.1 coordinate 4,091,945, forward strand.
TGTTCGGGCGGTGCGGCATACCCGTCCTCGGCGTGCTCACGCCCGCGAATCGCGGGCCGGCAGCGTGTCGACGAAGGCGGCGACCCGGCCGGCCAGCGGCGTGGCGGCCCGGACCCAGGTGAAGTGGTCCAGCGCCGCGCCGGCCTCGGCGACCGTGTAGCGGTGCCGGGTCACCGGCGCGGCGGCCAGCTTGCCGCAGAGGTGGTCCAGCGTCTCGTGCGGCGTGTACTGGTCGCCGTCGACGCTGATCGCGAGCACCGGGGTGCGGATCCGCCGCACGGCGGCCTCCGTGTCCACGCCGTCCAGCGCCGGGAACCGGCCGGTGCGGGCGGTGTGCGCCCAGTCCCGGATCACGCCGCGTGCCTGCCGGCCGCCGAACCCCCAGCCGGGCCAGACGCCGAGCAGCCGGGCCGCCGCCGCGATGCCCTGGGTGTACGGCAGCACGCCCCAGCCGCGCAGCCCCGGATACCGGCGCCACCACGGGATGCCCACCGCCACCAGGGCCAGCCCGTCGACCCGGTCGGCGTCGTGCAGCGCCTGGTGCAGTACGGCGACCTGCCCGCCCAGCGAGTGCCCGAGCAGCAGCCGGGTGCGGCCGTCCAGCCGGGGCTTGAGCGCGTCGAGCACCGCGCCGACGTCGGTGGCCAGCTCGGCGTAGCCGTACCGGCAGGTGCGGGCGGGGGAGGGGGTGCTCTCCCCGGTGCCGCGCAGGTCGGCCACGACCACGGCGAGCCCGGCGTCGCGCAGCGCGGTGGCGAACGGCCGGTAGTAGCGGGCCCGCACGCCCATGGCCGGCCAGATCAGCACCATCGGCGCGCCGGGCGGCCCGGCCGGCTCCGGGTAGATCTGCACGCCGAGGCGCGCCCCGTCGACGTCCACGTACTCCTGCGCGTACTCCCCGCTCACCGGCCCAGCGTACGGGCCGAAGCTACCGGCGGGTAGCAAGGGGTGGCGGGCCGGACGCCTGGACCGGCACCGCGCGGCGGGCCGCGGCCGCCTCCACCCGGCCCACGGCGGCCAGCACGTCCGGCACGCCCAACGCGGCCAGCGCCGGGTGCACCGCCGGACCGTCGGCGGGCGGGTGCGGGCCGGCCCAGAGCGCCTCGTGCCACGGCCGGTCCGGCGGCGGTCCCCAGTGCGCCGGCGCCACCGGGCCGAACAGCAGCACCGACGCGGTGGCGTAGGCGGTGGCCAGGTGCCCGACGCCGGTGTCGCCGCAGACCACCAGCCGGGCGTGCGCCACCAGCGCGGCCAGCTCGCCCACGTCGGTCGCGCCGGCCAGCACGGCGTCCGCCGGCAGCCCCGCCGCGCGGGCCACCGCCGCGGCCAGGTCCCGCTCGCCGGGGCTGCCGGTGACCACCACCCGGTGCCCGCGCCCGGCCAGCTCCCGGGCCACCGCGGCGAAGCGGGGCACCGGCCAGCGCCGCCGCGTCGCCTTCGCCCCCGGGTGCACGACGGTGACGCCGACCGGCAGCGGGCCCGGGTCGGGGCGGCGCAGCGCCAGGTCCGACCGGTCGGCGGGCGTGCCGTACCAGGCCAGCATCCGGCACCAGCGGTCCACCTCGTGCTCGTCGGCCCGCCACGGCGGCCCGTCGACCGCCCCGGCCTCGGGGTTGGCGAAGGCCAGCAGCCGCCCGGGCCGGAGCGCGGCCAGCATCCGGTGCGACTGCGGGCCGCGTCCGTGCAGGTTCACCGCCAGCTCCGGGGACGGGCCGGACCACCCGAGGTGGCCCAGCCCGTCCGCGTGGACCTGCCGGTCCACGCCGCCGACCAGGTCGACCAGCGGCGCCAGCCAGCGCGGCGCGACCAGCGCCAGCTCCTCCCCGGGGTACGCGGCACGCAGCGCGCGCAGCGCCGGCACCCCGGTGGCGAGGTCACCGACGCCGAGCGCCCGCAGCACGAGGATCACGGGTACGAGGACTCCTGCTCGGCGCAGACCACCAGCTCCCGCACCGCGCAGCCGGGCGGCTGGGACAGCGCGAACATGACCGCCTCGGCGGTGTCCGCCGGGTCGTTGAGGATCGCGTCCGGGCCCGGCTTGTACTTGTCGTCCCGGTCGTCGAAGAACGCGGTCCGCATGCCGCCCGGGATCAGCAGCGTCACCCCGACCCGGCCGGCCAGCTCGGCGGCGAGCGACCGGGTGAAGCCCACCACCCCGAACTTCGCCGCGCAGTACGCGGTCGCGTCGCCGACCGCCTTCACACCGAGCGTCGAGGCCACCGTCACCACCGTGCCGTGCGTCCGCTCCAGCTCGGGCAGGGCCGCCCGGACCACCGCGGCGGTGCCGAGCAGGTTGATCGCCACGATCCGGTCCCAGGTGGCGCCGTTGACGTCGGCCAGCCGGCCGGGCACGTCCATGCCGGCGGCGGTGACCACGCCGGTGAGCCCGCCGGCCCGCGCGGCGATCTGCCGGGTGGCCGCCTCGGCGGCGCGGGTGTCCGCCAGGTCGCACTCCATCCAGGGCACGCCGGCGGCCGGCGCCCGACGGTCCAGCACGTACGGCCGACCGCCGGCCTTGGCCACGGCGGCGACCACCGCCGCGCCGAGCCCGCTCGACCCGCCCGTGACGAGGACGGTCCGGTCCTTCCACTGCCTGGTCATACGACTCCCCTGACGAGGTGCAGGCCGCGCTGGCGCGCGGCGGAGATGGTGCCGGTGGTGGACCGGCCGGCCAGATAGGGAACGGTGACCACCCGTCCGCCCCAGCGGCGGACCAGCTCCGCCTCGGGCAGCTCCCCGGCGTCGTAGTCGCCGCCCTTGACCCAGACGTCCGGGCGCAGCCGGGCCAGCACCTGGTGCGGGGTGGACTCGTCGAAGACCACCACCGCGTCGACGCAGTCCAGCGCGGCCAGCAGCCGGGCCCGGTCCTCGGCCGGGTTGACCGGACGGTCCGGGCCCTTGAGTCCGCGGACGCTGCGGTCGGAGTTGAGGCAGACGATCAGGCAGTCGCCGAGGCGGCGGGCCGCCCGCAGGGTGGCCAGGTGTCCGGCGTGCAGGATGTCGAAGCAGCCGCCGGTGGCGACCACGGTGCCGCCGCCGGCGCGTACCGTGCCGGCCAGGTCCTCGGCGGTGCGCGCGGCGTCGGGCAGGGCGGTCGGCGCCGGTTCCCGGCCGAGTCCGGCCGCACCGCCGGCGGCCACGTACGCCGACGCCGCCTCGACCGCCGCGCGGACCGCCTCGGTGACCGACGCGCCGTCGCCGAGCGCCAGCGCGGCGGTGGCCGCGAACCGGTCCCCGGCGCCGCAGGTGTCCTCGACGTGGTCCGGCACGGACGTCGGTGGCACCACCACCGGGCTCCCGCCCCCGTGGCAGAGCACCGCCCCGTCCGGCCCCGTCGTCACCGCGACCGCGCCGACCCGCCATCGGCGGCGCAGCTCCTGCCCGGCGCGGGTGGCCGTGGAGAGCGGCGAGCCGCCGCCCGCGTCGCCGGTGAGCCGGCGCAGCTCGTCGAGGTTCGGCGTGGTCAGCCGGGTGCCCGGCACCGCCGCGGCGCCTCGCGGGTGCGGGTCCCAGACCACCGGGGCGGTCGCCCGGGCCAGGGCGGCGCGCAGCGTCGGCTGCCGCAGCAGCCCTCGGCCGTAGTCGCTGACCAGGATCGTGCCCGCCCGGCCGAGCAGTTCGCGTACCGCCTCCGACGGCTCGCCGGGCGCCCGCGGATCGCCGCCCCGGTCGAGCCGCAGCAGCGTCTGCCCGCCGCAGCGGAGTCGGATCTTCTCGGCGGTGGCGCCGGGCAGGTGCACCGGGTAGACGTCGACGCCGGCACCGGCCAGCAGCTCGGCCAGGCGGGCGCCGCCGGCGTCGTCCGCGAGCGCGGTGACCAGCGCGACCTCGCCGGCCTGGGCGGCGGCGAGCAGGGCGGCCAGTCCGGCGCCGCCGGGCCGGTCGGTGGCGGTGCGTTCGTCGAGCACCGGCACGGGGGCGTCCGGGCAGACCCGGCTGACCGTGCCGACGACGTCGCGGTCCAGCAGCGCGTCGCCGACCACCACCAGCGGGCCGCTCACGTCTCCACCCAACCGGTGCCGGTGGTGCCGCCGTTGCGGTGGTGCCCGTTCGCGCCGTGCCCGTTCGACCCGTGCCCGCCGCCGAGCGGCGCGACACCGTCGACCGAGGCCAGCACCAGGCCGTCCCGGCCGGCCCGGTCCCGCCCGCCCTCCGGTGACCGGCCGGCGCGGGCCGGCTCCCGCCAGGGCGCGCGGGGGAGCTGCCGGACCAGCGGCAACGCCTGGTCGACGTACTCGCAGAGCAGGTGCGTGGAGACCAGGTGCAGCTCCTGCACGACCTGGCTGTCGTCCGACGGCACGGCCAGCGCGTCGTGGCAGAGGTCGGCGAGGGGGTTGGGGGCGGGGCCGGTGAAGGCCCAGCAGCGCAGTCCGCTGTCGTGGGCGGCGTGGGCGGCGGTGAGGAGGTTGGGGCTGGTGCCGCTGGTGGACAGGAGGAGAAGGAGGTCGTCGGGTCGGCCGTGGGCGCGGACCTGGCGGGCGAAGATTTCGTCGTATCCGTAGTCGTTGCCGATGGCGGTGAGGGCGCTGGTTTCGGCGTGCAGGGCGATGGCGGACAGGGGTTGGCGGTCGTGGCGGAGTTTGCCGACGAGTTCGGCGGTGAGGTGTTGGGCTTCGGCGGCGCTGCCGCCGTTGCCGGCCACCAGCAACCGCCCGCCCCGGGCCAGCGTCCAGGCCAGCTCGCTGCCCCAGGACGCCAGCCGCTGCGCCTCCCGCCGGTACGGCAGCAGCGCCGCGGCCAGCCCGGACAGGTGCGCGTCGAGCGTGTCGAGCGGGGTCATCAGGCCACCGCCGACGCGGGACGGGTCGCCGCGGCCACCGAGGCGTAGACCGCGCCGAGCTGCTCGGCGCACCGCTTCCACGAGTACCGGCTGCGGATGCGGTCCAGCGCGGCGGTGGCGTACGCGAACCGCCGCACGTTGTCGGCGAGCAGCCGGCGCAGTGCGGCGCCCAGCGCGCGCGGGTCGCGCGGCGGCACCAGGTCACCGGTCAGCCCGTCCACCACGCTGTCGGCGATGCCGCCGACGTCGGTGCCGATCACCGGCACGCCGCAGGCCATCGCCTCCAGCGGGGTGAGCCCGAACGGCTCGTACCAGGGGGCGGCGACCAGCACGTCCGCCGAGCGGTACCAGGCGCCCATCTCCTCGCGCGGCACGCCGCCGAGCAGCCGGACCCGGTCGGCCACGCCGCACGACTCGGCCAGCGCGGACAGCCGGCGGGCGAACGTGTCCGCCGGGAGCAGGTCGGCCGGCGGCCCGCCGACCACCACGCACTCGGCGTCCGGGACGGCGGGCAACGCCCGGACCACGTCGAGGAAGCCCTTGCGCTCGACCATCCGGCCGACGGTGAGGATGCGGCGGCGGGCCGGGTCGCGCGGCGCGACCGGGCCGTCGGGCCGGAACACCGCCTCGTTGACGCCGGAGGGGACCAGCGCCATCCGTGACCTCGGCACCCCCATCCGGACCAGTTCGCGGACCTCGTCCTCGCACTGCACGACCACCCGGTCGACGGCCCGGCCGAGCGCCCGCTCGTAGCCGACCCGTCCCGGTGGACTGGTGTCCCGGGTGCCCTGGTGGCGGCGCTTGACACTGCCGAGCGCGTGGTACGTCAGCACGGTCGGCACCCCGGTACGGCGACCGGCGTGCACGGTGGCGAGCCCGCTCATCCAGAAGTGCGCGTGGGCCACGTCCGGGGTCCAGCCGCCGTGGCGCCAGGTGTCCGCCAGCCAACTGCCGAACTCGCCCATGTACGGCAGCAGGTCGTCCTTCGGCACGCGTCGGGCCGGGCCGGCCGGCACGTGCCACACCTGGTAGCCGTCCGGCGCGGGGACCGCCTCGGGCAGCGCGGGGGAGTCGCGGCGGGTGTAGACGCGGACGTCGTGGCCCGCGTCGACCAGCGCGGACGCGAGTTCCGCCACGTGGGTGTTCTGCCCACCGGCGTCCTCCTCGCCGAGGACGGCGAGCGGGCTGGCGTGCTCGGAAATCATCGCGATGCGCATGTCTCCTCCTCCATGATCCGGTCCCAGTCGGCGAGGAACCGGTCCAGGCCGAACCGTTGCTTGGCCACGTCGCGGGCGCGCGCACCGAGCCGGTGCGCGGCGTCCCGGTCCTCGGTCAGCCAGCGCGCCGCGTCGACGAGCGTCTCCACCCGGGTGGAGAGCACCCCGGCGTCCGGCGGCACGGCGTCCACCGCCTCGGTGGTGGCCAGGGCCACCACCGGCATGCCCATGGTCATCGCCTCGATCAGGCTGAGCCCGAGTGAGGTCCAGCGGCACAGGTGCAGGTAGGCGCGGCGTCGGGCCAGTTCGGCGTGCATGGCGTGCTGCGGCAGGTCCTCGTGGCAGGTCATCGGCAGGCCGGGAGCGCCGGCCGAGGCGAGCGCCTCGGGCAGCCCGGCCACACCCATGCCGAACACGTCCAACGGCGCGACCGCCGCGAAGCGTGGCATCAGGTCGGTGCCGGTGACCCGTCGGCGGCGTACCGGCTCGTTGGTCACCACGGCGAGGCGGTCGAGTTCGCCGGTCCATTCGACGGTGGGGGTGACGACGCCGTGTTCGATGACGGCGGTGCGGGTGGCGCCGTTGTCGTAGAAGAGTTCGTTGAAGTGGGTGACGTGGGTGAGTAGGAGGTCGTCGCGGTCGGCCATGGGGTGGCGGGTGTTGGGCACGTCGCCCTTGGGGGTGTTGTGTTCGACGTAGATCGCGGGCAGGTCGCGTCCGGGGCGGCGGCGCAGCCATTCGGTGGCCAGGTCGAGTTCTTTGGGGCGTTGCAGGATGACCAGGTCGACGTGGGTGTGGGCGAGGTCCTCGGGGGTGATTTCGACGGCGTTGTCGGGCCAGGGGTAGGTGCGGGCGCGGCCGAGTCCGTAGGGGCCGCGGTCGGGGGTGACGGGCACCAGGTAGCGGTGCTTGCCGTGGACGAACGAGGTGGTCCACGAGCCGTGCACGTGCCACAGCAGAACGTTCATCTCTCTCCTCGTCGGCGACGGGGCGGTTGCGGTCGTGGTCGTGGAGCGTGGTGGTGCGGGCGGGGTCAGCCGGGGGCCAGCGTGCGGACGGCGGCGACCACCCGGGCCGGGTCGAGCCCGCCCAGGCAGGGGTGCCCCGGGACCGGGCAGGCGGTGGCCCGGGTGTCGCGGCAGGGCGCGGCGGCGTCGCCGAGGCGGACCGTGGGCACCCGGTAGGGCCCCCACTGCCCGAACGGGACGGTCGGTGCGAAGAGGCTGACCACCGGGGTGCCGACGGCGGCGGCGAGGTGGGCCGGTCCGGTGTTGCCGACGACCACGCAGCGGGCGTCCGCCAGCAGCCGGGCGAGCCCGGCCAGGCCGGTCGTCCCGCCGAGGTCGACGCCACCGGCGGCGGCGACCCGGGCGGTCAGCTCCCGCTCGTCGGGACCGCCGGTGACCAGCACCCGGTGCCCGGCGGCGGCCAGCGCGGCCACGATCTCCGCGCAGTGCTGGGGCGGGCAGGCCCGGGCGGGCACCGACGCGCCCGGATGTACCACGACGTAGTCGCCGGCCGGCCGCTCCGGGACCGGCGCGTCCAGGTCGGTGCGCAGCCGGAGTCCGGGTTGGTCGTCGGGGGGCAGGGGGTAGCCTGCGGCGGCGGCGAGGGAGAGGGCGCGTTCGGGTTCGGGTACGCCGGCGGGGACGCGGTGGCGGACGTCGAGCAGGGCGCCGGGGTAGTCGTCGCTGATGGCGCTGATGTGGGGGATGCCGGCGAGGCGCAGCAGCAGGGCCAGGGGCAGGGGTGACTGGTGGAAGCTGGTGAAGATGACGGCGTCGTCGGCGTCGACGGCGGCGAGCCGGGCGGTGAGGCGCCGCATGTCCTCCGGGTCCACCGGCTCGGGGGATCCGTCGATCCAGGGCAGTGACCATTCGACGATCTCGTCGACGCCGGGCAGCAGGTCGGCGGCGGCGCGGCCACGGGGGCCGCAGAGCAGGACCACCCGGTCCGCGCCGGCCGCGACCGCGCGGATCCCGGGGCCGGTGACCAGCACGTCCCCGGCGGAGTCGCTGCGGACCACGAGCACCGTGCCGGCCCGCGTGGTCCGGGGCGTCGCCGCCCGCACCGCCCGGACCCGGCGCAGGATCTCGTCCACCGCGCCGGTCAGGCTCGGGGCGACGGCCGGCGCGGCGGCCACCTCCTCCGGCCGGGTGACCGCTGTCGGCACCAGGACGCCGGCGGCGCCGGCGGCCAGCGCCGCCGTCATGTCCCGTCCGATGTCGCCGACGACCACGCAGCGGGTCGCGACGGTGCCGAGCGCGTCGGCGGCCTGGTGCACCAGGCCGGGCGCGGGCTTGCGGCAGGCGCAGCCGTCGCCGTCGTCGTGCGGGCAGATCGCCCAGTGGTCGAACGGACCGAGCAGCTCCTCGACCCGGGCGTGCACCCGACGCATGTCCTCGGCGGTGAAGTACCCCCGCGCCAACCCCGACTGGTTGGTCACCACGGCCAACCGCAACCCGGCCGCCCGCAACCGGTCCAACGCCTCCCGCGCCCCCGGCACCGGCCGCACCTTCTCCGGATCCCCGTTGTACGGCACGTCCTCCACCAGCGTGCCGTCCCGATCCAGCAGCACCGCGTCGTACAGCGAGGGCCCGGTGGATGACATGGGCGAACAGTTGCCCTGGGACAAGGAGGTAAACATCAGCGCCCGGCCCCGACCGGCAGGGCGCGGGCGCGCCACCAGCCGCGTACCCAGTGGACGACCGCCAGCGGCGGGATCAGCGCGCTGGTCGCGACCATCGTGGCGACCTCGTGCGGGGTGCGCGGACCGGGCGCGATCCGGGCCCGGGCGAACTCGGCGGTGCCGGCCGCCCAGCCCAGCGCGGCGAGCCCGCCGAGCCCGCCGGCCGCCCGCCGCGACCGGGACGACGGTCGGGTGACGGCACGAGCCGCGACGGCGGCCAGCGCCACTGCCCCGGCGGCGGTGACCGCCACGTGCCGGGGCCGCCGACCCGGCGGCAGGTCCAACTCGGCACGCCAGCGGCGGCCGTGGAGCCGGCGCAGCAGCGCGTCGTCGGCGTTGCCCCGCTGGGTGCTCAGGCTCACCCAGCGGCTTTCCGGGCGGACCGGGTGGGTCACCCGCCGTCGGCCCCGGACCAGCTCCCAGCCGACGCGTCGGACCCGGTGGGCCAGCTCGGCGTCCTCCCGGTAGGCGCGCGGGAACCGCTCGTCGAACCCGCCGACGGCGGCGAGCGCGACCCGGCGGTACGCCATGTCGGCGGTGATCCACCGACCCTCGGCCAGGCCGGCGGTGCCGCGTTCCCAGTCGGTCGGTCGCCGGTGGGCCGGCAGCGGCACCTGCACCACGCCCTGCACACCGCCGACCCGGCCGGGCACCGCCAGGTCGGCGCGCAGCCGACGGATCCAGTCCGGCGCGGGCACCACGTCGTCGTCGAGGAAGACCACCCACTCGCCGCGGGCGGCCCGCCAGCCCAGGTTGCGGGCCGCCGCCGGGCCCGCGCCGCGTCCGGTGAGCACCTTCGCGTACGCGGTCAGCGCCCCCGGCACCGCCAGCTCGCCGGTGTCGTCGCGCCGGTCGTCGACCAGCAGCAGCTCGACCCCGGCCGGTGCGTCGTCGCCGCCGAGCTGGGCGGCGAGCGCGTCCAGCAGGGTGGCCAGGCTGGGCCGGCCCAGCGTCGGCACCACCAGGCTGATCACCGGGCACCGCCGAGCGCCGGGCGGTGCACCGCGAACGGACCCAGGGCGAGCAGGTCCACCGGCGCGGAGCCGAACAGCTCCATGGCCTCGCGCGGGGTGTCCACCATGGGCCGTCCGGCGGTGTTGAGGGACGTGTTCACCACCACCGGCAGGCCGGTGCGCCGCTCGAACTCGGCGAGCAGCTCGGCCACCAGCGGCTCGGTCTCCGGGTGCACGGTCTGCACCCGGGCGGTGCCGTCGACGTGGGTCACCGCCGGGATCCGGTCCCGCCACGCCGGCTTCACCCGGTGCACGAAGAGCATGTAGGGGCTCGGGTAGGTCCCCTCGAAGAGGTCCGCGAAGCGTTCCGCGCGCACCATCGGCGCGATCGGGCGGAACTGCTCGCGGCCCTTGACGTCGTTCATCCGGCGGGTGGTGTCCCGGTCGCCGGGGTGGGCGAGCAGCGACCGGTGCCCCAGCGCGCGTGGGCCGTACTCGCTGCGCCCCTGGTACCAGGCGACGACGCCGTTGTCGGCGAGCACCCGGGCCGCCTCGGCGGCGATCGACGCCGGCCGGGTGTAGGGCAGCGCGGCCCGACGCAGCTCCGCCTCCAGTTCCTCGTCCGACCAGCCCCGGCCGAGGTCGGCCCCGGTCATCGGAACGGACCGGTCACCCAGCTCGCCGGCGACGTGCAGGGCGGCGCCGAGCGCGGTGCCCGCGTCGCCGGCCGCCGGCTGCACCCAGACGTCGCGGTACGGGCCCTCGGCCGCGATCCGGGCGTTGGCGACGCAGTTCAACGCCACCCCGCCGGCCATGGCCAGCGTGCCGGCACCGCCGGAGGCGTCGTGGAGCCATCGGGCCAGGTCGAGGACGATCTCCTCCAGCCGCCGCTGGACGCTCGCGGCCAGGTCGGCATGCTCTTCGCCCGGCTCCGTGCCGGGGGCGACCGCCTTGGCCAGGCTCGCCCAGTCGACCGGCTCGACCCGGAAGCCGCCGTCGTCGGTGGCCCGGACCAGCTCGCGCAGCGCGTCCAGGTGCTTCGGCGTGCCGTAGGAGGCCAGCGCCATCACCTTGTACTCGTCGCTGGAGTGCAGGAAGCCGAGGTGCCGGGTGAGGTCCTCGTAGAGCAGGCCGAGCGAGTGGGGCAGCTGCTGGGAGCGCAGCGGCGTCAGCCGGCCGTCCCGGTAGACGCCGGCCAGGTGGCTGGTGACCTCGCCCCGCCCGTCGAGCACGAGCACCGCGGTGTCGTCCCCGGCCGGCGGCGCGGCCAGCCCGGCGGAGGCGGCGTGCGCCACGTGGTGCGGCACGAAGCGCACCTTGTCCGGGTCGAGGCCGGGCAGCGCGGCGGCGAGGAACTGCGGTGCGCGACGCGCGTAGTCGACCCGCAGCCAGTCCCAGGGGTCGGCGAGGCCCAGGTCGGCGGCGTCGCGGCAGAGCCCGGGGTCGAACGAGTACGCGACCGCGTCCAGGCTGTCCACGTCGACGTTCGCGCTGGCCAGGCACCAGGCGGCGGCCAGCTCGGGCAGCTCCCAGGCGGAGAAGGGCACGGGTCGCTTGCCGTGCTTGCGACGGCTGAACCGCTCCTCCTCGGCGGCGGCCACCACCCGGCCGTCGACGACCAGTGCGGCGGCCGGGTCGTGGAAGATCGCATTGATGCCCAGGACACGCATGGCAGGACCCCTACCCCGGCGATCCGCCCCTAACCTGAAGGTCATCGACTTCTCTGCAACGTGGTATCTCCGCTGTGGAGGTTCCGGTAAGCCCTGGTCGCGGCCGGGACGGCCATCGTCGCTGGAAAAGGGGGCTGTGGAGTCCTGTTTTCGGGGCGTCGGTGGGACGGGCGCCGGCCGGCGCCCGTCCCACCGGGTCGGTCAGGCCGGCAGCATCCCCGGGCCGAACACCTCGTAGGCGATCCGGTCGGCCGGCACCCCGCGCCGCAGCAGATCGCCACGGACCGCGTTCATGAACGGGATCGGCCCGCACAGGTGCGCCGAGACCCCGATTGCGACCGGGATCCGCTCCGGCTCGACCAGACCGGGGGACACCTCCGCCTTCAGCCCGGGCAGGTCCGCGCCGACGGCGTCCTCGTACCAGAGCTGGACGGTGAGATTCGGCAGCCGCTCCTGGAACGCGGGCAGCTCGTGGCGCAGCGCGTGCGCGGCGGGGGCCCGGTCGGCGTGCGCCACCGTCACCTGGCGGCCGGGGTCGCGGTCGGCCAACCGGGCCAGCGCCGCCATCGCCGGGGTGAGCCCGATGCCGGCGCTGACCAGCAGCAGCGGTCCGCCGTCACCGGTGGCGTCGACCTCGCCGAAGGCCGGGCTCAACCGGAGCGTGTCGCCGACGACCACGCGCTCGTGCAGGTGTCCGGACACCAGACCGTCGGGCGCGCCGGCCGTGCCGCGTACCCGCTTCACGGTGATCCGCCACCGGTCGGCGCCGGGCCGGCCGGAGAGGCTGTACTGGCGGATCTGCCGACCCCGGCCGCCGTCCAGGTCGACCGCCACCGAGACGTAGCTGCCGGGGGTGAAGTCGGGCGCGACGCCGCCGTCGGCCGGCGCGAGGGTGAACGAGACGACGTCGGTGGTCTCCCGGGCCCGCCCGGTCACCCGCCAGTCCCGCCAGACCGGGCCGCCCTCGGGCACGCCGGCCCCGGCGTAGAGCCGCGCCTCGCGGGCGATCAGCTCGCACGCCAGCAGCCAGTAGACCTCGTCCCAGGCGGCGGCGACCGACGGGGTCACGGCGTCGCCGAGCACCTCGCCGACCGCGGCCAGCAGGTGCCGGCCGACGATCGGGTACTGGGTGGCGGTGATCCCGAGGGAGGCGTGCTTGTGCGCGATCCGGTCCAGCACCGGCCCCCAGGGCGCGCCGGCGTCGCCGGTCAGGTGCCCGGCGTACGCGGCCACGGCGGCGGCGAGGGCGGCCTTCTGCTGCCCGTTCGCCTGGTTGCCCCGGTTGAACAGGTCGAGCAGCTCCGGGTGGGCGTCGAACATCCGCTGGTAGAACCGGCCGGTGATCGCCTCGCCGTGTGCCCGCACGGCGGGCAGGGTCGCCGTCACCACGGCGGCGGAGGATTCCGAGAGCACGACTGAGTCTCCTTCTGGCGTCGAACGGGTCGATCACCACGAAACAGGAATCCAAGATTCCGCTTTAGGGTCGAAGGTCCCGGGGCCGAGGTGGCGCCGGTCACCCCGACAGCGCGGCGATCTGCCCGTGTCGCGGACGGCGTCGACTGGCTAGGGTCGGGGCGTGAGGCTCAACCGGTCGACCGACATGGCGCTGCGCATCGCCATGCTGACCGCCGCGTCCCCGGTCCGCGCCACGGTGGACGAACTCGCGACCCGACTCGCGCTGCCCCGCAGCCACGTCGCCAAGGTGGTGCAACGGTTGCAGCGGCTCGGCGTCCTGGTGACCATCCGGGGCCGCTCCGGCGGGGTGGCCTTCGCCGAGCACGCCGGCGAGCTGACCGTGGGCCAGGTGGTCCGGGCCTTCGAGGGCGACGACGAGGTGGTCAACTGCCACGAGCCGGCCTGCCCGCTGGTCGCCGGCTGCCGACTGCGCGGCGAACTGCGCCGCGCCCAGGCCGCGTTCCTCGCCGTCCTCGACGGGGTGCGCCTCGGCGACCTGGTGGACGGCGCGGCCGGCCCGCTCCTGCTCAGCCTCGGCGCTCCGCCGGCGGGTCGCTGATGGGCGTCTCCCACCCGATCTTCGCCCGGCTCTTCGCCCGGGCCAGCGTCGCCCTGGACGAGGCCGGCGTCGCCGCGCACCGGCGGCGGCTGGTCGCCGGGCTGCGCGGTCGGGTGGTCGAGGTCGGCGCCGGCAACGGACGCAACCTGCCGCACTACCCGCCGACCGTGACCGGGGTCCTCGCCGTCGAGCCGGAGCCGCGCCTGCGCGCGCTGGCCCGCGCCGCCGCGCCCGCCGCCCGGGTGCCGGTGACCGTGGCCGCCGGCCTGGCCGAGGCGCTTCCGGTCGCCGACGGCGCCGCCGACGCGGTGGTGTTCTCCCTGGTCCTCTGCTCGGTGCCGGACCAGGCGGTGGCGCTGGCCGAGGCGCGCCGGGTGCTCCGGCCCGGCGGTGAGCTGCGTTTCTACGAGCACGTGGTGGCGCAGACACCGGGCCTGCGCCGGGCCCAACGCGTGGCCGACGCGACGCTCTGGCCGCTGTTCTGCGCCGGCTGCCACACCGCCCGGGACACCGTGGCGGCGATCGGCGCCGCCGGCTTCACCGTCACCGGGCTGGACCGGTTCCGCTTCCCCGAGGCCGGGCTCCCGGCGCCGGCCTCGCCGCACGTGCTCGGCACGGCGATCCGGGCCTGACTCGCCGGCCTCGCCGCACGTGCTCGGCACGGCCGTCCGGGCCCGACCGCCCGGCGCCCCGGGAAACGGGACGCCGGGCGACCGGGGTCAGCCGACGCTGACCGTGCCGTCCGGGGCGCGGACGCAGGACACGCTGCGGGCGCCGGTCGCCGCCGCGCCGCTCAGGCACCGGCCGAGCACCTGGTGCCCGGCGGCGCTCGGGTGCCACGACTCCTGGCAGGTCTGGAAGTAGGTGCCGCAGGCGTTCGCGATCCGCTGGATGTCGAGCTTGTCCTTGCCGGAGAGGCTGGTGACGAAGACGCCGGTCGGACCGTCCATCAGGCGGATCGGGGTGGCCAGGGCGTTCGCCGGGCTCCCCGCCGACTCGCAGAGCCGAGCGCCGTCGAACGCGCGTTGCACGTTGAGGTAGACCAGGTCGTCGGTCGGGAACTCGGCGGCCAGCGTGCCACGCACCGAACTGACCAGCGTGCCGAGCCCCTGGGAGAACCGCTGGCCGGGCGCCAGGCTGGCCCGGTGGATCGGGCACCCGGCCGCGTACCGCTCGGCGCCCAGGGCGCGGAACTTGTCCCGGGTGTCGTCCCGGCTGTCCTCGCTCCAGTAGCTCTGGTCCAGCTCGGACGGCAGCGGGTTGGTGTAGTCCTGGAACACCACCCGGTGCTGGCCGTCGGCGTCGACCTGGTCGAGCGTGGTGAGCAGCTGCCGCAGCGCGGCGGTGGTCTCCGCGGTCGCGGCGGAGAACTGCGCGGCCGTGCCCAGGTCGGCGTCGCTGCACGGCTTCTGCTCCACCGGGCCGCCCAGATACGCCCAGAACTCCCACCAGCCGGTCCACGCGTCGGCGATGAACCGGTTGGCGCACTTCTCCGCCACGCTGCCGAAGGTGAACGAGCTGTTGTTCGAGCCGAGGCCGACCAGCACCAGGTCGATGTCGTGGGTCTGCGCCACCGCCCGCAGCTGGTCGAGCTGGGCGGCCACCTGCCGACCCTTCGCCCGGGTGGCCGAGGCGTTGGCGATGTCGTACGGCTGCCCGCCCGAGCAGGCCAGGTTGAACCGGGCGGCGATGCCCGGCAGCTCGGCCCGGAACAGTGAGGCGTTCGGCGAGCGGTGGCAGAAGTAGGCGTTGGCGTTCGCCGCCGACCAGCCGGGGAAGCCCTGGGCCACCCCGTTGACGTCGACCACCGGCGCGTACGCCCCGGCGCCCTCGCCGCTGATGAAGCTGTCACCCAACGCCACCGCGGCGGTGGGCAGCGCCGCGGCGGCGGGCGGGGCCGGCGCCACCGCGGCCGGCAGTGCCACCGCGGCGACGGCCATCGCCGCCGCGAGCACGGTACGACGGAACACGGACATGCCCGACCTCCCCCTCACACATCGAAATGTGAAAGATTCTTCAAGGAGGCGATCAGATCACGGGCGTGTGACGGGCGTCAATGGCCCGACACCGGCTCACGAACGGTGGAACTCCGCGCGCCACCGCAGCCCGCCGTCCGGCGCGGTGATCTCCTCGACCGGTCCCGGGGTGAGCCCCGCCGCGCCGAACGACTCGACCTCGGCGCGGGTCAGCGGCCACGGCGGACCGTCCACCGCCTCGCCGGGGCGTCGGCCCGCCGCGATCACCAGCAGCATCCCGCGCGGCGCCACCAGCCGCCCCACCGCGGCCGTGGCCCGCGCGCGCAGCCCGACCGGCAACGCCTGCACGTTCATGCTCTCCAGCACCAGGTCGAAGCCGCCCGCCCAGTCGGCCGGCGGGTCGAACAGGTCGGCCACCTCGTAGCGGACCGGCGATCCGGCGTGCCGCCGCCGCGCCGCCCGCACCGCGGTCGGGGAGACGTCGAAGGCCACCGTCGTGAACCCCAGGCCGGCCAGGTGCTCGGCATCCCGGCCGAAGCCGCACCCGACCACCACCGCACGGCGCCCGGACCCGTCCGGGCGCACCCGCCCGGTCCACTCCGCGAGCAGGGAATGCGGCGCCGCCAGGTCCCAGGGCACCTCGGCCGCACCCCGCTCGGCGTCGGCGTAGAGCCGCTCGAACCGGCCGATCGCGTCGTCCTCGGCCGACGGCCGGGAAGACGATCCCTGGCTCGCGTCGTTGACGTGCATGGACGCCTCCCCGCTCCGGGCGCCGCCGTATCCGGTGGCGGCACCGACCCGGCCCGCAGGGTAACCGGACAACGCACCGCACCCGGTGACACGGACCTGTCGGAGCGCCGGGCTAGGCTCGCTCCGGCGCGCCGCGCCCGGCGATCGCCGTGGGGGATCACACGGTGAACGGCACCACCACCGCCGAGACCTGGGAGTACGACCAGTTGACCGCACAGCCTGAGACGCTCTACGGCGCCGACGACCTCACCCACCTGGAGGGGCTCGACGCCGTCCGCAAACGCCCCGGCATGTACATCGGGTCGACCGACAGTCGTGGCGTGGGTCACCTCGTCAACGAGATCCTCGACAACTCGACCGACGAGGGTGTCGCGGGTCACGCCACGAAGGTCGACGTGATCCTGCACGCCGACGGGTCGGTCCAGGTCGACGACGACGGCCGGGGCATCCCCACCGACGTGCACGCCAAGTCCGGCATCTCCGGCGTCGAGCTGGTGCTGACCCGGCTGCACGCCGGCGGCAAGTTCGGCGGCTCGGGCTACAAGACCTCCGGCGGCCTGCACGGCGTCGGCGCCTCCGCCGTCAACGCGCTCTCCCGCCGGTTCGACGTCACCGTCCGCCGGGGCGGCAAGGTCCACGCCATGTCGTTCCGCCACGGCGTACCCGGGATCTTCGACGGCGACGGCCCGGACGCGCCGTTCACCCCCGGCCCCGGCCTGCAGATCGTCGGCGCGATGAAGCGCGGCCAGCGCACCGGCACCTCGATCCGCTGGTGGCACGACCCCCGCTACTTCGAGACCGGGGCCGCGCTCGACACCGAGGCGGTCCGGCTCAAGCTGCGCAACACCGCCTTCCTGGTCCCCGGCGTGGCCTACCGGCTGCGCGACGAGACCGGCGAGGAGGCGGTCGAGGAGCGCTTCCACTTCCCCGACGGCCTCACCGACATGGTGGAGTTCCTCTCCCCGGCCGGCGACCGTCCGGTCTCCGGCACGCTCCTGGTCACCGGCGAGGGCACCTACCGCGAGAACGCCGCCGACGCCAACGGCGTGATGCAGTCCAACGTGCAGCGCCGGGCCGAGGTCGAGATCGCGTTCCGCTGGGGCACCGGCTACGAGCGCACCGTGGAGTGCTTCACCAACACCATCCGCAACGCGCACGGCGGCACCCACCGCAAGGGCTTCGAGCGGGCCCTGGCCCGCACCCTGGCCGACGCCGCCCGCGCCGCCCGCGGCCTGCTCAAGCCCAAGGAGGACGCGCCCACCCTGGACGACGTCCTGGAGGGCATGACCGCTGTGGTGCACGTGCGCATCCCGGAGCCGCAGTTCACCTCGCAGACCAAGGACGAGCTCTCCACCGCCGGCATCACCAAGGTGCTCCAGGGCCTGGTCGAGGCGCACCTCAAGAGCTGGCTGGAGGACCGTCGCACCAAGGCCGAGGCCCGCACGGTGCTCCAGAAGATCGTCGACGCGGCCCGGGTCCGGCTCACCCAGAAGCAGCAGAAGGACGCCGCCCGCCGCAAGACCGCGCTGGAGGGCGCGGCGATGCCGGCGAAGCTGGTCGACTGCCGGGCCACCGGCGTCGAGCGCAGCGAGCTGTTCATCGTGGAGGGCGACAGCGCGTTGGGCACGAGCCGGATGGCCCGCTCCTCGGAATACCAGGCGCTGCTGCCCATCCGCGGCAAGATCCTCAACGTGCAGAAGGCCAACCTCCAGCAGGTGCTGGACAACGCCGAGTGCGCGGCGATCGTGCAGGTGCTCGGCGCCGGCTCCGGCCGCACGTTCGACCTGTCCACGATGCGCTACGGCCGGGTCCTGATCATGGCCGACGCGGACGTCGACGGCGCGCACATCCGGACGCTGCTGATCACGCTGTTCGCCCGCTACATGCGACCGTTGATCGAGGCCGGCCGGCTCTACGCGGCGATGCCGCCCCTGCACAAGATCACCACCAGGGGGCGCAACCCGCAGACCGTCTACACCTACACCCAGGCCGAGATGGAGGCGACGGTCCGCAAGCTGGAGAAGGCCGGCAAGCAGATCGTCACCCCGATCCCGCGTTTCAAGGGCCTCGGTGAGATGGACGCCGACGAGCTCTGGGACACCACCATGAACCCGGCCACCCGGGCGGTCCGGCGGATCACGCTCGACGACGTCGAGGCCGCCGAGCGGATCCTCGAACTGCTCATGGGGGAGAAGGTCGAGCCGCGTCGCAACTGGCTGATCGACTCCGCCGACCGCGTCGACCGCGACGCCATCGACGCCTGACCCTCGGGTTCGTTTCGGAAGGAAGCTGCACCATGGCACGCCGCAAGGACGACCGCGCCAAGGCGGACCTCTCCGCCTTCGACCAGGCCGGCGCCCGGGTCTTCGACAACCCGCTGGTCACCGAGGTCTCGGACTCCTACCTGGAGTACGCGTTCTCGGTCATCCACTCCCGGGCCCTGCCGGACGCCCGGGACGGGCTCAAGCCGGTGCACCGGCGCATCCTCTGGTCGATGTACGAGCAGGGCCACCGCCCGGACCGGGGCCACGTCAAGAGCGCCCGGATCGTCGGTGACGTCATGGGCAAATACCACCCGCACGGCGACACCGCGATCTACGACGCGATGGTGCGGCTGGCGCAGGACTTCTCGCTCAACGTCCCGCTCATCGACGGGCACGGCAACTTCGGGTCCCCGGACGACGGACCGGCGGCGGCGCGCTACACCGAGGCCCGGATGTCCCGGGAGGCGATGCTGCTCACCGGCGAGCTGGGTGAGGACACCGTCGACGTCGAGCCCAACTACGACGGCTCGCTGACCCAGCCCACCGTGCTGCCGGCGGCCTTCCCGAACCTGTTGGTCAACGGCGCGTCCGGGATCGCGGTCGGCATGGCGACCAACATGATCCCGCACAACCTCGGCGAGGTGGTGCAGGCCGCCCGCTGGCTGATCAACCACCCGGACGCCACGCTGGACAAGCTCATGGAGTTCGTGCCCGGGCCCGACCTGCCCACCGGCGGGCTGCTGCTGGGCCTGGACGAGGTGCGCCGGGCGTACGAGACCGGGCGCGGCGTGGTGCGGATGCGCGGCCGGGTGCAGATCGGCCCGCTGGAGGGCAGCCGCGGCCGGCAGGGCATCACCGTCACCGAGCTGCCCTACGGCGTGGGCGCCGAGAAGGTCATCGCGGCCATCACCAACGAGGTCAACAAGACCAAGCGGCTGACCGGCATCGCCGACGTCAAGGACCTGACCGACCGGGAGAACGGCACCCGCCTCGTCGTCGAGTGCAAGGTCGGCGTCAACCCGCAGGCGCTGCTGGCCGACCTCTACCGGCTCACCCCGCTGGAGCAGTCGTTCGGCGTGAACAACCTGGTGCTGGTGGACGGCCAGCCGCGCACGCTCGGGCTCAAGGAGCTGCTCGAGGTGTTCCTGTCGCACCGCTACGAGGTGGTGACCCGCCGCAGCTCCTACCGCAAGCGCAAGCGGGAGGAGCGGCTGCACCTGGTCGACGGCCTGCTGGTGGCGCTGCTCGACATCGACCGGGTGGTCAAGCTGATCCGGGCGAGCGAGGACGCCCAGGCGGCCAGGGACGGCCTGATGCAGAAGTTCAAGCTCTCCGAGATCCAGGCCGGCTACATCCTGGACACCCCGCTGCGTCGGCTGACCAGGTACGACCGGCTGGAGCTGGAGGCGGAGCAGGAGAAGCTGCGCGGCGAGATCGCCGAGCTGTCGAAGATCCTCGACGACCCGAAGGTGCTGCGGAAGCTGGTCTCGGACGAGCTGGCCGCGGTGGTCAGGCAGTTCGGCGCCGAGCGGCGCACCACGCTCGTGGACGGCGACCTCAAGGAGGTCCTCGCGGCATCGGTGCCGGCCGGCCCGCTGGAGGTCGCCGACGACCCGTGCCAGGTGATCCTCTCCGCTACCGGCCTGGTGGCCCGCACCGCGGCCGAGTCGGAGGAGGCCGCCGAGGCGCGCCGGCGCAGCGGCCGGGTCAAGCACGACGCGGTACGCGCCGTCGTCCACTCCACGGCCCGCGGCCGGGTGCTGGTGGTGACCAGCGCCGGCCGGGCGTTCAAGATCGACGTCCTGCCGTTGCCGGTGCTGCCGGAGCAGTCCGGCACCGTGTCGCTGCGTGGCGGCATGTCGGCGGCCGAGCTGGTGCCGTTGGAGCCGGGGGAGACGGTCGTCGGGCTGGCCCCGCTGGGTCCGTCCGCGCCGGGGTCACCCGGCCTGGCGCTCGGCACCCGGCAGGGCGTGGTGAAGGTCTGCGCACCGGACTGGCCGGTCCGCTCGGACGAGTTCGAGGTGATCTCGCTGCGCGACGGCGACGAGGTGGTCGGGGCGACCTGGCTGACCGACGCCGCCGAGACGCTGGCGTTCGTCTCCTCGGAGGCGTCGCTGCTGCGTTTCCCGGCGTCCCTGGTCCGACCGCAGGGTCCCAAGGGGGGCGGGATGGCCGGCATCAGCCTGCCGGCCGGCGCCCGGGTGGTCTTCTTCGGCGCCGTCCGCACCGACGACGCGACGCACGGCGAGCCGATGGTGGTCACCTCGACCGGCGCCACGGTGAAGGTGACGCCGTTCAAGGCCTACCCGGCGAAGGGCCGGGCGACCGGCGGCGTTCGGGCCCAGCGGTTCCTCAAGGGTGAGACCGACCTGTCGGTGGCCTGGATCGGCCCCCGCCCGGTGGGCGCCACGGCCAACGGCGACCCGGTGGAGCTGCCGCCGGCCGACCCGCGCCGCGACGGCTCCGGTTTCGCCGTGATGCTCGGCCCCACCGTCGTCGGCCACCACATCGACCGCGACTGACCCGCACCCGCCCGCCGGGCGGGGCTCGGCCTCGCCGAGCAGCGGTTCAGCGCCATCCTCGACCGGCCGAACCGACCCGCGACCGGTGCCCGCATCGGGCGCGCACGGCAGCCGTCGGGCGGAGTGCTCACCGTCGGTAGCCGCGCGGGCGAGCACACCACCAGAGAGCGATATACCGCTGGGTCATAAATATGACTCAGCGGTATATCGGCCGAAGATGGTCAACCGTCCCGCGGGAGAGGCCGTGGGTGTCCGGGTCCCGGAGCACCTGTTCCTCGCGCAGGCGGGCCGCCGCGGCCCCGGCCCTGCGGAGCCGGCGTGGCCCGGCCTGGTCCGGCGTGGCCCGGCCTGGCTCGGCGTGGCCCGGCCTGGTCCGCCTCGGCCCGGCCGACCCGGCCGGCTCCGGTCAGAGTTCGGGTTCGGGGCCTCGGCGGGACTCCGGGGTGGTGCCGCGCAGGCGGGCGATCAGGCGCATGCCGTGATAGATCACCAGTGCGGCGGCGGTGCCCAGGGCGATGCCGTTGAAGGACAGATCCCCGGCGGTGAGCGTGTAGTTGGCGGCGCCGACGATCACCGCGACCGCGGCGGTCAGCAGGTTGACCGGGTCGTGGAAGTCGACCCGCCCCTCGATCCAGATCCGGGCCCCCAGGATGGCGATCAGGCCGTACAACGCGGTGGTGGCCCCACCGAGCACGCCGGCCGGCACGGTGAGGATCAGCGCGCCGAACTTCGGGCAGAGCCCGAGCAGGATCGCGGTGCCGCCGGCCACCCAGTAGGCGGCCGTCGAGTAGACCCGGGTGGCCGCCATCACGCCGATGTTCTCCGCGTACGTGGTGGTGCCGGAGCCGCCGCCGGAGCCGGCGAGCACGGTGGCGACACCGTCGCCGAGGAAAGCCCGGCCCATGTCCCGGTCGAGGTTGCGGCCGGTCATCGCGGCGACCGCCTTGACGTGCCCCGCGTTCTCCGCGATCAGCACCAGGATCACCGGGATGACCAGGACCACGGCCCGGAGGCTGAAGCTCGGGGTGTGGAACTCCGGCAGGCCGACCCAGGCGGCCTGCCGCAACCCGCTGACCGCCTGCTGGTCGAGCTGACCGGTCAGCGCGGCGAGCACCCAGCCGACCCCCACGCCGAGCAGGATCGACAGCCGGGCCAGGAAGCCGCGGAAGACGACCGTGGTGACCAGGATCGCGGCCAGGGTGACCAGGGCGATCAGCGGTTGCGCCTTGACGCCGGTGCCGGCGCCGCCGCCGTCCCAGGCGACCGGCGCGAGGTTCAGGCCGATCAGCGCGACGATCGCGCCGGTGACCACCGGGGGCATCAGCGCATCGATCCAGCGGGCGCCGGCCAGGTGGACCACCACACCGACCAGGGCGAGCGCGACGCCGGCGACGACGATGCCGCCGAGCGCGGCGCCGATCCCGCCGCCGGTCTTGGCGGCCAGGACCGGGGCGATGAACGCGAACGACGACCCGAGGTACGACGGCAGCCGGTTGCCGGTGATCAGCAGGAACAGCAGCGTGCCGATGCCGGAGAAGAAGAGCGTGGTGGCCGGCGGGAAGCCGGTGATCAACGGGACGGTGAAGGTGGCGCCGAACATGGCGACGACGTGCTGCACGCCCACACCGACGGTGCGCGGCCAGGAGAGCCGTTCGTCGGGGCGGACCACGTCGCCGGGGCGGACCGAGCGGCCGTCGCCGTGCAGGGCCCACGGGGACCGGCGGGTGGTGGGGGACTGGGTCATCGGTCGCCCTTTCCGTCGTCGGGTGACGGGGGCGTGATCGACCCTGGGAGTTGTTTCTAGCACGGAGTCGGCCCACGGGAGGGCCCGGGCCGGTGGTCAGGCCACCCCGGCGGGTCGGAACTGGACGCTGACCCGGGGGCCGACCGGGCGGGCGGTCTTCGGCACGGCGTGCTCCCAGGTGCGCTGGCAGGAGCCGCCCATCACCACCAGGTCGCCGTGACCGAGGGGGAAGCGCAGGCTGGAGCCACCGCCGCCGCGCGGACGCAGCAGCAGCTGGCGGGGGGAGCCGAACGAGACGATCGCCACCATGGTGTCGGTGTGCGCGGAGCGGCCCTGGGTGTCGCCGTGCCAGGCGACGCTGTCCCGGCCGTCGCGGTAGAGGCACATGCCGGCGGTGACGAACGGCTCGCCCAGTTCGGGCGCGTAGTGCCGGGTGAGGGCGTCGCGCGCGGCGGTGAGCACCGGGTGCGGCAGCGGCCGGCCGGCGGCATACCAGCAGAGCAGGCGTGGCACGTCGACCTCGGTGTCGTACATGGTGCGGCGCTCGGCCCGCCACGGTACGTCGCGCCGCAGCGTGTCGAGCACCGCGTCGGAGCCGCGCACCCAGCCGGGCAGGTGGTCG
Organism: Micromonospora sp. WMMD754; assembly: GCF_049315235.1. Taxonomy (NCBI): domain Bacteria; kingdom Bacillati; phylum Actinomycetota; class Actinomycetes; order Micromonosporales; family Micromonosporaceae; genus Micromonospora; species Micromonospora sp. WMMD754. Next base: position 4,115,146 of record NZ_CP186058.1, read on the forward strand.
ACCCAGGCGCCCCGGCTCAGCTCGTGGCGGCGCGGCCCGGTCGGCCCGGCGAGCGGGCCCAGGGTCGGGCCCTGCTCGGCCAGGTCGAGCATCGAGGGCTGGTACGCGACGTCGGACACGTCGCCGATCGTACCCCGAAATCGAACAGGCGTACGACGGTCAGCGGCCCAGCATCCGGCGGACCGGGCCCGGCACGGCCTGCTTGATCCGCTCGCGCAGCCCCTGGCCGCGCAGCCCGGCGACCGTGTCGGCGAGCGCGCGGTTGTCGTCGCGCAGCCGCTCGATGCGGGTCAGCAGCTCCTCGCGCGGTGCGGCGCCGACCGGGCGGACCGCCGGCGGGAACACCGTCTCACGGACCCGCTGGTCGAACCGGGCGGCGCTGTCGCCGTCGGCGAACGACGTGCCCAGGTCGTGCTTGGCCAGGAACGCGGTGATCGTCGCGAAGCGGGCCTTGTGGCCGGAGTTGAGCGCGGTGTAGTCGGCCTCCGCGTAGAGGTCGGCGGCGTCGACGTCGGCGGGCACGTCCCGCATGATCCGGTGCGGGATGTCGAAGTAGCGGGCCAGTTCCAGCGTGCGCGAGTCGTGCGCGAAGAGGTAGCCGGGGGTGCCGGAGATCAGCGCGGTGATGGTGCCGTGGATCCGGGTGCCGAAGGCGAAGTCGTAGTCGGCCAGGTGCGCCATCCAGGTCCACGGGTCGACGAACATCCGCACCTTGTCCTCCACGAAGAGGGGGTGCGAGGTGTGCAGCGGCATCTCGCCGCTCTTGCCCCGGTGCTCGGGCGCGTCGCCGTAGAGCAGGGTGCCCAGGGTACGCAGGTCCTGCGGCACGTAGCAGAGGTTCGGGTAGCGCTCCCGGTGGTGGCGGACGACGGCGGCCATCGAGGCGACGTACGGGGAGATGGTCAGCGCGACCCGGTCGTCGGTGCTCAGCTCGTCCCGGGGCTTGTCCAGCCGGAAGGTGTCGCCGTGCAGGAACATCGACGGGCAGCCGATCTGCTCCACCGCGGAGAAGCCGAGCGTCCGCAGGTAGCTCTCGGTCACCTCGCCGCGTACGCCGATGCTGTACGACCGGTCGAGCACGGCCCGGCAGAACGCGCTGACCGGCTCGTCGATCTGGCGCAGGTACTCCCGGTCGCCGTCGACGTTGGTCTGCACGCCCACGCCGAGGACGACCACCGGGATCTTCAGGCGCTCGATCAGCCGGGTCATCGGCGTGAGGCGGTGCACGAAGCTGCGGCGGAAGGCGTTGGCCAGCGGGACCACGAACACGTCGTACCGTTCGTTGATCTCGTCGGCGAGGCGCGGGTCGGCCGGGCTGCGGGTCGCGGTGATCTCCGCCGTGGAGGTGGCCAGCAGCTTGTGCGCGGCGTGGCTGAAGACCAGGTTGCCCGTGTTGTCGCCGATCCAGTTGCCGGCGAACGTCTCCTCCGGCGTGAGGACGTCGAACGGGCCCTTGCGGGCGCGGAGCAGGATCCGCTGGTGCATCCGGTTGGTCACCTTCCGTACTGGCACGGCGTGTCCGGCGGGCCGGGTGGGCGCCCGCTCGGGCAGGAACGGAAATCCTATCCGCCGCCCGCCGGGGCCCGGCCGGGCCTCGGCACCCCGCTCCTCCCGGCGGGTAGGGTGCCCGGAATGACCAGTGCGCCGACCACCACCCGCGCTCCGCGCCTGCCGTCGCTGACCGGGTTGCGCTGGGTCGCCGCGCTGCTGGTCTTCGGCTTCCACGCGGGCACCATGCGGATCGTCGCCGAGCCGGATCTCAAGGCGGTGGTCGACAAGGCGTTCAGCCTGGGCCTGTCCGGGGTCGAGTTCTTCTTCATCCTCAGTGGATTCGTGCTGGTGTGGTCGTACCGCGACGGCGAGCCGGGGCGGACGTTCCTGTGGCGCCGGGTCGCCAAGATCTACCCGAACCACGTGGTCACCTTCCTGGCGGCGCTGGCCGTGGCGGCCTGGTTCGCCGACCCGGTGCCGCGGCTGGCCGCCCTCGGCAACCTCTTCCTGGTCCAGGCGTGGATCCCGTTCGGCGGCTACTTCTACAGCGTCAACAACGTGAGCTGGTCGCTCTCCTGCGAGTTGGCCTTCTACCTGTGCCTGCCGCTCGCGGTGCCGTGGCTGCGTCGGGCCCGTACCGGGGCGCTCCGGGTCGTGCTGGTCGCCGCGCCGCTGCTCATCCTCGCCCTGTGGCCCGGGCAGCAGCTGGTGCCCGAGGAGCAGCGGTGGTGGTTCACCCAGATCTTCCCGGTCACCCGGTCCTTCGAGTTCTGGATGGGCGCGGCCGCCGCCGAGCTGATGCGCCGCAACCGCTGGCGGGGCCCCGACCTGACCGTGGCCAGCCTGCTCTTCGTCGGCACCTGGGTGGTCGCCGCGTTCTGGGTCCGGGCCGAGTTCTGGGCGGCGCTGCTCGCGGTGGCGTACCTGCTGGTGATCACCGCGGCGGCGCAGGCCGACGTGCGGGGCCGGTGGACCCCCTGGCGATCCCGTCCGATGGTCTGGCTGGGCGAGGTCTCCTTCGCCTTCTACCTGGTCCACGTGCTGGTCATGGTGACCGTGCTGCGGCTCACCGGCGACTGGGGCACCGGACTGCCCGGGTGGCGGGGCCCGCTCGCGGTGCTCGGCTTCCTGCTGCTCAACCTGGCGCTCGCCGCCGCCCTGCACCGCTGGGTGGAGGTGCCGATGATGCGGCGTCTCGGCCCGCGCCGGCCCCGCCCCACGTCGGCCGCCGCCGCGCCGGCGCGGTCCGTGCCGGCGCCGAGGTCGCCCGCCGACGGCGGCACCCCCACCCCGATCGAGTACGCCGGGCGGCGCCGCCCCGACTGAGCGCGTCCACCCTGGTCGGTGGTGTCACGACACGCCGACCGAGAGTGCGCGGCGGTGGGATCGGCGGTAATTTGTACCCGTGCTTCCGATCGCGCTCACCTGTCCCGTGTGGTGGGTGGCGCGCTGGGCGGCACGCATGCTGGCCAGCCTGGCCGTGGTCGTCGCCTGCTCGCTCGGCGCCACGACGCTGCCCGCCGGTGTCGCCACGGCCGCCCCGGCGCCGGCCGGCCCGGCCGTCGGTCTGACGTCGCGTACCCCGACGGGCACGCCGGTCGCCTCGCGGCCGGAACGTGTCGACGTCGCCGAGCGGCCGGCCCCCTCCACCGGCGTCCCGGAGCCCGCGCCCCGGCACGCGGTCGCGCGGCCCGGCCACCGGGAGCCGGTTCCGTCCGGTCGGCACCCGGCGCCGGTCGGCCCCCGGGCCCCGCCCGCCCGCTGACCAGACGGGCCGTCCCCGGCCCGTCCCCGCACCCACCGAACCTCACCCCGCACCCGCCTCGGCGGCCCGGCGGCGCCCGTTCTGCGGCCGCGCCCCGCCCCGACCGGCGTGCGACCTTCCCGCCACGTCTTCTCCGTGAGGTGCCGACCATGTCGCAGACCGTTCTCCACCACTTCCTCACCGCCGTCCCCGAGGCCGCCGCGATCTGGTCGGCCCTGCTCGTGCTCGCCCTCGGCCTGCTCGCCGTGCTCGTCGCCCGTCCCGACCGCGACGGCGCGGCGGACCTCGAACCCGATCCGGTCGACGCGGAGGCGCTGCACCGGGCGGACCTCGCCCGCTACGCCGACGAGGTGGCGGTGGCCGCCACCGGAGCCGCCCAGACCGCCCGCCGACGACGCGAGCGGTGGCTGGCCGTCCAGGACGAGGCGGAGCGGGCCTGGGTGGCTTTCGACGAGGCGGAGGCGGCCGCCCGCCGCCTGGCCGGCGCCGCCGCGCTGCCCGCGCCGCGCACGCCACACACCCCGTCCGAGTACGCGGCGCGGGAGCGCTGGCTGCACCACGCCGCCATGGCGGCGCACTGGCGGGGTGACCTGACCGCCCGGCAGCTCGCGGACGTGCTGGCCCACCGCAACGGGTGGGACCCGCGTCGCCATCCGGCCGAGCAGGAGATCGTGCTGGCCCGGACGATCCGTGACGGCCGACGGGCGGCCTGGGAGGCGGCCGCCGAGCGGGAGCGACAGGCCTGGCGGGACGCGGAACTGGCCGCCGACGCGGCGCGGACGCTGGCCGCCGAGACCTACGCGGCGGCCGCTGCGGTGCGGCCGTCGCCCGCCCCCCGCGCTGCGTCGGCCACCCGCGTCCGGGTGCCCACCGTCGTGCGCGGCGCTCGCTGGCGGCCGGCCCGGGTCGGCTGAGTGGCGGTCTCCGCCGAATCGTTACCCGAATGCGGTGAGCCCGCTCACGTGCGGCCCGGAAACGGGCGCTCGGCGCACAACCGGTCAGCCGACCCGACAATTGCGGGGCGTCGGCCGGTCGAATGCCCGCTTTTCGCCTTCCGATGCCGGCTCGAACCCTTGTCCCCATTGAGTGAAGTCAGTAACCGGCTGTTCCGATATCCGTAGTCGCGGACGACGTTTACGCAGGTGGGAGCGCTTGGCTTGAGGCGTACCCACCGGTAGTGTCGGCGCGTCCGGTGCGGTTTCCGATCGCAGACGGCGACGCCGCACCGACCCGCCTAATCGTGCATACGAACCGGGGACCCACAGCAACACCGGGGTGAATCCGCGAGCCACGGCCCGCGGTAGGGCGTACTTCCCGCCCGAATCCGTCAGCTAACCCGGTCGGCGGCCACGGAAGGAGTTCCATTCCTCGTGCGAACCACCCCCCGATCGTCCCCCCACCTCCACGGCCCGGTGGTGCCGGCGCTCGCCTGACGGCGACGCCCACCCGATCCCCCGTGTGCGCCCGGCTGTCCGGGCGCTCCGTCCCGCGGCCGTCCCGCCCCGTCGAACGCGCGTGAGGTCCTCCGCGCGTGGGGCCGGCGTGTGCCGCTCACGCCCTGGAGGAACCCGTGAAGCACCACCTGAAGCGTCAGCTGCGGCGTCTCGCCACCGAGCGCCCGTACCAGATCATCGCCGGTTCGGCCGCCGCCCTCGTGTTGGCCGGCGGCACCGGTGTCGCCCTCGCCGCCACCGACGACACCCCGTCCCGGTCGGAGAACACCGTCGCGGTCGCCGAACTCGGCTCCCGCCTCGGCGAGGCCGCCAGCCGCGGCGAGGCCCGCATCGCCGTCCCGTCGCCGAGCGCGTCGCCCAGCGCCGCACCCACCGCCTCGCCCTCGGCGAAGCCGGCGGCCAAGGCCACCACTGACCCGGACACCAAGCCGAAGCCCAAGCCGAAGCCGCCGGCGAGCAAGGTGCTCGACTACGACTACCAGGCGCAGACCACCTACTACTACTGCGGCCCGGCCGCGGTGCGCAACGCGCTCAGCGCCACCGGCATCGAGCGGAGCCAGGACACGCTCGCCGTCGCCCTCGGCACCACCGAGATGGGCACCAACTCGGCCGAGGACACCACCCGTGTGCTCAACCAGCAGGTCAAGGGCAACCCGTACCGGACCCGCATGATCCCGGGCGCGGCCACCCCGGCCCAGATGGACCGGCTTCAGGCCGACGTGGTCACGGCGGTCAGCAACGGCCGCGCGGTCGTCGCCAACGTCGCCGGCGACGCCACCGACACCAACGGCGGCTGGCACTCGTTCCCGGGCGGCCACTACATCGCGGTGGTCGGCTACAAGAACGACGGCCGGACCGTCCGGATCGCCGACTCGGCCGACCCGTCGCTGCCCTCGTACTGGGTCACCACCATCGACCTGGCGAACTGGATGGCGACGCGCGGCTACTCCGCCTGACGCCTCTCGCTACACGCGAAGGCCGGCACCCCGGGTTCGGGGTGCCGGCCTTCGGTCTTACTTGGTCCAGTGCTCGGCCACGATGTCGGTGGCCTGCTTCTCCCACTGCGCGTACGCGTCCGGGTAGGCGGAGACCTGGACGGTCTGGGCGGCGTCGGTCAGGGGCATGGTGTCCCAGCCGTCGACCTGCTTCAGGCCCTTGAGGAAGGCCAGGGTCGAGTACTCGGGGTCGGTGATCTGCTCCGGCGTGCCCCAACCCGAGGACGGGCGCTGCTGGAACAGGCCCAGCGAGTCGTGGTCATTCTTGTCGCCGAGGTGCCCGAGGTTCTCCAGCTTCGACTCCTGCAGGGCGGTGGCGATCGAGATGACCGCGGCCCGCTCGGGCAGGCCGGCCTTCTTCGTCGCGGCGATGATCGCCTTGGCGTTGGCCAGCTGCTCGTCGTTCAGCGTGATGGTCGACTGCTCACCCTGCACGGACGCGACCGCGACGGGCTTGCCGGCGGCGGCATGGGCGGTGTCGGCGTGGGCGGCGACCGGACCGGCGAACACACCACCGGTGAAGGCCAGACCAGCAACACCCAGGATGCTCTTGCGCAGGATCGTGTTCATGACGGGGGCTCCATTCGGGGGTCAACACACCCGGGGGGGTGTGGGCACCGTCAGGCGCTCAAGAAGTCTTGGGGGGGACCCGGCACGCTCGTGGAGCCTGGGGGTCAGCTCACGGGGGCCGGGGATGTCCGGTTGGCTCGCGGGGCGGGGGCCTCGTCGCGGCGCCGGGATGATGTGTGACGACCGGCGGCCTGCCGCCATTCCCCGGGGGGCGGGGCGGCGGCTCAGGGGTTCGCTGCCTGCTCGGTCGTTCACCCGTCTACAACGCCGCCGACCCACCGCCGATTCCGCGTCCAGGGTGCCGCCCACCACCACCGAACCGGACACCCCACCGCATCCCAGGCGCCCGGGTGAAAGCCCACGGGTGCATCCGGACACCCGCAGACACCCGTGACGTTCCACCCAGCGGCCGCCAGCCCCGTCGGTGGAACGTCATGGCTGCATCCCGGCCGCGGAGACACCCATGACGTTCCACCCAGCGCCCGCCAGCCCCGTCGGTGGAACGCCGTGGGTGTATCCCGGCCATGGAGACACCCATGGCGTCCCACCCAGCGCCCGCCAGCCCCGTCGGTGGAACGTCATGGGTGCATCCCGGTCCGGTAGACACCCACCCCGTTCCACCCACCGTGAGCCGACGCCGCGAGTGGAACGCCATCGGTGTGTCACGCCGTACCAGAGTCCGTTCCGTCCGAGGCCGGGCAACGCCCACGAAGCACGGCCCGCGCCCGTGGCCGTCTCCCGGCGGTGAGAAAGGTGCCCAGGCGGTGTGCCGTCCCCCGCACGCCCGCCGACGACTACCCGTTGCGGCAAACAGACCGTGAAGGATACGGGCCCTCGGCGAGGGCGCGATCGTCGACGAATCTCCGGAAGGCGTCCCGTGGTGACGGACGCGCCGGCGGCGGGTGCCACGGTTGCGGAGGGCGTCGGCTCTCGCGCGTCGTGTCCGTCCGGTGGCAGACTGCGCCGTATGGGCGATACGACGGGGACCCGTCACCTGGTGCTCCTGCACGGCATGGGCGCCACCGGCGAGGTGTGGCTGCCCTGGGCGCCGCTGCTGGAGCGGCGCTGGCCCGGCCGCTGGCTCGCCCCCGACCTGGCCGGCCACGGCTGGTCGCCACCGCTGTCCGGCTACTCCTTCGCGGGCCTGGCGCAGCGCCTGGTGGAAGGGCTCGGGCCGGTCACCGAGCGATTCGGTCCGCGGGACCGGCTGGTGCTGCTCGGGCACTCGCTCGGGGGCGTGGTGGCGCTGGCGCTGGCCGCCCGGCAGCGGGGCCTGCCCGTCGACGCGGTGGTCGGCCTCGGCATCAAGGTGGTCTGGTCGCCGGCCGAGTTGGCCGCGCGGCCGGTGACCTGGTTCGCCAGCCGGGACGAGGCGGCCCGCCGCTACCTGCGCGTCTCCGGGCTCGCCGGACTGTTCGCCCCCGACCATCCGGTGGTCGACGCGGGGCTGCGCCGGGAGGACGGCCGCTGGCGGCTGGCGATGGACCCGGCCGCGTTCGCGGTGGGGGAGCCGCGGCTGCCCGCGTTGCTGGCCGCCACCGACGTGCCGGTGCTGCTGGCCCGCGGCGAGCTGGACCCGATGGTGAGCGACGCGCAGCTCAAGGAGTTCGGTGTGCCGGTGGCGACGCTGCCCGGGCTGGGCCACAACGCGCATGTGGAGGATCCGGCGGCGGTGCTCGCCCTGCTGGACGCCTACCTGTGAACCAGGGCGTCGTGGGTGTCGAACCGGCGACGTCCGCCTGGGCCGCCGCCGTCGTGGCTAGACTCGCCGGCCATGGGAGCGCTCATCTTCAGCCTCAACCTCACCCTGGACGGTTGCGTCGACCACCAGGAGGGGATCGCCGACGACGAGACGCACGCCTTCTTCACCCGTCTCATGGACGAGGCCGGGGCAATGCTGTGGGGGCGCGTCACCTACGAGATGATGGAGAGCTACTGGCCGGCCGTGGCCCGCGACGAGCAGGCGCCGCCCGCCGAGCGCGACTGGGCGGTCAAGCTGGAGGCCAAACCCAAGTACGTGGTGTCGTCGACGCGCCGGGGCTTCCCGTGGACCAACAGCCACCACGTCGCCGGTGATCTGCGCGACGGGGTGCAGAGGCTCAAGGACGCGACCCCGGCCGGGGTCCTCCTCGGAAGCGGCAGGCTCGCGACCGAACTCGACCGGCTGGACCTGATCGACGAGTATCAGATGCTCGTCCACCCCAGGATCGCCGGCCACGGTCCGACGCTGCACCAGGGCGGGCTGCCCGGCACGCGCCGGCTCGAGCTGGTCTCGGCGGAGCCGCTGCGCAACGGCGTGGTCGCCCTGCACTACCGCCGCGCGCGCTGAATCACGGGCGGCCGTCGCCGGCGATCACCTGAGCGGGAAGACCCCTCAGACGGCGGCGCGGGGGACCGGCACGGCCCACTCGGGCTCCAGCTCGCGGCGGGCGGCGGTGAGGAACGCCTCGGCGTACCGGTCGGCCGGGAAGTCGCCGAGGTAGCGGGTGCGGGCCGCCCACCGCTCCGCGGCCTTCGGGTCGGTGTCGAGCAGCGCGCCCAGCACGTCGTCCACGTTGGACATGTCGCGGCGCAGCACATAGCCGGAGGCGGCCAACGGGAACCGCTCGACGAAGTGCGCCCCGTCGGCGCCGGTGTCGGTGACCGCATACGGCTTGCCGGAGTAGAGCCAGTCGGAGATGACCCCGGAGACGTCCGAGACCAGCGCGTCGGCGCGGTTGACGCACTCGGTCAGCGTCAGCTCCCGGGCGGCCGCCGCGCCCCACAGGTGGGCCCGGCCGGTCCGCGACCGGTCGGCGGCGAGCAGCTCGGTGAGCCGGGCGAGCTGCCGCGCCGAGGCGGGGTTCTTGTCGGTGTACGGGTGGGCGCGCAGGATCACCGTGGCCCCCCGGTCGAGCAGCCGGCGGATCAGCGTCTCGGCCACCGGCAGTGAGCAGTAGTTCGCGTCGGCGTGGTGCCCGGTCCAGGTGGGGGTGTAGAGGACGGTCGGGTGCGCGGAGGCGAGGACCGGCTCCCGGCGTACCTCGATGGCCTCGACCTGGGGGCGGCCGACCACGACGAACTTGTCGGCGGGGATGTCCACCCCGGCCCGGGCGTACCGGTCGATCGCCGCGTGCCCGGCCACGAAGATCTTGTCGAAGATCGCCGACACCGGGTTGGCGCTCGGCGCCTTGTCGCTGTCGCCGTGGTGCAGCTGGACGTGGGTGAGCTGGGTGAACCGGATGCAGTGGGCGTTCTTCGCGCCGTGGTTGACGTAGAACGCGGCGCGCAGGCTGGGCACCAGGGCCTCGTCGAGCGCCGTCAGCGTGGGGCAGAGGACCACCGGCGCGCGGGTCGCGGCGGCCACTGCCGACAGGAACTCGGGCTCGCGCAGCACCACCACGAACGGCCGGCCGATCCGCTCCAGATAGGGCAGCCACATGGTGACCTGGTACTCGGAGCCGGGCGGGGCGGAGAAGTGCAGCAGGAACTCGGGCTGGTGCCGGCGCAGTGCCCGGCCCACCGATCCGCCCCCGGCCGGCGGCCGGAACCGGCGCCGGGCCAGGTCGAGCGCCACCGCGGCGCAACCGATCGCGACCAGCAGCGCCGCGGCCAGCGCGAGCCAGGCCGGCAGCGTCAGCGCGGCGGCGAGCGCCACCAGGGCCAGCAGCACGAGTACGGCGTCGCCGAGCCGCGCCGCGACCACCGGCGTCCACGTGCGGACCGGCAGGTTGGCCGCCCGGATCTCCAGCGCGCCGGCCTGGCGAAGCGGCCCGACCAGCAGCACCAGGCCGAGCAGCACCAGCGCGGTGGCGGCCAGCGCGGGGTCGAATCCGCCGTCGAGGCGCCGGGCGTAGCCGACCAGGATGCCGGCGGCGACGAGCACCGTCTCGGCGAGGCCGTCGGCCGACGGCCGGACCCGGCGCTCCCAGGCGGTGGCGGCGAGCGCCGCGCCGGCCAGGGCCAGGCCCCAGCCGGTGGCGCCGGTGAGCGCCACGACGAGGAAGGCCAGCACCGCCAGCCCGGTGGTCAGCACCCGGGCGAGCAACTTGCGAACCAGGTCACCACGCATCTGGCACGTCCTGTCGGGTTCAGGCGTCGGCGGACAGTTCGGACCGGGGCGGGCCAGGCTGGGCCGGTACGGCGGCGGCCACCTGCTCGCCGGGGGCCCGGCGCACGTCGACCACCTGGCCGGTCAGCTCGGAGATCAGCACGTCCAGGGAGGCCTGGGCGACCGCCTCGGAGGAGAGCAGCGTGTGCTCCGGCTCCTCGCCGAACGCCCGGGTCCGCATCGGGGTGGCGGTGCGCTCCGGGTTGACGCAGTTGACCCGTACGCCGAACTCCGCCCACTCGTCGGCGAGCGCCTGGGTCAGGTTGACCAGCGCGGCCTTGGTGGCCGAGTAGAGCGCGTAGCGCGCCCGGCCCCGGGTGTAGGAGCTGGACGTGTAGAGCAGCAGCTGGCCCTTCGTCTGCTGGAGGTAGGGCAGCGACTGACGGGCGATGGTGACCGGACCGACGAAGTTGACGTGCAGGAGGCGGTCCATCGTCTCGTCGTCCATCTCGGCGAGCGCGCCCTTCTCCAGGATGCCGGCGGTGACCACCACGTAGTCGATCCGGCCGGTCGCCTCGAACGCGGTCTTCAGCGCGGCGGCCACGTCCTCGGCGCGCTCGACGTGGGTGCCGGTGGTGGAGCGGCTGAACGGGAACACCTGGGCGCCGTAGCGGCGGGCCAGCTCGGCCAGGTCGTGGCCGATGCCGTAGCTGCCGCCGAAGACCACGATGGTCCGGCCGGTCAGCTCCTCGGCGTAGCCGCCGTGGGTCAGCCGGGGCGCCTGGGCGGCGGCGAGCTGGAAGAGCTTGTCGGCCAGGTGCACGTCGACCGGGTGGGTGACCTTGATGTTCTCGTCCGAGCCGTCGATCACCTTGATCGGCGTGCCCGGCAGGTAGCGCAGCACCACGCCGCAGTCGTCGGTGGCGGCGAAGTCGGGGTCGCCCTCGGCGCGGCGGTACGCCTCCCGGATGGTGCCGGAGCGGAACGCCTGCGGGGTCTGGCCGCGGCGCAGGCGGGAGCGGACCGGGATGTCGGTGATGCAGTCGTCCGCGTCGACCTGGATGATCGTGTCGGCGGAGGGGATGGCCACGTCGACCGCGGAGTAGGACCAGAGCGCGTTCACGCACTCCCGCACGATGCGGGCGCTCACCAGCGGGCGGACCGCGTCGTGGAAGAGGATGTTGACGTCGCCCTCGCCGACCGCGTCGAGCGCGATCCGGGTGGTGTCGTTGCGGGTCTCGCCGCCCTCGATCACCTTGGTGACCTTGCGCAAGCCGGCGTCGGCGACGATCCGCTCCGCGTCGCCCACGTGGCCGGTGGCCATCAGCACGATGATCTCGTCGATCTCCGGCGCGGCCTCGAAGACGGCGAGGGTGTGCTCGATGATCGGCTTACCGGCGATCTTCAGCAGCTGCTTGGGGATGCCCAGGCCGAGGCGGGTCCCGGTGCCCCCGGCGAGGATCACGGCCACCGTACGCGTGGGGCGCCAGGGTGCCGGGCTCGCCGGCGCGGCGTCCGGTGCGGTGGTGTGGTCCTGCGTCATTGCCGTACCTCACTCTGGGTGAAAAGCGGATGGATCCGAAAACCTTAACGCGTACGGCGGAGCGCACCGCTCGGGCGGGAACCCGGGGCGGTGCGCTCCGTCCGGCTACTTCTGGTTCTCGTACGCGTCGCAGACCTCCTTGGTGGGGCCGTCCATCTTGAGGACGCCGCTCTCCAGCCAGATGGTCCGCTCGCAGGTGTCCCGGATCGAGCCGATCGAGTGGCTGACCAGGAAGACCGTGCCGGCGCTGTCGCGCAGCTCGCGGACCCGCTGCTCGCTGCGGGCGCGGAACTTGCGGTCGCCGGTGGCCAGGGCCTCGTCGATGAGCAGCACGTCGTGCTTCTTCGCCGAGGAGATGGCGAAGCGCAGCCGGGCGCCCATGCCGGAGGAGTAGGTGCGCATCGGCAGCGAGGCGAAGTCGCCCCGCTCGTTGATCCCGGAGAACTCGATGATCTCCGGGGCGATCCGCTTGACCTCATCCGGCGTCATGCCCATGGCCAGGCAGCCGAGCACCACGTTGCGCTCGCCGGACAGGTCGTTGAGCAGCGCGGCGTTCACGCCGAGCAGGGACGGCTGGCCCTGGGTGTAGACCGCGCCGCGGGCCGGCGGGAGCAGGCCGGCGATGGCCCGCAGCAGGGTCGACTTGCCGGAGCCGTTGCTGCCGATCAGGCCGATCGCCTCACCCTCGTACGCGGTGAAGCTCACCCCCTTGACGGCGTGCACCTCGCGGATGTTCGGAGCCTTGGTGCGCGAGACGATCCGCTTGAGCGCGGAGACCGGGGTGGCGCCGCCGCTCGCGCCCTTGTGGATTCGGTAGATCACGTGCACGTCGTCCACCACGACGGTGGGGACGCGACCCGAGTCGGTCACCGGGCCGGCGTTCAGCGGCAGGGTCTGCTCAGCCACGGCCGTACTCCTTCTCTCCACGCCAGAAGTAGATGAACCCGCCGATGCCCATGACGACCGCCCAGAACAGAGCCAGGGCCCAGAGCTTCGGCGGCGAGCTCACCAGGTTGGCCTGGTGCGAGTCGAGCAGCGCGTACCGGGCCAGCTCGATGAAGACCAGCGGCGGGTTCCACTCCAGGAGGTTCGCGGCCCAGTGCGGCAGGTGCTGGCGGAACAGCGCCACCGGGTAGAGCACGCCGGAGGCGTACAGCCAGGTGCGCATCACGAACGGCATGATCTGCTTGAGGTCGGTGACCTTGGAGCCGATCCGGGCCATGATCATGGTGAGCCCGATGTTGAAGATCGTCTGGAGCAGCAGGGCCGGAGCGAGCAACAGCCAGCGGAAGGTGATCGGCTCGCCGGTGAACAGCACGATCGCGGCCAGCACCACCATCGACATGAGCAGCTGCTGCAGTTGCACCAGCGTGACGGTGATCGGCAGCGCGGCCCGGGGGAACTGGAGCGCCCGGATCAGGCCCAGGTTGCCGGTGATCGCGCTGGTGCCGTTCGACACCGCGGTCTGGGTGAACATGAAGATGAACACGCCCGTGCACAGGTACGCGATGAAGTTCGACACGTTCCGGTTCTGGGACAGGATCACGCCGAAGATCAGGAAGTAGACCGCCGCGTTGGTGAGCGGTGTCAGCACCTGCCAGAGCTGCCCGAGCTGGGTGTTGCTCAGCGAGGACGCGACCTTCGCCCGCGAGTACGCGGTCATGAAGTGCCGGTACGCCCACAACCGGCGGGCGTACTCGCCCAGTGGCGGTCGTTCCCCGGCGACCCGCAGCCCGTACCGCCGGGCCAGTTCGGCCCGGGTCAGTCCGGATTCGGGGTCGGCCACCGCGGTGTTGGCCATGGTCAGGCGCTCCGATCTTTCGTGCGTGATGGGGAGCAGTGCGGTGAAGACATCCAGCGTGGCCGGGCGGGGAGGAGCCGCCTCGCTGCTGCATGGAAGGTAGTCCACCGAACGTCGGGACGCAACCGTACCGTCGTTGCGCTACATTGTCCCACGTGACGACCGAGAAGAGGCGTGCCCCGGCCGGCGCGGCGGTGCTGCGCGGGGAGATCACCAGTGCCATCCGCGCCGCCGTGATGCAGGAGTTGGCCGAGGTCGGCTACGGCCGCCTCTCCATCGAGGCGGTGGCCCGCCGGGCCGGTGTGAGCAAGACCGCGATCTACCGCCGCTGGCGTTCCAAGCTCGACCTGGTGCTGGACATGGTCTCGGCGGTGGCGGGCCGGAACATCCCGCTGCTGGACACCGGCAGCCTCCTCGGCGACCTGGAGATCCTGCTGCACGTGATGGCGCGTGCGCTGCGTCACCGGCTGGCCGCGCAGATCATCCCGGACCTGCTGGCCGAGGCGTCCCGCAACCCGCAGATCGCCGAGAAGTTGCAGGCCGCGCTGGACGACTACCAGCAGGCCGTCGGGCGGATCCTGATCGGTCGGGCGGTCGAGCGCGGCGAGCTCTCCCCGGACACCGACCGGCGGGCCGCGGTCGACCTGATCGTCGGGCCGGTCTACTGGCGGATGGCGATCTCCCGGGCCACGCTGGAGCCCACGGAGGTGCCGCGCCTGGCCGCCGCGATAGTCGCCGCCCTGCGGGTAGCATGCGTGGAGCCTGTCCGCGACGGGGTGGAAGTGTGACCCCGGCGCCCGCCGACGGGAGCGCCCGTCGATCATGAACAGCGCACGACATCCGGCCGGACAATGGCCGCGATCAACCGGTTTTCATCCCAAACCGCTACCATCCCCCAACGTCCCCCACATGAGTCACGCGTCGACAGGAGGAAGCCCCATGGTCGGGCCGCATCCAGAGTTCATTCCCCCAGCACGACCGATCATCGGCGAGGCCGAGATCGAGGCGGCTGTCCGGGTGCTGCGGAGCGGCCGGGTCGTCCAGGGCCCGGAGGTCGCGGCGTTCGAGGAGGAGTTCGGTGACCTGGTCGCCGGCCGGCACTGCGTCGCCGTCAACTCCGGCACCTCGGCCCTGCAGCTGACCCTGATGGCGCTCGGCTTCGGCCCGGGCGACGAGGTCATCGTGCCTTCGTTCTCCTTCGCCGCCAGCGGCAACGCGGTCCGGTTGGTCGGCGCCGAGCCGGTCTTCGTGGACATCGAGCCGGGCAGCTTCTGCGTCGACCCGGAGGCGGTCGCCGCCGCGATCACCCCGAAGACCGTCGCGATCATGCCGGTGCACCTCTACGGACACCCGGCCGCGATGGACCGGATCATGGCGATCGCGCAGCAGCACGGCCTGGCCGTCGTCGAGGACGCCGCCCAGGCGCACGGCGCCGAGCTGAACGGCACCCCGGTCGGCGCCTTCGGCACCGCCGGCTGCTTCAGCTTCTACCCGACCAAGAACATGCACTCCCTCGAGGGCGGCATGATCACCACCGCCGACGCGGACCTCGCCCGCACCCTGCGGCTGCTGCGCAACCAGGGCATGGAGCAGCGGTACGCCAACGAGATCGTCGGCGCCAACATGCGGATGACCGACGTGGCCGCCGCCATCGGCCGGGTGCAGCTCGGCCAGCTCGACGGGTGGACCGAGCAGCGTCGCGCCAACGCCAAGTTCCTCGACTCCGCCATCACCGGCATGGTCACCCCGCCGGTCGCCGACGGCGCGAAGCACGTCTACCACCAGTACACGGTGCGGGTGCGGGGCGACCGGGACGCCGCCCAGGCCCGCCTCACCGAGCTGGGCATCGGCAACGCGGTCTACTACCCGACCCCGATCCACCGGCTCAAGCCGTACCTGGTGGACGGCAAGCCGGGCGCGTGGGACCTGCCGGAGACCGAGCGCGCCGCCGCCGAGGTGGTCTCGCTGCCGGTGCACCCGTCGCTGAGCCAGGCCGAGCTGGAGCGGATCGCCGAGGGCGCGAACCTCGCGGGCGGTGCCCGATGAGCGGGGGCCGCAAGCTGCGGGCCGGGCTGATCGGCCTCGGCGCCATGGGTCGCAACCACGGCCGGGTGCTGTCCAACCTGGACGGTGTCGAGCTGGTCGGCGTGGTCGATCCCGCCGGCGACGTCACCGGCACGCTGCGCGCGCCGGTCGTACCCGAGCTGAGCGACCTGCTGGCGCTGGGCGTCGACTACGCCGTGGTGGCCTGCCCGACCGCGCTGCACGAGTCGATCGGCCTGGAGTTGGCCGCCAACGGCGTCTGCGCGCTGATCGAGAAGCCCCTCGCCCAGTCGGTCGACGCGGCCACGAAGCTGGTGGAGGCGTTCGAGACCGCCGGGCTGGTCGCCGGCGTCGGTCACATCGAGCGCTACAACCCGGCGCTGCAGAGCCTGCGGACCCGGCTGGAGGCCGGCGAGCTGGGCGAGGTCTTCCAGGTGGTCACCCGCCGCCAGGGCCCGTTCCCGCACCGCATCGCCGACGTCGGCGTGGTGATGGACCTGGCCACCCACGACATCGACCTGACCGCCTGGGTGACCGGCCGGGAATACACCTCGGTCTCCGCCCGCACCGTCTCGCGCAGCGGCCGGCTGCACGAGGACATGGTCGCCGTGGTCGGCCAGCTCTCCGACGGCACGATGGTCAACCACCTGGTCAACTGGCTGAGCCCGCTCAAGGAGCGGTCCACAGTGGTCACCGGCGACAAGGGCTGCTTCATCGCCGACACGCTCACCGCGGACCTCACCTTCTACGCCAACGCCGCCATCGACACCGAATGGGAGGCGCTGCGCGCGTTCCGCGGCGTGGCCGAGGGCGACATGGTCCGCTACGCCATCCCGAAGCGTGAGCCGCTGCTGGTCGAGCACGAGCGCTTCCGGGACGCGGTGGAGGGCAAGCAGAGCGACATCGTCACCCTGCGACAGGGCCTGCGTACCGTGCAGGTCGCCGCCGGTCTGCTGGAGTCCGCCTCCGACGGCCGGACCGTCTTCGTCAGCCCGACCGACGCCGGGCGCGACGCACCCGTCGCCGCGTCGGCCTGATCCGCCCGCCCGGCCGGGCGTCCACGGACGCCCGGCCGGCGCCCCGGGTCAGCGCTGTTCGACCCCCAGCATGCGGTCGAAGTGCGGTGCGTTGACCGACCAGTCCCACGTCGCCAGCGCATGCGCCGCCGCCGCCGCGCCCTCGGTCCGCCAGACCCGCTCGTCGGCGGTGAGCGCGCGGACGCGTGCGGCGGCCGCCGCCGGGGAGTCGACCACCCAGTCGGCCGGGAAGACGGTACGGGCTCCGTGCACGCCGTCGGCGAAGAACGGCCAGTCCCGGACCACCGGCACCGCGCCGCTGGCCGCACCCTCCACCACCGCGCAGTGGAAGCTCTCCCGCACCGAGCTGCTGAGCACCACTCCGATGCCGGTGAGTACGCCGGGCACGTCGTCGGTGTGACCGACGCGGACCACCGCGCCGGTCGGCTCCAGCTCGGCGAGATCGGCCTCCAGCGCGGTCGCGTAGTCCCGGGCCGCCCGGCTGCGGCGGATGTCGAGGCCCCCGCCGACCAGGAGCAGGCGGTAGCGCTCGTCCTCGGCCCGCAGCAGTCGCAGCACCTCGATCGCCCACCGGGGATCCTTGGCCACGGCGCTGGTGCCGATCAGGCCGAGGGTGAACCGCGCCGCCGGGTCCTTCGCGCGGCGGAACGGCGCCAACTCCAGCGCGTTGCACAGCACGTGGGTGCGGGGCGCGTCCGGGCCGGTCAGCCCCGGCGTCACCCGCAGCGTGAAGTCGCGGAGATGGTCGGAGACGAAGACCACGTCGTCGACCCGGCTGAAGTCGATCAGGTGCGGCCACCGGCCGAACGCCTCGTAACTGTGCAGCCGTACGACGATCCGGGTGTCGCCGGGATCGACCAGGCTGGTCATCGCCGCGGTCGCCACCGCCCAGTCGACGAACACCGTGTCCGCCCAGTCCAGGTGCGGGCGGAGCCAGCGCTCGATCTGCTCGCCGTACTCGGTGCCGCCGAGCAGCGCCTCGGTCACCATGCCCCGGCTCTGCCGGGTCAGCGGCCCGGCCACCGGGTCGTCGTCCAGCCGCAGGTAGCGCACTTCGACCCCGGGATGGTCGGCGTACCGCTCGCGCACGGCGCCGAGAAAGTGCGCGCTGCCGTTGAGCATCAACAACAGGCGCAGCGGTCGGTCGGTGGGCGCGGGGGCCGCCGGTGTCGCGCGGCCGCGCGGAGTGAGCAGTGCACGGCCCACAGCGCTGCCGTGCAGTGGCGCGAGGAAGGCGGCCGGATCCTCGACCAGGGGAGAGGTGAGCTGGTCGAAGTGGATCACCCGGTGGAACTGGGTGTGCAGGACCCGGTAGAGCCGCCGAGCCGCCGCGGCGCCGTCGCCCCGGGCGTACGCGCGGTCGGCCTCGCCCAAATCGGCCGAGACGGCGGCCAGCAGGTGCGCCGGGGTGCGTCCCTCGGCCAGGTCGTCCGCGGCCTCCTGGGCGAGCAGGTCGGCGCGGGCCGCCGGGTCCACCGCGCCCGCCACCGTGACCAGCGCCGCCCGCGACTCGCCGGCCGGCCAGCCCGCCCCGATCATGCCTGCGCGCAGCCGGCGGGCCAGGGCGGCACGCGCCCCGGTCGGCAGTAGCGGCGCGGCCGCGAGACCGTGGATCAGGCGGGCCGCCGCGCGGTGCCGCACCACCCGGGGAGCCGTCACGCGACGCAGCACGCCGGCTGCGAGCTTGCTACCCATCAGGGCGGGATCCTTTCGACGGGCGGACGCGGGGATCGGTGGCCCGCCCCGCCGGCGGTGGGGGCGGCGGGTCGGCGGGGCGCGCAGGACAGCGTGCATGTTAACGTGGCGCGGTCCCTACGTGCGGCGAGGAAGGTTCGGGTGCCGGCAACTTCTGAACGGGACGTCGTCGTGATCACGCCCTGGTATCCGACCCGCGAACTGCCCTTCCGTGGCTCGTTCGTGCAGGCGATGGTCGGCGCGACCGCTCCGGTTTCCGACCGGATGACCGTCTACCACTGCGACGCCTGGGTTGCCGCGCTGGACGGCGACGGCGAGCGCCGGGTTCGGGACGCCCACCACGTGCTCCTCCGCCACGCGCAGCACCGCACCCCGACGGTCGGAGGCGCTGACCTGGTCTACGTGCCCGTGCCCGTGCCGCGTGGCCTCGGCCACGCCGAGATCGCCGAGCGGCACGACGACGCGCTCCGGGCCGCCCTCGGCGGTCGGCCGCTCACCGCGCCGGTGGTGCACGCCCACGTGGGACTGCCCAGCGGCTGGGCCGCGATCCGCAACGCCGGTCCGGAGACCCGCGTCTTCGTCACCGAGCACGCCAGCTTCCTGGACCGGGTGCTGGAGACCGCGCGCGGGCGGGAGATGTACGACGAGGTGCTCCACCGGTGCGCCGGCTTCCTCGCCGTCGGCGAGGGCGTCCGCCGCCCCCTGGTCGAGGCGTTCCCGCACCACGCGGACCGGATCGGCGCCGTCGCCAACCCGATCTCCTTCGACGAACCCCGGTCGACGCCGATCACCGCGCTGCGGCGTTGGCTCTTCGTCGGGGCGCTCTCCGAGCTCAAGGGCGTACCGCTGTTGCTGGAGGCGTTCGCGCGCTGCCGGCGGGACGACCCGTCGCTGACGCTGACCCTGGTGGGTGAGGGCGCGTTGCTGACCAGCCTGACCGCGCGGGCAGCCGAGCTCGGGGTGGCCGAGGCGGTCACGTTCACCGGCGCGGTGCCGCCGCAGGAGGCGCTGCGGCTGATGCGGGAGCACGACCTGCTGGTGCACCCGAGCCGTCGGGAGACGTTCGGTGTCGCGGTGGTCGAGGGCATCGCCGCCGGGCTGCCGGTCCTGGTCACCCGCTGCGGCGGCCCGGAGCGGACACTGTCCGGCATCGAGGCGGCGGCCGGCGAGATGATCGATGTCACGGACGACCCGGACACGATCGTGGCCGGTTACCGGCGGCTGCGCTCGCGGTTCCCGCACGACCTCGATCCCGCCCTCGTTCGCACGTCACTCGCCGCCCGGTACGGCTACGGCGCGGTCGCCGACATGCACCGCCGTCTGTGGTTTTCCGACGAGGCCGCGCCGGCGCGCTGACGCCGGGGCGCCGCAGCTGATGGAGTGAGATGCACGTCCTTTTCCTGTCCGTCGGGGGAGTCCGGCGGCGCGCCGTCGTGGAGGAGTCCCGCCAGGCCGTCGCCGACGGCGGCGCCGCCACGGTGGTGGTCGACCGGCTGGGCCCCTGGAGCCGGGAGACGTTCGCGCCCGGTGTCCGGGTCGTCGAGCTGGACGCCCTCCTGCGGCGCCTGCCGACGGTCCGGTTCGAGCAGGCGGCGCTCTACAAGGCGCCGCGCAAGCTGCTGCGCCTCGTCGGCCGGGGCCCGCTGCGCCGGATCTCGAAGCGGACCGAGCGGGCCTACCAGCGGCGCCTCGCCGACCCGGCGCACCGAGCGTTCCTACGGGTGCGCGGCGACCAGCGCCCCCGGCTGATCGACCAGCTCTTCGCCCGTACCCCGGTGGATGTGCTCGTCGTCACGGACCCGATCGCGATGCCGTACGCGGCCCGCATGGTGGGGAACCGGACCGGGCACGCGAGTCCGAGAGTCTGCTTCAGCTACGACTACTCTGGAGAGGCGACCGATCGCCAGCACCGTACCGACGACCCGGATTCCGCCCAGGGGGACACTCCATGAACCGGACGCGCACGCCGCGCCGACCGCGCATCCTCTACCTGTCCTTCTACTTCCCGCCGTCGCGGGCCAGCGGCGTCTACCGGGCTCGGGCGACCGCCAACTACCTCGCCGAGCACGGCTGGGAGGTGACGGCGTTCGCGTCGCCGCTGTCGTTCCTGCACCGGGTGATCGGCTCGGTGGACGAGCAGCTCGCCGAGACCGTCCACCCGTCGATCCGGGTGGAGCGGCCCGCCATCAGCCACTTCGCCTGGGAACGCGACCTGCGCGAGTACGGCCGGTTCCGGGGCATGTCGCCCATCATGGCGCGCAACCTCTACAACTTCGGGCTGAAGAAGATCTTCCCCGAGCACTACCTGTCCTGGGCGGTCGCGTCGGTGCGCAAGGCGTTGCGGATGCACGCCCGGCGCCGGTTCGACGTGGTGCTCGCCACCGGTAACCCGTTCGCGTCGTTCGCCGCCGCCTGGATGATCCACAAGGCGACCGGGGTGCCGTTCGCGGTCGACTACCGCGACGCCTGGACGCTCAACATGTTCACCGAGGAGGACGGGTACGAGCCCGGTCACCCGGCCTGGCGCTGGGAGAAGCGGATTCTCCGGGACGCGTCCGCGTCCGTCTTCGTCAACAAGCCGCTGCTGTCCTGGTACGCCGACCGTTACCCGAACGCCGCGGACCGGATGATGGTGGTGCCCAACGGTTGGGACCCGGATCTGCTGACCCAACTCGACCTGTCCACGCCGACCTCCGGCACCGACCGGGACCAGCCGCTGCGGTTCACGTTCCTCGGCACCATGAACAGCACCCAGCCGGTGGAGCAGCTCGCCGAGGCGTTCCAGATCGCCCGGCGCCATCCCGACCTGGCCGACGCCGAGCTCAACATCCACGGGCACCTCGGATACTTCGCGCAGGGCAAGGCCCCGCTCATGGAGCGGCTCGGGTTGACCGCGGACGAGGACGGTCGCTCCCTGCCGGACAACGGCATCCACTACCGCGGCCCGGTGTCCAAGACCGAGGTCGGCCGGGTCTACCAGGAGAGTGACGTCCTCGTGTTCCTCGCCGGCGGCGCGCGGTACGTCACCTCCGGCAAGATCTTCGAGTACATGGCCAGCGGCAGTCCGATCGTCTCGGTGCACGCGCCGGGCATCGCCGCGCAGGACGTGCTGGCCGGCTATCCGCTCTGGTTCAACCCGGAGAGCCTCGACGTCCACGACATCGCCGAATCGATGATCGCCGCGGGCAAGGCCGCCCGGGACATGTCGACCAAGCAGCGGGCCGAGGCCCGTGCCCACGCCGACACCTTCACCCGGCAGGCGGTCACCGCGCCGCTGGAGGCCCGGCTGCGGTCGATGGTCCGGCGGAAGATCGAGACGGGAGAGGTGGGATCGTGACGATCGCCGACGGAGACGGAGCCCGGACCGCGACGGTGACCGCGCCCCGGCAGCCGCGGGCACTGCTGCTGGCGTTCAACCACAGGCCGCACGACCGGGTGCTGGCGCTGGCCGAGCGGCTGCTCGACGAGGGCGCCCGGCTGGACGTGGTGGTGCTCAGCGAGGGCAACTGGGCCGAACTGGCCGGGCGGCCCGGTCTGCGTCTGTTCACCATCGGGGCCGCCGAGAAGCGGCACCCGCTGCTGCGCGCCGAGCGCTTGGTGGTGACCAGCGGGCCCCGGCGGGTGGCCGGCGGGCTCGGTCGGCTCGCCGGCAAGAGCGTGGCCGGCGGGCTGCGCCGGCGGCAGGAGCGCCTGAGCCGTGCGTTCCACAAGCGCGTGTTCATGAAGGCTTACACGAACGTGCGTCCGATGGTGCTGTCGAAGCTCGCCCTCAAGCGACTGTCCGAGCTGGACCTCGACCGCGACCCGGCCGACCTGATCGTGGCCTCCGACGCGCTGTCGATCACGCTGGGCTGGCAGTTGGCCCGCCGCTATCCGGGCGTGGTCGCCACCACGTCGCTCGATCCGCCGCCGCTGGCGCAGATCACCGCCGCGGCCTGACCGGCCGTCCGGGTGACGGCCGACCGGCGGTCACCCGGACGGGCCGGGTTTCAGCGCGCGTGTTCGGCGAGGACCCGTACGACGTTCTCAGCCGCCCGGCCGTCGCCGTAGGGGGTGCCCCGACCGGCGCTCGGCCGGGGACGGGTGGCCGTGTCGGCCCAGCCGTCCCGGCCCAGGGCGGCGGGCTCGGGCACCAGCCGGTTCCAGTCGTCGACCAACGTCTCCACCCACTCCGTCTCCGGGCGCAGCGTGGTGCAGGGCCGGTCCAGCAGGTACGCCTCCTTCTGCAGGCCGCCCGAGTCGGTGACCACACCGACCGAGCCGAGCACCGCGGCGACCATGCCGGCGTAGGGCAGTGGCCGACCGACGTGCAGCGCGCCCCCACCCAGCTTGATGCCGTGCTCCTCGGCGCGGGCCAGCAGGCGCGGGTGCGCCAGCAGCGCGACCGGCACCGGCAGCTCGGCGAGCGCGGACACCAGCGCCCCCAGCCGTCGCGGGTCATCGGTGTTCTCCGCCCGGTGCAGCGTGGCCAGCAGGTACGGGGCCTCCGGGTCGATGCCGGCGGGCAGCTCCGGGCGGGTCTGGCCACCGGCCAGCACGGCGTCGCGGACCCGCAGGCAGACGTCGACCATCACGTCGCCGACCAGGACGGCTCGCTTCGCCAGCCCTTCGGCCGACAGGTGGCGCACCGCCTCCTCGGTCGGCGCCAGCAGCAAGTCGGCGCAGTGATCGGTGAGCACCCGGTTGTGCTCCTCAGGCATCCGGCGGTTGAACGAGCGCAGCCCCGCCTCGAGGTGGGCCACCGGTAGGTGCATCTTCACCGCGGACAGCGCACCTGCCAGCGTCGAGTTGGTGTCGCCGTAGACCAGCACCCAGTCGGGCCGTTCGGCGGCCAGCACCGGGTCGAGGGCCGAGAGGGTCTTGCCGGTCTGCACGCCGTGGCTGCCGGAGCCGATACCCAGATGCACGTCGGGATCCGGGATGCCCAGACCGGAGAAGAAGACGTCGGAGAGGTCCGCGTCGTAGTGCTGCCCGGTGTGCACGATGACGTGCTCGTGGTCGGTGGCGGCGAACGCCGCGGCGATCGGCGCGAGTTTGACCAGCTGGGGCCGGGCGCCAACGATGCTGACGACCTTCATGTGAATGATCCCTCCGATTGACTGTCCGCTGACCGGGGCGGCGTCGTGCCCGCCCCGCGGGCCGGCGGCGCGCGACGGCCGGCGACCGTGCACCGCCA
Organism: Micromonospora sp. WMMD754; assembly: GCF_049315235.1. NCBI lineage: Bacteria > Bacillati > Actinomycetota > Actinomycetes > Micromonosporales > Micromonosporaceae > Micromonospora > Micromonospora sp. WMMD754. Next base: position 4,138,746 of record NZ_CP186058.1, read on the forward strand.
CGCGGGCGATCTAGGCTAACATCGCTGCGTCCCGCTTCCGGATGCCGACAGGGCCAGCGCGAGCGCGAGGAATCCCCATGGTGGTCGACTCTTCCGTCGTCGAACGACGCCGTCCCGAGCCGGCGAATCGGCGTGGTGTCGGCCGGTTCCGGTCGTGGCTTCGTGGCGACCGCCCACTGCTGGCGGTCCTGCTGGTCGCCTTCGTCGCCGCGCGGCTGAGCATCGCGGCGCGGGTCGAGGCGTTCCGCACCTTCGACACGCGTTCCTACGCCGGGCTGCTCGACGGCCCGAACCCGACCGCGACGGTCTCCTTCACCGGGCACGCGCCGCGGCTGTGGGGCACACCGCTGCTCTACTCGCTCGCCGGCAGCGACCCGGCGCGGGCGTGGGCCCAGGCGCTGATCGGCACCGCCGCGTGGGTGCTGCTGGTGCTGGCGCTGTGGATCGCGTTGCGCACCACCACCGCCCGGGTCTGTGCCGCGACCGCGCTGTTCGTCCTGGCTCTGACCCGGGCGGTGTACGTCTGGGACCACACCCTGACGGCGGAGTCGCTCTCGATCAGCCTGGGTCTGCTCGCCTTCGGGTTGCTGGCGCTGTGGGCGCGCCGGCGGTCGTGGCCGCTGCTCGCCGCGACGGTGCTGGTGACGGTGTGGTGGATGTTCGTCCGGCAGGACATGCTGCTGTTCATCGCGCTGGTGCCGGCGGTGCTGGTGGTGTTGGCGTGGCGCGACCGCTCGCGCCGGTGGCCGGCGGTGGTGGCACTCGGCGCGCTCCTGGCCGGGCTGGCCTGGAACGCGGCGCTGCTCGGCCCCACCGACCAGACGTTCTCCCGATGGAGCGCCTCCGGGCGCTCCCAGACCGACGAGACGTTCCTCTACCGGCTGATGGTCGAGGTCCAGCGCGACCCGGCGATGCACCGGGCGTACCACGACGAGCTCGGCATGCCGCAATGTCAGGCGATCGAGGACCCGGCGCTGGTGCGGCGGTGGAACGTACGGAAGTTCTCCGAGGCCTACGCCCGGTGCGGGGAGCTGCAGACCTGGGCCGAGGAGCACGAACTGGGGGTCGGCTTCCGGTACGCGCTGGCCGAGCCGGAGCACTACCGCGAGATCATGGGGCACCGGATCCTGCCGATGGCGTTGGGCAGCACCGAGCTGCACACCTACGGTCGCCCGGTGACGATGCTGCCGGAGGCGGTCGGGTCGGTCTTCTACCCGCCACGTCACCTGGCCCTGCCCCTGATCGGCGGCGCCGCCGCGCTGGCGCTCCTGGCCTGCGTGGCCACCGGGGCCGTGCGACGGCGGCGGTGGCTGACCGCGATCGGCGTCGTCGGCGGGCTGGTGAGTGTCGCGAGCGTGCTGGCCAGCCTCATGCTGTCCGCCGGCGAGTACACCCGGTTCGGCATTCAGGAGGCCATCTACCTGCGGATCAGCCTCGTGGTGCTGGCGGTGGCGGCGCTCGACGCGGGGCTCACCCGGCGGAGGGAACGCGCCGGTGCGTCGGCGCGGGGGGAGTCGGGTGAGGCCGCGCCGCGGCCGTACACTCCTGCCTCATGACCGCACCGGACACCCGTCGTTCCGAGCCAGCTCCCACCGGGCCCGCCGCGCCCGGCGACCGCGAGCCGGACGACGCGGCGGCGGGTCCGGCCGGGCCGCTCCCGGCCGTGCCGGAGCGCGACGTCCGGCCCGCCGTCGAGCCGGACGACCGGCCGACGCGCCGCCGCCGGAGCCGATGGGACGCGCTGGTGGCGGCGGTCTACCTGCTCGGCGCGCTCATGGTGACCGCGCGCGGCTGGCGCGACGTGGACGGCCGACTCCTCGGCAGCCGCCCCGACGACCAGGGCTTCAACGAGTGGATGCTGGCCTACGCGGCGCACGCGGTCCGGCACCTGGAGAACCCCTTCTTCACGACGGCGCAGAACGCCCCCGACGGGGTGAACCTGATGACCAACGTCGGCATGCAGCTCCCCGGGATCCTGCTGTCGCCGGTCACCCTGCTGTTCGGCGCTCCCACCGCCTACGTGCTGCTCATCACCCTCAACCTGGCCGGCACCGGCTACGCCTGGTACCACGTGCTCTCCCGGCACGTGGTGGACTCCCGCGCGGCGGCCTTCGTCGGCGGCCTGTTCTGCGCCTTCGCGCCGGCGCTGGTGTCGCACAGCAACGGCCACCCGCACATCACCGCGCAGTGGCTGGTGCCGTTCATCGGTTGGCGGGTGCTGGTGCTGGCCCGGGACGGTCGGGTGCTGCGCGACGGGCTGGTGCTCGGCGCGCTGGTCGCCGCCCAGTTCTTCATCAGCGTGGAGATCCTCTTCCTGCTGGCGCTCGGCTGCCTGATGGTGGTGCTCGCCCATCTCGCCGTGGCGCCCCGGGTCGCCGTGCGGCGCGCTCCCCGACTCGCCGGCGGCCTGCTCGTTGCCGGCGCGCTCGTCGCGGTGGTGACCGCGTACCCGTTGTGGATGCAGTTCGCCGGGCCGCAGCACCGCCTCGGTCATCCCGGTGGGCCGGACGTGTACGCGCTGAAGCTCGGCTCCTACGTGCGCTACGCCACGGAGTCGATCGCCGGCAGCGCGACCAGCGCCGGGGGTTGGGGCCCGAACACCACCGAGCAGGCGAGTTTCTACGGCTGGCCGCTCGTGGTGCTGGCGGTGGCCGCCGCGTGGTGGCTACGGCGGGAGGTCGCGGTGCGCGTGCTGACCCTGGTCGGGGTGGTCTGCGCGCTGTTGTCCATCGGCACCACCTGGACCTGGGGCACCGAGCGCACCACCGTGCCGGCGCCGTTCGCGCTGGTGCAGCACCTGCCGATCTTCGACGCGGTGGTGGTGGCCCGGTTCGGCCTGATCACCACCGTGGCCGTCGGCGTGCTGCTGGCGCTTGCCGGCGACCGGGTGCTGCGGACCCGGGTGGAGAACCCGATGCTGGTCCGCGTCGCCGCTGTCGCTCTGCTGGCCGCCCTGGTGCCGGTCCTGCCCACCCCGCTGCCGGTGCAGAAGCGTCCGTCGGTACCGCACTTCGTGACCGCGGGCGAGTGGCGGGACCATGTGGCTCCCGGCCGCACCCTGGTGCCGGTGCCGGTGGCCAACATGACCTCGGTCTACTGGGGCTCGGCGGCGCTCGCCGAGTTCGCGGTGCCGCAGGGCTACTTCCTCGCGCCGGTGTCGCCGACAGATCCGACCGGGCGCTGGGGAGTCGAGCCGCAGCCGACCGCGAAGCTGCTCACCCTCGTGGCCGAGGGCCGTCGGGGCGTCGAGGTGACGCCGGCCGAGGTGGCGCAGGCGCGCGCCGACGCGCGGCACTGGCGGGCGGACGCGGTGGCGCTGCCCCGGCACCGGCGGCAGGAGCAGTTGCGCGCGGTGCTCGACGCCTGCTACGGCCCGGGCCGGCGGGTCGACGACGTGTGGCTCTGGGACGTCCGGCCGTTCAACCGGTGACGGCCGGGATCACGGCGACCGGTTCCAGATCATCAGCACGTAACCGCCGAAGTAGGCGGAGAGGATGGCCAGCGGCGCCAGCACGGTCACCGCGCGCGCCCAGCCGGCCCGGGCCAGCGCGACCGCGACCGGCAGCAGCAGCGGGAACGCGGGAAGCAGGAAACGCGCCTTGGCGTGGTAGTAGCCGGCGGCGCCGAGCGTGGTGAGCAGGATCAGTCCGCTGTAGAGCAGGAGCTGCCACGGCTGCCGGTCGAGCGCACCGAGCACGAACAGGGCCAGCGCGACCAGGACCACCAATGTCACCACGTACATCGCCAACGCCGAGGGGTGGGCCAGCACCCGCTGGCCGACCCGCACCGTGTCGACGCCGAGGTCGAAAGTGGTGCCCCACCCGGCGTCCTGGATGTGGAACCAGCCGTCCGGCCGGCCGGTGCGCCAGCCCACCCAGGCCAGGTAGCCGAGCCAGCCGGCCGGCGCGAGCAGCAGCGCCGCCCAGGGACGCCAGCCGTCGCGACGGCGGAGAACCGCGATCGATGCGGCGACGCAGACCACGGCGAGCAGCGCCGAGCCGGTCGGTCGGGTCAGGCCCGCGGCGAGGCTGAGCAGCCCGGCGACGAGCCAGTCACCGCGCAACAGCGCATAGAGGCACCAGGCGGCGAACGCCGTGAAGATCCCCTCGCTGTAGCTCATGTTCTGCACGATGCTGTGCGGCAGCGCCCCCCACAGCACGGCGAGGAGGATGCCGACCCGTCGGTCGTACAGGCGCTCGCCGATCGCGAACAGGCCCCACGCGGCGGCGAGCGCCGCGACACCGGCCAGGGCGAGCGCGGTGGCACGGGTACCCAGGGGGGTCAGCGGCTCCAGCGCCCCGACCAGGTGCGGATAGAGCGGGAAGAACGCCATGTCGCTCTGGGTGCGTTCGTACCCGTCGTAGCCGTGCTGGGCGATGCGCAGATACCACTCGCCGTCGGACTCGGTCAGCAGCGCGCCGGGTCGGGCGCCGACCGCGCGTGCCCAGAGCCAGAGCGTGACCAGGCCCAGCGACCGCACGGCCAGGTAGCCGACGAGAGCGGGTAAGGCCGACCGGAACGCGGCCACCAGACGGTTGCCGGAGGCGGTCCGGCCGGCCGGGTCGGTGCGGCCGCCGGTCGCCGTCTCCGGTGACGGCAGCTCGCGGCGGGTCGGCGCGGTCATGTCTGGTCCTGTCCGAGTGGTGTCGGCCGGCCCGTCGGCCCGCCGGTGACTGCTCCTCGGGCGACGGGAGCGCCGTCGCGGCCCGGGGTCGGGTGCAGGGTAGCAACGGCGACACCGCGGTCCGGCAGCCGCGGTGGCGGCGGTCTCCGGCGTGGCGCTTGTCGTACACTCGCTCCGGTCGGTCGCGGGGTGCGACGCTGGTTCACACGGAGACGGACGGGCATGGGTTCTGACGGCATCTCGTTCCGGACGGCGGTCGCCCGGTGAGGCAACCGGACGTGACGGTCGTCGTCGCCGTCTACAACACCATGCCGGACCTGACCACCTGTCTGACGTCGTTGGTGAACCAGACGATCGGGCACGATCGGCTGGAGATCGTCGCGGTCGACGACGGTTCCACCGACGGCAGCGGCGCGGAGCTGGACCGGTTCGCGGCGGCCTATCCCTCCCTGATCACGGTGGTGCACCAGGCCAACTCCGGTGGCCCGGCCGCGCCCAGCAACCGGGCGCTCGACGTGGCCACCGGCCGGTACGTCTTCTTCATCGGCGCGGACGACCACCTCGGCCGGGAGGCGTTGGAGCGGCTGGTGACGGCCGCCGACCGGTGGGGCTCGGACGTGGTGCTCGGCCGGATGGTGGGCGTGAACAAGCGGTACGTGCACCAGGAGATCTTCGACCGCACCCGCTCCGACGTCGACCTGTACGACTCGCCGCTGCCGTTCTCGCTGTCGAACACCAAGCTGTTCCGCCGGGAGCTGGTCGAGCGACACCGGCTGCGCTTCCCGGAGGACATGGCGGTCGGCAGCGACCAGCCGTTCACGGTGGAGGCGTGCGTGCGGGCCGCCCGCATCTCGGTGCTGGCCGACTACGACTACTACTACGCGGTCAAGCGGCTCAACTCCACCAACATCACCTACCGCAGCGACCACCTGGCCCGGCTGGAGTGCGTGGAGCGCATCGTCCGGTTCGTCGCCGAGCTGGTCGAGCCGGGCGAACGGCGCGACGCGGTGCTGCGGCGACACTTCGCCTGGGAGATCGCGAAGCTGTTCCGCCCCGACTTCCTGGCGCTGGACGCCGACACTCAGGAGCAGGTCCGCGTCCGAGTCGGCAAGCTGGTCCGGGAGTACCTCACCGACCGCATCCGCGACCAGCTCGACCCGGACGCCCGGGTGCTGGTGGGCGCGGCCGCCTATGGCCGTCCGGCCGACCTGCTCGCGATCATCCGGCAGACCGCGAGCGACGGCCTGCCGCCGACCGTCGTCCGCGACCAGCGGTGGTTCGCCGCCTACCCGGGTTTCGGCGAGCCGGACGCGGGCCTGAGCGAGGAGTGGTACGAGGTGAAGCCGACGGCGAGCCGTTGGCTCGCCGCGCTCAACGCGGTGTCGGTACGCTGGGTGACTGGAGCTGACGGCGACCGCCGTGTGCAGATCCTCGCCCGCAGCCCTCGGCCCGACCTCGCCGATCTCGTGGGCGACGACCTGTCGGTGCAGGTGGGCGCGGCGGAGGCGGTGGTGCGGCTGTTGCCCGCCGACCCGATGGGCACGACCGTGGAGGCCACCTTCCGGCTCCAGGACGTAGCGGCGGAACTCACCGCGAAGGGGACGGCCCGGGCGGTACGCATCCGGGTGGCCGGCAGCGTCGCCGTCCCGTTGCGGGGGCTCCGGCCGCCGGTGCGGCACCGGACGATGCACCGCGACGGGAGCCGACTGCACCTGGTCACGATCAACAACAACCACAAAGGTCAACTGGCGTTCACCGTCTGGCCGGTGACGCTTCGCCGGGTCGCGGCCCGCCTTCGGCGCCGTCTCCCCCGAGGAGGAGAGTAGTTTCATGAACATCTGCGTCGTCGCGCTCGGAAAGATCGGGCTGCCGCTCGCCGTGCAGTTCGCCTCGAAGGGGCACCGGGTGATCGGTGCCGACGTCTCCGAGCGGGTCGTCCAGCTGGTCAACGACGGTGCCGTGCCCTTCCCGGGCGAGGCCGACCTGGACGTCAAGCTGAAGGAGGCGGTGGCCGCCGGGCTGCTGTCGGCCACCACCGACACCGCCGCCGCGGTCGCCGAGTCGGAGGCGGTCGTGGTGGTCGTGCCGCTGTTCGTGGACGCCGAGGGTGTGCCGGACTTCGGCTGGATGGACGACGCCACCCGGGCCATCGCCCGTGGCCTGAAGCCGGGCACGCTGGTCAGCTACGAGACCACCCTGCCGGTCGGCACCACCCGCAGCCGGTGGGCGCCGATGCTCTCCGAGGGCTCCGGCCTCACCGCGGGCACCGACTTCCACCTGGTGTTCAGCCCGGAGCGGGTGCTCACCGGCCGGGTCTTCGCCGACCTGCGCCGCTACCCGAAGCTGGTCGGCGGCATCGACGAGGCGTCCGCCGCGCACGGCGTGCGGTTCTACGAGGCGGTGCTCGACTTCGACGAGCGCGCCGACCTGGACCGGCCCAACGGCGTGTGGGACCTGGGCTCGGCCGAGGCGTCCGAGCTGGCCAAGCTCGCCGAGACGACCTACCGGGACGTGAACATCGGCCTGGCGAACCAGTTCGCCCGCTTCGCCGACACGGTCGGCGTGGACGTCACCAAGGTCATCGAGGCCTGCAACACCCAGCCGTACAGCCACATCCACTCGCCGGGCATCGCGGTCGGTGGTCACTGCATCCCGATCTACCCGCGGATGTACCTGTGGAACGACCCGGCCGCCACCGTGGTCCGCTCGGCGCGCGAGGCCAACGCCGCCATGCCGGACTACGCGGTGGACCTGCTCGCCGCCGCGTACGGCGACCTGACCGGGGTGGGAGTGCTGGTGCTCGGCGCCGCCTACCGGGGTGGCGTCAAGGAGACCGCGTTCTCCGGCGTCTTCCCGACCGTGGAGGCGCTGCGCCGGCGGGGTGCGACCCCCTACGTCTCCGACCCGATGTACACCAACGAGGAACTGGCCGCGCACGGCCTGCCCGGCTACGACGGCGAGCCGGTCGGCGCCGCGGTGATCCAGGCCGACCACGCCGAGTACCGCAGCCTCGCCCCGGCCGACCTGCCGGGCGTGACGGTGCTGGTCGACGGCCGCCGGGTCACCGACCCGGCGCGCTGGACCGGCGTCCGCCGGGTGGTCATCGGCGGCTGATCCCGTCCGCGCAGCGGGCCCCGGCCGGTGACCGGCCGGGGCCCGCTGCGTGTCGTGGCCCGGCGCGCACCGATGGTGAAAGTCGTCGTCCGTCGTTCACCTGCCGGACACCCCGGCAATACTTGTGTCACTTGGCCCGTTTAAGGTCGCAGCCGTCCGGTATCGGGCCCCTTCGACACCGGCGGGCAGACAGGGAGCGTGTCGTTGTTCAGCAGAGTACGCAGCCAGCAGGGTCTCGTCGCGGTCGGCGCGACGCTCCTCGGCTACGCGGTCATGATCCTCTCCGGGGTCCTCGGCCTGGTGGTCCCGTACGCGGTGGCCGCCGTGGTCGCCCTGGCCGGTGAGGCGGCCCTGGCCACCCGGTACGCCGGGACCGCCGAGCTGCTCGACAAGGCCGGCCTCGGCGAGGTCTTCCGCCGCCTGGTCCGGGACCTGTCGGTCGTCCTGCTGGTGGTCGCCGCGGTCCGTCCCGGGGTGGGCGGCGACGTCGCGGTGCTGCTGCTGCCGGCCGCGCTCTGGACCGTGGCGGTGGCCACGTCGGCGGTGACCAAGGTGATCGACGGGCGGGTCGACCCGCCGGCCTACACCCGCAACATCGACCTCGGCGCGCTGAGCCGGGTGCCGGTGCCGCCGGCCTGGGCGCGCCGGCTGGCCGGGTTGCGGCTGCCGCTGCTCAACGTGCTGCTGGTGCCGGCCGCCGTGGTGGCCGTCGCCGTCGACCGGGTCGCCCCGGTCGTGGTCACCGCGGCCGTCACGCTCGTCGCCGGACTGGTCACCGCCGCGGTGCTGGCGTCGACCGCGCTGCGCGGCCGGGGCAAGGCCCCGGGGGAGCTGCCCGCCGTGCACGACTGGCTGGCCCGGGAGCAGCCCGAGGTGGCCCTCTACTTCGCCGGCCCGGCCAAGGACGTCTACCAGGCCAACATGTGGCTCGCGCCGGTGGAGGCGACCGGACGGCGCGCGGTGGTGCTGCTGCGGGCCGCGGACGCGTTCGACGAACTGGCCGACACCCGGCTGCCGGTGATCTGCGTGCCGGCCGGCGTCGACTTCATGAACCTCGACCTCGGCTCGCTGCGGGTCGCCCTCTACGCGGCCAACGTCGGGGCCAACATCCACCTGCTGCGCGAGCCGGGCGTGAAGCACGTCTTCGTCGGGCACGGCGACAGCGACAAACAGGCCAGCGTCAACCCGTACAGCAAGGTGTACGACGAGGTGTGGGTGGCCGGTCCGGCCGGCCGGGAACGGTACGCCCGGGCCGCGGTGGGCGTGCTGGACCGCGACATCGTGGAGGTCGGCCGCCCGCAGCTGGCCGGTGTGCACACGTTCGGCTCCGGCGTCGCCGACCACCTCTTCACCGTGCTCTACGCCCCCACCTGGGAGGGCTGGCTGGACGACGACCCCTACCACACCTCGCTGGTGCTGATGGGGGAGCGGATCGTGTCCGGGCTGCTGGCCGCCGGGAACCTGCGGGTGGTCTACAAGCCGCACCCGCTCACCGGCACCCGCTCGGCGAAGGCGCGGGCGGTCCACGAGCGGATCGTCGCCCGGATCCGGTCCGCCGGCGGTCAGACCGACCCCACCTCGCTCGACGGCACCGCGCACCTGGTGGTCACCGGTCGCACGCCGGCGCTGTTCGACTGCTTCAACGCCACCGACCTGCTGGTCAGCGACGTGTCGAGTGTGGTCTCCGACTTCGTGCAGAGTGAGCGGCCGTACGTGGTGGCCAACCCGGCCGGCCTGCCGGAGGACGAGTTCCGCCGGCAGTTCCCCACCGCCCGGGCGGCGTATCTGCTCTCGGTCGACTGCGGCGAGCTGCCGAAGATCCTCGCCGTGACCCGGACCGGGGACGACCCGATGGCCGAGGCCCGGCGGGAGTTGAAGGAGTATCTGCTCGGCCCGGCCGGGTCCAACCCGATGGACCGGTTCCGGGACGAGATCGGCCGGCTCTGCGGCTGACCGACGCGCCGACGCGCGGGGGCGACGACCGACCGGCCGTCGCCCCCGCTGCGCGTTCAGCCCTGGTGCGGCGGGTTGTCGACGTCGCGGGAGACGACCTCGCCCTTCTCGTCGACCCAGCCCTTCGGCCGGGCGGGGTTGCCCGCCACCAGCTGGTACGGCTTGACGTCCTTGGTCACCACCGAGCCGGCCGCGATCATCGCGTACTCACCGACCTCGATGCCGCAGACCAGCGTCGCGTTGGCGCCGATCGAGGCGCCCCGGCGGACCAGCGTCGGGGTGATCGTCCAGTCCGGATTCTGGGCGCGCGGCCGGAAGTCGTTGGTGAACACCGCGCACGGGCCGACGAAGACCTCGTCCTCGATGGTCACGCCCTGGTAGACCGAGACGTTGTTCTGGATCTTCACCAGGTCGCCGACGGTGACGCCCGCGTCGACGTAGACGTTGCGGCCGATCACGCAGCCGGCGCCGACCTGGGCGCTCGACCGGACGTGCGCCAGGTGCCAGACCTTGGTGCCGTCACCGACCCGGGCGCCGTCCTCCACGTCGGCCGTCGGGTGGACGAAGACGGAGGCGGACCGGTCGTTGCTGTCAGTCATCTCAACTCGCATCGTGGCAGGGCGCTGCGTCGCGCCGTCGGGCGGGTTCGACGCAGCATAACGAGCCCCTAGCCGAGCAGCTCGGCCACCACGTCGGCGGCCGGCCGGTCCGCCGGCAGCGGGTGCGCCGCGACCACCGCGTCCACCGGCAGCGCCGCGTACAGGTGCGGGAACGCCGCGCCGCCGCGCGACACCTCCCACCGCAGCGCGTCGCCGAGCCGACTCTCGTCCACCGCGAGCAGGGTCAGGCCGGTCACCCCGGCGAAATGCCGGCGCGCGGTCTCCACCACCTGGTCGGCCGCGGACAGGTGGAGGTAGCCGTCCTGCCGGTCCAGCGCGGTGCCGGTGAACCGCCCGGCCGCCCGCGCCTGCCGCCACTCGTCGTCGGCGAGAATCTTGTAGATCACGACCGCAGCCTAGAGCGGCCTCGCGCCCCGGCGGCGCGTCTGCCACCATTTCGCGGGACGACGCGTCGAACGAGAGGGGGCACGGGTGCGGATCCTCCTGGTCGAGGACGACCGTCGGGTCGCCGCGGCCCTGTCGTCCGCGCTGACCCGGCGCGGCTACCAGGTGGAACACGCCGCCACCGTCGCCGCCGCGCTCTCCGCCGCCCCCTGCGACCTGGTCCTGCTCGACCTCACGCTGCCCGACGGCGACGGCACCGACCTGTGCCGGGAGCTGCGCCGGCGCAGCAGCCAGCTCGGCATCATCGCGGTCACCGCCCGGGGCGAGGAACGCGACCGGGTGCTCGGCCTGCGGCTGGGCGCCGACGACTACGTGGTCAAGCCGTTCTCGATGGTGGAGTTGCAGGCCCGGATCGAGGCGGTGCTGCGCCGGGCCGCGCACACCGTCCCGGAGCGCAACCTGATCGAGGCGGGCGAGGTCCGCATCGACGTGGGCGGCCGGACGGTGACCGTGTCCGGCCGGGCGGTGGCGTTGACCCGCAAGGAGTTCGACATCCTGCTCTCCCTGGCCCGGCAGCCCGGGGCGGCCGTGCCACGCGACCGCATCCTGCTCGACGTCTGGGGCACCACCTGGGCCGACCGGCACACCGTCGAGGTGCACGTCGGGTCGCTGCGCGGCAAGCTCGGCGACCCGACCCTGGTGGAGACCGTGCGCGGGGTCGGCTACCGGCTCCGCGGCGCGTGAGGAGGCCCCGGTGCGCCGCCGGCTGGTGATCAGCTACCTGCTGCTGATGGTGCTGGTGCTGTTCGCGCTGGAGACCCCGCTGGCGGTCACCCTGGCCTCCCGGGAGACCGACCGGGTACGCGCCGACCGGCTCGCCGACGCCACCCGCTTCGCGTCGCTGGCCGGTCCGGCGCTGCGCGGCGGCGGTCCCGGCCCGCTCGGCGGGGAGCTGGCCGCCTACGACGACCTCTACGGCATCGGCGCGGCGGTGGTGGACCGCGACCGGCGTACCGTCGCCGCCTCGCCCCGGTGGGAGCTGGGTGTGGGCACCGGCCCGGCGCTCGACACGGCCCTGTCCGGGCAGCAGTTCAGCGGCCCGGAGTCGGTCTGGCCCTGGGTGGACGGCCCGCTGGTGACGGCGGTCCCGATCAACGACGGCGGCGAGGTGCTCGGCGCCGTGGTCACCACCACCCCGGCGGACCCGGTGCGCCACACCGTCACCGCGTGGTGGCTGCTGCTCGCCGGCATCGGCCTGCTCGCGGTGCTGGCCTGCGTCTCCACCGCGTTCGGGCTGGCCGGGTGGGTGCTGCGCCCGGTCACCGAGCTGGACTCGGTGACCCACGAGATCGCCGAGGGCCGCCGCACCGCACGGGTCCGGCCCCGGCTCGGCCCGCCGGAGCTGCGCCGGCTGGCGACCAGCTTCAACCACATGGCCGACGCGGTCTCCGACGTGATGGACCGCCAGCGGGCCTTCGTCGCGCACGCCAGCCACCAGCTGCGCAACCCGCTGACCGCGTTGCGGCTGCGGGTGGAGGAGCTGGGACCCAGCCTCACCGACCCGGACGGCCGGGCCGAGCACCAACTGGCGCTGGAGGAGACCGACCGGCTGGCCACCGTCCTCGACGCGCTGCTCACCCTGGCCCGGGCCGAACGGGAGGAGAACCAGCGGGTCACCGTGGACGCCTCGGCGGCGGCCGCGTCCCGGGTGGCGGCCTGGCTGCCCCTGGCCCGACACCGGTCGGTCACCCTCCGCCTCGACCCGGGCGAGGCGCCGGCGTACGCCCGGACCGTGCCGACCGCGATCGACCAGGCACTCGACGCCCTGATCGACAACGCGGTCAAGTTCAGCGGCGCCGGGGGAGAGGTGACGGTGACCGTCCGACCGGCCGACGGCGGGACGGCGCTGACCGTGCGCGACACCGGCCCGGGCATGACGGCCAGCCAGCTGGACCAGGCCACGGAGCGGTTCTGGCGGGCGCCGGACGCGCAGAACGTGGACGGCGCCGGGCTCGGGCTGACCATCGCCGCGGTGCTCGTCGACGCGTCCGACGGCCGGCTCACCATGCGCCAGGGCGAGCCGCGCGGGCTGGTCGCCGAGCTGTGGTTCCCGGCACCGCCCGACGACCCGGGCGGCGCGGTCGAACCGGCCGCCCCGCGGCGCGCCGAGGAACCGGTCGGCACCTGAGCCCGGTCAGGGCTTGGCCGCGCGGTACCACTGCGCCGCGCCCGGGTGCAGCGGCAACGGCGTGGTGACGATCGCCGACCGGGGGCTCATCCGCCCCGCGGCCGGGTGCGCGGCGGCCAACTCCTCCCGCCGCTCCATCAGCAGCCGGGTCACCTCACGCACCAGCGTGGTGGGCAGTTCGGCGCTGACGATCAGGTAGTTCGGGTTGGCCACCGTGCTGACCGGATCCGCCTGGTAGACCGAGCGGGGGATGTCCCGGGTCACGTAGACCTCCCCGTACGCGCGCCGCAACGGCTCGGTCCAGTCGCCCAGGTCGACCATCCGCAGGGAGGTCTGCCGGGCCAGCTCCGCGACGCCGCGCACGGGCAGGCCACCGGAGAAGAAGAACGCGTCGATCCGGCCCTCGCGCAGGGCGGTCACCGAGTCGTCCAGCCCCAGGTGCTCCTGCCGGACCCGCTCGCCGTCGAGCTGGGCCACGTCCAGCAGCCGGGTGGCGGTCACCTCGGTGCCCGAGCCGTCGGCGCCCACCGACACCCGCCGGCCGCGCAGGTCGGCGAGCGTGCGCACCGGACCACCGGCGGTGGTCACCAGGTGCAGGAGGTCGTCGTAGACCCGCGCCACGGCGAGCACGCGGGGGTGCTCCGGTTCGCGGGGCGGCAGCACGTCGGCCTGGGTGAAGCCCAGCTCCGCCTCGCCGGAGCCGACCAGCCGGACGTTCTGCGCGGAGGCCGCGGTGACCACGACGTCCGCCCGCACCTCGGGCAGCTCCCGGTTGAGCAAAGCGGCCAGCGACTGGCCGAACGCGTGGTAGACGGCGGTCGGGCTGCCGGTGGCGATCCGGATCCGCACCGGCTCGGTGGGCTCGTCCCGGCAGCCGGCGACGGCGGTGACGAGCAGCAGCAACAGGGCCAGCGGGGCCGCGGTCCGGCGCCGGCCGCGCACAGACCAGTGTCGGCTCACGGGCTGCACTCTGCGCCGTGCACCCGCCGCCGCGCAAGCCCGCCCGCGCGGGCGGGGTCCTCAGCCCAGTTCGGCGCTCTCGGTGATCCGGGCCCGGTGCTCGCCGTTGGGCACGCTCACCAGGAAGCACCCGGAACCGGGCCGCAGCGCCGCCGGCACCTCCAGCAGGGCCGCGCCGCGCACCAGCACCGCCGCCAGGTCGCGGTCGGCCAGCCGGATGCCGAGGCAGTGCCGGCGTACGTGCCGGCCGCCGGCGAGCAGCGCCGCCCGCCAGGCCGCCGCGGCCAGGCGCGGACGCCAGATCCGGCGCGCCGTCGAGGCGCCGGGGACCGGCCCGCCGAGCAGTTCGCGTCGGCCCTGCCGCCAGCCGGCCGCCAGCACGGCCGCGTACGCCGGCCGGTGCTCGAGGGGCACCGACAGCCGGTGCAGCTCGAACCGTCGGCGCAGGCCGCCCGTGGTCAGCTCGTGCTCCACCGGCACGTCGAGGCGGCCCAGCAGCTGGCGCATCCGCTGCGCGGCGTCCTCCCGGTTGAACTCCGCGACCCCGCCCCGGTACGGGTCGACGTCGAACCGGCGGACGTCCGCGGCCGGGGGCGGCGTGCACCGCACCATGCAGGCGACCTCGAACGCGTCGGCCAGGGTCAGCCAGTCCAGCGGTGGTGGCGGCGACGACGGGCGGGGCCGGTCGAGCAGCGTGGTGGGCTCGGAGAGCATCGGCACAGCTCCTTGGTCGGCGTCGGGGCCCCTCTACCGTGGCCTGCCCCGCCGGGCCGGGGAACCGCTGCGCCCGAGCCTTGAGCAAAATTTGCGCGAACGCCGGCCCTCAGAGATCGGCGACGACGAGGTCGAGCTGCCGGGGTCGGCCGGTGGCCCGGGGACCCTCCTCGACCGTGTACTTCAGCTCGCGCAGCGCGCCCACCAGCGCGTCGGCGGTACGCGGGCGGGCGCCGGCGAGCAGCAGGTCCCGGACCAGGCGGCCCTTGGTCGCCTTGTTGAAGTGGCTCACCACGGAGCGCGTCGGCGTCCCGTCCACCACCCGCTCGTGCAGCACCCGCACCGTCACCGTGCGCTCGGCGAGGGGCCCGCGCGGGGTCCAGGTGGCCGCGTACGCGCCGGAGCGCAGGTCGAGCACCGGACCGGTGCCCGCGGCCGCCGTCATGACCGGCCCCAACGCCGGGCGCCAGTACGCCGACAGCGCCCCGACGCCCGGCAGGCGCGCCCCGATCGGGCACCGGTACGGCGGGATCCGGTCGCTGAGGCGGACCGCGCCCCACAGGCCGGAGCTGATCAGCACCGACCGGCGGGCGACCCGCTCCGCCGCCGGGGGCAGCGTGGCCAGGTCGAGCGCCTCGTAGAGCACCCCGGTGTAGAGCCGGGCGGCCGGCGCGGTGGCCGCCACCCGCAGCCGGGCGTTGCGCCGCAGCTCGCCGCGCTGGCCCTCACTCAGGCCCAGCGCGTCCCGGGCCGCCGCCTCGTCCGGGCCGGCGCAGAGGTCGACCAGTGCGGTCAGTACCGCCTCCCGGGCCGGGTTCAGCTCCGACAGGGACAGCCGCGACAGGTCCAGCCGCCGGCCGGTGCCGGCCTCGGCCTTGCCCTCGGACGGGGGGAGCAGGATGAGCACCGGCACAGCGTACGGGCCGGACTCAGCGCCACGGTCGCACGGCGCGGTCCGGGTGGTAGACGCGACTGTCGCCGACCTCGGCCACCAGCGCCGCGTCGGCCCGGTCGCCGAGCAGCCGCCGCAGGCCGCGTTCCGCCGACGAGCCGACCGCCACCACGTACCCGGGCCGGTCCGCCCGCCCCACCCGCTGCCAGTACGCCGGGTAGCGGTTCTGCCCCGGCGTCAGGTTGCCGTCCAGCACCCCGCACGCCACCGCCTCGCCGGTGTTGAAGATCAGCCGGTTGCAGGTCCAGTAGTCGCCGTACACCTCGTGCAGGCCGGACCGCAGCACCGTGTCGGCCAGCCGGCGGGCGGACAGCTCCTCGGCCCGTACCCCGGGGGCGTGGGCCAGGAACGCCGCCGTGCCGGCGACCGCCGCGGCGGTCAGCCCGGCCAGCACCGCGGCGGCCGTGACACCACCCAGCCGGGCCACCCGGCCCGCGGCGGCGCGCAGCGCGTGCGCGGCGGCCAGCCAGAGCGGCCAGAGCACGGCCGGCAACGAGATCTGCAGCACCGAGAGGTAGCGGGCGTTGCCCAGCGGGTCGGTCGCGGCGAGCGGGCTGCGCACGTACACCAGCAGGGTCAACGCCGCGCCGACGACCAGCGCGAGGACCGCCGCGGCCCGGACCCGCGCGGCGTGGTCTCCGGCCCGGCGGTACGCGACCAGCCCGAGCCCGGCGGCGGCCACCAGCAGCACCGGGTAGAGCACGCCGAACCACTGTGCCCAGCGCGCGCAGCCGTCCATCGGGCACAGCCCGGAGGCCAGCGGCACCCCCTCCAGCAGCCCGCCGCGCACCCGGTCGACGATCGTCGGCGCCACGCCCTCCTTCGTGCTGACCTCTCGCAGCACCGACAGCGAGTCCTGCCCCGGCGGCGCCACCAGGTTGTCCTTCACCACCGGCGCGATGCCGACCAACAAACCCGCCACCAGCAGCACGCCCGGCCAGCCGACCAGCTCGCGGGGGACCGCCAGCACCAGCACCACGGCCGCCACCAGCAGGTAGGGCGCGATCAGCCAGTCCGACCACAGCGCCAGCCCGACCAGCAGCCCGAACCCGCCGGTGGCCAGCCAGCGGTGCCGGATCCGGTCCTCGCCGAGCGCGACCGCGATCAGCAGCAACGCCAGCACCGCCGGCTTGACCTCGGGCCGGCCGCCGACCACGGTGAGCTGGTCGCGGACCACCCGTTCCGACCCGAGCGCCAGCAGGCCAACCACGACCACGGCCAGCCAGGGGGAGAGGAGCCGGCGGGTCAGCCGGTACGCCAGCCACAGGAAGATCGCGTAGAGCGCGACCAGCGGCAGCCGCAGCAACGGCCAACTCGGTCCGGCCCAGCCCACCAACGGCGCCGCCAGATACGACTCCAGCACGCCCATGTAGCGCTGCCCGTAGAGGAAGACCGGCCGCTCGTGGCCGCCGGCGATGTGCAGGGCGGCCAGGCCGAACGTGGCCTCGTCGCTGTTCGAGGCGGGCACCGTGAGCACGGTCAGCACCAGCCGGTAACCCACCCCGACCGCGCCGAGCAGCAGCGCCACCAGCGCCGGCGCGTCCGGCCGGCCCATCGCGTCCCGCTTCACCTGCGACACGACGCAGTCTGGCACGCTGCCGGCCGGCGCCCGGGGCGGATCGGCGCAGATCACTCGCGTGGCCGGCCCCCGTCGGTTGTGGCAGTGTTGCTACGTGCCACCCACACCACCGGACCAGCTGGCCGTGCCGCAACTGCACCGCGCCGCCCGCATCGAGGACGCCGTGCACGGGCTCGTGGAACGCCGGCTGCGGCGCACCGGGTGGCAGCCCAACATCATCGCGTACGCGGGCTACGGCGCCCCCGGCTGGGCGCGGGTGCTCTGCCGCGTGCTGCTCGGCCGCCCGGACACCCGCCGGCGGGGCCGGCTGGACAAGGTGCGGGGCTGGCGCAGCTTCGCCACCCTGCCGGCCAAGCACGCCCGGGTGACCGTCGAGGTCAACGGCGTGCGCCACGAGGTGACCGCCGACCGCAGCGGCTTCGTCGACACCGTCGTCGAGGGCGACTTCACCCCCGGCTGGGGCTGCGTACGCCTCAGCGTCGCCGACGCCGAGCCGGTGGAGGCGCTGGTACGCATCCTCGACCCGAACGTCCGGTTCGGCATCCTCTCCGACATCGACGACACGGTCATGGTGACGGCGCTGCCCCGACCGCTGCTCGCCGCGTGGAACACGTTCGTCCTCGACGAGCACGCCCGCACCGCCGTCCCCGGCATGGCGGTGCTCTACGAGCGCCTGGCCACCGCCCACCCCGGCGCGCCGGTCTTCTACCTCTCCACCGGCGCCTGGAACGTCGCGCCGACGCTGACCCGGTTCCTCTCCCGCCACCTCTACCCGGCCGGCCCGCTGCTGCTCACCGACTGGGGGCCGACGGCCGACCGCTGGTTCCGCAGCGGGCGGGAGCACAAGCGGGCCACGCTGGCCCGGCTGGCCCGCGAGTTCCCCGACGTGCGCTGGCTGCTCATCGGCGACGACGGCCAGCACGACCCGGAGATCTACCGGGAGTTCGCCGCCGCCCACCCGGACAACGTGGCCGGCGTGGCGATCCGGCGGCTGTCGCCGACCCAGTCGGTGCTGGCCGGCAGCCTGCCCGCGCCCGCGGGTCGCTCCTCGTCCGGCCCGGTGGGCCAGAAGTGGCTGAGCGCCCCCGACGGCGCCGGCCTGTGGAAGCTCCTCCGCGAAGCCGACCTGGTCTGACCCGGCCCCTGCCCTTGGCTGGTCGGCGGTGGCCAGACGGTCCGGGGCGGGGTGGGGGTCGTCGGTGTTCCTCGGCGGGGTCCGGGATCCGCGGTGGCCCTACGGGCTCGGGTTCCGCGGTGGTCCGTAGTGGTCCTCGGTGGCTTTCGCTGGGACGGGAGAGGCTCGCCGTGGTGGTGCCCGGACCGTGCTCTCCGCGAGCCGGCCACTGCTCGTCCGACCCACTTCATCCACCTATCGAGACCACCAATCCAAAACCCGGGAAGCCCCGAGATCTTGGTATGAAACGGCCCCCAGAGAGGCCATTTCATACCAAGATCTCAACCCCCGCCGCGTCGATCATGAGGTTGACGGTCTTGTGGATCTTCTGGAGTGCCGCCAACCTCATGATCGACGCCAGGGGTCAGCGGGGCGGCGTGGCGGATGCGGGGGTGATGGCCTCGGATCCGGGGTCGCCGGGGGCGCAGCCGGGGACGCGTGGGTCGGCCACCTGGTACACCTGGCCCGCCTGTCCCTGACCTGCCTGTCCTTGTTTTTGGCCTGCCTGGTCCTGGCCTGCCTGGTCCTGGCCGCCCTGGTCCGCCGGGCTCTCGTCCGCCTGGTTCTGCTCGGCGCTCTGGTCCTGGCCCGGGGCGAGGCCGGCATCGGCGCCCGGCTGCCCGCCCGCCGCGTTCCCGTCCTGGTTTCCGGCTGCGCCTGCGGCGCCGCCCTGGTTCTGGTCCGCGCCCTGATCCGCGCCCTGGTTCTGGTCCGCGCCCTGATCGCGGGCGGCCTGACGGGCAGCGCGGATCTGCTGGAGCAGAGCGCGTAGCTGCTGGATCCGCGCCCGGATCTGCTGGATCCGCTGCGCCACCCGGTCACCGGCGTCGCCCGCCTGCTCACCGGCCGCGCCCTGCTGTCCGCCGTCACCGGCCGCGCCCTGCTGTCCGCCGTCACCGGCCGCGCCCTGCTGTCCGCCGTCACCGGCCGCGCCCTGCTGCTCACCCGCGCCGGCCTGCTCACCCCCGGCGCCCTGATCGTCCGCGCCGGCTTGGTCGTTCGCACCGGTCTGGGGGCCGCCCTGATCCGCGCCGCCCTGATCCGCGCCGCCCTGTTGCACGCCGCCCTGCTGACCGTCCTGTCCGGCGGCCTGCTGCTTCTGCTGGCGGGCGGCCCGGGCGGCCTGCACGATCCCGGCGACCTGGCCGATGAGGCCCCCGACGGCGTTGATGATGCCGGCGGCCCGTCCCGCACCACCCACCGCGCCAGCACCCGCACCGGCCGCACCCGCACCGGCCGCACCGCCTCCGGCCGCACCAGCGCCGGGACCGGCGGCGCCGGCGCCGGCCTGCGCCTGCTGGGCGCCCCGCGCGATGCCCCGGATGCCGCCGAAGATGCCACCGAGCCGCTGGACCCGGGCCTGGGTCAGCTGCGGGTCGACCAGCTGCCCGGAGCGCTCGCCGCGCATCTGCTCGGTGACCGCCCAGGCCCGGTCGAGTTCGATCGCCATGGCCTGCTCCCAGGGCACGCCCGGGCAGGCCGCGCCGGCCACCTCGACCGTTCCGGCGCAGCCGGCCGCGGCACGCCGTTGCCGGATCAGGTCGACCACCGCCAGCCGGTTGGCGATCCGGTCGGCCGAGTTGGCGTCCGGGTCGCGGCGCTGGTCCGCGATGAAGGTGAGGTTGTTGCGCAGCGCGCCGTCCAGGCCGGCGCAGTTCTCGGCCGCCTGGCCGGTGCCCGTGGCGACCGCGAACGCCGCCCCCGCCGTCAGCGCCAACGCCACCCCGCCGGCGATCTTCCGGTTGCGGGACGGGCCCGCCGTCGCCCTACGCCGCCTGGTTGTGCCCCTGCTCCACGCCATCGAAGCTCCTCCGCCTCGTCGTCACGGGTGTCCGGCATCCGTATGGGGATACGAGGAGTCGAGCCAGGCCGGTTCAGGCGGATGGGTCAGGGAGCGTTCGACCTCGACGCAGAGTGATGCGGGGAGCTGATTAGGCTGCTGAGAGTTGCGAGGCTCAGGGATAAGGGTGTCGGGGAGATAACCTCGCGTAGGCCTGATGACCCAGCGTCACATCCGGACCGAGGGTGTCCGTGACGTTGTCGCGCCAGGCATGCGCAGGACGGTAGAGCCAGCACCCCGTGCCACGACTCGTTCTCGACGTACATCTGTTGGGTTCTCGACGCCGGATGTCCACCGCCGCCTTGGAGACCCTCAAGGCCGCTGGAGTCAGATCCCGTGGATCAGTAGGAGGGTTGTTGCGCGCGGAGCACATGAACGACACGCGTATCGATGAGGTGCGTCTGGTGTACAGGACGCGGGGGTAGCCCCAAGGGCTACCCCCGCGTCCTCCCGTCAAGGGCGGTGCGTCAGAAGATCAGGTCAACGGCCGACCATTTTGCTCCGATGACCTTGTATCCGGATCTGAACCGTCCGATGCCGTTGCCCTCGTAGAGGTACAGGTCCTTGGTCGAGGCGTACCGGGCGATCACGTCCGCGTTGCCGTCCATGTTGATGTCACCCACCGAGAAGATCCGGTCGACGTAGGCCCAGTTGGAGCCGACGATGCTGTAGCCGGTGGCGATCCGCCCACTGCCGGTGCCGCGGTAGAGGTACAGGTCCTTGGTGGTGGCATGGCGCGCCATCACGTCGGTCTTGCCATCGCCGTCGAAGTCTCCCGGTGAGAAGATCGTGTCGAAGGCGGACCACTTCGATCCCACGATCGACACGGAGTCGGTGATGATGTGGCCCCGGCCGTCACCCTTGTACAGCCAGATGTCCTTCGTCGCGGTGTAGCGGGCCATCACGTCGGCCTTGCCGTCGCCGTCGAAGTCTCCCGGTGAGAAGACGGTGTCGAAGGCGGACCAGTTCGCCCCGATGATGGTCCATCCCTGGATGAATCCACCACGACCGTTGCCCCGGTAGAGGTAGAGATCCTTGGTGCTCTTGTGCCAGGCGATCACGTCGGAGTAGCCGTCGCCGTCGAAGTCACCGGGGGAGAAGGCCGCCTGGAAGTTGACCCAGTTGCCGCCGATGACCGTGGAGCCCGACTGGAAGCGACCGGCACCGTCACCCTTGTAGAGCAGGATGTCGTTGGTGGGCGTGTACCGAGCCATGACATCCGGGATTGAGTCACCGTCGAAGTCCCGGTTCGGTCCGGCCGGCTTCGCCTGCACGGGGCTGACGACCTGGTTCCACGCGAGCACCTCACTGAGTTGCCCGGAGAACCAACCGCCGGTGGCGGTCGCCGACGTCTTGTGCGCGCCCATCAGGAACGGTCCGGTCGCGTTCCAGGCACTGGTGTGGATGCCGACGCCCTTGTTGACGGCGCCCAGGTAGAGACCGAGACGCCCGTTCGCCCGCTCGTAGCTGACGGTGACGTGCGTCCACACCCCGAGTCGGGCGCTGTTCGCGCCCGCCGTGACCGTGTCCCAGACCGGGCTGGCCGCGTCGCTCTGAGGCATCGCCGCTCGCCAACTGTTGTCGGACGCATCGATCCAGAGCTTGAATCCGGCGGCGCTCGCTCCGCTCTGCGACACCACCGTGCCGCCCGCCGCGTTGGGCTTCACCCAGGCCGAGACTGTGAAGTCCGCATTCGTGGCGAAGGCCGAGCCAGTGGTGGCGAGCACGCTGCTGGTGCCGCCGAAGAGCACGCTGGGTTCGAAGAGGTCACCCGTCTGCCAACGCGCGGTACTTCCACTCGCGTCCAGGTTCCCGACCGCGTCCGCGGCTGCCGCCTCGTTCACGACCGGACCACTTTCCCCGTCGGCGAGCTGCCACGCGTGATTCGCGGTGATCAGGTTCTGCTTCGGCGCGGCCGAGATGACACCGCTTCCCGCGGTGGCGTTCAGGTTGGAGACCGTCCACGTGGTCACCTCGCTCTGCGCACCGACCGCCCACAGGTCGGGAATGCCGTCGGAGTTGATGTCGGACGCGCGGAGGACCAGCGGGACACCCGGGTTCCAGCTCGCACTGAGCTGGAAGGCGGTGTAGGTGAGCTGCTGCGTGTCCGGGTTCATGCTGAGGTTGGTCCACAGGTGAAGAGCGCCGGTGGACCGGTTGCGCAGGAACATCGCTGTGCCGTCCGGCATCTGGGCGGTCGCCAGCGTCCAGTTCTGCCAGTCGTCGCCACCGGAGGGGGTGAGAGCGGTCGTCCGGACGGTGCCGTAGTAACCGCCGATCATCGGAAAAGTAGCCGGATAGTAGGTCAGGTGGAACTTGTTGCCCGCGTCTCCGCTGATGCCGATCAGATCGGGAAAGGCGGAGTCGACGTGCCGGCTGTCGCCCGCGTTCGCCAGTTCCCGGGGTGAGTTCCCGAGTTCGTCGCGCAGCTGGTCGGAGACGACGCTGAACTGGTTGCCGCTTTCCTGAGGTCGGATGACCGAGCCGTCACCATTGGCGAGCAGCACGCCGGCACCGCCGGCGTTTGCGCCGGTGGGGTAGTAGACGAACAGGTCCTGCATGCCGGTGCCGCCGAAGCGACCGGTGATCACCTGGGCCCCGTCGAAGTCCTGGGGTGCGTTGTCCCCGGTGACACCGTTACCTCGGGCGCCGATGTTGGTGCCGATCCGGTCGATGCCGGTGCTGCCCTTGCCGTTGGCGAGCCAGAGGCCGGAGGGGATGTTGTTGGAGGCGCCGACGGTGAGCAGGTCCGCGACATCGTCCCCGGTGAGATCACCGTCGGTTGCGGTGGCGGCGGGGATCGCCATGAAGGTCTTGCTCGCGCTGTCGCCGAAGTTGCCGCCGGCCGAGCGTGCGGAAACGGTGACCGTGTTGGTGAAGCGGGTGGGCGAGATGGTGATGGTGGCGGCACCCGTGGCGTCGGCGTCGACCTCGACCGGCGCGGCGGCGTTGAGCTGGTAGACGTAGCTGCTCGGGACCGTGGTGCTGGTGCCCTTGGTGACGGTGAACGTCACCGGTTGCCCGATGGTCGCCCCGGCGGACGGCTCACCGACCACGGGCTGCCCCGGTCGGGTGGGGTCGAAGGTGAAGGTACAGGTGGTCGACCAGGCGCTGGGCGTGCGGAAGTCGGTGGTCTGGACCTTCCAGGACAGGCTCGTCATGGCGCCGTTGGCTGCCGTGCGGAGCTTGTCGACCGGTACGACCAGCACCGCGGTGCTGCCGGAACTGGACGTGAGGAGATTGGGGTCGGACGTGGCGATGGGCGTCTGGCTGGCGTCGCTGGTCTTCCAGAGTCTGAAGGTGGTGCCGAGAGTCCCGTTGTTGCGGTCGGAGACGGGGGCGTAGAGCGTGACGGTGCCGTCACCGACGGTGGAGCCGCCCGCACAGGCGGTCTTCGGGGAGGTGGTCAGTCCGGTGGGGGTGTTGGGTTTGTGGTTGTAGCGGATGGTGAGGGTGGGGCTGGTTTCGAGGAACTCTTTCCAGCTCTCGGGGTCGCTGGCCTCGTTGGCGGCGACCATCCAGAGGGTGCGGGTGGCTTTCTTGTTGGTGACGTCGGTGCGGATCTGACCGGTGATGTCGAAGGACACGGCGTCGGCGTCGCAGCCGGAGTAGCCGTGGGCGAAGCTCTCCGAGGCGATGACGCTGCCCTTGCTGACGCCTTCCCAGTAGTTCCAGGTGGCGTTCGAGGAGGACAGGACCGTCGAGGGGCCGTAGACGTTGACGGTCTTGTCGTCGCAGGACCAGGACCGGGTGTTGGTGATCTTGAAGATGGCGTCGTAGATCTCGGCGTCGGTGAGAGTGCCGTAGGGGACGGGGAAGTTGATCAGCGTGTTGGAGCGCTGGCTTCCGGCGTTGCCGACCTGCATCCGCCCGATGAGGTCCGGTGTGGACTTCCAGTAGTTCGTGGACTGGTGCTGGTAGGAGATGGACGCCCAGCCGGACATCTTCGACCCGGCCGGTGTCCAGGAGAAGGCCGGATCCACGAAGACCGGGAACACGGTCTTCGGATCGGTCAGCAATGTCCGGTCCGGGGTCAGTCGCAGCTTGCCCGCACCGATGCTCACTCCGACCCGGGCGGTCCGTGCCGTCCGTCCCGGGGCGACGGTGCTGGACAGGGCACCTCGCCCGGCGGTGACCGACGCCGACGCGGGGGAGGCGCTGGAGTCCCACATCGTCGGCGCGGGAGCGGTCAACACCGCTTGGCCGGCCCGGTCGCGTCCGGTGATGTTGCCCGCTGCGTCCGCAGCCAACGACACTCCCCGGCCCGACGTGGTCAGTTCCAGGGCGGCCAGACGCCTGTCCGATGCGGCCTGCCGGGTCTTCACCACGAACACGTGGGAGAACGCGCCCTCCGGGCTCACCCGCACCGTCAGGTCGATCCCCGGCAACACCTCGGGATAGGTGGCGGTCGAACCCGACAGCACCGGTGCCGGCAGTGCCATGGGCGCTGAGAACGTCACCGCCCGATCGCCGCTGACCAACTCCGCCAGGGGGCCGGTGCCACCGGGCGACAGGCGCACCTGGTTCGTCGTCACCCGCGCCGACACGCCACCGTCGGCAGAGCGCACCAACGTCGGGTCCAACGTCTGCCACCGGCCGTCGACCCGGGCCCGCGTCGGCACCACCGACTGCGTCAACTCCATCGAACCGTCCGGCAACACACTCAACCGCGAGGACGACGTACCCGCCGACGGCACCTCCACCGCCCGGCCAGACCGACGCGCCTGCGCCGCCGCCTGGGCAACCGAGAGGTCTCCCTCGGCGACCTTCGTGCCCCCCGGACCAGTGGCCACGGCCGGAGGTGCGAGGACGGCTGGCGCGGTGGTCGCGACCAGTCCCGCCAATGCTACGGAGGCGGCCAACCGCCTCCGTCGTGAACTCGTGGATCTCGACAGCACCTGCTGACTCCCCGTATTCGTGGACTCGGACGCGGCCGCGCCCGATACGAGGGCACAGTGAAGCAGCCCAGCCACCCGGGGGAAACGCCTCCCGTCGCAACTCATCGCCGGGTTTGTCGTCACTGCTGATCATTTGGTCGACGTCTGACGAACATCGTTATGATCTCGTGATCTTCGATGGATGGGGACGTGAAAGATTGTTCGCGCCACGGGGGTGCGCGACCTGTCACCCTGCGTGGATTCTGCTGTCCGCTAGAGGTGAGGATGCGAATGGTCGAGCGCGGGGGTCCACGAATGTGGACTCGTCCTAGACGCCTGGTTGCGGTGGTCGCTGCGGCGTCACTGGCAGGTGGCATGGTGGGAGTGCCGGCGTCGGCGAAGCCGAAGGCTGGCGAGCCGGCGAAGCCGCCGGCCGTGTCGCCGGGGCCTTCGGTCAAGGGCGTGAAGCCGTTGCCGACCCGGTTCGTCTCCCCGAAGGACACAGCCAGGACGACGTACAAGCCGACACGGACGACCTGGCCGAGGGCAGCCTCGGTGGATCTGGACCTGACCGCGTCGGCGAGCACCGCACGGACGGCCGGCGGCCGGATGCGGGCGGGGGGAACGCCTGTGTGGGTCCAGCCGGTCGCGGCGAGGAACGCCCGGTCGACGGGCCCGAGCCGGTTGGCGGTGACCGTTGCCGACCGACGTGCGACGGAGGCGGCCGGCGTCGACGGTGTCCTGGTGTCGGTGCGGCCGGACGCGGGGGCCGGCGCGGTGCGCGTCGGTGTGGACTACGCGGCGTTCGCCGAGGCGTACGGCGGCAACTTCGGCTCCCGGTTGCGGTTGGTCACGCTGCCGGCCTGTGCGTTGACCACGCCGTCGGTGCCGAACTGCCGAACGGCGACGCCGCTGGTGTCGACGAACGACCCGGCGGCGCGGACCGTGTCGGCCGAGGTGTCGATGGCGGCCGCGGCCGGAATGACGGTGTTGGCGGCCACCGCCGAGGGCGGTGGCGCGGGAGGCACCTACGAGGCGACCGACCTGAAGCCGTCCGGATCCTGGGCCGGCGGCGGCAACACCGGCTCGTTCACCTACTCCTACCCGCTGACGGTGCCGCCGGCGGCCTCCGGCCTCGCGCCCACCGTGGCGTTGTCCTACGACTCGGGCAGCGTGGACGGTCAGACCGCCTCGACGAACGCGCAGGCATCCTGGGTCGGTGACGGATGGTCGACGCCGCGCTCGTTCGTGGAGCAGAGCTTCGCCTCCTGCATGGACGACCCGGGCGGCAGCGCATCACCGGTGAAGACGTACGACCACTGCTACGACGGGCCGATCCTGACCCTCGCGCTCAACGGATCGTCGACGTCGCTGGTCTGGGATGCGACGAAGAAGGTGTGGAAGCCGGAGTCCGACAACGGGGAGAAGGTCACCCACGTCGAGAACGCGAACAACGGCACCGGCACCTACAACACCGACTACTGGCGGGTGACGCTGCGCGACGGCACCACCTACGAGTTCGGCCGGAACCGGTTGCCCGGATGGGCGTCGAACAAGGCCGAGACGAACTCGGTGGACACCGTGCCGGTGTACTCGTCGCACTCGGGGGACCCCTGCTACAACGCGGCCGGGTTCTCGTCGTCGGTCTGCACCATGGCCTACCGGTGGAACCTGGACTACGTGTACGACGCCCACGGCAACGCGATGTCGTACTACTACAAGCAGGACACCAACTTCTACGGCCGCAACAAGGGCGCGACCGACGTCTCGTACGTGCGGGACAGCTACCTGTCGCGGATCGACTACGGGTTCACCGATGGCAACGCCTACGGCACGCCACCCAACCAGGTGGTGTTCAACACTGGTGACCGCTGCCTCTCCGGCACCTGCCAGCCGCTCAACGCGGCGAACAAGGCCAACTGGCCGGACGTGCCGTTCGACCTCATCTGCGCGTCGGGGGCGAACTGCGACGACTTCAGCCCGTCGTTCTTCTCCACGGTCCGGCTGACGTCGATCGAGGCGCGGCAGTACAACACCGCGACCTCGGCGTACGAAAAGGTCGACTCGTACGCGTTGGCGCAGTCGCTGCCGGCCACCGGCGACGCCACGTCGCCGACGTTGTGGCTGTCCTCGATCACCCGCACGGGCCACGACACGTCCGCCGGTGGATCCTCGGCGCCGATCACCCTGCCGTCGGTGTCGTTCACCGACATCAAGCTCGCCAACCGGGTCGACGTCACCGGTGGACTGCCGAACTTCTACCGCCGGCGGGTCGCCACGATCACCACCGAGACCGGGTCGGTGATCTCACCCAGCTACGAGCTGCCGGTGCCGTGCACGGCACCGGTGACGACTGATCCCGCAACGAACACCAGGTCCTGTTACCCGGTGTACTGGACCCCGGACGGTTTCACGAACCCGACTAAGGACTGGTTCAACAAGTGGGCGGTCACCCGGGTCACCAGCAGCGACCCGACCGGTGGTGCGCCGCTGACGGCGACCAGCTACGAGTACCTCGGCGGCGCGGCCTGGCATCACGACGACAACGAGGTCGTAAAGGCCAAGTACCGCACCTACGGCCAGTTCCGCGGTTACGCGAAGGTCCGGACGTTCAACGGTGACGGGGTCAACGACCGCCGCACCCAGTCCGAGACCGCCTACTACCGCGGCATGAGCAGGAACAACAACTCCACGGTGGTCAACCTGACCGATTCCGCCGGCGGTACCCACGAGGACGTCGACGAACTCGCCGGCAAGGAACTCGAGACCACCGCCTACCTCGGCGAGAACGGGCGGGTGGACTCCTCGACCATCACCTCGTACTGGGTCTCCGGCGCGACCGCGACCCGTTCCCGCACCGGTCTGAGCGCGCTGGCCGCCAAGTGGGTGGAGCCGATCAAGACCTACACCCGCCAGGCGGTCACCAGCAGCGGCACGGTGACGTGGCGCTACACGGCGTCGGAGAACAGCTACGACGCCGACACCGCCAGCGCCACCTTCGGCGAGATGACGAACACCTACACCTACACGGTGCCGACCAACGCCGCCTACGACCAGTGCACCACCTACACCTACGCCCCGGTCAACGCCGGTAGGAACCTGGTCGGCCTGGTTGCCCAGACCGAAACGGTGTCGGTGGCGTGCGGCGGCTTCACCCAGGGCTCGCCGGCCTCGGAACCGGGCAGCGTCAACACGCTCTCCGCCCCGAGCACGGTCAGCCGACCGGCGCAGGTGGTCAAGGCCGAACGCACCTTCTACGACGACGACACCAACTTCAGCACCACCTTCCCGCAGACTGCCGCCCCGACCGAGGGCGACGTCACCATGACCCGGACCGCGACGGACTACACCTCCGGCGCCTACGTCTGGCAGACCGCGGGCCGGACGACCTACGACTCGTACGGCCGGGCGAAGGACTCGTTCGACGGCAAGGGCAACAAGTCGACCACCGCCTACAGCATGAACGCGGTCAATCTCGTCACCGGTGTGACGACCACCAATGCCCTGCAACAGAGCGCGTCCACCACGGTGAACCCCCGTCGGGGAAGCACCCTGACCGCGACCGACGCCAACCTGGTGGTCACCCGACAGCAGTACGACGCGTTGGGGCGCAGCACCGCGGTGTGGTTGAACAACCGGGCCACCAGCACGGCGGCCAACCAGAAGTTCACCTACACGGTCTCGAAGACGGGTGTCAGCGCCGTCACCACCGAGAAGCTCAACAACTCCAACGGGTACCAGAAGACGGTGCTGCTCTACGACGCTCTGCTGCGGGAGCGTCAGACCCAGGCGGTCACTCCGCAGGGCGGCCGCATGATCTCGGACACCTTCTACGACACCCGGGGCTGGACCAGGGCGACGTACAACGGTTGGTGGGACGACGCCACCCTGCCCACCGTCGGCATTCCGGTGTCGGCGGCGGACCTCGGCAAGCAGGTGCCGAACCAGGCGTTCAACACCTACGACGGTCTCGGCCGCGCGGTGATCGTCGAGGCCGCCAAGAACGGCCTGACCGTCTCCAAGACGACGACCGTCCACGGCGGCGACCGGACCACAGTCGTGCCGCCCACCGGCGGTGTCGTCAAGACGACCGTCACCGACCCGCTCGGCCGCAACACCGAGGTGCGCGAGTACTCGGCGAAGCCGACGGTGGCCACGCCGGCGGACACGTTCACCGGCACCTTCACCGTGACCGGCGGCACCACGACCGTCAGCAAGTACGGCTACGACGGTCACGGCAACCAGGCCACGTTGACCGACGCCAAGAACAACGTGTGGACCTCGACCTACGACCTGCTCGGTCAGGTGGTGGCCAAGGCCGACCCGGACGCCGGGAACAGCTCGATGGTCTACGACGCGAACGGCAACCTGACCCAGACCACCGACGGTCGGGGCAAGACGCTGTCCTACACCTACGACGCGCTGGACCGCAAGACCGGTGAGTTCGCCTCGTCGGTGACCAACCAGTCGGCAGCGAATCAGCGGGCGGCGTGGGTCTACGACAACAGCAACGCTGTCGCCGGCGTCACCAACGCCACCGGGAAGCTGACCACGACCGTCGCCTACCGCGACGGCCAGGCGTACACGAGCCAGCAGAAGGCCTTCGACGTCTTCGGCAACAGCCTCGGCGTCACGGTCACCATTCCGGACAGCGAAGGTGCGCTGGCCGGCTCGTACGTGTTCGGGCACACCTACACCTCGGTGCTGGGACTGCCCCTGATCGACAGCTACCCGGCCAAGGGCAGCCTGCCGTCGGAGATGGTGCTGCACGGCTACTCGGGCGTGCTCGACCTGCCGACCACACTGGCGGGAACGAACGCCTACGCCAGTGGGGTCACCTACGACGCGTGGGGGCGGGTCAACCAGCAGACGCTGGGCAGCACCACCAGTGCCGCCTACGTCACCAACACCTACGACACGCACAACGGTCGGCTGAAGAACCAGCTCGTCACCCGGAACAAGACCACGCCGAGCACCGTCGACGAGCAGGCCTACGAGTACGACCTGGCCGGCAACATCACCCGCAAGACCAGCAAGCGGTACGGGGCGAGCACCCCCGCCGAGACCCAGTGCTACGGCTACGACGGCCTCGCCCGACTCACCGAGGCGTGGACCGCCACCGACGACTGCGCCGCCACCCCGACCGACGCCAGCAAGGGCATGGTCGGGAACACCATCGGCGGCGGCAGCGCGTACTGGACGAGCTGGAGCATCGACGTCATCGGCAACCGGACCCAGCAGACCGAGCACGGTGTGGGGACGGCGGCCAACATCGTCACCGACTACACCTACGACGGCAACGGTCAGAACAAGCCCCACACCCTGACCTCGGCCACCACCAAGACGGGGACGACGACCACCAGCACCAGCTCGTACAGCTACGACGGCGCCGGCAACACCACCGGCCGCAACGCGGCCCAGGGGAACCAGACTCTCACCTGGGACGACGCGGGCAAGCTCAGCGGTGTCACGGGTGGCACGAGCGGCTCGAACGCCTTCATCTACGACGTTGACGGCAACCTGATGCTCCAGAAGGAGCCGGGCAAGAACACGCTCTACCTGCCCGGGCAGCAGCTCACCCTGAACACCGGCACCAACGCCGTCGACGGTGCTCGTTACTACGAGCTGCCGGGCGGCGGTAGCTGTGTCCGGACCGGCAGCAGCAGCGCGTACACGTTCGCGGTCTTCGACCACCAGGGCACGCCGTCACTCTACCTGGACAATACCGCCCAAAGCGCCAGCTGGCGTCAGTTCACTCCGTACGGTGGACCGCGCGGCGCAGCCGTCCCCGCCCCCGATAACAGAGGCTTCCTGAACAAACCAACAGGTCCCACTGGGCTGACCATGGTTGGGGCTCGCGCCTACGACTCAGCGGCAGGTCGGTTTGTGTCGGTCGACCCTCTCCAGTCCGGGCTGAGCCCGCAGCAGTGGAATGGTTATTCCTACGCAAATAACACCCCCGTGACAACTAGCGACCCTTCGGGCCTTATCCCCAGCGATTGCCTGGAGTTTGATTGCCGAGGTTATGATCCTCGGCCTTTGAAAAAGGGTGATGGCCGTGGGGCGGGCGGCTGCATGCACGGATGTGGTACCTGGAAGAACGTAGAGTGGGGAAACAAGAACGGTAAGAGTTCTACGCGCAACAGCGCCCGCAAGTACTCCAAAGCAAAGGATCTCCTGAAAGCATTCATGGGCGGAATGGGTGGCAGCTATACCTTTACCGATGGCGACTACTTCGCGGAGCAGGTGCGAAAGGACTCCTACTTCCAAAAACAGTTGTCCGAAATTTCTGCTCAGGTGTTCGCGAACAAGTTCAGAGAGGGCTTCCAGAACACCTTGCCCAAAGATCTGGGTGAGGGGTCATCTCTCTGGACTGCCTTCAAAGAGCTCATAATCAACATGCGTTATCTGACGCATGGGGATACCGCAGGGCTTGAGGTGGCAATGATGGGATCCTACAGCATGAGTTGGCAAGCCACGGACATAAAGCCCAACGGCGAGGCTCTTATCGCAATTAAGATCGTAAACCGAACGACAGTCGAGTCTGGTGGTCGTCCACCTGTTATCGGATATACTGATTTCTACAATAAGTATGCTAGGGGTGCTGTGGCGGAGGCGGCAGATAGAGCCTTCCCGATGCAGACCCAAGTTATCGAGCTTCATGAGCGGATTCAGCGTCCGAAGCCTCCGACTATCTGCATGAGCGCCATTTCGGGAGATGGTGGCTGCGGCCCGCGATGATTGAAAGGCTAGGTCCGATGAACCGCAAGGGATTGCGTATCGCAGTGGCAGCAGCTATTTGTTGTGGCTTGGTTGCAGTCCTTTCGTTTGCCGTGGCTCGTGCAGTCTTTCCGGTTGGCCCCGATTCATTGTGCGGTGCATTTCACTCCGACCGGGGTGGCTCCATCAAGTTCGAACAGGGTTACTCGTTCGTGGTTGAAGATGCAATATTCCTTAGTGGGGGAGACGGCTCTGTTGAGCGGGTTTCTGGCTCTGGTCAGCTTGATTTGGATCAGGATATCGATCATGATCAGGTGAGTTTGAGTATTCGTGAGGCCGAGGTGGTCCTAGATTTGAATCTGGGTCGAAGTTGGGAAGGTCGGCCGCTGCTGTGGCACTGGATTGATGACCCTGACATTGGGGAGCGCGAAACCTTCGTGCGGCGATCGGCCTGTTAGCTATCGCTGTTTGACCGGATAGTGCCAACCCGTGGAAGGGGGGAAGTAATGCAGCAAGACTTGTTGCGCTTGCATTAGGCGAATACCTTGATCGTGGGTTGTTGGGCGGGTGTGGCACGATGCTAAACATCCTTGAGGGACTCAGTGCTTCAAGGATTTGTTTTAATCGGACACGCCCGCCCTCGCTCTGCCTTTTCACGTCTAGCGCACCAGAGGCTTCTAGTGCAGTCCTGACGGGGCCCAGCCGATGGCGTCTACGGCAGGACTCCGAGGGGTCCTCCCCTCGCGAACTGTCCTCAGCGATCAGGAAGTAGCCAGAGCACGCCCAACGGCGGGACCCGCAGCGCGGCCGAGGCCGGCATACCGTGCCACGGCACGTTCTCCGCGTGCACCGCGCCCAGGTTGCCCACCCCGGACCCGCCGTAGTGGTGCGCGTCGGTGTTGAGCGCCTCGGTCCACGTCCCGCCGGCGGGCAGGCCGATCCGGTAGTCCTCCAGCGGCAGCGCGGAGAAGTTGGCCACGCAGACCAGGGTCTGGCCGTCCGGGGCGATCCGGATGAACGAGACCGCGTTGTTGGCCACGTCGTCCCCGGCGATCCAGCGGAAGCCGGCCGGGTCGGTGTCCTGCGCCCACAGCGCCGGCGTGGCCCGGTAGGCGCGGTTCAGGTCCGCGACCAGCCGCTGCACCCCGGCGCGCGCCGGGTCGTGCAGCAGGTACCAGTCGAGGCCGCGCTCCTCGCTCCACTCGCGGTCGTCGGCGAGCTCGCAGCCCATGAAGAGCAGCTGCTTGCCGGGGTGCGCCCACATGTACGCCAGCAGCGCCCGCACGTTCGCCAGCCGCTGCCAGGTGTCACCGGGCATCTTGCCGGTCAACGACCCCTTGCCGTGCACCACCTCGTCGTGGCTGATCGGCAGCACGTAGTTCTCGCTCCAGGCGTACGCCAGGGAGAACGTGAGCTGGTGGTGGTGGTGCTGCCGGTAGATCGGGTCCTTCGAGGTGTAGAGCAGGGTGTCGTGCATCCAGCCCATGTTCCACTTGAACCCGAACCCGAGCCCGCCGTCGGAGGTCGGCCTGGTGACGCCGGGCCAGGCGGTGGACTCCTCGGCGATCATCAGTACGCCGGGGTGGTGCCGGTAGACGGTGGCGTTGACCTCCTGAAGGAACGCGATGGCCTCCAGGTTCTCCCGGCCGCCGTGCACGTTCGGGGCCCACTGCCCCTCCTCGCGGGAGTAGTCGAGGTAGAGCATCGAGGCGACCGCGTCGACCCGGAGCCCGTCGACGTGGAACTCGTCGAGCCAGTAGAGCGCGTTGGCGACCAGGAAGTTGCGCACCTCGTTGCGACCGAAGTCGAAGACGTACGTGCCCCAGTCGGGGTGTTCGCCGCGACGCGGGTCGGGGTGCTCGTAGAGCGGGGTGCCGTCGAAGCGGGCCAGGGCCCACTCGTCCTTGGGGAAGTGCGCCGGCACCCAGTCGAGGATCACCCCGATGCCGGCGGCGTGCAGCCGGTCGACCAGGTGGCGGAAGTCGTCCGGGTCGCCGAACCGGGCGGTGGGCGCGTAGTAGCCGGTGACCTGGTAGCCCCACGAGCCGCCGAACGGGTGTTCCATCACCGGCAGGAACTCCACGTGGGTGAAGCCCGTCTCGAGCACGTACGCGGTGAGCTGCTCGGCCAGCTCCCGGTAGTTCAGGCCGGGGCGCCAGGAGCCCAGGTGCACCTCGTACACGCTCATCGGCTCCTGGTGCGGCTGCCGCCTCGCCCGCCGCTCCAGCCAGTCGGCGTCGTTCCACTCGTACCGTGACTCGTGCACCACCGACGCGGTGGCCGGCGGCACCTCGGTGCGGGCGGCCATCGGGTCGGCCTTGTCCCGCCAGCGGCCGTCGGCGCCGAGCACGCGGTACTTGTACCGGCTGCCGGCCGGCATGCCGGGCACGAAGATCTCCCACACGCCGCTGGAGCCGAGCGAGCGCATCGGCCAGCCGTCGTCCGGGCCCCAGCCGGTGACGTCGCCGACGAGCCGCACGCCGCGGGCGTTGGGCGCCCAGACGGTGAACGCCACGCCCTCGTCGAAGACCCGGGCGCCGAGCGCCGACCAGAGGCGCTCGTGCCGCCCCTCGCCGATCAGGTGCAGGTCCAGCTCGCCGAGCGTGGGCGGATACCGGTACGGGTCGTCGTGCGTGGTGCCGTCCACCTCGACCCGGTAGTCGAGCACCTCGCCGGGGAGCACCGCCTCGAAGACGCCGACGTCGTGCACCCGCTTCGTCGGGTGCCGCTCGCCGTCGACGAGCACCGTCACCTCGCCCGCGCCTCGGCGCAGCGTCCGGATCGTGGTGCTCCCGTCGGCCGGGTGCGCGCCGAGCACGGCGTGCGGGTCGTGTACCTCGCCGGTGATCAGCTGGTCCATCGGGCGTCGTCCTTGTCGGCCGGTGCGGTCGGTGCGGTGCCGCCGGAGAGATCGGCGGGTACGTCTTCGACGGTCAGGTCCGGCGCGGCCGGGTGCTCCGGCTCGGCGGCGGCCGGCGGCGCCGGGCGGCGCACGGTGAGCACGTGCGCCGGTTGCAGGTACGGGTCGAGGCGCACCGCGTTGCGCTGCCCCCAGTCGTACCCGGTGCCGGTCAGCTCGTCGTGCACGGTGAACCGCTCGTGCCAGTCGAAGCCGAGCGCCGGCATGTCGAGCGTGGTGTTGCCCCACTGCACGGTGCGGGAGTCGAACGAGCAGACCACGATCACCGTGTTGCCGGTCTCCGGGTCGTGCTTGGACCAGCAGAGCAGCGCCGGGTTGTCGATGTCGTGGAAGCGCAGGTTGCGCAGCTGGTGCAGGGCCGGGTTGTCCCGGCGGACCCGGTTGAGCGTGCCGATGAACGGCGCCAGCGACCGCCCCTGCGCCAGCGCGCCGTCCCAGTCCCGGGGCCGCAGCTCGTACTTCTCGTTGTCCAGGTACTCCTCGGCGCCGGGGCGGGCGACGTGCTCGAACAGCTCGAACCCGGCGTACATGCCCCAGGAGGGGGAGAGCAGCGCGGCCAGCACCGCCCGGATCTTGAACATCGGCGGGCCGCCGTGCTGCAACGACGAGTGCAGGATGTCCGGCGTGTTGGGCCAGAAGTTCGGGCGCATCCAGTCGGCGGAGGCGACCAGCTCCTCGCAGTACTCGCGCATCTCGGCCGCCGTCGTGCGCCAGGTGAAGTAGGTGTACGACTGGGTGAAGCCGATCTTGCCGAGCCCATGCATGATCGCCGGCCGGGTGAACGCCTCGGCGAGGAACAGCACGTCCGGGTCGACGCTCTTGACCTCGGCGATGAGCCAGTGCCAGAAGTCGAACGGCTTGGTGTGCGGGTTGTCGACCCGGAAGATCTTCACGCCCTCGCCGATCCAGTGCAGCACCACCCGCAGCACCTCGGCCCGGATGCCCTCGGGGTCGTTGTCGAAGTTCAGCGGATAGATGTCCTGGTATTTCTTCGGCGGGTTCTCCGCGTAGGCGATGCTGCCGTCGGCCCGGGTGGTGAACCACTCCGGGTGCTCGGTGACCCACGGGTGGTCCGGCGCGCACTGCAACGCCAGGTCCATCGCCACCTCCAGCCCCTGCTCGGCGGCGGCCGCGACGAAGTCGCGGAAGTCCTCCGGCGTACCCAGGTCGGGGTGGATGGCGTCGTGGCCGCCCTCGGCCGCGCCGATCGCCCACGGCGAGCCGACGTCGTCCGGCCCGGCGGTGAGCGCGTTGTTGCGGCCCTTGCGGTTGACCCGGCCGATCGGGTGGATCGGCGGCAGGTAGAGCACGTCGAAGCCCATCGCCGCGACGCCGGGCAGGCGGTCGACGGCGGTGGCGAACGTGCCGGAGCGGGCGGGCGCGTCGACGGTGGCCGGGGTCGCGCCCTCGGAGCGGGGGAAGAACTCGTACCAGGCGGAGAAGAGCGCCCGCGGCCGGTCCACCCAGAGCGTGCGCTCGTCGCCGGTGGTGACCAGCTCGCGGACCGGGTGCTCCCAGAGCAGGTCGGCCAGGTCGAGCGCCGGGCTCACCCGCCGCGGCAGCTCCAGGTCTTCGTCACGCAGCGTCGTCACGGCTTCGCGTACGCGGTCCCGGTCGGCCTTCGGCACCAGGTCGAGCGCGGCGGTGAGCACGCGTACGCCCTCGGCCAGGTCGTTGGCCAGCTCGGCCGCGCCCTGGCCGGCGGCCAGCTTCTTGGTGACCGCGTTCTGCCAGGTCAGGTAGGGATCCTGAAACGCCTCCACGGTGAACCGCCACTCGCCCACAGCGTCCGGGCGGATGGTGGCGTGCCACCGGTCCTGGCCCGGCTCGCCGGGCCGCATCCGGGTGAACGGGCGGGCCGCGCCGTCCGGGCCGCGCCACACCACGTTGCAGCCCAGCGCGTCGTGGCCCTCGCGGTAGGCCCGGGCCGACACCGGCACCAGCTCACCGACCACCGCCTTGGCCGGGTAGCGACCGCAGGAGACGACGGGGGAGACGTCTTCGATCGGGAACCGTCCAGTCACCCGCTCAACCTACTGCGCGAGATCCTCTCGCGCTCGGCTGCACCCGCGATGCACCTCATCGCGCGGCTGGTCCACGCGGCTGTTCCGCGCGGCGCGCGACGAAGACGAACTCCCGGCCGGGGCGGTCGGACGCGTCCCGTACGTCGAGCACCCGGTAGCCTGCGGCGGCCAGGCTCGCCTCGACCTCGTCGCGGTCGCGGAACCGCAGCGTGGATTCCGACGTGAGGGTCACGCCGTCGGTGAGAAACCGGTACGTGCACCGGAAGGACACCAGCGGCAGGTCGACCGCGGTGACCTCGAGACGCTGTTCCACCGGCCCGACGCCCGGCACGTCCCGGGTGACGGGCGCGGTGTCCGCCCACTCCTCCCAGGCGCGGCGCCCCGGGCGGCGGGTCTCGAACACGAGGTGACCGCCGGGGCGCAGCGCGGCGTGCACGCCCCGCAGGGTCCGCTCCCAGTCGTCGTCGGTGCGGAAGACCTGCGCCACGTTCCCGGTCATCGTGGCCAGGTCGGCGCGCAGCGGCGGCAGCGTGGTGGCGTCGCCGTGGATCCAGCGGACCCGGTCCGCGCCGTCCTTCGCCCGCGCGACGTCCAGCGACGCCTCGGCCGGGTCGACGCCCACGACGGTACGGCCGTGCCGGGCGAGCAGGAGGGCCAGGTTCCCGGTGCCGCACCCCAGGTCGAGCACCACGCGGGCGTCCAGCTCGTCGGCGATCGCGAGGTACGCGTCCAGGTCGTCCCGGTCGCCGTCGAACGCGTCGTAGACCGACGCGAGCCGAGGATGGGCGAAGATCGCATCCGGCATCCGGCGACTGTATCCGCCGCGGGCCGCGACCGGGCGACGTCTGCGGCGTGCCGCTGGCGGGCTGTTAAGAAGGGGCCCTTCCTCTACCGCAGGCGTTAAGAAGGGGCCCTTCCTTACGCCCCCACCGAGCGGTACACCTCCAGGGTCTGCCGGGCGACCGCGTCCCAGGAGAAGTGCTCGACCGCCCGCCGCCGCCCCGCCGCGCCGAACGCCGCGATCCGGTCCGGGTCGGCCAGCAGCTCGTTCATCCGCGCCGCCAGGTCGGCCACGAAGCGCTCCGGGTCCAGCGGGGTGCCGGAGCCGTCGCCGGCCTGCTCGATCGGCACCAGCAGCCCGGTCTCGCCGTCCGCGACCACCTCCGGGATGCCGCCGGTGGCGGTGGCCACCACTGCCGTCTCGCAGGCCATCGCCTCCAGGTTGACGATGCCCATCGGCTCGTAGACGGACGGGCAGACGAAGATCGTGGCGTGGGTGAGCACCTGGATCACCTCGTGCTTGGGCAGCATGGCCGCCACCCAGACCACCCCCGAGCGCGTCGCCCGCAGCTCGGCGGCCAGCTCCTCGACCTCGGCGCCGATCTCCGGCGTGTCCGGCGCGCCGGCCAGCAGCACCAGCTGCGTGTCGGCGGGCAGCTCCCGGGCCGCCCGCAGCAGGTACGGCAGGCCTTTCTGCCGGGTGATCCGCCCGACGTAGACCACGCTGGGCCGCCCCGGGTCGATGCCGAGCCGGTCGAGCACGTCCGTGCCGTGGTCCGGGGCGTACTGCGCGGTGTCGATGCCGTTGTAGACCACCCGCACCCGGTCCGGGTTCACCGCCGGGTAGGCGGTGAGCACGTCGCGCCGCATCCCCTCACTCACCGCGACGATCGCGTCGGCGGCCTCGAACGCGGTCCGCTCGCACCAGGACGACAGCGCGTACCCGCCGCCGAGCTGCTCGGCCTTCCACGGGCGCAGCGGCTCCAGGCTGTGCGCGGTCACCACGTGCGGCACCCCGTGCAGCAGCTTGGCGGTGTGTCCGGCCAGGTTGGCGTACCAGGTGTGGCTGTGCACCACGTCGGTGCCGGCGGCCCCGGCGGCCATCTCCAGGTCGACACCCATGACGCGCAGCGCCGCGTTCGCGCCGGCCAGCGCGGCCGGCTCGGCGTACGCGGTGACGCCCGCCTCGTCCCGCGGCGCGCCGAAGCAGTGCACCCGCACGTCGGCGAGTCGGCGCAGCTCGCGGGCCAGGTATTCCACGTGCACCCCGGCCCCGCCGTACACCTCCGGCGGGTACTCGCGGGTGAGCAGGTCGACGCGCATCGGTGCCATGCCCGCACCCTAGTGCAGAGCGCCGGATCGCACCCGGTGCGTAAGTGTGCCGTCCGAGTGGTGAAGTCGCGGCGGGGTGGATAGCGTCTGAGCATGGCTGCCAAGGTGCTCGCGATCGTCCTGGCCGGCGGGGAGGGCAAGCGCCTGATGCCCCTGACCACCGACCGGGCGAAGCCGGCCGTCCCCTTCGGCGGGATGTACCGCATGGTCGACTTCGTCCTCTCCAACCTGGCGAACGCCGGCTTTCTCAAGATCGTCGTGCTGACCCAGTACAAGTCCCACTCGCTGGACCGTCACATCACCAAGACCTGGCGGATGTCGACGCTGCTCGGCAACTACGTCACCCCGGTGCCCGCCCAGCAGCGGCGCGGCCCGTGGTGGTTCGCCGGCTCGGCCGACGCCATCTACCAGAGCTTCAACCTGATCAACGACGAGCAGCCCGACCACGTGATCGTCTTCGGCGCCGACCACATCTACCGGATGGACCCCCGGCAGATGGTGGAGGACCACATCGCCTCCGGCGCCGGGGTGACCGTGGCCGGCATCCGCCAGCCGCTGTCGATGGCCGACCAGTTCGGCGTGATCGAGGTCGGCGAGGACGGCCGGCGGATCCGGGCGTTCCGCGAGAAGCCCACCGACGCGGTCGGGCTGCCCGACGCGCCGGACCAGATCTACGCCTCGATGGGCAACTACGTCTTCTCCACCCGGGCGCTCTGCGAGGCCGTCGAACGCGACGCGGAGGACAAGACCAGCAAGCACGACATGGGCGGCAGCATCATCCCGATGTTGGTCGAGCGGGGCGAGGCCAACGTCTACGACTTCAAGGACAACGAGGTGCCGGGCAGCACCGACCGGGACCGCGGCTACTGGCGCGACGTGGGGACGCTCGACTCGTTCTACGACGCGCACATGGACCTGATCAACGTGCACCCGGTGTTCAACCTCTACAACTTCGAGTGGCCGATCTACACCGAGCAGCCGCCGTACCCGCCGGCCAAGTTCGTGCACGCCTGGGGCGAGCGGGTCGGCCGGGCGGTCAGCTCGATGGTCTCGCCCGGCTCGGTGATCTCCGGCTCGCTGGTGGAGAACTCGATCGTGTCGCCGAAGGTGAAGGTCCACTCCTGGGCGCACGTGGACGGCGCCGTCCTGATGGAGGGTGTCGAGATCGGCCGGCACGCGGTCGTCCGCCGCGCGATCCTGGACAAGAACGTCTACGTTCCGGAAGGCGCCGAGATCGGCGTCGACCTGGAGAAGGACCGCCAGCGCTACACCGTGTCCGACAACGGCATCGTCGTCATCGGCAAGGGTCAGCGCGTCGAGCCCTGACCCGTCCCACCGGTCCCCGAGGAGGATCCCGTCGTGCCCCACCCCCGTGCCGGCCAGCCCGCCGAGCCCGCCGACCTGGTCGACGTGCCCCGGCTGGTCACCGCCTACTACGCCGAGCACCCCGACCCGAGCGACCCGGCGCAGCAGGTCTCCTTCGGCACGTCCGGGCACCGCGGGTCCAGCCTGCGCAACGCGTTCAACTCCGACCACATCCTCGCCGTGACCCAGGCGCTCTGCGACTACCGCCGAGAGCAGGGCCTGACCGGCCCGCTGTTCCTCGCCCGCGACACCCACGCGCTCTCCGCGCCCGCCGAGGCCGACGCGCTGGAGGTGCTCGCCGCCAACGAGGTCACCGTGCTGCGCGACAGCCGGGACGGCTACACGCCCACCCCGGCCCTGTCGCACGCCATCCTCACCCACAACCGGGGCCGCACCTCGGCGCTCGCCGACGGCATCGTCATCACCCCGTCGCACAACCCGCCGTCCGACGGCGGCTTCAAGTACAACCCCACCAACGGCGGCCCCGCCGACACCGACGTCACGAAGTGGATCCAGGACCGCGCGAACGCCATCCTCGCCGCCGGGCTCAAGGAGGTGAAGCGCATCCCGTACGCGCGGGCCCGCGCCGCCGACACCACCGGGGAGTACGACTTCCTCGCCCGCTACGTCGACGACCTGCCCGCCGCGCTGGACATCGACGCGATCCGGGACGCGGGGGTGCGCATCGGCGCCGACCCGATGGGCGGGGCGAGCGTCGCGTACTGGGGGGAGATCGCCGAGCGGCACCGCCTCGACCTCACCGTGATCAACCCGACCGTGGACCCCACCTGGCGGTTCATGACGCTGGACGGCGACGGCAAGATCCGGATGGACTGCTCGTCGCCGAACGCGATGGCCTCGCTCATCGCCGCCCGCGACCGGTTCGCGGTCTCCACCGGCAACGACGCCGACGCCGACCGGCACGGCATCGTCACCCCGGACGGCGGGCTGATGAACCCCAACCACT
This sequence comes from Micromonospora sp. WMMD754, assembly GCF_049315235.1. NCBI lineage: Bacteria > Bacillati > Actinomycetota > Actinomycetes > Micromonosporales > Micromonosporaceae > Micromonospora > Micromonospora sp. WMMD754. The sequence continues at coordinate 4,179,833 of NZ_CP186058.1, forward strand.
ACCTGGCGGTGGCGATCGGCCACCTGTTCCGTACCCGCGAGCAGTGGGGCCCGGCCGCGGCGGTGGGCAAGACGCTGGTCTCCTCCTCGATGATCGACCGGGTCGCGGCCGACCTGGGCCGGCCGCTGCTGGAGGTGCCGGTCGGCTTCAAGTGGTTCGTGCCCGGGCTGCTCGACGGCGCGGTCGGCTTCGGCGGCGAGGAGAGCGCCGGCGCGTCCTTCCTGCGCCGCGACGGCAGCACCTGGACCACCGACAAGGACGGCATCCTGCTCTGCCTGCTCGCCGCCGAGATCATCGCCACCACCGGGCGGACGCCGAGCGAGCACTGGGCCGACCTGGCCGACCGCTTCGGGGCCCCCGCGTACGCCCGGATCGACGCCCCGGCGGGCCGCGAGGAGAAGGCGGTCCTGGCCAAGCTCTCGCCGGAGCAGGTCACCGCCACCGAACTGGCCGGCGAGCCGATCACCGCCGTCCTCACCACCGCGCCCGGCAACGGCGCCGCGATCGGCGGCCTGAAGGTGACCACCGAGTCGGGCTGGTTCGCCGCCCGACCGTCGGGCACCGAGGACGTCTACAAGATCTACGCCGAGTCGTTCCAGGGCCCGGAGCACCTGGCCCGGATCCAGGAGGAGGCCAAGTCGCTGGTCGACGGCGTGCTCGGCGCCTGAGACGTCACCGGGGCGGGGGCAGCTCCCGGCGGTTGAGCTGCTCCCGTAACCCGTCCGGCAGCAGTTCGCGCAGCTGGTCGGGCAGCAGCGGCAGGTCGAGCAGGCTCAGTTTGAGCTGATTGCGCTCCTGGTAGCGGCGTGGGTCGAGGCGGACCACCCGACCGGCGTCCGGGACGTACCGGACGTGCACCGAACCCTCGGTCGCCGCCTCGCGGATCAGCAGCCCGTCCATCTCCACCGCCACCGGCGCCGAGTCCGGGCGCAGCTCCAGGTGCACGCTCTCGTGCGGCGACAGCAGCACCGAGCGGGAGATCCCCGCCATCGGGGCCGACGGCGTCACCACCAGCGCCTCCGTCGCCGGCGAGATCAACGGCCCGCCGGCGGCGTAGCTGTACGCGGTCGAGCCGGTCGGCGTGCTCACCACCAGCGCGTCGCACCGGTAGTAGCCGTACCGCTGGCCGTCCACCGCCAGGGTGGCCGTGACGAAACCGGCGCCGGGCTGCCGCACCAGCGCGATGTCGTTGAACGCCACCACGTCGTCGCCGCAGACGTCGCAGGCCAGACAGGCGTGCGACTCGACGGTGAAGTCACGGGCGACGAGCCGTTCCAGCGCCCGGGGCAGGTCCGGCGGCTCCACCTCGACCAGGAAGCCCACCCGTCCCAGGTGCACCCCGAGCACCGGCTTCGGGTCGCGGACGGCCATCCGCAGCGCGCCCAGCATGGTGCCGTCGCCGCCGATGCTGATCAGCGCGTCGCAGTGGTCGGCCAGGTCGCAGGCGGGCACCGCCTCCACCGAGGTCGGCACGCGGTCCCGGTCCTCGCAGCGGACGGCCAGGGTCTTGCCGTGCTGCGCCGCCCAGCGCGCGATCGTCCCCACCACCTCGGAGACGTCCCGGGTGGGGTGCAGCACCAGCCCGAACACATAGCCCGCCATCGGTACAGCTCACCACAGCGGCGGGCGGGCCGTCGGGCATACCGGAAGCTGAGGAGCCGCCCTGGCCGGGGCGGCTGCCGGAGTGCGGTCACGGTGCCGGCCGCGGAGGCACCCGACGGGACGACGCCGGTGGCCGTGCTGGCCGGGAGGACGGCCGGGCATCCGAAGCTTTGCGCAACTTAGTCGGCTTTCTTCCGTTAGCCATGGCACCGGCCGGGAAACGGCCGGCGTTACGTCGCAGCCCGATCCGTAAGAGGAGGCACCATGCACGTGGTGGTCATGGTGCGTGGCGTCGCTGCCCGCCCGCGGCCGTGCGCCATCACACCGCCGGAGCCGCCGGCGGCGCCGGGGATCGCTGCGCCGACCGGCGACCGCCTCGGGCCGCCTCAGCGGGCCGTGACCATTGGCGCCCCGGCATGAGCAGAGTCCTGATCTTCGGTGCCTCGGGCTTTCTTGGCCGCCATGTGAGCGGGACCCTGGCCCCGGAGGCGACGCTGATCCGCCCGCCCCGGTCGGACTGCGATCTTGTCAAGGTGACCCTGCCGGAGCTGGCCGACCTGATCCGGACGGCCAGGCCCACGGCCGTGGTCAACTGCACCGGACGGGTCGGTGGCACCGACCACGAGATGGTCCAGGCGCACACCCTGGTGACGGCCAAGCTGATCGAGGCGATCGGGCTGGCGGCGCCCCGAGCCCGGCTGGTGCGCATCGGCTCGGCCGCCGAGTACGGGCCGACGCCGGCCGGACATCCGGTTCGGGAGACCGACCCGGTCGATCCGGTGGACGGATACGGCCTGAGTCACCTGACCGCCACCGGACTGGTGGAGTTGGCGGTCAGGTCCGGCCGGTTGGACGGAGTGGTGCTGCGGGTCTTCAACGCCGTGGGGCCCGGTCTGTCCGGGGCGAGCCTGCTGGGTCGCGCCGCCCGGCTGATCGCGACCGCGCTGATGCGGGGCCTGGACACCGTCGTGGTCGATCCGCTCAGCGCGTATCGCGACCTGGTCGACGTGCGCGACGTGGCGCTCGCGGTCCGCGCCGCCGTGCGGCGCCCGTTGCTGACCGTGCCGGTGCTGAACATCGGGAGCGGGAACGCCGTGCAGGTCCGGGAGGCCGTGCGGGCGCTCGCTGCGGTGGCCGGGTTCTCCGGCACACTCACGGAGGCCGGCGCCGGTGGGCCGTCGGCCCGGACCGTGAGGATGCCGTGGAGTTGCGCGGACGTCTCGCTCGCCGGGTCGGAACTCGGCTGGGCTCCGTCGTACGACCTGAACGACACGGTGAAGGCCCTCTACCGAGACGTCGACGGCACGGCTGAGGTCTCGTTGCCGAAGAAGTGAACGTGTGTCGCGTGGTCGTCGGCTTCGGAGGCGTCAACGGTTCGCTCGCCGTGCTACCGGAAGGCCCAAGCCTGTCGCCCCAGTGCCAGACCCCGCCCGGAAACCGCAAGGAGACGAGGAGTCAGTCATGAAGGTCGTGGTGACCGGGGGAGCCGGCTTCATCGGTTCCAACCTGGTACGGCAGTTGGCCGAGACGCCGGGCGTGAGCGAGATCGCGGTGGTGGACGACCTGTCCACCGGGTCCATGGACAACGTGCCGGATCTGCCGTTGTCGTTGCACATCGGCTCGATCCTCGATCCGGACGTGTTGGACGAGGCTGTACCCGGATCGGCGGCCGTGGTCCATCTGGCGGCGCTCGGGTCGGTGCCGAGGTCGATCGACGACCCGCTGCGCAGCCACCATGCCAACGCCACCGGTACCCTCACCGTGCTGGAGGCGGTCCGGCGGCACCGGGTCCCGCAGATCGTCCTTGCCTCCTCCTCGTCGGTGTACGGCAGCAACCCGGTTCTGCCCCGTGTCGAATCGCTGCGTCCCGTCCCGATGAGCCCCTACGCGGTCTCCAAGCTCGCGACGGAGTCCTACGCCGTCGCGTACGGCGCGTGTTACGGGCTCTCGGTGTTGCCGTTGAGGTTCTTCAACGTCTACGGACCGCGCCAGGCATCCGACCACGCGTACGCCGCGGTCGTGCCACGCTTCGTCTCGGCGGCGCTGCACGGCCGGGAGTTGCAGGTCCACGGCGACGGACTCCAGACCCGTGACTTCACCTTCGTCAACAGTGTCACCTCGATCATCACCGGCGCCGTCCTCAACCGGGTCAGCGCTCCCGACGTGGTGAATCTGGCATTCGGCGAGCGCGTCTCCCTGCTTCAGCTCATCGCCGAGCTCGAGACGGTTCTCGGCCGCCGGCTGGAGGTCGAGTTCCAGCCGCCCCGGCCCGGTGACGTCCGCGACTCGCAGGCCGACTGTTCGCGACTCCGGGAGCTCTTCCCCACCGCGCGCAAGTACCCCCTGCGCGCCGGCCTCCAGGCGACCGTGGACTGGATGTCGGCCCGCCTGCTCGCCGCCCGCTGACCATGACAGTCACGCCCCGCTCGCCGGTAGGGTCCCACCGTCGGCCGTCCTCGACGAAGCGACAACAGGCGTCCGGGGCCGATCCTGGTTCGTCGCGCAGCCGTCGGCTCGTCGGAGGGCTCGTCACGACGGTGCTCGCCCGCGGGGCGGCCCTGGTGGCACCACTCCTGCTCATACCGGTGTCCCTGGCCACCCTCGGACCTGACCGGTACGGGTTGTGGATGTCGGTGCTCGCTCTCACCGGCATGGTCACCTTCGCTGATCTCGGGCTCGGTGCGGGCCTGATGACCAAACTGGCACCCTGCTACTCGAACGGCGACGCCGCGCAGGCCCGCAGCTATATCTCCACCGCCTACGCCCTGTTGAGCTCGGTGGCGGTCGGGCTGTGCGGCCTGCTCTGGCTAGGCTCCGGCCTCGTCCCCTGGACTGCGGTCTTCAACGTCACCGGGGCGGTTGGTTCCCGGGAGACCACGGCCGTGGTCATGATCTGTCTGACCGCGTTCCTGCTCAACATCCCGTTGGCCCTGATCGTCCGGGTCCAGTACGCCTACCAGCAGGTCGCCAGCTGCGCCATCTGGCAGGCGGCGGGAACGTTGGCGACGGTCCCGGTCGTGCTGCTCGCCGCCCGTGGCCCGTACGCTCCCCTCGCGGTGGTCACCGCGACGGCCCTGGGCCCGCTCCTGACCAACCTCGCGGTCAGTATCTGGATCTTCCGCCGGCGGATGCCCGAACTTCGCCCGCGACTTGCCGCGATCGATCGTCGACTGAGCACCGTCCTGATCCGGTTGAGCGGTGGGTTCTTCGTGGTGTTCGTGCTGTACGCGGTGTCGTACAACGCGGACAACCTGATCATCGCGCACGCCCTGGGGCCGCAGAGCGTCACCGCGTACGCGTTGCCGGCGAAGATGGTGTCCCTGGTGGGGATGCTGGTATCCATGATCAACGTGCCGCTCTGGCCGGCGAACGGCGACGCGCTCGCCCGGGGTGACCTGACCTGGGTCCACCAGACGGTCCGGCGGATGGTCACCTTGGCGCTGCTCGCCACCGCGGTGCCGACGGCGGTCCTCGCGCTGGTCGGGGACTGGATCTTCTCCGTCTGGCTGCCGATGCCGCTGGGGGGCGGCAGCCGATGGTTGCTGGCGGGGCTCGGACTCTACTTCGTCCTGGTCGGGATGTTCTCGGTGATGGCCATGGTGCAGAACGCCGCCGGTGTGGTGAGGCCTCAGTTGGTCGGGCAGATCCTGTTCCTCGGGACCTCCGTCCCGGCCAAGTGGTTCGCCGCGACCAGATACGGCCTGAACGCGGTGCCGTTCGTCGGCTGCGCCGCGTACGCCCTGACCGTGGGACCCGCCGTGTGGTACGGCTACCGACGGACGATCCGCCGCTACCGAGGTGCGGCGGCCGAAGCCGCAGACTCCGGCGGGGTCGCGGTGACAGCGACCTCGCCGGTTCCCCGGACGACGTCGTGACCGTCCAGTGAGCAACGTCCCGCGGCGCCACGTCCGCCTGTGCATGGAACCGGTCCACGGCACGCCGCCCACCTGACAGCTACGGCCGGGGACGGGGCGCCGGGCGCCGTCCATGCGCCGAATCTGGCGCTGCGAGACCGGCTCGGCAGGCCTCAGTGCGAAGGGGAGAGGGAAGCCGGGTCGTCATGGTGGTCGACGGCCGGCGACGTCGGGAGCGCCCGGTACAGCCGTAGGTGCTCCGCGGCGGCGGCCCGCAACGAGAAGACGCTCGCCCGGAACCTCTCCTCGGCCGCCGCGCGGTCGCCCGTTCCGCCCGCCCGGCTGACCAGGTCGGCGATCGCCGTGGCCCACTCCGACGGTGCGGCGTCGCGGGGCACGGTGACCACTCCGGGCAGCTCACCGGCAATGAAGCAGACGCCCGGCAGGTCGGAGCCGACGACGGGGGTGCCGACCGCCAGCGCCTCCAGCACCACGCTGGGTAGACCCTCCCGATCGGACGGGAGCAGCAGCAGATCCGCCTGGCGCATCAGCGCTCCCACGTCGTCCCGGGGGCCGAGCAGATGGAGGCGCTCCGCCACACCGAGGGCACGTGCCTCGTCGAGCACACGCCGATCGTCGTCGTCGTCCCGGGCCCCCACCAGCACCCCCCGGACGGCGACACCGCATGCCAGCGCCTCCGCCACGATCGGTGGGACGAGCCACCGGCGTTTCGCCGGCGAGGGACGGCCGACGTGCAGGCAGACCACGTCACCCGGGGCGGCGTCGATCGCCTGGCGGAGGTCGTAGCCGGACGCTCCGGTGAGCCGATCGAGATTCAAGCCGTTGGGAAGGACCCGGCACCGCCGATCGGCCGGGTAGTCGGCCCGGTAGCCGTGGCGGAGAGCATTCGGCGCCACACCGACGATGTCGGTGGCGCAGAAGTGGATGAGCTTGCGCATCAGCCACCGTTGGACCCGGCGTCGCAGGCTGCTCCCGTGCTCGTCGCCGTCGCTCTGGAAGTGCGCGATCCGCACCGGTACCCGGGCCACCGCGGCGAGCAGGAGCAGCGCCCCGGAGAACGTCGCGACGTTGGAGTGCACGACACGTGGCCGCAACCGAGTGAGGAATCGGACGAAGCGCACCGGAAACCGGATGTCGACGGGCATCGGGTGCACCTCGGCGCCCAGACCCTCGACCGTGGGCGCCAGGGTCCCTCGACGTCCGGTGAGCGTGACGAAATGGATGTCCGCGCCGGCCCGGGTCAACTCTGGCAGCAGTTCGATCGCCCGGAGTTCCGCCCCGCCGACGTCGAGGACGCCGAAGATCTGCACCACCCGGTACCGAGCAGGCGATGGCGTCGTGACGGTCTTTCCGGCCGCGCCGCCCCGCTGGTCGGTCCTGCGCTGCCCGGGCTCGCGCCCCACCCTTGCGTGGTTCATCTGCCACCAATCCTCAGACGTGGATGTTGCGCCGCTCGCGTAGGGCCGTCGGCATCCGCTCTGCCGGGCCGGCCGGCTGTGCCCAGGGCGGCCGGTGCGGATCGGCCCCGAGCAGGCCCGGGGCGTGACGCCTGCCGCCGAGTCGTCGACTGCTGAGGAGGACCAGCAGCACGACCAGCACGGTGAAGCCCATGTTGAAGTCGATCAAATTGCCGAGATCGGCGCTCAGGGCCAGGATCGTCATCGGCCACACCATCGCGGCCCAGAGCTGGGGGGCCAGGGCCTGACCTGTTCGCGCTCCCCGATAGAGGCGTCCGATGAGCCGTATGACCAGGCCGTACACGGCGAACGAGAGCACGCCGCCGAGCAGCCCTAGATTCATCATCCCCTCGCCGGTCATTCCGTAGATCTTGCTGGAGATCCGCTCTCCCCGTCCGTACAGCGGGTTGTAGAGCCACCGAGCGCCAACGTCACGCTTGGTCTCGAAGTCGAGCGGGGCGATGGAGTTCGGTAGCCAGAGCCGGAACGGCGCGGCGTAGGTCTTGCCGTACTCGGGCTCCATCTGACCGGACAGGAGACGATGCAGAATGAGCGCCTGGACATCTGTGCGGCCCAGGTCGCCGGCCAGCATCACGGACAGGTTCCGTCCGGTCTCCGACTCGGCCTGGGTGACCGAACCGGTCTGCCGGATCTCGTTGATGCTGTCGACGCCGCCCTCCTTGAAGAATGCGGCCATGTAGAGGAAGACGAGCACGAGTACCGCGGGCACCAGCAGCGCACGTCGGGTCAGGCGCCGCACGACGAGATGGATCATCACCAGGCCCAGCACGCAGGGCCACAACGTGTTGCTCCGGAGGCCACCGAGGCCGGCCACGAAGAACTGCACGACCACCAGAGCGGCCAGGAGCAGGGTCAACCGCACCGGGCTCCGGGCGAGCGTGTCGCGCCACCGCACCAGCAGCACGGTGAAGATCAGCACCGGAAACGCCTGACTGATCAGGACGACGGGGCCAAGTTCGCTCAGGTCCGGCGGATCCGCCCGGTTCGTCATGGCGGCCACGAACCCCGGGAGGCCACCGAACGAACGGACCTGGTAGCCGAAGAAGAGGGCCAGGCTGACGGCCGCCGCCGCGGCTCCGAGCCCGTAGAACGCCCGGAAATTGAGAGCCCGGGCCGGGCGGTCGCGCCGACGCGGCCACGGCGGTGCGGCTACCACCAGGCGATAGATGCAGAGCCCGACGACATTCAGCACCGACAGTGCGCCGATGGCGTCCGGCCAGTCGGGAGGGTTGTAGTAGCTCGGCGCCCAGATCCGCGTAGCGACCGTGAGCACCGGCGCCACGTAGAAGAAGTGGAAGCCGAACAAGCCCGCGCAGGCCCGCGGTTCGAGGACGTCGACATCGCGACGGAACCAGCGGACGGCCTCGGCCCCGATGATGGTGCCGCTCACCGTCACCGGCGCCATGAGCCAATGGCGCAGGGACGGCACGCAGACGACGAGCGCCACGGTGAGCGCTGACGTGAGCGCACCCGCCCAGAGGAGGTCCCAGGCCCGCTTCCGCCCGTCGCCCGCCCTGCCCGGCACTCCGGGACCCGTGGGGACGACGAGGCCGGCCGGTGTGCTCATCGGCGGGTCCCGGGCTGCCGGCGCTCGGTGTCACCCCGGTCGGGGCGCGCGACAGGATCCGTCGGAGTCGCTCTCGGCATCGTCGTACTCCTCGTTGCCAGGCCGCTGATCCCGGTCTGTCACGACCGGGTCTGCGGCGGTTTTGTGGAAGAACCGGGACAGCGGCGCCTCGTGCGGGCCGGTGAGTTGACGGAGGAGTAACGAGGGCAGGTGCGGAAAGTGGCGGTCGCCCGCCGCGCCCTCACCGGCCGGTGCGGCTCGCCGCGTCGACCGGTCGCTCCGACAGCGGCCCGGTCGCGTTCGGACGCTGCTCACCCATGGCGTCCTTCACCGACTGGTAGAAGGCGGTACGTCGAGGGATGAGCGTCTCCCGTGAGAACTGTCGCGCCCGGGTCAGGTTCCGCGCCGAGGCGGCGCTCATCCGAGCGGGTTCGTCGAGCATTCGCGCGATGGCGGTGGCCATGGCGGAAGGATCGTCCGGGGCCACCGTGTCGTCCGCGGTCAACAGCTCCGGAATCCCCCCGACCCGCGTACCGACGGCCGGCAGCCCGCGTGCCATGGCCTCGATCAGGGCGCGTGGCAGCCCTTCGGTCCGCGACGGCATCACGAACAGGTCCGCGCGGTCGAGTCGCTCCCGCAGCGGCTCGCCCGGGCCGACCCAACCCGCGAAGGTGACCCGGTCGGCGACGCCCCGCTCCCTCGCCAGGCGCTCCAGTCGACTCCGGTACCGGCCCTGTCCGACATGAACGAGCCGAACGTGCACTCCGTCGTCGCCGAGCAGTGCCACCGCCTCGATGAGGGTGTCGACCCCCTTGTACATCTGCTCGAGGGTGCCCACCGTGACCACGGTGGGTGCCACGCCGGCCGCCCTGACCACCTGACGAGGTCGCGTGACGAAGGCATCATCCGGCAGATCGACGCTGGACACCGCGGCGACCGGCACTCCCGGTGCGGTCGGATAGCGGGTCTGAAGGTGTTCCTCCGTCACGTACGACACCGCGGCCGCGGTCCGGCACTCCTGCCGCAGCCTCTCGGTGATCCGCCGGCGCAACAGTGGCCTGAGCGGATGCTGGACCACACCCTCGGCGAAGACGTCCCACGGATCGCCCACCACCTCCAACGCGAACGGCAGGCCGTGCCGGACCCGCGCCGAGCGCAGTGCCGAACCGAGGACGGACGGAACCCGGAGGATCACGGCGTCGTCCGGGCCGGCCGAGGCCTCGACCGCGCGTCGTACGTGCCGACTGCGGCGCAGGTACTGCCACGGACCGACGTAGTGGGGCACGGCGTGGACCTCCACGGCCTCGCCGTCCACGCGCAGCAGGCCGGCCGGCACCTCGTGCTGGTCCTGCACCCGGGCGACGACCCGGACCTGGTCGAACACGCTGAGGTAACGCTGCCAGAACCGGTGGTCGGGTGGCGTGGGCGTCCACACCCGGCCGTCCGGCGTACGGATGAATCTGCTCTCCGTGGTGACCACGACCCTCACTCGGTGGCCTCCAGGGTTGAGAGCCGCCGCGGATCGGTGGCTCGCCGTCGCCCGACGGTCTCCTCGACGAGATCGACCACCCGGTGTTCCGCCTGCTGGCGGTCGAAGTGTCGTTCGGTGTACCGGCGGGCATGGTCACCGTGGGCGTCCAGTCGCCCGGTGGCGTACTCGCGGTACGCCGCCTCCAACGCTTCCGCCAGTGCGGTCGCGTCGCCGCGTGGCACCACCCAGCCGGACTGCCCGTCCACGGTCTCCGGCAGCCCGCCGGCGTCGCTCACCACGCTCGGTACCGACATGGCATGGGCCTCCACGGGAGCCCCGTGTCCCTCGGACAGGGACGGGCTGACGCTGAGGTTCGCCGCGCGGTAGGCCGGCCGTACGTCCTCGACCGAATTCAGCCACGTCACGCTCGAGTCGGCGGTGACGTCGTAGCGACGGACCAGCTCGTTCCGGTATGCCACGCCACCCGGGCCGTTGCCGCCGCCCACCAGCAGCAGGTGCGCGTCCGGCCGCCGGGTCCGGAACACCCGCCACGCCTCGAACAGCACGTCGTGGCCCTTGATCCCGCGGCGGGCCCCGTCCAACCGGCGCGGCGGATAGACGAACGCGACCATGATGACCACGAACGCCTGCTGCGGCAGGCCGAGTTCGGCTCGGGCCTTGGCTCGCTCGCTCTCCCGGCGCTCCGGCGGTGTGTAGTGAGACATGTCGATCCCCACCGTCACCGTGGGGCGGCGCTCGACCGGCAGGCCGAGCTCCCCGTAGCGCCGAGAGGTGTAGGCGGTGCCGCAGACGACGAGATGGTCCAGCCGGCAGAGCACCCGCTCCACCGCGCGGATGACGGGCGACTCCAGGAAGAGCGGCCCCACCACGGTGTGCACCCGGCGGAACCGGAGCCCCAGGGAGGCGAGCCGGACGGCGAGCGCGGCGGCGTACAGGTGGTAGTTCACGACGTCGGGCCGGAGTCCACGAAGCAGCCGCCGAAGTCGCCACAGGCGGACCACGGTTGCCGGTGTGGGGCGGAACCGGAAGTCGAACGGGGAGGCCACGGTCCGTACGCCGAGTTCCTCCAGGCGTGCGGTGAGCCGGCCGGGCCCTGCCGGCAGGATGACCACCGGCTCGTGACCACGTGCCTGCAGGGTCCGCGCCTGGGTGGCGATCCAGGCGCCACCCTCGTTGGTCTTCGTGACGACGACGATCCGCAGACCGGTCATGGCTGATCTCCTGAGCCGATGGAAACGGGCCGGCCGGCCGCGGCGGGAATGGCCGCGAACGGCGGCGGGGGCAACGGGGCGGGTCGAAGGGCGGGCCGGGCGGCCGACTGTTCGCGGACGATCTCCGCCGTCCTCCGCATGTCCTCACCGTCGTAGCGGGCGTCGGTGTGCAGAAACAGCATCCGACGGGAGAAGTCGACCTGGTCGGCGGGCGCCTGCCCCTCGGTCAGCGACCAGAGCACGGCCGGGTAGACCTGTCGTCGGATGAGCCCGGCCCGCAGTTCTTCCCGGCGGCCGGGGGAGTCGAGCTCCAGTACGACGCCGAAGGGATGGGCGCGGGCAGTGAGGCCGGGTAGCCCGGTGAGCCGGTCGGCGAGGCGGTGGGCGTTCTCGATGCGGTGCCGGCGGTGCCGGGCGACGGGCAGCAGAGGCAGCACCTGCGCGCTGTACGAGGACATGGCACTTACCGCGGTTGAGGTCAGTGCCTCCTCGCCCTCGGCGTAGAGCGCCAGGAACTGCTGCTTGTCGACGTCCGTGCCCCCGAGGTAGGCGGACTTCAGGCACATCGCGGCCAGCACGTCGCCGGCCGCGGCCCGATGGACGTTGCCCAGTGTCGGCTCGGCCGGTAGCGGGCGGCCGGCCGGTGACCAGAGCGCCCCTCCGTCCGGCAGCGGCAGGGTCTTCCGCAGAGACGCGACGACGTAGTCCGCTCCGACGTCGGGCAGCCAGGGTGCCAGCGGGTCGTGGGTGGCGTCGACGACCACGGCCGGGTCGCCCTCCGGTACGACGGGTCGTTCGCCGAAGAACGACACGGCGAGGACGGCATCGGTGCGGCCGAGCCCGGACGGAGCGGCCCCACCGCCGGGGCCGCAGGGGTATCGGTGCACGGGCAGGACGGTCGCGACCGCCTCGGCCACCGGTGGGCAGAAGTACGTGGGCAGGTGGGCGGTGCGCCATCCAAGCACGTCCCGACCGAACGTCAGGAGTGCCAGCAGCGCCTGCCGACCCGAGCCGTACCGGTGCCACGGTTCCGCCGGTCCGCTCCGGTCGTCGTCAGCGGCGGGGAGGATCAGCGGGAACGAGGATCCCGTTTCCCAGCGAGCGGGGGCGGTCACCGGATCCGCTCCGGGAGACGGAGCAGGCCGACGTCGTCGACCTCCTCGAGCTTCTGGGTCGGGTTGTCTCCCCGGCGGAAGGGCTCCAGGAGAGTCCGCACGAGGATCGTCAGGTCCAGCCGCAGCGACCAGGTGTCGACGTACCGGACGTCCAGTTCGAGCCGTTGCCCGAGGGTCAACGAGCGGCGACCGCTGACCTGTGCCAGGCCGGTGATCCCGGGCCGGACCTCGTGCCGGCGGGCGTGCCGTGCGCTGTAGCGCGGCAGATACTCCGTCAGGAGCGGTCGCGGGCCGACCAGGCTCATCGTCCCGGACAACACGTGCAGCAGCTCGGGCAACTCGTCGAGGCTGGTCCGCCGGAGGAACCGGCCCAGCGCTGTGACCCGCAGTTCGTCGGTGGCCCAGACGTCCTGTCCGGGGCGGGGTGGCCGCATCGTCCGAAACTTCGTGAGCAGGAACAGACTGCCGTGCAGCCCCGGTCGCCACTGCCGGAACAGCACGGGCCGGCCCGCCGTCAGCAGGATCGCCGCAGCGACGGCGGCCATCACCGGGCTCAGCAGCACCACCAGCAGTCCGGCGACCACGACGTCGAAGGTCCTCTTGGCGCGATCGGTTGCCGCCATCTCAGCTCGCCCTCCAGCGGTAGCCGGGAAAGAAGCCGCTCTGCCGCAGCACGTCCGTCGGTCGGCCGTGGGCGGCGGCGTGCCGGGCCAGCAACTCGTCGTAGCGGGCCTGGAGCAGCACCACCGCGCCGGTCCAGAACGGGACCCGCTCGCCACCGAAGGAGGACTTGAACCGGAACAGCCCGTCGTCGGGTCTCACCCCACCGCCGAGGTGGACCGCCACGCACCCGTGTTCCGCGGCCCACTGGAGGATCGTCCAGAGAAGCAGGTTGTTCGCACCGTCCCGAGCGGCCGCGGGATCCGAGCCGGCGAGGTGGTAGTGCGCACGCTCCCGGTGCCGCATCACCAGCGCGGCGGCCACGACCCGGCCTGATCCGTCCCGTACCTCAGCCAGCAGCAGGGACTTGCCGAGACCGTCGGCGAGAAGCCGGTAGTAGGCCTCGGGGAACAGGTACTCCGGCGTGCTGCCGACCCGGATCATGGTCTGCTCGTACAGGCGGCGAAAGGCCGACCCGGGCGCCAGGTCCTCGCGTCCGGTGGCCCGAACGGTGGCCGTGAGGCCGACACGTTCCGCTTTTCGCACCGCTGTCCGGGAGCGGCCGGCCATGGCCTCCCAGATCGCCGTCGGCCCGCCGTCGACAGCGACCAGGACCGTGTCGGCGCGGCGAGTCAGCACCACGTCGTCGACGGCCCTGGCCGCTTCCACCGCCGCGAGATCCCACGGCGAGAAGCGCAGGAAAAGGCTGACGACGCCACTGGCCCGCCAGTGTGCCGCCGCCGCCGCCCAGAGCCGGGGAAGCTCTGCGGCCGGTACGTGCGGCGCCAGGTGCAGCCCGGAATAGCCGTACGGGCTCACCGCGTCGGACAGGGCAGGGTCGACCTGCCGGAGCACGTGCGGCACCACGAGGTCGCCGTCCGCGATGTGCAGGGACCGCCAGACGCCGCCCTCGGCCGCCGCCGCCGCCTGGCCGTATCCCGAGGTGAAGTAGACGTCCGGAAGCGTGCTGTCGGTGTCGGCTGTGCTGTCCAGCGCCCTCACCTGGATCGTCATCGCCGCTCCAGGAACCGCTCGATGGTCCGGAACACGTGTGCCTCCTGCGCGTCGTCCATGGCCGAGCCGCTCGGCAGCGCGAGGCCGTTCGCGAAGAGTCGATCCGCCACCCCGGTGAGGGCTGCGCGGGTTTCGGCGAAGACCGGTTGCCGGTGCATCGGCTTCCACAGCGGCCGGGTCTCGACGTCGGCGCGGGAAAGCTCCGCCGCGAGGTCGGCGGCCACCCAGCTCGACCGATCGGGATCCACCACGACACAGGTCAGCCAGCAGTTGCTCTCGAGGTCGCCCTCGCCGAGCAGACGCACGCCGGGTACGGCCGCGAAGAGCTTGGCGTAGCGTTCGCGCAACTGCCGGCGGCGTGACGTCATCTCGTCGAGCCGAGCCAGTTGGGCCCGTCCCAGGGCTGCCAGCAGGTTGCTCAGCCGGTAGTTGTAGCCGACCTCGTGGTGCTCGTAGTGCGCGACCGGCTGTCGGGCCTGGGTCGCCAGATGCCGGCACCGGTCCACCAGGTCGCCGTCGTCGGAGAGCAGCATCCCGCCACCGGAGGTGGTGATTATCTTGTTGCCGTTGAAGGAGAAGATGCCGGCGTGACCGAAGGAACCGGCGGGACGTCCCCGGTGTGCCGAGCCCAGTGACTCGGCGGCGTCCTCCACCAGCGGCACACCCGCGGCGTCGCAGACCTGGGTGAGGCGGGTGTAGTCGGCGCAGGCGCCGAAGAGGTCGACCGCCATGACCGCGCCGACGCTCCGGCCCTCGGCCTGCAGGGTGTCGAGCAGGTCGCCGAGCAGCTCCGGATCGAGGTTGCCGGTGCCGGGCTCGCTGTCGACGAAGACGGGCTCAGCTCCGGTGTAGACCACCGCGTTGGCGGTGGCCACGAAGGTCATGGTGGGCACGACGACCACGTGGCCGGTGCCGACGCCCAGCGCCAGCAGTGCGAGATGCAGCGCCGCCGTGCCGGAGCTGACCGCGACCGCGTGGGCGCTTCCGGCGCGCTCCGCCATCTCCCGCTCGAAGGCGGTCACCTCCGGTCCCACCGGCGCGACCCAGCCGGACCTCAGCGCATTGACGAGATAGGACTCCTCGAGCTCTCCAACGTCGGGTGGGGACAGATGGACCCGGCCGCTCATGCAGTCTCCCGTCGCGATGTGGGCATCTTCGAGGGGTTTATAACAAGAAAAAATGCTTTATATACGTCATACGGTGCCAATGACCCTGATTGTCTTCAGGAGTAACCGAAGGGTGAGCGACTCGTTCTCGACGGTCGGTCGGCCGCCGGCCCTGCAAACCGGGCCGCGGTATGGCTAACGCTTGCCGGCTCGGAAGGTTGTGATCCGTGCGGCCCCGAAGATCAGGCGGAGGTTGCGGGGGCGCCCCGCAATCGCGGCCCCGGCCCCGGCGTCCCGCCCACGGTCACCGGGGATCGTCGCCGGCCGCCAGCCGCCGGTCGAGCAGGGTGCGCAGCGGGATCGAGTCGCCGTCCCGGCCACCCTCGCCGACCACCAGCGGCGCCGGGGACCGGGACGGCTCCGCGCCGAACATCCGTGCCCGCAGCCCGGCGGGGACGGTCAGCAGGTAGAAGTATCCGTCGGTGCCGACCGCCCGGGTGCGGGCCCGGTCGAGGTACCAGCCGGTGAGCCGCGTCCGGTAGCGGCCGCGCCCGTCGTACCCGGTGGCGGTCAGCCGGACCGGACGCAGACCGCGTCGGGTCGCCTCGGCGACGAAGGCCGCGACCAGCTCGCCGGCCTCGGCCTGCTCCGCGGCGCGCCGGGCGTCGGCCGCCGCCGCGTGCGCCGACACCGCCCGCCGGCGCTGTTCCCGCCAGTCCAGGCCGTCGTGGTCACCCATGCCGCGACGGTACGCGCACCGCCCGGCCCGTCGCTGCGGTGCGGGGCGGCTTCCACGGTGTGGTCGTAGCCCGCCCGGGTCCGACCTCGATCGGACCCGGGCGGCGACGGTCAGGCCAGCCCGGCCCGGCGCAGCGCCTCGGCCATCGCGTCGTTCACCGGCGCCGGGCCGCTCCGGCCGGTTCGCTGCGGCGATCCGCCTCCCGTGCCCCGGCTCCCGCGTTGCCCTCCGGCCGCGCCGCGACCACTCTGGTCGCCACGTTGCCCACCGGCTCCGCCGCCGTGCTCGCGACGCCCGTCGGCTGCGCCGCGACCGACCTGCTCGGCACGCCGGCGGCCGGAACCGGGCCCGCCGCCCCGCTGGCCGTCCCGCGCCGTGCCGCGCTCCGGCCGGCCTCCGTCGCCGGATGTCCGACCGCCGGCGGCCTCGTCCTCCAGCCGCAGCGTCAGCGAGATCCGCTTGCGCGGCACGTCCACGTCGAGCACCCGGACCTTGACCACGTCGCCGGACTTCACCACGTCGCGCGGGTCCTTGACGAAGGTGTGCGACATGGCCGAGACGTGCACCAGGCCGTCCTGGTGCACGCCGACGTCGACGAACGCGCCGAACGCGGCCACGTTCGTCACCACGCCCTCCAGCACCATGCCCGGGGTCAGGTCGCCGATCTTCTCGACGCCCTCGACGAACGTGGCCGTGCGGAACTCCGGGCGCGGGTCGCGGCCGGGCTTCTCCAGCTCGGCCAGGATGTCGGTGACGGTGGGCAGACCGAACGTGTCGTCGACGAAGTCGGTCGCCCGCAGGCCGCGCAGGATGGCCGACCTGCCGATCAGCGCGCGCAGGTCCTGCCCGGTGGAGGCGAGGATCCGGCGGACCACCGGGTACGCCTCCGGGTGCACGCTGGACGAGTCGAGCGGGTCGTCCCCGCCGGGGATGCGCAGGAAGCCGGCGCACTGCTCGAACGCCTTCGGCCCGAGCCGGGCCACCTTCTTCAGCTCGGCCCGGGTGCGGAACGGCCCGTTGGCGTCGCGGTGCAGCACGATGTTCTCGGCCAGCCCGGCGCCGATGCCGGAGACCCGGGTGAGCAGTGGCGCGGAGGCGGTGTTGACGTCCACGCCGACCGCGTTGACGCAGTCCTCCACCACCGCGTCGAGGGAGCGGGACAGCTTCACCTCGGACAGGTCGTGCTGGTACTGCCCGACCCCGATCGAGCGCGGGTCGATCTTCACCAGCTCGGCGAGCGGGTCCTGGAGGCGGCGGGCGATGGAGACCGCGCCGCGCAGCGACACGTCGAGACCGGGCAGCTCCTGCGAGGCGTACGCGGAGGCCGAGTAGACCGACGCGCCGGCCTCCGAGACCACCACCTTGGTCAGCTTCAGCTCGGGGTGCTGCTTGATCAGGTCACCGGCCAGCTTGTCGGTCTCCCGGCTGGCCGTACCGTTGCCGATCGCCACCAGCTCGACGCCGTGCGCGGCGGCCAGCGTGGCGAGCGTGTGCAGGGAGGCGTCCCACTGCCGGCGCGGCTCGTGCGGGTAGATCGTGTCGGTGGCGACCACCTTGCCGGTGGCGTCGACCACGGCCACCTTCACGCCGGTGCGCAGGCCCGGATCGAGGCCCATGGTGGGGCGGGCGCCGGCGGGCGCGGCCAGCAGCAGGTCGCGCAGGTTGGTGGCGAAGACGCGGACCGCCTCCTCCTCGGCCGCCTGCCACAGCCGCATCCGCAGGTCCGCGCCGAGGTGGATGAGGATCCGGGTACGCCAGGCCCAGCGCACCGTGTCGGCCAGCCAGCGGTCGGCGGGCCGCCCCTGGTCGCTCACGCCGAACCGGCCGGCGACGGCGGCCTCGTAGCGGCTGGGCCCGGTGGCCGCGTCGGCGTCGCCCTCGGCCTCCGGGTCCATGGTCAGCTCCAGCACGCCCTCCTTCTCGCCCCGGAGCATGGCGAGGATCCGGTGCGAGGGCAGCTTCGGGTACGGCTCGGCGAAGTCGAAGTAGTCGGCGAACTTCGCGCCGGCCGTCTCCTGGCCCTCGCGTACCCGCGAGACCAGCCGGCCCCGCGACCACATCTGCTCGCGCAGCGTGCCGATCAGGTCGGCGTCCTCGGCGAAGCGCTCGATCAGGATGGCCCGGGCACCGTCCAGCGCGGCGGCGGCGTCCGCGACGCCCTTGTCCGGGTCGGCGAACCCGGCGGCGACCGTCCTCGGGTCCTGCGTCGGGTCGGCGAGGAGCGTGTCCGCGAGCGGCTCCAGCCCGGCCTCGCGGGCGATCTGCGCCCGGGTCCGCCGCTTCGGCTTGTAGGGCAGGTAGATGTCCTCCAGGCGGGACTTCGAGTCGGCGGCGAGGATCTGCGCCTCCAGCGCCTCGTCGAGCTTGCCCTGGCTCCGGATCGACTCCAGCACGGCGGCGCGCCGCTCGTCCAGCTCGCGCAGGTAGCGCAGCCGCTCCTCCAGCGTGCGCAGCTGCGCGTCGTCGAGCAGGCCGGTGGCCTCCTTGCGGTAGCGGGCGATGAACGGCACGGTGGCGCCGCCGTCGAGCAGCTCGACGGCCGCGCGCACCTGACGTTCGGCGACGCCGAGTTCCTCGGCGATCCGCTGGTGCACAGACTGGGTCACGATCTGATCCGCCTTCTCGGGTGGGTTCCGTCGTGCATTCTGCCCGCTCGGGTCGGAAGCCCCGCACCGCGGCGCTCCCGCTTCGGCGTCCGGTCGGACCGATATCCCGAAAACGGACTTCCGGCCTCAGAAACCCCTCTAGCCTCCAATCAGGTGATTTCCTACGTGTCTGGAGCCCGGGTGAGCGCGGAGAAGGTAGTCGTCATCGGCCAGGGGTACGTCGGTCTTCCGCTGGCCATGCGGGCCGTGGAGGCCGGCTTCGACGTGGTCGGGCTGGACGTCGATGCCGACCGGATCAAGCGGCTCGCCTCCGGCGAGTCGTTCGTGGAGGACATCCCGGCCGACCGGCTCGGTCGGGCGCTCGGGAGTGGTCGCTACCTGCCGAGCACCGAGTACGCCGACGCCCGCGACTTCGACGTCTGCGTGATCACGGTGCCCACCCCGCTGCGCGACGGCACGCCGGATCTCAGCTACGTGGAGCAGGCTGGGCGAGGCATCGGCCCGTATGTGCGGCCCGGCGCCACGGTGGTGCTGGAATCGACCACCTACCCGGGCACGACCGAGGAACTGCTGTGTCCGCTCCTGGAGTCGGCCAGTGGGCTGCACGCGCCGGGCGACTTCCACCTCGGGTACAGCCCCGAGCGCATCGACCCCGGCAATCCGACCTGGCGGCTGGAGAACACCCCCAAGGTGGTCTCCGGCGTGGACGCGCCCTCGCTGGAGCGGGTGGACGGGTTCTACCGCCGGCTCGTGGAGCGGACGGTGCCGGTCTCCTCCACTCGGGTCGCTGAGCTGACGAAGCTGATCGAGAACACCTTCCGTCAGGTGAACCTCGGCCTGATCAACGAACTCACGATGCTCTCGCACCACCTGGGCATCGACGTCTGGCAGGCGATTGACGCCGCCGAGACGAAGCCGTTCGGGTTCATGCCGTTCCGGCCGGGTCCCGGCGTCGGGGGGCACTGTCTGCCGATCGACCCCTGCTACCTGTCCTGGCAGGTGAAGCGGCGGCTGGGCCGCCAGTTCCGGTTCATCGAACTGGCGAACGACGTCAACCACGAGATGCCCGAGCACGTGGCGCAGCGGGTCATGGCCGGGTTGAACCGCACCGGCCGGGCCGTCAACGGCGCCCGCCTGCTCATGCTCGGCCTCGCGTACAAGAAGAACACCGGCGACATGCGGGACTCGCCGGCGGTGGACGTCGCCCGGCGGCTGTGCGACCTCGGCGCGGACGTCCGGGTCGCCGAGCCGCACGCCGAGCCGCACCAGATCCCGGGCGGTGTCCTGGTCGTGCCCCTGACCGAGCAGGAGGTGGACGCGGCCGACGCGGTGATCGTCACGACCGACCACGACGTCTTCGACTACGGGATGGTCTCCCGCCGCGCCCGCTACGTGTTCGACGCCCGCAACCGGTGCTCCGGTCCGACGGTGGAGCGCCTCTAGACACACGAACCCAGGTGCGAGAGGGCCCCGACATCCGCGGGACGGCAGGATCCGGGTACGTCCGGCGAGGCGCACGACACTAGAGTGCTGAGGTCCGTCGCGACCTGAGGGAGCATGGTTGTGCTGCACATCCGGGTGATCGCACCAGCGGACCACTCGTCCGACGTCGCCGACCTGCTGGCCGCGGACCCCGGCGTCACCCACCTCGTGGTGCTGCCCGGCGCCGCGCGCCAACCGGCCGGCGACTACATCACGTGCGACGTGGTCCGGGAGAGCGCCGACAGTGTCCTGCGTCGGCTCCAAGAGATGGGGGTCGAGGCGCACGGAGGGATCGCCGCGGACGACGTGGAGCTGACCCTCTCGGCCGCCGCGGAAAGGGCCGCAGAGGAGGTTCCCGGCCACGGTGAGGACGCCCTGGTTTGGGACGAGGTCGCCGCGAAGACGGGCGAGCAGACGGCGCTCAGCAGCACCTTCCTGGCGCTGATCACCGTGGCCACCATGATCGCCGGGATCGGGGTGCTGCTGGACCAGCCGATCCTGATCGTCGGCGCGATGGTGGTCGGTCCCGAGTTCGGGCCGCTCGCCGCGCTCTGCGTGGCGCTGCTGCGTCGGCGGCCGGAGATCATCGGCCATTCCGTCAAGGCGCTCGCGGTCGGCTTTCTGGTCGCGATGGCCATGACCGTGGTGAGTACGTGGGGCCTGACCGCGGCCGGTCTGGTCAGCCGGGACATGCTGCTGGCCGACCGGCCACTGACCGACTTCATCTGGCGTCCGGACGCACTGTCCTGGGTGGTGGGCATACTGGCCGGGATCGCCGGCATGCTCTCGCTGACCTCGAAGAAGTCCGGCTCCCTGGTCGGCGTGCTGATCTCGGTGACCACCGTTCCCGCAGCCGCCAACGTCGCCGTCGCGTCGGCGTACGGGGTATGGCACGAAGCGGCCGGCTCGGCCCTTCAGTTGGTGATCAACCTGGCCGCGATCGTACTGGCCGGACTGCTCACCCTGGTCGTGCAGATGTTTTGGTGGCGGCGGGTCAAGCGGCCGGCGGGCGGTGGCGTACCCCGGCAGCGGTTCGAGCGGCCGCCGCCGCGGGTTACCGCCAGTCGTCGCCCGTTTCGAGACGAAGGCTGAGCAGCGTCGCCAGTGGCAGCGACTCGCCCTCGCGTCCGCTGCGGGAGCGGCTCCCTGCGCACCTCGCTCCGACCGCCGGCGACTGCGCTAGCGTGGCGATCATGGAGGTACCTGCGGATCCGCGGGCCCGGCGGCTCTTCGGGGGCAGCGCCCGGGCGCTCGGCGACCTGGCCGCCGGCCCGTTCCGGGCCGACCGGGACCGGATCGTCGGCTCGCCGTTCTTCGCCCGGCTCAACGGCGTCACCCAGGTGATCAGCCCGGGTGGGTCCGGGCTGCTGGTGCACAACCGGCTCACCCACAGCCTGAAGGTGGCGCAGGTGGCCCGCGCGATCGCCGAGCGGCTGACCGCCGACCCGGCCCACCGGGACCTGCTGGAGAAGCTCGGCGGCTGCGACCCGGACGTGGTGGAGGCCGCCGCGCTCGCCCACGACCTCGGGCACCCGCCCTTCGGGCACCTGGGGGAGCGGGTCCTGGACGGGCTGGCCCGGCAGCGGCTCGGGCTCGCCGACGGCTTCGAGGGCAACGCCCAGTCGTACCGGATCGTCACCAGCACCGAGATCCGCGGCGCGGCGACCACCGGGCTCGACCTGACCGCCGCGGTCCGCGCGGCGATGCTGAAGTACCCGTGGACCCGGCTGGACCACCCCGACCCGCATCCGCGGCACCTCGACCCGGCGCCCCGGGGCGCGGCGCCGCCGCCGGACGACCCGGAGAGCGGGTCGGTCAAGTTCGGGGCGTACCGCACCGAGCTGGACGACCTGCGGCAGGCCCGGGAGCCGTTCGCCGGACGCATCCCGGACTGGCAGCAGACCCCGGAGGCGTCCGTCATGGACACCGCCGACGACATCGCGTACGCCATCCACGACGTGGAGGACTTCTATCGCGTGGGGGTGCTCCAGCAGGGGGCGGTGGCCGCCGAGCTGATGGCCTGGCAGCGCGAGTACGGGCACCTGCGTTCGATCACCGCCTCGGCGCTGGAGGCCGCCGGCCGGCGACCGGGGGCGGCGATCGAACGACTGCGCCGCCAACTGCACCGCAAGGACGCCTGGATCGCCGACGACGACGCGTTCGCCGCCGCGGTCGAGCACGTCCGGGAGGAACTGGTGGAGGGGCTGCTGGCGCTGCCCTTCGACGGCTCGATCGAGGCGGAGCAGTACGTCGCGCGGTTCTCCGCCCGTTGGTCCACCCGCTTCGTCGACGCCATCACGGTCACCCCGGAGCCGGACCTCCGCTCCGGCTACGTGCGGCTCGACCAGGCGCAGTGGCATGAGGTGCAGGTGCTCAAGTTCGTTCACCACCGGTTCGTGCTGGCCCGCCCCGACCTGGCCCTGCACCAGCGGGGCCAGGCACGGCTGCTGGGCACGCTGGTGGAGGCGCTCTGGGAGTGGCTGCTCGACCCGGAGGAGGAGTCCCGGTTGCCCCGCCGCCTGCACGACCTGGTCGAACTGGCCGAAGCGGAGCTGCACCCGCGCACCCCGGACCGGATCGGCCGGGCCCGGGGGCGGGCGATCGTCGACTTCGTCGCGCAGCTCACCGACGGTCAGGCGGTGGCGATGCTGGACGCCCTGTCCGGCCGCTCCGGCGCGCTGTGGACGGACGCGTTCGTGCTGTAGTCGGGCTGGGCCGGGATCCGAGGGCCGCATACCCGCTCGACGTACTCCGCCGCGTCGGGGTGAGCGTCGAAGTCGCCCCGCAGGACACCGATGCGCAGCAGATCGTGCCACTGACCACCGCGGAACACCGCCTGGCGGTCGCGCCCCTCCACCTGCCAGCCGCACTTGCGCACGTAGGCCCCGAGACTCGCGGCGTTGAAGGGCAGGATCGAGCTGTGCAGCCGACGCAGCCCCACCTCGTGGAAGCTCCACGCCATGGTGAGCATGATCGCGTCACTGCCGCTGCCTCGCGGCGCGAGCCCCGGCATCAACTTGACCGCGGTCAGTGCCGAGCGGTTGTGCCAGTCGATCTCCCACAGCCCGGTGAGGCCCCAGGGCTCGTCGGTCACGGGATCGGCGACCGTCATCCGTTGCGTACCCGGGCTGGCCTGCGACTGGCGCAGCCACTCCAGTTGTCCGTCCGGGGCGACGGGCCAGCTCCAGCCCACGACGTGCTGCCGGACGTGTCGGTGGTTGGCCAGATCGGTGAGGAAGTCCAGATCCTGGCTACGGGTCGGTCGGACGGTGACCAGGCGGCCGTTGAGCATGCTGCTCCTCGCGGGAGACGACGAGCCGGCGGGGCGGTGCCGGGCGTGACGGTGGATCCGTCGGTCGCGTTGTCGACCGGAGGGGGACAGCTCCGACTCCCGGTTTACCAGAATCGGCGCGGTCTCGCCGCCGAAACCCGGTGTGGTGGCCGTACTTTCGTCAGGCGATCGCCTGCCACCAGCCGTCCACCGTCGGAGGCTCGTCGACCACCAGCCGCTCGCCCGGGCGCGGCACGGCCAGCCGGACGTCCCGGGCCTTCGCCTCGGCCCAGAGCCGGTCCACCGGCTCCGACCAGTCGTGCAGGGCCAGGTTGAAGGTGCCCCAGTGCACCGGCACCAGCAGCTCACCGCGGACGTCGAGGTGGGCGGCGACCGCCTCCTCGGGGAACATGTGGATGTTCGGCCAGGCCCGGTCGTACGCGCCGATCTGCATGAGCGTGAGGTCGAACGGGCCGTGCTCGGCGCCGATCGCGGCGTAGCCGTCGAAGTAGCCGGAGTCACCGGTGTAGAAGACCTTCCGGTGCGCGCCGGCCACCACCCAGGAACTCCAGAGCGTGCCGTCGCGGCGCAGCCCGCGCCCGGAGAAGTGCTGCGCGGCGGTGGCGGTGACGGTGAGCCCGCCGACCCGGTGGCTCTCCGACCAGTCCAGCTCGACGATGCGTTCCTCCGGCACGCCCCACCGGTCCAGGTGGGCGCCGACGCCGAGCGGCACCAGGAAGGGCGCGGACTGGTGGGCGAGCAGCCCGCGCACGGTGTCCATGTCGAGGTGGTCGTAGTGGTCGTGCGAGATCAGCACGGCGTCCAGCGGGGGCAGTTCGTCCAGCCGGACCGGCGGTTCGTGGATACGTCGCGGGCCGACCAGCGCCGACGGCGAGCACCTGTCGCTCCAGACCGGGTCGAGCAGCACCCGGTGCCCCTCGATCTCCACCAGCGTCGACGCGTGCCCGTACCAGATCGCGTTCAGTTCGCGGGCCGGGTCACCCGGCGCCGGATCGGCCGGGCGCAGCAGCGGCACGGCGCTGCCGGGCCGCCGCTTCTGCTTGCCGAAGATCAGCTCCCGGACCAGGTTGCGGCCCGGGTCGGCGACCATGGTGGCGCTGGTGCCGGCCGGGTTGTGGAACGTGCCGTCGCGGAACCGCGGCGACCGGGCCGCCCGCTCCGCCCGCGCGCCGCTGAGCCGGCCACCGAGCTGGGCCGGGATGTCCCGCGCCGCCCAGGCCAGGCCGGCGACGGCCGCCAGCCCGGCGATCCGCCACGCCCGCCCGCCGCTCGCCCGCCCCGGTTCCCGCTCCGCTGGTGTGCGCATGGTCGTCCCCTCCGCCGTGTCCCGCAGTACACGGTATCCACCCCCGCGCCGGTCCGTGCGGACGACCGACCCGGCACGGCTCAGCGCAGCCGTCGCCGTACCGCCGAGCCGACAGCGGCGGTGGCGTCGCCGACGGACCGCACCACTCGCGACACGTCGGGCAGCCAGCCGCCCCGGACCGCCTCACCGGCCGGGTTCGGCGCGAACACCACCCCGTCCGTCGGCGGCACCGGGCGTCCGGTGAGCCCGCCGACCCGCATCAGCGGCCCGACCAGCACGTCGTACACGGCCGGCAGCGCGGTGAAGCCGAACCGCATGACCAGGTTGACCCGGCCCACCGAGATCTCCCGGCGGGGCTTGTCGGCGCAGTGCGCGATGGCTCGGGCCACCCGCTCCGGAGTGGTGATCGGCAGCGGGGGTCGGCCGATCCGGCCGAGGTAGTTCGCCGCCTGTTGGTAGACGGGCGTGTCGACGCTGCCCGGCGTGACCAGGCAGACGTGCACCCCGTCCAGGTCCCGCGACTCCTGCTGCAACGCCCGGGCCAGGCCGTGCAGCCCCCACTTGCTGGTCACGTACCCGCTCATGTAGGGCGCCGTGATGTGTCCCAGCACCGATCCGGTGAGGATCAGCGTGCCGCCCCCGGTCGCCCGGAAGTGCCGCAACGCCACCCGAGCGACGCCGGCGGCGGCCAGCAGGTCGGTCCGGACCACCTGGTCGAAGACCTCCGCCGGGATCTCCTCGAAACGCCCGTACGCCATCACGGCCGCGGTGTGCACCCAGACGTCGATCCGGCCGAACTCGGCGACCGCGGTGGCGGCCAGGGCGTCGAGCGCGTCCGGGGCGGTCACGTCGGTCGGCACGATCCGGACGTCCGCGGCGCCCGCGTCGGCGCACTCCCGGCGTACCTGTTCCAGGGTCTCGGGGGAGCGGGCCGCGAGGACCAGACGGTCCCCGCGGCCCGCGAGCTCCCGGGCCGCCGCCCGGCCGATCCCGCTGGTCGCGCCGGTGACGACCACGGTACGGGTCACGGCGCGAGCACGACCTTGACGCAGCCGTCCTCCTTCTTCTGGAACATCTCGTACGCCTGCGGCGCCTGGGCCAGCGGCAGCCGGTGCGTCCGCAGGTCCTCGACGCCCAGCGGGTCGTCGTCGCCCTCCAGCAGCGGGATGATCTCGTCGACCCAGCGCCGCACGTGGCACTGCCCCATGCGCAACTGGATGCCCCGGTCGAACATCTCCATCAGCGGCATCGGGTCCTGCTCGCCGCCGTACACCCCGGAGATCGAGACGGTGCCGCCGCGCCGGACCGCCTTGAGCGCGGCGTGCAGCACCACGAGCCGGTCCACGCCGGCCTTGTCGGTCATCGCCTGGGCCAGCTTGTCCGGCAGCAGCCCGGCGGCGGTCTGGGCGACCTTGCCCAGCGGCGCGCCGTGCGCCTCCATGCCGACCGCGTCGATCACCGCGTCGGGACCGCGCCCGTCGACCAGGTCGATGAGCGCGCCGGGCACGTCGTCGAGCTGGCTGACGTCGAGCACCTCGATGCCGTGGCGACGGGCCATCTCCAGCCGCTCCGGCACCAGGTCCAGGCCGACCACCCGGCCGGCGCCGAGGTGGCGGCCGATCCGGGCGCTGAACTGCCCGACCGGGCCGAGACCGAACACGGCCAGGGTGCCGCCGGGCGGGGTGTCCGCGTACTTCACCGCCTGCCAGGCGGTGGGCAGGATGTCGGACAGGTAGAGCCACCGCTCGTCGGCCCCGGTGTCCGGGATCTTGATCGGGCCGAACTGGGCCTGCGGCACGCGCAGGTACTCGGCCTGGCCACCCGGGACCGAGCCGTAGAGCGACGTGTAGCCGAACAGCGAGGCGCCCTTGCCCTGGCTGGTCACCTGGGTGGTCTCGCACTGCGCGTAGAGCTGCCGCTCGCACATCCAGCACGAGCCGCAGGAGATGTTGAACGGGACGACCACCCGGTCGCCCTTCTTGAGCCGGGTCACCCCCGGTCCGACCTCCTCGACGATGCCCATCGGCTCGTGTCCGAGCACGTCGCCGGGCTTCAGGTACGGCCCGAGCACCTCGTACAGGTGCAGGTCGGAGCCGCAGATGGCGGTCGAGGTGATCCGGACGATCGCGTCGGTCGGCTCCTCGATCCGGGGATCCGGAACGTCCTCCACGCGAACGTCCCGCTTGCCGTGCCAGGTCAGTGCCTTCATGCCTGAATGTCCCCTCTCCGGTGCCGTCCATGGGACTGCTACCCGAGAGGAGTGACTTGAACCGGGCGCCGTCGGAAGGGGCCGGGTGTGGCGTGCCACGCGGCGCCGGGGGCATGGGTCGGCGCTGCCTTTCGAGCTGATGTCAGAAACGACTCACCGCCGGCGCGCCGACCGACTCGCGCGTCGGGCGCGTCGAGGTGGCCGTGGTTTCCGGCCGGGGCGGCCAGGTGTCGAGCGCGTCGGAGCGGGCCGCCCCGCCGCGGCGAGTGCGGCCCGTGTCGCCCGCCCGGTCGGTGTCGCCCGCCCGTGTCGCCCGCCCCACCCCGTGTCGCCCGCCCGGGCCGTGTCGCCCCCTCCGATCGGTGTCGCGAACCGGCCCCGTCTCGCCCGCCCGTGTCGCGCACCGGCCCCGTCTCGCCCGTCCGTGTCGCGCACCCCACCCCACCCCACCCCGTCTCGCTCGCCCCGTCTCGCCCGCCGGGTCGAGGCTCGCCGGGTAGACCTGTCGGTGGGCGATATCAGAAACGACTCAGCTCGAAAGGCAGCCGAAGAGGGACCGCGGGGGACCCCGGAAAACGCCGACCGCCGCGCCCCTCGGTGCGGAGCGCGGCGGCCGGGTGGAAGGTCGGGTCAGGAGCCGGGGGTGCCGGCGCGCTTCGTGGTCGCCTTGAGGAAGTCCCGGTTGAGCCGGCCGATGGTGTTCAGCGGGATGCCCTTCGGGCAGGCCGCGGCGCACTCGCCGATGTTGGTGCAGCCGCCGAAGCCGGCCTCGTCGTGCGCGTCCACCATGCCGATCACCCGGGTGTAGCGCTCGGGCTGGCCCTGCGGCAGCAGCGAGAGCTGGGTGATCTTGGCGGCGGTGAAGAGCATGCCGGAGCCGTTCGGGCAGGCCGCCACGCAGGCGCCGCAGCCGATGCAGGCGGCCGACTCGAAGGCGGCGTCCGCGTTGGCCTTGGCCACCGGGGTGGAGTGCGCCTCCGGGGCGCTGCCGGTCGGCGCGGTCACGTAGCCGCCGGCAGCGATGATCTTGTCGAAGGCGTTGCGGTTCACCACCAGGTCCTTGACGACCGGGAAGGCCCGGGCCCGCCAGGGCTCGATGTCGATCGTGTCGCCGTCGGAGAACTGCCGCATGTGCAGCTGACAGGCGGTGGTGCCGCGCTGCGGGCCGTGCGCCTCACCGTTGATCATGAGGCTGCACGCGCCGCAGATGCCCTCGCGGCAGTCGTGGTCGAACGCGACCGGCTCCTCGCCGTCGAGGATCAGCCGCTCGTTGAGCACGTCGAGCATTTCCAGGAAGGACATGTCGGGGGACACGTCCTGCACCGGGTAGCTCACCATCCGACCCTTGTCCTCGGGGCCCGTCTGGCGCCAGATGCGCAGGGTCAGGTTCACTTGTAGCTCCGCTGCGTGGGGTGGACGTATTCGAAGGTCAGGTCTTCCTTGTGCAGCACGGGCTCACCGGTGCCGGTGTACTCCCAGGCCGCCACGTACGCGAACCGGTCGTCGTCGCGCTGCGCCTCGCCGTCCGGGGTCTGGTACTCGGCCCGGAAGTGCCCGCCGCACGACTCCTCGCGGTGCAGCGCGTCGATGCACATGAGCTCGGCCAACTCGAAGAAGTCGGCCACCCGGCCGGCCTTCTCCAGTGACTGGTTGAGCCCCTCGCCGTCGCCCGGCACGCGGACCCGCTGCCAGAACTGCTCGCGCAGCGCGCGGATCTCGTCGATCGCCTTGCGCAGCCCGGCCTCGGAGCGCTCCATGCCGCAGTGCTCCCACATGATCTGGCCCAGCTCCCGGTGGAACGAGTCCACCGTGCGGTCGCCGTTGACCGCGAGCAGCCGGCTCAGCCGCTCCTCGACCTCGGTGCGCGCCGCGACCGCCTCGGGGTGGCTGGCGTCGATCTTCTCGACCGGGTTCGCGGCCAGGTAGTTGGCCAGCGTGTTCGGCAGCACGAAGTAGCCGTCGGCCAGGCCCTGCATCAGCGCCGAGGCGCCGAGCCGGTTCGCGCCGTGGTCGGAGAAGTTGGCCTCGCCGATCACGAACAGGCCCGGGATGCTCGACTGGAGGTCGTAGTCGACCCAGAGGCCACCCATCGTGTAGTGCACGGCGGGGTAGATCCGCATCGGCACCTGGTACGGGTCCTCGCCGGTGATCCGCTCGTACATCTCGAACAGGTTGCCGTACTTGGCCTCGATGGCCTTGCGGCCGAGCCGGTCGATGGCGTCGGCGAAGTCCAGGTAGACGCCGAGCCCGCTCGGGCCGACGCCGCGTCCCTCGTCGCAGACGTTCTTCGCGGCGCGGGAGGCGATGTCGCGGGGGACCAGGTTGCCGAAGGAGGGGTAGATCCGCTCCAGGTAGTAGTCCCGCTCGTCCTCCGGGATGTCCCGCGGGCTGCGGTCGTCGCCCTTGGCCTTGGGCACCCACACCCGGCCGTCGTTGCGCAGCGACTCGCTCATCAGGGTCAGCTTCGACTGGTGGTCGCCGGAGACCGGGATGCAGGTCGGGTGGATCTGGGTGTAGCAGGGGTTGGCGAAGTACGCGCCCTTGCGGTGCGCCCGCCAGGAGGCGGTGACGTTGCAGCCCTTGGCGTTGGTGGAGAGGTAGAAGACGTTGCCGTAACCGCCGGAGGCGAGCACGACCGCGTCCGCCATCTCGGTGCTGATCTCGCCGGTGACCAGGTCGCGGACCACGATGCCGCGGGCCCGGCCCTCGACGACGACCAGCTCGAGCATCTCGTGGCGGGAGTTCATCTCCACGTTGCCCAGGCCGATCTGCCGCTCCAGCGCCTGGTACGCGCCGAGCAGCAGCTGCTGGCCCGTCTGGCCCCGGGCGTAGAAGGTGCGCTGCACCTGCGCGCCACCGAACGAGCGGGTGTCGAGCAGGCCGCCGTACTCGCGGGCGAACGGGACGCCCTGGGCGACGCACTGGTCGATGATGTTGACCGAGACCTCGGCCAGCCGGTGCACGTTCGACTCGCGGGAGCGGAAGTCGCCGCCCTTGACCGTGTCGTAGAAGAGCCGGTGCACCGAGTCGCCGTCGTTGCGGTAGTTCTTGGCGGCGTTGATGCCGCCCTGCGCGGCGATCGAGTGGGCGCGGCGCGGGCTGTCCTGGTAGCAGTAGGACCTGACGTGGTAGCCCTGCTCGGCCAGGGTTGCCGCGGCGGAGCCGCCGGCCAGGCCGGTGCCGACCACGATCACGGTCAGCTTCCGGCGGTTGGCCGGGTTGACCAGCTTCATCTCGAACCGGTGGCGGTCCCACCGGGTCTCGATCGGGCCGTCCGGGGCGCGGGTGTCGGCGATCGGGTCGCCCTCGGTGTACAGATCCATGTCAGTCCACCAATCCGGTGAGTACGGCGAACGGGACCACCAGGTAGCCGGCGCAGAGGAGCACCGCGAAGACGAGCGCGGCGGCGCGGGCCCGGCGCTCGCCCCTCGGCGTCTGCTGGCCGAGGCTGCGGAACGCGCTGAAGGCGCCGTGGCGCAGGTGGAAGCCGAGCGTCACGACGGCGAGCGTGTAGAAGAGCGTGACGTACCAGCGGCCGGGGGCGAAGTCGGCGACCACGTTGCCGTACGGGTTGGACGAGTCGCCCTGCGGGTTCAGGTGACCGGTGGTCAGGTCCAGGATGTGGTAGATCACGAAGAGCAGGATGATCACACCACCCCAGCGCATCGTCCGGGCCGCGTAGTTCACGTGGATCTTGCGGCGGTGCGCGTACGCCACCGGCCGGGCGGCGCGGGCCCGCATCGCGAGCACGGTGGCCGCCCCGATGTGCGCCAGCACCGCCACCGTGAGGACCGTGCGCTGGATCCACAGGAACCAGGTGGTGGGCAGCAGCGGCGTGCCGATGTCCCGGAGCCAGTGCGCGTAGTGGTCGAACGAGGTCTCGCCCGTGAAGATCTTCAGGTTGCCGAGCATGTGCAGGATCAGGAACAGCACCAGGATGATGCCCGTCACCGCCATGACGGCCTTGAGGCCCACGTTCGAGCGGATGGGCGACCGAGTTTTCGTGATTACCACGCGACCGACGCTAGGAGCACTTCGATCAGGCGTCCAATGCATCGAAATCGCAGTCTTGATAGCCGTAGGCTATGTAGATGCAGCTCCATCAGCTCCGGTACTTCGTAGCGGTCGCAGAAGTACGACATTTCACCCAAGCGGCCGATCTGGTCGGCATCACCCAGCCCTCGTTGAGTAAGCAAATTCACGCACTGGAGACCGACCTGGGGGCCCCGCTCTTCGAGCGGGTAAGGGGCAACATCACGCTCACCGCGGCCGGGGACGTACTGCTGCCGCTGGCCAAGCGGATCCTCGCCGACGTCGACACGGCGACCCGCGAGGTGCAGGAGCTGGTGGGCTTGCGCCGGGGGCGGGTCCGCCTGGGCGCCACGCCCAGCCTGGCCACCTCGCTGGCGCCCCCGGTGCTGCGCCGTTTCCGCGACGCCCACCCCACCGTCGACCTGCGGGTCGAGGAGGGCGGCTCCCAGGACCTGGTCCGCGACCTGCTCCGCGGCGACCTCGACCTGGCGTTGATCATCATGCCGGCCGCCGGCACCGACCCGGGGCTGCGCGCCGACCCGATCCTGCGGGAGAGCCTGGTGGTCGCCTCGGTGGACCCGCTGCCGGGCGCCTCGCCCGCCGGCGAGCTGCGCATCACCGACCTGCGCGACCAGCCCCTGGTGATGTTCCGCGAGGGCTACGACCTGCGCGACGCCACGCTCCAGGCGTGCCGGGCGGCCGGCTTCGAGCCCACCCTCTCGGTGGACGGCGGGGAGATGGACGCCGTGCTCAGCTTCGTCGAGGCCGGCCTCGGCGTCGCGCTGGTCCCCGGCATCGTGGTGGCCCGCCGGCCCGGCATCCGGGTGACCCGGCTCGTCCCACCCGGCGTCCGCCGGACCATCGCGGTGGCCCGCCGCCGCGACGTGGTGCCCACCCACGCCGGTCGCGAGCTGCGTCGCATCCTGCTGGAGTACGTCCACGACGCCACGGCCACCGACGAACTCCCGCCCGGCGTGGAGCCGCTGGCCTAGGTGGCGTCCGTCGTGGGCCAGGTGCGCAGCAGGGCGTCGACGGCGTCCAGCACCCGCTCCCAGCTCTCCGGCGGAGCGGGGGCGCTGTGGTCGAAGCCGCCCCCCATCTCCAGGCCGACGAAACCCTGAAAGACGCTGCCGAGCAGGCGGACGGCGTGCGTCTGGTCCGGCTCGGGCAGGTGGTAGCCGCGCAGGATCGCCCGCATCATCGCCGAGTGCCGGAAGCCGGCGCTGCCGGCGGCGGTCTGCGGATCGAGCCGGAGCTGGGCCGCGGTCCAGCGGCCCGGATGTCGGTGGGCGTAGTCGCGGTAGACGTTCGCGAAGGCGGTCAGCGCCTCCTTGCCGGCCCGTCCGGCGAGCGCGTCGGCGGCCTCGTCGGCGAGTTCACCCAGCGCGAGCAGCGCGATCCCGACCCGCAGGTCGTGGGAGTTGCGCACGTGCGAGTAGAGGCTGGCGACCGTGACGCCGAACCGTCTGGCCAGCGCCGAGACGGTCACCTGGTCGAAGCCGACCTCGTCGGCCAGCTCCGCCCCGGCCTGGATCAGTCGCCCTCGATTGAGTCCCGCACGGGCCATGAGTCTCCTCTCACCACGGCTCATTATGCCTTTGCCTAATACCTTTAGGAAAATTACCCTCGGTTGTATGACCCCGTTGACCGAACCCGAGATCCGTGCCGCCTTCGTGAACTGCACCAAGGGCGAGGCGAAGCGACTGCACGTCCCGCGCGACCTCGGCACCCGCCCCTGGGACGACCTCGACTTCCTCGGCTGGCGAGATCCGCAGGCCCTCGACCGCGCCTACCTCGTCGCCGTCCCGGACGGCCGCCCGGTCGCCCTCGCCCTGCGCCGCCCGAGCCCCGGGCCCGGGCGGCAACGCCGCACCATGTGCTCGGTGTGCCTGACCAACCCGGTCGGCGGCGTCAGCCTGATGGTCGCGCGCAAGGCGGGCAAGGCCGGGCAGCAGGGCAACTCCGTGGGCATCTACCTCTGCGACGACCTCGCCTGCTCGCTCTACCTGCGGGGCCGCAAGGACGCCGGGCCGGGAGCCCGACTGCCCGAGTCGCTCACGCTGGAGGAGAAGATCGCCCGCACCGTGGCGCACCTCACCGCCTTCGTCGCCCGGGTGACCTCCTGAGGTGACCCGTCCTCCCGGCCGGAGCGACGCTGACCCATTTCCGACCGAAGGGTCCTTGCCTGTCCGGGTCGTCCGGCCCAGCATGGGGAGGCAGGTGCCCAGCATGTGAAGGACACGGGAGGTTCGCATGCGCCACCATGATCCGTCGCCCTTGACGGTCCACGCCCCACCGATGACCCGCCGCGCC
The DNA here is from genome assembly GCF_049315235.1 of Micromonospora sp. WMMD754. Taxonomy (NCBI): domain Bacteria; kingdom Bacillati; phylum Actinomycetota; class Actinomycetes; order Micromonosporales; family Micromonosporaceae; genus Micromonospora; species Micromonospora sp. WMMD754. Next base: position 4,212,932 of record NZ_CP186058.1, read on the forward strand.
CTGGTTGCCGGCTCCCTTGCGGCGGCCACCGCGCCGCTGCTCGTCGGCGCTCCGGCCCGGGGCGCCGCGCCGACGCCGCTGTGGCTCGGCGCAGCGGATCCCGGCGTCATCGACCCCGCCTACGAGATCGGCCCGCCCGTCCACGGCGAACCGTTGCCCGAGCTGTCCGCCGTGCCGCCCCGCGACCTGGCCCGGCTGGCGCCTCGCGATCCGTCCACCCCGGGCGCCGGCCGGCTCGGCGGACCGACCCGCCGGTACGCCGGCACCGCGTCGGTGCCGTTCCAGTTCCGGTACGACGACTTCGAGATCCGGGAACTGCCGATCGGTATCGAGCCGTATCACATGACCTCGCCGGTCCCGCTCGTCGATCCCGGCGTGCACGACTCCACCGGGGTGCGCATGGTGCGCCTCGGCGGCCGGCTCTACGACCACCCGGTCGCGCAGGCGCAGTACGGGCTGCACCTGATGGAGGCCCACCGGATCACCGGGAACCAGGCGTACCTGGACCGGGCGCGACTGCAGGCGCAGCGACTGGTCGACCGCCGCCGGCTGCGCAGCGGGGCCTGGTTCTACCCGTACCCGTTCGACCACCGGCTGCACGGAGGCTCCGACCTCTACCCGGCCCCGTGGTACTCCATGATGGCGCAGGGGCAGGCGCTGAGCCTGTTCACCCGGCTCTACCAGCGCACCGGCGAGACGAGGTGGAAGGGCGCCGCGGACGCCACGTTCGCCTCGTACCTGCTGCCTCCGGTGGCTGGTCAGCCCTGGGGTGTGTACGTGGTGGACGGTCTGCTGTGGCTGGAGGAGTACCCCCACCCGAAGGCGGTCCGCGGCGACCGCACCTACAACGGGCACATGTTCTCCGCGTACGGCCTCTACGACTACTGGGTGCTGACCCGCAACGCCGACGCCAAGCTGATGCTGCAGGGCGCGATCACCACCTACCGCGACGTGTGGGAGAAGATCCGGGTTCGGCACTGGCGCAGCCGCTACTGCCTGACCCACGGCATCGACGCCGGGCAGTACCACTCCACCCACATGTTCCAGTTCCTCCAGCAGTACGCCATCACCGGCGACACGTTCCTGGCCCAGCTCGCCGACCTCTGGTACACCGACTACCCGCCCTACGGGGTGAAGGGCACCGTCCGCTTCTCCTCCGGCACGCACGCGGCGTACAAGTTCAACAGCGCGGGCACGGTGACCGCGCGGACGAAGATGACGCTGGCCCGGGCCAGCGCCGCGCCGTCCGGCGACCGGGTGAAGATCATGCGCCAGACCGGGATCTGGTACGCGATCACCGCCGGCACCCTGGCCGGCTACTACGTGCAGGAGTACTCGCCCTACCGGTACCAGGTCGGCATCTGTGCCGGCTTCGGCTACAAACTGCACCGGCCCGGCACGATAGCTGTCGACGCCCCGGCGGCGTACTCGATCGACGCCGCCGGGCTGATGAAGTCGGTGCCCACCACCTACCGGGTCGGTGACCAGGTGGCCATCGACGGCCGCTCCGTGCTCAACGGCCGCGAATACGTCCGCCTCGTCGAGGGGCCGTACGCCGGGCGTTGGCTCGGCTTCGGCACGGTGATCCGCCGCTGACCGGGCCGCCGCGCCGGCTCAGCGGCCTTCGGCGTCGTCCATGGCGCGGTAGATTCGCTGTTCCGAGACGGGATAGGGGGTGCCGAGGGCCTGGGCGAAGACGTTCACCCGCAGCTCCTCGATCATCCAGCGGATCTGCCGCGCGGCCGTCGAGCCGCGTCGGGCCGGGGGCAGCGCCGCGAGCATGTCCTGGTACTCCTTCTGCACCACGGCGATCCGGTCCTGCTGGGACTTGTCCCGCTGTGGGTTGCCCGGCAGCCGCTCCATCCGGCGCTCGATCGCGGTCAGGTAGCGCAGCAGGTCGGGCAGGCGCGCGTAGCCGGCCTCGGTGACGAAGCCGGCGTGCACCAGGCCGCCGAGCTGCTGGCGGATGTCGGCCAGCGCGGCCACCACGGCCAGGTTGCGCGTCGCCCCGAGCCGCTGCTCGACCGCGTACGCGGCGGCGAGCACCTGCCGGACCCGGTTCATCACCTCGACCACGGTGTCGACCAGGTCGGCGCGGACCCGCTCGCGCAGGGCGGCGAAGCCGTCGGCGTCCCAGGCGGGGCCGCCCGCGTCCGCCATGAGCTTGTCGATGGCGGCGCCGGTGGCGTCCTCGATCAGCGCCGGCACCCCGCCGTGCGGGTTGCGGGACAGTGCCAGTTTCGCCTCGTTGCTCAGCCGGCCCTGGAGGAACTTCGCCGGGGACGGCAGCGTCAGCCGCAGCAGTCGCCGGGTGCCCGCCCAGTGCGCGGCCTCCTGCTCGCCGGGCGAGTCGAAGACCCTCACCCCGACGGTCGCGCCTTCGTCCACCAGCGCCGGGTACGCGGTCACCGCGAAGCCGGCGCGGACCTGCTCGACGGTGCGCGGCAGCGCGCCGATCGACCACTCGGTCAGCCCGCTGCGGGCCACGTCCGGCGCGGCGGCGGCGACCACCTGGCGTACCTTGGGCCGCAGTTCGCGTTGCAGCGCCGGCAGGTCCTTGCCCTCGGCGACCGGTTTGTCGTCGTCGCCGAGCACCCGGAAGGTGACCCGCAGGTGTGGCGGCAGCCGGCTCAGGTCCCACGCGTCCGGCGGGACGGTCACCCCGGTCATCCGGCGCAGCTGCCGGGTCAGCGCGGCCAGCAGCGGCTCCTCGCCCGGGGTGATCGCGGCGAGCGCGGAGCGGGCGTAGTCGGGCACCGGCACGAAGTTGCGCCGCACCGGCTTGGGCAGCGACCGGATCAGCGCGATGACCAGTTCCTCGCGCAGCCCCGGCACCTGCCAGTCGAAGCTCTCCGCCGGCACCTGGTTGAGCAGCGGCAGGGGGATGTCCACGGTGACGCCGTCGGTGGGCGCGGTCGGGTCGAACGTGTACGTCAGTGGCAGCGTGACGCCGTCGGCCCGCCACTCGTCCGGGTAGTCCTCCTCGTCCACGCCGCCCCGACCGTCGTTGACGAGCAGTTCGCGGGTGAACGTGAGCAGGTCCGGCTGCTCCCGGCGGGTCTTCTTCCACCAGGTGTCGAAGTGCCGGCCGGAGAGCACGTCGGCGGGGATCCGCTGGTCGTAGAAGGCGAAGATGGTCTCGTCGTCGACCAGGATGTCGCGGCGCCGGGCCCGGTTCTCCAGCTCCTCGATCTCGGTGAGGAGCTTCTGGTTGTCCCGCCAGAACTGGTGGTGGGTCTGCCAGTCGCCCTCGACCAGGGCGTGCCGGATGAACAGCTCCCGGCTCAGCACCGGGTCGATCCGCCCGAAGTTCACCTTGCGGGAGGTGACGAGCGGGATGCCGTACAGCGTGACCTTCTCGTAGGCCATCACCGCGGCCTGCTTCTTCTCCCAGTGCGGCTCGCTGTAGCTCCGCTTGACCAGGTGCTGTGCGAGGGGCTCGACCCACTCCGGCTCGACCCGCCCGGCCACCCGCCCCCACAGCCGGGACGTCTCCACCAGCTCGGCGGCCATCACCCAGCGCGGCGGCTTCTTGAACAGCGCCGACCCGGGGAAGATGGCGAACTTCGCGCCCCGCGCGCCGAGGTACTCGTGCTTCTGGGCGTCCTTGAGGCCGAGGTGCGACAGCAGGCCGGGCAGCAGCGACTGGTGCACCTTCGGGGTGTCGATCTCCTCCGGCAGGTCGGCGCCGGCGCCGCGCCGGCCCTCACCCTTGTCCGAGGTACGCAGGACCTGACGCAGCTGGCTGACGATGTCCTGCCACTCGCGTACCCGAAGGTAGTTGAGGTATTCGGCCTTGCACATCCGGCGGAACGCGCTGGACGACAGCTCCCGCTGCTTCTCCCGCAGGTGGCGCCACAGGTTCAGGTACGCGACGAAGTCGGACTCCTTGTCGGCGAACCGGGCGTGCGCCTGGTCGGCCTGGGCCTGCTTGTCGGCCGGGCGCTCGCGTGGGTCCTGGATGGACAGCGCGGCGGCGATCACCACCACCTCGGTGGCGCAGCCGTTGCGCTCCCCTTCGAGCACCATCCGGGCCAGCCGGGGGTCGACCGGGAGCTGGGCCAGCCGCCGCCCCAGCGCGGTGAGCCGCTTCGCCGGGTCGGTCTCGGCCGGGTCGAGCGCGCCCAGCTCGTGCAGCAGGTTGACGCCGTCGGTGACGTTGCGCCGATCCGGCGGGTCGATGAACGGGAAGGCGGCGACGTCGCCGAGCCCGATCGACGTCATCTGGAGGATGACCGAGGCCAGGTTGGTGCGCAGGATCTCCGGGTCGGTGAACTCGGGGCGGGAGGCGAAGTCCTGCTCGTCGTAGAGGCGGATGCAGATGCCGTCCGAGGTACGCCCGCAGCGGCCCTTACGCTGGTTGGCACTGGCCTGCGAGACCGGTTCGATCGGCAGCCGCTGCACCTTGAGCCGGCTGGAGTAGCGGGAGATCCGGGCCGTGCCGGGGTCGACCACGTACTTGATGCCGGGCACGGTCAGCGAGGTCTCCGCGACGTTCGTGGCCAGCACCACCCGGCGGTTGGAGTGCGCGGCGAAGACCCGGTGCTGCTCGGCGGTGGACAGCCGGGCGTACAGCGGCAGGATCTCGGTGCCGAGCAGCGACCGCTTCTTCTGGACCAGCTTGCCCAGCGCGTCGGCGGTGTCGCGGATCTCCCGCTCACCGCTGAGGAACACCAGGATGTCGCCGGGCCCCTCGGCGGCGAGTTCCTCGACCGCGTCGCCGATGGCCTGGATCTGGTCCCGGACGTTCTCCTCGTCGGCCTCGTCCTCCTCGTCGGCCTCGGTGACCTCGACCAGCGGCCGGTAGCGGACCTCCACGGGGTAGGTGCGCCCGGACACCTCGACCACGGGCGCCGGATTGCCGTCGGCGTCGGCGAAGTGCTTCGCGAACCGGTCGGTCTCGATGGTGGCCGAGGTGATGACGACCTTGAGGTCGGGCCGGCGGGGCAGGAGCTGCCGCAGGTACCCGAGGATGAAGTCGATGTTGAGGCTGCGCTCGTGCGCCTCGTCGATGATCAGCGTGTCGTACTGCCGCAGCATCCGGTCGGTCTGCAACTCGGCCAGCAGGATGCCGTCGGTCATCAGCTTGACCAGGCTGTTGTCGCCCACCTGGTCGGTGAAGCGCACCTTGTAGCCGACCACGTCGCCCAGCTCGGTGCCGAGTTCGTCGGCGATCCGGTCGGCGACGGTGCGGGCCGCCAGCCGCCGGGGCTGGGTGTGCCCGATCAGCCCGGTGACCCCGCGCCCCAGCTCAAGACAGATCTTGGGCAGCTGGGTGGTCTTGCCGGAGCCGGTCTCGCCGGCCACGATCACCACCTGGTGGTCGCGGATCGCGGCGGCGATGTCGTCCCTGCGCTCGCTGACCGGCAGCTGCGGCGGATAGGTGATCGTCGGCACGGCCGCACGGCGCGCCTGGAGCCGCGCCTCGGCCCGGGTGACCTCGGTCGCGATCTCGGCCAGCGCCGCCTCCCGCCGCTGCGGGTCGCGCAGCCGCCGTACGCCGTCGAGCCGCCGCTGGAGCCGGCGCTGGTCGCGGAACATCAGGGGGGTGAGGCGACGGTGCAGGTCGCGAGCGGTCTCGGGGACGGCGGGTACGGCTGGATTCTGCATGACGTCGCCAAGGATAGGCAGCCGCGCGGCGTACCGCCCCCGGGTTACCGGCGGTGGGCGCGCCATCCCGGGTCGAGCGGTCGCCTCCGGATAGGGTTGCCGCCGACGCAGCCGACGAGGGGCGGGGATGATCATGCGGGACACCGACCGGGCGCTCGTGCAGGCCGCCACCGCCGTCGCGAAGCTCCGCTGCCGCAGCGACAACCACAGCGTCGCCGCCGCCGTGCGCAGCACCGACGGCCGCGTGTTCAGCGGCGTGAACGTCTACCACTTCACCGGCGGCCCGTGCGCCGAGGTGGTGGCGCTGGGCGCCGCCGCGACCCAGGGGGCCGGTGAGCTGGAGGCGATCGTCGCGGTGGGGGACCGGGGGCGCGGTGTCATCGCGCCGTGCGGGCGCTGCCGGCAGGTGCTGCTCGACTACTTCCCGTCGATCCGGGTGATCGTGGGGCCGCCGGACGGGCTGCGCGCCGTCCCGATCGCCGACCTGCTGCCCGAGACGTACGTCTGGGCCGACCAGCAGGTCGAGGTGCCGGCCGCCGTGCCGCGCACCGGGGTGTGGCCGATGCCGGTGGTGCCCGGCGTCCGCCAGTCCGCCGAGGACTGACCGGTCAGTCGCCGGCCGCGGCCTCCAGCATCGACCGGGGCACCGGCACCTGCTCGAAGCGGACCTGGCCCTCCGGCACCATCCAGCTCGTCACCCGCGCGACCAGACGCCCGGCGCTGACCGCCGGGTCGTTGGCGTAGAGGTGCCGGGCCGTGTCCGGGTCCACCGACAGCACCACGAAACCGCGGATCCGCTCGTCGTCGCCGTCCAGGAACGGCCCGGCCGCGAGCACCGCGCCCTGCTCCACCAGCCCGGCCTGGTGCGCCAGGTGCGCGTCCTGGATCCGGTCGAGGGCGTCCTGCGGCAGGTCGGGCGCGTCGTCCGGGCGGACCAGGAGCACCACGGTGTGCCTGTCGAATCGCATGCCCTCAGGGTAGGGGCTGCCGGGCGCGCAGCGCCCGGATCGACCAGTCCAGCACCGGGGCAAGGCTCTCGGCCGGCGGCCAGCCGTTGACCACGGAGAGCAGCTCCAGATAGCGCTCCCGGCGCGGGTCGTGCGCGGTCTCCAACCGCGTCAGCATCCGTCGGCGCAGGTCGGGGTCGTCCGGGCGGCCGCAGAGCCGCGCGTACCGGGCCGTCGCCCGGGAGAGGACCGGGTCGGCGTCGGGCGAGGCCGGGTCGACCCCGGCGGCCAGCGCCGGGGCCACCTCCTCCCGGACCACCGCGACCACGTCCCGGCGTACGCCCTCCGCGCCGGCCCGGTCGGCCGCGTGCTGCTCGGCCAGCCGCCGCAGCCCGGCCCGGAAGGAGGGGGTCAGCGTCAGCTCGGCCAACTCCACCCACGCCTCGATCTGGCCGTCGTCCGGGTCGTCGGGCAGCTCCGGGGTGAGCGACCGGCGGATCCCCGCGAACCCCGGATCGGTCAGGTCGCCGAACGTGGCGTCGAGCAGGTCGTCGACCAGCCGTCGCCGCTCGCGCGCGGCCAGGCCGGCCAGCCGGTGCAGCAGGTCGGCCCGGTCCGGGGTGGCCCCCCGCCGGGCGATCACGGTCAACACCGCGCGGCGTGACCGCAGCAGGCGGATCTGGGCGGTCAACGCGTCCGCGTGCGCCGAGGCGACCTCGGGCAGGGTGATCTCCCGGGCCACCACCCGGCGCACGGTGGGCAGGTCCACGCCCAGCTCCCGCAACGTCCGCACCAGGTCGAGCCGGGTCACCGCCTCCGGGCCGTAGCGGCGGTGGCCGGTCGGCCCGCGGTCGGTGGGCGGCACGACGCCCCGGTCGGACCAGAACCGGATGGTCTTCACCGGCACCCCGGTCCGCCGGGCCAGGTCGCCGATCGAGTAGCGCTCGCCATCGTCCATGCCGCCCAGCCTCGCGCCTCCCCTCGGTGGAGGCGCAAGCCCATCGACACGTCCCGGTTAGGTCTGCCTTACCAGGTCAGTTAAGGTAAGGCGTACCTAATCCGAGAGGCGAACACCCCGTGACCACCGTCGCCGTCCGGCCCGCGCGGGCCGACGCCCCCGCCCGCCGCGGCGCCCCCCGCCGCGTCGCGGTCACCCTGGCGGCGGCGCTCCTGCTCCTCGTCGCCCTGCTGGCCAGCCTGGCGCTCGGCAGCCGCCACCTCCCGGTGGACCAGGTGTGGCACGCGCTGGTGGCCCCGGACGACGGCGACGCGACCACGGTGGTCCGCGAGCTGCGGCTGCCGCGTACCGCGTTGGGCCTGGTCGTCGGCATGGCCCTGGCGCTGGCCGGCGTGCTGTTCCAGGCGGTCACCCGCAACCCGCTCGCCGAGCCGCGCATCCTCGGCGTCAGCGCCGGGGCCTCCTTCGGGGTGGTGCTGGCCATCGCCGTGTTCGGCGTGAGCACGCTCACCGGCTACGTCTGGTTCGGCATCGCCGGCGCGCTGCTCGCCGGGCTCCTCGTCTTCGCCGTCGCCAACCGCACCCGTGAGGGCGCCAGCCCGGTCACCCTCGCGCTGGTCGGCGCCGCGCTCGACGCCGGTCTCGGCGCGGTCGTGTACGCGCTGCTCAGCATCGACGCCCGCACGTTCGAGGAGTACCGCTTCTGGGTGGTCGGCGGGCTCACCGGGCGGGACGTGGGCGTGGCCGGGCAGGTGCTCCCGTTCGTGCTGGCCGGGGTGCTGCTCGCCGCGCTGGCCGCCCGTGGGCTGGACGCGCTCGCCCTCGGCGACGACGTCGCCCGCGGGCTGGGGCACCGGGTCGCCCTGGTCCGGCTGGCCGCCGGCGGGGGCGGTGTGCTGCTCACCGGCGCCGCGGTGGCCGCCGCCGGCCCGATCGCGTTCGTCGGGCTGGCCGTGCCGCACCTGGCCCGGGCGCTGGTCGGCGCCGACCACCGGTGGACGCTGCTGGTCGCCGCGCTGCTCGGTCCCGCCCTGGTGCTGGCCGCCGACGTGACCGGCCGCCTGGTCTCTCCGCCCGGCGAGATCCCCGCCGGCATCATCACCGCTCTCCTGGGCGCCCCCCTGCTGGCGATCCTGGTCCGCCGCGCCAAGGTCGTGACCGCATGACCGCCCCCCACCCCCGCCCCCCTCTCCGCGATCTTGCGGTTGCTGCCCCGGCAGATCGGACGAAAGCCGCGTATCGCGGGCCGCAAGTGCAAGATCGCGCGGCGCCGGCGGGGCGCGGGCTGCTGCGGGTGGGGGCGGTGGCGGTGCCGTTCCGGTGGCGGCCGGTGGTGGTGGCGGGGGTGCTTCTCGTGCTGCTCGGCGGCGCGGTGGTGCTGAGCCTGTCGCTGGGGACGCCGTACGTGGCGCCGGGCGACGTGGTCCGCTCGCTGTCCGGTGCGGGCACCCCGTACGACCTCGTGGTGCGCGACCTGCGACTGCCCCGCGCGGTGCTCGCCGCCCTGGCCGGCGCGGCGTTCGGCGTGGCCGGCACCCTGATCCAGAGCGTGGCCCGCAACCCGCTGGCCAGCCCCGACGTCATCGGCGTCACCCAGGGCGCCGGGCTGGCCGCCACCGTGGCGCTGACCGGCGGGGCGGCGGCGGTCCTGGTGGCCCCGGCGGCGCTGGTCGGCGGGCTGGCCGCGGCGGTCCTGGTGTTCGCGCTCGGCGCCCGGCACGGCCTGGCCGCGCAGCGGTTCGTGCTGGCCGGCGTGGCGGTGGCGTTCGCGTTCCGGGCGCTCACCGAGGTGGTGATGCTCACCGCCGACCCGATCGACGGCCTGCGCGCCCAGCTCTGGCTGATCGGCACGCTGGCCGGCAAGGGCTGGACCGAGGCCGGCTGGATCGCCGGCACTCTCCTGGTGCTGCTGCCGGTGCTGCTCTGGGCCGGCTGGGCGCTGCGCAGCTCGGCCCTGGACGACGACACCGCGCGGGGGATCGGGCTGCGCCCGGTGGCCCGCCGGATCGGGCTGGCCGGCACCGGCGTGCTGGCCGCCGCCGCCGTCACCGCGCAGGTCGGCGCCGTGGACTTCGTGGCGCTGGTCGCCCCGCAGGTGGCCCGCCGGCTGGTCCGCGCGGAACGGCCGCCGCTGCTGTGCGCCGCCCTGCTGGGCGCGTTGCTGCTGGTCCTCGCCGACCTGGCCGGGCGCCGGCTGTTCGCGCCCACCCAACTGCCGGCCGGCGTGCTGACCGCGGCCATCGGCGGCCCGTACCTGATCTTCGTGCTGCTGCGCACCCGAGGGAGGCGGTCGTGACCGCGCTGCTGTCCACCCGCGACCTGGTCGTCGGCTACGAGGGTCGGACCGTGCTGGACGGGCTGGAGCTCGACCTGCCGGCCGACGCGTTCACGGTGATCGTCGGGCCGAACGCCTGCGGCAAGTCGACCCTGCTGCGCACCATGGCCCGGCTGCTCACGCCGCGCCGCGGCGCGGTGCTGCTCGACGGAGCGGCGATCCGCGACCTGCCCACCCGGGACGTGGCCCGGCGGCTCGGCGTGCTGCCGCAGAGCCCGCTGGTGCCCGAAGGGATCACCGTGGCCGACCTGGTCGGGCGCGGCCGGCAGCCGTACCAGCGGTGGTGGCGGCAGTGGTCGACCGAGGACGGCCGCGCCGTCGACGAGGCGATGCGCCTGGCCGACGTGACCGGGCTCGCGGACCGCCCGGTGGACACGCTCTCCGGCGGCCAGCGCCAGCGGGTCTGGATCGCGATGACGCTGGCCCAGGACACCGACGCGCTGCTGCTGGACGAGCCGACCACCTTCCTCGACCTGGCCCACCAGGTGGAGGTGCTGGACCTGCTGCACCGGCTGCGGGCCGAGCGGGGCCGGACCGTGGTGGCCGTGCTGCACGACCTCAACCAGGCCGCCCGCTACGCCGACCACCTGGTCGCCATGCGCGACGGCGCGGTGGTGGCCGCCGGCCCGCCGCGCGAGATCCTCACCGCCGACCTGGTCCGCGACGTCTTCGGGCTCGACTGCGTGGTCGTGCCCTGCCCGGTCACCGGCGCCCCGCTGGTGGTGCCCGCCCTCACCCAGACCTCGGCCGCTCCGGCCGGCACGCCGGCCGCGACCGGCGCCCCCGTCGGCGACGCCTGAGCGCGCCGGCCCGCACCCGCACCACGGAAAGGAACCTGATGCGTCGTCTCGCCGCCGCACTCACCGCCGCCCTCGCCCTCGGCGTGGGCCTCACCGCCTGCGGGGAGAGCGACCCCGTCGCCGGCACCGGCTCCGGGGAGACCCGGGAGATCACCCACGCCATGGGCACCACCAAGGTGCCCGCCGAGCCCAAGCGCGTGGTGGTGCTCGACACCGACAAGATCGACACCGCGCTGTCCCTGGGCGTCACCCCGGTCGGCGCGGCCACCGCCGGTGAGGCGAAGAGCTGGCCCACCTACTTCGGCGCGGACAAGCTCGCCGGCATCAAGGAGGTCGGGGTGCTCACCGAGCCCGACCTGGAGGCGATCAACGCGCTCAAGCCGGACCTGATCCTCGGCAGCAAGTTCCGCCAGGAGAAGTTCTACGACGAGCTGTCCGCCATCGCGCCGACCGTGTTCACCGAGAAGGTGGGCATCACCTGGAAGGAGAACTTCCTCCTCGACGGCCAGGCGCTCGGCAGGGAGCAGCAGGCCAAGGACCTGCTGGCCACGTACGAGAAGCGGGCGAAGGACTTCGGCGCGACGCTCGGCGACGCCCCGTCGCGGAAGATCTCCATCGTGCGCTTCATCCCGGGCAACATCCGGGTGTACGGCCCGGACTCGTTCTCCGGCATCGTGGTCGGCGACACCGGCCTCGGCCGCCCGCAGCGTCAGCTGCTGGAGGGCAAGGAGGACCGGCGCTTCGACCTGGTCAGCGCCGAGCGGGTGAACGAGGTCGACGGCGACGTGGTGTTCGTGACCGCGTACGGCGAGAAGGCCGCCGCCGAGCAGGCCAAGGTCACCACCGGCAGCCTCTGGCAGGGCCTGTCCGCGGTCAAGGCGGGCAAGGCGCACGTGGTCTCCGACGAGGTGTGGATGACCGGCATCGGCGTCGGCGCCGCCAACAAGATCCTGGACGACCTGGAGAAGTACCTGGCCGCCTGAGGACCTCGCGCCACCACCGCGCCCGCCCGGGATCCGTCCCGGGCGGGCGCGGTCGCGTTCAGGCGACCAGCTGCCAGAGCAGGAACGCGTTGAGCGCCACCACGAGCGCGGTGATCAGCACTGCGACGGCCGTGGTGGCCGGGCGGTTGACCAGGCTGCCCATGAGGTCGCGGCGGCGGGTGAAGGCCACCACCGGAATCAGCGCGAACGGGATGCCGAAGCTCAGCACCACCTGGGACAGCACCAGCGCCCGGGTCGGGTCGACGCCGATCGCGAGCACGGCCAGCGCGGGCAGCAGCGTCACCGTCCGGCGCACCAGCAGCGGGATCCGGCGGCGCAGGAAACCCTGCATGATCACCTCCCCGGCGTACGTCCCGACGCTGGTCGAGGCGAGGCCGGACAGCAGCAGGGCCACGGCGAAGCCGACCGCGGCCGTGGCGCCGAGCGTGTCGGCCAGCCCGGCGTGCACGCCCTCCAGCGTGTCGGTGCCGGGAATGCCGCTGCCGTGGAAGCTCGTGGCCGCGACCAGCAGCATGGCCAGGTTGACCCCGCCGGCGATGCCGAGCGCGACCAGCACGTCGATCCGCAGGCCCCTCGCCACCGTCCGCCGTTCCGCCTCGCCGCTGGTGGGGATGCGGTTCGGGGTCAGCGCCGAGTGCACGTAGATCACGTGCGGCATCACGGTCGCGCCGAGGATGCCGGCGGCGAGCAGCATGCTGTCGGTGCCCGCCGTCCGGGGCAGCAGCCCGCCGGCGGTGGCGGACAGGTCCGGCCCGGCGGTGACCAGGTTGACCGCGAACGCCTGCACGATCACGCCGAGCAGCACCGCGATGGCGATCTCGAACGTGCGGAAGCCCCGGGACCGCAGCGCCAGTACGGCGAACGCGGCGGTGCCGACGATCACGCCGCCGGGCAGCAGCGGGATGCCGAAGAGCAGGTGCAGCGCCACCGCGCCGCCGATCACCTCGGCCAGGTCGGTGGCCATGGCGACCAGCTCGGCCTGGGCCCACATGGCCCGGTTGAGCGGCCGGGGCAGGTGGTCCCGGCACAGCTCGGGCAGGCTGCGCCCGGTGGCCAGGCCGAGCTTGGCGGTGAGCGTCTGCACCAGCATGGCGGCCAGGTTCGCCGCCACGACGACCCACACCAGCAGGTAGCCGTAGCGGGCGCCGGCGGTGGAGTTGGTGGCGAAGTTGCCCGGGTCGACGTAGGCGACCGCGGCCACGAACGCCGGCCCGAGCAGGATGAGACGGCCGCGCGTGGCCGATGGTCGCGACGGCAGATCCTGCGCGGGGCCCCGCGGCGCGTGGCGCACCGGCGGAGCCGGCAGCCGCCGCGGAAGACGATCGGGCAGTGTCATGAGCCGAGCTTCGCGACCCTGCCTCGCGAATGCCCCAGATATTCCCGAAAGGGGAGCAACGGGGCGGCCACTCGGAGGAGTGGCCGCCCCGTCGGGGACCGTCGGTCAGGCGGCGGTGGACCAGATCGCCCGGAACGCGGCGGCCTCGCCGGCCAGCCACTGCTCGATCTGCTCGGGCTTGACGTCGGTGGGCATCCGGTGCGCCTCGCCGCGACGCACGTCGACCAGCACCGGCTCGGCGTGCGGCAGCACCGCGTCCATGTGCCGGGCCATCAGGTGCAGCGTGGCCAGCGTCGCCTCCTCGCTCGGCGGCGCCTCGTCGAAGTGCAGCCGGACCGCCTCGGCCCGGCCGTCGGCGAAGCGTACGCCGAACTGGGGGTTGATCTTGACGGGTAGGTCGCCCAGCATGGCCAGGGCGTCGCGGGTCTGGGCCAGGTCGACGCCGGCCGGCTCGCCGAGCGAGTGCAGCCAGCGGGTCGCGCCGGGCGTGAGCGCCTCGTAGAGCGGGCGCCAGCGCGGCTTGACCAGGTCGGCCACCTGGGCGAGGTGGGTGCCGCCGGTGTGGAACGCGACGTCGGCCTTGAGTGCCTTGACGAACTGGCCGTGCGGATTGAACCCGTGCCGGCTCGCTCGCTGGCGACGCAGGCCGCCGACGAAGGTGGCCTTGGTGGGGCCGGTGCGGTCCACGTAGCGGGTGAACCCGAGGAGGGTGGCGTAGGGGGTGACAGGGGCGGCGGAGGTGGGCGCGGTCACGAGCATCCTCCCAGGTCAACAGCTCGATTAGTACATACATTCTAATCGACGGGGCTGACATCGCCCAGGGTACGAAAAGGGCCGCCCGGACATCCCGGGCGGCCCTTTTTCGCGGAGTCCTACAGTTGCCCGACGTCGGTGATCCGGACCACCGCCGCACCGGTCTCGTCCGAGGCGGCGAGGTCGATCTCGGCGCTGATGCCCCAGTCGTGGTCGCCGTCCGGGTCGTCCAGGATCTGCCGCACGGTCCACCGCTCGCGGCCCTGCTCGATCATGAGCAGCGCCGGCCCGCGGGCGTCCGGCCCCACCCCGATCCCGTCGTACGTCTCGAAGTACGGCTCCAGCGCGTCGGCCCAGGCGTCGGCGTTCCAGCCGTCGCCCGCGTCCAGCTCGCCGAGCAGGTCCCAGCGGCGCAGCGCGGCCAGCTCGACGCGACGGAACATCGCGTTGCGCACCAGCACCCGGAACGCCCGGGCGTTGCGGGTGACCGCCGGCGGCCGGTCGTCCAGCGAGGCGGCCACCTCGGCCACGTCGGACGGGTTGCGCAGCCGCTCCCACTCGTCGATCAGGCTGGAGTCGACCTGGCGCACCAGCTCACCCAGCCACTCGATGAGGTCGACCAGCTCCTCGGTCTTGGCGTCCTCCGGCACGGTCTGCCGCAGCGTCTTGTACGCGTCGGCGAGGTAGCGCAGGACGAGGCCCTCGGACCGGGACAGGCCGTAGAACTGGACGTACTCGGGGAACGTCATGGCCCGCTCGTACATGTCCCGGACCACGGACTTGGGGGAGAGCTGGTGGTCGGCGACCCAGGGGTGGCCCTGCCGGTACATCTCGTACGCGGCCTCCAGCAGCTCGGCCAGGGGCTTGGGCCAGGTCACCTCGTCGAGCAGTTCGAGGCGGGCCTCGTACTCGATGCCCTCGGCCTTCATCGCGGCGACCGCCTCGCCACGGGCCTTGAACTGCTGCGCGGAGAGGATCTGCCGCGGGTCGTCGAGGATCGCCTCGATCACGCTGAGCACGTCCAGCGCGTACGACGGGGACTCCCGGTCGAGCAGCTCGACGGTGGCCAGCGCGAGCGGCGACAGCGGCTGGTTGAGCGCGAAGTCGAGCTGGAGGTCGACGGTGAGCCGCACCCGCCGGCCGGTCTCGTCCGGCTCGGGCAGCTCCTCGACCACGCCGCCGGCCCGCAGCGCCCGGTAGATGGCGATGGCGCGGCGGATGTGCCGGCGCTGGGCGGCCGGGTCCTCGTGGTTGTCGGTGAGCAGGTGCCGCATCGAGGCGAACGCGTCGCCGGGGCGGCCGATCACGTTGAGCAGCATCGAGTGGCTGACCTGGAAGCTGGACGTCAGCGGCTCCGGCTCGGCCTCGACCAGGCGCTGGAACGTCGGCTCGCCCCAGCCGATCGAGCCCTCCGGCGGCTTCTTCTTCACCACCTTGCGGCGCTTCTTCGGGTCGTCGCCGGCCTTGGCGAGCGCCTTCTCGTTCTCGATCACGTGCTCGGGCGCCTGCACCACCACCCGGCCCAGCGTGTCGAACCCGGCCCGCCCGGCCCGACCGGCGATCTGGTGGAACTCGCGGGCCTTGAGCAGGCGCGTCCGCACCCCGTCGTACTTCGACAGGCCGGTGAAGAGCACCGTGCGGATCGGCACGTTGATGCCGACGCCGAGCGTGTCCGTGCCGCAGATGACCTTGAGCAGGCCGGCCTGGGCGAGCGTCTCCACCAGGCGGCGGTACTTCGGGAGCATGCCGGCATGGTGCACGCCGATGCCGTGGCGGACCAGCCGGGACAGCGTCTTGCCGAAGCCCGAGGTGAACCGGAAGTTGCCGATCGCCTGGGCGATCATGTCCTTCTCGGCGCGGGTGCAGACGTTCACGCTCATCAGCGCCTGGGCGCGTTCCAGCGCGGCGGCCTGGGTGAAGTGCACCACGTACACCGGGGCCTGCTTGGTCTCCAGCAGCTCCTCGAGGGTCTCGTGCAGCGGCGTGGTCGCGTACGAGAACAGGAGCGGGACCGGCCGTTCGGCCGAGCGGACGACGGCGGTCGGCCGGCCGGTGCGCCGGGTCAGGTCGTCGACGAAGCGGGTGGTGTCGCCGAGCGTGGCGGACATCAGCACGAACTGGGCCTGCGGCAGCTCGATCAGCGGCACCTGCCAGGCCCAGCCCCGGTCCGGCTCGGCGTAGAAGTGGAACTCGTCCATGATCACCTGGCCGACGTCGGCCCGGCGACCCTCGCGCAGCGCCAGGTTGGCCAGGATCTCCGCGGTGCAGCAGATGATCGGGGCGTCGGCGTTCACGCTGGCGTCGCCGGTGAGCATGCCGACGTTCTCCGCGCCGAACACCTCGCAGAGCGCGAAGAACTTCTCCGAGACCAGCGCCTTGATCGGCGCGGTGTAGAAGGTCGTCCGGTCGTCTGCGAGGGCCGCGAAGTGGGCCGCGATCGCCACCAGGCTCTTGCCCGAGCCGGTCGGCGTATTCATGATCACGTTCGCGCCGGAGACGATCTCGATGACCGCCTCCTCCTGGTGCGGATAGAGGTCGAGGCCGCGCTCGGACGCCCAGGAGGCGAACGCGTCGTAGAGGGTGTCGGGGTCGGCGGTCTTCGGCAGCGCGGCGGTGAGAGTCATGGCGGCTCCCATCGTGCCTGGATCACACCGCGCCGCGCCAACCGGGCTCAGTGCGACGGGTTCAGCGCCGCCGGTGGATCAGGTCGAAGACCTCCCGGCCGGCGGTCAGCGCGCGCCGCTCGAACTTCGTCACCGGCCGGTGCGGCGGACGCGGCGCGAAGCCGCCGTGCACGTCCACCAGCTCCGGGTCGGCGGTCAGCGTCGCGCGCATCGACTCGGCGTACTCGGCCCAGTCGGTGGCGCAGTGCAGCGTGCCGCCCGGCGCCAGCCGGGACCGCAGCAACGCCACGTGCGCCGGCGCGATGATCCGCCGCTTGTGGTGGCGGGTCTTCGGCCACGGGTCCGGGAAGTAGACGTGCACCGCGTCCAGACACCCCTGCGGCATGGCCCGGACCAGGTCCAACGCGTCGCCCTCGGCCACCCGCACGTTGTCCAGGCCGTGCCGCTCGACCAGCTCCAGCAGGTTGGCGATTCCCGGCGTGTGGACCTCGACCGCCAGATAGTGTCGGTCCCGGTCGGCCGCCGCCATCGCGGCGGTGGCGTCGCCCATGCCGGAGCCGATCTCCAGCACCAGCGGCGCCCGCCGCCCGAACAGCGTCGTCGGATCGCACGGCCCGTCGAGGGCGGCGATCTGGAGGCCGTACGCGGGCCAGAGCCGGGTCAGCGCGTCGCGCTGCCGGTCGCTCATCCGCCCGCGACGCGGGTGGAAGGTCCGGATGCGGGCGGTGGCGGTGTCGGTGGTGGTCACAGCGACCCGAGCCTACGCGACCGGCGGCCCGGATCGGATGTGATGTGCGGCCGGGGGTG
The DNA here is from genome assembly GCF_049315235.1 of Micromonospora sp. WMMD754. Taxonomy (NCBI): domain Bacteria; kingdom Bacillati; phylum Actinomycetota; class Actinomycetes; order Micromonosporales; family Micromonosporaceae; genus Micromonospora; species Micromonospora sp. WMMD754. The sequence continues at coordinate 4,230,106 of NZ_CP186058.1, forward strand.
AGAGGATTCATCCCGTACGCCGGGAGGGTTCATGGGGTCAGTCAGGGGACGTGCGGCGCTGCTGGTCGCGGTCGCCGCGTGCGCCGCCCCGCTGGTCGGCGCGGCGCCCGCCCAGGCCGCGCCGCGCGCCGCCGAGCCGGTGCCGGGACAGCCGCCCCCGGCCGACGTGATCTTCGTCGAGGTGACACCCGGCACCGTCCAGCCGGGCTACCTGGTCGGCATCCGGGCGAGCTGCCGCGACAACTCGGTGCCCGCGATCGTGGTCTCGGACGCCTTCGGCCGGATCCAGGTGCAGCCGCAACGCGGCCTGCTCACCGCCTCGCCGATGGTCAACGAGCGCACCCGGCCCGGCAACTACCGGGTCAAGCTGGAGTGCCCGGGCGGGGAGACGGCGTCCACCATGCTCCAGGTGGTCAAGCGGGCCGAGCCCACCCACCGGCCCACGCACCAGCCCAGCCACGTCCCCAGCCGCGGCCCGGCGACCGGTTTCGGCGGCACCGCCGGCCCCGGCCTCGGCGGCCTGCTGGTGCCGATCGGGCTGGCCGTGACCATGGTCGGCGCCGGGCTCGGCGTGGCCGCGTCCCGCCGGCAGTCCCGCGGCGCCGCCGGGCGCTGAGTCCGATGGACGAGCACACCGTCCCGCCGCCCGGCCGCTCCCGGCTGTCCGGCTGGGCGCTGTTCGCCCTGCCGCCGGCCGCCGCGCCGCCCGCCACCGGCCCCCGTTCCGGCCCCGGTCCGTCCGCGGCCGGTCCCGGCCAGCCCGCCGGTGGCCCGGGCGCCGCCGGTGCCGGTCCGGCGGCCCCTGCGCGGCCGTGGAGTCCCCCGCCGGCCGCTTCACCGCCGTGGAACCCGCCCGCCGACGGGTCGCAGCCGTGGAATCCGCCACCGGCGAAAGCCCGACCAGGGCCCGCGCCGCTCGCCGGGCCGCGTCCCTGGACCCCACCGCCGGCCGACCCGCCGCCCGGACACGGCCGGCCCTCCGGCCCGCCGGTCTCCGGTGCGCCGGTCTCCGGCCCGCCGGTCTCCGGCCCGCCGGTCTCCGGTGCGCCGGCCCCGCCGCAGGGGCGGGACCGGGGTCGCGGTCCCTGGTCGAAGCCGCTGGCCGTGGTGCTGGTGCTGGTCGGCGTGTTCGCCACCGGCGCCGGTCTCGGCCGGACCGCCGGGCCGTTCGACTGGACCGACGCGTCGGCCGGTTCGAGCCAACCGCCGCCGCCCGCGCCGGCGCCGGTCCGGAAACCGGCCAGCCTGCCGGTCCGCCTGGCCGTGCCGGCCATCAAGGTCACCGCGCCGGTCACCCCGGTCGGCCAGGCGCGGGACGGTTCGGTGGACGTGCCGCCGCTGACCGAGCACAACCAGACCGGCTGGTACGACCGGGGCGCGGTCCCGGGCGAGCCGGGCCGGGCGATCATCGTCGGTCACGTCGACACCAAGAGCGGTCCGGCCGTGTTCTACCGGCTGCACAGCCTGAAGCCGGGCGCCCGGATCCAGGTGACCCGGTCGGACCGCACGGTGGTGACCTTCAAGGTCGACAGCGTCGAGTACTTCGACAAGGCGAACCTGCCGGCCGCCCGCGTCTACGGCGACTCCGGCCCGTCGGAGCTGCGCCTGATCACCTGCGGCGGGGAGTGGGTCGGCGGCCGCACCGGCTACGAGGACAACGTGATCGTCTTCGCCTCCCGCGTCCCCTGACCGCCTCGCCACCCGCAGCGGGTTTCCCGGCGGGACGACGGTGTGACCGAGCGCGATATACCGCCGAGTCATAATTTATGACCAGGCGGTATATCGCTACGGAGTCGAACTGTCGGCGCAGCCTGATGTGGATTACCGGAGCCCGAGCCCGAGCCCGAGCCGGGTGGGTTGTCGCTGCGACTCGGAGACGTGGTGCGGCTGGGAGGTGCCGGAGCCGCCAGGCCGGGGGACCTGGGTGGGTCAGGGGGTCGGGGAAACCTGGTGGACCACCTCGAACTCCAGCAGGGTGGCGCCGGTGGCGACCGGCTTGCGGGGCTCGGCGCCCTCGGGGGCGGCGTGCGCGGCCCGCGCCGGTCCCTGGGCCCAGGCCTGGTAGTCCTCCTCCGTCTCCCACCTCGTGTAGACGAAGTAGCGGCTCTCCCCGGCCACCGGGCGCAGCAGCTCGAAGCCCAGGAAACCGGGGGAGTTCTCCACCGCGCCCGCCCGGGCCGCGAACCGCTTCTCCAGCTCCGCGCCGGCGCCCGGCGGGACGTCGATCGCGTTGATCTTCACGACTGCCATGCGTCCACCCTAGCGAGCGGCCCGCCGGTCAGAACGCCTCGACCGCGGGCACCAGGTCGGCGTCGACCACGATCGGGGCGTGGTCGGAGGGGCCCTTGCCCTTGCGGGCCTCCCGGTCCACGTACGCCGAGCGGACCGCGCGGGCGAACGGCGCGGTCGCGTACACCAGGTCGATCCGCATGCCCTTGTTCTGGTGGAACATCCCGGCCCGGTAGTCCCAGTAGGTGAACGGGTGCGGGCCCTTCATCGGGGTCGGCACCACGTCCTCCAGGCCCAGGTCGCGCAGCGCCGCCAGGGCGGCCCGCTCGGCCGGCGTGACGTGGGTGGAGGTGGCGAACAGGGCCGGGTCCCACACGTCGGCGTCGGTCGGGGCGACGTTGAAGTCGCCGCAGACGGCGAGCGGGAGGGCGGCGGCCACCTCCGCCTCCAGGGCGTCGCGCAGCGCGGCGAACCAGGCCAGCTTGTACGCGTAGTGCGGGTCGTCCGGCGCGCGGCCGTTGGGCACGTACACCGACCAGACCCGCAGGCCGTCGCAGGTGGCGGAGATGGCCCGGGCCTCCGGCTCGGGGAACCCGGGCTCGCCGGGGAACCCGACCGCCACGTCGGCCAGCCCGACCCGGGACAGCACGGCCACCCCGTTCCACCGGCCGTCGCTGTGGCTGGCCACCTCGTAGCCCAGCTCGCCCACCTCGGCGACGGGGAACGCCCCGTCCGGGCACTTCGTCTCCTGGAGGCAGACGACGTCGGGCTTCGTGGTGGCCAGCCAGTCGAGCAGCCGGGGCAGGCGGGCCTTCACCGAGTTGACGTTCCAGGTCGCCAGGCGCATGTCCCCAGCCTGCCGCATCCCCGCCCGTCCCGCCGGGTCAGCGCTCCGGGGTGTCGCCCGGGTGGGTCTGCTCGGCGAGGAAGCGTTCCAGCTCGGCGCCCAGCTCGTCGGCCGTGGGCAGCGGCCCGGTTTCCGCGGCGAGCAGGCTCTTCTCGCCGCGGCCCCGGGCGAACGTGTCGTACTGCTCCTCGAGGGCCTGGACCAGCGTGGCGGCCTCCTCGGTCTGGGCGACCTGGCGGTCGATCTCCACCCGGACCACCTCGGCGGCGGTCCGCAGGCCGTCGCGGGGCAGCAGCAGGCCGGTGCCCCGGGACACGGCGGCGAGCAGCGCCTCGGCGGCGGCCGGGTACTCGGTCTGGGCGACGTAGTGCGGCACGTGTGCGGCGAAGCCGAGGGCGTCGCGGCCCTGCTCACCGAGGCGGTATTCCAGCAGGTGCCCGACGCTGGCCGGCACCTGCACCTTCTGCAACCACGGCTCGTGTCCGGAGATCAGCTCCGGCCGGGTGGCGTGCGCGGTGACGCCGCTGGGCCGGGTGTGCGGTACCGCCATCGGGATCGAGTTGAGCCCGACCGTGAGCCGGACGTCGAGGCGGGCCGACAGGCCGGCGACGGCGGCCACGAAGCGCTCCCACTGCAGGTCCGGCTCGGGGCCGGTGAGCAGGAGGAACGGCGTCTCGTCGTCGTCGTGCAGCAGGTGCAGCTCCAGCGCCGGGGCGTCGTAGTCGGCCCAGTGGTCCTCGACGAAGGTCATCACGGGCCGGCGGGAGCGGTAGTCGAAGAGCTGGTCGACGTCGAAGCGGGCGATCACCCGGGTGTCCAGCGAGGTGAGCAGCTGCTCCCGGGCCAGCCGGGAGGCGCTGCCGGCGTCGACGAAGCCGGTGAGCGCCTGGATCAGCACCGGCTGGCCGAGGTCGGGCAGCTCGTCGGTGAGTTCGTAGAGCTCGTGTGGGTCGAGCACCGGTGGGGTCCTCCCTGTCGACGCGTACGGAAGCGCCGCGCGCACGGCGCCCCCGGTTCGGCCAACGTACCGGGGGGTGTGGTCCATTCCGTTACGGACCGGTCCGCTGCCCGGTTGGTGATCACAATTCGGCCACGCCCCGGATCGGCCGGGCCACCGCCGTATCGTCCGAACGGACGAGTTAGTGGATCATCGGCCGGGAGGTGGGCGGCTGCGAGGTTCCTGCCCGCGCCGCCCGGGCGCTCGGCGGACCGGAGGTTGGTCCGGTTCGCCGGTTCTGACCCTGCCCGGGGGGTGGTGTGGGGCAATGTCGGGCAGGTCCGGACCAAAGTGTGGCGAGGGCCACCCGTTGGGCCTGGGTGATCCCGGTTTGCCCTGCCTAGCCTCGTCGGATGCGTGACGACGGCACCCTCGACGACCCGAACGGCCCCGGCCGCCCGGCTGACCGTTCGGACGATACCCCCTCGACCGATCCGACAACCGCTTGTCCGCCGGAGGCCACCGGCAGCTGGCGTACCCGTTTCCGGGCCCTGCGCACCCCCATAGCCCCCCGGCCCGGCCGGACCAGGCTCGCGGTCGCCACCGGCGCGGCCTGCTGCCTCGGCCTGGTCGGCGTCAGCCAGGTGGGCTTCGGCGCCCCCGAGCGCGCCCCGTCCCCGGCCCTCACCGCCGAGGCCGCCGAGCGGGCGGCGGTGGACGCCGCCTCGCGCGGCATGGCCCGCCCGAGCACCGTGCCGACCACCCCGAGCGCCACCCCCTCCCCGACCGTCACGGCCAAGGCGAAGCCGAAGGCGAAGCCGAAGCCGAAGCCGCGGCGGATCGTCCCGGTCGCCGGCCTGACCCGCGCCCAGATGGACAACGCCACGCAGATCGTGCGGGCCGGCCGGGAGATGGGCGTGCCGCGCCGGGCGCTGGTCATCGCGGTGGCCACCGCCATGCAGGAGAGCACCCTGCTGAACTACGCCAGCGGTGTGCTGCCCGAGTCGCAGGAGTACCCGCACCAGGCCATCGGCTGGGACCACGACTCGGTCGGGCTGTTCCAGCAGCGGCCGAGCAGCGGCTGGGGCACCGTCGCCGAGCTGATGGACCCCGAGTACGCGACCAAGGCGTTCCTCTCCGCCCTGGAGGAGATCCCGGGCTGGCAGGACATGCCGCTCTCGGTCGCCGCCCAGGCGGTCCAGATCTCCGCGTTCCCCGACGCGTACGCGCAGCACGAGTGGCGGGCCGGCGAGGTGGTGGCGGAGATCCTGGGCTGACCGGTGTGGACGGTTGCCGGACGGCCGGTCCGGGTATCAGGGACTTGCCGGTTCCAGGTACACATGATGGGGACCGCGGACAGGAGGACGTCATGTCGCTGATGCAACGGATCACCGCCTTCCTGCGGTCGCCGCGCGGCCAGCAGTTGGTCGACCGCGGCCGGCGTGAGATGGCCAAGCCGGAGAACCAGGCCCGGCTGCGGCAGATCGCCACCCGGCTGTCGTCGAACCGCCGGCGCTGACCCGCCCGCCCCCGCCCGACGAGCCTCGGAGCCCCCCGTGACCGACCCCGCCCCCGTCGACGGGCAGCACGACCCCGCCCCGGTCCCACCGGTGGACGCGCCCGAGGCGCCCCCGGCCCCGCTCTGGGACCGGATGCGCGAGGACCCGCAGTACGCGCCGGAGCACCTGGCCCTGGAGGCGGTGCGCCGGCTCGGCCCGGAGGCCGCGCAGTGGGCCGCCCGGGAGCGGGCGCTGCGGCCGGACGTGCCGGCCGAGCACCTGGCCGACCAGGCGGTCCGCCGGTTCGTCAACCACGCCCGGCTCTCCGGCGCGGTCTCCGGCGCCGCCGGGCTGCCCGGCGCCGTCATCGACGTCGGCGTGCTGGCCTGGACCCAGGCCCGGCTGGTGCTGCACGTGGCCGCCGCCTACGGCGCCGACCCGACGCACACCGACCGGGCGACGGACCTGCTGGTGCTCCAGCGGGTGCACAAGGTCGCCGAGACCGCCCGGCTGGCGCTCGGCGTGGCCGCCGGCCGGGAGCGCGCCGGCGCGTTGTTCGGCTCGGCCGGCGACCGGGCGCTGGGCCGGGTGATGCTCCAGCTCGGGGTGCGGCTGGCCCGGATGGCCGGGGTGCGCGCCGCCAAGCGGATGTTCGCCAAGGTCGTCCCGGGCGCCGCCATCGTGCTCGGCACCTGGGCCAACTCCTCGGCCACCAGGGAACTCGCCGACCGGGCCCGGTCGCTCTACCGCGACGCCGGGCCCCGCCACCTGCCCGGCCCACGCCAACCCTGACCGACGGTCGGCCCGCCCGGCGGGCCGCTCAGTCGTTCCAGCGGGAGGCGTTCCAGGCCACCTCCGCCAGCCGGCCCTGCCCGGCGGCGTTGGGGTGGAACCAGTCCAGCGCGTTGACCTGGTTCAGGTCGAACCGGTGCCGGTGGACCGCGCCGCCGTCCCAGCGGCAGCGCGAACCGTAGGCCCGGCAGGCGGCGCGCAGCTGCGCGTCGTACGCCTCGAGGCGCTCCCGGACCCGGGCCCGGCGGGCGACCGCGGCGGGCGCGGTCGACGTGGCGTCGGCCAGCAGCGCCGGGCAGACGCCCCGGGACCAGGCCCGCACCGCGCGGGGCTCGGTGTGCCCGAGCTGCCAGAGCCGGTGCAGGTCCGGGATGCTGACCACCAGCACCCGCGCCTTCGGCCGGCCCTTGCGCAGCACGGCCAGCGCGGTGTCGACCTGGTTCCGGAAGGTGGCGGTCGGCGTCATCGCGTCGACGTCGTCCCGGCAGGCGTCGTTCGCCCCGATCAGCACGGTGACCAGGTCGGCCTTGTCGCGTACCGCGGCCCGGGCCTGGTCGGCCAGCCCGGCCGCGCGGGCGCCGGGCACCGCCCGGTTGTACGCCCGCAGCGCCGGCGCGTCCGCCCGCAGCCGCCGGTAGACGCTCTCCACCCGCAGGCTGTCCCCGGTCGACCAGGAGTTGCGTTCGCAGCTCACCAGCACCAGGCAGGAACCGAAGCCGGTGCTGATCGAGTCGCCGAGCGCGGTCAGCACCCGGGGGTCGCCGGGGCGGGGCGTGTCGGTCGGGCGGGGCGAGGCCGAGCCGGAGCCGTCGCAGGCCAGCGCGACCAGCGCCGCGAGGCAGGCCAGCGCGGCGATCCAACGTCGAGGCATTCAGGTCCCCCGTCCGGCGGCAGCAACGGGCCCGTCGACCCTATGCGCCTCGACCGTCCGTCCGGGAGCTCTGTCGCCTTTCTGCCATCGACGACCGTCGTTCACATCGGTGTGGTGCGACCCGATCGTGAAGTCACCGGCGCCACGGCGTGGGCAGGCCGTGCAGCCACCAGTGCAGCGCCCGGGTGATGCGCGGCAGCACCAGGTACGTCATCAACGGGGTCAGCACCAGCGTCATCAGCAGCGTCCGCCCGGCCAGCGGCACGTCGGCGAGGAACCGCGCGGTCAGCAGCGTGGCGGTGAGACTGAGCGGGAAGAACGCCAGCCAGATGGTGACCGCCTGCTTCCAGCGCGGCGGCGCGGCCGGCACGACCGGCTCGGCCTCGCCGAACGTCTCCACCACGTGGTCCACCGGCGGGTCGAACCAGCCCTCGATGCCGGTACGGCGTTCCACCCGGGTGTGCTCGACGATGCCCTGGGCCGAACTCAGCCACCAGTGCCGCTGCGGCGAGTCCTCCCAGCCGCGCAGCGTGTCGGCGTCGGCGAAGCGGTACATCACGTGCCACTCGGCGGAACCGGGCGCGCTGCGGACGAAGCCGGCGCCGAGGAAACCGGGGAAACTCTCCGCGAGCGCCGTGCCGGCCCGCATCCACGCCACCATCTCACCGGTCCGCGCCGGGTCGGCGCGCCGGGAGACCGCGACGGTCACGGGTACGGCCTGCGTCGTGGTCATGCCCATCCTCTCCACCGCCGCGGGATCTCCGTCGGTACCGGCAGACCGATGTAACGCACCCGCCCGGTGGCGCCATCCACCGCGTACCCGCCGCGTGTCCCGGATCACCGGCCCGGAAGCGCCACCACGCGCCCCACCGGTTAACCCCGGCCGTGCCGGGGTAGCCGGGAGGAATGACCCGATCACAGCCCCGCCGCGCCCGTGGCACGGTCGGCCACGCGAACAGCGCGCTCAACCTGCGCCTGGTGCTGGCCCTGTTCGGTCTGGTGGTGATGGCCGTCTTCGCGGTGCTCGCGTTCGCCGCCGACGTGGCCTGGCTGGGCGTCGTCTGCGCGCTCCTCGCCGTGGTGGCCGTGGTCGACCTGGTCGTGATCCAGCGCCGCCGCGCCGCCCGCCGCCGGGAGGAGCCGGGCGTGCGGCACTCACTGTTCGAGTGACAGGAGTACGAGATGCCCATCGCCACCACCAATCCCGCCACCGGACAGGTGCTCAAGACGTACGACGCGATGTCGGACGAACAGATCGACGGCGCCATCGAGCGCGCCCACCTCGCGTACCGGCAGTTGCGGGACACCACGATCGCGCAGCGCGCCCGGTGGCTGCTGGCCGCCGCCGACCTGCTCGACGCCGAGCGGGACGAGACCGCCCGGCTGATGACCACCGAGATGGGCAAGACGTACGCCGCCGCGAAGGCGGAGGTGACCAAGTGCGCCACCGCCTGCCGCTTCTACGCCGAGAACGCGCCGAAGATGCTCGCCGACGAGCCGGCCGACGCCGCCGCGGTCAAGGCGAAGCGGGCGTACGTCCGCTACCAGCCGATCGGCCCGGTGCTCGCGGTGATGCCGTGGAACTTCCCGCTCTGGCAGGTGATGCGCTTCGCCGCGCCGGCCCTGATGGCCGGCAACACCGGCCTGCTCAAGCACGCCTCCAACGTGCCGCAGACCGCGCTCCACCTGGAGGACGTGTTCCGGCGGGCCGGGTTCCCCGAGGGCGCGTTCACCACCCTGCTGGTCGGCTCCGACGCGGTGGACCGGATCCTCAGCGACCCGCGGGTGCGCGCCGCCACGCTGACCGGCAGCGAGCCGGCCGGCCGGTCCATCGCCCAGATCGCCGGCCGGGAGATCAAGAAGACCGTGCTGGAGCTGGGCGGCAGCGACCCGTTCGTGGTGATGCCCTCGGCCGACCTGGACAAGGCGGCCGAGGTCGCCACCACCGCCCGCTGCCAGAACAACGGCCAGTCCTGCATCGCCGCCAAGCGGTTCATCGTGCACACCGACGTCTTCGACGCGTTCGCCGAGAAGTTCGCCGCCCGGATGGCGGCGCTACGGGTCGGCGACCCGATGGACGACGACACCGACGTCGGCCCGCTGGCCAGCGAGCGCGGCCGGGACGAGGTGCACGCGCAGGTGACCGACGCCGTCGACCAGGGCGCCACCGTGCTGTGCGGCGGCGAGAAGCCCGCCGGGGACGGCTGGTTCTACCCGCCGACCGTGGTCACCGACCTGCGCCCGGAGATGCGGATGTGGGGCGAGGAGGTGTTCGGGCCGGTGGCCGGCCTCTACCGGGTCGGCTCGTACGACGAGGCGATCGAGGTGGCCAACGGCACCAGCTTCGGCCTCGGCTCCAACGCCTGGACCACCGACCCGGCCGAACAGGAACGTTTCGCCGAGGACCTGGACGCGGGCAACGTCTTCATCAACGGCATGACCACGTCCTATCCGGAGCTGCCGTTCGGCGGCGTGAAGAACTCCGGCTACGGCCGCGAGCTGTCCGCCCTGGGCATGCGGGAGTTCTGCAACACCAAGACGGTCTGGATCGGCGAGGGGGAGGCCGGTGCGGGCGCCGGCGCGCACGCCGAGTAGCCACGGTTGGCCGGACGCCGTCATGGGTAGGAGTGCTGCCCATGACGGCGTTCGGCTTTCACGCATCCCACGAGCAGATCCACCCGGCGAAGCTGCTGGAGGCGGTGATCCACGCCGAGCGCGCCGGCTTCGACGCCGCGATGTGCTCCGACCACTTCTCGCCCTGGAGCGAGCGGCAGGGCCAGTCCGGCTTCGCCTGGTCCTGGCTCGGCGCCGCGCTGCAGGCCACGAACCTGTCGTTCGGCGTGGTCAACGCGCCGGGCCAGCGCTACCACCCGGCCATCATCGCGCAGGCCATCGGCACGCTCGGCGCCATGTACCCGGGCCGCTTCTGGGCCGCGCTGGGCACCGGTGAGGCCAGCAACGAGCACATCACCGGCGACGTGTGGCCGCGCAAGGAGCTGCGCAGCGCGCGGCTGCGCGAGTGCGTCGACGTGATCCGGGCGTTGCTGGCCGGCGAGGAGGTCAGCCACGACGGGCTGGTCACGGTGGACCGGGCGAAGCTGTGGACCCGGCCCGAGGAGCCGCCCGCGCTGGTCGGCGCCGCCGTCAGCGTCGCCACCGCCCGCTGGTGCGCCGAGTGGGCCGACGGCCTGATCACCGTCAACGCGCCGGTGGACCACCTGCGCCAGATGATCGACGCCTACCGGGACGCCGGCGGGCGCGGACCGCTGCACCTGCAGGTGCACGTCAGCTGGGCGCCCGAGCAGGCCGAGGCCGAGGCGATCGCGTACGAGCAGTGGCGCAGCAACGTCTTCGCCCCGCCGGTCTGCTGGGACCTGGAGACCGCCGAGCACTTCGACACCGTCAGCGCCGACGTGCCGATGGCGAAGGTCACCGAGACCGTCAACGTCTCCGCCGACCTGGGCCGGCACGTCGGCTGGCTGGAGGAGTACGTGGCGCTGGGCTTCGACCAGATCGCGCTGCACCACGTCGGGCAGGAGCAGCGGGCGTTCGTCGACGCGTTCGGCGCGGAGGTGCTGCCGAAGGTGCGCGGGGGCGCGTGATCACGGTCCGGCCGCCGGACGCCTAGGCTCTGACCCCATGGAAGCTCTGTTCGAGGTCGTGGTCTTCCTGGCGATCGCGACCTTCGGCGCGGCGCTGGCCCGGCGACTCGGGCTGCTCGCACCGATCCTGCTGGTCGTGCTCGGCCTCGCGCTGTCCTTCCTGCCGTTCGTCCCGCACGTGCGGCTGGACCCCGACCTGGTGCTGGTCGGCATCCTGCCACCGCTGCTCTACGTGGCGGCGGTGAACACGTCGGTGCCGGCGTTCCGGCTCAACCTGCGGCCGATCCTGCTGCTCGCCGTCGGGCTGGTGATCTTCACCGCGTTCGTGGTGGGCACCGTGGTGCACCTGTTCCTGCCCGACCTGCCGTACGCGATCTGCCTGGCGCTCGGCGCGGTGGTGGCGCCGCCCGACGCGGTCGCCGCCACCGCGGTGGCCCGGCGGGTCGGCCTGCCCCGGCGGGTCGTCACCATCCTGGAGGGCGAGAGCCTGGTCAACGACGCCACCGCGCTGGTGCTGCTGCGGGTGGCGATCGTCGCCGCCACCGCGAGTGCCGGCGGGGTCAGCTTCGGCTACGTGGCCCGGGAGGTGGTGGTCGCCACCGGCGGCGGCGTCCTCGTCGGGCTGCTCGGCGTGGTCGTCTTCGGCTACCTGCACAAGCGCATCACCGACCCGGTCCTGGACAACGCGTTGTCGCTGATCATCCCGTTCGCGGTGGTGTTCGCCGCCGAGGAGATCCACGCCTCCGGCGTGGTCGCGGTGGTGGTCACCGGCCTGGGCATCGGGCACAAGCTGCCGCTGCTCATGTCGGCCGCCTCGCGGCTCCAGGTGACCGCGTTCTGGCGGCTGATCCAGTTCCTGCTGGAGGGGCTGGTGTTCCTGCTGGTCGGCCTGCAACTGCCCGAGGTGCTGCGCGACCTCGACGAGCCGGTCGGCTCGCTGGCGGCGATCACCGTCGCGGTGCTGGCGGCCGTGTTCCTGGCCCGGTTCGTCTGGGTCTTCCCGGCCACCTACCTGGCCCGGCTGGTGCCCCGGGTACGGCGGCGCGACCCGGCGCCCCCGGTGCAGTTCCCGATCGTCATCGGCTGGGCCGGCATGCGCGGCGTGGTGACGCTGGCCGCCGCGCTGGGCCTGCCGCTCACCCTCGCCGACGACCGGCCCTACCCGCGGGCGCTGTTGATCTGGCTGGCGTTCGCGGTGATCGTGGCCACCCTGGTCGGCCAGGGTGCCACGCTGCCGTGGCTGGCCCGGCGGCTGCGGCTGCCGCCGGACGATCCGGTGCAGGACGCGCTGTCCGCCGCCGGGGTGCAGCAGCAGGCCAGCCGGGCGGCCCGGGAACGGCTGGACGCGCTGGCCGGGGGCGCGCCGGAGGCCGTGGTGGAACGCCTGCGCGGGCTGACCACGTCCCGCGCCAACGTGGCCTGGGAACGGCTCGGCGGCACCGAGCGGGAGACCCCCTCCCAGGCGTACGCGCGGCTGCGACAGGAGATGATCGACGCCGAGCGGGAGGTGTTCCGCGCCGCCCGCGACTCCGGCCGGATCCCGGAGGAGGTGCTCACCCGCGCCTATCGTGATCTGGATCTGGAAGAGTCCCTGCTGCGACAGGAGGTCGACGAATGAGCTGCCAGCACCTGGCCGAGCCGGGCGGGGCCGAGCCGAGCACCACCAGCGAGTGCCCCGACTGCGTCGCCATCGGCAACGACGACTGGGTGCACCTGCGGGCCTGCCTGAGTTGCGGGCACGTGGGTTGCTGCGACTCGTCGCCCTACCAGCACGCCACGAAGCACTTCGAGAGCAGCGGGCACCCGGTGATGCGGTCGGTGCAGCCGGGCGAGTCGTGGCGCTGGTGCTTCGTCGACGAGGAGATCGGCTGACTCAGCCGACCCGGCGGGCCAGCACCTGCCCGGGCCACGGCGCCCGCCCCGGCCGCTGGACGGTGAACGGGTCGGTGGCGGTGAAGCCGCACCCCTCGTAGAAGCGCACCAGCGACCGGTCCGGGCTCCGGAAGCAGTCCACCCGCAGCAGGCCGACACCGCGGTCGCGGGCCAGCTCCGCCGCGTGCGCCAGCAGCCGCGCCCCGACCCCGTTACCGGCGTACGCCCGGTCGGTGACCAGCAGGTTCACGTACAGCTCCGGCTCGGTGGGCGGCGGCACGTACTCCGTCGCCGCGCCGACCACCAGCGCGCCCACGACCGTCCCGTCGATGTCGGCGAGGTGCAGGCCGCCCGCACCGGCCCACGCGGCGGCCTGGTCGATCCGGCGGGGGTCGGCCGAGGCCGGCGTGGTGCCCCACTGGTCGGTGCGGCCCCGCTCCACCAGCCACGCGGTGGCGCTGTCGAGCAGGCGCAGCACGGTGGGGGCGTCGTCCGGCCCGCCGGGACGGATGGTGATGTTCCGCTGGTCGGTCATCCCGCCATGCTGCTACACGGGTGCGACCGGCTGCCCGGCGGCGGCCGGCTCCCCGGTGGGCGCCGGCCGGCTCGCCACCGCGCGCCGGGCCAGCGCCGGGGCGGTCAGCCCGACGGCCGCGAACAGCGCGCCGAGCACCAGCCAGCCCACCGCCCCGCCGCCCAGCACGAGCAACGTGAGCAGGCCCCGGCCGAGCGCCTGGGCCAGCCCGGCGACCAGCCCGTCCGCGCCCTGGTAGGCGCCGATCGCGTGCGGCGGGGCCAGGTCGTAGGCGAGCCCGGCGCCGGCCGAGGCGTGCCACAGGTCGCCCACCGTCCACACGGCGGTGGCCACCAGCAGCACCCCGACCGCCGGCAGCACCGGCAGGCCGGCGGTCGCCGCGTAGAGCGGGGTGGCCGAGGCCAGCACCAGCCCGGCCCGGCGCAGCTTGCGCGCGGCCGGCGCGGCGGTCTCCGCGCCGCCGCTGAGCCGCACCGCCAGCAGCACGGTTAGCACCGTGTTGACGAGCAGCACCGCCGACACCACCGGGGGCGGCGCGCCGGCCTGGCCGACCGTCCACAGCGGCACGACCAGCGTGAGCACGGTCAGGTGTGTACCGAGCACCGCCGACGTGCCGCTCACCGCGAGGAAGCGCCCGTCCCGCAACGGCCCGCCGCGCCGGATCGACCCGGCCGCCCGCCGCGCGCCGCCGGCACGTGCCGCCTGCCGTGGCACCCGCAACAGCAGCGCCGCCGAGAGCAGATAGGTGGCGACGTTGCCGAGCACCAGGACCTGGTACGCCCGGTGGGTGTCCACGGCCAGCGCGATCCCGGCCAGCGCGGTGCCGGCGGTGGTGCCCAGGTTGGCCACCGCGCGCAGCGTGGCGAAGGCGTGCACCCGTCCGGTCGGGCCGCCGACGGCGGCGACGAGCGCCGCCCGCACCGCCAGGTTCCCGGCGGACAGCAGCGCCTCCGGCACCGCCACCACCAGGAACATCGCAAGCGAGTCGACCAGCAGGTACGCGGCCGCGGCGAACGCCTGGCAGACCTGGAGCGCGGCCCGCAGCGTACGCGGGTCCCAGCGGTCCGCCAGGCCGCCCAGCGGCACGCTGGCGGTCAGGCCGACCAGCCCGGCGACGGTCAGCCCCGCACCCACCGACGTCGGGGAGAGCCCCACGTCCCGGGTCAGGTAGAGCGCCCCGCCGGCCAGCCACAGCCCGGTGCCGACCGTGTTGGCCAGCGTGGCGAGCGCGAGAGTGCGCAACGGCCCGGGCGGGGGGAGTGGCGAGACGCGTCCCATCAGTGCCCGAGGGGCGCTGCCGCGCAGGATTCGGTGGCCGGATGGCGTCGACTGCGGGTCATGGGCCCGACGCTAGACACGAAGACGCGGCGTCGGAGTCCCGCCCGAGGCGAGGTCGGTCACACCGTGCGCGTGCTGGCCGGCCGCCGTCGGAACGCCCGGGCGGGGCGGGTGTGCTCCCAGCCGCGACGCACCTATGGCGTTCCGCCGATCATCGCTGCTCGCTGCTCGCTGCTCGCTGCTCGCTGCTCGCTGCCCGGCCGCTCGGGCAAGGTCCGTGGTGTGCCGGTGCGCACGTCGCGCGCGGGCCGTAGCGCGGCAGGACGGCATGCCCGGAGAAATCTGGTCGCCTCGGTCGGCCCGCTCTGCCAGGGTCGGCCCGTGGACGCGAGCAGGACCGCCCGGGCCGACGAGCTGGCCGAGGTGCAGCGGATCGAGGTGGCCTCGGGCGCACCGTTCCGCGAGATCGGCATGACCCGGGTGGCCGACATGCCGCCGCTGCCGCTGGACGCGCTCGCCACCGGGCAACGCGCCGGCCGGCTGCGGGTCGCGGTCGACGCGGCGGACCGCCCGATCGCGTTCGCGCTGGTCGACCTCGTCGACGGCGCGGCGCACGTGCAGCAGCTCAGCGTCGACCCGGCGTACGCCCGGCGCGGGATCGGCCGGGGCCTGCTCGACGACGTGGCGCGGTGGGCGGCGGCGGAGCGGCTGCCGGCACTGACGCTGACCACGTTCCGGTCGGTGCCGTGGAACGGGCCGTACTACGCGCGCTGCGGATTCCGCGAGCTGGACGCCTCCGCACTGACGCCGGGGCTGGTCGGGCTGCTGGTCGCCGAGGCGGCGCTCGGGCTCGATCCGGCCGACCGGGTCGCGATGCGCCGGACGGTCGGCTGACCCGGTGGCCGCGGGCCGCGGGCAGCGGGCGGCGGGCGGCGGGCAGCGATGATTGTCGTGCGATATACCGCCTGGTCATATTTATGACTCAGCGGTATTTCGCACTCCGCGGCATCGTCGTCCCTGCCGCGACGCGGTGTTCCACCCACCGCCCGGAGCGGGGTGGCGCTGGTGGCGCGGGATCGGGTCGGACGCCGAGTGTCGCCGGCCGGCCGGGCAGGCCGCGCTGCGCGCCGTCGCGCCAGAGCTGGCGGAGTTCGAGCGGAGTCGACGGGACGACCTGGCGGCGGTCGCCCGCCAGTGGGACGACATGGTCCGGCGGGCCGGCGCCCACCCCGAGTTCCCGGCCGGTTAACCGGTCGACCGGCGACCCCGGCCGTGCCACCATCGCCCGGTGTCCGTCCCCACCGATCCGGCCCTGCCGCGCTGGCAGTTCGACCTGACCTGGGCGCTTGTCGAATACCACCTCGACCGGCTCGACCCGGCGGACTTCCTCGACGGCCTCACCGAGGTCGACCTGGCCCGTCCGTCCGCGTACCCCTGGCCGGGCGACGCCGGGCTCACGGTGGCGCACCTGGTGGCCTGGGTCAACGTCGAGCTGATGAAGAACGCCGCCGAGATCGGCCAGCTCCGGCTGCTGCGCGCGGCCGGAGGTTGAACCCGGCCCGCACCTAGTGCGCGCCGCCGAGGTTGAGCACCACCACGCCGGCGATGACCAGACCGGCCCCCACCACCTTCGTCACGCTGAGCGGCTCGCCCAGGAACGCCGCCCCGACCGCCATGATCGCGGCGGTGCCCAGTCCGGACCAGATCGCGTACGCCACGCCGACCGGGACGTCCCGGACCACGAGGGCGAGCAGCCCGAACGCGGCCAGGTAGCAGGCCACCAGGCCGACCGTGGGCCAGAGTCGGGTGAACCCGTCGCTCGCCTTCAGCAGGCTGGTGCCGACCACCTCGGCCGTGATCGCCAGCGCCAGGAGCAGATACGCCATGCCGGGACCGTACCCGGCGGTTCGCCGACCGTGCGGTGGTGACGCCGGGCCGGCGCCACCACCGCACGAGCGTCGGTCAGGAGACGGTGCAGGCCTTCCCGTTCAGGGTGACCAGCGTGGGGTCGGGGTTGGGGGTCGCGGAACCCGTGCCGTTCAGGCCGAACGTGGTGGACGCCCCGGGCGCGAGCTTCCTGTTCCACGACAGGTTCTTCGCGGTGACCGTGGCGCCGGTCTGGGCGACCTCCGCCGACCAGGCGTGGTTGACCTTCTGGCCGCCGGTGAAGGCCCACCGCAGCGTCCACCCGTTCACCGCCGTCGTGCCGGTGTTGCGCACCGTCACCTGGGTGGTGAAGCCGGACGGCCAACTGCCGTGGGTGGTGTAGGTGACCGCGCAGGTGGGCGCCGGCACGGCCGAGGCGTCACCCTGGTCCGCCAGGAACGACGCGAGCCAGGCCAGCGCCGAGTTCCAGTTGATCGCCACCTCGTTGGTCGCGTACGAGTTGATGTCGTCGACGTAGCAGAACATGGGCGCGCACCCGGCGAGCAGGTTCGCCGCGTACGGGTCCTGGAGGGCGGCGTTCGGGCCGCCGGCGAGCGAGCCGGCCGGCGGGTTCGGCAGGTCCGGGTTCAGCTGGTGGGCGAAGATCCGGCTGTGCTGGTTGTGCGCGTTCTGCTCACCCCAACCGGTCACGTAGGACATGTTCAGCGCGTTGCGGCCGAACAGGTAGTCGGCGCTCTGCACCGCGCCGTCCCGGTACTTCGCGTCGCGGCTCAGGTCGAACGCGGTGGCCAGCACGATCGCGTTGTTCACCACGTTGCTGTTGCTGCCCCAGACGTACGCGTCGGCGGTGCCCGGCATCGGCAGCCCGTACGCCTGGTCGTCGAGCGCGGCCAGGTAGCGGTCCGCGGCGGCGGTCACCGAGGCGCGGATCCGGGTCTTCTCGGCGGCCGGCAGCGTGTTCGGCACGGTGGCCAGGTCGAGCCGGCCCAACGCGGCCACGCTCTGCCAGCCGAACGCGCCGTTCGGGGTGAAGACGTCGGCGGTGTGCAGCGGCGAGGCGGTGACGTCGGCCAGGAACGCCTTGTCGCCGGTGCTCAGCCACAGCTCGACCGCGGCCCAGTAGAACTCGTCGGTGACGTTCGTGTCGTCGTACGCGCCGCCGCCGGTGCCGTCGCTGGCCGACGCGTAGATCGCCGGGTGCGCCTTCGCCGCCGCGTACGCGGTCTTCGCGGCCGTGGCGCAGCGGGCCGCGTAGGCGGCGTCGTACGGGGCGAACAGCCGGGCGCACTGCGCGGCCACGGCGGCCAGGTTGAGCGTGGCGGCGGTGGACGGCGGGTGCAGCTCGCGCGGCTGCGGGTCGTCCTGCGGGGCCAGCGGCAGGCCGGTCCAGTTCTTGTCGTGGATCTTGTGGTGCACCATCCCGGCCAGCGGCTCACCCGTCGGCACCTGCATGCGCAGCAGGAAGTCCAGCTCCCAGCGGGCCTCGTCGAGCACGTCCGGCACGGCGTTGCCGCGCTCGGGCACCCGCAGCGTGGCGTCACCGAGGGCCGCGCCGCCGTCGGCGGTCTCCGCGGTCTTGGTCCGCTCGAACGCGTTGAGCAGCTGGTAGGTGGCGATGCCGCCGTTGACCACGTACTTGCCGTGGTCGCCGGCGTCGTACCAGCCGCCGCGCACGTCCAGCGTGTAGTCGCAGACGCCGGGCTGGCAGGGCACGTCGGTGTCGCCCTGGTTGGGCGCGACGTCGAGGTGGCCGGCGGGGCGGGCGTACTCGGCGCCGATCAGGTCGCCGTCGATCGCGATGCCGCTGCGCTGGGCGTAGAAGAACTGGAGCGAGTCGGCGCGCAGCCGGTCGTAGAGCGTGCCGGAGATGTCGAACGGGTGGCTGGTCTCGCCGTCGACGGTGAGCGTGTAGCCGGTGCCCGGCGTGCGGTACGCCGAGAAGTCGACGGTCTGCACGTTCTGCGCCGAGGCGGCGTCGGTGCCACGCGGCGTGGTCTCGCCGCTGGCGACCACCGCACCGGCGGCCGACTTCAGCTGCCAGGGCAGCGCCCCGGTGGCCTCGGTGACCACGGTGGCGTGCTTCGGCCCGCCGGGCAGGTAGCCGACCTGGTTCACCCGGACCCGCGGCCCGGTGTCCGGCTCGTACGGCGGGGCCGCCTCGCCGCCGCGCAGCGACACGTTGTCGAGGCAGAACGTCTGCGCCTGCGCGCTGCCGCCGATCTGGAAGATGAGCTGGGCGCCGGCGTTGTCGGCGGGGGAGGTGAAGGTGGTGGTGACGTGCCGCGCGGTGCCGGTGGCGGTGGCGTCGACGCTGGCGTACGTGGTGTAGGGGGCGCTGCCGAGCTGGAGCACCGCCTTGACGGCCGCGCCGGGGGTCGCGGAGACGTCGAAGGACAGCTCGTACTCGGCGCCGGAGATCAGCGGCACCGCATCCTGGCCGATGCCGGCGTCCCAGGGGTTGGCCGTGCCGGCGGCGACGGTGGTGCAGAGCCGGCCGTCGGTGACCGCCAGGTCACCGGTGCCGTAGGAGAACCAGGGGGACACGCCGGCGCTGAAGTCGCCGTTGCGCAGTTGTTCGGGGGCGTCCGGCGGCACCTCGGCGGAGGCCGGGCCGGCGGTGGCGGCGAGCGCCAGGGTGGTGGCCGCGGCGAGCGCGACCAGCCGACGACGGGATCGGGTCACGGAGGGTTCCTTCCGTGCTCGGGGGTGGTGGAGGAGAGCACGGGAGCTGGGAGCGCTCCCACTATCAGGGCGATGTTTCCATCGCGTTCCGCCTCTGTCAATCGATCCGACCCGATGGCCCGCGTGCGCCCGTGCGCAGGAGGGTCCACCGCGCCACGTACGATGGTGGTGATCTCCTAGAGACAACCGAGCCCTCGACCTGGCAGGCTGCGACCCATGACCCTGAAGCTTCGTTCCGTCGGAGCGAGCGACCGTGGGCTGATCCGCAGCGGCAACCAGGACGCGCAGCACGCGGGCGCCTGGCTGGTCGCGGTCGCCGACGGCATGGGCGGCATGGCGGCCGGCGACCTGGCCAGCCGCATCGCGATCGACGCGATCGCCCCGCTGGACGTGGAGACGCCGGAGGACGCGCTGGTCGCCGCGCTCCAGGGGGCCATCGAACGGGCCACCGAGGGGATCCGCCGGGCCGTCGAGGAGGACCCGGAGCGCCAGGGCATGGGCACCACGCTGACCGCGCTGCTGTTCGCCCGCACCGGCAGCTGCCTGGCGCTGGCGCACGTCGGCGACTCCCGGGCCTACCTGTTCCGCGAGGGCGTGCTCAAGCAGGTCACCCGCGACGACACGTTCGTGCAGATGCTCGTCGACCAGGGTGTGATCACCGCCGAGCAGGCGAGCAGCCACCCCCGGCGCGCCGTGGTGACCCAGGCGTTGCAGGGCGACCAGGTCTCCCCGACGTACGCGACCATGGTGCCCCGGGCCGGCGACCGGTGGCTGCTGTGCAGCGACGGCCTCTCCAACGTGGTCCGCGCCGACACGCTCACCGAGGTGCTCGGCGAGGGCCTGGACCGGGACGCCTGCGCGGCCCGGCTCATCGACCTCGCGCTGCGCGCCGGCGGCCCGGACAACATCACCGTGGTGATCGCCGACGTCGTCGAGGAGTGACCGCGCCTAGCGCCGGCGCGGGCTGGCCCGCCGGGTCGGCTCCGCCGTCGTCGGGTCCTCCGGCCACGGGTGACGCGGGTAGCGCCCGCGCAGTTCCGCCCGCACCTGCGGGTACCCGGTCCGCCAGAAGGAGGCCAGGTCCGCGGTGACTGCCACCGGCCGCCCGGCGGGGGAGAGCAGGTGCAGCAGCACCGGCATCCGGCCGTCGGCGATCCGGGGGGCGTCCCGCCAGCCGAACGTCTCCTGCAGCTTCACCGCCAGCACCGGGGCGGCCGGGTCGGTGTAGTCGACCCGGATCCGCGAGCCGCTGGGCACCGGCAGCCGTTCCGGCGCCAGCTCGTCCAGCCGGGCCGCCTGCCGCCAGTCGAGCAGCCGACGCAGCGCCCCCGCCACGTCGACCCGCACGAGGTCGCCCCGGCGGCGGACCCGGCCCAGTTCCGGCCCGAGCCAGAGCGGCGCGGCGTCGAGCAGCGCGACGTCGGAGACGTCCGGCCAGTCGTCGCCGAGCGCCGACCGGCAGAAGGCCAGCCGGCGGCGCAGCGCCGTCGCCTCCGGCGACCAGCCGAGCAGGCCGAGGCCCTCCTGGCGCAGGCCGTCGCGCACCGCCGCGGCGACCAGCTCCGGGTCCGGCGCGGTCAACGGCCGGTCGACCAGCTCGACGGCGCCGAGGCGGACCACCTCCCGGGCCACCACGTCCCCGGCGGACCAGACGACCTCCCGGTCGGTGCGCAGCAGCCCCGCGCCGGCCTCCCGCGCGGTCGCCTCGTCGATCGGCGCGGCCAGCCGCACCCGCGCGGCCGGCGCGCCGGGGGAGCGGTCGGCCACCGCGACGGCGAGCCACGACGATCCGGTCAGCCCCGACCCGGCCGCCAGCTCCGCGGCGGTCCCGCCGGCCATCAGGTACGCGGTCCCGCCGGCCCGCCGCGCCCGGGCCAGCCGTTCCGGGTACGCCAGACCGGCCAGCAGCCCCGCGGCCAGATCGTCGGGCAGTCGCTCCGGCCCTGGCGACCCGCCGCCGGGCGACGCGGCACGAAGCGGGCGCTCCGGTCGTCGCGACCCCGTGGTGCGGGGCGCGGGTTCCGGACCGCCCGCGGGCAGGGCGGCGCGCAGCCGGCGTACCTCGATCCGCCAGCGGGCGGTGGCGGCCGGGTCCGCGCCGGCGCGCAGTCGGCGCCACCGGGCCGGCAGGTCGTCCCCCGCGCCGCCCAGCGTCTCCTCGGCGAGCACCGCCACCACCTCGGCGGCCCGGTCCGCGCCGACCCGGGGCGCACCGTCCAGCAGCGCCCGCGCCAGCCGGGGATGGGTGCCGACCGCCGCGACCGCCCGGCCCCGCGCGGTGATCCGGCCGTCGGCGTCCACCGCGCCGAGCGTGGCCAGCGTCTCCCGGGCCACGGTGAGCGCGGCCGGCGGCGGGGGGTCGGGCAGCGCCAGACCGGCGCCGTCCGGCGCGCCCCAGGCCGCCAGCTCCAGCGCGAACCCGGTCAGGTCGGCGGTGGCGATCTCCGGCTCCGGCTGCGGGGCGAGCCGGGCGTGCGTCGCCTCCGACCAGCAGCGGTAGACCGCGCCCGGCGCCTCCCGCCCGGCCCGTCCGGCGCGCTGGGTGGCGGCCGCCCGGGACACCGGCACGGTGACCAGCGCGCCCAGCCCACGGGCCAGATCGGTGCGGGGCACCCGGCTCAGCCCGGCGTCCACCACCACCCGTACCCCGGGCACGGTCAGGCTGCTCTCCGCCACCGCGGTGGACAGCACCACCCGGCGGCGACCCGGGGCCGGGGCGAGCGCGGCGTCCTGGGCGGACCCGGGCAGCCGGCCGTGCAGCGGCAGGACGACGGTGTCGGGCAGGCCACCCAGCCGGCCCGCGACCGCCGCGATCTCGCCCGCGCCGGGCAGGAAGACCAGCACGTCGCCGTCCCGCTCGCGTAACGCCCGGCGGACCGTGGCGGCCACGTGGTCCAGCAGCATCGGGTCCACCCGGCCGGCGCCGGGCGGGGTCACCGGACGCGGCGGCGGCGCCCAGACCCGTTCCACCGGGTGCAGCGCGGCCTGCGCCCGCACCACGGGCGCGGGGGCGTCCCCGCCGAGCAGTGCCGCGAACCGGTCGGCCCGCGGCGTCGCCGACATCGCGAGGAGCCAGAGGTCGGGGCGGAGCGTGGCCCGGGCCTCCACGGTGAACGCCAGCGCCAGGTCGGCGTCGAGCTGCCGCTCGTGGCACTCGTCGAGCAGCACCGCGCCCACCCCCGGCAGCTCCGGGTCGTGGTGGAGCCGGCGCACCAGCAGGCCGGTGGTGACGACCTCGACCCGGGTACGCGGCCCGCCCCGGCGCTCGCCGCGCACGGCGTAGCCGATCCGGTCGCCGACCCGCTCGCCGAGCAGCGCGGCCATCCGGTGCGCGGCGGCGCGCGCGGCCACCCGCCGGGGTTGCGCGATCACCACCCGACCGGCGACCGCGTCCGCGACCGCGAGCGGCGCGGTGGTGGTCTTGCCGGTGCCCGGCGGCGCGACCAGGATGCCGGCGCCCCGCTCCCGCAGCGCTTCGACCAACGCCGGCAGCACCGGTCGGACCGGCAGGTCGAGCGGTACGTCGGCGAGCACGGCCCCACTCTCGCACCCCGCCGCCGGACGGTCCGCGCTGCCCCGCCCCCGACACCGTCGGCCGTGTCCGGTCCCCGGTCACCGACCGTCACTCCGTCGCCGGCGCGCCGACGTCGTGCGTCCGCAGCCGTCCGAGGGTGACGCGGTCACTCGCCGACCGCGATGCGCGCACAGCGGGGCGTCCCGGATCGGGCGGCCCGCCTCGGGATCGCGGTGAGGTACGGGCTCGACCGAGACAGGCACGCCCTCGACGGCCACCTGCCCCGGTGAGAAGCCCAGCCCGTCGGCGCCACCGGATCATCTGTCGACAGGTCGCGTCGATCATGGAGTTGTGGCTCCCGGTTCGCCCGGATCGACGGGCATTGTCAGGCGCCACAACTCCATGATCGACGGAGGGCACGGAGGCGGCTGGTGGCCGCGCGCGATGTGGCGGCTCGCGATATCACGAACCACTCAGCTCGACAGGCGGCGTGCGCCGGTGCCCGCGGCGCCGACGGCGCCGTGTCTGTCCGGAACTCCGGGCGACGGAGCGGCGCTCGCCATGCCTCGGGGCCGGCCCGGCTCGGACGCGGAACGGTCCGGACCGGCTCGGCCCGGACGCGGAACGGCCCGGCCGGCGCACCGCCGACCGGGCCGGGTGGCTCGCGACGCCGGGCCCGCCGACCCGGCCGCCGCCACCCCCCTAGTACGTTCCGTCGAGCTGCCCGCGCAGCTTGGTCAGCGCCCGGGCCAGCAGCCGGGACACGTGCATCTGCGAGACGCCGATCTGCTCGGCGATCTGCGACTGGGTCAGGTTGCCGTAGAAGCGCAGCGTGAGGATCTTCTGCTCGCGCTGGTCGAGGGTGGCCAACGCCGGGCCGAGAGCGACCCGCATCTCGGCCAGCTCGAACTCGCCGTCCTCGCCGCCGAGCAGGTCGCCCAGCTCGGTGGCGCGCTCGCCGTCCCCGGTCGGGGTGGACAGCGACACCGCGTTGTAGGCGCGGGCGCCCTCCAGGCCCTCCAGCACCTCTTCCTCGGTGAGCTTGAGGTGGGCGGCGATGTCGGCGACCGTCGGCGAGCGGCCGAGGGTCTGCAGCAGCGTGCTGTTGGCGTCGGAGATCGCCAGCCGCAGCTCCTGGAGCCGGCGCGGCACCCGGATGTCCCAGGTGCGGTCGCGGAAGTGCCGCTTCAGCTCGCCGATGATGGTCGGGATGGCGTAACCGGCGAAGTCGACGCCGCGGGACGGGTCGAACTTGTCGATCGCCTTGATCAGGCCGATCGCGGCGGTCTGCGCCAGGTCGTCGTTGGGCTCGCCCCGCCCGCTGTAGCGGTGGGCGAGGTGGTTGGCCAGCGGCAGCCAGGCCTCGATGGCGCGGTCGCGCAGGGCCGGTCGCGACGGGTGGTTCGCGGGCAGCGCGGCCATCGCGGCGAGCAGGTCGGCGGCGCTGTCGGTGAGCGCGCGGGGGTCGAGCTTCGCGGAGCCGGCCGGCGCGGATGTCGCCGGAGCACTGATCGTGTGGGCGGTCATGGTGGTCCTCCCTGCACCTCGTCCGCGGAAAAAAAGAAGAGACGCTTAGGTTTAGCTTCAGTTGGTCCGTTCGAAAGCCACCTTAGCCTGACCGGCGGACAGAAATCTAGCCGAAAGTATGATGTACTTAAGGCTTATCGGGGTATCAACGGCCTGGATCGGGGCATATCGCGCAGCGGTGGCCCATGTCCGGTCGGTCGGCCCGCTCGATCCGACCGGTCAACGCAGAACCCGACAGTCGGTCGAAGTGTCGCCTTTCCGTCGTTGTCCCACCAACGGGACCGCCCGTAGCGTCCGTAGGTACACGTCTACGGAGGCACCGTGCTCGATCCCGCCGCGCCGCAACTCGTCATCAACGCCCCGACGCTGCTGTTCAGCTGGATCCCGGCGGACCCCGGCGCGGCGGAGGCGCTGGTGCCGACCGGCCTCCGGGCGCACCCGCAGCGGCAGGTCTTCCTCTGTCAGTACGTGGTCGACGACGGGACCCAGACCTCCGGCTTCGGCGCCTACTCGCTCACCTTCCTCGGTGTCTCGCTGGCGGACATGGACGCGCCGGACGGCGAGACCCCGGGCGGCTGGTGGACGCACTACCTGGCCTCCAGCCCCCGGGTCCGGCAGTACGCCGCCGCCCGCGGTGCCCCGGCCACCGACGGCGAGACCCACCTGGAGGTACGCGGCGGACGGCTCACCGCGGAGACCCGGGCCGACGGCCGGCCGCTGATCCGGGTCACCGCCCGCGTCGGGCACACCGGCACCGAGGCGCACAACGGGCACCACCGCTACCTCACCCGTCGCGACGGCGAGCTGATCGTGACCGACTACCCCTACGTGGCCGAGCCGGTGTCACCGTTCGAGGTCGAGTCGGTGGAGTTCCTGGCGCCGGAGCACCCGGTCTACGCGCTCCGGCCGGCCAACCCGCTGCACGTCTGCTGGGGCTTCTACTCGCCCCGGGTGTCGTTCGCCTATCCCGCCCGCCCCAAGGTGCCGGACGAGGCGGGGGACCTTCACCAGGTGCCGGCGCGCCGGGCGCGCAGCGGCCTGCCGTCCGGGTCGTAGACCAGCCGGTACGCCGGCAGCGCCCAGAGCCGCGTACGCCAGGGCAGCCGCTCCGGTAGGTGCGGCCGCAACCGGCCGGGCGGTCGGGGGCCGACCCGCCCAGCGGCGTGCCAGCGGTCCAGCTCCTCGGCCGCGGCGGTGATCGCCGCCACCGCCTCCGCCGGGTCCAGCAGGTCGTCGTCCTGCGTGCCGTCGGGGTCGCGGTCCAGGTGCTCCCGCCAGAGCCGCAGCCGCAGGTCGCGGGCGAAGACCCGGGCGCCGTCGCCCAGCCCGGCCGGGTCGGCCGGCGACCGCTCGTCGTGGGTGTCGTCCAGCACCGCGCAGGACAGCTCGCTGTCGTGGGTCCAGGAGCGGCGGTTGAAGTTGTCGCTGCCCACGCTGGCCCAGACGTCGTCCACCACGCAGACCTTGGCGTGCACGTACACCGGGGTGCCCTCGTGGTTCTCGACGTCGAACACGTGCACCCGGTCCGGGGCGGCCCGGTGGCAGAGCGACAGCGCCTGCTCCCGGCCCACCATGTTCGGCGGCAGCGCGAGCCGGCCGTCGACGTCCGGGTGCCGGGGAACCACCGCCACCAGGTGCAGGTCCGGGTGCTCGCGCAGCGCCTGGGCGAACAGCTCGGCCACCTCGTTCGACCAGAGGTACTGGTCCTCCAGGTAGATCAGCCGGCGCGCCCGGCGTACCGCCTTGGTGTAGCCGCGGGCGACGGTGCGTTCGCCGTCCGGCGCGAAGGAGTAGCGCGGACGCACCGCCGGGTAGGTGCGCAGCACCTGCACGTGGTGCGGCCCGCAGGGCGGCGGGTCGGCGGGCTGGTCGGGCAGCGGGTCCGGGCGCAGGTCCGAACCGCGCAGCCGGTCCCGCAGGTAGGCCATCGGGTTCTCCGAGTCCAGCGGCATCGGGTCGGTCCAGCGCTCGCGGAACGTGGTGTCCAGCGCGCCGACCACCGGCCCGCGCAGCGCGAGCTGGACGTCGTGCCAGGGCGGCGTCGAGCCGTAGCGCGGGGACATGGCCACCGCCTGCGGATCGCCGGCGTGGGTCGCGTCGTCGCGCCGGCTGTGGCACAGGTCGATGCCGCCGGCGAACGCGACGTCGCGTTCCGGGTCGTCGGGATGGCGCAGCACGACGAGCTTCTGGTGGTGCGAGCCGCCGCGCCGGACCCGCTGGTCGAGCAGCACCTCGCCGCCGGCCGCGCAGACGGCCTCGCTGAGGTCGCGGTTCTCCTCCTCGCTGTAGGAGAGCGCGTCGAGGTGGGAGCGCCACAGCAGGCCCTTGACGACCACCCCGCGCTGGGCGGCCTGCGCGAACAGTTGCACCACCGTGGGGCCGTCCGGGCGCATCCGCTCGTCCGGGTCGCCCCGCCAGTCGGTGAAGAACAGGTGGTCACCGGCCGTCAGCGCCTCCACCTCCCGGACCAGCCGGTCGAAGTACGCGGCACCGTGAATCAACGGCTCGGCGAGGTTTCCGCTCGTCCAGACGGGTAATTCTGAGCCTGGGTTGGCGCGTTCCTGTGCGGTGAGGAACCAGTCCCGCAGGGTCACGTTCCAGCCTCCCGAGGTCGACGACGTCCTCACACGGTAGGACCCCCGGACGGGCCCCGCACCACGACGCAGCAGGTCGGCGGCGGTGGCACGCGCCTGGGGTACCCCGGACCCCTGGAACGCGAAACCGAGGAGGCACCGACATGCCCGCCGAGACGACGAACACCGTGACCGACGACCGCGACCAGGCGGTGGAGGGGGAGCGGGGTGCGCTGGTGGCGGTGCTGTTGATGGTGATCCTCGGCGTGGCCGGTATCTTCGCCGTCTCCTGAGACCGCGCCCGGGCGCCCCGGTGGACCGGGGCGCCCGTAGCAGGTCAGGGCCGGTCGCCCTGCCCGTCGCTGTGCGGCACCCGTCCGCTCGGGATCACCCCGAGCCGGCCGGCCTGGAAGTCCTCGACCGCCTGGATCAGCTCGGCCCGGGTGTTCATCACGAACGGGCCGTAGTGGGCCACCGGCTCGCGGATCGGCTGCCCGCCCATCAGGTAGAGCTCCAGCGCCGGGGTGTTGCCGTCCTGCGTCCGGTCGGCGGTGATCCGCAGCGCGTCGCCGGGCCCGTGCACGGCGAGCTGGCCGAGGTGGATCGGCCGCCGGTCGGTGCCGACCGTGCCGCGGCCGGCCAGCACGTAGACCAGCGCGTTGAAGTCCGGCCGCCAGGGCAGGCTCAGCTCCGCGCCGGGCTGCAACGTGACGTGCGCGATGGTGATCGGCGTGTGCGTCGAGCCCGGGCCGCGGTGCCCGGCGACCTCGCCGGCGATGACCCGGATCAGGCCGCCGCCGTCGGGCGTGGTCAGCAGCGCCGACTCCCGGCCGCGGATGTCCTGGTAGCGGGGCGCGCTCATCTTGGCCACCCGGGGCAGGTTGACCCAGAGTTGGAGGCCGTGGAACAGCCCTCCGCTCATCACCAGGTGCTCCGGCGGCGCCTCGATGTGCAACAGGCCGCTGCCGGCCGTCATCCATTGAGTGTCGCCGTCGGTGATGGTGCCGCCGCCACCGGTCGAGTCCTGGTGGTCCATGATCCCGTCGATCATGTAGGTCACCGTCTCGAAGCCCCGGTGCGGGTGCCACGAGGTGCCCTTCGGCTCGCCGGGCGCGTAGTCGACCTCGCCCATCTGGTCGAGGTGGATGAACGGGTCCAGGTCGGTCATCGCGACCCCGGCGAAGGCCCGGCGGACCGGGAAGCCCTCGCCCTCGTAGCCGCTGGGCGCGGTGGTGACCCGGCGGACCGGGCGGTAGGTGGTGGACTCGTCCAGCCTCGGCAGGCGGGGCAGGACGAGGACGTCGTCGACGGTGATCGCGGGCATCGCGGGCTCCCTAGTTGTCGGCCGGGGTGGACGACGCGGTGCGGTCGGCGCGCAGGCGCCGGCCGAGCCGCTCGAAGACCCGGGTGAGGCAGGCGACCTCGGCGTCGTCGAGGTCGTCGATCAGGTGGGTGCGCACGGAGCGCAGGTGGTGCGGCGCGGCCTCGCGCAGGGCCAGCAGCCCGGTCGCGGTGAGGACGGCCTCGCTGCCGCGCCGGTCGGCCGGGCAGGACTCCTTGGCCACCAGGCCGCGCTTCTGCATCGTGGTGATCTGGTAGGTCAGGCGGCTCGGTGAGAAGACCAGCCGGTCGGCCAGCTCACCCATGCGCAGGCGCTGCCCGGGCGCCTCGGAGAGCAGCACCAGCACGTGGTAGTCGGCGAAGCTGAGGTCGCTGTCCGTGCGCAGGTCGTCCTCCAGCTGGGTGAACAGCCGCTGGCTCGACTCGATGTACGCGCGCCAGCAGGCCGTCCGCTCCGCGTCCAGGCTCTCCGTCATGGCTCCGAGAGTAGCACTATTTAAAATTTAAACAAGTGCCTTGCTGCGCGGCGGAGCGGGTCTCAGAGAGCTGGCATGAGGTGTCGGTCGAAATTTGAACTGACCACCCGACTAGGGTCGGGGGTATGGACGATCTCGACGTGCTCGACTGGCGGGAGAAGGTGGCCCGGCTCTACCTCTCGGACCTCGACCTGGACGGCTTCCGGGCGGCCCGGGACGAGCTGTTCCGCACCCACCCGAGCAGCCCGGTGCCGCCGGACGACCGGCCGGGCTTCACCGGGCTGCGCTGGTTCCCGCCCGACCCGGACGCCGTGGTCGAGGCGCCGCTGCGGCCCGCCTCGGGCGAGCTGAGCATCGACACCGGCGGCCCCGACGGGGTGGTCTCCTACCGCCGGGTGGCGGTCGCCGAGACCCCCTGGGGGCCGCTGACGCTCTGGTGGATCGAGGCGTACGGGGGTGGGCTGTTCCTGCCGGTGCGCGACGCCACCTGCGGCGACGGGGCGTACGGCGGGGGTCGGTACCTCACCGACACGGTCAAGGGCACGTTCGGCCGCGGCCTGACGGTGCTGCCCGGCGGCCGGGTGCGGTTGGACGCGAACTACCTCTACAACCCGAGCTGCGCCTACGACGACCGGTGGGCCTGCCCGCTCGCCCCGCCGGAGAACCGCGTCGACGTGCCGCTGCGCGCCGGCGAGCGGGCCTACCACGACTGACGCGCCGAGGGAGGACCCGCAGCGGGCCCTCCCTCGCCGTGTCGCGCCGCTCAGCGGGCGGTGGCGCCGGTCGGCGTGAGGTGCATCCGGCCCAGCAGCTGCCGCGCCTGCTCCGCCACCTCCGCCTCCACGGTGACCGCGTACTGGCCGGCGCGCAGCGAGCTGGCCGAGGTGAAGTCGCGCTGCCCACCGGTCATGGCGTGCGCGACCGCGCCGAACACGGCACCCCAGATCGCGCCTATGACCAGCCCGACCAGGATCACCGCCAACCAGTTGCCCGCGGTGAAGATGCCGAACAGCAACCCGATGAACAGGCCGAACCAGGCGCCGGTGCCGGCGCCCAGCAGGGCCGCCCGCCCCGTGGTGAGCCGCCCCATCACGGTCTCCACCAGCGTCAGGTTCGTGCCGACGATCGAGGTCCGTTCCACCGGGAACCGGTTGTCGGCCAGATAGTCCACCACGCGCTGGGCGGACGGATAGTCCGGGTACGAGCCGATCGTGACGGTCGGCGCACCGGCCTGCGGCCCGTGCCCGTCCCCGCTCGGCGGCGTCGGGCGACCGCCCGGGCCGGACGGGAGGTTGTCGCCGCCCGGCATTCCGGGTCGCCAGGCCGCGGTCGGAGTCGAGGGTCTGGTCATGAGCATCCTCCTTCGTCGACCCGCCGCGTTCCCGTCGGCGGCGGGCGGTAACGCGGCGGACGGCACGGATACGGCCAGGCATGGCTCCGGCCCGGGCGGGTAGCCACGACCGTGCGGACCGGACGGATCAGCGAGCACGGCTTCCTCGCCGACGGGTGCAGCGCGGCGCTGGTGGACCGGGCCGGCGCGATCAACTGGTGGTGCCCGCACCGGTTCGACGCGCCGTCGGTCTTCGGCCGGCTGCTCGGCGGCGACGCGGGGTACTGGAGCGTCCGTCCCGAGGGCGAGTTCACCAGCACCCGCTCCTATCTGGACGACACGCTGGTCCTGCGTACCGTGTTCACCACCTCGACCGGCACGGTGGCCGTCACCGACACGCTGGCGCTGGAGCCCGGCGCGCGCGGCCACGAGATCGGGCTGCGACCGCCGCGTGTGCTCGCCCGCGTGGTCGAGGGGCTCAGCGGCGAGGTGCCGATGCGGACCGACTACGTGCCGCGTTTCGAGTACGGCCGGGTCCGCGCCTACCTCGTCGAACGCGACGGGGTGATCAGCGCGGCGGCCGGCGTGTGCCGCCTGGACCTGCGTGCCGACGTTCCGCTCAACCTCACCGACGCGGCCGCCGTCGGGCGGTTCACCGCCCGCGCCGGCAGCACCCACCGGTTCACCCTGGGGTACGCCCCGACGTACTCCGGCACCGACCCGGAGCTGCCCGACGCCGCGCGGGTGGTGGCCGACGCGGTCACCGGCTGGCGCTCCTGGGCGGACCTGCACGACTACCGGGGCGAGTACCGCGACCAGGTCCGGCGCAGCGCGATGGTGGTGCAGGGCATGACGTACGGGCCGAGCGGCGCGGTCGTCGCGGCGGCCACCGCCTCACTGCCGGAGCAGATCGGCGGGGACCGCAACTACGACTACCGCTTCGTCTGGCTCCGCGACTTCAGCCTCACCCTCCAGGCGCTCTGGCGGGCCGCCTGCCCTGACGAGGCGGACCGGCAGTTCACCTGGGTGGCCCGGGCGATCGGCCGGATCGGCGACGCCCCGGTGCCGATCATGTACGGCGTCGAGGGGGAGCGGGACCTCACCGAGCACGACCTCGACCATCTCGCCGGCTACGAGGGCAGCCGGCCGGTGCTGGTCGGCAACGACGCGTGGCGGCAGCGACAGAACGACGTGCTGGGCGAGGTGCTCGACGCCGCCTGGCTGATGCGGCACTACCTCGACCCGATGTCGCCCGAGGTCCGCCACCTGCTGCACACGCTGGCCGACCAGGCGGTACGCGACTGGCACCGGCCCGACGCCGGGATGTGGGAGGCGCGCGACGCGGAGCGGCACTACGTCTCGTCGAAGGTCCAGTGCTGGACCGCGCTGGACCGCGCCGTGCGGTTCGGACCACGCATCGGCGAGCCCGCCGACGTGGCGCGGTGGGCCGCCGCCCGGGACGAGGTGCGGGCGGTGGTGCTCGACCGGGGCTGGAACGAGCGGGTCGGCGCGTTCACCGGCGCGTTCGACTCCGACGACCTGGACGCCTCGGTGCTGATCATGCCGTTGGTCGGCTTCCTGCCCGCCGACGACCCGCGGATGCGCGCCACGATGGACGTTGTCGAGCGGCGGTTGTCCCGGGACGGGCTGCTGCGCCGCTGGGACGACGACCCGGCCGGGTTCGTGATCTGCTCGTTCTGGCTGGCCGCCTGCCGCGCCGAGGCGGGCGAGATCGACCGGGCCCGGCAGATGTTCGAGCAGCTCACCGCCCGCGCCAACGACCTCGGCCTCTACGCCGAGCAGATCGACCAGGCCACCGGCGAGCAGCTCGGCAACTTCCCGCAGGCGTTCTCGCACATCGGCCTGATCATCGCCGCGGGCCGGATCACCGACGCCGTGGCGCGACGCGCCGGCGAACGAGCGGCCGTGCCGACCGGCGCGGCCCACACGGAGGGAGCAACCGGATGACCGGACGGCTGGCGGGGAAGACCGCCCTGATCACCGGCTCGGACTCGGGCATCGGGCAGGCCACCGCGATCGAGTTCGGCCGGGAGGGCGCCGACGTGGTGGTGCACTACCTGCACGACCACGCCGGGGCCAACCACACCCGGGCCGAGATCGAGAAGGTCGGTCGCCGGGCCGTGGTGGTGCAGGGCGACATCAGCGTCGAGCACCAGGTCGAGGCCATGTTCGACGAGGCGCTGGCCGAGTTCGACCGGTTGGACGTGCTGATGAACGACGCCGGCGTGGACGCCTCCGGCATCCCGGTCGCCGATCTGGACACCGAGACGTGGGACCGGTGCATCCGGACCAACGTCTACGGGACGTTCTTCTGCTCCCGGCGCTTCGTGCGCCACCGCAAGGAACAGGGCGGCGGCGGTCGGATCATCAACATCACCTCGATCCACCAGGAGGTGGCCCGGGCCGGCGGCGCCGACTACGACACCAGCAAGGGCGCGATGCTGGAGTTCGCCAAGAGCCTGGCGCTGGAGGTCGCGCCGATGCGGATGAACGTCAACAACATCGGCCCGGGCATGGTGCTCACCCCGTTCAACCAGGAGGCGATCGACGACCCGAAGTACCTGGAGGAGCAGGTGCAGAGCATCCCCTGGAAGCGGGCCGCGCAGCCGTCCGAGATCGCCAAGCTGGCCGTCTTCCTCGCCAGCGACGACGCCGACTACGTCACCGGGTCGACCTACTTCATGGACGGTGGGCTGATGCAGAACCAGGGCCAGGGCGCCTGAGCGGCGCTCAGGCCGCCGCCGCGGCGCGCAACGCGGCGGCGGTGGCGTCGTCGCCGGGCAGGAACGTCTCGATGGACAGCTCCTCCACGGTGACGTCGAGCGGGGTGCCGAAGGTGGACACCGTGCTGAGCAGGGTCAACACGCCGTCGCCGTGCCGCAGTCGCAGCGGCACCACCACGTCACCCGGCCCCGGCTCGACCGGTTCGGGCCCGGCCCCGCCCGGGTAGCCGCGCAGCTCGTCGAGGAGCGCGGTGAGATCGGGGTCGGCGGTGAGCTGCGCCTGCCGGCGCAGCCGGGCCAGCAGGTGCGCCCGCCACTGCCCGAGGTTGAGCACCCGGGGCGCCAGCCCGTCCGGGTGCAGGGTCAGCCGCAGCGCGTTCACCGGCGGCCGCAGCAGGTGGGGCGCCGCGCCGGCGGTGAGCACCGGCACCGCCGCGTTGCCGTCGACCAGCCGCCACCGTCGGTCCACCGCCACCGCGGGCCAGGGTTCGTGCGCCCGCAGCACCAGTCGGACCGCCGCGCGGACCCGGCTCAGCTCGGGGGAGTCGAGGGCGCGTCGGGGGTAGACCGGCGCGTAGCCGGCGGCGAGCAGCAGCTGGTCGCGGTCGCGCAGCGGCACGTCCAGGTGCTCGGCCAGCCGGAGCACCATCTGCCGGCTGGGCGCGGAGCGCCCGGTCTCCAGGAAGCTCAGGTGCCGGGGGGAGATCTCCGCCTCGTGGGCGAGCGCGAGCTGACTGAGCCGCCGCCGGGTCCGCCACTCCCGCAGCAGCCCGCCGACCTCGCCCACCCCCTCATCCTAGGCCCACCGGCCCCGGGGGTTGATCAACGAGACCGCGTCGTCGCGCACTCCTTGATCGCGGTCCGGTGGCGAGGGGTGGGGGAGGATGGGGGGATGGACCTGGTGATCATGGCGGACACGCACGTGCCGAAGCGGGCGAAGGACCTGCCGGCCGCGCTGTGGGCGGCGGTCGACGCGGCCGACGTGGTGCTGCACGCCGGCGACTGGGTGGACGAGTCGCTGCTGGACGCCCTGGAGGCCCGGTCCCGCCGGCTGGTCGGCGTGTACGGCAACAACGACGGCCCGCCGCTGCGCGCCCGGCTGCCCGAGGTGGCCCGGGTCGAGCTGGACGGGCTGCGGGTCGCGGTGGTGCACGAGACCGGCCCGAAGACCCGCCGCGAGGAGCGCTGCGCCGCCGCGTACGGCGACCGCGACCTGCTGGTGTTCGGCCACTCGCACATCCCGTGGGACAGCGTCGCGCCGGGCGGGCCGCGTCTGCTCAACCCGGGCTCCCCGACCGACCGGCGGGCCCAGCCGTACGCGACCTATCTGACCGCGCGGGTGGCGGCGGGGCGGCTCGACCGGGTCGAGCTGCACCGCCTGCCCCCGCGCTGACCTCAGCGCCCCCGGCCGGTCTCCGCCTGGAGCTCGTCGATCCGGCGGGACGCCTCGGCCTTGGTCAGCCCGTCCGGCACCGGCTCGCCCGCCTCCTGGGCCAGGGTGTGCAGGTAGGACTCCTGGGCCGCGGTCGGCGGCTCGTCGCCGGTCACCCAGTCGTCCGGGTCCTTGACGGCGGCGTCCGGGTTGTTGTTGCGGTCGGTCATGCTGATCACCTCTCCTCGAACAGGTGTTCCACTACCCCCGTGCCGGCCGGTTCATGCCGTCCGCCGCCTACGATCACGACATGACGGCGGACCGGGCGGGTGTGGTGGTGGTCGGCGCGGGGATCGCCGGGGTGGCGTGCGCGACCGAGCTGGTCCGCGCCGGCGTGCCGGTGGAGGTCCGGGAGCGCGGTCGGGTGACCGGCGGGCGGATGGCCAGCAAGCGCTTCGACGGCCGCCCCGCCGACCTGGGCGCCGCCTACTTCACCGTCGACGATCCGGACTTCGCCGCCGTGGTCGCCGACTGGCAGGCCGCCGGGCTGGTGCGGGAGTGGACCGACACCCTGGTCGCGTACGGGCCGCGCGGGCGCGAGGAGGTGACCGGCCCGGTGCGCTGGGCCGCCCCGCGCGGGCTGCGCTCGCTCGTCGAACACCTGGCCGCCGACCTTCCGGTGACCCACGACCGGCTGGTCATGACCGTCGAGCCGGGACCCCGGGTGGACGGGCGGGCGGCCGAGGCGGTGGTGCTCGCCATGCCCGGGCCGCAGGCCGCCCTGCTGCTGGACCCGGCGTTCGCCGAGGCCACCCGGGCGGTGGCGGCGCAACGCTGGGCGTCCACGCTCTCCGCCGTGCTGCACTTCCCGTCCCGTCGCTGGCCCGACTTCCGGGGCGCGTTCGTCAACGACCACCCGGTGCTGAGCCTGGTCTGCGACGACGGCGACCGGCGCGGCGACGGGGCCCCGGTGCTGGTCGCGCACACCACCGCCGAGTTCGCCGCCGGGCACCTGCTCCAACCCACCGCCGCCCGGCCGGCCGTCGAACAGGCGGTGCGGGACCTGCTCGGCCTGCCCGAGCCGGCCATGTCGACCCACGTGCACCGGTGGACGTACGCCCGGCCGGTGCGGGTGGCCGAGGGCGGGACGTACCACCTGGACGCCGACGGGATCGGTCTGGCCGGCGACGCGTTCGGGCGGCCCCGGGTGCAGAGCGCCTGGCGGTCCGGCCGGGACCTGGGTCGCGCGCTCGCCGACCGGTTGCGCGCCGGCTGACCCCGGGCGGGTCAGCCCCGGGCGCCGTCGAGCACCGGCTGCGCGGCCCGGCCCTCCTCCGCGCCGTCGCGGGTACGCTCGCCGGCCCGGTCCAGCAGCTGCATCACCGGGGTCGCGGCGACGCCGTGCACCACCACCGAGACCACCACCACCAGGCCGACGGTGGCCCAGAGCAGTTCCGCCTGCGGGAAGTCGGTCTTGCTGGTGGCGTACGCCAGGTAGTAGAACGACCCGACACCGCGGATGCCGAACAGCGAGATCACCCAGTGCTCGGTGGCGCAGCCCGGCGCGCCCCGCAGCGACAGCCAGCCGGCCAGCGGCCGGATCACCAGCACCAGGGCCAGCCCGACCAGCGCCGCCGGCCAGGTGAGCGGGGCGAGCAGACCGGTGGCCACGGCGCCGCCGAAGAGCAGCAGCAACAACACGGTGAGCAGCCGCTCCACCTGCTCGGCGAAGTCGTGCAGCACCGAGTGGAACTCGTGGGTGCGCTCGGCGGCCCGGATCGCCCGCGCGGCCACGAACACGGCCAGGAAGCCGTAGCCGCCGACCACCTCGACCAGCCCGTACGCGAGGAACGTCGCGGCCAGGGCGAGGAAGCCCTCGGAGTGCCGGGCCAGCCGCAGCGTGCTCGGGGCGCGGAAGAACAGCTTGCCGAGCAACCAGCCGACCAGCAGCCCGCCGCCCACACCGACGGCGAGCTTGTAGACCACGTCGACGCTCAGCCAGTGGACCAGCCAGTCCGAGGGGGCGAGGCTGGTGGTGGCGATCGCGATGGCGGCGTAGACGAACGGGAAGGCCAGGCCGTCGTTGAGGCCCGCCTCGGAGGTGAGCGCGAAGCGCACCTCGTCCTCCGAGTCCTCCGCGTCGGTCGGCTCGCCCACCTGCACGTCCGAGGCGAGCACCGGGTCGGTCGGGGCGAGCGCCGCGCCGAGCAGCAGCGCCGCCGCGGGCACCAGGCCGGCCCACCACCAGCCGAGCAGCGCGACGGCGGCGATGCACAGCGGCATGGCGATGGCCAACAGCCGCCAGGTCGACGACCAGCGGGCCCAGCTCAACGGCCGGTCGATCTTCAGGCCGGCGCCCATCAGGGCGACGATGACTCCCACCTCGGTGAGGTGGGTGGTCAACTCCGGTGAGCGCAGCGGATCCGGCGTGGGCAGCCCGGTCGGCAGCAGGAAGACCAGCATGCCCAGCCCGAGGAACGCGATCGGCATGGACAGCGGTCGCTTCTCCAGCATCCGGGGCAGGATCCCCGCCAGCAGCGCACCGACGCCCAGCAGAGCGAACGCGACATCGACCGGTTCCACGGCACCACCTTTCGGCCGCCCGTGGGCCGGGCGGTGGTGCCAGCAGTGCCCCGTCGGGGGTCGGGCTAAGCCTGGCGGTGCGGCCGAGTTCGGCGGCGGTTCAGCCGAGGGTGCCGATCGCGCTCTCGGGCAGGGCGTCCAGCAGGTCCGCCGGGTCCTCGTACACCGCCACCGCCCCGGCGCCGGCCAGCTCGGCGCGGCCGGTGCCGCCGCAGGTCAGGCCGATGCAGGGGATGTCCAGTTTGCCGGCGGCGGCCACGTCCCAGACCGAGTCGCCGACGAAGACCACCCGGTCGGCGGTCAGCCCGGACTGGTCCAGCGCCGCCTCGAGGATGTCCGGCGCCGGCTTGCTCTCCTGCGCGTCGGCGGAGGACGTGACCGTGTCGATCACCTCGTCGGCGTCCAGCGCGGCGCGCAGCGCGGTCACCTCGTGCGCGGCGGCCGAGGTGGCCAGCACCACCCGCAACCCGCGCTCCGCGCAGGCGTGCAGCAGCTCCCGCGCCCGGGGCAACGGCGCCAGCCGCTCCCAGTACTCGGCGTAGAGCGCGTCGTGCGCGTCGCGCAGCCGGCCGTCGGCGTCACGGTCCCGTTCGGCGCCGAGCAGGTGGTCGAGGAGTTTGTCCGAGCCCATGCCGATGGACCGGTGGATCCGGGCCATCGGCACCCGGTGGTCGGCCTGACGCAGCGCCTCCCACCAGCTCACCGTGTGCAGGTAGGTGGAGTCGATCAGGGTGCCGTCCACGTCGAAGAGGACGCCGCGGCGCGTGTCGTCGGCCATGGGTGCCTCCTACCCCGCCGCGGCGGCGTCGACGCGTGACCCGCCCCCGGGGATGAGGATCTCGAACCAGACCGTCGAACCCCGCACCGTCGGGTCGGTGCCCCAGGCGTCGCTCAGCTCCTCGATCAGGCCGAGCCCACGGCCACGGCTGCTCAGCGTGTCGGTCTGGGCCCGGGTGACCTGCCCCCGGGTGCCGGAGTCGGCGACCGAGACCAGCAGGCGTTCCGCGCTGAGGTCGATCTCCACCCGGGCGGCGGTGCCGGCGTGCAGCAGCGCGTTGGTGGTCAGCTCGCTGGTGCAGAGCACCGCGGCGCCGACCACCGCCTCGGGGACCTGCCACTCGGTGAGCTGGGCGGTCAGCCAGTGCCGGACCCGGCTCGGCGCGGTCGGCTCGGCCGGCACCTCCATGCCGGCCGACCGGCTGGGCCGGACCGCGTGCTCCACCGCCAGCACGGCCACGTCGTCCTCGGTCGCGCCCGGCACGGCGGCGGTCGCGACCGCGCACAGCGCGCGGGGGTCGCCACTGCTCGCGGCGCTCACCGCCGCGCCCAGCCCGGCCAGCCCGCTCGCCAGGTCCTGCCAGCGTCGTTCCACCACCCCGTCGCTGTAGAGCAGCAGCGTGTCGCCGGGACGGAACGGCACGGTGACCGTCCGGGCCCGGCCGCCGAGGCCCAGCGGCGGGCCGGGTGGCACCTCGACGAACTCGGCGTCGGCGTCGGGACCGCCGCGCCGGATCAGCGGCGCGGGATGACCGGCGCTGCTCAGCGTGAGCACCTCGCGGTCCACGTCGACCACGCCGAACACCACGGTCACGAAGAGCTCGTGCGTGCCGCCCTCGGTGCCGAGACTCCCGACCAGCCGGTCCAGCCCGCCGAGCACCGCGTCCGGGCGGGAGTCGGACAGGGCGAGCGCGCGCAGCGCGGCGCGTACCTGACCCATCCGGGCGGCGGCCTGCACGTCGTGGCCGGCCACGTCGCCGAGGACCACGCCCAGCGCGCCGGAGGGCAGCAGGAACGCGTCGTAGAAGTCGCCACCGGCGGCGTTGCCGTCGACGCCCGGTTCGTAGCGGGCGGCGATGCGCAGCCGGGGCAGGTCGGGCAGCTGCTCCGGCAGCATGCTGCGCTGCAACAACTGGGCGGTGCCGTGCTGGGTCTCGAACCGGCGGGCCCGTTCGGCGGCCTGGCCGATCAGCTCGGCCGACGCGGCGAGCAGCGCCCGTTCCGCCGGGGACCAGGGCCGCGGCGCCTGGTAGCCCACGGTGAGCGCGCCCCGGATCACCGAGGAGCGCAGCGGCAGCGCGGCGAGCGCCCGGATCTTCTCGTCGTGCCGGTCCGCCGCGACGTCGCGCAGCGGCTGCCCGTCGGCGGCGAACGAGGGCACACCGCTGCGCGCCGTCACCACCGCCGGCAGCGCCGAGTCGGCGCCGATCCGACGCCACAGCGGGGGCAGTCGCTCGTCGGCCTCGTCGAGCAGCTCACCCCGGATGCGCCGGACCAACCGCCACGCGGCGCCCTCGTCCACCGCGAGGGAGACCCGGTCGGCGTCGAACGAGTGCAGGCAGTAGCGCAGCGTCACCCGGGCCACGTCGTCCAACGTGAGCGTGCCGGAGAGCGCCGCGGCGAAGTCGCTCAGGCTCTGCAGCTGCTGGGTGAGCTGGGTGGTCTGCGCCGACACGGTGAGCACGCCGACGATGCGGCCGGTGGAGTCGCGGACCGGGGAGTGGCCGCGGGTGAACACGGCCGGCTCGGCCGGGCCCCCGCCCTGCCGGTCGGCCGGCAGCACCGCCTCCCGCTCCAGGAAGGGCTCGCCCCGCCGGTAGACGCGCTCCAGCGCCTCGCCGGCGCCGGCCTCCCGCCACACCTCGGCGAACACCTCCGCCGCCGGCCGGCCGAGCGCGTCCGGGTGGCGGTCGCCGATCAGCTCCGCGTACCCCTCGTTGTAGTGCAGGACGAGGTCGTCGCCGAGAAGCAGCGCCATCGGCACCGGCGAGTCCAGCACCACGTCCATCACGGCGCGGACCGCGGGGTCCCAGTTCTCCGGCGCGCCCAGCGGCGTGTCGGCCCACGGGTGGGCGGTCGCGGCGGCCGGCCCGGTGGCGACCGGGCCGGCGGGCGCTCCCGGAGTGGGGACGGAGGGCGTGGGAACCCGACCGACGGTGCCTGGCATGACCGCAGCCTAACCGGAGCGTGGCGGTCCGGTTCCGATCGTGTGGCCCGAGCCGCCCCCGGTCCTCGGGCGGCCGGACGTTAGTGCAGGTCAGGTCCGGTTCGGCAGGGCATGTCGGGAAATTGGCCGGGTCCGGCTCGGCGTGCTGCCGAGGTCATCGGGTATGCGGGCGGCGCAGTTCACGCGACAGGAGGGACATCATGCCGAAAACCCTCGCGGTCGGTCAGGTCGACATCGGTGCGGCCTGGACCGACTTCTGGAGGTCGGTGCTGCTCTTCGTACCGAGGGCCATCGCGTTCATCGCGATCCTCGTGGTGGGTTGGCTCATCGCCCGAGCCGTCCTCAAAATCGTGGACGCGGCACTGGAACGGGTCGGGTTCGACCGCGCCGTGGAACGCGGCGGGATCAAACGCGCCCTCGAACGCACCAGGTACGACGCCAGCGACATCCTGGCCAGACTGGCCTACTACGCGGTCCTGCTGTTCACCCTGCAGTTCGCCTTCGGCGTGTGGGGGCCCAACGCGATCAGCGACCTGATCCGTGGGGTGGTGTCCTGGCTGCCGCGGGCCTTCGTGGCGATCGTCATCGTGGTGATCGCCGCCGCCATCGCCAACGCCGTCCGGGACCTGGTCTCCGGCGCGCTCGGCGGGCTCTCGTACGGCCGGGTGCTGGCCGACGTGACCGCGATCTTCATCCTGGCGCTCGGCATCATCGCCGCGCTCAACCAGGTGGGCATCGCGACCACGGTGACCACACCGGTGCTCGTGGCCTTCCTCGCCACCGTGGCGGGCATCCTGATCGTGGGTGTCGGCGGTGGTCTGATCAAGCCGATGCAGGACCGCTGGGACGGCTGGCTGCACCGGGCCGCCGAGGAGTCCCGGGCGTTCCGGGAGCAGCGGCAGGCGCAGCAGGCGGGTCGCGGCGACTACGAGCGGCAGATGGCCGACCGGGGCGGACAGCCGACCCCGACCGGGCCGGAGTCGATGTCGGGGGCGGGCACCTACCGCTCCGGGCAGTCGGGCGACCAGACGCAGCAGTTCCGCCGGCCCAACGGCTGACGGAGGCGGATGACCGGGGTGTTCGCGGGGCGATCGCGGACACCCCGTCGCCGTGCCTCAGGCCAGGTGTCGCGGGTCCAGCGCGCGGGCCAGCAGGCAGACCGCGAGCAGGCGGGTGAGCAACCAGCCCGGCGCCGACCAGTCGACCGGCCCCTCCGGGGGCGTCCAGCCGTGCTCCGTCGCCGCGTCGCGCAGCCCCTCGGCATAGCCGGCGAGCGCCGCCACGCTCAGCGGCCGGCGGTCGCCGTGCAGGCTGTCGCGTACGCCGGCGGCGTGCTGGTCGACCTCGGCGAGCAGCCCGGGGTTCGCGAAGGCCGCGGCGAGCCCGGCGGTGCCGACGGCGGTGGTCAGCGTGGTGAGGGTCGACCGTGCGGCCACCGCCGCGGAGGGGGTCGCGACCCGGTTGTTCGGCACGCGCATGGTGACCGAGGCTAGCCCCGGCGGGAGCGGGGTGACCTCGGCCGACCGGCCGATGCCCGGATCGGCCGGGTGACCGGCGGTGTCGTCCGGCGGGATTGAGCCGCCCGTCCCGGGGCAGAAGGAAACCGCGCGGACGGCGCAGCGAGCCCGTGGAGGAACAGGATGGGACAGCCGCACGACGGACCGGACCGGGCGCACCGCCGCCCGGACGGGGTGAGTGACGCCACGGTCGAGGCGCTGGGCAAGCTCAGCGAGGCCCTGGAGTGCGTCGAGCGGGCCCGCGGCCACCTCTACGAACTGCACCAGCTGATCGGCCACGCCGACCTGATGCTGGACGACGCGGTGGAGCTGTTCCGCTCCGCCGGGCACCCGGCCCTCGCCGAGCGGATCGACCGCGACCTGCTCGGTCGCAACGTCATCGCCGGGCGGTGGACCTTCCAGATCGTCGAGGACTTCGACGACGGCTACTACGCGCTGTTCCGGGAGATGGACCGGCAGGCCCGGGACGACCTGGTCGGCGGTCGGCGGCACCTCTACGAGGCGGAGATGAAGGAGCGCCGCCGTACCCGGGGCCGGCCGGGGCACGAGGCGCGCCCGGCGTAGCGAGGAGTCAGTCCGAGGAGCGCGCGTCGGCCGGACGGCGGCGCGCGCCGTCGTCGGCGATGATCACGGTCGCGACCATCAACGCGACCACCAGGCTGAAGAGCCAGGAGCTGTCGTCGGTGAACTTCGCGGCGACCGGCGCCTGGACGGCGGCGAGCAGGAAGCCCAACCAGGCGAGGCGGCGCTGACGGGTGGAGAGGAAAGCGGAGCCCTGATCCATCCCGAAAGTCTTACGCGCCACGGGGGGAGTGCCGTCAGCCGTTCGGCCGATTCTGGATGGGCTGTCCGTTTTCCCGACCGCCCGTACCTCACTTTTTGTCGTTTCGGTCGAGCGTAGGGTGACCGGCTCCGGGTAGCTTCCGGCCCCCGGAGCCGGCGCCTCACATGGTGTCCGGCCCGGTCCGGCCGGTGGTCGACGGCCGGTACGCCCGGTCCGCGTCGGTCATCTCCCGCCGCTCGGCCTCCGGGCCGGCGCCCCGGTCCACCGCCTCGGGACCGTGGCCGAACGCGGCCTCCTCGCCGGCGTCGTTGCCGGTGGCGTCGTCGGCCTGGCCGTCCAGCGTCGACCGGGCGATCGCCTGGTCAAGCTCGTGCAGGGGAGTGCGGTCCTCGTCGCGCCACACGTGGCGGTCGTTGTCGGTCATTTCCCTGCGGTACCCGGGCGGAATGATCGCAAACGGCCGCCGGACAGCGTGATGGCCGCCGGGCGAGCCGGCGGCCATCGAAGCTTCGGTACGGGGGGAAGCGGGGACTCAGGGAGTCGGCCGGTCGACCTCACCGCGCCAGGCGCCGGTCTCCTGACCGCGCCGCTCGATGAACGTCTTGAACCGCGCCAGGTCGCCCTTGGCCCGGCGGTCGACCACGCCCAGCTTGTCGCCGGCCTGCTCGACCACGCCGTGCGGCTCGAACTCCATCTGCAGCGTGACCCGGGTGTGCCCCTCGTCCAGGCGGTGGAAGGTCACCACGCCGGCCTGCTGGGTGCCCCCGGTGGAGCGCCAGGCGACCCGCTCGTCCGGCAGCTGCTCGGTGATCTCGGCGTCGAACTCGCGCTTGACCCCCGCGATCTCCACGGTCCAGTGCGTCATCGTGTCGGAGAGCTGCCGGACCTCCTGCACGCCCTCCATGAAGTGCGGGAACTCCTCGAACTGGGTCCACTGGTCGTACGCGGTCCGGATCGGGACGTCCACGTCCACGTGTTCCATAACGCCGCTCATGTCGGGGTTCCTCCTGTTCCGCCGGTGTCGTGGTGCGGACCGTGGGCCGGTCCGCTCACCAGCGCGTCGTCTCGTTCTTGTGCCCGAGTGCGGCCCACACCTCGGAAACCGTCTGGTAACGCGTGCCCTCCGGCAGGCTCTCCAGCGCCGCGACGACGTCCGCGGGCGCCTCGTTCTCCCGGGCGTTGGCCACCAGCGTGTCGCGGTCGCCGGGCAGCGCCGCCATGCCGATGAACCGGCCGAGGCGGCTGCGCGCCTCCACGTCCTGGGAACTCATCCCCTGCGGAGCGCCGGTGCGCAGCTCTCCGGCCGGGGCCGTGGTGGCCTCGGGCTGGTCCTCGCCGGCCGGCTCGGGGACGCGGAACTCGTCGACCCGCGAGCCCCCGGTGCCCGGCCCCTGGACGAGACCGCTGACCTCGCTGCTCATCTGATCGTCGACCCTGGGCGAGTGCTTGCTGCTGCCACGTTCCATGCCCACAGACATGCCCCGGGGGATCGCCGGTAAACCGGCGCGGGTCGGGGGACCCGGTCACCCGGGGCGGAACCGGGCGGCCGGTCTCAGTCGGCCGGCGCGCGCGGCGGCAGCACCGGATCGGCCGGCTCGTCCACCCCGGCCTGCATCGCCCGGCCCCGTTGCAGCTCCGCGTTGACCTGCACGCCGAGCATCAACGCGCAGTTCGACAGATAGAGCCAGACCAGGAACGCGATCACCGCGCCGAGGCTGCCGTAGGTGACGTCGTAGGAACCGAAGTTGGCCACGTAGAGGCCGAAGCCGAAGGAGGACGCCACCCACACCAGCAGCGCCAGCGCGCCGCCGGGGGTGAGCCAGCGGAAACGGGGCTGACGCACGTTCGGCGCGATCCAGAACAGCAGCGACAGCAACGTCATCGCGACCAGGGCCAGCAGCGGCCACTTCGTCACCGACCAGGTGGTCCGGGCCAGGGCGCCGGCGTGCAGCAGGTCACCCACCGCGTCGGTGACCGGGCCGCTGACGATCAGCCCGGTCGCCACGACCGCGAGCAGCAGCAGGGTGATCGCGGCCATGCCGATCTGCAGCGGGCGCAGGCGGTAGAACGGCCGTCCCTCCTCGACCCCGTAGATCGCGTTGGAGGCCCGGGTGAACGCGCCGATGAAGCCCGAGGCGGACCAGAGCGCGCCGAGCAGACCGAAGCTCAGCAGCACCTTCGCCGACCCCTGCTGCTCGACCACGTTGCGCACCACGCCGACGAACGCGTCGTTGCCGACCACCGAGCCGGCGCCGATCTCGCGCGCCAAGTCGATCACGGTGTCCACCGTGCGCGGACCGTCGGAGACCAGCCCGACCAACGCCACCACCACGACCGTGGACGGGAAGAGCGCCAGCACCCCGTAGTAGGTGAGCGCGGCCGCCCAGTCGGCGCAGTTGTCCTTGACGAAGCCCTGGCCGCTGCGCACCAGCACGCCCCGCCAGGTGCGCCAGTTCAGTTGACGGATGCGTCGCGGGAAGCGGGACCGGGGCCGGTCACCGACCGCGGGTGGTGTCGTCGCCGTCATGACCGCCTCCTCCACGCGCCGGCCGCGCCACCGGGCGTGGCCCGGCGGTACCCCACGGCGGAAATCGACAAACCGTGCGCCGGTTTGTCCCCGGAGCGAAAGGGAACGACAGGGGACACCCGATCGAGACGGAGGTGGACGAGATGCCCGGGCGTGAGGTGCTGCCCAGCACGCTGAAGCGGTCCCCGGCCAAGGCGCAGCGGACCTGGGAGAAGACGCACGACTCGGCGGTCGAGACGTACGGCGAGGGGGAGCGGGCGCACCGCGCCGCCTTCGCCGCGGTCAAGCACGAGTTCGAGAAGGTCGGCGACCACTGGGAGCCGAAGGGCCGCAAGGGGCCGAGCGACAAGCAGGCCGCCGGCGGTGGACCGGCCCGCCGCGCGCCCACG
This sequence comes from Micromonospora sp. WMMD754, assembly GCF_049315235.1. Taxonomy (NCBI): domain Bacteria; kingdom Bacillati; phylum Actinomycetota; class Actinomycetes; order Micromonosporales; family Micromonosporaceae; genus Micromonospora; species Micromonospora sp. WMMD754. The sequence goes on from NZ_CP186058.1 coordinate 4,274,758, forward strand.
GCCGGCGGCGTGGACGCCAACGCCACCAAGGACCACCTCATGGAGGTGGCGAAGAAGCTGGACGTGCGCGGCCGGTCGCGGATGACCAAGCCGGAGCTGGTGAAGGCGATCGAGAAGGCCAACGACACCGCCACCCGCAAGGCGCGCGGCGGTCGCTGAACCGCCACCGTACGACGTCGAGCCCGGGACCGCGCAGGTCCCGGGCTCGACGCTGTCGGCTCACCAGTGGCCGCCGCCCGGCGCCTCCAGGTGCACCACCTTCACCGTGCTGAACTCGTCGAGCAGCTCCGGGCCGTACCCGAAGCCCTGGCCGCTGCCCCGGCGCGGCTGGGCCGCGCCGCCCGGCGCGCCGCCGAATACCGCGTTGACCTTGACGGTGCCGACCGGCAGTTCCCGCCAGGCCCGCTGGGCGTGGCTCATCGAGCCGGTCAGCACGGTGGCCGCCAGACCGTACGGGGAGTCGGCCGCGCAGCGCAGCCCCTCGGTGAACGAGTCGACCACCACCACCGGGGCGACCGGGCCGAACGTCTCCTCGCGGACCAGCGCCATCTCGTGACGGCAGCCCTCCACCACAGTGGCCGGGTAGAACGCGCCCGGCCCGTCCGGGATCGTGCCGCCGGTGCGGACCCGGGCGCCCTCGGCGACCGCGGCGGTGACCTGCCCGTGCACGTGGTCCCGGTGCCGCCGGTCCACGAGCGGGCCGAGCTGCGTGTCGGGGTCACGGCCAGGTCCGGTGGCGAGCGCCTCGGCGCGGGCCACCAGCGCGTCGACGAAGTCCTCGGCGACGTCGCGGTGCACGTAGATCCGCTCCACCGCGACGCAGATCTGGCCGGCGTTGGCGAAGCAGCCCAGCGCCGCCTGCTCGGCGGCCCAGACCGGGTCGACGTCCGCGTCCACCACCAGCGGGTCGCTGCCGCCGTTCTCCAGCAGCACCTTCGCGCCGGTGCGCGCGCCGGCCGCGGCGATCGCCCGGCCGGTCGCGGTGGACCCGACGTGGGCCACCACGTCCAGCTCCTGACCGGCCAGCGCGGCGCCCACCTCCGCGCCGCCGGTGAGCAGCGACAGCACCCCGGCCGGCAACGCCGAGTCCAACGCCCGGGCCAGCAGCCACCCGGTGGCCGGGGTGCGCTCGCTCGGCTTGTGCAGCACCACGTTCCCGGTCACCAGCGCCGCGCCGAGCAGTCCGCAGGAGACCGCCACCGGGTCGTTCCAGGGGGTGATCGCGGCGACCACGCCGCGCGGCTCGGGAGCCATGAAGTCCAGCGCCGGGTGGCTGCCGTGCAGGGTCCGTCCGCCCCGCACCGGCGCCAGCTCGGCGTACTGTCGCAGCGTGCCGACGCCCGCCGCCACGCCGCCCCGCGCGTCGTCCAAGGGCTTGCCCATCTCCGCGGTGGTCGCCTCGGCGAGTTCCGCCGCGGCGGCCTCGACCGCGTCCGCCGCCCGGTGCAGCGCGGCGGCCCGTTCCGCCGGCGCGGTGGCCGCCCACTCCGCGGCGGCGCCCCGGGCGGCCTCGACCGCCTTGGCCACCTCGTCCGCCGTGGCCACCGGCGCCCGGGTCACGGGCGATCCGTCGGCCGGGTCGTGGACGACCAGTTCGCCGCCCTCGCCACCGGCGCCCCACACCCCACCTATCAGCTGCGCAACCGTGTACATGCGGCCATGGATGCCCCGGTCCGGGCGAGGCAAACGCGTTTCGCCCGGTGACCGGCCGGGTAGGCGGATCGGATGATTTCGACCGCCGACGCCGTCGTCATCGGGGCCGGGCACAACGGTCTGGTGGCCGCGAATCTGTTGGCCGACGCGGGCTGGGACGTCCTCGTGCTGGAGGCCACCGAGGCGCCCGGCGGAGCGGTGCGCTCGGCGCAGGTGACCGCACCCGGCTACCTGAGCGACCTCTACAGCTCGTTCTATCCGCTCGGCTACGCCTCCCCGGTGCTGGGCGGGCTCGACCTGGAGCGCCACGGGCTGTCCTGGACCAACGCGCCGGACGTGCTGGCGCACCTGCTCCCGGACGGCCGGGCCGCGGTGGTCAACCGCGATCTCGACCGTACGGCCGCGTCGATGGAGACGTTCGCCCCGGGCGACGGGGAGCGCTGGCGGCACGCGTACGCGGACTGGTGCCAGGTGGCCGAGCCGATGCTGGACGCCATCACCAGCCCGTTCCCGCCGGTGCGCGGCGGGCTGGGCCTGCTGCGCCGGCTCCGGGTCGCCGGCGCGCTGCGGCTGGCCCGACGGCTCGTGCTCCCGGTGCGCAAGCTCGGCGCGGAGCTCTTCGACGGCGAGGGCGGGCCGGCGCTGCTGGCCGGTTGCGCCCTGCACACCGACCTGTCCCCGGAGGAGGCCGGCTCGGGGGTGTACGGCTGGTTGCTCGCCATGCTCGGCCAGCAGGTCGGCTGGCCGGTGCCGGTCGGCGGCGCGCAGCGGATCACCGACGCGTTGGTGGCCCGGCTCGTCGCCCGCGGCGGCCGGATCGAGTACGGCGCCCGGGTCGAGCGGGTGCTCACCGCGCGGGGGCGGGCGATGGGCGTGCGGACCGCCGGCGGGACCGACTGGCGCGCCCGACGTGCCGTGCTCGCCGACGTCCCCGCCCCGGCGCTCTACCTGGACCTGGTGGGCGCGGCGGCGCTGCCGCCCCGGCTGGTGGAGGACCTGGCGCACTTCCGGTGGGACGGCTCCACGCTCAAGGTCGACTGGGCGCTGTCGGCGCCGATGCCGTGGCAGAACCGCGAGCTGGCCGGCGCCGGCACCGTGCATCTCGGCGCGGACCTGGACGGGCTCACCACGTACGCCGCCGCGCTGGCCCGCGGTGAGGTGCCGGCGGACCCGTTCCTGCTGGTCGGCCAGATGACGGTGGCCGACCCGAGCCACTCACCGCCGGGCACCGAGTCGCTCTGGTCCTACACCCACCTGCCGTTCCGACGGAACTGGCGGGCCGAGGAGGTGGCGGCGCACGTGGAACGGATGGAGGAGGTGCTGGAGGCGGCCGCGCCGGGTTTCCGCGCGTCCGTCGTCGGGCGGCACGTGGCCGGTCCGGCCGACCTGGAGGAGGCCGAGCCGAGCCTGGTCGGCGGCGCGCTGGGCGGCGGCACCGCGGCGGCGTACCAGCAGCTCTTCCTGCGGCCGATCCCCGGCCTGGGCCGGGCGGACACCCCGGTGGACCGGCTCTACCTGGCCAGCGCCTCGGCGCACCCGGGCGGCGGCGTGCACGGCGCGCCGGGCGCGAACGCGGCCCGCGCGGCCCTGGCCCGCGACCGGGCCGTCACGGGCGGGGTGTACGCCCGGACGATCGCTGCGGCCCACCGCTCGGTCTACCGCTGACCCGCAGGCGCCGGTCCACCCGAGATAGGAAGATGCACGCCGCGTCACGGTGACGCAGCGTGCATCTGTCGGCGAGCGAGGGGCCGGTCAGGAGTCGAGGTTGCGGTGCCGGCTGCGCAGCTTGAACGGCATCAACGCGCTCTCGATCTTGGTGGCGGTGGTCATCTTCGAGTCGCCCTCGCGGCGCTCCTCGAAGCGGATCGGCACCTCCAGGATGGTGTGGCCGAGCTTCGTGGCGAGGTAGTGCATCTCCACCTGGAAGCTGTAGCCGTTGGACTGCACCCGGTCCAGCCCGATGGCGCGCAGCGCGTCCGCCCGCCAGATCTTGAAGCCGGCGGTCAGGTCCCGGATCCGCACCCGCAGCAGCGTGTGCACGTAGAGGTTCGCCCAGCCGCTGAGCGCGCGGCGGTAGAGCGGCCAGTTCTCGTCCAGCTCGCCGCCGGGCACGTAGCGGGAGCCGATGACCACGGCCGCCTGGGTGGAGAGCAGCGCGCCGAGCATGCCGGGCAGCGCCTCCGGCGGGTGCGACAGGTCGGCGTCCATCTGGGCGACGAACTCCGCGCCGTCGTCGATCGCGCGGCTGATCCCGTCCACGTACGCCCGGCCGAGGCCCTCCTTGCCCGGACGGTGCACCACCAGGACCCGGTCGGGGTGCTCGATGGCCAGCTTGTCGGCCACCTCACCGGTGCCGTCGGGGGAGTTGTCGTCCGCGACGAGCACCTTCAGCCCCGGCAGCGGCAGCGCGAGGAGGCGCTCGACCAGCACCGGGAGGTTGCCCGCCTCGTTGTAGGTCGGAACGACGACGGTCAGGCGCGCGTCCGCCCACGGGGAGGGCAACTGCACGGGTTCGATCATCACGGACTTCCTCGGTCGGCCGACAGGTTCACCAGAGAGGGTAGCCAGTCCACCTGACCGGCTCCGCGCAGACGCCCCGCGACCGCCCGATCACCGGTCCGGCCGCTGTCGCGTGGCGATGTCCGACAACCGGGCCAGCGTCTCCTTGTTCCGCTGGTGCAGCACCAGATCGTTCAGCTTGGTGCGGACCCAGCGGAGCGGACCGGCGGCGAAGTCCTCGCCGATCGTCACCCGGGTCCGCCCGTCGTCCACCGGCTCCAGGACGAACGCCACGATCGCCTCACCCGCCGGCCAGAGCCCGGCCCGCAGCACGAGCCGGTGCGGCGCGCGGCACTCCAGCACGGTGGACGCGTCCTGCAGCGAGAACGGCCAGGGGCCGGCCCGGTGGTGCAACCGGCTGCCGACCCGCGGCCAGTCGTCGTCCACGTCCCGCACGTGCACGGTGCCGACCACCCAGTCGCTGTACGTCCACCCGTCGGCGAGCACCTCGAAGACCTGCTCCGGGGGAGCGTCGATCACTTTCTCCACAACTGCCACCACTGTCCGGTACCCCCGCCGGAGCCGCCGCTAACGGCGGACGGGTTAGCTTCTCCGGGGCGGCGGGTATCGCCGCACCGGGCCGGGGCGTGGCAGGCGTGGAACGGCCCGTGCGGCGCCGGCGGGGTGGGCTCCGCCGAAGGTGACGTTTACTCCTCGGGGGCTCGGGAACCCGCCGCCCGTGCAACCGGACCGCGAGCGGGATCAGTGCAGGTCAGCCGGGGTTGGCCCGGGTTCTGGCCGGCCCCCGTCCGGCCTGTACGACGCGGTGCTGCTGGATCGGGACGGCACGCTGGTGGAGGACGTGCCGTACAACGGGGATCCGGAGAAGGTGCGGCCGGTGCCGGGGGCGCGGGAGGCGTTGGACCGGTTGCGGGCGGCCGGGTTGCGGTTGGCCGTGGTGACCAACCAGTCGGGGTTGGCGCGGGGGTACTTCACCGCCGAGGACATGCGTCGGGTCCACGCCCGGGTCGAGGAGCTGCTCGGTCCGTTCGACCACTGGGCGATCTGCCCGCACGCGGAGGCCGACCGCTGCGCCTGCCGTAAGCCCGCGCCCGGCCTGGTGCATGACGCCGCCCGGGCGCTCGGCACCGTGCCGACCCGGTGCGTGCTGATCGGGGACATCGGCGCCGACATGTCCGCCGCCGCCGCGGCCGGCGCCGCCGGCGTCCTGGTGCCCACGCCGGCCACCAGGGCGGCCGAGGTGGCCGCGGCGCCGACGGTCGCCGCCGACCTGCCGGACGCGGTGGACACCGTGCTGGCCCGGATGCGACTGGTGGCCGCCCCGGCGCCCGCGCGTCGGGCGGCCCGGGGGACCGTGCTGGTGGTCCGCAGCGACGCGGCCGGGGACGTGCTGGTCACCGGCCCCGGGATCCGCGCGGTCGCCGCCGGCGCGGACCGGGTGGTGCTCCTGTGCGGCCCCCGTGGCCGCGCCGCCGCCGACCTGCTGCCCGGCGTCGACGAGATCATCGAATGGCCGCTGCCCTGGATCGACGCCCCCGCCCCACCCGTCGACCCCGACGCCATCCAGGCCCTCACCGCCCGGCTCGCCGCCGTCGGCGCTGACGACGCCGTCATCTTCACCAGCTTCCACCAGTCACCCCTGCCCCTGGCCCTGCTGCTGCGCCTCGCCGGCATCCCCCACATCAGCGCCATCAGCGACGACTACCCCGGCGCCCTGCTCGACGTCCGCCACCGCGTCCCCGCCGGCGTACCCGAACCCGAACGCGCCCTCTCCCTCGCCGCCGCCGCCGGCTACCCGCTGCCCCCCGACGACCAACCCGGACTCCGGCTGCGCACCGACCGGCTGCCGCCGGCGCCGGCCGCCGCCGGGCCGCCCGGCTACGTGGTGCTGCACCCGGGGTCCTCGGTGGAGACCCGCGCCTGCCCGGTGGAGCTGGCCACCCGGGTGGTCCGGGTGCTCGGCGCGGCCGGGCACCGGGTGCTGGTCACCGGCGGTCCCGACGAGCGGGAGCTGACCGCCCGGGTCGCCGCGGCCGGCGGGGTCGACCTGGGTGGGCGTACCGGACTCGCCGAGCTGGCCGGCGTGGTCGCCCGGGCCGGCGCGCTGGTGGTCGGCAACACCGGCCCGGCGCACCTGGCCGCGGCGCTGGGCGTGCCGGTGGTCAGCCTCTTCGCGCCGACCGTCCCGTTCGGGCAGTGGGGGCCCTACCGGGTGCCCACGGTCCGCCTCGGCGACGCCGCCGCGCCCTGCCGCGACACCCGGGCCACCGCCTGCCCGGTCCCCGGCCATCCCTGCCTGTCGGCGGTCGAGCCGGGCCGGGTGTTGGAGGCGCTGCGACTGCTCGGCGTGCCCGCCGCCGTGCCGGCGCCCGTCCCCGGCGGGGTGGTCGGATGAACATCCTGCTGTGGCACGTGCACGGCTCGTGGACCACGTCGTTCGTCCACGGCAAGCACCGCTACCTGGTGCCGGTCACCCCCGACCGCGGCCCCTACGGACTCGGCCGCGCCCGCACCTACCCCTGGCCCGACAACGCCGTCGAAATCACCCCCGAGGACCTCGCCCACACCGACGTCGACCTGGTCATCCTGCAACGCCCCGAAGAACTCGACCTGGCCACCGAATGGCTGCGCCGCCGCCCCGGACGCGACCTGCCCGCGATCTACGTCGAACACAACACCCCCAAGGGCGACGTGCCCAACACCCGCCACCCCATGGCCGACCGCGACGACCTCCTGCTCACCCACGTCACCCACTTCAACGAACTCTTCTACGACAACGGCGCCACCCGCACCGCCGTCGTCGAACACGGCGTCGTCACCCCCACCGTCGAATGGACCGGCGAACTCGACCGCCTCGCCGTGGTCATCAACGAGCCGGTACGCCGCTGGCGGGTCACCGGCACCGACCTGCTCGCCCGGTTCGCCGCGCTGGCGCCGCTGGACGTCTACGGCATGAAGGTGGCCGGGCTCGCCGCCCACCTCGGGCTGCCCGAGGACCGCCTGACCAGCCACGACGACGTGCCCCAGCACGCCATGCACGCCGAACTGGCCCGACGCCGCGCCTACCTGCACCTGTGCCGGTGGACCTCACTCGGGCTCAGCCTGATCGAGGCGATGACCATGGGCATGCCGGTGGTGGCCCTGGCCACCACCGAGGCGGTGGAGGCGGTGCCACCCGCCGCCGGCGCGCTCTCCACCCGGGTCGACGTGCTGGTCGACGCCGCCCGGGGCCTGCTGGACGACCCGGCGGCCGCCCGCCGGGCGGGCGCCGCGGCCCGGGCCGCCGCCCGTGACCGCTACGGCCTGGAGCGATTCCTCGCCGACTGGGACCGGCTGCTGGAGGAGGAAGTATGCGCATCGCGATGATCTCGGAACACGCCAGCCCACTCGCCGTCCTCGGCGGGGAGGACGCCGGCGGCCAGAACACGCATGTCGCCGAGCTCTCCGCCGCGCTCGCGGCCGCCGGTCACGACGTCCGGGTCTACACCCGGCTCGACGCGGTGGACCTGCCGGTGACCGTCCGTGCCCCGGACGGGTACGAGGTGGTCCACGTGCCCGCCGGCCCGGCCGAGCCGGTGGCCAAGGACGACCTGCTGCCGTACATGCCGGCGTTCTCCGACTGGCTGGCCGAGCGGTGGCGCACCGGCGACTGGCAGCCCGAGGTCGTGCACGCGCACTTCTGGATGAGCGGACTGGCCGGGCTCGCCGCCGCCCGGCGCACCGGCGTGCCGGTGGTGCAGACCTACCACGCGCTGGGCACCGTCAAGCGCCGCCACCAGGGCGCCCAGGACACCAGCCCGCCGGGCCGGATCGACCACGAACGGGACCTGGGCCGCGCGGTGGACCGGGTGGTCGCCCAGTGCCAGGACGAGGTCGCCGAGCTGGTCCGGATGGGCGTGCCCCGCTCCCGGATGACCGTCGTGCCGTCGGGGGTGAACCTGTCCACCTTCGGTCCGCTCGGCCCGGTCGCCGAGCGGGACGGCGGCCGGGCCCGCATCCTCACCGTCGGCCGACTGGTCGAGCGCAAGGGCTTCCAGGACGTCATCCAGGCCGTCGCGTCGGTTCCCGACGCCGAGTGCGTGGTGGTCGGCGGACCTCCGGCCGGCCTGCTGGAGACCGACCCGTACGCGTTGCGCCTGCGGGCGCTGGCCGATTCGCTCGGCCTCGCCGACCGGGTCCGCCTCGTCGGCGCGGTGCCCCGCGAGGAGATGGGGCGCTGGTACCGCTCGGCGGACGTGCTGGTCGCCGCCCCCTGGTACGAGCCGTTCGGGCTCACCCCGCTGGAGGCGATGGCGTGCGGCGTGCCGGTGGTCGGTACCGCGGTCGGCGGGCTGATCGACACGGTGGTGCCGGGACGTACCGGCGACCTGGTGCCCGCCCGTGACCCGGCGGCGCTCGGCGCGGCGATCCGCGGCCTGCTCGGCGACCGGATCCGCCGCTTCGCCTACGCCACCGCGGCGCTGGAGCGCGCCCGGGCCCGCTACTCCTGGGCCACCGCCGCCGACCGGCTGGGCGAGCTGTACGGCGAGGTGGCCACCGTGCGCCGGCCGACCCGGGTGGTCGCCTGATGGCGGCCGCGCCGGCCGCCGGCGGGACGGTGCTGGAGGACCACCTGACCCGGCTGGCCGCCGCGCTGCTGCCGCTGCGGGACGCGGAGCACCTGCTGGCCCGCTGGGGTCAGGAGGTGGCGCACCGGCTCGCCGCCGGCGGCCGGTTGCTGGTGGCCGGCAACGGCGGCAGCGCCGCCGAAGCCCAACACCTCACCGCCGAACTCGTCGGCAAACTCCGCCACGACCGCCAACCCCTGTCCGCCATCGCCCTGCACGCCGAAACCAGCGCCCTCACCGCCATCGGCAACGACTACGGATACGACGAGATCTTCGCCCGCCAGGTCCGCGCCCACGGCCGACCCGACGACCTCCTTCTCCTCCTGTCCACCAGTGGCACCAGCCCCAACCTCCTCACCGCCGCCCACGCCGCCCACGACAGCGGACTGCGCTGCTGGGCCTTCACCGGCCCCGCCCCCAACCCCCTCGCCGACCTCTGCCACGAACGGCTCGCCATCGACTCGCCGGACGGGCAGGTGGTGCAGGAGCTGCACCTGGTGGCCGTGCATGTGCTCTGCGAGTACGTCGACCGGGCGCTGCCCGCGGCGCTCGCCGCCCGCGCCCCGGCCGGACCGGTGCGCGCCGGCGTCGAGGTGGTGCTCGACGACCCGGATCCGGAGGTGCAGGCCCGATGAGGAGGTCGAGCATGGCGGGACCCGTGGTGGTGCTCGGTGACACGCTGCTGGACCGGGACGTCGAGGGGCTGGTGAACCGGCTCTGCCCGGACTCCCCGGTGCCGGTACTGGACGAGACCACGTCCGTGGACCGTCCCGGCGGCGCCGGCCTGGCCGCGGTCTTCGCGGCCGCGCAGGGCGCCGAGGTCGCGCTGGTCACCGCCGTCGCCGACGACGCCGGCGGGGCGCGGCTGGGCACCCTGCTCGCCGCCGCCGGGGTGCGGCTGTACGCGCTCCCGCTGGCCGGCGCGACGCCGGAGAAGATCCGGCTGCGGGCCCGGGGGCGGGTGCTCCTGCGGCACGACCGGGGCGGGGCGACCGGCGTGCCGGGGGAGCCGAGCGAGGCCGTCCTGCGGCTGCTCGCCGCCGCGTCCGCGGTGCTGGTCAGCGACTACGGCCGGGGGGTCGCCGGGCTACCGGCGTTGCGTGCCGCGCTCGCCGCCACCCGGGCGCCGGTGGTCTGGGACCCGCACCCGCGCGGCCCGGCGGCGGTGCCGGGCGTGCACCTGGCCACCCCGAACGAGCCGGAGGCCCGCGACCTGGCCAAGGTTCCGCCGGGCGGCTCCCGCCTCTCCACCGCGTCCCGCAGCGCGCAGGCGTTGCGCCGGCGCTGGCAGGCGGGCGCGGTCGCGGTGACGTTGGGCGGGGACGGCGCGCTGCTCTGCCACGCCGGCTCCACCCCGCTGGTGGTGCCGGCGCCGGCCGCCGAGGGGGACACCTGCGGCGCCGGGGACCGGTTCGCGGCCACCGCCACGCTGGCGCTGGCCCGGGGCGCGCTGGTGTCCGAGGCGGTGCAGGAGGCGGTCGCCGAGGCGTCCGCGTACGTGGCCGACGGGGGAGTGGCGACGGCGCTGCCGGCGCCGGTCCGGACCGCCGCCCCGGCGGTGGTCACCGTGGGCGGGGAGCGGATCGGCGCCCGCGCGGCCGGCGAGGTGGTGTCCCGGGTACGCGCGGCCGGCGGCACCGTGGTGGCCACCGGCGGCTGCTTCGACCTGCTGCACGCCGGGCACGTGGCGACCCTCCAGGCGGCCCGGCAGCTCGGCGACTGCCTGGTGGTCTGCCTGAACTCCGACGCCAGCGTGGCCCGGCTCAAGGGGCCGGAGCGCCCGGTCGTGCCGCAGGGCGACCGGGGTCGGCTGCTGGCCGCGCTGGGCTGCGTGGACGCGGTGCTGATCTTCGACGAGTCGACGCCGCAGGCGGCGCTGTCCTGGCTGCGCCCGGACATCTGGGTCAAGGGCGGCGACTACGCCAGCGGCGGCGGCACCGAGACGCTGCCCGAGGCGGAGGTCCTCGCCCGCTGGGGCGGGCACACGGTGGTCGTGCCGTACCTGGACGGGCGCTCCACCACCGACATGATCGCGGCGGCCCGTGCGGGCCGCGGGCACGGCGGCTGGCCGGCCGCGACGGTGACCCCGGCGGAGGCCGTCGGCGAGACGACCGTCCGGTCCACGGCGAAGGGAGCACGATGAGCGAGCGAGGCATCCGGTCCGGCACCACCGGACGGCGGGCGGCGGCATGAGCGCCGGCCTGCCCGGAGCCGGTCCCACCGTCCTGGTCACCGGCGGGTCCAGCGGGCTCGGCGCGGCCGTCGTCGCCGCCGTGGCCCGCTCCGGCGGCCGACCGCTCGTACTGGACCGGCAGCGTCCCGCCGACGGGGTGCCGTGGGCCGAGTGCGACCTGGCCGACACCCGCGCCGCCGAGGCCGCCACGCGGGACCTCGCGGAACGCTCCGGGGGACTGGACGCCGTGGTCACCGCGGCCGGCATGGACGTGCCCGGGAAGCTGATCGACGTGCCGGCCGAGACCTGGGAGCGGATCGTCACGGTGGACCTGCTCGCCACGGCGGCGGTGATCCGGGCGGCGCTGCCCTACCTGGAGGCGTCCCGGGGGACCATCGTCACCGTCGCCTCCACGCTCGGCGTCAAGGCGGTCAGCGACGCCACCGCCTACTGCGCGGCGAAGTTCGGGGTGGTCGGCTTCACCCGCGCCCTCGCCGCCGAGCTGGCCGGCGCGGTCGGGGTGACCCTGCTGATCCCCGGCGGCATGCGCACCGCCTTCTTCGACGAGCGGGACACCCAGTACCGTCCCGGCCCGGACGCCGTGCTCAACGAACCCGCCGACACCGCCGCCGCGGTCATGTTCGCGCTCTCCCAACCGGCCGGCTGCGCGGTCCGGGAGATGGTGGTCTGCGCCGAGCAGGAGTCCTCGTACCCGTGATCCTGGTGCTGCGGGCGCTCGGCGTCGGCGACCTGGCCACCGCCGTCCCGGCGCTGCGCGGCCTGCGCGCCGGGCTGCCCGGACGGGAGCTGGTGCTCGCCGCGCCGGCCTGGCTGGCGCCGCTGGCCGCGCTGACCGGGGCGGTCGACCGGGTGCTGCCCACCGACGGGCCGGACCGGGTCGACTGGACCGGACCGCCGCCGGAGGTGGCGGTGAACCTGCACGGCCGAGGGCCCGAGTCGCACCGGGCGCTGGCCGCCATCCGGCCGGACCGGCTGCTCGCCTACCGCAACCCGGCCGGCGGCCACCCGACCGGTCCGGCCTGGGACGACGACGAGCACGAGGTACGCCGCTGGTGCCGGCTGCTGCACGCGTACGCGCTGCCGGCCGACCCGGGTGACCTGGCGCTGCGCCGCCCGGCCGGGCCGCGCGTACCGGCCGGGGTGACGGTGCTGCACCCGGGCAGCAAGGTCCCGGCGAAGCGGTGGCCGGCGGACCGCTTCGCCGGGCTGGCCCGGACGCTGACCGCGCGCGGGCACCGGGTGGTGCTCACCGGGTCGGCGGACGAGCGGGCGCTGGCCGCCCGGGTGGCCCGCGACGCGGGGCTGCCGCCGGAGGCGGTGCTGGCCGGCCGCACCGGCCTGGCCGAACTGGCCGCGCTGGTGGCCGACGCGCGGCTGGTGGTCAGCGGCGACACCGGCGTGGCCCACCTCGCCACCGGTTACGACACCGCGTCGGTGGTGCTGTTCGGTCCGGTGCCGGCGGCGCGCTGGGGTCCGCCGGCCGACCGGCCCCGGCACCGGGTGCTCGGCGGCACGCGGGCTGCCGGACCCGACCCGGATTCAGCGGGTTTCGCCGGGGTAGGAACCCACCCGACATTGGGTGCCATCGGGATCGACGAGGTGGTGGCGGCGGTGGCCGAGGTGGAACGGGTCTCCGGTGCGGTTGCGGCGTAGCGACCCGGGCCGGCCGGGCTACGGGCGCCGGCGGCGCGGCAAGGGTTGGCTCTTCCTGGACGCGAAGGGCGAGCCGGTGCGCGACGAGGCGGAGCTGGCGCGCCTGCGCGAACTGGTCGTCCCGCCCGCCTGGCGGGACGTGTGGATCTCGCCGTTCCCGAACGGGCACATCCAGGCCACCGGCATCGACGCGGCCGGCCGCAAGCAGTACCTCTACCACCCGCACTGGCGTCGCAAGCGGGACGAGGCGAAGTTCGACCACGTGCTGGAGGTGGCCCACCGGCTGCCCGCGCTGCGCGACCGGGTCGCGCACGACCTGGCGCTGCGCGGGCTGCGGCGGGAGCGGGTGCTGGCCACCGTGGCCCGGCTGCTCGACATGGGGGCGTTCCGGGTGGGCAGCGACCAGTACGCCACCGGCGACGACCCGACGTTCGGCGTGGCCACGCTGCGCCCCGAGCACGCCCGCTCGCGCGGCGGGTGCGTGGTCTTCGAGTTCCCGGCGAAGGGCGGCATCGAGCAGGTCCGCCGGATCGAGGACGCGGAGCTGTGCCAGGTGCTGCTCAACCTGCGCCGGCGGCGGCACGCCCAGGAGCGGCTCTTCGGCTACTGGGACGGGCGGTCCTGGCGGGACGTGCGCAGCGACGAGGTCAACGACTACCTGCGCGACGCCAGCGGCGGGGAGATGACCGCGAAGGACTTCCGCACCTGGCACGCCACCGTCCTGGCCGCCGCCGAACTGGCCACGGTGGGCCCGCAGCGGTCCGTCACCGGCCGCCGGCGGGCGGTCGCCGCGGTCATGCGGTCGGTCGCCGAGCTGCTCGGCAACACCCCGACGGTGGCCCGGACGTCCTACGTGGACCCACGCGTGGTCGACCTCTACCACGACGGGGTGCTGGCGCCGGTGCAGCCGGAGATGCCGCGGGAGGCGGTGGAGAAGTCCGTCCTGGCGTTGCTGGAGGAGGAGGCGGACTGAACGGTGGCGGGCGACCACCGGGGGCGGTCGCCCGCGGCGGGACCCACCGCGGGCGCCGCGCCACGGCCCCCCGTTACCAGTGGGCTGACGCCGGTTGCCGGCGTCGGCCCGTCCTCAGTCTGCCCGGGCCGGGTTGACTTCGGACGCCGTGGTGTTGACGATCCGTGCCCGTTCCAGGTGGCGGGCCCGGTACGCCTGCGGTGTCTCGGCCTGCGCGGCCCGGAAGGCGCGGCTGAAGTGGGCCTTGTCCCGGAACCCCCACCGACCGGCGATGACCTGGATCGGCCGGTCGCCCAGGCCCGGGTCGGCGAGGTCGCGGCGGCACCGGGCCAGCCGTTCGTCCCGGACGAACGCCGCGACCGTGGTCTCCTCGGCCTCGAAGAGCCGGTGCAGGGAGCGCACCGAGAGGTGGTGCGCCTCGGCGATGCGCCGGGGGTCCAGCGTGGCGTCGCCGAGGTGCTGCCGCACGTACGCGCGCACCTGGTTGAGCAGGGCGCGGCGTCGGATCTCGGTGGGCACGGCGTCCTCGGAGACGAGGTTCCGGCCCAGCAGCGTGGCGACCAGGTCGAGGGCGACGCCGCCCAGACGCTCGGCGTCGGCGGCGTGGTACTGCTCGGGGTGGCCGGTGATGCGGATGAGGTAGTCGGCCAGCAGCGCGCCGATCCCCTCGGCGCCGGACATCCGACCGGCGAACAGGGGCGCGAGCCGGCGGTGCGGCAGCGGCAGCGCGTCGTACGGGATGAGCGCGACGATCGACGCGGCCCGCTCGTCCTGGTCGGCGTGGTGGATCAGCTCCTGCGGTCGGGCGCAGTCGTAGAACGTGAAGTCGCCCCGTGGGCAGATGCCGCGCTGCCCGTCCTGGTTGGCGACGCCGGTGCCGCGCAGCGTCAACGCGAGCAGGTAGCAGTCCCCTTCGGAGCGCTGGATCAGCTTGCGGGTCCGCACGCCGTGCAGCGGGGGGTAACGGTGCCGGATGAGCTGCATCGGGCCCAGTTCGAGGAACTCCGCCCGCGCCGTGAAGTCGTCCGCGTGCGCGGTGCGGACCCGCATCAGCGTCGGCGTCCGGGCGAGCATCTCCAGCCACAACCCGAACCGGTCGGCGGCCGGCACCTGCTCGGTGTCGAAGACCTGCCGTGTCAACGCCGTGTCCATGAGCGACCCCCGGGGTTCGTCGTATCTCATGAAGCACGACGCCCCGCGGGCCGGGCAAGGCGGCAACCGCGGGGCGTGACCTCCGTCACTCAGTCGTTGAGCACGTGCGACAGCCGGTCCCGGAACCGGCGCTCGGAGTCGCTCACCACGTCGCCGCCGATCCCCAGGATCCCGCCGGTGGAGGCGGCGCCCACCACCTGCTCGGCGATCTCCACCAGCCAGTGCCGGTAGGCGCCGGCCTGCCCCTCGTCCACCCGGCCGGCGAGCAGGGCGGACGCCTGGCCGGCCCGGGCGAGCACGTCCTCGATCATGGTCTTCGGGTCGTCCGGCGTGATGACCGGCAGCTCCGCGCCGGTCTCCGGGTCGCCCACCCGCGAGACGACCTCGCCGGCCACGGCGGCCACCAGCGGGCTCGCCGACTCGCGCCCCGCGGCGATGGTCTCCAACCCGGCGGCGTTCTCCGCCATGGTGCGCCGGGTGCCGTCGGACTCCGCCGCGGCGGCCGCGGTGAGCACCGCCTGCGGCAGACCGACCAGCAGCCCCCACTCCTCGTCGGAGACACCGAACCGGGTGTACGCCGGCTGCTCGATCACGATCAGGCCCCTTTCGCCGTGGTCGTCGTTGTCGACGGGCACCACGCGGTGCCCGGGTCAGGCTAGTCCAGCTCCAGCAGGCCCTGTTCGGACACCACGCGCACGGACAGCGTCTTGTAGCCCACCTCGTCGAAGAGCACCGTCATCCGGTCCTCCTCGTAGTTGAGCACCAGTCCGGACCCCCACTCCGGGTGGCGCACCTGGCTGTGCACCGGGAACGGGCCGACCGCGCCGTCGTTGGCCACGCTGGTGCCGGCGTGGCAGTTGTCGCAGTGGGCGCAGACCTCGGTCATCTGCTCGCCGAAGTAGGCCAGCAGCACCTGCCCCCGGCAGCCGGTGGTCTCGGCGAAGGCGCGCATCATGTCCGTCCGCGACCGGGTCACGGTCTGCTGCCGCTCGGCCTCGGCCAGCGCGGCCCGACCGGACTCGGCGGCGTCCGGGGCGTACCGGGGGGCGCCGACGCGCTGCTTGGCGCGCGGTTCGGCGGCGCCGATCTGCTCCAGCAGGGACAGGTACTGGCCGAGCTTGCGCGGGCCGAGCCCGGTCAGCTCGCGCAGCTCCTTGCGGGTGCGGGGCTTGCTCCGCAGCACCGCGGCCAACTCGCACAGTTCCTTCTCGTCCGGCAGCCCGCCGCTGAAGTAGCGCTGCAGTCCGACGTCCTCGGACCGCCAGAGCAGCAGGACCCGCGACGGCGAGCCGTCCCGGCCGGCCCGGCCGATCTCCTGGAAGTAGCTGTCCGGCGAGTCGGGCAGCGCCATGTGCACCACCCAGGCGATGTTCGGCTTGTCGATGCCCATGCCGAACGCCGAGGTCGCCACCATGATCGGCACCCGGTCGGCGAGGAACGCCTCGTGCAGCTCGTGACGCGCGGCGGTGGGCATGCCGCCGTGGTAGAACTCGGCCGGGAAACCGGCGTCGGTCAGCCGCCCGGCCAGCTCCTCGGCCGCCCGCCGGGTCGGCACGTAGATGATCCCGGGCCGCTCGTCGTCGCGCAGCAGCGCGACCAGCCGCCGCCACCGGTAGTCGTCGGTGGGGCAGTAGGCCACCTCGAGGAACAGGTTGGGCCGGTCCAGCCCGGAGACCACCACCTCGGGCTCGCGCAGCCGCAGCCGGGCGATGATGTCGTCGCGGACCGGCGGGGAGGCGGTGGCGGTCAGCGCCACCACCGGCGGCCGGCCCAGGCCGTCGATCAGGTGGCCGAGCGCCAGGTAGTCCGGCCGGAAGTCGTGGCCCCAGGCCGAGATGCAGTGTGCCTCGTCGATCGCGACCAGGGCCGGCCCGAGCGAGCGGACCTCGGCGAGCCGGTCCGGGTTGCTCAGCGCCTCGGGCGTGATGAAGAGGAACTCGGCCCGCCCGGCCCGGATCTCCTCGATCGCCTGCGCCTGCTGGGTCGCGCTCTCGTCCGAGCTGATCCGCACCGCGCGCAGTTCCGGGCGTTGCCGCTCGTTGAGCGCGGCGATCTGGTCCTGCTGGAGCGCGAGCAGCGGCGAGATGACCACTGTCGGGCCGGGGATCAGGCTGGCCGGGATCTGGTAGATCGCCGACTTGCCGGCGCCGGTGGGCAGCACCACCAGGGCGTCACGGCGCTTCATCACGGCGCGCATGGCGGCCAGCTGGTTGGGCCGCAGCGCGGTCCAGCCGAACAGGTTCCTCGCCGCGCGGCGCAGGCTGGTGGAGTGCGTGGTCAGTTTCATCAAGCGCCTCAGCTACCCCCGACGTCCGGACCCGAAACCGGCGCCGGGATCAGCGCAGCCGGGGCAGGACCTCGCGCTGGTAGAGGTCGAACAACCCCTGCCAGTGCGGACCGGTGTTGGCCACGTAGACCTCGTCGTACCCGGCCTTGGCGTAGCGGTCGATCATCTCCAGGTGGGCGTCGGCGTCCCGCCCGCAGACGAACGCCTCACGCACCTGCTCCGGCCGGACCAGCTGCGCGGCCTGCTCGAAGTGGCGCGGCGAGGGGAGCACCTGGGACAGCTCGCCGGGCACGCCCGCGTTCGGCCAGCGCTCGTACGCGATCCGCGCGCCCTCGTCGACGGTGTCGGCGTACGCGGCCTTGAAGCCGGCCTGGCACGGCTTGTCGCCGCCGCCGGCCTCGCGGAACCGGCGGACCATGTCGGCGTCGGGCATGGTGCTGACGTAGCCGTCGCCGATCCGGGCGGCCAGCTCGATCGACTTCGGACCGAAGCCGGACACGTAGATCGACGGGGGCGTCTCGGGCCGGGTGTAGATCCGGGCGTGCTCGACCGTGTAGTGCCGGCCGTGGTGGTTGACGAAGTCGCCGCGCCACAGCTCGCGGATCACCTCGACCGCCTCCTCCAGCATCGCCAGCCGGACGTCGGCCTGCGGCCAGGCGTCGCCGAAGATGTGCTCGTTGAGCGCCTCCCCGGTGCCCACGCCGAGCACGAACCGCCCCTCGTGCAGCACCGCGCTGGTGGCCGCCGCCTGGGCGATCACCGCGGGGTGGATCCGCACGGTGGGGCAGGTGACCGCGGTGGTCACGGGCAGCCGGCAGACCTGGCTGAGCGCGCCGATGGTGGACCAGACGAACGGGCTCTGCCCCTGCGCGTCGACCCACGGGTGGTAGTGGTCGGAGATCCACAGTGCCTCGAAGCCGGCCTGCTCGGCGCCGCGCGCCTGGGCCAGCAGCTCCGCCGGTGTGTACTCCTCGCTGGACAGGAAATAGCCGATCTTCATGGTGCCCCCTCCGCCGGGTCCGGACACCGCAAGCCGTACCCCCGGGCGGGGCGTTAAACCCGGTGGGGTCAGCGGCGGAACATGGCCCGGATCGCGATCAGCAGGAACAGGGCGCCGACCACCAGGCCGAGCAGGCGTACGCCGGGGATGTCCGCGGCGCTGGTGGCGTCGGCGAGCGGCAGGGCGGGCATGGACGCACTCTCCCACGGGTGTCCGTCGATCGCCACCGCCTAACAGTAAGGATTGTTGACTATTTCGCTGCGCGGTGTGACCATGTCAGCACCCGCCGGCCCTGGCGGGTCCGTGGGGGAGACGGGGGTACGACAGCGCATGAGCGAGCGGACCGTGGGATCGACCGGAGACCTGGCGGCGCTCGCCGCCGCCGTCCTGCAACCCGGGTTCGTCGGCACCACGCCGCCGCCGTGGGTCTGCCGCTGGCTCGGCGAGGGGCTCGGTTCGGTGGTCCTGTTCGCCCGCAACGTCGTCGACCACGAGCAGGTCGCCACGCTGACGGCGAACCTGCGGGCGGAGCGGCCGGACGTGATCGTGGCGATCGACGAGGAGGCCGGCGACGTCACCCGGATCGAGTCGGCCCGGGGCAGCTCCCGGCCCGGCAACTTCGCCCTCGGAGCGGTCGACGACCCGGCGCTGACCGAGGAGGTCGCCCGCGACCTCGGCGCCGAGCTGGCCGCGGTCGGCGTCACGCTCGACTACGCCCCGGACGCCGACGTCAACTCCAACCCGGCCAACCCGGTCATCGGGGTGCGCTCGTTCGGCGCCGACCCGGACCTGGTCGCCCGCCACACCGCGGCCTGGGTCCGCGGCCTGCAGGCCGGCGGCGTCGCCGCCTGCGCCAAGCACTTTCCCGGGCACGGCGACACCCGGGTCGACTCGCACCACGACCTGCCCCGCATCGGCGGCGACCGGGCCCGGCTGGACGCGGTCGAGCTGGCCCCGTTCCGGGCCGCGGTGGCGGCCGGCGCGCAGGCGGTGATGACCGGCCACCTGCTGGTGCCCGCGCTGGACCCGGAGCTGCCGGCCACCCTGAGCGCGCGCATCCTGGGCGGCCTGCTCCGCGAGGAGATGGGCTTCGGCGGTGTGGTGGTGACCGACGCGGTGGAGATGCGGGCGGTCTCCGACCGGTACGGCTTCGCCGGCGCCGCGGTGCGCGCGTTGGCCGCCGGCGCGGACGCGATCTGCGTGGGCGGGGAGCGGGCCACCGAGTCCGACGCCCGTGAGCTGCGCGACGCGATCGTGGCCGCCGTGGTGAGCGGCGAGCTGCCGGAGGAGCGCCTGGCCGAGGCCGCGAAACGGGTCGGTCAGCTCGCCGCCTGGAGCGTCGCCGCCCGGGCCCACCGGGTCACCGGCCCGCCGTCACGCGGCGACTCGCCGATCGGGCTGGCCGCCGCCCGCCGGGCGGTGCGGGTCAGCGGAGACTCCCGGCTGCTGCCGCTGGCCGGGCCGGCGCACGTGGTGGAGTTCGCGCCGCCGCGCAACATCGCCATCGGCGAGGAGACGCCCTGGGGCATCGCCGCGCCCCTGACCCGTCTCGCGCCCGGCACCACCACCGCCCGGTACGCCGCCGACGCGATCCCCGCCGACCCGGCCGGCGGACCGGCCGGCCGGCCGCTGGTGCTGGTCGTGCGCGACCTGCACCGGCACGACTGGATGCGGGACGCGGTCACCCGGGCCCTGACCGCCCGGCCGGACGCGGTGGTGGTCGAACTGGGCGTGCCCGAGCTGGTCACCGGCGCGGTGCACCTCGCCACCCACGGCGCCACCGCGGCGGCGGCCCGGGCCGCCGCCGAGCTGCTGGCCGGCGCCCGCTGAACCCCCGGCCCGACCGGGCGGGGAGGTCCCCCGGTCGGGCCGGGTCTCAGGGCGCGTCGACGACCAGGTCGGCGTAGTCGCTGTGACGTTCGATGAACGCGGCCATGAACGGGCACCGGGGCACCACCCGGCCGCCCCGGGCCCGGACCTGGTCCAGCGTGTCCTTGATCAGCGCCGCGCCCACGCCCTGCCCCTGGTAGCGGTCGTCGACCTCGGTGTGCGTGAAGACCAGGACCTCTCCCCGGGGCAGGTAGGCCGTGAACCCGGCCAGCGCGTCGTCGACCAGGATCTCGAAGCGGTGCTTGGCGGCGTTCTCCTCGACCAGGTAGCTCACCGGACCATTGTCCCCTCGGTCTCGGCCAGCCGGTCCAGTTCGGCCAGCAGCCGGTCCACCTCGTCGACCGTGTTGTAGTGGTAGACGCTGGCCCGCACCGCGCCGCCGGTGTCGCGCAGGCCCATGGCCTGGAAGTACTCGTAGGCGTAGTAGTCGCCGGAGGACAGGCAGAGCCCGGCCCCGCCCAGCGCCGCCGCGGTCCGCGCCGGCGTCCACCCGGCCACCCGGAACGACACCGTGGGACAGCGCCGGGCCGGCGCGCCGTACACGGTCACGAAGGAACGCGCGGTCAGCCCGGCGAGCAGCCGGTCGAAGACCGCCTCCTCGTGCGCCTGGGCGGCGGCGAGGCCGGCGCGTACCCGCTCCCGCCGGTCACCGCCGGCGGCCGGGTCGAGCGACGCCAGGTGGTCCACCGCGGCGGTCACGCCGGCCAGCAGCGGGAAGCTGGGCGTGCCGTACTCGAACCGATCGGGGACCGCGTCGGCCGACGGGATCAGCTTCGCCGGGCGCAACGACTCCCAGCGGGCCGGGTCGGCGACCATCGCCGCCAGGTGCGGCCCGGACCACTTGTACGCGCTGGTGACCAGGAAGTCCGCGCCGAGCGAGGACAGGTCGGTGGGACCGTGGGGGACCGAGTGCACCCCGTCCACGCAGACCAGCGCGCCGGCCGCGTGCGCGGTCTTGGCGATCGTCGCCACGTCCGGCGCGGTGCCGGTCGCGTTGCTGCCGGCGGTCACCGCCACCAGCCGGGTGCGCTCGGTGACCAGGTCGGCGTACTGGCCGGCGGGCAGCTCGGCGGTGGTCCGGTCGAACTCGGCCCAGCGCACCGTCGCGCCGGCCGCCTCGGCGGCCTGCACCCACGGGCGGACGTTGGCGTCGTGGTCGAGCCGGGAGACCACCACCTCGTCGCCCGGCCGCCAGGCCGCGCCCAGCGTCCGGGCCAACGTGTAGGTCAGCGCGGTGGCGCTCGGGCCGAGCACCACCCCCGACGGGTCCACCCCGAGCAGGTCGGCGACGGCGGCCCGGGCCCCGGCGACCAGGTCCAGCGCGCGTCGGCCGGGGGCGAACGCGGCGCTCCGGTTGCCCGTCGCGGCGCGCATGGCGTCGGCCACCGCCTCGATCACCGGGGCGGCGGTCTGGGTGCCGCCGGCGCCGTCGAAGTGGACGAACCCCTCGCCCAGCGCGGGGTAGAGCCCCCGCACCCGGGCCACGTCGAATGCCATCCCGGCACCCTAGCGCGCACCCGGCCGGGTGGTGGTGGGAGCCACGTACCCTTGGGGAGGTGACGAACCGACGCGCCACTTCCGCCCTGACCCCCGCCCGACGCGCCGCCGGGATGCTCGCCGGTCTCGCCCTCGGCGCCGCGTTGCTCGCCGGTTGCAGCTCGAACGGCGCCGACACCGACTGCGGCCTGGACGCCTGCACCATCACCTTCGACCGGGGCGTGGACGCCAGCGCCACCATCCTCGGCGTCGAGGCCAAGCTCATCGGCACCCAGGACGACCAGGTCACCGTCGAGGTGGCCGGGGAGCAGCTCTCGCTCACCACCGGCCAGCAGGCCACCGAGGTCGGCGGCTTCCAGGTCAGCCTGGACAGCGTCACCGACCAGAACGTCGTGCTGCGGGTGGCGCGCAACGCCAACGGCTGATCGCTATCGGCCTGCGGCGGCGGGCGGTCACGTTTGGAAAACCGCCCGCCGGGAGATTGAGGGCCCATGTCTCTCACCCGGAACCCCGGAGCCACCGCCGCCCAGGCCAAGAACAGCAGGTGGCTCGAACTGTTGACCCGTGTCGGTTTCATCGGTTACGGGATCGTGCACCTCCTGTTCGCCTGGCTGGCGTTGCAGATCGCCTTCGGCAGCTCCAGCGAGGAAGGCAACCAGAACGGCGCCCTGCGCACCCTCGGCGAGCAGCCGCTGGGCAAGTTCGTCCTGATCGCGATCGCCGTCGGCCTCTTCGCCATGGCGCTCTGGCAGGCCTTCCAGGCGGTGATCGGTCACCAGTCCAAGACCGGCAAGGAGAAGGTCTTCGAGCGGATCGCCTCGGTGGTCCGGGTCGTGGTCTTCGTCTGGCTGGGCTACACCGCGATCAAGGTGGTCCAGGACGCCAGCGCCAACGCCTCCAACCGGCAGCAGCAGCTCACCGAGAAGCTGATGGCCTCCGACGGCGGCCGCTGGCTGGTCGGCCTGGCCGGTCTGGTGCTGGCCGCGGTCGGCATCGGCATGGTGGTCTACGGCCTGAAGAAGAAGTTCGAGCGCAACCTCAAGACCGGCGAGATGAGCCCGAAGACCCACCGGCTGACCCGTCGTCTCGGCATGGCCGGCTACGCCGCCCGGGGCTCGGTCTTCGCCATCACCGGCCTGCTCATCGTGGTCGCGGCCGTCAAGTACGACCCGGAGAAGGCGCGCGGCCTCGACGCCGCCCTGCGGACGCTGCGCGACCAGCCGTACGGGCCGTGGCTGCTGGCGCTGATGGCGCTCGGCATCGCCGCGTTCGGCGTCTACTGCTTCTTCCAGTCCCGTTATCGCAAGGTCTGAGCCTGGTCGATATCCGGACCGCCGGGCACCATTGGGCCTTTGCCCGATTCCCGCCCGGGTCGGAGGGAGACAATTTCCGTGCAGAGTTACGTCGTGACCGTCGCCGCCGCGCTCGCCGCGGCGGCGGTCGCGTTGGTGCTGGTCCAGGTGGTGCACCGGGTCACCCGGCGGCTCGGTCGCCGGTCGCTGCTGATGACCGAGCTGACCGAGCACTCGCACCGTTCGTTCCAGGTCGCCGCGACAGTGGTCGCCGTGCAGATCGCGGTCCGGTTCACCACGCTCTACGCGGTGGGCAGCCCGTGGCGGCGGTTCGTCCTGCACACGCTGGTGCTGACCATGATCGCCGCGCTCGCCTGGCTGGTGGCCTCGCTGCTCGTGGTGGCCGAGGACACCGCGCTGGCCCGCTTCCGGGTGGACGTGCCGAACAACCGGCACGCCCGACGGGTCCGCACCCAGGTGGTGCTGCTGCGCCGGCTGACCATCGCGGTGATCGTGATCCTCGCGGTCGGCGTGATGCTGATGACCTTCCCGGCCGTACGCGGTGTCGGCGCGGGCGTGCTGACCTCCGCCGGTGTGGTCGGTGTCGTCGCCGCGCTGGCCGCGCAGAGCCTGCTCGGCAACGTCTTCGCCGGCCTGCAACTCGCGTTCAGCGACGCGGTCCGCCTCGACGACGTGGTGGTGGTCGAGGGGGAGTGGGGCCGGATCGAGGAGCTGACGCTCAGCTACGTGGTGGTGCAGATCTGGGACGACCGCCGGCTGATCCTGCCCACCTCCTACTTCACCAGCAAGCCGTTCCAGAACTGGACCCGCACCGAGGCCGCGGTGCTCGGCACCGCCGAGTTCGACCTCGACTGGGCCGTTCCGGTGCAGGCCATGCGGGAGGAGCTGCGGCGGCTCTGCGAGGGCACCGAGCTGTGGGACGGCCGGGTCTGCGTGCTCCAGGTGACCGACGCCACCGGCGGGACGGTGAAGGTCCGGGCGGTGGTCAGCGCCGCCGACGCCGGCAGCCTCTGGGACCTGCGCTGCCTGGTCCGCGAGCAGCTGGTGACCTGGGTACGCGACCACCGCCCGACCGCCCTGCCCCGGCTGCGCACCGAGGTGGGCGACGCCACCGGCCCGCTTCCCTGGCAGTCGGTGCAGCCGCGCCGCCCGGTGCGCCGCACGACCGACACCGAGGCCCCCGACGACGCGCGCGTCTTCGGCGGCAGCGACGACGGCGAGGCCCGCAGCGAGGTGTTCGTGGGCCGGGAGGACCACGCCGAGGCGCGTCGCTGACCGCGTACCCGATCGGAGCCCCCGGCCGCCCTCGGCGTGGCCGGGGGCTCCGCGCGTCGGCGGTCGTGACCCCGGCCCGGCACGGCGCGTTGTGCCTGCCGGACGGGTTCACCGCCGGTGTCGGGTTTGACCGGCCCGTTCCGGGGGACCTGCTGCGCACGCCCCGGACTCCGGCCACGCCGGGCCCGGCGGCGGGCGGCCGGGCCGACCGGCCGCCCCGCGCAGGATTGACGGGCGGCGACTCCGGGCATACAGCGCGGTGATGATGAAAGGAGGACAGCATGGCTGACGTCGCGAGTCGCAGCACGTCCCGGACCGGGAACGAGCCGTCCACCGCGGAACTGGTGCAACGGGCCACCGAGCAGGTCACCCGCCTGGTGCGGGACGAACTGGCGCTGGCCCGCGCGGAGCTGACCCAGAAGGGCAAGCACGCCGGGATCGGGATCGGTCTGTTCGGCGGCGGCGGGGTGATGGCCCTCTACGGCGCCGGCGCGCTGGTCGCCACCGTGATCCTGCTGCTGGCGCTGGTCATGCCGGCGTGGCTGGCCGCCCTGATCGTGGCGGTGGCGCTGTTCCTGCTCGCCGGCATTCTGGCGCTCGTGGGCAAGAAGCAGGTCAGCCGTGCCGTCCCGCCGGTGCCGGAGGCGGCGGTCCGCAGCGTTCGGGCCGACGTCGACACGGTCACCGCCGCGGTGAAGGACGGGAGGCGGGCATGACCGGCAACGGGACCGGGGACGTGGCGGCGCTCCGTGAGGAGATCCGCCGGACCCGGGTGGAACTCGGTGAGACGATGGAGCTGCTCGCCGCCAGGGCCGATCCGAAGGCGCTGGTGCGGCACTCCGCCGAGCAGGCGAAGGCGCGGATGCGCGAGCAGGCGGCGCTGACCGCGGCCCGGGTGCGCGGGCGCGCGGCGGAGCGGGCCCGGCTGGTCCGGGCGCAGGCGTACGAGAAGGGTGGGGCGGTCGGGCGCAACCCGTTGCCGTGGGCGGCCATCGCGGCCGGCGCCGTGGTGACCGTGGTGGTGCTGGCGATCGTCCGAGGGAGGCGTAGGTGAGCGGCAAGATCGGCAAGGCGGCGTACAAGCCGGTGGGGGTCCTGCTCGGCCTGGCCGCCGGTGCGGTCGCCGGGATGGTGTTCCGCCAGGTGTGGAAGCTGGCGGCGGGTGACGACGACGCCCCGAGCGCCACCGACGAGGAGCGCGGCTGGGGCGAGGTCCTGGCCGCCGCGGCCCTGCAGGGCGCGATCTTCTCGGCGGTCCGGGCGGCGGTGGACCGCGGCGGCGCGGTCGGCGTCCGTCGGCTGACCGGCCACTGGCCGGACTGACCGCGAGCAGCTCAAGGCCCCTTTCCCGAGTGTGGGAAAGGGGCCTTTCGCGTGCGCCTACCGGGCCGCCCGGCGGTCTGCGCGCAACCTTCAGGTCACATGTCGGAGAATTTCGTCGGTTAGGCTGTGCAGAGTTTTTGCGTACGTGGTTTGCTTTCTCACGCTGTTGAGAGACGCGTGGGTTGAGAGAAGTCTCCTCCGTGGGGGCCGCCTCAGGCGCCGCTGCTCGAAAACGGCCAATCGGCCGCACGGCGTGCTCGGCCGCCAGTTTTAGAAGGAGATACACATGGCGCAGGGAACCGTGAAGTGGTTCAACGCTGACAAGGGCTTCGGCTTCATCACCGTCGACGGCGGGGGTGCTGACGTGTTCGTCCACTTCTCGGCCATCCAGACCAGCGGCTACCGCACGCTGGAGGAGAACCAGCGGGTGGAGTTCGAGATCGCCCAGGGTCAGAAGGGTCCGCAGGCCGAGCAGGTCCGCCCCATCTGAGCTGACACCGCACCGGCCACGCCGGTCGGCGCGCGAAGCCCCGCATCCCGCACGGGAGGCGGGGCTTCTCCCTGTCCCGACCGGGGACTCAGCGGCGCCGGGCCCGCATGCCGAACCAGAGCGCGACGAGTCCGACCAGGACGGTCGCCGGCCCGACCAGCGCCCAGACCCGCTGGTCGGACAGCGCGCTGCCCTCGACGTAGCCGAGGCCCAGCACGGTCCAGAGCGCGCCGAGCACCACGGCCAGCAGCCCCATGGTGAGCCGGAACCAACCCCTCATCGCGCTCCCTCCGACGTCCGCCCCGGTCCAGCATGCCCGGTGACGCCGACCGTCGACGGCGCCGCGCCGGCCGGGCCCGCCGTCGGGGTCACCACCGGTCGTGCACCTGCGGCCGGATCAGCTCGTCGTAGGTGGCCCGCACGGCCGCGAGCTCCACGTCGGTCAGTGCCGGCTGGCCGGCGGCCTCGGCGTTGCGCCGCGCCTGCTCGGCCGAGCGGGCGCCGGGGATCACCACGGTCACGCCGGGCTGGTCGAGGACCCAGCGCAGGGCGAACTGGGCCATCGTCCGGTCGTCGCCGACCAGCGGCGCGAGCCGGCGTACGGCGGCGAGGCCGCTGTCGTAGTCGACGCCGGAGAACGTCTCGCCGACGTCGAAGGCCTCGCCGTGCCGGTTGAAGGTGCGGTGGTCGTTCTCCGGGAACGTGGTCTGCTCGTCGTACCGGCCGGAGAGCAGGCCGCTGGCCAACGGCACCCGGGCGATGATGCCCACCCCGGCCGCCGCGGCGGCCGGCAGCACCCGCTCCAGCGGCTTGTGCCGGACCGCGTTGACGATGATCTGCACGCTGGCCACGCCGGGCCGGGCGATCGCGGTGAGCGCCTGTTCGGAGGTCTCCACGCTGACCCCGTAGCCGGCGACGCGCCCCTCGGCGACCAGCGTGTCCAGCGCGTCGAAGACGCGGTCGTCGGCGAAGACCGCGGTGGGCGGGCAGTGCAGCTGCACCAGGTCGAGCGTCTCGACGCCCAGGTTGGCTCGGGACCGGTCGGTCCAGGCCCGGAAGTTGTCCACTGTGTACGCCTCCGGCGTCTGCGGCACCCGCCGGCCCATCTTGGTGGCCACGGTCAGCCCGTGCCCGGGCCGGGAGCGCAGGAACCGGCCGATCAGCTGCTCGCTGCGGCCGTCGCCGTAGACGTCGGCGGTGTCCAGGAAGGTGACGCCGGCGTCGACCGCGGCGGCCAGCACGTCGAGCGCCGCGCCCTCGCTGACCTCGCCCCAGTCGGCGCCGAGCTGCCAGGCGCCGAGTCCGATGATGCCGACGTGCCGGCCGAGCCGGTCGAAGCTGCGCTGTTCCACCCGGTCGAGCCTAGTCAGCGGGTTGCCGTCGCGCCCGTCGGGCCGTACCGTCAAACAAGACGTACGTACGGTTTAGGAGGCTGCCATGTGGGATCCGCGCACCTACCTGCGCTACGGCGACGAACGCTCCCGGCCCTTCCACGACCTGCTGGCCCGGGTCGGCGCCGAGCGCCCCCGCGCGGTCGTCGACCTCGGCTGCGGCCCCGGCACGCTCACCGCCACGCTCGCCGACCGCTGGCCCGGCAGCCGGCTGGCCGGCCTGGACTCGTCGCCCGAGATGATCGACCGGGCCGGGTCCCTGGGCGCCCCGGTCGCCTTCGCGGTGGGCGACGTCCGCGACTGGCGGCCGGAGCCGGACGTGGACGTGCTGGTCGCCAACGCGGTGCTCCAGTGGGTGCCCGGCCACCGCGAGCTGCTCACCCGGTGGGCCGCCGACCTGCCGTCGGGCGCGTGGCTGGCGTTCCAGGTGCCGGGCAACTTCGCCGCGCCGTCGCACCGGGCGTTGCGCGAGGTCGCCGGGCGGGACCGCTGGCGCGACCGGCTCGCCGGGCTGCTGCGCGCGGCCCCGGTGGACGAGCCGGTCGGCTACGCCACGCTGCTGACCGGCGCGGGCTGCGCGGTGGACGCCTGGGAGACTACCTACGTGCACCTGCTGCCGGCCGACGGCGCGGACCACCCGGTGCTGGCCTGGATGGAGGGCACGGCACTGCGTCCGGTCCGCGCCGCCCTGGCCGCCGCCGACTGGGCCGACTTCCGCACCGAGCTGGGGGTACGCCTCGCCGAGGCGTACCCGGTACGGCAGGGTCAGGTGTACTTCCCGTTCCGCCGGATCTTCGTGGTGGCCCGCACCGGCGCCCGCGCAGAGGAGAACCCGTGACCGACCTGCCCACCTTCATCGCCGGACTGCCCAAGGTGGAGCTGCACGTGCACCACGTCGGCTCCGCCTCGCCCCGGATCGTGGCCGAGCTGGCCGCCCGTCACGAGGGGCGCAGCCCCGTCCCGGCCGACCCGGAGGCGCTCGCCGACTACTTCGCGTTCCGCGACTTCGCCCACTTCATCGAGGTCTACCTGAGCGTGGTGGACCTGATCCGCGACGCCGACGACGTCTGGCTGCTCACCCACGAGGTGGCCCGGGAGCTGGCCCGCCAGCAGGTCCGGTACGCGGAGCTGACCGTCACCCCCTACTCGCACGTGCACCGGGGCATCCCGGCGGAGGCGTTCTGCGAGGCGATCGAGGACGCCCGCAAGCGGGCCGAGGCCGACTTCGGCATCGCGCTGCGCTGGTGCTTCGACATCCCCGGCGAGGCCGGGCTCCCCGCCGCCGAGCAGACCCTGCGGATCGCCCTCGACCAGCGGCCGGACGGGCTGATCAGCTTCGGCCTCGGCGGCCCCGAGATCGGCGTGCCCCGGCCCCAGTTCAAGCCGTACTTCGACCAGGCCCGCGCGGCCGGGCTGCGCTCGGTGCCGCACGCCGGCGAGACCACCGGCCCGGAGACGATCTGGGACGCGCTGCGCGAGCTGGGCGCCGAGCGGATCGGCCACGGCATCTCCGCCGTGCTCGACCCGGCGCTGCTGGCCCACCTCGCCGAGCGACGGATCCCGCTGGAGGTCTGCCCCACCTCCAACGTGCGGACCCGGGCGGTGGCCGGCCTCGACGAGCACCCGCTGCCGCAACTGGTCGCCGCCGGCGTGCCGGTCAGCATCAACTCCGACGACCCGCCGATGTTCGGCACCACGCTCAACGACGAGTACGCGGTGGCCGCCCGGCTGCTGAAACTCGACCCGGACGGGGTCGCCGCGCTGGCCCGCGACGCGATCGCCGCCGCGTTCCTCGAACCGGCCGAGCAGGCCCGGATCAACGCCGAGATCGACGCGTACCGGGCGAGCGCGGCGCGCTGAGCGGTCGCGCGGGCGCCGGCCGCCGGGACAGGCGGGGCGGTCGGCGTCGGGCGGCCAGGAGCAGCCCGGGTCCGGCCGGCGTCCCGCGCCGGGAGAACCGGCGGGCCGCCGGTGCGAGCGCGAGCGCGGTCAGGACGGCCAACGCGGTGGCGGGTCCGGGTCCGGCCGTCGCGGACCGGCCGGGGCCGTGCGCGAGCACCGGGTCCTGCCAGGCGGCGAGCGTGAGCGCGATGCCGAGGCCGATCACGGCGGCCCAGCGGAGCAGACGGCTGACGGTCGGGGTCATGACGGTCACCTCAACGCCCGGCTCGACGGGAGAGCGGCGCGCGACGGGAGCGAGGTGTGGGGGGACCGGACTCCCGCCGCGCGCACGGATCCGCCGGCCGGAAGGTGTTACGGGGCGTCCCGGCCGACGGAACTGATGGGTTCTGTCCTGATCCTGGCAGTCCGCGGCGGGTTTGTGGCGGTCGTTAAAACACTCCTAAGGAGAACTTGCGCCGGCCCACAGCCACCGGTCAGCGCGGGCGCGGCCAGCGCCGCCCGGCGCGCGGTTCGCGGGCCTCCCGGGCCATCCGGCCGACCAGGCCGAACCGGTTGACCTGCCGGGGCGCCGCGTCCGGATCGGCCAGCAGCATCACCACGCTGGCCCCGCCGAGCCGGGCCCGGTCGATGCTCACCGAACCGTTGGCCTGCAACGCGACCCGCTTGGCGATGTCCAGCCCCAACCCGGTCGAACCCTGGTCGCTCTCGCCCCGGCGCAGCGCCCGGTCCGGGTTGGCGATGCCCGGTCCGGCGTCGTCGATCCGGATCGCCACCCAACCGTCCCGGCGGCTCACCGCCACCTCGAACGCGGTGCCCTGCGGGGTGTAGCGGAACACGTTGCCGATCACCGCGTCCAGCGCGGCGGCCAGCTCGGCCCGGGGCACCGGCGCGGGGATGCGCAGCTGCGCCCCGACCACCCGGTGCGGGCGGTTCTGGTCGCCGGCCAGCGCCGACCAGAAGACCATCCGGTCCCGGACCACCTCGCTGACGTCGCAGGACGCCGGCGCCGTCTCCTGGCTGACCGCCTTGCGGGTCGTCTTGATCAGCTGGTCGACCTCGCCCTCCAGCGTCACGATGGCCTGCCGGATCCGCCGGATGCCGCGCCGCCGGTCCAGTTCCGCCTCGCTGAACGTGCCGATGCTGGTGTCGTCGGACTCCAACGCCTCCGCGTCCAGCCGCAACGCGGTCAGCGGCGTCCGCAGCCGGTGCGACAGGTCGGCGACCAGTTCGTGCTCGTCGGCGCGCAGCGCCACCAGCCGCTCCGCCATCCGGTTGAACGCGTGCCCCGCCTCGGCCAGCTCCCGTGGGCCGGTGGGCTCGACGCGTACCCCCAGCTCGCCGTCGCCCACCGCGAGCGCCGCCTTGACCAGGTCGCCGGTGGCGTCCACGGCCCGGGCAGCGACCCGGTCGACCACGACCACCGCCGCGCCGACCAGGGCCAGCGCCACCGCGAGCAGCAGCAGCCACCGGCCGCCGGCGCCCGCGTCGAGCACCTCGTCGGGTATGAAGACCTCCACCACGGCCACCCGGTCACCGAGCACCACCGGGTCCAGCCGCAGCACCCCGCCGTCCACCTCGGACACCACCGAGCGCCGCTGCGCGGCGGCGTCGGTCAGCGCCGCCGGGTCGGCCCGACCGGCCGACTCGTCGGCCCCGATGCCGTGCACGACCGGCCGCAGCGCGGGATCGTCACCGCTGGCCGCCACCGCCCGTTTGACCACCTCGGGATCGGTGCTGACTGCCAGCGCGCCGGTGACCAGCGCGCTGCGGCGGGCCGCGTCGGCCAGCTTCTCCTCGCGCGACTGGTCGGAGAGGCTGATCCCGAGCGGGATGAGGAAGGCGAACGCGACCAGGCTGCACATACCGGCGGTGAGCCAGGCCAGCGCCGGCCTCAGTCCGGCGCCACCAGCCGGAAGCCGACCCCCCGCACGGTGCGCAGGTAACGCGGCTTCGCCGCGGACTCGCCCATTTTGCGGCGGAGCCAGTACAGGTGAACGTCGATGGTCTGGTCCTCGCCGACCGATGGCTGCCGCCATACCTCCTCCAAGAGTTCCCGCCGGGACACTACCCGGCCGGGACGCGCGGCGAGATACGCCAGCAGGTCGAATTCCTTGCGGGTCAGGGCCAGGGACTCCCCGTCCAGCACCGCGCTGCGCTCACCCACGTCCACCCGCAGGCCGCCGACGGTGTGCACGGCCGGTTGCACGGTACGGCTGGCCCGGCCGGCCCGGCGCAGCACGGTGGTGATCCGGGCGTCCAGGTGGGCGCCGGTGAACGGCTTGACCATGTAGTCGTCCGCGCCGGCCCGCAGCAGCCGGACCACCGACTGCTCGTCGTCGCGGGCGGTGGCGATGATGATCGGCACGTCGGTGATGCCGCGCAGCATGCGCAGCGCGTCCGATCCGTCCAGGTCCGGCAGGCCGAGGTCGAGCACCACCAGGTCGGGCGTCTCCGCCGCCACCCGGCGCAGGGCGTCCAGCGCCGTGCCGACGGCGTGCACCGCGTGCCCCCGGTCCGTCAGCGACCGCAGCATCGCGCCACGGACGACGTGGTCGTCTTCGACCAGCAGGACGGTTGCCACGTCAGCACCGTACTCGGCGTGGCAAGTCGATCGCGTTGCGGCGGTCCGGGGAACCGGGCAAGCTGGGACGACGATGACGTTCACCCTCTTCCCCGACACCCGCCTGGCGCTTGCCCGCGACGCGCTGGCCGGCCTGTCGGTGGGGGACGCGCTCGGCTCCCAGTTCTTCGTCCCCGGCCGGCGCCCGGCCGACCTCGCCGAGGGCCGGCTGCCCGCGCCGCCGTGGGAGTGGACCGACGACACCGAGATGGCCTGCTCGGTGGTGGCCGAGCTGGCCGCCGCCGGCCGGATCGACCGGGACCGGTTGGCGCTGGCGTTCGCGCAGCGGTGCGAGCCGTACCGGGGCTACGGGCCGGGCGCGGTGACGATCCTGCGGTTGATCCGCACCGGCACTCCGTGGCCGGTGGCCGCCGCGTCGGCGTTCGACGGTCAGGGCTCCTGCGGCAACGGCGCGGCCATGCGGGTCGCCCCGCTCGGCGCCTGGCACGCCGACTCCATCCGACGCGCCGCCGAGCAGGCCCGCGCCTGCGCCGAGGTGACCCACGCCCACCCCGAGGGCGTCGCCGGGGCGGTGGCGGTGGCGGTGGCCGCCTCGCTGGCCGCCCGGGCCCGGCTCGACGGCACCCGACCCGAGCCGGCCCGGCTGCTCACCGCCGTGGCCGGCGCGCTGGACCCGGCCGGCGAGGTGCACCGGGGCGTACGCCGGGCCGCCGCGCTGCTCGGTCGTCCGCCGGCCGAGGTGGTCGAGGCGGTGGGCAACGGATCGCGGGTCACCGCACAGGACACCGTCCCGTTCACGCTCTGGGTCGCGGCCACTCTGCTGCACGACTACCCGGCCGCGGTCCGCGCCTGCGTGGAGGCCGGTGGCGACGTCGACACCACGGCCGCGATCGTCGGCGGGATCGTCGCCGCCCACACCGGCGTCGGCACGCCCGGCGGCGTACCCGAGGGCTGGCTCACCGCCCGCGAGCCCCTGCCCCCCTGGCTCACCGCCTCCACCTGACCCCGCCCCCGGCGAGCTCAAGATCTTGGTACGGGACGGCCCCCTGGGGGCGCCTTCGTACCAAGATCTCCGGCGTTGCGGCATCGTGGACGGCTGGTTTCGGTTGGCGGGGGATCGTGTGGTGGGTCGGGAGGGCGGTCAAGGGCGTCGGCCCGGGGCGCCTGCGGTGACGGGCTCGCCGGAGGTCGGAGCGTCGGTCGCGGGGTCGGCGTCGCGGTCGGCGGCCGGGGCGGGGGAGTCGGCGGTGTCCGACGGCAGGGTCAGCGCGCCCCGCCGGCGGCGGCTGAGCAGCCAGCCGATCGCGGCCCCGCCGGCCAGCCCGGCGAGCAGACCGCCGCCGAGCAGCAGGTCCGCGCTCGGCCCGTCGTCGGTGGCCCCGGCCGCCGGGCCTCCGGCGGTCGCGCCGCCCGGTGCCGCGCCGTCCCGGCCGCCGCCGACGGCGCCGTGGCCCCCGTGCGCCGCGCCGCCCGCACCGGCGTCCCCGCCGTGCGTGACGGCGCCCGACAGCGGCGGCAGCAGCGGGACCGTCGGCGCCGGGTGCGCCCCGCCGGCCGGGTCC
Source organism: Micromonospora sp. WMMD754 (assembly GCF_049315235.1). Lineage (NCBI taxonomy): Bacteria > Bacillati > Actinomycetota > Actinomycetes > Micromonosporales > Micromonosporaceae > Micromonospora > Micromonospora sp. WMMD754. The sequence continues at coordinate 4,308,021 of NZ_CP186058.1, forward strand.
GCCCAGCGCACCACCGTGCCGTCGGCGTACGTCTGCACCACGGTGAAGACCAGCCGGTCGGTGGCGGGCATCGGGCCCATGCCGAGCGGCAGCCGGGCCGCCCCGGTGCCGCCGCCGGGGACCCGGAGCCAGGTCACCGCGTGGGTCACCTGGTTGAGTTCGGAGGCGTGGATGCCGGCGACCGGCTGGTCCAGGTTGCGGGTGGTGATCGTCGGCGCCCAGTCCGGCACGGACAGGGGATAGACCTCGCCGATCGGGGCGTCCGCGGGCATGGTCAGCTCGATCTTGGTGGTCCGGGTGCCGGGACGGTCCGCGGGCACCACCACGGACAGCTCGATCGCGTCGCCCTGGTGCACCTCGCCGGGGGAGGTCGTGACGGTCACCCCGGCGGCGGCGCTCGCGGCGCCCGGCCAACCCACCGTCCCGGCGAGCGCGGCGGCCAGCAGCGCCGACGCCCATCGGCCCTGACGGGTCATCCTCATGGTCGTCCCCATCCTTCTCGACTGGGGTCGGTACCGGCTCCGGCCCCACCCGGTAGTTCGGTCGGGAGGACGGAAAGGTTCAACGTCGCCCGTAACTCGTCGTCCGGGCGTGGCGTCGGCGTCGGCCGGGCTCCGGCCGACCGATAGCATCGCAGGGGCCGGTCACCGGCCCACCCGTACCTCGACGACAGGAGTCACCGTGTCCGCACCCCGTACCCCCGTCGTGGCCGACCCCGTCGTCGTCGCCGCCGGGACCACGGCGGCCGACGCGGTGGCCGCGGCCGGCCTGCCCACGACCGGGCCGAAGGCGGTCGTGGTGGTCCGCGACCCGCAGGGCCAGCTGCGCGACCTGGACTGGAAGCCGGCCGAGGAGACGGCGGTGGAGCCGGTCGGGCTGGACACCCCGGACGGGTTGGACGTGCTGCGCCACTCGACCGCGCACGTGCTGGCGCAGGCGGTGCAGGACGTCTTCCCGGAGGCGAAGCTCGGTATCGGCCCGCCGATCGAGAACGGCTTCTACTACGACTTCCAGGTCGGCAAGCCGTTCCAGCCGGAGGACCTGGCCAAGCTCGAGAAGCGCATGCAGGAGATCGTCAAGTCCGGTCAGCGGTTCCGCCGGCGCCGGTTCTCCAGCCTCGACGAGGCCCGCGCCGAGCTGGCCGCCGAGCCGTTCAAGTTGGAACTGATCGAGGTCAAGGGTGAGGGGCTCGACTCCTCCGAGGTGATGGAGGTGGGCGGCGGCGAGCTGACCATCTACGACAACCTCGCCGCCAACGAGGAGAAGGTCTGCTGGTCGGACCTGTGCCGTGGCCCGCACCTGCCGAACACCCGGCTGATCGGCGCGTTCAAGCTGATGCGCTCGGCCGCCGCGTACTGGCGGGGGTCGGAGAAGAACCCGCAGCTGCAGCGGGTGTACGGCACCGCGTGGCCGACCCGGGACGAGCTGAAGGCGTACCTGAAGCTGTTGGAGGAGGCCGCCCGGCGCGACCACCGCAAGCTCGGCGCGGACCTCGACCTGTTCAGCTTCCCCGACGAGATCGGCTCCGGCCTGGCCGTCTTCCACCCCAAGGGTGGGGTGCTCAAGCGGGTGATGGAGGACTACGTCCGCACCCGCCACATCGAGGAGGGCTTCCAGTACGTCGGGACGCCGCACATCTCCAAGGAAGGTCTCTTCCACACCTCGGGACACCTGCCCTACTACAAGGACACGATGTTCCCGCCGATGGAGATGGAGGGCAGCGACTACTACCTCAAGGCGATGAACTGCCCGATGCACAACCTGATCTACCGGTCGCGCGGGCGCTCCTACCGGCAGCTGCCGATCCGGTTGTTCGAGTTCGGGTCGGTCTACCGGTACGAGAAGTCGGGCGTGATCCACGGTCTGACCCGGGTGCGCGGCTTCACCCAGGACGACTCGCACTCCTACTGCACCCAGGAGCAGGCGCCGGCGGAGATCAAGCACCTGCTCGGGTTCGTGCTGAGCCTCCTGCGTGACTTCGGCATCGACGACTTCTACCTGGAGCTGTCCACCCGGGACGACAGCCGCCCGGACAAGTTCGTCGGCACCGACGCCGACTGGGCCACCGCCACCGCCGTGCTGGAGCAGTGCGCCCTGGAGACCGGGCTGGACCTGGTGCCGGACCCGGGCGGCGCGGCGTTCTACGGCCCGAAGATCTCGGTGCAGGCCAAGGACGCGATCGGCCGGACCTGGCAGATGTCGACCATCCAGTACGACTTCAACCAGCCCAAGGGCTTCGGGCTGGAGTACCAGGCCGCCGACGGCACCCGGCAGCAGCCGGTGATGATCCACTGCGCCAAGTTCGGCTCGATCGAGCGGTTCATCGGCGTGCTGACCGAGCACTACGCGGGCGCGTTCCCGGCCTGGCTCGCCCCGGTGCAGGTGGTCGGCATCCCGATCCGCGACGACCACGGCGACTACCTGGAGGACTTCGCCGCGACGCTGCGCCGGCAGGGGATCCGGGCCGAGGTCGACCTGGGCGACGACCGGATGCAGAAGAAGATCCGCAACGCCCAGCAGCAGAAGATCCCGTTCATGGTCATCGCCGGTGACGACGACGTGGCGGCCGGCACCGTGTCGTTCCGCTACCGGGACGGGTCGCAGCGCAACGGCGTACCGCTGGACGAGGCGGTGGCGCACATCCGCGAGGTCGTCGAGTCGCGCACCAACAGCGGGCCCACCGCCGCCGTCGCCGAGGAGGCGGTCGGATCGTAGGATCGCCGGTGTGACAGGGGCGGAGCGGGACACCGGGTACGGCGGCGACGGCGGGCTGGCGGACGGGCTGGACCGGCTCTGGACGCCGCACCGGATGACCTACATCTCCGGTGAGGACCGGCCCGAGGGCGGATACGAGAAGCCGACCGGCTGCCCGTTCTGCCTGGCGCCCGGCCTGCCGCCGGAGGAGAGCCTGGTGGTCGCCCGGGGCGAGCACGTCTTCGCGGTGCTCAACCTCTATCCGTACAACCCCGGGCACCTGCTGGTCTGCCCCTACCGGCACGTGGCCGACTACACCGACCTCGACGCGCCGGAGACGGCCGAGCTGGCCGCGTTCACCAAGGACGCCATGCGGGTGGTCCGGCACGTGTCCAGCGCGCACGGGTTCAACCTGGGCATGAACCAGGGCGGGGTGGCCGGCGCGGGCATCGCCGCGCACCTGCACCAGCACGTGGTGCCGCGCTGGGGCGGCGACGCCAACTTCATGCCGGTGATCGGCCGCACCAAGGTGCTGCCGCAGCTGCTCGCGGACACCCGGGACCTGCTCGCCAAGGCGTGGCCGGCCTGACCGGGCCCACCCCGACAGTACGATCTTGCGCATGGCCCTGCTGCACCGCGCGGAACTGCGCCCCTCGAAACTGGAGCTGCTCGTCGGCTGGCTGCCCGGCCGGTCCTGGTTCGCCGGCGCGGCCGGCGCCCCGGTGACCCGGGTCGCGGCGTACCGCTTCGACGACCCGGCCGGCGAGGTCGGCATGGAGACGCTGCTCGTGCGGGCCGGCGAGGGTCCGGTGCTGCAGGTGCCGCTGACCTACCGGGGCGCGCCGCTGGCCGGCGCGGAGCGGTTCCTGGTCGGCACCGTGGAGCACTCCGTGCTCGGGCGGCGCTGGGTGTACGACGCGTGCGGCGACCCGGTCTACCCGCCGGCGCTGGCCGCCGCGGTGCTCGCCGACGCCGGCCAGGCGCAGGAGTACTTCGAGGTCGACGGCGAACGGCAGGTACGCGAGCCGAGCATGACCGTGTCGGGCAGCCGCACCGACCGGACGTGGCCGGCCGGCCCGGCCGCCGAGGTGGTGGACGGCGACCCGACCCTGATCCGGGCCGGGGGCGCCGAGCTGGCCCTGGTCCGGCGTCCCGTTCCGGCCGACACCGACGCCGTCGGTGCGCCCGTCGCGGGCCGGCTCACCGGCGCCTGGCCGGGGCAGGACGCCCCGGTGCTGCTGGCCTACGCCGGCTGACGTCCCGGCCGGTTCGCCTGTTGCGGGTCACCGGTCGCCTTCCGACCCGCGTCCGTGGCCCGGCCCTCGGGGCCCTGCCCGGCCCGGCGTGGCCCTGCCCGGCCCGGCGTGGCCCTGCCCTGCCCGGCGTAGCCCTGCCCTGCCCTGCCCTGCCCGGCCCGGCCCGGCCCGGCCCGGCCCGGCCCGGCGTGGCCCGGCCCGGCCCGGCTCGGTCGGCTTGGCCCCGGCTCGGTCGGCCTCGCCCGGCGTGATCGGCCTGCCCGCGCCGGCAGGCCTGCCGGCCGTCACGTGCACCTACCGCCCCCGAGCGATATACCGGAGAGTCATAACTATGACTCTCCGGTATATCGCTCTCCCCGAAAGGCTTTCCCTCTCCCGTTACGCGGGGTGACAGCGGTCGGGCACCCGGGGTGACGAAGCCGCCCACGCGTGCGGGGAAGGTGACAGGATTCGGCGATGGGAGTCAGCACGCGGCCGCTGGGTCGCAGCGGCATCGAGGTGAGCGCACTCGGCATGGGGTGCTGGGCGATCGGCGGCCCGTGGGCCGAGGGCGCCCGGCCGCTGGGCTGGGGTGCGGTCGACGACGACGAGTCGGTGCGGGCCGTCCGCCGCGCCCTCGACCTCGGGGTGACGCTCTTCGACACCGCCGACACCTACGGCGCCGGGCACGGCGAGCGGGTGCTCGGGCGGGCCCTCGCCGGCCGGCGCGACCGGGCGGTGATCGCCACCAAGTGGGGCTACACGTTCGACGAGCGGACCCGGCAGGCCACCGGGGAGAACGCCTCGCCGCAGTACCTGCGCCGGGCCGTGGTCGACTCGCTGCGCCGGCTGGACACCGACCGGATCGACCTCTATCAGCTGCACCTCGGCGACCTGCCGCTGCCCCGCGCCGAGGCGCTGGTCGGCACGCTGGACGACCTGGTCGCCGACGGGCTGATCCGGGCGTACGGGTGGAGCACCGACCGGGCCGACCGGGCCGCCGCCTTCGCCCAGGTCGCCCGCGGCGCCGCCGCCGTGCAGCACGCGCTGTCGGTGCTCCGGGACGCCCCGGCCATGCTGGCCACCTGCGACAAGCACGACCTGGCCAGTCTGGCCCGGGGTCCGCTCGGCATGGGACTGCTCACCGGCAAGTACACGCCGGAGTCGACGCTGCCCCGCGACGACGTACGCGGCCTCGGACCGACCTGGCTGGAGTGGTTCCGCAGCGGCCGGCCGGCCCCCGAGTGGCTGCGCCGGGTGGCCCGGGTCCGGGACGCGCTCACCGCCGACGGCCGGACCCTGGCCCAGGGCGCGCTCGGCTGGATCTGGGCGCGCAGCGACCGGGCCGTACCGATCCCCGGCGCCCGCACGGTGGCCCAGGTCGAGGAGAACGCGGCCGCGCTGGCCCGGGGCCCGCTCGCGCCGGACCACTTCGCCGAGGTGGAGCGGCAACTGGCGGCGGTACGCTCGGCCGCCCTCCGCGACGCCGACCGCCCCCACTGGCCGATGCCGCCGGTCCCCTCCGCCCGCCCCTGACGGGACCGTCAGGACCGGGTGGAGGACTCCTTGCGGGCCTGGTCGGCCAGGTGGGCGGGCATGGGCTCGTGGCGGGCGAACTCGCGCCGGAACGTGCCGGTGCCGGAGGTCATCGACCGCAGCTCCACCGCGTACCGCAGCAGCTCGGTGGCGGGCACCTCGGCGCGGACCAGGGTGCGGCCCTCGGCGTCCGGGTCGGGCTCGGTGCCGAGCACCCGGCCGCGCCGCCCGGACAGGTCGCCCATCACCGCGCCGACCGAGGAGTCGGCCACCCGGACGGTGATCTCGTCGACCGGTTCCAGCAGCGTCGGCTGACCCTTCTCGGCGGCGTCGCGCAGGGCCAGCGCGCCGGCGGTCTGGAACGCGGCGTCGGAGGAGTCGACGCTGTGCGCCTTGCCGTCGACGAGCGTCACCCGCAGGTCGACCACCGGGTGACCGGCGACCAGGCCGCGCTCCATCTGGGCCCGGACGCCCTTCTCCACCGAGGGGATGTAGTTGTGCGGGACCGCGCCGCCGACCACCCGGTCGACGAACTCGAAGCCGGCGCCCCGGGGCAGCGGCTCCACCTCGATGTCGCAGACCGCGTACTGGCCGTGGCCGCCGGACTGCTTGACGTGCCGGCCGTGCCCGCGTGCGGCCGTGGTGAGGGTCTCCCGCAGCGCCACCCGGACCGGTTCGGTCTCCAGCTCGACCCCGCCGCCGCGCAACCGGTCGAGCACCACGTCCGCGTGCGCCTCGCCCATGCACCAGAGCACCAGCTGGTGGGTCTCCGGGTTGCGCTCCAGCCGCAGCGTCGGGTCACCGGCGACGAGCCGGGACAGGTTGCGCGCCAGCGCGTCCTCGTCGGCCCGGCTGCGCGCCACCACCGCCACCGGCAGCAGCGGCTCGGGCATCTCCCAGGGCGCGACCAGCAGCGGCTCGTCCTTGGCGGAGATGGTGTCGCCGGTCTCCGCGCTGCCCGACTTGGTGACCGCGCAGAGGTCACCGGCGACGCAGGCCGGCACCTCGCGCAGGGTCGCGCCGAGCGGGCTGTAGACGTGGCCGACCCGCTCGTCGGCGTCGTGGTCCGGGTGGCCCCGCTCGGCCATGCCGTGCCCGGACACGTGGATCACCTGGTCGGGGCGGAGCGTGCCGGAGAAGACCCGGACCAGCGAAACCCGCCCGACGTGGCGGTCGACAGTCGTCTTGACCACCTCGGCGACCAGCGGGCCGTCCGGGTCGCAGGTCAGCGGGGGGCGGGGCGAGCCGTCCACCCCGGTGACCGCCGGCAGGTCGTGCTCCAGCGGCGACGGGAACGCCGTCACCAGACCGTCGAGCAGCGCGTCCAGACCGACCCCGGTCTCCGCGCAGACCGGCACCACCGGGTAGAAGTGGCCGCGGGCGACGGCGGTCTCCAGGTCGGCGATGAGGACCTCCGGGTCGATCTGCTCGCCCCCGAGGTAGCGGTCCATCAGGGTCTCGTCCTCGCTCTCCGCGATGATCCCCTCGATCAGCTCGTCGCGTGCCTCCTGGATGGCCGGCAGGTGCTCCGGGTCCGGCTCGCGCACCGCCGCCGGCAGCCCGGCGGAGTAGTCGAACACGCGGCGGGTGATCAGGCCCATCAGACCGGCCACCGACTCGCCGTCGTCGCCGAGCATGGGCAGGTAGAGCGGCAGCACGTTGTCGCCGAAGACCCGCTGGCAGAGCGCGACCGCCTCGTCGAAGTCGGCGCGCGGGTGGTCGAGCCGGGAGACGGCCACCGCGCGCGGCATGTCCACCGCGGCGCACTCCTCCCAGAGCGCGGCGGTGGCGGCGTCCATCCCGTCCACCGCCGAGACCACGAACAGCGCCGCGTCGGCGGCGCGCAGCCCCGCGCGCAGCTCGCCGACGAAGTCGCCGTAGCCCGGCGTGTCCAGGAGGTTGACCTTGACGTCGCGGTGCATCAGCGGGGCGCAGGCCAGGCTCACCGAGCGCTGCTGGCGCACGGCGGCGGGGTCGTGGTCGCAGACCGTGGTGCCCTCGGTGACCGAGCCGGCCCGGCCGATCGTGCCGCTGGCTGCCAGCAGCGCCTCGACCAGGGTGGTCTTGCCCACGCCGGAGTGCCCGACGAGCACCACGTTGCGAACCCTGCCGGGTTCGGTCACCACCGGCGCGCCGCCGGTGACACCCTTCTCGTTCTTCTGCGCCATCGCGGCGCACCTCCCTCAACCGGTGGTGGTGGCGACCGCCGCGGGCGACGGGGGAGCGGACCCGGACGGGCGCCGCGGCGATATTTTCCGGTGATCTGCTGCTGGACGGGAACGCGGACCGGTGATCCGGTGAACTGGCTCACCTCCTGGCTCGATCTCACACCCGCGCCGGTGCCGGCACAAGGGTCGTCGGGCGGGTCGTCCGCCCGGCTGTGTCCCCGGCCGCTGCCGGCCGTTATCGTGGGACCGCCATGGCGAAGATCTTCCAAGTGACGGCCCGCGCGGGCATGACCCGCGTCGTGGAGCCGATCGCGCGCGGACTGCTCCGCGCGGGCGTGTCCCCCAACGCGGTCACCGTGACCGGCACCGTCGGCGTGCTCGTCGGCGCGCTCGGCTTCGGCGCGCGCGGCCACCTGGTCGCCGGCGCGCTGATCGTCACGGTCTTCGCCCTCACCGACCTGCTCGACGGCACGATGGCCCGGATGAGCGGCGGCTCGACCCGGTTCGGGGCGTTCCTCGACTCGAGCATGGACCGGGTCGCCGACAGCGCGGTCTTCGGCGCGGTCGCCTACTGGCTGGCCACCGAGCACGACCACTCCGGCGTGGCCGCGGCGCTGATCTGCCTGGCCGCCGGCGGCCTGGTCTCCTACGTGAAGGCCCGGGCCGAGGGGCTCGGCATGACCTGCAACGTCGGGATCGCCGAGCGCACTGAGCGGCTGCTCATCGTCGGCGTCGGCGGCCTGCTCACCGGCGTCGGCGTCCGCCCCGCGCTGGAGATCGCGCTCTGGCTGCTCGCCGCCGTCTCGATCTTCACGGTGGGGCAGCGGATGGCCCACGTGTACCGGCAGGCCCAGCGGGTCGGCGCGGAGTGAACCTCACCGAGGCGGGCTTCGTCGCGGGCTGGCGCCTGATCCGGGCGCTGCCCCGGCCCGTCGCGGCCGCGGCCTTCCGGGCGGGCGCCGACCGGGCCCACCGCAGGGACGGCGGGGGTACGCGTCGACTGCGCGCCAACCTGCGCCGGGTGGTGGGCCCGGAGCTGCCCGAGGCGGAGCTGGACGCGCTGGTGCGGGCGGGCCTGCGCTCGTACGCCCGCTACTGGATGGAGGCGTTCCGGCTGCCCGGCCTGGACCGGGCGGAGATCCTCGCGGGATTCCGCCTCGACGGCGCCGACAAGCTCGCCGCGGACGTGGCGGCCGGGCGCGGCGCGGTGGTGGCGCTGCCGCACGCCGGCAACTGGGATGCCGCCGGCGCCTGGGTGGCCGCCACCGGCTGGCCGATGACCACCGTGGCCGAGCGGCTTCCGGACGGCGTCTACGAGCGGTTCGTCGGGTTCCGGGAGGGGCTGGGGATGGAGATCCTGCCCAACCGCGGCGGCCCGCGTCCCGCGTTCGACGTGCTGGTGGACCGGCTGCGCGCCGGTTACGTGGTGCCCCTGCTCGCCGACCGGGACCTGTCGGCCCGGGGCGTGGAGGTGGACTTCTTCGGCGGCCGGACCCGGATGCCGGCCGGTCCGGCGCTGCTGGCCATCCGCACCGGCGCCCCGCTCTACGTGGCCTCGATGTGGTACGAACCGGACGCCGCCTGCGCCTCGATCGACGGCCCGCTGCCGCTGCCGGCCGAGGACAGCGCCCCGCTGGACGCCCGGGTCCGCGTGGTGACCCAGCGGATTGCCGACGGTCTGGCGGCGGGCATCGCCCGGCATCCGGAAGACTGGCACATGCTGCAGCGGATGTGGCTGGACCAGGGTCCGCAGGGCGCGCCCACGTCGGCGCAGCCGCCGACCACCACCGGGACGGTCTAGAGGGGGCGCAAGTGCGGATCGGCATCGTGTGCCCGTACTCCTTCGACGTCCCGGGCGGGGTGCAGAACCACGTCATGGACCTGGCCGAGGCGCTGCTCGGGCTCGGCCACGAGGTGAGTGTGCTGGCCCCGGCCGACGAGGACGCGCCGTTGCCGCCGTACGTGGTGTCGGCGGGCCGGGCCGTGCCGCTGCCGTACAACGGTTCGGTGGCCCGGATCGCGTTCGGCCCGGTCTCCACCGCGCGGGTGCGCCGTTGGATCACCCGTGGCGACTTCGACGTGCTGCACGTGCACGAGCCGCTCACCCCGAGCCTGTCGATGCTGGCGGTGCTCTGCGCCCGCGGCCCGGTGGTGGCCACCTTCCACACCGCGATGACCCGCTCCCGGGTGCTCTCCGCCGCGCAGGGGGTGCTGCGGATCGTGCTGGAGCGGATCACCGCCCGGATCGCGGTCAGCGCGCTCGCCCGCAAGGTGCAGGTCGAGCACATGGACGGCGGCGCGGTGGAGATCCCCAACGGCGTGGCGGTGGCGAAGTTCGCCGGGGTGGCGCCGTTGCCCGACTGGCCGGGGGAGTGCGGCCCGGGCGCTGGCGGCACGCTGGGGTTCCTGGGCCGGTTCACCGAGCCGCGCAAGGGCTTCCCGATCCTGCGCGACGCGTTCGTCGCGCTCGCGCCGCGCCGCCCCGGGCTGCGCCTGCTGGTGGCCGGCCCGGGCGATGCCGACGAGCTGTACGGGCGGTTCCCGGCGGACCTGCGCGAGCGGGTCACGTTCCTCGGGCTGGTCTCCGAGGCGGACAAGGCACGCATGCTGCGCAGCGTGCACCTCTACGTCGCACCGAACACCGGCGGGGAATCCTTCGGGATGATCCTCACCGAGGCGCTCGCGGCCGGCACCACCGTGGTCGCCAGCGACCTGGACGCGTTCCGCCGGGTGCTCGACGGCGGGCGGGCCGGCCGGCTCTTCCCGACCGGCGACGCGGTGGCGCTGGGCGCGGCGCTGACCGAGCTGCTCGACGACGACGGCCAGCGGGCCGGGCTGACCGCCGCCGGCGACCAGGTGGTGGCGAATTTCGACTGGCCCGTGGTTGCCCGCCGCGTTCTGGAGGTATACGCAGCCGCGATCGAGGCCACCGACGGCCGGGTCATGGACCAGGAGTGGGCGGGGCTGGGCTGACCGCGGTGGCCGGTGGGGCCGCTGTGACGAGCGCGTCGACCGGTGCCCGCGCCGGCCGGCCGGGATGAGGAGCAGCACTACGATGCCGGGCATGTGGTGGGTGGTGGGCGCGGCCCTGGTGCTCGGGCTGGTCTCGGCGTACCTGATCTGGACCTCCGGCCGGGTGCAGCGGCTGCAGGTCCGGGCGGACTCGGCGGCCCGCGCGCTCGACGCGCACCTGCTCCGCCGGGCGGCCGCCGCCGCGGTGCTGGCCGAGCAGCGGTACGGCGTGGAGCTGTACGCCGCCGCCCGGATCGCGCTGGACGCCGCCCCGGAGGAGCGCGAGGCCGCCGAGAACGACCTCACCCGGCAGTTGCGCGCGGTCCGGCTGGACCCGGACGACGCGGCCTGCGCGGCGGTGATCGCGGCGAGCCGGCGGCTGGCGCTGGCCCGGCAGGTGCACACCGACCTGGTCCGGGACGCCCGGTCGGCCCGGAGCCGTCCGGTGGTGCGGCTGTTCCGGATGGGACGGGGGCGGGAGTGGCCCCGCTACTTCGACATCGACGACCCGACGGTGGTCCCGCGCGCGGACGTCACCACCGGCTGACCGGGCCGGGGCTCGTGACGGCGGCCACAGGGCAGGCCACCGGGGGGCCGATTGGCTGTCGGAGCGGCGTCGCGCCGGTCGTAGCATTCCAGCGCAGCCCCCTCCCCAGCCCGTCGAGGAGCGATGACCCGTGTCTGAATCCACCGCACCGACCACCGACGCCACCGTCGGCACCGCCCGCGTCAAGCGCGGCATGGCCGAGATGCTCAAGGGCGGCGTGATCATGGACGTGGTCACCCCCGAGCAGGCGAAGATCGCCGAGGACGCCGGCGCCGTGGCCGTGATGGCCCTGGAGCGCGTGCCGGCCGACATCCGCGCCCAGGGCGGCGTGTCCCGGATGAGCGACCCGGACATGATCGACGGCATCATCTCGGCCGTCTCCATCCCGGTGATGGCCAAGGCCCGCATCGGCCACTTCGTCGAGGCGCGGATCCTCCAGGCGCTCGGCGTCGACTACGTCGACGAGTCCGAGGTGCTGACCCCGGCCGACTACGCCAACCACATCGACAAGTGGGCGTTCACCGTCCCGTTCGTGTGCGGCGCGACCAACCTGGGCGAGGCGCTGCGCCGGATCACCGAGGGCGCGGCCATGATCCGCTCGAAGGGCGAGGCGGGCACCGGGGACGTCTCCAACGCCACCACCCACATGCGGAAGATCCGGCAGGAGATCCGCCGGCTCCAGTCGCTGCCGGCCGACGAGCTGTACGTCGCGGCGAAGGAGCTGCAGGCCCCGTACGAGCTGGTCAAGGAGGTCGCCGAGCGGGGCAAGCTGCCGGTCGTGCTGTTCACCGCCGGCGGCATCGCCACCCCGGCGGACGCGGCCATGATGATGCAGCTCGGCGCCGAGGGCGTGTTCGTCGGTTCGGGCATCTTCAAGTCCGGCAACCCGGCCCAGCGGGCCGCCGCGATCGTCAAGGCGACCACGTTCCACGACGACCCGGACGTGCTGGCCAAGGTGTCGCGCGGTCTGGGCGAGGCGATGGTCGGCATCAACGTCGACGAGATCCCCCAGCCGCACCGCCTCGCCGAGCGCGGGTGGTGAACCGAAGGAAGGGCCCCTTCTTAACGCCTCCGGTAGAGGCGGGGCCCCTTCTTAACACCTCGAAGGGAGCGGTGTGACCGGACCGGTGATCGGCGTGCTCGCGCTTCAGGGCGACGTACGCGAGCACGTCGCGGCGCTGGCCGGCGCGGGCGCCGACGCCCGGGCGGTGCGCCGGCCGGGCGAGCTGGACGCGGTCGACGGCCTGGTGGTGCCCGGCGGCGAGTCGACCACGATCAGCAAGCTGGTGGACATCTTCGAAATGCGCGAGCCGATCGACAAGCGGATCGCCGCCGGCATGCCGGTCTACGGCTCCTGCGCCGGCATGATCATGCTGGCCACGGAGGTGCTGGACGGCCGCCCCGACCAGCGCGGCTTCGCCGGCATCGAGATGACCGTCCGGCGCAACGCGTTCGGCCGCCAGGTCGACTCGTTCGAGGCGCCGGTGACGCTCGCCGGGGTCGACGGCGAGCCGTTCCACGCGGTCTTCATCCGCGCGCCCTGGGTCGAGCGGGTCGGCCCGGGCGTGGAGGTGCTCGGCCGGGTCACCGACGGCCCGGCGGCCGACCGGATCGTCGCGGTCCGCCAGGGGAACCTGCTGGCCACGTCGTTCCACCCGGAGCTGACCGGCGACCTCCGCCTGCACCGTCACTTCGTCGACGTGGTCCGGGCCGCCGCCTGACGGCCGCCGACCACGCCGAGCGCGGCGCCGGCCGTCGTGGCGGTGCGCCCGTGGGTGCCGGCCGGCCGTGGCCTCGGTAGGATTGCCGGGTTCGGCTCCGGCGCGGGCTGCGGACGCGGGCGTGGATCACTAACGGAGGTACTCAGATGTCCGGCCACTCAAAGTGGGCGACCACCAAGCACAAGAAGGCCGTGATCGACGCCAAGCGCGGCAAGATGTTCGCCAAGCTGATCAAGAACGTCGAGGTGGCGGCCCGCACCGGCGGCGGCGACCCGGCCGGCAACCCGACCCTCTACGACGCCATCCAGAAGGCGAAGAAGAACTCGGTCCCGAACGACAACATCGACCGCGCGGTCAAGCGCGGCTCCGGGCTGGAGGCGGGCGGCGCCGACTGGCAGACGATCATGTACGAGGGCTACGGCCCGAGCGGCGTGGCGATGCTGATCGAGTGCCTCACCGACAACCGCAACCGCGCCGCCACCGAGGTGCGCACCGCGCTGACCCGCAACGGCGGCTCGCTCGCCGACGCCGGCTCGGTGTCGTACATGTTCTCCCGCAAGGGCGTGGTGATCGTGCCCAAGGCCGACACCAGCGAGGACGACGTGATGATGGCCGTCCTCGACGCCGGTGCCGAGGAGGTCAACGACCTCGGTGAGGCGTACGAGGTGGTCTCCGAGCCGGGCGACCTGATCGCGGTGCGCACCGCCCTGCAGGACGCCGGGATCGAGTACGAGTCGGCCGAGTCCTCCCTGATCCCCAGCGTGAACGTTCCGCTGGACGAGGAGGGCGCGCGCAAGATCTTCAAGCTGATCGACGTGCTGGAGGACTGCGACGACGTGCAGAACGTCTACGCCAACTTCGACGTCTCCGACGAGGTGATGGCCGCGGTCGGCTGACCCGGACCGCCACGACGGCCCGACACCCGGACCTCCCGGGTGTCGGGCCGTCGTCCATGGTGGACGTCGCGATGCTCGTCGCGGCCCGTCGTCAGTCGCTCGTCGCGCGCTCGGCGATGGCCGGCAGGGCGCGCGCGAACGAGGCGAGGCTCTTGTACGGCTCGCCGTCCAGCACCCGCGCGGCCAGCCCGAACGGGAAGCCGGTCACGCCCAGCGCGGAGACCGCCGGCGCCCCCGGCGACCTCTCGTGCGTGACCCACTCGCCGGCGTAGGCGCGGACGACCACCTCGCCGGTGTAGGCCCCGATCAACCGCCACCACAGGTCCAGGCGCTCCGCGGCGAGCGGACCCTCGGCGATCAGGTCGGCGCACACCCCGTCGAGCGTCGACAGACTCTCGGGCGACCAGTCCAGCCGGTGGCCGAACTGCCGGGACACCAGGTCGACGCACTCGTCGGCGAGGGCGCGCAGGTGGGTCGGGTCCGTACTCATGGTCGGCGATCTTCGCACAGGTCGGACCGGCTCCGCCGCCCCGCCGGCCGGTCCCGGGCCGGGCGGGGCGGCCGCGGTCAGCCGACCGTCTCGCGCTGCCGCCAGGCCGCACGCACCGACGTCCGCCCGTTGGTGCGCAGCAGCGAGCCCTGGTAGATCCGCGCCCCGGCGGCGAGGAAGCCGGCCGCCGCGACCAGCAGCAGCGCCAGCGCCACGAACGGCTCCCAGGTCGCCGCGTCGCCGGTGAACAGCCGCACCGGCATCGCGGTCGGCGCGGACAGCGGCAGGTACGACAGGATCCGCATCGCGGTGCCGTTGTCGTTGAGGAACACCACCGCGAAGAACGGCGCCATCACCGCCAGCTGCACCGGGGTGGACGCCCCGGCGATGTCCTCCTGCCGGTTCACCAGCGCGCCGGCCGCCGCCCACATCGCCGCCAGCAGCAGGAAGCCGAGCAGGAAGAAGGGCACGAACCAGCCGAGCGCGGGGGCGACCAGGTCGAGCAGGTCCCCGCCGCCGGTCAGCCGCAGCCCGGTCACGGCGGCGACCGCGATCAGCGCCACCTGTCCCAGCGCCAGCGCGCCGGCGGCGACGATCTTGCCGGCCAGCAGCGCCCGGACCGGCACGGCGGCGACCAGGATCTCCACGATCCGGGTCTGCTTCTCCTCGGTGACGCTCTGCGCGACCTGGATGCCGAAGGTCTGGGACATGATGAAGAAGACGAACGCGAAGGCGAACGGCACCAGGTAGGCGGTGACCGGGTCCACCGCGTCGGGGTCGAGCAGCCGCACCTGCGGTGCCGCGCTGAGCGCCTGGACCACGTCGTCCGGGGCCCGCTGGTCGCCGAGCACGGTCGGGCCGGCGACCAGCGCCGCGTCCGCGTCGCCGTCGCGTACCGCCCGCTCGGCGGCCGCGTCGTCGGCGACCACGAGGACGTCCAGGCCGGCCGCGCGCAGCGGGCCGGCGGCCGCGGCGGGCGCCGCCACCGTGGACGGTCCGCCCTGCAGCATCGCCGGCAGCACCGTGGAGGCGATCGCGATGAGCAGGAAGACCAGGGTGCCGTAGAGGAACGTCTTGTCGCGCAGCTTGACCCTGATCTCGCGGGCGGCGACCAGCCGGGTGGCCTGGTAGGTGTTCACTGGTTGACCTCTCGGAAGATCTCGGCGAGGGACGGGGTGACCGGGTGGAAGGCGCGCACCGGGCCGCGGGCCAGCGCCGCGCGCAGCACGGACTGGTCGTCGACGCTGGGTTCCAGGTCGAACACCGCGCGGGCGCCGTCGAGGTCGACCAGCTCCACGCCGTCCTGGTCCCGCAGCCAGCCGGCGTCGCCGTCGACCACCAGCTCGAACCGGGGCAGGGTGTACGCGGCGCGCAGCTCCTCCCGAGGGCCGGCGGCCCGGATGGTGCCGCCCGCGATGATCACCAGGTCGTCGCAGAGCCGTTCCACCACGTCGAGCTGGTGGCTGGAGAAGAGCACGGGCGCCCCGGCGGCGGCCCGTTCCCGCAGCACCGCGACCACCGTGTCGACGGCGAGGGGGTCGAGCCCGGAGAAGGGCTCGTCGAGGATCAGCACCTCCGGGTCGTGCACCAGCGCGGCGGCGATCTGCGCCCGCTGCTGGTTGCCCAGCGACAGCGTCTCCAGCAGGTCGTCGCCGCGCTCGCCGAGGCCGATCCGCTCCAGCAGCGCGTCGGTACGCCGGCGCGCCGCCGGCGCGTCCAACCCGTACAGGCGGCCGAGGTGGGCCACCTGCTCGCGGGTCGTCATCTTCGGGTAGAGGCCCCGTTCCTCCGGCATGTAGCCGAACCGCCGCCGGGCGTCCCGGGTGAGCCGGTCGCCCCGCCACGTCACCTGCCCGGCGTCGGGGGCGAGCACGCCGAGGATGATCCGCATCGTGGTGGTCTTGCCGGCGCCGTTGCCGCCGACGAACCCGGTCAGCCGGCCGGCGGTCACGTCGAAGGTGACGTCGGAGAGCACCTGACGTCCGTCGAAGCTGCGGTCGACGCCGTCCAGGTGGAGCACGCTGGTCATGCGCCCGACGCTACGGTCGGGCGGGCGCGACGGCGTCCCACCAGGGGTTGATCATCGGGGTCCGCCGCGCGGCGGATGCCGTCAGCCGCCGGGCCGCACGATGCCGTGCTCGTACGCGAAGATCACCGCCTGGACCCGGTCGCGCAGTCCCAGCTTGGCCAGCACCCGGCTCACGTGGGTCTTCACGGTCGCCTCGCCGACGTGCAGGACGGCGGCGACCTCCGCGTTGCTGGCGCCCCGCGCCACCAGCGCCAGCACCTCACGCTCCCGGGGGGTCAGTTCCGCCGTCGCGGCGTCGTGCCGAGGGTCGGGCGGCGCGGCACCGGGACGGGCGAAGGTGGAGATCACCCGGCGGGTGAGCGCGGGCGCGATCAGTCCCTCGCCGCGCGCCACCACCCGGACCGCCTCGACGAGGTCCTCGGGTGTGCCGTTCTTGAGCAGGAAGCCGCTCGCCCCGGCCCGCAGCGCCGCGAAGAGGTAGTCGTCGCGGTCGAAGGTGGTGAGGATCAGCACGGCCGGGCCGTCGCCGGTGGCGTCGTCGGTGATCCTGCGGGTCGCCGCCAGCCCGTCGAGCACCGGCATCTCCACGTCCATCAGCACCACGTCCGGTCGTAGCGCGGCGGCCATCGCCACCGCCCGCTCCCCGTCGGCAGCCTCCCCGACCACCTCGATGTCGTCCTCCACCTCGAGGATGATGCGGAAGCCGCTGCGGACCAGGTGCTGGTCGTCGACGAGCAGGACCCGGACCGGCCCGTCCGGCGCCGGCCCGGTCACGCCGCCCGCCCGGCCGTCTCGGCGGCCAGCGGCAGGCGGGCCCGCACCCGGAAGCCGCCACCGGACCTCGGCCCGGCCTCCAGCTCACCGCCGTGCGCGGTGGCCCGCTCACGCATGCCGATGAGGCCGAGTCCGCCCCCGCCAGCGGACCCTCCGCCGCGCCCGTCGTCGCTCACGTCGACCTCCAGCTCCCGGTCGAGGTAGCGGATCCGCACGTCCAGCGACGTGGCGGACGCGTGTTTGACCACGTTCGTCACCGCCTCCTGCACGATCCGGTACGCCGCCTGGGACACCGAGCGGGGCAGCGGCGTCGGGTCGCCGTACACCCCGAGGCGGGCCCGCAGCCCGGTCTCGCGGGCCCGGTCGACCAGCGCGGCGACCTGCTCGATGCCGGCGGTGTCGGTGGGCCCGGCGCCGGACGCGACGCTCGGGTCCCGCAGCACGCCGAGCATCCGACGCAGCTCGTCCACCGAGGTGCGGGCCGTCTCCTCGATGGCGGTCAGCGCGGTACGCGCCTTGTCCGGGTCGCGGTCGAACACCCGCCGGCACGCGGCGGCCTGCACGCCCATGACCGACACGTGGTGGGCGACCACGTCGTGCAGCTCCCGGGCGATGCGGACCCGTTCCCCCATCACCGCGCGTTCGCGCGCCTCCTCCTGCGAGCGGCGCAGCTGCTCGGCCTGCTCCCGCAGCTCGTGCCGGCGGCGCGCGGCCACCCAGGCGGTCTGGCCGGAGTAGTAGGCGAAGGCGAAGAACAGGGCGTTGTACAGGACGCCGTTGATGACGGCCGCGAGCACCGGCGGCACCGGGCCGGCGGCGCCGTCGAAGGTGCTCGCCGAGAGCTGGTCGGCGCGCAGCGCGAGCGACAGTCCCAGCCAGCCGAACATCGCGCCGATGATGGCGACCCGGACCCGCCCGGCCAGCCGCCGGTCGGTGCCCCAGGCGCCGAGGGTGTAGAGCGCGGCGAAGAGCGCCCCCGACGGGAGCTGGGACAGCGGGACCGCCCGGGCCTGCCCGGCGATGAAGGCGATCGAGATGAACACCGCGACCGCGGTGGGCCACCGTCGGCGCAGGGCCAGCGGCGCGGTCGCCGCCGCCGTCCAGAAGATCTGCTCGGCCAGGCTCGGCGGCGGCCCGAGCAGGAACGCCCCGGTGCTGCGGGCGAGGGTCAGCTCGAACAGGGCCAGCACGGTGACTCCGAGGCCGATCCAGAGGTCGGTGCGGAGCTGCTCGGCGGTGGGACCCGGCCGTCGCCAGCCGGTGGTGTTTGCGGTGCTCACCGTACGACCATGCCACCCGCCCCCGCCCGCCCCGACCGGAAGGGCACCCCCGCCACCCGACCCACCCTGATCGACGAGGGAAACCGGCCTGACCGGGGCGCGGGTGGGGGCGTAGCCTGCCTCGGTGCTCGTACCCGATCTGCCGCTGCGCACCGGGCGCCTGGTGCTGCGCGCCTTCACCACGGCCGACCTGGCCGTCGTCCGGGACTACCGGGGCCGCCCGGAGGTCACCCGCTTTCTCTACCAGGAGCCCTACGACGACGAGTCGGTGCGGCCGGCGATCGACCGGATGGTCCGCCGGACCGCGTTGCGGGCACCGGGCGACGTGCTCCAGTTGGCGGTGACGTTGCCCGACACCGGCGTGGTCGTCGGGGACGTGCTGCTGAACTGGACCAGCGGCGAGCACCGGCAGGGCGAGATCGGCTACGCGGCCCACCCGGACCACACCGGTCGGGGCTACGTCACCGAGGCGGCCCGGGAGCTGCTGCGACTCGGCTTCGACGGGCTGGGCCTGCACCGGATCGTCGGTCGGCTGGACGCCCGCAACACGGCCTCCGCCCGGGTGCTGGAGCGGTTGGGCATGCGGCGCGAGGCGCACCTGCGGGAGAACGAGTTCGTCAAGGGGGAGTGGACCGACGAGGCGGTCTACGCCCTGCTGGCGCGGGAGTGGCGCGCGGCGGCCTGAGGCCCGGCGTACCCGAGGGCCCGGCGCGCCCCGTGCGGGCGGCGCCGGGCCGGTCAAGACCCTCAGCGGCGGGCGCGGACCGCCTTGACCGCGCTGTCGATCACGTCCCAGACCGCGATGACCACGGTGACCACCACGGCGATCCGGGCGACGTCGTCCGCCCCGCCCTCGCGGAGCCAGGCGAACCGCTCGACCAGGTCCGGGTTGAGCATCCGGTCGGTCAGCAGCAGCCACACCACCGGCGCCGCGAACGCCAGGTTGAGCAGCGCGTTGACCCCGACCAGCGGCCAGGTCCACCGGCCCGACCGGTACTTCGCGATCTCCAGACCGACGGTGGCCAGCAGCACCACGATCAGCGCCGGGAGCCAGAAGCTCCAGAGCGCCGGGTCGAGCACCGGCAGCCGGGAGCCGTCGCCGCTGGCCCAGTGCTGGAAGTGCTGCCCGACGAGGACGCCGACCGTGCCGAGCAGGAACACCACGGACGCGACGCTGTCCGGCTGGCTGATCTGCCGGTCGTGGGTCTCCTCGGGGAGCTGGTCGACGGTCCACTCGGGCAGGCCCAGCGGGGTCCGGGTGCGCTCCAGGACGGCGAAGGACAGCGTGACCCAGAACGCGATCTGCACGGCCGTCTGCAACGCGCTGGCGATGCCGGCGCCGATCGCCGCGCCCGGTTCGCCGCCGACCGTCGCCTTGACCACGCCGGTGACCACGCCGACGATCGCCGGGATCCAGGTGAGCAGCATCCGCAGCACCCGCCACCAGAGCAGGTAGTAGCGCGGGCCGATGAGCTGGAGCGTGCGGTCGCTGTAGCGGGCCGCGAGCTGCTCGGGGTTGCCCATCTCGGTGAGCACCTCGCGCTCGGCGGAGGCGTGGTCCTGCCCGCCCGCGGTCCGGTCGTCGATCATGTCGGCGATGGAGGCGCGCAGCTCCTCGGCGAGCTCGGCGCGGCGGGGCGCCGGCACGGTGCGCAGGGTGGCCGCGAGATAGCGGTCGGTCAGGGAACTCATCGCCCTACTCCTTCGATCAGCTGGGTGACGGACGTCTGGACCGCGGTCAGGTCGTCGAGCAGGCGGCCCAGCACCGTCTCGCCGTCGTCACTGGTGCGGTAGAACTTGCGCGGCCGGCTCTCCTCGGTGTTCCACTCGCTGGTCAGCAGGCCCTGTTCCTCGAGCCGGCGCAGCAGCGGGTAGAGCGTGTTGGCGTCGACCGCGAAGCCGTGCGCGGCCAGCCGTTGCAGCAGGGCGTAGCCGTAGTCGGGGCGGCGCAGGGCGACCAGGCTGGCCACCACGATCGTGCCGCGTCGCAGCTCCTGGAGGTGGGTCCGGAGGACCTCGTCGGTGACCATGTGACACACGATAGTGTGTGCCACACACCATTGCAAGCAGATACACCGTCGTGTGGCATACACCGGTCCGTCGGGAGAGACGCCGGCCACCCCCGGCGCGGACGGTGGAGCCGGTCGGACCGCCTCGGTAGGGTGGGTCGGTCGACTCCGACGCAGCTTGATCCACAACCCGGGGGGCGCCACGCATGGGCGATTCGTTCGCGCATCTGCACGTACACACCGAGTACTCGATGCTCGACGGGGCGGCCCGGCTCAAGGACCTGTTCGCCGAGGCGGCGCGGCTCGGCATGCCGGCGGTGGCGATCACCGACCACGGCAACATGCACGGCGCGAACGACTTCTACAAGCAGGCCATGGCCGCCGGGGTCAAGCCCATCCTCGGCGTCGAGGCGTACGTGGCGCCGGAGTCGCGCTTCCACAAGGCACGGGTCAAGTGGGGGCGCCCCGAGCAGAAGAGCGACGACGTCTCCGGCAACGGCGCCATCACCCACATGACCATGTGGGCGGCGAACCGCACCGGGCTGCACAACATGTTCCGGCTCAACTCCCGCGCCTCCATGGAGGGCCACTACGTCAAGTGGCCCCGGATGGACATGGAGCTGATCGCCGAGCACGCCGAGGGCATCATGGCCACCACCGGCTGCCCGTCCGGCGCGGTGCAGACCCGGCTGCGGCTCGGCCAGTTCGACGAGGCGCTCAAGGTCGCCGCCGCCTACCAGGACATCTTCGGCAAGGACAACTACTTCCTGGAGATCATGGACCACGGCCTCGACATCGAGCGCCGGGTCCGCGACGGGCTCACCGAGATCGCCCGCAAGCTCGACATCCCGCCGGTGGTCACCAACGACTCGCACTACACCCACGAGGCCCAGGCCGAGGCGCACGACGTGCTGCTCTGCGTGCAGACCGGCAGCAACGTGGCCGACCCGAACCGGTTCCGGTTCGAGGGCGGCGGCTACTTCGTCAAGTCCGCCGACCAGATGCGCGCGGTCGACTCCTCCGAGCTGTGGCAGCAGGGCTGCCGCAACACGCTGCTGGTGGCCGAGAAGGTCGACCCGACCGGCATGTTCACCTTCCACAACCTGATGCCGCGGTTCCCGATCCCCGACGGCGAGACCGAGGAGTCCTGGTTCCGCAAGGAGACGTTCGCCGGGCTCAAGCGCCGCTTCCCGAACGGCATCCCGGAGGGCCACGTCGTCCAGGCCGAGTACGAGCTGGGCGTCATCATCCAGATGGGCTTCCCGTCCTACTTCCTCGTGGTCGCCGACTTCATCCAGTGGGCCAAGAACCAGGGCATCGCGGTCGGCCCGGGCCGTGGCTCGGCCGCCGGTTCGCTGGTCGCGTACGCGCTGGGCATCACCGACCTGGACCCGATCCCGCACGGCCTGATCTTCGAGCGGTTCCTCAACCCCGAGCGCGTCTCGATGCCGGACGTCGACATCGACTTCGACGAGCGCCGGCGTGGTGAGGTCATCAAGTACGTGACCGACAAGTGGGGCGAGGACAAGGTCGCGCAGATCGCCACGTTCGGCACGATCAAGGCGAAGGCCGCGATCAAGGACTCGGCCCGCGTGCTGGGTTTCCCGTACGCGGTCGGCGACCGGATCACCAAGGCCATGCCCCCGGCGGTGATGGGCAAGGACATCCCGCTGTCCGGCATCTTCGACCCGAAGCACCCGCGCTACGCCGAGGCGGGCGAGATCCGGGGCCTCTACGAGTCCGACCCGGACGTCAAGAAGGTGATCGAGACCGCGAAGGGCATCGAGGGCCTGATCCGGCAGACCGGCGTGCACGCGGCCGGCGTCATCATGTCCGCCGAGCCGATCATCGAGCACATCCCGCTGATGCGGCGTGACTCCGACGGCGTCATCATCACGCAGTTCGACTACCCGACCTGCGAGTCGCTCGGGTTGCTGAAGATGGACTTCCTCGGCCTGCGCAACCTGACGATCATCGACGACGCGGTGAAGAACATCCGGCTCAACCACAACCTGGAGCTGGACCTGCTGGGCCTGCCGCTGGACGACCGGCAGGCGTACGAACTGCTCGCCCGCGGTGACACGCTGGGCGTCTTCCAGCTCGACGGCGGGCCGATGCGCTCGCTGCTGCGGCTGATGAAGCCGGACAACTTCGAGGACATCTCGGCCGTGCTGGCGCTCTACCGCCCCGGCCCGATGGGCGTCGACTCGCACACCAACTACGCGCTGCGCAAGAACGGCCTCCAGGAGATCACCCCGATCCACCCGGAGCTGGAGGAGCCGCTGCGCGAGATCCTCGCCCCGACCTACGGCCTGATCGTCTACCAGGAGCAGGTGCAGCGCGCCGCGCAGATCCTCGCCGGCTACACGCTCGGCCAGGCCGACCTGCTGCGCCGGGCGATGGGCAAGAAGAAGAAGGAGATCCTCGACAAGGAGTTCATCCCGTTCCGGGACGGCTGCCGCGAGCGCGGCTACTCCGACGAGGCCATCCAGGCGGTGTGGGACGTGCTCGTCCCGTTCGCCGGCTACGCGTTCAACAAGGCCCACTCCGCCGCGTACGGCCTGGTCTCCTACTGGACCGCCTACCTGAAGGCGCACTACCCCGCCGAGTACATGGCCGCGTTGCTCACCTCCGTCGGTGACGACAAGGACAAGATGGCCATGTACCTGTCCGAGTGCCGCCGGATGCGCATCCAGGTCCTCCCGCCGGACGTGAACACCTCGGCCGGCCCGTTCACCCCGGTCGGCAAGGAGATCCGCTTCGGTCTCGGCGCGGTGCGCAACGTCGGCGCGAACGTGGTCGGCTCGATCATGCGGTGCCGCGACGAGAAGGGCGACTACACCGACTTCTACGACTTCCTGTCCAAGGTGGACGCGGTGGTCTGCAACAAGAAGACCATCGAATCGCTGATCAAGGCCGGCGCGTTCGACTCGCTCAACCACCCCCGCAAGGGCCTGCTGGCGGTGCACGCCGATGCCATCGACGCGTACGCCGACGTCAAGCGCAAGGAGGCGGTCGGCCAGTACGACCTGTTCGGCGCCGGCTTCGGCGACGCGGACACCGGCGGCAGCACCACCGTGATGCCGGTCATCGGCGAGGGGGAGTGGGACAAGCGGGACAAGCTCGCCTTCGAACGCGAGATGCTCGGCCTCTACGTCTCCGACCACCCGTTGTTCGGCCTGGAGCACGTGCTCGGCGCCGCCGCGGACACCACCATCGCCGCGCTCTCCGAGGAGGGCACCGTGCCCGACGGCGCGGTCGTCACCCTCGCCGGCATCCTCTCCGGCGTGCAGCGCCGGGTCACCAAGCAGGGCCGGGCCTGGGCCTCGGCCACCCTGGAGGACCTGGCCGGCGGCGTGGAGACGCTGTTCTTCCCCAACACCTACGAGGTGATCGGGCAATACATCGCCGAGGACGCCATCGTGGTGGTCAAGGGTCGCGTCGACCGGCGCGACGACACCCCCCGGATCATGGCGATGGACATGTCCATGCCGGACGTCACCAGCAACCCGGCGAACAAGCCGGTCACCCTGACCATCCCGGTGCACCGCTGCACCCCGCCGCTGGTCGAGCGGCTCAAGGAGACGCTGGTGCTGCATCCGGGCGACTGCGAAGTGCACGTCAAGCTGCTCAACGGCGGCAAGGTCACCACGCTGCGCCTCGGCCCGTTCCGGGTCGCGCCGACCACCGCCCTGATGGGCGACCTGAAGAGCGTGCTGGGCCCGGCCAACGTGAGCTGACCGGCGGCGGCGTCGGACGGCGTGCGGTCCGGTGAGACCTGCTTCACAGTGTCGACATGGACACCACCACCCCCACCCCCGAGGCTGTCCGACCCGCCCGCCGGGACCGGACCCGGTACCTCTACCTGGCGGTCATCGTCGCCGTCGTCGCCGGCATCGTGGTCGGCCTCGTCGCGCCCGACGTCGGCAAGGCGCTGAAACCGCTGGGTACCGGCTTCGTCAACCTGATCAAGATGATGATCAGCCCGGTCATCTTCTGCACGATCGTGCTCGGTGTCGGATCCGTCCGGCAGGCGGCCAAGGTCGGCAAGGTCGGCGGCCTCGCGCTCGGCTACTTCCTGGTCATGTCGACAGTGGCTCTGGCGATCGGTCTCGTGGTCGGCAACATCATCCACCCCGGCGCGGGCCTGGACCTGGGCCCCGAGGTGGCCGACGCCGGCCGGTCCGCCGCCGGTGACGAGAGCGCCGGCACGGTCGACTTCCTGCTCGGCATCATCCCGACCACACTGGTCTCCGCGCTGACCGAGGGCGAGGTGCTGCAGACCCTGCTGGTCGCGCTGCTGGTCGGCTTCGCCGTGCAGGGGCTGGGCAGTCGGGGCGAGCCGGTGCTGCGGGCGATCGGCGTGCTGCAGCGCCTGGTCTTCAAGGTGCTGGCCATGATCATGTGGCTCGCGCCGATCGGCGCGTTCGGCGCGATGGCAGCCGTGGTCGGCGCCACCGGCGTGGACGCGCTGAAGAGCCTGGCCCAGATCATGCTCGGCTTCTACGCCACCTGCCTGATCTTCGTGATCGTGGTGCTCGGCCTGCTGCTGCGCCTGATCGCCCGGATCTCGATCTTCTCGCTGCTGCGCTACCTGGGCCGGGAGTTCCTGCTGATCCTCTCCACCTCGTCGTCGGAATCGGCGCTGCCCCGGCTGATCGCCAAGATGGAACACGTCGGCGTCGGCCGTCCGGTCGTCGGCATCACGGTCCCCACCGGCTACTCGTTCAACCTCGACGGCACCGCGATCTACCTGACCATGGCCTCCCTCTTCGTGGCCGACGCGCTGGGCAAGCCGCTGGCCGTCGGCGAGCAGATCTCGCTGCTGGTGTTCATGGTGATCGCCTCCAAGGGTGCGGCCGGCGTGACCGGCGCCGGCCTGGCCACGCTCGCCGGCGGCCTCCAGTCGCACCGGCCGGACCTGGTCGACGGCGTCGGCCTGATCGTCGGCATCGACCGGTTCATGTCCGAGGCCCGGGCGCTGACCAACTTCGCCGGCAACGCCGTGGCCACCGTGCTGGTCGGCACCTGGACCGGTGAGTTCGACCGCGACCAGGCCCGTGCCGTCCTGGCCGGGGACCGCCCGTTCGACGAGGCCAGCATGGTCGACGAGGACGACGACGAGCGCCCCGCCGAGGACACCCCGCCCGGCGCCGAGCGCCCGCTCGCCGGCTCCACCGCCTGACCCCCCCGCCGGCCCGCCCCGGGCTCGCCTCGCCTCGGCCCGGCCGGGCCCGGCCTGGCCTGGCTCGGCCTGGCTTGGCTCGGCTCGGCCCGGCGCGACCCGCCCGGCTTGGCCCGGCCCGGCCCGATGCGATTCGGCTTGGCCCGCCTTCACCAGGGGCAGGATTGGCTACGTAGTCCGCCTGCGGACCAGCCGCGCGCCTGGAGCGGCGCTTTCGTCGAGACGGGCACGGGCCGGAGCGCCCTACCTGTTGAGTCGGTCCATGTCCCGAGGCGGACCCCCGGACGCGACCGACCAGACAGGCACATGAGTTCCAACCGATATACCGCTGAGTCATAAATATGACTGAGCGGTATATCGGTCTTCAACCGTCGCCCTCATGCGGTGGCAGCGACGCAGGCCCGACCGCGATCATGCACCTTCGGTCCAGGCAAAAGGGACGGAGCGCCCAGGGAGGTGGCCGGAACTGCAAGATCGCGGGGCGCGGGGCGCGGGTGCAGGGAGGGGCCGAGGGTGAGGGCGCGAGGGCGGGGCCGAGGGTGAGGGCGCAGGGCAGGGCTGGGGGTGGGGGGTGCAGAGCAGGGCTGAGGGTGGGGTGTAGGGCGGGGCCGCGGGGCGAGGCAGGGGCGAGGCCGGGGCGGGGGCCAGCGCGGGGCGTGTGCGGGGGCGGGGGCCAGCGCGGGGCGTGTGCGGGGGCGGGGGCCAGCGCGGGGCGTGTGCGGGGGGGGTGTGTGAGGGGCGTGTGCGGGGGGGGGGGGTGAGGGGTGGGGGAGCGGAGTGTAGGGCGAGCGGGTGAGAAGCGTGGGCCACGGGGGTGGGATTGGTGGTTTCGGACGGGAGTCGGGGGTGGCTAGCGTCGGTGGCATGGAGCTGGAGCAGGCGCGGAAGTTGTGGCAGGTGGAGTCGGGCTGGTTGAACACGGCGACCTACGGGTTGCCGCCCGATCCGGTGTGGACGGCCGTGCAGCAGGTGCTCGCCGAGTGGCGGACCGGCCGGGTGTCGTTCGAGGTGTGGGACGAGTCGGTCGGCCGGTCCCGGGCCGCGTTCGCCCGGCTGGTCGGCGTGGACCCGGCCGACGTGAGCGTCGGCGCCGCCGTGTCCCAACTGGCCGCGCCGATCGCGGCGGCGCTGCCGTCGGGGGCCACCGTGGTGGTGCCCGAGGTCGAGTTCACCTCGATCCTGTTCCCCTGGCTGGTGCAGGAGGACCGGGGGGTGCGGGTGCGGACCGTGCCGCTCGACGGCCTGGTCGACGCGATCGACGCCGACACCGACCTGGTCGCGTTCAGCCTGGTGCAGTCCGCCGACGGCACGGTCGCGCCGTACGACGAGATCGTCGCGGCGGCCCGGGCGCACGGAGCGCTGGTCGTGGTCGACGCCACCCAGGCCTGCGGATGGCTGCCGTTCGCGGCCGACCGGGCGGACGCGGTGCTGGTGGGGGCGTACAAGTGGTTGATGGCGCCGCGCGGCGCGGCCTTCGCCTACCTGGCCCCGGCGCTGCGCGAGCGGATGCGTGCGGACGCCGCCGGGTGGTACGCGGGCCGCGACCCGCACGCCTCGTACTACGGCACGCCGTTGCGGCTGGCCGACGACGCCCGCCGCTTCGACATCTCCCCGTCGTGGCTCTGCTACGCGGGGGCGGCGCCGGTGCTGGAACTGCTCGCCGACCTCGACCTGGCGGCGGTGCGGGACCACGACGTGGCGCTGGCCAACCGGTTCCTGGCCGGTTTGGGCCGCCCGCCCGGCGACAGCGCGATCGTCAGCGTGGACGTGCCGGACGCCCAGGAGCGGCTGGCCCGCGCCGGGGTGCGCGCGGCGGTGCGGGCCGGGCGGGTGCGCGCCTCGTTCCACCTCTACACGACCGAGGCGGACGTGGACCGGGCGGTCGAGGCGCTGACCGGCTGACCCGGCCCCCGGGTCAGGCCAGGTGGCCGCCGATCTTCGTGTAGCCGCGCAGCAGGTCGCGGGAGATGATCAGCCGCTGCATCTCGTCGGTGCCCTCGAAGATCCGGTACAGGCGCACCTGCCGGTACCAGCGTTCGATCGGCAACTCCCGGGTGTAGCCCATGCCGCCGTGGATCTGGAGCACCCGGTCCACCACCCGGTTGACCATGCCGGCGCCGTAGAGCTTGCCCATCGAGGAGGCGTGCCGGGGATCGAGGCCCTGGTCGACCGTCCAGGCCGAGCGCAGGATCAGCCAGCGCGCGGCCTCCAACTCGGTCTCCGAGTCGGCGATCATCCACTGGATGGCCTGGTTGGTGGCGATCGGCGCGCCGAATGTCTCCCGGGTGTTGGCGTGGTCGATCGCCATCTGGAGGGCGCGTTCGGCGATGCCGACCGCGTGCGAGGGGATGGTGTAGCGGCCCTTGCCGATCCACTCCATGCCGAGCGTGAAGCCCTGACCGATCTCGCCGAGGATGTTGCGGTGCGGCACGCGTACGCCGTCGAAGACGAGTGAGGCCGGGCCGCCCTCGCCCATGGTCTGGATGAACTCCGACCGCCAGCCCATCGCCCGGTCGACCAGGAACGCGGTCGCGCCGCCGCGGCGGGCCCCCTTCTCCGGGTCGGTCACCGCCACCACGATGGCGAAGTCGGCGTCGTTGCCGTTGGTGATGAACGTCTTCTCGCCGTCGAGGACCCAGTCGTCGCCGTCGCGTCGGGCGCGCAGCTTGATGTTGGCCGCGTCCGAGCCCGCGCCCGGCTCGGTGATGGCGAAGCAGGAGATCCGTTCGCCCTCGATGGTCGGGATCAGGAACTCGCGCTTCTGCTCGTCGGTGGCGTGGAACAGGATGTTGTCGGCCTCGCCGCCGAAGCGGAACGGCACGAAGCTGCGGCCCAGCTCGGTCCAGATCAGCGACTGCATCACCGCCGGCAGGTCCATCCCGCCGTACTCCTCCGGGGTGGCCAGGCCCCAGAAGCCGAACTTCTTCGCCTTAAGCTGCAACTCGCGCAGCTCTGAGCGGTCCAGGCCGGGCCGGTGGGCGCGCTCACGGCGCAGCACCTCCTGCTCCAGCGGCAGCACCTCGCGGGTGACGAAGGCGCGCACGGTGTCCCGGACGGCCCGTTCCTCGTCGGACAGTGCGAAGTCCACGATGCTCCCTCGGTCGGCGTGGCGACCGTCGCGGCGGCGGCGGTCGCCTTTAAACTAGCGGTGCAAGTTTTCATCCGTCCAGCCCTCTCCTGTCACCGCCGCGGTGAGACCCGCCCGGTTAAGGTGCATGATCAGGTGGTTTCGGACGGGAGGCGGCTTGCGGGACCTGGTCTGCGAACAGGTGAGGGGAGTGGCCGGCAACCCGGCGACCCCGTCGGAGTTGCTGCTCCGCATGCTGGACGACAGCGACGCGGCCGTAGCGGTGCTGATCTTCCGGAACACGCTGCCGGACGAGTTCTGCGCCGCCGTCGCCGCACACCCGGATCGGCGGGTCCGGGCGGCGCTGGCGGACAGTTCGTCAGCCACGCCGCAACAGCGCGCCCTGCTCGTCGACGATCCCGCGCCGATGGTCCGTATCCTGCTCGCCCACGGGCCGGAGCTGTTCCGGGCCACGCCCGCGCCGCTGCCCGAGGAAACCTACGCCCGGCTGGCGGCGGACCCGGACCACCGGGTCCGCGACGAGGTGGCCGGGTCCCGGCAGTGTCCGGTAAG
This sequence comes from Micromonospora sp. WMMD754, assembly GCF_049315235.1. Classification (NCBI taxonomy): domain Bacteria; kingdom Bacillati; phylum Actinomycetota; class Actinomycetes; order Micromonosporales; family Micromonosporaceae; genus Micromonospora; species Micromonospora sp. WMMD754. The sequence goes on from NZ_CP186058.1 coordinate 4,337,237, forward strand.
CGTCCGGGCCCGGATGGTCGAGGACCCCGATCCCGAGGTCCGGGTCTCGGGGTACGCGGGCTGGGCGGATCCGCCGGACGGGATCACCGACCGGCTGCTCGCCGACCCCGACCCCCGGGTGCGCGACGCGGTGGCCCGGCGGGCGTGGCGCCGCCGTCCGGAACTGCTCGCCGGCGTGCTCGACGAGGCGTGGTCGGACCCCTGGTGGCTGCGTGACCTGGCCGTCGAGATCCCGTTGGCGCGGGCGATGGCGGAGCGACTCGCCCGGCACCAGGACCGGGACGTCCGCGCGGCCGTGGCCGAGAACCCGCACCTGCCCCGCGACCTGGTCCAGGAGTTGGCCACCGACCCCGACCCGACGGTGCGGCTACGGCTGTCCCTGCGCCCCGGGCTGACCGAGGCCGAACGCGCCGCCGTCGACTACGAGGTGCGGCCGGAGACCCGCCTCCGACCCGCCCGGTGGGTGCTCGACCGGCTCGGCGATCCCGACGCGCTGGACGGCGCCGTCCGCTCGGCCCACGTCGGGCTTCGGCGCAGCGCCGCGTACAGCCCGAGCCTGCGTCCGGATCAGGTGGCCCGGCTCGCCGGCGACGACGACTTCGCGGTCCGGCTGCTGCTCTGTGAGAACCACGACGAGGTCCCGGGGGAGGTGCTGCTCGCGACGCATCTGGAGGCTCGGGTGATCACGGCGAGCATGTTGATCGCGCGGCCCCGCTTCCCGCGGGTCGGGCTGGCCCGGCTGGCGGACTCCGCCGATCCCAGGGCGCGCATGCTGGTCCGCCACGACCCGGAGGCACCGGCCGAGCTCATCGACCGGCTCAGCCGTGATGGGGACGGCGGCGTCCGGTCCCGGATGGCGTCCGACCCCCGCCTTGGCGCCGGGCGGCTGGCCGAGCTGCTCGACGATCCGGCCGCCGCGGGATCGGCGGCGGGAAACCCCAACCTTCCGGTCGCCCTCATGGAACGGATCCTTGCCGGGGCGGGGATCCTCCGGGCGTCCGCCGGAACCGCCGGCGGGGAGGCCTGACATGCCCCGCCCCCGCCAGGCCCTGCTCAACCGGGACCGGATCGTCGAGACCGCGCTCGTGCTCATCGACGCCGACGGTCTCGGCGCGCTCTCCACCCGCCGGCTGGCCGCCGCGCTCGGCGTGCAGGGCCCCTCGCTCTACAACCACTTCGCCACGAAGGACGAAATCCTCGACGCCGTGGCGGACAGCGTCACCGGCGCGGTCGACGTGAGCGTCTTCGACCGGTACGACTGGGTCGAGGCGTTGCGCCGCTGGGCCCGGTCCTACCGTGCGGCGCTGGCCGCGCACCCGAACATCGTCCCCTACCTGGCGCAGGGGCCGGGCCGCCGGGCGGCCGCGCTGGCCATGGCCGACGCTGTCTACGGCGCGCTGGTCCGGGCGGGCTGGCCGCCGGCCCGGGCCACCCACATCGGCGCCGCGCTGCGCTACTTCGTGGCCGGGTCGGCGCTCGGCTCGTTCGCGCGGGGGTTCGTGGAGGACCCGGAGCTGTACGCGGCCCACCCGCACCTCACGCAGGCCCACCGGCTGCGCGGCCACCAGCGCAGCGTCGACGAGGGCGCCTTCACCCTCGGCCTGGACGCGTTGCTGCACGGCCTCGCGGACGAGTACGCCCGGACGGTGGCCCCGGTGGAACGCGGCAGCGGTCCGGGGTAGCGTCAAAACTCCCACTGCTAGTTTCCCGCCCCCGAAGGGACGCCATGGATCTCGCCGATGCGCCCCCCGCCCTGCTGGTCCGCCGCCACCTGCACCTCGCCGGGGACTGGGTCGACCCGGCGGACGGCGGGACGATCCCGGTCGAGAACCCGGCGACCGGGGAGATCATCGGGCAGGTTCCCGCCGGCACCCCCGCCGACGTGGACCGTGCGGTCGCCGCCGCCCGGGCCGCCTTCCCCGGCTGGGCCGCCACGGCACCCGCCGACCGGGCCGCCCACCTCGACCGGCTGCACGCCGCGCTCGCCGCCCGCGCCGACGAGGTCGCCCGCACCGTGGCCCTCGAACTGGGCACCCCGCTCAAGCTCGCCACCCGGGTGCAGGCCGGGCTGCCGCTGACGGTGCTGCGCGGCCTGGTCGACCTGGCCGCCCGCCCGGCCGCCGAGCAGGAGGTCGGCAATTCGCTGGTGGTGCGCGAGCCGGTCGGTGTGGTCGGCGCGATCACCCCGTGGAACTATCCGCTGCACCAGGTGGTCGCCAAGGTCGCCCCGGCGCTGGCCGCCGGCTGCACCGTCGTGCTGAAGCCGAGCGAGCTGACGCCGCTCACCGCGTACCTGCTCCTCGACGCGGTGACCGAAGCCGGCCTGCCGCCCGGGGTGGTCAACCTGGTGCCCGGCACCGGCCCGGTGGTCGGTGAGGCGCTCGCCGCGCACCCCGACGTGGACCTGGTCTCGTTCACCGGCTCCACCGCCACCGGCCGGCGGATCGCGCACCTCGCCGCCGACCGGATCGCCCGGGTCGCCCTGGAACTGGGCGGCAAGTCGGCGAACGTGATCCTGGCCGACGCCGACCTGCCCACCGCGGTCAAGGTCGGCGTGGGCAACGCGCTGCTCAACTCCGGGCAGACCTGCACCGCCTGGACCCGGATGCTGGTGCACCGCGACCGCTACGCCGAGGCGCTCGACCTGGTCGCGGCCGCCGTGGCCGGCTACCGGCTCGGCGACCCGTTCGACCCGGCCACCCGGCTCGGCCCGCTGGTCTCCGCCGCCCAGGCCCAACGGGTACGCGGGCACGTGGACCGGGCGCTCGCCGACGGAGCCCGGCTCGTCGCCGGCGGCCCGGACGCGCCGCTGCCGTCCCGGGGCCACTTCGTGGCGCCCACCGTCTTCGCCGACGTGCACCCGGACAGCGCGTTGGCGCAGGAGGAGGTCTTCGGCCCGGTGCTCGCGGTGATCCCGTTCGCCGACACCGACGAGGCGGTCGCGATCGCCAACAACTCCCGGTACGGCCTGGCCGGTGCGGTCTGGTCCGCCGACTCCGACGCGGCGCTGGCCGTGGCCCGGCGGATGCGGACCGGCCAGGTGGACGTCAACGGCGCCGCGTTCAACCCGCTCGCGCCGTTCGGCGGCTACAAGCAGTCCGGCCTCGGCCGCGAGCTGGGCGGCTACGGCGTCGAGGAGTTCACCGAGCTGAAGGCGATCCAGCGGTGAGGGCGCTGGTCGTGCGTGGCCGGGGCGGGACCCCGACGGTCGAGGAGGTGCGCCTGCCCGCGCCCGGCCCGGGGGAGCTGCGGGTCCGCATCCGCGCCGCCGGCCTCTGCCACTCCGACCTGGCCATGGTGAACGGCACGCTGGCGCCGGCGTACCCGCTGGTGCTGGGGCACGAGGCGACCGGTGTGGTGGCCGAGGCGGGTCCGGCGACCCGGCTGGCGGTCGGCACGCCGGTGGTGCTCAACTGGGCGCCCGCGTGCCGCGACTGCTGGCACTGCCGACACGGCGAGCCCTGGCTGTGTGCCGCGAACACCGCCCCCTCGGTCGCCCGGGGGGAGACGGCCGCCGGGGAGCCGGTGCAGGTCACGCTCGGGCTCGGCGCGCTCGCCGAGGAGGTGGTGGTGCCGGAACGGGCGGCCGTGCCGGTGCCGGCCGGCCTGCCGCCGGCGCAGGCGGCGCTGCTGGGCTGCGCGGTGCTCACCGGCGTCGGCGCGGTCCGCAACACCGCCCGCGTGGGCGCCGGCGAGTCGGTGGCGGTGATCGGGCTGGGCGGGGTCGGCCTGGCCGTGCTCACCGCGGCCCGTCGCGCCGGCGCGTCACCGATCCTCGCCGTCGACGTGGTGGAGGCCAAGCGGGAGCTGGCCCTGGCCGCCGGCGCCACCGACTTCCTGCGCTCCGACGACACGCTCGGCAAGGAGGTCCGCGCGCGCACCGGCGGGCGCGGGGTGGACCACGCCTTCGAGTGCGTCGGCCGGTCCGCCACCATCCGGGCCGCCTGGCGCGCCACCCGGCGCGGGGGAGCGGTGACCGTGGTCGGCATGGGCGCCAAGGACGACCTGCTCAGCCTGTCCGCCCTGGACATCTTCCACTCGGCGCGGACGCTGCGCTCCTCGGTCTACGGCTCGACCGATCCGGACCGCGAGGTGCCGGAGCTGGCCGCCGCGCTCGCCGCCGGCGACCTCGACCTGGCGCCCCTGGTCAGTGGCACGGTGTCGCTCGCGGAGGCGCCCGAGGCGCTGGACCGGCTGGCCCGTGGCGAGGGCGCCCGCTGGGTGGTCACCTTCCCGGACTGACCTCCCGGCCGGGGCGGCCTCCGCCTCCGCGAAGAGCGGTACACCCCCTCGGCGGTGGCTGCTCGCCGTCCTGGAGCGGGGCCCTTCCCCGCGCCCCGGTGACGGTGCCGCACCACATGTCGACGGCCACCGATCGGACCGGACCCGGTCGGGGGCGACCGACACCTATGGAGGACGGGCCCGTGCCGTCCCGGGGGAATGTGTGGTGGATCGACATGGCTCGACCACTTCGGCTCCCCGTAGGTTTCCTGCACGCGACGGCCCTGTGACCCCGGTCACCGACCTGGCCGTCGCGTGCGGACCTGCGGAGGGTGAGGCGATGGCCGGGCAAGCGATCCTGTCGGCCCGAGGGCTGACCCGGGACTTCCGGGGCTTCCGGGCCGTCGATCGCGTCGACCTCGACGTGGCGCCGGAGACCGTGCATGCCCTCGTCGGCCCGAACGGCGCCGGCAAGACCACACTGTTCAACCTGCTCACCGGCTTCCTGCCGCCCAGCGGCGGGCGGATCGAGCTGGACGGCCGGGACGTCACCGGCCTGCCCCCCGAGCGGGTGGCCCGCCTCGGCGTGGCCCGGTCGTTCCAGATCACCAGCCTCTTCCCGCAGCTCGGCGCGCGGGAGCACGTCGAGCTGGCCCTCCAGTCGCGCAGCGGGCTGGGCTGGCGGTTCTGGCGGTCGGCGAAGCTGATGCGCCGCTACCGGGACCGGGCCGACGAGCTGCTGGCCATGGTCGGCCTGGCCGACCTCGCCGAGGCGCCGGCGGAGGCCCTCGCGTACGGGCGCAAGCGGGCCCTGGAGCTGGCGATCGCGCTCGCCCTCGACCCGAAGGTGCTGCTGCTGGACGAGCCGACGGCCGGGATGGGCCTGGAGGACGTCGACCGCACCGTCGACCTGATCGCCACCGTCCGCACGGGACGGACCGTGGTCATGGTGGAGCACAACATGAGCGTGGTGGGCCGGCTCGCCGACACGGTCACCGTCCTGCAGGCCGGCAAGGTGCTGGTCGAGGGGCCGTACGAGCAGGTCCGCGCCGACGAGCGGGTCATCACCGCCTACCTGGGAGCCGCGGATGCTGCGCATTGAGAACCTCTCCGCCTGGTACGGCGAGGCCCAGGTGCTGCGGGAGGTGAGTCTGGAGGTGGCCGCCGGTGAGGTGGTCACCCTGGTCGGGCGCAACGGCGCCGGCAAGTCCACGCTGCTGCGGTCGGTGATGGGGCTGCACCCCGGCCAGCGCGGCGCGGTGCACCTCGACGGCCGGGACATCTCCCGGCTGCCGGCGTACCGGCGGGCGCGGGCCGGGCTCGGCTGGGTCCCCGACGACCGGGGCGCGTACGCCACGCTCACGGTCACCGAGAACCTGACCCTGCCGCCCCGGGTCGGTCCCGACCCGTGGCCGCTGGAGCGGGTGTACGAGGCGTTCCCCGCCCTGCACGCCCGGCGCGACTCGGCCGCGACCATGCTCTCCGGCGGCGAGCAGCAGATGCTCGCGCTGGCCCGGGTGCTGCGCATGGGCGCCCGGCTGCTGCTCTGCGACGAGCCCACCGAAGGGCTGTCGCCGCTGCTCGTGCAGCAGGTCGGTGACCTGCTGCGGGAGGCCAAGAAGCACGGCGTGACCGTGCTGCTGGTGGAACAGAACCTGCACTTCGCCACCGGCGTCGCCGACCGGCACTACCTGCTGGCCGAGGGACGGATCGCGGAGGCGATGGAGAACGCCGAGGTGCGCTCGCGGGAACGCGAGCTGCTGGCGTACCTCGGCATCTGAATCTGGACGGCTGACCCGCGCGGACCGCGCGGTACGAAGGGGATGAACATGCGTAGGAGCGTGGGTGTGGCCGCCGCCTCGGCGGCGGCGCTGCTGGTGGCCGGCTGCGGCGGCGGTGGCCCGCAGTCCGGCGGCGACTCGAAGCTGACCGGCGACAAGATCGTGCTGGGCGTGCTCAACGACCAGTCGGGCGCCTACTCGGAGCTGTCCGGGCGCAACTCGGTCAAGGCCGTGGAGATGGCGATCGCCGACTTCAAGGCCAAGCACGGCGACGACGCGGTGACCAAGGACATCACCGTGGAGACGGCGGACCACCAGAACAAGCCGGACGTGGCCAACAGCAAGGCCCAGGAGATGGTCGACCGCAAGGGCGTCGACGCCATCCTGGACGTGCCGACCTCCTCGGCCGCCCTGAAGGTCGCCGACGTGGCCAAGGAGAAGAAGAAGCTCTACTTCAACATCGGCGCCGCCACCACCGACCTGACCGGCAAGAGCTGCAACAAGTACACGTTCCACTACGCGTACGACACGTACATGCTGGCCCACGGCACCGGCACGGTGACCACCGAGCAGGTCGGCAAGAACTGGTACATCCTCTACCCGAACTACGCGTTCGGGCAGGACATGGAGAAGAGCTTCACCGCCGCCATCACGGCGGCCGGCGGGCAGGTCGTCGGCAAGGACGGCGCCCCGTTCCCGAACACCAGCGGCGACTACTCGTCGTTCCTGCTCAAGGCGCCGACGCTGAACCCGAAGCCGCAGGTGCTCGGCACCATGCAGGCCGGCGCGGAGCTGGTCAACGTGGTCAAGCAGTACAACGAGTTCAAGCTGCGGGACAAGGGCGTCGGGCTGGCCGTCGGCCTGATGTTCATCACCGACATCCACTCGCTCACCCCGGCCGCGCTGGCCGGCACCACCTACACCGACGCCTGGTACTGGAACTTCGACCAGCAGAACCGGGAGTGGGCGGACCGGTTCCAGAAGGAGACCGGCACCCGTCCGTCGTTCGCCCACGCGGCGAACTACTCCGCCGCCATGCAGTACCTGGAGGCGGTGCAGGCCGCCGGCACCGACGACGCGGACGCCGTGGTCAAGGAGCTGGAGGGCAAGGACGTCAACGACCTCTTCCTGCGCAACGGCAAGATCCGCGCGGAGGACCACCGGGTCGTGCACGACGCGTACCTGGCCCAGGTGAAGCCGCAGGCCGAGGTCACGGAGCCGTGGGACTACGTGAAGATCCTCAAGACCATCCCGGCGGCGGAAGCCTTCCGCACCCCGTCCCCGGACTGCAAGCTCTGACATGTCCGGGTTCCTGCAGAACACGTTCAACGGGCTGGTGGGCGGGGCGTTCTACGCCCTGCTCGCCCTCGGGCTCGCGGTCATCTTCGGCATGCTCCGGGTGGTGAACTTCGCCCACGGCGCGTTCTACATGCTCGGCGCGTTCGGGGCGTACGTGCTGCTCGCCGAGGCGGGAGTGCCGTTCTGGGCCGCGTTGGTGATCATGCCGCTGGCGCTGGGCCTGCTCGGCATGGTGCTGGAGCGGGCGGTGATCCACCGGCTGACCCGGCTCGACCCGCTCTACAACTTCCTGCTCACCTTCGGCCTGACGCTGATCCTGCAGGACCTGGTCAAGTCCCGGTACGGCGTGCAGTCCAGCCCGTACGTCACGCCCGCCGAGCTGAGCGGGACGGTCGACTTCGGTCTCTTCGACTTCCCGACGTACCGGGTCTTCATCCTCGGCTTCACCGTGCTGCTGTGCGTGGCGGTGTGGTGGGTGCTCGGGCGGACCCGGATCGGCATGGTGGTCCGGGCCGCCACCGAGCGGCCGGAGCTGACCCGGGCGTTCGGCATCGACGTGGGGAAGTGGGTCACCCCGGTGTTCGGCTTCGGCATCGCCCTGGCCGGGCTGGCCGGGGTGCTCGCCGCCCCGATGCGGGCGGTCAACCCGCTGATGGGCGCCGACCTGATCATCGTGGTCTTCGCGGTGGTGGTGATCGGCGGCCTCGGCTCGATCTTCGGCTCGGTCGCCGCCGGCTTCGGCATCGGCCTGATCCAGGCGTGGGGCGAGGCGTACCTGTCCGACTACCCGCTCGTGTCGCAGACCGTCGTGTTCGTGGTGATGGCCGCCGTGCTGCTCTGGCGTCCGGCCGGCCTGTTCGGCCGAGAGGAGGCACCCGCGTGAGCAGTGCTGTGGAAACCGCCCCGGTCAAGCGGAAGGCACCCCGGTCCGGTCTGCTCGCCGTGGCGCGGGCGCCCGGCTGGGTCCGGTACGTGCTGCTCGCCGCCGGCCTGCTCGTCGCGCTGTGGCTGCCCAACGGGCTCTACCCGGCGGTCGCGGTGGACATCCTGTGCTGGGCGCTCTTCGCCGTCTCGGTCGACCTGCTGCTCGGCTTCACCGGGCTGATGTCCTTCGGGCACGCCGCGTTCTGGGGCACCTCGGCGTACCTGACCGGGCTGGTGGCGATCCACGCCGGCCTGCCGTTCCCGGCCGCGGTGCTGGCCGGGGCGCTGGGCGCGGCGCTGCTCGCGCTGCCGATCGGCTACCTGGCGGTGAAGCGCACCGGGATCTACTTCGCCATGGTCACGCTGGCCTTCGCGCAGATGGTCTACTACGTGGCCAACGAGTGGCGCTCGGTCACCCAGGGCGAGAACGGCCTGCAGGGCGTGCCGCGCGCGTTCTTCGGCGCCGACCTCACCGACGACTACTACTTCTACTACGCGATCCTGCCGATCGTGCTGCTCGGCCTGCTCGCCGCCTGGCGGATCGTGCACTCGCCGTTCGGCCGGGTGCTGGTCGGCATCCGGGACAACCCGGCCCGGGCCCGCGCGCTGGGCTACCCGGTGCACCGCTACAAGCTGACCGCGTTCGTGCTCTCCGGCTTCCTGGCCGGGCTCGGCGGCGGGCTCTTCGCGGTCGGCCACCGGTTCGTCTCGCTGGACGTGCTGCACTGGACGACCTCCGGCAAGGCGGTCATCGTGGTGGTGCTCGGCGGCATCGGAACGCTGTGGGGCGGGGTGCTCGGCGCGGCCCTGGTGGTCCGCCTGGAGGACTGGCTGTCGTTCTCCGGGTTCGAGGCCATCGGGCTGGTCACCGGCGGCATCTTCGTGCTCGTCGTGCTGCTGTTCCGGCGGGGCATCTGGGGCACGGTCGCCCACCTGGCCCGGCGGCGGGCGGCGACCCGTCGGGGCCGGTCCGGCTAGACCGGCGTGCCCGACGGCGCGACGCGGGCGGCGGACATCGCCTCCGCGTCGCGCCGCCCGGCGCCGGGCCCTCCTAGTCGGGGGTCAGGCGGAAGACCGGCCAGCCGATCTCGGTACGCCAGTCGGCGGGGACGTCGGTGTCGCGCGGCCCGACCAGGTAGGTCTCGCGGATCGGCCCGTCGACGACCAGCGCGTGGGCGACCACCCAGGCGCCGAGCCGTCCGTAGGTGACGTCGATGTCGTCGTGCGGGCCGGAGTGCACGGCGACGGCGAACTCGGCCGCCGGCAGGTCGACGACCTCGATCCGCCCGGCCGGGCGGGGACGACGGACCGGCCGGTAGACGGTCACGGCGCCGGCGCCGTCGGTGAACAGCTCGTTGGCGTACTGGCCGCCCGGTGGTCCGGTGCGCTCGCCCACCGGGTACGCCGCGTCCAGCTCCGCCATCGCGCCGTCGTACCAGGTGCCGGCCCGCGCCAACTCGACGTCTGCGCGCACCGCGGCGACGGTGAGCCGGGGGACGGCGCGCAGTTCGACCGGCAGGTCGTGGTCGTCGGGGCGCAGCAGCCGACGCAGGGCGGTGACGGCCCCCCGGGTGCGGTCCAGCGTCTCCTCCAGGCGACGCAGGTGCCCGGCGATCAGGTCGGTGCGCCGGGCGGGGTCGTCGGTGGCGAGGATCGCCTTGACCTCGGCCAGTGGCACGTCCAGCTCGCGTAGTCGGTGGATCACCTGCGCGGGCGGTACCTGGTTCGTAGAGTAGTAGCGGTAGCCGGTGAAGGGGTCCACGGTCTCCGGCTCCAGCAGCCCGGCCTCGTGGTAGCGACGCAACGTCCGCACGCTCAGGTGGGTGACCGTCGCGAACTCCCCGATCGTCATGCCCTTGCGCATGCCCTCACTCTGCACCTTCCCCACGCGGGAGAGTCGACGACTTGACCCTCTCCCGCCGAGAGACCTCACGGTGGGCACATGGACGCAATCGACTGGAGCCGGGCGAGCCGGATCTCGCCGGACGAACTGCCCGAAACGATCACGCAGTACCTCGTCGCGCACCAGGCCCGGGACGCCGACGCGGCGGTGGCACGCTTCACCCCCGACGCGTCGGTGACCGACGAGGGCCGGACCCACCGGGGACCCGAGCAGATCCGGGACTGGCTGTCCCACTCGTCGAGCGAGTACACGTACACCTCGGAGCTGGTCGCGGCGGCCCGGGTCGACGACCGGAACTACGACGCGGTCCACCACCTGGAGGGCGACTTCCCCGGCGGCGTCGCCGACCTGCACTTCCGGTTCACGCTCCGGGACGGGCTGATCGCCCGCCTGGTGATCGAGCCGTGACGGCCGGGGCTCGGCCGGTCCGACCGGAGCGCACGCCGGTGTGAGCCGCCCCACCGGCGCGGCGTGGACACCGCGCCCCGGTGCGGACCGGTCGGCGCCGGGCGCATCCAGGCCGCCCCCTTCCGACGAACCCCTCGGTAGTGACCGTCTACCGAGGGGTGCGTCCGGTGGTGACCGATCCGATCCCGGCCGATGTCGTCGAGACCGCCCGCAAGCACCTCACGCTGGCGGCGGAGGACCTGGACGGCAACCGGGTCGCCGCGCTGGTCGTCGAGGCCGCGGGCCGGTGGGGGGTGGCGCCGGTGTGGGAGGGCGTCTGCGCGCCGATGCTGGCCGCGCTGCCCGGCCGCAGCGCCGCCGAGGTGGCCGTGGAACACGCCTTCTCGGAGGGCCTGCGGTCCGGACTGGACGTGCTGCTGCGCGGGCCGGGGACACCACCCCCGGCCGGCGGCATCCTGCTCGCCGGGGCGGAACAGGAGTTGCACTGCCTCGGTCTGCACGCGCTCGCCGCGGCGCTGCGCGAGGCCGGTCTGGGCAGCCTGCTGCTCGGTGCCGCGCTGCCCTGGCCGGCGCTGGCCAGCGCGGTGCGTCGGACCCGCCCGCACACCGTGGTGGTGTGGTCGCAGACACCGATGACCGGGCGGGCGTACCGCGCGGTCCGGTTCGCGCGGGAGTTCCCGTCGGTGCGGGTGCACGGGGCCGGGCCGGGCTGGATCACGCCGCCGGCCACGCCGGCCGGGCATCTGACCAGCCTGTCGGACGCGCTCGCCGCGTGTCGCGACGCCGCCCGGCAGCGGGACGAGGCGCGGTAGGCGGTATCCGTCCCGCGCGGCTCGCGCGCCGCGGGCGGCGGCCGGTCAGCCGGCCCGGAAGCCGCGCAGGAGGGCGGCGACGGCGGACTCCGGGTCGAAGTCGTCGTCGGGGGCGGCGAGTTGGTTGCCGAGGAGCCCGTCGACGAGCGCGAGCAGCGCCCGGAAGTGGGCGGGCGGGTCGGTCGAGCCGAGCGCGGCGAGCAGCGGCACCCCCCACCCGGCCAGCCGCGCCCGCCCGGCCTCGATGGCGGGGCGCAGCTCGGGCCGCACGGCCGCCTCCACGAACAGCGCGTACCGGGCCAGTGTGACCACCCGCTCCTCGTCGGTGAACCGCCGGACCAGCCGGCCGAGCACGCGGGTGAACCCGTCGACGTCGCCGGGCGGCAGATCCGCGGCGAGTCGCTGCCAGGTCTGCGTCTCCACCTCGACCAGTCGCTCGAAGACGCCGTCGACCAGCGCTTCCCGGGTGCGGAACCGGTTGGACGCGGAGCCCTCGGGCAGTCCCGCCTCCGCGTCCACCGCCCGGTGGGTGAGCTGCCGCGGCCCCCGGGTGCCGAGCACCCGGATGGCGGCGTCGAGCAGAAGCTGCCGGCGATCGGTCACCGGGTCAGACTACAGGCGTAGTGGAAATGACTACATCTGTAGTACGGTGGCCGGCATGGACGGTCGGGCGGTGGTGGTCGGTGGCGGCGTGGGTGGGCTCGCGGCGGGCGTCGGGCTGCGCGCCGCCGGCTGGGAGGTGACGGTTCTGGAGCGCTCCGCCGGGCTGCCGGAGATCGGCACCGGGCTCGGCATCTGGCCCGGGGCGATGCGCGCGCTGGACACGCTCGGCGTGGGCGACGAGGTGCGCCGCCGCGGCCGCCGGCAGGTCGGCGGGACGATCCGGCGGCCGGACGGCAGTCGCATCGCCACCATCGACGTCGACCGGCTGGAGCGCCGGCACGGCGAGCCGGTGCACCTGGTCACCCGGCCGGTGCTGCTCGCGGTGCTCGCCGCCGCGCTACCGGGGCCGGTGCTGCGCCTCGCCGCCCCGGTCACCGACCCGCGCGCCCTGCTCGACGCATACGACCTCGTGGTCGGGGCGGACGGGATCAACAGCGTGGTCCGCGTCGCCCTGCACGGCGACCGCTACCCGCTGCGCCACGCCGGCGCGGTGGCCTGGCGGGGCGTGGTCGACACGGAGGTGCCCGAGGGCGGCGAGACCTGGGGGAGGGGGCGCAAGTTCGGGCTCACGCCAGCGGGCCCGGGGCGCACCAACTGGTACGCCGCGGTGAGCCTGCCCGAGGGGCATCCCGCGCCGACGGACGACCGGGCCGAGCTGCGTCGGCTCTTCGGTGACTGGCACCGGCCGGTGCCGCGGGTGCTCGACGCCCTCACGCCCGACGGGATCCTCCGGCACGAGATCCGCGACCTGACCCCGTTGCCGTCCTACGTGGGCGACCGGACGGCGCTGCTGGGCGACGCCGCGCACGCCATGACGCCGGACCTCGGGCAGGGCGCCTGCCAGGCGCTGATCGACGCGGTGGCGCTGGCCGACTGCCTGCGCGCCGCCGGCGACCTGCCGGCCGGGCTGCGGGCGTACGACCGGCGCCGCCGGCGGCCCACCCAGCGGATCGCGGCCGGCGCGCGGTGGGCGAGCCGGCTCGCCCAGGCCCGACGCCTGCTGCCGGTGCGCGACGCGGTGCTCCGGCTGGCGCTGGCCGCCGGCCCGCCCGCCTGACCGTGACCTGGCGCACATTCGATACGAACCGGTTCCGTATCGAAACCCGCTCACCTACGCTCGGCTGCGTTACGAGTCTGCCCCGTATCGTATTCCGACGCGGGTGAGCCGGGGGGAGAACCCGAATGGAACCGCACGAGAACACCGGACACCCGAGGAGGTGGGCGATCCTCGGGGTGCTGGTGATCAGCCTCCTCGTGGTCGTCCTCGACAACACGATCCTCAACGTCGCGCTGCGCACCCTCGCCGACCCGGTGCACGGCCTCGGCGCCAGCCAGGGCGAGCTGGAATGGGCGATCAACTCCTACACGCTCGTCTTCGCCGGCCTGCTGTTCACCTTCGGCGTGCTCGGCGACCGGCTCGGCCGCCGCCGCTTCCTCATCTTCGGGCTGGCGCTGTTCGGGCTCGCCTCGCTGCTGTCGGCGTACGCGCAGGACCCGGCGCAGCTGATCGCCGCCCGGGCGCTGATGGGGGTCGGCGGCGCGGCGATCATGCCGGTGACGCTCTCGATCATCTCCAACGTGTTCGACCCCCGCGAGCGGGCCAAGGCGATCGGGGTCTGGGCCGGCGCGGTCGGCCTCGCCGTGGCGATCGGCCCGGTGCTCGGCGGCGCGCTCCTGGAGCGCTACTGGTGGGGCTCGGTCTTCCTGATCAACGTGCCGGTGGTGGTGCTCGGCGTGGTGCTGGTCGCGGTGCTGGTCCCCGAGTCCCGCGATCCCTCGCCCGGCCGGGTCGACCTGCTCGGCGTCCTGCTGTCCGTGGTCGGCCTGGTCGCCCTCACCTACGGCATCATCGACGGCGGCGAGCACGGCTTCGGCCGGCCGCAGGTCTGGGTCGCGATCGTCGGCGGCCTGGCGGTGCTCGGCTGGTTCGTGGCCCATGAGCTGCGCAGCGACCACCCGTCGCTGGACGTGCGGCTGTTCCGGGTGCCCCGGTTCGCCGCCCCGGTGGCCCTGGTCGGCCTGGTCTTCTTCGCCGCCATGGGCGTGATGTTCTTCGGCGCGTTCTACCTTCAGCTGGTGCGCGGCTACAGCCCGCTGGAGAGCGGCCTGCTGTTCCTGCCGTTCGCGGCCGCGCAGCTGATCTTCGCGCCGCGCAGCGCGGCCATGGTCCGCCGCTACGGCGGCCGGACGGTGGCCGCGGTCGGGCTGCTGCTCACCACGATCGCGCTCGCCGCGTTCGTCTTCATCGACGCGGACACGCCGATCTGGATCTTCTCGGCGCTGGGCTTCGTCCAGGGCGCCGGCATGGCCAACATCATGCCGCCGGCCACCGAGTCGATCATGTCGGCGCTGCCCCGGGAGAAGGCCGGGGTCGGCTCGGCGGTCAGCAACACCATCCGCCAGGTCGCCGGCGCGCTCGGCGTGGCGGTGCTCGGCTCGGTGCTCTCCGCGGTCTACCGGGACCAGGTCGCCCCGGCGGTCGCCGCCCTGCCCGCCCCGGTCCGCGACGCGGCCCGCGAGTCGGTCTCCGGGGCGTACGCGGTCGCCGACCGGCTCGGCCCGGCCGCGCCGCGACTGATCGACGCGGCCAACGACTCCTTCGTCTCGGCCATGCACTGGGCGGCCGGCGTCTCCGCGCTGGTGGCGGCGCTCGGCATGGTGATCGTGCTGCGGTGGATGCCGGGCCGGCCGGTCGTCGCCCCCGACGCCGCTCCGGCCACGGAGCGGGAGTTGGCCGGGACCGCGTAGGTTCGTGGACAATGTCTGACATGACTTCCACGGCGGATGCTCCGCGGTCGCCCGGGCGACCGCGGAGCACCCGCGCGGACGAGGCGATCGTGGAGGCCACCCTCGACCTGCTGGCCGAGGGCAGCACCGTCGAGGCGCTCTCCATCGAGGCGATCGCGGCCCGCGCCGGCGTCGGCAAGGCCACCATCTACCGTCGCTGGCCGGGCAAGGAGGCGCTGCTGCTCGACGCGCTGGGCCGGCTCAAGGGCGCCCCGCCCCGCACCGACGGCCGCTCGGTCCGCGACGACCTGGTCCTGCTGGTCGGCGCCGTGGGCCAGCACGTCGACCCCCGGGTCCGCAAGATCATGCCGTGTCTGGTGCCCGAGGTGAGCCGCAGTTCCGCGCACCGCCAGGCCTACGAGGCGATCATCGAGCCCCGGCGCCAGGCCATGCGCGAGGTGCTGCTGCGCGCCGTGGACAACGGGGAGCTGCGCGCCGACCTCGACGTCGAGCTCGCCATGGCGCTGCTCACCGCGCCGATGCTGACCCAGCGGATGCTGCACTGGCACCCCGACCGGGACGAGCGGATCCTGCCCGAGCGGATCGTCGACGCGGTCCTGGACGGCCTGCGCCCCCGCTGACCCGGCCGGCTCAGCCGGCCGGGGTGCGCAACCGGTGCAGCCGCAACGCGAGCTGCACCTCCAGCGCCCGCTCCGGGCGCTGCCAGTCGGCGCCCAGCAACTGCCCGACCCGCTCCAGCCGCTGGGTCACCGTGTTCACGTGCACGTGCAGCTGCTCGGCCGCCCGGGCCAGGCTGCCGCCCACCCCGAAGTACGCCTCCAGCGTCTTCACCAGCGCGGTGCCGCGCCGGGCGTCGTAGTCGACCACCGGCCCCACCGTCGCGGTGAGGAACCGGGTCACGTCCCGGTCGCCGGAGTCGCCGACCGCGCCCAGCAGCAGCCCGACGAAACCCAGCTCCGCGGTGCTCGCCCCCTGCCCGGCCCGGCCCAGCGCGCCGAGCGCCGTCAGGCAGCGCTCCGCCTCGGCGAACGTGACCGCCAGCGACGCCGGACCGGTCGACGGCCCGCTCGCCCCGGCGGTCACCGGGCGGCCGGTCACCCGGGACAGGTCCCGGGCCACCGCGCGGGCCGCCCCGCCGGCGTCCTGGCCGGGCAGCATCAGCACCACCCGGCCGTCGCGCGCCGCGGCCAGCCCACCCCGGGTCGACGCGTACGTGGTGGCCCACGACAGCACCCGCTGCCGGGCCGAGCCGGTCTCGGCGAACGCGTCGTCGCCGACCGCCACCAGCACGTGCGGCGCGTCGAGGTCGACCCCGATCCGGCGGGCCCGGCTGCGCAACGCGTCGGTGTCCCGCAACGGCCGGGCGATCAGGTCGTCGAGCAGCTCACCCCGGACCCGACCCTCCGCCTCGGCCACCGTGCGGCGGAACAGCAGCAGCAACGCGGTCACCAGCGCCGCCCGCTCCAGGATCCGCTGGTCGGCGTCGACCAGCTCGTCGTCCGGGCGCAGCACCAGCGCGCCCAGGTTCTCCGCGCCGGCCACCACCGCGGCGTACCAGAGCGGGCCGCGCCGCACGCTGCGCCCCTCGGTCCGCGACGCGGCCACCGCCTCCACGATGTCCGCCCGGTCCGGCTCGGAGATCTCGCCGACCCGGGCCAGCCGCCGGCCCTCCGCGTCCAGCGCCAGCAGCGCCCCGCCGAGCACCTCGGTGACCGCCGCGGCCACGTCCTCCATCCCGCCGCCCCGCACGACCAACGCGGTCATCCGGTCGTGCGCGGCCGCGGCGCGCTCCACCGACGTGCTGTGCGCCTGGATCGTGCCGTTCGCCGCCGACAGCTCCTCCAGCGCCGCGCGGGTCTCGGCCAGCAGCCGGGCGGTGTCGATCGCCACCGCCGCGTGCGCGGCCAGGGAGACCAGCAGCGACACCTCCTCCCGGGCGAACGGCCGGGCCGAGCGGTTGGCCGCGTAGAGCACGCCGATCACGCTCGAACCGAGCCGCAGCGGCACGCCGAGGATGGCCACGAGACCCTCCTCGCCCACCCCGCCGTCGATCTCCCCGGTGTGCCGGAACCGCTCGTCCTCCGGGTAGTTCGCGGTGGCGTACGGGGTGCCGGTCTGCGCCACCAGCCCGCCCAGACCGTCGCCCATCTCCAGCCGCAGCCGCTGGAAGCGGGCCGAGATCGACCCGTCGGTGACCCGCATGTAGGTGTCGCCGCGCTCGTCGTCGTTGAGCGTCATGTAGGCCACGTCGGTGCCGAGCAGGATCCGCGCCCGGTGCACGATCGCCCGCAGCACGTCGTCCAGGTCGCGCAGGCCGGCCAGGTCGTTGGCGGTGTCGTACAGGCCGGACAGCTCGGTCTCCCGCCGGCGGCGGCGCTCCAGCAGCGCCCGCACCCGCAGCGCCACCACCTTCGCCTGCTCCAGCTCGGCCAGGCGGTCGGCGGGCAGGCCGGCGGCGCGCGCGGCGACCAGCGGGCCCTCGAACTCGACCGCGGCGGCCTCGCGCGCCAGCAGCTCCAGGAACTCGACCGGCGACGACATGACCGACATTGTGCGCGGCGCCACTAGTTCGCCGTCCAGCCCCCGTCGAGGGCGATCGACGCGCCGGTGAGGAACGCGGCGGGGGGCGCGCACAGGTACGCCACCAGCTCGGCCACCTCCTCCGGCTCGATCAGCCGCTTGATCGCCGCCCGGGCCAGCATGATCTTCTCCACCACCTCGTCCTCGCCGATGCCGTGACTGGCCGCCTGGTCGGCGATCTGGCTCTCCACCAGCGCGGTCCGCACGTACGCCGGGTTGATGCAGTTGGCCGTCACCCCGTGCGCCGCGCCCTCCAGGGCCACCACCTTCGACAGGCCCTCCAGCGCGTGCTTCGCCGACACGTACGCCGCCTTGTACGGCGACGCGCGCAGCCCGTGCACCGAGGAGATGTTCACGATCCGGCCCCAGCCGTTGGCGTACATCCGGGGCAGCGCCCGGCGGATCAGCAGGAACGGCGCCTCCACCATCACCCGCTGGATGTACTCGAACCGCTCCACCGGGAACTCCTGCACCGGCGCCACGTGCTGCAGGCCGGCGTTGTTCACCACGATGTCGGCGTCGACGTCGAGCCGGTCCACCGCCTCCGGGTCGGCCAGGTCGACCCCCTCGGCCCGGCCGCCCGCCTCGGCCGCCACCGCCTTCGCCGCCTCCACGTTGCGGTCCAGCACCACCACCGAGGCGCCGGCCGCCGCCAGGCGCAGGGCGCAGGCCCGTCCGATGCCGCTGCCACCACCGGTCACCAGGGCGTTGCGACCGGAGAGGTCGACGTGTACGACGTGGGGGACCGCCACGGGTTCTGCCGTCATGGCGCAAGAAGTTACGAGGCGTGTGGCCTCGGGCACATGGGGCGGCGACACATACTCGACCGCTTCAGTGTGTGGTGTGTTGCGCTCCGATCGCACCCGGCGTGTCCGGGCGTCCGGTCGTCGGAGCACACCAGTAGGGTGTGTCGAACACACGTACTGCTGACGGCTCGGGGAGGAGGCGGCGTGCGCGTGCTCGGCGTCGACCCGGGGCTGACCCGGTGCGGGGTCGGCGTGGTCGAGGGCGTCCCCGGTCGCCCGTGCACGCTGGTCGCCTACTACGTGGTCTACACCGACCCCGAGGACGACCTGCCGCTGCGCCTGCTGCACCTGGACCGGTCGCTCACCGACCTGGTCGCCGAGCACCGGCCGGACGCGGTCGCGGTGGAGCGCGTGTTCAGCCAGCACAACGTGCGCACGGTGATGGGCACCGCCCAGGCCAGCGGCATCGCGGTGCTCGCCGGCGCCCGGGCCGGGCTGCCGGTGACCACCTACACGCCGAGCGAGGTGAAGGCGGCGGTGACCGGTTCCGGTCAGGCCGACAAGGCGCAGATGACGGCCATGGTCACGAGGCTGCTTCGGCTCGCCGAGCCGCCTCGCCCGGCCGACGCCGCCGACGCCCTGGCGCTGGCCATCTGTCACGTCTGGCGCGGTGGCACCCGGTCCAAGCTGGCCGCCGCCGCCCAGCGGGCCCGACGAGGAGGGGCACGATGATCGCCAGCGTTCGCGGCACGGTGACCGCCACCGGTCCGGACCACGCGGTGGTGGAGGTGGGCGGCATCGGCCTGGCCGTGCAGTGCGCCCCCGGTACGCTCGCCGACCTGCGGGTCGGCCAGCCGGCCCGGCTGGCCACCAGCCTGGTGGTCCGGGAGGACTCGCTCACCCTCTACGGCTTCGCCGACGACGACGCGAAGCAGTTGTTCGAGTTGCTGCAAACCGCCAGCGGCGTGGGCCCCCGGCTGGCCCAGGCGGTGCTCGCGGTGCACACGCCGGACGCGGTCCGCAAGGCCATCGCCAACGCCGACACCGCCGCGCTGACCCGGGTGCCCGGGATCGGCAAGAAGGGCGCCGAGCGGCTCGTGCTGGAGCTGCGCGACCGGGTCGGTCCGGTGCCGGTCGGCCCCGACGGCGCGGCCGGGGTGACCGTCGGCGCCTGGCCGGAGCAGGTGCGTCAGGCGCTGGTCGGGCTCGGCTGGACGGCCGCGCAGGCCGACCAGGCGGTGGCCGCGGTGGCGGAGACCGTCGACGGCGAGACGCCGCCGGTGCCGGTCCTGCTCAAGCAGGCCATCCGTCTGCTGGGCCGCACCCGATGACGGGCCCGCGCGGATGACCGGCGACAACCTGGTCTCGGCGTACGTCAGCGACGCGGAGCGGGACGCCGAGGCCAGCGTCCGGCCGAAGCGGCTCGCCGAGTTCATCGCCCAGGACCGGGTGCGCGACCAGCTCGACCTGCTGTTGCAGGGCGCGATGCGGCGCGGCTCCCCACCGGACCACATTCTCCTGTCGGGGCCGCCCGGCCTCGGGAAGACCTCGCTGGCCAACATCGTCGCGGCGGAGCTGGGTGCGGGCATCCGGGTGACCAGCGGGCCGGCCATCGAGCGCTCCGGTGACCTGGCCGCGATCCTGACCAGCCTGGCCGAGGGCGACGTGCTCTTCATCGACGAGATCCACCGGATCGCCAAGCCGGCCGAGGAGCTGCTCTACAGCGCCATGGAGGACTTCCGGGTCGACGTGGTGGTCGGCAAGGGCCCCGGCGCCACCGCCATCCCGCTCGACGTGGAGCCGTTCACGCTGGTCGGCGCCACCACCCGCTCGGGTCTGCTAACGGGCCCGATGCGGGACCGGTTCGGCTTCGTCGCGCACCTCGACTTCTATTCGTCGGCCGACCTGGAGACGCTGCTGCACCGTTCCGCCCGGATCCTCGGCGTGCCGATCACCACCGACGGCGCGGCCGAGATCGCCGGCCGGTCCCGAGGCACGCCCCGGATCGCCAACCGGCTGCTGCGCCGGGTGCGCGACTACGCCGAGGTGCGGGCCGACGGTGTGGTGACGGTGGAGACGGCGCGGTCCGCGCTGACCGTCTACGACGTGGACGCGCTCGGCCTGGACCGGCTGGACCGGGCGGTGCTCACCGCGCTGGTCGACTCGTTCCGGGGCGGCCCGGTCGGGCTCTCCACCCTGGCGGTGGCCGTGGGGGAGCAGCCGGACACGGTCGAGGAGGTCTGCGAGCCGTTCCTGGTCCGGGCCGGGCTGCTGGCCCGGACCCCGCGGGGCCGGGTCGCGACGGCGGCTGCCTGGCATCATCTGGGGCGTACGCCCCCGAATGGTACATTTGGTGCGGACGCCCCGGCCGGGCCCGATCTGTTCTCGGTCCAGACCGATCAGCCGTGATCCGAACGTGATCTGTGCCGCATTCGGTGTTCTCAGGAGCAGGGACTAGACTTCGCCGCGGTCTGTACAGGACGTGAGAATCCGCCTCCGCTGCGGTGCCCTCCGGGGCCGGCGGGGGCCAACCGGAAGGTCGACACCGTGCTTTACGCAGCAGCGAGTGGCGGGGGAGCCGGCGGTCTGACGCCGATCCTCATGATCGCTCTGCTCTTCGTCGTCATGTACTTCATGATGATCCGTCCGCAGCAGAAGCGCCGCCGTGAGGCCGAGCAGATGCAGTCCGCCCTCTCCCCGGGCGACGAGGTGGTCACCATCGGCGGCCTGCACGGCACGGTCACCGTGGTCGAGGACGACACGGTCCTGCTGGAGGTCGCTCCCGGCGTGCAGACCCGCTACGCCCGCCCGGCCGTGGCCCGGGTGATCAAGCGGGCCGAGGCGCCGGCGGCCGAGACGATCAGCGAGGAAGCCGAGCCGGTCAAGGAGTGACCGCCCGCCCCGGACGGGGCAGCGGGGACACCCGCACAAGTGGATAGTTGGGTCGGCGTCGGACGCCGGCACGCGGGCAGGCCCGCGCGGCGCCCCCGCGTCGCGTCCGGGTCGGCGTGCCGTCCGCCGGGGCCGACCAGCCGGAGCAGTCGGGCGGACACCCCCGGCCCGACAGATGTCGCCGCCGCGGAAGCGGCGCGACCGTACAGGGAGACAGGACAGCCGTGGCACCACCTCAGGGACAGATGCGCCCCGGACGGCAGCTCGCCGTGCTCGGGTTCATCTTCGTCGTCCTCTATCTTTTGGTGTTCTTCTCGGGCGGCGCCAGCGGTGGCTGGAAGGACCGGCTGGAGCCCCGGCTCGGCCTGGACCTCATCGGCGGCACCCGGCTGACGCTCGAGGCCACCAACACGGTCGACGGCAAGCCGCCGACCGCCGGCAACCTCGAGGAGGCCCGCCAGATCATCGAGAGCCGGGTCAACGCCTACGGCGTGGCCGAGGCCGAGGTGGTCACCGAGGGCAACCGCAACATCGTCATCTCCCTGCCCGGCCAGAACCGTGACCTGACCGACGTCGGCAGCGCGGCCGAGCTGCGCTTCCGCAAGGTGCTCAAGGCCACCGACGGCAGCGGTGCGGCCCTTGCCCCGCCGCCGAGCCC
Organism: Micromonospora sp. WMMD754; assembly: GCF_049315235.1. Taxonomy (NCBI): domain Bacteria; kingdom Bacillati; phylum Actinomycetota; class Actinomycetes; order Micromonosporales; family Micromonosporaceae; genus Micromonospora; species Micromonospora sp. WMMD754. The sequence continues at coordinate 4,358,872 of NZ_CP186058.1, forward strand.
GAGCGCCAGCCCGGCCCCGTCCGGCAGCGCCAGCCCCAAGCCGTCGGGCAGCGCGTCGGCGAAGCCGTCCGGCAGCGCCTCGCCGAAGGCGGGCACGAGCGCCAAGGCGACCGCCTCGCCGAGCGCCGGCGGGCAGGGCGGCATGGCCCCGGCGCCGAGCGCCAGCGCCACGCCGACCCCCTCGGCATCGCCGAGCGCCGCCGCGCCGAGCCCGAGCGCCAGTGCCGCCCCGGTGCCGCAGAGCGTCGAGCAGCAGCGCAAGGCCGTCGAGCAGAAGGTTGGCGCGGCCGCCTGGGGCGCCGCCTCCGGCCTGAAGGCCCCGGCCGACCTCGCGACCGACCCGTCGCTGGCCGACAAGCTCAAGCCGTTCGGCACGCTCTCCCCGCAGGAGATCGCGGTGCTGCCGGTGGACATGCAGTTCAACGTCCCCTCGATCACCTGCGCCCAGCTGGACAAGCGGCCCGCCGCGTCGATCAAGGACGAGAACCAGCAGGCGGTGGCCTGTGAGGCCGGCGCGAAGTACCTGCTCGACAAGGCCAAGGTGCTGGGCACCGACGTCGACGACGCGAACGCTGTGCTCGACCAGACCAGCCAGTGGGTGGTCAGCCTCAACTTCACCGGCAAGGGCCAGGAGAAGTGGACCGCGCTGACCCGCGAGGCGTTCACCAACGAGGGCCAGGCCTGCGACCAGACCGCGCTCGGCCAGGACGGCAAGTGCCGGGTCGCCGTGGTGCTGGACAACGAGATCGTGTCGTCGCCCGAGATCCAGGGCGTGCTGACCGGTGACTCGCAGATCACCGGCAGCTTCGACAACAAGTCGGCGAACGCGCTGGCCAGCCAGCTCCGCTACGGCGCGCTGCCGGTGACGTTCGAGCAGCAGGAGCAGCAGAACGTGACCGCGACGCTGGGCGACAGCCACCTCCAGGCGGGTCTGCTGGCGGCCGGCATCGGCATGCTGCTGGTCATCATCTACTCATTCTTCTACTACCGCCTGCTGGGCTCGGTGATCTTCCTCAGCCTGGTGCTCTCCGCGCTGCTGGTCTTCGGCGCGCTGGTGGTGCTCGGCCGGTCGATCGGCTTCACGCTGACGCTCGCCGGCATCGCCGGCATGATCGTCTCGCTCGGTGTGGCGGCGGACTCGTTCGTCATCTACTTCGAACGGCTCAAGGACGAGATCCGGGAGGGTCGCAGCCCACGCAGCGCGGTGCCGCGGGCCTGGATCCGGGCCCGCCGGACGATCATCTCGGCGAACGCCATCACGCTGATGTCGGCAGTGGTGCTCTACATCGTGTCGGTCGGCGCGGTGAAGGGCTTCGCCTTCGCGCTCGGCCTCGCGACCGTGCTGGACCTGGTCGTCGTGTTCCTCTTCCGCCACCCGATCATGACGATGTTCGCCCGCACCCGGGCGTTCCTGTCCCCGCGGGTCAGCGGTCTGGGTCGGGCGCTGCCGGCCCGGTCGGCCGAGTCGGGCACCGCCCGCAACCCGCGTGTCAAGGAGGCCTGAGATGGCTAAGAGTGGTCTGGCCGCCCGGCTCTACCGTGGCGAGGCCGATCTCAACATCGTCGGCCGGCGCAAGCTGTGGTTCGGCGTGGCCGGCGTGCTGGTGCTCATCGCGATCCTGAGCTTCGCGATCAGCGGCTTCAAGCTCGGCATCGAGTTCGCCGGCGGCAACTCGTTCCAGGTGCCGGCCAGCGTCGGCACGCTGGACCAGGCCGAGCGGACCGTCGACGAGGTGCTGGCCGACGAGGCGCCCGGCGTCGAGGTGGTCAGCGCGCAGAAGGTCGGCGGCACCAGCGGCGAGTTCTACGAGATGCGTTCCGGGCAGCTCACCGCGGAGCAGGCCAACGCGGCCAAGACCGCGATGGCCGAGAGGTTCGGCATCCAGGCCGACCAGATCAGCGGCAACCAGGTCTCCGAGGCCTGGGGCAGCCAGGTCACCTCGCGCGCGCTGCTCGGTCTGCTCATCTTCATCGCGGTGGTGTCGGTCTACCTGGTGCTGCGCTTCGAGTGGCGGATGGCGGTCGCCGCGATCGCCTCGCTGCTGACCAACCTGGTCCTCACCGCCGGCATCTACTCGCTGGTCGGCTTCGAGGTCACCCCGTCGACGATCATCGGCTTCCTCACCATCCTGGGCTTCGCGCTCTACGACGTGGTGGTGGTCTTCGACAAGGTGCAGGAGAACACGCGGGGCATCACCGCGAACAACAACCTCACCTACGGCGAGGCGTCCAACCTGGCACTCAACCAGAGCCTCATGCGCTCGCTGAACACCTCGGTGGTCGCGCTGCTGCCGGTCGGCGGCCTGCTCTTCATCGGCGCCGGCCTGCTCGGCGCGGGCACGCTGAAGGACCTCGGTCTGGTGCTCTTCGTCGGTATGGCGGTGGCGTTCCTGACCTCGATCCTGCTGGCCACCCCGCTGCTGGTGCTGCTGAAGAACCAGGACCCGCGGATCAGCGCCCACAACAAGCGGGTGCTCGCCCGCCGGGGGGCGCTCGCCCGCGGCGAGATCACCCCGAAGGGTGCGCCGCGCGCCGCGCCGGTCGGCGACGAGCCGATCGACCCGGAGGCGGCAGCGCTGGCCGGCGCCGCGCCCAAGGTCGGCGCCCGGCCGGCCGGCAAGCGTCCCAGCGGCGCCCGGGGCGGTCGCCCCGCCGGCGGCGGGGGCAACCGGCCCGGCGGCGCGAAGCGCCGCTGACCCGGACGGAATCGACCGGACGGCGTCCGTCATGCTGGTGTCACGGCATGACGGACGCCGTTCGTCGTTTCGAGAGGACATGGGACGCACCGTGACGGAGACCCACACCGCCGGCGTACGGGGAGACAGCGGCCCGGAGGTCGCCCAGCTGGTCGCGAGCCGGCTGCTCGACGTGCCGGACTTCCCCAAGCCGGGGGTCATGTTCAAGGACCTGATGCCGCTCTTCGCCGACGGTGTCGCGTTCCGCGAGGTGATCGACGGGATCATCGCCTACCACGGGCCGGACTCGTTCGACACCGTCGCCGGGATCGAGGCGCGCGGGTTCGTGCTGGCGGCGGCCGTCGCGTACGCCACCGGGGTCGGTGTGGTGCCGGTGCGCAAGGCCGGCAAGCTGCCCCGCGCGACCCACTCCGCCTCCTACGCGCTGGAGTACGGCGAGGCGACGCTGGAGGTGCACCAGGACGCGTTCACCGCCGGGCACCGGGTGCTGGTGCTCGACGACGTGCTGGCCACCGGCGGGACCGCCGAGGCCACCCTCGACCTGGTGGAGCGGGCCGGCGGCACGGTCTCCGGTTTCACCGTCCTGCTGGAGCTGGGCTTCCTCAAGGGCCGCGAACGGCTCGCCCCGCGTCCGGTCCATGCCCTGCTGACCGTTTGACCCGCCGGCCGGTCGGCGCGACCGGCTCGGACCGTCCGGCGGAGCGGCGGCGTACCCTGCGTACGGGTAGCATTGCCCTTTGCCTGACCGGGCGGGCGACCGTCCGGGGCGGCGAGCCGCCGGGGCCCGGCCCCGGTGACCGGCGCGGAACAACACCGACCCCCGGGTCGGTTGAACCAGACGTCGGCCGCACGGCCGACGCATCCCCGGCGAGCGGTGAGGAGGCCGGTGTCCCACGATGTCGTCCCTCCGGTGGAGGGCACGGTGCACCCGACAGGCGACGCGGACGGCTCGGTGACCGAGCGCAGCGGCAATCCTCCGGCCCGGGCGACCGGCGCCACCGGGGGCGTGCCCGACGCGACGGCCGACGGCGGCGCGGTCGTGGTGCCGTTCCCGACCGACGACCCCTCGACCAGCGGCGGGTTCGCCCTCTCCAACGCGCCGACCGGCCGTCGGGTACGCGCCCGGCTGGCCCGGTTCAACGCGCCCTGGCAGACCTCGCAGGTCAGCGAGGTGCTGGAGCCGCTGATCTCCACCCACCGGGACGCCCACCCCAAGGCCGACGCCCGGCTGCTGCAGCGCGCCTTCGACACGGCCGCGCGCTGGCACTCGGGTCAGTACCGCAAGTCCGGCGACCCGTACATCACCCACCCGCTCGCCGTGGCGACCATCCTGGCCAACCTGGGCATGGACACCACGACGCTGGTCGCGGCGCTGCTGCACGACACGATCGAGGACACCGAATACACGCTCGACGCGATGCGGGCCGACTTCGGCGGTGAGGTCGCGCTGCTGGTCGACGGCGTCACCAAGCTTGACAAGGTCAAGCTGGGCGACGCGGCCAAGGCGGAGACGATCCGCAAGATGGTCGTGGCCATGGCGAAGGACCCGCGGGTCCTGGTGATCAAGCTGGCCGACCGGCTGCACAACATGCGGACGCTGACCTTCCTGCCCCGCCCCAAGCAGGAGCAGAAGGCCAAGGAGACGCTGGAGATCCTCGCCCCGCTGGCGCACCGCCTCGGTATGAACACGATCAAGTGGGAGCTGGAGGATCTGGCCTTCGGCACGCTGTTCCCGAAGCGGTTCGAGGAGATCAACCGGCTGATCGGGGAGCACCAGCCGCAGCGCGAGGCGCTGCTGCGCCAGGTGACCCAGAAGGTGTCGACCGACCTGAAGGCCGCCAAGATCAAGGCGGAGACCACCGGCCGGCCGAAGCACCTCTACTCGATCTACCAGAAGATGATCGTGCGGGGGCGCGACTTCAACGACATCTACGACCTGGTGGGTGTGCGGATCCTGGTCGACACGGTGCGCGACTGCTACGCGGCGCTGGGGGTCATCCACGCCAACTGGCAGCCGGTGCCGGGCCGGTTCAAGGACTACATCGCCATGCCCAAGTTCAACATGTACCAGTCGTTGCACACGACGGTCATCGGGCCCACCGGCAAGCCGGTGGAGATGCAGATCCGCACCTACGCGATGCACCGCACCGCCGAGTTCGGCATCGCCGCGCACTGGAAGTACAAGGAGCACAAGGGCACCCCGGTGGTGGGCCCGCCGGCGCACATCGACGAGATGACCTGGCTGCGGCAGCTGCTGGACTGGCAGCGCGAGGCCGCCGACCCGAGCGAGTTCCTGGACGCGCTGCGCTTCGACCTGTCCAGCCAGGAGGTGTACGTCTTCACCCCCAAGGGTGACGTCATCCCGCTGCCGACCGGGTCGACGCCCGTCGACTTCGCGTACGCGGTGCACACCGAGGTCGGGCACAAGTGCATCGGGGCGCGGGTCAACGGCAAGCTGGTGCCCCTCGAATCGACGCTGTCCAACGGCGACGTGATCGAGATCTTCACGTCGAAGTCCGACACTGCCGGCCCGACGCAGGACTGGCTGGGCTTCGTCAAGAGCCCGCGCGCCCGCACCAAGATCCGCCAGTACTTCAACAAGGAGCGGCGCGAGGAGGCGATCGAGGCCGGCAAGGACGCGATCGTCAAGGCGATGCGCAAGCAGGGCATGCCGTTGCAGCGGATGCTCACCTCGGACGCGTTGATGGCGATCGCCCGGGACCTACACCTGGCCGACGTGGCCTCGCTCTACGCGGCGGTCGGCGACAGCCAGGTCTCCGCGCAGTCGGTGGTGCAGAAGCTGATGGCCTCCTACGGCGGCGAGGAGGGCGCGGCGGAGGACATCGCCGAGACCGCCGTCGCCACCCGGCCGCCGCGCAGCCGGCAGAGCAGCGCCGACCCGGGCGTGGTGGTCCGCGGCGTCAGCGACGTCTGGATCAAGCTGGCCCGGTGCTGCACGCCGGTGCCGCCGGACTCCGTGTTCGGCTTCGTCACCCGCTCCGGCGGGGTCAGCGTGCACCGCGACGACTGCGCCAACGCCGAGGACCTGCGCGCCCAGCCCGAGCGGGTGGTCGAGGTGAGCTGGAAGCTCACCTCCGCCTCCACGTTCCTGGTCGCCATCCAGGTGGAGGCGCTGGACCGGCACAAGCTGCTGGCCGACGTCACCCGGGTGCTCTCCGAGGAGCGGGTGAACATCCTCTCCGCCACCGTCACCACCACCCGGGACCGGGTGGCGGTCAGCCGGTTCAGCTTCGAGATGGCCGACCCGAAGCACCTCGGGCACCTGCTCGCCGCGGTGCGCAAGGTCGACGGCGTCTTCGACGCGTACCGGGTCACCTCGGGGGCCTGAGCCGCCCACCCCGCACGCGGAAGCGCCCGCCGGCTGATCCCAGCCGGCGGGCGCTTCGTCGTCGCGCGGGTGCTCAGCCCTGGATCGGGCTCAGGCTCACCTTGGTCATCACGATCTCCTTCTTCGGGTGACCGCCACCGGCCTGCTGGGCGAACGCGCCGTCGTCGCCGGCCGCCGCGACCTGCTTCACCACGTCCATCCCGCCGGTGATCGTGCCCAGCACCGTGTAGTTCGGATCGAGCTGCGAGTCGCCATACACGATGAAGAACTGGCTGCCGGTGCTGCCCGGCTGGCCGGAGTTGGCCATCGCGATCACGCCCTCCGGGTACGGCGGGCGCTTGTCGGTGGGGAGGTTCTCCTCGGCCAGGTTGTAGCCCGGCCCGCCGGTGCCGTCGGTGTCCCGCCAACCCTTGCCGGTCGCGCTGGGGTCGCCGCACTGGAGCACCTGGATGCCCTGGGTCACCAGGCGGTGGCACTTGGTGTTGTCGAAGAAGCCCTTGCTGGCCAGGTGGGTGAAGCTGCCCGCGGTGCAGGGCACCTTGGTGCGGTCCAGCTTGGCGGTGATCGGGCCCAGGTTCGTGTCGATCGTCATCGTCTGGCTGCCCTTGGCCGCCTGCTCCGCCGGCGGCAGCCCGACGTCCTTGATCTGCGCCGGCCGGCCCTCCTTCGGCACCTCGGTGTAGGCGCACTGGACGAAGCCGGCGGCGGTGCCGCCCTGCTTGTCGTCGTCATCGTCGCCGAGCGAGGTGGCGAGCCAGACGGTGCCGGCCACGACGAGCACCAGTACGGCCGCGGCGCCGACGATCGCCTGCGTCTGCCGGCGCTTGCGGGCCTTGCCGGCCCGCTCGGCCATCTCCCGTTCGAGCCGGGCCCGCGCCGCCGCGCGCTGGCGGTCTCTCGTGGACGTCACGGTCTCTCCTCACCTGCTGGGTATCGGGGGACGGCGCCGCGCGCCGTCGAGTCCTGGGTGGGTCAGCGTCGACTCAACCGGCGCTGGGGCTGCTCGCCGGCGCGCTGGACGCGGCCGGCGCGGCGTTCGGCTCGCCGACGGTGAGGCTCTGGATCACCACGTCCGTCTTCGGCTTGACCTTGGCGCCGCTGCCATTGTCCACGGTCGGGAGCGCGCCGATCTTCTCCACCACGTCGAGGCCGCCGGTGACCCTGCCGACCACGCTGTAGTCCGGCTTGGCCGGGTTGAAGTCCTTGAAGAAGATCAGGAACTGGCTGCCGTTGGTGCCGGGCGGGTTGCCGATCATGGCGACCGTGCCCTTCGGGTACGCCGGCGGCTGCCCCGGCGCCGGCGAGGCCGACGGGCTGGGCTCCGGCGCGGAGGGGACGTTCTCGTTGTAGAACGAGTAGGTCGGCCCGCCGATCCCGGTGCCGCTCGGGTCGCCGCAGCGCAGCGCGCCCTCGGTGGTGATCTCGTGGCACTTGGTGTCGTCGTAGAACGACCGGCTGGCCAGGTGGGCGAGGCTCGCCGCGCCGCACGGGGCGTCGGCCAGGTCCAGGCCGACCGTGATCGGCCCACCCTGGTTCGTGGTGATCGTCATCGACCGCGTGCCCTCGGTGGGCAGGTCCTTGGTGGCGGGCGTGCCGACGTCCTTGAGGTTGGTGTTCGCCGCGCCGTCCTGCGGGGTCCAGAGGCAGACGTCCGCGGCGGTCGGCTTCTCCGGATCGGAGTCGAACGCGCCGAGCGCCCAGGCCGAGCCGGCCACGATCAGCGCGAGCACCACCGCGGCGCCGACGCCGGCCTGGATCTGCCGGCGGCGCTTCGCGGCCGCGGCCCGCCGGGCGAGCTGCCGGTCGAGCTTGGCCCGCGCCAGTTTGCGCTGCCGGTCCCTGCTGGAAGCCACCGGTGCTCCCCTTCCTCTGCCTGATCGCCGCCGGCGTCGCCGACGTCGCCCGCCGTCCCGGTCGGGGTGCGCCACGCCACACGCCCGCCAGAGTGTACGGGTACCGACTGTGTATGTGGTGTACGAGGTCCCGCCTGCGTTTATCGGAAGGTGTCACTGGGACTGTTGGGGCAGGCGGGTCCGGTGGCGGGCGAAACCCGCTCGCCGGTGCGACTAGGCTGCTGGGCGAGGACGACGACCGGACGGAAAGGGGACGGACGTGCTCGTGGCCGGCTTTCCCGCGGACGCCTTCGGCACCAACTGCTATGTGGTGGCGACCGCTCCGGGGGAGCAGTGCGTGGTGGTCGACCCCGGCATCGGGGTGCTCGACCGGCTCGACGAGGTGCTCGCCGAGCACCGCCTGCACCCGGCCGCCGTGCTGCTCACCCACGGGCACCTGGACCACACGTTCTCGGTCGCGCCGGTCTGCGGGGCGCGCGGCATCGCCGCCTACGTCCACCCGGAGGACCGGGAGCTGCTGGCCGACCCGTCCAAGGCGCTCTCGATGGACCTCACCGCGCTCTTCGGCGGTCGCCTGCCCTACGCCGAGCCCGACGACGTGGCCGAGCTGACCGACGGCGCGACCCTGTCGCTGGCCGGGTTGGAGATCACCGTCGACCACGCCCCCGGCCATACCGGCGGGTCGGTGCTGTTCCGGATGCCCGGCGCCGGCTCGTCCTGGGAGGCCGACGAGATCTGCCTCTCCGGTGACGTGCTCTTCGCCGGCTCGATCGGGCGCACCGACCTGCCGGGCGGCAGCATGCCCCGCATGCTGGCCAGCCTCCGGGAGAAGGTCCTCCCGCTGGCCGACGACACCGTCGTCCTGCCCGGCCACGGTCCCGCGACCACCATCGGCCGCGAGCGCGCGACCAACCCCTACCTCGTCGAGGTGGCGGGGTCCGCGCGCCCGGCCGCGCCCACCCGAGGCCTCTAGACCGCACCCGCGCCCCGCGCGGGTTTCCAAGGAGTACGTCATGAGCAAGCCCACGCCCATCTCCGGCTTCCCCGAGTGGACGCCGGCCCAGCGGATGATCGAGCAGTTCGTGCTCGACCGGATCCGCGCCACGTTCGAGCTGTACGGCTTCGCGCCGCTGGAGACCCGCTCGGTGGAGCCGCTCGACCAGCTGCTGCGCAAGGGGGAAACCTCCAAGGAGGTCTACCTGCTGCGCCGGTTGCAGGCCGACGCCGACGGGCCGGCCGGCGACGACGCGCTCGGCCTGCACTTCGACCTGACCGTGCCGTTCGCCCGCTATGTGCTGGAGAACGCCGGCAAGCTGCAGTTCCCGTTCCGCCGCTACCAGATCCAGAAGGTGTGGCGGGGGGAGCGGCCGCAGGAGGGCCGCTACCGCGAGTTCCTCCAGGCCGACATCGACATCGTCGACCGGGACTCGCTGCCGGCGCACTACGAGGCCGAGATGCCGCTGGTGATCGGTGACGCGCTGCGGTCGCTGCCCATCCCGCCGGTGCGGATCCAGGTCAACAACCGCAAGATCTGCGAGGGCTTCTACCGGGGCATCGGGCTGACCGACCCGGAGGCGGCGCTGCGCGCCGTGGACAAGCTCGACAAGCTCGGCCCGGCGAAGGTGGCCGATCTGTTGGCCGAGACCGCCGGGGCGAGCGAGGCCCAGGCCAAGGCGTGCCTCGCGCTGGCCGAGATCTCCGCGCCGGACGCCTCGTTCGCCGACGCGGTGCGCGCCCTCGGGGTGAGCGATCCCCTGCTGGAGGAGGGCATCGCGGAGTTGACCGCGGTGGTGGAGACCGCCGCCGCGCACGCGCCCGGCCTCTGCGTCGCCGACCTGCGCATCGCCCGGGGCCTGGACTACTACACCGGCACGGTCTACGAGACGCAGATGATCGGCTACGAGCGGTTCGGCTCGATCTGCTCCGGCGGCCGCTACGACAACCTGGCCAGTGCGGGCAGTGTGCGGTTCCCCGGGGTGGGCATCTCGATCGGGGTGACCCGGATGCTCGGCCTGCTCTTCGGCGCCGAGGCGCTGTCGGTGTCCCGGTCGGTGCCGACGTGCGTGCTGGTCGCGGTCACCGCCGAGGAGGAACGGGCGGCCAGCGACGCGGTCGCGGCGGCGCTGCGGTCCCGGGGTGTGCCCACGGAGGTGTCGCCGTCCGCGGCGAAGTTCGGCAAGCAGATCCGGTACGCCGAGCGGCGGGGCATCCCGTACGTCTGGTTCCCCGGCGCGGACGGCGACGAGGTCAAGGACATCCGTTCCGGTGAGCAGGTGGCCGCGGCGGCGGGCGAGTGGACGCCGCCCCGGGCGGACCTCAAACCGCTGGTGGGTCCGGCCGGCACTGGCGCCTGACGACGTTTGGACCTACGGTGGCGTAAGTTACGCCACCGTAGGGAGAACGTCGTGTCCGTGCTCAGCCAGACCGCCCTGCTCACCGAACTGGAGCCGGTGGTCGAGAAGAACCTCGACCGCCACCTGTCGCTGGCCAAGGAATGGTTCCCGCACGAGTACGTGCCGTGGAGCGACGGGCGCACCTTCGACGGCCCGCTCGGCGGGGAGCCCTGGTCGGAGGCCGACTCGACGATGTCCGAGGTGGCCCGCACCGCGCTGATCGTCAACCTGCTCACCGAGGACAACCTGCCCTCCTACCACCACGAGATCGCCACGCTCTTCGGGCGCGACGGCGCGTGGGGGACCTGGGTGCACCGGTGGACCGCCGAGGAGGGGCGGCACGGCACCGCGATCCGGGACTACCTCACGGTGACCCGGGCGGTGGACCCGGTGGCCCTGGAGCGGGCGCGGATGGTGCACATGTCCGCCGGCTACCGCAACACGCACGACGACGAGGTGCTGCACTCGCTGGCGTACGTGTCGTTCCAGGAACTCGCCACCCGCATCTCGCACCGCAACACCGGCCGGGCCACCGGCGACCCCGCCTGCGAGGCGCTGCTGGCCCGGGTGGCGGCGGACGAGAACCTGCACATGGTCTTCTACCGCAACCTGCTCGGCGCCGCGTTCGAGCTGGCGCCGAGCCAGGCCATGCGGGCCGTGGCCGACGTGCTGGCCGATTTCCAGATGCCGGGGGTCGGCATCGACGGCTTCGCCCGCAAGTCGGTGGCGATCGCGCTGGCCGGCATCTACGACCTGCGGCAGCACCGGGACGAGGTGGTGGTGCCGGTGCTGCGCCAGTGGAACCTGTTCGACGTCACCGGCCTGGACGCCGACGGCGAGACCGCCCGCGACCAGATCGCCGCCCACCTGGACACCCTGGAGACCCAGGCGTCCCGCTTCGAGGAGCGCCGCGCCGCCCGCGCCTCCCGCCTCACCACCCCCCGCTAACCCCCCCACCCCCTCACCCCCTCACCCCTCGGCGATCTTGCAGTTGCTGCCCGGGCAAAAGCCGTGGATCAGGCGTTCCGTGGGCCGAAAGTGCAAGATCGCCGGGGAGGCGAGGGCGGTGAGGGAGGCGAGGGAGGCGAGGGCGGCGGGGTCAGGCGGGCTGGTCGAGGGGGAAGAGGAGGCAGGTGGAGGTGGCGTGGGCGACGAGGCGGTTGGCGGGGTCCGTGAGGCGGGCCTCGGCCAGGGCGGTGCGGCGACCGCGTTGCAGCACGGTGCCCTCGCAGCGCAGCGTGCCGCTGTCCACGGTGACCGGGCGCAGGAACTTCACGTTGAGGTCGAGCGAGGTGTAGCCGACGCCGGCCGGCAGGGTGGTGTGCACCGCGCAGCCGGCGGCGGTGTCCAGCAGTGTGGAGAGGACGCCGCCGTGCACGGTGCCGAGCGGGTTGTAGTGGAACTCCTGCGGCAGCAGCTCGACCACGACGCGACCCTCGTCGGCCTCCATCCGGGCCATGTCGATGAGGTGCATGACCGGTGGCGCGGCCAGCTCGCCGGCGATCATCGCGCGCAGCAGCTCCAGGCCGCTGCGCCGGCCGACGTGGGCGGCCCCGGCGACCGGGTCGGACCAGGTGAACGTGCGGCTGCGCTCCTGCGTCTGTGTCATGGACCCAGCCTCGCAGCGCGTTGCTGAGTCTGTCAATCAGACCTAGCCTGGTCGACATGAGACCCGCGGCACTGGACTGGTCGGTGGAGAACTGCACCATCGCGCGCGCCATGGAGATCCTCGGCGAGCGGTGGACCGTGGTCGTGCTCCGCGAGGTGTTCAACGGCGTACGCCGCTTCGACGACATGCGGGTGCGCACCGGCATCCCGCGTCAGGTGCTCACCAACCGGCTGTCGATGCTGGTGGAACGGGGCGTGCTGCGCCGGGAGCCGTACCGGGAGCCGGGCAGCCGGCCGCGGCAGGAGTACCGGCTCACCGAGATGGGACTGGACCTGTGGCCGGTGCTGGTCGCGGTGCTCGGCTGGGGTGACCGCCACCTGGCCGACCCCGAGGGCGCGCCGCTGACCGTGGCGCACCGCGACTGCGGCGCCGAGGTCCGGGTCGCGTTGCGGTGCGCCGACGGGCACGACGTGGCCGATCCTCGGGACGTGCTGCCCCGCCCGGGTCCGGGGGCCCGCCGTCGCGCCTGACCGCCCTGAGCGGCTCTGACACTCCATGACGATGTTGTTGCCACGCCGTTACATCGGGGTCCGGTGCGAATCCGGGCAAAGTCATGTCTTGCTTACGATCTTAAATATGTGAATACTTTGGTCAGCCCGGACGGTTTCCCCAGGTCGCCCGGGTTGTCCTCGGGCGCTTCCCCATGACAGCGCCCGTTCACCCCCATCCGGAGGTTGTTACATGCGACCCACGAGGTCCACGCTCCGCCGCGCCGCCGCCGTCGCCCTGGCCGGCACCCTGGCCACCGGCTCCCTGCTCGGCGCCCCCGCCCAGGCCGCGCCCTCGCCCCTCTCGCCGGACGCCGCCGCGACCCTCGTCGAGAAGCTCGGCGACCGGGCCGCCGGCGCGTACGGCGACGCCAGCGGCAAGATGGTCGTCACGGTGACCGACGCCGCCGCCGCCCGCCAGGTGCACGCCGCCGGCGCCACGCCGAAGCTGGTCACCCGCGGCGCCAAGCAGCTCAGGGCCGCCACCAGCGAGCTGGAGCGCTCCGCCAAGATCCCGGGCACCGCCTGGTGGACCGACGCGGCGACCAACCAGGTCGTCGTCTCCGTCGACAGCACCGTCACCGGCGCCAAGCTGGAGCGGGTCAAGGCCGCCGCCGCCCGCACCGGTGGCGCGGTCCGGATCGAGGCCGAGGCCGGCACGCTCAGCACCCGGATCTCCGGCGGCCAGGCCATCTATGCCGGTGGTGGGGGCCGCTGCTCGCTCGGGTTCAACGTCCGCAGCGGCTCGACGTACTACTTCCTCACCGCGGGCCACTGCACCAACATCTCGTCGAGCTGGTACAGCAACTCCTCGCAGACCAGCCTGCTCGGCACCCGCGCCGGGACGAGCTTCCCGGGCAACGACTACGGCATCGTCCGGCACAGCAACTCGGGCAACGCCGCCGGCAACGTCTACCTCTACAACGGCAGCTACCGCGACATCACCGGCGCCGGCAACGCCTACGTGGGCCAGAGCGTGCAGCGCTCCGGCAGCACCACCGGCCTGCGCAGCGGCTCGGTCAACGCCACCAACGCGACGGTCAACTACGCCGAGGGTTCGGTCTACGGCCTGATCCGGACCAACGTCTGCGCCGAGCCCGGCGACAGCGGCGGCTCGCTCTTCTCGGGCAGCACCGCGCTCGGCCTCACCTCCGGCGGCAGCGGCAACTGCCGCACCGGTGGTACCACCTACTTCCAGCCGGTCACCGAGGCGCTCAGCGTCTACGGCGTGAGCGTCTTCTGATCGAGACCCCACGGACGGGCCGCCGGGTGACCGGCGGCCCGTTCCGCGTTCCCGACCGGGTCGGTGACGCGGGTCAGCCACCTGCTCCCGGCCGACCCGGACTGACCGGCGCGGGAGCGGATGTCGTGGCCGCCCGGCGGGCCGACAGGACCGCGGCCAGCGGCCAGAGCGCGACGGCCAGGGCCGCCACCCGCTCGGCCAGCCCGGTCCGCGAGCCGCCGGTCACCTCCATCACGAACCAGCCGAACAGCACCAGCAGGACCGCGGTCACGGTCAGCGCCACCGGCCGGCGGAACGCCCACGGGGGCGTGCCGGTGGGCGCGGCGGCCACCTCCCGGCGCACGGCGCGCGGCAGGCGCAGGGCCGAGCCGGCGGGCCAGAGCGACAACGCGAGCACCGCGACCGTGGCCACCACACCGTGCGCCGGCGAGCCGCCCACCTCGGGGCGGGGGAACGCGAGCAACCCGACGGTGGCCGTGCCGCCGAGCGCGAGCAGGAACCGACTGGCCAGCCCGGCGGCGTGCAGCACCGCGGCGGTGGCGACGTAGGCGACGCCGAGCAGCACCAGGACGCCCCCCATCAGCCAGGGGTCGGTCGCCCCCTCGCCGGCCAGCTCGCTGATCGTGTCCCGCACCGGGTCGTAATCCGGGGGCTGGCGGGCGCCGGCGACCGTCCATCCCGTCACCAGCATCGCGGGCGCGGCCGCCGCGACGCCCACGGCCCAGCTCGGTACGACGCGCACCCGGCCACGGTAACCGTCCGCCCGGGTCACGGCCCGGCTTTGCCACACCCCCGGGCCGGGCCGCTCCGACGGGTGCCCGGGAGCCGGCCGGTCCGCCCTGACAGAATGCGGGAAGCAGTCGTGGACCAGATGAGGAGACGCCAGCCGTGATCCGTACCCACAATGCCGGAAGCCTGCGCGCCGCGGACGCCGGCTCGACGGTGACGCTCGCCGGGTGGGTGGCCCGCCGGCGCGACCACGGCGGTGTCATCTTCGTCGACCTGCGCGACGCCTCCGGCGTCGTGCAGGTGGTCTTCCGCGAGGAGGACGCGCACGCGCTGCGCAACGAGTTCTGCGTCAAGGTCGTCGGCGAGGTGACCCGTCGCCCCGAGGGCAACGAGAACCCGGACCTGCCGACCGGCGAGGTCGAGGTGACCGCCGCCGCGCTGGAGGTGCTCTCCGAGGCCGCGCCGCTGCCGCTGCCGGTGGACGACCAGATCGAGGCCGGCGACGACATCCGGCTCAAGTACCGCTACCTGGACCTGCGCCGGGGCGGCCCGGCCAGGGCGATGCGGCTGCGCTCGAAGGCCAACCAGCTCGCCCGCACGGTGCTGCACGAGCGGGACTTCCTGGAGATCGAGACGCCGACGCTGACCCGCTCCACCCCGGAGGGCGCGCGCGACTTCCTGGTGCCGGTGCGGCTGCAGCCGGGCAGCTGGTACGCGCTGCCGCAGTCGCCGCAGCTGTTCAAGCAGCTGCTCATGGTCGGCGGCATGGAGCGCTACTACCAGATCGCCCGCTGCTACCGCGACGAGGACTTCCGGGCCGACCGGCAGCCGGAGTTCACCCAGCTCGACATCGAGATGTCGTTCGTCACCGAGGACGACGTGATCGACCTCGGCGAGGCCATCGTCTCCTCGCTCTGGAAGGACCTGGCCGGGCACGAGATCGTTCGGCCGATCCCGCGGATCACCTGGCACGACGCGATGGCCCGCTACGGTTCCGACAAGCCGGACCTGCGCTACGGCGTGGAGCTGACCGAGCTGACCGACTACCTGCGCGGCACCGGGTTCCGGGTGTTCGCCGGCGCGATCGACGCGGGCGGCTACGTCGGCGCGGTGGTCATGCCCGGCGGCGCGAGCCAGACCCGCAAGGAGCTGGACGGCTGGCAGGACTGGGCCAAGGCGCGCGGCGCGCGCGGCCTGGCCTACGTGGTGCTGGACGCGGAGACCGGCGAGGCGCGCGGCCCGGTGGCCAAGAACCTGTCCGAGGCGCACCTGGCCGGCCTGGCCGACGCGGTCGGCGCAAAGCCCGGTGACGCGGTCTTCTTCGCCGCGAGCACGAACACCCGGGAGGCGCAGGAGCTGCTCGGCGCGGCCCGGATCGAGATCGCCAAGCGGTCGAACCTGGTCGACGAGAGTGCGTGGGCGTTCTGCTGGGTGGTCGACGCGCCGATGTTCGAGCGCACGGACGAGGGCGGCTGGACCGCGGTGCACCACCCGTTCACCTCGCCGAACGCGGAGTGGGTGGACCGCTTCGAGGAGGCGCCGGACCGGGCGCTGGCGTACGCGTACGACATCGTCTGCAACGGCAACGAGATCGGTGGCGGCTCGATCCGTATCCACCGGGGTGACGTACAGCAGCGGGTGTTCGACCTGCTGGGCATCACGCCCGAGGAGGCGCAGGACAAGTTCGGCTTCCTGCTGGAGGCGTTCAAGTACGGCGCCCCGCCGCACGGCGGCATCGCGTTCGGTTGGGACCGGGTCTGCATGCTGCTGGCCGGCGCGGACTCGATCCGCGAGGTGATCGCGTTCCCGAAGACGCGTGGCGGCTTCGACCCGCTGACCGGCGCGCCGACCCCGATCACCGGGCAGCAGCGTGCCGAGGCCGGCATCGACGCCAAGCCGAAGGCGCCGGTCGGCCCGCACGCCGGCACCGCCGGCCCGGCCGCCCCGGTGGCCGATCCGACCTGATCCTGGCTTCGTCGAAAGGCCCGCGTCATGATGACGCGGGCCTTTTCGATCTTCAGGGGGACGGATGAACCTGCTCGTGGTGGGCGCCAGCGGCTTTCTCGGTGGCGAGGTGTGCCGGCAGGCGGTGGCCGCCGGGCATCGGGTGGTCGGCACCTACCACTCGACCGCCGTCGGGGTGCCGGGCGTCGCGCCGCGCCGGCTCGACGTGACCGACCGCGCCGCCGTGCGTGAGCTGCTGACCCAGGTACGCCCCGACGCGGTCGTCGCGACCCCCTACCGGTACGACGACTGGGCGGTCACGGCGGACGGGGCGGCCCACGTCGCGGTCGCCGCCGCCGAGGTGGGCGCGCGGTTGGTGCACCTGTCCAGCGACGCGCTGCACGCCGGTCGGCCGAAGCCCTACGCCGACGACGACGTGCCCACGCCGCTGCACGCGTACGGGGCGGCGAAGGCGGCGGCGGAGACGGCGGTGCGGGCGGTGGATCCGGGCGCCGCGCTGGTGCGGACGTCGCTGATCCTGGGGGAGGGGAGCAAGCAGATCCAGCTCTGCCGGGACGCGCTCGCCGGCCGGGCGACGCTCTTCACCGACGAGCTGCGCTGCCCGGTCCACGTCGCCGACCTGGCCGCTGCCGTGCTGGAGCTGGTGCCGGGCGACTACGCCGGGCTGCTGAACGTGGCCGGGCCGGACGCGGTGAGCCGTGCCGAGCTGGGAGTCCTGGTGGCGCGGCACGACGGCGTGGACGCGGGCGGACTGCGGACGACCACGATCGCGGGCGCCGGGCTGCACCGCCCGGCCGAGGTGGTGCTGGACTCCGCCCGCGCCGTCGGGCTGCTGCGGACCCGGCTGCGTGGGGTCGCCGAGCTGTACCGCTAGTTGCACACTTTCTTTGCAAGCATCTTGTGCACGGGATGTGTGCACAGATATTGTGCAACGCATGGAGGAGCAGAAGAAGGGGCGGACCGAGGACCGCGCCGTGCGCATCGACCACCGGCAGGTGCGCGCCTTGGCCCAACCGCTGCGCATGCGGCTGATCGGGGCGCTGCGGGTCAGTGGCCCCGCCACGGCCACCGCCCTCGCCGAGATGCTCGGCACCAACACCGGCGCGACCAGCTATCACCTGCGTCAGCTCGCCGAGGTGGGCCTCGTGGTCGAGGACCCGAACCTCGGCACCGGCCGGCAGCGCTACTGGCGGGCCGCGCACGACGCCACCAGCTGGGAGGCCTCCGACTTCGACGACGACCCGGACGCGCGGGCCGCCATCGAGTGGATCGAGGAGGACTACGTCCGCTTCTTCGCCCACCACGCGGAGCGCTGGTTCGCGGGGCGCCACGAGTGGTCGCCCGCCTGGCGCGACGCCTTCGGCATGGGTGACTTCTTCATGCGGATCCCGGCCGCCCGGCTGGAGGCCATCAAGGCCGAGGTCTTCGCGGTCTTCGAACGCCACCGGGACGAGACCGACCCGGACGACCCCGACGCCGAGATGGTCCAGCTCTACCTGGCCGCCTTCCCGCTGAGCACGGTGCTGCCGCCGGCCGGGGAGAAGCCGTGAGCGGGCTGTCCGTACGCCAGGTCCGGTCCCGCTACCTCATCCTCTTCGGCCTGCGCTGGCTGCCCGCCGGCCTGATGATCCCGGTGATGATCCTGCTCATGCAGGAGCGCGGGCTCTCGCTGTCCCAGATCGGCCTGGTCTTCACCGCGCAGGGCCTGGTGGTGCTGGCGCTGGAGCTGCCCACCGGCGGGTTCGCCGACGCGCTCGGCCGCAAGCCGGTGCTGCTGGCCGCCTGGGTGGTCTGCCTCGCCTCGCTGGCGCTGATGGCGGTGGCCGACTCGTTCTGGATGTTCTTCCTGGTCTGGGCGTTGCAGGGTGTCTACCGGGCGCTCGACAGCGGCCCGCTGGAGTCCTGGTACGTCGACGCCACGCTGGCCGCCGACCCGGCCGCCGAGTACGAACGCGGCCTCGGCTGGGCCGGCACCGTCGTCGGCGTCGCGATCGGCGCGGGCGCGCTGCTCAGCGGCGGTCTGGTGGCGCTCGGACCGGTCGGTCCGGTCAGCGCGCTGACCCTGCCGGTGCTGGTCGCGGTCGTGCTCCAGGCGGTCTCGATCGCGGCGCTGCTGGCGTTGCTCGTCGAACGGCGACCCGCCTCCGGCCCGGCCGCGCTGCGCGCCTCGGTGGTCGAGGCGCCCCGGATGGTCGGGCAGGCCGTCGGTCTGCTGCGCCGCAACCGGGTGCTGCTGGCCCT
Source organism: Micromonospora sp. WMMD754 (assembly GCF_049315235.1). NCBI lineage: Bacteria > Bacillati > Actinomycetota > Actinomycetes > Micromonosporales > Micromonosporaceae > Micromonospora > Micromonospora sp. WMMD754. The sequence continues at coordinate 4,377,498 of NZ_CP186058.1, forward strand.
GGTCGCGGTCGAGCTGTTCTGGGGCTTCGGGATGGTCACGTTCGAGTCGTTGCTGCCGGTCCGGCTGTCCGAGGTGGTCGGTGACGCCGACCGCGCGGCCGCGCTGCTCGGCCCCGCCGGCTCCGCGGCCTGGCTGGCCAACGCGGCCGGGGCCGCGCTCACCCCGCTCCTGCTGCGCCGCCTCGGCGCCGCGCCGGCCGCCGCGCTGATGCGGATCCTGCAGGGCGCGACGGTGGTCGGCATGGGCCTGCTGGCCGGCCCGGTCGGTGTGCTCGTGGCCTACCTGGCCTGCTACGCCGTGCACGGCGCCTCGAACCCGCTGCACCAGGGCCTGCTGCACCGGCAGGTCGACGGCGCCTACCGGACCAGCGTGCTCTCGCTGAACTCGATGATGGCCGGAGCGGCAGGGGCGCTCGGTGCGGTGGTGCTGACCGCGCTCGCCGACGCGACGAGCGTCGGGGTCGCCATGCTCGTCGGCGCGGTGGTGCTCGCCGTGGCCGCGCCGCTCTACCTGCCGGCCTGGCGCGCCGGCCGGACCACCGCGGACGGTGCCACCACTGCCGCCACACCGGCCCGGCCCGGGGTGGACGCCCAGGCGGCGGAGCGGCCGGCGGCGGGTCCGGTGACCGGGGCGGTGGGTGGCGTGCCGACGCCGGACCCTGCGGCCGTGGCCGGCGCCGCCGAGCGGCCCGCCTGACGGGCGTCGGCCGTAGGGCCGCCGCCGGCTACGAACCTGATGACGCGAACGGCTCAGGCGAGCGGGAACGCGTGCCCCCGATCCATCCGGGTCATCAGGTTCGTAGCCACCGCACACCCGCGCCGGAGGCCGCCACCCGTCGCCGAACCGCCGTCCCGGTCAGCCGAGGTGGACCGAGGTGCGCGGCTCCGTGCCGCTGAAACCGAGTCGCCGGTAGAGCCGGATCGCGCCGACGTTGGCGGTGTAGACGCCGAGCGCCACGTGGTCGTACCGGGCGAACAGCGCCGCCGCCATCCCGGCGGTCAGCGCCGAGCCCAGCCCCCGGCCCCGGTGCCCGGGCGCGACGGTCAGGCCGGCCACGAAGCCGATGTCGCCGCGGCTGCGGTCCGCGCCGCAGGCCACCAGGCGGTCACCGTCCCGGATGCCGTACCAGTCGACGACGCGCGGGTCGCCGGGCCGGGAGGTGGAGCTGGGGAAGGCCTCCTCGACGAGCGCGGCGAGCGCGGGGTGGTCGGCCTCGGTGAGCCGGACCACCCGCTCCTGCGCCGGCTGCGGCGGCGGTGGCGCGGCGGTCCAGAGGAAGTCCCACTCGTCGAGGCGGGCCACCGGAAGGTAGGCGGCCACCTCGGCCGGCGCGGTCCGGGGCAGGTGCACCGACTGGCCGGCCCGCAGCGTCCCGTCGGCCCGCAGACCGGCGAAGAGCGCCAGCGCCGGTCCGGCGGCGCCGAGCGCGCCGCCCGCCGGCCCCTGTCCCGGTGGGAGCAGCCAGCCCACCGCGCCGTCGCGTCGCCAACCCCGCGCCTCCTGGTCACGCCAGAGCGCGTGCCGGGCGTACGGATGGTGGCCGGTGGCGGCGAGCAGGGCCTCGCGCCCGGTCAGCGCCGGGTCGGCAGTGATCATGTCGTCAGCCTAGACACCCGCCCGGGCGAGCCGTTCCACGGTGGAGATTGACGAACAGACCGATCGGGTACATCCCTCGCCGACCTACTGGGAACCCCCACCGGAGGAACGACATGCTCGCCATTCTCGCGGCCATCGTGTTCGGCTTCGCGCTGCTGCTGGACTTCCTGAACACCAACTTCGGCGCGCCGGACCTGTTCAACAACTGGACCCTCAGCCTGATCGGCTTCCTGCTGCTCTCGCTCTACCTGGCCGGCGTCGGCTCCGGCCCGCGCGGTGGCGGTGGCGGCCGCTGGTACCGCGGCCGTCGTCCGGGCCGCGGCTGACCGGAAACGACCACCCGGGTCGGGTCGGCGGCGCGATTCCGGCGCCGTCGGTCCGGCCCGGTACTGTTCTCGTGATGGAATCCGACGCCCTCTTCACCCTCGGCGAGCCCGCCGGAGCGCCCGGCGCACCCGCGGGCTCCGGTGGCGTCGACGGGTTCACCGCCGCCCGGGCCGACTCCCCGCTGCCGGTCCGGATGCGGCCGGCCGGCATCGACGAACTGGTCGGGCAGGAGCACCTGCTCGCCCCCGGCGCGCCGCTGCGCCAGCTGGTCGAGGGCGCGACACCGATGTCGGTGATCCTCTGGGGCCCGCCCGGCAGCGGAAAGACCACCATCGCCCACCTCGTGGCCCGGGCCACCGACCGGCGCTTCGTGGCGATGTCCGCGCTGACCGCCGGCGTGAAGGACGTCCGCGCCGTGATCGAGACCGCCCGGCGGCAGCGCCGCTCCGGTGGCCCGCCCACGGTGCTCTTCATCGACGAGGTGCACCGGTTCAGCAAGACCCAGCAGGACTCGCTGCTCGCCGCCGTCGAGGACCGCACGGTCACGCTGCTCGCGGCGACCACCGAGAACCCCTACTTCTCGGTCATCTCGCCCTTGCTCTCCCGCTGCGTGCTGCTCACCCTCCAGGCGCTCGACGACGACGCCGTGCGCGGGCTGCTGCGTCGCGCGGTGACCGACGAGCGCGGCCTCGGCGGCACGTTGACCCTGGCCGAGGAGGCGGAGGACCACCTCGTCCGGCTCGCCGGCGGCGACGTCCGCAAGGCGCTCACCGCGCTGGAGGCGGCGGCGGCCACCGCGACCGCGCTCGGCGCCGGCCGCATCGACCTGGCCGTGGCCGAGCAGGCGGTCGACGTGGCGGCCGTGCGCTACGACCGCGACGGCGACGCCCACTACGACGTGACCAGCGCGTTCATCAAGAGCATGCGCGGCTCGGACGTGGACGCGGCGCTGCACTGGCTGGCCCGGATGCTGGTCGCCGGCGAGGACGCCCGGTTCATCGCCCGGCGGATGGTGATCTTCGCCAGTGAGGACGTCGGGATGGCCGATCCCACCGCGCTGACCGTGGCCACCGCCGCCGCCCACGCCGTGGAATACGTCGGCCTGCCCGAGGCGCAGCTCAACCTCGCCCAGGCCGTCATCCACCTGGCCACCGCGCCGAAGTCGAACTCGGCCACCACCGCGATCGGCGCCGCCGTCGCCGACGTGCGCGCCGGGCGGGGCGGGTCGGTGCCGCGCGGGTTGCGCGACGCCCACTACTCCGGCGCCCGCGGCCTCGGGCACGGGGCCGGCTACCGCTACCCGCACGACGACCACCGGGGGGTGGTCACCCAGCAGTACGCTCCGGACGATCTCGTGGGGACGGACTACTACCGGCCCAGCGGGCACGGCGCGGAGCGGGCCGTCGCCACCCGGCTGCCGGTGCTGCGCCGGATCGTCCGGGGGTTGCCGGCACCCGCGGCCCGGGCGGGGGCGGGCGCCCCGACCGGGGGCCCGGCGGGGGGCACCGAGCAGGCCAGCGGGGCGAGCGAAGGTGGCGGCGACGTCATCGAGGGGGGTCAGTAGTGATGGCGCGTGGTCCGGAGCGGCCGGCGGACGGCCCCGACGAGCGGCGCGATCCGCGGGCCAAGGGCCGCCGGTGGGGGCGCGGCCGGGCCGAGGCGGAGCCGGATCCGGCCGTCGCCGGCGAGGAGTTCGGCTGGATCGACGACCTGCGCACGGCCAAGCAGCAACGGGGCGAGCTGGGCCCGGAGGGGGAGACGCCGGCGGGTCCGGGCCCTCGGTCCGGCGCCGGCCCCGTCCCGGGACCGGGTCGGCCACCGGGCCCCGGCACCCCGCCCGCATCCGCGCCCGAGCCGGGCCGACCGCCCCGACCGGGCGCCGGTCCCGGCGCGCCCGCGCCGGCTCCGCCCGGTCCCGGCGCGGCGATGCCGCCGGGACCGGGTTCGTCGCCGGTGACCGGTCCGCCGCCCCCGGCGGTCGCCCGGACCGCTCCGCCGCCCGTTCCCGGCCGGCCCCACCCGCCCGCCGCCGCTCGTCCGGACGCGCCGCCGTCGGGCCGTCCCGGCCCGAGCGTGCCGTCGGGTCGCCCGGACGCGACCGCGCCACCGGCCGGCCGCCCCGACCCGATGACGCCGCCGCCCGGCGGCCCCGGCGCGCCGATGCCTCCGACGTCCCGTCGTCCCGGTGCGCCGCCTCCCGGCGCCGGTCGTGCCGGGCCCCCGGTCCCCGGCCGGCCCGGTGGCGAGATGCCCACCGCCCCCGGCCGGCCCGGTGGCGAGATGCCCACCGCGCATGGTCGGCCCGGTGGCGAGATGGCCACCTCGCCCGGTCGTGCCGGCGCGGCCGTCCCGGGCGGTGGCGGTCGCCCTGGTCCGGAGACGCCCGGCGGCGGTCGCCCCGGGCCGCGTCCTCCGGTCGCGCGCCGTGACCCCGACACGGCCGGGCCGGCCGCCCCGCCGGTCCGCCCGGGCGGACCCGATCCGGCCGCCCCGCGTCGCCCCGTCGACGGTCCCTGGCCCGGTGTGCCCGAGGCGCCCCGGCCGGCCGGTTCCCGGTACAGCCGGAGCACGGACGAGCCCACCGGATCGCAACCGCCGGTGGTCGGCCGTCCCGCCGTCCCGCCGCCCGCCGGCCCGCCCGGCCCTCCGCCCGCCGGACGACGGGGACCCGAGCGCGCGCCGGCCGAGCCCGCGCCGGGCCGACCCCGGCCCGGGGACGGCGACGACCAGCCGGTCGCGGTGCCACCCACCCCGCGCGGCCGGCACGGCGCCGAGGCTCCCGGCGGAACCCACCCGATGCGCACCGACCCCGCGATGCCGCCCGTGCCCGGTGGACGCCGTGCCCTGCCCGACGACTCCGGCGTCCGTCCCGTGTCCGGCGCGGGTCGTCGGGCGCGGCCCGACGACGTTCCGGCCGCCACACGACCGGTGTCCGGCGCGGGCCGTCGCGCCGCGCCGGAGGGCGCCGGCCCGAACCCGGCCGGCCCTGACCCGGCCGCCCGTGCGGCCTCCGCCGGCGCGCGGCGGGCCCGCCCGGACGATCCGACCGCCGCCGGTGGCCACCGCGCGCCGGTCGATCCGGCCGCGCGGCCTGTCTCGGGTGCCGGTCGGCGGGCCGCCGAGCCGGACCGGCCACCCGCCGTCCCGCGCAGCGGAAACGCGCCGCAGATGCCCGGCGCGGGTCCCGCCGCCCCGGTGTCCGGCGGCCCGGCGCCCGCGCCCGGCTCCCGCCGCGCCCCGGCCGGCGGCCGGCGCGCCGCGCCCGACCCGGTCGACGCCGCCGACCGCTCCGGTTCCGTCCCCGCCGCACCGGGTCGGGCCGCCCGCGACGAGAACGGCGGGCCGCGACCGCAGCGGCCGGAGCGCCCCGCCGACTGGCTGCGGCAGGCCGGTCGCACGCCGCACACCGACCCCGCCATGCCGGCCGCCCGTCGTTCGGCCGGCGCGCCGCCGGACGGGCCGGGCGCCCGTGCCGGCGCTACCGACCGCGGTCCGGGCGCCCGTGCCGGGGCAGCCGTGCCGCCGGCCCGCACCGAGCAGCCCGGCCCGGCCGCGCCGCCCGTCCGACCCGAACAGGCCGGTCCCGTCCGGGGCGCCGCCCGCACCGGCGCGCCGCCGGCCGGTGGTGGACCGGCGCGTCCGGGCGTCGCCCCGGCCGCCGGTGACCGCGCGGGTCGTCCCGGAGGCCCGCCGGCGGGTGACCGCGCGGGTCGTCCCGGCGCCCCACCGGTGAGTGACCGCCCGGGTGGCCCGACCGGTCCCGGCGTGCCGCCGGGCGCCGGCGACCGCACCGCCGGCGGCCCGGGTCGTCCCGTGGGGCCGGGCGGACCCGCGTCGCCCGGTGACCCCGAACGGACCGGTGGCATGCCGGTCGGTGGCGGCCGTCCCGGAGGGCGTGGACCGGCCGACGACCGGACCCGCGCCGCCGGCCGCCCGTCCGGCGTGGACGGCGGGCGTCCCGGCCCGGACCGGGGCGCGTCCCCGGTCCGCCCCGGACCCGCTCCGTCCGGCCCCGACGGTCCTGGACCTGCCCGTCCCGACGGCGCCGGCGGTCCGCCCCGCCCGGGCACCCGGGGACCGTCCACCGGCCCGGTGGTCGCCCCCGGGCCGGTCGCCGGACCGGCGCCCGTTCGGGCGGCGGCCGGGGTGGCCCGTCCCGCCGGGCCGGAGGAGCGCACCACCGGCCGGGCCGTTCCGCCCGCCCCCGAATCGATGGGGCCGGCTCCGGGCGGCCCGGGACCGGGCGGGCCGGCGGTGGCCCGGGCCGCCGCGGTCGTACCCCCGGTGGAGCCGGCGGGGATCCGGCCCGGCGACGCGCCGGCGTCGCGCCCGGCCGGCCCCGACGACGACGCGGCGGCCGGCGGTCTGCGCGGCGCCCGGTCGGAGCTTCGCCGGCAGGTACGCGAGCGGCGTCGACTGCGGATGGGCATCCTCGCCCTGGTCAGCCTCGTGCTGCTGGGCGCGGTGCCGCTCTACTTCGGCATGCGCACGCTCAGCCGCGACCCGGTCTTCGACACCCTCGACGCGCTCGACGTGCCGTCCTGGGCGGCCACCAAGACGGTCGACAACGTCAGCGGCAGCCGGTGGTGCCTGCAGGACTGCCGGCTGCGGGAACGCGCGGTCGAGTCGGAGCAGGGCTGGAAGCAGACGGTGACGGTCTACGAGGCGGCCCTGGCCAAGGACGGCTGGCGACGCTGGAAGGTCGACCGCTGCCCGGAGGAGAAGGTCGAGGGCAGCTACACGTGCTGGCGTCGGGACGAGCTCACGCTCGACCTGTGGGTCCGCGACCCCGCCTGCACGCCGCCGCCGGTGGACGGGGAACCGGCGCCGTCCGCGCCGCCCGCGCCCGCAGCGGCGACGTGCACCGGCTCGTTGGTGTCGGTGAAGGTGCGCAACGCGATCGACGACGAGCGCACCGGCCCCACGCCGACCACCGATCCGTCACTCACCGGAGAGGATCCCTACCCGACCCTCACCGACGACCCGCTCGGCGAGCCGACCCCCTCACCGTCGTGAGCCGACTTCCATCACGGACGGTAGGGTCTGGGGCTGGCGCGCCCGCCCGCGCCCGGTGACCGGGTCGGCGTGGCGCGAAGTGGGTGGGGACGGTCGCGCGTCCCGGAGCCGTCCGGCCCCGGGACACTGCTTGAGGAGGACATGCGCGTGAGTGGTGGAGAGATCGCTGCGCTGATCGCGGCCGGTGCGTTCCTGATGCTGGTGCTCGTGCTGGCGGTGCCGATCCTGCGGCTGCGGCACACCGTCGACGCGACGACCCGCATGATCGGTGACCTGAACGACCGCACCGCGCCGCTGCTCGGGGACGTGAACACCACGGTGAAGAACGTCAACGTGGCGCTGGAGCAGGTGCAGACCTCGCTGGACGGGGTGAACCTCCAGCTCGCCAAGGTGGACACGATGACCACGCACGCGCAGAACGTCACCGCGAACGTGGCGAACCTGGCGACCGTGGTCTCCGCCGCCGCCGCGAACCCGCTGGTCAAGGTGGCCGCGTTCGGCTACGGCGTGCGCAAGGCCGCCTCCGCCCGCCGGCACGCCGAGACCGAGCGCGAGGTGCGCGACACCATCAAGCAGCAGCGCCGGGCCGCCAGGCGCGGCAACCGCTGACCCCGACCGGCGTACGCGGAAGGATGAGAGCATGAGGCGGTTGTTCTGGCTGGGCATCGGGCTGGCCGTGGGCGTCCTGGTGGTCCGCAAGGCCACCCGGACCGCGCAGGCGTACACCCCGGCGGGCATCGCCAGCGGACTGTCCGAGTCCGCCGGCGGGCTGGTCGAGTCGGTGCGCGCCTTCGTGGACGACGTCCGGGTCGGTATGGCCGAGCGTGAGCAGGAGATCCACGAGGCCTTCGCCCGCGGCGAGGCGTACGACGACGAGTTCGCCGAGCTGCGGGAGGACCCGCGGATCGGCGACCGAGAGATTTTCCCGGAGGAGCACCAGCGATGAAGACGGCGGAGATCAAGCGGCGGTTCCTCGCCCACTTCGAGGCGAACGGGCACGCCGTGGTGCCGTCCGCTCCGCTGCCCGCCATCAGCGACCCGAACCTGCTGTTCATCAACGCGGGCATGGTGCAGTTCGTGCCCTACTTCCTGGGACAGCAGAGCCCGCCGTACGCGCGGGCGACGAGCGTGCAGAAGTGCATCCGGACGCCGGACATCGACGAGGTCGGCAAGACCAGCCGGCACGGCACGTTCTTCCAGATGAACGGCAACTTCTCCTTCGGTGACTACTTCAAGGACGGGGCGATCCCGCTCGCCTGGGACCTGGCCACCACGTCGGTCGAGGCGGGCGGCTTCGGGCTGGACCCGGAGCGGATCTGGGCGACGGTCTACCTGGACGACGACGAGGCGTACGACATCTGGCGGGCCACCGGCGTGCCCACCGAGCGGATCGTGCGCCGGGGCAAGGCCGACAACTTCTGGTCGATGGGCATCCCCGGCCCGTGCGGCCCGTGCTCGGAGCTCTACTACGACCGCGGCCCGGAGTACGGCCGGGAGGGCGGTCCGGAGGTCGACGAGGACCGCTACCTGGAGTTCTGGAACCTCGTCTTCATGCAGTTCGAGCGCGGCCCGGGCGTCGGCAAGGAGGACTTCCCGATCCTCGGCGACCTGCCGGCGCGCAACATCGACACCGGCATGGGCCTGGAGCGGATGGCCTCGCTGCTGCAGGGCGTGGACAACCTCTACGAGATCGACGAGGTCAAGCCGATCCTGGACCGGGCGGCTGAGCTGACCGGCAAGCGCTACGGCGTGCACTCGGGTCACGCGGCCAACCAGTCGCACCCGGACGACGTGCGGCTGCGGGTGGTCGCCGACCACGTGCGCACCGCGCTGATGCTGATCGGCGACGGCGTGACCCCGTCGAACGAGGGCCGTGGCTACGTGCTGCGGCGGATCATGCGCCGGGCGATCCGGGCGGTGCGGCTGCTGGGTTACCAGGACCGGGCCCTGCCGGAGCTGCTGCCGGTGGCGCGGGACTGCATGGCCCCGTCGTACCCGGAGCTGGCCGAGGAGTTCGGCCGGATCTCCCAGTACGCGTACGCCGAGGAGGACGCGTTCCTCGCCACGCTGCGCGCCGGCACCACGATCCTGGACACCGCGATCGCGGAGACCAAGTCGGCGGGCAAGCCGGCGCTCTCCGGTGACAAGGCGTTCCAGCTGCACGACACGTACGGCTTCCCGATCGACCTGACCCTGGAGATCGCGGCCGAGCAGGGCCTGCAGGTCGACGCGGACGGCTTCCGTCGGCTGATGGCCGACCAGCGCAGCCGGGCCAAGGCCGACGCGCAGGCCCGCAAGACCGGGCACACCGACGTGTCGGCGTACCGGTCGGTGCTCGACGGCGGCGGCCCGGTGGAGTTCACCGGCTACACCGAGCTGAACCGCGAGTCCCGGGTGCGCGCGCTGCTGTCCGGCGGCGCCGCGGTGTCCGCCGCGGTCGAGGGCGACACGGTCGAGCTGGTGCTCGACACCACCCCGTTCTACGCCGAGGGCGGCGGGCAGCAGCCCGACCAGGGCCTGATCACGGTCGGCGGCGGCCAGGTCGAGGTCTTCGACGTGCAGCAGCCGGTGCCCGGCCTGATCGTGCACCGGGCCCGGGTGGTGCGCGGCGAGGTCCGCACCGGCGAGACCGGGTACGCCGAGATCGACGTGTCGCGACGACGGGCGATCTCCCGCTCGCACACCGCGACGCACCTGGTGCACCAGACGATGCGCAACTTCCTCGGCGAGTCGGCGACCCAGGCGGGTTCGCTGAACGCGCCGGGCCGGCTGCGGTTCGACTTCAACACCCCGACGGGTGTGGCGCCGAGCGTGCTGCACGATGTCGAGCAGCAGGTCAACGAGGTGCTGCTGGCCGACCTGGAGGTGCACGCGTTCGTCACCAGCCAGGAGGAGGCCCGCCGGATCGGCGCGATGGCCCTGTTCGGCGAGAAGTACGGCGAGCGGGTCCGGGTCGTCGAGGTCGGCGACTACGCCCGGGAGCTGTGCGGCGGCACGCACGTGGCCCGCTCGGCCCAGCTCGGCCTGGTCAAGATCCTCTCCGAGGCGTCGGTCGGTTCCGGCGTACGCCGGATCGAGGCGCTGGTCGGCATGGACGCGTTCGGCTTCCTGGCCCGCGAGCACCTGCTGGTGTCCCGGCTGGCCGAGCTGTTCCGGGTGCCGGGGGAGCAGGTCGCCGACCGGGTGGAGCAGACCGTCACCCAGCTGCGCGACGCGGAGAAGGAGCTGGAGAAGCTCCGCGCCCAGCTCGTGCTCGGCGGCGCCGGCGCGCTCGCGGCGCAGGCCAAGGACGTGCGCGGGGTCGCGTACGTGGGCACCGAGGCGCCCGAGGGCGCGGCGGCCAACGACGTGCGGACCCTGGCCCAGGAGATCCGGGGCCGGATCGACGCGGCCCGCCCGGCGGTGGTCGCGGTGGCGGCCCGGGCGAACGGCAAGGCGTCGCTGGTGGTGGCCGTCAACCAGGCCGCCCGGGGGCGGGGCCTGAGCGCCAAGGAACTGGTCAAGGCGGCGTTCTCCGGGCGCGGCGGCGGCAGCGACGACCTGGCCCAGGGCGGCGGACTGCCCGCCACGGAGGCGCCGAACCTGCTGGTCACGGTGGAGAAGGCGGTCGCGGACGCGGCATGAGCGAACGCACCGAGCGGAGCGAGGGCCGTGAGGGCATGCCCGGCTGGCACGGCATGAGCGAACGCACCGAGCGGAGCGAGGGCCGTGAGGGCATGCCCAGCTGGCACGGCATGAGCGAACGCACCGAGCGAAGCGAGGGCCGTGAGGGCATGCCAAGCTGGCACGGCATGAGCGCGCTGATCGACGCCAGGGCGGACCTCCCGGTCCGCCCTGGCCCGTACCGGCTTCGGAGGTGTGGCGGCCGATGACCGAGTTCGCCCGGGGCGTCCGGCTGGGTGTGGACGTCGGCCAGGTCCGGGTCGGCGTGGCCCGCAGCGACCCGCACGGCATCCTCGCCACCCCGCTGGTCACCCTGGCCCGCGACCTGAGCGCCGAGCCGGACGCGGTGCCCGCCGACATGGCCGAGCTGGTCCGGCTGGCCGCCGAGCACGAGGCGGTCGGGATCGTCGTCGGGCTGCCGGTCAACCTCGCCGGAAAGCACGGCCCGGCGGCGGCGAACGTCTCGGCCTACGCCACCCGTTTGGCCGATGTAATGGGGTCGATTCCGGTGACGCTGACGGACGAGAGGATGTCGACCGTCGTCGCGAGTCGTAGGCTGGCCGAACGGGGCGTCCGGGGAAAGCGCCAACGGGCGGTGGTCGACCAGGCCGCCGCGGTGGAGATTCTGCAGAGCTGGCTGGACGCACAGCGGAGGCGGACGCAATGATCGACGACCTTGACCTGGGATTCGACGAGACGGAGAGGGGGGAGAAGGGCCGGCACCGGCGCGGCGCGGTGCGCCGGCGGCAGGGCAAGTCCGGCGGCGGCCGGGGCAAGACCCTCCTCGCCCTCGCGCTCGCGCTGATCCTGCTCGGCGGCATCGGCGGCGGCGCGTTCTACGGTTTCGACCGGGTGCAGAACTACTTCGTCACCCCCGACTACGACGGCTCCGGCACCGGCGAGGCGATCGTCGAGATCAAGCAGGGCGCGCTGATCGCCGACATGGGCGACGCGCTGGTCGCCGCCGACGTGGTGAAGAGCACCAAGGCGTTCATCGAGGCCGCCGAGGAGAACTCGCGCAGCAAGAACATCCAGCCCGGCACGTACAAGCTGCGCAAGCAGATGAGCGGTGACGCGGCGGTCGCGGCCATGCTCGACCTGAAGAACAGGGTCGTCAACGGGCTCACCATCCCGGAGGGGCTGACCGCGAAGACGGTCTTCAAGCGGCTCTCCGAGAAGACGGACATCCCGGTCAAGGACTTTGAGACGGCGGCGAAGGATCCGATCGCGCTCGGCGTGCCGGACTGGTGGTTCGAACGCTCCGACGGCAAGAAGATCAAGCCCTCGATCGAGGGATTCCTCTTCCCGGACACCTACGAGATCCCGCCGAAGGCCACCGCCGAGACGGTGCTCAAGCTGATGGTGGACAACTTCCTCACCGTCACGGGCGAGATGCAGTACGCCGACAAGGTGAAGTCGGACCGCCGTATCGCGCCCTACGAGGCGTTGATCGTCGCGTCGCTGGCTCAGGCGGAGGCGGGCAACAAGGACGACCTGGGCAAGGTCGCCCGGGTCGCCTACAACCGGGTCTACGGCGACTTCCCGTGCAACTGCCTGGAGATGGACGTCACGGTCAACTACTACCTGGAGCTGACCGGGCAGCGGACCAAGACCTCCAAGCAGATGACCGAGTCCGAGCTGAACAACCCGAAGAACCCGTACAACCGCAAGCTGGCCGGTCTGGTCCCCACGCCGATCAACAACCCGGGCAAGCAGGCCCTGGAAGGCGCGCTGGACCCGCCGCCGGGCAAGTGGCTCTTCTTCGTGGCGATCGACAAGGAGGGACACTCCGCCTTCGCGGAGACACCCGAACAGCACGAGCAGAACAAGGCCAAGGCCCGGGAGGCCGGGATCATCTGATGGCGGCCCCCCACCGTGCGGCGGTGGTCGGCAAGCCGATCGCCCACTCGCTCTCCCCGGCGATCCACACCGCCGGGTACGCGGCGACCGGGTTGACCGGCTGGTCGTACACGAAGATCGAAGCCGGCGCGGACGAGCTGCCCGGCCTGGTCGCGGGCCTCGGCCCGGAGTGGGCCGGGCTGTCGGTGACCATGCCGGGCAAGGAGGCGGCGCTCGCGCTGGCCGACGAGGTCTCGCCGGTCGCCGCCGCCGTCGGCGCCGCCAACACGCTGGTACGCCGACCCGACGGCACCTGGTACGCGGACAACACCGACGTGACCGGCATGGTCGAGGTGCTCACCGGCGCCGGCTGCGTGGCCGGGGCGGTGGTCACCGTGCTCGGCGCCGGCGGCACCGCCCGGGCGGCGATCGCGGCGGCGGCCCGGATCGGCGCGGCCGAGGTGACGGTGGTGGCCCGCCGGCCCGAGGCGGTGGACGAGCTGCGCCCGGTGGCGGCGGCGGTCGGCGTGCCGCTGGCCGGCGCGGAGTGGGACGGCGCGCCCGCGCACGCCCGGGCCGACCTGGTGATCTCCACCGTGCCGAAGGGTGTCGCCGACCCGCTCGCGGACAACTTCGACTGGCGGCCGGAGTCGGTCTTCTTCGACGTGGTCTACGACCCGTGGCCGACGCCGCTCGCCGCCACCGCGCTGGCCTCCGGCTGCCGGGTGGTCTCCGGGCTGGACCTGCTGCTGGCCCAGGCGGTGGGGCAGTTCGAACACTTCACCGGCGTCGCCGCGCCGCGCGCCGCGATGCGCGCCGCGCTTGCGGTTTAAGGAAGGGCCCCTTCTTAACGCCTCCGGTAGAGGAAGGGCCCCCTGTTAACACCACCGCCGTCTGCTGGGAGATCAGCGCGCGGAGGTGGCCTGTCCGGTGGGCGGGACGCGGCGACCGCCGTACGGCGGCGACCACCGGGCGTGACACACTGACCGCTGTGTTGCGCTGGCTGACTGCAGGTGAATCGCACGGACCCGCCCTCGTCGCGATGCTGGAGGGCGTACCCGCCGGCATCGAGGTGACCACCGGGGAGATCTCCGGCGAACTGGCCCGGCGTCGGCTCGGCTACGGCCGGGGCGCCCGGATGTCGTTCGAGCAGGACGAGGTCGAGATCATTGGCGGGCTCCGGCACGGCGTGACGCTGGGCAGCCCGGTGGCGATCCGGGTGGGCAACTCCGAGTGGCCGAAGTGGCGCACCGTGATGGCCGCCGATCCGGTCGACCCGGACGAACTGGCGAGTCAGGCGCGCAACGCGCCGCTGACCCGTCCCCGTCCGGGCCACGCGGACCTCGCCGGCATGCAGAAGTACGGGCACACCGACGCCCGGCCGATCCTGGAGCGCGCCAGCGCCCGGGAGACCGCCGCCCGGGTCGCCGTCGGCACGGTCGCCAAGGCGCTGGTCCGGCAAGCGCTCGGCGTCGAGATCGTCTCGCACGTGGTGGAGTTGGGTCCGGTGGCGGTGAAGCCCGGCCTGCGGCCCACGCCGGAGGACGCGGCGCGGATCGACGCCGACCCGCTGCGCTGCCTCGACGCCGAGGCCAGCGCCCGGATGGTCGCCGAGGTCGACGCCGCGAAGAAGGCCGCCGACACGCTCGGCGGCGTGGTCGAGGTGCTCGCGTACGGGGTGCCGCCGGGCCTGGGCAGCCACGTGCAGTGGGACCGCAAGCTCGACGCCCGCCTGGCCACCGCGCTGATGTCGATCCAGGCGATCAAGGGCGTGGAGATCGGTGACGGGTGGCAGCAGGCCCGCTCCCGCGGCTCCGAGGCGCACGACGAGATCATGCCGACGGCGACCGGGGTGCGTCGGGTGACCGACCGGGCCGGCGGCCTGGAGGGCGGCATCACCACCGGCGAGCCGCTGCGGGTGAAGGCGGCGATGAAGCCGATCTCGTCGCTGAACCGGGCCCTGGCGACGATCGACGTGACCACCGGCGAGCCGGCCACCGCGATCAACCAGCGCTCCGACGTGTGCGCGGTGCCGGCGGCGGCGGTGGTCGCCGAGGCCATGGTCGCCCTGGTGCTGGCCGAGGCGGCGGTGGAGAAGTTCGGCGGCGACTCGATCGCCGAGATGCGCCGCAACCTGGCCAGCTACCTCGACAGCCTGGTGGTTCGGTGAGCGCGAGGAACGCAGCGCAGCGGAGTCCCGCAGTCGCGAACGGAAGGTGGCACCGGTGAGCAGCCGACCGGTCTGCGTGCTGGTCGGGGCGCCGGGCTCCGGCAAGACCACGGTGGGGACCGCGCTCGCCGCCGCCCTCGGCGTCGACTTCCGGGACACCGACACCGACATCGAGCGGCAGGCCGGCAAGCCGATCCCGGAGATCTTCGTCGACGAGGGTGAGGACCACTTCCGCGCGTTGGAGCGGGCCGCGGTGGCGGCGGCGCTGGCCTCGCACGCCGGCGTGCTCGCGCTCGGCGGCGGCGCGGTCCTGGCCGAGGAGAACCGGGCCGCGCTGATCGGCCACACCGTGGTGCACCTGTCGGTGGAGCTGCCCGACGCGATCCGGCGGGTCGGGTTGGGCGCGGGCCGGCCGCTGCTGGCGCTGAACCCGCGCGCCACCCTCAAGCACCTGCTGGACCAGCGCCGCCCGCTCTACGCCGAGGTGGCGACCGCGACGGTGGTCACCGACGGGCGTGCCCCGGAGGAGTTGGCCACCGAGATCGCCGCGCTGCTCAAGCCCTGACCACGGCCCGCCCTCGGCCCGGCCCTGCCCTGGCCGGCGCGCGGTCGGGCAAGTCCGGCCGCATCGTGACACCCATGGTGTTCCACTCGGTGCCGTTGGCGCCGGTGGGTGGAACGCTATGGGTGTCTGCGGAGGGTTGAGGCACCCATGATGTTCCACTCGGTGTCGTCGACGCTGGTGGGTGGAACGCTATGGGTGTGCGGGCGGGTCGGGTGCCGGTGGTGGGAGTCACCGGCCAACCACGCGGTCAGCGTGCGGCCCGACGCCGGCTCGCGGGGCGAACTGGCCCGGACTGCTGCGGCCGTCCGCGCGCCGCGTGGTGAGGTGCGGCAGAATAGCGAGCAGCCTGCACGGCGTGTGCGGCAGAAGCCGCGAGCAGTTCGCACGGCGTGTGCGGCAGAAGCCGCGAGCAGTTCGCACGGCGTGTGCGGCAGAAGCCGCGAGCAGTCCGCACGGCGTGTGCGGCAGAGCTGCGAGCATCCCGCGCCGCGCGGTCTGTGGTGCGTTCGCGCTGGTCACGCCCGGGCCGGCGCGGGCCCGGTGGATGAGCGGTCGGCCGGACGGCGGGCCGGGCGCTCCGGACGCCAGGTGGCGAGCAGGGCGAGCGCGAGGGCGATCTCGGCCAGGTCGCCGAGGTAGTACATCAGGGTGGCGCCGGCGCGCAGCTCGGCGGCGCCGGCCGGCACGTCGACGAGGATGCCGGCGTAGAGCAGTTGGGCGATCGTGGCGTGCGCGGCGACGCCGACGCCGAGCACCACGAGCCGGACCGGCACCCGGGGGCGGTGCGGGCCGGGGTCCGGCCCGGCGATCGACCAGGCGAAGAGGCAACCGCTGAGCAGGAAGTGGGCCTGCACCAGCGTGTGCAGGGCGGGGTTGTCCAGCGTGGCCCGGTAGAGCGGGGTCAGGTAGAGCAGCCACAGCCCGCCGGCGGTGAGCAGCAGACCGGTCGCCGGGTGGCCGAGCACCCGCGCCACCGGGTGCCGGAGCACGTGGACCAGCCGGCGACCGGCGCGCCGGTCCAGGGTCCGCAGCACCAGCGTGACCGGCGCGCCGAGGACCAGGGCCAGCGGCGCGAGCATGCCGATCAGCAGGTGCTGCCACATGTGCCCGACGAAGTCGTCGGCCGGCCGGAGCAGCCCGACGGCCACCAGTAGCGTCCCCAGCCCGAAGCTCGCGGTCCGCCCGTGTGCCCAGCCCGGCCCGTCGGGGTCGCGCAGCCGTAGCGCGGCGGCCAGGTAGGCCCAGAACAGGACCGCCGGGAGCAGCGCGGTCGCCGGGAACCCGTCGGCGGCGTGCCCGGCGTGGGCGAGGGTCACCGACGCTCCGGCGCGCAGGGGTCCACCCCGTCGGCCCGCCGCTGGATCGCCCAGCCCACCGCGATCAGGACCAGGCCGAGGGCGAGGAAGCCCAGGTCCCACCAGGTCTGGTGCGGGCCGGTGCGGACGTGGTGGATGCCGAGCAGGTGGTGGTCGACGATCCCCTCGACCAGGTTGAACAGTCCCCAGCCGACCAGGACCCAGCCCCAGAGCATCGGCGAGCGCCAGAGCCGGCCCCGGGAGTGGGTGACCCGGGCGTAGAGCAGGGCCAGCCCGGTCAGCACCGCCACCCAGGTGACCACGTGGAACAGGCCGTCCCACACCGTGTTCATCTGCAGCCCCGGCACGGTGTCGACCGGGTAGTCCCTGATCCCCACGTGGTCGGCGTTGGTGCTGCTGAGCATGTGGTGCCACTGGAAGACCTGGTGCAGGAGGATGCCGTCGACGAAGCCGCCCAGCCCGATGCCGAGGATCGTGGCGGGGAGCCGGATGCTCGTGCGCTGCGTGCTCTCGCTCATCCGGCCGCCCTACCCGGGGCGCGCGCGGACAAACGCCCCACGGAGTGGACAGTCGCCGCGCCGGGGCCGGGCGCTGGACTAGGCTGCCGGCGATGGACGAGGTGACCCGGATCCCGGTCGGCGGCGAACGGCCGTACGACGTGCTGGTGGGACGCGACCTGCTCGACCCGCCGCCCCGGCTGCTGCCCGGCGCGGAGCGGGTGGCCGTCCTGTACGCGCCGCCGCTGAAGGCGCTGGCCGAACGGCTCGCCGAGCGGGTCCGCGCCGACGGCGTGGCGCCGCTGCTGGTGGAGGTGCCCGACGCCGAGGCGGGCAAGCACGTCGACGTGGCCGCCGGCTGCTGGGACCGGCTCGGCGCGGCGGGCTTCACCCGTACCGACGCGGTGGTCGGGGTGGGCGGCGGCGCGGTCACCGACCTGGCCGGCTTCGTCGCGGCCAGCTGGCTGCGCGGCGTGCGCTGGGTGCCGGTGGCGACGTCGCTGCTCGGCATGGTCGACGCCGCGGTCGGCGGCAAGACCGGGATCAACACGGCGGCCGGCAAGAACCTGGTCGGCGCGTTCCACCCGCCGGTCGGCGTGCTCTGCGACCTGGCGACGCTGGACAGCCTGCCCCCGGCCGACCTGGCCGCCGGCCTGGCCGAGGTGGTCAAGTGCGGGTTCATCGCCGACCCGGTGATCCTCGACCTGGTGGAGCGGAACCCGGCCGCCGCGCTGGACCCGACCGGCCCGGTGCTGCGTGAGCTGGTCGAGCGCGCGGTGCGGGTCAAGGCCGACGTGGTCGGCGGTGACCTGCGCGAGTCCGGGGTACGCGAGGTGCTCAACTACGGGCACACCCTCGCCCACGCGATCGAGAAGGTCGAGGGCTACCGCTGGCGGCACGGGCACGCGGTCGCGGTCGGGCTGGTCTACGCGGCCACCCTCGCGCGACTCGCCGGCCGGCTCGACGAGGCGACCGCGCGCCGGCACCGTGACGTGCTGGCGGCGCTCGACCTGCCCACCGGCTACCGGGCCGACGCCTGGCCGGAGCTGCTCGCCGCGATGCGGGTGGACAAGAAGGCCCGGGGCAGCCGGCTGCGCTTCGTGGTGCTGGACGGGCTCGCCCGCCCGGCGATCCTGGAGGCGCCGTCGGACGAGCTGCTCGCCGAGGCGTACCGGGAGATCAGCTCGTGAGGGTCTACGTGCTCAACGGGCCGAACCTGGGCCGGCTCGGCACCCGCCAGGTCGACGTCTACGGCGTGACCAGCTACGCCGACCTGGTGGCCGACTGCGAGCGGACCGGGCGTGAGCTGGGCCTGGACGTGGTGGTGCGGCAGACCGACGCCGAGCACGAGCTGCTGGGCTGGCTGCACGAGGCGGCCGACGAGGAGGCGGCGGTGGTGCTCAACCCGGCCGCCTGGTCGCACTACTCGATCGCGGTCCGCGACGCCTGTGCCCTGCTGCGCGGCCCCCTGGTGGAGGTGCACATCTCCAACATCCACGCCCGCGAGGAGTTCCGGCACCACTCGGTGGTCTCCGCCGTGGCCACCGGGGTGATCTGCGGCCTGGGCGTGGACGGCTACCGGCTGGCCCTGCACCACCTGGCGCTCCGGCTCGGTGCCGGCGCCTGACGCTGCGTCACCTGGGGCCGGGGTCCGATTCGACACAGCTAGTAGACTTGGTGGGTCTGTCCGCCAATTGATGATCAAGGCAGGAAATGGCCACCACCAACGACCTGAAGAACGGCCTGGTACTCAACCTGGACGGCGAGCTGTGGGCCGTCGTCGAGTTCCAGCACGTCAAGCCCGGTAAGGGTGGTGCCTTCGTGCGCACCACGCTGAAGAACGTGCTGTCCGGCAAGGTGGTCGACAAGACCTTCAACGCGGGCACCAAGGTCGAGACGGCGACCGTGGACAAGCGCACCATGCAGTACCTGTACGCCGACGGCGAGGACTACGTCTTCATGGATCTGGAGACGTTCGACCAGATCACCGTCATGGGCGGCGTCGTCGGCGAGGCCGCCAACTACCTCCTCCCGGAGGCCGAGGCGACCGTCGCCACCCACGAGGGCGTCCCGCTCTACATCGAGCTGCCGACCTCGGTCGTGCTCGAGGTCACCTACACCGAGCCCGGCCTGCAGGGCGACCGGTCGACCGGCGGCAACAAGCCGGCCACCGTCGAGACGGGCGCCACGGTCCAGGTTCCGCTGTTCATCACCACCGGTGAGAAGATCAAGGTCGACACCCGCGACGGCCGTTACCTCGGCCGAGCCTGATGGCCGAGGGTCCGAAGCAGCAGATGCCGGCGCGCCGCAAGGCGCGCAAGCGGGCGCTGGACGTGCTCTTCGAGGCCGACCTGCGCGACCGGCCCCCGGTCGAGGTCCTGGCCGGCTACCTGGAGCGGATCGAGCAGCCCCGCCCCGACCACCTCGGCTACGCGGTCGGGCTGGTCGAGGGCGTCGCGGCGCACCTCGACCGGATCGACGAGACGATCGCCAGCTACGCCGAGGGGTGGACGATCGACCGGATGCCGGTGGTCGACCGCAACCTGGCCCGGATCGCCGTCTACGAGCTGCTCTACGTCGACGAGATCGACGACGCGGTGGCGATCAGCGAGGCCGTCGAGCTGGCCCGGCAGATGTCGACCGACGACTCGCCCCGGTTCCTCAACGGCATCCTCGGCCGGATCGCCGAGTACGCCACGCGCTGACGCGCCGCGACGACGAAGGGCCCGTGCCGGATGGCACGGGCCCTTTCGACGTACGGGTGGGTCAGGAGGCGAAGAACGCCCGCGGGTCGGCGACCAGCACACCGTGCTCGGTCAGCCGCTCGATCAGACCCGACGGCGAGGCGTCGTAGACGATGGCGAGGGCGCGCAGGTCGTCGGCGCGGATGGAGAGCACCCGGCCGTTGTAGTCACCGCGCTGCTGCTGGATGGCGCGGGCGTACCGGGCGACGTACGCGAGGTCCTCGGAGGCCTCGTCGTAGAGCCGCTCCAGGTCCAGCACGATCTTGCTGGTGGGCTCGTGACGCACCCCACTGCCGTCGGGCAGCAGCTCCGAGACGGGAACGCGGTAGAAGTCGGCCAGCTCCGCCAGGCGGGACACGGTGACGGCCCGGTCGCCGCGCTCGTACGAGCCGACCACCACGGCCTTCCACCGCCCGTTCGACTTCTCCTCCACACCCTGCAGGGACAGGCCCTGCTGCTGGCGGATGGAGCGCAGGCGGGCGCCCAGCGACTTGGCGTATTCAGAGGGCATTCGGACACTCCCAGTGCTGCTCGGGGTTCTCCCAGCTATCGCTACGGAGCGTGACGGTACGGGGATTGCGACACGTGGTCAAGTGTTGCTCTCCACCGGGTCCGGGGGGCCGGTCTGGCTTGTCCGCATTTCTCCGGGCTGACCAGCAGGTCAGGACCGGCGACGGGGGGTCCGGTGACCGCTGGTAACGTGGCGTGAAGCCCCGGTCCGGGCCCTCGCGGTTCCGCCGGAGTCGATCAGACGTCCTTTAACGACCCGTCCCGTGAGGCGGGGAAGGAGGTCCGCCGTGGCCTACCCACCGGCTGCCCAACCGTCGCCGCCGCGACAACCCTCGGTGAAGGTGATCCTCGCCGCCGCCGACGTCTCGCGGGTGGTCGACCGCATCGCCCACCAGATCCTGGAGAAGACCCAGGGCGCCGCCGACACCGTGCTGCTCGGCATCCCCACCCGGGGCGTGCCCCTGGCCAGGCGGCTCGCCGCCCGGATCAGCACCTTCGAGGACGTGACCGTCCCGGTCGGCGTGCTCGACATCACCCTCTACCGCGACGACCTGCGCCGGCACGCCACCCGCGCGGTCGGCCCGACCGACCTGCCGCCCGGCGGGATCGACGGCAAGCGGGTCGTCCTCGTCGACGACGTGCTCTTCTCCGGCCGCACCGTGCGGGCGGCGCTGGACGCGCTCAGCGACGTCGGCCGCCCGGCCTCCGTCCAGCTCGCCGTCCTGGTCGATCGCGGTCACCGCCAGCTGCCGATCCGCGCCGACTACGTGGGCAAGAACATCCCCACCGCGCTGGCCGAGAACGTCAAGGTCACCCTCGCCGAGACCGACGGCACCGACGAGGTCAAGTTGTACGGGGGGTCACCCGCATGATCCGTCACCTGCTCTCCGGCGCCGACCTGGACGCCGACACCGCCACCCTGGTCCTGGACACCGCGGCCGAGATGGCCACCGTGGCCGGCCGCGAGGTCAAGAAGCTGCCCGCGCTGCGCGGACGCACCGTGGTCAACCTCTTCTACGAGGACTCCACCCGGACCCGGATCTCGTTCGAGGCGGCCGCCAAGCGGCTCAGCGCCGACGTGATCAACTTCTCCGCCAAGGGGTCCAGCGTGGCCAAGGGGGAGAGCCTCAAGGACACCGCGCTGACCCTGCAGGCGATGGGCGCCGACGCGGTGGTCGTCCGGCACCCCGCCTCCGGCGCGCCGCACCGGCTGGCCGACTGGGTGGACGGGTCGGTGGTCAACGCCGGCGACGGCACCCACGAGCACCCCACCCAGGCGCTGCTCGACGCGTACACGATGCGGTCCCGGCTGGGCCGGCTCGCCGGCCTGCACGTGGCGATCGTCGGCGACGTGCTGCACTCCCGGGTGGCCCGCTCGAACGTGCTGCTGCTCAGCACGCTGGGCGCCAAGGTCACCCTGGTCGGTCCGCCGACGCTCATCCCGCGCGACATCTCCCCGGCGCTCGCCCCCGGCACCGACGTCTCCTACGACCTCGACACCGTTCTTCCCGGTGTGGACGTGGTGATGATGCTGCGGGTGCAGCGGGAGCGGATGAGCGACTCCTACTTCCCCTCGGCCCGGGAGTACGCCCGCCGCTACGGGCTCGACGGGCCGCGCATGCGCCGGCTGCCCGAGCACGCGATCGTCATGCACCCCGGCCCGATGAACCGGGGGATGGAGATCACGCCCGAGGTCGCCGACTCGTCCCGCTCCACCATCGTCGAACAGGTCGCCAACGGGGTCTCCGTGCGGATGGCCGTCCTCTACCTGCTGCTCGGAGGGAACAACCGGTGACCGCGTACCTCATCAGGAACGTCCGTGTGCTCGACGGCGAGCCGACCGACCTGCTCATCCGCGACGGTGTGGTGGCCGAGGCCGGCGCCGGCCTGACCGCCGGCGACGCCACGGTGCTCGACGCGACCGGCCTGGTCGCGCTGCCGGGCCTGGTCGATCTGCACACCCACCTGCGTGAACCCGGCCGGGAGGACGCCGAGACGGTCGAGTCCGGGTCCCGGGCGGCGGCGCTCGGCGGCTACACGGCGGTCTGCGCGATGGCGAACACGTCGCCGGTCGCCGACACCGCCGGCGTGGTCGAGCAGGTCTGGCGCCTCGGCCGGGAGGCCGGTCTGGTCGACGTGCAGCCGATCGGCGCGGTGACCGTCGGGCTGGCCGGGGAGCGCCTGGCCGAGCTGGGCGCGATGGCCGACTCCGCGGCCCGGGTGCGGATCTTCTCCGACGACGGGCACTGCGTGGCCGACCCGCGGCTGATGCGCCGGGCGCTGGAATACGTCAAGGCGTTCGACGGGGTGATCGCCCAGCACGCCGAGGAGCCCCGGCTCACCGAGGGCGCGCAGATGCACGAGGGCGAGGTGTCCACCCGGCTCGGGCTGACCGGCTGGCCGGCCGTCGCCGAGGAGGCGATCATCGCCCGGGACGTGCTGCTGGCCGAGCACGTCGGCAGCCGACTGCACGTCTGCCACGTGTCCACCGCCGGCAGCGTCGAGGTGCTGCGGCAGGCCAAGGCGCGCGGGGTGCGGGTGACCGCCGAGGTGACGCCGCATCACCTGCTGCTGACCGACGAGCGGGCCGAGACGTACGACCCGGTCTTCAAGGTCAACCCGCCGCTGCGCACCGCCGCCGACGTCGCCGCGCTGCGGGCCGCGCTGGCCGAGGGCGTGATCGACATCATCGCCACCGACCACGCGCCGCACGCCGTGGAGGACAAGGAGTGCGAGTGGGCGTACGCCCGGCCGGGCATGCTCGGCCTGGAGACGGCGCTCTCCATCGCGCTCGACGTGTTCGGTCCGCGGTGGGACCTGATCGCCGAGCGGATGTCCCGGGCGCCGGCCCGGATCGCCGGCCTGGCCGGGCAGGGCGTCGACCCCGCGCCCGGCGTGCCGGCCAACCTGACCCTGGTGGACCCGGCCGCCCGGCGCGTCATCGAGCCGGCGGAGCTGGCCAGTCGCAGTCGCAACACCCCGTACGCCCGCATGACGCTGCCGGGTCGCATCGTGGCGACCTTCCTGCGCGGCGAGCCGACGGTCCTGGACGGAAAGGCAGTCAAGTGAGCGCAGCGAAGCGGAGTCCCGCAGTCGGGAACGAAAGGCGGGGACAGTGAAGCGACGGCCCGCGATTCTCGTCCTGGAGGACGGGCGCACGTTCCACGGCGAGGCGTACGGCAGCGTCGGGGAGACCTTCGGCGAGGCGGTCTTCAACACCGGCATGACCGGCTACCAGGAGACGCTCACCGACCCCTCCTACCACCGGCAGGTGGTGGTGCAGACCGCGCCGCACATCGGCAACACCGGCGTCAACGGCGAGGACGACGAGTCCGGCCGGATCTGGGTGGCCGGGTACGTGGTGCGCGACCCGGCCCGGATCGGTTCGAACTGGCGCGCCACCGGCGGCCTGGAGGACCGGCTCGCCGCCGAGGGCGTGGTCGGCATCAGCGGGGTGGACACCCGGGCGCTCACCCGGCACCTGCGTGAGCGCGGCGCGATGCGGGTCGGTGTCTCCAGCGTCGAGGACGACCCGGCGGCGTTGCTGGAGCGGGTACGCCGCTCGCCGCAGATGGTCGGCGCCGACCTGTCCGCCGAGGTGAGCACCCCCAAGCCGTACGTCGTCGAGGCGCAGGGCGAGCACCGGTTCACGGTGGCCGCGCTGGACCTGGGCATCAAGCGCAACGTGCCGCGTCGGCTCGCCGCCCGCGGCGTCACCACGCACGTGCTGCCGGCCGGCTCGACGATCGACGACCTGCTCGCCACCGGCGCGGACGCGGTGTTCCTCTCGCCCGGCCCGGGTGACCCGGCGACCGCCGACGGCCCGGTGGCCCTGGCGCGGGAGGTGCTGACCCGGCGGATCCCGCTGTTCGGCATCTGCTTCGGCAGTCAGATCCTCGGCCGGGCGCTCGGCTTCGGCACCTACAAGCTCGGATACGGCCACCGCGGCATCAACCAGCCGGTGCTCGACCGGGTCACCGGCAAGGTCGAGGTGACCAGCCACAACCACGGCTTCGCGGTGCAGGTGCCGGGCGCCGGGGACGGCGCGGTGGTGCCGGATCAGGTGATCCAGACCGAGTTCGGCGGCGTCCAGGTGTCACACCTCTGCCTCAATGACAACGTGGTCGAGGGGCTGCGGGCCGTGGACGTGCCCGCCTTCACCGTCCAGTACCACCCGGAGGCGGCGGCCGGTCCGCACGACGCGGACTACCTGTTCGACCGCTTCGCCGAGCTCATCGAAGGCGGCAAGAATGCCTAAGCGGACCGACCTGAAGCACGTGCTGGTGATCGGCTCCGGGCCGATCGTGATCGGACAGGCCTGCGAGTTCGACTACTCCGGCACCCAGGCCTGCCGGGTGCTGCGCAGCGAGGGGATCCGGGTCAGCCTGGTCAACTCCAACCCGGCGACGATCATGACCGATCCGGAGTTCGCCGACGCCACCTACGTCGAGCCGATCACCCCGGAGTTCGTCGAGCTGGTCATCGCCAAGGAGCGCCCGGACGCGCTGCTGCCCACCCTGGGCGGGCAGACCGCGCTGAACACCGCGGTCGCGCTGCACGAGGCGGGCGTGCTGGAGAAGTACGGCGTCGAGCTGATCGGCGCCAACATCGAGGCGATCAACCGGGGCGAGGACCGGCAGCTGTTCAAGGACATCGTGGCCAAGGCCGGCGTACGCCTGGGCTTGGACGACCCGTCGACGCTGACCCCGCGCTCGCGGGTCTGCCACTCGATGGACGAGGTCCGGGACACGGTCGCCGAGCTGGGCCTGCCGGTGGTCATCCGCCCGTCGTTCACCATGGGCGGTCTCGGCTCGGGCATGGCGCACACCGACGAGGACCTGGAACGCATCGCCGGCGCGGGCCTGGCCGCCAGCCCGGTGCACGAGGTGCTCATCGAGGAGAGCGTGCTCGGCTGGAAGGAGTACGAACTCGAGCTGATGCGCGACCGCCACGACAACGTGGTGGTGGTCTGCTCGATCGAGAACGTCGACCCGATGGGCGTGCACACCGGCGACAGCGTCACGGTGGCTCCGTCGATGACGCTCACCGACCGGGAGTACCAGCGGCTGCGTGACCTCGGCATCGCCGTGCTGCGCGAGGTCGGGGTGGACACCGGTGGCTGCAACATCCAGTTCGCGGTCAACCCGGCCGACGGCCGGATCGTCGTGATCGAGATGAACCCGCGGGTGTCGCGCTCCTCGGCGCTGGCGTCGAAGGCCACCGGCTTCCCCATCGCCAAGATCGCCGCGAAGCTCGCCATCGGCTACACGCTGGACGAGATCCCCAACGACATCACGCTCAAGACGCCGGCTGCGTTCGAGCCGACGCTGGACTACGTGGTGGTGAAGATCCCCCGGTTCGCGTTCGAGAAGTTTCCCGGCGCCGACCCGGAGCTGACCACCACCATGAAGTCGGTGGGCGAGGCGATGAGCCTGGGCCGCAACTTCACCGAGGCGCTGAACAAGGCGATGCGCTCGATGGAAACCAGGTCGTCCGGTTTCTGGACCACCCCGGACCCGGCGGGAGCCACGAAGGAGAACACGCTCGCCGCGCTGCGGATGCCGCACGACGGCCGGCTCTACACCGTCGAGCGGGCGCTGCGCCTGGGCGCGTCGATCGCCGAGGTGGCGGAGGCGTCCGGCGGCATGGACCCCTGGTTCCTGGACCAGATCGCCGCCCTGGTCGAGCTGCGCGCCGAGATCGTCGACGCCCCGGTGCTCGACGCCGGCCTGCTGCGCCGGGCCAAGCGGGCCGGCCTGTCCGACCGGCAGCTGGCCGCGCTGCGCCCCGAGCTGGCCGCCGAGGACGGGGTACGCACGCTGCGCCACCGGCTCGGGGTCCGGCCGGTCTACAAGACGGTGGACACCTGCGCGGCCGAGTTCGAGGCGACCACGCCCTACCACTACTCGACCTACGACTCCGAGACGGAGGTGGCGCCCTCGGACCGGCCGAAGGTGCTCATCCTCGGCTCCGGGCCGAACCGGATCGGGCAGGGCATCGAGTTCGACTACTCGTGCGTGCACGCCGTACAGGCGCTGCGGGACGTGAACTACGAGACCGTGATGGTCAACTGCAACCCGGAGACCGTCTCCACCGACTACGACACCGCCGACCGGCTCTACTTCGAGCCGCTGACCTTCGAGGACGTGCTGGAGGTCTGGCACGCCGAGGACTCGTCGGGCAAGGCGGCCGGCGGGCCGGGCGTGGTCGGGGTGGTCGTCCAGCTCGGCGGCCAGACCCCGCTGGGCCTGGCGCAGCGGCTCAAGGATGCCGGGGTGCCGATCGTCGGCACCTCCCCGGAGTCGATCCACCTGGCCGAGGAGCGGGGCGCGTTCGGCGCGGTGCTGGCCCGGGCCGGGCTGCGGGCGCCCGCGCACGGCATGGCCACCTCGTACGACGAGGCGAAGGCGATCGCCGACGAGATCGGGTACCCGGTGCTGGTGCGGCCGTCGTACGTGCTCGGCGGTCGGGGCATGGAGATCGTCTACGACGACGCCACGCTGCGCGACTACATCGGCCGGGCCACCGACATCTCGCCCGACCACCCGGTGCTGGTGGACCGCTTCCTCGACGACGCCATCGAGATCGACGTGGACGCGCTGGTCGACGCGGACGGCGACGTCTACCTGGGCGGCGTGATGGAGCACATCGAGGAGGCCGGCATCCACTCCGGCGACTCCTCCTGCGCGTTGCCGCCGATCACGCTGGCCGGCTCGCACCTGACGCAGGTGCGCCGCTACACCGAGGAGATCGCCCGCGGCGTCGGGGTGCGCGGCCTGCTCAACGTCCAGTACGCGTTGCAGGGCGACACGCTCTACGTGCTGGAGGCCAACCCCCGCGCCTCGCGTACGGTGCCGTTCGTGTCGAAGGCCACGGCGGTGCCGCTGGCCAAGGCGGCGGCCCGGATCGCGTTGGGCGCGACGATCGCGCAGCTGCGCGCCGAAGGCCTGCTGCCGCCGACCGGTGACGGCGGCACCATGCCGGCCGACGCGCCGATCGCGGTCAAGGAGGCGGTGCTGCCGTTCAAGCGGTTCCGCACCCCGGCCGGCAAGGGCATCGACGTGCTGCTCGGCCCGGAGATGCGGTCCACCGGCGAGGTGATGGGCATCGACACCGGCTTCGGCCGGGCGTTCGCCAAGTCGCAGGCCGCCGCGTACGGGTCGCTGCCGACGGCCGGGAAGATCTTCGTCTCGGTGGCGAACCGCGACAAGCGCGGCATGATCTTCCCGATCAAGCGCCTGGCGGACCTCGGCTTCGAGATCGTCGCCACCACCGGCACGGCCGAGGTGTTGCGCCGGCACGGCATCGCCTGCGAGCAGATCCGCAAGCACTACGAGTCGGGCGAGGGGGCGGACGCGGTCTCGCTGATCCTCGGCGGCGACGTGGCGCTGGTGGTCAACACCCCGCAGGGCTCCGGCGCGAGCGCCCGCTCGGACGGCTACGAGATCCGCAGCGCCGCGGTCACCGCGGACATCCCGTGTGTCACCACCGTCCCCGGCGCCGCCGCCGCGGTCATGGGCATCGAGGCGAGGATCAACGGCGACCTCCAGGTCCGCCCCCTCCAGGACCTGCACGCCGCCCTCCGGGCCGGCGAGTGACCACCCCGACGTCCGCGTCGATCATGAGGTTGGCGGCGGCAGCGGAGATCCACATCGCCGCCAACCTCATGGTCAACGGGTCGGGGGCGGGGCGGTGATCTTCGAGAAGGTGGTGCGGCCGCGGCTGTTCGCGCTCGGGGGCGGGGACGCCGAGGCGGCGCACGAGTGGACCCTCGCCCGGCTGGCCGCGCTGTCGCGGCGGCCGGCGGTGCTGGCGGCGCTGCGTCGGACGTACTTCCGGGCCTCGCCGCGGGAGGTGTTCGGGGTGCGCTTCCCGAACCCCGTCGGGTTGGCCGCCGGCATGGACAAGAACGGTCTGGCGCTGCCCGCCTGGCCGGCGCTCGGCTTCGGTTTCGTCGAGGTCGGCACCGTGACCGCGCACGCCCAGCCGGGCAACCCCCGGCCCCGGCTGTTCCGGCTGCGCGACAGCGAGGCCGTGATCAACCGGATGGGCTTCAACAACGCCGGCGCGGACGCCCTGGCCGCCCGGCTGGCGGCGCTGCCGCGCCCGCTCGGCGTGCCGCTGGGCATCTCGCTGGGCAAGTCCAAGGTGACCCCGTTGGACGAGGCGGTCGAGGACTACCTGGCCTCCTACCGGGCGCTCAAGGGGCACGGCGACTACTTCGCGGTCAACGTCTCCTCGCCGAACACCCCGGGCCTGCGGTCGCTGCAGGACCGGTCCCATCTGGACGCGCTGCTCGCCGCGCTGGTGGGGGAGAAGCCGGTGCTGGTGAAGATCGCCCCGGACCTCAGCGAGCCGGCCGTCGCCGAACTGCTGGAGGTGTGCCTGGACCGGGGCGCGGCCGGCGTCATCGCCACCAACACCACGCTCGGCCGGGACGGGCTCGCCCCCGCCGACCGGGCGCGCGCCGCCGAGGCGGGCGGCCTCTCCGGCCGGCCGCTGACCGACCGCGCCCGGGAACTGGTCGGCTTCGTGCACCGGGAGACCGGGGGCCGTCTGCCGGTGATCGGCGTCGGCGGCATCCTCGACCCCGACGACGCGACCCGGATGTTCGACGCCGGCGCCGCCCTGGTCCAGCTCTACACCGGCTTCATCTACCGCGGCCCCGCCCTCACCCGAGCCATCACCACCCGCACCACCCGTTGACCCCGGTGCGCGCGATCTTGCAGTTTCGGCCCCGGCGCACCGCTCATACCGGGCGCGACACGGGCCGAAACCGCAAGATCGCCGGGGAGAGGCGAAGGAGGAGAGTCCGTGACGCCCGAGGAGATCCTCACCCTTGACCGGCGGCACGTCTGGCATCCCTACTCGGGGATGCCGGCGGGCAGCCCGCCGTACGTGGTGGAGAGCGCCGCCGGGGTGCGGTTGCGGCTGGGCGACGGGCGGGAGCTGGTCGACGGCATGTCGTCCTGGTGGGCGGCGATCCACGGCTACCGGCACCCGGTGCTGGACGCCGCGGTGACCGACCAGCTCGGACGGATGAGCCACGTGATGTTCGGCGGCCTCACCCACGAGCCCGCGGCACGCCTGGCGCGCACCCTGGTCGAGCTGGCCCCGGACGGGCTGGAACACGTCTTCCTGGCCGACTCCGGCTCGGTGAGCGTCGAGGTCGCGGTGAAGATGTGCCTGCAGTACCAGCGTGCCGTCGGGCGCCCGGGACGCCGCCGGCTGGGCACCTGGCGGGGCGGCTACCACGGCGACACGTTCCACCCGATGAGCGTCTGCGACCCGGAGGGCGGCATGCACCACCTGTGGGGCGACGTGCTGCCCCGTCAGGTGTTCGCGCCGGTGCCGCCGCCCGGCTTCGACGCCACGCCCGACCCGGCGTACGAGGCGGCGCTGGTGGAGGCGGTGGAGCGGCACGCCGACGAGCTGGCCGCGGTGATCGTCGAGCCGGTGGTCCAGGGCGCCGGCGGGATGCGGTTCCACCACCCGCACTACCTGCGGGTGCTGCGCGAGGTGACCCGGCGGCACGGCATCCTGCTGGTCTTCGACGAGATCGCCACCGGCTTCGGCCGGACCGGCCGGATGTTCGCCGCCGAGCACGCCGGCGTCACGCCGGACGTGCTCTGCGTCGGCAAGGCGCTCACCGGTGGCTATCTGACGCTGGCGGCGGCGCTCTGCACCCCCGAGGTGGCCGGGGCGATCTCCGCCGACGGCGTGCTGGCGCACGGTCCGACGTTTATGGGCAACCCGCTCGCCTGCGCGGTCGCCAACGCCTCCCTGGGCCTGCTGCGGGCCGGGGACTGGTCCGGGCGGGTGGCGGGGATCGCGGCGGGCCTGCAGGCCGGCCTGGAGCCGTTGCGCGGCACGCCGGGCGTGGCCGACGTTCGGGTGCTCGGCGCGATCGGCGTGGTCCAGCTGGACCACGAGGTGGACCTGCCGCGGGCGACCGCCGCCGCGGTCGGGGAGGGGGTGTGGCTGCGCCCGTTCCGGGACCTGGTCTACACCATGCCGCCGTACGTCTGCGACGAGGCGGACGTGGCCCGGATCGCGGCCGGCGTGGCCGCCGCGGTCAAGGCCGGCTGAGTCCCGGCCGGGCGGTCAAGGCCGGCTGGTCCGGCCGGGACGACCTGACGCGACGGGAGGTCCGTCGCCGGACACGGAGGCGGCCCCGGCCGCCGGAAGAGGGAGATGCGCGATGGAGACGTTCGGCGCCCGCCTGCACCGGGCCGTGGCGGAGCGGGGACCGCTCTGCGTGGGGATCGACCCGCACCCGGGTCTGCTTGCCGACTGGGGCCTGCCCGACGACGTCGAGGGGCTCGAACGGTTCAGCCGCACCGTGGTGGAGGCGATCGGCGACCGGGTGGCCGTGGTCAAGCCGCAGTCGGCGTTCTTCGAGCGCTTCGGCGCGCGGGGTGTCGGCGTGCTTGAGTCAACTATCCGACAGTTGCGAAATGCGGGCGCGCTCGTTCTGCTCGACGTCAAGCGCGGTGACATCGGCTCGACGGTCCGCGCGTACGCCTCGGCGTACCTCGATCCATCCAGCCCGCTGTATGTCGACGCGGTCACCGCGAGCCCCTACCTGGGGGTGGGTTCGCTCGCCCCGATGTTCGAGTTGGCCGCCGCGCACGGCGGCGGAGTGTTCGTCCTGGCGCTCACCTCGAACCCCGAGGGCGCTGCCGTGCAGCGTGCCGTGGCCGCCGACGGACGCACCGTGGCGCAGACTGTGATCGACGAGATTTCCCAGCTCAACCGGGGTGCGGAGCCGCTCGGCAGCATCGGCCTGGTGGTCGGCGCGACGATCGGTGAGACCGGTCACGACCTGGATGCGGTCAACGGTCCGCTGCTCGCGCCGGGCCTCGGGGCGCAGGGTGGGACGCCCGCCGGGCTGCGTGCGGTCTTCGGCGCCGCCCTGCCGTCGGTGCTGCCGTCGTACTCCCGTGAGGTGCTGGGCGCGGGGCCGGACCAGGCGGCCCTGCGGGCCGCCGTCGAGCGGGTGCTGACCGAGTGCCGGGCCGCCCTGACCACCGCCTGACTGACTGACGGCTCCGTCACTTTACGTTGATCATCGCGCGTCCACGTTGCCGAAAACTCCGTTGACCGCTAGTTTTCCCCGCGCTGGGAACCACGGACCCCTTTGGTTGCCAGCGACACCACGTTTCACAGCTGCGGTGGGGCGCTCCGCCCGCCGTACTAGGGACCTGAGGAGAACTGGTGCCGCTCCCGTCACTGACCCCCGAACAGCGCGCTGCCGCGCTGGAGAAGGCCGCGGAGATCCGCAAGGCCCGCGCTGAGCTGAAGGAGCAGCTCAAGCAGGGCAAGACCACCCTCGCCACCGTCCTCGAGCGGGCCGAGTCCGACGACGTCGTGGGCAAGCTGAAGGTTTCGGCAGTGCTCCAGGCGATGCCGGGCATCGGCAAGATCCGGGCCACCCAGATCATGGAGAAGCTCAAGATCGCCGACAGCCGTCGCCTGCGCGGCCTCGGCGAGCAGCAGCGTAAGGCGCTGCTCGGAGAGTTCGCCGCCAACTGAACGGCCCACCGTGTAGAAACAAGCGGTGAGCACGGATGACGAGGCGCGCTCGGCGGCTCGGCTCACTGTCCTTTCCGGCCCCTCCGGGGCCGGCCGGGGCAGTGTCGTCGAGTTGGTCCGGGCGCGCCTTGCGTCCGTGTGGGTGCCGGTGGTCGCCACCACGCGGCCGCCGCGACCGGGCGAGCGGGACGGGGTGGACCGCCTCTTCCTCGACCCCGCCGGCTTCGACCGGCTGATCGCGGCCGGCGAGCTGCTGGAGTGGTGCCGGATCGGGCCGTACCGCCGGGGTGTGCCCCGCGCGGACGTGTGGACCCGGCTCAGGCAGGGCCGTCCGGTGCTGCTGCCGTTGGACCTGGCCGGCGCGCTCGCCGTCCGGGCCGTGGCGCCGCGGGCCCGCCTGGTGCTGCTCGCGCCGCCGGCGTACCGGGCCGACCCGGCCGTCGCGGCCCTCTTCACACACGCCGTGGCGCACGACCGAACCGAGCGTGCCGCCACCGAGCTGGTAGGATTGCTCGGTTCGTCATTCCTGGCCCCGGCCCGACCGCCTCCCGGCGGTTGAGCGGCCCGCCAGCCGGTCACCGCCCCCGGGCGGCGCACGAGACGCAGAGGTTTGAATTCGTGGGATCCATCGCCACCAACCCCGAGGGCATCACCAACCCGCCGATCGACGAGCTGCTCGAGAAGACCACCTCGAAGTACGCGCTGGTCATCTTCGCCGCCAAGCGTGCCCGCCAGGTCAACGCCTACTACAGCCAGCTCGGTGAGGGCCTGCTGGAGTACGTCGGCCCGCTGGTGGAGACCACCCCGCAGGAGAAGCCGCTCTCCATCGCGATGCGTGAGATCAACGCGGGCCTGCTCACCGCCGAGCCGACCGACCAGCCGTAGTTCCGCCCGCGCCGATGCCCGCCGAGATCGTCCTCGGGGTCGGCGGTGGCATCGCCGCCTACAAGGCGTGTGAGCTGCTCCGGCTCTTCACCGAGTCGGGTCACCGGGTCCGGGTCGTGCCGACCGCGTCGGCGCTCCGCTTCGTCGGTGCGCCGACCTGGGCGGCCCTCTCCGGCCAACCGGTGGCCGACGACGTCTGGTCCGACGTGCACGAGGTGCCGCACGTGCGGCTCGGGCAGCACGCGGACCTGGTCGTGGTGGCGCCGACCACCGCCGACCTGCTCGCCAAGGCCGCGCACGGCCTCGCCGACGACCTGCTCACCAACACGCTGCTGACCGCGCGCTGCCCGGTGGTGCTGGCCCCGGCCATGCACACCGAGATGTGGGAGCACCCGGCGACCGTGGCCAACGTGGCCACGCTGCGCTCCCGGGGCGTACGGGTGATCGAGCCGGCGGTCGGCCGCCTGACCGGGCGGGACACCGGCAAGGGCCGGCTGCCCGACCCGGCGGAGATCTTCGCCGTCGCCCGGCGGGCGCTGGCCCGCGGCGTCGCCGCCCCGGCCGACCTGGCCGGCCGGCACGTGGTGGTCACCGCCGGCGGCACCCGCGAGCCGCTCGACCCGGTCCGCTTCCTCGGCAACCGGTCCTCCGGCAAGCAGGGGTACGCGTTCGCCCGCGCCGCCGTGGCCCGGGGCGCCCGGGTGACGCTGGTGTCGGCGAACGTGGCCCTCGCCGACCCGGCCGGCGCCGACCTGGTCCGGGTGGGCACCACCGAGGAGCTGCGCGAGGCCACGCTGGCGGCGGCCACCGACGCGGACGCCGTGGTGATGGCCGCCGCGCCCGCCGACTTCCGTCCGGCCAGCTACGCCACCGGGAAGATCAAGAAGTCGGCGGACGGCGTCGCGCCGACCGTCGAGCTGGTCACCAACCCGGACATCGCCGCCGAGTTGGGCCGGGATCGCCGGCCCGGGCAGGTGCTGGTGATCTTCGCCGCGGAGACCGACGACGCCGAGGCCAACGGCCGGGCCAAGCTCGCCCGCAAGCGCGCCGACCTGATCGTGGTCAACGAGGTGGGTGTCGACAAGGTCTTCGGCGCGGAGACCAACGCGGCGACCGTGATCGGGGCCGACGGCGCCGTGCACCGGCTGCCCGAGCAGCCCAAGGAGGACCTGGCCGACGCCGTCTGGGATCTCGTGGCGGCGCGCCTGGGCCCGCCGTCCTGACGGTTGGTCTGCTCGCCGTTCCCGGGGCCGGACCGGAACGGGGGCGACTAAACTGCCGCCGAGCGACCTTTAAAAGTCTTCACATGCTTAGGAGTGCCGTGACACGTCTCTTCACGTCCGAATCGGTCACGGAGGGCCACCCGGACAAGATCGCCGACCAGATCAGTGACGGCATTCTCGACGCGCTGCTCGCGCAGGACCCGCACAGCCGGGTCGCGGTGGAAACGCTGATCACCACCGGGCAGGTGCACGTCGCCGGCGAGGTGACCACCAAGGCGTACGCCGACATCCCGACCATCGTCCGGGAGACCATCCTCGGCATCGGCTACGACTCGTCGAAGAAGGGCTTCGACGGCGCGTCCTGCGGCGTCAGCGTGTCCATCGGCGCCCAGTCGCCGGACATCGCGCAGGGCGTGGACAACGCGTTCGAGCTGCGTACCGGTGGCTCGGAGAGCGCGCTGGACGCGCAGGGCGCGGGCGACCAGGGCATGATGTTCGGCTTCGCCTGCTCCGAGACGCCCGAGCTGATGCCGCTGCCGATCGCGCTGGCGCACCGGCTGGCCCGCCGGCTCGCCGCGGTGCGCAAGGACGGCACCATCCCCTACCTGCGTCCGGACGGCAAGACCCAGGTCACCATCGAGTACGACGGCCTGCGCCCGGTACGCCTGGACACGGTGGTCGTCTCCAGCCAGCACGCGGCGGACATCTCGCTGGAGTCGCTGCTCACGCCGGACGTGCGGGAGCACGTCATCACGCCGGAGCTGGAGGGCCTGGGTCTGGAGACCGAGGGCTACCGGCTGCTGGTGAACCCGACCGGGCGGTTCGAGATCGGCGGCCCGATGGGTGACGCCGGCCTGACCGGCCGCAAGATCATCGTGGACACCTACGGCGGGTACGCCCGGCACGGCGGTGGCGCGTTCTCCGGCAAGGACCCGTCGAAGGTCGACCGGTCCGCCGCGTACGCGATGCGCTGGGTGGCCAAGAACGTGGTCGCCGCCGGCCTGGCCGAGCGGTGCGAGGCGCAGGTCGCGTACGCGATCGGCAAGGCGCACCCGGTGAGCCTGTTCATCGAGACGTTCGGCACCGAGACGGTGGCGGTGGCCTCGATCGAGAAGGCGGTGGCCGAGGTGTTCGACCTGCGTCCCGCCGCGATCATCCGCGACCTGAACCTGCTGCGCCCGATCTACCAGCAGACCGCCGCGTACGGCCACTTCGGCCGGGAGCTGGCGGACCTGACCTGGGAGAGCACCGAGCGGGCCGCCGACCTCAAGTCGGCCGCGGGAGCCTGACCGCCACCACGCGCCGCGACCGGCGACCCGCCGAGGGGTCGCCGGTCGCTCGCGTCTGCGTGGACGTGCCGCTGCCGCATCTCGACCGGCCGTTCGACTACCTGGTCCCGGAGGCGCTGGACGCCGACGCCCGGCCCGGGGTGCGGGTGAAGGTCCGGTTCGCCGGGCAGCTCGTCGACGGCTGGCTGCTGGAACGCGTCGCCGAGTCGGCGCACCCCAAGCTCGCGTACCTGGAGAAGGTCGTCTCCCCGGTGCCGGTGCTCTCCCCGGAGGTGGCCCGGCTGGCCCGGGCGGTCGCCGACCGCTACGCCGGGAGCCTGGCCGACGTGCTCCGCCTCGCCGTGCCGCCCCGGCACGCCCGCGCCGAGAAGGCCCTCACCGCCGCCGGCACGTCCGCGGACCCCGAACGCGCCCCGGACGCCGCCGGAGAGACCCACGTCGACGCCGGCGTCGCGCCGTCGGCGGCCGCCGACACGTCCGCGGGCCCCGACCGCGCGCCTGCCGCCTCTCCGGCGGACCCCGGGTCCGTGCGACCGGAACCGGTCGGCGCGCCGGTCGATCCGCGCGGCTGGCGGGACTACCCGGCCGGGCCGGCGCTGATCCGGGCGCTCGCCGACGGCCGGGCGCCCCGCGCCGTCTGGTCCGCGCTGCCGGGGGAGGACTGGGCCGAGCGGTACGCCGACGCCGTGGCCGCCACCGTGGCCGGCGGCCGGGGAGCGCTGGTCGTGGTCGCCGACGCCCGGGACCTGGACCGCCTCGACGCGGCGCTGACCGCGCTGCCGGGCGCGGGGCGGCACGTCCGGCTCACCGCCGCCGACGGCCCGGCCGCCCGGTACCGCGCCTTCCTGACCGCCCGCCGGGGCGAGGCGCGGGTGGTGATCGGGACCCGGGCCGCCATGTTCGCCCCGGTGGAGCGGCTCGGCCTGGTGGCCGTCTGGGACGACGGCGACGACCTGCACGCCGAACCCCGCGCGCCCTACCCGCACACCCGCGAGGTGCTGCTCACCCGGGCCCAGCTCACCGGCGCGGCCGCCCTGGTCGGCGGCTACGCCCGGACCGCCGAGGCGCAGCTGCTGGTGGAGACCGGCTGGGCCCGGGAGGTGGTCGCCGACCGCGCCACCGTCCGGGCGCGGATGCCGGCCATGGCGCCCACCGGCGACGACCCGCAGCTGGCCCGGGACCCCGGCGCGGCCTCCGCCCGGCTGCCCAGCCTGGCCTGGACCACCGCCCGGGACGCGCTCCGCGCCGACCTGCCGGTGCTGGTGCAGGTGCCCCGCCGCGGCTACCTGCCCTCGGTCGCCTGCGCCGACTGCCGGGCCCCGGCCCGCTGTCCGCACTGCGCCGGTCCGCTGAGCCTGCCCTCGGCCCAGGGCACGCCGGCCTGCCGCTGGTGCGGCCGGGTGGCCGCCGCGTACGCCTGCCCGGAGTGCGGCGGGCGGCGGCTGCGGGCCTCGGTCACCGGCGCCCGGCGTACCGCCGAGGAGCTGGGCCGGGCGTTCCCGGGCGTGCCGGTGCGGACCTCGGGCCGGGAGGAGGTGCTGGCCACCGTGCCGGGTGGGGCCGGGCTGGTGATCGCCACCCCGGGCGCGGAGCCGGTGGCCGAGGGCGGCTTCGGCGCGGTGCTGCTGCTCGACTCGTGGGCGCTGCTCACCCGGGCCGACCTGCGGGCCGGGGAGGAGGCGCTGCGCCGGTGGATGGCCGCCGCCGCGCTGGCCCGTCCCGGCGCGGCCGGGGGCCGGGTGGTGGTGGTCGCCGACGGCGCCCTCGCGCCGGTGCAGTCGCTGCTGCGCTGGGACGCGGCCTGGTTCGCCGAACGGGAGCTGGCCGAACGCCGCGAGCTGGGTTTCCCGCCGGCGGTGCGGATGGCCAGCGTCACCGGCGTGGCCGAGGCGGTGGCCGACCTGCTGGCCGGCGCCCGGCTGCCGGACGACGCGGAGGTCCTCGGCCCGGTGCCGGCGGAGGAGGGGCGGGAGCGGATGCTGGTCCGGGTCCCCCGGGCCCGGGCCGCCGCCCTGGCCGACGCGTTGCACGCGGCGGCCGGGCAGCGCAGCGCGCGCAAGGCGGTCGATCCGGTCCGGCTCCAGGTCGATCCGCTCAGCCTGTTCTGACCGGCCCCCGACGGCCGTGACCCAGCGCACCCGGGCCGGCGCGCACGGTCGTGAGCTGGGGTTTGCCGCACACCTGGTCCGGCAATTGGGTAGCGGGCGGTGATAGCATCGCCCGTCATGCCCAGGCGCGCGGTTTTCCGCGCGGGACACGGCACGGCGGATGCTCCCAGCACGTCGGGCCGACACGGATTCGATGTCGTCAGTCAGCCGGTGAGCAGGGGTGGACCAGTCGTGACCGTTCGTCAGTCGATCGTCTTCAACGGCGACCTCGGCAGCGGCAAGAGCACCGTTTCCGTCGAGATCGCCAAGCGGCTCGGCCTGCGCCGGGTCAGCGTCGGCGACCTCTACCGGCAGATGGCCCAGGAGCGGCAGATGACCGCCCTCCAGCTCAACCTGCACGCCGAGCTGGACCAGGCCGTCGACGGCTACGTCGACCAGCTCCAGCGCGACATCGCCGCCTCGGGCGAGTCGCTGGTGATGGACTCCCGCCTGGCGTGGCACTTCTTCACCGACGCGCTCAAGGTGCACATGATCACCGAGCCGACCGAGGCGGCCCGACGGGTGCTGGCCCGCCCGTCCGGTCCGGCCGAGAGCTACACCTCGCTGGAGGAGGCGCGGGCCAAGCTGCGCGAGCGCAGCGAGAGCGAGCGCGGCCGCTTCATCGTCCGGTACGGCGTCGACAAGGCCCGGCTGCGCAACTACGACCTGATCTGCGACACCACCCGGGCCAACCCGGAGCAGGTGATCCAGCACGTGGTCGACGTCTACGAGGGCCGGCTCGGCGCCGAGGTGCTGCGCGCCGGCCAGCCGCTGCTGCTGCTCGACCCGAACCGGGTCTACCCGACCGAGGACGTGGCCACGCTGCGCGGTCTCTGGGACTCGGAGTTCGCCGGCGAGGTGGCCGAGGCCGGCGACGAGGCGCTGGAGCCGCTGAGCATCGGCTACACCGGTGAGTACTTCTTCGTCGTCGACGGGCACCGGCGGCTCAGCGCCGCGGTGCGCGGCGGGTTCCCGCTGGTGCCCGCCCGGCTGGTCGCCGAGGTCGACGAGCCGGTGGTCGGCGGCATGAGCGCCGTCGACTTCTTCGCCGCCCAGGCCCGGCCGGGTCTGATCCACGACTGGGAGGACGCGCACGGCATCGCGCTGCCGCTGCCGGAGCACGCCCTGCTCGGCAGTGGTGCGGTGCTCGCCGGGGAGCCGGGCGCCGGGGCCTGACGGCCGTCCGCGCGCGGCGACGGGATCGCCCGATCCGGCGGAAACGGGGCATGATGGGGGTCTCCGACGCCTGGGGAGGCCGACCGTGGATCCTGCCGACGCCCTCGCGCTGCTGATGTCCCCCGCGGGTCGGGTCGACCCCTACCCGACGTACGAGCGGTTGCGCGCGCACGGCCCGGTGGTCCAGGCCGGGCCCGTCTTCTACGTGGTGACCGGGTACGCCGAGGCCGACGCGATCCTGCGCGACGCCCGGTTCGGGGTGATGGACGACGGCCTGCGCGACCAGTTCATGCCCGGCTGGCGGGAGAGCCCGGCGGTGCTGTCCATCTCCCGGTCGATGCTGCGCACCAACCCGCCCGACCACAGCCGGATGCGGCGCCTCGCCGCCGGCGCGTTCACCCCACGCCGGATCGCCGCGATGCGCGACGTGGTGCAGGCGCAGGCCGACGACCTGGTCGACCGGCTGCTGGCCGGCGGGCGGGGCGGCGCGCCGGTCGACTTCATGGCCGAGTTCGCGTACCCGCTGCCGGTCGGGGTGATCTGCGCGCTGCTCGGCGTCCCGGCGGCGGACCGGCCGCTGTTCCGGCGCTGGGCCACCGACCTGACCGGGGTGCTGGAGCCGGAGATCACGGCCGACGAGCTGGCCGTGGCCGACCGGGGCGCGGGCGAGCTGCGGGCCTACTTCACCGAGCTGGTCGCGGCCCGCCGCCGGGCCCCCGCCGACGACCTGACGACCGCGCTGGTCCAGGCCCACGACGGCCATGATTCGGCCTCCGCGCCGCAAGACGGCGCTCCGGACCGAATGAGGGCCGACAGCGACGGTGAGAGCCTCTCCGGCGACGAGCTGCTGGCCAACCTGATC
The DNA here is from genome assembly GCF_049315235.1 of Micromonospora sp. WMMD754. Classification (NCBI taxonomy): domain Bacteria; kingdom Bacillati; phylum Actinomycetota; class Actinomycetes; order Micromonosporales; family Micromonosporaceae; genus Micromonospora; species Micromonospora sp. WMMD754. Next base: position 4,416,859 of record NZ_CP186058.1, read on the forward strand.
GTGCTGCTGGTGGCCGGCTTCGAGACCACCACCAACCTGCTCGGCAACGGTCTGGTGGCGCTGCTCGACCACCCCGACGCGGCCGCGACGCTGCGCGAGCACCCGGAGTTCGCCCCCGGCTACGTCGACGAGCTGCTGCGCTACGACTCGCCGGTGCAGCTGACCTCCCGGATGAGCACCGAGCCGTCCCGGCACGGCGGCCTCGACCTGCCGCCGGAGAGCTGGATCATCGTGATGCTCGGCGCGGCCAACCGTGATCCCCGCCGCTACCCGGAGCCGGCGCGCTTCGACCCGTGGCGACCGCAGATCCACCCGCTGTCCTTCGGCGCCGGGCCGCACTACTGCCTCGGCGCCGCGCTGGCCCGGCTGGAGGCACAGGTGGCGTTCCCGCTGCTGCTGCGCCGGCTGCCCCGGCTGGCTCTGGCCGGCGCGCCCGAGCGGCGGGTCCGGCTCACCCTGCGCGGTTACGCCACGCTGCCGGTCACCGTCGGGCGGGAGGCGTCCCCGGTCACCGTTCCCGGTACGCCACCGGAGGCGTCCGGCCGCACTCCGTAGACTGGGACGGCACCACCCGTCCCAGACAAGGAGCCACGCCGCGTGACCGTCCAGCCCATCCGTCTGTTCGGCGACCCGGTGCTGCGCACGCCGGCCGACCCCGTGGTCGACTTCGACGCCGAGCTGCGCAAGCTGATCGCCGACCTGACCGACACGATGCGCGAGCAGAACGGCGCCGGCCTGGCCGCGCCGCAGCTCGGGGTGGGCCTGCGGGTGTTCACCTTCGACGTCGACGACATGCTCGGCCACCTGGTCAACCCGGTGCTGGAGTTCCCCGACGAGGAGGAACAGGACGGCCCGGAGGGTTGCCTGTCCATCCCTGGGCTCTACTTCGACACGAAGCGCCGGCAGAACGTGATCGCCAAGGGCTTCACCGCCCACGGCGACCCGATGCAGATCGTCGGCACCGGCCTGATGGCCCGCTGCCTGCAGCACGAGACCGACCACCTCGACGGGGTGCTCTTCCTCGACCGCCTCGACGCGGCCGGCCGCAAAGAGGCCATGAAGGCGATCCGGCAGGCGGACTGGTACGACCAGGCCGCCCCGCCCACGGTCAAGCTGAGCCCGCATCCCGTCACCAACCCGTTCGGCCTGGGGCGGTGACCCGGATGCGCCTGGTCTTCGCCGGCACGCCGGCGGTCGCCGTACCGGCCCTGGACGCGATCGCCACCTCCGGCCACGAGCTGCTCGCCGTGGTCACCCGCCCCGACGCCCCGGCCGGCCGGGGCCGAGGGCTGCACCGCTCGCCCGTCGGCGCGTGGGCCGACGCGCACGGCGTCGAGGTGCTCACCCCGGCCCGGCCACGCGAACCGGAGTTCCTCGACCGGCTGCGCGCGTTGGCGCCGGACTGCGTACCCGTGGTCGCCTACGGCGCGCTGGTGCCGCCGGTGGCGCTGGAGATCCCCCGGCACGGCTGGATCAACCTGCACTTCTCGCTGCTGCCCGCCTGGCGGGGCGCGGCGCCGGTGCAGCACGCCGTGCTGCACGGCGACGAGCTGACCGGGGCCAGCGTGTTCGAGCTGGAGGAGGGGCTGGACACCGGCCCGGTCTACGGCACGGTCACCGACGAGATCCGTCCCACCGACACCTCCGGCGACCTGCTGGAGCGGCTGGCCCACTCGGGCGCCGGGCTGCTGGTCGCGGTGCTCGACGCGATCGACGCCGGCACCGCCCGGGCGCAGCCGCAGCCGTCGGACGGCGTCTCGCTCGCCCCGAAGCTCACCGTCGAGGACGCGCGGGTGCGCTGGAGCGACCCGGCGTTCGCGGTGGACCGGCGGATCCGCGCCTGCACGCCGGCCCCGGGTCCGTGGACCACCTTCCGCGGCGACCGGGTCAAGCTCGGCCCGGTCACCCCGCTGGCCGACGGCCCGGAGTTGAAGCCGGGCGAGCTGCTGGCGGAGAAGTCCGGCGTCCTGGTCGGCACCGCCACCGGGCCGGTGCGCCTCGGTGAGGTGCGCGCCGCCGGCAAGAAGGCCATGTCGGCCGGCGACTGGGCGCGCGGCGCCCGGGTCGCCGCGGGCGAGGTTTTCGCGTGACGCGGCCGGAGCGGCCCGTCGAGGGCGAGCGTCCCCGGGGGTACGGGCGCGGCGAGCGCGGTTCCGGGCGCCCCGGTGACCGGTCCGGCGGGCCGTCGCGGGGCGGCTACGACCGGCGGGACACGCGCCGCCCGGTGCGGCCCGCGGTGGACCTGCCCCGGCAGGTCGCCTACGAGGCGATCGCCGCGGTGCACCGCGACGACGCGTTCGCCAACCTGGTGCTCCCGACGATGCTGCGCGAGGCGGGGCTCAGCGGCCGCGACGCGGCGTTCGCCACCGAGCTGACCTACGGCACGCTGCGGCACACCGGCACCCTGGACGCGATCGTCACCGACGCGGCGGGCCGGGACGTGCAGCGCATCGACCCGCCGGTGCGGGACGCGCTGCGGCTCGGGGCCTACCAGCTGCTGCACACCCGGGTGCCGGCGCACGCCGCGGTCTCCTCCACCGTGGACCTGGTCCGGACGGTGGGTCCGGGCGCGACCGGCTTCGCCAACGCGGTGCTGCGCGAGATCGCCGGGCGGGACGCCGACGCGTGGGTGGCCAAGCTCGCCCCGGCCGAGGAGACCGACCCGATCGGCCACCTGGCGCTGGCGTACAGCCATCCGCAGTGGATCGTCCGGGCGTTCGCCGAGGCGCTCGGCGGTGACCTGGGGGAGACCACCCGGCTGCTGATCGAGGACAACGAGCGCCCACCGGTGCACCTGTGCGCCCGACCCGGCCTGGCCGACCCGGTGGCGCTGGCCGACGAGGTCGGCGGCGCGCCGGGCGCGTTCTCGCCGTACGCGGTCTACCTGCCCGGCGGCGCGCCGGGCGACCTGGCGGCGGTGGCCGACGGGCGGGCGCACGTGCAGGACGAGGGCTCCCAGTTGGTGGCCGACGCGTTGGCGAACGCGCCGCTGGAGGGCCCGGACGGCCGGTGGCTGGATCTGTGCGCCGGCCCGGGCGGCAAGTCCGGTCTGCTCGGTGCGATCGCGGCGACGCGCGGGGCGCGGTTGACCGCGGTCGAGGTGGCCGAGCACCGGGCCCGCCTGGTCGCCCAGGCCACCCGCGGGCTGCCGGTCACGGTGGTGCACACCGACGGGCGCACTGTCGGCGGGGACCCGAAGCTGCCGGAGGGGCACTTCGACCGGGTGCTGGTCGACGCGCCGTGCACGGGGTTGGGGTCGCTGCGCCGCCGGCCGGAGTCGCGCTGGCGCCGCCAGCCGGCGGACCTGCCGCCGCTGACCCGCCTGCAGCGTGAGCTGCTCACCGCCGCGCTGCGCGCGGTCCGTCCGGGTGGCCTGGTCGCGTACGTGACCTGCTCGCCGCACGTGGTGGAGACGCACGTGACGGTGACCGAGGCGTCCCGGCGCTGCGGCCTTCCGGTCGACTTCGTCGACGCCCGGCCGCTGCTGCCGGCCGGCATGCCGGGTCTGGGCGACGGCCCGACGGTGCAGCTCTGGCCGCACCGTCACGGCACGGACGCCATGTTCCTGGCCGTCCTCCGCCGAGGCTGACCGGCTCCGCCCCTCCACTGGGTTGATCAAGGAGTTCGCCGTCGGATTCCCGACGCGAACTCCTTGATCAGCGCGGAGGCGGCGGGGGAGAGGCATCCCGGGGGCGGTAGGGGGTTGGTGGGATGTGACGCGCCGTTGACTGTGCGATCGATACATGTAACTGTTCCGATCACCGGTCGACCCGTCACCCCCGCCCGCCGACCCCCATGAGGAGTCTCCATGAGACGCAGCACGCCGACCACGAGCCTCGCGCTCGCCCTCGTCGCCACCCTGACGACGGCGAGCCTGGCCGGCACCGCCTCCGCCGCTCCCGCGCCGGCCCCCGCCCCGGCATCCGCCACCGCCGTCGCGCTCGCCGCGCCGGACGTCTCCCTGGCCAACGTCCAGGCCCACCTCACCCAGTTCAACTCCATCGCCAGCAGCAACGGCGGCAACCGACGGGCCGGCTCGGCCGGCTACGCCGCGTCGGTCAGCTACGTCAAGGGCAAGCTCCAGGCGGCCGGTTACACGGTCACCGAGCAGACCTGCACCACCTGCACCTACCCGGGCAGCAACCTCATCGCCGAGTGGCCGCAGGGCCCGACCGACCAGGTCGTCATGTTCGGCGCCCACCTGGACAGCGTCTCCGCCGGCCCGGGCATCAACGACAACGGCTCCGGCTCGGCCACCCTGCTGGAGAACGCCCTGGTGCTCGCGGCGCAGAACCCCACCATGACCAAGCGGGTCCGGTTCGCCTGGTGGAACGGCGAAGAGCAGGGGCTGCAGGGCTCGAAGTACTACGTCAACCAGCTCAGCTCCACCCAGCGGAGCTACATCAAGGGCTACTACAACTTCGACATGGTCGCCTCGCCCAACGGCGGCTACTTCATCAACCGGATCACCTCGGCCACCGCGGCGCCGCTGAAGGCGTACTGGGACTCGTTCGGCATCCAGCCGGAGGAGAACACCGAGGGCCAGGGCCGCTCCGACGACTACTCGTTCGCCAACGCCGGCATCCAGACCTCCGGGTACGCGGCGGGCGCCAGCTACACCAAGACCGCAGCCCAGGCCAGCAAGTGGGGCGGCACCGCGGGCGCGGCGTACGACGGCTGCTACCACCGCTCCTGCGACACCACCAGCAACATCAACACGACCGTCCTCAACCGCAGCGCCGACGGCGTGGCGTACGCCATCTGGCAGCTCGCGGTCGGCGGCGGCACCCCGACCAACGACTTCTCCGTCGCGGTGAGCCCCACCTCCGGCAGCGTCGCCCGGGGCGGCTCCACCACCGCCACCGTCAGCACCGCCACCACCAGCGGCAGCGCCCAGACCGTGGCGCTGTCCGCCAGCGGCGCCCCGAGCGGCGTCTCGGTGAGCTTCAGCCCGTCCTCGGTCACCTCGGGCGGCTCCGCCACCATGACGGTCACCGCCTCGTCGTCGGCTACCACCGGCACGTTCACGCTCACCGTGACCGGCACCGGCTCGGCCACCCGCACCGCCAGCTACACGCTCACCGTGACCGGCGGGGGCGGCGGCTGCACCGGCGGGCAGCTCATCGGCAACAGCAGCTTCGAGTCGGGCAGCACGCCGTGGACGGCCAGCTCGGGCGTGATCACCAACGACTCCGGCCAGGCGGCCCGGACCGGCTCGTACAAGGCGTGGCTGGACGGCTACGGCTCCTCGCACACCGACACGCTGAGCCAGTCCGTCACCCTGCCGGCCGGCTGCGCCAGCTACACGCTGGCCTTCTGGCTGCACATCGACACGGCCGAGACGACCACCTCGGTCGCGTACGACAAGCTGACCGTGCAGGTCGGCTCGACCACGCTGGCGACCTACTCGAACCTGAACAAGGCCACCGGCTACACCCAGCGCACCTTCAACCTCGCCGCGTACGCCGGCCAGACGGTCACGCTCAAGTGGACCGGCGTCGAGGACTCCTCGCTGCAGACCAGCTTCGTCCTGGACGACGTGACGCTCCAGGTCGGCTGAGCACACCGGGCGGGGTGGGCCGACGCCCGCCCCGCCCCCGGCTCAGGTGACCGGCAGCGCCTTCGCCCCGGCGCCCCGGACCGACCGGGTCAGCGTGCGGTCGGAGACCCAGAGGAAGCACTGCACGCCCCGGTCGCCGTCGCGCCACTGCTGCTCGTACGGGTGGTAGATGATGGTGCCGGCCCGGTACTGCAGGTTGCCGTCGTTCGGCACCTTGGCGTACGTGGCGATCAGTCCCCGGCACGCCTTGTGCGCCCGCAGCGAGGTGCGCTGGAACTCCGCGTAGCTGATGTCCGGCGCCTGCCAGATCCCGACGAACTCGGCGTGGTGCTTGGCGGTGCAGGCGACCGGCCGCATCGCCTCGATGTCGTCCTTCACCAGCTTCGGGTTGAAGCAGCCCAGCGCCAGCGGCGAACCGGGCTTCAGGGCGGCGCGCAGGCTGCCCTGACGCTCGGTCACCGTGCCGTCGTCCAGGTCGTTGACCTCGGCGACGTCGCAGCGGTACCAGCGGGCCCCGCCGGACCACGCCGGGGCCGACGGGAACACCACGGACAGCTGCAACCGCCCCGACCGCCAGTCCGCGCCGACGGCCTTGGTGACCTGCCGGGCGCAGTCGGCGTGGGCGGCGCGCAGACCGGCGGATCCGCCGCGCGGAGGCGCGGAGCGCGCGGCCTCCGGCCCGGTCAGCGTGCCGACGTGCAGCGTCTCGGCCCGGTGCGTGGTGGCGCAGTCGACCGGTTGGTAGCCGCTGAGATAGCCGACGTCGGCGACGGTCGGGTGGCAGACGTCGGCCTTCGGCACGAAGCCCACGGGCGCGGCGAATGCGGGCCAGTCGTCGGCCAGGTCACGGTCCACCCCGGCCGGCGCGCCGCAGCCGCCGAGCGCCAGCACCGCCACCGCGCCCGCGGCGACCGCCGCCCACCATCGCCGCATCGCGACCGACCTCCCCGCCGTCCGGAGCCGCCCGGCCGACCGGTACGCCTCGGCGACGCAGCATACGGCACCGATGCTCAGATGACGGGTAGTCCCTCCGGGCCGGCCCCGCGCATCGAGCGGGTCAGCTTCCGGTCGTCGCTCCACAGGAAACAGCGCACCCCCCGGTCGCCCTCCTCCCACTCCCGCTGCGACGGCGGGTAGAAGATGGACCCGGCCCGGTACGGCAGCTCGGCGTTGTCCGGCACGTCGGCGAAGGCGGCGATCAACGTCATGCAGCGCCGGTGCACCGACGGCGCGCCCCGGGTGAACTCCGCCCAGCTCACGTCGCGTTCGGAGTAGACGCCCACGAACTCGGCCCGGTGCGGTTCGGTGCAGAGCACCGGCGCCATGTAGTTGAGGTTCTGCCCGATCAGCTTCGGGTCGAAGCAGCGGTGCACCAGCGGGTTGTCGCCGACCAGGGCGCCACGCAGGCTGCCGATCCGGTTGACCGGCCGGGTGTTGTCGATGCTGTCGGTCTCGGCCAGGTCGCAGCGGAACCAGCGCGCGCCGGCGACCCAGGCGGTGGCCGGGGGCAACGCGATGTTCAGCGTGAGCCGGGCGGCGTGCCAGTCCCCGCCGATCATCTCCCGGGCCCGCTGGTCGCACTCGGTGCGCGCGACGCGCAGCGCCGGGGAGCCGGGCTCCGGGCGGGCGCCGGCGGCCGCCGGACCGGTGAACGTGCCGACGTGGACCGCCTCGGCCAGGTGGCTGCCGGCGCAGTTCACCGTCTCGTACGTGGCGGCCTGCACCACCGCGGTGAGCCGGGGCAGGCACGCGTCGGTGGCCGGGACGAACAGCTGGGGCGCGGGCAGCGCCGCCCAGTCGTCGACGAGGTCCCCGTCGGCCCGGTGCGCCGGGACGCAGCCGGCGATCACCGCCGTCACGGCACCGGCCAGCGCGAGCGTGTGGAGCCACCGTCGCATCGTCCGCCCCTTCGCCGGAGAGATGGCAGCCGCACACCGCGGGCCCGTGCGGCGTCCCCCGCGCCCGGGCGGCAGCATACGTGACCGTCCCTGTAGGAGTTTCGTCATCTTTCAATCGATCGGCCAGTCACCGACGACTATTCGTGTCGATTTCCCGCCCGGACGGGTCAATGGTGCACCACAGGTGACGGGCGGGTCACAGCCTGTCCCACACGGTGCCGCGCTGCGGACGGCGGGTGACCACGTTCGTACACTGGCCCCGTGACCGTACCGCCGCCGATCGTCGCGCCCAGCATCCTGGCCGCCGATTTCGCCCGCCTCGCCGACGAGGTCCGTGCCGTGGAGTCCGCCGCCGACTGGCTGCACGTGGACGTCATGGACAACCACTTCGTGCCCAATCTGACCATCGGCCTGCCGGTGGTCCAGAGCCTGCGCGCGGTGACCCAGATCCCGTTCGACGTGCACCTGATGATCACCGACCCGCGCCGCTGGGCCCCCGGGTACGCCGACGCCGGCGCGTACAACGTCACGTTCCACGCCGAGGCGTGCGACGACCCGGTGGCGCTGGCCAAGGACCTGCGCTCGGCCGGCGCGAAGGCGGGGTTGGCGATCGACCGGGACACCCCGATCGAGCCGTACCTGGAACTGCTGCCCAGCTTCGACACGTTGCTGATCATGACGATCAAGGCCGGCTTCGGCGGCCAGCGCTTCCTGCCGCAGCTGCTGGACAAGGTGCGCGCCGCCCGCCGGCACGTCGACACCGGGCACCTGGAGCTGCGCATCGAGGTGGACGGCGGCATCGCCGCGGACACCATCGAGCAGGCCGCCGCGGCGGGCGCGGACGCGTTCGTCGCCGGCACCGCGGTCTACGGCGCCGACGACCCGGCCGAGGCGGTACGCCGCCTGCGGGGCCTGGCGGAACGTGCGATGACCGGGGCCTGAGATGGACCCGGCCGACGACCGACCCGACGTGATCCTGGTCGTCGACGACGACGAGGACATCGCCCGCTTCGTCGAGTTCAACCTGCGCCTGCACGGCTTCGAGGTGCTGCACGCCGCCGACGGCCAGGAGGCGCTGGAGGTCATCGAGCGGGAACGGCCGGACCTGGCCGTGGTCGACCTGATGATGCCCCGCATCGACGGGCTGGAGCTGACCCGCCGGCTGCGCGCCGACCCGATGACCTCGGCGCTGCCGGTGATCATGCTGACCGCCAAGGGGATGACCTCCGACAAGGTCAACGGTCTCAGCGCGGGCGCCGACGACTACCTGGTCAAGCCGTTCGACACCGCCGAGCTGGTCGCCCGGGTCAGCTCCACGCTGCGCCGCAACAAGGAGTTCCGGGAGGTCTCCCCGCTGACCGGCCTGCCCGGCAACAGCCGCATCCGGCGGGAGATCAGCGACCGGGTGCGCAACGGGGTGGACTACGCCGTCGGTTACATCGACATCGACCGGTTCAAGAGCGTGAACGACCGGTACGGCTTCGTCCGCGGCGACGAGTTCATCTCCGCGCTGGCCCGCAGCCTGCACCGCGCGGTGGTGTCGATCGGCCTGCCGCCGGCCTTCCTCGGCCACGTCGGCGGCGACGACTTCGTCATCGTCTGCGCACCCGAACAGGTCCGGCCGCTGACCTTCCGGGCGGTGGAGGACTTCGAGAAGGCCGCCGACGGGCTCTACGACCCGATCGACCGGGAACGCGGCTTCGTCGAGTTGAAGGACCGCCGCGGCAACATCCGCCGGGCCGCCCTGGTCACCCTCTCCATCGGGGTGTCGCTGTCCGATTCCGGCAAGCGGTTCACCGACCCGCTGGAGGCCATCGCCGTGGCCTCGGAGATGAAGACGGTGGCCAAGAGCCAGCCCGGCTCGTACGTGGCGGTCGACCGTCGCCGGGGCGTCACCTGAACCGGACGCCGGCGGCTGTGAGGTAGCTCGCCTCTGTGGCGCACGCCGCCGCCGAACGTGTAAGACTTCCGGTGTACCCACCACGCGCTGGCGGGGCTCGGTGAAATTCCGAACCGGCGGTGATCCACGGTCCGACCGTGGTAAGCCCGCGACCCGGACGGCTTCGGCCGGACGGTGGACCTGGTGAGAATCCGGGGCCGACGGTTGGGGTGCGGCTCGTCCGCCCCCAGACAGTCCGGATGGGAGACAGCGCGCGGAACGGGGGAGGTCCCTGGTGGCCGCTGAGCACCCTCAGCCGCGCCCGTGGGCTCCCCGGGGTCGGCGTCGCCGTCCCCGGGTCTCTCCGCCGCCGCGTGTGCGCGGTGTCCGTGCCGCTCCTGTCGAACCCGCCCGCGCGTGACCGGCGAGCGGGAGGGCAGGGCAGGCCATGGCGAGCGTCTCCGTCGACGAGGCGATGCGTCGTGCCGTCGCGTTGGCCGCCCGCGGCCTCGGCGCGACCAGCCCGAACCCGGTCGTCGGCTGCGTGCTGCTCGACGCCGACGGCGAGGTCGTCGGCGAGGGCTTCCACGCGTACGCCGGCGGGCCGCACGCCGAGATCGTCGCGCTGGCGCAGGCCGGCAAGCGCGCCCGGGGCGGCACCGCGGTCGTCACGCTGGAGCCCTGCGACCACACCGGCCGCACCGGCCCCTGCAGTCACGCGCTCATCGCGGCCGGCGTGTCCCGGGTGGTGGTCGCGGTGCCCGACCCGAACCCGGTGGCCTCCGGCGGCGCGGCCACCCTGCGCGCCGCCGGGATCGAGGTCACCCTCGGGGTACGCACCGAGGAGGCCGAGGCCGGCAACATCGCCTGGCTCACCTCGATGCGCCGCGGCTGGCCGTACCTGATCTGGAAGTACGCCGCCACGCTCGACGGGCGCTCCGCCGCCGCCGACGGCACCAGCATGTGGATCACCTCGGAGGCGGCCCGGACCGACGTGCACGCGCTGCGCGGCACCGTCGACGCGGTGCTCGCCGGGGTCGGCACCGTGCTCGCCGACGACCCCCGGCTCACCGCCCGTAACCTGCGCGACGGCACCCTGGCCATCCGGCAGCCGCTGCGGGTCGTGGTGGACAGCTCGGGGCGTACCCCGGCCGACGCGCGGGTCCGCGACGGCGCGGCCCGGACCTGGGTGGCCACCGCCGCCGAGGTCGGCGCCGGCCCGGACGGCCGGGTCGACCTGACGGCGCTGCTCGCCGAACTGCACCACCGCGGGGTACGCGCCGCGCTGCTGGAGGGCGGCCCCACGCTGGCCGGCGCGTTCCTCGCCGCCGGCCTGGTCGACCGGATCGTCGGCTACGTCGCGCCGAAGCTGCTCGGCGCCGGCCCGACCGCGCTGCGCGATGCCGGCGTGACGACGATCGCCGACGCCATCGACCTGGAGATCACCGACGTTACGCCGGTCGGTCCCGACCTGCGGATCACCGCGCTGCCCCGGAAGAGGGAGGCCTGAACATGTTCACCGGCATCGTCGAGGAGCTGGGCGAGATCGTCCGGAGCACCGAGACCGCTGACGACTCGGCGCTGGTCGCCATCCGCGGCCCGCTGGTCACCTCGGACGCGCGGCACGGCGACTCGATCGCGGTCAACGGGGTCTGTCTGACCGTGGTCGACGTCGACGGCGGCGTGTTCACCGCCGACGTGATGGGCGAGACGCTGCGGCGTACCGCGCTCGGTGCACTGCGCCCGGGCGACCCGGTCAACCTGGAGCGGGCCGCCGCGCTGAACAGCCGGCTCGGTGGCCACCTGGTGCAGGGGCACGTCGACGGCGTCGGCGAGGTCATCGGCCGGGAGCCGGCCGCGCAGTGGGAGACGGTCCGGTTCCGGCTGCCGGCCGAACTGGCCCGCTACGTGGTGGACAAGGGCTCGATCACCGTCGACGGCGTGTCCCTGACCGTCGCCGAGGTGGGCGACGACTGGTTCTCGGTCGGCCTGATCCCGACCACGCTGAAGCTCACCGTGCTCGGCACGAAGCAGGTCGGCGACCCGGTCAACCTCGAGGTCGACGTGCTGGCCAAGTACGTCGAGCGGCTGATGGGGGGTGCCCGGTGACGGGCCCGCTCGGCTGGCTGCTCGACGCCCAGGTGCACGTCGCCGGCTCACCGGTGCTGGTCCGGGAGATCGTCGGCAACGTCTTCGGGCTCGCCTCGGCGCTGCTCGGGTTGCGCCGGGTGGTGTGGGCCTGGCCGGTCGGCATGATCGGCAACGCGTTGCTGTTCACCGTCTTCCTCGGCGGCGTCTTCGCCACCCCGCAGGCACACGACCTCTACGGCCAGGCCGGCCGCCAGGTCTTCTTCTTCGCGGTGAGCGTCTACGGCTGGTGGCGTTGGTCGCGCAACCGCCGCGCGGGTGGCGGCGAGCCGGCCGTGGTGCCGCGCTGGGCCACCTGGCGGGAGCGGCTGGGCCTGCTCGCGGTCGCGGCCGTCGGCACCGCCGCCGCCTACCCGGCGTTGGCCGCGCTCGGCTCGTGGGGCCCGCTGCCGGACGCCTGGATCCTGGTCGGCAGCCTGCTCGCCACCTACGGCATGGCGCGGGGCTGGGTGGAGTTCTGGCTGATCTGGATCGCGGTGGACGCGGTCGGCGTCCCGCTGCTGCTGCGCGGCGGCTTCTATCCGTCGGCCGCGATGTACCTGGTCTACGGCGCGTTCTGCGCCGCCGGCCTGTACAGCTGGTGGCGCACCTCCCGGGCCGCCACGGCCGCCCGCACCCGGATCCCGGCGACGTACTCGGAGGTCGTGGCATGACCGTCTTCGGTTCCATCGAGCAGGCGGTGGCGGACATCGCCGCCGGGCGACCCGTGGTCGTGGTCGACGACGAGGACCGGGAGAACGAGGGCGACCTGATCTTCGCGGCCGAGCTGGCCACGCCGGAACTGGTCGCGTTCATGGTCCGCTACACCTCCGGCTACATCTGCGTGCCGCTGACCGAGGACGAGTGCGACCGGCTGGACCTGCCGCCGATGCACCACACCAACCAGGACCGGCGCGGCACCGCGTACACGGTCACGGTGGACGCCCGCGAGGGGGTCACCACCGGCATCTCCGCCGCGGACCGCTCGCACACCATCCGGCTGCTCGCCGACGCCGGGACCGACCCGACCGACCTGGCCCGTCCCGGCCACGTGGTGCCGCTGCGCGCGCGGTCGGGCGGGGTGCTGCGCCGGGCCGGGCACACCGAGGCGGCGGTGGACCTGACCCGGCTGGCCGGGCTGCGCCCGGCCGGGGTGCTCTGCGAGCTGGTCAATGACGACGGCACCATGATGCGCCTGCCGGACCTGGAGAAGTTCTGCGCCGAGCACGGGTTGACGCTGGTCACCATCGCCGACCTGATCGCCCACCGGCGACGCACCGAGAAACAGGTCGAACTGGCCGCCGAGGCGCGGATGCCCACCCCGTACGGGGTGTTCCGGGCGCTCGGCTACCGCGCCGAACACGACTCGGCCGAGCACGTCGCGCTGGTCATGGGCGACCTCGGCGACGGGCGCGACGTGCTGGTCCGGGTGCACTCCGAGTGCCTCACCGGCGACGTGTTCGGCTCGCTGCGCTGCGACTGCGGACCGCAGTTGCAGGCGTCGCTGGCCCGGGTCGCCCAGGAGGGACGCGGGGTGGTGCTCTACGTGCGCGGGCACGAGGGGCGCGGCATCGGCCTGCTGCACAAGCTCCAGGCGTACCAGTTGCAGGACCAGGGGCGCGACACGGTGGACGCGAACCTCGACCTGGGTCTGCCGGCCGACGCGCGGGACTACGGCACCGGCGCGCAGATCCTCTACGACGTCGGCGTCCGCTCGATGCGGCTGCTGACCAACAACCCGGCCAAGCGGGCCGGCCTGGAGGGGTACGGCCTCACCGTGACCGGCCGGGAGGGCATGCCGGTGCGGTCCAACCCGGAGAACGTGCGCTACCTGCGCACCAAGCGGGACCGGATGGGCCACCTCCTGGACGGGCTGGACGAGGCGACCGAGGCCCCGATGGGCCGGCCGGTCGCCGGTGACGAGATCGGAGCGTAGGACGATGGCGGGTTTCGGAGAGCCGGGCGTGACCGCGGTGGACGCCGCCGGCATGACCGTCGGCGTGGTGGCGGCCCGCTGGCACGGCGAGCTGACCGACCACATGGCCGAGCGGGCGGTCGCCGCGGCCGAGGCGTGCGGCGCGCGGGCCGTGGTGGCCCGGGTGGCCGGCTCGGTGGAGCTGCCGGTGGTGGCCCAGGCCATGGCACGCCGGTACGACGTGGTCGTCGCGCTCGGCGTCGTGGTGCGTGGCGCGACCGCGCACTTCGACTACGTCTGCCAGTCGGTCACCGAGGGGTTGACCCGGGTGGCGCTGGACGAGGGCAAGCCGGTGGCGCACGGGGTGCTCACGGTGGACACCATCGAGCAGGCCCGGGACCGGGCCGGGCTGCCCGGCTCGGCCGAGGACAAGGGCTGGGCGGCCACGGTGGCCGCCCTCGACGCCGCGCTGGCCGTCCGTACCCTGGACGCCCACGCCTCCCACCGCGTCGGCTTCGCCTGACCGCCTGACCGCCTGACCGCCTGACCGCCTGACCGCCTGACCGCCTGGCCGGCGGAGTGCGCCCGGCGTCGACGTGGTCGGGTGGCCGGGGCAGACGACGGCGGCCGGTGACCCGTTGGGTTCGCGCCGCCTTTAGAGCTGATATCAGAAACGACTCACCCGTTCGAACCGGCGTGTCGTGTGGCCGGCGATCGCCCCCGCGGCGCCGGTTCCGTGCTGCCCGGTTCCGTGCTGCCCGGTTCCGTGCTGCCCGGTCCCGTGCTGCCGGTCCCCGTCCACGACCCCCGCCCGTAGGGGCCCGATGATCGACTCAGTACGCCGAGGTGCCGGTCCGGCGCGGTCGGCGGCCCGAGTCGTTTCTGATATCAGCTCCACAGGCGGCGTGGAGGCACCCGGACGGATGGCGGCCTCCGGAGGGCCGGCACCGCCGCGAGCGGAGAGCGCCGGAGCGGAGGCCCACCCCGATCCGGCCGGGAGGGTGCGACGGCGGCCGGTCGAACCCGACCGACGGACCCGGGGCGAGCGGCCCCGGCGGGCGGCTGGAAGAATCGCCTTCCGTGAAGACGTTCGAGGAGTTGTTCGCCGAGCTGCAGGCCAAGGCCGCCGCCGGCACCCCCGGCTCGGGCACCGTCGACGCGCTCGCGAAGGGCGTGCACTTCATCGGCAAGAAGGTCGTCGAGGAGGCGGCCGAGTCGTGGATGGCGGCCGAGCACGAGGGCCCGGAGCGGGCCGCCGAGGAGATCTCCCAGCTGCTCTACCAGGCGCAGGTGCTGATGCTGGCCACCGGTCTCGACCTGAAGGACGTCTACCGACATCTCTGAGTGCCCGTCCGCTGATCATCCGATCGAACGAAGGAGCACTCCCATGCTGCGTGTCGCCGTACCCAACAAGGGCGCCCTGGCCGAGTCGGCCGCCGGGATGCTGCGCGAGGCGGGCTACCGCCAGCGCACCGACCCGAAGGACCTGGTCTGCCGGGACGAGCCCAACGACATCCAGTTCTTCTACCTGCGTCCCAAGGACATCGCCACCTACGTCGGCTCCGGTGACCTGGACGTCGGCATCACCGGGCGCGACCTGCTGATCGACTCCGGCGCGCCGGCCGAGGAGGTGGTCGACCTCAACTTCGGTCGGGCCACCTTCCGGTTCGCCGCCCGCCCCGAAGACGTCGCCTCCGTCCAGCAGCTCGGCGGGCACCGGATCGCCACCGCGTACCCGGGCCTGGTCGAGCGACACCTGGGCGAGCTGGGCGTCAAGGCCGAGGTGATCCGGCTCGACGGCGCGGTGGAGAACGCCATCCGGCTCGGCGTGGCCGACGTGGTCGCCGACGTGGTGGAGACCGGCGCCACGCTGCGCCAGGCCGGCCTGGTGGTCTTCGGGGAGCCGTTGCTGCGCTCCTCGGCGGTGCTGGTCCGCCGGGCCGGCGCGCCCGGCGGCGCCCAGCAGGAGCAGCTCCAGCGTCGACTGCACGGCGTGCTGGTCGCCCGCCGCTACGTGATGCTCGCCTACGACGTGCCGGCCGGCCTGCTCGACCGGGCCAGTGCGCTCACGCCGGGCATCGAGTCGCCCACGGTCTCGCCGCTGCACCGGGAGGGCTGGGTCGCGGTGCAGGCGATGGTGCTCCGCGACGACGTGCACCGGATCATGGACGAGCTGTACGAGTTGGGCGCCCGGGCGATCCTGGTCACCAACATCCACGCCTGCCGGCTGTGAGGCCGCTGCCGCTGCCGGCCGCGCTGGCCGTCGTCGTCCTGGGTGGCGTGGCCTCGGCCGCCCAGGGCGTGGTCAACGCGGAGCTGGGGGAGCGGACCGGTGATCCGGTGCTCGGCGCGGTCGTCAACAACCTGGGCGGCTGCCTGCTCGTGCTGGTCGGGCTGGCCGTCGTGCCGTCGATGCGGACCGGGCTGGCCGGGCTGCGCCGCGCCGGGCTGCCCTGGTGGGCGTACCTGGGTGGGCTCGGCGGCGCGGTGATCGTGCTGACCGCCCCGGTGGTGGTCCCGGCGCTCGGGGTGGCGGTGTTCACGATCGCCCAGGTCGCCGGCGGCAGCCTCGGCGGGCTGGCCGTCGATCGGGCCGGGCTGGCCGCCGGCGGGCGGCTGCCGCTCACCGTGCCGCGGGTGGCCGGGGCGGCGCTCGGCGTCGGCGCGGTGGCCCTCGCCCAGCTCGGCCGGCCGGTCGGTGACCTCGCGGTGGGCCTGGTGCTGCTCTCCGTGGTCGGCGGGCTCGCGGTCGCGTTGCAGTCGGCGCTCAACGGCCGGGTCGCGGCCGTGGTCGGCCCGGCCGCCGGCCTCGCGGTGAACTTCCTGGTCAGCACCACGGTGATCGGCGCGGTGGCGGTGCTGGCCGGCGCGTTCGCCGAGCATCCGCGCTGGCCGACGCAGTGGTGGCTCTACGTCGGCGGCCTGTTCGGCGTCGGCATCGTGCTGGCGCTGCTGGTCGGCGTCCGCGCGGCCGGGGTGCTGCGCACCGGCCTGGCGCTGGTGGCCGGGCAGCTCGGCGGGGCGCTCCTGCTCGACCTGGCGTTGCCCGGCGGGCCCGGCGTCCGGCTGCCGGTGCTGGCCGGCGCGGTGCTCACGCTGGTGGCCGTGCTGGTGGCCGGGGTACGTCGGCGCGGCGCGGTCCGTGTGGCGGCCGAACGTGAGCGCGAGCCGGATGGCAGACTGGTCGGGTGAGCGATTCCGTGGTGACCGTGCGGCCCCGCCGCGTCCGGGTGGTCTGCTGGGCGTCGGCCGTCGCGCTGCTGGTGGTGTTCAGCCTCGTCGCGACCTCGTTGTCCGGTTCCACCGGTGAGGGCTACGGCACGTTCCAGCGCGGCGACCAGTTCGCCATGGTCGGTCTCGGGGTCTTCGGCGCGCTCGGCTTCCTGCTGTTCACCCGCCCCCGGGTGACCGCCGACGCCCGCGGCGTGCGGGTCCGCAACGTGATCAGCTCCTACGAGCTGCCCTGGGAGGTCGTGCGCGGGGTCCGGTTCGACCGCGGCGCCCCGTGGGCCAGCCTGGAGCTGCACGACGACGACCTGCTCCCGATGGTCGCGTTGCAGGCCGCCGACAAGGAGAGCGCGGTCGAGGCGGTCCGGGCGCTGCGCCGCCTGCACCAGGCACACCTGGCCGCCCTCGCCGCCGGCCAGCCGGCACCCCGCTGACCTGCGGGGCCCGGTTTGGGTCGGCCTGGGCCGAGGGTGTAGTCTTGCGGAGTCGACCAGACTGCCCCCGTCCCTGACGCGCGGGTGGTCATGAAGCGGAGCGCCCGCTCCCACCCGAGTCGCCGTCCAGGTGTCCGGGTCCGGTCCCCGGGTTTCGGGCACGTCCCGATCCCGGATGCGCGATCCTGTGATCGTGCCGACCGGTCGAGTGGGCCCTGGCATACGCCGGGGCCTTCTGCTTTCCGAGTCGGCTCCCGCCCGGGAGCCCACGGAGTCGGCACCACACGAGACTTCGACTCGAGGAGGCCCCATCAGCGTCGAACCACGCGTGAACGAGCAGATCCGGGCACGTGAGGTCCGACTGGTCGGCCCCGAGGGTGAGCAGGTGGGCATCGTCCCGCTGGAGCGCGCCCTGCAGCTGGCCGCGGACGTCGACCTGGACCTGGTCGAGGTTGCGCCGATGGCGCGCCCGCCGGTGTGCAAGCTCATGGACTTCGGCAAGTTCAAGTACGAGAGCGCACTCAAGGCGCGCGAAGCGCGGCGTAACCAGCAGCAGACCGTCATCAAGGAGATGAAGCTCCGGCCGAAGATCGACCCGCACGACTACGAGACCAAGAAGGGTCACGTGGTGCGGTTCCTCAAGGCGGGCGACAAGGTCAAGGTGACGATCATGTTCCGCGGTCGCGAGCAGAGCCGCCCGGAGCTGGGTTACCGGCTCCTGCGCCGGCTCGAGTCCGAGATCACGGACCTGGGATACGTCGAGGCCGCGCCGAAGCAGGACGGCCGAAACATGATCATGGTTCTCGCTCCGCACCGGGCCGTCAAGGCCTCCGCGGTCGCCGCCACGGCGTCGCGCGGTGGGCCCCGGGACCGCGCCGCGGAGGAGTCCGGAGCCCCGGCAGGTGGCGAGGCCCCGGCGGCCGGCGAGACCGCAGCAGCCGGTGAGACCGGCCCGACCGCTGACACCAGCGGCCAGTAACAGGGAGAGACGTTCCACATGCCGAAGATGAAGAGCCACACGGGTATGGGCAAGCGGGTCAAGGTGACCGGCAAGGGCAAGATCGTCGCCCAGCAGGCCGGCCTCCGCCACAACCTGGAGAAGAAGGCCAGCACCCAGACCCGTCGGCTGACCGGCACGGTCGAGCTGGCCAAGGCCGACACCAAGCGCATCAAGAAGCTGCTCGGCCGCTGACGCGCGCCACCTGAACCGAAGAAGGAGTTGAGATGGCACGCGTCAAGCGGGCTGTGAACGCCCAGAAGAAGCGTCGTACCCTGCTGGAGACCGCGAGCGGTTACCGCGGTCAGCGCTCCCGGCTCTACCGCAAGGCCAAGGAGCAGGTGCTGCACTCGATGCAGTACTCCTACCGGGACCGTCGCGACCGCAAGGGCGACTTCCGGCAGCTCTGGATCCAGCGGATCAACGCCGGAGCCCGGGCCAACGGCCTGACCTACAACCGGCTGATCCAGGGCATGCGCCTGGCCGGCATCGAGGTCGACCGCAAGATCCTGGCCGACATGGCCGTCAACGACGCCGCCGCGTTCGCGGCGATCGTCGAGCTGGCCCGCGCCGCCGTGGCGGCCGAGGGCACCGGTGGCGCCGCGGCCCAGGCCGCCTGACCCACCTGTACGCGGCCCAGGCCGCTGACCCACCCGTACGGCAGATCGAGGCGTCTCCCATGCAGTCACCGTCGCAGGGGAGGCGCCTCGACGCCGTTCCCGGTCCGTTCACCCCGCGTACCCCGAGGGTCGTCGCGGCCCGCCGGCTGCAGCGCCGGCGCGACCGCGAGCAGACCGGCCGGTTCCTGGCCGAAGGGCCGCAGGCGGTGCGCGAGGCGCTCGCCCTCGGCGGCGCCGTGGTCGAGCTGTTCGGCACCCCGGCGGCGCTCGACCGGTACGCCGACCTCGCCGCCGCCGCGGCCCGCGCCGACGTGCCGGTCTCCGAGGTCACCGACGACGCCCTGGCGGCGCTCGCCGAGACCGTGGCCCCGCAGGGCCTGGTGGCGGTCTGCCGGCACCTCGACGTCCCGATGGACGAGGCCCTGGCGCGCGGGCCGCGCCTGGTGGCGGTGCTCGCCGGGATCCGCGACCCGGGCAACGCCGGAACGGTGCTGCGCACCGCGGACGCGGCCGGCGCTGGCGCGGTGGTCTTCGCCGGCGAGGCGGTCGACCCCTACAACGGCAAGTGCGTGCGGGCCTCCGCCGGCAGCCTCTTCCACGTCGACGTGGTGCGCGCCGCCGACCCGCTCGCGGCCGTCGAGGCGCTGCGGGCCGCCGGCCTGTCGATCCTCGCCACCACCGGCTACGGCGACAGCGACCTCGACGACCTCGCCGACGCCGGCCGGCTCGCCGCCCCCACCGCCTGGCTGTTCGGCTCCGAGGCGCACGGCCTGCCGGAGGAGCTGACCACGGCCGCCGACGCCCGGGTGCGGGTGCCGCTGCACGGGCGCGCGGAGAGTCTCAATCTGGCTGCGGCGGCGGCCGTCTGCCTGTATTCTTCGGCGAGAGCACTGCGTCGACCCACGGTCACGCAGGACGGAGCAGGGGAGTCCGCCACGTGATGAACGCGCCACGGCGTTCGTTTAGCCAGCCCGCCGGTGTCGGCGGGCGGCAGGCCTGACCTTCCTCCCTGCACGACTCCCACCGGCGGGCTGCGGCGAAGCCGCGCGTCCGTAGACTCGTCTGGCCGCCTGAGAAGGGCCGGCGCCGCCGTGAGGGAGTGCCCGTTCACCATGAGCTACCGCAACGATCCGTACGACCCGAAGCAGGTCGCCCTGCTCGACCCGGACGCCCTGGCCGGGGCCGTGGCCGACGCCGAGAAGGCGTTCGCCGCCGCCGCCGACCCGGACGCGTTGACCGCGCTGCGTCCCGCGCACCTGGGGGACCGGTCCCCGGTGTCGCTCGCGCGCCGGGAGATCGGCGCGCTGCCGCCGGCCGCGAAGTCCGACGCCGGCAAGCGGGTCAACGAGGCCCGGCGTGCCATCGAGTCCGCGTACGCCGCCCGGCAGGAGATCCTGGACCGGGAGCGGGCCGAGCGGGTGCTGGTCGAGGAGCGGGTCGACGTGACCCTGCCGTACGACCGCCGGCCGCGCGGCGCCCGCCACCCGCTGACGGTGCTGATGGAGCAGATCAGCGACCTGTTCATCGGCATGGGCTACGAGGTGGCCGAAGGTCCCGAGGTCGAGCTGGAGTGGACCAACTTCGACGCGCTGAACATCCCGGCCGACCACCCCGCCCGCGGCCTCATGGACACGTTCCACATCGCACCCGAGGGTTCCGGCCTCGTTCTCCGCACCCACACGTCGCCCGTGCAGGCGCGCACCATGCTCAGCCGCAAGCCCCCGATCTACGTGGTGGTGCCGGGCCGCGTCTACCGCACCGACGAGTTGGACGCCACCCACGCGCCGGTCTTCCACCAGGTCGAGGGCCTGGTGGTGGACAAGGGCATCACCATGGCGCACCTGCGCGGCACGCTCGACCACTTCGCCCGGGCCATGTTCGGCGAGGGCGCGAAGACCCGCTGGCGGCCGCACTACTTCCCGTTCACCGAGCCGTCGGCGGAGTTCGACGTCTGGTTCCCGGAGCACCGGGACGGGCCGCAGTGGGTCGAGTGGGGTGGCTGCGGCATGGTCAACCCGCGTGTGCTGCGCGCCTGCGGGATCGACCCGGAGGTCTACTCCGGATTCGCGTTCGGCATGGGCATCGACCGGACCGTGATGGTCCGGCACGGGGTCAGCGACATGCGGGACATGGCCGAGGGCGACGTGCGGTTCACCCGCGCGTTCGGCGCCTGAGCTACGGGAACGGTGGAAGAAGAGTCATGCGAGTTTCTGTCAGTTGGTTGCGGGAGTACGTGGACCTCCCGACCGACCTGCCCACCGGCGACCTGGAGCAGGCGCTGGTCGACCTCGGCATCGAGGTCGAGTCGATCGTGGACCTGCGGGAGACCGTCACCGGTCCGCTGGTCGTGGGCGAGGTCCTGGAGATCGAGGAGCTGACCGGCTTCAAGAAGCCGATCCGCTTCTGCCGGGTGGACGTGGGCGCCGCGAACGGCACCGGCGAGCCGCAGGAGATCGTCTGCGGGGCGCGCAACTTCGCCCAGGGCGACCGGGTCGTGGTGATCCTGCCGGGCGGGGTGCTGCCCGGCAACTTCGCCATCGGCGCGCGCAAGACGTACGGGCGCAACTCCCACGGCATGATCTGCTCGGCGCAGGAGTTGGGGCTCGGCGACGACCACTCGGGCATCATCGTGCTGCCCGAGGACGTGAAAGCCCAGCCCGGCGACGACGCGCGGCCGATCGTCGGCCTGGACGACGTGGTGGTCGAGATGGAGATCACCCCGGACCGCGGGTACGCGCTCAGCGTCCGCGGCATCGCCCGGGAGCTGTCGC
The DNA here is from genome assembly GCF_049315235.1 of Micromonospora sp. WMMD754. Lineage (NCBI taxonomy): Bacteria > Bacillati > Actinomycetota > Actinomycetes > Micromonosporales > Micromonosporaceae > Micromonospora > Micromonospora sp. WMMD754. The sequence continues at coordinate 4,438,288 of NZ_CP186058.1, forward strand.
ACGCGCTCGGCGTGCCGTTCCGTGACCCCGCCGACGCGCCCGCGTCGGGCGGCACCGCCGAGCCGGCGTACCCGGTGGAGGTCCGCGACCCGGTCGGCTGCCACCGGTTCGCCGCCCGGATGGTGCGCGGTGTCGACCCGACCGTCGAGACGCCCGGCTGGATGCGGCAGCGGCTCACCGTCGCCGGCGTGCGCAGCATCTCGCTGCCCGTCGACATCACCAACTACCTGATGCTCGAACTCGGCCAGCCGATGCACGCCTTCGACGCCGACCGGATCGTCGGGCCGCTGGTGGTGCGTCGCGCCGAGCCGGGGGAGAAGCTGACCACCCTGGACGGGGTGAGCCGTGCCCTCGTACCGGAGGACATGGTGATCTGCGACGACACCGGTCCGATCTCGCTGGCCGCGGTGATGGGTGGCGAGACCAGCGAGGTGCTCGCCTCCACCACGAACGTGCTCTTCGAGGCGGCGCACTGGGACCCGGCGATGGTCGGGCGCACCGCCCGGCGACACAAGCTGTTCAGCGAGGCCGCCAAGCGCTGGGAGCGGGGCGTCGACCCGACGCTGCCGCTGGTCGCGCTGGAGAAGGCGGTCCGGCTGCTCACCGACCTGGCCGGCGGTGCCGCCGGCGCCGAGGTGCTCGACCTCGACCACGTCCGTCCGCGGACGCCGGTCGCGTTGCCGGTGGACCTGCCGTCGCGCCGGGTCGGCGTGACGTATGCGCCGGACCGGGTGGTGGAGCTGCTGGAGCAGGTCGGGTGCGCGGTCACGCGCGGCGCCGACCGGCTCGGCGAGGACCCGGGCGCCGCCGGGGTGGCCGCGTCCGGCGCGGGTGAGGTGCTCACCGTGACGCCGCCGAGCTGGCGGCCCGACCTGACCGACCCGGCCGACCTGGTGGAGGAGGTGGTCCGCCTCGACGGGTACGACCGGGTGCCGTCGGTGCTGCCCACCGCGCCGGCCGGCCGGGGCCTGACCCCGCAGCAGCAGCGTCGCCGGGCCGTCGCCCGTTCCCTGGCGGAGCGCGGCCTGGTCGAGGTGCTGTCCCAGCCGTTCGTGGCGCCCGAGCTGGCCGACCAGCTCGGCCTGCCGGCCGACGACCCGCGCCGACCCGCGGTGCGGCTGGCCAACCCGCTGTCCGAGGAGGAGCCGCTGCTGCGCACCACGCTGCTCGGCCCGCTGCTGGGCGTCGTCAAGCGCAACGTGGGTCGGGGCCAGCGGGACGTGGCGATCTACGAGATCGGCGCGGTCTTCCACCCGCGTCCGGGCGTCGGCGCCCCGCCCGCCATGGGCGTGGACCGGCGGCCCACCGACGAGGAGTTCGCCGCCGCCGACGCGGTGGTCCCGGCGCAGCCGCGGCACGTCGCCGTGGCGCTCTGCGGCGAGATCGAGCCGGCCGGCTGGTGGGGCGCGGGCCGGGCGGCCGGCTGGGCGGACGCCGTCGAGGCCGGCCGGGCGGTGCTGGACGCCGCCGGCATCCCGGCCGACCGGGTGACCGTGCGGGCCGGCGAGCGGGCGCCCTGGCACCCGGGGCGCTGCGCCGAGCTGCTGGTGGACGACGTCGTCGTCGGGCACGCCGGCGAGCTGCACCCGGCCGTGGTGGCCGCGCTGGAGCTGCCCCGCCGCACCAGCGCCATGGAGCTGGACCTGGACGCGCTGCCCGCCGCGCCGCTGGCGACCGGGCCGACCATCTCCACGTTCCCGCCGGCGCTGATCGACGTGGCGCTGGTGGTGGACGAGGCGGTGCCGGCGGCGGAGGTGCGGCGGGCCCTGGCCGAGGGCGCCGGCCCGCTGCTGGAGGACGTCCGGCTCTTCGACGTCTACGCCTCCGCGCAGCTCGGCGCGGGGCGGAAGTCGCTGGCCTACAAGCTGACGTTCCGGGCCCCGGACCGCACGCTGGCCGGTGAGGAGGCGGTGGCCGCCCGCGACGCCGCGGTGGCGCTCGCCGCGCAGCGCTTCGGCGCCATCCTCCGCGGCGCCTGAGGTGTAAGGAAGGGCCCCCGCTTAACGCTTTCGGTAGAGGCGGGGGCCCTTCTTAACGCTCGTGTGCCGCTGTCCTCGTGCTGTCGGGATTCGTACAGACGGACCCGCTCGCGCACGGCCGGCGCCTACAGTCCTTCGACATTCGTCAGATGAAGGACGCTCATGCCGGATTCGCCTTCCACCCCGCTCCTGACCTCCGTCCAGGAGGCCGTGGTGCAGGCGTACTACCCGGACCGCGTGCGCGCGGCGTCGAGCGCCCGGACCCGGGCCCAGGCCGCACAGTCGGTCGTCACCGTCTTCGCCGGTGCCCTGGTGGCGACGTTCACCCTCACGGCGCTGGCGTCGGCGGCGCCGGTGACCCGGGTGGCCGGGTGCGTCGCCGTCGCGTTGTGGCTGTTCGCCGCGGTCCTGTACGTCCGCGCCATCGCGACGGTCGTGCCGCCACCGCCGACCGCCGCGCGCGAGGCGCCCGACGCCCGCTCGCTGATCGAGGAGGTCCTCCGGCGGGGAGACCGGGAGGCGCGGCAGGTCGACCGCCGGCAGACGTGGGCGAACCTGGTGTCCGTCGTCGCCCTCGCGGCGACCGTGGCGACCTTCTGCGCCGCCCTGTTCGTCGAACATCCCGACAAGACCCGACCCGGGGTGCTCATTCTCGGGCCGGACGGCCAGGCCACCCTTCGTGCCCTGTGCGGCCCCGCTGTCGGCCCGAAGGTCGAGGGGAAGGTCGACGTGCGCTCGATGTCGGGGCAGTTCGTCTCCGTCAGGCTCGCCCGTTGCGGCGATCGTCGTGACGTCACCGTCCGAGTTCCGAGGAGCGCGGTGTCGGCCGCGCTGACCAGGGAGGGCTGAGCCGATGGCACTGCACAACGATCCCACGTTCCTGATCGTGCGAGGTTCGCCCTCGATCGCCTCCGACGCGGAAGCCCTGGGGAATCGCTGCGCGGCTGCGGTCGCCCGCCTGCACGACGAGGGCGGCGCGGTGGACGCGCTGGTGCTCGTCGGCGACCTCACGTCGTCGGCTTCGGCGGACGAGTTCGCCGCGGTGTCGGCGGTCGTGGACCGGATCCTCGCCGAATGCTGTGAGGCTCCGGTGCCGACGGAACTCCCCGCCGTCCTGGCCGTGCCCGGCCTCGCGGACCGCGCACCGCTCTCCCCGGCCCTGCCGACCGTCCGGTCGCTGACCGACTGGTGGCACATGGTGCGGGACGACTTCTGGCGCGACGAGACGCCGGACGTACGGGAGGCGATCCGGGCCGGCTTCCGGCCCTGCCTGGACTGGTACGCCGGCTACGTGCCCGAGGGCGGCTGGCAGCCCGGGCTGCTGCCCGGCGAGGGCGGCCTGGTGCTCGACACCGGAAACGTTCGCCTCGGCGTGGCGACCGTCAACACCGCCTTCCGGATGCTCACCGCGGACGCCTCGCCCGAACTCGCCACCCTGCACTCCCGTCAGGTGAGCGCCCTGACCACGGGCTGGGCCCGGCCGGTGGACGCGGTGGCGGTCGTCGCGCCGACCGGCGCCGAGCTGCCGGGGGATGCCGCGATCCCGGTGCTCCCGGTCGCCGGCTCCGAGGGCGGGAGCGGATCCGGCTGGCTGATCCCCGACGCCGGGCCGCAGGTCGTGGTCGCCCGGCGGGTCGACGGTGGCGTACGCCTGGTCGACCTGGACGGGGGCACCCTGCTCGACGCCGTCCGGCCCGCACCGGTGCCGCCGGCGGCGGAGCCGGTGGTGGAGCCGGAGCCGGCACGCGCGGACCCGGGCGATCTGCTCGCGGAGATCGACCAGATCATGGCGACCGGGCAGGCCGTCCTGGTCCTCACCTCCGGCATCGAGGCGGAGTCGCGCGGCGAGTGGTCCAGCCCGCTCGCCAGCCCGGACGAGCTGTTCGACGCGCTGGCGGACCAGCTCGCCCAACCGATCGCGGACGGCCGGGTGACCCTGGCGGCGCTGATGCAGCGGCTGCGGCAGGCGGACCCGTCGCTGGTGCGGCGCACCATCGGGGGGATGCTGGTGGCGGACGGCACCACCATCAACGACACCGCCCTGCGACTGCTGCTGGCCCCGTGGTACCGGGTGTACGACTGCACCGGCACGAACGTCTTCCACGACATCGCCGCGCGGATGGAGGTCGGCAGCAATGTGGTCGTGGTGGACGCGCACCGGGACCCGCCCGGCCGGGGCCGCCCGCAGCTGGAGGTCGTGGCGATGCACGGCATCGCGCCGGGCAGCGCCGCCGGGCCGGTGACGTTCGACATCGACGACCGGGGGCGTGGCGCCCGCGGCCAGTGGTTCCGGCAGTTGAAGGCGGATCTGATCACCCACCCGGTGGTGTTCGGAGCGAGCACCGTCGACAGTCGGCACCTGTCGCTCTACCTGGACACGCTGACCGGCGACGCCGGGGCGTCGGGTGCGCCCCGGCGTTTCGTGGTGGCGCCGGGCGACGACGCGACCGCCTCGTGGAAGTTGGCCGGGGCGGGCACCGTCCAGGTTCCACTCACCGTCGCCGAGTTGGCCCGCGAGCGGCTCGGTGCCACCCGGGAGCCGATGCGTCGGGGCGCGCAGCTGCGCGCCCGGATGCGGTCCGTGCTCGACCGCAATGCCGGGGTTCAGCTCGTCTCCACCCTGCTGGAGGCGGCGCCGCCCGGCGACCCGCTGTACCTGAGGGGGACCGACCCGACGTGGGGTGACGTCGCGCAGAACATCCCGGCGCAGTTGTCCACCCTGTCGGCGATGCTGGAACGCGCCGGTTCGGCCGGGCCGCAACAGCCGGTGCTCGTGCTCAACGACCGGTCCGGCACCGGCAAGTCCACCACGCTGATGCAGTTCGCGGTCGCCCTGCACGTCCGGGGCCTGGCGGTCGGGTGGGTGGACCGGGCGACGACCAAGTCGAGCCAGGACGTCATCAGCGAGTGCGTGGAACTCGGACTGGACGCGGTCCTGATCGACGACGTCGACATCTTCGGCGCGGAGGCGGCCCGCCTGATGACCCGGCTCGGCCAGCGCGGCACGATCCTGGTCGCGGCGACCATCCGCAGCACCCGGGGTCATCTGCTCGACGAGGTGGCGGGCCTGACCCGGGTGCCACCGCTGCGGCTGACCGACGACGACCTGAACAGCCTGGTGGAGAGGTTGGAGGCGTATCGGCAGCTCGGCAAGCTCAAGCAGTACAAGCTGCACGACACGCGGGTGGACCGGCTGCGGCAGGTCTCCGACCGCGACCTGATGGCCGCGATGGTCGAGGTGATCACCGGATACCGGTTCGAGGAGCGGGTCAACAGCGAGTTCGCCCAGCTCGATCCGCGGGAACGGGACATCTACGCCACGGTCTGCCTCTTCGAGGCGCTGCAGTACGAGGACCGGTCGTTGACCCTGCCGCAGAACGCCCTGCTGCAGATCGCCTCGGACGGCCCCCCGGACCCGGCCGTCAACCAGGCGATCGAGCGCCTGGTGTCGGGTCGCCGGATGCTGGTGCGGCGGGAGTCGGGGCACATCCGCAGCCGGCACCGGGTGGTGGCGGAGGCGATGGAGAAGTCGATCCGGGAGGACAAGGACTACTTCCTGGAGATCTTCACTCGGCTGCTGCTGTTCTACGTCCAGCGCGGCGCCGGCATCACCGACCGCAACGACCCGACCCGCCGCGCCATGGTGGCGCTGATCAACCACCGGGTGATGATGAAGTCGGGCCTGCCGATCGACTCGGTGCGCGAGGTCTATCAGCAGCTGCACGACTACCTCAAGGACGACTTCCACTACTGGCTCCAGTGCGGGTCGTACGAGCTGGAGCGGCGGAACCTGGACCTGGCCGCCACCTACCTGGAGACGTCCCGGGGTTGCGATGGCGGCCAGGACCATTTCAAGGTGGTCACCACCTGGGCGATGGTGTGTCTGCGGCGGGCCAGCGCCCGCCCGACCGACAACGGCCTGCACGAGGTGGCGGTGGACGCGTTCCGGGAGCTGGAGCGCATCGCGAAGCAGGAGGGCGACCGGTCACCGCACACCATCGTCACGATCGTCCGGGACGGGACGAGCTGGCTGCAGCGCGGTGTGTTCTTCACCGAGGACGAGCAACAGAGCACGGCGCGCCGGATCCTGCGGTGGATCGAGATCGGGCACCGGTTGCTGGCGATGAACGGCGAGTTCCGCTCGGCGGCCGAGCACTGCACGGGTCCGCTGGAGCGCATGGTGCGCGCGGAGGACGAGCGGGCGATACCGCTCTGACCCGGCTCCGCCCGAGAAGCGCACGTCCATGCAGTGGACCGCATGAACTTGCAGTGAGGGGGTGGCCCTGCTAACCTCTATGCATAGTCATGCGGAGGGCAGTATGGGCATTCGAGTTGCGGTGGCCGGGGCGAGTGGATACGCCGGCGGCGAACTGTTGCGCCTGCTCGCCGGTCACCCCGAGTTCGACCTGGTCACCGCCACCGCGCACAGCCAGGCCGGTCAGCCCGTCGCCGCCGTACACCCGCAGCTCGTCGGCCTGGACCTGGTGTTCGGGGCGACCGAGCCGGCGGCCCTGGCCGACGCGGACCTGGTCTTCCTGGCCCTGCCGCACGGCCAGTCGGCGGCGCTCGCGGCGGCCCTCCCCGACAGCGTCGCGGTGGTCGACCTCGGCGCCGACCACCGGTTGCGCGACGCGGACGCCTGGGCCCGCTACTACGCCGGCGCGTACGCCGGCGCGTGGACGTACGGCCTGCCCGAGCTGCCCGGCCAGCGGGCGGAGATCGCCGCGGCCCGGCGGGTGGCCAGCACCGGCTGCTACGCCGTCGCCACCACCCTCGCCCTGGCGCCGCTGATCGCCGCCGGCGCGGTACGCCCCGACGACGTGGTGGTGGTCGCCGCCTCCGGCACCTCCGGCGCCGGCCGGGCCGCGAAGGCCCACCTGCTCGGCAGCGAGGTGATGGGCGACCTGTCGCCCTACAAGGTCGGCGCGCACCAGCACGTGCCGGAGATCAAGCAGGCCAGCGGCGCGGCCGGCCTGTCGTTCACACCCGTCCTCGCGCCCATGCCGCGCGGGATCCTGGCCACCGTCACCGCGCTGCCGACCGGCGACGCCGACCCGCGCGCGGTGCTGGCCGCCGCCTACGCCGACGCGCCGTTCGTGCACGTGCTGCCCGAGGGGGCGTGGCCGCACACCGCCGCCACCGCCGGCTCGAACTCCTGCCACCTCCAGGCGACCGTGGACGTCGACTCGGGGCGGGTGATCGTGGTCAGCGCCATCGACAACCTGGGCAAGGGCGCGGCCGGCCAGGCCGTGCAGAACGCCAACCTGATGGTCGGTCTCCCCGAGACCACCGGTCTGTCCGTCTTCGGAGTAACCCCATGAGTGTCACCACCCCCCGCGGCTTCCGTGCCGCCGGTGTCGCCGCCGGCCTCAAGACCTCCGGCGCCGGTGACGTCGCGCTGGTCGTCAACGACGGCCCGGACGCCGGGGTCGCCGGCGTGTTCACCGCCAACCGGGTCAAGGCCGCCCCGGTGCTCTGGACCCAGCGCGTCGTTCACGGCGGCGTGGTCCGGGCCGTGGTGCTCAACTCCGGCGGCGCGAACGCCTGCACCGGCCCGGCCGGCTTCCAGGACACCCACGCCACCGCCGAGCACACCGCCGCCGCGCTCACCGGCAGCAGCCCCCGGCTGATCGTCGGCGCCGGCGAGGTCGCGGTCTGCTCGACCGGCCTGATCGGCGAGCGGCTGCCGATGGACAAGCTGCTGCCCGGCGTACGCGACGCGGTGCGCGGACTGTCCCGCGACGGCGGCGGACCGGCCGCCGAGGCGATCATGACCACTGACACCCGACCCAAGACGACGGTGGCGCGCGGCAGCGGCTGGACCGTCGGCGGAATGGCGAAGGGCGCCGGGATGCTGGCGCCGGCCATGGCCACCATGCTCTGCGTGCTCACCACCGACGCGGTGGCCGGCCCGGACGTGCTGGACGCCGCGCTGCGGGCCGCCACCCGGGTCACGTTCGACCGGGTCGACTCCGACGGCTGCATGTCCACCAACGACACCGTGCTGCTGCTGGCCAGCGGCGCGTCCGGCATCGAGCCGACCGAGGCCGAGCTGACCGCCGCGGTCACCGCCGCCTGCCACGACCTGGCTCAGCAGCTCCTCGCCGACGCGGAGGGCGCGACCAAGCAGGTCGCCGTCGACGTGGTGGGCGCGGCGAACGAGGACGAGGCCGTGGAGGTGGGCCGCGCGGTGGCCCGCAACAACCTGGTGAAGACCGCGCTGTTCGGCAACGACCCGAACTGGGGTCGGATCCTCGCCGCCGTCGGCACCACCGCCGCCGCGTTCGAGCCGGACGACGTCGACGTGGCGGTCAACGGGATCTGGGTGTGCCGGGCCGGGGCCGCCGCCGAGGACCGCGCCAAGGTGGACCTCACCGGCCGCGACGTGACCATCCGGATCGACCTGCACGCCGGTGGCGCCGCCGCCACCGTCTGGACCAACGACCTGTCCCACGCGTACGTGCACGAGAACTCGGCGTATTCCACATGAACCTCACCGCTGACCTCAGCCGGGCCCAGGCCAAGGCCGCCACGCTGATCGAGGCGTTGCCCTGGCTGGCCCGCCTCGCCGGCGCGACCGTCGTGGTCAAGTACGGCGGCAACGCCATGGTGGACCCCGCGCTCCAGCGGGCGTTCGCCGCGGACATGGTCTTCCTCCGCTACGCCGGTCTCAAGCCGGTCGTCGTGCACGGCGGCGGCCCGCAGATCTCCGCCATGCTGGGCCGCCTCGGCATCGCCAGCGAGTTCCGGGGCGGCCTGCGGGTCACCACCCCCGAGGCCATGGACGTGGTCCGGATGGTCCTCGTCGGGCAGGTCGGCCGGGAGCTGGTCGGCCTGGTCAACGCGCACGGCCCGTTCGCGGTCGGGCTCTCCGGCGAGGACGCGGGCCTGTTCACCGCGGTGCGCCGGCCGGCGTACGTGGACGGGGAGCCGGTCGACGTGGGGCAGGTCGGCGACGTGGAGTCGGTGAACGCCTCCGCGGTCACCGACCTGATCGCGGCCGGCCGGATCCCGGTCATCTCCACCGTCGCCCCGGACGCCGACGGGGTGCTGCACAACCTCAACGCGGACACCGCCGCCGCCGCGCTCGCGGTCGCCCTGGACGCGCGCAAGTTGGTCGTCCTCACCGACGTGCCCGGCCTGTACGCGGACTGGCCCGACACGTCCAGCCTGATCAGCGAGATCACCGCCGACGAGCTGGCGACGCTGCTGCCGTCGCTGGAGTCGGGCATGGTCCCGAAGATGGAGGCGTGCCTGCGGGCGGTGCGCGGGGGAGTACCCGCCGCGCACGTCGTCGACGGCCGGGTCGCGCACTCCACGCTGCTGGAGGTCTTCACCTCGGAAGGGTTCGGAACGATGGTGATCGGCTCATGAGCACGCTGGTGCGGCGCTGGCGCGCCACCATGATGGACAACTACGGCACACCGCCGCTGGCGCTCGTCTCCGGCTCCGGCGCCGTCGTGGTCGACGAGGCCGGCCGGGAGTACGTGGACCTGGTCGGCGGCATCGCCGTCAACGCGCTCGGCCACGCGCACCCGGCCGTGGTGGCCGCCGTCACCCGGCAGGTCGCGACGCTGGGGCACGTGTCGAACCTGTTCGTCGCCGAACCGCCGGTCGCGCTGGCCGAGCTGCTGCTGGCGCTCGCGGGCCGACCGGGCCGGGTCTTCTTCGCCAACTCCGGCGCGGAGGCCAACGAGGCGGCGTTCAAACTCTCCCGGCTCACCGGTCGACGCCACGTGGTGGCCGCCCACGGTGGTTTCCACGGCCGGACCATGGGCGCGCTGGCGCTCACCGGTCAGCCGGCCAAGGCCGACCCGTTCCGCCCGCTGCCCGGCGACGTGACCCACGTGCCCTACGGCGACGTCGACGCGCTGGCCGAGGCGGTCACCGACGCCACCGCGATGGTGATCCTGGAGCCGATCCAGGGGGAGAACGGCGTGGTCGTCCCGCCGCCGGGCTACCTCGCGGCGGCCCGGCGGATCACCGCCGCACGCGGCGCGCTGCTGGTGCTCGACGAGGTGCAGACCGGCGTCGGGCGTACCGGGCACTGGTTCGCCCACCAGGCCGAGGGCGTCGAGCCGGACGTGGTCACGCTGGCCAAGGGGCTCGGCGGCGGCCTGCCGCTCGGCGCGTGCCTGGCCTTCGGCCCGGCCGCCGACCTGCTCACCCCCGGCTCGCACGGCACCACGTTCGGCGGCAACCCGGTCAGCTGCGCCGCCGCGCTCGCGGTGGTCGCCACGATCGCGAACGAGGGGCTGCTCGACCACGTCAAGCGGGTCGGCGAGCGGCTGCGGCGCGGCGTCGAGGCGCTCGGGCACCCGCTGGTGCGCGGGGTGCGCGGCGCCGGCCTGCTGCTCGGCGTCGAGCTGGCCGCCCCGGTCGCCGGCACGGTGACCGACGCGCTGCGCGCCGCCGGTTTCCTGGTCAACCCGGTGCAGCCCGGCGTGGTCCGGCTCGCGCCGCCGCTGATCCTCACGGCCGCGCAGGCCGACGCGTTCCTGGCCGCCCTACCCGCCGCGCTCGACGCGGCCGCTCCCGCGCCGACCGGACCCACCGCCACGGAGGCCCTCGCATGATCCGCCACTTCCTGCGCGACGACGACCTCACGCCGGCCGAGCAGGCCGCCGTGCTCGACCTCGCCGCCCGGATGAAGGCCGAGCGGTACGCCCACAAGCCGCTGGCCGGGCCCCGGTCGGTGGCGGTGCTGTTCGACAAGCAGAGCCTGCGCACCCGGATCTCGTTCGACGCCGGCATCGCCGAGCTGGGCGGCCACCCGCTCGTCGTGGACACCCAGGTCACCCACTTCGGTCGGGGCGAGACGCTGGCCGACGCCGGTCGGGTGCTGTCCCGCTACGTCGCGGCGATCGTGCTGCGGACCCACGGCGACGACCGGATCGCCGAGGTGGCGGCGCACGCCACGGTGCCGGTGGTCAACGCGCTCACCGACACCTACCACCCCTGCCAGCTCCTGGCCGACCTGCTCACCGTGCGCGAGCGGTTCGGCGCCACGGCCGGCCGGATCCTCACGTACGTCGGCGACGCGGCGAACAACATGGCGCACTCGTACCTGCTGGCCGGCGCGACCGCCGGTATGCACGTGCGGATCGCCGGCCCGGCGGGGTTCCAGCCGGACCCGGAGATCGTGGCCCGGGCGGAGAAGATCGCCGCCGGCACCGGCGGCTCGGTCCGGGTGCTCGTCGACCCGGTCGAGGCGGTCCGGGGCGCGCACGTGGTCGCCACCGACACCTGGACGTCCATGGGGCAGGAGGCCGACGGGCTGGACCGGATCACCCCGTTCCGGCCCTACCAGGTCGGCGACGCCCTGCTCGCCCACGCCGCGGCCGACGTGATCGTGCTGCACTGCCTGCCCGCCCACCGCGGCGAGGAGATCACCGACGAGGTGCTCGACGGCCCGCGCAGCGCGGTGTTCGACCAGGCGGAGAATCGCCTGCACGCCCAGAAGGCGCTGCTGACCTTTCTCCTGGAGGCATCCACATGACCGCCCCGTTGACCCGCGCCGCGCGGCACGCCCGCATCGTCGAGCTGATCCGTGACACGCCCATCCACTCGCAGACCGAGCTGGCCGACCTGCTCGCCGGTGACGGCATCCAGGTCACCCAGGCCACGCTCTCCCGGGACCTGAAGGAACTGGGGGCGGTGACCGCGCGCGGCGGCGACGGGCGGGGCGTCTACCTGATCCCGGAGGACGGCCACCGTCCGTTGCGCGACGCCGAGGGCGCGCCGGCCCGGCTGGTACGCCTGCTGCGGGAACTGCTCAACGGGGTCGACGCCAGCGGGAACATCGCCGTGCTGCGCACCCCGCCGGGCGCGGCCCACTACCTGGCCAGCGCGTTGGACCGGGCCGGCCTGTCCGAGATCGTCGGCACCATCGCCGGCGACGACACCATCCTCGTCGTGGCCCGCGAGCCCGACGGCGGCGCGGCACTGGGCGACCGGCTCGCCGCCTGGGCCCGCCGGGACGAGAACGTCGAAGGGAACAGCACACCATGACCGAGCGGGTCGTCCTGGCGTACTCCGGGGGTCTCGACACCTCCGTCGCCATCCCGTACCTGGCCGAGCAGACCGGCGCCGAGGTGATCGCGGTCGCGGTCGACCTCGGCCAGGGCGGCGAGGACATGACCGTCGTCCGGCAGCGCGCCCTGGACTGCGGCGCCGTCGAGGCGGAGGTGATCGACGCGCGGGACGAGTTCGCCGCCGGGTACTGCGTGCCGGCGATCCGGGCCAACGCGCTCTACATGGACCGCTACCCGTTGGTCTCCGCGCTGTCCCGGCCGTTGATCGTCCGGCACCTGGTCGCCGCCGCGCGCCGGCACGGCGGCACGATCGTGTCGCACGGGTGCACCGGCAAGGGCAACGACCAGGTCCGGTTCGAGGTCGGCCTGGCCGCGCTCGCCCCCGACCTGAGGATCGTCGCGCCGGCCCGGGACTTCGCCTGGACCCGGGACAAGGCGATCGCCTTCGCCGAGGAGAAGGGGCTGCCGATCGACGTCACGGCGCGGTCGCCGTACTCGATCGACCAGAACCTGTGGGGCCGGGCCGTGGAGACCGGCTTCCTGGAGGACATCTGGACCGCGCCGGTGGAGGACCTCTACGCGTACACGTCCGACCCGGCCCTGGAGCGCGACCCGGACGAGGTGGTCATCACCTTCGACGGCGGCGTCCCGGTGGCGATCGACGGCGAGACGGTCACCCCGTACCAGGCGATCCTGGACCTCAACCGGCGCGCCGGCGCCCACGGCGTGGGCCGGCTCGACATGGTCGAAGACCGGCTGGTCGGCATCAAGAGCCGCGAGGTGTACGAGGCGCCCGGCGCGGTCGCCCTGATCACCGCCCACCAGGAGCTGGAGGCGGTCACGGTCGAGCGGGACCTGGCCCGGTTCAAGCGCGGCGTCGACCAGCGCTGGGGCGAGCTGGTCTACGACGGTCTCTGGTTCTCCCCGCTGCGCCGGGCGCTGGACGCGTTCGTCGACGACGCCCAGCGGCACGTCACCGGCGAGGTTCGGCTGACCCTGCACGGCGGCCGGGCCGTGGTGACCGGTCGGCGCTCCGAGGCCAGCCTCTACGACTTCGGCCTGGCCACCTACGACACCGGCGACACGTTCGACCAGTCGCTGGCGAAGGGTTTCGTGCGGTTGTGGGGCCTGCCCAGCGGCCTGGCCGCCGCGCGGGACGCCCGGTTGGGAGAGGTGAGCTGGTGACCTTCACAATGGGTGGGGTGGACGACAAGAGCCTGACCGAGAACAGCGCCGCCACCAACCGGACGAGCCTCTGGGGAGGCCGGTTCGCCGGCGGTCCCGCCGAGGCGCTCGCGCGGCTGTCGGTGAGTGTCCAGTTCGACTGGCGTCTCGCCCCGTACGACCTCGCCGGTTCCCGGGCGCACGCCCGGGTCCTCGCCGGCGCCGGTCTGCTCGACCCGGAGGAGCTGGGTCGGATGCTGGCCGCGCTGGACGACCTGGAGGCGGCGTGCGCGTCCGGCGCGTTCCGTCCCACGGTGGACGACGAGGACGTGCACACCGCCCTGGAGCGGGGCCTGCTGGAACGGCTGGGCAGCCTCGGCGGCAAGCTGCGCGCCGGCCGGTCCCGCAACGACCAGGTCGCCACCGACCTGCGGCTCTACCTGCGCGACCACGCCCGTGGGGTGGCGGCCCGGCTGGTCGAGCTGGCCGAGGCGCTCATCGAGCAGGCGGAGCGGCACGTCGACACCGCGGCGCCGGGCATGACGCACCTGCAGCACGCCCAGCCGGTGACGTTCGGGCACTGGCTGCTGGCCCACGTGCAGCCGCTGCTGCGCGACCTGGAACGGCTGCGCGACTGGGACGAGCGGACCGCCATCAGCCCGCTCGGCGCGGGCGCGCTGGCGGGCTCGGGTCTGCCGCTGGACCCGGTGGCCGTCGCCAAGGAGTTGGGCTTCCGCACCTCGTTCGCCAATTCGATGGACGCGGTCGCCGACCGGGACTTCGTCGCCGAGTTCCTCTTCGTCACCGCGATGGTCGGCGTGCACCTGTCCCGCCTCGGCGAGGAGGTGGTGCTCTGGACGTCGCAGGAGTTCGGCTGGGTCGAGCTGGACGACGCGTTCGCCACCGGCTCGTCGATCATGCCGCAGAAGAAGAACGCGGACATCGCCGAGCTGGCCCGGGGCAAGTCCGGTCGGCTGGTCGGTGGCCTGATGAGCGTGCTGACCATGCTCAAGGGCCTGCCGATGACCTACGACCGGGACATGCAGGAGGACAAGGAGCCGGCGTTCGACGCGGTCGACACGCTGGAACTGCTGCTGCCCGCGCTGGCCGGGATGATCTCCACGATGACGGTCCGGGTGGACCGTCTGGTGGCCAGCGCGCCGTCCGGCTTCTCCCTGGCCACCGAGGTCGCCGACTGGCTGGTCCGGCGCAACGTGCCGTTCCGCGACGCGCACGAGATCACCGGCCGGCTGGTCGCGCTCTGCGCGGCCCGGGACTGCGCGTTGGACGAGGTCTCCGACGCCGATCTGGCCGCGGTCAGCGAGCACCTGGACCCGTCGGTGCGCGACGTGCTCTCGGTGCGTTCGGCCCTCGCGGCCCGCACCACCCCCGGCTCCACCGGCCCCGGGCCGGTCGCCGATCAGCTCGCCGCCGCGGCGGACAAGCTGGCGGGTTGGCGGGAGTGGGCCGCCGAGGCGGTCGTGCCCCGCTGAGCCACCCGGCCCCGGGGCGGGCGAGCGCCCGCCCCGGTCGAGCCGCGTCCTGCTCCACGCGCGGTCAACCGGCCGGCCGCTCGCGTTTCGGCAGCTTGGCCACCACCGCGTCGTAGGAGCCGTCGGCGGCGTCGACCAGCTCGTCGTCGGGGATGCCACCCTCCAGCCGCAGCGTGTTCCAGCCGGACCGGCCGATGTAGGGCGACGGGCGGGCGTCGGCCGGGAACCGGTGCACCCACTCGTCGGCGACCTCCCGCGTCGGGCCGCACTTGACGCCGATCCTGGCCTCGCCCTCGGGCGAGCCGAGGAAGGCGAAGATCCGGCTGCCCACCTTCACCACCTCGTCGCCCTCCCACGGCCGGTCGAGCCAGGCTCCCGGCTTGGCCAGGCAGTAGGCCAGCATCTCCTCGCGCGTCATCGCGTCCTCCCGTGCCGTCGTCCGGCACAGTCTCGCCCGCCGCTGTGACAGTCCGCCGGCCCCGGCTCAGTCGCCGGTGCCGGTGCGGACGGTGAGCCGCTCGTAGCGCTGCCGGGCGGCCTGAGCGCTGCCCAGCCCCAGCCCGAACGCGATCGCCTGCCAGGTCATGCCGCGCCCGCGGGCCACCTGCAGCAGCCCGGCCTCCAGCACGTCGACCTCGGCCCGCACGTGCGGGATCAGGGTCAGCGCGGCCATCAGGTCGGCCTGGTCGACCGGTTCCTCGCCCTCCTCCAGTTCGGCGCCGCCGGCGAGCGCCATCACCAGCGTGGCCGCCTCGTACGCGTCGGGCACGTCGGGGTGCGCGTAGCGGCGACGGCGAGAGTTCGTGCCGGCGTGCCGCTCGGCGATCCGCAGCAGCGCCGCGTAGTTGCGGTGCGCGCGGGCCTGGGCAGCATCCGGAGCGGTGAACGGGTCGTTGTCCACGGTGACCATGTCGTCCATCCCACACCCGAGAGCGACATGTTGTCAACACCCCGTTGAAAGTCACTCGTGCGCAACGCCCTGCTCTCCTGACAGTGAGACGCTTCGCGGGACCGTCGGGTTGCCACCCCACCCCACCCCACCCCACCTGCCTGCCCCGCTCCTCCCGCCCGCGAGCCGCGCGTTGATCAAGGAGTTCGCGTCAGCCGCCCTCTCCTGCCGTGACGCGAACCCCTTGATCGGCGTGGCTGGGGTCGGCGGGCGCGGCGCGGGCGCCGGGCGGGTGCGGGCGGGGTGGGCGGCTAGCGGGGGAGCGGGGAGCGGCGGCGGGGGGTGTGGCGGCGGTAGACGCTCACGGTGGGCTCGTCGGCGAGCCAGAAGCGCCACGGCAGGTCGTGGGCGGCGGCCACGCCGACCCGCGGGCCGGCGACGATCCGCGCCGGGTCGACCGGCGTCCCGGGCGGGGTCAGGAGCAGCGGGCCGGTGCCGTCGACCGCCGAGGTGCCGTTGGCGTCCCGCCCGAGGCCGAGCGCGCTGACCAGGCGGGCCGGCCCGCGTGCCAGGTCCCGGTCCGACGCGCGGGGGCGGCGCTCCCGGGCGGTCTCGATCCCGTCCACCACCGCGCCGGCGCGCAGCAGCACGGCCGCCGCCTCGCCGTCCCGACCGCAGACGATGTTGGCGCACCAGTGCATGCCGAACACGAAGTACACGTAGACGTGCCCGGCGGGGCCGAACATGACCTGGTTGCGGGGTGTGGGTCCGCGGTGGGCGTGCGAGGCGGGGTCCTCGCCGGTGCCGGCGTACGCCTCGACCTCGGTCAACCGCACGCGCACGCCGTTCGCCGAGACGGTCCAGCCGAGGAGGGTCTGCGCGGTGGCCGCGACCTGCGCCGCCGGGGCCCGGAGCCAGGGGTACGTCATCGCGGCAAGGTTAGCCGGACGGTCGGGGCCACGCGCCTCCCGGAATAGTTGACTCGTCAAGTATGTTGTGCGGGGCGATCCCCGGACCGCCCGGTCCGCACCCCACCCGAGGAGCTGGTCATGCAGTTCGGAATCTTCACCGTCGGTGACGTCACGGTCGACCCGACCACCGGTCGGCGGCCGTCCGAGCGGGACCGGATCACGGCCATGACCACCATCGCGCTCAAGGCCGAGGAGGTCGGGCTGGACGTGTTCGCCACCGGCGAGCACCACAACCCGCCGTTCGTGCCGTCGTCGCCGACCACCATGCTCGGCTGGATCGCCGCGCGCACCGAACGGCTGCTGCTGTCCACCTCGACCACGCTGATCACCACCAACGACCCGGTGAAGATCGCCGAGGACTACGCGATGCTCCAGCACCTGGCCGACGGCCGGGTGGACCTGATGATGGGTCGCGGCAACACCGGCCCGGTCTACCCGTGGTTCGGGCAGGACATCCGCAACGGCATCCCGCTCGCCATCGAGAACTACGACCTGCTGCACCGGCTGTGGCGCGAGGACGTGGTCGACTGGAAGGGCCGCTTCCGCACCCCGCTGCAGTCGTTCACCTCGACCCCACGCCCGCTCGACGGCATCCCGCCGTTCGTCTGGCACGGCTCCATCCGCAGCCCCGAGATCGCCGAGCAGGCCGCCTACTACGGCGACGGCTTCTTCGCCAACCACATCTTCTGGCCCAAGGAGCACACCCAGCGGATGGTCGGCCTCTACCGCGAGCGCTTCGCGCACCACGGCCACGGCTCACCCGACCAGGCGATCGTCGGCCTCGGCGGGCAGGTGTTCATGCGCCGCAACTCCCAGGACGCGGTGCGCGAGTTCCGGCCCTACTTCGACAACGCCCCGGTCTACGGGCACGGCCCGTCGCTGGAGGAGTTCACCCGGGAGACGCCGCTGACCGTGGGCAGCCCGCAGCAGGTCATCGACCGCACGCTGGGCTTCCGCGAGTACGTCGGCGACTACCAGCGGCAGCTGTTCCTGATGGACCACGCCGGCCTGCCGCTGAAGACGGTGCTGGAGCAGCTCGACCTGCTGGGCGAGGAGGTGGTCCCGGTGCTGCGCAAGGAGTTCGACTCGATGCGTCCCGCGCACGTGCCCGAGGCGCCCACCCACGCCGCCCTGCTCGCCGCCCGCGACGCCGCGACGACCACGGAGGAGGACCGATGACCCGGCGTACGCTCGCGGTCGTCTCGGCCGGTCTCGGCCAGCCCTCGTCCACCCGCCTGCTCGCCGACCAGCTCGCCGCGGCCGCCCGCGACGAGCTGGCCGGTCGCGGCGCGGACGTGGACCTGCGCGCGGTGGAGCTGCGCGAGCACGCGCACGACGTGGTGAACCACCTGCTCACCGGCTTCCCGCCGGGCGCGCTGCGCCGGACGCTGGACACGGTCGCGGCGGCCGACGGGCTGATCGCCGTCACGCCGGTGTTCAACGCGTCCTACAACGGGCTGTTCAAGTCCTTCTTCGACGTGGTCGACCGGGACGCGCTGGCCGGCAAGCCGGTGCTGATCGCGGCGACCGGCGGCACCGCGCGGCACTCGCTGGCGCTGGAGCACGCGGTGCGCCCGATGTTCACGTACCTGCGGGCGGTCGTGCTGCCGACGGCGGTCTTCGCCGCGCCCGAGGACTGGGCCGGCGACGACGGCGACAGCGCGCTGCGGGCCCGGATCCGGCGGGCCGCCGGCGAACTGGCCGAGCAGGTGGACCACCGGCCGCCCGCGACCGGCCCGGCCGACCCGTTCGCGCTCACCACCGACTTCGCCGACCTGCTCGCCGGCCGCGACCCGTCCTGAACCCGGGTCGGCCGGACCGGTCGCCGACCGAGGTCAGTCGTCGGCCGGTTCCGGCCGGTGGGCCACCAGCACCGGGCAGTGGGCGTGCTGCACCAGGGCCTGGCTGACCGAGCCGAGCAGCAGCCCGGCGAAGCCGCCCCGACCCCGGGAGCCGACCACCACCAGCGACGCCTCGCCGCTCGCCTCCCGCAGCGCGGTCTCCGGGGAGGCGGCGACGACGGCGCGCTCGGTCACCCGCAGCCCCGGATGCGCCCGGCGGACCGTGTCGGCCGCCGTGGCCAGCAGCTCCGTCGCCTCGGCCCGCTCGGCGGTGCCCGCCTCGGCGGCGACCTCCGGCGCCACCGCGCCGCGCTCCGGCGACCGGACGTGCAGCAGCGCCAGCTCGGCGTCGCGGCGGTCGGCCTCGTCCGCGGCCAGCTCCACCGCGTACGCCGCGGAGTCGGAGCCGTCCACGCCGACCACCACCGGGCCGCCCACCGGGATCGGCTCCTCGGCCGGGCGGACCACCAGCACCGGGCAGTGCCCGTGCTGCGCCAGCTGCCCGCCCACCGAGCCGAGCAGCAGGCCGGCGAAGCCGCCCACGCCCCGGCTGCCCACCACCACCAGCTCGGCCCGGCGCGACTCCTCGACCAGGGCCGCGCCCGGGCCGCCGGCGACCTGCCGCACCTGTGCCCGCAGGCCGGGATGCCGTTCGGCCAGCTCGGCGGCGACGCGTTCCAGCATCTTCTCCGCCTCCTCGGTCGGCGCCGGCACCCCGAGGTCGTACGGGTTGAGCGGCACCCCGTAGCCGAGCGGGTGCAGGTAGCCGTGCACCAGCAGCAGGGGCCGGGACCGCGCGACGGCGGTCGCGGCGGCCAGCTCGGCGGCGGCCAGGCTGGACGGCGATCCGTCCACCCCCGCCACGACGGGTCGGTTCATCGGGACCCCCTCGGTCGACTCCCGCCATTGTGGCCGTCCGGGCCCCGCCGCGCGGGCGACGCCACGGATCCGGGCGCCGGTCGGGCGGCTGCGCGCCCGACCGGCGCCCGTGGACGCGGACCGGTCAGCCGGCCGGCTCCCGCCGGTGCCGCACGATCGCCAGCGGGCTGCGGCAGTGGTGCAGCACCGCGTGGCTGACCGAGCCGAGCAGCAGCCCGCCGAGGGTGCCCCGTCCGTGCGCGCCGACCACGGTCAGCTGCGCGTCGGTGGACTCCTCGACCAGCGCCCGGGCCGGGGTGGCGGCGATCAGCTTCGGCCGCACCGTGACCTCCGGGTAGCGCTCCGCCCAGCCGGCCACCGCCTCGGCGAGCACCCGCTCCTCGTCCGCGCGCAGCCGCTCCGGGTCGTACACCAGGGGCATGATGTCGCCGTAGCTCTCCCGCCGCGTCACCGGCTGCGGATAGAGCCAGGTGTGCACGACGACCAGGTCGGCGCCGCGCCGGGCGGCCTCGGCGAACGCGAAGCCGACCGCCTCGGTCGACAGCGCGGAGCCGTCCACCCCGACCACCACCGGTCCGGCCGCCCGGGCGTCGCCCCGGGCGATCAGCACCGGGCAGTCGGCGCGGGCGGAGAGCTGCACCGCCGCCGAACCGACCAGCAGCTCGGCGAAGCCGCCCAGACCGCGGTGCCCCAGCACGAGCAGCGCCGCGTCGCGACTCTCCCGCAGCAGCACCGCGACCGGCCCGCCGTCCACCACCGCGCCGCTCACCGGCAGGTCGGGGTCGACCTTGCGGGCCTCGTCGATCGCCTCCTGGACCAGCTTGCCGGCCTCCTGCCGCAGCTCGTCGTCGGGCAGCGTGGCGGCGACCGGGCCGAGCGGCGTGCCGAGCAACGGCCACAGGAACGCGTTCACCACCCGCAGCGGCCGGTGCCGGAGCACCGCCTCCCGCGCGGCCAGCCGCACCGCGTCCAGCGCCGACGGGGAACCGTCCACACCCACCACGACGGGGGCACCGGATCTGTCGGTCATCACGTCCTCCTTCGTCCACCTCCAGCCTGGTCCGGCGGGCCGTGCCCGGGCAGGGGCGACCGCCCCGCGCAGCTCGGGACCATCGGCCCCTTCCGCGTCGGGGGCGTGACGGGGTGTGATGGAACCACGGCTTCCTTCTGCCGACCGTGGAGGCGCCATGACCCCGCTGGAGATGCTCCGGGTCCACCCGTTCCTGGCCGGGCTGCCCGACGAGTGGCTGCCCCGGCTCACCGGGTACGCCCGCCCGGTGGTCTGGCACCCCGGGCACCGGCTGTTCCGCGCCGGCCAGCCCGCCGAGCGGTTCTGGCTGGTCCGGGGCGGCCAGGTCGCGCTGGACTTCCCGGTGCCCGGTCGCGGCGACGTGGGCATCGAGACGATCGGGGCGGGCGGGGTGCTCGGCTGGTCCTGGCTGTTCCCGCCCTACCGCTGGCAGTTCGGCGCGGTGGCCACCCAGCGCAGCACGGCGGTCGAGCTGGACGCGGACGGGGTGCGCCGGCTGATGGAGTCCGACGACACGCTCGGCCGGCAGCTCACCGCCCGGTTCATGAGCGTCGTGGTGGATCGCCTGCAGGCCTCCCGGGTGCGCCTGCTCGACCTGTACGGCTATCCCACGTCCGTGGCGAGCTGACCCCGGTCGGTGGTGCGCCGCACGACCAGCTCGCCCACCTCCAACCGGCCGATGCGCAGCTCGCGGATCACCGCGCGGCGCACGGCCAGCCGGCCGATCACGAGCGAGCCCACCGCCAGGGCACCCACCGCCACGGCGCCCAGGGCCAGCGCGCCGACGGCCCGCGCGCCGGTCGCGCCCGCTCCGGTGGCCCGGGCCCCGACGGCCGTCGCGCCCGTCGCCCGCGCACCGGTCACGCTCGCGAGCGCGGTGCGGAGGTCTGCGGTCCGGCGGCGGCGCGATCGTACGGAAGGCATGCGCCCATCCTAGGGTCGCGCCGGACGGATCAGGTGACGGTCAGGCCGCGGTCGGCGAACTGGCCGCGTACCCGGGCCAGCAGCTCCGGGTCCGGCGGCGCGGTGTCCGCCAGCGGGAAGGCCAGGCCCAGCTCGGCGTACTTGTGCGCGCCGAGCCGGTGGAACGGCAGCACCTCGACCCGCTCGACGGTGGCCAGTCCGGCGGCCGCGTCGGCCACCCGGGCCACCTCGTCGGGGGCGTCGGTCAGCCCCGGGACCAGCACGTAGCGGATCCACATCGGCGTGCCCCGGTCGGCCAGCCGGCGGGCGAACCGCAGCGTCGGCGCGAGCCGGCCGGTGCCGGTGACCCGCCGGTACGTCGCCGGGCTGCCCGCCTTCACGTCGAGCAGCACCAGGTCGGTGGCGTCCAGCAGCGCCTCGTCGGCGCGGTCGCCGAGGAACCCGGAGGTGTCCAGCGCGGTGTGCAGGCCGAGCGCGTGACAGCGGCGCAGCAGTTCCCCGGTGAACGCCGGTTGCAGCAACGGTTCGCCGCCGCTGACCGTGACGCCGCCGCCGGCCACCGCGACGAACCGGCGGTACCGGGTCGCGAGGGCCACCATCTCGTCCACCGTGCGTCGCCGGCCGCTGCGCCCGTACCAGGTGTCCGGGCTGTGGCAGTAGCGGCAGCGCAGTGGGCAGCCGGCGAGGAAGACGACGAACCGGGTGCCCGGTCCGTCCACCCCCACCGAGGTGTCCCAGGAGTGCACCGCCCCGCGCAGGACCGGTGGCGCCGCGACGGGCGCCACCGGCGGACGGCCGCTCACAGCGACCCGTGGAACGTCCGGGACACCACGTCCCGCTGCTGCTCACGGGTGAGCCGGACGAAGTTCACCGCGTACCCGGAGACCCGGACGGTGAGCTGCGGGTACCGCTCCGGGTGGGCCATCGCGTCCAGCAGCGTGGCCCGGTCCAGCACGTTGACGTTGAGGTGGAACCCGCCGGCGTCGGTGTAGCCGTCGAGCACCCCGGCCAGGTTGGCGATCCGCTCCTCGCGGGTGTGACCCAGGCCGTCGGGGGTGACCGTGCCGGTCAACGAGATGCCGTCGCGGGCCGCGTCGTACGGCAGCTTCGCCACCGACAGCGCCGAGGCGACCAGGCCGTGGGTGTCCCGGCCGTTCATCGGGTTGGCGCCGGGCGCGAACGGCTCGCCGGCCCGCCGCCCGTCCGGGGTGGCGCCGGTGTGGGTGCCGTAGACGACGTTCGACGTGATGGTGAGCACCGACATGGTCAGCTCGGCGTCCCGGTAGGTGCGCTGCCGGCGCAGCTTCCCGGCGAACGTCTCGACCAGCCACACGGCGATGTCATCGGCCCGGTCGTCGTCGTTGCCGTACGTCGGGAACTCGCCCTCGACCGCGTAGTCGACGGCCAGCCCGGTAGCGTCGCGCAGCACCTTGACCCGGCCGTACCGGATGGCCGAGAGGCTGTCCACCGCGACCGACAGGCCGGCGATGCCGGTGGCCATGAACCGCCGCACCGGGTGGTCGTGCAGCGCCATCTCCAGCCGCTCGTACGCGTACCGGTCGTGCTGGTGGTGGATCACGTTCAACGCGTCCACGTACGTCTCGGCGAGCCAGTCCAGCGTCCGGTCGTACGCGGCGAGCACCTCGTCGTGGTCGAGCGTCTCGCCGCCGACCGGCGGGGTCGGCGGGGCCACCTGCGCACCGGTCAGCTCGTCCCGGCCGCCGTTGATCGCGTAGAGAAGCGCCTTGGCCAGGTTCGCCCGGGCGCCGAAGAACTGCATGTCCCGGCCGACCCGCATGGCCGACACGCAGCAGGCGATCGCGGTGTCGTCGTCGTACGCGGGGCGGATCAGCTCGTCGTTCTCGTACTGGATCGCGCTGGTGTCCAGCGACACCTGGGCGCAGAAGCGCTTGAACCCGTCGGGCAACCGGGGCGACCAGAGCACGGTCAGGTTCGGCTCGGGCGCCGGACCGAGGTTGTAGAGCGTCTGCAGGTAGCGGAACGTGGTG
This sequence comes from Micromonospora sp. WMMD754, assembly GCF_049315235.1. Lineage (NCBI taxonomy): Bacteria > Bacillati > Actinomycetota > Actinomycetes > Micromonosporales > Micromonosporaceae > Micromonospora > Micromonospora sp. WMMD754. The sequence continues at coordinate 4,461,501 of NZ_CP186058.1, forward strand.
CGGGTGACCAGCGGTCGGCCGTCCGCGCCCATCCCGCCGAGCGACTCGGTGACCCAGGTCGGGTCGCCGGAGAACAGCTGGTCGTACTCGGGGGTGCGGAGGAAGCGGATGATCCGCAGCTTGATCACGAAGTCGTCGACCAGCTCCTGCGCGCCGGTCTCGTCCAGCCGCCCCTCGGCGATGTCCCGCCGCAGGTAGACGTCGACGAAGCCGGCGGTGCGCCCGAGCGACATGGCCGCGCCGTTCTGCTCCTTGGTCGCGGCCAGGTAGGCGAAGTAGAGCCACTGGATCGCCTGCTGCCCGGTGGCGGCCGGGCGGGAGATGTCGAAGCCGTACGAGGCCGCCATCTCCTTCAGCTCGCCGAGCGCGCGGATCTGCTCGGCCAGCTCCTCCCGGTCCCGGATCACCTCGTCGGTGCTGCGTCGGTCGTCCAGCGCGGCCCGGTGGGCGCGCCGCTCCTCGACCAGCCGGTCCACCCCGTACAGCGCCACCCGGCGGTAGTCGCCGATGATCCGGCCCCGCCCGTAGGCGTCGGGCAGCCCGGTGATCACGTGCGAGCGCCGGGCGGCCAGCACCGCCCGCGGGTACGCGTCGAAGACCGCGTCGTTGTGGGTGCGGCGGTACCGGGTGAAGATCTCGTGCACGCGCGGGTCGGGCTCGCGGCCGTACGCCCGCAGCGCGGTCTCCACCATCCGCAGCCCGCCGGCCGGCATGATCGCCCGACGCAGCGGCGCGTCGGTCTGCAACCCGACGATCAGCTCCCGCTCCCGGTCGACGTAGCCGGGCGCGTGCGAGGTGATGGTCGACGGGGTCGCCGCGTCCACGTCGTACACCCCGCGCCGGCGCTCCTCGGGGAACAGGGCCCGCAGCCGGTCCCACACCGCGAGGGTGCGGGGGGTCGGGCCGGTGAGGAACGACGCGTCGCCGGGGTAGGGCTCGTGGTTGCGCCGGACGAAGTCGGCGACGTCGACGGTCTCCCGCCACGGTCCGTCCCGGAATCCCCGCCACGGATCCACGGTGCGCTGGTTGCCGCTCATGCTCGCTCCCTCGTTCGACCTTCACCCCGAGCCTCCCGGCCCGCCCGCCCTCCCGGCAGAGCCCCACGGACCCCGTGCCCGGGACCTACGCCCCTCCCGCCGACCGGGTCGACGCGACGACCGCTGCCGCGCCGGGCGGCCGCCCGGCGCGGCAGGGGGGTCAGCGGGGGAGGGGGTGGGCCCGCAGGAGGCGGGCCCACCAGGGACGGTCGTCGGGGCGGGGGCGGGGGATCGACGCGCCGCGGAGGCTGAGCCAGCCGCCGGGGCCCATCGTCACCGTGCCGACCGCCGGTGGGCGGCGGCGGGACCACAGCGCCACGGCGGCGGTGAGCGCGGCCACCGCGAACGCGCCGGTGGCGGCCGCGACCAGCTGGTCCGGGTCGACCACCCGGCGGTAGCGGACCCGGCCGTCGGCCAGGACGAACGCGCCCACCGGGCGACCGGAGCAGGTCACCGGCACCAGCGCGGCGCCCGGCGTGCCGGGCAGCTCCAGCACCGGCCCCACCGCACCGACGGCGGCCGGGGCCACCGGCTCGGGGGCGGCGGGCGCCGGGTCCGCGGCCGGCGGCGCGGGCCGGGGAACCGGGGGAACGGTGGCCAGGCCGGTCGGGTTGAAGATGGCGGTCATGACGCTGCCCTCCTAGCGGGAGTCGGAGTTGTCGGTGCCGGCCTCGACCGCGGCCCGGCCGGCGGCCAACCGCGCCACCGGCACCCGGTACGGCGAGCAGGACACGTAGTCGAGTCCGGCCGCGGCGAAGAACGCGATCGAGTCGGGGTCGCCGCCGTGCTCGCCGCAGACGCCGACGGTCAGGTCCGGCCGGGCCGCCCGGCCCTCGGCGACGGCGAGCCGGACCAGCCGCCCGACGCCGGCGGTGTCGACGCTCTCGAACGGCGACACCCCGAAGATGCCCCGGGCCAGGTACGCGGGGAAGAACGACCCCTCCACGTCGTCCCGGGAAAACGCCCAGGTGGTCTGCGTCAGGTCGTTGGTGCCGAGGGAGAAGAAGCTCGCCTCGCCGGCGATCTCCCCGGCGGTGAGCGCCGCCCGGGGCGTCTCGACCATGGTGCCGATCGGGATCTCCGGTGCGCCGTCGACAGCGGCCAGCACGCGGCGCGCCTCGTCCCGGACGGCGGCGAGTTCCCGCACGTCCCCGACCAGCGGGACCATGATCTCCGGGCGCGGGTCGCCGCCGGCCCGCAGCCGCTGCGCGGCCGCCTCCGCGAGCGCCCGCACCTGCATGGCGAACAGCCCCGGCACCACCAGCCCGAGCCGGACGCCGCGCAGCCCGAGCATCGGGTTCGCCTCGTGCATCCGCCGCACCGCCGCCAGCAGCGTCGCGTCGCGACCCGGGTCCTCGCCGCGCGCCTCGGCACGGGCCACCCGGGCGGTCAGTTCGGCCAGCGGGGGCAGGAACTCGTGCAGCGGCGGGTCCAGCAGCCGCACGGTGACCGGCAGACCGTCCATCGCGGCCAGCAGCCCGACGAAGTCGGCCCGCTGCAACGGCAGCAGCGCGTCCAGCGCCGCCCGCAGCTCGGTCGGGTCCGTGGCCAGGATCAGCCGCTCGACCAGTTCCCGGCGCTCGCCGAGGAACATGTGCTCGGTCCGGCACAACCCGATCCCGGCGGCGCCGAAGCGGCGGGCCCGGCGCGCGTCCTCCGGCGTGTCCGCGTTCGCCCGCACCCCGAGCGTCCGCACCGCGTCGGCGTGCGTGAGCATGCGGTGCACGGCGGCGACCAGCGGGTCGCTCTCCGGGCGCAGCTCACCGGCCAGGTAGCGAGCCACCGGGGACGGCTGCACCGGCACCTCGCCGAGCCAGATCCGTCCACTGGTGCCGTCGATCGAGATCAGCTCGCCGGCCGGCACCACCCGGTCGCCGACGCGGAACTCGCCGCGTTCGACGTCGATGCGCAGCGCGTCCGCCCCGCACACGCAGGTGCGGCCCATGCCCCGGGCCACCACGGCGGCGTGCGAGGTCTTGCCGCCGCGCGAGGTGAGCACGCCGGCCGCGGCGATCATGCCGGGCAGGTCGTCCGGGGTGGTCTCCGGGCGGACCAGGATCACCGGCCCGGTGGCCGCCGCCGCGGCGGCGGAGTCGAACACCACCCGCCCCACCGCGGCTCCCGGCGACGCGCCCACCCCGACGGCGAGCGGCTCCGGCGCGCCGGTCGGGTCGAAGGCGGGGAACGCGAGCTGGGCGAGCTGCGCCCCGGTGACCCGGGTCAGCGCCTCGTCGGCGGTGATCAGCCCCTCCTCGGCCAGCTGCGCGGCGATCACGAACGCTGCCGCCGGGGTGCGCTTGCCGACCCGGGTCTGCAGCATCCACAGCCGGCCGCGCTCGATGGTGAACTCGACGTCGCACAGGTCGCGGTAGTGCCGCTCCAGCGTCGCCATGATCTCCCGCAGCCGGTGGAAGCTCGCCGGGTCCAGCCGGGCCAGCTCGGTCAGCGGCACCGTGTTGCGGATGCCGGCCACCACGTCCTCGCCCTGCGCGTCGGTCAGGTAGTCGCCGTACACGCCGGGCGCGCCGGTGGCCGGGTCGCGGGTGAACGCCACCCCGGTCCCGGAGTCGGGGCCGAGGTTGCCGAACACCATGGCCATCACGTTGACCGCGGTGCCCAGGTCGTCCGGGATCCGCTCCTGGCGCCGGTAGATCCGGGCCCGCTCCGAGTGCCACGAGGAGAACACCGCCCGCACGGCCAGGAAGAGCTGCTCGTGCGGGGCCTGCGGGAAGTCGTGACCGACGTGCCGGGCGAAGATCTTCTTGTACGTGTCGACCAGGTCGCGCAGCTGCTCGGCGCTCGGCCCGCCCGGCCCGGCGGTGGCCCGCACCGCCGCCAGCTCGTGCTCGAACTCCTCGGCCGGGATGCCGTGCACGGTGCGGCCGAACATCTGGATCAACCGCCGGTAGGAGTCCCAGGCGAAGCGCTCCTCGCCGGTGCGCGCGGCGAGCCCGGCCACCGTGGCGTCGTTCAGCCCGATGTCCAGGATCGTCTCCATCATCCCCGGCATCGAGAACCGCCCGCCGGAGCGGACCGCCAGCAGCAGCGGGTCGCGCGGGTCGCCCAGCCACCGGTCCAGCCGCGCCTCGACCTCGCGCAGGTGCGCGTTGATCTCCTCGTACAGCCCGGCCGGCGGGGCGCCGGTGGCCAGGTAGGCGCGGCAGGCGTCGGTGGTCACGGTGAACCCGGGTGGCACGGGCAGCCCGAGCCGGGTCATCTCGGCCAGGTTGGCGCCCTTGCCGCCGAGCAGGTCGGCCCGGCTCCGGTCACCCTCGATGAAGTCGTAGACGTACTTCGGCATGGTCCGGCCTCCTCGGCTGTGTCGTTCCTCCTCCTTGGTAGCGGTGCCGGCGGTCGGCGCGGCAGGGCCGGACGGGACCTCAGGCGGGCCGGAGGTCCCGAGCGTGTCGGTGGGGCCGCGTATCGTTCCCGGCCGTGACCAGTGAGGTGCGGCTCCGCCCGGTACGCGACGACGACCTGCCCGCGTTCTTCGCCCACGAGCAGGATCCGCAGGCCACCTGGATGGCCGCCTTCGGCCCGGCGGACCCGTCCGACCGGGCCGCGTTCGACGCCCACTGGGCGCGCATCCGCGCCGACGAGCGGATCGTCAACCGCGCCGTGGTGGTCGACGGCGAGGTGGTCGGGCGGGTGGCCGCGTTCCCGGTCGGTGAGCGCACCGAGGTCAGCTACTGGATCGACCCGGCCCGCTGGGGTCGCGGTCACGCCACCGCCGCGCTCCGCGCGCTGCTGCGCGAGCTGCCGCCGGGGCCGGTGCACGCCCGCGCCGCCAAGGACAACGCCGCCTCCCTCGCGGTGCTGCGCAAGTGCGGCTTCGTCGTGGTCGGCGAGGACTCCGGATACGCCGCGGGCCGCGGCGCGGAGGTCGAGGAGTACGTGCTGGAGCTGCCCGCCGGGGCGGCTGACCAGGGCGCCCACTAGTCTCCCCGGGGTGAACTGGCTGGAACTCGTCGGCTGGGCCGGCTCCGCGCTGCTGGTCTGGTCCCTGCTGCAGACGCGCATCCTGCGGCTGCGCGCGCTCAACCTGGTCGGCTGCCTGATCCTGATCGGCTACAACGCCGCCGTGCACGTCTGGCCGATGGTCGGGCTGAACGTGGTGCTCGCCGTGATCAACGTCTGGTACCTGCGCCGGCTGCTGGCCACCCGGCACGACGAGCAGACCTACCAGGTGGTGGAGGTGGGCACCGACGACGCGTTCCTGGCCCACACGCTGCGGGTGCACGCCGCCGACATCGCCCGGTTCAACCCGGCGTTCCGGTGGGACCCGACCGACGCCGACCGCTCCGCCTTCCTGGTGGTCCGGGCCGACGAGGTGGTGGGCGTGATGGTGTCGCACGCCGAGGCCGACGGGGTGGCCCAGATCGACCTGGACTACGTCACCCCGCCGTTCCGCGACTTCACCCCCGGCGAGTTCGTCTACCGGCGCAGCCGCCTCTTCACCGACCGGGGCTTCCGCCGGGTGGTCAGCCCGCCGGGGATGGTCGCCCCCTACTACCACCGGCTCGGCTTCCGCCCGGAGGGCGACGCGTACGTGCTGGACCTGCCCGTCCCGGCCTGAGTCCGGTCAGTCCCGGGGCTGGCCGAACCAGCGGCCGAGCGCGGCGCGCAGCCCGTCCCGGTCCAGGGCGCCGGCGGTGGACGCCCAGGCGACGTAGCAGTCGGGCCGCAGCAGCAGCGCGGTCGAGGTGGTGCCGCCCAGCCGGCCGGTGACCAGGTCGACCCGGTCGCGCCACGGCCCGGCGGCGTCGGCCAGGGCGCCGGTGCCGTCGAGCAGCAACGGGCGCGCGTCGCGGGTCAGCTCGGCCAGCCGTACCGGCCCGGCGTCGCCGTGCACCTGCACGTCCGGCGCCCAGCTCCCGACCGGCGGCGCACCCGGCCCAAGGTCGTAGCGCACGTCCGCGCCGGCCATCAGCGCGGCCACGTGCGCGGCGTTCTCCGGCCGGGCGAGCAGCTCGGCGACCAGCTCGCGCAGCGCGGTGACCTCGCTTCCGGGCGCGATCAGGGCGGACTGGGCCTGGGTCGACACGGTGACCCGCCGGGCCGCCGGGCGGCGCTCGGTCTCGTAGGTGTCGAGCAACCCGTCCGGCGCCCAGCCGTGCAGCCGCGCGGCCAGCTTCCAGCCGAGGTTGACCGCGTCCTGTAACCCCAGGTTGAGTCCCGGGCCGCCGATCGCGGAGTGCACGTGGGCGGCGTCGCCGAGCAGCAGCACCCGCCCGTCGCGGTAGCGCTCGGCCAGCCGCGTGTTGCCGCCGACCAGGCGGCGCAGCACGTGCGGTCCGGCGCCGGCCGGCGGGGCGAGCGGCACCTCGGCGCCGATCACCCGGGCGATGCTGGCCCGCATCTCGGCGAGCGTCATCGGCGTCGACGCCTCCGGCTCGTCCGGCCACTCGGTGGTGCTGACCAGGGGCGGGCGGTCGGGGAACGGCGCCCAGACGATCAGTCCACGTTCGGTGCGGGTGTGGTGGAACGGCGGGACGACCCCGTGACCGGGCACCCTGATGCCGCCGGTGGCCGGGTCGATCGACTCCGCCGGCACGCCGACCTGGGCGGTACGCGAGACGGACCGGTCCGTGGTCACGCCCGGGAAGCCGATTGCGGCGAGCTTGCGGACCGTGCTGTGCCCGCCGTCCGCGCCGACCAGGTACCGGCAGGTGAGCGACGTGCCGTCGGCGAACCCGACCTCCACCGCGTCGTCGCGCTGCCGCAGTGCCGTCACCTCGTGCCCCCGGCGTATCCGCACGCCCAGCTCGGCGGCCCGCTCGGCGAGCACCCGCTCGATCTGCCGCTGCGGCACGGCCAGCCCGTGCAGCGGGTTGTCCGCGACACCGCTCAGGTCCAGCGGCAACGCGCCGAAGACGAACCGGGGCGCCGGTCGCGGTGGCGCGGCGTCGCCGGTGAGGCGCTGGTACAGGCCGCGCCGGTCGAGCATCCGGACCACCTGGCCGACCAGGCCGTTGGCCCGGTTCTCGGTGGTCGGCTCGACCAGCCGGTCGCACACCACCGGCCGGATCCCGGCCAGCGCCAGCTCGCCGGCGAGCATCAGGCCGTTCGGCCCGGCCCCGACGACCAGGACATCGATCATGGCAAGATCCTTTCCAGGGTACGGCGAACCGGCCGGTGGGCCGGCGGCCGACCGGGCGGGGGAGCGGGCGGGTCAGCGGGGCGGGGGCAGGCCGGCGGCGAGCTGGGCCAGCGCGTCGGAGAGGAGTCGGGCGACCGGCTCCGGCCGGTCGGCGCGGAGGAAGTGCCGCGTCGCCGCGCCGGAAGCCGCGCCGACCGCGGCGGCCACCAGGTGCGGGTAGAGGTCGTGGGCGGCGTCGGTGCCGGTGCGCTCGGCGACCGCCTCGGCCAGCTCCGCCTCGGCGAGCGCGCCGGACCGCAGCATCTCGCCCTGCAGCGCCGGCTCGGCGAGCATCACGCGCAGGCCGGCGACCCACTCGTCGTGGGCGTTCGGGGGCGACTGCGCAACCTCCGGCCCCGGCGCCCACGCCGACAGGACCGCCGCCTCGATCGCGGACCAGAGCGGCTCGCCGGCCGGACGCGCCCGCAGCGCGTCCGCCACCCGGCGGCTGCGGTCGAGGTGCCGGGCCGCGATCGCCTCGGCCTTGCTGGCGAAGTAGTTGTTGAACGTGCGCGGGGACACGCCGGCGGCCTGGGCGATGTCCTCGACCAGCACGTTGTCGTAGCCGCGCGCCACGGTCAGCCGGATCGCCGCCCAACTCAGCGCCGCCCGGGTCTCGGCCTTCTTGCGCTCCCGCAGTCCGCTCACGATGCCACGGTAGCAAAAGATGCGTGGAACGTAAAGATGCGGACCGCGCATTTTTTGGCCCGTACGGCCGGTGCCCGCACAGGATTCAGGCGCGCGTCGGCGGGGCACAGAGGGGCAACGCCGACCGGATCTGCCGGCCGGCGAGTCGGCCATCGGCCGACTGGGATCGGGCCGAGGGAGAGAACCGCTCGTGCAGAGCTACTGGAGCCAGTTGGCCCTGGTCGGTGTGCTGGTGATCGTCAACGCGGCCTTCGCCGGCAGCGAGATGGCCCTGGTCTCGTTGCGGGACAGCCAGCTGCAGCGGCTGGAGCGCAGCAGCCGCGCCGGCCGTACGCTGGCCCGCCTCGCCAAGGACCCGAACCGGTTCCTGGCCACCATCCAGATCGGCATCACCCTCGCCGGGTTCCTCGCCTCCGCCGCCGCCGCGGTCTCGCTGGCCCGCCCGCTGGTGCCGCTGCTCGGCGCGTTCGGCGACGCCGCCGAGACCGTCGCCATCGTCGCGGTCACCCTGGTCCTCACGTTCGTCACGCTGGTCTTCGGCGAGCTGGCGCCCAAGCGCATCGCCATGCAGTCCGCCGAGCGGTGGGCGTTGCTGGTGGCCCGCCCGCTGGACATGCTGGCCAGCGTGACCCGGCCGGCGGTGTGGGCGCTCGGCGCCACCAGCGACCTGGTGGTCCGCCTCTTCGGCCTCGACCCCAAGCACGAGCCCGACGAGATCGGTCCGGACGAGCTGCGCGACATCGTCGCCGGCAACCACGGCTTCACCAAGGAGCAGCGCACCATCATCGCCGGCGCGGTGGAGATCGCCGACCGTCAGCTGCGCGCGGTCCTCGTACCCCGGTTGCAGGTCTTCACGCTCGACAGCGGCACCACCGCGGACGCCGCGCGGCTGGTCCTCGCGGCCACCGGCCACTCCCGGGCGCCCGTGGTCCGCCACGGCGGCCTGGACGACGCGGTCGGCGTGATCCACCTGCGCGACCTGGTCGGCGTCCCCGACGACCGGCCGGTCGACGAGATCGCCCGACCGCCGATGCTGCTGCCCGACTCGCTTCCCGTGGTCGACGCGCTGCGTCAGTTCAAGGCCGAGCGCCAGCACATCGCGCTGGTGGTGGACGAGCGCGGCGCGGTCGACGGGATCGTCACGCTGGAGGACATCCTCGAGGAGATCGTCGGCGAGATCTACGACGAGACCGACCGGGACCTGCGCGCGGTCCGCACCGAGGCCGACGGGACGCTGGTGCTGCCCGGCACCTTCCCGGTGCACGACCTCACCGACCTCGGCGTGGACCTGCCGAACCGGCCGGCCGGCGACTACACCACCGTCGCCGGGCTGGTCCTGATCTGCCTCGGCCACATCCCGACGGTCGCCGGGGAGACGGTCCAGGTCGACGGCTGGGAGCTGACCGTCGCCGGCGTCGACCAGCGCGCCATCACCGAGGTGCAGGTCCGCCGCCGCAGCCGGCGCGGCCCGGACGACGGCGACGGGGACCCGGCCGACGGCACGGACGAGGCGACCGACGGCTCCACGGACCGGGCCCTGGACGAGGCCCGGCACTGAGCCGTCCCCCGGCCGGCCCGGGTCACCGACGGTCGGCCGGCGGGCCGAACGGGAAACCGGGCACCGGCGGCCGCAGCTGCACCGCGTCCGCCGGAAGTTGGTGCGTGCTGCGCCCGATCAGCCGGGCGACCGCCCGCAGCAGCCACGGCCCGGACGGGTGCAGTTCCGGTCCGATCAGCCGGCTCGTCACCCGGGTCCACCAGTGCCCGGCGACGATCACGTCGGTGATCCGCAGCCGGTCCGGCGGCCAGCCGCCCCGCACCACCACGTCCACCACCCGGCCCAGCCGCCGCCCGTGCAGGTCGTACGCGGCGCGGCCGAGAAGTTCACCCGCTCGCACGGTTCGACCCCGGGATCCGTTCGATCAGGTGCCGCCGCAGCCACGACTCCACCGGTGACGGCGGCAGGTCCGCGGCCCGGCAGCGCAACCGGACCGCGCTGTCCACCCGGGCCACCTGGGCCAGCGGCACGCGCAACGGCGGCACCGGCGGGTCGTCGGTGAACCGGTCGGCCACCCCCACCAGCAGCCGCCCCGCCCAGCCGCCGATCCGCTGGCCGAGCGCCCCCTGACCGGTGAGCAGACAGTCCACGTACGGATAGCCCTCGTCGTCGACCGCGAACGCGATGTCGTCGACCCGCCCCACGAGGCGACCGTCGACGTCGACGATCTGCCGGTCGAGCAGCCGTTTCGCGAGCTGGACCCTCATCGCCCCATCCCCGTCATCACCGCCAGCGGGATCGCCGCCACCGACGCGGCCACGATCAGCAGCAGGAACACCGCGCCGAGCAGGTTGGTCCACCACCCGTTGACCCGGTCGCCGAGGTATCCCCGGTCGTTGGCCACCACCAGGATCGGCAGATAGGTCAACGGGAGCACCACCGCGCTCAGCACCAGCATGTACTCGGTCAACCGCACCGGGTCCACGGTCGTCATCAGCATCACCACCCCGAGCAGGAGCCCGACCAGCAGAACGCTGTGGAACCGGGCTGCCTCCCGCGGGCTGACCCGCTTGCCCCACTGCCACCCGAAGTACTGCGCCGCCGCGTACGCCGCGGACAGCCCGGTCTCCAACGCCGCGCCGAACGTCACCGCGAAGAACGCCAGCACGGCCGCGGCCAGCCCGGCCCCGCCCAGCGCGGCCGCCACCGGCCGGGCCACCTCGTCCAGCGTGCCCAGCGACGTCCCCGACGGGTGGTAGGCCACCGTCGCCACGGCGATCAGCGACAGCGCCAGGAACCCACCCACCGGGAAACCGATCAGCACGTTGGAGCGGGCGTGCGCCAGGTCCGCCGCGCTCCACCGCTCCTCGACCCCGCCGGAGGAGAAGAAGAACACCTCGTACGGGCTGACGGTCGACGCGAACAGCGCCACCGCCACGAACCAGTACAGCGGCCAGCCGTGCCCGGCCGCGCCGACCTGCCACGCCCCGCGCCCCAGCTCCGCCCAGTCGGTCGGCAGCGCGACCAGCGCGACCGCGAACACCAGCAACGCCAGCCCGGCCAGGCCGAAGATCCGCTCCATCAGCTCGAACCGCATCCGCCACAGCACCAACCAGACCGCCAGCGCGGCCAGCGGCACCCAGAGCAGGTGGCTCAGCCCGGTCGCCAGTTGCAGCGCGAGCGCCACCCCACCCAGCTCCGCCGCCAGGGTGACCACCGTGACCAGCCACGACGCGACCAGGTTGAGCAGCGCCACCCGCGGGCCGAGCCGCTCCCGGACCAGGTCGAACACCGCCCGGCCGCTCACCGCCGCGATCCGGCCGGCCATCTCCGCGTACGCGCAGATGCCCACCACCCCGACCAGCAGCACCCAGGCGTGGGCCATGCCGAACAGCGCGCCGGCCTGGCTGGCGGCCACCAGGTCGCCGATGTCGACGAAGCCGCCGACCGCAGACAGCACGCCCAGGGTGACGGCGAGGAGCTTCCTCACGTCAGGTCGGCGGCACGCGGTCTCATCGACGCGACGATATCGGCGTCAGCGCCCGGTTTCGGGCGAATGGGTCAGCCGGCGGTGAGGTTCTGCAACCGCACCTGGCCGCGCGCGACCAGACGCGCGTCCCCGTCGGTGATCTCCACCAGCCAGAGCTGCTGGCTGCGCCCCCGGTGCACCGGCGTGCCTACCGCGGTCAGCTCCCCGTCGCGGACCGCGCGCAGGAAGTCGGTCTGGTTCGACACCCCGACCACGTTGCCCCGCTCGCCCAGCCAGAGTGCGCCACCGACGCTGGCCGCGGTCTCCACCACCGAGCAGTAGACGCCGCCGTGCTGGATCCCGTACGGCTGGTGCAGCTCCGGGCGGACCTTCCAGCGGATCACCACCCGGTCGCCGCTGACCTCGTCGAACGTCAGCCCCAACAGGGCCACGAAACCCCCGCTCAGGTTCGGCATCTCCACCGCGGTTCCTCCTCGCGCTCGACGGCGCCGCCAGCCTAGTCGGCCCCACGGTGGGCAAACCGGGTACGGCCCGGGCCGGGGGATGGGGGAGAATCGGTGACCGTGACCGACAGCAACCTCCCGCAGGGGCGGGACTCCCTGACCGAAGACCTGCTGTGGCGGGGCCTGATCCAGGACTCGACCGGCCTCGACGAGCTGCGCGAGCTGCTCGACGGCGGGAGCACCACCTTCTATGTGGGCTTCGACCCCACGGCGCCCAGCCTGCACATCGGCAACCTGATGCAGGTCGTCATGGCGCGCCGGCTCCAGCTCGCCGGACACCGGCCGCTGCTGCTGGTCGGCGGCGCCACCGGTCAGATCGGCGACCCCAAGGAGAGCGCCGAGCGGACGCTGAACCCGCCCGAGGTCATCGCCGGTTGGGTCCGGCGCATCCGCGACCAGCTCTCGCCGTTCGTGACGTACACCGGGGAGAACGCGGCCCAGCTGGTGAACAACCTGGACTGGACCGGCGAGATGTCGGTGGTCGAGTTCCTCCGGGACGTCGGCAAGCACTTCCCGGTGAACAAGATGCTGGCCCGGGAGGTGGTGAAGGCCCGGCTGGAGAGCGGCATCAGCTACACCGAGTTCAGCTACCAGCTCCTGCAGGCCAACGACTTCTTCGAGCTGCACCGCCGGCACGGGTGCCGGCTCCAGTACGGCGGCTCCGACCAGTGGGGCAACATCACCGCCGGGGTGGACTACATCCGCCGTCGCGGCGCCGGGCCGGTGGAGGCGTTCACCACGCCGCTGGTGACCAAGGCCGACGGCACCAAGTTCGGCAAGAGCGAGACCGGCACGGTCTGGCTCGACCCGCAGATGACCAGCCCGTACGCGTTCTACCAGTTCTGGGTCAACGCCGACGACCGCGACGTCAGCCGCTACCTGCGGTACTTCAGCTTCCGCTCCCGTGAGGAGCTGGAGGAACTGGAGAAGGCGACAGCGGAACGTCCGCAGGCGCGCCTGGCCCAGCGGGCGCTCGCCGAGGAGCTGACCACCCTGGTGCACGGCGAGCGGGAGACGGCGCAGGCGGTGGCCGCGAGTCAGGCGCTGTTCGGGCGCGGTTCGCTCGACGAGCTGGCCCCGGAGACGCTGCGCGCGGCGCTCACCGAGGCCGGTCTGGTGCACCTCGACGAGCTGCCGGACGTGGCCGGCCTGCTCAAGGAGTCGGGCCTGGTGCCGAGCATGAAGGAGGCCCGGCGGGTGATCGCGGAGGGTGGCGCCTACGTCAACAACACCCGGATCGCCGAGGTCGACGCGACCGTCTCGCCGGCGGACCTGCTGCACGGGCGTTACCTGGTGCTGCGTCGTGGCAAGCGTTCCTTCGCGGGCGTTGAGCTGCGCGGATAGCCATCGGTCGAGGATGTGACGCGGGACGCGCCCGGCGGATTTGACGATCAATCCGCCGGGCGCGTAACTTTCTCTCTGCCAGCGCGGAACGGACGAACAGGGCGAAAGACCTGGAAGGCCGGAGCGCAGGACCTGGGACACGGGCGGTGCCCCGGATCCGCCGGAAGGCGGATTTGGTGAGGCGGAACCGACCGGGTAAGGTTGTCGGCCGGCAGGGAAACGGACGGGCCAGCGGGAAACCGCGGGCGGCTGTCCTGCCGAATTCCTCGGAACAGCCGACGGAAGTCGGTTGAATCGGGGTGCCCGGTAAAAGGGTGATGCACGACAAACCGGAAGACACC
>NZ_CP186058.1:4477500-6688138 GCF_049315235.1 Micromonospora sp. WMMD754
CTGACACGCACTCGAGGAGTTACAAAGCTGGTGGCTAGTCGAACAGTCTGGAATGGCTGACCGTAGACGGTGATAGTCCGGTAGGTGAAAGTTGCCAGTCTTCTGTGGGTGTTCCCGAGTAGCGGCGGACTCCTGAAATCTGCCGTGAATCTGCCAGGACCACCTGGTAAGCCTAAATACTTCCTGGTGACCGATAGCGGACGAGTACCGTGAGGGAATGGTGAAAAGTACCCCGGGAGGGGAGTGAAATAGTACCTGAAACCGTTCGCCTACAATCCGTCGGAGCCTTGCGGGGTGACGGCGTGCCTTTTGAAGAATGAGCCTGCGAGTTAGTGGCATGTGGCGAGGTTAACCCGTGTGGGGGAGCCGTAGCGAAAGCGAGTCTGAATAGGGCGTATTCAGTCGCATGCTCTAGACCCGAAGCGGAGTGATCTAGCCATGGGCAGGCTGAAGCGCGGGTAAGACCGCGTGGAGGGCCGAACCCACCAACGTTGAAAAGTTGGGGGATGACCTGTGGTTAGGGGTGAAAGGCCAATCAAACTCCGTGATAGCTGGTTCTCCCCGAAATGCATTTAGGTGCAGCGTCGCGTGTTTCTTGCCGGAGGTAGAGCACTGGATGGTCTAGGGGGCCCACAAGCTTACCGAAATCAGCCAAACTCCGAATGCCGGTAAGTGAGAGCGCGGCAGTGAGACTGCGGGGGATAAGCTTCGTAGTCGAGAGGGAAACAGCCCAGATCACCAGCTAAGGCCCCTAAGCGTGTGCTAAGTGGAAAAGGATGTGGGGTCGCATAGACAACCAGGAGGTTGGCTTAGAAGCAGCCACCCTTTAAAGAGTGCGTAATAGCTCACTGGTCAAGTGGTTCCGCGCCGACAATGTAGCGGGGCTCAAGCACACCGCCGAAGCTGTGGCATTCACATTTCAACCTCGCTTGGACTTGATTCCTTGTGCAGGTGTGTGGATGGGTAGGGGAGCGTCGTGCCGGGGGTGAAGCAGCGGGGTGACCCAGCTGTGGACGCGGCACGAGTGAGAATGCAGGCATGAGTAGCGAAAGAAGGGTGAGAAACCCTTCCGCCGGATGACCAAGGGTTCCAGGGCCAGGCTAATCCGCCCTGGGTGAGTCGGGACCTAAGGCGAGGCCGAGAGGCGTAGTCGATGGACAACGGGTTGATATTCCCGTACCCGCGAAAGAGCGACCCTGATGAACCTCGTTGTGCTAACCACCCAAACCGTGGATGACCTTCGGGTCTGATGCGGGGAGCGTGGGAACCTGGCGGGTAGTAGTCAAGCGATGGGGTGACGCAGGAAGGTAGCTGATCCCGGCCGGTGGTTGTGCCGGGGTAAGCGTGTAGGCCGTACCGTAGGCAAATCCGCGGTGCATGTAGGCTGAGACGTGATGCCGAGCCGATTCAGGTGAAGTCAGTGATCCTATGCTGCCGAGAAAAGCCTCTAGCGAGTTCTGAGCGGCCCGTACCCCAAACCGACACAGGTGGTCAGGTAGAGAATACCGAGGCGATCGGGCGAACTGTGGTTAAGGAACTCGGCAAATTGCCCCCGTAACTTAGGGAGAAGGGGGGCCGGAGACGTGAAGCCCCGCGCGGGTGGAGCGTTGTATGGCCGCAGAGAGCAGGGGGAAGCGACTGTTTACTAAAAACACAGGTCCATGCGAAGAAGTAATTCGATGTATATGGACTGACGCCTGCCCGGTGCTGGAACGTTAAGGGGACCTGTTAGCTCTTCGGGGCGAAGCGGAGAACTTAAGCGCCAGTAAACGGCGGTGGTAACTATAACCATCCTAAGGTAGCGAAATTCCTTGTCGGGTAAGTTCCGACCTGCACGAATGGCGTAACGACTTCCCCACTGTCTCAACCACAGGCCCGGCGAAATTGCATTACGAGTAAAGATGCTCGTTACGCGCGGCAGGACGGAAAGACCCCGGGACCTTTACTATAGCTTGACATTGGTATCTGAATTAGCTTGTGTAGGATAGGTGGGAGCCGGTGAAGTCCATACGCCAGTATGGGTGGAGGCAATCTTGAAATACCACTCTGGTTGATTTGGGTATCTAACTTCGGACCGTTATCCGGTTCAGGGACAGTGTCTGGTGGGTAGTTTAACTGGGGCGGTTGCCTCCTAAAGGGTAACGGAGGCGCCCAAAGGTTCCCTCAGCCTGGTTGGCAATCAGGTGTTGAGTGCAAGTGCACAAGGGAGCTTGACTGTGAGACTGACAGGTCGAGCAGGGACGAAAGTCGGGACTAGTGATCCGGCACTGGCATGTGGAAGCGGTGTCGCTCAACGGATAAAAGGTACCCCGGGGATAACAGGCTGATCTTCCCCAAGAGTCCATATCGACGGGATGGTTTGGCACCTCGATGTCGGCTCGTCGCATCCTGGGGCTGTAGCAGGTCCCAAGGGTTGGGCTGTTCGCCCATTAAAGCGGTACGCGAGCTGGGTTTAGAACGTCGTGAGACAGTTCGGTCCCTATCCGCCGTGCGCGTAGGATACTTGAGAAGGGCTGTCCCTAGTACGAGAGGACCGGGACGGACGAACCTCTGGTGTGCCAGTTGTCCCGCCAGGGGCACGGCTGGTTAGCTACGTTCGGAAGGGATAACCGCTGAAAGCATCTAAGCGGGAAGCTCGCTTCAAGATGAGGTATCCCACCCACTTTGTGGGGTAAGGCCCCCAGCTAGACGACTGGGTTGATAGGCCGGAAATGTAAGCCCGGTAACGGGTTCAGTTGACCGGTACTAATAGGCCGAGGACTTGACTACCAAGCTGCTACGCGTCCACTGTGCAACTCTGAACAAACACCACCCGACGTGGGTTGGTTGACATGTTCATAGAGTTACGGCGGTCATGGCGGAGGGGAAACGCCCGGCAACATTCCGAACCCGGAAGCTAAGCCCTCCAGCGCCGATGGTACTGCACTCGGGAGGGTGTGGGAGAGTAGGACACCGCCGGACAATCTTTCAGTCGAGGGCCGCCCCAGCAGGGTCGGCCCTCGACTGCGTTAGCGTTACGGCGGAAACGCCATCAGGAAGGATGCACCTGTGAGTTCAGGACCGCAGGGCGGGGACCGGCCCCGCCGTCACGAGGACAGCGCCGACCGCGGCCGGGGGCGTAACGACGCCCGCCGCGACGACCGTCCTTCGTACCGGGGTGGCCGCGACGACCGCGCCGGCGGCTTCCGTGGGGGCGAGAACCGCGACGGCGGTTTCCGTCGCGACAGCCGGGCCGGCGGTGGCGAGCGTCGCGAGGGTGGCTTCCGCGGTGGGGACCGTGAGGGTGGTTTCCGCGGTGGTGAGCGTCGCGAGGGTGGCTTCCGTGGCGGGGACCGCGACAACCGCCCCGGCGGCGGCGACCGTCGTGAGGGCGGCTTCCGTGGCGGTGACCGTCGTGAAGGCGGTTTCCGTGGGGGCGACCGCGACAACCGCCCCGGCGGCGGCGACCGTCGTGAGGGTGGTTTCCGTGGCGGGGACCGCGATGGCGGCTTCCGGGGTGGCGACCGTCGTGAGGGCGGTTTCCGCGGCGGTGACCGCGAGGGTGGTTTCCGCGCTGGTGAGCGTCGCGAGGGTGGCTTCCGTGGCGGGGACCGTCGCGAGGGTGGTTTCCGTGGCGGGGACCGCGACAACCGGCCCGGTGGCGGCGACCGTCGCGAAGGTGGCTTCCGCGGTGGCGACCGTGAGGGTGGTTTCCGCGGTGGCGAGCGTCGCGAGGGCGGCTTCCGTGGCGGCGACCGTCGCGAGGGTGGTTTCCGTGGGGGCGACCGCGACAACCGCCCTGGCGGCGGCGACCGTCGTGAGGGTGGCTTCCGTGGCGGTGACCGTGAGGGTGGCTTCCGGGGTGGCGACCGTCGTGAAGGCGGTTTCCGTGGCGGTGACCGCGAGGGTGGTTTCCGCGGTGGCGACCGTCGTGAAGGCGGTTTCCGTGGCGGTGACCGTGAAGGTGGTTTCCGCGGCGGTGACCGTCGTGAAGGTGGTTTCCGTGGCGGTGACCGCGACAACCGCCCCGGCGGCGGCGACCGTCGTGAGGGTGGCTTCCGTGGCGGTGACCGCGAGGGTGGTTTCCGCGGTGGCGACCGTCGTGAAGGCGGTTTCCGTGGCGGTGACCGTGAAGGTGGTTTCCGCGGCGGTGACCGTCGTGAAGGTGGTTTCCGTGGCGGTGACCGCGACAACCGCCCCGGCGGCGACCGTCGCGAGGGCGGTTTCCGTGGCGGTGACCGCGAGGGTGGTTTCCGCGGTGGCGACCGTCGTGAAGGTGGTTTCCGTGGCGGGGACCGCGACAACCGGCCCGGCGGCGGCGACCGTCGCGAAGGCGGCTTCCGGAGCGGTGACCGCGAGGGTGGTTTCCGCGGCGGTGACCGTCGCGAGGGTGGCTTCCGCGGCGGTGACCGCGAGGGTGGTTTCCGCGGTGGCGACCGACGCGAGGGTGGCTTCCGTGGGGGCGACCGCGACAACCGGCCCGGCGGCGACCGTCGTGAGGGCGGCTTCCGCGGCGGTGAGCGTCGCGAGGGCGGCTACCGGGGCGGCGACCGCGACGGCGGCTTCCGCCGCGAGGACCGGGCCCCGGGTGGTTACCGGGGTGGGCGTGACGACCGGGGCGGGGAGCGTCGCGGCTACGAGGACCGGCCGGGCAACTACGGGCCGCAGCGTGAACGTCAGGACGAGCGCGGCGAGGGGCGTACCGGCGAGGCGCCGGAACTGCCGGACGAGGTGGTCGCGAGTGACCTCGACTCGACCGTCCGCGCGGAGCTGCTCTCGCTCGCCAAGCCGGTCGCGGAGACGGTCGCCCGGCACCTGGTCGCGACCGGCCTGCTGATCGACGAGGATCCGACGCTGGCGCTGGCGCACGCCATGGCGGCCCGCCGGCTCGCCTCGCGTATCTCCGCCGTGCGGGAGGCGGTCGGGCTGGCCGCGTACCACGCGGGGGAGTGGCAGACCGCCATCGCCGAGCTGCGGACGTACCACCGGATGAGTGGCCTGCAGAGTCACCTGGCGGTGCTGGCCGACTGCGAGCGGGCGCTGGGCCGGCCGGAACGGGCGATCGACCTGTTCCGTGGCGCGGACCGGGAGAAGCTCGACCAGGCCGTCGCCATCGAGCTGCTGATCGTCGCCGCCGGTGCCCGGGGCGACCTGGGGCAGAAGGACGCGGCCGTGGCGATGCTGCAGGTCCGCGAGCTGACCACCGACTCGCCCGAGCCGTGGACGGCGCGGCTGCGCTACGCGTACGCGGACGCGCTGCTCGCCGTGGGCCGACGTGAGGAGGCCCGGGAGTGGTTCTCCCGGGCGGCCGACGTCGACTCCGAGGGTGAGACCGACGCCGCCGAGCGGCTGCTGGAGCTCGACGGCGTGGTCATCGAGGGTGACGACGAGGACGACGAGCCGGCGGACGACGCGGACGGCAGCGGCCCGGCGGCCGCGCGCCCCGACGACGAGACCGACGCCGCCGACGACCACCTCGACGAAGACGAGGACGACGACCTCGACGACGACCTCGACGGCGACACCCGTCCGCGGGCCGACGGCGCCGACACGGCGGACGCCGGTGACGCGGCTCGGGCCGGTTACCGCGACCGCGACGCCGGCGACCTGGGCGACGACGAGCTGACCGACGCCGAGGCGGAGTCGCTCGCCGGTGACACCCCGCCCGCGTCCGGTGGCACGCCTGCCGGCGGTGACGAGGCGGCGGAGCGCCGGTGACAGCGCCCGCCGGGGACACCGCTTCCGGCGCGGACCGGGGTGCACCCGACCGCGCCGGGGCGGGCGGCCGGCTGGTCGACGGGTACGTCCTGGTCGTCTTCGACCTGGACGGGGTCATCTACCTGATCGACCGGCCCATCCCCGGCGCGGTCGAGGCGGTCGCCCGGCTGCACGACGAGGGGCGGGCGGTCGCGTACGCGACGAACAACGCCTCCCGCCGCTCCAGCGAGGTGGCCGACCTGCTCACCGGCATGGGCGTGCCGGCCCGGCCGACCGAGGTGCTCACCTCGGCGGCCGCCACCGCCGAACTGCTCCGGGACCGACTGCCGGCCGGCGCGCCGGTGCTGGTGGTCGGCGCGGAGGCGCTGCGGGCGGAGTTGCGCGCGGTGGGCCTGCGGCCGGTGTCCACGGCCGACGAGGAGCCCGCCGCCGTGGCCCAGGGCTACGGGCCGCAGGTGGGCTGGTCCGACCTGGCCGAGGCGTCCCTGGCCGTCCGCGCGGGCGTGCCCTGGTACGCCACCAACACCGACCGGACGCTGCCCAGCCCTCGCGGACCGCTGCCCGGCAACGGCTCGCTGGTGGCGGTGCTGCGCACCGCGCTCGACCGGGATCCCGACGTGGTGGTGGGCAAGCCGGAGCCGGCGCTGTTCACCACCGCCGCCCGGCGCGCCGGCAGCGGGCGGACCCTGGTGGTGGGGGACCGGCTCGACACCGACATCGAGGGCGCCCGCCGGGCCGGGCTGGACAGCCTGCTGGTGCTCACCGGGGTCAGCGACGCCGCCGAGCTGCTGGCCGCGCCGGAGTCGCGCCGGCCGGCGTACGTCTCCTTCGACCTGGCGGGGCTCTTCGACCCGGCGGCCGTGGTGGCGGTGCCCGGCCGGCCGGAGGCCGGCGGCTGGTCGGTGACCGTGACCGGCGGGGAGCTGGTCCTCGACGGTGCGGGACGGCCGCTGGACGCGCTCGCGGCGCTGTGCGCGGTGGCCTGGTCGACGTCGGTCGACCCGCGTGTGCGGGCCGGCTCGGCGCAGGCGGCGGAGGCGCTCGCCGCGTTCGGTCTCGACGGCTGAGCCGCCGGCCGCTCAGAGCAGCTTGCGGAGCTTCATCAGGTCGAACGGGTTGGCCTTGATGGAGACCCGCCGGGACGCCATCGCCGACATGATGTCGAGCTTGCCGTGCACCAGGGCGACCAGGTCGTCACTGCCGGTGCTCAGCGCGATCTTGGCCTTCGGGTCGTCGCCGTCGGCGAGGTCGACCAGCCGGCCGCCCTCCAGCCGACCGTGGAAGGCGGTGCCCAGGTCGGTGATCCGGCAGGCCAGGGTGCGGTCCAGGTCGATCTTCCCCTGCGCCTCGGCGTGCTGGTCCAGCCGGGTCGCCAGGTCCTGCAACGCCTGCCGGCACTCGTCCACGCTGGCCACATCGTCTCCTCACCACGAGCCACGCCGTTTCCCGGCACCGTACCGCAATGGGACGTCCCAGGCGCCCGGTAGCGTGGCACCTGCACACCTCGCCCCGCGGAAGGACTCAGGCATGCAGGACGCGTGGCGCGCCTACCTCGAGCTGGCCATGGGCCTGACGGAGGCGCCCCGGAAGAAGGCGCAGGACGCGGTGATGCGCGTCGTCGGCCAGGGCGGCGCGACGGCCGCGCAGCTCCAGTCGCTCGCCGAGGAACTGGTCGCGACCGGCCTGTCGAACCGGGAGGCGCTGACCAAGCTGGTGCGCTTCGAGGTGGACCGGGCACTGGGCGCGGTCGGCCTGGCCACCGCCGACGAGGTCGCCGAGCTGACCCGGCGGGTGCACGACCTGGAACGGCAGCTGCGCGAGGCCCGCACCGTCCCGGCCGGTGCGG
This sequence comes from Micromonospora sp. WMMD754, assembly GCF_049315235.1. NCBI lineage: Bacteria > Bacillati > Actinomycetota > Actinomycetes > Micromonosporales > Micromonosporaceae > Micromonospora > Micromonospora sp. WMMD754. The sequence goes on from NZ_CP186058.1 coordinate 4,485,044, forward strand.
GCCCCGAGCGGCCCACGTCGTCGAGCGGCGCGTCGACCGAGCCCGCGCCGTCCGGGGCCGAGCCGCCGGAGGTCGCGCCGACCGGAGCGGCGCCGACCCCGGCGCCGTCCAAGGCGGTCGTGAAGAAGGCCGTGGCCAAGAAGGCGATCGCGCGCAAGCCGGCCGCCACCGTGGCGCGCACACCGGCCGACGACTCGCCCGCCGCCCCGGCACGGCCGGCGAAGAAGACCACCGGGCGCCGGGCGGCCGAGTCGTGACCGCGCCCTTCCGTCCGGGTCCGCCGCCCGGGCCGCGCCCCGGCCCGCCCGCGCGTCCCGGCCCGCCGCCCGGTGTCCGCCCGGCGCCGGTCGAGGAGGTCGGCGAGGCCCGGCACCCGGCGGTCGACGCCGCCGTGCGGGGCATGGCCAACGCCGAGGCGCTCGCCCCGGCCGACCAGATCGCGCAGTACGAGGCGGCGTACGAGACGCTGCGCGAGACGCTCGCCAGCATCGACCAGGCCTGAGCAGAGGCGGAGAACCACACCGATGGCTCGTCGTACCCGGCTGGACGCCGAACTCGTCCGGCGTGGCCTGGCCCGCTCCCGCGAGCAGGCCGCCGCGCTCGTGGAGGCCGGTCGCGTGCAGCTGCGCGGAGTGCCGGCCCGTAAGGCCGCCGCCATGGTCGACCCGGCGGACCCGCTGCTGGTCACCGGCGAGGACCCGACCGAGGACTACGTCTCCCGGGGCGGCCACAAGCTGGCCGGCGCGCTCGCCGCGTTCGCCCCGGGCGGGCTGGCCGTGACCGGCCGGCGCTGCCTGGACGCGGGCGCCTCCACCGGCGGCTTCACCGACGTGCTGCTGCGCGCCGGAGCCGCCGAGGTGGTCGCCGTCGACGTCGGCTACGGGCAGCTCGCCTGGCCGCTGCGCACCGACGAGCGGGTCCGGGTGTTCGAGCGCACGAATGTGCGTACCCTCACGCCGGAGGCGATCGGCGGGCCGGTCGACCTGACGGTGGCCGACCTGTCGTTCATCTCACTGCGTCTGGTGCTGCCGGCACTGGCCGGCTGCACCGGCCCCGACGGCGACCTGGCGCTGATGGTCAAGCCGCAGTTCGAGGTCGGCAAGGAGCGGGTCGGCGCCGGTGGCGTGGTGCGCGACCCGGCGCTGCGGGCCGAGGCGGTGCTCGACGTCGCCGCGGCCGCCGCGCGGCTCGGCCTCGGGCTGGCCGACGTGGCGGCCAGCCCGCTGCCCGGGCCGAGCGGCAACGTCGAGTTCTTCGTATGGTTGCGCCGGGACGCGCCCGCCGCCGATCCGGACCGGGTCCGCACGGTGGTGGCCGCCGGCCCGCAGGGAGCCGCCGCGACGGCGGCCACGACCGAGGAGGTGTCCGGATGAGCCGTACCGCGCTGCTGGTGACCCACACCGGCCGTCGACGCAGCACCGAGCACGCCCGGTCCGTGGCCGCCGACCTGATCGCGGCCGGGTTCGAGGTGCGGGTGGTGGCCGAGGAGGCCGACGACCTGGACCTGCCCGGCGTGGTGCCGGTGACCGGTCCGGAGGCGGCCGAGGGCGCGGAGATCGTCTTCGCGCTCGGCGGGGACGGCACGTTCCTGCGCGCCGCCGAGCTGGCCCGCCCGGCGAAGGCGCCGCTGCTCGGCATCAACCTGGGCAAGGTCGGCTTCCTCGCCGAGGCGGAGATCGACGACCTGGACACCGCGGTGCGCGACGTGGTCGGGCGCAACTACACAGTGGACGAACGGCTCACCCTCGACGTGACCGCCGAGTTCGACGGCGGGCCGACCATCGAGTCGTGGGCGCTCAACGAGATCAGCGTGGAGAAGGGCGAACGCGCCCAGATGCTGGAGCTGCTCGTCGACGTGGACGGCCGGCCGCTGTCGCGCTACGGCTGCGACGGTGTGGTCTGCGCGACCCCGACCGGCTCCACGGCGTACGCGTTCTCCGGCGGCGGCCCGGTGGTCTGGCCGGAGGTGGAGGCGCTGCTGCTGGTGCCGATCAGCGCACACGCGTTGTTCAGCCGCCCGCTGGTCACCGCGCCGACGTCCACGTTCGCCATCACGGTCGACCCGTTCACCACGCTCGCGGTGCTCTGCTGCGACGGCCGGCGGGTCTACGACCTGCCGCCGGGCGCCCGGGTCACCGTGCGGCGCGGCGCGTTGCCGGTGCGCATCGTCCGGCTGCGGGCGCGTCCGTTCACCGACCGGCTGGTGGCCAAGTTCGACCTGCCCGTGCAGGGCTGGCGCGGCAACCGGCGCTGATCGGCCGCTCAGATCCGGCCGGCTCCGCCCCGCTGCGCGTTACCGTGGGCGCACGGGTCACGTCGAGGTGAGTCCGGGCACGGCGGTGAGGCCCGCCGGTTCCCGGACGCGTGACCCGGTGGTCGCGGGCCCGACCAGGGGGTGGTCGGTCCGCGACGGTCGGGGCGCCGGAGCGTTCGCGGCCGGGCCACGGCGGGTGGACCGGCGCGCCGCGCCCGGTCGGGTGTCGACCCCGGTCGGGCCGACAGCTCGTCGAGCCGCCGCCGGAGGAAGCGGCGGCGCACGAGCTGGGGCGACGACGCGACGTCCGGCGCCCCGACCACCCGCGCGGGCAGTGCCCGCCGGCGCCGGACCGACCGTCGAGAACGGTACGGCGTCCACAGGCCACCGTGCCGGCTGGTCAACTGTCACACGGCGGGGCTACTGTCGGGTGCTGTGCTGGAAGAGCTGCGCATCACCGGACTGGGCGTCATCGAGGACACCACGCTGCCGTTGGCCGGGGGGATGAACGTCATCACCGGCGAGACCGGCGCCGGCAAGACGATGGTGGTGACCGGTCTCGGCCTGCTCTTCGGTGGCCGGGCCGACGCCGGCCGGGTGCGCGCCCAGCCGGGCCGCGCGGTGGTCGAGGGGCGGCTGCGCCTGCGCGGGCGGGTGGCCGAGGCGGTGCACGCCCGGATCATCGACGCCGGCGGCGAGCCCGACGAGGACGGCTCGCTGCTGCTGAGCCGCACGGTCACCGTCGAGGGCCGCTCCCGCGCCCACCTGGGCGGGCGCAGCATGCCCGTGTCGACGTTGGGCGAGGTCGGCGAGCAGGTGCTGGCGGTGCACGGGCAGTCCGACCAGCTGCGGCTGCTGCGCCCGGCCGAGCAGCGGGCCGCGCTGGACCGGTTCGCCGGCCCGGAGCACGAGAAGCTGCTCGACGCGTTGCGCGAGACGTACGGCCGGTGGCGGACGGTGGTCGACGACCTGGCCGACCGGCGGCGCAACGCCCGCGAGCGCAACCAGGAGGCCGACCTGCTGCGGTTGGGCCTCGACGAGATCACCCGGGTCGATCCGCAGCCGGGGGAGGACGACGAGCTGAAGGCGGAGGCGCAGCGGCTGGAGCACGCCGAAGGGCTGCGCACCGCCGCGCAGGTGGCGCAGCAGTGCGTCGCCGGCGGCGTGGAGGCCACCGACGAGGCGCCGGACGCGACCGCGCTGCTCGGCACGGCCCGGCGCACGCTGGAGGCGCAGGCCGGCACCGACCCGGCGCTGGGTGAGCTGGCGGCCCGGCTGGAGGAGGCCGCGACGCTGGTCACCGACGTGGCCGCCGAGCTGTCCACCTACCTGGCCGCGCTGGACGCCGATCCGGCCCGCCTGCAGACCATCTACGAGCGGCGGGCCGCGCTGCGCGCGCTCACCCGCAAGTACGCCGACGACGTCGACGGGGTGGTGGCCTGGGCCGAGCGGGCCCGGACCCGGCTGTCCGACCTGGACACCTCCGACGAGCTGCTGGACGAGCTGGACCGCGAGGCGTCCCGGCTGGCCGGTGAGGTGGCCGACCTCGCCGGGCGGGTCTCCGCGTCCCGGCACGAGGCCGCGGTCCGCTTCGCCGAGCAGGTCACCGTCGAGCTGGCGGGGCTGGCCATGCCGCACGCGCGGATCGAGGTGGCGGTGCTGTCCCGGCCGGCCGGGCGGTCCGAGCCGAGCCTGCCGGTCAACGGCGTCGAGGCGGGCGTCGGCGCGGACGGCGCCGACGAGGTCGAGCTGCGGCTCCTCGCCCACCCGGGTGCGCCGGCGCTGCCGTTGCAGCGGGGCGCGTCCGGCGGTGAGCTGTCCCGGGTGATGCTCGCCATCGAGGTGGTGTTCGCCGGTTCCGGCGGCCCGCCCACGCTCGTCTTCGACGAGGTCGACGCCGGGGTCGGCGGCCAGGCCGCGGTGGAGATCGGCCGCCGGCTGGCCCGGCTGGCCCGCAGCCACCAGGTGCTCGTGGTCACCCACCTGCCGCAGGTCGCCGCGTTCGCCGACCGGCACCTGGTGGTGGCGAAGGACACCGGCGGCGCGGTGACCACCAGCGGCGTGCGGGTGGTGGAGGACACCGAGCGGGCCCGCGAGCTGGCCCGGATGCTCGCCGGTTTGCCGGATTCCGATCTGGGTATCGCTCATGCCGAGGAACTCCTGGCCGTGGCGGCCAAGGAAAGGCGTCCGTGATGCCCCGATTGTGAGCGCAAGCACACCGGGGCGCGTCCCGGTGTGCTTCCCTGGGTAGGCGGCCCTGCTCAGGCATGTCGCGACAGCATTACCTGCCCCACATGCCAGGATGGTCACGATGCGTCTACCCACACTGCGCCGGACCCGGAACGCGGAACCGGGCTCGATCCTCGGCACCGCGCGCCTCGACCGCCGGACGAAACGGCTGGTCGGTCGCCTGCGCCCCGGTGACATCGCGGTCATCGACCACGTCGACCTGGACCGGGTGGCGGCCGACTCGCTCGTCGCGGTGGGGGTCGCCGCGGTGGTCAACGCCAAGCCGTCGGTCTCCGGCCGCTATCCCAACCTCGGCCCCGAGGTGCTCGTCGCGGCCGGCATCCCGCTGCTCGACGACCTCGGGGAGAGCGTCTTCGAGCAAATCCGCGAGGGCGACCTGGTGCGGATCGAGGGCAACACCGTCTTCGTCGGCGACGAACCGGTCGCGCACGGCGCGCTGCAGGACGCCGAGACCGTGGCCAAGTCGATGGCCGACGCCCGGGAGGGCCTGTCGGTGCAGTTGGAGGCGTTCGCCGCCAACACGATGGACTACCTCAAGCAGGAACGCGACCTGCTGCTCGACGGCGTCGGCGTGCCGGAGATCCAGACCCAGATCCAGGGCCGGCACTGCCTGATCGTGGTCCGCGGCTACGACTACAAGGCCGACCTGGACGTGCTGCGGCCCTACATCCGCGAGTTCAAGCCGGTGCTGATCGGCGTCGACGGCGGGGCCGACGCGCTGGTCGAGGCGGGCTACACCCCCGACATGATCATCGGCGACATGGACTCGGTCACCGACGACGTGCTGCGCTGCGGCGCCGAGGTGATCGTGCACGCCTACCCGGACGGGCGGGCCCCGGGGCTGCCCCGGGTCAACGGTCTGGGCGTCCCCGCGATCACGTTCCCGGCGGCGGCCACCAGCGAGGACCTGGCCATGTTGCTGGCCGACGAGAAGGGCGCCTCGCTGCTGGTGGCCGTCGGCACCCACGCCACCCTGGTGGAGTTCCTCGACAAGGGCCGCGGCGGCATGGCGTCGACGTTCCTGACCCGGCTGAAGGTGGGCGGCAAGCTGGTCGACGCCAAGGGCGTCAGCCGGCTCTACCGGCAGAGCATCTCCGGTTCGTCGCTGCTGCTGCTGGTCCTCTCGGCGGTGGCCGCGATGGCCTCCGCGGTGGCGGTCTCCACCGTCGGGAAGGCGTATTTGGGCGTGGTCTCCGAATGGTGGGACAATTTCGTGTTCCAGCTCGGCCAGCTCTTCTAGCTCCCCCGACGATCAAGAGGCTGCAAGCGTGATCAACTTCCGCTACCACGTGGTGTCCCTGACCGCGGTCTTCCTCGCGCTGGCGATCGGCCTGGTGGTCGGCACGGCCGCCCTCAACGGCCCGGTCGCCGACGCGCTCCGGGAGAACGTCAACGGCCTGCGCAAGGACAACTCACTGATGCGCCAGTCGGTCAACGACATGCAGAAGCAGTTGGAGACCGAGGAGGACTTCGCCGCCCAGATGGCCCAGGTCGTCCTGCCCGGCAAGCTCAACGACCGCCGGGTGCTGGTGCTCACCCTGCCCAGCGGCCGGGACCAGGCCGAGGGCGTCATCAAGATGCTCCGCACCGCCGGCGCCGACGTCACCGGCCGGATCGACGTGCAGGACAAGTTCATCAACCCGGACAGCAACAACAACCTGCTGGAGTTGGCGGTCACCGCCGCCCGCCCGAACAGCGCCCCGGCCTCCAACCTGCCCGGCAACGGGCACGGCGTGGAGACCTCCAGCGCGCTGCTGGCCAACGTCCTGGTGGACCGGCCGGCGGGCAGCCCGCCGGTCAGCGACGCCGACCGGAGCAGCGTGCTGCAGCAGTACGCCACCGCCGGCTACCTCACCCCGGAGGACAAGATCTCCGGCGCCGCCGAGGCCGTCGTGCTGGTCACCGGCCAGCCGTACGTGGACAAGGACTCGGCGAAGAAGGACGAGTCGGTGGTGAAGATCGCCGAGCAGTTCGACCGGGCGGGGGCGCTCGTGGTCGCCGGCATGGGCTCCACCGGCGGCAACCTGGTCGCGGTGGTCCGCGGCGACCCGGTGCTGTCGCAGACCATCTCCACCGTCGACAACGCCAACACCGTGCAGGGCCAGCTGGTCACCAGCCTCGCCCTGGCACAGCAGCTGACCGAGAAGAAGACCGGCCAGTACGGCGTGGGCGACAACGCCACCGGCCTGCTGCCTAAACTGCCCCAGTGAACGCGCCCGGACCGTCCGGTCCGTGCCGTGCCGCGTTCGGAGTCCGGATCGGAGGGGTCGCGTGAGACTGGGTCGGCTGCTGGCCGTGGGCGTGGGGGTGCTGACCGCCCGCTACGTGCTGCGCGAGGTGCGGATGTCGCCGAGCGCGCCCGCGCTGGAGCGCACCAACTACCGGGGCCGCACCGTGACCCTGGCCGCCGGTCCGGCGCTGGCCGTCGGCGCCGCCACCGCGGGCGCGCTCGGCGCCGGCAGCGCGACGGCCGGCGCGGCCGCCCTGCTCGCCGGGGTCGGCGCGGGCGCGGTCGGGCTCTACGACGACGTGGTCGGCGCCCGCCCGGAACAGAAGGCCGCCAAGGGGTTCGCCGGGCACCTCGCCGCGCTGCGCGAGGGGCAGGTCACCGCCGGGCTGGTCAAGGTCGCCGGGGTGGGCGCGGCCGGGCTCGGCGCCGCGGCGCTGCTCGCCGCCGACCGGCGGGTCGCCGCCCACCCGCGCCGGCAGCGGGCCGGCGCGCTCGGGCGCGGGCTCGACGTGCTGCTCGGCGCCGGCGTGGTGGCCGGCACCGCCAACCTGGTCAACCTGCTCGACCTGCGCCCCGGCCGGGCGCTGAAGTCCGGCATGCTGCTCGGCGCGCCGCTGTCCACCGGCCCCTACGGCGGCATCGCGGCGGGCGCCGTCGGCGCCGCCGCCGGCCTGGTCCGCGAGGACCTGGACGAGCGGGTGATGCTCGGCGACAGCGGCGCCAACGCGCTCGGCGCGGTGCTCGGGGTCAGCCTCGCCGCGCGTACCGGGCCGCTCGGGCGCGCCGCCGTGCTGGCCGTGCTCGCCGCGCTGACCGCGGCCAGCGAGAAGGTCAGCTTCACCCAGGTGATCCAGCGGACCCCGGGGCTGCGACACCTCGACGAGCTGGGCCGGCTCGCCGACTGACGTGACGAAACCGGCACCCCTCGCCGCCGCCGGCCGCGTCGCCGGCGCGGCCGCCCTCATCGCCGTCCTCACCGTGGTCAGCCGGCTCGCCGGGTTCGGCCGCACCGCCGTGTTCACCTGGTCGCTGGCCCCCACCGACCTCGGTGGCGCCTACCTGGTGGCGAACTACGTCCCGAACTTCATCTTCGAGATCGTCGCCGGCGGGGCGCTGGCCAGCCTCGTCGTACCGCTGCTGGCCGGCGCGGTCGAGGTGGGTGACCGGCGGGCGGTGGCCGCCACCACCGGCGCGCTGCTGACCTGGACGTTGAGCCTGCTGGTGCCGCTGGCGGTGCTGGTGGCGCTGTTCGCCGACCCGCTGATGGGCCTGCTCGGGCACGGCCTGGGCGAGGTGCGGCAGGCCTCCGGCGCGCGGATGCTGCGGGTCTTCGCCCCGCAGCTGCCGCTCTACGGCGTGGGGATCGTGCTCACCGGCGTGCTCCAGGCGCACCGGCGGTTCGCCTGGCCGGTCATCGCGCCACTGCTGTCCAGCGTCACGGTCATCGCGGTCTACCTCGGTTTCACCGCCGTCGAGGGCCGGCTGGCCACCATCGGCGTGGCCGGGCGCGGCGGCGAGCTGCTGCTCTCCGGCGGCACCACGCTCGGCGTGGTCGTGCTGTCGCTGTCCCTGTTGATCCCGCTGCGCCGGCTGCGGCTGCCGATCCGGCCGGGCTACCGGTTCCCGGCCGACGCCCGGGCCCGGGTCGGCGGGCTGGTGGGCGCCGGCGTGGTCACCGTCGCCGCCCAGCAGATCGCGCTGGCCGTCACGCTCAACCAGGTCACCTACGGCCGGGTCGCCGACGTCGGCGTCTACAACCTGGCCCAGACGGTCTACTTCCTGCCCTGGGCGGTGCTGGCGGTGCCGCTCGCGGTCGCCGCGTACCCGACGCTGGTGGCGGCGCGGGCGAGCGGTGACGAACGGGGCTACCGGGAGACCCTCGCGCCGGCGGTGCGCGGGATCGTGCTGTTCAGCCTGCTCGGCACCGCCGCGCTGGTCGGCACCGCCATCCCGGTCGGGCACTTCTTCTTCAGCGACCCGCTCGACGCGCGGACCGCGGCGGTCGGGATCGCCGGTTTCGCTCCCGGCCTGCTCGGCTACGGCCTGTTCGCGGTGCTCACCCGGGCCCTCTACGCCCGCGGCGAGACCCGCGCGGCAAGCGTCGCCACCGCGGTGGGCTGGCTGAGCGTGCCCGTGCTCGCGGTCCTGCTCGGCCAGGCGCTGCCGCTGGCCGACCGGGTGCTCGCGGTGACGCTGGCCACCTCCGCCGGGATGGTGCTGCTCGGCGGCCTGCTGCTCGCCGCCGTGGGCCGGTCCGCCGGCCGGGAGGCGCTGGCCGGCGTCGGCCGGTCCGGGGCCGCCGGGCTGCTGGCCGCCGCCGTCGCCGCCGGCGGCGGAGTGGCCACCGCCAGGGGACTCGCCGGGCTCGGCGACGGGACCCCGACGACACTCGCGGCCCTCGCGCAGGGCATGCTGTCCGGGGTCGTGGTCGGTGTCCTGTTCCTCGCCGTCGCCTGGCTGACCGACGCCCGCGACCTGCGGCCGCTGCTCGCGGCCCTGGCCCGCCGGGTACGCCGGCGGCGCCCGGCCGGCGGGGCCGACGGCCCGCGGACCGACCAGCACCCCGGCGAGCGGGGCGACGGAAAGGAGACCGTTTCCTCATGACGGACGCCTCGCCGGCACCGCGCTGGCCCGGGTCGGTCGCCCTGGTGCTCGCCTCCAGCACCGGCGGGGTGGGGCAGCACGTCCGCTCGGTCGCCCGGGGCCTGACCGAGGCCGGCGCCGCCGTGCTGGTCTGCGGCCCGGCCGCCACCCAGGACCAGTTCGACTTCACCGGGGCCGGCGCCCGGTTCACGCCGGTGGAGATCCCGGCCAGCCCCACCCCGGGCGACGCGCGCGCGGTCACCGCGCTGCGCCGGGCGCTCACGCAGACGCCGGTCGACGTGGTGCACGCGCACGGCCTACGCGCCGGGCTGGTCGCCGCGCTCGCCCGCCCCGCCGCTCCGCTGGTCGTGACCTGGCACAACGCGGTGCTCGCCGGTGGGCTGCGCGGCACCGTGTCCCGGCTGGTCGAGCGGGTCGTCGCCCGCTCCGTCCGGGTCGCGCTGGGCGCCTCCGCCGACCTGGTCGAGCGGGCCGCCGCGCTGGGCGCCACCGACGCCCGCCTCGCGCCGGTCGCCGCGCCCGCGCTGCCCGCGCCGCGCCGCCGTCGCGCCGCCGTGCGGGCCGAGTTCGGGGTCACCGGGGACCGCCCGCTGATCCTCTCGGTGGGCCGGTTGCATCCGCAGAAGCGGTACGACGTGCTGATCGACGCGGCCGCCCGGTGGCGGACCCGGATCCCCGCCCCGGCGGTGGTGATCGCCGGCAGCGGGCCCGCCTACCTGCCGCTGGCCGCGCGGATCTCGGCCGCCCGGGCGCCGGTGACCCTGCTCGGGCACCGCACCGACGTGGCGGACCTGCTGGCCGGCGCCGACCTCGCCGTGGTCACCAGCGACTGGGAGGCACGGCAGCTGTTCGCGCAGGAGGCGCTGCGGGCCGGCGTACCGCTGGTCGCGACCGCGGTCGGCGGCCTGCCGGAGCTGGTCGGCGACGCCGCGGCCCTGGTGCCGCCCGGTGACGTGGACGCCGTCGACGCGGCGGTGCGCGAGCTGCTCGACGACGCCCCGCGCCGGGCCGAGCTGAGCCGGCGCGGCACGGCCCGGGCCGCGACCTGGCCCACCGAGGCTGACACCGTGGCCGCCCTCGCCGCCCTCTACGCGGAGCTGACGCCCCAGCACTCGACGGGGAACCGCTGATGCTGCGCCGACTCGTCCCGGTGCTGTTGACGCTGGTGGTGGTGGCGCTGGGCGTCACCGCGCTGGCCGCCCGCCCGGACAACGGCACGCCCCGGCGCAGCGCCGACTTCGTGGTGCTGGTCGGCGCCGCCGGTCTGCGCTGGGACGACGTCGACCCGCAGAACACCCCGACGCTGTGGCGGATGGCCGAGCAGGGCGCGATCGGCTCCCTCTCGGTGCGCTCCGCGCACCGCCCCACCTGCCCGGTCGACGGGTGGCTGACCCTGGGCGCCGGCAACTTCGCCGCCTGGAACGGCCCCCGGACCGGCGGCGGCTGCCCGGCGACCGGGGTGAGCGTCGAGCAGCCCGACCGGATCGGCGCCAACCTGCCCGACCAGGAGTCCGTCGTCGCGTACAACCAGGACAAGCTCGCCTGGGGTGCGACGCCCGGGGCGCTGGCCGAGTCGGTGCGCTGCTCGGTGGCGGTCGGCCCGGGCGCCGCCGTGGCCGCCGCCCGGCCGTTCGGCCGGGTCGACCGGTACGCGCCGGCGCTGCCCGAGGACCCGGCGGAACTGCTCGGCTCCTGCGTGCTGAGCATCGTCGACGTGGGCACCGTCGACGACGACGACCCGGTCGTCCGCGCGGGTCAGGCGCGCGAGGCCGACGCCCGGCTGGCCCGGGTGCTCGCCGCCCGGCCGCCGAACTCGCTGGTGCTGGTCGCCGGCGTCTCCGACACCGACTCGCCGGCGCGGCTGCACGTCGCGGTCGCCGACGGTCCCGGCTGGGACGGCGGGTGGCTGACCTCCGCGAGCACCGCTCGGGCCGGCTACCTGCAACTGGTCGACCTGGCGCCGACCGCGCTCGCCGCGCTCGGCCGGCCGATGCCGGAACGGGCGTTCCTGGGCCGACCCGCGGTGACGGTCGACGACCGGCCCGACGACCTGCGGACCGCGATCGAGGCGCCCGCCGACGCCGACCGGGAGGCCGCCGCCCAGCGGCGGGTCGCCGGCTGGTTCTTCACCCTGCTGGCCGCCGCCCAGCTGGCTCTGGCGGTGGCGGTGCTGCCGCTGCTGCGCCGGGCCCGCCGGCTGGCCGGCCCGCACGGGCCCGCACCGGTGTCCCGGCGCGTGGTCGCCGTGGTGGAGCTGCTGCTGATCGCCGCCGCGCTGGCCGTGCCGGCGGCGTTGCTGGCCGACGCCGCGCCCTGGTGGCGTGGGCACCACGCCGGTTGGTGGTTCGCCTCGGTGACCGGCCTGCTCATCGTCGGCGGCACGGCGGCGGTCCGGTTCACCCCCGGGCACGACCGCACGCTCGGGCCGCTGGGTGCGGTCGCCGGGCTGGCCACGCTGGTGGTCGGCGTGGACGTGCTCACCGGCTCCCGGTTGCAGCTCAACGGCGTGGTCGGCTACTCCGCCCTGGAGGGCGGCCGGTACGCCGGGCTGGGCACGGTCGGGCTGGGCGTGTTCATCGCCGGGTCGCTGCTGTGCGGCGGCTGGCTGGCCCAACGTTTCCGGCGGGGCTGGCGGCCGTTCGTCATGGTCGCGGTCGGCGGCCTCGCGGTGGTGATCGTCGGCAGCCCCTATCTGGGCGCCGACTCGATCGGCGCGATCGCGCTCACCGCCGGCGTGAGCGTCGCCGCCGCGATCTGCACCGGCGGATGGCTGACCGTGAGCCGCCTGGCCTGGGCCACCATGGCCGGGCTGGCGGTCACCATCGGGTTCGCGCTGGTCGACCTGGGCCGGCCGGCGGTCGAGCGGGGCAGCCTGGGCCGGTTCCTGGCCGCGCTCGGCGACGGCACCGGCGGGCTCACCGTGCACCGGTCCAGCACCTCCAACTTCCAGACGCTGGTGAACAGCCCGTTGACCGTGCTGGCCCTGGCCGGGGCGGCGCTGGTCTGGCTGGCCCTGCTCCAGCCCTGGGGCGGGCTGATGCGGCTGTTCGGCATCTACCCCGCGATTCGGGCGGCGATGGCCGGCACCGGCGTGGCGGCCGGCCTCGGCGGGGTGCTGGGCGGCTCGGCGCTGGACGTGGCCGGGGCGGCGGGGGCGCTGGTGGTGCCGATGGCGGCGCTGGCCGCGCTCCGGGTGCTCGACCACTCCACCGACCGCACCCGGCCCGACAGCGGACGTCCCGGGGGCGAGGTCGGCGCGACCCCGCCCGGCGGCGGGCCGGCCGGCGGCGCGGCGGGTCGTGACCCAGCCCGCGACGGCGCGGGCGGTGACCCGGCCGGCGTCGGGTCGGATGGTGGTGGCCCGGCCGGCGGCGGTTCGAGGGGCGGCGCGACCCGCTCGGGCGGCGGCGCGGCGGCTCCCACCGTCGACGTCCCGTCGGGCGACCCCCGCCCTGCCGGTGACGCGGACCGGCCGGCCGGGTCGCCGGGAGGCGTCGCCCGGGGTGGCCCGTCGGCGGCGGGGGAGGACGCCGCGCCCGGCGGGCCGGCCGACCCCCGACTGCCTTCCCAGCCGACCGGGCCGCCCACCGAGGTGCCCGCGACCTGACCCGCCCGGCTCCCGTTCGTCCGGTCCGGTCCGGTCGGGTCCGGCCGCGCCAGCTCGGCGAGGTGGCGGTGTCCGGCGGGGTGTGACCCCGCCGTTCCGGCGTACCGGTGTGGATCTTGGGTGAAGCAGGTCGTCCGGGAGGGTCCGCGGCGGGCGGATGCGGCCCCACGTGCACCGACAGCGGGTGCGACGCCGGCTCACCGTCCGGAAGGTGTTACCGTGGAATCCCGTGGATCGCGTGATCACTTGGCTGATCGGCACGGCGGTTCGCACGACCGCTACGGACGACACGGGAGCAGGCCTTGGCCCCTTCAGCACGGACGACCAGGCACATTTTCGTCACCGGGGGCGTCGCCTCCTCGCTGGGTAAGGGCCTCACCGCCTCCAGCCTCGGCAACCTGCTGACCGCGCGCGGGCTGCGCGTGGTGATGCAGAAGCTCGACCCGTACCTGAACGTCGATCCCGGCACGATGAACCCGTTCCAGCACGGCGAGGTCTTCGTCACCGAGGACGGCGCCGAGACCGACCTCGACGTCGGGCACTACGAGCGGTTCCTCGACCGGGACCTCTCCGGCAAGGCGAACGTCACCACCGGGCAGATCTACTCGGCGGTGATCGCCAAGGAGCGACGCGGCGAATACCTGGGCGACACCGTCCAGGTCATCCCGCACATCACCAACGAGATCAAGGCCCGGATCCTCGGCATGGCCGACCCGGACGCCGACGGCCAGGTCCCCGACGTCGTGATCACCGAGGTCGGTGGCACGGTCGGCGACATCGAGTCGCTGCCGTTCCTGGAGTCGATCCGGCAGATCCGCCACGACCTGGGCCGGGACAACTGCTTCTACCTGCACGTGTCGCTGGTGCCCTACCTGGCGCCCTCGGGCGAGCTGAAGACCAAGCCGACCCAGCACTCGGTGGCGCAGCTGCGCAGCATCGGCATCCAGCCCGACGCGCTGGTGCTGCGCTGCGACCGGGAGATCCCGGACAAGGTCAAGGAGAAGCTGTCGCTGTACTGCGACGTCGACCGGGAGGCGGTCACCGCCGCCCCGGACGCGCCGAGCATCTACGACATCCCGAAGGTGCTGCACCGCGAGGGCCTCGACGCGTACGTGGTGCGCCGGCTCGGCCTGTCGTTCCGCGACGTGGACTGGACCAGCTGGGACGACCTGCTGGAGCGGGTGCACCAGCCCCGCCACACGATCACCGTCGCGCTGGTCGGCAAGTACGTCGACCTGCCCGACGCGTACCTGTCGGTCAGCGAGGCGATCCGGGCCGCCGGTTTCGGCCACCGCGCCCGGGTGCAGCTCAAGTGGGTGCCCAGCGACGACTGCGTCACCCCGGCCGGCGCGGCCGCCGCGCTGGCCGGCGTCGACGGCATCGTCATCCCCGGCGGGTTCGGCGTGCGCGGCATCGAGGGCAAGGTCGGCACCGCCCGGTACGCCCGGGAGAACGGCGTCCCGCTGCTCGGCCTCTGCCTCGGCCTGCAGTGCATGACCATCGAGGTGGCCCGCCACCTGGCCGGCCTGGACGGGGCGAACTCCCTGGAGTTCGACGAGGAGGCGGTGCACCCGGTCATCGCCACCATGGCCGACCAGGAGGACATCGTCGCGGGCCGGGGCGACCTGGGCGGCACCATGCGGCTCGGGGCGTACCCGGCGAAGCTGGCCGAGGGTTCGATCGTCGCCGAGGCGTACGGCAGCGTCGAGGTCAGCGAGCGGCACCGGCACCGCTACGAGGTGAACAACGCCTACCGCGACCAGCTCACCAAGGCCGGCCTGACCATCTCCGGCACCTCGCCCGACGGGCGGCTGGTCGAGTTCGTCGAGCTGGACCGCGAGCTGCACCCGTTCTTCGTGGCCACCCAGGCGCACCCGGAGCTGAAGAGCCGCCCGACCCGGCCGCACCCGCTGTTCGCCGCGTTCGTCGGCGCTGCGGTCGCGTACTCCGAGGCCGACCAGCTCCCGGTGGACCTGGACGGCACGGCGAAGAAGACCGGCCGCGGCGGCGCGGCGAAGGCGTCCGCCAAGTGAGCGGGGTGGAGCACCGGTACGAGGTGACCGCGCGCCGGGACGTCTGGTCCGGCCGGATCTTCTCGGTGGTCAGCGACGACGTGACCATGCCGGGCGGCGGCACCGCCGCGCGCGACTACGTCCGGCACGTGGGCGCGGTGGCCGTGGTGGCGCTCGACGACGCCGGCCAGGTGGTGCTGATCCGCCAGTACCGGCACCCGGTCGGCCGGCACCTGTGGGAGCTGCCGGCGGGTCTGATGGACGTCAGCGGGGAGGACCTGGCCGCCGCGGCGGCAC
Source organism: Micromonospora sp. WMMD754 (assembly GCF_049315235.1). Taxonomy (NCBI): domain Bacteria; kingdom Bacillati; phylum Actinomycetota; class Actinomycetes; order Micromonosporales; family Micromonosporaceae; genus Micromonospora; species Micromonospora sp. WMMD754. The sequence continues at coordinate 4,500,298 of NZ_CP186058.1, forward strand.
GGGAGCTGGCCGAGGAGGCCGACCTCACCGCGGGACGCGTCGACGTGCTGGTCGACCTGCACAGCTCGCCCGGTTTCTCCGACGAGGTGGTCCGGGTCTTCCTGGCCCGCGACCTCGGCGACGTGCCGGCCGAGCAGCGACACGACCGGCACGACGAGGAGGCCGACCTGCAGGTGGTCCGCGTCGACCTCGACGAGGCGGTCCGGATGGTGCTCGCCGGCGAGATCACCAACGCGTCCTGCGTGGCCGGGCTGCTCGCCGCCGCCCGGGCCCGGGAGACCGGCTTCACCGAGCTGCGCCGCCCCGAGGCGCCGCTGCCGCGCTGATCCGGAAGCGACGACTCCCGGAGCGACGACGAAGGGGCCGCGCGGTGCGACGCACCGCGTGGCCCCTTGGCGTGTGTCGGCGCTCAGTCGCGCAGCGGGCGACCCTGCCCGTCGACGCCACCGTTGACCAGGATCAGGATGCCGTCGATGGTGCCCCAGAGGGCGCCGAAGCCGCAGGTCACGACGCTCACCACGAGCTGGAGGACGCCGGTCTTGGTGTCGCCCATGTAGAACCGCCCGGCGCCGAAGAAGCCGAGCAGGATGCCGAGGACGCCCGCGACGACCTTGCTCTTGTCCGAGACGCCCTGCGGGTACTGCTGGTAAGGAGTGGTCATGAGCGGACACCATAGTGATCCACTCGCGTCCTGTCCGCATCGGCACCCGCCGGTGGGAAGATATTTACCGAAGTCTGTCCTGTCGGCTGAGGTCGTCTCCACCGGGCAGCCCGGTCCACGCCTGACAGATCGTCAGCACCACCGGGCACCGGATGTCACTGTGTTGGCGTCCCCGGGCCTCCCACGCGCCTAGACTGCCGCCGGCGGGACCGGTGGACCGCGTCGGCAACGGAGCCGTCGCGGCGCCGTTCAGTCGGGGGTGAGCCGCCCCGGAGGAAGGTGTCTGCATCGTGAAGGTCGGAATCCCCCGCGAGGTCAAGAACCACGAGTACCGGGTGGCGATCACGCCCGCCGGCGTCAACGAGTTCACCCGCCACGGCCACGAGGTCTTCGTCGAGGCCGGCGCCGGGGTCGGCTCCAGCATCACCGACGACGAGTTCGCCGCCGCCGGCGCGAAGATCCTGGCCACCGCCGACGAGGTCTGGGAGACCGCCGAGCTGGTGCTCAAGGTCAAGGAGCCGATCGCCGAGGAGTACCACCGGATGCGCGAGGGGCAGGTGCTCTTCACCTACCTGCACCTGGCCGCCTCCCGCGAGTGCACCGACGCGCTCGTCGACCGCAAGGTCACCGGCATCGCGTACGAGACGGTGGAGCTGCCCGACCGGTCGCTGCCGCTGCTCGCCCCGATGTCCGAGGTGGCCGGCCGGCTCGCCCCGCAGGTGGGCGCCTTCTACATGATGCGCACCGGCGGCGGGCGGGGCGTGCTGCCCGGCGGCGTCTCCGGCGTGTACGCGGCCAAGACCGTGGTCATCGGCGCCGGCGTGTCCGGCCTGAACGCCGCCGCCATCGCGCTCGGCCTGCAGTCCGAGGTGCTGCTGCTGGACAAGAACGTGGCCCGGCTCCGCTCGGCCGACGCCATCTACCGTGGCCACCTGCAGACCGTCGCCTCCAACGCGTACGAGATCGAGCGGGCCGTGCTCGACGCGGACCTGGTCATCGGCGCGGTGCTGGTGCCCGGCGCGAAGGCCCCGAAGCTGATCTCCAACGAGCTGGTCTCCCGGATGAAGCCGGGCAGCGTGCTCGTCGACATCGCCATCGACCAGGGCGGCTGCTTCGAGGACTCGCGGCCGACCACGCACGCCGACCCGGTCTACAAGGTGCACGACTCGATCTTCTACTGCGTGGCGAACATGCCCGGCGCGGTGCCGAACACCAGCACCTACGCCCTGACCAACGTCACCCTGCCGTACGCCCTCGAACTGGCCAACCAGGGCTGGCAGCAGGCGCTGCGCAGCGACCCGGCGCTGGCGCTGGGCCTGAACACCCACGCCGGCAAGGTCGTCTACGGCCCGGTGGCGGAGGCGCACGGCATGGACGTGCTGCCGCTGGCCGAGGTGCTCAGCTGACCGACCCCACGGTGGACCGGGCCGGCGCGGAACCCGCGCCGGCCCTGCGCCGCGCGGTCCGGGGCTACCTGGACCACCTCACCGTCGAGCGTGGACTGTCCGCGAACACGCTCGCCTCGTACCGTCGGGACCTGGACCGCTACCTCGCCACCCTGGCCGACGTCGGGGTGACCGACCTGGCCGCCGTCGGCGCCACCCAGGTCGAGGTGCACCTGGCCCGGCTGCGCGCCGGCGACGACACGCACCCGCCGCTGGCCGTCTCGTCCACCGCCCGCGCCGCCAGCGCGGTGCGCGGCCTGCACCGCTTCGCGCTGCGCGAGGGTCTGGCCGGCGCCGACCCCGGCCGCGACGTCCGCCCGCCGACGCCGCCGCGGCGGCTGCCCCGGGCGCTGCCCGTCGACGCCGTCCTGCGGCTGCTGGAGGCCGCCGGTCCGGCCGGGGCCACCGGCGACGCCGCGCCCCGCGCGCTGCGCGACCGGGCGCTGCTGGAATTCCTGTACGGCACCGGCGCGCGCATCTCCGAGACGGTCGGCGCCGCCGTGGACGACCTCGACCTCGACGCCGGCACGGTGCTGCTGCGCGGCAAGGGCGGCAAGGCCCGGCTGGTGCCGATCGGCGGGTACGCCGCCGACGCGACCCGCGCCTGGCTGGTCCGCGGCCGCCCGGCGCTGCTCGCCGCCGGCCGGGGCACCCCGGCGCTGTTCGTCAACGCCCGTGGCGGCCCGCTCACCCGGCAGGGCGCCTGGGGCGTGCTGCGCGCCGCCGCCGGCCGGGCCGGTTTGCCGGTCGACGGCCCGGACGCGGTCTCCCCGCACACCCTGCGCCACTCGTACGCCACCCACCTGCTCGACGGCGGCGCGGACGTGCGGGTGGTGCAGGAGCTGCTCGGCCACGCCTCGGTGACCACCACCCAGGTGTACACGTTGGTCACCGTGGAACGCCTGCGCGAGGTGTACGCCACCGCGCACCCGCGCGCCCTCGCATGAGCGGCCGACACGCCGACCCGCTACCGAACGTGCTGCTGGCCGGTGGCGTACAGTCGGCATCGGCGCGGGCCTCCAGGTACGACGGACCGGGGGGTGCGCAGCGGCGCCGCGAGGGACGTCGGACGGCTCCGACGCCGGGTGGTCGTCGGGAGGGGGCAACGAGGACATGGCAGGAAACGGTGACCGTGCCGAGACCTGGACGTCGGAGCTCCGTGAGCAGCAGGCGACGCTCGGCGCCGACCTCGGCCCCGCCGACCCGGCCGCCTACACCATGCGCAAGCCGATCCCCGAGCCGATGCCGACCGACCGGCACGGCCCGGCGCGGATCATCGCGATGGCCAACCAGAAGGGTGGCGTCGGCAAGACCACGACCACCATCAACCTGGGCGCCGCGCTCGCGGAATACGGCCGCAAGGTGCTGCTCGTCGACTTCGACCCGCAGGGCGCCCTCTCCGTCGGCCTGGGCGTCAACCCGCACAACCTCGACCTCTCGGTCTACAACCTGCTCATGCAGGACGACGTCACCGCCGAGGACGTCCTGATCAAGACCGACGTGGCCGGGCTGCACCTGCTGCCGGCCAACATCGACCTCTCCGCCGCCGAGATCCAGCTGGTCAACGAGGTCGCCCGGGAGATGGCCCTGGCCCGGGTGCTGCGGACCATCCGCAAGGAGTACGACTTCATCCTGATCGACTGCCAGCCCTCGCTGGGGCTGCTGGCGATCAACGCGCTGACCGTCGCGCACGGCGTGCTCATCCCGCTGGAGTGCGAGTTCTTCAGCCTGCGCGGTGTCGCGCTGCTGCTGGACACCATCGACAAGGTGCGCGAGCGGCTCAACTTCGACCTGGAGCTCGAGGGCATCCTCGCCACCATGTACGACAGTCGCACCACCCACTGCCGGCAGGTGCTCCAGCGTGTGGTCGAGGCGTTCGGCGACAAGGTCTACCAGACCGTGATCACCAAGACGGTGAAGTTCCCCGAGTCGACGGTGGCCGGCGCGCCCATCACCACCCTCGACCCGGCCTCCTCCGGCGCGCGTAACTACCGCCAGCTCGCCCGAGAGGTGATCGCCGCCCAGGCGGACCGGTAGGCCGCAGGCCGCCCGCCCACCGCGTCGACTACGGTTTCCCGGTGACCGCACCGCCCCTCGACCCGCCGCACGGCACCGGCGACCCCGCCGCCGCCGCGGAGCTGGCCGCCGAGGTCGACGGCGGGGTGTCCGCCAACCCGGAGACCAGTGGCTTCACGGTCCGGCTGGACAACTTCACCGGCCCGTTCGACCTGCTGCTCCAGCTGATCAGCAAGCACAAGCTGGACGTCACCGAGGTCGCCCTGCACAAGGTCACCGACGAGTTCATCGCCTACCTGCGGGCCATGGGCGACCAGTGGGACCTGGACGAGACCAGCGAGTTCCTGCTGGTCGCCGCCACCCTGCTCGACCTCAAGGCGGCCCGGCTGCTGCCCTCGGCCGAGGTGGAGGACGAGGAGGACCTGGCGCTGCTGGAGGCGCGGGACCTGCTCTTCGCCCGGCTGTTGCAGTACAAGGCGTACAAGGAGGCCGCCGCGCACATCGCCGAGCTGGAGGCGGTCGGCGGCCGGCGCTACCCGCGGGCGGTCACCCTGGAGCCCCGGTACGCCGAGGCGCTGCCCGACCTGGTGCTCGGCATCGGCCCGCAGCGCCTGCTCAAGCTCGCGCTGAAGGCGATGAGCCCGAAGCCGGTGCCCGAGGTGTCCATCGCGCACGTGCACATGGTCCGGGTCAGCGTCCGGGAGCACGCCGGCATCATCGCCGACCGGTTGCGCCGGGCCGGCGTCGCCACCTTCTCGCTGCTCTGCGCCGACTGCGAGATGACGCTGGAGGTGGTGGCGCGGTTCCTGGCGCTGCTGGAGCTGTACCGGCAGGGGCTGGTCGCGTTCGTGCAGGAGCAGGCGCTGGAGGAGCTGACGGTGCGCTGGACCGGCCCGGCCGAGGGCGAGGCCGAGCTGACCGTCGACGAGTACGCCGGCACCCCCGAATCCACGACCACATCCACCCCCGCCGCGCCGGCCGACGGCGATGCCGCCGGATCCGCCGGCGCCGCCGCGCCGGGCGATCCGGTCGTGGCCGCATCCGACGCCGTCGTGCCGACCGACGCTGCGGACGAACCCGTACCGACGCAGGAGTAGAGGGATGAGCGACGAGGAACGCCACGACTCGCTGGCCGATCAGGCTGCTGCCTGGATCCCTCCCTGGCAGCGTCCGTCTCCGCCCCAGGCCGAGCCTGACCCCGAGCCCGAGCCGGACGACGCCAGCTCGGCCGCCGGGCAGGCGGAACCCGAGATCTCGGACACTTCTGGCTCGCCACGAACCGAGACCGCCCACGATCTCGACCCCACCGCAGAGCCGTCCAGAGATCTTGGAAGCGAAGGGCCCCCAGAGGGGCCGAATCCTTCCAAGATCGCCACAACCGGGCCGGATCTTGGTACGGGGGCGCCCCCGGAGGGGCGGGACCGTACCAAGATCTCTGGCGGAAGCGGGGCGGACGTCGGCACGTCCGAGCGGGACGCGGCGGACCAGGGGAGTGGGGAAGCGGCAACGGACGGCGTACCCCCGAAGCGGGGGCGGCGGCGGGCGGCGCCGGAACCGGCGCCCGCGCCGGTGCTCGACGACGCGGAGCTGCGCGGCGCCCTGGAGGCCATCCTGCTGGTGGTCGACCAGCCGGTCAGCGAGCTGACCCTGGCCGAGGTCCTCGAACAGGCCCCGGAGCGGGTCGGTGCGATGCTCGACGAGATCGCCGCCGGCTACACCGCCGCCGGGCACGGGTTCGAGCTGCGCCGGGCCGCGGGTGGCTGGCGTCTCTACACCCGGCCGGAATACGCCACCTACGTGGAACGGTTCGTACTGGACGGGCAGTCGGTCCGGCTGACCCAGGCCGCGCTGGAAACCCTCGCCGTGGTCGCCTACCGGCAGCCGGTGACCCGTTCCCGCATCTCCGCCATCCGGGGTGTGAACTGCGACGGGGTGCTCCGTACCCTGGTGGGTCGCGGCCTGGTCGAGGAGTGCGGCACCGAAGCGGACAGCGGTGCGTTCCTCTACCGGACCACCACCATGTTCCTGGAGAAGCTGGGGCTCAACTCGGTGGACGACCTGCCGCCCCTGGCCCCGTTCCTTCCCGACGACGTAGAAGAGCTTGCCGATGCGACGCGATGACCGTGCCCCGAAGCCCGACGCCCCCGTCTACGAGAGCGCCGAGCGCCTGCAGAAGGTGCTCGCCGCCGCGGGGGTGGGTTCCCGGCGCGCCTGCGAAGACCTGATCTTCCGGCGTCGGGTCACCGTCAACGGGCGGGTGGCGCAGCTCGGCGACAAGGCCGACCCGACCCGCGACGTGATCGTCGTCGACGGGGAGCGGCTCCAGGCCGACGTCCGCCTGGTCTACGTGGCGATGAACAAGCCGCGCGGAGTGGTCACCACCATGGCCGACGAGAAGGGCCGCACCGAGCTCGCCGACTTCATCGGCGCGCGGCTGGAACAGCGGGTCTACCACGTCGGCCGACTGGACGCCGACAGCGAGGGCCTGCTCCTGCTCACCAACGACGGCACCCTCGCCCACAAGCTCATGCACCCGTCGTACGAGGTGCTCAAGACCTACCTCGCCGAGGTGGCCGGGCCGATCCCGCGCAACCTGGGCAAGCGGCTGACCGCCGGCATCGAGCTGGAGGACGGGCCGGTGAAGGTCCACGGGTTCAGGGTGGTCGACACGCTGGGCAAAACCGCCCAGGTGGAGCTGACCCTGCACGAGGGGCGCAAGCACATCGTCCGGCGCCTGATGGCCGAGGCGGGACACCCGGTGTCCCGGCTGATCCGTACCTCGATCGGTCCGATCAAGCTCGGCGACCTGCGCACCGGGCGGCTGCGGCGGCTGACCAACGCGGAGGTCGCCGCCCTGTTCAAGGCCGTGGGTGACTGACCGGAGACGGCCGGGGTACGGCTCCCGGTAGGCTTCGACGCGGTCCGCGGGCCGGCGCACGCGCCGCCCGGCGGGACGCCCGCGCGGCGCGGGCATGATTGACGACGAAAGACATCCGCTCAACGGCGCCGGAGACACCGGCGACCCGCGAGGTACGGGCTGAGGAGGACAACGGTGGAGGAAAACGTACCGGCCGGGCGATGTGTGGTCGCTGTGGACGGGCCGTCCGGTTCGGGGAAGTCCACCGTGTCGCGGCGACTGGCGGTGAGCCTGGGCGCCCGCTATCTCGACACCGGCGCCATGTACCGCGCGCTGACCTGGGCGGTCCTGCGCTCCGGGGTGGAGCTGACCGACGCCGAGTCGGTGGCCAAGGTCGCCGGCGAGGCCGACCTGCGCCTCGGCACCGACCCCCAGGGGTACGCGGTGACCGTCGACGGCACCGACGTGTCCACCGACATCCGCGGCCCGGAGGTGACCGGCGCGGTCTCCGCGGTGGCCGCCGTGGGCGCGGTCCGCGAGCTGCTCGTGGAGCGGCAGCGGCGCATGATCGCCGAGGCGGGCCGGATCGTCGTGGAGGGCCGCGACATCGGCTCTGTGGTGGCGCCCGACGCCGACCTGAAGGTCTACCTGACCGCCTCCGAGACGGCCCGCGCCCAGCGGCGCAGCGCCGAGGACGCCGCCGACGTCGCGGCGACCGCCGCCGACCTGGCCCGCCGGGACCGGCTGGACTCGACCCGCAAGGTCAACCCGCTCCAGCAGGCGCCCGACGCGGTGGTGCTGGACACCACCGAGCTGGGCATCGACGAGGTCGTCGCCCGCCTGCGCCAGCTCCTCACCGAGCGGGGCGTCGCGTGAGCGGGTTCTCGTGGGTGTCGCAGACGCGAACGAAGGGTGGCCCGGCGTGAGCGCGGACGATTTCGGCGGCTGGGTGGAGCTGCGCGAGCCGGAGGTCGACTCCGGTGAGCCGACCGGCCCGCAGCCGGTGGTGGCCGTGGTCGGCCGCCCCAACGTGGGCAAGTCCACACTGGTCAACCGCATCATCGGCCGCCGGCAGGCGGTCGTGGAGGACATCCCCGGCGTGACCCGGGACCGGGTGCCCTACGACGCGCAGTGGAACGGCCGGGCGTTCACCGTGGTGGACACCGGCGGCTGGGAGCCCGACGCCAAGGACCGGGCCGCCGCCATCGCGGCGCAGGCCGAGATCGCCGTGGTCACCGCCGACGTGGTGCTGTTCGTGGTGGACGCCATGGTCGGCTCGACCGACGTGGACGAGGCCGCGGTGAAGATGCTGCGCCGCAGCGCCAAGCCGGTCATCCTGGTGGCCAACAAGGCCGACAACACCACCATCGAGATGGAGGCCACGTCGCTGTGGTCGCTCGGTCTCGGTGAGCCGTTCCCGGTCTCGGCGCTGCACGGCCGGGGCTCCGGCGACCTGCTCGACGCGATCCTGGACGCGCTGCCCGAGGCGCCGAAGATCGTGGAGAACCGCCCGCGCGGCCCACGCCGGGTCGCCCTGGTGGGCCGACCCAACGTCGGCAAGTCCAGCCTGCTCAACCGCTTCTCCGGCGAGGAGCGCGCGGTGGTCGACTCGGTCGCCGGCACCACCGTCGACCCGGTGGACAGCCTGGTCGAGATCGGCGGCGAGACCTGGCAGCTGGTCGACACCGCCGGCCTGCGCAAGCGGGTCGGCAAGGCCAGCGGCACGGAATACTACGCCAGCCTGCGGACCGCCTCGGCGATCGAGGCGGCCGAGGTGGCCGTGGTGCTGCTGGACTCCAGCGAGGTGATCAGCGAGCAGGACCAGCGGATCCTCACCATGGTCGTGGAGTCCGGCCGGGCGCTGGTCATCGCGTTCAACAAGTGGGACCTGGTCGACGGGGACCGCCGCTACTACCTGGACAAGGAGATCGACCGGGAGCTGCGCCGCATCCCTTGGGCGATCCGGCTGAACCTGTCCGCGCGCACCGGCCGCGCCGTCGACAAGCTCGCCCCCGCGCTGCGCAAGGCCCTCGCCAGCTGGGAGACCCGCATCCCGACCGCGCAGCTCAACCAGTGGCTCACCGCGCTGGTCCAGGCCACCCCGCACCCGGTACGCGGCGGGCGCGCGCCGCGCATCCTGTTCGCCACCCAGGCCGGGGTGGCGCCGCCGCGGTTCGTGCTGTTCACCACCGGTCCGCTGGACGCCGGCTACCAGCGGTTCGTGGAGCGCAAGCTGCGCGAGGAGTTCGGCTTCGAGGGCAGCCCGATCGACATCTCCGTACGCCCCCGCAAGAAGCTCGGCCCGGGCGGCCGAGGCAAGGCGCACGGCTGATCCTCCCACCGCGGGTGGCCTGCCGGCCCTTGCCCGGCAGGCCACCCTCCTAGGACGCTCTAGGGGGTGTGGCGCGGGAGGGGCCTGCGCGCACGGTGCGAAGATCCTGCGCTAAGCTGTACCGGCTGCCGCGGGGGAGACCGCGCGGGGGCATCGGGACGTGGCGCAGCTTGGTAGCGCACTTGACTGGGGGTCAAGGGGTCGTCGGTTCGAATCCGGCCGTCCCGACAAGAAAAAAAGCCCTGACCAGCGAGAATGCTGGTCAGGGCTTTGATCTTCTTCTATGAAGTTTTGAACCGCCACCCGAAAACCCCCCATTTACGGGGTACGGCAACCAAGTTCGTCATCGGTGTGCATCGCTGCATGCTGCTGGTGACTGCGGCCCCTTCCGGCTGGTGCCGAGTCGCTCGAGGATGCCGGACACGTCCGGGGCTTGGACGGGCTTGGCGATGTAGTAGGTCACGGGCCTGCATCTCGGCGATGGACCGATCCATGTCGGCCAGGTGCTCGGCCCACTGCGGCTGATGGGCGCCGCAGTGCGGGCAGACGACGGCGGGTTTGATGTCCTGTCCGCACGAGGCGCACCTGAAGCTCTTCCACGGCAGTCTCCCGTCCGCCCGTGCCCTCGCACTGTGGACCTCCCAGAGGCAGCATGCCTTGAGCGGGCCGGGATTTCGACAGTTGCAGGCGCGTTCCGGACAACAAGAAGGACCGGCCCGCTCGGAGAGGGTGTCCCCGGCGGGCCGGTCCGGCCGGTCAGCGGGTCAGGGGCGGCCCATGCCGCGGGTAATCCCACCCGGCCTGCCGTGCCACTGGCGCGTTCGCCAACGACGCGAGCCAGAAGGACGTCCGGTTCACCGCGAAGACCGGGCAGCACTTGCGACTGCGTGACGCATACGAACACCAAGTATCGGTCCGCTGAACAGGGATGACATGGTGCACTCCCGAAGAGTCGACGACTTCCGGAGTCAGTCTTCACCGAGCGGCGGCATAGGTCGGATCCTTGATCTGGCAGGGATCGGGTTCACGACTGCCCCGGGTGACCGAGGGCTCCTACGCTGAAATGTGTGGAAGATGTCGATGACGCCCGCGAGCTCGTTGAGCAGCGGATGCGCGCCACGGGGTTCGAGGAGGACATCCTCGACAAGGTCTTGGATCTGCTGGAACGCTTCGACACCGATCGGGAGAAGCTGTTCGAGGAGATGCTCTCCAAGCTGGAGCAACCGGGCTATGACGGCCTGACCGACCGCTGGGAGACCAACTGCGAGCAGGCCGAGGCGCTGATGGAGCGCCTCGAATCGGACATCCGGTCGGTGCTGGAGGACAGCCAGGCCAACGCGATGTCGGTCGACGAACGGTGGACCGCGGTCGGCCCGCGTGACTTCCTCGCCGGGGAGCGCAAGATCTGGGCGCAGGTCGCCCGGCTCGACGTCCCCGAGGTCGCCACGCTGATGAGCAAGGTCCTGGAGGCCGACCTCGCGCTCATCAAGAAGTGCGAGGAGGACCTCAAGAACGCGCGCAGCAACGACGCGATCGTCGAGCAGCTGCTCCTCAAGAACTTCGGCTCCATCCAGGACACGGTCAAGAGCCTGCTCGTCAAATACCTCCCGACCTCGGGCGCCCGCCTGATCGTCCTCTTCATGAAGGACCCGTCGTCCAAGGAAGCCGCCAACGAGGCGATCAAGAACTTCGAGAAGCTCACCGCGGAGAACCTCATGGCCGCCAAGCAGAAGCGTGCCGCGAAGCAGACGGTGGTCGACAACATCAAGCTGCTGACCGCGGCCCGCGAACAGCTCGACGAGGACTGGATCGACAAGCTCTTCGCCCGCGGCGCCGAGGCGGCGGGGAACTGGCGCGGCATCGGCGCGTCCGGCGACTACCGGGCCACCGACTGGGACTGGATGAAGGAGAACGTCCTCGACCGAGGGCTCGACACGCGGGCCGAGGCGGCCAAGGAGCAGTCCAGCAAGCTCTACGACGAGCTCTTCCCCACGCTCGTGGAGGAGAGCACCAACGCCTTCGCCCAGCTGACCGATGATCCGGGCACGCTGGCGAAGTTCAACGAGGAGCTGAAGAAGGCCTCGGAATCCCTGGAGTCGCTGCTGGCGACCGAGGAGGAATACGTCAAGGACCTGGCCGAGGGACCCTACAAGCAGACGGGCCTCGCCGCGTTCGCACAGGTTCGAGACGCGGTCAAGGTGGGCTTCAAGCTGCTCGCGGACAAGATGGAGGAAGCCGACGACGAGGTGAAGAAGTCATGACCGACCTCTTCGTCGCGGCAGGCGGCCCGGTCGGCGACGGCACCCGGGCCCGGCCGTTCCACGACCCGTGGCTCGCGCTGCGGCAGGCTGCGCCCGGCGACCGCATCCACATCGCGGCGGGCACCTATACCGGGCGTGGCGAGCGCTCCTCGTGGGTCGTCGACACCCCCGAGCTGACCCTGCTCGGCGGATACAGCCCCGACTTCGCCCGCCGTACCCCCTGGCAGACACCGACGGTCTTCGCGGCAAAGACCGGCCTGCGCGTCCCGAACGAGCCGAACATGCTCCAGGGCATCGGCGGCCACGACGGCCTCGTCCTGGACGGGCTGTTCTTCGACGGGGCCGGGCGTGACGACTACGACGAGCAGGGCGGCCTGCAGCGTGCCTCCTACGGGGACGGCCCGCTGGTGAGCCTGCGCGGCGAGCGCATCACCGTCCGCGACTGCTGCTTCGCCAACGGCAGCTCCGGCGCCGTCGAGCTCGGCGGCGACTCCGTGGTCTTCGACAACAACATCGTCGTCAACTGCGTCGGCCTCAGCCTGCTCACCGTCCGCGACGGCGCCCCCGAGGCCCCGGCCGCGGTCAGCCGCAACACCTTCGCCTTCGCCCACGACGACTCCGACCCGCCGCGCGGCTCCGGCGCCGACCGGGCCGTCGGCGTACGGGTCAACGGCGCTGCCGCGATTGCCGACAACGTGTTCGTCGGCTGCGGCAACGCGGCTGTCGCCTGCCTGCGCGACGTCGGGCAGATCGCCATCGACCGCAACCTGTTCTTCGCCACACCGCGCGACATCGTGCGCAGCCGGGTGTCGGGCGCGGAGGCCGAGCTCACCGAGGAGTTCGCCGCGGAGCTCGAAGACGTCGGCCTGCGCTCGGCGGCCGGCAACACCGTCGGCGACCCACAGCTGACCGGGCTCCCGGCGGCGTGGCTCGACACGTACACGGTGGACGTCGCCGTCACGTACGAGCGCCCGCCGATCGCCGCCCTCAACGCGCTGCGGAAATCGGCCGGCCTCGGCGAGCTGTCGTCCACATCAGACCGTGATGTTCAGCGGCCCGTCATGCGCCGGCTCGCCCCGGCCGAGGTGCTCGCCCTCGCGGTCGGCGCGGCGCCGGGCGCGCACCCCGCCGACCTGGCGGCGCCGGAGCCGTTCACCGAGCTCCCGGCCGGTCCGGCGTACCAGGCCGTCGACTGGGCGCGGCTCTACGAGGCCGACCCGGCGCTCGCCGGGGCCCCGGTGCAGGTGCGGGCCGGGGTCGGCTTCGACCAGAACACGCAGATCCTCCCCGAGCTTGCGGAGACGCACATCGGCGTCGCCGTCTACGAGCCCGGCACCGACAACAGCCCGTGGTGGGCGCTCGCCCCGCGCTACGGCCTCGTCCATCACCAGACTGAGGAGGCCGTACGGTATTCGCGCGGCCTCGACGTCGAGTCCACGTACCTGCTCCGCGGCACGTATCGCCTCACGCCGCCCGGCGGGCGTCAGGGCGCCACCATCGTCCTCGACTCCCTCGCGCCCGTGCTCGACGTCACGGCCCCCGAGCCGCCCAGGCCGGCCGGCCGCGACTGGTTCGTGCGGGCCGGATCCTCCGGCGGGGACGGCAGCCGCGAGGCGCCGTTCCGCGACCCGTTCCAGGCCCTCGAAAAGGCTGCCGAGGGCGACCGCATCCTCGTCGCGGCAGGTGAGTACACGGGCCGCCTGCGGTCGGGCACGTGGCGCATCCCCGTTCGCAACCTGACGCTGCTGGGCGGGTGGGACGCCGAGTTCGCCGCGCGCGACCCCTGGCGACACCCCGTGCGCTTCGTGCTCACTCCGGAGACCAAGGCGAAGGGCATCTTCGGCGATCCGGTGCTCACCGGCGAGGACTCGGGGGAGGGCCTCATCCTTGACGGGTTCATGTTCGACGGGGCGACCTACAACGCGTACGCCGACAGCGGCGCCCTCGACGCGGGCCATTCCCAGTCGGCGGCGCTGCTCGACCTGCGCGGCGGCAGCGGTGGCATCACCGTGCGCAACTGCGTCTTCGCCAACGCGGCGTACTGCGCCGTGCAGCTCAGTGCGGCGTACGGGACGTTCGAGAACAACGTGGTCGTCAACACGAGCGGCACCGCCGTCCGTATCCAGGCACCCGGCGCGGGCCCCTGGACCATCCGCGGCAACACGGTCCTGTTCGCCGCCGACCCCACCGGCCGGGCCTCGACCGGGCGGTCCACGACCGGCTGCCTGCTGGACATCTCCGGCCGGGGTGTCATGCGGGTCGAGGCTAACGTGCTTGCCTTCGCCGACAGCATCGCCGTCCGCGCGACCGTGCCCGACCAGAACCTGCTGCTCGACGGGAACGTGCTCGCCGCCAACCTGTACGCCGACGTCCACGACGGCCGCCACGTGCTCGTCGACGCCGAGAACCGCGACCGGGTGTTCCGCGACGCCCCGTTCGGCGCTCAGACCGGAACCCGGTTCGAGCTGCCGGCGGTGCCGGTCGACGCCGCGTACGCCGACCAGGCCGTCGGCCGCCTCTCGGCGCTGGCCGCCGCGATGCCGAAGGACGGGCTCAACGCCGCCGCGGCGGCGCTCGGCGTCTCGATCACGGCGCCGGAGACGGAGGCACCCGTCGAGGCGGCGCCCTCGGAGCCGAAGAAGGAACCGTCAGTGGCCGACCTGCTCGCGGACCTCGGCCGGGCCCGCAAGGCGTTCGAGGCGAAGGACGCGGCCCCGCCGGCCACAGACACTCCGCTGTACTGCCCGGTCTATCCGGTCGAGGCGGCGCTGAGGCTGGCCCTCGACGCCCCGCCAGGCGAGCCCGGCGCCCACGCCCCGCCTTCATGATCGAAGAGCTTGTTGCACCTGATTCCGCAGCTCATCTGGCTTGCTCCACCCACTCGCTCGAATCCGCGAGTAAGACGCGACGCACGTGGGCCGGCAGGTTCGGGTGGCCGGCGACCGCGTGGCGTGACCTCGACCAGCCCGTTCCCGGACTCCCCGGCCTCAGTACACGCGGCCGCGCCGCAATCGCCCAACTGGAGCGAACACGGCTATGGCCCGGGGCAGCACGTGAGGCCCTCGACGCAAGGGCTCGCTTCTTGCGGGACCCTTACCACCGGCTATTCGATCCGGCCTACGGCTGCGGCGTCCTCGCCTGCTGTCCCGAACCAGTCGAGCTACGCCGCGTCCTGAACGCCGTCAACGGCCTCTGTTGACCGGCTGGCGCTCTGCCTGATCGCGCCCTGTCGGGCCTGGCCTCATCAGCATTGCCCTTCGAGCCCATGATGGGATCGTGTTGATCAGCGAAACGAAGTCGCTGCTGACGTCGATGCTCGACCTCGCCGGGGTACGCCCTGGCGAGATCCCGGCTGACGCCGTGCGTACGACGGTCGAGGTCTTTCAGCGATTCGCCTCCGTTCCGGTCGATGACTCGGTGTCGCCCGAGGAGGACGGTGACGGGGTCCTCGCCCAGAGCGGGACGTTCGACCTCGACGGGGTGCATCAGTTCTGTGCCGACCTCACCCGGCAGTTCATCGACTCCGCCGACCGGGATGTGATCTGGCAACTGCGATGTACTTTCCAATGGATTCCCAGCGCCGAGACCGAAGCGCTCGGGTCCAGTGTCCTGTGGTCCTTCGGCATGCCTCTCGAGGACTTCTTCGCCGCGGCTCTCGGCCTTCCCGGCTGGGCGTGGGCGCTGGCCGGCGTACGGGCCCCCCGGCGCCTCACGATCGAACTGGAACAGGTCTGAGCGCACCTCCTCGAGATGAGCGGTCGAGGTTGTCCTTGGTCGCGTCGGTGAGCGGGATGTCGGGAACGCAGATCGACGGCGCTTGCGGACCGGGCGGACTGTTACCGTGCGCCGCGTGAAGAGCGATGACGAGCTCCTGGAATCGGTCCGCTGTGATCCGAGTCTTGCGGAGCTGCTGTCAGAAGTCTGCGAGTTCGACCTCACGCGTGGTGATCACGGTCAGGCTGTCCGGATGTCGTCGAGGCAGCCTCTGGAAGGCGTAGCGGGTGACTTCACGGGCGGGAGGTTCTTCCTGTGCGGTGAACGCCGCCCGGTCCGTCCGGTCTTGTATGCCAACTCGGAGGGACAGGCAGGCCTGATCGGCTGGAGCTTGACCGACGCGCTGCCGGTCATGATCGGGCTGCCGTCCTGGCGGGACTGCCTGAAGTTCTCCGGCGGCGGGGATCTGGCGACCATGCGATCCGCTGCGCAGCACCTACAACGCGACGAGCTGAGGAAACGCTCGGACGCCGAAACCCAACGGCGCCGGCTCGCGATGGCGCTGTCGTTGGAATTGGGAACTATCCCGGTGCTGCTGACTCGCTTACGTGATGCGGTTGCTGGGACCGCCCCTGGCTTTGTCCTCACCGATGAGACCGGTGAGGAGTACGAGTCGCTGTTCGGTCCTTGGCTGCCGAGCCGGAACCCCTCCTGGAGGTGAGACCGCCGTCACCGCCGACCACCCCATACATCAGCAAGGGTGACGGTTCGCGTGGCGCTTCGGCTCGCCGGCCATGCCGCAGCATGGGCGCCGTTACGGCCCGCGCCGGGGGCCGAACATGCGGACTTCACCCGCCAGGTCGGGCACCATGGGCTCGGCCTTCATGCACGCGCCATCGAACGAGAACACCCTGAGTGCGACGACGGCTTCACCGGCCTCGGGTATTGATCGTTGGCGCTTATATTCGCCCGTGTGGAGTTGACGGGTTGGCGGAGATGGCTGCGGCGGGGAGCGCGGGATGACGCTTCGCTGCGTCAGGTCGGGGCGGTGGTTGATGAGGCGGTGCAGCTGTCGCGCGCTGGCCGTTTCGACGATGCGGTCAAGACGGGTCGCCGGGCTGTGGAGATGTTGTATGGCGTGACAGCGCGGGACCGTGGCGCCGGTCTGCCCACCCTCGTTCTGGCATGCACGAACCTGTCCTACTACTTGTCGGATGCTGGCCGGCTGGTGGAGGCACTGGAGCGTGCCGAGGAGGCGGTCCGGCTGGCCCGGGAGCTTTACACCATCGACCGCCGTCACGAGGAGCAGTTCGCGGAGGCCCTTGACGCGCTCGCCAGGCGACTGATGAGTTGTGGCCGGGCGTCGGAGGCGCTGGCTGCCTGCCGTGAGGCGCTGGCGTTGGTGGATGCATGTCCTGACGCGCTGCTGTCGCGGCTGCTCGAGCCCTACGCGATGGCGTTGGCGGCGACCGGCCAGCACGCCGAGGCGCTGCAGGTCAGCGACCGTGCCCTGCAGTTGCTGCGCGGGCTGGCTGTGGATCAACCGGTCGGCTCGCAAATGCACGACGCACTGGGCAGGGTCTTGAGCCTGCACGCGAACCGGCTGTTCGAGGCAGGGCGGTGGGAGGAGGCGGTCGACGTCGGCGCCGAGACGGTCACGCATTTCCGTGAGTCGATGACGGGCGGCCAGCCGCGGCGTATCGTCTACCCGGCGATCGCCCTCAAGAACCAGGCGGTTTACCTGGCGGGAGTACGACGATCGGGGGAGGCTCTGGCGGCGGCCGCGGAGGCGGTCGAACTGAGTCGTGAACTTGTCGCAGCACAGCCGGAGACCCATCAGCCGCTGCTCGCCTCGTGCCTGGACACGTACGGCGGGCGGCTCGGCGAGATGGGCCGGCGGGCGGAGGCCGCGGCCACGACCGGTGAGGCGGTGGAGCTGTATCGCGCACTGGCCGTTGTCGACCGGGAGGCATACCTGTCAGGGCTGGCGGAGGCGGTGGGCAACCTGGGAGCCGCTACCGAGGATCGACAGGCAAGCCTCGCCTTCACGACGGAAGCTGTGCAGCTGCGTCGGGAGCTCGTTGCGGACAACCGGGCCGGGCACGTGGGGAACCTGGCGCTGTCGCTGTCGAACCTGGCTAACGGCCTGGCCAAGTCCGGACGGCTCGACGAGGCCCTGGCCGTTGGCGAGGAGACGCTCGAACTGCAGCGTGAGGTCGCGGCGGTCAACCGGCCTGCAATTGTGTCGCGACACGCGGAGATGCTGAGGCGACAGGCGGTGTGGCTGAACGACGCGGGCCGCACGGTCGAGGCGTTGGCGATGGGCGAGGAAGCGATCGCGGTCGCTCGCGAGGCTGTGGCCGGTAACCGGGCCGCCAATCTCAAGATTTTGTCGTATGCGCTGGAGGATCAGGCGGCACGGCTCGGCAAACTGTCCGGTCGTGGATCGCGGCAGACTCGACGGCCCGGGGACACGCCAAGCTTCAGCAAGAAGAAGGCACGCCGTGCGCAGGCGATGGCGCGGGAGGCGCAGGAGCTGTGGGCGGAGTACCAGCAAGGCGCTTCGGCCTCCGGCTGAGCGACTCCACCGCGTGCGGCAACCCGTGCTGGTTCCGGAGTGGCCGTCCGGTGCGGTCGGGAAGATCCTGTCGGATCCGCCGCCTAGGGTCGGCGCATGTACTTCGTGTGCCGTTGGCGAGAGGGCTCTCCATTCAGTAAGCGAGTGGTCACCCTGCCTGATGCGACCGTGCTCGACTGGTTTCGCCGCGGCTGGGAGCACGAGGACCCGAAGGGGTGGATCGACAGCGAGTTGGGCGGCGACGTGTACGGCTTGGAGTCGATCTTCGAGGAGGTCGGGGAGCGTAACCTGCCGCCGCCGGAGTCGGTGGACGAGCTGCGGCAGTTGCTGACCGAGTACCTGTGGGTGGAGGGCGACGACACCGGGGACCTCATTCGGCTCGGTGAGCACGCGCTGAGGGTGCGGACCGATGACGACGAGGTGGACCTGGCCTACTACTTCGTCGACGACGACGCGGCCGCTGCCTCACCTGACCGGCTCGCGTTCCTCCTGCACGACACGTGGCCGCTGCCCACCGACGCGGGGAGGTCAGAGACCGCCTTCAGTCACAACGTTCCCGTCCGCGCCGTCCGGCTGGCCCCGCCCGGCACGGACTGCACCTTCTCGGTCCGCCTGTGCTGGCAGTCGCCTGACCTGTACCGGAACCTGGATCTGACCGGTGCCGTCCAGTTTCCCGGCGTGAGCCTGCCGGACCTCGCCGCCCACCTGGCCGTCGACGACCCCGGCAGCCACCGATGGCCACACGACGTCCGGCTGCTGCGGGCGCTTGTCGCCCCCGGGGAGCACGATCTGGGTCGGGCGTTGGAGCGCTATGCCCGGTTGCCCGGGTACGCCCCGTCACCTGCCAGTCTCGACCGGATGCCTACGCACGAGGCCGTTCACCGGGAGATGACCGACCTGCTGCACGCGGAGCGTCCCACCGAATCGCTGATACGGCTGGATACGCACATCGCGCAGGTCGCCCGATACATCGACGGCTTCTTCGGTTTCGACCAGTGGTTCCTGTTCGACAATCGGTGGGCGGCAGCCAATCCCGACCTGGCACGCTCGCTACTGCGACACGCCGCCCACTGGGACCCCTACGAGAACTAGCGTGTGGCGCGGGTCGTCGTGATCATCGAGGGATCTGCCGGGTGAACATGTCGTGGAGTGCCACGTCCCCGACGACAGGGACCTTCGTCGCAGCGGAGCGGTCGGACATCGCTGGCCTCATCGAGCGGTTCGATGAACTGCGTACCCCAGGGGCGCGGGTACCTCGAAGTGCGGGCAGGTGCTGGCGCATCCTGTGCTCACGCTGGGTTCACGGATTCCGCGGCCGGTCGCTGCCTCCGGCAGCCCGGGGAAACCTCAGCGCGCACCTGCACCCGTCCGCATGCCGGGCAACCAGTTACGGCGTTCGCGGAGGCTCGGCCGGGCTGCTGCTGGTGTCGTACGAGTTCTTGGCGGCGACAACGGCCGCCTGGATGTGCTCGGGGCCGACGCCGTGGACGTTGAGCGGCGGGTGCACACGCCGGACGAGTTCGGCCTCGATGGTCGCCGGTTCCGCGTCTTGCGCCCACGTCAGGCGCAGGTGCGTGTGCATCCACGTGGTCAGCCGCGCCTCATCCTCGGGGACCAGGACGACCCGGTCGGTCCAGGTCGTCCGGTATCCCTCGGACACAAGGAGCCCGGCCAGGGTACGGCGCAGAGTCGAGCTGCCCGAACGCCTCAGATGGTTGCGCAGGATCCGCCCCCGCAGGCTGGTGGCACGTCCGAGGTACAGCAGCCGTAACGACGGGACGTTCTCATTCGGCGGCCCGGGAAGGTCGGGAAAGACCGAGGGAGCAGCCCACCAGGCGTAGAGGCCGCTGCCACGGCTGAGCCGCTTGACGGCGACATCGAGTTCGACCGGCACACCGGAGAGCAGCCGCAGGGCCTCCTCGACCCGCGCTTCGCCGGTGGGGACATCCTCGGGTCGCCGTTCAGGAATGGCCATCGAGACCATCGTAGGTCCCGGACGGATCCGGACTCGCAGGTGCAGGCCTGACGATCATTCGGCGGAAGAAGCGGGCGCTCCGTGAGTGTTGGAGGGATCGTGGGGATACTCGATCCATGACTCGGGATCGGCGAAGACCCGGCGACGAGGCGTACCGAACTGCGGTCAGCGGTGTCGCTGCTCATCTCGCGGACGCGGACGCCGATGTCTACAACATCACCGAGGCAGCGGTTCGCGTCCACGGCTTGGTTCACGCGTTGACCCTCACCGCCCTCGCCGCGGCGGCGATCACTGCTCTGGCCGGGGCAACCGGCCGCACACCCTTGGACGTGCTGCGGTCGATGGAGCCCGAGGGACGGAACTTGCGCGGATAGCCGGTAGGGCGGCGCGCTGTCGGCGGTAGATCCGCGAAACCCGATCGAGGCCATCTGGGTGCTGCGCACGGCTGGCTTCGACGGCGGCTCTCACCAGGATTCGAGACGATCCGCACGTTGCTGGGCGAATGCCGGACGACCGGCAACCCAGACCGTTACGTCCGTGGCGATCCTGCTGCGGTCGTTCGAGACGTACAGCTCGTGTTCACGGGTCTTGGCATCGCGCAGTTCGATCTCAAAGCCGCATGTGTCGACGATGCTGATGACGACGTACCACTCCTGGCCGTTGCCAGCCCGCTCGATCGTGAGGAACGTGTTCTCGCGGCTGTCAAGGTCGCCCATCGCCTCGAAGATCACGTCTTCCGAGGGTTCGTCGATGACCACACCGGACTCCGGCTCCATGCGAACGACACCAGTGTCAGTGCCCGTCACAGCCTCTCCTGCCGAAGTCCCTCGCGTCGCGTGCAGCATACCGGCGTGCAGCCTTCCCGGTGCGCGCTCACCGGCATGATCGGACGTTGACCTGGCGCGCGGTCAGCGGCATGAGCGGATGCAGGGTGAGATCGATGGAGCCATCATCGGCTGCGACTCGGGTAGCTTCCCCACTGGCGACACCAGTCGTCAGTGGTCGGTTGCGCACGATCGTCGGGCTGGAGAGCCAGTGGCTACAGGAGACGAAGCCGCGCGTGGCGAAGGTCAGACCGTCGAGACTCGCCCACCTGTGCGGGGGTCTCGGTACGCGGTCACGGTGAAGCGTTCCCAGCGCTGCTTGACCGAGGGCCAAGTCTGAAGTGTCCAGCCAGGATGGCTGCCGAATCGTTCGCTTTCTGGATCAGGGCGGCCCGCAAAAGGGGCCTCGCCGGCCCGGCCACGCCGACGGACGACCAGAACCATGAAGACCTCGGGGCTCTGCCCCGAACCCCGGCCCTCCTCCGAGATCCGCCAACGCCTTCGGGCGACGGCAGACGGGCAGGACAGGGCATGATGCTCGGATGACATTGGCCGAGGTCTGGCCCGTGCGCCGTCTACGGGTGACGACGTCCGTGCTTGAGCTGGCTGTGCCGGGCGAGGACGAGCTTGCCGAACTGGCGATCCGTGCGGCAGCCGGCATCTACGATCCGCAGAGCCGCTTTCTGGCGCGTTCACCCGTAGCGGGATGGGAGTCGGGACCGTCTCCCCAGGCCGAGTGGTCGTTTCTGCGGTACTACTGGGCGTCCCTGGCGGACTGGCGGCCGCGCAGATGGAACCTGGTCATGGCGGTGAAGGTCGATGGCGCGTACGTCGGGGTGCAGGAGATCGGCGCGCAGGACTTCGGGATCACCAGGACCGTCTCGACGGGGTCGTGGATCGCGCGGCGGTTCCAGCGGCGTGGCTACGGCAAGGAGATGCGGGCCGCCATCCTGCATCTCGCGTTCGCCGGGCTGGGAGCGGATCGCGCCGAGTCCGCCGCCTGGTCCACCAACGCGCCGTCGCTGGGAGTCTCGTGGTCACTTGGCTATCAGTCGAACGGCACCACGATCCGGGCTTTCGACGGTGCCCGCCAGGAGCAGATCAACCTGGTGCTCGACCGCGAACGGTGGGAGAGCCACCGTGACGACATCGCGATCCACGGACTCAGCGACGAGGTGCTTGAGCTGATGGACGTCAAGCCGGCCGCATCCCGGTGATGGCCGCTGCCCGCCAGTACGACCCGTACCAGCCGGTCATCCAGGTCGTCGTGCTGGCGTCCAGCATGGTGGTGGCGGTGGCCGTCCGGCGGCAGTTCGAGCCCGCCACGCTGGCCTTCGCTGGAG
The DNA here is from genome assembly GCF_049315235.1 of Micromonospora sp. WMMD754. Taxonomy (NCBI): domain Bacteria; kingdom Bacillati; phylum Actinomycetota; class Actinomycetes; order Micromonosporales; family Micromonosporaceae; genus Micromonospora; species Micromonospora sp. WMMD754. The sequence continues at coordinate 4,522,304 of NZ_CP186058.1, forward strand.
GCCAGCTGCGGCAGGGTCAATCGCCCAGGAACCACAGATAGCGGTGGGATCCCGTCCGGGCCACCGCACAGAGTCGGCGTATCTCCGTCCTGCTGCCGTCGTCCAGTGCGACGCCGGGCGGCAAACGGTCCAACTCGTCGATCAGAAGTGGTAGCTGGCGTTCGTTGAACATCGTGTCCAAAAAGGCGCAGAGGCCGCTGAGCATCGGAAAGGCCGACGGGTCGAGATCGATCAGCTCCTGCGACCAGTCGAAGCCGCGGGCTCCCCGGGCAAGGGTCTCTCCTCGCTCTGTCCTCACCTGTATGTCGATCACGGCCCTCACCGTAGGCGCCGGCGCCAACGGTCTCCACGCCATTCGGCCGTCTCAGCTGGTGAGGTCGCGCCGGTTGAATGTGCTCACCGCGATGCTCAGTAGCACCGCGACGACGGCGGTCAGGACGCCCAGGTCGGCCCATTGGAAACCGTTCCGGAGCGGCTCTCCGCCGATGTAGTAGTGGAAGGGGGAGGCGTAACGGAGGGCGTCGGCGTCGAGCTGGGTGGCTGCGGTGCCGGCGGCGTAGGTGAGGACGGCGACGCCTGCGGTGCCCGCGAGTGCGGCGGGCCGGCTGCCGGTGGCCGCGCCGATGGTCATCGCGACCGTCCCGAAGACGACGATCAGCAGCGCCAGCGCGAGGCACTGGGCGGTGAACTGGCCGACGCTGATGCTGTCGAGCCGGGCGCCGGGCCGGACGGCGAGCATGGCCAGCAGGACCACTCCGGCGATGAGGGCCGCGCCGACGGTGAGCGCGGCGAAGCGGTGCAGCAGCAGTCGGGTTCGGCTGACCGGGTGGGCGACGAGCAGGTCGAGGTAGCCGGCCTCCTCGTCGCCGGCGATGGCGCGGGTGCCGGTGGTGATGCCGAAGATGACGGCGACCAGGGGCACGATGATGCCGAAGACGCTGGAGCCGAGGTACCCGGCGGCGGAGGCGAGGTCGTCCATCCGCAGCGCCTCGCGTAGCGCGGGGGAGAAGCCCTGGACGGTCTGTCCCATCGCGCCGTCGGCGACCTGCGGGTAGAAGCCGGCGTACGCGGCGCCGATCAGGGCGGTGCCGGCGGCGAAACCGGCCAGGCCGCGCCGGCCGTCCCACAGGGTCTTGGTCAGGACGTCAGGCATGGGTGGTCTCCTTGCTAGCGGCGTCGGCCTGGTAGTAGGTGAGGAACAGTTGTTCCAGGTCGGGTTCGGTGGCGCGCAGCGCGGCGACCCGGTGCCGCGCGAGGACACGGATGAGTCCGTCGGGGCTGCCGGCGAGCTGGAATCTCGCGGTCGGTCCGTCGACGGTCAGGTCGGACACCTCCGGGAGGGCGGCGAGCGCGGATCTGTCGATCGGGCCGCTGAAGGTGACCTGGAACTCGTGCACGCTGCGGTCGCGGAGTCGAGCCACCGTGTCGAGCGCGACGAGGCGGCCCTCCCGGATGATGCCGACCCGGTCGGCGACCGCCTCGACCTCGCTCATGATGTGCGACGACATGAACACCGTCTGCCCGGCGGCTCTGGCTTCGCGGACCAGGTCGAGGAAGGTCTGTTGCGCCAGGGGGTCCAGCCCCGACGTCGGCTCGTCCAGGATCAGCAGGGCCGGGCGGTGCATGAACGCCTGCACCAGGCCGACCTTCTGCCGGTTCCCCTTCGACAGGGCGCCGATGCGCGCCGTCAGGTCCAGCTCCAGCCGCCCGGCCAGCTCGTCGATGCGGGCCCTCGGTGTGTCACCGCGGAGGCCGGCCAGGAAGGTCAGGCACTCGGCCACCCGTTGCCGCGGGTTGACGACGACGTCACCGGCCAGGTAGCCGACGCGCCGGTGCAGGGACACGGCGTGCCGGCGCGGGTCGTCGCCGAACAGCAGCGCGCGGCCGCTGGTCGGTCGGATCAGGTCCAGCAGCACGCGGATGGTGGTCGACTTGCCGGCCCCGTTCGGGCCCAGATAGCCGAACACCTCACCCTCGGTCACCGAGAGGTCCAGGTCCACCAGGCCCCTGCGGCGACCGTACGTCTTGGTCAGCTTCTCCAGCTGGATCACATGGCGCATGTCTCGCAGAGTACCGAAGTTTCAAAGAATTCTGAAGAGTGCAAGATGTTACGATCCGGCCGATCGAGTAGGGAGGATGCGGATGGCACTCAGCGATCCGGCGGAGCGGCTGGCGCTGGCCCTCACCGAGGGTGGCCTGCAACGGATGACCGCCCGCGTGCTGGCGGCGCTGTTGTTCACCGAGCGGGAGACGATGACCGCCGGCGAGATCGCCGACACCCTCACCATCAGCTCCGGCAGCGTGTCCACCGCGCTCAAGTCGCTGTCGACCGTCGGGCTGATCGAACGGGTGCCCGCCCCCGGCAGCCGCCGGGAGCACTTCCGGCTCCGCGAGGGCGCGTGGGCGACGCTCATGTCCGGTCAGAACGCGATGATCGGAACCATGCGGGAAGCCGCCGACGAAGGCATCACCGTGACCGGTGCGGACAGCGTCGCCGGCGCCCGCCTCGCCGAGATGCGCGACTTCTACGACTACCTCTGGCGGGAACTGCCGGTCCTGATCGACCGGTGGCGGGACGGCCGGCGTCGCTGAAGTCGTGCCGGCCGTCAGAGCCGCAGGTCCCGCCGGGCATAGGCCCGGCTTCCCGCTGACATCACGGCGACGGCACCGGTGACCATGACGCCGGCTGCCGCCCAGTTCGGTGCCGTGGCCGGCACGGCGGCGAGGTGCGCGTACGGGGACAGCGAGCCGACCCAGGCCGGGGCGTGGACGCTGTCGACCGTCGCCGTGAGCAGGAACCCACCCGCGGTGGGCAGCATGCCGATCGTCGCCACCGCCCGCGGCGCCAGTCCGACCGCGAGGGTGGCGGCCGCGGCGCTCAGCAGCGCCACCGGCAGGACGTTGACGGTTCCGGCCAGCGCGGCGGTGAGCGGTAGTCCGGCGCCGACGGTCGTCGTACCGGCCCAGGTCGCGACGGCGGCCACGGCCACGAGGACGGCGGTGCCGGCGACGGTGGCGACGACCTCGACGGTCAGCAGGCGGACGCGGCTGACCGGTCCGGCGTGCAGCAGGGTCAACCGTCCCGTGTTCTCGGCGGCGGCGAACGCGGTCAGGCGGGCGGTGGCGAAGGCGCCGACCGGAACGGCGAGCAGCGCGAAGAGGGTGGCGGTGTATCCCTCGACGGTGCCGAGACCGGCGAAGCCGGCCTGGGCGGCGAGGTCGGCGAACCGAGGATTGTCGGTGAGGAAGCCGGTGAGCGACTCGGCCAGCAGGCCGATCAGCAGGAAGTAGGCGCCGATGCCCGTCGACCAACCCGCGAGAGGGCGTACCGCGCGCCGGACCGCGAAGGCGCCGACGGAGCCGAGCAGCCATCGTCGGGACGCCCGACCCGCCGGCGGACGCAGCAGCCCGGCCCGGACGTCGCGCCTGCCGGCCAGGACCAGCGCGACGCAGGCCAGCGCCGCCGCGGTGACGGCGAGCGCCAGCAGGGGAGTCCAGCTGTCGTCATGGTAGGGGCGGCTCAGGGCGAGCGGCCCGTACGGGGGCAGCCACCGCAGCCCGGCCAGCGCGGACACGCCGTCGCCGACCATGCGGGCCAGCAGCCCGACACCGAGGAAGGCCAGGGTGGCGCCGGTGGCGCCGGCGCGGGTGGGGAAGATCTGCGCGGCGCAGGCCGCCGCCGCGACCGCGGTCAGTCCGGCCAGGGCGAGTCCGGTGGCGTGCAGCAGCGCCCCGCCCGTCGGCGTCCCGAAGGCCGTGAGCGCCCCGGCGAGCAGGAGCCCGGTCGACGCCATCGCCAGGGTGAGCACGGCGAGGTGCCGGCCCAACAGGGCCGCCGGGGTCAGCCGGCCGGCCAGCAGCAGGTCCCAGCGGCCGGCCTCCTCCTCGCCCCGGGTCAGCCGGGTCGTCGCCAGCGCACCCCAGGTGGTGAGCAGGACGGCGAGGACGGTGCCGGTGCGCCAGACGGCGAACCCGCCGGCGGTGTCCAGGGCGACGGGTTCACCGAACAGGGTGCGGACGGCCGGGTTTCCGGCGAGCGCGGCCAGCGCCTGCGCCGCCGCGGGGTCGCCCACGGTGCGGGCGTAGGTGGCGACGACGAGGGCGGACATGCCGACGGTCACCGCGGCGACGACCAGCGCCGGGCGGCGCACCTGACGGGCCGCGAGGCGGGTGACCGCGCGGCCCGGCGCGGTGGGCGCAGCGGCGCTCACCGGTCGGCCTGTCCGTAGTAGTCGAGGAAGATCTCCTCCAGGCTGGGTTCGCGTACGGTGAGGGCGGTGACCTCGGCGGCGGCGAGCACGCGCAGCGCCGCGCCGGGCGGGCCGGCCAGGGTGAAGCGCAGCGTCCCGTCCGACTGGTCGAGCAGGTCGATGCCGGGCACGCCCGCCAGGTCGGGTGCGGGGCCGGTGAACCGGGCGGTGACCTCGCTGCGGTGCAGCCGCCGCAGCTCGGGCACGGTCGCGACGTCGACGAGCCGGCCGGCCCGCAGGATCCCCACCCGGTCGCAGACCGCCTCCACCTCGGCGAGCTGGTGGGAGCAGAGGAACACGGTCTGTCCCTTGTCGCGCGCCTCGGCGACGGCACGGCGGAACTGCAATTCCATCAGCGGGTCCAGGCCGCTGGTGGGTTCGTCGAGCACCAGCAGGGGAGCGCGGGTGGCGAACGCGGCCACCAGCGCCACCTTCTGCCGGTTGCCGGTGGAGTAGGTCCGGGCCGGCCGGGACAGGTCGAGGTCGAAGCGGGCGACGAGGTCGGCGCGGTACGCGGTGTCGACGCCCGGGCCGGTGGCGGCGAGCAGGTCCAGCAGTTCCGCGCCGGTGAGCTGCGGCCACAGCGCGACGTCGGCGGGCACGTACGCCAGCAGTCGGTGCGCGGCGGCCACGTCGCCGGCGTCGACGTCGAAGATCCGGGCCCGGCCGGCGGTGGGTCGGGCCAGGCCGAGCAGCAACCGGATGGTGGTGGACTTGCCGGCGCCGTTGGGGCCGAGGAACCCGAACACCTCACCGGCGTCGACGGTCAGGTCCAGCCCGTCCAGGGCGAGGAGCCGGCCGTAGCGTTTGGTGAGCTGGTCGGTGCGGATGGCAGGTGCGGTCATCAGGGGCCTTCCGGTCGACGACGATCACGAACGCCGACCAGGCTTCCCGGCACACCAGCGGCCACCGTACCCACGATCCGGTGACCGGGGAAGGGCTGCCCGTCATCGATCCGACGCAGACGGCCTACTCGCTGGCGGCGAACCGTTCCACGCTGTCGATCGGCCCGACGATGAGGATCAGGTCGCCGTAGGCGAGCACCGTGTCCGGGGTGGCGTGGCTGAACTCCGCGCTCACTCCGGGCGGCGGAGCCTGCGGTTTGACCGCGACCACGGTGACGCCCCAGCGACTGCGGAGCCGGCATTCGCGCAGCGGCACGCCCACGACGTCGCGCGGCGGGGTGGTCTTGACCACGGCGAAGTCGGCGTCGACCTCGACATAGTCGAGGATCCGGCCGGAGAGCAGATGGGCCACCCGCTCGCCCATGTCGTGCTCGGGCGCGACGACCCGGTGGGCGCCGACTCGGGTGAGGATGTGCCGGTGCTGGTCGCTGACCGCCTTGGCCCAGATGTCGGGGACACCGATCTCGGACAGCAGGCTGGTGGTGAGGATGCTCGCCTGGATGTCGGTGCCGATGGCCACGACGGCGCGCCGGAACTCCCCGACGCCGAGTTGTCGCAGCGCCTCGATGTCGGTGGAGTCGGCCGTGACCACGTGCGGGAGGTGGCCGGACAGAGCCTGGACCACCTTCGGCCGGTGGTCGATGCCGAGGACCTCGGTGCCGCGGCTGATCAGCTCCAGGGCCAGCGCGGAGCCGAACCGGCCCAGGCCGATGACCACCACGGGTTCGTTGAGGTCAGCCAACGATCGTCCTCTCCTCGGGCAGTTCGAAACGTCGGGTCCGCTCCCGCAGTGCGAGCGCGGAGGCAAGGGTCAACGGCCCGATCCGGCCGGCGAACATCAGGACGATCAGCAGCAGGTCCGCCTGCGGTGGCAGGCTGCCGGTGATCCCGGTGGACAGCCCGACGGTGGCGAATGCCGACACCGCTTCGAACAGTGCCCGGTCCAGTCCGTGCGGAGTGATCACCACCAGGGTGAACGTGGCGGCGGCCACCGCGCCGACACTCAGCAACGCCACCGCGAGCGCCTGCCGTTGGTTGCTCGCCGGGATGCGCCGGTTCCCGACGTGGACGTGGGTCTCGCCGCGCATCTCCGACCAGAGCACGAACGCGAGCAGCCCGAACGTGGTGACCTTGATCCCGCCGGCGGTGCCGGCGCTGCCGCCGCCGATGAACATCAGCACGTCACTGGCGAGCAGGCTCTCCGGACGCATCGCGCCGATGTCCAGGCTGTTGAAACCGGCCGTGCGGGTCATCGTCGAGGCGAAGAACCCGGCCAGCAGTTTCTCCGGACCGCCGAGCGGGCCCAACGTGGCGGGGTTCGTGAACTCCGCCACGGTCAGCACGACGGTGCCCAGCACCAGCAGGGCAGCCGTGAGGGTGACGGTCAGGCGGGTCATCACCGACCACGCCGCGGGCCGGCGCCAGCACCGGGCGAGCTCGAACACCACCGGGAAGCCCAGGCCACCGAGGATCACCGCCCCGGAGATCGTCAGCGTGATCCAGGGGTCGGTGACATAGCCGACGAGGCTGTCGGCGTTGGTGGAGAAGCCGGCGTTGTTGAACGCCGACACCGCGTGGAACACGCCGTGATACGCGGCCGCCCCGACCGCTTCGCCGTGCCCGAGGGCGAACCGTAGCGTCAACACCACTGCCACGACTGTCTCGGCGGCGAGGCTGAACAGCACGATGCGCCGCACCACCCCCCGTACGTCGGTGAGGTCCAGGCTCTTCGTCTCCGCCTGCGCGAGGAACCGGGCCCGTAACCCCAGCCGGCGCGACACGAGCACGGTGAACAGTGTGGCCAGCGTCATGATGCCCAGGCCACCGGCCTGGATCAGCAGCAGGATGACCACCTGCCCGAACAGCGACCAGTAGCTGCCGGTGTCCACGGTCGCCAGGCCGGTGACGCACACCGCCGAGGTCGCGGTGAACAGCGCGTCGACCAGCGGCGCTCGCCGGCCCGACGCGGTGGCCACCGGCAGCGACAGCAGACCGGTGCCCAGCGCGATGGCCGCGCCGAACCCGACGGAGATCACCTGGGCCGGATGTCGAAAACGGGCGCTCCGGCGCTGCCAGACGGGCCGTCGAGCGGTCAGCGCCACGGTGGGCCCGCCCGCCCCGGTCCTGTCGCCGGGTTCGTCCGCTCCACCTGTCCTGCCCGCGTCACGCCTGGATCCTGTCATGCCGGCGGCGGTGGCGATCATCAGCGTCGGCCCCGGGGTGACGTGCGAAGGCGGCCCGGGCGCGGGCCCGTTATGATCGGCCGGATCCGTGGAGCGCCGGGAAGTCTGGTCGGCACCCTGCTTCGCCGTGCCCGCCGGAGGTCCCCGTGCTGCTGCTCTGCTTCGCCGCCGTCCTGCTCGCCGCCGTGCTGGTGTCGGCGCTGGCCAAGCGGACGATCCTGTCGACCGCCGCGCTGTTCCTGGTCGCCGGCATCGCCCTCGGCGAGGGCACCACCGGAGTGCTGCACCTGCAGGCGGACTCGCCGATCGTGGCGCAGCTGGCGGAGCTGGCGCTGTTCGCGGTGCTGTTCACCGACGGGATGCGCGTGGGCTGGGCGGACCTGCGCAGCGCGTGGCGGCTGCCCGGCCGGGCGTTGGGCTGGGGCCTGCCGCTGACCCTGCTGGTCACCGCCGTGCTGGCGCACTACGTGGCCGGCCTGGACTGGCCCGAGGCGCTGCTGATCGGCGCGATCCTGGCGCCGACCGATCCGGTGTTCGCCGCCGCGCTGGTCGGCAACGACAAGGTGCCGGCCCGGCTGCGGCACCTGCTCAACGTGGAATCGGGCGTGAACGACGGGCTGGCGCTGCCGTTCGTGGTGGTGCTGCTGGCCGTCGCCGCCGGCTCGGACGACCTGCACCTGGGGGAGCTGTCGACCGAACTGGCCGTCGGCCTGGCGATCGGCGTGCTGGTGCCGCTGCTCGCGATCGCGCTGGAGCGGACCCGGTTCTTCGCCGCGTCGGCGGCGTACGCGCCGCTGAACGGGGTGGCGATCGGGTTGCTGGTGCTGGCGCTGGGCAAGGCCACCCACGGCAACCTGTTCCTGGCCGCGTTCGCCGCCGGTATCACGGTGGCGACGTTCGGGCCGCGGGAGCGCGCCGCGTTCGAGCACTTCGGGGAAAATGTCGCGGAGCTGCTGAAACTGGCCGCGCTGCTGGTGTTCGGGGCCCTGATCTCCCCCGGGTTCCTCGGCGAGATCCCCTGGACGGGCTGGGTGTTCGCGCTGCTGGCGATCGTGGTGGCCCGGCCGCTCGCGCTGTGGGTGTCGTTCCTGCGTTCCGGGTTGAGCCTGCGCGAGCAGGCCGCGGCGATGTGGTTCGGCCCGAAGGGCTTCGCCTCGGTGGTCTACGGGCTGCTCGTGCTGGAGGCCGGCATCGGCGCCGCGGACGAGGTGTTCCACCTCGTCGCGTTGACCATCGTCATCTCCATCCTGGCCCACTCCTCGACCGACGTGGTGATCGCCCGGGCGTTCGACGACAGCGCCGAGACGCCGAACTGGCACGGTGTGCTGCGCCGGATCCGCCGCGCCCGCCGTGTCCGCCGCGCCGACGCCGCTCCGCGGCACCGGGTCGTGGTCGGCGCGGACGCGGCGGACACCGACCGGACCGGGCGGGACGACAGCGCGACGACGGACCCTCAGGCGAGGGCGAAGTAGCGCAACCACAGGTACGGCACGGCGAGCCCGACGGTGACCACGGTGACCACCAGGCCGTACCGGGTGAACTGCCAGAAGCTGATCCGCTGCCCGGCCCGTTCGGCGAGCCCGAGGACCACCACGTTGGCGGAGGCGCCGACGGCGGTGGCGTTGCCGCCCAGGTCGGCGCCGAGGGCGAGGGCCCACCACAGGACGCGGGACTGCCCGGCGTCGCCCTGGGCATGGACCAGGTCGGCGACGACCGGACTCATGGTGGCGACGTACGGGATGTTGTCGACGAGCGCCGACAGCGCGGCGGAGCCCCACAGCAGGACCATCGAGGCGGGTAGCAGGCGACCGTCGGTGACGTCGATCGCGGCGCGGGAGATCTGCTCGACCACGCCGGTGTTCACCAGCGCCCCCACCATGATGAACAGACCGGCGAAGAAGACCAGCGTGGGCCATTCGACGTCACGGCTGATCTCGCCGGCGTCGAGGCGGGAGAGCGCGAGCAGCAGCAGGCCGCCGAGCAGCGCCACCACCGCCGGCTCCAGGTGCAGGGTGGTGTGCAGCACGAACGCGGCGGTGACCGCGCCGAGCACGGCCAGGCCGAGGACGAGCAGCCGCCGGTCCCGGATGGCATCGCCCTCGTGCAGGGCGGCGATCTGGGCGGCCCGCTCCGGGTCGTACCGGAACGCGTCGCGGAACAGCACCCGGCACAGGCCCAGGAACACCACCATCAGCAGGGCCACGAACGGGGCCAGGTGGATGAGGAAGTCGTTGTAGCTCAGGCCGCCCCGGCTGCCGATGATGATGTTCGGCGGGTCGCCGACCAGCGTCGACGTGCCGCCGATGTTCGAGGCCATCGCCTCGGCGATGAGGAACGGCACGGCCGGCACGCCGAGGCGCTCGCAGACCAGGAACGTCACCGGCGCGATCAGCAGGACGGTGGTGACGTTGTCCAGCGCCGCCGACGCCACCGCCGTGATCACCACCAGGATCACCAGCACCCGGTACGGGCGGCCTCGGGCCCGCTTCGACGCCCACACCGCCACGTACTCGAACCCGCCGGTGCGTTTCAGGACGGCGACGATGAGCATCATGCCGATCAGCAGGAAGATCACGTTCCAGTCGACGCCGGCGTCCTCGGAGAAGAACGCGTGCGCGGTGTCGGTCGCGCCGATCAGGAACATCACCGCCGCCCCGCCCAGCGCCGCGGCCACCCGGTGGATCTTCTCGGTGGCGATCAGCACGTACGCGACGGTGAAGACGGCCACCGCCGTCCAGGCAGTCGCGGTCATGCGGCGAGCATCCGGTCGAGCAGGGCGTCGAGTGTGATGCCGCCGATCATCGGCTCGCGGGGCGGTGCCACCGCGACCAGGGGGCTGCGCTTCTGGGCCATCACCGCGGCCACCTCCAGGACGGTGGCCTCCGGGCCGACGACAGGTGGCGCCAGCCGTTCCGGTGGCAGCAGGTCCGCGACCGACCGGCCCTCGGCTCCCCGCAGGAACATGTCGGCGGCCGGCTCGTCGATCATGCGGGCCAGGGTCGGGTCCTCCCGGCAGTAGCCGGGGATCACCAGTCGCAGCACCTGCGTGCCGGGCAGGACGGTCACCGGACGCCCGGCGGCGTCGACCACGATCAGGCCGGGCAGGTTGTGTCCGGCCAGGAGGCGGGCGGCCTCCAGGACCGAGGTGGCGACGGTGATGGTCGGGAAGGGAACGGCCAGGTCTCGGGCTCGCACGACAACTCCTGGGATTCGGTGGACGTGACGGTGGGTGGGCCGACCGGACGTCGGTGCTCCGATGATCATTCAGCCCGGGGGGTGCGGGAGCCTGGAGGCGCTCCGTGACCGGGTGGACGCTCAGACACCGGGCTCGCGACCGACGCTGCCGGCCCACTCCCGCCACCACTGGTCCTCGGTGGGCTCGCCGGCAGCCGCCACCAGGGCGGTGACGAGGCTCGCCGCGTCCGCGGAGGAGGCCACGCCCGCGGCGCGGACGAGGTCGCGGATCCGCTCGGTCCGTCCCCGGACCACCTGCCCGACCAGGTCGCGTCCGGCCTCGGTGAGGGTCAGCCAGGCCACCCGCCGGTCGGTGGTGCCCTGCCGCCGGGCCACCAGGTCGCGCCGGACCAGCCGGTCGCAGGCGCGGGTCGCGGTCGACGGGTGGACCCCGAGGACGGTGGCGAGGTCCACCGTCCGCAGCGGTCCGCGTGCGGCGAGCAGCACCAGCGTGCGGTACTGGGAGAGGGTCAGCTCCGTGTCGAGGCCGGCGAGCGTCCGCGCGGTGAAGCCCACCATCACCCGGCTCAGCGCGGCGAGTCGGGCGACGAGGGCCGACTCGGGGTCGGTCACCGGCGCCTCGGGCGGCACGTAGAGTTCCACCGCACAATGGTTGCATGGATACAGGAAAGGTGGCGGGGGTGGTCCTCGACCAGCGGGACGGATTCCGACGGCGCGCGATCGGGCGCTGGGAGCAGCTCAGCGCCGCCCCGCTGACCCTGCTGTCCGTGGTCTTCCTGGTCGTGTACGCGTGGCCCATCCTCGTGCCGCAGCTCTCCCGCCGGTGGGTGGTCGCCTGCGAGGCCACCGGTCTGACCATCTGGCTGCTCTTCTGGGTCGACCTGCTGGTGCGGTTCGCGCTCGCCGGTGACCGGCTGCGGTTCCTGCGTACCCACCTGTTCGACCTGACCGTGCTGGTGCTGCCGTTCCTGCGTCCGCTGCGGGCCCTCCGGCTGGTCACCGTCGTGCTGAACCTGACCCGGCGCACCACCGACTGGGCCCGTGGCCGCCTCGCCCTGTACGTCAGCGCCACGACCGTGCTGCTGGTGGTCGTGTCGGCGCTGGCGGTGCTCGACGCGGAACGGGCGGCGCCGGACGCCTCGATCACCTCGTTCACCGACGCCCTCTGGTGGGCCGCGGTGACGATCACGACGGTCGGGTACGGCGATCTCTTCCCGGTGACCACGGCGGGACGGATGGTCGCGCTCGGCCTCATGGTCGGCGGGATCGGCCTGATCGGTTTCGTGACCGGGTCGCTCGCGACCTGGATCGTCGAGCGGGTCGCCGACCGGAACCGACCGGAGCCGGCCACGGCCGCCGACGTCGCCGCGCTGCGGGACGAGATCGCCGCGCTGCGGGCGAGGTTGGAATCGGGGTCCTCCGCCGCCGGGGTGCCTGATCGGCTCGCCGTCGATGACTGAGCCGGGGCGTTCCGCCGACTCCGGTCACCGGTCGTGGCTCGGACTGCCCGCGGCGTTGGCGCTCATCGCCGTCGTGCTGCTGGTCGACGTGGCGGCCGCCGCACACGCCGTACTCATCGGTTTCCTGGCCCTGGCCCCGCTGCTGGCCGCCGCCGTGGACACGCCGAGACGGACCGCCGTCGCGTCCGCCGCGGCGACGGCCGCCGCCGTCCTGGCCGGCCTGCCGAGCCAGACCCTGGGCAGCCTCGACCACGTCCTGCGGGTCGCGGTGGTCATCGCGGTCAGCGTCGCGGCACTGTACGTGGCCCGGGCCCGCACACTCCGCGAGGAGCGGATCCGGCGGATGAGCGAGATCGTGCGGGTCACCCAGAAGGCCATCCTGCGGGAGGTCCCACCCAGGATCGGCGACGTCGCGCTGGGCGCCCGGTACGTCTCCGCGCAGCGGGGTGCGGGGGTGGGCGGCGACCTCTACGAGGTCGTGCCGGGACCGGACCGGGTGCGCGTCATCATCGGCGACGTGTGCGGCAAGGGACTACCGGCGGTGCAGCTCGCCTCGGCGGTGATCGGCGCCTTCCGGCAGTCCGCGATCGTGCGTGACCGGCTGGAGGAGGTCGCCACGGATCTCGACGCCCTGGTCGCCCGGGAACCGCGGCCCGCCTACGGGGTCACCTTCGTCACGGCCGTGCTGCTGGAGGTCCGTGGGCCGGACCTGTGGGTGATGAGCTGCGGGCATCCCGTGCCGCTGCGGCACCACCCCGGGCGTACCCCCGTTCCGCTCCACGAGAACGAGCCGGACCGGCCGCTGGGGCTGGGGGGCCGGCGTACCCCGCCGCGGCACCACAGCTGGGCGACCGGCGACCGCCTGCTGCTCTACACCGACGGGCTGATCGAGGCGCGCGACGACGCCGGCCGGTTCTTCCCGCTGGGGCTGCTCGACCGTCCGCTGTCCGCCTCCTCCCTGCCGAAGGCGCTCGACGCGATCTGGCGCGCGGTGCGCACGCACGTCGGTGGTGAGCCCCGCGACGATCTCGCGCTGCTGCTGATCGAACGACTGCCGGATGACGATGCCGACGTCGGTCAGGGTCGGTGACGCTCCGGCCGGTCCGCCGAGGACGGCAGGTCAGACCGGGACATCCGCGCCGGTCGGGGCGGCCGAGGTCGGGGCGGGGGCGGCGGTCGGGGCCGCCGAGGTCGGAGCGGCCGGAGGGGCGGAAGCATCCGGGCCGGGCGGCGCCGGGGCGGAGGCGGACGGGCTCGTGGTCGAGTCGGCGGATCCGGTCGGGTTGGTCGTCGGCCCGGAGGTGGTGGCCGACGGCGACGACGGCGCCGACGGTGTGTTGCCTGCGATGGGCTTCCCGGTCGAGGGCGGCGGGCTCGCCGGAGTCTCGTCCACCGCGGGCCGCGGCGGCGGCGTCACGCGCCCGGTGGTGCCTGGCGCCGCCGGCTCGCCGGCAGTTGTACGCGGTGCGGCCGTGGTCGGCGCGCCCGACCGCGGCTTGTCGCCGCCCGCGATGGTGACCAGCGCGGCCGACCGGCGGCAGGGCACGCCGGCGAGCGTGAAGCCGTCCGGCCCGGACCGGGCCGGCTCGGTGTAGGTGCCGCGCAGCGGCACCCGGACCGGTGACGAGGCGTCCGACGGGAGGGGGAGCCGCACCAGCCGCCCCGACTGCCACCGGTCCATCGGCGCGCCCAGGCGTTGGCCGGGCGAGAGTCGGAAGAGCAGCACCGGCCGTCCGGTCGGCTGCCCCCCGGTCACCTCCACGGTGAGTTCCGCGCCGAACGTGCCGCCGGCACGTTCGGCGGAGTAGGTGACGGTGCAACCGAAGGCCGCGCTCGGCGTCGTCTCGGGCGCGCCGTAGGCGTCCTGCATCGAACCGGAGCCGGGAAGCTGGGCGACGAGTGCCGCGCCCGCCAGGACCGCCGGGAGGCCGCCGGCCAGCGCCGCGCGTCGCAGCCTCGTCCGCCGGCGCCTCCCCGGCGACTCGGGAGTCGTGGGCCGGGGGTCCGGGCGCGCACCGGCGGCCGGCCGCACCCGCACCGCGTCGGGGGCGCCGGCGATGGCGAGCGACCGCGCCACGGTGTCCGCGTCCGGCCGCTCGCGGGGATCGGGTACGAGGCAGCGACGACGCAGATCGTCGACGGCCTCGGGCACACCGTCGATCCGGAGCGTCGCCTCGTGCTCGTCGCGGCCGTGCCGGTCCGGCAGAGCGGGACGTCGTCCGGTGAGGCATTCGGTGAGCAGGAGGCCGAGGGCGTAGACGTCGCACGCGGGCACGGCCGGCTCGCCGCGTAGCTGCTCCGGTGCCATGTAGGAGGGCGTGCCGCGGATCTCACCGCGGCCGTCGACCGTGGCGGAGCCGACGGCGAGCGCCACACCGAGGTCGACCAGCTTCGCTGCCTCGGGCGCGAGCAGCACGTTGCCCGGCTTGACGTCGCGATGGACCAACCCCGCCTGGTGGATCGCGGCGAGCCCGGCCGCGACCTCCGCGCAGATTCGTCCGCCGTCGGGCCATCCGGGCGGACCGGTCCGGCGCAGCCGGTCGGCGAGCGTCTCGCCGTCGACGTACTGCAGCACCAGGAACGGCACCCGGCGCAGCCCCGACAGCCGGGCCTCACCGTAGTCGTAGACCGCCGCGACGTTCGGGTGCTCCAGCCGCGCGGCGGCTCGCGCCTCGTTCCGCACCGCCCCACGCCATCGGGGGTCCTCCGCCGGGCCGGGGGCGAGCAGTTTGACCGCGACCGTCCGGTCGAGCAACTGGTCGACCGCCTGCCAGACGACGGCCGAGCCGCCCCGGCCGACCTGTCGCTCCAGGCGGTAGCGTCCCGCCAACACCCGCATCGCGGACCTCCTTCCGTGGTCGCGCCGGCCGTCCCGCTCCGAACGCGGTGACAGTTCGGCCTCCTACCCGGCTCTCCAGCAGGAAAACAGCCGCCCGAGCGGGTCGGACGGTCAGACCGCCAGGTGTCACGAAGGCGGGTGCGGATCGTCATGGACCTGGGGTATTGCCGGTTGAACACTCGGGGTAGGGCGTGAAGAACGCCTATCGAGAGGTGAGGAGACGCGTCATGACCTACCCGTGGTTCTTCCCGGAGGGACTGCCGTCGGCGTTCCACGACGGCCCGGCGGCGAACGACACCCGCTTGGCCTGCCAGGTGGTCGAGCAGATGAATCGTGACCCGCTGCTGCGCCACGAGCGCATCTGCGTGGAGGCGCAGAACCGGGTGGTCATCCTGGAGGGACGGGTCGGTTCGGCCGAAGCGCTGGCCCGTGCGCGCGCACTCGCCTGGGCCGTGTCCGGGGTGCAGGATGTCAACGTCCGGGTGTACGTGGTGTGACGCCGCAGGCGGGACAGGAGAAACGGATCATGGCAGTCGATCCCGTCGGTCGGGACCTGAAGGCGTTCCTCGCCGCCGATCCCGACGCTCCGGTGGTCATGCTCAACCTGCTGCGCTTCGCCGAGGGCGGGCGGGAGTCCTACGAGCGGTACGGCGCCGCCCTGCGGGAGACGTTCCTGCCCCGCTACGGCGGCGAGGTGCTCTACGCCGGCGACGGCGGGCCGGCGCTGGTGGCGGAGGAGGGGCAGGCGTGGGACGCGGTGCTGCTGGTGCGCTATCCGAGCCGGGCGGCGTTCAGCCGGATGGTCGCCGACCCTGACTACCAGGAGGTGACCCGGTGGCGGACCGCGGCACTGGAGGAGGCCGTACTGCAACCCACGGTCCCCTGGACCGAGGGGTGAGCCCGACCCAGCCGCGACGACGGAGGCAGCTGGCGGCCCTGTCGACGGCGGTCCTGCTCGCCACCGGCTGCGCCGGCGAACCGGAGCACCCGCGGCCGTCACCGGAGCCGACCCCCACGGTCCGGCTGGGCACGGTCGCCCGAGCCGAGGTGGGCGCGCGTCTCACCGTGACGGCAACGGTCGATCGCGTCATCACCGGCACCGCCTTCGTGGTGCGCGACGTCGACTTCACCGACGGGACGTTGCTCGTGCTGTCCGTCGATCCGGTCAGCGCGGAACCGCCGCAACTGGTGACCGTGAGCGGCACCGTCGTCGATTTCTCCTACCGCGACCTGTCCGACCGCTACCGGCTCGGGCCCGCCGGCGCGTACCGGGACTTCGAGGGCGGTCGGGCGCTCGCCGCCGAGAAGGTGACCGGCTGGAACTGACGGTCAGTTGTCGAGTCGGTCACGCAGGTCGTCGACCTGCTGCTGGAGCCGCTCCACCGCGCCCTCGTTGTTGAGGAACGTGGTGATGCCCGCGCCGAGCGCCAGCCCGAGCAGCAGGGCGATCACACTGAGCACGAGCCCGCCGATCGCCACGCCGCGGCCGGTGACTCCCGGCCGGGCGGCCATCTTGAGGCCGACGATGCCCAGGACGATGCCGACGATGGCGAGGACCACGCCGATCCAGGCGAGGATGGCGGTGAGCACGCTGAACAGCGCGGACACGCCGAACACGAGCGCGAGCGCGGCGGCCGTGCTGGTCTTGGCCGCCGTACCGGCTCGGGCCCGGCGGGAGCGGGTCGAGGCGCCGGCCCCGCGGGCCGGTTCGCTGGACGCGGTCATGGCACTCCCTCCGCCACGCCGTGTGGCGCCGGCCTGTGCCGGCCGCTTCCCCCGTCACCGTCGACTCATGCCTGCCTGCTCTCGGTCCTGCCGGCGATGTCGGGCAGGTGTTCCGGCAGCGCCACGGAACGCAGGTCGGCCAGCACATCGTCCAGGAGGCGGGTGATCCGCGGCTGGTCGTGTCCCGCCCGCCGGACGTCGTCGACCGCGACCGCGAGGAAACCGTCGAAGTCCTGCGCCCGCGCCCGTACCCGTGGTGTGCCGTCAGGGTCGTCGACGAGAAGCCGGTGACCCGGGCGGCCGGCCAGACGACGCAGCAGGTCGTGCATCTCCTGGACGCTGCGGACCGCGGTGGTGGTGTCGTTGATCCCGGGTGACAGGGCCCGCTCGGCGATGTCGGTCAGCTGCCGGAACCCGAACCCGACGTCCTGACCCAGGGTCCGTTCCACGCCGAGGCTCACCGCGACGCACGCCCGCGCCTCCGGCACGGTCGCCGGGAGCGGTCCGCCGGGCATCGGATGGACCGCGATCAGCGGTTGCCCGGCCACCACGAAGTCGCCCGGCGCGGGCAGGACCGACAGGGCGCAGTCGTGTTCGCGGGCCAGCGCGGCGAGCCGGCCGAGGTCGACGTGCTGGATCATGCCGGGCTGCGCCGCGGTGATCACCTGCACCGGCGGGGTCAGCGGCGCGACGGGCCCGGCGGCCGGGCCGACCGGATACTGCTCCTCGATCACCCGGCGGGTCTGGGCGCCGACCGCGGCGATGATGTGTGAGACCCGCATGACGGTGGTGACGTGGTGCAGGTAGTAGACGAACAACCCGCTGCTGGCGAGCACGAGGGTCATCGTCACGGCGAGCGAGAGTTCCGGCAGCCGGGCGTCGGAGCCGGCCGGCAGTGCCGCCAGCACCACCATGGCGAACAGCGCGGTCGCCAGGAAGGTGCCGAGAGCTGCCTGCGTGATCCGGTCCTGCAGGAAGGTCCGCAGCACACGGGGGGAGTACTGGCTGCTGGCGAGCTGGACGGCCACCACGGTGATGGAGAAGACCAGCGCGGTGAACGAGATCATCGCGGTGATGATCGACGACAGCAGCGACCGGGCGCCGGCCACGCTGCTGGGCAGGAACCCGCCGGTCGGCAGGCCCAGCCGCAGTTCGGCCACCGACAGGCCGAGGGCCAGCAGCACGGCTCCGGCGGCGAACGCCGCCGGCACCAGCCAGAACCCCGACCACGCCGCCGCCAGGCGGGACCGGAGGGTACGCGGAGTGCCGCTCATTCCCCCGTAGTCCCCGGTACGCGCCTTTTGCATACCTGCCGGCGGGTCTGTTTACCTGGAGGGGGATCCCGACCGGACGCACGAGAGGAGTGGGCCGGAACCCGGCACGCTGATCATGAGGAACCGACACGTCACGGCAGCCGTCACCGCCGCCCTGCTGGTGCTCGCGGCCGGCTGCGGCGCCGAGCAGGATCCGGAGCCGGCCTCGTCCGGTCCGAGCCGGCCGGCGACGTCGACACCGCCACCGGCCCCGCCGACCGCCCCGACGAACGGTGCGACGCCCACGCCCGCCTCGACCACGGCGTCGCCTTCGCCGTCGAGTCCGTCGCCGTCGGGCACGCCCGACGGCGGGGCGCGGGAGGCCCTACGTCGTGGCGACACCGGCGACGCGGTCCGGGCACTGCAGGAGCGGCTGGACCGGCTCGGATACTGGGTCGGCGAGTCCGACGGCACGTACGGCCTGCTCACCGAGCAGGCGGTCTACGCGCTGCAGAAGGCCGCCGGCCTGCGCCCGGACGGGATCGTCGGCGCGAAGACCCGGGCCGCGCTCGACGGCGGGAAGCGCCCGGACGCCCGCAGCACCGACGGCCATCTCGCCGAGGTGGACCTGGACCGGCAGCTGCTGATGATTGTCGACGACGGCAAGGTGAGCCGGATCTTCAACACCTCGACCGGCACGTTCGAGCACTACACGTACCAGGGCGAGACCTACCTGGCCGACACCCCGCGCGGCCGATGGACCATCGACTGGCAGGTCGACGGGTGGCGCGACGGCCCGCTCGGCCGGCTGTACCGGCCGAAGTACTTCCAGGAGCAGGGGATCGCCATCCACGGCTACACCAGCGTCCCGCCGTATCCGGCGTCGCACGGCTGCGTGCGGGTGACGCTGCCGGCGATGGACTGGCTGTGGGCCCAGGACCTGCTCCCGAAGAAGACCCAGGTCTGGGTGTACTGAACGCTCGGGCGGGCAACTGTCGGACATTTTCCGTCCACAAGGAACGTCCCCTCTTGCTGTGGCGGCATGGACGCCCTCGTGGAGCGGCATCGTCGATGACGACCGGGCCCGGGACGTCGCCGACCACCTGCTCGGTCCGGAGATGTTCACCGGCTGGGGGATCCGCCACGCCGCTGCTCCTGCTCCGCGTCATGCTCGGCCTGCGACCCCACGACGACCACCTCGACTGACGGGTCGGCCCTCACTCCTCCGGTTGGCGGCGTTGCTCCTCGGCCCGCTCGCGGCTGAGGAAGAATGCGCCGAGCGCGCCGGCCAGGGTGCCGAACACCGCCACCGAGTACGCGGCCAGCACCAGTTCCAGGATCTGCGCGAACGTGTCGTTCACGCGCAGCGGCTCACCGGTGATGGTGGCGTAGGCCGCGTCGTGCAGGGCACGGGGAAGATTGCGGTAGGAGCCGGTGACCACGAGCAGTTGCCCGGCCGCGAGGATCACGGCCATGGTCACCACGGCGAGCCAGGCCAGCCGGTCGGTGAGCAGCCGGCCGGCGGACCGGGACCCGCGGATCGCGGCGGCGACCACGCCGCCGCCCCGGGCCGCCCGCAGCGCGCTCGCCGCCCGCAGGAACCGCAGGAAGGGCACGGCCAGGAAGATCAGCTGCCACCAGTTGTGCTTCCAGAACTCGCCGGCGCGGTGGCGGGCGGTCCAGGCGCGGAGCGTGAACTCGGCGACGAAAACGGCCCACAGGATCCAACTGGTGACGGTGAGCACCGTGCTGAGCGGCTCGTCGTGGACGAACGCCTGGGCCAGGACGAGCAACAGGAAGAGCAGCCCCAGGACGCCCATCGGCTTGTCCAGCCGGTGGGCGAGGCCGTTGAGGCGGGCGTCGTCCTCACGTCGTCGCCGGCCGGGATCGTCGCTCACCCTGCCGTAGCCTACCCGCGCCCGGACCCGGGAACGGCCGCTCGCGACACGCGCGACGTCCGGCGAACAGGCACGCGGACGCTCTCGGCACGAGTGGACACGAGGTAGGTGCCACGAGCGAGGTGCGATCGGACTACCGGAGAGCGGTTCCGCAGTGCGAGCGCCTCACAGATACTCCTTCCGCCAGGCGCTGACCGCCTCCTCGACGGCGTGCTCCTCGCGACGCAGCGATGCCTTGATCCGTCTGCGCTCGCCGGTCATCCGTTGGAACACCGCGAGCACACCACAGGCCACGACGAGCGTCGTCAAGGCGGCCAGCGGCGCGACGTGCGCGCCGGGCACCGTCAGCGCGGCGATCAGCACGGCGGCGACGAGGGTGGAGCGGCTCGTCCGACGAAAGGCGCGCCGGGCGATCGCCGCCTGACTCACCAGGTAGATCACGACTCCACCGTGCAGGACCGCGCTGACCGGACCGGACAGCGGGGAGTGCCGCATGGCGACGGCTTCCAGCAGCAGCTTGAGGCCCAGGGCGGTGGTCACCACGCCGAGGATCGTGAGCAGGTGGAGGTAGGTGTAGACGTCGCGGGCCAGCGGCACCCGGACGCGATCCCGCACGCCGTGCAGGATCTGCTCCACACCGGCGGCCAGGCTGTCGAAGTGCAGCCACCACAGCGCGGCGACCAGCGCGATGCCCAGCACGGACGCGGTGATGACCCGGGTGGTCAGCGCCAACCGGTCGAACCGGCCCGGTCCGATGCCCAGCGAGATCACCACCTCGCCGAGGGCGACGAGCACGATCAGGCCGTGCCGCTCGGCCCAGTGCCCGGCCGACGGCAGCGACCAGTGCGCGTAGGGCAGGAAGAGCCCCACCGAGTACTCGACGAGCAGGGCTGCGGTCCACAGGACCAGGCGGGTCTCCAGGACCGCGTCGGCGGCCACCCACCGGGGCGCGGCGACCGACAGCCCGATCAGGACGGCGGCCAGCACCGGCGGGACGGTGACGGCGGCGAGTTGCACGCGGGTGTGCCCGGCGCGGGTGAGCACGAACAGGAACCCGGCCGAGGTCAGGGCTCGCACGATCAGGTAGGAGGTGGCGAACACCAGCGGGCCGGGCAGGTCGTCGGGCTGGTCGACGAAGGCCTGGGGGATCGCGATCGCGAGCACGAACACCGCGGCCATGATCCCGAAGCCGAGGACCGGCAGGACGCCGTGGTCGGCGCGGACCACGTTGCCGAGCGCGACGAAGCCGGTCCAGCACCACCACAGCAGCGCCACCACCACCATGCCGGCCGCCACCTGGGAGGCCGCCAGATCGCGGGCGACGAGTCCGGTGACGTTGAGGAACGCGAAGACGAAGATCAGGTCGTAGAACAGCTCCAGGCGGGTGACCCGACTGCCCGGCGCCACCGGGATCAGCCACCGGGACCGGCGGAGGCGCGGCGGGCTGCTCATCCGGCCAGTCTCGGGCATCCGGCGCGGCGGAGTCCCACCTTTGCCGTCGCACCCACCGACTGGAAGCTGCGGCATCGCGGTGTGCGGCGCGTCTCCGCGGGTACGCGGCGGGGCACGCGGCGGCGCAGTGGGAGGTGCGATGAGCGAGGGGACCGTCGGAGGGGACGGACGGCGGAGCCCGACCGAGCGACTCGCCGAGGACGTGGCCGACGTCGTCCGCGAGGAGGTGCGAGCCGTACGCGCGCAGGTGGGCGAGGCGGCCCGACCGGCGGGTGTGGGCGTCGTCCTGCTGGCTGCCGCCGGTGGCTGTCTGGTGCTCGGCGCCGGCGCGGCGTCGACCACGGTGCTGCGCGTGCTGGAGACGATGCTCCCGCGCCGGCTTGCCGCCGCCGGTCTCACCGCCGGCTACCTCGTCGCCGCCGTGGTGCTGGGGCGGGCGGGGCTGGCGCAGCTCCGGGCGGCCGGAGGTCCCTCGGCGCGGCTCGCGGACGACGTGCGCGACATGGTCACCGAGACCGCCGGTCGGGTGCTGCCCGCCGGCGTCGACGCCGCCCGCGACGAACTGGACAGGTGACACCGGAGCAGGAGGCAGCGACATGCCGGACAAGCACGAACAGGCCGAGGAGATGCGCGACGACGTCCCGTCGACCATCGCGCGCTCGGACGACAAGGCGGTTCGCACGTACAAGAAGACGCTGGAGTCGGCCGAGGAGAGCTACGGCGACGGCGAGCGGGCGCACCGTGCCGCCTACGCGTCGTTGAAGCACACCCACGAGAAGGTCGGCGACCACTGGGAACCCAAGGAACACAAGGGTCCCTCCGACCCGCAGGCGGCCCAGGGCACCCCGGCCTCGCGCGACCGCGACCGGCCCACCGCCCAAGGGGTGGACGCCAACGCCGGCAAGGGGCACCTGGACGACGTGGCCCGCAGGGTCGGCATCGACGACCCGGAGAACATGAACAAGGGTGAGCTGGTCGAGGCGATCGAGAAGGCCAACGCCCGGGCCACCGCCCGCGCCCGGCGCACGTGAGGCGGCGAGACGGCCGAGTGGGCGATGCCGCGACGGGTAGCGGGCGGGCATGAATCCGCTGCTGCTCGCGTACGCCCTCGTCGGGGGTCTCGGTGTCCTGCTCGCCTTCTGGTCGAGCGCCATCCGCCGGACCGTGCTGTCCGAGCCGCTGCTGGCGCTCGCCCTGGGGGCACTGGCGGGCCCGGTGCTCGGTCTGGTCGACGTCGGTGACCGGCTCGGCGCCGAGCTGAACCGTGAGGTGAGCCGGGCCCTGCTGGCGGTGTCGCTGATGGCGGTCGCGCTGCGCTTCCCGCTCGCCGGCTACCGAGCCGTGCTGCGCCCGGTGCTCGTGCTGCTCTCCGCCGGCATGCTCGGAATGGCGCTGCTCAGCACCGGCCTGTCCTGGTTCGTGCTCGGCATGCCGCTGGGCCTGGCCGCGCTGCTCGGCAGCTGCCTGACCCCCACCGACCCGGTCCTGGCCTCCAGCATCGTCTCCGGCGGCCCGGCCGAACGGCAACTGCCCGCCCGGCTCCGGCAGGTGATCAGCGGCGAGTCCGGCGGCAACGACGGGCTCGCGTTTCCTCTCGTCGTGCTCGCCCTGGCCGGCATCGGCGCGCAGCCGTGGGCCGACCAGGTGACCGCGGCGGTGTGGGGCGTGCTCGGCGCGGTGATCGTCGGCGTGCTGCTCGGTTGGCTGGCCGGACACGCCGTCCGCGCGGCGAGCCGCCGGGAGACCCTCGACCAGGGCTCGCTGCTCGTCTTCGCGGTGCTGCTCGGCATCGCCGCGCTCGGGGTCGCGCGGGTGCTCGACACCGACGGCATCCTCGCCGCGTTCGTCACCGGGCTGGCCTACAACTGGGTCGTCGGCGACCAGCCCCGCATCGCCGAGCAGAAGCTGGACGACTCGCTCACCCGATACCTGGTGCTGCCACTGTTCTTCCTGCTCGGCGTCGAACTGCCGTGGCGCGGCTGGCTCGACGCCGGCTGGCGGCTGCCGCTGTTCGCCGTCGCGGTCCTGCTGCTGCGGCGGCTGCCGGTGGTGCTGGCGCTCCGGAAGCCGCTCGGGCTGCCCTGGCGGGAGCTGGTCTTCCTCGGCTGGTTCGGCCCGATCGGCGTGTCCGCGCTGTTCTACCTGGCTTTCAGTGCCGACGAGGGCGCGCGGGATCCGCTGCTCTGGACCGCCGGCAGCCTCGTCGTCACGCTCAGCGTCGTGGTGCACGGCGCCACCGCGATGCCGGGCCGCCGCTGGTACGCCGCCGGACACCACGAGATCTCGAAGCGGTAACGGTCGACCCGCCGGCGTTTGCCGGCGACCTCCCCGGAAAGCGATCGAGGTAGCTCGCGCTTCGCAGCCGCGGTGTCGACGAACGGCACCAGGACGACCACGTCCACCCTGACGGCTCAGCGCGCACCTCCGGGGCTCGTCCCTGCCCGCACGCGTGTCACGACGCTGCAGTGGCCGGCCCCCCGTGACCGCTGATCCGCCGCCTTCCGTGGAGGACTCCCATGACCATGTCCGTGCTGCGCCCCGACGCCGGCGTCGACGAACTGTTCGCCCTGCTGCACGACGCCGTCGGCCCGACCGCCCGGCGCGCCCGCGAGCGCCTGGTCGAGGTGCACCGCCCGCTCGCCGTGGCGCTGGCCCGGCGGTTCGCCCACCGGGGCGAGCCGCTCGACGACCTCGTCCAGGTTGCCTGCTACGGCCTGGTCAAGGCGGTCGACGCGTACGACCCGCGGCGCGGGGTGCCGTTCGCGGGCTATGCCACCCCGACCATCCTGGGCGAGTTGAAGCGCCACTTCCGGGACCACAGCTGGGGGGTCCGGGTCCCCCGCGGCCTGCAGGAGCGGTACCTGCTGGTGCACGCGGCCGAGGCCGAACTGACCCGCCGGTCGCAGCGCGTGCCGCGGGCCGAGGAGGTCGCCGGACACCTGGGCGTACCGGTCGACGTGGTGGTGGAGGCGTTGGCCGCCGGGCGGGCGTATCGCAACGTGTCGCTGCACCGGCCGGCCGGTGGGGACGACGAGGCGGGGGAGCGGGAGGACCTGCTGGCCGAGCGGGACTCCCGGGTGGAGGGCCTCTGCGACCGGCTCGACCTGCTGGCGGCGCTGCGTCACCTGCCGGAGCGGGAGCGGGGCGTGGTGATCCGCTACTTCCACGGCAACCAGACCCAGGAGCAGATCGGCGATCTGCTCGGCATCTCGCAGATGCACGTGTCGCGCCTGCTGCGCCGGGCGATCGGGCTGCTGCGGCGGGAGATGACCGCCGAGGAGCCCGCCGACGCCGGTCGGGTCCGCGTGGTGTTCCGCCGCGCCGGCACCACCACCGTGGCGTCCGTGACGGGGGTCCTCGACGACGACGGCGTGGACCTGCTGCGCGACCGGCTCACCCGGATGGCGCTGACCGAACGGCCCCGCGCGCTGGTGGTGGACCTGCGGCGGGCGTCGGTCGAGTCGCCCCGCCTGGCCCGGACGGTCCTGGACCTGCGCCGGGCCTGCGCCCACGTGCGGGCCCGGCTGACGCTGGTCAACCTGCCGCCGAACGGGATGAGCCTGCTGCGGCGGGCGGGCCTGACCCGACTGGTTCCCTGCCTCCCGGTCCGGGGCACCGGCACCCGCGAGTCCCGGGTCGGGCCGGGGGCCGCCGAGGCGGACCGGATGTCGCCGCCGTGCCGGCGGGCACCCGCGGAGATAGGGTCGAGTCGCGACGACGGACCCACGGCGGGGAGAACGTATGACGCGACGGCGGGCCGCGGCTGCCCCGGCACCGCCCCTGGTGGCGACCGTGCAGCGCCTGCAACGCGAACTGGACGCGCTGCGCCGGGAGCGGCGGGCGCACGCGGTGGTGGAACAGGCCACCGGCCTGCTGATCGCTCGGCAGGGCTGCTCGCCGGAGGAGGCGTTCACGCAGCTGAGGCGGATCTCGCAGCACAGCAACATCCGGCTGGTGGACGTGGCGGCCGGCCTGCTCGGCGCCGTCGCCCCGCCGCCCGTGGCCCCGCCGCCCCCGCCGGAGGCGTTCCGGCCGGAGCGCTACCTGCGCCCGCTTGCGCCCCCGCCGGAGCCGGCCGCCGGCGGGCCGGTGCCCCTGACCGGCGAGGCCGCCGGTCGCTACCATCTGGCCCGAGCCGCCATGGCGACCGCCCGCGACGCGAACGCGCTGGCCGAGATGCTGGCGGAGGCCGTACGCCACCTGGGTGCCGACTCGACGCTGCTCGGTCTGCTCGAACCGGACGGCGCGGTCCGGCTGGTCGGCTCGTACGGGCTGCCTCGATCCGTGGCGAGCCTGTGGCAACGCGCGCCCGGCACGGTCCACATGGCGTTGCTGCGCGCGGCCGTGGACGGCGACCCGCTGTGGTTGACCCGGGACGAGGCCCGCCGTCGGGGCTATGACTTCATCGGCGGCGGAGCCGTGCGGGTCTGCCTCCCGCTGCGCCGGGCCGGCCACACGATCGGGGTGGCCGCGATCAGCTGGGACACCCATCGGGATCTCGACGACGGGGAACGGGCGTATCTGAGCGCTCTGGCCGAGACCGCCGGTCGGCGCTTGTCGGCGCTGTCCGGGGCAACCGGGGACGCGCCGGCCGCCCACTGGTTGGAGGCGGTGCTCGACGCGCTGCCCGGGTCGGTGGCGTTCTGGTGCCCGGTCCGCGACGACGCCGGCAGGGTCGTCGACTTCCGCCTCGACCGGTGCAGCCCGGACGCGACCGACGGCGCGGAACGCGGCCGGGACGCGCTCACCGGTCTTCGGCTGCTCGAACTGCACCCGTCGGCGGCCGACGACGGCATCGTCGCCGGCTGCGCCCGCGCCCTGCACGACGGGCGTCCGTTCCACTGGGGCCCGGGCCCGGCGTGGCGGGCCGGCGGCGCCAGGCCGACCCGGGTGCTGCTCAGCCTCCGCGCCGTC
Source organism: Micromonospora sp. WMMD754 (assembly GCF_049315235.1). Classification (NCBI taxonomy): domain Bacteria; kingdom Bacillati; phylum Actinomycetota; class Actinomycetes; order Micromonosporales; family Micromonosporaceae; genus Micromonospora; species Micromonospora sp. WMMD754. The sequence goes on from NZ_CP186058.1 coordinate 4,548,378, forward strand.
CCGTTCGGCGACGGGTTGCTCGCCAGCTGGCACTACCACGACGAGCAGCGGCGGGCCGCGGACCGGTCCGCCCGGCTGGAGCGGGCCGGTGACGTCGGCTGGGTCGAGTGGGACCTGGGCGGAGACGCCGTCGCCTGGTCGTCGGGTGCCTACCGGGTGCTCGGCCGGGACCCGGCCGACGGCCCGTTGCTGCTGGGCGCCCTGCACCGCTGGGCGACGCCGTCGGACGCGCCCCGGGTGCGGGCGGCGCTGCGCGCCCTGGTGGAGCGGGCCGAGCCGACCGAAGTGGAGTTCTCCGTCCGTCGACGCGGTGCGGCATGGCCGGTGCGACTCGTCGCCGAGCCCGTCGTGGACCCCGACGGCCGGGTGGCCGAGGTGCACGGCGCGGTGGCCCGCCGCTGACGTCGCCGCGCCTGGTCGGTTCCGCCAGTGGCTCGTCCTGGCCCGCGGGTCCGCTCGGGTCGACCGCCCCTCGGCGGCGGATGGCGCCCGCTCTCCGCGATACACCTCAGCGTCTGCACGAGGCGGCGCGTCGAGGTTTCCGGCCCGGTCCGGCCGGACATCGCAGGCGCACAGGGAAGGGGGAGCGGATGGACCTCTGGACGGCTCCGGGGCCGCCCGCGGTGGTGGGCCCGGTCCGCCGGCCGGTACGCGGCTCGGCGCTGGCGCGCCTGCTGCGCACCACCGACGCCAAGCAGATCGGCGTCCTCTACCTGACCACGGCGTTCGGCTTCTTCCTGGTGGGCGGGCTGCTGGCACTGCTCATGCGGGCCGAGCTGGCCCGTCCGGGCATGCAGCTCCTCTCGCCCGAGCAGTACAACCAGCTGTTCACCATGCACGGCACGATCATGCTCCTGCTCTTCGCCACCCGATCGTGTTCGCCTTCGCGAACTACCTGGTGCCGTTGCAGATCGGCGCGCCCGACGTGGCGTTCCCGCGGCTGAACGCGTTCGCCTACTGGCTGTACCTGTTCGGCGGGCTGCTCGTGCTGGGCGGGTTCGCCACACCGGGCGGCGCGGCCGACTTCGGGTGGACGGCCTACCAGCCGCTCGCCGGGCCCGCGCACTCGCCGGGAACGGGCGCCAACCTGTGGTTGATCGGCCTGGTGATCTCCGGGCTCGGGACGATCCTCGGCGCGGTCAACCTGATCACCACGGTGCTGACGTTGCGCGCTCCGGGCATGACCATGTTCCGGATGCCGATCCTCACCTGGAACATCCTGGTCACCGCGGTCCTGGTGATCCTGGTGTTCCCGCTGCTGGCCGCCGCGCTGCTCGCGGCGCTCGCCGACCGGCAGCTCGGCGCGCACGTCTACGACGCCGACACCGGCGGGCAGATGCTGTGGCAGCACCTGTTCTGGTTCTTCGGGCACCCCGAGGTCTACATCGTGGCGTTGCCGTTCTTCGGCATCATCACCGAGATCATCCCGGTGTTCTCCCGCAAGCCGGTCTTCGGCTACCGAGGGCTGATCGGCGCGACGCTGGGCATCGCGGCGTTGTCGATGAGCGTGTGGGCGCACCACATGTTCGCCACCGGCCAGGTGCTGCTGCCGTTCTTCAGCTTCCTGAGCTACCTGATCGCCGTGCCCACCGGGATCAAGTTCTTCAACTGGATCGGCACCATGTGGCGCGGGCAGATCACGTTCGAGACGCCGATGCTGTTCGCGCTCGGCTTCCTGGTCACGTTCCTGCTCGGCGGGCTCACCGGGGTGCTGCTGGCCAGCCCGCCGCTGGACTTCCATGTGCACGACTCGTACTTCGTGGTGGCGCACTTCCACTACGTGCTCTTCGGCACCATCGTGTTCGCCGTCTTCGGCGGCGTCTACTTCTGGTTCCCGAAGATGTTCGGCCGGATGCTCGACGAGCGACTCGGCAGGATCCACTTCTGGCTGACCATGATCGGCTTCCACACCACCTTCCTGGTGCAGCACTGGCTCGGCGCCGAGGGCATGCCGCGCCGGTACGCCGACTACCTGGCCCTGGACGGCTTCACCGCGCTGAACACGGTGTCCACCGTCGGGTCGTTCGTGCTCGGCATCTCGATGCTGCCGTTCCTGTGGAACGTCTGGCACTCCTACCGGTTCGGTCCCGTGGTGCGCGAGCCGGACCCGTGGGGCCACGGTCTCGCACTGGAGTGGGTGACGTCCTCGCCGCCGCCGCTGCGCAACTTCGACCGGATGCCGCGGATCCGATCCGAGCGGCCCGCGTACGACCTGCGGCAGGAACGGGCCGCGGCGGCGCTGCCCAGCCCCCGCGCCGCGGCGGACTGACCGATACCGGGCGGGAACGCCGGCGGGCTGGCAGGGTGGAAGCACCGATTCGGAAGGAACAGGACGGATGGGAAGGTACGCGCCGGTGCTGGCCATGCTCGGTCTGGCCGCCGCCGGAGTGGGCACGTTGTACCTGGCCCACCTGCGGACGGCGGTGGGCGCGCCGTCCACCGTCGCCGCGTTCCGGTCCGGGCTACCGCCCCACGAGCACGCCGTCTCCCGGTTCCACGTCCGCTGGTACGCGATCAGCCTGCTCTTCCTCGCCTTCGACGTGGAGATGCTGTTCATGTACCCGTGGGCGGTGGTGGTCGCCGACATCGGCACACCTGCCGTGGCGGAGATGTTCGTCTTCCTCGGCCTGCTGATGGCCGGTGTCGTCTACGCCTGGCGGGAGGGCGCGCTGCGGTGGGCCTGATCGACGACGTGCTGGCCCGCTGGGCGGCCCGCCGGCCGCACCTGCTGGTCGCGGCCGTGCCCGGCGCCACCGGCGCCCGCCTGGCCGTGGAGGCGCACGCCGACCGGGCCGGGTGGCCGGTCGCGGCGTCCCCGGCGGACGCCGACCTGCTGGTGGTCGCCGGCGACCCGGGAGCGGAGTTGGCGGCGGCGATCGAGCGGGTGTGGGAGCAGCTTCCGGGCCCTCGGGCCCGGGCGCGGATCACCGACCCGGCCGGGGCGGCGCCCGCGCTGCGCACAGCGGTCGCCCGGTTGACCGGGGCGGGCGGCAAGCCGCCGGACCCGGGGCCGGGGTGTGCGCGGGAGGGCGGCTCCTCGGCCGACCAGGAGGGAAGGCGCGGCCAGGAGGAAGGGCACGGCCAGGAGGGAAGACACGGGCCGGGCGCGGGGCATCGGGAGCACACGCGCCACGGGCAGGAGGCGAGCGGCGCGCGGCAGGCGGGTCACGGGCGGCACGGTGGCGGGTCGGAGCGGCCCGGCCACGGTGACCACGACGGGATGTCCATGCCGGGCGGGCTGATGATGGCCGAGCGGGCCGAGGACCGCGACGGGTTGAAGCTGGACGTGCTGCACCTGGCGCTCGGTCCGGTGCTGGCGGACTGGCCGGCCGGCCTGGTCGTCGAGGTGGCCGTGCAGGGCGACCTGGTGCAGTCGGCCGACGCCCGCGTGCTGCCCCCGGCCGACCCGTCGGCCGTGCGACCGTACCCGGACGTGGACCATCCCGGGCTGTGCCGGCGCCGGCAGGCCGTGGCGCACCTCGACTCGCTGGGCCGGCTCTGGGCGATCGCGGGCTGGCCGGCCGGCGCGGCCGACGCGCGGCGGCTGCGTGACGCGCTCGTCGACCACGTGCCGCTCGCCGCCGCGTACGCCGGCTTCGCCGCGCTGGACCGGCGGGCCCGGCGCTCCCGCGGGTTGCGCCTGGCCACCGACGGCCTGGGAGTGCTGTCGCCGGTCGCGGCGGCCCGCGCCGGAGTGGCGGCCCCGGCGGCGGTCTGCGGCGACGCGACCGCCCGGTGGCGGCACCGGCTGGCCGAGACGGACCGGCTGCTGGCCGGCGGCGAACCCGGTCCCGCGCCGGACGCGGCGGCGGTGCTGGAGCTGGCGGCCCGGCTCATGGTCGGGCTCGACCTGGCCGCGGCCCGGGTGGTGCTGGCTTCGTTCGACCCCGACCCGGACGGGCTGCTGGCCGCGGGGACCCGATCGTGACCGCCGGTCCGTGGTGGGGCGTCGTGCCGGCCGCCGGGATGGTGCTCGGCCTCGCGCTGGCCGCCGCGGTGCTGGCGGGCCTGCTCGACCCGGCCGGCGGCCCGACGCTCGCGCACCGCGCCGGGCGGCCGCTGTGGGAGACCGCCCGGCTGCTGCGGCAGCGACGGCGACGCGTGGTGGCGGCGGATCTGCTGCTGTGGCGGCTCGGGCTGGCCGGTCCGCTGGTGGTGGCGCTGCTCATGGTCGTGGTGGTGCCGTTGGGCGACCGGGTGGTGGCCGACCTGCCGGTCGGGGTGGTCTGGTTCAACGCGATGGACGTGCTGCTCTGGGCGGCGGTGTGGCTCGCCGGGTGGGGGAGCAACAGCGTCCACGGCCTGGTCGGGGGTTACCGGTTCCTGGCCCAGGCGCTCGGCTACGAGCTGCCGCTGATGTTCGCGCTGACCGCCCCGGCGGTGGCGGCCGGCAGCCTGCGGATCGCCGACGTGGTGGCGGCGCAGCGGGCGCTGTGGTTCGTGGTGTGGATGCCGGTGGCGTTCCTGGTTCTCCTCGGCGCGGTGCTCGCGTTCAGCATGTCCGGGCCGTTCGCCTATCCGGACGGGCGGGACGTGGCCGGCGGCGTGCTGGCCGAGCCGTCCGGCGTGGACCGGTTGGTCCTGCTCGCCGGCCGGTACGCGTTGCTGGCGGCGGGCGCGGCGACGGCGGTGGCGCTGTTCCTCGGCGGCGGGTCGGGGCCGCTGCTGCCGACGTGGCTGTGGAGCCTGCTGAAGACGCTGGCCGTGCTGGTGGCACTGGTGGCGGTGCGCGGCCGGGTGCCGGTGCTGCGGGCGGACCGGCTGATGCGCGTGGCCTGGCTGGTGGCGTTGCCCGCCACGCTGCTGCAGGTGCTCGTCGTGGCGGTGATCGTGGTAGGAAGGGGTTGAGGTGGCGGTCGTCGCCTTCGTCGTGCTGGCGGTGGTCGCCGTGGCGTCCGGCGTCGCCGTGTTCACGGTGGACTCGATGGCCCGGGCGACGTTCGCGCTCGCGCTGTCGTTCGTCGCGGTCGGTGGTGAGCTGCTCCTGCTCGACCTGGGCTACCTGGGCGTGGTGACCGTCCTGATGATGGTCATGGAGATGGCGATCATGGCGGTCTTCATGGTCATGTTCATGATGAACCCGGCCGGCCTGATGCCCATGTCGATGCTGCACAACCGCCGGGGCGCGCTGGCGGTCTCGGTCGGGGTCTTCGTCGTGCTGGCCGCCGGCTCCGTGCTCGTGCCGTGGCCCACCCGCCGCGGCGAGCCGCCCGCCGACCCGACCCGGGCCCTGGGCGAGGCGGTCATGGGCTCGAAGATGCTGGTCATGATGGCGGTCTCGGCGGTGCTGTTCGCCACCATGGTCGCCGCGCTGGTGCTCGCCACCGCCCGCGGCCGGTACGACCGTCCGGACTCTCCGGAGCGGCCGTGACACTGCCGATGTTCCTGCTGCTCGCCTCCGCGCTGTTCAGCGTCGGCCTGTACGGCGCGCTGAGCCAGCAGGCCGCCGTGATGGTGATGATGGGCCTCGAACTCATGATCAACGGGGTGATCGTGGCCGCCGCCGCCCTCTGGTGGTTCCTCGCCCCGCAGCAGCCCGACGGGCAGGTCCTGGTGCTGGTGGTGATCGCCGCGATGACCGTGGAGATGGCGATGGGCTTCGCCGTGGTGACCCTGCTGTTCCGGTCGAGCGACGCCGACATGACCGACATGGCGGGGGAGCTGCGGGGATGAGCGCGGCGCTGTGGGCCCTGGTCGTGCTCCCGGCCCTCGCCGGCGGGGCGCTGCTGCTGGTCGGGCGGCGGGCGGAGCGGGTCGCTCCGGCGTTGGCGCTCACCGTCGCCGCGCTGGTGGCCGGGCTGGCCGTCGCGGTGGCGCCGGCCCGGCCGGGCATCGACGCGCCGTTCCTGGCCGGCGCCCGCTGGGGCCTGGCCGTCGACGGGCTCGCCGCGCTCGTCGTCCCGGCAGTGGCCGCCGTGGCGCTGCTGGTGCTGGCGTACGCCGCCGCCGAGATCCGCTCCGACCGGTCCCGGTTCCACGGGCTGATGCTGGTGTTCCTCGCCGCGGTGCTGCTCACCGCCACCGCGACGACACTGCCCGTGCTGCTGCTGGGCTGGGAGATCATGGGCGCGATGTCGTACGCGCTGATCGCGTTCCACTGGCGACGCGACGACGCGGTCGCGGCGGGCGGCACCGCGTTCCTCACCACCCGCGTCGGCGACCTCGGGCTCTACCTGGCCGCCGGGGCCGGACTGGCCGGCGGCACCCTCGACCTGACCGGGCTCGCCGCGCTGCCGACCGGCTGGCGGGACCTGGCCGCCACCGGCGTGCTGGCCGCCGGCTTCGGCAAGGCGGCCCAACTGCCGTTCTCGTTCTGGCTGTCCCGGGCCATGCTCGGCCCGAGCCCGGTCAGCGCGCTGCTGCACTCGGCCGCCATGGTGGCGATGGGCGGCTACCTGCTCGTCCGCCTGCACCCGCTGCTCGTGGCGACCGGCTGGGCGGTGGACGTGGCCGCCTGGGGCGGCGCGCTGACCGCCCTGGCGCTCGGTGCGGTCGCGCTGGCCCAGAGCGACCTGAAACAACTGCTGGCCGCCTCCACCAGCGCCCAACTGGGGTACGTGGTGCTGGGCGCCGCCGTCGCCCCGGCCGGCGCCGTCGCGCACCTGATCGGGCACGCGGCCACCAAGGCGCTGCTGTTCCTCGCCGCCGGGGCGTGGCTGACCGCGCTCGGCACCCGGCGGCTGTCCGCGCTGCGCGGCGCGGGCCGCCGCCACCCGCTGGTGGGGGCCGGGTTCGCGGTGGGCGCCCTGGCGCTGGCCGGGGTGCCGCCGCTGGCGTTGTGGGCCACCAAGGACGAGGTGCTCGCCGGCGCCCGCGAGCGGTCCCCGGTGCTCTACCTGGTCGGCCTGGCCGGCGCGCTGCTCGCGGCCCTCTACGCCGGCCGGGCGCTCGCCCTGGTGCTGCGCCCGGTCCCGCCCGGCGCCGAGGCCGGGTACGACACCGAACGCGCCGGCACCCGCGAGGTGGCCGCCGGTCAGCGGGTGCCGCTGGTGCCGCTGGTGCCGCTGGCGGTGGGCGCGGCCGTGCTCGGCGCGCTGGCGCTCCCGCCGCTGTCGGGGGCGGTGGCCGGTGCCGTCGGAGCCGGTGCGGCGCCCCCGGTCCGGGGCGCCGACCTGGCCCTGTCCGGCCTGCTCGCGGTCGCCGGCGTGACGCTGGCGGTCGCCGCGCCGACCCGGCTGCCGGCCCCGGCCTGGGCCCGGGCCTGGCTGGGGCTCGACCCGGCGGCCCGGCTGCTGGTGGTCCGGCCGACGCTCGCGCTGGCCCGCGGGCTGGCCCGGTTCGACGACCGGGTGCTCGACCGGGCCGTGCACGCCGTGCCGGGCGCGGCCCTCGGTGCGGCGCGGGGGCTGGCCCGGTTCGACGACGCCGTCCTCGGTCGGGGGGTCGCCGCGGTGCCGGTCCTGACCCGGCGGGCGGCGGAGGCCCTGGCCCGGGTGGACGACCACGGGGTGGACGCCCTGGTGCGTCGGCTCGCCCGGGCGGCCCGCCGGCTCGGCGCGCTGGCCCGCCGGCCGCAGACCGGCCTGATCCACCAGTACTACGTCCAGGTGGTCCTCGTGCTGGGCGCCGCCGTGCTGATCCTGCTGCTGGCGAGGTGACCCGTGCTGTCCCTGATCGTCTTCGCGCCGCTGGCGGCGGCCGTGGTCCTGCTGCTCTGGCCCGGCCTGCCGGCGCGGGCGGTGTCGTGGGTGTGGATCGCGGTCACCGGCGTCGAGGTCGCGGCGGTGCTCGGCCTGTGGTGGGCGTACCCGGGGGAGGGGTTCGCGTTCGAGGTGGACCGGCCGTGGATCCCGGGCGCCGGGGCCGGCTACCACGTCGGGGTGGACGGGCTGTCGCTGCCGCTGCTCGCGCTCACCACCGTCGTCTTCGCCGCCTGCGCGGTGTACTCGCTGCGCCGCCAGCACCGGCCACGCCAGTTCGCCGCGCTCTTCCTCGCCCTGCAGACCACCTGCCTCGGGCTGTTCGTCGCGCTCGACCTGATCCTGTTCTTCGTCTTCTTCGACCTGTCCATCGTGGGCATGTACGCGGTGATCGCCGGCTGGGGGCACGGCCCGCAGGCCCGCCGCTCGGCGTTGACGTTCTTCCTCTACACGTTCCTCGGCTCGCTGGCGCTGCTGCTGGGCTTCATCGGCCTCTTCGTCGCCGCCCGCCCGCACACCTTCGACATGGTGGCGCTGACCCGGGACCCGCCGACTGAGGGCGTGGCCGGCGCGCTGGTGCTGCTCGCGGTCCTGCTCGGGCTGGCGATCAAGACGCCGACGTTCCCGTTCCACACCTGGTTGCCGCCGGCGCACACCGACGCCCCGGCCGCCGGGTCGGCCGTGCTGGCCGGGATCCTGCTCAAGATGGGCACCTACGGGTTCGTCCGGATCGCCATGCCGATGCTGCCGGACGCCTGGCGGCGCTACGCCGGGGTGGTCGTCGTGGTCGGCGTGGTGAGCGTGCTCTACGGCGCGCTGGTTGCGCTCGCCCAGACCAACTTCAAGCGGATGATCGCGTACACCTCGGTCAACCACATGGGGTACGTGGTGCTGGCCGTCGGCGCGGCCGGCCTGGTCGCCGGCTCGGACGCGCAGGCCCGCGCGGTCGCGGTGGCCGGCGCGGTCACCCAGATGGTCAGCCACGGGCTCATCACGTCGGCGCTGTTCCTGCTCGCCGGCGTCCTCTACGACCGGGGCGGCACCTACCGGATGGACGCCTACGGCGGGCTGGCCGGCGACACCCCCCGGTTCGCCGCGCTGACCGCGGTGGCGGCGTTCGCCAGCCTCGGCCTGCCCGGCTTCTCCGGGTTCGTCGCCGAGTTCCAGATCTTCGCCGGCGGCCTGGGCTCCGCGCCGGTGGCGGTGGCGATCGCGCTGCCCGGCATCCTCGTCACCGCCGGGCTGTTCCTGTGGGCGCTGCACCGGGTCTTCCTCGGCCCGGCCCGGCACCGCCTGTCGGCGACCGCCGACGTGACCACCGCCGAGACCGCGGCGGTGCTGCCGCTGCTGGCGCTCGCGCTGCTGATCGGCGTGTTTCCCCGACTGCTGCTGGACGTGGTGGAACCCGCCGCGCGCGTGATCACCGACCTGGTCGCCCGGTGAACGAGCGTCCGCTCGCGCTGCTGCCGGAACTGCTCCTGCTGGCCGGTGCGGTCACCACGCTGCTGACCGGGGCGTTCCTGCCCCGCGACCGGCAGTGGGTGGCCCGGCTGGTCGCCGCCGGCGCGCTGCTCGCGGCCGTGGTCGCCACGCTGCCCGCCGTCGGCGAGCGGACCACCGTCTACGCGCACAGCTACGCCCTCGACCCGGCCACCACCACCGCGCGGCTGCTCATTCCGCTGGCCGGGCTGCTGGTGGTGGGGATCGCCGCCGGCCGGGTCGCCGGCAACCGGCGGGAGACCGAGTTCTACGTGCTGACGCTGCTCGCCGTGCTCGGCGCGGTGCTGCTCGCCGGCGCGTCGGACCTGCTGCTGCTCGCCGTGGCGTACCTGCTGTCGTCGGTGCCGCTGGCCGGGCTGGCCGGCTGGGGCCGGGACCGGCGGGGCGCCGAGGCGGCGCTGAAGGTCTACCTGATGGGCGCGCTGGCCGGGGTCGGCCTGCTGGCCGGCGCGGCGCTGCTGACCGCGCTCGGCGGCGGGACGAGCGACTACGGCCGGCTCGGCGCCGGACTGGCGGGGGCCCCGCCCGCCGCCGTCGCGGTCGGGGTGGTCGGGGTGCTCGCCGGTCTGCTGTTCAAGATCGGCGCGGTGCCGGGGCACTTCTGGGTGCCCGACGCGGTGCAGGGCGCGTCGGTCCCGGCCGGCGCGTTGCTGACCACCGTGCCGAAGCTCGGCGGCCTGCTGGCGGCGTACCGACTGTTCGCCGTGGCGGTGCCCGCCGACGTGGTGGACTGGCCGCTGCTGGTGGCGGTGCTCGCGGCGGTCACCATGACGCTGGGCAACTTCGCCGCGTTCGGCCAGGCGGACCCGCGCCGGCTGCTCGCGTACTCCACCGTGGCGCAGGTGGGCTACCTGCTGATGGCCGTCGCGGTCGCCGGCCGCGCCGAGCGCGCGCTGCCCGCCCTGCTGGTCTACCTCGTCGGGTACGCGGTGACGAACCTGGGCGCGTTCGCGGTGCTGGCCGCCGAGCCGCACGACACCCTCGACGGCTACCGGGGGCTGGCCCGCCGTCGGCCCTGGCTGGCCGGGGCGCTGACGATCTGCCTGCTGGGACTCGTCGGCACGCCCCCGACGGCGGTCTTCGCCGGCAAGCTGACCGTGTTCACCGCCGCCTGGGACGGCGGGCTGGCCTGGTTGGTCGTGGTCGCCGCGGTCAACACCGTGGCCAGTCTCTTCTACTACCTGCGCTGGCTGGTGCCCACGTACACCCCGGCGGGGTGGTGCCCGGCCACCGACGGCCGGAGCGGCACGCTGGCGGCTGCGTCGGCGGCCGGGGTGGCGTTGGTCGGCGCGGTGTTGACCGTGCCGCTCTACCATCTGGTGCCCCAGGTGCTCGCCCACTGATCGGGTGCCGGCCCGGTTAACTCGGGCCTGGGCGGGTAGCGGCAGCGCACGGGATCCGCGGGGGACCCGGCGGGTCGGACCGGGATGGGGTGGCGGTGACGGGCTTCGCGCTCTACGTCGCCGCGCTGGGCGCGGTGGCGGTCCTGGCCGTGCTGTCCAACCGGCTCGCCGACCGGTTGCGGCTGCCCGCGCCGGCGCTGTTCCTGTTCGCCGCCGCGATCGTCTCCGACCTGTTTCCGAAGCTGAACGAGCTGTCCCTGTACGCGGTCCGGCACCTGGTCGAGATCGCGCTCGTGCTGGTGCTGTTCAGCGGTGGGATGAGCATGGGCTGGCGGCGGCTACGACCGTCGCTCGGGCCGGTCGCGCTGGTGGGTGTGCTCGGTACCCTGCTGACCGCCGGCGCGCTGGCGCTGGTGCTGCGCTGGGTGTTCGGGTTCGACTGGCTCGCCGCGCTGCTGGTCGGCACCGCCCTGTCCCCGACCGATCCGGCCGCAGTGTTCTCCGTGCTGGGGCGACGCACCGTCGTGGGGCGCAGCGGCACGATCCTGGAGGGCGAGTCGGGCGCCAACGACCCGGTGGGGATCGCGCTGATGGCGAGCCTGCTCGCCGCCGGGACCGCCGGCGGCTGGTCGGCGGTCGCCTCCGGGGCGGGGGAGTTCGCGCTGCAACTGGTGGTCGGTTCGGTGGTCGGGTTGGCCGGCGGGTGGCTCATCCTGCAGCTGATGCGCCGGGTGTCCCTGCCGGACAAGAGCCTCTACCCGCTCCAGGTGGTGTTCGCCGCCGTGTCGATCTACGGCGCGGCGACGCTGGCCCGGGGCTCGGGATTCCTCGCGGTGTTCCTCGCCGGCATCGTCGTCGGCGACGCCCGAGCGCCGTTCAAGCGGGAGATCCAGCGGTTCCACGGCGCGCTGGCCAGCCTCGGCGAGATCCTGGCGTTCGGCCTGCTCGGCCTGATCGTGTCGCTGCGCAGCATGGTGACCGAGCGCGCCTGGCTCACCGGCCTGGCGCTGGCCGTGCTGCTCACGTTCGTGATCCGGCCGATCGTGGTCGGCGGGCTGCTCAGCACGGTCCGGCTGCGCTGGGGTGAGCGGATCTTCGTGGTCTGGTCCGGCCTCAAGGGCGCGGTGCCGATCCTGCTGGGCACGTTCATCCTCACCGCCGACCTGGAACAGGACCTGCGGCTGTTCGACATCGTCTTCGCCGTGGTCGCGTTCTCGATCGTGGTGCAGGGCGGGCTGGTCCCCCTCGTGGCCCGGTGGTGCCGGGTGCCGATGCGGACCACGCCGCTGCAACCGTGGGCAGTCGGCATCCGGGTGCAGGGCGAGCCGGTCGGGCTGCGCCACTACACGATCGCCTCCGGCGCCCCGGCCGACGGCCGGCCCCTGTTCGAGCTGAGCCGGGACGAGGGCGTGTGGGTGAGCCTGGTCAGCCGCGACGGCGAGCAGCTCCGGCTCGGTCGGGCGACGGTGCTGCGCGCCGGCGACGAGGTGCTGGTGGCCGGCGGTGAGCAGCCCGCGGCGGAGCGGGTCTTCACCGGTCGGGACGAGTGAACGTTTGATGGGCGTCCCACCGGGTAGCCGGCGGCTCTCGGCAAGGGGGTGGGCCATGGACCGCGGCAAGCTCAGTGACGTGGTGGTGGGGGCCGCGGGCGACGTGGCCGGCAGCGTGGTGGACCCGAAGGCGGGCCTGGGCCGGTTGCGCTCCGCGCTCACCGCGCGCGGGTTGGTGACGCTGACCGTCGGTGCGTTCCTCGGCTTTCTCGCGGCACGGTCGATGCGGCGGTCCTGAGCCCGGCGGTCGGGGATGGACGCCGTCACCGCACTCGTCGGCCACCCGGGCTGGCTGGTCTGGGTAGGGGTGAAGGCGTTCCTGCTCTACCTGACCGCCGTGTTCGCGATGCGCCTCGGCGGACGCCGGACCCTCGCGGAGCTGTCCGCGTACGACTTCGTGGCGGCCGTCGCGGTGGGCGCGGTCGTCGGGCGGCTGCCCAGCGCGCCGGACGCCAGCTACCTGTCCGGCGCGGTGACGCTGGTGGCCATCCTGGCCGCCCACGCGCTGATCACCTGGGTGCGTCTGCGGCCCACCGGCCGGCGGCTGATCGAGAAGGGGCCGGTGGTGGTGGTCGCCCAGGGACGGGTGCTCACCGGCAACCTGCACCGCGCCGGCCTGACCCGGGCCGACCTGGACGGACTGCTGCGCGAGCACGGGGTGGGCGAGGTCGACGCCGTGCACCTCGCCGTGCTGGAGGGGCGGGGACGGCTGTCCGTGCTGCCCGGGGACACCGGGCGCGGGTGACGGCGGCCCGGAACCGGTCACCCTGGTGGGTTTGCGGTCCGGGAGGCCGGGTAGCCGCCGCCCCGTCCGCCCTGGTCCGCACTGTCCGGTGGGGCAGGTGAAACCCCGCTGACGCGGACAAGGACGGGTGAACCCCGGAAGAGGAGGACGACGTGCAGGAGATCGTGGGCGAGAGCCTGGCCCGCCGCCTGGTGGAGTGGGGGGTCGACACCGTGTTCGGCCTGCCCGGTGACGGCATCAACGGCCTGATGGAGGGATTCCGCCGGCAGCGGGAGAAGCTGCGGTTCGTGCTGGTGCACCACGAGGAGGCCGCCGCGTTCATGGCCACCGGCTACGCCAAGGCCACCGGCCGGCTGGGGGTCTGCTGCGCCACCTCCGGGCCGGGGGCGATCCATCTGCTCAACGGGCTCTACGACGCCAAACTCGACCACGTGCCGGTGCTGGCGCTCACCGGCATGCAGGAGACGTCGGTGCTGGGCTCGCACTACCAGCAGGAGGTGCACACCACCCAGCTCTACCAGGACGTCGCCTCGTACAACCTGATGGTGACCAACCCGCAGCAGATGCCCGCGGTGGTGGACCTGGCGATCCGCGACGCGATGAGCAAGCGGACCGTGGCGCACCTGACCTTCCCGAACGACGTGCAGGTGGCGCCGGCCTCCGACGACCCGTACCGGCACGTGAGCCCGGGCAAGCCGCCGATGAGCGCCGCCACGGTGTCGTACCCCCGGCTGCCGGCCGACCCGCGGGAGCTGGCGAGGGCGGCCGAGGTGCTCCGGGCCGGCCGGAAGGTCGCCATGCTGGTCGGCGTCGGCGCACGGGGCGCCCGCGAGGAGGTGTTGGCGGTGGCCGAGGCCCTGGCCAGCCCGATCGTCAAGACGTTGCCCGGCAAGCTGGTGGTGCCCGACGACCACCCGCTGACCACGGGCGGGCTCGGCCTGCTCGGCACCGCGCCGAGCGAGGAACTGATGGAGGAGTGCGACACGCTGCTGATGGTGGGCACCTCCTTCCCGTACGGGAAGTACCTGCCCGGCCCGGGGCAGGCGAAGGTGGTGCAGATCGACGCCGACCCGAGCCTGATCGGCATGCGGCTGCCGGTCGAGGCCCCGGTCTGCGCCGATGCCCGCCTGGCGCTGCGGGACCTGCTGCCGATGCTGGACCACGCCCCGGACCGGTCGTTCCTGGAGAAGTACCAGGGCAAGATGAACGACTGGCGGTCGGAGATGGGCAGCCTGGTGGACCCGGAGCGGTCGCCGATCGCGCCGCAGTACCTGATGGGCTGCGTCGACTCCGCCGCCGCCGACGACGCGATCCTCACCTGCGACTCGGGAACCATCGCCACCTGGTCGGCGCGGCACTGGACGATCCGCGGCGACCGCGAGTTCTACCTGTCGGGCAACCTGGCCACGATGGCGCCCGGCCTGCCGTACGCCATCGCCATGCAGCACGCCTACCCGGGGCGGCAGGTGATCGCGTTCGTCGGTGACGGCGGGTTCGCGATGCTGATGGCCGAGTTCCTCACCGCGGTCCGGCACGACCTGCCGATCAAGGTGGTGGTCAACAACAACAACTCGTACGGGCAGATCCTCTGGGAGCAGATCATCCTCGGCTACCCCGAGTACGCGGTGCGGCACCGGCAGCCGGAGGCGGACTTCTCCACCTGGGCGCGCGGCTGCGGCGCGTTCGGCGTGAAGGTGACCGACGCGAAGGCGCTGCCGGGCGCGATCCGGGAGGCTCTCGCGCACCCCGGGCCGGCGCTCGTCGACTGCGACGTGAACCCGAACGAGCCGCCGATGCCCGGCAAGATCAAATACGACCAGGCGAAACACTTCACCGAGGCGTTCCTGCGCGGTCAACCGCACAAGGTCGCCACCGTGGCGTCCGTCGCCCGCGACAAGATCAACGAGCTGCGCTCATGACCGAGGTGCTCCCCGACCCGGTCCTGCGTCCACCCGAGCCGACCCGCGACGTCGACCTGACCGCGCTCGCCGCCGACCTGCGGGCGGAGGTCGACGGCGAGGTCCGCTTCGACGCCGGCTCCCGCGCCGCGTACTCCACCGACGCCTCCAACTACCGCCAGGTGCCGCTCGGGGTGGTGGTGCCCCGCACCGTGGAGGCGGCGGTGGCCGCGGTGGCCGTCTGCCGCCGCCACGGCGCGCCGCTGACCTCGCGCGGCGGCGGCACCAGCCTGGCCGGCGAGTGCACCAACACCGCGGTGATCCTCGACTGGTCCAAGTACTGCCACCGACTGCTGGAGGTCGACCAGCGGGCCGGCACCTGCCTGGTCGAACCCGGCATCGTGCTGGACGAACTGAACGCCCGACTCGAACCGACCGGCCTGGAGTACGGGCCGCGCCCGGCGACGCACAACCACTGCACGCTCGGCGGCATGATCGGCAACAACTCCTGCGGCGCCACCGCGCAGCGCACCGGCAAGGTGGTCGACAACATCGTCGAACTGGAGGTGCTGCTGTACGACGGCACCCGGATGTGGGTGGGGGAGACCAGCGACGAGGAGTACGCCCGCATCCAGCGCGACGGCGGCCGCAAGGCCGAGATCTACCGGCGGCTACGGGCGCTGCGCGACGAGTACCTGGCCGACATCCGCACCCGCTACCCGCACATCCCCCGCCGGGTCTCCGGCTACAACCTGGACAGCCTGCTGCCGGAGAAGAACTTCCACGTCGCCCAGGCCCTCGTCGGCTCCGAGGGCACGCTGGTCACCGTGCTGCGCGCCCGGCTGAAACTGGTCCCCCGGGTCAAGGCCGACGCGATGGTGTTCCTCAGCTACCCGGACATCGCCGCGGCCGGTGACGACGTGCCGCGGATCCTGGAACACCAACCGATCGCGCTGGAGGGCATCGACGACAAGCTGGTCAGCTTCGAGCGGCGCAAGAACCTGCACCCGCACGCGCTGCACGAGCTGCCCGAGGGCGGCGCGTGGCTGATGGTGCAGCTCGGCGGCGACACACCCGACCAGGCTCGGGCCGCCGCCGACCGGCTGATCGCCGCCGTCCGTCGCGACGGTGGGCCGCGCGTGCACGAGTTCGCCGACCCGGCCGACGAGAAACGGATGTGGGGGGTCCGCGAGTCCGCGCTCGGCGCCACCGCCCACGTGCCCGACTCCGAGAACACCTGGCCCGGCTGGGAGGACTCCGCGGTCGCCCCGGACCGGCTCGGCGACTACCTGCGCGACCTGCAGGCGCTCTACCGCGAGTACGGCTACCAGCAGGCCTCGCTCTACGGGCACTTCGGGCAGGGCTGCGTGCACACCCGGATCCCGTTCCAACTGCGCACCGCCGACGGGGTCCGCGACTTCCGCTCCTTCGTCGAACGCGCCGCCGACCTCGTGGTCTCCTACGGCGGGTCGTTCTCCGGCGAGCACGGCGACGGGCAGGCCCGCGGCGAGCTGCTGCCGAAGATGTACGGCGAACGGCTGATCCGGGCGTTCGGCCAGGTCAAGGCGATCTTCGACCCGGACGACCGGATGAACCCCGGCAAGGTCATGCCGCCCTACCCGCTCGACAGCCACCTGCGCCTCGGCGTCGACTACGACCACGGCGGCGTGTCGACCACCTTCGCCTACCCGGACGACGGGGGCAGCTTCGGCGACGCGGTGCTGCGGTGCGTGGGCGTCGGCAAGTGCCGGCGGCACTCCGGCGGGGTGATGTGCCCGTCCTACATGGTCACCCGGGAGGAGGAGCACTCGACCCGGGGCCGCTCCCGGCTGCTGTTCGAGATGCTCGACGGCGCCGCTCGCGGCGGCGCCATCGGCGACGGCTGGCGCTCCGACGCGGTGCGCGACGCGCTCGACCTCTGCCTGGCCTGCAAGGGCTGCAAGGCCGACTGCCCGGTTAACGTGGACATGGCCACCTACAAGGCCGAGTTCCTGTCCCACCACTACGCCGGCCGGCTGCGCCCCCGCGCGCACTACTCGATGGGCTGGCTGCCGCTGGTGGCGACCGTCGCCGCCCGGCTGCCCCGCACGGTCAACGCCCTCGCGCACGCACCCGGGCTCGGCCGCCTGGCCAAGGTCGTCGGCGGGATCGACCGGCGCCGGGACATCCCGCTGTTCGCGGCGGAGTCGTTCCAGCACTGGTTCGCCCGGCGCACCCCGACCGGCGACGGCGCCCGGGGCGAGGTCGTGCTCTGGCCGGACACCTTCACCAACCACTTCCATCCGGCCGTGGCGCGGGCGGCGGTCGAGGTGCTGGAGGCCGCCGGCTGGCGGGTACGCGTGCCGGACGGCCCGGTGTGCTGCGGGCTGACCTGGATCTCCACCGGTCAGCTCGACGTCGCCAAGCGGGTGCTGCGGCGCAGCGTCGACGCGCTCCGTCCCCACCTGCGCGCCGGCACCCGGGTGGTGGGGCTGGAACCGAGCTGCACAGCGGTGTTCCGCAGCGACGCCCACGAGCTGTTCCCGGCCGACGACGACGTCACCCGCCTACGGGAGCAGACCGTCACGCTCGCCGAGCTGCTGCACGACCACAGCCCTGGCTGGCAGCCACCCCGCCTGGACGCGCACGCCCTGATCCAGACCCACTGCCACCACCACGCGATCCTCGGCACCGCCGCCGACCAGGCCGTGCTGTCCGCTGCCGGCGTCGACGCCGAGTTCCTCGACTCCGGCTGCTGCGGCCTGGCCGGCAACTTCGGCTTCGAGCAGGGCCACCACGAGGTGTCCGAGGCGTGCGCGGAACGGGTGCTGCTCCCCGCAGTCCGGGAGGCCGCCGACACGGACGTGATCCTCGCGGACGGATTCAGCTGCCGTACCCAGGTCGAGCAGAGCGCCTCCGCCGGCCGTTCCGCGCTCCACCTGGCCGAGCTGCTGCGGGCGGCCATGCACAACGACACCGTTCCCCGGCGCCCGGAACAGGGCTGGGGTGACCGGCCCCGACCGCCCGGCCCGATCACCCGCTGGGCGACGGCCGGTCTGGTGGCGACCGCCGGGCTGGCCGCGGCGGCCGCGTTGGCGCGCCGGTGGTCGCGGTGACCGGCGTCAGTCTCACCGCCGAGGCGTACCGGATCCCCACCGACGCCCCGGAGGGCGACGGCACCCTCGCCTGGACCGCCACCACGCTGGTGCTGGTCCGGGCGCGGGCCGACGGGCACACCGGGATCGGCTGGACCTACGGCCCGACCGCCGTGGTCGCGGTGGTGGCGGACCTGCTCGCGCCGGTGCTCACCGACCTCGACCCGGACGACGTGCCGGCGGCCTGGGACCGGATGCGCCGCCGGCTGCGCAACGCCGGCCGCCCCGGCGTCGCCGGGCTCGCCCTGTCGGCCGCCGACTGCGCGGTGTGGGACCTGAAGGCGCGCCGCCACGGGCTGTCGCTGGCCCGGCTGCTCGGCGCCGCCCGCCGGGAGGTGCCGGTCTACGGCAGTGGTGGCTTCACCACCTACGACGCCCAGCGGCAGCACCGGCAGCTCGCCGGCTGGGTGCACGAACAGGGCATCCCCCGCGTGAAGATCAAGATAGGGGAGTCCTGCGGCACCGCGGTGGAGCGCGACCTGGACCGGATGCGGCAGGCGCGCCGCACCATCGGCGACGACGCGGAGCTGTTCGTCGACGCCAACGGCGCCTACCAGCGCAAACAGGCGGTCCGCGTCGCGCACGCCGCCGCGGACCTGGACGTGCGCTGGTACGAGGAGCCGGTCAGCTCCGACGACCTACCCGGCCTCGCCCTGGTCCGCGACCGGGTCGCGGCCGACGTGACGGCGGGGGAGTACGGCTACGACCTGGTCTACTTCCACCGGATGGCCCCGTACGTCGACTGCCTTCAGATCGACGTCACCCGGTGCGGCGGCATCAGCGAGTTCCTCCGCGCGGCGGCGGTGGCGGACGCCGCCGGGATCCAGGTGTCCGGGCACTGCGCGCCGCACCAGCATCTGCCGGTCGCCGCCGCCACACCGAACCTGCGGCATCTGGAGTGGTTCCACGACCACGTCCGCATCGAGGCGATGCTCTTCGACGGGGCGCAGTCGCCGACCGGCGGCGCGGTGCCGGTGCAGCTCGACCGGCCGGGCAACGGGTTGGCGTTCCGCGCCGAGCAGGCCCAGCGGTTCCGGGTGGCCTGACATGACAGGTCGACCGCCGGGACGAGCGCTGCGACGCGCGGCACTGACCGGCCGCGTGGCCTGGGGCGCTCTGCTGCTGGTCGCTCCCGGCGCCCTGCTGCGGCCGGTCGGACCGGCCACCCCCGCCGCCCTGGCGACGCTTCGGGTACTCGGCGCCCGGCACCTGGTCCAGGCCGCTGTCACCGTGCGCCGGCCCGCACCCGGAACGTTCCTCGCCGGCGCGGCGGTCGACGCCGTCCACGCCCTCAGCACGCTCGCCCTCGCCGCCGTCGATCGGCGGCAACGGCACGCCGCGCTGGCCGACACCGCCGTCGCCGCCGTCTGGGCGGTGCTGGGCGCGACCACGGCACGACACGAGGAGGTGTCATGAGGGCCGAGGAACTGCACCAGCCGACCGGACGGGTGCTGGTCGTCGTCTGCGACAAGGGCGACGAACCGGTGACCGCGCTCGGCGACGCGCTGCGCCGGCACGACCTGCGCGCCGGACGGGTCACCGCCGTGGGCGGCTTCCGGGAGGCCGAGGTCGGCTGGTTCGACCGGGAGCAGGGCGACTACCGGCACATCCCGGTCCGCGAGCAGGTGGAGGTGCTGTCGCTGGTCGGGGACGTGGCCGCCCGGGACGGCGAGCCGGCCCTGCACGTGCACGCGGTGCTCGGCCGATCCGACGGCAGCACGGTGGGCGGGCACCTGCTCTGGGCCCGGGTGTGGCCGACGCTGGAGGTGATCGTCACGGAGGTCGCCCCGGAACTGGCCAAGCGGGTCGACCCGGAGACCGGGCTGGCGCTCATCGCCGGTGCCGGCCGGTAGACCCGGTCAGCGGCAGGGGTCGACCTGGCCGAGCGTCACCGCGGTCTCCAACATCAGCGCGTGCACGAACCCCTGGGGCAGGTTGCCGCGGAGCTGGCGTTGCCGCACGTCGTACTCCTCGGTGTAGAGGCCCGGGGGGCCGCAGGCGGCCCGGTTGCGTTCGAACCACCGGTTGGCGCCCACCGCGTCGCCCGCCTGCCACGCGGCCAACGCGGCGGCGAACCCGCACAGCAGGAACGCGCCCTCGGCGTCGCCGAGCGGCCGACGGTCCGGACGGAACCGGTAGAGATAGCCGTCCTGGGCCAGGTCCGCGACGACCGCCTGGTGGGTCCGGGCGGTGCGCGGGTCCTGCGGCGGAAGCGCCCCGCGGATGCCCGGCAGCAGCAGCGCGGCGTCGACCCGGTCGTCGTCGTACGCGCGGCGCCAGTGCCCGTCCCCTGCCAACCCGTGCGCAGCGGCGTCGGCCAGGATCCGGTCGGCCAACGCCGACCAGCGCGCGGCCGGGCGAGCCGTCGCGGCCCGCGCCGCCGCCCGCAGCCCGGCCACGCAGGTCAGCTTCGAGTGCGTCCACTGCCGGGGCGGCAGCTCCCAGATCCCGGCGTCCGGCTCCGCCCAGCGCCGCTCGATCACCTCGGCGGCCACCCGCATCGCGCGCCGGCCGTCGCTGTCGAGCCGGTCGTGGCGCTGCGCGGCCGCCAGCACCATCAGGACCTCGCCGAACGCGTCGAGCTGGAACTGGCCGCGTACCCAGTTGCCGGTGCGGGCACTCGCGCCCGGATATCCGGGCAGGCCGTCCAACGGCTGCTCCCGCGGCACGGGATCGCCGCCGACCGTGTACGCCGGCGCGAGCCCGTCCCCGTCGGCGAGCACCCGACCGGTCAGGAACGCGACGGCGTCGTCGAGCAGGTCGTACCGCCCGACCAGCGCGGCGGCCTGACCGGCGAAGGACTGGTCGCGGATCCACGCGTACCGGTAGTCGTAGTTGCGCCCCGCCATCGCCCGCTCCGGCAGTGCGGTGGTGGTGGCGGCGACCATGCCGCCACCCGGGCGGGTCATCCCGCGCAGCACCGCGTAGGCAAGCGTGGCGTCCCGGGCGGCCGGCCCGGACAGCGTCGGGACCACCGACGCCCAGTGGTGCTCGGTGGTGCGCCACAGCTCCCCGGGGGCCTCGCACGGCTGGTCGAGCGGGCCGGCCGCCAGCTCCAGCACCAGGTCGTGCCGGCCACCCGCCGGGACCGTCAGCTCACCGGCCAGGAAGCCCTGCCGGTCGCGGCGCAACCGGCCACCGCCCTGCAACCGCAGGTGCAGCCCACCGGTACGGGCCGACCACCGCTCGCCGTCCCGGGTCACGTCCCGCACCGGCTCCCGGCCGAAGCCGGCCCGCGGGTCCAGCACCACCCGCACCCGCGCCGGCTGCTGCAACGCGCGAACCTGGCGCAACAGCACCAACCGGCCCGCCTCCCCGGGGAAGACCAGCGCCTCCCGGGACTCCACGATCCCGTCGCCGGTGACCCACCGGCTGCGCCAGATCAGCGAGCCCGGCTCGTAGTGCCCGCCCCAGACGAACCGGTCCGCCGCCGGCGCGACCAGGTACCGGCCCGCCCCGCCGAGTAGCGCGCTGAACACCGCCGGGTCGGACCAGCCGGGCGCGCACAGCCACGCGACGTCCCCGCCGGGGCCGATGAGCGCGCCCCGGTGCCCGTCGGCGAGCAGCGCGTAGTCCCGCAGCACCGCCGGCGTGGTGCCGGTGGCTGGCTGGTCCATGGCTGTCGTCCCTCCCCTCGGCGTCCGTGGCGTGCGGTACCCGATCGTCCCGCGCCGACACGTCGGGGCCGCGCGAATCAGACGCGCCGAGGCGACTGGGTCGCCCGGCCGCGGGTAGTGCGGGCAGCAGGACCCGACGACAGGAGGCGAGATGGGCATGCGGCGGCAGGACATCCAGGTGGCGGTCGTGACCGGAGCCAGCGCGGGAGTCGGCCGGGCCACGGTACGGCTGCTGGCCCGGCGCGGTATCGCCATCGCGCTGCTGGCCCGCGGGCGCGTGGGGCTCGACGCCGCCGCCGCGGAGGTACGCGCCGCCGGCAGCCGGGCCCTGCCGATCGAGATCGACATGGCCGATTACGACCAGGTCGTCGACGCCGGCCGGCGGATCGAGGCGGAGCTGGGCCCCATCGACCTGTGGATCAACGACGCGTTCAGCTCCGTCTTCGCGCCGTTCCAGCAGACCCGGCCGGAGGAGTTCCGCCGCGCCATGGAGGTCACCTACCTCGGCTACGTGCACGGCACCCGCGTCGCGCTGTCCCACATGACCCCCCGCGACCGGGGCACCATCGTCCAGGTCGGGTCCGCGCTGGCCTACCGGGGCATCCCGCTGCAGGCGGCCTACTGCGGGGCGAAACACGCGATCGTCGGATTCACCGAGTCGCTGCGCTGCGAGCTGCTGCACGAGCGCAGCAACGTCAGGGTGACCATGGTGCACCTGCCGGCGGTGAACACCCCGCAGTTCGACTGGCTGCTGTCCCGACTGCCCCGGCACGCCGAGCCGGTGCCGCCGATCTACGAGCCGGAGGTGGCCGCCCGCGCGATCGTCGGCGCCGCGGACCGACCCCGGCGGCGCGAGTACTGGGTCGGGACCTCCACCGTGCTGACCATCCTCGGCAACCGCGTCGCACCCGGGCTGCTGGACCGCTACCTGGCCCGCACCGGCTACCGGTCCCAGCAGACCGGCCGCCCCGCCGATCACGACCGGCCGAACAACCTCTGGCACCCCCTCGACGGGCCCGGCCGTCACGACTACGGCGCGCGGGGCGACTTCTCCTCCCGGGCGCACGGCCACAGCCCGCAGGCCTGGCTCTCCCGACACCGGGTGAGCGTGGCCGCCGGCGTGCTCGGGACGGCCGCCGGCGTCCTCGCCTGGCGCCGCGCCTGATCAGCCGTCGCCGGTCGTCCCGGGGCCACCGACCGGGCCACCCCGATCGGAGGCGTCGGGCAGGTCGGCCACCGGCGGGGGCAGCAGGCCACGGTCCGGCGCGGTGCTGATCCGGCGGACCGCCGCGCGTACCGCCGCGGCCCGCAACCGGCCGCCGCCGGCGTGCAGCAGCGCCGCCTTCGCCGCGTTCGCCCCCGGCCCGCCGTGCACCCCGCCGCCGGGGTGCGCGCCGGCACTGCCCGGATACAGCCCCCGGACCGGGGTTTCCGCCCGCCCCAACCCCGGCAGCGGCCGGAACACCAACTCCTCATCGCGCCCGCCCTGTCCGTCTGCGCATGGTCTCGGCGTTCCCCGCGGCATCCGCCGAAACGAACGGTCAACCGCCGGGCCGCGGCGACGCGCCGGGCACGTCGGCGAGGCTGCTGCCGTCGCCGAACCGGCCGCGGGTGATGACGCTGAGGCTCCCGTCGGTCTCCAGCACCACGGCGGCGAGGTCACCGAGGTCGCCGGTGCCCTGGCTACGCGCGGCCTGCCGGATCTCGCTCTCCGCCACCCGGACGCTGCGCATGGTCTCGTACCGGAGTTGTCCGTCCCGCAGCAGCAGGGTCGGTCGGGCCTTGAGCAGCCGCTGCGACGGTGGCCAGCGGACCGCCAGCAGCGCGGCGGCGTACTGCAGGGCGACCAGCAGGGCCAGCGCGAGGATCCCCTCGGCCAGGGAGACGTCCCGGGACAGCAGGATCGTGGCCAGCGTCGAGCCCAGAGCCACCGTGACCACGAAGTCGAACGCGTTGACCGTGGGCGTGGCGACGGCTGGGAGCGATACCAACGGGGCGACGATCCACATCGTCCGGTCGCTAGACTCCGGGACGAAGCCCGGAGCAGCCCTCAGCACCCCGTGCGCTGACCAGAATCGGATGGAGAGGCCATTGACCGCAGACAAGGCCGCACCCCCCGGAATCGACCGCACCGTTCCCAGCGTGGCCCGGGTGTACGACTACTTCCTGGGCGGCAAGGACAACTTCGAGGTCGACCGGCAGGTCGCCGAGCACGCCCTGCGGATCACGCCGGACGGGCCCGCCGCCGGTCAGGCGAACCGGGCCTTCCTGCGCCGCGTGGTGCGCTTCCTCGTCAGCGAGGCCGGCATCGACCAGTTCCTGGACGTCGGGTCCGGGCTGCCCACCCAGGGCAACGTGCACGAGGTCGCCACCGCGCACGACCCGAGCGCCCGGGTGGTCTACGTGGACAACGACCCGATCGTCCTGGCGCACGGGCGGGCCCTGCTCGCCGCGGAGGGCACGACGACGGTGATCCAGGCCGACATCCGACGTCCGCAGGAGATCCTCGGCGATCCGGACGTCCGCCGATTTCTCGACTTCGACCGGCCGATCGGGTTGTTGCTCTTCGCGATCCTGCACCATCTCGGCGACGACGAGGAGCCGCGAGCCGTGTCGGCGGAGTTGATCGACGCGCTGCCGTCCGGCAGCTACGTGGCGATCTCGCACTTCCGTGACCCGGGTGAGCGGGACCCGGAGGGCTCCCGGAAGGCCCGCGAGGTCGAGCGGGTCTTCAACGAGTCGCTGGGCACCGGCCGGTGGCGGACCGACGAGGAGATCCTCTCCTTCGCCGACGGGTTGACGCTGCTGGAGCCGGGGCTGGTGCCGTTGGCCGAGTGGCGTCCGGATCCGGGCACGCCCGCGCCGAAGCAGACCGACACCTACCACACCTTCGTCGGACTGCTCGCCCGCAAGCCGTAGGCGCTCGCGACGTCGCCGGTGCCCTCGCCTCTGGCGGAACGGACCGCGACGAGACTCGCCGAATGCCGGCCCGGACCCGCCATCGGGAGGATTGCTACTCTGCGCGTCGCCGCCGGAGCGTCCGACGTGGTGCCGCGGCCGATGGAGGAAGTGGCGTGCGCGCGATCTCCCAGTCCCGACGACGGACGGCGGTCGGCGTCGTCCTGGTGCTGCTGGCGTCCGGGTGCGGCGCGGACCCTCCGGCGCGCACCGGCGCGGCTGCGCCCACGACGGTCAGCACGGACCGCGTCGCCCCGCCCTCGACCCCGTCCGCCGGCCGGGCCGGGCTGGGACCCGCGCCGGTCGACTGCCCGCGGCCCGGGTCGGCGCCCCGGTCGTCGAACCGGCTCAGCCCCACCGCCGGGTCCTACCTGGGGCGCGCCGGCGGCACGGCGACCGCCGTGGACGTGACCCCGGCGTGCCAGATCGTGGTCGGTGGGCGGTTCACCGGCCTGCCGGGCGGGCCGACGACGACGATCGGCCGGGGTGGCGCCGGCGCGCTGCTGCTGCTCGACGGCACCGGCCGCCGGCTGCTGCGTACCGTCCGGCTGGCCGGCGCGGTCGAGGACCTGGAGGTACGCCGCGGCGGCGGGGAGATCGCCGTGGCGACCGACCGCGGCGCCGTGCTGCTGGACGCGGCCGCCGGGCGGGCGCGCTGGCAGCGCGGCGGGCCGGCCAGCCGGGTCGCGGTCGGCTCCGCCGGCACGGTCGCGGCCCTGAGCGGTTCCACCGTCACGGTGTACGACCTGGGCGGCGCGACGCTGGCCCGGGTCGCGCTGGACGGCCGCACGGTCAGCGACGTCGCCGTGGACGACCGCAGCGGCCTGGTCTTCGTCAGCGGTTTCCGGCAGACCGGCGGCGCGCGGTGCGTGCCGGTGCAGATCGCGTACGTGCACGCCTACGACCGGCGGGGCGCGCTGCGTTGGCGTGCGTACGACCATCCCGTGGACCGGCTGGGTGACCTGTGCGCGGACAGCCGCGCCGACCGCGTGGCGATGGGCCGGGACGGGCGGTTGTACGTGGCCGGCGAGACCGCCGGCGGGAACACGGTCTTCGCGCGCTCGGCCGCCGACGTGGGGCGGCCCGCGCCGAACGTGGTCACCGACGACTTCAGCCGGGCCAGCAACACCGGAAACGCGCACTACACCTACCTCGCGCGCCTCGATCCCGCCTCGGGACGCCAGCTCGCCGGTCAGGTGGTGATCAGCCGCATCGACAGCAAGGGCGACCGGGGCAACACCATCACGCCGCTCGCGGTCACCGCCGACGAGTCCGGTCGGATCTACGCCGGCGGGGTGTCCGCTTACCAGATCGCCGGCCGCGCCCAGGTGACGCTCGGCGGCCGGCGGCTGGCCCCGTACGCCGGTGGTGACGCCTGGGTGCTGGTGCTCTCCGCCGACCTGCGGCGGCGGCTGACCTGGGTGGTGTTCACCGACGGCGGCGCCGGCGTGGTGCGCGGGGTGGCCGTGGCCGGCGGCGTCGCGGCGGCGGCGGCGCAGGTGGACCGGGCCGGCTTCTGGCGCGGGCCCGGTCCGTCCCTCGGCGCCGGCGGCGGCTACCTCGCCGCCTGGCCCGGCCTCGGCTGACCCGCGTCGCGGGGCCCCGATCCTGGACGATCCCGCTACTCGGTGCGCAGCGCCGTCGCCGTCCGGGTCCGGGCCGCCCATCCGGCCGGCAGCAGCGCTCCGAGCAGGGCCGTCACCGGCCCGCCCAACGCCAACGCCGTCAGGAGGACCGGCCCGTACACGTCGAGCAGCGTCTCCGGCAGGCGCAGCCCGCCGCTGGCGGCCATGGCGGGGACGACGAGCCGTTGCATCGCCATGCCGGCGGGTACGCCGAGCAGCCCGCCGAGCAGCCCCACCCCGGCGACGGACGCGACCACCATCGCGATCGTCTGGCCCGGCGTCATGCCGAGTGCCTTGTGGACGCCGAGGTCGTGGACCCGGTCGCGCAGGTCGAGGACGAGCATGTTGAGCACACCGAGCGCGGCCACCGCGAGGAGCAGCAGGGTCAGCGTGGCGGTCAGTCCCTCCACGACCACCAGGAGCGGGTCGGTCTCCAGGCCGGTCGGCTGTGCGGTCAGGGCCTGCGCGGCGAGCGCAGCGGTCAGCCGCTGCGCGTAGTCGCCGGCGTCGGTGCCCGGGGTGAGGGCGATCCGGTACTCGGCCGGCTTCCGATCGGCGAACGCGGTGGTGTCGGCGAACACGGCCATGGTGGACTCGAAGACCTCGCCGACGATGCGCAGGCGCGCCGAGGTGCCCTCGACGTGGACCGTGACGGTGTCGCCGATCCGGGCTCCGGTCGCCGTCAGCAGGGGACCGCTGGCGACGGCCTCGCCGGGCGCGGTGAACCAGCGTCCCGACACCATCTCGAAGCCGTCCCACGTCGCGTCCCCGGTGATCGCGGTGACGGAGACCGGCTCGGAGATGCCCACCACCGTGCCCGGTGCCTGGGCGAGGCCGTACCTGGCCCGGGTGTCCCGCTGGGCGTCGATCGCCGCCAGCACCGCCGCGGGGTCGGCGGTGAGCGGGGCGCCGGGTCCTGCGGCGCGGTCGCCGCCCACCGTGACGTCCGCGACGTTCTGGTCGAGGGCGGTCTGGATGCGCAGCAGCGACGCGCCGAGTCCGGTCGCGAACGTCACCGCCGCCGTGCCCGTCGCGACGGCCAGCAGGATCGCGACCGTGGCCACCGGTCTGGTGAACGGGCGGGCCAGCCCGAGGCCCACCGGCCTGGCCACCGGCAGCCGCGCCGCCACGCGTGACGCCCACCGACCCCGCGCGGGGCCGGACGCCCGTCCGACCGCGATGGCGTCGACGGTGCGCAGCCGGCCGGCCCGCAACGCGGCCGCCCACGCGGTCACCGCCACCACGGTCAGCACCCCGGCGGCGGCCAGGGCGGTCACCCACCAGGCGATCGTGGCGTCGGCCGAGCCGTAGAGCTGCTCGGTCTCGGCCAGCACCGGCAGCGCGACCAGGTTGCCGGTGACGGTTCCGGCGACGGTGCCGACGGTGGCCGGCACC
This sequence comes from Micromonospora sp. WMMD754, assembly GCF_049315235.1. NCBI lineage: Bacteria > Bacillati > Actinomycetota > Actinomycetes > Micromonosporales > Micromonosporaceae > Micromonospora > Micromonospora sp. WMMD754. Next base: position 4,575,783 of record NZ_CP186058.1, read on the forward strand.
AGCGCCTGGGCGACGTAGGCGCGGACGACGCCGGCGGGCGTGCAGCCGAGCGCCTTGAGGATGCCGATGCGGCGGGTGGCCGCGCCGACCGTCCCGGCGACCACCGTGCCGACCACCAGCGTGGCCATCACGATGCCGAGCAGCGCGAACGCGACGAGGAACGGTACGAAGACGGCCGCGTCCTCGACGGCGTGCTGTCGCACGTCCAACCAGGACCGGGTGCCGGCGACCGCGTCGGACGGCAACGTGGCGACCACGGCGTCGCGGCCGGTCCCGACCTCCGCCGCGGTGCGCGCGTCGGCGAACCGGTAGAGCATCTGGTAGCCGCCTGCCGTCCCCGGCCCGTCCAGCACATCGACGGCGGACGGCAGGACCCAGGCGCCGGCGGTGTCGCTGACCGACCGCGCCGTACCGACCACGGTGAAGTCGGCGCCGGCGGGCGTGGCCAGATGGGAGCCGGGCGGAAGGCGGACGGCGCCGCCGGCCAGCACGATCTCGTCCGGGCGGGCCGGCCACCGTCCGTCGGCCAGCTCGACCCGGTCGACCGGGCCGGCAGGGTCGGCGCGGGCGACGACGCTCAGCGGGGGCAGCCGCATCCCGCCGCGATCCGTGAAGGTGACCACCAGCACCCGGTACGGTCCGGCGGCGGCGACCACGCCGGTCGCCGAGGCCGAGGCGGCGAGCTGCGTCTCGGTCACCGCGCCGGGATTCGCCCGCACGGTCAGGTGGGCTCCCCGCTGGGTCGCGAACGCGTCGTCGAAGGGCGCCGCCGACGCGACCAGCAGCCCGGCGCCGAGCACCGTCGCGGTGACCGCGGCCGCCGTGACGAGCCCGATGACGGCGGTCTGCACCCGGCGACGCCGTAGGCCGGACCGGACGACCCGACCGAGGCCGTTCACGCGTCCCCCTCGACCCGGCCGTCGCGCAGCCGGACGGTGCGGCTGGCGCACGCCTGCGCCAGCCGCAGGTCGTGGGTGACGAGCACGATCGTCTGGCCGCTGTGGTGCAGCTCGTCGAGCAGGTGCCGCACGTCCTCGCCGGAGGCGGTGTCCAACGCGCCGGTCGGCTCGTCGGCCAGCAGGAGCGCGGGACGGTTGATCAGGGCGCGGGCGACGGCGACGCGCTGGCGCTCGCCGCCGGAGAGCCGTCCCGGATACGTGTGCGCGTGCCGGGTGATGCCGAGCGAGTCCAGCAGGCGGGCCGCGTGGTCGCGGGACGCGCGGGCCGGGGCGCCGGCCAGCTGGGCGGGCAGCAGCACGTTGTCCAGGACGGTCAGGTCGTCGAGCAGGTTGAAGAACTGGAAGACCAGGCCCACGTGTGCGCGCCGGAAACGGGCCGTGGCGGCCTCACCGAGGCTCTCCAGGCGCGTTCCGGCGACGGCCACCGTGCCCGCGTCCGGCCGGTCCAGCCCGGCGAGCAGGTTGAGCAGCGTCGACTTCCCGCTGCCGGACGGTCCGAGCACGGCGACGGACTCGCCGGGGTGGACGGTCAGCGACACGTCCCGCAGCGCCGGCGGGCCCTCGCCGTAGCGGCGGGTCACCCCGCGCAGCTGGATCACCGGTTCGGTCATGTGTCGCCCCTCGGGTCAGGCCGGTCGTACGGACGTCGTGACGTTAGGGGCGGGTCCGAGGCTCGGGCATCGGTCCGGCGACGCATCGGCCGTACCGCCGGGGTGGGATCTTCGCCCCGGGTCATCCCTGCGATGTAGTCGCCCTGCACACCGTGGCTGATGCCGGAAACGGCACGCGGCGGCGAGAATGTCGCGTGTGAGGGGCATCGTGGCGACGGGACCGCTGCCGCGGCCGGGTTGGCGGGCGCTGCTGCTCGACGCCGCGCTGGCGGCGGTGCTCGGGCTCGTGTGCTTCCAGGCCGCCACGGACGACGCCGGAGTTCCGCCGCCGCTGCCGCCGCCGTTGCCGCCGCTGGGGACCCTGCCGGAGGTGCGGCCGGCGGAGCCCGGATCGAGTCTCGGGGCGCTGCTGCTGGTCTTCGTCATGTGTGCGCCGCTGGTGCTGCGTCGCAGGTATCCGCTCGCGGTGCTCTGGGCGACGATGGCCGCCGCGTCACTGGTGCTGGAGACGGACGGGGCCCGGCAGCAGAACCTGTTCCCGTGTGTGTTGCTGACCTGCCTTGTCGCCGTCTACAGCGCGGCGGCGCACAGCCCGTACCGGCTGCCGGCGTTGGCGTCGGTCCCGGTGGCCGCGCTGCTCGCCATGGCCCTGCGGGAGCTGATGCTCGTCCCGGTGCCGGCGGACCGTCTGCCGTTCGTCCTGCTGGCTCCGCTGGTGGCCGCCGCCGGTGGTCACCACGTGTGGCGACGCCGCGCGGGTGAGGACCAGCAGCGGCTCACCGCCGAGGCCCGCGCCCACGAGGAGGCGTTGCGCGACGCGGTGGCCGGTGAGCGGGCCCGCATCGCCCGCGAACTGCACGACGTCGTGACCCATCATGTGAGCGTGATGGTCATCCAGGCCGGCGCAGCCCGCACGGTGCTCGCCGCCGCACCGGATCAGGCGCGGGAGGCGCTGCTCGCCGTCGAGTCGACCGGCCGGTCCGCGCTGACCGAGCTGCGGCACGTGATGGGCCTGCTGGCACAGCCCGAACCGGGTGACCCGGAGGACCCCCAGCCCGGGATCGAAGGGCTGCCCGAGCTGATCGAACGCGTGCGTGACGCCGGTGTGCCGGTGCGCCTGACCATTTCCGGCCAGCGGCGGCCGGTCACCTCCGGCGTCGGCCTGACGGCCTACCGGGTGGTGCAGGAGGCGTTGACCAACATGGTCCGGCACGCGCCCGGCGCCGCCGGCACGGTCGTCGTCGAGTACGCGCCGCAGAACCTGCGGATCGAGGTCGGCAACACCGAGCCCGACATCCCGGCCGTGACCGGCCCGACGGGTGGGCGTGGCCTGATCGGGCTGCGGGAGCGGCTCGCCGTCTACGGCGGGACGCTACGCTCCGGGGCCCGGCCGGGCGCCGGCTACCAGGTCGAGGCCCTGATCCCGTGGGAGGCGACATGACGGTGCGGGTGGTGGTCGCCGACGACCAGGCGCTGGTGCGCACCGGGTTCCGCATGATCCTCGCCGCCGGCGGGGTGGACGTGGTGGCCGAGGCGGCAACCGGCGCGGAGGCGGTGGACGCGGTCCGGCGGACCCGGCCCGACGTCGTGCTGATGGACGTGCGCATGCCGGAGCTCGACGGGCTGGAGGCCACCCGCCGCATCCTCACCGGGGCCGCCGCGGCGCCGAGGATCATCATCCTCACCACCTTCGACCTGGACCAGTACGTCTACGCCGCGCTCGCGGCCGGCGCCAGCGGATTCCTGCTCAAGGACGTGACGCCGGAGCACCTGGTCGCGGCCGTACGGATGGTGCAGGACGGTGACGCGCTGCTCGCGCCCGCCATCACCCGCCGCCTGGTGCGCCGCTTCGCCCGCCCGGATCCGCACACGGCGACCGTGCACCGCGATCTGGCCACGCTGACCCCCCGCGAGACGGAGGTCCTGCGCCTGCTCGCCGGTGGTCTGAGCAACGCCGAACTCGCGGGCGCGCTGCACCTGTCCGAGGCGACCGTGAAGACCCACGTCGCCCGGATCCTCGCCAAGCTCGGTCTGCGCGACCGGGTCCAGGCCGTGGTGGTCGCCTACGAGACGGGCCTGGTCAGCCCGGGTTCGCCGGACGACTGAACCAGGAACGCGTACGTGGCCTCGTCGTCGGCCATGATGGAGAGCGTGAGTTCTCCCCTGGACACGCTGCCGAAGATCGGTGCGCCGGCGACGCGCGCGTTGAACAACGCCGGTTACACGGCTCTGCGTCAGCTCGCCGGGGTGCCGCGCGCGGAGTTGGCCACGCTGCACGGCATGGGGCCGAAGGCGCTACGGACCATCCAGCACGCGCTCGAGCAGCACAACCTGAGTCTGGGCTAGGACGCGACGCGACGTCTGAAGGTTCCGGGCCGGCGCTGCCCGGTCACGACTCGGCACGATCCGGCCGGTGGCGCGCGAACGCGTCGAGCCGGCCCCACCGGCCGGGGATGTCGAGCAGGGTGATCCGTTCGAAGGCGGGCGGGAGCGCCGGAGTGGTGGCGAGGTGGTCCTCGTGCGGCTCCAGACCGAGCATCGTCCGGATGAGGAGCAGCGACGCGCCGCTGGACCAGGCCTGCGGACTGCCGGCGGTCGGGTAGCGGACCGGGTACCGGGTGGTCCGGCGGTCGAAACCGCCGAACGCCTCGGGCAGCCGGCCCTCGAAGTAGCCCGCCGCCTGGATGATGCCCTCGGCGATGCGCCCCGCCTCGTCGGTCAGGCCGTAGCGGCGCAGGCCCCAGGCGATGAAGGAGTTGTCGAAGGGCCAGACGGTGCCGGTGTGGTAGCCGAGCGGGTTGTAGCGGCGCTGCCCCTCGGCCAGCGTACGGACGCCCCAGCCGGAGAACAGCGCCGGACTCATCAGGTGTTCGGCGACGCGTCCGGCGCGCTCCGGTGGGACGATGCCGCTCCACAGGAGGTGCCCGATGTTGGAGGACAGGCTGTCCACCGGAGTGCCGTCGCCGTCGAGCGCCAGCGCGTAGTAGCCGCGATCGGCCAACCAGAAGTCCCGGTTGAACCGGTCGTACAACGCCGCCGCCTCGCCCTCCAGTCGCTCGGCCAGGGCTGGGTCGCCCCAGAAGGTGCGCGCCAGCCGGGCTGTGCGGATCTTGGCGTCGTAGGCGTAGCCCTGGGTCTCACAGGTCGCTCTGGGGAAGCCCGGCAGCCGGCCGTCGGCGTAGGAGACGCTGTCCCAGGAGTCCTTCCAGCACTGGTTGTCCAGGCCCGTGGACCGGTTGCGGCGTTCGTACGAGACGTAGCCGGTGCCGGTCAGGTCGGCGTGGTGGTCCAGCCAGTCGAGGGCGGCGCGCGCCTCCTGTTCCAGCTCGCACACCAGGGCCGCGTCACCGCTCCACCGCTCGTACTCGTCGAGCAGGACCAGGAAGAGCGGGGTGGCGTCCACGGTCCCGTAGTACGGCGAGTGCGGTTGTTCCTCGAAGGCCGCGGACTCGCCGTACCGCAGTTCGTGCAGGATCCGACCGGGATCCTCCTCCAGCACGTCGTCGGTGCGCGCCCCTTGCAGCGAGGCGAGGATCCGCAGGGTCGTCGGTGCCAGGGACGGCGTGAACGGTAGCGTCTGGAGGCAGGTCAGCAGACTGTCCCGGCCGAAGAGGGTCATGAACCAGGGCAGCCCGGCGGCGGGAACGGTGGCGCCGCCGAGCGAGAGCGGCGCGAACCGCAACGCGGCCAGGTCCACCAGGCTGCGCTCGTAGACCTGTCGCAACACCGGGCTGTCGGTGTCCAGCGTCGGCGCCGCCGACACCCAGGCCCGTGCGCTGTCCGGCAGGGTGGACGCGTCGGGCCGGAGGGCCCGGGGCCCGGACCGCAGGTCGACGCCGTCGGGCCGCAGCGCCCTCATCTCGGCCCGTATCTCGACGGTCCAACTGGATCCGGCGGCCAGCCGGATCGGGAAGTGGAGGTGTTCCGGTGTGAAGGTCGCCGGTTCACTGGCCGTGAGGACGATCTCCCGCTGGAAGGTGCCCCGACGGTAGCCCAGCCGCAGTTCGTCCGGCGCGGCGTGGGCGTAGCGCTCGCCCACCTTCGTGCCGACGTCGAACTTGATCTCGAAGATGTCGGCGAAGTCGGCGTCCACCTCGAGACGGACGGACAGGTCCAGATCAGACTCGCCGTAGTTGAAGACGGTGACGACCTCCACGAGGTCGGCGCCGATGCGGCGTCGTCGGATCGCGGACACGTCGGCCTCGACGTAGTCCATCCGGCCGCCGGGCACGAGGAAGAACGCCACCTCGAAGTACTGGCTGTCGTCCACGGAGAGGGCGGTCATCCGCTCGCCGTCGACGGTGAGCACCCAGCGCGACAGGTACCGCGTGTCGGCGGCGAACAGACCCACCGGCGCGGCCGACGACGCCTCGATGTCCCCACTGCTGTCGGACACGACGAAGGTGTTGCCGTCGATGCACGACACCGTGCCGGGCACGTCCCTCACGCGCCGCCTCCACCGTGCCGGCCGTTCGCCGCCGGCGCGGGTAGCAGTCGCCCGAGCCGCAGTGCCAGCGCGAGGTCCCCGTCGACCATGATCTCCCCCCGGTTGATCGCCGCCAGTCCGTTCATCTCTCCTGTCACCAGCGCCTCGGCCGTCTGCTCGGACATCCTGATCACTGCCGAGGCGGGGCCGTCGTCCTCGGTGACCCGCAGCCGCCCGCGGTCGATGTCGAGCCGCCAGTGGCGCAGACCCCGCTCTCCCCTGATGTCGAACCGCACGCTGCCGCTGACCCGGACGAGACGGTCGTCCGCGCCGTCGCGGCGCAGACGGTCGAAGAAGGCGTCGATCGACGTCACCCGTGCCTCCTCGCTGCCACTCTGCGGGGTCGTCGCCTACCCGCCTGGTGGCGGCGCTAACGCCGGCCTGCTGCTCCGGGAAGCTCGCCGCGCGGCGGAAGCCGGACGCGGGTGGATTGCGGTGCAACAAACCTGCACATCTCAACTGTTGCCTTGGCGGTAAGCGCTTTCTTAGCCTGTGTTTCATCGATGTTTCGGTTCTTGATCAGGGCCGAGGGTGCGCGCGCGAAGCCATGCGCGGCACCGGACCGTGCGCAGGTCCGGGCCGTGTCGACTCCCGAGGAGACGTAGTGAGAAGCGTAGTGCGACACAGATTTCTTGCCGGCTTCACCGCCGCCGCGGCCACCGCCGCGGTCGCCGCGGTGCTGCCGATGACGTACGCGTCGGGCGCGCTCGACGCAGCGAATTCAACATCGATCACCGCCAATGCCACGAATCTCAGTATCGGAGCCGGCGCCGACGGCTCCAGCAAGGCTGCCGGCACCAGTTACGGCAATGTGGTGGACGGCGACCTCGGCACCTACTGGTCGCCGGTCGGCACGACCGGGCGCATCTCGGTCAAGTGGGGCTCCGCCACCACGGTGGCCTCGGTCGCCGTCCGGGAGGCGGCCGGCGCGGTCGGGGTGATCGGCTCCTGGCGGGTCGTCAACAACGACACCGGGGCCGTCCTGGCCAGTGGCGCCGGCGCCGGGGCCGTCACGTTCGCCGCCACCTCCCTCCGAAAGATCAATTTCGAGATCACCAGCGCGACCGGGACGCCGAGGGTCGCCGAGTTCGAGACGTACGCCCCCGGGGCGACCACCCCGCCGCCGAGCACCCCGCCGCCCACCGGTGGGCCGACCACCCCGCCGCCGAGCACGCCGCCACCGTCGAGCGGCGCGCTGTACGTGGCGCCGACCGGCACCGACGGCGCGGCCGGCACGCAGGCGAACCCGACGACGCTCACCTCCGCGATCGGCCGGATCGCCGCCGGCGGCACGATCTGGCTGCGCGGCGGCACCTACCGCTACGCGCAGACCGTCACCATCGGCCAGGGCAACAACGGCACGTCGAGCGCGCGCAAGAACATCTTCGCCTACCCGGGTGAGACCCCGGTCCTGAACTTCTCGGCCCAGAGCGAGGACCCGGCGAACCGTGGCCTGCAGATCGGCGGGTCGTACTGGCACCTCCGCGGCCTCGTCGTCGAACGGGCCGGGGACAACGGCATCCTGCTCGCCGGCAACAACAACATCATCGAGCGGGTGGTGACCCGCCACAACCGGGACTCGGGGCTGCAACTGTCCCGACTGGTGGCCAACGCCCCCCGCGACCAGTGGCCCTCGAACAACCTCGTCGTCAGCACCGAGTCGCACGACAACGTCGACTCCGACGGCGAGGACGCCGACGGGTTCGCCCCGAAGCTCACCGTCGGCCCGGGGAACGTCTTCCGCTACACCGTGTCCCACCACAACATCGACGACGGCTACGACCTCTACACCAAGAGCGACACCGGGGCGATCGGCCCGGTGACCATCGAGTCCTCCCTCGCCTACGACAACGGCACCCTGAGCAACGGCGGCCAGGCCGGCAACGGCGACCGCAACGGCTTCAAGCTCGGCGGCGAGGACATCGGGGTGAACCACACCGTCCGGGGCAACATCGCCTACCGCAACGGCCAGCACGGGTTCACCTACAACCGCAACCTCGGCGCGATGACGGTGTCGAACAACGCCAGCATCGACAACACCGAGCGCAACTTCACCTTCGACGGCGGCTCCTCGGTGTTCCGGAACAACACCTCCTGCGACGGCGGCTCGAACGACCGGATCGTCGGCAACTCCGACAGCTCGAACCAGTTCTGGTCCGGCACCAACGGATCCCGGTGCTCCTCGTACACCGGAGCCCTGGGCTGGTCCTTCGCGGCCGACGGCCGCCTGGTCGTGACGTTCGGCGGCCGGGTGGTCACCCCCTGACCGGGCCGACGACGCCGGCGTCACCGCCGCGGTGACGCCGGCGTCGGACGGCGGTCCGGCCCGAGACCGGTCGACCGGCCGCGACGGCGGGTGGGGGAGCGGCGACGACCGTGCTCACGCGTGACATGCTCGCCTTGATGACCGCCGAGCGACCGTACGACTCCCGCCCGCGCCGCCGCGCGGTCCGCGTCGCGTCGGTCGTCGGCGTGCTCGCGGCGCTGGTCGCCGCCGCGGTGGTCGTGGTGCCACTGCTGCGGGCGGGTCCACGGCCGGCCTTCCACCTGCCGGTGGCCTGCGGCGAGACGTGGCGGTTGTCCACCTATCCCGGGCACGACGACTACGACGTCGACCTGTTCCCGACCACGGGTGAGGCGTGGGGCCGCCCGGTGCTGGCGTCCGCCGCCGGCACGGTCACCGTGGCGGGGATCAACGGCTCCCTGGGCGGTCGTACCCCGCAGGACCCGGACGGGCCGAGGGGGCGGGGCGGCGGTTACTGGGTCAAGATCGATCATGGCGGACGGTGGGAGACGCAGTATCTGCACCTGCTCGAACCGCCGTCGGTGCGGGCCGGCCAGCGGGTGGCCCGGGGCGACCAGCTCGGCCGGGTCGGCAGCACCGGGAACTCCGGCGCGCCGCACCTGCACTACGAGCAGCGTCGGGGCTGGGAGAAGGTGGAGACCCACTTCGACGGCGTGCCGTCCGGCATCACCTCCGACGACCGCGCGTACACGGTCCGGCTCACCAGCGCGAACTGCCCCCCGACCCGGCGCTGATCCGACCGGATCGGCGCGTATGCGGGCTCACCGCGGGTGGTCGCTGCGGGACCTCCCGATCGGGCCGAGGTGTGTGCGCTCGAATCCTTCGGCCGTCTTCAGGCCGTAGCCGAGGGCGGGCTCCGCACTGGCATCCACATCTCGATGGGTCGTTCCGCCGTCGGACAGTCGCGACAGCGGTCCGGCCGAACGTCCGGGGATGGATCGGAGGTTCGGTTCGATCCGGTTCCCGGCCCGATCGGTGTACCCGGCGGTAGGCCGTCTGCTCCTATGCTCTCCGGCGTGCGTCTCCCCAAGATCCCTTCACTGCTCGGGGTGCCGAGCTACGACCTCGTCGACCACTACGCCGATCTGGCGCCGCTGCGGCGGGCGCTGCGCGCCAGGGACTGGCCGGCCGTCGTCGCCTTCTTCGACCGCTTGCCGGAGCACGACGACCCGACGGTCGCCACCGCGATGGTCGCCGAGACGAGGGGCGTGGAGACGTTCCTGCGCGTGGCGGGAGGCGGACCGGCCGAGTCCACCCTGGCCGGAACGCTGCTCGGCGCCCGGCTGGTGTGGCTGGCGTGGCAGGCCCGGGGGTCGGCGCGCGCCCGCTACACCAGCCGCGGCCAGTTCGCGTCCTTCCACCAGATCCTGCACGAGGCCGAGCGGGTGCTCGGCGAGGTGACCGCGGAGGAGCCGGGCAACATCGCCGCGTGGACGGCGCGGCTGCGCACCGCCCGGGGCCTCGAGATGGGGCAGGCGGAGGCGAACCGTCGGTACGAGCGCGCCGCGAAGGCCCGGCCGGATCCGTTCTTCGCCCAGCTCACCCACGTCCAGCAGCTGTGTCCGAAGTGGGGCGGCTCGCTGGACCGGTTGCTCGGCTTCGCCCGGCACTGCGCCGAGACGGCGCCGCCCGGATCGCTCAACGCGGCGGCCGTCGCCGACGCCCACCTGGAGTTCGCGTACGAGTCGGGCATCGCGCACCTGCGGTCGCCGGCCGTGCTCCACGAGATCCGCGGCGCCGTGGCCCGTTCGGTCGGGCACCCGGACTACCGGCCGGTGCACGGTTGGGTCCAGGCGGAGTGCAGCTTCTCGTACGTCCTGCGGCTCGCCGGTGACCTGCCCGGCGCCGCCGCCCGACTGGCCGCGCTCGGCAACCGCGTCACCATCTACCCCTGGCCCAGCGCCGGTGAGCTCAGGACGGCGCGGCGCACGCTCCGGGTGGCCGCCGCGCGATGACCCGGGGACCGATTCCGGTGGCGGCGGCGGGCCGGTCGTGCCAACCTGGAGACTGCTCGCCGCCGTACCGGGCGGGCCGCGAGTTCGGCCACGACGACCACGACGAGGAGTGACAGTGCGCGCAGCTTCCACGCTCCGGACCCCTGACCGTCTGACCGTGGAGTCCTGCCTTGGCCCTGGTGAACCTCGGAATCGTCGCCCATGTTGACGCCGGCAAGACCAGCCTGACCGAACGCCTGCTCTACGAGGCCGGCGCCGTGTCCCGGCCGGGCAGCGTCGACGCCGGCACGACGCGGACCGACTCGATGGAGTTGGAGCGCCGGCGCGGCATCACCATCCGGGCGGCCGTCACGTCCATCACGATCGGTGATCTGCGCATCAACCTGCTGGACACCCCCGGCCACCCCGACTTCATCGCGGAGGTCGAGCGCTCGCTGGCCGTGCTCGACGCCGCCGTGCTCGTGGTGTCGAGTGTGGAGGGTGTTCAGCCGCAGACCGTCGCCATCTGGCGGGCGCTGCGCCGCATCGGCGTGCCGACGGTGGTGTTCCTCAACAAGGTGGACCGCCGCGGCGCCGACGTCGACCGGGTGGTGGCCCAGGTGCGCCAGCGGCTCGGGGCACGTCCGGTCCTGCTCACCACGGTCGCCGGCCAGGGTGGTGCCGAGGCCCGGGTGCGGGCCGTGGGCCTCGACGCCGAGCCGGTGATCGAGGCGGTGGCGGAGGTCGACGACCCGGTGGCGGCGCGGTGGCTGACGAACGAGCCGGTGCGCGTCCGCGACGTCCGGCGGGCGATCCGGAGCGGGGTACGCCGCGCCGAGCTCACCCCGGTGGCGTGCGGCTCGGCGATCACCGGAGCCGGCGTACGGCAGCTGTGTCACCTCCTCGCCGACCTGCTGCCGCGCGGTGCCGAGCGGGACGGCCCGCTGGCGGGCACGGTCTTCGCCGTGGATCGGGACGGGCACGGCCGGCGGGCCTGGCTGCGGTTGTGGTCCGGGCGGCTGCAGGTGCGGGATCGGGTGCAGCTGGCCGGAAGCCGCCCGCAGACGGTGACCCAGATCGCCGTCATCGAGCCCGCCGGCGTCCTGGTGCGTCCCTCGGTCTCCGCCGGACAGATCGCCGCGGTGCGCGGCGTGTCGGCCCGGATCGGCCAGCACATCGGGGACCCGCCGCGGCGACACGTCTACCGGTTCCCACCCCCGACCAGACAGGCCGTCGTCGAGCCGGTCGAACCGGAGCAGCGCCTGGCGATGTTCGCCGGGCTGGCCGAGCTGGCCGACGAGGACCCGCTGGTCGACCTGCGTCTGGACGAGCGGGAGGCGGAGGCGGTGATCCGCCTGCACGGCGAGGTGCAGAAGGAGGTGCTGGCCGCCCTCATGGCGGACCGCTACGGCGTCCGGGTGCGGTTCTCCGGCACGTCGACGGCCTGCATCGAACGGGTCGCCGGCACCGGAACCGCCGAGGAACGGGCGAACGAGCGCGGCAATCCCTACCTGGCCGGGTTGGGTCTGCGGATCGAGGCGGCCCCGGTCGGGCACGGCATCGAGTTCCGGCCGGGGGTCGAGCCCGGCCGACTGCCGCCGGCATTCGTCGCCGCCACCGAGGAGGGCGTGCGGGCCGCCCTCCGGCAGGGCCGGTACGGCTGGCCGGTCACCGACTGCACGGTCGCCATGACCGCCTCCCGGTACTGGCCGCGACAGAGCAGTTCGCACCAGAAGTTCGCCAAGTCCATGTCGAGCGTGGCGGCGGACTTCCGCAACCTCGCCCCGGTCGTGGTCGCCGCGGCGTTGCGGCGGGCGGGCACCCGGGTGTGCCAGCCGGTCGAGCGGTTCGACGTCAACCTTCCGCAGCGCGCCGTGGAGACGGTGATGGCGTTGCTGGGCCGGTTGGGCGCGGTCGTCCACGACACCACGCTGGCCGGCGGGTACCTGGAGGTGAGCGGCACCCTGCCGTCCGCGCGGGTGCCACAGGTCGTCGCCGCGCTGCCCGACCTCACCGGTGGCGAGGCCGTCCTGAGCACCACCTTCGACCACTACGCGCCGGTGACGGCCGAGGAGTCACCGACGGCGCCGCGGCGCGGACCCGATCCGGGCGACCGGGAGGCGTGGTTCCGCGCCGTACCGCGGTAGGTCGCCGCGGCGACGGCGGGTGCCCGCACCGGCGTCCGCCGGTCAGGGCGTGGGCCCGCCTCCGGCCGGGACGGTGGTGCGGGCGGGGTCGGTGACGTCGATGTGGAAGGCGGCGTCGACGGCGGCGATGCTGCGGTCGATGTCCCCCGCCGTGGCGGCACGCATGACGACGACGCCGGCGTAGGTGGAGGAGTCGACCGGGCCGCGGACGGTGTCGCCGACGCGGGTGGTGATGCTGGCGTCGACGACGCAGTCGAGGCGGAGGATCTCGTCGCGGCTGGTGATGGCGGTGACCGTCCCGGCGGGCCGGGGCAGCATATACTGGATCATGTGATCGTCGCGGGGCGCCCGGGCCACGTCGACACCGATGCCGGTGGCGAGGTCGAGGAAGGTGTCCCACAGGTCGACGCCGTACTGGTGGCGGATCTGGTCGGTGATGCCGCCGCCGCCGGGACGGCAGGCGATCTCGCCGATGAGGTAGCCGCTCGGGCTCTTGAGGACCTCGAGGTGGGTGACGCCGTCGTGCAGCCCGAGGGCGTCGACGACCTGGGTGTGCAGGTCGGCGATGAGGCGTGCCTCGGGGTCGTGGTCGGGCAGCGTGTACGAGCCGATGACGCCGCCGACGCTGTCGAGGACGGGGGCGAAGTAGCGGGACACCGCCGCGAACCTGACCTGTCCGTCGACGACGACACCGTCGCAGTGGTATTCGGCTTCGATGTCGACCAGGCGCTCGGCCATGAGCGGGAACGGCGCGGTGCGCATGGCGGCGCGGCTGTCCTCGGCGAAGACCTCCCGCAGGTGGTCGGCGTCGCGGACGACGACGACGTAGCCGGCGCCGCCGCCGCACACGCGTTTGACGACGACGGGCCAGCCGAGGTGGCGGGCGGCCTCGACCGTGTCGCCGAGGGCCTCCAGGCGCCGGAAGGCGGTGACGGGCAGGCCGGCCGCAGCCAGTTTCTGCTTCATCACGAACTTGTTCGAGAACGCGTTGGCGACTTCGTATCCGGGGCCGGGCAGGCCCAGGTACGAGCGGAGGTAGCCGCCGGCCTGGACGCTCCACTCGGAGGGCGCGACGACCCAGTCGAAGGGGTGCCGCTCGCGGATCCGCAGCGCGGCGAGCCGCACCCCGGTGAGGTCGGCGACCGAGTCGACGAGTTCGACGTCGGTGCCGGGGTCGTAGAAGTGCCGGTACTTCTCGATGGTGATGACGGAGAGCCGGACGTCGGGGCGGTCCTGCAGGAGCCGGGCCCCGGTGCGGCAGTTGGAGTTGACGAGCAGCACGCCGGCCATGGTCACCGCGCCGCTTCCTGCGGCACGGCGTGAGCCATGGCCGGGGTCTCGGTGGGGACGGGCCCGGGTGTGGGCGCCGGATCCGGCGCGTTGCTGGCGCGGGTGGGCGACGTGGTCCAGATGACGACGGCGAGCACGGCGGTGACGGCGGCGGGGAGGAAGACGAGGAAGGAGCCGGTGAAGCCGACGGTGAGGCCGAGCAGGAGCGACGACAGCGGCACGGTCCCGGTGATGAACGTGCGGATGACGGCGTTGACCCGGCCGGAGAGTTCGGCGGGGATCTCGGCCTGACGGTAGGCCATGGTCGTCGCGTTGACGCCGCCCTCACCGAAGCAGAGCAGGCAGAACGCGATGATGACGAGGATGGGCGCGACGAACAGCAGGCCGAGTGAGCCGAGGGCCGCGACGCCGAGCCACACGCCCACGCGCAGGTGGCGGCGGTGCGGGCCGTGGGGCGCGAGGGGACTGACCCAGGAGCCGACGGCGGCGGCGACGGCGCCGAAGGAGACGGCGATGCCGAGGGCGCCGGGGGACCAGTTCCAGTGGTCGGTGCCGATGGTGAGGATGGTGGGCTCGACGGCGCCGGCGCCGAGGTTGTAGAGCGCCACCGCGGCGGTGAGCCGGCGCAGGTCGGGGCGGGCCCGGAAGTAGGCGATCCCGGCGCGGATCTGTTCGCGCATGGTGGGGCCGTGCTGTTCGATGGCGGTGCGCACCCTGGGCAGGAACAGGGCCGCGACGGCGGTGACGAGGAAGCTGCCGGCGTCGATGAGCAGGGCCCAGGTGACACCGGCGGCGGCGATCGTCAGGCCGGCCAGTGCCGGGCCGGCGAACCGGGCGACGAGCTGCGCGGAGTTGAACCAGCTGGCGGCCTGGTCGAGCCGCTCGCGAGGGACGAGGGCGGGGATCAGGCCGTAGTCGCCGGCGACGTCGGAGACGACCTTGGCCAGGCCCATGACGGCGAGCATGACGAAGACCAGGGCGACCTGGTGGAGCATGAGCAGCAGCGGGATCATCGCGACGGCGGCGCACTGAACGATCTCGCCGGCGATGAACAGGGTGCGCCGGTCGTGCCGGTCGATGAACGCGCCGAGGAGCGGGGCGAGCAGGAACGGTGCGGTCTGAGCGGCCATGCTCGTGACCGCGAGCAGGCCGGATCCGGTGTGTTCGAGCAGTGCCCACGGCACGGCCAGGTACAGGAACGTGTTTCCGGCCATGGAGATGGCCGTCGCTCCGGTGTACAACCAGAATTTTCTCATGATCTTCCCATCGCCGTCGCGGCCGGGGTGCGGCTCTCGCTGTGTCGGGCAGGGCCGGGTCGGGGGTGACGAGCTTCGTCGGTTCGGGGCGGCGCGCTGTCCGATCGCTGCCATGTTGCCACGCCTTGCCAAATCTTGGCAATGAGGTCACGATGATGGCGCGATGGAATGTTCCCCGCGCTGCCGGATCTGGCAACGTCGGCGCGTCGGGAGGTCGTCCACGCGCACGATCATCCGAGAGAGAGGCAGTACCGTGGCGCAGACCCTCGTGGCCCCACCGGCCGTCACCGTCACCCGGCTCGCGGGCAACATCGGCGCCGAGATCGGTGGCGTCGACACCAGCGGACCGCTCAGCGACGACGCCGTCGCCGCGGTCCGCGCCGCCCTGCTCGCGCACAAGGTGGTCTTCCTGCGGGACCAGAAGCTCGACTACGACACCCAGCGGGCGTTCGCCGAGCGGCTCGGTGAGCTGACCCTGAGCCACCCCATCTACGCGGCGCCGGAGCGGCGTCCCGCGCTGCGGGAGATGGACTCGGCCCACGGGACCAAGGCCAACCACTGGCACACCGACCTGACGTTCATCGAGCGGCCGCCCGCCTTCTGCCTCCTGCACGCCAAGATCATTCCGCCGGTGGGTGGGGACACGATGTGGGCGAACTGCGTCACCGCGTACCAGTCCCTGCCGGAGCCGCTGCGCGTCCTCGCCGACCAGCTGCGCGTCGTGCACAGCAACGACTCCGACTTCACCGACGACACCGTCGACCACCGGGACGACTACGTGGCCACCCCCTACGTAGCGGAGCACCCGGCCGTGCGGGTGCACCCGGAGACCGGTGAGCGCGCGCTGCTGCTCGGCGGCTTCGCCCGCAGCGTCGTGGGGATGGCCCCGGCCGCCGGCCGCGACCTGATCCGGGTGCTGCAGGAGTACGTGACCCGGCCCGAGCAGACCGTCCGCTGGCAGTGGCGCGTCGGTGACCTGGTGATCTGGGACAACCAGGCGACCATGCACTACGCGATCTACGACTACGGCCGGGAGCGCCGACGCGGTGAGCGACTGACGACCATCGGCCGGACGCCGGTCGGGGTCGACGGGCGGCCCAGCGTCACCCTCGCCGGCGACACCTCCGCGTACAGCGCCGGACTGCGCTGACGCCGGGGCCCACGTCCGCTGCGAAGGAAGAGGCTGCGACATGAAGAACGTGCTACTGATCAACTCGGGTCGCAAAGCCGTCGCCCGCGCCCTGCAGGAGCGGGACGACATCCGGCTGTCGGTCATCTCCATGCCCGGCTACCTCGACTGGTACGACGCGGGCACCGACCTGGAGGTCGTCGACACCATCGAGAACCTGAACCTGGTCCGTCAGGCCGCCCTGCGGATCCGGGAGCGCAACCCCTTCGACCACGTGGTCGCCCCGTCCGAGTGGAGCGTCCCGGCCGGCGGGTTCGTCCGCTCCTACTTCGGCATTCCCGGGCCGAGCTTCGACGTGGCGAACGCGTTCTCCAACAAGTTCGTGATGAAGCAGAAGGTCGCCGCGGCCGGGCTGCCGGTGGCGACGTTCCGCCGGGTGAACGCGGTCGGCCAGCTCGTCGCCGTCGGTGACGAGCTGGGCTGGCCGTACGTGCTCAAGTCCGCCTTCGGCGGCGGCTCGGAGAACGTGTTCGTGGTCCGGGACGCCGCGCACGCCCGGTCGATCATGGACGGCGAGGTCCTGGCCCGGCTCGGCGACCTGGACAGCCCGATGCTGGCCGAGGAGTTCGTCGACATCGAGACCGAGTTCCACTGCGACGGGGTCGTGGTCGACGGGACGGCCGTGTTCGCCGCGGCCTCCCGGTACTTCGCCCCGGTCCTCGACAGCCTCGGCGGCGTGATCGGCTCGTACACCCTGCCGGACGACGACCCCGAGGGCCGCCTCATCCGCGACCTGCACGACCGGGTGGTCGCCGCGCTGGGGCTGCCCGACGGCGTCACCCATCTGGAGATCCTCAAGTCGGCGCGGGGCTACCTGGTCGGCGAGGTCGCCTGCCGGACCGCCGGCGGCGGGATCCCCCTGCAACTGGAGCACCAGTACGGCGTGGACACCACCGACGCCCTCATTGCCACGTCCATCGGCGACCCGGTCGACCTGGACGTGCCGGCCCGGTCCGACCACATGATCCAGTACATGCTGCCCCGGCCGATCGGCACCGTCACCGCGATCAGCACCGCCGCCGAGCTGCGGGCCGCGCCCGGGGTGGAGTACGCGGAGATCACCACGAAGGTCGGCGACCACCTGGCCGGCCCGTTGGACTCCTCGATCTACGCCGGGATCGTGCTGATCCGGGCCGCGACCGAGGCGCAGGTGTCCGAGCGGTGCGCCGAGGTGGCGCGCCGGTACCGCATCGAGGTGGCCGCCACGTCGGCCGGGGAGGCCGACCTGGCCGTCCCGGCCGAGGCGAGGGGGTGAGACCGTGCGCATCAGTGACCACCACGGGCTGGCCGTCGCCGAGATGGAGCCGGACGAGCTGGCGCTGCGGCCGTGGCGCGGCGACGACCGGCACATCGACGTGGTGCGCCTGCCGGACCCGCCCGCCGACCTCCTGCCCGAACTCACCGGGCTCGGCTTCGTCCACAAACCGGAGCTGCTGTCGTGGCGCGCCGAGCTCGGCCCGGGCGAGGAGGAGTTCCTGGCCGGGCTGGCCACCAAACCGCGTCAGGACATCCGTCGCGCCCGGCACCGGGCCGAGGCGGCGCTCACCCTGACCGTCCACGACACGTTGCCGGCGTCGCTGCTCGACCGGTTCCTGGACCTCTACCGCGCCCGGGTGGAGCAGATGACGTACGGGATCACCATCGCGTGCCGGTACCGGGACGCGATGCTGCACGGCCCGGACAAGTACTACGGCGTGTTCGCGATGGACGGCGAGGAGATCGCCGGCGGATGCCTGGTCCGCGAGTGCCCGGACGAGGACATGGCCCGTATCCGTTTCTCCGCCGTGACCGAGGAGTGGCGCCGGGCCAGCCTGGCCCGCACCCTCTACTTCGCGGCCATGCGGGTCGCCCGCGACAAGGGGTTCAAGTGGGTGACGTTGGGCGACGAGCCCAACCTGTACGGCCACCTGACCAAGGCGGGCCTGTTCCCGTTCAAGGTCGCGATGGGCTTCCACCCGGTGCCGTCGCAGGACAACCACGACCCGGAGGGCCGGGACGTCGCCGACCTGATCCTGACCGGCGCGCACCTGAGCGGGCCCGGGCTGATGCTCGGGTACGCCCCCGGCCGGCAGCACGAGCGGCAGCTGACCGGATACGTGATCAGCGCCGAGCCGGTGGACGTGAAGCCGATGGCGGCGCCGTTCCTGGACGGGGTGACGGTGGTGCCGCCCGGTGAGCGGGTCGCCTCGGTCCCGCCGGCCTGAGCGGCACCGCACCCGCACGGCCTCGGCCCCACCCCACGACGCGACGGCTCCCGGTTTCCGCCGGGAGCCGTCGCCGTTGTGCGCCGACCATCCATCGTGGCCGCCCCGTCGCGGGCGCGCGGCGCGACCGGGGCGCAACGCGCGCGTTCCCCGGTCGCGCACCGGTGGACCGGTGTGCGACCGGGGAACGGGATCGCTCGCGCCGACGAGGGCTACATGCCCGTGCCGGCCACGAACTCGGAGGTGTTGCCCTGCAGGGTGACGGCGGGAGCCCCGTCGACACCCACCGTGGTGGGGCCGGCGACGGTGACCCGCTCACCGCGGCGGTGCTCGGTGTAGTCCCTGATCGCGTAGTGCAGGGTGGCCTGGTTGTCCCAGATCACCAGGTCGCCCTTCTGCCACTTCCACCGCACCGTGTACTCGGGCTTGGTGGCGTACTCGGTGAGGATCCGGAGCAGGTCGCGACCGGCCTGCGGGGTGTAGCCGTTGACCGCCCGGGCGAACCCGCCCAGCAGCAGGCAGCGCTCGCCGGTCTCCGGGTGCACCCGGACGGCCGGGTGCTCGGCCGCGAACCGGTTCTTGAGGTACTTGGTCCGCACGTCGCCGTCGTAGGTGGCGTCGGTGAAGTCCGAGTCGTTGGAGTGGATGACCCGCAGCCCGTCGGCCAGCGTGCGCAGTCCCTCCGGCAGGTCCCGGTACGCCGCCCCGGTGTTGGCCCAGATCGTGTCGCCGCCCACCTCGGGGCAGACCACGTTGTGCAGGAAGGCGAAGGCCGGCGGGTTGTCCATGTAGGTGAAGTCGGCGTGCCAGTAGTTCGCGCGGGTGCCCTCGCCGCGGGAGTCCATCTCCCGCAGCAGCGGCTTGCCCTCGGGGCCCCCGTAGATCGGGTGGCCCAGGGTGAGGGTGCCGAACCGCTTGCCGAACGCCACCAGCTGGTCGTAGCCCAGGTCCTGCCCGCGAAGGAAGATGACCTTGTGGGTCAGGAGGGCCTGCCGCAGCTCGCCGATCACCTCGTCGCTGAGCTGCGCCCCGGCGTCGACCCCGAGGATCTCGGCGCCGATGTTGCCCGCCACCTGCCGGATCCGGACCCGGGTCGCGGTGGGGTTCTCGATGGTCTGAGTCACTGTTCCTGCCCTTCCTCGTCGGGGCCGGCGGCGCCCGCCCGTGCCGGGCTGGGGACGGTACGTGGCGCGCCGCGGGTGGGGAGACGCACGCCCGATGCCGCCGGCCGTGGGACCCATATTGCCAACTATTGCCATCTCTGGCAATGCCGGAATCCGCAGCAGGCGCACGATGTGTCGGGCCGGCGTACCCCGAGCCGGCCACGGTGTTGGCGAGCGCTTGCCACATCTGGCAAGCTCTGGCAAAGGCAAACCGTGTCGTGGGAGGGCTGGAGATGATCGATACCGAGGCCGTGGCGGCGATCCGGCAGGAGCCGATCACCTGGAGATACAAGGGACTGCCGGTGGCGCTGGACGGGTGCACGGTCGCGCAGGCGGCGGAGCGCGGGCTCAACCTGTTCGAGGACGGATTCCTCGGGCCGGTGCTGGTGCTCGACGAGGCCGCCCTGAGTCACAACCTGACCACGATGGCGAAGTGGTGCGCCGACCGGGGCGTACAGCTGGCCCCGCACGCCAAGACGACGATGGCGCCGCAGCTCTGGGCGCGCCAGATCGAGGCGGGCGCCTACGGCCTGACCGCGGCCAACACGGCCCAGCTGCGGGTGTACCGCGCGTTCGGGGTGTCCCGGGTCATCTTCGCCAACGAGTTGGTGGACCCGGCCGGGCTGCGCTGGGTCGACGAGGAACGGTCCGCCGACCCCGGGTTCGAGTTCACCTGCTTCGTCGACTCCGTCGAGGGGGTGGCCCGGATGGAGGACTCGCTGCGGCAGGTGGGCGCCGCGCCCGTGGACGTCGTGGTGGAGGTCGGCCGCACGGCGGGCCGAGCCGGGGCGCGCTCGACGGCCGAGGCGACGGCGGTGGCCCGCGCGGCGGCGGCCAGCCCGCTGCTCCGCCTGGTCGGGGTGGGCGGCTACGAGGGCGTGCTGGTCAACGATCCCTCCCCGCACAGCGTCTCGGTCGTCGACGAGTTCCTGCGCCGCATGCGGGAGCTGACCGTCGCGCTGCACCGGGAGGGGCTGTTCGAGACCGACGAGATCCTGCTCACGGCCGGGGGGAGCTGCTTCTTCGACCAGGTCGCCGACGTGTTCGCCGGCCCGTGGCCGGGCATGTCCGTGACCACCGTCCTGCGCAGCGGGTGCTACGTCACGCACGACGACGGCTTCTACCGGTGGATGTCCCCGTTCTCCCGGGGAGAGGCCGGCAGCGGTTCGCTGCGACCCGCCCTGAAGCTGTGGGCGCGGGTGACCTCGCTGCCGGAGCCCGGGCTGGCGCTGTTGACCGCCGGCAAGCGGGACCTGTCGTTCGACGCCTGGCCGCCGGAGCCGCAGCTGGTCCGCGGCGCCGACGGCGAGATCCGGGAGCTGACCGACTGCACCGTCAGCGCGGTCAACGACCAGCACGCCTTCATCACGTTGGCCGCCGGGCACGGGCTCGCGGTGGGGGACTGGGTCCGGCTCGGTCTGTCCTACCCGTGCACGGCCTTCGACAAGTGGCAGCTGATCCCGGTGGTACGGGGGGAGACCGTGGTCGACTTCGTCCGGACCTACTTCTGACCACCCGGCCGGTGCGGGGCGGTGTCGACGCGTCGCCGCCCCGCCGGGCCTCCTACAGGAAGTGGCCGCTGGCCAGGTACGGCGCGGGCTCCGGCAGGCCGCGCAGCGCCAGGTAGCCCTCCTGCCCGAGGTCGAGCCGGGCGGCGAGCCCGACGTCGACCGCCCAGTGGTTGGCGGTCGTGATGCAGTTGACGAGCGTGGGCCCGCGCGACGCGGCCAGCGCCTCCCACAGCAGCGCGGACGCCGTCCGCGGGTCCTGCGCCGCCAGCAGCTTCGGCTGCCCGGTCTCCTCGTCGAGGTAGACGTACCCGAGGCGGCCCGGCCGCCGCGACACCACCAGCCGCAACCGTCGGAGCATGTACCCGTGGTCGGGGCCGTGGCCGGCGCCGCGGCGGCTCTCGTCGAGCCGATCCATCCATCCGATGTCGTTGCCGTCCCCCTCGCTCAGTCCGGGGACCGCCGGGAGTGTGGACCGGTCCACCGTGCCCACCATCCGCATCTGCGGATACAGCAGGAAGCCCGCCAACCGGTAGCGACGGGTGGCCCCGGGGTGCACGGTGGAGGAGAACAGGCCCGGCCGGCCGTCGGCGTGGGCGAGGACGGCGTCCATCAGCCGCCGGCCCAGCCCGTGTCCCTGGTGTCCGGGCAGCACGCCGTAGGTGGCCAGGTACCAGACCCGTCCCCGGTTCTGGGAGATCGCGAAGCCGACGAGGTCCTCGCCGTCCACGGCCACCCAACAGCCACCCGGATCGGTTTCCACCAGATACGACATCCGGTCGATCCACTGCTTGCCCACCGCGGCGGACCGGGGCCGGACCTCCGGTTCGCTCACCCGGCGGCTGAGCCGGTCGCCCTCCAGGAAGGTCACCGCCGAGGCGCGCTCGGCGGCCGGCACGTCCTCGACCCGCATCGGCCTGACCCACGGCTGCGCCACGTTCCGTCCCTCCTAGCCGGCGCTCGCCGGCGGTCGCGTCGTCATCTCCCGCAGCCGGGCCGGAGCGGACAGCGTCTCGGCCAGGCTGCGCCAGGTCTCCGCGGCCAGCTCCAGGTTGTGCGCGGCGGTCGCGCTCTGCGCCAGCCGTTGCAGGTGCTCGATGCCGGCCTCGGTGTCGCCCTCGACGATCCTCAGGCGGCCGCGCAGCACCTCGATCCGCAACTGGTCCCGGAAGGACAGGCGCCCGCCCGAGTCGTCGATCCGGCCGGCCAGTTCCCGGGCCTCGGCGAAGCGCCCCTCCTCGAACGCCAGGTGGGCCCGCAGGGAGAGCAGCTCCTGGTGGTGCAGCTCGGACCCGATCATCTCCACCACGGGGGCGACCTCGTCCAGGCGCGCCCGCGCCGCGGCGGCCTGGGCCGGCGTGCTCTGCAGGTAGAGGGAGGCGGCGGCGAACCGCAGGCGCATCCAGAGCTTGAGATCCTCGTGGCTGTCCAGCAGCCGCAACGCCCGTTCCAGCACCTCCTGCGAGGCGCGGTGGTCACCCTGGCGCATGCTGACCGTCGCCGACGCCCACAACGCCTCCACGTACGCCGTCCCCGGCGTGCCCTCGGTGAGGGCGCACAGCAGGTCGGCGTGCCGGCGTGCCTCGCCCAGTCGGCCCGCCTCGGCCTCGGTGGAGATCAGCACGTGCAGCGCGGCCGTCCGGTCCGGCAGCGCGAGCTCGGTGGAGAGCGTGACGGCCCGCTGGGCGTACTCGTGGGCCTGCACGTTGTCGCCCAGCACGCGCAGGCAGCGCGACATCCGGGTGCACGTGCGCACCAGCAGCTCGGGCACGTCCAGTTCCTCGGCGAGCGCGAGCAGTTCGGTGAGCAGCGCGTACGCCGTCTCGTGCGCGCCCTCGTCGCTGCGCAGCCCGGCCAGCAGCCACAGGGCCTGCCAGCGCAGCTCCGGCGCGCGTCCGTCGTCGAGCCGGAGCGCCTCGGCCACCCGGTCGGCGCTGTCGCGCGGGGTGCCCGAGGTGACCGAGGCGAGCACGATCGCCAGGGACGTGGGCCGCGCCTGGGCGAGGAACGCCGACTCCTCGACGCCGAGCCGCTCCGCCAGGTATGCCACCACGCGTGGTGTGGGTTGCCGGGCGCCCGACTCCAGCCGGGACAGGTAGCCGGTGGAGATGTAGTTCCCGGCGAGCGCAGCCTGCGACAGCCCACGCCCCAGTCGGAGGGCCCTCAAGCGTTGACCGAACTGCGGCTGTTCCAATGTCTCATCCCTGAGGTGTGGGAGACGGTGCCCTCGGCATCGTCTCCCCTCTGCCGAGACGCGGAATCACGGCAGAATGCGGACGGGTTGCGGCGTTGACAAATGCGCCCCCCGCGCCTCTTGGCTGCTTGATCGTAGTAATGGCACAGCCGCGTTGTCAATGTCAGGCAACAGCATTGTCAAAGACGTTGCCATCCTCTACCGTCGTCGCTGGGCACCATCCCGCCCCCCAGTTCGCCACCCCTTTCCGCCCGCCGACTGCGGGTCCCTCGGCCAAGCCGCCGGCGCGAGCTGGGTTGACCACCGCTGGCGGCTTTTTGCCACGTGCGCACTCGGCGCGTGCCCTCTGCGAGGAGTCTCGAATGGCCTCGGCGAACCACCTCAGCCCGCCCACCGACCTCGACTTCAGCAAGTTGTCCCCGGAGATCCGACGCGAACTGCGCCGGCTGTGCCGGTTGGACAACCACCACGGGATACTCGGCGTCCTCTTCGACTACGCGGTCATCGCGTTCGCCGTCTACCTGAGCCTGGGCGTGTCGTACTGGTTCTACCCGGTCTCCCTGGTGCTCATCGGCTCCACCCAACGCGCTCTGGTCAACCTGCTGCACGAGGCGTCGCACAAGGTGCTGGCGCGCAACCCGACCCTCAACCTCGTGCTCAGCACCGTCTTCACCGGGCACCTGGTGTTCCACATGCACAACCCCTACCGCAGCTCGCACATCGGGCTGCACCACCGCTACCTCGGGGACCGGGAGAAGGACCCGGACTACAGCTTCCACGTGGAGTGCGGCATCTACGATCCGCGCGGTTCCAACCGGGCCTTCTTCCTGCGCAACATCCTGTTCGCGGTGCTCGGCCTGCGCACGCTCGAGTACGTCCGGTACGTGGTGGAGGACCGGCTGCTGTTCCGCGAGGACCAGGTGGCCGTCTCGATGCCGATGAGCCTACGGGCCGAACGCTGGCTGCTGCTCGGCGTCTGGACGGCGCTGCTCACCCCGATCGTGTCCGGCGGCTATCTGCTCGAGTTCCTCCTGTTCTGGATCGTGCCGCTGTTCACGACCGCGGTCGCCATCGGCTGGCTGTCCGAACTGGCCGAGCACTTCCCGTTGCCGGAGAGCGAGAGCCGGCAGATCCTGATGACCCGCAACCGGCACGGCTGGGCCGTCGAACGGTTCCTGCTGGGGCGGCACAACGACAACTACCACCTGGTCCACCACCTCAACACCGGGGTGCCCTTCTGGAACATGAAGAAGGCGCACCGCATCCTGCTCGGCGACCCGGCCTACGCCCAGTGGGACGGGCTGTGGGCCGGCATCCTGACCCGCCCGCCCGGCCGCCGGGACAAGGAGACCCTGATCAGTTACGCGGCCAAGTACCGGCAGTGGCGTCGGGACGGCGGCGTGCCCGGCGATCCGGGGCAGCGCAGCTTCGCCGAGATCGTCGCCCTCGGCCGGACGGCGCCGGAGACGCGGACCGCGCCGTACCGGGCCGACCCGCCGCAGGCGGAGCTGGCCTCCGTCCTGGCGTCGTCCACCGCGACGCGCCCCACCCCACCGCGACAGCCGGCGGACACGCCGACGCCGGCCCGGGCACGGCGATGACGGCGGGCGCGATCCACCTCAACACCGCCGGAGCGGGCCTGCCGGCCCCCGGCGTCACCGCCGCGATGACCGGCTACCTCGAGGCGGAGGCCGCGGTCGGGCCGTACGAGGCCGAACAGGCACGTGCCGCCGACCTCACCGACCGGGTGTACGCCGCGCTCGCCGCGCTCGTCGGCGCCCGCCCGGAGCACATCGCCCTGTTCGCCAGCGCCACCGACGCCTGGTGCCGGATCGCGTGCCATCTCGACGTCGCCGAGGGCAGCCGGATCTGGACCACCCCGTACGAGTACGCGGGCAACCTCATCGCCCTGCAGCGGCTCGCCGCCCGACGCGGCTGCACGCTGGAGGTGATCCCGGTGGGCGACGCCGGGGACGTCGACCTGGAGTGGATGCGCGCGCGTCTCGACGACCGGGTGGCGCTGGTCTCGGTGGTCCACATGCCGTCGGCGGTCGGCCTGATCCAACCGGTGGAGCGGATCGGCGCGCTGCTCGCCGGCTCGTCGGCGGTGTACCTGGTGGACGCGTGCCAGACGATCGGTCAGATCCCCGTCGACGTCGGTGCGATCGGCTGCCACGCCCTGACGGCGGCCGGACGCAAGTTCCTCCGCGGCCCGCGCGGCACCGGGTTCGCCTACCTGCGCCCGGACCTGTGGGACCGGATCGATCCGGTCTTCTACGACCTGCACGTCGCGCAGGCGGTCTCGCTGCACGAGCATCGGCTGGACGTGGACACGGCGGCCCGGTTCGAGACCGCAGAGCGTGGCAACGCCGCGGTGCTCGGTCTGCTCGCCGCCGCCGAGTACGCCCGCACCGCACCGGCGCCGGCGGCCGAGGTCTACCCGGCGCTCACCGCCACGATCGGACAGACGCCGGGAACGCGGCTGCTGATGCCGGGCAGCCGGCACGGCGGCATCGCGTCGTTCACCCACGACCGGCTGCCGCCGGAGCGCATCCGTGACGCCCTGGCCGAGGACGGGCTCAACGCGTGGGTCGGCGTCGGCGCGCACACCCCGCTCTACCTGGCCGCGGCCGGGATCGAGCGGTTCGTGCGCACGTCGGTGCACCACTACAACGGCGTCGCCGACATCGAGGCGCTCGGTCGCTCGCTCCGGCGTGCCTGCGCCGCCTGACGCGTGCGGCACCGGTCGTGCGAGCCGCCGTCGGGGCGGGGCTCAGCCGGTGGGGGCCCGGCCGGCGAGGGCCGGATCCCCGCCGTACGGCCGGGCGAGGGTCTCCGCGAGGCTGCGCCACAGCTCCGCGGCGAGTTCGACGTTGTGGGCCTGCTCGGCCTGGCGGGCGACGTCCTGCAGCGCCCGGATGCCGCCGTCGGCGTCACCGCCCAGGATGGCCAGCCGGGCCTGCAGGGCGGCGAGCTTGAGTCGGTCGCGGAACGACAGCAGGGAGCGCCGATCGGCTGCCGCGTCGCAGATGGCGCGTGCGTCGTCGAGCCGTCCCTCGGCGAACGCCAGGTGCGCCCGCAGGCTCTGGTGCTCCTGGTGATGGCGTTCGGTGCCGATCAGTCGCAGCACCGGCTCCACCGTGTCCAGCACGGCCCGGGCCCGCTCCGGCTGCGCCGGGGTGGTCTGCAGGTAGAGCGAGGCGGCGGCCAGGTGCAGGCGGATCCACAGGTGCAGGTCCTGCCGGCTGTTCGCGCCGGAGAGCGCCTCCTCCAACCGGGCGATGGCGCCGGCGTGGTCACCCTGGCGGGTGCGGACCGTCGCCGCCGCCCACAGCGCCTCCACGTGCAGCGTCCCGCCGGCCGGCTCGGTGAGGCGGCACAACTCCTCGGCGTGGGTCCGGGCCTCGTCGAGCCGGCCCGCCTCGGCCAGCGCCGAGACCAGGGCCTGCAGCGTCGCCGCGCGGTCGGTGAGGGACAACTCGCCGGCGACGTCGTACGCCCGTTGCGCGTACTCCCGGGCACCGGCGGTGTCACCGAGAGTCCGCAGGCAGCGGGACAGCTGGGTCTGCGCACGGGCCAGGAGCGGCGCGACGCCGAGCTGCCCGCTCAGCTCGACCAGTTCCTCGAGCAGGTGGCGCTGTTCGTCGCGCTCGCCCTCGTCGCCGCGGATCTCGGCGAGAAGCCAGAGCGCCTGCCACCGCTGGGCCGGGTCGTGTTGGCCGTCGGCCCGCAGCGCCTCGGCCAGCGGTTCGGCGGCGCGGTCGTGGCTGCTGGCGGAGATCACCGCGGCCAGGACCTGGGTGAACGGGGACGCCTCGACGGCGTCCACCGGGTCGGCGTTCGGATCTTCCAGAACCGAGACCGGCACGCCGAGGCGTTGCGCGAGATAGGCCACCACCCGGGGGGTCGGCCGTCGGGCGCCGGACTCGAGCCGGGACAGATAGCCGGTGGAGATGGCGCCCTCGGCCAGCGCCGCCTGGGACAGGCCACGCTTCTCGCGCAGCGCGCGAAGCCGGGATCCGAACTCGGACTGCTGCAGCATTCCCACTCCCAAGGCCAAGATCACCGACAACCGCCACGGAACTCCGCGAGGTGTGGCCGCCGGTGATGGTCGGCTCGGCATTGCCATCGCCGGTTTATGGCTGTAAAGGAGTATAGCCACCCTGACCGGGCACCGGGTAAGGGTGTCGGCACAGTCGTTGCCAGCGGGTTGCCGGCTCCCACGGTCCCGCCGGACGGTGGGAGCGTGGGAGAGGGTTGCCGACGCCCTTGCCGCGTCGGCAACCCCCCCCGGGATCAGAAGCGGGTGTGGTAGACGGCGTAGGCCTCCGACTCGGGCAGCGCCGCCAGGTCCCGGACGTCGGCCCGCTTGATCGCGGTGTAGAGCTCCCGGCGGGGCGAGCCCAGCACGGACATCAGCAGGTCGTCACGTTCCAGCGCGTCGACCGCCTCGGCCAGGCTGCCGGGCAGGGTGGTGACCCCCCGGCGGCGCAACTCCGCGTCGGGCAGGGTGTTCGGGTCGATGGTCAGCGGTGGGCCCGGATCGAGCCGCCGTCGCACGCCGTCCAGGCCGGCGTGGATGACGGCGCCCAGCGCCAGGTAGGGGTTGGCGGTGCCGTCGCACGGCTTGATCTCGACGTTGGTGGTGCCGGACTCGTCACCGCCCAGCACCGACGGGACCCGCACCGCGGCCTCGCGGTTGTCGAAGCCGTAACACCCGTAGGCGCCGGCCCACTTGCCCCGCATCAGCCGGGTGTAGCTGTTCACGCCGGCGCACAGCAGGGCGCTGAGTCCGGGTAGGTGCGCCAGCACCCCGGCGATGAAGTGGTGCGCGACGTCCGACAGCCCGCCACCGGGCGCGGCGAACGCGTTGCCGTCACGCCAGAGCGACACGTGCAGGTGGTTGCCGTTGCCGCGCAGGCCGGCCAGCGGCACCGGGGCGAAGGTCGCGTGCAGACCCCGCCGCCGGGCCAGCCCGCGGGTGATCATCCGCTGCCACACGTGGTTGTCGGCGGCCCGCAGCGCCGGCGCGGGCCGGACCGTGACCTCGTGCTGGCCCGGTGAGGTCTCCGGGTGGTACTGCTCCACCGCCACCCCGGCCGAGCGCAGCGCCCGGACCAGCGCGATCACGTAGTCGTTGGTGACGTCGAACGCCTCGTTGTCCAGGGTGAGCCCGTCGTCCAGCGGCGCCCCGTCGCGCAGGAGCGTGAACTCCGGTTCGAACGCGGCCACGACGGCGTACCCCTCCCGGGCGGCCTCCGCCACGGCGTCGCGGAGGAACGCCCGCGGACACGCGCCCCACGGCGTTCCGTCCCTGGTGAGCAGGTCACCGAGAAGCGCCGCCGAGCCCGGCGCGTGCGGCAGCAGCGCCAGGGTGCCCGGGTCGCCGGCGATGCGCACCTCGTCCATGACCGCGAAGCCGGGCACCGGCTGGGCCTGGTCCAGCAGGCTGGCCGCCTGCCGGCCGACGGACAGCGGCACCCCGGACCGCAGCCGCCCGGGCAGCGACTCCCGGGACACGCCCTTGCCGCGGACGATTCCGTTGTGGTCCACCCACAGGAAGCGGACGATCTCCACGTCGTGCCGTTCGACCAGTTCCAGGACGTCCGCCGCGCGGGCCGGAGCCGACCGTCGCGGCGGTTCGCCGGCGGAGCCGGGGAGGGCTCCCCCGGAGTCGCCGTCGGGGCCGGCGGCCAGCGGCGTCGGCGCGGCGGTCACGGACGTCACGGCCCGCTCCGCGCCGGCACCGGCAGACAGTCGCCGAGCAGCGCCAACGGCGGCTCGTCCACCAGGTAGAAGTGGTCGCCGCGGACGCCGTGCTCCCGCACCGGTCCGCTGGTCAGCGTCGACCACGGGCGGCGGTCGGCGTCGTCGTCGACGTCGCCCACGATCGTCGTCACCGGGCACCGCAGCATCGGTGCCGGGCCCGGCGTGTACGCGTGGAACATCCGGCCGTCGGCGCGGACGTACGGCAGGACCAGTTCCTGGAACTCGGGGTCGGCGGCCAGCTCCGGGTCGGTGCCACCGAGCGTCAGCAGGCGCTCCACCACCGCCGCGTCGTTCAGTTCGTCCGGGTCCGACAGCTCCTCCGGCTCCGGGTAGGGCGCGTCGCGCGATCCCGACGCGAACAGGTGCAGCGGCTCGACCCCGCGCTCCTGCAGCGCGACCGCGGTCTCGAGGGCGACGGCCGCGCCCATGCTGTGGCCGAACAGGATCAGCGGGCGGTCCGCCAGCGGCATCAGGGCGTCGGTGATCTGCGCCGCGAGCCGGCGCAGATCGGCGGGGGGCGGTTCGGCGATGCGGTGCGCGCGCCCGGGATAGCAGACCGCGTGCACCTCGACGCCGGGCAGACGCCCGCCCCAGGGATGGAACATGGCGGCGGAGCCGCCGGCGTGCGGGAAACACACCAGGCGTGCCTCGGGAGCGTCGAGCGTCAGCGGGCACCGCAGCCAGCGGGCGGTGTCGGGGGTCGTCGTCACAGCGCCTCCTGGGGGGTGAGCCCGGCACGACGGGCACGCAGGGCCCGTGCCCGCTGGGCGCGGGCGACGCGGTCGTCCCCGTCGTCCGCGTCGGCGGCGTCCGGGTCACCGCCGTCGCGCAGCAGCGCCACCTGCGCCGCCACCGTGGTGTGCTGGAACAGGGCGACCACCGACAGCCGACGCCCGGTGCGCCGCTCCAGCGTCTCCCGGAGCCGGAACATCGCCAGCGAATGACCGCCCAGGTCGAAGAAGTTCACGTCGTCGGGGACGTCGTCACGCTGCAGAACCTCCTTCCACGCCGCGCTGACCTGGGCGGCCAGACCGGCCGGGTCCGTCGTGCCCGGCCCGGCCGACGCCACCGCGTCGTCGGCGGGCGGACCGGCGTCGGCCAGGCCGCGCAGGGCGTCCCGATCGGTCTTGCCGTTGGGGGTGCGCGGGAAGCGGTCCAGGACCACGATGCGGCTGGGCACCATGACCGCGGGCACCCGGTCGGCCAACTGCCGTCGCAGCGCGTCCGGGGCGGGCCCGGAGGGGGCGAGGACGAAGCCGACCAGCTCGGTGTCACCGGCGGTGGGCACGGCCACGGCCTCCCGCACGCCGGGCAGCGCGCACAGCTTCGCCTCGACGGCCGCAAGCTCGATCCGGTGACCGCGCACCTTGACCTGGTGGTCCCGGCGACCGAGGAACTCCAGGGTGCCCGCACGGGTCCACCGGCACAGGTCACCGGTGCGGTACATGCGCTCGCCCGGGGTGGTCACGAACGGGTCGTCGCGGAACGCCCGGGCGGTCGCGTCGGGCCGCCCGTGGTAGCCGCGGGCCACGCCGGCGCCGGCCACGTACAGCTCGCCCGGCTCGCCGACCGGCACCGGGCGCAGCCGCTCGTCCAGCACGTACGCCCGCGCGCCCGGGATCGGTCGGCCGATCGTCACCGGAGCCGGCGCGGTGAACCGGTGGTAGGTGGACCACACGGTCGCCTCCGTCGGGCCGTACTCGTTCACCAGCTCGCAGCGGCCCGCGGTCGCGGCGAAGTGCCGCTCGACCAGCTCCTGCGGCAGGGCCTCACCGGCCACGATCGCGGTCCGCAGCGAGCCGAGGCGGTCCGCGCCGGCACGCGCGGCGGCGTCGAGCAGATAGCTGTACAGCGACGGGATGCACAACAGGTGGGTGGCCCGGTGGTCGTCGATCAGGGTCACCAGCTGCTCCGGGTCGCGCACCTGCGCGCCGGTGGCCACGATCAGGCAACCGCCCGCGGTGAGCGTGCCCCACAGCCCGGCCACCGAGGAGTCGAAACTGAGCGGCGACACCAGGAGGAACGTCGGCTCGCCCGGGTAGACCAGCCGCCGGGCCCGGGTGGACGCGGCCAGCTGCCCGTGCTCGACCACCACGCCCTTGGGCTCGCCGGTGCTGCCCGAGGTGTAGATCAGGTACGCCGGGTCGGTGAGCAGCACCGGGACGTCGACCGGCGTCTCGGCGTCGTCGGTGGCGCCCTCGGGCAGCGCGGTCGACACCAGCGGCAGGCCCGTGCCGGTCAGGCGGGCCCGGGTGTCCTCGTCGACCAGGGCCGCGGTGACCTGGGCGTCGGCGAGGATCTCGGCCAGCCGCTGGTCGGGCTGCCCGGGGTCGAGCGGCACGTAGGCGGCACCGCAGCGCAGCACGGCGAGGACGGCGGCGACCGTGGCCGTGGAGGCGTCGGCGAGGACCGCGACCCGGTCCCCGCGGCGTACCCCGGCGCGCGTCAGCGTGGCGGCGATCCGCGAGCTTCCGGCGACGAGTTCGGCGTAGGTCATCTCGTCGGTGCCGCAGCGTACCGCCGGGCGGGACGGTGCGCGTGCGGCGACCGCGGTCACCAGGTCCGGCACCGGCGTCAGCGGACGGTCCGGCAGGGGGTGGCCGAGGTGCGCCGGACCCGGCAGGTCGGCCGGGGTGCCCGACCGGGGGGCCATCGACAGCGTCGTCATGGACTAGCTCCTTCTTTCGCTGGTGACAGGGGTGTGGCGGCGGCCGGCGGTCAGCCGACCGTGACCCGGGCGCGGGTGTCGTCGTCGAGCAGGGCCCGGCACAGCGACGTGTGGTCGCCGAGCGTCGGGCGGGTCATGAGGTCGCGGATCGGTACCCGGACGCCGAGGTCCGTGCGGAGCCGGCGCGCCAGGTGGGTGACGCCCAGCGAGTCGCCGCCCAGGTCGAAGAAGTCGGCGTCGTCGGACAGCTGGTCCCGGCCGAGCAGATCGCGCCAGAGCCGGCCGACCAGCGCCGGCACGTCGTGTCCGGTGGGACCGGCCGGGTGGTCCGGACCGGGGGTCGTCGTGGCGGCCACGAGCGGCGGGACACCGGCCGGCGGGGTGCGCCCGTCGGCCACCGGGGCGGCCTCGGCGGCGAGGTGGCGCGGCCCGTGGAAGGCGTACCCGGGCAGGTGGACGCGACGCCCGGTGGGGCACGTCGCCTCGATCGCCACCGGTTGGCCCATGGTCCACAACCGGCCCAGCGCGGTCAGCACCGCCTCGTCGTCGTCGGTCCGACCGCCGCACAGCGGCACGGCGGTGAGACCGCCGCTCTCCGCCAGGGTGGACAGGGCGTGACCCGGTCCCACCTCGACCACGACCGCGCCGGGGAACCGGCCGGCCAGCTTCTCCAGCGCCGGTCCGAATTGAACGGTGTGGCGTGCCTGCGCGGTGAACCGGGTCGCCTCGACCGGTGTGCCCGGGACGAGCACGTCGCCGCTGTTCGCGGCCCACGGCAGCGTCGGGGGTCGGAGCCGCGTCGCGCCGAGTGCCTCCCGCAGTGGCGCGTCCGCGGCGTCGACGAGCGCGGTGTGGAACGCGCGGCGGCTCCGCAGCCGCCGCGCGCGGACCCGGCCGGGAGGAAGCCCGGCCTCGAAGGCGTCCACCACGTCCGGCGGCCCGGCCACGACGGCGTGGTCGGGGGAGTTGACGGCGGCAACCTCCAGCGCCAGGCCGGAGGCGCGAATCAGGTCGTCGGCCTCCTTCCGGCCGCAGGTCAGGGCCAGCATGGCGCCGGGCGGGCACTGCTGCATGGCCTGCCCCCGGACGGTCACCAGCCGGGCCGCGTCGGCCAGGTCGAGCACACCGGCCACGCACGCGGCGGTGATCTCGCCGAGACTGTGTCCGATCACGGCCGCGGGGCGCAGGCCGAGCCCGCGCAGGGCCGCCGCGGCGGCGTACTCCACCGCGAACAGGGCGGGCTGGGCGAGGGCGGTCTCGGCCAGTTCGTCGGCGGGGAACCGGGGGTCGTGCAGGGCGCGACCGACCAGGTCGGCGGTGGCCGGGTCGTACGCGTCGAGCACGGTCGCCAGCGCCGGGGCGAAGCCGGGCAGGCCGGTAGCCAGGGGCCGGGCCATCCCGGGGTGCTGGGCGCCCTGCCCGGGGAAGGCGAGCACGAGCGGGGCCGGGCCGGACGCGGGCACGCCCGCGCGCAGGGCGCCGCCGGACGTCAGCCGCCGGGCGAGCTGGTCGGTGTCCGCGGCGACGACGGCGAGGCGCTCGGTCAGGTGGGCCCGGCCGGTGGCCAGGGTGCGCGCCACGTCCCCCGGCTCGGTGCGGTGGGCGCCCAGGTGGGCGGCGAGGCGGGTGGCGGCCCGGTCGAGCGCGGCCCTGTCGGCCGCGGACAGCACCACCAGGCGGTGACCTGGACCGGCCGGGGACGCCGGGCTCGCGACCGGCGGCTGTTCCACCACCACGTGGGCGTTGGTGCCGCCCACGCCGAACGAGCTGACCCCGGCACGCCGGGGCTTGTCGCCGGGCCACGGGCGGGCCTGGTCCGGCACGTACAGCGGGGACTCCTCGTGGTCCAGCAGCGGGTTGAGCGCGCCGTGGCCGGCGACCGGCGGGATCACCCCGTCCCGGACCACGAGGATCGCCTTGATCAGACCGGCCACGCCCGCGGCGTTGTCGAGGTGCCCGGTGTTCGCCTTCAGCGCGCCCACCGCCACCTGTGCCGGGCGCGCGCCGCTGGCACGCAGCGCCGCGGACGCCGCGGCCCACTCGATCGGGTCGCCGATGCGGGTGCCGGTGCCGTGGCTCTCCAGGTATCCGATGGTCTCGCCGCCGACGTCGGCGGTCCGCAGGGCGGCGCGGATCACCGCCTGCTGGCCCTCGACCGAGGGGGCGTAGTAGCCGACCTTCGCCGACCCGTCGTTGTTGACGGCGGTGCCCAGGATGACGCCGTGCGGCGCCGGGCCGTCGTCGAGCGCGTCGGCGAGGCGCCGCAGCACCACGCAGGCGACGCCGGACCCGGCGACGATGCCGTCGGCGCGGGCGTCGAACGGGCGGCAGTGCCCGGTGGGGGAGTGGATGCCACCGGGCACGTGCAGGTGACCGGCCTGCGGGAAGGCCATCCCGGCCGCGACCACGAGCGCCTGGTCGCAGTCGCCGTTGAGCAGCGCCTGCACGGCGAGGTGCACCGCCACCAGCGACGACGAGCAGGCGGTCTGCACCGCCAGCGCCGGGCCGTTGAGGTTCAACCGGTACGACAGGAGGCTGGCCAGGAAGTCGGGCTGGGTGCCGTGCAGCGCGTCCTCCAGCGTCAGCGGCGTGAGCCGACCGCCGGCCACCATCCGCCGGAGGTAGTCGCTGCTGCTGGCGCTGGCGTACACGCCGGTGGTCAGCCCGGTGTCGAGCGGGTTGAGTCCGGCGTCCTCCAGGGCCGACCAGGCGCACTCCAGCATCAGCCGGTGCTGCGGGTCGAGCATCTCGGCCTCGCGGGGGCTCATCCGGAACAGCGCGTTGTCGAACCGGTCGGCGTCGGCGAGGTGACCGTGCACCGGCACGTAGTCCGGGTCGTCGAGCAGGTGCTGGGGCACGCCCTCGGCGGCCAGCTCGTGCCGCTGATAGCGGCGGGTCAGGACCTGTCCGGCGGTGAGGGCGGACCACCACCGGGTCAGCTCGGGTGAGCCGGGGAACCTCCCGGCCATACCGGATACGGCGATGTCGAGGGAACGGTCGCGCGCCATGCACCCACCTTTGATCAGTCACCAGGCGCACCGTCCGGCGTGGAAGATGCGGCCTCGATGCCCGGACTTGCCAGTAGGTTGCCAGACGAGGCAAGGTCATGGCAACGTTCTTGTCGAACATGGTGACGCGCATCGTCCGGTCACCACAAGAGGGCACCGACGAGGGGAGAGGCAGCGTGCAACCAGACCCACGATGGACGGTCGGCGCGCCCAACACCGCGCCGGCCGAAGGGCTGCACCAGACCGTGGCCCGGCAGGCACGGTCGCGGCCCGCCGGCGTCGCCGTCGTCGAGGGCACCCGCGCCCTCACGTACGCACGGCTCGACGCCACCGCGGACGCCTGGGCCGCCGGGCTGGTCGCCGCCGGGGTACGCCCCGGCGATCGGGTGCCGATCCTGCTGCCCCGTGGCCTCGACCTGGTCGTCGCGCTGCTGGCGGTGCTGAAGGCCGGCGCCGCCTACTGCCTGCTGCCGCCGGAGTGGCCCGCGCCCCGGCGCGACGCCGTGCTCGCGGACCTGCGACCGCCGCTCGTGGTCACCGGCGACGAGCCGGCCGGAGACCTCCCGGCGCCGGCGTGGCCGGTAGCGGCCGCGCCGGTCGCCGCGCCCTCCGGCTTCCGACCGGTGGCCGTCGACCCCACCGCGGCCTGCTGCGTCTTCTTCACCTCGGGCACCACGGGCCGGCCCAAGGGGGTGGTCAGTCCGCACGGCGCCACCGCCCGCCTGCTGCAACCCGGCGGCTTCGCCCGCTTCGACCACACGACGGTGACCCCCCTCGCCGCCGCCACCGCCTGGGACGCCTTCTCCCTCGAACTGTGGTCCGCCCTGCTCAACGGCGGCACCTCTTTGATCGTCGCCGATCCCTACCTCTCCGCCTCGGCCCTGCGTCAGGGATCGGCTCGGCACGGCGCGAACACCGTGTGGTGCACCGCGAGCCTGTTCAACCTGCTGGTGGACGAGGACCCGGACGCGTTCCGGGGGCTGCGCCAGGTGATGATCGGCGGGGAGCGGCTGTCCGTGCCGCACGTCCGCCGCTTCCTGGCGCGCCACCCCGACGTCGTCCTGCTCAACGGCTACGGCCCGGTCGAGTGCACCATCTTCGCCACCACCCACCGGATCCGCCCGGACGACTGCGACCGACCCGGCGGCATCCCGCTCGGGCGGCCGGTGCCCGGCACGCAGGTGTACGTGCTGGACGGGCAGCGCCCGTGCGCGGTCGGTGAGACCGGGGAGATCTGCCTGGCCGGCGACGGACTGGCGATCGGGTACCTCGGCGACCCCGCCCTCACCGCCGCCAAGTTCACCCGGGTCCGCCTCGACGGTCGTGACGTCCGGGTCTACCGCACCGGGGACCTCGGCAACTGGGCCGCCGACGGCCTGCTGCACCTGACCGGTCGGACCGACCGGCAGCTCAAGATCCGTGGCAACCGGGTGGAGCCGGCCGAGGTCGAGCGCCAGATCGAGGAGCTGCTTCCGCACGTGCGGCAGTGCCGGGTGGTCGCCCGCACCGACGGGCGCGGCGACCGGGAGCTGATCGCCTTCTGCGTTCCCAACCGCGCCGACGCTCCGCTGTCCGATGTCCTGCCCCGGCTCCGCGACACGCTCGTCGCCCACCACCGTCCGGCCGCGGTGGTCGGTGTCGCCGCGTTCCCGCTCACCGCTCAGGGCAAGCTCGACGAGCGGGCGCTGCTGGCGCTGGCGCCGCCGGTCGCCCACCCGGATCCGGTCGTCGGCGCCGACCCGGCCACCCTCGACGACCCGGTGCTGCGCCACGTCGCGGAGTGCTTCGCCGCCGTCCTCGACACGGGCACGGTCCGGCTGGGCACCCCCTTCCCCGAACTGGGCCTGACCTCGCTCGACGCCGGCCGGGTGTGTGCCCGTCTCACGGCCCGCACCGGCACCCCCGTACCGGTGTCCTGGCTCTACGAGTACCCGACCGTGACGGGCCTCGCGCGCCGGCTGTCCGACGCGATCGCGGCCCCGGACCCGGCACCGGAGGCCGGCGCGCCGGCCACCGACGACGACGCCGCCCCGCTGACCGCCGTCCAGGTCATGCAGCTCACCCGGGAGCTGCTGAACCCCGCCGACCGCACCGGGCACTGCCTGCTCAGCTGGGTCGTCGAGGGCGACCTCGACCGACCGGCCCTGGCCCGGGCGATCGAGGCGGTGCACCTGCGGCACGAGTCGCTGCGCGCGGCGTACCTGCTCGACCCGGAGCCGGCGGCGTACCCCGACGACGTGCCCGCGCCCGCGCTGACCGTGCTGCCGTCGCACGACCGCGTCGACGCGGCCCGGGCCGCCGCCCGCGCGGCGCTCGCCGCGCCGCTGGCGCCGGAGGACGCCCGGATCTGGCAGACCGTCCTGGTCCCCGTCGACCGGCCGGCGCCCGCGCCGGCCACGGCCGTGTTCGGATGCGCGGTGCACCACGTCGCCTTCGACGGCTGGTCCGAGGCCGTGCTCGCCGAGGATCTCGGCACGGCCTACCGGGCCGCCCTGGCCGGCGCCGGTCCCGACCGGGTCACGGCCGCGCTCGGCGCCGGCCCGACCCTGGCCGACCTCGCCCGCGCCGCCCGCGCCCGCGACCGCCTGGCCGAGCCCGAACGCCGCCTCGCCGAGACCCGCGTCGACCTGGCCGGCGTGCCGCCACTGCGGTGGCCGTCCCTCGACGGCGACGACTCGGGCGTCGGCTCCGACGCCGGGGCGGCGCCGACCGGCGCGATCGTGCCGGCCGGAGGCCGCCGGCCGCCCGAGCGGGTGGAGGCCAGGCTGGACGCGGACGCGCTCGCGGCCGTCGACGCCACCGCCGCCACGGCCGGCGTCACCCGGTTCGTCGTGCTGCTTGCCCTGTGGGCGGCGAGCGTCGCCGACGTCACCGGTCAGCGGGACCTCGCCTTCGGGGTGCCGGTGGCCCGTCGCGACGACCCCGCGCTGCGACGCGCGATCGGTTGCCACATCAGCATGCTCTGCCTGCGGTTGCGTGACGCCGCGTGCGCGGGCGACCGCGCGGCCGTGCGGTCGGTGGCCGCCGCCGTCCGGCAGGGGCTCGCGGCCCAGAGCCTGTCCGGAACCCACCTGCTCGGCCCGGCCGGACGGCCACCGGCCTACCAGACCCTGTTCGCCTGCCAGGACAACGCCGTGCCCGAGCTGCGGCTGCCCGGCGCCCGCGTCACCTTCGCCCGGCAGCCGTATCTCGATCTGCCCCTGGACCTGCACGCCGAGCTGTGGCCCGACAGCGACGGCCTGCGGCTGGAGATCGCCTACCACCCCACCGCGGTCACCGCGAAGACCGCGCACGACCTCGCCAAGTACTTCACCGAGCACGTGTACAGCCAGGCGACGGGAGCCCGGGCATGACCATCAGCGCCGTACCGGCCACCACCTCCGATCCGGCCGGGCCGTACGCGCCGCCGCTGTCCCGGCTCACCGACCCGGACCTGTACGCCGACGGCGACCCGCACCCGCTGTGGGCGTGGATGCGCGCCCACGCCCCGGTGCACCGGCAGCACGCGGGCGAGCTGCCGGCGTTCTGGTCCCTGACCAGGTACGCCGACATCCGCGCGGTCTACCAGGACAGCACCACGTTCAGCTCGGCGCAGGGGGTGCTCCTGCGGCCGGCCGTGGTCGGCCCCGACCCCGGCGGCGGTCTGACGCTCGCGCTCACCGACGCTCCCCGCCACAAGCAGTTGCGGTCGCTGATGGCCGGCTGGTTCAACACCCGCGCGGTCCGCGCGCTGGAGGGCTACGTGGAGGCCGCTGTCCGCCGGGTCCTCGACGACGCGGCGGCACGGGAGACCTGCGACTTCGCCACCGACATCGCGGGCCGGCTGTCCCTGGCGGTGATCGCGCACATCCTCGGGGTGCCCGAGGCCGACCACGACCGGCTGTACCGGTGGACCGACGAGGCGTTCGCCGCCCACAGCTCGCTCGTCTCCCACCCCGACATCGTCGAGTACTTCCTGGACCTGCTGTACCGGCGGATGGAGGAACCGACCGGGGACCTGGTCAGCGCCCTGCTGCACGGCACCGTGGGCGGTGAGCTGCTCACCGAGATCGAGGTCGTGCTCAACTGCGAGAACCTCATCGGGGCCACCGAGAACGGCCGGCTCGCCCTCATCGGCGGCGTGCAGGCGCTCCTCGAACACCCGGGGGAGTGGCGTCGCCTGGCGCGGGACCGGAGCCTGCTGCCCGGCGCGATCGAGGAGATCATGCGGTGGACGTCGAGCGCCACCCACAGCGTGCGGACCGCCACCCGCCCGTACGAGCTGCACGGTCGGTCCATCGCCGCCGGTGACAAGGTCGTGCTCTGGCTCCCCTCGGCCAACCGGGACGAGGACGTGTTCGCCGACCCGTACCGGTTCGACATCTCGCGGACCCCGAACCGGCACATCGCCCTCGCCGTCGGTGAGCACTTCTGCATCGGCGCCACGCTGGCCCGGGCACAGATGCGGGTGCTCTTCTCCGCGCTGCTGGACGGGGCGTACGCGATCGAGCTGGACGGTCCGGGCCGCCGGGTCGCCTCGATCGCGGTGAACGGCCCGCAGAGCCTGCCGGTCCGGCTGCGCGCGCGCTGACCGGCCGCCGTCACACCCACCCATCAGCGCATCCTCGGGAGGACACCTGTGCCAGCACCACGGATCACACACCTGAGCGAGCCGGCCGGCGTGCAGCCGAGTTCCGGCTACACCCACGTCGTCGTCGGGCGGGGCCGGCTCGCCGCGATCGCCGGGCAGATGGCGTTCGACGCCGAGGGGGAGCTGGTCGGTGCCGGCGACCCCGAGGCGCAGGCGCGGCAGGTCTTCACCAACATGGGCCGGTGCCTGACCGCGGCCGGCGGCGGCTTCGACGACGTCGTCAAGCTCACCTGGTTCGTCACCGACGTCGCGTTCCTGCCGACCGTGTTGGCGGTCCGGGACGAGTTCATCGACACCGCCCGGCCGCCGGCCAGCACCGTGGTCCAGGTGGTCGCGCTCTACCGCCCCGACCTGTTGCTCGAGGTGGACGCCCTGGCCGTGCTGGAGGAGGCCTGATGACCGGGACCGCGACCCGCCCGGTGGCCGCCGCCCCACCGCCGTTCGACCCCGAACTGGCCGGTCCGCTGGCGGAGATCCTGTCGGAGCTGCCGATGCCGCTCACCGCGGACCTCGTCGCCGACCGGCGACGCCGGTCCCGTGCCGGCCGGCTGACCGACGCGCAGATCCGCCGCGACGGGGCGTTCGAGATCGAGGAGCGGACCGTTCCCGGCCCGGCCGGCGCTCCCGACGTCCCGCTGCTGATCTGTCGTCCGACGAACGTCCCGGCGCCGGTTCCCGTGGTGTACCACACGCACGGCGGCGGGATGGTGGCCGGCAGCCACCGCAGCACGGAGCTGGCCGGGGAGCTCGACCGGGCGCAGGCGCTGGGCCTGGCCGTGGTCTCGGTCGACTACCGGTTGGCTCCCGAGCACCCGGATCCGGCCCCGGTGGAGGACTGCTACGCGGGGCTGCGGTGGCTCGCCGAGCACGCCGGCCCGCTCGGTCTCGACCCGGACCGCATCGTGCTGAGCGGCAACAGCGCCGGTGGCGCGCTGGCGGCCGGCCTGGCGCTGCTCTCCCGGGACCGCGGTGGCCCGCGACCACGGGGACAGCTGTTGCAGTTCCCGATGCTGGACGACCGGTGCCTCTCGGACTCCTGCCGGCAGCTGGGCCGGGTCGGCCTGTGGGACGGGCTGTCCAACCGGGCGGGATGGACCGCGCTGCTCGGTGCGCGCCGAGGGACGGCCTCGGTGTCCTGCTACGCCGCCCCGGCCCGGGCCATCGACCTGTCCGGCCTGCCGCCGGCATACCTCGAGGTGGGCTCGGTCGAGGCGCTGCGGGACGAGGGCATCGCGTACGCGAGCCGGATCTGGCAGTCCGGTGGGCAGGCGGAGTTGCACGTCTGGTCCGGCGCGTTCCACAGCTTCGACGAGTGGGTGCCGACCGCCACCGTGTCCCGAAGTGCCCACCAGGCGCGCGTCGGCTGGCTGACGCGCGTGCTGGGCTGACCGAGTCGGATCAACAATCGTCCGGAGCCGGGTCGTCGCCGTGCGGCGGGGGCCCGGCTCCGCGTACGGAGGGGATCCGCAGAAATTCAAGGCAAACTGTTGGCATGAAGTAGGCAAAAGCGCGCTTCCTGGTACGCGCGGCCGGCGCCGAATTCGCGGAGCGCCGCCCTGCGGCTGCCACCGCCTGGCAACGGGTCGACGACCCGCATCAAGGCGGGACTCCCCGGGTTCTGTCGTCCTTGTCGGATCTGCGTGGTGCTTCACATTCGTCCGGGGATCTGCGGCGGAGGAGCAGGCGAATTCTGCGGGTACCTGGCTAATTGACCTGCTTAACCGGCACGTCGGAGCGGGTCGTCCGGAGTCGTCGACTCCTGGTGCGGTGCCGACGGAGGTGCGTGGCGGCCGCCCGAGCGGGCTCCCGGGGGCGGCGTGTCAACGCCGCGTCCGAGCGAGGATTTCTCGCGTCCGGGCGCGAGTTGCCAACGGTGAATTGATTCATGCCAAAGCTAGGCAACACCTTGCCAAAGGCCGGTCGATGTCGATAGGTTATCGCGTAGCGGGGCGGACAACCCGAGCGGCACGACCGCCGGTTCTGTCCACATCCCCATCCCTCTGATCTGGAGTTGACAATGCGTAGGTGCCTGGTTATCGCCGTTGCCGTCCTCGTCTCCGTGCTGGGCACCACCAGCAGCGCGTCGGCCTCGGACATCGACTGGCCGGTGGCCCCGGTCTCCACCGCGCGGTGATCCCCGGGCTCGCCGGCGTCGTGGCGTCCCCGGGTGTCGGGTCGGCCTCACCGGTCGGGTCACGTCGGCGCCCGGAGCGAACCGGATCCGTCCTCCCGGACGAGACGGCCGTGGCTCTGGTCGCCGCCGCGGCGCTGGCGAACACGACCACGGCGGACGACGCCCGGCCCGACGACGCGGCGCTCGACCGGATGGCTCCTCTCCTGGACACCGGGGAGGGGCCGGTCTGCGGCGCGAACGACCTGCGGACACTGCGTGGCCTCCGCCCACGGGTGCGGGCACTCTGGCAGACGACCGAGGACGGCGCGGCGTGCGCGGTCAACGACCTGCTCGACGAATTCGACGCCCGGCCTCGGCTGGTGAACCGGGGCCCGTGGGGCTACCGCCTCGAGGTCGTCCCGGTGGACGCGCCGCTCGCCACCCGCTTCGCGATCAGCACCTCGATCGCCGTCGCCGACCTGCTCCGCCGGGGCGAGTTCCGGCGGCTCCGTTCGTGTGCCCGTCCCACGTGCCACAACGTCATGGTGGACCTTTCCAAGAACCGGTCCAGGAGATACTGCGAGGGCCGGTGCGGCAACCGCGCCGCGGTCAGCGCCTACCGTTCCCGCCTGGCGTCGGGCGTGGCCGGACGACCGGGACCCTTCTCGAGACCTGCCGCGCCGCCAGGCGGGTTCGAAGCCGCCGGAGACCGCGACCGGTAGATCGTCCGCGGGCGCCTCACTCCTCGGAGGTCGGGGAGCCGCGGGCCGGCGGGCTCGGCCTCACGACGATCGCCGGTCGCGCGCCGACCGGCGGGTCAGCCACCACCCGACGTACGCGAGCGTGAGGACGACCGCGGTGGCGAGCAGATACCACTGGAACCGGTGCAGCTCCACGACGAGGGCGCGCAGGTGGTCGCCGGCCGTGTACCCGACGGTCGTCCACAGCCCGACCCAGGCGGCGGCGCCGATCGCGTTCCAGAGCACGAAGCGGGGCCAGGGCATGCCGGTGGCGCCGGCGACGACGCCGTTGAACTGCCGCAGGCCGTCGACGAAGCGGGCCGCCGCGACGAGTTTCGGGCCGTGGCGGTTCATCACCGCCTCCATCCGCGCGTACCGCTCGGGGGTGAGCCGCACGCGGCGGCCGTGGCGCAGGATCAACCGGCGCCCGCCGTAGCGACCGATCAGGTAACCCACGCTGTCACCGACCACCGCGGCCAGGAACGCGGTGACCGCCACCCCGACGACGGTCAGCCGGCCGTGCGTCGCGTATCCGGCGCCGAGGACGATCGCGGTCTGACCGGGCGTGGGTACGCCGAAGCCCTCCGCGCCGACGAGGAGGGCGAGTCCCGGATAGCCGTAGTGGCCGACCAGTCCGGTGAGGGCGTGGAACGGGTTCACCGGCCGGCGGCGGCGGCTGCCCCGCCCGAGACCTCCGCGTCCACCAACCCGATCCCCTCCGGTCACCGCCCCGGTCGGGGCGCCCACGCGGACGAGCCTAGCCGTCGCCGCGCCCGTGCCCGTCTTCTCCGACGAACCGCGCGCCGGTCAGTGCCGCGGGCCCATGTCGCCGGCGTCGGACACGGACCGGGCGTCCCGGGCCGCCATGGCCTCCTGCCGAGCGGGCTCCTCGCGCAGCACGGCGCAGTGCAACCACAGATCCGGGATCCCGAACCCGTCCACGAGCGTGCGCATGTGCGGCCGCAGCTCCTTGAGCAGCCCGTTCACCACCGTGGTGATCGCCTTCGAGCGGGCCGGGGTGAGGCGGCCGTGCTCCAGGAACCAGCCCTTGTCGGCCTCGATGACGCTGAGCGCGTACAGGTCGCAGACGCGGGAGAGCAACGCCTGCGCGGCCGGGTCCGCGGTGCGCTCGATGCCGGCGACGAACGCCTCCAGGGCGATCCGGTCGACGTGCGCCGCGGCGACCGCGAGGACGTGGTCCTGAACGTCGTTGAAGATGTCGAAGGGCCGGTCCTTCTTCGTCGTCGCGCCGTTGCGCAGGCGCCGTACCGCGCCGTCGAGCAGGTGCCTCTCCCGGTCCTCGAAGAGCTTGAGCTGCCAGCCGCGGTCGGTGACGGCGACCTCCTCGTCCCGGCCGGGCACGGAACCGACCAGTCGCTCGATGAGCGAACGGGCGGCGGTGCGTTCGAGCACCATCTCGCGGACCTGGTCGGCGACGAAGGAGGCCCGCCCCCACCCGTCCAGGGAGCCGAACTCGTCCCGGTAGCCGGTGAGCAACCCCTTGGCCACCAGTTGCAGCAGCACCGTGTTGTCGCCCTCGAACGTGGTGAACACGTCGGTGTCGGCCTTGAGGCCGGGCAGCCGGTTCTCGGCCAGGTAGCCCGCGCCGCCGCACGCCTCGCGGCACATCTGGATGGTCCGGGTGGCGTGCCAGGTCTGTCGGGCCTTCAGGCCGGCGGCCCGGGACTCCAGCTCCCGCTGCCGGTGCTCGTCGACCGGCTCGCCGCCGCCCTGCACCTCGGTGAGCGTCGTGACCAGCTCGTTCTGGGCGAAGTGCAGGGCGTACGTGGTGGCCAGCGCGGGCAGCAGCTTGCGCTGGTGGGCCAGGTAGTCGTTGAGCAGCACCTCACGATCGGCATCGGGGGTGCCGAACTGACGGCGCACGTCGCCGTAGCGGATCGCGATGGTCAGCGCCGCGCGGGTGGCGGCGGACGCGGCGCCGCCCACGCTGACCCGGCCCCGAACCAGGGTGCCGAGCATGGTGAAGAAGCGCCGGGAGTCGTTCTCGATCGGGCTGGAGTAGGTGCCGTCCTCGGCCACCTGGGCGTACCGGTCCAGCAGCATGTCCCGCGGCACCCGGACGTGGTCGAAGCTGAGCCGCCCGTTGTCCACGCCGAGCAGGCCGGCCTTGGGCCCGGCGTCCTCGATGGTCACGCCGGGCAGCGGCCGTCCCCGCTCGTCGCGGATCGGCACCAGCCACGCGTGTACGCCGTGCCGCCGCCCTTCGATGACCAGTTGGGCGAAGACCACCGCCATCCGGCCGTCCCGGGCCGCGTTGCCGATGTAGTCCTTGCGGGCCGCCTCGTGCGGGGTGTGCAGGTCGAAGGTCTGCGTCCGCGGGTCGTACACGCAGGTGGTGCGCAGTTGCTGGACGTCGGAGCCGTGACCGGTCTCGGTCATCGCGAAGCAGCCCAGCAGCCGGGCGGCGACGATGTCGCGCAGATAGGCGTCGTGGTGCCGCTCGGTGCCCAGGGCCATCACCGCGCCGCCGAACAGCCCCCACTGCACGCCCGCCTTGACCATCAGCGACAGGTCGACCTGTGCCAGCATCTCGCTGGCCACGATCGAGCCGCCGATGTCGGACCGGCCGCCGTACTCGGCGGGGAAGGCCGACGGCATGCCCATCCCGGTCGGCAGCTCGGCGAGCAACCGGGTGATCCGCGCGCGTGCCTCGTCGCCGGTCTCCCCGTACACCGGGAGGAAGCGCTCGTCGAGCTGCGTCCGGTGCGCGTCGCG
This sequence comes from Micromonospora sp. WMMD754, assembly GCF_049315235.1. NCBI lineage: Bacteria > Bacillati > Actinomycetota > Actinomycetes > Micromonosporales > Micromonosporaceae > Micromonospora > Micromonospora sp. WMMD754. The sequence continues at coordinate 4,620,693 of NZ_CP186058.1, forward strand.
GACCGCCGCCCACGGCCCGTCCAGCACCTCCCGGAGGCGGGCCGGGTCGACGGGGCCGGGCACGTGGGTCATGAGCACCTCGGTAGACGACGTCATGGTTACCTGTCGTACCCATTCAACGGTTGCGGCCACGTCCGCGACGCGGTGAGTGTGATCACGAACGCGTCGCCCGGTTACGGCCGTCGTGTCCCGGGACGGGCGGCAATCCCCTGGACCGATCCGGGCGCGTGGGCGAGCATGGGCGGGTGGGACCCGGGACGAGGCTGCCGCTGCAGGGTGGGCTGCCGCCGGCCGACGCCCCCGCCGGTCCCGTGGTGGAGATCGCCTGCGACGAGTCCGGGTTCTCCGGCACCAACCTGCTCGACCCCGCCACCCCGGTGATCGCCCACGCGAGCGTCGACCTGACCGCCGTCGAGGCGACCGCACTGCTCACGTCCCTGCGCGCCGGGTTCCGGTTCTCCCCGCACGAGTTCAAGTCCCGGCAGTTCCTCCGCGCTCCCGAGTTCGTCGAGGCGCGGGAGTGGTTCCTGGCGGCGCTGCGCGGGCGGGCGCACGTGCACCTCGTCGACAAGCAGCTCTTCCTCGCCACCCGCGTCGTCGACCTGCTGATCGCGGAGCCGTCGTACGCGGCCGGCACCCGTCTCGCCCCGGCGTACCGGGAAGCCGCTCTCGCCCTGTATCGGGTCGGGCGCGCGGCCGGCGTCGACTGGACCGCCTTCCTCGCCGCGTTCGTCGACATGCTCCGGACCAAGCGGCGGGACCGGGCCGGCGACGGCAGCGTGGACCGGTTCCTCCGGGCACGGGACGCGCTGGCGCGGCACGCGCCCACCGACGCCGTCCTCACCGGGCTCGACCGGGCCCGGGTGGCCGCCGTCCAGGCCCGCCTCTACGCCGACGACCGGTCGATCCCCCCACCGCTGGAACCGCTGCTGCCGGCGCTGGCCGAGACCGTGCTGTCCTGGAGCGGTGGCGGACGGCGGGTGCTGGTCGTCCACGACGAGCAGAGCGCGTTGACCGCCGACCGGCTGCGTCGCCTCCAGCGGGCCCTGGCCGACGGCACCGGACGACCGGTCGAGGAGTCGCCGCTGGCCGGACTGGTGACGACCGACTCCCGGGACGATCCACGGGTGCAGGTGGCCGACCTCCTGGCCGGGGTGGCGCGGCGGATGCCGGAGACGCTCGACACCGACCTGCTCGACCTCGTCGAGGCCGACCTGCACGAGCTGCTCGGCCCGCCGGTGCGGCGCGACGGGGCGCCGGCGGCCTGACCGGCGGCTGGGTACGGGTACTCAGCACGATCACCGTCGCACGGCTCAGGCGCCGGCGACGCGGCGTCGACAGGATGCTGGGCATGGCCGAGACGCTGCACCGACCCGCCGTCCTGCGTACCGTCGAGACGCCGATGCCCGCCGTGGCCGCGCTGTCGCTCGTGGCCCGGGTGGTCGCGGCGCTGGTCCGGCTCGTCGGCCGCCGTCCGGCGGGCTGGCGGTGGCTCGCCCGGCACCACCACCCGCTGCTCGACGGGCTCGCCGAGGCGAACGCGCGGGCGACCTGCGTGCGGGCGGCCCGGCGGGTGCCGGCCTACCGGGCGTTCCTGCGGGCCCGCCCGGCCGGCGTCCGCCGCCGGCTGCGGGACTTCCCGGAGACCGACAAGCTCGGGTACGTGGTGGCGCACGCCGCTGCCGCGCGGTGCTGGCGGGGGCGGCTGCCGCGACAGGGGGTGGTGGTCGACGAGTCGGCCGGGTCGTCGGGGCGGCCGTTCAACTGGCCGCGCGGCGAGCGGGAGCTGCGGGCGGTGCACCGGGACATCGCCGGCTACACCGGGCTGGCGTTCCCGATGCGCCGACCGTTCGTGATCAACGCGTACTCGATGGGGGCCTGGGCGACCGGGACCACGACCGGCGCGGCGATGGCCCGGATCGCGGTGGTGAAGAACACCGGGCCGGACCTCGGGAAGATCGTCGACACGCTGCGGGAGTTCGGCCCGGACTTCGACTACCTGGTCACCGCGTACCCGCCGTTCCTCAAGCACCTGCGGGACCGGCTGGACGCCGAGGACTTCCCCTGGTCGCGGTACCGGATCTTCGGCAGCTGCGGCGGGGAGGGGATGACCGAGGCGCTGCGCGACTACCTGGAGCAGCGGTTCGTGCGGGTGCGCTCGGCGTACGGCGCGTCGGACCTGACCATCGGCATCGGCGCGGAGACCCGGTTCACGGTGTGGCTGCGACGGCGCCTGCGCACCGACGCCGCGCTGCGCGCGGAGCTGCTCGGCCCCGGGGAGCAGCGGCTGCCGATGGTGTTCCAGTACAACCCGTTCGCCACCTGGCTGGAGACCAACGAGCGGCGGGAGCTGGTCTGCACCGTGACCGGCCCGCACGTGCTCCAGCCCCGGCTGCGCTACAACGTGGGCGACGAGGCGCTGCTGGTGCCGTACCGGCGGATCGTCGAGCTGGCGGCGGCCGACCCGGTGCGCCGGGCCGAGTTCCGCACCGCGGTGGCCGAGGAACGGATGACGCTGCCGGTGCTGCTGCTGTTCGGCCGCGCCGACTCCACGGTGTCCTACCTGGGCGCGAACCTCTACCCGCAGGACGTCGAGTACGGCCTGTACACGGGCAACCCGCACGCCGCCCAGATCAGCCGGTTCTGCCTGGCGTTGCACGAGGACGCGGCGCTGGAGACCCGGCCGGTGATCCACGTCGAGCTGCGCCGCCCGCTGGCCGCCGCGCAGCGCGCCGCGCTCGCCGACGCGTGCCGCGACGGGGTCCGCCGACACCTGGCCTCGGTGTCGCGGGACTTTGCGCAGTCCCTGGTGGAGGACCCGACCGCCGGGGACCTGCGGGTGGAGTTGCACGAGGCGGACCACGGCCCGTTCGCCGGCCGGCAGAAGCTCAAGAACGCCTACCTGGTGAGGTGACCCGTGCGTACCCGTGACTTCTCCCGCGCCCCGGCGCAGGCCCGCGCCGGCGCGATGTTCATCGGCGGCACCCGCTACGCGAACCCGCTGGTGCTGCTGCGGCTGGCCCCCGACTGGTTCCGGATGGTCCGGGACATGCGCCGGATGTCCGGCTACTGCTGGCACACCGTCTACTGGCAGTTCCCGCTCACGCTCGGCACGATCGCGTTCTTCACCGACCGGGACGCGATGCTGCGCTTCGCCCGGACCCGCCACCACCGGCGGCTGATGACGTGGCTGACCGACGGCACCCGCAACGCGACCGCCGGGTTCATCCGGCTCTACACGGCGTCCCCGGACGGCTACTCCAACGGGGCGTGGCGGGCCGAGGACGGCGCGATGGGCCACATCGACACCTTCACGCCGCTGGGCGCGGAGACGACCGGGCCGGCGGTACGCCGGTGAGCGGCCACCGGTTCGCGCGGGTCACCGACCGGCGTGGCCTGCGGGACTTCGTCGCCCTCACCGACCGGCTGTACGCGGGCGAGCCCCGCTACGTGCCGACCCCGCGCCAGCAGATCCGCCGCTGGTGGCGCGACGGCGTGCCGATGTACGTGCTGCGCGACGCCACCGGCACGGTGGTCGCCCGCACCACCCTGCACACCGACGCGGACCTGGACGCGAAGCTCGGTCGGCGGTGCCAGCTGTTCGGGCTGACCGAGTTCGCCGCGCCGGCCGCCGAGCCGCTGTTCGACGCGATCGCCGGGCACGCCGCCGCCGACCGGGATCTGCTGTTCGGGCCGGTGGCGCTGCTGCCCAACCAGGCCGGCGGGGTGATCACCTCCGGATTCGACGACCGGGGGTTCGTGGACAGCGCCTGGAACCCGCCTCGCTACCCGGCCGCCTACGAGGCGTACGGGTTCACCCGCCGGTTCGTCTCCGACACCTGGATCTGCCCGGTCCCGGCGCCGGACGGGCCGCCGCCGGAGCCGGGCGTGCAGCCCGACGGCGTGCGGCTGGAGCTGCACCGGGGGAACGTGCGGCGGCTGGACGCGCAGCTCGACCTGCTGCGCGGGATGCTGAACGACTCGTTCGCCCAACTCGGCTACTACACGCCGATCTCGGCCGCGCAGTTGCGCCGGCAGACCGACGGCTTGGCCCACCTGCTGGACGAGTCGCTGCTGCTCTACCTGACCCGGGGCGGCCGGCCGGTGGCGTTCGTGCTCTGCGTGCCGGACATCAGCGCGTTCCTGGTCGCGGTGCGCGGCGATCTGCACCCGGTCAACCAGCTGCGGCTGCTGGCCACCCGCCGCCGGCACCGCCGGGAGGCGGTGCTGATCGTCAAGGGCGTGGTGCCGGAGTTCCAGGGGCGCGGCTACCAGCGGCTGCTCTCCGCGCACCTGCACCACCACCTGCGGGCCGGTGGCTACACGACGCTGCGCAGCACCTACGTCGGGCGGGACAACCCGGCCTCGGCGGCGCAGTTCCGGCGGCTCGGCGGCCGGCCGCTGCACGGTTACACCTTCTACGCCCGGGAGCGCTGACATGGACCTCGCCGCGTTCCGCGCGCTGGAGCCGCTGTGCTGGCGGGCGCCGAGCGCGCACAACACCCAACCCTGGCGGCTGCGCTACGAGCGGTGGGCGGTCACCGTCGGCTGGGACCCGGCCGACACGTTGCCGGCCGGCGACCCGACCGGCCGGGACCTGCGGCTGTCGCTGGGCGCGTTCGTGGAGACCTGCCTGATCGTCGCCGCCGACGCGGGGCTGCGGCTGAACTGGGTCGCCGACCACGACGCCGCCGACCGGCGGGTGGGCCGGCTGCGCCCGGCACGGCACCCGTACCGGACGCCGTTCCGCACCCCGGAGGTGTGGGACCGGCGGACCGACCGGGGCCGGTTCACCGACGGGCCGGACGCCGACGTGGTCGCGGCCGTGGACGCCGTCGCCCGTCGGTCCGGCGGCGCGGTCCACGTGGTCCCGGACGGGGGGCGGGTCGGCGCGTTGCTGCGCGCCGCCGACCGTCACGTGTACGGGGACCCGGCGGTCGTGGCGGAGCTGCGGCGGTGGCTGCGCCTCGATCCGGCCCGTCGGGACTACCGGGCGGACGGGCTGACCGACAGGTGTCTCGGGTTGTCCCGGCCGGCGGCCGTCGGGCTGCGGGCGGCACTGGCCGCGTACCCGGTGCTGCGGCCGCTGGGACTGCCGCGGGCGCTCGCCGCCGCCGGCGGTGACCCGCTGGCGCGTGGGGGAGCGTTGCTGGCGCTGGTCGCGCCGGCCGACCTGGACGCGGCCGGGCAGGTCGAATTCGGACGGGTGCTGCTGCGGGTGTGGCTGACGGTGCAGGCGGCCGGGCTGGCGGCGCATCCGCTGAGCCAGCTCGTCGACGTCGCCGGCAGCCGAGACGCGCTCGGCGCGCTGCTGGACGTCGAGCCCGGGCGCATCCTGCACGTGACCCGGGTGGGCCGGCCGGTGGGTCCGGCGCCGCGGTCGGCCCGCCGGGTCGACCCGGGAGCCGGGGTGGCAACGTTCGCAAAAACCCGTTCCCGCTCCTTGACGAGTGGCGTTTTCATCCACGAGAGTCCATATCGGCAGATGTGGCGCGCGTACGGGAGCTCGGGCGCAGGCATCGGACAGGGGCGCGTGGGCAGCGCCTGTTAACGCTAACAGCGACCCCACCCGTCTCTGATCCACGTGACCTGGAGAGACCATGTCCGAAGTGACCCGAAGGAACGTCATCAAGGCCGCGGCGGCCGGGAGCGGCGCCGCGCTGCTGCCGGCGGCCTGGACTGCCGCCCGCGCCGGCTCGGCCGCGCCACCGGAGGCGCTGGCCGCCGACGACCTGGCGCTCTGGTACGACGAGCCGGCCGGCACCGACTGGCTCCGCGCGCTGCCGATCGGCAACGGGCGTCTCGGCGCGATGGTGTTCGGCACCATCGACACCGAACGGCTGCAGCTCAACGAGGACACCGTCTGGGCCGGCGGCCCTTACGACTCGGCCAACACCCGGGGCGCGGCCAACCTGGCCGAGATCCGGCGGCGAGTCTTCGCCGACCAGTGGACCTCGGCGCAGGACCTGATCAACCAGACCATGATGGGCAGCCCGGGCGGCCAGCTCGCCTACCAGACCGTGGGCAACCTCCGGCTCGCCTTCGGCTCGGCCGACGGGACGACCCAGTACCGGCGGACCCTCGACCTCACCACCGCCACGGTGACCACCACCTACCTGCGGGGCGGCGTACGGCACCAGCGGGAGGTCTTCGCCAGCGCGGCCGACCAGGTGATCGTGGTCCGGCTGACCGCCGACCGGGCGGACGCGATCACGTTCTCCGCCACCTTCGACAGTCCGCAGCGGACCACCGTGTCGAGCCCGGACGGCGCGACCATCGGGCTCGACGGCGTCTCCGGCTCCATGGAGGGCGTCACCGGCTCGGTGCGTTTCCTCGCCCTGGCCCACGCCGCCGCGACCGGTGGCACGGTCAGCAGTTCCGGCGGCACGCTGCGAGTCTCCGGCGCCACCAGCGTGACCGTGCTGATCTCGATCGGCTCCAGCTACGTCAACTACCGCACCGTCAACGGGGACTACCAGGGCATCGCCCGCAACCGGCTCGCCGCCGCCCGGACCGTCGCCGTCGACCAGCTGCGCAGCCGACACCTCGCCGACTACCAGGCGCTGTTCCGTCGCGTCAGCATCGACCTGGGACGCACCGCCGCGGCCGACCAACCGACCGACGTCCGGATCGCCCAGCACGCGACCAGCGACGATCCGCAGTTCGCCGCGCTGCTGTTCCAGTACGGACGCTACCTGCTGATCTCCTGCTCCCGCCCGGGCACCCAGCCGGCCAACCTCCAGGGCATCTGGAACGACTCGCTGGCCCCGGCCTGGGACTCGAAGTACACGATCAACGCCAACCTGCCGATGAACTACTGGCCGGCCGACACCACGAACCTGTCCGAGTGCTTCCTGCCCGTCTTCGACATGGTCAGGGACCTGGCTGTCACCGGGGCCCGGGTCGCGCAGGCGCAGTACGGGGCCGGCGGTTGGGTCACCCACCACAACACCGACGCCTGGCGGGGCGCCTCCGTCGTCGACGGCGCGCTGTGGGGCATGTGGCAGACCGGCGGCGCCTGGCTGAGCACCCTCATCTGGGACCACTACCTGTTCACCGGCGACCTCGGCTTCCTGTCGGCCCACTATCCGGCCCTGAAGGGCGCCGCCCAGTTCTTCCTCGACACCCTGGTCGCCCATCCGACGCTCGGTTACCTGGTGACGAACCCGTCGAACTCCCCGGAGTTGCCGCACCACGCGAACGCCAGCGTCTGCGCGGGACCCACGATGGACAACCAGATCCTGCGCGACCTGTTCGACGCCGCGGCGCGGGCCGGTGAGGTCCTCGGCGTCGACACCACCTTCCGGTCCCAGGCGCGGACCGCCCGGGACCGGCTGCCGCCGAGCCGCGTCGGCTCCCGCGGCAACGTCCAGGAGTGGCTGGCCGACTGGGTCGAGACCGAGCGGACCCACCGGCACGTGTCCCACCTGTACGGCCTGCACCCCGGCAACCAGATCACCCGGCGGGGCACCCCGGCGTTGTACGAGGCCGCCCGGAAGACCCTGGAACTGCGGGGCGACGACGGCACGGGCTGGTCCCTCGCCTGGAAGATCAACTTCTGGGCGCGGCTGGAGGACGGCGCCCGCGCCCACAAGCTCCTGCGCGACCTGGTCCGCACCGACCGGCTGGCGCCCAACATGTTCGACCTGCACCCGCCGTTCCAGATCGACGGCAACTTCGGCGCCACCTCCGGCATCGCCGAGATGCTGCTGCACAGCCACACCGGCGAGCTGCACCTGCTGCCCGCGCTGCCGAGCGCCTGGCCCACCGGGCGGGTGACCGGCCTGCGCGGCCGGGGCGGCTACACCGTCGGGCTCGCCTGGAGCAACGGCCAGGCCGACGAGATCGGCGTCCGCGCCGACCGGGACGGGACGCTGCGACTGCGGTCCCGGCTGTTCACCGGCAGCTTCGTGCTCGTCGACGCCGCCGACGGCAGCTCGCCGGCCACCACCCGGCCGGAGACGGACGTCGTCCAGCTCACCGTCCGCGCCGGCCACACCTACCGCGCGACCCGTCCCGGCGTGACGCCGTCGCCCACCCTCACCCCCACGCCGACCACGCCGCCGACGCCGACGCCGACCACCAGCTCGCCGGCGCCCTCGGGCGCCCGGGCGACGTACGCGGTGACCGGCTCGTGGTCGGGTGGCTTCCAGGGCGAGGTCACCGTCACCGCCGGCGCGACCGCGATCCGCGGCTGGACGGTCTCCTGGACGTTCCGGAACGGCCAGGTCGTCAACCAGATCTGGGGCGGCACGCACAGCCAGAGCGGCGCGAACGTGACGGTGCGCAACGTCGACTACAACGGCGCGCTGGCGGCCGGCGCGTCCACCACCTTCGGCTTCATCGGGTCGGCGAACGGGGCCAACGACCCGCCGACGTCCCTGACCGTCACCACCACCTGACCGGGGCGGGACGCGCCGACCGCAGCGGCCGGCGCGTCCCGTCCCTCCGGCGGACGGCGGTCAGGCCAGCAGCGTCTCGCGCAGTCGCGCGCCCGGGTTGATCCGGCCCACGACGTGCGGCCCGGCCGGGTCGTGGACGTCGACGGTGTGGTTGCGGCGCATCATCTCCCGCACCGCCGGCGGCAGTCGGGGCGGGTCGTCCATCGCGGCGAGGACCCGCGCGGCGGTGCCCGTCAGCCGTTCCACCAGGGCGACGCTGTCGGTGTCCACCCGCACCCGGCCGAACTCCCACCCGGCCGTGGTGAGGTCGAGCACCTCGAACAGGCGTACCACGAACGGCTGCGGGTCGGTCACCCGGTCGAGGCGGTCCGCCCGGGCGCCGACCACCGTGACGGCGGCGGACACCTGCGCGTACGGGTGCAGCCCGCTCGGCAGGGCGCCCAGCGGCCAGCGCAGCGCCGGACCGGCCTCCTTCCACAGGGGCCGGTAGTTGCGTCGGTGCACCAGCAGCCGCCGGCCGGTGCGCCGGAACACCTCCTGCGCCTGGAACTGGAGGTCGGCGTGGGCCTCCTCGGCGGCCTCGCACACGATCCCGGCGGCCACCACCAGACCGTCGTCGTCGGACAGCAACCGGGTGATCGCGTCGACCTGGTCGGGGAACCGGACCCGCGCGTGCGCGCCGTAGGAGTGCCGGACGTCCCGCAGCAACGCCTGCTGACGCCCGGGGTCCAGGTCGACCCGATCGCCACCGAGCAACCGCCGGAGCCAACCCATCGCGCCTCGCTTCCGTCGCCGTCTGCGGACCGGGCAATGCTAGTTCGTCGGTTCCTGCTCGTATGGTGACGGGGTGGCTGAGCGATCTTTGACCCTGATGGCGGTGCACGCGCACCCCGACGACGAGGCGACCAGCACCGGCGGCGTTCTCGCCCGCTACGCGGCGGAGGGCGTCACGACGGTGCTCGTGACGTGCACCGACGGGCGGTGCGGCGACGGACCCGACGGCGTCAAGCCGGGCGAGGACGGACACGACCCGCAGTCCGTGGTGGCGATGCGCCGCGCCGAGCTGGCGGCCAGTTGCGAGGCGTTGAAGGTGACCCACCTGGAGACGCTCGACTACGCCGACTCGGGGATGATGGGCTGGGCGACCAACGACGCGCCCGGCGCGTTCTGGAACACGCCGGTGGACGAGGCGGCCGACCGGCTGGCCGAGCTGATCCGGCGCTACCGCCCCGACGTCGTGGTCACCTACGACGAGAACGGCTTCTACGGCCACCCCGACCACATCCAGGCCCACCGGATCACGATGGCCGCGGTCGAGCGCACCGACATCCCGGCGAAGGTCTACTGGACCACCGTGCCGCGCAGCGCGTTCCGGGAGTTCGGCACGGTGATGCAGGAGATCGGGGTCGAGTTCCCCGAGCCGGACGCCACCGACGAGATGCCGGCGCTGGGCCTGCCGGACGACGAGATCACCACCTGGGTGGACACCCGCGCCCACGGCGGGCAGAAGTTCGCCTCCCTGGCCGCGCACGCCAGCCAGGCGGAGAACATCTTCTTCCTGCGCCTGGGGCAGGAGCGGTTCACCGAGCTGATGGGGATGGAGACGTTCGTCCGGGTCCGTGACCGCACCGGCGCGTCCACCCCGGAGGACGACCTCTTCGCCGGCCTGCGCTGACGACGCGGTGCGGGCCACCGCCGGTCAGTCCGCGGTGGTCTGCGCGGCCAGGTGGTCGAGCACCACACGGACGTCCCCGCCGGTGTCGGCCATGATCCGTCGTTGCCGGGTGGCCCCGGTGCCGTCGCGGCGGACCCGGTCCACCTCGCGCAGGATCAGGTCCCGGTCCCCGTGCCGGGTGAGCGCGGGCGCGACGACGACGAGCAGGTCGTCGACGAGGTCCCAGGCCGGCCGGGGGCGGCCGGTGCGCAGGTCGACCAGCTCACCGTCGACGCCGTCGTGGGCGGCCCGCCAGTGTGCGGCGGCGACCAGGCAGTCGCGGATGCGGGGGGCCGGCACGCCGGCGCCCACCTCGTCGATCATCGTGGCGACCAGGGCCCGGACCAGTCCGGCGACCAGGACGGTGTCGTCGACCGTCGGGCAGACGTCGCCGACGCGGACCTCCACCGTCGGGTAGGAGGCGGACGGCCGGGCGTACCAGTAGACCATCGCGGCGTCGAGCATGATCCCGGCGGTGATCAGGTCCCGCACGGTGGCGTCGTAGTCGGCGGCGGAGTCGAAGTGCGGCGTGGGCCCGATGCTCGGCCAGCGTTCCAGCTGCATCGACCGCCAGCTCGCGTGTCCGGTGTCGCGCCCGTCGTGCAGCGGGGAGTTCGTGGTGAGCGCCTGCACCACCGGCAGCCACGGCCGCAGGTGGTTGCAGACCTGCACGGCGAGTTCCCGGTCGGGCACGCCGACGTGGACGTGGCAGCCGCAGACCGCCGGGTCGTGGGCGACCGGACCGAACCGGCGGGACATGTCGTGGTAGCGCTGCTCGTCCGGCACGGTGCGGTGGGCCTCGCAGACCGGGGTGGCGCCGACGGCGACCAGTCGCGCGCCGACGGCCTCGGCCGCGCGGGCGGCGGCGCGGCGCAGCGCGACCAGGTGGTCCCGCAGTCGTGCCAGGTCGGGGCTGACCGGGGTCACCATCTCCACCATGCTGTGCCGGAACTCCTGCCGGGCCTGCTCACGGGCGGTCCCGGACAGCGCGTCGCGGACCCGGTCGGCGACCGGCATGCTCTCCCCGGTCTCCGGGTCCAGCAGCAGGAACTCCTCCTCGACCCCGAGGGTGAGGGTGGCCGGGATCGCCGGGGCGGAGGTGGCGGTGGCGGGCCGCCGCCTCATCGACGGCTCCACCGGAGTGCGGGTCCGGTCGGTGCGTCGTCGCGCGGCGGGGCCATGCCTCGACGGTACGAGTCCGGGTGCCCGCCGGATGCGGTTTCCCCGCAGCGCCGCCCCCACGTGCGACACGCGGGGGCGGCGGGCCCGGGTCAGCAGTCGAAGTAGAGCGCGAACTCGTGCGGTGTGGGCCGCAGGCGCACCGGGTCGACCTCGTTGGCGTTCTTCCAGTCGATCCAGGTGGAGATCAGGTCGTCGGTGAACACGCCACCGTCGAGCAGGTAGTCGTGGTCCTGGGCGAGCGCCTCCAGCGCGTGCGGCAGGGAGCCGGGGACCTGCTTGACGTCGCCCCACTCCTCCGGCGGGAGGTCGTAGAGGTCCTTGTCGATCGGGGCCGGCGGCTCGATCTTGCTCTTGATGCCGTCCAGGCCGGCCATCATCATCGCGGAGAAGGCGAGGTAGACGTTGGCCGAGGGGTCGGGGACGCGGAACTCGACGCGCTTGGCCTTGGGGTTGCTGCCGGTGACCGGGATGCGGGTGCAGGCGGACCGGTTGCGCTGGGAGTAGACCAGGTTGACCGGGGCCTCGAAGCCGGGCACCAGGCGCCGGTAGGAGTTCACCGTGGGGTTGGTGAACGCCAGCAGCGAGGGCGCGTGGTGCAGCAGGCCGCCGATGTACCAGCGGGCGGTGTCGGACAGGCCGGCGTAGCCGGTCTCGTCGTAGAACAGCGGTTCGCCGTTCAGCCAGAGGCTCTGGTGGGTGTGCATGCCGGAGCCGTTGTCACCGAACAGCGGCTTGGGCATGAACGTCGCCGTCTTGCCGTGCGCCCACGCCTCGTTCTTGATCAGGTACTTGAAGAGCTGGAGCTGGTCGGCCGAGTGCAGCAGCGTGGAGAACTTGTAGTTGATCTCCGACTGGCCACCCGTGCCGACCTCGTGGTGCGAGCGCTCCACCGTGAAACCGGCGTCGACCATCCGGCGGACCATGCTGTCGCGCAGGTCGGCGTAGTGGTCGACCGGCGGGACGGGGAAGTAGCCGCCCTTGTAGGCGGTCTTGTAGCCGCGGTTGCCGCCCTCCTCGACCCGGCCGGTGTTCCAGGCGCCCTCGATCGAGTCGATGTAGTAGAACGACTGGTGCGCGGAGGTCTCGTGGCGGATCGAGTCGAAGATGTAGAACTCCGCCTCGGCCCCGAAGTAGGCCGTGTCCGCGATGCCGCTGGCCGCCAGGTAGGCCTCGGCCTTCTTCGCCACGTTGCGCGGGTCCCGCGAGTAGGCCTCCCGGGTGAACGGGTCGTGCACGAAGAAGTTCAACGCGACCGTCTTCTGCGCCCGGAACGGGTCGACGAACGCGGTGGCCACGTCAGGGAGCAGGAGCATGTCCGACTCGTGGATCGACTGGAAGCCGCGGATCGACGAGCCGTCGAACGCGAGGCCGTCGGTGAAGACGCTGTCGTCGAAGGACTCGACCGGCAGGTTGAAGTGCTGCATCACGCCGGGCAGGTCACAGAAACGTACGTCGACGAACTTCACGTCCTCATCGCTGAGGTAACGCAGGAGTTCCTCGGAATTGGCGAACACACGTCCTCCTGGCAGGCATTGTTGATCATGGCCACGTCCCGTGGCCGGACCGCCCGGGGACATGGCCCGTACCGCCACCGTACGACGGTCCGCCCGTTCCGGCTCGCCAACCGCCCATCCCGGGTTTCCTCCGTCACAGGCCGGGTAGACGGCGGACCCGGCGAACCGCCCGGGGGACGGCGCGGCGGGAGGTGTGCCTGGTGGGTGCTCCGCGACTGACCGGCGGCCGCTGAGATGTGCGGGATCAGCGGCGAGGCCCGCTTCGACGGCGCCACCCCCGACGCGGCCGCGGTGACCCGGATGACCGAGGCCATGCGCTCGCGCGGCCCGGACGGCGAAGGACTCTGGAGCGACGGCTGGGTGACCCTCGGGCACCGCCGGCTGACCGTCATCGACCTGTCCGAGGCCGGCGGCCAACCCATGGTCCGGGAGGACCTCGGGCTGGCCCTGGTCTTCAACGGCTGCGTCTACAACTACCCGGAGCTGCGCGAGGAGCTGCGGGCGGCCGGACACACCTTCGGATCGACCAGCGACACCGAGGTGGTGCTGGTCGCGTACGCGCAGTGGGGTGAGCGGTTCGTCGACCACCTGGTCGGGATGTTCGCGGTCGCGCTCGTCGACCGGCGGCGGCGCCGGCTCGTGCTGGCCCGGGACCGGCTGGGCATCAAACCGCTCTACCTCGCCGAGTCACCCGGCCGGCTGCGTTTCGCCTCCACGCTGCCGGCGCTGCTCGCCGCCGGCGACGTGGACACCGGCATCGACCGGGTCGCGCTGCACCACTACCTGTCCTGGCACTCGATCGTGCCGGCGCCGCGCACGATCCTGCGCGGGGTGCGCAAACTGCCCCCGGCCACCGTCCGGGTGGTGGAGTCCGACGGGCGCAGCCGCGAGCACGTCTACTGGCGGCCCGAGTACCGGCGCGACCCGGCCCACGACGGCATGGACGCCCGCGACTGGCGGTCCGCGGTCGGGGACGCGCTGCGCACCGCCGTACGCCGGCGGCTGGTCGCCGACGTGCCGGTCGGGGTGCTCCTCTCCGGCGGGCTCGACTCCAGCATGATCGTCGCATTGCTCGACGGGGCCGGGCAGCACCACCTCCAGACGTTCAGCATCGGCTTCGACAGTCGGGGCGACGAGTCCGGCGACGAGTTCCACTACTCCGACCTGGTCGCCCGCACGTTCGACACCGACCACCACCGCATCCGGCTCGCCGACGGCGACCTCGGCCCGGCCGTACGGGCCACCGTGACGGCGATGACCGAACCGATGGGCAGCCACGACGTGGTGGCGTTCCACCTGCTCTCCGAGCAGGTCGCCCGGCACGTGAAGGTGGCACAGTCCGGGCAGGGCGCCGACGAGGTCTTCGCCGGCTACGGCTACCACCACCGGCTCGCCGACGCGGCCCGCGCGGACGCAGCCGCCGAGTTCACCGCCGCGTTCTTCGACCGGGACCACGCCGAGCTGAACCGGGTGGTCGACCCGGCGTACGCCTGCGACCGGGACGCCAGCGGCGAGCTGGTCGCCGCGGAGCTGGCCGCGCCCGGCGCGCAGACCGCGGTGGACGCGGTGCTGCGCCTGGACACCCACCTGATGCTCCCGGACGACCCGGTGAAGCGGGTGGACAGCATGAGCATGGCCTGGGGGCTGGAGGTGCGTACCCCGTTCCTCGACCAGGACCTGGTGACGCTGGCCGCGGCCTGTCCACCCGAGCACAAGCTGGCCCAGGGCGGCAAGGGGGTGCTCAAGGACGTGGCCCGCGAGGTGCTACCACCCGAGGTGATCGACCGGCCCAAGGGCTACTTCCCGGTCCCGGCGCTGCGCAACGTCGACGGTCCCGTGCGAGAGTTGGTGGTCGAGGCCCTGCACGCGCCCGAGGCGCGCCGGCGCGGCCTGTTCCGCCGCGCGTACGTCGACGAACTGCTCACCGAGCCGGACCGGGCCCAGGCCGCCGCCGGCAGCAACAAGCTGTGGCAACTGGGCCTGCTGGAGCTGTGGTTGCAGTCCCAGGGCGTGAGCTGACCCGAGGGGGAGGCACGGTGAAGTTCGTCATCGAGAGCGAGCCCGACGGCACGGTCGGGTTCACCGTCCTGGGCGACGACGGCCAGGTGCTCGCCACCGGCCGGCCCTGCCCGGACAAGGGGTCGGCGCTGGCCGCCGTCGGGGAGCTGATGCACGGCGGGGGCGACGCCTGCGTCGAGGACCGGACCGAGGCCACCGGCCCGCCGCGCCCGCCCGGCGACACCACCGAGATCGGTGGCGGCGACATGTCCGCGATCGGCCGCTCCGGCATCCCACCGGTCTGAGCGGCGCGAGCCCAAGGAGCACCGGGACCCGCCGACCGCAGGCCGCCCCAGGGCGTCGACGCCGACGCCGGCACCGGCGGTAGTCCCGGCCCGTCAGCGCTCGTCGTCGACGACCTCGGTCCGGTCGTCGACCGTGGCGGTGACGTCGAGGTGCTCGTCCGGCTGGGGCGCCTCGGCCAGCGTGTGGTGCGGGTCGCCGTCGGGTGAGAACAGCACCTGATCGGTCTTGCGGGTCTTCTCCTGCTCCTCTTCCGGCTCCGTCACGGCGTCCCCCTCCGGCTCCGGCCGCCTCCTGCCCAGGCTGCCTCCCTGCCCACACGCTATGCGCCGGCCGCCCGGTCGGGCGGGTGTTTGCACCGGCCCGGCCGGTACCGCCGGCGCTCCTTCGCGGCCCGGCCGGCCGGCCGGCCACTCGGCGCGGTGCGGCGACGGATGTCGGACCGGGGTCGTAGGGTCACCGCCATGACGACAGGGACCCACACGCTCGCCGTGCCCGGCGCCGACCTGGTCTACGACGTCCGTGGGCCGCTGCCGCCGGCCGACGGCCGCCCGGTGCTGCTCATGATCGGCCAGCCGATGACGGCGGAGGGCTTCGACGCGCTCGCCGGGCACTTCACCGACCGCACCGTGGTCACCTACGACCCGCGCGGGCTGGGTCGCAGCGTGCGCACCGACGGCCGGTCCGACCACACCCCGCAGCAGCAGGCCGCCGACCTGCACCTGCTGGTCGAGGCGCTCGGCGCCGGGCCGGTCGAGATCTTCGCCAGCAGCGGCGGCGCGGTCACCGCCCTCGAGCTGGTCGCCACCCACCCCGACGACGTCGTCACGCTGGTGGCGCACGAGCCGCCGATCAACGCGGTGCTCCCCGACGCGGCGGGGGCCGAGCGGGCCCGCGCCCGCTTCCACGAGGCGTACCTCGCCGGAGGCAACGGCGCCGGCATGGCCGACTTCATCGCGATGACGTCCTGGCAGGGCGAGTTCACCGACGCCTACTTCGCGCAGCCTTCGCCCGACCCGGCCGCGTTCGGCCTGTCGACGGAGGACGACGGCACCCGCGACGACCCGCTGCTGTCGCAGAACTCCTGGGCGGTCACCGATTACCGGCCCGACGCGGGCCGGCTCACCGCGGCGCCCACCCGCATCGTGGTCGCGGTCGGGGAGGAGTCGGCCGGCACCTACACGGCGCGCACCGCGGCGGGCACCGCCGCGCTGCTCGGGCAGGAGGCGACGGTGTTCCCGAGCCACCACGGCGGCTTCCTCGACGGCCGGTTCGGTTACGGCGGCAAGCCGGAGGAGTTCGCCGCCCGCCTCCGCGAGGTCCTGGCCGGCGGCTAGCGCGGACCAGACGTCGGACGACGGCGCTGCCCCGGCCGGTCCAGGTCGAGGAGCGTCCGCAGTGATCGCAACAGGCGGAGCCGGAACGGCGGCGGTGGCGCGGCGGCGATCGCCGTGAGCACCGCGGACGCCTCGGCGTGCAGCTCGGCCCCGAAGGCACGCAGCGTCGCCCGGTTCTCCCGGTAGCGCAGCCAGAGCTGTCCCGGTCCCAGGGCCGGCAACAGCACGATCAGCAGTCCTGGCCTGGCACCACGCCACCCACGAGCGGGGTCGGGCGGTCAGCGGTCAGGCGTTCCGCCAGGCCTCGACCAGGTCGGGCACGGACGCGTACCGCGCATCCGGATCGGCCCGGGTGGCCCGCTCCACCACCGCCGCGGCGCGGTCGTCGCCCCGCCAGCCCGACGGCCCGTCGAGCAGGTGGTGCAGCGTACGGCCCAGCGCGTGGACGGTCGTGCGCTCGTCGATCAGCGAGCCCCGGGTCAACTCCTCCGGTGAGAGGTAGCGGCGGGACCCGGGCAACCGCTCGGAGTCCAGGACGAACGGGCCCGGCCGGTACTCGTCCAGGTCGATCAGCCGCATCCGGTGTGCGTCGAAGTCGTAGAGGAAACAGCCGTCGTACAGGTCGACCGCGACGTAGCCGGCGGCGCTGACGGCCAGGTGGGCGTCGAGGATCACCGCCAGGGCCGCGTGCGCCTCGGTGACCGGGAGGCGCTGGAAGCGGGCCAGGCCGGCGCGGTCCGAGCCGTGCACGGTGGCGTGGTTGAGCACGGTGCCGGCGCACCACGGGTAGATGAGAGTGGGCCCGTCGGTGCCGTCGCGCACCAGCTCCGGCCGGACGATGCCCGGGTGCCGAACGGCGGCGTGCAGCCCGAGGGCCCGGGTGAGCGAGACCCGCGCCCGCGGCGTCCGGGCCTGCTTGACGAACCAGCGCCGGCCCACCGCCCGCACGCCGAAGGAGAGACAGCCGGAGTCCTGGTCGCCGAAGACCACGAACGCGTCGGCCGGATCCGGTTCGAACACCCGCCGAGACTAGCGCCCGCTCCGGCCGTCCGAGCCCCGGTCGACGTGGGCATGCGGCGGTGCCGGACCGGGTAGACGTCCACGCATGTCCGGAAGCGCACGGCAGCGGGACCTCTTCATCGCGACGCTCGGCGCGGTCCTGGCCGGCTACGGTGTGCTGCGGCTCGTCACGGAACCCTTCTCGTGGTTTCCCGTCCTCTGGCTGGCGGCGGCGGCCACGGTGGTCGGGACCACCCTGCGCCGGGTCCTCGCCGCGCGCACCGCCGAGCGGCGTCCGTCCGTGCCGCGGCCGGCCCGGCGGGCAGGGCGGGCGATGGCCGTCGCCTCGGCGCTGTTCGGCGTGGTGCTGTTGGCCGTGGCCCTGCCCCGGTTCGCCCGGGACGGTCACTCGCCGGCCCTGCTCGCGCTCTGGGCGACGTTCGCGGTCGCGATCGTCGGATTCAACCTCTGGACCGCCTTTCGGCGTCCGAGGGAGTCGGACGACCAGCAGGTCACTCCGGCGGCGCGACCACCTCGATGACGTCGGCCGGCGTGCGGCGCGGCGCCGGCGGCAGCTCGGCGTCGGGCCCCCAGCCGACCCGGACCACCAGGTAGGGCGCGCCGATTCCGGCGAGCAGGTCACGCATCATCCGGCGGGGCCAGGCCAGCTCGATCGCGTCGCTGAGCGGCGCGCTGGCCAGCCCTTCGGCGGTCGCGGTGAGCAGCAGCGCCGACAACGCCTCGCCGCCGCGCAGCCAGGCCGCCGGCTCGTCCCGCTCACCGAACAGGATCAGGTACGCCGCGCCGCGGTCGAAGTCCGCGCCCGCGCTCAGCCCGGCCGCCCCGCCGGGCGCGTAGTCGCGCACCGGCACCCGTCTCGGCGCGGGTCGCACGGCGGTGGCGGCGGGCACGCCGTCGCCGCTGTCCGCCGGCCGGTTGGTCCAGCGGCGCAGCTCCTCCCGGTACGCCGGGTCGGCCAGCTCGGCGTCGGCGGCCCGGCCGGTGGAGACGGCCAGCATCGGCATCTGGTCCGGCCGGACCACGTGCAGGTGCGCGCCCTCGGCCTCGACCGCGTCGGTGAGGCGGGCCAGGACCGGTTCGGGCACCGGGCGGTCGCCGTACGCGCGGCGGTCGCTGCGCCGGCGCGGGATCGCGTCGACCAGCCGTCCCGCCGGGACGTCCAGGTCCGCCGGGCCGGTCGCGCGCAGCCGGGCCAGCAGCGCCGGGTCGCCCGGGTCGGGCATCCGTTCCACCGTGACCGCCCACCCGGCGGCGGTCAGCGAGACGCGGGCGTGGTGCAGCGCCGCCCCGCAGCTCAGCGTGAGCAGCCGGGCGTCCGGGTCGGTGTGGGCGAGCTGCCGGTCCGGGTCGGCGCGCAGCTCCAGCGCGTCCGGGGTGACCCGCCAGCGCCAGGGCTGGGTGTTGAAGACCGAGGGGGCGTGCAGGGACTGCCGGGCCGCCGCCTCCAGCACCCGTACCGTCGGGGTCTGCTCGACACCGGTCGATGAGCGGTTCATGGTGGCGCCTCCTCGTTGCTCGTCCCCTTCCGACCCTGCCCGCCGGCGCGGGCGGGGGACAGGGCCGGACGACCCGGCCGTTCGGGCCCGGCGACCCGGGGCCCGGCGGACCGTCAGGCGGGGGCCCCGCCCTGCTCCGCCGGCACGGCGAGCGCGATGGTGAGGTCGAGGACGGTGGCCGGATCGTGCAGGCGGTCGCCGAACAGCTCCCGGAGCTTGCCCATCCGGTAGCGGACCGTCTGCGGGTGGACGAAGAGGTCCGCCGCCACGTCGTCGCGTCGCCCCTGGTGCAGCAGCCACGACCGCAGCGTCTCGGCGAGCCGGTGCGCGGTGGCCGGCGGCAGGACGGCCAGCGGGGCGAGGGCCTGCGCGCGCAGGTCGGCCAGGGCCTCCGGGTCCATGCTGAGCAGCAGGGTGGCCAGGTGCCGTTCGGTGTCGACCGGCCCGGCGTCCGGTTCGCCGAGGCCGAGCGCGAGCGCCCGGGTGGCCCGCTGGTACGACGCGGCGACCCGGTGCCACGGCCGGGCCGGGCCGAGCACCGCCCGGTGCCCGTGCAGCAGTCGGGTGAGCTGACGCCGCCGGCCGCCGTGCGCGTCCGGCACCAGCAGCACCGCCAGTTCCTCGGCCGGGCTCATCCCGGGCAGGTCCTCGCCGCTCTCCAGCGTGTGCGGACTGAGCAGGGCGAGCACCGCGCGCAGGTGCCGGCGGGGCAGGAGCACCACGGTCAGGGTCTGCGGCAGCGGCCAGTCGGCCCGTTCGGCGCTGGCCCGTAGCGACTCCTCCGGCTCCCCGGCGAGCAGCTGCTGGGTGAGCCGTTCCAGGCTGCGGCGGCGCACCCGGCCGGCGCTGGCCAGCTCGTCGGCGTGCCCGGCCACGCTGGCCGCCGACAGCTCGTCGATGTACGCGAACATCAGCTCGGCGAACTCGGCCACCGTCTCGGCGGCCGACCCGCTGCGGACCGTGGTGGTGGAGACCTCCCGCCAGGCCACCCGGGCCCCCACCCGGTACGCGGCCAGCAACGCGTCCATGCTCCGCCCCGAGCGGGCCTCGCCGCTGCCCAGCGCGTAGGCGGCCTCCAGCGCGGGGGCCAGGGGAGTGCTCGGGTCGGCCGGGTGGGTACCCTCGATGAGCTGGAGGAACGTGCCGAGCGCGATGCGTACCGCGTTCTCGATCTTCTCCCGCATGGCCCCGGTCAGCGCGCCCGAGTAGTCCGGGACCTCGGCGGTGATCGCGGTGACCGTCCGCTCGGCGACCATGGGCAGCCGTTCGCGCAGCGTCGCCGCCACGCCGGCGTCGAGATCGAGATGGGCGGCGCGCTGGCCCGTCCCGCCCTCCTGCGTCATCTTGTTCTCCTCGAACAAAAACCTGCGACCGTTTCACCTTTGCCGGTCAAGATGTTATGCGATAGGGCAGTCACGCTGGTCATATGACCACAACTGCCCACCGCCGCCCCCAGAAGGTCTCCTTCCGGGACAGGCTGCTGCGGCTGGCCGGCACGGTCACCACGCCGCTGCTCCCGGACGACTACCTCGACATGGTCGCGCCGCTGCGCGCGGGCGCGCCGTTGCGGGGTCGCGTCGTCGCCGTGCGCCCGGAGACGCGGGACGCGGCCACGCTGGTGATCCAACCCGGTCGTGGCTGGCGGGGCCACCAGCCCGGGCAGTACGTGCGACTCGGCGTCGACGTCGACGGGGTCCGACAGTGGCGCGCGTACTCGGTCACCTCGGTGCCGGGCGCGGCAGACGGCCGGATCAGCGTCACGGTGAAGGCCATCCCCGACGGCAAGGTCAGCAACCACCTTGTCCACCGGATCCGGCCGGGCACGATCGTCCAGCTCGACCAGGCCCAGGGCGACTTCGTGCTGCCCACGGCCGTGCCCGAGCGGGTCCTGTTCCTCACCGCCGGCAGCGGCATCACGCCGGTCATGGGCATGCTCCGCTCCGGGCTCCTGGAACGGGCCGACGTGGTGCTGGTGCACTCGGCCCCCACCCGTGACGACGTCATCTTCGGCGCCGAACTGCGGGCGCTGGCCGAGCGCGGTACGGTACGGCTGGTCGAGCGGCACACCGACACCTCCGGCCTGCTCGACGTGGCCGAGCTGGACGACCTCGTACCCGATCACGCGCAGCGACACACCTGGGCCTGCGGCCCGGTCGGCCTGCTCGACGCGGCCGAGACGCACTGGGCGGCGCGTGCCGCCGCAGAACTGTTGCACACCGAGCGGTTCCGTCCCACGGTGATCACGCCGGGCGAGGGCGGCACGGTGACCTTCACCGGGGCGGGGGTGACCGTCGAGGCCGACGGCGCCACCACCCTGCTCGACGCGGGGGAGAACGCGGGGGTGCTCATGCCCTCGGGCTGCCGGATGGGGATCTGCTTCGGCTGCGTCGTGCCGTTGCGCCAGGGCGCCGTACGCGACCTGCGCAACGGCGACGTCACCACGGCCGTGCCGGGTGACGGCGTCGCCATCCAGACCTGCGTGTCGGCGGCCGCCGGTACCTGCGACATCGATCTCTGAAGGAGCCACCGACGTGACCGTGATCCAGAAGAAGGCCGACAACCCGATCGCCCACCTGAGCGCCGAGGACATCGAGATCATCGGCAAGGAACTGGACGCGATCCGGGACCGGGTCATCGCCGACCGGGGGGAGCGGGACGCCCGCTACATCCGCAAGGTGATCAAGACCCAGCGGACGCTGGAGATCAGCAGTCGGGCGGTGCTGCTCTTCTCGCTGTTCCCGCCGGCCTGGATCGTCGGCACGGCCGGCCTCACGGTCGCCAAGATCCTCGACAACATGGAGATCGGGCACAACGTCCTGCACGGCCAGTGGGACTGGATGCGTGACCCGAAGATCCACTCCACCACCTGGGAGTGGGACCACGTCTCCCCGGCCGACCAGTGGAAGCAGTCGCACAACGAGCTGCACCACCGCTTCACCAACGTGGTCGGCAAGGACAACGACCTCGGGTACGGCATCATGCGCGTCGACGAGGACCAGCCCTGGCACCCGATGCACCTGGGCCAGCCGGTGTGGAACCTGCTCAACGCGTGCTTCTTCGAGTACGGCATCGCCGCGTACGACATGGAGCTGGGCGACCACCTCAAGCAGAAGCGGCTCAAGGACCCGGCGTTCCGGGCCAAGGCCAGGGCGGTCGGCCGCAAGATCCGCCGCCAGGTGCTGAAGGACTACGTGGTGCACCCGCTGCTCTCCGGCCCCTCGTTCCTGTCCACGCTCGCCGCCACGTTCACCGCGAACCTGCTGCGCAACGTGTGGAGCCACTCGGTGATCATGTGCGGGCACTTCCCGAACGGCGTGGAGACGTTCGAGAAGACCTCGATCGAGGGCGAGACGCGCGGCGAGTGGTACCTGCGGCAGATGCTCGGCTCGGCCAACATCAGCGGCCCCCGCCTGCTGCACCTCATGACCGGCAACCTGTCGTTCCAGATCGAGCACCACCTCTTCCCCGACCTGCCCAGCAACCGCTACCAGGAGATCGCCCCGCAGGTGCGGGCGCTGTTCGACCGGTACGGCCTGCGCTACACCACCGGCCCGCTGCCCAAGCAGGTCGCCTCCGCCTGGTGGAAGGTCATCCGGCTGTCGCTGCCCAACCGGCGCGACCGTCGGCAGCCGGCCGCCCCGGGCCCGCTGGTCGCCTCCGGCGCCGTCTGACCGACCCGTGCACGGCGGGTGAACGTTCGCCCGCCGGCACCTGCACACTCGGTGTCTTCGCAGCTCAGGGCGCTTCCACTGCGGTCCTGGCGGCGTCGCGCTCCCCGTACACTCGCGGCCAGTCCGGCCGACGAGCTGAAGGGGTGTGGTCGCCGATGGACCGCGACGTCGCGACGCCGCGCGCCGGCCGCCGGGTGGTGATGCTGGTCGACAACGCCGTCGAGGGCGACTCGCGGGTGCAGAAGGCCGCCCGGTCCGCCGCCGACGCCGGGTGGGACGTGACCCTGCTCGGTTGCGCCCACGTCGACGCCGAGCGCCGCTGGCAGCTCGGCGACGCCGAGGTACGCGTCCTGCCCCTCGACGCCCCCCGCCCCGCCCCGCCCGGCGCGTCCCGGTCCCCAGGCGGCGTGGCCGGGCTGCGGCGGCGTCTGGTGGCCCGGGGCGGGCTGCCGCTGCGGGCCGCCCGGCTGGCCCGCCGGCCCGTCGAGCACGCCCAGGTCCGCTACTGGCGGGCGCGGCTCGGCGACCGGGCCTGGCGCCGGCTGGAGCCCGGGCTCTGGGGGTACGAGCGGCTCGCCGGCCCGGTCGTCGACGCGGTGCGCCCCGACCTGATCCACGCGCACGACTTCCGGATGCTCGGCGTGGCCGCCCGCGCCGTGGAGCGCGCCCGCGCGCAGGGACGCGACGTCAAGCTGGTCTGGGACGCGCACGAGTGGCTGCCCGGCGCCCGGCCCCGCCGCGACAACGCCCGCTGGCTGCCCGCCCACCTCGGCTACGTCCGCGAGTACGTCGGCCACGCCGACGCCGTCGTCACCGTCTCCGACACCCTCGCCGACCTGCTGGTCCGCGACCACGACCTGCCGCAGCGCCCGACCGTCGTGCTCAACGCCCCGGTCGCGACGGCCGAGGTCGTGCCGCCGCCGGTCGTCGGGTCCGTGGTCGTCGCTTCGCCGGGCGCCGAGGCCGCGCCCGACCTGCGGGCGCGCTGCGGCGTGGCCGCCGGCACGCCGCTGCTGGTCTACAGCGGCGCGATGGCCCCGCAGCGTGGCGTCGACACCGTGGTCGAGGCGCTGCCCCGGCTGCCCGGCGTGCACCTGGCGCTGGTCGTCGGCGACCCCGCCGCCGGGTACGTCCGCCGGGTCGTGGCCCGCGCCGCCCGGCACCGGGTCGACGACCGGGTGCATGTGCTGCCGTACGTGCCGCACCGGCAGCTCGTCGCGTTCCTCGCCGCCGCCGACGTCGGGCTCATCCCGCTGCACCACTGGCCCAACCACGAGATCGCGCTGATCACCAAGTTCTTCGAGTACGCGCACGCGCGGCTGCCGATCGTGGTCAGCGACGTACGCACCATGGCCGACACGGTCCGGGCCACCGGTCAGGGCGAGGTGTTCCGGGCCCGGGACGCCGCCGACCTGGCCCGCGCGGTCGCGGCGGTGCTCGCCGACCCGGGGCGTTACCGCGCCGTCTACGACGGACCGGACTCACCGCTGCCCGGATGGACCTGGGAGGCGCAGGCCGAGCGCCTCGACGCGCTCTACCGGCGCCTGCTCACCCCCGCCCCCGCCCCCACCCCCTGACATCCCGTCCGGTCCCTTCCCCCTGGCGTCGCCGCGCCGACCCCCCCAAGATCGGCGCAACCTCGGCGAGGTGGCGGTCTCCGGTCGCCCGCGACCCCGCCACCCCGCCGAAGTGGCGCCCCAGCCCATGACCGATGGCCCTGCCCGGCTGGCCGAGGGCGTGGCTGCTGGTGACGGGCCGAGGCCTGGCCGGTTGCCGGCTGCCCGGCCGGCTGGCGCGTGAGCCGGCTGCCCGGCGTCGACCCGGCCACCCCGCAGTGCTGGACCCGCCCCCGGGGCCTGCACCTCTCACCACTGAACGCCGTCCACCGGGTGGAACACCATGGGTGTCTCCGGCCCGATTTCACACCCATGGCGTTCCACCCACGGCCGGCCCGGACCTCGGCATGGTGCACAGCGCACCGCAACCCCCGCTTCCCGACGCCCGCCACGTCGATCATGAGGTAGATCGGAAACAAAACGCCCAGGAGTGCCGCCAACTTCATGATCGACGGGCCGGGGCCAGGGCCGGGGGCAGGGGTGGGGAAAAGGGGGTGGGCGGGGACGGGTGGGGCGGGTTAGCGTGGGGGCATGCAGAGCAGGCGCATTGTCACCGCCGCCGCCGCGCGAGCTTCCCGCTCGCCGGTTGCCGCCGCCTGACCTGCCCATTTCTCGCCGGCGACCGGAAACGGTCCGCCGGCGTCGTCGTGTCACGCCATCGTTGCGCGGACCGTCCGGACGCCCGTACCCGGAAGGCACCCGCCATGACCCCCGACGAGATCACCCGGATCTTCCACGACCACTACCACCGGTACGGCCATCGGGACGCGCCGGAGAGTTCGCTGGTCCCGCCGCCCGGCGACCCGGTGCTGTTCACCACGTCCGGCATGCACCCGCTCACGCCGTACCTGCTGGGGCGCCCGCACCCGGGCGGACGGCGCCTGGTCGACGTGCAGCGGTGCCTGCGCACCACGGACCTGGACGAGGTCGGTGACCGCACCCACCTGACCGTGTTCCAGATGCTCGGCTCGTGGTCGCTCGGCGACTACGACATCGCGACCAGCCTGCGCTGGGGCTACGAGCTGCTCACCGGCGGGTACGGCATCCCGGCGGGCTGGCTGCACGCGACCGTCCACGCGGGGAGCACCACCGACGGCGTCGGCCCGGACGAGACCGCGCGGGACACCTGGACCGGCCTCGGCGTGCCGGTCGAGGCGCTCGGCGAGGACAACTGGTGGTCCAACGGCCCGACCGGCCCGTGTGGACCGGACTCGGAGATCTTCGTGTGGACCGGCGACGGGCCGCCCACCGGCACCCCGAGCGGCGACGAGCGCTGGGTGGAGGTGTGGAACCACGTCCAGATGCGCTACCACCGCCACCCCGACGGCCGGCTCACCCCGCTGCCGCTGGTCAGCATCGACACCGGCATGGGCCTCGAACGGCTGGAGATGGTGCTGCGCGGCGACCTGTCCGTCTTCACCGGTGACGCGCTGCGCCCGTGGGTGGACGCGGTCCACGACCGCTGGAACCTGCGCGGTGCGGACCTGCGGGTGGTCGCGGACCACCTGCGCTCCGCGGTGGTCGTGCTCGGCGACGGGGTACGCCCGGGCAACACCGGCCGGGGGTACGTGCTGCGTCGGCTGCTGCGCCGCGCGCTGACCGTGCTGTGGCGCGACGACCCGCGGCGGAGCCTGGACGAGCTGCCCCCGACGCCGCACGAGGACACGTCGCGCCGGTTCCGCCAACGCGTCGACCCCGGCCCGCTGCGGCAGGCGCTGGCGGACGAGGAACGCCGCTTCCGGGGGCTGCTGCGCCGGGGCCGGCCGCTGGTCGACCGGGTGCGCGCGCGGGGCCCGCTGACCGAACGCGACTACCACTGGCTGCACGACACCCACGGGCTGCCCCGCGACCTGGTCGACGGCCTGCTCGGCGGGGCGGCCGGCTGACGTGTGGCCGCCCGCGCCGGTGGGTGCCAGACTCGCAGGGAGACGTCGCCGCGAGGGAAGAGGACCCATGACCGGGTACGAGGTGCGGCCGGACGAGGACGTGGTGCCGCTGCTCGGCGCCGAGCTACGTGTCGTCGACGCGACGGGGCTGCTCGCCGCCGCCCAGGACGGGCCGGTGGACCTGGTGGCCGGCGGCGACTTCCCCGCCCCGGTCCGGGAGGTCCGCTGCACCGTGCGCGTGGACACCGTCGCCGGGCGGCCGGTGCACCGCTTCGAGGCGTACCTGCGGGTGGAGGCCGCGCCGGCCGGCCTGCTCGCCCTCGGGCTGGCCGGGCCGGTCGGCCTGCTGCTCGCCGAGCGGCTCGCCGCGCGCGGCGGCGACGGCCCGGCCGCCGTGGTGGGCCGGGCGGCGGCCGAGGCGGGCCGTCGGCTCGGGCTGCGCCCCGCCGGCACCGCGCTGGTCACGCCGCCGCGTGACCCGGCCGGCCGGGCGGTGCTGCACACCGCCGAGGCCGCCGGGGTGCGGCCCCAGGTGGACCAGGACAACGGCACGGTACGCATCCGCGCCGACGTGCCCAGCGCCGAGGTGGGTCCGGCGCAGCTGGTCGCCGTGCTCGGCCTGCTGTTCCAGGCCGTCCGCGAGCTGGCCGGCGACAGCGTGGAGCCGACCGTGCTGCGCGGACGGACGTACCGGGTGGGGCGGCGACCGGTCGCGGTGGCCGAGCCGCGCAGCACCACGGTGACCCTCGACCAGGTCGGCGGCCTGCCCGACGTGGTCGCCCGGTTCCGCGAGGTGGCCGTGTCGTTCCGGCACCCGCAGGCGATGGCCCGCTGGGGCGCGCGCCGGCCGCAGGGCATCCTGATGTACGGGCCGCCGGGCACCGGCAAGACCATGCTGGCCCGGGCCCTCGCGAACGAGATCGGCGCGGACTTCGAGGAGATCCGCACCCCGGAGATCCTGGACAAGTACCTCGGCGGCTCGGAACGCAACATCAAGCGCATCTTCCGCGACGCCCGCCGCTACCGCCGGCCCACGGTCATGCTCTTCGACGAGTTCGACTCGATCATCAGCTACGCGGGCGCCGGCGGGGACGCGGCCAGCCAGGCGGTCAACGCCGTCGCCGGCATCTTCAAGCAGGAGATGAACACGCTGTTCGAGGAGAACCCCGACGTCATCGTGGTGGCCACCACCAACTTCCCGCAACGCGTCGACGCCTCGCTGATCCGCTCCGGCCGCTTCGACCTGAAGATCGCCATCCCGGCGCCGGACGAGACCGGCCGCGCGGAGATCCTCACCAAGATGGTCCGCGAGCTGATCGACCGGCACGAGCGGCCCGGCTTCCGGATGTTCGCCGACGACCTCGACCCGGCCGCCCTGGCCGCCGACACGGCCGGGCTGACCGGCGCGGACCTGCGCGAGGCGCTGCGCCGGGTGCAACTCGCCAAGGCGCTGCGGGAGGCGGCGGAGGGTGCGCCGCCGGCCCCGATCGGTCAGGATGACCTGCGGGAGGCCGTCGCCGGTCTGCGCCGCGGCTGACCGGAAGGAGCCCACGTGTCCTCGTCCGATCTGCTGCTGTCCCGCCGCGACCTCGCGTTCCTGTTGCACGACTGGCTGGACGTGACCCGGCTGACCGAGCGACCCCGCTACGCCGAGCACTCCCGGGAGACGTTCGACGCGGTGCTCGACCTCGCCGCCCAGGTCGCCGCCGAGCGGTTCGCACCGCACAACCGAGCCGCCGACACCGGCGAACCCACCTTCGACGGCCAGCGCGTCCGCACCATCCCGCAGGTCAAGGCGGCGCTGGACGCGTTCGCCGGCACCGGGCTGCTCGCCGCCACGCTGGACGAGTCGATCGGCGGGATGCAGCTCCCGCACGCCGTGGCCGCCGCCGCGTTCGCCTGGTTCCAGGCCGCCAACGTGGGCACGTCGGCGTACCCGTTCCTCACCCTCGGCAACGCCAACCTGCTGCTCGCCCACGGCAGCCCCGAGCAGGTCGACACCTGGGTCCGCCCGATGGTCCAGGGCCGGTTCTTCGGCACCATGTGCCTGTCCGAGCCGCAGGCCGGCAGCTCCCTGGCCGACCTGACCACTCGCGCGGAGCCGCAGGACGACGGCACCTACCGGATCGTCGGCACCAAGATGTGGATCTCCGCCGGGGACCACGAGCTGGCCGAGAACATCGTGCACCTGGTCCTCGCCCGCATTCCCGGCGGGCCGCCCGGGGTGAAGGGCCTGTCGCTGTTCATCGTGCCCAAGGTGCTGCGCGACGGCGACGGGCCGGGCCCGCGCAACGACGTGGTGCTGGTCGGGCTCAACCACAAGCTCGGCTACCGGGGCACCACCAACACGCTGCTCAACTTCGGCGAGGGCGTGCACCGGCCGTACGGGCGGGCCGGGGCGGTCGGCTACCTGGTGGGCCAGCCGCACCAGGGGCTCGCGCTGATGTTCCACATGATGAACGAGGCGCGCATCGGCATCGGGGCCGGCGCCACCGCGCTCGGCTACACCGCCCACCTGAAGTCCGTCGCGTACGCCCGGCAACGACCGCAGGGCCGCCCGGTCGCCGACAAGGACCCCACCGCGCCGCAGGTGCCGATCGTCGCCCACCCCGACGTACGCCGGATGCTTCTGGCCCAGAAGAGCTACGTCGAGGGCGCGCTCGCGTTGATCCTCTACTGCGGACGGCTGCTCGACGAGGAGAAGACCGCGCCCGCCGAGGCCGACCGGGACCGGGCGCACCTGCTGCTGGAACTGCTCACCCCGATCGCGAAGAGCTGGCCGGCGCAGTGGTGCCTGGCCGCCAACGACCTGGCCATCCAGGTGCACGGCGGGTACGGCTACACCCGCGACTACGACGTCGAGCAGCACTGGCGGGACAACCGGCTCAACGCCATCCACGAGGGCACCCACGGCATCCAGGCCCTCGACCTGCTCGGCCGCAAGGTCACCATGCGCGACGGTGCAGCCCTGGAGGCGCTGCTGGAGACCATCCGCGGCACGGTCACCCGGGCCTGGAAGGCCGAGGGGTTCGCCTCCGAGCTGGCCGGCCAGCTCGGCGCCGCGGTGGACCGCATCGCGGTGGTGACCCGGCGACTGTGGGCCACCGGCGACCCGGAGCTGGCGTTGGCCAACGCCTCGGTCTACCTGGAGGCGGTCGGGCACGTGGTGATCGCCTGGATGTGGTTGGAGCAGGCGCTGGCGGTGGAGGCGCTGGGCTCCCCGGACGGCGCCGAGGGGGAGTTCCTGGCGGGCAAGCGGCAGGCGGCCCGCTACTTCTACCGGTGGGAGCTGCCGACGGTGGCGGCGCGGTTCGACCTGCTGGAGAGCCTGGACCGCACCACGCTGGACATGCGGGAGAGCTGGTTCTGACCCGGCACCGCGCCGTTCACGCCTGCTGTGCTCGCAGCACGTCGACCTCGCAGCCCGGCGCGTACGGGTCGAAGCCGTGCTGGACCAGCCAGCGGATCCCCAGCAGGCTGCGCATCGACCACCACGCGCGGATCAGGTCGAGGTCGACGTCGGCGCCGTAACCGGCGACGACGTCCGCCAGGTGTTCCCGGTGCCCGAGCGTCAGCGTCGCCAGGTCGTACAGGGCGTCGCCGGGGCTCGCCTCGGACCAGTCGACCACGCCGGTGATCTCGTCGGCGGCGACGAACACGTGGTCGACCTGGAAGTCGCCGTGGATGAACGCCGGCGTCCACGGCCGCAGCGCCGTCTCGGCGAGTCGGCGGTTGCGGGTGACCAGGTCGGTGGGCAGGACCTCGTGGCGCAGCAGCCACGCGCACTCGCCGTCGAGCTGCGCGGCCAAGTCGTCGTGGCCGCGTCCCGGCCACGGGGGCAGCGGCGCGTCGTGCAGCAGCCGCGCGGCCGCGCCGGCCGCCGCCCAGGCCGCCGGCGACGCCGTCGACGGTTCGCCGAGGCGGCCGAGCGCCGTCCCGGGCAGGGCGGCGAGCGCGAGTACGGGCGGCCGGCGCCACAGGATCTCGGGGGTGGGCAGCGGCACCAGCGCCATCGCCTCGACCTCGACGTCGGTACGCGCCCGGTCGGTGTCGATCTTCAGGAACACCTCGCCGACGCGCAGGGTCGCGCGCTCCGTATGGGCGACGACGACCTCGATCTGCTCCACGGCGACATTGTCACGGCGGTGGCCCTCGCCGGTCACCGGATTTTCGCGAGCACGGCCGGTGCTGATTCTGCGATCATGTGCGCCGTGGCCGGGTTCTGCTTCAAGACGACATGGCTGGCGGTCCGCGACCGTACCGTGCAGGAGGTCGCGGACGCCCTGGACCTGCGCGAGCGGGAGACGCTCGACTGGGCCATCGGCACCGACCGCGCCTACCGGCAGGGCGTGTACGTGGCGGAGCCCGTACCCGGTTGGGTCCTCGCCCACGGCCGGCTGGACCTGCCGCCCGGCCTCGACACGACGGAGCCGGAGTTCCGCGACTGGCTGCGGGAGCTGAGCCGGACGCTCGGCGAGGTGCAGTTCTTCGTCACCGAGCGGGTCCCCGAGTACCACCTGTGGGCGCGGGCGGTGGACGGTGAACTGCTGCGCGCCTACTGCTACATCGGCGAGCGGGGGGAGGTGCCGCTCGTCGTGGGCGACCCCACCGTCGACGAGATCGAGCGGAACGTCGGCGTCCGCCGCCGGGAGCCCGGTATGGAGCACTGGTCGGACGACGAGTGGGACCGGTGGCACGAGGCCATGCCCAACGAGTTCGACGTGATGGCGATCGCCGGCCGGTGGAGCGTCGACCCGAGCCGGATCGACGACGCCACGGTGACCGGCGACGGCATCTTCGGCCGGCCGCCGACCGGCCCGAAGGGTACGTGGAGACCGTGACCGCATCCGCGCTGCCCCCACTGCTTCGACCGCGAGCCCTGCGCCCCGGAGACCTCGTCGTGATCGCGTCCCTGTCCGGGCCGCTGCACGCCACCTACGAGCCCGACCTCGACCGGGCGGTGGCCGTCCTGGAAGGGATGGGATTCCGGGTGCGTCGGGCACCGCTGCTCGAGGCGGGGCGGCGCCACTGGTGGAGCGCGGGAACCGCGGCGGAGATCGCCGAGGAGTTCAACGCGCTGCTGCGCGACCCCGAGGTGCGCGCCGTCGTCGCGCACGACGGCGGTCAGACGGCGCTCGGCTACCTCGACCTGATCGACGTCGAGGCGATCGCCGCCGACCCCAAGCCGATCCTCGGCTACAGCGACATCTCGCTGCTGCACCTCGTGCTCCACGCGCGTACGGGCCTGGTCGGGTTCCACGCCGACCTGGCCACGCCGGGGCTCGGCGGGGCGTGGCAGCGGGTGACCGAGGCGCGCCGGGCGGAACTGGAGCGCCTCTACTCGACGCTGCTCACCGGCACGGAGGCGATCGGCGAGCTGCCCACCACCCCGTCGTGGGAGTGCTGGCGCGCCGGTCGGGTGGAGGGCCGGCTCATCGGCGGCGTGCTCAACCGCGTCATGCGCACCCAGGCGACCCGGTACGCGCTGCCACTCGACTGGTTCGACGGCGCGGTGCTGTTCTGGGAGGAGATGGGCGGCTTCGCGTCGTGGGTGTGGAGCGACCTGCAGGTGCTGCGGCACTGCGGCGTCCTCGACCGGATCGCCGGCATGGTCGTGGGCGTCCCGCACGCCATCGAGGGGTTGGGGTCGCCCGACCCGACCCTGGCCGAGATCGTCCTCGACGTGCTCGGCGACCGGGACATCCCGGTGCTGGGCAACGTCGAGTTCGGACACGCCGGCCCGAACCTGCCGATGCCGGTCGGCATCCGCGTCGGCCTCGACGCGGAGCGGCGGAGGCTGTCGCTGCTCGAACCGGCGGCGTGCGCGGATCCCGGACACACGTCCGGTCAGGGTGTGGCGATGCGAAAGGCGGTGTCCCGGGGTGACCGCCGTGGTTGACGCGGACGACGTCCGGCGGGTGGCGTCGGCGCTGCCCCACGTGGTCGAGATCGACAGCGACGGCTTCGACTTCCGGGTCGCCGACAAGGGCTTCGTCTGGTCCTATCCCGAGCGCACGCCCGGCAGGCCGCGGCGTATCCGCACCGACATCGCGGTGCTCTACGTGGGTGACGAGGCGGAGAAGCAGGCGTTGCTGCTCGGCGAGCCCGACCTCTTCTTCACCACTCCCGCGTACGACGGTTTTCCGCTGGTCATGCTGCGGTTGGCGCACGTCGACGTCGAGCGCCTGACGGAACTGGTCACCGACGCGTGGCGGATGCGCGCCCCCGACTCGCTCGCCGGCGACCTCGACGCGGCGGGGAGCTGACGGGCGACGTCACATCTGTGTTCTCGCCTGCTCGATGTGCCGCACCGTGGCGTGGGCGCCGTGCGGACGGGCGATGGCGTACGCCTCGTCGAGCGTGGCGAGTGCTTCCGCCCGGCGGCCCTGAGCCGCGGCGATGTAGGCCAGCCCGACCATGTTGGACGCCACGCCCGGGAGGTTCCCGATCTCCCGGCGCAGCCGGGACGACTCCTCGAGCTGCTCACGCGCCTCGTCCCACCTGCCGGCGGCATGCGCCGCGATGCCCAGGTGCCGCAGCGCCTCGGCCCGGGTCCGGTGGTCACCGGTCTCGGCCGCCAGTCGACACGACCGTTCCAGGTGCGGTAGCGCGGCCTCGTCGTCGCGCCGGACGAACTGGTGGAGACAGCCGATCCAGAACAGCGCCTCGGCCTCGCCGCGGGTGTCGCCCAGTGCGCGGTACAACCGGAGTGCGCGCTCGAACAGCGGAAGTTCGGCGGGGTCCTCGGCGGCCGACGAGCCGGCGGCGGCCTGATACCGGGCGTGCAGGATCTTTCCGCGCGCCAACGCCACGTCGGCCTCGACCGCGTCCAAAGCTCGCTCGGCCTCGGTCAACGCGCCGGTGTCACCGCTGTACACCGCCTGTTCACAGGCTTCTCTGACTCGTTCGATCCGGTCTTCAGCGCTCATGGCCGCCCCCGCTGGCACCGCTCCGACATGCGTGTGCGGCAGTTTACCCATCCGGACCGAGCGCGGATCGCCGTCACGACCGGAGGTGTCCGCGTCGATCGGTGTGTTCAGTCGCGGCCGGGGCGAGGCTGCGGATGTACGTGTGCTGAGGGTCGGGCCCTATCTCTGTGTGCGGCTCACGGCAGACCAAGGCACGGACTGATCGGTGGGACGATTGGACGGTGGAGGATAGCCGTATTCCGGTCCGGATTCGTGGCCTTGTCGTTCCGCGGCTGCTGCTGTCGCTGGTGAGGGAAGGTCGATGGCGGCATCCCGGCACCACCGTCCTTGCCCGGACGATGCCGTGGTTCGAGGACCCGCTGGACTTCCTTACCAGCATCGAGGCGATGGCGCGAGAGTCGCGATCACTGGACTCGCTCAGTGAGGACGACGCGACGGCCCAGGTGTTCAGGCTGGCGCGGGGCAGCGAGCAGCCCGGGCCCGTCGACCTGCCGTGGCTGGACATCGACAAGGCGTTCCTCGTGGCGGTGAACGAGCGAGCCGGCGATGACGTGGTCGTCGCCCTGGACTACCGCACGGATCCCACCGACCCTCGCGTCCTCGCCAGTGACTTCTGGACCCAGCCGGGGCCGTGTTCGTGGCGCGAGGTGGCACCGACATTCTCGGCCCTCGTCGCCGCGTTCGATCTGTGACCAAGGACCGCAGGAACGTGTTGCAGCGGACTCGGCGGTCCGCCGGCTGGTCGCGTCGCGCATTCGTTGTCGGGCCCGCCCGCTAGCATCACCGCGATCGTCAATGGGAGGAGGGACGCCGTGACCGAGGGCGACGTGAGGACTTTCGAGGACAAGGACCTGCGAGGCGCGCGGTTCACCAGGTCGACGCTGGCCGGCGCGGTGATGCGCGGTGTCGACGTGCGCGGGCTCGATATCGATGCGCCCTGGCTGGCGGACGGCGCACTGCTGGTCAACGGAGTCGACGTGGCGCCGCTCGTCGAGGCCGAGCTGAACCGGCGCTTTCCCGGGCGCGAGCTGAAGAACGCCACGGATCTCGACGGCCTGCGCGCGGCGTGGGCGGCGCTCGAGAGGGCCTGGGCAGCCGCGGTGGACCGGGTCGAGTCCATGCCCGAGGGCGCCGCCGACGTCTCGATCGACGGCGAGTGGTCGTTCGCGCAGACGCTGCGCCACCTCGCGTTCGCCACCGACGCATGGCTCGGCAAGGCGATTCTGCGACTGCCGCAGCCCTTCCACCCGCTCGGGCAGCCGCACGCCGAGTACGAGACGGACGGCTACGACATGTCCATCTTCGCGGCAACGCCGCCGAGTCTCGCCGAGACACTGGACCTGCGGGCCGAACGGCAGGCCATGGTGCGGGACTTCCTCGCGAACGCCACGCCGGCCCTGCTCGCCGAGCCGCGGCCGACAGCGTGGTCACCCGATCACGAGGAGCCGGTCGTGCACTGCCTCCATGTGATCCTCGACGAAGAGTGGGAACACCTCCGTTACGCCCTGCGCGACCTCGACGCGCAGGAATAGGGCTGGGCTCGATCGAGGTCAGGCGTCGCAGGTCCAGGGTCGTCCCGGGGCCGCGCGTACCGCGCTGCGCCCGGGCGGCAGGTCAAGGACGTCGATCAGGCTGGGATCCTCGTCGACGGCATGGTGCAGGTGCCCGAGCCTGCCGTTGCTGCCGTCCGCGTCACTGGTCCCGATGAGCTGCCAGATCCCGTCGTCCGCGTCGTGACTGATCCGCAGCACGGGCTCGTGGCGTTCGAAGACCTGAGCGGTCTGGATGCAGGTGGTGCCCAGGAGCCAGTGCTGCATCCACCGGGCGCGCCGATCGTGTTCCATGACGTGGTCGGTCACCCACCACACGAACGGCAGGTCCTCGTGGGCACGTGACTGGTCCGCCGTCAGGTCCGGACCGCCCTGCGGGACCCGCTCGAAGGGATCGTCGACGAGCGAGAACGCATGGCCTTCCTCGTTGGCGAAGATGACGGCGTGGAAGGTGCCGCCGCCGGGATTGCCGGCGCCGATCCCCACGGACAGTCGAGCGACGTGCGGGTCCGAGCCGGTGACCCAGCCGAACGCGTACGACGCCAACTCGCCACCCGGGCCGACGAACTCGCCGAACGCACGCCGGTCCATGCCCGTCATGCCCGGTGTCGGCACCTCGACGAGCGTGCCCTCCAGCACCTGGATCTCCACGCCGGCAAGATATCCGATCGAGAGCCTCGCCCCGCAGGCGCACGCCCGGCGGCTGACCGTCCGACTCTCAGGGGGCGTCGAACCACGGCTTGCCGGCCGCCCAGTGCCGTATCCATCCCAGAAACCAGCACGATGCCGTGTCCCGCTTGCGCGTTGACAGCACGCGTCCTCGGAACGCACCTCCGCGGGGCCCTGGCACGCGGAGTCGGCTCGTAGGGTCTGCGCCATGGAGTGGGAGGACTTCTGGCGGATCGTGGAACGCGCCCGAGCGGAGGGGGGCGCCGACACGGAACGCGTCGCCCGGGTGCTCCGCCGCCGCCTGCGCGCGTTGACCCCGGACGAGATCGAATGGTTCGATGACCTGTGGCTGCAGGTGCAGGACAGCCTGTACCGCTGGTCGATCCGGGACGCCGCGACACTGCTTCTGGGCAGCGTGGACGACGACGACTTCTCCGCCGTGCAGGACTGGATCCTGTCGCATGGACGGCCTGTCGTCCGGCTCGTGCAGAACGACCCTGACAGCCTTGTCGAGTTGGCGTCCGACCGGCACAACGCGCGAATCGACTGGTTCTGCGGTCTTCCCCTCGATGCGCACATAGCCGCGACCGGGGCTCCGTTCGCCATCGACGGCCCGTCCGGACCCGAGACACCGGTGGGAGCGCCGGGCGACCTGACCGACGAGACCCGCACCCGGCAGCGGTTTCCCAGGCTCACGGCCTACCTCGACAGCAATCCGTGGATCGAGCGTCCGTGGGAACGCGGGACCGACTGACGGACGCGAGCCCGGCGTATCCCTGTACTCCGATCCCGTCACGCAGGGATCGGCTGACCTGATCCGACACCACTGGCTCCCGAGGACGTTCGGTATCCCTCGCGCCTGTCGGTCGACCGTCCCCGCAACTTTCTCTCGGGATGCCGTCGCACCCGGGCCCCGTCGATCGTGGAACAGGCGGAGGGTGGAGACGCCCGGCCGGATCCTGATGACAGACGTGACGGTCGGTCAGCGGGCAGATCAAGGTGACACCGCGGGTGCGCCGGAAGGTAGAGGCATGGCAAAGCTGATCTACGTGAACAACGTGTCGCTCGACGGCTACATGGAGGACGAGGGGGGAGTCTTCGCCTGGTTCCCGCCCGACGACGAGGTGTTCGCGTTCACCACCGATCTCCTGCGGTCGGCGGGCACGTTCCTCTACGGGCGGCGCCTGTACGAGATGATGGCCGTCTGGGAGACCGACGCCTCGCTGGCCGCGCAGTCCGAACTCATGGCCGAGTTCGCGCGCGTCTGGAAGGCGGCGGACAAGGTCGTCTACTCGACGACTTTCAGCGAGGTGCCGACGGCTGCCACCCGGGTGGAGCGCCACTTCGACCCCGCCGCCGTACGCCAGCTGAAGGCCGCGGCGGACAGGGACATCACCATCGGCGGTGCCGACCTGGCCGCGCAGGCCATCCGGGCCGGCCTGGTCGACGAGTGCCAGTTGCTCGTCTGGCCCACGTCCGTCGGAGGCGGCAAATCGGGACTACCCACGGGTGGACGCACCGACTACACGCTCCTCGGCGAGCGCCGGTTCGGCAACGGCGTCGTTCACCTGCGCTACCGCCCGCTCGTCCGCTGACCGGGGCACGGCCCTGTTCCCGAGGCGCCGCGGCCGGTGCGCGTTCGACGCGGGTCAGTCGTGGCGGTGACGGACGATGTGGTCGATGGAGCGGACCGTGTCCGCGCGGTCGTCCTCGCTGATCAGGTCCCACAGGTCGGCCAACCAGTAGAGCGAGCCCGACAGCATCCAGGCCCACCCGCGTACCCAGGTCGCCTCGTCGAAACCGAGCGCCTCCCGGTAGGCGGCCCGGGCGCGGGCATCGAACAGGCTCCAGCCCGGCCGAACCTCGACCGCCGGATCGCCGCGGCCGAGAGCACCGAAGTCGATGACGCCGGTGAGCCTGCCCCGGTCGACCAGCAGGTTGCCTCCGAGCAGGTCACCGTGCAGCCACGCGGGTGGTCCGGGCCACTCGTCCGCCGCCATCGCCTCGTCCCACGCGGCGGTCACCGCCCGCCGGTCGATCCGGTCGCCCAGCGCCGCGATCGACCGGCGGGTCAGCTCGTCCCGCTGCGCCAGGGGTACGCCGCGTTGAATCCCCTCCTTGACCGGCCCGTCCATCGGGTCGATCGCGATCATCGCGCGGACGAAGCCGGCGAGGTCGACGGCGAGGTCGACGAGGTCCTGCCCGGCTTGCGGGTTGTGCCCGTCCAGCCACGGGACGACCGTCCACGGCCACGGATAGTCCCCGCCCGGCCGGCCGAGGCCGATCGGCACCGGCACCGGCACCGGCAGGTGCGGCGCGAGCCGCGGCAGCCAGGTCGCGTCGGTCGCCACCTGGTCGACCGCCCACGGCGCCCGCGGCAGCCGTGCCGTCAGCGAGTCGCCGAGCCGGAACAGCGCGTTGTCGGTGCCGGTCAACGGCTGCGCGACGATCAGCAGACCCGACCACTGCGGGAACTGCTCGTCGATCAGGGCGCGAACCTGCTCGGCAGTGACGACGATCTCTCCGGGGCGGCGCACCACGCGACCGTAGGGCCACTCGATCGTCCTGTCGATCGAATTCGGACCGCCGGCATCGCGGCCCGGCGGCGAATCCGCCGGGGCCGCCGTCGGTCGGCGTCCCGCCGGAGGTACGTCTCCGTAGGCTGCTCGGGTGAACGACAGGACGGCCGTCGAGACCGTGCGTCTGTTCAAGATCAAGCGCCCGGGCGGTGTCTTCTGGTTCGACCTGCGGTGCGTCGGGCAGGACCGCGACGGCACGTGGCTGCGCGGGCCGGTCGGTTCGGCCTGGGGCGCCCCGCACGACCGCGGCACCCTGTCCGTACCGGTGGTGGTGTTGCTGGCGACCGGTAGGCCGTGGGCGGCGTGGTGGGTGGGCGATCCCGCCGACCGACGACTGGAGATCGACGTGTGCCGCCCACCGGAGGTCACCGAGGGCGGCTGGCGGTACGTCGACCTCGAACTCGATCCGGTCCGGCACGAGGTCGACGGGCGGGTCGAGATCGAGGACTGGGACGAGTACGACGACGCCTGCCGCGACGGCTGGATGAACCCGGACGACGCCGAGCTGGCCCGGGCCACGGCACAGCACTGCGCGGATCTGCTCCGCCAGGGGACGGAACCGTGGCTGCGCCGCGGCTGGCAGCTGCTCGACCAGCCGATGTGAGTCTGGATCCCCGGTCAGGGGATCGACCGGAGCCGCGGGGCCTTCGTCGTGATCCCGGGCGGTTGGAGCAGGGGCGGCGGCTCGGGGCCGGGGTCGTCGGTGACGACGACGCCGGCGCCGACGTGGTCGAAGTCGGCAGGCCACCGGGTGAGATCGCTGGCGAGAGCGCCGTCCAACCGCGCCCCGGTGAGGGTGGCGGCGCCGAGATCGGCGCCGCGCAGGTCGGCCAGACGCAGATCGGCGCGGCGGAAGACGGCGCCGGTGGCGTCGGTCTTGCGCAGGTTCGCCTCGCGGAGGTCCGCCTCGCCGAAGTCGGCGTCGCGCAGGTCTGTCTCCACCAGCCGGGCCCCGCGCAGGTCGGCCCCGACGCACCGGGCGCGGCGCAGGACGGCCGTCTTGAGGTCGGCGTGTCGCAGGTTCGTCGACACCAGGGACGACTGGGTGAGGTTGGCGTGGAAGAGGCCCGCCGACTCCATGCAGGCCCGGTCGAGATTGACCTCCGGCAGCCAGAGCCCGTCGCAGTCCGCCCGACGGAGATCCGTGTCGCTGAGGTTGACCCAGCGCTGTTCCCGGTGGTGCTGGCACAGCACACCCAGCCCGGTCAGCGCGACCTGGGCGTCGGCGACACGCGTCTCCAGCGGCGCGACGTCGTTGATGTCGACGTCCGCCGCGGGCGCTCCCGTGCCGTGCGGCGGCCAGGGCAGGTGCGTACGCAGGAAGGCGGCCTGGATCGAGATGACCGCCTCCCGGTCGCGGGGGGCGTGTTCCGCGATCCGCCACAGCGCGTGCAGGCCGCCGATGCGCACGTCCAGCTTGTCGCTGCCGAGCTGGTCGACCGCTCGACTGAAGCGGTCGGTCAGGTTGCTCTCCTGGGTGGCACGCAGGCTGTCCTGACTGACCCGGAGCTGCCGCCACGTGGCGTAGGCGCCGAAGAACAGCACGACGCCGGCGAGCGCCTGGAGCATCGTCTTGCGGACCTCGCCCACCGCGGTCAGCCGATCCGGCGCGGAGACGCTCGCTCCGGCCAGGTC
Organism: Micromonospora sp. WMMD754; assembly: GCF_049315235.1. Taxonomy (NCBI): domain Bacteria; kingdom Bacillati; phylum Actinomycetota; class Actinomycetes; order Micromonosporales; family Micromonosporaceae; genus Micromonospora; species Micromonospora sp. WMMD754. Next base: position 4,660,194 of record NZ_CP186058.1, read on the forward strand.
GTGCCCGACCACCAGGCCCGGCAGCACCACGAACGCCGTGGCGAGAACGGCCAGTCCGATCGCCGCACCCACGACGGCCGCCACCGCGCGCCGACCTACCGGCAGATCGCGCCCGCGTCGCCGTCCGCCACCCGGCTCGTTCGGTCCCACAGGCCCGCGGTCAGTCGTCGATCGACTGGTAGACGGCCGTCCAGAGGTCGTGCCACATCGGCAGCCTCTGGTCGCCCGCGTGCGCCCGCTGCATCATGACGATTGCCGTCATGTCCTCGGCGGGGTCGTTGTACCAGGCGGTGCCGTAGAGGCCGGGCCACCCGTAGCTGCCGACCGAGGGCCCGAGGTGCGTGCGGCGGGTGCGGACCGACATCCCGAATCCCCAGCCGATGGCGTCGAAGTATCCGGGCCAGAAGCCGGACACCGCCTTCTGCTCCGGGGTCAGGTGGTCGCTGGTCATCAGTGTGACCGCCGGCCGGGAGAGCACCCGCTCGCCGTGGTGGACGCCGCCGGCGAGCAGGGCGGAGGCGAGAGCGAGAAAGTCGTCGGCGGTGGAGACGAGCCCGCCGCCGCCGGACTCGAACGCCCGGGGCCGGCTGAACCGCCCGTCGGGGCCGTCCTCGACGACCGGCTCGCCGGTGGGGGCGTCGTCCTGCGCGTACGCCGTCGCCAGCCGGTCGGTGTTTCCGGCGGCCACGCTGAACGCGGTGTCCCGCATGCCGAGCGGGTCGCAGACCCGCTCGCGGATGGCGTCGTTGAAGGACATGCCGGTGGCCCGGGCGACGAGCACGCCGGTGACGTTGGCGGCGACGTCGTACATCCAGCGCTCGCCGGGCTGGTGAACCAGCGGGAGCGCGCCGAGCTGGCGGATCCACCCGTCCGGTGACGCGTAGTCGAGCGCGTCCAGGGCGTCGGCGATCGGGACGGTGCCCGGCTCGGCGGGGACCATGCCGGTGCCGAGGGTGCCGACCAGCAGGTCCCGCAGCGTGATCGGGCGCTGCGCGGCGACGGTGGCGTCCAGGGGCCCGTGCGGGTCGGCGAGCACGGTCATGTCCGCCAGCTCGGGCAGGAGGTCGTCGACCGGGTCGTCGAGGCGGAGCGTGCCGTCCTCGACCAGCGTCATCACACACGCGGAGACGACCGGCTTCGTCATCGAACCCAGGCGGCAGATCGTGTCGGCCGCCATCGGCGTGCCCGACCCCGCGCCCTCGAACGCGAGCCGGCCCACCGCTTCGACGTGCACGTGGCCGTGGCGGGCGAGGACGGTGACCACTCCCGGGACGAAGCCCGTGTCCACGTGCCGGTTGAGCAGGTCGCGCAGCCGCACCAGCCGCTTCGACGAGAGGCCGCCACCGGTCATCGCTCTCCTCCTCGTCCCGCCCGTTCGCACGGTACCCGGCGCGCGACGATCGCACGTGCCCCCGCGCGTCAGCCGGCGACGACCTGTTCCCGGAGGATGTCCGCGTGCCCGCAGTGCTGGGCCAGCTCACGCAGCACGTGGAGGTAGACCCACCGCAGCGGGAGCGGCCCGCGCCGGTGCCCGGTGAGGACGTCGTCCAGGCCCAGCGACGACGTCGCCTGGCGGGACGCCTCGCAGGCCGCGCGGTGTGCCTGCCGGATGCCGGCGACGGTGTCCCCGTCGTCGAGCAGGAACGAGTCCTCCGACCGCTCCGGGATGCCGATCTCGGCGCGCGACCGGCCCGTGACCGCCTCGTCGAACCAGACCTTCTCCACGAAGGTCGCGTGCTTCACCAGACCCAGCAGGGTGGTTCGGGAGGCCACCAACGACCGGCGCGCCTGTTCCTCGGTCAGCCCGTCGAGGCAGCGGTCGAGCGCGTCGCGGTGCTCGTCGAGGAACGCCTCGAACTGGGCCCGGGCGGGCTGCGCGACGACCTCGGCGGCGAAGGTGGGCGGGAAGGACGGCATGGACGAAGCATTCCAGACCGGCGGCCGGCGTTAACTCGTTCGTGGCGTCGTACCCCGGCTGTTAGCGTCGCGGCATGTTCGCCACCGACCGGGTCCGGCTGCGCCCGCCCACGCCCGACGACGCGCCGAACCTGTTCCGCCTCCACGGCGACCCCGAACTGCACCTGCTCAGCGACGACGGCCCGTTCGTGCCGCACCACGTCGGCCAGGTCCGGGCCCGGCTGGAAAAGCGGATCAGCGACCCGGCCGAGGTCGACGACGGGGTGTCGCTGCTCGCCGAGACCGTGGCGGACGGCACGTTCCTCGGCGGCAGCTCGCTGTGGGGGCTCAACACTTTCAACGGATACGCCCACCTCGGCATCTCGCTGCTGCCCGAGGCGCGCGGCCAGGGGTACGGGACCGACGTGGTCCGGCTGCTCTGCCGGTACGGCTTCCGCAACCGCAACCTGCGCCGCCTGGAGCTGGAGACCCTGGCCAGCAACACCGCCATGCGGCGGACCGCGGAGAAGTGCGGCTTCACGCACGAGGGCACCCAGCGGGAGCGCGAGTACGACGGCGACGGCTTCGCCGACATGGTGATCTACGGCCTGCTCCGGCGCGACTGGACGCCTTAGCGCGACCGGCCGGCCCTTCCGCCAGCCGGTGGGCAGGTCAGCGGCTGAGCGTGATCCAGTAGCGGCGCACCCGGACCTGCCCGGTGTCGAGGATTCCCTGGAACACGCCGCCCTGGCTCTCGATGGTGCGCGCCGAGGCGAGGTTGTCCTCCAGGCAGGGAATGAGCACCCGGTGCAGACCCAGCACGGTGCGGGCCTCGCGGAGCATCTCGCCCAGGGCCCAGCTCGCCAGGCCGCGGCGGCGCGCGGAGGGACGGACGCCGTAGCCGATCTGGCCCAGGTCGTCGTCCTGCCAGTGCCGCATCGCGATCCCCCCGAGCACCTGCCCGTCCTCGACGATCCACCGGCAGGAGGCGTGCCGCTCGTCGGGGCATGGCGCTCCGGCCCCGTGGTCGAGCCGGACACGTCGCCGCACCCAGTCGGCGAAGCCGTCGGGCGAGTCCAGGTCGTCTTCGGGGCCGATGCCGAAGCCGTCCTCGTGCAGACCGGGTCCCCAGTCTTCGCGGCAGTCCTGGAAGGCGGCATACAGGCTGGTGGTGGGCGATATCAGAGTTGGCATGCGAGCCACCGTAGCCACCGTCCGGGCCTCCGGCGATCCCCGCGGATCCCCTGTGGATCATCTCCACAGGCCGTTTCTGCCGTCGGCGGGGCCGTTTGGTTTGGGGGAGTACGTGTGTGCTCGCCCGGGCGGTCTCCGGGGGTTTCAGGGTGGGTGAGTGGCTACTTGCGAGGCAGTGCACCCCGGCGCGCGAGGGCTGAGCATGAGCGAGGCGAGTGATCTGCATCACAATGTGGTTGCGGCGCCGTCGGCGGTGCCGCAACCACTGCCTCCACGCCTACTGCCGGTCGCTCTGGCCGGACCGGCGGCGCGGGACGTCACGGCCGGGCGTACCGCGGCACGTACTCCTGGCCGGACAGCTCGGCCACGGCGGCCATGACGGCGTCGGTCGCGATCCGCCGGGACCGCGCGTCGCCGGGATCGCCGCCGAGCACACGGAGGTCGACCGGCTTGCCGAACGCCACCCGGACCCGCGCCGGGCGGGGGAGTGCCCGTCCGGGCGGTAGCACCCGGTCGGTGCCGGACATGGCCACCGGGACGACCGGTGCGCCGGAGCTGAGCGCCAGCCAGGCCACCCCGGTGCGGCCCCGATGGAGGCGGCCGTCCGGGGACCGGGTGCCCTCCGGATAGATGCAGAGGATCCCGCCTTCCGTCAGCACCCGCAGGCAGGTCTCCAGGGACGCCACCGCGGCGCGCCGGTCGTCCCGGTCGACCGGGACCTGACCGCCGGCGGTCATGAACCGGGCCGTGAGTCGCCCCAGGACGGTCCGTCCGGTGAAGTACTCGGCCTTGGCCATGAAGGTCACCGGCCGGGGTACGGCGAGCGGCAGGAACGTCGAGTCCGTGACGGACAGGTGGTTGGAGGCGAGCAGGATCGGCCCGCTCAGCGGAATGTTCTCCACCCCCTCAACCCGCAACCGGACCGCCGCGCGCAGCATCGGGCCGAGGGTCGCCCGGAGGGCGGCGTGGCCGCGCCCGTGGCCGCTCATGCGCGCCCCACGATGGCCGAACGCCGGGCGAGGACCGCCGCGACGACCGCGTCCGGCGCGGTCGCCGGATCGCCGGCCCGGTAGGGCGGCTGCGGCTGGTACTCGTGGGCGAGTTGGATGCCCTGCGCGACCGTGTCACCGGCGATCCGGCCGGCCAGGGCGAAGGCGAGGTCCAGCCCGGCGGAGACGCCGGCGGCGGTGCCGTACTTGCCGTCGAAGACGACCCGCTCGGGCGACGCGACGACGCCGAGCGCGACCAGGTCGTCGCGCAGCAGCCAGTGCGTGGTGGCGCGACGGCCGGCGAGCAGGCCGGCGGCGGCGAGCAGGAGCGAGCCGCTGCAGACCGAGGTGGTCCACGTGCTGTGCGGGTCGACGGCGCGCAGCCAGCGCAGGACCGGGCCGTCGTGCATGTGCGCGTTCTGGCCGGGGCCGCCCGGAACGACGATCACCTCCGGGCGGGTCACGTCGGCGAGCGCCGCGTCGGCGTACAGGTGGAGGCTGCCGACGTCGTTGCGAACCGGGCCGGGACGTTCGGCGACGAGGGTGACCCGCGCGCCGGGCAGGTGACTGAGCACGTCGTAGGGGCCGACGACGTCCAGTGCGGTGAAACGGTCGAAGAGCAGGAACGCGATCTGCAAGGAACCCTCCCCGGGTCAGAAGCGGCGTCGGTACTCGGAGGGCGGAACGCCCAGTGCGCGGACGAAGGCGCGCCGCATGGCCTCGCTCGTGCCGTAGCCGGACCGTCCGGCGATCCGGTCGACGCCGTCGTCGCCCTCCTCCAGCAGGCGGCGCGCGGTCTCCAGGCGTACCCGGTCGACGTAGCGGCCCGGTGTCTCACCGACCTCGGTGGTGAACGCCCGGGCGAACTGCCGCGGTGACAGGTTGGCCCGTCGCGCCAGCGTCGGGACCCGCAGGTCGGCGTGCGGGTTGTCGGCGATCCACCGCTGCACCTCGCGTAGGCCGGAACGGCTGGCGACCTGGGCGGACAGCTGGGCGCTGAACTGGGTCTGGTTGCCGGGGCGGCGCAGGAACATCACCAGGTGCCGGGCGATGGCCAGCGCCACGTCGCGGCCGAGGTCCTCCTCGACCAGGGCGAGCGCGAGATCGATGCCGGCGGTCACGCCGGCCGAGGTGGCGATCGGCCCGTCCCGGACGAAGATCGGCTCCGGATCGACCAGGACGTCGGGATACCGCCGTGCCAGCGTGCCGCAGACCCGCCAGTGGGTGGTGGCCCGGCGGCCGGCCAGCAGACCGGCCTCGGCCAGGACCAACGCCCCGCTGCACACCGAGACGACGCGTCGCGCCCCCGAGGCGTGCGCCCGGAGCCACCGGACGATCGCCGGATCGGTGTCGCGGGTGCCCTCGCCGCCGGGCACGATCACCGTGTCCGGCGCCGGCACGGCCGACAGGTCCGCGTCGGGCACCAGGGTCAGGCCGCTCGACGTGCGGACCGGCCTGCCACCGGAACTGGCGGTCACCACCCGGTAGGCCGGGCCGGCGCCCGCGAAGACCTCCAACGGGCCGGTCACGTCGAGGCTCTGCACACCCGCGAACAGCAGGATCAGCACGGTACGGCCGGACATGCGACCAGCCTGCGGCCTGGTGTCAACGGCAGCAACGTCGTGGATCCCACCTTCTCTGCCACGGCGTCGCGGTCACTGTCGCTGACGCGTGCCGCCGGGACAACGACACCTGCTCAGTCGATCGGGATGCGGTAGACGAGGTCGTAGCGACCACCGGGCAACACGATGTCGGCGGTCTCCACCGGCGTGCCGCCAGCGGTGTAGGTCCGTTCGATGGTGTGCACGAAGGTACGCGCCGGCAGGTCGAGCGCGTCGACCTCCTCGGCCGTCGCCGCCCGCAAACTCACCCGCTCCACCACCTCGTCCACGCGGACACCGATGGCGTCCATGCGGGCGACGACACCCACGGCGGCGCCCTCTTCCGGCCACTCCACCGGAGTGCCGGCGGTGAGGGGGAGCGGCTCGTACGAGGTGGAGAGCTGTATCGGTTCGTCGTCCGCGAGGAAGCGGTAGGTCGTCCGCATCACCGGTGACCCCGGTTCGACAGCGAGGCGAGCCGCGATGCGTTCATCTGCTTTCGAGTGGCGGCTGTCGTGCTCCCAGGTGCCATGCTGTCCCGCGCGAGCCGCGTCGCGGGCGAACGGCGAGGTCGCGTCGTCGCCGGTGCGCAGATCCCGGGCTCCTGCGTGGCGAACCAGCCGCGCGGTTTCCCTGACGTAGACCCCGGAGCCGGCCCGACCCTCCACGATGCCCTCACCCTTGAGCACCGCGACGGCCCACTTCACGACGGTTCGGCTGACGTCGTACTGGCGCATCAGGCCCGATTCCGACGGGTGTGCGGCATGTCGGTGATCCGGGTTTCCTGGGTGTCGTGCAGGACGCACAGCATCGACACCCGGCCCGGGTCCGCGCCCTCCATGGCCGCGAGCACCATGCCGATGAGCGCCGTGCGGAACGAGTGTTCGGCAATCGACTCCGGGTGCTTCACACCGGCGAACCACCAGCCGGTCCGGGCCGCGCGCTTGAGCACTCCCGCCTCGAAGATGAAGCTCATCGCTCCGGTCACGTCATGATCGCTGTTCATCCTGACCGCCCTCCCTGGAGGTGTCCGCACGAGCGGCCGAGGCTAGCGAGTGTGCGGACCGTCGACCGCATGTCGCACCGCGCGCAGGCGGTGTACCGTCCGAAAGGCGGCATGCCGGCGCTGCTGATCAGTGCCGGATCCCAGTCATCGTCCCGGGAGGCAGGCGGACATGACCAGGAAGACCGACACCATCGGCGCCCGGATCCGATACTGGCGGATGCGCCGAGGTGGGATGAGTCAGGCCGTCCTCGCCGGACTCGCCGGGCTCAGCCAGTCCTACGTGTCGCAGGTCGAGTCCGGACGCAAGACGATCGATCGCCGCTCGACCCTGGTCGCGGTCGCCGCCGCGTTGCAGGTCACGGTCGCGGACCTGCTCGGTCAGGGCACGGAGACCGGCGATCCGGCCCGCGAGCACGCCGCCGAGTGCGTGCCGGCGATCTGGTCGGCGCTCATCGAGATCGAGGACGGGGAGCGCCGTCGGTCGACCCGTGGAGCGGCGCAACTGACCGCCGACATCGCGCGCAGCGAGCAGCTTCGGCACCGCTCGAACTTCCCCGCCATGGCCCAGATGCTGCCGGGCCTGCTGCTGGAGGCGGCCGCCGTGGGCGGGACGGCCCTCGCGCAGGTCGCCTACCAGGCCTCGGCGTGCCTGCGGCACCTCGGATACCGGCACCTGGCGTTGAACGCAGCGCGGGTGGCGGTGGCAGCCGCCGAAGCGGTGGAGGAGCCGGCGTGGCTGGGCGCGTCCCGGTTCGCGTACGCACAGAGCCTGCCCATCGAGGCGGCGCCGCTGGCGGCGCGGGCGGCCGACCGGTCCCTGGCCGAGCTGCAGTCCGCCGCGACGGACGAGCGGGTACGGCAGATGCTCGGTCAGTTGCACCTGTCCGCCGCGCTTGCCTCGACGGTCGGCGGTCGTGCGGACATCGCGCGCGATCACCTGGACGAGGCAGCCAGGGAGGCGGCGACCCTCGGCGATCCGGCGGACGGCATGGGCTTCAACGGCTGCGGTTTCGGGCCGACCAATGTGGCGCTGTGGGAGATGTCCATCGCGGGGGAGTCCGGTGAACCGGGCCGGGTCATCGAGCTGTCCCGCACGGTACGACCACAGGTTCTCGCGGCATCGATCCGGCAGATGTCCTATTGGCTCGACCTCGGGCGCGCGCTGGCCGACTCGGGCCGTCGGGACACCGAGGCGCTCGCCGCGTTCGTGCACGCCGAGCGAGCCGCTCCGGTGCCGTTCTCGCTCAACCCGCTCGCCCAGGACGCCGTCGTCGCGATGGCCCAGCGGGCCAGGCGGCGCGCCGTGCCCCACGAGCTTCGCCTGCTGGCCGGACGTCTGGGGATCAGCCTGGTGCCATAACCAGCGGTAATTCTGCCACTACCACCTGTCCCTAGTGTCCGTTTCGGACGAGGAAAGACGCCTCGTCCGTTGGTCGAGTGCAGTGTCGGCTCCCGTCCGGGCGGTCCGTCGCACTCGGAGGACGGAGGTGAACAGTGGGTGGAGGACGACGCGGTTCGGCCAGCCGCCGCACGGGGGATGAGATCCAGGCCGCCGAATGGGACGCGGCCAAGCGACGAATTCTCGCGATGGCCGAATCTGACCACTCGGGCGCCGGGTATCTCGGTCCGACCGCACAGTCGGTTACCGACGGGAAGCGACCTGCTCCGGAGGACCGGTGAACGACCGTGGCGAGCGGGCGATCCTGGCGGCGCACGTACGGGGTCTCGACGGGATGTGCGCGGGGTGTCGGCTGTGGTGGGCGCGGCTAACTCCGTACCCCTGCTGGCAGGTGACGTGGGCGATCGGCCGGCAGGCCCGCGCGAGCGTCGCCCGCTTCCTGGGAGCGGGCGGGTGAGCGCCCACGGGCCGGTGCTGCCGATCTGGACCTGCGGCGGGTGCGGTGGGCCGTGGCCGTGCGCGACCCGGCGGCGGGAGTTGAAGGCGGAGTACGAGGACGCGCCGATGTCGCTGGCCCTGTACATGGGTGCGCAGTTGGTGCGGGCGACGGCCGACCTGAGCTGGGCGCCCGCCGGGGCGTTGCACCGGCGGTTCCTGGGCTGGCTGCGGTGAGCGTGCTGCGGGCCGGGGACGAGAAGTTCCACTACAGCGACGGGTCGCACCGGTGGATCGCGCCGGGGCCGGACGACGACCAGGCGGTGTGGGACGAGCAGGTCCGCCAGCACAAGCTGGGTCACCTGCGCAACGAGCGACCGAGGGTACGCATCCGTAAGGTGGTGTGACGTCAGGCGCCGGCGGAGGTGTCCGAGCCGTACGCGGCGTCGTACATCGTCCCCGCGGTCCCGCCGCCGCCCTGGCCCCGGATCGTGCCCCTACGGGAGCGCCGGCGCCGGCGGTCCATCTCGGCCATGGCCCGCCGGGCGTCCCGCAGCACGGCATCGCCCGCCGCCGCGCGGGCCGCCCGGCGTCGGCGGACGACGAACGCCACAACAAGAAGAAGCAGCGGTACGCCGCACAGGACGATCCAGAGCCAGGTTGCCACGGTCCACCCCCACCGGCCGTTGCCCGAGTCACCCCAGCATGACCGACCGGCGCCAGGCACCGGCGACCCGCCGGCGGGGATTCCGATCGCGGCGGCGGCGCGGTCGTGCGATCGTTGCCGCATGCCTCAGCCGATCTTGCGTACCGACCGCCTGCTGCTGGTTCCCCTGGCCGACCGGCACCTGGAGCTGGAGGTCCAGCTCGACTCCGACGCCGAGGTGCTCCGCTACCTCTACTCCCGCCCCCGCACCCGCGACGAGGTGGTCGCCTCCCACGCGCGGCGGCGGGGCCTGGCCACCAAGGTGGACGGCCTGGGCTTCTGGATGGCGTTCGGCTCCGACGGCGGCGCGCGCGGTTCGACGGCCCCAGCGGGGGAGAGCGACGGCGAGTTCGTCGGGCTCATGATGCTGCCCCCGGCGAACGGCCCCGACCAGCCCGACGACCCCACCGTCGCGGAACTGGGCTACCGGCTGGTGCGCCGGTACTGGCGCCGGGGCCTGGCCAGCGAGGCGTCGCGCGTCCTGCTGCGGCACGCCTTCGACACGGTCGGGCAGCGCCGCGTGATCGCCCAGACGATGACCGTGAACGCCGGCTCCCGAGGGGTCATGGAGGCGGTCGGCATGCGCTACGTGCGCACGTACTTCCCGACCTTCGACGAGCCGGTGCCGGGAGCGGACCAGGGTGAGGTCGAGTACGAGATGACCCGCGAGATGTGGGAGCACGTTCCGGCAGCGCCGCCGCCGGCCACCTCATAGGATCAGGCGGTCGTGCCGCCCAGGTGGGAGACCGCGTGAGTAGTCCGGAAACCTCCGACCTGGCCCCTCGGCTCAGACACGAGCTCTATCACCGGCTGCGGCCGATGACCGGCCGTGACCCCGGCGAGCGGGACCGGTCGACCACGCCGCTGGAGCTGCTCTACGACCTGACCTACGTGGTCGCGTTCGGGGCCGCCGCCGACGAACTCGCGCACCAGATCGGCGAGGGCCACGTCGGCGCGGCCCTGGGCGCGTACGCGTTCGCGATCTTCGCGGTGACGTGGGCGTGGATCAACTTCACCTGGTTCTCCTCCGCGTACGACAACGACGACGCGCTGTTCCGCGGCGCCACGCTCGTGCAGATGCTCGGCGTCGTCGTCCTGATCTTCGGGCTGCCGGTCAGCTTCGAGGCCACGGCGGACGGGGGCAGCCCGAACAACCTGCTCCTGGTCGTCGGCTACGTCATCATGCGCGTACCCATCATCGGGCTGTGGCTGCGCGCCGCCCGGCAGGACCCGGCGCACCGGCGGATCACCGTCGCCTACGCGGTCACCATCGCCGTGGCGCAGGTCGGCTGGCTGCTGACCGCGATCCTTCCGCTGCCGCTCACCGTGGTCGTCGCCGCGCTGGTGCTGCTGGCGCTCGGCGAGATGGCCCTGCCCGTGGTGCTGGAACGACGGCGGGGCAGCCCACCCTGGAACGCCGGCCACCTCGCCGAACGGTTCAGCCTGCTCACCCTCATCACGCTCGGTGAGGTGGTGGCCGCCACCACCGCCGCCGTGACCGCGCTCATCCACGCGCAGGGGTGGAGCCTCGCCGCCGTGGTGATCATCGCGTCCGGCCTGATGCTCGCCGCGACGCTGTGGTGGGCGTACTTCCTCATCCCCTCCCGGCCCATCCTGGAGCGGTGGCCGGGCCGCACGTTCGCCTGGCGGTACGCCCACCTGCCGATCTTCGGCGCGATCGCCGCCGTGGGCGCCGGGCTCCGGGTCGCCACCGCCGCCGTGGAGGAGGAGAAGATCTCCGTGCTCCAGGTGGCGCTGTCGCTCGCCGTGCCGATGGCGGCCCTGCTCGTCATGATCTTCGTGACCTGGAGCGTGCTGATGCGCTCCTACGACCTGACGCACGTGCCGCTGCTGGTGCTGTCGCTCGTCCCGCTCGCGGCCGCCGTCGCCGTGCCGTCGCTGCTGGGCGCCACCGGGCCGATCCACCCGGACGACGGGACGAGCCTGACCGCCCTGGTCGCCGCCATCGCCCTGGTCGCGCTGGCGGGGATCGTCGAGGTGGTCGGGCACGAGACGGTCGGATTCCGGCACACGATGCGCGCCCTGGACCGGCGCTGACCCTCTATTGTCGCCGGGTGACGACCACGGATCAGGTCCGCGAGGCGTACGCGTCCGTCGCGGACCTCTACATCGAACTGTTCGGCACCAGCGGGCAGGTGCACGCCGACGACCTCGCCTTCATCCGCGCGCATCTGGCCGGGCGGCCCGGTCCGGTGCTCGACGTGGGCTGCGGGCCCGGTCACCTCACCGACCACCTCCGCTCGGCCGGGGCCGACGCCACCGGCCTCGACGTCGTCGGCGAGTTCATCGCCCACGCCCGGGCCACCTACCCGGACGGCAGCTACCTGCTCGGCTCCATGACGGATCTGCCGATCGCCGACCACCGCCTCGCCGGCGTCCTGTCCTGGGGCTCGGTCATCCACCTGCCACCGGACGACCTCGACGACGTGCTCGCCGAGTTCCGGCGGGTCACCGCCCCGGGGGCGACGCTGGTGTTCGGCATCTTCGTCGGCGACGAGGTGGCCGCGTTCGACCACAAGGTCGTCACCGCCTTTCGCTGGCCGGTGGACGCGTTCGCCGACCGGCTGGCCCGGGCCGGCTTCGCCGAGGTGGCCCGCCTGCACCGGCCCGCCGACGGCGTCAGCCGCCCGCACGCGGCCGTCGCGGCGGTCAGGGCGTGACCGGAGGCCGGGCCTTCTGCGGGTGGGGCGTCTCGTGGCGGGCCAGCATGGCCACGAACTCGCCGATCTTGCGCTCGCGGGTCTCCGCCCGCTTGACCGCGTTGAGGCGGTGGATGAGCGCGAACCGGTTGGCCTTGGTGAGCACGTCGAACATGGCCTGGGCGGCGGGCACCGCGGCGATCGCGGCCAACAGGTCGGCCGGCACCTCCGCCTCCGACGGCGGGGCATAGGCGGCGTCCCAGCGCCCGTCCGCCTTCGCGGCCTCCACCGCGGCGCGGCCCGCGGGCGTCATCCGGCCCGCCGCCTCCAACCGGGCCACGTGCGAGACGTTGCGTTGCGACCAGATGCTGCGGGGCCGGCGCGGGGTGAACCGGATCCAGGAGGTCTCCTCGTCCCGCTTGCGGGCCTGCCCGTCGATCCAGCCGAAACACAGCGCCTCGTCGACCGCCTGCTGCCAGGTCAACGTCGTGACGGTGCCGCCCTTGCGGGTCAGCGCGAGCCAGACACCCGGGGACGTGGCGTGGTGGGCCGACAACCACGCCCGCAGCGCGTCCGCGTCCGCCACGACCAACTCGTCCAGCTCCGCTCCCGCCATGACGGCAGGGTAGCCGCCACCTCCGACGAGATCAGGTGAGGAAGCGGTGCAGCGCCTCGGTCAGGTCGTCCGGGTTCTCCTCGGCGACGTGGTGCCCGGACTCGATCGGGTGACCGCGCAGGTCGGCGGCCCAGGGATGCCAGACGGCCAGCGGATCCCCGTAGAGACGTTCCATGTCGTCGCGGGTCGACCACAGGAACAGGGTCGGACAGCGTACGGCGCGGCCGGCCCGCCGGTCGGCCTCCTCGTGCTCCCGGTCCACACCCAGCCCGGCACGGTAGTCCTCCAGCATCGCCCGGACCGTCGCCGGATCGCGGACGGCCTGGAGGAACTCCCGGTGGTTCTCCGCGCCCATGCTCTCGGGACGCGCCTTGGCCGCGTACCAGGCGTCCGGATCGGCGGTGATGACCCGCTCCGGGATGTCCGGCTGGGCGAAGAAGAACCAGTGGAACCACTCGCGGGCGAACGTCGCGTCGCACCTCGCCAGCGCCTCGCTGATCGGCACGCCGTCGATGACCACCAGGCGGTCGACCGCGTCCGGGTGGTCCAGTGCCAGGCGCAGCGCCACGTAGGCCCCGCGGTCGTGCCCGACCGTGGCGAACCTCGGGTGGCCGAGGAGGTCCATCAGCCGCCGCAGGTCCGCCGCCACCGCCCGCTTGGACTGCTGGGAGTGGTCCGGGCGCAGGTCCGCCTTCCCGGACCGCCCGTAGCCGCGCATGTCCGGGCAGACGACGGCGAACCCCCGCTCCACCAGCCGCGGGGCCACCCGGTGCCAGGTCGCCCCGGTGCGGGGATGGCCGTGGACGAGGAGGACGGGCGGGCCCTGCCCCGCGTGGCGGACCCGCAGCTCCACCTCCCCGACGTCGATCCGCTCGTCGGTGAAGTCGTCGAACATGCACCACAGGTGTCCGGGCGGGCCGGTCGGCAAACGTCCGCGCGGGCGATACTGGCGGGGTGGGGACGATCTTCGACCGGGCCGCGGCGGAGGCGGCGCAGGAGCGCGGCGACTGGACCACGGCGATCGCCCTGGTCGAGGCGTACGCCGAGTGCTACAGCCGCGACCCCGACCGGCACGACGCCCACCTGTGGCACCTGGACCTGCTGGTCCGCGCCGGTCGGCTGGGCGAGTTGGCCGGGCTCGCCGGGACCGACGTCCACGCCCGACGCCGGCTGGACCGGGCCCGGCGCGAGCGCGACACGCCGGCCTGACCGGTCGCCCGGACACCTGTGGCAGCGCACCGTGCGGCGTCGTCGGCCGTCTATCCTTGTCGTGCCAGTTGCCATCTGACGGAGTGGTCGATGCTGAACGGTCTGGCCGCGGAGCGACCCGCGACGGGGGACAGCCACCGGCGTCACCTCGCCGCGCTGCTCCGCCGTGTCCACCTGGGTGGCCCGGTCTCCCGCGTCCGGCTGGCCGAGGAGCTGGCCGTCAACCGCAGCACGGTGCTGGCGCTGATCGGCGAACTCGCGGCGGCGGGACTGGTCCGCGAGGAGTCCGCCCCGGCCACCGGGCGGACCGGCCGACCGTCCCTGCTGGTCCGGCCGGCGTCCGACGCCGTGCACGTCCTCGCCTTCGACATCGCGGTGGACCGGCTCGTCGCCGCCCGCGTCGGTCTGGGCGGGGTGGTGTCCGGCCGTCTGGAGGCGACCAGGCCGAGGGCCGGGGCCGACCTCGACTTCGTGGTCAGCGTGCTCGCCGACCTCGGACGGGCGTTGCAGCACGGCGCGCCAGCCGGATCGGTGTGCGTGGGGGTCGGGGCGTCCTACTGCGGGATGATCCGGCCGGGCGACGGACTGGTGCGGTACGGGCCGGACCTCGGGTGGGTGGACCAGGCGTTCGGTGTCGAACTGGCCCGGCGGTTGGACCTGGGCCTGCCGGTGCTCGTCGGCAACGAGGCCCACCTCGGCGCGGTCGCCGAACACCAGCGGGGCGCCGGGGTCGGGGTGCGCAACCTGGTCTACCTGCACGGCGACGTCGGTGTCGGCGGAGGGATCATCGTCGGTGGCGAGCTGCTCGGCGGGGACGGCGGCTACGGCTCCGAGGTCGGTCACATGCTGGTGAACCCCCACCACGGTCGGCCCTGCCTCTGCGGTTCCCACGGCTGCCTGGAGGCCGAGGTCGGGGAGCGGGCGCTGCTCGACGCGGCCGGCCGTCCCGCCGACAGCATCGGGCGGGACGCGGTGCGGGCCGTGGTCGCCGACGCGGCCCGGGGCGACCCGGCCGCCCGGGAGGCGCTGCGGCACGTCGGCGACTGGCTGGGCATCGGGGTGGCGAACGTGATCAACCTGTTCAACCCTGGGGTGGTGATCTTCGGCGGAACGCTCCGCGAGGTGTTCCAGGGCTCGGCCCCGCACGTGCGTGACCGGATCAGGGCCAACGTGCTGCCCGTCTCGCGGGACAAGGCCCAGTTGCGGGTGTCGGCGTTGGGCGACGACACCACCCTGATCGGCGCCGCCGAGCTGGGCTTCGCGCCGCTGCTCGCCGATCCGCTCGGCGCGCCGGTGCCCGCTCGGAGCCGTTGATAAGCGAACGGTCGAAGTCCGACATCCAGACCGAGACTGATGATGATCAATCAACGTAGGGAGTCCGCCCCGTCCACGCGATGCCGAAAACCCGCGGTCGCGACGTGGCGGCGGGAGGTGTGGCCGGCGGGAAAACCGTAGCGGCGCAGCGCGACGCGTGGATCTGCTGCGAGGACGAGGCCGGTCAGACGCTGCGCCCACCGAAGGTCCGCACCTGGGGTCGACGCGGTGAAACACCGCAGATCCCGGTGTCGGGCAAGGGATCCGGACGAGTCTCGATCGCTGGCCTGGCCTGCTACAAACCCGGCCAGCGTCCTCGGCTGATCTACCGCACGATCACCCATCGCGGCCGCAAGAACGAACGACGCAGCTTCGGCGAACGGGACTGCATCAGCCTGCTCGACGCCACCCACCAGCAACTGCACGGACCGATCGTGCTCGTCTGGGACAACCTCAACACCCACATAAGCGCCGCCATGCGGCAGATGATCGCCGCCCGAGATTGGCTGACCGTGATCCGCCTGCCCGCCTACGCCCCCGACCTCAACCCCACCGAGCAGGTGTGGTCCCACCTCAAACGCAGCATCGGCATCCTCGCCGTCCGCGGCGTCGACCACCTCCTGGCGATCATCCGCAACCGACTCAAACGCATCCAATACCGACCTGATTTACTCGACGGCTTCCTCACCCACACCGGCCTGACCCTCTTGTCGCACTGGCCCTAGCTTGAACGGCCTACCGACTCGCCATTGCCAGCATCAAGCCAAGCGTCGGCCGCCGCCTGCAGCCCGTCGTCTCGCACACCGGGCAGCACCTGAAAGAACTTCCAGACATACCCGTATGGGTCCTCGACCTCGACGTACCGCTCGCCCCACGCAGCATCCAGCGGGCCAGCCCCGATCACGCAGCCCGCGATGCGGCAACTCCGGGCCATCTCATCAACGTCTGCTACCTCGATGCCGATGACCATGCCCAGACCGCGCGGCCCTGCCAACGTCTGACGCTCCCGCGCACTGTCGGGAAACGGCATGCCCACTAACGCATCGACCAGCAGCTGCAATGGGCCCCGGCGCAGGATAGCCATCAGCACCTTGCCATCCCGACCCGGCACGGTTCCGACCGGTACGAAACCGAAGCCTTCGTAAAACGTCGCAGCCGCGCCCACGTCCTCGACCCGCAACCCGACCCGCACCGGAGGCTCACCACTCACAGTAGTGACCCTACCGAAACGCCCCGACCGCGCGGAATCCAACCTGACCTTTCAAGATCTGTAGCCGCCCGCGGCGTTGTGCTCCGCGACCAGGTCCGGAAGCTCGGCCAGCGAGCCGATGCGGAACAGGCACCGCTCCGCCACGTCGGGCAGGTCGAGGATGTGTCCCCACGGGCCGCGCCGGATCAGGCACGCCGGCATGCCGGCCGCCATGGCCGGGCGGGCGTCGTTGTCGGGCCGGTCGCCGACGTACAGGATGGACGACGCGTCGCCGCCGCCCGCTTCGACGACCCGGGTGAAGAACGCCGGCGCCGGCTTGTCCACACCCCACCCGTGCGACGTGCCGATGACGTCCACCGGGAGGCCGAGGGCGCGCAGGCTGGCCTCGGCGTGGGCCGGCTGGTTGCCGGCCAGCCCCAGGTGCAGGCCCTGCGCCGCCAGAGCGGTCAGGCACGCGCGCGCGTCGGGATAGAGGTCCTCCTCGTCGAACGTCTCCGGCACGCCGGCAGCCACCCGGCGGTCGAGTTCGGCGGCGAGGTCGAAGTCGGGCCGGAACACCCGGAACACCTCCTGGTAGCCCAGGCCCCGGGCGATCACCGCGCCGAACACCGCCGAGAAGGTGTGCCGGGGCACGCCCAGCCAGTCCGCCCAGTCGGCGAACTCGCGGGACTCGTCCAGGATCGTCCCGCCGACATCGAAGAAGACCGACTTGATCATTTCGTTCCCCCGTCACGGTCGCACCGTGCGTGGATCATAGGCGCGGATCGACGCGACCGTCCGGGGCCGGCTCCGCGAACTGTCGTCCATCGGTCTCCGGGTGGCCGGGAAATTCCGGCACACTGCCTCCATGAGTCGCCCGACCTTCCTCCCCGACCCGCCGCCGGGTCCGGCGGTCGCCGCCGCCTACGACGAGGACGTCGCCTCCGACGGCTACGTCAACAACCTCACCCGCGTCTGGTGCTGGCGTCCGGATGTGCTGGCGTCGTTCCAGGCCGTCCGCGCCGAGCTGCTGGGCGACTCGGGGCTGTCGGCGCGGGAGGTGGCCGTGCTGGTCGCCGCCACCGCCGCCGCCCGGGGTGACGCCTACTGCGCCCTGGCCTGGGGCGCCCGGCTGGCCGACCTCAGCGACGAGGCGACCGCCGCGGACGTGCTGGGCGGTGCCGACGGCGAGCTGTCCGGCCGGGAGGCCGCCCTGGCCGGATGGGCCCGTCAGGTCGTGCGGGACCCCAACGCCACCACCGAGGACGACGTGCGGAGCCTGCGCGACGCCGGCCTCAGCGACCGGGAGATCTTCGAGGCGACCACCCTGATCGCCTTCCGGTTGGCGTTCTCCACGGTCAACGACGCCCTCGGCGCCCGGCCGGACCAGCAGCTCGCGGAGCGGGTGCCCCCGCTCGTGCGGGACGCCGTCACCTTCGGCCGCCCGGTCTAGGGCCGTTCCTCCACGAGGGACGTGCCGGCTCAGGCGCGGAGCGAGGCGAGCGCGACGTCGACCGCGTCGAGCAACTCCTCCTGGCGGTCGAAGTCGTCGGCGTGGTCCGGGTTGACACCGCACTCCCGTTGCCGGGCCCGCAGCAGGTCGTGGTGGGAGTACGCCGAGACGTGCACCGGGAAGGCGAACGGGTCGAGACCGCCCTCGACGAGCACGTCGACGGGGTCACGGTCGTCGGGCCCGACGTGCAGCCAGGTGTCGTACGGCGAGCGCGCGTAGACCCCCGCCGCGAACCCGTCGGTCCACGCGGAGACCAGCGCCGCCAGGCTGGTGGCGGCGCGGACCGGGTTCCGGTCGTCCACCTCGATCTGTTGACATCCTCTCCGTCCTAGAGGACGGAGATTCCCTCCACGCTGCGCGTGGAACACGCGGCGTCTGGGTGGGTTACCGCTTCACCGCGCGGTGCCGGGACGAGTCCCGGTCTTACCTGCGCTCCACGGTCGTTTGAGTTGTCCGCCTGCCCGGCGGCCAACACGTTCTTGGCGGCGTTGACGTCTCGGTCGTGGTGACTACCGCACGGGCAGTCCCACGTTCGAACGTTGAGTGCCATCTTCTCGGTGATCCGTCCACACGCCGAGCACATACGGGTGGACGGGAAAAACCGGTCCACTCGGCCGAAGGTACGCCCGTACCGGGTGGCCTTGTACTCCAGCATGGCGGTAAAGCCGGCCCACCCGGCGTCGTGCACGGACTTCGCCAGCCTGGTCCGGCCGAGACCGGTCACGCACAGGTCCTCGACGTACACCGCTTGGTTGTCGCGGATGATCGCCGTGGACAGTTTGTGCTGCCAGTCCCGCCGGATGTCGGCCACCCGGGCGTGTGCCCTGGCGACCTTGACGACGGCCTTCTTCCGGTTGGCCGAGCCCTTCTGCGTGCGTCCAAGGGCCTGCTGCAACCGCTTGAGCCTGCGGGCGGCCCGGCGCAGGAACTTCGGCGCGGCGATCTTCGTGCCGTCGGACATGACCGCGAAGTGGGTCAGCCCGAGATCGATGCCGACCTCGGAGCCGACCGGCGGCAGTGTCTCGTCCTGCGTGGTCTGCACGACGAACGAGGCGTAGTAACGACCGGCCGCATCCTTGACGATCGCCACGGACGACGGCTCCGACGGCAGGCTCCGCGACCAGCGGACCACGAGATCGCCGATCTTCGGCAACCTGAGCCGGCCGTTCTCGAGGACCTTGAACCGGGAGTTCTTCGTGAAGCGGATGGCCTGCCGGTTGTCCTTACGGGACCGGAACCTCGGCGGGGCCAGCTTGCGGCCCTTGCGCTTGCCGGTGACCGAGGCGAAGAAGTTGCGGTACGCGGTGTTCAGATCCGCCAGGGCCTGCTGCAACACCACCGCCGACACCTCGCCCAGCCACGCCCGCTCGGGTGTCAGCTTCGCCTCGGTGATCAGGCGGCGGGACAGCGCCCCGTCGGAGATGTACTTCTCGCCCGCCTCCCATGCCTGCTGGCGCAGCCTGAGTCCGTCGTTGAACACCACCCGCGCGCACCCGAACGCCCGAGCCAGCTCGATCTGTTGCCCGGGCGTCGGATACACACGGAAGGTGTACCGGAGCTGCACAAGACGCACCGTACATGTTGGTATATGGCTGAACTTCAAGGCATCCGCACTGGCAGACACTGCGTGTTCGTGATGCATATCCACTTGGTTTTCGTGACGAAGTTCCGGCACAGGGTGTTCAACGACCGGCAACCTGACCCGCATGGAGGCGATCATGCGAGACGTATGCCGCGACTTCGAGGCCGATCTGGTCGAGTTCACTGGCGCAAACAACCACGTCCACCTACTCGTGAACTACCCGCCCAAGAGGGCCGTGACCCGGCTGGTCAACATCCTTAACGGCGTGTCCTCGCGCCGCCTGCGCCAGGAATTCCCCGATGTCATAGGGCACTACTACCGAACCAACAAGCTGTGGTCGGGCTCGTACTTCGCAGGCTCCGTCGCCGACGCACCGCCGAGCATCGTCAAGCAGTACATCGCGCAGCAAAACCTCCCAGGTTGAGGCACCGCTCAGGCCACGACGGCCCTCCCAACGCGGGCCTTCACCCCCGACCTGAAAGCCGGAGCACTGGCCCACATCCCGGTAGCCGAGGATGTTGTCGGCGCTGTCCCAGAGCAGCGGATGACCACCCTCGGGCAGGACCTGCGCGTACGGCAGGCCCTCGTGGTGGAACCAGATCGCCTGCTCCGCGACGCGGTCGACGTCGAAGACGCGGCAGAGCGCCTCGACGCCGAGCGCGTCGGCCGGCTCGTCGGTGTCCCAGGGGACACCGGCGGCGGTCGCCGCCCTCCGGTAGCGTTCCACCGCGCCACGCAGCACCCGCATGTCGTCGAGCACGACCGACCTCCCCGCACAGTCGCGGCCGACGTTAGCGCGGCGCACCGACAGCTCGCTGCCCCTCGGGTGCGGCGTCGGCCTCCCGCCGGCGCCCCGCTTCCGCTCGGGGCAGCAGGAGCGGGGTGGCGAGCAGCAGGACACCGGAGACGGTGATCGCGGCGAGCGGACCCACGCGCGTCGCCAGGACGCCCCCGGCCAGCATCAGGACGGCCTGCGTGAGCCGGCTGCTCACACTCCACGCGGTGAGCACCTGCGCGGCGTGGTCCGGGGGAGTGCGGCGCAGCCGTTCGGTGGCGTGGATCGGGTTGAACACGCCCATGCACGTGATCAGCAGAGCCTCGACGACGATCACGGTGAGCAGCCCGGAGACGCCAGGACCGACGAACGTGAGCCCGAGCGGGAAGACCGCACGCAGCCAGCCGGACACGATCATCACCCGGTGCCGGCCGTGCCGCCGGACCAGGGGCGCGGAGAGACGGGCGCCCACCAGACCGCCGAGCGCCGGGACGCCGAAGGCCAGCCCGTACTGCCAGGCCGGGAGGTGGTAGTCGCCGAGCAGCAGGACGGCCAGCAGCGGCGCGGTCGCCATGATCAGACCGCCGACCAGCACCGAGTTGAGGAACAGGCGCCGCAGGACGCGGTCGTGGCGGATGAACCGCCAGCCCCGGACCAGGTCGGCTCCGGTCAGCCGGGCGCCCGCGGCGCGGGGCGCGGCCACGTCGTCCCCCCGGATCCGGCGGACCGCGAACGCGGACAGCAGGTAGCTCAGCGCGTCGGCCGCGACGGTGACGACCGGGCCGAGCAGCCCGACGAGCGCGCCGCCCACCGGCGGGCCGACCGCGGTCGCCACCCAGCTCGTACCCTCGAACCGCGCGTTCGCCACGAGCAGGCGCTCGCCCGGGACGAGGTGCTTCAGGTACGCCCCGGACGCCGCGCCGAACGCGATGCCCGCCGCGCCGCAGACGACCGCGACGACCAGCAGCTGACCGTAGGTCAACACCCCGAGCAGGTACGCCACCGGCACGCTCGCCGTCGCGACGAATCGGGACAGGTCGGTGGCGACCATCACCGGCCGCTTGGGCCGGTGCGCCACCCACGGCCCGAGCGGGATCGCCACGACCGCCGCGACGGCGAGCCCGGCCGCCTCCAGCAGCGACACCGCGAACGCCGACGAGTGCAGCACCCGCACCGCGAGCAGCGGAAACGCCCCGAACGCGGTCCACGTGCCGTACGTGCTGACCGCGTACGCCGTCCACAGCCAGCCGAAGCCCGATCCGAGTTTCACCGGCGCATCACACCGGCCGGGTGGGCGGTGGATCAAACAACCGGCGGTCGGCGAGCCACAACCATCGGTGGGGCGGCCCTAGGGTGGGCCGGTGGACACCGAGGCAGTGCGATCGTTCGTCCGGGCGGCCGAACTCGGGCAGCTGCGCCACGCCGCCGACGAGCTGGGCGTCACCCCGCAGGCGGTCTCCAAGCGCGTCGCCGCCCTGGAACGCGACCTGAAAGTCCGCCTGTTCACCCGTACCGCCCGGGGGGTCGAGCTGACACTCGACGGCCGGGCGTTCCTCCCGTACGCCCGGGGCCTGGTGGTGAGCGCGGATCGCGCGGTCGCCGCGGTCCGGCCGGCGTCGCGGGCCCCGCGCGTGGACGTCCTCGGGCTGCGCAGCGCGCAGGCCGTGGTCCTGCACGACTACTGGCGGTCACATCCCGGCACCGACGTCGACGTGGTGACCCTCCGCGTCGACGACCCGCGCCAGGTCGCCGCCGCCGTGCAGGCCGGCGACATCGACGCCGCGTTCCGCACCGTCACCGACCCGGGCGCCCTGCCGCCCGACGTCCGGATGGTCCACGCGTTCGACTCCCCGCTGCAACTCCTCGTCGGCCCCCGGCACCCGCTCGCGTCCGCCCGGTCGGTGACCCCGTCGCAACTGCGCGGACACCTCATCCGGGTGCCCGGCATCGTGCCGCGCAGCGAGTGGTCGGAGTTCTACGACCAGCTCGTCACTGCGTTC
Source organism: Micromonospora sp. WMMD754 (assembly GCF_049315235.1). Lineage (NCBI taxonomy): Bacteria > Bacillati > Actinomycetota > Actinomycetes > Micromonosporales > Micromonosporaceae > Micromonospora > Micromonospora sp. WMMD754. The sequence continues at coordinate 4,682,278 of NZ_CP186058.1, forward strand.
GACCTGCGCGTCGACGCGACCGGCCCGAACTTCGGCGACGAGGTCCTCCTCGACGCCATCGCCGGCTCCGCCGACGTGGCCACGCTGGTCGGCGCACGCGACCGCTACGTCTGGCCGGCGCGCCACGACCTGCGTCGCATCCCGATCGTGGACCCGACGCCGGCGTACCCGATCTCGCTCCTGCTGCCCCGGACCAACCCGCACCCGGGGCTGCGGGCGATCCTCGACCACGTCGCGGCGCTGCCGCCGGTGCCCGAGCCGGCGTGGCGACCCGCCTGGCCCCGGCTCAGCCCGGCGGCGGGTCGGCGGTGATCCGCTCCAGCGTGCGCCGGCCCGTCCGGCTCATCACCGGGTTGGACTCCCGGTAGTACCAGACCAGCCCCATGGCCTGCTGGAACGCCCACGCCCGGCCGCGTTCCCACTCCAGGTCGTCGCAGCCGAGTCGCCGCCGCAGCGCCCGGCGCGGCCCGGCCTCCAGCAGGTGCCAGGCGCCGACCAGGTCGAGCGCCGGATCGGCCGGCCCCAGCCCGCCCACGTCGAGCACCCCGGCCAGCCGTCCGTCGGCGACCAGGACGTTGCCGGGGATCAGGTCGCCGTGGGTCATCCGGTCCGGCGTGTCACCCCGGGACAGCTCCCGCATCGCCGCCCAGAACCGCCGCAGCAGCGGCACGTCCAGCAACGATGCGCTCTGCCGGAAGCAGGTCTCCATCCACTCGTCGTGCGCGGGCAGGTCACCGCCCCGGCCCGGGCCGTCGAACGTGCGCCCCCGGGTGTCGATGGCCCGGACGCCGTCGACGAACTCGGCCAGGTCGTCGGCGAAGGCGTACGAGTCACCCGGGTCCCGGTCGGTTGCCACGACGCCGGGCAACCAGGTCTGGACCGACCAGGGCAGCGGATAGCCGGCGCCGGGCGCGCCGAGCGCGACCGGCTCCGGGGTGGGGAAGCGGGTACGCCCCAGCAGTTCCTGGGCGGCGTCCGCCTCGCGTTCCAGCCAGCGCCGCGTGACCTCGGGCTCCTGCGGTTGCAGCGGGAGCCGGACGGTGAGGCGATCACCCAGGCGGAAGACGGCGTTGACCGTGCCCTCCGAGGCCAGCGGACGGACGGGCAGGTCCCGCCACGCGGGGAACTGCGCGTCGACCAGCCCACGCACGGTGGCAGGGGTGACGGTGAGCTGTCCCTCGTGCATCGGCATGCCGGGCAGCCTCGCCGTCGCGGCGAACGCCCGCAACAGGATTGTCCGTCGCACCCGCTCTCTATGATCGTCGACCGTGACCCGCACCACGCCGCCGCGACCTGTCGACGTCGCGGCGCTCTTCCCCGAACTGGCCGCCCACTCGACCACGGCCACCCGGCTGCACCCCCGTCCGGGCCGCCCGACGGTCGCCGACAGTTCGGTCGGCGGGCCGCTGCTCTGGCCGGCGCACGAGGCGTGGCCGGTCTGCGACGACGGCGAGGCGCACTACGTCTTCCGGCTCCGGACCCCGGCGTCGGTGCACCGTGACCGGGCGATCCTCGCCACCGACGAGGTGACCGACGACCAGCGGGCGCAGCTGTCGCCCCCGGGCTTCTCCGAGCCCCACCACCTGGTCGACCGACCGATACCGATGGTCCCGGTGGCCCAACTGCACCGCCGGGACGTCCCCGACTTCGTCGGGCCCGACGGCACCGACGTGATGCAGGTCCTGTGGTGCCCGCTGGACCACCCCGAGCTGGGCCACAACCCGAGGGTACGGCTGTACTGGCGGCGCGCCGACGACGTGACCGAGCCCCTGGCGGCCGCCCCCGAACCACCAGTGGTCAGCGCCTCCTACCTGCCCACGCCCTGCGTGCTGCATCCGGAGCGGATCCGCGAGTACCAGTACGGCGGGCTGCTACCCGAGGACCTGGACGCCCGGATCAGGGACTGGGAGGACGAGGACGAGGACACCTACCAGACGGACCTGTCGCTGGCCCCGGGCTGGAAGGTCGGCGGCTTCGCGAACTGGTCCCTGACCGACCCCCACCCGGTGGACTGCGCCGAGTGCGGCACCCCGATGACGCTGCTGTTCACCGCCGACTCCTCCGAGTGGTACGGGACGGACGGCAGTTGGCGGCCGGTGGAGGACCTGCCCGGAGCGTCGGCCCGACCCACGGAGGTGACGATCGGGCGGGGCTACGCCCTCTACGTCTTCCGCTGCCCGACGTCCTTCGACCACCCGCCCGCCACCGCCATGCAGTGACCGTCCGCCGGGACGGGTCAGGACGCGGCGTCCGGCCGCCGGCGGGCGAGGTGGACGGTGACGTCGGTGGTGACCTCGACCGTGTCGGGCAGCACCTCCCGGATCCGCCGGAAGACCTGCTCCCGCCGGTCCGCCGGCAGTTCGAGGTAGGCCGAGACGGTCGACAGCACACCGACGTAGTCGTCCGCGCTCATCGTGACCCGGCGCGCGATCTCGGACTGCCGGACGTCGGTGAACCACTCGTGGCGTCGCAGCTCGGTGCCCGGCCACCGCATGGCGTGCGTCTCCGGCGTCCCGTCCGGGGAGGGGATCTCGTCGCTGTCGAGGAACGGCGCCCGGGCCCGCCGCACCGACTCCGCCACCGCCGGGTCGCCCAGGCGCAGCGGCCCACCGAACGAGGCGAACACGCCGCCGGGCGTCAGGAGCGCGGCCACCCGGTCCCACCGGCCCTCGGGGCGCGTCCAGTGCAGCGCCGCCGCCGCGTAGACCAGGTCGTAGGTCTCGTCCGTCGGCAGCTCCTCGAACGCGGCCCGCACGGTCCGCACCTCGGCCGGCACGTGTGCGCGCAGCTCGGCCAGCATGGCGGCGTCCGGGTCGGTCGCGGTGACCGTGAGGCCCGCCCGGGCGAACAGCCGCGTCGCCTTGCCCGTCCCGGCCCCGATCTCCAGCGCCGTCCGCAGCGGTCGGTCCGCGTACGCCAGCACCAGGTCGGCGAGGGCCGGCGGATATCCGGGGCGGAACCGCTCGTACGCCCGCGCCGCCGCCCCGAAGCTCAGTGCGCGCTCGGACATGCCGAGCATCCTCACACGAGCCCGGTCTATCGTGTGCCGACATGGGCGCTGCCAGCTGGATCGACGACACCCGCACCTCCTACGACACGGTGGCGACCAGCTACGCCGACCTGCTGCGCGACGCCCTCGCCGGGGAACCGTTCCAGCGCGGAATCCTCGGGCTGTTCGCCGAACTGGTGCGCGCGCAGGGGAGCGGGCCGGTCGCCGACATGGGCTGCGGACCGGGCCGGATCACCGCCCACCTGCACGGCCTCGGCCTGGACGCGTTCGGCGTCGACCTGTCACCCGCGATGATCGAGGTCGCCCGGCGGGACCACCCGAATCTGCGCTTCGAGGTGGGCTCGATGACCCGACTCGACCTCGCCGACGCGTCGCTGACCGGTCTGCTCGCCTGGTTCTCGCTGATCCACGTGCCGGACGAGGACGTGCCCGGGGTGCTCGCCGGGTTCCACCGGGCGCTGCGGCCCGGCGGGGTCGTCCTGCTCGGCTTCTTCGCCGGCGAGGGCAGCCGGCTCAAGACCCAGGGGTACGGCGGACACCCGATGCGCGTCCACGTGCACCGCCGCCCGCCGCAGCGGATCGCGGCCTGGCTGGACGCCGCCGGTTTCACCGTCGACGCCGAGATGACCCACCGTCCCGCCCCGGATGTCGAGGGCGGGTTCGTGTTCGCGCACCGGTGAGGGCGGTAGCGTGCCGTGGTGCTCGACTACTACCAGCTCCTGGCTCCGGCTGACGGCGTACCGCTCGGACTGCTGGTCGAGGAGTTCGAGCTGGCCGGCGACCTGTCCGCGACGCGGCTGCGCAGCGCCGGCTGGACGCCGTCCGACGGCGGCTGGTGGAGTTCCCGCGCCTTCGCCCGCGCGCTGCGCGTCCGGCCGGACGTCCGCGCCCGGGTCCGCGCGGTGACCCGCTCCGACGCCGAGGACACGTACGCCCGGCTCGGCGGCGGGGCGCTGCCGGACGAGGACACGCTGCGCGACCGGTTCCACGACGACCTCCCGCTGGCGGTCGCGGAGCCGTTGCGGCTGGGCGCCGGCCCGGCCGTGCACCGGGTGCTGTTCGCCGGCGACCTCGACTCCGGACGGCTGGCCGGCCTGGTGGCGTCGCTCCCGGCCGACGGGAGCGCCGAGCCCGGGCCGGCCGGGCCCGGCGTGGTCGCCACCGGGCGGGCAGCCGACGCCGCCCGTTGGGAGGTGCGGCGCGTCGGCGGCGGGGTGGCGTGGTGCGTCGACGTGACGGCCGGCCGGGGGAGCGGCGCGCACCTGCGGACGCTGCTGGGGGCGGTCACCACCGTGGGACGCCGGCACGGCCTGATCCCGACGACGATCGAGCGCCTCGGCTGAGCGTCCCGTCCGCGCGGTGCAGCGCGGGTCTCGCCCGAACCACACGTCGCCGCGGCGTTCCTGACCGCCGGTCAGCCGCCGAAGTCCACGCCGGCGAGCGACACCGACCGGTGGGCCGCCAGGCGTTCGGCCTGCTCGACGACGGCGCGGCGCCGGCTCTCGGACAGCTTCTGCCAGGGCTCGACGGACACCCGGAACGTGCGGCCGGACTTGCGGGGACGCCAGGTGCCGACCAGCTCGCCGTCGACCAGGACGGCGCCGGGGCGGCCCAGCACCGGCCACAACTCCTTGGCCCGCGCCGCGTCCGGCGCCACTGTCGCCCGGTCCTTGGCCTGGAGGAACAGGTCGAACGGCCCGAGCAGGCGGGTCGCGGTCACGTCGGCCGAGGTCAGCGCCGCCTCGTCGGCGGCCAGGAGCCACCGCTTCTCACCGTCGACGGTCACCTCGACCGCGTCCTGCGGCCAGCGTGCCTTCACGTCCTTGACCGGGGCGTCGAGGTAGTCGGCAACGTGCTTGGGCGTGGCCGGCCCCAGCAACCGAAGGTAGGCGCGGACGAGGTCGAACCGCCCGCCCGGGTCGCGGGGTGTGAGGTCGGGGATGCGTTGCAGGACCGGCGGCGACGTGTCCAGCCGCAGCTCCAGCCCGGCCCGGACGGCGGCCAACCGGAACGGCATCTCATAGAGGTGCGTCGTGTCGCACGGGCGGCAGAACCGCAGGTAGGGCTCGGGCAGCAGCTCGGCCAGCCGGCCGGAGACCTCGCCCTTGACGGTCGGCGCGGTGACGACCTCCCGCATCCGCGCGGCCACCTCGTCGAGCGCGGCCAGGTTGCCGATGCCGGCCGCCTTCAGCGGCTTGGACGCGTCGTAGATGCGCTTGCCCGCGTCGGCGTCCGAGAACGGCTCGACCGCCGTCGCCACCGCGCCGACGTCGGCACGGCGGTAGAGGTGGGGAGCACCGCGCACGGTCCAGAGAAGGACCAGATCGTCGGCTGACAGGGCGGTCACGTCGACCCCGCGCAGGGCCAGCGCCCACCGGCCGCCGTCGGGGCCGGTGTCCTGTACGCCGAGGTCGAGCACGGCGGTGTCGGCGAGCGCGCCCCGCTCCCGCTCGAGCTGCTGGGCACGGACGCGGAAACTCATCACCTGACGCCGGTCGACCACCGGTCCAGCCTAGGCGGCGACACCGACACTTTCCGCGCGTCGCGGCCGGTGCGCTGCCGCCGTCAGCGCGCGTCGCGCGGCACGGATGCCGGGCGGGCCGCCCGGCCGCCGTCACCCGACCGCTTGAGCAGGAACACCCCGCCCGCGAGGAACACGGCGCTGAGCACGATGCCGACGAGGTTGCCGTCGGCGAGGCTGGAGAAGGCGCCGAGGATGCCCAGGATGACGGCCACCCCACCGACGAGCCGCATGACGTAACGGCCGACCGAACGACCCCGCGAATCCACCATGGACGTTCGCCTACCCGTCGCTTCACCACCGTAAACGCCGTCACCGGGCGCGTCGCAGCACCGTCAGCACGGTCGGGCCGACCGGCTCGACCAGCGTGAACCGGAAGTCGCCGGGGGTGCCGGTGGCGAACAGCCGCTCGCCCGCCCCGGCGACGGTCGGGAAGGTGATGAGCCGGTACTCGTCCACCAGGTTGGCCCGGGCCAGTGCGTGCACCAGGCTCAGGCTGCCGATCACCACGACGTCCCGCCGCGTGCGCTCCTCGCCGGCCCAGGCCACCGCGTCGCCGGTGATCGCCGCCGAGTTCGACCACGCGGTCACGTCGACGCCGGCCCGGGTCGCCACCCGCTTGGGCGTCGCGTTCATCAGCCGGGCCCAGTCGCCGTCGCGGCCCGGCCAGAGGCGCGCGAAGTGCTCCCAGGTCCGCCGCCCGTAGAGCTGGACCCCGTGGTCCATCCGCTCCCCGAGACGGAACTTGTCGTCGCTGACCGGGCCCGGCCCGTAGCGGAACGCCCAGCCGCCGTGGTCGGTCCCCGCGCGCCCGTCGGGGTCGGAGACCACGCCGTCCAGCGTGGCGAACTGAATGACGATCACGTCGCCCATGGTGGGCTCCCTCCGGAGGTGGCGGCGCCGGTTCGGCCGCCCTCACCCCCCACATACCGGTGCGGCGGGCAGAACTCATCGCGGCCCGCGCGTACCCTCGCCCGGGTGGTCGGGGAGACGACGCAGGACCGCAACCGGTACGAGGCCTTTCGCGGCGACCTGCTGGCGCACTGCTACCGGATGCTCGGCTCGGTCGAGGAGGCCGAAGACCTGGTGCAGGAGACGCTGCTCCGGGCCTGGCGGGCGGCCGACCGGTACGACCCGCAGCGGGCATCCGTGCGTACCTGGCTGCACCGGATCGCCACCAACGCGTGTCTGAGCGCGCTCGACGGCCGGTCCCGGCGGCCCTTGCCGAGCGGTCTGGGCCTGCCCGGGGACGACCCGCAGGCCCCGCTGACGCCGAGCCGGCACGTGTCCTGGCTGCAACCGTTCCCGGACATCCGGCTCGGTGACCCGGCGGACGCCGCCGAGCAGCGGGCCGGCCTGCGGCTGGCGCTGGTCGCCGCGCTCCAACTCCTGCCGGCCCGGCAACGTGCGGTGCTGCTGCTGCGCGAGGTGCTGCAACTGCCCGCCGCAGAGGTGGCGCGGGCCCTGGGCAGCAGCGTCGCCGCGGTGAACAGCAGCCTGCAACGGGCCCGGGCGGGCATCCGGGCGGCCGGGCCGGTGCTGGAGGACCTGCGCGAGCCGACCGACCCCGACGAGCAGGCCGTGGTCGAGCGCTACCTGGCCGCGTTCGAGGCGGCCGACGTGCCCGGCCTGACCCGGCTGCTCGCCGACGACGTGGTGCTGGAGATGCCCCCGGTCGCGCTCTGGCTGCGCGGGCGGGCGCACTACCGGGCGTTCATGGAGCGGGTCTTCGCCATGCGCGGCACAGGCTGGCGGCTGCGGCCCGTCCAGGCCAACGGAAGCCCGGCCCTGGCGGCGTATGCCCCGCACGCCGACGGGCTGCGGGCGCACTCGCTCCAGGTGCTCGACGCGCGGGGCGGCCGGGTCCGACACTGCGTGACGTTCGCCGACCCGGCCGTGTTCGACCTGTTCGGCCTCCCACGCATGCTGGAGCCGGCCGCCGGCTCATGACAATTGTCGAGGCCGACCGCGTATCGCCGGCCCTGCCCGCGCTGCGGCCGCCGCCTGGCGTCGGCGTGCCGAGCGCCGTCTGCCGCCGGGGTGGTACGCCACCGGCGGTGCTCGGGCAGGATGGTGGCGTGGACGCCTGGGAGACGATCGACGAGCACATCGTGCAGCAGCGGATCATTCTCGCCGTGCGGGCGATCCGGGAGGCCGAGCACTGCGGTATCCCGCAGGCTCTCGACCTCTACCACGAGCGGTACGCCCACCTACGCCGGACCAGAGCGAACGACTTCACGGTGCCGGAGGAACGGTACTGGGACGGCGTGTACACCTGACCGCCGTTCGCGGGGAGCGCGCCGGGTCAGCCGTCGGTGAGGAGTTGGTCGCGGACCTCGCGGCGCAGGATCTTGCCGATCTGCGAGCGGGGCAGGTCCTCCACCACCACGACCCGGCGGGGCACCTTGTAGCCGGCCAGGTGGGTGCGGCAGGCGGTCCGGATCGCCTCCGGAGTGCCACCCACGGAGGCGTCGAGCACCACCGCCGCGACGACCTCCTCGCCGTCGGCGGTGGGCAGGCCCACGGCGGCGGCCTCGCGGACGCCGGGGATGCGGCGCAACGCCTCCTCCACCTCGGACGGGTAGACGTTGAAGCCGCCGGTGATGATCAATTCCTTGATCCGGTCGACCACGGTGACGAAGCCGTCGGCGTCCATGGTGACGATGTCGCCGGTGCGCAACCACCCGCCGGGCAGCAGCACCTTCGCCGTCTCCTCGGGCCGGTTCCAGTAGCCGGCGAACACCTGCGGACCCCGGACCAGCAGCTCCCCGGCCTCGCCGGGGGCGCGGTCGCGGGCCGGGTCCTCGGGGTCGACGATGCGGACGTCGGTGGAGGGGAACGGCACCCCGACCGTGCCCGGCCGACGGGTCGGCGCGACCGGGTTGCCGAGCGTGATCGGGGAGGTCTCGGTCATCCCGTATCCCTCGACCAGCAGGCCGCCGGTCACCTGCTCCCACAGGTCCACAGTGGCCGGTGGCAGCGCCATCGCGCCGGAGATGGCGTACCGGATCGAGGTGAGGTCGACGCCACGCTCGCGGGCGGCGGTGGCCAGCCGCGCGTAGACCGGCGGCACGGCGGGCAGGAACGTCGGCGGGCGTCGGCGGGCCGCGTCGAGCACCTGGTCGGCGTCGAAGCGGGGGAACAGCACGAGTGTCGCCCCGATGCCGACGGCGAAGGTGAGGCAGAGCGTCAGGCCGTAGGCGTGGAACAGCGGCAGCACCGCGTAGACGGTCTCCGCGCCGTCGCGCAGGCCGGGCACCCAGGCCCGCCCCTGGGCGGCGTTGGCGCGCAGGTTGCGGTGGGTCAGCACGGCGCCCTTGGGCACGCCGGTGGTTCCGCCGGTGTACTGGAGCAGCGCCACGTCGCCGGCCTCCGGGCCGGGGTGCGCGGGCGGCAGCGGCCCGGCGGCGGCGACCAGCTCCGACCAGGCCGCCGCGCCGGGCGCGGGGGCGGTCATCGCCGCGCGGGCGGCGCGGACCTTGGGCAGCGGCAGCCGCAGCGCCCACCGCTTGAGCCGGGGCAGCGCCGAGGTCAGGTCGACCGCGACGACGGTACGCACGGCACCCCGTCCCGCCACCAGCGGCGCGACCTTGTCCCAGACGACGGCCACCCGGGCGCCGTGGTCGGTGAGTTGCCGGTCCAGCTCGTCGGCGGTGTAGAGCGGGTTGTGCTCGACGACCACCGCGCCCAGGCGCAGCACCGCGTAGAAGGCGACCACGTGCTGCGGGCAGTTCGGCAGCACCAGGGCGACCCGGTCACCGGGGCCGACGCCGAGCCGGCGCAGCGCCTCGGCGGCGCGGGCGACCTGGTCGGCCAGTTCGGTGAAGGTGGTGGTGGCGCCGTAGAAGTCCAGCGCCACCCGGGGCCCGAAGCGACGGGCCGCGTCGGTGAGCAGGTCGACCAGCGAGCCGTCCGGCTCCGGGACCTCGGCCGGCACGCCCGGCGCGTAGCTGCGGGTCCAGGGTCGCCGGTCGGTCGCGTCCATCGCCGTCTCTCCTCGCTGCGCGGATGACCGGCCCAGCCTAACTTAACCAGCCGGTAACCTACGCTGACGTAGGTTGCCGGGTTGGTCACACCGGCCTCAACGGCGGCTCGTCGAGTGGTGACTCACCACCCGCCGGGTCTTCACGATCGCGAAGATGATGACCGCGGCGAGCGCGATCACGCCGATGATGACGAGCCACCGGACCGCCTCCAGCAGCAGCCCGAGCAGGATGAGCACACCGGCGACCACGCCGACCACCCAGAGCAACGCGCGCATGTTCCAGCCTCCCGTCGTACGGTGGGCCGTGCGCTTTCCCGCTGCGCGGGCGGCCATGCCGCCGCGCCCGGGATCACCGCCGGGCGACGTAGACGGTGTTCGCCGCCTCCCGGCCCTGCAACGGGTTGGGGAACCGGACGACGTGCGCCACCGAGGTCGGGAACACCTCGGTCAGGGTGCGCTGGAACGCCGGGTCGGGCGGGTCGTTCGACCAGAGCGCGAAGACGCCCTCCGGGTGCAGCAGCGCGGCCAGCCGGCGCAGCCCCTCGGTCGTGTAGAACGGCGCGTGGCTGGGGTGCAGCACCTGGCGGGGGGAGTGGTCCACGTCCAGCAGCACGGCGTGGAAGCGCCGCCCGGGCTCGTCCGGGTCGAGGCCGCCGCCGGCGACCGCGGCGAAGAAGTCCGCCCGGACGAACCGGGTACGCGGGTCCGCGGCCAGACCGGCGGCGAACGGCAGCAGGTCCCGGCGGTGCCAGTCGATCACGTCCTCGATCGCCTCGACCACCAGCATCGAGCGCACCCGCGGGTCCTCCAGCGCGGTACGCGCGGTGTAGCCGAGGCCGAGCCCGCCGACCACCACGTCGAGCGCCTCGCCGGTGAGCGGGGCCAGCCCCAGCCGGGCCAGCTCGATCTCGGCGACCGGGAACGCGCTGGACATGAGGTACTCGTCGTCGAGCTTGACCTCGTACACCTCGGCGTCCAGCGCCGGGTCACGGCGCCGGCGCAGACTGATCGCCCCGATCGGCGTCTCCCGCCAGGCCAGTTCCTCGAAGCGCGCGCCCACCCGGTGTCCTCTCCGCCGTTCCGTCACCGGATGTTACCGGTCGACCCGGGCCCGGCCCGCGGGAACGACCGCTGCGGCGCCTCAGTCGGCGGGACGGGTCGCCACCACCACGGTGTCCAACGCGTCCACGCTGCCGCCGTCGCTGGTCGGCACCGGCCGACGGGCCGTCTCGGCGCGCTGGATGCGCAGCCCGGCCAGCCCGTCGACCACCGCCTCCGGGGTGAGCAGCACGCTCGCGTCCTGGGGGCCACCGGTGCCGCCGGAGAGGTTGGCCAGGTCGTGGCCGACCACCACGAGCGTGCCGCCGGGGCGCAGCGCCGACCGCGCGGCGCCGAGCACGCGCGCGAAGTCGGCGGCGGGCAGGTGCAGGTAGCTGATCAGCACCAGGTCGTAGCTGTTCGGCACCGGCCGGTACGCGGTCACGTCGGCGACCCGCCAGTCGACCGAGACGCCCCGCGCGGCGGCCAGCTCGCGCCCGCGGTCGATGGCCACGGTCGAGAAGTCCACCGCGTTGACCCGCCAGCCCTGACCGGCCAGCCAGACCGCGTTGCGCCCCTCGCCGGCGGCGACGTCCAGCGCCGCGCCGGGTGTCAGACCGGCGACCGCCTCGACCACGAACCGGTTGGGCTCAGCGCTCCACACCAGTCCGGACGCGTTGGCGTAGCGGTCGTCCCAGGCGCTGCTGTCCACTGTGTCCCCTCCTTCGGCGGCCCCACACCACCACGGTGACCGTACCGGCAGCGGCAAGCGCTCCCGCCGCGAGTCCCCACGCCGGGGGAAGCTGCTGCGCCAGGACGAAGACGCCCATCACCACGACGAACCAGCCGAACGACTTGCGCAGCACGTCGGCCGGGATCCGGCCGGCGAGCCGTCCACCGAGAAGGCTGCCGACGATCGCGGCGGCGGTGACGGCGGCGGCCAGACCCCAGTCGATCTGCACACTGGAGAGGTAGCCGGCCAGGCCGGCGAAGGACTTCATCGCGATGACCACCAGCGACGTGCCGACCGCGACCGGCATCGGCAGGCCGCCGAGCAGGGCCAGGGCGGGCACCACCAGGAAGCCGCCGCCGGCGCCGACCAGGCCGGTGACCAGACCGACCACCACACCGTCGAGGACCACCCGCAGCACCGGCAGCTCGTGCGGCGTCGGCCGCCCCTCGGCGGAGCGCCGACCGCGGATCATCGCCGCCGCCGTGGCGAGCATCATCAGCGCGAACGCGGTGAGCAGGACGCTCGCCGGGATGAACTCGGCCAGCCGACCGCCGGCGTACGCGCCGGTCATGCCGGCCAGACCGAAGATCAGCCCGGTGCGCCAGCGCACCCGGTGGGCGCGGGCGTGCGGCAGCACACCGACCGCGCTGGTTGCCCCCACGACGAGCAGCGAGGTGGCGATGGCCTCCTTGGGCGGCAGGTCGGCGACGTAGACCAGCAGCGGCACGGCGAGGATCGACCCGCCGCCGCCGAGGAGACCGAGGCTCACCCCGATCAGCACCGCGCCCGCCACGGTCAGCACCAGCGCGGCGCTCACGACCGCCGCCCGGCGTCGCTCAGCTGACCGACGACGCTGTCCAGGTCGCAGCTGGCGCCCCGGTTGTACGGCAGCTTGCTGAGCAGCATGCCCATCGCGCAGGTGTTCGAGACGGCCGCGAAGGTCAGGCCCGCGCCGATGAAGCCGGCGACCCACTTGAGGCCCGGTACGAAGACCGAGGCGACGACGCTGGCCAGCACGATCGAACCGGCGACGAGGCGGACCTGGCGCTCCAGGTCCCAGCGCGGCCGGCCCTGGTTGACCGGGGCGTTCGCGGCCTGCCAGGCCAGCATGCCGCCGTCGAGGACCTTGAGGTTGGGCAGGCCGACGGTGGCGAGCGCCTGTTCCGCCTGGGTGGCGCGGGCGCCGGACCGGCAGATCAGCACCACGTCCTCGTCCAGGTGGTTGCGCAGTTCCTCGCGGTGCTCCTTGAGCAGGTCCAACGGCACGTTGTAGGCGCCGGGGACGTGCGCGGCCTCGAATTCGCCGGGGGTGCGGACGTCCAGCAGCCGGGGCGCGCGCCCGGCGGCGATCAGCTCGCGCAGGGTGACCGCGTCGACGGTCGAGGGGGTCGTGGTGGTCATGTTCTTCTCCTTCGTGGGCAGGGGTCATCGCCGGCCGACGCGAGCGCGCCGGCCGGGTGCGGGTGGGGAGGGTCAGGTGGTGGGCGCCATCCGGACGCCGGCCGCCTCGGCCTGGCCGAACATGTCGTCGATCAGCACGACGTCGCGGCCGGAGTTGGCCAGCAGGGAGGCGGCGGCGGTGGCCCGGTAGCCGGAGCCGCAGTGCACCCAGACCGTGCCGGCGGGCACGTCGGCGAGCCGCGTCGGCAGGTCGGGCAGCGGGACGTGCACCGCCCCGTCGACGTGCCCGGCCTTCCACTCGTTGGTCATCCGGACGTCGAGGACGACCTGCGGGGCGGGCAGGCCGGCCGGGGCGTTCCCGGCCTGCGCGGCGGCCAGCGCGCCGAAGTCGGCCACGGCCAGCTCGCGCAGCTCCGACCGGTCGGTGGCCCACCGCTCGGGCTCGCCGGTGGCCTGCGCGGCCGGCCGGTCGATGCCGATGCGGACCAGCTCCCGCTGGGCGTCGGCGACCTGGTCCGGCGTCTCGGCCAGGAGAGTGATCGGCACGCCCCAGTCGATCAGCCAGCCGAGCCAGGTCGACATCGGCCCGTCCAGGCCGAGGCTGACGGTGCCGGCCAGGTGCGAGGCCGCGTACGCCTTGCGGTGTCGCAGGTCGACCACCCACTCGCCGGCGGCGATCCGGCGGCGCAGCTCGTCGGCGTCGGCGCGGGCGACCGGGGTGAGGTCGACCGGCGCCGGCCCGGCGGCGTTGGCCACGCCCATGTGGGCGTAGTACGCCGGGTAGGCGTCCAGGCCGGCGAGCGTCTCGGTGACGAACCGGTCGGCGGCCAGCCGCAGCACCGGGTTGGCCTCCTTCTCCCGGCCGATGGTCGACTCCGGGGCGTCGGCCTGGCTGGCCGAGCAGAAGCTGCCGAAGCCGTGCGTCGGCCACACCTGCGCACCGTCGGGCAGCAGGTCGGCCAGCTTGCGGGCGGAGGCGTGCTGGTGGTGGGCCAGCTCGTGCGCGTGCTGCTGGCCGAGCAGGTCGGTACGCCCGGTGGTGCCGAACAGCAGCGACCCGCCGGTGAACACGCCGACCGGGGTCCAGCCGCCGTCGCCGGCCTCGTCGAGCGCGTACGAGAGGTGGTGGAAGGTGTGGCCGGGCGTGCCGACCACCCGCAGCCGCAGGGCGTCGGACACCGGCACCTCGTCGCCGTCGGCCACCGGCATCCGGTCGAAGCCGACCTCGTCGGCGGCGGCCACCAGGTAGTGGGCGCCGGTGATCCGGGCCAGCTCCAACCCGCCGGACACGTAGTCGTTGTGGATGTGGGTCTCCACCACGTGGGTGATCCGCACCCCCTTGGCTCCGGCCAGGTGCAGGACGCGGTCGATGTCCCGCTGCGGGTCGACCACGATCGCCACCCGGCCGTCCGAGGCCAGGTAGCTGCGGTCGCCGAGCGAGGACGTGGCGATGACGGACACCTCGACAGTCACGTGCCGTTCTCCTCTCGTTGTCACCCATACCCCCGGGGGTATGCGTGGGGCAGACTCCGGCCCGGGTCTCCGGGCACGGGGTTACCCGCCCGGGCCGCGATCACGCGGCCCGGTGCGGGCGTCTTTCGGCGCTAGGCCAGGGAGAGGAAGAGCTTCTCCAGCTCCTCCTCGGTCATCTCCGGCTCCTCGCCCGCCTGGCGGGCGGTGCCGCAGTGGCGCATGCCGGAAGCGATGATCTTGAAGCCGGCGCGGTCGATCGCCTTGGACACCGCGGCGAGCTGGGTCAGCGCCGCGCGGCAGTCCTCGCCGTTCTCCATCATCTCGATCACGGCGTTGAGCTGCCCCCGGGCCCGCTTGAGTCGGGTCAGCGCGTCGCCGGTCATCTCGGGTCGAAGCTTCACGTCACCACCTCCTGTCCTCGACTATACCCCAGGGGGTACCAGGGCTGCCACCTTCCCGCGCCACGCGACCCCCGTCTGCTGCGTCGCGCCGCTGTTGATCGTGTGGCCACCACCCGTCACTCGGCCACCGGGACACCGTGGGCGCCTCACGCCGCAGGAGGCGCCCGCCACGTTCCGCCCGCCGCCCGCCGCCCGTGTGGCGCCCCGCGCCGCTCCCGTTCCCGCGCCGCGTCGATCTTGGAGTTGTGGCGCCTGTTTTGTAACGATTCACGTGGTCTGTCGGGTGCCACAACTCCAAGATCGACGGAACGGGTGCGGCAAGGTCGCGGTGTCGGGGCTGCGCCTGGACGACGCGGATGGGGAAGGGGGTTTCGCCCGGCGGGCCCCACCCCGTGAGGGGAACACCATGGGTGTCTCGCGGCCCGGGAAACACCCACCATGTTCCACTCGTCGGCCTTCAACCTCGTCGGTGGAACATCATGGGTGTGTCCGGGTCTCCGCCGAGCACGCCGGCAGACAACTCAGTCAATGGCACCGGGGGCGCTCACACCGCGCGCCCGCCCACCCGGCCCGCCGTTCGGGCCCACCTTCAGCGCTGTCCCGGGCCGCCGCACTCCAGTGGCTGGGTCCGGGTGGGCCCGATCCCGCCACTTCGGCGAGGTTGCGCCGGCCAGCCGGGCCAGCCGGGCCAGCCGGGCCAGCCGGGCCAGCCGGGCCAGCCGGGCCAGCCGGGCCAGCCGGGCCGGCCGGACCAAGCCGGGCCGGCCGGGCGGCGCGCGGCGGCTGGGGGACACGCAGGGTCGCCGGGGGATCGACGCAGCGCTTATCCTGTGCGCCGACGATCCCGGCGGAGGGGAATCGATGGCGTCGCGGCAGGACCAGCTGCACTCGTACCAGTTCGCCGTCCAGCGGGCGGTCGCCGCGCTGGTCATGCGGGAGACCGACCCGGCGCGGTCGCCGTTTCGCCGGTTGGCCGGCGCCGGGCTGGCCAGTGTGCTGGTGGCGGCGATCGCGCTCGGCGGGGTGGCGCTCTACGGCCTGTTCACCGGCGGGGGCAGCGCCTGGCGGGACACCGCGGCGGTGATCGTGGAGAAGGAGTCCGGCGCCCGGTTCGTCTACCGGGAGGAGAAGCTGCACCCGGTCCTCAACTACGCCTCGGCCCTGCTGATCATCGGGGCGGAGCGGCCGAAGACCGTGCTGGTCACCCGCCGGGCCATCGAGGGGGTGCCGCGCGGCCTGCCGCTCGGCATCGCCGACGCCCCGGACTCGCTGCCCGCCGCCGGCCGGCTGGTCCGTGACGGCTGGACGCTCTGCTCGTCGGTGACCGTCGAGGCGGGGCGGGCCGAGGCCCGCTCGACGTTGCTGATCGGCCGGGACGCCCCCGGTGGGCGGCCGCTCGGCGACCAGGGTCTGCTCGTCCGCCACCCGGACGGCGGCCTGCACCTGATCTGGCACGACCGGCGCTACCTGCTGCGGGACACCGACCGGGTGCTGGCCGCGCTGGCCGCCACGCGGGAACGGGCCGTTCCGGTCGCGGCGCCGCTGCTCAACACCGTACCGGCCGGCGCCGACCTGGTCCCGCCCCCGGTGGGCGACCTGGGCGCCCCGTCCGAGGGGGTCGACGGCGCCGAGGTGGGCGACGTCTACCTGGTCCGCAACTCCGGCGGCGGCCGGCAGTACGCGGTGGCCGGGCGCGGCGGACTGGCCGGCATCACCGAGTTGCAGGCCGCGCTGCTGCTGGCCCGCACCGGCCAGGGCGAGCCGGAGCCGATCACGTTGGGCCGGTTCGCCGCGCTGCCCAAACTGCCCGACCTGGTGCCCACCGGTCCGGCCGCGCCGCCCGCCGTGCCGCCCCGGCTGGCCATGTCCGAGGGCGGCGCGCTCTGCGCCCGGGCCGGCGACGACACCGGCGTACGCGAGATGCGCCTCGGCGCCACCGCGCCGGACCCGGCCGCCGCCGCGCGGACCGCCGGTGGCCGCAACGGGCTCGCCGACCAGGTCGTGGTGGAACCGGGACGCGGCGCGCTGGTGGAGGCGGCGGCCGCGCCGGGCGCGACCGGCGGCACGGTCTGCGTGGTGACCGACCTGGGCCGGCGGTACGCGCTGACCGGCGCCGACGTGCCGGGCATGCTCGGCTATGCCGGGGTGCGCCCGGTGCGGCTGCCGGCGAGCCTGGTCGACCTGCTGCCGGCGGGCAGCCCGCTGGACCCGGAGGCGGCCCGCGCGGTGGCCACGCCGGCGTGACCGGTCCCGCGACTCAGGCGGGGCGGCGCAACACGGTCACCGCGAACTCGGCGTCGTCGCGCCAGGGACGCAGGTCCCAGGTGGCGAAGCGGTGTTCCAGGCGCAGCCCGGCGGCCACCGCGTCGGCGTCCAGGTCGGCGACCGGGTAACCCCGGTCGGTGCCGAACCCGACCACCACCACGCCGTCCGGGCGCACGTGGGCGGCGATCCGGGCCAGCACGGCGGGCTCGGTGCCGGGGGCGACGAACGTCATCACGTTGCCGGCGACCACGGCCGCGTCGAACGGCTCGGGTTCGCCCTGCCCGGGCAGGTCCAGCTCGGCCAGGTCGGCGACCAGGAAGCGGGGGCCGGGGTGGTCGGCGCGGGCCGCCTCGACCAGCGTCGGGTCGGCGTCCACCCCGACGAGGGTGTGTCCCCGGGCGGCCAGCGCGGCGGCGACCCGGCCGGTGCCGCAGCCGGCGTCGAGGATCCGCGACCCCGGCGGCACGAGCGCGTCCACCATCCGGGCCTCACCGGCCAGGTCCGCCCCCTCGGCGGCGAGGCGGCGGAACCGGTCGACGTACCACTGCGAGTGGCCGGGCTTGGTGTCGGTCACCCAGCGGGTCGGCTTGGCCATGACCTCACGGTAACTGATCTTGTTCAGGTCAGCGCGAGGAACACCCCGGCGGCCAGTGGCGCGCCGAGCGCGGTGCCGGCCAGGACCTGCGGCCAGGTGTGGTCGCGCAGCCGCACCCGGGACCAGCCGACGGCCGCCACCAGTGGCCAGCCGAGCTGCGCCACCGGCCCGAACAGCAGCGCCAGCACGGCCACCGTGGCGCCGGCCACCGCGGCGTGGATGCTCAGCTTCCACCAGTGGTTGACCAGCGTGCACGCCGCGCCGACCACGAAGATGACCACGATCACCGCGAAGAGTTCGGCCGGCGCGCGCAGCGCCGCCAGCAGGAGCAGCCCGACCGCCACCGAGGCCAGGCCGAGGGACAGCGGACGGGCCCGCTGCCGGTGGTCGCCGACGTGCCGATCGGTGAGCCGGCCCCGGCGGACGCCGTGCAGGATCACGCCGACCGGGACGACCGCGCAGAACAGCAGCGCGGTGCCGCCCCAGAGCAGCAGGTGCGCGGGGGAGCGGCTGACCCGGGCGGCGGCGACCAGCGGCAGCGCGGTGACCAGGACGCCCGGTGCGAGCACCTCGGTGAGCAGCCGGGCCAGCCGCGCGCCGGCCGGACGCTCCCGTGGTGATCGCACCGGGTCATCCTGGCATGCCGCGGTCAGCCCTTCTCCGCCCCGCTGGTGAGTCCCTCGGTGAGCAGCCGCTCGCCGGCGAAGAACAGCACCACGATCGGCAGGGTGAGGATGACCGAGCCGGCCATCAGTACGGTCTTGGGCACCTCGACGCCGTCGGCGAGCAGGGACAGCCCGAGCGAGACGGTCCACCGGTCCGGCCGGTCGACCAGGAACAGCAGCGCGAACAGGAACTCGTTCCAGGCGATCATGAAGTCGTACAGGGCGACCGCCATCACCGACGGCGCGGCGAGCGGCAAGCTGACCCGGCGGATGATGCCGAGCCGGCCGGCGCCGTCGATCGCCGCGGACTCCTCCAGGCTGACCGGGATGGTCTCGAAGTAGTTCTTGAGCATGTAGACCGACACCGGCAGGGTCTGTGAGATGTAGACCAGCACCAGCCCGAACAGCGATCCGCGCAGCCCGGCCCGACTGAAGACCACGAACAGCGGGATCGCGATGACGATGGACGGGAACAGGTAGACCGCCAGGAACAGCGCGCTGACCTGCCGCCGGCCGAAGAACCGCAGCCGGGAGACCGCGTACGCGCCGGGGATGGCCACGATCAGGGTGAGCGCGGTGGCGGCCAGCGCCACCAGCCCGCTGTTGCGGATGAAGGTGAGGAACCCCTGGCCGCCGCTCTCGACGGACCGCAGCACCTCCGCGTATGTGGCGACGGTCAGCTCGCCGAACGGCACCCAGAGCGAGCCGGGGTCGAGCAGCAGGCGTTCGATCGGGCGTACCGAGAGCACGAGCATGTACCAGAACGGCAGCAGGGTGACCACCAGGAAGCCGGCGATCACCAGCCGGCGCAGCCAGCGCAGGCTGATCGTCTCGATCCGGTCGCGATCCATCACGCCTCCCGTTTCGCGCCGAAGAAGCGCAGGTAGATGGCCACGAAAACGAGCAGCACCACGGCCAGCACGACCGCCTGGGCGGCGGCCGCGCCGATGTCGGTGCGGGCGGTGAGGAACTGGTAGACCCGGACGCTGACCACCTCGGTGCCGGCCGAGCCGCCGGTGAGCAGGTAGACGTCGTCGAACTTGTTGAACGTCATGATGAACCGCAGCACGCCGATCAGCGCGATCACCGGCATCAGCTGCGGCAGCAGGATGTGCCGGAACCGCTGGGTCGGTGTCGCCCCGTCGACCCGGGCGGCCTCCTCCAGCTCGCCCGGTACGGCCTGGAGCCGGGCCAGCAGGAACAGGAACGCGAACGGGAAGTAGCGCCACGCTTCGAACGCGATCACGGTCCACAGCGCGGTGGACTCCTGGGACAGGAACGGCACCGGCTGGTCCCAGCCGAGGAACCGCCGGCCCCAGTCGTTGACGATGCCGAGCTGCGGGTCGAGCATCACCTGCCAGACGAACGTCATGGCGACCACCGGCGCCACGTACGGCAGCAGCATCGACGCACGCACCAGCGTGCGACCGCGGAACGGCCCGCGGACGGCCAGCGCCGCCACCAGGCCGACCACGATCGACCCGACGGTGCCGCCGACGCTGTAGAGCACCGTGGTCCAGAGCGTGTCGGCGAATCCGGGCGTGTGCAGCACCCGGTCGATGTTGTCCAGCGTGAACTCGCCGAAGAGACCGGTCTTGCGCAGCGTCGCCAGGCGTACCCGTTGGAAGGCCAGCACCACGGTCCAGACGATCGGGATGCCGATCACCGCGAGGACGACGAGCAGTGTCGGCGCGACCAGCGCGAGCCCGGCGCGGGACTCGCGGCGGCGCAGGGTCAGCGGCCGGCGGCCGGGTCGGCGAGGCCGCTCCGGGGTGGGGGAGCGGCCGGCCTCCGGCGCGGTCGTGGTCAATTGACACCCTTGGCGATGGCGTCCACGTCCTTCTTGGCCCGGTCCGCCGCGCCCCGGGCGTCGGACTTGCCGCCGACCACGTCGGCGAGCGCCTTGGGCACCGGCAGCTCACCGAGGATGGCGCCGACCAGCTTGCCCTGGCCCTGGGTCAGGCCCCAGCGCTGGAACTCCTCCGTGCTCTCCCGCAGGGTGGCGAGCACGTCGTCGCTGTAGATGTCGGAGAGCGGCTTCTTGGTGTCCACGCCGGCCGGGCTGGTGTTCCAGGCGGTGCGGAACTTCTGCTTGTCCTCCTGGGTGCCGGTCCGCACCGGGAAGCGCCCCTCCGGGGACATGCCGAACCAGCGCGGGTAGCCGTCGGAGAGCATGTACTCCACGAAGGACTTCGCCGGGTCGGCGGCGCCGTCGAGCACCGCCCAGGAGCTGACCTCGCCGTACTGGGCCGGTTCGGTGCCGTTCGGGCCCTTGATCGCGGTGACGAATCCGCTGTTCTTCGCCAGCCAGGCCGGGTCGGACTGGCACTGCGGGCAGGTGGGCCGGGCGTCGTTGCGCAGGCCGGCCAGCTCGTCCAGGATGAACGGCGACCAGATCAGCATGGCCGCCTTGCCGGCGAAGTAGGTGGCCCGGGTGGTGTCGACGTCCTGGGCGCCCTTGACCGAGTTGTTCCGCATCAGGTCGCCGTAGAAGCGGAACGCCTCCACGCACTCCGGCGAGTCCAGCGTGACCTTCCCGGCGTCGTCGGTGAGCTGGCAGCCGTTGGCCAGCGCGAGGTGCTCGAAGGTCTGCTGGGTGAACACGTCGCCGGGGGCGGTGGCCGCGGTGATGCCGGCGACGCCGCCGGTGTTCAGCTTCGCCGCCGCGGCGGCGATCTTCTCGTACGTGTCGGGGGCCGGCAGGCCGGCGGCGTCGAACAGGTCCTTGCGGTAGACCAGCAGCTGACCCCACCCGTCGCTGGGCACGGCGAGCTGCCGGCCGTCGTCGCTGGTCAGTTCCAGCGCGCGGGGGGAGAAGGTGTCCCGGCCGAGGGCGTCGACGACGGCGCCGTTGGCGTCGGGCTCCAGCAGCTCGTTGCCGGCGAGGGTCCGTACGCCGGCGAGCGAGACCGAGCCGACCACGTCGGGCAGGTCGCCGGCGGCGGCGCTGGACGCGATCAGGGACGGGAACTGGTCCTCGTTGACGGTGACAAGGTTGACCTTGACGCCGGTCTTGGCGGTGTAGTCGGCGATGATCGCCTTGGTGGCGTTGACCCGGTCCGCCACGTCCTCCAGGCTCCACACGGTGATCTGGGAACTGTCGGATTTCTGCCCGTCGTCGCTGCAGGCGGTCGCGCCGGTCCCGGCCAGTGCCAGGATCAGGCTCGAAGCGAGCAGCCGTGTTGAGGGTGATGACATCGGTGGCACTCCTCTCGAAAGAGCACGGCGTGGCATCAATACCCACCGATTCATCGATCTAATCACATATGCCCATTTTTTCGGTTAGAATCGAGGCCGGCACTTCCCTCGGAGCGACGCCATGGGCAACTGGGTTGTCTCTCTGGCCGGGCCCCGGCGCGTACGCCTGGAGCCCTGCCCCCCGGACCGGCTCGGCCCGGGCCAGGTCCGCGTCCGCACCTGCTACTCCGGCATCTCGGCCGGCACCGAGCTGACCCTCTACCGGGGCAGCAACCCCCGTCTCCGCAAGGACTGGGACGCCACCGTCCGGATGTTCGTGCCCCGACAGGCCACGCCCGCGTACCCGGTCGTGGGCTTCGGTTACGAGGAGGTCGGCGAGATCGTCGAGGTCGCCCCCGACGTCGCCGACCGCCGGGTCGGCCAACTCGTCTGGGGCATCTGGGGACACCGCGCCGAAGCGGTGCTCCCCGCCGCCGCGGCGCACCCGCTCGCCCCCGGCCTCGACCCGCTCACCGCCGTCTTCGCCCGCCCCGGCGCCATCGCGCTGACCGCCGTGCTCGCCGGCGACCTGCACCTCGGCGACTGGGTCGGCGTGTTCGGGCAGGGCGTGATCGGGCTGCTCGGCACCCGGCTCGCCATGCTGTCCGGCGCGCGGGTGGTCGCCGTCGACCGGGTGCCCGGACGGCTCGCCCACGCCACCCGGCTCGGCGCCCGCCGGGTCGTCGACGCCGGCGCCGACTCGGCCGCCGCCGCGCTGCGCGCGGAGACCGACGGCCGGGGCGCCGACGTCTGCCTGGAACTGTCCGGCTCCTACCCGGCGCTGCACGAGGCGATCCGGGCCACCGCGCACGCCGGCCGCGTCGTCGCCGCCGGCTTCTACCAGGGGTACGCCCACGGGCTGGAACTCGGCGAGGAGTTCCACCACAACCGGATCCAGCTGGTGGCCGCCCAGGTCTCCGGGCCGGACCCGGCACCCGGCACGGCCGGCCGGTGGTCCGGAACCCGGATCGCGCACACGTTCATGGACCTGGTGGCGGAGGGCAGCGTCGACCCGCTGCCGCTGGTGAGCCACGTCGTCGACGCGGGCGCGGTGGCCGACGCCCTGGCGTTGCTCGACCGCGGTGACGGTGACGTCCTCCAAGTGGTGCTGAGGTTCTGAATGGACATCCCCCTGGCCTGCCAGGAGCAGCTGCTCCCCGGCGCCGACCTGACCGAGAAGTACGCCCTCGCCGTGTCCCTCGGCTACCAGGGCATCGAACTGCGCGGGCGGGGTGACCTCGCCCTGGCCCGGCGGCTGCCGGAGCTGCGGCGGGCCCGCGCCGCCGGCGTCGTCACCCCGACCGTCTGCGTCGAGATGGACCACTTCATCGGCGACTTCGACCCGGCACGCTCCCGGGACGCGGTGCGCAACCTGCGCTCCCAGCTCTCCGTCATCGCCGAGCTGGGCGGTATCGGCGCGATGACCCCGGCCGCCTGGGGCATGTTCTCCCGCCGGCTGCCCCCGTTCGAGCCGCCCCGGTCGCCCGAGCGCGACCGGCAGGTCCTCGTCGACGCCCTGGGCGAGCTTGCCGAGCACGCCCGGGCCGAGGGCGTCACCCTGTTCCTCGAACCGCTCAACCGGTACGAGGACCACATGGTCAACCGCCTCGACCAGGCGGTCGAGCTGTGCCGCGCGGTCGGGTCGCCCGGCGTGCGGGTGGTGGCGGACACCTACCACATGAACATCGAGGAGGACGATCCCCTCGTGGCGCTGCGCGCCGCCGCGCCCTACCTGGGGCACGTGCAGGTCAGCGACTCCAACCGGCACCAGCCCGGCGCCGGGCACCTGGACTGGGACGCGCTGCTGGCCACGCTCGACGACCTCGGCTATCCCGGTTGGCTGGCGCTGGAGTGTCGGCTGCGCGGGGAGCCGGTCGCCGCGCTGCGCCAGGCCGCGACCGTGCTGCGTCCGGCCCGTCCCCGGCGGGCCGCCGCATGACCGGCAGCCTCGCGGCCGGGGTACGCGCCGGCGCGGAACGCGACGCCCGGCTGCGCCGCCTCGCGCTGGCCACCCTCGACGCCAACTGGGAACACGACCACACGGTGCCCTCGCGCACGCTCTACCCGCACCAGTGGAGCTGGGACTCGGCGTTCATCGCGATCGGGCTGGCCCACGTACGCCCGGACCGGGCCTGGCGGGAGCTGCGGACGCTGTTCGCCGCGCAGTGGGTCGACGGGCGGGTGCCGCACATCGTGTTCAACCCCGCGCTGCGCGTCGGCGCGTACTTCCCCGGGCCGGAGTTCTGGGACTCGGCCCGCGCCGACGGCGCCCCGGCGGCGGCCACCTCCGGCATCGTCCAGCCACCGGTGCACGCCCCGGCCGCCTGGCTGGTGCACCGCCGCGCCCCGTCCGAGGCGTCGGTGGCCGCGCTGCGCCGGCTCTATCCCCGACTGGTCGCGCAGCAGCGCTACCTGACCGGGCGGCGCGACGTCGGCGGCGGCGGGCTGGCCGCCATCGTGCACCCGTGGGAGTCCGGCCTGGACAACAGTCCCGCCTGGGACGCCCCGCTGGCCGCGGTGCCCGCCGACGAGGCGGTGATGCGCGCGTACCGCCGGCACGACACCGCGCACGCCGCCGCGACGCAACGCCCTACGGACCTGGACTACGCGCGCTACGTCGCGCTCGTCGACTCCTACCGGGCCGGCCGCTACCGCGACGAGGGACTGCTCGGCCGACACCCGTTCCTGGTGGAGTGCCCGCTGGTCAACGCCGCGCTCGGCGTCTCCGAGTACGCGCTGGCCCGGATCGCGACGGTCGTCGGCGCCGACCCCGGACCGCACCGGGACCGGGCCGCCCGGATCACCGAGGCCCTGGTCGCCCGGCTCTGGGACCCGCTCACCGGCACGTTCCGCCCGCGCGACGTGCGCACCGACCGGCTCGTGGCGGCCCGCACCGTGCTCGGGCTGATGCCGCTGGCCCTGCCCGACCTGCCGGAACCGCAGGTACGCGCGGTGCTCGCCGAGGCGTGCTCGCCCCGGTTCGGGCTGGCCGCCCGGATGGACCGGCCGCTGCCCACCTACGACCGCACCGCGCCCGACTTCGAACCGTTGCGCTACTGGCGCGGCCCGAGCTGGGTGAACACCGGCTGGCTGCTCTGGCAGGCGCTGCGCACGCACCGCCGGGCCGACCTGGCCGCCGGGCTGCGCGAGTCCCTGCTCGACCTGGTCGACACCGCCGGCTGTCACGAGTACTTCCACCCGGACACCGGCGCCGGTCTCGGCTCGCCCGCGTTCAGCTGGACCGCCGCGCTGGTGCTGGACGCCCTGGCCGACGGCTGAACGGCCGTTTTGCGGCGGCACCCCGGCCGGGTGCCGCCGCCGGTCGGGCCGGGCCCGGGGCGATGCCGGCCGGGGTGTCGACGGGCAGGCCGGGTCGGGCTCAGGCGATGCCGGCCGGGGTGCCGCCACCGAGCCGCAGCGCCGACATCGGCGCGTCGTCGATCGCGAAGTCGAGCGCGTCGACCACCTCGACCACGCCGCTGACCTGCCGGGCCAGTCGCAGCGCCAGGTGCACCGTGGACCAGCGCTCCAGCTGGCCGGTGAGCGTCACCACGCCGCCGTGCACGCTCACGTCCACCACGCCGTCGCGGACGCCGAGCGTGCGCCGCAGCACCTCCTCGACCACGTCCCGTCGGATGTCCGCGTCCGGGCGCAGGTGCACCTTGAGCAGGTCGCCGCGGGTCACGATGCCGACCAGCCGGCCCAGGTCGTCGACCACCGGCAGCCGCTTCACGTCACGGGCGTCCATCACCCGGGCCGCCTCGACCAGCGTGGCGTCCGGCGCCACGGTGACCGGGGGAGCGGTCATCAGGTCCGCCGCCAGCGTGGCCTCCGCCTTCGCCCGGGCCTCCCGGCGGTGCCGGTCGGGCAGGATGCGCCGCTCGCGCGGCTGCCCCAGCAGCTCCACCTTGTACATCAGGTCCGCCTCGGAGACCACCCCGAGCACCCGGCGGGCGCCGTCCACCACCGGGACCGCCGTCACGTGCCGCCCGGTCAGCACGTCGACGATCTCCCGGTAGGCCGTGCCCTCCCGTACCGACGCCACGTCGGTGGTCATCACGTCCTGCACCTGCCACGTACGCATGGCGACCTCCCTGTGTCCACCGCCGACGCTACGGGCGCGCGGGACGGGGGAGCAGGGGCGCACGGACCCCGACGACCGGGCCGGAAGTCCCGGCTCAACCGGCCGACGCCGGCTCGGCGGCCCGATCGACGGCTGCCTCGGCGGGCGGCTCGGTGGCCTGGTCGGCGGGTGACTCGGTGGTCAGCAGGTCGGCCGGCACCGGCTCGACCTCGACCCGGCAGTCGTGGAACGTCGGCGCCTCGCCCAGGTCGGTGTCGCGGACCGCGGTGACCGCGTTGACCGTGGCCCGGCCCGGGCTCAGCCGCGCCCAGTACGCCTTGTAGGTGAACGCCACCCCCGGCCGGGTCGCCTCGTCCACGGCGACCGCCGCGAGGAACGCGCCCCGGTCGTTGCGCACCCGCACCGCGTCGCCGTCGGTCAGCCCGCGCGCCGCCGCGTCGCTCGGGTGCAGGTGCACCTTCGGCGGCCCGGTCCGGCGCGCGTGCCAGGGCAGTGAGGCGAACGTCGAGTTCATCAGGTACCGGCCGGCGGGGGCGAGCAGCACCAGCGGGAACCTACGGGCCAGCTCGACGTCGGCGGCCTCGGCCGGCGGCGTGAAGCCGGGCAGCGGGTCCACGCCGAGCCGGGCCAGCGCCGGGTCGTGCAACCGGGCTCGCCCGTCCGGGGTGGGGAAACCGCCGTCGGCGAACGGCGCGGAGCCGACCGGCACGCCGGTGAGCCGGGCGTACGTGCGCTCGCGCAACTCCTCGAACCCGATCGGGGTGTCGGCCAGCAGCTGTCGGGCCAGGTCCTCGTCGGTGTCCCGGAACGCCGGGTGGTCGATGCCCAGCGCCGCGGCGATCCGCCGGAAGATCTCGGTGTTCGGCAGCGCCTCCCCGGGCGCGCGGGTGACCGGCAGGTTCAGCGTCGTGTAGTGGTGCCCGTAGGAGGTGTGCAGGTCCAGGTGCTCCGGCTGCATGGTGGCCGGCAGCACCACGTCGGCGTGGTCGCAGGTGTCGGTCCACCGCTGCTCCAGCACCACGGTGAACAGGTCGGCGCGGCGCAGGCCGGCGAGCAGCCGGGTCTGGTCCGGCGCGGTGGCCGCCGGGTTGGCGTCGAACACCACCAGCGAGGTCACCGGCGGGTCGGCCTCCCCGGTCAGCACGGCCGCCAGCCGGCTCATGTTCAGCGACCGGGCCGGTGGCGCCGGCATGCCGGCGGGCCGGATCACCCGCTCGTCGTCGATCGGGTGGTGCCCGCTGGTGGTCACCAGGGAACCGCCGCCGGGGTGGCGGAAGTCACCGGTGACCAGCGGCAGCGCGCAGATCGCCCGGATCGCCTGCCCGGCGCCGTGGTGCCGCTGCAGGCCGAGCCCGACGCGCACGGCGGTGGGGCGGCTGGTGGCGACGCGGTCACCGAGGCGGCGTACCACCTCGACCGGCAGGCCGCACTCGGCGGCGGCGCGGTCCACCGGCCACTCGTCGAGCCGGGCGGACAGCTCGGGCCAGCCGACGGTGTGCGCGGCCAGCCACGCCTCGTCGGCCGCGCCGACGTCCCGGACGTGCCGCATCAGCCCGAGCGCGAGCGCCGCGTCGGTGCCCGGCAGCGGCGCCACGTGCTCGTCGCTGCGCGCCGCCGTGTCGGTCCGCAGCGGGTCGATCGTCACCACGTACGCGCCGCGCTCGCGGGCCTGCTGCACGAACGGCCACTGGTGCAGGTTGGTGGCGAGCGGGTTGGCGCCCCAGAGCAGGATCAGCTTCGCCTCGACGATCGTCTCCGGCTCGAAACCCACCGAGCCGCCGTGCAGCGAGCGCAGCGCCGCCCGCGCCGCGGCAGTGCAGATGGTGGTGTCCAACCGGGACGCGCCCAGGTACGCGAACAGCCGCGGCCCCATGCTCCAGCCCTGCACCAGACCCATAGTGCCGGCGAAGTAGTAGGGCAGCACCGACTCCGGGCCGTGGCGTTCGATGCTCGCCCGCAGGCCGGCGGCCACCCGCTGGAGCGCCTCGTCCCAGCTCGCCGGCCGGTACGCCACCCGCCCGACCCCCTTCGGTCCGGTGCGGACCCACGGAGTGGTGAGCCGGTCCGGGCCGTTGACCGCGTCGAGGTAGCGGTTGACCTTGCCGCAGAGCGCGCCCCGGGTGAACGGGTGCTCGCGGTCGCCGCGCAGCGCGACCGCCCGGCCTTCGGACACCGTGAGCTGCCAGACGCAGGTGTCGGGACAGTCCAGGGGGCAGGCGCCGGGGTGGGTGACGGGAGCCATGGCGCGGATGCTACCCACCGGCGCGGGGCGGCACGACCGGGTTCCGGCGGGGCGGCGGTGTGGGCACGACTCGGGCAGGATGGGGCGGTGAACGGACCTGGGGAGGGCGCGATGACGGTCACGGCCGACGACCTCGACCGTGCCTCGGCCGCCGTGGCGGCGACGCTCGGGTCGGTGACCGGCGCGGACTGGTCCCGCCCGGCCGGCGGGCTGGAGTGGACCTGCCGGCAGGCCGTCGAGCACCTGGCCGACACGTTGCTGTCGTACGCGGCCCAGGTGGTCTCCCGCCCCGTCGACCGCTACGTGCGCCTCGCCGCCGTGGTGGAGGCCGACGCCGGGCCGGACGAGCTGGTCGAGTGCGTCACCTGCGCGGCCGGGCTGCTCGCGTTCGCCGTGCGGGGGACACCGGCCGGCGTGCGCGCGTTCCACCCCAGCGGGCAGGCCGATCCGGCCGGTTTCGCCGCGATGGGCGTGGCCGAGGTGCTCCTGCACGGCGAGGATGTGGCGGCCGGACTCGGCGTCGCGCTCGACCCGCCGCGCCCGGTCTGCGCGCGGGTGGTCGCGCGGCTCTTCCCGGAGGTGGCGCCCGGCCTGGCCGACACCGACCCGTGGACCGCGCTGCGCTGGTGCACGGGCCGCCAGGAGCTGCCCACCCGCCCCCGCCGCCACGCCTGGCAGTGGCGCGGCGCCCCCATCGGCGGCTGACCCCCGCCCCCGCTTCGGCGATCTTGCACTTGGTGCCCGCGAGACGCGGTATCGGTCCCGTTTGTCGGGGCACACAGTGCAAGATCGCGGGGCGGGGCGGGGTCGTTTGGTGGGGTGGGTGCCGGGTAGTCGGCGGGGCCGGCGGGGCGGCACGGGGTCGTGGCGGCGGCGCGAGGGGGGAGGGTGGCGTGCGGTTTCCCCTGTTCGTCGAAGCGGTGGCGCGTCGGGCCGAGTTGTCCACGGACCAGGCCGCGACGATCTCCCGGGCGGTGCTGCAGACCCTCGGCGAGCGGATCACCGCCGACGAGGCCGGTGACCTGGCCGCGCAGCTGCCGGACGACGTCGGCGGCTATCTCGCGGCGCCCGAGGGGACCGACGCGACCGGCGCGGCGGTGGAGTTCCTGTACCGGGTCGCCGAGCGGTCGGCGGTGGACCCGGCGGTTGCCGAGGTGGGCACGCGCGCGGTGCTCGCGACGCTGCGGGAGACGGTCACGGTGGGCGAGTTCCAGGACCTCGTCGCGCAGCTGCCCCGGGGCTTCGACGCGATGGTGGACCCCATTCCGCGCCCGCCGTACGATGTATGAGCAGGCTCCCCGCGACCCGGGTCGAGCCACTGCACGAAGGCCGTGAGGCGAAGATTCCACGGCCACAGAGTATTTTCACCGGAAAATTACTCGCGAGTAGGCGCTTACGCCGTCAATGGTCCGGTCGCTAGACGGACGATCGGACGAACTCCTCCGCCCCCGGTCCACCGGCCCTCGCCCCTTCGGCTCGACCCGGATCGATGCTCTTTCCGTCGAGAAATCGAGTCCTATTCTGCTTCCCAGGTGACGTCCCGGGCGCCGGTCCAACCCCGCGAGGTGTGGTCCGGCCCGGGTTCTCCGTCGCGGCCGGTTCGCCGACCACCCGCGCCGCCCGCGGGTCCGGACCCGGTGTGCGCCGCCGGTCGCGGGACCGTCGGCGGCGCGCACCGGCTCCACCCGACCAGCCCTCCGGCCCCGCCCCGGGTTGACCGGCCCCGCGCCGGTGATCAAGGAGTTCGCGTCGGTCCCGGACCGTCCCGGTGACGCGACCTCCTTGGTCACCGGGGGTCGGGCCGGGCGGGGTCGGGGAGGGTGAAGGCGGCGGCCAGTGCCGTCGCGATCAGGTCGGGTAGGTCGGCGCGGCCGTCCTCCTCCGCCCACCGCACCAGCGCGGTGTGCATGACGGCCAGGCAGGCGCTCGCCGCGGCGGCGGCGCGGAACGCCGAGTCCGGGTCGGCGGCCTCCTCGCCGAGCCCGTCCACGATGGCCTGTTGCAGCACGTAGTGGTTGTCCAGGTGCCGGGCGCGCAGAGCCGGCGTCGCGATCATCAGGCGTAGGCGGGCGAGGAGGAAGCGGTCGTCGCCGTCGGTCAGCGACCGGGCCGACTCCACCAGGGCGTTGCCGATGCGGCGGACGAGGGGCTGCCCGGCCGGCGTCGCGGCGATCCGCTCGGCGACCAGCGGGCCGTTGCGGTCGGCCAGGACGAGGTCCTCCTTGGTGGGGAAGTGCCGGTACACCGTCATCGCGGACACGCCGGCGGCCTCGGCGACGTCGTTCACGGTCGTGTCGTCGTACCCGCGCGCGGCGAACAGTCGCACCGCGTGTGCCTGGATCAGGCGCTGCGTCTCGGCCCGTCGCTGCTCCCGGAGGGTGGTCCGCCGCCCAGTCATGTGATAGACACTAACAGCCTGTTAGTCACTAACATTTAGGGAGCGACTCACGTCATGAGCGATCTGACCGGCAGGACAGCCCTGGTGACCGGCGCGTCGCGCGGGATCGGGCAGGCGATCGCCGTCCGACTGGCCGCGCGGGGAGCGGTGGTCGTCGCGCACTTCGGCACCGACGAGGCCGGCGCGGCCGCGACGGTCGAGCGGATCGTGCGGGCCGGTGGCACCGCGTACGCCGTCGGCGCGGAACTGGGCGTGGACGGAGACGTCGAGACGCTGTTCGCCGGCGTCGGCGCCCGCTTGGCCGGTCGACCGCTCGACATCCTCGTCAACAACGCGGCGGCGCCACCCGCCGGCCCGCTCGGCGCCACCACCCGGGCGGCCTTCGACCATCTCTTCGCGGTCAACGTCCGGGCGCCCTACTTCATCGTCGAACGGGCGTTGCCCCTCCTGAGCGACGGCGGCCGGATCATCACGATCTCGTCCGCGGCGACCCGGATGGCGAACGCCACCCAGACGTCGTTCGCCATGACCAAGGGCGCGATCGAGACGATGACCCTGACCCTGGCCAACCAGCTCGGCGCCCGGGGCATCACGGTGAACGCGGTC
Organism: Micromonospora sp. WMMD754; assembly: GCF_049315235.1. Taxonomy (NCBI): domain Bacteria; kingdom Bacillati; phylum Actinomycetota; class Actinomycetes; order Micromonosporales; family Micromonosporaceae; genus Micromonospora; species Micromonospora sp. WMMD754. The sequence goes on from NZ_CP186058.1 coordinate 4,712,932, forward strand.
GCGCCCGGCGCCACCCGGACCGCGACCAACGGCCCGGTCTTCGAGACGCCGGGCCTCACCGAGCTGATCACCGGAATGACCGCGCTCGACCGGCTGGGCGAGCCCGACGACGTCGCCGACGTGGTCGCGTTCCTCGCCTCCGCCGCCGCGCGGTGGGTGACCGGTCAGGTCATCGACGCCACCGGCGGCCTGTTCCTGGGCCCGCGCACCTAGCACCCGGACCCGCTAGTCCGCCTCGTCGGCGGGCAGGTCGTCCGGGTCGGTGACCCAGGCGGAGTAGACCGGGAGGGCGTGCCACGGCCCGCCGGCCTCGTCGGTGGCGACCGCGACCACCGCGTACGGATGGGCGAAACGCAGGTCGGCCACCCGGGCGACACCCTCCGGCGGCAGCCCGGTCGCCATCCCGAACGCGGTCACCGCGGCCGCCTCGAAGCCGTAGCGGCCGAACCGGGCCACCGTCGACTGTGCCGCCTCGAACGGCGGCTCGGCCAACCCGAGCAGCCCACCCAGCGCCCGCGCCGCCGCGTCGAACCCGAAACCGGCCGGCGTGAGGTCGTGCCGGCTGCGCGCCGACCAGCAGGGCAGCACGGCGGTGGCGCGCTCCTCCCGGCCGTCCGGGGCGAACGTCCGGGTCGGCTCCTCGCGCAGGCGCCACAGCGGGGTCTCGCCCAGCGGCAGGTCGAACAGCGACCGGCGCCCCGGCACCGGACCGTCCGGCACGGTGGCGGCGGCCACGGCCAGCTCCCGGGCGGCGGCGAGCACGTCGGCGGCCGGCACCTGCGGCGCGGCGGCCACGGACACCACCAGCATCCCGGCGCCGTCGTCGCCGGCGCGTGCCGGGGCCACGTGCACCGCCACGTCGCCGGCCCGTGCGGTGGTCGAGACCCAGCAGCGGTGCCCGAACGGCGGCGTGCGCAGCACCTGCCGCAGCCGGCCCGCCCAGGCGCTGCCCGCGCCCAGCTCCGCCGCCGGCGCCACCTCGAACGGGTCGGCCCAGGACACCCGGGTGGCCAGCGCGTTGGCCAGGATCAGCACGGTCTCCGGGGTGACGTCGACCGGGAAGCGCTCGACCAGCCCGCCGGTGCGCTCCCGGGCCCAGGCGTCCAACGCGGCCTGGTCGGGCAGCGCGCCGCGCTCGGTGTGGTCGGGCAGGCCGGCGCGCCACTCGGCCAACTCGTCGACGGGCGTGCGTTCCCAGAGCGCGGTGGCCGCGGCGACCATCGGGTGCGGCGCGGCGAGCAGCGCCCGGGCCGACGCGGCGGCGTCGTCCGGGTCGACGCCGAGCGCGTCGGCCAGCACCGCCCGGGCCTCGCCGGTGGCGGCCGGGCCGGTCAGCGCCAGCAGCAGCCAGGCGCCCAGCGGGGAGGCGACGTGGTGGGTGTCACCGGCGGCGCCGTGCAGCCGCTCGGCGTAGCGGGCCAGGGGTGCGTCGAGAGGGTTCACCCGCCCCACTCTGCCCGCTGACCGGCCCACCGGCACGTCCGCTCAGGACCAGAGTTCGAACGGCTCGTCGATCTCCTCGCCGGCGAGGAACGGCGCCAGCAGCTCGGGCAGCCGGCCCGGATAACAGCGCGGCCGGTCGGCGAGCACCTCGGCCACCGGCCACCACCGGAACCCGAAGTAGTCCTCCACCTCGTAGTCCATCCGCTGCGCCCCGTCCACGTCCGGCCCGGGCCCGGGCAGCCGCACCGGCACCACCACCTCGTCCTGCAGGTGCCGCCGCTGCCGGTGCCGGAAACTGGCCCGCCGCCGCCAGGTGGGCGCGCCGATCTCGCCCGGCGCGACCACGATGCCGGTCTCCTCGCGCAGCTCGCGCACCGCCGCCTCCCGGTACGTCTCGCCCGGGTCCAGCCCGCCGCCGGGCAGCTCCCACCAGACCCCCAGATCGGGGTGCTCCGGGTCGCGGGTGTGGAACAGCAGCAGCCGGTCGGCGGCGTCGAGCACCACCAGCCGCACCGCCGTCCGCTCGAACAGTGGCAGATCGCGAGGCAACTCCACGCCCCCAGCCTAGGCAGGGTCCCGCCGCTCGCCTCAGCCGACGGTCGGCGCCAGCCGCTCCGTGCCGCAGCGGGGGCAGCGCACCCGGACGCCGGCCGGGGTGCCCGGCGCGCGCAGCCGCTGGCCGCACCGACAGGCGAACACCACCGACCGCACCATCCGCAGATACTCCGCCCGGTCCCGGCGGGGCCACCGCCCGTGACAGCGCCGGCACAGCCGGGGCGGGAAGCTGTGGTACCAGGCCATCCCGGCGGCGCCGGCGACCGTCACCGCGCCCGACCCCACCAGGCCCAGCGGCGCGAGCAGGCCGGGCAGCGCCGCCACCAGGTCCCCGTGCCACGCGGTACGCACCCCGACCGCCGCGACGAGGACGACCACCGGCAGGCCCAGCACCGTCGCGGTGAACCCCCACGCGAAGGTGAGCACGGAGAGCACGAACACCGTCGTCGCCCACCGGGGCGCCCACCGGGCCACGCCGTACCCGCCGCAGCGCGGGCAGTCCGGCGGGGCCAGGTGCGGCACCGATCGCAGCACCTTCGGGGCCAGCCACTCGACGAGCAGCTTCAGCAACTCCTCGGCCAGCTTCGTGAGCAGCATCTGCGCGAACACGACCGCCCTCCTTCCGCCGTCCCCATCGTCGCGGTCGGAGGAGGCGCGGAGCACGTACGCCGCGTGACGGTCATCCGACACGCCGGCCGACCGGTCAGCCGGCGTCGATCACCCCGGCGACCTCGGGCGGCAACGGGTACGGCAGTTCCACCGGCAACAGCGTCGCCGCCCCGGGCTCGTCACCCTCGGTGAGCCGCTCGTGGACGGACCGGGCCAGCGCGGTGACGTCGGTCAGCCCGACGAGCCACTCGTCGACGTACCGGTGCACCGCCTCGCCGGAGAGGCCCACCTGCACCGACCGGTACGGCAGCGGGGCCAGCCGCAGCGAGCGTTCCGGGTCCCACTGCACCCGCACCGGGCTGGTGCGCAGCTGCCGCCGCCAGGCGTCGGAGTCCGGATGCAGCCGTGGGTCGTGGGCGCTCAGGCAGGCGTGCCCGAGCGCCCACTCGAAGCCGGCCCGGCTGATCTCCACCGCGAGCACCCGCTCCTGCCCGGGCTTGAGCGCCCAGCCGCAGCGGTACATCATCCAGCGGAACGACGGCTTGATCCAGGTCATCCGCTCCCGCTTGAACGGCGGCACGAACCGCCCGGCGGCCAGCGCCGCGTCGGCGATCTCCGGCGGGTACGCCTGGTAGACGGTCACGGTGTCGGCGGTGAAGGCCGCCCGGATCTGGTGGCGGGGAACGGTCACCGGGGCATGGTGGCGAACCCGGTGGCCCGGCCGCCACCGGATTCCCTCCCGGCGGCGACGGGATAGGCTGCCCGCCGTGGCAGGTCTGTTGAGGAACGTGGCGTCCCGGCTCGGCCGGATCACCGGGGGCGCCGCCGCGCCCACCCGCCCGGGCGGGCACGTCCCGGCCCAGGTCGCGCGCCGCCGCCAGGTCAGCGCGTTGCAGCGCCGCGAGCTGTCGTACGCGCCGGAGCCGGACGGACAGGCGGACCCGGGGGAGATCGTCTGGACCTGGGTGCCCTACGAGGACGACCCGCGCCAGGGCAAGGACCGCCCGGTGCTGGTGGTGGGCCGGCACAGCCGCACGCTCTTCGGGCTGATGCTGTCCAGCCAGGGCGACCGGGACGGGCAGCGGCACTGGCTGTCGCTCGGCCCGGGGGAGTGGGACCGGGACCGGCGACCCAGCTGGGTCCGGCTGGACCGGGTGCTCACCATGCGCGAGGACAGCATCCGCCGGGAGGGCGCGGTGCTGGACCGGCCGCGGTTCGACCGGATCGGCCAGGCGCTGCGCGCGGGCTACGGCTGGCGCTGAGCGAACCCGCGCCGGGCCCGGCACGCGGTCAGCACTCGGCGACGAGCTGACGGGTGGGGCGGCCGGCGCCGAGCGTCTTCGCCTCGTACATGGCCGCGTCGGCGCGGCAGAGCGCGTCGGTGAGCTGGGCGGGGCCGTGCACCGGGGCGAGCCCGACCGAGGCGGTGACCCGGATGCTGCGCCCGCCCAGCGGGATCGGCGCGGCGAGCGCCTCGCAGAGCCGGCGGGTCGCGTGCTCGATCCAGCGCCGGTCGTGCGCCGGGCTGACCAGCAGGCCGGCGAACTCGTCGCCGCCGAGCCGGGCCACCAGGTTGTTGCCGGCGAACGCGGCCAGCCGCTGCGCCACGCTGACCAGGACCTGGTCGCCGGCGGCGTGCCCGTAGCGGTCGTTGACCTGCTTGAAGTCGTCGAGGTCGAGCACCACCGCGACCAGTGGCTGGCCGCTGGGGTCGGTGAGCAGGGTGGCGGCCAACCGGAAGAACGCGCGGCGGTTGGGCAGGCCGGTCAGCGGGTCATGGCTGGCGGCGTGCCGCTCGGCGGCCAGCTCGGCCTGGAGCAGCTGGATCTCGGCCTCGGCGCGGACCGCCCGGCGGCGTAGCTGCCACGCGGACACCAGCGCGCCCGCGGCGGAGATGCCGGAGGCGACGGTCATCGGATCCGGCACGCACCCTCCTCACCGCAGTCCCCGGCCGCGCGGGCGGCATCCGGGGGCCGGGTTCGGGTCACCGAACGTGAGCGACCCGGCACACCGTACGTTCGGCTATCATGCTCGCTGTCCATTGCAGATGCAATAGCAGATGCACGTGCATCTCACTCCTCAGTCGACAGACGCTCCTCCCCGCGGCCTCGGCTGGCGCTTCCCGAAGGACGCCCATGCAACAACCGCCGAACGGCGTGCCCGTGACCGAACTGCCCCCCGTGAGCTGGTTGAAGAGCCGCCGCAGCAACCCCAGCGGCAACTGCGTCGAGTTGGCCGAGCTGCCCGGCGGCACCGGCATCGCGGTGCGCAACTCCCGCCACCCGGAGGGGCCGGCGCTCATCTACACGGTGGACGAGATCGCGGCGTTCGTGCTGGGCGCTCGGGACGGCGACTTCGACCACCTGATCCGCCCGTCCCGTCCACGGGACTAACTCGTCCGTCCGGAGGAGTTCACCTCACTGTCGGTTCATGGCATGCTTACTCGTCGGCCGGGAGGGCGCCCGGTCGGGCAGTCGGGATGCGAGGGCGGTCAGGTGGCGACGGTGCCCGTCGAGGGTGGTCCGACCAGCGGTCCGACCGTGCTGCGCATGCTGCTCGGGGCGCAGTTGCGCCGGCTGCGGGAAGGCGCCGGGGTCAGCCGGGAGAGCGCCGGCTGGGAGATCCGCTCCTCCGAGTCGAAGATCAGCCGGATGGAGCTGGGCCGGGTCGGCTTCAAGGAGCGCGACGTCGCCGACCTGCTCACGCTCTACGGGGTCACCGCTCCCGACGAGCGCGCCGCGCTGCTCAAGCTGGCCCGCGACGCGAACAGTCCGGGCTGGTGGCACCGCTACGGCGACGTGCTGCCCGCCTGGTTCCAGTCCTATCTCGGGCTGGAGGCGGCGGCGGCGATGATCCGCACGTACGAGGTGCAGTTCGTGCCCGGCCTGTTGCAGACCGCCGCGTACGCCCGGGAGGTGATCCTGCTCGGGCACCGCGGCGCGTCGCCGGCGGAGCTGGACCGCCGCGTCGACCTGCGGATGGAGCGTCAGGAGCTGCTGCGGCGCAGCGACCCGCCGCAGCTGTGGGCGGTGCTCGACGAGGCCGCGCTGCGACGCCCGATCGGCGGCGCCGCGGTGATGCGCGAACAGCTGGACGCGTTGATCGCGGCCACCGCCTCGCCGCACGTGCGGCTGCAGATCGTCCCGTTCTCGGCCGGCGGCCACGCCGCGGCCAGCGGCGCGTTCAGCATCCTGCGCTTCGGCGACCAGGACCTGCCCGACATCGTCTACATCGAGCAGTTGACCAGCGCGATCTACCTGGACAAGCGCGACGACCTCGACTTCTACGCCGAGGCGATGGAGCGGCTGTGCGTCGAGGCCGCGCCGCCGGAGCGCACCGCCGAGCTGCTCACCCGCCTGCGCGACGAGCTGTACCGGGCCTGACCGTCGCGGCGCCGGGCGCTAGCATGACCCGGGTACCGACGATTGTGGACGGACGTCGTCCGGCGGCGGTGGCGCGCGAATCGTGGAGGCGGCCTTGACCAGCGAAGCATCCGGGACGGCGACCGAACCGGGCCACCCGGGCGACCGGATCGACACCTCCGTGGCGCACCCGGCCCGGCGCTACAACTACTGGCTGGGCGGCAAGGACAACTTCCAGGCCGACCGCGAGTCCGGTGACGCGATGGCCGCCCGCTTCCCGACCATCCGGCTCAGCGCGGTGGAGAACCGCCGGTTCCTGCGGCGTGCCGTGCGCCACCTGGCCGGCGAGGCGGGGATCCGCCAGTTCCTCGACATCGGCACCGGCATCCCCACCGCCGACAACACCCACGAGGTGGCGCAGTCGATCGACCCGCGCGCCCGGGTGGTCTACGTCGACAACGACCCGATCGTGCTGGCCCACGCCCGCGCGCTGCTCACCAGCTCGACCGAGGGCGCGACCGCCTACCTCGACGCGGACCTGCGCGACCCGGAGCGGATCCTCGCCCACCCCGACCTGCGCCGCACCCTCGACCTGTCCCAGCCGGTGGCGTTGATGCTGGTGGCGGTGCTGCACTTCGTGCCCGACGGGGACGACCCCTACACCACCGTCACCCGGCTGCTGGACGCGCTGCCGGCCGGCAGCTATCTGGCCGCCTCCCACGCCACCCACGACTACCTGCCGCCGGCGGTGGCCGAGGAGGCGAAGGCGGCGGCCCGTGGCGGCGGCCCGCACGGCGTGATCAACCTGCGCGCCCGGGACGAGGTCGTCCGGTTCTTCGACGGGCTGGAGCTGATCGAGCCGGGTGTCTGCTCGGTGGCCGAGTGGCGTGCCGACGACGAGCCCGAGCCGCGCCCCTCGGTGGCCGACGTGAGCATGTACGGCGGGGTGGCCCGCAAACCCTGACCACGGCCGGTTGGCGCACACGCGGGCCGGGCAGGCAGACTGGGACATCATGTCGCCGTTCACGCCCAGCCTGCGGCTGCACGACCGGTACGTCCTGCGCGAGCGCATCGGCCTCGGCGGGATGTCCGAGGTGTGGCGCGCCGACGACGAGGTCCTGCACCGCCCCGTCGCGGTCAAGGCCCTCGCCGGCCGGCTCGCCGCCGACCCGCAGTGGCGCGCCACCATCCAACGCGAGGCCCGCGCTGCGGCGCGGCTCACCCACCCGCACGTGACCCAGGTGTACGACTACGGCGAGGCGGCCCTGCCCGACGGCGCCGTGGTGCCGTACCTGGTCATGGAACTGGTGGACGGGCGGACCCTGGCCGACCGGCTGGCCGGCGGGCCGCTGGCCTGGCCGGACGCGGTCCGGATGGCCGGGCAGGTCGCCGCCGCGCTGGCCGCCGCCCACCGGATCGGCGTGGTGCACCGCGACATCAAGCCGGCGAACGTGATGCTCACCGAGACCGGCGCGAAGGTGCTCGACTTCGGCATCGCCGCGCCGGCCGGCCCGCAGGCGGTCGGGCAGACCGGTGAGCTGTTGATGGGCACCCCTGCCTACTTCGCCCCGGAACGGCTCGACCCGGGCCCGGCGAACCCGGCCGGTGACGTCTACGCGCTCGGCGCGTTGCTCTACCGCGCGCTCACCGGCCGGGCCCCGCTGCCGGTGCAGACCTGGGACGACGTCGTCGACCTGCGCGCCAACCGGCCGCCGGTGCCCCCGCTACGCGTGCCCGGCCTGCCCGCCGACCTCGCCGACCTGGTCCTGGCCTGCCTGTCCGTGGACCCGGCCCGGCGGCCCGGCGCGGCGCTGCTCGCCGACCGGCTCGGCGCGGGCCGCCCGGTCGACCCGCCGACCGCGATCCTGCCCACGCTGACCCCGGCGTCGCATCCGCCGACGCTCGTCGAGCGGCGCCCGACGCCGGCCCGCGCGGTCCCGCCGGTGCCCGCCGCCGCGCCGGGCCGGCCCGCGCTCTCGTCGAACCGGCTCCTCGCGGTGCTGGTCGCGGGCGCGGTGGTGCTGCTGCTCGCGCTGGTCGGCACGCTGCTGGCCGACGGCGGTGCCGGCACCCCGCCCGCCGCCGCGCCGGCCGCACCCACCACCGGCGCGGCCAGTTCCCCGCCGAGACCGACACCGTCGCGCGCCGCGCCGTCCACCGTGGCGCCCGAACCGGTCACGCTGCGTCAGGTCGCCGACCGGTTCGTCCAGTTGGTCGACCGGGCCGAGGCGGCCCGGCTGATCGCCCCCAAGACCGCCGACGAGCTGCGCAAGAAGGTCGCGGAGCTGGACCGGGGCAAGCCCAGGGACCGGGCCAGGCGGGTCGACGACCTGCGCGACAAGATCGAGGATGCGGCCGACGACGACAAGCTCGACGGCACCACCGCCGCCGCGTTACGCAAGCTGCTCGACGGCTACGAGCGGCTGCGCGGCGGCGGCGCCGTCGAGGGCTGAGGCGCCCGGAGCATCGTCGCTGCGACGACCTCGCCGACGTCGGCGCCGGCCCGGGCCACCGCGACGCCCGCCGGCGACCAGATGCCCGAACCGCCCGCCGCCCGCGGGTAGCCACCGCCGGTCGAGCCGGCGAAGCTGGCCGTCGCCACCCACACCCCGTGCGCGGCGGCGACGCCCACGGCGCGCTCCTCGGGGACCGCCGTGTCGTCGGCCGACTCCAGCACCCCGGCCAGGTAGGCGTCCGCGCCGGCGGCCACGGTCGCCGCCGCGTGCTCCGGCACCCCGGTGTCCTTGCAGACCGCCAGGCCCAGCCGCCAGCCGTCGACGTCGAGCAACGCCGGCCGGCGGCCCGGCCGGAACCGCTGCGGCTCCGCGCCACCCAGCCACATCTTCCGGTACGCCACCCGCACGCCGTCGCCGTCGACCGCGAGCACCCCGATGTGCGGCCCGGCCACCGGCGCGCCGGCCAGCGCCAGCGTCCCGGTCGCCGCGCAGGCCGCGCGCAGCGGAGCGAGACGGGGGTCGGCGGGGTCCACCGGCGCGGCCGCCAGTTCGTACCCGGTCAGGGACAGCTCGGGGAAGACCACCACCCGCGCCCCGGCGGACCGGACCACGGCGGCGTGCCGTTCGGCGTTGCCCGCGACGTCGTGCGACCGGGTGAGCGGTTGGGCGACGGCGACCCGCAGCGGCCTGGGCATGGGCACACCGTAACCGGCGCCGCTTTGCGTGGTCGACGGCCGCGTCGCCCCGTAACGTGGTCTGATGATCGGAAACGCACAGCTCCTCGCCGGCCCCCGGGTGAGTGCCGCGCGGGCCGCGGAGCCGGCCGGCGAAGGACCCGTCGGCTGGGTCACCGGCCTGGTGGAACGGCTCGGAGGCCCCGGGGCCGGGCTCGCGGTGGCCCTGGAGAACCTGTTCCCGCCCATCCCCAGCGAGGTCATCCTGCCGCTGGCCGGCTTCACCGCCAGCCAGGGCCGGATGAGCCTGCTCGGCGCGATCGCGTGGACCACGCTCGGGTCGGTGCTGGGCGCGCTGGCGCTCTACTACGTCGGTGCGGCGCTCGGGCGGGACCGGATGCGCGCGCTGGCCGCGCGGCTTCCGCTGATCAAACTCGACGACGTGGACCGCACCGAGGCGTGGTTCCTGCGCCACGGCGTCAAGGCCGTGTTCTTCGGCCGGATGATTCCGATCTTCCGCAGTCTGATCTCCGTACCGGCCGGTGTGGAACGGATGCCGGTGCCGGTCTTCCTCCTCTTCACCGCGCTGGGCAGCCTGATCTGGAACACTGCGTTCGTGCTCGCCGGCTACCTGCTCGGCGAGAACTGGCACGTGGTCGAGGCGTACGTCGGCACGTTGCAGAACGTGGTCATCCTCGCCGTGGTGGCCGGCGTCGGCTGGTTCGTGGTCAGCCGGGTGCGCCGGTCCCGTCGGGCCGCGGCCGAGGCGGACGCGCCGCCCCGGCCGGGCACCGTCTACCGGGGCGGCTGGTACGCGCCGGAGGAGGACTAGGGGCACGCCGGGTAGAGGCGGCGGGTGCCGGCGCCGGCGGCCCAGGCGGCCGGGTCGCTGAACCGGCAGCCGAAGTCCGGCGCCGCCACCGCCCGGGGGTCGGTGACCGCGTCGCCGGCCGGGCGCTTGCCGGTGCGTACCCAGCGGGTCAGGTCGTCCCAGGCGGCGCCGGCCTCGGCGGGGCTGAACTCGCAGTGCTGCGCGGCCCGGACCGCCCGCTGCACCAGCAGCCGGGACCGGCCGTGCCACGCCACGTCCCGGGCGTACGCCTGCTCCATGCTGAACGGCACGAACAGGTCACCCAGGTCGTGCAGGCTCAGCACCGGCACGGTGGGCCGGCCGGCGATCCGGGGCACCTCGGTCAGGCCGGGGGAGAGCCGCTGGCGCAGGTTCTCCGGGGCGACCCGCTGCACGGTGGCGTTGAGGTTCACCGGCTGGTTCGGCGTGTAGCGGGTGAACAGGTTCGTGGCGAGCTGTCCGGGCCGCTGCGCGGGGGAGTCGCCGCCGTCGGTGGTGGCGATGCCGAAGAGGAAGTCCTTCCACACCGCGAACGCGGCGTCGGCACCCGGCCTCGGCCCGCCGGAGCGGGCCACGGTGACCGCGCGCAGCTGCTTGCCGAGCGCGTTGGTGGTGTCCGGGCCGGTGGGGGTCAGGCCGGCCAGCCCGAGCGCCACCTGGATCCGGGGCACCGCGTTGGTCAGGTAGTCGGCCGGGGTCGGGTAGGCCCGCACCCCGGCCAGCGCCTGCGCGACCAGGTTGTAGTCGAGGAAGTAGTCGAACAGCTCCTGGTCGCCGAGCACCCCGCACATCGGCAGCGCGCCGGCGTAGTAGCCGGGGTACTGCTCCAGGGACCGGCCGATGATGTGCCCGCCCATGCTGACCCCGGCGATGAGCACCCGGTGCGGCCGGCGCACGGTGCGGGCGAACAGGTCCGCGAGGGCCCGGGTGCCGCGCACCCCGGAGCGGATGTCGTAGCCGTTGCGGTCGTAGGACGACGACGCCCACGCGTATCCCTGGGACAGCAGGCGCTGCCGCAGGTCGAACGCGGGCGGCTCGGGGGAGAGTTCGGTGCCCTGGCCGCGGTAGCCGTGCGCCCACATCACCAGGTCGCCGTTCCACCGCGCCGGGACCTCCACGATGTAGCCGGCGTGGGCGTGCACGCCCTGCCGGACGGTGGTGGCGGCCCCGTCGACGACCAGTGGCGGCAGCGGCGGGTTGACGATGGTGTAACCGGGCAGCGGGCCGGTGCCGTCGTCGCGGCCGGTGGCGGCGGCGGGAGCCGCGCCGGCCAGGCCGAGGGCGAGCACGACGGCGGCGCCGACGGCGAGCAGCCGGCGGCGCAGGCGGGTGGGTGAGGTCTGCATCGCTGCTCCCCGGGGGACGGGTGCCGCCCCGGTACGCGGGACGGCGGGCGGGACGGATGCCTACCGGCCGGTAGCGACCTGAACCTAGGCCGGGGGGTCGAGGACTGTCAATCGCTGACTGACCGGGCGGTCAGCACCCACCGCCCGGTCGGTCCACCGTGGCCGGTCAGACCACGCCGTGCGCCAGCATCGCCTCGGCCACCCGCCGGAACCCGTTGATGTTCGCGCCGGCCACGTAGTCGCCCGGCAGCCCGTACTCCTCCGCGGTCGCCCAGCACCGCTCGTGCACGTCCCGCATGATCTCTCGCAACCGCTGCTCCGACCGGTCGAACGTCCACGCGTCCCGGCTGGCGTTCTGCTGCATCTCCAACGCGCTCACCGCCACCCCGCCCGCGTTCGCCGCCTTCCCCGGGGCGAACCGCACCCCGGCCCGGCCGAGGATCCGCACCGCCTCCGGCGTGGTCGGCATGTTCGCGCCCTCCACCACGGCGACGCAACCGCCGGCCACCAGCGCCGCCGCCTCCGCGCCGCCGATCTCGTTCTGGGTGGCGCACGGCAACGCCAGGTCGCACGGCACCTCCCAGACGCTGCGGCCGGCGACCGCCACCGCGTGCGGCACCTGCCGCACGTAGTCGTCCAGCCGGGTCCGGCGCTCCTCCTTCACCTCGCGCAGCAGCGCCAGGTCGATGCCCTTCTCGTCCAACACGTAGCCGTCGGAGTCCGAACAGGCCACCACCGTGCCGCCCAGCTGGTGGACCTTCTCGATCGCGTAGATGGCCACGTTGCCGGACCCGGACACCACCACCCGCTTGCCGTCCAGGCTGTCCCCGGTCTGCCGGAGCATCTCCTCGGCGAAGAAGACCGCCCCGTAGCCGGTGGCCTCGCGCCGCACCTGCGCGCCCCCGTACGTCAGGCCCTTGCCGGTGAGCACGCCGGCCTCGTACCGGTTGGTGATCCGCTTGTACTGCCCGAACAGGTAGCCGATCTCCCGTCCGCCCACCCCGATGTCCCCGGCCGGCACGTCGGTCTGCGGGCCGATGTGCCGGTACAGCTCCGTCATGAAGCTCTGGCAGAACCGCATCACCTCCCGGTCGGAGCGGCCCTTCGGGTCGAAGTCGGCACCACCCTTGCCGCCACCGATCGGTAGGCCGGTCAGCGCGTTCTTGAAGATCTGCTCGAAGCCGAGGAACTTCACGATCCCCAGGTAGACCGACGGGTGGAAGCGCAGCCCGCCCTTGAACGGGCCCAGCGCGCTGTTGAACTCCACCCGGAAGCCACGGTTCACCCGGACCCGGCCGTGGTCGTCCTCCCACGGCACCCGGAAGATGACCTGCCGCTCCGGCTCGCAGATGCGCTCGACCAGCTCGGCGTACGCGGGGTGCCGGGCCAGGGCCGGTCCGATGCTCTCCAGTACCTCCCGCACCGCCTGGTGGAACTCGGGCTCGCCCGGGTTCCGCGCGACCACCTTGGCGAACACCGTCTCGACGGTCTCCGGCATCACGGACACGTCCTTCCGCCTCCCGGTGCCGGCACCGTTGCCCGCACCGCCCCCGGATACGGATCGTCACCGTCGTCCGGTTCACTGGGCCGGGTGGACGACATGATCTGGACCTCGGCGCGGGACGCCCGCGCCTGGCTGGACGCCGCCAACGGCACCGGCGACACGGAACTGACCTGCCGCATCCTGAAGATCGGCGAGGAGGCCGGCGAGGTGGCCGCGGCCTGGATCGGGGTCCTCGGCCAGAACCCGCGCAAGGGCGTGACGCACACCCGCGAGGAGGTCGCCGCGGAACTGGCCGACGTGGCGTTCACCGCCCTGGTGGCCATCGAGAGCCTGGGGTTGGACGCGCACGCGGCGCTGGCCGCGTGTGTCGCCAAGGTGCACGCCCGCCTCGGCGAGGCGGCTCCGGCGGCACCGGCGGGAATGAACCGGAGCGGAAACGGAGACGTATGAGCCAGTGGGGACCGGCGAGAGGGGACGACCATGACGGCATCCGGGGACGACCCTGACCTGAGCGGGCCCCGCTGGTCGCGCACCGCCCGGGCCCTGGTGGCCGCCGCCGTGCTGGTCGTGGTGCTCGGCGTGGCGGCGATCGCGGTCACCCTCGCCAACCCGGCCCGGCTCGGCACGGTCTTCTCCGGCGGGCCCACGTCGCCGGTCACGGACGCCGGTGGCTCCGGCGGGGTGGGCGGCGCCGAGGTCGCCGCCGCCGAGACGCTCACCGCGCCGCGCGGGGACCGCCGGCAGGCGGACTTCGAGCTGGTCGACGGCCTGACCAGCTTCACCCTGCGGGCCGCCGACCTCGGCGACGACCTCTACCGGATCGGCGCGCCGGACGACGCCGGGGTGACCCCGCGCCCGCAGCTGACCGGTGACCGGGTCCGGCTGCGGATCGAGGAGAACGGCCGGTCCGGTCCCTCCGCCGTCGAGGTGGTGCTCAACTCCCGGGTGACCTGGCGGCTGCGGCTCGTCGGTGGCGTCAGCGAGCAGCGGCTCGACCTGGGCGCGGCCCGGCTGGCCGGGATCGAGCTGATCGGCGGCGCCGCGCGTACCCGGCTGTCGTTGCCGCCGCTCGACGGCGCGCTCACCGTCCGGATGACCGGCGGCGTCAGCGAGCTGACCGTCGCCGTGCCCGGCGGGCCGCCGGCCCGGGTGCGGGTCGCCGCCGGCGCCGGTTCGCTGGCGCTGTACGACGAGCGTCGCGCCGGCATCGCCGCCGGTGAGCTGATCAGCTCGCCCGGCTGGGACCGGGCGGCCGACCGGCTCTACCTCGACCTGGTCGCCGGCGCGAACGCGGTGAGCGTGACCGCGGACCGAGCGTAGAGTCGGGCGGTGGACCGTACCGAATCCCTGCCGGCGCAGACGCTCCCCCCGGGCGTCGGCGCCACCGACCCGGGCAGCGTGCTGCTGCCCGGGCACGACGTCCCGCTCGGCCGCTACACCACCGTGCGCCGGCTGCTGCCGCAGCGGCAGCGGCGGATGGTCGGCGCGTGGTGCTTCGTCGACCACTTCGGCCCGGACGACGTGGCCGAGCGGCCCGGCATGGAGGTGCCGCCGCACCCGCACACCGGCCTGCAGACCGTCACCTGGCTGCTCGACGGGGAGATCCTGCATCGGGACAGCCTCGGCAACGTGCAGCCGATCCGCCCGGGGCAGCTCAACGTGATGACCTCCGGGCGCGGCATCGCCCACTCGGAACGCTCCCCGCTGGTCCACCCGCCGCTGATGCACGGCGTGCAGCTGTGGGTAGCGCTGCCCGACCCGGCCCGGGCCGGCGACCCGGACTTCGACCACCACGCCGAGCTGCCCCGGTGGCGCGACGGCGACCTCGACCTCACCCTGCTGATCGGGGAGTTCGGCGGGGAACGCTCGCCGGCGGTGACGTACACCCCGCTGGTCGGCACGCAGATCGAGGTCCGGGGCGCGGCGCCGGCCACGCTGCCGCTGCGCCCCGACTTCGAGTACGGGCTGCTGGCCATGTCCGGCTCCGCCGAGTCCGACGGCGTGACCGTCGCCCCCGGCGCGCTGCTCTACCTCGGCGCCGGCCGGACGTCGCTGTCGCTGACCGGGGTCCCGGGCAGCCGGCTGCTGCTGCTCGGCGGCGCCCCGTTCGACGAACCGCTGGTGATGTGGTGGAACTTCGTCGGCCGGTCGCACGAGGAGGTGGCCGCCGCCCGCGAGGACTGGATGGCCGGTCGCCGGTTCGGCACGGTCGCCGACGACCCCGCGCCGCCGCTGCCCGCCCCGGCGCTGCCCACCACTCGGCTCAAGGCCCGCGACCGCAGCGGCGGCCTGCACGGCTGAATGGCGCGTCCGCGCCGGGGTAGTCCGCGGCATGCCGACAACCACTGCCACCCGCAGCGTCGAGGAGAAGAAGCGACTGGCCCGCCGGCTCGCCAGGGACGGACGCGGCTTCGCCGAACGGTACGGGTTCCGGGTGACGAACAACCCGTCCCAGCTGTTCCAGGTGCTCTACCTGGCCGTGCTGCTCGCCCGCCGGGGCGACTTCCACCGGGCGGTCGACGCGGCGACGGCGTTGCGCGACGCCGGCTGGGACAGCGCCGCGCGGATGGCCCGCTCCCGGCACGCCGACCGGGTCCGCGTGCTGCGCGAGGCCGGGCTGCGCGGCGACCTGTCCGCGCTCGCCGACACCCTCGGCGACCTGGCCCGCACCCTGGTCGAGACGTACCGGGGCGACCTGCGCCGGCTGCGGACCACCGCCCACCAGGACCCGGCCGGGGAGCGACGCCTGCTGACCGCGCTGCCCGGCGTGGACGACGAGGTGGCCGACCTGTTCCTGCGCGAGGCGCAGGCGCTGTGGCGGGAGGCGGCCCCGGTCGCCGACCGTCGGGCCCTCGCCGCGGCCCGGCGGCTGGGGCTGGGCCGCTCCGCCGCCGACCTCGCCGGGCTGGCCGGCGGCGGCGAGTCGGAACGGCTGTCCTGGCTGGTCGGGGCGCTGGCCCGGGTGGATCTGGAACGGCGCTACGCGGAGGTCACCGGCTGAGCGCGCACGTGCGCCCGGACACACTTCCGCGATTCTCACCCGTTCGGCTGATGTCGCATCGTATGATGATCGTGGCAGCGATGCCCGCCCGGTTCGGGCGAACATCCACCGCCTGGTGGTCGCGACCCGGTTCGGGCGTGAACCGCCAGGGACAGGTGTTGCGAGGCGCCCCAGGTCGCGGTTCGTGGCCCGGGGCGCCCGCCTGTCGACGGGCGCCCTATCGGGCCAGAGTTGCCAACAGGTTCACCGTCGCGGCGACGATGACCGCGCCGAACAGGTACGACAGCAACGTCTGGCGCAGCACGGTCCGGCGGACGTCGCGGTCGCTCACGTCCGTGTCGGACACCTGGAACGTCGTCCCCACCGTGAACGCCACGTAGGCGAAGTCGGTGAAGTCGGGCGGCTCGTCCTGGTGGAAGTCGATCCCGCCCGGCTTGCCGCCGTAGTAGAGCCGCGCGTACCGGGTGGTGAAGACGGTGTGCACGACGAACCAGGAGAGCACCACACTGAGCACGCCGAGGCCGGCGTACACGGCCCGGGCCAGCCCGGGCGGCACCTGGCCGGCCGTGGTGAACACCATGCCCATCGCGAGCAGGCTGCCCAGGCACGCGGCCAGCAGCAGCGCGTCGCGCATCGCCCGGCCGGGGTCCTCCAGCTTGGCCAGCCGTGCGGTCCGGGCGGCGTCCAACCGGGACAGCCGGGTCCACTCCAACGCCAGCCAGGCCAGGGCGGCGGCGTCCCAGCCCACGAGTGGCGCCAGCACCGGCCGGACGAGCACCCCGGCGGCGGTGCCGGAGGCGACGCCGACCAGCCCCATCACGGCGAGCTGGAGCGCGGCCGGCACGTGCCCCCGGGCCCGGGCCGCCGGGTGGCGCGGCACCGCAGCGGTCAGATGCCGCGCAGGTGCTGCGAGACCCGCGGGTGGCGGTCCCGGGCCTGCGCCGCGCGCTGCGACGGGCTCACCTCGGGAGCGGCGTCGATGCCGGCCGAGCGGGCCACCTCGGTGCCGTTGGCGTAGTCCACCGGGGGCAGCGCGCGCAGCGCCCGCAACACGTCCGGCGGCGCGCCCTCCCGTTCCGCCTCGCGGATGACGTCGTCCTTCCCGGCCGGGTAGTCCAGCGCGGACAGGTACTCCAGGACATCCGTGTAACTCGCCATCAGTCGGGCTCCTCGCGCCAGTAGTTGGGGTCACGACCGGGCGGCGGATACCCGCCGCGCGCCGGGTCACGCCCCCGACGACGCCTGTTTCCGCCGGGCCGGGACGGGTAGCCGCGGGGGCGCACCGAAGGGGGTACCACCGATGCACTACCTGACCTTCGTGGGCCGGGTCGCCCGGCTCACCGGCACCGCCGAGGACCGGGCGGCGACGTTGACCCGGGCCACCCTGGAGACGTTGGCCGAGCGGTTGACCGGCGGCGAGGTGCTGGACCTGGCCGCGCAGCTGCCCAAGCCGCTGTGGGGGCTGCTCAGCCCGCACCCGCGTACCGAGGCGGCCGAGCGGTTCGGCGCGGCCGAGTTCGTCGCCCGGGTGGCCCGCCGGGCCGACTGCGACGAGAACACCGCGCGCACCGCGGTGGGGGCCGTGTTCGCCACGCTGCGCGAGGCGATCAGCAGCGGCGAGTTCCAGGACGTGGTGGTGCAGCTGCCCCGGGACTACCGGGACATGGTGGAGCCGGCCCTCGCGCCCGCCGCCACCCGTCGCCGCTGAGCCGGCGTCGGCCCCGGACGCGTCAGCCGACCGTGCCGGCGGCGCGCAGCGCCGCGATCCGGTCGGCGTCCAGGCCCGCCTCGGCGAGCACCTCGTCGGTGTGCTCGCCCGGCGCGGGCGGGGGCCGGCGGACCGACGTGGGCGTGCCCGAGAAACGCGGCGCGGGGGCCGGCTGGGTGACCCCGTCCGGCGCGACGAACACCTCGCGGGCCGCCAGGTGCGGGTGCCGCGGGGCCTCCGCCCAGTCGAGCACCGGCGCCACGCAGGCGTCCGTGCCGTCCAGCAGCGCCGCCCACTCGTCCCGGGTACGCGTGAGGAACAGCCGCGCCCACGCCGCGCGCAGCGCCGGCCAGGTCGCCGGGTCGTCGCGGTCGGGAGCGTCGTCGCCGTCGAGCGGGAACCCGGTGAGCCGCACCA
This sequence comes from Micromonospora sp. WMMD754, assembly GCF_049315235.1. Lineage (NCBI taxonomy): Bacteria > Bacillati > Actinomycetota > Actinomycetes > Micromonosporales > Micromonosporaceae > Micromonospora > Micromonospora sp. WMMD754. The sequence goes on from NZ_CP186058.1 coordinate 4,730,857, forward strand.
GTTCGGCGTAGAACTGCGGTTCCAGCGCGCCCACCGCCACGTACCGGCCGTCGGCGCACTCGTAGGTGTCGTAGAAGGGCGCGCCGCCGTCGAGCAGGTTCACCCCGCGCCGGTCCTGCCAGAGGCCGAGCCCGCGCAGCGCGTGGATCTGGGTGGCGAGCACCGACACGCCGTCCACGATGGCCGCGTCGACCACCTGGCCGGGCGCGCCGCCGCGGACGGCGTACAGCGCCGCGACCATGCCGAGGGCCAGCATCATGCCGCCGCCGCCGAAGTCGCCGAGCAGGTTCATCGGCGGCACCGGCGGCTCCCCGGCCCGGCCCACGCCGTGCAGCGCGCCGGTCAACGCCAGGTAGTCGATGTCGTGGCCGGCGGTGGAGGCGAGCGGACCGTCCTGCCCCCAGCCGGTCATCCGTCCGTAGACCAGGCGCGGGTTGGCGGCGAGGCAGTCCGCCGGGCCGAGGCCGAGGCGTTCGGTCACCCCCGGCCGGAAACCCTCGACCAGCGCGTCCGCCCCGGCGACCAGGCCGCGCACCAGCTCCCGTCCGGCCGGCTGCTTCAGGTCCACCGCCACCGAGCGGCGGTTGCGGTTGAGCAGGTCACCGGGGAAGGCCCCGAAGCCGCCCCCACCGACCCGGTCGACGCGCACCACGTCCGCGCCGAGGTCGGCGAGCATCATGGCGGCGAACGGGCCCGGGCCGATCCCGGCCAGCTCGATCACCCGTACGCCGGTCAGCGGTCCCTGGTTGGTCACCCGCGTCACCCTAGGGGGCCGGGACCCGCGACGCCACGGCCCGGCCGCCCGCACAGCGGTTGACCAGGGCAATCATCCGTGGCGTGACTTGGCGTCCGGCCCCGGGTTGGCCTAGCCTTGTCCCCACGAGGGGAGTACTTCCCACGAACCATTCCGGTCAGTACGGCGAACCCCCCGAGGGCGAGCCTCGGGTGGTTGCCCACGAAACCGTGGGTGAAGGAGACCTCGAACATGCCACGGTGTTCGAGGAGGCCCCATGTCCGAACTGTCATACCTGTCCGCCGCCGAGCTGTCGTCGGTCGGCACGCCCACGCTGTGGGCGGTGACGATCGCCGGCGTGCTCGCCCTGCTGGTGCTGGACTTCCTCGTCACCCGCAAGCCGCACGAGGTCTCCATCCGCGAGGCGCTCGGCTGGTCGGCCTTCTACATCGCCCTGCCGCTGGCCTTCGGCGCGTGGATCTGGTCGCGCTACGGCGGCCAGCAGGGCATCGAGTACCTCACCGGTTACCTGGTCGAGAAGTCGCTCTCGGTCGACAACCTCTTCGTCTTCATGCTGCTGCTGGCCGCGTTCGCGGTGCCGGCCGTGCTCGCCCAGCGGGTGCTGCTCTACGGCATCGCCGGCGCGCTCGTGCTGCGCGCCGTCTTCATCGCGCTGGGCGCCGCCGCCCTGCAGACGCTCGACTTCGCCTTCCTGCTCTTCGCGCTCATCCTGATCGCCACCGCGGTCAAGCTGCTGCGCGACGCCCTCTCCGGGCACGAGCAGGAGGTCGACATCAACAAGATGCGGTCGGTGAAGCTGCTGCGCAAGGTGATGCCCGTCGTCGACGACTACCACGGCACCCGGATGACGATCCGGCAGGGCGGCCGGCGGGCGCTCACCCCGTTCGCGCTGGTCGTGGTCGCGGTGCTCGCCACCGACGTGGTCTTCGCGGTCGACTCGGTGCCCGCCGTCTACGGCATCACCGAGGACCCGTACCTGGTCTTCGCGACCAACGCCTTCGCGCTGCTGGGCCTGCGGGCGCTCTACTTCGTGCTGCACGCCGCGCTGAGCCGGCTGGTGCACCTCAGCTACGGCCTGGCGGTCATCCTCGCCTTCATCGGGCTCAAGCTCGGCCTGCACTGGGCCCACGGCATCTGGAAGGGCGTCCCGGAGATCCCGACGCTCGCCTCGCTCGGCGTCATCATCGGTGTCCTGGTGGTCGTCACCATCACCAGCCTGCGGGCCACCCGGGACAGCGGCGACGGCGACCGCACCGTCGTGCACGAGGTGCAGGGCGGCGGCCCCGGCGGGCACTCCCGCTGAAGCACTGCCCCGGCACGGTCGGGAGTGGTACGACTGACGGGTGGGAATCGTCTCGCCGGGCTTCCAGGGCCGGCCCCGTTCGTCCGCGCCCGACCTGCCGCCGGGGCAGTACCTCACCGAGGACTTCCCGGTGCTCTCCGCCGGCCCGACGCCCCGGGTGCCGCTGGACACCTGGGAGTTCGTGCTGACCACCGAGACCGGTGCGGAGTACCGCTGGTCGTGGGACGAGCTGATGGGCCTGCCGCAGGACACCCCGACGGTGGACCTGCACTGCGTGACCCGCTGGTCCAAGCTCGGCACCACCTGGCAGGGCGTCTCACTCGACACGCTGCTCGACGGCGTCGACACCGGCGCCCGGTACGCCCTGGTCCACTCCTACGGCGGCTACACCACGAACCTGCCGCTGGACGACCTGCGCGGCGGGCGGGCCTGGGTGGTGCACACGTACGACGGCGGTCCGCTGCCGGCCGAGCACGGCGGCCCGGCCCGGCTGCTCGTCCCGCACCTCTACCTGTGGAAGTCCGCCAAGTGGGTGCACGGGCTCCGGCTGCTCGTCGACGACCGGCCGGGTTTCTGGGAGACCGCCGGCTACCACGACTACGGCGACCCGTGGCGCGAGCAGCGCTACCAGGGCGACTGAGGTGGCGGCCCCGGCCACCGGCCGTCGGGTCGCGCCGCTGATGTGGCGGGTGGCCCGACTGGTCGAGCGGCGGATCGAGACGCCGACCGCGCAGACGCTGGTGCTGGACGTGCCCGGCTGGCCGGGGCACCTGCCCGGCCAGCACGTCGACCTGCGCCTGACCGCTCCCGACGGCTACCAGGCGGCCCGGTCCTACTCGCTGGCCGGTCCGGCCGAGGGGGAGCGGATCGAGGTGACCGTGCAGCGGGTGCCCGACGGCGAGGTGTCGCCGTACCTGGTCGACACCTACGCCGAGGGCGACCCGGTGGAGGTGCGCGGACCGGTCGGCGGCTGGTTCGTCTGGCGCACCGACGAGACCGCGCCGGTGCTGCTGGTGGGCGGTGGTTCCGGGGTGGTGCCGCTGATGGCCATGGTCCGCGCGCGCCGGGCCGCGGGCAGCCGGGTCCCGTTCCGGTTGATCTACTCGGTGCGCACCCCGGACGACGTGATCTACGCCGACGAGCTGCGCCGCCGGGCCCGCGACGACCAGGGCCTGGACGTCGCGTACGTCTACACCCGGCAGGCGCCCGACGGCTGGCGGGGCGAACCGCACCGGATCGGCCTGGCCGACGTGAACAGCCACGGCTGGCCGCCCGACCTGGAGCCGCTCTGCTACGTCTGCGGTCCCACCGGCTTCGTGGAGACCGTGGCCGACCTGCTGGTGGGGCTGGGCCACCCGACCCGGCGGGTCCGGACCGAGCGCTTCGGCCCGACCGGCTGACGATCCGAGGAGAGCGCATGACGGACATGTCCTACCTGGACGGCAACATGCTCGACGGGCCGCTGCGCGAACTCTTCGCGGTCGACCTGAGCAGCACCACCGGGCGGTGCGACACCTGTGGGACGACCGGCCCGATGGCCGGCCTGCACGTCTACTCGCACGCGCCGGGCCTGATCGGCCGGTGCCCGGCCTGCGCCGGCGTGATGGTGCGGCTGGTCCGCGCGCCGGAGCGGGCCTGGCTGGACCTGCGCGGCAGCACCTATCTCCAGGTCCCGATGCCGCTCGACCAGGGCTTCCGACCCGCCCACTGAGCCCGCCCGGCTCAGGAGGTGACGGTCACCCGGCCGACCTGCGCCGGCCCCGGCTCGGCGTGGTTGCCGCTGCGCTCGACCGCCGCGCCGGCGCGGGGCGCGGCCCGCACCGTCGTGCGGGCCGGCGTCGCCGGGCCGGTCGGGCGCCGCTGCCACCGCCGACGCAGCCGCCCGACCAGCTGACCCACGGTCACCGGCACCACCGACAGGACGAGCTGGCCGCTGCGCGGGTCGACGGTCGCGGCCACCCCGTACAGTCGGGCGCCGTGGCGCAGCACCCGGGGACGGCCGGCGGCGAGCCGGGGCGCGCGTACCGGCGCGGACCCGCGGCCGTGACCGCCGTCCACCTCGGTCCGCACCGGGTGGCGCTGGCCGCTGGCCGCGCCGACCGCGAGGAGCCGGTCGACCGGGAAGTCGGTGCGCACGGTCCGACCGCTCGGGTCGGTCGCGTCCAGCCGGGTGGCGCCGGCGACCGGCCCGGCGGCCAGGCGGACCGGCCCGGCCGCCGTCGCGAAACCGGGGTACGGGCTGCGCGCGGTCACCGTCAGGGTGTGCCCGTCGACCCAGCTCACCTCGACCGTGTCCAGCCGGGCCAGCCAGTCCGCGCGCACGTCGGTGACGTCGGTCCAGGCCGCCGGCGCGCCCGGGTAGCCGGCGTGCCAGCGGCCCCCGGCCACCACCGTCTCCGGTACGCCCCGGGTGGCGTCCTGCTCGATGACGGCCAGCAGGTCGTCCACCCCGCCGGCGGTGACCGCCCCCAGGCGCAGCCGCGCCTCGATGTCCAGCCGGGCCCGCACTCCGTCGGTGACGTGCTGCTCGACCAGCCGGCGGACGCTCGCGTGCACCCGCTCCTGGGCGGCCCGGTCCAGCCGGCGGAAGTCGTCGCCGACCAGGTTGGCCAGCTCCAGCCCGGCGTGGCGGCGCAGCACCGCGTCCCGGCGCGGGCCGGCGGGGATCAGGTCGGCGACGAACGCGAACAGCCGCTCGACGCTGACCAGGCGCTGCTCCACCCGGCTGTGGTAGGTGATGTTGCGGGCGTCCAGCCGGCGCACCGCGTGGTAGTAGTCGTAGTCGGCCAGCACCGAGATCCGTCGGGCGTGGTAGCAGGCGGCCAACGTGAACGGCTGGTCGCTGAGGACCGGCATGTCCTCCGGGAAGCGGAGCCCGAGCCGGTCGACGAGGTCGCGGCGGAACAGCTTGGTGTTCGCCAGCGACCACGGCAGCTCCGAGTCGAACAGGCTCACGTCGACCGCGTTGCCGTCGGCGAACACGTCGGAGAAGACGTGCCGCCCGTTGACCCCGACCACCTTGCCGAGCACCACGTCGGAGCCGTACCGGTCGGCGGCGGCGACCAGCCGTTCCAGCGCCTCCGGTCCGAGCCGGTCGTCGGAGCCGAGAAAGAAGACGTACCGGCCGGTGGCCAGGTCCAGGCCGCGGTTGCAGGGGGCGGCCGGACCACCGGAGTTGGCCTGGTGGACCACCCGCACGACGCCGGGGTGCCGCGCGGCGAACCGGTCCAGCAGCCGCCGGCTGCCGTCGGTGGACCCGTCGTCCACCGCCACGATCTCCATCCGCTCCGGCCCGATGGTCTGCCGCAGCAGCGAGTCGAGGCAGGCACGCAGGTAGCGCAGGGTGTTGTAGACCGGCACGACGACGCTCACGTCGGGGCGGGTCGTCGGTGTGCGGTCGGTCGCCGACTCGGCTGCCACTGCTGCTCCTTCGCGGGGTCGGCCGGGTGGTGCGGCGCGACCCAGCGTGGTGGAGCGACCCGTCCGGGTGACGACACCGACATGACGGCGAGGTGACCGACAGGCAGCCGTTGGATACGCGAAAGGGCCCGGCCCCGTGGTGGGGTCGGGCCCTTTGCTGTGTTGGTGGGTCAGCTGGTGCTGTAGCCGCGGGTGGCGATCCAGTCGGCGAGGTTGTCGATGCTCATCCGGTAGGTGGCGGTGTTGGGGTTGGCGCTGTCGGCGATGGTGACGGTGGTGCCGTTGTCGCGGTAGCCGATGACGCTGATGTAGTGGCCGCCTTCGAAGGAGTGGGTGGTGCCGTCGGTGTCGGTGGCGGTGCCGGCGATGTTGGCGACGATGGCGCGGCCGTCGTCGATGGTGCGCACGATGTCGGTGCGCAGGGTGTCGGTCTGCTTGTCGTCGGCCTTACGGTCCTTGATTTCGACGGAGCGGTAGGGCTTGCCGGTTTCCTTGTTCAGGACGGGGGTGATGTCGTTGATGCTGTTGGTGCCGGCTTCGGTGGTGCCCATTTCGCGGGCCATGGCGTCGACGTCGATGTTCTTGCCCAGGACGCTGATGGCGTTGCGGGCGGCGGCGGGGCCGCAGTAGTAGAAGTTGGGCTGGGCTTCGTAGCGCACGTCGAGTTCCCGCTCACCGTGTCCGCTCTTGGCGGCCATGGTGGTGGTCTTCTCGGCCGGGCTGGCGTGGGCGGCGATCGCGGGGCCGGCGATGCCACCGGCGGTCGCGGCGATACCGGCAGCGGTCAGGACGGTCTTGCGCAGCAGGGTGGTAGCCATGATGGTGCCTCCCAAGGGGGGGTTGGGGGGACACGGCACGGGGGTGCCGTGCGAAGAGGGGAAAGTCTGAAGGGGGGCCTGCGCGGCGGCCGGGGGCGGCCTGCACGGGCGGCTCAGGGGTATGTAACCACCGGCCGGGGGCCGGTCATTCCGACCGGGCCTGGCCTGCCGACGCGATGGTCGGGGGCGGCACGCGGTCTACCCGGTACAACGCCCGGCCCCCGGCACCGATTCCACGCTGACGGTGGCGCCGACCACCACCGAACCGGACAACCAGGCCGAGCCTTCGCGGCCCGCCCCCGCAGCGCCGCTGGGTAACCGGACATCACGCACCGAACCTCCGCCCCCTTTGTCAAACCGGGTGACCGCGGAGGCTGCGGCGTGTCGAGGGTTCTCGAGATCTTGGTAGGAAACGGCCCCTATGGGGGCGCTTTCGTACCAAGATCTCAACCGCGTCCCGGAGGGCGGAACGGTGATCCTGGGTTGCGGGAGGGGGTGGCATCGGGGGGGGGGGGGGGGGGCGGCCGGTGACCCCGGGCGACCGGTGGGGGAGGCGGTGGCCGAGAGTGGGCACCGTGAGATACCTGCGCAGCGACGGGCGCGTCGCGATCCGCCGTCCCCGCCCCGGTGACGAGACGGAGTTCGTCGCCGCCGCCCGGCGCAGCCGGGACCTGCACCACCCGTGGTTGTCGGCGCCGGACGACGCCGAGCGGTACGCGGCGTACCTGCGCAAGATCAGGGGGCGGGGCAGCGACGGGTTCCTGTTCTGCGACCGGGCCACCGGGGAGATCGCCGGGTACGCGACCATCAGCGGCATCGTGCTCGGCGCGCTGCGCGGGGGCTACCTCGGCTACGCCGCCTTCCGCCCGTACGCGGGCACCGGCCACGCCACGGCCGGGGTGCGGCTGGTGATCGCCCACGCGTTCGGCCCGCTCGGACTGCACCGGCTGGAGGCCAACATCCAGCCCGGCAACGAGCCGTCGAAGCGGCTGGCCCGCCGGCTGGGCTTCCGGCTGGAGGGCTTCTCCCCGGACTACCTGTTCATCGACGGCGCCTGGCGGGACCACGAACGCTGGGCGATCACCGCCCCGGCGCCGGGCTGAGCCACCCGGCGCCGGCGGCGGCGCGGGGTCAGCTGCCCGGCTTCGGGAACGCCACCGGGCTGCGGTGGCCGGCCCGGTCGACCGCCCGCACACCGAAGAACACGTTGTCCTTGGACAGGTCCACCGTCATCTCGGTGACGTCGCCGACCGGCAGCACCCTCTGCCACTCGGCGGCGGTGGTCTCCCGCCACACCACCTCGTAGCCGGCCAGGTCCGGCTCCGGTCCGCGCTGCCAGCGCAGCGTGGTGTCGTTGGTCAGGTTCGTGGTCACCACGACCACGCCCTTCGGTGTGCCCGGCGCCTGGGCCAGCGACCACAGCGTCGCGGCGTTCACCCGGGCCACCCGGGTGATGTAGTCGAAGTCGCAGAACTCGGGCAGGTCGCCGTACTGCACCCCGTCGACCACCCGGACGTCCTGGTGCTGGTGGGCGAAGTCCTCGGCGGGCTCGGTGAACCGGCCGGCGGGCCAACCCTCGCGCAGGAACGAGATGTGGTCGCTGCCGCGTAGGTAGCGGTCCCGCCGGTAGACCACCCGGATCCCCATCCCGGTGGCGGCGTTGTCCGCCACGTCGCTGACGAACCGGGCCAACTGCCGCGACGGGGAGTCGTTCTCGCCGCCGACGGACTGCCGCACACTCGCCTCGGCCGGGGTCTCGGCGGTCGGCACACCCTCGGCGAAGAGCCGCACGGTACGCGGGTCGCGGGTGCCGTCGTCGGCGGTGCTGCTGCCCACGATGTCGTTGCTGAACATGCCCTGCACGTCCACGCCCGCCGCCTTCAGCCGGCCGGCCAGGTACGCCGAGCCGTACAGCCCCTGCTCCTCGCCGGCCACGGCGGCGAGCACGACGGTGGCCTCGCTGCGCCGGGTGGCCAGCACCCGGGCCAGCTCCATGACCACGGCGACGCCGGACGCGTCGTCGTCGGCGCCCGGCGCGTCGCTGACCGCGTCCATCACGTCCGTGGCCCGGGAGTCGTAGTGACCCGTGATCACGTACACCCGCTCCGGCGTGACGTCGCCGCGCAGCGTCGCCACCACGTTGGTGATCGTGGTCGCGGTCGGGATCCGGGACGCCGGTTCCTGCACGTAGGACTGGAGTTCGACGGTCATCCGGCCGCCGGAGGCGGCGGCGTACCCGGACAGTTGGGCGTGGATCCAGTCGCGGGCGGCGCCGATGCCGCGTACCGGATCGGTCTGGCTGGAGAGGGTGTGCCGGGTGCCGAACGCGGCGAGCCGGCGGACGGTGGCCTCGATCCGGTGCCTGTCGATCTCGCGCAGCAGCGCGGTCAGCTCGCGGTCCGGGCGCTGCGGCCGGGTCGGACGGCCCGGGCCGGGCGGCGCTCCGGCGGCGGCCGCCGGAGCGGCGGTGAGCGGGGTGGCGACGGCGGCGGCGGTGGCCGCGGCGGAGGCGGTGAGGAAGGTACGCCGGCTCGACCTCGTGGGTCGACCCCCGGCGGTCTGGTGGTTTCCCATCAGGGCATCCTCGCGCCGATCACGACAATTGTCCATATCGTTGTTCGTGGATGGATCGTCGCCACGTTTGTCGCAGGTCTGCCCGGGAACGGCAGCAGACATGACGAAACCACGTGTGGTGATCGTGGGGGCCGGGTTCGCCGGGTACCACGCGGCCAAGACGTTGCGCCGACTGGCCCGCGACCGGGCCGAGATCGTCCTGCTGAACACGACCGACTACTTCCTCTACCTGCCGCTGCTGCCCGAGGTCGCGGCCGGCGTGGTCGAGCCGACCCGGATCTCCGTGCCGCTGGCCGGCACGCTCGACGGCGTCCGGGTGGTGGTCGGCGAGGCCGACCGGGTGGACCTGCAGAACCGCTGGGTCGGCTACCGCTCCGCCGAGGGCGACCACGGCCAGCTCGCGTACGACCGGCTGATCCTCTCCGTGGGCAGCGTCAACAAGCTGCTGCCCATCCCCGGGGTCACCGAGTACGCGCACGGCTTCCGCGGCCTGCCCGAGGCGCTCTACCTGCACGACCACGTGGTCCGGCAGGTCGAGCTGGCCGAGCTGACCGACGACCCGGCCGAGCAGCGCGCCCGCACCACGTTCGTCGTGGTCGGCGCCGGCTACACCGGCACCGAGGTCGCCGCGCACGGACAGCTGTTCACCGACCGGCTGCTGGCCCAGCGCCCGCACCTGAAGGTCCGCCCGCGCTGGATGCTGCTGGACGTCGCACCTCGCGTGCTGCCCGAGCTGGACCGGCGGATGTCCGTCACCGCCGACCGGGTGCTGCGCAAGCGCGGCGTGGACGTGCGGATGGGCACCTCGGTCGCCGAGGCCACCCCGGACGGGGTGATGCTCACCGACGGCGAGTACGTCCCGACCTGCAGCCTCATCTGGTGCGTCGGCGTACGCCCCGACCCGTTCGTGGCCGAGCTGGGCCTGCGTACCGAGAAGGGCCGGTTGGTGGTGGACGAGTACCTCAACGTCCCCGGCTACCCGGAGGTGTTCGCCTGCGGCGACGCCGCCGCCGTACCCGACCCGACCCGGCCCGGGCAGGTGTGCGCGATGACCGCGCAGCACGCCCAGCGGCAGGGCAAGCTGGCCGCGCACAACATCGCCGCCTCGTACGGGCAGGGCGCCCGCAAGTCCTACAAGCACCACGACCTGGGCTGGGTGGTGGACCTGGGCGGCAGGGACGCGGCCGCGAACCCGCTGCACGTGCCGCTGTCCGGGCTGCCGGCCAAGGCGGTCACCCGCGGGTACCACCTGCTGGCGATGCCGGGCAACCGTCCCCGGGTCGCCGCGGACTGGGCGCTCGACGCGACGCTGCCCCGGCCCGCCGTGCAGCTCGGCCTGGTGCCGGCCAACGCGGTGCCGCTGGAGAGCGAGTCGCCCGAACTGGTCCGGCGGCGCTGACCGCCCCGCCTCACCCACCGGCCGGCGGCCGGTCCCGCGTACCGGGACCCGGTGCGCCGGCCGGTCCGCCCCCGGCGGCCGGCACGGGCAGGGCCTGCCGTCCGGCCGGGACGAACTCCCGCAGCAGCACCTGGACGACACCGGCCGCCGGGATCGCCAGCAGCGCCCCGACCAGACCGGCCAGCTCGGCGGCGAGCAGGAGGCTGACCAGCACGGTCAACGGGTTCAGCCGGACCGCGCGGGCCATGATGACCGGTTGCAGCAGGTGGTTCTCCACCTGCTGGTAGACCACGAAGAACACCAGCACGACCACGCCGGCGGTGGGGGAGTGCAGGAACCCCGCGCCGGCCGCGACGATCGCGCCCAGCGTCGCCCCGACCAGCGGGATCAGGTCGACCACGGCGACCACCAGGGCGATCACCGCGGCGAACGGCACGCCGAGGAGGAAGAGCACGACGAAGGTCAGACCCCCGCAGATCACGCTGATCAGCAGGTTGCCGCTCAGGTAGCCGGTGACGATCCGGGACGAGTCGCGGCCGATGCGCCGCAACCGCTCCGCCGCTCCGTCGCCGACCAGGCGCAGCGTCGCCGCCACGATCTTCGGGGCCTCCAGCACCATCAGGTACGCCAGCACCACGACCGTGACCACGGCGGCGACGGCCTGGGCCACGCCCCGGACCAGGCCGACCGTCGGCTCGCCGAGCCGGTCGCCGTAGCGGCGCAGCTGCTCCGGTTCGGCGTACCGGAGCAGGTGGAGACGCTCCAGCAGCCGGCCGACCGGCCCCCGCCCGGCCTGGGCCTCGCGCACCAGGTCCGGCGCCCGGTCGGCGAACCGGCCCACCTCGTCCACCAGCGGCACCACGATCAGCGTGCCCAGCGCGGCGAGCAGCACGAACGTGGCCAGGAACACGAGCAGCGTGGCCACGGCCCGGCGGCGTACCCGGCGCTGGAGTCGATCCACCAGCGGCTTGAGCGCGACCGCGAGGAACGCCGCGACCAGACCCCAGACGAGCACCCGACGGGTGGCCCAGACCAGTCCCAGCCCGACCACGGTGGCGAGCACCAGGCCGATCACGATCAGCGTCCGGCGGGCGGTGGAGCGGTCGTCGGCGGCGCTCATCCGGCGCGGCTACCCGCCGTGCCGGTGGGAAAACCCCCGCTCAGCGCGGGTGGGCGTCGGTGACCGGCAGCGCGCCGTCGGCGAACGCGTCCAGCGTCGCCCCGTGCAGCATCGTGCCCGGCACCGGGTCGCCGGCGACCCGGGCGGCGAGGCGGCGCACCGGCAGCCGGTCCGGGCGCAGCGCGCCGGCCAGCACCACGTTGCCGTAGCGGCGGCCCCGCAGCATCCGCCGGTCGGTGAGCAGGCACACGTCGGCGAAGACCGCGCGCAGCGTGGCCACCTGCGCCCGGGTGTGCGCCAGCGGCGGCAGGTCGGTCAGGTTCACCAGATAGAGGCCGTCCGGGCGGAGCACCCGGGCCACCTCGGCGACGAACTCGACGGCCGCCACGTGCGGCGGCATGACCGCGGCCCGGTAGACGTCGGCCACCACCACGTCGTACGCCCCGGCGGGCGCGTCACCGACCGCGTCCCGGGCGTCGCCGAGCGCGACGACCACTTCCGGCGGCACCCGGGGCAGCTTCCGGCGGACCAGGTCGACCACGCCGGGATCGCGCTCGACCACCCGCTGCGGCGAGCCCGGGCGGGTGGCGGCCAGCCAGCGCGGCAGCGTGAGCGCGCCGCCGCCCAGGTGCAGGACTCGAAGCGGCCGACCGGACGGTGCGGCCAGGTCGATCACGGCGGCGATCCGCCGCACGTACTCGAAATGCAGGTGCCGCGCGTCCGCCACGTCCACGTAGGACTGCTCGACCCCGTCGGCGAGCAGCGTACGGCCGGTGGGCCGGGCCGGGTCCACGACGATCTCCAGGGTCTCGGCGTCGCGTTCCACGGCGGGACACGGTACCGGGCGGCGGCCCGGCCCGGGCGGACGGGTGCCCAGCGGGGCCCCCGCCGCCACCGCTGGTGGCGGGGGCCCCTCCTCGCACCTCAGCCGGCGGCCATCCCGGCGCCGGCCTCGTCGACCGCGTCGTCGACCCGGTGGGCCAGGTCCACGTCCGCGGCCGTCACGCCGTCGACCTGCTGGGTCCGGACCGTGAGCACGGCGCTGTCCGGGTCGGGCCGGCCGATCTGCGGACCACGCCCGACCTCGACCTTGAGCTGGTCCAGCCGGTCGAGGACCCGGTCCAGGTTGCCACCGGGCAACTCGATCGTGCGGACCAGGGACCGCTGGTCGCTGGACCAGTAGGGCAGCGAGGCGAGCGCGTCCCGCAGCTCCGGCTCGGTCAGCGGGGCGGTGGCGGACGACGCCCCCACCAGACCGCCGCCGTAGTCAGCCGGCGCGAGCAGGTCACGCAACCCGTCCGGTACGCGCAGCGACTCGACCAGCTCGGCATCGGCGTCGGAGATCGCCGCCAGGGTCGCCTCCGCCTGGTACCGCGCCTGCTCCGGGGTGAGCCGGCTGCGCCGTCCCACCTCGGCCAGGAAGCCCGGCAGGTCCTGGCGCCGCTCGATGCCGTCCACCGGCACCACGTCGTGCAGCTTCACCGGCACCGCCGCGAGCAACCGCTCCCGTTCGGCCTCGCCGAGCGCCCACGCCAGCGCGAGCACGGTGGCCTCGGCGGCGATCTTCGCCTCGGCGAAGTCCACCCCGGCCCGGCGGCTCACGTCGTCGACGAGATCCCGGTACCCGAGCGACGGCGCTCGTGGCGGCTGCGGGTCCGGCAGCGGGCGGGGACGTTCCGCCACCCCGACCGGCGGGGGCGCGGGTCCGCCGCGCGTGCTGTCCGGCTTGTGCCGGCCGGCCGGCGGTGGGCCGGACCGGTCGTGCTGGTCCAGCGAGGTGACCTGCTTGGACGCGCTCAGGCTGGCGCCGGTCTGGCTCGCGCTGCGGCCCTGTTCCCGGGCCTGCCGGGCCAGGGCCCGACGGCGCTGGTTGTCGCCCTCCATCTGCTTGCGCATCGTCGCACCTCGTTCCTGGTCGGTTGCGCTTGCGCCGGTGGCCTTCCCGGCGCTGCCGGGAAGCTAACGGGCGCCGACCGCCGGGCCGCTTCACTCGCTGCGGGTGAGGAGCACTCACCCGGTGCTGCCGCACGATCGCTGTGGACCGGACAACTTCCGACGCACGCGGAAGGGCAGGTCGTCATGAAGCGGATCGTGGAGATCGTCCCCGCTCGTCCCGGCTGGTACGCCCGCTGGCGGATCGGCCCGGACCTGACCCGGTGCTACCCGGTGACCCTCTGGGCCCTGCTGGAGAGCAACGACGGCAGCGGCCGCGAGGTGGTCGGCGTCGACTGCGTCGGGCAGTGGCCCGGCGCGGACGACGACGAGGCCGGGGACTTCGTCCGTTACCTGTTCCAGACGCCCGATTCCGGTGCGCCGGAGGACGTCGAGCCTCCGGTCATGGGGGAGTCACGCGAGAGCGGGCCGCGCCTGCAGGCCACGCCCGCCGCCTGAGCCATCCTCCCGGCCCCCGGCCCCTGGTCCCAGGGTCGGGGGCCACCCCTCCCCGCCGGACCGGTCGCGCTCAGCCCGCCTCGCGGGCGTCGCGGACCGACGCGCGGGGCGGAGCGGCCAGCAGCTCGGCCAGGCCGGTGCGGTCCAGCAGCTGCCGGACCTGCGGGTTCACGTGGAGCAGGCGAACCGCGCCGGTGCCGGCTCGGTGGATCACCACCAGCGCGCTCAGGCCGGAGGAGTCGCACAGCACCACGCCGGCGAAGTCGAGCTCCAGCTCCTGGTGGCCGTCGCGGCGCAGCTCGGCGGCGGCCTCGACGAGCTCGGGCGCGGTGTCGAAGTCCAGCTCGCCGGCGAGCCGCAGCCGGGCGGTCCCGGCGTCGAGCCGGTCCACCTCGATGGTCAACAGCTGAGCGGGCACGGCTCCATGTTCCCAGTTCGGGGTGGGCGGGAAACCCGCGGGGTCACGCCGAGGCGGTCGAGCCGGACGCCGGCTGCCCCGGACGGCCGTCGGCCGGCGGGCGTTGCAGCAGGCCGGTGACCCCGGTCATGTCGAGGATCGTCGCCAGGAAGCGGGGGACCGCGCGCAGTTCGATGGCGGTGCCCGCGTGCTGCCCCTCGCGCCAGGCGTGCACGATCACGGAGAGGCCGGTGCTGTCCAGGAAGAGCAGGTCGCCGAAGTCCAGCACGAGGGCCCGGGGACGCTCGGCGAGCAGCCGGTCGACCTCGGCCCGCAGCGGCGCCGCAGTGGCGTACGCCAGGTCACCGCCGACGCGGACGACCGGGACGGACGGGTCGGAACGGTCCACGGAGATGCTCAGCGGTGTCGCCTCGGGCTTTCTCCGGTGAGGAACCACATCACGCCTTTCCGCAGGCTGCCGGTCGGGCAGAAACATTCGGATCGTAACAACCCCGCAACCGGCCCGCTCGGCGCCGCGTCCGCCCGGCCGGGCCACGGCGTCAGGTGGCGGTTCCGGCATGCCGGCGTAGGGTGGGGCGAGGAGATTTGACCACAGGGACCCGTTTCCGTGTCCCGCGGGTGTCGACGAGGAGAGTGGGGCTCAGCTGGTGACTGCTGCCGACGTCAGGGGTTCCGACCCGGGCGACGGACGGATCTCCACGTCGAGTGCCGCACGGCCCCCGGCGTGGTCCGCCGCCGCTCCGGACACGGCCGCCCTGCCGCCGCTGTCGCCCGACCGTGGCCTCACCGTCCCGGACTGGTCCGAGGTGGTGGAACACTTCCGCGAGGGCCTCGTCGTCTGTGCCGCCGACGGGGTGGTCCGGCACGTCAGCCCGGTCGCGGAGCGCCTCGTCCCCGAGGCCGTGCCCGGCGAGGTGCTGGCCGCCACCGGCGTGGCGGCGCTGGGCGGCGACGTCCCCGCCGAGATCACCCACCACGGGCGTCGGCTGCGACTGCGTCCCGTCGCGCTCTCCCACGCCCGGCGCTGCTGGTACGTCGAGGACGTCACCGAGAGTGTCAGCCGGGCCGACGCGTTGCTCGCCGAGCGGGCCCGTTCGTCGTTCCTCGCCGTGGTCGGCGAGAAGCTCGGCAACCCGCTGCACCCCGACCGCGCCGCGGCCGCCGTGGTGCGGCTGGCCGTGCCGACGCTGGCCGACGCGGCGGTGCTGGTGCTGGCGCCTCGGTCCGGTCGGGCCCGCTGGTGGCGAGCGGTGCGCGTCGACGAGGAAGCCACCCCCGCGGTGGACAGCGGCGTGCTGCCGGCGCCGGCCCTGCCCGCGGCGATCGAGGCCGGTCTCGCCGGCACCGAGCCGCACGCGCTGGACTGGCTGGTCGAGCAGGCCGCCGAGGCGGGTTGGCTGCCCGGCCTCGACGTGCCCGGCGCCAGTGCGCGGGTGGTGCCCCTGCCGGGTCGGGAGGCTCCGGCCGGTGTCCTGCTGGTGGCCCGCCGGGCCAGCCGCTGGTACGACGACGCCGACGTCGACCTGGTGCGCGCGTTCGCGGCCCGGGCCGGCGCGGCGCTGACCACGGCCATGCTCTACCGCGACCAGGCCGAGGTCGCCGACACGTTGCAGGCCAGCCTGCTGCCGGTCGAGCCGGCGGCGGCCGCCGGCGTGCAGTGGGGCACCGCCTACCGGCCGGCGCAGGCCGGTCTGCGCATCGGCGGGGACTTCTACGGCTCGCACCGGCTGGCCGACGGCGGCTCGGTCTTCTTCCTCGGCGACGTGTCCGGCAAGGGCGTGGAGGCGGCGGTGTTCACCGGCCAGCTCCGCCAGTGCCTGCAGGCGTTGCACCGGGTCGAGACGCAGCCGGGTCGGTTGCTGAAGCTGCTCAACGACGCGTTGTTGGAGACCACCCAGGCGCACGGGCAGGGCCGTTTCGCCACCATGGTGCTCGGTGTGGCCCGCCCGCACCGCGACGGCGGCCTGACCCTGACGTTGGCCGGCGGCGGGCACCTGCCGCCGCTGGTGCTGCGGGAGTCCGGCGAGGTCGAGGTGGTGCCGTTGAGCGGCATGCTGATCGGCGTGGTGCCGGACCCGCGGATCGGCGAGGTCACCGTGCACCTGGCGCCCGGCGAGACCTGCCTGCTCTACAGCGACGGGGTGACCGAGGCGCGGGGCGGGCGACGCGGCGACGACCAGTTCGGCGCCGAGCGGCTGGTCCACGCGGTGACCGGATGCCACCGGATGCCCGCGCCGGCGCTGGCCGAGCGGGTCGAGCAGGTGACCTGCGACTGGCTGGCCCACGGCGACCACGACGACATCGCGGTGCTCGCGCTGCGGGCGACCGGTCCGACCGGCCGCGCGTCCCGCCACCTGCACTCGGTGCCGGGTCCGACCGAAGCCGACCGAGCGAGGGAGCCCTCCGCGTGACCGCGACGACCGCCGCCGACCCGGCACAGGCCTTTCCCGGCTATCTGGAGTGCCTGGCCGAGGCCGAGGAGCAGGCCGCCGTGGCGGTGGCCCGGGGCCTGCTCGAGGCGGGTGTGCCGGCCGAGCGGGTGCTGCTCGATCTGGTGGCCCCGGCCCAGGCCGAGGTGGGGGAGCGCTGGGCGCGCAACGAGTGGAGCGTCGCCCAGGAGCACGCCGCCACCCACATCAGCGAGCGGGTGGTGGCCGCGGTGGCCACGTACGCCGATCCCCGCCCGACCCGCGGCCGGATCGTGATGGCCTGCATGGACGGTGAGTGGCACGCGCTGCCGGCCCGGTTGGTGGCCGAGGTGCTGCGGTTGCGCGGCTGGCAGGTGGTGTTCCTCGGGGCCAGCGTGCCGGCCGCACATCTGGTCTCCTACCTGCACCGCTACGACGCCGAGGCGGTGGCTCTGGCCTGCGCGCTGCCGATGCGGCTGCCGCACGCCCACCGGATGATCGAGGCGTGCCGTCGCGCCGACGTGCCGGTGGTGGTGGGCGGTCGCGGCTTCGGCGCGGACGGTCGCTGGGCCCGGTCGCTCGGCGTGGCCTGGGCGCCGGACGCCCCGGCCGCCGCCGACCTGGTCGCCGACGACCGGGCGCTGCGGGCGGTGCCGGCCGCACGGCTGGACCACCTCGCCGACGACGAGTACGCCAGCCTGGTCAAGCGGCGCGGTGAGCTGATCGACAGCGCCCTGGCCGACCTGCGGGAGCGGGTGCCGGCGGTGGCCGACTACACGCCGGCGCAGCTCGACTCCACCGTCGGGGACCTCGGTTACATCGTCGACTTCCTGGCCGCCGCGCTCTACGTCGACGACGGCACCCTGTTCGGCGAGTTCGTCGAGTGGCTGGTGACGATCCTGGTCAGCCGGGGTGTGCCCGCCGCCGCCGTGGGTCTCACCCTGGACCACTATGGACACGAGCTGCGCGACTTCCCCCGGGCGGCCGGCTTCCTGGAGCGGGGGCGTGCCCTGGTCGGCGGGCTCTCGACCACGGGCGCGGGGCGCTGATCGGCGCGCGGCCGCATCACCCGTATACTTGCTGCACTGCAAGGGTTCGCCTGCGGTAGGAGCGAGAGGGGCCACGGTGACGTTCACCGTCACGTACGCCCAGCGGGACGAGGGCGGCGCTCGCCTCCGGCTCGCCGGTGAGCTCGACCTGAGCACGGCCCCGGAGCTGAACACCGCGATCGACCGGCTGGTCGCCGAGGGCCGTCGTGAACTGCTGGTGGACCTCAGCGAGCTGACGTTCTGCGACTCGACCGGCATCGCGGCCTTCGTCCGGGGGGACAACCTCGTCGCCGCCGACGGCGGCTGGCTGCGCCTCACCGGGGCCTCCGGCCGGGTGGCCCGGGTGCTCCAGGTGACCGGCGTGGCCGAGGTGCTGCGCCACGACCTCGAGCCCGCCGACCCGACGGCGTCGGCCGGCTCCTGATCGGATAGATTTCCCCGCCAGCGGCCGGCCCCGCGGTCGGCCCCCTCCCCGAGACGAAGCAGGTAGCGCCATGGGTCAGCCCCGCCCGAATCCCGTCCGCATCCTGGTGGTCGACGACGACCCGGGCGACGTCCTGATGATTGAGGAGGCGCTGGAGGAGTCCGACGTCGAGAAGGTCATCGACGTGGTCGCGGACGGTCAGGAGGCGATGGAGTTCCTCCGGTGCGAGGGCCGCCACGTCGAGGCGCAGCGGCCGGACGTCATCCTGCTCGACCTGAACATGCCCCGGATGGACGGGCGGCAGGTGCTCGGCGAGGTCAAGCGGGACGAGAACCTGCGCACCATCCCGATCGTGGTGCTGACCACCTCCAACGCCGACACCGACGTGGTCAGCAGCTACACCCTCCAGGCCAACGCGTACGTGACGAAGCCGATCGACCTGGACGACTTCAACGACGTGGTGCGCCGGATCGACGAGTTCTTCGGCCGGGTGGTCGTGCTCCCCAAGCACCAGTAGCGGCCGCGAAGTCCGGGCGTCCGGATGCTGAACATTTTCCGCGAACCGCCTCCGGGCTCGCCCGCGGCGCAGGATCGTGCAGGTGGGACGCACGGCGGCTGCCCGGGGGGCGACAGATGAGGTTCTCGGTGGTGGAGAGCGGCTACGACCGACGCCAGGTGGACGCCTGCCTGGACGAGCTGGCCCTGCGGCTGGGGCGACTGGCGGCCCGCACGGAGGGTGTCGCCGGGGTCGGCCGGGAGTGGGACCAGATCCGGCTGGACGCGCTGCACCTCGGTGAGTTCCTCCGGCGGCGGACCGTGCCCGACGGCGCGGCGACGCCCGGCCCGACCGCCGTCGAGCGGGAGGCCGCCGATCTGCTGGCCCGCGCCCGCGCCGAGCTGGAGGACGCTCGCCAGGAGGCCCGCCGGGTGCGGGAGGAGGCGTACGCCGAGGCCGTGCGGGCGCGCCGCGAGTTCGAGGCCGCGTTGCTGGCCCGCCGCCGCCGTGCGGCGCGGATCGAGGAGATCCTCACCGGTGACCGGGTCCCCGCCGACACCCCCACCGCCGCCGCCGGCGTGCCCGGGCGGTCCCCCGCCTGACGCCGGGTGTCGACGCTCAGACCAGCGCCGCCACCACCGTGGCGGCCCGCTGCTCGTGCTTGGCGTACGCGTCGGGGAAGGCGGAGACCTGCACGGCCTGGGCCGCGGCGGTCACGCTCATCTCCTCCCAGCCGGGGACCTCGGCCAGGGCGGTGAAGAAGGCCCGGGCGGCGTACGCGGGTCGCATGATCTCGGCGACGGTGCCCCAGCCACTGCTCGGCCGCTGCTGGAACAGCCCGATCGAGTCGTGGTCGGAGCCGCTGCCCTGGTGGGGGTGGTCGAAGGATTCGGGCAGCACGTCGCTGGCCAGGTTGTAGAGGTCGCTCTCCTGCATCGCGGTGGCCACCGCCACCACCAGCGCGCGGCGGGGCAGCCTCATCTCCCGCCCGACGTCCACGATCGCCTTCGCGTTGTCCATCTGTCGCTGGTCCAGCCCGGCGACCGGGCGGGGGTGCTTGGGGCGGACCACCTTCTTCGGGGCCTTCTTCCGCGTCGGCGTCGGGCTGGGCGAGGCGGAGGGCGCCGGCGGCACGGGTGCGGCGACCGGCGGTACGGCGCGGGTGAAGTCACGGGAGGCCCGCTGCTCGGTGGCGGCCCGGTCGGCGAGCGCCTCGCGTACCTCCACGTGGGGCCGGCCGGTCTCGCCGACTCCGGCCACGCCGATCAGCCCGAGGCAGCAGGTCACGCCGGTGGCCACCGCGATCCGGCCGGGCACGGACCGGGTCGGGGCGCGCCGGGCCGGCTCGGGGGCGCGGTGCCGCCCCACCCGCCGTTCGGCTGATGCCGGGTCGATCGTTCGGCGAACCGGGCGCGGCGCGGGCAGCTGCTGATGATCGGGGTGGTCGGGGTGCACCCGCCGAGGCTAGAAAGCTTCTGGTCCCTTGCCATCGGGCCGGTTGGTGGCATGCGCCACAATTTGCCATGATCCGCCCCGGCATTGCCGTCGAGCGATTATGAAAGGTCCAGACCTCGTGTCTCCGAAAGATCGCTCATGTCGGTTTCGCGGGGAAGAATCGGGCGCACGGCCCTCCGCCCCACCCCAGCCGCGGCCGTCCACCGTTCGGCCCACGGCGGGCCGGTCGCCCGGCGCCGGCCGGACGCCGATCCACCGAGGCCGGACCGCGCCGACGAGTACCGCGATCGGCCGCCCCGCCCACGCGGGCGCTCGATACGATCCGGACGGTGACGGAGCAGATGGTCGACGCGCGGGCCGCGGGCGAGCCCGCCGGCAGTCGGGGCCGGCGAGGGCTCGTCCTCGTGGCCTGCGCCGTGCTGCTCGCGCTGCTCCTCGTGGGGCACCGCGCCGTGCCCAACGTCAACGGGCTGGGCAGCCTGGTCGACAGCGCCACCCCGCTGCTCGGACTCGGCGTACCCCTGCTCGCGCTCGCGGCGCTGCTGCGCCGCTCCCGCCGGGCGCTGATCGCGGTCCTGCTGCCGGCGGTGGTCTGGGCCGGGCTCTACGGGCGGGCGTGGCTGCCCCCGACGGCCGAGGCCGACGGTGCGGCGGTGCGGGTGGCCAGCCAGAACCTGCGCGCCGGCAACCCCGACCCGGCGGCCACCGCCGGCGCGCTGGCCGGTGCGGCGCCGGACCTGATCGGCCTGCAGGAGGTCGCCGACGGCGAGCGGGTGGCCTCGGCCCTGGCCGAGCGGTACCCGCACCGGGCGGCTGTGTCCACGGTCGCGTTGTGGAGCCGCTGGCCGATCCGGGAGGCCCACGGCGTGGACACCGGGCTGGGCTGGGACCGGGCGTTGCGCGCCGTGGTGGCCGCCCCGCAGGGGGACCTCGTGGTGTACGTCGTGCACCTGGGCTCGGCCCGGGCCGGGCACACCGCCACCCGCGACGAGACGGTGGCCGCGCTGGCCGCCACCGTCCGCGCCGACCCGGCCGACCGGCTGGTCGTGCTCGGCGACCTGAATACCGCCACCACCGACCGGGTCTTCGACCCGCTGACCCGGTTGCTCGGCGACGCGCAGGCCGAGGCCGGGCAGGGTTTCGGTTTCACCTGGCCGGCGGAGCTGCCGGTGACCCGCCCGGACCACGTCCTCTACCGCGGGCTCACCCCGACCACGGCCGGGGTGGTACGCACCCCGGACAGCGACCACCGCGCGGTGACCGCCGGCTTCCGCTGGTGACCGGTCAGTGCCGGCCGTTCTCCGCCGGCGTGACCGTGAGCCGGTGCCGGCTCGGGTCGCCACTGGAGAACGGCCAGAGCCGATCGGCGTGCGCGACCAGGTCGGCCAGCTGCTCCCGGGTCAGCCCCGCCGAGGAGATCTCGGCGTGCACGTCGGCCCGGTAGCGCCCGTCGTCGTCCCGGCCCAGCTTCGCCTCGGCGGTCACCTGCACGGTGTGCGCCTCGTCGGTGATCTCACCGGCCGCCTCCACCGCGGCGTGGTGCAGGCAGGAGGCGAACGCGGCGGCCAGGAGCTGCTCCGGCGTCAGGCCGGTGCAGTGCGGCGCCAGCGGGGACGCCAGGGCGGAGGAGAGACCGCCGTCGTCGGTGCGTACGTGACCGCCCGCCGCGGTCGCCGTGGCCGTCTCGGCCAGCCAGGAACTCGGATCCGGCATCGCGTTCCTCCCGTCACTCATCGGCCCGGGTTCCCGGCCCCCGACCGGCGAAACCGGGCCCGCGCCGGCAGTACGCTCAGCCCACCCGACCACTCGTGGCCGCGTCGACGGCCATCGCCTCGGTCGCCTCGGCGGCCGCCCGGCTGTTCCACGGCGACACCTGCGCGGCACGCTGCCTCGGCAGCGTCACGGTCATCGGCACGTAGACCCGGGCGTCCACCGCCTCGGCCAGCAACAGCGCGGCCATCGCGCTGGTCGGCCGGGCGGCCGGGTCCGCGTCGAGGCAGCTGCGGCACAGCTCCGCCACCTCCGGCGGCAGGCCCGGGATCTCCGGCAGCGGCTGCGGTGGCCGCCGTCGCCGCCGCGAGCCGAGCAGCTGCGTGGTGCTTCCGGCGTCGTAGGGCAGCCGACCGGTCAGGCAGTAGTAGAGCAGCACGCCGAGCGCGTACATGTCGGCGGCCGGGGTGGCCGGCTGCCGGTCGAGCTGCTCCGGGGCCAGGTACGCCGGGGTGCCCACGACGACCCCCTCCGGGGTGTGGTCGGGCGCTCCGGCCGGGGTGGCGATGCCGAAGTCGAGCACCTTCACCCCGTACGGGGTGAGGATCACGTTCGCCGGCTTCACGTCGCGGTGCACGATGCCGTGCCCGTGCGCGGCGGCGAGCGCTGCGCTCACCTCGGCGCAGACCCGCACCGCGATCCGCCAGTCCAACGGGCCGTTGCGCAGGTGGGCGGCGAGCGTCTCGCCCTCGGCCAGCTCCATCACGATGTACGGCACCGGCCGCCCGTCCGGCAGCTCGGCGGTGCCGAAGTCGTGCACGCTGGCGACGTTCGGGTGCACCAGCCGCGCCGCCGAGCGGGCCTCGGACCGGATCCGCTGCACCGCGCCGACGTCCCCGTCCAGGCTGGGCGAGATCAGCTTCACCGCGACGGTCCGGTCGAGCACACGGTCGTGGGCCCGCCAGACCTCCGACATGCCTCCCAGGCCGGCCCGCTGTTCGAGCTCGTACCGCCCGCCCAGCGTCCTCATCGACCACTCCCTGTCTCGTCCGGTCCCCTCCGGTCCCGCTACCCGGGCCCCGACCTGTGCAAACCGCCGGGGGTTCCGGTCCGGCCGGGGTAGCTTCGCGGCGAGGGTGTCGACAGCGGAACGGAGAGTGACGGTGGCTTCGGTGCGCGTACGGTTCGTCGGCGGCCCGGCCGACGACCTGGTCCGGGACCTGCCCGCGGAGCCGGACGGCACGCCGCCGCCCCGGTGGATCCTGCGCCACCCGGACCGACCGGCCGACGGCGTGGCCGACCATCTCTACGAGCGCGGCAACCGGGCCGGCCCGGAGGGCTGGACGATGCGCTACGTGCGCACCGACCCGTTCGGCGCGACCGAGTGACGCTCAGACCGGGCGGACGCCGGTCGTGTCGAGGATGACCGAGGTGACCAGGTCCGGGTCGTCGTGCATCGGCACGTGCCCGCAGCCGGGCAGGTCCAGGTGCCGGGCGGCGGGCAGCCGGGTGCGGGCCAGCGCCGCCTGGCGGTAGGGCAGGATCCGGTCCCGGGTGCCCCAGGCCACCGTCACCGGCACGGTGGGGGCGCCGGCGAACGCGTACCCCCGGCCCGCGCGGGCCACCGCGCGGAACGCCCGCGCCTGCCGCAGCGCGCGGGCGTCGGCCAGCGCCACGTCCAATGCCATCCGGTTCGGCCGGGCCAGGATCATGCCCATCGCCAGCGCGCGCAGCGCCGGCGCGGCGAACAGGTGGCGCAGCACCGGTTCGGGCAGCCGCGCCGCGTTGCGGTGCAGGGTGAGCACGGTGAGGGCCCACCGCAGCTCGCGCGGGGTGCAGAAGCCGGCCGGCGACAGCGCGGTGGCCGACGAGACCGCGCCGGCGGCGGCCAGTTCCAGGGCGAGCGCCCCGCCGAGGCTGTTGCCGGCCACGTGCGGTCGCTCCAGGCCGAGCGCGGCGAACAGCTCGACCATCCCGGCGACCAGCCCGGGCATGTCGGCGGGCAGGCCGGTGGTCGGCACCGGGGAGCGACCGAAGCCGGGCAGGTCGACGGCGATCACGTCGTGCGTCTCGGCGAGACGGTCCAGCACCGGCAGCCAGGCGCCCCAGTGGTGACCGATGCCGTGCAGCAGCACCAGCGCCGGCCCGGCGCCGCGCCGCTCGAACACCACCTCCACCGGCGCGCTCACCGGCCGGCCTCCGGCGTGCTCGCGCCGAAACCCCGGCCCAGAGCCCGGGTCTGCTCCTCGATCAGCGGGACGGTGACCCGTGCGGTCCGCCCGACCAGTCGGTCGGCCAGCGGGCTGACCAGCAGCGACCGCACCGCCTGCACGGCGCCCACGGCGCGTGGCACGTACACCCGGCGGCGGCGTCGTTCGATCGCCCGGACGAACGCCTCGGCGCACTCGGCGACCGTGGTGGTCCGCCGCATCGGCCAGGGCAGTTTCGCCAGCGCGCTCTCGAACGCCGGCAGGTCCGCCCGTGCCTCCCGGACCAGGTCGGTGTCCACCCAGGACGGGTGTGCCGTGCCGACCGCCACGCCGCGGTGCGCCAGCTCCAGCCGGATCGCGGTGCCGAAGTGCTCGACGCCGGCCTTGGAGGCGCAGTAGGCGGCCATGCCGGGAAGCGCGGCGAACGCCGCGGCCGAGGAGACGATCAGCAGGTAGCCGCCGCGGTCGATCAGCGCCGGCACGGTCGCCGCCGCCGTCCGCATGACACCGACCAGGTTCACCTCGACGGTACGCACCAGCGCCTCGACGTCGCCGACCGCGATCGTGCCCCGGTTGGCGACGCCCGCGTTGGCCACCACCGCGTCGATCCCGCCGAGCGCGGCCACCGTGCCGTCGACCGCCTCGGTGAGCGCCGCCTGGTCGGTGACGTCGGCGGCGAACCAGACGTGTCCGGGCCCCAGCTCGGCGGCGAGCGCGGCCAGCCGCTCTGGCTCCAGCCCGACCAGGGACAGTCGGGCGCCCCGGGCGGCGGCGAGCCGGGCGGTGTGCTCGCCGATGCCCCGGGCCGCGCCGGTCACCAGCACCACCTTGCCGGCCAGCGGGCCGGCGGGACGACCGTCGATGGACATGCCGGCAAGTTACCACCGGGTAGCCTGCCGGGGAAGGCCGACCGTTCCGCCCGGTTCCCCCCGCGCGCCCCGCACAGCTGGTACACAGGATCGGGACAGCCCCGGTACAGCGGGTGCGCCCACGATGGGGAGCATGGTCATGAACGGGCAGGCCGCCGAGGGTCGGATCGAGCTGCGCCGACCGGACGGCGAGCCGGTGCGGGTGCTGGTGGTCGACGACGAGCCCACCCTCACCGACCTGCTCTCCATGGCCCTGCGCTACGAGGGCTGGCAGGTCACCACCGCCGGCAGCGGGATGGCGGCGGTCACCGCGGCCCGGCAGTTCCGGCCGGACGCCGTGGTGCTCGACGTGATGCTGCCCGACCTCGACGGCTTCCAGGTGCTACGCCGGCTGCGCGAGCAGTCGCCCAGCGTGCCGGTGCTCTTCCTGACCGCCCGCGACGCGGTGGAGGAGCGGATCGCCGGGCTCACCGTCGGCGGCGACGACTACGTGACCAAGCCGTTCAGCCTGGAGGAGGTGATCGCCCGGCTGCGCGCCCTGCTGCGCCGCTCCGGGTTCGCGGTCGCCGCCCGGGAGGAGGCGGTGCTCACCGTCGGCGACCTCAGCCTCGACGAGGACAGCCACGAGGTGCGCCGGGGCGACGACCTGATCACGCTCACCGCGACCGAGTTCGAGCTGCTGCGCTACCTGATGCGTAACCCGCGCCGGGTGCTCAGCAAGGCGCAGATCCTCGACCGGGTCTGGAACTACGACTTCGGCGGCCAGGCCAACGTGGTCGAGCTGTACATCTCGTACCTGCGCAAGAAGATCGACGCCGGCCGGGCGCCCATGATCCACACGTTGCGCGGGGCCGGCTATGTCCTCAGACCCGCGGAGTGACCGGGGCGGACGGCTGCGCCGGCGGCTGGCCGGCTGGTCGCTGCGCCGGCGGCTGGTGCTCTCGGTGGTGGCGCTGCTGGCCCTGGTCAGCGTCGGCATCGGCGGCCTGACCACGGTCGCCCTGCGGCACTTCCTGGTCGGCCAGATCGACAACCAGCTCACCTTCGGCGACCGCCGGCCGGACGACCTGGAACGCTGGGTCGGCCGCCCCGACCCGTACCGGTCGGACCCGTCCGGACGCCGGCTGCCGTTCGGCCCGGAGGGGGCGCCGCCGCCGCCGGGTGGCTTCCCGCCGGGCTCGATCGCGGTGCGGGTGCCGGCGTCCGGCGACCCCGCCGGGCAGGTCCGGCTCGAGAGCGGCGGCGCCGAGGCGGTGTCCGCCGCCGACCTGGCCGCGCTCGCCCCGCTGCGCCCCGCCGCCCGTCCCCGCACCGTCGACGTCGGCGAGCGGGGAGACTACCGGGCGATCGCGGTGAACTCCCCGCGCGGCGACGGCGACGTGCTGGTCCTGGCCATCCCGCTGGCCCCGGTCCGGGACACCGTCATGTGGATGGTGGTGGCGCAGGCCGGGGTGATCGGCGCCGGGCTGGTCATCGCCGGCGGCCTCGGCGCGCTCATCGTCCGGGGCACGCTGCGCCCGCTGAACCGGGTCGCCGCCACCGCCGCCCGGGTCACCGAGCTGCCGCTGGACCGGGGCGAGGTGGCCCTGTCGGTGCGGGTGCCGGCCGCCGACACCGACCCCCGCACCGAGGTCGGGCAGGTGGGCGGCGCGCTCAACCGGATGCTCGGCCACGTCGCCGCCGCGCTCGCCGCCCGGCAGGCCAGCGAGACGCGGGTACGCCAGTTCGTCGCCGACGCCAGCCACGAGCTGCGCACGCCGCTCGCCGCCATCCGGGGCTACGCCGAGGTGGCCCGACGCGGACGGCAGGAGGTGCCGCCCGACGTGGCGCACGCGTTGCGCCGGGTCGAGTCGGAGAGCACCCGGATGACCAGCCTCGTCGACGACCTGCTGCTGCTCGCCCGGCTGGACTCGGGCCGTCCGCTCGGCGCCGAGCCGGTCGACCTCACCGCCATGGCGGTGAACGCGGTCAGCGACGCGCACGTGGCCGGCCCGGAGCACCGGTGGCAGCTCGACCTGCCCGACGAGCCGTTGACCGTCACCGGCGACGCCCACCGGCTGCACCAGGTGCTGGCGAACCTGCTCGCCAACGCCCGGGTGCACACCCCGCCCGGCACCACCGTCACCACCCGCCTCGCCC
Source organism: Micromonospora sp. WMMD754 (assembly GCF_049315235.1). Taxonomy (NCBI): domain Bacteria; kingdom Bacillati; phylum Actinomycetota; class Actinomycetes; order Micromonosporales; family Micromonosporaceae; genus Micromonospora; species Micromonospora sp. WMMD754. The sequence goes on from NZ_CP186058.1 coordinate 4,757,814, forward strand.
CGGTCCCGGACGGGGTGGAGCTGCGCGTGGTCGACGACGGGCCGGGCATCCCGCAGGAGCTGCAACCGGAGGTCTTCGAGCGGTTCGCCCGCGGCGACGGCTCCCGCTCGCGGGCCCACGGCAGCACCGGGCTGGGCCTGGCCATCGTCGCCGCCGTGGTGGAGGCCCACCACGGGCGGGTCGAGGTGGACAGCCACCCCGGCCGCACCGCCTTCACCGTCCGGCTGCCGGGATCCACAGCCGACGCATAGGCCGCTCACGGGGGCGGGTCAGCGCGCTCTCCGAGGCTTGCCGGCATGGACAGATCCGAGAGCCTGCTGACCGCGCAGACCGCCGGCCCGCCCGCGACCGAGACCGCCGGCCCGCCCGCGACCGGGCCGGCCGCCGCGCCCGTACCCCAGTCGAGCCCGACCCCGGCGGACCCGCCGGCCGGTCCGCCCGGTCGCGACCCGCGCTGGGCCCGCCCGGCACTGCTCGGCCTGCTGGCCGCGACCGGGCTGCTCTACCTGTGGGGCCTGGGCGCGTCCGGCTGGGGCAACGCGTTCTACTCGGCCGCGGTGCAGGCCGGCTCGCAGAGCTGGGAGGCGTTCTTCTACGGCTCCTCGGACGCGGCCAACTCGATCACCGTGGACAAGACCCCGGCGTCACTGTGGCTGATGGCGCTCTCCGTGCGGCTGTTCGGGCTGAGCAGCTGGTCGATCCTGGTGCCGCAGGCGCTGCTCGGCGTCGCCTCGGTCGGCGTGCTGTACGCCACCGTCCGCCGCTGGTACGGCCCGGCGGCCGGTCTGCTCGCCGGCGCGGTGCTCGCGCTCACCCCGGTGGCCACGCTGATGTTCCGGTTCAACAACCCGGACGCGCTGCTGGTGTTCCTGCTGGTCGCCGCCGCGTACGCGACGGTGCGGGCGGTGGAGACGGCGAGCGCCCGGTGGCTCGCGCTGACCGGGACGCTCGTCGGTCTCGGCTTCCTGACCAAGATGCTCCAGGCGTTCCTGGTGATCCCGGTCTTCGCCGGGGTCTACCTGCTGGCCGCGCCGACCGGGCCCGGCCGGCGGATCCGCCACCTGCTGCTGGCCGGGCTGGCCGTGGTGGTCTCCGCCGGCTGGTGGGTGGCGATCGTGGAGCTGGTGCCGGCGAGCGCCCGTCCGTACATCGGTGGTTCGCAGCACAACAGCATCCTGGAGCTGACGCTCGGCTACAACGGACTGGGCCGGATCACCGGTGACGAGGTGGGCAGCGTCGGTGGGGGAGGGCGGCCGGGCGGCGGGGGCGGCGGACCGTTCTCCGGCCAGGCGGGCCTGCTGCGGATGTTCGACACCGAGGTCGGCGGGCAGATCTCCTGGCTGCTCCCGGCCGCGCTGATCCTGCTGGTCGCCGGCCTGTGGCTGGCCGGGCGCGCGCCGCGTACCGACCGGACCCGGGCCGGCCTGCTGCTCTGGGGCGGCTGGCTGCTGGTCACCGGGCTGATCTTCAGCTTCATGTCCGGGATCTTCCACGCCTACTACACCGTCGCCCTCGCCCCGGCGATCGGCGGGATCGTCGGCATCGGCGTCACCCTGCTGTGGCGGGCCGCCCGAACCGCCCCGGCGGGTGTCGCGCCGACCGGCCCGGTTCCCCCGGCGGGCGTGGCGCCGACCGGCCCGGTTCCGTCGGCGGGCGTCACGCCGGCGGACGGCGGCTCGGCCCCAACGGGACCCGTGCGGTGGCGTCGACCGACGGCCGCGTTCGCGGGCCGGTGGCGCGGTCCGGTCGCCACGTTGGTGCTGTCCGGCACGCTGGCGGTCACCACCTGGTGGTCGTGGCACCTGCTCGGGCGCAGCCCCGAGTGGTACCCCTGGCTGCGCACCACCGTGCTGGTCACCGGCCTGGCCGTGGCGGCCCTCCTTCTCCTGCTCTCCCTCCTCCCGCGCACCACCCCCGCCCCCGTGACCAAGGAGTTGGCGTCGGGCGGCGGGGCCGGAGCCGACGCGAACTCCTTGGTCACCCCGGCCTGGCGCGGGCGGCGCGCGGGACGGTGGCTCGGCGCTGTGGTGGTGGGGGTCGGGCTGGCGGTGGGGTTGGCCGGGCCGGCGGCGTACGCGCTGCAGACGGCGGCCACCCCGCACACCGGTGCGATCCCGAGTGCCGGGCCGTTCGTGGCGGGCGGCTTCGGGCCCGGCGGTCGGGGCGGCTTCCCCGGTGGGCGGATGCCGGGCGGAGGCAGCGGAGAGTTCCCGGGCTTCCCGGGCGGCGGCAACGGCCAGTTCCCGGGCTTCCCGGGCGGCGGCGGCACCGGCGCGTTCCCCGGCCTCCCGGGCGGCCAGGACGGCGGGTCGAACGGGACGGGCGCCGTCCCGGGTTTCCCGGGCGGCGGCCAACCGCCGGCCATGCCGGGCGGTCAGAACGGCGGCACCGGCCCGGACGGTGGGAGCCGGGGGCAGCGCGGCGGCGGCATGGGTGGGCTGCTCGACGCCCGCGAGCCCAGCGCCGAGATGACGGCGCTGCTGACCGCCGAGGCGGACGACTACACCTGGGTGGCCGCCACGATCGGCTCGAACAACGCCTCCGGCTACCAGCTCGCCACCGGTGAACCGGTGATGCCGATCGGCGGCTTCAACGGCAGCGACCCGTCGCCGACGCTGGCCCAGTTCCAGCGGTACGTCGCCGACGGACGCGTCCACTACTTCATCGGCGGCGGCGGGTTCCGGGCCGACGGCGGCAGCGACGCCTCGGGCCAGATCGCCGCCTGGGTCGCGCAGACCTTCACCGCCACCACCGTCGACGGCGTGACCGTCTACGACCTGAGCAGCGGAAGGCAGGGCTGAGCGATGACCTTCACGCAGGAGCCCCGGGCCGCCGTACGGGCCCGGCCCACCGCCGAGGGCGCGGTGCTGGACGTGGTGGTCCCGGTCTACAACGAGGAGGCCGACCTCGGCCCCTGTGTCCGGCGGCTGCACGCGCACCTGACCGCGCACTTCCCGTACCCGTTCCGGATCACGGTGGCCGACAACGCCAGCGTGGACGGCACCCGGGCGGTCGCCGAGGCGCTCGCCGCCGAACTGCCCGGGGTGGAGGTGGTGCACCTGGCGGAGAAGGGGCGGGGCCGGGCGCTGCGCGCCGCCTGGTCCGCCTCGCCGGCGCCGGTGCTGGCGTACATGGACGTGGACCTCTCCACCGACCTGGCCGCGTTGCTGCCGCTGGTCGCGCCGCTCATCTCGGGCCACTCCGACCTGGCCATCGGCACCCGGCTGGCGCGGACCAGCCGGGTGGTCCGGGGCGCGAAGCGGGAGGTGATCTCCCGGGGCTACAACCTGCTGCTGCGCGGCACGCTCGCGGTGCGCTTCTCCGACGCGCAGTGCGGGTTCAAGGCGATCCGCGCCGACGTGGCGGCGGAGCTGCTGCCGCTGGTACGGGACACCGGCTGGTTCTTCGACACCGAACTGCTGGTCCTGGCCCAGCGCGCCGGGCTGCGGATCCACGAGGTGCCGGTGGACTGGGTGGACGACCCGGACAGCCGGGTCGACATCGTCGCCACCGCGCTGGCCGACCTGCGCGGGATCGGGCGGCTGGCCCGGGCGCTGCTCACCGGCGCGCTGCCCCTGCCCCGGCTGCGCGCCCAGCTCGGCCGGGCCCCGTTGCCGGCGCCGCCGGCCCAGGTGCCGGTGGGGCTGCCCCGCCAGCTCGTCCGGTTCGCCGCGGTGGGGGTGGCCAGCACGGTGGCGTACCTGGTGATCTTCGTGGCGGCCCGTGGGCCGCTCGGGGCGCAACCGGCGAACCTGCTCGCGCTGCTGCTGACCGCGGTGGCCAACACGGCGGCCAACCGGCGGCTCACCTTCGGCGTCACCGGCCGCCGGCACGCCGGCCGGCACCACCTCCAGGGGCTGCTCGCGTTCGCCCTCGGGCTGGCCCTGACCAGTGGCGCGCTGGCGGTCCTGCACGCGCTCACGGCGCCGCCGCGCGCGGTCGAGCTGGTCGTCCTGGTGGCGGCCAACCTCGCCGCGACCGCGCTGCGGTTCCTGCTGCTCCGCCTGGCGATGCACCACCGCCCATGACCGTCACGACCCGCCGCCGGGGGTGGCAGGCTGGAGGCATGTACCGGGAGCGGGCCGAGGAGCGGATCCGGGGCGCGGTGCGGTGGGCGAGCGTGTCCGACGGCGCGGGGCGGACCCGGGTGCTGCCGGACGGGTGCCTGGACCTGCTCTGGTCCAGCCGGGCCGGCCTGCTGGTCGCCGGCCCCGACCGGACCGCCCACCTGTCCCGGTCGGCGCCGGGGGAGCGGTGGATCGGGCTGCGGCTGCCGCCGGGCACGGGCCCGACCGTGTTCGGGGTGCCGGCGGAGAAGCTGCGCGACCTCCGCGTCCCGCTCGCCGACCTCTGGGGGCGGGACGCGGAGGTCCTGGCCGCGCGGGTCGAGGAGGCGGCATCCGCCGCCGCCGGTTGGTCGGACGCCGGCGCGGTGGTCCTGGCCGAGGTCGCCCGGGCCCGGCTGGCGGCCGCCGGGGGCCCCGACCCGCTCGGCGCCCGGGTGGCCGCCCGGCTGGCCGCGGGGGCGACGGTCGCCGCGACGGCCGCCGAGGTCGGCCTCGGGGCGCGGGCCCTGCACCGGCGCAGCCTGGCCCTGTTCGGGTACGGCCCGAAGACGCTCGCCCGGATCCTGCGGATGCGTCGCGCGCTCGACCTGGCCCACGGCGGCGCGCCGCTCGCCGAGGTCGCCGCCCGGATCGGGTACGCCGACCAGGCGCACCTCACCCGCGACGTCCGGGAGATCGCCGGCGTGCCCCCGACGCGCCTGCTCGGCGGCTGACCCGGCGCGAATGGCCGGACCCGCCCGCGGTGCCCGGGCGGGTGGTCAGTCGGCGGACAGCGGCGCGAACAGGTCCACGCCGTTGCCGTCCGGGTCGTGCAGGACCGCGTACCGCTGGCCCCAGAAGGCGTCCCACGGCGGCAGCTCCCCGTGGTGGCCGGCGGCGGTCAGCTCGGCGTACCAGCGGTCCACCTCCGCCGGGTCGGCGCAGCGGAAGGCGAGGCTCATCCGGGAGTGGCCGCCGGACGGGTCGAAGGCGGGGTGGAAGCTGCGCACCATCTCTTCGGTGTCCCAGGCCAGCCGTACGCCGGAGGGCAGGGTGACCTCCACGTGGGGTTCGGTGTCGGCGCCGGGCGGGATCGGCAGCCCCAGCCGGCGGTAGAAGTCGAGCGTGCGGGCCATGTCGGTGACGACCGTCCCGACGAGATCGAACTGCGGTGTCATGACCGCCACGCTAGGCCGCGCGGGCCGCTGCGGTCTTGAACGGATCGGACGGGGGACGAGTCACCGGTGTGCCCGCGCGTCCGGATCGCAGGGCGTACGGTGAGTGACAAGTCCGGCTTAGAGCAACAAAGCTCGCATACCGGGCTGCGCTCCGATGACCGGCGAGGGAAGGAAAGCAGCCGTGACGCACCTGGCCTACCTGGACGCGGGATCCGGCAGTCTCATCGTGCAGGCGGTGGTCGGCGGGGTGGCCGGAGTGGCCGTGGCCGCCAAGCTCTACTGGCGCCGCCTGGTGTCCCGCTTCCGCCGTCAGCCCACCGACCAGGGCTGACCGGCGTGACGATCCCCGACACCGGCGTACGCGTCGAGCCCGGCTCGTTCCGCGACCCCGGCAACCGCGTCTTCCACCGGGGCCACGAGGTGCTGCGCGGCCTCGACGAGCGCTCCGCCCGCGACTGGCGCGCCCTGTCCGCCGCCGACTTCTTCCGGAACCTGACCGCCACCGGTCAGGTCGTCGGCACCGAGGAGCTGACCCCGACACCGGTCGACGCGCCCTGGGCCGCGGTGCTGCGACACGAGCGGATCCCGTTCGTGTCGCACCCCTACGAGTGGTCGTACGCGATGCTGCGCGACGCGGCGCTGCTGCACCTGGACGTGCTGGGCGCCGCACTGGACGCCGGCTTCACCACCAAGGACGGCTCGGCCTACAACGTGCAGTGGCGCGGCGCCCGGCCGGTCTTCATCGACGTCGGCTCCTTCGAGGCGCTGCGCGACGGCGAGCCCTGGGCCGGCTACCGGCAGTTCTGCCAGACGCTGCTCTACCCCCTGCTCGTCCAGGCCCACCTCGGCCTGGACTTCCAGCCGTTCCTGCGGGCCCGCGTCGACGGGATCGAGCCGGACCAGATGCGCCGGTTGTTCGCCGGGACCCGACGGTGGCGGGCCGGCGTACCCACCCACGTGCACCTGCACGGCGCGATGCAGGCGCGCAACTCCGCCGCCAGCACCAGCGACGTCCGCGCCCAACTGCGCGACGCCGGCTTCTCCCGGGAACTGGCCCGGGCCACCGTACGCGGGCTGACGAAGCTGGTCCGCCGGCTCGACCACCGGCCCGGCGACAGCCACTGGACGGACTACCAGCGCACCTGCGCGTACTCGGTGCCGGACCGGCAGGCCAAGGAGACCTTCGTCGACCGGGCCGTCGCCGCCACCGGCCCCGGCACGGTGCTGGACCTGGGCGCCAACGACGGCCGGTACGCCCGCATCGCCGCCCGGCACGCCGCGCACGTGGTCGCGGTCGAGCAGGACCCGGTCGTGGTCGACGCGCTCTACCGCGCCCTGCGCGACGAGGGGGAGCAGCGCATCCTGCCGCTGGTGCTGGACCTGGCCGACCCGTCGCCCGGCGGCGGCTGGCGCGGCGTCGAACGGGCCGCGTTCGCCGACCGGGCCCGCGCCGACGTGGTGCTCGCCCTGGCCGTGGTGCACCACCTGGCGATCGGCCGCAACGTCCCGCTGCCGGAGGTGCTGGACCAGCTCACCGCGTTCACCGCGACCGGCGGCGTCCTGGTGGTGGAGTTCGTCCACCCGGAGGACCCGATGGCCCGCCGGCTGCTGGCCAACAAGCCGGACGGGCTCTTCCCCGACTACCGGCGGGACACCTTCGAGGCGCTGCTGGCCCGCCGGGGGCGGGTGGTCGCCCGCACCGAGCTGCCGTCCAGCACCCGCACCCTCTACCAGGTGGTGGTGGGTGGCTGAGGACGTCCTCGCGCCACCGCGGGAGCGCCCGCCGGACACCGACCGGCCCCGGCGGCGGGCCGGCTGGCGGGCCGAGGCGGCGCGGCTGGCGGAGGTGGCGGCGCTGGTCGGGCTGGTGGTCACCCAGCCGCTGCTGGACGTGCTCGGTCGCAGCCCCGACTTCTTCCTGTTCCACCGCGCCGCGCGCGGCGACGTGCTGCTGCTGGTCGCCCTGATCGCGCTGGTGCCGACGCTGCCGTTCGCGGCGCTCGGCGCGCTGTCCCTGCTCGCCGGACGGGTCACCCGCGCCGTGGTGCACACGGTGATCGTGGGACTGCTGCTCGCCGCGTTGGCGGTCCAGGTCGGCCGGCACGTCACGCCGCTGCGCGGCGTACCCCTGCTGGTCGTGGCCGGCCTGGTCGGGGCCGCCGCGGCGGCCGCCCACCGGCGGTGGCGGGCGCTGCGCCGGATGCTGCGGGTGGCCGCGCTCGGGCCGGTGGTCTTCGTCGGGCTGTTCCTGTTCGCGTCCCCGGCCTCGGCGGTGGTGCTGCCGCGCGGCGAGGGTGGCGCGGCCGGGACCGCCGGCGCCGGCGCCCACCCGCCGGTGGTCATGATCGTGCTGGACGAGCTTCCGCTGGTGTCGCTGCTCGGTCCCGACGGGCGGATCGACGCGGCCCGCTACCCCAACTTCGCCGCGCTGGCCGCCGGGTCGACCTGGTACCGCAACGCCACCGGGGTCAGCGGCTGGACGCCCTACGCGCTGCCGGCGATGCTCACCGGGCGCTACCCCGAGCGGGGTGCGGCGCCGCACTACTCGCAGTACCCGGACAACCTGTTCACCGCGCTCGGCGGCCTCTACCAGATAAAGGCCGAGGAGAGCATCACCCGGCTCTGCCCGCCCAGCCGGTGCGAGCAGGCGGTCACCCCGGAACAGGGGCTCGGCGTGCTGACCCGGGAGAGCGGGAAACTGCTGCGCCAGCTCGCCGCGCCGGTGGACAGCCGGGTCGACCCCGAGGACTCCTACCGCGAGCAGACCGCGGCCGAGGTCGGGCTGGACGCCGCCGAGCCGGTGCCCGACGACCCGAAGTTCCGCTGGGACACCCTCGACGACAACCAGCCCGCCCGGTTCACCGCGTTCCTGGCCGGCCTGCGCCCCGCCGACCGGCCCACGCTGCACTTCCTGCACCTGCTCATGCCGCACACGCCGTGGACGTACCTGCCCTCCGGGGCGCGCTACGACGCGCCGGAGGACCTGCCCAACGACGGCGCCGGCTGGGTGGACCTGGCCCGGGCCCGGCACCTGGCCCAGCTCGGCTACACCGACCGGCTGATCGGCGAGACGCTGCGGACGCTGCGCGCCACCGGCCTCTACGACAAGGCGCTGGTCATGGTCACCGCCGACCACGGGGTCAGCTTCCGCCAGGACTGGCAGGGACGCGGCATGGACGCCATCGACCACGCCGCGAACCAGGTGGCCTGGGTGCCGATGTTCGTCAAGGAGCCGGGCCAGCGGACCGGCCGGGTCGACGACCGCAACTGGGAACACGTCGACCTGCTGCCGACCGTCGCCGACGAGACCCACATGCGGGTGCCCTGGTCGATGGACGGCCGCTCGGCGAACGCCACCCCGCGCGAGCGCGCCGACAAACGCTTCTACGACCGGCCCGGCCAACCCGTCACGATCACCGGCCGGGTGCCCGCTCCCGTACCGCTGCCCGCCACCGACCCGCTGGTCGGCACCCGGGTCGGCGCCGTGCCGGCCGGCGGCTCCGCCACGGTGGCCAACCTCGCCGCGTTCGACGCGGTCGACCCGGCGCGGGGTGCGCTGCCGGCGCTGGTCTGGGGGACCGTGCCCCCGTCGGTGCCGGACGGCACGCGGCTCGCGGTCGCGGTCAACGGCACGGTCGGCGCGGTGGTGCCGGTGGTGCCGCCGGACGCCGGTGGCCGGCGGTTCGCCGCGTTCCTCCCCGACGACCGGCTGTTCGCCGCCGGCGCCAACCGGCTCGAGCTCTACCGGGTGCAGGCCGACGGGAAGCTGCGGCGGCTCACCCTGTCCTGACCGGCAGCGCTCCCACCCGGTTTCCGACCCGGCAAGTCGGGAATCAGGTGACGCATACCTCACCCCGAAACCATGCCGAGCGTTGTCCGCCGCACCGTGATTACGGTAGAAGCGAAGGCAATTCAACGAAGATCTTGCCGGCGAAGCGAGGAACAGATGACGGAAGTCAAGCTCGACCACCCCGGTGGGCAGCTGTCGATGCCGGTGCAGTCCGCGGTCGAGGGCCCCGCCGGCATCGGGGTGAGCAAGCTGCTCAAGGAAACCGGGATGACCACGTACGACCCCGGTTTCGTCAACACCGCGTCCTGCTCGTCCGCGATCACCTACATCGACGGTGACGCGGGCATCCTGCGGTACCGCGGCTACCCCATCGACCAGCTGGCCGAGAAGTCCTCCTTCCTGGAGGTCTCCTACCTGCTGATCTACGGTGAGCTGCCGAGCCAGACCCAGCTGACCGAGTTCAGCGACCGGATCCGCCGGCACTCGCTGCTGCACGAGGAGATGCGTCGCTTCTTCGACGGCTTCCCCCGTGAGGCGCACCCGATGGCCGTGCTCTCCTCGGCCGTCAGCGCCATCTCGACCTTCTACCAGGACAGCCTGGACCCGTTCGACTCCGAGCACGTGGAGATGTCCACGATCCGGCTGATGGCGAAGGTGCCCACCATCGCCTCGTACGCGTACAAGAAGTCGATCGGCCAGCCGCTGCTCTACCCGGACAACTCGCTGGGCTACGTCGAGAACTTCCTGCGGATGACCTTCGGCGTGCCGGCCGAGCCGTACGAGGTCGACCCGGTGGTGGCCCGGGTGCTGGACATGCTGTTCATCCTGCACGCCGACCACGAGCAGAACTGCTCCACCAGCACCGTGCGGCTGGTCGGCTCCAGCAACGCCAACCTGTTCGCCTCGGTCTCGGCCGGCGTGAACGCGCTGTTCGGCCCGCTGCACGGCGGCGCCAACCAGGCCGTGCTGGAGATGCTCCAGAAGATCCAGGCCGACGGCGGCGACGTCCGTACCTTCGTGCAGAAGGTGAAGGACAAGCAGGACGGTGTCAAGCTGATGGGCTTCGGCCACCGGGTCTACAAGAACTACGACCCGCGCGCCGCGATCGTGAAGAAGGCCGCCCAGGACGTGCTCGGCCGGATGGCCAAGCCCGACCCGCTGCTGGACCTCGCGATGCAGCTGGAGGAGATCGCGCTCGCCGACGACTTCTTCGTCTCCCGCCGGCTCTACCCGAACGTGGACTTCTACACCGGGCTGATCTACAAGGCCATGGGCTTCCCGACCAAGATGTTCACGGTGCTGTTCGCGCTGGGCCGGCTGCCGGGCTGGATCGCCCAGTGGCGCGAGATGATCAACGACCCGGAGACCAAGATCGGCCGTCCGCGGCAGATCTACACCGGTGCCGCCGAGCGGGACTACCTCCCCGCCGCCGACCGCTGAGGTGCAAGGAAGGGCCCCCTCTTAACGCCTGAGGTAGAGCAGGGGCCCCTTCTTAACAGACAGGCTGACGACGGAGGCCGCCGACCCGGCTCGGGTGGGCGGCCTCTGTCGTGCGCGTGTGCAGGGGTGCGGGAGGTGTTAAAAGGGGGCCCTTCCTCTACCGGAGGCGTTAAGAGGGGGCCCTTCCTTTCACCGCAGGCCGGCGGCGGTGAGGAGGTTTCCCTCGGGGAGGGCGGGCAGGGCACGGCCGGCGGCCATGCGCTGCTCGGCCCGGGCCGCGGTGAACGCCGGGTCCCCGGCGATGGCGGCGGCGTACGCGGCGGCCGTGCGGGACGCGATGGCGGCCCAGCCGTACTGCTCGTGCACCATGGTCCGGGCGCGCCGGGCCAGCGCGCGGGCCCGCTCCCGGTCCGACAGCAGCGCGTGCACCGCCTCGGCGAGGCCGTCCGGATCGTGCGGGGCGAAGGTCATCCCGGTCACGCCCGGCTCGACGATCTCGGCCAGCCCACCGGTGCGGGACACCGCCAGCGGCGCGCCGGCCGCCGCGCCCTCCAGCGCGACCATGCCGAACGGCTCGTAGATGCTCGGCACCGCGAAGCAGTCCGAGGCGGCCATCACCGCGGGCAGGTCGGTGCCGCCGAGGAAGCCCGGCATGCTGACCGTGGCGCCGAGCCCGAGCCGGTGCACCTCGGCCTCCAGGTCAGCCTTGTAGGGACCGTCGCCGACGATCACCGCACGCAGCCCGGGGTGCCGGTCGCGTAGTCGGGGCAGCCCGGCGAGCAGGTGCTGTACGCCCTTCTCGTAGACCAGTCGGCCGGCGAACGTGACCAGCGGGCCGTCGCCGGCGAAGCGGGCCCGGGCGGCGGCGACCGCCGAGGCGGGCACTCGCCAGCGGTGCGGCTCGACCCCGTTGGGCACCACGTCGACCCGGGCCGGCTCCACGCCGAACAGCGCGCCCACCTCGTCGCGCATGTAGCCGGAGCAGACGATCACCCGGCCGGACTCACCGGCCAGCCACTGCTCGACGCCATGGATGGTGCGGTTCATCTCCTCCGGCAGCCAGCCCTGGTGCCGGCCGGCCTCGGTGGCGTGGATGGTGGTCACCAGCGGCACGTCGAGGTGCTCGCGCAGCGTCATCGCGGTGTGCGCGACCAGCCAGTCGTGGGCGTGGATCACGTCGTAGGCGCCCGACTCGGCGGCGCGCAGGGCGGCCCGGGTGAGGGTGTGGTTGAACGCCATGGTCCAGGCCAGCAGCGAGCCGGTGGCCAGCGGGAAGGTCACCGGGTCCTCGGCGGCGCGGACGATCCGCACACCGTCGGCGTACTCCTCCAGCGGCGCGCCCTCGGCGTGCCGGGTGACCACGGTGACCTCGTGCCCGGCGGCGACCAGCGCGACGGAGAGCGCGTGCACGTGCCGACCGAGCCCACCCACGAGCACCGGCGGGTACTCCCACGACAGCATGAGGATGCGCCGGGTCCGCGGCGCGGCGCCGGGCTGCGGCGGTGGTGTCGGGCGGGAGGTCAGGGTGGGCCGGTGGAGCCGGTCCGTCGCGGTGGCGGGCTGCGCGCCGACCCGCAGAGAGGTCACGTCGATCTCCGTCCATGGCAGGGGAGGACACGCCGGCATCGGTGGCGGCGGAAGGGAGTGGTGAGGGGTGGCCGAACGGCCGGGCGGAGACGCGCGGGCGCGTGTCCGCGATCCAGGAAAGTCCATCCGGCGCGAACCCGCATCTCGAAAAGGGCGATCGTGACGGACAACACCCGATCGTTTCGGTTACGGTCCGAACGGGTGGATTGGCGGCGCGTGAGGCGGGGCATGAACGGCGTGCGCATCGGCCGTCCCCCGTCCGGTGCGCTCACGATCATGGGCCCGAAGGAGCGACATGCAGGTCTGGCCGGGCGAGAGCTATCCCCTCGGTGCCACCTACGACGGGATGGGGACCAACTTCGCGATCTTCTCCGAGGTGGCGGAGAAGATCGAGCTCTGCCTGTTCGACGAGTGGGACATCGGCACCGAGCGGCGCGTCGAGCTGCGCGAGGTCGACGCGTACGTCTGGCACGCCTACATCCCGGGCGTGGAGCCCGGCCAGCGTTACGGGTTCCGGGTGCACGGGCCGTGGGACCCGGCCAACGGACTGCGGTGCAACCCGCACAAGCTGCTGCTCGACCCGTACGCGAAGGCGGTCGACGGTGAGGTCTCCTGGGACCCGTCGGTCTACGACTACGAGGTCGGCGGCGACCCGGACCGGATGAACACCGTCGACTCGGCGCCGTTCATGCCGAAGTCCGTGGTGGTGAACCCGTACTTCGACTGGGGCAACGACAAGCCGCCGCGCACGCCCTACCACCACTCGGTGATCTACGAGGCGCACGTGCGCGGGCTGACCATGCGTCACCCCGGCATCCCGGAGGAACTGCGCGGCACGTACGCGGCGATCGCCTCCCCGGTGATGATCGAGCACTTCAAGCAGCTCGGGGTGACCGCGGTCGAGCTGATGCCGGTGCACGAGTTCGTGCACGACCACCGCCTGGTCGACCTGGGGCTGCGCAACTACTGGGGCTACAACACCATCGGCTTCTTCGCCCCGCACCACGGCTACTCCGCGCTGGGCCGCCTGGGCCAGCAGGTGCAGGAGTTCCGGGGCATGGTCAAGGCGCTGCACGCCGCCGGGATCGAGGTCATCCTCGACGTGGTCTACAACCACACCGCCGAGGGCAACCACCTCGGGCCGTCGCTGAGCTTCAAGGGCATCGACACCCCGAGCTACTACCGGTTGTCGGAGGAGGATCGGCGCTACTTCGTCGACTACACCGGCACCGGCAACAGCCTCAACGTGCGCAGCCCGCACTCGCTGCAACTGATCATGGACTCGCTGCGCTACTGGGTCACCGAGATGCACGTCGACGGCTTCCGCTTCGACCTCGCCGCCACCCTGGCGCGCGAGTTCTACGAGGTGGACCGCCTCTCCACGTTCTTCGAGGTGGTGCAGCAGGACCCGGTGGTGGGCCGGGTCAAGCTGATCGCCGAGCCGTGGGACATCGGCCCCGGCGGCTACCAGGTGGGCAACTTCCCGCCTCAGTGGACCGAGTGGAACGGCAAGTACCGGGACACGGTCCGTGACTTCTGGCGCGGCGAGCCGGCCACGCTGGCCGAGTTCGCGTCCCGCATCTCCGGCTCCGCCGACCTGTACCAGGACGACGGCCGCCGCCCGTTCCACAGCATCAACTTCGTCACCTGCCACGACGGCTTCACCCTCGCCGACCTGGTCTCCTACAACGACAAGCACAACGAGGCCAACGGCGAGGAGAACCGGGACGGGGAGAGCCACAACCGCTCCTGGAACTGCGGCGTCGAGGGGGAGACCGACGACCCCGGTGTGCTGGCGCTGCGGGCGCGGCAGCGGCGCAACTTCCTCGCCACGCTGATCCTGTCCCAGGGCGTGCCGATGCTCGGCCACGGCGACGAGCTGGGCCGCACCCAGCGCGGCAACAACAACGCCTACTGCCAGGACAGCGAGCTGGCCTGGGTGGACTGGGAACGGGCCGACACCGAGCTGCTCGCGTTCGTGCGCCGGCTCACCGACTTCCGCAACCGGCACCAGGTGTTCCGCCGCCGGCGGTTCTTCACCGGGCTGCCGGTCGGCGGCCGGGCCACCGGGTCCGGCCTGCCGGACCTCGCCTGGTACACCCCGGACGGCCGGGAGATGACCGGCGAGGACTGGGGCAACGACTTCGGCCGCTCGGTGGCCCTGTTCGTCAACGGCGACGGCATCCCGGAGCGCGGCCAGTACGGCCAGCGCCACCGGGACAGCTCGTTCCTGCTGCTGTTCAACGCGCACGACGCGCCGCTGGACTTCACGCTGCCCGGCGAGGAGTTCGGTCCCCGGTGGGAACTGGTGATCAGCACGGCGGAACCGGATCCGGAGAAGACCACACTGGTCGAGGCGGGGGGCACGGTCTGCGTACCGGACCGCTCGCTGCTGGTCCTGGAGAGGACGGCCTGACCCATGCCCGACACCCCTCGTTCCACCTACCGGGTGCAGGTGCGCCCCGGCTTCGACCTGGACGCCACGGCCGAGCTGGCCGACTACCTGTCCGCGCTCGGCGTCACCCACCTCTACACCGCGCCCCTGCTCACCGCCACCCCCGGCTCGCAACACGGCTACGACGTGGTCGACCCCCGGGCGGTCAACCCGGAGCTGGGCGGCGAGGCCGGCCGGCGGCGCCTGGTCCGGGCGCTGCGCGCGGCCGGGCTGGGCCTGGTCGTCGACATCGTGCCCAACCACGCCGGGGTGGCCCGTCCGGAGGCCAACCCGGCCTGGTGGGACGTGCTGCGCCGGGGCCGCGACTCGGCGTACGCGGACTGGTTCGACATCGACTGGGACCGCGGCCGGCTGCTGCTGCCGGTGCTCGCCGACGCTCCCGACGCGCTCGACGACCTCAAGCTGGTCGACGGCGAGCTGCGCTACCACGAGCACCGTTTCCCGATCGCCGACGGCACCGGCGGCGGGACGCCCCGGCAGGTGCACGACCGGCAGCACTACGAGCTGGTGAACTGGCGGCGCGGGGACGCCGAGCTGACGTACCGCCGGTTCTTCGCCGTGTCGGACCTGGCCGGCCTGCGGGTGGAGGACCCGGCGGTCTTCGACGCCACGCACGCGGAGATCCTGCGCTGGGTCGACGCCGGCGACGTCGACGGCATCCGGGTCGACCACCCGGACGGCCTGCGCGACCCGGCCGGCTACCTGGCCCGGCTGCGCGCGGCCGCGCCGGAGCGCTGGCTGGTGGTGGAGAAGATCCTGGAGTACGGCGAGGACCTGCCGGACTGGCCGGTCGACGGCACCACCGGCTACGACGCCCTGGCGGCGGTCAGCGGGCTGTTCGTCGACCCGGACGCCGAACCGGACTTCACCGCGCTGGACGGCCGGCTCACCGGCCGGCACACCTCCTGGGAGGACCTGACCCACGGCACCAAGCTGGAGGCCGCCACCCGGCTGCTCGCCGCCGAGCTGACCCGCCTCGCCGCGCTCGTCCCCGAGCTGCCGCGCGAGCAGGTCCGCGCCGCCCTGGCCGAGCTGGCCGCGTGCTTCCCGGTCTACCGCGGCTACCCGCCCGAGGGGGCACGGCACCTCGCCGCCGCCCGCAGCGAGGCCGGCCGGCGCCGGCCCGACCTGACCGGCGTGCTGGACGCCGTCACCGCCCGGCTCCGCGACCCCGACCACGAGCTGGCCGCCCGGTTCCCGCAGCTGACCGGCGCGGTGATGGCCAAGGGCGTGGAGGACACCGCCTACTACCGGTGGAGCCGGTTCGTGGCGCTCAACGAGGTGGGCGGCAGCCCGGCCCACTTCGGGGTGCCGCCGGCGGAGCTGCACCGGTTCGCCGCCGCCCGCCAGGTGCGGTGGCCGGCGAGCATGACCACGCTGTCGACCCACGACACCAAGCGCGGCGAGGACGTGCGGGCCCGGCTCGCCGTGCTCAGCGAGATGCCCGGCCGCTGGGCCGAGCGGGTGACCGACTGGATGTCCCGGGCCCCGCTGGCCGACCCGGCGCTGGCCCACCTGCTCTGGCAGACCGCCGTCGGCGCCTGGCCGATCGAGCGGGACCGGCTGCACGGGTACGCCGAGAAGGCCGCCCGGGAGGCGTCGGTCAGCACCAGCTGGGCCGACCCCGACCCGGCGTTCGAGCACGAGATGCACGCCCTGGTCGACCGGATGTACGACGACCCGGAGCTGCACGCGCAGATCACCGCGTTCGCCGACGAGATCACCCCGGCCGGCTGGTCGAACTCGCTCGGGCAGAAGCTGGTCCAGCTCACCATGCCCGGCGTTCCGGACACCTACCAGGGCACCGAGCTGTGGGAGAACTCCCTGGTCGATCCGGACAACCGGCGGCCGGTCGACTTCGCCGTACGCCGCAGGACGCTGGCCCGGCTCGACGCCGGCTGGCGGCCGGCGGTGGCCGCCGACGGCGCGGCCAAGCTGCTCGTGGTCTCCCGGACGCTGCGCCTGCGCCGCGACCGCCCGGAGCTGTTCGCCGGCTACCGGCCGGTGCCGGCGCACGGACCGGCCGGCGCGCACGCGGTGGCCTTCGACCGGGGTGGCGCGGTCGCGGTGGCGACCCGGCTGCCGCTGCGGCTGGCCCGCTCGGGCGGCTGGCGGGACACCACCCTGTCACTTCCCGTTCACGAGTGCACCGACTTGTTCACCGGTCGGGTCTACAGTGGTTCTGAGCTGCTCCTGGATGATCTGCTGAGCACCTACCCCGTCGCCCTCCTCGCACCCACCGACTCTGTGGAGGCCGCCGCATGACCGAGTTCACGGTGTGGGCGCCCGAGGCCGCCCGGGTGCGGCTGCGCCTGCCCGGCGTCGCCGACCACGAGATGCGCCCCGGGCGGTCCGGCTGGTGGCGGGTCGAGGTGCCCGACGCGGGCCCGGGCACCGACTACGCGTTCCTGCTCGACGACGACGAGCAGGCGCTGCCCGACCCCCGGTCGGCGTGGCAGCCGGCCGGGGTGCACGGCCCCAGCCGCCTCTACTCGCACGCCGCGTTCGACTGGACCGACGCGGCCTGGACCGGTCGGCAACTGCCCGGCAGCGTCCTCTACGAGCTGCACATCGGCACGTTCTCCCCGGAGGGCACGTTCGACGGCGCGATCGCCCGGCTCGACCACCTGGTCGACCTCGGCGTCGACCTGGTCGAGCTGCTGCCGGTCAACGCGTTCAACGGCGAGCACAACTGGGGCTACGACGGCGTCTGCTGGTACGCCCCGCACGAGCCCTACGGCGGGCCGGACGGGTTGAAGCGGTTCGTCGACGCGGCCCACGCCAAGGGCCTGGGGGTGATCCTCGACGTCGTCTACAACCATTTCGGGCCCTCCGGGGCCTACGCGCCGCGCTTCGCGCCGTACCTCACCGAGCAGAGCAACACCTGGGGCCGCACGGTCAACCTGGACGGTCCGCACTCCGACGGGGTGCGCCGCTACATCGTCGACAGCGTGCTGATGTGGCTGCGCGACTACCACGTCGACGGGCTGCGGCTGGACGCCGTGCACGCGATGCCGGACGGTCGGGCCACCCACTGGCTGGAGGAGGTGGCCACCGAGGTCGAGGCGTTGTCCACGCACCTCGGTCGGCCGCTGTCGCTGATCGCCGAGAGCGACCTCAACGACCCGACGCTGATCACGCCGCGCGAGGCCGGCGGCTACGGCCTGCACGCCCAGTGGAACGACGACGCCCACCACGCGCTGCACACGCTGCTCACCGGCGAGCGGCAGGGCTACTACGGCGACTTCGGCTCCCTCGAGTGCCTCACCGACGTGCTGACCGGCGCGTTCTTCCACGCCGGCACCTGGTCCAGCTTCCGCAATCGCAGCCACGGCCGACCGGTCGACCGGCAGCGTACCCCGGGTCACCGCTTCGTCGCCTACCTGCAGAACCACGACCAGATCGGCAACCGGGCCACCGGTGACCGGATCTCCGCCACGCTCTCGCCCGGGCTGCTGCGGGTCGGCGCCACCCTGCTGATGACCGCGCCGTTCACCCCGATGCTGTTCATGGGGGAGGAGTGGGCTGCCACGACGCCGTGGCAGTTCTTCACCAGCCATCCGGAGCCGGAGCTGGCGACGGCGGTGGCCACCGGCCGCAGGCGCGAGTTCGCCGCGCACGGCTGGCCGGAGGGGGACGTGCCGGACCCGCAGGACCCGCAGACGTTCCTGCGGTCCCGGCTGGACTGGGCCGAGCTGGACAAGCCCGAACACCGCGAGATGTACGAGTTCCACCGGCGGCTGATCGCGCTGCGCCGGTCCCGGGCCGACCTGTCCGACCCCCGGCTGCACCGGGTCGAGGTGCGCCACGGCGACCAGTTCCTGGTGATGCGCCGAGGCTCGACGCTGGTGGTGGCCAACCTGGCGGACCGGCCGCAGCGGGTGAACCTGCCCGGGGTGGTCCGCCGGGTGCTGCTGGCGACCTCCGAGGGGGTCACGGTGATGCGCGACGGCATCGAGCTGCCGGCCGAGAGCGCGGCGATCGTCTCCCTCTGAGCGTCGCGGTCCGCGGTGCACCGGTGAGTTCGGCGGCGGGGCGCGGTCTGACCTCCGACGACCCGACCGTGGAGGTTCCATGTCCGACACCCCGACCCGCGACGAGTTGTGGGCGCTCACCCACGCCGAGCGTGCCGCCCTCGCCGACGACCTGGCCGCGCTCGACCCGGCGCGGTGGGCGCAGCCCTCGCTGTGCGGCCGTTGGACGGTCGAGGAGGTGGTCGCGCACCTCACCGCCGCGGCGAGCGTCGGCCGGGCCCGCTGGGTGGCCAGCGTGCTCGGCGCCCGGTTCGACTTCGACCGGCACAACGACCGCCGGCTGGCGGAGCACCGGGGCGCTGATCCGGGGGAGACGCTCGACCGGTTCCGCCGGGTTCTCGGCAGCACCACGTCGACGTTCGGGCCGACCGAGGCCTGGCTCGGTGAGGTGATCGTGCACGCCCAGGACATCCGGCGTCCGCTCGGACTGGACCGGACGCCGCCGGTCGAGGCGGTCACGCCGGTCGCCGCCTTCTACGCGAGGCGGGACTTCACCGTGGCCGGGCGCAGCGCCGTCGACGGCCTGCGGATCGAGGCGACCGACGGTCCCTTCGCCGCCGGAGCCGGCCCGTTGGTCAGCGGCACCACGCTGGCGCTGACCATGGCGATGGCGGGCCGGGTCGCCTACTGTGACGACCTCACCGGGCCCGGCCTGCCCACCCTGCGGGAGCGCTGCGCCACGGCCTGACGGCACGCGAGCCGGTGGATGCCGGCGCAGGAGAGCAAGCCGGATGGTCGAGGTCAGCCGGGCGGCGATCGTGGTGACGCTCGACGCCCTGCGCTGAGCCGACGGACGAGCCGGAGAGCATACTCAGTATGCTCCCGCGCATGCCTCCCTCGCGTCGCCGCCTGACCCTGGTCGCCCCCCTCGCCGGCTTCCTGCTCGGCTTCCTCGACTTCGTCTGGATCAGGTGGGTGCCGTACCCGCTCGCCGAACTCGGCAACTCCACCGCCGTCTGGGCGGTCGCCGCGTTCGCGCTCGGCTGGTGGGTCCGGTGCGGCGCGGTGCGGGCCGCCGTGGCCGCCGCCGTGTTGCTGGTGGTCGCGGTGCCGAGCTACTACCTGGCGGCCACGCTGCTCCAGGGCGACGACCTCGCCGTGGTCGCGGCACCCAGCTCGCTGCTCTGGATGGTGCTCGGGGTGCTCGCCGGCGTGGTGTTCGGCCCGGCCGGCACCTGGGCCCGCGCCGACGGGTGGCGGGGCGTGCTCGGCGTCGCGCTGCCGGCGGCCGTGTTCGTCGAGGAGGCGCTGCGCTTCGTCGGTCGGGCGCGGTCCGGCTACCCGGGCGGATGGTGGAACGTCCCGATCGACCTGGCGCTCGCCGCGCTGCTGGTCGTGCTCGTCGGGCGTACCGCCCGGACGCGGCTGCTCGCGGCGGCCGTGGCGCTGCCACTGGCCGCCGTCGGCGCGTTGGTGTTCGCCGTCGTTTTCGGGTGACGCCGCCGCGCACCGATTGATTTTCGATAGCTAGACGCCGAAACTCGATATATGAACGATCTCGACGTGCTGGTTGTCGGCGCCGGACTGGCCGGGCTGCACACCGCCACGCTGCTCGCCCGGCACGGCCACGACGTGCTGCTGGTCGACCGGCGACCCACCCTGGCCGGCGCGATCCGCACCACCGGGATCTTCGTCCGCCGCACGCTCGACGACTTCCCGCTGCCCGAGGACTGCCTCGGCCCGCCCATCCGGCGCGTCGTGCTCTACCCGCCCGGGCTGCGCCGCCCGGTGACGCTGGACAGCGGGCGCGACGAGTACCGCGTCGGCGACATGGCGGGGCTCTACACGGCAGCCGCGCACGCCGCCGCCGACGCCGGCGTGCGGATCGCGCTCGGCACCCGCTACACCGGCCGGCGGGCCGACGCCCTCGCGCTGCACGGGCCCGACGGGCCGGTCGAGGTCCGCGCCCGGTTCGTCGTCGGCGCCGACGGCGCCCGTTCCCGGGTGGCCCGCGACCTGCGCCTGGACCGCAACCGCCACCTGCTGGTCGGCGCCGAGGAGGTCTTCGGGGTTCCCGCCGGCGAGGGTCCACCCACGTTCCACTGCGTGCTCGACCCCACGCTCGCACCCGGCTACCTGGCCTGGGTCGTCAACGACGGGCGGCACGCCCACGTCGGCGTCGCCGGCTACCCCGACCGCTTCCCCGGCGGGCTCCGGCACGCGCTGCGGCGGTTCGCCGCGACGGCCCCGGGACTGCCCGGCGCGGGCCGACCCGAGCGGGTCGAGCGGCGCGGCGGGCCGATCCCGGTCGGCGGGCTGCTGCGCCGCATCGGCTGCCCGGACGGACTGCTGGTGGGCGACGCGGCGGGCGCGGTCAGCCCGCTCACCGCCGGCGGCCTCGACCCGTGCCTGCGGCTGTCCGCGCACGCCGCGGACGTCCTCGACGAGGCGTTGCGCACGGGCCGCCCCGAAGCCGTGCGCCGCTACGACGGCGCGGCCCTGCGGGCCCGCTTCCGGGGCCGGCTGACGCTGCGCCGGGGACTGGCCCAGGTGCGCACGCCGGCCGTCGCGACGGCGGCGTTCACCCTCCTGCGGACGCCGATCGGGCGCGCCGCGGCCCGGGGTGTGCTGTTCGGGGACCGGTCGTTCCCCACCCCGTGACGGTCAGGGGATCGGCCACTCGTGCACCGGACGGTTGCTGTGCATCAGGTCCACGTAGTGGCGGACCACCTCCCGCAACGCGGCCGGCCGGTCCAGGTGGTCGGCGGACTCCAACCGGTGCAACGTCTCCACCTGCCAGGTCGCGCCGTTGCGGCCGGTCAGGCAGCGCTGCTCGACGATGCCGAGCAGTCGGTCCCGCTCCACCGGGTCCAGGCCCCAGCGGTCGAGCCCGTGGTGGGCCAGCGGCAGCAACCGGCGCAGCACCAGCTCGGTCACCGGCAGGTAGCCCAGGCCGGGCCAGAACACCTGGGCGTCGATGCCGTGCCGGGCGCAGGCGTTGAAGTTCTCCTCGGCGGCGCTGAACGACATCTGGGACCAGAGCGGGCGGTCCGACTCGGCCAGCGCCCGGACCACGCCGAAGTAGAACGCGCCGTTGGCGACCGTGTCCAGCACGGTCGGCCCGGCCGGCAGCACCCGGTTCTCCACCCGCAGGTGCGGGCGGCCCCGCAGCACGTCGTAGACCGGCCGGTTCCAGCGGTAGATGGTGCCGTTGTGCAGGCGCAGCTCGGCGAGCTTCGGCACCCCGCCGCTGTGCAGCGTGGTCGCCGGGTCCTCCGGGTCGCAGACCGGCAGCAACGCCGGGAAGTAGCGCACGTTCTCCTCGAACAGGTCGAACACCGACGTGATCCAGCGTTCCCCGAACCACACCCGCGGGCGTACCCCCTGGGCCTTGATCTCCTCCGCCCGGGTGTCGGTGGCCTGCTGGAACAGCGGGACCCGGGTCTCCCGCCACAGCTCCCGGCCGAAGAACAGCGGGGAGTTCGCGCCGAGGGCCACCTGGATGCCGGCGACCGCCTGGGCGGCGTTCCAGTAGTCGGCGAACTGCGCCGGGCTGACCTGAAGATGGAACTGGGTGCTGGTGCAGGCGGCCTCGGGCGTGATGGTGTCGGCGGTGGTGGCCAGCCGCTCCACCCCGCTGATCGCGATCGGCAGGTCCTCGCCCCGGGCGGCGAAGATCTGCTCGTTGAGCAGCGCGTAGCGCGGGTTGGCCGACAGCGAGGACGCGGTCAGGTGCTCCGGGCGCAGCGTCGGCAGGATGCCGATCATGACCATGTGCGCGCCGACGGTGCGGGCCTTCTCCTCGGCGGCGTTGAGGCTGGCCCGCACGTGCTCCTCGAACTGGGCGGTGCCGGTGCCGGCGAGCCGGCGCGGCGCAACGTTGATCTCCACGTTGAACTGGCCCAGCTCGGTCTGGAACGCCGGGTCGGCGATCGCCTCCAGCGCGTCGGCGTTGCGCATCGCCGGGTCGAACCCGTCGTCGACCAGGTTCAGCTCGATCTCCAGCCCGGTCATCGGCCGTTCCACGTCGAACCGGGACTCGCGCAGCATTTCGGCGAAGACGTCGAGGCACCGCCGTACCTTGTCGCGGTAGCGGGCCCGGTCCTCCCGGCTGAAGGTGCGCACGCCGACGTCCTCGCCCATGGTCACCACCCTGTCACCGTTGGTCCTCCCAACCTCGCACGGAGCGGCGGGTCAGGAAAGGCCTGAAGGACCTTTTCTGTACCCCGTGCCGCCCCCGCTGATCCCCGGTGGTAAGGAAGGGCCCCCTCTTAACGCCTCGTGCATAGGCGGGGCCCCCTTTTAACACCTGGTCACCGGGCGGCCGGCTACCATGGGCCGCCGGCCGAAGGGGGAGTGTTGATGCGCGACGGGTGGATCCGGGCGTTCGTGTGGGCGGCGATCGCCGAGGCGTGCTCCTGGGCGGCGCTGCTGGCCGGCATGGCGGTCAAGTACGGGCCGCCGCGCGACGAGATCGGCGTGCAGATCTTCGGCCCGATCCACGGCGGGCTCTTCGTGGCGTACGGGCTGCTGGCGCTCGTGGTGGCCCGGCGCCGCCGCTGGTCGCTGGTGCAGACCGGGCTGGCGCTGGCCAGCGCCGTGCCCCCGTTCGCCACCGTGCTGTTCGAGCGCTGGGCCCGTCGCCGTGGCCTCCTCGCCGCTCCCGCCGTGCCCGCCGAGCCCCCGCTCACCCGCGTCGGTGGTTAACAAGGGGCCCCGCCTCTACCGCAGGCGTTAAAAGGGGGCCCTTCCTTTCAGGTCAGGGCGGAGCAGGCGGCGACGCCGAGCACCAGCACCGCGCCGAGCGCCGCCTGCAGCAGCAGCGCCGGCCCGAGGTGCGACCAGAGCGTCGCGGTACGCGGGGTGAGCAGCTGCCCGGTGGTGAGGTTGACGATCCGCTCGATCCGGGGCGGCAGGTCGCCGTCGCGCTGCGGGCGCAGCGTGAGCTGGACGTGGTCGCCCGGGTGCAGCGCGCTCTGCGGCAGGTGGCCGTGCAGCTCGACCTCGACCAGCCGGTCGGCGGCGTCGCGCACCCGGACCGGGGTGACCAGGAACTCCGGCCCCTTCTTGAGCTCCTTGAAGCTGCGCCGGGCGCCTCCGCCGCCGTTGCTGAGCAACGCGCGCACCACCCGCAGCAGCAGCCCCACCACCCCGGCCGCGGTCAGCACCGCCACCAGCGCCGGCTGTCCCACCCGGACCTCCCGGGCGTAACCCTCCATCAGCCGCACCAGGCGCCCGGTGACGATGCGTTCCGTCGGCCGGACGACGCGTCGGGTGTGCAGCTCCGTGTCCATGTTCACCACCGAGAGTTCCGTTCCGTGCACAGATGGTATCGGTCCTTCGGGTTGAACGACGTGAATGAACGGCGGTCACGCCCCACCGGTGGAAGGTGACATCGGCCGGGGCGCGGGTATGCGTGCGGCCGAGCTGGAAAGGGGTCGAGCATGCAGCTGTCCTTCCTGCGCCCGCTCTACGACCGTCCCGGGCCCTGGTGCTCGGTGTATCTGGACGCCTCCCGGGACACCCACGACGCCCGTCCGCAGGTCGACCTGCGATGGCGTGCCCTCAAGGGGAACCTGTTGGCCCAGGGCGCCGATCCGGTCACCGTCGAGGCGGTGGAGGAGGTGGTCCGCCGGCACGACCCGATGCCGGGCGACTACGGCATCGCGGTCTTCGCCACCCGGGGTCGGGTGGTGCTCACCGAGTACCTCTCCGCGCCGCCGCTGCGGGACCTGGCCACCTGGTCCGCCCTGCCGCACACCATGCCGCTCGTCGCCCAACGGGGCGAACAGGTGGCCTGGGTGCGGGTGCTGGCCGACCGCACCGGCGCGGACGCGATGGCGGTCAGCGCCGGTGGGGTGCCCCGACGGGCCCAGGTGGCCGGTGGGCAGAGCCGGCAGCTGCGGCGCGTGCAGCCCGGCGGTTGGTCGCAGTCCCGCTACCAGCGGGCCGCCATGGAGGCCTGGCACCAGAACGCCGGTGACGCCGCGGCGGCCACGGCCGACCTGGCCGAGCGGGTGGGCGCCGACGTGGTCGTCGTCGCCGGGGACGTCCGGGCCACCGGGATGATCGCCGCCCAGCTGCCCGAGCGGTGGCAGGACGTGCTGGTCCGCACCGACGCCGGATCCCGCGACCCGGGCGCGGACGACACGCTGATGGACGACATCACGGTGCAGACGGTCGCCGAGGTCGCCGACCGTCGGATCGCCGCCGCGCTCGACCGGTTCGGCGTGCAGGAGGACGTCGGCGCCGGCCTCGACGCGGTCGTCGCCGCGCTGCAACGCAACCAGGTCGACACCATGCTGATCGTCGACGACGCCTCCGCCGACGGCGAGCTGTGGGTCGGGCCCGAGCCGACCGAGATCGCCACCGACCCGGCGCAGCTGGCCGGCATGTCGGTGGCCGACCCGCAGAGGGTACGCGCCGACGCCGCGCTGCTGCGCGCGCTGATCGGCACCGACGCCGACGTGACGGTGCTCGCGCCGGAGGAGGCGCCGGAGCTGACCGACGGGGTCGGCGCGGTGCTGCGCTACGTCGACGCCGGCACCCCGGGGCGGGGCGATGGCTGAGCGTACCGTCGCCGACCTGGTGGTCGAACGCCTGCGGGCCTGGCGGGTGCCGCGGGCCTTCGGCTATCCCGGCGCGGCGATCGCGCCGATGCTGGCCGCGCTGGACGAGGCGGGCGGGGACCCGGAGTTCGTCCCCGCCCGGCACGAGGAGACCGCCGCGTTCATGGCCACCGGGCACGCCAAGTTCACCGGCGGCATCGGGGTGTGCCTGGCCACCCAGGGCCCCAGCGCGGTGCACCTGCTCAACGGCCTCTACGACGCCAAGCTGGACAGCAAGCCGGTGGTGGCGATCATCGGCGAGGACGTCAGCGGCCCGCTCGGCGGCGCGCACGAGGAGATCGGCCTGAGCCGGCTCTTCGGCGACGTGTGCAACCAGTTCGTCCGCTACGGCCGCAGCCCGGAGCAGGTGCCGGCGCTGCTGGACCAGGCGTTCCGCACCGCGGCGGCCACCCGCAGCCCGACCTGCGTGGTGCTGCCGCGGGCCCTGCAGGTGACGGTCGTGCCGGACCTGCTGCCGCAGACCGCCGGTGTGGTCACCGCGACGCCCGGCGAACCGCTGGCCCGGGTGCTGCCCCACGAGGCCGACCTGGACGCCGCCGCCGCGCTGCTGGGCACCGGGGCGCGGGTGGCCCTCCTGGTCGGTCAGGGCGCGCACGGCGCGGAGGAGGAGATCGTCGCGCTCGCCGACCGGCTCGGCGCCGGCGTGGCCACGTCGTTGCTCGGCAAGCCGGTGCTGGACGAGCGGCTGCCCTTCCACACCGGGGTGCTCGGTGAGGTCGGCACCACGGCCGCCGCGCAGCTGATGGGCGGCTGCGACACGCTGCTGATGGTCGGCACCAACGACCCGTGGACCGACTGGTTCCCGCTGGTCGGTCAGGTCCGCACCATCCAGATCGACATCGACGGCCGGCGGATCGGCACCCGCTACCCGGTCGACGTGCCGCTGGTCGGCGACGCCGCCGAGACGCTGCGCGCGTTGCTGACCCGGGTGCCGGAGCGGCGCAACGGGCAGTGGCGGGGCGTGGTGGAGAGGTCGGTGGACCGGTGGCGGGAGGCCGCCGCGGAGCGCGCCGCCGCCCCGGCCGAGCCGGTCAACCCGCAGCTCGTGCTCCGCGAGCTGTCGGCCCGGCTGCCCCAGCGGGCCTCGGTCGCCGTCGACGTCGGCTCGGTCGTCTACTGGTACGCCCGGCACCTGGAACTGCCCCCGGGCGTGCAGGCCCGGCTCTGCGGCACGCTCGGCTCGATGGGCTGCGCCCTGCCCTACGCGGTGGCCGCCAAGCTGGCCCGACCGGACGAGCCGGTGATCGCGCTGCTCGGCGACGGTGCGATGCAGCTCAACGGCCTGGCCGAGCTGATCACGGTGGCGCACCACTGGACCGAGTGGCGGGACCCGCGGCTGGTGGTGCTGGTGCTGAACAACCGGGACCAGTCCGGCGTGGGCGGGGGACGGCCGCCGGGCGTTCTCGCCGACCGGCGTGCCGCCGTGCCGTACGCCGGGTGGGCCCGACTGCTCGGGCTGCACGGCGTCCGGGTGGACCGGCCGGAACTGGTCGGCGCGGCCTGGGACGAGGTGTTGGCGGCGGACCGGCCGAGCGTGCTGGAGGCGGTGGTCGACCCGGCCGTGGCGCTGGACGTGCCGGAGCCGGCGTTGGCGGACCTGCGCGGCCTGGTGGCCGACGGGGACGCCGCGCGCCGGGTGCGGGAGCGGGTGAACCAGACCGAGGCCATCGCGGCGGAGGACCTCGTTTAGCCAGCTCACGTCAGGGCACTGCCTCGAGGCAGTCACCTCAGGAGGTCAGATGCCCGCCGCCCCCACCGACCGTCGCTACGGCCCCGCCCCGCTGCCCGGGCCACGCGGGCCGGTCTCCGCCGCCCTGCTCGACGCGCTGCGCGCGGCGCCCGGCGACCTGCCGGCCGGGCTGGGCGTCGAGTTCGGGGCGGTGGCCGAGCCGCTGGTCGACGAGGACCTCCAGCTCACCCTCTTTCTCTGCTACGAGTTGCACTACCGGGGCTGGCGGGGGGTCGCCGACGACTGGGAGTGGGAACCCTCGCTGCTGGCCCTGCGGGCGCGGGCCGAGCGGCCGTTCGAGGCGGCGCTGCGCCGGCTGGCCGGGCCGCTGCCGGCGGTGCTGCCGGCGGCGCTGCCGGGCGCGCTGACCGACCTGGTGGCGGCCGACGACGGTCCGCCGCTCGCCGCCACGCTGCAACGCCGGGCCGACCTCGACCAGTTCCGCGAGTTCGTCACCCACCGCTCGATCTACCACCTGCGGGAGGCCGACCCGCACAGCTGGGCCCTGCCCCGGCTCGGCGGCGCGGCCAAGGCCGCGCTCGTGGAGATCCAGATGGACGAGTACGGCAACGGCCGGCTGGACCGGATGCACGCCGAGTTGTTCCGCGCCACCATGGAGCGGCTCGACCTGGACACCGGCTACGGCGTCCACCTGGACCGGGTTCCGGCGGTCACGCTGGCGACCAACAACCTGATGTCGCTGTTCGGCCTGCACCGGCGGCTGCGTGGGGCGCTGCTCGGACACCTGGCCGCGTACGAGATGACCTCGTCGCTGCCGAACCGTCGCTACGGCAACGGGCTGCGGCGGCTCGGTGTCGACGCGGTGGCCACCCGCTTCTACGACGAGCACGTCGAGGCCGACGCGGTGCACGAGCAGATCGCCGCGTACGACCTGTGCGGCGGGCTGGTCCGCGCGGAGCCGGCCCTCGCCGCCGACGTGCTGTTCGGGGCGGCCGCGGCGCTGGCGGTGGACCGTCTCTTCGCCGACCACGTGCTCTCCGCCTGGTCCGCCGGCGGTTCGTCGCTGCGCTCGTCGGACCGGGCTCTCGCCGCCGCGTGACCAAGTGTTAAGAGGGGTCCCTTCCTCTACCGGAGGCGTTAAGAAGGGGCCCTTCCTTAACCGCGGAAGCCGGCGACCTTGTGCGTGCCGTCGCAGAACGGTTTGATCGCGCTCTTGCCGCACCGGCAGAGCGCGATCGTGCCCCGGCGCGTCTCGATCGGTTCCCCTTCCGGGGTCACCAGCGCGAAGTCGCCGCGCACCAGCAGCGGTCCGTCCCGGTACGGGGTGATGGTCGCGGCCGGGGTGCTCTCGTCGTCGGGCATGCGCGGTGCAGTGCCCGTCCCGGTCCGGCCCAAACCCGCTCCCACGTGCCGTTGCGTCCACGGCGGCGGGGGAGCGGCGCGACGGCGTACCTGGGTGTCCCGGGCGGTGCGGTCGCCCGAGCGGGCGTTGGTCCGCGCCGTGGGGAGATGCCCCGTTTAGACCACAGAGGGACGGGAAGCCGGCCCGCGTGGTGAGCGAACGAGCACAGTCGGGACCGGCGACCGGCGCCGGGCTGCCCGGTGACCGGGTGGTGGCGGCGGGCAGCGCCGCCCGGCTCCTGGTGGCCGCCACCGCCCGGGCGCTGCGCGGCGACGACTGCGGCGACCTCGGCCACCCCGCGGCGCTGTCCCGGCTCCCCGGCACGCCCGAGCCGGTGCGCCGCGCCGCCGCCGGCCGCGCGGCCGGTCGGGCCGCGTTGAGCGCCGCCCAGGTGGCCCGGGTCGACGCCGAACGGGTGGCCGGCTGGTTCGTCGAGCAGTACCCGGACCGGCGCTGGCCCGGAGCGGTGCTCGGTTCACCGCACGGCGCGGCGGCCCACCTCGCGGTGGCGCTCGGCGTGCCCTGGCTGCCGGCGGGGTTCGAACTCGCGGCGACCTGGAGCCGGGGCGCGGTGGACCGCCCGGACCGGGCGTACGACCACGGCGCCGCGCTGGCCGGGCGACTGCTCGCCGGCAACCCCCGGCTGCACGTGCGGCAGGTGCACTGCCCGGCCAGCCGGGGCGTGGCGGCCGGCGCCACCGTGACCCTCACCGCCCGCTGGCGCACGCTGCCCACGGCGTACGCGGGGTTCCTGGCCGACCGGCTGGAACCGGCGGCGCCGGTGCTGCTGCTGCACGACGCGCGCACGTGGCCGGTGCGGGACACCGGCGACGGGCACAGCTTCCAGGCCGGCTGCCCGACCAGTGGGCTGGACCCGGTCGACTTCCACCCGGACGCGCACGGGCTGCGCCAGGTGCTGCGCGCGGCCGGCGGCGAGGAGACGCGCTGGGCCGCGCCGGAGGTCACGCTGCCGGCCGCGTTCGCCGAACACGGCGTGGAGTCCGGTTTCGAGCACGCCGCCCGGGAGTGGGGCGACCGGCACGGGCACCCGCTGCACCGGGTGGTGGTGCCGCAGCCGGACGCGCTCAGCGCGGCGACCGCCGACCTGTACCGCCGGTGGCTGCGCCGGGCCGGCAAGACCGGCGACCGGCTGGTCGTGGAGTGCGGCCGGCTGCTCGACCCGGCGCAGGTGCTGCGGGCCGGCCTGGTGCCCTACTGGTGCGAGAACGCCACCCGCCGCCGGGTCGAGGGCGCGGAGTGGTGGCTGGCCGGCAGCGAGCCGTTCACGTCGGTGGACGTGCTGCCGGAACCGCCCGGGCTCCGCTCGCCCGCGCTCGCCGGGCTGCCCCAGTGGCTCGCGGTGGCGGGCTTCGGGCGGCGCCGGCGGGCCCTCGACCGGGGCGCGGCCCGCGGCTACCCGGTCACCTCGGTTCCCACCCGACGTGCCACGGAGGTGTTGCGCAACCAGCCCTGCGACCTGCCCGCGCCGCCGCCGCTGCGGATGGCCGAGGCCCTCGCCGCGCTCCGGGACTCCGGCGCGCACCAGGGTCTGCTGGTCTGCTGAGCGCGGCGCCCGCGCCGGCGGCCCCGGCCGGCCGGCCAACCTGGCGAAACATCCTCGCGATCCTGCGGTCCGTGATTGAGTACCTACGGAGCGGGAAGACCGCTCGCCGCGGAACGGCCCACGACGCCGTGCGGCGGGCAGCCACCGCTTTCGACGTGTCCGTCACGTAACCAACTTCCTCACCCGGTGCGTGGTCCGACCACGCGCACGACCGGTTCCGACCGGGCGGGGGGATCTTCGGCGAGGGAGGCGCGGATGTTCGGTCAGACCACCACGACACCCACACCACCGACCAACGAGCGGGGTCTGGAGGATCTCGACGCGGCGGCGCTCGCGTACGCGGCCCGGATCGAGGGGCTGCCACCCGAGCGGCGGCAGGAGGCGCGGGACGACCTGGTCCGCTTCGCGTTGCCGTTCGCCGGCCGGCTGGCCCGCCGCTACCGGGGACGCGGGGAACCGCTGGAGGATCTGGAGCAGGTGGCCCGGCTCGGTCTGGTCAACGCCGTCGACCGGTACGACCCGGAGCGGGGTTCGTTCACCGCGTACGCGGCCATCACCATCGTCGGCGAGATCAAACGCCACTTCCGGGACCGCACCTGGGGCGTGCACGTGCCACGCCGGCTGCGCGACCTGATCCTGGAGGTGGGGCAGGCGACGGCGACGTTGACCAGCGAGCTGTCCCGGGCCCCGTCCGTGGCCGAGCTGGCGGAACGGCTGGAGACGCCGGAGGAGGAGATCCTCGCCGCGCTGGAGTCGGCCGCCGGCTACAGCCCGGCCTCGCTCAACGCGCCGGTCGGTGGGGAGAGCTCGGCCGAGTTCGGCGACCTGGTCGGCGAGTCCGACAACGCGCTGGAGTCGGTCGACGACCGGGTGACGGTCAGCGGCCTGCTGCACCGGTTGCCCTGGCGGGAGCGGCGGATCCTGGCCATGCGCTTCTACGGCAACCAGACCCAGGCGGAGATCGCCGCCCGCTTCGGCATCTCGCAGATGCACGTCTCCCGCCTGCTGTCCCGGGCGCTGACCTGGCTGCGCCAGGCGATGCTCGCCGACGCCCCGCCGCCGTGGCAGAACGGCACGGCCGAGACCGAACCGGCGAAGGCCCGGATCTCGGTGCGGCAGAACGGCGACCGGGTGGTCGTCGAGGTCGGCGGCGAGGTGGACCGGGCCGGCGCGGACCAGTTGCGCCGGGCGATGCTGGAGGCGGTCACCGGGCAGCCCCGCGAGGTCATCGTCGACCTGGTCGGCGCGGGCGGCTTCGACGCCGGCGGGATCGCCGCCCTGATGGCCGGCCGGGACGCCGCCGTGCGGACCGGGGTGCCGCTGCGGCTGACCCGGGTGCAGCCCGCGGTACGCCGTTCGCTGGCCGCCGCCGGCCTGCCCGCCGCCGACTGACGCGCATACGCGACGCCGGCTCCCGAACGGGGAGCCGGCGTTCGGCGTACCCGGGACGGGGGCCGGCGCCCGACGCGGCCGGCCCCCGTCCCGCTCAGTTCTCCCGGGTGTCGCCGTGCCCGCGCGGGTGTCGCCACCGGTCGTTCGGCGGATCCCCTCGTTCCGCGCCGAGGATGGTGTCCTCCGGCTCGTCGGTCTGGTCGAAGCTGGGCCGGATCACCCCCTCCGGTTCGGGCACGTCGACCGGCCGCGCGCCGGACTGCGGCGCGGGCTGGTACTCCACGGCCTCGCGGGCGCCGTGCGCGCCTTCCGCGGCCGGCGACTCCGGCACCCGCCGCTCGTGGTGTATCTCCTCCGCGAAGTGCTGCGGCGGCTTGGTGCTGCGCTGGGGCAGGTCCCGGCCGAGGTCGGAGACGAGCGGCCCGTACTTGGCGTCGAAGGCCGGCCGCTCGGAGCGGATCCGGGGCATCCGGTCGAAGTTGCGCAGCGGCGGCGGGCAGGTGGTGGCCCACTCCAGCGAGTTGCCGAAGCCCCACGGGTCGTCCACCGTGACCATGGCGCCGTAGCGCCACGACTTCCACACGTTGTAGATGAAGAACAGCGTCGACGCGCCGAGGACGAACGAGCCCACCGTGGAGATCTCGTTCAGCACGGTGAAGCCGTCGCTGGGCAGGTAGTCGGCGTAGCGGCGCGGCATGCCCTCGTTGCCCAGCCAGTGCTGCACCAGGAAGGTGGCGTGGAAGCCGACGAACATGGTCCAGAAGTGGATCTTGCCGAGTCGTTCGTCGAGCAGTCGGCCGGTCATCTTCGGGAACCAGAAGTAGACCCCGCCGAACGCGGCGAACACGATGGTGCCGAAGAGCACGTAGTGGAAGTGCGCCACCACGAAGTACGAGTCGGTGACGTGGAAGTCCACCGGCGGGCTGGCCAACAGCACGCCGGTGAGGCCGCCGAGCAGGAACGTGACGAGGAAGCCGACCGCGAACAGCATCGGCGTCTCGAACGTGATCTGCCCCTTCCACATGGTGCCGATCCAGTTGAAGAACTTCACGCCGGTGGGCACCGCGATCAGGTAGCTGAGGATGCTGAAGAACGGCAGCAGCACCTGGCCGGTGGCGAACATGTGGTGCGCCCACACGCTCATCGACAGCACCGTGATGGCGACGGTGGCCAGGACCAGGCCGGTGTAGCCGAAGATCGGCTTACGGGAGAAGACCGGGATGATCTCGGTGATGATGCCGAAGAACGGCAGCGCCACGATGTAGACCTCGGGATGCCCGAAGAACCAGAACAGGTGCTGCCACAGCATCGGGCCGCCGGTGGTCGGGTCGTAGACGTGCGAGTGCAGGATCCGGTCCGAGGCGAGCGCGAACAGCGCGGCCGCCAGCAGGGGGAACACGAAGATCACCAGGACGCTGGTGAGCAGCATGTTCCAGGTGAAGATCGGCATCCGGAACATGGTCA
Organism: Micromonospora sp. WMMD754; assembly: GCF_049315235.1. Classification (NCBI taxonomy): domain Bacteria; kingdom Bacillati; phylum Actinomycetota; class Actinomycetes; order Micromonosporales; family Micromonosporaceae; genus Micromonospora; species Micromonospora sp. WMMD754. The sequence goes on from NZ_CP186058.1 coordinate 4,790,425, forward strand.
TGCCGGGGGCGCGCAGGGTGAGGATCGTGGTGATCAGGTTGACCGCGCCGAGGATGGTGCCGAGACCGGAGATGGCCAGGCCGACCACCCACATGTTCGCCCCGACGCCCGGGCTGTGCTGCGCGGTGCTCAGCGGCGTGTACGCGGTCCAACCGAAGTCCGCCGCACCCTGCGGGGTGACGAACCCCGCCATGACCATCGTGCCGCCGAACAGGTACAGCCAGTACGCGAACGCGTTCAGGCGTGGAAACGCCACGTCGGGTGCGCCGATCTGCAGCGGCACGATGTAGTTGCCGAACGCGAAGACCAGCGGGGTGGCGAACAGCAGCAGCATGATCGTGCCGTGCATGGTGAACATCTGGTTGTACTGCTCGGGGGAGAGGAACTGCATCCCCGGCCGGGCCAGCTCGGCCCGGATCACCAGGGCCAGCACGCCCCCGATCAGGAAGAAGATGAACGACGTGCTCAGGTAGAGCAGCCCGATCACCTTCGCGTCGGTGGTCCGCAGCAACCGCCACAGCGCGTTGCCCTTCACCGCCTCCCGGACGGGGCCGGGATATCCCCCGAACCGGGCCGGCGCGAGAATCGCGGGCCCCCGGTCTCGTGCCGGCTCCGTGACTACCCGCTTGGGCATGGCATCTCACCCCGTGTGACGACAGACAGGACGGGCGCGCGTACCCGGCCCTCTGCCCATGTAACCAGGCGAGAGCGGAGAATTCGGTCAGTTCGCCGGGAGCATGGCCCAGACGACCTTGCCGGCGCCGACCGGCGTGCTGCCCCAGCGCTGGGCCAACTCGCGGACCAGCATCAGCCCTCGGCCCCCCTCCGCCCGCGGGTCACGGCCGGTCGCCGCCCGCGCGTCGGCCGGGCTGCCGTCGAGCACCGCCACCCGCAGGTACGGCCGCCGCAGGGTCAACGTGACCTGCATCGGGGTGCCGGCGTGCCGGACCACGTTGCCGACCAGCTCGCTGAGCACCAGCGACGCCGGACCGGCCAGCTCCGGCACGTCCCACCGGCCGCACGCCTCGGTCACCAGCTCCCGGGCCCGCCGGCAGGCCCCGGCGACCGGCTCCAGCCGGGCCCGCAGCCGGGGCGACGCCGCCGTGCCGGCCAGCGCCGTGGCCTCGGCGCAGTCGCGGCGCACCGGCACCACCCGGCAGGCGGTCGTCTCGGCCAGCCACGCCGCCGTCGTCGGCGGGGGAGCGGAGAGGACCATCGGCACCGCCGGCCAGTCGGCGGCCCGCCGGGCCGCCGCGGCGAACACGGACAGCGCCAGCGGCTCGGTGACGTCGATCTCCTCCAGGTCGACCACGAGCGCGTCCGGCTGCTCGGCGAGGCACCGGTCCAGCACCTCGTGCACCGCGCGCATCGTGCCCAGGTCGAGCGCCCCGGCCAGCCGCACCACGGTGACCGGGGACTCGTCGCGGACCTCGCACCTGATCCGGGTCGACATCGGGCCCTCGCTTCTGTCCGTCGGGGAGGACTACGGACGTACCCGGGGCATGGGCCGGTGAAACCGGGCATCGGGACCGGGAGGGGCAGGTCAGCGACGGTGCGCGCGCCGGCCGGCCAGCAGGCCCAGGGCCGGCATGGCCACCCCCAGCAGCAGGTGCAACCAGGTGCCGGCCCGGTCGACCGCCAGGAGGTTCGCCGCGCTGCGCCGGTCGACCGCCAGGTCGTAGAGCCAGAGCACCAGGAAGATCGCGCCGCCGCCGAGCAGGAACGCCCGCGCGCCGGCGACCGTGCGGGCCAACGCCAGACCGGCCACCCCGAGGACCAGGTTGACGAGGTTGTGCAGCGCCGAGACCTGAAGCAGCCCGAGCAGCCGCGCGCCCGATCCCGGCCCGGCGAACCGTAGGTCGGCGTAGGCGCTGGTCACCCCCGGCACGAAACCCAACGCGCCGAGCAGCAGCAGGAACACGGCGAACGCCGAGGCGACCCGGCGCACCGGCGCCCGCCCGTCGGCCGGGTTGCGTCGGGCCCGGGAGTGCGCCATCGAGTTCGTCACGCCGGCCCTCCTCGCCACCGCGGGACCGACGGTTTCCCCGGCCCACCGGTGGCAAACGCCGCACGGGTGGGCCGGGGTCCCGCTCAGACGGGCTGCAACGGCACCGTGGCGCCGTGGCGGACCCGGTCGTACAGCTCCACGTACCGCTCGGCCATCCGGGCCGGGGTGAACCGGGTCGCGGCCTCCCGCCGACACTCGTCCGGCTCCAACAGCCCGGCGGCCAGCACCAGGTCGCCCAGCTCCTGCTCGTCCGCGGTGAGCAGACCGGTGCGGCCGTGCTCGATCAACTCCGGCAGGCAGCCCCGGGCGGTGGCCACCACCGGCGTGCCCAGCGACAGCGACTCGACCACGGCCGTCCCGCCCGGCTCCTCCCACCGCAGCGGGAACAACGACGCCCGCGCCGAGGCGACCAGGTCGTCGCGCTCCTGCCCGGCCACCGTGCCCACCCAGCGCACCCGGTCACCGTCGACGTAGGGGGCGACGTGCTCGTGGAAGAACCGCACGTCCGGGTTCTGCCGGGCCTCGTCCCCGGCCGCGGCCAGGTCCTCCGGCCGGTGGTACGGGCCGACCGGGCCGGCCAGCACCAGCGGGAAACCCACCTCGTGGGCCAGCCGGGCGCCCAGGTCCTGGCCCTTGCCCGGATTGATCCGGCCGAGGATCACCAGGTGGTCGCCCTTCGGCGTGCTCGGCCGGCGGTCCGCGTCCACCGCGAGCGGCGTGGACAGGTGCACGTGGCCGACCGAGTGCTCCCGCAACGCCCGCGGCGCCCGGGCCAGCTGCGACGCGGACACGCCGTTCACCCGGACCCGGTCGCCGCCGTCGAGCGTGCCGTACAGCTCCGGGTGCTTGGCCAGGTCCCAGTGCAGCGTGTGCAGCGCGGGCGGGGCGTCCGGGCCCATCGCGGCCATCGTGGCCAGCCCGACCGCCTCCACGTGGTCGTGCACCAGGTCGATGTCGTCGCGGCGGTGCAACGCCCGCACCACGCCGGCCAGGTGCGCCTGCGACACGCCGCAGACCTGGTTGTACGGCCGCTGCAACGCGGAGAACTGCCCGTCCGGGAAGACCGCGATCTTCTCGTCCACCGGCAACGTGCTGCTCTCCACCGAGGCCAGCACCACCCGTACGCCGAGCCGGCGCAGCTCCGGCACCAGCGTGGCGACGACGTTCTCGATCCCGCCGTAGCCGGGCGGCGGCACGGACAGCCACGGACCGGCGTTCATCAGCACGGTGAGCGTCATGCGCTGCCCTCTCTTTGCGTCCGATGTCTCACGCGGCGACCCGGCGGTGCGGGATGCGGTGCCGCAGCTGCGCCAGCGGCGGCCGTTCCTCGACCGAGACGTCGTTGACCACGATCTCCCGGTCGAGGTTGGGCAGTGCCTCCGAGCCGCCCCGACGGAACTGGGTCAGCAGCGCGGTCGGTGCCACCCCGGGCGCCGCCCAGCCGCGCCGTTGCAGCCGCGACCAGGCGGTCAGCATGATCTGCGCCGACATCCGGCCCAGCGCGGCGGTGTCCTGGTGCCGGTGCTTGCGCTCACCCAGGTCGACCTGGGCCAGCGCGTCCAGCCCGACCAGCTCCAGCAGGTCGATCAGCATGGCCGTCTCGACGCCGTACCCGGTGACGAACGGCACCCGCTCCAGGACGTCACGGCGGCCGGCGTACTCACCGGCGAGGGGCTGCACGAAGCCGGCCAGCTCCGGCCAGAACAGGTTGAGCAGCGGTCGGGCCATCAGCTCCGTCACCCGGCCGCCGCCGTCGGGCTCGACGCTCGTCGCACCGACCAGGGGCCGGTGGTAGAAGCCCTTCACGAAGTCCACGCTCGGATCGGTGAGCAGCGGACCGAGCAGGCCGGTGACGAAGTGCGGCCGGAACTCGCGCAGGTCGGCGTCGACGAACGCGACGATGTCCCCCTCGGCCGCCGCCAGCCCGGCCCAGAGCGCGTCGCCCTTGCCGGTCAGGCGCGGCAGGCCGCGCGTCATCGCGTCCTGGCTCACCACCTCGGCGCCGGCCGCGCGGGCCACCTGGGCGGTGCGGTCGGTGGAACGGGAGTCCACCACGATCAGCTCGTCGACCAGCGGCACCCGGTCCACCAGGTGTTCCCGGATGGTCGACACGATCGCGCCGACCGTGGCCTCCTCGTTGCGCGCCGGCAGCACCACACTGACCCGGCTGTTCCCCTTGGCCCGGACCAGCCGACGGGCCGGCCAGTCGCCGGCCGTACTGGTCCGGTACGTGGCCCACGCCTCCACCACCGGTGAGACGGTCACATCTGAATCCCGCACGGGCACCCCCATCAGTGGCGGAATCGCGAACTCCTGTTTTTCCCAGTACCGCATCCGCGCTAACCGGATCTTGCCTAACAACTCGATCACCAGGTGCGTACCGGGTGGTTCCCGGCGGATGAACGTTGCGTTGCGTACCCCCTCGCGTTTGGCGGGACGCCGGCCAGGGGAGTGCTGTCGACGGTTCGTTCAGTCGTGGTGGGAGGGGCGGTCGGATGCGGGTGGGACTGGTCGGAGCCGGTGGGGTGGCGCAACGCCACGCCCGCGTGCTCACGGGGTTCGAGGACGTGGAACTGCTCGGGGTGACCGACGTCGCGCCGGACGCGGCGCGGGCGCTCGCCGACGCGCACGGCGGGCGGACCTTCCGGGACGTGGAGGAGCTGCTCGCCGCCGGCCCGGACGCGGTGTACGTCTGCGTGCCGCCGTTCGCCCACGGCCCGGCGGAGGAGGCGGTCGTCGCCGCCGGCGTACCGATGTTCGTGGAGAAGCCGGTCGCGGTCGACCTGGAGACGGCCGAGCGGATCGCCGACCTGGTGCAGCGGCGCGGCCTGCTGACCGGCGTCGGGCACCACTGGCGCTACCTGCACGTGGTCGAGGAGGCGCGGCGGCTGCTCGCGGACCGTCCGGTGCGCATGGTCAACGGCGCCTGGCTGGACAAGGTGCCACCGGTCGCCTGGTGGGCCCGGCGGGACCGCTCCGGCGGCCCGGTGGTCGAGCAGGCCGCCCACGTGCTGGACCTGGTCCGGCTGCTGGTCGGTGAGGCCACCGAGGTGACCGCGTACGGCGACGGGACGCCGCCGCCGGTCGACGGCGCCGACATCGACTCGGTCACCGCGGCCACGCTGCGCTTCGCCTCCGGGGCGGTCGGCACGCTCGCCGCGGCCTGCGTGCTCACCTGGAAGCACCGGGCCGGGCTGGAGATCCTCGCCGACGGCCTGGCCCTGTCGCTGGCCGAGGACGGCCTGACGATCCGCGACGCGGACGGCGAGCGGCACCTGCCCGCCGACCCGGACGGCGCCCGGGTCGCCGTCGACCGGGCCTTCGTCGACGCCGTCCGGGGCGTCGGCGACGACGTCCGGGTCCCGTACGCCGAGGCCCTGCGCACCCAGCGGCTCGCGCTGGCGGTCGCCGAGTCGGCGCGGACCGGCCGTCCGGTGGCGCTGCCCACCGGCCCGGCGGCCCGGCTCACCGCCGCGGTCGCGGACGCGGGGGTGGGCGTCGATGCGTGACCGGGTGGTGGTGGTCAGCGGCCCGGGCCGGGTCGAGCTGGTCGAGCAGGAAGCGGCCGAGCTTCGCGCGGGCGCCTTCCGGGTGGAGACGCTCTTCAGCGGCGTCTCCGCCGGCACCGAGCTGAGCTACGTCAAGGGCACCAACCCCTATCTGCACGTCACCTGGGACGCCGCGCTCGGGCTGTTCCGGCCGGGCGGGGCGAGCACCCCGTACCCGGTGACCCGGCTCGGCTACATGCAGGTCGGCCGGGTGGTGGAGAGCCGCACCCCGGCGGTCGCGGTGGGCACGGTCGGCGCCATGACGTACGGCCACCGCAGCGGCTGGGTCGCCGACCCGGTGGCCGAGCGGTTCGTGCCGCTGCCCGACGACCTCGACCCGCTGCTCGGCGTCTACGTCGCGCACATGGGCCCGATCTGCGCCAACGGGCTGCTGCACGCCGCCGCCGACCTGTGCGGCACCGACGTGCGCACGCTCGGCGACGGGGTACGCGGCCGCCGGGTCGCGGTGGTCGGCAGCGGCGTGGTCGCCCTGCTCACCGCTCTGTTCGCCCGCCGTTACGGTGCCGCCTCGGTGGTCGTGGTGGATCCGACGCCGGCCCGCCGTCAGGTGGCCGAGGCGCTCGGCCTGGAGGCGCTCGACCCGGAGGCCGACGACCCGGCGGTGGTGCTCAAGACCCGGTGGAACCACGCCGCCGGCGACCGGGGCGCGGACGTGGTGTTCCAGTGCCGGGGCCAGGACTGGGCGTTGCAGCTGGCGCTGCGGCTGCTGCGGCCCCAGGGCACCGTGATCGACCTGGCCTTCTACCAGGGCGGCGCGAACGCGGTCCGGCTCGGCGAGGAGTTCCACCACAACGGGCTGTCGCTGCGCTGCGCGCAGATCGGCCGGGTGCCCCGTGGCCTCGCCCCGACCTGGGACCGGGAACGGCTCTCCGCCGAGACGGTGGAGCTGCTGCGCCAGTACGGCGAGGAGATCCGCAAGCACGTGGTCTCCGCCGTGGCGCCGCTGGACGAGGCGCCGACCCTGCTGACCGACCTGGCCGAGCGCCGCCGCTCGGAACTGCAGGTGGTCCTGACCGGCTGACCCCGGGTGCGCCCGCGGCCGTCCCGGTGCGGCGTCCGGCTACCGTTCGGGCATGACCGTCGAAGCCGGCCCGACGCCGGGGCTCGCCGCGTTGCTGCCCTACCTGCGCGCCCACCGCGGCACCCTCGTCGCGGTGGGCGCGCTGTCGCTCTCCGGCGCCGCCGCCGCGCTGGCCCAGCCGCTGCTCACCCGCGCCGTGCTGGACCGGATCACCGCCGACCGGCCGGCCGGCGCGCTGGTGGTCGCGTTGGTCGTCCTGGTGGTGGCCGGCGCGCTGCTCGGTGGACTCCGCGACTACCTGCTGCAACGCACCGGCGAGGGGCTCGTGCTGGGGGTCCGCCGACGCCTGGCCGGGCACCTGCTGCGCCTGCCGATCGTCGAGTACGACCGGCGCCGCACCGGCGACCTGCTGTCGCGGGTCGGCGCCGACACCACGCTGCTGCGGGCGGTGGTGACGTCCGGCCTGTTCGAGACCGTCACCGGCGCGGTGATGGTGGTCGGCGCCGGCACCGCGATGCTGCTGCTGGACCCGCTGCTGTTCGGGGTGACGCTGGCCGCGGTCGCGGTCGGCGTGGGCTTCGCGGTCACCGTCGCCCGCCGGGTGCGGGGCCTGGCCCGCCGCGCCCAGGAACGCGTCGGGGAGATGACCTCGGCCGTCGAGCGGGCGATCTCCGCGGCGCGGACCATCCGGGCCAGCCGGGCCGAGGGCCGGGAGACCGCCACCGTGGTGACCAGCGCGACCGCGGCGTACGACGCCGGTCTGCGGGTGGCCCGGGCCCAGGCGGTGGTCGGGCCGGCCAGCACGGTCACCGTGCAGGGCGCCTTCCTGCTGGTGCTGGCCGTGGGCGGGGCCCGGGTGGCGGCCGGGGCGATCAGCGTGGGCGACCTGGTCGCCTTCGTGATGTTCCTGTTCTTCCTGGTGCTGCCGCTGGGCCAGGCGGTGCACGCCTACACGCAGCTGCAGAGCGGGCTGGGCGCGCTGGCCCGGATCGAGGAGATCCTCACCGTCGGGGACGAGCGGGTCGACGACCGGCCGTCGGCCGCCGTGACCGTGCCGCCCGCCGGCGTTCCCGCCCGGGTCGAGTTCGACCGGGTCGGTTTCGGCTATCCCGGCGGCCCGCCGGTGCTGCGCGAGGTGAGCTTCACCGTGCCCGCCGGCAGCCGCACCGCGCTCGTCGGCCCGTCCGGCGCCGGCAAGTCCACCCTGCTGGCGCTCGTCGAACGCTTCTACGAGGTGGGCGAGGGCGCGGTGCGCCTGGACGGCGTGGACGTGCGGGAGCTGCCCCGCGACGCGCTGCGCGCCCGGCTCGGCTACGTCGAGCAGGAGGCGCCGGTGCTCGCCGGCACGCTGCGGGACAACCTCCTGATCACCGCGCCCGACGCCACCGACGACCGGCTGCGCGGCGTGCTGGACGAGGTCAACCTGGGTCACCTGGCCGACCGGACCGCCGACGGGCTGGACGTCCAGGTCGGTGAGGGCGGCGTGCTGCTCTCCGGCGGGGAACGGCAGCGGCTGGCCATCGCCCGGGCGCTGCTGGCCGGGCCGCCGGTGCTGCTGCTCGACGAACCGACGAGCAATCTCGACGCGCGCAACGAGGCGGCGCTGCGCCGGGCGATCGACGCGGTGGCGGTGCGGCGGACCCTGCTGATCGTGGCGCACCGCCTGTCGACCGTGGTCGACGCCGACCAGATCGTGGTGCTCGACGGCGGCCGGGTGGTGGCCGTCGGCACGCACGACGAGCTGACCACCGCCAGCCCGCTCTACCGGGAGTTGGCCACCCACCAGCTTCTGGTGGCCTGATCCGCCCACCGCGCGCCTGACCTGGGGTGACGGGCCGAAATCCGGACACGGCGTGGCGGCGGCGCCGGGCGGGGGTCACAATCGGCTGCGGTTCGCGTACCGTTGCGGCTCATGGGTGTGTCGCAACGGTTGAAGACCAGGTTCCGCCGGTTCCTCCAGCGCCCCGGGACGACTGTCGACCTGGCGCCGCTGGAGAAGCTGCTGCCGGCGATCGAGGCCCGCGAGGCCGAGCTGGAGCAGCTCTCCGACGCCGAGCTGACCGAGGCGGCCGGGCAGGCCGAGAAGTACGAGGAGATCTGCGCGATCGGCCGTGAGGCGGCCCGACGCGGGCTCGACCAGCGCCCGTACGACGTGCAGCTGCTCGGCGCGATGGCGCTGCTCTCCGGCAAGGTCGCCGAGATGGCCACCGGTGAGGGCAAGACGCTGACCGCGACCGTCGCCGCGTACGGGCACGTCCGGCTGGGCAACGGCCCGGTGCACGTGCTCACCGTCAACGACTACCTGGCCCGCCGAGACGCCGAGTGGATGGAGCCGGTCTACACCCTGCTCGGGCTCACCGTCGGATGGGTCAACGAGGCGTCCACCCCGCAGGAGCGGCGCGCCGCGTACGCCTGCGACGTCACCTACGTCGCGGTCAGTGAGGCCGGTTTCGACTACCTGCGCGACCAGCTCGCCACCGACCTGGCCGACCGGGTGCAGCCGGCGCTGAAGACCGCGATCGTCGACGAGGCCGACTCGATCCTGATCGACGAGGCCCGGGTGCCGATGGTGCTCGCCGGCGCGGTCCCCGGCGAGCAGGACCCGGTGCACGCCGCCGCCGCGCTGGTGCGGGGCCTGCGCAAGGGCAAGCACTACACGGTCGCCGAGGACGGCCGCAGCGTCGCCTTCACCTCGGTCGGCCTGGCCACCGTCGAGGCCAAGCTCGGCGGCATCGACCTGTACGACGAGGAGCACGTCGGGCAGCTCTCCGCGGTGAACGTGGCGCTGCACGCGCACGCCCTGCTGCACCGCGACGTCGACTACATCGTCCGGGACGACTCGGTCGAGCTGATCGACGAGATGCGCGGGCGGGTAGCCCAGCGCCGCCGCTGGCCCGACGGGTTGCAGGCGGCGGTCGAGGCGAAGGAGGGGCTGGACGCCACCGCCGAGGGCGAGGTGCTGGGCACGGTCACCGTGCAGGCGTACATCGCGCTCTACCCGACGGTCTGCGGGATGACCGCGACCGCGGTGCTCGTCGGCGACCAGCTCCGCGAGTTCTTCGGCCTGGAGGTGGCGGTGATCCCGCCGAACACCCCCTGCGTGCGCGAGGACGAGCCGGACCGGATCTACGCCACCCGCGCCGAGAAGGAGGAGGCGCTGGTCGACGAGATCACCCGCTGCCACCAGGCCGGGCGGCCGGTGCTGGTCGGCACGCTCGACGTCAAGGAGTCCGAGGGGCTGGCCGCCGCGCTGAACGCCGCCGGGGTGCCGTGCGTGGTGCTCAACGCCAAGAACGACGACGAGGAGGCCGGCATCATCGCCGAGGCCGGCGCCCACGGCGCGGTCACGGTCTCGACCCAGATGGCCGGCCGGGGCGTGGACATCCGGCTCGGCGGCAGCGACCAGTCCGACCGGGAGCGGGTGGCCGAGCTGGGCGGTCTGTACGTGATCGGCAGCGGCCGGCACGACAGCCGCCGGGTCGATGACCAGCTGCGCGGCCGGGCCGGCCGGCAGGGCGACCCGGGTGGGTCGGTCTTCTTCGTCAGCCTGGAGGACGACCTGGTCGCGCGGCACGCCGGCGACACCGTCCCGGCGTCGCCCCGGATGAACGCCGACGGCCTGGTCACCGATCCGCAGGTCGACTACGCGGTCGAGCACGCCCAGCGGGTCGCGGAGGGCGTCAACCACGAGATCCACCGCAACACCTGGCGCTACAGCCATGTGATCGAGCAGCAGCGCAAGGCCCTGGCCGAGCGGCGGGAGCGCCTGCTGACCAGTGACATCGCCGCGTTGATGCTGCTGGAGCGGGTACCGGAGAAGGCCGGCGAGATGGACGAGGACCTGCTCGCCGACGTGGCCCGCAAGATCGCCCTCTACCACCTCGACCGGCTCTGGGCCGAGCACCTGGCCGAGCTGTCCGAGGTGCGGGAGGGGGTGCACCTGCGGGCGCTGGGCCGCCTCGACCCGCTCGACGAGTTCCACCGCAGCGCGGTGCCGGCGTTCAACGCGCTGATGCCCGAGATCGAGACGCGGACCGTCGCCACGTTCGAGGAGACGGAGTTCGACGAGGGCTGGGAGCCGGACGCGTCGAAGCTGGTGCGGCCGACCGCGACCTGGACCTACCTGGTGCACGACAACCCGTTCGGCTCGGAGCTGGACCGGCTGATCGCGTCGGTGGGCCGGCGCCTCATCTCCGGGTCCCGCTGACCCACGCTCGGGGCCCCCTCCGGCCGGTACGCGCCGGAAGGGGCCCTTTTGCGCGGTTTCGATCCCGGTCTGCGAGGGTAGTAGGCCGAGGCTCGGCCAGAGAGAGGACGGACATGGACCAGGCAACGGCGCCGGACGGGGACACCGCGTGGACGAACGCGGGGGCGGTGGGGGCCGTGGTCCGGTGAACGTCGAGATGCGCCACGCCATGACCGACAACCTGGGTGTGCTGGAGACCGCCGCGCTGCTGCGTGAGCTGACCGCCGGCCTGATCGGCGTCGCCGACTTCGACGAGGCGCTGGACCGCCTGGTGCGGATCGCCCGCGATGCCGTGCCCGGCGTCGACAGCTGCGGGTTCACCGCGCTGCGTGCCGGGGAGCCGGCTGGGGTGGCCGCCTCCGACCCGCGCCGGGGCGAGCTGGACGACCTGCGGCACGGCCCGGACACGCCGGCCCTGACCGCGGTGCGCCGGCGCGAGATGATCATCGCGGCCGAGCTGACCGGGGAGGAACGCTGGCCGGCCTGGTGCGCGCGGGCCGACGCGCTCGGCGTGCACGGCGTGATCTCCGCCCCGGTCGACGTCGACGAGCAGGTGATCGGCGCGATCAACCTGTACGCCGACTCGCCCGGGACGCTCACCCCCCGGCACCAGCTCACCGCGATGCTGCTCGCCGAGCACGCCGGTCTGCTGCTGGCTGCCGTGCGTGACCGGGAACGGGCCACCGCCCGGGCCGGTCAGCTCGACGGCGCGCTGCTGGCCGAGGGAGTGGTCGGGCAGGCCGTCGGCGTGATCATGACGCAGCGCGGCTGCCCCGCCCCGGAGGCGCTGGACGTGCTCCGCAGCGCCGCCTCCTCGTTGGACATCCCGCTGCGCGAGGTGGCCGAGCGGCTCGTGCTCACCGTCTCCCGGCCCCGCGACAACTGAACGACAGTCGTTTCGCTCCCGAGGGCGTCGGGTAGCACCCTGGACTGGTGAGCTGCGCCGACCTGGGGAGGACGCGATGGAGAGCCGACTGAGGGTGCAGGGGCACCCCATCCAACCGATGCTGGTGACGTTCCCGTTCGGGCTCTTCGTCAGCGCCGCCGTGTTCGACCTGGCGGACGTCGCCGGCGGCCCGGCCTTCCTCGGCGAGGTGGGCTACTGGACGGCGGTGGCCGCGCTGGTCGCGGCCGGGCTCGCCACGGTCGCCGGACTCGTCGACCTGTGGGACGTGCGGATCGGTCGCGCGAACCGGACCGCCGTCACGTTCAACCTGGTCAACGCCGTGATGGCGGCGCTGTTCCTGCTCACCTGCCTGATCCGGGCGCACGCGCCGCAGCGGGGCGCGACCGGCGGCCAGCTCGCGACCGAGTTGGTCGCGCTGGCCGTGGGCGCGGTCGGCGTGGGCCTGGGCGCGCGGCTGATCCAGCAGACCGACCGGGGCCGCGCCGCCGAGCCGGCCCGGTTGGACGCCTTCGACGGTGTCCACGGCGCGACCGTCGAGATCGCCCGGCCCCGACCGTTCTGACCGTCTCCTGCCTGCCGTGTTCCGGTGGTAGCCCTCGCCGCGCCGCCGAGCCGGCCCGGTTGGGCGCCTTCGACGGTGTCCACGGCGTGATCGTCGAGATCGCCCGGCCCCGACCGTCCTGACCGTCCCCCGGCCGCCGTGTTCCAGTGGGGGGCGCCGGGCGTGTCGCGGCAGGCGGGGCAGGCAAGGTGAAACCGTTATGCCTCCTGGTCATAAATATGACCAGGAGGCATAACGCGCTCCGGGCAGGTTGTCTTGCCGGAGCCGTCACGCCCGGTGACCGCGCGGTCGGCACCCGCGCGCTCGTGCGCGGCCGCACTCCGCGCCGCAGGCACCTTGCACTCCGCGCCAGGGGCGGCGCGCACCCCGCGCCGCGTACCCCGCGCACCCGGGCCCGGGGCACGGAAATCGCGTTGCCGTCCGCCGCCGCACGGCGGCACGCTCGGCCCATGGTCACCGATCGCGGGTTCGACGAGCTGGTTGCCGAGGCCGACGCCACGCCGGTCGAGGGGTGGGGCTTCTCCTGGCTGGCCGGGCGGGCGACCGAGGAGCGCCCGCCGTGGGGCTACGCCCGCCTCGTCGGGGCACGGCTGGCGACCGTCGAGGCCGCCCTGGACGTCGACACCGGGGGCGGTGAGGTGCTGGCCGAGGTGCCGACGCCGCCACCGCTGCTGGTCGCGACCGAGGCCTGGCCGCCGAACGTTCCGGTCGCGCGGCGCAACCTGCGCCCGCTCGGCGCGTCCGTGGTGCGGGTGGCCGACCGGCCGCCGCTGCCGTTCCGCGACGCCGCGTTCGACCTGGTGGTCAGTCGGCACCCGGTGCACACCTGGTGGGACGAGGTGGCCCGGGTGTTGCGCCCGGGCGGCGCCTACCTGTCCCAGCAGATCGGCCCCGGCACGGTCCGGGAACTCAGCGAGGCGATCCTCGGGCCGCTGCCGCCGCCGGAGCACCGCCACCCGCAGGCGGCGGTGGCCGACGCGCGGGCCGCCGGGCTGACCGTGGTGGACCTGCGCGAGGCGACGCTGCGTACCGTCTTCCACGACATCGGCGCGGTGGTCTGGTTCCTGCGCAAGGTGGTCTGGACGGTGCCCGGCTTCACGGTCGACCGCTACCGGGCCCAGCTGCGCCGGCTGGACGAGCGGATCCGCGCCGAGGGCCCGTTCGTCGCCCACGCCCGGCGGTTCCTCATCGAGGCGCGTCGTCCCTGACCGACCCGGCCTGGTGCGCGGCGGCGTGGTGCGCGGCCAGCACGTCCGCGCCGAAGTCGCCGGCCGGTCGGCGCAGCACCGTGTGCGCGTGGTTGCCGTCGTCGGTGGTGTTGTCGTACTCGATCAGCAGGTCGTCGCCCTGCACCCGGTAGTAGTGCCGCCGGCCCGGCTCGACCGCGCCGGCCCAGGCGAAGTGCAGCTCGCCGCCGTGCAGCCGGTCCGCCTCGCGCGCGGCCAGCTCCGGGGGGAGCCGGTCGAGGTAGAGCGCGACCAGCCCGTCGAGCAGCGCCCGTCCGGTCGGGCCGAGCCGTCCCCGGGGCACGCCGAGCGGGTCGAGTCGACCGGGCGCGGTGGCCCGGGTGGCGCTGATGATGTCGGCCGGCGCCTCCTCGGCGATCACCGCGGCGGCCCGCCCGCCGGGGCCGAGCGCGTCGAGCAGCTCGCGGGCCAGGTCCTCCTCCGGACCCAGGGGCCGGGAGACCGGGCGGCCGGCGTGCCGGACGGTGGCCGGGTTGGCGCCGAGGAAGACCGGAGCGGGGGAGACCTGGTCGTCGGCGACGGTCATGCTCACCGACAGGTGGTGCCCCTCGAACCGCCACGCCCAGCGGTCGTCGCGCGCCGGGTCGCCGAAGACCGCCACCCAGTAGTCGCCGCTGTGCCGCCCGCGCCGCCACCCCTCCGCCCGGTCCAGCACCTCTTCGAGGGCCATCACGGCCATGGCCTGGGCGTACGCGGCGGGGCTGAGCGCGGTGGCGAGCAGCCGGTGGGCGGCCTTGCGGGCCGGGACGTCGAGGTCGGCGACCGGGACGCCGGGGCGGGGCCGGGGCCGGTACTCCAGCCACCGTCGGGCCGGGTCGTCGTCGAAGTCGTGCCGGGCGCGCCGACGGGCCGGCTCGGCGAGCGCGGCCAGCAGCGCCACGGCCGCCGCGCGCATCTGCTCGGGTACGGGATCCTCCACCGCCCCTGTATACCGTCCCACGTGGCCGGGTGCGGGCCGGTGGCGTCAGCGGCCGAGCAGCGCCAGCATCTCCGGCAGCTCGAAGAACCGGGCGGTCTCGACCGCCGACGGGCCACCGTGGTCCGGGTCGGCGCCGGCGTCGAGCAGTGCCCGGACCGCCGCCGCGTTCTGCCGGAACACCGCCGCGGCCAGCGCGGTCTGCCCGCGGTCGTTGGCCCGGGCCGGGTCGGCGCCGCGGGCGAGCAGCGCGGCCACGGTCTCCGGGTGGGCATGGTAGGCGGCGAGGATCAGCAGCGTGTCGCCCTTGGCGTTGGTGAGGTTGACCGGCAGCCCCGCGTCCACGTTGGCCGCCAGTTCCTCGGTCGCCCCGGCGCGGGCCAGGTCGAACATCCGGTAAGCGAAGGCGACGGTCTCGGCGTCCAGTTCGTCGGGCACCCGCCCAGGTTATGGCGTCGGGGCCGGTCCCGCCTGGTAGCTTGCCCAGCCGGGCGAGCGTCGGGGCGGGGCCTGGCTGGAAGCTTGCCCGGCCGGGCACGGGAGGCGGGCATGGACGATCGGGTGTACGTGGGCAACGCGGCGCGCGACGGCGCGACCGACGCGGGCTGGTTGCTGGGCCACTTCAAGCCGGTGGGCGACGTGCGGCACAGCACCGAGGTCGAGGTGAAGTGGGGCGTGCACCCGGCGGGGGAGACCCGGTCCCGGTGGGCCACCGGCGAGCGGCGTACCGCGCTGCTGGTGCTGGTCAGCGGCGCGTTCCGGATCGAGCTGCCGGACCGCACGGTGGTGCTGCGCACGCCGGGCGACTACGTGGTGTGGGGGCGGGGCGTGGACCACTCCTGGTACGCCGAGCGCGAGTCGACAGTGCTCACCGTGCGCTGGCCCTCGGTGCCGGGCTACCGGGTGGACCCGCCCGTGCTGCGCTGAGGCGGTCGGGTCCGGGCGGGCATCCAGTGTCCCAGCATGTGGTAATACCTACTAAACCTATAGGGTTTACCGTCTAAGGTGTGGAGGCACGCGCCGCTCCGCACCGTGAGGACGTCCCGCCGATGACCAGCACCGACCCGACCGACCTGCTGACCGTCGCCGCACGCTGGGCCGACCCGACCGCCTGGCCGGTCGCCCTGCGCTTCGACCGGTCGCAACGGTGGTACGCCCGGCTGCACGCCGCGGAGGCGTACGAGGTCTGGGCGCTGAGCTGGCTGCCCGGGCAGGGCACCGACCTGCACGACCACGGCGGATCGGCCGGCGCCTTCCGGGTCGTCGCCGGCGTGCTCACGGAGGAGACGGTCAGCGTTGGGCGGCTGCGCCCGCACCGGCTCGCCGCGGGCGCCGGACGGCGGTTCGGCGTGCGGCACGTGCACCAGGTCACCAACCGGGGCGACCAGCCCGCGGTCAGCGTGCACGTCTACCGGCCCGCGCTGAGCCGGATGACCCGCTACCACCTCGTCGCCGGGCGGCTCAGGGTCGCCGAGGTGGCCGAGGCCGGCGTCGCCTGGTGAACCCCCCGCCCCCGCCCGTGAACCCCGCCGAACGGAAGGACGCCACGATGGCGCACACCCCCATCCGCACCGAGAGCTGTCCGGTCCCGCCGCCGGGCTCCCGGGGCATCGACGAGATCCTCGCCGCCGCCCGGTCCCGCCTGCGCCGTCTCGATCCCGAGCAGGCCCACCTGGCCTACCGGGCCGGCGCGCTGCTGGTCGACATCCGGCCGACCGGCCAGCGGGCCGCGCACGGCACCGTGCCCGGCGCGCTCGCCGTCGAACGCAACGTCCTGGAGTGGCGCTTCGACCCACGCTGCGCCGCCCGGCTGCCCGAGGCCGTCGGCTACGACGTGCCGGTGGTCGTCCTCTGCCAGGAGGGCTACACCTCGTCGTTGGCCGCCGCAGCGCTCCAGGAGATCGGCCTGCGCCACGCCACCGACGTGGTCGGCGGCTTCGCCGCCTGGCGCATCGCCGGCCTGCCCACCCTCGGCCCCACCCCGCCGCCCCGACCCTCGTCCACCGCGCCCCCGGTCACCGCCGGCCGGGCGCTCCGCTGACCGTCCCGCCGCACCCGGCGGGGCGGGGCGACCGCCCGCACAGGAGGCCCCCATGTCCGTCGTCGCCCTCAACACCCGTCCGGCCCGACCGGGCCGTACCGACCGGGCGCTGCCACCCCGGCCGCGCACCGCACCGACCCTGACCGTCACCCTCGACCTGGGCGCCGGCCCGTTGACGCCCGGCCTGGCCCGGCTGGTCGACCTGCTGGACGAACTCGCCGCCTCCGGCGAGGGCCTGGTGCGCCCGGACGAGCACTGGGCCGCACGGGCCGTGCTCGACCTGCGCCGTGTCGCCGCCTCGCCGGCCGAGCCGCCGCCGGCCGAGCCGCCGCCGCCCGGGCCGCCGCCGGCCGCGCCGCCCGGCGGCCCGGGCGGGGTGCGCATGCTCACCGGCACCCGCCGGGTCCGGCACGGCGACGTCGAGGTCGCGCTCACCCGGATCGAGTACGACCTGCTGCTGTTCCTCGCCGAGCATCCGCGTCGGGTGTTCACCCGGCGGCAACTGCTCGCCAACGTCTGGGGTTACGAGCACGCGGTGGCGCGCACCGTCGACGTCCACGTGCGTCGGCTGCGCGCGAAATTCGGGCCGGACACGCCGCTGGTGACCACCGTGTACGGCGTCGGCTACCGGCTCGCCGACGACGCTCCGATCGAGGTGGACCGGGACGCCTGACCCGTCGCCGGCCGGCACGCGGCGCACCCGGAACCCGGGTGCGCCGCGTTCACGTTTCGATCGCATCCGCCATTGTGAACCGGTCGGGGACCCCCCGTACCGCCCGTTTTCGGCGCTCTGCTGTAATCAACGGGCCTCGTACGCAGAGCGAGCACCCGGCTCCGATGTGTTCGTCAATTGTCACATTCATGCAACGCAGCCGCCCCTTGACCCTCGCACAGGCGCCGGGAAGCATCGATGAAGCGGCGTCCCGGGCCGTGGGGAGATACCCGGACCAGCCAAGGAGGACCATGTCGGTCAGCCCCGCCTCGTCGCGCGCCGGATGGCATACGTCCCAACCCGCGGTCCCCGGCCGTCCACCCGGCGGCCAGCGTCGTCCCGCCAACACCGCCGCGCCCGTGCT
The DNA here is from genome assembly GCF_049315235.1 of Micromonospora sp. WMMD754. Taxonomy (NCBI): domain Bacteria; kingdom Bacillati; phylum Actinomycetota; class Actinomycetes; order Micromonosporales; family Micromonosporaceae; genus Micromonospora; species Micromonospora sp. WMMD754. The sequence continues at coordinate 4,808,018 of NZ_CP186058.1, forward strand.
CACCGTCACCCTGAACATCCCGCTGGCCTGCGAGGAGTCGCTCACCCCGGCCGCCCGCCGGCTCCTCGACGCCGCCCGCGAGATGCTCGAACGCGGGGACGCGGTGATCAGCGCCGGCTCGGTCCCGGCGGAGCGCCGACCCGACCCGGTGCCGTCCGGCCGCGGCCCGACGCGCCCGCTCGCCCCGACCATCCCGACCCTGCACATCCTGGCCTCGTCCCGGTCGGTGCTGCGCGACGGCGAACCGCTGCCGCTGACCCGCCTGGAGTTCGACCTGCTGCTGCACCTGGTCGCCCACCCGCGCCGGGTGTTCACCCGGCTGCAGCTGCTCAACGCGGTCTGGGGCTACGAGCACGCCGGCGTCCGCACCGTCGACGTGCACGTGCGCCGGCTGCGCGGCAAGGTCGGCGTGGACGTCCCGCTGGTCACCACCGTCTACGGCGTCGGCTACCGGCTCGCCGACGACGCCCGGGTCACCATCGACCGCACCGGCTGAGGCGCCACCGGCCGAGCGCCCACCGGACGGAGCCCCGACCGCCCGGACGCGACCGGCGTGGTGACCCGCCCGCCCAGGTGGGCATAGTGGTCGGATGCGCGTCCGCCCGATCAGCCCCGACCGGCTCGTCGCCGAGCTGGCCGGGCGTCTCGCCCGCACCGAGACGCCCGGCCGGCTGCGGGTGGCCGTCGACGGCCCACCGGCCGCCGGGCCGGACGCCCTCGCCGCCGCCCTCGTCGACCCGCTGCGCGCCGCCGGGCGGCCGGCGCTGCACGTACGGGCCGCCGACTTCCTCCGCCCCGCCTCGACCCGCCTGGAGCACGGGCGCACCAACCCGGACGCCTACTACGAGGGCTGGCTCGACGAGCCCGGGCTGCGCCGGGAGGTGCTCGATCCGGCCGGGCCGGGTGGGTCCGGGCGGCTGCTGCCCTCGCTCTGGGACGCCGACGCCGACCGGGCCAGCCGGGCCACCTACCGGGCCCTGCCGCCCGGCGGCGTCGTGCTGGTCAGCGGCGCGCTGCTGCTCGGTGGCGCGTTGCCGTTCGACCTGGCCGTGCACCTGGAGCTCTCGCCGGCGGCGCTGGCGCGACGCACCGAGCCCGCGCTGCGCTGGACGCTGCCGGCGTTCGCCCGCTACGCCGACGAGGTCGACCCGGCCTCCTTCGCCGACGTGGTCGTGCGCGTCGACGACCCCCGCCGTCCGGCCCTCGTGGAGGCCGCCTGACCGGCCGCCCGCAACTCACCGGAAAGAGACAGGAAATCTCCGGTTTGGCCGCTCGGGGGGCCGGGTAATCGCCCGGCTCACAGAGCACGGGTGATCTCGCCCGCGCATCCACATTCGGACCTGGTCCTCCGGCGCCCGCCGCCGGAGGACCGGTATGAGGCCGCAGGAAAGGCAGGCAGCGATGCTCGTCCACGACACGACAGCCACGGGCCGCTCCCAGGCGGAGGTCGACCAGATCCGGCAGTCCCTGCGGTCGCGGTACGACGAGCTGACCGCGGAGTACGACCAGGCCGTGATGCAGAGCCAGGTGCTGCGGCTGGTCGAGGTCGGCGACACCGCCGGCGACGACCAGGCCGACAGCGGCACCAAGACCGCCGAGCGGGACACCGCGCAGTCGTTGCTGCGCACCATCCTGGAGCGGCGCGCGCAGTTCGAGCACGCGCTGACCCGGCTCGACGAGGGCACCTACGGCTTCTGCGAGGGCTGCACCGCGCCGATCCCGGTGGAGCGGCTGGAGATCTTCCCGTCCGCCACCTCCTGCGTGGCCTGCAAGCAGAACCGGGAGCGTCGGGCGGCCTGAGCCGCCCGCCCGGGTCACCGGTCGGTCCCATGGGTGAGATCAAGGTGGGCACCGCCTCCTGGACCGACCGGACCCTGCTCGACTCCGGCTGGTACCCGGCGAGCGCCGACACGCCGGAGAAGCGGCTGTCCTACTACGCCCGCCGGTTCCCGCTGGTCGAGGTGGACGCCACCTACTACGCGCCGCCGGCCGAGCGGACCGCGCGGCTCTGGGCGGAGCGCACCCCGCCCGGCTTCACCTTCAACGTCAAGGCGTTCAGCCTGCTGACCGGCCACCCGACCCGGGTGTCCGCGCTCTACAAGGACCTGCGGCCGGACACGGACAAGCGCAACGTCTACCCGGACGACCTGCCGGCGCAGGCGTACGAGGAGGTCTGGACGCGGTTCCTGTCGGCGCTCGACCCGCTGGTCGACGCCGGCAAGCTGGGCGCGCTGCTGTTCCAGTTCCCGCCCTGGTTCACCATCAAGCGGGACAACAAGCAGTACCTGCTGGAGGTGGCGCGGCGCTGCGCCCCGCTGCGGCCGGTCGTCGAGTTCCGGCACGCCTCCTGGTTCGACGGCGACAACGCCCGGGAGACGCTGGACTTCCTGCGCGCGCACGACCTGCCGCTGGTCTGTGTGGACATGCCGCAGGGCCACCGGTCGTCCGTACCCCCGGTGCTGGCCGCCACCGCGGACCTCGCGGTGGTCCGGTTCCACGGGCACAGCGACAAGTGGACCAGCAAGGACATCCACGAGAAGTTCGGCTACGACTACTCCGACCGCGAGCTGCGCGACTGGGCGCCGAAGCTGCGCGAACTGGCCGGGCAGGCGGACCAGACGCACGTGTTGATGAACAACTGTTACCGCGACCACGCGCAACGCAACGCCGCCACCCTCGCCGACCTGCTCGACGGCTGAGCGCGTCTCACCCGGTCCGGGTGAGGACACCTCACCCACCCGCCGCGCAGCATGGACGTGTGCTCCTCCGCCGCCGGTGGAGGCGCCGCGACGAGGAGGTGGGTCATGACGGTACGGGTGGTGGCGGACCGACGCCGCGGTGGCGTACTGCACGTGGTCGGCAACTCCGACGCGCCGCGGCGGGGCGAACGGCCCGGCCGGTTCAGTCCGACCCGGCTGTGGCGGGGTCCCAGCGGGCCACCCCGGCGCGCCGACGACCGCCGCTGGGAGACCGACGTACGGGGGTGAGACAGATGGCGGAGCAGTTGGTGTCCGCGTTCGAGTCCTCACTGGACAAGACGAACGTGATCCTCAAGGAGATCGAGTCGGCGTACGGCTGGCCGCCGGAGCGGCGCAACCAGTCCTACGCGGCGCTGCGCACGGTGCTGCACCTGCTGCGCGACCGGTTGCCGGTGCAGGAGAGCGCCGAGTTCGCCCAGCAGCTGCCGGTGCTGGTGCGCGGCATCTACTTCGACGGCTGGCAACCGCAGGACGTGCCGATCAAGCTCAACCGCGACGACTTCCTCTACGAGGTCCGCCAGGGCTTCCCGTACGACGTCGAGGGCGGCGCCCAGCGGGTGGTCCAGGTCGTGCTGGACACGCTGCGCCGGCACGTCACGCAGGGGGAGTGGCAGGACGTGAAGTCGACCATGCCGCGGGGCCTGGATCAGCTCATTCCCTGACCCGACCCGTCGCCGGCCCGTCCCGCCCCCTCGGCGGGGCGGGCCGGCGGCGTGCGGGAGACCGGCAGCCCGGCCCGCCGGGCCAGCCCGGCGAACGCGACCGTGTCGACGATCGCCGCGCCGCCCGGGTCGTTGTTGAGGTAGACGTACGCCGGCACGCCGTCGCCGAACGTGGCGGCCAGCCGGCGCACCCAGCCGGCCAGGGCGTCCCGGCCGTAGCGGGGCCAGGGCCGCGCCCGCCCCTCGTGCAGCCGCAGGTAGCCGAAGTCGGTGGTGCGCCACCGTGGGGTGATCGGTCGGCTCAGCCGGTCCGCCCAGACCAGCGCCGCCCGGTGGCGCTCCAGCACCCGCCGGGTCTCGTCGGTCCACCACGAGGGGTGCCGGGGCTCCACCGCCACCCGCACGTCGGTCGGGAACCGCCGCAGCACCTCCGCCAGCGCCGCCGGGTCGGCGCGCAGCGTCGGCGGGAGCTGCACCAGCACCGGCCCCAGCCGGTCGCCCAGACCGGACGCCCGGTCGAGGAACCGGGCCACCGGCTCGGCCGGATCGCGCAGCCGCTTCACGTGGGTCAGGTAGCGGCTCATCTTCACCGCCACGCAGAAGTCGCCGGGCGTGCGCTCGCGCCACGCGACGAACGTGTCCCGCTCCGGCAGCCGGTAGAAGGCGTTGTTCACCTCCACCGTGGCGAACTCCGCGGCGAAGTGCTCCAACCAGCGTCGTTGTGGCACGCCGGCGGGATAGAACCGCTCCCGCCAGTCCCGGTACTGCCAGCCGGACGTGCCGACCAGGATCACCGCCGTGCCCTACTGAAGATTGATCTGGAACACCTCGAACGACGCGCCGTAGCGCACGCCGAGCCGGGTTCCCGCCGGGCGGGCCATCCCCTCCAGGAACTCCTCGGCGTCGAAGCCGCCGTCACCGAGCCCGCTCAGGTACGCCCCGTGCGCCCGCAGGGAGTCCACCCCGCGCGCGAAGGTGTCCGTCACGTCCACCCCGTGTCGCGCCACCGGCGACCCGGCCGCCCACACCTCGCGTACCCGCGACCACGGCTGCGTGCCGTCGGTGAGCTGCTCCGGGAAGATCCACCGGTTGCCGGCGTCGCGGACCGCGTCCAGCGTGGCCCGGCCGCAGGCGATGTGGTCGGCCTGGTTCAGCGCGTACGCCCCGTCCCAGGTCTCCCGGAAGTTGTTGGTGAGCACCACGTCCGGCCGGTGCCGGCGGACCGCCCCGGCGATCGCCCGGCGCAGCGGGACGCCGTATTCCAGCAGCCCGTCGGGCAGGCCGAGGAACTCGACGGCGGACACCCCCACCACGGCGGCCGAGGCGCGCTGCTCCTCCTCGCGCAGCACCCGGCTGCGCTCCGGGGCCATCCCGTCGATGCCCGCCTCACCGCTGGTGAGCAGGCAGTAGACGACCTCCTTGCCCTGCCCGGTCCACCGGGCGACCGCCGCGGCGGCGCCGAACTCCAGGTCGTCCGGGTGCGCCACCACGGCCAGCGCCCGCTGCCAGTCCTCGGTCAGCGGCGTGAGCGGTTCCGGCTGCGCCACCTCGTACCTCCTCGCGCGTCTCCTCCCGCCATCCTGGCACCCGCCGGCGTCGGCCGCCTACCGGCGCGAACCGTCCGTGCGGCCGGGTCCGGGCGTCTACCGTGTGGTTAGAGAAGATCGGGCGTGGGGTACCACCCGCTGCACACGGACCCCGGAACGCGCGGGGCGGCACACCGAGGGAGCACCCATGGCATTGAACGACGACGACATCCAGACCAGCGGCGGCGGCGGCCTGGAAGGCCCGGCCGACGGCGGTGCCACCCCGGGTCAGCACGACGGTGGCGCGGACGGCGGCGCGGAGGGCCCGGCCGACGGCGGTGCCACCCCGGGTCAGCACGACGGTGGCGCGGACGGCGGTGCGGAGGGCCCGGCCGACGGCGGCGCGACCCCGGGTCAGCACGACGGTGGCGCGGACGGCGGTGCGGAGGGCCCGGCCGACGGCGGCGCGACCCCCGGCCAGCACGACGGCGGCGCCGACGGCAGCGCCTGACGCATGACCATGACGTACGTCGACCCGCCGGGTGGCCACGGCCGCCCGGCGGTTCCGCTCTCCGCCGTCGAGGCGCTGGCGCGCTGCGTGTCCGTCGAGCCGGCCAAGTTCGCCGCCGACCACTGGGGGCGCAGCCCGCTGCTGTCCCGGGCCGCCGAGCTGCCCAACCCGCACGGCTTCACCGACCTGCTGAGCCCGGCCGACGCCGACGACCTGCTCAGCCGGCGCGGTCTGCGTACCCCGTTCCTGCGGGTGGCCAAGGACGGCCAGCTCGTGCCGGCGGCGCGGTACACCGGTGGTGGTGGCGCCGGCGCCGAGATCGGCGACCAGGTGCTCGACGAGAAGGTCCTGGCGCTCTACGCCGACGGCGCCACCCTGGTGCTCCAGGGCCTGCACCGCACCTGGCCGGCGCTCGTCGACTTCACCCGCGACCTGGGCGCCGCGCTGACGCAGCCGTTGCAGGTCAACGCCTACCTGACCCCGGCCGGCAGTCAGGGCTTCGCCACCCACTACGACACCCACGACGTCTTCGTGCTTCAGGTCGACGGGCGCAAGCACTGGCGGATCCACCCGCCCGTGCTGGTCGACCCGCTGGAGCGTCAGCCGTGGGGCGGCCGGGCCGACGAGGTCGCCGCCACCGCCGACGGCCGGCCCGCGCTGGACGTGGTGCTGGAGCCGGGCGACGCGCTCTACCTGCCGCGCGGCTGGCTGCACAGCGCGCAGGCGCAGGAGTCCAGCTCGTTGCACCTGACCGTGGGCATCCGGGCACTGACCCGGTACGCCGTGGTGGAGGAACTGCTCGGCCTGGCCGCCGAGGACGCCCGGCTGCGCGCCGGCCTGCCGTTCGGGCTCGACCTGGCCGACCCGGACGCGATCGAACCGGAACTGACCGAGACCGTCGAGGCGCTGCGCGACTGGCTGCTGCGCGCCGACCCGGCGGCGGTGGCCGCGCGCCTGCGGGCCCGGGTCTGGCCGGGCGCCCGGCCGGCGCCGATCCGCCCCCTCGCGCAGGCCGAGGCGCTGACGCGGCTGGCCCCGGACAGCCGGGTGGCGATCCGGGCCGGGCTGCGCTGGCAGCTCACCCCGACCGGCGACGGGACGGTCGTCCTGCGCCTGTTCGACCGGACGCTCACGCTGCCCGGCACGTGCGAGGCGGCGCTGCGCGCGCTGCTGGCCGGCGAGGTGACCCGGGTCGGCGACCTGCCCGGTCTCGACGACGACGCGGACCGGCTGACCCTGACCCGCCGGCTGCTCAAGGAGGCGGTGCTGGTCCCCGCCTGACCACGGTGGGTCAGCGGGTGTACGTGACGGCCAGCAGGAGCAGGGTGGTGGCCAGGCCGCTGGCCGCCACCAGGATCATCGGGCGGGGGGTCAGCACCGCGTGCCGCCGGTCGGCCAGCAGGCGCGCCGGTGCCAGCCCGACCAGCGGGCCGAGCAGCGTCACCACCAGCGCCAGCACCGGCAGCCCGACCGCCAGGTCGCCGCCCGAACCCGCCCCCAGCGCCCGCGCCCCGAGCCCCAGCAGGAACGCCACCAACGCGCCGCCGACGCCGCACGCGATCAACAGCGGGTTCACCGCGCCCGGCAGCTCACCCGGCTGGCCGGTCCGCTCCAGCAGCTCCCGCACGCCGCGCAGCAGCGGCACCGGGTCACCGGCGGCGTCCCGGGCCGGCCCGGGTGGATCGCCCAGGCGCCGGACGCCGAGCCGGGCGCGCAACTGTCCCCACAGGTGGGTGACCTCGCCGTCCACCCGGTCCACCATCCGCCGTGCCTCGGCCACCTCCGCCTCGGCCCGCCGGACCTGCTCGGCCGCGTCGGCCACCGCTCGGTCGGCGGCGGCCACCTGCTCGCCGTACCACGTGTGCGCCTCGGCCCGCTGGGCGGACATCCGGGTGGTCAGCTCGGCGAGCCGGCGGATCTGCGCGCTGTACGTCTCACTGGAGACCGGTTCGTTCATCGGGTGGGACCATAAGGGATGATCACCTGTCCGGTGCGGTGCACCGCGCGGTCGAAGTAGAGACCGCGCCACGGCCGGGGATACCAGTCCGGCCCGCCGCTGCCCGGGTAGAGCGACGCGCTCAGCTCGCCGCCCTGCACGTCGAGCGCCACCCAGGCACCGATCTGGTCGGTGCGGGCGCCGGCGCCGCCCAGGTCGACGCGCATCCGCGCCACGCCCCGCCACCAGGCCAGCACGTGGGTGCGCCGCTCCGGCCCGTCGTGCAGGATCCGCCGCAGCTGCTCCAGGCCGGTCCGGGTGCCGGCCTTGCCGGCCAGCGCGCCGGCCGCCGCGTCCACCGCGAACAGCAGCAGGAAGTGCGGCGTCCGCGCGGCGCCCGGCGCGCCCAGCCCGTCGCCGACCTCGGCCATCAGCTCGGCGACGGTCTCCTCGTCGTACCAGGACGCGTCGCCGGCCAGGTCCTCGTACAGCGCGCGGGCGGCCGGGTCGGCGTCCGGGTCGAGGCAGGCGATGGAGAACCGGGCGGTGCCGGGGCGGTACTGGCGGGCCAGCGAGCGGGCGGCGGCGTCGAGCACCGCGCACGCCTCGTCCACCCGGGTGCCCAGCACGGCCAGGTTCCGCCCGGGGGCCCGGGGCAGCCGCAGCGCCGCCGACCGGGACTGTACGTCGATGATCTCGCCGAGCAGCGCCACCGGGTTGCGGGGCACCCCCTGCTCGGGCGCGGTCAGGGCGCGGAAGTCCGGCGCCTCGGTCAGCCGCGGGATGGCGTCGCCGTCGAAGAGCCGGGCCGGCGAGGCGTCCTGCGGGCGCATCCGCCACAGCCGGTGCTGCAACTCGCTCCACGTCTCCCAGTCGCTGGCCGACGGGATCCGGGCCACCTCGTTCCCCTCGGCCAGCCCCGACTCGGCGTTGACCACCGCGTGGTGGCGGGGCAGCGACTGCGCCGCGTCGTTGCGCTCGGCCAGGATGCGCAACGCCTTCGGCAGCGCGATCCGCAGCGTGAACTGGGCGACCAGGGCGGGGCGGCCCCACAGCGCCTCGATGCCGCGCACGTCCTGCGAGGCGAGCACCAGATGGATGCCCTGCGAGCGGCCCCGGCGGGCCAGGTCCTCCAGCAGGTCGGCGGCCTCCCGAGCGACCACGTCCCGGCCGGCGAGCAGCGCCTGGAACTCGTCGACCACGGCGACGATCCGCGGCCAGTGGCCGGTCGGGTCGACCACGCGCAGCTCGGCCAGCTTGGTGACCTCGTGTTTCTTCGCCGCGTCGGCCCGCCGGCGCAGCTCCTCGGCGAGGAAGCGCAACAGGGCCAGGCCGAACTCCCGGTCGGTGTTGACGTTGATCCCGACCAGCCGCATGTGCGGCAGCCAGCTCGGGTCCCGTCGCCCCTGGGCGAACCGGGCGAAGGACACCCCCTCCTTGAAGTCGAGCAGATAGAACTCCAGCTCGGCGGGGGAGTAGCGGGCGGCGAGCGCGCCGATCCAGGCGAAGATCAGGTTGGTCTTGCCGGTGCCGGACGGGCCGCCGATCAACGCGTGCGGCGGGTAGTCGCCGAGGGTGAGCAGGACCGGCCGCCCGTGCGGGCCCTCCCCGATCGGCGCGCTGAGCCCGTGCGCCGAGTCCTCCCGCCAGTAGTCGTCCGGCGGGGGGAGCAGGTCGGTGAAGGGCGTCGGCGGCGGCCCGGCGGCGACCCGGGAGGCGACCGCGCGGCAGGTCTCGGTGACCAGCGCCGCCGGGGGCGGGGCGTCGAGCACCACCGGCAGCCCGGCGATCCGGGCGTCGTCCGGGTCGACCACGATCCGGGTGACGGTCCGGTCGTCGGGCAGGTCGATGCCCCGGACCACCAGGTGCACGCCGCACGCGGCGCCGGTGCGGACCACCCGGTCGAGCTGGCCGCGTTCGTGGCGGGACAGCTCGTCGCCGCCGAGCAGCACCGCCACCCGCCACGGCTCCGGGCGCCGACCGGTGGCGGCGGCCAGCTCCCGCAGCGAGGCGTACTCCCCGGCGAGCACCGTCGCGTTGATCCGGCGGATCTGCTCCACCAGGTCGTCGAGCAGCCGACTCAGGCCGCCCGGGCCGACGAAGGTGAGCAGGCCGGCGGTGCCGAGCGGGGCGAACCCGGCCAGCCCGCCGCCCAGGTGCTCCGGGTCGTAGCCGTGCAGCCGCACCCCGCCCGGGTCGGCCCGGCCGACCGCGCGCAGCAGCAGCGCGGGCACCACCGCGGCGAGCCCGGCCGGATCGCCGCCGGCCAGGTGCACGTGCCCGGCGTCGAGCAGCGGGACCAGCGCCGGCACCGGGTCCGCGCCGGTGAGGCGTACCGTGCCGATCCGGACCGCGCCGGGCGGCTCGGCGCGCCCGGCGGGCGTCGGCTGCCACCGGTCCCACGGGGCGGACGCCGCTCCGGGTGCCTCCCGCCCGGCCGCGGCGGCGGCGCGGCGGGCCAGCTCGGCCAGGCGGGCGGTGTGCCGGGCGTCGATCTCGGCGAGCCGCCGGTCGCGCGCCGCGCCCACCCGGTCGGGCACGGCCGCGGCGGCGCGGCGGGTCCGGGCCAGCCGGTCCCGCCCGGCGGCCAGCTCGGCCTCGGCGGCGGTGAGCCGGGTCCGGGTGGCGCCCAGGGCGTCGGAGAGCATCCCCCGGACCCGCGTCACCAGTTGCGCGCGGACGTCAGCCACGGGACGGCTCCGGTTCGTCGGTGTCCTTGGGCAGGTCCCGGCCGAGCCGGTCGAGCAGCACGCCGGTGAGCACGCCGGCGGTGACCGCCGGGTCGGCCGCGTGCGGCTGCTCCTGGCCGTCGTCGCGGCGCGGCGGGGGCATCCGGCAGACCCGGGTGAGCAGCGTGTCCAGCACCGGCGGCGGCAGCCCCGGCAGCAGGTCGCGGACCCGCCCGTCCAGCTCGCGCCGCAGCCGGGCCAGGTCGTCGGACCGGGGCGGGTGGCCGAGCAGCTCGCCGGCCAGGTCACGCAGCATCGGCGGGGCGATCGCGGCCAGTCCCAGCCCCACGTCGGCGTGCGCCCGGCGCAGCTCCCGGTGCAGCCGGTCCCGGTCGCCGGAGCGGATCCCGACGACCACCCGGCGCAGCAGCTCGCGGGAGTCGTCGACCCGCTCGTCCGGCTCGTCCGGGGCGCCCTCGCGCCCGCCGGTCAGCTCCGCCACCCGGACCGCCCACCAGCGCCGCACGGCCGGCGGCTCGGCCGGCTCCGCGCCCGCGCCGGGCACCGGCGGCGCCGTGCCGCGCGGCGCGTCGTGCCGGGGCCGCCGCTCACCCGGCGGCGCCGGCGGCGCGCCGTCGGCGGCCAGCCCGATCGCGGCCAGGTACGCGGTGAGCTGCTCCTGCGCCACGCGCAGCGCGTAGCCGGCGGTCTCCGCGTGCTCGGTCGCGGAGGTCAGCTCCGGGACCCCCATCGGGTCGGCCGACTCCTGGCGCACCCAGCGCAGCCGTTCCTCGGCCTGGCCCAGCTTCTCCAGGGCGACGGCGAGCTGGCCCAGCGGCAGCTCCTCGGCGGCGGCGCGGACCTGCGCGCCGATGTCCTCGACGATGGACACGTCCGGCCCTCAGAGCGTCGCGACGTAGAGCTGTGCCTGCTCCACCGCCACCAGCGTCGCGGCGAGGCACTCCTCCAGCTCCTGGCTGGCCTGGGTCAGCGACGACTGGGCCGCCTCGACCGTCTCGTGGCCGCTGCCCTCCAGCGCGCCGGCCAGGGTCTGCTGCGCCTCGGCCAGCTTCTCGCCGGCCGCCTGCACCGCTGTCTGCCCGTCACCGATCTGCTGGAGAGCGACATCGATGGCGGCCTTCAGCTCGGCGACGCTCGCCACGGGGACCTCCTGGGGGCAAGGGAGATCTCCATTACAACTCATCCCGACGGGTGGACGAACATCCACCCTCGCGCCGTTCCTGCCCGAGTGTCCGATTGGGGCCTTGACGTGCGCGAAGACCGCGTCGGGGCGGGGCGTCCGGTCCCGTCGGCGGACGCGCGGGTCCCGACGCCGGGACCGGCGGTGGCGGTCAGCGGCCGAGCCAGCGCGGCCCGCGCACCTCCGCGCCGAGCGCGCTCACCCGCGCGCGCAGCTCCCGGTCGGCGGTGACCACCACCCGCCGGCGCTCCGGCGCGGCGGCCACCAGCTCGACCACCGTGTCGTCGCCGGAACCGGGCGCGGACACCACGTCGACCCCGTCCGTCGGGCCCACGTGCCGGGCCGCGCCCTCCACCACCAGCACCACCTGCACCGGGGGTGGCAGCTCCGGCGGCACCCCGGCGCCGGCCAGCGGCGCCAGCGCGTCGCGCAGCCGCGCCGCCGCGCCGGCCCGGTCCCGCCACCAGCCGTCCGGGCGCGAGCCCACCACGTTCGCGCCGTCCACGACCAGCAGCGGTCTGCTCTCCATGACCCCAGCCTGCCATCCGGTCGCGTTTGTCGCGCCGACCGCCGGGTAGCCACCGCCGACCGTGCCGCGCCCTGTCGCGTCCCGGCCGTGCCGACCGACTGCGGAGGACGAAGATGATGGGACCCGGTGACTTCGGCAACGACCCGTGGGACGAGTTCCTGGCCCGCTACTTCGGGCGGGGCGAGGGGGGACGCCGACCGGCCCACCGGGTGGACATCACCCGCCTGATGACCGCCGACGCGCGGGAGATGCTGGCCGACGCGGCCCGGCGGGCCGCCCAGAAGCACAGCAACGACCTGGACACCGACCACCTGCTGTGGGCGGCGTTGCAGCGCGAGCCGCTGCGGGACCTGGTCCGCCGCGCCGGCGCCGACCCGGACGCGCTGGTGAACGCGCTCGGCGGGCGCGGCGAGGGCGCGCCCGGCGGCGACGTGCCGCCGAACCTGTCGCTCACCCCGGCGGCCAAGCGGGCGCTGCTGGACGCCCACCAGCTCTCCCGGGCCATGGGCGCGAACTACATCGGGCCCGAGCACATCCTGATGGCCCTGCCGCTGAACCCCGAGTCGCCGGCCGGCCGGATGCTCGCCGCCGGCCGGATCCAGCCCGAGTCGTTGCAGGCGGCCAGCGCCGAACGCGGCGCGGCCAACGGCCCCCGCCCGGACCGGGGCACCCCCACGCTCGACCAGTACGGGCAGGACCTCACCGAGCTGGCCCGGATGGACCAGATCGACCCGGTGATCGGCCGCGCCGACGAGATCGAGCAGGCGGTGGAGATCCTGTCCCGGCGGACCAAGAACAACCCGGTGCTCATCGGCGAGGCCGGGGTCGGCAAGACCGCGATCGTCGAAGGGCTGGCCGAGCGGATCTGCGACGGCGACGTGCCGCAGACGCTGATCGGCAAGCGCGTCATCCAGCTCGACCTGGCCGGCCTGGTGGCCGGCACCCGCTACCGGGGCGACTTCGAGGAACGCCTGAAGAAGGTCATCGACGAGATCCGCGCCCACCGCGACGAGCTGATCATCTTCCTGGACGAGATCCACACCCTGGTCGGCGCCGGGGGCGCCGGCAGCGAGGGCGGGACGGACGCGTCCAACATGCTCAAACCGGCGCTCGCCCGCGGGGAGCTGCGGGTGATCGGCGCGACCACGCTGGACGAGTACCGGCGCAGCATCGAGAAGGACGCCGCGCTGGCCCGACGGTTCCAGCCGGTGCTGGTGCCCGAGCCGACCGTCGAGGACACCGTGGCCATCCTGCGCGGCCTGCGCGACCGCTACGAGGCCCACCACCAGGTCCGGTTCACCGACGAGGCGCTGGTCGCCGCCGGGGAGCTGTCCGACCGGTACGTCACCGACCGGTTCCTGCCGGACAAGGCGATCGACCTGATCGACCAGGCCGGCGCCCGGGTCCGGCTGCGCACCCGCACCCCCGCCTCCGACGTGCGCGAGCTGGAGCAGCAGCTCGACGAGGTACGCCGGGACAAGGAGCAGGCCGTCTCCGACGAGCAGTACGAGCGGGCCTCCTCGCTGCGCGACCGGCTCGCCGAGCTGGAGGACCAGATCCGCCGCGCCCGCGGCGACGAGGGACCCAACCACGTGCCCGAGGTGGGGCCGAAGGAGATCGCCGAGGTGGTCTCCCGGGCCACCGGCATCCCGGTCAACCAGCTCACCGAGGAGGAACGCGACCGGTTGCTGCGCCTGGAGGGGCACCTGCACGAGAAGGTGATCGGGCAGGACGACGCGGTCAGCGCGGTGGCCGAGGCGGTGCGCCGCTCCCGTACCGGCCTGGCCGACCCGAACCGGCCGATGGGCAGCTTCCTGTTCCTCGGCCCCACCGGCGTCGGCAAGACCGAGCTGGCCCGCGCGCTCGCCGAGGCGCTGTTCGGCGAGGCGGACCGGATGGTCCGGGTGGACATGAGCGAGTTCCAGGAGCGGCACACGGTCAGCCGGCTGGTCGGCGCCCCGCCCGGGTACGTCGGCTACGAGGAGGCCGGTCAGCTCACCGAGGCGGTCCGCCGCCGCCCGTACGCGGTGGTGCTGCTGGACGAGATCGAGAAGGCGCACCCGGATGTGTTCAACATCCTGCTCCAGGTGCTCGATGACGGGCGGCTCACCGACAGCCAGGGCCGGACGGTGAACTTCAAGAACACCGTGCTGATCATGACGAGCAACCTCGGTTCGGAGCTGATCACCGGCACCCAGCGCACCGTCGGCTTCGCCACCGGCGAGCCCGGCGAGCAGGAGTCCACCGAGCTGCGGGAGCGGCTGATGCGCCGGTTGCAGGAGAACTTCCGGCCGGAGTTCCTCAACCGCATCGACGAGGTCATCATCTTCCAGCGGCTGGAGGCCGAGCAGCTGCGCCAGATCACCGGCCTGCTGCTGGAGGAGACCCGCCGCCGGATGCACGCCCAGGACATCCAGGTCGAGTTCTCCACCGCCGGCGTCGACTGGCTCGCCGAGCACGGCTACCAGCCGGAGTTCGGCGCCCGCCCGCTGCGCCGGGTGATCCAGCGCGAGGTCGACAACCGGCTGTCCCGGATGCTGCTGGAGAACGAGATCTCGCCGGGGCAGAAGGTCACCGTGGACGCCCGGGACGACCGGCTCGTCTTCGAGGTGTCCGCCGGCGAGCGCGGCTACACGGCCGCCACCACGTCCCACCCCCGGTGAGGGGGGACGGCCCATCCCCGACGGGCCGGCGCGGCCCGTCGCCGACGGATCGGAGGGCGGACATGACCGAGCCCGAGGAGACCCGGGAGGACACCGCGGCCGGCGAACCGATCACGGTGGCCCCGACGGCCAACCCGTCCCGGGTCCGGGTGCCGCCGGAGGGACTGACCCAGCAGAGACCGGAGGGCGAGGGCGAGCCGGAGGTGTCCGGGCCGTCGCCGGGAGAGGAGGCGTGATGGTACGCGAGGCGCGACTCGACCCCGAGGTCGAGGTGATCTGGGACGACTTCCACGCCGAGGTGAACGTCCCCTCCGAGCAGCTGCGGCAGTGGCTGCTGACCCGCGGGTCGGGGGAGGAGGCGTTCGGCCCGGACCCGGACCTGGACCTGCCCGAACCGGGCCGGCAGATCCTCGCCGTGCTGCGCAAGCGCAAGGTGGACCTGACGCCGGAGGACATCGAGGTGATGCGCGACGCGATCACCCGGATCCGGGAACTCAGCGAGCAGAAGCCGCGCCGGGGCAACGCCGACGACGAGTGGCGGCACGCGCTTCTCGACCTGGGTCACGACGTGCTGGTCGAACGCTGAGCGGACGTGGCGGTGCCCGGGCGGACGACCGCCCGGGCACCGGCGTCTACTCCGACTCCAGGCTGGGCAGCAGGAGGCCGGCCGCGTCGGCCGCGGCCTGCCGGTCCGCGCGGGCCCGCTCCTCGCGGCTGAGCAGGTTGGCGTACTCGGTGACGTCGGCCGGGTCCGGCACCTCCGGCAGCCGGCGCAGGAACGCCTCCACGTCGGCGGCGGCGGCGGTGTGCGCGGTGGCCGCCTGGCGCAGCAGCTCCCGCTCGTCGGCGGCCGGATACAGATCAGTCATGCCGGCGGTGATACCCGCGTTCAGGCGGTTCGCACCCCGCCCGCCCCGGTCGGCTGCACCCCGAAGTCCGGATGGGCCAGCAGCCAGGTCAGATAGTCCGGATGGTGGGCCAGCGCGTCGGTGTACGCCGCCACCGCGCTCTCCAGCACCGGCTCGGCCACCGCCGCGGCGGGCGCGTCCGGGTGCCACCCGAGCAGCAGCCGCCAGCGCAGCGGCGTACCGGCCAGCCGGCGGGTGACCAGGCCGGCTACCGGCCGGAAGGTGGCCTGGCACAGCGCCACCGCCTCGCCCGCGTCCACCAGGTCCAGGGCGGCCCGCACGTCCGCCTCGTAGACCTTGCGCGGGGTGAAACCGGCGCGGGAGCAGGCGGCGGCGAAGCAGTCGCCGAAGCAGCCGTCGCCCGGCGCCGCCACCCACTGCTCCCGGCGCAGGTCGACCAGGTCGATCTCGCACCGGTCGGCCAGCGGGTGGGTCTGCGGCAGCAGCACGAAGACCGGGTCGACGGCCACCTCCCGCCAGCTCAACCCGAACGTCGCCGACGGCGCCGCATCACCGCACACGCCGGTCAACGCGAAGTCGAGCCGCCCGCCGGCGACCATCTGGGCGAGTTCGTCCACCGACCAGGAGGCGTAGGTGGTGATCTGCACGTCGCGACGCTCGGCGGCGAGCCGGTGCACCAGGCGGCCCAGGATCGGGCTGTTCACCCCGCCGAACCGGTAACGGCGCAGCGGATCACCCGCGCCGGCCAGCCGCGCCGCCTCGTCCTGCAGGCCCTTCATCGCCGGCAGCAGCACCCGGGCCCGGTCCAGCACCAGCTCGCCCAGCGCGGTGGGTCGGGCGCCGCGCCGGTCCCGCTCGAACAGCGGCCCGCCGAGCGCCCGCTCGATCCGCTGGAGCTGGGCGGTCAGCGCCGGCTGGGCCAGGCCGAGCGTGGAGGCGGCTTTGGTGACGCTTCCCGTCTCCGCGATCGCGCAGACCACACGCAGGTGTCGCAGCTCCAGATTCATAGGGTGACGGTAGGACCACGAACCGGTGTGCGGAAGGGGCGATCGGCTCAGGCGTCGCGGCGGTGCTCCAGGTCGGCCAGCCGGGTACGCCGACCGCTCACCGCGTCGCGCACCTTGTCCAGCACGCCCACCGCCGGCTCGACGATCTTGTTCCAGGGCGGGGTGGCCGGCGTACCCGGGTGCGGCCGGGTCGGCGCGGCCTCCTCGGCGATCTCCCACCGGTTGCCCAGCCGGATCAGCTCGGCGTCGCTGGCCACCTCGCGCAGCGGCGTGACCAGGGCGGCGACCCGGCTGACGTGCCGGCGTACCCGCTCGGCCACCTCGGCGACCGTCGGGTCGTCCGGACCGGACAGTGCCTTCAACGCGGTGAGCAGGGCGGCGTCGGCCTCGATCTCCCGCGCGACCAGCTCCGCGCTTTCCGGCACCGCGGCGCGGGCCGCCGGGAACAGGTACTGCTCCTCGGCGGACAGGTGCCGGGACACCGCGGCGGTGAGCACGTCGAGCACGGCGCGGCGGCCGGCCGGGTCCAGCGTCGGATCGGTGACCTGGTCGGCCAGCCCGAGCAGCGCGCGGTGCTCGGCGTCCACGAGGTCGGCCAGGCTCCGCCCACCCGGCCGGTACGCGTCGTCGGCGGCCGGCGGCAACGGCGGCAGGGGGACGGTCATGGTGCCCTCCTCGGGACGGGGAATCGATGTTCGGCGTTACCCGGTCGCGCGTGGCGCGAAACCGGCGCGCACCGCGCCGGCCGTCGGGTCCCGCCCGGCTGGTATAAGGAAGCGATGACGACCTCCGCCCGACCCGAGCCCACCGACGAGGTCGTGGACCTCTGCCGCGACCTGCTGCGCATCGACACCACCAACACCGGGGACAACGACACCAGCGCGGGGGAGCGGCGCGCCGCGGAGTACGTCGCGGAGAAGCTCGCCGAGGTCGGTGTGGACGCCGAGATCCACGAGTCCGCGCCCGGGCGGGCCAACCTGGTCGCCCGGATCGCCGGCACCGAGCCCGGGCGGGACGCGCTGCTGGTGCACGGCCACCTCGACGTGGTGCCCGCCGACCCCGACGAGTGGTCGGTGCACCCGTTCTCCGGCGAGATCCGCGACGGCTACCTGTGGGGCCGGGGCGCGATCGACATGAAGGACTTCGACGCCATGGTGCTGGCCGTGGTGCGCGACTGGCAGCGCACCGGCGTACGGCCCCGGCGCGACGTGGTGCTCGCCTTCACCGCCGACGAGGAGGCCGGCAGCGACTACGGCGCGCACTTCCTGACCCAGCGGCACCGCGGGCTCTTCGACGGCTGCACCGAGGCGATCGGCGAGGTCGGCGGTTTCTCCTACTCCGTGGACGAGCAGCGCCGGCTCTACCTGATCGAGACCGCCGAGAAGGGCATCGACTGGCTGCGCCTGCACGCCAGGGGGCGGCCCGGCCACGGCTCGATGGTGCACGACGACAACGCGGTGACCGCGCTCGCCGAGGCGGTCGCCCGGATCGGCCGACACCGCTTCCCGGTGGTGATGACCGACACCGTGCGGGCGTTCCTGGCCGAGGTCTCCGACGTCCTCGGCATCGAGATCGACCCGGACGACCCGGAGACGGCGATCGCGAAGCTCGGCCCGATCGCCAACATCATCGGCGCCACGATCCGCAACACCGCCAACCCGACCCGGCTCGCCGCCGGCTACAAGGACAACGTCATCCCCGGCCGGGCCACCGCCACCATCGACTGCCGCAGCCTGCCCGGGCAGAGCGAGGAGCTGGAGCGGCAGCTGCGCGAGCTGGTCGGGCCGGACATCGCCATCGAGTACGTCCAGCGCCAGCCGGCCCTGGAGACCACGTTCGACGGCGACCTGGTGGCGCAGATGTCGGCCGCGTTGCGCGCCGAGGACCCGGGCGCCCACCCGGTGCCGTACATGCTCTCCGGCGGCACCGACGCCAAGGCGTTCTCCCAGCTCGGCATCCGCTGCTTCGGCTTCGCGCCGCTGCGGCTGCCCGCCGATCTCAATTTCTCCGGCCTGTTCCACGGCATCGACGAGCGGGTTCCGCTGGACGGACTACAGTTCGGCGTGCGGGTTCTCGACCGCTTCCTCCGCAACTGCTGACCGCGCCCACCGCGGCGCCGCCGGCGCGGAACCTCCCCCCATCGCGAAGGGACTGCCTCACATGACCGACCAGCACGGTGAGCTGGACGCCGCCCTCGAGCGCGTGATCGACGCCGCCCGCGCCCACCTGGCCGCCGTCCGGGCCGCCCAGGGCCGGATCGACGACGACGCCGTCTGGCAGGCGTACGTGGCGTTGAACAACGCCTCGTTCGCCTACGACGAGCAGCTGCTCGACGCGTTCGGCGAGGTGACGCCCTGGGACGTGGAGTCGATCGACCCGGACGAGGCGGACGAGCGCTTCGGCGCCGTCGAGGGTGGCGAGCCCACCGACCCGCACCCGCGGGTGATCTCGGTGCGGCAGCGCCGCGACTACCGGGTGCCCAGCGTCGCCGCGCTGCTGCGGGCGGCCGAGGCGGCCCGCCGGGAGGGCACCCCGGAGGAGGACGAGCCGGCGCCGGTCGAGGGCGTCGGCGAGGCGGTGCTGGAGCTGCTGCAGAGCGGCGACGGCTCGCTGTCCGCGCTCGACGTGCCGGAGCTGGAGCCGCTCGACGGCGTGGTCATGGTCAGCGAGGTCGGCACCCCGGTCGACCTGGAGTCGTTCGACGACGACGACCCGGTCGGCCCGTTCCAGCCGGCCGCCGACGACCGGCTGGTCGGCCGGCTCGACGAGCACCCGTTCCTGGAACTCGACGAGGAGCACGACCACGCCCACTAGGCCGTGGCCGTCCCGGGGCCGCACCGCGCGGCGCGGCCCCGGGACGACGCCGGCGTCAGTACGACAGGCCCGGCTGCGGCTGGTTCACCCGGCGGCGCCGCAACAGCACCTGCCGCGTGCCGTCCCGGTAGAGCTGCACCCGGGCCAACTCCCAGCCGGAGAACTCCGCCTGGATCGCCAGCTGCGCCGCGGCGGTCAGCCGATCGACGTTCGACGGCAACCGCAGCGGCGCGTATTCGTAGTCCATGCCCCCTATGCTGCCCAGCTCGCGGGCCCTCCGCCACCCCCTGACGGTGACCCGGGCCGCACCGGTGCGGGCACCCGCCGCACGCCGCATCGGCGGGTCGCCGGTCAGCCGTCGCGCTCGGGGTAGCCCACCGGCACGGCCGAGACGTCGTCCAGCGCGGTGACGATCTCGTCCGGCAGCGTCACCCGCTCCACCTGCAGCGCGCCGAGCAGCTGCCCGACCGTGCGGGCGCCGAGGATCGGCGCGGTCACCCCCGGCCGGTCCCGGACCCAGGCCAGCGCCACCTCCAGCGGCGACACGCCGAGGCCGCCGGCCGCGATCGCCACCGCCTCCACGATGCTGGAGCAGCGCGGCTCCAGGTAGGTGGCCACGAAGCGCTCGAAGTGCGGCGACACCGCGCGGGAGTCCGCCGGGCGGCCGTTGCGGTACTTGCCGGTGAGCACCCCCCGACCCAGCGGCGACCAGGGCAGCACGCCCAGCCCCATCCCGGCGCAGGCCGGCAGCACCTCACGCTCGACGCCGCGCTCCAGCAGCGAGTACTCCACCTGCGCGGCGACCACCGGGGCGCGCCCCGGCCAGGCGGCCTGCCAGGCGGCGGCGCGGGCGGTCTGCCAGCCGGAGAAGTTCGACACGCCGACGTACCGGGCCTTCCCGCTGGACACGGCGTGGTCCAACGCGGTGAGCGTCTCCTCCAGCGGCGTGTCCGGGTCGTACCCGTGGACCTGCCACAGGTCGACGTGGTCGGTGCCGAGACGGCGCAGCGAGGCGTCCAGCGTCCGCAGCAGGTGCCCGCGCGACCCGTCGCGGCGGCGGCCGCTGCCCGGGCGCAGCCCGGCCTTGGTGGCGATGAGCAGCTCGTCGCGGTCCACCAGGCTGCCCAGCAGGGAGCCGATCACCGACTCGGCGTCGCCGTCGGCGTACACGTCGGCGGTGTCGACGAGGTTGCCGCCCGCGTCGAGGTAGCTCTTCAGCTGGGCGGCCGCGTCGTCGGCGTCGGTGTCCCGTCCCCAGGTCATGGTGCCGAGCGCGAGCCGCGAAACCGCCAGCCCGCTTCGGCCGAGCGGTCGCTGTTGCATGCGTGAACCTTATTTCGAACCCGGCGTCACGGATATCCTCGCCGCAGTCAACTTCCCGCGCGACCGCAGACCGGTGTGACGTGTTCGGGGCGAGCCGGTGGTCGGGGGTGCCACCCTCATTGCGTAACCTGATGCGACCTGTGGTGCGGACGGTGGGAGGACCAGTGCGACTCGGGCTCAGCCTCGGATACCAGACGGCGTGGAGCACGCCGGCCGACCACCTGGCGCTCGCCCAGGAGGCGGACCGTCTCGGCTACTCGGTGGTGTGGGCCGCCGAGGCCTACGGCTCCGACTCGCCGAGCATGCTGGCCTGGATGGCGGGGCAGACCGAACGGATCGACGTCGGGTCCGCGGTCATGCAGATCCCGGCCCGTACGCCGGCGATGACCGCGATGACCGCCGCGACCATCGACGCCCTCTCCGGCGGCCGGTTCCGCCTCGGCCTGGGCGTCTCCGGCCCGCAGGTCTCCGAGGGCTGGCACGGCGTCCGGTTCGCCAAGCCGCTGGCCCGCACCCGGGAGTACGTCGACATCGTCAAGCTCGCGGTGGCCCGCAAGGAGGTCGCGTACGACGGCGAGCACTACACGCTGCCGCTGCCCGACGGGCCGGGCAAGGCGCTGCGGCTGGGCTTCCACCCGCCGCGCGAGCACATCCCGATCTACCTGGCCGCCGTCGGCCCGAAGAACCTGGAACTGGCCGGCGAGATCGCCGACGGCTGGCTGGCCGTCTTCTACGCCCCCGAGTTCGCCGAGGAGCAGCTCGCCTCCGTCCGGGCCGGTCGGGCCAGGGCCGGCAAGGAGCTGGCCGGCTTCGACGTGGTCCCGTCCGTGCCGGTGGTGGTCGGTGACGACATCGCCACCTGCGCCGAGCTGGTCCGCTGGTACGCCGCGCTCTACGTGGGCGGCATGGGCAGCCGGCAGCAGAACTTCTACAACCAGCTCGCCACCCGGATGGGCTACGGCGACGCGGCCCGTGAGGTGCAGGACCTCTACCTGGCCAAGCGGCAGCGCGACGCCGCCGCCGCGGTGCCGATGGAGTTCATCGACCGCACCTCGCTGCTCGGCCCGAAGGAGCGCATCGCCGAGCGGATGCGGGAGTACGCCGCCGCCGGCGTCACCACCCTGTCGGTGACGCTGTTCGTGGCCGACCGGGACAGCGGCGTGCAGACGCTGCGCACCGTCGCCGAGGCCCTCGACCTGTCCGGGGTCGGCGAGTGACCTGGGTCGAGGCCATCGTCCTGGGCATCGTCCAGGGGCTCACCGAGTTCCTGCCGGTGTCGTCGTCGGGGCACCTGCGGATCACCTCGGCGATCTTCTTCGGCCGGGACGCGGGCGCGTCGTTCACCGCGGTGACCCAGCTCGGCACCGAGGCCGCCGTGCTCATCTACTTCTTCAAGGACATCTGGCGGATCGTCCGCACCTGGTGCCTCGGCCTGGTCGACCGCTCGGTGCGCTCCAGCCTCGACTACCGGATGGGCTGGTACGTCATCATCGGCACCATCCCGATCGGCATCTTCGGGCTGCTCTTCAAGGACCAGATCCGCACCGCCGGTCGTGACCTGCGGTTGGTGTCGACCACGCTGATCCTCGGCGCGATCGCGCTGGCCTTCGCGGAGTACTGGGGCCGGCAGACCCGTACGCTGGAGAACTTCCGGATGCGCGACGGCGTGGTGATGGGCTTCGCCCAGGCCGCGGCGCTCATCCCGGGTGTGTCCCGCTCCGGCGGCACCCTCACCGCCGGCCTGCTGCTCAACCTCACCCGGGAGACCGCGGCCCGGTACTCGTTCCTGCTGGCCATTCCCGCCGTGGTGATCTCCGGCCTGTTCAGCCTGCCGGACGTGTTCGAACCCTCCGCGCCGGGCACCGCCGCGCCGAGCGTGGCGCAGATGGTGGTCGCGACGGTCATCGCGTTCGCCATCGGATACGCGGCCATCGCCTGGCTGCTGCGCTACGTCGCCCACCACACGCTGTACGTCTTCGTGCTCTACCGGGTGGCGCTCGGCAGTCTGCTCATCTGCCTGCTGGCCACCGGCACCATCAGCGCCACCTGAGGGCGCCCGGACACGACGAAGGCCGGCACCCCGCTCGGGGTGCCGGCCTTCGTGGTCGGTCTCACGCGTTCCAGTGCTGGGCGACGATGTCGGCGGCCTGCTGCTCCCACTGGGCGTAGTGGTCGGGGTAGGCCGAGACCTGGACGGTCTGCGCGGCGACGGTCAGCGGCATGTCCTGCCAGCCGTCGACCTGCTTGAGGGCCTTGAGGAAGGCGGTGGTCGAGTACTCGGGGTCGGTGATCTGCTCGACCGTGCCCCAGCCACTGGAGGGGCGCTGCTGGAACAGGCCCTGGGAGTCGTGGTCGTTGCGGTCGCCGAGGTGCCCGAGGTTCTCCAGCTTCGACTCCTGCAGGCTGGTCGCGATCGAGATGACCGCGGCGCGCTCGTCCATGCCGGCCTTCTTCGTGGCGGCGATGATCGCCTTGGCGTTGGCGGTCTGCTCGTCGGTGAGGTCGATGTGGGACTGGGCGCCCTGCACGCCGTGCGGGATCAGCGTCGCGGTGTCGAGGCGGCTCTGCACGGCCACGGCGCTCTCGCGCGGCGCGGGGGTGCCGTCGGAGTGGTTGAGCGGGCCGGCGGCGAGGCCACCGGCGACGGTCAGACCGGCGATACCGAGGATGCTCTTGCGCAGCATGGTGTTCATGGGGGGCTCCGTTCGGGGGTCGACGCGCCCGGGGGTGGGCACGCGAGCAGCCGTCAGGCGCTCAGAGAAGTCTTCGGGGGAAGGATCCGACCGACTCACCGGGCCGAGGGCCTCGTGGTGGCGGCGGAACCCTGTGCAACGACCGGCGACCCGCCGTCATTCCGCGGGGTGGTGGGCGTTTCCGCTGCTCAGCCGTACACCCCGTACAACGCCTCGGCCCGCGGACCCATTCCGCCCGGCCGGTGTCCCCGACCACCCCGAACCGGACACGCCGCCCAGTCCCGACGGGATCCCGGTTCCCGTGATGTGGGACGAATGTCCCATCTTTGGCGTGCTGTGCGGTCTGCGAAGTGTGGGGGCGCCCGTCGCCGTGGCGGGGGACGGGGGCCGGGGTGGCACCGCCTAGGGTGGTCAGCGTGGCGACCCTTCTGCTTCTGCGACACGGCCGGACCACCGCGAACGCCGACGGCGGCCTGGCCGGCCGGCAACCGGTCGAGCTGGACGACACCGGGCGGGCCCAGGCCACGGCGGTCGGCGGACGGCTCGCCGGACTGCCGCTCGCGGCGGTGGTGAGCAGTCCGCTGATCCGGTGCCGACAGACCCTCGACCTGGCGCTGCCCGGCGTCGAGCCGACGGTCGAGGACGGGTTGATCGAGTGCGGCTACGGCGCCTGGGAGGGGCAGTCGCTGAAGAAGCTGGCGAAGGAGCCGCTCTGGCCGGTGGTCCAGCAGCACCCGAGCGCCGCGGCCTTCCCCGAGGGCGAGTCGATGGCGGCGATGTCCGCGCGCGCGGTCGCCGCGGTGCGGGCGTGGGACGCGCGGGTCACCGCCGAGCACGGGCCCGAGGCGGTCTGGCTGGCGTGCAGCCACGGCGACGTGATCAAGGCGATCGTGGCGGACGCGCTCGGCGTACACCTGGATCTCTTTCAGCGGATCGTGGCCGACCCGGCGTCGGTGACGGCGATCCGGTACACGCCGCTGCGGCCGTTCCTGGTCCGGCTCAACGACACCGGCGGCGACCTGTCGTCGCTGGTCCCGCCGCGCCGGCGGCGTCGGCGGACGGCCCGGCCCGCCACCTCGGACGCGGCGGTCGGCGGCGGCGCCGGGGCGGCCGGGTGAGCCGGAGGCGGCGGGAGCGGGCGCGACCGGGGCGTTGCGCTCTGGGCGGATTCGGCGTCGGTGGGCTGCGCGGTGCTTCCGCGCGCCGGATAGGGTCGTGGGTATGACGCACCAGGTGCACGCCTTCGAGCCGCCGGAGCGGTTCGTCGCCGGAACGGTCGGCCCGCCGGGGGAGCGTACGTTCTTCCTCCAGGCGCGGGGCGGCGGCCGGCTGGTCAGCGTCGCGCTGGAGAAGGTCCAGGTGTCGCTGCTCGCCGAGAAGCTCGAGGAACTGCTCTCCGAGGCGCAACGCCGGTTCGGCGTGCAGCTGCCGGAGGCGGCCCCGCCGGTGGGCGGCGACAACGAGCCGCTGGACACCCCGGTCGACGAGGAGTTCCGGGTCGGCACGCTGGGGTTGGCCTTCGACGTGGACACCGCCACCGTGGTGATCGAGGCGATCGCCGTCGGTGAGGCCGAGGTCGAGGTCGAGTTGGGCGACGCGGACGACGACGTCGAGGACGAGCCGGAGGAGCCGGACGACGACCTCGACCGGCTCCGGGTGCGGCTGACGCCCGAGGCGACCCGCGAGTTCATCGAACGGGCCAAGCGTGTGGTCAACGCCGGCCGGCCCCCCTGCCCGCTCTGCGGGCAACCGCTCGACCCGGCCGGTCACCTCTGCCCCCGGCACAACGGCTATCACCGGTGACCTCGTCGGAACTGCAGCCCCGCCAGGACGGCGCCGAGGCGCTGCGGTTGCTCGCCGACGGTGAGCTGACCCTGGAGGGGCGGCTGGTCGACGCCTCCAACGCCACGCTGCGCGGTGTCCTCGCCCTCGGCGGGCTCACCGCCCACTGCGTCTACAAGCCGGTACGCGGTGAGCGCCCGCTCTGGGACTTCCCGGACGGCACGCTCGCCGGCCGGGAGGTCGCCGCCTACCTGGTCTCGCACGCCACCGGATGGGACCTGGTGCCGCCGACCGTGCTGCGCGACGGCCCCTTCGGGCCCGGCTCGTGCCAGCTCTGGATCGACGAGCCGTCCGACGCCGAGCCGCTGGTCGGGTTCGTCCCGGCCGAGTCGGTGCCGCCGCGCTGGTTCCCGATTGCCGCGGCCCGCGACGACGACGGGACGCCGTACGCGCTGGCGCACGCCGACGATCCCCGGCTGGCCCGGCTGGCCGTCCTCGACGCGGTGATCAACAACGCCGACCGCAAGGGCGGCCACGTGCTCGTCGGGCCGGACGACCGGGTCTACGGCGTCGACCACGGCGTGACCTTCCACGTGGAGGAGAAGCTGCGCACGGTGCTCTGGGGCTGGGCCGGCCGCCAATTGCCGCCGGACGCGGTCGAGATGCTCGACGGCCTCACCGGTCAGCTCGGCGGCGCGTTGGGCGAGGAGTTGTCCGAGCACCTCACCATCGGCGAGGTGACGGCGCTGGCCGCCCGGGTGCGGCGGTTGCGCGACACCGGCCGCTTCCCGCAGCCGCCGGAGGAGTGGCCGGCGATGCCCTGGCCGCCGATGTGAGCCGCTGTCGCGTTGATCACCCGTGGGCCGGCTCCTGAGCGTCCGCGCGGTCGTTAGGCTGGCGTTATGGAGTCTTGGGTAGGGCACGAGGTGCCACGGCTGCCAGGTGAGGCCGCACCGCTGAGGTTGTACGACTCGGCGCGACAGGGGCCCCACGTCAGCCGGCCCGACAGCGCCGCCTCGATGTACGTCTGCGGCATCACCCCGTACGACGCCACCCACCTCGGGCACGCCGCCACCATGATCACGTTCGACCTGGTGCAGCGGATGTGGCGCGACGCCGGCCTGACCGTGAGCTACGTGCAGAACGTCACCGACATCGACGATCCGCTGCTGGAGCGGGCCGAGCGCGACGGTGAGGACTGGAAGGTCCTGGCCATGCGGGAGACCGCGTTGTTCCGCGAGGACATGGAGGCGTTGCGGATCATCCCGCCGGCGCACTACGTGGGCGCGGTCGAGTCCATCCCGGACATCGCCGAGAAGGTGCTCGTGCTGCTCAAGGACGGCGCGGCGTACCGGCTCGACGACGGCACCGGCGACGTCTACTTCGACATCTCCGCCGCCCCGGAGTTCGGCTACGAGTCGAACCTGTCTCGGGAGCAGATGCTGGAGATCTTCCCGGAGCGCGGTGGCGACCCCGACCGCGCCGGCAAGCGGGACCCGCTCGACCCGCTGCTGTGGCGCGGCGCCCGCGAGGGCGAGCCGTCCTGGCCCGGCGGCGACCTGGGCGCCGGCCGCCCCGGCTGGCACATCGAGTGCGCGGTCATCGCACTCAACCTGCTCGGCGACCGGATCGACGTGCAGGGCGGCGGCAACGACCTGCTCTTCCCGCACCACGAGTGCTCCGCGGCGCACGCCGAGCGGCTGACCGGCGAGGCGCCGTTCGCCGACCACTACGTGCACGCCGGCATGATCGGCCTGGACGGCGAGAAGATGTCGAAGTCCAAGGGCAACCTGGTCTTCGTGTCGCGACTGCGGGCCGACCGGGTCGACCCGATGGCGGTGCGCCTGGCGCTGATCAGCGGCCACTACCGCAGCGACCGCTCCTGGACCGACGAGCTGCTCGTCGAGGCGCAGGAGCGGCTGGCTCGGTGGCGACGGGCCGCCGCCGCGCCGGCCGGACCGTCGGGCGCGGCGCTGCTGGCCGGGGTGCGCGAGCGCCTCGCCGACGACCTGGACACGCCGGGCGCCCTGGCGGTGGCCGACGCCTGGGCCGCCCAGACCCTCGCCGGGGTGGCCGACGACAAGGACGCCCCGAAGCTGTTCGCCGACACCGTCGACGCCCTGCTCGGCATCCGGCTGTAAGGAAGGGCCCCTTCTTAACGCCTGCGGTAGAGGAGGGGCCCCCGCTTAACACCTGCCGCTCGCGCGCCGGTCCGGCTGTCGTCGGGGTGCCGCGGTTGCGGATCAGCCCAGCACGAGGCCGGGGTCCGGGTCCTGCTCGGGCGCCGGGGCGGGAATCCTGTACTCCTCGGTGAGCGTGGTCATCGGGCCGGGCCAGGTGGCCTGGGCGACCTCGATCGGCTTGTGCCGCTCGTCGAAGGCGACGTGAAGCAGGTGCAGCACCGGCGTGTCCGGGCGGATCTGCAGGATCTCCGCCTCCTCCCGGCTCGGCTGCCGGGCGCTGATCGTGTCCGTCGCGGTGACGTACCGGCGGCCGGTGGCCTCCTCGGCCTCCTGGTAGAGCGGCCGGCCGAACGCCTCGGCGCGTTCCAGCGAGGTGCCGGCGGTGTCGGCGGGCAGGAACCAGGACGCGCCGACCTCGACCGGGGAGTCGTCCGTGCGGACCAGGTGCCGCCGGCAGAGCAGGTCGGTGCCGTCGGCGACGCCGAACGCGTCGGCCACCTCCGCCGGGGCGGGGGAGCGGCCGACCGAGACCAGTTGCTGGCGGTACCGCGCGGCCAGGTCGGTGTGGTAGCCGCGGAAGCCGCCGTACCGGCCCCGGGCCAGGCGGTTGAGGCGGCGCCGGGTGCCCCGGACGTACGTACCCGAGCCGGGTTTGGTGATCAGGACGCCCTCGACCCGCAGCTGGTCGACGGCGCGCTGCACGGTCTGCTTGGCCACGCCGAACATCTCGGCGATGGCCGGGATGGACGGCAGCCGCTCGCCCGGCGCCCAGTCGCCGCGGCGCACCTGCGCCTTGAGCTGCGCGGCGATCTGCCGGTGCGGGAACTCGGCCGCGCCCGGGTTGATCTGCATGCCCGCCTCCTCAGAACAGCTAGGTTCCTAGGATGCCCTAGAGGGTGTGACCGCGCCACCCCGGACACGTCGAAGCCGGGCCCCGGCAGGAGGGCCCGGCTTCGACGGAAAGAGCTACCAGGAGCCCGCGGTCGGGCCGGCGGAACCGCCGCGGCGGCGCAGGTACTTCTCGAACTCCTGGGCGATCTCGTCCCCGGTCAACGGGGTGATGCCGGCGTCGCCGACCCGTTCCTCCAGCTCCCGCACGTACTCACCGAGCTCGGCGTCCTGCTCGGCGGCGCTGCGCACCCGCTGCTCCCACTCGGCGGCCTCCTCGGCCAGGTCGGCCATCGGCACCGGCAGGTCGAGCACCTCCTCGACCCGGTGCAGAAGCGCGAGCGTCGCCTTCGGGCAGGGCGGGTTGTTGGCGTAGTGCGGCACGTGCACCCAGAACGACACGGCGTCGACCTCGGCCCGGGTGCAGGCGTCGTGCAGCACGCCGACGATGCCGGTCGGGCCGTCGTACCGGGTCGGGGTGAGCTGGTATCGCTTGGCCGCGTCGGCGTCCGACGCGCTGCCGCTGATCGGCAGCGGCCGGGTGTACGGCACGTCGGCCAGCAACGCGCCGAGCAGCACCACCCGCTCGACCTCCAGGCTGTGGCAGATCTCCAGCACCTGCTCGCAGAAGGTGCGCCAACGCATGCTCGGCTCGATGCCCCGGATCAGCACCACGTCGCGCTCGGTGCCGTCCGGGCTGGCCACCATGAAGCGGGTGGTCGGCCACTCGACCCGGCGCGTCTCCCCGTCGGCCATGGTGATGGTCGGCCGGCTGACCTGGAAGTCGTAGAAGTCCTCCGGGTCCAGCTCGGTGACCTGCCGGGCCTGCCAGACCTGCTCCAGATGCTCCACGGCGGCGGTCGAGGCGTCCGCGGCGTCGTTCCAGCCCTCGAAGGCCGCGATGGCGACCGGGGAGCGCAGAACCGGCAGCCCGTCGAACTCGGTCACGCCGTCACCTCACCCTGCTCGTCGGGAGCGGCGCCGCGTGATCGACCCGTCGCGTCCCTGATGTCCTTCACGTCCGTCAGCCTACGTGCCGCCGCGGGAGCCGGCCCGTCGGCCGCGCCGGTCGCCCGGCCGGACCACCCGGGCGAACCGGACGAAGGGTACGCGGTGATCCGCCTGACACTATGTGGGATGCCCCCGTTGGTGTGACCGGGCCGTCCCCGCGCGCACTAACCTGGCCCTGTGCCTACTTCGTTGCGTGACCTGCTGGCGGACCGGATCCTGATCGCCGACGGCGCGATGGGGACGATGCTCCAGGCAGCCGACCTCACCCTGGACGACTTCGACGGCCTCGAGGGCTGCAACGAGATCCTCAACGTCACCCGGCCGGACGTGGTCCGCGGCGTGCACGAGGCCTACCTGGCCGCCGGCGCGGACTGCGTGGAGACCAACACGTTCGGGGCCAACCTGCCCAACCTCGCCGAGTACGGCATCGCCGAGCGGATCCGGGAGCTCTCCGAGGCGGGGGCGCGGATCGCCCGGGAGGCCGCCGACGCCTTCGCCACGCCGGAGCAGCCGCGTTTCGTGCTCGGCTCGATGGGGCCGGGCACCAAGCTGCCCACCCTGGGGCACGCGAGCTACGCCTCGCTGCGCGACGCGTACCAGGAGAACGCCGCCGGCCTGATCGCCGGCGGGGCGGACGCGCTGATCATCGAGACCTGCCAGGACCTGCTCCAGGTCAAGGCCGCGGTGGTCGGGTCGAAGCGGGCCCGGGACGCGGCGGGCCGGGACGTGCCGATCATCTGCCAGGTGGCGGTCGAGACCACCGGCACCATGCTGCTGGGCAGCGAGATCGGGGCGGCGCTGACCGCGATCGAGCCGCTCGGGGTCGACCTGATCGGGCTCAACTGCTCCACCGGCCCGGCCGAGATGGGCGAGCACCTGCGCTACCTGGCGCAGCACTCGCGTATCCCGGTGTCGGTGATGCCGAACGCCGGCCTGCCGGTGCTGACGGCCGACGGCGCCTACTTCCCGCTCGACCCGGAGGAGATGGCCGACGCGCTGGAGCGGTTCGTCGACGACTACGGCGTCGGGCTGATCGGCGGCTGCTGCGGCACCACGCCGGAGCACATCCGGATGCTGGTGGAGCGCCTGGGTGGGCGCCGGCCGGCGGCCCGGGAGCCCCAGCCGGAGGCCGGCGTCTCCTCGATCTACCACCACGTGCCGTTCGCCCAGGACGCCAGCATCCTGATGGTGGGGGAGCGGACCAACGCCAACGGTTCGAAGGCGTTCCGCGAGGCGATGCTCGCCGGCGACTGGCAGGCCTGCGTGGAGATCGCCCGCAGCCAGGCCCGGGACGGCTCGCACCTGCTCGACCTCTGCGTCGACTACGTCGGGCGCGACGGCACGCAGGACATGCGGGAGCTGGCCGGTCGGTTCGCCACCGCGTCCACCCTGCCGATCATGCTGGACTCCACCGAGCCGGCGGTCATCGAGGCCGGGCTGGAGATGCTCGGCGGCCGGTGCGTGGTCAACTCGGTCAACTTCGAGGACGGCGACGGCCCCGACTCCCGCTACGCGCGGGTCATGCCGGTGGTCCGGGAGCACGGCGCCGCCGTCGTGGCGCTGCTCATCGACGAGGAGGGCCAGGCCCGTACGCGGGAGTGGAAGGTGCGGGTGGCCGCCCGCCTGATCGACGACCTGACCGGTCGGTGGGGGCTGCGCCGGGAGGACATCCTCATCGACGCGCTGACCTTCCCGATCGCCACCGGGCAGGAGGAGACCCGGCGCGACGGCATCGAGACGATCGAGGCGATCCGGGAGATCGCCGCCCGCTACCCGGGTGTCAACTTCACCGCCGGCATCTCCAACGTGTCGTTCGGTCTGAACCCGGCGGCCCGGCAGGTGCTCAACTCGGTGTTCCTGCACGAGTGCGCTCAGGCGGGCCTCAGCTCCGCGATCGTGCACGCCAGCAAGATCCTGCCGATGTCGAAGATCCCGGACGAGCAGCGGGAGGTGGCGCTGGACCTGGTCTACGACCGCCGCCGTGAGGGCTACGACCCGGTGCAGCGGTTCATCGAGGTCTTCGAGGGCGTGGACGCCTCGTCGGCGCGGGCCACCCGGGCCGAGGAGTTGGCCGCGCTGCCGCTGGACGAGCGACTCAAGCGGCGGATCGTCGACGGCGAGCGCAACGGCCTGGAGGCCGACCTGGACACCGCGATGGCCGAGGGGCGAACGCCGCTGTCCATCATCAACGACCTGCTGCTGGACGGCATGAAGGTGGTCGGCGAGCTGTTCGGCTCCGGGCAGATGCAGCTGCCGTTCGTGCTCCAGTCCGCCGAGGTGATGAAGACCGCGGTGGCGTATCTGGAGCCGCACATGGAGAAGACCGACGACGACGGCAAGGGTCGGATCGTGCTCGCCACCGTGAAGGGCGACGTGCACGACATCGGCAAGAACCTGGTCGACATCATCCTGTCCAACAACGGCTACGACGTGGTCAACATCGGCATCAAGCAGCCGATCGCCGCGATCCTCGACGCGGCCGAGGAGCACCGCGCCGACGCCATCGGCATGTCCGGGCTGCTGGTCAAGAGCACGGTCATCATGAAGGAGAACCTGGCCGAGATGGCCGAGCGGGGCGTCGCCGAGCGCTGGCCGGTGCTGCTCGGCGGGGCGGCGCTGACCCGGGCGTACGTCGAGGACGACCTGCGTTCGGTCTACCCGGGCCAGGTGCACTACGCGCGGGACGCGTTCGAGGGGCTGTCCCTGATGGACCGGGTGATGGCGGCCAAGCGGGGCGGCGCGCCGATGGTCGACCCGGAGCGGGAGGCCGCGCTGGCGGCCCGCCGGGAACGGCGCGAGCGGCAGCGGGCCATGGTCCGCGAGGCGCTGCCCGAGCTGGACGACGCCTCCGTGCGGTCCGACGTGGCCGTGGGGGTGGGCGTGCCCACCCCGCCGTTCTTCGGCACCCGGGTGGTCAAGGGTGTGCCGCTGGCCGACTACGCGGCGCTGCTCGACGAGCGGGCCACGTTCCTGGGCCAGTGGGGGCTGCGCGGCGCCCGGGGCGGCAAGGGCCCGTCGTACGAGGAGCTGGTGGAGACCGAGGGGCGGCCCCGGCTGCGCTACTGGCTGGACCGGCTCATCTCCGACCAGGTGCTGGAGGCGGCCGTGGTGTACGGCTACTTCCCGGCGTACTCCGAGGGCAACGACCTGGTGGTGCTGGACGAGAACGGGCACAGCGAGCGGGCCCGGTTCTCGTTCCCCCGGCAGCGGCAGGAACGCCGGCTGTGCCTGGCCGACTTCTTCCGGCCGCGGGGCGAGCAGCTCGACGTGGTGGCGTTGCAGCTGGTCACGGTCGGGCAGCCGATCAGCGAGTACACGGCGAAGATGTTCGCCGCCAACGAGTACCGCGACTACCTGGAGGTGCACGGCCTGTCAGTCCAGCTCACCGAGGCGCTCGCCGAGTACTGGCACCGGCGGATCCGGGCCGAGCTGGTGCTGCCCGGCGGCGGCACGGTCGCCGACGACGACCCGGCCGACCTGGCGGGTCTGCTGCGCACCGACTACCGGGGCTGCCGGTACGCGTTCGGCTATCCGGCCTGTCCGGACCTGGAGGACCGGGCGAAGATCGTGGAGCTGTTGGGCGCGGAGCGGATCGGGGTGCAGCTGTCG
Source organism: Micromonospora sp. WMMD754 (assembly GCF_049315235.1). NCBI lineage: Bacteria > Bacillati > Actinomycetota > Actinomycetes > Micromonosporales > Micromonosporaceae > Micromonospora > Micromonospora sp. WMMD754. The sequence goes on from NZ_CP186058.1 coordinate 4,840,653, forward strand.
GAGGAGTTCCAGCTGGTGCCGGAGCAGGCCACCGACGCGATCGTCGTCCACCACCCGGAGGCGAGCTACTTTAACGCCAAGTGACGCCGTCACCCGGCTTGAGCTGCGCAAACACTTTCTCGATGGGCGTTCAGGCCGTGGCCAGGCCGTCGGGGCCGTGGGGCCCCGCCCGAAGCAGTGTCGATCGCCCAGCGGGTACGGTCCTCGCTGGTGGGCAGCAGGTGGGTGTAGACCCGCAGCGTGAAGCCGGGGTCGGCGTGGCCGAGGTGCAGGGACAGCGCCTCGGGTCTCAGGACGTGCGTGACAGATCAGGCTCAGGACGTGGGTGACACGTCGGGATGGATGATCGTCGGCCTCCGCGCTGACAGCTCCGTCAACGCATCGCTGGCCTCCAACCGAACAGGCGCCTCTGGATGGTTGAGGTACGGCGTGATGATCGGCCGGGCGGCCGGGTCGTGTGTCAGGCCAAGGATGAGCAGCACATACCCGGTGAGTTCTGCCGACAGGTTGGGCAACAGCGGCGCCAGCGGCTGGAACACCGCCAGCGGTATCACGTACGTGGTGGCCGCGTGGGCGCAGGCGTTCAACGCTGACTCGCGCACACGCTCATCCGTCTCGGCGACGGTCAGCGCGACCAGCCGTGCCGTGGCGACCTCCGTGTCGTCCTGGTCGCCGGCGCAGCGTCGAAGGCAGTCGCCGACTTCATCGGCGCCGTGCTCACGGACCCGCGGATCGAGGTCGGTGAGGAGCGCCAGCGCCCTTCTCAGCGCCTCGCGCCCTGTGTCCCGGTCCTCATACTCGTACGGCACCATCTCATGATCCTGGGTGGAGCCGGCCCCAGGCATCGACTATCCGGGTCTGTTCGGCACATGGCTTGACGGAATGTCACGCAGGGTCGAAGTTCCAGTGAGGTGGCAGGGCACCATCGCAGAGAGCGCAGGCGAAGTCGTCGTCTCGCACGATGTTGCGTTGCCCGCAGGCTGTGCAACGTCTGAAGGTCAGTGCGGCGGTGAAGCCGCCTGGATGTGGGATGCCGAGACGATCGAGTGCTGCGGCGACTGCCGGCCAGCAGTCAGGGTCTGGGCAGTAGCCGGTCGACTGGTTACTGACCGCCTGGACGACGTATCCGGTGTTGCTCGCGGCGAAGGTGATCTCTCCGGCGGCCAGGACGTCCTGCCCGGCAGCACAGGCAACGTGCTCGCTTTGGCGGGGCGCGACCCGGAGCGTGCCATGACGGTCGACGACGAAGGTGGCAGGCTCGTCGAGCCCAGTCGCCCGCCGATCATCGAGCCACATATCGAGCGCGCTTGGTGTGTCGGCGACGACGATCCCCACCGGACCGACCTGTTGGGCCAAGATCTCTGGTGGTCCGACGTACCGATACCGCTTGAGCCGCCTCACGGCGCGAAGCTACCCACGCTGGCTCTTGGCCGTCTATCGAGATTGGTCCGCGGGTCTCAGGACGTGCGTGTCACGTCCGGCTAGACGATCTTGTCTGCCTCGGGCAGTTCATGTCGACAGAGTTTCGAACGGTACGTTTCAGCGAACGCGGTAGCACCACCCTCCCTGCGGCGGTGGAGCCCTTCTGTGCTGAGCTCGATACGTGAACTGGATCGACACGCGAGAGGTGCAGATGACGGACGAGCATGCCGGTCAGCAGGAGGGGCCGTCCGCGGAAGAACTCGCGAGCCGCACCAGGTGGTTTGAGCAGTACGTCGAGGCGTTGAACCAGCGATCTGTAGTGGCTGAAGCGGGGGGCGAACCGTACGCGTGTCCCTGCTGTCGGCACCCGACGCTTGAGGGGCGAGGTCAGTTCGAGATTTGCTTCGCCTGCGGCTGGGAGGACGACGGGCAGGATGACGAAGACGCTGACACGGTGCGAGGCGGCCCCAACGGTTCGCTCAGTCTGACGGATGCCCGGCGTACCTACGCCGAACGGCCGGTCAGCCTGGCGGATGCGCGGCGTGCCTATGCCGAGCGACAAGCCCGTTGGGAAGAGCGCAGACGCCGCCGATCGGCGCCCAAGACGACGTGACGTGATTGGATCGCGGGCGGTTCGCTACGCTGGTAGCGGGACAGTCGCCCGAAGTTCCGCTTCGACGTCTGGCCGGCTGAACTACACCGTCGCGGATCGGACGATCAGTCGTCCACGTCGTACTCGGACTCCTCGACGAGACCTGCCACGAAGGTTTCGAAGTCGGGGGCGAGGACCGCGATCTGGTAGTTCCGCTCCTGGTCGACGTGTACGACGGCCGGCTCTCCTGGCGAGCGGTAGTCGAGGGCGATCATGTCGTGACCCGCCGATGGGCAGTCGGCCATGTAGATGCCGATGGCGGGGTAGCCCCATTCGGCTACCCAGAACGCACTGCCGAGCTCGCCGCAGAGGCTGAAGTCAGCAGTTCGACCGATCGCCGCGAGCGTGTACACGCCGACGTGGTCCCGAGCCCATGAGGTCCGGCTGGGTGCAGGATGGGCGTCACGGGCGAAGGCGCCGCCGTTGTGTCGACGAGCGAGGTCCACGTACGCGGCCGGCAACTGGTATCCAAGCTGCGCTTCCACCGCCCGTAGAGTCTCGTCGGTGAGCGGATCCTCAAAGGGACCGGATCCGTCGAAGACAGTTGCGGGATCGAGCACGGGTCGACGGTAGTCGGTTGGAGCCAGTCCCGCGGGCCCCGGTATGCCTTTGATGTTCGCGCAGCTCAAACGGGGGTTGGGTGCCCTTTGCCCGGCCGGCCTGGCACCCGGCGACAGGTCAACGCCAAGTGACGCCGTCACCGCGCCTGATCTGCGGGAACGTTGCCTCGATGCTCTGGTGCCGGGACCGCACAGGGTCGCCCGGTTGGATGCCTCACAGGTTGTTGACGTAGAAGGTGGTGAGCCTTTCGACGGCGGCGTCGACGTATGCGGGCTCGTCGTACATCTCGTAGTGGCCGGCGCCGTCGATCACCATGAGGTCGACCGGGTTGGGGGCCAGTTTCCACAGCTGCATGCCGGTGTCGTAGGAGCCGGTGTTGCCGAGGCGTCCGGCGAGGATGACCTGCAGTGGCTGGGTCATGAGCTGATCGGCCAGGTGGAAGGCGTCATAGCCCAGCAGGAGGGAGTCGCTGCGCAGGAGGCGCCGGTTCGTGGAGTGTTCGTTACCGCCGCGCGCGGTGCGGTAGTAGGTGACGGCCTGAGTGGTGTCGATGTCGGTCAGGCCCGCTGCCGTGGCGTCCGCAAGGGTGTCGGGCAGCCAGTTCACGCGGGTCGTCTCGCCGGAGCGGGCCTCTTCGGTCCGTGCGTCCGCGAGGGCGTCGAGTGCTGCGGCCGGACCGTCGGGGGAGGAGCTGCGGAACGCGGCGCCGATGTCGACGGGGACGACCGTGCCGACCGCCTTGATGCGGTGATCAGTGCGGGCGGTGTGCACGGCGTAGCCCCCACCGGCGCAGATGCCGAGGACGCCGATGCGCCGCGGGTCGATGCCGGGGGTCGCGGTGAGCGTGTCGATGGCGTAGGAGATGTCCTCACCTCGGCGGTAGGGGTCTTCGAGGTCGCGGGGCTCGCCCTCGCTCTGGCCCTGATGGGCGGGGTCGAGGACGAGCGCGGCGATGCCCCGGGCGGCGAGACGGGAGGCGTAGTTGGCGCCGATCTGCTCCTTCACGCTGCTGCCCGGGGTGGAGAGCACCACGGCGCGCAGCGGTGCGCTGCCGTCGGCGCTGTCGGGCAGGTGGAGATCCGCGGCGAGGCTGATGGGACCGCGCCGGATCGTGAGGTGCTGAATCATGCTCGGCTTCCTTCGTGAGACTGTTGTTCCATAGAAGTCCAGTACAATGTCAATCTTGTACGATCTGAAACTAATACGAAACTGTACCACAGGGGGATGGAGGGACCGCATGCCGGTCGACGGGGCGCAGCTGTGGACGCTGAACCAGCGGCTGCTGGCAGTCGTGATGGACGCCTGCACGGAGGAGCTGGCCGAGCTCGGGCTGGAGACGAAGGAGTTCTTCGTCCTGGCCGAGGTGGAGGCATCGCCGTACCCGGCCGAGATCGCCACGGCACTGCTGCTGCCCAAGGCGAGCGTGACGGTCTACGTGCGCAATCTCGTCGCCAAGGGCTTCATCCGCCGCGAGATCGACGAGGCGGACCTGCGGCGTCACCGGCTCGTACTGACCGGCGAGGGCACGAAAGCACGCGATCGAGCACTTGCAGCCCTCGCAGCGGAGTACGACCGCAGGTTGGCGAGGGTCACCCCCCAGGACCGCACGGAGTTGCAGCGCATCCTCAAGGAGATGCTCTCGCCCGCATGAGTCCATGGTCACGAGCGGTTCGTCTGCCCGGTGAGCCCCTGCTCGCCGGTGCGGTGACCGCGTAGATTCGTCGGCCCGGACGACCGCCCCGGCGAACCTTCCCGGTCAGAGCACCAGCCCACGTCGCAGGGCGTCGTCGACTCCGGACAATAGGATCCGGATGTGGCGACGGCGGTGGCGAGGCTGGCCCTTATCGGGCCACCCGGCGCGGAGACGGCCGAGGTGGCGTACCGCCTCGCCGGCCGGCTCGGCGTCCCCTCGATCTCCATGGTGGACGCGGTGCAGTCAGCGGTGCGTACGGGATCGGCGCTGGGCGACGAGCTGCGTCGATTCATGAACGCCGGGCAGGCGCCACCGCTCGAGCTGGTCGTCGCGATCGTACGGCGCCGGCTCGGCGAGCCTGACGCGGTCGACGGCTTCGTCTTCTGGACGGAGTCTCCGGTGCTGGCGGTGTTGCGGGCGCTGGAGACGTCGGGGTTCCACGTGGTCGAGCTGGTCCTGGCCGATGCCGAGGCGGCCCGGCGGTTGACGGGGCGCCGCCTGTGCCGGGGCTGCGGCAGGGTCTGGCACGTCAAGTCGGCGCCGACGCAGGTCGACGGTGTCTGCGACCGCTGCGGTAGCGGGTTGGTCCATCGCGAGGACGATCGCCCTGCGGCCGTCGCCCGCCAACTGGGCGTCCACCACCTGCACAGCGCTCCCGTGCTGGCCCGCTACCGCTTCGCGGGTTCCCTGATCAGCGTCGACGCCGCCCGGCCGGCGGAGGAGATCACCACCGAACTGGCCGGTCGACTCGCGCGGAGTTGACCGAACGCGTGGGTCGGGCCGAGACGGTGCCAGCCCTCTGCTGACGATCGGTGTCCACGCCGCGTCCGCTAGAAGATCTCGAGCTGGCCGGGGTACGGAGTGGGCGGATCCGGTTCCGGCAGGAGCTCCGCGGCCTCGGCGGCGAGACGGTCGATCGTCTCGACGGGCATGGAGAAGGCGATGTGCCAGGTCTCGTCGTCGTGGCCGATCAGGGCGGTGACGGTGTCGTCGTTGATGGCCCAGTGCACTGGTATGCCGGCGGCGTCGCCGATCTGCAGTGCGCGTCGAGCGGACCAGTCGGCCTGGCGGATGGACCGCAGGCGCGCGAGTTCGCTGAGGTGGGCCCAGAAGTGGAACTCCCACGTGGGCGTCTGCAGCATCACCACCACGACGGCGGGATCGTCACCGCTGCGATCTATCGACACGCCGGCCATCGGGCAAGGATGACAGACCGGCCGACGGGCTGGTGGCGGGGCGAGGGTCGGGCGTGGCCCCGCCGGATGGCACGATGCGTATGGTGAGTTGGGCTTTGCAGGTCATGCCGCTGCACCTCGCGGCCGCAGACGGCGTAATCGACTGGGCCGCCGACATCGATCCGTCCCTCGCGCTGCCCGAGGAGCCCTCGGTGGCCCGCGAGCTGCCGACGGTGGCGCAGGTCCTGTCCGCGTTCCGGGAGGCCGGCTGTCACGGCGTGTCGTGGTTCCGGGTCGCCGGACACGATCCGGTCCGTGATCTTCCGGGCTGCCCGGCCCCTGCCACCTGTGCGTCGACGGGGGGCCCGGACCTCGGCGAGGTCAGTCTGGGCGTCGACGGCGCGGACGGTGACGAACCGGTGGGGTTGGACCGCCCCGTGCGTGACGTCAGGTTCCGCAAGCCGTCCGGCACCGCGGTGCTGGCCGCGGCGGTGGCGCTGGCGGCGCGGGCGGGCCCGCTGCTGGTGTTCGACGACGGCATGGAGCACCTGTTCGTGGTGTCGCCCGGCGACGAACCGGCCGACCTGGCTCGACGCTGGCCCTGGTAACCGCGCGACGGAGGTCCGGCCGGCTGCTCTCGCAGAGGCTGTGGTCGACGGCGAAGCGGGCGCCGACCGGCCCGTACGGCGCGACCACCTCGTCGCCGTCGGCTGTCCGCAGGTAGTAGGTCAGGGTGTCGACGGCACCCGCCGGCAGGATCGCGCCCACGCCGACGGCGAGGTTGCCGGCGAGCCAGACCGACGCGACCGACAGCGGGTGGCGGTCGAACGCGCGTCGCGTCGGGCCGGCTGTTGCGCCGGTGGCGTTCGCGCGGAATGGAGGCGGTCTACCGCTCACAGCGTCGTGCCGCGGGCCCGGGCGGCGTCCGTCAGCGGTTGGCGGACCTGCCTCGGCAGGCCGTCCAGGATGTGCCGGCGGCGCTCGACGGGCATCCCCGCCGCGAGCACGGCCCCCCATTGTGCGGGCATCTCGGTCAGCAGGCGCCGTACCTGTTCGTCGCCGAGGCGGGCGACCACGGCGGCGGCCCGCGCCGGTGGCAGCCAGGCCAGCACCGTCGCCTGGCGGGGCGTCGGCATCGCCTCGACGAAGACCTGCACGTCGGCGGGTACGTGGTCGAAGAGCATCTTGTCGCTGAGGATCGCGGCCACCCGGGCGGGCTCCATGGCGGACAGCGTGGCGTAGAGCCAGGCGCTGCCGAGGTGGGCCTCCAGCTGAACGACGTCGTCGGCAGTGGCCGTGGCCAGCTCGGCGGCGGCGTCCTTCGGGGACAGGCGGCCGATCCGCAGGGGCCGGTGCAGGAGGTCCGCCCGTCGCGGCGACATCGCCGCCAGCACCGCCTCGGCCCGCTCCGGCGGCATCCGCACCAGGAACTTAACCCCCTGCGACAGGCCGTGGTCGAGCAACCCGGCCACCCAGGGCTGGAGGGCTCGGGACAGCAGGTCGCTGGCCCGGGTCTCGTCGAGCTGGTTGACCACCAGGACGGCGGCCCCGGCCGGAAGCGCGGACACCTCGGCGAGTGCCCGGTCGTCCGGCACGGCGGCCAGGTCAGCGGCCATCCGGCGCGCGGCGTGACTGCGCGCGGCTCCGACGCGCCTGGCCCACAACTCCCGGTTGCGCCGGGGCAGGTGGTCCGTGTCGGCCGGAGAAGGCCACGACAGGGCGAGCACCCGCGCGGCGGGAAGACACCGCAGCACGGTGTCCGCCGTCGTCCAGGACTCGAGGTGCAGGACCCCGGAGAGCCGGTCGTCCGACATCTCGCCCAACAGCGCGGCCGCCCGGTCCGGCGGCATCCCGTCGAGCAGCCCCGGTACCCGGTCCAGCGGGATCTCCACCAGCAGGTCGGCGGCCCGTGCGGCCGGCATCGCGCCGAGGACGTGGACCGCCAGCTCCTGGGGGAGCAGGACCAGCCGCTTCGCGGCCAGCCCTTCGTCCATGCCGGCCAACAGCGCCGCGCACCGGTCGCGGGGCAGCGCGGCGAGACGCCGTGCGGCGGACGCCTCGTCCATCTCCGCGAGGACCCAGCAGGCGTCGTCCTGGCTCATCGTCATGAGCTGGTCGACCGACTGCTGGACCGGCATGGTCGCCAGCCGCTGCGCGGCCGAGCGCGCCTGCCCGGCGTCGACGTAGATGGTGCCCTGCGCCACCTGGTAGATCCGCGCGCCGTCCTGCGCGGCGGCGTTCATCTCGACCCGGTCGGCGCCGGTCGGGCCCGTCTCGTCAGCCATCGCCCCGCACGTGGAGGTCGCCCTGCCCCACCTGGTAGATCCGGCTGTGGTCGCTGGCCGTGGCCCGCTGGGTCACGTCGCCCCGCCACGTCCGGCCGGTCGCCCGCAGGGCGGGAACGAGGTCGTCGTCCAGGAGGCGCCGCAGGGCGACGGCGGCCTCCGGGTCGTGCGTCAGAAGACGGCGGAGTCGATGCTGCCACTGCTGGGCCAGCTCTGCCTCCAGGGCGGAGCGGTCCTCTTCGGAGGCGGCGACGAGATCCGCGCGGGTGTCCACCAGTTCGGCCTCGACGACCTCGGCGCGTTCCGGATGGAAGCGGCGCCAGACGGTGTCGACAGCCGACTTCGCCGCCGACCACGCGTCGGTGGCCAGCAGCGCGACGACGGTCGTGCCCGCGGTGTTGGCCAGGGCCCACAGCTGCGGATCCACGCGGAGACTCCCCACTGTCGACGACGGTCGTCGATCCAGCGTAGAGGACCCACGCCGCACCGGTGGGGCAGCGGACCCGGCAAGCCGACGTAAGGGGGTGCGCGACGTGCCGGTTCCGGACCTCGGACCCTGACGAAAGTGAGGGTGCGAGCCTGCCGTCCGGGCGGTGCGCCGGAGCGTTGACCGTCCCTACCGTCTCCCGATGACCTCTTCTCGCAGGCTGATGCTGGCCGTGCTGATCCTCACCGCCGGCACCGGGGCCGTCGCGGCGCTCGCTCCGGGTGGCCTCGGCGACCCCCAGCCGGAGGTGGTGACCGAAGGCGTCTCGGCCGACCTGTACCGCGCCGTCGTCGGGGTGCCGGCGGGGGTCGTCCGCCCCGGTGAGCACGCGGCGCTCGGCGCGCCGCTGCTCCTCCTCGCCGCGCTCGCGTGGGTCGGCTGGGCCGGACGGCGGCGGCGCACCGGAGCGACCGCCGTCGTCGCGCTCACGGGCGCGGGTGCCGTCCTGGCGTACGTCACGAGCGAGGCGCTCAAGCTCGTCGTGGATCAGGAGCGGCCCTGTCGGGCCATCGCCGACGTACCGGGCTGGGTGCCGTGTCCGCCGGCCGGGGACTGGTCGTTCCCCAGCAACCACTCGACCGTCGCCGGCGCCCTCGCGACCGGGTTGGTGCTGGCAGCGCCCCGGCTGGCCGGGTTCGCGGTGCCGGCCGGCCTGCTCGCCGCGGCGGCGCGCGTGGTCGCCGGAGTGCACTACCCGCACGACGTCGTCGCCGGGCTGCTCCTGGGCACGGCGGTCACCGCGGCGGTCGTGGTGCTGCTCACGCCCGCCGTGCGTCGACCGGTCGGCTCCACCCGTGACCGATGCGCTCCGGCGCGGTGACGGCGGACGCCGGGCTAGCGCAGCCGACGGTGCAGCCAGGTAACCACCAGTTCGTCGAAGCCGGGCGCCCGCGTGCCCCGTACCCGGATGCCGTGGTCGGCGTCAGGGAAGACCACGACCGTGTGGTCGGCGTGACCGGTCCCGCCGAGGATGCGCTCCAGGGCCCGTACGCTCGCCTCGACCGGCACCTGCACGTCGTCCGCGCCGAAGATCGCCAGCACCGGGCAGCGCAGGGCGGCCAGCGCCGGCTCCGGGTCGTGGTCGGCGATGCCGGCGAGGAAGCCGATCGTCGCGGGCGAGGCACCGGCGAGCAGTGGGTACCAGGGTGCGTCGTGCCAGCTCGCCTGTGCGGTGTGGACGTCGGCCGGGTCGTCGCCGGCGCGGACCCGGTGCACCTGCTCGCGCAGCAGCACCGTCGCCTGTCGCACGTCGTCGTCGGAGAAGCCCGCCGCGGGCAGTTGGTGCCGGAGCCGGTACTCCTCCTGCGGCACCAGCCCCACCGCCGGGCCGGACACGATCACCACGGCGGCGACGGCGGCGGGGGAGAGGGACGCGGCGAGCGGCGCGACCCAGCCGCCCTGGCTGCCGCCGACCAGCGCGACGGCGTGCGGAAGCACCTGCGCCCGCGTCCGCAGCGCGCCCACCGCGGCCAGCGTCTCGCCGGCCCGGTCGGTCAGCGTCTGCCGGGTCCAGTCCCCGGTGGAGGCCCCGGAGCCGGGCTTGTCGTAGGCGAGGCTCGCGAAGCCGGCGGCGGCCAGCCGGGTCTGCCAGTCGCGTTGGTCGCGCCCGCCGGGCCCGGAGCCCTCGACGAACACGACCGCCGGGTACGGCCCGGGCCAGGGCGGCCGGACCAGGTCGCCGACCAGGGTGTCGTCGCCGTGGCGGAACGTCAGTTCCTCCACCTCGGGTAGGAACAGCATCGCGGTCAGCTCGCTCGCGGCGCGTACATGATGACGGCGACGCCGACCAGGCAGATGGCCGCGCCGACCAGGTCGTAACGGTCGGGGCGGAACCTGTCGACCAGCATGCCCCAGGCCAGCGAGCCGGCGACGAAGATGCCGCCGTAGGCGGCGAGGATCCGGCCGAAGTTCGGGTCGGGTTGGAAGGTGGCCACGAATCCGTAGAGGCCGAGCGCGATCACCCCGGCGGCGATCCAGAGCAGCCCCCGGTTCTCCCGCCAGCCCTGCCAGACCAGCCAGGCGCCGCCGATCTCGGCCAGCGCGGCGATCAGGAACAGCAGGATGGAACGCGCGACCGTCATGCGTCCGACCGTAGCGTGACGGTCGCGCGGCGCAGGTCAGCGGGCTTGGCGAGCTCGTCGAAGGGCAGCGGACAGCGGGGACTGGCGGCGCAGGCGACCAGGTCGTCGCAGCCGGCCGCGACGGCGGCGCGGAGCGTGTCGCGCACGACCGTGAGGTCGGCGAGCCGCTGCTCCGCCTCGGCGAGCTTGTCCCGGGCGCGGGCCGGTAGGCCGCTGTCGGCGCGGGGCGTGCGCCGGGCCGCCGTGATCAGGTCGGTGACCTCGGCGAGGGTGAAGCCGAGGCGTTGCGCGGCCTTGACCACCCGCAGCAGGGTGACGGCCTCGGCGGGGTAGAGGCGGTGTCCGCCCGGCGAACGGCGGGGTGCGGCGAGCAGCCCGCGCCGCTCGTAGTAGCGCAACGTCTGCACGTTGACCCCCACCGCGGCGGCGAGCTGGCCGCTGCGCAGTTCGGGCCCGGCGGTCATCGGTCGTGGCGGGACGCGGCCCGGGCGGCGAGGGCGTCGAGGACGTCGGTGTGGGCCGCCGGCACCCGGATGTCGAGGGTCAGCGGCCCGTCGTCCGGCCGGGTGAGGTCGAAGGTGAAGAACGAGCAGCACGCCGATTCGCGCGCGGCGAGGTCGTGAGCCGTGCGTTCGACCTGGTCGGCCCCGTCGAGGCGCAGCCGCAGGTGCCGGGCCGACGGCCGGTCGACGGCGCGGACGGCGGCGCGGAACAGCGTGTCGAACTCGGCCAGTCGCAGCGGCCGTTCGGTGGTCGGCAGGGTGCAGGCGTCGGGCACCCAGGAGGATCCGTGTTCGTCGTCGCTCACTCCTCGACGGTAAGCCCGTACCCGGGTACCGGATGCAAGTCGGTACATGGACAGGTGAATACAGCGGACGCTGTACAGTGGGCGCATGCGGACGCTGCCCTGTCACCAGGTGCTGGCCCGGTTCGGTCACGCGCTGTCCGAGCCGTTGCGCGCCCGGCTACTGCTGGCGCTGCGCGACGGGCCGGGCTACCCGGCGGAGCTGGCCGACCTGCTCGGCACCAGCCGGCAGAACCTCTCCAACCACCTGGCCTGCCTGCGCGGCTGCGGGCTCGTCGTGGCCGTGCCCGAGGGGCGTCGCACCCGTTACGAGCTGGCCGACCCCCGCCTCGCCCACGCGCTGGGCGACCTGCTCGGGGTGGTGCTCGCGGTCGATCCGGCAGCCTGCTACGACGCCGGAACCGGATGCTGCTGATGGCCGGCCTGCCCCTGCTCCCTGCGGCGCTCGCCGGCCCCACTCCGGCGCGCCGTGCCGTGCTCGCGCGGCGGGTGCGGCTGCTGGTGGCCGCGACGATCACCTACAACGTGGTCGAGGCGGTGGTGGCGATCGGCGCCGGCACCGTCGCGTCGTCGACCGCGCTGATCGGTTTCGGTCTGGACTCAGTCATCGAGGTGGCCTCGGCGAGCGCCGTGGCGTGGCAGTTCGCCGGCCGGGACCCGCAGTCCCGGGAGCGGGTCGCGCTGCGGCTGATCGCGGTCTCCTTTTACGCCCTCGCCGGGTACGTGAGCGTCGAGGCGGTCCGGGCGCTGCTGGGCGGCGCCCAGGCCGCCCCCTCCACGGTCGGCCTGGTGCTGGCCGGCCTGTCGGTGATCGTGATGCCGGTGCTCTCGACGGCGCAGCGGCGCGCCGGACGGGAACTGGGTTCCCGGTCGGCCGTGGCCGACTCGAAGCAGACGCTGCTGTGCACGTACCTGTCCGTGGTCCTGCTCGTCGGGCTGGCGGTCAACGGCCTGTTCGGCTGGTCCTGGGCCGACCCGGTCGCGGCCCTGGTGATCGCCGTCGTCGCGGTGCGGGAGGGGCGGGCGGCCTGGCGCGGCGAGGCCTGTTGCGCGCTCCCGCACACGCCGGCCGGGTGCGCGTGCTGCCCGGCCGACGGGTCACGGCCGGCCGTCGACGAGGACCAGGACGACCGGTAGCGCGGGGTCGTGCGCGCCGGCCCACCGCACGACCGCGCGCTCCGCGTTCATGTTGCACCATGATGCCGGTCGCCCGCCGACGAGCCGGCCGGCCCGGGGGCGGGCGTGGCAGGGTCAGTACGCGTAGGTGACCGAGATCGTCGCCGCCGGGCAGTTGTTCGCCCAACTGGTCAGCGCGCTCTTCTCCGTGCTGTCCACGGTGAGCCGCCACCGGATCTTCACCGCCACCCACTCGCCGACGTAGCGGCAGCGGGCCGAGGCGTACGGCGGCAGCCACGTCGCCGGGTCCTGGTCGCCCTTGGCCTGGTTGACGTTGTCGGTGACCGCCGCCAGCGCGCGGGCGTCACCCAGGTCGTTCGCGTACGCCTGGCGGCGGCTGGTGGTCCAGCCCCGCGCGCCGGAGTCCCACGCCTCGGCCAACGGCACCATGTGGTCGATGTCCAGGTCGCCGGTGGCCGTCCAGGTCGCGGCGTCGTAGTAGGAGTACCAACGTCCGCCGGAGAGCGTGCAGGTGCCGCTGACCGTCGGTGTGGTGGTGGCCTCGGCGTAGAGCACCTCGTTGCGGGTGTGGCAGCCGTCGCCGTCGGCGTCGATCCAGTGCGGGAACAGGTCGCGGCTGTATCCGGTGCGGACCTCGGCGGCGACGGTGAGGCCGGCGACGGCGGTGGTGAGCGGCGCCGAGTAGCCGGCGGCCGGGGCGGGGGCGGTGAGGCCGAGGGTGGCGGCCACGATCGCGGCCAGGCTGATGGCCGCGGCGCGCAGGGTGCGGGACATGGGAACTCCGTCCGACGGGATGGCGAATACCTGCACCCATATAGACAGACGTTGAAGTAATGAGCCAGATCAACTTCCGTGAACTTCGGATGACGATCGGCCGCCACCTGCTCTGACGTCGGGAATACGGCTGTGCCGGCCGGCCCGGCGGGCTACCGTCACCGGAGTACGGGCCGGCGCCCGGGTCAGGAGCGCCGCGTCCACGCCCGCGCCGTCCGGTTGATGCGGCGGAGACGCCCGAGGGCGAGCATGGGTACGACGAAAGGGGCGGAGATGACCGACGAGGTGACGTCGAAGGTTCCGCCGGACCCGGCCCCCGTGCTGAGCGCGCCGGCCGGGCCACCGCCGGTCGGGCCGCCCAGCAGCCTCGACCTGTGGGCCCGCGCCCAGGTGCTGCACCGCTGCTTCGGCGACGACGACGGCGAGCCGCACATCATGCGCGGCCTGGACTGACCGCGCCGGGATCAGGCGACCGAGGCCGAACCGAGCAGCGCGGCCGTCGGCAGCGCCAACCGCCCGTCGGCGTCCCGGAACCCGGCGGTGAGCCGGTCGTACTCCCGGCGGATGCGCTCCCGCGCCGCCGGCTCCTGCCGTTGCACGACGAGGCCGACCGTGCTGATGCCGGCCGCCGGCCCGGCCCACCAGTCCTCCGGATCCGTGCGATGGGTCCAGGTCAGGGTCGTGCACGCGACGTCGGTCAGCCCGGCGGCGCTCAGCAGGCCGGTCACGCCGGCCTCGGTGCGCGGGAAGTCCCGCCCGGGCGCCAGTCGAGGCAGGTCCGCCGGCGGGGTGACACCGGCGGCGCTGATCGCCTCGCCCCACAGGCGTTGCAGCGGCGGATGCGGCGACGGCCAGAGCGTCACCGCCACCCGCCCGCCGGGGCGTACCACCCGGCGCAGCTCCACCAGCGCTGCGGCCGGGTCGCCGACGTGGTTGAGCACGAAGTTGGCCACCGCCGCGTCGAACCGGTCGTCGGGGAGGGGCAACCGCGGCAGCGCGGCGCCGACCAGGCCGGCGCCGGCCGCGGTCGCCCGGGCCTCCGCCAGCATGCTGGCCTCCGCGTCGACCGCGACAACGGCGGCGCCACGGCCGAGCGCGGCCGCCGCGACGGTGCCGGGCCCGGTGCCGACGTCGAGCACCCGCCGCCCGGCCCGCACCCGCGCCGCGTCCAGCAGCGCCGCCGTCGGGTACGCGCAGAGCCCGCCGAAGCTGCGCCGGTAGGCCCGCGCCCGCCCGGCCCAGCGGGTGCGCTCGTGGGCGTCGTAGTCGAACTCGATCATGTGCCGGAGCCTACGGCCCGTGGCCGTGGGGCGGTGCCCTGCCGGACCGGTCAGCGCAGCGGCGCGCCGGCGCGCACCAGCGCGTCCCGCCAGGACCGGGTGTGGAACGCCGCCGCGCCGTTGAAGACCTGGTCGAGGACGCCCGGGCCGTCCCCGGTCGGCGGGGTGTGTCGGGCCCGGAAGTCGGCGCACCCGCGCTCCTGGTCGGCGCTGGGTCGGGGTGAGACGTCGGACCCGCGACCCACCAGGGCGTACCGGCGCCCGCCGACGTCCAGCAGCAGCGTGCCCAGGCGGGTCAACCGGCCGCCCACCTGACCGGCGGGCACGGCGAACACCTCCACGCCGCGCCGGTCCCGGGCGCGCAGCCACCCCTGGTCGAGGGTCATCAGCACCGGCACGCACCGCATGCCGTTCCAGAGACTGCGTCGCCAGTAGACGATGCCGGCGTGGGCCACCTGCGGATGCACGGCGGCGACTGTACCGGGGGCGGTCCACGGTGGCCGGCGGTGGCTACCCTGCCCGGGTGACCCGACGTTCCTGGCTGTTGGCCGCGTCCACCGTGCTCGGCGTCGTCCTGCTGACCGGCGGCGCGGGAGCGCTCTGGCTGACCCGGACCGACAACGCCGAGGAGCGGGACTGCGTGACCCGGGTCGCCGCCGAGGAGTCGACGGTCCGCACCGACCGGCGCTGGACCGACCGGGACGTGCCCGGCGTCGGGGCGTACCCGGAGATCCACTGGCAGGTCGACTACCCGAGCTTCGCCTGCTCCCGGGCCCCCGGCCCCACCGACCTGCGCTACCAGGGCGTGGTGCGGCTCGCGCCGGCCGACGCGCGCGCCCTGGCCGCCACGTACGCCTGGACGCCGGTGACCGGCGCGGCGCCCGAGGTCTGGCCCGGCCTGACCGGACACGTGCCGGACGGCGTGCGCTGGCGGCGCAGCGCCGACCACGACGCCGCCGGCGCCGCCGAGGCGTGGTTCGCCCCCGAGCGGTCGCTGCTGCTGTTCACCGCCGTCGACACGTGAACGTTTCCCGGCTCCGGTACGTGAGAGCCGGTGGGCATCACCGGCGCCGGCCGGGGGTACTGCTGCGGGACACGGGTTCGACAGCCGGGAGGTAGCCGTGGGGGACAGGGCACGACGGCGGCGGCTCGGGCCGCTCGCCGGGCTGGTGGTGGCCGTGGTGGTGGCCGCCGGCTGCATGGGCGGCGGGCTCGACCAGGGTGAGCCGCAGCAGCCCGCCCCGCGCGAGAGCGGCCGGTCGGAGCCGGAAGCGCGGACCACCCGGGCCGACGGCACCACCAGCGTCGCCGAGTTCAAGCAGGACTTCGAGGACGCCGTCGCGCTGGCCGAGAAGTACTGGACGGCGCAGTTCCGCGCCTCCGGGGAACGGTTCCGGCCGATCCGGCGGGTGGTGTCGTACAGCCGGGCCGGCGAGGTGTCCTGCGGCGGGCAGGCACTGCCCCGCAACAACGCGGTCTACTGCTCGGCCGGCGACTTCATCGCCTACGACGTGAACTGGTCCGTCTCGGCGTTCCGGGAGATCGGCGACGCGTTCCTGTTCTACCTGCTCGGCCACGAGTACGCCCACGGGGTGCAGGTCCGCCTCGGCATCCGCTACGACTTCACCATCCAGCAGGAGTTGCAGGCCGACTGCATGGCCGGGGCGTACCTCGGCGACAGCGTGCGCTCCGGGGCGCTGACCCTGGCCGACGGTGACCTGGACGAGTTCCGGGAAGGGCTGCTCGCCGTCGGCGACGACCCCGACCAGCCCTGGTTCGCCGAGGGCGCGCACGGCACCGCCGAGCAGCGCAGCGAGAAGTTCTTCAGCGGCTACGAGAATTCGCTGAAGGCGTGCGATCTCGGTTGATGCCGCAGGTCACCTCGATCGGGGACGGTGCCGGCCGGGCCCGGGTGGGCTGGCAGGATCGGCGGGTACGCGTACCGAAGGAGGCCCCGCTGAACAGCCCACGCCCCGCCGCCGTGCTCTTCGACATGGACGGCACCCTGGTCGACAGCGAGAAGCTGTGGGACGTCGCGTTGCAGGAACTGGCCGCCGTCTACGGCGGCACGTTGTCCGACGCGGCGCGCCGCGCGATCGTCGGCACCGGGATGGCCGACGCCATGCGGATCGTGCACGACGACCTGGGCCAACCGGAGCGGGACCCGCAGGCCAGCGCCGACTGGATCAGCGCGCGCATCCTCGACCTGTTCCGCACCGGGTTGCGGTGGCGGCCCGGCGCGCTCGCGCTGCTGCGGGCCGTCCGGACCGCCGGGATCCCCACCGCGCTGGTCACCTCCAGCGGGCGGCCCCTGGTCGAGGTCGCCCTGGACACGCTGGGCCGGGACAGCTTCGACGCGGTGGTCTGCGGCGACGAGGTGGGCGACCCGAAGCCGCACCCGGAGCCCTACCTGACCGCCGCGCGGCTGCTCGACGTGCCGATCGAGCGGTGCGTGGCGATCGAGGACTCGCCGACCGGCGTGGCGAGCGCGCTCGCCGCCGGGGCCGCCGTACTCGCCGTGCCGGCCGAGGTGCCGCTGCCGGCGACCGACGGCGTGCACCAGGTGGAGAGCCTGACGTCGGCGGACCTGGAGCTGCTCGCGGCCCTGCTCAACCGTTAGGAAGGGGCCCTTCCTATCGCTCAGGCGATAAGAAGGGCCCCTTCCTTGCACCTCAGTCGTGGGCGATGGCGCCGAGCACGTTGATCCGCGCGGCGCGGATCGCCGGCAGCACCGCCGCCACCACGCCGATGATCGCGGCCAGCACCAGGAACGTCACCATCTGACCCCAGGGCAGGACCAGGTCGGTGATGCCCTCGTCCTTGAGCGCCCGGACCACCGCCGCGCCGAGGCCGGTGCCGACCACGACGCCGAGCAGCGCGCCGAAGATCGAGATCACCACCGCCTCGACGGTGATCATCCGCATGGTCTGCGCCCGGCGCAGGCCGATCGCCCGCAGCAGGCCCAACTCCCGGGTCCGCTCCAGCACCGACAGGGCGAGCGTGTTGATGATGCCCAGCACCGCGATCACGATGGCCAGCGCCAACAGGATCTGGATCATCCGCAGCGGCGTGTCCAGCTGACTGGTCTGCTGCTTGATGAACGCGGCCCGGTCCGCCACCGACACCTCGGGGCTGTCCGCCAGCAGCCGCTCGACCTGCGGCTGCACCGCGCCGACCGACGTGCCCGGGGCGAGCTGCACGAAACCCTGGATGGGCTGCGGGATGGCGAAGTCGGCGGCCGCCTGCGGCGGCAGCACCACCGGGTTGGTCAACTGCGAGCTCTCGTAGATGCCGCTGACCGTGTAGGTGCGGGCGTCGCCGCGGGACAGCTGCACCGGCACGGTCGAGCCGACCGACAGGTTGCGGTCCTTCGCGGTGTCGGAGCTGAGCAGCATCTGGTCGGGGGCCAGCCGGCTGATGTCACCGGCGGTGGCCTTCGCCCCGAAGATCCGCTCCAGCGCCGCCACGTTGCTCGACGCCGCCACCCAGGTCCGCTTGCCGCCGACCGTGGCCATGTCGCCGTACTCGCCGTCGACCAGCTGCACCCCGGGGATCGCGGCGGTCTTGTCCAGCACCGCCGGGTCGAAGCTCGGCGGGCGGGGCCCGGACGCGGATCCGGAGATCACCAGCTCGGCCTTGATCGTGTCCTCGGCCAGCGCGCTGATGCTGCCCTTGGCCGAGTCGAGGATCACGGTCACCCCGGTCACCAGCGCGATGCCCACCATCAGTGCGGCGGCGGTGATCGCCGTCCGGCGGGGGTTACGACCCGAGTTGAGCCGGCCCAGCTTGCCCGGGACCGACCAGGAGAAGATCGCGCCGAGCAACGAGACCACCGGCCGGCTGATCACCGGCGTCAGCAGCGCCACCCCGATGAACGCGAAGAGCACCCCACCGAGGATGGTCGCGAGGGTGTTGTCGCCGGCGTTGCCGCTGAGGCCGAGGAAGAGCAGCACCGCCCCGATGGTGGTGACCACCGCGCCGCCGACGGTCACCTTGGTCAGCGGACGGTCCGGCGTGGCCACGTCCTGCATCGCCGCGATCGGCGGGATACGCGCGGCGCGCAGCGCCGGCAACAGCGCCGCGACCACCGTGATCACCAGACCGACCGCGAACGCGCCGATCACCGCCGCCGGCGGCACGCCCAGCCCGGCCAGGCTCAGACCGCCGGCGAGCTTGCCGAACAGGTACGCCAGCAGCGCGCCCACACCGATGCCGGCGGCCAGCCCGAGCACCGAGGCGATCAGACCGACCGCGACCGCCTCCAGCACCACCGAGCCGATGACCTGCCGGCCGCTGGCGCCGATGGCCCGCATCAGGGCCAGCTCGCGGGTGCGCTGGGCCACGATGATCGAGAAGGTGTTGAGGATCAGGAACGTGCCGACCAGCAGCGCCACCGCGGCGAAGCCCAGCAGGATCTTGTTGAAGAAGGACAGCCCCTCCTTCAGCCCGGCCGACGCGTCGTCGGCGAGCTGCTCACCGGTCTTCACGTCGTAGCCGGCCCCCACCGCGCGGGACACCTCGTCGCGCAGCGCCTCCGGGGTGGTGCCGTCGGCGGCCCGCGCGGTGATGTTGCTGAACACGTCCGGCTTGCCGAGCATCAGCTGCTGCGCCACCGGGGTGGTGAAGGCGACCTCGTTCGCGCCGCCCACGGAGTCCCGGCCGCCGCTGTAGCCGAACACGCCGACCAGCGTGAACTCCTTCTTCGGCGCCAGGGTCAGCACGCCGACCCGGTCGCCGACCGTCACGTTCGCGGCCTTGGCCAGCGCGGCGTTGACCACGATCTCGTCATCCGCGCGCGGCTCCCGGCCCTCGCGCAGCTTCACCAGGTCGCTCTCGCCGAGCCAGTTCTCGCCCAGCTGCGGCGGGCCGAACGAGGTGACCACCTTGCCGTTGGCGCCGATCAGACGGGCGCCGTCGGTGGCGACCACGCCCTGCACGTCCGCCGCGCCGGGCGCCGCCTTCACCCGCTCGACCAGCGACGCCGGCACCGGGGCGGCCACCTGCTCGCCCTCGGTCTCGGACAGCTCCACCTTCGGCTTCGCCGCGACGTTCACGTCGACCTCGGCGTACGCGTCGGCGAAGACCGCGTCGAAGGACCGGCCGAGGGTGTCGGTGAGCACGAACGCGCCCGAGACGAACATGACGCCGAGCACCACCGCCAGGCCGGACAGCAGCAGGCGCAGCTTGCGCGCCAGCAGGCTCTTCAGCGTTGCCCGCAACATCAGTTGCCCACCTCGACCGGAGCGTCCAGCTTCTTCATGGTGTCCAGCACCGTGTCGGCGGTCGGCTCGATCAGCTCCGAGACGATCTGGCCGTCGGCGAGGAAGACCACCCGGTCGGCGTACGCGGCGGCGGTCGGGTCGTGGGTGACCATGACGATGGTCTGGCCGTGCTCGCGCACCGAGTTGCGCAGGAAGTTGAGCACCTCGGCGCCGGAGCGGGAGTCCAGGTTGCCGGTCGGCTCGTCCGCGAAGATCACGTCGGGGCGGGCGACCAGGGCCCGGGCGCACGCCACCCGCTGCTGCTGACCGCCGGAGAGCTGCGCCGGGCGGTGCCCGAGCCGCTCCCGCAGCCCGACCGTGTCGATCACCGTGTCGTACCAGGCCGGGTCGGCCTTGCGCCCGGCGATCGACAGCGGCAGCAGGATGTTCTCCTGCGCGGTGAGCGTGGGCAGCAGGTTGAACTGCTGGAAGATGAAGCCGACCTTGTCCCGGCGCAGCTTCGTCAGGCCCGAGTCGTTGAGCCCGGTCACGGTGGTGTCGCCGATCATCACGGTGCCCCGGGTCACCGAGTCCAGACCGGCGAGGCAGTGCATCAGCGTCGACTTGCCGGAGCCGGACGGCCCCATGATCGCGGTGAACCGGCCGCGTTCGAACTCGGCGCTCACCCCCCGCAGCGCGATGACCTGCGCCTCACCGCTGCCGTACACCTTCCACACGTCGTTCGCCCGGGCCGCGGCCTGCGCTTGCCGGCCTACCGTCGCGGTCACGTCATCTACCTCTTCCGTCTGGCTGCTGATCCGCACCGCCCCCGCTGGTCGGTGCGGCGGTTCCATCCTCGGTGCCACCGGCGGCGGAACCGTCCGACCCCGGGCGGAATCCGTGCCGAATTTCCGGTGGGGGTCGCCCCCCAGGCCGGCTCAGGGTGATCCCTGACCGGCCGGCGGCGCCGACGGTAGGACCTCACGTCGCGTCATGGTCAACCCCGCGTCGCCGCCGTTGGTCACGGTACGTGAGGGCCGCCACCTATTTCCCCGGCCGTACCAGCCCCGTCTCGTAGGCCAGCACCACCGCCTGCACCCGGTCCCGCAGCCGCAGCTTGGTCAGCACGTGCCCGACGTGCGTCTTCACCGTGGTCTCGCTGACCGACAGCTCCCGGGCGATCTCGGCGTTCGACAGCCCGCGCGCCACCTGGGTCAGCACCTCCCGTTCCCGCTCGGTCAGCGGGTCCAGCACCCGCGGCGGGGCGGTCACCGGGTCCGGCAGGACGTCGGCGAAGCGGTCCAGCAGCCGGCGCAGGATCCGCGGCGCCACCACCGCCTCCCCGGCCGCCACCGTGCGGATCGCGGTCACCAGGTCCTCGGCCGGCACGTCCTTGGCCAGGAAGCCGCTCGCCCCGGCGCGCAGCGCCCCGACCACGTACTCGTCCAACTCGAACGTGGTGAGGACGAGCACCCGCACCGGCAGCCGGGCGTCCACGATCGCCCGGGTGGCGGCGACCCCGTCCATCCGCGGCATCCGGATGTCCATCAGCACCACGTCGGGCAGCAGCCGCCGGGCCAGCTCCACCGCCTCCACGCCGTCGCCGGCCTCACCCACGATGTCCAGGTCGTCCTCGACGCCCAGCACCATCCGGAACCCGGTGCGCAGCAACGGCTGGTCGTCGGCGAGCAGGACCCGGACCGGTCGGGGCGCGGCGCCGTCTGTCATCAGATCCCCCTCGTCGTGCCCGGCGGCGGTCAGGCGGGGACCGCACCGGCCGGGTCCAGCGGGATCCGCGCGTACACCCGGAAGCCGCCGCCCGGCGCCGGTCCGGTCCGCAGGATCCCACCGTAGAGGGCCACCCTCTCCCGCATGCCGACCAGTCCGTGCCCGATCCGGTCGGGTGGGCGTCCCGGCCCGCGCCCGGTGTCGACCACCTCGACGGTCAGCACGCCGCCGCCGACGGTGATCCGGACCAGCGCGGTGGCCGGCCCGGCGTGGGCGAGGACGTTGCGCAGCGCCTCGGCGACGATGCGGTGGGCGGTGAGCGCCACCCCCTCGGCCACCGCGGTGGACGTGCCCTCCATCCGCAGCGTGACCGGCAGCCCGGCCCGGCGGGCCCGCTCGACGAGCGCGGGAACGCCGGCCAGGCCGGGTTGCGGCGCCAGCCGCGCCACGCCGGCGTCGGCGTCCAGCACCCGCAACAGCCGGTGCAGCTCACGCAGCGTCTCCCGGCCGGTCTCCTCGACCGCGGCCAGCGCACCGTCCGCCGCGCCGGGATCCCGGCCGAGCACCCGGCGCGCCCCGGTGGCCAGCACACCCATCGCGGCGACCCGGTGGGCCACCAGGTCGTGCAGCTCGCGGGCGATCCGCCGGTGCTCGTCGGTGACCACCGTCGCGCCCGGGTCCCGGCGGGCCTCCCCGGCGGGGCGCCGCCGGGTGAGTCGGCCCAGCGCGTACGCCACGGCGGCGGTGAGCAGCGTGGCGCGCACCCGCCGGGCCGGCAGCCGGTCGGTCATGCCCGAACGTTAGGCCGGCACGGGGCGCGTCTCGTCGTCGCCGGCGCCGAACCCGGTCTCCTCCCCGAGGAGGAGGATCACTCGTCGGCCCCCGGGGTGACCGGGCGGGAACGGGCGTCCACGAGCGGGTCGGGCGCGGCACCGGCCACCGGGAACGGCGGCGGCGTGCCGCCGAAGCTCGGGCAGAGCGCCTGGTGGCTGCACCAGTCGCAGAGCCGGCTCGGCCGGGGCCGGAAGTCCTGCCGCGCGGTGGCCTGCTCGATCGCCCGCCACAACGCCACCACGGTGCGCTCGAAGCGCACCAGCTCCTCGGCGTCGGGGGCGTAGTCGCACACCTCGGCGTCCTTGAGGTAGAGCAGGCGCAGCACCCGCGGCACCACGCCCCGGGTGCGCCACAGCACCAGGGCGTAGAACTTCAGCTGGAACAGCGCCCGCGCCTCGAACGCCTCGCGCGGCGCGCCGCCGGTCTTGTAGTCGACCACCCGCAGCGCGCCGTCCGGGGCCACGTCGAGCCGGTCGAGATAGCCCCGGATCAGCAGCTCGTCGTCGACCACGGCGGAGATCAGCGCCTCCCGCTCGGCGGGCTCCAGCCGCTGCGGGTCCTCCACCGCGAAGTAGCCCTCCAGCAGCGCCGCCGCCGAACGCAGGAACTCCTGCGCGGCCGCCGCGTCGCCGTCGGCGAACAACGTCGCCAGCTCCGGCTCCTCGGTGACCAGGCGGTCCCACTGCGGGGCGACCAGGTCGCCCGCCGACTCCGGGGTGCGCGCCGGGGCCGGCAGGTCGAACAGCCGCTCCAGCACGGCGTGCACCAGCGTGCCCCGGGCCTGCTCGACCGTCGGCCGCTCGGGCAGCCGGTCGATGCTGCGGAACCGGTAGAGCAGCGGGCAGGTCTTGAAGTCGGCCGCCCGCGACGGCGACAGCGACGCCCGCACCGTGACCGGCACCCGTGCCGCCGTCTGGTCGCCCTGCGCGTCGATCACCGGTTCCGCCGTCATGCCCGGAAGGTTAGGCCACCCGTGTGACAGGTCGGTCGTCGCCGCACCGGGCCATGATCGGCGCCGCGTAGCATCGCCGGGGTGGAGCAGCGCACCCGACGACCGCGCCGGCCCGGGCTGAGCCTCGGCCGGGTCCTCGGGGTGCCGCTGCGCGTCGACGCCTCGATGCTGCTGCTCACCGTGGTGGTCACGGTGCTCTACGCGGCGCTGGCCCGGCGCCAGCTCGACCTCGGTCACCTCGCCGGCTACCTGGTCGGCCTCGGGTTCGTCGTCTCGCTGCTCGGCTCGGTGCTGCTGCACGAGCTGGGCCACGCGCTGACCGCCCGCCGCCACGGCATCGGTGTGCGCGGGATCACCCTCGAACTGCTCGGCGGCTACACCGAGATGGACCGGGACGCCCCCAGCCCTCGGGTGGAGCTGCTCATCTCGCTGGCCGGGCCGGCCGTCTCGGCCGTGCTCGGCGCCGGGGCGGTCGCCGCCACCCTGGCGCTGCCCGCCGGCACCCTCGGCCACCAGCTCGCGTTCCAGCTCGCGGTCAGCAACGTCGTGGTGGCGATCTTCAACAGCCTGCCCGGGCTGCCGCTGGACGGCGGACGGGCGCTGCGCGCCGCGGTCTGGGCGCTCACCCGGGACCGGCACCGCGGCACCGAGGTGGCCGGCTGGGTCGGCCGGGCCGTGGCGGTGGCCACGCTCGCCCTGGTGGTGCTGCTCACCCTGCGCCGGGCGCTCGCCCCGCTGGCCCTGCCGCTGCTGCTGCTGGTCGCGGTGACGCTGTGGCGGGGCGCCGGGCAGTCCATCCGGCTGGCCCGCATCGGCCGCCGGCTGCACCTGGTCGACCTGGCCCGGCTGGCCCGGCCACTGCTGCCGGTGCCCACCGGCACCCCGCTGGCCGAGGCGCAACGCCGCCGCGACGAGGCGGGCACACCGGACGCGGCGCTCAGCGTGGTCGACTCCGCCGGCCGTACCGTGTCACTGGTCGACCCGGCCCGCGTCGCCGCCGTACCCCCGGAACGGCGGCCGTGGCTCGCGGTGGACGAGGTGGCCCGCGCCCTGACCGCCCTGCCCACCCTCCCGGTCGACGCGGACGGCGAGCGGGTGCTGGAGACCGTCCGCACCCACCCGGGCGCGCAGTACCTCGTGACGGCAGGCGAAGATGTGGTCGGCGTGCTGCACATCGCGGACCTCGCCCAGCTCCTCGAACCCAAACGGAAGACGAACACGTGACCGCAGAGACCTCCACCGTCCCGGCCCTGCCGCCCGTCCACCGGGGGCCGTTCCGGCCCGGCGACCGGGTCCAGCTGACCGACCCCAAGGGCCGGATGCACACCGTGACGCTGGAGCCCGGCAAGGAGTTTCACACCCACCGGGGGATCCTCAAGCACGACACCCTGATCGGCCTGCCCGACGGCAGCGTGGTCACCACCGCCGGCGGCGGCACCGCCTTCCTCGCGCTGCGGCCCCTGCTGTCGGACTACGTGCTCTCCATGCCGCGCGGCGCCCAGGTGATCTACCCGAAGGACTCGGCGCAGATCGTCGCGATGGGCGACATCTTCCCCGGCGCCAAGGTGCTGGAGGCCGGCGCCGGCTCGGGCGCGCTGTCCTGCTCGCTGCTGCGGGCCGTCGGCACCGAGGGCGAGCTGCACTCGTTCGAGGTGCGCGACGACTTCGCCCAGATCGCCCGGCGCAACGTCGAGGCGTTCTTCAACGGTCCGCACCCGGCCTGGCGGCTGCACGTGGGCGACGTCGCCGACAGCACCGAGACCGGGTTCGACCGGATCATCCTCGACATGCTCACCCCGTGGGAGATGCTCGACATGGTCGAGCGGTCGCTGGTCCCCGGCGGCGTGCTGATCGGCTACGTGGCCACCACCCCGCAGCTGTCGGAGCTGGTCGAGGCGCTGCGCGAGCGCGGCGGCTGGACCGAGCCGCGGGCCTGGGAGTCGCTGGTGCGCGACTGGCACGCCGAGGGTCTTGCCGTGCGACCGGACCACCGGATGATCGCGCACACCGCGTTCCTGGTGTCCGCGCGCAAGCTCGCCCCCGGGGTGACCGCGCCGCCGCGCCGGCGCAAGCCCAGCAAGGGCGCCGAGGCGTACGCGCAGCGCCGGGACGCCCTGCGCGCGGCGGCGGCGGCCCGCGCGGCGGAGGAACCGGAGCAGTCCTGACCCCCGCCGCGCGCACGGCGGCGGGCGGGCGGATCATGTGTGCCCGTGGGGACGACGACACCGAGGTGGGTGGAGACGGTGGGCATGAGCGAGCGGATCGGAGCGCGCGGCGGGCGGCGCGCCCGTCCCGGTCACCGGAGCCGACGGCGGCGCACGGGCGGTGACGGCGGTTCGGGCCGACGGGAGGTGGCGTGAGCAACCCCGGCTACGGCAACGGTGACCTGCCCGCCGTCTTCCCCGACTGGTCGCCCTACACCGACCTGGAGTCGGCGGCCCGCGCCTACCTGCGGGACCCCGACATCGCCCTGGAGGCGCTCGGCGGGGTGCTGCGCGGCGCCTCCGTCCTCGGCTTCACCCTGGAACGCTTCGTCAACGAGGTGAACGGGGTGTGGCAGGAGGTCGTCGTCTGCGACGGCAGCCGGCTGGTGCTCTGGCACGGCGAGGACGTCCCGCCGGGGGAGGGGCCACCCGGCGCGATGACCTCCTCGCTGCGCGTGGTGCCGGTCTCCACCGTCACCGAGGTCGGCTGCCGGCGTCGGCTCACCCGGACCGACGACGGCACCGTCCGGATCGACAGCATCGACGTCTACCTGCTGCTCAGCTCGCTGGACGAGGCGCCGCCCAGCGACGAGGTGGCGGGCACGCCCCGGCACGACGCGCTGCGCTTCGGCAAGACCCTCGACGACGGCGGCGCCGGGCAGATCGCCCGGCTGGAGGAGTTCGCCCGGCTGGTCGCCTCGGTGGTCGGCCGGCCCCTGCTCTGACGGACGCACGACGGGCCGGGGACGTCGTCCCCGGCCCGTCGTGTCCGTCACTGCTCAGTCCTCGGCCTCCGGGCCGGCCACCTCGACGCCGTCGCTGCCCCGCACCACGTGGATGCACTCGCCCGGGCACTCCTTCGCCGAGTCGATCACCTCGAGGCGCAGGTGCTCCGGCACGTCCACCCGGGCGCCGGGGGCCTGCCGCAGCTCGCCGTCCGGGCCCTTGACGTACGCCAGGCCGTCGACGTCGAACTCGAAGACCTCCGGCGCGTACTGCACGCAGAGCCCGTCGCCGGTGCAGAGGTCCTGATCCACCCAGACCTGCAACTGGTCGGTCGCGACGTCGGTCACGAAGCACCCCCCATGTTCTCCCGTCCCACACTCCGACGGTACCCGAACGCCCGTACCCGCCCCGCGACCAGCCCTTGGCGATCAAGCTTCGGTGACGAGCGCGTTGCGGAGGACCGAATCGGGCTCATAGCGGCTAGTGTTAGGTCAGAACGTTCAAGCCCCCCGGGGAGGTGGGACGTGGCACGCAGCGACGACGCGGACTCGCGCGCCGCACGGTGGGAAAAGGAAGCCCACGATCTCTCCACGCAGGTCGCGTTCCTGCAAGAGGAACTCGCTCTGGTGCGGCGCAAGTTGACCGAAAGCCCCCGACACGTCCGGCAGCTCGAAGAGCGGCTGGCGGCCACCCAGGCGCAGTTGGCGCGGCTGACCGAGAACAACGAACGGCTCGTGGGCACCCTCAAGGAGGCCCGCGCGCAGATCGTGACGCTCAAGGAGGAGATCGACCGGCTCGCCCAGCCGCCCAGTGGCTACGGCGTCTTCCTGGCCAGGCACGACGACGGCACGGTGGACGTGTTCACCGGCGGGCGCAAGCTCCGGGTGGCCGTCTCGCCCTCGCTGGAGGTCGACGAGCTGCGCCGGGGCCAGGAGGTCCTGCTCAACGACGCTCTCAACATCGTCGACGCGTTCGGCTACGAGCGGGTCGGCGAGGTGGTGATGCTCAAGGAGATCCTGGCGGGTCCCGACGGCGCGCCGGGTGACCGGGCGCTGGTGGTCTCCCACTCGGACGAGGAGCGCATCGTCCACCTCGCCGAGACCCTGATCGGCAGCGCGATTCGGGCCGGCGACTCGCTCATGATCGAACCCCGCTCGGCGTACGCGTACGAGCGGATTCCCAAGAGCGAGGTCGAGGAACTGGTCCTGGAGGAGGTGCCCGACGTCAACTACGAGGACATCGGTGGCCTCCAGGCGCAGATCGAGCAGATCCGCGACGCGGTGGAGCTGCCCTTCCTGCACGCCGACCTGTTCCGCGAGCACCAGCTCCGGCCGCCGAAGGGCATCCTGCTCTACGGCCCGCCCGGCTGCGGCAAGACGCTGATCGCCAAGGCGGTGGCCAACTCGCTGGCCAAGAAGATCGCCGAGCGGGAGGGCAAGGAGCGGCACACCAGCTTCTTCCTCAACATCAAGGGCCCCGAGCTGCTCAACAAGTACGTCGGTGAGACCGAGCGGCACATCCGGCTGATCTTCCAGCGGGCACGGGAGAAGGCCGGCGAGGGCACGCCGGTGATCGTGTTCTTCGACGAGATGGACTCCGTCTTCCGCACCCGCGGTTCCGGCGTCTCCTCCGACGTGGAGAACACCATCGTCCCGCAGCTGCTCAGCGAGATCGACGGCGTGGAGGGCCTGGAGAACGTCATCGTCATCGGCGCCTCCAACCGGGAAGACATGATCGACCCGGCGATCCTGCGCCCCGGCCGACTCGACGTGAAGATCAAGATCGAGCGTCCGGACGCCGAGGCGGCCAAGGACATCTTCTCCAAGTACATCCTCGCCGGCCTGCCGCTGCACGCCGACGACCTGGCCGAACACGGCAGCGACCCGCAGGCCACGGTGGCTGCCATGATCGACGCGGTGGTCCTGCGGATGTACTCCGAGACCGAGGAGAACCGCTTCCTCGAGGTCACCTACGCCAACGGCGACAAGGAAGTCCTCTACTTCAAGGACTTCAACTCCGGCGCGATGATCCAGAACATCGTCGACCGGGGCAAGAAGATGGCCATCAAGGAGTTCCTCACCTCCGGGCGCAAGGGGCTGCGGCTGCAGCACCTGCTCGACGCCTGCGTCGACGAGTTCCGGGAGAACGAGGACCTGCCCAACACCACCAACCCCGACGACTGGGCGCGCATCTCCGGCAAGAAGGGCGAGCGGATCGTCTACATCCGCACGCTCGTCTCCGGCGGCAAGGGCGCCGAAGCCGGCCGGTCCATCGAAACCGCCAGCAACACCGGTCAATACCTCTGAGATCGCCCATCGGGGCGGCGCCGCGCAGGCGCCGCCCCGGTCGGTCCTCGGCGGGGCCACGAAACCGGGCCGCGCCCGCTAGGGTCTGCCCGTGCGTAGATCACTCGCCCCGGCCCTGCTCGGCTGCCTGACCGCCCTGCTCACCGCCTGCGGCACCACCACCACCGACACCGCCTCCGCGCCGACCACCTCGGCGTCCGCCTCCGCGCCCACCACCGCCGACGCGCCCGCCGCGATCCGCCAGGGCTTCCAGCGGAGCCTGGAGAAGACCCTCAAGATGGACGTCACCATCAAGGCGGGCAACCAGACCGTCACCATGCGGTCGGCCGTCGAACCCGCCACCGGCGCGATGACGCTCGACATGCGCACGCCCGAGCCGGTCAGCATGGTCGTCACCACCGACGCCGTCTACGTCAAGCAGGACGAGTCCGACGGCAAACCCTGGATGAAGCTCGACCGCAGCCGGCTCCGCCCCGACGGGCAGCTGGCGCAGGGCCTCGACGTCCGGGCGCAGGCCGGCATCCTCGGCGGAGTCGTCTCCGCCGAACCGGCCGGCGACGGCCGCTACACCGGCGTCGCCGACCCGGAGAAGGCCATCGCGGCGGCCTCCAGCGACGCCGAGAAGGCCACCCTGCGCAACGCGTTCAAGGTGCTCAGGACGAAGACGGTGCCGTTCGAGGCCACCCTGGACGCCGAGGGTCGACTCACCCTGCTCACCTACACGTTCGACACCGCGGCCGGGAAAATCGACAACGAGATGAAGATGCACAGCTTCGGCGAGCCGCTCAGCATCACCGCGCCGCCCGCGGCACAGACCGAGGCCGCCGCCGCGGAGGCGTACCGCTTCTTCTGACCGTCGAGTTCAGCACGGCGACGGCCGGACGGACCGCACCGCTCCGGCCGCCGCCGAGGACGGCGAACGGCGCCCGCCGGGGCCCGGCGCGCCACCTACCGTCGAAGTGCCGACTACGCTCGACGTGACGGGGACCGGGACGGCGAGCGGAGCGGGCAGGTCGATGAGCGTCAGACGGATCATGGGCACCGAGGTCGAGTACGGCATCTCCGTGCCCGGCCAGGCCGGAGCCAACCCGATGGTCACCTCCTCGCAGGTGGTCAACGCGTACGGGGCCCGACCGGAACTCAACCGGGGCGGGCGGGCCCGCTGGGACTACGAGGAGGAGTCGCCGCTGCGCGACGCCCGCGGCTTCACCTACTCCGGGGCGGCCTACGACCCGGCCGAGGCGCTCGCCGACGAGGACCTCGGACTGGCCAACGTCATACTCACCAACGGAGCGCGGCTCTACGTCGACCACGCCCACCCGGAATACTCCACCCCCGAGGTGACCACCCCCCTCGACGTGGTGCGGTGGGACAAGGCGGGGGAGCGGGTGATGGCCGAGGCGGCCCGCCGGGCGGCCACCATCCCGGGCACCCACCCCATCCACCTGTACAAGAACAACACCGACAACAAGGGCGCCAGCTACGGCGCGCACGAGAACTACCTGATGCGTCGGCAGACGCCGTTCGCCGACATCGTGGCGTACCTGACGCCGTTCTTCGTCACCCGGCAGATCGTCTGCGGCGCGGGCCGCGTCGGCATCGGCCAGGACGGCGGCCAGAGCGGCTTCCAGATCTCCCAGCGCGCCGACTTCTTCGAGGTCGAGGTCGGGCTGGAGACCACCCTCAAGCGGCCGATCATCAACACCCGCGACGAGCCGCACGCCGACGCCGACAAATACCGCCGGCTGCACGTCATCATCGGCGACGCCAACCTCTCCGAGATCTCCACGTTCCTGAAGGTCGGCACCACGTCGCTGATCCTCGCCATGATCGAGGAGAAGGCGCTCGGCGCGGACCTGGGCATCGCCGACCCGGTCGGGGAGCTGCGCGCGGTCAGCCACGACCCGTCGCTGAAGCACCTGATGCGGCTGCGGGACGGGCGCCGGCTCACCGCGCTGGACGTGCAGTGGGCCTACCTGGAGCGGGTCCGTTCCTTCGTGGACGACCGGTACGGCCAGGACGTCGACGCGCAGACGGCCGACGTGCTCGACCGCTGGGAGAGCGTGCTGGACCGGCTCGGCCGCGACGCGTTCGAGTGCGCCGACGAGCTGGA
The DNA here is from genome assembly GCF_049315235.1 of Micromonospora sp. WMMD754. Lineage (NCBI taxonomy): Bacteria > Bacillati > Actinomycetota > Actinomycetes > Micromonosporales > Micromonosporaceae > Micromonospora > Micromonospora sp. WMMD754. Next base: position 4,871,069 of record NZ_CP186058.1, read on the forward strand.
CTGGGTGGCCAAGCTGCGCGTGCTGGAGGGCTACCGGGAGCGGGAGAAGCTCGCCTGGGGCTCGCACAAGCTGCAACTGGTCGACCTGCAGTATTCCGACGTGCGCCCGGAGAAGGGGCTCTACCACCGCCTGGTCCAGCGCGGCTCGATGAAGACGCTGCTGACCGACGAGCAGACCCGCACCGCGATGACCGAGCCGCCGGAGGACACGCGGGCCTACTTCCGGGGTCGCTGCCTGGCCCAGTACGCCTCCGAGGTGGTGGCCGCGAGCTGGGACTCGGTCATCTTCGACGTGGGCCGCGAGTCGCTGGTCCGGGTGCCGATGATGGAGCCCGAACGGGGCACCCGCGCGCACGTCGGGCAGCTCTTCGACCGCTGCGAGAGCGCCAAGGACCTGCTGGAGATGCTCACCGGCGGGTGACCCGGATGCCGGAAAGCCCGTCGTGCGCCGGAACCCGGCGCGCGACGGGCTTTTCGTCGTCCGGGCGAGGTAAGTTGATCGCAGGCGATCGTGGAGGAGGCACCACCATGGCGACGCAAGAGGGTGGTCAGACCCAGTCCGGCAAGTCCCACGAGGAGGTCGAGGAGGTCACCGCGCAGGCCAACCCCGAGGTGGCCGAGCGGCACGCCGAGATCACCGAGGACGTGGACGACCTGCTCGACGAGATCGACTCCGTCCTGGAGGAGAACGCAGAAGAGTTCGTGAGGGGATATGTGCAGAAAGGGGGTCAATGAGGCTTATGTCCGATTTGCCCGAGGCTTCGGACAAGCTCTGCCCCCAGTGCGGCCGCTCGCTGCCGGCGTCGGCGTTTCACCGTAACCGGCGGCGCCCGGACGGGCTGGCGTTCTACTGCAAGACGTGTGCCGCCGCTCGCTCTGAGGCGAGCCGAAGAAAGCGGGGGATCGCGCCGCAGCGGAAAGCGGCTGGGCCGGTCGCGGACGGCCTCAAGTGGTGCCCCGACTGCGAGCAGATCAAGCCCGTCGACGATTTTCCCCGAACGACCAACGCCAGCGGCCGGCACACCTACTGCAAGCCGTGCCACATCGCCCGCGGTAACGAGAGCAAGCAGCGGCTCTACGGCGGCAACCGCGAGTACCACCTGCGCCGTCGTTACGGGGTCGGGGAGAAGGAGTTCCAGGAGCTCCTGGCGGAGCAGGGCGGCGTGTGCGCGATCTGCCGCCGCCCCGATCCGGAACATCTGGACCACGATCATCGCACCGGATGGGTGCGCGGGATACTCTGCTTCAACTGCAACGGCGGTCTCGGCCAGTTCAAGGACGACCTCGACAACCTGGCCGGGGCGATCACATACCTGAGAGGAACCACGTGGCAGCGGGTTTTGATCCATCCGGGCGTCTTCCAGATGTGTTCACCAACGCGGGGACGTCCTCCTTCACAACGTTCCTGAGCAAGGTCGCCCCGGAGATGCTGCCCGGTCGTCGGCCGTTGCCGCCCGGCATGGCCGCCGACATGGCGCCGCACGCGACCACCATCGTGGCCATCGCGGCCGCCGGTGGTGTGGTCATGGCCGGCGACCGGCGCGCCACGATGGGCAACCTGATCGCCCAGCGCGACATCGAGAAGGTGCACCCGGCCGACGCGTACTCGCTGGTCGGCATCGCCGGCACCGCCGGCATCGGCATCGAGCTGATGCGACTGTTCCAGGTGGAGCTGGAGCACTACGAGAAGATCGAGGGCGCGATGCTCTCGCTCGACGGCAAGGCCAACCGGTTGGCCTCGATGATCCGCGGCAACCTGGGCGCGGCGATGCAGGGCCTGGCCGTGGTGCCGCTCTTCGCCGGCTTCGACCTGGCCGCGAGCGACCCGGCGCGGGCCGGCCGGATCTTCAGCTTCGACGTGACCGGCGGCCCCTACGAGGAGACCGGCTACGACGCGATCGGCTCCGGCTCGCTGTTCGCCAAGTCCGCGCTGAAGAAGCGCTTCCGGGCGGGCCTGTCGATCGACGACGCGACCCGGTTGGCCGTCGAGGCGCTCTACGACGCGGCGGACGACGACACCGCCACCGGCGGTCCCGACCTGACCCGGCGGATCTACCCGGTCGTGATGACCGCGACGGCCGACGGCACCCACCGGCTCACCGACGCCGAGACGGCGACGATCGCCGAGGGCGTGGTGTCCGGCCGGATGGAGAACCCCGGCGGCTGACGCCGCTCCCACGTCCATCGAGTCAGCAGTCCCGCAAGAAGGAGAACCGCCGCCGTGGCCATGCAGTTCTACGCCTCGCCCGAGCAGATCATGCGCGACCGTTCCGAGCTGGCCCGCAAGGGCATCGCCCGGGGCCGCAGCGCGGTGGTCCTGAGCTACGCCGGTGGGGTGCTCTTCGTCGCCGAGAACCTGTCCAGCACGCTGCACAAGGTCAGTGAGATCTACGACCGGATCGGCTTCGCCGCCGTGGGCCGGTACAACGAGTTCGAGAACCTGCGGCGCGCGGGTGTGCGGATGGCCGACCTCAACGGACTGAGCTACGACCGGCGGGACGTGACCGGCCTGGCGTTGGCCAACGCGTACGCGCAGACGCTGGGTGCGATCTTCACCGAGCAGTCGAAGCCGTTCGAGGTGGAGATCTGCGTGGCCGAGGTGGGCGCCACGCCGGACGACGACTCCCTCTACCGGGTGACCTACGACGGTTCGGTGAACGACGAGCCGGGCCGGATGGCGATGGGTGGCCAGTCCGAGGCGATCGCCGGGGTGCTGAAGAACGAGCACCGGCCGGAGATGTCGCTGTCCGAGGCGGTGCGCGCCGCGATGAAGGCGCTCAGCAGCGTCGGTGGTGAGGGCGGGGCGGCCCGGACGATCGCCGCGAACCAGCTGGAGGTGGCGGTCCTGGACCGGGGCCGGGTCGGGCGGACGTTCCGCCGGGTCACCGGGGCGGCGCTGACCGGGTTGCTGGAGGGTGACGCGGCTGCGGACACCGCGCCGGCGCCGGGCCGGGCGAAGACCCCGACGGTGCCGACGGAGGAGGCGAAGAAGCCGACCACGTCGGCGGGTTCGGCCGATCTGGAGGGCAACGCGGAGGACCGGCCCGCCGAGTGACGTCTGCTTGCGGACCCCGCCACCTCGCCGAGGTGGCGGGGTCTTGCGCGTACGGATGCCGCCACCTCACCGATCTGCGTGGGGGAGATCGCAAGCGGTGAGCGTCGGCGCTGCCCATCGGGGGCTCCGGGCGGCTAATGTCTCATCATGGAGCGGCGAATCTTCGGCCTCGAAACCGAGTACGGCGTCACCTGCACCTATCGCGGGCAACGCCGGCTTTCCCCCGACGAGGTCGCGCGGTACCTGTTCCGGCGGGTGGTGTCGTGGGGCCGGTCGAGCAACGTGTTCCTGCGCAACGGCGCCCGCCTCTATCTGGACGTGGGCTCGCACCCGGAATATGCGACGCCCGAGTGCGACTCGGTGACCGACCTGGTGGCCCACGACCGGGCCGGTGAGCGGATCCTGGAGGGCCTGCTCGTCGACGCGGAGAAGCGGCTGCACGACGAGGGCATCGCGGGCGAGATCTACCTGTTCAAGAACAACACCGACTCGGCCGGCAACTCGTACGGCTGCCACGAGAACTACCTGGTGTCCCGGCACGGCGAGTTCGGCCGGCTGGCCGACGTGCTGATCCCGTTCCTGGTCACCCGGCAGTTGATCTGCGGCGCGGGCAAGGTGTTGCAGACGCCGCGTGGCGCGGTCTACTGCCTGTCCCAGCGGGCCGAGCACATCTGGGAGGGTGTCTCCTCGGCGACCACCCGGAGCCGGCCGATCATCAACACCCGGGACGAGCCGCACGCGGACGCGGAGCGCTACCGCCGGCTGCACGTGATCGTCGGTGACTCGAACATGAACGAGGTCACCACGTTGCTGAAGGTCGGCACGGCCGACATCGTGCTGCGGATGATCGAGGCCGGCGTGGTGATGCGGGACCTGACGTTGGAGAACCCGATCCGGGCCATCCGCGAGGTGTCGCACGACATCACCGGCCGGCGCAAGGTGCGCCTGTCCTCCGGCAAGGAGGTGTCGGCGCTGGAGATCCAGCAGGAATACCTGGCCAAGGCGACCGAGTTCGTGGAACGCCGGGGCGGCGACCAGACCGCCAAGCGGGTGGTGGACCTGTGGGCGCGGGTGTTGCGGGCGGTGGAGACCGGCGACCTGGACCCGGTGGCCCGGGAGATCGACTGGATCACCAAGCTCAAGCTGATCGAGCGTTACCAGCGCAAGCACGACCTGCCGCTGTCGCACCCGCGGGTGGCGCAGATGGACCTGGCCTACCACGACCTGCGGCGCGGGCGGGGCCTCTACGGGTTGCTGGAGCGTCGGGGCGAGGTGGACCGGGTGGCCACCGACCCGGAGATCTTCGAGGCGAAGGAGACGCCGCCGCAGACCACCCGGGCGCGGCTGCGCGGCGAGTTCATCCGGCATGCGCAGGAGAAGCGGCGTGACTTCACGGTGGACTGGGTGCACCTGAAGCTGAACGACCAGGCGCAACGCACGGTGCTGTGCAAGGACCCGTTCCGGGCGTACGACGAGCGGGTGGAGCGGCTGATCGCGAGCATGTGAGGCCGGCGGCGGCCGGTGCCTGTGGGCGCCGGCCGCCGTCGCACCGGTACGCTGGCGTCGCCATGGACACTTCCGAACCGCAACCTCACGGCCGCGAGCCCGGCCGGACCTCCGGCCGCGAGCGGGACGGCGGCACCGAGAAGCTCAACTGGATCGACCGGCGGCGGGAGAAGATCCGCGCCGAGATCGAACGCAACCGGCGCGGGGAGTACACCGTGCCGACGTGGGTGCTGGCGGTGGCGCTGGCGCTGATCGTGGGCGTCTGGCTGGGCCTGATCTTCTTCCTGGGCTGAGGACGTTCCCGCTCAGCCCAGCAGTCCGGCGGCGTACCGGCCGGCGGCGGCCGCGGCCAGGAAGTAGGCGTGGTCGGCGTCGAGCCCGCGGCCCATCGTCGACAGTCCGACCGGGCTGGCCCGCAGCGCGGCGTCGAGGCCGTCGACGGGCACGGTGACGATCCGGTGCCGGTCGGTCAGGGGCGCGAGCGCCGCGGTCACGTCGGCGGCCAGGTCGGGGTCGAGGCCGTCGGGCACGACCAGTTCCGCGGGGGCGAGCGCCCCCCGGCCGTACGCGGTGAGGCTGTGGTGCGAGACGCCCCGGTGTCGGGGGCGGGGGTCGGCCGCGGAGATCCGCAGCGAGCCGACCGCGCGGCCGCCCAGCGTGGCGACGGCGTTGACGGCCTCGCCGACGGCCACGCCGGAGAAGCCCCAGCGGGTGCCGGTGCCGAGGTTGCCCGGCCCCTGCGCGACGATCGCCACGTCGGCGTCGAGCACGTGCCGGGCGGCGAGCAGGCCGCTGTGCAGCGTGCTGGCCTCCAGGTCACCGCCGAACGCCTGCCCCACGCTGACCGTGCCGACGAGACGGTCGGCGAGGCCGGCCAGCGTGCGGGAGAACCAGGCCGGCAGCGCGCCGCCGTCGGTGAGCAGGTAGGCGACCCGGGCGCGGGGGGCGTCGGCGTGCATGCCGGCGAGGATCGCCGGCAGCGCGGAGTGCAGGTCGGCGGTGACCACCGGCATCCCGTCGACGGACTCGGCGGCGGCCAGCCGGTCGTGGTGCGGGCTGGCTTCCTCGTCGACGCCGAGCAGGATCGGTTGCAGCGGCGTGTAGCGGGCCTTGACCAGGTGCCCGGCGTCGCGGCTGTCGCCGGCCTGCGGCGGGTCGGCGGGAAGCCGGTCGGGCAGCGCGACGACCAGGGCGTAGCCACCGGTGCCGAGGCCCATCAGCAGCGCGCCGGCGTTGAGCAGCACCCGGTCGCCGGGCTGCGGGTCGCCGACCAGGGCCGGGTAGGCCAGCGCGCGCATCCGGGCGCCGTCGGGCAGGTCGACGTCGAGTTCGACGGCGCCGGCCCACCGCCGCCGTACCGTCGTGACCGTGCCGGACCGCCATCGCACCATGCCGGCACGCTATCGGCCGGCGTCGGGGCGGCCCGAGGCCGGGTCAGCCGTCCCGGCCGGGCGGGGGCTCCTCCTGCGTGGTCCGGGCGCGCCCGCCGGGCCCGCGGGAGCGGGTGGGGTCGAGGAAGACGTACGCGATCTCCGGGAACCGGTCGGTGAGCCGGCGTTCGGCCTCGTCGGAGGCGGCCTCGATGTCGGCGCCGGTGGCGTCGTCGCGAAAGTCGACCTTGGCGGCGACGAGGATGTCCTCCGGGCCGAGGAACATGGTCATCAGGGTGTCGACGCGGTCCACCGTCGGCACCTCCGCCAGCTCCCGTTCGATCTGCCGGTGCACCCGTTCGGAGACGGCGCGGCCGACCAGCAGCGAGATGTTGCTGCGGGCCAGGATGCCGGCGACCACCAGCAGCAGCGCGCCGATGAGGATGGAGGCGATCCCGTCGTAGAGCTCGTCGCCGGTGAGGTGGGACAGGGTGAGCCCGGCGGCGGCGATGAGCAGGCCGATCAGGGCGGCGGTGTCCTCCAGGAAGACCGCCTTGACCGTGGTGTCGGCGGTCAGCCGCAGGTAGCGGCGGGGGGTGGCGCGCCAGCGGCGGGACTCCCGGCGTACCTGCCGTACCGCCCGGGCCAGCGACACCGACTCGATGGCGAACGACACCGCCAGCACCACGTACGAGATCAGGTAGTCGCCGGTGTGCTCGTGCACGAGGATCGTGGTGACGCCGTGGGTGATGGCGAAGCCGGCGCCGGCGACGAAGGTGAACAGCGCGGCGAGGAACGCCCAGACGTAGCTCTCCTTGCCGTACCCGAAGGGGTGCCGGGTGTCGGCGGGCCGCGCGCCCCGCCGCAGCGCCAGGTAGAGCAGCACCTCGGTGGTGGTGTCGGCCACCGAGTGGGCGGCCTCGGAGAGCATCGCGGCGGAACCGGAGATCAGGCCCGCGACCAGCTTGGCGACCGCGATGGCGAGGTTCGCCGCGCCGGCCACCACGACGGTGCCGACGCTCTCGGACTTGACTTCCGCATCCGCCATGCGATCACCCTAGGGCCGGCCCCGTCCGGCCGCCGGGCGGAGACGAACGGGTCGATGCCCGCGCCGCGCCCGCGCGGGTGCCCGCGTCGGACGCGCGGGCTGCTAGCGTTTGCACGTGTCCCGGACCCGTACCGAACGCCTGGTCAACCTGGTGATCTGCCTGCTGTCCACGCGGCGTTTCCTGACCGCCGCCCAGATCGCCGCGACCGTGCCCGGCTACGAGCACGACCCGGAGGACGCCAAGGACCACGAGGCGTTCCAGCGCAAGTTCGAGCGGGACAAGGCCGAGCTGCGGGAGCTGGGGGTGCCGCTGGAGACGGGCACGGCCAGCGTCTTCGACGCCGAGCCGGGCTACCGGATCGCCCACCGGGAATACGCGTTGCCCGACATCCCGCTCGAACCGGACGAGGCCGCCGCGGTGGGGATCGCCGCCCGGCTGTGGCAGCACGCCGGCCTGGCCGCCGCCGCGTCGTCCGGCCTGGCGAAGCTGCGGGCCGCCGGCATCGACGTGGACCCGCAGGCCACGCTGGGCCTGGAGCCGATGGTGACGGTCGACCCGGCGTTCGCGCCGCTGACCGCCGCCGCGCGGGACCGGCGCGAGGTCAGCTTCGACTACCGGGTGCCCGACCGGGACGCGCCGACCCGCCGCCGGGTGCAGCCGTGGGGCGTGGTCTGCTGGCGCGGCCGGTGGTATGTGGTCGGCCACGACCTCGACCGTGCGGCGACCCGCTGCTTCCGGCTGTCCCGGGTGGTCGGCACGGTCCGCGCGACCGGTGACGCCGGCGCCTACGAGCCGCCCGCCGGGGTGGACCTGATCAGTCACGTGGCCCGCTGGTCCGGGCCGGTGGAACGCACCGGCCGGGCGACAGTGCTCGCCGCGCCGGGCCGTGCCGCCGGGCTGCGCCGCTGGGCGGTGGAGAGCGAGGCCGGCCCGGACGGTGACCGGCTGGTCCTGCCGTACGCCGACGCCGACTTCCTGGCCGGCCAGATCGTCGGCTACGGCCCGGACGTGCGGGTCCTCGAACCGCCGGAGGTGCGCGAGGCGGTCATCCAGCGGCTGAAGGAGGTCGCCGCCCGGCACGACGAGCTGGCGGTGGCCGGGGGAGGTGCCCGGTGACCCGCCCCGCGGCCCGCGCCGGCCGCGCGTCGGCCGACCGGCTGGCCCGGCTGCTCAACCTGGTGCCCTACCTGCTGGCCCGCCCCGGCATCGAGATCGCCGAGGCGGCGCACGACCTCGGCGTGACCGAGCGGCAGCTCCGCGAGGACCTGGAGCTGCTCTGGGTGTGTGGGCTGCCCGGTTACGGCCCCGGTGACCTGATCGACATGGCGTTCGACGGCGACCGGGTGACGATCACCTACGACGCCGGCATCGACCGCCCGCTGCGCCTGACCCCGGACGAGGCGTTGGCCCTGGTGGTGGCGTTGCGGATGCTCGCCGAGACGCCGGGGGTGGCCAACCGGGAGGCGGTGGAGCGGGCCCTGGCCAAGATCGAGAGCGCCGCTGGCGACCTGGCCGGCGCGCCGGTCGAGGTCCGCCTGCCCGGCGACACCGCCCGGGTGCGCGAGCTGCGCGCCGCCGTCGAGCGGGGCCGGGCGTTGCGGATCACCTACTACACGCCGGCCCGGGACGAGACCACCGAGCGCACGATCGACCCGCTGCGGATGCTGATGGTCGGCGGCCGGGCGTACGTGGAGGCGTGGTGCCGCCGGGCCGAGGCGGTCCGGTTGTTCCGGGCCGACCGGATCGACGCGGTCACCGAGCTGCCGGAGCAGGCCGTGGTGCCGCCGCAGGCCCGCCCGCACGACCTCAGCGACGGCGTGTTCCGGCCCTCGGCCGACCTGCCGCTGATCACGCTGCGCATCGGCCGGGGCGAGCGGTGGATCACCGAATACTATCCGTGCGAGCGGGTCGAGGCCGACGGCGAGCAGTGGCTGGTGTCGCTGCGCGTCACCGACCTGGGCTGGGCCCGCCGGTTCGTCCTCGGCCTGGGTCCGGAGGTGACCGTGGTGGCCCCGGCCGAGCTGGCCGAGCAGGTTCGCGCCCAGGCCGTCGCCGCGCTCGACGCGTACGCCAGCCCGGCCGGCAGCGCCACCCCGGCCGGCAGCGCCGACCCGGCGGCCACCGGCGTCACCCGCTAGGCTGACCGCCGTGGTGATGTGGATCGTGCTCGGGGTCGTGGTGTTCGCGCTGGTCGTGCTGGCCTTGGCGGTCCGTCCGGTGGTGGCGCGGCTGCCCCGGTTGCGCCGTTCGGCGCTGGCGTTGCAGAGCCGGCAGGCCGAGGCGGAGTCGCTGCGGTCCGCCGCCGAGGAGTTGCAGGCGCGCGCCGAGTCGTTGCAGGAGCGGGCGGCCGTGGCGCAGGACCGGATCGCGTTGATCAAGGCCAGACGCGGCGAGTGATCGACGCCGGTCGGTCCGGTGAGCGATAGCTGCGCGATCCGGGGCGGTTGCGTGCACGAATGCGCCCCCGTGGGTGGTTGACGGGACAACTCGGGTTGGTCGAGACTTCACCGGCCGGCCCGCACCAGCAGGCCCGCCGGGGGTGGCAAGCCGCTGCGACGCACGTACGATGGGCGGCGACCCCACCCTCACCGACACAGAGCGACTGGAGCTTCCCATGGGTGCCCTCAAGCCGTGGCACATCGCCGTACTCGTGGTCGTGCTGATCCTGCTGTTCGGCGCGAAGCGGCTCCCCGACGCGGCCCGCTCGCTGGGCCGTTCGCTGCGGATCATCAAGGCCGAGACGAAGAGCCTGCACGACGACGACCGCGACCTGGCCGAGAAGGCCGACGCGCAGAACGGCTACCAGCCGCTCCCGCCGCAGCAGCCGATCCAGGGCCAGCAGCAGTACGCGCCCCAGCCGGGCTACGCGCCGCAGCCGCAGCCGGGCTACGCCCCGCAGCCGCAGCAGCCGGTCGCCCCGCCGGTCGACCCGGTGCAGCGCGTCCGCGAGAACTGATCCGGAAGGGCCCCCACCACCGTGGCCTTCGCGTTGAGGAAGCGCGGCCCGAGCACGTTCGAACGCGCCGCCGACGGCTCCATGACCCTCATGGAGCACATCCGGGAGTTGCGTAACCGGCTGTTCCGGGCGTCGCTCGCGATCCTGGTCGGCTTCGGCTTCGGCATCTGGCTGGCCACGCCGGTCCGGTTGTTGCTGTCGAAGCCCTACTGCGACCTGCCGCAGGCGATCGATCCGGAAACCGGTAAGTGCCTGTTCGTGCAGCTCGGCGTCGCCGACGTCTTCCTGCTCAACCTCAAGATCGGCCTGTGGGTCGGCCTGATCATCGCCGCGCCGGTCTGGCTCTACCAGCTCTGGGCGTTCATCGCGCCCGGCCTGCACCGGCACGAGCGGCGCTACGCGTACGTCTTCACCGCGCTGGCGGCGCCGCTGTTCGCCGCCGGTGCGGTGCTGGCGTTCTTCGTCACCACCAAGGGCCTGGAGTTCCTGCTCAACGTCTCCGGCGACGACATCTCGACGACCCTCGAGGTGACCCGCTACATCTCGTTCGTCACGAACCTGGTCCTGCTGTTCGGCGTCGCGTTCGAGTTCCCGCTGATCGTGTTGATGCTCAACTTCGTCGGCCTGGCCAGCGCCAAGCGGCTGCTGAGCTGGTGGCGGGTGGCGATCTTCGTGTTCTTCGCGTTCTCCGCGGTGGTCACGCCGACGCCCGACCCGTTCGGCATGACCGCGCTGGCCCTCTGCCTCTCCGCGCTCTACTTCGCCGCGGTCGGGGTGGCGTTCCTCAACGACCGGCGGCGCGGGCGTGGGCAGGAGGTCTACGCGGGCATCGCCGACGACGAGGTCTCGCCGCTGGACCTGTCGAGCGAGCCGGTACCGACCGGTGCCCGGATCGAGGCGTCCGACCCGATCGCGGCGCCCGAGCCGGTCGCCGCGCCGGCGCCGATCGAACGCCGCTACGACGACATGACCTGACCGGTCCCCGTCGCGCCGCATCACGAACGCCGTCCCCGGCAACGGGGACGGCGTTCGCGCATCCCGGTCCGCGAGCAGGCGCCTCACGGTGCCCCCTCCCGGCATCGATCAGCCCTCGTGCAGCCGATCGTGGACCTGTGGCGCCTCGAAGGATCTCGTAGGTGCACGTTGCTCCCTGCCGCAACCCCCAGGTCAACGCGTCGGCGGGCCGATGTGCGGTTGCCGGGTCGGTGACGGCGGGCGGGAGGGATGCGAGTTCGTGACAGGGGACTGGCTGGGCCGGGGGCGGAGCCAGATCGGCGAAGTGGCGGCATTAGGGGCGCGGTGATGCCACCACTTCGGGGACCTGGTGCTGATCATCACTCCGAACCGAACCGAACCGAACCGAGCCGAGCCGAACCGGGCTGGGCAGGCTGGGGCGGGGCTCGGTCGACGGAGCGAGGCGGGGTGGGCGGTCAGGCGATGCGGCGGGCCGCGTCGGGTCGGGCGGCGGGGACGGCGTCGGGGTGCAGGATCGCGGCGATCGTCTCCGCGCCGTCGACGAGCCGCGGGCCGGCCCGCACGATCAGCCCGTCCGCGTCCAACGCCCACACCTCCGCGTCCGGGAAGTGCCCGGCGACCGAGGCCGCCTGGTCGGCCGCCCCGTCGAGGTGGAAACCGCACGGCGCGACGAGCACCACCTCGGGGCGGGCCGCCCGCAGGTCGGCCCACGTGGTCGGCGCGGACCGGGCCCCGGGGTGGGTGGCCACCGGCTCGCCGCCGGCGACGTCGACCAGGTCCGGGATCCAGTGGCCGGCGCCGAACGGTGGGTCCACCCACTCGACGACGGCGACCCGCCGACGGGGTCGGCCGGCCACCGCCGCGCGGATCGCCGCCAGCCGGGCGCGCAGCCCGTCCACCAGGGCCTCCGCGCGGTCGGGCACCCGGGCGGCCGTACCCACCGCGCGGATCGAGTCCAGCACGTCGTCCAGGGTGTACGGGTCGAGCGACAGCACGTCGGCCTCACAGCCGAGATGCTCGACGGCGTCGGCGACCGTGCCGGACGGAAGCGCGCAGACGCGGCACAGGTCCTGGGTGAGGATCAGCTCCGGGTCCAGTTCGGCCAGCGCGCCGGCGTGCAGCGTGTAGAGGTCGGCGCCGGCCGCGAGCTGCTCCTTGACGTACGCGTCGATCGCACCGGGGCTCATGCCCCGGGTGTCCCGGCCGCCCACGACCACGGTGACGCCGGCCCGGTACGCCGGGGGCACCTCGCACTCGAACGTGACCCCGACCAGGTCGTCGCCGAGGCCCAGGGCGTACACGATCTCGGTGGCGGAGGGGAGCAGGGAGACCAGCCGCATGCCGCCCATCATGCCCGCTCGGCGTGGAGGCGGACATTCGGCTGCCCTCGGGCCTTGCCGGGACGCCGCGCCCGCTTAGACTCTGCTGACTCCGCCGAGTCCCCCGGGGCGGTGTCCCGGGGTGGCGTCGGCGCCCCACCCCCGGTCAGCACGCTGACCTCCGCTCCGGAGAGCCCGATGAAGAGCCGTACCGCCGCCGTCCTTGTCACCCTCTGCGCCGCCACCGCGCTCACCGCCTGCGGTGACGACGAGCCCGCGCCGAAGGGCGAGCAGGTCCCGGTGACCGCCACCGACACCAGCTGCGAGGTCACCACCACGCTGTTCACGCCGGGCACGGTCACCTTCACCGTGACCAACCGGGGGCAGCAGGCCACCGGGGTCTACCTCTACGGCCGGGAGGGTGCGGGCTTCACCAAGGTGGTCGCCGAGGTGGCCGACGTGCCGGCGGGTCGCACGGGTGACCTGCGGGCCCAGCTGGAGACCGGCTCGTACGAGGTGGCCTGCAAGCCGGGCCGGCAGGGCGACGGGGTGCGGACCCGGATCACCGTCTCCGACGACGGCACGGTGGCCAGCGCCGCGGCCGAGACCGCGTACGATCGGGCGCTCACCATCGAGCTGTCCGGTGACACGCTCAGCGGCGTCGACGACGGGCTGATCGCCGAGCCGGGCGAGAAGCTCGCGCTGAAGGTGGCCAACAAGACGGCCGGCGCGCGGACGCTCTACCTGCTCAACCCGGACGGCAAGCGAGTCGCCGAGCTGAAGGCGGAGCCGAACGGCACCGCCGAGACGGTGGTGACGCTGGGCGCGGCCGGGAACTGGACGCTCAAGGTCAAGGGCGACGGGGTCGCCTCGCTGAGCAAGCGGCTGCTGGTCCGCTGATCGGGTGAGCGCCACCACCGGTTCCGGGCGGTGGGGCGGGGGCGGGCGACGCGCGGTCTAGTGTTCGCGCGAAGCCACCCGCCCGCACCGCCCGGAGGAACCACCGATGCGCGCCACCGTCATCCACGGCCCGAACGACGTCCGCGTCGAGGAGGTGCCGGACGCCGCCGTCCGGGAACCCGGCGACGCCGTGGTGCGTACCGTGCTCGCGTGCATCTGCGGCAGTGACCTGTGGGCGTACCGGGGGGTGGTGCGGCGGACGCCGGGGCAGCGGATCGGGCACGAGTTCCTCGGCGTGGTCGAGGAGGTCGGCGCGGACGTCACCTCGGTGCGGGTCGGTGACCTGGTGGTCGCGCCGTTCGTCTGGTCCGACGGCACGTGCGAGTTCTGCCGGGAGGGGCTGCACACGTCCTGCCCGCGGGGCGGGTTCTGGGGGACGCCGGGCTCCGACGGCGGGCAGGGCGAGGCGGTTCGCGTCCCGTACGCCGACGGCACCCTGGTGCGGCTGCCCGCCGAGGCGGCCGGCGACGACCGATTGCTGACCGCGCTGCTGGCCCTGTCGGACGTGATGGCCACCGGTCACCACGCCGCGCTGGCGGCCCGGGTGCGTCCGGGCGCGACGGTGGCCGTGGTCGGTGACGGCGCGGTCGGCCTGTGCGGGGTGCTGGCCGCGCGGCGGCTCGGCGCGGAGCGGATCGTCGCGTTGGGCCGGCACCCGGCCCGCACCGACATCGCCCGGCGGTTCGGCGCCACCGACGTGGTGGCGCAGCGCGGTGAGGCGGCGGTCGAGGCGGTCCGCGAGCTGACCGGCGGTCACGGCGCGCACGCGGTGCTGGAGGCGGTGGGCACGGAGGAGTCGATGCGTACCGCGATCTCGATCGCCCGTGACGGCGGCGCGGTCGGCTACGTCGGGGTGCCGCACGGCGGCAGCGCCGGGGTGGACGTCCGACAGATGTTCAACCGCAACGTGACGCTCGCCGGCGGGGTGGCGCCGGCCCGGGCGTACCTGCCGGAACTGCTGGCCGACGTGCTGGCCGGCGTGATCGACCCGGCGCCGGTGTTCGACCGCTCGGTGCCGCTTTCCGGCGTGCCGGAGGGCTACCGGGCGATGGACGAGCGGACCGCGCTGAAGGTCCGCGTCACGTTCTGAGGTTCGGGTGCATCCACCGGGGACGGTCGGGGCGAAGCAAGGGTCGTGACGACAGTCACGGACCCGGTCGCCTCGACGAAAGGCTCCCCGATGAACATCGCTCGTCTCGCCGCCCGCCTGGCCGTCGGCGCCACGGCCGCGGCGGTGGCCACCACCGCCGTCGCCGCTCCCGCCCAGGCCGGCGCGAAGCAGCCGGGCACGCGGTCGCTGGCCGCCGTGCTCACCGCCGACAAGAGCGGCTTCGACCGCAACTCGCGGGACTTCGACGTGCTCACCAAGGCGGTCCTGACGGTGCTGCAGGCCAAGCCGGACTCGCCGGTGAAGGTGCTCACCGACGGCACGGTCGCGCTGACCGCGTTCGTGCCGAACGACTACGCCTTCCGCGAGCTGGTCCGCGACATCACCGCCGCGAAGAAGCTGCCGGGTGAGAAGGCGGCCTTCGACGCGGTCGCCGGCCTGGGCGTGGACACCGTGGAGGACGTGCTGCTCTACCACGTGGTGCCGGGCGCGACGATCGACCGGAAGGCGGCGCTGAAGGCCGACGGCGCGGAGCTGGCGACCGCGCTCGGCGCCTCCGTCGAGGTCGACGTGAAGCACTGCTGGTACGGCCGGCAGGTCCGCCTGGTCGACGCCGACACCAGCGACCGCGACGCGCGGGTGGTGCGCTACGACATCAACAAGGGCAACAAGCAGATCGCGCACGCGGTCGACCGGGTGCTGCGCCCGATCGACCTGCCCTGACGCACCGGCCCCCGACGGCGCCCGGCACCTTCCCGTGCCGGGCGCCGTCAGCGTTCGCGGCGGCCGAATTGACTGCTCAGGGCCAGCCCGGCGGAGCAGCTCAACTCGCCGGGGGCGAGTTGGGTGTGCGACGGCCGCCAGGTCTGCGCGCCCGTCGCGTCGACGCGGGCCAGCAGGCAGTCGTACCGGCTCGCGCGCAACGCGACACCGACCGTGCCTCCCCGGACGGCGATCTCCTGCCGGACGGCCGGGTCGAGCTTCAGGCCGGCCACGGCGGCGCGCACCGCCGCCTCGTCTCCGCCGGCCTTGCCGAGCGCCCGGCGGAGACGGTCGTCGACGCCGTCCAGCGACGGGTCCTGCGGGACGGGCACCGGATTGCCGGCCGGGCAGTCGATGTCGTCGTCGCGGTCGTCCCGCTCGGGACCCAGACGCAGGCGGAAGCAGACCGTCTCGGTGCCCTCGACCGTCTCGCCCCGCCCGTTGACCCCCGCGCCGTGCCCGGTCACCCGCAGCACCAGCGTCACCCCGGTCTGCCAGTGCGTCTCGCCGCGCACCTGCAGCACGGTGACCGCCGGTTCCTGCCCGGCGGCGTGCACGAACTCCGCGGCCGTGTAGAGGTGGTCGCGGGCGAACCTCGCCTCGACCCGGTCGACGACGTCGGTGGCGTCGGCGACGGCGTTGTCATGCCAGGCCGGCTCGACCGGGCGCTGCGCCCACCAGAGCCCGCCGGCCAGCAGGAGCGGGGCGAACGCCACCGGGGCGAGGACGGCGATCAACGTGCGTGGTCGCATGGCGGGCAGTATTGCGCACCGCCGCCGGCACCGTGGCCCCGTGGCGACGTCGCCCCTGGTGAGGGGCGCGGCTCGTGCCGTACGGTGCTCGCCGTGACCGCGCACGATCATGTCCCGCCCGGCCCCGTCGCCGTGCTCGCCAACCCGACCGCCGGCCGGGGACGGCACCGGGGCCTGCTGCCCCGGATCCTGGAGCGCCTCGGTGGCTCCGGCCGCCCGGTGGAGCTGCTGACCGCCCGTACCCCGGTGGAGGCGGAGGCGGCGTGCCACGCCGCGGTGGCCGGCGGCGCCGGGGCGCTGGTGGCGGTGGGCGGCGACGGCACGGTGCACCGCGCGGTGCAGGCGGTCGCCGGCACGGCCGTGCCGTTCGGGCCGGTCCCGGCGGGCACCGGCAACGACTTCGCGGTGGAGACCGGCTTCCCGGCCGACCCGCTCGCGGCGGTCGAGACGATCGCCGCCGCGCTGGCCGCCGGCCGGTCCCGCCCGGTCGACCTGGCCCGGCTGTCCCGCCCCGGCGGCGACGACCGCTGGTACGGCGCGGTGCTCGCGGCCGGCTTCGACGCGATCGTCAACGAGCGGGCCAACCGGATGCGCTGGCCGCGCGGGCCCCGCCGCTACGACCTGGCGATCCTGGTGGAGCTGGCCCGGCTGCGCCCGCGCCGCTACCGGCTCACCCTCGACGGGGTGCCGCAGGAGGTGGACGCGGTGCTGGTCGCGGTCGGCAACGCGGCCAGCTACGGCGGCGGGATGCGGATCTGCCCGGACGCCGACCCGACCGACGGGCTGCTGGACGTGGTGGTGGGCGGGCGCTTCGACCGGCGCACCCTGATGCGGGTGAAGCCGCGGATCTACCAGGGCACCCACGTGACGCACCCGCTGGTGCGCGCGTACCGGGCGCGGACCGTGGAGCTGGCCGCCGAGGGCATCACCACCTACGTCGACGGGGAACGGTCGTTCGACCTGCCGGTGACGGTCAGCGCCGTGCCGTCGGCGCTGCGGCTGCTCCGCTGACCGCCGGCGCCGGGGTGACCGGTGGCGGTGGCGGGGGCGTGGCGGCCCGGACCGCGCCGGCGCTCGCCGCGACCACCAGCCCGATGGCGACCACCTCGACCGGGTGCAGCGCCTGACCGAGCACCAGCCACCCGGCCAGCGCAGCGATCGCCGGCCCGAGGCTCATCAGCACCGCGAACGTCGCCGTGGGCAGCCGCCGCAACGCCGCCAGCTCCAGGCTGTACGGCAGCACGGAGGCGAGCAGCGCCAGCCCGGCGCCGAGCCCCAGCACCGCCGGGTGGAACAGCCGGCCGCCCGCGTCGGCCAGCCCGATCGGCAGGGTGACCAGCGCGGCCACCGCGAGGGCCAGGGCCAGCCCGTCGGCCCGGGGGAACCGCGCGCCGACCCGGGCCGAGCAGACGATGTACGCGGCCCACATCGTGCCCGCCAGCAGCGCCAGCGCAACGCCGAGCGGGTCCAGCCGGTCGAAGCCGCCCTGCCCGAGCAGGGCCACCCCGGCCAGCGCCAGCCCGGCCCAGCACCAGGCGGCGAGCCGGCGCGTGCCGACCACCGACAGCGCCAGGGGGCCGAGCACCTCCAGCGTGACGGCCGGACCGAGCGGGATCCGCCCGATCGCCTGGTAGAAGATCGAGTTCATGCCGGCCAACGCCAGGCCGAACGCGATCACCGCCGCCCAGTCGCCGCGCCCGTGCCCGCGGAGCCGGGGCCGGCACACCACCAGCATCAGCAGCGCGCCGAGGGTCAGCCGCAGCGTGACCGCACCGGCCACCCCGGTACGGGGGAACAGCAGCGCGGCCACCGCGGAGCCGAACTGCACGGACAGCGCCCCGCCGAGCACCAGCGCGACTCCGCCGAGCCGGCCCGGCGCGCGCGACGGTACGGGGCGGTCGGCGGTCACGCCCCTGACCCTAACCGGGGCGCCCGGTCAGCCGACCCCGGCCAGGTCGAGCACCGCGCCCAACCCGTTCGGCCGGCCGGCGTCGGCGCACGGCAGCACCAGCACACCGCACCCGGCCGCCACCGCGCCCGCGTCGGCCGGCGTGTCACCCACCATCAGCGTGTGTTCCGGGTCGACGCCGAGCATCCCGCAGGCGCGCAGGAAGATGCCCGGGTCGGGCTTGCAGCGCCCCACCTCGTACGACAGCGCGTACGCGTCGACCAGGGCGTCGAGGTCCCAGGCGGCGAAGAGCGGGCGCAGGTCGAAGCCGATGTTGCTGACCACCGCCACCTTCACCCCGGCGGCCCGCAGCGCGCCGAGCACCGGCCCGGTGTCCGGGTAGGGCACCCAGCCCTCGGGCACGAGCACCCGCTCGTAGAGCGCGTCGGCGAACCCGTCGATGCCGGTGTCGACGGTCTCGGCCAGCCCGGTGTAGGCGCCCCGGTGGGCGTGCGGGTAGAGGTCGCGGTCGGCCCACAGCTCGGCCAGCCGGGGCGGCACCCGGGCCGGCAACGGCCCGCCCGCGCGGCCGGCGGTGAGCAGGCGGTCGGCCAGCGAGGTGGCCCGGATCCGGTCCAGCTCGACCCCGCAGGCGGTCGCGGCGGCCCGTACCCAGGCCAGCGGCTCCTCCACCTGGGCGAGGGTGCCGTGGAAGTCGAAGAGCACCGCCTCCACGGGCCGGCGGGACGGGCTCGGGCGGACGGCGTCGTCGGCGCCGCTCGAGGCGTGGGGCAGTTCGGTACGGTCCGGCACGTCGTGCACCCTACCGACCCGCCCCGACCGTCCTGCCGGACGGCCTTGACCGGTGGTCGTCGGCGGCACCGATTAATCTTGGGTTCATGTCGAGCCCCGCCGAGCGGTACGCCGCGGCGCGCCGCCGGGCCGCGCAGGCCTCCGCCTTCCCGGCCCTGGACGAATTCGCCCGTGACCTCGGGTTCGATCTCGACGACTTCCAGCGTGAGGCGTGCGAGGCCCTGGAACGGGGCAGCGGGGTGCTGGTCTGCGCGCCGACCGGCGCGGGCAAGACCGTGGTCGGGGAGTTCGCGGTGCACCTGGCGCTGCGCGGCGCGCCCGGCGCGCCGGCGGGCGGCGACGCGCCGGCCACCCGGCGCAAGTGCTTCTACACCACCCCGATCAAGGCCCTGTCCAACCAGAAGTACCACGACCTGGTCGACCGCTACGGCGCCGAGCACGTCGGCCTGCTCACCGGTGACAACGCGATCAACGGCGACGCGCCAGTGGTGGTGATGACCACCGAGGTGCTGCGCAACATGCTCTACGCCGGCTCGGCCACGCTCGACGGCCTGGCCTACGTGGTGATGGACGAGGTCCACTACCTCGCCGACCGGTTCCGCGGCGGGGTCTGGGAAGAGGTGATCATCCACCTGCCGGAGTCGGTCACGCTGGTCTCGCTGTCGGCGACCGTCTCCAACGCCGAGGAGTTCGCCGACTGGCTGGTCACCGTGCGCGGCGAGACCGCCGTGGTGGTCTCCGAGCACCGCCCGGTGCCGCTGTGGCAGCACATGCTCGTCGGCAAGCGGATGTTCGACCTGTTCCACGACGCGGACGCGGCCCGCAAGCACGACGTCCACCCCGAGCTGCTGCGCTACACCCGCGACACGATGCGCCGGCTGGAGCTGGGCGAGGGCCGCAGCGCCGGCCCGGGCGGCGGCCGGCGTGGCCCGCGCTGGCGCGGCCCGATGCGCCCGGACATCGTCGACCGGCTCGACCGGGAGGGGCTGCTGCCGGCGATCCTGTTCATCTTCAGCCGGGCCGGCTGCGACGCCGCCGTGCAGCAGTGCCTCGCCGCCGGGCTGCGGCTGACCTCGCCGGAGGAGCGCGCGGAGATCCGCCGGGTGGTGGAGTCGCGGGTCACCGCCATCCCCGGCGAGGACCTGTCCGTGCTGGGCTACTGGGAGTGGCTCGACGGGTTGGAGCGCGGCCTGGCCGCCCACCACGCCGGCATGCTCCCGGCGTTCAAGGAGGTCGTCGAGGAGCTGTTCGTCCGCGGCCTGGTCAAGGCGGTCTTCGCCACCGAGACCCTCGCGCTGGGCATCAACATGCCGGCCCGGTGCGTGGTGCTGGAGCGGCTGGTCAAGTTCAACGGCGAGGCCCACGTCGACCTCACCCCGGGCGAATACACCCAGCTCACCGGCCGGGCCGGTCGGCGGGGCATCGACGTCGAGGGGCACGCGGTGGTGGTCTGGTCGCCGGAGACCGACCCCCGGCACGTGGCCGGGCTCGCGTCCACCCGCACCTACCCGCTGCGCTCCAGCTTCCGGCCGTCCTACAACATGGCCGTCAACCTGGTCGGCAGCGTCGGCGCGGCGCCGGCCCGCGAGCTGCTGGAGTCCTCGTTCGCGCAGTTCCAGGCGGACCGGTCGGTGGTCGGCCTGGCGCGGCAGGTGCAGCGCAACACCGAGACGATCGAGGCGTACGGCGCGGACGCCGCCTGCCACCAGGGTGACTTCGACGAATACTTCGCGCTGCGGGTGGCGATCGCCGACCGGGAGCGGGCCATCGCCCGGCAGGGGCAGACCCAGCGCAAGGCGGCGGCCGTGGCCTCGCTGGAGCGGCTGCGGGTCGGTGACGTGATCCGGGTGCCGTCCGGGCGCCGGGCCGGGCTGGCCGTGGTGCTCGACCCGGCCACCGGCGGCTTCGGTGAGCCCCGCCCGCTGGTGCTCACCCAGGACCGGTGGGCCGGGCGGGTCAGCCCCGGCGACTTCACCACCCCGGCCGAGGTGCTGACCCGCATCCGGGTGCCGAAGCACTTCAACCACCGCTCCCCGGCCGCCCGGCGCGACCTGGCCGCGGCGGTCAGCGGCACCGGGCTGGACCGGCACGCCGGCCGGCGTGGCGGGCGATCCCGCCAGGCGGTGGGGGAAGACCATCAGCTCGGCCAGCTCCGGGTCGAACTGCGCACCCACCCCTGCCACGCCTGCCCGGACCGGGAGGAACACGCCCGCTGGGCGGAGCGCCGCCGCCGGCTGGAGCGCGACACCGACGAGCTGCGCCAGCGGGTGTCCGGGCGGACCGGCTCGCTGGCCCGCACGTTCGACCGGATCGTCGCGCTGCTGACCGCGCGCGGCTACCTCGCCGCCGACGGCGAGGTCACCGACGCCGGCCGGATGCTGGCGCGGATCTGGACCGAGGCGGACCTGCTGGTCGCCGAGTGCCTGCGACGCCGGGTGTGGGACGGGCTCTCCCCGGCCGAGTTGGCCGCCGCCGTGTCGGTGGTGGTCTTCGAGGCCCGGCGGGACGTCGACGAGCGGGCCTCGCTGCCGCGCAACGCGGTCGCCGACGCGGTCGACGAGACGCTCAAGCTGTGGAGCGACATCGAGGCGGACGAGGCGGCGCGTGGGCTGACCGTCACCCGGGAGCCGGATCTGGGCTTCGCCTGGCCGATCTACCGCTGGGCGCGCGGGGAGGCGCTGGCCAAGGTGCTCGCCAGCGGGCACCAGGTCGACGGCGAGATGCCGGCCGGCGACTTCGTCCGGTGGGCGCGGCAGGTGGTCGACCTGCTCGGCCAGCTGGCCGACTCGGGTGGCGCCTCGACGGAGCTGCGGGCCACCGCGCGGCAGGCCATCGCGGCCGTCAACCGGGGTGTCCTGGCCTACCACGCCTCGGCCTGACAATCACTTTCGGTCACCGTCGGCGGGAAATCGACGCATCGTTCCGTCACTGTGACACCACCCCCCGAACATTCGGGGGGTCGGTGTCATGCCTGGTCAACGCCTGTCCGATCATGTCCGAGGCGCGCTGGTTACGCGTCGGTAGCAGATCGGGGGGAAGGTCGCCGTGGGCGAGATCAATCACTTTGAGTACGGGTGGATCACGCCCGCGCTCAGCTACGCGCTGTCCGTGCTCGGCTCGGCGCTCGGCCTGGTCTGCGCCGGCCGGATCCGGACCGCCACCGGCGCCGGCCAGCGGGCGTGGTGGGGCCTGCTCGCGGCCTGGGCCCTGGGCGGCACGGCCATCTGGGCGATGCACTTCATGGCGATGCTCGGCTTCGCCGTCGGCGGTACCCGGATCCGCTACGACGTGCCGCTGACCGCCGCCAGCACGGCCATCGCGGTGGCCGCCGTCGGCATCGGCCTGGCCATCGTGGGCACCGGCCGGCTCACCGGTCTGCGGCTGCTCGCCGGCGGGTTCTTCACCGGCGCCGGCGTGGCCGCCATGCACTACACCGGGATGGCCGCCATGCGGCTGGACGGCTCGCTCGCCTACGACCCGCTGCGGGTGGCGCTGTCCGTCGTCATCGCGCTGGTGGCCGCCACCGTGGCGCTGTGGCTGGCGATGACCGTCCGGCGGGCGCTCGCCATCATCGCCTCCGCGCTGGTCATGGGCATCGCGGTCAACGGCATGCACTTCACCGGCATGAGCGCGCTGTCGGTGCACCTGCACGAGGGGCGCGGCGCGGCCACCGGCACCGAGGTGAGCGGCCTGCTGGTGCCGATCGTGCTTGCCGTGGTCTTCGGGGTGGTCGGGCTGGTCTACGCGCTGCTCGCGGCGCCCTCCGACGACGACCGGGCCGGCGCCGCATACGTGGCCGCGCGGCTCGACGGCGCGCCGTCGGCGGCCCCGGCCGAACCGGCGCCGGACCCGGTGGGCCTGCGCGGCCGCTCCACTTTGGCCCAGCCCGGCGCCCCGTTCCCGTCGCGCCGGAGCACCGACCGCCGCTCGTGATCAACTGATCACGACCGGTCACACTTCCCGGGCCTTATCCTGGGCCATGATCGACACCAGGTCGGGGAGGTGGCGGGGTCTGGTGGCCGCGGATGCCGCCACTCCGCCGAGGTGGAGGCGATCAGCCTGCGGCGCGGCTCGGCCGGTCAGGTGCGAGGGGCGGCAAGGGCGTCGACCAGCCGGCGGCAGGAGCCGGCCAGGTTCCACCGCTGCGCCAGGTCGAGCAGCCGGTCCGGATCCGCCGGGGACGTCGGCAGCGCCGGGCTCAGCTCGGGCAGCGGCACGTCGGTGGCGACCCGCACCACCGTGGGCGCCACCGCCAGGTAGTCGCGGGCGGCGTCGAGCTTGCCGCGCAGCCCGGGCGCGAAGCCGGACCCGGGGTCGTCCAGCGCGGCCAGGATGCCGTCGAGCCCGCCGTAGCGGTCGATCAGCCGGGCGGCGGTCTTCTCGCCCACGCCGGGCACCCCGGGCAGGCCGTCGCTCGGGTCGCCGCGCAGGGCGGCGAAGTCGGCGTACCGGTCGGCGGGCACGCCGTAGCGCCCCCGGACCGCCGCGTCGTCGCAGTCGTCGAGCTTGGCCACGCCTCGGCCGACGTAGAGCAGGCGCACCTGCCGGTCGTCGTCGACGAGCTGGAACAGGTCGCGGTCGCCGGAGACCACCTCGGCCGGGCCGGGCTGGGTCACCGACAGCGTGCCGAGCACGTCGTCGGCCTCGTAGCCGTCGGCGCCCACGGCGGGGATGCCGAGCGCGTCCAGGACCTCCAGGATCATCGGGACCTGCGGGGAGAGCGTGTCCGGCACGACCTCGCCGCCCTCGGGCGCGACCCGGTGCGCCTTGTACGACGGCAGCAGCTCCACCCGCCACGCCGGCCGCCAGTCGTGGTCGAGCGCGCAGACCATCCGGTCGGGCCGCCGGGTGCGCACCAGCTGGGCGAGCATGTCGAGGAAGCCGCGCACGGCGTTGACCGGCTGGCCGTCGTCCGTCTTCGCCGCCGACTCGGGGATGCCGAAGTAGGCGCGGAAGTAGAGGCTGGGGGAGTCGATCAGGAGGATCGGGGGTCGGTGTGCCACGCCGACCAGCGTGGCATAGCCCTCCGACGAGATGGGGGAGGCCGGCACGGCGCCGGGAAACCCGGGGGCGCGGGCGGTCCGGGGTGCGCAGACTGACGGGGTGAGCTTCGTACCCGGTCTGACCCTGGCCCGCCGGTTCCACGACGAGGTGGTGGCCCCGCTGCTGGCCCGGCGGCTGCCCGGCCTGCGCTACTCCGCCGGGCTGCTCGACGGCGGTTCCGAGCTGCTCGGCCTCGACACGGCGCGCTCCACCGACCACGACTGGGGTCCGCGTACCCAGATCTTCGTCGCCGTCGCGCCGGACGCGGCGACGGTGCGGGCGGTGCTCGACGCGGAGCTGCCGGCGCGGTTCCTCGGCTGGCCGACCCGGTTCGCCGGCGGGCCGACGGTGCGGATCGGCACGGTCCGGGCCGACGGCGACCGGCACGGTGTGAGCGTCGACGAGCTGGGCGCGTGGCTGCGCGACCGGCTGGGAGTCGACCCGCGCGCCGGTCTGACGGCGGCGGACTGGCTGGCGACGCCCACCCAGCGGCTGGCGGAGCTGACCGGCGGGGCGGTGTTCCACGACGGGTTGGACGGCGCGCTCACCGCCGTCCGGGCGCGGCTGGCCTGGTATCCGGACGACGTCTGGCGGCACGTCCTGGCGGCGTGCTGGCAGCGGGTGGCGCAGGCCGAGCACCTGGCCGGCCGCTGCGCCGAGGTCGGTGACGACCTGGGCAGCCGGGTGGTGGCCGCCGGGCTGGCCCGGGACCTGATGCGACTGGGCCTGCTGACGCACCGCCGCTGGCCCCCGTACGCGAAGTGGCTCGGCACGGTCTTCGCCGCGCTGCCGGCGGCGACGCCGGTGGTGGACGCGCTGACCACCGCGCTCGGGCCGGGCGACTGGCCGGCCCGACAGTCCGGGCTGGTCCGCGCGCTGGAGACGGTGGCCGGCTGGACCAACGGCACCGGCCTCACCGCGCCCGTGAAGCCGACCGCACGGCCGTTCCACGACCGGCCCTTCCTGGTGCTCGACGCCGGGCGGTTCACCGAGGCGCTGCGCGCCGCAATCACCGACCCGCACCTGCGCGACCGGCCGCCGCTGGGCGCGGTGGACCAGTACCTCGACAACGTCGACGTGCTCACCCGCCCGGGCCGGGCCCGCCGGGTGGCCGCGGCGGTGCTGCCGGACCGGCCGCCGGTTGTCGACTCCGGGCCGGGGGCCTAGACTCCGACTCGGTCGCATCGATCCGCGACCGTCTATCTCGTCTCCGAGGGTCCGGGCCGCCCTTCGCAGGCGCCTCGTCGGCGACCACGCCGCGACGCGCCACCGCGCGGTGTCCCCACCACCGAGGAGAACCCATGCTGTCCATAAGGAGCAGACTCCGACTGCTCGGCGCGGCCCTGGCCGCGGCCGGACTCGCCGCCGTGGCGGCGCTGGCCGCCCCGAGCCCGGCCGCAGCCGCGTCGCTGACCGAGGTGACGAACTTCGGCGCCAACCCGAGCAACCTGCGGATGTACCTGTACGTCCCGAACACCGTCGCGGCCCGGCCGGGGCTGCTCGTGGTCAACCACTACTGCACCGGCAGCGGACCGGCCATGTACTCCGGCACCCAGTTCGCGGCGCTCGCCGACCGGTACGGCTACGTCGTCGTCTACCCGTCGGTCACCCGCAGCAGCAAGTGCTTCGACGTCTCCTCGCCGCAGGCGCTGCGCCGCGACGGCGGGAGCGACCCGGTGGGCATCAAGTCCATGGTGGACTACGTGCGGCAGCGGTACCCGGTCGATCCGGAGCGGATCTTCACCACCGGCACCTCGTCCGGGGCGATGATGACCAA
This sequence comes from Micromonospora sp. WMMD754, assembly GCF_049315235.1. NCBI lineage: Bacteria > Bacillati > Actinomycetota > Actinomycetes > Micromonosporales > Micromonosporaceae > Micromonospora > Micromonospora sp. WMMD754. The sequence continues at coordinate 4,896,402 of NZ_CP186058.1, forward strand.
CGTGCTGCTCGGCGTCTACCCGGACGTGTTCCGCGCCGGCGCGGCCTTCGCCGGGGTGCCGTTCGGCTGCTTCGCCACCACCAACGGCTCCGAGTGGAACAGCGAGTGCGCCAACGGGCAGGTCCTGAAGACCCCGCAGCAGTGGGGCGACCTGGTGCGCAACGCCTATCCCGGGTACTCCGGCCCGCGCCCGCGGATGCAGCTCTGGCACGGCACCAACGACGAGACGCTCCGCTACCCGAACTTCGGCGAGGAGATCGACCAGTGGACCAACGTCAACGGGCTGAGCCAGACGCCCGCGTACACGGACAGTCCGCAGCCGGGCTGGACGCGCACCCGCTACGGCGGCACCGGCGGCACCGCGACCGTCGAGGCGATCAGCATGCAGGGCGTCTCGCACAACCTGCCGGTCGACGCGGCCCAGGCGGTCCGCTTCTTCGGCCTGGACAGCACCACGCCGCCGACGACCACGCCGCCGACCAGCGCCCCGCCCACCACGCCGCCGCCGACCACGCCGCCGCCGACCACGGCCCCGCCGACGACGCCGCCGCCGTCGGGCGCGTGCCGGGTCGGGTACGTGGTGAACGCCTGGAACACCGGGCTGACCGCGTCCGTGACGATCACGAACACCGCCACCTCGCCGGTCAACGGCTGGAGTCTCGCCTTCACCCTGCCGGGCGGGCAGACGATCACCGGTGGCTGGAACGCCACGTACGCGCCGACCAGCGGGACGGTGACCGCCCGCAACGTCTCCTACAACGGCGCCGTCGCGCCGGGCGGCTCGGTGACCATCGGTTTCCAGGCCACCCACACCGGCAACACCGGTAGTCCGGCCGCATTCACGCTCAACGGCAGCCCCTGCGCCGTGGCCTGAACCCGCTGCCCCGGGGCCACCGGCCGGGGTGGCGGCGTCGCGCCGCAGCGATGCCGCCACCCCGGCGCACCGGATCCGATCATGGCCCGAGGCTTTGTTCCGGACTTTTCACAAGGCGCGAAAAAAGGAGTCGACAGGGCGTCCGGGAATTGACATGCGCCACTGCGCGCGGGGATGGTCCACCGCACGGACGGGCACCGGTCATCCGGCCGGAACCCGTCCGCCGCACCGGAACCGCCGCCCCCGCCCCCGCACTCCACCCGTCCCGGAGATGCCCATGTCACCCGTACGACTCCTGCTGTCCCCACCCCGTCGGTCCGCCCGGCGGACCCTCGCCGCGCTGACCGCCCTGCTCGCCGCCGTGGCGCTGGTCGGCCCGCCCGGTCCGGCCCGCGCCGCCGACCCGCTGCTGTCGCAGGGGCGGCCCACCACCGCCTCCTCGACCGAGAACGCCGGCACCCCGGCGTCCAACGCCACCGACGGCAACTCCGGCACCCGCTGGTCCAGCGCGTTCGCCGATCCCCAGTGGATCCAGGTCGACCTCGGCGCGACCGCCACCGTCTCCCGGGTCAGCCTGGCCTGGGAGGGTGCCTACGCGCGGGCGTACCAGGTGCAGACCTCGACCGACGGCGCCACCTGGACCACCGTGTTCAGCACGACCACCGGTGACGGTGGCACCGACGACCTGACCGTCAGCGGCACCGGCCGCTACGTGCGGGTGTACGGCACCGCCCGCGCCACCGGCTACGGCTACTCGCTCTGGGAGTTCCAGGTCTACGGCAGCACCGGCGGCGGCAGCGGCTGCGACACCGCGACGAACGCGGCCCAGGGCCGGCCCGCCACCGCCTCCTCGACCGAGAACGCCGGCACCCCCGCCGGTGCGGCGGTCGACGGCAACCCGGGCACCCGCTGGGCCAGCGCCGCCGCCGACCCGCAGTGGCTCCAGGTCGACCTGGGCAGCGTCCGTACCGTCTGCCGGGTGGTGCTGAGCTGGGAGGCGGCCTACGGGCGCGCGTACCAGATCCAGACCTCGACCGACGGGGCCACCTGGACCTCCGTCTACAGCACCACCAGCGGCGACGGCGGCACCGACGCCCTGACGGTCAACGGCTCCGGTCGCTACATCCGCGTCCACGGGACCGCCCGGGCCACCGGCTGGGGCTACTCACTGTGGGAGTTCACCGTGCACACCACCGGCGGCGGCACCGTGCCGGGCGGCGGGTCGCTCGGACCCAACGTCATCACGTTCGACCCGTCGATGTCGGCCGCCAGCATCCAGGCCCAACTCGACTCCGTCTTCCGCACCCAGGAGTCCAACCAGTTCGGCACCCAGCGGTACGCGCTGATGTTCAAGCCGGGCGACTACTCCGGGATCAACGCGCAGATCGGCTTCTACACCTCGATCATGGGGCTCGGCCGGAACCCCGGCGACGTGCGGATCCACGGTGACATCACGGTGGACGCCGGTTGGTTCAGCGGCAACGCCACCCAGAACTTCTGGCGCTCGGCGTCGAACATGCAGGTCTTCCCGTCGGCGGGGTTCACCCGCTGGGCGGTGTCGCAGGCCGCGCCGTTCCGTCGGATGGACATCCAGGGCGACCTGAACCTGGCCCCGAACGGCTACGGCTGGGCCAGCGGCGGCTACATCGCGGACAGCCGGGTGACCGGCGTGGTGCAGCCGTACTCGCAGCAGCAGTGGTACACCCGGGACAGCAACGTGGGCGGCTACCTCAACGCGGTGTGGAACGTGACCAACTCCGGGGTGGTCGGCGCGCCCGCGACCAGCTTCCCGAACCCGCCGTACACCACGCTGGCGCAGACCCCGGTCAGCCGCGACGTGCCCTACCTCTACCTCGACGGGAGCGGCACCTACCAGGTCTTCGTGCCCTCCACCCGGACCAACGCCAGCGGGGCGTCCTGGCTCGGCGGCGCCACCCCGGGCACGTCGATCCCGCTGAGCCAGTTCTACGTGGCCAAGCCCGGCGACTCGGCGGCCACCATCAACGCCGCCCTGACCCAGGGCCTGAACCTGCTCTTCACCCCCGGCGTCTACGCCGTCGACCAGACCATCGCGGTCAACCGGGCCGGCACCGTGGTGCTCGGCATCGGCTACCCGACGCTGGTGCCGCAGAACGGCGTGGTGCCGATGACGGTCGCCGACGTCGACGGCGTCCGCCTCGCCGGGCTGCTCTTCGACGCCGGCGCGGTGAACTCGCCGGTGCTGCTCCAGGTCGGCCCGGCCGGGTCGACCGCCAGCCACGCCACCAACCCCACCTCGATCCAGGACGTCTTCTTCCGCATCGGCGGCGCCCACGCCGGCAAGGCCACCACCAGCCTGGTGGTCAACCAGGACGACGCGCTGATCGACCACATCTGGGCCTGGCGGGGCGACCACGGCACCGGCATCGGCTGGACCGTCAACACCGCCGACACCGGCCTGATCGTCAACGGCGACAACGTCACCGCGCTCGGGCTCTTCGTCGAGCACTACCAGAAGTACGAGGTGATCTGGAACGGCGACAACGGGCGGACGATCTTCTTCCAGAACGAGTTGCCGTACGACCCGCCGAACGCGGCCTCCTGGATGAACGGTTCCCGGGTGGGCTACGCCGCGTTCAAGGTCGCCGACGCGGTCACCACGTTCGAGGGATGGGGCATGGGCAGCTACTGCTACTTCAACGTCGACCCCACCATCGCGGCCTACCACTCCTTCGAGGCCCCCACCCGGTCGGGCGTCCGGTTCCACGACCTGCTCACCGTCTCGCTGGGCGGGAACGGGTCGATCACCCACGTCATCAACGACACCGGCGGCACCGCACAGGGCACGAACACCGTGCCGGTGAACGTGGTCAGCTACCCCTGACCGGAGCCCGGGGGCGGCCGGCCGCACGTGCCGGCCGCCCCCGGGGCATGACCGCCACCCCGGCGGGTACCCGCGCCGGAGGAGACACCGCGGGAACGGGAGGGGCGCAGATGAAGGTCCGGAGCTCGCTGCGCGCGTTGAAGCGCAAGGCCAACTCGATAGTGGTCCGCCGCCGCGGCAAGCTGTTCGTGATCAACAAGGCCGACCGGCGGCAGAAGGCCCGGCAGGGCTGAGCCCCGGTGGTCAGGGGGTTCGAGTCACCGGTGTGGGACGCGCGGGCGTGACGCCCTCCACCGGAGGGTGCGGCTGCGGCGGCGTGGGGGAGAGCAGGCGGGCGGCGGCGAAGCCGACCAGCGGCCGGTAGATCCGCACCGAGTCGGCGAGCGCGGAGAAGTGCGAGCCCGAGTTGCCGGCGTGGTACCGGGTGGCGATGTCGACCTGCTCGATCGGCAGCCCGTCCCGCACGGCGTGCAGCAGCACGTTCATCTCGTACTCGAAGCGGTCGCCGGGGACGGTGCCGAGCCAGCCGAGCATTCCCGCCGGATAGGCGCGCAGCCCGGTCTGGGTGTCCCGCACGTCCCGGCCGGTGGCCAGCCGGAACGCCGCCCGGGTGGTCGCGTTGCCGAACCGGCTGCGGGCCGGGACCTCGCCGTCGAACCGGCGTACGCCGAGGGTCGCCGCCCCGGTGGCGCGCATCCGGTCGGCCACCCTTACTACGTCGTCCACCCGGTGCTGGCCGTCAGCGTCCACACACACCACGTCGTGCCCTGGACGGTCGGTCAGGGCGTACCGGAAGCCGGTGCGCAGCACCACGCCCTTGCCCCGGTTGACCCGGCGCCGCAGCACCGTCGCGCCCCGGGCGCGGGCCTCGGCGAGCACCGCGGCGGCGGTCGGGCCGCTGCCGTCGTCGACGACCAGCACGCAGACCCCGGGCAGCGCCGCGACCAGGTCGGCGACGAGCGGCGGCAGACGGTCACCCGGTCGGTACACCGGCACGAGCGCGATCACGGAACCTCCCGGGGACTCGCCCGTCGGCACGTCCGCCGGGTCGATCGACGAGCGTTCTACCCCGGCCGTCGGCCGACGAATCCCCGCCCGCCGAGCAGCCGGACCGCCCGGGTCAGTCCGCGCTCGCGGCGCAGCAGCGCCTCCGGGGTACGCAGGCCGAGATAGCCGAGCCGGCACGCGACCCGGGCGGCCCGCTCCCGTCGCGCCGGCACCGGATCCGGCCCGGTCACCGGCACGTCCCGCAGCGCCGGGCCGGACAGCCCGAGCGCACGCCCGGCGAGCAGCCGGACGCGGGGCAGGTGCCAGGGATGGGTGACCAACCCGAGTGGACGGTCCACGCCGAACTCGGCCGGATCGAGCAGCCCGTCCTGCACGGCGTGCGCCAGGTTCTGCAACGTGGTCCGGGACCGGGTCTCCACGGCCGACCGGACGTACGCGTCGAGACCGGCGTCGCGGGCGAGCGCGCGCATCAGCTCGCCCTCCCGGAAGCCGTCCGGCGGGCCCGGCGCGCCGGCCGGCCCGTGCGGCCAGCCGCCGGTGAACACCACCCGCGCGGCGGGGTCGCGGCGGAACGCGGCGGCGTGCGCGCGGACGTACGCCACGGCGGCGTCGGTGCGCGCGGCGCTCTCGGCGGTGAGCCGGTAGCCGTCGTCGTCGGCCACCACCCCGCGACCGAAGACCAGCAGCACGGTGGCGGTCGGCGTCATCCCCCCACGGTACGTGCGGCTCAGTCCTCCTCCGCCGGCCAGGGGGCAGCGCCGACCCCGGTGACCCGGACGCCGCCCCACGGGTCCACCTCGGTCAGCCGGGCCCGGGTGACCCGGTCGCCGACGCGGACCTCCACGTCCCGCCGGCCGGAGCGCAGCAGCCGCACCAGGCGCGGCTCCGGGTCGGTGCGCCCGGCCCAGTGGTAGCGGCCGTCGACGGGTTCCCACCGGCCGCCGGCGTGCAGCCGGACCGGGGTGCCGGCGATCTCGGCGCGGCCCTGCCAGCTCACCTGTCGATCCGCTCGTGCGCGCGGGTCAGCTCCGGCGGCAGGTCCGCCCCGCGTCGGACCCCCTCGATGCCGCTCCACAGCAGGGTGGTCAGGTAGTCGGTGAGCGCGGCCCGGCGGATCGGCTGGCCGTGCGTGGTCCACCAGTCGCCGACCGCCTGGACGAACCCGACCAGCCCGTACGCCCACGGCTCGGCCGGGCCGGCGTCGAGGCCGAGCGCGCGCAGCCGGTCGCCGATCACCCGGGCCAGCCCGGTGGCGACCTGCCGGCTGGTGCCGCTGACCACCTGCTGGAGGCCGGGGAGGCCGGACTCGTGCACCAGGAACCGGTAGAGCGTCGGTTCGGACTCGATGACGCTCAGGTACGCGTCGATGGTCGCCTCGACCAGGGCCCGCTCCTCGCGTACCTGCTCCACCGCGGGCGCGATGGCGTCCACGACCCGCGCCGCGACCACCTCGCCGACCGCCAGCCAGAGCTGCGCCTTGTCGGCGAAGTAGCGGTAGAGCACCGGTTTGCTGACTCCGGCGGTGGCCGCCACCTGGTCCATGTCGACGCCGGGGCCGTGCCGCAGCAACGCCTGCACGGCGGCGGCGACCAGTTCCTGGCGTCGCTGCTCGCGGTGGTCGGCCCAGCGGTCGCGCCGGCCGCCGGACCGGGGCGGGGGCGGCGCCGGCGGGGCGCCGGAGCCATTGACATCGGTGGAGGTGCGTCGCATGCTACCACTCGTAACAGTTACTCGAAGTTACGTCAACCTGGAGGGGTCATGGAGCGGACGTCGGCCGGATTCCCGCGGGAGGCGGTCGCCGACCGCCTGCTCACCGCCTCGGTGCGGACCAGCTACGACCCCCTCGTCGACCTCGACTGGTCGGCGCCGCCGGTGCCCGGGGCCTACTGGCTGCCGCCGCGGCGCAGCAGCCTCTACGGCACCCCGCTGTGGGACGACCTGACCGAGGAGCAGCGCGTCGAGCTGACCAAGCACGAGGTGGCCAGCGCCGCCAGCGCCGGGCTGTGGTTCGAGACGATCCTCATGCAGATGCTGATCCGGCACTACTACGACGCCGATCCGACCAGCCGGCACGCCCAGTACGCGCTCACCGAGGTCGCCGACGAGTGCCGGCACTCCATCATGTTCGGTCGGCTCATCGAGGCGATCGGCACCCCGGTCTACCGGGCCGCCCCGGTCGACCACCTGCTCGGCCGCTGGCTCAAGGCCACCGCGACCGGCCCGCAGATGTACGCCGCCATCCTCATCGCCGAGGAGATCCTCGACTCGTTCCAGCGGGAGATCATGGCCGACGAGTCGTTGCAGCCGCTGATCCGGATGGTCTCCCGGATCCACGTGGTGGAGGAGGCCCGGCACGTACGCTTCGCCCGCGACGAGCTGGGCCGCCAGGTGGAGGCGGCCGGCCCGGTGGCGCTCGGCTACGCGCGCCTGGTGATCGGCCGGGCGGCGTACTCGATCACCCGACGCCTGGTGAACCCGCGGGCGTACGCGGCGGTCGGCATCGCGCCGGCGGTCGGCCTGGCCGCGGCCCGCGCGAACCCGCACTGGCAGGCCACCCTGCGGTGGTCCGCCCAGCGGATCGCCGAGCACCTCACCGAGCTGGGGCTGATCGCCGGCCCGGGACGTCTGCTGTGGCGCCGGTCCGGGCTGATCGAGGGCTGACCGGCGGCGGCCCGAAGGGGATGGACCGCCGCCGGCCGCCCGGTCAGGAGGTGGGGAAGCTGTCGGGGGTGCGGATCCGGTTGCGCATGAACGCGCCGGACTCGGTGAGCACCGAGGTGCCGGTGAAGGTGCCCGCCGCGCAGGTGCCCGGCCGCAGCGCCGCGCTGCCCTCGGGCGCGTCCGAGTACGTCCAGTTGGCGTAGCTGATCTTCAGCCGATCCAGCAGGTCCAGCCACGCGTTGCTGCTGGCCGTGTCCACCGCGCCGTCACCGGTGTAGGTGACCGTGCCGAACTCGGTGACGAACAGCGGCAGCCGGGCGGCGGCCCGCTCGACCTCGTTGCGGTAGTTGTCCCGGTGCGAGGCGGCGTAGAAGTGGAACGTGTACATGATGTTCTGCGCCCGCACCGGGTTGTTGACGATCTCGTCGGAGTTGCCGCCCTCGGAGACGCCCAGCGAGGACCAGCCCCGGGTGCCGACGATGACCACGGCGTCCGGGTCGTTGGCCCGGATCACCGGGATGACCTGCTCGGCGTAGGTGCGGATGGTCGACCAGCTCACGCCGTTCGGCTCGTTGGTGATCTCGTAGATCACGTTCTTCTTGGCCGCGTTGCGCGCCGACACGGTGGCGAAGAAGGTCTTCGCCCGCTCCAGGTTGTACATCGGGTCGCCGGGGGTCAGCGTGTGGAAGTCGATCAACGCGTACATGCCCCGCGCCTCGGCCTTGTCCACCAGCGAGTTGACCTGGTTGGTGAACCCGGTCGGGTTGGTCTCGTAGCCCTGCTCCTGCACGTACATCGAGATGCGCAGCAGGTCGGCCTGCCAGTCGTTCGCCAGCGCGTCGAGCGAGGCGTCGGGGTAGCAGTTGGCGAACCACTGCAACCCGTGCGTGCTCATGCCGCGCAACTGGATCGGCCGGCCGTACTGGTTGCAGAGGTTGACCCCGCAGACCCGCAGCTGACCGTTGATCGCGACCGGCGTGCTGCCGGTGGGCGGCGGGGTCGTCGGCGGCGCGGTGGTGGGCGGGGGAGTGGTCGGGGGCGGTGTGCTCGGCGGCGGGGTGCCGGTGCCGCCGGTGCAGGCCGTGCCGTTGAGCGTGAACGAGGTCGGGCTCGGGTTCGACCCGGTCCAGGACCCGTTGAAGCCGACGGTCGTGCTGGCCCCGGTGCCGAGCGCGCCGTTGTAGTCCAGGCTGCGCCCGGTGACCGCGGACCCGCTCTGTTGCCAGGTGGCCGACCAGCCCTGCACCACGCGCTGGCCGCCGTCCGGGAAGGTGAAGCCCAGGGTCCAGCCGTTCACCGGGTCACCGAGGTTCTTGACCGTCACGGTGGCGGTGAAGCCGCCCTGCCAGGAGTTGGTGGTGTAGGTGACGGCGCAGCCGGTCGCCGCCATCGCGTTCGTCGACGGCAGGACGGCGGTCGCCGCCAGGGCGAGCGCGCCGACGGCGGCGCCGACGAACAGGTGCCGCCGGGACGGCCGGGGGATGGAGAACATGCGGGAAGGTCCCATCTGGTGGGTGGTGATCGGAGGGTGCCCGACGTGAACCTGCCCGGAAGGTCGACGCGGTGCCCGGGGGAGCGCTCCCACGCAGAGGGTAGAGGCGGATGCCGATGCGTGCAACCGCCGGGGCGTCGCGGCGGGGTCAGCGCCGGGCGCGCCGGCCGCCGTAGAGCCGCAGCGCGTTGCAGACGTCGAACACGCCCGGTACGTCCCAGGCCAGCTCGGCGGCGACGCGACGGGTCTCCGGGTCGGCGACCATTCCGGCGAGGATGACCACCCGGTTCTGCACGGTGACCGTGATCTGCTGGCGCCGGGTGGTCCAGTCGGTGCTCAGGCGCTGCGCGACCAGCGACGCGAGCGCCACGTCCGCGCCGTCGGGCTCGGGCCCGCCGCCGGTGAACGGAAAGTCCGGGTACGGCCAGGGCATCATCACGGGGAGGGGCTCCTTCTGCTCGGTCAGGACCGGGGGGCGGGCGCGACGCCCGACGCCGGGGCGTGGTCGTCGACGACGGCGAAGACGCCGTCGAGCCGCATGGTGTGCAACACGGTGAGCACGAACCGGGACGGCGCCACCAGGCACAACCGTCGACCGTCCCGCCGGGCCTCCTGGTGTGCCCGGACCAGCAGACCCAGCCCGGCGGAGTCGATCACCTCCAGCCCGGCGAGGTCGACCAGCTCCCGGTCGGCCCGGATCGACCGGTCGGCCAGCGCCCGGCGTACCGCCTCGGCGGCGTCGGCGTCGGGGGTGGGCCGCGGCCCGGCCACCGCCTCCACGTCGTCGAGGCCCAGGCCGTCGTCGGCGACCGCCGCCCGGGCGCTGCACCGGGGGCAGTGGTGTGGCCCGGAGGCGAAGGGCGAGCCGACCCAGTCGTGCTCGAAGACCAGCGTCCACACGACCTCGGCGTCGGGCAGCGTGGCGCCCGTGCCGGTGACGCTGTCACCGCAGCCGTCGCAGATGAGCATCATCAGGTGTTCCGCCGGTACGACCGTCACACCTCCTCCTTCCGCCGGGCGGCCGGGTCGGACGACGTCTGCCGGCCGGCGGCGACCACCGCCAGCACGACCGCGACGGCGGCGAACCCGGTCTGCACCACCAGGGGCAGCAGCGGGGAGCCTCCCGGACGCCGGTCGACCAGCCCGACCACGATCGCGCCGAGCAGCGCCGCGGCCACGCCGAGCGCGAGGGTCAACCAGACCGGGACGGCCTTGCGCCCCGGCAGGACGAGTCGTCCCACCGCACCGACGGCGAGGCCCACGACGAGCGCTCCGACGAGCGTGCTGCCGGTCACCACTCCTCCTCAGCGTCGCGTGGACGGGACCCGGGCGCGGCCGCGGGCGGCCGGGCGGGGCGTGTCGACGACGGGTACCGACGCGCCCAGACCGGCGGTGGCCAGGATCCGCCGGATCCGGGGGTGCGGATTGCCCAGGCTCAGGACCGCGTCCCGTCGGGCCAGGCGGCGGTGCACGTCCAGCAGCAGCGCGATCGCGGCGGCGTCCACGTGCCGGCACTGCGCGAGGTCGATGGTCACCTGCCGGGGCCGTAGCGCCAGGACGCGGTCCAGGACGTGCGCGACCTCGGACAGCCCGGCGAGGTCCAGCTCGTCGGTGATCTCCACCCGGACGTGCGGCACGGTGGACTCCGGCGGGGCGGACGGCAGGGTGCTGGTCATCTGGTCGCTTCCGTGACGGGATTCCGGTTCGGCTCCCACTCTGGTCAGCGACCTTGGAGGTCGCCGGACGGTTGTATGACGGTTCGGTGACAAAAACCGCGAACGGCCGACGCGATTGGGCGACCCGCGGCCTGCCGGTCATGATGCCCATATGACGGCCGTACTGGTGATCGAGGACGACGACCGCATCCGGCTCGCGCTGCAGCTCGCCCTGGAGGAGGAGGGCTACGAGGCCTACGGCGCGGCGACCGCCGAGGACGGGTTGCGCCGGCAGCGGGAGAACCCGGCCGACTACGTGCTGATGGACCTGATGCTGCCCGGCATGGACGGTTTCACTGGTATCCGGCAGCTACGTCGCGACGACGACGTTCCGGTCGTGGTGATCAGCGCCCGTGACGACACCCACGACATCGTCGCCGCGCTGGAGGCCGGGGCGGACGACTACGTGGTCAAGCCGGTCGCGATCAAGGAGCTCTCGGCCCGGTTGCGGGCCCTGCGCCGCCGGGCCCGGACCGTTGCCGGCCCCGCGCCCGCGCAGTTCTTCGGCGACCTGGAGATCAGCGCCGAGGCCGGCGAGGTGCGACGGTCCGGCCGGCCGGTGCCGGTGACCCGGACCGAGTTCCGGCTCCTCTGCGAGCTGGCCGAGCACGCCGGCAAGGTGCTGTCCCGCCAGCAGCTGCTCAGCCGCGTCTGGGGCTACGAGACCGGTGACGAGCGGTTGGTCGACGTGCACGTCGGCCGGCTCCGGCAGAAGATCGAGTCGGATCCGGCCAACCCCCGCCACCTGGTGACCCTGCGGGGTCTCGGCTACAAGCTCCAGCGATGAGCCGTCCCGGACTGCGCGCCCGGGTGACCGCCGCGTTCGCCGTGGGCGCCCTGCTGCTCGCCGCGCTGATGGCCCTGTTCTCCTACGACCTGACCCGCCGTTCGCTGCTCGACGAGCGGGAGCGCACCGCCGTCCGCGCCGCCTACTACGACGCCGCGGTGGTCCGGTCCGGCCTCGACACCGGCACCCCGGACGTGGTGGCCGTGCTGCGCTCGCTGGACACCGGCAGCGCCCGACGCCCGCTGCTGCACCTGCGCGACGGCTGGTACGCCCGTACCGCGGACGTGGGCGCCAGCTCGGTGCCGGTCGAACTGCAACGGGTGGTCGCCGACGGTCGGCCCGCCGTGCAGCGGATCCGCCTGGACGGGCAGCCGACGCTGCTCGTCGGGGTGCCGCTCCCCGGTGAGCTGGGTTACTACGAGTTGACCTCGCTGCGCGAGGTGGAGGACACGTTCCAGGTGGTCGGGCTGACGCTGACCGCCGTCGCGATCATGATCGCGGGAGCCGGCGCGGCGCTGGGCTGGTACGCCACCCGGCACAGCCTCCGGCCGCTCACCGCGGTGGCCGACGCGGCCGAGCGGATCGCCGCCGGCGACTTCGCCACCCGGCTCGACCCGACCACCGACCCGGACCTGACCCGCCTGTCCAGCTCGTTCAACGAGATGGTCGACAAGCTGGTCCGGCGGATCGACCGGGACCGGCGCTTCGCCGCGGACGTCAGCCACGAGCTGCGCTCGCCGCTGCAGACGCTGGCCGCCGCCGCGAGCGTCCTGACCCGCCGCCGGGAACACCAGGACGAGCGCACCGCCACCGCGGCGGGCCTGGTGGCGGACGAGGTGGCCCGGTTCCAGCGCCTGGTGGACGACCTGATCCAGCTGGCCCGCACCGAGCAGCCGGCGCACCGGGAGACCGTCGACGTGGTCGACCTGGCGCGGTCCGCCTGCCGCGAACGGTCGTTGCCGGAGAGCCTGGTGGAGACGTCGGCCGGTGCGCCGCACCGGTGGTGGGTCGACCGTCGCCGGTTCGCCCAGGTGCTGCTGAACCTGCTGGAGAACGCCGAACGGTACGGCGGCGGTCCGGTCGCCGTCCGGCTCTATTCGGAGGACGGCGTGGGCGTCGTGGAGGTCGACGACGACGGTCCGGGCGTGCCGGCGGCGGACCGGGAGGCGATCTTCGACCGGTTCGTCCGGGGCCGGGCGGCGCACGCCCGGGCCGACACCGACGGCACCGGGCTCGGGCTCGCGCTGGTGGCCCAGCACGCGGCGGCGCACGGCGGGACGGCGGCCGTGCTGGAGCGGGACCGGGGCGCCCGGTTCCGGGTCGAGCTGCCGGGAGCGGTCCGATGAGGCGCCGGCTGGTCCCTGCGCTGCTCGCGGCAGCGCTGCTCGCCGGGTGCGGCGTGCCGGTCGACGACGAGCCCCGGCTGGTGCAGCCGCCGCCCGGCCGGTTCCCGACGCCGGCCGGCACCACGACCGCCGACCCGGAGGGTCGGGCGGACGAGCCGTTCTGCTTCGTCCGGGAGGACGGGCTCGCGGTGGTCACCCGCCCGGCGGACCGGCTGCCGGACGTGGACGCCCACCTCCAGCACCTGCTGGCCGGGCCGGACCGCTGGGAGCGGGGTCGCGGGCTGGCCACCGCGTTGCCGGGCACGGTGGCGGTCGCGGGGGCCACGCTGGCCGGCTCGGTCGCCACGGTCGACGTGCGCCAGGCCGGCGAGGAGACCGGGCGCAGCGACGAGGTGCTCGCCTTCGGGCAGATCGTGTGCAGCCTCACCCAACGGCCGGACGTGGACAGTGTGGCGTTCCGCCGGGACGGGCAGCCGCTGGAGGTGCCCCGCGCAGACGGGAGCGTCTCGGCGCTCCCGCTCACCGCCGCCGACTACCGGCCGCTGCTACCCCGCTGACCGGATTCCACGCCAGGTTGTCCGGTATAGGCCCAAATCTCCATCGTCCGTTCGGTTGATTTGGCGGTGACCTTTGGTCTAGTGTGACTGGCACGACCGGTGTGGGAGGCCACCCGTTCTCCGAGGACAGGAAGGGCAGCATGACCACGATGACCATGGCACCGTCCGCCACCGAGGTGCACCGCGCGCCGCAGACCGGTGAGGAGTCCCGCGCCAGCGAGCTGATCGGGGCGCTCGCCGCCCTGCCCGCGGACCACCCGCAGCGGGCGAGCCTGCGCAATCAGGTCATCGAGGCGTGGCTGCCGCTGGCCAACCACCTGGCCGCCCGCTACAGCGGTCGCGGCGAGCCGGCCGGCGACCTGGCCCAGACCGCGGCGCTCGGCCTGATCAAGGCGGTCGACCGGTTCGACGCCTCCCGCGGGGTCGACTTCGCCGGCTTCGCCATCCCGACCATCCTCGGCGAGATCAAGCGGCACTTCCGTGACCGCACCTGGAACATCCGGGTCCCGCGTCGCCTTCAGGAGCTGCGGCTGCGCATCTCCGAGGCGAACAGCACGCTGACCCAGACCCTCAACCGGGCCCCGACCGTGGCCGACATCGCCACCCACCTCGACGTCACCGAGGAAGAGGTGCTGGAGGGCCTGGAGGGTGCCCGCGCCTACAACGCGGTGTCGCTCTCCACCCCGATCGGCGACGGCGACAGCGCCACCGAGCTGGGTGACACGCTCGGCACCGAGGACAACGAGTACGAGCTGGCCGAGCTGCGCGCCTCGCTGGGCCCGGCGCTGGCCACGCTCGACGAGCGCGAGCAGAAGATCCTCACGCTGCGCTTCTACGGCAACCTGACCCAGAGCGAGATCGCCGCCCGGGTCGGCGTGTCCCAGATGCACGTGTCGCGGCTGCTCGCCCGCGCCCTGACCAAGCTGCGGGGTCAGCTCACCGAGGCCTGATCCACCCCGTTCTCCCCGTCCGCGACCGCCACCGGTGTCCTCGACCGGTGGCGGTCGCGTCGTTCTGACCACCCGTCGGGTACCGTCGCGGGCCGCCCCGCCAGCTCGGGGAGGTGGCGGCATCGACGGCGCCTGGACCACGCCACTTCCCCGACGTGGTGTGGATCATGCGGGAGTGCCCACTTGACAACGCGGTGGGATCTCCGCCACTGCGGGGAAGTGGTGGGGTCGCCCGTCACCAGGAGGACGGTGGGGGCGGCGGCACGACCGGAGGTCGGTCGTCGCAGGTGATGGTGTTCGGCAGCAGCCACGGGGCCAGCCAGCCGCCGTCGTTGCCGCCGAGGTCGGTGAGGCCGAACTCGGATCCGGCCGGGGTGAAGTGGAACGAGCCGCAGTTGTTCACCCCGACCGCGCCCACGTTGCGCGCGTCGACGTCGGCGAAGCTGGCCCCGCCGGCGGTGCGGGCGCTCACCACCGAGGTGCCCGTGCCGTCGACCCGGATGTCGCGGAACCGCACGTTGTCGATCCGGACGCGGTCCTTCACCGGCCAGTCGCTGACCAGCATGATCGCGTTGTAGGTGCTGTCCAGGTAGGCGTCGCCGGTGACCTGGATGTCGGCGTCGATGCTGCGGTCCAGCGCGTAGAACCAGATCGCGCCGAGGCCGATGTTCCAGTTGAGGTCGTAGGTGCCGGCCCGGACCGTGGTGTTGCCGGTGATCCGGATCCGGCCGGCGAACGGCTCGGCCCCGAAGCGGGAGCCGATCTGGATGGCGCTGCCCTCGCGGACCGGGTCGGCGACCAGATTGTGCGCGACGGTCAGGTCGGCGCCGCCGTAGAGCGCGATGCCGTTGGCCAGCACCGGCGACTGCACGGTGTTGTACGCGAACGTGTTGGACGCGTTCGCGGTCCCCTCCGACCACATGGCCAGGGCGTCGTCGCCGCTGTTGCGGACCACCGAGTTGGTGACCGAGGAGTGCGTGACGCCGGTGTGGAAGTTCACCCCGTCGGCGATCTGGTCGGCGATCACGGTGTCGGTGACCCGCAGACCCGTCATCGGACCGTCGAACCACATGCCGACCTTGGTGTGGTGCAGGTAGAGGCCGTCGACGGTGCTGTGGTTGAGCGCCCCGCCGATGGCGTTGACCTGGTCGGTGTCGACGCGCTCGCGGACGTCGCCCTCGATCGCGAAGCCGGAGAGGTGGACGTGGCGGCTGCCGCCGTCCGCGGCGTCGCGGCCGTAGAAGCCGACGCCGGTGTGCCGGGACCCGTCCGGCGCCGGGGTGTCGAGCGCGACCTCGCGTCCCTTCACGACGGTGTACCAGCTGCCGGCGCCCACGATCGTCACGTCGTCGACGATCACGTGCCGGTTGACCTGGAAGACGCCCGGCGGCAGGTACAGCGGCCGGTCCACCCGGCGGGCGTGCGCCACGGCCCGGTCGAACGCGTCGGCGGACTCGCGCCGCCCGGTCGGGTCGGCGCCGAAGGCGAGCACGTTCACCGCGCGGGGAACCACCCGGGGCGGGGCGACCAGGTGCGCGTCCAGCAGGTCGATCACGGTCCAGGCGGCGGCCGTGCCGGTCGGCGCGGTCAGCCGGACCACCTCGCCGGCCCGGTGGGTCCGCCCGAGCAACATCCGCTGCTCGTCGTAGAAGTGGTGCGGCCGGAACGGCTTGGCGACGACCGGGGTCGGTGTGGTGGCCGCCGGCACGCACGAGCACTCGGTGATCCACCAGTCCGGGTGCAGCAGGTCCGCGTCGGGGTCGTTGGTGAACGGGTACTGGTTGTAGAGCCAGGCGTACTGCGAGGTGAGCGTCATGGTGCGCGCGGGCGCCCGGCCGACGGCGACCCGCAGCGGCGCGGTGATGCCGCCGCCGCGCGGCGCGTCGGGGATGCTGTAGCGCACGGTCAGCGCGTTGGTGGCCCGGGGGAGCGTGAACTCGACGTACTGACCGGGCAGCAGGCGGACGGCCCGGCGACCGGACGCCTCGCCGGCCAGGGTGTAGGCGGACCGGTCGGGGCCGATGACGGCGCCGGTGGTGCGGGCGTTCTCGGCCTCCTGCTCGACGTAGTCGACGGCGGCGCCGCGCCCGGCCACCAGTGCCGGGTCGAGTGCGGCCCGGGTGACCGCCGGCGCCGGGCCGGGGGGCGCGGTCGCCGCGGCGGCGGAGCCGGGCGGCACGACCAGGGCGGCGGCGGTGACCGCCGCCGCGAGGATCCGCGGCACGTACGGGCGGCGGCCCGTGGTGCCTTCCACGCTCCGTTGCATCGGAGCACCCACTTTCGCGAGGAGGGGACGGTGGTGGCCTCGGCGCGGGTGAGGGGCGCCCGTCGACAAGGTGCCTCATGTTATTCCTGCTCCCTGCTCTCTTTCAAGCATTGCCATGTTTGAATCTTTCACTGCTGCTGCGGGTAGGGACGTCAAGAATCGGGCGGTCCGGCTGTTCTTTTCTTGCAAGAAACCGACGTAGGATTGCCGCCGTGACGAAACGCTTGACGGAGGTGGCCCGCAAGGCGGGCGTCAGCGAGGCGACCGTGAGTCGTGTGCTCAACGGCCGCGGCGGCGTGTCCGAGGCGACCCGGACGGCCGTGCTGACCGCCCTCGACGTGCTCGGCTACGAGCGCCCGACCAAGTTGCGCGGGGAGCGCGCCCGGCTGGTCGGTCTGGTGCTGCCCGAGCTGCAGAACCCGATCTTCCCGGCCCTGGCCGAGGTGGTCACCGGCTCGCTGGCCCAACGCGGGTTCACCCCGGCGCTCTGCGCCCGCACCATCGGCGGCGTGCCCGAGTCCGGCTACGTGGAGATGCTGCTGGACCACCAGGTCAGCGGCGTCATCTTCGCCGGCGGCTCGTACGCGCTCGCGGACGCCTCGCACGAGCACTACCGGCGCCTGACCGATCGCGGACTGCCCGTGGTGCTGGTCAACGCCGGCGTCGAGGAGCTGGGCTTCCCCCGGGTGTCCACCGACGACGCGGTCGCCGTCGAGCAGGCGTACGGGCACCTGCGCTCCCTCGGCCACGAGCGGATCGGCATCGTGCTCGGCCCGGGCGACCACGTGCCGTCGCGCCGCAAGCTCGACGCCATGGTCCGCGCCGCCGGCTGGGGCGAGGACCGGTCCCTCGTGGAGCGGTCCAGCTTCTCCATGGAGGGCGCGCGGGTCGCCGCCACGAAGCTGATCGAGCGCGGCGCCACCGGCATCGTCTGTGCCAGCGACGTGCTGGCGCTGGGCACCATCCGGGCCGCCCGGCGGCTCGGCTGCGCGGTGCCCGCCGACGTCTCGGTGGTCGGCTTCGACGACTCCGCGTTCATGACCTGCACCGACCCGCCGCTGACCACGGTGCGCCAGCCGATCGAGACGATGGGCCAGGCCGCCGTCGACCTGCTGGTCACCCAGATCGAGGGGGCCGGCGTGCTGCACGACGAGCTGCTCTTCGAGCCCGAGCTGGTGGTACGCGGCTCCACCGCCCCCGCTCCCCGTACCTGACCCGGCGCGCCACCCGGCCGCCGACCGCTACCCGCGGTCGGCGGCCTTTTTTGTGCCCCCGAACGCCTCCGTCGTGATCAGCCGTTGCAAAGTCGTGTTCTTTCGTCTTCGAGTCGACACCTTGCTGTAAAGAGTCGGCGTCGCTACATTGACTCCACTTCCACCGGACCCCGGGGCGCGGCAGCCGCGCGGTCACCGCAGATCAGTGCAAACCATCGATACACCCGTTCCCGAAGGGATGGACACATGTCCGTACCGCAGTATCGGAAGGTCGCGGCGGTCGCCCTCGCGGCCGGCCTCGGGCTCAGCCTCGCGGCGTGCTCCACCAAGAGCGACGACTCCGGCGAGGCCGGCGGCAAGGTCACCATCACCGTCGACTGCCAGCCGGTCGGCGCGCAGAAGGAACTGCTGAAGAACTGGAACGACGACGTCGCCGAGTTCCAGCGGCAGAACCCGACCATCGTGATCAAGAGCGTCAGCGTCGGCGAGCAGTGCAACAACCCGCCGGACTTCACCGCCCGCCTCGCCGGCGGCACCGTCACCGACGTGTTCTACGGCTACATGACCGACCTCCAGCAGGTGCTGGACTCCGGTCAGGCGATGGACATCACCGAGTACGCCACCAAGGACACCATCCCCACCTGGGACAGCGTGGACCCGGCGCTCAAGGAGGTCTTCACCGACGGCGGCAAGCTCTACGGCGTACCGGTGAAGAACTACTCGATGGGCCTGATCTACAACAAGGCGCTCTTCCAGCGGGCCGGCCTCGACGCGGCCAACCCGCCGAAGACGTGGTCCGAGGTGCGGGCCGCGGCCAAGAAGATCTCGGCGCTCGGCGGCGGCGTCGCCGGCTACTCCGAGTACAGCGCCGGCAACACCGGCGGCTGGCACTTCACCTCGCTGCTCTACTCGCAGGGCGGCCAGGTACTCAGCGCCGACGGCAAGAAGGCCGACTTCAACAACCCGATGGGCAAGCAGGTCCTGCAGAACCTCAAGGACATGCGCTACGGCGACAACAGCATGGGCAGCCGCCAGCTCCTGCAGTGGGGCGACCTGCTGACCAACGCCGGCGCCGGCAAGGTCGGCATGTTCATCGGCGCGCCCGACGCCACCCAGGCGATCGTCAGCCAGTTCCAGGGCAAGTACCAGGACTGGGCGATGGGCCCGCTGCCCGGCCAGGACGGCCCGGCCAAGGCGACCCTCGGCGGCGGCGAGGGCTACTTCTTCAAGAAGGGCCTCACCCCGGAGCAGGTCAAGGCCGGTCTGAAGTGGATCGCCTACCAGAAGCTCACCCCGGGCAAGGGGCAGTTCGACTACGTCCGCGCCAAGCCGCAGAACTACCCGGTCGGCCTGCCCCAGCCGCTGCTGTTCACGAACGGCAGCGACGCGCAGAAGCAGGAACTCGACCTGCGCAAGGCCAACGCCAACGTCGACACCACCAACTTCGCGGTCTTCGAGGCCAACCCGGTGCCGATCAAGGGTGAGCCGCGCAACGCGCAGGCCATCTACGCGGTGCTCGACGCGGCGATGTCCGGGGTGCTGACGAACCCGAACGCGAACATCGACGCCCTGCTCAAGACCGCCGAGGACAAGGTCAACCAGCTCCTGGCCGCCGGCAGCTGACCCGACCGGGTGGGGGTCGGCCCCGACCGGCCCCCACCCCCTACCGCAGGAGTTGCCTTGGCGCTCACCACCGCCCCGGGTGCCACCCGCCGCCCCGGCCGTTCCGCACCGACACCGCCGCGCGTCGCCGCGCGCCGGGCCGGTCTCGGCCGCAGGGTGCGGGACAACCTCACCGGGCACACGTTCCTCATCGGCGCGGTCGCCTGCTTCGCCGTCTTCTCCTGGTACCCGATGGTCCGCGGCGTCGTGATGAGCTTCCAGCGCACCCGGCGCGGCGAGACCAGCTGGGTCGGCTGGGACAACTACACCCGGATCATGGCCGATCCGAGCTTCTGGACGGCCTGGAAGAACACGTTCGTCTTCACCGGCCTGGCGCTCGTGCTCGGCTACGCCGTGCCGTTCCTCGTGGCGATCCTGCTCAACGAGTTGCGCCACGCGAAGGGCTACCTGCGGGTGCTGGTCTACCTGCCGGTGATGCTGCCGCCGGCGTCCGCGCTGTTCCTGTTCAAGTTCTACGCGTACGACCCGAGCGAGGCGGGACTGTTCAACGCGATCCTCACCGCGGTGGGCCTGCCCACGTCGGAGTGGATGCAGTCGCCGACCATGACGATGCCCGCCATGGTGCTGGCGTCGACCTGGATGAACATGGGCGGCGCGGTGCTGATCTACCTGGCCGCGTTGCAGAACATCCCCGGCGAGCTGTACGAGGCCGCCGAGATCGACGGCGCCGGGGTGTGGCGGCGGATCGTGCACGTGACGATCCCGCAGACGCGGCTGATCCTGGCGCTGCTGGCGATGCTCCAGATCGTGGCCACCATGCAGGTGTTCACCGAGCCGCTGATCCTCGCCAACGGCGCCGGCACCCAGGACTCCGCGACCTCGGTGGCCTACCTGATCTACCAGCACGGGTTCTTCCAGAACGACCTCAACGGCGCCGCCGCGCTCGGCGTGATCATGCTGGTCGTGCTGGCCGGGTTCTCCGCCGTCTACGTGCGACTGACCGCGAGACAGGACTAGGACATGGCAGCCGACACCACCACCCGGACCCTCATCTCCCCGGCCCAGCTGCGGCGCGGTCGCGGCCGGGTCCTCTACTGGACCGTGCTGACCGTCGTCGTGGTGGTGTTCACGCTGGTCTTCCTCGGCCCGCTCTACTGGATGGTCACCGGCGCGCTCAAGAGCGGCCAGGAGATCGCGCAGACCCCGCCGTCGCTGTTCCCTCGTGACCCGCAGCCGCAGAACTACGTCGACGCCTGGCACAACCTCGCCCTGGCGAAGCTGCTGTTCAACACGTTCTACTACGCGATGGGCGCGGTGCTGTTCCAGTTGGTGTTCGACACCGCCGCCGCGTACGCGCTGTCGAAGCTGCGCCCGGTGCTGGGCGGGCTGATCCTCGGTCTGATGCTGGCGACGCTGATGATCCCGGCGATGGTGCTCATCGTCCCGCAGTACGTGACCGTGCTCGACCTGCCGATCGTGCACGTCAACCTGCTCGACTCGCCGTTCGCCATCTGGCTGCCGCTGGTCGCCAACGCGTTCAACATCTTCCTGCTCAAGCGGTTCTTCGACTCGATCCCCGAGGATCTGATGGCCGCCGCGGTGATGGACGGCGCCTCGCCGCTGCGCACGCTCTGGTCGATCGTCCTGCCGATGTCCCGCCCGATCCTCGGCGTGGTGGCGATCTTCGCGGTGACCGCGGTGTGGAAGGACTTCCTCTGGCCGAAGCTGGTCATGCCGTCGCCGGAGACGCGGACCGTCAGCGTCGGCATCTACACCTTCGCCGGCGGCACCCCGATGAACGTGGTGATCGCCGCCTCCGTCATCGCCGCGATCCCCACCGTCGTGCTGTTCCTGATCTTCCAACGGAACATCATGTCCGGCCTGACCACCGGCGGCCTCAAGGGCTGACGGGCGCACCGCCCGCCGCATCAGAACCGACCCGCAGAAAGCAGGTGCCCGTGTCCATGGTCGACAGCAGCCCGTGGTGGCGATCAGCGGTGATCTACCAGGTCTACCCACGCAGCTTCGCCGACGGCAACGGCGACGGGATCGGTGACGTCGCCGGCATCCGCTCCCGCCTGGACCACCTCGCCGCGCTCGGTGTCGACGCGATCTGGTTCAGCCCCTGGTACCCGTCCCCGATGGCCGACGCCGGCTACGACGTGTCCGACTACCGTGACATCGACCCGGTCTTCGGCACCCTCGGCGAGGTCGAGGCGCTGATCGACGAGGCACACGCGCTCGGCATCCGGACCATCGTCGACGTGGTGCCCAACCACTGCTCGGACGCGCACCCGTGGTTCCGGGCGGCGCTGGCCGGCGGGCCGGACGCCCCCGAGCGGGAGCTGTTCTGGTTCCGCGCCGGACGCGGTCCCGGCGGTGACCTCCCGCCCACCGACTGGACCGGCGAGTTCGGCGGCCCGACCTGGACCCGCACCACCGATCCGGACGGCACCCCCGGCGACTGGTACCTGCACCTGTTCGCCCCGCAGCAGCCCGACTTCAACTGGGACCACCCCCGGGTACGCGCCGAGTTCTCCGACATCCTGCGGTTCTGGTTCGACCGGGGCGTGGACGGCATCCGGATCGACTCGGCCGGCCTGCTGGTCAAGGACGGCACGCTGCCCGAGGTCCACCCGGACCGGCCGCACCCGTTCCGCGACCAGGACGGCGTGCACGACGTCTACCGGGCCTGGCGGCGCATCGCCGACGGCTACCCGGGCGACCGGGCGCTGGTCGGCGAGGTGTGGCTGCCGGACCGGCAGCGCTTCGCCAACTACCTGCGGCCGGACGAGCTGCACACCGCGTTCAACTTCGACTTCCTCGGCTGCGCCTGGGACGCCACCTCGCTGCGCGAGAGCATCGACGGCACGCTCGCCGCGCACGCGCCGGTCGGCGCGCCGGCCACCTGGGTGCTGTCCAACCACGACGTCACCCGGCACGTCACCCGCTACGGCCGGGCCGACACCCGGTTCAGCTTCGCCGCCAAGCGCGAGGGCATCCCCACCGACCTGGAACTCGGCACCCGCCGGGCCCGGGCCGCCGCGCTGCTGTCGCTCGCGCTGCCCGGCGCCGCCTACGTCTACCAGGGCGAGGAGCTGGGTCTGTGGGAGGTCGAGGACATCCCGTACGAGCTGCGGCAGGACCCGATGTGGGAGCGTTCCGGGCGGGTCGACCCCGGCCGCGACGGCTGCCGGGTGCCGCTGCCCTGGCAGGGCGACGACCCGCCGTTCGGGTTCAGCCCCGAGGGCGCGTCCGCCGCGCCGTGGCTGCCGCAACCGGCCGACTGGAAGGACCGCACGGTCCGGGCCCAGACCGGCGACCCGCACTCGATGCTGGAGCTGTACCGGGCCGCGCTGGCGCTGCGTCGGGCCGACCCCGCGCTGGGTGACGGCCCGCTGAGCTGGCTGCCCGCTCCCGACCGGGTGCTGGCCTTCGCCCGCGAGCCCGGGTTCGCCTGCCTGGTCAACCTCGGTGACCGGGCCGTGGCGCTGCCCGCGCACGAGAAGCTGCTGCTGGCCAGCGGCCCGCTCGACGACGACCGGCTGCCACCGGACACCGCGGTCTGGCTGCGTACCCGGACGAACTGACCCGCGGCGCCGGCGGCATCGTCCCGCCGCCGGCGCCGCGGCATCCGGCGGCCCGTCCCGGCCGCCGCAGAAGCACCTGGGGAGGACAGGAAGGAGACAGGAGCACCGCCGCACGGGGGACCTGGCCACCGACGAAAGGGAGCACACCCCGCATGGCCGAGCACCGCACCCCGCACCGCCACCGCACCACCGGGCTCGCGGCCCTGGCCGCCGCCACGCTCGCCGCCTCGACACTGACCGTCGTGGCGCTCACCTCCACGGCCACCCCGGCGCACGCCGCCGGCCTGTCCCCGTTCGACATCTCCGGCCGCGGCGCCACCGTGCCGTTCCGCGAGCAGGAGGCGGAGCAGGCCGCCCACACCGGCACGAAGGTCGGCCCCGACCGGCGCTACGGCACGCTGCCGTCGGAGGCGTCCGGCCGGGAGGCGGTCACCCTCGACGCCGTCGGCGAGTACGTCGAGTTCACGCTCGCGGCCCCGGCGAACGCGGTCACCTTCCGCTACAGCCTGCCGGACAGCGCCGCCGGCACCGGCCGGGACGCCAGCATCGACCTGCGCGCCAACGGCACCCTGGTCAAGGCCGTGCCGGTCACCTCCCGGTACGGCTGGTACTACGGCGGCTACCCGTTCAACAACAACCCGGGCGACACCAACCCGCACCACTTCTACGACGAGACCCGGGCCATGTTCGGCACCACCTACCCGGCCGGCACCACGATCCGCCTCCAGGTCTCCTCAACCGCGCAGTCGCCCACCTTCATCATCGACCTGGCCGACTTCGAGCTGGTCGGAGCGCCGATCAGCAAGCCGTCCGGCGTGCTGGACGTGGTCACCGACTTCGGCGCGGACCCGACCGGCGCCACCGACTCGACCGCGAGGTTCCAGGCGGCGGTGGACGCCGGCAGGGCGCAGGGGAAGGCGGTGTGGATCCCGTCCGGCACGTTCACGCTCTGGGACCACGTGGTGGTCGACGGCGTGACGCTGCGCGGCGCCGGGCCGTGGTACTCGGTGCTCGGCGGCCGGCACCCCACCGACCGCAAGCGCGCCGCCGGCATCTACGGCAAGTACGTGCCCGGCGGCGGCTACTCCGGTGAGATCCGCTCGCACGAGGCCGGCGGGCCCAGCCGCAACGTCACGCTGCGGGACTTCGCCATCATCGGCGACATCCGCGAGCGCGTCGACGAGGACCAGGTCAACGCGCTCGGCGGCGCGATGACGAACTCGGTGGTGGACAACCTCTGGTTGCAGCACACCAAGGTCGGCGCCTGGATGGACGGCCCGATGGACAACTTCACCATCCGCAACAGCCGCATCCTCGACCAGACCGCCGACGGGGTGAACTTCCACTGGGGCGTCACCAACTCCACGGTGACCAACACGTTCGTCCGCAACACCGGCGACGACGCGCTGGCCATGTGGGCGCAGAGCGTGCCGAACGTCGGCAACTCCTTCACCCACAACACCATCGGCGTGACGGTCCTGGCGAACCACCTGGTGACGTACGGCGGGCGCAACATCACCATCGCCGACAACGTGACCGCCGACTCGGTGACCAACGGCGGCGGCATCCACGTGGCGAACCGCTATCCCGGCGTCACCGGGTCGACGGCCGTCGCGGGCACCATCACGGTCGCCCGCAACACGCTGATCCGCAACGGCAACTCCGACTACAACTGGCAGTTCGGGGTGGGCGCCATCTGGTTCTCCGCGCTCAACGAGCCGATCCAGGGCGCGGCGATCAACGTCACCGACACCGACATCCTGGACAGCTCCTACGCGGCGCTGCACTGGATCGAGGGGCAGACCAGCGGCATCTCGTTCACCAACGTCCGGATCGACGGCGCGGGCACGTACGCGCTCCAGGTCCAGGCGCCCAGCCAGGTCAGCTTCACGAACGTGCGGGCCACGAACATCGCCCAGGCCAACCCGATGCACAACTGCGTGGGCAGCGGCTTCCAGATCACCCAGGGCGCCGGCAACTCCGGCTGGTACACGCCCACCCCGTACTGCGGGCCGTGGCCGCAGCCGCAGTGGGGCAACGGGCCGTCCAGCCCGCCGCCCACCAGCACGCCCCCGACCACCACGCCGCCCACCACCACGCCCCCGACCACGCCGCCGCCGACCACCCCGCCGCCGACCGGCGGGAACCTGGCCCTGGGCCGGCCGGCGACCGCCACCAGCGTCAACCAGACGTACGCGTCCGGCAACGCGGTCGACGGCAACGCGGCCAGCTACTGGGAGAGCGCCAACAACGCGTTCCCGCAGTCGCTGACGGTCGACCTCGGCGCGTCGCGCACCGTCGACCGGGTGGTGCTCAAGCTCCCGGCCGGCTGGGAGCGCCGCACCGAGACGCTGTCCGTGCTCGGCTCCACCGACGGCTCGTCGTTCTCGACGCTGGCCGCGTCGGCGGGCCGCGTGTTCGACCCGGCGGCCGGCAACAGCGTGTCGATCGTGCTGCCGTCCGGCGCCCGCCGGTACGTCCGGGTCACCGTGACCGGCAACACCGGCTGGCCGGCGGCCCAGCTCTCCGAGTTGGAGGTGTACGGCGACGGCACGACGACCACCCCGCCGCCCACCACCACCCCGCCGACCACCACCGCGCCCCCGACCGGCAACCTCGCCGCCGGGCGGCCGGTCGCCGAGACCAGCCACGCCGACGTCTACGGCGCCGGCAACACGGTCGACGGCAACGCCACCACCTACTGGGAGAGCGCCAACAACGCGTTCCCCCAGTCGGTCACCGTCGACCTGGGCAGCGCCCGCCCGGTGTCCCGGGTGGTGCTCAAGCTGCCGCCGTCGACGGCCTGGCAGACCCGCACCCAGACGGTGGCCGTGCTCGGCTCCACCGACGGCTCGTCGTTCGCTACCCTCAAGGCGGCGGCCGGGTACACGTTCGACCCGGCGGGCGGCAACAGCGTGTCGATCGCGCTGCCCTCCGGCGACCGCCGCTACGTGCGGCTGACCTTCACCGGCAACACCGGCTGGCCGGCCGGCCAGCTGTCCGAGTTCGAGGTCTACGCCTCCTGACCGGCGCGGCGGGGACCCGCCCCGGGTCCCCGCCGTACCACACCCCCCACCCCCGTCAACGCCTCTCCACCTCCCCCGGAAGAAGGTGTCCGTCCACCATGTCCAGACTCCGTACCAGAGTCGTCGCGGTGCTCGCCGCGGTCGGCCTGGCCGTCACCGCGGCGCCGGCCCCGCCGGCCCTCGCCGCCGGCGGCCCGAACCTCGCCGCCGGCCGCACCGCCACCGCCAGCAGCGTCAACGGCCCCTACGTCGCGGCCAACCTGACCGACGGCAACCAGGGCAGCTACTGGGAGAGCAGCGGCACGCTGCCCCAGTGGGCCCAGGTCGACCTCGGCACCAGCCGCGCCGTCGACCAGGTGGTGCTCGAGCTGCCGGCCGCCTGGGAGGCGCGCAACCAGACGCTGTCCGTGCAGGCCAGCGCCGACGGCAGTGGCTTCACCACGGTCGTCGCGTCCGCCGCCCGGTCGTTCAGCCCGGCCGCCGGCAACACGGTGACGCTCGGCTTCACCGCCACCGACGCCCGCTACCTGCGGGTCGTGATCACCGCGAACACCGGCTGGGCCGCCGCCCAACTCGCCGAGCTGGAGGTCTACGGCACGGCCTCCTCGTCGACCAACCTGGCGCTCGGCAAGACCATGACCGAGAGCGGCCACTCCGACGTCTACACCGCCGGCAACGCCAACGACGGCAACGCGGCCACCTACTGGGAGAGCCCGAACAACGCGTTCCCGCAGTGGATCCAGGCCGACCTGGGCGCCGCGACCAGCGTCAACCGGCTGGTGCTGCGGCTGCCCACCGGCTGGGGCGCGCGCAACCAGACGCTGACCGTGCAGGGCAGCACCACCGGCTCCTCCTTCGGCACCCTGGTCGGGTCCGCGTCGTACGCGTTCGACCCGGCCGGCGGCAACACGGTGACCGTCACCGTGCCCACCGCGTCCACCCGCTACCTGCGGCTGCTGTTCACCGCGAACAGCGCCTGGCCCGCCGGGCAGCTCTCCGAGCTGGAGATCTACGGCCCGGCCACCGGGGACACCCAGGCGCCCAGCGCGCCGGGCAACCTGGCGTTCACCGAGCCGGCCACCGACCAGGTCCGGCTGACCTGGACCGCGTCGACCGACAACGTCGGCGTCACCGGCTACGACGTCTACGCCAACGGCGTGCTGCGCACCAGCGTCGCAGGTACCACGCTGGCGTACACCGACACCCAGCCGGCCGGGACGACCGTGTCCTACTACGTCCGGGCCCGGGACGCCGCCGGCAACGTGTCGGCGAACAGCAACACGGTCACCCGTACCGGCAACACCGGCGACACCACCGCGCCCACCGCGCCCGCCAACCTCGCCTACACCCAGCCGGCGAGCGGGCAGATCCGGCTGACCTGGACCGCGTCCACCGACAACGTCGGCGTCACCGGCTACGAGGTGTGGGCAAACGGGTCGCTGCGCACCACCGTCGGCGGCTCCACGCTGATGTTCACCGACAGCCAGCCGGACAGCGCCACCGTCTCCTACCACGTGCGCGCCCGCGACGCGGCCGGCAACGTCTCCGCCAACAGCAACACGGTCACCCGCACCGGCAGCACCACCGGCGGCACCAACCTGGCGGTCGGCAAGCCGGCCACCGCCTCGTCCGTGGTGCACGTGTTCAACGCCGCCAACGCCGTCGACAACGACGTCGCCACCTACTGGGAGGGCGCGCCGGGCGCGTACCCGAGCACGCTCACCGTCGCGCTGGGCGCCAACGCGAGCATCAGCGCGGTCGTGGTGAAGCTCAACCCGGACCCGGCCTGGGGCGCGCGCACCCAGACGTTCCAGGTGCTCGGCCGGGAGCAGTCCGCCTCCGGGTTCACCAGCCTGGTCGGCTCCGCCACCTACTCCTTCAACCCGAACAGCAGCAACACGGTGACCGTCCCGGTCTCGGCCACCGCCGCGGACGTCCGACTCCAGTTCACCGCGAACTCCGGCTCGTCCAACGGCCAGGTCGCCGAGCTCCAGGTGATCGGCGTCCCGGCCCCCAACCCGGACCTCACCGTCACCGGCGTCACCGCCTCGCCGTCCGCGCCGGTGGAGACCGACGCGATCACCCTGTCGGCCACCGTGCGCAACGCCGGCAGCGCGGCGTCCGCCGCCACCGACGTCAACCTCTACCTGGGTACGACGAAGGTCGGCACCGCCGCCGTCGGCGCGCTCGCGGCCGGCGCGTCGAGCACCGTCTCGGCGAACATCGGCGCACGCAACGCCGGCAGCTACCAGCTCACCGCCAAGGTCGACGAGTCGAACGCGGTGATCGAGCAGAACGAGGCGAACAACTCCTACACCAACCCGACCGCGTTGACGGTCAGCCCGGTGGCCAGCTCCGACCTGGTGGCCTCCGCGGTGACCTGGTCGCCGGGCACGCCGGCCGCCGGCGCCACGGTCAGCTTCGCGGTGACGCTGCGCAACCAGGGCACGATCGCCTCGGCGAGCGGGTCGCACGGCATCACGCTCACCGTGCTCAACGACTCCGGGTCCGTGGTCCGCACGCTGACCGGCGCGTACTCCGGCACGATCGCCGCCGGGGCCACCGCCGGCCCGGTGTCGCTCGGCACCTGGACCGCCGCCAACGGCCGTCACACCGTCCGGGTGGTGCTCGCCGACGACGCCAACGAGCTGCCGGTGAAGCGGCAGAACAACACCAGCGACCGGGCGCTGTTCGTCGGTCGCGGGGCCAACCTGGGCTACGACATGTACGAGGCCGAGGACGGCTCGGTCGGCGGCGGCGCGCAGGTGATCGGCCCCAACCGCACGATCGGGGACCTGGCCGGCGAGGCGTCCGGCCGGCGGGCGGTCACCCTCAACACCACCGGCGCGTACGTCGAGTGGACCACCAAGTCGGCCGCGAACGCCCTGGTCACCCGCTTCTCCATCCCGGACGCCGCGGGCGGCGGCGGGATCGACTCGACGTTGAACGTCTACGTCAACGGGGTGCTGCACAAGCCGATCAGCCTCACCTCGAAGCACATCTGGCTCTACGGCGCCGAGGCCGGCCCGAGCGACTCACCGAGCGCGGGCGCACCCCGGCACCTGTACGACGAGGCGAACGTGCTGCTCAACTCCACCGTCCCGGCGGGCAGCCGGATCCGGCTCCAGAAGGACCCGGCGAACAGCACCACGTACGCGATCGACTTCGTCAACACCGAGCTGGTGTCGCCCCGGGCCAACCCGGACCCGACGCGTTACCGGGTGCCCACCGGGTTCAGCCACGCCGACGTGCAGAACGCGCTCGACGCGGTCCGGATGGACACCACCGGCACGCTGGTCGGCGTCTACCTGCCCGCCGGCACCTACGAGACCGCGCAGAAGTTCCAGGTGTACGGCAAGGCGGTGAAGGTCGTCGGCGCCGGCATGTGGTACACCCGCTTCCAGACGCCGACGAACCAGCAGAACACCGACGCGGGCTTCCGGGTGGAGTCCTCGGCCAGCGGGTCGACCTTCTCCCACCTCGCCTTCTTCGGCAACTACACCAACCGGATCGACGGTCCGGGCAAGGTGTGGGGCGAGCTGAAGGACGTGGACAACCTCACGCTGGACAGCGTCTGGGTCGAGCACACCGTCTGCGCCTACTGGGGGGTGAGCGTGGACGGGCTGACCATCCGGGACAGCCGGTTCCGCAACACCTTCGCCGACGCGGTGAACATGACCAACGGGAGCACCAACGCCCTGGTCACCAACTCGGAGGGCCGCTCCAACGGCGACGACGCGTTCGCCTTGTTCTCCGCCACCGACCAGGGCGGTTCCGGCGGCAACCACGGCAACGTGTTCGAGAACCTGACCGCGACGCTGACCTGGCGGGCGGCCGGCATCGCCGTGTACGGCGGCTACGACAACGTGTTCCGCAACCTCTACATCGCCGACCAGCTGACGTACTCGGGCATCACCATCAGCTCGCTGGACTTCGGCTACCCGTTCGTCGGGTTCGGCGCCAGCCCGCCCACCCGGTTCGAGAACATCTCGCTGATCCGTTCGGGCGGGCACTTCTGGGGCGCGCAGACGTTCCCGGCGATGTGGCTGTTCTCCGCGTCCAAGGAGTTCCGCGGCATCCGGGTGAGCGACGTGGACATCGTCGATCCGACGTACTCGGGGATCATGTTCCAGACCAAGTACACCGGCAGCCAGCCGGAGAACCCGATCACCGACACCGTGCTGACCAACGTCTCGATCTCCGGGGCGCGGCGCAGCGGTGACGCGTTCGACGCCAAGTCCGGCTTCGGCATCTGGGTCAACGAGATGCCCGAGGCCGGTCAGGGCCCCGCGGTCGGCGCGGCAACTTTCACCAACCTGCGCCTGACCGACAACGCCCAGGACATCAAGAACACCACCAGCACATTCACGATCACCCGCAACTGACCACGCCGACCAAGGGCCGCCGGGGAGACACCTCCCCGGCGGCCCCGCCACGCTCGCCCCCCTTCCCGCGATCTTGCACTTTCGGTCCGTGGAATGCCGGACTGCTCCCGGTATCGGGGGTGTGCAACTGCAAGATCGCGGGGGTGGGGTGTGAGGTCTGCTCAGTGGGGGAGGGCGGTGGCCAGGCGGCGGACCGCCTCGTCCATCAGGGCCGGTGGGGCGGCGGCGTAGGTGAGGCGCAGGTGCGGGGCCGGGGGTTCGGCGGCGTGCCAGGGGCGGCCGGGGAAGACGGTGACGCCCGCCGCGGCGGCGGCCGTGGTCACCGCGACGTCGTCGGTGCCGTCGGGCAGCCGGACCCACAGGTGCAGGCCACCCCGGGGCACGTCGCGTGGGGTCAGCGACGGCAGGTGCCGGTCCAGGGCCGCGAGCAACGCCTCGCGGCGGGCCCGCAGCTCGGTGCGCAGCGCACGACGGTGCCGGTCCCACGCCGGTGCGGTGAGGAACTCCAGCGCGGCCTGTTGCAGCGGCCCGGCGACGAAGAGGTCGTCGAGCAGGCGGGCGGCACGCAGCCGCGCGCCGGCCGGACCGCGCGCGCCCAGCGCGGCGATGCGCAGGCCGGGCGCGACGGGCTTGGTCAGCGACCGCAGGTAGACGACGTGCCCGTCCGGGTCGTCGGCGGCCAGCGGGGGCGGCGCCTCGCCGTCGATGGTCAGGTCGCGGGCGTAGTCGTCCTCCACGACGAACGCGCCGGCGTCGCGGACCGCCTCGGCAACCGCGGCGCGCCGCGCGGGTGCCAGGGTCGCGC
The DNA here is from genome assembly GCF_049315235.1 of Micromonospora sp. WMMD754. Taxonomy (NCBI): domain Bacteria; kingdom Bacillati; phylum Actinomycetota; class Actinomycetes; order Micromonosporales; family Micromonosporaceae; genus Micromonospora; species Micromonospora sp. WMMD754. The sequence continues at coordinate 4,927,564 of NZ_CP186058.1, forward strand.
CGTGCGGGTTGGCGTGCAGCGGCTGGCAGTAGAACAACCGGGCGCCGGTGCGGGCGAACGCGGCGGCGAGCTGGTCGGGCCGTACCCCGTCGACGTCGGCGGGCACCGGCACCACCCGCAGCCCGGCCGCGCGCGCGGCGGCGAGCGCGCCCAGGTAGGTGGGGGACTCGACCAGCAGGGTGTCGCCGGGCGTGCTGAGCGCCCGGAGGGTGGAGGAGAGCGCGGCCTGCCCGCCGGGGCAGATCACCATGTCCTCGGCGCGCAGACCGCCGCCGGCCGCACGGGCGAACCAGGCCCGCAGGTCGGCGCGCCCCTCCACCGGACCGCGGTGCCACGCCGCGGGTTGCCGGGCGGCACGGGCGAGCGCCGCACCGAGCGCGGCGGCCGGTTGGAGGTCCGGGTCGAGGTAGCCACCGGACAGCGCGAGGGTGCCGGCGGGCGGCAACACCAGGAGCGCCTGCATCTCCTCCTCGCCGGCCGGCCGCGACCCCAGCGCCACGGTCTGCCAGGACAGGTCCGCGCGGGGCGGATCGGCGCGCCGGGCGGCGACGAACGAGCCGCGACCGGAGCGGGTCTCCACCAGCCCGTCCGCGACCAGTCGCCGGGTCGCCTCGGCGACGGTCACCGGGGACACACGGTGGTGGGCGGTCAGTTCCCGCACCGAGGGCAGTTGCGCGCCGGGAGCGCTCGCCGTCACCAACCCCCGCAGGTGCTGGACGACCCGATCGGTAGCGCTACCATCATTCATGACAACAAAGAGTAGCGCTACCGCCCCCGCGACGGTAACGGTGAGACCGGGCGCCGGGATCGCCCTCGGCGCGCTGGGCGTGCTCGCGTTCAGCATGTCGCTGCCGACCACCCGCGTCGCCGTGCACGAACTGGACCCGTGGTTCGTCGCGTTCGGACGGGCCGTCGGCGCGGCGCTGCTCGCCGGGGCGTACCTGCGGTTGACCGGCGCCCCGTGGCCCCGTCGCCGCCAGTGGCGTCGGCTGTCGGTCGTCGCGCTCGGCGTCGTGGTCGGCTTCCCGCTGTTCACCTCGCTCGCCCTCACCACGCAGACCTCCGCGCACGGCGCGGTCGTGGTCACCGTGCTGCCCGCGATGACGGCGACGTTCGCGGTGCTCCGGGCCGGTGAACGTCCGCCGGCCCTGTTCTGGCTGGCCAGCGCCGCCGGGCTGGCGCTGGTGCTCGCGTTCCTCGCCACCGGCGGCGCGATGCGCGGCGCGTTGTCGCCGGCCGACCTGTTCCTGCTCGCCGCCGTGGTGCTCTGCGGCCTCGGGTACGCCGAGGGCGGCGTGCTGGCCCGGGAACTCGGCGGCGCCCGCACGATCTGCTGGGCGTTGCTGCTCTCGCTGCCGGTCACCGCGCCGGTCACGGCGGTGGCCGCGATCGCCCACCGGCCGCAGGCGGGCGTCGCGGCCTGGTCCGCGTTCGGCTACCTCACCGTGGTCTCGATGTTCCTCGGGTTCTTCGCCTGGTACGCCGGACTGGCCCGGGGCGGCATCGCCTCGGTCGGTCAGATCCAGCTCGCCCAGCCGGTGCTCACGCTGCTCTGGTCGGCACTGCTGCTCGGCGAGGCGGTCACGGCCGGCGCGGTCGTCGCGGCCGGGGCGGTGCTGGCCTGCGTCGTGCTCATCCAGCGCACCCGAGGCGCCGCGACGCCACACCCGTCCCCCGCACGGGTCGTCCGGGGCTGACACCCCCCGTCGCCGGCCGGCCCGATCGGGATCGGACCGGCCGGCGACGTCACCCGGCCTCGGTGCACAGGCCGGCGTAGCGGTCCAGGTAGAGCGGCCAGCCCTGGCCGTCGGCGACGCCGTCGCGAACCGACTCCCAGCCCGGACCGTGCCGGTCCAGGTTGCGGTGCTCCAACTCGACCCGGGTCCGCTGCGGCGTCTCGGCGACGAACCGGACCTCGACCTCGCTGGCGTGGTCCGGATCCTGGTCGACCTGCCACGTCGGACCGATGTCCCAGCTGAACACGACCCGGTCCGGCGGCTCGAAGACGAGGACCCGGGCCCAGGCGCACGCGCTGCCGTCCTCGCCGCGGTCGTAGATGTGTCCACCGACCTTCGGTTCGAACACGGTCTCCACGATCGGCGACCCCAGCAGGTTGTGCTCCTTCGGCTTGATGTCACCGAACCGTTCCGTGAAGATCGCGAATGCCCGCTCGACCGGCGCGTGGACCACGATCTGCCGCCGCACCACCGCATCCGTGCCACTCATGATTCCTCCTCGTCGGGACGCTCGACGGCGTCCCGGAAGCCCTCCAACGCCCGACTCCAGTAGGTGTCGAGCTGATCCCGTAACGCGGCCACGCCAGCGGGATTGAGCCGGTAGACGCGCCGCGTGCCCGCCGTCTGGTCCGTCACCAGGCCGGCGTCCTTCAGTACCCGCAGATGCTGCGACACGGCCGGCCGGCTGACCGGCAGTACGGCGGCCAGTTCGCCGACCGCCCTCGGCCGCTCCGCGAGACACGCGACGATCGCCCGCCGGGTCGGGTCGCCCAGGGCGTCCCACCCGTCCTCCATCCGGTAAGTCACCACGAACGGTAAGCTACGACTTACCATCGGTCTCGTCAAGTGGTTCGCCGCGGGTCGACCCCGGAGCACGCGGTGCAAAAAACCTGCAAACGATATCTCTTGCCCTCGGCGAAAGCGCTTTCATACGATCGCGTTACATCGATGTTTCATAGGCGAGCCGGGCATCGCAGATGAACGACATCCGCCGGCGACGCGCCTGATCGCGTCGCGGCTCCCATTGTTTCCTTTCCCTGAATGCCGCCGTTGCGCGGCAATTCCCGCATGCTCGAAACGAGAAGAGGCGACATGAGAAGACCAGTCGCGCTGCGACTCCACGCGACACTGGCGACGGCGATCGTCGGGATCGCCGTCGCCGTGGTCCTGCCGAGCCCGCAGGCGTCGGCGGCGGTCGGCGCCGCCACCGGCTACGCCACCCAGAACGGTGGCACCACCGGCGGCGCGGGCGGCCAGACCGTCCGCGCCACCACGGGCACCGCGATCCACGCGGCGCTGTGCGGCCGGGCCAGCAGCAGCACCCCGATCGTCATCGAGGTCACCGGGACGATCAACCACGGCAACACCAGCAAGGTGTCCGGGTCGAGCTGCAACACCGCCGACGGCGTGATCGAGCTGAAGCAGATCAGCAACGTCACCATCGTCGGGGTGGGCGGCGGCGCCGTCTTCGACCAGCTCGGCATCCACATCCGCGACTCCCGCAACATCATCATCCAGAACGTGACGGTGCGGAACGTCAAGAAGTCGGGATCGCCCACCTCCAACGGTGGTGACGCCATCGGCATGGAGAGCACGGTCCGTAACGTCTGGGTCGACCACGTCACGCTGGAGGCGTCGGGCGGGGAGTCGGAGGGCTACGACGGCCTGTTCGACATGAAGGACGACACCCAGTACGTGACGTTGTCCTACAGCATCCTGCGCAACTCCGGCCGCGGCGGCCTCATCGGGTCCAGTGAGAGCGACCGCGGCAACGGCTACATCACGTTCGAGCACAACCTGTACGAGAACATCGACTCCCGTACGCCGTTGCTGCGCGGCGGCATCGCCCACATGTTCAACAACCACTACACCGGGCTGCACGAGTCGGGCATCAACTCCCGCGCCGGGGCCCGGGCGAAGGTGGAGAACAACTACTTCCGCAACTCCAAGGACGTCCTGGGCACGTTCTACACCAACGAGCGCGGCACCTGGCAGGTCAGCGGCAACATTTTCGACAACGTGACCTGGTCCTCGCCCGGGAGCGACAACTACCCGGCGGGACCGAACGTGACGTCCACGACCACCGTCAGCGTCCCGTACTCGTACCGGCTCGACGCGGCGAGCTGCGTGCCGGACATCGTGCGGCAGACGGCGGGTCCCAACACCGGCCTGCGCGTGTCCGACGGGAACTGCACGCCGCAGTCCCCGGCCCCGACCACGCCGGGTCCGACCACGCCCGCCCCCACCACGCCGCCGCCCGGGACGACCACCCCGCCGCCGTCCGGCGGGACCAACCTGAGCCTCGTGTCCGGCGCCGGGGCCGACGGGTCCAGCAAGGCCGACGGCACCAGCTACGGCAACGTGCGCGACGGCAACCTGAGCACGTACTGGTCGCCGTCCGGGTCGACCGGCACCGTCTCGATCAAGTGGGGCTCGGCCACCACCGTGTCCCGTGTGGTCATCCGCGAGCCGTCCGGCACCTCGGGTTCGATCGGATCGTGGCAGCTCGTCAACAACGACACCGGCGCGGTGCTGGCCTCCGGCAGCGGGGCCGGCCAGATCACCTTCGGCGCGACCTCGCTGAAGAAGATCAACTTCAAGATCAACAGCTCCGGCGGTACGCCGAGAGTCGGCGAGTTCGAGACGTACGCCAGCTAGTACGCGCGACGAGCGGGGGCGGCCGATCCGGCCGCCCCCGCCCCTGTTCGTGTCGCCGATCAGAGGGTCAGCACGACGGTGGAGATGCTCCGCGCGCCGACGTTCACCGTGACCTGGTTGCCGTTCACGCCCACCGGCTGGCTCGCCGCGCTGGCGTTCTGCGACGTGGCCACGTACTCCGCCCGGCCGACGTTCTGCGGCGCCTGGATGATCGCGTTGTTCACCGCGCTGGTGGACCGGTTGAGGATCACCAGCGTGACCTTCCCGTCGCCGGAGTAGGCGGTCACCTCCAGCGGCGACGCCTTCGAGCTCTTGGTCAGGGCGACCCGCTGGTAGCCGGGTCGGACGTACTTGGCGTACTGCGCGAACGCGTACCCCCGCTTGAGCGGCGCGCCCGCGACCGTGCCGTACGCGGACTCGCCGTCACCGATGAACGAGTAGTAGCGCTTGCCGTACCACCAGACGTACGCGCTCCAGTTCGACTCCATCGACTTGTGCACGGTACGCATGATGTCGTCGAGCGTCTCGTTCCAGACCGTGGCGTTGGCCGGGTTGCCCCAGATGTTGGAGCCGCCGCCGTCGGCCTCGTGCAGGTTCCACTCGGTCATCCACACCGGCTTGTTGTGCTGCTGCGCCAGCGTGTACGGCTTCAGCCGGCCGGACGCCTCGGTGCCGTACAGGTGACCGCCGATGTAGCCGATGTTGTTGCGGGCCGCCGCGTCGTTGAGCGTCGGGTCGGTGTAGCCGTAGTTCAGGTTCACCGCCTCGGCGACCATCAGCTTGGTGTTCTGCACCTTGGCGCCCTGCTCCCGGACGAAGGTCTGCAGCTCGGTGCCGCTCCAGTCCATCGAGTCGTAGTCCGGGTGCCAGTCCGGCTCGTTCTGCACGGACGTGACGTCGATCGTCACGCCCTGGTTGCGCATGTACTGGACGTAGCTGTTGAGGTGGTTGGCGTAGTCGTCGTAGTACTCGGGCCTCAGCTTGCCGCCGTTGATCCGGCTGTTGTTCGTCTTCCAGGCCGCCGGCGCCGTCCACGGCGACGCCATGATCTTCACGTTCGACCCGTACGACCTGGCCGTCTTCAGCGCGCTCACCTGCGTCGCCCACTCGCTGGACACCGGCGAGAGCCCGGTGCGCACGATGGACAGACCGAGCTGGTTGGGGCCGAGGCCGACCAGCGTCTGCGTCTCGGCCGTCGACCAGGCGCCGCCCCAGATCGACACCGCGGCCCCGAACCCGTCGACCGTCTGGTAGGTCGTGCCGGTGTTCACCGTGATGTCCGCCGGCCCGCCCGGCGGCGGCGTGGACGGCGACGACGTCGGCGTCGGCGACGGCGGGGGTGAGCTGGTCGGTGACGTGGTCGGGGTGGTGGTGCCGGTGCAGGTGACGCCGTTGAGGGTGAAGGTGGTGGGGGTGGGGTTGCTGCTGGTCCAGGCGCCGTTGAAGCCGAACGAGGTGGTGCCGTTGGTGGGGATGGAGCCGTTGTAGGCGACGTTGCGGGCGGTGACGGCGGCGCCGTTCTGGGTGACGGTGGCGTTCCAGGCCTGGGTGACGGTCTGGCCGGCGGCGTAGGACCAGGTGAGCGTCCAGCTCGACACGGGGTCGCCGAGGTTGGTGACGGTGACGTTGGCGCCGAAGCCGCCCTGCCACTGCGAGGAGACGGCGTAGGTCACGGAACAGCCGGCGGCGGCCGCCCCGGCCGGCATCGCCACCGCCGCGGCGGCGGACGCCAGCAGGACGGTCCCGGCCGTGACCACTGCGGTACGGGGTGCGCTGAGTCTTCTCATCGGATCTCTCCCGAACCGTCAGCGCTGCAGGGTGAGCAGGCCGGGGCGGTAGGGCAGGAGGCCGTAGTCGCCGCCGGAGTTGGTGGCGCGGCCCTGGTAGAGCAGTTGCAGGTTGCAGGGGTCGACGGTGAAGGTCTGGTCGGCGCTGGTGCGGATCAGCTCGCCGTGGCTGATGTCGTTGGTCCAGGTGGCGCCGCTGTTGGCCTTGCCGGCGAACGGGTTGCTCTCGGTCGCCGCCTGCGGGGTCCAGGAGCCGTTGAGGCTGGTCGCGGTGAAGGAGCGGAAGTAGCGGCCCTGCGCCCCGATCGCCTCGACGATCATGAGGTAGCGGGTCTGGCCCTGCAGTTTGTAGACCTGGACGGCTTCGAAGAGGTTGTTCGTCGAGTCGCTCATGATCGTGGTGTAGGTCGAGCCGAAGCTGCCGGGGAAGTTCCCGATCGGCATGCTGGCCCGGTAGATCTTGCCGTTGTCACCGGCGAAGAACAGGTACATGTTCTGGCCGTCGGCGATCAGCGTCTGGTCGATCGGGCCGGTGCCGGAGCCGGAGATGCTGCCGGTGAACAGCGGCTGCGCCGACGACCAGCCGTTGGGGTTGGTCGGGTCGGTCGAGGTCTTGTAGGAGAACGCGGTCGGACCCCACTGGTAGGCCAGGACCCAGATGTTGCGCGGAGCGAAGTAGAACAACGTCGGCGCGACGGTGCCCTGCGACATGGCGTTCTGACTCGCCGAGGCCATCTCCGACCAGTTGCTGAACAACCCGAAGTTCATCGACCCCCACGACGACCCGTAGTCGTGCGTCGTCGCGTACACCAGATGCCGACCGTTGTACGGAGCGACCGTAAAGTCCTTCAACGACACCCAACCCGAGCGCGGGTTCGCCAACGGACCGGTCGAACTCCAGCGGTAGCTCGACGGCAGGTTGCACGTGCCGGGTGGCGTCGTCGTCGGCGTGGGTGTCGGCGTCGGCGAGGCGGTCGGCGAGGTGGTGGGTGATGTGGTCGGGGTGGTGGTGCCGCCGGTGCAGGTGACGCCGTTGAGGGCGAAGCTGGTGGGGGTGGGGTTGCTGCTGGTCCAGGCGCCGTTGAAGCCGAACGAGGTGGTGCCGTTGGTGGGGATGGAGCCGTTGTAGCTGACGTTGCGGGCGGTGACGGCGGCGCCGTTCTGGGTGACGGTGGCGTTCCAGGCCTGGGTGACGGTCTGGCCGGCGCCGTAGGACCAGGTGAGCGTCCAGCTCGACACGGGGTCGCCGAGGTTGGTGATGGTGACGTTGGCGCCGAAGCCGCCCTGCCACTGGGACGGGACGGTGTAGGCCACGGAGCAGCCGGCGGCTGCCGCGCCGGCCGGCAGTGCCACGGCGATTCCCGTGGACGCGAGCAGCACGGCGCCGGCTGACGCCACTGCGGCATTGACCGTTCTGGATCGGGGCATGATGGACCCTCCTGTGGTGGTGGCGGCTCCACGCATTCGTCGGGGTAATTGTGTTGTGAGCGTTAACAGCCGCGTTCGCCCATGCTACGGGAGCGCTCCCATCGGCTCAATGGGTGAACGTCGATGACATGACGTTGATCGATGCGTGCGGTCAGGAGGTGGCGCAGGGGGTGGTGTCGACCGCGCAGCTCTCCGGGCCGTCGTGCAGAGGGTCGGGATCGCGGACGTCGAAGCGGATGGTGGTCGAACCGCCGGCCGGCAGCGCGTCGCCGGTGAACGTGACCACGGCACCGTCCTGCGCCGCCTCGGCGCCGCTGACCGAGCCCACCGTGGCGCCGTCGCCGAGCGTCACGGTCACCGTCCACTCCGGCCGGGACGTCGGCCCGGGATTGGCCAGCACCACCTCGCCCCGGTAACCGAAGACCCGGTCGTTGACCGTTTCGTACGTCGCGGTCAGCGGGATCACGGCCGGTGGCGTGGGGCTCGTCGTACGGCTGGGGGAGCGCGACGCGGACGGCGACGGTGAGGGACTCCGGCGGCTGGCGCTCGGCGTGGGTCGGGCGCTCGTGGGGCGCGCGGAGGCGGCGGTGGGGGAGGGCATGACCAGCGGCGGCGCCGACACCGCAGGCGCGGCCGGCGCGGGAGGCGTGGGCCACACCGCCCACAGCACCGCCCCGGCGGCGCCGGCGAGCACCGTCACCACGCCGGCGGCCACCAGCGTGCGACGTCGCCGGGACCGGCCCGACGCCTCGCCCAGCAGCCGGACCACCGGCAGCTCGGCGGTCAGCCCGCCCTCGGCCCGGCGCAGGTCGACCTCCTGGAACGCGAGCCAGTCGAGGATCGCCGGCAGACGCCCGGTCAGCGCCTGCTCGTGCTGCTCGGCGCGGGCGTCGGCGTCCCAGTCGCCCTCCTCCAGCACCTCGCGCACGGAGAGGCGGGTGCCGTGCGCGGTGGCGGTCAGGTCGCAGGCCAGGCGGGTGGCCCGGTCGGCCTCCCGGCAGCGGACCACCAGCCGTTCCGGGGTCCGCAGCTCGACCACCTCCACCTCGGTGTCGGCGTCGTAACCGGGCAGCGCCGCGGTCGCCAGCACCCAGCGGTCGGCCTGCGGGGTGCTCTCGACGAACCACTTGGCCAGCAGCGCCCGTTCCGTCAGCGCCCGCCAGATCCGGGCGGGCGGGTGGAACAGGTCGACCTCGGTGGCGATCTCGATCACGCGGAGACTCTAGGGCCTGAGTCAAGAACGTGTCAGGTCACTCCGACCTGCCGTCGTGCCAGCGCGCCCGCCAGGCGGCCTCGCTCTCCTCCGCGCTGATCTTCTCCTGGTGGACCGTGCGCCGCAGCGCGGCCCGGGCGTCGGCGAACACCACCAGTTCGACCGCGACCAGGGCCACGCAGATCACGGTGAGCAGACCCAGCGCCCCCAGTGCCGGCAGGTGCCGACCGAAGGGCAGCGCGACCGCGAGCGCGGCCAGCGCGCCGACCCGGGTCCAGGACAGGGTCCGCAGCGTGCGCCACTGGAACGCCATGTTCGCGGCGAAGTAGATCATCACCCCGCCGAAGAGCAGCGGCACCGCCGGCCCGTGACCCCGCTCCATGCTGCCGCCCACCGGGTCGGTGACGGTCCGCACCAGCTCCTCGGCGCCGATCGCGAACAGGATCACCCCGGCGATCATGGGGAGGTAGAGGTAGGCGTACGCGTCGCGGGCCATCGCCACCCGGGGGTGGCCCTGCGCCGCGTGCAACGCGATCCGGGCGGCCGGCCCGATCATGTCGAAATGCGCCCACCAGAGCGCCGCGACGAACAGGATCCCGAAGATCGCCGCCGGGATGGCCGGCCAGGTCACCGCCTTGCCGAGCAGGTTGCCGCCGACACCGACCGAGATGACCGACTCACCCAGCGCGATGATCAGGATCAGGTCGTACCGCTCGGTCCAGTGCTCGGCGGAGGTGATCTTCCAGCCGTCGGTGCCGGCCAGCAGGCCGCTGCTGTACTGGATGACCACGACCGCGATCCAGAGTCCGTCGCGCAGCCACGGCCCGACGTCCGGGTCGACCCGCGGCGGCAGCAGCGCGGCCACCAGCAGCAGGGAGGTCGAGAGCAGCACCTCCGGCGCGAACACCCACACCTTGCGCCGCGCCGGTGGGTCGCCCCGGGTGGCGTACCAGTAGAGCGCCGTGTGCACGATCCGGATCACCACGTAGCTGACCGTCACCAGCATCGGGCCGGCGCTGCCCTGGCCCAGGTCGCCGAAGGTCTGCGGCAGCGCCAGCGCGAACGTGAACAACGCGACCATGCCGATCACCATGAGGATCGGCACGAAGCCCTCGCCCAGACGCAGCCGGGCGGCGACCGCGCTGTGCACCACCCAGCACCACCAGAGCACGGCGAGCACCAGCAGCGCGTGCAGCAGTTCCCGCACGGTCACGTTCGCGGCGGTGGCGCGCGTGATGATGAAGAAGGACACGACGAAGACGAGGTCGAAGAAGATCTCGAACTTGTCCACCCGGGTGGCCGGGGCGACGCGGGCCGCGGGCCCGAGCCCCTTGCGCCACCGGTCGCCGCCACCCACCGGCCGAGTGTGTCAGCGCAGCTCAGGCGGCGTGCCGGAATCGCCGGGCATTCCCTCGTCAGCCGCCGGGGCCGGCTCTGGGGCGTGGCTCAGCCGGTCGCCGGGGTGGCGTGACCGAGAACGGTGCGCAGCACGGCGCGCAGCGGTTCGTCCGGGTGCTCGAGCCAGTGTTGGGCGGCGACGCGGAGCGTGGCCAGGAACGTGGCGCCCAGGACCCGGGCCCGCAGCGGCACGTCCGGGCCGGTGAGCCGGCGGGCGATCTCCGTGGACAGCTCCCGCTCGATCGCCGCGTACGCGCCGACCTGGTGGGCGACCAGGCTCGGATGCCCGTGCAGCAGCCGTCGGCGGCTCAGCCACGGCTCGGCCGGATCGTCGTAGCCCTCGTCCGCCTGGGCCAGGGCGGCCTCGGTCAGCGCCCGCCAGGGCGGCAGGTCGGTCGGCTGCCGCGCGACCAGTTCGAGCAGCCGGCGCAGTCGCAGCGTGTCGCCGTGGAAGAGCGCCTCCTCCTTGCCGGAGAAGTAGTTGGAGAACGTGCGCCGGGAGACGTTGGCCGCGTCGGCGATGGCCTCGACCGTGACCCGGTCCGGGCCGTGCTCGACGGCCAGGCGCAGGGCCGCCTCGTGCAGCGCCAGGCGGGTCGCCGCCTTCTTGCGCTCGCGCAGCCCGGTGCACTCGTCCATGGCGGCCAGCGTACGTGATCCTTTTCTCAATGGGCAAAGTTGCCTGTTGGGCAAGATCTGTTGATGATTGCTTGAGGCAACGAAGCGGCCCCCCGAATCGACACACCTGGAGGACGCGCGATGAGCGCACCCACCGCGACGGCCGAGGCCGCGCCCATGAGCCGGCGGCAGACGCTGGAGGCACTCAGCGGGCTGCTGCTGGTGCTCTTCGTGGCCATGCTGAGCAGCACCGTGGTCTCCACCGCCCTGCCGAAGATCATCGGAGCGCTCAACGGCTCGCAGACCCAGTACACCTGGGTGGTCACCGCCACCCTGCTCACCGCCACCGCGACCACCCCGATCTGGGGCAAGCTCGCCGACCTGTTCAACAAGAAGCTGCTGATCCAGGTCGCCATCGTGGTCTTCCTGGCCGGCTCGGTCGCCGCCGGCTTCGCGCAGAGCGCCGGGCAGCTCATCGCCGCCCGCGCCTTCCAGGGCATCGGCGTCGGCGGACTTCAGGCGCTGGTCCAGGTCGCCATCGCGGCGATGATCCCGCCGCGCGAGCGGGGCCGCTACAACGGCTACCTCGGTGGCGTGATGGCGCTCGCCACGGTCGGCGGGCCGCTGCTCGGCGGCCTCATCGTCGACACCTCCTGGCTCGGCTGGCGCTGGTGCTTCTTCGTCGGCGTGCCGGTCGCGATCATCGCGCTGTTCCTGCTCCAGGTCACCCTGAACCTGCCCACCGTGCGCCGCCGGAACGTGAAGATCGACTACCTGGGCGCCACCCTCATCGCGGCCGGGGTCAGCGTGCTGCTGATCTGGATCTCCTTCGTCGACGACTCGTTCGCCTGGCTCTCCTGGCAGACCGGCGCCATGGTCGGCGGAGCGGCGCTGCTGCTCGCGCTGGCCGTGTGGGTGGAGTCGCGGGCCGCCGAGCCGGTGGTGCCGCTGCACATCGTCCGCGAGCGCACCACCGCCCTGGCCATCCTCGGCAGCCTCGCGGTCGGCATGGCGATGTTCGGCGGCGCGGTCTTCCTCGGTCAGTACTTCCAGATCGGCCGCGGCTACAGCCCGACCGAGGCCGGCCTGCTCACCATCCCGATGATGGCCGGCGTGCTGATCTCCTCGATCGTGGCCGGACGGATGATCACCACGTCCGGTCGGATCAAGCCGTACATCGTCTTCGGCTCGATCGTGCTGGTCGCCGGCTTCGCGCTGCTCGGCACCGTCGACCACGAGACCTCGCTGGTCCTGGTCGGGGTCGCCATGTTCGTCGTCGGCGTCGGCGTCGGCATGACCATGCAGAACCTGGTGCTCGCGGTGCAGAACACCGTCGCGCTCTCCGACATCGGCGCGGCCAGCGCCAGCGTCGCCTTCTTCCGCTCGCTCGGCGGCACCATCGGCGTGTCGGTGCTCGGCGCGGTGCTGGCCCGGCGGGTCAGCGACCGGATCACCCACGACCTCGCCGCCGCCGGCATCCCCACCACCGGCGGAGGCGGCGGCAGCACGCTCAACCTCGACGCGCTGCCCGAGCCGGTACGGCAGATCGTCCGGGCCGCCTACGGGGACGCGACCGGGCACATCTTCCTCATCTCGGCCGCCATCGCGGTCGTCGGCGTCGTGGCGGCGCTGTTGCTGCGCCCGGTTACCCTTCGCTCCAGCCTCGACCTGCCGGACACCGGCCGCACGGTGGCGGTGGGCGCGGACGCGGTCGACGGTGCGCCCGCCTTCGACGAGGTGAGCATCGAGCCGGGCGGCCGGGAGGAACGCGCCCGTCGCTGAGCCCGTAGCCCAGGGCCGTCGCCGACCCCGGCGGCGGCCCTGGCCCGTGCCGCAGGGCACCGAAGGAGGAGCAGTGGACGTCCCGTCGACCGCGCCCGCGCGGGCCGCCGCCCTGCGTCGGGCGGCCCGCGAGCTGACGCTGGTCGCCGTGCTCTTCCTCGCCTACAAGGCGGGCCGGCAGCTGGTGGCCGGGCACGCCGCCGCCGCGCGGGCCAACGGCGAGCGGATCTGGTGGCTGGAGCGACTGTTGCACCTGCCCGACGAGGCCGTCGTGCAGGCGCCGCTGCTGCTGCACGAGCTGCCGGTCCGGCTGGCCAACTCCTACTACGCCTACGTGCACTTTCCGGCCACGGTGCTCTGCCTGCTCTGGCTCTACCTACGCCGGCCGGCCCACTACCTGCGACTGCGGCGGGCCCTCGCGGCGCTGACCGCCGCGGCGCTGGTGCTGCACGTCTGCGTGCCGCTCGCGCCGCCGCGGCTGACCACGCTCACCGGCCTGGTGGACACCGGCCGCCGGTTCGGCCCGACCGTCTACGGGCCACCCGACACCGACCAGCTCAGCAACCAGTACGCGGCCATGCCGTCGCTGCACGTGGGCTGGTCCCTGGCGGTCGCGCTGGCGCTGGTGGCGGTCACCGCCGGGCGGTGGCGCTGGCTCTGGCTGGCCCACCCGCTGATCACCGCGCTCGTGGTCGTCGGCACCGGCAACCACTACTGGCTGGACGGGGTGGTCGCGGTGGCCCTGCTCGCGCTGATCCTGGCCGTGCTGCCCCGGCCCGCCGCGACGCCCCCGCCACCGGCCCCGCCCGCCGGCCCGTCGCGCCCGCACGTGGTCCCACCGCCGCGCCGCCCCGGCCGTCGCCGGAACACGAAGGTCCCGGCGACGGCCGACGTGCGGCTGCGGCCACCCGGTCGGATCTGACCGCGTCTCAGCGGACGGCGCAGACCGTCCCGTTGAGGCGGAACGCGCCCGGCGGCACGTTCGGCCCGCCGTACGCGCCGACGAACCCGACGCTGGTGCTCCCGCCGTCGGCGGCGAGCCGGCGGTTGTCGGCGGTGGAGGTCACCCGGACGTCCCGCCCGGTCTGCGTCCAGGTGCCGTTCCAGCCGCTGCTGACCTGCTGCCAGCCGGTGGGCCAGGTCCAGGTGAGCGTCCAGCCGTCGACGACGTCCGGACCGGTGTTGACCACCTCGACGGTCGCCACGTAGCCGTTGCCCCAGTCGGTGTCGGAATGGAAGCGGACCGCGCAGGCGCTCGCCGCCGGGCTGCCGGTGGCGAAGGTGAGCGGCGGCGAGGACCACGACACCCGGCCCGCGGTGTCCCGGGCCAGGACGTTGACCGTGTAGCGGGCGCCCGGCTCGAGGTTGCCCACGCTCAGCGAGGTGCCGGCGGTCTCGCCGAGCTGTTCGCTGACCGCGCCCCGCTGCCGGTACACCTCGTACTTGGCGATCGGCGCCGCGCCGGGCGTCGCCGCCGGCCACGAGATCGTCGCCGCGCGGTCGCTCACCGCGCCCGCCGTCGGCCGCCCCGGGGCGCCGGGCCGCCCGGCGGAGCCTGAGGCCGGTCGCAGCACGAGCGTGGTCAGCGAGTACGGCGGCAGCGTGCGAGCGCCCGCACTGCCCGAGCGGCCGGTGCTCACCCCGGTCGCGCCGTTGGTCAGCGTGTGCACGGTGGGCGCCTCGTCCGCCGGGGTGAAACCGGCGTAGTCCACCGCCACCGGGTACGCGGTGTCCGGGTCCTTGTTGACCAGCAGGACCGCGAGGCTGCCGTCCGGCCGGCGCACCGCGTGCGCGGTGACCAGCGGCTGGTCGGTGCCGGCGCGGACGAACTGGTCGCCCGCCCGGGCGAACAGGTTCATCATCGACAGCGCGTGGTACGGCGCGAACGGGGTGTTGAACGGTGGCTCGCACACCTCGCCGTCGGCGGTGCAGCCGCCGCTGGAGAGCAGCCCGAAGTCGCCGTAGTCGGTCTGCCCGGCCACCTCGGAGACGCTGCCGATGCCGTTGTGCACGTTCCACCACTGCACCGTGAACACGCCCTGCTCCAGCAGGCCGCTGTAGGCGTCGGCCAGGAACAGCGCGCCCGGCGCGGTGGTGCGGCCGGTGTCGACGTTCAGCTCGGTGAAGCTGATCCCGATCCGGTCCGCGCCGGGGCCCGCGTACCGGGCGATCTGCTGGCGCAACAGCCAGGCGGCGTCCGGCAGCTGGTCGGTCCGGGCCAGCGACTCGGCGGCGGTGCCGCCGGGGTACCAGTGCACGTCGACGAAATCGATCTTCGGGCCGGCGATCGAGAGCACGGTCTGGTTCCACGGCCCCGGGTCGGCGCCGGCGGTGATCCCGTCCGGCCAGTTGCCCGGCATGGTCAGCACCGCGCCGACCTTGATGCTCGGGTCGACCGCCTTCATCGCGTCGGCGTACTCGACCACCAGTCGGGCGTACTGGGTGGCGCTCTTGTCCGGGTGGTCGTCGGCCTCCCAGGCCGATCCGTAGTGGCCGTTGCCGTAGTTCTCGTTGCCGACGGTCCAGAACTTGGCGCCGTAACCCTTGGTGACGTTGGCGTACCGCACCCACGCGGCCGCCTCCGCCGGCGTGCCGGTGCCGTAGTTCGCGATGATCATCGGCTGGGCGCCGACGCGCCGGGCCGCCGCCATGAACGTGTCGAAGTCGGTGTCCGGCGCGACGTAGCCGCCGGGCGCGGTGTGGTTCTCCCAGTGGTAGATGTCGGCGTACGAGCCGCCGGGGTAGCGCAGCATCTTCACGCCGGCGGCCTTCAGCAGGTCGGACGTCTCGGCGCTGCCCAGCTGGGAGTCCCAGATGGCGTGGTTGACGCCGAGCGCGGTGTCCGGCACGGTGGCCAGCCCGGCGCGGGCGTTGACGGTCACCGCGACCGGGTCGGCGGCGGCGCCGGCGGCCGGCGGGTCGACGGTGACCAGCGCGGTGGTGACGAGCAGCAGACCGGCCGCGTACGCGGTCCAGCGGCGCACGCGCGGCAGGATTCTCCTCATGCGGGTGTCCTTCGTGGGGATCGGACGGCGGGTGGATGCCCGGATCGGTGGTGCCGTCCTCCCGGGGCCTGACGGCGCCCGGATGCCCAGGAACGGTGATCGGCTCCGCGCGGTGAGCCATCGACGTATCAGGCTTCCACGGGCCGCGTGGAGCGCTCAAGCCGTCAGGGCTTAATTTATAGACAGGAGTCTTTACTGTTAACAAGGTTTAATTTATGTTCGTGGCACCTTCCCTTCCCCCCGAAGGAGTTGCCACCATGCGTCGAAGACTCACTCTTCCGCTGCTCACCACCGGTGCGGTGACCGCGACCCTGGCCGTCGCCGCGCCGGCCCAGGCCCACGGCTACGTCTCCTCGCCGCCCAGCCGGCAGGCGCTGTGCGCGCAGAACCGGGTGCCCGACTGCGGCCAGATCAGGTACGAGCCGCAGAGCGTCGAGGGCCCCAAGGGGCTGAAGACCTGCCACGCCGGCATCGCCCAGTTCGCGGTGCTCAACGACGACAGCCGCAACTGGCCGGCCACCTCGGTCGGCAGCACGGCGACGTTCACCTGGGTCAACACCGCCCGGCACTCCACCGCCAACTGGGAGTACTGGATCGGCAGCACCCGGGTCGCGGTGGTCGACGGCGGCGGTCGCCAGCCCGACGCCACCGTGTCGCACACGGTGAACCTGGGCGGCTTCACCGGCCGGCAGAAGCTGCTCGCGGTCTGGAACATCGCCGACACCGCCAACGCGTTCTACTCCTGCGTCGACCTGCAGATCGGCGGCGGTGGCGGCAACCCGACGCCCACCCCGTCGCCGTCGCCGACGCCGTCACCGACCCGGACCGCCACGCCGTCGCCCACGCCCACCCCGACCGGCTCGCCGGTGCCGGGCGGCACCTGGACCGCCGGCCGGGCCTACCAGGTCGGCGACACGGTGACCTACGACGGCCGCGGCTACCGCTGCCGCCAGGCGCACACCGCCATCGCCGGATGGGAGCCGCCGAACGTGCCGGCGCTCTGGCAGCAGATCTGACCACCGCCGCAGCGCCGGACCGCACGGCCGAGCCGGACCGCGCCTCCGCGTCGCGCCGGACCGCTCCGGCGCGCCGGGCCGGACCGCTCCGGCATGCCGGGTCGGGCGGCTCTGGCGTGCCGGGAGGCGCGGTCCGGCGCGCGGCCGGACGTCGCGTGCCAGACCGGCGTCGGCCGGTCGGCCGGTCCCGCCCGGTCGGCCGGCGCGCCCGGATCAGGGGTCCGCGCATCACCACCCGACCCGACCGGAGGACCGACATGCGCCGCCCGTTCGCCGCCGCCCTGCTGGCCGTCCTGCTCGCCGCCGGCTGCGGAGGCTCGTCGCCGGCACCCGCCACGCCCCGGCCCACGCCGGCCGTCGACGACACGACCAGCGGCGTCGACGCGCTCTTCCTCGCCATGATGGTGGCGCACACCGCGCAGACGCTGGAGATCGTCGACGTCGGGCTCGACCGGGTCACCGACACCGAGGTCCGTACCCTGATCTCCGCCGTCCGGGCCACCGAGGCCGACGAGCTGGCCACCATGCGCGGCTGGCTGCGCGAGGCCGGCCCGTCCGCGGCGGCCGCCGCCGCGCGCCACGACCACACCGGACACAGCGACGCCGCCGCCGGCCTCGCCCGGCTGCGGGCCGCCCCGGCCGCCGACGCGGACCGGGTGCTGCTCGACGTGCTCGCCGCGCACCAGCGCACCGCCGCCGCCCTGGCCCGCGCCCAGGTCGCCGCCGGCACCAGCGCTCGGGTACGCGACCTCGCCGCCCGCATCGACCGCTCCCGCACCGCCGAGGTGGCCCTCATGGCGACCCTGCGCGCGGCACCCCGGCGCTGATCTTGTCGATCTTGGACTTGGGGCACCTCGGATGTCGGTGATGCGCCCTTTGTCAACGACCAAAAGTCCAAGATCGACGGGCCGGTCCGGGCCGGGGTCGGGGCCGGCTGGGCCGGGTGGGGGCGGGTGGTGGCATGACGTTCGTCACGGGGGTGGTGGGCGGGGGTGCGGGCGGGAGCGGTTGAGGGAGTGGCGAAACGGGGCGGATCGGGGTCTTTCTCTCGGGGGAAGCGGCTCGGCGGGGGCCGGTGCCGGGTGCGGCGGGCGGGGGCGGTGGGTGGGGGAGTTCCCCTCTGGGCAAAACCGGCCGCGCGATGTCGCAGGCCGTGACTAGGCTTTCGCCGGACCTTGGCCCGCCGCACGCCCCGCGCGCGGCGCCGCCACCCCTCGGACCGGACCGGAACCAGGAGACTGTCTGTGACCCAGCAACCCGTCGCGACATCGAACAAACTCGACGCCGCGGTGCTCAAGGTGGCCGGCGTCGTCGTGCTCGGCGCGATCATGTCGATCCTCGACGTGACCGTCGTCAGCGTGGCCATCCCGACGTTCCAGAGCGAGTTCGACGCCTCGTACGCGCGGGTGGCGTGGACCATGACCGGCTACACGCTGGCGCTCGCCACGGTGATCCCGCTCAGCGGCTGGGCCGCCGACCGCTTCGGCACCAAACGCCTCTACATGGTGGCGCTGGCGCTGTTCACCATCGGCTCCGGGCTCTGTGCCACGGCCGACTCGATCGGCGAGCTGATCGCCTGGCGCGTGGTCCAGGGCCTCGGCGGCGGCATGCTCATGCCGCTGGGCATGACGATCATGACCCGGGCCGCCGGCCCGCACCGCATCGGCCGGCTGATGGCCGTGCTGGGCATCCCGATGCTGCTCGGCCCGATCGGCGGCCCGATCCTCGGCGGCTGGCTGATCGACACCGCGAGCTGGCACTGGATCTTCCTGATCAACCTGCCGATCGGCGTCGTCGCGCTGATCTACGCCCAGCTGGCCCTGCCGAAGGACGCCCCCGAGCCGTCGGAGTCCTTCGACTTCCTCGGCATGCTGATGCTCTCGCCGGGTCTGGCGCTGTTCCTCTACGGCGTCTCCTCGCTGCCCGAGGCCGGCACGGTCACCGACACCGAGGTCTGGCTGCCCATGCTGGTCGGCGCCGCGCTCGTGGTCTCCTTCGTGCTCTACTCGTTCCGCCCGCGGCACCCGCTGCTCGACCTGCGGCTGTTCCGCAACCGCAACCTCACCCTCGCGGCGGTGACGCTGTTCGTCTTCATCATCGCGTTCATGGGCGCGGGCCTGCTGTTCCCGAGCTACTTCCTGCAGATCCGCGGCGAGTCGACGCTGACCGCCGGCCTGCTGATGGCGCCGCAGGGCATCGGCGCGATGCTGACCATGCCGATCGCCGGCATGCTCGCCGACCGGGTCCCGGTCGGCCGGACGGTGCCGTTCGCGCTGGTGCTCATCGCGGCCGGGTTCTTCACCTTCACCCAGCTCGGCACCGACACGTCCTACCTGCTGCTCTGCGGCTCGCTGTTCGTGATGGGCCTGGGCATGGGCGGCACCATGATGCCGATCATGACGTCGGCGCTGAAGACCCTGAGCGCCGCCGAGGTGGCCCGCGGCTCGACGCTGGTGAACATCCTCCAGCAGATCGGCGGGTCGGTGGGCGCGGCGGTGATGTCGGTGATCCTCACCAGCGAGCTGAACGGCTCGCGGGTCATCCCCGGCGTGACCGACCCGGGCACCGGCGCCCCGGTCACCGAGGCGCAGCTCGCCATCGGCGTGCAGCAGCAGCCCGAGCTGGCCCAGCAGCTCCCGGTGCCGCCGTCGCTGATCGAGCGCGGCCTCGACTTCGCGGCCAACTCGTTCGCGACCACGTTCTGGGTCGCCTTCGCCCTGGTGCTGCTCACCTTCGTCCCGGCCGCGTTCCTGCCCCGCCGCCGCGAGCCGTCGCACCTGCTCGACGGCGAGGCGGGCGAGGAGCAGCCGCGCACCCCGGTGCCGATCCACTGATCCGCACGCACCCCCGTCCCTCCGGGGCCGGACGCCTCGGCGTCCGGCCCCGGAGGCGTCTACGGAGCTCGACCCCCGGATCCGGCACCGGCCGACCCGGCAGCGCCTAGGCTCGACGGGGGAGCGGCGGAGTCGGGGGGAGAGGCGGGCACGGTGGACGCGGACGGCGGCGATCGGTCGGCGCGGCGGCGCAACCGGCTGCTGCTCGCCGGCCTGCTGGCCGTGGTCGGGCTGATCCTGCTGCTGCTCGGCCTCACCGTCGCCAACGGCACGGTCGCCGGCGTCGAGGTGGTGCTCGCGCTCCTGCTCCTGCTCACCAGCTACGCGATCCAGCGGGTGGCCCGCCGGGAGACCGTCTACCACGACGATCGGCGGCGGTGACCGGCCCGGTGACCCGGCCGGGCTAGGCTGACCGGCGTGGATCAGGAAGACCGGATCGCGCTGTTCCTCGACTACGAGAACCTGGCGCTGGGCGTACGCGACCATCACGGCGGCAGGCCGTTCGACTTCCGTCCCATCGCCGACGCGCTGGCCGAGCGCGGCCGGGTGGTGGTGCGGCGGGCGTACGCGGACTGGTCGTACTTCGACGAGGACCGGCGGATGCTCACCCGGTCGCACGTCGAGCTGATCGAGATCCCGCAGCGGATGGGCGCCTCCCGGAAGAACGCCGCCGACATCAAGATGGCCGTGGACGCGGTCGAGCTGGCCTTCGAGCGCGGCTACATCTCCACGTTCGTGATCTGCACCGGGGACAGCGACTTCACTCCGCTCGTGCACAAGCTGCGCGAACTCAACAAGCGGGTGATCGGGGTCGGGGTCGAGAAGTCGACCTCCGCGCTGCTGCCACCGGCCTGCGACGAGTTTCTCTACTACGACCGGCTGGAGGGGGTCGACGTACCGCCCTCCGCCGGCCGGCGGACGCGGCCGGGCCGTGCCGCGGGCCCGGAGCCGACGACGCCGGCCGGGCCGGTGGCCGAGCCGCCGCTGGACGCCGCGCCCACCGCCGAGGAGACCCCGCGGGACGTCGACACGCTCGCCGTCCTGCTCGTGCAGACCGTGGCCGGCATGCAGGGCAGCGCCGGCGGCGAGGTCACCGCGTCCGGGCTCAAGCGGGCCCTGCTGCGCAAGGACCCGACGTTCAGCGAGTCCGACTACGGGTTCCGCACCTTCGGCGAACTGCTGCGGCACCTGGCCGGGCACAACGTGGTGGAGCTGGCCCCCGGGCCGGCCAAGGGCGACCCGGAGGTGTCGCTGCCCGAGCGGGGCGACCGGGAGGTGGAGTTCGCGCTGCTCCGGTCGGTGGTGGTCGACCTCGCCGGTGAGGGTGGCGCGGTGGCCCTGTCCGGCCTGAAGGACCAGCTGCGGCGGGCCCGACCGGACTTCAGCGAGAAGAAGCTCGGTTACCGCAGCTTCCTGCAGTTCTGCAAGGCCGCCGCGACCGCCGGCGCGGTGGAGCTGCGGTGGAGCCCCGACGACGGCGACTACCTGCTCACCCCGCACGCGCCCTGACCACCGCCCCGGGCCCGCCGGCACCGACGCGAGCCGGACGCCACCACCTCGGCGGCGTGGGGCCGGTCATGCCGGGGGCGCCGCCGTCGTCGGACTCGGGACCGAGGTCGCGCTCGGGCTCGGCTCCCCGGGCGGGCTCGGGCTGCCGGTCGGGGACGGCTCGCTGGTCGGGCTCGTGCCCGGGCTCGGTTCCGCGGGGGCCGTCGGCGGGTTCGGCGATGCGCTGACCGGTGGGTCGTCGGTGCCGGCCAGCGGCACGGCGGGGACCCGGGCGGCGGGTGAGGTGGGTGGCGCCGAGGCGCGATCCGGGCGCGGGACGACAGGGGACGGCCGGGGCCGGCGGGACACCGACACCGGTGGCTCTGGCGGAGGCACGTCCGGCCGGGCCGTGACGTCGGGCCGGGGCGCGACGGTGGCCTCGGGAGCGGACGCGGCGCCCGCCGTCGGACGCGTCGACTCGGCGGTGGCGGGCCAGGTGCCGGCCGAGGTGGCGCCGAGCAGGACGGCGGCCGCCGCGACCCCGGCCGCGACCAGCCGTTGCGGACGCGTCCGCTCGACCGGCGCGTCCGCCGGACCGAGCGGACGGGGTGGCCGTGGTCGCGCGGCCCGGTGGGCGGCCGCCAGTGCCTCGACGTCGGCGACGACGGCCTCCCGCCCCCCGGTCGCGTCGGCGTGGGCGAGGGTGAGGTAGAACCGGGCGTTCGGCGCGCCGGCCGCCGGCATCCGCAGCCCGGACGGCGTACCGCCGTCGGCGTGGTGCAGCAGGGTGACCGGACGGTCCGGGTGGTGCCCGGGTCCACGCAGGTCCGGTAGGGACCAGTCGCGCCGGGCCTCCCGCCCGATGAAGGCCACCCGGCGGTCGGTCACCACGGCGGCGCCACTGTCGACCACCCGCAGCCCGGCCGGCAGAGGCCCCTCGGTCGGATCCAGCCGCCCGGCCAGCCCCGGATCGGGCACCGGCAGCCCGGGCAGGTGCCGGGCGGTGGCCTCGACCAGCTCGACGGCGGGCAGGATGCGGTAGACGACCTCGCCGTCGTGCAGCGGCACCGGCAGCGCCGTGCCGGGCAGGGCGCACCCGTGGAATCCGTCCGCCTCGATCCGCAACCGGTCGAGGTGCTCCGCGCGGCGCCGCCAGGCGCGCGCCGCCGTCTCGTACGCCCTGCGCCGGCGCTCGTTCTCGCGCCGCGCCCAGGCCAACCGGCGCCCCAGGTGGGGCCCGACCGCTCCGGGTTGTCTCGCCGTCACGCCCGGTACAACGCGTGCCGCTGAGCTGCGGATACGTGAGCGTGGCTATCGTCCGCTTTGGTAGCGGTATGCCCTTGCTTAGAATCGGGCCATGCCCCGGATCCTCCAGCTGCTGGCCTCGCCGGTGCACCGGTACGTGGGCCGGCCCGCGGACGGGCCCGCCCCGGCGCCGCCCGGGGAACTGGTCGAGCAGGTGCGGATCCGGTCCGGCCTGGGCGTCGTCGGCGACCGCTACTTCGGCCGGCCCGCGCACCGCACCGCGAGCGTCACGCTGATCGCGCAGGAGTCGCTGCCGGCCGGCGCCGACCTCACCCAGCTCCGGCGCAACGTGCTGACCAGCGGCATCGCGGTGGACGAGCTGGTCGGCCGGGTGCTGACCCTGGACTCCGGCGACGGCCCGGTCAGCCTGCGGGTGCACCGGGCCGCCCCGCCGTGCGCCTGGCTCGACGTGGTGGTCGCACCCGGCACCTGGACGGCGATGCGTCGACGCGGAGGCGTCCGGTGCGAGCCGCTCACCGACGGCGTGCTGCGGGTCGGGCCGGTGACGGTCTCCGTCGACTGACGGCCCGGCGGGAACTTTCCCCGCCCGCCGGCCGACCAACAGCGGGGTCACCGATCGTCCGGTCGGCGGCGAGGTGGCAGGAAGGGCGCCAGGGATGAACCGAGCCGGGCCGGCATCCGTACCGTCGGGCATGACCACCTCGGGCCGGCGGGCCGGCCGCGGATGAGCCCGGACACCGACGACGAGCAGGTCACCCGCTGGGCGCACCGCGCGGGCCGGGGGGACCAGCAGGCCGCCGCCGCGTTCGTCCGGGCGTTGCAGGGCCCGGTGTGGCGGTTCCTCGCCCACCTCGCCGGTCCGGCCGAGGCCGACGACCTCGCCCAGGAGACGTTCCTGCGCGCGCTGCGCAGCCTGCCCGGCTTCGCCGGCCGCTCCTCCGCCCGCACCTGGGTCTTCACCATCGCGCGCCGGGTCGCCGTGGACCACGTGCGGGCCGCGACCGTACGCCCCCGGGTGGCGGCGCTGCCGGACTGGCAGGCCGCCGCCGAGGCGGCCGGTGCGGTCACCGCGGGCGGGGACGACGGTGTCGCGCTGCGCGGGCTCATCGCCGGGCTCGCCCCGGAACGGCGCGAGGCGTTCGTCGCCACCCAGGTGCTCGGCCTGTCCTACGCCGAGGCCGCCGAGGTGTGCGGTTGCCCGGTCGGCACCATCCGGTCCCGGGTCGCCCGCGCCCGCGAGGACCTGGTCGCCGCCTGGGCCGGCGACGCCCGTGACCGCCGCGCCCGCTGACCGGGCCGGCTCACCAGGAGGCGGGCGGCCGCCGTCCGGACCCTGCGGCAGGTGACCGCCGCGCGGGCGCGGTCAGGCGGCGCGGCGGTCGCGGGCCTGTGCCGTGTACGGGCCGG
Organism: Micromonospora sp. WMMD754; assembly: GCF_049315235.1. Classification (NCBI taxonomy): domain Bacteria; kingdom Bacillati; phylum Actinomycetota; class Actinomycetes; order Micromonosporales; family Micromonosporaceae; genus Micromonospora; species Micromonospora sp. WMMD754. The sequence goes on from NZ_CP186058.1 coordinate 4,951,200, forward strand.
GCGGCACCAGCCGCAGCGGGGCCGGCGCGGCCGGCTCCTCGGCCCGCAGCGCCCACCGCGAGCCGGTCGACCGGCCCCGCCCGGGCGGGGTGTCGCCGGGACGCCAGCCCGGCCGGGACAGCACCAGCATCACCGCCCAGCCGACCAGCAGGAAGCCGTGGCTGACCAGCCGGGTCATCGCCACCTGGCCGGTGATCAGGTCGTTGACCGACAGCAGCACCAGCATGGCAACGAACGCGCTGAGCATGGGCAGCAGCCCGGACGGGGTGGTGCGGCGCAGCGCGACGTAGAGGAAACCGGCGCCGACGGCCACGTTCCACGCCGCCGACTCGTGCCACAGGTGCTGGCCGGCGGTGTGCGCGTGCGCGACCACCGCCTCCCGGCCGATCTGCGCGAGGCCGAGCACCAGTTGCACCGCGCCGAGCAGGCCGAGCGCGCCGCGCAGCCCGAGGGCCAGCCGCTGGCGCCGGCTCGGCCGGGGCGGGGGCGCGGCGGCCAGCACCGCCTCGACCAGGTCGGGCACCCGAGGGGCCAGCTGCGTACGGGCCCGTCGGGTGACCGCGGCGGCCGACTCGAACCAGCCCCGGCAGCCGGCACAGCCGCTCAGGTGCGCCTCGGCCGCCTCGGTCTCCGACCGGGACGCCTCACCGTCCAGCTGTGCCGACAGGATCTCCCGCCACCGCTCACACGCCATGTAGGGATAGTCGTCCGGGCCGGCCGTCTGGTTCCCGGCGGGGTACCGGATCAGGCCGACACGCTGCCCGTACGCTCGGCCCACTCGGCCGCGCCGTCCGGCGCGACCAGCGCGGTGGTGTGCGTGTCGGACAGGAACGCGTACGCGTCGATCGGCGGGAAGGGCTCGCCGGTGACTACCCGGGGTGGGCGTGGGTAAGCGGGCGCCGACCGCCGCCGGGGGAGGGGGCCGAGTGACACGCGCGTTCGTGAACTGGTCCGGCAGCCTGTCCTTCACTCCCCAGCGGTGGGTCGAACCGGCCGACGAGGACGAGGTGCGCACGCTGGTGCGCCAGGCCAGGGAGACCGGGACCACCGTGCGGCCGGTCGGCTCGGGGCACTCGTCCAGCCCGCTGGTGCGTACCGACGGGGTCCTGCTCGGCCTGGACCGGCTGGCCGGGGTGATCTCCGACGACGGGCAGCTGGCCACCGCCTGGGCCGGCACCAGGCTCAAGGCGCTCGGTGAGGGGCTCTACGACGCCGGGCTGGCGATGGACAACCTGGGCGACGTCGACTACCAGTCGATCGCCGGGGCGACCGCCACCGGCACCCATGGCACCGGCCTCGGTTTCGGCAACCTGAGCACCCAGGTCACCGGCGTACGCCTGGTCACCGGCACCGGCGACACGCTGGACGTCGACGCGGAGCGCAACCCGCACCTGCTGCCGGCCGCCCGGCTCTCGCTCGGCGCGCTCGGCGTGGTCACCCGGATCACGCTCGACGTGCAGCCCCGCTACGAGCTGCACCGCCGCTCCTGGTGCGCGCACCTGGACTGGACCCTGGACCACCTCGCCGAACTTCAGCACACCAACCGCAACATGGACTTCTACTGGTATCCGCGCAGCGACCGGACCCAGATCCGCGTGATCAACCGGACCGACGAGGCCAACCAGCGGCCGTTGTGGCCCGGGACGGGCCGGCCGGACGGCGAGCCCCGGCAGAGCCAGGTCGGGCCGACCCACCGCACCATTCCCCGCAACCGGGAGCTGCGCTTCGAGGAGATCGAGTACATGCTGCCGTCGGAGGCGTTCCCGGCCTGTTTCGCCGAGGTGCGCCGCCGCATCCGCGAGCGGCACCGCCGGGTGGCCGGCTGGCGGGTGCTGGTGCGTACCATCGCGCCGGACGACATCTGGCTCAGCAACGCCTACGGCCGGCCCACCACCACCATCGCCTGCCTGCAGAACACCTCCCTGCCGTACGAGGAGTACTTCCGGGACATGGAGGCGGTCTTCCGGCACTACGGTGGCCGGCCGCACTGGGGCAAGAAGCACTGGCTCGGCGCGCGGGAGCTGCGCCCCCTCTATCCCCGCTGGGACGACTTCCGGGCGGTGCGTCGCCGGCTCGACCCGGACGGGGTGTTCCTCACCCCGGACCTGGCCCGGCTGCTGGAGGAGTCGTGACCGCCCCGGTCGGCGCGCGGATCTGGGTGGTGCCCGGCGGGCACGTGCCGTTCCCGGCGCACGGGCCGGAGCCGGAGTTCACCGGGTTCGACCAGCTCTGCGTGCTCAACGCCACCGACCACGACGCCGACCTGACGCTGGACTTCTACTACGAGGACGCCGAGCCGGTCGGGCCGTACCGGGTGCTGGTCGGCGCGCGCCGGATCCGGCACCTGCGGGTCAACGACCTGATCGACCCGGAGGCGGTGCGGCTGGACCGGGCGTACGGCTGCGTGCTGCGGTCCCCGGTGCCGGTGGTGGTGCAGTTCCTGCGCCAGGACACCCGGCTGCCCGGTGTGGTGGCGTTGACCGGCACGATGGCGTACCCGGGGTGAGGTTCGACCGGGCGGCGGCGGGTACCCCGGCGCATGCGGGAAGCCACCGACCGGCTGGGCGACCGGCTCCGCGAGGCCGGTCGGGCCAGCCGCCAGCGGGTACGCACGTACTTCATCGTCGCGGTCCAGGCCGGGCTGGCCGCCGCGTTGGCCTGGCTGATCGCCCGCGAGGTGCTGAGCAACCCGGACCCGACCTTCGCGCCCGCCGCGGCGGTCGGTGTCATCGCCGCCGCGCTCGGCGGCCGGACCCGGCGCACCGTCGAACTCGTCGTCGGGGTGGTGCTCGGCATCGTCGTCGGCGACATGCTGATCCGCCTGCTCGGCACCGGACCCTGGCAGACCGGCGCGGTCGTCTTCCTGGCGGTCAGCGCCGCCGTGGTGGTCCGCGGCACCGGCGCGCTGGTCACCCAGGCCGGCGGTACGGCCGTGCTGGTCGCCACGCTCACCCCGGTCTCACCCGACCTGGAACTGCCCCGCACGATCAACGCACTGGTCGGCGGCCTGGTCGGCCTGGTCGTGGTGCTGGTGCTGGCGCCGCTGAACCCGCTGCGCACGGTGCGTCGGGTCGCCGACCCGGCGCTGGACACGTTCGCCCGGGAGATGACCGCCTCGGCGGAGGCGCTGGCCCACGGCGACGCCCGCGCGGCCGACGCCGTGCTGGCCCGGATGCGCGCCGCCGAGCCCGAGCTGGACCAGATCGACGAGGTGGTCAACGCCGCCGACGAGGTGGTCCGGTTCTCCCCGGTGCGCTGGCGGCGACGGCGCGCGCTGGCCGCGTACCGCGACGGCGCCGAACACCTGGACCGGGCGTTCCGCAACAGCCGGGCCCTGGTCCGCCGGGTCGGCACCGCCCTGCGCGACCGGGAACCGGTACCGGCCGACCTGCCGGCCGCGCTGGAGCACTTCGGCACGGCGATCCGGCTGCTGCACCGGGAGTTCCTGGCCGCCCGGGAACCGCATGCCGCCCGGGAGCGGGTGCTGCGCGCGGTGCGTGACGCCGGAGCGGCGTGCCGGCAGGACATCGGCTTCTCCGGCACCATCGTGGTCTCCCAGTTGCGCACCGCCGCCAACGACGTGCTCCGCGCCACCGGCGTGCCGGCCGACGAGGCCCGCCGGCAGGTCCGCCGGGCCGCCGCGGCCCGCGCGCCGTAGCTCGGCCGCGCGCCGATGAGTTCGCCGGTCCGCCCGGGTCTACCGTCCGACCGACACACCACGGCACGGGAGTAGGCATGGGCCTCATCCACATCGAAATGTTCGCCACGCTCGACCTGGTCGGGCAGGCACCGGGCGGTCCCGACGAGGACCCGGTCGGGTTCCCGTTCGGGGGCTGGCAGGCGCCCCTGTTCGACGAGGTCGCCGGCGCGCAGGTCATGGCCGCGTACGAGGGCACCGACGCGCTGCTGCTCGGCCGCCGGACGTACGACATCTTCGCCGCCTACTGGCCGCACCAGGAGGGCGGGCAGGACAACGCGATCGCCGCGCTGTTCAACCGCGTCCCGAAGTACGTGGCCTCGCGTGGCCGGCCCGACCTGTCCTGGGCCGGGTCGACGCAGCTCGGCCCGGACCTGGCCGGCGCGGTGCGCGAGGTCCGGGACCGGCACGAGAACGTGAAGGTGGTCGGGAGCCTGAACCTGGTGCAGAGCCTTCTGCGGGAGAAGCTGTTCGACCGGATCGACCTCTGGCTGCACCCGGTCGTGCTCGGCGTCGGGAAGAAGGTCTTCGACGGCGGCGCCGTGCCCACGAACGTGACCCTGGTCGAGCCGCCGGTGGCCAACCCGAAGGGCACCGTCTACCTGCGCTACGGCCTCGCCGACGGTACCCCGGCGACCGGGGACATGGCCGTCCGCGATCAGGGCGCCGGACGCGTCGACTGACGCCCGCCCGGGGCTGCGGGTGCGGCGTCCAGGTGCGCGCGCAGCGCCGCGGCGATCTCGCCGGCGGCCCGGAGCTGGTCCGCGGTGAGCGCGTCGACGAAGAGTTCGCGGATGGCGCGCAGGTGCGGGGCGGTGGCTGCCCCGAACGCCGCCGCCCCGGCGGGCGTCAGGTGGACCTCCGCACCGCGCGGCTCGGCGGCGCACTCCTGGCGGCGGACGAGCCCGCGCCGTTCCATCCGCCCGAGGTGGTGGGAGAGCCGGCTGCGCTCCCAGCCGATCCGGGCGGCCAGTTCCGAGGAGCGCAGCTGCCGGTCCTCGGCCTCGCTGAGGGCCAGCAGCACGGCGTAGTCGCCCGGTGTCAGTGACGACTCGACCTGGAGCCGGGACGCGACCCGGGACCGGAGCGCCTCCGTGGTCTCGACGAATTCGCGCCAGATCCGCAGCTCCTCCCGGCTCGGAAGCCGGCGCCCACGGCCCGGACGGGGTGTGGCGTTCGCCATCCTTTTCCTCCAATTGACATGTCAATTCGCAGGCTACCGTGTTTGACATGTCAATCGCCCGCCATCGGAGGAGGGGACATGACAGCGGAGACGTTCGCCCTGGGGCTCAACTCGTTCGGCGAGGTCGCCACCGACGGCGACCGGATCCTGACCGACGCGCAGACCGTCCGGCTGCTCGTCGAGGAGGCCCGGCTCGCCGAGTCGGTCGGGCTCGACGTGTTCAGCGTGGGCGAGCACTACCGGGAGGGCCACACCGACTCGGCCACGCCGGTGCTGCTGGCCGCGATCGCGACGGCCACCGACCGGATCCGGCTCGGCACGTCGGTCACGGTGCTCAGCACCAACGACCCGGTCCGGCTCTACCACGAGTTCTCGACCCTCGACGCGGTGTCGAACGGTCGGGCCCAGATCGTCCTCGGCCGGGCGTCGGCCACCGAGTCGTTCCCCCTGTTCGGTTACGACCTCGCCGACTACGAGCGGTTGTTCGAGGAGAAGCTCGACCTGTTCGTCCGGCTCCAGCGGGACGAACCGGTCACCTGGAGCGGCACGGTACGGACGCCGCTGGTCGGGCAGCGCCTGCACCCGCGCATGCCGGCGGGCGGCATCCCGACCTGGATCGGCGTCGGCGGGAGTCCGGACTCGGTGCTCCGCGCCGCCCGCTACGGCCTACCCCTGATGCTCGCGGTCATCGGCGGACGCCCGCAGCGGTTCGCCGGCCACGTCGAGCTCTACCGGCGGGCGCTCGCCCGGGCCGGCCACCCGGTGCGGCCGATCGGCCAGCACTCGCTGGGTCTCGTCGCCGATACTGACGAGGAGGCGGTGGAGACCTGGTGGCGGTACTGGCAGCCGGTGGTGACCCGGCTCGCCGAGGAACGCGGCTTCTACCGGCCGGACCGCCGGCGCTACGAGGCCGAGATCGACCACGGGGCGCTCTACGTCGGGTCGCCCGAGACGGTCGCCCGGAAGATCGCCGCGACCGCCCGGGACCTGCGCCTGAGCCGCTTCGACCTGAAGTACGACATCACCCACCTGCCCCGTAAGGCGCGCGCACGGACGATCGAGCTGCTCGGCGGCGAGGTCGCCCCGCGGGTACGGGAGCTGCTGGCGAAGGAGCCCACCCATGCCTGACCTCGTGTTCGGCCTCGACACCTTCGGCGACGTGCCGGAGGACGACGCCGGTCGGCCGCTGTCGCACGCCGCCGCGATCCGGCAGGTCGTGGACGAGGCGGTGCTCGCCGACGACCTGGGCGTCGACGTCATCGCCCTCGGCGAGCACCACCGGCCGGAGTACTCGGTGTCGACCCCGGAGACCGTGCTGGCGGGGATCGCCACCCGTACCTCCCGGATCCGGCTCGCCTCCGGGGTGACGGTGCTCAGCTCGGACGACCCGGTGCGGGTGTTCCAACGCTTCGCGACCGTGGACGCGCTGTCGAACGGCCGGGCCGAGGTCATCCTCGGCCGGGGCTCGTTCACCGAGTCCTTCCCGCTGTTCGGCTACGACCTGAGCGACTACGACGTGCTGTTCGAGGAGAAGATCGAACTCTTCGCGAAGCTGCTGGAGGAGAAGCCGGTCACCTGGAGCGGCACGACGCGCGCCGCGCTGGAACACGCCGACGTCTTCCCGAAGACCGAGTCGGGACGCCTCAGCACCTGGGTGGGGGTCGGCGGCTCGCCGCAGTCCGTGGTGCGCACCGCCCACTACGGCTTCCCGCTCATGCTCGCCATCATCGGCGGCTCGCCCGAGCGGTTCGCGCCCTACCTCGACCTCTACCGGCGGGCCGCCGAGCAGTTCCACACCACCGCCCACCCGGTCGGCATGCACTCACCGGGGTTCGTCGCCGACACCGACGAGGAGGCCAGGGAGCTGTTCTGGCCGCACTACCGCATCATGCGGGACCGGATCGGCAAGCTGCGGGGCTGGCCGCCGATCCGGCGTACCGAGTTCGACGCCGAGGTGGCGCACGGCTCCCTCTACATCGGCTCGCCGGAGACCGTGGCCCGTCGGATGGCCGACGCGATCCGCGCCCTCGGCGTCGGCCGGTTCGACCTCATCTACACCGCCGGCGCCCAGCCGGTGAGCGCCCGCATGCGCGCCGTCGAGCTGTACGGCAGCCGGGTGATCCCGCTGGTCCGCGACATGCTCGCCGGTTGACGCCGGCCCCGGAAGGAGAACAGTGGACGGATCGCAGACCCTCGGCATCCTCGGCGCCGGCAAGGTGGGCACGGTGCTCGCCCGACTCGCGGTGGCCGCCGGCCACCGGGTGTTCGTCGCCGGCTCCGGCGACCCGGCGAAGATCGCCCTCACCGTCGAGGTGCTGACGCCCGGCGCGGTCGCCACCACGGCGGCCGACGCGGCGGCCCGCGCCGACGTCGTCGTCCTGGCCCTGCCGCTGGGCAAGTACCGGAGCATCCCGGTCGAGGCGTTGCGCGGCAAGCTCGTCGTCGACGCCATGAACTACTGGTGGGAGATCGACGGCATCCGCGACGACCTCACCGACCCGCGCACCTCGTCCAGCGAGACCGTGCAGGCGTACCTGCCCGGGTCACGCGTGGTGAAGGCGTTCAACCACATGGGCTACCACGACCTCGAGGACGAGGCCCGGCCGGCGGGCGCGGACGGCCGCAAGGCCATCGCGATCGCCGGTGACCGCCAGGACGACCTCGCCGTGGTCGCGTCCCTGGTGGACCGGCTCGGCTTCGACCCGGTCGTCGCGGGCCCGCTGGCCGAGGGCGTACGGCTGGAACCGGGCAGCGAGTCGTTCGGGGCCGACGTGAGCGCCGACGAGCTGCGGGCCATGCTCGACCGGTTCCCGGAATCCGAACGCGGGCGGGTCGTCGCCGAGGCGCGGGCCGGACGCCCGGGTCCGGCCTGACCCGCCGCGACCGCCGCCGGCGGAATCCGGTGGCGTCCGGGACGCCGGTCCGGAAGGCTCCCGGTCATGGTTTCGGTGGTGCAGAACGTGGCGATCGACTGTGCGGATGCCTACGGGCTGGCGCGCTTCTGGAGCGAGGTGACCGGGCGGCCGCTGCACCCGGAGGACCGACCGGGTGACCCGGAGGCCCAGGTGCTGCTGGCGGAGGGCCCGGTGCTGCACTTCAACCAGGTGCCCGAGCCCAAGACGTCGAAGAACCGGATCCACCTCTGCCTGCGCCCGGAGACCTCGCGCGACCCGGAGGTGGAGCGGCTGCTCGGCCTCGGCGCCACCCTGGTCGACGACCGGCGCCACCCGGACGGCTCCGGCTGGGCGGTGCTCGCCGACCCCGAGGGCAACGAGTTCTGCGTGCTGCGCAGCGCCGCCGACCGGGCCGCGACCGGGTCCTGACGCCTCTACAGGCCGAAGAAGTCCAGGTAGCCGTCGATCTGGTGGGCCAGCATCGGCTCGCCGGGGTGGGCGGCCAGGCCCCGGTCCCGGGCCGCGCGCAGCAGCGGCGTCTCCGCCGGCGACATGATGATGTCCGCGACCACCGCCCGGGCCGGCAGCTCGGCCACCGGGAACGGCGGCGGGTCCGTCGGGCGCAGCCCCAGCGGCGTCGCGTTGACCGCGAGGTCCGCGTCGGCCAGCCGCGGCCGGGACGCGCCGTGCACCCGGTCCGGGTACGCCTCCGACAGCCGCCCGCCCAGCGCGGCCAGGCGCGCCGGGTCGGTGTCGGTCAGGTGCAGCGCGGCCACCCCGGCGTCGAGCAGGGCCACCGCGATGGCGCTGCCCGCGCCGCCGGCCCCCACCAGGCAGACCCGCCGGCCGCGCGGATCGTGCCCGGCCGCCACCAGGGCGCGGACGAACCCGTCACCGTCGAACGTGTCCGCCGACCAGGTGCCGTCCGGTTCCCGGCGCAGCGCGTTGACGCTGCCGGCCAGCCGGGCCCGGTCGGTGACCCGGTCGGCCAGACCGAGCAGCGCCGCCTTGTGCGGCACGGTCACCAGCATCCCGTCCAGGTTGGCCACCCGGCGCAGCCCGGCCACCACGTCGGGCAGGGCGGCGGCCGGCACGTGCACCGGCACCAGCACGGCGTCCGTGCCGCGCCGGGCCAGCACCGGGTTGAGCAGGCCCGGCGCCCGCACCTGGGCGATCGGGTCGCCGAGCAGCGCGTACAGGCGGGTGGCGCCGCCGATCACGGTCATCGCACCGGCTGCGGTCGGCGTAGCCTCCGCAGCGCCCCGGCCCACGCCGCCACCTCGTCGAGCACGGTGCCCACCGCCTCCCGCTGGTGCGGCCCGGGCCGCAGGTCGCGGAACGCCACGAAGTCGGTGTGCAGCGAGAGCGCCACCTGGGAGCGGACCACCGGCACCGACACCTGGCCGAGCACCAGCCGCAGGTGCTCGGCGGCCCGGGTCCCGCCGTGCACCCCGTAGCTGACCAGCCCGGCCGGCTTGTGGTGCCACTCCTGGTAGAGCGCGTCGATCGCGTCCTTGAGCACGCCGGGAACCGAGTGGTTGTACTCCGGGGTGACGAAGACGAACGCGTCCAGCGCCGCGACGGTCGACCCCCAGCGGCGGATCGCCGGCCGGCCCGAGGGTGCCATCGACGGGGGCAGCGCCTCGGCGAAGTGCGGCAGCGGATGGTCCGCCAGGTCGACGAGTTCGGTGGTGACGTCCGTACGCCCGGCGGCGACGTCGCACACCCAGCGCGCCACCGCGTCGGCCTTGCGGCCCGGGCGGGTGCTGCCCGCGACGACCCCGATCCTGATCATTGGCTGGCCTCCCTGGTGTGGTCCCCGGTCCCGGTCGGGACCGGGGCGTCCGCGAGGTCGCGGGCGAGGTGGAGCGCGCCGTGCAGGGACGAGAGCCCGCCGAGCGCGGCGGCGGCCACCCGGGGCGCGGGTCGGCCCGCCCGGCCGCCGGCGGCGGCGAGGCGCCCGACCAGCGGCACGAACCCGGGCAGCCCGGCGGCGAAGCCGCCACCGACGACCGCCAGGTCGATGGCGAGCAGCTCGCCGAGGCTCACCACGGCGGCGGCCAGCGCGGCGCAGGCCGGCCGGATCGCCTCCACCGCCCACGGCCGCCCGTCGCGCAGCCCGGCGCGCAGCCGCCGGTGGTCCACCGGCCCGTCGCGCAGGCGCGCGGCCCGGCGCAGCGTCGCCGGCCCGGACGCGGTCGCCTGGAGGCAACCGGCCCGTCCGCAGTCGCACCGCTCTCCGTCGACGTCGACCACCATGTGTCCGACCTCGGCGGACGCGCCGGCCGGGACGTTGCGGCCGCCGAGCACGATCCCGCCGCCGACCCCGGTGCCCACCCCCAGGTAGAGCACGTCGTCCCGGCCCGCGTGCCGGGACTCGGCCAGCGCCGCCAGGTCGCCGTCGTCGGCGTACCCGGTCCGGGTGTCGGGGAAGAGCCGGCGCAGCGCGCCGGCCAGGTCCAGCCCGACCCAGCTCGGGCGGCCGGGCCAGGCGACGACGGTACCGCCCCGGTCGACGGTGGCCGGCATGGCCACGCCCACCGTGGCGACCGGGCCGAAGCCGGCCCGCAGCGCCGCCGCCTCGGTGGCCAGCAGCGACAGGTCGGCGGCCGGGTCCGCGCCGGCCGGCCAGGTGACGATCCGCTCGTACGCGGGCCGGCCGGCCGCCTCGGCGCGCAGCGCGACCTTCGTGCCTCCGACGTCGACGCCCAGCAGCGCGGCGCCCGGCCCGCCCGTCACGCCGGCCTCAGTGCGCCAGCAGGTGCAGGAACGCCAGCGCGGCCGCGGCGAACGCGAAGAACAGCGGCACCATGATCACCTTGCCGTCGTCCTTGGCGCGCAGGTGGTAGGCCACGGCGGCGATCAGCAGCACGGTGACGCCCACCGCGGCGACCAGGCCGAGCTGCCAGAACTTCAGGCCCAGCAGCAGCCCCGCGACGCCGGCCAGCTCCAGCAGGCCGATCACGCGGGTCAGCCCGGCGGAGACGCCGAGGTGCGACATCCGCTGGCGCATCTGCGCGTTGCCGGTGAGCTTCTGCACGGCCAGCGGCACCAGGATGATGGCGAGCAGCACGGTGAGAACGATGATCGCGACGGTCACGGGGATCCTCGGGGGTCGGGTCGCCACGACGGGCGACCGGGATGGGTGCGGTGGTGCGGTCGGTCAGGACACTGTGGAGACGAGCGCGCGGGCCGCCAGCCGGTAGCCGAGCGCGCCCAGACCCACGATCACCCCCGCGGCCAGCGGGGCGAGCACCGAGTCGTGTCGGAAGCTCTCCCGGGCCCACACGTTGGACAGGTGGACCTCCAGCCACGGGCGGGGATAGTTGGCCAACGCGTCGCGCAGGCTCCAACCGGCGATCATCAACGCGCCCGGGTTCACGATCGCGCCCACCGTCTCATAACTGTCCTGGATGGTACGGATCATCTCGCCCTCGCAGTCGTGCTGTCTCGCCACGACCCGCCAGCCCCGTCCGGCCACCTCCTCGCCGACCGCCCGCTCGATGTCCGCCAGCGTGTCGGTGCCGTAGATCTCCGGCTCCCGCCGGCCGAGGATGCCCAGGTTCGGGCCGTTGAGCAGGAGCACCTCGGACACGTGGCACCTCACCGGGAGCGGACGACGACAGGTCCTCGGAGTATCGGCCCGACGCGCCGACCGGCCACCGCCGGCAGGGGGCGGTTAGGGGCGGCTAGGGGCCGTTAGGGGAGGTCAGCGGCCTGCCGGCTCGGTTAGCGTCCCAGCCGGGCCGTTCCTATCGGGAGCAGGGAGTGGGACATCATGAGTGATCTGCCGGCGCCGGAGTTCCCCGCCTGGCCGCAGTTCGGCGACGAGGAGCGGACCGGCCTCGTCCGGGCCCTGGAACAGGGCCAGTGGTGGCGCGTCGGGGGCGACGAGGTCGACACGTTCGAGGCCGAGTTCGCCGCGTACCACGGCGCGCCGTACGCGCTGGCCGTCACCAACGGCACCCACGCGCTGGAGGTGGCGCTGGAGGTGCTCGGCGTCGGCCCCGGCACCGAGGTGATCGTCCCCGCCTTCACGTTCATCTCCTCGTCGCTGGCCGCGCAGCGCCTCGGCGCGGTGGCCGTGCCCGTCGACGTCGACCTGGACACCTACTGCGTCGACCCGGACGCGGTCGCCGCCGCCATCACCCCGCGCACGCGGGTGGTGATGCCGGTGCACATGGCCGGGCAGTTCGCCGACATGGACGCGCTCGACAAGATCGCCGCAGACGCCGGAGTCGCGCTGCTCCAGGACGCCGCGCACGCCCACGGCGCGCGGTGGCAGGGCAAGCGGGTCGGCGAACTCGGCTCCGTCGCCGCGTTCAGCTTCCAGAACGGCAAGCTGATGACCGCCGGCGAGGGCGGCGCGGTGCTCTTCCCCGACGAGGAGAGCTACGAGAAGGCGTTCCTCGTGCACAGCTGCGGCCGGCCCCGCACCGACCGCGACTACCTGCACCGCACCACCGGCTCGAACTACCGGATGAACGAGTTCAGCGCCGCCGTGCTGCGCGCCCAACTGTCCCGGCTGGACGGTCAGATCGCGCTGCGCGAGCAGCGCTGGCCGCTGCTGGCGAGCCTGCTCGCCGAGATCCCCGGCGTGGTGCCGCAGGGCCGCGACGAACGCGGTGACCGCAACCCGCACTACATGGCCATGTTCCGCGTACCCGGGATCACCATCGAACGCCGTCGGGCCGTGGTCGACGCGTTGATCGCCCGGGGCATCCCGGCGTTCGTGGCGTTCCGCGCGATCTACCGGTGCGACGGGTTCTGGCTGGCCGGCGCGCCGGACGAGACCGTCGAGCAGATCGCGGCACGGTGCCCGAACACCGAGCAGATCCACGCCGACTGCATCTGGCTGCACCACCGCACGCTGCTCGGCACCGAGGAGCAGATGCACCTGATCGCCGCCGTGCTCGCCGACGTGCTGGCCGGATGACCGGGCCGCAGCCGGCCGCCGCGCCGGTGCGTACCGTCCGGGTCGCGGTGGCCGGCCTCGGCTGGGCCGGACGGCAGATCTGGCTGCCCCGGCTCGCCGCGCACCCCCGGTTCACGGTCACCGCCGTGGTCGACCCGGACGCCGCCGCCCGGGAGCGGGCACGCGCCGACCACGGCGTCCCCGACGCGTACGCGGACGTGGCCGACCTGCCCGCGGGCGCGGCCGACCTCGTGGTGGTCGCGGTGCCCAACCACCTGCACGCCGCCGTCGCGGCCCGGCTGCTGCGCCGGGGCGTACCGGTGTTCCTGGAGAAGCCGGTCTGCCTCACCTCGGCCGAGGCGGACGACCTGGCCGACGCGGAGCGCTCCGGCGGGGCGGTGCTGCTGGCCGGCAGCGCCGCGCGCTACCGGGCCGACGTGCGTGCCCTGGTCGACGCCGCGGCCGGTCTCGGTCCGGTCCGGCACGTCGACGTGGCCTGGGTACGCGCTCGCGGCGTGCCCGACGCCGGCGGCTGGTTCACCCGGCGCGACCTCTCCGGCGGCGGCGCGCTGGTCGACCTCGGCTGGCACCTGCTCGACACCGTGCTGCCGTTGCTCGGGCCGGCCCCGGTCGCGCACGTCGTGGGCAGCGTCTCCGACGACTTCGTCAACGACGACGCCGCGCGGGCCGCCTGGCGTGGCACCGCCGGAACCGGCGGGCGAGGCGACGTCGAGGACACCGCCCGGGCCTTCCTGCTCACCGCCGACGGCGCGTCCGCCGCCCTGCACGCCTGCTGGGCGTCGCACGAGGCGCGCGACCGGACCACCGTCTCCGTGCACGGCACCGCCGGGTCGGTGACGTTGCGCTGCACGTTCGGGTTCAGCCCCAACCGGGACGCCACGCCGGAGCTGACCCGCACCCGTGACGGGGAGACGGTCCGCCTGCCGCTGCCCGCCGAGCCCATCGGCGCCGAGTACGACCGGCAGCTCGACGCCCTGCCCGACCTGCTCGCCGACCCGGCGAGCCGGGGCGTGGCCGCGGCCGACGCCCGCCGCACCATCGACGCCATCGAACGCGTCTACCGCTGCGCCCGGCCCACCCCGCCGGTGCACGCGCTGGCGGGAGCGCGCGACCGGTGAGAACCACCGGCGACCTCACCCACCGGGAGCAGCCATGAGCCAGCCGCCGTCCACCGCCGGCGCCGCCGTCCTCGCCCCCCGACCGGGCCCGATCCGGGCCGTCGTGTTCGACCTCGACGGGGTCGTGGTCGACAGCTCGGCGGTGATGCGTGAGGCGTTCAGCATCGCGTACGCCGAGGTGGTCGGCGGCGGGCTGGCGCCGTTCGAGGAGTACAACCGGCACATGGGGCGGTACTTCCCGGACATCATGCGGCTGATGGGGCTGCCGCTGGAGATGGAGGGACCGTTCGTCCGGGAGAGCTACCGGCTGGCTCACCGGGTGCCGCTGTTCCCCGGTGTCCGCGAGACGCTGGAGGCGCTGCACGAGCGGGGGATCCGGATGGCGGTGGCCACCGGCAAGAGCGGCCCGCGCGCCCGGTCGCTGCTCGACCTGCTCGGCGTGCTCGCCCTGTTCGACCACGTGATCGGCTCGGACGAGGTGCCCCGGCCCAAGCCCGCCCCGGACATCGTGCTGCGCGCGTTGGACCTGCTGGGCATGCCGCCGACCGCGGCGATGATGGTCGGTGACGCGATCACGGACCTGACCAGCGGCCGGGAGGCCGGGGTGACCACGGTCGCCACCACCTGGCACGGCGGCGACGTGACGGCCCTGCTCGCGGCCGGCCCCGACCTGGTCGCCCACAAACCCGACGAGCTGCTCACCCACTGCCCGGCGGTGCTCTGACGTCCGCGCCCCGACCGGCGAGCGTGATCGACACCAGTTCGGGGAGGTGGCGGCGTCTGCGGCTGGTCGATGCCGCCACTTCGGCGAGCTGGCGGCGCAGGCCGGACCCCGTCGCTACATCGTGGCCAGAGCGGCCCGGACCTCGGCCTCCGGCACGTCGGGAACCAGCTCCGGGCCCGCCGGGCCGTCGAGCACGAAGGACAGGCCGGCGGTGGATTTCTTGTCCCGCCGCATGAACGCGATCAGCTCGTCGGCGTCCACCCCCGACGGCAGGCCGGTGTCCAGGCCGTAGCCGGCGACCACCTCGTGGTGCTCGGCGACCCGCGCGGCGGGGATCCGGCCCAGCCGGCCGGCCAGCCGACCCGCGAAAACCGTGCCGACGCCGACCGCCTCGCCGTGGCGCAGCCGGAAGTCGGTGGCCCGTTCCAGCGCGTGCCCCAGCGTGTGGCCGTAGTTGAGGATGTGCCGCAGCCCCGCGTCGCGCTCGTCGGCGGCAACCACCCGGGCCTTGAGCGCCACGCACGCGGTGATCTGCTCCGGCACGGTCCGCCCGCGCAGGTCGCCGGCGCCGATGAAGTGGGCGCGGGCGATCTCCCCGTAGCCGTTGCGCCGCTCCACCTCCGGCAGCGTGCCCAGGTAGTCGGTGTCGCAGAGCACGGCGCGCGGCTGCCAGTAGACGCCGACCAGGTTCTTGCCCTCGGGCAGGTTCACCGCCGTCTTCCCGCCGACGCTGGCGTCCACCTGGGCCAGCAGCGACGTCGGCAGGTGAAGCACCGCGACGCCCCGGTGGTAGAGGCCGGCGGCCAGACCCACCACGTCGGTGGTGGTGCCGCCGCCGCAGGAGACCACCGCGTCGGCGCGGGTCAGCCCGAACCCGGCGAACGCCCGGCACAGCGACTCCACGGTGGCCAGCGTCTTGTCGTGCTCGCCGTCGCGGGCCGGCACCACCCGGTGCGGCACGCCCGGGTCGGGCGTCCACTGCGGCGGCCGGGCCGAGACCACCACGACCCGGCGGGCTCCGACGCGCGCCACCTCCGCCGCCAGCCGATGCCGCACGCCGGGGCCGACGACCACCGGGTACGACCGGTCGCCCAGCTCCACGTCGACGGTACGGGCGCTCACGCTGCCCTGGACGGTCATGCGACTCTCCCGGCGGTCGAGGAATCCACTGTCAGCCGGCCCGTCCGCCGGGTGCGGGCAGGCCCGGCCCGACCATCCGCAGCGCCAGCGCGGCCAGCGAGTCGACGGCCGGGTCGATGCCCCACCGGCGGTGGCTCAGCTGGGCGTGCGTGGCGATCAGGAAGCCGCGCGGCGCGGCCGGGTGGTCCTGCGCGGCCACCTCGCCGACCCGGTCCAGGTAGCGGCCCCAGGCCTCCGCCACCGGGTCCTCGGCCAGCGGCAGGTCGCCGGCGGCCAGCACGATCTTGTCCGCGCCGGCCTGCGCCTGCGCGGCCAGGT
Source organism: Micromonospora sp. WMMD754 (assembly GCF_049315235.1). Classification (NCBI taxonomy): domain Bacteria; kingdom Bacillati; phylum Actinomycetota; class Actinomycetes; order Micromonosporales; family Micromonosporaceae; genus Micromonospora; species Micromonospora sp. WMMD754. The sequence goes on from NZ_CP186058.1 coordinate 4,967,210, forward strand.
CCCGGCGCTGCGCCCCGGTCAGCGGACGGCTGCGGTCCTGCCAGTGCAGGAACAGGAAGGCCGCCCGGTCGCCGGCCGGCACCAACCCGCACAGGTGCCGCAGGTGCGCCACCGCCAGCGGCAGCTCCAGCCCGGCCAGCCACGGCGGCTCACCGCCGAGCAGCGTCAACGCCAGCTCGCTGCCGGCGTGCGCGAGCGGACCGCCGCGCGCCGGGTCCCGCACCGCGTACGCCGGGGGCGCCGGCCGGGCGGCCGGGCCGAGACGGTCGCGCGCCAGGTCGAGCGCGGCGGGCCCGGCGTGCAGGCCCAGCCGCAGCCGCGTCGGGGCGGGGGAGTCGAGGCGGTCGAAGAACCAGCACACCCCCGGGTCGGCGGCGCGCACCTCGGCGACCAGCCGCGCCACCACGGTGCCGACCAGCTCGGCCGCCCGCACGTCGACGCACCCCGTGCCGGGCACGGCGAGGTCGGCGAACAACCAGGAGCGGTCCATGGCACCTCGACTGTCGGCGGTGGATACGCGGCGTCCTCGGGGCGAGCCCATCATCACCGCGCCGCCCCGCCGGACCACCCGGGCGCGGCCGGGAACCGGGGTCCGGTTAGGGGGCGACAGGGGTAGGTCGTCGCCGGGCCGCTGGCCAGACTTGGGCCGTTACGGCGAGGGACGGATGTGGTGACATGCTGCGCAGTGACCTGGTCCAGCCGGTGCCGGAGCTGCTCCGGGCCCACGCCGACCGGCTGCCGGACCGGGTGGCGTTCCGCGACGCGGACCGGGCGGTGGACTGGGCCGGGCTGGAGGCGGTCACCCGACGGCTGGCCGGGCACCTGGTCGACGCCGGTGTGGCCCGGGGCGACCGGGTCGCGTTCTGCCTGGGCAACCGGGTGGAGACGGTGGAGACCTGGCTGGCCGTGACCCGGGCCGCCGCGGTCGGCGTACCGCTGAACCCGCGCAGCACCGACGCGGAGCTGGCCCACCTGCTGGACGACTCCGGCGCGGTGCTGGTGGTCACCGACCCGGGACACCTCGACCAGCTCCGGCGGCTGCGCGCGGGCCGGCCCGACCTGCGGATCTGGGTGACCGGAGACGGGCCGTACCCGGACGGGGCGACCGCCTGGCCGGCGCTCGTCGACGCGCCGCCGGTGGCCGACGCCCGCGACGACCTCGGCCTGGACGAGGTCGCCTGGATGCTCTACACCTCCGGCACCACCGGCCGGCCCAAGGGCGTGCTCTCCACCCAGCGCACCTGCCTGTGGTCGGTGGCCGCCTGCTACGTGCCGGTGCCGGACCTGACCTCCGCCGACCGGGTGGTCTGGCCGCTGCCGCTGTTCCACAGCCTCTCCCACATCGGCTGCGTGCTGAGCGTGACCGCGGTCGGCGCGAGCGCCCGCCTGGTCGACGGGTTCGCCGCCGCCGACGTGCTGCGCGCGGTCGCCGAGGACGAGGCGACCGTGCTGGCCGGCGTCCCGGCCATGTACCACCACCTGGTCGCCGCCGCCCGCGCCGACGGGTTCCGCGCACCCGCGCTGCGGGTCTGCCTGGTCGGCGGCGCGATCACCACCGGGGAACTGCGCCGCGCGTTCGAGGAGGTCTTCGACGCGCCGCTGCTCGACGCGTACGGCAGCACCGAGACGTGCGGCTCGATCGCGGTGACCCGACCGGACCGGCCCCGGGTCGAGGGCTCCTGCGGGCAGCCGGTGACCGGCGTCGACGTCCGCCTGGTCAGCCCGGAGACCGGCCGGGACGTGGCGACCGGCGACGAGGGTGAGGTGTGGGTCCGCGGGCCGGGGGTCATGGTCGGCTACCACGGGTTGCCCGAGGCGACCGCGGCGGCGCTGCGCGACGGCTGGTACCGCACCGGCGACCTGGCCCGCCGCGACGGCGACGGGAACCTCTTCGTCACCGGCCGGCACCGCGAACTGATCATCCGGGGCGGGGAGAAGGTGCACCCGGTCGAGGTGGAGGACGTGCTGCGGGCCGTGCCCGGCGTCGCCGACGTGGCGGTGACCGGCCGCCCGCACGAGGTGCTCGGCGAGGTGCCGGTGGCCTACGTGGTGCCCGCGCCGGAGGGCTTCGCGCCGGCCGCCGCGTACGCCGCCTGCCGGGAACGGCTCGCGTACCACAAGGTGCCGCAGGAGCTGTACGAGATCGACGCGGTGCCCCGCACCGCCTCGGGGAAGGTCACCCGGCGGCTGCTGCGGGAGCGACCGGCCCGCCTGCGGGCGGTCAACGGCACCCACCACGAGGCGCTGACCCGACTCACCTGGCGGCCCCTCGAACCGACCGCCACAGCCGACGTCGCCCGGCGCTGGGCGGTGGTCGGCGCCGACGCGGAGCCCGTCGCCGCCGCGCTCGCCGCCGAGGGGGCGGACGTCCATACCGGACCGTCCGACGCCGGTGCCGACGTGCTGGTGGTGGTCGACGCCGACCCGGCCGCGCTCGACGGGTGGCTCGACGACGGCCGGTACGCCGACGCCCGGGTGCTGGTGCTGACCAGCGGCGCGGTGGACGCGTCCACGGCCGACGCGCCGGACGACCCCGACCTCGTCCCGGCCGCCGACGTCGCGTGGGCCCGGGCGCGCTGCCGGCAGGCCGCGGACCCGGGCCGGATCGTGCTGGTCGACACCGACGGCGACCCCCGCTCGACCGCGCTGCTGCCGTCAGTGGTGGACGCCGCAGCGGCGCAGGTCGCGCTGCGCGCCGGCACCGCCCGGTACGCCGCCCCCGCGCCGGCCGGCGCGCCGGCCCGGGAGCGTGCCGCCACGGTGCTCGACCCGTACGCGCCGGTGGCGCTCGTCGGCGCGGACACCGAGGAGGGCGCGACGCTGGCCCGGCACCTGACCGGCGCGCACGGCGCCCGCACCGTGTGGCCGGCCTCCGTCGACCGGACCGGTCCGGCTCCGGCGCTCGCCGGGACCGGCGCCGAGATCACCGCGCACCGGTTCCCCGAGGCGGACGCGGGACCGGCCGGTCACCACGACACGTCGACCCCACCGCTCGGCGCGGCGGTGCTGCGGCTGTCCGACGCCGACCTGGACGACCCGGACCGCGCCGCCCGGCTGCTCGACCTCGCCGGCCGGCTGGACCTGCGCACCCGGCACGCCGGCGCCACCGCGTACACCGTGCTCGTCCCCGCCGACCTGCTGCTCGGCGCGGCCGGACGGGAGGGCGCGGCCGGCGCGGTCGCCGCGCTGCACGCGTTGGTCGCCCGGCGGCACGCGGCCGGGCTGCCGGCCCGGCTGGTCGGCGTGGCCGGACCGGCGTGGGCCGAGACGGCCGCGTTCGACGTCGCGCACGACGGCGACGACCTGGTGCTGGTGGCCGAACCGGCCGACCGGGTGGCCACCCACCCGGCGTGGCGCGGCCCGACCCGCGCCGACGGCGACGTGGACGCGTTGCGCCGCCGGCTCGCCGCGCTCACCACCGCCGCCGGCGACCGGCTCCTGGCCGACCTGGTCCGCGCGAGCACCGCGGAGGTCGCCGGGCTGCCCGGGCCGGGCGCGGTCCGGCCGGACCGGGCGTTCACCGACCTGGGATTCACCTCCGTCCGCGCGGTCGCGCTACGGGACCGGCTGAACCGGGCCACCGGGGCGCGGCTGTCCGCCACCGCCGCGTTCGACCACCCCACCCCCGCCGCGCTCGCCCGGCACCTGGCCACGCTGCTGCGCGGCGCCGCCGCCCCGGACACCGGGCACCGGTCGGGCCCGGTCGTCACCGACGACCCGGTGGCCATCGTCGCCATGGCCTGCCGGCTGCCCGGCGGCGTCACCGGCCCCGAGGAGCTGTGGGACCTGCTGGACTCCGGGCGGGAGGGACTGACCGGGTTCCCCACCGACCGGGGCTGGGATCTGACCCACCTCTTCTCCGACGACCCCGACCGGCCCGGCACCTCGTACGCGCGGGTCGGCGGTTTCCTGGCCGGCGCCGGGGACTTCGACGCCACCCTGTTCGCCATCAGCCCGCGCGAGGCCCTCGCGACGGACCCGCAGCAACGGCTGCTGCTGGAGACGTCCTGGGAGCTGTTCGAGCGGGCCGGGATCGACCCGACCGCGCTGCGCGGCAGCGCCACCGGTGTGTTCACCGGCGTGATGCACCACGACTACGCGGCCCAGGTGGGGCAGGCGCCGCCCGGCACCGAGGGGTACCTCGGCGTCGGTACCGCCGGCAGCGTGGTGTCCGGGCGGGTCGCGTACGCGCTGGGCCTGGAGGGGCCCGCGGTGACCGTGGACACCGCCTGCTCGTCGTCGCTGGTGGCGTTGCACCTGGCCGCGCAGGCGCTGCGCGCCGGGGACTGCTCCCTCGCGGTGGCCGGCGGCGTCGCCGTGATGGGCACCCCGCAGGCGTTCGTCGAGTTCAGCCGCCAGCGCGGCCTCGCCCCGGACGGCCGGTGCAAGGCGTTCGCCGACGCCGCCGACGGCACCGGCTGGTCCGAGGGCGTCGCCGTGCTGCTGCTGGAACGGCTCAGCGACGCGCGCCGTCACGCCCACCCGGTGCTGGCGCTGCTGCGCGCCTCCGCGGTCAACTCCGACGGCGCGTCCAACGGGCTCACCGCGCCCAACGGCCCGGCCCAGGAACGGGTCATCCGCCGGGCGCTGGCCGCCGCCGGGCTCGGACCGGGCGACGTGGACGCGGTCGAGGCGCACGGCACCGGCACCCGGCTCGGCGACCCGATCGAGGCGCAGGCGCTGCTGGCCACGTACGGCCGGGGCCGGGACGCGGCCACGCCGCTGCTGCTCGGCTCGCTCAAGTCGAACCTCGGGCACACCCAGGCGGCGGCCGGCGCGGCCGGGGTGATGAAGATGGTGCTGGCGCTGCGCCACGGGACGCTGCCGCGCACGCTGCACGTGGACGCGCCGACCCGCGAGGTGGACTGGTCGGCCGGCGCGGTGGAGCTGCTGACCGAGGCCCGGCCGTGGCCCGAGGTCGACCGCCCGCACCGGGCCGGCGTCTCCTCGTTCGGCATCAGCGGCACCAACGCCCACGTCATCGTCGAGGCCCCACCGGCCGCGCCGGCCGCGCCGACCGCCGACCGGGACACGCCCGCCACCGTGCCGTGGCTGCTCTCCGCCGCCAGCCGGGAAGGCCTGCGCGACCAGGCGGCCCGACTGTCCACCTGGCTCGACCGGCACGAGGCCGACCCGGCCGACGTGGCGTACGCGCTGGCCACCACCCGGGCGGCGCTGGAGCACCGGGCGGCGCTGCTGGTCCGCGACCCGGCCGACGCGCGCGCCGGGCTGACCGCGTTGAGCCGCGGCGACGCGGAACCCGCCGGGGTGCTCACCGGCCGGGTCGGCGACGGGCGGCTCGCCGTGCTGTTCGGCGGGCAGGGCGGGCAACGCCCCGGCATGGGCCGGGAACTGCGCGAGACGTACCCGGTCTACGCCGAGGCGTTCGACGCCGCGTGCGCGGAACTGGACCGGCACCTCGCCGGGCACGTCCCGCACCCGGTCGCCGACGTGGTCCTCGCGCCCGCCGGCGACGCCCGGGCCGACCTGCTCGACCAGACCGGCTACACCCAGCCCGCACTGTTCGCCGTCGAGGTGGCGCTGCACCGGCTGCTCGAATCCTGGGGCGTCCGCCCCGACCTGCTGCTCGGCCACTCGATCGGCGAGCTGGCCGCCGCGCACGTGGCCGGCGTGTTCCCGCTCGCCGACGCGGCGGCGCTGGTCGCCGCGCGGGCCCGGCTCATGCAGGCGCTGCCGGTCGGCGGCGCGATGGTCGCGGTCGAGGCGGACGAGACGGAGGTGCGGCCCCACCTCACCGACCGGGTCGGGTTGGCCGCGGTGAACGGGCCGACCGCCGTGGTCCTCTCCGGTGACGCCGACGCGGTCGACGCGGTCGCCGCGACGCTGCGCGCCGCCGGTCGCCGGACCAGCCGGCTGCGCGTGTCGCACGCGTTCCACTCGCCCCGGATGGCGCCGATGCTCGACGCGTTCCGCGCGGTCGCCGCCGGACTGACCTACCGCGCGCCGCAGGTGCCGGTGGTGTCCACGCTCACCGGCGCGCCGGTCGACCCGGCCCGGCTCGCCTCGCCCGAGCACTGGGTGGCGCACGTCCGCGACACCGTGCGCTTCCGCGACGGTGTCCGCGCGCTGCGCGCCGAGGGCGCCACCACGTTCCTCGAGGTCGGTCCCGGCGGCGTGCTCACCGCGATGGCCGCCGACTGCCTCGCCGACGGCGGCGACGACCTCGCCTGCGTGCCGACCCTGCGCGGCGGCGTGCCCGAACCGGTGGCGCTGCTCACCGCCGTGTCCGGGCTGCACGTGCGTGGCGTGCCGGTCGACCGGGCCGCCCTGGCCGGGCCGGGCCCGCACGCGCCCGTCCCGCTGCCCACCTACGCGTTCCGGCACCGGCACTACTGGCTGCCCGCCGCACCCGGCGCGCCGACCGGCGACACCGGGCACCCTCTGCTCGCCACCGTGCTGCCGGTGGCCGGCACCGGCCAGGTGGTCGCCACCGGCCGGTTCACCACCTCCCGACCGGCCACGCCGGACGGCGCCGCGCCGCTGCTGCCCGCGTCCGCGCTGCTCGACGCGCTCACCCACCTCGGGGAGCGGCTCGACGCGCCGGTGCTGCAGCACCTGCGCACGCCCGAACCGGTGCCGCTGCCCGCCGGGCTGGCCGTCGACCTCCAGATCGACGTCGCCGGACCGGACGGGACCGGCCGCCGGGTCGCCCGCTGCCACGTCCGCGCCGGCGAGCACGAGCCCTGGCGGGCCGTCGCCGACGCCACGCTCGCCCCGGCCGACCCGCTCACCGCGCCGGGCGTACCGGCCGTGACCTGGCCGCCGGCCGGCGCCCGGCCGGTCGACGCGGCGCACCCGCTGCTGCGGGCCGCCTGGACCGCCGGGGACCGGCTGCACCTCGACGTGCGGCTGCCCGACGCCGCCGACCCGGATGCCGAGCGGTACGGCGTGCACCCCGACGTGCTCGACGCCGCGGTGCGCCTGCTCCCGCTGGCCGGGTTCGCCCCGCCGGCCGGGCCGGGGGAGCGGATCGAGCCGACCGGGTGGACCGGCGTGCGCCGGCACGCCACCGGCGCGTACGCGCTGCGGGTCACCCTGGCCCCGGCCGGCGCGGACGGGGTGACGCTCAGCGCCGTCGACGACGCCGGCCGCCCGGTGCTCGACGTCGACCGGATCGCGCTGCGGGCCGTGGCGGTGCCGGCGGCCGGCGCGCCGACCCCGGAGACCGCCCCGGCCGGCCTGTACACGGTCGACTGGACGCCCGCGCCGACCGGGCCGGTGCCCACGTGGACGCTCGCCGACGCCGTACCCCCGGCCGGGCCGCTGCCCCCGGTGCTGGTGCTGCGCCTGCCCGACGGCGACCCGGACGCCACCGTCGCGCAGCGGGCCGACACGATCGGCCGGGACCTGCTGGCGGTGCTGCGCCGCTGGCTCGACGACCCGCGCGCCTCCGACACCACGCTGGCGGTCGCGGTCCGCGACGGCGATCCGGCGCACGCCCCGGCCGCCGGCCTGCTGCGCGTCGCCCGCGCCGAACACCCCGGCCGGTTCCTGCTGCTGCACCTCGACGCCACCGACGACGCCACGGTCCGCGCCGCGCTCGCCGCCGCCGACGACGAGCCGGAGGTCGCGGTCCGCGACGGCCGCGCCCTGCTGCCCCGGCTGCGCGGGGCCGGTGAACCGGAGACCGACGCGCCGCCCGCGCTGGCCGGCGGCGCGGTCCTGGTCACCGGCGGCACCGGCGGCGTCGGCCGGCACGTCGCCACCCACCTGGTCGAGGCGTACGGGGTGCGCGAGCTGGTGCTGCTCAGCCGCACCGCCCGGCCCGCGCCCTGGATCGACGAGCTGACCCGGGCCGGTGTCACCGTCCGGCTGGTCGCCGCCGACGCGGCCGACCGGGACGCCCTCGCCGCCGTGCTCGCCCCGCTCGCCGACCGGCTGGTCGCGGTGGTGCACGCCGCCGGCGCCACCGCCGACGCCCTGCTCACCGACCTCGACCCGGACCGCTGGGCGGTGGCGCTGCGGGCCAAGGTGCGCGGCGCCTGGCACCTGCACGAGCTGACCGCCGACCTCGACCTGGCCGCGTTCGTGCTGTTCTCCTCCGCCTCGGCCACCTTCGGCAGCCCCGGCCAGGGCAACTACGCCGCCGGCAACGCGTTCCTCGACGCGCTCGCCGCGTACCGCCGCGCCCGCGGGCTGCCGGGCACCGCGCTCGCCTGGGGCCTGTGGGCCGAGACCGAGGGGATGGCCGGCCGGCTCGGCGCCGCCGACCTCGCCCGGCTCGCCCGCGCCGGCACCCGGCCGCTGGACACCCCCGCCGCACTGGCGCTGTTCGACGCCGCGCTGCGCGCCGGACCGGCGGCGCTGGTGCCGATCGGGCTGGACCTGGCCGCGGTCCGCGCCACCGGGGAGGTGCCGGCGCTGCTGCGGGCGCTGCTGCCGCCGCCCCCGCGCCGGGCCGTCGTCGCGGAACCGGGCGCGACCGGGACCGGTCTCGCCGCCCGGCTGGCCGGGCTCGGCGAGCCGGAGCGGGCCGCGCTGCTGCTGGACCTGGTCCGCGCCCGCTGCGCCACGGTCCTCGGCCACGCCGGTCCGGAGCTGGTCGAGCCGCGCCGGCCGTTCAAGGACCTCGGCTTCGACTCGCTGATGGCGGTGGAGCTGAGCAACCGGCTCGCCGCCGCCACCGGCGTCCGGCTCGCCCCGCACGCGGTGTTCAACCACCCCACCCCGGAACTGCTCGCCGCGCACCTGCACGCCCGGCTGCTCGGCACCACCGCCGCCGAGGTCGCCGACGCGACCACCGTGGCGCTGGACGAACCGGTCGCGGTGGTCGCCATGGCCTGCCGGTTCCCCGGCGGCATCGGCTCCCCGGAGGAGCTGTGGCGGCTGCTCGACGCCGGTGGCGAGGTGATCGGCGAGCTGCCCACCGACCGGGGCTGGCCGCTGGCCGACCTGTACGACCCGGAGCCCGGCACCCCCGGCCGCACCTACACCCGCGCCGGCGGCTTCCTCACCGGCCTGGCCGACTTCGACGCCGCGTTCTTCGGCATCAGCCCGCGCGAGGCCCTGGCCATGGACCCGCAGCACCGGCTGCTGCTGGAGACGTCCTGGGAGGCGCTGGAACGGGCCGGCATCGACCCGGACACGCTGCGCGGCAGCCGTACCGGCGTGTTCGCCGGCACCCACGGCCAGGACTACACCGACCGGATCGCCCCCGGCGCCACCTCCGACGACGGGGAGACCATCGCCGACGAGGGGCACCTGCTCACCGGCACCGCCGCGAGCGTCCTGTCCGGACGGGTCGCGTACGCGCTCGGCCTGGAGGGGCCGGCGGTCACCGTGGACACCGCCTGCTCCGCGTCCCTGGTGGCGTTGCACCTGGCCGCGCAGGCCCTGCGCCAGGGCGACTGCGACCTGGCCCTCGCCGGCGGCGTGTCGGTGCTGTCCGGCCCGGCCGGGCTGACCGGGTTCAGCCGCCAGCGCGGCCTCGCCCCGGACGGCCGGTGCAAGGCGTTCGCCGAGGAGGCCGACGGGTTCGGCATGTCCGAGGGCGTCGGCGTGCTGGTGGTGGAACGGCTCTCCGACGCCCGCCGGCGCGGCCACCCGGTGCTGGCCCTCGTGCGCGGCTCGGCGGTGAACTCCGACGGCGCGTCCAACGGGCTCACCGCCCCGAACGGGCCGTCCCAGGAACGGGTGATCCGGGCCGCGCTTGCCGCCGCCGGGCTCGACCCCGCCGACGTGGACGCGGTCGAGGCGCACGGCACCGGCACCCCGCTCGGCGACCCGATCGAGGCCGAGGCGCTCCTGGCCACCTACGGCCGGCGGCCGGACGGCGTCGCGCCGCTGCTGCTCGGCTCGGTCAAGTCCAATCTCGGCCACACCCAGGCCGCGGCCGGCGTGGCCGGCGTACTCAAGGTCGTCCTCGCCATGCGGCACGGCCGGCTGCCCCGCACGCTGCACGCCGAGCGCCCCACCAGCCGGGTCGACTGGGCGGCCGGCGCGGTCGACCTGCTCACCGAGGCCCGGCCCTGGCCGCGCGCCGATCGGCCGGCCCGCGCCGGCGTCTCCTCGTTCGGCATCAGCGGCACCAACGCCCACGTGGTGGTCGAGGCCGCGCCGCCCGAGCCGGCCGCCGACCCGCAACCGCCGGCCGGGCCGGCGGCGCTGCCGTGGCTGCTCTCCGCGCGTACCCCGGAGGCGCTGGCCGGGCAGGCCCGCCGGCTGCGCGCCCACCTCGCCGACCGCCCCGACCAGCGGCCGCTGGACGTGGCCTGGTCGCTGGCCACCACCCGGTCCGGCTTCGACCACCGGGCGGTGGTCGTCGCCGACCAGGCTGGTGTCGCCGCCGCCCTGGACGCGCTCGCCGCCGGCCAGCCCGCCACCGACCTGGTACGCGGTGAGCCCACCGTCACCGGCCGGGTGGTGTTCGTCTTCCCCGGCCAGGGCTCCCAGTGGGCCGGCATGGCGCTGGACCTGCTCGACGAGTCACCGGTGTTCGCCGAACGGATGGCCGCCTGCGACGCCGCGCTGCGGCCGTGGCTGGACCACCCGCTGCGCGACCTGCTGCGCCAGGCGCCCGGCGTGCCCGACCTGGACCGGGCCGACGTGGTGCAGCCGCTGCTGTTCGCGGTGATGGTGTCGCTGGCCGAGCTGTGGCGCTCGTACGGCGTGCAGCCCGCCGCCGTGGTCGGCCACTCGCAGGGCGAGATCGCCGCCGCCTGCGTGGCCGGGGTGCTGTCCCTGCCGGACGCGGCCCGGTTGGTGGCGTTGCGCGCCCGCGCGCTGCGCCGGCTGGCCGGCGCGGGGGAGATGGCGGCCGTGCCGTTGGCCGTCGACGCGGTCCGCGCGCGGGTCGCCCGCTACGGCGACCGGCTGGCCGTGGCCGCGGTGAACGGACCGGCCAGCGTGGTGGTCTCCGGCGAGCCCGCCGCGGTGGACGAGTTCGCCGCCGAGCTGGCCGCCGACCGGGTGCGGCTGCGTCGCGTCCCGATCGACTACGCGTCGCACTCCCCGCAGGTGGAACGGATCCGCGCCGAGCTGGCCGAGGCCGTCGCCGGTGTCACGCCCGGCCCGGCCGCCGTGCCGATCTACTCCACCACCGACCTGTGCTGGCTGGACGGTCCGGAGATGGACGCCGACTACTGGTACCGCAACCTACGCCAGCCGGTCGAGCTGGCCGACGCGATCCGGGCGGTCGCCACCGAGGGCCACGACACCTACGTCGAGTGCAGCCCGCACCCGGTGCTGACGCCCGGCATCGAGCAGACGCTCCAGGAGCACGACCGCCCGGCCGTGGTGGTCGGCTCGTTGCAGCGTGACCGGGGCGACCGGGCCCGGTTCCTGCTCGCCGTCGCGCAGCTGCACGTGCGCGGGGTGCCCGTCGACTGGCAGCCGGCCCTGGCCGGTGGCCGCCGGGCCGACCTGCCCACGTACGCGTTCGCCCACCGCCGCTACTGGCCCCGGCCGGTCGGCGGCGCCGCCGACGTCGGCGCCGCCGGCCTGGCCGACGCCGGTCACCCGCTGCTCGGCGCGTCCGTTCCGCTGGCCGACGGCTCGGGTCACCTGTTCACCGGCCGGCTGGCGGTCGGCGAGCAGCAGTGGCTGGCCGACCACCGGGTCGCCGGCCGGGTGCTGGTGCCCGGCACCGGCCTGGTCGAGCTGTGCCTGCGCGCCGGCGACGAGGTCGGCTGCCCGGTCCTCGACGAGCTGGTCATCGAGGCGCCGCTCACCCTGCCGGAGGACGCGGCGACCCAGGTCCAGGTGGCCGTCGGACCGGCCGCCGACGACGGCCGCCGGCCGGTCGCCGTCCACTCCCGACCCGCCGACGGCCCGGCCGGCGCGGCGTGGACCCGGCACGGCAGCGGCACGCTCTCCGCCGCCGGCACCACCCCGACGACGACCGCCCCGCCGCCGGACGCCCCCGCCGTCGACCTGACCGGCTTCTACGAGCGCCTGGTGGACGAGGGGTACGGCTACGGACCCGCGTTCCGCGGGCTGCGGGCCGTGCGCGCCGGCGCCGACGAGGTGTACGCCGAGGTGGAGCTGCCACCCGGCCCGCGCGGCGACGCCGACCGGTACGCGCTGCACCCGGCGCTGCTCGACGCCGCCCTGCACGCGGCGCACTTCGGTGGCCTGGCCGAGGCCGGCGGCGACCGGATCCTGCTGCCGTTCGCCTGGAACGGGCTCACCCTGCACGCGTCCGGCGCGACGTCGCTGCGGGTCCGGCTGCGCCGGGTCGGCCCGCACGCGTTCGCGCTGACCGCCACCGACCCGACCGGTGCCCCGGTGATCGAGGCGGCGTCGCTGGCCATGCGGCCGATCTCCCGCGCCGAGCTGGGCGCCCGGGACGACGCGGTCACCGACGCGTTGTTCCACCTGACCTGGCAGCCGCTGCCGACGCCACCCGCGCCGGCGCCGGCCCGGATCGCGGTGCTCGCCGCCCCGACCGACCGGCCTGTGCTGACCGACCGGCCCGCCGCGGCCGACCCGACGACCCCGGCCGACATCGCCGCTGTCGCCGACCCGGCCGATCCGCCGGCCCTGGCCGACCTTGCGGCTTCGGCCGATCTTCCGCGCTACGCGGATCTGGTCGCGCTGGCCGCCGCGATCGACGCCGGGATCCCGACGCCCGACGCGGTGCTCGCGCCGCTAACGGCCGGGATCGTGGCGAGCGACGGTGCGTCCGCGACGACGACCCGCCGCTCCGGCCGGCCCACCGCGACCGACGACGACGCGGCGGCGGACCGGGCGCGGCGGCTCGCCGCTGACGCGCTCGCGCTGGTGCAGCGGTGGCTGGCCGAGCCGCGCTGGACCGACACCCGCCTGGTGCTGCTCACCTCCGGCGCGGTCGGCGTACACGGCCCCGGCGAGGTCGGCGACCCGGACGCCGCCGCGGCGTGGGGCCTGGTCCGCTCCGCCCAGTCGGAGCACCCGGACCGGTTCGTGCTGCTCGACGCCGACACCGGGCCCGACGCGGCCACCCTGTCCACGCTGCTCGCCGCGGACGAGCCGCAGGTGGCGCTGCGCGACGGCGGCGCGTACGTGCCCCGGCTGGCCCGCCGCGCCGACGCGCCCACGCTCACCCCGCCGGCCGACGCGACCGCTTGGCGGCTGGACGTGCCCCGGCGGGGCAGCCTCGACCACCTCGCGCTGGTGCCCACCGACGCGGCCGACGCGCCGCTGCGCCCGCGCGAGGTGCGGGTACGGGTCCGCGCCGCCGGCCTGAACTTCCGCGACGTGCTCAACGCGCTCGGCCTCTACCCGGGCGACCCGGGTCCGCCCGGCGGCGAGGCGGCCGGCGTGGTCGCCGAGGTCGGCGCCGAGGTCACCGACCTGCGCCCCGGTGACCGGGTGCTCGGCGTGTTCACCGGCTGCTTCGGCCCGGTCGCGGTCACCGACCGGCGGCTGCTCGTGCCGGTGCCGGACGGCTGGACCGACGCGCAGGCCGCGACCGTGCCGGTGGTGTTCCTGACCGCCTGGCGGGGACTGGTCGGATTGGGCGGCCTGCGGGCCGGCGAGTCGGTGCTGGTGCACGCGGCGGCCGGCGGCGTCGGCATGGCGGCGGTGCAGATCGCCCGCCACCTCGGCGCCGAGGTGTTCGCCACCGCCAGCCCGGGCAAGTGGACCGCGCTGCGGGAGCTGGGCGTCCCCGAGGACCACCTGGCGTCGTCCCGCACGCTCGACTTCGAGGACCGGTTCCGCGCGGTCACCGGCGGACGCGGCGTGGACGTGGTGCTCGACTCGCTGGCCCGCGAGTTCGTCGACGCGTCGCTGCGGCTGCTGCCGCGCGGCGGCCGGTTCCTGGAGATGGGCAAGACCGACCTGCGCGACCCGGCCCGGGTCGCCGCCGACCACCCGGGCGTCGACTACCGGGCGTACGACCTGACGCAGGTCGACCCGGACGAGATCCAGCGGATGCTCACCGAGCTGCTGGCGTTGTTCGCCGCCGGCGCGCTGCGCCCGCTGCCGGTGCGCGCCTGGGACGTCCGGCAGGCCCCGGACGCGTTCCGCTACGTCAGCCAGGCCCGGCACGTCGGCAAGGTGGTGCTCACCATGCCGGAACGGTGGGACCCGGACGGCACGGTGCTGCTCACCGGCGGCACCGGGCTGCTCGGCGGCCTGGTGGCCCACCGGCTGGTCACCGGGCACGGGGTACGGCACCTGCTGCTGGCCAGCCGGGGTGGCCCGGACGCGCCCGGCGCGGCCGACCTCGCCGCCGAGCTGACCGCGCTCGGCGCCACCGTCACGGTCGCCGCCGCCGACGTGGCCGACCGGGACGCCGTCGCCGGGCTGCTCGCCGGCGTGCCGGCCGCGCACCCGCTGACCGCCGTGGTGCACCTGGCCGGCGTGCTCGACGACGGGGTGGTCACCGCGCTCACCCCGGAGCGGATCGACACCGTCTTCCGGCCCAAGGTGGACGCCGCCCGGCACCTCGACGAGCTGACCCGCGACCTCGACCTCGCCGGCTTCGTGCTGTTCTCCTCCGGCGCCGGGGTGTTCGGCGTACCCGGGCAGGGCAACTACGCCGCCGCCAACGCCTGGCTGGACGCGCTGGCCCGCCGCCGGCGCGGGGCCGGCCTGCCGGCCCGCGCGTATGCCTGGGGTCTGTGGGCGCAGGCCAGCACGCTGACCGCCGGCGTGGACCGCGCGACCACGGCCCGCGACGGGCAGCTCGCCATCCCGTCCGACCTGGGTCTGGCGCTGTTCGACGCCGGCCTGGCCGCGCCGGAGGAACACCTCGTGCCCACCCGGGTCGACCGGGCCGCGCTGGCCGCACGGCCCGGCGTGCCGGCGCTGATGCGCGGGCTGGTCCGCCCGGACCGGCCTCGCGCCCGGGCCGGCGCGGCCACCGGCGGGGCGGACCTGGGCGCACGGCTGCGCGCGCTCACCGGCGCGGAACAGGCCGCGCTGCTGCTCGACCTGGTCCGGGCCACCGCCGCGGCGGTGCTCGGCCACGGCAGCCCGGACGCCGTCCGGGAGGGCCAGGCCTTCCACGAGATGGGCTTCGACTCGCTCACCGCGGTCGAGCTGCGCAACCGGCTCACCGAGGCGACCGGCGAGCGGCTGCCCGCCACCGCGGTCTTCGACTACCCGGACCCGGCCGCGCTCGCCGCGTACCTGCGGTCCCGGCTCGTGCCCGACGGCGGGCAGGCCGCCCCGGCGGTCCTGGCCGAGCTGGAACGCCTGGAGCGGGCGCTGGCCGAGACGACCGTCGAGGCCGACCTGCACAGCCAGGTGGCGGCGCGGCTGGAGGTGCTGGTCGCCAAGTGGCGGACCATGCGCGGCGCCTCCGCCGGCGACCACGACCTGGACCTCGACCGGGCCAGCGACGACGAGATCTTCAGCCTGATCGACACGGAACTCGGGCTGTAGCGGCCCAGCGGACGAACGAGGGACGGCGATGACCGACGTACTGATCGTGGGCTACGGCCCGGTGGGCCAGGTGGCCGCGATCCTGCTGGCACAGCGCGGCTTCACGGTGCGGGTGCTGGAGAAGTGGACCACCCCGTACAGCATGCCGCGCGCGGTCTCCTACGACGGCGAGGCCAGCCGGATCCTCGCCGCCTGCGGCGTGGCCGACCGGCTCGCCGACGTGACCGAACTGTCCGGCGAGTACACCTGGAAGAACGGCTTCGGCCGGACCCTGCTGCACGTGCGCGCCGCCCCCGACGGGCCGGCCGGCTGGCCCGACTCGACGTCGTTCTACCAGCCCGGCCTGGAGGACCGGCTGGCCGAGCGCGGCGCGGCGCTGTCCGGGGTGGAGGTGCGCCGGGGCGTGGAGGTCACCGGGCTGGCCGACCACGGCGACCGGGTCGAGGTGAGCGCCGTGGACGGTGACGGCGGGAGCCACACGTTCACCGCCTCCTGGGTGCTCGGCTGCGACGGCGCGAACAGCTTCGTCCGGGGTTGGCTCGGCTCAGGCGTCACCGACCTGGACTTCACCCACGACTGGCTGGTCTGCGACGTGGTGCTGCACACCCCGCGCGAGTTCCGGCCGAACAACCTGCAGATCTGCGACCCGGCCCGCCCGCGTACCGCCGTCTCGGCCGGGCCGGACCACCGGCGGTGGGAGTTCATGCGGGTGCCGGGGGAGACCTTGGAGGATTTCCGCACCGAGGCCAGCGCCTGGCGGCTGCTCGGCCTGTTCGACATCACCCCGGACAACGCCCGGCTGGACCGCTACGGCGTCTACACCACCCAGGCCTGCTCCGCCGACCTGTGGCGGCGCGGGCGGGTGTTCCTGGCCGGCGACGCCGCGCACGTCATGCCGCCGTTCCTCGGGCAGGGCATGAGTTCCGGCTTCCGCGACGTGGTCAACCTGGCCTGGAAGCTGGACCTGGTGCGCCGGGGCCTCGCCGGTGAGGCGCTGCTGGACACCTACCAGGTGGAGCGGCGGGCGCACGTGCAGCACGCGATCCGGATGTCCATGGACTCCGGGGCGGTGATCTGCGAGACCGACCCGAAGAAGGCCGCCGGCCGTGACTCGGTGATGCTGGCCGCGCTGCGCCGGCGTACCCAGCAGCGGCACGTCCGGTCGCTGCGCGAGGCGATCGTCGACGGCGTGCTGCACCGCGACGCCGACGGCACGCCGACGCCGCGTGCCGGGGAACCCGCGCCGCAGGGCCGGGTGTCCGTCGGCGGGCGCACCGGCGGCTTCGACGACGTGGTGGGCGTCGGCTTCGTCCTGCTCACCCGGGAACCGGCCGCGCTCGACCCGGACGCCGCCGCGTTCCTCGACGACCTCGGCGCGTACCGGCTGACCGTGCGGCCCGCCGACGGCGACGCGGCGGCCGACGACCTGGTCGACCTCGACGGCGCGTACCTGTCCTGGCTGGGCGGCGCGGACGCCGCCCTGATCCGTCCGGACTTCTACCTCTTCGGCGCGGCGACCGGGCCCGACGCCGCGGCGACAGTGGTGGCCGACCTGCGCCGGCAGGTCTCCGCCCCCGCCCTGCAGCCCTGACCATCCCCTTCCAGCCCTGAGGAGCTGACATGCTGGAGAACCTCCGCACCCTCGGCCGGGTCGTCCGGACCCTGGCCACCAAGGACCCGGTGACCCGGGTCCGCCGGTTCTACGAGATCCAGTCGCCGGACGTCGAGTTCGCCGCCCGCACCTCCCGCTACATGAACGTCGGCTACTGGGAGGAGGGCGTCACCAGCATCGACGTGGCCGGCGAGGCGCTGGCGAACAAGCTCGCCGACGCCGCCGGGTTCAAGCCCGACGACACCGTCCTGGACGTCGGCTTCGGCTACGGCGACCAGGACTTCGCCTGGCTGCGGGACCGCCGGGTGGCCCGGGTGCACGGCATCAACGTCACCCCCCGGCACGTCGAGCACGCCCAGGAGCGGGCCCGCCGCGAGGGTCTGGCCGACCGGGCCGACTTCCGGCTCGGCACCGCCACCGCCCTGCCGTTCCCGGACGCCAGCGTGGACCGGGTGGTGGCGCTGGAGTCGGCGTTCCACTTCCACCCGCGCAGCGCGTTCTTCGCCGAGGCGCTGCGGGTGCTGCGGCCGGGCGGCACGCTGGCCACCGCCGACATCATCCCGCTGAGCAACGACACGCCGCGCATGTCGATCAACTCGGGTCCGTTGAGCTTCGTCAAGTTCAGCCTGCCGGACGAGAACTGGCACGACCGCCGGACCTACGGCGAGCAGCTCACCGAGGCCGGGTTCGGCAACGTCGAGGTCCACTCCATCGCCGACCGCACCTGGGAGGGCTGGCGGCGGTTCCAGGCCGCCCGCCCCGCCGACCCGGCGTTCCGCGCCGCCGTCGACGGCAGCGCGGTCAAGGGCATGGCCAACCACTGGCGCGACGCCGACCTGATCAAGAAGGAGCTGGGGCTGCTCGACTACGTCATCGCGGTGGCGCAGAAGCCCTGACCGACCGCGGCCCCCGCCGCCCGGGCCGGGCGGCGGGGGCCGGCGCCGGTCGCGGCCCGCCTTGTCAGCCGACCGCCGTGCGGGTCAGCGCCGCCGAGAGGGTACGCAGGATCGCCGGCTGGTGCTGTGCCAGGAAGAAGTGGCCGCCCGGGAAGACGTGCAGGTCGAAGGGGCCGGTGGTGTGCTGCGCCCACGCCTTCGCCTCGTCCACCGTGGTCTTCGGGTCGGCGTCGCCGGTGAACACCGTGACCGGGCAGGTGAGCTTCGGGCCGTCGGCGTACGTGTAGGTCTCCGCCGCCCGGTAGTCGCTGCGGATCGCCGGCAGCGCCGCCCGCAGCATCTCCGGGTCACCGAGGATCGCCGAGTTCGTGCCGCTGAGCTTCCGCACGTCGGCCAGCAGGCCCTCGTCGTCGAGCAGGTGCACGGTCTCGTGCCGGTGGCACGACGGCGCCCGCCGGCCGGACGGGAACAGGTGCGCCACCGGCGCACCGGTCGCCGCCTCCAGCAACCGTGCCACCTCGAAGCCCAGCGTCGCGCCCATGCTGTGCCCGAAGATCGCCAGTGGACGGTCCGTCCACGGGCGCAGCACGTCGGTCACCTGCCGGGCCAGCTCGCCGATGGTCGGCACGCAGGGCTCCTGGCGGCGGTCCTGCCGGCCCGGGTACTGCACGCTGAGCACCTCCACGGCGGGCGACAGCGCCCGGGACACCGGGAAGAAGAAGCTCGCGGACCCGCCGGCGTGCGGCAGGCACACCAGGCGCGGGGCGCCCGCCGGGGCCGGGTGGAACCGGCGTACCCACAGGCCGTTGTCGTGGTCGGTCATCGTCACGCGGTCCTTCCGGCGGTGGCGCCCGCGACGGGCGCCAGGGCGGTCCACCGGACGCTAGCCGCGTCGCCGCCGGCCCGGCCACCCCTAGCCGACCGGCCGTACGGGTTAGGGGTTGTCGCAGCTCAGCGCGACGCCATAGCTTCCCCGCAGAGGGGACCCGTGGCTCCCGGATGACGTGTGCGCGCCGGACAACGGCCGGTCCCCGCCGACCAAGGGCCAGGTTGATGGACACCGAAGAGAAGCTCCGGGAGTATCTGAAGAGGGTCACCACCGACCTGCGGCGGACCCGGCAACGGCTCCGCGACGTCGAGGACTCCGCCCACGAGCCGATCGCCGTGGTCGGCATGGCGTGCCGCTTCCCCGGCGGGATCACCTCGCCGGACGCGCTCTGGGACCTGGTCGCCGCCGGCGGCGACGCGATCGGCCCGTTCCCCGACGACCGGGGCTGGGACCTGGCCACCCTCTACGACCCGGACCGGGAACGCCCCGGCACCTCGTGCGTGCGGGAGGGCGGCTTCCTGACCGACGCCGCCGACTTCGACCCGGCGTTCTTCGGCATCTCGCCCCGGGAGGCCCTCGCCATGGACCCGCAGCAGCGGCTGCTGCTGGAGGTGTCCTGGGAGGCGTTCGAGGCCGCCGGCGTGGATCCCACCGCGCTGCGCGGCGGGCGGGTCGGTGTCTTCGCCGGCCTCACCCACGCCGACTACGCCGCCGGCGCCGCCGACGTGCCCGACGGCGTCGCCGACTACCTCGGGCTGGGCAGCGCCGGCAGCGTCAGCTCCGGCCGGGTGTCCTACGCCCTCGGTTTCGAGGGGCCGGCCGTCACGGTGGACACCGCCTGCTCGTCGTCGCTGGTCGCGCTGCACCTGGCCGTGCGGTCGCTGCGGTCCGGCGAATCCGACCTGGCCCTGGCCGGCGGCGTGACCGTGCTGCCCACGCCGTCGATCTTCGTGGACTTCACCCGGCAGAACAACCTTTCCCGCGGCGCCCGGTGCCGGGCGTTCGCCGACGCCGCCGACGGCACCGCCCTCGGCGAGGGCGTCGGCGTGCTCCTGGTCGAGCGCCTCGCCGACGCCCACCGGCACGGCCACCGCGTCCTCGCGGTGGTACGCGGTTCGGCGGTCAACTCCGACGGCGCGTCGAACGGCCTGACCGCGCCGAACGGGCCGTCGCAGCAGCGGGTGATCCGGGCCGCGCTCGCCGACGCCCGGCTCTCCGCCGCGGAGGTGGACGTGGTGGAGGCGCACGGCACCGGCACCACGTTGGGTGATCCGATCGAGGCGCAGGCACTGCTGGCCACGTACGGGCAGGACCGGTCCACGCCGTTGCTGCTCGGCTCGGTGAAGTCGAACATCGGCCACGTCCAGACCGCCGCCGGCGTGGCCGGTGTGATCAAGATGGTCCAGGCCATGCGGCACGGCACGGTCCCGGCGACGCTGCACGTCGACGCGCCGTCGTCGAAGGTGGACTGGTCGGCGGGAGCGGTGGAGCTGGCCACGTCGGCGCGGCCCTGGCCAGCGGCGACCGACCGGCCCCGCCGGGCCGCCGTGTCCTCGTTCAGCATCTCCGGCACCAACGCCCACGTGATCCTGGAGGCGCCCGAGCCGGTCGCGGACGACGCGGCCGTGGGCACGGCACCGCCGGTCCTGTCGTGGACGGTGTCGGCGCGTTCGGCGCCGGCCCTCGCCGCCCAGGCCGCGCGGCTGGTCGACCACCTCCGGGACCGGGACGACGTGTCGCCGGTCGAGGTCGGCTGGTCCCTGGCGGCCGGGCGTGCGGCGCTGGAGCATCGGGCCGCGGTGGTCGGCGTGGACCGGGACGCGTTGCTGGCGGGCCTGTTGGCGCTGGCCGAGGGCGGGACGGCGCCGGGTGTGGTGTCGGGCGAGGTGGTGTCGGGTCGGCGGGCGGTGGTGTTCACCGGTCAGGGCTCGCAGCGCGCCGGGATGGGCCGGGGGTTGTACGCGGCGTTTCCGGTGTTCGCTGAGGCGTTCGACCGGGTGTGCGGGGCGTTCGAGGGTCGCCTGGATCGGTCGTTGCGGGAGGTGGTGTTCGAGGGCGGGGACCTGCTGGATCGGACGGTCTACGCGCAGGCGGGGTTGTTCGCGGTCGAGGTTGCTCTGTGGGAGTTGCTGTCGTCGTGGGGTGTGCGGGTCGACTACCTCGCCGGGCATTCGATCGGTGAGGTGACCGCCGCGCATGTGGCGGGGGTGCTGTCGCTGGACGACGCGGTCGGGTTGGTGGCGGCGCGCGGTGCGTTGATGCAGGCGCTGCCGGCCGGCGGCGGGATGCTGGCGGTCGGGGCGTCGGAGGAACAGGTTCGCGCGCTGCTGCGCTCGGGTGACGCCACGGCGGGCTCCGCCGCCTCGGCGGGTGGGCCGCTGCGGGCAGCCGAGGGTGTCGGCGCGCAGCCGATTGTGGGCGGCACGGGTGGTGGTGTCGACGTGGCGGCGGTGAACGGTCCGTCGTCGGTGGTGCTGTCGGGCGCTCTGGTGGATCTGGACCGGGTGGCGGGGGAGTGCGTCGCGCGGGGTTGGCGGGTGAAGCGGTTGGCGGTGAGTCACGCGTTCCACTCGCGTCTGATGGAGCCGATGCTGGACGACTTCCGGGCCGCGATCGCCGACCTGGACTGGCGGTCGCCGACGCTGCCGATCGTGTCGAACCTGACCGGGCGGCTCGCCGAGCCCGACGACATCGCGACACCCGAGTACTGGGTGCGGCACGTCCGCGAGGCGGTCCGCTTCGCCGACGGCGTCACCACCCTGCACGACCTCGGCGTGACCACGGTCCTGGAGGTCGGGCCGGACGCCACGCTGACCGCGATGGCCGCCGACGTGCCCGCCGACCGGGTCGTGCACCACGTTCCGGCGCTGCGCAGGGACCAGAGCGAACCGCTGGCGCTGACCACCGCGCTGGCCCGGCTGCACGTCACCGGCACCCCCGTCGACTGGGCCGCCTGGTACACCGTGGACGGCGACCGGCCCGCCACCGTCGACCTGCCCACCTACGCCTTCCAGCACCAGCGGTACTGGATCGACGCCCGCGCCTCCGGACACGACACCGCCGGTCTGGGCGCCCGCGCCACCGGGCACCCGCTGCTCGACACCGCGCTCGTCACCGCCGCCGGCGACGTCCGCGTCCACGGCGGCCGGCTGTCCGTGCGTACCCAGCCCTGGCTCGCCGACCACGTGGTCCGCGGCCGGGTCGTCGTCCCCGGCACCGCGCTCGTCGAACTGGCCCTGCACGCCGGCGCGCAGGCCGCCTGCGACACCGTCGAGGAACTGACCCTCGCCGCGCCGCTCGTGCTGCCCGACGACGGCGCCCGGGCCCTCCAACTGCACCTGGCCGCCGCCGACGAGCAGGGCCGGCGTCGCATCACCGTCCACTCCCGGCCCGCCGACGACCCGCACGCCGACTGGACCGCCCACGCCGACGGGATCCTCGCCCCCGGCGCCGGCGAGACCGCCGAACCGCTGACCGGGTGGCCGCCATCCGACGCCACCCCCGTGCCGGTCGAACCGGTCTACGCCCGCCTGCGTGACCTCGGCGTCGAACACGGGCCCACGTTCCGGGGGCTGCGCGCCGCCTGGCGTACCCCCGACGGGGCCGCCGCGGAGGTGGAACTGCCCGACGACGCCGACACCGCCGGGTACGCGCTGCACCCGGCGCTGCTCGACGCCGCGCTGCACGTCGTCGGCCTCACCGACGACGACGCCACCGACGACGCCGGGGCCCGCCTGCCGTGGGCGTGGAGCGGCGTCAGCCTCGCCGCCGAGGGTGCCACCCACCTGCGGGTACGCCTCACCCGCAGCGGTCCCGCCACCACGCTCACCCTCGCCGACGCCACCGGCGCGCCGGTGGCCCGCGTCGACTCCCTGGTGTCCCGACCGCTCGCCGCCGAACAGCTCGACGCCGGCGCCGCCGACCTGCCCCTCTACGACCTGCGCTGGAACCCGGTGCCGCCGCCGGCCCGACCGGCCGCCGGGATCGTGCCGCTGGACCCGGCGACGGGCCTGGCCGCGCTGGACGACGACGCCCGGCTGGTGCTCGTGCCCGCCGGTGACGCCCCGGCAAGCGACCCGCTCGCCGCCACCCGCGCCCGGCTGGCCGCCACCCTCGCCCTGCTCCAGGAATGGCTCGCCGACGACCGGTTCGCCGGCCGCCGGCTCGTGGTGTGCACCCGGGGCGCGGTACCCGCCGACGGCACGGTCACCGACCTCGCCGGCGCCGCCGTGTGGGGGCTGGTCCGCGCCGCCCAGCTCGAACACCCCGGCCGGCTCGTCCTCGCCGACCTCGACGGCGACGACCCCGAGCTGCTGGGCCGCGCGCTCGCCGCCGACGAGCCGCAGGTCGCGCTCCGCGACGGCCGGCTGCTCGTGCCGCGCCTCGCCCCGGCCGAACCCGACCCGACCGGCGCCGTCGACCTCGTCCCCGACGGGACGGTCCTGGTCACCGGCGCCACCGGCGCGCTCGGCGGCCTCGTCGCCCGGCACCTCGTCACCCACCACAAGGTCCGCCACCTGCTGCTGGTCGGCCGCCGCGGCGCCGACGCGCCCGGCGCCGCGGACCTGCTCGCCGACCTCACCCGTCTCGGCGCCCGGGCCCGCCTGGCCGCCGCCGACGTGGCCGACCGCGCGCAGCTCGCCGACCTGCTCGCCGGCGTCCCCGCCGAACACCCGCTCGCCGGTGTGGTGCACGCCGCCGGCACGCTCGACGACGCGGTGGTCACCGCGCTCACCCCGGAGCGGGTCGACGCCGTGCTGCGGCCCAAGGCCGACGCCGCCTGGCACCTGCACGACCTCACCCGCCACCTCGACCTGCCCATGTTCGTGCTGTTCTCCTCGATCGCCGGTCCGCTCGGCGCGCCCGGGCAGGGCAACTACGCGGCCGCCAACGCCTTCCTCGACGGTCTCGCCCACCAGCGGCGCGCCGCCGGACTCGCCGCCACCTCGCTGGCCTGGGGACCGTGGGCCGAAGCCGGCGGGATGACCCGGGACCTGGGCGCCGCCGGCCGGGACCGCCTCACCCGCCAGGGCATCGTCGCGCTCACCACCGACCGGGCGCTCGCCCTCCTCGACGCCAGCCGGCGCGGCCGGCGTCCGCTGCTGCTCCCCGTCCACCTCGACCTGGCGACGCTGCGTACCCGCGTCGGCCGCGACCAGCTGCCGGCGCCGCTGCACGGCCTCGCCGGCGGGCCCGCGCGCCGCGTCGCCGCGGCCGGCGGCGGCCTGCGCGACCGGCTCGCCGGGGCGTCCGCCGAGGACCGCGCCCGCCTGGTCGCCGAGCTGGTCGCCGGCCAGGTCGCCGACGTGCTCGGGTACGCCTCGGCAGCGGCGGTCGGCCCCGAGCGTTCCTTCACCGAACTCGGCTTCGACTCCCTCACCGCGGTCGACCTGCGTAACCGGCTCACCACCCGGACCGGTCTCGCGCTGCCGGCCACGCTGGTCTTCGACCACCCCACCCCGGCCGCCCTCACCGGGCACCTGCTGACGCGGCTCGGACCGGCCCCGGCCGCGCCCACCCTCCTCGACGAGCTGGACCGCCTCGAGGCGGCGTTCGCCGCCACCCCGGCCGACACGCTCGCCGAGCTGACCGCCGACGAGGAGACCCGCGCCGCCGTGGCGGCGCGCCTGCGGGCCCTGCTCACCCGCTGGGACGGCGACGGCGGCGAGGTCGCCGCCACCCTCGACGACGCCAGCGACGACGAACTGTTCGACTTCATCGACAGCCGCTTCGGCCGGTCCTGACCCGCGACAGGTGAATCCCGATGGCGAACGAAGCCAAGCTCCGTGAGTACCTCAAACGCGTCACCGCCGACCTGCACGAGACCAGCGAACGGCTGAGGGCCGCCGACGCCAAGGACCACGAGCCGATCGCGATCGTCGGGATGAGCTGCCGCTACCCCGGCGGTGTCCGGTCGCCCCAGGAGTTGTGGGACCTCGTGGCCGGCGCCGGCGACGGCATCACCGGGTTCCCCACCGACCGGGGCTGGGACACCGAGCGGGCGTACGACCCGACGGGGGAGCGGCGGGGCAGCACGTACGCCCGGGAGGGCGGCTTCCTGCATGACGCCGGGAACTTCGACCCGGAGCTGTTCACCATCTCCCCGTACGAGGCGCTGGCGATGGACCCGCAGCAGCGGCTCATGCTGGAGGCGTCCTGGGCGGCGATCGAGGACGCCCGGATCGACCCGCTGTCGTTGCGGGGCAGCCGGGTCGGCGTCTTCGCCGGCATGATGTACCACAACTACGCGGCGACCCTCGACGACGTCCCGGACACCCTGGACGGTTTCATCGGCGGCGGCACCGCCAGCAGCGTCCTGTCCGGCCGGGTCGCCTACACCCTCGGCCTGGAGGGCCCGGCGCTCACCGTCGACACCGCCTGCTCGTCCTCGTTGGTCGCGCTGCACCTGGCCGTGCGGTCGCTGCGCGCCGGCGAGTCCGTTCTCGCGCTCGCCGGTGGCGTCACCGTGATGACCACGCTGGAGACGTTCGTCGACTTCAGCCGGCAGCGCGGCCTGGCCCCCGACGGTCGGTGCAAGTCGTTCGCCGAGGGCGCCGACGGCACCGGCTGGTCCGAGGGCGTCGGCGTGCTGCTCCTGGAACGACTCACCGACGCCCGCCGGCACGGCCACCGCGTCCTCGCCGTGGTGCGCGGTACGGCGGTCAACCAGGACGGGGCGTCGAACGGGCTCACCGCACCGAACGGCCCGGCGCAGCAGCGGGTGATCCGGGCGGCCCTCGCCTCGGCGCGGCTGTCGCCCGTCGAGGTGGACGTGGTGGAGGCGCACGGCACCGGCACCACGTTGGGTGATCCGATCGAGGCGCAGGCACTGCTGGCCACGTACGGGCAGGACCGGTCCACGCCGTTGCTGCTCGGCTCGGTGAAGTCGAACCTGGGCCACACGCAGGCCGCCGCCGGGGTGGCCGGGATCGTCAAGATGGTCCTCGCCATGCGGCACGGGGTGGTGCCGCCGACGCTGCACGTGGACGCGCCGTCGTCGAAGGTGGACTGGTCGGCCGGGGCGGTGGAGCTGGTGACGTCGGCGCGGCCGTGGCCGGCGACCGATCGGCCCCGGCGGGCGGCGGTGTCGTCGTTCGGCATCTCCGGCACCAACGCCCACGTGATCCTGGAGGCGCCCGAGCCGGTCGCGGACGACGCGGCCGTGGGCACGGCACCGCCGGTCCTGTCGTGGACGGTGTCGGCGCGTTCGGCGTCGGCGCTCGTGAACCAGGCGGCCCGGCTGGTCGATCACCTGCGGGGCCGGGACGACGTGTCGCCGGTCGAGGTGGGCTGGTCCCTGGCGACGACCCGCGCCGCGTTGGAGCATCGCGCGGCGGTGGTGGGTGCGGATCGGGACGCGTTGCTGGCCGGGTTGTCGGCCCTCGCGCAGGGCAGGTCCGCTGCCGGTCTGGTATCGGGTGAGGTGGTGTCGGGTCGGCGGGCGGTGGTGTTCACCGGTCAGGGCTCGCAGCGCGCCGGGATGGGCCGGGGGTTGTATTCCGCGTTTCCGGTGTTCGCGGCGGCGTTCGACCGGGTGTGCGCGGCGTTCGAGGGTCGCCTGGATCGGTCGTTGCGGGAGGTGGTGTTCGCGGGCGGGGACCTGCTGGATCGGACGGTCTACGCGCAGGCGGGGTTGTTCGCGGTCGAGGTCGCTCTGTGGGAGTTGCTGTCGTCGTGGGGTGTGCGGGTCGACTACCTCGCCGGGCATTCGATCGGTGAGGTGACCGCCGCGCATGTGGCGGGGGTGCTGTCCCTGGACGACGCGGTCGCGTTGGTGGCGGCGCGCGGTGCGTTGATGCAGGCGCTGCCGGCCGGCGGCGGGATGCTGGCGGTCGGCGCGTCCGAAGACCAGGTGCGGGCGCTGCTGCGGCCGGGTGTCGCTACGGCTGCGGGCGCCGATCCGGCGGACGGGCCGCTGCGAGGACCCGACGGTGCCGTGGCGGAGCCGGTGGTGGCCGGCGCGGGTCCGGGTGGCGGCGTCGACATCGCGGCGGTGAACGGCCCGTCCTCGGTGGTGCTGTCCGGCGCCGTCGCCGACCTGGACCGGGTGGCGGGGGAGTGCGCGGAGCGGGGTTGGCGGGTGAAGCGGTTGGCGGTGAGTCACGCGTTCCACTCGCGTCTGATGGAGCCGATGCTGGACGGGTTCCGGGCCGCGATCGCCGACCTGGACTGGCGGACGCCGACGCTGCCGATCGTGTCCAACCTGACCGGGCGGCTCGCCGAGCCCGACGACATCGCGACACCCGAGTACTGGGTGCGGCACGTCCGCGAGGCGGTCCGCTTCGCCGACGGCGTCACCACGCTGCACGACCTCGGGGTGGGCACGGTCCTGGAGGTCGGGCCGGACGCCACGTTGACCGCGATGGCCGCCGACGTTCCCACCGACCGGACCGTGCACCAGATCCCGGCGCTGCGCCGCGACCAGGACGAGGTGACCGCGCTGACCACCGCGTTGGCGCGGCTGCACGTCGCCGGCACCCCCGTCGACTGGACGGCCTGGTACAGCGTCGACGGCCGCCGGCCCGCCACCGTCGACCTGCCCACCTATGCCTTCCACCACCGGCGCTACTGGCTCGACGCCCGCACCCGCCACCCCGACGCGGACCCGGACGACGCCGCGTTCTGGCGGGTCGTCGACGACGAGGACGTGGACGGCCTGGCCACCGCGCTCGCCGTCGACCCCGACGCGCCCCTCGCCACCGTGCTCCCCGCCCTCTCCGCCTGGCGCCGCCGCCAGGAGGACGACGCCACCCTCGACTCCTGGCACTACCGCGTCACCTGGCAACCGCTCGCCGAGACCGGTCGCGCCGACGACGGCGACCTGCTGCTCGTCGTACCGCAAGGGGCGGACGGACCGGCCCGGCAGTGGGCCGACGCGCTGGCCGGGCCCGGCGTCCGGACACTGACCGTGCCCGCCGGCCACGGCCGCGCCGACCTCGCCCGCGACCTCGGCGCGCTCGCCGCCCCCGGCGCCGTGCTGTCCCTGCTCGGCCTGACGTCCGGAACACACCCGGACAGCCCCTCCGTGCCGGTGGGGCTCGCCGACACCGTCACGCTCGCCCAGGCGCTCGGCGACGCCGGCGCCGCCGCGCGGCTCTGGGTCGCCACCCGCGCCGCCGTCGCCGCCGACCCCGACGACACCGCGGTCGACCCCGACCAGGCGCTGCTCTGGGGCCTCGGCGGCGCACTGCGCGCCGAACACCCGCACCGCTGGGGTGGGCTCGTCGACCTGCCCCCGACGGCCGACCCGCCCGCCGCCACCCGGGTGCGCCGGCTGCTCGACGGCGACCCGGCCGAGGACCAACTCGCGGTACGCGGCACCGGGGCGTACGCCCGGCGGCTGGTCCGGGCCGGACGGCCGGCCGGCGCCGGGCGGAGCTGGACGCCGCGCGGCACCGCGCTGGTCACCGGCGGCACCGGCGCGCTCGGCGCGCACGTCGCCCGGGCCCTGGCCGCCGCCGGCGTCGACCATCTCCTGCTGGTCAGCCGGCGTGGACCCGACGCGCCCGGCGCCGCCGACCTGGTCGACGAGCTGACCGCGCACGGCACCCGGGTCACGGTCGCGGCCTGCGACGTCGCCGACCGCGACGCGGTACGCGACCTGCTCGCGACCGTCCCCGCCGACGCGCCGCTGCGCACCGTCGTGCACACCGCCGCCGCCCTGGACGACACCGTCACCGACGCGCTCACCGTCGGCCGGATGGCCACCGCGCTGCGGGCCAAGGTCGACGCCGCCCGCCACCTCGACGAGCTGACCCGCGAGCACGACCTGACCGCGTTCGTGCTCTTCTCCTCCCTCGCCGGCACCATGGCCGGACCCGGGCAGGGCAACTACGCGCCCGGCAACGCCTGGCTCGACGCGCTCGCCCGACGCCGCCGCGCCGACGGGCTGCCCGCCACCTCCCTCGGCTGGGGACTCTGGGCCGACGGCGGGGTCAGCGCCGGCGAGTTCGAACGTCGGATGGCGCGCGGCGGCGTCCGGGCCATGGACCCCGCCCGCGCCGTCCGTTCCCTGCACCGGGCGTTGGACCGGGACGAGACCCACGTCGTCGTCGCCGACGCCGACTGGGACCGGATCGCCGCCACCGCCGGCCCCCGGCCCGACCCGCTGATCCGCGACCTGCTGACCGCGCCGGCCGTCGCCGGCACCGACCGGGCCACCAGGCTGCGCGGACGGCTGGCCGCACTCACCCCGGCCGAGCGGCGGGACACGCTCGGCGACCTGGTCCGCGCCGAGATCGCCGCCGTGCTCGGCCACGACGACGCCGACGCGGTGCCGGCCCGGCGCGCGTTCCGCGACCTCGGTTTCACCTCGCTCAGCGCCGTCGAACTGCGCAACCGGCTCGCCGCCGCCACCGGCCTCACCCTGCCGGCCACGCTCGCCTTCGACCATCCCAACCCCGAGGCCCTGGCCGCCCACCTCGTGACCGAACTGTCCGGCGGGTCGGCCGCCACCACCGACACACCGGTACGTCCCGTCGACGACGACCCGATCGCCGTCGTCGGCGTGGCGTGCCGCTTCCCCGGCGGGGCGGACTCCCCGGACGCGTTCTGGCGGCTGCTCGCCGACGGCGTCGACGCCATGTCCGACCTGCCGACCGACCGGCACTGGGACCTGGGCGCGCTGCCACCCGACGTGACCCGCGGCGCGTTCCTGGCCGACGCCGCCGCGTTCGACGCCCACTTCTTCGGCATCTCGCCCCGCGAGGCGGTCGCCATGGACCCGCAGCAGCGGCTGCTGCTGGAGACCGCCTGGGCGGCGATCGAGGACGCCCGGATCGACCCGGCCGGCCTGGCCGGCCAGCGCGTCGGTGTCTTCGCCGGCACCAACGGGCAGGACTTCGACCACCTCATCCGCTACGGCGGCGAACACCTCGCCGGCTACGGCGCCACCGGGGCCTCCGCCAGCGTGCTCTCCGGCCGGGTGTCGTACGCGTTCGGCTTCGAAGGGCCGGCGGTCACCGTGGACACCGCCTGCTCCTCCTCCCTGGTGGCGCTGCACCTGGCCGCCCAGTCGCTGCGCGCCGGGGAGTGCGACCTGGCCCTGGCCGGTGGCGTGACCGTGATGGCGACCCCGGGCGCGTTCGTCGAGTTCTCCCGGCAGGGCGGCCTCGCCGCCGACGGCCGGTGCCGGTCGTTCGCCGAGGGCGCGGACGGCACCGGCTGGGGTGAGGGCGTCGGCGTGCTGCTGGTGCAGCGTCTCTCCGACGCCCGCCGTGACGGCCGGCGGATCCTCGCCGTGGTGGCCGGCTCCGCGATCAACTCCGACGGCGCGTCGAACGGCCTGACCGCGCCGAACGGGCCGGCGCAGCAGCGCGTCATCCGCGCCGCGTTGGCCGACGCGCGCCTGTCCCCGGGCGACGTGGACGTGGTGGAGGCGCACGGCACCGGCACGACGCTGGGTGATCCGATCGAGGCGCAGGCGCTGCTGGCCACGTACGGGCAGGAGCGGGCCGAACCGTTGCTGCTCGGGTCGGTGAAGTCGAACGTCGGCCACACCCAGGCCGCCGCGGGCGTGGCCGGTCTGGTCAAGATGGTCCTCGCGATGCGGCACGGGGTGGTGCCGCCGACGCTGCACGTGGACGCGCCGTCGTCGAAGGTGGACTGGTCGGCCGGAGCGGTGGAGCTGGTGACGTCCGCGCGGCCATGGCCCGTGACCGGCCGGCCGCGGCGGGCGGCGGTGTCGTCGTTCGGCATCTCCGGCACCAACGCCCACGTGATCCTCGAAGCACCCGAGCCGACCGTGCCCCGGCTGACGCCGACATCGGGTTCGTTCCCCGTCACGCCGTGGCTGCTCTCGGCCCGGACGGCCCCCGCCCTCGCCGACCAGGCCGCCCGGCTGGCCGACCACCTGCGGGCGAACGACGACCTCCCACCGGCCGAGGTCGGCTGGTCCCTGCTCACCTCGCGCACCGCGATGGAACACCGCGCCGCCGTGCTCGGCGCGGACCGGGACGCATTGCTGGCCGGTCTGTCCGCCCTCGCCCAGGGCGGGACGGTGCCGGGTGTGCTGACCGGTGAGGTGGCGTCCGGCCGTCGGGCCGTGCTGTTCACGGGTCAGGGTTCGCAGCGCGCCGGCATGGGCCGGGGGCTGTACGAGGCGTTTCCGGTGTTCGCTGAGGCGTTCGACCGGGTGTGCGGGGCGTTCGAGGGTCGCCTGGACCGGCCGTTGCGGGAGGTGGTGTTCGACGGCGGGGAGCTGCTGGACCGGACGGTCTATGCGCAGGCCGGGTTGTTCGCGGTCGAGGTTGCTCTGTGGGAGTTGCTGTCGTCGTGGGGTGTCGGTGCCGACTTCGTCGCGGGGCATTCGATCGGTGAGGTGACGGCCGCGTACGTGGCGGGGGTGTTGTCGCTGGAGGACGCGGTCGCGTTGGTGGCGGCGCGGGGGTCGTTGATGCAGGCGTTGCCCGGCGGTGGCGGGATGCTGGCGGTGGGCGCGTCGGAGGATGAGGTTCGCGCGCTGCTGCGGTCCGGTGACGCCACGGCGGAGGTTGCCGAGTCGGCGGACGGGCGGCTGTGGGGAGTCGACGGTGCCGGGGCAGAGCCGGTCGTGGGTGGCCCGCCGGTCGTCGCCGGCACCGGCAGCCAGTCGGCGAGCGTGGCCGGGTTGGGTGGCGTCGACGTGGCGGCGGTGAACGGTCCGTCGTCGGTGGTGCTGTCGGGCGCTCTGGTGGATCTGGACCGGGTGGCGGGGGAGTGTGTCGCGCGGGGTTGGCGGGTGAAGCGGTTGGCGGTGAGTCACGCGTTCCACTCGCGGTTGATGGAGCCGATGCTGGACGGGTTCCGGGCCGCGATCGCCGGCCTGGACTGGCGGTCGCCGACGCTGCCGATCGTGTCCAACCTGACCGGGCGGCTCGCCGACCCTGACGACATCGCGGGCCCGGACTACTGGGTGCGGCACGTCCGGGAGGCGGTCCGCTTCGCCGACGGCGTGGCCACGCTGCACGACCTCGGGGTGAGCACGGTCCTGGAAGTCGGGCCGGACGCCACGTTGACCGCGATGGCCGCCGACGTCCCGGCCGACCGGACCGTGCACCACATCCCGGCGTTGCGCCGTGACCAGGACGAGGTGACCGCATTGACCACCGCGTTGGCGCGGCTGCACGTCGCCGGCACCCCGGTCGACTGGACGGCCTGGTACAGCGTGGACGGCCGCCGGCCCGCCACCGTGGACCTGCCCACGTACGCCTTCCAACGCACCCGGTACTGGCCGGAGCCCACACCCACGACACGAACCGGCACCGACCTCGACGACCGGTTCTGGGCGGCCGTCGAGCAGGAGGACCTCAGCGGCCTCGGCGCCGAGCTGCGGCTCACCCCGGACCAGCCGCTGCGGGACCTGCTGCCGGCGCTGGCGCGCTGGCGGCGGACGGGACGGGAGCACGCCGCCGCCGACTCGTGGCGCTACCGGGTGCGGTGGCGGCCGCTCACCTCCGTACCCCGGCCGGCCCTGACCGGGACGTGGCTGGTGCTGGCCGGGCCCGGCCGGACCGACCCCCCGCTGGTCGACCGGATGACCGGGTACGGCGCCCACGTCGTGCCGGTGACCCTCGACGGTGCCACCGACCGGCAGAGCCTCGCCGACCGGCTCCGCGCCGCCGCCGTCGGCGGTGCCGTCGCCGGGGTGCTGTCGCTGCTCGACGCGGCCCCGGAGACGGCGCTGACGGTCGCGCAGGCCCACACCGACAGCGGCGTCGGCGGACGGCTGTGGTGGCTGACCCGCAACGCCGTGGCCGTCAGCGCCACGGACACCCCCGCCGAGCCCGCCGCGGCGGCGACCTGGGGCCTGGGCCGGGTGGCCGCGCTGGAGGAGCCGGGCCGGTGGGGTGGCCTGGTCGACCTGCCGGCCGAGGTCGACGAGCAGGCCGTGCGGCGGGTGTGCGCCGTGCTGGGCGGTGTCGAGGATCAGGTGGCGGTGCGGTCGTCGGGGGTGTTCGGGCGGCGGTTGGTCCGGGCGTCCGGGGATCCGGTGCGGCGGGAGTTCCGGTTCGCCGGGACGGTGCTGGTGACCGGTGGTACTGGTGCGCTGGGCGGTCGGGTTGCCGAGTGGGCGGCCGGCGTCGGTGCGGAGCATCTGGTGCTGACCAGCCGGCGCGGCGAAGACGCCCCCGGCGCGACCGAACTGGCGGAGCGGCTGCGGAAGCGCGGTGTGCGGGTGACGGTGGCCGCGTGTGACGTGGCGGACCGGGACGCGTTGGCCGGGCTGCTGGACGGGCTGGCCGCGGCCGGCGATCCGGTCCGGGCCGTCGTGCACGCCGCCGGCGCGCCGCAGTTCACCCCGCTCGCCGCCGTCACCACCGACGAACTGCGGGACGTGCTGCGCGCCAAGGTCGACGGCGCCGGCCACCTCGACGCGTTGCTGCCCGACGGGCTGGACGCGTTCGTGGTGTTCACCTCCATCGCCGGGGTGTGGGGCTCCGCCGGCCAGGCCGGCTACGCCGCCGCCAACGCGTACGCCGACGCGTTGGTGGCCCGCCGCCGCGCGCGCGGCGCCGCCGGTACCGCCGTGGCCTGGGGACCCTGGGCCGGCGGCGGCATGGCCGCGCGGGGCGAGGCGCGGGAGGCGCTGGCCCGGCGCGGCCTGCCCGCGATGGACCCGGACCTCGCGGTCACCGCGCTGCACCGCGCGCTCGACCGCGACGACACGACGGTGGTCGTCGCCGACGTCGCCTGGGACCGGTTCGCCGCCACGTTCACCGCCCTGCGGTCCAGCCCACTGCTGGACGACCTGCCCGAGGCCCGACCCGCGCCGGTCGCGCCCGGCGAGCGGACCACCCCACTCGCCCGCCGGCTCGCCGCCCTCACCCCGAGCCGGCGCGACGGCCACCTGCTCGACCTGGTCCGCGCCCAGGCCGCGGCCGTGCTCGGCCACCCGAGCGCCGACGCGGTGGCCGCCGACCGTGCGTTCCAACGGCAGGGCTTCGACTCGCTGACCGCCGTCGAGCTGCGCAACCGGCTCGCCACCGAGACGGGCCTGGCGCTGCCCAGCACGCTCGTGTTCGACCAGCCGACCCCGGCGGCCCTCGCCGCCTACCTCGCCGCCACGCTGACCGGCGAGCCGGCGGCGGCGGACGGACCGGCGGCCCGTGTCGCCGTCGACGACGACCCGATCGTGGTCGTCGGCATGGCCTGTCGCCTGCCCGGCGGCGTCACCAATCCCGACGAGCTGTGGGACCTGCTCGCGGCCGGACGCGACGGCATCTCCGACTTCCCCCTCGACCGCGGCTGGGACCGGTTCCTCGCCGGCCGGCTCACCGACACCTCGTTCCCCCGGCAGGGCGGATTCGTCTACGACGCGGGCGCCTTCGACGCCGACTTCTTCGGCATCTCTCCACGCGAGGCCCTCGCGATGGACCCGCAGCAACGGCTGCTGCTCGAAGCCGCCTGGGAGGCGGTCGAAAACGCCGGCATCGACCCCGCCCGGCTCCGCGGGGAACGCGTCGGCGTCTTCGCCGGCGCCGGCTTCCAGGGGTACGCCTCGACGGCGATGGGCCGCGACCAAGAGGTCGGCGGGCACCTGCTCACCGGCACCGCCACCAGCGTGCTCTCCGGTCGGGTCGCCTACACGCTCGGCTTCGAGGGGCCCGCGCTGACCGTGGACTCGGCCTGCTCGTCGTCGCTGGTCGCGCTGCACCTGGCCGCCCAGTCGCTGCGCAGCGGCGAGTGCACGCTCGCGCTCGCCGGTGGCGTGACCGTGATGGCCTCACCGGCCACCTTCGTCGAGTTCTCCCGGCAGGGCGGCCTCGCCGCCGACGGTCGATGCCGGTCGTTCGCCGAGGGCGCGGACGGCACCGGCTGGGGTGAGGGCGTCGGCGTGCTGCTGGTGCAGCGTCTCTCCGACGCCCGCCGCGACGGCCGGCGGATCCTCGCCGTGCTGCGCGGCTCGGCGGTGAACTCCGACGGCGCGTCGAACGGGCTCACCGCCCCCAACGGACCGGCGCAGCAGCGCGTCATCCGCGCGGCGCTGGCGAACGCCGGGCTGTCCCCGTCCGACGTGGACATGGTGGAGGCGCACGGCACCGGCACCACGCTGGGCGACCCGATCGAGGCGCAGGCGCTGCTGGCCACGTACGGGCAGGAGCGCGCCGGCACGCCGCTGCTGCTCTCCTCGATCAAGTCCAACATCGGCCACGTCCAGGCGGCCGCCGGAGCGGCCGGTGTCATCAAGGCGGTCCTCGCGCTGCGGCACGGCCTCGTCCCGGCCACCCTGCACGTCGACCGGCCGTCGTCGAAGGTGGACTGGTCGGCCGGCGCGGTCGACCTGGTCACCTCCGCGCGGCCGTGGCCGGCGGTGGACCGGCCCCGCCGGGCGGCGGTGTCCTCGTTCGGCATCTCCGGCAC
The DNA here is from genome assembly GCF_049315235.1 of Micromonospora sp. WMMD754. Taxonomy (NCBI): domain Bacteria; kingdom Bacillati; phylum Actinomycetota; class Actinomycetes; order Micromonosporales; family Micromonosporaceae; genus Micromonospora; species Micromonospora sp. WMMD754. The sequence continues at coordinate 5,002,221 of NZ_CP186058.1, forward strand.
CAACGCCCACGTGATCCTCGAAGCACCCGAGCCGGCCGGCGACGGCGGCTGGGCCGGCGCGATGGAGACGGCCGTCCCGTGGCTGGTGTCGGCGCGATCGACGGAGGCCCTGGCCGCCCAGGCGGCCCGGCTGGCCGCCCACCTCCGGGACCGGGACGTGTCGCCGGTCGAGGTCGGCTGGTCCCTGGCGACCGGCCGTGCGGCGCTGGAGCATCGGGCCGCGGTGGTCGGCGTGGACCGGGACGCGTTGCTGGCCGGGCTGTCCGCGCTGGCCGAGGGCGGGACGGCGCCGGGTGTGGTGTCGGGTGAGGTGGTCTCCGGCCGGCGGGCGGTGCTGTTCACCGGTCAGGGCTCGCAGCGCGCCGGCATGGGCCGGGGGCTGTACGCCGCGTTCCCCGTGTTCGCGGACGCGTTCGACCGGGTGTGTGCGCTGTTCGACGGTCGGCTCGACAGGCCGTTGGGGAAGGTGGTGTCCGAGGGCGGGGACCTGCTGGACCGGACCGTCTACGCGCAGGCCGGGTTGTTCGCGGTCGAGGTGGCGTTGTGGGAGTTGTTGTCCTCGTGGGGCGTCGGCGCGGACTTCGTGGCGGGGCATTCGATCGGTGAGGTGACCGCCGCGCACGTGGCCGGCGTCCTGACCCTGGACGATGCGTGCGCGTTGGTGGCGGCGCGGGGGTCGTTGATGCAGGCGTTGCCGTCCGGCGGCGGGATGCTGGCGGTCGGGGCGTCGGAGGATCAGGTCCACGAGCTGCTCCGGTTGGGCGGGGCCGCTCGACGGGCGTCCGCTCCCGTCGACGCGGTGGACATCGCGGCGGTGAACGGCCCGTCGTCGGTGGTGCTGTCCGGTGCCGTCGCTGACCTGGACCGGGTGGCGGGGGAGTGCGTGGAGCGGGGTTGGCGGGTGAAGCGGTTGGCGGTGAGTCACGCGTTCCACTCGCGTCTGATGGAGCCTATGCTGGACGGGTTCCGGGCCGCGATCGCCGACCTGGACTGGCGGTCGCCGACGCTGCCGATCGTGTCGAACCTGACCGGGCGGCTCGCCGAGCCCGACGACATCGCGACACCCGAGTACTGGGTGCGGCACGTCCGGGAGGCGGTCCGCTTCGCCGACGGCGTCACCACCCTGCACGACCTCGGCGTGACCACGGTCCTGGAAGTCGGGCCGGACGCCACGCTGACCGCGATGGCCGCCGACGTTCCCACCGACCGGACCGTGCACCAGATCCCGGCGCTGCGCCGCGACCAGGACGAGGTGACCGCGCTGACCACCGCGTTGGCGCGGCTGCACGTCGCCGGCACCCCGGTCGACTGGACGGCCTGGTACAGCGTCGACGGCCGCCGGCCCGCCACCGTCGACCTGCCCACCTACGCGTTCCAGCACCGGCGCTACTGGCTGATCGACCAGGACGGCCCGGTGGGCGGCACCGCCGAGGCGGCCGACGACGGCTTCTGGGCCGCCGTCGAACGGGCCGACCTCACCCCGCTCGATCCCCGGTTCCGCACCGACCAGCCCGTCGCCGACCTGCTGCCGGCGCTCGCCCGGTGGCGGCGGGCCGGCCGGCGACGCGCCACCGCCGACGCCTGGCGGTACCGCGTCGACTGGCAGCCCGTACCGGAGACGACCACGCCGGCGCTGGCCGGCACGTGGCTGCTGCTCGTGCCGTACGCCGGGGTCGACGACGCGGTGGTCGCGGCTTTGACCGACGGGATGACGACGGCCGGCGCGACCGTACGGCCGGTGCCGGTCCACGGGCCGGCGGACGACCGGGACCTGCTCGCCAAGGCGCTGCGCGACGGCGACGTGGCCGCCGGGGTGGTGTCCCTGCTCGCGCTCGCCGGCGCGGGCCCCGGCGCCGCGCTGGCCACCGTCCAGGCCGTCGCGGACGCCGGCCTGTCCGGGCCGGTGTGGTGGCTGACCCGGGGCGCGGTCGCGGTCGGCGCGTCCGACCGCCCGGTCGACCCGGTCGCCGCCGGCACCTGGGGCCTCGGCCGGGTGGCCGCGCTGGAGGAGCCCGGTCGCTGGGGTGGCCTGATCGACCTGCCGGCCGAGGTCGACGAGCAGGCCGTGCGGCGGGTGTGCGCCGTGCTGGGCGGTGTCGAGGATCAGGTGGCGGTGCGGTCGTCGGGGGTGTTCGGGCGGCGGTTGGTGCGGGCGTCCGGTGACTCGGCGCGGCGGGAGTTCCGGTTCGCGGGCACGGTGTTGGTGACCGGCGGTACCGGCGCGCTGGGCGGTCGGGTCGCCGAGTGGGCGGCGGGCGTCGGTGCGGAGCATCTGGTGCTGACCAGCCGGCGCGGTGAAGACGCCCCCGGCGCGACCGAGTTGGCGGAGCGGCTGCGGGAGCGGGGCGTGCGGGTGAGCGTGGCCGCGTGTGACGTGGCGGACCGGGACGCGCTCGCCGGGCTGCTGGACGGGCTGGCCGCGGCCGGCGACCCGGTCCGGGCCGTCGTGCACGCCGCCGGCGCCGCCCAGGCCACCCCGCTGGCCACCATGACCGGCACCGAGCTGGCCGACGTGCTCCGGGCCAAGGTCGACGGCGCGGCCCACCTCGACGCGCTGCTGCCCGACGGGATGGACGCGTTCGTGGTGTTCTCCTCCATCGCCGGGGTGTGGGGCTCCGCCGGCCAGGCCGGCTACGCCGCCGCCAACGCGTACCTCGACGGGCTGGTGGCCCGCCGCCGGGCACGCGGCGCCGCCGGCACCGCCGTGGCCTGGGGGCCGTGGGCCGGCGGCGGCATGGCCGCGGGCGAGCAGCGCGACCAGCTCGCCCGGCGCGGCCTGCCCGCGCTCGCCCCGGACCTCGCGGTCACCGCGCTGGGAAGCGCACTCGACCGGGACGACGCGGCGGTGGTCGTCGCCGACGTCGCCTGGGACCGGTTCGCGCCGTCGTTCACCGCCCGCCGGCCCAGCCCGCTGCTCGCCGGCATCCCCGAGGCCGCCACCGACCCGGCCGGGCCGCCGGCCACCGACGCGGGCGCGCCGAAGGCGCTGCGCGACCGGCTCGCCGCCGCCGGCGCGGTGGAGCGGGAGCGGACGCTGCTCGACCTGGTCCGCGCGGCGGCGGCCACCGTGCTCGGGCACCGCACCCCGGCCGCGATCCGGGCCGGGCGCGGCTTCCTCGACCTCGGCTTCGACTCGCTCACCGCCGTGGAACTGCGCAACCGGCTCACCGCCGAGACCGGCCTGACAATGCCCACCACGCTGGTCTTCGACCACCCCACCCCGGCGGCGCTCGCCGCGCACCTGGGCCGGGAACTGCTGCCCGCCGGCCCCGCCGACCCGGTCACCGACGGCATCGACCGGCTGGCACGGCTGCTCGACGCGGTGCCCGACGACCGGCGCGCCGCGGACGTCACGCGCCGGCTGGAGGACCTGCTGTCGCGCTGGCGGGGCGGCCCGGCCACCCCGCCGCCCGCCGACGACCTGGCCGCCGCCGACGAGGACGACATCTTCGCCATCATCCGACAGGAGTTCGGCAAATCGTGACCGGCAGCAGCGGGCGGTTGCTCGCCATCAGCGACCTGCACGTCGGGTACGCGGAGAACCGCGCGCTGGTCGAGCGGCTGCGCCCCGACCACGACGACGACTGGCTGATCGTCGCCGGCGACGTCGGCGAGTACCTGCACGACGTCGAGTGGGTGCTCGGCCTGCTCGCCGACCGGTTCGCCCGGGTCGTCTGGGCGCCCGGCAACCACGAGCTGTGGACGCCCCGCGACGACCCGGTGCAACTGCGCGGCGAGGCCCGCTACCGGCACCTGGTGGACCTGTGCCGGCGCCTCGGCGTGCGCACGCCCGAGGACCCGTACCCGGTGTGGGACCCCGACGGCGACCCGGTGCTGGTGGTGCCACTGTTCGTCGGGTACGACCACTCGTGGCGGCCCCCGGGCACCTGGAACCGGGCCCAGGCGCTGGCGCGGGCGTACGAGACCGGGGTGGTGTGCACCGACGAGATCCTGCTGCACCCCGACCCGTACCCGAGTCGCGACGCGTGGTGCCGGGCCCGGGTCATCCGCACCGAACGGCGCCTCGACGCCGAGCGCGGCGGCCTGCCCACCGTGCTGGTCAACCACTACCCGCTGGTCCGCGAACCCACCCGGATCCTGCGGCACCCCGAGTTCGCCCAGTGGTGCGGCACCGACCTCACCGCCGACTGGCACCTGCACTACGAGGCCCGCGTCGCCGTCTACGGGCACCTGCACATCCCGCGCAGCACCCGCTACGACGGGGTGCGGTTCGAGGAGGTGTCCGTCGGCTACCCGCGCGAGTGGCGCCGCCGCGCCACCCCGCCCGGACGGCCCCGGGCGATCCTGCCCACCCTCGCCGGGCAGCTCCGCTGACCGTCCCGCCGGGACCGTCGCGACCGACGCCGGGCACCCCGCCGGCGAGGTGAATGAGGGGTCCGTAGGGGTTGGGGTCGCAGCTCAGCGCTCAGTAGCGTCCATGCACGGTGACGGGCCGGGTGCCGGTGTACCCCCGTCACCGTCGGCCGTCCCCGGTCACCGGTGTGCCGCACCGGCGGCCATCTCGGTGTTCGACGGAATCGATCGGCAGCAAGTTCGGGCGGGTGGATCATGGCGGACGAAGAGAAGCTCCTCGAACATCTCAAGTGGGTGACCACCGAGCTCCGCCAGGCGCACCGGCGCCTGCGCGAGCTGGAGGAACCGGAACCGATCGCCGTGGTCGGCATGGCCTGCCGCTTCCCCGGCGGAGTCGCGTCCCCGGAGCAGCTCTGGGACCTGGTCGTCGGCGGCGCCGACGCGACCGGCCCGTTCCCCACCGACCGCGGCTGGGACCTGGCCAGGCTGTACGACCCGGACCCGGACCACCCCGGCACCTCGTACAGCGACCGGGGCGGATTCCTCGCCGACGCGGGTGACTTCGACCCCACGGTGTTCGGCATCAGCCCGCGCGAGGCGCTGGCCATGGACCCGCAGCAGCGGCTGCTGCTGGAGACCACCTGGGAGGTGTTCGAGCGGGCCGGCGTCGACGTCGGCACGCTGCGCGGCAGCCGCACCGGGGTGTTCGTGGGCACCGCCGGCCAGGACTACGCGTCGGTGCTGCGCCGCCTGCCCGAGGGCGCCGAGGGGTACGTGCTGACCGGCACCGCCGCCAGCGTCATCTCCGGCCGGCTGGCCTACACGTTCGGCCTGGAGGGGCCGGCCGTCACGATCGACACCGCCTGCTCGTCGTCGCTGGTCGCCCTGCACCTGGCCAGGCAGGCGCTGCGCGACGGCGAGTGCACCCTGGCCGTCGCCGGCGGCGCCAGCGTGATGGCCACCCCGGGCGGCTTCGTCGAGTTCTCCCGGCAACGCGGGCTGGCCGCCGACGGACGCTGCAAGGCGTTCTCCGCCGCCGCCGACGGCACCGGCTGGGCCGAGGGCGTCGGCCTGGTCATGGTCGAACGCCTCAGCGACGCCCGGCGGCTCGGCCACCCGGTCCTGGCCGTGATCCGGGGCAGCGCGGTCAACTCCGACGGCGCCAGCAGCGGCCTGACCGCGCCCAACGGCCCGGCCCAGCAGCGGGTCATCCGCCAGGCGCTGGCCAACGCCGGCCTCACCCCGGCCGACGTGGACGTGGTCGAGGCGCACGGCACCGGCACCACGCTCGGCGACCCGATCGAGGCGCAGGCGCTGCTCGCCACGTACGGGCGGGACCGGCCCGCCGGACGACCGCTGCGGCTCGGCTCCCTCAAGTCCAACCTCGGCCACACCCAGGCCGCCGCCGGCGTCGCCGGCGTGATCAAGATGGTGCTCGCGCTGCGGCACGGCCTGCTCCCGGCCACCCTGCACGCCGACGAGCCGACCCCGCACGTCGACTGGTCGACCGGCGACGTCGCGCTGCTCACCGACGCGCAGCCGTGGCCGGCCGAGCCCGACCGGGTCCGCCGGGCCGCCGTCTCCTCCTTCGGCATGAGCGGCACCAACGCCCACCTGCTCGTCGAGGAGGCCCCGCCGGCCGAGCCCGCCCCCGCCCCGGCGGCCACCGCGGACCGGCCGGTCGTGCCGGTCCTGCTCTCCGCCGCCCACCCGGCCGCGCTCGCCGCCCAGGCCGAGCGCTGGGCCGCCTGGCTGGACGCCGGGCCCGCGCCCCGACCCCGGGACGTCGGGTACGCGTCGGTCACCACCCGGGCCACCCTGGACCGGCGGGCCGTGCTCGCCGTCACCGGCACCGACGGGTTGCGCGCCGCGCTGCGCGCGCTCGCCGCGGGCGAGCCGTCCGGCGCGCTGGTCACCGGCGAGGCGACCGACCGGGGTCCGCTCGCGGTCCTCTTCTCCGGGCAGGGCGCGCAGCGCGCCGGGATGGGTCGGGAGCTGTACGCGACGTTCCCGGTGTTCGCCGCCGCGCTGGACGAGGTGTGCGGGCACCTGGACCGGGCGCTGCCCCGGCCGCTGAAGGAGGTGCTGTTCGCCGCCGCGGGCACCGCCGACGCCGCGCTGCTGGACCGCACCGCGTTCACCCAGGCCGGGTTGTTCGCGGTCGAGGTGGCGCTGTTCCGGCTGGTCGAGTCGTTCGGCGTCACCCCGGACCTGCTGGCCGGCCACTCGATCGGCGAGGTCACCGCCGCACACCTGGCCGGCGTGCTGTCGCTGGAACACGCCTGCCTGCTGGTGGCCGCGCGCGGCGCGCTCATGCAGGCGCTGCCCGACGGCGGCGGCATGCTCGCGGTCGCCGCCACCGAGGCGGACGTGCGCGCCGACCTGGACGACCACACCGACCGGGTGGGCGTCGCGGCGGTCAACGGCCCGTCGTCGGTGGTGGTCTCCGGCGCCACCGAGGCGCTGGACGACCTGGCCCGGCGGTGGACCGACCGAGGCGTACGGGTGCGGCGGCTGGCCGTGTCGCACGCGTTCCACAGCCCGCTGATGGAACCGATGCTGGACCGCTTCCGCGCGGTGCTGGCGAAGCTGACCTTCCACGCCCCGACGCTGCCGGTGGTGTCCAACCTGACCGGCGCCCTGGCCGAGGGCGACGACCTGCGCACGCCCGACTACTGGGTACGGCACGTCCGCGAGGCCGTCCGCTACGCCGACGGCGTCACCGCGCTGCGCGCGGCCGGCGCGGACACGTTCCTGGAGATCGGCCCGCGCAGCGTGCTGACCGCGCTGACCGTCGAGGCGCTGGCCGACGACGACGCCGGGCTCACCGTGGCCGCCCAGCGGCACGACCGGCCCGAGGTCGAGGCGCTGCTGGCCGCACTCGCCGAACTGCACACGCACGGCGTAGACGTCGACTGGACGCCCTGGTTCGACGGCACCGGCGCCCGCCCCGTCGACCTGCCCACCTACGCGTTCCAGCGGCAGCGGTTCTGGCCGGACGCGCCGGCCTGGCAGGCCGGCGACGTGTCCGGCGCGGGACTCGGCGTCGCCGGGCACCCGCTGCTCGGCGCGGCCGTCCGGCTCGCCGGCGACGACGAGGTGGTGCTCACCGGCCGGCTCTCCGTCGCCACCCACCCGTGGCTGGCCGACCACGTGGTCGGCGACGCCGTGGTGGTGCCCGGCACCGCGCTGCTGGAGCTGGTCGTCCGGGCCGGCGACGAGGTCGAGGCCGCCCGGATCCGGGACCTCACCGTCGCCACCCCACTCACCCTCACCGCCACCGACGCGGTACGGGTGCAGGTGCGCGTCGGCGCCGCCGACGACACCGGCGCCCGGCCGGTGACCGTGCACGCTCAGCCCGAGGACGACCCGGACGCCGAGTGGGTGCGGCACGCCGACGGTGTGCTGGAACCCGCCGCCGCCGACGGGCCGACCCTCGGCGAGTGGCCGCCGGCCGGGGTGTCCGAGGTGGACGTGACCGGCTGGTACGACGCGTTCGCCGCGCACGGCCTGGCGTACGGGCCGGCGTTCCGGGGGGTCCGCCGGGTCTGGTCCGGTCCGGACGCCGCGTACGCCGAGGTGACGCTCCCCGACGGCGTCGACCCGACCGGCTTCGGGGCGCACCCGGCGCTGCTCGACGCGGCCCTGCACCCGATCGGCCTGCTCGACGCCGGCATCGGGGGCGGCCCCCGGGTGCCGTTCGCGTTCGAGGGCGTGCAGCTGCACGCCGCCGGCGCGACGGTGCTGCGGGTGCGGCTGACCCGCGCCGGCTCGTCGGTGCGGCTGGTCGCGGTCGACGCGGCCGGCGCGCCGGTGGTGTCGGTGGACGCGCTGGCCCTGCGGGAGCTGACCGGGACCGCCGCGGCGGGTGCGGCCGACCGGTCCCTGTACGCGCTGGCCTGGCCGGTCGAGGAGGTCACCGCGCCGGTCACCCCGCCGACCTGGGCGGTGCTGACCCCGCCCGGCTCCGACCCGCTCGACGCCGCGCCCCGGCCCGGCCATCCGGACGTGGCGGCGCTGGTGGCCGCCGTGGCCGCCGGCGCCCCGGCCCCCGACGCGGTGCTGCTGCCGCTCACTTCTGCACCGGCTCCGACCGGACCAGCTCCGACCGGACCGGCTCCCACCGGCGCGGGGGACGCCGCCGGCGACCCGAGCGGTCCGGCCGGTGTCGACGGTCCGGCCGGACCGGACGGCTCCGGGCTGCCGGAGCGGGTCCGGGCGGTGACGGCGGCGGTGCTGGTCACCGTGCAGGAGTGGCTGGCCGCCGACGCGCTCGCCGACACGCGGCTGGTGGTGCTCACCCGGGGCGCGGTCGCCGCCGGGGACGAGGAGGACCGGGTCACCGACCTCGCCGGCGCGGCGGTGTGGGGGCTGCTGCGCTCGGCGCAGTCGGAGCACCCGGGCCGGATCGTGCTGGCCGACCTCGACGGCGAGGTCGACGCCGGGGCGTTGTCCGCGCTTGCCGGGGTGGTCGCCGACCCCGCGCCGACCGGCGGTCAGGTGGCGCTGCGCGGCGGCGCGGTGCGCGTACCCCGGTTGGGTCGGCCGGCCGACGACGAGCTGCGGCCGCCGGACGGCCTCTGGCACCTCGCGCCGGTCGCGCCCGGCACGATCGACGGCGTCGCGCCGGTGCCCGCCGCCCCCGCCGCGCCAGGGCCCGGGCAGGTCCGCGTCGCCGTGCGGGCCACCGGCGTGAACTTCCGCGACGTGCTGGTCGCGCTCGGCATGTATCCGGACCCGGACGCCCGGATGGGCAGCGAGGGCGCGGGCGTGGTCCTCGACGTCGGGCCGGACGTGACCGACCTGGCACCGGGCGACCGGGTGCTGGGCATGTTCGAACCGGGCTTCGGCCCGCAGGTGCTCGCCGCGCGCGAGCGGGTGGCCCGGATCCCGGCCGGCTGGTCGTTCACCGAGGCCGCCTCCGTCCCGCTGGTGTTCCTGACCGCCTGGTACGCGTTGCGGGACCTGGCCGACCTGCGGGCCGGTGAATCGGTGCTCATCCACTCCGGTGCCGGTGGGGTGGGGATGGCGGCGATCCAGATCGCCCACCACCTGGGTGCGACGGTGTACGCGACGGCGAGTCCGGGGAAGTGGGACACGCTGCGCCGGCTGGGGGTCGCGGACGGGCGGATCGCATCGTCGCGGACCACGGAGTTCGAGGCCGCGTTCCTGGCCGCGTCCGACGGCGCCGGCGTGGACGTGGTGTTGGACGCGCTGGCGGGGGAGTTCGTGGACGCGTCGCTGCGGTTGCTGCCGCGCGGCGGCCGGTTCGTGGAGATGGGCAAGACCGACGTCCGCGACCCCGACCTCGTCGCGGCCCAGCACCCCGGCGTGGCCTACCGGTCGTTCGACCTGAACGAGGCCGGTGGGGAGCGGATCGGGCGGATGCTGGCGGAGCTGCTCGACCTGTTCGAGCGGGACGCGCTGTCGCCGTTGCCGGTGCGGGCGTGGGACGTGCGGCAGGCGCGGACCGCGTTGCGGCACATCAGTCAGGCCCGGCATGTGGGCAAGGTGGTGCTGACCGTTCCGGCCGCCGTCGACCCGGAGCGGGTCACGCTGGTCACCGGCGCCTCGGGCGCGCTGGCCGGCGTCGTCGCCCGTCACCTGGTGGCCACCGGGCAGTCCCGCAACCTGCTCCTCGCCGCCCGCCGTGGTCCGGCCGACGACCCGGCCTACGCGAGCCTGGTGGACGAGCTAACGGCCGCGGGTGCGTCGGTGCGGTCCGTCGCCGTGGACGTGGGGGACCGGGCGGCCGTGGCCGACCTGCTGGACGGCGTCGACCTGACCGCCGTCTACCACTGCGCCGGGATCGTCGCCGACGCCACCGTCGCCGGGCTCGACGACGCCGCGCTCGAGCGGGTGATGCGGCCCAAGGTGGACGCCGCCTGGGCGCTGCACCAGGCCACCGCCGACCGGGACCTGACCGCGTTCGTGCTGTTCTCCTCGATCGCGGCCACGCTCGGCTCACCCGGGCAGGGCAACTACGCCGCCGCCAACGCGTTCCTCGACGCCCTCGCCACCCACCGCCGCGCCCACGGACTGCCCGCCACCAGCATCGCCTGGGGCATGTGGGCCACCACCAGCGCGATGACCGCCCACCTCGACCGGGACGACGCGCGGCGACTGCGCCGCCTCGGCATGACCCCGCTCACCGCCACCGAGGGCGCCGCCCTGCTCGACGCCGCCACCCGCCGCGCGCTGCCCGCCGTCGCGGCGGCCCGGCTGCGGCTCACCGGCGACGCCGGCCGCTACCCGGCGATCCTGCGCGGCCTGGCCCGCGCCGGCGCCCGCCGGACGGCACAGGACACGGCGACCGGCGAGGCGGGCTGGGCCGAACGGCTGGCCGCGCTCACCCCGGACGAGGCCCGCGAGCGCCTGGTCGACCTGGTCCGCGCGCAGGCCGCCGCGGCGCTGGGCCACCCGAGCGCCCACGCCGTGCCGGAAACCCGCGCGTTCAAGGAACTGGGCTTCGACTCGCTGACCTCGGTCGAGCTGCGCAACCGGCTCGCCGCGGCCACCGGGCTGCGGCTGCCCGCCACACTCGTCTTCGACCACCCCACCCCGGCCCGCGTCGCCGACCACCTCCACGCCCGGCTCGCCACCGCCGAACCCGCCGCGTCGACCGCCCGCGCGGCGGGCCCGGCCGGCACCGACGAACCCCTCGCCGTCATCGGCATGGCCTGCCGCTACCCGGGCGGCATCTCCACCCCGGACCAGCTGTGGGACCTCGTCGCCGCCGGCGCGGACGCCATCGGCGGCTTCCCGACCGACCGGGGCTGGGACCTCGACGCGCTCTACGACCCGGACGCCGAGCGGGCCGGCACCTCCACCACCCGCCACGGCGGATTCCTCGCCGACGCCGGCGACTTCGACCCCGCCTTCTTCGGCATCAGCCCCCGCGAAGCCCTCGCCATGGACCCGCAGCAACGGCTGCTGCTGGAAACGTCCTGGGAGGCGTTCGAGTCCGCCGGCCTCGACCCGACCACCCGCGCCGGCACCGCCACCGGCGTCTTCGTCGGCGCCGCCTCCTCCGGATACGCCGCCACCGGCGCCGACGGCCTCGAAGGCCACCTGCTCACCGGCACCGCCGGCAGCGTCGCCTCCGGCCGGGTCGCCTACGCGTTCGGCCTGGAAGGTCCGGCCGTCACCGTCGACACCGCCTGCTCCTCGTCGCTGGTCGCGTTGCACCTGGCCGCGCAGGCGCTGCGCTCCGGCGAGTGCGACATGGCGCTCGCCGGTGGCGTCGCGCTGATGGCCACCCCCGGCATGTTCTCCGAGTTCTCCCGCCAGGGCGGGCTGGCCCCGGACGGGCGGTGCAAGGCGTTCGGCGCCGCCGCCGACGGCACCGGCTGGGGTGAGGGCGCCGGTCTGCTGCTGGTCCAGCGGCTCTCCGACGCGCGGCGGGAGGGCCGCCGGATCCTCGCCGTGGTGCGCGGCACCGCCGTCAACTCCGACGGCGCGTCCAACGGGCTCACCGCGCCGAACGGTCCGTCGCAGCAGCGGGTGATCCGGCAGGCCCTGGCCAACGCGCGGCTGTCGCCGTCCGAGGTGGACGTGGTCGAGGCGCACGGCACCGGCACCACCCTCGGTGACCCGATCGAGGCGCAGGCGCTGCTCGCCACGTACGGCCAGGACCGGGAGACCTCGCTGCTGCTCGGCTCGATCAAGTCGAACATCGGCCACACCCAGGCCGCCGCCGGTGTCGCCGGCCTGATCAAGATGGTCCTCGCCATGCGGCACGGGATCGTCCCCGCGACGCTGCACGCCGACGAGCCGTCCCCGCACGTCGACTGGACCGCCGGCGCCGTCACCCTCGTCACCGCGCCCACCCCCTGGCCCGCGCTCGACCGGCCCCGCCGCGCCGCCGTCTCCTCGTTCGGCATCTCCGGCACCAACGCCCACGCCGTCATCGAGGCCGCCCCCACCGCGGCACCGGCCGACCCCGCGCCCGCCACCGGCCCAGGCCTGGTCGGCGCCGACGCGGTGCCGCTGCTCGTCTCCGCCCGCACCGCCCGCGCCCTGCCGGCCCAGGCCGCGCGCCTGCACGAGCACCTCGCCGCGCACCCCGACCTCGACCTGGCCGACCTCGGCTGGTCGCTCGCCACCGGCCGCGCGCACCACCCCTACCGGCAGGTCACCGTCGTCGCCGACCGCGCCGCCGCGCTCGCCGCGCTCACCGCCGCCACGCCGCCGGCCCAGCCCGCCGACGGTACGCCGAAGGTCGTCCTCGTCTTCCCCGGCCAGGGCTCACAGTGGCCCGGCATGGCGCTCGACCTGCTCGACCGCTCCCCGGTCTTCCGGGACCGGATGCGCGAGTGCGCCGCCGAACTGGCCGACCTCGTCGACTGGACGCCCGAGGACGTGCTGCGCGGCGCCCCCGGCGCCCCACCGCTGGACCGGGTCGACGTGGTCCAACCGCTGCTGTTCACCGTGATGGTCTCCCTCGCCGAGGTGTGGCGCTCCTGCGGCGTACGCCCCGACGCCGTGATCGGCCACTCCCAGGGCGAGATCGCCGCCGCCTGCGTGGCCGGCGCGCTCACCCTGCCCGACGCGCTGCGGCTCGTGGTGGCCCGCAGCCGGGGCCTGCTCGCCCTCACCGGCCGGGGCGGGATGGTCTCCGTGCCGCTCTCCGCCGCCGACACCGCCGACCTCATCGCCCCCTGGGGCGACCGCCTCGGCGTCGCCGCGCTCAACGGCGCCGCCGTCACCGTCGTCTCCGGTGACGCGGACGCCGTCGACGACCTGCTCGCCGCCTGCGCCGACCGGGAACTGCGGGCCCGGCGCATCGCTGTCGACTACGCCTCCCACTGCGCCCACGTCGACGCGGTCCGCGACGACATCACCGCCGCGATCGGCACGCTCCACCCCCGTCCGAGCCGGATCGCGTTCCACTCCACCGTCACCGGCGAACCGATCGACACCGCCGACCTCGACGCCGAGTACTGGTTCCGCAACCTGCGGGAACCGGTCCGCCTCGCGCCGGTCGTGGACGCGCTGATCGACACCGGTCACCGGGTGTTCGTCGAGGTCAGCCCGCACCCGGTGCTCAAGGTCGTGGTGCAGGACGCGCTCGACCGGGCGCCCGCCGGCCCGCCCGGCGTGGTCGTCGGATCGTTGCGCCGCGACGAACACGGCCCCCGCCAGCTGCTCACCGCCCTCGGCGCCCTGCACACCGCCGGCGTGCCCGTCGACTGGGCGGCCGTGTTCGCCGGCTCCGACGCCACCCGGGTCGACCTGCCCCCGTACGCCTTCCAGCGGGAACGCTTCTGGCCCGAGCCCGGCACGGCGGCCGGTGGTGACGTCACCGGCGCCGGCCTCGGCGCCGCCGGGCACCCGCTGCTCGGCGCGGCGGTGCGACTGGCCGACGCCGACGAGGTGGTCCTGACCGGCCGGCTCGCGCTGTCCGCCCAGCCGTGGCTGGCCGACCACACCGTCGCCGGCGCCGTGCTGCTGCCCGGCACCGCGCTGGTCGAGCTGGTGGTCCGGGCCGGCGACGAGGTCGGCGCCCCCCGGGTGCGCGAACTGACGCTGGTCACCCCGCTCACGCTGCCGGACACCGGCGGACTGCGGGTACAGGTGCGGGTCGGCGCCCCCGACGACGCCGGCGCCCGCCCGGTGACCGTCCACGCCCAACCCGCCGACGACACCGACGACGGGTGGACCCGGCACGCCGAAGGGCTGCTGGAGCCGGCCGCCGCCGACGAGCCCACGCCGGGCCCCTGGCCGCCCGCCGGCGCGACCGAGGTGGACCTCACCGGCTGGTACGACACCCTCGCCGGGCACGGCCTGGCCTACGGGCCCGCGTTCCGGGGCCTGCGCCGGGCCTGGACCGACGACGACACCGTCTACGCCGAGGTGGCCCTGCCGGACGGGCCGGCCGAGCGGGCCGGCCGGTTCGAGGTGCACCCGGCGCTGCTCGACGCCGCGCTGCACCCGATCGGCCTGCTCCCCGGCGGTGACGCCACCTCCGGGCCACGCGTGCCGTTCACGTTCGAGGGCGTGCAGGTGCACGCCGCCGGCGCGGCCGTGCTGCGGGTGCGGTTGCGCCGTACCGGCTCGGCGGTGCGGCTCGTCGCGGCCGACGAGACCGGCGCGCCGGTGGTCTCGGTGGACTCCCTGGTGCTCATGGAACTGGGTGACGCCACGGGCCGTCCGACCGCCGCCGACCGGTCCGTCCTGGAGGTCGCCTGGTCGGTCCGGGACCTCCCGCGCACCGGCGGACCCCGGTCCTGGGTGACGCTCGTCGGAGTCGGAACCGATGCGACGGGCACCGACGCCGGAACGGCGGTCACCGCCGGTGCGGCGGGTCCGGATGCCGCCGGCTCGGCTTCCGCGACGGGCGCGGGGGATCACGCCGCCGCGTACCCTGACGTGACCGCGCTGGCGGCGGCCGTCGAGGCCGGCGCGCCGGCCCCCGAGGCGGTGCTGCTCCCGGTTCCGGCCGGGAACGACGCCGACCTGCCGACGCGGGTCCGGTCGGTCACGTCGACGGTGCTGGCCACCGTGCGGGACTGGCTGGCCGCCGACACCCTCGCGGACTCACGCCTGGTGGTGGCGACCCGGGGCGCGGTGGCGGCCCGCGACGAGGAGGACGTCACCGACCTGGCCGGCGCCGCCGTGTGGGGGCTGCTGCGTTCGGCACAGTCCGAGCACCCGGACCGGATCGTGCTGGTCGACCTCGACCGGGACGCCGACCCCGACACGCTCGCCCCGCTCGCCGCGGCCGGCGGGCAACTCGCGCTGCGCGACGGCGACGTCCTGGCACCCCGCGTCGTCCGCCCGGCCGGGGACCGGCTCGTCCCGCCGGCCGGCGCCTGGCACGTGGCCGCCGTCGACCCCGGCACCATCGACGGCGTCGACGTGCGCACCTCCGACGCGCCCGCGCTGGCCGCCGGTGAGGTGCGGGTGGCGGTGCGGGCGGCGGGGGTGAACTTCCGGGACGTGTTGATCGCGTTGGGGATGTATCCGGATCCGGCTGCGGTGATGGGTAGTGAGGGCGCGGGGGTGGTCCTGGAGGTCGGGCCGGGTGTGTCGGGTCTGGTGCCGGGTGATCGGGTGTTCGGGTTGTTCGAGCCGGGTTTCGGTCCGCAGGTGGTGGCGCGGCGGGACCGGGTGGCGCGGATGCCGGAGGGCTGGTCGTTCGTCGAGGCGGCGTCGGTGCCGGTGGTGTTCCTGACGGCGTGGTACGCGTTGCGGGATCTGGCCGGTCTGCGGGCCGGTGAGTCGGTGCTCATCCATTCGGGTGCCGGTGGGGTGGGGATGGCGGCGATCCAGATCGCCCGTCATCTGGGTGCGCAGGTGTATGCGACGGCGAGTCCTGGCAAGTGGGACACGCTGCGTGGGTTGGGCGTCGAGCAGGAGCGGATCGCGTCGTCGCGGACCACCGAGTTCGAGCGGACCTTCCTGGCGGAGTCCGACGGCGCCGGCGTGGACGTGGTGTTGGACGCCCTGGCGGGGGAGTTCGTGGACGCGTCGTTGCGGTTGTTGCCGCGCGGCGGCCGGTTCGTCGAGATGGGCAAGACCGACGTCCGCGACCCCGACCTCGTCGCGGCCCAGCACCCCGGCGTCACCTACCGGGCGTTCGAACTCAACTCCGCCGGCGGCGAGCGCCTCGGGCAGATGCTCACCGAACTCCTGGAACTGTTCGAGCGGGAAGCGCTGCGACCGCTGCCCACCCGCACCTGGGACGTCCGGCAGGCGCGCACCGCGCTGCGGCACATCAGCCAGGCCCGCCACGTCGGCAAGGTCGTGCTCACCGTCCCCGCCACCGCCGACCCGGACCGCGTCACACTGGTCACCGGCGCCAGCGGCACCCTCGCCGGCCTGGTCGCCCGACACCTGGTCACCACCGGACAGTCCCGCAACCTGCTCCTGGCCGCCCGCCGCGCCCCCGCCGACGACCCGGCCTACGCCGCGCTGATCGACGAGCTGACCACGGCCGGAGCGACCGTACGGGCCGTCGCGGTGGACCTCTGCGACCCGGTACGCGTCGTCGACCTGGTCGCCGGGGCGGACCTCACCGCCGTCTACCACTGCGCCGGCGCCATCGCCGACGCCACCATCACCGGACTCGACGACGACGCGCTCGACCGGGTGATGCGGCCCAAGGTGGACGCCGCCTGGGCCCTGCACCAGGCCACCGCCGACCGGGACCTGACCGCGTTCGTGCTGTTCTCCTCGATCGCGGCCACGCTCGGCTCACCCGGGCAGGGCAACTACGCCGCCGCCAACGCGTTCCTCGACGCCCTCGCCACCCACCGCCGCGCCCACGGACTGCCGGCGGCCAGCCTCGCCTGGGGACTCTGGGCCACCACCAGCGCGATGACCGCGCACCTCGCCGACGGCGAGCACCGCCGCGCCATCCGCGCCGGCAGCGCCCCGCTCACCGACACCGAAGGCCTGGCCCTGCTCGACGCGGCCGGCCGCCACGGCGGCGCACACGTCGTCCTGATGAAGGTGCCGACCAGCCCCGACCCGGCCCGCGTACCCGCGCTGCTGCGCGACCTGATCCGCCCCGCCCGGCGGCGGGCCGCCGCGCGTACCGGAGGGGACCTGTCGCTGGCCGACCGGCTCGCGGCGCTCAGCCCGGGCGCCCGGCGCGGCCACCTCCTCGACCTGGTCACCGCCGCGGCGGCCGCGGTGCTCGGACACCGCGGCGCCGACGGCGTCGACCCGCAGCGCCCGTTCCGGGAACTCGGCTTCGACTCGCTCACCTCGGTCGAACTGCGCAACCGGCTCGCCGCCGCCACCGGGCTGCGGCTGCCCGCCACCGTCGCGTTCGACCACCCCACCCCCGTCGTGCTCGCCGACCACCTCGACCGGGAGATCGGCGGGTCGGCCGCGCCGGCCGCCACGCCCGTGTCCGGCGTGACCACCGCCGTCGACGAGCCGATCGCCGTCGTCGGCATGGCCTGCCGCTTCCCCGGCGACGTCCGCACCCCCGAGGACCTGTGGGACCTGGTCACCGCCGGCGCCGACGTCATCGCGCCGTTCCCCACCGACCGCGGCTGGGACCTCAGCGTCCTCGGCGACGACGCCGACCGGCCGGCGCCCCGCCACGGCGGTTTCCTCTACGACGCCGCCGACTTCGACGCTGCCTTCTTCGGCATCAACCCGCGCGAGGCGCTCGCCATGGACCCGCAGCAGCGGCTGCTGCTGGAGACGTCGTGGGAGGCGCTGGAACGCGCCGGCGTCGACCCCCTCACCGTCCGGGGCAGCGCCACCGGCGTCTACGTCGGACTGATCTACCACGACTACGCCGGCGCCGCCGTCGGCGCCGGCGATGACCTCGACGGGTACGTCGGCAACGGCAGCGCCGGCAGCGTCGCCTCCGGCCGCATCTCCTACCTGCTCGGCCTGGAGGGCCCGGCCGTCACCGTCGACACCGCCTGCTCCTCGTCGCTGGTCGCGCTGCACCTCGCCGCCCAGGCGCTGCGCCAGCAGGAGTGCGGGCTCGCGCTGGCCGGCGGAGTCACCGTCATGTCCACCCCCGGCATGCTCGCCGAGTTCTCCCGCCAACGCGGCCTGTCCCCGGACGGGCGGTGCAAGGCGTTCGGCGCCGGCGCCGACGGCACCGGCTTCGCCGAGGGCGTCGGCATGCTGCTGCTGCAACGCCTCTCCGACGCGCAACGCGACGGCCGCCGGATCCTCGCCGTGCTGCGCGGCAGCGCCGTCAACCAGGACGGCGCGAGCAGCGGCCTCACCGCCCCCAACGGGCCGTCCCAGCAGCGGGTCATCCGCCAGGCCCTGGCGAACGCCCGCCTCGACCCCTCCGACGTGGACGTGGTCGAGGCGCATGGCACCGGCACCGCCCTCGGCGACCCGATCGAGGCGCAGGCGCTGCTGGCCACGTACGGCCAGGACCGGGAGACCCCGCTGCTGCTCGGCTCGGTCAAGTCGAACATCGGGCACACCCAGGCCGCCGCCGGCGTCGCCGGCGTGATCAAGATGGTCCTGGCCATGCGGCACGGCCTGGTCCCGCCGACGCTGCACGCCGACGAGCCGTCCCCGCACGTCGACTGGACCGCCGGCGCGATCACCCTGGCGAACCGGGCGCAGCCCTGGCCCGCCGTGGACCGGCCCCGCCGCGCCGCCGTGTCGTCGTTCGGCATCTCCGGCACCAACGTGCACGCCGTCCTGGAACAGGCGCCCGAACCCGCCCCCGCCCCGGCCGCGCCCACCCCCGGCGACCTCGGCGTTCCGTGCGTGCTCTCCGCCCGCACCCCGGACGCGCTGCGCGCCCAGGCCGGCCGGCTGGCCGCCTGGGTCGAGGCGAACCCGGCGGTCCCGCTGGCCGACCTCGGCCACGCCCTCGCCACCGCACGGTCCGCGTTCGAACACCGGGCCGTGCTGCTGCCCCGCGACCGGACGGGCCTGCTCGCCGGCCTGACCGCCGTCGCCGCCGATGAGCCGTCCTCCGCCGTGGTGCGCGGCGCCACCCGCACCGGCCGGCTCGCCGTCCTCTTCTCCGGCCAGGGCGCGCAGCGCCCCGGCACGGGCCGCGAGGCGTACGAGGCGTTCCCCGTCTTCGCCGCCGCGCTGGACGAGGTCTGCGACCACCTCGACCCGCTGCTGCCCCGGCCGCTGCGGCCGGTGCTCTTCGCGCCCGAGGGCGCGCCGGAAGCCGCGCTGCTGGACCGTACCGAGTTCACCCAGCCCGCGCTCTTCGCCGTCGAGGTGGCGCTGTACCGCCTGGTCGAGTCGTTCGGCGTCACCCCCGACGTGGTCGGCGGCCACTCGATCGGCGAGATCACCGCCGCGCACGTCGCCGGGGTGCTCTCCCTGCCCGACGCCGCCGCCCTGGTCGCCGCGCGGGGCCGGCTCATGCAGGCGCTGCCCGACGGCGGCGGGATGCTCGCCGTCGCCGCGCCCGAGTCCGAGGTCGCCGCTGCCGTCGCGGGCCGCGCGGACGTCGGGATCGCCGCGGTCAACGGCCCGGCGTCGGTGGTGGTCTCCGGGGCCGGTGACGCCCTGGCGGAGGTGGAGCGGGCCTGGCGGGAACGCGGTGTGCGGGTCCGCCGGCTGACCGTCAGCCACGCCTTCCACAGCCCGCTGATGGCGCCGATGCTGGACGACTTCCGGGCCGTCGTCGACGGCCTCACCCTCGACGCGCCGCGCCTGCCGGTGCTGTCGAACCTGACCGGCCGGATCGCCGAACCGGACGAGCTGCGCGACCCCGACCACTGGGTGCGGCACGTCCGCGAGGCGGTCCGCTTCGCCGACGGCATCAGCCACCTGCGGGAGCGCCACGTCGGCACCTACCTGGAGGTCGGGCCGGACTCGGTGCTCTCCGGGATGGTCCGGGACTGCCTCGGCGACGACCCGGCTCCGGTGGTCGTGCCGACCCTGCGCGCCGGACGCACCGAGGCGTCCGCGCTGCTCACCGCCCTCGCCGAGGTGTACGCCGCGGGAACGCCGGTGGACTGGACCGCGCTGACCGGCGGCGGCGTGCCGCTCGACCTGCCCACCTACCCGTTCCAGCGTCGACGGTACTGGCCCGACGCCGCCACCTGGCGCACCGGCGACCTGTCCGGCGCCGGACTGGCCGCGCCCGGGCACCCGCTGCTCGGCGCGGCGGTGCGGCTGGCCGGCGCGGACGAGCTGGTGCTGACCGGCCGCCTCGCGCTGGCCGCGCAGCCCTGGCTGGCCGACCACGTCGTCGGCGGCTCCGTCCTGGTGCCGGGCACCGCGCTGGTCGAGCTGGTGGTGCGCGCCGGCGACGAGGCCGGCGCCCCCCGGGTACGCGACCTGACCGTCACCGCGCCGCTCGCGCTGCCCGCCACCGGCGGCGTCCGCGTGCAGGTGCGCGTCGGCGCGGCCGACGAGGCCGGCAACCGGGACGCCGCCGTGTACGCCCAACCGGACGACGACACCGACGCGCAGTGGGTGCGCCACGCCGAGGCGGTGCTGGAACCGGCCGCCGCCGAGGAGCCGGGCCTGACCGCCTGGCCGCCGGCCGGCGTCACCGAGACCGACCTGACCGGGTTCTACGACGTGCTGGTCGGCCACGGCCTGACGTACGGGCCGACGTTCCGGGGCCTGCGCCGGGTGTGGACCGGCCCGGACCAGGTCTACGCCGAGGTGGCGCTCACCGACGCGGCGGTGGACGGGTTCGCGGTGCACCCGGCGCTGCTGGACGCCGCGCTGCACCCGATCGGGTTGCTGCTTCCCGCCGACGGCGGCGGCCCGCGCGTGCCGTTCGCGTTCGAGGGCGTCCAGGTGCACGCCGCCGGCGCCCGGCTGCTGCGGGTCCGGTTGACCCGTACCGGCTCCGGTGTCCGGCTGGTCGCGGCCGACGAGACGGGCGCGCCGGTGGTGTCGGTCGACGCGCTGGTCCTGCGGGAACTGGCCGGCGCCCCCGCACCGGACGCGGCCGCGCGTTCCCGGTTCGTGGTGACCTGGCCGGCCGAGGAGATCGACCCGGCCGACCGCGAGGTGACGTGGACGGTGCTGACCGCCGCGCTGCCGCGCGACGCCGCGCCCGCGCCGGACGGCCGGACCCGCCGCGCGGCCGGTCGGGGCGCGGGACGCGGGAAGGCCCGCCCGAATGCGCCGGCGCCGTTGCCGGGTGGATGGTTCGACACGGCCGTGCCCGCGCGGTTCCCGGACGTGGCCGGGCTGGTGGCGGCCGTCGCCGACGGCGCGCCGGCGCCCGACGCGGTGCTGCTGCCCGTCGGACCCGTCGGCTGGGTCGGCGCGGCCGACGACGTGGCCGGCGCGGCCGACCTGTCGGGCTCGGCCCTAGCCGACGTGTCAGACCCGGCCGCAGCCGGCGTCTCAGGTCCGGCCGGCGGCGACCTGTCGGGCTCGGCCGAAGCCGGCGTGTCGGGCCCGGCCGGCGACGATCGGCGCGGCTCGGGCCGTGGCGACCTGCCCGGGCGGGTGCGGGCGGTGACGACGGCGGTGCTGGCGACCGTGCAGGCGTGGCTGGCCGCCGACGAACTGCGCGACTCCCGGCTCGTGGTGGTGACCCGGGACGCGGTCACGACCGGCGACGACGACCGCGCCGCCGACCCGGCCGGCGCGGCCGTCTGGGGACTGCTGCGCTCCGCCCAGTCCGAGCACCCCGACCGGATCGTGCTCGCCGACGTCGACTCCGCCCTCGACCGACGCGCGCTCGGCGTGCTGGCGACCGTCGCCGACATGCCGTCCACCGTGGGCGGTCAGCTCGCGCTGCGCGGCGACCGGGTGTGCGTACCCCGGTTGGCGCGTCCGGCCGGCAGCGAGCTGGCGCCACCGGCGGCCGGCGCCTGGCACGTCGCGGCCGCGCACCCCGGCACGCTCGACGGCGTCGAGATCGTGCCGGCCGTCCCGGAGGCGCTCGCCGCGGGTGAGGTGCGGGTGGCGGTGCGGGCGGCGGGGGTGAACTTCCGGGACGTGTTGATCGCGTTGGGGATGTATCCGGATCCGGCTGCCGTGATGGGTAGTGAGGGCGCCGGGGTGGTCCTGGAAATCGGGCCGGGCGTGACCGGTCTGGTGCCGGGTGATCGGGTGTTCGGGTTGTTCGAGCCGGGTTTCGGTCCGCAGGTGGTGGCGCGGCGGGACCGGGTGGCGCGGATGCCGGAGGGCTGGTCGTTCGTCGAGGCCGCGTCGGTGCCGGTGGTGTTCCTGACCGCCTGGTACGCGTTGCGGGACCTGGCCGACCTGCGGGCCGGTGAGTCGGTGCTCATCCATTCGGGTGCCGGTGGGGTCGGGATGGCCGCGGTCCAGATCGCCCACCATCTGGGTGCGACGGTGTATGCGACGGCGAGCCCCGGCAAGTGGGACACGCTGCGTGGGTTGGGCGTCGAGCAGAACCGAATCGCATCATCGCGGACCACGGAGTTCGAGGCCGCGTTCCTGGCCGCGTCCGACGGCGCCGGCGTGGACGTGGTGTTGGACGCGCTGGCGGGGGAGTTCGTGGACGCGTCGTTGCGGTTGTTGCCGCGCGGCGGCCGGTTCGTGGAGATGGGTAAGACGGACCTGCGGGACCCCGAGGTGGTGGCTCGGGATTATCCGGGCGTCGCCTACCGGTCGTTCGATTTGAACGAGGCCGGTGGTGGGCGGATCGGGCGGATGCTGGCGGAGCTGCTCGACCTGTTCGAGCGTGGGGCGTTGCGGCCGTTGCCGGTGCGGGCGTGGGACGTGCGGCAGGCGCGGACCGCGTTGCGGCACATCAGTCAGGCCCGGCATGTGGGCAAGGTGGTGTTGACCGTTCCGGCCGCCGTCGACCCGGAGCGGGTCACGCTGGTCACCGGCGCCTCCGGCGCGCTGGCCGGCGTCGTCGCCCGGCACCTCGTGGCCACCGGGCAGTCCCGCAACCTGCTCCTGGCCGCACGCCGCGCCCCGGCCGACGACCCGGCGTACACCGCGCTGGTCGACGACCTGACGGCGGCCGGCGCGACCGTGCGGACCGCCGCCGTCGACGTGTCGGACACCGCGCAGGTCGCCCGGCTGCTGGACGGCGTCGACCTGACCGCCGTCCACCACTGCGCCGGAGTGCTCGACGACGCCACGGTCGCGTCGCTGGACGCCGAGTCCGTGGCGCGGGTGATGCGGCCCAAGGTGGACGCCGCCTGGGCGCTGCACCAGGCCACCGCCGACCGGGACCTGGCCGCGTTCGTGCTGTTCTCCTCGATCGCGGCCACGCTCGGCTCACCCGGGCAGGGCAACTACGCCGCCGCCAACGCGTTCCTCGACGCCCTCGCCACCCACCGCCGCGCCCACGGACTGCCCGCCACCAGCATCGCCTGGGGCATGTGGGCCACCGACGGCGGCATGGCCGGGCGGCTCGACGCCGACGACCGCACGCGGCTCGGCCGGATCGGCATGACCGGGCTGACCGCCACCGAAGGCACCGCACTGCTCGACGCCGTCACCGCCGCCGCGCCGCCGACCGGGGTCGCCGCGCGGCTCCGGATCACCGGCGACCCCGCGCAGCTCCCCCCGATGCTGCGGCTGCTGGCCCCCACCGGCGGACGCCGACAGGCCCGCACCGGCGACGGGACCGCCACCGGCTGGGTCGAACGGCTCGCCGGGCTCACCCCGGACGAGGCCCGGGAGCGCCTGGTCGACCTGGTGCGCGCGCAGGCCGCCGCGGTGCTGGGCCACCCGTCGGCGCAGGCGGTGCCCGCCGTCCGCGCCTTCAAGGAACTGGGCTTCGACTCGCTGACCTCGGTCGAGCTGCGCAACCGGCTCGCCGCCGCCACCGGGCTGCGGCTGCCCGCCACGCTCGTCTTCGACTACCCGACCCCGGAACGCCTCGCCGACCACCTGCACGAGCACCTCGGCCACGACCCGGCCGGCGACACCACCACCGCCACCCGCGCCGTCACCGACGACGACGACCCCATCGCCATCATCGGCATGGCCTGCCGGCTGCCCGGCGGGGTCACCAACCCGGACCAGCTGTGGCACCTCGTGTCCAGCGGCGGCGACGGGATCGCCGAGTTCCCCGCCGACCGGGGCTGGGACCTCGACGCGCTCTACGACCCGGACGCCGACCGCGCCGGCACCTCCAGCACCCGCCACGGCGGATTCCTGCCCGGCGCCGCCGACTTCGACCCGGCCTTCTTCGGCATCAGCCCCCGCGAGGCGCTCGCCATGGACCCGCAGCAACGGCTGCTGCTGGAAACCTCGTGGGAGGCGTTCGAGTCCGCCGGCCTCGACCCGCACGACCGCACCACGACCACCGGCGTCTTCGCCGGCCTCATCCACCACGACTACGCCGGCCGGCTCGACGCCTCCGCCGAACTGGAGGGCTACCTGGTCAACGGCACCGCCGGCAGCGTCGCCTCCGGCCGCGTCGCGTACGTGTTCGGGCTGGAAGGCCCGGCCGTCACCGTCGACACCGCCTGCTCCTCGTCGCTGGTCGCGCTGCACCTGGCCGGCCAGGCGCTGCGGGCGGGGGAGTGCGACCTCGCCCTCGCGGGCGGCGTCACCGTGATGGCCACGCCCAGCGCGTTCGTCGGGTTCTCCCGGCAACGCGGACTCGCCCCCGACGGGCGGTGCAAGTCCTTCGCCGCCGGCGCCGACGGCACCAGCTGGGGCGAGGGCGTCGGGATGCTGCTGGTCGAGCGCCTCAGCGACGCCCGCCGCCGCGGTCACCGCGTCCTCGCCGTGGTACGCGGCACCGCCGTCAACCAGGACGGCGCGTCGAACGGCCTCACCGCCCCCAACGGACCGTCCCAGCAACGGGTCATCCGCCAGGCCCTGGCCAACGCGCGGCTGTCGCCGTCCGAGGTGGACGTCGTCGAGGCGCACGGCACCGGCACCACCCTCGGCGACCCGATCGAGGCTCAGGCGGTCCTCGCGACCTACGGGCAGGACCGGGACACCCCTCTGCTCCTGGGCTCGGTCAAGTCGAACATCGGGCACACCCAGGCCGCCGCCGGCGTCGCCGGCGTCATCAAGATGGTTCTCGCCATGCGGCACGGCATCGTGCCACCGACGCTGCACGTGGACGAACCGTCCCCGCACATCGACTGGACCGCCGGGGCGGTCACCCTGGCCACGGCCCCGACGCCCTGGCCCGACCAGGACCGGCCGCGCCGGGCGGCGGTGTCCTCGTTCGGCATCTCCGGCACCAACGCCCACGTCGTCCTGGAACAGCCCGCCGACGCCGATCACCCGGTCGCGACCGGCGACGCCGCCGACGGCCGTCCCGGCGGGCCGGCGGTGCTGCCGGTGCTGCTGTCGGCGCGTACCGACGCCGGGCTCGCCGCGCAGGCCCACCGGTGGGCGACCTGGCTCGCCGCCGACGGGACACCCCGCCCCGCCGACGTCGGCTGGTCCGCGCTCACCACCCGCCCGCCGCTGGACCACCGGGCCGTCCTGGCCGCCGGCGACCGGGACGAGCTGCTCACCGCGCTGCGCGCGCTCGCCGCCGGCACCACCACCGGCGCGGCGATCACCGGTACCGCGCAACCGCGCGGCCACCTGGCGCTGCTGTTCTCCGGTCAGGGCGCGCAGCGCGCCGGGATGGGCCGGGAGTTGTACGCGGCGTTCCCGGTGTTCGCCGCCGCACTGGACGAGGTCGCCGATCACCTGGACGGGATGCTGTCCCGGCCGCTGCGCGACGTGCTGTTCGCGGAGCCGGGCTCGGCCGAGGCGACCCTGCTGGACCGGACCGAGTTCACCCAGGCGGGGTTGTTCGCGGTCGAGGTGGCCCTGTTCCGGCTGGTGGAGTCGTTCGGGGTGACGCCGGACTTCGTGGGTGGTCACTCGATCGGTGAGGTCACGGCCGCGTTCGTGGCGGGGGTGTTGTCGCTGTCGGACGCGTGTGCGTTGGTGGCGGCGCGGGGTCGCCTGATGCAGGCGTTGCCGGCCGGCGGTGGGATGCTGGCCGTGGCCGCACCGGAGTCCGAGGTGGCCGACTCGATCGCCGGCCGCACGGACGTCGGAATCGCGGCGGTCAACGGCCCGACGTCGATCGTGATCTCCGGGCCGGCCGGGGCGCTCGACGAGATCGAACGCTCCTGGCGGGACCGGGGTGTGCGGACCCGCGCGCTGACGGTGTCGCACGCCTTCCACAGTCCCCTGATGGAACCGATGCTCGCCGAGTTCCGGACGATCCTCGACGGGTTGACGTTCGCCGCGCCACTGCTGCCGGTGGTGTCCAACGTGACCGGTGCGGTCGCCGATGCGGGGGAGTTGACGGACCCGGACTACTGGGTGCGACACGTGCGTCAGGCGGTCCGCTTCGCGGACGGGGTGGCCGCGCTGCGCGACGCCGGGGTGGACACGTTCCTGGAGATCGGGCCGCAGAGTGTGCTCACGGCGCTGACCGTCGAGATCCTGCCCGAGGGCGACGGGCGAGCGGTCGCCGTGCAACGCCGGGACCGGGACGAGACCGGCGCGCTGCTGGCCGGGCTGGCCGACCTGCACGTGCACGGCGTCACCGTGGACTGGACGCCGTGGTTCGCCGGCACCGACGCCACCCGCGTCGACCTGCCCACCTACGCCTTCCAGCACGAACGGTTCTGGCCCGACAACCCCACCCGCACCGACGCCTCCGACGCCGAGTTCTGGGCCGCCGTGGAGAGCGGCGACCTGACCGCGCTCGCCGGCCACCTCGGCGACGACGACCTGGACACGCTCACTCCCGCCCTGCCCGCGCTCACCACCTGGCGCCGGTCCCGCACCCGCCGCACCGGGGCCGACCGCTGGTCGTACCAGGTCGAGTGGCGCCGGATCGACCTCGACGGACCGTCGGCGGCCGACGGCGCCTGGCTGCTGGTCACCCCGGACGGCGAGCCCGCCGCCGCGCACGTCGGCGCCGCGCTGGCCGGCGCCGAGCTGCGGCGCGTCACCGTCGACCCGGCCACCACCACCCGCGCCGACCTCGCCGCCGCACTCGGCAAGGCCCTCGCCGACGGGCCGGTCGCCGGCGTGGTCTCCCTGCTCGGCCTGCGCGACGAGCCCCACCCGGAGCACCCGTCGCTGCCCGCCGGCACCGCCGCGACGCTGCTGCTGGTCCAGGCGCTGCACGACACCGGCGAGACGCCCCCGCTGTGGTGCCTCACCCGGGGCGCCGTCGCGACCGGCGGCGACGACCCGGTCCGCAGCGCCGGCCAGGGCGCCCTGTGGGGCCTGGCCCGCGTCGCCGGGCTGGAACTGCCCCGGCTGCGGGTCACCCTGCTCGACCTGCCCGACGGCGACACCGACCCGACCCGCCTCGCCGCCGCCCTCACCGCCGCCGGTGACGAGGACCAGCTCGCCCTGCGCCCCGCCGGCCTGTACGCGCGCCGGCTCGTGCGGGCCGCCCCCGCCGCGCGCGACGCCGCCGAGCGGTGGCAGCCCTCCGGCACGGTGCTCGTCACCGGCGGCACCGGCGCACTCGGCGCCCACGTCGCCCGCTGGGCCGCCGGCCACGGCGCCGCACACCTGGTGCTCACCGGCCGCCGGGGCGAGGCGGCGCCCGGCGCGGCCGCGCTGCGCGACGAGCTGACCGCTCTCGGCGTCCGCGTCACCGTCGCCGCCTGCGACGTGGCCGACCGGGACGCCGTCGCTGCGCTGCTCGCCCGCCTCGACGCCGACCCGGCGCCGCTGACCGCCGTGGTGCACGCCGCCGGCCTCAACGACGTCGCCCCGCTGCTCGACACCGACCTGGACCGGCTGGCCGCCGTGTCGGCCGGCAAGACCGCCGGCGCGGCCCACCTGGACGAGCTGCTCGGCGACCGTCCGCTCGACGCGTTCGTGCTGTTCGCCTCCATCGCCGGCGTCTGGGGCAGCGGCGGACAGGCCGGCTACGCCGCCGGCAACGCCTACCTCGACGCGCTGGCCGAGCGGCGGCACGCGCGCGGCCTCGCCGCCACCTCGGTGGCCTGGGGACCGTGGGCCGACGGCGGCATGGCCACCGACGACGCCCAGCGGGAACTGGCCCGGCGCGGCCTGCGGGTCATGGCCCCCGCCGACGCGGTGCACGCCATGCGCGTCGCCGTCGGCCGGGGCGGACCCACGCTGACCGTTGCCGACGTGGACTGGGCGACGTTCGCCCCGGCGTACGCGTCGACCCGGCCCCGGCCGTTCCTGGCCGACCTGCCCGAGGCCCGGCAGGCGGTGCGGGACGCCGCCGAGGCGCCCGCCGACGGTGGCGCGGCGCTGCGCGAGCGGCTGCGCGACCTGACCGGCGAGGACCAGGACCGCCGGCTCACCGACCTGGTCCGCGCCGAGGCCGCCGCCGTCCTCGGCCACGGCGGCCCGGAACGGGTCAAGCCCCACCGGGCCTTCAAGGACCTCGGCTTCGACTCGCTGACCGCGGTCGAGCTGCGCAACCGGCTCAACCGGGCCACCGGCCTGTCCCTGCCCACCACGCTCGTCTTCGACCACCCCGACCCGTCCGCGCTCGCCGGCCACCTGCGCGCCACCCTGCTGCCCGACACGCCCGTCGGGCCGGCGGCCGACCCGGCCGAGACCGCGGTACGGCAGGCGCTGGCCACCATCCCGCTCGCCCGCATCCGCGAGGCCGGACTGCTGGACCTGCTGCTCGGTCTCACCGCCGACGACGGTCCCGCCGCCGAACCGGACGGGGCGGAGGTCGACCTCGACGAGATGGACACCGACACCCTGATCCGGCTGGCCCTCGACGGCACCGAGTCCTGACGCCCACGTACGGAGTAGATGATGTCCACGTCCGCAGACAAGGTCGTCGAGGCGCTTCGGGCCTCCCTCAAGGAGACCAGCCGGCTCAAGCAGCTCAACCAGCAGTTGACCGCGGCGGCCCGGGAGCCGATCGCGATCGTCGCGATGTCCTGCCGCTACCCCGGCGGGGTGTCCACCCCGGAGCAGCTGTGGGACCTGGTCGACGGCGGCGGTGATGCGATCGGCGGCTTCCCCACCGACCGGGGCTGGGACCTGGCCAACCTCTACGACCCGTCCGCCGACCGGTCCGGCCGCTCCACCACCCAGCAGGGCGGCTTCCTCTACGACGCGGCCGGGTTCGACGCCGAGTTCTTCGGCATCTCGCCCCGCGAGGCCCTCGCCATGGACCCGCAGCAACGGCTGCTGCTGGAGACCTCCTGGGAGACGTTCGAGAGCGCCGGCATCGCCCCGTCCTCGGTACGCGGGCAGAAGGTCGGCGTGTTCGTCGGCACCGCCGCCAACGGCTACGGCGTCGGCGCCGACGGCGGCGCGCTGGACGCCGACGAGGGCTACCTGCTCACCGGCACCGTCACCAGCGTCGTCTCCGGCCGGATCGCCTACGCGCTGGGCCTGGAGGGGCCGGCCGTCAGCGTGGACACCGCCTGCTCCTCGTCGCTGGTCGCGCTGCACCTGGCCGCGCAGGCGCTGCGGGCCGGCGAGTTCGACCTGGCCCTCGCGGGCGGCGTGACCGTGATGGCCAGCCCCAGCGCGTTCGTCGGCTTCTCCCGCCAGCGCGGGCTCGCCTCCGACGGGCGGTGCAAGTCGTTCGCCGCCGCAGCCGACGGCACCGGCTGGGCCGAGGGCGTCGGTCTGCTGCTCGTCGAACGGCTCAGCGACGCCCGCCGCCACGGCCACCCGGTGCTCGCCGTGCTGCGCGGCAGCGCGATCAACTCCGACGGCGCGTCCAACGGACTCACCGCCCCGAACGGGCCGTCGCAGCAGCGGGTCATCCGCCAGGCGTTGAGCAACGCCCGGCTCGACACCGGCGACGTCGACGCGGTCGAGGCGCACGGCACCGGCACCACGCTCGGCGACCCGATCGAGGCCCAGGCGCTGCTCGCCACGTACGGGCAGGACCGGGACGGGCGCGACCCGCTCTGGCTCGGCTCGGTCAAGTCGAACCTCGGGCACAGCCAGTCCGCCGCCGGCGTCGCCGGTGTGATCAAGATGGTGCAGGCGATGCGGCACGGGCGGCTGCCCGCGACGCTGCACGTCGACACGCCGTCCCCGCACATCGACTGGTCCGCCGGCGCGGTGTCCCTGCTCACCGAGGCCCGCCCGTGGCCGCGGGTGGAGCGGCCGCGCCGGGCCGCGGTGTCCTCGTTCGGCATCAGCGGCACCAACGCCCACGTCATCCTGGAACAGGCCGACCCCGCGCCCGCCCCGACGCCCGACGACGAGCGGCCCGCCCTGGTCGCCGGCCCGGCCACCGTCTGGTCGCTGTCCGCCCGCTCCGCCGAGGCGCTGCGCGAGCAGGCCGCCCGCCTGGCCCGCCACGTCCGCGACCACGCCGACCTCGACCCGGCCCGACTGGCCTGGTCACTGGCCACCACCCGGTCGGTCTTCGAGCACCGCGCGGCCGTGGTGGCCGCCGACCCGGCGCAGCTGCTCGCCGGTCTCGACGCCGTCGCCGCCGGCACGCCCACCGCCGCCGTCGTCAGCGGCCAGGCCGGCGAGGCGGGCGAGGGACCGGTCTGGGTGTTCCCCGGCCAGGGTGCCCAGCACGCCGCCATGGCCGCCGAGCTGATCGGCGCCTGCCCGGTCTTCGACGACGCCCTCGCCGAGTGCCAGGCCGAACTGGACCGCTGGCTCGACGTCGACGTGGCCGCCGTGCTCACCGGCGCCGACGACACCTGGCTGACCCGCTCCGAGGTGGCCCAGCCGGCGCTGTTCGCCGTCGGCGTGGCCCTGGCCCGGCTGTGGCGGCACGCCGGCGTGAGCCCGCGCGCCGTGATCGGCCACTCCCAGGGCGAGATCGTCGCGGCGCACGTGGCCGGCGCGCTGACGCTGGCCGACGCGGTGACGGTGCTGGCGCTGCGGCTGCGGGCGCTGGCCGACGTCGCCGGCACCGGGACCATGGCCGCGGTCGACCTGCCGGCCGCCGAGCTGACCGCCCGCCTGCCCGAGGGCGTCACCGTGTCCGTGGTCAACGGCCCCGCCACCACCGCCGTGGCCGGGCCGTCGCAGGCGGTCGCCGACCTGGTCGCCGCGCTGGTCGCCGACGGGGTACGGGCCCGACTGGTGGCCGTGGACTACGCCTCGCACTCCCCGGCCGTGGCGCCGGTCGCCGACCGTCTCCGCACCGAACTGGCCGGCCTGACCCCCCGCGACGGCGACGTGCCGATCATCTCCACGGTCACCGGCGACTGGCTCGCCGGCGCCCGGCTCGACGCCGACCACTGGGCCGACAACCTGCGCCTGCCGGTGCTGTTCGACGCCGCCGTGCGGACCGCGATCGCCGCCGGACACACCGACTTCGTCGAGGTGTCCCCGCACCCGGTGCTCACCATGTCGGTGGCGGCCGTCCTGGACGACACCGGCACCACCGGCCGCGCGCTGTCCACGCTGCGCCGGGGCGAGGACGCCCGGCTGCGGCTGCTGACCAGCCTCGCCCACGCCCACGCCGAGGGACTGCCGGTCGACCTGCGCCGGGTCCTCGCCCCCGCGCCGGTCCTCACCGGCCTGCCCACGTACGCGTTCCAGCGCCGGCGCTACTGGCCGGAGCGGATGGCCGCCGGCAACGCCGGGCCGGTCGGACCGGACGTGGTCGACGTGGAGTTCTGGTCGGCGGTGGAACGCGCCGACGTCGCCGCCCTCACCGCCGGGGACGCCGACCCGCAGGTGCTCGCCCCGGCGCTGCCGCTGCTGTCGTCGTGGCGCCGCGCCCGCCTCCAACGGGCCGTGCTGGACGGCTGGTCGTACCGGGTGGTGTGGCAGCCGGCCGCCCCGGCGACCGGCGCCACCGTCACCGGTGACCTGCTGGTGCTGCGCCCGGCCGACGACGCCCGCGTGGACGCCTGGCTGGAGTCGCTCGCCGCCGCCCTGCCCGACGGGGCGGCACTGCGCACACTGGCCGTCGACCCGGCCCGCGCCACCCGGGCGGAGCTGGCGGCCCGGGTCGCCGACGAGCCGGGGGGACCGGCGGTGATCGTGTCCCTGCTCGGGTTGGCCGAGACCGACCATCCCGGGCACCCCGGCGTCCCCACCGCCGTGGTCGCCACCACCCGGTTGGTGCAGGCCCTGCAGGACGCCGGCCTGACCGCGCCGCTGTGGTGCCTCACCCGGGGCGGGGTGGGCACCGGCCCGGCCGAGCCGGTGGCCAGCGCCGCCCAGCACGCCCTGTGGGGCCTGGCCCGGGTGATCGGCCTGGAACACCCCCGGCAGTGGGGCGGCGTGCTCGACCTGCCCGCCGACCCCGACGCGGCGACGTGGACCGAGGTCGTCCGCGTCCTCGGCGGTGGCGCGGGCGACGAGGACCAGGTCGCGGTGCGCCCCTACGGCACGTTCACGCGCCGGCTGGCCCGCACCACGGCCCGCACCTCCGGCCAGCTCACCGGCTGGCAGCCGCGCGGCACGGTGCTGATCACCGGCGGCACCGGGGCGATCGGCGCGCAGGCCGCCCGCTGGCTGGCCGCCAACGGCGCCGAGCACCTGGTGCTGACCAGCCGCCGTGGCCCCGACGCCGCCGGCGCCCGCGAGCTGGTCGACGAGCTGACCGCCGACGGGGTACGGGTCAGCGTGGTCGCCTGCGACCTCGCCGACCGGGACCAGGTCGCCGCGCTCGTCGCCGGGCTGGACGACGTCGCGCCGCTGACCGCCGTGCTGCACGCCGCCGGCGTCACCCGGCTCACCGCCCTGGTCGACACCGACCTGGACGTGTTCGACCACGTGATGGCCGGCAAGGTCGCCGGCGCCGCCCACCTCGACGAGCTGCTCGGCGACCGGGACCTCGACGCGTTCGTGCTGTTCGCCTCCATCTCCGGCGTGTGGGGCAGCGGCGGCCAGGGCGCGTACGCGGCCGCGAACGCCTTTCTGGACGCGCTGGCCGAGCGGCGCCGCGCCGCCGGCCGCACCGCCACCTCGATCTCCTGGGGCGCCTGGGCCGAGGGCGGCATGGCCACCACCGAGGAGGCGCAGCGGCTGCTCAGCCGGCGCGGCCTGAACCCGATGCAGCCCGCCGCCGCGCTGCTCGCCCTGCGCCGGGCGGTCGAGCACGGCGAGACCACGCTCGTCGTCGCCGACGTCGACTGGGCGCAGTTCGCCCCCGCGTACGCCTCCGCCCGGCCCCGGCCGTTGCTCGCCGACATCCCGGAGGCCCGGGCGGCGCTGGCCGAACGGCCCGCCGACGACGTCGACGACCGGGCCGCCGCGCTGCGCCGGCACCTGCTCGACCTGGCCCCCGCCGACCGGGAACGCCGCCTCACCGACCTGGTCCGCGACCACGCCGCCGCCGTGCTCGGCCACACCGGCACCGACGCGGTGCGCCCCCGGCGCGCGTTCCGCGACCTCGGCTTCGACTCGCTGACCGCCGTGGAGCTGCGCAACCAGCTCACCGCCGCGACCGGGCTGGCGCTGCCCACCACCGTCATCTTCGACTACCCGAGCCCGGCCGTGCTGGCCGGCCACCTGGCCACGCTGCTGCGGCTGCCCGACGGAGACGGCGTCGCCGCCGACACCCCGGCCGGCGCGCCGACCGTCGACGAGCCGATCGCCATCGTCGGGATGAGCTGCCGCTACCCGGGCGGCGTCAGCGACCCCGACGGGCTGTGGGAGCTGGTCGCCGAGGGCCGCGACGGCATCACCGAGTTCCGCACCGACCGGGACTGGGACCTGGACCGGCTCTACGCCACCGACCCGGACGCGCCGGGCCGCTCGTTCACCCGCCACGGCGGGTTCATCGACCGGGCCACCGAGTTCGACAGCGAGTTCTTCGGCATCTCACCGCGCGAGGCCCTCGCGATGGACCCGCAGCAGCGGCTGCTGCTGGAGGCCACCTGGGCGGCGTTCGAGCAGGCGGCGGTCGCCCCGGACACGCTGCACGGCACTTCGACCGGCGTGTTCGTCGGCGCGTCCCCGTCCGGCTACGGCGCCGGCGACGAGACCCGCGACCTGGACGGCTACCGGCTCACCGGCGGCGCGCACAGCGTCATCTCCGGCCGGGTCGCCTACACGTTCGGCCTGGAGGGCCCGGCGGTCACCGTGGACACCGCCTGCTCGTCGTCGCTGGTGGCGCTGCACCTCGCGGTGCAGTCGCTGCGCCAGGGCGAGTGCGACCTGGCCGTCGCCGCCGGCGTGAACGTGCTGGTCACCCCGGGCGCGTTCGTCGAGTTCACCAGGCAGGGCGGGCTGGCCGCCGACGGCCGCTGCCGCTCCTTCGCCGCCTCCGCCGACGGCACCGGCTGGTCCGAGGGCGTCGGCGTGCTGGTCGTGGAGCGGCTCGGCGACGCCCGCCGCAACGGCCACCGCGTGCTCGCCGTCGTCCGCGGCTCCGCGGTCAACCAGGACGGCGCGTCCAACGGCCTGACCGCCCCCAACGGGCCCTCCCAGCAGCGGGTCATCCGGGCCGCGCTCACCGCCGCCGGCCTGACCACCGCCGACGTGGACGCGGTCGAGGCGCACGGCACCGCGACCACGCTCGGCGACCCGATCGAGGCGCAGGCGCTGCTGGCCACGTACGGGCAGGACCGGGCCGGCGAGCCGCTGTGGCTGGGCTCGATCAAGTCCAACATCGGCCACAGCCAGGCCGCCGCCGGTGTCGCCGGGGTGATCAAGATGGTGCAGGCGCTGCGCCACGGCGTCCTGCCCCGCACGCTGCACGTGGACGAGCCCACCCCGCACGTCGACTGGTCGGCCGGCGCGGTCGAGCTGCTGACCGAGGCCCGGCCGTGGCCGGAGACCGGCCGACCGCGCCGGGCCGCCGTCTCGTCCTTCGGCGTCAGCGGCACCAACGCCCACGTCATCGTCGAGCAGCCGCCGGCGGTCGCGGACGAGCCGGCCGACCGGCCCACGCCGCCGCTGGTGCCGGTGCTGCTGTCGGCGCGCGGCGACGGCGGGCTGGCCCGGCAGGCCGCCCACTGGGCGGACGCGCTGGTCGCGCCCGACCGGCCCGACCTCGCCGACGTCGCCCGTGCGTCACTGACCGCGCGGACCGCGCTGGAGCACCGGGCGGTGCTGCTCGCCGCCGACCACGACGACCTGGCCGCCGGGCTGCGCGCGCTCGCCGCCGGCGAGCCGGCCGACAACCTGGTCACCGGCCGCGCCACCGACCGGGGTCCGCTGGCGGTGCTGTTCTCCGGTCAGGGCGCGCAGCGCGCGGGGATGGGCCGGGAGTTGTCCGCGGCGTTCCCGGTGTTCGCGTCCGCCCTCGACGAGGTGTGCGGTCACCTGGATCCGTTGCTGCCGCAGCCGCTGCGGCCAGTGCTGTTCGGCGACGGTGACCTGATCGACCAGACGCAGTTCACGCAGGCCGGCCTGTTCGCGGTCGAGGTGGCGCTGTTCCGGCTGGTCGAGTCGTTCGGGGTGACCCCGGACTTCGTGGGTGGGCACTCGATCGGTGAGGTGACGGCCGCGTTCGTGGCCGGGGTGTTGTCGCTGTCGGACGCGTGTGCGTTGGTGGCGGCGCGGGGCCGGTTGATGCAGGCGTTGCCGGCCGGCGGCGGCATGCTGGCGGTCGCCGCGTCGGAGGCCGAGGTGGCGGCGTCGATCGCGGGTCGGGCGGAGCTGGGTGTCGCGGCGGTCAACGGTCCGACGTCGACCGTGGTCTCCGGGTCGCTCGACGCACTGGACGAGATCGAGCGCTCCTGGCACGACCGGGGCGTCCGGGTCCGTCGGCTCACCGTCAGCCACGCGTTCCACAGTCCGCTGATGGAGCCGATGCTGGCCGAGTTCCGCGGCGTGCTGGACGGGTTGACGTTCGCCGCGCCGCTGCTGCCGGTGGTGTCCAACGTGACCGGTGCCATCGCGGAGCCGGGGGAGTTGACCGACCCGGACTACTGGGTGCGGCACGTCCGCCAGGCGGTCCGCTTCGCCGACGGGATCACCGCGCTGCGCGACGCCGGGGTGGACACGTTCCTGGAGATCGGCCCGCGCGGCGTGCTCACCGCGCTCGTCCGGGACACCGCCGACACCGCGTCGGCCGTCGCCATCCAACGCGCGGACCGCCCGGAGCCGCGCGCGCTGCTCACCGGGCTGGCGGAACTCGTCGCCGCCGGCGGCCACGTCGACTGGACCCCGGTCCTCGGCGACGCCGCGACCGGCCCGGTCGACCTGCCCACCTACGCGTTCGGCGGCGACCGGTACTGGCTGCGCCCGGCCGGCGCCGGCGCCGACGTCACCCGCGCCGGCCTCGGCGCCGCCGGCCACCCGCTGCTGGCCGCCGCCGTCCGGCTGGCCGGCGAGGACGCCGCCGTGCTCACCGGCCGCCTCTCCCTGGCCGCCCACCCGTGGCTCGCCGACCACGTCGTCGCCGGCGCGGTCCTGGTCCCCGGCACCGCGCTCGTCGAACTCGCGCTGCGCGCCGGCGAGGAGTTCGGCCCCTGCCGCATCGGCGAGCTGACCGTCGTCACGCCGCTGGTGCTCCCCGAACGCGGCGCCGTGCCGGTGCAGGTCCGGGTCGGCCCGCGCGACGACACCGGGCGGCGCGCCGTCACCGTCCACTCCCAGCCCGACGACGACCCCGACGGCGACTGGACCCGCCACGCCGAGGGACTGCTCAACGCCGCCGTTCCCACCGACGACGCCGGCCTCGGCGCGTGGCCCCCGCCGCACGCCGCCGAGACCGACCTCACCGGCTGGTACGACGCCCTCGCCGGCCACGGCATGACCTACGGGCCGGCGTTCCAGGGCCTGCGCCGCGCCTGGACGGCCGACGACGGCACCGTCTACGCCGAGGTGACACTGCCCCCGACCGGCCCCGACCGGACCGCCGGGTTCGGCGTGCACCCCGCCCTGCTCGACGCCGCGCTGCACCCCGCCGCGCTGCTGCCCGGCGACGGCACCACCGGACCCAAGGCCCCGTTCGCGTTCACCGGCGTCCAGGTGCACGCCGTCGACGCGGACACGCTGCGGGTCCGGCTCACCCGCGCCGGCACGGGCGTGCGGCTGCTCGCCGTCGACCCCACCGACCGGCCCGTCGTCACCGTCGACGCGCTGGTACTGCGGGAGCTGACCGGCGCCGAGCCGCCGGCCGCCGCCCGGGCCGCCCGCGCGCTGTACCGGGTCGCCTGGCACGCCGAACCGCTCACCCCGCCCACGCCGCCCCCCGTCGCGGTGCTCGGCGCGCCGCTGCCCGCCCTGCCCGACGCCCCCGCCCACCCGGACGTCACCGGACTGCTCGCCGCCGGCGACGTACCCCCGCTGGTGCTGCTGCCGGTGCCGACCGGCCCGACGTCGCCGGCCACGGTCCGGGCCGCCACCACCGGCGTGCTCGCCGCGCTGCGCGACTGGCTGACCACCGACGCGACCGCCGACGCCCGCCTCGTCGTGCTCACCCGCGACGCGATGCCGGCCCGGCCGGACGACCCGGCCACCGACCTGGCCGGCGCCGCCGTCTGGGGCCTGGTCCGCTCCGCCCAGTCCGAGCATCCCGGCCGGATCGTCCTGGCCGACCTCGACCGGGACCCCGACGCCGCCGCCCTGGCGCTGCTCGCGGCCGCCGCCGACGACCCGACCGCGGCGCAGGTCGCGGTGCGCGGCGACACCACCCTCACCCCCCGACTGGTACGCGCCGACGCCCCGCCCGCCCCCGGCCCGCGCACCCGCGGCGGCACCGTCCTGGTCACCGGCGGCACCGGCGCGCTCGGCGGCCTGCTCGCCCGGCACCTGGTCACCGCGTGGGGCGTCGACTCGCTGGCCCTGGTCAGCCGGCGCGGGCCCGACGCCGACGGCGCGGCCGAACTGGCCGGCGACCTGACCGCGCTCGGCGCCCGGGTCCGGGTGCTCGCCGTCGACCTCACCGACCCCGACGCCGTGCGTGACCTGGTCGCCGGGCTCACCGACGGCGACCGGCTCGCCGGGGTGGTGCACACCGCCGGCGTGCTCGACGACGCCGTCGTCACCGGCACCGACGCCGACCGCCTCGCCCGGGTCCTCGCCCCCAAGGTCGACGCCGCCTGGCACCTGCACGAGGCGACCGCCGGCCTCGACCTCGACCTGTTCGTCACCTACTCGTCGATCGCCGGCGTGCTCGGTTCCCCCGGTCAGGGCGCGTACGCGGCCGCGAACGCCTTCCTCGACGCCCTCGCCACCCACCGCCGCGCCCTCGGCCTGCCCGGGCACGCGCTCGCGTGGGGCATGTGGGACACCGACGGCATGGCGGCCGGTCTCGGCGCGGCCGACCGGTCCCGGGTGACCCGCGCCGGACTCGGCCTGATCACCGCCCCGGTCGGCGTCGCGCTCTTCGACGCCGCCGTCACCGCCGACGACGCCACGCTCGTACCGGCCGTGCTCGACCTGCCGGCGCTGCGGGCCGCCGGCGGCGTACCCCCGATGCTGCGCGCCCTCGCCGGCGCCGCACCCGCCCGGCGGCAGGCCGGCGCGGCGGTCGACGGTTGGGCCGGGCGGCTCGCCGCGCTGCCCGCCGACGAGGCCCGCGCCGAGGTCGACCTGCTGGTCCGCGGCCTCGTCGCCCAGGTCCTCGGGCACGGCGGCGCGGACGCGGTGCCGGCCGACCGGGCGTTCCAGGAGCTGGGCTTCGACTCGCTGACCGCGGTGGACCTGCGCAACCGGGTCAACGCCGCGACCGGGCTGCGGCTGCCGTCCACGCTGGTCTTCGACCACCCGAACCCGGCCGCGCTGGCCGCTCACGTGTACCAGCAGTTCGGCGGCGCCACCGCCACCCGGGCCGGCGCCACGGCGGTGACCGGTGTCGACGAGCCGATCGCGATCGTCGGGATGGCCTGCCGCTACCCGGGCGGGATCGACAGCCCCGACGACCTGTGGGAGCTGCTGGCCGCCGGGCGCGACGGCATCGGCGAGTTCCCCACCGACCGGGGCTGGGACCTCGACACCCTGTTCCACAGCGACCCGGACCACCCCGGCACCTCGTACGCCCGGCACGGCGGCTTCCTGACCGGCGCCGCCGACTTCGACAGCGGCTTCTTCGGCATCTCGCCCCGCGAGGCGCTCGCCATGGACCCGCAGCAGCGGCTGCTGCTGGAGGCGTCCTGGGAGAGCTTCGAGTCCGCCGGCGTGGACCCGGCGACCCTGCGCGGCTCCCGCACCGGCGTGTTCGCCGGCCTGATGTACCACGACTACGCGGCCGGGGTGCGCGACCTGCCGGACGGCGTGGAGGGCTACCTGGGCACCGGCACCTCCGGCAGCGTGGTGTCCGGCCGGGTGGCGTACGCGTTCGGGTTGGAGGGTCCGGCGGTCACCGTGGACACGGCGTGTTCGTCGTCGCTGGTGGCGCTGCACCTGGCCGGGCAGGCGCTGCGGTCGGGGGAGTGCGACCTGGCCCTGGCCGGCGGCGTGACGGTGATGGCGAACCCGGGCACGTTCATCGAGTTCTCCCGCCAGCGCGGGCTGGCCGCCGACGGGCGGTGCAAGTCCTTCGCCGCCGCCGCCGACGGCACGGGCTGGGCCGAGGGCGTCGGTGTGCTGTTGGTGCAGCGGCTCTCCGACGCCCGGCGCGACGGTCGGCGCATCCTCGCCGTGGTGGCGGGCACCGCCGTCAACTCCGACGGCGCGTCCAACGGGCTGACCGCCCCCAACGGCCCCTCCCAGCAGCGGGTTATCCGGCAGGCCCTGGCCAACGCGCGGCTGAACCCGTCCGACGTGGACGTGGTGGAGGCGCACGGCACCGGCACCACGCTCGGCGACCCGATCGAGGCCCAGGCGCTGCTCGCGACGTACGGGCAGGACCGCCCGGCGGACCGGCCGCTGCTGCTCGGGTCGGTGAAGTCGAACCTGGGCCACACCCAGGCCGCCGCCGGCGTCGCCGGCATCATCAAGATGATCCTCGCCATGCGGCACGGCGTCGCCCCGGCGACCCTGCACGTGGACGCGCCGTCCCCGCACATCGACTGGACCGCCGGCGCGGTCGAGCTGCTGACCGAGGCGCGGCCCTGGCCGGCGTCGGACCGGCCCCGCCGCGCCGCCGTCTCCTCGTTCGGGGTCAGCGGCACCAACGCCCACGTGGTCATCGAGGCGCCGCCCGCCGAACCGGCCCGCGCCGCCGGCCCGACGCCGCGCGCGCTCACGCCGGTGCTGCTCTCCGCCCGCTCCGACGCCGCGCTCGCCGCGCAGGCCGACCGCTGGGCCCGCCGGCTCACCGGCGACGACACGGCCCGCCCGGTCGACGTCGGCTGGTCCTCGGTGACCGGCCGCACCGTCCTGGACCACCGCGCCGTCGTCACCGCCGGCGACCACGACGAACTGCTGGCCGGGCTGCGGGCGCTGGCCGCCGGCGCACCGGCCGCCGTCACCCGCACCGGTACGCGCACCCCGCGCGGCCGGCTGGCCGTCCTCTTCTCCGGTCAGGGCGCGCAGCGCGCCGGCATGGGCCGTGACCTGTA
Source organism: Micromonospora sp. WMMD754 (assembly GCF_049315235.1). Lineage (NCBI taxonomy): Bacteria > Bacillati > Actinomycetota > Actinomycetes > Micromonosporales > Micromonosporaceae > Micromonospora > Micromonospora sp. WMMD754. Next base: position 5,042,168 of record NZ_CP186058.1, read on the forward strand.
CGCGGCGTTCCCCGTGTTCGCCGCCGCGCTCGACGAGGTGTGCGCACACCTGGATCCGCTGCTGCCGCAGCCGCTGAAGCCGGTGCTGTTCGGCGAGGACGATCTGCTGGACCAGACGCGGTTCACGCAAGCGGGACTGTTCGCGGTCGAGGTGGCGCTGTTCCGCCTGGTCGAGTCGTTCGGGGTGACCCCGGACGCCGTCGGCGGGCACTCGATCGGGGAGGTCACCGCCGCGTACCTGGCCGGCGTGCTGTCGCTGCCCGACGCGTGCACGCTGGTCGCCGCGCGGGGCCGGCTCATGCAGGCGTTGCCGACCGGCGGCGGGATGCTGGCGGTCGCCGCCGGTGAGGCGGACGTGCTGGCGTCGCTCGACGGCGTGCCCGGCCTGGGTGTCGCCGCCGTCAACGGCCCGTCCTCCGTCGTGGTCTCCGGACCGGTCGACGCGCTCGACGGGATCGCGCGGCGGTGGCACGAACGCGGCGTCCGGACCCGCGCGCTGACCGTGTCGCACGCGTTCCACAGCCCGCTGATGGAGCCCATGCTGGCCGAGTTCCGCGCCGTCCTGGACGGGCTGGGCTTCTCCGCGCCGCTGCTGCCGGTGGTGTCCAACGTGACCGGTGCGATCGCGGACCCGGCGGAGCTGACCGACCCCGACTACTGGGTGCGGCACGTCCGGCAGGCGGTCCGTTTCGCCGACGGCGTCGCGGCGCTGCGCGACTCCGGGGTGGACACGTTCCTGGAGATCGGCCCGCGGAGCGTGCTCACGGCGCTGACCGCCGAGATCCTGCCCGACGCGCTCGCGGTCGCCGCCCAGCGTCGCGACCGGGACGAGACAGCCGCGTTGCTGGGCGCGCTGGCCGACCTGCACGTGCACGGCGTGCCGGTCGACTGGCGGCCCTGGTTCACCGGCGCCGAGCCGACCCGGGTCGACCTGCCCACCTACGCGTTCCAGCACCAGCGGTACTGGCTGCCCACCGGCCGGATCCGTCCCGGCGACGTCAGCGGCGCCGGGCTCGGCGACGTCGGCCACCCGCTGCTCGGCGCGGCCGTCGCCGTCGCCGGCGCCGAGATGGTCCTGCTCACCGGCCGGCTGTCGCTTGCCACCCACCCGTGGCTCGCCGACCACGTGGTGGCCGGCGCCGTGCTCCTGCCCGGCACCGCGCTCGCCGAGCTGGCCGTCCGCGCCGGCGACGAGGTCGGCGCCCCCCGCATCCGCGATCTCACGTTCGCCGCGCCGCTGGTGCTGCCCGAGACCGGCGCGGTGCGGGTGCAGGTACGCGTCGGCGCACCCGACGGCACCGGCGGCCGTCCGGTCGCCATCCACTCCCAGCCCGACGGCGACACCGACTGGACCGCGCACGCCGAGGGCGTCCTCGACCCGCCCTGGCCGGACGAGCCCACCCTCGCCTGGCCACCCGCCGGGCTCACCGAGGTGGACCTGACCGACTGGTATCCGACCCTCTCCGGGCACGGCCTCACCTACGGGCCGGCCTTCCAGGGCCTGCGCCGGCTCTGGACCGGCGACGGCGAGGCGTACGCCGAGGTCGCGCTTCCGGACGACACCGCCGGGGAGGCGGCCCGGTTCGGGGTCCATCCGGCTCTGCTGGACGCCGCCCTGCACCCGGCCGGGCTGGTGCTCCCCGGCGACGGCCCGCGCGTGCCGTTCACCCTCGACGGACTTCAGGTGCACGCCGCCGGCGCCCGCGTCCTGCGGGTCCGGCTCACCCGCGCCGGCGACGCCGTCCGGCTGGTCGCCGTGGATTCCTCCGGCGCGCCGGTGGTCTCCGTCGACGCGCTGGTGCTGCGGGAGCTGACCGGCGCGGTCGTCCCCGGCGTCGCCGCCCGGTCCCTGTACGCGCTGAGCTGGCAGCCGGAGGACGTCACGCCGGCCGAGGCGCCGTCCGACTGGGCGGCGCTGACCGGCGACGGCCCGACCGGGCTGCCCGCGTACCCCGGCGTGGCGGCGCTGGTCGAGGCCGTCGATGCGGGCCGGACGCCGCCGCGCGTCCTCGTCCTGCCGCTGCCCGCCACCGACCTGCCCACCCCGGACGCGGTCCGCGCGGTCACCACCGACGTGCTCGCCACCGTGCGGTCCTGGCTGGCCGCCGACCCGCTCGCGGAGACCGCACTGGTCGTCCTGAGCCGGGGCGCCGTGTCCACCGGCGACGGTGACCCGGTGACCGACCTGGCCGGCGCGGCGGCGTGGGGTCTGCTGCGCGCGGCGCAGTCCGAGCACCCGGGCCGGATCGTGCTGGCCGACCTCGACCGGGAGCCGGACGCGCACACCCTGGCGCTGCTCGCCCGCGTCACCGCCGACCCGGCCGGCGGCCAGGTGGCGATCCGGGACGGCCGGGTGTCCGTGCCCCGCCTGGTCCGCGCCGCCTCCGTCGCCTCCGCCTCCGGCGTCGGTGTCGGTGTCGGTGTCGGTGACGGCACGGTGCTGGTGACCGGCGGCACCGGCGCGTTGGGTGCCCTGATGGCGGAGCATCTGGTGACCGGGTACGGGGTGCGGTCGCTGGTGCTGGTGTCGCGGCAGGGCCCGTCCGCGTCGGGCGCGGACGCCCTGGTCGAGCGGTTGGCCGGGTTGGGTGCGGCGGTGTCGGTGGTGGCGTGCGACGTGACCGATCGGGATCAGGTGTCTCGGCTGGTCGCGGAGGTGCCGGGTCGGTTGGCCGGGGTGGTGCACACCGCCGGTGTGCTGGACGACGGTGTGGTGTCGGCGATCTCTCCGCAGCGGTTGGCGGGCGTGCTCGCGCCGAAGGTGACGGCCGCATGGGCACTGCACGAGGCGACCCGCGACCTCGACCTGGACCTGTTCGTGCTCTTCTCGTCCCTCGCCGGGGTGCTGGGTTCGCCCGGTCAGGCGGCGTACGCGGCGGGCAACGCGTTCCTGGACGCATTGGCGGTTGCGCGGCGGCAGGAGGGTCTGCCGGCGGTGTCGCTGGCGTGGGGGATGTGGGACACCGCGGGGATGGCGGCGTCGCTGAGCGAGGGGGAGCGGCAACGCTCGGCGCGGTCCGGGCTGCCCGCGATGAGCACCGACGTCGGACTGGCCCTGTTCGACGCCGCCCTCGCCGAGGGACGGCCGGCGCTCGTGCCGGCCGTCGTCGACGTACCGGCGCTGCGGGCCGCCCTCGACGGCGGGCCGGTCCCGACGGTGCTCCGCGCCCTCACCGGCCCGACCGCCACCCGCCGGCAGGTCCGCGCGGGCGGCGACTGGGCCGACCGGCTGGCCGGCCGCACCGAGGACGAGGCCCGCGCCGAGGTCGACGTGCTGGTCCGAGGGCTGGTCGCGCAGGTGCTCGGGCACGGTGGCGCGGACGCGGTGCCGGCCGACCGGGCGTTCCGGGAACTCGGGTTCGACTCGCTGACCGCCGTCGACCTGCGTAACCGGGTCAACGCCGCGACCGGGCTGCGGCTGCCGTCCACGCTCGTCTTCGACCACCCCAGCCCGGCCGCGCTCGCCGCGCACCTCTTCGAACTGGTCTCCGGCCGGATCACCGCCCGCCGCGCGGCCGTGCGGGCGGCCGACACCGACGAGCCCATCGCCATCGTCGGCATGGCCTGCCGCTACCCCGGCGGCGTCGACAACCCCGAGCAGCTCTGGCAGCTCCTGGCCGGCGGCCGGGACGGGATCTCCGCGTTCCCCGCCGACCGGGGCTGGGACCTCGACGCGCTCTACGACCCGGACCCGGACCACCCCGGCACCTCGTACGCCCGGCACGGCGGCTTCCTGACCGGCGCCGCCGACTTCGACAGCGGCTTCTTCGGCATCTCGCCCCGCGAGGCGCTCGCCATGGATCCGCAGCAGCGGCTGCTGCTGGAGGCGTCCTGGGAGAGCTTCGAGTCCGCCGGCCTCGACCCGGCCGTCCTGCGCGGCTCGCGCACCGGCGTGTTCGCCGGCGTGATGTACCACGACTACGCCTCCCGCCTGGCCGACCTTCCGCCGGACGCCGAGGGCTACGTCGGTACCGGCACCTCCGCCAGCGTGCTGTCCGGCCGGGTGGCGTACACGTTCGGGTTGGAGGGTCCGGCGGTCACCGTGGACACCGCCTGTTCGTCGTCGCTGGTGGCGCTGCACCTCGCCGGGCAGGCGCTGCGGTCGGGGGAGTGTGACCTGGCCCTGGCCGGCGGCGTGACGGTGATGGCGACGCCCGGCACGTTCGTCGAGTTCTCCCGCCAGCGCGGCCTGTCCCCGGACGGCCGGTGTCGGTCCTTCGCCGCCTCGGCCGACGGGACGGGCTGGTCCGAAGGCGTCGGCGTCCTGCTGGTGCAGCGGCTCTCCGACGCCCAGCGGGAGGGCCGCCGGATCCTGGCGGTGGTGCGGGGCACGGCGGTGAACTCCGACGGCGCGTCCAACGGGCTGACCGCGCCGAACGGTCCGTCGCAGCAGCGGGTCATCCGCCAGGCCCTGGCCAACGCGCGGCTGGGCACGGCCGACGTGGACGCGGTCGAGGCGCACGGCACCGGCACCACGCTCGGTGACCCGATCGAGGCGCAGGCGCTGCTGGCCACGTACGGGCAGGACCGGCCGGACGGTCGGCCGTTGCTGCTCGGGTCGGTGAAGTCGAACCTGGGGCACACGCAGGCCGCCGCCGGTGTGGCCGGGGTGATCAAGATGGTGCTGGCCATGCGGCACGGCATCGTTCCCGCCACGCTGCACGTGGACGAGCCGTCCCCGCACATCGACTGGACCGCCGGGGCGGTCACCCTCGCCACGGCCCCGACGCCCTGGCCCGACCGGGACCGGCCCCGCCGGGCGGCGGTGTCGTCGTTCGGCATCTCCGGCACCAACGCCCACGTCATCCTGGAGCAGCCCCCTGTCTCCGACGCCGGCGACGCGGCAGCCGACCGGCCGGCCGGCCCGGGAGTGGTGCCGGTGCTGCTGTCGGCGCGTACCGACGCGGCCCTGGCCGCCCAGGCCGACCGGTGGGCCGACCGGCTCGCCGGCGACGAGGCGTGGCGACCGGCCGACGTCGCCTGGTCGTCCGTGACCACCCGACCCGCGCTGGAGCGACGGGCCGTGGTGCCCGCCGCCGACCGGGACGACCTGCTGGCCGGTCTGCGGGCGCTGGCCGCCGGCGAACCGTCCGGCGGTGCCGTCAGCGGCGTCCCGACGCCGCGCGGCCGGCTGGCGATCCTCTTCTCCGGGCAGGGCGCGCAGCGCGCCGGGATGGGCCGGGAGTTGTACGCGGTGTTCCCGGTGTTCGCGTCCGCCCTTGATGAGGTGTGCGGTCACCTGGATCCGTTGCTGCCGCGGCCGTTGAAGCCGGTGTTGTTCGGTGACGGTGACCTGTTGGATCAGACGTGGTTCACGCAGGCGGGTCTGTTCGCGGTCGAGGTGGCCCTGTTCCGGTTGGTCGAGTCGTTCGGGGTGGTGCCGGACCTGGTCGGTGGGCACTCGGTCGGGGAGATCACGGCCGCGTACGTGGCGGGGGTGTTGTCGCTGTCGGACGCGTGTGCGTTGGTGGCGGCGCGGGGTCGGTTGATGCAGGCGTTGCCGGCCGGTGGCGGGATGCTCGCCGTGGCCGCCCCGGAGGCGGAGGTGGCCGGACTGATCGCCGGCCGGGCGGACGTGGGGATCGCGGCGGTGAACGGGCCGTCCTCGGTGGTCGTCTCCGGTGACCTCGACGCCCTGGCCGCGCTCGACGGCACGTGGCGGGACGCGGGCGTGCGGGTGCGCCGTCTGACCGTGTCGCACGCGTTCCACAGCCCGCTGATGGAGCCGATGCTGGCCGACTTCCGCGGCGTGCTGGCGGGGTTGACGTTCGCCGCGCCGCTGCTGCCGGTGGTGTCGAACGTGACCGGCGCGCTCGCCGACGGTGACGACCTGCGCACCCCCGACTACTGGGTGCGCCACGTCCGCGAGGCGGTCCGCTACGCCGACGGGATCACCGCGCTGCGCGCGGCCGGCGCGGACACGTTCCTGGAACTCGGCCCGCAGAGCGTGCTGACCGCGCTGACCGCCGAGATCCTGCCCGACGACGACGTCGCGCTCGCCGTGGCCGCGCAACGTCGCGACCGCGCCGAGACGCCCGCGCTGCTCACCGCGCTGGCCCAGCTGCACGTGCACGGCGTCCCGGTCTCCTGGGAGGCGTGGTTCACCGGCCCCGCGCCCACCCGGATCGACCTGCCCACGTACGCGTTCCAGCACCGGCGCTACTGGCCGGAGACCGCCCGCCACCGCCCCGGCGACGTCTCCGGCGCCGGGCTGAGCGACGCCGCGCACCCCATGCTCGGCGCCACCGTCGAGCTGGCCGGCGACGGCACGGTCGTCCTGACCGGCCAACTCTCCCTCGCCACCCACCCCTGGCTGGCCGACCACGCCGTCGCCGGGACCACCCTGCTCCCCGGCGCCGCGCTCGTCGAGATCGCCGTCCGCGCCGGAGACGAGGCCGGCGTGCCCCGGCTGCGCGACCTCACCGTCGCCACGCCAGTGGTCCTGCCCGACACCGGTCGGCTGCGCCTCCAGGTACGCGTCGACGGCGCCGGCACCCGACGCGCCCTCACCGTCCACTCCCGACCCGAGGACGACCCCGACGCCGGCTGGACCCGGCACGCCGACGGCATCCTCGAACCGTCGGTGCCTGACGAGCCCACCGTCGGCGCCTGGCCGCCCGCCGGGCTGACCGAGGTCGACCTCACCGACTGGTACCCGACGCTCGCCGCGCACGGCCTGGCGTACGGGCCGGCGTTCCGGGGCGTACGGCGGGCCTGGACCGGTGAGGACGCGGCGTACGCGGAGATCGCCCTCCCGGACGACGTGGCCGGCGACGCGGCGCGGTTCGGCATCCACCCGGCGCTGCTGGACGCCGCCCTGCACCCGATCGGCCTGCTGCCCACGCCCGGCACCGGGGGACCACGCGTCCCGTTCACGTTCGAGGGCGTCCAGGTGCACGCCACCGGCGCTTCAGTGCTCCGGGTACGGCTCACCCGCGACGGCGACGCCGTCCGGCTGGCCGCCGCCGACGAGACCGGCGCGCCCGTCGTGTCGGTGGACGCGCTGCACCTGCGGGAGATGACCGGCCTGCCCGCGACCGGCGCCCGCTCCCTCTACGAGGTGCGCTGGGAACCCGCGCCGGCGCGCCCGGGGCGGATCGGCGACTGGGCGGCGCTCGGCGCGCCCGTCGACGGGCTGCCGACGTACCCGGACGTGCCGGCGGTGCTCGCCGCCGGGGCGCCCGAGCTGTTCGTGCTGCCGGTGACCGCGCCGTCCGACGTGACGCCGCCGGAAGCGGTTCGGACAGTCACCTCGGACGTGCTGGCGACGGTGCAGGCGTGGTTGGCCGCCGAGCCGTTGGCGGATTCGCGGTTGGTGGTGGTGACCCGGGGCGCGATTGCGGCCTCGGACGGCGACCGGGTGGTGGATCTGGCCGGTGCGGCGGTGTGGGGGCTGTTGCGGTCGGCGCAGTCGGAGCATCCGGGCCGAATCGTCCTGGCCGATGTGGATCGGGACCTCGACGACATCGTGCTGTCGGTGCTTGCCGGTGTGGCGGGGGACCTGCCTGCCACCGGCGGCCAGGTGGCGCTGCGTGGTGGTGCCGCGCTGACCCCGCACCTGGCCCGCGCCGCACTCGGGCCGGTCGCCGCCGCGGGCGCGGACGCGACGGTCGGGCGCGCGCACGCCGCTGACGGTGACCCGGTCGATGAGACTCCCACGACCGACCGCGACACGGTCGCGCCGGTCGCCGGCGACGCCGGCACAGTGCTGGTGACCGGTGGCACGGGGGCGCTGGGCGCGCTGGTGGCCGAGCATCTGGTGGCCGGGCACGGGGTGCGGTCGCTGGTGCTGGTGTCGCGGCAGGGCCCGGCCGCGCCGGGCGCGGCGGCACTTGTCGAGCGGTTGACCGGGTTGGGCGCGGCGGTGTCGGTGGTGGCGTGCGACGTCACCGACCGGGACCAGGTGCACCGGCTGGTCGCCGAGGTGCCGGGTCGGCTCGCCGGAGTGGTGCACACCGCCGGCGTCCTGGACGACGGCGTGGTGTCCGCGATGACCGCGGACCGGTTGGCGGGCGTGCTGGCGCCGAAGGTGACGGCGGGGTGGTGGCTGCACGAGGCCACCCAGGGCCTCGACCTGGACCTGTTCGTGCTGTTCTCGTCCCTCGCCGGGGTGCTGGGTTCGCCGGGGCAGGCGGCGTACGCGGCGGGCAACGCGTTCCTGGACGGGCTGGCGACCTATCGTCGGCAGGAGGGCCTGCCGGCGGTCAGCCTGGCGTGGGGAATGTGGGACACCGCCGGGATGGCGGCGTCGCTCAGCGAGGAGGAACGGCGGCGGTCGACGCGGGCCGGACTGCCCCCGATGGGCACCGACGTCGGTCTGGCCCTGTTCGACGCCGCGCTCACCGCCGACCGACCGGCCCTCGTACCCACGGTGATCGACCTGACCGCGCTGCGCGCGGCCGGTGCTCCCGTACCGTCGATGCTGGCCCCGCTCGTCGGGTCCGCCGCCACCCGGCGGCTCGCCGGCACCGGCGGTTGGGCCGACCGGCTGGCCCGGCTCACCGACGACCAGGCCCGCGCCGAGGTCGACGTGCTGGTCCGAGGACTGGTGGCGCAGGTGCTCGGGCACGGTGGCGCGGACGCGGTGCCGGCCGACCGGGCGTTCCGGGAACTGGGCTTCGACTCGCTGACCGCCGTCGACCTGCGTAACCGGGTCAACGCCGCGACCGGGCTGCGACTGCCGTCCACGCTCGTCTTCGACCACCCCACCCCGGCCGCGCTCGCCGCGCAGGTGTGGACCGAACTGGCCGGCGGCCGGCCGGACGCGGCCACCCCGACGGCGGCCACCACCACCGGGCTGGACGAGCCGATCGCGATCGTCGGGATGGCCTGCCGGTATCCGGGTGGGGTGGCGAACCCGGAGCAGTTGTGGGAGCTGCTGGCCGCCGGTGGGGACGGGATCTCGGAGTTCCCGGCCGACCGGGGCTGGGACCTGGAGTCGCTGTTCGACCCGGACCCGGACCACAGCGGCACCTCGTACGCGACGCAGGGCGGCTTCCTCTACGACGCCGCCGACTTCGACCCCGCGTTCTTCGGCATCAGCCCCCGCGAGGCCCTGGCCATGGACCCGCAGCAGCGGCTGCTGCTGGAGACGTCGTGGGAGGCGTTCGAGTCCGCCGGCCTGGACCCGGCGACGCTGCGTGGCTCGCGCACCGGCGTGTTCGCCGGCGTGATGTACCACGACTACGCGACCCGGCTGGTCGAGTCGTCGGCCGAGGTCGAGGGCTACGTCGGCGTGGGCACCTCGGGCAGCGTGCTGTCCGGCCGGCTGGCGTACACGTTCGGGTTGGAGGGTCCGGCGGTCACCGTGGACACCGCCTGTTCGTCGTCGCTGGTGGCGCTGCACCTGGCCGCGCAGGCGCTGCGCTCCGGCGAGTGCGAGCTGGCGCTCGCGGGCGGCGTGACGGTGATGGCGACACCCGGTACGTTCATCGAGTTCTCCCGGCAGCGTGGACTCGCCGCCGACGGTCGGTGCAAGTCGTTCGCCGCAGCCGCCGACGGCACCGGCTGGGGTGAGGGCACCGGCGTCCTGCTGGTGCAGCGGCTCTCCGACGCCCGGCGGGAGGGCCGCCGGATCCTGGCCGTGGTGCGGGGCACGGCGGTCAACCAGGACGGCGCGTCGAACGGGCTGACCGCCCCGAACGGTCCGTCGCAGCAGCGGGTGATCCGCCAGGCCCTGGCCAACGCGCGGCTGGGCACGGCCGACGTGGACGTCGTCGAGGCGCACGGCACCGGCACCACGCTCGGTGACCCGATCGAGGCGCAGGCGCTGCTGGCCACCTACGGCCAGGACCGCGAGACGCCGCTGCTCCTGGGGTCGATCAAGTCGAACCTCGGGCACACCCAGGCCGCCGCCGGCGTCGCCGGGGTGATCAAGATGGTCCTGGCCATGCGGCACGGCCTGGTGCCGCCGACGCTGCACGTGGACGAGCCGTCCCCGCACATCGACTGGACCGCCGGCGCGGTCACCCTGGCCACGGCCCCGATGCCCTGGCCCGACCGGGACCGGCCCCGCCGGGCGGCGGTGTCGTCGTTCGGCATCTCCGGCACCAACGCCCACGTCGTCCTCGAACAGCCACCCGCCACCGCCGGCCCGGCCGGAACGGTGATCGACGGTGACGTGCTTCCCACCCGCGCCGACGGCCAGGACCGGCCCGCCACCACCGCCGGCGCGGCCCGCGCCCACCTGCCGGTGCTGCTGTCGGCGCGGACCGACGCGGCCCTGGCCGGCCAGGCCGAGCGGTGGGCACGTCGCCTTGCCGGTGACGCCACGCTCCGACCGGTGGACCTGGCCTGGTCCTCGGCGACCACCCGGGCCACCCTGGAACGGCGGGCCGTGCTGGCCGTCGCCGGCCGGGACGACCTGCTCACCGCGCTGCGCGCGCTGGCCGCCGGTACGCCGTCCGGCGCGGTGCTCTCCGGTGACGCGGTGCGGCGCGGCCCGCTCGCGGTGCTGTTCTCCGGTCAGGGCGCGCAGCGCGCCGGGATGGGTCGGGAGTTGTCCGCGGCGTTCCCGGTGTTCGCGTCCGCCCTCGATGAGGTGTGCGGTCACCTGGATCCGTTGCTGCCGCAGCCGTTGAAGCCGGTGTTGTTCGGTGACGGGGACCTGTTGGATCAGACGTGGTTCACGCAGGCGGGGTTGTTCGCGGTCGAGGTGGCGCTGTTCCGGCTGGTCGAGTCGTTCGGGGTGACGCCGGACTTCGTGGGTGGTCACTCGATCGGTGAGGTCACGGCCGCGTTCGTGGCGGGGGTGTTGTCGCTGTCGGACGCGTGTGCGTTGGTGGCGGCGCGGGGTCGGTTGATGCAGGCGTTGCCGGCCGGCGGCGGGATGCTGGCGGTCGCCGCGCCCGAGTCCGACGTGGCCGGAATGATCGCCGGCCGGACGGACATCGGGATCGCGGCGGTGAACGGGCCGTCGTCGGTGGTCGTCTCCGGTGACCTCGACGCGCTGACCGCGCTGGAGCACACCTGGCGCGACCGGGGCGTCCGGGTCCGTCGGCTCACCGTCAGCCACGCGTTCCACAGTCCGCTGATGGAGCCGATGCTGGCCGAGTTCCGCGGCGTGCTGGACGGGTTGACGTTCGCCGCGCCGCTGCTGCCGGTGGTGTCCAACGTGACCGGTGCCATCGCGGAGCCGGGGGAGTTGACGGACCCGGACTACTGGGTGCGGCACGTCCGCCAGGCGGTCCGCTTCGCCGACGGGATCACCGCGCTGCGCGACGCCGGGGTGGACACGTTCCTGGAGATCGGGCCGCAGAGTGTGCTCACGGCGCTGACCGCCGAGGTCCTTGCCGAGGGAGACGGGCTCGCGGTCGCGGTGCAACGCCGGGACCGGGACGAGAGCGCCGCGCTGCTGGCCGGGCTGGCCGACCTGCACGTCCACGGCGTGCCGGTGGACTGGACGCCCTGGTTCGCCGGCACCGACGCCACCCGCGTCGACCTGCCCACCTACGCCTTCCAGCACCAGCGCTACTGGCCCGCGCCAAGCACCCGCACGCCGGCCGCGCCGGACGCCGAGTTCTGGGCCGCCGTGGAGAGCGGCGACCCCGCCGCGCTCGCCGCACACCTCGGCCACGACGCCGCCGCCGACGCGCTCAGCTCCGCGCTGCCGGTCCTCGCCGACTGGCACCGCGCCCGCACCCGGGGACCGGACAGCGGGGCGTACCGGATCGGGTGGGAGCCGGTGCGTCCCGCCGCCGCAGCCGGGCTGACCGGCCGGTGGCTGGTCGCCACCGTCGGCGGCGGCGCCGACGGCGGCGTCCCGAGGACACTCACCGAGGCCGGCGCCACCGTCGACACGCTCACCATCGCGGCCGGCGCCGACCGCAACGACCTGGCGGAGCGCCTCCGACGCCTCGGCGACGACCAGGGCTGGACCGGCGTGCTCTGCGTCCTGCCCCGGCAGGACCGGCCGCTGCCCGGCGCGCCGGCGGTCCCGGCCGGCACCGCCGCGCTGCTCACGCTCGTGCAGGCGCTCACCGACACCGGCCGGCCCGGCCGGGTGTGGGCGCTCAGCCGCGCCGCGCTGGCCGTCGCCCCCGGCGACCGGGGCGGCGACGTCCGGGCCGTGTCCGCCTGGGGCCTCGGCCGCGCCGTCGCCCTGGAACACCCGGACCGGTGGGGCGGCCTGGTCGACCTGCCCGCCCGCGCCGACCGGACCACCCGCGCCGCGCTCGTCGCGCTGCTCGCCGACGGCGCCCACGACCAGGTGGCAGTACGCCGCAGCGGCGTCTACGCCCGGCGGCTCCTCCCGGCCACGGCGCCGGCCGGCGCCGGCTGGCGGCCCCGGGGCACCGTGCTGGTCACCGGCGGCACCGGCGCGCTCGGCCGGCACGTGGCGCGCTGGCTGCTGGCGAACGGGGCCGACGAGGTGGTGCTGGCGTCGCGGCGCGGCCCGGACGCCCCCGGCGCGGCCGACCTCGCCGCCACGATCGGCGCGGTCCGGGTGGTCGCCTGCGACGTCAGCGACCCGGTCGCCGTCACCGACCTGGTGGACGACCTGCCCGCGCTGACCGCCGTCGTGCACGCCGCCGGCGTCGCCGGCGACCCGGCCGCCGCCCACGACCTGACCACCGCCGACCTGGCCCGCACCCTCTCCGGCAAGGTGCTCGGCGCGATGCACCTGGACGCCGCCTGTCAGGACCGCGACCTCGACGCGTTCGTGGTGTTCTCCTCCGTCGCCGGCGTCTGGGGCGGTGGCGGGCAGGCCGGCTACGCCGCCGGCAACGCCCTGCTCGACGCGCTGGTCGCCGCCCGCCGCGCGGCCGGTCTGCCGGCCACCGCGCTCGCCTACGGCCCGTGGGCGCAGGACGGGATGGCCGCCGGGGAGACGGCGGACGGGCTGCGCCGCCGCGGGCTCGACCCGTTGCCGCCGACCACCGCCGTCGCCGCGTTGGGCCGATGGGTCAACGCTCCCGAACCGGCCCCGGTGATCGCCGACGTGGACTGGTCCCGGTTCGTCGCGGCGTACACGGCGGCGCGCCCCAGCCACCTGTTCGACCGGGTCGCCCCGGCCGTCGCGGTCGACGGCGGGCAGCCGGAGCCGACCGACGGCGGCTTCCGCGCCCGACTCGCCGGGCTGCCGCCGGCCGGGCAGGAGACGCTGCTGCTCGACCTGGTCCGCGCCGAGGCCGCCGCCGTGCTCGGACACCCCTCCACCGACCAGGTGCCGGCCGACCGCGCGTTCCGCGACCTCGGTTTCGACTCGCTGGCCGCGGTGCAGCTGCGGGACCGGGTCGGCCGGGCCACCGGCACGACACTGCCCTCCACAGTGGTCTTCGACCACCCGTCGGCGGCCGAGCTGGCGCGCTTCCTGCGTACCGCGATGGTGGCCGGCGCGGACGCGCCGGTCGAGGCCGCCCACGCGTCGGCCCGGCCGGCCGCCGACGAACCCATCGCGATCGTGTCGATGGCCTGCCGGTTCCCCGGCGGCGTGTCCTCCCCGCAGGAGCTGTGGCGGCTGCTCGCCGACGGTGTGGACGCCGTCGGCCCGATGCCCACCGACCGGGGGTGGGACCTCGACGGGCTCTTCGACAGCGACCCGGAGCGCGTCGGCACCAGCTACACCCGCAGCGGCGGCTTCCTCGCCGACGTGGCCGGCTTCGACGCCGCGTTCTTCGGGATCAACCCGCGCGAGGCGCTCGCCATGGACCCGCAGCAACGGCTGCTGCTGCACACCACCTGGGAGGCGATCGAGTCCGCCGGCCTCGACCCGCAGCGGCTGCGCGGCTCGGCCACCGGCGTGTTCGTCGGCACCAACGGGCAGGACTACGCGACCCTGCTGCTCGGCGCCCGCGCCGAGGTCGAGGGCTACCAGGCCACCGGCAACGGCGCGTCCGTCGTCTCCGGCCGGCTGGCGTACGCGTTCGGCCTGCACGGCCCCGCCGTCACCGTCGACACCGCCTGCTCCTCGTCGCTGGTCGCGCTGCACCTGGCCGCGCAGGCGCTGCGCTCCGGCGAGTGCGACCTGGCCCTCGCGGGCGGCGTCACGGTGATGTCGACACCCGGCGCGTTCCTGGAGTTCTCCCGGCAGCGCGGACTCGCCGCCGACGGGCGGGTCAAGGCGTTCGCCGCCGCCGCGGACGGCACCGGCTGGGGCGAGGGCGTCGGTGTCCTGCTGCTGCAACGCCTCTCCGACGCCCGACGCGACGGGCGGCGGATCCTCGCCGTGGTGCGCGGCAGCGCGGTCAACTCCGACGGCGCGTCCAACGGCCTGACCGCGCCGAACGGACCGGCCCAGCAACGCGTCATCCGGGCCGCCCTGGCCAACGCCGGCCTCACCCCGGCCGACGTCGACGCGATCGAGGCGCACGGCACCGGCACCACGCTCGGCGACCCGATCGAGGCCCAGGCGCTCGCCGCCGCGTACGGGCCGGACCGCCCGACGGACCGGCCGCTCTGGCTCGGCTCGGTCAAGTCGAACCTCGGCCACACGCAGGCGGCGGCGGGCGCGGCCAGCCTGATCAAGATGGTGCTGGCGCTGCGCCACGGCACGCTCCCGGCGACGCTGCACGTCGACGCGCCCACGCCGCACGTGGACTGGTCGGCCGGCCCGCTGGCGCTGCTCACCGAGGCGCGCCCCTGGGCGGCCGACGGGCGTACCCGCCGGGCCGGCGTCTCGTCGTTCGGCATCAGCGGCACCAACGCCCACGTGATCCTGGAGGAGGCCCCGGCCGACCCGACCGGCCCGGATCTCGCCGGCCCGGCCCGGGACGTCGCGCTGCCGTGGCCGGTCAGCGCGGCCACCGCCGCCGGCCTGCGGGACCAGGCCGCCCGCCTGGCCGCCCGGCTCACCGACCCGACCGACCCGCTGTCCGCCGCCGACCCCGGCGCGACCGCCTGGGCGCTGGTCGAAGGCCGGGCGCACCTGACCCACCGGGCCGTGGTGGTCGCCGCCGACCCGCCGACGCGGCGGGAGGCGCTCGCCGCGCTCGCCGCCGGTGAACCCCACCCCGCCCTCGTGTCCGCCGCGTCGGCCGGCACCGGTGGCACCGCCGTCCTCTTCTCCGGTCAGGGCGCGCAACGCGCCGGGATGGGCCGCGAGTTGTCCGCGGCGTTCCCGGTGTTCGCGTCCGCCCTGGACGAGGTGTGCGGTCACCTGGATCCGTTGCTGCCGCAGCCGTTGAAGCCGGTGTTGTTCGGTGACGGTGACCTGTTGGATCAGACGTGGTTCACGCAGGCGGGCCTGTTCGCGGTCGAGGTGGCCCTGTTCCGGCTGGTCGAGTCGTTCGGGGTGGTGCCGGACCTGATCGGTGGGCACTCGGTCGGGGAGATCACCGCCGCGTACGTGGCCGGTGTGTTGTCCCTGCCGGACGCGTGCGCGCTGGTCGCCGTGCGGGGCCGGTTGATGCAGGCGTTGCCGGCCGGTGGTGGGATGCTCGCCGTGGCCGCCCCGGAGGCCGACGTGGCCGCGTCCCTCGCCGGCCGGGCCGACGTCGGGATCGCCGCGGTCAACGGGCCGTCGTCGGTGGTGGTCTCCGGCGCCGGGGACGCCCTGGCGGAGATCGAGCGGGTCTGGCGCGACCGGGGGGTCCGGGTCCGCCGTCTGACCGTGTCGCACGCGTTCCACAGCCCGCTGATGGAGCCGATGCTGGCCGACTTCCGCAGTGTGCTGGACGGGTTGACGTTCGCCGCGCCGCTGCTGCCGGTGGTGTCGAACGTGACCGGCGCGCTCGCCGACGGTGACGACCTGCGCACCCCCGACTACTGGGTGCGCCACGTCCGCGAGGCGGTCCGCTACGCCGACGGGATCACCGCGCTGCGCGCGGCCGGCGCGGACACGTTCCTGGAGATCGGGCCGGCCGCCGTGCTGACCCCGATGAACGCCGACCTGCTCCCCGACGACGCCACCGCCGTGGCCACGCTGCGCGCCGGCGTACCGGAGGTCACCACCCTGCTCACCGCGGTCGCCGCCTGGTACGCGACCGGCCGGGACCTGCACTGGCCGGCGCTGCTCGCCGGCCCCCGACCCGCCGCCCGCGACCTGCCCGAGCTGCCCACCTACCCGTTCCGGCCGCAGCGCTACTGGCCCACCCTGACCACGCCCATCGGCGGCGCCGCCGGGCCGGACGACGGCGAGTTCTGGCGGGCGGTCACCGACGGCGACCTCGACCGTCTCGGCATCGACACCGGACAGCCGCTGCGCGACCTGCTGCCGCAGCTCGACACGTGGCGTCGCCGGCGGCGTCAGGACGGCGTGCTGGCCGGCTGGCGCTACCGGGTCGCCTGGCAGCCCCGCCCGCTCACCGGCGGGGAACCGGGCCGCTGGCTGCTGGTCGCCCCGCCCCGCGAGACCGCCGCCACGGTCGCCGAGGCGCTGCGGGCCGGCGGCGCCGACGTGCGGCTGCTCACCGTCGACCCGGCCACCGTGGACCGCGACGGCCTCGCCGCCGACCTGGCCCGGGCCGAAACCGAACACCGGCCCACCGGCCTGCTGTCACTGCTCGCGCTCGACGAGGCGCCCCACCCCGAGCGGGATGCCCTGCCGGCCGGGCTCGCGGCGAACCTGCTGCTCCTGCAGGCGCACACCGCCCGCGACGGCGGCGCGCCGCTGTGGCTCGCCACCACCGGCGCGGTCGCCACCGACGACGAACCGGCCACCCGGCCGTGGCAGGCCACCACCTGGGGTCTCGGGCTGGCCGCCGGGCTGGAACACCCCCGGCACGTCGGCGGTCTGGTCGACCTGCCCGGCACGGTGACCGCCGAGTCCGCCGCCGCGCTGCTCGCCACGCTGACCAACCGGGAGGCCGAGGACCAGGTCGCCGTGCGCGCGGCCGGGCCGCTCGTGCGCCGCCTGGTCCGCGCCACCGACCCGACCGGGGGTACGGACGGCGGCTGGACGCCACGCGGCAGCGTCCTGCTCAGCGGCGGGACCGGACCGGTCGCCCGGCGCACCACCGCCTGGCTCGACCGGGCCGGCGCCACCGTGGTGCCGCTGGACGAGCCGGCCGGCGGGAAGCTGACCGACCGGATGGCGCAGCTCGCCGCCGACGGACGCCCGGTCACCGGGCTGGTGCACGTGCCCGCCGACACCGGCACCGTGCCGCTGGCCGACCTCACCCTCGCCGACCTGGCCGCCGACCTGCTCGCCACCGTCGGCGACCTGCCCCGGTACGCCGACGAGGTGGAACAGCGGACGCTCGGCGCGCTCGTGGTCTGCTCCTCCACCTCCGGGGTGTGGGGCTCCGGCGGGCGCTGCGGGCAGGCGGCCGGCGACGCCCTGCTCCAGGTGCTCGCCGCCGGGTGGCGGCGGGCCGGGCTGCCGGTCACCTCGGTCGCGTTCGGCCCCTGGGCCGACGGCCTCACCGACACCGACCTGGCGCAGCTGAGCCGGGGTGGGCTACCCGGCATGGATCCCGAACTGGCCGTCGCCGCGCTGCGGCGGGCCGTCGCGGACGGCGCCCGGCTGGTCGTCGCCGACGTCCGCTGGGACCGGTTCGTGCCGGCCGTGGCCGCGGTCCGCGACCGGCCGCTCTTCGGCGACCTGCCGGAGGCCCGGGAGGCGCTGCGCGGCCTGCATGCCGACCAGCCCACCGACGACGCCGCCGCGACCGCGCTGCGGGAACGACTGCGCCCGCTCGGCGACGCGGAGCGGGACACGATCCTGGTCGACCTCGTCGCCGGGCAGGCCGCGTCGGTGCTCGGCCTCCCGGACACCACCGACCTCGGCCCCGCCCGGGCGTTCCGCGAGGTCGGCTTCGACTCGATGACCGCCGTGGCGCTGCGCAACCGGCTCCGGGCCGCCACCGGGGCCACGCTGCCGGCGAGCGTGGTGTTCGACTACCCGACCCCGCTGGCGCTCGCCCGGCACCTGCGTACGCTGCTGGCGCCCGACGGCGCCGCCGCCACCACCGGCCTGCTCGCCGAACTGGAGAAGGTGGACGGGCTGTTCGCCGCCGGCGCGCCGGACGAGCTGACCCGGCGGAAACTGCTGGTGCAGATGCAGGCGTTCCTCGCCCGCTGGGGCGACGACCGGTCCGCGCCGCAGGAGGCGCCGGTGACCCGCACGCTCGACGGGGCCAGCGACGCCGAACTGTTCGATTTCATCCACCGCGAGTTGGGTGGCCCTGGCGGCGAATCCTGAGCGATTCCGTCGCCATTGTGGAGTGGGTACGGCGGATCGGTCGCGGCGGCTTTGTGGACGCTGCCGCCACCGGTCCCGCCGGGCCGCCGACCCGGGCGCCCCCGCCCAGCCTGGGCACCTCGCGACGACGTCCCTGCTAGGGGCGGCCCTAGGGGCGTCGTAGGGGTTGTGACCCGCCTCCGCGGACAATTACCTTCCTCACCGTAAGTGAGACCTGGTGGGCGCGGGACAGTGCAATTCATGGTCACGCCGAACGGTATTGGGTCGCCTGTTTCTCCGGCCCGAAAAGGTGGCGCTGATGGCGACTGAGGACACCCTCCGGGAATACCTGAAATGGATGACCGCCGACCTCCACCAGACCCGGCGCAAGCTCGGCGAGTTGGAGGCCGCGCAACGGGAGCCGATCGCCGTCGTCGGCATCGGCTGCCGGTTCCCCGGCGGGGTGCGGTCACCGGAGGACCTGTGGCGGCTGGTCGATTCCGGCGCCGACGCCGTCTCGGCCTTCCCCACCGACCGGGGCTGGGACCTGGACCGGCTGATCCACCCCGACCCCGACCATCCCGGCACCTCGTACGTCGGCGAGGGCGGCTTCCTCGACTCGGCCACCGAGTTCGACAGCGGTTTCTTCGGCATCTCGCCCCGTGAGGCGCTCGGCATGGACCCGCAGCAGCGGTTGCTGCTGGAGACGTCCTGGGAGGCGTTCGAGCACGCCGGCATCGACCCGACGGCGCTGCGCGGGCACCAGGTCGGCGTGTTCGCCAGCACCACCGGCCAGGACTACGCGGCGCTGCTCCAGACGCCCCCGCCCGGCGTCGAGGGGTACGTGCTGACCGGCACCGCCGCCAGCGTCGTCTCCGGGCGGATCTCCTACGTGCTGGGCATCGAGGGACCCGCCGTCTCGGTCGACACCGCCTGCTCGTCGTCGCTGGTCGCGCTGCACCTCGCCGGCCAGGCGCTGCGGCAGGGGGAGTGCACGCTCGCGCTGGCCGGCGGCGCCACCGTCATGTCCACCCCGGCCGCGTTCGTCGGGTTCAGCCGCCAGCGTGGGCTCGCCGCCGACGGGCGGGTCAAGGCGTTCGCCGCCGCCGCCGACGGCACCGCCTGGGGCGAGGGCGTGGGCGTGCTGCTGCTGGCCCGGCTCTCCGACGCCCAGCGCCACGGCTACCCGGTGCTCGCGGTGATCCGGGGCAGCGCGGTCAACCAGGACGGCGCGTCCAACGGGCTCACCGCCCCCAACGGCCCCTCCCAGCAGCGGGTGGTGCTCCAGGCGCTGGCCAGCGCCCGGCTCGCCCCGGAGCAGGTCGACGCGGTGGAGGCGCACGGCACCGGCACCAGTCTCGGCGACCCGATCGAGGCGACCGCGCTGCTCGCCACGTACGGGCAGGGGCGGCCCGCGGACCGGCCGCTGCGGCTCGGGTCGGTGAAGTCGAACATCGGCCACACCCAGGCCGCCGCCGGTGTCGCCGGCGTGATCAAGATGGTGATGGCGCTGCGTCACGGCCGGCTCCCGGCCACGCTGCACGTCGACGCGCCCACCCCGCACGTCGACTGGACCGCGGGCGCGGTGTCGGTGCTGACCGAGGCGCTGCCCTGGCCGCCGGGCGAGCAGCCCCGCCGCGCCGGGGTGTCCTCGTTCGGCATGAGCGGCACCAACGCCCACGTCATCGTCGAGGAGGCCCCGCCCCCGTCGTCCGCCTCGGCCCCGTCGTCCGCCTCAGCCCCGTCGTCCGCCCCGGACGCGGCGGTCGCCGGGGACGGCCCGTCCCCGACCGCCGTCGCGCCGACCGGTCCGGCGCCGGTGACGGCCGCCGGCCTGGTGCCGGTGCTCGTCTCCGCGCGCGACGCCGCCGGCCTGGCCGCCCAGGGCGCCCGCTGGGCCGACTGGCTCGACGCCGACGCCGACGCCGGCCCGGACGTGCCGCTGACCGACATCGGTTGGTCGTCGGTCACCACCCGGGGCGCGCTGGACCACCGGGCCGTGATCCTCGCCCCGGACCGCGCCGCGCTCCGCGACCACCTGCGTACCCTCGCCGCCGGCGGGACCGCCCCCGGCCTGGTCGCCGGCGGCCCGCGCGGCGGGCAGTTGGCGTTCCTGTTCAGCGGCCAGGGCGCGCAGCGGCCCGGGATGGGCCGCGAACTGGCCGCCGCGTTCCCGGCCTACGCCGACGCGCTCGCCGAGGTGTGCGCCGAACTCGACCGGCACCTGCCCCGCCCGCTCGGGCCGATCCTCGCCGCCGAACCCGGCACCGAGGACGCGGCGCTGCTCGACCTGACCCGGTGGACCCAACCCGCGCTGTTCGCCGTCGAGGTGGCCCTGGTCCGGCTGCTCGCGTCCTGGGGCGTCCGCCCGCAGCTGCTGGCCGGGCACTCGATCGGCGAGGTGGTCGCCGCGCACGTGGCCGGCGTGTTGTCGCTCGCCGACGCCGCCACGCTGGTCGTCGCGCGCGGACGGCTCATGCACGAGCTGCCGGCCGGCGGCGCCATGCTCTCCGTCACCGCGCCGCCCGCCGACGTCGACGCGCTGCTCACCGACGTCGCCGGGCCGATCGGCGTCGCCGCCGTCAACGGGCCCGCCGCCGTCGTGGTCTCCGGCGCCGAGGCGGCCGTCGCGGAGGTCGAGCGCCGCTGCGCGGAGCAGGGGGTACGCACGAAGCGGCTCGCCGTGAGCCACGCGTTCCACAGCCCGCTGATGGAGCCGATGCTCGCCGAGTTCGCCGCCGTGGTGCAGCGGCTGGAGCTGCGCGCGCCGACCCTGCCGATCGTGTCGAACCTGACCGGCGAGCTGGTCGACCCGGAGGGCATCCGCACCACCGACCACTGGGTGCGGCACGTCCGGGAGGCGGTCCGCTTCGCCGACGGCGTCACCCGGCTGCGCGCGCTCGGCGCCGGCACGTTCCTGGAGGTCGGGCCGAGCGGCGTGCTCACCGCGCTGACCCGCGACGTGGCCGGCCCGGACGTCAGCGCGGTGGCGCTGCTGCGGCGGGACCGGCCGGAACCCGCCGCGCTGCTCACCGCGCTGGCCGAGCTGCACGTCGCCGGCGTCACCGTCGGCTGGCGGGAGCTGTTCGCCGGCGCCGACCCGCGCCGGGTCCGGCTGCCCGGGTACGCGTTCCACCGGCAGCGGTTCTGGCCGGAGCCGCCGCCCCCTGCCCCCGCCGGCGAGGGGACCGGCGCGGACGCCGAGTTCTGGGCCGCGGTGGAGCGGACCGACGTCGACGCCCTGCGCGACCAGCTCGGCGCGGTGGACACGCTGCTGCCGGCGCTGCCGGTGCTCTCCGCCTGGCGACGCGGCCGGCACGACCGGTCCGTGGTGGACGGCTGGACGTACCAGGTGCGGTGGCAACCGGTCGCCGTCCCGGAGGGTGACCGGCCGGCGGGCCGCTGGCTGGTGCTGCTGCCCACGGACGCCGAGGAGCGCGGCTGGGCGGACGACCTGCCCGGACTCGTCGACGACGCGGCGGTGCTGCGCCTCGGCGCAGACGACCTGGACCGGGCGGCGCTCGCCGACCGGCTGCGGGAAGCGATCGGCGACGCGCCGGTCGCCGGCGTGCTGCACCTGGTCGCCGGGCAGGACCGGCTGCTGCCCGCCCACCCCGGCGTCAGCGTCGCCGCCGCCACCACGCTGGTGCTGCTCCAGGCCCTCACCGACCTCGACCTCGACGCGCCCGTCTGGTGCCTGACCAGCGGCGCGGTCAAGGCCGGTCCGGCCGACCGGCTCACCCACCCGGTGCAGAACCTGGTCTGGGGCCTCGGCCGCGCCGCCGCCGTGGAACAGCCGCACCGGTGGGGCGGCCTGGTCGACCTGCCGGAGACCCCCGACGACGCCGCCCGCCGCCGCCTCGCCGCGATCCTCACCGGCGGCAGCGGCGAGGACCAGGTGGCCGTCCGCGCCGGCGGTGTCTGGGGCCGCCGGCTCGGCCCGGCCCCCGCACCCGAGCAGCCGGCCGGCGACCGGTGGGCCGACGCCACCGTGCTGGTCACCGGCGGCACCGGCGCGCTCGGCGGCCACGTCACCCGCTGGCTGCTCGACCGGGGTGCCCGCCGGGTCGTGCTCGCCGGCCGGCGCGGCGCCGACACCCCCGGCCTGGCCCCGCTGCTCGACGAGCACGGCGCCGACGGGCGGGTCACCGCCGCCGCCTGCGACATGACCGACCGTACGGCCGTCGCCGCGCTGCTGGACTCGCTGCCCGACCTGACCGCCGTGGTGCACGCGGCCGGCACCGACCAGCTCACCCCGCTGACCGGCACCACCCTCGACGAGTTCGCCCACGTGGTCGCCGGCAAGGTGCTCGGCGCGCTGCACCTCGACGAGTGCCTCGCCGACCGGCCGTTGACCGCGTTCCTGCTCTTCTCCTCCGTCTCCGGCACCTGGGGCAGCGCCGGGCAGTGCGCGTACGGCGCCGGCAACTCGCTGCTCGACGCGCTCGCGGTGCACCGCCGCGACCGGGGCCTGGCCGCCACCGCCGTCGCCTGGACCGCCTGGGGTGGCGCCGACGGCATGGCCGCGAAGAACGCCGCCACCGAACAGTTGCACCGGATGGGACTGCCCACCATCGACCCCCGGCGGGCCCTGCTCGCGCTGGACCGGGCGATGGACCGACCCACCCCCGGCGTCACCGTCGCCGACGTCGACTGGAGTCGCTTCCACCCGGCGTTCACGCTCACCCGGCCCAGCCCGCTGCTGTCCGACCTGCCGCAGGTGCGGGCGCTCGCCGAGGACGAGGCGGCCCGGGACGCCGCCGCGCCGGCCGGCGTCGCCGAGCCGCTACGCCACCTGGCCGACCGACCCGAGGCGGAGCAGGAACGGGAACTGCTGCGCATCGTCGACGAGCAGACCGCCCGCGTCCTCGGCCACGCCACCGCCGACGACCTGCGCGGCCGACCGTTCAAGGACCTCGGCTTCGACTCGCTCACCGCGGTGGACCTGCGCACCCGACTGAACGAGGCCACCGGGCTGCGGCTGCCGTCCACCCTCGTCTTCGACCACCCCACCCCGGCCGAACTGGCCCGACACCTGCGGGAGGCCGCCTTCGGCGCCGCGCCCGCCGCGTCCGCCGGTCCGACCCGCGCCGCCGACACCGACGAGCCGATCGCGGTGGTCGGGATGGCCTGCCGCTACCCGGGCGGGGTCAGCGGCCCGGCGGAGCTGTGGCGTCTGGTCGCCGACGGCGTCGACGCGATCGGCGGGTTCCCCGCCGACCGCGGCTGGGCCGTGCCCGCGCCGGACAGCGGCTACACGCCGGCCGGCGGCTTCCTGCCCGAGGCCACCGGCTTCGACCCCGCGTTCTTCGGTATCTCGCCCCGCGAGGCCCTCGCGATGGACCCGCAGCAGCGGCTGACCCTCGAAGCCGCCTGGGAGGTGCTGGAACGGGCCGGCGTCGACCCGACCAGCCTGACCGGCAGCCGCACCGGCGTGTTCGTCGGCGCCTCCACCTCCGGATACGGGACCGGGCTGACCGAGGTGCCGGAGGGCACCGAGGGCTACCTGATGACCGGCGGGGCGCACAGCGTCATCTCCGGCCGGGTCGCGTACACGCTCGGGCTGGAAGGCCCGGCGGTCACCGTCGACACGGCCTGCTCGTCGTCGCTGGTCGCGCTGCACCTGGCCGGCGAGTCGCTGCGCCGCGGCGAGTGCGACCTGGCCCTCGCCGGCGGCGTCGCGGTGATGGCCACCCCGGACACGTTCGCCGAGTTCTCCCGGCAGGGCGGCCTCGCCGCCGACGGGCGGTGCAAGTCCTTCGCCGCCGCCGCCGACGGCACCGGCTGGTCCGAGGGCGTCGGCATGCTGCTGGTGGAACGGCTCTCCGACGCCCGCCGCCACGGCCACCGGGTGCTGGCGCTGGTCCGCGGCAGCGCGGTCAACTCCGACGGCGCGTCCAACGGCCTGACCGCGCCGAACGGGCCGTCGCAGCAGCGGGTGATCCGGGCGGCGTTGGCCGACGCGGGGCTGTCCACCTCGGACGTGGACGTGGTGGAGGCGCACGGCACCGGCACCACGCTCGGTGACCCGATCGAGGCGCAGGCGCTGCTCGCCACGTACGGGCAGGACCGCGACACGCCCCTGCTGCTCGGCTCGATCAAGTCGAACATGGGCCACGCACAGGCCGCCGCCGGCGTCGCCGGCGTGATCAAGATGATCGAGGCGATGCGCCACGCGACCGTGCCGGCCACGCTGCACGTGGACGCGCCGTCGCCGCACATCGACTGGTCGGCGGGGTCGGTGGAGCTGGTGACCGAGGCCCGTCCGTGGCCGGTGGTGGACCGGCCGCGTCGGGCGGCGGTGTCGTCGTTCGGCATCTCCGGCACCAACGCCCACGTCATCGTCGAGCAGCCCGCCGAGCCGGTGGACGCCACGCCCGCGCCGACGGAAGGGCTGGTGCGGACCGACGCGGCGCTCTGGCCACTGTCCGCCCGCTCCGCCACCGCGCTCGCGCAGCAGGCGCAGCGGCTCGCCCGGCACATCCGCGAACACCCGGACCACGACCCGGCCGCCGTGGCCTGGTCACTCGCCACCACCCGCGCCGCGCTCGACCAGCGCGCCGCCGTCGTCGGTACGAACCGCGACGACCTGCTGGCCGGCCTGGACGCCCTCGCGTCCGGCCTGCCGTCCTCCGCCCTGGTCACCGGGACGGCGGGCGTCCACGGGCCGGGTCCGGTGTTCGTGTTCCCGGGTCAGGGTGGTCAGTCGGTGCGGATGGCGGCGGGTCTGGTGGGCCGGTGCGCGCCGTTCGACACGCGTCTTGCCGAGTGTCAGCGGGCGTTCGCGCCGTATCTGGACGTGGACCTGGTGTCGGTGTTGACCGGCGACGACGATGCCTGGTTGGGCCGGGTGGAGATCCTGCAACCGGTGTTGTTCGCGGTGGGTGTGTGTCTGGCGGAGGTGTGGCGGGCCGCCGGTGTGCAGCCGGGTGTGGTGGTCGGGCATTCGCAGGGGGAGATGGCCGCCGCGTGCGTGGCGGGGGTGTTGTCCCTGGACGACGCGGCGCGGGCGGTGATCCTGCGGGCCAGGGCGCTTGCCACGTTGGCCGGTTCGGGCGGGATGCTCGCGGTGGATCTGCCTGAGGCGGAGGTGGCCGCGCGGATCGAGGGTGTGCCGGGCACGGTGGTGGCGGTGGTGAACGGGCCTGCTCATGTGGTGGTGTCCGGCCCGCCGGACACCGTGGCTGATCTGCGGGAGTCGTGGGTGGGCGAGGGGGTGCGGGCGAGGCCGGTGCCGTTCGACTACGCCTCGCACAACCCGGCCGTGGAGCAGATCCGGGATCGGATGCTCACCGACCTGGCGGGCTTGTCGCCGCAGCCGGGTCAGGTCCGGATGGTGTCGTCGGTGACGGGGGAGTGGGCCGAACCCGAGGGCATGGACGGGACCTACTGGTACACCAACCTGCGCCAACCGGTGCGGTTCGAGCAGGCGGTGCGCACGGCGGTCGCGGCCGAGCACACCACGTTCGTGGAGGTGTCCGCGCATCCGGTGCTCACGCTGCCGGTGACGGCGATCCTCGACGACACCGACACCACCGGCCACACGCTGTCCACGCTGCGGCGTGGTGACGACGACCCGAGGCGGCTGTTGACCAGCCTCGCCACCGCCCACACCATCGGCCTGCCCGTCGACCTGACTGCCGTGCTCACCCCGGCCGCCGTGGTCGACCTGCCCACCTACCCGTTCGGGCGGGACCGCTACTGGCTGTCGCGCGGCGGCACCGGACCGGCCGGCCTGCCGGCCGCCGGACTCGACGCCGTCGACCACCCGCTGCTGCACGCCGCCGCCGACCTGCCCGGCGACGACGGCCTGCTGGTCACCGGCCGGATCTCCCTGACCACCCACCCCTGGCTCGCCGACCACGCCGTGCTCGGCACCGTCCTGCTCCCCGGCACCGCCCTGGTCGAGATGGCGTCCTGGAGCGGACGCGCCCTGGACACCGCCCACGTCACCGAACTGGTCCTGGAAGCACCGGTGGTCGTCCCGCCGACCGGCGGCGTCGACCTACGGATCCGCGTCGGCGCCGCCGACGACGACGGATGCCGGCCGGTCTCCGTCCACTCCCACCTCGACGACGGCGGCGACGCCCCGGGCACCGGCCGGACCTGGCAGCGCCACGCCACCGGCCTGCTCGCCCCCACCCGACCGGTCACCGGCACCGCCGGCGGCGCCTGGCCACCCGCCGACGCCGAACCGATCCCGCTGGACACCCTCTACCCGCACCTCACCGAGCAGGGCTACCGGTACGGGCCGACGTTCCAGGCGCTGCGCGCCGCCTGGCGCAGCGGCGACGACCTCCTCGCCGAGGTCGCGCTCGACCCCGACGCGCCGGTCGACCCGTTCACCCTGCACCCGGCGCTGCTCGACGCCGCGCTGCACACCATCGGCGCCGACGCCCTGCACCGCGCCACCACTGCCGCCGCCGCACCCGCGAACGCGGCCGGGCCCGGGCTGCCGTTCTCCTGGACCGGCCTGGCGATCCAACCCACCCGGGCCCGCGAGCTGCGGGTCCGGCTCACCCCCACCGACGGCGCGGTCGCCGTCACCGTCACCGACACCGGTGGCACGCCGGTCGCCTCCCTCGACGCGCTCGTGCTGCGCCCGATCAGCGCCGACCAGCTCGACACCGCCCGCCGGGCCGCCGCCCGGTCGCTGCACCGCCTCGACTGGACCACCCCGGAGCCGGGCACCGCCCACCCCACCCGGATCGCCGTGCTCGGCGACGCCGACGGATGGCCCGGCGTCGAGGCGTACCGGGACCTGGACGACCTGGTCGCGGCCGTGACGGGCGGCGCGGCCCGGCCCGACGCGGTGGTCGCCGTCCGCCCCGGACAGCGCGCTGACGAGCCCGACCCGGCCCGGGCCGCACACCTGGTCACCCACGAGACGTTGGCGCTGGCGCAGGACTGGCTCACCCGGGAACCATTCGCCGGCACCCCGCTGGTCGTGGTCACCCGGGGCGCGGTCGCCGTCGAACCGACCGACCGCCCCGCCGACCTGCCGGCCGCCGCCGCGTGGGGCCTGATCCGCTCCGCCCAGTCGGAGAACCCGGGCCGGTTCGTCCTGCTCGACCTCGACGACGACCCCCGCTCCACGGTGGCGCTGCCCGCCGCGCTGGGCACCGGCGAGCCGCAGCTCGCGCTGCGGGCCGGCCAGCTCCGGGTGCCCCGGCTGGTCCGCCTCGGCCCGCCGCCGCAGCGGCCCGAACCGGACCTGTCCACCGGCACCGTGCTGGTCACCGGCGCCACCGGCGCGCTCGGCCGGCTCGTCGCCCGGCACCTGGTCACCCGGCACGCCGTGCCGCGCCTGCTGCTGGTCAGCCGCAGCGGCCCGGACGCGCCCGGCGTCGCCGACCTCGTCGCCGACCTGACCGCGCTCGGCGCCACCGCGCAGGTCGTCGCCGCCGACGTCACCGACCGGAACGCACTGGCCGTGCTGCTCGACGAGATCCCCGCCGACCGGCCGCTGGTCGGCGTGGTGCACGCCGCCGGCGTCCTCGACGACGGCGTCCTGCCGGCGCTGACCCCGGCCCGGTTCGACACCGTCCTCGCGCCCAAGGTCGACGCCGCCTGGCACCTGCACGAACTGACCGAGAAGCTCGACCTCGCCGCGTTCGTGCTCTTCTCCTCCTCCGCCGGGCTGTTCGGCGGCCCCGGCCAGGCCAACCACGCCGCCGCGAACGCGTTCCTCGACGCGCTCGCCCACCACCGCCGGGCCCGCGGGCTCCCCGTCACGTCGATGGCGTGGGGGCCGTGGGCCAACCCGGACGAGCCCGGTGGACCGCAGGGCCACGTCGACGAGCGGCGGATGACCCGCGCCGGCTTCCGCCCGCTCGGCCCGGACGAGGGCATGGCGTTGTTCAGCGAGGGCCTGCGGCACGACGAGCCGGCGATCGCGCCGGTCAACCTGGACCATGCGGTGCTCGGCCGGCTCGGACCGGCGCTGCCCCGACTGCTGCACGGCCTGGTCCGCCCCACCGGCGCGGCGTCGGCCACGACACCGGGCGCGGACGCGGCGACGGCGCTGCGCGACACGCTCGCCGCCACCGCCGAGGCGGACCGCGACCGGGTGCTCTCCGACCTGGTCCGCACCCACGCGGCGGCGGTGCTCGGCTACGCCTCGCTGCGCGACGTGGACACCGACAAGGGCTTCGTCGAGCTGGGCTTCGACTCGCTGACCGCGGTGGAGTTCCGCAACCGGCTCGCCGCCGCCACCGGGCTGCGGCTGCCGTCCACGCTCATCTACGACCGGCCCACCACCGCGGCCATGGTCGCGCACCTGCGCGGCGCGCTGCTCGCCGAGCGGAGCACCTCCGCGCTGTCCGTGCTCGGCGAGCTGAACAAGCTGGAGACGGCGATGCGCGCCATCGCCGCCGACGACACCGACCGCGCCGCCGTCGCCGCCCGGCTGCGCGAACTGCTGTCGCTCTGGACGTACGCCGAGAGCGCCACCGACGGCACCGGCGCGGACGACGGCAACCTCGGCTCCGCCAGCGCCGAGGAACTGTTCCACCTGCTCGACGACGAACTCGGAACCGCCTGAGATGCCCCGGACCTCTGATCCCGATACGGAGCGGCCCGATGCCCACTGAGGAAGAGTTCCTCGACTACCTCCGGCGCGCCACGGCCGACCTGCGCGAGGCGCGGCGGCGCGTGCGCGAGGTGGAGGCCAAGGACCGCGAGCCGATGGCCATCGTGGGCATGGCCTGCCGCTACCCGGGCGGGGTGCACGGCCCGGACGCGCTGTGGCAGCTCGTCGCCGACGGCCGCGACGGGGTGGGGGACTTCCCGACCGACCGGGGCTGGGACCTGGACCGGCTCTTCTCCGTCGACCCGGACGACCCCGGCACGTCCTCCACCGACAAGGGCGGCTTCCTCTACGAGGCCACCGCGTTCGACCCCGCGTTCTTCGGCATCTCGCCGCGCGAGGCGCTCGCCATGGACCCGCAGCAGCGGCTGCTGCTGGAGAGCACCTGGGAGACGTTCGAGTCCGCCGGCCTGGACCCGCAGCGGCTGCGCGGCAGCCGCACCGGCGTGTTCGCCGGCGTCATGTACCACGACTACGCCTCCCGGGTGGTCGACCTCCCGGAGGGCGTCGAGGGCTACCTCGGCACCGGCAACTCCGGCAGCGTGGTGTCCGGCCGGGTGGCGTACACGTTCGGGCTGGAAGGGCCCGCCGTCACCATCGACACCGCCTGCTCCTCGTCGCTGGTGGCCGTGCACCTCGCCGTGCAGGCGCTGCGGCAGCGCGACTGCGACCTGGCCCTGGCCGGCGGCGTCACCGTGCTCTCCACCCCCGGCGTCTTCGCCGAGTTCTCCCGCCAGCGCGGCCTGGCCGCCGACGGGCGGTGCAAGTCGTTCGCCGCCGCCGCCGACGGCACCGGCTGGGCCGAGGGCGTCGGCATGCTGCTGCTGCAACGCCTCTCCGACGCGCAACGCGACGGCCGGCACATCCACGGCGTGATCCGGGGCAGCGCCGTCAACCAGGACGGCGCCAGCAGCGGCCTCACCACCCCCAACGGGCCCAGCCAGGAACGGGTGATCCGGCAGGCCCTCGCCAACGCGCGGCTGTCCCCGGCCGACGTGGACGTCGTCGAGGCGCACGGGACCGGCACCACGCTCGGCGACCCGATCGAGGCGCAGGCGCTGCTGGCCACGTACGGGCAGGACCGCGACGGGCGCGACCCGCTCTGGTTGGGGTCGGTGAAGTCGAACCTGGGGCACACCCAGGCGGCGGCCGGCGCCGCCGGGATCATCAAGATGGTCCTGGCGATGCGGCACGGAGTGTTGCCCCGCACGCTGCACGTGGACGAGCCGTCCCCGCACATCGACTGGTCCGCCGGCGCGGTCGAGCTGCTCACCGAGGAACGGCCGTGGCCGGCGTCGGACCGGCCCCGCCGCGCCGCCGTCTCCTCGTTCGGCATCAGCGGCACCAACGCCCACGTCATCGTCGAGCAGCCACCGGCCGTCGAGGAGCCCGAGGCCGGCACCCCGCCGCCGGTCGCGCCGGTGCTGCTCTCCGCCCGCAACCCCGACGCGCTCGCGGCGCAGGCCCGCCGCTGGGCCGACCACGTGGCCGCCGACGACACCGCCCGCCCGGTCGACCTGGCCGCCGCCTCGCGGCGCCGCGCCGGGCTGGACGCCCGGGCCGTGGTGCTCGCCGCCGACCGCGACGACCTGGTCGCCGGGCTGCGCGCGCTCGCCGCCGACGAACCCGCGCCGTCCGTGGTCACCGGCACCGCCGCGCCGCGCGGCCGGGTCGCGTTCCTCTTCTCCGGGCAGGGCGCGCAGCGCGCCGGCATGGGCCGCGACCTGTACGCGGCGTTCCCGGTCTTCGCCGCCGCGCTCGACGAGGTCTGCGCCCACCTCGACCCGCTGCTGCCGCAGCCGCTGCGGCCGGTGCTGTTCGGCGACGACGACCTGCTGCACCAGACGCAGTTCACCCAGGCCGGCCTGTTCGCCGTCGAGGTGGCGCTGCACCGGCTCGCCCGCTCGTTCGGGCTGGTCCCCGACCTCCTGGTCGGCCACTCGATCGGCGAGCTGGCCGCCGCGCACGTCGCCGGCGTGCTGTCGCTGCCCGACGCGGCCGCGCTGGTCGCCGCCCGGGGCCGGCTCATGCAGGCGCTGCCGGCCGGTGGCGCGATGCTCGCCGTGGCCGCCGGTGAGACGGACGTGACCGCGTCGCTGGCCGGCGTCGACGGGCGGGTCGGCGTGGCCGCCGTCAACGGCCCCGCCGCCGTGGTCGTCTCCGGCGACGCCGAGGCGATCGACGCGCTCGCCGCCCACTGGGCCGACCGGGGTACGCCCACCCACCGGCTACGGGTCAGCCACGCGTTCCACAGCGCCCTCATGGAGCCGATGCTGGCCGAGTTCGCCGCGGTCGCCGCCGGTCTGCGCTACGCCCCGCCCACCGTGCCGATCGTGTCCAACCTGACCGGCCGGATCGCCGAGCCGGAGCTGATCTGCGCCCCCGACTACTGGGTCCGGCACGTCCGGGAGGCCGTGCGGTTCGCCGACGCGGTGGACCGGCTCGCCGAGGCGGGCGTCGGGACGTACGTCGAGCTGGGCCCCAGCGGCGTGCTCACCGCCATGGCCGAGAGCTGCCTCACCGACCCGACGGCCGTGCTGGTGCCGATGGTGCGCAAGGACCGCGCCGAACCCCGCGCCGTGCTGGAGGCGCTGGCCCGGCTGCACACCGAGGGTCTGACCGTCGACTGGGACGTGCTGTTCGCCGGCGCCGGCGCCCGCCGCGTCGACCTGCCCACGTACGCCTTCCAGCACGAGCGGTACTGGCTGGAGCCGGTCGGGCGGCTCGCCGACGTGTCCGGCGCCGGCCTCGGCGCGGCCGGGCACCCGCTGCTCGGCGCCGCCGTCTCCGTCGCCGGCGAGGACATGGTGCTGCTCACCGGCCGGCTCGCCGCCGCCACCCACCCCTGGCTCGCCGACCACGCGGTCGGCGACGTGGTGGTGCTGCCCGGCGCCGCGCTGGTCGAGCTGGTCGTCCGGGCCGGCGACGAGGTCGGCGTCTCCCGGCTGCGCGAGCTGGCCATCGCCGCGCCGCTGGTGCTGCCCGCCGCCGGGGGCGTGCGGGTGCAGGTGCGGGTCGGTCCGGCCGACGGGGCGGGCGCCCGCGCGGTCACCGTGCACGCCCAGGCCGAGGACGACCCGGACGCCGGCTGGGTACGGCACGCCGAGGGCGTCCTCGAAGCCGCCGCCGCCGACGAGCCCGCCCTGCCGGCGTGGCCCCCGACCACCGCCACCGAGATCGACCTGGACGGCTGGTATCCGACGCTCGCCGAGCACGGCCTGGCGTACGGGCCGGCGTTCCGCGGCCTGCGCCGGGCCTGGACCGGCGACGGCGAGGTCTACGCCGAGGTCGCCCTCCCGGAGGAGGTCGCCGACGGCGCGGCCGGCTTCGCGGTGCACCCGGCGCTGCTGGACGCCGCGCTGCACCCGATCGGGCTGCTGCTCGCCACCGACGGCGGTGGTCCGCGCGTGCCGTTCGCGTTCGAGGGCGTGCAGGTGCACGCCGCCGGGGCCACCGCGCTGCGGGTGCGGCTGTCCCGCGACGGTGGCACGGTGCGGCTGGTCGCCGCCGACGACGCCGGCGCCCCGGTCGTGTCGGTGGACGCGCTGGTCCTGCGGGAGATGACCGGCCTGACCGCCCCGGGCGCGGCGGCCCGGTCGATGTTCGAGGTGCGCTGGCAGCACGAGCCGGTCCCGCCCGTCGACGACCTGTCCGGCTGGGCGGCGCTCGGCGCGCCGGTCGGCGGGCTGCCGGCGTACCTGGACGTGCCGGCCGCCGCCGAGGCGGGGGAGGAGCCGCCGGGCACGCTCGTGCTGCCGGTGGCCACGCCGTCCGGGGTGGACGTTCCGGAAGCCGTCCGGATGGTCGCGTCCGACGTGCTGGCGACGGTGCAGGCGTGGCTGGCCGCGGAGCCGTTGGCGGGTTCGCGGTTGGTGGTGGTGACCCGGGGTGCGGTGGCGGTGTCGGACGGCGACCGGGTGGTGGATCTGGCCGGTGCGGCGGTGTGGGGGTTGCTGCGGTCGGCGCAGTCGGAGCATCCGGAGCGGATCGTCCTGGCGGACGTGGACCGGGACGTGGACGCCTCGGTGTTGTCGGTGCTGGCCGGTGTGGTGGGGGATCTGCCGGTCACCGGCGGGCAGGTGGCGGTGCGCGGTGATGCCGTGCTGACGCCGCGGCTGGTCCGCGCGACGCTTCCGCCGGCTGTTCCCGCGAGGTCGTCCGGGGACATGACAGCCGGTCACGCCGCCGACGTGGCCGGTCCGGTTCCGGTCGCCGACACTCCCGCGATCGGTGGTGACGCCGGCGGCACGGTGCTGGTCACCGGTGGCACCGGATCCCTGGGTGCGCTGGTGGCGGAGCATCTGGTGGCCGGGCACGGGGTGCGGTCGCTGGTGCTGGTGTCGCGGCAGGGTCCGGCCGCGCCGGGCGCGGCGGCACTTGTCGAGCGGTTGACCGGGTTGGGCGCGGCGGTGTCGGTGGTGGCGTGCGACGTCACCGACCGGGACCAGGTGCACCGGCTGGTCGCCGAGGTGCCGGGTCGGCTCGCCGGGGTGGTGCACACCGCCGGGGTCCTCGACGACGGCGTGGTCTCGGCGGTCAGCCCGGACCGGCTGGCGAACGTGCTCGCCCCGAAGGCCACCGCCGCCTGGTGGTTGCACGAGGTCACCCGCGACCTCGACCTCGACCTGTTCGTGCTCTTCTCCTCCGTCGCCGGGGTGCTCGGCTCGCCCGGCCAGGCCGCGTACGCCGCCGCGAACGGTGTGCTCGACGCGCTGGCGGCGCACCGCCGGCAGGACGGCCTGCCGGCGGTCAGCCTCGCCTGGGGCATGTGGGACACCGGTGGCATGGCCGCGTCCCAGTCCGACGTCGACCGGGCCCGCTCCACCCGGGCCGGCCTCGCCGCGATGAGCCCCGAGGTCGGGCTGGAACTGTTCGACGCCGCGCTGACCGCCGGGCGGGCCACGCTCGTCCCGGCCGTCGTCGACGTACCGGCGATGCGGTCGCAGATCGTCGGCGGCCGGGTGCCGTCCCTGCTGCGCGCGCTGCTCGGCCCGGTCACCACCCGCCGCCAGGCCGGCCGGGGCAACTGGGCCGACCGGCTGGCCGGCCTCGACCCGCAGGAGGCCCGCGACCAGGTCGACGCGCTGGTCCGGGGTCTGGTGGCGCAGGTCCTCGGGCACGGCGGCGCGGACGCGGTGCCGGCCGACCGGGCGTTCCGGGAACTGGGCTTCGACTCGCTGACCGCCGTCGACCTGCGTAACCGGGTCAACGCCGCGACCGGGCTGCGGCTGCCGTCCACGCTCGTCTTCGACTACCCGACGCCGCAGATCCTCGCCGGTCAGGTGTACGCCGAACTGGCCGGCGCCCGCGCCGACACCACCGCCGCGCCCGACACCGCCACCACCACCGGCCCGGACGAGCCGATCGCGATCGTCGGGATGGCCTGCCGCTACCCGGGTGGGGTGGACAACCCGGAGCAGTTGTGGGAGCTGCTGGCCGCCGGTGGGGACGGGATCTCGGAGTTCCCGGCCGACCGGGGCTGGGACCTGGAGTCGCTGTTCGACCCCGACCCCGACCACAGCGGCACCTCCTACACCCGCCACGGC
This sequence comes from Micromonospora sp. WMMD754, assembly GCF_049315235.1. NCBI lineage: Bacteria > Bacillati > Actinomycetota > Actinomycetes > Micromonosporales > Micromonosporaceae > Micromonospora > Micromonospora sp. WMMD754. The sequence continues at coordinate 5,076,363 of NZ_CP186058.1, forward strand.
GGCTTCCTCTACGGCGCGCCGGAGTTCGACAGCGGCTTCTTCGGCATCAGCCCGCGTGAGGCCCTCGCCATGGACCCGCAGCAGCGGCTGCTGTTGGAGACCTCGTGGGAGGCGTTCGAGTCCGCCGGTCTCGACCCGGCGACGCTGCGCGGCTCGCGCACCGGCGTGTTCGCCGGCGTGATGTACCACGACTACGCCTCCCGCCTGATGGAGCTGCCCGCCGAGGTCGAGGGCTACATCGGCACCGGCACCTCCGCCAGCGTGCTGTCCGGCCGGGTGGCGTACACGTTCGGGTTGGAGGGTCCGGCGGTCACCGTGGACACCGCCTGCTCGTCGTCCCTGGTGGCGCTGCACCTCGCCGCGCAGGCCCTGCGCTCCGGCGAGTGCGACCTCGCGCTCGCCGGCGGCGTGACCGTGATGGCCACCCCCGGCACGTTCATCGAGTTCTCCCGCCAGCGCGGCCTGTCCCCGGACGGGCGGTGCAAGTCGTTCGCCGCCGGCGCCGACGGCACCGGCTGGGGCGAGGGCACCGGCGTCCTGCTGGTGCAGCGGCTCTCCGACGCCCAGCGGGAGGGCCGCCGGATCCTCGCCGTGGTACGCGGCACGGCGGTGAACTCAGACGGCGCGTCCAACGGGCTCACCGCCCCCAACGGTCCGTCGCAGCAGCGGGTGATCCGGCAGGCCCTGGCCAACGCGCGGCTGAACCCGTCCGACGTGGACGCGGTGGAGGCGCACGGCACCGGCACCACGCTCGGTGACCCGATCGAGGCGCAGGCGCTGCTGGCCACGTACGGCCAGGACCGGCCGGACGGCCGGCCGCTGCTGCTCGGGTCGGTCAAGTCGAACCTCGGGCACACCCAGGCCGCCGCCGGCGTCGCCGGGGTGATCAAGATGGTCCTGGCCATGCGGCACGGCATCGTCCCCGCCACCCTGCACGTGGACGAGCCGTCCCCGCACATCGACTGGACCGCCGGGGCGGTCACCCTGGCCACGGCCCCGACGCCGTGGCCCGACCGGGACCGGCCCCGCCGGGCCGCCGTGTCGTCGTTCGGCATCTCCGGCACCAACGCCCACGTCGTCCTCGAACACACCCCCGAACCCGCCGCCCCGGCCGAATTCCGGCCCGGCGCCGCCACCGACGCCGGCGTCGTCGCGCTTGCGCTCTCCGCCGCCGACCGGGCCGCGCTCCCCGAACAGGCCGTCCGGCTGCGCGCCCACCTCGCCGCCTACCCCGAGTACGGGCCGGCCGAGGTGGCGTACGCGCTGACCGCCACCCGGGCGGCGTTCCCGCACCGGGCCGTCGTCCTCGGCCAGGACCCCGACGACCTGGTCCGCGGCCTCACCGCCCTGGTCGACGGCGACACCGTGCCGACGGTGGTCACCGGGACCGCGCTGCGCAACCCGGCGCCCGTCTTCGTCTTCTCCGGCCACGGCGGCCACTGGCCCGGCATGGCCGTCGACCTGCTGGACAGCTCACCCGTCTTCGCCGCCTCCATCGCCGAGTGCGAAGCGGTCCTCGCGCCCTGGGTCGACTGGTCGCTCACCGACGTGCTGCGCGGCGCCGACGGCGCGCCACCCCTGGTCGCCTCCGGCGTGGTGCAGCCCGCGCTCTGGGCCGTGATGGTCTCCCTGGCCCGGCTGTGGCGGTCCCTCGGCGTACGCCCGGGCGCCGTGGTCGGGCACTCCCAGGGCGAGATCGCCGCCGCCTGCGTGGCCGGCGCGCTCTCCCTCGAGGACGCCGCCCGCATCGTCGCGCTGCGCAGCCAGGTGCTCGCCGACATCGCCGGCCGGGGCGGCATGGCCTCCGTCGGCCTGCCCGCCGACCGGGTCGAGCGGATGCTGCGACGCTGGGACGGGCGGCTCTGCGTGGCCGTGGTCAACGGTCCCGGATCGGTGGTGGTCGCCGGCGACCCGGACGCGCTGGCCGAGCTGGTCGCCGCCTGCACCGCCGACGACGTGCGGATCCGCCCGCTCGACGTCGACTACGCCTCCCACTCGCCGCACGTCGAGGCCGTCGCCGACCGGCTCCTGGACAGCCTGGCCGACATCACCGCCCGCCCGGCCGAGGTGCCGTTCTACTCCGCGCTCACCGGCCTGCCCACCGACACCACCACGCTCGACGCCGACTACTGGTACCGCAACCTGCGCCAGACCGTGAACTTCGAGCAGGCCGTCCGGACGCTGCTCGCCGACGGACACCAGGTGTTCCTGGAGATCGGCCCGCACCCGGTGCTCAGCTTCGGCATGCAGGAGACGATCGACGACGCCGAGCACGAGGCCGCCGTGGTGAACACGCTGCGCCGCGACGCCGGCGGCTGGCCCCGGCTCCTCACCGCGCTGGCCGAGCTGCACACCCGCGGCGTCGGCGTGGACTGGGCCGCCGTCTGCGGCGTCCCCGCCGGACCGGCCGTGCCGCTGCCCACGTACGCCTTCCACCGCCAGCGCTACTGGCCCGACTCGCCGGTGCGCACCGGGCCGGTGGCGGCCGTCGAGGACCAGGCCGACCGGCAGTTCTGGGACGCCGTCGAGCGGGCCGACGCCGACGCGCTCGCCGCCGCCCTGGACGTCGACGGCACCGAGGCGCGGGCGCTGGGCGAGGCGCTGCCGGTGCTCGCCGACTGGCGGCAACGCCGCCGGGACGAATCCACAGTGGACGCCTGGCGGTACCGGGTCCGGTGGGCGCCGCTCACCACCGCACCGACGGCTCGGCTCGCCGGCACCTGGCTGCTCGTCGCGCCGGCCGCCCACGCCGGTGACGCCCTGGTCGGGCAGGTGGTGGCGGCCCTCGGCGAGGCCGGCGCCGGCGTCGTCCCGGTCACCGTCGCCGAACCCGACCGGGCGGCGCTGGCCGCACAGCTGGCCGGGCTCGACGACATCACCGGCGTGCTCTCGCTGCTGGCGTTCGACGAGACCGGCCACCCCGACCACCCGGTGGTGCCCGCCGGGCTCGCCGGCACGCTCGCCCTCGTCCAGGCCCTCGGCGACGCCGGCCTCACCGCGCCGCTGTGGTGCGCCACCCGGGGCGCCGTCAGCACCGGCCGCGCCGACCCGCTCGACCACCCGTGGCAGGCCCCGGTCTGGGGCCTCGGCCGGGTCGTCGCGCTGGAACACCCGGACCGCTGGGGCGGCCTGGTCGACCTGCCGGCCGTCCTGGACCGGCGCGCCCGGGGCCGGCTGGCCGTCGTCCTGGCCGGCGTCGGCGACGAGGACCAGCTAGCCGTACGCCCCTCCGGGCTGTTCGGCCGCCGGCTCGCCCGCGCCGGCGGCGACAGCCCGCCGGACGGCGGCGGCTGGCGGCCCGCCGGCACGGTCCTGGTCACCGGCGGCCTCGGCTCGCTCGGCGCGCACGTGGCCCGCTGGCTGGCCCGCGACGGCGCCGCGCACCTCGTGCTCACCGGCCGGCAGGGCCCGGCCACCCCCGGCGCGGCCGAGCTGGATGCGGAGCTGACCGCGCTCGGCGCGACCGTCACGGTGGCGGCCTGCGACGTCGCCGACCCCGACTCCCTGCGCGACCTGGTCGACCGGCTCGACGTCCGGATCGACGCGGTCTTCCACGCCGCCGGCGTCGCGCACGCCGGACCGCTCGACGCCACCGGCCCGGCCGAGCTCGCCGACGGCCTGCGCGCCAAGGTGGCCGGCGCGGTCAACCTCGACCGGACCTTCGGCGACGACGTGGCCGCGTTCGTGCTGTTCTCCTCCGGCGCCGGCGTCTGGGGTGGCGGCCTGCAGGGCGGGTACGCCGCCGGCAACGCGTTCCTCGACGCGCTCGCCGAGGACCGACGCCGGCGCGGCCGGCCCGCCACGGCCGTGGCCTGGGGGGCCTGGGACGGCGGCGGCATGATGGACACCGAGGGCGCCGCCGACCAGATGTTCCGCTCCGGCGTCCGGCCGATGCGCCCCGAGCTGGCGGTCGCCGTGCTGGCCCGGGCGCTGGCCCAGGACGAGGTCACGCTCGCCGTGGCCGACATCGCCTGGGACCGGTTCCACCAGACGTACGCGCTGGCCCGCCCCCGCCCGCTGATCGAGGAACTGCCCGAGGTCGCCCGACTCCTCGCCGCCGCCCGCACCGACGACGAGCCGGCCGAGTCGTCCCCGCTGCGCGGCCGGCTCGCCGGCCTGGCCGCCCCGGAGCGCCGTCGGGCGTTGCTGGAACTGGTCCGGATGCACGCCGCCGCCGTGCTCGGCCACGCCTCCGCCGAGGCGGTCGGCGCGGACCGGCCGTTCCGTGACATCGGCTTCGACTCGCTCAGCGCGGTGGAGATGCGCAACCGGATCGCCGAGGCGGTCGGGCTGCGGCTGCCCGCCACCCTGGTCTTCGACCGGCCCACCCCGGACCTGCTCGCCGGTTGGTTGGCCGACCGGATCCTCGGCGTCACCGAGGCCGCCGCCGCGCCCACCCGGGCCGTCGCCGCGCTGGACGAACCGATCGCCGTGGTGGCCATGAGCTGCCGCTACCCGGGCGGGGTCGACAGCCCGGAGGAGCTGTGGCGGCTGGTCGTCGGGGGCCGCGACGCCATCGGCCCGTTCCCCGCCGACCGGGGCTGGGACCTCGACGCCATCTACGACCCCGACCCGGACGCCCCCGGCACCTCGTACGCCCGCGAGGGTGGCTTCGTCACCGACGTCGGCGGCTTCGACGCCGGCCTGTTCGGCATCTCGCCCCGCGAGGCGCTGGTGATGGACCCGCAGCAGCGCCTGCTGCTGGAGACCGGGTGGGAGCTGTTCGAACGGGCCGGCCTGCCGCCGGACGGGCTGCGGGAGAGCGGCACCGGCGTGTTCGTCGGCACCAACGGGCAGGACTACGCCACGCTGCTGATGGCCGCCCGGGCCGAGACGGAGGGCTACCAGGCCACCGGCAACGCGGCGGCCGTGGTCTCCGGCCGGCTCTCCTACACCTTCGGGTTGCAGGGCCCCTCGGTCACCGTGGACACCGCCTGCTCGTCGTCGCTGGTCGCGCTGCACCTCGCGGTGCAGTCGCTGCGCGCCGGCGAGTGCGACCTCGCGGTGGCCGGCGGCGTGACCGTGATGGCCACACCCGGGCCGTTCCTGGAGTTCGCCCGGCAGCGCGGCCTCGCCGCCGACGGCCGGTGCAAGTCCTTCGCCGGGGCCGCCGACGGCACCGGCTGGGGCGAGGGCGCCGGCCTGGTGCTGCTGCAACGGCTCTCCGACGCCCGCCGCGACGGCCGGCGGGTGCTGGCCGTGGTGCGCGGCTCGGCGACCAACTCCGACGGCGCCTCGAACGGCCTCACCGCGCCGAACGGGCCCGCCCAGCAGCGGGTCATCCGGCAGGCGCTGGCCAACGCCGGGCTCACCCCGGCGGACGTGGACGCGGTCGACGGGCACGGCACCGGCACCCGCCTCGGCGACCCGATCGAGGCGCAGGCGCTGCTGGCCACGTACGGCCAGGACCGGCCCGCCGACCGGCCGCTGCTGCTCGGCTCGGTCAAGTCCAACATCGGCCACACCCAGGCCGCCGCCGGCGTCTCCGGCGTGATCAAGATGGTGCTGGCGTTGCAGCACGGCGTGCTCCCGCCGACGCTGCACGTGGACGAGCCCACCCCGCACGTCGACTGGTCCGACGGCGCGGTGGCGCTGCTCACCGAGGCCCGGCCCTGGCCGGAGACGGACCGCCCCCGGCGGGCGGCGGTGTCCGCGTTCGGGGTGAGCGGCACCAACGCCCACGTCGTCCTCGAGGCGGCCCCACCGGCCGGGGACACGCCGGAGCGGGAGGACATCCTCCGCCCGGCGCTGCCGCTGCTGCCGTGGCCGCTCTCCGCCGCCGACGAGGACGGGCTGCGCGCCCAGGCCGCCCGCCTCGCCGCCCGGCTCGCCGGCCCGGCCACCGAGCCGGCCTCGACCGGTCCGGCCGCCACCGGCCCGGCCGCCACCGGCGACGGGACCGCAGCGGCCGGCGACGACGCCGCCCCGGTCGGATGGACCCTCGCCACCGCCCGCTCCCACCTGCGCCACCGCGCGGTGCTGTTGGCCGCCGACCCGGACACCCGACTGGCCGCGCTGCGCGCCCTGGCCGCCGGGGAGAGCCACCCCGCCGTGCACCAGGACGTCGCCGCGTCCGGCGGCACGCTCGCCGTGCTCTTCTCCGGGCAGGGCGCCCAGCACGCCGGGATGGGCCGGGAGCTCTACCAGGCGCTGCCCGCCTTCGCCGAGGCGCTCGACGAGGTCTGCCAGCACCTCGACGCGCACCTGCCCCGCCCGCTCAAGAGCGTGCTGTTCGCGCCCGAGGGCAGCGCCGAGGCCGCGCTGCTGGACCAGACCGCCTTCACCCAGGCCGGGCTCTTCGCCGTCGAGGTGGCGCTGCACCGGCAGCTCACCGACTGGGGGGTACGTCCCGACCTGGTCGCCGGGCACTCGGTCGGCGAGATCACCGCCGCCCACGTCGCCGGGGTGCTCACCCTGGCCGACGCGTGCACGCTGGTCGGCCAGCGCGGCCGGCTCATGCAGGCGCTGCCGGCCGGCGGCGGCATGCTCGCCGTCGCCGCCGGCGAGACCGAGGTGGCCGACGCGCTCACCGGCCACGCCGACCGGGCCGCGATCGCCGCCGTGAACGGTCCGGCCGCCGTCGTGGTCGCCGGCGCCGACGACGCACTGGCCGCGCTCGCCGACCACTTCACCACCCTCGGCGTACGGGTGAAGCGGCTCGCCGTCAGCCACGCGTTCCACAGCCCGCTGATGGAGCCGATGCTGGCCGAGTTCGCCACCGTCGCCGCCGGCCTCGCCTACGCCCCGCCGACCGTGCCGCTGGTGTCGAACCTGACCGGTCGGGTCGTCGACGCCGACCTGGTCTGCACCCCCGACTACTGGGTCCGCCACGTCCGCGAGGCGGTGCGCTTCGGCGACACCGTCACCCACCTGCGCGACCTCGGCGTGGGCACGCTGCTGGAGATCGGCCCGGACACGGTGCTCACCGCGCTGGCCGCGGACGCGCTGCCCGACGGCGGCCCGCTGGTCACCGGCGTGCAACGCCGCGGCCGGGACGAGGTCGACGCCCTGCTCGGCGCGCTGGCCCGGCTGCACTGCCACGGCGTACCGGTGGACTGGGCGGCGCTGCTGCCCGCCGCCGAACCGGTCGACCTGCCCACCTACCCGTTCCGGCGCCGGCGGTACTGGCCGGTCGGCGACGGCGAACTGGTCGGCGTCGCCGCACCGGCCCCCGCCGACCCGGTCGACGACGCGTTCTGGCAGGTCGTCACCGCCGGCGACGGCGACGCCCTGGCGACCCGGTTCGGCGTCGACCCGGACCGGCCGCTGCGCGACCAGCTCCCCACGCTCGCCGACTGGCACCAGCGGCGACGTGCCGACGCGGTCGCCGACGGCTGGCGCTACCGGATCACCTGGCCCCGGCGGCAGCTCACCGCCGGCCCCGCCGCCGGTGACTGGCTGCTCGTGGCACCCGACAGCGGGGCCGACGTGGCGGGCCGGATCGCCGCGCTGATCGGCGACCACGGCGGCGACGCCCGCGTGCTCACCGTCGACCCGGCCACCGTCACCCGTACCGAGCTGGCCGACCACCTGCCGGACGGGCCGACCCGCGTCGTCTCGCTGCTCGCGCTGGACGAGCACCCCCACCCCGACCATCCGGCCGTGCCGGCCGGACTCACCGGCAACCTGGCCCTCGTCCAGGCCGTCACCGACGCCGCGCCCACCGGACCGCTGTGGCTGCTCACCCGGCAGGCGGTCAGCACCGGCGCGGGCGACCCGCTCACCCGCCCCGCCCAGGCCACCACCTGGGGCCTGGGCCTGGTCACCGCGCTGGAACACCCGGCGCACGCCGGTGGGCTGATCGACCTGCCGGCCGATCTCGACGGCGGCGTCGGGGACCACCTGATCCGGGCGCTGACCAACGCCGACGGCGAGGACCAGCTCGCGGTCCGCCCGTCCGGCGTGCACCTGCGCCGGCTGACCCGCGCGCCCCGCCCCGACCGGCCGGACACGTCGGCCTGGCAGCCCCCCGACACCGTGCTCGTCACCGGCGGCACCGGCGCCATCGGCCGGTACGCCGCCGGCTGGCTCGCCCGGCACGGCGCCCGCCGGCTGATCCTGGTCAGCCGGCGCGGACCGGACGCCCCCGGCGTCGCCGACACCGTCGCCGAGCTGGCCGACCTCGGCGCGCACGCCCGCGTGCTCGCCTGCGACCTGGCCGACCGCGCCGCCGTCGCCCGGCTGGTCGACGCGCTGCGCGCCGACGGCGAGACGGTACGGGCGGTGGTGCACGCCGCCGGCGTCGGCCGGCTCAACCCGCTGCGCGCGGTCACCACCGACGAACTGGCCGACGTGGTCTCCGGCAAGACCGCCGGCGCCCGCCACCTCGACGAGCTGCTCGACCCGGAGCCGCTGGACCTGGTTGTCTACTTCTCCTCCATCGCCGCCACCTGGGGCGTCGGCGACCACGGCGCGTACGCGGCGGGCAACGCCTTCCTCGACGCCTGGGCGCAGTCCCGCCCGGCCGGTCGGGCCCGGGTGGTGTCGGTCGACTGGGGACCGTGGGCCGGCGGCGGCATGGTCAGCGACGACCACGCCACCGCGATGAGCCGGCGCGGTGTCACCCTGCTGGACCGGGAACCGGCGATGGCCGCGCTGCGCGCCGCGATCGAGGGCGACGGCACGGTGCTCACCGTCGCCGACGTCGACTGGGCGCGCTTCGCCCCGGTCTTCGCCGCCGCCCGACCCCGCCCGCTGATCGCCGACCTGCCCGAGGTGGCGACGCCGGCCGCCGGGACCGACCCGGCCGACACCGGCGGCACGGAGACGCTCGCCGCGCTGCGCAAGCGCCTGGCCGACCTCACCACCACCGAGCAGAACCGGCTGCTGGTGGACCTGATCCGGGCCGCCGCGGCCGAGGTGATCGGCCACGACAGCCCGTACGCCCTCGACGCCGACCGGCCGTTCCGGGACCTCGGGTTCGACTCGCTGACCGCGGTGGAGCTGCGCGGCCGGCTGGCCCGGCTCACCGGCCTCGCCCCGGCCAGCTCGGTGGTGTTCGACTACCCGACCCCGCAGGCCCTCGCCGAACACCTGCGCGCCCAGCTCGTCGACGAGGCGTCGGCGGGCGAGCTGCCCACCGGCGAGGAACTGGACCGGCTGGAGGAGGCGCTCACGCTGCGCGAGCGCGACGACCTCGGCCGGGTGCGGATCACCATGCGGCTGCAACGGCTGCTGGAACGCCTCGGCGCCGACGAACCGGACGAGCCGGCCGGCGACGTGGCCGACCGGCTGCGGACGGCCAGCAACCAGGAGCTCTTCGACCTTCTCGACCGCGATCTCGGGCTGTCCTGAGGCACGCGTGGCACACCAGGGAGCGAGATCGACCATGGCGGACACGGCAGTGGGCAGCACCGGACCCGCGGGGGACGAGCAGCGACTCCGGGAGTACCTGACCCGGGTCGTCACCGAGCTGCACCAGACCCGCCAGCGGCTGCGCGAGGTCACCGCCCAGGAGTCCGAGCCGGTCGCCGTGGTGGCGATGAGCTGCCGCTACCCCGGCGGGATCACCACCCCGGAACAGCTGTGGCGGTTCGTCGCCGACGGCGGCGACGCGATCGGCGACTTCCCCGCCGACCGGGGCTGGGACCTCGACCTGCTGCACCACCCCGACCCGGAGAACGCCGGCACGTCGTACACCGCCTCCGGCGGGTTCCTGGCCGACGCCGGGCAGTTCGACGCCGCGCTGTTCGGCGTGTCCCCCCGCGAGGCGGTCGCCATGGACCCGCAGCAGCGGCTGCTGCTGGAGGTCACCTGGGAGCTGTTCGAACGGGCCGGCGTGGCGCCGCTGTCGCTGCGCGGCAGCCGCACCGGTGTCTTCGTCGGCACGTCCGGGCAGGACTACGCCGCCGTGCTGCACCGCGCGCCGAACGCCGAGGGGTACGTGCTCACCGGCACCGCCGCCAGCGTGGTCTCCGGCCGGCTCGCCTACACGTTCGGCCTGGAGGGGCCGTCGATCACGGTGGACACCGCCTGCTCGTCGTCGTCGGTCGCGGTGCACCTGGCCTGCCAGGCGCTGCGGGAGCGCGAGTGCGGGCTGGCGCTGGCCGGCGGTGCGACGGTGATGGCCACCCCCGGCCCGTTCGTCGAGTTCTCCCGCCAGCGTGGCCTGGCCGCCGACGGGCGGTGCAAGTCGTTCGCCGCCGCCGCCGACGGCACCGGCTGGTCCGAGGGCGTCGGCATGCTGCTGCTGGAACGCCTCAGTGACGCCCGCCGCAACGGCCACCCGGTGCTCGCGGTGATCCGCAGCTCGGCGGTGAACTCCGACGGCGCGTCCAACGGACTGACCGCCCCGAACGGCCCCTCCCAGCAGCGGGTCATCCGGGCGGCGCTGGCCGGCGCGAAGCTCACCCCCGACCTGGTGGACGTGGTGGAGGCGCACGGCACCGGGACCGTGCTCGGCGACCCGATCGAGGCGCAGGCGCTGCTGGCCACGTACGGGCAGGACCGGTCCACGCCGCTGCTGCTCGGGTCGGTCAAGTCGAACCTCGGCCACTCCCAGGCCGCCGCCGGCATCGCCGGGATCATCAAGATGGTCCACGCCATGCGGCACGGGATCGTGCCGCCCACGCTGCACGTCGACGAACCCACGCCGCACGTCGACTGGACCGCCGGCGCGGTCCGCCTGGTCACCGAGCCGACGCCGTGGCCGGCGGTGGACCGGCCCCGCCGCGCCGCCGTCTCCTCGTTCGGGATGAGCGGCACCAACACCCACCTGATCCTGGAACAGCCCACCGAGGAGGCCACCGCGCCGGCCAGCCCGGCCGACCGGACCGCGCCGGTGCTGGTCAGCGGCCGGACCCGCACCGCGCTGCGCCAGCAGGCCGCGCGCTGGTCCACGCGCCTGGCCGCCGACCCGGCGCTCGCGCCGGCCGACGTCGCCTGGACGTCGGTGGTGTCCCGCTCGCCGCTGGAGCACCGCGCCGTGGTGCTCGCCGCCGACCGGGACGAGTTGGCCGCCGCGCTGGACGCGCTCGCCGACGACCGGCCCGCCCCGCAGCTCGTCACCGGGGCCGCCCGGGAGGCGGGCGAGGTCGCGTTCGTCTTCCCCGGCCAGGGTTCGCAGTGGGTGGGCATGGCCGCCGACCTGCTCGCCACCGCCCCGGTGTTCGCGGCGGAGCTGACCGCGTGCGCGGAGGCGCTGCGCCCGTACGTGGACTGGTCGCTGCTCGATGTGGTGCGCGGCGCGCCGGATGCGCCGTCGCTGGAGCGGGTGGACGTGGTGCAGCCGACGCTGTTCGCGGTCGGGGTGTCCCTGGCCGCGTTGTGGCGGTCCTACGGCGTGCACCCGTCGGCGGTGGTCGGTCATTCGCAGGGCGAGATCGCCGCCGCGTACGTGGCCGGCGGGCTCAGCCTCGACGATGCCGCGGCGGTGGTGGCGTTGCGCAGCCGGGTCATCGCGGAGCTGGCCGGTGACGGTGGCATGGTGTCGGTGGCGACCACCGCTGACGAGGCCACCGAGACGATCGGCCGGTGGGACGGGCGGGTCGCGCTCGCCGCGGTGAATGGGCCGACGTCGGTGGTGGTCTCCGGCGACGCCGCCGCGCTGGACGAGCTGGTGGCGCACTACCAGGGTCGCGACGTGCGGGTACGGCGGGTGCCGGTGGACTACGCCTCCCACTCCGCGCACGTCGAACCGCTGCGCGAACAGCTCCTGGCCCGGCTCGCCGCCATCGAACCGCGCACCGGCACCGTGCGGTTCCGGTCCACCGTGACCGGTGACTGGACGGACACCGCCGGCCTCGACGCCGACTACTGGTACCGCAACCTGCGCGAGACGGTCCGCTTCGACGACGCGGTCCGTGACCTCACCGCCGCCGGTTACCGCACGTTCGTCGAGGTCAGCGCGCACCCGGTGCTGACCATGGCGGTGCAGGACAGCGCCGAGGCCGTCACCGGGCCGGACGCGGTCACGGTCGCCGGCAGCCTGCGTCGCGACGAGGGCGGCCTCGACCGGTTCCACCGGTCCCTCGCCGCCCTGCACACCGCCGGGACGGCGGTGGACTGGCGGCCCGCCTTCGCCGGCCACCCCGGCCGCCTCGTCGACCTGCCCACCTACCCGTTCCAGCGCCAGCACTACTGGGTGCCCGCCGGCGAACCGGCCGTCCCGGCCGTCGCCGCCCGCCTGCTCGACCACCGCTTCTGGGACGCCGTCGACCGCGCCGACCTGGACGCGTTGCGCGACACCCTGGCGGTCGACGACGCCGACGCGGCCGAGTCGCTGCGGACGCTGCTGCCCGTCCTCGCCGGCTGGCGACGGCGGCAGCAGGAGCACGGCCGCCTCGACGGCTGGCGCTACCGCGTCGAGTGGCAGGCCGCCGGCGAGCCCGCCGCCGCCCCGCTGGACGGGACGTGGCTGCTGGCGCTGCCCGCCGGCCACCAGGACGACCCGGCCGTCACCGCCGTGCGCGACGCGCTCGCCGCCGCCGGCGCCGACGTGCGCCCGCTGACCGTGGCGCCCGACGCCGACCGGACCGCGCTCGCCGCCGCGCTCACCGAACGTCCCACGCCCGCCGCATCCGCCGCCCCCGCCGCCCCCGCCGCGTCCGACCGGGCTCGCGTCGCCGACACCGAGGCGGCCGACGTCGATCCTGCCGGGTCCGCCGGCGGCGCCGTCGCCGGCGTGGTCTCGCTGCTCGCGTGGGAGCCGGCGGACGGTGCGCTCCTGCCCGGCCTGGCCGCCACGCTCACCCTGACCCAGGCGCTCGGCGACGCCGGCCTGGACGCACCACTGTGGCTGGTCACCCGCAACGGCGTCGCCGCCGCCGCGTACGACCGGGGCACCGACCCCGGCCAGGGTGCGCTGTGGGGACTCGGCCGGGTGGTCGGCGTGGAGACTCCGCACCGCTGGGGCGGCCTGGTCGACCTGCCCGCCGCGCCCGACGCCCGCGCCGCCGGCCGGCTCGCCGCGCTGCTGGCCGCGCCGCCCGGTGAGGACCAGATCGCGGTACGCGGCCCCGGCGTCCTGGTCCGCCGCCTGGTCCGCGCGCCGATCGGCGACCGACCCCCGGTACGCCGGTTCACGCCCACCGGAACCGTCCTGGTCACCGGCGGCACCGGCGGCCTCGGCGCGCGCGCCGCCCGCTGGCTCGCCGAGGCCGGCGCCGAACACGTGGCGCTGGTCAGCCGGCGCGGCCCGGACGCGCCCGGCGCGGCCGACCTCGCCGCCGAGCTGCGCGACCGGGGCGCCCGGGTGACCGTCGCCGCGTGCGACCTCGCCGACCGGGACGCGGTCGTCGCGCTGCTCGACCGGCTCCGCGCCGCCGGCCCGCCGATCCGCGCCGTGCTGCACACCGCCGGACTGCCGCAGACCACTCCGCTCGCCGACGTCACGCCCGCCGAGCTGGCCGAGGTGACCGCCGGCAAGGTCGCCGGCGCGGCGCACCTGCACGAACTGCTCGCCGGCGACGACCTGGACGCGTTCGTCCTCTACTCGTCCATCGCCGCCACCTGGGGCAGCGCCGGACAGGCGGCGTACGCGGCCGGCAACGCCTACCTGGACACGCTGGCGCAGCGGCGGCACGGCGACGGGCTCGCCGGCACCGCGATCGCCTGGGGCTCCTGGGGCGAGGGCGGCATGCACGTGGCCGACTCCGACCGCGCGCTGCGCCGCCGGGGCGTGCCGCCGATGGATGCCGACGTGGCGATGAGCGCCCTGCGACAGGCCCTCGACCACGACGACGTGACACTCACCGTCGCCGACGTGGACTGGTCCCGGTTCGCCCCGGCGTACGCCTCCGCCCGGCGCCGGCCGCTGCTGGAGGGCGTACCGGAGGCCAGGGCCGCGCTCGACGGCGGCGCGCCGGCCGACGACGGCGACGACGGTCCGGCCGCCGCCCTGCGGGCACGGCTCGCCGGGCTGGGCGCGGCCCGGCGCGAGGAGACGCTCACCGACCTGGTCCGGGACCTCGCCGCCGACGTGCTCGGGCACGCCGACGCCGCCGCGATTCCGGCCGGCACCGCGTTCCGGGACCTCGGCTTCGACTCGCTGACCGCGGTGGAGCTGCGCAACCGGCTGGTCGCCGCGACCGGGCAGCCGCTGCCCACCACGCTGGTCTTCGACCATCCCAGCCCGGTGGCGCTGGCCCGGATGCTGCTGACCACGCTGCTCGGCGGCGAGCCGGCGCCCGCGTCGACCGACCCGGTGACCACCGTCGCGGGCGAGGAGGCGGTGGCCGTGGTGGCTATGGCCTGCCGCTTCCCCGGCGGGGTCAGCGACCCGGAGGGGCTGTGGCGGATCGTCGCCGACGGCGTGGACACGGTCGGGGACTTCCCCACCGACCGGGGCTGGGACCCGGACACGCTCGTCGACGTCGACCCGGCGGCGTCCGGCACCACCTACACCGACCAGGGCGCGTTCGTGCACGACGCGGGCGACTTCGACCCGGCGTTCTTCGGCATCTCGCCGCGGGAGGCCGCCGCCATGGACCCGCAGCAGCGGCTGCTGCTGGAGGCGTCCTGGGAGGCGATCGAGCGGGCCGGCGTGGTGCCGGAGTCGCTGCGCGGCTCCCGCACCGGCGTGTTCGCCGGCACCAACGGCCAGGACTACCGGGCGCTGCTGCTGGTCGCCGCCGACGAGGCGGCCGGCTTCGGCGGCACCGACAACGCGGCCAGCGTGGTCTCCGGCCGGGTGTCGTACGCGCTGGGCCTGGAGGGGCCATCCGTGTCGGTGGACACCGGCTGCTCGTCGTCGCTCGTCGCGTTCCACCTGGCCGTGCAGGCGCTGCGCCGGGGCGAGTGCGACCTGGCCCTGGCCGGCGGCGTGACCGTGATGGCCACGCCGGGGCTGTTCGTCGAGTTCTCCCGCCAGCGCGGCCTGGCGGCCGACGGGCGGGTCAAGGCGTTCGCCGCCGCCGCCGACGGCACCGGCTGGGGCGAGGGCGTCGGCGTGCTGCTCCTGGAACGGCTCTCCGAGGCCCGCCGCCACGGCCACCCGGTGCTCGCGGTGGTACGCGGCAGCGCGGTCAACTCCGACGGCGCGTCCAACGGGCTGACCGCGCCGAACGGGCCGTCGCAGCAGCGGGTGATCCGGGCGGCGTTGGCCGACGCGGGGCTGTCGACCTCGGACGTGGACGTGGTGGAGGCGCACGGCACCGGCACCACGTTGGGTGACCCGATCGAGGCGCAGGCGGTGCTGGCCACGTACGGGCAGGACCGGGACACGCCGCTGCTGCTCGGCTCGGTGAAGTCGAACATCGGGCACACCCAGGCCGCCGCCGGCGTCGCCGGCATCATCAAGATGGTCCTCGCCATGCGGCACGGCATCGTGCCGGCCACGCTGCACGTGGACGCGCCGTCGCCGCACATCGACTGGTCGGCGGGGTCGGTGGAGTTGGTGACCGAGGCCCGGCCGTGGCCGGTGGTGGACCGGCCGCGTCGGGCGGCGGTGTCGTCGTTCGGCATCTCCGGCACCAACGCCCACGTGGTCGTCGAGCAGGCCGACGAGCCGGACACCCGGCCCGTCCCCACCATGCCGGGCCTGGTGGACACCGACGTCACGGCCTGGCCGCTGTCGGCGCGGACCCGGACCGGCGTGGCCGCGCAGGCCGCCCGGCTGGCCGCCCACCTGCGCGCGGGGCAGGACGTCGACCCGGCGGCGGTGGCCCGGTCCCTGGCGACGACGCGTTCGGCGTTCGACCACCGCGCCGCCGTGCTCGGCACGACCGGCCCGGAGCTGCTGGCCGGCCTGGACGCCCTGGCCTCGGGCACGCCGGCCGGGACCGTGGCGACGGGCTCGGTGGCCGAGCACGGGCCGGGTCCGGTGTTCGTGTTCCCGGGTCAGGGTGGTCAGTCGGTGCGGATGGCGGCGGGTCTGGTGGGCCGGTGCGCGCCGTTCGACACGCGTCTTGCCGAGTGTCAGCGGGCGTTCGCGCCGTACCTCGACGTGGACGTGGTGTCGGTGCTCACCGGCGACGACGATGCCTGGCTCGGTCGGGTGGAGATCCTGCAACCGGTGCTGTTCGCCGTCGGTGTGTCTCTGGCGCAGGTGTGGCGGGCCGCCGGTGTGGAACCGGCGTTGGTGGTCGGGCATTCGCAGGGGGAGATGGCCGCCGCGTGCGTGGCCGGGGTGCTGTCCCTGGACGACGCGGCGCGGGCGGTGATCCTGCGGGCGCGGGCGTTGTCCACCCTGGCGGGTTCGGGCGGGATGCTGGCCGTGGATCTGCCCGAGGCGGAGGTTGCCGCCCGGATCGAGGGTGTGTCGGGCACGGTGGTGGCGGTGCTCAACGGGCCGGGGCATGTGGTGGTGTCCGGCCCTCCGCAGATCCTGGACGGGTTGCGGGAGCGGTGGCTGGCCGAGGGGGTGCGGGCGAAGCCGGTGCCGTTCGACTACGCCTCGCACAACCCGGCCGTGGAGCAGATCCGCGAGCGGATGCTCACCGACCTGGCGGGCTTGTCACCGCAGCCGGGGCACATTCGGATGGTGTCGTCGGTGACTGGAGAGTGGGCCGAACCGCAGGGCATGGACGCCGACTACTGGTACACCAACCTGCGCCAACCCGTCCGGTTCGAGCAGGCGGTGCGCACGGCGGTCGCGGCCGGGCACACCACGTTCGTGGAGGTGTCCGCGCATCCGGTGCTCACGCTGCCGGTGACGGCGATCCTCGACGACACCGACACCACCGGCCACACCCTGTCGACGTTGCGGCGTGGTGACGACGATCCGACGCGGCTGCTGACCAGCCTCGCCACCGCCCACACCATCGGCCTGCCCGTCGACCTCGGCCGGGTCCTGGCCCCCGCCCCGACCGTCGACCTGCCCACCTACCCGTTCGACCGGAAGCGCTACTGGCTCACCACCACCGTCCAGCCCGCGCACGACGTCGCCTCCGCCGGCCTCCAGGACGCCGCGCACCCGCTGCTCAGCGCCGCGCTAACGGTCGCCGACGACCAGACCGTGGTCCTCACCGGCCGGCTGTCCACGCGTACCCACCCGTGGCTGGCCGACCACGTCGTCGGTCGCACCGTGGTCGTCCCCGGCACCGCCGTCGCCGACATGGTGATCCGCGCCGGCGACGAGGTCGACGCCGGCCAGGTCGCCGACCTCACCCTGATCAGCCCGCTCATGCTGCCGCCCACCGGCGCCGTCCAGGTGCAGGTCCGCGTCGGCCCGCCCGGCGACACCGGCGAACGCGCCGTCACGCTGCACTCCCGCCCCGCCGACGACTCCGCCGCCGAATGGACCCGACACGCCGAGGGCCTGCTGACCCCGCAGCCCACCGAACCCACGCCCCGGCCGGGGGAGTGGCCACCGGCCGGCGCCGTCGAGGTCGACGCCGACCTGGACGACTGGTACGCCCACACCGCCGGCGCCGGCCTCACCTACGGCCCCGCGTTCCGCTGCCTGCACCGCGTCTGGCGACACGGCGACGAGGTGTACGCCGAGGTGACGCTGCCCGAGGCGCAGGCCGCCGAGGCGTCCCGGTTCGGCCTGCACCCGGCGCTGTTCGACGCCGCCCTGCACGCCACCGGCCCCACCGCGCTGCTCGGCGCCCCCACCGACGCCGGCAGCGGTTGGCTGCCGTTCACGTTCCGCGCGGTCACGCTGCACGCCCACGGGGCCACCCGGCTGCGGGTCACCATCCGCTCGCTCGGCCCGGACACCGTCGCCGTCACCCTCGCCGACCCGGCCGGCCGCCCGGTCGCCACCGTCGGATCGCTGACGTTCCGGCCGGTCGCCGCCGGCCACGACGACGCGGCCGCGCTGCGCCGCACCTCCGTGTTCCACCTGGACTGGACGCCGCTGCCGACCACCGACGCCCCGGCCCCGGCCCACTGGGCGCTGCTCGGCAGCAGTCCCGACGCCGCCGCGCTGGCCGACGCCGGCCACCGGGTGAGCACCCACCCCGACCTGGCCGCGCTCCTCGCTGCGGTGGACCGGGGCGACGACGTACCCCAGGTCGTGGTCGACCTGCGTGGCGGCCCGGCGCCGGACCCGGAGCGGGCCGACGCGGACGCCCACGACGCCACCCGCGACACCCTCGCCCGGATCCACCAGTGGCTGGCCGAGCCGCGCCTGGAGGCGGCCCGCCTGGTCGTGGCCACCCGGGGCGCGGTCGCCGCCGCGCCCGGCGAGGCGCCGCGCGACCTGGCCCACGCCGCGGTGTGGGGGCTGGTCCGCTCCGCCCAGTCCGAACACCCCGGACGGTTCACGCTGCTCGACCTCGACGACACCGCCGCCTCGCGGGCCGCGGTGCCCGCCGCGCTGGCGTCCGGCGAGCCGCAGCTCGCGCTGCGCGACGGCGCCGCCCTCACGCCCCGGCTGGTCCGGGCCCGCGACACCGGCGTGCTGGCACCCCCCGCCGGCGGACAGCCGTGGCGGCTCGACGTGACCGAGACGGGCACGCTGGAGAACCTGGCGCTGCTGCCCGTCCCGGTCGGGGAGGGCGCGGTGCCGGCCGGACACGTCGCGGTCGAGATGCGTGCCTCCGGGCTGAACTTCCGCGACGTCGTGCTCGCCCTCGGCATGGTCCCCGACCAGCAGGTGCTGGGCAGCGAGGGCGCCGGCGTGGTGCGCGAGGTCGGCCCCGGCGTCACCGGGCTGGCCCCCGGCGACCGGGTGATGGGCATCTTCGCCGGCTCGTTCGCCACCGTCGCCGTCACCGACCACCGCATGGTCACCCGGATCCCCGACGACTGGTCGTACGCCGAGGCGGCCGGCGTCCCGGTGGTCTTCCTGACCGCCTGGTACGGCCTGGTCGAGCTGGCCCGGCTGACCGCCGGGGAGTCGGTGCTGGTGCACGCCGCCACCGGCGGCGTCGGCATGGCCGCGGTGCAGATCGCCCGCCACCTCGGCGCCGAGGTCTACGGCACGGCCAGCCCCGCCAAGTGGCCGGTGCTGCGGGCCACCGGCCTCGACGACGAGCACATCGCCTCCTCCCGCTCCCTCGACTTCGCCGACGAGTTCCGCGCCCGCCGCGCCGGCCGCGGCGTCGACGTCGTGCTCAACTCGCTGGCCGGTGCGTACGTCGACACGTCGCTGCGGCTGCTCGACCGGGGCGGCCGGTTCGTCGAGATGGGCAAGACCGACCCGCGCGACCCGGCCCGGGTCGCCGCCGACCACCCCGGCGTCAGTTACCAGGGCTTCGACCTGATGGCGGCCGGTCCGGCCGTCGTCGGCCGGATGCTGGAGCGGTTGATGGCGCTGTTCGCCGACGGCGCGCTGCGACCGCTGCCGCGGCGCACCTGGGACGTCCGGCGCGCCCCCGAGGCGTTCCGCTTCCTCAGCCAGGCCCGGCACGTGGGCAAGCTGACGCTGAGCATCCCGCCCACGCCGCGGCTCGACGGCACCGTCCTGGTCACCGGCGCGACCGGCACGCTCGGCGCGTTGCTCTGCCGCCACCTGGTCGCCACCCACGGCGCCCGGCACCTGCTGCTGGTCAGCCGGCGCGGCCCGGACGCCGAGGGCGCCGACGAGCTGCTCGCCGACCTCAAGGCCGGCGGCGCGGAGGTGCAGCTGGTCGCCGCCGACCTGGCCGACCCGGACGCCGTCGCCGACGTGCTGTCCCTGGTGGACGCCCGGCACCCGCTGCGCGCCGTGGTGCACACCGCCGGTGTCGTCGACGACGCCACGGTCGAGTCGCTCACCCCGGACCGGCTCGCCGCGGTGCTGCGTCCCAAGGTTGACGCGGCCTGGAACCTGCACCGCGCCACCCGGGACCACGAGCTGACCGCGTTCGTGCTCTACTCCGCCGCCGCCGGCCTGATGGGCGGCCCGGGCCAGGGCAACTACGCCGCCGGCAACGCGTTCCTCGACGCGCTCGCCGACCATCGGCGCTCCCTCGGCCTGCCCGGGGTCTCCCTGGTCTGGGGCCTGTGGGCCACGGCCAGCGGCATCACCGGCCACCTCGGCGCGGTCGACCGGCGCCGGCTGGAACGCAGCGGCCTGGTGGCGCTCACCGACGACGAGGCGCTGGCCCTGTTCGACGCCACCTGGCGCTCGGAACGACCCACCCTGATGCCCGCGCGGATCAGCACCCGGCCCACCGGCGGCCCGGTCCACCCGCTGCTGACCGCCCTGGTCCGGGCCGGCGCCCGACGCGGCGCGGTCACCGAGGCGGCCGGCGGCCCGGCGTTCGCCGACACGCTGCGCGGCCTCTCCACCGACAAGCGCGAACGCGCGCTGCGCGAGCTGGTGCTGACGCACGTCGCGGTGGTGCTCGGCGCCGGCGACCCGGACGCGGTGGAACCCGACCGCGCGTTCCGGGAACTCGGTTTCGACTCGCTCACCGCCGTCGAGCTGCGCAACCGGCTCGGCGCCGCCACCGGGCTGCGACTGCCGGCGACGCTGGTGTTCGACAACCCGACGCCGGCCGCGCTCGCCGCGCACCTGGCCACCCGGATCGCCGTACCCGACGGCCCGGCCGACCGGTCGGCCGGTCTCGGGCCGGACCTGGACCGGCTGGAGGCGGCGCTGGCCGGGCTGGATCCGGACGACGAGGCCTACCGCGGGATCACCGAGCGGCTGCACGGCCTGCTGGACCGGCTGACCGCCCGGCAGGCCGACGCGGACGACGACGACCTGGAGTCGGCCACCACCGAGAACATCTTCGACCTGATCGACCGCGAGCTGGAGACGTCTTGAGCGACGGCCGCGACGACATCGGCACGCCGAGTGAGGTAGGTCCACGGTGAACAGCGAGGACGAGAAGTACGTCGAGTACCTGAAGCGTACGACCTCGGAGCTGCGCCGCACCCGGCGGCGGCTGCGGGCGCTGGAGGCGCGCGACACCGAGCCGGTGGCCATCGTGGCGATGACCTGCCGCTACCCCGGCGGCGTCGGGTCGCCGGAGCAGCTGTGGGACCTCGTCCGCGACGGCGGCGACGGGATCGGCCCGTTCCCCGCCGACCGGGGCTGGGACCTCGACCGGCTCTTCCACCCCGACCCCGACCACCCGGGCACCAGCTACGTGCGCGAGGGCGGCTTCGTCTACGACGCCGGCGACTTCGACGCCGACCTGTTCGGCATCAGCCCGCGCGAGGCCGTCGCCATGGACCCGCAGCAGCGGCTGCTGCTGGCGGCCACCTGGGAGGCGTTCGAACGGGCCGGGCTGCCGCTGCCGGCCGTGCGGGGCAGCCGCACCGGCGTGTTCGTCGGCGCCGCCGCGCACGGCTACGACGCGATCCTCGCCCAGGCCGGGCAGGACGGCGAGGGGCACTCGCTCACCGGCAACTCGACGAGCATCGTCTCCGGCCGGATCGCCTACACGCTGGGACTGGAAGGGCCGGCGGTCACCATCGACACCGCCTGCTCCTCCTCCTCGGTGGCGATCCACCTGGCCGTGCAGGCGCTGCGCAACGGCGACTGCGAGCTGGCCCTGGCCGGCGGCGTCACCGTGATGCCCACCCCGGCCGTGTTCGTCGGGTTCAGCCGCCAGCGCGGGCTGGCCGCCGACGGCCGGTGCAAGCCGTTCGCCGCCGCCGCCGACGGCACCGGCTGGTCCGAGGGCGTCGGCATGCTGCTGCTGGCCCGCCTCTCCGACGCGCAGCGCCACGGCTATCCGGTGCTCGCGGTGATCCGGGGCAGCGCGGTCAACCAGGACGGGGCGTCCAACGGGCTGAGCGCGCCGCACGGCCCCTCCCAGGTGCGGGTGATCCGGCAGGCGCTCGCCAACGCCCGGCTCACCCCCGAACAGGTCGACGTGGTCGAGGCGCACGGCACCGGCACCACGCTCGGCGACCCGATCGAGGCGCAGGCGCTGCTGGCCACGTACGGGCAGGACCGGGGCGACGCGCCGCCGGTGCTGCTCGGCTCGGTCAAGTCGAACCTCGGGCACACCCAGGCCGCCGCCGGCGTCGCCGGCGTGATCAAGATGGTGCTGGCACTGCGGCACGGCGTCGTCCCGCCCACGCTGCACGTGGACCGGCCGTCGCCGCACATCGACTGGGACGCCGGGGCGGTCGCGCTCGCCACCGAGGCCACACCGTGGCCGGCCGTCGACCGGCCGCGCCGCGCGGCGGTGTCCTCGTTCGGGGTGTCCGGCACCAACGCGCACACCATCCTGGAGCAGGCCCCGGAGCCGGAACCCGCCGACGACGAGCCGGCGCCGGTCGACCGGCCGGTCGTCCCGGTGCTGCTCTCCGCCCGTTCCCCGGAGGCCCTCGCCGCCCAGGCCGGGCGCTGGGCCGCCTGGCTCGACGCCGACCCCGACGCCCGGCCGCTCGACGTCGCGTACTCCTCGGTGGTGTCCCGGTCGGTGCTCGACCACCGGGCCGTGGTCGCCGCCGCCGGCCGCGACGACCTGGTGGCCGGGCTGCGCGCGCTCGCCGCCGGCGAACCGGCCGGCACGGTCGTCACCGGCACCGGTACGCCGCGCGGCCAGCTCGCCGTGCTCTTCTCCGGTCAGGGCGCGCAGCGCGCCGGCATGGGTCGGGAGCTGTACGCCACCTTCCCGGTGTTCGCCGCCGCGCTCGACGAGGTGTGCGGGCACCTGGACCGGGCGCTGCCCCGCCCGCTCAGGGAGGTGCTGTTCGCCGCCGACGGCACCGACGACGCCGCGCTGCTGGACGAGACCGTCTTCACCCAGGCCGGGTTGTTCGCGGTCGAGGTGGCGCTGTTCCGGCTGGTCGAGTCGTTCGGCGTCACCCCCGACCTGGTCGGCGGCCACTCGATCGGCGAGGTCACCGCCGCCCACGTGGCCGGGGTGCTGTCGCTGGAACACGCCGCCGCGCTGGTCGCCGCGCGGGGTCGGCTCATGCAGGCGCTGCCGGCCGGCGGCGCGATGCTCGCGGTCGCCGCCGCCGAGTACGACGTCCGCGCCACCCTGACCGACCCGGACGCGCCGATCGACGTCGCCGCCGTCAACGGCCCGGCCGCCGTCGTCCTCTCCGGCGCCGCCGACGAGATCGACCGGGCACAACGGCGCTGGCGGGACCTTGGCGTGCGCACCCGGCGGCTCACCGTCAGCCACGCCTTCCACAGCCCGCTCATGGCGCCGGTGCTCGACCGGTTCCGCGCCGTCCTGGACCGGCTGACGTTCGCCGCCCCGACGCTGCCGGTCGTGTCGAACGTGACCGGCGACCTGGCCGACCCGGACGAGATCCGCACCCCCGAGCACTGGGTGCGGCACGTCCGCGAGGCGGTCCGCCACGCCGACGGGGTCCGCGCGCTGCGCGCCACCGGCGTCGACACGTTCCTGGAGATCGGGCCGCGCGCGGTGCTCACCCCGCTGACCGCCGACATCCTGCCCGACGAGCCGGTCCGCGCCGTCGCCGTCCAGCGCGGCGACCGCGCCGAACCCGAGGCGCTGCTGGCCGCCCTGGCCGACCTGCACGTCCACGGCCACCCCGTCGCCTGGCCCACCTGGTTCACCGGGGCCGGCGCCCGCCGGACCGACCTGCCCACGTACGCCTTCCACCGCCACCGCTACTGGGCCGGCGACGGCAGCGTCCCGCCCGCGCCGCCCGCCGAGGGCGCCGACGGCGACTTCTGGACCGCCGTGGAGCGCGGCGACCTGCCCGCCGTGGCGTCCCACCTGGCCGTGCAGGACGACCCGGAGGCGGTGGCCGCGCTCGCCCCGGCCGTACCGGTGCTCTCCTCCTGGCGGCGGGCCCGGCACCGCGACGCCGCGCTGGACGGCTGGTCGTACCGGGTGGTCTGGGAGCCGGTGCACCCCACCCCGGCGCCGGCCCTGACCGGCCGGTGGCTGGTCGTCGCGCTCGACGACCCCGCGCCGTGGGCCGCCCCGCTGGCCCGGGCCGGCGCCGACGTCGACCTGCTCACCGTGCCCGCCGACGCCGACCGGGCCGCCCTGGCCGACCTGCTGCGCGGCCACCCCGAGCCGGGCTGGCGCGGGGTGCTCTGCGTCCTGCCCGCCCCGGACGCGCCGCGACCCGACGCGCCCGCCGTACCGGCCGGGACGGCGCTGCTGCTCACGCTCACCCAGGCGCTCGCCGACACCGGCCGGTCGGGCCGGCTGTGGTGCCTGACCCGGGGCGCGGTCACGGTCGGCGGCGGGGAACCGCTCACCGACCCGTACGCGGCCGCCGTCTGGGGACTCGGCCGGGTCGTCGCGCTGGAACAGCCCGACCGCTGGGGCGGACTGGTCGACCTGCCTGCCGGCGACACCCCGGACCGGGCCAGTGCCGACGCGCTGCTCGCGGTGCTCGCCGACGGCGGCCACGACGAGGTCGCCGTCCGGGCGCACGGCACCTTCGGCCGCCGGCTGGTCCCCGCCGCCCCGCCCGCCGGACCCGGCTGGCGGCCCACCGGCACGGTGCTGGTCACCGGCGGCACCGGCGCGCTCGGGCGGCAGGTCTGTCGCTGGCTGCTCGACGCCGGCGCGACCGACGTCGTGCTCGCCTCCCGGCGCGGCCCGGACGCGCCCGGCGCCGCCGACCTGGTCGCCGAGCTGCCCGGGGCGCGGGCGGTCCGCTGCGACGTCACCGACACCGCCGCGGTCGCCGCGCTGGTCGCCGACCTGCCCGCGCTGACCGCCGTGGTGCACGCCGCCGGCACCGTCGACGACGGCATCCTCGACGGCCTCGACCTGCCCCGCACGCAGGCGGTGCTGGACGCCAAGGTCCGCGCCGCCCGGGCGCTGCACGACGCCACCGCCGGCCGGGACCTCGACGCGTTCGTGCTCTTCTCCTCGCTCGCCGGCGTGATCGGCAGCGCCGGGCAGGGCAACTACGCGGCGGCCAACGCGTTCGTGGACGCGTTCGCCACCTGGCGCCACGACCTCGGGCTGCCCGCCACCGCGGTCGCCTGGGGCGCCTGGGCCGCCGAGGGCATGGCCGCCGCCAGCGCCGACCTCACCGCGCGGCTGGTCCGGGGCGGCGTGCACCCGCTCCCCGCCGAGCAGGCCGCCGCCGCGCTCGGCCGGATCGTCGGCGCCGGAGCGGCGGTCACCGTCGCCGACGTCGACTGGGGACGCCTCGCCGCCACCCGGGGCCGGCCCGCGCCGCTGCTCACCGGGCTGCCCGGCGTGCCGGCCGGACCCGCCGTGGTGACCCCGGCCGTGGTGGTGGGCCGGTCCCTGTCGCAGCTCACCGAACTGGTCCGGGCCCAGGTCGCGTTGGTGCTCGGCCACCCGGCCGGCCGGCCGCTGCCCGACCGCACGTTCCGCGACCTCGGCTTCGACTCGCTCACCGCGGTCGAGCTGCGCAACCGGCTCGCCGCCGAGACCGGCGCGACCCTGCCCGCCACGCTCGTCTTCGACCACCCCACGGTCGCCGAACTCGCCGCCCACCTGCACGGCCTCACCGCCGACCCGACCGGCGGCGCGGTCGTCGCCGCCGACGCCGACCGGCACCGCGAGCCGGTGGCCATCGTGGCGATGAGCTGCCGCTTCCCCGGCGGCGTCGCCACCCCCGAACAGCTGTGGGACCTGGTGGCCGGCGGCACCGACGCGCTGTCGCCGATGCCGCAGGAACGCGGCTGGAACGTCGCCGAGCTGTACCACCCGGACCCGGAGCACCTCGGCACCAGCTACGTGCGCGAGGGCGGCTTCCTGACCGGCGCCGGGGAGTTCGACCCGGCGTTCTTCGGCATCAGCCCGCGCGAGGCGGTGGCCATGGACCCCCAGCAGCGGCTGCTGCTGGAGACCGCCTGGGAGGCGTTCGAACGCGCCCGCCTCGACCCGGCCGGGCTGCGCGGCAGCCGCACCGGCGTCTACGTCGGCACCAACGGGCAGGACTACGGCTCGCTGCTGCTGGCCGCCGGCGACGGCGACGAGAACTACCTCGCCACCGGCGTCTCCGCCAGCGTCATCTCCGGGCGGCTCGCGTACACCTTCGGGCTGCACGGCCCGGCCGTCACGGTCGACACGGCCTGCTCCGCGTCGCTCGTCGCGCTGCACCTCGCCGCGCAGGCGTTGCAGGCGGGGGAGTGCGACCTGGCCCTCGCGGGCGGCGCCACCGTGATGGCCACCCCCGGCATCTTCGTCGGCTTCTCCCGCCAGCGCGGCCTCGCCGCCGACGGCCGGTGCAAGCCGTTCGCCGGCGCCGCCGACGGCACCGGCTGGGGCGAGGGCGTCGGCCTGCTGGTGCTGCAACGGCTCTCCGACGCCCGCCGCGACGGCAACCCCGTCCTCGCCGTGGTGCGCGGCAGCGCGGTCAACTCCGACGGCGCGTCCAACGGGCTGACCGCGCCCAACGGGCCGGCCCAGCAACGGGTCATCCGGCAGGCGCTGGCCAACGCCGGACTCGCCCCCGACCAGGTCGACGCGGTCGAGGCGCACGGCACCGGCACCACGCTCGGCGACCCGATCGAGGCGCAGGCGCTGATCGCCACCTACGGCCGGGACCGCGACGCCGACCGGCCACTGTGGCTCGGCTCGGTCAAGTCGAACCTCGGCCACACCCAGGCCGCCGCCGGCGTCGCCGGCGTGATCAAGATGGTCCTCGCCATGCGGGCCGGCGTGCTGCCGCCCACCCTGCACGTGGACGAGCCCACCCCGCACGTCGACTGGTCCGCCGGCACGGTCGCGCTGCTCACCGAGGCCCGGCCCTGGCCGGCCGGCGACCGGCCCCGGCGCGCCGCCGTCTCCTCGTTCGGCATCAGCGGCACCAACGTGCACACCGTCCTGGAACAGGCGCCGCCGGAGGAGCCCGCGCCGCGCGACGCCGTACCCGCCGGGGAACTGCCCTGGACGCTGTCCGGACGCGGCGCCGCCGCGCTCGCCGCCCGGGCCCGCGACCTGCGTGCCCACCTGGAGACCGTGCCCGACGCCGCGCTGCCCGACCTGGCGTGGTCGCTCGCGACCACCCGGACCGCCCACGAACACCGCGCGGTCGTGCTCGCCGCCGGCCGCCACGACCTGGCCGCCGCGCTGGACGCGCTCGCCGCCGGCCGTCCCGCGCCGCACACCGTCACCCGCGCCCCGGGTACGGGCGGCGACGTGGTCTTCGTCTTCCCCGGCCAGGGTTCGCAGTGGGTGGGCATGGCCGCCGACCTGCTCGCCACCGCCCCGGTGTTCGCCGAGGCGTTCACCGCGTGCGAGCAGGCGCTGCGCCCCCACCTCGACTGGTCCCCGGTCGACGTGATCCGGGGTGCGCCGGACGCGCCGTCGCTGGAGCGGGTGGACGTGGTGCAGCCGACGCTGTTCGCGGTCGGGGTGTCCCTGGCCGCGTTGTGGCGCTCCTACGGCGTGCATCCGTCGGCGGTGGTCGGTCACTCGCAGGGTGAGATCGCCGCCGCGTACGTGGCCGGCGGGCTCAGCCTGGACGACGCCGCCGCCGTGGTGGCGCTGCGCAGCCGGGTCATCGCCGAGATCGCCGGCGACGGCGGCATGGTGTCCGTGGCGACCACCGCCGACGAGGCCACCGAGACGATCGGCCGGTGGGACGGGCGGGTCGCGCTCGCCGCGGTCAACGGGCCGACGTCGGTGGTGGTCTCCGGCGACGCCGCCGCGCTGGACGAGCTGATGGCGCACTACCAGGGTCGCGACGTGCGGGTACGGCGGGTGCCGGTGGACTACGCCTCCCACTCCGCGCACGTCGAACCGCTGCGCGAGCGACTGCGTGACCTGCTCGCCGGCCTGCGCCCGCGCACCGGCGACATCAGGTTCCGGTCCACCGTGACCGGTGACTGGACGGACACCGCCGGCCTCGACGCCGACTACTGGTACCGCAACCTGCGGCAGACCGTCGGCTTCGACGCGGCGATCCGCGACCTGGCCGCCACCGGCCACCAGACCTTCGTCGAGGTCAGCGCCCACCCGGTGCTCACCATGGCGATGCAGGAGAGCGTCGAGGCGGCCGCCGCCGACCCGACCGCGGTCACCGTCACCGGCACGCTGCGCCGCGACGAGGGCGACCTCGCCCGGTTCCACCGGGCGCTCGCCGAGGCGTACGCCGGTGGGGTCGCGGTCGACTGGCGACCCGCCTTCGCCGGCCGCGCCGCCCACCGCCTCGACCTGCCCACCTACCCGTTCCAGCGGCAGCTCTACTGGCCGCGCCCGGCCGCCGTCCCGGTGGCCGCCGCCCCGGCCGAGCCGGACGAGGTCGACGCCCGGTTCTGGGCCGCCGTCGAGGCCGAGGACCCGGCCGCGGTCGGCGCCGAGCTGGCCGACACCGCCGACGTGCCCGCCGACGCGCTCGCCGCGCTGCTGCCGGCGCTGGCCGCGTGGCGACGCCGCCACCGCGACCAGGCCACCGTCGACTCCTGGCGCTACCGCGACGGCTGGCTGCCGGTCACCCCCGACGCCGTCGACCGGCCGACACTCGACGGTGACTGGTGGCTGGTCACCGGCCCCGGCGACGTCGGCGTCGACGCGGCGGACGTCGTCGCGGACGCGTTGCGCCGACACGGCGCCACCGTCGTCCCGCTCGCCCTGACCGACGAGCGCACCGACCGGGACGCGCTCACCGCCCGGCTGCGCGACCGGCACGCCGACGCCCCACCCGCCGCCGTGGTCTCCCTGCTCGCGCTGGACGAGACGCCGCTGCCCGCCCACCGGCACGTGCCGGCCGGCTACGCCGGCACCGTCACCCTCACCCAGGCCCTCGGCGACGCCGGGATCCGCGCGCCGCTGTGGACGCTCACCCGGGGTGCGGTCTCCACCGGACCCACCGACCCGCTGCCGCACCCCACCCAGCAGCTCGCCTGGGGGTTCGGCCGGATCGCCGCGCTGGAACACCCCGACCGCTGGGGCGGCCTGGTCGACCTGCCCGACACCGTCGACGACCGCACCGCCACCCGGCTGGCCCGGGTCCTCGCCGGCGCCGACGGGGAGGACCAGGTCGCGTTGCGCCCCACCGGCGCGTACGGCCGGCGGCTGCTGCGTGCACCGCTCGGCGACACCCCCGCCCCGCGCGAGTTCCGGCCCACCGGCACCGCGCTGGTCACCGGAGGCACCGGCGCGCTGGGCGGGCACGTGGCCCGCTGGCTCGCCGCCCACGGCGCCGACCACCTGGTGCTGCTCAGCCGGCGCGGCCGCGACGGCGACGGCGTCGACGAGCTGGAGGCCGAGCTGACCGCGCTGGGCGCCCGGGTCACCGTGGCCGCCTGCGACGCCGCCGACCGGGACGGGCTCGCCGCCGTGCTCGCCGGACTGCCCGCCGAGCACCCGCTCACCACCGTCGTGCACACCGCCGCCGTGCTCGACGACGCGGTCATCGGCGCGCTCACCCTCGACCGGATCGACCACGCGCTCGGCGCCAAGGTCACCGCCGCGGTCAACCTGCACGAGCTGACCCGCGACCACGACCTCGACGCGTTCGTGCTGTTCTCCGCGATGGCCGGCACCGTCGGCAGCTCCGGCGTCGGCAACTACGCCCCCGGCAACGCCTACCTCAACGCGCTCGCCGAGCACCGGCGCGGCCTCGGCCTGCCGGCCACCTCGATCGCCTGGGGCGCCTGGGGCGGCGGCGGGATGGCCGACGGGGAGTTCGGCCGGATGCTGCACCGCCACGGCGCGCCCGAGATGCACCCCCGCCTCGCGATCGCCGCGCTGCACCAGGCGCTCGCGCACGACGAGACGTACCTGACCGTGTCCAACATCGCCTGGGACCGGTTCCGGGTCGCGCTCACCGCCACCCGCCCGGCCCCGCTGATCGCCGAGATCCCCGAGGCGCGGCAGCTCGCCGCCGACCGGGAGCCGGACGAGACGGCCGAGGCCGCGCCGGCCGGCGCGTTCGCCCGGATGGCGTCCGACGAGCGCCGGGAGGCGCTGCTCGACCTGGTCCGCGACCAGGCGGCCACCGTCCTCAAGTACGCCGGCGGCGAGGCCGTCGACCCGCACCACGCGTTCCGCGACCTCGGCTTCGACTCGGTCACCGCGGTCGAGCTGCGCAACCGGCTCGCCACCGCCACCGGCCTGCGGCTGCCCGTCACGCTGGTCTTCGACTACCCGACCGCCACCGTGCTGGCCCGGCACCTGCACACCGAACTCGGCGGCGTCGCCGAGGCCGGCCCGGCCGCCGGACCGACCCCGCTCGCCGACGACGAGCCGGTCGCGATCGTCGCCATGTCCTGCCGGTTCCCCGGCGGCGTCACCGACCCGGAGCGGTTCTGGCAGCTGCTGCACGCCGGCCGCGACGCGGTCTCGGACCTGCCCGGCGACCGCGGCTGGGACCTCGACGGGCTCTACGACCCCGACCCCTACTCCGCCGGCACCTCCTACGTCCGCACCGGCGCGTTCCTCTACGACGTGGCCGACTTCGACGCCGGTTTCTTCGGCATCTCACCCCGCGAGGCCGTCGCCATGGACCCGCAGCAGCGCCTGTTGCTGGAGACCTCGTGGGAGGCGATCGAGCGGGCAGGGGTTGATCCGGGTGGCTTGCGGGGTTCACGAACAGGGGTGTTCGTCGGCACCAACGGCCAGGACTATGGGGCCCTGTTGATGGTGTCCGCGGACGAGGTCGAAGGGTTCGCGAGCACCGGGAACGCGGCGAGCGTGGTCTCGGGGCGGGTGGCGTACGTGTTGGGGTTGGAAGGACCGGCGGTCTCGGTGGACACGGCGTGTTCGTCGTCCCTGGTCGCGCTGCACCTCGCGGCGGCGGCGCTGCAACGCGGCGAGTGCGACCTGGCCCTCGCCGGCGGCGTGACCGTGATGGCCACCCCCGGGCTGTTCGTCGAGTTCTCCCGCCAACGCGGCCTCGCCCCCGACGGCCGGTGCAAGGCGTTCGCCGCCGCCGCCGACGGCACCGGCTGGGGAGAGGGAGCCGGGATGCTGCTGGTCGAGCGCCTCTCCGACGCCCGCCGCAACGGCCACCCGATCCTCGCCGTGCTGCGCGGCAGCGCGGTCAACCAGGACGGCGCGTCCAACGGGCTCACCGCACCGAACGGGCCGTCGCAGCAACGCGTGATCCGGGCGGCCCTCGCCGCCGCGCGACTGTCCCCGGCCGACGTGGACGTGGTGGAGGCGCACGGCACCGGCACCACGCTCGGCGACCCGATCGAGGCGCAGGCGCTCATCGCCACGTACGGGCAGGGCCGCGCCGACGTCGAACCCCTGCTGCTCGGTTCGGTGAAGTCGAACATCGGCCACACCCAGGCCGCCGCCGGCGTCGCCGGGGTGATCAAGATGGTCCTCGCCATGCGGGCCGGCGTGGTCCCGCCCACCCTGCACGTGGACGCGCCGTCGCCGCACATCGACTGGTCGGCCGGCGCGGTCGAGCTGGTCACCGAGAACCGGGCCTGGCCCGCCGCCGGACCGCGCCGGGCCGCCGTCTCGTCGTTCGGCATCTCCGGCACCAACGCGCACGTCATCCTCGAACTCCCCGACGCGACGCCCACCGGCGCGGACACCGCCCGGCCGGGGCTGCCCGCCGGCGCGGACGACGCACGGCCCGGGCTGCTCGACGGCGCGCTCGCCTGGCCGCTGTCGGCGCGGACCCGCGACGGGGTGGCCCGGCAGGCCGGGCGGCTCGCCCGGCACCTGCGCGCCCACCCGGCCGACCCGGCGGCGGTCGCCTGGTCCCTGGCGACCACCCGGTCGGCGTTCGACCACCGCGCCGCGGTGGTCGGGTCCTCGGTCGAGGACCTGCTGTCCGGGCTGGACGCGCTGGCCGCCGGCACGCCGTCGCCGGCCGTGGTGACGGGCACGGTGGCGGGGCGCGGCGCCGGCCCGGTGTTCGTGTTCCCGGGGCAGGGCGCGCAGTCGGCGCGGATGGCTGCCGGTCTGGTGGGTCGGACGCCGGTGTTCGACGCGGCGCTGTCCGAGTGTCAGGTGGCGTTGGCCCCCTATCTGGACGTGGACCTCGTGTCGGTGTTGACCGGCGACGACGAGTCGTGGTTGGACCGGGTCGAGGTGGTGCAGCCGGTGCTGTGGGCCGTGGGCGTCGCCCTCGCGGCGGTGTGGCGGCACGTCGGGGTCACCCCGCAGGCGGTGATCGGTCACTCGCAGGGGGAGATCGGCGCGGCGTGTGTCGCGGGGATCCTGTCCCTCGATGACGCGGCGAAGACGGTGGCGTTGCGGTCGCGGGCGCTCGTCACGCTGCGGGGGACCGGGACGATGGCGTCGGTGGACCTGCCCGCCGACGAGGTGACGGCGCGGCTGGAGGCCGACCGCGCGACAGGCGGTGCTGTCGGACCCGACGCGGTGGCACCGGGTGACACCGACGGCCCGGGTCGGTTCTCCGGCGTGGGGGTCGCGGCGGTGAACGGTCCGTCGACGGTGGTGGTGTCCGGTCCGCCGCAGGCGGTCGCCGACTTCGTGGACGCGTGTCAGGCCGACGGTGTCCGGGCGAGGTTGATCCCGGTCGACTACGCCTCCCACTCCTCTGCGGTCGAAGAGGTCGCCCAGCGGTTGCGTACCGACCTGGCCGACGTGACGCCGCAGCAAGGCCACACCCGACTGGTGTCCACGTTGACCGGCGACTGGGTGGACCCGTCGACCATGACGGCCGATTACTGGTACGACAACCTGCGGCAGACCGTCCGCTTCGACACCGCCGTGCGGACCGCGATCGACGCGGGGCACAGCACGTTCGTGGAGATCTCCCCGCATCCGGTGCTGGCCATGCCGGTCACCGCGATCCTCGACGACACCGCCACCACCGGCCACGTGCTGTCCACGCTGCGTCGAGGCGACGACGACCCGACCCGGCTGCTGACCAACCTGGCCACCGCGCACACCGTCGGCCTGCCCGTCGACCTCACCCGCGTCCTGCCCGAGACGACCGCCGTCGACCTGCCCACCTACGCCTTCGACCGGGCCCGCTACTGGCCCCGCACCCGCACCGTCGACGCCGCCGACGTCCCGACCGGGGCCGACGCCGCGTTCTGGGCCGCCGTCGACAACGAGGACCTCGCCGCCCTGGCCGACCTCACCGCGCAGGACGCCACCGAGTCCCTCGACCGCCTCGGGGCCGCGCTGCCGCTGCTCGCCGACTGGCGACGCCGCCAACGCGACCGGTCCACCCTCGACGACCTGCGCTACCGGGCCGTCTGGCAGCCGTACGCCGGGGTTCCGGTCGCGTTCCTCACCGGCGCCTGGTGGGTCGTGGCGGACCCGGACGGCGTCGCCGAGGCGGAGACGGCCGTGGCCGAACTGACCCGGCGCGGCGCGGACGCCCGGCTGGTCCTGCTGCCCGAGGACGCCACCGACCGCGCCGCCGTCGCCGCCCGGCTCACCGCCGCCGCCGGCCCGGTCGACGGGGTGCTGTCCCTGCTCGCCCTCGCCGACACGCCGGTCGACGCCCCGGTGCCGCCGTTCCTGGCCCGGTCGCTGGCCCTGCTCCAGGCGCTCGGCGACCTGGACGTGCCCGCGCCGCTGTGGTGCGTCACCCGGGGCGCCGCCGGCACCACCCGCGACGGCGGCGTCGGCCGGGCCGAGCAGGCGCTGCTCTGGGGCCTCGGCCGGGTCGCCGCCCTGGAACACCCGCAGCGGTGGGGCGGCCTGGTCGATGTGCCGGCCACCCTCGACGACCACGGCTGGGACCTGCTCTGCGCCGCGCTGTCCGCCCCGGACGGTGAGGACCAACTCGCCGTCGACGGCGTCACCCTGCTGGTCCGCCGCCTCGTCCGGGCCCCCGGCGGCGGTGCCGACCCGGCGGACGGGCATCCCGGCACCACGCTCGTCACCGGCGGCACCGGCGCGCTGGGCGGGCAGGTCGCGCGCTGGTTCGCCGACCGGGGCGCGGCCCACCTGCTGCTGGTCAGCCGGCGCGGCGCCGACGCGCCGGGCGCGGCCGACCTGGTCCGCGACCTCACCGACCGGGGCGCCCGGGTCACCGTCGCCGCCTGCGACGTGGCCGACCGGGCCGCGCTGGCCAAGCTCCTCGACGACGTGCCGGCCGACGCGCCGCTGACCACTGTGGTGCACGCCGCCGGTGTTCTCGACGACGGGGTGCTCGACGGCCTCACCGCCGACCGGATCGCCGACGTGCTGCGGCCCAAGGCGCTCGGCGCGCTGCACCTGCACGAGCTGACCGCCGAGAAGGACCTGCGGGCGTTCGTGCTCTTCTCCGCGCTGCCCGGGCAGCTCGGCGCCGCCGGCCAGGGCAGCTACGCCGCCGCCAACGCCTACCTGGACGCGCTGGCCGAGCAGCGGCACCGGCAGGGCCTGCCGGCCACCTCCGTCGCCTGGGGGCCCTGGGCCACCGGCGGCATGGCCGACGCCGACCCCGCCGTGGCCGAGCGTCGCCGGCGCAGCGGCGTCACCCGGCTCGACGCCGACCTCGCCCTCACCGCGCTCGCCGGCTGCCTCACCGGCCGCGAGCCGGTCACCCTGGTCGCCGGCGTCGACTGGGCCCGGTACGTGCCCGGCTTCACCGCGGTGCGGCCCAGCCCGCTGCTCACCGGGATCCCCGAGGCGCGCCGCGCCGCCGCCGAGCGCGCCGAGGAGGGCGGCCCGACCGCCGACTCGCTCGCCGCGCTGCTCGCCGGGCAGACCGACGCCGAGCGGCGCCGGACGTTGCTGGACCTGGTCCGCGGGCAGGCCGCGGCGGTGCTCGGACACGCCTCCGACGCCGCCGTCGAACCGGACCGGGCGTTCCGGGACCTCGGCTTCGACTCGCTGACCGCGGTGGAACTGCGCAACCGGCTCACCGCCGCCACCGGCGTACGGCTGCCCGCCACCGTCGTGTTCGACTACCCGACCGCCGCGCTGCTCGCCGAGTACGTCCGCGCCGCCGTCGTCGACGGGGGAGTGGCCACCGCGACGCCGGTCTTCGGCGAGCTGGAACGGCTGGAGGCCGCGCTGGCCGGCGCCGCGCCCGACCGGGGCGCCCGGCTGCGGATCACCGAACGACTGCGCACGCTGCTGGCCTCGCTCAACGAGGTGGACGCCCCGGCCGACGGCGACGGTGTCGCCGGCAAGCTCCAGGACGCCACCCCGGACGAGGTCTTCGACTTCATCGACCGCGAGCTGGGGGTGTCCTGACGTGACCGGTGCCGGTTCGGGTCGACACAGGGGATGGGCGGACCATGGCTGACGAGGCGAAGCTTCTCGACTACCTGAAGCGGGTCACCGCCGACCTGCACCAGGTGCGGCAGCGGCTGCGCGAGGTGGAGGCCGGTGAGCAGGAACCGGTCGCCATCGTCGGCATGAGCTGCCGCTTCCCCGGTGGGATCGACACTCCGGAGCGGCTGTGGGAGGTGGTCGCCGCCGGCCGGGACGTGCTCACCGAGTTCCCCACCGACCGGGGCTGGGACCTCGGCGCGCTGCACGACGGCGACCCGGAGCAGGACGGCACCTCGTACGCGCGCCGGGGCGGCTTCGTCACCGACCTCGCCGAGTTCGACCCGGGCTTCTTCGCCATCTCGCCCCGCGAGGCGCTGGCGATGGACCCGCAGCAGCGGTGGCTGCTGGAGACCACCTGGGAGGTCTTCGAGCGGGCCGGCATCGACCCGCACACGCTGCGCGGCAGCCGCACCGGCGTCTTCGCCGGCAGCACCGGGCAGGACTACGGCACGGTGCTGATGAGCGCCGCCGCGCAGGGCCTCGAGGGCCACCTGATGACCGGCAACGCCGGCAGCGTGGTGTCCGGCCGGCTCGCCTACACGTTCGGCCTGGAAGGGCCGGCGGTCACCGTCGACACCGCCTGCTCCTCGTCGCTGGTCGCGATGCACCTGGCCGGGCAGGCGCTGCGGCAGCGCGAGTGCACGCTCGCCGTGGTCGCCGGCGTCACCGCCATGTGCACCCCCGGCGCGTTCGTCGAGTTCTCCCGCCAGGGCGGCCTGGCCGCCGACGGGCGGTGCAAGGCGTTCGCCGAGGCCGCCGACGGCACCGGCTGGTCCGAGGGCGTCGGCGTGCTGCTGCTGGAACGCCTGAGCGACGCCCGCCGCAACGGCCGCCGGATCCTCGCCGTGCTGCGCGGCAGCGCGGTCAATCAGGACGGCGCGTCGAACGGGCTCAGCGCCCCGAACGGGCCGGCCCAGCAGCGGGTGATCCAGCAGGCACTGTCGAACGCGGGCCTCGCCGCCGGCGGCGTGGACGTGGTGGAGGCGCACGGCACCGGCACCCGGCTCGGCGACCCGATCGAGGCGCAGGCGCTGCTGGCCACGTACGGGCAGGACCGGGGCGACGCGGCGCCGCTGCTGCTCGGCTCGGTCAAGTCGAACCTCGGGCACACCCAGGCCGCCGCCGGCGTCGCCGGCGTGATCAAGATGGTGCAGGCGATGGCGCACGGCGTGGTGCCGCCCACGCTGCACGTGGACGCGCCGACCTCGCAGGTCGACTGGGACGCCGGCGCGGTCACGCTGGTCACCGAGGCCACCGCGTGGCCGGCGGTGGACCGGCCGCGCCGCTCGGCGATCTCCTCGTTCGGCGTCTCCGGCACCAACGCCCACACCATCCTCGAACAGGCCCCGCCGGACGAACCCGGCCCGGCCGACGCCGCGCCGGCGGCCACCCGACCGGTCGTACCGGTGGTCGTCTCCGCCCGCGACGACGCCGCGCTGGCCGCCCAGGCCGGCCGGTGGGCCGACCGGATCGCCGCCGACCCCGACCTCACCGCGCCCGACGTGGCCTTCTCGTCGGTCACCGCCCGGGCCGCGCTCGACCGGCGGGCCGTGCTCCCCGCGACCGGCCGGGACGACCTGCTGGCCGCGCTGCGCGCACTCGCCGCCGGCACGCCGCAGGCCGGCACCGTGACCGGGCAGGCCACCGACCGGCAGGGCGTCGCCGTGCTCTTCTCCGGTCAGGGCGCGCAGCGCGCCGGCATGGGCCGGGACCTGTACGCGGCGTTCCCGGTGTTCGCCGCCGCGCTCGACGAGGTGTGCGGTCACCTCGACCCGTTGCTGCCGCGACCGCTGAAGCCGGTGCTGTTCGGCGACGGCGACCTGCTGGACCGCACCGAGTTCACCCAGGCCGGCCTGTTCGCGGTCGAGGTGGCCCTGTTCCGCCTGGTCGAGTCGTTCGGGGTGACCCCGGACGCCGTCGGTGGCCACTCGATCGGTGAGATCACCGCCGCGCACGTCGCCGGGGTGCTGTCGCTGCCGGACGCCGCCGCGCTGGTCGCGGCCCGGGGCCGGTTGATGCAGGCGCTTCCCGAGGGCGGCGGGATGCTCGCGGTCGCCGCGCCGGAGTCCGAGGTGGCCGCGTCGGTCGCGGCCCGGACGGACGTGGGGATCGCGGCGGTCAACGGCCCGGCGTCGGTCGTGGTCTCCGGCCCGGTCGACGCGCTGACCGCGCTGGAGCACACCTGGCGCGACCGGGGCGTCCGGGTCCGCCGGCTCACCGTGTCGCACGCGTTCCACAGCCCGCTGATGGAACCGATGCTCGCCGACTTCCGCACCGTCCTGGACGGGTTGACGTTCGCCGCGCCGACCCTCCTGGTCGTGTCCAACGTGACCGGTGCGGTCGCGGACCCGGCGGAGCTGACCACCGTCGACTACTGGGTGCGGCACGTCCGCGAGGCGGTCCGGTACGCCGACGGGATCACCGCCCTGCGCGACGCCGGGGTGGACACGTTCCTGGAGATCGGCCCGCAGAGCGTGCTCACCGCGCTCACCGCCGAGATCCTGCCCGCTGACGACGCCGTGCTCGCCGTGGCCGTCCAGCGCCGCGACCGGGATGAGACCGCCGCGCTGCTGGCCGGCCTGGCCGAGCTGCACGCGCACGGCGTCCCCGTCGACTGGTCGCCGTGGTTCACCGGCACCGGCGTCACCCGGGTCGACCTGCCCACCTACGCGTTCCAGCACCAGCGCTACTGGCCGGAGGCCGGCGGCGGCTGGACCGGCGACGTCACCGCGGTCGGTCTGCGGCCCGCCCGTCACCCCCTGCTCGGCGCCGCCGTCGGCGTCGCCCACGCCGAGGGTTTCCTGTTCACCGGCCGACTGTCGAGGCGCACCCACCCGTGGATCGCCGACCACGTCGTCTTCGACACCGTGCTGCTGCCCGGCACCGGCTTCGTCGAACTCGCCCTGCAGGCCGGCGCGCACGTCGGCGCCGACCACGTCCGCGAGCTGACCCTCGAAGCGCCGCTGATCCTGCCCGAGACCGGCGGCGTGGACATCCAGCTCTGGATCGGCCCGGCCGACGAGACCGGCTGCCGCTCGGTCTCCCTGCATTCGACGCCCGACGACGAGCACGCCGACCGGGACCCCGCCGACGGCGACCACCGGGCCTGGACCCGCAACGCCAGCGGCGTCCTCGCCGACGGCCCGGCCAGACCGGGCGTGCCCGGCTGGTCCGACCTGGCCACCTGGCCGCCGCCGGACGCCACCGAGGTGCCCACCGACCGGCTCTACCCGCACCTCGCCGCCCAGGGCTACGACTACGGCCCGTCCTTCATCGCGCTGCGTACCGCCTGGCGGCGCGGCGACGACCTCTTCGCCGACCTGGCGCTGCCCGAGACGCCGGCCGGCGAGGCCGGCGGGTACGGCGTGCACCCGGCACTGCTCGACGCCGCCCTGCACACACTCGGCCTCACCAGCGCCGCCGGCGACCCCACCGGTCCCGGCCTGCCCCCCGGCCACGGCCGGCTGCCGTTCTCCTGGAACGACATCGCGCTGCACGCCGCCGGGGCCGCCGCCGCCCGGGTGCGGGTGCGGCACACCGGCGCCGACAGCGTCTCCCTGCTCCTCGCCGACGTCACCGGCGCCCCGATCGCCTCGGTCGGCTCGCTCGTGCTGCGCCCGGTCACCGCCGACCAGCTCCGCACCGCCGGCGGCGGCGGACCCGAGTCGCTGTACCGGGTGGACTGGACGCCGCTCGCCCTGCCCGCCGCGCCGTCGACCGCCGCCTGGGCGGTCCTCGACACCGACACCGCGCTCGCCGACGCGGTCGCCGCCACCGGGACCGCCGTCACCGCGTACCCCGGTCTCGCGGCCCTGACCACCGCGCTGGACGAGGGCGCGGACGCGCCCGGCGTGCTGGTCGCGCCGTTCCTCGACCCGCCGGGCGGGCGCGACGTGCCTCGGTGGGTCGCCGAGGTGACCCACCGGGCGCTCGACCTGCTGCAACGGTTTCTCGCCGACGACCGCTACGACGCCACCCGCCTGGTCGTGCTCACCCGCGGCGCGGTCGCCACCGACGCCGACGCCGACCTCACCGACCTGGCCGGCGCCGCCGTCATCGGCCTGCTGCGCTCCGCCCAGTCGGAGAACCCCGGCCGCTTCGTGCTCGTCGACACCGACGACCCGGCCGGCGCGGCCGGCGCGCTCGTGGCGGCGCTGGACACCGACGAACCGCAGGTCGTCGTCCGGGCCGGCGTCGCCTCCGGCGCCCGGCTGGCCCGGGTGCCCGCGCCCGCCGACCCGACCGGCACGCCGTTCCACGCCGACGGGACGGTGCTGGTCACCGGCGCCACCGGCACGCTCGGCCAGCTGATGAGCCGGCACCTGGTGACCCGCCACGGCGTGCGGCACCTGCTGCTCACCAGCCGGCGCGGCCGCGACGCCGCCGGCATCGGTGAGCTGTGCGCCGAGCTGACCGCGCTCGGCGCCACCGTCACGGTCGCCGCCTGCGACGTCGCCGACCGGGACGCGGTCGCCGCGCTGCTCGCCGACCTCCCCGCCGACCACCCGCTCACCGCCGTGGTCCACGCCGCCGGGGTACGCGACGACGGCGTCATCTCCTCGCTCACCCCGGACCGCGTCGACGGGGTGCTGCGCCCGAAGGTCGACGCCGCCTGGCACCTGCACGAGCTGACCGCCGACCTCGACCTCACCGCGTTCGTGTCGTACTCCTCGCTCGCCGCCACCGCCGGCGGCCCGGGCCAGGGTAACTACGCCGCCGCGAACGCGTTCCTCGACGGGCTCGCCCACCACCGCCGCGCCCGGGGACTGGCCGCGCTCACCCTGGCCTGGGGCCTCTGGGCCGACCGCAGCGGCATGACCACCGAACTGGACGACGTCCACCTCAACCGGATCTCCCGCTCCGGCGTGTCCGCGATGGAGGCGGAGGAGGGCCTCGCGCTCTTCGACGCCGCCTGCCGCGTGCCGGCCGCCGCGCTGGTGCCGGCCCGCCTCGACCTGGCCGCCATGCGGGCCCAGTTCGCCGGCGCCGTCCCGCCGCTGTACCGGGCGCTGATCCGGGTCGGCCGGGGCGCCGCCGCGCCGGCCACCGGCGCGTCCCTGGTGCAGCAGCTCGCCGCGCTCGGCGACACCGACCGCCGTACCGCGCTCGTGGAGATCGTCCGGGGGCAGGCCGCCGCCGTGCTCGGCTACCCCGACCCGGCCGCCGTCGACCCGCGCCGGGCGTTCAGCGACCTCGGCTTCGACTCGCTCACCGCCGTCGAGATGCGCAACCGGCTCGGCAACGCGTTCGGACTGCGGCTGCCCGCCACGCTCGTCTTCGACCACCCGAGCCCGCACGACCTCGCCGCGCACCTGGACAGCGAGATCGCCGGCACCCCCGTCCCGGCCCGGCCGGCCGCCGCGCCGGTCGCCGTCGCCGACGACGAACCGCTGGCCATCATCGGGATGGCCTGCCGGCTGCCCGGCGGTGTGGCCAACCCCGACGACCTGTGGCGGCTGGTCGCCGACGGGGTCGACGCCGTCACCGACCTGCCCGGCGACCGGGGCTGGGACCTGGACACGCTGTACAGCCCCGACCCGGACGCCACCGGCACGTTCTACGCCCGCGGCGGCGGCTTCCTCGCCGACGTCGACCGCTTCGACCCCGGCTTCTTCGGCATCAGCCCGCGCGAGGCCCTGGCGATGGACCCGCAGCAGCGGCTGCTGCTGGAAACCACCTGGGAGACGTTCGAGTCCGCCGGCATCGACCCGACCTCGGTACGCGGCAGCAGCACCGGCGTGTTCGTCGGCACCAGCGGGCAGGACTACGGCTCGCTGCTCGCCTTCGCCCCGGAGGAAACCTCCGGATACGCGCTCACCGGCATGACCAGCAGCGTCATCTCCGGCCGG
Source organism: Micromonospora sp. WMMD754 (assembly GCF_049315235.1). Classification (NCBI taxonomy): domain Bacteria; kingdom Bacillati; phylum Actinomycetota; class Actinomycetes; order Micromonosporales; family Micromonosporaceae; genus Micromonospora; species Micromonospora sp. WMMD754. The sequence goes on from NZ_CP186058.1 coordinate 5,117,059, forward strand.
GTCGCCTACACGTACGGCCTGGAGGGCCCGGCGGTGTCGCTCGACACGGCCTGCTCCTCCTCCCTCGTCGCGCTGCACTGGGCCGGTCAGGCGCTGCGCCGGGGCGAGTGCGACCTTGCTCTCGCGGGCGGCGTCATCGTGATGGCCACCCCCACCGCGTTCGTCGAGTTCTCCCGGCAGCGCGGCCTGGCCGCCGACGGCCGGTGCAAGTCGTTCGCCGCCGCCGCCGACGGCACCGGCTGGTCCGAAGGTGTCGGCCTGCTGCTCGTGCAGCGCCTGTCCGACGCCCGCCGGCAGGGCCGTCACGTGCTCGCCGTGGTCCGCGGCAGCGCGGTCAACTCCGACGGCGCGTCCAACGGGCTCACCGCCCCCAACGGACCGTCGCAGCAGCGGGTCATCCGGGCGGCCCTGGCCGCCGCGCGGCTCGGCCCGGCCGACGTGGACGTGGTGGAGGCGCACGGCACCGGCACCACGCTGGGCGACCCGATCGAGGCGCAGGCGCTGCTCGCCACCTACGGGCAGGACCGGCCCGAGGACCGGCCGCTGCTGCTCGGCTCGATCAAGTCGAACATCGGGCACGCCCAGGCCGCCGCCGGCGTCGCCGGCGTGATCAAGATGGTGCAGGCCATGCGGCACGGCACCGTCCCGCGCACGCTGCACGTGGACGCACCGTCCCCGCACATCGACTGGGACGCCGGCGCGGTCGAGCTGGTCACCGAGGCGCGCCCGTGGCCGTCGGCGTCGCGCCCGCGCCGGGCCGCCGTGTCGTCGTTCGGCATCTCCGGCACCAACGCCCACGTCATCGTCGAACAGGGCGACGAGCCCGCCGCCGCGGCCCCGACCGCCGCCGGCCTGCTGGACGCCGCCGCGACGGTGTGGCCGGTGTCCGCGCGCTCGCGTGCCGCGCTGGCCGGGCAGGCCGCCCGCCTGGCCGGATACGTCCGGTCGCGCGGCGAGGTGGACCCGGCCGCCGTGGCGTGGTCCCTGGTGGCCACCCGGTCGGCGTTCGACCACCGGGGCGCGGTGGTCGGGTCCTCGGTCGAGGAGTTGCTGTCCGGCCTGGACGCGCTGGCCGACGGGTCGCCGTCACCGCACCTGGTCACCGGCACCGCGTCCGCAGCCGGTCCGGTGTTCGTGTTCCCCGGTCAGGGTGCGCAGTCGGCGCGGATGGCGGCCGGTCTGGTGGGTCGGACGCCGGTGTTCGACGCCGCGCTCGCCGACTGTCAGGCGGCGTTGGCGCCGTTCCTGGACGTCGACCTGCCGTCGGTGTTGACCGGTGAGGACGAGTCGTGGCTTGAGCGGGTCGAGGTGGTGCAGCCGGTGCTGTGGGCCGTCGGGGTCGCGCTCGCGGCGGTGTGGCGGCATGTCGGGGTCACCCCGCAGGTGGTGATCGGGCATTCGCAGGGGGAGATCGGCGCGGCGTGTGTGGCGGGGATCCTGTCGCTGGAGGACGCGGCGCGGACGGTGGCGTTGCGGTCGCGGGCGCTCGTCGCGCTGCGGGGGACCGGGACGATGGCGTCGGTGGACCTGCCCGCCGACGAGGTGACCGCCCGCCTCGGTGTCGCAGCCGGGACGGCCGGCGGCGTCGACGGGGCCACGGCCGACTCCGCCGGCTCCGGTGCTGCCGACAACCGGTTCGCGGGTGTCGGGATCGCGGCGGTGAACGGCCCGTCCACGGTGGTGGTGTCCGGTCCGCCGCAGGCCGTGGCCGACTTCGTCCAGGCGTGTCAGGCCGATGAGATCCGGGCGCGGTTGATCCCGGTGGACTACGCCTCGCACTCCGCCGCCGTGGAGGACGTCGCCCAGCAACTGCGCGCCGACCTGGCCGACGTGACGCCGCAGCAAGGCCACACCCGTCTGGTGTCGACGTTGACCGGGGACTGGGTGGACCCGGCCACCATGACGGCCGACTACTGGTACGACAACCTGCGCCGCACCGTCCGCTTCGACACGGCCGTGCGGACCGCGATCGGCGCCGGGCACAGCACGTTCGTGGAGATCAGTCCGCATCCGGTGCTGGCGATGCCGGTCGCCGCGATCCTCGACGACACCGCCACCACCGGCCACGTGCTGTCGAGCCTGCGCCGCGGTGACGACGACCCGACCCGGCTGCTGACCAACCTGGCCACCGCCCACACCGTCGGCCTGCCCGTCGACCTCACCCGCGTCCTGCCCGAGACGACCACCGTCGACCTGCCCACCTACGCCTTCGAGCAGCACCGGTTCTGGCTCGACCCGCCCGCGCACCGGGCGCACGACGTCGCCTCCGCCGGCCTCCAGGACGCCGGGCACCCGTTGCTCAGCGCCGCCGTCACGTTCCCCGACAGCGAACGGATGGTCTTCACCGGCCGGCTGTCCGTGCGTACCCACCCGTGGCTCGGCGAGCACCGGGTGATGGACGCGATCCTGCTGCCCGGCACCGCCTTCGTCGAACTGGCCGCCCACGCCGGCGAGCAGGCCGGCGCGCCGGTGGTCGAGGAACTCACCCTGCTCGCCCCGCTCGTGCTGCCCGAACTGGGCTCGCTGCAGATCCAGCTCACCGTCGGCGACCGCGACGACGCCGGCCGCCGACCGGTGCAACTGCATTCCCGCCCCTACCGGGACGGGTCCGACGAGATCCTCGCCGACGTGGCCTGGACCTGCCACGCCACCGGCCAGCTCGCCCCGCGCGCCGCCGTCGCGCCCGCGTTCGACCTCGGCGTGTGGCCGCCGCCCGGCGCCACCGAGGTCGACTCCGACGCCTTCTACGCCGGCATCGAGTCGACGGTGTTCGGCTACGGGCCGGCCTTCCGGGGCCTGCGCGCCGCCTGGACCCGCGGCGACGAGGTGTTCGCCGAGGTGGCGCTCCCCGCCGACCACCACGCCGAGGCCGGCCGGTTCGGCATCCACCCGGCGCTGCTCGACGGCGCGCTCCAGGCCATGTCCATCGGCGGTTTCCTCGGCCGGATGGGCGACGGCGCCGACGCCACCGTCCCCCGCCTGCCGTTCGCCTGGACCGGCGTCACGCTGCTCGCCGCCGGCGCCACCGCGCTCCGGGTCCGCGTCGCCTCCGCCGGCGACGTCGGCGTCACCTTCCAGGTCGCCGACGCCACCGGCGCGCCGGTCCTGCACGCCGAATCGCTGATCATGCGCCGGGTCACCGGGGACGCGCTCGGCGCCGCCCGCTCCGGCCGGCACGAGTCGCTGTTCCGGCTGGACTGGCCGGCGCTGGCCGTGCCCGCCGCGCCGACGCCCGCCGCCGGCCGCTGGGTGGTCCTCGGCGACGACCTCGCGCTCAGCGCCGCCGGGGAGGCGGCCGGCGCCCGGACCCGCACCGACCTCGCCCCCGAGTCCTTCGCCGACCTGCTCACCGGCGGCGAGGCCGCCCCCGAGGTGGTCGTCGTGCCGGTCGCCGCGCTCGGCGACGGCACCGGCGCCGAGCTGGCCGCACAGGCCCGCGCCACCACCCACCGCGTGCTGGACCTGGCGCGGGCGTGGCTCGCCGACGACCGGTTCGCCGACACCCGACTCGTCCTGGTCACCCGCGACGCGGTGGCCACCGGGGAGCAGGCCGAGGTCAACCTGCGGCAGGCCCCCGCCTGGGGGCTGATCCGCACCGCCCAGGTCGAACACCCCGGCCGCCTGCACCTGCTCGACCTGGACGCCGACCCGGCCAGCGCCGCGCTGCTCGCCGCCGCGATCGGCACCGGCGAGCCGCAGCTCGCCGTGCACGCCGGTCAGGTACGCACGCCGCGCCTGGCCCGCGTACCGGCCGGACTGGAACCGCTGCCCGGCGGCGTCGACCCGGACGGCACGGTGCTCGTCACCGGCGGCACCGGCGTGCTGGGCCGGCTGCTGGCCCGCCACCTGGCCACCACCCACGGGATGCGGCACCTGCTGCTCGCCGGCCGGCGCGGCGCGACCGCCGACGGCGTCGCCGAGCTGGTCGCCGAGCTGGCCGAGGCCGGCACCGAGGTCACCGTCGCCGCCTGCGACGCCGCCGACCCCGACGCGCTCGCCGCGCTGCTCGACGGCATCCCCGCCGCGCATCCGCTCACCGCCGTGGTGCACGCCGCCGGCGTGCTCGACGACGGCGTGCTGGAGTCGCTCACCCCGGACCGGGTCGACGCGGTCGCCGTACCCAAGATCGACGCGGCGTGGCATCTGCACCGGCTCGCCGCGGGCCGGGACCTCGGCGCGTTCGTGCTCTTCTCCTCGGCCGCCGGCACGCTGGGCAGCGCCGGTCAGGCCAACTACGGCGCCGCGAACGCGTTCCTCGACGCGCTCGCCGCGCACCGGCGGGCCCAGGGGCTGCCCGGCATCTCGCTGGCCTGGGGACTGTGGGAGCAGGCCAGCGGCATGACCGGTCACCTCGCCGACGCCGACGTGCGCCGGATGGCCGAGCAGGGCGCCGGCGGGCTCCCCACCGAGCAGGCGCTGCACCTGTTCGACGCGGCCTGGCGGCTGGACGCGGCCGCCGTCGTACCCATGCGCCTGGACGTGGCGGCGCTGCGCGCGCAGGCCGAGTCCGGCGCGCTCGCCCCGCTGCTGCGCGGCCTGGTCCGGGTGCCGCTGCGCCGCTCGGTCGACGCCGGCGCCGCCGCGACCGGCGGCGTGCCGCTCGCCCAGCGGCTCGCCGGCCTGTCCGACGACGAGCGGCGCCGGGTGCTCCTCGACGTGGTCCGGGCCAACGTCGCCGCCGTGCTCGGTCACACCGGACCGGAGGCCGTCGACCCGGGCCGGCTCTTCACCGACCTGGGCTTCGACTCGCTCACCGCGGTCGACCTGCGCAACCGGCTCAACACCCTGTCCGGGCTGCGGCTGCCCGCCACGCTGGTCTTCGACTACCCGACGCCGCAGGCGCTGGCCGGGAAACTGGCCGGCGAGATCGCCGCCGACGCCGCCCCCTCCACCCAGCCGCTGTTCCAGGGCATCGACGCGGTGGAGTCGCTGCTCACCACGCTCGCCCTCGACCCGGAGACCCGGGACCGGTTCACCACCCGGATGCGGGACCTGCTCGCCAAGGCCACCGACCTCGCCGGCCCGGCCGCCGAACCGGACCGGCCCGACCTCGACGCGGCCAGCGACGACGAGATCTTCGACTTCATCAGCAAAGAGTTTGGAATCTCCTGACATGACCGAACCGCGGATCGAGGCAGGGACGCGATGAGCGACGACGACAAGCTGCGGTACTTCCTCAAGCGGGTGACCGCCGACCTGCACGACACGAAGCGCAAGCTGCAGACCGTCGAGGCGCGGGACGCCGAACCGCTCGCCATCGTGTCGATGAGCTGCCGGTTCCCCGGCGGCGTCCGGTCCCCGGAGGACCTGTGGGACCTGGTCGCCGGCGGCCGGGACGCGCTCACCGAGTTCCCCGACGACCGGGGTTGGGACCTCGACGCGCTCTACGACCCCGACCCGGACAAGCCGGGCAAGAGCTACACCCGGGTCGGCGGGTTCCTCGACGCCGCCGGTGACTTCGACCCGGCCCTGTTCGGCATCTCGCCCCGCGAGGCCCTCGCCATGGACCCGCAGCAGCGGCTGCTGCTGGAGACCTCGTGGGAGGCGATCGAGCGCGCCGGCATCGACCCGCTGTCGCTGCGCGGCAGCCAGACCGGCGTCTTCGTCGGCCTCAGCACGTCCAACTACGGCATGGGCCTGCCGCACGTGCCCGACGGCGTCGACATGTACCTCGGCACCGGCAACACCACGAGCGTCGCCTCCGGCCGGATCTCGTTCACCCTCGGCCTCAACGGGCCCGCCGTCACCGTCGACACCGCCTGCTCGTCCTCCCTGGTCGCGCTGCACCTGGCCGGGCAGGCGCTGCGCCGCGGCGAGTGCGACCTGGCCGTCGCCGGCGGCGTCACCGTGATGGCCACCCCCGGCGTCTTCGTGGTCTTCTCCCGCCAGCGCGGCATGTCCGTCGACGGGCGGTGCCGGGCGTTCGCGGCCGGCGCCGACGGCACCGGCTGGGGCGAGGGTGGCGGCGTGGTCGTGGTGGAACGACTCGCCGACGCCGAACGCCTCGGCCACCCGATCCTCGCCGTGATCCGGGGCAGCGCCCTGAACCAGGACGGCGCCTCCAACGGTCTCACCGCCCCCAACGGGCCCTCCCAGCAGCGGGTGATCCGGGCCGCGCTGGCCAACGCGCGGCTCGGCGCGGCCGACGTCGACCTGGTCGAGGCGCACGGCACCGGCACCACGCTCGGCGACCCGATCGAGGCGCAGGCGCTCATCGCCACGTACGGGCAGGACCGTCCCGCCGACCGGCCGCTGCTGCTGGGCTCGGTGAAGTCGAACATCGGCCACACCCAGAGCGCCGCCGGCGTCGCCGGGCTGGTCAAGATGGTGATGGCGCTGCGGCACGGCACGCTGCCGGCGACGCTGCACGTGGACGAGCCGTCGCCGCACGTGGACTGGTCCGCCGGCGCGGTGGAGCTGATCACCGAGAACCGGCAGTGGCCGGAGCTGGGCCGCCCCCGCCGGGGCGGCGTCTCCTCGTTCGGCGTCAGCGGCACCAATGCCCACGTCATCGTCGAGGAGTACCGCCCGGCCCCCGCCGAGCCGGCCGCCGACGACAGCGCCGAGCCCGCGCCGCGCCGGCCCGGGCTGCTCGCCGCCGCGCCCACCGTCTGGCCGGTCTCCGGTCGCACCCGCGCCGCGCTCGCCGGCCAGGCCGCGCGGCTCGCCGCGCACCTGCGTGGCCGGGCGGACGTCGACCCGGCGGCGGTGGCCTGGTCCCTCGCGACCACCCGCGCCACGCTCGACCAGCGCGCCGCCGTCGTCGGCGCGGCGCCGGCCGAGCTGCTGGCCGGCCTGGACGCCCTCGCCGCCGGCCTGCCGGCGGGCAACCTCGTCACCGGCACGGCGACCGCCGCCGGCGCCGGCCCGGTGTTCGTCTTCCCCGGTCAGGGCGCCCAGTCCGCCCGGATGGCCGCCGGTCTGGTCGGCCGGTGCCCGGTCCTCGACGCGACGCTGGCCGAGTGCCAGGCGGCGCTGGCCCCCCACCTGGACGTCGACCTCGTGTCGGTGCTGACCGGCGACGACGAGTCCTGGCTGGACCGGGTCGAGGTGGTGCAGCCGGTGCTCTGGGCCGTCGGGGTCGCCCTCGCCGCCGTGTGGCGCGCGGCCGGTGTGCTGCCCGACGCCGTCATCGGTCACTCCCAGGGCGAGATCGCCGCCGCCTGCGTCGCCGGCATCCTCTCCCTCGACGACGCGGCCCGCGCGGTGGCCCTGCGGTCCCGGGCGCTCGCCGCGCTGCGGGGGACCGGGACGATGGCGTCGGTCGACCTGCCCGCCGACGAGGTGACCGCCCGTCTGCCCGGGTTCGACGGGGTCGGGGTCGCGGCGGTGAACGGTCCGTCGACGGTGGTGGTGTCCGGTCCGCCGCAGGCGGTCGCCGATTTCGTGGCGGCCTGTCAGGCCGAGGAGGTGCGGGCGCGGTTGATTCCGGTGGACTACGCGTCGCATTCCGCGGCCGTGGAGGACGTCGCCCAGCGGTTGCGCGCCGACCTGGCCGACGTCGCCCCGCAGCAAGGCCACACCCGTCTGGTGTCGACGTTGACCGGGGACTGGGTGGACCCGTCGACCATGACGGCGGACTACTGGTACGACAACCTGCGCCGCACGGTCCGCTTCGACACCGCGGTGCGGACCGCGATCGGCGCGGGGCACAGCACGTTCGTGGAGATCTCCCCGCATCCGGTGCTGGCGATGCCGGTCACCGCGATCCTCGACGACACCGCCACCACCGGCCACGTGCTGTCGAGCCTGCGTCGCGGTGACGACGACCCGACCCGGCTGCTGACCAACCTGGCCACCGCCCACACCGTCGGCCTGCCCGTCGACCTCACCCGCGTCCTGCCCGAGACGACCACCGTCGACCTGCCCAGCTACGCCTTCGACCACCAGCGGTTCTGGCTCGACGGCAGCGGCGCACCCGACCTCGCGGCCCTGCCGCCCGACCAGAGCACCGGGCCGGACGACAGCGGCTTCTGGGCGGCCGTGGAACGCGACGACCTGCCCGCCCTCGCCGAGGTGGTCGCCGGCGAGGACACCCCCGCCGGGACGGCGCTCGACGCGCTCGCCCCGGCGTTGCCCCTGCTGCACCGCTGGCGCCGGCAGCGCCGCCGCCAGTCCGACATCGACAGCTGGCGCTACCAGGACACGTGGAAGCCGCTCACCGGCATCACCAACCGCGGCATGGCCGGCACCTGGCTGGTCGTGCTGCCCACCGGCGACATCGTCGAACCGTGGCAGGACGCGAGCGTGGCGGCGATCGCCGCCGCCGGCGCCACCGTCGTCCCGGTGCCGGTCAGCACCACCGACGCCGACCGCGACCTGCTCGCCAAACTGCTGCGCGAGGCGATCACCACCGGCGCCGACGACACACCGGCCGAGGTGACCGGAGTGGTGTCGCTGCTCGCGTTCGACGAGCTGGTCCACCCGATGCACCCGTCCGTACCCGGTGGCTTCGCCGCCACCGTCGCGCTGGTCCAGGCGCTCGGCGACATCGGCCTCGCCGCCCCCCTGTGGGCGGTCACCTCCGGCGCCGTCTCGGTCGGCCGGGCCGACCTGCTCCGCTCGCCCGGTCAGGCCATGGTCTGGGGCTTCGGCCGGGTCGCCGCACTGGAACACCCGCAGCGCTGGGGCGGCCTGGTCGACCTGCCCGAGGCGATCGACGAGCGCAGCGCCGGCCTGCTGGTCGCGGCGCTCACCGCCGCCGGCGAGGAGGACCAGATCGCGGTACGCCCCGCCGGCCTGCTCGGCCGCCGGCTCACCCGGGTCCCGCTCGGCGACAGCCGACCCGCGCACCCGTGGCAGCCCTCCGGCACCGCCCTGGTCACCGGCGGCACCGGCGCCCTCGGCGGACACGCCGCCCGCTGGCTGGCCCGCAGCGGCGTGGAGAACATCGTCGTGGCCAGCCGGCGCGGCCCGGCCGCACCCGGCGCCGCGCAGCTCGTCGAGGAGCTGACCGCGCTCGGCGCCACCGCCAGCGTGGTCGCCTGCGACGCCGCCGACCGGGACGCCCTGGCCGCGCTGATCGACGACATCCCCGCCGACCGTCCGCTGCGGGTGGTGGTGCACGCCAGCGCGGTGCTGGACGACGCGCTCATCAACGAGCTGCGCGTCGACCAGATCGAACGGGTCCTCGCCGCCAAGGTCGACGTCGCCTATCACCTGCACGAACTGACCCTCGACCTCGACCTCGCCGCGTTCGTCATGTTCTCCTCCTTCGCCGGCTCGGTGGGCAGCTCCGGCGTCGGCAACTACGCCCCCAGCAACGCGTTCCTCGACGCGCTCGCCCAGCACCGGCGCGGCCTCGGCCTCCCCGGCACCTCCATCGCCTGGGGCGCCTGGGCCGGCGGCGGCATGGCCGAAGGGCCGTTCGGTGAGCTGCTGCACCGGCACGGCGTACCCGAGATGCCGCCGGAGGCCGCGATCGCCGCGCTGCACCAGGCCGTCGACCACGGCGAGGCGTTCCTCACCGTCGCCGACATCGCCTGGGAGCGGTTCTCCGTCGCGTTCACCGCCACCCGGCCCGGACCGCTGATCAACGACCTGCCCGACGTCCGCCGGTTGCGCGCCGCCGAACGCGTCACCGGCGGCGAGACCCCCGACGGCCCGGAGTCGCTGCACGACCGGCTCGCCGGGCTGCCCGCCGCCGACCGGATGGCCGTGCTGCTGGCCCTCGTCCGGGGACAGGTCGCGGCCGTGCTCAACTACCCGTCCGGGGAGTCGGTGGACGAGCACCGGGCGTTCCGCGAACTGGGCTTCGACTCGGTCACCGCGGTCGAGCTGCGCAACCGGCTCGGCCTGGCCACCGGGGTGGCGCTGCCGGTCACCCTGGTCTTCGACTACCCGACGCCGACCACGCTCGCCGAGTACCTCTACGCCGAGGTCGCCCAGGACGACGTGGCCACCCCCACCGCGCTGCTCGACGACCTCGACCGGATCGCCGACGGGCTCGACGTGGTGGCCCGCGACGAGGCCGCCCGGGTCCGCGCCACCGTTCGCCTCCAGGCCATGCTCACCCGTCTCGGGCAGGGCGGCGGCGGCGACGACCTCGGCCGGCACCTCGGCGACGCCACCGACGACGAGCTGTTCGCCATGGTGGACCGCGACCTCGGTCTGTCCTGACCGCACCGGCTCACTCCCCGTCCCCTGCGAGGAAGCGGCACCCGATGGCCAATGAAGACAAGCTCCGCGACTACCTCAAGCGGGTCATGGCGGACCTGCACGACACCCGCCGCCGGCTCAGCGAGGCCCAGTCCCAGGAACTGGAGCCGGTGGCGATCGTCGCGATGAGCTGCCGGTTGCCCGGTGGCGTCCGCGACCCGCGGGACCTGTGGGAGCTGCTGCGCGACGGCCGGGACGCGGTCGCGCCGTTCCCCGACGACCGGGGGTGGGACCTCGACCGGCTCTACCACCCCGACCCCGACCACCCCGGCACCTCGTACGCCCGGGAGGGCGGCTTCCTCGACGGCGCCGGGGACTTCGACGCGGCGTTCTTCGGCATCAGCCCGCGCGAGGCGCTCACCATGGACCCGCAGCAACGGCTGCTGCTGGAGACCGCGTGGGAGGCCGTCGAGTCCGCCGGGATCGACCCGGCCACGCTGCGGGGCAGCCGCACCGGGGTGTTCGTCGGCACCAACGGACAGGACTACGGCACCCTGCTGATGATGTCCCCGGACGCCGACGAGGGGCACTCGATGACCGGCGGGGCGGCGGCCGTCGCCTCCGGCCGGGTGTCGTACACGCTCGGCCTGGAGGGGCCGGCCGTCTCCATCGACACCGCCTGCTCCTCCTCCCTGGTCGCGCTGCACCTCGCCGCGCAGGCGCTGCGGGCGGGGGAGTGCGAGCTGGCGCTCGCGGGTGGCGTCACCGTGATGGCCACGCCCGGCCTCTACATCGGATCGAGCCGGCAACGGGCCCTGTCCCCGGACGGGCGGTGCCGCTCCTTCGCCGCCTCCGCCGACGGGGCCGGATTCTCCGAGGGCGTCGGCTGGCTGCTGGTGGAACGGCTCTCCGACGCCCGCCGCAACGGCCACCCGGTGCTCGCGGTGCTGCGCGGCAGCGCGGTCAACCAGGACGGCGCGTCCAACGGGCTCACCGCCCCCAACGGCCCGTCCCAGCAGCGCGTCATCAGCCAGGCGCTCACCGCCGCCCGGCTCGCCACCGCCGACGTCGACGTCATCGAGGCGCACGGCACCGGCACCAACCTGGGCGACCCGATCGAGGCGCAGGCGCTGCTGGCCACGTACGGGCAGGACCGCGGCGACGCCGGGCCGGCGCTGCTCGGCTCGGTGAAGTCCAACATCGGGCACGCCCAGGCCGCCGCGGGGGTCGCCGGGGTGATCAAGATGGTGCTCGCCATCCGGCACGGCCTGGTGCCGGCGACACTGCACGTGGACGAGCCGTCCCCGCACATCGACTGGTCCGCCGGCGCGCTGGAGCTGGTCACCGAGGCCCGCCCCTGGCCGGACCGGGACCGCCCGCGCCGCGCCGCCGTCTCCTCGTTCGGCATCTCCGGCACCAACGCCCACGTCATCGTCGAGCAGGCCCCGGACGAGCTCGCCCCCGCCGCCGACCCGCCGACCCCGGGGCTGGTGGCCGCCGACGTCACCGCCTGGCCGCTCGCCGCCCGCACCCGCGCCGCGCTCGCCGGGCAGGCCGCCCGGCTGGCCGCGCACCTGCGCGCCGCCCCGGCCGACCCGGCGGCGGTCGCCTGGTCCCTGGCGACCACCCGGACCGCGTTCGAGCAGCGGGCCACCGTGGTCGGCGCGTCCGCCGAGGATCTGCTGTCCGGGTTGGACGCGCTGGCCGCCGGCACGCCGTCGCCGACGGTGGTGACGGGTACGGCGTCGCGGACGGCCGGTCCGGTGTTCGTGTTTCCGGGTCAGGGCGCCCAGTCGGCGCGGATGGCTGCCGGTCTGGTGGGTCGGACGCCGGTGTTCGACGCCACGCTCGCCGAGTGCCAGGCGGCGTTGTCGCCGTTCCTGGACGTCGACCTGCCGTCGGTGCTGACCGGGGACGACGAGTCCTGGCTGGACCGGGTCGAGGTCGTGCAGCCGGTGCTGTGGGCCGTCGGCGTCGCCCTCGCGGCGGTGTGGCGGCATGTGGGAGTGGTGCCGCAGGCGGTGATCGGGCACTCGCAGGGTGAGATCGGCGCGGCCTGTGTGGCGGGGATTCTGTCTGTGGAGGACGCGGCGCGGACGGTGGCGTTGCGGTCGCGGGCCCTGTCGGTGCTGCGCGGCACAGGGACGATGGCGTCGGTCGACCTGCCCGCCGACGAGGTGACAACCCGTCTCGACGGGATCGCCGGCGTCGGAATCGCGGCGGTCAACGGCCCGTCCACGGTGGTGGTCTCCGGCCCGCCGCAGGCCGTGGCCGACTTCGTGGACGCCTGTCAGGCCGACGAGATCCGGGCCCGGTTGATCCCGGTCGACTACGCGTCGCACTCGGCGGCCGTCGAGGACGTCGCCCAGCAGCTTCGCGCGGACCTGGCCGACATCACGCCGCAGCCCGGCCATACCCGTCTGGTGTCCACCCTGACCGGCGACTGGGTCGACCCGGTCTCCATGGAGGCCGACTACTGGTACGACAACCTGCGGCAGACCGTCCGGTTCGACACGGCGGTGCGGACCGCGATCGGCGCCGGGCACACGATCTTCGTGGAGATCTCGCCGCATCCGGTGCTGACGATGCCGGTCACCGCGATCCTGGACGACACCGCCACCACCGGCCACGTGCTGTCCACGCTGCGCCGGGGCGACGACGACCCGACCCGGCTGCTGACCAACCTCGCCACCGCGCACACCGTCGGCCTGCCCGTCGACCTCACCCGCGTGCTCGCCGAGACGACCACCGTCGACCTGCCCACCTACGCCTTCGACCACCAGCGGTACTGGCCCGCACCGCCGCGCTTCGTCACCGACCGCGACGGCGAACCCGACCCCGACCGCTGGCACTACCGGATCACCTGGACACCCCGGCCCGACCTGCCGCTCACCCGCCTCGGCGGGACCTGGCTGCTGCCCGTACCCGCCGACCTGACCGACGCCCCGCTCGTCACCGACGTGCTCGCCGCGCTCGGCAACGTCGGCGCCGACGCCGTACCCGTGCCCGTCGACCCGGCGGACGACCCGGCCGCGCTCGCCGAGCGGCTGCGCGCCGCGCTGCCCGACGGCGGACCCTCCGCCGTGCTCTCCCTGCTCGGCCTCGACGGGCGTCCCCACCCCGACCACCCGGCCACCACGCTCGGTGTCACCGGCACCGCCCACCTGGTCCAGGCGCTCGGCGCGCTCGGCGTCGAGGCGCCGCTGTGGTGCGCCACCCGCCGCGCCGTCACCACCGGCGACGCCGACCCCGCCCCGGAGCCGGCCGCCGCCGCCGTGTGGGGCCTCGGCCGGGCCGTCGCCCTGGAACACCCCGCCCGCTGGCGCGGCCTGGTCGACCTGCCCGACCGGCTCGACGCGCGCGCCGCCGCCCTCCTCGGCGCGGTGCTCGGCGCCGACGACGGCGAGGACCAGATCGCCGTCCGCGACACCGGCGTGCACGTCCGCCGGCTCACCCGGCTCACCCACCCGGCCGACCACGACGTCCGCCTGCGCGACACCGTGCTGATCACCGGCGGCACCGGCGGCCTCGGCGGGCACCTGGCCCGCTGGGCCGCCCGCGCCGGCGCCGCGCACGTGCTGCTGGCCAGCCGCCGCGGCCCCGACGCCCCCGGCGCCGGCGACCTCACCGCCGAGCTGACCGACCTCGGGGTACGCGTCACCGTCGCCCGGTGCGACGTCACCGACCGCGACCAGCTCGCCGCGCTGCTCGCCGACCTGCCCGACGACGCCCCGCTGCGCGCCGTGCTGCACACCGCCGCCGTCCTCGACGACGGCATCGTGGACACCGTCACCCCGGCCCGCCTGCACACCGTCGCCGCGCCCAAGAGCGCCGCCGCCGACCACCTCGACGCGCTCACCCGCGACCACGAGCTGGACGCGTTCGTGCTCTTCTCCTCCGTCGCCGGCACCACCGGCAACGCCGGCCAGGGCGCGTACGGCGCGGCCAACGCCCACCTCGACGCGCTCGCCCACCGGCGGCGGGCCGACGGCCTCCCGGCGCTCGCCGTCGCCTGGGGCGCCTGGGACGGCGCCGGCCTGCCCGCCGACAACGAGCGCGCCCAGCAGCGGCTGCGGCGCGGCGGCATGGTGGCCATGGACCCCGAGCTCGCCGTCGCGGCACTGACCCGGGCGCTGGGCGGCGACGACGCCGCCACGATGGTCGCCGACGTCGACTGGACCCGCTTCGCCCCGGCGTTCACGCTCGTCCGCCCCAGCCCGCTGCTCGGCGACCTGCCGGAGGTCCACGAGGCGCTGCGACCCCCGCAGACGCCGGCCGCCACCGAACCGGCCGGTGAACCCGGCTCGGCGCTGGCCCGGCAGCTCGCCGGCCGCTCCGCCGCCGAACGGACCGAGACGCTGCGCGACCTGGTCCGCCAGTGCGCCGCCGGCGCGCTCGGCTACCGCTCCGCCGACGACGTTCCGGTCAACCGGCCCTTCCGCGACCTCGGCCTGGACTCGCTGACCGCCGTCGACCTGCGCAACCTCCTCGCCACCGCCACCGACCTGCGGCTGCCCGCCACGCTCGCGTTCGACTACCCGAACCCGGCCGTGCTCGCCGGGCACCTCGACGAACTGCTCACCGGCGCCGGCGCGGCGGTGACCGGCCCGGCAGCCGTGGCCACCCCCGACGAGCCGCTCGCCGTCGTCGCGATGAGCTGCCGCTTCCCCGGCGGCGCCGACGACCCGGAGCGGCTGTGGCAACTGCTCGCCGCCGGCGGCGACGCCATCGGCGACTTTCCCACCGACCGGGGCTGGGACCTCGACCGGCTCTTCGACGCCGACCCCGCCGTCGAGGGCACCAGCTACGCCCGGCAGGGCGGCTTCCTGCCCGACGTGGCCGACTTCGACCCCGGCTTCTTCGGCATCAGCCCCCGCGAGGCGCTCGCCATGGACCCGCAGCAGCGGCTGCTGCTGGAGACCTCGTGGGAGGCGATCGAGCGGGCCGGCATCGACCCGCAGGCGCTGCGCGGCAGCCCCACCGGCGTCTTCGTCGGCACCAACTACCAGGACTACCGCAACCTCATGCTCACCGCCGAGGGCGCCGAGGGACACCTGATGACCGGCAACGCCGGCAGCGTCCTGTCCGGCCGGGTGTCGTACACGCTCGGGCTGGAGGGACCGGCCGTGTCGGTGGACACCGCCTGCTCGTCGTCGCTGGTCGCGCTGCACTGGGCCGGGCAGGCGCTGCGCGCCGCCGAGTGCTCCCTGGCGCTCGTCGCCGGCGTCACCGTGATGGCCACCCCCGGCGTGTTCGTCGGGTTCAGCCGCCAGCGCGGCCTCGCCCCGGACTGCCGGGTCAAGGCGTTCGCCGCCGGCGCCGACGGCACCAGCTGGGGCGAGGGCGTCGGCGTGCTGCTCGTCGAGCGGCTCAGCGACGCCCGCCGCAACGGCCACCCGGTGCTCGCGGTGATCCGGGGCAGCGCGGTCAACCAGGACGGCGCCTCCAACGGCCTCACCGCCCCCAACGGGCCGGCCCAGCAGCGGGTCATCCGGGCCGCGCTGGCCAACGCCCGCCTCGACGCCGGTGACGTCGACGCGGTGGAGGCGCACGGCACCGGCACCCGGCTCGGCGACCCGATCGAGGCGCAGGCGCTGCTCGCCACGTACGGGCAGGGCCGACCCGAGGACCGGCCGCTGCTGCTCGGCTCGATCAAGTCGAACATCGGCCACACCCAGGCCGCCGCCGGTGTCGCCGGCGTGATCAAGATGATCCTCGCGCTGCGCCACGGCTACCTGCCGCCGACGCTGCACGTGGACGCGCCCAGCGACCAGGTGGACTGGAGCACCGGCGCGGTCGACCTGCTCACCGAGGGCCGGCCGTGGCCGCTGACCGGCCGCCCGCGCCGCGCCGCCGTCTCCTCGTTCGGCATCAGCGGCACCAACGCCCACACCATCCTCGAACAGGCCCCCGAGCCGCCCGTCCCGGCCGGCGAACCGGCGCACCCGCCGGTGGTGCCGGTCCTGCTCTCCGCCCGCACCGCCGGGTCGCTGGCCGCCCAGGCGCAGCCGTGGGCCGACCGGCTCACCGGTCCGCAGGCCCCACCGCTGGTCGACGTCGGCTGGACCTCCGCCGTGTCCCGGGCCGCGCTGGAGCACCGCGCGGTGGTGCTCGCCACCGACCGGCGCACGCTGCGCGCCGGGCTGCGCGCGCTGCGCCGGGGCGACGACTCACCGGCGCTGGTGACCGGTGCGGTGACCGCCCGGCCCCGGGTCGCGTACCTGTTCTCCGGGCAGGGCGCGCAGCGGCCCGGCATGGGTCGCGAGCTGGCCGCCGCGTACCCGGCCTACGCCGACGCGCTGACCGAGGTGTGCGCCGCGCTCGACCCGCACCTGTCCCGGCCGCTGCGCCCGCTGCTCGACGCCGACCCCGGCACCCCCGAGGCGGCGCTGCTGGACCGCACCGAGTTCACCCAGCCGGCCCTGTTCGCCGTGGAGGTGGCGCTGTTCCGGCTGCTCACCGCCTGGGGGCTGCGCCCCGACGCGGTCGCCGGGCACTCCATCGGCGAGTTCGCCGCCGCGTACGCCGCCGGGGTGCTCACCCTCGCCGACGCCGCCGAGCTGGTCGCCACCCGGGGCCGGCTGATGCAGGCGCTGCCCGACGGCGGGGCCATGCTCGCCGTCGCCGCCGGCGAGGACGCAGTCCGCCCCACGCTCGGCGCCGGGGTCGCGCTCGCCGCCGTCAACGGCCCCGCCGCCGTGGTCGTCGCCGGCGAGACCGACGCCGTCGACCGGGTCGCCGCCGAGTGGACCGCCCGAGGGGTACGCACCCGCAAGCTCGCCGTCAGCCACGCCTTCCACAGCCCGCTGATGGAGCCGGTGCTCGACGAGCTGGCCGCGCTCGCCGCCCGCCTGCCGCACCACGCGCCGACCGTGCCGCTGGTCTCCACCGTCACCGGCGCGCCGGTCGACGTGGCGGCGGTCGGCGCGCCCGGCTACTGGGCCCGGCACGCCCGCGACACGGTCCGCTTCGCCGACGCGGTCACCGCGCTGCGCGCGCACGGCTGCACCGCCTACCTGGAGGTGGGCCCGGACGGGGTGCTCACCCCGGCGGCCCAGGGCGTGCTGGCCGACGCCGGGCCGGTCCCGCCGGTCCTGCCCACGCTGCGCCGGGACCGGCCGGAACCGCTGACCCTGCTGCGCGCCGTGGCCGCACTGCACGTGCACGGCGTCGCCCCGGACTGGCCGGCGCTCTACGCCGGGGTCGACCCGCAGCCGGCCGACCTGCCCACCCACGTGTTCGACCGGCAGCGCTTCTGGCCGCAGCCGCCGGCCTGGCTGACCGCGCCGGCCGACGTCGACACCGCTGTGGAACGCCGGTTCTGGGCGGCGGTCGACGCCGAGGACCTGGACGGTCTGCTCACCGAGCTGGACGTCGCCGCGGAACAGCCGTTCGACGCCGTGCTGCCGGCGCTGTCGGCCTGGCGGCGCCGCGGCCGGGAACGGTCCCTGGTGGACGGCAGCCGCTACCGGGTCCGGTGGGAACCGGTCGACGTCGACGCCGGCACCCCGCCCGCCGGCCGCTGGCTGGTGCTGCTGCCCGCCGACCGGGCCACCGACCCGGACCTGACCGCCCTGGCCGGCGCGCTCGGCCCGGCGGCCACCACCGCGGCGGTCGACACCGCCGCCGCGTCCGACGAGCTGGCCACCCGGCTGGCCGACCTGGTCGCCGCCGCGACCGGCGACGGCCCGTCGCACGTGCTGTCCCTGCTCGGCCTGGACGAGACGTCGCACACCGACCACCCGGCGCTGCCGCGCGGGCTGGCCGCCACCGTCCACCTGCTCCAGGCGCTGACCGACCTCGACGCGCCGGCCCGGCTCTGGTGCGCCACCCGGGGCGCGGTCGGCGTCGGGGGCGGCGACACCCCGGACCGGCCCCGGCAGGCGGCGCTGTGGGGCCTCGGCCGGGTCGCCGCGCTGGAACAGCCCGCCCGCTGGGCCGGCCTGGTCGACCTGCCCGCCACCGTCGACGACGACACCGCCCGACGGACCGCCGCCCTGCTGGCCACCACCACCGAGGACCAGGTGGCGGTGCGCGCCGACGGGGCGTACGCCCGGCGGCTCGACACCGCCGTGACCGACGGCGAGCCCACGCCGTGGCAGCCGCGCGGCACCGTCCTGATCACCGGCGGCACCGGCGCGCTCGGCGGGCACGTGGCCCGCTGGGCCGCCGACGCGGGCGCCGAGCGGATCGTGCTGACCAGCCGGCGCGGCGCCGACACCCCCGGCGCCGACGCGCTCCTGGCCGAGCTGGCCGACTCCGGCGTCGAGTGCCGGGTGGCCCGGTGCGACGCCGCCGACCGGACCGCCATGACCGACCTCGTGGCCGACCTGCGCCGGGACGGGCCGCCGCTGCGCGCGGTGGTGCACGCCGCCGGGGTCAGCGAGGTGGTCCCGCTGGCCGAGACCACGCTGGAGGACCTGGCGTACGTGATCGGCCCGAAACTGGCCGGCGCGGAACTGCTCGACGAGCTGCTCGACGGCGTCGAGCTGGACGCGTTCGTGCTCTTCTCCTCCATCGCCGCCACCTGGGGCAGCGGCGGTCAGGGCGCGTACGCCGCCGGCAACGCCCACCTGGACGCCCTCGCGCAGCGGCGCCGGGCGCGCGGCCTGCCCGCCACCTCGGTGGCCTGGGGGCCGTGGACCGAGTCCGGGATGTTCGACGACGACGCGCCGGAACAGCTGCGCCGACGCGGCCTGCGGGTGCTGCCGCCCGGGCCGGCGATGGCCGGGCTGCGGCACGCGCTCGCCGCCGGCGACACCTGCGTGACGGTCGCCGACGTCGACTGGGCCACGTTCCACCCGCTGTTCACCGCGCTGCGACCCAGTCCGCTGCTGGCCGACCTGCCGGCCGTGCGGGCGCTCGCCGCCGCACCGGAACCGGCCGCGAACGCCGGCCCGGAGGGCGCGGACCGGCTCGCCGAGCTGCGCGCGCTGCCCGCCGCCGACCGGCGCGACGCGCTGCTGGACCTGGTCCGCACCGACGCGGCGAAGGTCCTCGGCCACCCCTCGGTCGACGCGGTCGACCCGGAGCGGGGCTTCCTCGACCTCGGCTTCGACTCGCTCACCGCGGTGGAGCTGCGCAACCTGCTCACCGCCGCGACCGGCCGGGAGCTGCCCACCACCGTGGTCTTCGACTACCCGACCCCGGCCGGCCTCGCCGACCACCTGGACGCCGAGCTGTTCCCCGACGGCGGCGACCCGGCCGGCGGCGACCCAGCCGACGAGGAGACCGTGCGCCGGGTGCTCGCGGCGATCCCGCTGGACCGGCTGCGGCAGGCGGGGCTGCTCGACCCGCTGCTGCGCCTCGGCCAGGACACCGCCGCGCCGGCCCCGGACGCGACGCCGGACGCCCCCGCCGCCGAGATCCGCGACCTCGACGTCGCCGGACTGGTGCGGATGGCCCTCGAAGGATCCGACTCGTGACCCGGCCGGCGGCAGGGAGGCCCCGATGAGCGTCTCGCTGGACGAGGTGGTGGGCGCGTTGCGCGCGTCCCTGCTGGACAACCAGAAACTCCGGCAGCAGAACCAGCAACTCACCGACCGCCTCACCGAACCCGTGGCGATCATCGGGATGAGCTGCCGGTTCCCCGGTGGCGTGCGCTCGCCCGACCAGCTCTGGGAGCTGGTCGACGCCGGCCGCGACGCGATGGCCCCGTTCCCCGCCGACCGGGGCTGGGACCTCGACGCGCTCTACGACACCGACCCGACCAGCCGCGGCACCTCCTACGTCCGCGACGGCGGCTTCCTGCCCGACGCCGGCCACTTCGACCCGGCGTTCTTCGGCATCAGCCCCCGCGAGGCCCTCGCCATGGACCCGCAGCAGCGGCTCCTGCTGGAGACCGCCTGGGAGGCGTTCGAGTCCGCCGGCGTCGACCCGACCGGGCTGCGTGGCGCGCCCACCGGCGTCTACGCGGCCACCAGCAGCCAGGGCGACTACGCGGCGCTGCTCACCGGCGTCGGCGGCGGCGTCGAGGGCTACCTCGGCACCGGCAGCGCCGCCGCCGTGGCCAGCGGCCGGATCGCGTACGCGCTGGGCCTGGAAGGGCCGGCGATCACCGTGGACACCGCCTGCTCGTCGTCCCTGGTCGCGCTGCATCTGGCCTGCCAGGCGCTGCGGCTGGGGGAGTGCACCCTCGCGCTGGCCGGCGGGGTGTCCGTGATGGCCACCCCGACCGTGTTCGTCGAGTTCTCCCGCCAGCGCGGCCTGTCCACCGACGGGCGGTGCAAGTCGTTCGCCGCCGCCGCCGACGGCACCGGCTGGTCCGAGGGCGTCGGCGTGCTGCTCCTGGAACGGCTCTCCGAGGCCCGCCGCCACGGCCACCCCGTGCTCGCCGTGGTGCGCGGCAGCGCGGTCAACCAGGACGGCGCCAGCAGCGGACTCACCGCGCCCAACGGGCCCGCCCAACGCCGGGTCATCCGGGCCGCGCTGGCCAACGCCGGGCTCACCGCCGCCGAGGTGGACGTGGTGGAGGCACACGGCACCGGCACCACGCTCGGCGACCCGATCGAGGCGCAGGCGCTGCTGGCCACGTACGGGCAGGACCGGGCCGCCCCGCTGCTGCTCGGCTCGGTCAAGTCGAACATCGGCCACACCCAGGCCGCCGCCGGCGTCGCCGGCATCATCAAGATGGTCCTCGCCATGCGGCACGGCCGGCTCCCGGCCACCCTGCACGTCGACCGGCCCACCCCGCACGTCGACTGGTCCGCCGGCGCGGTGGAGCTGCTCACCGACCCGCGCCCGTGGCCGGCCACCGACCGGCCCCGCCGCGCCGGCGTCTCCGCGTTCGGCGTCAGCGGCACCAACGCCCACGCGGTCCTGGAACAGGCGCCCCCGGACGCGCCGGCGACACCGGCCGTCGCCGGACCGGGAGGCCCCGCCACCCACGTCGACCGGGTCCGCCCCGACGGCGCCCGCACCGCGCCGCCCGCGCCGTGGCTGGTGTCCGCCCGCTCCGCGCCGGCCCTCGCCGGGCAGGCCCGGCGACTGCTGGACCACCTCGCCGCCCACCCCGACCTGCGCCCGGCCGACGTGGCGTACTCGCTGCTCACCACCCGGGCGGCGCTGCCGCACCGGGCCGCGGTCACCGGCGACGACGCGGCGGCGCTGCGCGCCGGCCTGCGGGCGGTCGCCGAGGACCGGCCCGCCCCCGGCGTGGTGCGCGGCGTGGCCCGGCCGGCCGGCAAGCTCGCCGTCCTCTTCCCCGGCCAGGGCGCCCAGCGGCCCGGGATGGGCGCCGACCTGCACCGCAGGTTCCCGGTCTTCGCCGCCGCGTTCGACGAGGTGGCCGCCGAACTCGACCGGCACCTGAACCGCCCGCTGCGCGAGGTGGTCTTCGCCGGCCCGGACACCCCCGAGGCGACGCTGCTCGACCGCACCGAGTTCACCCAACCCGCGCTCTTCGCCTACCAGGTCGCCGCGTACCGGCTGGTCACCGCGTGGGGCGTGCGCCCGGCCCACCTGCTCGGCCACTCGGTCGGCGAGCTGGCCGCCGCGCACGTCGCCGGCGTGCTGTCGCTGCCGGACGCGGCCACCCTGGTCGCCGCCCGGGCCCGGCTCATGCAGGCGCTGCCGGCCGGCGGGGCGATGCTCGCGGTCCGCGCGTCCGCCGCCGAGGTGGCGCCGCTGCTCGACCACCGGGTGGCCCTGGCCGCGGTGAACGGTCCCGAGTCGGTGGTGCTCTCCGGCGACGAGGACGCGGTACTCGCCGCCGGCGAACAGCTCGCCGCGCGCGGCCGGCGGACCCGCCGGTTGCGGGTCGGCCACGCCTTCCACTCCGCCCGGATGGACGACGTGCTGGCCGAGTTCCGGGTGGTCGCGGAGAAGCTCACCTGGCACCCGCCGACCGTGCCGATCGTCTCCGACCGCACCGGCGAACCGCTCACCGCCGCGCAGGCCACCGACCCCGGCTACTGGGTGCAGCACGTCCGGGACACCGTACGGTTCCAGCCCGCCGTGGCCACCCTGGCCGCCGCCGGGACCGGCACCTACCTGGACCTCGGCCCGGACGCGGCGCTCACCGCCCTGGCCCGCGAGTGCCTGCCCGACGTCGAGCCGGCCGCGTTCGTGCCGGCGGCCCGCCGCGAGCTGTCCGAACCGGCCGCCCTGCTCGCCGCGGTCGCCGCCGTGGACCTGCGCGGCGCCGGCGTACGCTGGCCGGCGCTGTTCGCCGACACCGACGCCACCCGGGTCGACCTGCCCACGTACGCGTTCCAGCACGAGCGGTTCTGGCCCGACCCGATCCGGTTCGACCTGGCGCCGCGCCCCGCCGACCCGGCCGACGGCGAGTTCTGGGCCGCCGCCGACCGGGGTGACCCGGCCGCGCTGGCCGCCCTGCTCGGGCTCGACGACGACGCCGCCGGCGCGCTCGACGAGCTGCTGCCCGCGCTGACCGGCTACCGCGACCGCCGCCGTCGCGCGGCCACCCTCGACGGACTGCGTTACCGGATCGGCTGGACCCCGGTCGACCCGCCGACCGGCCTCTCCCCGGGCGGGCCGTGCCTGGTCGTCGGCCCACCCGGCGACCTGCTGACGGCGGTGACCGAGGCGGTACGCGCCGAGGGCCTCGACCCGGTGCCGGTGCCGTCCGGCGCCGACCCGGGCGCCGCGCTGCGCGACCGGCTCGCCGAGGTCACACCGACCCGGGTGGTCCTCCTGGCCATTCCGTCCGGCGCTGCCGGGGAGAGCGCCACCCCGCCCGGCCCTGCCGGCGACGGTGCCACTCCGACCGGCGCTGCCGGCGGCGGCGCCACCTCGGCCGGCGCTGCCGGCGGCGGCGCCACCTCGGCCGGCGCTGCCGGCGGCGGCGCCACCTCGGCCGGCGCTGCCGGCGACGGCGCCACGACCACGGCACCCGGCACGGACGCCCTCGCCGGCACGATCGCCGTGGTGCGGGCGCTCGCCGAGGCCGGCGTCACCGCTCCGCTGTGGTGCGTCACCCGGGGCGCGGTCGCCACCGGCGCCGGTGACCCGGCGCCCGACCCCGCCGCCGCGACCGTCTGGGGCCTCGGCCGGGTGCTGGCGCTGGAACACCCCCGCCTCTGGGGCGGCCTGCTCGACCTGCCCGCCGGGACCGAGGCGACCGCTGCCGACCCGGCCCCGGCCACCCCAGGCTCCGATCTCGCCCTGCTGGCCCGGGTGGTCGCCGGTGACGGCGCCGAGGACCAGCTCGCCGTGCGAGCCGGTGGGCTGCGCGCCCGGCGCCTGGAACGCGCCCCGGCCGCCCCCGAGCGGCCCTGGCGGCCGGGCGGCGCGGTGCTCGTGCACGGCGACGCCCCGGTCCGTCGCCCGCACCTGCTGCGCCGGCTCGCCGGCGCGGGCGCGACCCACCTGTTGCTGGTCGGTCCGGCGGTGCCCGACACCGACGCGCCGACCGGGGTCGACGTGACCGTCGTGGACGGCGTCGAGGCGCTGCCCGCCGCGCTGGAGCGGCTGGCCGCGGCCGGCACGCCGGTGCGTACCGTGCTGCACGTGGCCGACGCCGGCGGGGCCGGCGAGCCGGTCGCGGCGGCCGACCCGCGCCGGGTGGCCGACCGGGTCGGCGCGCAGCTGGCCGCGGTGGCCCGGCTCGACGCCGCGTGCGCCGGCCACGCGGTCGACGAGTTCCTGGTCTTCGTCTCCACGGCCGCCACCTGGGGCGGCGGTGGCGCGGCGGTGGCCGCGGCCACCGGCGCCGGGCTCGCCGCGCTGGCCGCCCGCCGCCGCGCCGGGGGTCGGCCGGCCACGACGGTGGCCTGGGCGCCGTGGAGCGGCGAGACCGCCGACCCGGAGCAGCTGCGCCGGCGGGGTGTCCGCCCGCTGGACCCGGAGACCGCGCTCGACGCGTTGGCCCGCGTCGCCGCCGGCCGGAACGGCGAGCCCGACACCGACGGTGGCGGCGACCTGCTCACCGCCGGCGGGAACGCCTCCCTCGTCAGCGACGGCGGGCGGGACGAGATCGCCGTCGCCGACATCGACTGGCCCGCGTTCGTGCCCGCGTTCACCGCGGTGCGGCCGGCCCCGCTGCTGCGTGGCGTACCCGACGCCGTCGCCGGGACGGACGCGGCCGCGCCCGCCGCCGGACCGTCCGACCCGGCGCGGGCGTTGCGGGACCGGTTGGCCGCCGTGCCCGCCGGCGACCGGCTGCCGATCCTGCTGGACCTGGTCCGGGCGCAGGCGGCCACCGTGCTCGGGCACGCCGGGCCGGGCGCGGTCGAGCCGGACCGCGACTTCCTGGAACTGGGCTTCGACTCGCTGACCGCGCTCGAGCTGCGCGACGCGCTGCGCCAGGAGACCGGCGTGGAGCTGTCCGCCACGCTGCTCTTCGACCACCCCACCCCGGACGCGCTGGCCGGGCACCTGCTCGGCCTCATCCTCGGCGACGGGGCCGGCGCCGCGCCCGCCGACGCCGCCACCCCGGAGGGGGCCGGTGGCCTGCTCGGCGGGCTGTTCCGCCAGCCCAAGGCGCGCGCCGACGCCGCCGGCTACGCCGAACTGCTGGTCAAGCTGGCCCAGTTCCGGCCCAGCTTCACCTCCCCGGCCGAGCTGACCCGCCCGGCCGGGATCCTGCGTCTCGCCGAGGGTCCCGCCACCCCCGTCGTCTGCTGCTGCACGATGTCGTTGCTGTCCGGGGCGCACGAGTACGCCCGCCTGGCCGCCGGCATGCGCGGCCGGCGCAACGTGTGGGCGTTGCCCAACCCCGGCTTCGGGGTCGGCGAGGAACTGCCCGCCGACCTCGACGCGCTGCTGCGGGTGCACGCGGACACCGTGCTGCGCGCCGTCGGCCCGGGCAAGTTCGTGCTGGCCGGGCACTCCGGCGGCGCGATGGTGGCCAACCTGCTCGCCGCCGAGCTGGACCGGCAGGGCCGCGCCCCGGCCGCGGTGGTGCTGATGGACACCTACCCGCCCGGCAGCGAGGTGCTCGGCGGCTGGACGTCGCAGCTGCTCGACGGGATGGTCGAGCGGGACAGCGCGTACACCCCGATGGACGACCACCGGGCCACCGCCTGGGCCGGCTACCTGCCGCTGTTCCTCGACTGGCGGCCCGCGCCGATGTCCGCCGCCACGTTGCTGGTGCGGGCCAGCGAGCCGCTGGGGGAGTGGACCGGGGAACCGGACGGATGGCGGTCGGTGTGGCCGTACCCGCACGAGACGCGGGACGCGGCCGGTGACCACTTCACGATGGTCGGCGAGCGCGGCCCGGAACTCGCCGTGACCGTGGACGGCTGGCTCGCGGAACGGGGTCTGTGACACCGCCCCTTGGGCTGCCCCTAACGCCCCCTATCGCGGGGGCCGACAACTGTCTTACCAGGAACCAGGACGGGAGCATGACGACGTGGACGAGGCAGTGGTGGTCGACGGGCTGGTCAAGAGATACCGGCCCGACATGCCGCCGGCGGTGGACGGACTGAGTTTCTCCGTCGCCGCCGGCGAGGTCTTCGGTCTGCTCGGGCCGAACGGCGCCGGCAAGACCACGACGATCGGGGTGCTGACGACCCGGGTGCGCGCCACCTCGGGCCGCGCCCTGGTCTGCGGCGCGGACGTGTCCCGTGCGCCCGCCGTGGCCCGGCAGTTGCTGGCGGTGGTGCCGCAGCGGGTCAACCTGGACCGGTCACTGACCGTCCGGCAGAACCTGCTGTTCCACTCCGCGTACCACCGGGTGTCCCGGTCCCGCCGGTCGGCGCGGGCCGACGAACTGCTGGAGCAGATGGGCCTGACGGCGTTCGCCACCGCCCGCACCGACTTCCTCTCCGGCGGCCTGGCCCAACGCACCATGATCGCCCGGGCGTTGATGCACGCCCCACGGGTGCTCTTCCTCGACGAGCCCTCCGCCGGCCTCGACCCGCAGTCGCGGCTGTTCGTGCACGAGCGGATCGCCGAGCTGAAGCGCTCCGGCGTCACCGTCGTGGTGACCACGCACGACATGGAGGAGGCGGAGAAGCTCTGCGACCGGGTCGGCATCGTCGACCACGGCAAGCTGCTCACCCTGGACACCCCGGCCGCGCTGACCCGGACCCTGCCCGGCAGCAGCACCCTGACCCTGGTGGTCGCGCCGGGCGCGCCGGTCGAGGCGGTGCAGGCCGCGCTGGCCGACGTACCGGACGTGGAGCGGGTGGAACGGCTGCGCGCCGGCGGCGCCGCGGAGCTGCCGATGTTCCCCGGCATGCCGCCGATGCCGCTGCCCGACGCGCCCGCCGACCCGGACGCGCCGCTGTCGTTCCGCGTCTACACCGCCGGAGCCCCGGCCAACGCCGTGCCGATGGCGTTGAAGGTCCTCACCGACCTCGGCTGCGAGGTCCGCGACCTCAGCGTCGGCCAGCCCAGCCTGGAGGACGTCTTCATCCACCTGACCGGAAGGGAACTTCGGTGACCGTCACCGCCCCCGCCGTCCCGGCCCCGTCGGCCGCCGTCGCACCCCCGCCGGTACGCCTGCGCGACCAGCTCACCACCTTCCGGGCGGTGCTCTGGCGGGACATGTTCGTCACCAGCCGCGAGGTGGGCGCGTTCCTGGCCCAGGTCTTCCTCCAGCCGCTGTTCATGCTGCTCATCTTCGGCAAGGTGCTCAAGGACCTCGGGTACGCCAGCGACGACTTCGCCAACGTGCTGCTGCCCGGCGTGATCGCGCTCAACGCGTTCCTGATCGGCCTGGAGAACACCGCACTGCCGATGGTGATGGACTTCTCCTTCACCCGCGAGATCGAGGACCGCCTGCTGTCGCCGATGGCGATCCCGCTGGTCGCGTTCGAGAAGATCGTCTTCGGGGCGATCCGGGGCCTCGTCGCCGGGCTGGTGCTGATCCCGGTCGGCATGCTGATCCTCGGCGTCACGTGGCCGCTGTCCACGCTGCTGCCGATCGTGGGCGTGCTGGCGGCCGGTGCGCTGGTCGGTGCCGCCATGGGCCTGACCTTCGGCACGCTCGTCCCGCCGCAACGGATCCAGATCATGTTCACGGTCACGCTGACGCCGCTGATGTTCACCGGCGCCACCCAGTTCCCGCTGCGCGCGTTGGACTCGCTGCCCTGGTTCCAGGTGGTCTGCGCGATCAACCCGCTGACCTACGTGAGTGAGGCGACCCGCTCACTGGTCGCCCCGCCGGGCGTCCAGTCGGTGCCGCTCTGGCTGGACCTGCTCGTGCTCGCCGTGGTGTTCGTGGTCTTCACCGCCGTCGGCATCCGCGGCTTCATGCGCCGGGCGATGGACTAGGGGTCGGCCGCGATGACCCCCGACGACGGACCGCTGCTGCTGGTCAGCTCCGGCAGCGCGGGGTTGTTCAACCCGCTGCTCACCCTGGCCGGCGAGCTGAAGCGCCGGGCCGTGCGGCCGGTCCGGTTCGCCTGCACCGACGAGCGGCGGGCCGAGATCGAGGCCCTGCCCGGCGACGGCGACCTGCGTTTCGTCTCCCTCGGGCCGCCCCGGGTGGAGGTCCGCCCGGAGCACTGGGACGACGAGACGCACCGCCGGATGTCCACCGGCTCGCGGGTGGTGAACTTCGCCAGCTACGTCGACGCCTCGACCGACTTCGACCACCTGCACGAGCTGTACGAGCGGTGCCTGGCGGTCGTCGACGAGGTGCGCCCGGCCTTGGCGGTGGTGGACTCGTTCGCCTCGTTCGGCATGGACGCGGCCACCACCCGGGGCGTGCCCTACGTCATCAGCGTCACGGTGCCGCCGTCGAACTTCCTCCAGGACAGCCTGCCGCCGTCGTACCCGATGTCGTTGTCCGGGCTGCCGCTGGCGATGAACCCGAGCCAACGGGCGGCGAACGACAGCTACCGGGCCGCGTTGCTGGCCACGCTCACCGAACCGGAGCGGCTCGCCCGCAGCACCGCCGCCGCGCGGCGGCGGACCGAGGCCGGGATCCGCAACGCCGAGCTGCGTCCCTCGCAGTACGCCGAGACGGCCCGGGCGCTGCTGGCCTACACCGTGTTCGGCCTGGAGTACCCGTTCGACACGGCGCCGGCGAACCTGCGCACGGTGGGCTCGATGGTCCCCCGGGACATCGTGCCCAGCGCGGACGGCGCCGAGCTGCGCGCCTGGCTCGACGCGCACGAGTCCGTCGTCTACGTCGGCTTCGGCACGATCATGCGTCCGACCGCCGCCCAGGTGGCCGCGCTGGTCGAGGTGGCCGCCCGCCTCGGCCCCGAGCACCAGGTGCTGTGGAAACTGCCCGCCGCCCGGCACCCGCTGCTGCCCCCGGCCGGCGAGCTGCCCGCCAACCTGCGCGTCGAGTCGTGGCTGCCGTCGCAGGTGGAGGTGCTGGCGCACCCGCACGTGCGGGTGTTCTTCAACCACGCCGCCGCCAACGCGATCCACGAGGCGGCCTGGTTCGGCGTGCCGCAGCTGGTGATGCCGTTCTGGTTCGACTGCTACGACGGCGCGGTGCGGGTGGTCGACGCCGGGATCGCGCTGGCGGTCGAGCACGAGGACCCGCTCGACGTCGACGACGTCGTGGACAAGCTGGGCCGGCTGCTGTCCGACCCGTCCTTCCGCGATCGGGCGGCGCGGTGGCGCGACTGCCTGCGCCGGGCGGGCGGCGTGACCGCCGCCGCCGACCTCGTGCTGAGCTTGTAAGGAAGGGCCCCCTCTTAACGCATTCGGTAGAGGAAGGGCCCCTTCTTAACACCCGGGTGTTAAGAAGGGGCCCTTCCTTGTGGCAGGTTTCAGGAGGCCGCGGGCTGGATCTCCTCGCCCAGCGGCTCCGCGAACGCCACCAGCCGGGCCGGTAGGTCGGAACGGCGCTTGACGTCGAGCTTGCGGTAGACCCGGGTCAGGTGCTGTTCCACGGTGCTCACCGTGATGAACAGCTTGCTGGAGATCTGCCGGTTGGTGTGGCCCTGCGCGGCCAGCGCCGCCACCCGGCGTTCGGCCTCGCTCAGCCCGTCCTCCGGCTCCGGCGTCTCGGCCGGCGGCCCGGCCGGCACGCCGCCGGGCTCGCGCCGGACCAGTCGCTGGGCCAGCACCGACGCGCCGCAGTCCTGGGCCAGCTGGTACGCCCGGCGGACCAGCAGTCGGGCCTGCGCCGAGTCGCCCGCCCGCTGCAGCGTCTGCCCGGTGTCGCCGAGCGCGCGGACCAGCTCCAGCCGGTCGCCGCAGCCCTGCAACAGGTTCACCGCCTCGGAGAGCAGCTTGCGTCGGTGGTCCGGCGCGGTGGTGCCGGCGAGCAGCCGCAGCGTACGACCCCGGGTGCGGTCGTCCACCCCGTGCGGCACCCGCAGCTGTTCCTGCAGCAGTTGGGTGGCGTGCGCCTTGTTGCCCACGGCCAGCTGCACCCGGGCCAGCTCCAGCCGCCAGGGCACCAGACCGGCCACGTCGACGCCCCAGGCCCGCATCAGCTCGCCGCAGCGGCGCAGGTCGGCGGTGGCCGCGTGGGCCCGGCCGAGCGCCAGGTGGTGGCGTGCCCGCGCGGCCAGGTAGTGCAGGCCGAGCGGCGTGCGGAAGGCGCCGGCGGGCAGGCTCTGCGCCAGCCACCGTTCGGCCTCGGCGTGCCGCCCGGACTCGGTGGCGCAGGCGACGAGCGTGGCGAGCGGACCGGTGAGGGCGACGCCCCACGCGGCCGGCGGCAGGTCGTCCAGGGCGGCGCGGGCCTGCTGCTCGGCGACGGTCAGATCACCCAGGCGCAGCGCCGCCTCGGCGCGCAGGGCGCGCAGCACCGCCCGCCAGAGCGGGGCGTGCCGCACGGCCGGCCGGTCCAGCAGCGCGGCCGACCAGGCGGCGACCCGGTCCGCGCGGCCGGCCCAGAGCAGCGCCAGCAACGGTGCGGTCAGCAACGGGAGCATGCCGTCCTCGCCGTGGTGGCGGTGCAGCAACTGCTCGGCGCCGGCGACCGGGTCGTGGTCGCCGGTCGGGGTCAGCGCCGCGCCGAGCAGGGACAGCGCCTGCACCGGCGACGAGCCGCCGGCCAGCAGGGACGCTCGGGGCGCGCCGGCCGCCTCCCGCACGGCGGTCAGGTGGTCCGGGTGGGAGAGCCCCAGCAGCAGGTGCATCGCCCGACGACGGCTCGCGGTGGCCGCGTGGGCCTGCTCGTCGTCCCCGCCGCACCCGGTGATCGCCTCGTCGGCTTCCTCGACCCGCCCCTGCCACAGCAGGTAGGGCACGGTGGACAGGGCGGCGCCCGCGGGCCAGCCGTCGGCCCGGGCGGCGCCGACGAGCTGGTCGAGCTGGCCGCTCACGGTCAACGGGTTGATCTGCCACCGGGCGCGGACCACCATCGCGGTGGTGGCGACCCGCTGCTCGTCGTCCACGTCGGCCCGCCCGACGAGGCGCAGGCAGCCGGCGGCGACGTCGGGCCGACCGACCGCGAGGGCCTGGGCGGCGGCGTCGTGCAGCACCGGCACCGTCCAGCCGGCCTCCGCCCAGCCCGCGGCGACGAGGTGCTCGGCCACGGCGTACGGCTCGACGCCGTGCTCGTGCAGCACCTCGGCCGCCCGCTGGTGCAGCTCACGCCGCTCGTCGACGGACAGGTCGGCCAGGATGGAGCGCCGGATCCGGGGGTGGCGCAACCGGTCCTCGTCCAGCAGGCCGGTGGTGCGCAGCACCCGGACCATCGGGCTGACCGACTCGGGCACCACGTCGAGCAGGTGGCCGAGCAGATCCGCCGGGCCCGGCCGGTCCAGCACCGCCATCGCCTGCGCGACCCGGCGTACCCCCGGTTCGTGCCGGTACAGGCAGCCGAGCACGGCCTGGTCGAACACGTCGCCGAGGGTCGGATCCGACGGTGGTTCCTCGCCCGCCTCGGCCCGGGGCCGCTCCTCGATCAGCGCCCGGGTGAGCAGCGGGTTCCCGCCGGTCATCCGCAGGCACCGCTCGGCGGTCTCCCGCGCGGCCGGCTCCACCCCGTCGTCGACCAGCCGCGTGATCGCCTCGACGGTCAACGGCGGAAGGGAGATCCGGGTGAAGTGTGGCTGGCTGAACAGCTCGGCCCGGAAGTGCGGGTGCGGTGGTCGCAGCGTCCGGGCCTCGGCCAGCACCACCATGATCGGGGTGTGTCGCAGCCGGCGGGCGACGTAGAGCAGGCAGTGCAGCGACGCCGGGTCGGCGTGGTGGACGTCGTCGACGGTGAGCACGAGCGGTCCCGCCTCGGCGAGGTCGAGCAGTGTGCTGAACAGGCCGTGCAGCACGGGCGCGGAGATCCGGTCGGCGCCGACGGGCCCGTCCGGACCGTCGTGCCCGGGCGCCGGCGGGGCGTCGCGCAGCAGGCGTTCCACCCGCACACCTGTCTCGGGGGCGAGCCGCGCCCCCTGCAGGAGTTGGCCGAGCACCCCCAGGTGCAGCTCCTGTTCGGCCCGGGACGCGGCCGCGCTCAGCACCCGGCCCCCGGCGGTGGCCGCCCAGTCGCCGAACGACTCCAGCACGCTCGTCTTGCCGCTGCCCACCGCGCCGGTGACGAGTGAGACGTGCCCCCTCCGCTGCCGATCGCAGTTCCGGAAGGTGTCGCGCAGCAGGTCGAGCTGTTCTTCTCGCTGTACCAGCACGTGTCCTGTCAGCCCTTCTCGTCCGCGGACGCCGCGACGGGGTCACCGTCGCCGACGCGCCGTTCCACCCGGTGCCGTCGGCGGCCCCCTCACCACACCTGTCGATGGAGCGGGACAGGGGTGAGGCGCACCGGGCCGCCGGCCGGGTGGACCTGGAAATCCTCCCCACCGGAGCGCGTCGTCGGACGCGTGATCCGGTTGCTGGCGAGTCTGGCACCGCCCCTGGCGTGCGACAACGGGTCCGGGACCCCACCGTTTCTTCGGTAAACCTGCGGTGCCGACGGGCGGGTAGGGGTTGCGCCCCTGACCGGAAGGGGGACGTCAGCCGGCCGGGTGTCGAGCAGGTTTCGCCACGATGGACAACCGGTGACGCCGATCGAGGACATCCGATCACACCATGGCCCGGCCACGCATGCCGAACGGCCGTCCGGGTCGGACGGTCGGGCAGGCCGGACCGAAACGGGCGGCCGACCGGGTCAGCGGTCGAAGCGGAGGCGGGCGGCCAGCTCGCTGCGGGAGTGGACGTCGAGCTTGCGGTAGATCCGGGTCAGCCGCTGCTCGATGGCGCTGACGGTGAGGAACATCCGTTCCGCGATCTCCCGGTTGGTGTGCCCCTGCGCGGCCAGCGCGGCCACCCGTGACTCGGCGTCGCTGAGCCCGGTGAGCAGCAGCCCGGTGTCGGCGTCCGGGTCGGCCGCGGCGGTCCGGCCGGCCGCGACCGCCGGGCGCAGCGCGGGGATCCCGCAATCCTCGGCGAGGTCCCGCGCGGCCCGCGAGGTGCTGCGCGCCTGGCGCAGGTCTCCGGCCTGCTGCTGGGCCTGGCCGAGGTCGCCGAGGGCGTGCGCCAACTCCACCCGGGCGCCGCACTGGCGCAGCAGCCGCACGGCGCCACGCAGGTAGCGGATCCGGTCCGGCCCCTCGGACGCGGTGCCGAGCACCCGGAGCGCGATGCCCCGCCACCGCAGGTCGGTCGGTCGGAGCCGGTCCAGTTCCTCCCGCACCAGCTTCTCGGCCTGCTGCCGGCGGCCCAGTTGCAGCAGTGCCCGGGCCGACTCGGTGCGCCAGGGGACCAGCGGCGCGAGGTCGAGCCGCCACGACGTCATCAACTGCCCGCACAGCTGGAAGTCGGCCAGGGCCGCCTCGGGACTGCCGGCGGCGATCGCGTGCAGCCCGCGGGCGTGCAGGTAGTGCAGCCCGAACGGCGTCTCGAACAGCGCCGGCGGCACCGGTGTACGCAGGCAGGCCGCCGCCTCCTCCCACTCCTCGAGGCGGGTCAGCGTCCAGAGTCGAACGGCCAGGGGGGCGCCGATCGCGACTCCCCAGCCCTTCGGCGACAACCGGTTGAGCGCCGAGTCGGCCAACTCGCGCGCCCGGTGCAGGTCGCCGCGCCGACCGGCCACCGTGGCGGCGACCGCGGTGAGCAGGGCCCGCGGTGTGCGGTGCCGGCGGGCGGAGGCGATCCGGTCCAGCCGGTCGCACCACTCGTCGGCCAGGTCCAGCCGGTCGGCGTAGATCATGGCGATCACCGCGCAGACGGCGCTCCACATGCTCGGTTCGTCGTCCAGGCTGAGCGTGGCGAGGGTGCGTTCGGCGTCCTCCAGGGCGTCGAGGTCGCCGCGCTCCAGCACCGTGCGGAGCAGCAGGACGCCGCGCAGCCGGTGCCGGACCCGGGCCAGCGCGAGCGGGTCCCGGGTCGGGACCGGCCAGGCGGGGGCGTCGACCGGCGCCCCCGGGTAGAGGGTCGCCATCCACCCGCGCATGATCATGAGGTCCACGGCCGTGTGGGTGTCGAGGCTGTCGGCGCGTTCGCCGAGGTGGTGGATGAGCTCCACGGCCCGGTCGGGCTGACCGTGCCAGAGCAGGTACTGGATCGGGCCGGCGGCCTGCCGGCTGCCCAGGTGCCCGGCGCGGACCGCGGTGGCGACGCCGTGCAGGTGCGGGACGGCGGCCTGGGGGTCCAGACGCCACTCGGCCCGGGCCAGGGCGGAGCGGATCCGCGCGCGCAGGCACTCGTCGGGGCAGTCCCGGTTGGCCCGACGCAGGTACCGCCGGGCGGTGTCCACGTCGCCGTCGGTCAGTGCCTGTTCGCCGGCGTCGAGCAGGGTCTGGGCCATCCACGGCTCGGTCAGCTCGTCGGTGGTGAGCAGGTGCGGCGCCACCCGTGTCGGCGGGGCGCCGTCGTCGTGCAGCAGCTGCGCGGCGGCCCGGTGCAGGCGGGCCCGTTCCTCCACGGTCATGCCGTCGAGCACCGCCCGGCGCACCGTCGGGTGCCGGAGCCCGTCGGCGGTGACGAGGCCGGCGCTGGTGGACGGGTCGACCGCGGACAGGTTCGGCTCGGTGGGCAGGTCGAGCAGGTGGGGCAGGAGCGGGCCGTGCAGCGGCTCCTCGGTCACCGCGAGCACCCGGGCGGTCTTCAGCACCAGGAGTTCGCAGCGGTAGAGGCAGCTCAGCACCGCCTCCCGGAACGCCTCGCCGGGAACCGGGGCGTCGGCGCCGGCCGGGTGGTCGTCGGCCAGGGCGTGCACCAGCAGCGGGTTGCCGCCGCTGATCCGGTACGCCTCGTCGGCGACGCGCCGCGCCACCGGCACCCCGAGCCGCTCGGCCAGGATCCGGAACGTCCCGTCCGCGGAGAGCAGGGGCAGCCGAATGCGGTGCAGCCGGGCGGGCTGGAGCAGTTCGGCGTACGCGGTGGGGTGCCACGCCCGGGTACGCGGTGCCTCGGTCAGCACGATCAGCACGGGCAGGCCGGTGACCCGTCGGGCCAGGTGGTCCAGGCAGCGCAGGGACGGCACGTCGGCGTGCTGGACGTCGTCGACGGCGATCAGCGTGGGGGTTCGGGTGGCGAGGTCCAGCAGTTCGCCGCCGATGGCGGCGGTGAGCGGGGCGAGCGCCTCCTCGTCGCTCGTCTCGCTCCACCGCAGCACCGCGCGGTCGAGCAATCGGCCCACCCGCTCCCGGTCGGTCTCGTCCCACGTGGCCCGCCGCACGAGCTGGCGGATCACCTCCAGCGGCACCGTCCGCTCGCTGCGCGAGGCGCTGGCGCCGAGGTAGGCGACCCCGGTCTCGGCGCACCGGCGGGCGAGGGACTGCAGGAGGGCGGTCTTGCCGACGCCCACCGGCCCGGTGACCACGGTGATCACATCCGAGGTGTCGGCGGGGCCGTCGGCGCGGTGCAGATCGGCGAGCCGATCGGTCAGGACGTCGAACTGCCGGTCCCGTTCGGCCATCGTCATCGGGTGGGCCTCCGCCCGGCCCCGGCCTGCGGGCGGGCCGCCCGCCGTGGTCTCCGGTGACACCCGTTACAGTCAGAGACCCACAAATCCTTGACCCATTCCAATCGGCGAATACCGACAACGGTGGCACGGCGCGGGGATTTCATCGAACGTCGTGCCTGGTCTCGTGCGCCGAGAATCCGCCGCCACCTGCGGTGTCGCAATTCGGGGCGGAACGACGCGGGCCGCCTCTATCGATCCCGATTCATGGAGTGGAGTATGTCAGCCCGGCAATTGGGCGGCAAGTCGAAGGATGTAAAGGATGAGCAAACATGGCCTCGCCCGGCGGGGTGCGGGTGGGCGCCCCTGACAGCGGAAAGTCATCCGACTAATCCGGAACGTTACCTCGACGGTGCCGCCGGCCGGTTGGTGACGTTTTCCGCGCTTGCCGGCAATGGGGGGAGTGGGGGTGTGGCGCCGGGTGGCGGCGACGGCGCGACAGCGTGGGCCCGGGCGCGCCCACCCGGCGGGGAGAGCGTTCTCCCTGCTCACTCGGGCCTGGTGGAGGACATCGGAGGGACGGCTGGGCGAGCCGGGCGGGCCCGGGCGGCTCGGGCGGCGCCGCTGTCGGGGTGCCGCCGCCCGGCGGGAGGGGTGGGGTGGGCGTCGCCGCGGCGGCCGCATTGGCGGATTGCCCGCTCCGATGCTTCCCGGGGCGATTCCCGGCGGTGCCCGGCCAGTTTCCGACCCTCGTCCCACTTGCCCGTTTCAGTCCGTCTGGAAGCCCTTTGGCGCAACTTGTTGTTAAAGAAGAAATTCGCCGTACGGCCGGTCGGGCGAAACGCAGTCCGGCGGATCGCAAACTGCGCAAGAATGGAACCCGGAATCGCAATTGCCGGTGCGTGACCGAGGCGCCGGCAGTGCCGACGCACGATTCGGCATCTCCGATTTCGGAGCCGGCGACGCCGTTGGCAATCAATGCGAATCGATTTCATCCGATGTGGTCGTCCGCCTTCCCACCTGCCGGTCCGCCCCCCGGTCGCGGCCGGCCGGGACGGGTGCCCGAGGCGGTGGTAGGGGTTGTCTGCCGCCAGCCGTACGCCTAATTTCGGACTGTCCGCCGTGGTCGGCGGACGCAATCCGCCGCACCGACGGGGAGAGCGGCCACGGGCCGTGCGCGTCCGGGACGTGAAGGGTTCGTGCGTGATCTGCCAACCACCACCGAGACACCGGGGTCAGGTCGGATGACGCTCCTGCCCGGGCTGCGGGGGTCCGGGGCGGACCGCTCCGACGCGCTCCGGGTCGCCGGCCGGACCCTCTCCGCCGAGGACCTGCTCGGCTGCGCGAACGCGGTCGCCGACCGGATCCGGGGCGCCCGCGCGGTGGCCGTCGAGGCCCGGCCCAGCCTGGAGTCCATGGTGTCGATGGTGGGCGCGGTGCAGGCCGGCGTGCCGCTGGTACCGCTGCCGCCCGGCGCCGACGCCGACGAACGCCGCCGGATCCTGCGGGAGTCCCGCGCCGACGTGCTGCTCGGCGGCGCCGTCGGCGGTGAACTGCCGGTGGTCCCGGTGGACCTGCGGAAGCGGTCCTGGGCCACGCACCCCGAGCCGGGCCCGGCCAGCGACGCGGTGATCCTCTACACCGGAGGCGTGAGCGGGCCCTCCCGCGGCGTCCGCATCTCCCACCGGGCCATCGCGGCCGACCTCGACCTGCTCGCCGCCGCCTGGCGGTGGAGCGCCGAGGACGTCCTGGTCCAGGGCGCGCCGCTGTTCCGCGCGTACGGGCTGGTCGTCGGCCTGTTGGGCGCGCTGCGGGTGGGCAGCCGCTTCGTCCACCTGGACCGGCACGCCGCGGCCGGCCCGACCGGCACCATCTACCTCGCGGTGCCCCGGCAGTGGGCGCACATCGCCCGGGACGTGTCCCGGGCCCGGACGCTGTCCGCAGCGCGCATGCTCGTCTCCGGCGACGCGCCGCTCGCCCCGGCCGTGGGGGAGCGGCTGCGGCTGCTCACCTCGCACCGTCCCGTGGAGGGATACGGCACCACGGAGACCCTGGTCGTGCTCACCGGGCCGGCCGGCGCCGCCGGCCGCCCGCTGCCCGGGGTGCAGACCCGGGTGCTCAGCCGCGACGGCCGGCCGGTGCCCGCCGACGGCGACTCGGTGGGCGAGCTGAGCATCCGGAGCCCCACGCTCTTCAGCGGCTACCTCGACCGGCCCGGCTCCCCGCCGCCCGCCGGCGGCTGGCACCCCACCGGGGACCTGGCCACCGTGGACCCGGCCGGCGGGCACCGCGTCCTCGGCCGCGGCGGCGCCGACGTGGTCCGCTGCGGTGACCGGCGGGTGGCCGCCCGCCAGGTCGAGGAGGTGCTGCTCACCCACCCCGGGGTGTACGACGTGGCGGTGGTCGGCGCCCCGCACCGCACCCGCGGGGAACAGGTCGTCGCGTACGTCGTGGCGGCGGCCGGGTTGACCGCGCAGGCGCTCATCGACCACGTCGGCCGGCTGCTGTCGGCGGCGGCCCGCCCGCGCCGGGTCCACTTCGTCGACGAGCTCCCGCGCAGCGCGCTGGGGCGGGTGCGCAAGTCGTTGCTCATCCGCCGCAGCGGTCCCGCCCCCGTACCCGACCCCTAACGACGGGCCACGGGCGGGCCGTGCCGACCCCGGCCGCCTAGCCTGCTGGCGTGATCGAACGGATCCTGCCGCCGGCCGTGGTGGTGGAGGAGTGCTTCAGCGACCCCGCCGGGCTGCGCCCGCACCCGGACGAGGAGCCGGTCGTCGCCGACGCGGTGCCGAAGCGCCGCCAGGAGTTCACCACGGTCCGGCACTGCGCCCGCCGGGCACTGGCCCGACTCGGCGTGCCGCCGGCGGCGATCCTGCCCGGCGCCCGGGGCGCGCCCGGTTGGCCGGCCGGCGTCGTCGGCAGCATGACCCACTGCGACGGCTACCGGGGCGCCGCCCTGGCCCGGGCCGGGGCGGTCGGCAGCCTGGGAGTGGACGCCGAGCCGCACGCGCCGCTGCCGGAGGGGGTGCTGGACGCGGTGGCCCGGCCCGCCGAACGCGCCCGGACCGCCGCGCTGCGCGCCGCGCGCCCCGAGGTCTGCTGGGACCGCCTGCTGTTCAGCGCGAAGGAGTCCGTCTACAAGGCCTGGTTCCCGCTGACCGGGCGCTTCCTGGACTTCGCCGAGGCGGATATCGCCGTCGACGCGGACGGGACGTTCACCGCCCGGCTGCTCGTGCCCGGTCCACGGGTCGGCGGCACGGAGCTGACCGCGTTCGACGGCCGGTTCCTGGTCGACCGGGGGCTGGTGCTCACCGCCGTCACGGTGCCGGCGTCGGGCGCCTGACCCGGCCCCTCACTCCCGCGCGAGCCGGCTCTTCTGCACCTTGCCCATGGCGTTGCGGGGCAGCGCGTCGACCAGCCGCACCTGCCGGGGACGCTTGTGCGCGGACAGCTGCCGTGCCACGAAGTCGATCAGCTCCGCCTCGCCCAGCCCGTCACCGACCACGTACGCGGTGACCTGCTGACCCAGGTCCGGGTGGGGCGTGCCGACGACCGCCGCCTCGCGTACCCCCGGGTGGGCGAGCAACGCGTCCTCCACCTCGCCCGCGCCGATCCGGTACCCGCCGCTCTTGATCAGGTCGGTGGCGGCCCGGCCGACGATCCGGTGCCACCCGTCGGGGCCGACGGTGGCCACGTCGCCGGTGCGGAACCAGCCGTCCGGGGTGCGGCTGGCCGCGTCGGCGTCCGGCCGGCGCAGGTAGCCGTCGAAGAGGGTGTCGCCGTGTACCTGGAGTTCGCCCATCGCCGCGCCATCGGCCGGCAGCGGGTCGCCGTGCTCGTCGACCACCCGGGTGCGCACGCCCGGCAGCGGCACGCCCACCGTGCCCGGCCGCCGGGGCCCGTCCGCCCGGGCGCTCACGGTGATCAGCGTCTCGGTCATCCCGTACCGCTCCACCGGCCGATGCCCGGTCAACCCGGCGAGGGCGGCGAAGACCGGCTCGGGCAGCGCGGCGCTGCCCGACACCAGCAGCCGGGCGCCGCGCAGGGCCCGGGCCGCCGCGGGCTGCGCCGCGATCCGCGACCAGATCGTGGGTACGCCGAAGCAGAGCGATCCGGCCGCCGCCGCGTACCGGTCGGGGCGGGGCCGCCCGACGTGGTGCAGGCGGCTGCCGATGCGCAGCGGCCCCAGCACGCCGAGCACCAGCCCGTGCACGTGGAACAGTGGCAGGCCGTGCGCCAGCAGGTCGTCCGGCGTCCACGCCCAGGCGTCGGCGAGCCCGTCCATGCAGGCGGCCACCGCGCGGCGGGACAGCACGGCGCCCTTCGGTGCGCCGGTGGTGCCGCTGGTGTAGAGGATCAGCGCGGTGGCCGCCGGGTCCGGCTCGGTGTGCCGGGTGTCGGAGCGCCGTCGCAGGTCGACCGGCACCGGCGGCGGCGCGGTCGCGCCGTCGACGGGGGGCGCGTCCGGCGGCGTGAGCAGCACCTCGGCGCCGGAGTCGCGCAGGATGTGGTCCCGCTCCACCGGCCCGGCGTCCGGCGGCACCGGCACCACCGCCGCGCCGGCCAGCAGCCCGCCGACCACGCCGACCACGGTTTCCAGGCTCGCCGTGGCGGGCACCGCGACCCGGCGCGCGCCGCGCAGGTCGTCGGCGACCGCGGCGGCGGCCCGTCGCAGCTCTACCCAGGACGTCGCCCGGCCATCCACCCGGACCGCGTCGGGACGCTCGTCGGTGGTCCCGTCGAGCCAGCTCAGCAGCGGCACGGACGCCCCTTTCGCGCTTGTCGGCGCCGGGTCGCCGGTGTCGTCCCGGTGACGGGGACGGCCGGCGCCGTCGTCCGGACGCCCGACCGTAACCGCCCCGCCGGAGGACGGGCCACCCCTACCGTCGCGCCGTCGGCCGGCGCCCGGCGGCCGACACGCCGGGTGACCGTCCGACACCCCTGGTGGACGGTCGACACCCCCCCCATTCATCGGCCGAAGGGTTGAACCACGCCTCGGTTGCCCGGATGATGGGCGGCGTCGACCCGCGGTGCGGGCCGGCCCGTTCCCGCACCCGACGCCGCGACACCTCAAGGGCCCGGCGGCACCCCGCACGCGACGGAGGACCCCGCCAGATGCCGGTCATCGAGGTCGAGCACCTGCACAAGAGATACGGCGACACGGTGGCCGTCGACGACGTCTCGTTCACCGTGGAGCAGGGCGAGATCTTCGGGGTGCTCGGCCGCAACGGCGCCGGGAAGACCACCACCGTGGAGTGCGTGCAGGGCCTGCGCCGCGCCGACCGCGGCACGGTGCGGGTGCTCGGCCTCGACCCGGTCCGGGACCGCACCGAGGTGCGCCAGCGGGTCGGCGCCCAGTTGCAGGAGAGCCAGCTCCCCGACAAGCTGCGCGTACGCGAGGCGCTGGACCTCTACCGGTCCTTCTACCGCAACCGGGCCGACATCGACGAGCTGCTGGCCGACCTGGGGCTGGCCGAGCAGCGCGACACGGCGTTCCACAAGCTCTCCGGCGGCCAGAAGCAACGCCTCTCGGTGGCGCTGGCACTGGTCGGCCGACCCGAGATCGCCATCCTCGACGAGCTGACCACCGGGCTGGACCCGAAGGGCCGGCGGGACACCTGGGACCTGGTCGAGCGGATCCGCGACCGGGGCGTGACGGTCGTGCTGGTCACCCACTTCATGGCCGAGGCCGAGCGGCTGTGCGACCGGCTCGCGGTCATCGACGCCGGCCGGGTGGTCGCCATCGACACGCCGTCCGGTCTGATGTCGCGGGTGGACGGCGAGACCCGGGTGCACTTCCGCCCGGTCGACCGGCTCGACGACGCGGTGCTCACCGCCCTGCCCGAGGTCACCTCGGTGCGCCGGGACGGCGACGAGGTCACCGTCACCGGTCCCGAGGAGGTCCTCCAGGCGGTGTTGTCGGCGCTGGCCGAGCGGAAGATCCGCTACGCCGGCCTGCGGGTCGACCAGCCCACCCTGGACGACGCCTTCGTCTCCCTCACCGGTCACGCCGGCGCCCCGCCGGCGCTCGACGGAAGGTCATCGTGAACGCCCTGTCCAAGCTCGTCGCCGTCGAGGCCAAGCTGTTCCTGCGCGAGCCGGTCTCGCTGTTCTTCGTCTTCGCGTTGCCGCTGGGCCTGATGCTGGTCTTCGGGCTGCCGCAGCGCGGGGCGCAGCCGGAGGCGGCCACCGGGCAGCACGGCGAGCTGACCTTCCTGCCGTCCATCGCGCTGTCCCTGACCATCGGGATGCTCGCGCTGTTCACGCTGCCGATGGCGTTGGGCATCTACCGCGAGCGCAAGGTGCTGCGTCGGCTGGCCACCACGCCGGTCAGCCCGGCGCTGCTGCTCGTCGCGCAGGTGGTGGTCAACCTGGTCATGGGCGTGGCCGGCGCGGTGGTCACCGCCCTCGGCGTCCGTCTGCTGCTGGACCAGCCGGCGCCGGCCAACGTGCCCGGCTTCGTGCTGGCGTTCCTGCTCGGGGTCGCCTGCCTGTTCGCGATCGGCCTGCTCATCGCGGCGCTCGCCCCGTCGGCGCGGGCGGCTCAGTCGATCGGGCCGACGCTGTTCTTCCCGCTGCTCTTCCTGGCCGGGGCCTGGCTGCCCCGCGACCAGATGCCCACGGTGCTGGCCCGCATCGGCGAGTACTCACCGCTGGGTGCCACCGTGGACACCATCTCCGCCGCGTGGGCGGGGCAGACCCCCGCCGTGTCGCAACTGCTCGTGCTGGCCGGCACCGCCGTCGTGGGCTGTCTGCTCGCCACCCGCCTGTTCCGCTGGGAATAGGGCCGCCGCCGCTCCGCTAGGGGGTGGCTAAGGGTTCTTCAGAAGTGTGAGCTGGATTACGTTCTGACTCGAGGGATCGTCTCCGGAACTGTCGGACCGCCAATTCCCGGCGTACGTCGAAAACGGCGACGGTCCGCTCGGAGAATGCGCGCGGCAATTGCGGCGCGCGCATGGCGAGGCGGAACGACGAGCGACGGAGGTCGTGTCATGACAGCTTCTTCCGATCCCGCCGGAGGGTCGGTGACGGCCCGTCAGATTGGCGCCGAGGCGAGCGGCATCGTCGAGGCGGTGCTGGAGGGCGGGCCGGCGACGCTGCCGGCCGAGCTGCGCAGCCACCGGGTGTCCCCGGTGGAATCCAAGATCAAGGTACGGCACTACGGGGGCTACGAGCACTTCGAGCGGGATCCCGGCGGCGCCGTGGACGGCACGCCCGCGGTGTTCCGCTGGACCGGCCGTACCCGTATCGCGGAGTGAACGAGAGGCGGTAGCGCGATGGGCGTCGGGGATCCGCGCAACGGTGCGCACCTGACGGTGACCGACGTGGCCACGGTGACCGCGTTCTACGCGGAGGTCTTCGAGGCCGTGCCGGTGCAGCGGGAGTGTCTGCTGGACGGCCGCGTCCTGCACGCCGAACTGGTGGTCGACGGGCACCGACTGACGGTGAGCGAGTGGGGTGACCCGCCGGTCGACCCGGGCGGGGCGGGCGGCCCGCTGCCGCTCACCCCGGCCGACCCGCACCTGCTCGTGCAGCGGGCGTTGGCCGCCGGCGCGACGCTGGAGCCGGCCAACGGCGGCCCGCCGGCGGGCGTGGTGTTCCGGGACCCGGCCGGCCTGCGCTGGGCGGTGCCCGGGGCGAACCCCGGATAGGCGCCCGACGACGACCGGACGGCCCCGCCACCGACGAGGTGGCGGGGCCGTCGCGTGCGGCCGACCCGCTCAGCGGCGCAGCGTCGAGCCCAGGCCGCCACCGCTGCGCCGACGGTGCTGCCAGTAGAGGTCCCGCCGCGCGCCCTTCGGGAAGCCGGGCTGCCAGGGCTTGACCGGACCGGCCATGTGCAGGACCGCCGAGTCGCTCAGCTTGCCGCCGAACTCCGGCTCCCGCCGCCACGCCATCAGGTCGTTCCACCGGTGCGGCAGGCGCAGCCAGTTGTCGAACACGGCGAAGTTGAGCGCGTCCTGGTCCGGGTAGCGGGACTCGTGCGCGTGCCGGCGCAGGTAGTCCAGCGACACCTCGGTCACCTCGCACTCCTTCCACCGTCGCACGTCGATCAGCAGCACGCCGGAGTTGAAGTAGTGCCCGTGCGGGTCGAGATGGTCGTACCCG
The DNA here is from genome assembly GCF_049315235.1 of Micromonospora sp. WMMD754. NCBI lineage: Bacteria > Bacillati > Actinomycetota > Actinomycetes > Micromonosporales > Micromonosporaceae > Micromonospora > Micromonospora sp. WMMD754. Next base: position 5,159,927 of record NZ_CP186058.1, read on the forward strand.
GCCAGGCCGGGGATCCCGCCCATGTCCAGCAGCCGGCGGTTGAACGGGTCGCGTACCCCGCCGAGCGGCACGCCGCCCATGTCCACCTCGAACAGCGGCTTCAGGCTGTTCACGCAGAGCGTGTCGCAGTCCAGGTAGAGCACCCGCCCCACGTCGGCCGGCAGCTCCGCGGGGACCAGCAGCCGCAGGTACATCGCCGGGGACAGGTACGCCATCAGCGGGTCGCTGCCCTTGGACAGGTTCACCCGGGACGCGTCCACCCGCAGGAACTCCACCGTCGCGTGTGGACCGGCGATCCGGGTGAGGGTGGCCCGGGCGCCGGCCGGCACGTCGTCGGCGGCGACCAGCCAGTACCGGAGCTCCTCGCCCGGGTTCGACTCGGCGACGGTCGACATCACGACCGCGGCGTGCGCCGCGTACGCGTTGTCAAAGGTCAGGGTGAGGTCCACGCGTGCTCTCCTTCGCGTCGATGCGTGAGCGCGACTTTCGAGAACGTAACTGCGGAATTGACGGCCCGGCAAGGAACGTCAATGTCCTCAGGGGGTGCGAAAGGCAACCCCTGAATTCGCCCCTCACTTTCCGGTGTGCCATCGTGGGCCGGCGAGAAGGGAGACGGCATGCCGGGTCCGTTGCACGGGGTGCTCGTCGCCGACTTCTCCCGGATCCTGGCCGGCCCGTACGCGACCATGCTCCTGGCCGACCTCGGCGCGGACGTGGTCAAGGTGGAGTCGCCGCACGGCGACGACACCCGGAACTGGCGTCCGCCGCTGCGCGACGACGTCTCCACCTACTACCTCGCGGTCAACCGCAACAAGCGCTCGGTGGTCCTCGACCTGACCGACCCCGACGACCTGGTGCTGGCGCACCGCCTGGCCGACCGGGCCGACGTGCTGATCCAGAACTTCCGCCCCGGCGCGCTGCGCCGCTTCGGCCTCGACCACGACACGGCCACCGCGCGCAACGCCCGCCTGGTCTACGCCTCGATCAGCGGCTTCGGCGCCGCCGGGGGCGCCGACCTGCCCGGGTACGACCTCATGGCGCAGGCCGCCGCCGGGCTGATGAGCCTCACCGGCGCCGCCGACGGCCCGCCGGTCAAGGCCGGCGTCGCGGTCCTCGACGTGATCACCGGGCTGCACGCGGCCCTCGGGATCCTGGCCGCGCTGCGCCACCGGGAGTCGACCGGACGCGGGCAGCACGTCACCGTGGACCTGCTCTCCTCGGCGCTGTCCGGGCTGGTCAACCACGCGAGCGCGCACGTCGCCGGGGGAGTGGTGCCGCACCGGATGGGCAACGCGCACCCGAGCATCGTGCCGTACGAGCCGCTGCCCACCGCCGACGGCGAGCTGGTGGTGATCGCCGCCAACGACGGCCAGTTCCGTACCCTCTGCCGGGTCCTCGGCGTGCCGGAGCTGGCGACGGACCCGCGGTTCCGGGGCAACGCCGACCGCACCGCGCACCGCGACGAGCTGCGCCCGTTGCTGGTGGCGGCGCTGTCCCGGCGGGGCAGCGCGCACTGGTTCGGCGAGCTGCGCGCGGCGGGCGTGCCGTGCAGCCCGATCAACTCGGTCGCCGAGGGGGTGGCGCTGGCCGAAGAGCTCGGGCTGGACCCGGTGGTGACGGTCGGCGGGGTGCCGGGGATCCGCCACCCGATCGGCCTGTCCGACACCCCGCCCCGCTACCACCTGCCACCACCCGGGTTGGACGCGCACGGCGCGGAGCTGCGCGCCTGGCTGTCCGGCGACTGACCGGTGACGCCCAGGTTCCGGCCGTGGGCCTCCGGCCGGCCGTCGGGGCGGCACGCCGGGTGCCGGACCGACTACGCTCGCGTCATGTCCGTCGATGCCGGCCCGGCCGCCCCGCATGCCGTCCGGTTCGCGCACCCGGGCCCGGTGGTCCGACCGGGCGCGGGGTGGACGCGGCCGTGACGGTGATCGACCAGGGGGTCTGGGACCGCTGGTACGACGACGACCGGGAGGGTCCGGGGATCACGATCCTGCTCGCCGACGCGGGACCGGTGACGGCGTTGCTGCCGGTGGTCCGCGAGGTGGTGGACCGCTCCCTCCTCGCCCCGCCGGAGGGGGTGGAGGACCCGGCGGACATCGACGAGGTCGTGCCGACGCCGGACGGCGTCTGCCTCGGCGCCGTCGACGGCGCGGAGCTGCGCCCCCGGCTCGAACCGATCGCCGCCGAGCTGGGCCGCCGGGGCGTCGCAGGCGCCCTCCTGCCCTATCCCGTCCCGGACGCGCCACCGCCGGCATTCTGGTGGCACGCCGACATCGTGCAGTGTCGGCTCGCCGTCGATCCCGCCCCGGAACGCGGGCTGCGCGAGGGCCTAACGGCCGCGCTGTCCTGGCTCGCCGTGACCGACTGGTCCACGGTGGAGGTGAGTATCGGCGCGGTTCCCTGGTCCCGGGCCACCGCCGACCTCGTCCTCGATCTGGTGCCGGCCGGCCTGGCCGTGTCGCCGCGGCATCCCGCCCAGATCCTGGTGGCCGACGGCCGGCGGTTCCGCCTGGTCAGGTTCGTGCCGGAGACCGGCCATCTGGTGTTCGCGACCGGCGCCGCCGACCACCTCGGGCCGGACGTGACCGACGCGACCGCGCGGATCGTCCGGGCCCTGGAGGTCGGGGCTCCCTGGTCCCGGTACGGCTTCGCGCGTCGCGCCCGGGGCCTGCTCGACCTGGGTGGGCCGTGGCACCGGCCGGAGGACCGGCCCGGCGTGCTGCCGACCGCCGTCGACGAGCGGACGTTCGAGGAGCGGGGTGTCCTCGACGTGTTCGGCGCGCAACTGGTGCCCCGGTCGTGGGGGTTGTCGTGGCCGGCGGACCGGTGGTCGGTGCGGGCCGTCGGCGACAAGGACCTGGTCGTCGCCCGTGACCCGGGGCCGTGGTGGGCGTCGCCGCGCCCCGACCCGCAGGCGCGCGCCCGGGGTCGCGCCGACGTCGCCACCCACCTGCCGCCGGACTGAACCCGTCCGCTCACCGGCGTTCCGGCGTCACCAGACCCGTCTCGTGGGCGGTGATGACCAGTTGGGCCCGGTCCCGAGCGGTGCGCTTGGCCAGCAGGCGTCCGATGTGCGTCTTGACGGTGCCGACGGTCACGTTCAGCCATGGTTGACCGCGCGACGACGGTCCGACGCCGTCCCGCCGCGCCGGGTAGCCTCACGCGATGAGTGAACGGGTGACGGTCGCCGTGGTCGGTGTCGGGAACAACACCTCGGCCCTCGTGCAGGGCATCAACCTGCACCGCGTGACCGGCCGCCTGGTCGGTGTCCACCGTCCTGAGGTCGCCGGCTTCGGGGTGGGGGACGTCGGGATCGTCGCGGCGTTCGCGATGTCCGAGGCGCGGGTGGGCACGGACCTGCACGAGGCGATCTTCGCGCCGCCCAACAACTTTCCCCGCCTCGACGCGGAACTCCCGCCGTCCGGCGTCCGGGTCCAACGGGGTCTCGTCGACGCGACGGAGGTCGAGCGGGTGGCCGGGGCGTTGGGCGGCGCCGAGGTCCTGCTCTACTCGGCGCCGAGCGGCCGGCCGGGCACCGCCCGCGCCTACGCCGAGGCGGCCCTGCGGGCGGGGGTGGCGTTCGTCAACACCACCTCCGACCCCGTCGCCCGTGATCCCGAGCTGCTCGACCGTTTCGCCGCCGCCGGCCTGCCCCTGGTCGGTGACGACCTGGCCAGTCAGTTCGGCACCTCCGTGGTGCACGCCGCGCTGCTGCGGCTGCTGGCGGAGCGCGGGCTCACCCTGGTCAGCTCCTACCAGGTCAACCTCGGTGGCACGGAGGACTTCCGCAACCTGGTGCAGAACGCGAACACCAAAGAGCAGTCGAAGCTCAACGCGTTGGGTTCCGACCGGGTGGAGATGGCGCCGCTGGGGTATCTGCCGCACCTCGGCTCCCGGAAGGTCGCGCATCTCAACCTCGAGGCGCGGGGCTGGGGGGAGACGGCGGTCAGTCTGGACGTGCGGCTGACGGTGGACGATCCCAGCGGGGCCGCCGGGGTGAACATCGACCTGGTCCGGATGGCGGCGGCCGCCCGGCGCTCGGGCCGCGGCGGTCAGCTCGCGGAGGCCGCGTCACTGCTCAAGTCCCCGCCCGGAACGCCGATCTGAGTCGTGTCACCGCGGCTCGACCAACCGGAACCGCTCCAGCACGGCCGGCGTGTCGTCGTCCACGGTGAACCCGGGGTCGCCGAGCCAGCCCCGATAGTCGGTGCCGTGCCAGTACGCCTCGTGCCCGGCCCGCCACTGCGCGACCGACAGGTACCCCTCACCCTCGGCGCGGGTGTGGTCGAGGTCCACGTCGCCGAGTCGGGCGACGCGGACCTCGACCAGTTCGATCACGGCCACCGGCCGGCCGGCGGAGTCGACCACCGCGTGCCGGGTGCCGGGCGACGGCAGCGGCTCGCCCTCGATCTCGTAGTCCTGGAGCAGCCCGGTGGTGCTGGTCTTGCTCCCATCGAGCACCGCGGCGACCAGCCGTTCGCGCAGCGGGCCCGGGAAGGCGAACTCGTACGGGGGCAGCGCGTCGTCCACGGCGGCAGCCTAGCCGGGCGCGACGTCAGCGGCGGCGCAGTGCCGGGTCGAGCAGGGCCGGCGGGGTGTCGTTCTTCTCGTGCGGCGCCAGGTCGACGCCGGGGGCGACGATCGTGTCGATCGCGTCGAGCACGTCCGGGGTGAGCACGGTGTCCGCGGCGGCCAGTTGCGCGCGCAGGTGCTCGGTCGTCCGGGGACCGATGAGCGCGCCGGTCACCGCCGGGTGCGCGGTGACGAAGCCGAGGGCGAGCTGGATCAGCGTGAGGCCCGCCTCGTCGGCGACCGTGGCCAGCCGTTCCACGGCGTCCATCCGGGCCCGGTTGGCCGGGACTGCGGGGTCGAAGCGCTGCGGCATGAACGTGGACCGGTGGGTGGCGATCTCCCGGTCGGCCCGGATCGCGCCGGAGAGCCAGCCGGAGGCCAGCGGGCTCCAGACCAGCACGCCGAGCCCGTACCGCTGGGTCACCGGCAGGACGTGCGCCTCGATCCCGCGTTGCAGGATCGAGTAGCTGGGCTGCTCGGTGACGTATCGGCCGAGGTGGTGCTCGCGGGCCGTCCACTGCGCCTCGACCAGGCGGTGCGCCGGATAGGTGGAGGTGCCGAAGTAGCGGATCTTGCCGGCCTGACGCAGGTCGGTCAGCGCCGACAGGGTCTCCTCGTCGTCGGTGCTCGGGTCCCAGCGGTGGATCTGGTAGAGGTCAACGTGGTCGACGCCGAGCCGGCGCAGGCTGTCCTCCAGCGCGGTGACCAGCCAGCGCCGCGAACCGCCGCGGCGGTTGCGGTCCTCGCCCATCGGCAGGGCCGCCTTGGTCGCCAGCACCACGTCGTCGCGCCGTCCGGCGAGGGCCCGCCCGACCATCTCCTCGGAGAGTCCGTTGCCGTAGACGTCGGCGGTGTCGACGAGGTTGACGCCGGCGTCGAGCGCGGCGCCGACCAGCGCGTCGGCCTCCGCCTGCGTGGTGCCCCCGATCGGGCCGATGTTCATGGTGCCGAGCGCGAGCGTGCTGACCTGCACGCCGGTGCGGCCGAGGGTGCGGTACTGCATGGTGTTCCCTTCCGGCGGCCACGGTGGTTCGTGGCCCTGCCTGGGTGGTTCGGCCTCCCGCCTGGCATCATGGCTAGGCGGAACGTTGCTCCGGTAACGATACGGAACGCTGTTCCGCTTTGCCAACCCCGAGGAGAGGACGGACGGTGTGACCGACACCACCGGCCAGGCCCGACGGCGGTCCGACGCCCGCCGCAACGAGCAGGCCCTGCTCGACGCCGCCGCCGCGGTCTTCGTCGCGTCCGGCGTCGAGGCCCCGGTCCGTGACATCGCCGCCGCGGCCGGCGTCGGCGTCGGCACCGTCTACCGGCACTTCCCGACCCGGGCCGACCTGGTCGTGGCGGTCTACCGGCACCAGGTCGAGGCGTGCGCCGAGGCCGGGCCGACCTGCCTCGCCGAGGCGCAGAGCCCGCACGCCGCGCTGACCGGGTGGATCGACCGGTTCGTCGACCTGCTGGTCACCAAGCACGGCCTGGCCGCCGCGCTGCGCGCCGACAGCGCCCAATTCGAGGCGTTGCACACCTACTTCGTCGACCGGCTGGTGCCCGTCTGCGCCGGCCTGCTCGACGCCGCCGCGACGGCCGGCGAGATCCGCGCGGACGTGAACGCCTACCAGCTGCTCCGCGCGGTCGGGAACCTGTGCGTCGGCGCGGACAGCGACCCCCGCTACGACGCGCGCCGGGTGGTCGGCCTGCTCCTGGACGGGCTGCGGGTCCGCGAGTGAGCCGTCGGGCTCAGCCGGCCGGGGACAGCCGCCGGTCGAGCCAGTCGAGCAGGACCGCCTCGTACTGCGGGCTCACGCTGCCCGGGTCGTCGCCCCCGCCCAGGGTGGGCGCGTGGTCACAGCCGGCCAGCCGGGCCACGGTCAGCTCCGCGTCCCGGGCCTCCCGTCGCCACACCGCGAGGCTCGCCTCGATCGGGGTCCACGCGTCGGTCTGGCCATAGCAGAGCAGCACCGGGCAGGTCAGCCGGGCGAGGACCGGGGCCGGGTCGAAGTCCATGTCGGCCCACGTGCCGGGCGTCTCGGGCAACTCGTCGGGCAGGAACGCCAGCGGGAACCAGGGCCGTCGCACGGCGGCGTCCAGCTCCGCCTGCGCCACCGACCGGGGCACGTCGCCGCGCAGGAAGCCCTCGGCGACCTCGCGCAGCCGGGTCAGCTCGGCCACGTCGGCCGGGCCGTAGCCGTGCCGGCGCAACTGCTCGGCGGTGCCGTAGCGCATCTGCGCGGCCGGACTGACCCCGCTGCACCCGACCAGGACCAGGAAGTCCACCGGGTCGCGGGTGGCGGTCACCGCCGCCGCCCACGCGCCCTGGCTGAACCCCCAGATGCCAACCGGGGCCGCTCCGACGTGCCGGCGCATCTCCGCCAGGGCGGCCGCCGCGTCCTCGGCCTGGTCGGCCAGCGGCACGTCGTGCCCGTCGACGCGGGGACGGCGGTCGTAGCGCAGCACCGCGACGCCGGCCGGGGGCAGCAGCCGGGCCAGGTGCGCGTAGAGGAAATAGGACCGCTGGTCGGCGTGCGAGCCGTGCAGCACCACCAGGCCGCCCCGGACCGGCCCGGCCGGCAGGTCGAGCACGGCCGGCAGGCCGAGAGCTCCGACGGTCGCCTCCATGCCGGGCAGTCAACCACGCCGCGCCGGTCCCGGCCGCCCCGTGCCGCCGGGTGCGTCGCACCGCGGCCTGCGTACGCTGGCCCGGTACGCCGCCGCGACCGTGGAGACCAGCGATGACCAGCCCCGCACCCCGTGCCGTCCGGGTCGCCGGACCCGCCGACGTCGCCGCGCTCGTCGACCTGATCGAGTCGGCCTACCGCGGCGAGCGCGCCCGGGCGGGCTGGACCCACGAGGCGGACCTGCTCGACGGGCAGCGCACCGACCCGGAGATGGTGTCCGCCGCGGTGACCGCCCCGGACGGCGTGGTCCTGGTCCTGACCGAGCAGGACGCCCCGGTCGCCTGCTGTCAGCTGGAACGCCGTGACGACCACGTCTACTTCGGCATGTTCGCGGTGTCGCCGGGACGGCAGGGCGGCGGGCTGGGCCGGGAGCTGCTGGCCGAGGCGGAGCGGTACGCCCGGGAGCAGTGGCACGCCGGCGAGATGCGGATGACCGTCATCGTCCAGCGCGACGACCTGATCGCCTGGTACGAGCGGCGCGGCTACACCCGCACCGGCGAGCGGAGCCCGTTCCCCTACGGCGACGAGCGTTTCGGCCTGCCGCGCCGGCCGGACCTGGCGTTCGAGACGCTGCGCAAGAAGCTCGGCTGACTCACCCCGGCCGGTCGACGAGCGCGACCAGCTTCCTCGGCGCCAGCACGCAGTAGCTCTCGGTGAGCAGTTCGGCGACCTCGGTCCAGTCGGTCGCGTCGTCGAGCGCCATCCCGACCACGTCGGCGCCCCAGCCGGGTGAGTAGAAGGGCAGGCCGGCCGCCAGCAGCCCGGCGATCTCGTCGCCGGGAGAGCGGAACGTCAGCACGCAGAGCGGATCGTCACCCGTCACGGCCCGGTCGGCGGCCGTCTGGTGGTCGGGGCCGACGGTGCGCACGTGGGCGAACGTGCGCGACCGGATCCGCCAGCGGGTGCCCACCCAGGCCGGCTCCTCGTAGGTTTCCGGCAGGCCGAGGCAGACCGGCCGCAGGCGGTCGAGGTATGCGGACGGTACGTCTCCGGGGCCGCTCATGCGCGCAGGTTAACGGCCCCCACCGACAGACCGGACGGCCGGCGCGGCGGCCTTGCCGCCGCCCGTCCGCACGCCGATTGTCGTACCCGGGGAGTACGACAGCGATGAGTTTCGGCACGGCGCACGGTCAGACCCTGGAGAACGGTCGAACGGAGGCGAAGACGTGACCACCACACGGGTACTTGTCGGCACGCGCAAGGGCGCGTTCATCCTGACGTCGGACGGTCGGCGCGACGACTGGACGGTGGACGGCCCCCACTTCGGTGGCTGGGAGATCTACCATCTGACCGGCTCGCCGGTCGAGCCGGACCGGCTCTACGCGTCCCAGTCCGGCGGCTGGTTCGGGCAGCTGATCCAGCGCTCGGACGACGGCGGCCGGTCCTGGAACACGGTCGGCAACGACTTCGCCTACAGCGGCGAGGTCGGGCAGCACCTCTGGTTCGACGGCACTCCCCGGCCGTGGGAGTTCAAGCGGATCTGGCATCTCGAACCCTCCCGTCACGACCCCGAGACGGTCTACGCCGGCGGCGAGGACGCCGCCCTCTACGTCTCCACCGACGGCGGGCAGAAGTGGTCGGAGCTGACCGCCCTGCGCCAGCACCCGACCGGCCCCTCCTGGCAGCCGGGCGCGGGCGGGATGTGCCTGCACACGATCCTACTCGACCCGGCCGACCGCGACCGGATCTACGTCGCGATCTCCGCCGCGGGCGCGTTCCGCAGCGACGACGGCGGCGCGAGCTGGCTGCCGATCAACAAGGGCCTGCGCTCGGGGGAGATCCCCGACGGCGACGCCGAGGTCGGCCACTGCGTGCACCGCCTCGCCCAGCACCCGTCCCGGCCGGACACGCTGTTCATGCAGAAGCACTGGGACGTCATGCGCACCGACGACGCCGGCGCGAGCTGGCGCGAGGTCAGCGGCGACCTGCCCACGGACTTCGGCTTCCCGATCGCGGTGCACGCCCACGAGCCGGAGACGATCTACGTGGTGCCGATCACCAGCGACTCGCTGCACTACCCGCCGGAGGGCAAGCTGCGCGTCTACCGCAGCCGCACCGGCGGCGAGCACTGGGAGCCGTTGACCGAGGGCCTGCCGCAGTCGCACTGCTACGTCAACGTGCTGCGTGACGCCATGGCGGTCGACACCCTCGACCCGTGCGGGATCTACTTCGGCACCACCGGTGGTCAGGTCTACCACTCGGCCGACGCCGGTGACACCTGGGCGCCGATCGTGCGGGACCTGCCGGCGGTGCTCTCCGTCGAGGTCCAGGTGCTGCCGTGATCCGGGTGGTGCTGCCCGCCCACCTGAAGAACCTGGCGCACGTCACCGGCGAGGTACGCCTCGAGGTGGCCGGCCCGCCCACCCAGCGGGAGGTGCTGGACGCGCTGGAGACCGCGTACCCGATGCTGCTGGGCACGATCCGCGACCGGCACAGCGGCGAGCGTCGTCCGTTCGTCCGCTTCTACGCCTGCGAGCTGGACCTGTCCCACGAGCCGCCGGACGCGCCGCTGCCCGAGGAGGTGGTCGCCGGCAAGGAGCCGTTCATCGTGCTCGGCGCGATGGCCGGCGGCTGAACCGCGCCGGCGCGGGAACCGCGCCCGGTGTGGCGACGTCTGACGAGTCATGACCTGTGGGAGAACCCGAGCCATCGGATGGGCGGTGGTCGCCGCGCTGACCCTCGCCGGCTGCACCGGGCCCGCGCCCGCTCCGCCCCCGCCGCGGGACCGGGTGCTGCCGGCCGGCGGGCTGCGGCTGGTCGCCTTCGACTCCTGTGCCGAGGCGCTGCGGCAGCTCCGCACCGCGGCGAAGGCCGTGGTCGGCCCGTGGGGCCTCGACCCGTTCGGCCGTGCGGTGCCGATGGCCGCGGCGGAGCGGGCCGACGGGGCCGTGACGAAGCAGGCCCCGGCGGCGGGCGCGGGCGGCTACTCGGGCACCACCGTGCACGAGGCCGGCGTGGACGAGCCGGACCTGGTCAAGACCGACGGACGACGCATCGTCACGCTCGGGCGCGGTGTGCTGTCCGTGGTCGACCCGGTGAGCCGCCGGCTGACCGGCCGGCTCGTTCTCGACCGCACCACCGAACGGTTCGCCCGCGCCGACGGCGATCTGCTGCTGCACGGCGACCGCGCGCTCGTGCTGCTGCGCGCCCCGTGGGTCACCAAGCCGGCCGTGGACCGGGCGCGTCCTGGCCCGGCCGAGGTGGGTCGGCCGCGCCTGGTGCTGGTCGACCTGGCCGGCGCGCCGAGGATCGTCGCCGAGTACCGGATCGACGGCAGCCTGGTCGACGCGCGGCAGGTCGGCGCGACCGCCCGCGTCGTGATCCGGTCGACGCCGCGACTGACGTTCCCGCAGCCGCGCAAGGGCACCGACGCGCAGCGCACCGCCGCCAACCGCGCCGTCGTCGACCGGGCCACGATCGACGACTGGCTGCCCCGGTACGAGGTCCGCGAGGGCGGCCGCACCACCACCGGGCAGGTCGGCTGCGACCGGGTCAGCCGGCCGCCCCGGTTCTCCGGGGCCTCCTTGGTGACCGTGCTCAGCTTCGACCTCGGCGCGGACGCCCTCGGCACGGGCGATCCGGTGACAGTGGTCGCCGACGGTGACACCGTCTACGGCACCGGCCCGCGCCTCTACGTGGTCAACGACCAGCGCTGGCGGGCGCGCGACGGCGGGTCCGGGTCGACCGGCACGGAGATCTTCCAGTTCGACACCTCCGCGGGCACCCCGCGCTACGTCGCCGCCGGCTCCGTGCCGGGCTTCTTGATCAACCAGTACGCCCTGTCGGAGTGGAACGGTCACCTGCGGGTGGCGACCACCACCGGCGATGTCTGGGGCGGCGGTAGCCGCTCCGAGTCGGGCGTGTACGTGCTGCGCGCCGACGGTCCGGCGTTGACCCGGGTCGGCCAGGTCACCGGGCTGGGCCGGGGCGAGCGGATCCACTCCGTCCGGTTCCTCGGTGACACCGGTTACGTGGTGACGTTCCGGCAGGTCGATCCGCTGTACACGGTGGACCTGCGCGATCCGGCCGCGCCCCGGGTGACCGGCGAGTTGAAGATCACCGGCTACTCGTCGTACCTGCACCCGGCCGGGGACGGTCGGCTGCTGGGGGTCGGGCAGGAGGCGTCCGCCCGGGGTCAGGTCCAGGGCACGCAGGTGTCCCTCTTCGACGTGGCCGACCCGACCCATTCGTCCCGGATCGCCCAGCACCACGTCGCGGGGGGCTGGTCCGAGGTGGAGTCCGACCCGCACGCCTTCCTCTACTGGGCGCCGGAGCGCCTGGTGGCCGTCCCGGTGGGCCGACCCGGCGTGGCGACCGACCGGGCCGGCGCCGAGGGCGGCAAGGGCCGGCCGAGCCACGGCGTGCTGGTGCTACGGGTCACCGACACCGGGTTCACCGTGGCCGGCACGGTCGAGCATCCGACGTCCCTGCGCGACGGCGGGGAGTGGACGCCGATCCGCCGGTCGCTGGTGGTCGACGGGGTGTTGTGGACGGTGTCCGACGCCGGGTTGAAGGCGACCGCCCTGTCCGGCATGACGCCGCTGGCCTGGGTGCCGACGGACTGACCCGGGTCGGCCGCCCGGGTAATCGAGTGGTCCGGCCCGGACGCGCCGGGCAGCATGGCCTCCATGCGTAGGCGACTGCGGCGGTTGTGGATCGACGGGCGGATGTTCACCTGGCGTGCGGAGATCCGGCACGTGCCGGGCAGCGGTGACTGCCACCGGTGCATCCGGCTGCGGGTGTGGGGCGCCGGCAAGACCGGCGAGGCGCTCCAGGCCGATCTGTTGTCCACCGCCTGGGGCACACCGTGGTCCGCGTGCGCGACCGACGGCGCCTACCCGACGCCGGCCGACGTGCGCGCCGTCGTCGGTTACGCCCTGCGCAACGGCTGGCGGCCCGACCGTCGTGGCGGCACGTTCGTGCTCGCCGAGCGGGAACACGCCTCCCGGTTCCGGTGGCCCGACTTCCTGCTCACCGACCGGCTTCGCGGCCTCGGCGGAGGCGATCCCACACGGCGCGTCGCAGAGGCGCAGCCCGCCCCGGCGGCCGGTTGACCGGCGGCGGCCGGCCCCGGTCAGGCGACCGGGACGGGCGCGTCCAGCCAACGGCGCACCATCGCCAGGTCCGCCTCGGTCAGCCCGGTGGACGGGTCGACCCGGTGGGCCAGTGCCCGTGCCCGGTGGTGGCGTGCGATCCACCGTCGGTCCGCGTCGGTGATCTCGTCGTCGAGCCACACGAACGGCCGTCCGGCCGCCCACCGTACGAGGTGGGTGGTCTTCCAGTGCGGCCAACCGACCGGCTGCTCGTCGTCGTCCGGCCACGTCACGACGGGGAGCGCCGGGAGGCCGAGCCGGGGCGCGAGGACCTCGTTCGCGTCGTGCAGCCAGGTGGTCGCCCAGACCAGGCGGCAGCCCAGCGCCGTCAACCGGTCCCCGTCGTCGGGGTCGAGCCGGTGCAGGAGCGGGTTGCCGTGGTCCGGTCCCGTCGGCGTCAGGGGCCGGTCGCCCGGCCGGTCGGCGAACGGGATGAGGGTGCCGTCGACGTCCAGGAAGAGAAGGCAGCGTCCCGGATCCACTCCGGAACCGTACCGTCGCGGTGAGAACGAGTGGTCACCTGAGACCGATATACCGCTGAGTCATGATTATGACCCAGCGGTATATCGGTGCTAAGTGCTGGTGCCCCGACGCGTCATCACGGACAGTGACACGGTTGCCCCGAGCGGAGCGATCTAGCGCACGTGGCGCAGCGCGGCGTCCACGGTGTCCTCGGGCGTGCTGTTGAAGGCGATCGCTGCGCCCGGGGCGTGTCGCCGGATCAGGTTGACGACCCGCTCGAAGAAGCCGAGCAGCGGCTCGTGCTTGCGGATGCCGCCGCCGACCACCACGCAGGCGTACTCCGTGCGGGTCAGCGCCGCCACGATCGTCTGCTCGCCGTCCGCGTCGGCCGCCGTCAGGCACAGGTCCGCCTCGATCCCGTGCTCCGCGAACCGGGCGTGGCCGCGTGCGATCGCGGCCAGGACCGGCTCCGGGTCCCAGTCCGGGAAGCGGGTGGGGTCGAGACCGATGACGAGCACCGGGCCGTGTGCCATGCGTCCTCCTCCGGCCGAGGGGTCCGGCGCCACCCGGATCCTGCCCTCATCACACACCGTCGAGCGGCGCCCGACCAGCCCGACCGATCCGACCAGCCCGTCCGGCGGCGGAGGCGGGCAGGCCGGCCACCCAGCGGTCCAGGGCCGCCGGGTCGCGGAACAGCAGCACCGGCGGCCCGGCCGGGTCGGCGTGCCAGGCACGCATCCGTCGCCGGGCACGGCCGAACGCGGCGACGTGCCACACCAGGACCGAGTCGCGGGACACCACGCTGCGCAGCGACTCCCGGTTGCCGTTGCAGATCTCCTCCCCGCTGACCAGGCGGCGGGCGGTGCGGCGCAGCAGCCGCCAGAAGGAGAGCCGGCGCGGGTAGTCCAGGCCGACGACCAGGTCGGCGCGGGCCAGCACGACGTCCCGCCAGCCGTGGTACGCCCCGTCGAGGATCCAGCGGTCGCGCCGGCAGACCGCCTCGATCCGGCGGCGCTGCTCGTCGACCGGCACCTCCACCCAGCCGGGCTGCCACAGCAGGTCGTCCACCGGGCACCACGGCAGGTCGAGGCGCTCGGCCAGCCGCTGCGCCAGTGTCGACTTGCCGGCGCCGTAGACCCCGTAGACGAGGATGCGAGCCGGTGTCGTCACCGCCGCAGCCTACGTCGTCGTCACCGTCGCGCGTCGGCGGCGAACGGACCGCCGGGGCCGAACGCCAGCGCGGCGAAGCGCTCGCCGATGCGGCGGTCCGCGACCGGGTCGGGGTGCAGCTCGTCGGGCAGGGGCAGCTCGGCGAAGTCCGCCTCGCCGTAGAGGTTCAGCCCGTCCAGGTAGTGCAGGTGCGGGTCCTCGGTGGCCCGGGTCGCGACGATCCGGGCCAGTTCGGCGCGGATGACCCGCAGGGTGAGCTTGCCGGCGGCCTGTTCGGCCGGGTCACCGGTGGCGCGGAACCGCAACGTGCCGGTGCTGAGGTCGGCGGCGCCCGGGCCGGGGGTGTCCTCCTGGATCGGGCAGAGGATGGACGACACGACGAGCAGCGGGGTGTCCGGGTGCCCGTCGCGCAGCGTGTCGAGGAAGCCGTGCACCGCGGGGGTGAACGCGCGCAACCGCATCACGTCGCTGTTCACCAGGTTGATGCCGATCTTCACGCTGATCAGGTCCGCCGGGGTGTCCCGCATGGCCCGGGCGGTGAACGGGTCGAGCAGCGCGCTGCCGCTGAACCCGAGGTTGACCAGTTCCACCCCGGCCAGGCCGGCGGCGATCGCCGGCCAGGTGCCGGTCGGGCTCTCCGCGTCCGAGCCGTGGCTGATCGAGCTGCCGTGGTGCAGCCACACCCGCCGGCCCCGGTCGCCGACGGTCTCCACCGGCGCGTCGGTGCGCAGCGCCACCAACTCGGTGATCTCGCGCTGCGGCAGCCAGATCTCGACGTCCTTGTCGGTGGCGGGCAGGTCGGTGAAGCGGACGGTGCCGACCGGACCGGGCTCGGTGGTCGCCGTGCCGGTGGTCAGGTCGATGGTGAGCACCTTGCCGCCGTCGGCCGTGGCCTGCCCGGTCAGGCGCCCGTCGACCAGCAGGTCGTAGCGGCCGTCGGGACGCGGCGGGGTGCCGCGGTAGACCATCTTGGTGGGGAGCACGTCCAGCTCCACGGCGGTGGCGCGGCTGCGGAACACCAGCCGTACGCCGGAGGGCATCGCCTCGGCCATCGCCACCTGCGGGTCGGTGTTGCGGGCCCGGGCCGGCGCGGGCAGCCGGTGCGGCAGGACGCCCTGCGCGGTGCGTTCCAGGTCGAGTGCCCCGCGCAGCAGGTCGGTGGTGATGGGCGTGGTGATCCAGGGGTGGGCGGACGTCATGATCAGATCCTGCCCCGTTCCGGGCCCCGCGGCCACCTGATTCGTCCGACAGGCCCGACTCGTGCCGCCGGCGGCGACGGCCTCAGTCGGCCAGCACCAGCTCGACGTAGCGCTCGGCCATGGTCGCGAGGACCCGGTCCGGGTCGGTCGCCCACACCTCGGCGTTGAAGATCTCCACCTCGGTGTCGCCGGTGTACCCGGCGGCCTCCACGGCCCGCCGCAGCGGTGGGAAGTCGATGTGCCCGTCGCCCATCATGCCGCGTCCGAGCAGCACGTCGGCCGGCAGCGGGGTGAGGAAGTCGCACACCTGGAAGCTCGCGATGCGGCGCCCGGCGCGGGCGATCTGCCGCCACACGTCCGGGTCCCACCAGACGTGGAACGTGTCCACCACGACGCCGACCTGCTCGACGGGGAACGCCTCGGCCAGGTCGAGCGCCTGCCCGAGCGTGGACAGCACCGCCCGGTCGGCGCAGTACATCGGGTGCAGAGGCTCCAACGCGAGGCGTACCCCGCGCTCGCCCGCGTAGGGGGCCAGCTCGACCAGGGCGTCGGCGACCCGCTGCCGGGCGCCGGACAGGTCGCGGGAGCGCGGCGGCAGGCCGCCGACGACCAGGACCAGGCAGTCGGTGCCGAGCCCGGCCGCCTCGTCGATGGCGCGCCGGTTGTCCGCCAGCGCCTCGGCCCGGGCGGCATCGCCGTCGGCGGTGAGGAAACCACCCCGGCACAGCGACGACACCCGCAGCCCGGCGTCGGCGACGAGCGTCGCGGCGGCCGGTACGCCGATCTCGGCGACCGGTTCGCGCCACAGCCCGATGGCCGGGATGCCGGCGCGGACGCAGCCGTCGACCGCCTCCCGCACCGACCAGCGTCGCGTGGTGCGCTGGTTGAGCGACAGCTTCGCCAGCCGCGGGTCGGCGGTCATCCGGCCACGCCCGCGACGTCGAGGTACGCGCGCATCCGCCGCGCGGCCAGCTCCGGGTCGAGCAGCAGTCCGGCGCTGTCGGCCAGCCGGAACGCCTCGACCAGGTGCGGGACGCCGCGCCCGCCGTGCAGGCCGCCGACCATGGTGAAGCCGGGTTGCAGGCCGTTCAGCCAGGACAGGAGCGCGATGCCGGTCTTGTAGTAGCGGGTGGGCGGGGCGAACACGTGCCGGGACAACGGCACGGTCGGGTCGAGGATCGCCCGGAAGCCGGCCGGGTCGCCGGCGTCGAGCCGTTGCAGCGCGGCCGACGCGGCCGGGGCGATGGCCGCGAACGCGCCCAGCAGGGCGTGACTGGACCGCGCGCCGTCGCCCTCGATCAGCTCCGGGTAGTGGTAGTCGTCGCCGGTGTAGACCTTCACCGTCGGCGGCAGCAGCTCGCGCAGCCGCACCTCCCGGCCGGCGTCCAGCAGCGACACCTTCACCCCGTCGACGACGTCGGCGTGGGCGTGCACCAGCGCGACGAACGTCCTGGTGGCCTCGTCCAGGTCGGTCGAGCCCCAGTAGCCGGCCAGGGCGGGGTCGAACATGTCGCCGAGCCAGTGCAGCACCACCGGCGCGCCGGCCTCGCGCAGCACCCGCTCGTAGACGTGCACGTAGTCGTCCGGTCCGGTGGCGAGCGCGGCGAGCTGACGGCTGGCCATCACCACCGCGACCGCACCGCACTCCTGCACGTACCCGACCTGTTCGGCGTACGCGGCGACGACCTCGTCGAGCGTGTCGGGCACGCCGGGCAGCTGGTCGGTGGCGGCCCCGGCGACGATCCGTCCGCCGCACGCGGCGGCCTCGGCGGCGCTGCGCCGGATCAGCTCGCGGGTGGCCGCCCAGTCCAGCCCCATCCCGCGCTGCGCGGTGTCCATCGCCTCGGCCACGCCGAGCCCCCACGACCACAGGTCGCGCCGTACGGCGAGGGTGGCGTCCCAGTCCAGTCGCGCGGGAGCGTCCGGGGCGTTGTCGGCGTACGGGTCGGCGACCACGTGCGCCGCCGCGTACGCGATCCGGCTGGCCGGCGGTCCGTCCGGCCGCTGCCAGCCGGCCGGTTCCCGCAGCGTGCGCGACTCGGTGCCGCCACCGGGCCGGGGCAGGGTGATCCGCGCGGTCACCGGGCGATCTCCTCGACGGTGATCCGCCGGCCCTCCCGGGCGGAGCGCAGGCCGGCCTCGGCGAGTTGCACCCCGCGGGCGCCGGCCATGAAGTCCCACGGGAACGGTTCGTCGTCGACGACGTGCCGCAGGAACGACTCCCACTGCACCTTGAACCCGTTGTCGTAGTCGGCGTTGTCCGGCACGGTCTGCCACTGGGCGCGGAACGGTTCGGTGACCGGCAGGTCCGGGTTCCACACCGGCATCGGGGTGGCGCCGCGGTGCTGGATGCGGCACTCGCGCAGCCCGGCCACCGCGCTGCCGTGCGTGCCGTCGACCTGGAACTCGACCAGCTCGTCCCGGTACACCCGGACCGCCCACGAGGAGTTGATCTGCGCGACGATGCCGCCGGCCAGTTCGAAGATCCCGTACGCGGCGTCGTCGGCGGTGGCCCGGTAGGTGACCCCGTTCTCGTCCACCCGTTCGGGCACGTGCGTGGCGGTGACGGCGGTGACGGCGGTGACCGGGCCGAAGATCTGCTCCAGCACGTAGTGCCAGTGCGGGAACATGTCGACGGTGATCCCGCCGCCGTCCTCGGCGCGGTAGTTCCAGCTGGGTCGCTGCGCGTCCTGCCAGTCGCCCTCGAACACCCAGTAGCCGAACTCCCCGCGCACGGACAGGATCCGGCCGAAGAAACCGCCGTCGACCAGCCGCTTGAGCTTGCGCAGCCCGGGCAGGAACAGCTTGTCCTGCACCACGCCGTTCTTCACGCCCCGTGCCGCGGCGAGCCGGGCCAGCTCCAGCGACCCGGTCAGCCCCTCGGCGAGCGGCTTCTCGGTGTAGACGTGCCTGCCGGCCTCGATCGCCGCCCGGATCGCCTTCTCCCGCTGGGCGGTCACCTGCGCGTCGAAGTAGATCCGGTGGGCGTCGTCGGCGAGCGCCGCGTCCAGGTCGGTGGTGTACGAGTCCAGCCCGTGCCGGGCGGCGATCTCGGCGAGCCGGGCCTCGTTGCGGCCCACCAGGGTCAGCTCCGGCCAGATGCGGCTGCCGTCGCGGGCGGGCAGGCCGCCCTGCTCGCGGATGGCGAGCAGGGATCGGACGAGGTGCTGTCGGTAGCCCATTCGTCCGGTCACGCCGTTGAGGATGATCCCGATGGACGTGCGCTCCACGTGTGTCCTCCCGAGGTGGTCGGCCAGAAGCCTGAATGCGCTTTCAGTAAGCGCTTTCAGGATGTTACGGTAGCCACGCTCCGACAGCCGGGTCAAGACGTTCCGTAGGGGGATATCGATGCAACCACGGACGCACGTGACCCTGGAAGACGTGGCCAGAGCCGCCGACGTCTCGCTGGCCACGGCCTCCCGGGCGCTCAACGGCATGCGCGTCACCCCGCAGCTGCGCGACCGCGTCCTGGCCGCCGCCGCGCAGCTCGCCTACACCCCGAACGCGCACGCCCGGGCGCTGGCCGGCGCCTCCCACCGCACCGTCGGCGTCATCTGCCACGACGTCACCGACCCCTACTTCGCCGCCGTCGCCGGCGGCGTCATGCGCGTCGCCGGCGCCAACGACCTGCTGGTCATGCTGGCCAGCACGTTCCGCGACCCGGAGCGCGAGATCGCCTACGTGTCGATGCTGCGCGCCGAGCGCGCCCCGGCCATCCTGCTCATCGGCTCCGGCTTCGAGGACACCCGCTGGGAGCGGGCCATGGAGGCCGAGCTGAAGCCCTACCTCGACGGCGGGGGCCGGGTCGCGGTGGTCAGCCGCCACCGCAGCCTCAAGGTCGACAGCGTGCTCCCGGAGAACCGGGCCGGCGCCGCCGCCATGGCCCGCACACTGCTGGAGCTGGGCCACCGTCGCTTCGCCGTGCTGTCCGGCCCGCGCGCGCTCACCACCGTCATCGACCGTCTCGGCGGCTTCCGCGACGAGCTGGCCGCCGCCGGCGTGACGCTCGACCCGGCCGCCGTGGTCGAGGGGCCGTTCACCCGCGACGGCGGCTACCAGGCGATGACCGAGCTGCTCACCCACGGACTGGACGCCACCTGCGTGTTCGCGTTGACCGACGTGATGGCCGTCGGCGCGTACGCGGCACTGCGCGACCACGGCCTGTCCGTGCCCGGCGACGTGTCCGTCGCCGGCTTCGACGACATCCCGATCGTCCGCGACCTGACCCCGCCGCTGACCACCGTGGCGCTGCCGCTGCAACAGCTCGGCGAGAAGGCGATGGAGATGGCGCTCACCGAGAACACCGGCCGCCGCCGACGGATCGTGCGCATGGACGGCGAGGTGGTCGTGCGAGCCAGTACCGCCAAGCTCGGCGCGTGACCCCCCGGCGCCGGCCCACCCGGGGATGAGCGGCCCGGTAGGGTGCCGCCATGATCGAGGACACGTCGTGCCGGTGACGAACCCGTGGCTGGCCGGGCCGACACCCACCGGGAAGCTGGACCGGGACCGGCTCGAGGAGCGCATCCGCAACCTGCTGTCGTCGCAGAACATGTGCGTGCTCGCCACCACCGGTCCGGACGGGCCGCTGGCCACCCCGGTGCGCTACTACCCGCTCGACTTCGCGCTGATGTTCACCGCCGCGCCGCGCTCACCGAAGATGCGCAACATCGCCGCCGACCCGCGCGTGTCCGTGGGCGTCTTCGCGCCCCTGGTCGGGCTGGCCAGCAGCCGCGGCGCGCAGGTCTTCGGCACCGCCCGGGTGCTCGCCCCCGACCACCCCGACCACGCACACCACTGGTCGGCGTTCCGCTGGCAGAACGAGCACGTCGAGCGCGGCCGCCCCCTGTCCGAGCCGCCCCGGGAGACGCTCGTCGTGGTCGAGGCCGACCGGATCGTCTACACCGAGCACTGGCTGCGCCGCGACGGCTACGCCCCGCGCCAGCACTGGCGCCGCTGACCCCGCCCGGCGAGATCCGTCACGACGCCGGGGAGCGCACGGTGCGCAGGAGGTTGCCGGCCAGGCGCAACTCACCGGACTCGACCCGGGCCAGCACGTCGATCGGCGCGACAGTGGTCCCCGTCCAGGTCGGCTCGGGAAACGCCGCGCGCAGGGTGTCGGCGGCCAGGCCGAAGTCCTGGCCGGCCTCCGGCGACACCGCCAGCACGAACACGGTGCCGCCCGGCGCGGTCAGGCGCGGCAGGAGCGCCAGGTAGTCGCCGACCGCGGCCCCGCGGCGGTCCAGCGTGTGCAGCAGCCCGGAGTCGAACACCGAGTCGTACGGCGTGTCCGGCACCGGGATCCGGGTGGCGTCGCACACCTCGAAGCGCACCGGCAGACCCGCCTCGGCGGCCTTGGCCCGGGCCAGGTCGATCGCCACCGGGGAGAGGTCGACACCGGTCACGTCGAGGCCCCGCCGGGCCAACGCCAGAGCCAGCTCACCGGTGCCGCAGCCGACGTCGAGCACGCGGGGGCCGCGTACCCCGGTGTCGAGGACCGCGGCGAGCGCCGGCTGCGGCCCGCCGATCTCCCAGGGCGGGCGCCGGGTGTCGCGGTAGAGACGGTCGTAGTGGACCTCGTCCGGCTCGTCGGTCATCGCGTATCCCCTCGGTCGGTGCGTGACCCACCCGAGCGTGCCACGTCCGGCGGCGGCCGGGGGCCCCACCACGCGCGACGCCGGGGCCGGCGGTGGGCCGGCCCCGGCATCACCGGGCGTGCGTCAGTAGGTCAGCCGGCGCAGGTAGCGGTAGCCGACGGCGGCGGTCTGCTGCGGCGTCACGTCCGGGGTGTCGTTCTCCACGATGTACTCCAGCACCTGGTGCCGGCGGAAGATGCGGGCGAAGTCGATCATCCCGGTGCCCAGGTCGGCCATGTCGCCGGTGGCCGGGTCGCGGTCCTTGACGTGGTATTGCAGGACCCGCTGCGGCGCGCACCGGATCACGTCGAGCGCGAAGCCCTCCGGGTCCTCGACGCCCTCACCGGAGTTGATGCCGCCGGTCACCGCCCAGTAGAGGTCGATCTCCAGGTGGACCAGGCGCGGGTCGAGTTCCTCGGTCAGCACGTCCCACGGGCGTCGGCCGTTGCCGAAGTCGATGGTGAACTCGTGGGCGTGGTTGTGGTAGCCGTAGCGCAGGCCGGCCTTGCGCGCCGCGGCGGCCTCGACGTTCATCTGCTCCGCCCACCGCTTCCAGTCGTCCTCCTTGTCGGAGTTCAGGTACGGCACCACCATGAAGCGCTGGCCCAGCGTACGGGCGTTGGCGATCTTCTGTTCCAGCCCGGCGGCGTCGGCGGCGATGCCGTCGTGGCTGGAGCTGGCCTTGATGCCGATGCCGTCGAGGAACCGGCGCAGCTGCGCGGCGGTGCGGCCGAAGTAGCCCAGCGCCAGCTCCACCCGGGGGTAGCCGATCCGGGCCAGGTGGGCCAGCGTCGCGTCGTAGCCGGGTGAGCCGTTGAGCGCGTCGCGGACCGTCCAGAGCTGGATGCTGATCAGCTCCTTCGGCACGTGCCGCCGCCCGTGGTGGTGCCCGCCGGCCTGGGCGGCGGTCGCGCCGAGCCCGGTGGCCAGCCCGACGCCGGCCAGCGCCGCCAGCGAGCCGCGCAGCAGGTTGCGTCGGTCCAGGGACTGCCGCAGCGCGGCCTCTCCGTCGAATCCGTAGCACATGGCTTTCTCCTTTTCGCGGGTCCTACGCGGAGGGGACCAGGACGACCTGGTCGGTGCCGGTCAGCGGCGGCAGGCCGTCGCTGCCGGCGTCGGTGTAGCTGGCGACGAAGACGCCGGTGAGGTTGTCGGTCTCCGGGTCGTGTCCCTCCGGGACGGTGGTGGTGATCGAGCCGGTGCAGCCGCTGGCCGTGGTCTGCGGGTGCCCGTGGCTGTCGTGGCCGAGGATGTAGGTGACGGTGACCCGGGCGCAGTCCACCGGCTGGTCGTCGGTCACCCGCACCTGGAAGGTGACGGTGTCGCCGAAGGCGAACGGCTGGCCCTCGACCGGGTCGACCAGCTCGACCACCGGCGGTGCGTTGCCGACCACGACCTGCACCTCGGTCGACGCGGAGCGGCCCACCTGGTCGGTGACCGTCAGCGTCGCCCGGTAGAGGCCGTTCTCCCGGTAGGTGAACGTCGGGTTCGGCGCGCGCGAGTCGACCCGGTCGTCGTCGTCGAGGTACCACTCGTAGCGCAGCCGGTCGCCGTCGGCGTCGGTGGTGCCCGCGCTGGAGAAGGTGACGGTCAGCGGGGCGACCCCGGCGGTGGGGGTGGCGGACGCCGCCGGCACCGGCGTGTGGTTGCCGGTGAAGGCGATGTGGTCGATCCGGGCGAGCTGCGCGTCCGGGTTCTCGCTGAAGTAGCCGTCGCCGTACTCCAGCACGTAGAGCGCGCCGTCCGGGCCGAACTCCAGGTCCATCGGGTTGTCGAAGACGACCGAGGGCAGCACCGGCTCGATCCCGGTCACCGCACCCCGCTTGTCCTGCCGGAAGGCCTTGACGTAGTCGCGGGTCCACTCGTGGAACAGCGGCAGCCCGTCGTAGTACGACGGCCAGGCCACCGCGGTGCGGCCCCGGGTGGCGCGGCGGTCGAAGTCGTACGCCGGGCCGGCCATCGGGCCGATGCCCCCGTCGCCGAGTTCGGGGAACTGTGGTGAGTCGCCGTACGTGTACGCCACCTGCGGCTGCTGCACCGGGGGCAGCTTGCGCAGCCCGGTGTTGTGCGGCGAGTCGTTGACCGGCGCGGCGCAGTCGAACGGCGCCCCGGACGTTCCGGTGGCGAAGTCGTGGTCGACGTAGGGCAGCTCCGCGGTGGCGCAGTAGGGCCAGCCGAAGTTGCCGGCCCGACGGGTGGCGAGCCACTTGCCGTGCCCGGCCGGCCCGCGCGTCGGGTCGGCCTCGCGGGCGTCGGGGGAGTAGTCGGCGACGTACAGCTCACCGGTGTTCCGGTTCACCTCGATCCGGAACGGGTTGCGCACGCCCATCAGGTAGATCTCCGGGCGGGTGCCCTGGGCGCCCCGGCGGAACAGGTTGCCGTCCGGGATCGAGTACGACCCGTCGGCGCCGACCCTGATCCGCAGGATCTTGCCGCGCAGGTCGTTGGTGTTGGCCGCGGTGCGCTGCGCGTCGTACGCCGGGTTGCGGCCCGGTCGCTCGTCGATCGGCGCGTAGCCGCCGGACTCGAACGGGTTGGTGTCGTCGCCGGTGGACAGGTAGAGGTTGCCCCTGGCGTCGAAGACGATGTCGCCGCCGACGTGGCAGCAGATGCCCCGGTCGACCGGCACGTCCAGGATCCGCTGCTCGGTGCGCAGGTCGAGGGTGTCCTTCACCAGCCGGAACCGGGACAGGCGCAGCACGCCCCGGAACGGCGCGAAGTCCGCCTCGGTGCCCCAGGCCGGGGCGTCGCCCTCGTTGACGTCCGGCGTGGCCGGGTCGTCGACCGGGGTGTCCATCGGCGGCGAGTAGTAGAGGTAGACCCAGTTGTTGCCGCCCCGGCCGAAGTTCGGGTCGACGGCGACGTTCTGCAGGCCCTCCTCGTCGTGCCGGTAGACGTCGAGCGTGGCGGCGACCGTGTTGCGGCCGGTGGCGGGGTTGTGCAGCCAGACCTCGCCGGCGCGGGTCACGTGCAGCACCCGGCGGTCGGGCAGCACCGCCAGGTCCATCGGTTCGCCGGGATGGTCGTTGAGGGTCACCTTCTGGAAGGCGCTGTCCGGTGGTGGCGCGGCGGTGCCGGGGGCGGCGGTGGCGACGGTGGGGGTGGCGACGAGGGCCGTGACGGTGAGCGTGGCCACGGCGAGTGCGAGTCGTCCAGTCAACTGCCTCTCCTTGCTCGGGACGGGTCGGGCAGGTCGTGGGATGTGGCCGACGCTACAAAAGGCATGTCTATATGTCTATAGCTTTCGGTGCTTCTATCGGAACTTTCGTCCGCATCGGAGGAAAGTGGGGGAGTGTGACATCCTCGGGGCCGTGGCCTTCTACGACGTCGCCCTCGTCCTGCTCGTCGACCGGGCCGGCGCGGTGCTGATGCAGCACCGCGACGGGAACACCACCGTGTCGCCGCACCAGTGGAGCCTGCCCGGCGGGAGCATCGAGCCGGGGGAGACGCCGGAACAGGCCGCCCGCCGGGAGCTACGCGAGGAGACCGGCCTGACCGCCGGCGAGCTGCACCTGCTGTGGAGCGGCCCCCGCCCCTACGAGGAGGGCTTCGGGCACGACGTCACCGTGTACGTCTTCCGCGGCGTCACCGACGCCCGGCAGGAGGACGTGGTGCTCGGCGAGGGGCAGGCCATGGTCTTCGTGCCCCGGGACCAGGTGCTCGACCGCCCGCTGGCGATCAGCACCGCGAAGGTCCTGCCGCTGCACCTCGCGGACGCCTAGCCCCCGGTCAGCGCCCCGGCCAACGCGCGGACGAACCGGGGGAGCACCTCGTCGTCGGGCAGGTGATCGGGGTTGATCTCGGTGACCGACAACCCGACGAACCGCGGGCTCGCCACCAGCTCCGCCAGCGTCGCCGCCGCCTCGGCCAGGCTCAGCCCGAACGGCTCCGGCACGTCGGCCAGTGGCGCGTCGACGAACCGCAGCACGTCCACGTCGAAGTGCACCACGAACCCGTCCGCCGCGCCCTCCGCCACCACCCGGGCCCGACGTGCCGCCGCCCCCGGGTCGGCGTGCACCTCCTCGGCCGGCACGTAGACCAGCCCCAGCTCCGCCACCAGCTCCCGCTCGTGGTCTCCCCGGGGCAGCGAGTCCCCGTAGACCACCACCCGCTCCGGCGACAGCAGCGGCACACTCGGCCCGACCGCCGCCACCTCCGGCAGCGTCCCCGGCAGCCCGAGCAGGTGCGCCAGGCCGGTGGCGTCCAGGTTCCCGTTCGGCCGGGTCAGCGGCGTGTAGAGATCCGGCCCGCCGTCCACGTAGACCAGCGCCGGCGACAGGCCGGCCCGCGCGCACCCTGCCACCAGGCCGATCGTCACGGTGCAGTCGCCGCCGAGCACCAGCGGCGTCCGCCCCCGGCCCACCGCCGCCGCGACGCCCGCGGCCACCTCCGCGGCGACGCCGGCCACCGCGCCCGCGTTCTGACCCCGGGGGTACGCCGCATCCGGCCGCCACCGGAAGCCGCCCGTGTCGCCGGCGTCCTCCACGTCGACGGCCGAGCCCAGCAGGTCGAGCAGGCCGGCGGCGCGCAGGGCGGCCGGGGCGCGCTCGACACCGGGGGTGTGCGCGCCGGCGCTCGACGGCGCGCCGACGACCGTCCATCGGCGGGTTCCCATCCGCTCACCCTAACCGCGTCCACAGTCGACGTCCGCCCGTCCGGCGCCTGCCCCGGCCCGGCAGCTCCGCGACGGTTCGTCCGGTGCCGACCGGGGATGCCGTCGCCGGGCAGCTCCGCGACGGTGAGCCCGGTGCCGAGCGGGTGCGGCGGCCGGTCAGCTCCGCGACCGTGCGTCCGGTGCCGAACCGGCGCCGCCGCCGGGCAGCCCCGCGAGGGCTCGCCCTGCGCCGGGCGGGGTGCCGCCCACCGCCCCCTGTCGAGCTGATATCGGTAACGACTCACCCGCCGTCGCGGCGCAGAACCAGCAGGTCCAGCACGTCGATCACCGGTCCGACCTCGACCCGGGCGGCCTCGCGGAGACGCGCCGCCCCGGCGGTGTACTCGTCGTCGGTGATCAGCTGAAGCGGGGTGTGCGCCTCCCGCCGCAGGCCGGCGGCCGCCTCCCGCAGCGACGGCGCGGTGACCTGCGGAACCGGCTCGACCGCGACGGTGGTGAACCCGGCGGCGGCGAAGGCGGCTTCCACGTCGGCGATGCCGGGGTAGGAGTCGAGCACGCGGATCGCCTCCGGGAAGAAGCGGAACAGGGTGATCGCCTCGTGCCGTCCGGCGAACGCGGACCGGATCAGCACGGGTGCGCCGGGCCGCAGCACCCGGCGCAGCTCGCGCGCCGCGGCGGCCAGGTCGGGCACGTGGTGGATGACGGTGGACAGCCACACGCCGTCGAGGCTCCGGTCGGCCAGCGGGATGCTCCGGGCGTCACCCGCGACGAGTGGGGTGAACGCGCAGCGGGCGCGCATCGCCGCCGACGGCTCGACGGCGACGACCTCGACGCCGGGGAACCAGGTGGTGAGGGCGCGGGCCCAGCTGCCGGTGCCGGCGCCCAGGTCGAGCACGCGCATGCCGGGACGCGGGTCGAGGTGGCGGGTGACGGCGGCGCGCCAGGCGGTGAGGCCGTCGTCGGTGAGGTGACGGGTCGCGGCGAACGCCTCGGCGTCCGCGTCGTGGTACGCGATGCGGGCCATGCCGTCGAGCCAACTACGCGACCGTCCGGCGGGGCAAGCACTGTGGCGCACCATGCATTACGGCATGGTCGGTCGATCGTCGGTGTCGTGCTCGCCGGGCCGGGCTCAGGCGGGAAACGGCCCCGCCCGCAGCAGCGCGCCCGGCAGCCGTTTACCGAGCCGGCCCTCCAGCCAGGAGGCGGTCGAGGTGATTGTCCCCAGGTCAAGACCGGTGGGCTGCCCCATCCGGTCGAACAGGTAGACGAGGTCCTCGGTGGCGACGTTTCCGGTCGCCGCCGGCGCGAACGGGCAACCGCCTGCGCCGCCGATGCTGGCGTCGAGGGTGGTGACGCCCGCCCGGACCGCCGCGACCGCGTTGGCCACGCCGGTGTGCCGGGTGTCGTGCAGGTGCAACCGCAGTGGCGTCCGCGATTCCGTGACCTCCCGGGCGAGCGCCAACCGGTCGGTGACGTCGGACGGTACGGCCACCCCGATGGTGTCGGCGAGAGCCAGCTCGTCGGGGCCGGCGTCCCGCACCCGCGCGAGCACCTCCCGCAACCGGGACAGCGGGACCTCGCCCTCGAACGGGCATCCGAACGCCGCGCCGACGGTCACCGTCGTGAACACCCCCGCCGCGCCGGCCGTCCGCACCAGCTCGGCCGCCGTGTCGCACGCCTGCGCCGTGGTCATGCCCTGGTTGCGGCCGCAGAAGGTGTCCGTGGCCACCACGACGACGTTGATCTCGTCGACGCCCGCAGCGAGGGCCCGGTCCAGGCCGCGGCGGTTCATGACCAGGCCCGCGTACCGGACGCCCTCGTGGCGGGGGAGCGCGGCCATCAGCTCGTCCGCGTCCGCCATCTGCGGAACCCGGGCGGGGTTGACGAAGCTGGTCACCTCGACCCGTCGGGCGCCCGACCGTACCGCCCGGTCGACGAGCTCGATCTTGTCCGCGGTGGTGAGGACCGTCGCCTCGTTCTGCAGGCCGTCGCGGGGCGACACCTCCACGATGTCGATTCCGGCGGTCATCGCTCCTCCGACAGGTAGGCGACGGCGTCGGCCTCGCTGATCACCTCGGCGTACTTGGCCTGCAGGTCGGACAGGCTCGCCTCGTGCGGGCCGGCGGCGCGGTCCGCGACCGCCTCCCGGACCACCAGCGGGACGAAACCGTGCTGTATCGCGTCCACCGCGGTGGCGCGCACACAACCGCTCGTGCTGACGCCGACCAGCACGACGGTGTCGATGTGCGCCGCGCGCAGGGTGGACGCCAGGGACGTGCCGAAGAAGGCGCTGGCGTACTGCTTGACCAGGACCAGCTCGTCGTCGGCGGGGCAGACCTGCGGCATCGGTTGCCCCATCGCGCCACCGCCGTCGAAGAGCTGCCGCAGGGCGGGAACCTTCCGGACGAACAGACCTCCGTCGACACCGCTCGGCCCGTACGCGACGCGGGTGTGCAGCACGGGGATCCGGTGGCCGCGAGCCGCGGCGACGACCCGGCCGGCCGGCCGTAGGCAGTCGGTGGACGGCAGGCACAGCGGGCTGGCCGGGTCGAAGTAGGCCCGCATCAGGTCGATGACGAGCACGGCGGGACGGGCGCCGGGCGGGAGCGCACCCCCGAATCCGTCGTCGCCGGGGGCCGGCGCGGGGCTCATCGGGCGACGGGCGGCCGGGGAGCGGGCAGGCCCGTCTCCTCCAGGCACCGGTCCAGGACCGTCTCGATCGGCGGCCCCATGTCGAACGTGGGCAGGGGGTCGGGGCGTCCGTGGCGCAGCTCGGCGCGTACCTCCTCGGTGGCCGTGACGTCGACGGCGCCGGCCTCGTCGCAGACCACGCCGTAGCGACGGGCGCCCGCGGGGGTGACCAGGCCCCGGCGGACCTCGAGGCCGACCAGTTCCGGGTCGCGGGCGAGCGGGTCGCCCCACCCGCCGCCGCCCCAGGTGACGAAGTGCAGCACGTCCCCCGGGGCCACGGGCACGTCGTGCACCTTGCTGCCCAGGATCTCGGTGCCGCCGTCGGCGCGTTCGATCCACTTGCGGCCACGCGCGCCCGGCTCGCCGCCGTTGACGCCCCACGGGTACGTCAGCCAGCGGTCGTCGTGGATCGCGATCGTGCCGGCCTCCAGGAACCGGTAGGCCACGTCGACGCCGTTGCCGCCGCGGTGCAGTCCGGCGCCACCGGTGTCCGCGACGGTCTCCCAGCGTTCGACGCGCAGCGGGTAGTAGGACTCCAGGTACTCGCACGGGATGTTGACGAACGACGGCCACAGCGAGTGGCCGTCCGGGCCGTCCCCCACCGGCCGGCCCGGGATGCCGCCGAACCCGATGGAGTAGAGCTGGAACCATTCACCCTTGCGCTCACCGGGCCCGTAGGTGCCCGAGTACATGAAGTGCGGTGACGACGAGAATCCGGCGGCGTTGAGCAGCCCCGGGTTGGTCTGGCCGAGCAGGCCGCCGAACAGGTCGAAGACGCGCCCGATGCCGTGGTTTCGCGCGTTGAGGGCGGCGGGGTACGCGGGCTTCCAGAACGAGTCGTCGGGGATCGTGACGTCGACCAGCGGGTAGAAGCCGTCGTTCCAGAGGATCTGCGGGTCGGCGACGGTGATCATGTAGATGCCGAAGAACATCCGGACGAGGTTCTCGTTGATGTAGTAGTTGATCGGGCCCTGCGCCTGCGGGCTGCTGCCGGTGAAGTCCAGCAGCACCTTCTCGCCGGTGCGGGTCAGGCTGAGCTTGAGCTCGTAGGGTCCGTAGCCGAGCCCGTCGTCGCAGATGTAGTCGGTGAACGAGAGCGTCTCGCCCTCGGCGAACACCGCCTCGAGCAGCACCTTCATGGCCCGGTAGTTGCGGTCGAGGAGCTGGTCGAGCGCGGAGTCGTAGGTCTCGACCCCGAACCGGGCGCACATCTCCTGGACCCGACGGGAGGCGGTCCGGCAGGCCGCGACGATCCCGTTGAGGTCCGCGCGGTTCCAGTCGGGCTTGCGCACCTGGTTGAGGATGATCCGCAGGGCGTCCTCGGCGAGCACACCCCTGCGGTACAGCTTGAAGGGCGGGATGACCACGCCCTCCTCGAAGATGGTGCGGGCGTCGGTCGGCATCGACGCCGGGGTCTTGCCGCCGACGTCGGACATGTGCCCGAACATCGCCGCCCAGCCCACGATCCGTCCCTCGAAGAAGATGGGCAGCACCACGAGCCAGTCGTTGGCGTGGCTGATCGCGGCGCCGCAGGAGTACGGGTCCGACGTCAGCAGGACGTCGCCCTCCTCGATGTCACCGTCGAAGTTCTCCAGGAAGTCCGGGATGGACAGCCCGAACTGTCCCACCATCATCTTCCCGTCCCGGTTGGCGATCAGCGGGAACTCGTCGTGCTGCTCCCGGATTCCCGGCGACAGCGCGGTCCGGAAGAGCACCTCGTCCATCTCGTAGCGGGCGTTGCGCAGCCCGTTCTCGATCAGGTCGAGGGTGACCAGGTCGACGTCCACGCTGCGAAGGGGTCCGGTAGCGGTCTCGATGAGGCGTGCCATGGTCAGCTCTCCGTGGTGGTGTCGACGGGACGGATGAGGAGGCTGCCACTGGGATGCACGGTGGCCGTGTGGCCGGGCAGCACGAGGGTGGTGGAGTCCATCTCGGTGATGATCGCCGGGCCCGGTACGACGTCGCCCGCGCGCAGCAGGGCCCGGTCGTAGCCGCCGGCGTCGACCTCGGCGCCGTCGACCCAGATCCGGTGGTGGGCCCGCAGCGCGGCGCTCGGGTCACCGTCTCCGGGTTCGAGCTCGGGCGCGGCGACCTGCGGCCGCGGACCGTGCGCGGTGGCCCGGACGGTCACCAGTTCGTGCTCGGCGTCGAGGACGAAGGAGAACAGTCGCTGGTGATCGGCGTCGAACGCCGACCGCAGGGCGGCGAGCCCACCGCCGGTGCCGTCGAAGGCGTCGATGTCGACGGCCACGGGGATCTCGAAACCCTGGCCGTGGTAGCGCAGGTCGGCGGAGTAGACGACCCGCTGCTCCTCGGTGGGGACGCCCTGCTCGGCGAGGGTGGCGCACGCCTTGCCGGCGAGTTCGTCGAGGACGGCGCGCAGGCTGGAGTCGGTGAGTTCGCCGAAGCGGCGCACCAGCGTGCGTACCGACTCGTCGCGCAGGTTGGTCGTCGCGTCGCCGTAGGCGCACAGCACCCCGGGCGACGGCGGGATGATCACCGGCCAGGCTCCGGTCAGCCGGCCCAGGGCGTTGGCGTGCAGCGGACCGGCTCCACCGAAGGCCACCAGCGCGTAGTCGCGCGGGTCGAAGCCCTGCTGCACCGACACCAGCCGCAGCGCGCCGAACATGTTCTCGTTGACGATGTCGACGATGCCCGCCGCGGCGGCCTCCACCGACTCCAGCCCGGTGGCGTCGGCGATCGACTTCACGGCCGCCCGCGCCGCCGCCCGGTCCAGCGTGATCTCGCCCCCGGCCAGGTCGGTGGGCAGGTAGCCGAGCACGACGTTCGCGTCGGTCACCGTCGGCTGGTCGCCGCCCGCCGCGTACGCGGCCGGACCGGGGGCGGCGCCGGCGGACTGCGGGCCCACCCGCAGCGCCTGGGTCAGCGGTGGCACGTGGGCGATGGAGCCGCCTCCGGCGCCCACCGTCCGGACGTCGACGGAGGTGGCCCGGACCTTCAGGTCCCCGACGGTGGTCTCCCGGCCCACCCGCGGCGACAACCCCTGGACCAACGCGACGTCGGTGGAGGTGCCGCCCATGTCGAAGGTCAGGAAGTCCCGGTAGCCGGCCTGCTCCGCCACCCACGTCGCGCCGGTCACCCCGCCGGCGGGGCCGGACAGCAGCAGGTTCACCGGGTTGTCCGCGGCGACGGCCGCGGAGACCAGACCGCCGTCGCTGCGCAGGATGCACAGCCGTCCGGCCACCCCCGACTCGCGCAGCTGCGCCTCGAGGTTCGCCACGTAGCGCGCCACCTGCGGCTGCACGGCGGCGTTCGCGACGGTGGTGATGGTCCGCTCGTACTCGCGCAGCTCCGGCAGCACCGACGACGACAACGACACCGGTACGCCGGGAAGCTCCTCGCCGGCCAGCTCGGCCACACGACGCTCGTGCTCCGGGTTGGCGTAGGAGTTGATGAGGCTGACGCTCAACGCCTCGATGCCCTGCGTACGCAGCCGGCGCAGCTTCGCGCGGACGTCCGCCTCGTCGAGTGCGGTCACCACCGCGCCGTCGGCGCCGATCCGGCCGCGCACCTCCACGGTGTCCTCCAGGGCCGCGAGGGGCTCCGGCTTCGGCCAGATGATCCAGCCGGCGAGGCCCCCCGGCACGAACGACCGGGCGATCTGGAGCACCTGCCGGAAACCCTCGGTGGTGACCAGCCCGACCCGCGCGCCCTTGCCCTCGAGGATCGCGTTCGTGGCGACCGTGGTGCCGTGGAACACCTCGGCGATCTCCGACATGGGCACACCGGCCGCCGCGCAGGCCCGCTCGATGCCCCGCAGCACCCCGACGGACTGGTCCTCGGGGGTGGAGGAGGTCTTGGCCCGGTAGGTGTCTCCCGTCGCCTCGTCGATCAGCAGGATGTCGGTGAACGTTCCCCCCACGTCCACACCGAGCCGGTAGGTCATGGTTCCTCCTCAGATGACGCCGGCGGAACGCAGCGACGCGATCGCACCGTCGTCGAGTCCCAGCAGGTCGCGGTAGATGTCTTCGGTGTGCTCGCCGAGTTCGGGGCCGACGTGCCGGACCCGGCCCGGGCTGTCGGAGAGCTTGGGTACGACGTTGTGCATGGCGAACTCGCCCAGGTCCGGATGGGTCAGCCGGACGATCGCCTCCCGGGCGGCGAAGTGCGGGTCCGCGAACATGTCCCGGGCCCGGAAGATGCGGCCCGCCGGCACGCCGTGCCCGTGCAGCCGTTCGAGCAGCTCGTCGGAGGTGAGCGTGGAGCTCCACTCGGCGATCAGGCCGTCCAGTTGCTCCATCCACCGCCCGCGGGCGCCGTGCGTGGCGTACCTCTCGTCCGTGGCCAGCTCGGCCCGGCCCATCGCCTCGGCGAGGCGGCGGAACACCGTGTCCTGGTTCGCCGCGATCAGCACCATCTCGCCGTCGGCGGTCGGGTAGACGTTGCTCGGGGACACGTTCGGCAGCGTGGTCCCGGTCCGCTCCCGCTGGTAGCCGGCGATCTGGTACTCGGGGATCAGCGACTCCATCATCGCCAGCACTGCCTCGTAGATGGCCGAGTCGACCACCTGGCCCCGACCGGTGCGTCCGCGCTGGTGCAACGCCACCAGGGTGCCCAGGCAGGCGAACGTCGCCGCGAGGGAGTCGCCCAGGGAGACGCCGGCTCGGGCCGGGGGACGGTCGGGGTCGCCCGTCACGTACCGGATCCCGCCCATCGCCTCACCGATCGAGCCGTATCCGGCGCGGGAGGAGTAGGGGCCGGTCTGGCCGAAGCCGGTCACCCGGGTGACGACCAGACCGGGGTTGATCTCCCACAGGCGCTCCGGGGCCAGGCCCCACCGCTCCAACGTGCCCGGCCGGAAGTTCTCGATCAACACGTCCGCCCGGGCGACGAGCCCGCGTACCAGGTCCTGGCCCTCGTCGGTCCGCAGGTCCGCGGTCACGGACTTCTTGTTCCGCGCCACCACCGGCCACCAGAGCGACTTCCCGTACGGCTTCTCGCGTCCCCACTGCCGCATCGGGTCACCCCGACCCGGGTCCTCGACCTTGATCACCTCGGCGCCGAAGTCACCCAGGAGCTGGCCGCAGAACGGCCCCGCCAGCAGCTGGCCGAGCTCGATCACCCGGATGTCGTCAAGCGGCAATGGAGTGCTCATGGACCCCTCAATCAGCGTCTTTTGCATGCAATCATCCGGAGCTGTGACCGTCGTTACATCGGGCTGTGCGGGAAAAGTAGGCCTCAGCCGCTCGTGCTGTCAATGGCCCGCGGGCTCATTGCATACAACCTGGCGCGTTGTTACCGTGCGGAGCATCATGAGTGACCGCACCGGGCTGCGGGAGGCCGACAACGGCCACGCCGCCGACCACGCCTACCGGCTGATCCGGGACCAGATCCTGTCCGGGCAGCGGTCAGCCGGCGAGTGGCTTCGTGAAGGCGAGCTGGCCGAGTCGGTCGGGGTGAGCCGGACGCCGGTCCGCGAGGCGCTCCGGCGGCTCACCGCCGAAGGGCTGGTCCGCCACGAACGCAACCGCGGCGTACAGGTCCAGGCCTGGAGCATCCACGACCTCGACGAGATCTTCGGCCTGCGGTCCGTGCTCGAGCCCTGGGGCTGCCGACTGGCGGCCGTCACCGGCACCGTCGACGTGGCCGCGCTCGACGCGCTGGCCCACCGGATGGACGAGGTCGCGCCGGGCGGACGACCGACCGACGTGGACGAGCTCACCGAGCTGAACAACCAGTTCCACCGGATGATCCTCGAGGCGTCCGACAACAGCCGCCTGGCCGGCGTCGTCTCCTCGGTGATCCAGATGCCGCTCGTCTGGCGGACCTTCTCTCACTACAGCCCCGAGGCCCTGCGCCGCAGCCTGGCTCACCACCACGAGCTGGTGGCGGCACTCACCGCCGCCGACCCCGACTGGGCGGAATCGGTCATGCGCAGCCACGTACGGGCGGCCTGGCACTCCATCCGCCCCGGCCACGACATGTGACGTGGGGCGGCCCGTACCCGGTGCCGTCGTCAGGGCGCCGGGGTGACGGCGGTCAGGACACCGCCGAAGAACAGCATGAGGGTGAACAGGATCATCGGGCCGACGAAGACGTAGCCCAGGACGAGACCGGCGACCGCCATGCCGTGCCCCGACCGCGTGCCGTCGCGGGTCTCGCGCAGGGCCAGGTGACCGAGGACGACGGCGAGCAGGCAGGGCAGGCCGAACAGGCACCAGCCGCCGAGCACGCCGAGGATCCCGAGCACCAGCGACGCCGTCGCCATGCCCGAGGTCAGGACGGGCCGTGCCAGCGGCAGGCGTAGATCCGGATAGGGCGTGGCCGACACCGGACCATGGGCACCGGCAGGCGCGGACACCGGCGGGTAGGGCCGGGGGACGGCGGACACCGGCGGGTACGGGCCGGTGACTGCGGGGAGCGGCGGCTGCGGGCGGGTGGGGTCGACGCCGGGCTGCGGGTAGGTCATCGGTGCGGTTCCGTTCTTCCGTCGAGGTGGGTGAGCAGAGCGCTCACCTCGGTGTGCAGGCGACGCAGCTCGGCGGCCGTCGGCGCCAGCTCGTAGCAGTGGTGGTGGGCGGCGGCGGAGAGGGCCGCCCAGGCGAAGGCGACCCGGCGGGCCACGGCAGGGCCGGGCCCGAGGCGGCCGCGCAGCATCAGGTGCTTCGCCCGGCCCTGCCGGCAGGCGGCCACCACCGGACGGGTGCGCCGCCAGTAGGCGTCGATCCCGCCTTCGAGGGCGAGCCGGATCAGGCAGGCGCACGTCCGCGGCCACCAGCCGGCGGCCACCGCGGCCACGCCGAGCGGGCCGGACCCGCGCAGCATCTGGTCGGCCGCCGCCAGGCAGCGCCGGGGCGCCGGCGCGGTCACGACCGGACCTCCGCGCCGTGTCCGGGCGTGGGCGGTGGCAGCGCCGCCACCAGGTGCCGGACGTCGGAGACCAGCCCGGGCAGGTCGGACAGGTACGCCCCGTGCACGCCCCCCTTGCACGCCCGGTACGCGCCCACCGCCCGCGACCCGTGCCGGCGACTCAGGTACCCGAGGACGTCACCGCCCCGGTCGGCGTCGTCGAACAGCGCCAGCGCGACGGTGGTGGTGAGCCGCCGGGACGCGGCCACGACGGCAGCCTCGATGTCGTCGTGCGGCACACCTCGGGCCACCCGCCGCCGCCACACGATCCGGTGGCAGGCCGCCTCGATCGCCGAGCGGCACAGCTCCGCCACCACCGGCCCGCGCACCTCGGACGCGATCTCCTCGGCGCGCGCGAGGGCGTGCGCGTCGTCCAGGTAGCGGGTCACCGGATCGGAGCCGGGCCGCAGGGTCACCACCGACCGCTCCGCGCGCGTCACCTCGATGATGCGGGACCGGCCGAGGTCGAGCCGCGCGAGCGCGTCGGGCAGCCGGGTGTCGTGGGTGAAGACCACCACCTGACGCTGTTCGGCCAGTTCGGCGAGCACCCGGGCCAGCCCGTCCACCTTGGCCGGGTCCATGCTCTGCACCGGGTCGTCGACCACGATGAACCGGAACGGGCTCTCCGGCGCGCAGCCGCGCGGCAGGAACGTCGCCAGCCCGAGGGCGTGCATCTCGCCCTGGCTCATCACCCCGAGGGCGGTGCCGTTGTCCGTGCCGTCCACGCTGACCGGGATCACCACCCGCCGCCGGGTGTTCGAGCCGGCCAGGGTCATCGCGCCCAGTTCGACGTTGCTCTCCTGCCGCAGCTGCGCCCAGATCCGCTGCGAGTGCTCGGCGAACGGCGCCACCCGCTGGTTGCGCAGCTGCGCCCCGGTCGCCTTCAGCCACACCCGCGCGGCCTTCACCCGGGCGAGGGCGCGCTCCCGCTCCGGCAGCGTCCCGGCCGACGCGATCCAGGCCCGCAGCTCGCCGGCCACCGTCTGCCAGCCGGTGTCGCGCCGGCGGAGCAGCCCCTTCGCGTACGCCCGCGCGGTCTCCGCCGCGGCGAACACCGCCGGATACCGGGCGGTCAGGTGGTCGGCCAGCTCCTCCGGCCCGCCCGGCGCCAGCCGCAGCGCCGTCACCGCCGCGTGCAGGTCGTCGACCGGCACCCCGTCGGCGTCGCCGGTGGGCACGTCCAGGTCGTCGATCAGGTAGTGCGCCCGCTGCAGCAGCGCGGTCAGCCGGGACGCGGCGGCCTGGGCGGCGAGGGTCCGGTCGCGCAGCTCGACCAGGGACGCGGCCGCGCGGGTCCGCCAGTCGCCGTCGAGGCGGCCCGTCGCGCAGACCGGGCACGACCCGTCACCCCGGTCGTCGTGGTGCTCGATGGCCAGCCGGAGCAGCTCGGCGCTGCGCAGCGACGCCCGCGACCGGCCGCCGTCGTGCCGGCGCGCCTCCGCGGCGGCCTCCCGCAGCTGCCCGGCGAGGCGGGTCACCTCGTCGGCGTCGGGCAGCTGCGTGTCCGCCAGCCGCCGGCAGAGCAGCACCGCCTCGTCGACGGTGGGCTCCTCCGGCTCGTCGAGGATCGCGGTCAACGCCGCCAGGTCAGCCGCGCCTCGGGTGCGCAGCAGCGCGGCGGCCCGCCGGGCCCGGTCGTCGTCGATCCCGGCGAGGGTGCCGGCCAGGGTGGCGCGCTGTCCCCGTACCTCCTTGATGGTGGTCTCGACGGGGCGGGCGGCGGCCATCAGGCGGCGGTCGGCGTCGGTGATCGCCTCCAGGCCGAGGATCGCGGAGATGGCGTCGAAGAGCTGGCTCTGGGTGCCGGCGGCGAGCCGGCCCAGCTCGGCGGCGGTGAGGAACGGCCGGTACAGCTCCAGCGGCCGGGCCAACCCCAGCTCGGCGAGATCCCGGTGGGTGCCGTGTGCGCTGGTGATCGTCACCTCGGCGTCGCCCAGCTCCGCGTCCGACGGCCAGGAACGGACCACCCGGGTGGGCGTGGCCACCCGGTCGACCCGCAGCTCGACGGCGATCCGGCACGGGTCGCCGGCGTGCAGGTTGCGCCACCCGGTACGCCACACGCTGTTGCGGTCCGCCCAGCGCGCGCTGTCCCCGGTGAGCGCGAGTTCCACGGCCTCGGCGAAGCTGGACTTGCCGGAGCCGTTGCGTCCGACCACCACGGTCAGCCCGGGGCCGGGCTCGATGGCGAGGGTGCGCTCCGGGCCGACGCCGCGGAAACCGGTGACGGTCACCGAGGAGAGCCAGATCCGCTCCCGCGGCTCGTCCGCAGCGGTGCGCTGCGGCTCCAGGGCGGTCGGCGCGCCGGCGAGCGCCGCGGCCAGGTCGGCCTCGTCGGTCAGCGCGGCGAGGACCACCTCGGCGGTGTCATCGGGTACGCGGTCGGCGGCGAGCCGGTCGAAGATCAGCTCGACCAGGGGTTCGGTGGGGTTCATCAGGCGACCTCCGGAAAGGGCAATGGAAGGCGGATGTTCCGGGCTCGTGCCGGTTCGCCGGCGGTGGTGATGCGACGACGGTGTGCAATTTCCGTCTGTGAAGTGATCGGTGGTCAGGCCGGCAGTGCAACAGGACGAGTGGGGCTGTCCAGCCAGGTGCGGACCGGTGGAGCGCCCCGGTGACCGATCGGGTCGACCGTCGGCGCGGCGGCCGGCAGTCCGACCGGTTGGCGCGGGCGGAGTCCCGGACCGGCCCAGAACGGTTGTGTGAAGGTCATCGTCTTCTCCTCCAGGCGCGTGGTGTCCGCAGGTCGATGACTCGTCGACCCGCCCGATGGGGTGGTGGGACGTTGCCGCGGCGTCGCGCTCTGCCGGCTACATCGATCAGCCGGGCCGCGCGACGCCTTCCTCAGAACTCGGCGACGTCGGTAACGGCGGCGGTCAGCTTGTCCCCGGAGCGCTTGGTGCTCGCCATCTCCTCCTCCTGCACGGAGGCGGAGTCACCGGTCACCTCGAAGGTGTTGATGATCGGGTCCTCGGCGCCCTTCACCTGATAGGTCACCTCGTACGTCTTGGACGGGTCGAGCCCGCTGCCGGTGTAGGTCACGTCGATCCGGTAGGTGACATTGCAACCGGCGCTACCGAAGCACTGCTTGCGGAGGATCTTCACCTTGAGCGTGAAGTCGCTCTTCGCCGGCGTGTCGTAGAGCGGAGGGGCGGGGGCCGTCGACGCCGGCGGGGTCGTCGGCGCCGACGACGTGGGCGCCGTGCTGGTCGGACCGGCCGTCGTGACACTCGGCGAGGTCGACGACGCCGCGTCGGCGGCCGGCTCGGCATCGCCGTTGCTCAGCGCGGCGATCCCGATCCCGCCGCAGCACAGCGCGAGGACGAGGGCGATGCCGCCGACGATCCAGGCCAGGGCGTGGGAGCGCTTGGCGGGAATGGTCGGGCTGGGCGAGTCGGCGACCGTGGGGTTCTGCGGCTGGGCGACGAACGGGGGAACCGGGGTACCGGGCGGCGTCGGCGCCGACTGCGGCGGCATGGCGGCCTGGTCGTCAGGCTGATCGGGCGGCATGGGCTGGGTCGGGTCGGACATGACGTCTCCTCGGGGAACAGTGGGTGGGGACAGGAGAGGGACGGGTGGTGGATCAGGTGAGGGAGACGGTCACGCCGCCGGAGAACGGCGAGTCGTGCAGCTCGAGCTTGGCGAGCTTGACGTTCTTCGGGACGTCGAAGACGACCACGCCGGTGACCTGGTTGCCGGGGTTGATGTCGTTGAGGAACGTCTCGGCGTTCTTGTTGGCGTAGAGCGCGGCCGAGCCGTCGGCGGAGTACTCGGTGCCGTTGGCGCCGTACGCCTTCTGGCTGCTGCCGTCGAACATCTGCGACTCCTTGCCGATGTTCTTGACGTTGACCGTGACCAGGCAGAACTGGCCCTGCGCCTTGGCGCCGAGCATCGACGTGCCGACCTTGCTGACGCCGCACTTGGCCGACTTGACGGTGAACTCGAACTTGCCGTCCCGGGCCGGCTGGCCGATCTTCGCGGTCTTCGGCTTGTCGTCACCCTTGGCGCTCTCGGCGTCGGCCTTGCTGGTGGCGTCGTCGGTGGTGCCGGCGCCGCAGCCGAGCGCGATGAGGCCGGTGGCGAGCAGGGCGAGGGTAGCGATCTTGCGCATGCTGAAGCTCCTGTGAAAGAAGGGGATTGCTGGTCGACTTGCCGGATCGGCGCTTCGTCGACGCCCATGAATCACAACAGGAGCACTTACCTGGAGTCCAGCTACGAGACGCTAAAGCGCTGATAACCCGGGTTACCAGAAAATCGGCGCAGCGACGTCAGAGTGGGACCAGCTTTGGCATTGAGCAGCCGTGATCCCCGAGGCATGGAGATTCAGAGCTGCTTCATGCACGCCGGCGTCGTTACGCCGCCTGAGATGGCCACGTCGTCTCGCGGTGGAGGGGCCCTTCGTCACCACGTGCTACCGCCGGTCTCCAGCTTCGCACGGCCCTGTCCGGTCGACCGCGGTCCTCCGCTGCTCACGGCATGGGAGAGCGCCGACCTGCCGCAATCAGGAGGCCATGGGTCGGCGAGAGGATCCCCCAGCTGTCGGCCCACAGCCTCCTTACGTCCGAGCCGGTGTCGCTACTTTGTCGCCGATCCGGGGGACCACTCGTTGGCGAAGGTCTCCATCTGACGGATGACCAGGTCGACCGCGGCGCGCTCGTGGTCCGGCGGGTAGTCGTAGCGAGCCAGCAGTCGGCGGATGTGGCTGCGGAGCTTGGCGCGTACCGGTTCTCGAGAGAACCAGTCCACTGTGATCGACGACTGGATCGACTTCACCAGCTCCCGTGCGATCTCCGCGAGGGTGCCGACGCCCATGAGCTCCGTAGCGGCACCGTTCTGGGCGACGGCGTCGTAGAAGGCGAGTTCGGCGTGGTTGAGCGGAGGGTCGAACTGGTGGCCGCGCCGGGCGTCCGCAGACACCTGCTTGGCCAGCTCGACCAGCTCGACGATGAGCTGCGCGCTGGTCAGCTGCTGGCGCATGTAGCGGTTCATTAGGTCTTCGAGCTGAGCGGAGAAACGCTCCTGGCGAACCACGTTGTGCTTGGTGACCTCACGCATCTTGCGCTCGATCAGCCGGCGCAGCGCCGCGGCGGCCAGGTGCGGGGTCTCCGAGTCCTGCAGGCGCTGCAACGCCACCCCGTTGAGCTCGGTGATATCGAGCTTGCCGAGGCCGGCTTCCTCGTAGATGTCGGTGATGTCGGCGGCGTCAACCACCTCGGCAGCGAGCTGAGACAGGTAACGTTCCACCTCGGCCGTGTTGGGCAGGCCCTTGGCCTCCCGGTCGGCGGCCTCCTCCTTGACGATCCAGACCCGCACGTCGCGGAAGTAGTGGATATCGCGGCGCATCCGCTGGATATCACCGGCGCGTTGGGCGAAGTCCCGGCTGGTCGCGCAGAGCGTGTAGAACCGCTCCAGCCGGCCCGCCGAGTCACGGAAGCGCCGGTGCAGCGGCTTCGTGCCGGGCTCTACCTCATTGCCGGGGGTCCGTGGACTGCGCAGGAAGTTGGCGGACTTCTTCACCGCCCGGCGCCAGCGGGTCGGGTCCGTCTCGTCGTCCAGGACCTCTCGCCACTTGACCGGGGTCAGCATGGCTTCGAGGACGGAGATCTCGTTGTACACCTCACTGATCGCCCGCTCGATTTCGCGGCCGAGAGTCTGGTCCTCCTGGTCGCTGGGCGTGTACTCGGTGAGCGCCTTGCGCAGGTTCTCGGTCAGCGGGGCGTAGCCGACCAGCAGGCCGTCTTGCTTCTCCCGGAACCGGCGGTTGACCCGGGCGAGCGCCTGCATCAGGTTGGCGCCCTTCATCGGCCGGTCCATGTAGATGGTGTGGATCGGCGGTGCGTCATAGCCGGTGAGCAGCATCGAGTGCACGATCAGCAGCTCCAGCTCGTCGTCCGGGTCCTTGGCGCGGGCCTGGATGGTCTTCTGCTGCGACGGGCGCAGGTGGTGCGGGCGCAGCACCTCCTTGTCGCCGGGCACCCCATGGAAGACGATCTTCATCTTGCCCTTGTCGACGGCCGGGTCCGCCCAGTCGGGCCGCAACTCCCTGAGAGCGTCGAAGACGCGGACACAGATCTCCCGGGTCGCGCAGACCAGCATCGCCTTGCCCGGCCCGCCTAGCTGCGGCCGCATCAGCTCGCGTCGCTTCTCCCAGTGCTCGACGAGGTCCTTTGCGAGGGTCTCGACCCGGTCAGGGGCGCCGTAGACGGTGTTCATGGTGGCCGCGTACGCCTCGGCCTTGCGCCGCTCCGCGTCGTCCAGGCTGGCGGTGAGCTGCTCCACCTGCTCGTCGATGCTCTCCGGGTCGATGTCCGGCGGCAGCGACACCGGAATTATCCGCGGCTCGTGGTAGACCCGCACAGTCGCCTCGTCGTCGACGGCACGCTTGAGGTCGTACACGTCGATGTAGTCGCCGAAGACGGCGCGGGTGTTCACCTCGGCGCTGGCGATCGGGGTGCCGGTGAAGGCGATGAACGTGGCGTGCGGCAGCGCGTCGCGGAGATGCCGGGCGTAGCCGTCCAGGCTGTCGTAGTGGCTGCGGTGCGCCTCGTCGACGATCACCAGGATGTTGCGCCGATCGGAGAGGAGCGGATGTGGCCTCCCGGCGTCGCGCTCTTCCTTCGTACGCCCGAACTTCTGCAAGGTGGTGAAGATGATGCCGCCGGCGTTCCGGTTCGACAGCTTGGCGCGCAGTTCGGCGCGGGTGTCGGCCTGCTCCGGCTCCTGTCCCAGCAGCGTCTGGCTGTCGAGGAAGGTGTCGAAGAGCTGGTCGTCGAGGTCGGTGCGGTCGGTGAGCACCACGATGGTCGGGTTCTTCAGGGCGGGGTGGCGGGCGGTCAACGCCGCCGTGCACACCATCTCCTCGGACTTGCCGGAGCCCTGGGTGTGCCAGACGACGCCCGCCTTCCCGTCGCTCTGCGATGCCCGCACGATGCACTCGACGGCCCGGACGACCGCGAAGTGTTGGTGCGCCTTCGCGATCCGCTTCGCCTTCAACGTGAAGTTGACGAAGCCGCCGGTGAGCTCCAGGAAGCGCCGCTGGTGGAACAGCCCGTAGAGGGCGACGATGAGCGCCTCCGGGCCGTCGTAGTCGGGCGAGGTGGTGTCGACGCGTTCCCCCTCGTCGTTGACGTTCCACGGCGCGAAGTGCTCGTAAGGGGTGAACGGGGTGCCATACTTCGCGGTGACCCCGTCGGAGATCAAGCACAGGACGGCGTGCCGGAAGGCGAGCGGGAACTCCGCGAGGTACGCCTGAAGCTGGGCGTGCGCGCCCGTCAGCGTGGCGTTCTCGTCGGCGGCGTTCTTCAGCTCGACGATCGCGACCGGCAGACCGTTGAGGTACAGCACGATGTCGAACCGACGCCGGAAGTCGCCGTCGACGATCGTGACCTGGTTGATCGCCCGGTAGACGTTGCGGCCGGGGTCGTCCAGGGCGGCCAGGCGCACGGTGGGGGTGTGCTCCGCACCAAACGCGTCGGTGTACGTGATCGAACGGATGCCGTGGACAACCCGCTCGTGCGCCGCCCGGTTCTCGGCGAACGCCTCCCGAGAGGCCACGTCGGTGGCGGCCCGCACCGCGTCGGCGACCGCAATGGGCGGCAGGTCGGGGTTGAGGCGCTCGATCGAGGCCCGCAGGTCCTCGACCAGCACCAGATCGGCCCAAGCCTGCCGCTGCCCCGACCCGGGTGCGAAGTCCTTCCCGGCACCCGGCTCCCAGCCGAGCTCACCGAGGTGATCCAGCGCGAGCGTCTCCCAGTCCGCCTCGTTCATCCACCCGCCCGCACCCACCACAACCCCTCCCCGCGAACCGTTTACTTACCTAACCGCTTCTTCGACA
This sequence comes from Micromonospora sp. WMMD754, assembly GCF_049315235.1. Lineage (NCBI taxonomy): Bacteria > Bacillati > Actinomycetota > Actinomycetes > Micromonosporales > Micromonosporaceae > Micromonospora > Micromonospora sp. WMMD754. The sequence goes on from NZ_CP186058.1 coordinate 5,202,741, forward strand.
ACCTTCTCGGCGTCCCTGACCCGCAACCGTCCTGACATCAGTTCCGGCAGTAGGGTGTCCCGCAACTTGATGAGGGTTGTGCTCTCCGCTGTGGCAGCCGCAGCGACCTGGTGTAGCGGGATGGCCTTTCCTGCAAATTCTTTGCGTGCGGTAGGTGTTGGCAGTCGAACGCCCATGGCCTTGAAATTCTTCCTGCTCAACTCGAGGAATGTGGATCCGTTTGCCAAGCTGCGCATCTCGTCGACGCGGTCCCTCATCTCATGGAGCAACCACATCATGAGTTCTTCATCGGGTGTGACCACCACAATGAAGCCTTGGTTTACAGCCATTGGTATCTGCGGAATCGCGAATGCTCCGATAGTGGCCCGCGACGTCATGAAAATTGAGCCAGCGGGATACAATGCCGATGCGCAGTTGTCGAAGCCCGCATCCGTGATCCTCCGGCTCGTGCCGAAGAGGTATGGTGCTCCTAGCGCTGTTACATCCGACGGCGTCGCCCAAGCGATGTTGCCGTCCCAGTACTCCGGAACCTTGGTGCTTGGCGTTCCACCTCCACCTACCTGAGCGATGGAGCCGAAAGTCTCCGGCCCGGTGGAAACCCCCTCCACTGCATCGCTGAAGTGTGCGTCAGCGAGCGCCAGCGAACACTCGGCGATGCGGCCGTTGACCGCAATCTTGCCGTCGATGGCGCTCAGCAGCGTGACGATCCGCCGCTGCTCGGCGAGCGGCGGCACCCGCAGCAGTTCCGCGTCTAGAAACCGCTCGAACTGGAAGTTGCTGATTCCGGTGGATTGGTTCTCGTAGGCGCTCGCCCGGCCCGAGTAGTACATGTCCTGGAGACCGTAGTAGGCGTACTGGGGCTCGACCAGCGTGATGTCGAACCGGACGACGCGGCAAAAACTTGCCGGGATCACTGCGCCCGCAAAGTACGACAGCACCTCCTCGCCGATGAACAGCGTTCGGCCTGTCGTCTGGCCACGGGCCGCGCTGCCGCCCGAGATCTCCAGCACTACGTCGCCGGGCCGCAGGACGCGCTGGGCCAGCTTGGAACGCTTCTCCCACCGTCGCGGCACCGCGTCCACACGGCCGGTGCGCACCGAGCCGAAATCGGTGCCGCGAATGATCGACACTTGGTCGTGGTCATCGAGCGGGTTGTCGGACCCCCAGCCGCCACCTCGGGCAAATACAACCAGATCCCGGAACGGGCGCTGACTCATCCGAGCCTCCCAAGCTGCCCACGGAGTTCCTCTTCGAGGCGGCGCGACTCGTCGAAATGGGCGTACAGCTCCTTGGTCAGGCGTTCGATGCGGTCGGCAAGCGGCTCGGCGTCCGGATCTTCCTCAGCTTCGGCGGCGCCGACGTATCGGCCAGGGGTGAGGACGTGGTCGTGGGCGGCCACCTCGTCGAGCTTCGCCGAGTAGCAGAAGCCGGGCACGTCCTCGTACGTCTGGCCCTTGGTCTTGGCGGACTTTGTGCCGCGCCAGGCGTGGTAGGTGTCGGCAATCTTGGCGATGTCGTCGTCGGTGAGGACGCGCTCGGTGCGGTCGACCATGGTGCCGAGGGCGCGGGCGTCGATGAAGAGGATCTCGCCGCGCCGGTCGGTGAGCGCCTTCGCGCCTTGCGGGGTCTTGTCCTTGGTCAGGAACCACAGGCAGGCGGGGATCGCGGTGGTGCGGAACAGGTTCGGCGGGAGGGCGACCATGCAGGCCACCACGTCCGCCTCGACCATCGCACGGCGGATATCGCCTTCGCCGGACTGCTTGGATGACATCGAGCCGTTGGCGAGGACGACGCCCGCACTGCCGCGGTCGCCCAGCTTGTAGAGGATGTGCTGGAGCCAGGCGTAGTTGGCGTTGCTCTGTGGCGGCGTCCCGTAGCGCCAGCGCGGGTCGGTCTCGCGGCGCGCCCAGTCGCTCATGTTGAACGGCGGGTTGGCCATGATGAAGTCGGCCCGCCGGTCCGGGTGCTTGTCGTCGGCGAAGGTGTCGGCCCAGCGGTCGCCGATGCCGACCGGGTCCATCCCGTGGATGGCGAGGTTCATCTTCGCCAGCCGCCAGGTGCGCTCGTTGGCTTCCTGCCCGTAGACGGCGATGTCGTGGGTGTGGTCGCGGCCGGCGCGGGCCTCGACGAACTTCTTGGACTGCACGAACATGCCGCCGGATCCGCAGCACGGGTCGTAGACCCGGCCCTCGTAGGGCTCCAGCACCTCGACAAGAACCCGCACCACGCTGGATGGGGTGTAGAACTCGCCGGCGCGCTTGCCCTCGGCGCGGGCGAAGCGCTCCAGGAAGTACTCGTACGTCTCGCCGAGGACATCCTGCGCCTTCCGGTCGCCGTGGCCGGTGAAGCGGGCGTCGCTGATCAGGTCGACGAGCTCCTTCAATCGCTTCTGGTCGACGTTGTCCCGGTTGAAGATCTTCGGGAGGACGCCGGTCAGCGCGCGGTTCTCCTGCATGATCGCGTCCATGGCGTCATCGAGCAGCTCGCCGACGCCGCTGGGTGCGTTCTCCACCAGGTAGTCCCAGCGGGCGTTCTCCGGAACCCAGAAGACGTTGGCGCTGGTGTACTCGTCGCGGTCGTCGAGGAACTCGGCGCGGCGGTTCTCCGGGATGTCGGAGAGGCTGTCGGCGATCTGGCTGCGGCGCTCGGCGAACGCGTCGGAGACGTACTTGAGGAAGACCAGGCCCAGGACGAACTCCTTGTACTGCGCGGCGTCCATGGAGCCGCGCAGCTTGTCGGCGGCCTTCCACAGGATGTCCTGGATCTGCTTGGTGCTGGACATGCCGGGCAGCTCGCCCTGCCCGTTGGCACGTTTGCGTGGGGGCACTGTGTGTTCCGTTCTCTCGTTCAGGAGTTCGTACCGTACAGAGTCGTGAGGGTGCCGTCGGCGAAGCCCGTGACGGCGAGTTCGCGCAGTTCGGCCAGGAGGGCGGCCTGCCGCTGCAACAAGCGCTCGCGTTCGTCGAGGCGGCGCAGGAGCTCGTCCAGACGGGTCGCCTCGTCCGGGCGCAGGTCGGGGATGGTCACGTCGCGTAGCCTCGGCGCGTGCACAGCGCCAGGGCTGCGCGCGGTGTTTCGGGCGGTGTCGAGCAAGGCCTTCAGGACTCGCGGGGTGAGGGCGTCGCCCGGGGAGACGCGCAGGCCGCGAGCCGGGAACTCGATCACCGAGAAGCCGTCCTCGTCGAGAAAGGCACCGAACTGGGGGACCGTGGTGACAACGAGATCACCCGGTTCGGTGAGGCTGATGTGCGGATATTCAGCGGCGAGCGTGAGCCGGTCCATCCAGCGCCTGGACGACTGCGCGACGACCTCCGCGGCGCTGATGACTCGGTGGTGACCCTGCGGCCCGACGTGCTCTGGGGATAGACGGTGCCCCGGAAGGGTGCGGACTCGGCGCGCGGTACGTAGCGCGCCGAGGGGGATCTCCTTCGCACGACTTCCGTCGCGTTGCGCCGCCCCGGTGCTCAGAGGGCCGTGCTCCTTTGCATACCGGATGGCCTCGTGTTCCGCGTCGGTGAGGCGGCCCTCGATTTCCCCGATCAGCGCGGGGCGGTCGGTAGCCAGCCGGGCGCGCATGGTGACCGAGGCCGGGCCCGGCGTTCGTAGCGCCGCACCGCGGCGCAGATCGAGGGCGTCGAGCGGGACCACCCAGCCGGTCCGCGGGTCGTGGCCGTCGCGCCGGTAGCCCTCGGCCCGCCACAGCAAGATGTCCTCGGCCGTGGTCTCCGCGACGCGCTGATCGAGCGCGGCTCCGCTGACGTCGGCGAGTAGCAGGCGGCCCTGGGCGGCGGGAACCGGGTCGCGGGTGAGCAGCCACAGGGCAGTGGAGTGTCCGGGGCGAGCCGGGAAGACGCCGCCGGGCAGTCGTACCACCGCCTCGACGAGGCCGCTGGTCAGCAGGTCGGCCCGCTTGGTGATCGCACCGGTGTCGCGCAGGGCGTCGACCAGGCTCGTGGCGGGGCCGACCACGACAGCGGTGCAGCCGGAGCCGAGCCGATCGGCGATATCGCTGATCTTGTTGAGGTCCTCGGCCGGGTCGCGCTGCTCGGTCGGCTGGTAGGGCAGCCGGGTCACGACCACGTCGACATCGGCGAACTCGTCGTTCAGCTCGTCCGGAACCACCTCGATGTTGAACTCAGGGACACCGGCCAGTAGCAGCCGGCGACGGATCAGGCGGGCCAGGGCAGGATTCGGCTGAGCGGCGTTGAAACTGAGCGCCTCCGGCTCATGGTCGGTCAACACTGCGGCGAGGAGGTCGCCCGAGCCCGCGTACGGGTCACCGACCGTGATCCGGCGGCGGTCGCGTAGCCGGCCCGGCACGTCGGCGGCCAGGCGGATCAGGGTGACCAGGTGGGGGGTGAGTGCATCGGCACCCAGCGCCGGCCAACCGAAGCGGGCACAGTTGCCGAGCAGGAACTGGTACGCCCGGTTCGCCTCGTAGGCACCCTCGATCAGCTGCTCGACCATCCGCGGAAGATCGGCCAGGCCGGGCGCTTCCTGCAGGTCGGAGAGGAGGAACTCGTCCTCCGGGTCGAACCGGCGGGCCGCCTTGATCGGATCAGCCGGCAGGACGTGGCCGGACATCTCGCGCAGACAAAGAGCCGCGCCCAGGGAGAGCACCAGGCGGCGGCCGCCATGCTCACGGGCGTACGCGGTGAGGGTGTGCAAAGCGCGCTCGGCGCGCAAGGTCTCCGGGGCAGCGTTGCCCAGCTTGCGGTCCAGCAGCCAGGTGAGGACCGCGTCGGCGGGGAAGAGCAACTGACCGCCAGCGCCGGGCACCGGGGCGGGGAAGTCGGGGTACCGGCGCCGCCAAGTCGTCACCACGGGGCGCTCGACCTGCGCCAACTGGGCGATCTCGCCCGACGACATGGACTCGGACATCATGCTCTTCACCTCCTCCTGGTCGAAGGGCTCCACTGTAGTGATGCGTCTCTCGATGTCGAGGGGCCGATCATGATAACCCGCCTTATCAACCGGTCGTTGGCCCCGGAGATCCCTGTGCGCTTACCTGGCCCAGATGCAGAACGAGGTCTCGCTGAGCGGCAAGAGCAGTAAGACCAAGACCGGTATCAAGATCAAGATCACCAAGATCGGACGGCAGGGCTGACACTGTGCAGTACTTCGTGGGCACCTACGGGCGGACCGACCACTCGTGGCTCGAAGAGCACCCCGAGTTGGAACGACACTTCGAGGAAGATCCTCAGGACTGGCTCGCCGTCTTCCCCTATGGGGTGGCGTTGCGCGACGTCGAGTTGATCAAGGCGGTGGTCGAGCCGAAGACCTTGGGAGAGGTGCGTCGGTCTCCGCTTGCGGTTCCGCTGGTCAAGGCCGTGTACAACGAGCGGGCGGCCGTGGACGACGAGCCCCCGTTCGACGACCTGGACGACGACGTCCCGTTCGACTGGTATGACGATCTCGGCCTCTTCTGGCGGCCGGATCCCCGGTTGCGTACGGCGGAGCTGGCGCCTGCCAGCCTGCTCGCCGATTTCGGCCGGGAGGACCGCGCATACGGCATGGACTACGAGCCGGCTACCTGGTTGCCGCTGGACGACCAGGAGGCGATCGAGGCGGCGCTGCGGGAGATGGGTCATGCGATCGTCTACGACGACACCATCCTGAACCGCTATCTGGCGTGAGCCGGTCAGAGCCCGCGGCCGGGCCGCCATTCGGGCCCAGCCCTTGGCCAGGCTGCGCCTCAAGACCGTCCGGATGGCCGAGTGTGGGGGCAGCCGTGTCGCCTTTAGGTTCGAGTTGATCTCCATGAACGATGACATCACTTTGCCCCGGCACCCGGCCCGTCGCGAGCCCTGCCCCGAGCCGCAGTTGAGTACGCCCGTGGCCTCTCGTCGTCCGCCCGCCGACCCGATGCGCCGCTACACCAAATCAAGCGGTTGCTCGCCGTGCACGGCTGCCCGCCGGATGCCGCTGAGGAGGCGATCCGGCGGGTGCTTCTTCAGACTGAAACCTTTGCCGAAGAGCGGTCAGCATAGGCGCTAGGCTGACCGCTCTCAGCCATCGTCGAGAGGCCCCCCATGTCATCCGGTGCGTCAGCCCCAGCGGAAGGCGTTAACGGCGCCGGCATCCCGTCCCTGAATGGTTTCGGTGGTGACGTTCATGACTGACCTGCGCGAAGTGGTTGGCCAGTGCGTGGAACGGCAGCGTCGTTATCGGCAGCGCGGCCAGCGTATGAATGAGCAGAACACCAAGGCTGCGTTGATCAGTCCGGTGATCATGGCGCTCGGTTGGGACCTCCACGATCCCGACGAGGTACACCACGAGTACAGGCGGAGTCAGCACGAGAATCCGGTTGACTACGCCTTGCTTTTGCTGCGTACCCCCCGACTGTTCATCGAGGCCAAGGCGTTGGGTGAGAACCTCGACGATCCGCGGTGGGCGAACCAGACCATCGGCTACGCCACCATGGCGGGTGTCGAATGGGTAGCGCTGACCAACGGCGCGGAGTGGCGCGTCTTCAACGCGCATGCCCCTGTTCCGATCGAGCAGAAGCTTTTCAGGGCGGTGCGACTGGAGGACGACGTTGACGCCGCAGTCGACCTGTTGGCGCTTCTCAGCAGGGAAAACATGCGCGAGAACCGCATCGAGGAGTTGTGGAAGGGCTTCTTCGTCGATCGGCAGGTCCATGCCGAGTTGATGAACCTCTTCACGGCGCCGGTACCTGCCCCCGAAATGGTCCACCTGCTCGACGGCCGGATGCCGAAGCTGAGTCGTGAGGAGATCCACCAGAGTCTGGTCCGGGTGCGGGCCACATTCGACTTCCCGATGGCGGCGCTGGCTGGGCCGGCAGACAGCCGACGCAATGCTGAGGGCATTGACGAGTCGACCCGACGGCTGTCCGTACCGGCACCGGTGCCATTCGCTCTGCCTACACCTCGTCCGGCGCGTCAGCAGACCAAGGTTACCGCCGATGAGCGCAGGTTGAAGTTGCCGGACCTCTTGGCATCGGGCCGGCTGGTGCCGGGCACCGTCCTCACGGCTCGCTACCTCGGGGAGCAACACACAGCGGAACTCCTTGCCGACGGGCGGGTCCGGTATCGCGGGAACGTCTTCAACTCGCCGTCAGGGGCCGGCGAGGCGGTGAAGATCGCAATCCATGGACCCGGCATCACTGGCGCCCGCAAAGCCACCGATGGACTGGACTTCTGGCAGGCGGAGGACGCGTTGGCGGGTGACCACGTCACGCTCAAGGAGATTCGCCGGCGCGTTGCTCTGGGGCGTGTCCATGAGTGAGGGGTGGCGGAGCCTCTCAGAACTGATTGCCGTGCTCGACGACGAGCAGTCGCGGACCGACCTGCAGCGGTACTTCGCTGTCGGTCCGCTGGCGTTCAGCGGAAGCCAGTTCGAGGTGTTGGGCGGTGGTCCGCGCGTCCAGTATCGGGACGTGGTGACGGCGGATGACCTCATCGCCGTCGAGATGCTGAACGTTCGTGTTCCACCCATGGTTGCCCTGGACCTGCTGCAGGGCAGTCTGGGTGAGCGAATCAGTGATGTGTTGCGCGAGTTGCCAACGGCGCTGGACCTCAGCGATGCGAGGGCCAAGCCACTCATCGACAGCGGCGGGCCGGCAGAACGAGCTTGGAAGATGTTGGTCGGCTGCAGCGGCGTGAACAAGACCATCGCAAGCAAGATACTGGCCCGTAAGCGGCCGAGGTTGGTCCCGGTCTACGACAACGTGGTGGCGTGTGTGTTGCGTGGTCGCCCGGGGTTCTGGCTGTGGCTACACGAGGCCCTCCGCGCCGAAGACTTCCTCCTCGCCCGTCGGCTGCAGGAGCTTCGAGTCGCAGCCGGCATCGCATCCCAGGTCTCCGAGATTCGGGTACTGGACGTGATCATCTGGATGCGACATGTGGGCGGGCATCGACGTAAGAGCTGTCTCGGAATGACGATCCCCGGTCGATCGGGGTAGGTGGTGACTGAGCCCGTCCGACGGAGACGACGCCTACACGGTGAAGTCCGTCGATGTAAGTAGGATGGGAAGGCCGTCGAGCACCTCGTCGCGGCGTTCTGCCGCGAAGCACCGCCGGGCAGCCCTGCAGATCATGGTGGCGTTGCGGCGCCGGCAGGCGGACCGGGCGCAGGCGGCGAACGGCGAGCGCCGGTGACCGGGCGCTGGGTCATCCACCTGCCGGTGACCGCTGCCGACCTGCCCGCCGCGCAGCGCCTCGCCCGGGTCGTCGCCCGGTGGACCGGAATGCTGCCGCAGGCCGACCCGGGGGAGACGACCGTGTCCGCCGAGGACGACCAGAACGTACGCCATCGGGTCTTCTGCGACCTGCTCATGCCCGGAGGCCGGCGTTGCCTACTCCGGGCCGACCATGACGGCTCCTGCTCCCGCCGCCTCCGCTGATGTGGAGCAGCAAAGAACAGACTGCTCACTGTGGACTTGTGGGCCGGTCGAGGGCCAAGATGCGGTGTGCGCTTCCTATCGACGTCAGTCATGCAGACGATCTGCGAGAAGGCCGAGGGCAGGAAGATCAAGGCTGCCGTCGCCTACGCCGGTGATGGGGCGGCCGATTTGCTGCCCGCCAAGGCGGGGGATCTCATCGTCGTCAACGGCAGCAGGAACGCCCTCGCCAGCGGCGCTACCTCGGCTCGGCTGCTGCGGCAGTGGTACGAGCAGGACGTTGTGCTCTATGCCCACGAGACTCTCCACGCGAAGGTCTTCGTCGTCGGACGTACCGCGTTCGTGGGATCGGCCAACCTGTCGCGGCGCGCGCACAACGACGGAACGATCGAGGCGGCGATCCAGACCAGCGACCCGCTGGTCTGCGCCGACGCTCGTCGGTTCGTCGACGAGATGGCGGCAGGAGCCACCAGGGTCGACGAGACCTGGCTCGACTGGGCTGCGTCGGTGCCCGTCAGCGCAGGCGGCACGGTGCTGTGGAATCCCGACCCTCCATTCCTCCCGGACATGCCTTACGACATCTGGATAGGGCCCGAGGTGGCCGTCGACTACACCGACGAGGAGGAAGCATTGGCTGCCGAGGGCCGGCGCATACATCGCGCAAGCGGCGGCCGGTACCAGACCATCACCCTCAGGGAGGACATCGACGAGCAGGCCCGCCTCGAACAGCCGGACATGGTCGTGATCATTCGCAGTAATCACATCCGACTCGCCCGGTTCCTCGGCAGGCGCCGGCGCAGGCAAGCAGCCATGGGGTTCTATCGCACCGACAGCCAGGGCGTCCGCCGGACGCTGAGGGAGGTCGCCGGTGTTCTGGACATGACCCCCGCCAGCCTTCGCGAGGATTGGATCCGGCTCGACCCGTCCCAGCGGGAGCTACTCGTCGACCTGTTCGAGTTGCCGAAGCTTCCTGTCCGCTCGTCCTGATCGAGGGTGTGAGCTGCCGGAGCGGGTAGCGGGCTCCCGCTGCTGAAAACGGGACTGTGGCAGGATCACGGGCCGTGATGATCACTACGGCGGGTTCCCGGTTCCTCGCGGCGTTCAACGACATCGAAAAGCACATCCGAGGCACCCTGCGCGCAAGCAACGGCGACGGCTTCGCGCAGTTGGCCAGGGAGTACGCCGACAGGAAGCGGCTGCCGGCGCACCACCGGAGCGCCTTACTGGCGTTCGCGGCACTGCGGAACGCGATCAGTCACGAACGCTACTACGGCGGTCGCCCCATCGCCGAGCCCGTCGAGGCGGTCGTGCAGGAGATCGAGCTGCTGCGGCGGCAACTCCTCGAGCCACCGCGCGCGTTGACCGCCCTCGGCTCCGCCAGGGTCTGCGTGATACAACCCGACGACGTCATCGGCGCCGCCCTGGACCACGTCCGAACACTGGGCTACTCGCAACTGCCGGTCTACGACGGCGACAGCTACGTCGGCGTGCTCACCACCAACGCCATCGCGCGGTGGCTCGCCGACCAGTTGATCAAGAACACGGGGATTGCCGAGGAGGAGCCGGTCAGCCATGTGCTGAAGTTTGCCGAGCCCGGGGAGGAGGCTGTCCTGGTCCCGAGGTCGATCACTGCGGTGGAGGCGATCGACCGGCTCAGCCGAGAGCGGCAGGCCGGCCATCTGGCCACCGCCCTCATCGTCACCGAGCGAGGCCGAAGGTCCGACACGCCGCTTCGACTGATCACTCCCTACGACCTGCCGGCGCTCACCGCTGCGCTCGCCATCGTCTGATCCGAGAGGCCAGACGATGGCGAGGCTGGTCAGGGTCCTTCCGAAACAGACTTGGTGGCATCCGGCTGGAGGAGCTGTCAGGGGTGATGCCCATCCCGTCGTCGCTCAGGCAGCCACTGAGCCGAGGCCGACGCCGTCGAGCAGGTTGATCAGCTCGTCGTCGCGAGTCACCTCGTAGCCCCGCTCGCGTAGCTCCGCGATCAGCGCCGCCTCCCGGTCGACCGGCACCTCCAGGTACTCACCGTCGTGGACCGTCAGCGCGACCTCTCCGTACCGCTCCTGCAGGTCCTTCGGCAGCACGTCGAGCGCCCGCCTCGCCACCATCGAGGGCCAGCTCATCTCCACCACCGCGCCGAGCGAGGCGATGTCGAACGGCTCGTCGTCGGGGTGGTCGTCCTCGTCGTAGCACTCCGGGCCGGCCGGGTTCTCCAGGTGGGTCATCGGCACCCGACGGGCTTCGCCCCACGTACGCGCGGCGGCGAGCGCCCGGATCTCCGCGGCCTCCCCGGTGGCGGTGTCGGCGTCGACGAAGGCGAGGGTGTCGTGGTTGGTGGCGTGGCCGTAGACCAGGCGGTGCTGCGTCGTCATGGCGCCCATCCTGCACGAATGGTCCGACAAACCAAGATCGGCCCGCACGGACACCGATCATCGTCGATCGTGGGTCAGCAACGTGTGCATGCGCCACGTAGGGTGGGCTTCGGACGTCTCCCCGTAACCGGAGTGCATCTTGAGCCTGAAGTACTACCTCTACCTGTCGCATCTCAAGATCGGGCTCCTGGCCGCGCAGGTCGCCTCCTCCGCGCAGCACGAGACCGAACTCGCCGTGGACCTGAAGGTCGTCCGCTACAGCCGCAAGGCGGTGCTGCCCGAGCGTCACGACCTCGACAAGCTGGAGAAGGTCATCCGGCATCTGCAGGACGCCGACCAGATCGGCGCCGCGTACGAGGAGCGCCCCTACGTCCAGGCCTGCCTGGAGATGCGCTGGCAGGTCTTCCCGACCGCCGGCATCGTGGTCTTCGCGGGGACGCTCGACGACCAGGTCATCGTCCTCGGCGGGTCGGCGTCGCACGTGGTCGGTGGCGGTGACGCGGAACCGGTGGGGTCGGTCCCGCCGTACCTGTTCCGCAAGCTCCGGGACCTGCGGGGCGACCCGGGTGAGTTCGACGACGAGCGTTTCCACGAGTCGTTGGCGCAGATCGGGGCCGTCCTGCCGGGGCCGGCGCAGCGGGTCGAGTTCGTCGCGAAGCGGCTGGCCGAGAAGCCGGGTCCGGACGGCACGCTGCTGGGCAGCCCGATCTACGTGGCGCTCGTCGACTAGGGCCTCGGCGTGGACGCGGGGCAGGTCATCCGGTGGCGGCCGGGGGAGACCGTCCTCGACACGTTCCGCATCGAGGAGGTCGTCGGGACCGGCGGTACGGGTTTCGTCTACCGCGCCCATCACCTCGCCTGGGGCGTCGACCTGGCGGTGAAGACACCGCGCCCCGACCTGGCCTCGGCGCCCGGCATCCTCGATCTGCTCGCGCAGGAGGCGCAGGCCTGGACCGATCTCGACCCGCACCCGAACGTGGTCGGCTGCAACTACGTGCAGCGCGTCGGCGCGTACCCGGTGATCTTCGCGGAGTGGGTCGCGGGCGGTGACCTGACCGCGGCGGTCCGGGAGGGGCGGTGCCGGGACCTGCCGCAGGCCCTCGACGTGGGGATCCAGATGCTGCGCGGCATCGGGCACGCCCACGCGGCGGGTCTGGTGCACCAGGACGTCAAGCCCTCGAACGTCATGTACGACGGCGAGACGGCGAGGGTCACCGACTTCGGCACGGCCAAGGCGAAGGCGTCGGTCTCCTCGCCCCCGCAGGGTGACGACGAGACCGGGTACGCGACGCTGGGCGGCTTCACCCCGCAGTACTGCTCCCCGGAACAGGTCGACCCGGAGGGCCGGATCGGCCGGGCCAGCGACATGTGGTCCTGGGCGTTGACGGTGATCGAGGTGCTGCACGGGCGGCGGCTCTGGCAGTGGGGCCACGAGGGTGCGGACGCGCTGGCGGCGCTGCGCGACGATCTCCCGCCGGCGCTGCGCGACCTGCTGGCGGGCTGCCTCGACCACGATCCCCGCTCGCGGGTCGGCGACACCGCGCAGGCGGAGGCCGTCCTCCTGGACGTGTACGCCGACGGGACCGGAAGCCCTTACCCGCACCCCGACGAGGTCCCGCCGTCGCTGCGCGCGGACGGTCTGTCCAACAAGGCGTTGTCGCTGTGGGACCTCGGTGAACGGGACCGGGCGGTCGAGTTGTTCGAGCGGGCCAAGGCGATCGACCCGAACAACGTCCGCGCCGTCTACAACCACGGGCTGATCAGGTGGGGCAACGGCGTGATCACCGACGAGACCCTGCTGTCGGAGCTGCGCGCCACCGGCGACTCCTGGGAGGCGGACCACCTGGCCGCGATGGTGCACCTGGAACGCGGTGACGGTGTCTCCGCCGCGCGCCACCTGGCCGAGGCGGACCGCAAGCATCCGGGCTCGCCCGAGATCGCGGCCGCGCGCGAACGCTGCGCCCGGCTGGAGCCGAGGGGCACCCTCGAGGTGTTCGGGCGCACGTCCGGCACGGTCGTGGCGATGGCCTGCGACCACGACGCGACGCACGTGGTGGTGGCCGAGGAGTCGGGGTGGGTGCGGATCTGGGACGCGTTCACCGGCCGGGTCGTCGGCGAACTCGCCGACTCCGGTGTGCCTCCCGTCGACGTCGCCATCGACCACGCCGGCGCCCGGGTCCTCGTCTGCTACCGGGATGGCGTGGTCGAGGCGTGGCGTCTCGCCGACGGAGCCGCCGAGCTCGACGGCCGGTGGGAGGGCGGGACGGCCGTGGCACTCAGCCCCGAGGGCGGCTTCGCGGCCGTGGGCACGGCCGACGGTCGCGTCCTCGTGCTTCGCGCCGGCACCTGGGAGACGGTGGCCGACATCCGGCCCCACGAGGGCAGGGTCACCCGGGTGGTCCTCGGCCCGGACGCCGAGGTGTTCGTCTCCGCCTCGCTGGGGCGTGCCCACTCGGGCGTCGACCACCGGGTGGAGCAGTGGTGGCCGCTGCGCCGCACCCGGATGCGCGGCCTGGAGATACCCCCCGACGAGGTGGGGCCCGACGACCAGAAGGTCGCCCTGGCAGCGGACGGCTCCACCGTCCTGAGGTGCGGCTTCCGCTCCCTCATGGCAGTGGACATGCGGGTCTGGGACGGGCCGCGACGGTGGGAGATCCCCTGGCTGATGGGCTACGACCTGCTCGGCGTCTCGGGCCGGGCGGGCTGGGCCCTGGTCGACCCCGGGACCGGCGACCTCCAGGTCCTCGAACTGGCCAACCGCCGCTGCGTCCGCACCTTCGGCAAGGACTGGGAGCGGGGTGCGCACCGCGACGCCGCCGCGTTCAGCGGCGACTGCGGCTACGCCGTCGTCGCCGAGTCGGCGGGCTATCCCCTCGACCAGACCTCGCTGTCCCGGCTGCCCATGCCGCTCAGCGGACATCTCGCCCCGTGGTCGTACGCGCCGCCCCGCCCGGTCGGTGTCCTCGCCCACGAGGAGAGCGCGTTCGAACAGGTCATGGACCGTATCGAAGCGCTGATCGAGTCGAGGGAGCGACGGCTGGCGGCCGATGCGATCCGTGAGGCCAGGGCGATTCCCGGCTACCACCGCCACCCTCGCCTGCGCCGTGCCTCCCGAGCCGCCGGCCGGGACCTGCGGCGCACCGGGCTGGCCGGCGTCTGGGTGCAGCAGGAGCTGACCGACATCATGCTCACCCGCGGCACCTACGACGTCAGCGAGGACGGGCGACTGTTCGCCTTCCCCGCCAACGTCGACGAGGTGGAGGTCTTCGACCTGGAGACGGTCGAGAAGGCGGGTTCGGTGGCCCGGCGACGGAACCCCGCCACCACGCTGCGCTTCGCCAGGGGTGAACGCGATCTGGTCATTCTCTACTCGGACGGGCAGGTCGCCTGCCACGACACCGCGACGCTCGAGCCGCGGTTCCGGGTCGCCGGCGCGCTGCCCCGCGACGAGGGGAACACGACGCTCGACCTCTCCGGCGACCTGCTGACCGTCGGATTCGGGTACGGCCTGGCGACGGTGTGGTCGTTGGAGGCCGCCGCCTGCGTCGCGACGGTCCGCACCGGGCCCGGCACGATCGACGGAGTCACGGCCGACGAGGAGTCCCAGCTGATCGCCGTGCACCTGCGAACAGGCGACACGAACACGGTCGAGGTCCGGTCGATGGACACCGGACAGCCGGTGCAGACCTTTCCGCACGTCGACGCGCACACGGAGATCCGCTTCGCCGCCGGTGTGCTGCTGATGGCCGGGATGACCCGCCTGGCCGCGTGGCGACCGGGCGACCGGCGCCCGCGGTACGAGCTCCAGTGGGTCAAGCACAGTTCCTCGGCCACCCTGTCCTTCACCGGCGGCCGGCGCCTCGCCGCCATCGCCGGTCAGCAGGGCTTCGTCGTCTGGAACGCGGCGACCGGAGACCTGGTGTTCGACGGGCGGGCCGTCGACGACCCCGAGCACCCCGTGTACGGGATCGACACCGTGGCGGTGTCCGCCGACGGAACGTTCGCCGTCGCGGGGGACCCGGGCGAGCAGACCGTCGACGTCTGGGACCTTCGGGCGGGACGCCGGATCCGCACGCTGCACGGTCACCTCGTCCGGGTGAACACGGTACGCGCCGACAGCTCCTTCAGCACCGTCGTCACCGGCGACTTTCAGGGCAACGTCCGCATCTGGGGCCTCGACTGGGACTACGGGGAGTGATCGAGCATGTTCGAACGCCGCCGCCGGCACGACGACCTGCGCGCGAGGTTCCTGGCCAACCGGGACCGGGTCCGGTCCTGGCGGGAGGCGTGGGAGATCCCCGAGGTGGTGTGGACCGACGAGTTCAGCGAGATCCCCTCACCCTGGATCGTGCTGGAGAAGGACCGGGAGAGCTGGCTCAGGATCCACGCGCCCGTGATGGACACCTACCACTGGATGTTTCTCGGGCGTCCGTTGACTCCTGGAGTCCGGGAGGTCCGGGTCCGGTGGCAGTTCGGGGCGGGGCACCGGTTCGAGGAACTCGACCTGACGATCGTGAGCGTGTGTGACCCGGCGTACCTGGCCGAGAAGCTGACCCTGGCGGTTCACCAGGCCGGGTTGAAGGGCTGGCGGGACGAGGACGCGCAGCCGGTCTACCAGTGGCTCGTCGAGGGCGTCGGCATGACGCCCCTCGGCAACGCCGTACGGGGCAACAAGCGGTCGGGATTCGTCCTGATGAGGTTCAGCCGTTTCCCTGACACCGACGGCAACGTGATCGTGCAACTGACCGCGGTCGAGACCGACCGCGCGCTGGACGGCTCACCGCTCGACGCCGACGGGGTCTCCGTACCCGAGCGGTAGACATGGCGCACCTCCTGCCCGAGCGGTACGACAGCCAAGATCGGCCGGGGGAGTCGCCGCCGACCGGCCGACCGCTAGGCTGGGCGCTTCCCGGCCTCGCCACCTGGAGTAACGCCCATGTCCGACAGCGTCTTCGCGCAGTTCACCGCCGACGACGACCAGCTCGCCGTCGCGTTGCTCGTCCAGCCGGCGATCAACGCCGCCCTGGTGCACAACCGGGTGCCGCTGGTCCGGCACCTCACGCTGACCAACCGTGGCGCCGAGCCGCTGACGGACGTGACGGTGACGCTGGACCTGCTCGGCCCCGACGGTGCCATGACCGAGCCGTGGACGCGTACCCTCGGCAGCCCGCTGCGGCCGGGGGCGAGCACCGGCTGGGACGACTTCCGGGACGTCACCCCCGACCGCGCGCTGCTCCACCGCACGGACGAGGCGTTCCCGGTCGACTACCGCCTGACCGTCGAGGCGAACGGCACACCGCTGAGCCTCAACGCCCCGTCACGCGTGCTCGCGCACAACGAGTGGTTCAACAGCCCGGCCCTCTACGACAGCCTGGCCGCCTTCGTGCAGCCGAACACCCGGGCGGTGGAGGCGGTGCTGCGGTCGGCGGCGCGGCTCCTGCTGGCGCGTACCGGCTCCGGGTCGTTGCAGGGCTACCAGGACGGCGCGGAGCGGGCGGCGCTCATCGCCGGCGCGGTCTACGAGGCGCTGCGCGGGCTCGACATCCACTACCAGACGCTGCCGGCGTCGTTCGAGAACAGCGGTCAGAAGGTCCGGACGACGGCGGCCGTGCTGGACGGGCGGCTCGGCAACTGCCTCGACCTGTCGGTGACCTACGCCGCCTGCCTGGAGGCGGCCGGCCTGCACCCGCTCGTCTTCATCGCGACGGGACACGCGTTCGGCGGCTTCCTGCTGGAGGAGGAGCGGCTCAGCGCCGCCTCGGTCACCGAGACGAACCTGCTGATCTCGATGGTGGACTCCGGCCGTGCCGTGCCGGTCGAGCTGACCCGCGTCGGACCCGGTGCGCAGACCGCGACGTTCACCGAGGCGGTGCGGGTCGGGCTCGGCCACTTCCGCGGTGAGGGGCACCGGTTGCAGGGCGTGGTCGACGTCCACCTGGCCCACCGCTCCGGCATCCGGCCGCTGCCGTCGACCGACGAGGTGGTCGCGCCGGTCGACGCCGCCCCGGCGACCGACCCGACCACCGAGGCGTCGCTGGACCTGCCGGCCGGGGTGGCCGCCGCCAAGCTGCGCCAACTCGCCGACGACGGCGAGGAGGTGCCGCAGCCCTCCGACGGCTCGCCGGCGCGGATCCAGCAGTGGCGCAAGTCCCTGCTCGACCTGAGCCTGCGCAACCCGCTGCTCAACCTGCCCAAGCGGGGCCGCGGCCTGGACCTGCACGTGCCGGCCGGCGCCCTGGCCCTGCTCGACGACCTCATCCACGACGGTCGTCAGGTGCAGGTCATCCCGCAGGACGACATCAGCCACGTCCACGAGCTGGCCGGCGCGCGCCGGGCGCAGGACCTGGACGCCGACATCCTCACCCGGGAACTTCGCACCGACCGGCGGGTCTACGGCGCGGTCACCGAGGCGCGCTACAAGACCGCCATGCGGGCGATCCAGCGCGAGGCGCGCACCATGGAGCAGGAGACCGGCAGCAACTACCTCTACCTGACCATCGGCACGCTCGTGCACCCCCGGGCGACCGGGGGAGAGGCGTACGCCCCGTTGTTCCTGCTGCCGGTGCGCATCGAGGGCGGCACCGGCCGCCGCCCGTACGCGATGGTCATCGACGGCGCCGAGGTGGCCAGCCCGAACCACTGCCTCATCGAGTGGCTGCGGGTCAAGCACGGCGTGCGGATCCCGGAGCTGGAACAGCCGATCCGCGACGAGCACGGGATCGACGTGGCCAAGACTCTCGCGGCGATCAACGCCGGGCTGGTCGACAACCGGCTGAACTACCGCATCGACGAGACCGCCAGCCTGCGGCTGCTGCAGTTCTCCACCTTCCAGATGTGGCGGGACCTCGGTGAGCACTGGCCCCGGTTCCTGGAGAACCCGGTGGTCCGGCACCTGGTCGAGTCCTCCGGGGCGACGTTCGACGACCCGGCGCGGCCGGAGGACCACGGTGCGGAAGCCGTCGACGAGGCGGAACTGCACCTGCCCATCCCCGCCGACGGCTCGCAGATGCAGGCCATCGTGATGGCCGAGCGCGGCCAGTCCTTCGTGCTCGAAGGGCCGCCCGGCACCGGCAAGTCGCAGACCATCACCAACATGATCGCCCGAGCGGTCGCCGCCGGCCGGTCCGTGCTCTTCGTCGCCGAGAAGCAGGCGGCGTTGGAGGTGGTCAAGCGGCGGCTCCGGCAGGTCGGCCTCGGGCCGTTCGCGCTCGACCTGCACGGGCGCAAGCAGTCCCTCAACGCGATCCGCCAGCAGCTGCGCGACGCCCTGGACCAGTACGACGCGGGTGACGGCGGCACCTGGACCGCCGTCGAGACCGCCTACCGGACGCGGCTCGCGCCGCTGGCCGAGTACCCGGCGCAGGTCCACGCCGCCAACCCCGTCGGCATGTCGCTCTGGTCGGCGTACGAGCAGGTGCTCGCGTACGGGGACGGGCCGGTCGCGCCGATCCCGGTGAGCTACCTGCACGCGCCCGACGAGACGCGGGCGCACGTGGAGCGGACGCTGCGGGAGTTCCCGGCCGCCGCCCGCTCCGCGCGGATCCGACCCGAACACCCCTGGTCGCTCAGCGGTTGCCGCACCCTCGACGGGCTGCACGGCGCCGCCCTCACCGAGATCGCCGCCGACCTGGAACGCGTCCGCGCCGACCTCGCCGCCCACCCCGAGCTGTCCACGCTGCTGCGGACGCTGCCCACCCCGGAGGCGGTCGGCGAGCTGCTGGCCGGCGCCTGGCTCGCCGTACGCGGGATGCTGCCGGACCGGGAGACCACAGCGCGGGCCGGCGACCGGCGCTGGGACGAGGCGGTGACCCGGTTCCAGGCCGAGGTGGCCGGTTTCCACCAGGGCTTCGCCGGCGAGCTGGCCACCTTCCGACCGGACGTGTACGCCCGCCCCGAGCTGGCCGCCTGGCACGCCGAGGCGCAGGAGGCGGCGAAGAAGGTCTTCGGCAAGCGCAAGCGGCGACAGGCCGTCGTCGACCGGCTGGCGGTGCACCTGGTCGCCGGCGCGACGCTCGACGCCGAGCAGATCGAGGTGACCACCGGGCGGCTGGTCGCCGCGCAGACGCAGGCCGCGGCGCTGCACCGGCAGGCGGGCGCGCTGGGTGGCCTGCACCTGCCCGGGTGGCTGCCCACCGACCCGGACGCGCCGCGGCGGCTCGCCGAGTCGGTCGAGGCGACCCGCGTCGGGCGGGCGCTGCTGGCCCGCCACCCGCAGGCGTGGGAGCTGTTCCGGCGCGGTGTCACCGACGCCGACGCCGCCCTGCTCGACCGGGTCGTCGCCCGCTGGCGGGCCTGGCGCGGGGTGCTGCGGTCCGGGGAGCCGGAACTGGCCCTCTGGGCCGCCGGCGCGCACTGGGTCGACGCCTGGCAGCGCGACGGCGCGACCTGGCTGCACGAGCTACGGACCGAGGAGCTCTTTCCGCTGCGCCGCTGGGCGACCGCGCTCGGCCACGCCGACGTGCTCGCCTCCGCCGGCCTCACCGACTACCGCGACCGACTGCTGCGGGCCGAGGTGGCCGGACAGTTCGCCGAGGAGGCCTACCGGCGGGGCGCCGCCACCGCCTCCCTCGCCGAGCGGGCGCGGGCCGGCGGCCTGCAGTACTTCGACCCGGAGCTGCACGACGACGAGATCGCCCAGTTCGAGACCGCCGCCGGCGAGCTGCGGTCGGCACTGCCCGAGCGCCTGCCGTCGGTGCTGGTCGCCCGCCGCCCCTTCAGCCCGACCGACCGGCGCGGACGCTTCGCCGACTTCGCCGCCGAGCTGCGCCGCAAGCGCGGCGGCCGCTCCTTCCGGGAGTTGTTCGAGCTGTACCCGGACGTCGTTCTGGCGCTGACGCCGTGCGTGCTGGTCAGTCCCGCATCGGCGGCGAACTTCCTGGCCCCGGGGAGTCGGCGGTTCGACCTGGTCGTCTTCGACGAGGCGTCGCAGATCCGGGTCGCCGAGGCGGTCGGCGCGATGGGACGCGGCCGCGCCGCGGTGATCGTCGGCGACTCCCGGCAGATGCCGCCGAGCAGCATCATGCAGGCCAGCCACACCGTCGACGAGGTCCCCGACGGCGATGCGCCGGTGCTGGAGGACCTGGAGAGCATCCTCAGCGAAGCCGTCGAGTGCGGGCTGCCGCAGCGGTGGCTGTCCTGGCACTACCGCAGCCACGACGAGTCGCTGATCGCGTTCTCCAACCGCTACTACTACGACAACAAGCTCTCCAGCCTCCCGTCACCCGGCGCCAGCAGCTCCGCCGGCATCACCTGGCGGCGGGTCGACGGCCGGTACGACCGCGGCGGGACCCGAACCAACGAGGTCGAGGCGCGGGCCGTCCTGGCCGACATCACCCGGCGCCTGCACGACCCGGCCACCGCCGGGCAGTCGATCGGCGTGGTCACCTTCAACATCCAGCAGCGGGATCTCATCCTCAACCTGTTGGAGGACAGCGGCGACCCGATCGTGCGGGAACACCTCTCCGGCGCCGTCACCGAACCGATCTTCGTGAAGAACCTGGAGAACGTGCAGGGTGACGAGCGGGACGTCGTCCTGTTCTCGCTGGCCTTCTCCACCAACCCGGAGACCGGGCAGCTCCCGCTGAATTTCGGCCCGCTCAGCCAGGTCGGCGGCGAGCGGCGGCTCAACGTCGCGATCACCCGGGCCCGCCGGCAGGTCGTGCTCTACTCCTCGTTCGACCCGTCCGACATCGACCTGTCCCGCACCTCCGCCGTCGGCACCCAGCACCTGCGGGCATACTGCGAGATGGCGGCGGCCGGCCCCGACCGGCTGGGTGACCTGGCCACCGACCGGGCGGAGCGACGCAACCGCATCCGCGACGAGGTCGCCGACGCGCTGCGCGAACGCGGTCACGAGGTGCGCACCGCGCACGGCCTGTCCGACTTCACGGTGGACATCGCCGTACGCCGGCCCGGATCGCCGCGGTGGCAGGTGGCGGTCATGCTGGACGGCCCCGAGTGGAGCGCCCGCCCCACGGTGGCCGACCGGGACTCGGCGCCGGCGCTGCTGCGGCAGATCATGGGCTGGTCGGCGGTGGTCCGGTTCTGGCTGCCGGCGTGGCTCCGCGACCGGGCGACGCTGCTCGACCGGGTCGACGAGGCCGTCTCCCGCGCCGACGAGCCCGAGCCCATGCCCGTCCCGGCTCTCGGCGAGGTCGAGGTGCCGTCGCCCCGCCTGCCCGCCGCGTCGGAGTCGGGCGTGGAGGAGAACGGCGAGCCGTTCGCGCCGGCGCCGGTGACGAGCCTCGTCACCGCACCGGGCCCCGCCGTCACGACCGCGTCGCCGGCGGCCGCCGGCACCGTCGAGGTCCGGCCCTTCGTCCCGTACGCCCCGACGCCGCTCGGCGACCAGGGCGACCTCGACCTGCTCACCAGCGACCAACGGGTACGCGGGCTGGTCCGCGAGGCGCTGCGGGAGATCATCGCGGTCGAGGGGCCGGTCGAACAGCACCGCCTCGCCCGCTTGGCGCTGGCCCGGTTCGGCTTCCTGCGTACCCGGGAGGACCGGCGGCTCGCCGTCCTCGCGCTCGTCGACGCCCGCCGGTGGTACGACCACCCGACGGTCGGACGCTACGCGTGGCCCGAGGGGACGGATCCGCGGAGCTGGCAGGCGTACCGGGTCACCCAGCTCAGCAACGACCGCGCGTTCGAGGAGGTGCCGCCCGAGGAGGTGGCGAACGCGTTCGTCCACGTCCTGCAGGGCGTGCCGAGCCTCGACGAGGACCGGCTGCTGCGCGTCGGCCTGGAGCGCCTCGGCTACCGGCGGCGCACCGAGAAGATCGACCGCCTGCTGCGGTACGGCTTGCACGTCGCGGTGACCAGCGGCCGGGTCCGCTTCGACGAGGAGCGGCGCCTCACCCTGAGCTGACGCATCCTTGCCGTCGAACGGACGATGATCGCTTCGTCCAGCAGGTCGACGGCGGTGACTGTTCAGCGTCCACTTTCTGCAGATCAACGATCTGGCGCAAGGTCCACTTCGCTGATCGAATAGAGGCTCGGTCGGAACTGATGGTCGAAGGAGTTCTTCATAATGGCGACAGATGCCCTCGACGGACCGGTTACCGAGGAGGCCGTACCTGGGCAGCGAGTCCTCGCCCTGTTGGACAAGGCCATCGCCATCCAGAGCCCACTGGTGGCCAAGAACATCGCCCGGGCCCGCCAACGGAACCCCGAGGCCACGCCTGAACAGGTGATCCGAAACCTGGAACGGATGTACATCAGCGCACTGACCGGGACGGGTGCGGCGGTGGGCGGAGCGGCGGCCGCGCCCGGCGTCGGCACCGGCGTCGCCCTGGCGCTCTCGGCCGGCGAGGCTCTCTCCTCCCTCGAACTGAGCGCCCTCTTCGCGCTCTCGATCGCCGAAGTCCACGGAGTCCGCATCGACGAGATCGAACGTCGCCGCACGATCGTCATGGGAATCATGCTCGGCGGTTCCGGCTCCGCCACCATCAGCAAGGTCGCCGAGCGCACCGGGCAGCACTGGGGACGCCAGATCGTCGCAAAGGTGCCCGGCGAGACGTTGAAGCAGATCAACAAGGTCCTGGGGAAGCACTTCGTCACCAAGTACGGGACCAAGCAGGGAATCATCGTTCTCGGCCGAGTGGCGCCGTTCGGTATCGGCGCGTTGATCGGTGGTGGCGCGAACGCCGCTCTCGCCACCCTGGCGGTACGCGCCGGTCGCCGCGCGTTCGGACCGCCCCCGCCCACCTGGCCCATGACCGACGGGTAGCTCCTGCGTCGTCAGCCGCCATCCACTCGGTCCCGCCAGTGCATGGCTAACTGGCGAAGAGCATCCGTTGCGGGTGCTGTCCGAGGTCGGCAGCCTCGGCCTGTCGGATCTTGTCCGGGGTGAGAGCCACGCTGCTGAGCATCCGGCCGTCCTCGTCGGTGAACTCCACCTCGTACGCGAACTCGGGCCGGTGAAACACGTGCACGATGGTACCGACCGCCCCGGCGGGCAGGTTCTCCTCCGGAACGGCGGCCCTGAGTTCGACCGGGTCGTACAGCTCCACGGGTGTGCTCACTTCGGCGGGAACGAGATGGTGATGATCAGCGAAGGGCGGTCGCGCCGGCTTCCACTACGTCACCAGTCGATAGTTCGGGATGTCTCGACCGCGTTCCTCGTCGGGTGTGTCGATCGGCCGTGCCGCCACACCGGCGGGAACTGGCGCACGGGACACGTGGATGCCCTCGAGACAGGTGTCGCACCAGAACGAGACGTAGCCATATCCGGCAGCCGGGGGACCCGTGAACACCATACGTAGAGTGCGGTGGTCGCAGGTGGGGCAGGGTAGATCGGACGAAGCGGGTAGGGCGCGGTACACGACGTCATAGGCGGCGAGCCACTCGTCAAAGGCGGCCATCAAACCCATCTCCGGCCTGACCGGACCCTTTCGTGCTCCAGTGCGTGCGCTAGTCCTTCTCGCCTCAGCACCGATCCGGCCGGTGGTTCCGGGCCAAACCCCCGCCGGGCATCCAGTGGAGTGAGCGGACTTCAGGCCTTCAGATGGGCCAGATAGCCTTGCCAGGCAGGGCGATCGACCGCATCGGGCGAGGTGCCCGGTGGAAACCAGGTGAGCCCCAGATTGGGATCCCAGGCAGCAACCAGAGAGTCGAGACCTCCGACCAACGCCACTGGCCACAGTCGTGCGGCGGAGAGTTGCTCGAAGACCTTGCGGGCCTCGGTTAGTTGGATGTCGCGGTTCCTGCCGGTGTATCCGAAGTCCCACATGATTTCGTAGGCATCCAGGAGAGACTGTTCCTCAGGAACATCGGATGGATAGGCGAGGTAGTTGAGGGCCACCTCACCGCCGACTTCCCGACTCGGATCGCATTGGGCGGGACGGCTGAGATAGATCGCATTTTCGGGCCCGACTGAGGTCTTCATGCCGACGGTTGAGGCGATCCGGTCAGCGACCCTGCCAAGTGGTTTCTGCGTATGGATGAATATGTGTTCCAACGTAGACATGTGAGCACCGTGATCATTCAGGAAGTGTGAGTATTCGATTGTCGCCCAGAACGATGCGAACCTGACCAGGCAGGGCGCTGCCGTGCTGGTGATGCTGCCCAAGCGCTCGGGCGAAGCCCCGCCGCGCATCCTCCTCACCCAGACCCACCGCGCGGCCGTCGATGACCAGGTCGCCGCCTCCGGTCTGAGCCACCTGCTTGCCTGCTGTCAAGATGTTACGGCGAACCGATTCGCTACTGGAGACTTCGAGCGTCTTGAACTCGGTGACGACCCCCGGATCACCCGGCCCGGACCGCACCATTGCGTCTGGATTCTTGAGCTTGTATACACCGTCGTTCCGCTCTCTGGGGTGGACCATGTCGCCCTCGTCGCCGAGGCGGTCGGCGATGGCGCGCTCCTTCTCCTCGAACAGGCCGCGGGGGTCGTCCACTCCCGGACGGAAGTCAACCCCGAGCGGCCCGTGTTGCTTGCCCGGGTCGAAATCGAGAGATCGAGGCCCAGAACCGCCCTCACGCGGGTCGGACGGGCCATTCCCCGAACCTTCCGGCGGGCGGCGGGGGATGAGCCGTCCGAGCGCCTCCTTCAGCTTCTCGATCAGGTCGCCGAGCCGTCGCACCTCCGGCATCAACCGCCGCAGGCTGGCCAACAACCCCCGCACCAGCCGTGCGATCCGCGCTCCCCACGACGCCACCGTCGTGGTCACCTGCTCGACGACCAGCGGCGTCGCGAGCCCGGCCGTGGCGACCAGTTCGGTCGCGTACACGATCAGGCGGGACACACAGGCGGCGACGGCGTCGCGGACCAGCAGTCGCACGGCCGCGACCAGGCCGGCGGCGCCCTCGGTGACCGCGGCCATCGCCTCGGCGCCCTGCGCCAGCCCGGTGATCGCCTGTTGCTGCTCGCCGGCCCAGCGGCGGTAGCCGGTGGCGGCGGTCCCGGTCCAACCGGCGACCTCGGTGCGGACGGCGTGCGCCAGCTCGGCGGCGTCCTCGCGCAACGACGCGGCGACGTTGCGCCAGGTCTGGGCGTGCGCGGTGATGGCGGCCGGGTCGCCGGCGAGCCAGTCCAGGGCCTCGCTGAGCGGCCGGACGTGCTCGATGAGCCAGGCGATGCCGTACTGCAGGAGCGCGCCGGCCGGGTCGGACACCAGAGCGAGCGCGTCCAGGCCGGCGCTGACCACGCCGAGGCCGCCGTCGATCCAGCTGCCGGTGCGGACGCCCTGGGCGATGAGTTCGATGTCCTCGCAGATCCACACGCCGGCCCAGGCGCTGGGGCCGGCGTCCGTCGCGGTGGCGACCAGCGGGTTGGTGGTCACCGCCGCTGCCGCACCCGGTCCAGCAGGTGGGCGGCGTGGGTGTCGGAGGCGCGGTAGCGCTCGGCGCCGGCGCGGACCTTGTCGGCGGTGTCGCGGACCGAGGCGGCGGCGGTGCCGATGCCGTCGGTCAGGGTGCGCTGGAGGCCGTCGAGCAAAAGCGGCATGATCGCGCAGAGCTGCCCGTACGCGTCGGCGCTCAACCGGACCTGCTGGCCGGCGCCGCGCGCGGTGTCGATGCGGTCGGCGCAGCGATGCAGGTGGCCGGCGTGGGCGGTCAGGTCGTCCGGGTCGACCTGGAGGCCCTCACCGCCCGGCATCCGGCGCGCCAGCGTCGGGGTCGAGCCGTCGCCGGTGGCTCTCGACGATCGCGCGTGCGGCCGGGTCGTCCTCGCCGAGGGCCTGCGTGGTCGCCTCGGTGAGGTGTCGCAGCAGGTCGGTGCGGGCCGCCCGGGCGGTGGCCAGGATCTGTCGGGCGGTGTGGGCGGCGGAGTGCTGCCGGGTGCGCTCGTCCAGCCGGAGGTCGGCCAGCGACCCGGACGGGTCGACGGTGACCTCGACCAGGCCGTCGGCGCTGCGGGCGGTGCCGGTCAGCGCCTGCGTGCGCGCGGACAGGTCACGGGCGCGGGTCGCCCGGTCGGCGAGGGACGACTCCCACTCGTCGAGCCGTCGTGCCGCCGCGTCCAGCGCGGCCTCGTCCGCCCACATGACAACCCTCCTCGGAGGACAGGGGTGACCGACACGGTAGCAACCCGTCGCGCTGCGTGTGGGCCCCGTGGCATCGCGGTGACAGGTGAACTCCCTTGTGGAGGGACATCCCGTCGCGCCGGCCGTTGCTAGGGTCTGGTTGACCGTGACGGGGAGGCAACGGCATGACACAGGACGCCACGGCCGACGACTACGCGGCGCGCGTCTCCGGCTACCGCGAAGAGCTGTCGACCCTGCGCGCCGGTGAGTATCACGCCGGCGTCACCGCCGAGGCGCGAGGCCTCGCCGCCGACGGTCAGGTCGAGGTGACGGCGGAGGACGGGCGGCTGCGCTCCGTGGATCTGGCGGCGCCGTTGATGCGGCTGTCCGAGGACGAGTTGGGCCGCCTGGTCGAGCAGGCGGTGAACGACGCGCTGACGGCGTCCCGCGGCAGCCTGGCGAGCAGCGAAGCGGCACCCGATCTGCCCGCGCTGGCCGGAAGCCTCGGGGCCGTCCTCGCCGAGAGCGAGTTGGCGATGCGCCGTCTCCACAGCGCGATCGCCGAGGCCGTCGCCAAGGCCGGTCCGGCGACCGGGCTCGGCGGGGACCTTCCGGCGAACGGGTCGGCGGACCTCCTGCACCAGGTCATGGACGTGCTCAGCGCGGCGCCCGGCGGGACGGCCGACGCCAACGGGGCCGAGCGGTGGAGCGGGTCCGATGACGCCGGCAACGTGCGCGCGGAGGTCGACGGCGCGGCTCGGCTGACTCGCCTGGAGGTCACCCGCCCGCTCCGCCAGCTGACCTCGGTGGAGCTCGGAGAGTCGTTGGTGCTCGCCGTCAACCGCGCGTTGGAGCAGATTCCCCAGGCCGCAGCGCCGGAGGGGATCGGCTCGGCCGCGCTCGACGCGCGGCTGCGCGAGCTTCAGGAGGCCAGCGTCCGCCAGATGTCCGCGCTCACCGGCGCGCTGACCGGCGTGATGCAGACCATCCGGGAACCGGGACGATGACCGACGGCGGGGAGCGCTGATGGCCCGTGAGATCGATATCGATCCCGAATCGATCATCGGTGCGGGCGACGACATCGTCGCCTCGGCGCAGCGCATGCGTGCCGCGCTGTCCGCGTTCGACGCCGAGCTGGCGGCCTTCGGCACCCCGTGGGGCAACGACGACCTCGGCTCGCTCATCGGGATGGTCTACGAGACGATCCGCGACCTGGCGCTGGAGAGCTACGACGCGAACCTCGTCGAGATCGAGGACATCGGGAAGCTGAGCCGGGTGATGGGCCTCAACTACCAGGAGACCGAACGCATGATCACCGAGAGCCTCGGCCGCTTCCGTGAGGTGCTCGGCTGACATGGGGATGACCCTGCCCGGAGAACTGGTGTCCCTGCTCGGCATGCTCGGCTACACCTGGCCCGAGGCCGACGAGACGAAGCTGCTGGAGATGGGCCAGGCGTGGCTCGCCTTCCCGGACCGGCTCCGGACGCCGGTGGCCGACGCCGACCGGTCGGCGCAGCAGATGTGGACCCGGAACCGCGACGACGCCATCGAACGTTTCCAGACGAGCTGGCAGGCCGCCGACTCGGCGAAGACCAATCTGGACGACGGGGCCTCCGCGGCAGCGCTCATCGGAACGGGGCTCATGGTGTGCGCCGGGATCGTCCTCGCGTTGAAGATCAATGTGATCGTGCAGCTGACGCTCCTGGCCATTCAGATCGCGCAGGCGGTCGCCACGGCGGCGGTCACGTTCGGGGCCTCTCTGCTGGAGATCCCGATCTTCAAACTCATCACCGGCGTCCTCATCGACCAGCTGCTGAACTTGGCCACCGAAGCGGTGCTCGGTGGGTAAGCGGGGAAAAGCCGGTCTCTTCACGCCGGTGGAGAAGTGGCTCCGGGCCCGGGTACGGCACCGCCGCTACGCGCACATCTTCCGCGGCCACGTGAACACCAACGCCACTCCGCCCCGGGGCACCGGCTTCCACCACCGGTTCATGGGGGAGAACCCGCCGGGTGCCCGGGTCCGCGTCGACGCCGACGGCCGCGAGATGATTCTCGAACGGCACGCCGACGGCACGTACCGCGCCCGCGTCGACGTGCAGGACGACGGCGGCGTCTGGCGCCAGAAGCGCGGTTCGAGCACCTTCTTCCCGGACAACTGGACACCGCAGCGGGTCGACGAGACGATCGAAGGCGCGTTCCGGTCCGGCGGCCCGCACCCGGACGACCCCAACAAGTGGCAGGGGAGGGCGAACGGGCTGCTCGTCGAGGGCTTCTACAATCCCGGTGGCACGACGTGGTACTCGGCTTGGCCGGTGGGGGGACGCTAGCTGTGGGTGACATCCAGTTCGGGCGCAATCAGAACGGCGCGCCCACCATGACCAGCGGTGACGCGCGTTTCCGCCCCTTCGCCTCCCAGCTCGTCAGCGACATCCAGACCTACGCCCCGGACTGCATCGAGCTGCTGCAGTGCATCGACGACGTGATGTCCGGGCGCTCGGACTACGAGGAGTACGAGGGCAACTCCGCCGTGGTGCGCTGCACGCCGACCGGTGTCAACGTGGACAGCCTCGGCCCGGTGCCGTCGGGAGCGTCGTACACGGTCGACGAGGCCCGCACGGTGATCCTCGCCTACTTCGACTTCCTCGCACCCTCGTCGGAGGAGAAGAAGCGTCACCTCGCGACCTGGGAGCGGGAGCACGGCGGTCCGTTCCCCGGGCGGCAGCTGCTGGGCCTGACCAGCTGACGCCGCTCGCCGAGGCCGAGCAGCCGCAGCGACCGGTCGACGGTGGCGTGCCGTTCGGCGCCGGCGAGCACCCGGACCGGCGGCGCGCCGACGAGCCCACGGCGTTCCACGTCCCAGCCGGCGTCGGCGAGCACCTGGTGCCGGGCGGCGGCGAGGCCGGCGGTGTTGGCCGCCTGCCCGCCGGTGACGAAGCCGACCGACGCGGTCGCCGGGATGCCGAGCAGGTCCTTGAGCCAGCCGCCGGCGGCCGTCTCGGCGGCGACGGCGGCCGGCGAGGTGACCGGGTTGAACGCGATCTGGTCCCAGCCGGCGGCGAGCATGTCGGCGGCGGTCGCGGCGGGCGAGGCGCCGCCGACCACGAAGCCGAAGTAGCGCGGCCCGGCGGTGGCGACGAGACCGGGCTCGGCGGCGGCGACCAGGTCGGCGAGCACCCGCTCGGGCGGGGTCGGCGCGGCCGGCAGCGCAACGGCGAACGCGCGGGTCAGCGCGGCCTGGTCGACCGGTGGTGCGACCGGTCGGTCCGGCAGCGACCGGCGGTAGTCGGCCGCGTGGTCGGCGGCCCGGCGGAACAGGTCCCTCAGCTCGTCCATCGCCGCACCCTAGCGCCGTTGCCGGAAGGCCGGGTGCCGCCGGCGCCGACGGGCGGTGGTGGCACTCGGAGTGAGTGCTGAGTGACGTCCGTGACCGCTGGCTCACCCGTCGACTCCTGGGATTGTGTGGACTGGACGGACCGTCGGTGGCTTTCCCGCCGACGAGGTGGCGCCCGGGAGGACCGATGAGCCTGCGGAGACTGCTGGACAGCACCCCCGCCCGCCTCGCCCGCCAGAGTTCCGACCTGCTTCAGCTCGTCGTCCTCGCCGGCACGGCGCTCGTGACGGTGTACGGCGTCGGGACCACGTGGCTCGTCGCGCTGCGCCTCCCACCGGCGACCCTCGCCGTCCTCGCGGCGCTTCTGTTCGCCGCCTCGGTGGCGACCTACTACGTGCGCTGCGTCTACCGCCCGCCGGACTTCCTGATCGAGGAACTGGACGGGTCGTTGGTCGTCACCCGGGTCAGGGGCGACGACGGTCGGGACCACCACCGCTACGCCTACACGCGGCGGCAACGGGTCCGGGCCACCCGGCAGATCCGTCTGGTGGGCGTCCGGTCCCACTGGAGTGGACAGAACCGGGTGGTCGAGGAGGCGACGTCGCTGTTCCCGGAGCACCGCCTGCTCGACGGCGCCGTGGCCGAGGAGGACGGGCGGGTCTACCGATGGTTGTACCTGCTCGGTCCGCTCGCCCGGGGTCGTCGGGTGAGCGTCGGGATCAGGCAGGTGTTCGAGGACGTGTACGCGCCCATGAAGCCCTACTACCGGGAGAGCTGCGAGGAGCGCCGGGTCCGGAAGCTGTCCGTGCGGGTGCAGTTCGACCGTGTGGACGCGCCCGCCGAGGCGTGGCAGGTGGTGTGGCGGAGAACCCGGTCGGGTTCCAGTCGCCAGGAGGTGGCCCGCACGCCCTGCGAGCCCCGCGGCGACTGCGTCACGGGAAAGGTCGTCTACGAGGTGACCCTGCGGCGACCGGATCCCGACTGCGCCTACGGCATCTGGTGGCGGTGGCCGGACGACCCGCCCCGGCGGCGCCCGGCCTCGGGCCCGGCGGGCGCGGCGACCCGGCGGGCCGGGGTCGACGGAGTCACCCTGGCTCCTCCGACAGGGCGGCGGTGAGCCGGTCCAGGTGCGCGGCGACCGGTCCGACGGTGAGCATCCCGCTGCCGGCGCCGGCCAGCTCGCCCGCGGCCGGGGCGAGCGCGGCCCGAGCCCGCCGCATCGCGTCCCGGTCGCCGAGCGTCACGGCGGCCCGGCCGGTGAGGCACCACATCGCCTCCAGCAGCAGGTCGCGGGGCGGTTCCGGGGTCCGGCGCAGCGCGCCGGCCGCCTCGTCGCGCCGCCCGGCGGCGAGCAGCACCAGCGGGCGGGCCCACGGCGCGTACGGGCCCCAGTCGGTGTCGTCGGGGAAGTCGGCGGGCAGGTCGTGCCACACCCGCAGGCAGAGCAGCGCCAGCGGCAGCAGTCCCCGTTCCACGCCGGGCATTCCGCAGCCGGCCAGCGCGGTCGCCCACGACCGGTACACCGCCTCCGCCTCCGGGTACGCGGCGCCGGTGGCGGCGGTCCGCATGGCCCGGTAGCCGCCCGTGAACACGCCGACGAGCGGGCTCTCGTGCCGGGCGGCGAGCCGGTCCGCCGCGTCGGCGTGCGCGTCGGCGGTGGTGAAGTCGGCGAGCGCGCCGCGCGCCTGCACCCGGATCAGGTGGCCGAGGATCTCGACCGGGGCCAGGCCGTGCCGGGCGGCCAGCGTGACCAGTTCCGCGCCGATCGTGTCCCGCTCGGCGGCCAGCCCGGCGCGGTGGAACGTCTGCATGAACACGCCGTTGAGCGCCTGCGCCAGCAGGGCCGGGTCGGCCAGGCGCCGGGCGATCGCCTCCGCCTCCCGGGCCGCCGCGGGCGCGCGCGCCGACCCGCCACCCCGCGACTCGACCGCCACGGTGGCGAGCAGCCGGGCCCGGGTGGCCTCCGGCGCGTCCGGGGCCAGGCCGGCCAGCGCCCGCTCGGCCGCCGCGACCACCCGCGCCGCCTGCTCCGGGTCGTCCGACCGGGTCCAGATCGCGGGCACGTCGTACCCGCCGATCACCCGCGCGGTGAACTCCGGGTCGCCCAGGTGCTCGGCGGCGGTGATGGCCGCCTCTCGCTGGTCCCGGGCCGCCTCCAGGCCGCCCGCCCCGGTCACCGCGAGGCTGCGCAGCAGGCCGACGGTGGACTCGATCCGGGCCCGCGCGCCGGGCACCACGCTGCGCTCGTACGCGGCGGCGGTCTCCGCCCAGACCCGCGCGGGCCCGGCCGGATCCGGGTCGACCTGGCGCAGCAGGTCGGTCTCCAACCGGCGCAGGCGCGGCCCCGGGTCGAGGCCGAGCTGCTCGCGCAGCAGCTCGCGGGCCCGGCGCAGCACGGCCAGCGCGTCGGCCTGCCGCCCGGCCCGGTAGAGGGCCAGCGCCAGCAGCCGCCAGCCGTCCTCCCGCCACGGGTGCTCGGCCACGTGCGCGTCGAGGTCCGGTACGGCGTCGGCGGCCCGGTCGAGCGTCAGCAGCGCCTCGGCGCGCCGTTCCACCGCGGTCAGCCGCACCTGGTCCAGCCGGAAACGTTCGGCGCGCGCCCACGGCCGGTCCACGTCGGCGTACCCGGGCCCGCGCCACCAGCTCAGCGCCTCGTCGAGGCGGTCGAGCGTGGCCCGGGGGAGCGCGTCGGCGGCGGCGTTCACCGTGTCCTCGAACCGCCAGGCGTCCACCGCGTCGGGGGCGGCACGCAGCGCGTACCCGGGTCCCCCGGTGACCAGCAGCCGGGCCGGCTCGCGGGGCGCCCGCCGCGGCTCCAGGCCCCGGCGCAGCGCGGCCACGAACGTGCGGACCGCGCCCACCGCGCCCGGTGGCGGGTCGTCCCACAGGTCGTCGACGAGGTGGTCGACCGGCACCACCCGGCCCCGGGCGACGACCAGCCGGGCCAGCACGGCGCGGTGCCGGGGACCCTTCAGGTCGACCGGTCCACCGGCGTCGTCCCAGGCCGTCACCGGCCCCAGCACACCGAAGCCGACCTGCACCGACGCCCCCTTCCCGACCTGGGTCACCGTACCGCGCTCATCGGTTGCTCATCCGGCGCCGCCACGCTGGGCCGGTACGACGAAGGAGAGAGGCACCGAGATGACCACCGCAATCGCAGGATTCGACTACCAGCGCGTCACCGTCGCCGAGGGCGTGGCGTTGAACGTCGCCGTGGGCGGCTCCGGCAGCCCGGTCGTGCTGCTGCACGGCTTCCCGCAGACCCACCTGATGTGGCGGCACGTCGCCGCCGACCTGGCCGCCGAGCACACCGTGATCTGCCCGGACCTGCGCGGCTACGGCGCCAGCGACAAGCCGGCCGCGCGAGGCGAGGACACGTACGCCAAGCGGACCATGGCCGCCGACGTGGTGGCCCTGGCCCGCGCGCTCGGCCACGACCGGTTCGCGTTGGCCGGGCACGACCGGGGCGCCCTGGTCGCGGTGCGCGCCGGCCTGGACCACCCGGACGTGGTCACCCACCTGGCGTCGCTGGACGTGCTGCCCACCCTCGACATGTGGGACGTGCTGCACGGCGCGTCCGCGTCGGTGGCGTTCCACCTCTACCTGATGGCCCAGCCGCCGGGCCTGCCCGAGCAGATGATCGCGGCCAGCGCGGACGCGTTCTTCGGCCACTTCCTCGACGCCTGGGGCGGCGACCCGGCGGCGATGCCGGCCGACGTGCGCGCCGAGTACCTGCGGGCCTCCCGCGAGGCGGTCGACTCGATCGTGGCCGACTACCGGGCCTCGGCCGGGATCGACGTGGCGCACGACCGGGCGGACCGGGACGCCGGCCGGCGGCTGACCATGCCGGTCACCGTGATCCAGCAGGACTGGGGCGCGGCGCTCGGCTACGACGCCGAGGCGGTGTGGCGGGCCTGGGCGCCGCACCTGGAGCACCGCACCACCACGGCCGGGCACTTCCTGGCCGAGTCGGCCCCGGACGAGGTCGTCGCGGCGCTGCGGGCGCTGCTGAAGCGGTAGGCACGGCGGTGCGGGCGCCGCGTGGCGCCCGCATCGTCCGCTCAGCCGGCGCGTCGCCGCACCTGCCACCGGCCGAGCGCCGCCAGCAGGCCGGCCGCGCCGAGGTAGAGCGCCAGCTCGATCCACTGGAACGGCCAGAACCGCCGGTTGGGCTGGTAGGCCAGGTCCACGTGCAGGTCGAGTGCGCCGAGGCACACGGCGGTGTCGCCGAACGTGCCGGTGGCGCCGGTGCGGGGCGGGTCGCGGAAGCAGGCCCCGAACGCGGCGTCGGAGAGCTGCCGCCCGTCGGCGGTGCGCAGCGGGCTGATGTCGGTGACCCAGGCGCCCGGCACGTCGAGCCCGCCGACGACCGGGCCGCCGGTGATGCTGC
Organism: Micromonospora sp. WMMD754; assembly: GCF_049315235.1. Taxonomy (NCBI): domain Bacteria; kingdom Bacillati; phylum Actinomycetota; class Actinomycetes; order Micromonosporales; family Micromonosporaceae; genus Micromonospora; species Micromonospora sp. WMMD754. Next base: position 5,236,168 of record NZ_CP186058.1, read on the forward strand.
CCAGGTTCCGGGCCCGGTTGACCGCGTCGGCGGTCATCGGCACGGTGACCCGCTCCGGCGGCAGGTAGTGCGGGCGCAGCAGGTTCGGCACCGCGAGCTGCACGGCGATGACCACCAGGAACACCACCGCCATCGCCGGGAGGGTGCGGCGCAGCAGCAGCCCGGTGACCGCGCCGAGGACGAGGGCGAACACCGCGTACCCGACCGGCGCGAGGCCGCGCGCGCCGAACAGCACGGTGCTGAACCGGTCGCCGGCCACCCGGTCCACCGGGGCGGCCGCCCAGGTGAGCGCCGCGCTGAGCGCCCCGGCGACGAGCGCGGCGGCCAGCCCGGCGACCGCCAGCTTGACGGTGAGCCAGCGGGTGCGCGGCACGCTCTGGTTCCACACCAGCCGGTGGGTGCCGGTCTCCAGCTCCCGGGCGACCAGCGGCGCGCCCCAGAACGCGCCGAGCAGCGCCGGCACCAGCGCGAACCCGCCGGCGAGGAAGAGCATCGTCTGGGCGTACCGGTCGGGTAGCCGGGCCGGGTCGGGGACGGCACGGACGTCCGCGCCGAGGCGCAGCAGCCCGGCGCCGGCGAGGGCCAGCAGGAGCAGGCCGGCGAGGGCCGGGAGGCGGAACTGGCGCAGCGTGAACCGGATCATCGGGTCACCGCCGCGCCCGCCGGGTGGGCGGCCCGGGACAGGTACGCCAGGGCCAGCTCCTCCAGCGGCACCGGCGCGCCGCCGCGTACGGCCGGGCCCCGGACCACGACGCGGCCGGGTTCGGCCCAGACCACCTCGGCCCCGGCGGGCGCGGCGGCGGGGTCGTCGACCCGGTGGTGCGTGGCGAGCAGGTCGGTGACCGGGCCGGCCACCTGCACCCGCCCGTCGCAGAGCACGACCAGGTGGTCGCAGACCTGCGCCACGTCACCCAGCAGGTGCGAGGAGAGCACGGCGGTGGCGCCGAGTTCCCGCACGAAGTCGACCAGACCGCGCAGGAAGTCGCGGCGCGCCAGCGGGTCCAGCGCGGCGGCCGGCTCGTCGAGGACGACCAGCTCGGGGCGTTTCGCGGCGGCGATCGTCAGCGCGAGCTGCGCGCGCTGGCCGCCGGAGAGCCGGCCCGCCTTCTGCCCCGGGTCCAGGCCGGCCTCGGTGATCCGCCGGCGGGCCAGCGCGGCGTCCCAGGACGGGTTCAGCCAGGCACCCATCCGCAGGTGTTCGGCGACGGTCAGGGAGGCGTACACGGGGGTGTCCTGGGCGACGAAGCCGACCCGGGCCAGGTGCGCGGCGTCCGCCGCCGGCGGCGAGCCGAGCACCGACAGCGTGCCCGAGGTCGGCGTGATCAGGCCGCAGGCCAGTTGCAGCAGGGTGGACTTGCCGGCGCCGTTGGGGCCGACCAGGCCGACCACGTGTCCGCGCGGGACGCTCAGGTCGCAGTCGGCCAGCGCGGTGCGGCGGCCGTACCGTTTGGTCAGCCGCTCGGCGTGCAGGACGGGTGGTGGGTTCATGCGGCTCATCCTGGGCACGGCGGGGGCGGCCGGCATCGGTCCGGAGCAGGGTCCCGGCCCGCCGGTGACCCTCCTTTCGGCCGGTTCGTGGCGGCCGGCGATCTCCTACCGTGCTGGGCATGGGTGTGCGACGGGTGGCGGCCACGACGGGGCTCGCGGTGGCGTTGGTCGCCGCGATCGGTGTCCAGGCGGTGGCGATCGCCGCGAGTTGGGGCCTGCGGTACTGGCTCGTCGGCGGCGCCGCCGCCGTCGTGGTCGGCGCGCTGGCTCTGGTCCGCCGTCGGCAGCCGGCGTGGACGGCGGCGGCCGGACTGGCGGTGACCGGGCTGGCCGTCGCCTCGGCCCGGCTGTTCGAGCTGCCGACCGAGCCCGGCCCGGCGCTGGCGCTGGCGTCGGCGGTCCTGGTCGGCACGGCGGTGCGCGTGCTCGCGCCGGCGCCCGCCGCCGTGGTCGCCGGGGCCGGGCTGGCGGTGGTCGTCGGCGCGTGGCTCGCGATGCGGTCCGGCGCGGGCGGGTCCGGCGTGGTCGCGGTGTACTCGCTGGCCTGGCTCGTCGGCGTCGCGGCCGGGCTCGCGGCTCGGCTGCGGGACGAGCGGGCCCGGGCCGCGGCCGAGCGGGTACGCCGGGACGAACGGCGGGAGCTGGCCCGGGAGCTGCACGACGTGGTGGCCCACCACGTGACCGGCATGGTGGTGCAGGCGCAGGCCGCGAACCTGGTCGCCCGGCGGGACGCGGCGCGGGCGACCGAGTCGCTGGCCGGCATCGAGTCCGCCGGCGGCGAGGCGCTGCGGGCCATGCGCCGCCTGGTCGGGCTGCTGCGCGACACCGAGGACGGACCGCCCGCCTCGGCCGGGCCGGAGCGGGTCGAGGCGCTGGTCGACCGCTTCGGCCGGCAGGGGCCGCCGGTGCGGCTGCGCCTGCCCGACCCGGAGCCGTCCTGGCCGCCGGAGATCACCAGCAGTGTCTACCGAGTGGTCCGGGAGGCCCTGACGAACGTGGCCCGGCACGCCCCGCACGCGCGGACGGTGACCGTCACAGTGGACGAGGAGCCCGCCGGCGTCGTGGTCGAGGTGACCGACGACGGGCCGCCGGCGCCGGCGGCCCACCGGGGCGGCTACGGGCTCATCGGCATGCGGGAGCGGGTCGAGGCGCTGGGCGGCACGCTGCGCGCCGGCCCCGGCCCGGCCGGCGGCTGGTCGGTGCGGGCCGTCCTGCCGCCGCGCGACGGGCGGTCCGCGTGACCATCCGGGTGCTGCTCGCCGACGACCAGGCGATGATCCGGGGTGGGCTGCGGCTGATCCTGGAGGACCAGCCGGACATCGTCGTGGTCGCCGAGGCCGCCGACGGCGTGGACGCGATCGCGCAGGCTCGCCGGCTGCGTCCCGACGTGTGCCTGGTGGACATCCGGATGCCCAGGCTGGACGGTCTCCAGGTGACCCGGGCCCTGGCCGGGCCGGGTGTGGTCGACCCGCTGCGGGTGGTCGTGGTGACCACGTTCGACCTCGACGAGTACGTCTACGGCGCGCTGCGCGGCGGCGCGGCCGGGTTCCTGCTCAAGGACGCCGGTCCGGCGCTGCTGGTCGAGGCGGTCCGCGCCGCCCACCAGGGCGACGCGCTGGTGTCGCCGTCGGTGACGGTGCGGCTGCTGCGGCACCTGGCCCCGCCCGCGCCGAAACCCGACGCGCGGCTGCCGGCGCTGTCCGCCCGGGAGGTGGAGGTGGTGCGGGAGATCGCCCGTGGGCGGACCAACCTGGAGATCGGCGCCGAGCTGTTCATCTCGCTGAGCACGGTCAAGAGCCACGTGTCGACGGTGCAGACCAAGCTCGGTCTGCGCAACCGCACCGAGATCGCGGTGTGGGCCTGGGAGCACCGCGTCGTCGAGTGACCGGCACCGCTGGCGGACGCACTACCGTACGTTGTACGTTAGTGCGGCTGTCGACGGAGGGGGCACACGGTGGAGCACGCCATCATCACGGAGGGCCTGCGCAAGCGGTACGGCGACACGGCCGCGCTGGACGGGTTCGACCTGCGGGTGCCGCCCGGCACGGTCTGCGGGCTGCTGGGCCCCAACGGCGCCGGCAAGACCACGGCGGTGCGGACCCTGGCGACCCTGCTGCGCGTCGAGGCCGGGCGGGCCGAGGTCGCCGGCTTCGACGTGGCCCGCCGGCCCGACCAGGTGCGCTACCGCATCGGCCTGGTCGGGCAGCACCCGGCCGTGGACGAGGCGCTCACCGGCCGGCAGAACCTGGTGATCTTCGGCCGGCTGTTCCACCTCGGCCGGGCCCGGGCCCGCGCCCGCGCCGCCGAGCTGCTGGACCGGTTCGGGCTCACCGACGCCGCCGACCGACCGGTCCGCACCTACTCCGGCGGCATGCGCCGTCGCCTCGACCTGGCCGCCGGCATGATCCTCGCGCCGTCGGTGCTCTTCCTCGACGAGCCGACCACCGGGCTGGACCCGCGCGGGCGCAACGAGGTGTGGGAGGCGGTCCGGGACCTGGTCCGGGCCGGCACCACAGTGCTGCTCACCACGCAGTACCTCGACGAGGCCGACCAGCTCGCCGACCGCATCTGCGTGCTCGACGCCGGGCGGGTCGTCGCCGAGGGCACCCCGGACGCGCTCAAGTCCCGCCTCGGCGGCGACCGGATCGACCTGGTCGTCCGCGACGCCGGCGACCTCGCCACCGCCGCCGAGCGGCTGCGCCGGGTGGCCACCGCCGAGCCGGACGTCGACCCCGACCGGCGCGCCGTCAGCGCCCAGGTCGACGACCGGGCCGGCGCGCTGACCGAGGTGCTGCGGGCGCTCGACGCCGACGGGGTGAGCGTGGCCGACGTGACGCTGCGCCGCCCCACCCTCGACGAGGTCTTCCTCCGGCTCACCGGCCGGCCCGCGTCGGAGCCCGACCAGACCGAGGAGGTGCCCGCGTGAGCAGCGCGACCCTGCCCGCCGGCGGCGACCTGCGCCCGGGACGGCCGTCCCTGGCCGGCGACAGCCTGACGCTGACCCTGCGCGCCCTGGCGCAGTGGCGCCGCGACCCCGGCCCGCTGCTCGGCGCGCTGGCCTTCAACGTGCTCATCCTGCTGATGTTCGCCTACCTGTTCGGCGGCGCGCTCCAGGTGCCCGGCGGCGGTGACTACCGGGAGTTCCTGTTGCCCGGCATGTTCGCCATGACCATGCTGTTCGGCATCAGCCAGACCACCGTGGCGGTCTCCGCCGACGCCGAACGCGGGGTCACCGACCGGCTCCGCTCGATGCCGGTGTCCCGGCTGGCCCCGCTGGTCGGGCGGGCCGCCGCCGACATGCTGTTCGCGGTGGTGACCCTCGGCGTCATGCTGCTCGCCGGCCTGGCCGTCGGCTGGCGGGCACACGGCGGGCCCGGGGACACGCTCGCCGCGCTCGGGCTCGTCCTGCTGCTGCGCTTCGCGCTGGCCTGGGTGGGCATCTACCTCGGCCTGGTGACGAAGGGGCCGGGCGCGGTCACCGCCGTGCAGACCCTGGAGTTCCCGCTCGGCTTCCTGTCCAGCGCGTTCGTGGCGCCGTCCACCATGCCCGGCTGGCTCGGCGCGGTCGCCGAGTGGAACCCGCTGTCGGCGACCGTGGGCGCCACCCGCGCGCTGTTCGGCAACCCCGGCTGGGGCGGCGACTCGTGGGTGACCGCGCACCACCCGCTGCTGGCGGTGCTCTGGCCGCTGGCCCTGATCGCCGTGTTCCTGCCGCTGTCGCTGCGGCGCTACCGCGCGCTGGGCGGCTGAACGTGACGGTGACTCCGCAGGCGGACCTCGGGCGGTGCGGGATCGTCCTCCTGCCGGCCGACCCGCCCCGCGCCGGCACGCTCGCCTGCTACGACCCGGGCGGCGACGCGCTGCCGCAGGCGTACGACGCGCTGGGGGAGCGGCGGGAGCTGACCCTCGCGCTGCCGCTGGACGGCCCGGTGGAGGCCTGGCACGTGCCGGTCGTCGCGGTGCCGGTGGGCGCGGCGCTGTCCCGGCTGGTCGCGCCGCGCCCCGACGGGGACGCCACGCCCGCCGCCGCGTTCTGGTGCGCGGCGGCGCGCACCGGCCTGCACCTGGTCGCCCGGGGCCGGCTGCTGCCCGGCGTGTCCCCGGACGGCCACGACGCCTGGCGGGTGGGCCCGTTCGACGCCGCCGACGTCGAACGGATCCGCGCGCTCGCCGCCGCGATGCCGGCCGCGGCCCGCGCCGCGCCGGTCGACCCGGACGCGGAGAAGCTCCTGCTGCCCGACGCGGAGGCCCTGGTCCGGGCGTTCCTCGACGCGGTCGCCGACACGCTCGCGCGGACCCCGGACGGCGCCGGCCGGTTCGCCGGGCCGGAACCGGTCGGGTCGGCCGAGCTGCGCGACTGGGCGCGGGAGCTCTCCGCCGGGGTGGACACCGGCCTGCGCGCGGCGCTGCGCCTGGCCGGGCCGGCCGGCCCGGACGGCGCGCTCACCGCCGTCGTGCGCATGCGCAGCCTCGCCGATCCCACGCTGGTGGTCGACGCGGCGGCGCTCTGGGCCGGCGACGACCACCCGCTCGGGGAGACCGCCACGGTCGAGGCGATGCGCGCGGTACGCCGGGCGGCGGCGGTGTGGACGCCGCTGCAGCGGCTGCTCGACCGGGCCGACCCGGTCACGCTGCCGCTGCTCGACGAGGACGTCGCCGACCTGCTCGACGGCGCCGGGGCGCACCTCGACGCGGCCGGCGTCGACGTCGCGTGGCCGGACGCGCTGCACCGCGACCTGCGCGCCCGGGCGCTGGTCACGACACCGCCACAGCCGCCCGTGGACGTGGCCGGGCACCTCCGGTCGGCCGCGCCGATGCCGCTGAGCTGGCAGCTCACGCTGGCCGGCGAGCCGCTGACCGACGCCGAGACGGCGCAGGTGGCCACCGGACGGCCGGTCCGCCGGCTGCGCGGCCGGTGGGTGGCGGTCCCGCCGGAGCTGGCCCGCCGGGCCCGGGACCGCTCGCTGCCGCCGCTGCGTGGCTACGACGCGCTGGCCGCCGCGCTGATCGGCAGCACGGAGGTGGCGGGGGAGCGGGTCGAGGTGGTGGCCGACGGCTGGCTGGACGCGCTGCGGAACCGGATCGCCGAGCCCGACGGCGGCGACGAGCCGCTGGCCGCGCCGCCCGGACTGGCCGGCACGCTGCGCGCCTACCAGCTGCGCGGGCTGCGCTGGCTGGACCGGATGACCGCGCTCGGCCTCGGCGGCTGCCTCGCCGACGACATGGGCCTCGGCAAGACCGTCACGGTGGTCGCCCTGCACCTGCGTCGGCGCTCCGGGCCGACCCTGGTGGTCTGCCCCGCCTCCGTGCTCGGCAACTGGGAGCGGGAGATCCGACGGTTCGCCCCGGGCGTGCCGGTGCGCCGGTTCCACGGCGCCGCGCGCACCCTCGACGGGGTCGCCGACGGGTTCGTGGTGACCAGCTACGGCACCCTGCGGCGGGACGCCGCGACGCTGGCCGCACGACGGTGGGACCTGGTCGTCGCCGACGAGGCCCAGTACGTCAAGAACCGGCTCAGCGACACCGCGGGCGCGCTGCGCGAGATCCCGGCCGAGTCCCGGGTCGCGCTCACCGGCACACCGGTGGAGAACGACCTACCGGACCTGTGGGCGCTGCTCGACTGGACCACCCCGGGCCTGCTCGGCGCCGCCGGGGCGTTCCGCGCCCGCTGGGCGCGCCCGATCGGGACCGACCGCGACCCGGCCGCGCTGGACCGGCTCTCCCGCCTGGTCCGCCCGTTCCTGCTGCGGCGGCGCAAGTCCGACCCCGGCATCGCGCCGGAGCTGCCGCCGAGGACCGTGACCGACCATCCGGTGCCGCTCACCGACGAGCAGGCGACGCTCTACCGGCGGGTGGTCGGGGAGGTGATGGCGGAGATCCGGGCAGCCAGCAGCCTCGCCCGCCGGGGCCGGGTGCTCAAGCTGCTCGTCGCGCTCAAGCAGGTGTGCAACCACCCCGCGCACTACCTGGGCGAGGTCGACGGCCCGCTCACCGGGCGCTCGGAGAAGCTGCAACTCCTCGACGACCTGCTGGGGACCGTCCTGGCCGGGGACGGCGCGGTGCTGGTCTTCACCCAGTACGTGCGGATGGCCCGGCTGCTGGAACGGCACCTCGCCGCGCGGGGCGTGCCCGCGCAGTTGCTGCACGGCGGCACCCCGGTCGCCGGGCGGGAGGAGATGGTGCGCCGCTTCCAGGCCGGCGACGTCCCGGTGTTCCTGCTCTCGCTGCGGGCGGCCGGCACCGGCCTGAACCTGACCCGGGCCGACCACGTGGTGCACTACGACAGGTGGTGGAACCCGGCGGTGGAGGAACAGGCGACCGACCGCGCCCACCGCATCGGGCAGACCCGCCCGGTGCAGGTGCACCGGCTGATCGCCCAGGGCACGCTGGAGGAGCGGATCGCCGCCCTGCTGGAGTCCAAGCGGGAACTCGCCGACGCGGTGCTCACCGGCGGCGAGACCGCCCTGACCGAGCTGTCCGACGCCGACCTGTTCCGGCTGGTGCGGCTGGAGGAGACGGCATGAGCGGCGAGGACGAGCCGGCCCGCAGCTTCCCCGCGTTCGGGCCCGGGCGGCGCATCGGCCGCCGGTTCGCCGACACCTGGTGGGGCAACGCGTGGATCGAGTCGATGGAGCACGCCGCGCTCGATCCGGCGCAGCTCGCCCGGGGTCGGCGGTACGCCTTCGCCGGCCAGGTCGGACCGATCACGGTCAGCCCGGGCCGGATCGGCGCGGCGGTCCACGACGGCGACCCGGAGCACCCGTACGACACGGTGGTGCGGCTGCGTGCCCTCACCGACGCCCAGTGGGACCGCCTGCTGGACGCGGTGGCCGCCCGTGCCGGGCACATCGCCGCGCTGCTCGACCGGGACATGCCGCACGACCTGGTGGACACCGCCGACACCGTCGGGGTGCGGCTGCTGCCCGGGCACGGCGACCTGGACCCGGAGTGCGACTGCCCGTCCTGGGACCACCCCTGCCGGCACGCCGCCGCGCTGTCCTACCAGGCGGCCTGGCTGCTGGACCGGGACCCGTTCGTGCTGCTGCTGGCCCGGGGCCGGGCCGAGCCGGACCTGGTCGAGGAGTTGCGCGGCCGCAACGCCCGCCGGACCGTCACCGCCGCCGGCCCGGACGGGGCCCCCGGCGTGCCGGCCGCGCAGGCGTACGCGGCCGGGCCCGCCGCCCTGCCCGGCCCGCCGGCGGCGGTGACCGGCCCGCCGCTCGACCTCGCGCCGCTGCTGGCCGGGCACGACGCGCCCGGGGTCGACGCCGCCGCGCTGGCGACCCTGGCCGCCGACGCCGCGCGACGGGCCCGCCGGCTGCTCGCCGGTGACCCGGCGGACCCGTGACCGGTCGTCCTCAGCCGGTGAGCACGACCAGCTCGCGGGTGGCGCGGGTCATCGCCACGTAGCGGTCCACCGCCCCCTCGACGCCGTCGCCGAACGCCGCCGGGTCGACCAGCACCACCAGGTCGAACTCCAGCCCCTTGGCCAGCTCCGGGCTCAGCGACCGGACCCGGTCCCCGGCCGGGAAGGTCGGGTCGCCGATGACGCAGGCGGTCCCCTCGGCGTGCCCGGCGAGCCAGCCGTCGACCACCGCCCGCAGCTGCGACCGGGCGCCGTGGCGCACCGGCACGTCGCCGTCTCGGATGGACGTCGGCACGTTCGCGTCCGGGAGCACGGCCCGGATGACCGGCTCGGCCTCCGCCATCACCTGCGCCGGGGTGCGGTAGTTGACGGTCAGCGTGGCCAGTTCGATCCGGTCGAACCCGACCCGTTCCAGCCGGTCCCGCCACGACTCGGCGAACCCGTGCCGGGCCTGGGCGCGGTCCCCGACGACGGTGAAGCTGCGCGACGGGCAGCGGGACAGCAGCATCTGCCACTCGGCGTCGGTCAGCTCCTGCGCCTCGTCCACCACGACGTGCGCGAACGGACCGGCCAGCAGGTCCGGGTCGACGACGGTCAACGCGCTCTCGTCGACCAGGCTGGTCCGCATGTCCTCGCCGCGCAGCATGGTCATCAGGCCCTCGCCGTCGTCGTAGGCGTGCGTGGCGATCAGCGCGTCGACGACCGTGTCCATCTGCTCCCGCTGCGCGGCGAGGACGGCCTCGTCGCGTCGTCGCCGCCGGGACGCCTCCGGGTCGCCGACCCGCCGCCGGGCCGCGTCCAGCAGCGGCAGGTCGGCCACCGTCCACGCGCGGGCGTCGGCGCGCCGCAGCGCCCGGATCTCCTCCACGTCCAGCCACGGCGCGCACCGGCGCAGGTAGGCGGGCACCGACCAGAGGTCCGCGACCACGTCGGTCGGGTCGAGCAATGGCCACGCCCGGCCGAACGCGGTGACCAGTTCCCGGTTGGTCGCCAGCGACCGGCGCAGCACGGCCTCCGGCTCGTCGCCGTCATACTTCTCCAGCAGGATCGTGACCAGTTCCGCCCACACCTCGTCGCGCGCCTCGTTGTGCGGGGCGCCGGGCCCGGCCGCCTCGAACGCCCGCGCCCAGTCGTCGGCGGTCAGCCGCAGGTCGCCGTCCTCGGTGGCGACCGTCGTCCCGGTCGTGGGCGGTTCCTCGTAGAACCGCACCGCCGCGTCGACCGCCCGCACCAGGTCCGCCGACGACTTCAGCCGGGCCACCTCAGGGTCGGTCTCAGCGGCCGCCGTCGCGCCCTCCGGCACCAGGTCGCGCAGCGTGCAGATCTGCACCTCCTCCTCGCCGAGGCTGGGCAGCACGTCGGAGACGTAGGCCAGGTACGGCTGGTGCGGGCCCACCACCAGCACCCCGCCCCGGCGCTCGCCGAGCCGGGGGTCGGCGTGCAGCAGGTACGCGGTGCGGTGCAGCGCCACCACCGTCTTGCCGGTGCCCGGCCCGCCGTCGACGACCAGCGCGCCCCGGGAGCCGGCCCGGATGATGGCGTCCTGGTCGGCCTGGATGGTGCCGAGCACGTCGCGCATCCGGGGCGAGCGGGTGGCCCCCAGGCTGGCGATGAACGCGGACTGGTCGTCGAGGGCGGCGTGGCCGGCGAGCCCGTCGGCGGTGAACACCTCGTCCCAGTAGTCGGTGATCCGGCCGCGCGTCCAGCGGTAGCGGCGGCGGCTGGCCAGGCCCATCGGGTCGGCGTGGGTGGCGCCGAAGAACGGCTCGGCGGCCGGGGAGCGCCAGTCGAGCAGCAGCCGGCCGCCGGCGCCGTCGGTGAGGCCGAGCCGCCCCACGTACACCGGCTCCGTGCCGTCCGCGGCGACCATCCGGCCGAGGCAGAGGTCCAGGCCGTAGCGGCGCAGGGTGCGCAGGCGCGCGGTCGTCCGGCGGATCTCCTGGTCCCGGTCGACGGCCTGCCGGCCCTTGCCGCCGGCGGCCCGGCGGGTGGCGTCGAGCCGGTCGGACAGCTCGGCGATCGACCGGCTCAGGTGTTCCGCGAGGGCCGCGAAGTGCCGCTCGTCCACGGCGACCAACGCCGGGTCGGCCTTCGCGCGGAGGCGGTCGGGAAGATCGAAAACGCTGGTGGTGGGCGGGTTCAACTCGTCGGCTCCGATCTGTGGCGCATCCGCCCCCGCCGGTACGCGGGCACGGTCGTACCTCCGCTCTTCGCGGCTTTTCCAATTCGTCGGGAACGTGGCTTCGGCCGGCAATTCTGCGCCACCACCCGGGGCTTGCCGCAAGACCCCGGGTGCGCTATATGTTGGTAGTGGCGGGAGATCCCGCCATTCTTTTTGCGCGAACAATTCTTGTTTCCCGTTCCCGGCCGCCGCGGCCCACGTCGCGGCACGCCCGGGCCGGTACGATGGCGACACCATGTCGAAGGAGCGCAGGCGCAAGGCCGACCCCGCCCGTAGCCTGGCCCTCCTCTGGCGCACCAGGGAGCCGGCGAGCCGGGGCGCCGGGCCCGGTCTGAGCGTCGACCGGATCGTGCGGACGGCCGTCGAGATCGCCGACGCCGAGGGCATCGACGCGCTCACCATGCGCCGGGTCAGCGAGGCGCTCGGCGTCGGCACCATGTCGGTCTACACCTACGTGCCCGGCAAGGCCGAACTGCTCGACGTCATGGTCGACGCCGTCCTCGGCGACCTGCCCCGCCCGGCCGACGTGCCCGGCGGCTGGCGCGGGCGGCTGGAACGCATCGCCCGGGACAATCTGGCGCTCTACCGCGCCCACCCGTGGCTGCTGCGCGCCGAGACCACCCGGCCGGTGCTCGGCCCGAACGTGCTCGCCAAGTACGACTACGAGCTGCACGCGGTGGCCGACATCGGGCTCGACGACGTGGAGATGGACGCGGTGCTCACGCTCGTGCTCGGGCACGCGAAGAGCGCGGCGCGGGCCGCGCTCGACGTGGTCGAGCTGGAGCGGGAGACCGGGATGACCGACGACCAGTGGTGGCAGACGCACGGGCCGTGGCTGGAGAAGTTCATGACCTCGGGCAGCTATCCGCTGGCCGCCCGGGTGGGCACGGCCGCGGGCATGGCGCACGGCGCCGCGTACGGGCCGGACCACGCGTTCGAGTTCGGTCTCCAACGGGTGCTCGACGGCATCTCGGTGGTGGTCGCCGAGCGGATCGGCGACGCCTAGGGTGGTCGCGTGATCACCTGCGTCGTGCACTACACCATCGATCCCGCCCGGATCGAGGCGTTCGAACGGTTCGCCCGCGCCTGGATGCGGCTGGTGGCGCGGCACGGCGGCGTGCACCACGGCTACTTCCTGCCCGCCGAGGGGGCGAGCGACCGGGCCGAGGCGTTGTTCAGCTTCGAGAGCCTGGCCGCGTACGAGCGCTACCGCGCCCGCTTCGGCACGGATCCGGAGTTCGTCGCGGCGGACCGGATCCGCGACGAGTCGGGTTGCGTGCTGCGCTACGAACGCACGTTCATGCGTCCGCTCCTGCCGACGGACTGAGCAGCACCGGGCATCAGGTCTCGTCCGCGCGCCCGGCCTCCGCCGGCTCCGCGCCCGGCTTCCGCCAGGTGAGGCAGACCTTCAGGTTGCCCTCGGCGGCGGTCCTGGCGATCACCGCCCCGGCCTCGGTGGTCAGCTTGACGCCGAACTCCAGCGCGATCTCGTCGGGTTGGGCGTCCATCTCGCGGAACCGGGCCAGCGCCACCGAGGCCGCGGTGCGGACGTGCCGGAGAGCGGCGCCGAACGAGGCGGTGGCGGCCTCCACCACGTCCCCGGACCGGGACACCGGCGAGATGTCGGGGCCGTCGGTGGCCACCTCCACCAGCACGAAGTCCGCTCCGTCCAGGTCGAACCGTTTCAGCTCGGACACAGATCCTCCTGATAGGCGTCCCGCGGCACGAGGGGGCGTACCGCGTCGTCGGTGTTGGGGTCGGCCAGCAGGGCGCAGAGCCGCGGCATCACGTCCGCCGCCGAATCGGTGAGCCGGGCCCGGGACCTCTCGCCCAGCCGGCGCAGCGGCGGCGGTTTCCCGGCCGCCGGCAGCACCACGCCGACCGTGGTGGTGTGGATCAACGCGAAGGCCCCGTCGGCCGCCCGCCCCAGCGGCACGGCCGCCCGCCACCCGTCGGCGTACCGGTGGGAGTCGGCGGCGCGGACGCCGTCGGGCAGCGACCAGAGGGTCAGCCGGGACGCCGTGTCACCCAGGTGGGTGATGGTGGTGTCGGTGGCGTTGAAGACGCCGGGTTGCCAGGAGAGCGCCAGGGTCGACCCGGTGGCGTCCAGCGCGATGGAGCCGTTGCGTTCCTCGTCGCGCAGGGTGAGCGCGGGGGTGACCGGGCGCCGCGAGGAAGCGTCGAGGACGGTCACCCGGGCCCGATCGCCGCCGCGGTCGCGGACCGTGGCGGCGACCGTGCGCCAGTCCGCGCTCATCGCCACGTCGCTGATGCCGTCGACCAGCACCTGGCGGGTGGCGGCGCCGGTGAGCGTGACGGCGGACAGCACGGTCCGGGTGCCGAACGCACCAGAGTCGTCGGTGGGCAGCTCGATCAGCAGGGCGTCCCGGCCGCCCGGGCCGAGCCACAGACGCCCGATCAGGCTGCGCCACGGCAGGGTGGACCGACCCAGTTCGGTGCCGGTGTCCACGTCCCACAGCACGACCGTGTTCCGTGTCCAGTCGGTTTCGCCCGGCGCGGCGCCCGACACCAGCACGGCCATCGTCCGGCCGGTCGGATCGATGCTCAGGTCGCGGATCCGCGACGCGGCGCCGAGGCCGCCCAGGACCACCGCGCTGTGCACCCGCCGCTGCCGCACGTCGTAGACGACGAGACACGTCAACACCTGACTGAGCGACGTCGGGCGGCAGGTCGGGTAGTCGGCCGGGTCGGGCTTCGGCAGCCCTTCCGCGTCCACCGGAGCGTCGGTGCGCAGGGTCGGCAGCACCGACTGAACGAAGGCCACCCGGTTGCCGTCACGGCTGACGGTCGGCTGCATGGTGGTGACGTTTCCGGCCGACAGCCGGGTGAGCGCGCCGTCGCGCCGGACCCGGTCGGTGAGGTCCCACAGCGCGGGCCGGCCGGCGGCGTCGAGGGTGACCAGCGCTCGACCGTCGCCGCTGACCTGCTGCGACAGATCGGTGCCGAACCAGTCGCCCCGGGGTGGCTCGGGCGTCGCGGCCGACGGCGTCGGTTCCGGCGCCCGGCCGACCCCGCCCTCGTAGCTCGGCACCAACGCGTCGACGCCGTCGTAGCGGTCGGGCAGCCCCAGGCCGAAATCCAGGTCCGGGTCGGTGCGCCACGCCCGCAGGGCCAGCTGGCGGGCGCCGTAGCTGTCGGTCGCGGACCGGGCGGCGGCCTTCGCGGCCAGGTCCTCGGCGGCGATCTCCGCGCGCTGCTCGGCGGTGCTGCGCCAGGTGGTCGTGACCACCCCGAGCGCCACGGCCAGCGTCACCCCGACCGCGACGACCCGCTGTCGGCGTCGTCGCCGGCTGCCGGTGACGAACCCCCGCTCGGCGACGGTCATCTGGTCGCCGTGCGTGGCCGTCCAGCGGCCGGCCTCGCGCAGGTCCGCGCCGGTCAGCCACCGCCGCGCCGTCCCGTCGCCGGACGTGCCCGCCATCCGCAGCCGGAGCAGGTCCTGCCAGATGCGGAACTCCCGGTGGCGCTCGACCAGCGCGCGCAGCCGGGCCCAGCGGCTGACCAGCGACTCGTGGGCCAGCTCCACGCCGGGCACGGTGCCGGCCGCGCGCAGCACCAGCAGCCGGGTCGTCGCCAGTCGCTGGGCGACGGCCAGCCGCGCGTCGTCCAGGTCGGCCAGGACGGCGGTACGGCGCACCGACAGGTTCGACTCCGGCAGCGGTCGGGTGAGCTGCACGAGCAGCCGTTCCGCCGCGACCCGGGCGGGTGGGTCGAGGGCCTCCCACACCCGTTCGGCGTAGTCGGCCAGCGCCCCGCGCACGCCGCCCAGCGCGTCGTACGCCTGGTGGGTGAGCGCACCCGCCCGGCGACGCTGCCACAGCTCGGTGAGGGTGAACTGCACCAGCGGCAGCGGGTTCGGCGCGTCGCGGACGTCCTCGACGATGCGGTCGACCAGGCCGGGCTCGACGCCGATCGGGCCGACCCGGGCCAGCGGTCCCTCGATCACCTCCCGCAGCTGCTCGGGGGTGAGTTCGGCGATCGTCGCTGGCAGCCAGCCGGCGGCCAGCTCCGCCATGGCCGGGTCGCGCAGGCAGGAGCCGAGGAAGGTGTCCTGCATCGCCAGCACGACCGACACCCGCGCGGCCGGCCGCAGGGCGGTGCGCAGCACCTCGACCAGCGCCCGCCGGGCCGGCGCCGGCTGGGTGAACACCTCCTCGAACTGGTCCACGACCAGCACCAGGCGGTCCACGCCGGCGGCGGCCGACACCGCCGCCAGCGCGTCGACGGGGTGCCGCGCCAGCGCGGTCGCGAGGCCCGTGGCCCGGTCGAGCCGCCCGGCGGGGCTCGGATCGGCGTCGGTGAGCCGGTCGAGCGCCAGCGCGAGCGCGAGCAACGGCGTGTCCGCGTCGCCGGGGCGCAGCACGGCGACGCCGAGGCGCGGCCGGTCACGCAGCCGGGGCAGGACCCCGGCGTGCAGCAGCGACGACTTGCCCACGCCCGACGGACCGACCAGGCAGAGCACGCGGACGCTCGTCGCCTGCTCGGCTAACCGGCGTGCCTGCTCGGTGCGGCCGAAGAACAGGTCGGCGTCCTGTTCGCCGAAGGCCCGCAGACCGCGGAACGGGTTGTCGCTCTCGGCCGACCGGGCCAGCTCGGGCCAGACCGGCAGGATCCGGTCGGTGGGCACCAGGTAGCCGATGCGCGGCGCCGCTCCGGTGACCTTCCGGACCACCATGCCCACGACGGCGTCGACCTCGGTGTCCCACACCGGCGAGCCGGAGAAGCCCCGGTCCAGGGTGGAGGGACGCCGGTCGTCGCTGAGGATCTCCACCCAGCCGGTGGCGACGCTGCCTCCGGTGCGTCCGTACACCCAGCTGCCGAGTTCCAGCCTGGGCGGGAAGCCGACCATCACGAGCTGCGCGTCGGACAGCGCGCGGTGCCGGGCGAAGGAGAGCGGCCGGGCCTGCTCGGGCGGGGGATCGAGCAGGCGGAGACCGGCGACGTCGCCGCTGTCGTCGGCCCCGACGGGCTGCCAGGCGACCACCTCGGCGCGGTGCCGGCGGCCGGGCGCGAGCAGCGGGAAGTCGACCTCGACCTCCCCGGTGAGCGACGGGACGCCGGACGGGCGGCCCAGCGCGTCGGCCACCACGTGCGCCGCGGTGAGCAGGTGCGTCGGCCCGGCGAGGAAGCCCGCACCGACCGGCGCGTCCCCTCGCCAGACGCGGACCAGCGCCGACTCGATCGGCATCTGGCGCGCCTCGCGCACGGTCACGTCGGCCCCCGCGGTCGTCCGTGGCCCGTGCCCCCGTCGGACCCGGATCCATCATGCCCTGTCCACGATCGACGGCGCGACCTCGTGCCACTCGGTCAGGGACGGACGTCGGGGGCCGCGGACGCGGCAGCGTCGGCGTAGCGCCGGGCCAGGTGCGCGAAGGCGTCCCGCAGCTCCGGTGGCCCGACCACCTCGATGTCGACGTCGTAGCGGCCGAACAGGGCGGCCAGGCCGGGCCAGGACCAGCCGCCGAGGACGAGCCGGCAGCGGTCCGGCCCCAGCTCCTCGACCAGGCCGTCACGGGTCCACCCGGACACCACCTTGGCGGGCAGGTCGAGGATCACCTCGCCCCGGCACGGCCAGTCGCCGGGTCCGGTGGCTCCCCGGAACCGGCCGGCGACGAACGCGGCCACGTCGCCGCCGGGCAGCTCCCGGGGCGTGAACCGGGGGCCGGTGGGCGTACGCGGGCTGATCCGGTCCACCCGGAACGTGCGCCAGTCGTCGCGGTCCAGGTCCCAGGCGACGAGGTACCAGCGCCCGCTCCAGGTGACCAGGTGGTGCGGTT
Source organism: Micromonospora sp. WMMD754 (assembly GCF_049315235.1). Taxonomy (NCBI): domain Bacteria; kingdom Bacillati; phylum Actinomycetota; class Actinomycetes; order Micromonosporales; family Micromonosporaceae; genus Micromonospora; species Micromonospora sp. WMMD754. The sequence goes on from NZ_CP186058.1 coordinate 5,253,002, forward strand.
GCACCCGGCGCGGCGGCGGGTCGTCGGCCGGCTCCGCGGCGGCGCTCCGGTAGTCGAAGCGCAGCACCTCACGGGCGTGGACGGCCGCGCTGAGCGTCATCAGCAGGCCCGGCTCGACCCGGGGCTTCGCCGCGGCGCCGGCGCGCTCCACCGCGACCACCCGCAGGGCGTCCACGCGGTGGCGCAGCCGCGGCGGCATCACCTGCCGCACCGTGGTCAGCGCCCGCGCGGCGGCCTCCTCGATGCCGGTGACCGTGGTCGCCGCGGTCTGCAACGCCACCGTGAGCGCCACCGCCTGCTCGTCGTCGAAGAGCAGCGGCGGCAGCGCCGAGCCGGCGCCCAGCCGGTAGCCGCCGTCCGGGCCCTTGGCGCTGCCGATCGGATAGCCCAGCTCGCGCAGCCGGTCCACGTCGCGGCGCACGGTCCGCGTGCTGACCCCGAGCCGGTCGGCCAGCACCCCGCCCGGCCAGTCCCGGCGGGCCTGGAGCAGGGACAGCAGGGCGAGCAGTCGGGCGGACGTCGTCGGCATGTCCCGCATTCTGCCCGCAGAAGCGGACACATCCTGACCGCTACGGCTGCGACGGTGGACCCGTACCCGATCCCGACCGGAAGGACCCCGATGACGACGACCACCGCGACCACGACCTCCACCACCCTCGACGCCGAGCGGGCCGACCTGCTCAAGGCGCTCGCCACCGCCCGGACCATGCTGACCAACACCGTGCGCGGCCTCACCGACGCCCAGGCCGGCGAGCGGCCGACGGTCAGCGCGCTCTGCCTGGGCGGCATCGTCAAGCACGTGACGTCCACCGAGGAGGCGTGGCTGCGGTTCGTGGTCGAGGGCCCCGAGGTGATGAGCTTCGCCCTGCCCGACGGGGTGACCTGGGAGGACTTCCTGGCCGGCACCGCCCGGGAGCTGCCGCGGTGGGCGATCGAGCGGGAGCGCGATTTCCGGATGCTGCCCGAGGACACGCTGCCGGCCGTCCTCGACCGGTACGCGCGGGTCGCGGCCCGCACCGAGGAGATCGTGGCCGCCCTCGACGACCTGTCGGCGACCCGGCCGGTACCCGACGCGCCCTGGAACGAGCCCGGCACGGTGATGAGCGCCCGGGCGGTGCTGATCCACGTGATCGCCGAGACCACGCAGCACGCCGGGCACGCGGACATCCTGCGCGAGACCCTCGACGGGCAGACCACCACCTGAGCCGCCCCCGCCGCGACGGAGAGGACGGACCGAACCCGCATGACCGTGCTGGACGACCGGGCGCTGAACCGGGCGACGCTGGCCCGACAGTTGCTGCTCGACCGCGCCGACCTGCCGGTCGCCGACGCGGTGGCGCACCTGTGCGGCCTGCAGGCCCAGGAGCCGCAGGAGCCGTACGTGGGGCTGTGGTCGCGGCTGCGCGACGTCGACCCGGCGGACGTGTCCGACCTGCTGGTGCGGCGCCGACTGGTGCGGACCCACCTGATGCGCCGCACCGTGCACCTGCTCACCGCCGACGACGTGCTGGCGTGGCGGTCCCGCCACGCCGGCATGCTGCGGCAGCGGGTGCTCGGGGTCTACCGCGGCGAGTTCGACGGGGTGGACCTCGACGACCTCGCCGCGGCCGGCCGGTCGGCGCTGGCCGACGGCACGCCCCGCACGACCGCCGAGGTCGTCCGGGTGCTGGCCGACCGGTGGCCGGCGGCGGACCGGCGGGCCCTGGGCGAGATGCTGATCGCCCTGGTCCCCACCGCGCAGGCGCCGCCGCGCGGGCTGTGGCGGACCACGGCCGGCGTGCGGACCGTCGCGCTCGCCGGCTGGCTGGGCCGGGAGGTCGACCCGCCCGCCCCGGAGGGCACGGACCCGGTCGGGCGGGACCTGGTCCGCCGCTACCTCGCCGCGTACGGTCCGGCCGCCTCGGCGGACCTGCGCGCCTGGTGCGGCCTCGCCGGGCTGCCCGCGGCGGTGGCCGCGGTCCGCGACGAGTTGGTGTCCTTCCGCGACGAACGCGGCCGGGTGCTGCTCGACCTCCCCGACGCGCCCCGCCCGGACCCCGACACCCCCGCGCCGGCGCGGTTCCTGCCCGCCTTCGACAACGCCGTGCTCGGCTACCACGACCGCACCCGGATCATCGACGACGCCCACCGCCTGCTGTCCGTCGGCGGGGCGCGGTTCGTGCTGCTCGACGGCCGGGTGGCGGGCACCTGGACCGTCGACGCGGGCACGGTGGCCGTCACGCCGCTGCGGCCGTTCACCCGGGCCGAACGCGCCGCCGCCGCCGAGGAGGGCCGGGCGGTCGCGTCGTTCCTCTCCGACGGGGAGAACCAGCGGGTACGCGTCGCCGCGTCGCCGCGCTGACGCCGGCTCAGCCGGCCACGGCCCGACCCATCCGGGTCACCGCCTCGGTCAGGACGGCGGGCGAGGTGGCGAAGTTGAGCCGGACGAAGCCCGTGCCACCGGTGCCGAAGACGTGCCCGGAGCTGAGCGCCACCCGGGCCCGGTCGAGGAACATCCGCGCCGGCCCGGCCAGGTCGCTGGCCACCCCGCCGGCCGGCGCGTCGGTGGGCACGCCGAGCCGGGTGCAGTCCAGCCAGGCCAGGTAGGTGCCCTCCGGCGGACGCCAGGACACGGTCGGCAGGTGGTCGGCCAGCAGCGACCCGAGCAGCGCGCGGTTGGCGTCGAGCCCGCCGAGCAACGCGTCCAGCCACGGCCCGCCGTCGCGGAACGCGGCGGTGTGCGCGAGCACCCCGAGATGGCTCGGCCCGTGGCTGACCTCCTCCGGGATCCGGGCCAGGTCGTCCGCGGCCTTCTCCCCGGCGACGGCCAGCGCCGCCTTCAGGCCGGCGAGGTTCCACGCCTTCGACGCCGAGACCAGGGCGAACGCGTCCTCGGCGCCGGCCACCGTCAGGTACGGGGTGAACCGCGCGCCGGTGAGCGCCAGCGGGGCGTGGATCTCGTCGGCGACCACCCGGACGCCGTGCCGGGCGGCCAGCTCGGCGACCGCCTCCAGCTCGTCGCGGCGGTGCACCACTCCGGTCGGGTTGTGCGGGTTGCACAGCAGGAACGCGGGCCGGCGGCCGAGGGCGCGGGCCCGGCGGAACGCCTCCTCCAGCGCGGCGTGGTCGATCCGCAGGTCGGCGCCGAGCGGCGCCTCGACCACCTGCCGCCCGGCGTGCGTGACGAACGCGTAGAACGGCGGGTAGACGGGCGGACAGACCACCACCGCGTCACCCGGATCGGTGACCAGTCGCAGCACCTCCACCGCGCCCATCATCACGTCCGGCACCAGCGTGGTCCGTCCGACCGGGAAGTCGGCCCAGTCCCAGCGCCGCGCCGCGAAACCACCGAACGCCTCCGCGTACGCGGTCCCGTACGCGTAGCCGGTGTCGCCCAGCTCGACCGCCCGGCGCAACGCGTCGGCCACCGGCGGCGCCAGCGGCACGTCCTGCTCGGCGACCCACAGCGGCAGCACGTCCGGCGGGTGCAGGCGCCACTTGACGCTGGTGCGCTGCCGGAGCTGGTCGAGCGTGAGTTGGGTGAGCGGGTTGTCGACGTCGGCGGAAACCGTCATGCGGCCCACCCTAGGCGTCCCTACGATCGGCCGATGGCCCACCCGACGTACCCGTTGCGCACGCCGCGACTGCGGCTGCGCCCGGTCACCCTCGACGACCTCGACGACGTGCACGCCTGGCAGCGTCGCCCCGACGTGGTCCGCTGGATGCTCGGGGCCGCGCCGCGTACCCGGGATGAGTCCCGGGCGTCGGTGGTCGCGATGGCGGGGGAGGACGCGCTGCGCGCGGAGGGTGACTGCCTGACGCTCGCCGTGGTGGCCGGGGACGTGGTCATCGGCGCGGTGGAGCTGGTCTGGCGCAGCCGGGCCGACCGCACCGGCGAGCTGGGGTACGTGTTCCACCCGGACCACGGCGGCCGTGGGCTGGCCACCGAGGCGGCCGGGGCGCTGCTCGACTGGGGGTTCGGCGCGTTCGGGCTGCGCCGGGTGGTGGTCCGGTGTCACGCCGACAACGAGGCGTCGGCCCGCCTGGCCGCCCGGCTGGGCATGCGGCGGGAGGCGCGGCACGTGCGCAGCTACCGGTTCCGGGGCGGATGGGCCGACCAGCTCGTGTTCGCCATCCTGGCCGAGGAGTGGCGCGCCGCGCAGGATCCGGCCGGCGGCGCCGTCACGGCGGGGTGACCGCGCTCAACTCGCCCGGCCCGGTGAGCAGCACGCCGCCGGGGGTGAGCGCGCGCACGCCGTCGAGCCGCCGCCCGGCGGTCGCCCGCCCGTGGATCTCGCCGTCGTCGTCCACCCGCACCAGGATCCCCGACCGCCGCGCCACCAGGTGACCGTTCTCCGTCCGCACCACGCCGCCGACCGGCGGGTCGCCGTCCGCGTCGAGCCGCCAGCGGGGGCGCCCGGTGCCGGCGTCGACGGCGGTCAGGCCGGCCCCGCGGTCGCGTACGCACGCCAGGTCACCGGAGACGACGGGCGCGTCGGGGCTCAGGTCGGCGTCGCCGCGGAAGAACTCGACGGCGTCGCCGGACCCGACGTGGACCCGCCAGAGAGACCGCGGGCCGCACCGCACCAGGACGTGGTCGGCGTCCAGCGTGACGAACGCCGGACGGTCGTCGGGGTCCGCGAACGGCTCGGGCAGGTCGCGGCGGAACACCTCGCCGCCGTCGTCGAGGTCGAGCACGCTCAGCTCGGGTGTACCCGGCCGGGCCAGGAGGACCCGACCTCCCGCCACCACGGGCCGCACGACGGGCACCGGGCCGGGCCGGACCCACCGGAGGTCCCCGGTCCGTCCGTCGAGCGCCCGCAGGGCGGTGTACCCACGCCACCCGCCCACAAGCATCGTGTCCCCGGCCACCACCAGGTGGCCGCTGAACGGCGGCACCGCCGCTCGCCAGAGCGCCGATCCGGCACCCAGGTCGAGGCAGGCCAGCTCGGGACGGTCCTGGGGCAGCGCCCAGCACCGCCGGTCGGTCGCGACGACCGACCGGGGCCAGGTGCCCAGGGGTACGTCCCAGCGCGGGGCACCGGTCGCGGCGTCCAATCCCACCAGCCGGGTGCCGCGCTCGTGCGCCACCACCTGTCCGGGCGCGACCGCGACACGCTGCGGGCCACGCAGGTGCGTCGGCCGGCGCCAGCGCACCCGCACGGGCCCGACCGGGCGGCGGCTCACGTCGCGTGGCACGCGTCGCCGACCCGGATCTCGCCGCCGCCCAGCGGGATCAACCGGACGCCGAACCAGGTCCTGCCGTCCTGCCGTCGGTGCCGGGCGAGCGTGCGGATCGGCTCCTTGCCGCTGGTCAGCGTCACCGGGTCGATCAGCGTGAGCTGGCAGCGGTCGCACCGTTCGGCGAACCGGAAGTCGACGGCGCCGATCCGCAGGCGGGTCCAGCGGTCCTCGACGAACGGCGCGACCGGTCCGTCCAGCACCACGGAGGGCCGGAACCGGGCCATCGGCAGCGGGTCGGGCGCCGGCTCGCCCCGCTCCAGCGCGCCCTCGACGATCCAGTCCCGCAGCCGGCGCAGCGACGGCGCCGTGGTGACCAGCAGCGGGCCGGCGTCGGAGAGGTTCAGCGGGTCCCCGGCGCGTCCACCGTGGTCGGTCGACACCGGGCGGCGGCGCGGGTCGTCCAGCCAGCCCAGCCGGACCGGCCGGCCGAGGCGGGCGGAGAGCCAGTCGTGGGCGTCGTCGCCGGCCAGCCGGACCGTGTCCAGCCGGGACACGGAGGTGGCCACCGGTGGCCCGTGTACCGGCTCGGCGACGGTCAGCGACGTGCCGTCCCGGTCGGTCAGCGTGATCGATCCGGCGTCGGGCACGGCGGTCAGGCCGAGCATCCCCGGCGCGGTACGCGCGGTCAGCGTGCCGCCGTCGGGCTGCAGGAGCACCCACCGGCGGTCGTGGCGCAACCCCCACGGCTCGACCACGGCCCGGTCGACGTCGACGCCGCCGAGGGACTTGACCGGGTAGAGGTGCACCGACGCGAGCCGCATGCCGCGACCCTAGCCGATCTTGGGGGTGGCCCGGTCGATGATCGCGGCGAGGTCGAGGCCGCCCGGCAGCGTCCCGTACGCCTGGCCGTGGTCGCCGGCGAGGCGGGAGGCGCAGAACGCATCCGCGACCGCGGGGTGGCCGTGGCGGACCAGCAGCGCGCCCTGCAGCACCAGCGCCAGCCGCTCGACCACCCGCCGGGCGCGCAGCTCCAGGTCGGTCCCGTCGGCCAGCTCGTCGCGCACCCGACGCACGGCGGCGTCGAGGCGCGCGTCCGCCCCGGCCGCGGCGGCCACCTCCGCCTCGTACGCGGCCAGCACCTGCGGTTCCCGGGTCAGCGCGCGCAGCACGTCGAGGGCGGCGACGTTGCCGGAACCCTCCCAGATGGAGTTCAGCGGCGACTCGCGGAACAGTCGCGGCATGCCGGACTCCTCGACGTAGCCGTTGCCGCCCAGGCACTCCAGCGCCTCGGCGGCGTGCCCCGGCCAGCGCTTGCACACCCAGTACTTGCCGACGGCGAGCGCGAGGCGCTTGAACGCGGTCTCGCCGTCGTCGCCGCGCGCCGACCGGTCGGTCGCGCCGGCCAGCCGGGTCATCAGCACGGTGGCGGCCTCGGACTCCACCGCCAGGTCGGCCAGGACGTTGCGCATCAGCGGCTGGTCGACCAGGTAGCGGCCGAAGGCCCGCCGGTGGGTGGCGTGGTGCACGGCCGTGGTCACGCCCTGACGCATCCCGGCCGCCGCCCCGATCACGCAGTCCAGGCGGGTCAGGTTGACCATGTCGATGATGGTGCGCACACCGCGGCCCTCGTCGCCCACCCGCCACGCCACCGCGTGCTCGTACTCGACCTCGGCGGAGGCGTTGGAGCGGTTGCCGAGCTTGTCCTTCAGGCGCATCAGCCGCATCGGGTTGCGGGCGCCGTCGGGCAGCACGCGGGGGACCAGGAAGCAGGTGAGGCCGCCGGGCGCCTGGGCGAGGGTGAGGAACAGGTCGCACATCGGCGCGGAGGTGAACCACTTGTGCCCGACGAGCCGGTAGCTGCCGTCCGGCTCGGGCCGGGCCGTGGTGGTGTTGGCGCGCACGTCCGAGCCGCCCTGCTTCTCGGTCATGGACATGCCGGCGAGCAGTCCGCGCTTGGTCTGCGGCGGGCGCAGCCCGAAGTCGTACTCGGTGGTGGTGAGCAGCGGCTCGTAGCGCGCGGCCAGCTCGGGGCTGTGCCGCAGCGCCGGCACCGCCGCGTAGGTCATCGAGATCGGGCAGCCGTGCCCGGCGTCGGGCCGCCACACGTGGAAGCGGGCGGCCCGGGCCACGTGTGCGCCCGGCCGTCCGTCGGCCCACGGGGCGGCGTGCAGGCCGTGGCCGACGGCGGTGCGCATCAGCTCGTGCCAGGACGGGTGGAACTCCACCTCGTCGACGCGGTGGCCGTACCGGTCGTGGGTGCGCAGCACCGGCGGGTGCTCGTTGGCCAGCCGGCCGTGCTCGGCGGCCTGCTCGCCGCCGGCCAGCCGGCCGAGGTCGTGCAGCTCGGCGACGGCCCAGCCGGCGCCCTCGCGGGCCACGCCCTCCAGCAGCGCCGGGTCGTCGGCGGTGTCGTGGCCGACCAGCGGGGGGACCTGGTTGACGACCTCGTGTGTTCTCACGGTGCGACTCCCAGCGCGCGGTGGAGGAAGGTGGTCAGGCCGGGGACGGTCCCGGCGCCGGCCATCCCGGCGGACAACGGGCCGACCATCGCCTCGGCCAGCGCGCCGACCAGGGCGGTCGCGGCCAGGTCGGGATCCTGCGGCGGCAGTTCCCCGCGGGCGACCCCCTCGGCGACGTGGCCGGCGAGCACCCGGGCGTACGCCCGGCGGAAGACCAGCCGCTCGGCGTCGACGGCCGGGTCGACCGGCTCGGCGAGCAGCGCGTAGGCCAGGCGCGGCGACTGCAACGCCCGGCCGCAGAACGTCTCGACCACCGCGGTGACCCGGTCGGCGACGGTCGTCTCGAGCGCGGCGGCGCGGGTGACCGCGTCGACCTCGCGCTGCGAGGCGGTGCGGAAAACCTCGGCGAACAGGTCGGCCTTGGTGGGGAAGTGGCGGTAGACGGTGCCGGTGGCCAGCGCGGCGCGGCTCGCCACGGCCGCCACGGTGCAGCCGGCGTAGCCGTGCTCGGCCATCACCTCCAGCGCGGCGGCGACGATCCGGCGGCGCGAGGCGTCCAGCCGGGCCCTGACCCGCTCGGTGCTCCGGTAGACCACGCCAAGGATTGAACCATCGTTCACTCCTTGCCGGCAAGGCCGGATCGACAAGTCAATTTGGCTGGATTCGTTTGACATCATCCCGCTCGGCGAGAAGACTCGCCGAAACTTTCTTTTGTTCGGGAAAGCGGCAGGGGGGCCAATGACCAGGAACAAACTCGGAGTGTTCGGTGCCGCACTCACCCTCGCGGTGGGTGTCCTGTCCGGATGCACCGGTGGCGAGAGCGTCGACGTCGGCGGCGGTGGGGACGCCGGCAGCGCCGGGGGCGTGCTCAACGCGGCGATCGGCGGCGAACCCGACCAGCTCGACCCGCACAAGACCTCGGCCTACTACAGCTTCCAGGTCCTGGAGAACGTCTACGACACCCTCGTCGAGCCGGACGCCGACCTGAAGATGGTGCCGTCGCTGGCCACCAAGTGGACCACCAGCGCCGACCAGCTCACCTGGACGTTCACCCTGCGCGAGGGCGCGAAGTTCTCCGACGGGTCGCCGCTGACCTCGGAGGACGTCGTCTACTCGTACGAGCGGATCATCAAGGAGAAGCTGAACACCGCGTACAAGTTCGCCACCGTCAAGTCGGTGACCGGGCCCGACCCGGCGACCGTGGTGGTGACGCTCAGCGCGCCCACGCCGAACCTGCTGGCCAACCTCGGCGGGTTCAAGGGCGTCGCGATCGTGGAGAAGTCCAACGTGGAGTCCGGCAAGGTCAAGACCGAGCCGGTCGGCAGCGGCCCGTTCAAGGTGGCCGGCTACACCTCCGGCGACAGCATCAAGCTGGTCCGCAACGACGCCTACTGGGGCGAGAAGCCGAAGCTGGACGGCGTCACGTTCACCTTCGTCAAGGACCCCACCGTGGCGTTGCAGAACCTGCGCAGCGGCCAGGTGCAGTGGACCGACAACCTGCCGCCGCAGCAGGTGAAGTCCTTGCAGGACGGCGACGACCCGGTGGTGCGGTCCGCCGCCTCCACCGACTACTGGTACGTGGCGCTCAACGAGGCCCGCAAGCCCTTCGACAACCCCGAGGTGCGGCGGGCGGTCGCGTACGCGCTGGACCGGGAGGCGATCACCAAGGCGGCCAAGTTCGGGCTGGCCACGGTCAACCAGGCGGCCATCCCGAAGGACAGCGCCTACTACTACGAGTACGCGCCGTACAGCCACGACCCGGCGAAGGCGAAGCAGATGCTCGCCCAGGCCGGCGTCGGCAACCTCACCATGGACCTGATGGTCACCAGTGAGTACCCGGAGACCGTCACCGCCGCCCAGGTCATCGCCGCCCAGCTCAAGGACGTCGGCATCACCGTCAAGATCCGTACGCTGGACTTCGCCCAGTGGCTCGACGAGCAGGCCAAGGGCAACTTCGACGGGTTCATGCTCGGCTGGCTGGGCAACGTCGACCCGGACGAGTTCTACTACGCCCAGCACCACAGCGGCGGCACGTTCAACTTCCACAAGTACCGCAACCCGGCCGTGGACAAGCTGCTCGACCAGGCCCGCACCGAGACCGACCAGGCCGCCCGCAAGCAGGCGTACGACCAGGCGGCGAAGCAGATCGTCGACGACGCCAGCTACATCTACCTCTACAACCCGGACGTCGTGCAGGGCTGGTCGAAGAAGGTCTCCGGCTACGAGGTGCGCACCGATCGGGCCATCCGGTTCCGCTCGGTCGCCCTCGCCGAGTGATGGCCCGCTTCGTCCTGCGGCGGGTGCTCCAGTCCGCGGTCGTGCTGCTCGGGGTGACCCTGGTGGTCTTCCTGCTGCTGCAACTGGTGCCGGGCGACCCGGTGCGGGTGGCGCTCGGCACCCGGTTCGACCCGCAGACGTACGAGGCGCTGCGCGCCCGCGCCGGCCTCGACCAGCCGCTGCCCGTGCAGTACGCGAGCTACCTCGGGCACGCGCTCACCGGCGACCTCGGGGTCAGCTTCCGCACCGGCCAGCCGGTCAGCCGGATCGTGCTGGAACGCCTGCCGGCGACGCTGTCCCTGGCCGTCACCGCGGTGGTGTTCGCGCTGCTGGTCGCGTTCCCGTTGGGCATCGTCGCGGCGGTGCGCAGCGGCTCCGCGGTCGACCACGCCGCCCGCGTGTTCAGCCAGTTCGGCGTCTCGGTGCCCGACTTCTGGATGGGCATCATGGGCATCCTGCTCTTCGCCGGCGTGCTCGGCTGGCTGCCGCCCTCGGGCTACGTGGCGCTGACCGACGACCCGGGCCGGTGGGCCACCCACGTGGCCCTGCCGGCGGTCACGGTCGGCCTGGTCACCGCGTCGATCCTCACCCGCTTCATCCGCTCGTCGGTGCTGGAGGTGCTCTCCGCCGACTACGTGCGCACCGCCGAGGCGAAGGGGCTGCGCAACCGGGTGGTGATCCTGCGGCACGTGCTGCGCAACGCGCTGATCCCGGTGGTCACCGTGGTCGCGGTGCAACTGGCCAGCCTGCTCGGCGGCGTCATCGTGATCGAGGTGCTGTTCGCCTGGCCGGGCATCGGCCGGCTCACCTTCGACGCCGTGCAGGCCCGCGACTATCCGGTCCTGCAGGGTGCGGTGCTGCTCGTCGCCGCGCTGTTCCTGCTGGTCAACCTGCTGGTGGACATCCTCTACGCCCGCCTCGACCCGAGGATCACGGTCAAGTGAGCGCCGGGTCGGAGAGCACCGGACGCCGGGTGCTGGAGGCGTTGCGGCGCGACCCGCTGGCCGTCGGTGGCACGGTCGTGCTGCTGGTGCTGGTCGTGGTGGGCGTGGCCGGGCCGTGGCTGGCGCCCTCGGGCGTCAACGACGTCGACGTGGACCAGATGCTGCGCCCGCCCAGCGGGGCGCACCCGTTCGGCACCGACGAGCTGGGCCGCGACGTGCTCAGCCGGGTGCTCGTCGCGGCCCGCGTCTCGCTGGAGGTCGGCGTGGTCAGCGTCGGCATCGCGCTGGTCGCCGGCGTGACGCTCGGGCTGTTCGCCGGCTACTACCGGGGCTGGCTGGACAGCGTGCTGATGCGCGCCATGGACGTGCTGTTCGCGTTCCCGGTGCTGCTGCTGGCGGTGGCCATCGTGGCGGTGCTCGGCCCCGGCCTGCTCACCGCCATGGTCGCCATCGGCGTGGTCTACACGCCCATCTTCGCCCGGATCACCCGCGCCGGCGTGCTCTCCGTGCGGGAGCAGGTCTTCGTCCGCGCCGCCGTCTCCATCGGCGCGTCCGACCTGCGGATCATGCGCCGGCACGTGCTGCCGAACATCGCCGCGCCGCTGATCGTGCAGACGTCGCTGTCGCTGGCGTTCGCGATCCTCTCCGAGGCCGCGCTCTCCTTCCTCGGCCTCGGCATCCAACCGCCGGCGCCGGCGTGGGGCCGGATGCTCTTCGACGGTCGTGGCTTCGTCACCGACGCCTGGTGGCTGGGCGTCTTCCCGGGCGCCGCGATCTTCCTGACCGTGCTCGCCTTCAACCTGGTCGGCGACGCGCTGCGGGACGTGCTCGACCCGCGCCAGCTCACCCTCGCCGAGGCCCGCAGGAGCAGCCCATGAGCGACCGCACCGAGCGACGCGAAGGCCGCGAGAGCGTGCCGAGCCAGCGCCGCGCGGGCGACCGGCCCGTGCTCTCCGTCGAGGACCTCACCGTCACCGTCGGCACCCGCCGCGGTCCGGCGCACGCCGTGGCCGGGGTGTCCTGGCAGGTCCGCGCCGGCGAGACGTTCGCGCTGGTCGGCGAGTCCGGCAGCGGCAAGAGCATGACGCTGCTCGCCGCCACCGGTCTCGCGCCGCGCGCCGCCACGGTCACCGGCCGGGTACGGCTGCTCGACAGCGAGCTGACCGCGCTGCCCGAGGACCGCCGTCGCCAGCTGCGCGGCCGGCACGTCGGCTTCGTCTTCCAGGATCCGATGACCTCGCTCAACCCGGTGCTGCCGGTGGGGCGGCAGGTCACCGAGGCGGCCGAGGCGCACCTCGGGCTGACCCGCCGGGCCGCCCGGGACCGGGCGGTGGAGCTGCTCGACCTGGTCGGCATCCCGTCGGCCGCGCAGCGCGTCGACGCCTACCCGCACCAGTTCTCCGGCGGCATGCGCCAGCGCGTCGTCATCGCCATGGCGCTGGCCTGCGAGCCGGACCTGCTCATCGCCGACGAGCCGACCACCGCGCTCGACGTGACCACCCAGGCGCAGATCGTCGAGCTGGTCGCCGACCTGCAACGGCGGCTGGGCACGGCGGTCGTCTGGGTCACCCACGACCTGGGCGTGGTCGCCGGCATCGCCGACACCGTCGCGGTCATGTACGGCGGACGGATCGTCGAGCAGGGCCCGGTCGACGCGGTCTTCGACACGCCCACCCACCCGTACACCCGGGCGCTGCTCGCGGCCCGGCCGGACCCGTCCCGCCGGGGCGAGGACCTGGTGGCCATCCCCGGCGCGCCACCGAGCCCGCTCGACCTGCCGGCCGGCTGCGCGTTCTGGCCGCGCTGCCCGGTGCGCGCCGACCCCCGGTGCGAGCACGAGCTGCCCCCGTTGACGCCCGTCGGCGACGGGCACACCGTCCGCACCTTCTATCCGGGAGAGACCCCATGACAGCCGCGGACGTGGTGGCCGAGCTGGACGACCTGGCGGTGCACTTCCCGACCCGGGCCGGTGTGGTCCGGGCGGTGGACGGCGTCACCCTGGCCGTCCGCCGGGGGGAGACGCTCGGCCTGGTCGGCGAGTCGGGCAGCGGCAAGTCCACCGCCGGCCTGGCGCTGCTGCGCCTGGTCGAGCCGACCTCCGGCCGGGTCCGGGTGGCCGGCGCGGACGTGACCCGCTGGTCCCGGCGCCGCCTGCGCGGCATGCGTCGCCACGTGGCCATGGTGTTCCAGGACCCGCAGGCGTCCCTCGACCCGCGCCGCACCGTCGGCGACAGCATCGCCGAACCGTTGACCGTGCACCGGCTGGCCGCGTCCGCCGCCGCCCGCCGGGCCCGGGTGGCCGAGCTGCTGGACCTGGTCGGCCTGCGCGCCGACACGGCCGACCGGCATCCGCACGAGCTGTCCGGCGGCCAGCGGCAGCGGGTCGGGGTGGCCCGGGCGCTGGCCGGCGAGCCGGACCTGATCGTCCTGGACGAGCCGATCGCCTCGCTGGACCTGAGCGTGCAGGCGCAGATCATGAACCTGCTGCGGCACCTGCAACGCGACCTCGGGCTGACCTACCTGTTCATCGCCCACGACCTGGCCGCCGTCGAGCACATGAGCGACCGGATCGCCGTGATGTACCTGGGTCGCATCGTCGAGACCGGCCCGCCGGAGCGGATCTACCGGCAGCCGGCGCACCCCTACACGGCGGCGTTGCTGTCGGCGGTGCCGGTGGCCGATCCCCGGGTGGAGCGGGAGCGCCGGCGCATCGTGCTCACCGGCGACATCCCCAGCCCGGTGGACCCGCCGACCGGGTGCCGCTTCCGTACCCGCTGCCCCCGGGCCCGCGACGAGTGCGCCCGCACCGACCCGGCGCTGGCCGAGGTCGGTCCCGACCACCGGGCCGCCTGCCTGTTCCCGCTCGACGGCGAGCCGGACCGCGACGGCGGCCCGGCGCGCGAAGACGTGCCGGCGGCGTAGGCTCGGCGGCGATGACCTTCACCACCCGGCCGACGCTGCGCGGCACCTTCGGCATGGTCTCCTCGACGCACTGGCTGGCCAGTCAGTCCGCCATGGGCGTGCTGGAGCGGGGCGGGAACGCCTTCGACGCGGCGGTCGCCGCCGGCTTCGTGCTGCACGTGGTCGAGCCGCACCTCAACGGCCCGGCCGGCGAGGTGCCGGCGATCCTGGCGACCGCGGACGACCCGACCCCGCGGGTGCTCTGCGGTCAGGGCCCGGCCCCGGCCGGCGCGACGGTCGCGCACTTCCGCTCGCTCGGGCTGGACCTCGTCCCCGGTTCCGGCCCGCTCGCCGCCGTGGTGCCCGGCGCGGTGGACGCGTGGCTGCTGTTGCTACGTGACCACGGCACCCGGTCCCTGGCCGAGGTGCTGGAGCCGGCGATCGGCTACGCCGCCGCCGGCCACCCGCTCGTGGGCGCGGCCGGGCAGACCGTCGAGCGGGTCCGGTCGCTGTTCAGCGAGCACTGGCCGACCTCCGCCGAGCTGTGGCTGCGGCACGGCCGGGCGCCGGCGGCGGGGGAGATGGTCACCAATCCGGCGTACGCGCTGACGCTGCGCCGCCTCGTCGACGCCGCCGGCGCGGCCGGCGCGGACCGGGAGGCGCAGATCGAGGCGGCCCGGCGGGCCTGGCGCGAGGGGTTCGTCGCCGACGCGATCGACCGGTTCAGCCGGCTGCCGTTCCGCGACTCCAGCGGCCGGTCGCACGCCGGCCTGGTCACCGGCGCCGACCTGGCCGGCTGGTCGGCGACCTGGGAGGAGCCGGTCACGCTCGACTGGCGCGGTCACACGGTGGCCAAGACCGGGTTCTGGGGCCAGGGCCCGGTGCTGCTGCAGACGCTGTCGGTGCTGGACGCGCTCGACGATCCCCGGGCGCTCGATCCGTCCACCGTGGACGGCATCCACACCCAGGCCGAGGCGCTGAAGCTCGCCTTCGCCGACCGCGAGGCCTGGTACGGCGACACCGGCGAGGCGCCGGCGGCGACGCTGCTGTCCCCGGCGTACGCCCGTGCGCGGGCCGCGCTGATCGGCGAGCGGGCCTCGACCGCGTTGCGTCCCGGCAGCCCGGCCGGCGCGCCGCCCCGACTGCCGGCACACCTGGACGCGCACGCGGCGCGGCGGGCCGGCCCGCAGGACCCGAGCACCGGCGAACCCACCGTCCGCGGCGACGGCGTGACCCGTGGCGACACCTGCCACGTCGACGTGGTCGACCGGTGGGGCAACATCATCTCGGCCACCCCGAGCGGCGGCTGGCTGCAGAGTTCGCCCACCATCCCCGAGCTGGGCTTCCCGCTGGGCAGCCGGTTGCAGATGTGCTGGCTGGAGGAGGGGCTCGCCTCGACGCTGACGCCGGGCCGGCGCCCGCGCACCACGTTGAGCCCGACCCTGGTGCTGCGCGACGGCGAGCCGGTCCTGGCCTGCGGCACGCCCGGCGGCGACCAGCAGGACCAGTGGCAGCTGCTGTTCCTGCTGCGCCACCTGGTCGGCGGGCAGGAGCTGCAGGAGGCGATCGACGCGCCGGCGTGGCACACCACCAGCCTGCCCGCGTCGTTCTACCCGCGTGAGGTGGAGCCGGGCGTGCTGGTCGTCGAGGACCGTCTCGACCCGGACGTGCTCGCGGCGCTGGGGGCCCGGGGTCACACGGTGCGCCGGTCCGACCCGTGGAGCCTGGGTCGCCTCTGCGCCGTCGCCCGTGACCCCCGGAACGGCGTCCTCTCGGCCGCCGCCAACCCGCGAGGCGCCCAGGGCTACGCCACCGGCCGCTGATCCGGCCCGGCCGCACGTGCACGTGCTCCGGCGATAGTGGAGTTGTGGCACCTGAACAAGGCCACGTGACAGACATCCGAGGCGCCACAAGTCCACGATCGGCGGAGGCCGTGATCGTGGGGCGGGGTGTCGAGGCGGTGGATCCCTGCTGGTTCTCAGGCGCCGCTGGGGCGTCGCAGGGTCAACGACTGGAACCGGTAGCCGCGACCGGTATCGACCGGATGGAAGTCCACCACGTCGAACCGCGCGGCGGCGGCGAAGCCGAGCAACTGATCGTCAGTTCGCCACGAAAAGAAGCGCGGCGGCACGTGCTGGTCATCGTCGATAGGGCCCTCGGTGCTCTCGCCACCGCCGTACACCCCGACAAAGAGAAGTCCGCCAGGACGCAGGACGGCCCGGATGGCGGCCAGGACCGTGGGTAGGTCGTGGTTGGGCACGTGCAGCAGGCAGTTCATCGCGAACACCGCGTCGAAGGAGTCGGGCGGGAAGTCCAGGTGCAGAAAGTCCATCACGTGGGCCTCGATGCCCTTGGCTCGGCAGTGCTCGACCATCACCGGTGACAGGTCGGCCGCGACGACGGGAAGGCCCTCCTTGCGGAAGAAGACGCTGTCCTGCCCGGTGCCCGCGCCGACCTCCAGCAGCCGCGCACCTGATGCCAGACGATCCCGGAACGCCTGACGCTCCGCCACCTTCCACGGTTCCTTGGTCAGCCCGTCGCGCCAGGCTGCGCGAGCGTCGTATGCCTGGCGCAGCGGGTCGAGAACCTCGTCGTATCGGACGCTCATGTCGTGATTATCCGCGCACGCAGTGGGTGCCGGCGCCGACCGCCGCGACCGTGGCCGACACCTGAGCCAAGGGTCAGCCGTCGATCCGGGTGATGTTGCGGATCTTGTTGGCCGCGTCCAGCGCCGCCACCTTGTACGCCTCGGCCAGCGTCGGGTAGTTGAACACCGCGTCGAGCAGGTAGTCGACGGTGCCGCCGCAACCCATCACGGCCTGCCCGATGTGGACGATCTCGGTGGCGCCGGTGCCGAACACGTGCACCCCGAGCAGCCGCCCGTCCTCCGGCGAGACGAGCAGCTTCAACATGCCGTACGAGTCGCCGACGATCTGCCCCCGGGCCAGTTCCCGGTAGCGGGCGATGCCGACCTCGAACGGGGTGGACGTCTCGGTCAGCTCGTCCTCGGTCCGCCCGACGAAGCTGATCTCGGGAATGGTGTAGATGCCGATCGGTTGCAGCTCCGACATGGTGCGGGACGGTTCGCCGCAGGCGTGCTGCGCGGCCAGCCGGCCCTGCTCCATCGAGGTGGACGCGAGCGCCGGGAAGCCGATCACGTCACCGACGGCGTAGATGGTGTCGACCGCGGTGCGGTAGTTGGCGTCGACCTGGATGCGGCCACGGTGGTCGGCGGTGAGACCGGCCGCCTCCAGCGCCAGGTCGTCGGTCTGCCCCTGCCGTCCGGCGGAGTACATCACCGTGTCGGCCACGATCTTCTTGCCGCTGCGCAGGACGCAGAGCGCGGCGGTGCGGTGCTTCTCCACCGCGGCCACCTCCTCGCCGAAGCGGAAGGTCACCGACAGGTCGCGCAGGTGGTACTTGAGCGACTCGACGATCTCCTCGTCGCAGAAGTCGAGCATCCGCTCGCGGCGTTCCACCACCGTCACCTTGGTGCCGAGCGCGGCGAACAGCGAGGCGTACTCCATCCCGATCACGCCGGCGCCGACCACGACCATGCTGCGGGGCACGGCCTGGAGGTTGATGACGCCGTCGGAGTCGACGATCGTCCGGTCGTCGAAGTCGACGCTCTCCGGGCGGGCCGGCCGGGTGCCGGCGGCGATGACCGCCTTGTCGAAGCTGACCCGGGTCTCCCGGCCCGAGCCGGCGTCGACCCAGACCGCGTGCGGGTCGGCGAACCGGCCCGTGCCGGTGATCATCGCGACCCGGTTGCGGGCCAGTTGGTTGCGGATGACGTCGGTCTGCCGGGTGATCACGTGCTGGGTGCGGGCGGCCAGGTCGGCGACGGTGATGTCCTCCTTGACCCGGTAGCTGCTGCCGTAGAGGTCACGCTGGCTGAGCCCGGTCAGGTAGAGGACGGCCTCGCGCAGCGTCTTGGACGGCACGGTGCCGGTGTTGATGCAGACGCCGCCGAGCATGTCGCGGCGGTCGACGATGGCGACCCGCCGGCCCAGCTTGGCCGCGGCGATCGCCGCCTTCTGTCCACTCGGTCCTGAGCCCAGCACCAGCAGGTCGTAGTCGTACACGACTGCCAGCGTCGCAGGATGTCCGGCCGGGCGCCAGCCGGCGACGCCCCCACGGAAGTGGATCACTGCCGTATGGTGCGCTGATGCGCCGCCCCGTACCCCTGATCCTGCTCCTCGGACCGCTGCTCGTCGCCGGGTGCACCACCGATTCCGCCGCCCCGGCCGCGACCCCGTCCGCCCCCGCCGCCACGCCGAGCCCGACCGTCGCCGCCGTCGACTACGCCGCCTGGGAGGCCGGGCGTTCCACCCCGGTGGCCGACCCGGTCTATCCCGCCCGGGGCACCGACGCGGTGGACGTCCTGCACTACGACCTGGCCCTGGAGTGGGCCCCGTCGACCACCACTCTCACCGGCACCGCCACCCTGCGGATCCGGCCGGTGAAGGACGCGTCGAACCTGGTCCTCGACTTCATGCCCTACCAGCTCGACGGCGTGACGCTGGACGGCGCGACGGTCCCCGGGACGGTGGCGAAGGAGAAGCTGACCGTGTCCGCCCCGGTGGTCGCGGACAAGCCGGTGACGTTGGTGGTGACCTACCACGGCCGGCCGCGGACGACGCCGATGCCGTCGCACCGCAAGGACACCGAGGCCCTGGGTCTCACCCTCACCAAGGAGGGCGGCCTCTGGACCATGCAGGAGCCGTTCGGCGCGTTCACCTGGTACCCGGCGAACGACCAGCCGTCCGACGAGGCGCTCTACGACATCCGGGTGACCGTGCCGGCGGGCTGGTCCGCGATCGCCAGCGGCACCCCCGCGGGGCAGTCCGGCACCACGTTCACCTACCGCAGCACCGATCCGGTGGCGACCTACCTGACCACGCTCGCGGTCGGGAAGTACCAGAAGCTGACCGCCACGGGCCCGCGCGGCGTGCCGCTGACCTTCTGGTACCGCAAGGGCGCCGACGACAAGCTGCTGCCGTACCTGAAGAAGTCCCCGCAGTACCTGGCGTGGCTGGAGAAGAAGTTCGGCCCGTACCCGTTCCCCTCCGGCGGCGTCGTGGTGGTGGACTCGGCGTCGGGCATGGAGACCCAGCAGATGATCACGATGGGCCGCAAGATCGAGAACACCACGGCCCGCCGCGACCGCTGGGGCAGCGACCTGCTGCACGAGTACACCCACCAGTGGTTCGGCAACTCCGTCACGCCGACCACCTGGACCGACCTGTGGTTGAACGAGGGCTGGGCGAAGTACGCCCAGGACCTCTACACCCAGGAGACGCTGAAGCTCAGCGAGGCCAGCCTGGACCGGTACCTGCGCGAGGGCGACGCCGTCCTGCGCAAGAAGCTCGGTCCGCCCGGCCGGCCCGACCCGAAGCGGTTCGCCGAGGGCAACGTCTACCTCTGCCCGGCGGCCATGCTCCGCGAGATCCACCGCGAGCTGGGCGACAAGGCGTTCTTCGCCCTGGCCCGCGCCTGGGTGCAGGACCAGCGCAACACCCAGCAGGACCGGGCGTCGTTCATCGCCTTCGTCAACAAGCAGACCGGCCGCGACTTCACCGCGCTCATCAACGCCTGGCTGGACTCGAAGACCACGCCGAAGAAGATCGCCGTCGGCTGACCTCCGCGCGCGGGGCCCCGTCGTGTCGACGGGGCCCCGCGTCGCGTCTCAGCGGCCCTGCAGCGCGCGGACGTTGTCGCCGAACGTCCAGCCCTTCGAGCCGTCCCAGTTGATCGACCAGGTCATCAGCCCCTTGAGCCGGCCCTGGTAGGTGTTCCACGCCTGGCCCACCAGGGTCGGGCTCAGGTAGCCGCCGCCGGCGCCGGTCTGCGCGGGCAGCCCCGGGACCTGCCGGTCCAGCGGCACCCGGATGGTGGTGCCCTGCACGACCAGGCCGGCGTCGAGGCAGTTGGTCTGGGCCACGAAGCCGGCCACGGTCCCGGCCGGGTACGAGTCGCCGGCGCAGCCGTACATCGAGCCGTTGTAGTACTGCATGTTCAGCCACCAGAGCCGGCCGTTGTCCGCGTACTTCTTCACGATCGGCAGGTACGCGCCCCAGATCGAGCCGTAGGTGACGCTGCCGCCGGTGACGTACGCGGTCTCCGGCGCCATGGTGAGCCCGAAGCCGGCCGGCATCTGGGCCAGGACCCCGTCGATGATCCGGATCAGGTTGGCCTGCGACGGCGAGAGCTGGGTGATGCTCCCGCTGCCGGTCAGGCCGGTCTCGATGTCGATGTCGATGCCGTCGAAGTTGTGGCGCTTGAGGATCGGCACCACGGTGGCGACGAACCGGTCGGCGACCGCGGCGGAGCTGAGGTCGATGCCGGCGGCGGCCCCGCCGATGGACAGCAGCACGGTCAGCCCGGCGGCCTTGGCCTGGCACACCTGCGCCGGGGTGGGCACCTTCACCCCGGCGTCCATGCCGTCCTCCCAGAGCACGGTGCCGTCGGCGCGGATCACCGGGAACGCCGTGGTCACCACGTTGTAGCCGTGCCCCGGGATCCGGGAGTCGGTGATCGGGATCCAGCCGAGCCCGGGGTGCACGCCGTTGGCCGCGCCGTCCCAGTTCTCCCAGTAGCCCTGCAGCACCTTGCCGGTCGGCCGGGACTTCAGCGCGCAGGTGTCACCGCCCGGCGTGGTCGGGCTGGGCGTGGCGGTCGGCGTGGGCGTGGGGGTCGGCGTCCGGGTGGGGGAGGGGGAGGCCGTGGGCGTGGGCGACGGCGGTCGCGTGGTGGGGCTGGGTGACGGGGTGCCGCCGGTGCAGGCGCCGAGATCGGTCCAGAGCGCCGGCACCGCGGCCGGGGTCCAGCCGGCGCCGACCGGCGGGGTGTGCGTCACCAGCGCCTGGTAGAGCCGTCCGCCGTAGCTGGCCCGGCTGCCGGCGGTCCAGGTGACGCCCTCGGCCCAGGCCGGCGCGTCGCACGCCACCAGCGCGCTGCGGGTGCCGGTGGGCGTGGCGCCGGCGGCGGCCGGCAGGGCGGCGGCGGCGGCGAGCAGCGCGACGCCACCGAGTAGCGCGGTCATCCCGCGTCCGAGTCGCATGACATACCTCCTCATCGATGCGCCGGAGGCTAGCAGTTAACTTTGTTAAATGTAAATGCGCAGTAGTCTGTCACCACTTGGTTCACGGCGTGAATGCAGGTCGCCGGCGGGCGGCCGGGGGAAGGACGGCGGCGGACGTGGACGCCAGACGCACCACGGTGCGCGACATGCGCCGGGCCAACCGGTCGGTCCTGCTCACCCGGATCTGGCTGGACGGCCCGCTCAGCCGGCACGAGCTGGGCCAGTCGACCGCGCTGAGCCTGGCCAGCGTGAGCAACCTGGTCGGCGAGATGATCGCCGAAGGGCTGGTCGAGGAGGCCGGTTCGGTCGAGTCCGACGGCGGCCGTCCCCGGGTGCTGCTGCGCGTCGCCCCCGGCTACGGCTACCTGGTCGGCGCCGACGTGGGCGAGACCCGGGTGCAGGTCGAGCTGTTCGACCTGGCGATGACCGCGCTGGCCAAGGCCGAGTACCCGATCGCCGCCGCCGAACCCGACCCGCGGCAGGTCGCCACGCACCTGCTGCACGGCCTCGCCGCGGTGACCGAACAGGCCGGCGTCGACCCGGCCGCGGTGCTCGGCTTCGGGGTCGCCGTGGCCGGCACGGTCGAGCGCACCGCCGACGCCGTAGTGCACGCGCAGACCCTCGGCTGGGACGGCGTCCCGCTCGGCGCGATGCTGCGCGCCGGCACGGACGTGCCGGTGCACGTCGACAACGGCGCCAAGACGCTCGGCCAGGCCGAGATGTGGTTCGGCGCCGGCCGGGGCGTGCGCCACGCGGTGGTCGCCCTGGTCGGCTCCGGCGTGGGCGCCTGCGTGGTCGCCGACGGCGTGGGCTACCGGGGCGCGCACAGCAGCGCCGGCGAGTGGGGCCACACCACCATCGTGTACGGGGGACGCCGCTGTCGGTGCGGCAACCTCGGCTGCCTCGAGGCGTACGTCGGGGCGGAGGGGGTGCTCGACCGGTTCCGCCAGGCCAACCGGGGTCGCCCGGCCGCCGGCGGCGACGAGGAGACCGCCTTCGGCGAGCTGCTGCGGGCCACCGGCCGCACCGCCGCGACGGTGATCGACGAGACGGTCGGCTACCTCGGCGCCGGGGTGGCGAACCTGGTCAACCTGTTCAACCCGGAGCGGGTGGTGCTCGGCGGCTGGGCCGGGCTGGCACTGGGCGAGCGGCACCTGCCGGCGATCCGCGAGGCCACCGCGCGGCACGCGCTGCGCCAGCCGTACGCCCAGACCTCGATCGAGCTGTGCCGGCTCGGGCCGGACGCGGTCGCGATGGGCGCGGCCACCCTGCCGATGGCCCGGCTGCTGCGCGAGGGCGGCGTGCCCCGCGAGCCGGCGGTCCGCCCGGCCCGGGTCACGCGGGGCCGCTGAGCGGCCGGGCCGGCATCGCCGCGGTGCGGCCGGGTCGGCATCGCCGCCGAGCGGCCGGGCCGGCAATCGCCGCCGAGCGGCCGGGCCGGCAATCGCCGCCGGCCCGGCCGCTCGGGTCAGGACGGCAGCGTCCACTTCTGGTTGGCGCCGCCGGTGCAGCTCCAGATCTGCGTCTTCGCGCCGTCGGCGGAGGTGTTGCCGGTGACGTCGAGGCACCTGTTCGCCTGCGGGTTGACCAGGTCCCGGCCGGCGGTCCAGGTCCACTGCTGCGCGGCGCTGCCGTTGCAGGTCCACAGCTGCACCCGGGTGCCGTCGGCGGTGCCGCCGCCGGCCACGTCCAGGCACTTGCCGAGCGCGCGCAGCGTGCCGTCGGCGGCGCGGGTCCACTGCTGGTTGGCCCCGCCGAAGCAGCCCCAGATCTGCACCGGGGTGCCGTCGGCGCTGGCGTTGTCGGTCACGTCCAGGCACTTGCCGCCGATGCCGGTGACCAGGCCGGTCGCCGACCCGCCGCCACCGGACTGCGGGCCGGACCAGGTGAACGTGGCGGTGGTGCGGGCCGGCAGCGTGTAGGTGAACGACTGCCCGCCCCACACCACGCGCACCGACTGCGCCGACGTGCCGCCGTTGTGCGCGAGCAGCGCCTTGGAGCCGTCCGGGTTGCGGTAGGCGACGTTCGGGACGGTGCCGTTGGCGGTGGAGTCGATCCGGGTCGCGCCGGGCCGGACGAACTTGGTCAGGTGCCCGGTGGTGTAGTACTCGATGGTGTAGTCGACCTGGCCGGCCCGGGCGCCGCCCTCCTGCACGGTGATCAGGCCGGTGCAGGTGCCGCAGCCGCCGTTGTGCGGGCCCATGTTCTGGTTGACCGCCAGGCTCCACTTCACCACGCTGCGGCTCCAGTTCCGCGCGTAGGTGACGATGTCGGCAATGTCCTCGTTGTGCTGGTTGGTGATCCAGGTGCCGCCGGAGTGCTCGGTGCTGAACTGCGGCACCGTCGGATACTGGCCGCGTACCTGGCTGCCGACCGCGGGGTCACCGAAGTAGCCGTGCCAGGCGATGCCGCCGAAGAGCGGGTCGGTCCGGACCGCGCTGTCGGCCAGCAGCCCGGAGCCGATGGTGTTGTAGTCGCCGTAGTTCCAGTCGTGCACCAGCACCCTGGTGGTGATCCCGGCGGCCCGGAACGCCGGGTAGACGAAGTTCTTGGTCAGCTCGGCCAGGCCGGAGGCGTTCCAGCTCATGCCGGGGTAGTCCATCGCGGTCGGGTTGCCGGCCTGGCAGCAGTTCGGCTCGTTCTGCACCGACAGGTAGTCGACGGTGACGCCGCGCGCCGCGTACGCCTGGATCGTGCGCACCAGGTACTGCGCGTAGGTGGCGTAGTGCTCCCACTTCAGCCAGCCCATCTGGTCCATCCGGCCGTTGTCCTTCATCCAGCCGGGCGCGCTCCACGGCACCACCATCACCCGCAGCGCCGGGTTGAGCTGCCGGGCCTGCGCGGTCAGCAGCTCGACGTTGGTGTCGTACCCGTTGGTGCCGAAGTCGCCGAGGTCGCAGCAGGTGTCGTCGAGCGAGACGTGGCCCGGTCGGGACAGGTCGGACGCGCCGATCGGGTTGCGCACGAAGGACAGCCCGATGCCGTCGGTGGGGCTGAACAGCTTGCGCATCACCGCGTCCCGGGTGGCCGCGCTGACCGGCCCGCCGCGCAGCAGGTACGCGGTGGTGTCGGTGATGGACGCCCCGGCGCCCTCGAACGGCTGGTACCGGGTGTTCTCGTCGACGGTGACGGTGTGCGTGGCGCCGGGGCTGGTGGCGGCGAAGGCCAGCGGGCTCTGCTGTTGCAGACCCCGGGTGACCGTCCGACCGCCGGAGTCGGAGGTGGTGGTGAGCCAGACGTCGACCCGTTCGCCGGCGGCGTGCGCGGGGGCGGCGGGGACGGCGGTGGCGAGGCCGGCGGTGAGGCAGAGCGTCAGGGCGACGCGGCCGGCGAGACGTGCGACGGTGGTGGGGGACACGGATGCTCCTTCCGGATCAATCGACATCCGCGAATGAGAAAACCGTTCGCACCGGCTTATGTCAAGACATGAAAAAAGCGGTCCGACCTGCCTCCGGACGCGTCGGGGCGGCCGCCCGGGACATCTCCCGCGCGACCGCCCGCGGTGGTCGGCTCAGCGCTGCCCGCGCACCCGCCGGACCGTGTCGCGATACCACAGCGCGCTGCGCTTCGGGGTGCGGCGCTGCGTCTCGTAGTCCACCCGCACGATGCCGAACCGCTTGTCGTACCCGTACGCCCACTCGAAGTTGTCCAGCAGCGACCAGGCGAAGTAGCCGCGCAGGTCCGCGCCCGCCTGCCGGGCCCGGGCCACCGCCCGCAGGTGCTCGGTCAGGTAGTCGACCCGGTCGTCGTCGGCCACGAAACCCTCCGCGTCCGGCTTGTCGTCGAACGCCGCCCCGTTCTCGGTGATCACCATGGGCACGCCCGGATAGTCGCGGTGCAGTCGCACCAGCAGGTCGGTGAACGACTCCGGCACGATCTCCCAGTCCATCGCCGTGCGCGGCAGGTCCCGGCGGACCACCCGGCGCACCGGCCGGCCGTCGTCGTCGCGGTCCCGACCCTGCTCGTCCACCCCGGAGTGCAGCTGCCCGAAGTAGTAGTTGACCCCGAGCACGTCGATCGGGGTGGCGATGACCTCCAGGTCGCCGTCCTGCACCGGGATCCGCACCCCCTCGGCGGCCAGGTCGGCCACCACGTCCTGCGGGTACTCCCCGCGCAGCACCGGGTCCAGGTAGAGCCGGTTGCCCAGCCCGTCCGCCGCCCGCGCGGCGTCCCGGTCGGCCGCGCTGTCGGTCGCCGGGTCGGCCGTCGACAGGTTCACGGTCAGGCCCAGCTCGATCGGCGACTGCGCCGCCGCCCGCAGCCGCCGCGTCGCCAGCCCGTGCCCGAGCAGCAGGTGGTGCGCGGCGGCGATGCCGTCGCCCAGGTTCCGTCGGCCGGGGGCGTGGTCGCCGTAGGCGTAGCCGAGCATGGCCGAGCACCACGGCTCGTTCAGCGTGGTCCAGGTGCGGACCCGGTCGCCGAGCGCGGCGAAGACCAGCTCCGCGTAGTCGGCGAACCGGTAGGCGGTGTCCCGGTTCGGCCAGCCGCCGGCGTCCTCCAGCTCCTGCGGCAGGTCCCAGTGGTAGAGCGTCACCCACGGGTCGACGCCGCGGCCGAGCAGCTCGTCCACCAGCCGGTCGTAGAAGGCCAGCCCGGCCGGGTTGGCCGGACCGCGCCCGCCCGGTTGCACCCGCGGCCAGGCCACCGAGAACCGGTAGGTGTCCAGCCCCAGGTCGGCGATGAGCGCGACGTCCTCGGGCATCCGGTGGTAGTGGTCGCAGGCCACGTCGCCGTGGTCGCCGTTGGCCACCGCCCCGGGGACCCGGCAGAAGGTGTCCCAGATCGACGGAGTGCGGCCGTCCTCGGCCACCGCCCCCTCGATCTGGTACGACGACGTCGCCACCCCCCACCGGAAGCTCGGCGGCAGCGTGTCGATCGGGTCGACCTGTTCGACGCGGGGACGGGTGAGGTCGGTGTCCATGGTTCTCCTCGCGGGTAGCGGGTGGGCTCGGGCGGGTCAGCGGGACAGGGGCGCGACGGCCGGGTGCAGCCAGCACGCGACAGCCCGGGTCGGGTCGTCGACGCCGGGCGGGCCCAGCACCGGCAGGCGTTCGTCGCACGGGTCGAAGGCCTTCGGGCAGCGGGGGTGGAACGCGCACCCCGACGGCATGGCGCGCAGGTCCGGCGGGGAGCCGGGGATGCCGGTCAGCTCCCGGCGCGGCCCGCGCAGCGCCGGGAACGAGTGCAGCAACCCCTCGGTGTACGGGTGCAGCGGCTCGGCGTACAGCCGGGCGGCGGGCGCCTCCTCCACGATCCGGCCGCCGTACATGATGGCGATCCGGTCGGAGAACTCCACCAGCAGCGACAGGTCGTGGGTGATGAACAGCACCGCGAAGCCGAGCCGGTCGCGCAGCTCGGCGAGCTGGCCGAGGATCTGCCGCTGCATCACCACGTCCAGCGCGGTGGTCGGCTCGTCCATGATGACCACCTGCGGCTCCAGCGCCAGCGCCATCGCGATCATGACGCGCTGCCGCATGCCGCCGGAGAGCTGGTGCGGGTAGCTGTCCAGCCGGTCGGCGGAGATGCCGACCAGGCGCAGCAGCTCCTTCGCGCGGGCCAGCCGGCTCGCCGCGGTGCTCTTCGGCTCGTGTGCCCGGATCACGTCGAGCAGTTGGGTGGAGACCTTGTGCACCGGGTTCAGCGAGTTCATCGCGCCCTGGAACACGATCGACGTCTCCGCCCACCGGAACTCGCGCAGCCGGGCCGGGCTGAGCGTCAGCACGTCCACCGGCGGTCCGTCGGCCGGGTGGTAGACGACCTGGCCGCCGCTGACCACGCCCGGCGGGGGGAGCAGCCGGGTCAGCCCGTACGCCAGGGTGGACTTGCCGCTGCCGCTCTCCCCGGCCAGGCCGAGCACCTCACCCCGGTGCAGCGTCAGGTCGACGTCGCGGACCGCCCGCACCGCCTCCGCGCCGACGCCGTAGTCGACGCAGAGCCCCCGGATCTCCAGCACCTTGTCGTTCATGAGGTCCCCTCTCGGGTGGTGTCCGGCACGTCGGCCGACCGTTGCATCGGCACGGGAGCCGGCCGCGGGGCCAGCACCGGCGTGAAGCCGACGCGCATCCGGACCGTCCGGCCGTCGGCGGTGCGGATCCGGGTCCGGCCGCCGGTGCGCAGGCGGGGGCTGACGAACTCGTCGATGCCGAAGTTGATCAGCGCGAGCGCGGTGCCGAGCAGCGCGATGGCCAGCCCGGCCGGCACGAACCACCACCACGCGCCCTGGGCGAGCGCCTGCTGGCCCTGCGCCCAGAACAGGATGGTGCCCCAGTTCCAGGAGCTGACCGACGAGATGCCGATGAACGCCAGGGTGATCTCCGACATCACCGCGAAGATCACGGTGCCGACGAAGCCGGAGGCGATGATCGCGGTCAGGTTGGGCAGGATCTCGAACCCGATGATCCGCCAGGTCCGCTCGCCGGTGGCCCGGGCCGCCTCGACGTAGTCGCGGCGGCGCAACGACAGCGTCTGGGCGCGCAGCACCCGGGCGCCCCACGCCCACGAGGTGAGCCCGATGATCAACGCGACCAGCAGTTCACCGGCCTGGTCGACGAGCGACGCCACGATGATGATCAGTGGCAGCGCGGGGATCACCAGGAACACGTTGGACAGCGCGGACAGGCTCTCGTCGGCCGCGCCGCCCAGGTAGCCGGCGGTCACGCCGATGAGGACGGACAGGATCGTGGCCAGCACGCCGGCGATCAGGCCCACCACGACCACGCTGCGCGCGCCGACCAGGATCTGGCTGAAGATGTCCTGCCCGAGGTGGGTGGTGCCGAACCAGTGCCGGGCCGAGGGCGCCTGGAGCACGTCGGCGCTGCGCGCGTCCGGGTCGTACGGCGCGATCCACGGCCCGATCACGGCCAGCAGCGCGTACACCCCGAGGATGGCCAGGCCGGTGGCGGCCTTGGCGTTGGCGACGAAGCGGAACCGGCGTCGTCGGGCCCGGGCCGACGGCTGCGTCATCGCCCCCTGGCCGGGGATGACCTGCTCGATGCTCGACGGGGAAAGTGTCATCGCTCAGCTCTTTCGGGTCCGCGGGTCGAGGAGCAGGTACGCGACGTCGGCGAGCAGGTTCGCCACCAGCACCGAGATGGTGATGATGAGGAAGATGCCCTGCATGAGCGGGTAGTCCTTGCTGCCGACGGCCTGGAAGAGCTGGAACCCCAGGCCCGGGTAGGAGAAGACGATCTCCACGAGCAGCGTGCCGCCGACGATGAAGCCCAGCGACAGCGCGAAGCCGGAGACGTTGGGCAGCAGCGCGTTGCGGGCGGCGTAGCTGAGCGCCACCCGGCGCTCGGAGAGGCCCTTGGCGTGCGCGACGGTGATGTAGTCCTCGCTGGAGACGGTGACCATCATGTTGCGCATGCTGAGGATCCAGCCGCTCATCGAGGAGACCAGGATGGTCGCCGCGGGCAGGATGCTGTGCTGCAGCGCGCTGGGGATGAAGTACGCGTCGAACGCCGGCACCAGGCCCGGCTCGTAGCCGCCGGAGGAGGGGAAGAAGCTGCCCGGGCCGGCGAACAGCGCGATCGCCACCAGGCCCAGCCAGAAGTAGGGGATCGAGGACAGGAACGTGGTGGCCGGCAGCAGCCCGTCGATCCACGAGCCGCGCCGCCAGCCGGCGCCCACGCCGAGCGCGGTGCCGAGCAGGAAGCTGACGATGGTGGTGACGCCGACCAGGCCGACGGTCCACGGCAGGCTGTTCCCGATCACCTCGGACACCGGCGCCGGGAAGAACGTGAACGACAGCCCCAGGTCGCCGCGCAGGAGTTGGCCCCAGTAGGCGACGTACTGCTCCCACAGGTTGCGGTCGGAGTCCAGCCCGAACAGCACCCGCAGCGAGGCGATCGCGTCGGCGCTGATCCGGCCCTGGTTGCGGGAGATCAGCGACTGCACCGGGTCGCCCGGCACCATCCGGGGGATGAAGAAGTTGAGGGTGATCGCCGCCCACGCGGTGAACAGGTAGAAGGCCACCCGTTGCAGCAGGAACCTCATCGGGTCGCCTCCTCGGCCACGCCGTTCTCCGCCGCGACGGTGGCCGGGTCGAACAGCCAGCACGCCGCCCAGTGCCCGGGACGGTCGTCGACCGGGATCGCCGGCGGCAGCTCGCTGGTGCACCGCGCCATGGCGTGCGGGCAGCGCGGGTGGAACCGGCAGCCGGCGGGCGGGTGGATCAGGCTGGGCGGCTCGCCGTGCCCGCGCTCGCCGGCCCCGGTGGCGTCGGCGCCCGCGCCGGTGATCCGTTCCGGGTCCGGCGCGGAGTCGGTCAACAACCGGGTGTACGGGTGGGCCGGCCGCTGGGTGACCGTCTCGCTGTCGCCGCCCTCGACCATTCGTCCCGCGTACATGACGATCGTCTCGTCGGCGAAGTAGCGGGCCGAGGCGATGTCGTGGGTGATGTAGAGGATGGCCAGGTCGAGCCGGTCCTTGAGGTCCTGCAACAGGTTGAGCACGCCCAGGCGGATCGACACGTCCAGCATCGACACCGGCTCGTCGGCGAGCAGCACCTCGGGGTTCGCGCCGAGCGCCCGGGCGATGGCGACGCGTTGGCGCTGGCCGCCGGACAGCTCGTGCGGGAACGCGTCGAGGTAGCGTTCCGGCGGGGCGAGGCTGACCCGGGTGAGCAGGTCGGCCAGCGCCTTTTCCAGCCCGTCCGGGCCGGTGCCCGCGTTGCCGTGGATGCGCAGCGAGCGGGTGAGGTGGTAGCGGACCGTGTGCACCGGGTTCAGCGAGGCGAACGGGTCCTGCAGGATCAGCTGCACCCGGCGCACGTAGGCGCGGAACGGGCGGCCGCCGCGGACCCGGGTCGACGTGCCGTGCAGCCGGATGTCGCCGGCGGTGCGCGGGTAGAGCTGGGCCAGCAGCCGGGCCACCGTGGACTTGCCGGAGCCGGACTCGCCGACCAGCGCGGTCACCCGCCCACGGCGCAGCGCGATGGACACGTCGTCGACGGCGTGCACCACCGTCGGGGTCCGGGAGAGGAGACTGCGCAACCGCCGGCGGACGGGGAAGTGCTTGGTCAGGCCGACGGCCTCCAGCACCACCTCGTCGACCGGCGCCGGGGCGCTCTCGGTCGTCGTCATGCCGCATTCCTGTCTGGGGTTGCCGGGTCGGGGGCGGGGCCCGCCTCCCCGGCCGGTCGTCCCGGCCGGGGAGGCGGCGCCGGGTCAGCCGGCGGCCGGCTTGAGGTGCAGCACCACGTCCAGCGCGTTGGGCTGGGTGGGCTGGAGCGCGCCGTACGGGTTCGCGTCGTCCGGCCAGCCGGTCCAGTTCTTCGTGCTGTACGCGCCGCCGATGTTGTCCGCGCCGACCGGGATCATCGGCACCTGCTCCACGAAGATCTTCTGGAGCGTGGCCAGGGCGGTGGTGCGGGTGGCGTCGTCGGTCGCGTTGGCGTACGACACCAGCGCGTCGGTGGCCTCCTTGCTCTGGAACCGACCGAAGTTGCCCGCCGGCGAGGCGGTGCCGATCGGCTTGAGCACCCGGCCGTCCATGATCGTCCGGTAGATGTCGTACGGCGTCGCGCCGCTCTCGGTCCACCGGAACGTGGCCTCGAAGTTGCCCTGCTCGACGTTGCGGAACCAGGCGTCCTGGTTGGCCTTGTCGATGGTCGCCGCGATGCCGATCTTGGACAGGTTGTCCTTCACGATCTCCAGGCTGGTCTGGTAGTCGGACCAGCCGGCCGGGTCGGTCAGCTTGATCGTGACCGGCTTGCCGCCCTTGTCCTTCAGCGTGGTGCCGTCGAGCTTGTAGCCGGCGCCGGTGAGCAGCGCCTTGGCGCCCTCGACGTCGACCTTGTGCTCCTGGCCCTTGTACTCCGCGGCGATGAAGGAGTCGCCGGCCGGGCTGGGCAGACCGGTCACGCTCTTCACCTCGGGGTGGAAGTACGCGGCCTCGGCGGTGGTGAAGATGTCCGCGCGGTCGACGACCATGTTCATCGCCTTGCGCAGCGTCGGGTCGTCGAACGGCTTCTTCGTGGTGTTCAGGTAGAGGCCGTGGATGCCCAGCACCGGCGGCGCCCACACCTTGTGGTTCTTCTGGTCCTTGGCCACGAAGACGGCCTGGTAGTTGGGGATGAAGACGAAGCTCCACTCCGACTCGCCGTTGGCCAGCGCCGTGGTCTGCGCGCTGTTGTCGGTGTACGAGGTGAAGCGCAGCTCCTTCACCTTCGGCGCGTCCTGCCAGTAGCCGCTGTCGCGCACCGTGAGCGTCGTCGTCGCCGGGGTGAACGACTTCAACGTGTACGGCCCGCTGCCGACCGGCTGCTTCACCGGGTCGGTCGTCGGGTCGCTGATCTTCTCCCAGAGGTGCTTGGGCACGATCGGCACCCGCCACAGCACCTTCTGCTGGTTGACGAACTGCGGGCTGGACATGGAGATGGTGACCTCGTTGCCGCTCGCGGTCGCGTCCGTGTACGGCACGCCCTGGTCGTTGAGCGCCGGGAACTTCTTGACCAGGTTGTAGGTGAAGGCGACGTCCTCGGCCGTGACCTTCTGCCCGTCGGACCAGGTGGCGTTGTCGCGGACGGTCACCTTGACCGACTTGTAGTCCGCCGACCACTCGGCTTTGGTGGCCAGCCAGGGCTTGAACGGCTCGGCCGGCTTGACCGGGTTCCACATCATCAGCGGCTCGTAGATCTGCCAGCGGTAGCCCAGCGACGCGGCGGCCGAGGTGGTGAGGAACGGGTTGTTGTTCTCGGCCTGCGGACCGTTGGGCATGCCGACGTTGAGCACGGTCGCGGCCTGGCCGCTCTTCTTGTTCGCGTTGGGGCTGTCGCCGCACGCGGCGACGGTGGTGGTGACCATCGCGCCGGCCAGCGCGACGGCGAGGAGTTGCCGTCTTCTCATGGAGGTCTCCCTCGGTGGTCCCGCATTCCTCGGGCGGGATGTGGTGGATGGAGGGTGTGCGGTGGTGCCACCGGCGGGCGTGCGCCCGCCGGCGTGGTCGCCGGGATTCGGCGGGGTGGGGTCAGGTGACGCGGGTGGAGGCGCGGGCGGCGAAGCCGGTCGGGATGACGGTCGGGGTGTCCGGCAGCGGCGTGCCGGTGAGGTGGGCGATGAGGAGCCGGGCGGCGGCGGCGCCCATCTCCCGCAGCGGCTGGTGCACCGAGCTGAGCGGGGGATGGGTGTGCCCGGCCAGCGGCAGGTCGTCGAAGCCGACCACCGCGACGTCCTGCGGGACGCGCCGGCCGGCGTCGCGCAGCGCCTGCAGCGCGCCGGCGGCGGAGAGGTCGTTGTGGGCGAAGACCGCGTCGAACGCCACCCCCTGGGCGAGCAGCCGCCGCACCGCCTCGCGTCCGCACTCGAAGGTGAAGTCGCCCTCCACCACCCGTTCCGGCCCGATCGGTACGCCGGCGGCGGCGTAGCCGTCGGCGAACCCGGCGAGCCGTTCGCGGGTGCAGCCGAAGCGGCGCAGGCCGGTGATGACCAGCGGTCGTCGGCGTCCGAGCGACAGCAGGTGCGCGGCGGCGGCCCGCGCGCCGTCCTCGTTGGTGGTCCGCACCGACGGGAAGCCGGGCTGGTGCCCGCGGTCGTCGATGAGGATGACCGGCAGACCGCGACGGTGCAGGTCGGTGATGTAGTCCAGGGTGCCCTCGGGCTCGACCACGAGCAGCCCGTCGAAGGACTTCGCGGAGACCTGCGAGGCGAAGCGCCGCATCGACTCGTCACCGCGGGTGCAGGTGAACAGCAGCATCCCGTAGCCCTCGGCCTCGACCGCCTCGGCCGCGCCCTGGAGCACCTCGCCCATCCAGGGCCAGGTCAGCGCCGGCACCAGCATGCCGACCACCCGGGTACGCCCGCGGGCCAGGCCGACCGCCCGGGCGCTCGGCACGTACCCGAGGTCGCTGATCACGGCCCGGACCCGGTCGGCGGTGCGGATGTGCACCTCGCCCTTGCCGTTGAGCACCCGGGAGACCGTCGTCTTGCTCACCCCGGCGCGGGTGGCGACGTCGGCGATGGTGATCGGCACGTGACGCTCCCGGGTCGCAGGGATGAGCGGGGTGTTTCGGAACCGGTTGCGGAAGCGGTTCCGTGGCAGTCAACCGAAGTGGCGCCGGTCACGTCAATAACAGCCAGGTAACAAACCATGGCTAAGTTCGACACCTGAAAAAAGTGGCCGGGCAGCGGATGTGTCGATCACGGCGATGAGCAGCATCGATGCGCCTTCGGGCTCGATCCATCCGTCCTCTGTGGATGGACCTCAGGTTCGCGCGTACACGTCGCCGGAGTTGGCGTCGTGCGGCAACGCGCGCAGGTGTGCCGCCACCTCGGCCGCCGGGCGCCAGCCGGGCAGGTCGAAGGCCATCTCGTCACCGAGCGCCACGGTGAACCGGGTGAAACCGAGCGCGGTCAGCCGGTCCAGGCAGTCGGCGGCCAGGTCCCGCGCGATGGTCGTGAACTCGAACGACAGCGCCGGCACCGGACGGCTCAGGCCGGCCAGCACCGCGTCCTCGAACCCCTCCACGTCGATCTTCACGAACGCCGGTACGCCGTACGCCCCGATCAGCGCGTCCAACGTGGTGCCGTCCACCTCGATCTCGTCGTCCCAGGTCTCGTCCCGCCAGCCGGCGGCCTGAGCGGCGGCCCGGACGAAGCCGGGGGAGGCGGTGGAGACCGTCGGGTTCGTGGAGTTGACGTGCAGCCGTACCGGCCCGGTGGCGGCTCCGCACGCGGCCTGCACCACGGTCACCGCCGGATCGTCGGCGTGAAGGGCACGCAGCGCGCGGGCGCACAGCGGCTGCGGCTCCACCGCCACCACCCGCGCGCCGAGCCGGCGGAAGCTGCCCAGTCGGTCGCCGACGTGCGCGCCGACGTCGAAGACCAGGTCACCGGCCTGGACCAGGGGCGCGTAGAACGCATCCAGCGCCGCGTCACGGGCCAGGTCGCCGTGGTAGAACTCCAGCGACCGGCGCAGGCCGGCCATCGCCGGATCCGCCTTGAGCGCCTCGACGACCCTGTCCCGACCCCCCATGTCACCGACGGTAGCCACCCCGCCGGTTCCGCGAGCCAGTTTCGGACCGCGATTCACCCCAGCCTCCTAGGACGCTCCACAGGGTGTGTCGGCATCGACCGTGACGTCGACGCGATCCGCAGCCTCTACGCACCTGGACGCCCCGGCGCCCGGACGACTCGGCTCCGCACCGAATCCGCCGCCGGGCCTGGAGGGCTTCCGCGAGGACGGCGTTGCGGTCGACCGCGGTGACGACGCCCGGCGGGCGACCGCCGGAGGCAGGGCGGAAGGGAGAGTGTGCCGGACACCGCCTGTCGAGCTGATATCGCGGACGACTCACGGTCCGGCCCCGGCCGGCGGGCCCGGCCGGGGCGGACCACTCCACTGCCGTGCTGCCGGTCTCGCCTGACGCCCCTTCGCCCAGCCCGTGGGGGCGGACCGGCCGGGCAGGCGACCGGACGCGGACCAGACACCGGACCGGGCGGTGTCTGGTGGGCATACCCTCCTGTGCCGCCCATCGTGGGGTGCGGCCGGCGTGGGAGGCGTCGAGGATCGACCGGCCGGCGACGGAGGCGTCCGAGGGCCGACCGGCCGCCAGCTGAGTCGTAGGTGATATCAGCTCGACAGGCGGCAGGAAGCCGACCGGCCGCCGGCTGAGTCGTCCGCGATATCAGCTCGACAGGCGGCGGGAAGGGGAGTCGCCGGCGGGCCGGGTCAGGGCGTCTCGACGACCTCCTGGCCGAGCGGCCACAGCGCCGCCGGGACCAGCTTGAAGTTGGCCACCCCGAACGGGATGCCGATGATCGTCACGCAGAGCGCGACGCCGGCCAGGATGTGCGACAGGGCGAGCCACCAGCCGGCCAGCACCACCCAGAGCACGTTGGCCAGGCCGGAGGGGAGACCGGCGCCCGGCTTGGACACGAGGGTGCGGCCGAACGGCCACAGCGAGTACGAGGCGAGCCGGAGCGAGGCGACGCCGAACGGGATGGTGACGACGAGCGCGAAGCAGATCAGAGCGGCGACGCCGTAGCCCAGGGCCAGGACGAAGCCGCCACCGAAGACGAGCCACAGCAGGTTCAGCAGGAAGCGGATCACCCCTCCATGGTGCCTGCGGCTCGCAAGCCGCGTCGGGACCGCCGGTCCGCGGCGGCGGCCCTCGCCCCGCGGGTCGGCGGGGCGAGGACCGGCACCGGTCAGCCCGACGTCACCAGCGCCGCGACGGCGTAGGCGGTGGCCGGATGCGTGGCGACAAGGGTGGACGCGGCGTCGACCGGCGGGGCTGCGCCGGCGGGGGAGTGCCACGGCGCGTCGCATCCGAGCAGCGCGGCCACCGCGTCCACGGCCTCCGGGTGGTCGCTCAGCAGGTCGTGCACGGCGTCGGCCTCGACGGCGGTCGTCGGCGCCGCCGGCGGCGTGGGCCCGGTGGACCACGGAGGTGTCCAGGCGTCCAGCGCGGGCAGCGTGGCGGGGAAGGTGCGTTCCGCCTCGCGGACCAGCAGCGGCACCAGTTCGGCGCCGTGCTCGCGCAGCGTGGTGACCAGGGTGGGCAGCCAGGGCAGCAGCACCGGGTCGGGCAGCCCGGCGAACGCGGCCGACATGGTCTCCACGACGAACGGCGCCAGCCCGGGCACCGGTTCGAGCGCGTGCACGAAGCCCGACAGGTACTGCGGGAACGCGGGCACCACCAGCGGGTTGGCCAGCAGCTCGGCGCAGCGTTCGCGCAGCTGCGCCAGGGGTAGCAGGCCGAGCTGGTGGTGGGCGGCCCAGAGCAGCGCCACCTTGGCCGGCGTCTCGGGATGGGCCTGGGCGACGGCCAGCTCGAGCTGGGACCGGTCGCACCCGAGGGACAGGGCGAGGCTCTCCATGCCGAACAGGAAGCCGAGCATCGCGCCGACCTGCCGGACGCCGGTCGCGTCGTCGACGAACGCGGTGGGCAGCAACGTGCAGTAGTGGGCGTACCCGGTGGTGACGAACGCCTGGCACCAGGCCGGCAGCGCGGGCGCGCTGGTGCGGTGGTGGGCGAGCAGCCGGCGGATGCGGCGCAGCACCTCGGGCGCGTCGTCCACGGTGCGTTCGGCGGCGAGCAGCTCGACCGCCCGGGTGCCGAGTTCGTCGACCAGGCGGGGGCTGTCGAGCAGGCGGATCGCGTCCTCGACGGCGGCGAGCGCGCCGGCGGCGGTGGCGTCCGGCCGACGGACCGCCCGGCGCAGCCGTTGCTCCAGCACCTGCTCGACGGTGACGCCCTCGTAGCCGAGTTCGATGAGGGCGCGCTGGTTGCGGCCGAGGGCGAGGTCCCAGCTCTCCTGGGTGGAGCGGTGGCCGAGGCGGCGCTCGCCCATGATAGGGCGGACGGCGTCGACGGGCAGCAGATGACGCAGCATCCACAGCAGGTCGGAGCAGGGTTCCAGCTCCGGGTCGGCGCGCAGGTCGAGCAGGGCCCGTTGCACGGTGCGCCGTTCCAGGTCGAGGCCGAGTGGGCGGAGCCGGTCCAGGACGTCGCGCGCCAGGGGCGGGAGGGAGTCGTATCCGACCTGGCCGATCCGGTCGCCGCCGAGCAGGATCTCGCACAGGCGGCGGACGTCGCGCCGGCCGGGCACCACGTCCTTCTCGATGCAGGTGACCGCGGCGTCGGCGAAGTCGTATGGCGTCGGTCGGGCGCGGTTGCGCAGGTTGGCCAGCAGGATCGACGTCTCGAACACGGCGATCGCGTCGGCGGTGCTGGCGAGGTAGCCGTTGCGGCGGGCGAGCCGGACGATGTCGACGCACCAGCCGCGCAGCTCCGCCTCGTCCAGCCCGTCGAGCGTGGGCGGGGCGGCGAGGAAGCCGGTGAGCCGGTCGGTGCTCGTCTCCGGCGCGGCGGTGGCGGGGGCGGTGCGGGCGCGCCGGCCCTTCTTCCCGGTCTGCTGCCCGGCCAGCCGGTACGGCGTGAGCCGGGTCCGGGCCACCGCGGTGGTCCAGTTCGCGGCGGCGATGGAGACGGTGCCCGGGGCGAGGCCGAACTGCGCCTCGATCGCCGAGTGGCTGGACGGGATGAGCCCGTAGCGCCAGCGGGTGCCGGTGCGGGGGCTGATCGCGAAGTCGGGTGCGGTGGAGTCGAGCCCGAACTGCTCGACGTGGCTGGCGGCGTGGAACGCGCCGCAGACGTAGAGGCAGTCGGCCGGGTCGGCGCCGGTGGCGGCGAGGTGCTGGCGCATCCGCGTCCACATGTGCCGCTCGCGGTCCTCGTCGCGGTCGTCGCGGGCGGACGCGGTGGGGCGCAGCCGCCGGAACAGGCTGCCGATGAGCACCATCACCTGCCGGTAGGTGTCGTGGTCGGCGTCGGCGAGCGGACGTTCGACGTACTGGTCCCACCACTCCGACCAGTGCCGCACCTTGCCGTGGTGCAGCAGGTAGGCCTCCAGTTCGGCGAACCGGGGGCGCAGGTCGCCGATCTCCACCCCGACCGCGTCGCCGTGCAGCGCGGCGTCCTCGTCGGGCGTCGCTTCCGCGTCGGCGCCGTCGGGGCGCGGGGTCCACTGGAAGACGTGGTCGGTGGAGCGGTCGACCAGCACCAGTTCCACGCCGGGGGTGTCCAGCGCGTACGCGATGGCCTGGTATTCCGCGGAGGCCTCGGTGATCGGGGCGATGACGCTCAGCGGGCTCCACTCGACGGGGAAGCCGTCGAGTTCGGTGGCGAACGCCTGCACGGCCACCGGCAGGCGGCAGTTGCGCAGCTCGTCGAGGAGGGGGCGCAGGTCCTCGCAGAGCTCCAGGTAGATCACCTTCGGCGGGCGGGCGCGTAGCCGGCGTGCCATGGCGAGTGCGGAGGCGGGGGAGTGGTGGCAGACCGGGAAGATCTCCAGCCGCTCGCGCAGCGCCCGGTCGACGTCGTCGACCATGCCGGCGAGGATTCCGGCGAGTGCGTCGGGGGAGTCGGCGAAGGCGGCGGCCGCGTCGGTGAGCTGCTCGCGCAGCGCGCCGAACAGGCCGGTCGGGGCGGGGGCGGTCACGACAGGGAGGCGATGGCCTGGCGGCCGCCGTCGAGGAAACCGGCCCAGTCGCCGCCGTCGTCGGCCTTGGCCCGGGGTTCGACCACGCCGTGCAGGTATTTGTTGAGGATGGCCAGGTCCTCCGGGCTGCGGCGGGCCAGCGAGCCCATGAGCGACCCGGCGAGGGTCTGGGCGCGCAGGGTGCGGTCGCCGAAGAACTGGCTGTGCAGGATGGCGTCCTCGAGCACGCCGATCTGCTCGGCGGTGGACAGCGCCGACTCCAGCTTCTCGTCGTCGCTGCTCGCGGCGGTCGCGGCGGCGCGCAGGTCGGCGAAGCTCTGCAGCAGGATGTCGAGCAGCGTGGGTGGCACGTCCAGCTCGATGCGGTGCCGGCGCAGCAGTTCCTCGGTGCGGAAGCGGACGATCTCGGCCTCGCTGCGCTTGTTGGTGACGACCGGGATGCGGACGAAGTTGAACCGGCGCTTGAGGGCGGAGGAGAGGTCGTTGACGCCCCGGTCGCGGCTGTTGGCGGTGGCGATGATCGAGAAGCCGGGCTTGGCGAAGACGATGTTGTCGTGGTCCAGCTCGGGGATGGAGACGTACTTCTCGGACAGGATCGAGATGAGCGCGTCCTGGACGTCGCTGGTGGAGCGGGTCAGCTCCTCGAAGCGGCCGATCACGCCCTGTTCCATCGCGGTCATGATCGGCGAGGGGATCATCGAGTCGCGGGACTGGCCGCGGGCGATGACCATGGACACGTTCCAGGAGTATTTGATGTGGTCCTCGGTGGTGCCGGCGGTGCCCTGCACGACCAGCGTGGAGTTGCGGCAGATGGCCGCGGAGAGCAGCTCGGCGAGCCAGCTCTTGCCGGTGCCGGGGTCGCCGATGAGCAGCAGGCCACGGTCGGAGGCGAGGGTGACGATGCTGCGTTCGACGAAGCTGCGGTCGCCAAACCACTTCTGCGGGATCTCCCGGTCGAGGCCGTCGGCGCGCTCGGAGCCGAGCACGAACAGGCGGACCATGCGCGGGCTCAGCCGCCAGGAGAACGGCTTCGGCCCGGTGTCGACCGATTCCAGGTAGGCCAGCTCGTCGGCGTACTTGACCTCGGCGGGGGCGCGGAGCATGTCGGACATCAGGGGTGCTCTCCTAGGTGAGGAAGTTCTTCAGCTCGGTGACGAGCTTGCGGATGTGGCCGGAGATGACGGGGGTGCCGAGGTCCTTGAAGCGCTGCCGGAACCAGGGGTTGACGCTCTGGTGGCCGGAGCTGTTGACGGAGCCGACCGGGATGAACTTCACCCCGGAGCGGTGCACCGCCTCGATGCCGTCGAACAGCGGTTGGGACCTGTCGAACTCGTAGAAGTCGGAGATCCACACCAGCACGGTGTTGCGCGGCTCGACGATCTTCGGGCGGGCCAGGGCCATGGCGACCGGGCCGTCGTTGCCGCCGCCGAGGTTGGTGCGCAGCAGCACCTCGAACGGGTCGTGCACCCAGGGGGTGAGGTCCAGCGCCCGGGTGTCGTACGCGATCAGGTGCACGTCGACCTTGGGCAGCCCGGCGAAGATGGAGGCGAGGATGGTGCAGTTGACCATGGAGTCGACCATCGAGCCGGACTGGTCGACCACCACGACGAGCCGGGCCGGGGTGGTCCGCCGGGCGGTCTGGCGGTAGTAGAGCCGGTCGACGTAGAGGCGCTCGTCGTCCGGGCTCCAGTTGGTGAGGTTCTGCCAGATCGTGCGGTCCAGGTCGAGGTTGCGGAAGACCCGCTTGGGCGGCACCGACCGGTCGACCGTGCCGACGGTGGCCTGCGCGACCTGGGTGCGCAGCACCTCGGCGACCTGGTCGACGTAGCGGCGGATCAACGACTTGGCGTTGGCCAGCGCCACCCCCGACAGGTTCGACTTGTCGCGCAGCAGCTGCTCGATCAGCGACATGCTCGGGGTGAGCCGGGCGGCCAACGTCGGGTCGGCGAGCACCTCGCGCAGCCGCATCCGGCCGACCAGGTCGCCCTCGATGCCGGCGAGGGTGGCCCCGAGGCCGGCGCCGCCGCGACGCAGCTCGCCGGCGCCGACGCCGCAGGCCTGCTCGAACCAGCCGGCGTCGGCCTGCCAGCGGGCGAGCTGCCCGGCGCTGACCTCCCCGGAGCCGGTGGCGAACACGTTGAGCAGGAGCTTGGACACCAGCGCGGCGCGGCGTACCTCGGTCTCGCCGGGCTGGAACGGCCCGGCGGTGGCCGGGGTGTCGTCGTCGGCGGTGAGCAGGCCGCGCAGTTCGTCGGCGAGCGCCGGGAAGCGCTGCACGAGGGTGTCGACGGAGACGGTGGGGTCCAGCAGCGCGGCGGGCAGGCCGAGGTCGTCGACGACGGCGACGCTCGCCGACTCCAGCCCGGGTTGCTCGTCGGGGTGGAACAGGCGGGCGAGCAGCCGCCAGTAGAGCACCTGGCGGCGGTTGGCGTGGGCGCGGTCGTCGGTCATCGGCGCAGCAACCGTCCCGCGCGTTCGCGCAGCACGGCCACGGCGTCGCCCGCCTTGGCCTCGGCCTTCGCCGTCTTCGGGTCGGTGACGCCGCACGCCCAGTCGCCGTTGTGCGCCTCGACGGTCTGCCGTTTCACGGTGGCCCGCACCGCCAGGGGTTGCAGCAGCCATCGGCCGTCGTCCCAGCGCAGCAGCGCGAGGCAGGCGGTGGAGGCGGCGACCAGCGCCGGGGTGAGCGGCCCGGCGGCCGGCAGCCGGTCGACGGCCACCGCGACCGCGCGGCCGTCGAGGTCGAAGACCAGGCCGCCGTCGTCGTGGCGGGCGGTGTAGCCCTCGACCAGGACCGGTTCGGCGATCGCGGCCGGGTGCCGGGTCAGCGGCGGGGTCGCGGCCGCGGTGGCGCCGGCCAGCAGCACCCGGGCGGCGGCGAACGGGTCGGTCGGGTCGGCGAGTTCGGCCCGCTCGTCGACCCAGCGCAGGTCACCGCCGTGGGCGGGCAGGTCGGTGACGGTCACGGCCCGCCGCTCGGCCAGGGCCTTGAGCAGGATCGGGTACGCCTCGAGCAGCCGCCAGCCGGCCGGCCCGACGATGGTGGCGACCTTCGCCGCGGCCACGGTGACCCGGACCAGGCGGACGTCACCGCCGCCGGCCGGTTCGAGCAGGGCGTGCAGCTGTGCCTGGAACGCGGTGTCGTGCTCGTGCACGTCGACGCCGAGCGGCAGCAGGCGGCCGGAGACGGTCTCCGGGGCAGCGGCCTCGGCGGCGGCGCCGGCGGCGAGCAGGACGGCCCGGGACCACAGGTCGGCCCACCGGCGGGCCGGCACCCGGGGCATGGCGGCCACCGGCGAGCCGGCGCGCAGTTCGGCGGCGAGGCCGTCCAGCAGCACCGCGAGCCGGCGCAGGCCCGGCACGGCGAGCGCGGCCTCCACCGGCGCGGCGGCACCGGAGACCAGGTCGTGGTCGGCGCTGCGCCAGCCGGCGAGGGCCAGCTCGTGCAGCCAGGCCCGGGCCCCGGCGACGGCGGGCGACAGGTCCGGCGTGAGGTCGGGCGCGGCGGCCCAGGGGGCTCGGGAGCGGCCGAGCGCCGCGTCGACCCGGTCGAGCAGCGCGTCGTGCGCCGCGCCGAGCAACGCCGCGCGGGCGCCGGCGAGGACGGCCAGGTGCGCCTCGGTCGGTGCGCCGGTGGTCGCGGCGCGGACCGCGTCGGCGGTGCGGTCGGCCAGCGGGGTGCCGGCGACCGCGCCGGCCAGCGCGGCCCAGGCGGCGGCGTCCGGCTCGCTCACCCTGGCCAGGCCGCGGGTCAGCGCGTCGTCGACGCCGTCGACCACGGCGAGCGTCTCGGCCAGCCCGGGGACCTCCCCGTCGGTGAGCCGGGCGAGGTGGGCGGCGAGCATCAGCGCACCCCCGCCGTGGCCGGGAACCAGTGCAGCTCCGGCACCGCCGTGGTGCTCGCCGGGACCTCGAGGTAGGCCAGGTGGCGCAGGAAGCGGCTGAACACCACCGCCGCCGGGCCGGGCTCGTGCCGCGCATCGGTGCGGGCCAGCAGGTCGGTGCCGCTGTCGACGCCGTCGCCGACGTCGACGCGCAGGTAGCGGGCCACCTGCGCGATCCCGTACTGCAGCACGGCCTCGTCGGCCAGCGCGTGCAGGTGCTTGCAGAGCAGGCTGCCGCGCAGCCCGCCGCAGGGCCGGTTGTTGTTGGTGCTGCAGTTGACCGTGTGGCTGCCGGCGGCGACCGAGGAGACGTAGACCCGCTCCACGTCGGAACCGCTGGACACCACCCCCTGCAGCCGGCCGTCGGCCAGCTCCACGAAGGGCACCTTGGCCAGCTTGCGCGCCCGCGCCGGCGGCGCCACCCGCAGCACGCTGCGGTGCCGCCACGAGGCGTCCGTCGCCTCCGTCATCGTTCCCGACCTCCCCGCCGGCGACCGGCTCCGGGCACGCCGGAGGGCCGTCGCCGGCCCGTGACCCGTGCCGCTGTGACGACAAGGATCATGGCCCACCGGTACGACAGGACGACGCGCGGCGCGGCGGTCCGCAACGGGACTACCGCGGCGGCTGCCGGGTAGAGGGCGGGGTGACCGCGTCCGAGCCCGCCCGCCCTTGGCGCCCGGACGGCCGGTGCCCACGGTGACCGGCGTGGCCCCGGCCGCGCGTCGTCACGCCCGGGAGGCGTACGAGCGGCTGCGCCAGTACTTCATCGTGGCCCTCCAGGCCGGGCTGGCGGCGGGCCTTGCCTGGTACGTGGCCAACACGCTGCTGCACAACCCGCAGCCGCTGTTCGCGCCCGCCGCCGCGGTCGGCACCATCGCGGCGGCGATCGGCAACCGGGTGCGCCGCACCGCCGAGCTGCTCGCCGGCGTCGTCCTCGGGGTGCTGGTCGGCGATCTGATCATCGCCCTGATCGGCTCGGGGCCGGTGCAGACCGGGCTGGTGGTCGCGGCGGCCATCTCGGTGGCGGTGATATTCCGGGGCAGCGGGGCGGTGATGGTGCAGGCCGGCAGCACCGCCGTCCTGCTGGGCAGCGTCGAGCCGACCGCGCCGGACTTGGCCGTGCCGCGTACCGCGAACGCGTTGATCGGAGGCGGCATCGCGGTGGTGGTGGCGCTGCTGCTGTTGCCGTTGAACCCGGTGCGGGTGGTGCACCGCGCCGCCGGTCCCACCCTCGACCTGTTCGCCAATCAGCTCACCGCCGCTGCGGAGGCGCTCGCCGCCGGAGACCCGGGGCGGGCGGACGCGGCGTTGCAGCGCCTGCACGCGGCCGAGGCGGAGCGGAAACAGACCACCGAGATCGTGGCCGCTGCCCGGGAGGTGGCGTCGCTGTCGCCGTGGCGGTGGCGGCGGCGGACCCAGCTGCGCCGCTACGAGCACGCCTCCGCGCATCTGGAGTTGGCGTTCACCAACAGCCGCAACATGGTGCGCCGGGTGGTCGCGCTGCTGGACGCCCGGGAGCCGGTGCCGCCGGACCTGCCGACCGCGATCGAGAGGTTCGGGCAGTCGCTGCGGCTGCTGCACCGTGACTTCCTGGCCGGCCGTAACCCGGAGATCGCCCGCGCTCGCGCGCTGGACGCCGCCGCGGCGGCCCGTCGGGCCCGCACCGGGGAACTGGGCTTTTCCGGCACGATCGTGGCGTCGCAGGTTTTCATCGTGGTCAACGAGTTGCTCCAGGCGTCCGGGCTGACCAAGATCGAGGCGGGTCGGGCGGTCGGTGACTGAGCGCCGGCCGGACTCCCACCACGGCCCGAACGACCGTTAAGCTTCGGCTGTGGGAACCGAGGAGCTGTATCCGGCCGGGCGACTGTCCGCGGCCCGGCGCGCCACCGCCGCGGCGGGCCTGGACGCGCTGCTGCTCACCCCCGGCTCCGACCTGCGCTGGCTGACCGGCTACGACGCCCGCGAGAGTGAGCGCCTCACCTGCCTGGTGCTGCCCGTCGAGGGGGAGCCCACGCTCGTGGTGCCGGTGCTGGAACGCCCCGACGCCGAGGCCGCCCCCGGCGCCGGCTTCCGCATCGTCGACCACGCCGACGGCGACGATCCGTGGCCGCTGGTCCGCGCCGCGCTGCCCGGCCCGGTGCGCGCCGTCGGGATCGCCGACCGGATGTGGGCGCAGCAGGTGCTCGCGCTGCGCGCCGCGCTGCCGGACGCGGCCCAGCGGCTCGCCTCCGAGGTGCTGCGTGAGCTGCGGATCCGCAAGTCCCCGGCCGAGGTGGCGGCGCTGGCCGAGGCGGGCGCCGCGATCGACGCCGTGCACCGGCGGATGGGGCAGTGGCTGCGCCCGGGCCGCACCGAGCGGGAGGTCGCCGCCGACATCGCCGCGGCGATCCGCGCCGCCGGGCACGCCGAGGTGGACTTCGTCATCGTGGCCGCCGGCCCGCACGGCGCCAGCCCGCACCACGGCACCTCCGACCGGCCGATCGGCGCGGGCGAGCCGGTGGTGGTCGACATCGGCGGCACCATGCCCTCGGGCTACCGCTCCGACTGCACCCGCACCTACGTCGTAGGCGGCCCCGCGCCGGCCGGGTTCGTCGAGCTCTATGCGGTGCTGCGGGACGCGCAGCGCGCCGCCGTGGCCGCCGTGCGCCCCGGGGTGACCGCCGAGGACCTGGACGCGGTCGCCCGTGACATGATCACCGCCGCCGGTTTCGGCGACGCCTTCCTGCACCGCACCGGGCACGGCATCGGCCTCGACACCCACGAGGACCCGTACGTGGTGACCGGCAACCCGCGTCCGCTGGAGGCCGGCATGGCCTTCTCGGTCGAACCCGGGATCTA
This sequence comes from Micromonospora sp. WMMD754, assembly GCF_049315235.1. Classification (NCBI taxonomy): domain Bacteria; kingdom Bacillati; phylum Actinomycetota; class Actinomycetes; order Micromonosporales; family Micromonosporaceae; genus Micromonospora; species Micromonospora sp. WMMD754. Next base: position 5,297,492 of record NZ_CP186058.1, read on the forward strand.
CCTCGCCGGGCGGTACGGCGCCCGGATCGAGGACATCGTCGTCTGCACGACGGACGGCGGGCAACGGCTCAACACCACCCCCACGGAGCTCATCGCGCTATGAACGTCGACCGGATCCTGCCCACCGACGAGGCCCACGACCTGCTGGACCTCGCCACCGAGCTCGCCGACCGGGAGCTGGCCCCGAAGGCCGCCGGTTTCGAGGAGCGCGCCGAGTTCCCCCGCGAGGTGCTGCGCACGCTGGGCCGCGCCGGCCTGCTCGGCCTGCCGTACGCGGAGGAGCACGGCGGCGCCGCCCAGCCGTACGAGGTCTACCTGCAGGTGCTGGAGATCCTCGCCGGCCGGTGGCTGGCCGTGGCCGAGGCGGTCAGCGTGCACACGCTGTCCTGCTACCCGGTGGCGCAGTTCGGCTCCGACGAGCAGCGCAAGCTGCTGCCCGACATGATCGGCGGGGAGCTGCTGGGGGCATACTGCCTCTCCGAGCCGCAGGGCGGGTCGGACGCGGCGGCGTTGACCACCCGGGCGGTCCGCGACGGCGACGCGTACGTGGTGACCGGCACCAAGGCGTGGATCACCCACGCCCGGGTCGCGGACTTCTACAACATCTTCTGCCGCACCGGCGGGCCCGGCCCGAAGGGCATCTCCTGCCTGCTGGCCGACCGGGGCACGCCGGGCATCCACCCGCAGGCCGCCGAGCGGACCATGGGCCTGCACTCCTCGCCGGTGGCGCAGATCGCCTTCGACGACGCGCGGGTGCCCGCCGAGCGGCTGATCGGTGGCGAGGGCGCCGGGTTCACCATCGCCATGTCCGCGCTGGACTCCGGCCGCCTCGGCATCGCCGCCTGCGCGGTGGGGCTGGCGCAGGCGGCCCTGGACTACGCGGTCGGCTACGCCCGGGAGCGCCGGCAGTTCGGCCACGCGATCATCGACTTCCAGGGCCTCGGGTTCAACCTGGCCGACCACGCGACCCAGATCTCCGCCGCCCGCGCGCTCATGCTCGCCGCGGCGCGGCTGCGCGACGCCGGCCGGCCGTACTCGATCGAGGCGGCGAAGGCGAAGCTGTTCGCCACCGACGTGGCGATGCGGGTGACCACCGACGCGGTGCAGGTGCTCGGCGGCGCCGGCTACGTCGCCGACCACCCGGTGGAGCGCTACATGCGCGAGGCGAAGGTGCTGCAGATCGTGGAGGGCACCAACCAGATCCAGCGGCTGGTCATCTCCCGCGCCCTGGCCAAGGGCTAACCTGTCGCGGTGACCTTCCCCCGGATCACCGTCGACCCCGACGTCATGGGGGGTGCGCCCTGCGTGCGGCAGTCGCGCGTCCCCGTGGCCACCCTGCTGGCCATGATGGCCGAGGGCATGTCCGTCACCGACATCCTCACCGATCTGCCGTTCCTCGACGAGGAGGACATGGCGGAGGTGCTCAACTACGCCGCCGACGCGGTGCGCGACCGGACGGCGCGCTGAGCGTCACGCCGGCGGGCCGGGTGCGGCGTGGGAGCGCTTTTGCGGCTAGGCTGCGCCGCGTGGAGGAGATCGACCGCGCCATCGTCGCCGCGCTGACCGGGGACGGTCGGCTGTCGTACACGGACCTGGCCGAGCGGGTGGGCCTGTCGGTGTCCGCCGTGCACCAGCGGGTCCGCCGGCTGGAGCAGCGCGGCGTGGTCAAGGGGTACGCCGCTCGGGTGTCGTTCGAGGCGTTGGACCTGCCGCTGACCGCGTTCGTGGCGATCCGGCCGTTCGACCCGTCGCAGCCCGACGACGCGCCGGAGCGGCTGGCCCACCTGCCCGAGATCGACTCCTGCTACTCGGTCGCGGGGGAGGACTTCTATCTCCTGCTGGTGCGCGTGGCCGGTCCGGCCGATCTGGAACGGCTGCTGCAGGAGATCCGCACCTCGGCCAATGTCACCACCCGCACCACCGTGGTGCTGTCCACGCCGTATGAGAACCGCCCGCCGCGGATCAGTGCCGAGCTGCCCGGTCGGGGTCGGTCCCGGTCGGCGGCGGAGCCGGCAGGTTCCAGCGCCGGATGACCCGCCGGCCGTGCTCGTGGCCGAGCACGCTGAGCGTGGCCGTGTCGAGCCGCAGCAGTCCGCCGCCCGACGGGGGCAGGCCGATCCACCGCGCCCCGAGCACCCGCAGGCTGTGCCCGTGCCCGACCAGTGCGACGCTGCCCCGTTCCAGCAGCGGGGCGACCCGGGCGAGCACCCGGTCGAGTCGGGCGCCCACCTCGGCCGGTGACTCGCCGCCGGCTCCGCCGCCGTCGGTCCAGATGCTCCAGCCCGGCCGTTCTTCTCCGATGGCGTCGCTGGTGCGGCCCTCGTAGTCGCCGTAGTTCCATTCGGCCAGGTCGGGGTCGGTGGCGTCGACGGTCAGCCCGGCCAGGTGGGCGGTGCGGGTGGCGCGCTGCCGGGGGCTGGACAGCACCCGGACGAAGCGCCGGCCGGCGAGCAGGGGAGCGAGCGCGCGGGCCTGCCGCTCACCGTCGGGGGTCAGCTCCAGGTCGGTGTACGAGGTGTGCCGGTGGCTGGCGCTCCATGTGGTCTCGCCGTGCCGGATCAGCAGTATCTCGTTCACCCGCCCAGTCAACCACGCCCGTCGGGCCGGCACCGGGAACCACTCTGACCTATTGTCCTAGGACGCCTTAGGGGATGTGCGCCGGTCAACGGCGTTTGTCGAGCCCGGCACCGGGGACGCGACAAGGGCAAGCCGCACGCTGACGAGGAGGGCGACATGAGCTTCACCGACAAGGCGAAGATGAAGGCCCAGGAGATGAGCGGCATGGCCAAGGAGCGCATCGGCGACGCCACCGACAACGAGCGGTTGCGGGCCGAGGGCGCCAGTGAGCAGAGCGCGGCACGGGCGCGTCAGGCCGGGCAGGACGTCAAGCAGGCCGGTCGCGACGTCAAGGACGCCTTCGAGAAGTGACCTGGACGCACGTCGCCCCCGCCGGCTCAGCCGGCGGGGGCGACGGTGTGCGGCGCGACGGTCAGTCGTCGCGGTGGGCGTGCCACCAGGACTGGCCCGCCTCGGGCAGGGTGTCGATCGGGTCGTAGTACGCGTAGCGCTTGTTGAGCGCCTCAAGGTCGGCGGACTCGATCGAGGTGCGGTAGTTCTTGGTCCAGTAGGAGATGCCGCGCTCACGGTCGTAGTCGGTGAGCATGTGCACCCAGCGCTTGCCGACGAACGGGACGTCGCAGACGATCCGCGGGGTGGCGTAGCCGGGCAGGTAGCCCATGATGTCGTGCTGGAGCTGCTGGGCGTGCCAGACCGGGACCCGCCAGTGCTCCGCGTTGGGGATCATGTCGCACATGTAGAAGTAGTACGGCAGGATGCCCGTCTCGCCCTGCAGCGCGAAGCACAGGTCGAGCAGGTCGGCGCTGGTGGCGTTGACGCCGCGCATGAGCACGCCCTGGTTGCGGACGTCGCGGACGCCGACGTCGAGCGCGGTCTGGGCGGCCTTGGCGACCAGCGGGGTCAGCGACTGGGCGTGGTTGACGTGGGTGTGGATGGCCAGGTTGACGCCGCGCCGGGCGGCGGTGCGGGCGACCCGTTCGAGGCCCTCGACCACGTCGGGCTGGAGCCAGTGCTGCGGCAGGCCCATGAGCGCCTTGGTGGCGAGCCGGATGTCGCGGATGGTCTCGATCTCCAGCAGGCGCATCAGGTAGGACTCGAGGTTGCGCCACGGCACGTTGGCGACGTCGCCGCCGGAGACGACCACGTCCCGGACGCCGGGGTGGGCCTTGAGGTAGGTGATGTGGGCGTCGTAGCGGTCGACCGGCTTGAGCGTGAGCTTGAGTTTGTCGACGGCGGGGGTGGAGTTGCCGACGAGGTCCATGCGGGTGCAGTGGCCGCAGTACTGCGGGCAGGTGGAGAGCAGCTCGGCGAGGACCTTGGTGGGGTAGCGGTGGGTGAGTCCCTCGGCGACCCACATGTCGTGTTCGTGGAGGCTGTCGCGGCTGGCGTAGGGGTGTGAGGGCCAGTCGGTGCGCCGGTCGGAGGCGACCGGGATCATGTAGCGGCGGACCGGGTCGGCGAGCAGCGCCTCGGTGCTCATGGGCGCGAACGGCACCATGGTGTTGAGCATCTGCGGGGGCACCAGCATGGACATGGTGGCCAGGGCCTTCTGGTCGGCCTCCAGGTCGGCGTAGAAGGTCTCGTCGACGGTGTCGCCGAGGACGGTGCGCAGCTGCTTGATGTTCTTGACGCAGTTGACGCGCTGCCACTGGGCGCTCTCCCACTGGTCGCGGGTGACGTGGCGCCAGCCGGGGAAGCGGGTCCAGTCGGGTTCGACCAGGGGTGCGCGCCGGTATTCGTAGGGCTGTCCGGCGGTGGGGACGGCGACGGGCGCGGGGCGGGACGTCGGGATGGTCTCCACCGGTTGGGTCTGGGTCACGGCCCCTCCTCGTCGTGCGGTGCGGTTGATCAGCGGGTGCGAACGCTACTGGAAAATCTGCGGTAAAGAAATTAGTCTGCCGGAAGTTTTCCCGCGACGCGAGCCCTGACCGGGGGTTCGGGCGGCTGGACATAGGGGGTCGGCGTGACGTCACCGGTGGGTCTGCACCGAGTCGTGGAACCGGCGGGGGTGCTGCCGCAGGCGGCCTGGCGGCTGGACGCCGACCCCCGGATCGCGGCGAACGAGGTGCGGATCCGGGTCGAGCGGCTGAACCTGGACGCGGCGAGTTTCCGGCAGTTGGCGGAGAAGCACGGCGGGGACGGGGAGAAGGTCCGCGCCGAGGTGCTGGAGATCATCTCGACCCGGGGGAAGATGCAGAACCCGGTGACCGGGTCGGGCGGCATGCTGATCGGCACGGTGGAGGAGGCGGGTCGCCGCTCGCCGCTGGGGTTGCGGCCGGGGGACCGGGTGGCGACGTTGGTGTCGTTGACGCTGACGCCGTTGACGATCACCGACGGCCTGGCCCGGTGGGACGGGCGCAGCGAGCAGGTGCCGTGCGACGGGTACGCGATCCTGTTCGCGCGGTCGATCGCGGCGGTGCTGCCGGCGGATCTGCACCCGGAGCTGTCGCTCGCCGTGCTGGACGTGTGCGGGGCGCCGGCGTTGACGTCGCGGGTGGTGGCCGAGCAGGTGGCGCGGCGGGCGCGGGAGGGTGATCCGCGTCCGGTGTCGGTGGCGGTGATCGGCGGGGCCGGCAAGAGCGGGTCGCTGTCGCTGGCCGCGGCGCGGCGGGCGGGCGCCGGCCGTACGGTCGGGGTGGTGCCGGTGGCGGCGGAGCGGGACGCGCTGACGGCAGCCGGGGTGGCCGACGTGGTGGCGTTGGCGGACGCCCGGGATCCGGTGGGTCTGTCGACGGCGGTGACGACGGCGTTGGGCGTGCCGGCGGACGTGACGGTGGTGTGCGTGGACGTGCCGGGGTGTGAGCACGGCGCGGTGCTGGCCACGGCGGACGGCGGTACGGTGATTTTCTTCTCGATGGCGACGAGTTTCGCGGCGGCGGCGTTGGGCGCGGAGGGCCTGGCGGCGGACGTGACGATGCTGGTGGGCAACGGGTACGTGCCGGGGCACGCGGAGTTGGCGTTGGAGTTGTTGCGCGCCGAGCCGGGGGTGCGCGGGCTGTTCGAGGCGCGGCTGGCGGCAGACTGAGGCCATGACGAACCCCTCGACGCTGTATCGCGGTGGAGTGCTGCACTGTCCGGCCGACCCGAGCGCGACGGCGCTGCTGGTGCGGGACGGGCGGATCGCCTGGTTGGGTGCGGACGCGGACGCGCCGGTGGCCGATCGGGTGGTGGACCTGGGCGGGGCGTTGGTGACGCCGGCGTTCGTGGACGCGCACGTGCACGCGACGGACACGGGTCTGGCCCTGTCGGGGTTGGATCTGTCGGCGGTGCGGTCGGCCGGTGAGCTGCTGGAGGCGGTGGCGGCGTTCGCGGCGGGGTTGCCGGGCGACGCGGTGGTGCTGGGGCACGGTTGGGACGAGTCGACGTGGGCGGCGCCGGTGGTGCCGGTGGTGCCGGACGCGGCGGCGTTGGACCGGGCGGCCGGGGGGCGGCGGGTGTACCTGTCGCAGGCGTCGATCCATTCGGCGTTGGTGTCGGCGGCGTTGCTGGCGGCGTGTCCGGATGTGGTGGCGGCGCCCGGGTACGACGCGTCGGGCTGGTTGCGGCGGGACGCGCACCATGTGGTGCGGGAGGTGGCGCTGGGGTCGGTGTCGGCGGCGCAGCGGGTGGCGGCGCAGCGGGCGGCGTTGCGGCACGCGGCGTCGTTGGGGATCGCGGCGGTGCATGAGTGCGGTGGTCCGGGGACGTCGGACGAGTCGGACTTCACGGGTCTGCTGGCGGTGTCCGGGGACGGGGTGCCGGAGGTGTACGGGTACTGGGGTGAGCTGCTGGGTGCGGCGAAGGCCCGGGACCTGGGTGCGGTGGGCGCGGGCGGGGACCTGTACGCGGACGGGGCGTTGGGGTCGCGGACGGCGCACGTGTCGGCGGCGTACCTGGACGGTGAGCCGGGGGCGTGCGGGCACGGGTACGTGACGGCGGAGCAGGTGCGTGATCATCTGGTGGACTGCGCGGCGCACGGGATGCAGGGCGGGTTCCACGCGATCGGGGACGCGGCGATCGGCACGGTGCTGGAGGGGTTCGCGGCGGCGGCGCGGACGTTGGGCACGGATCGGGTGCGGGCGGCGCGGCACCGGGTGGAGCACGCGGAGATCATGAGCAAGCGGTTGATCGCCGGGTTCGTGGAGTACGGGATCGTGGCGTCGATGCAGCCGGCGTTCGACCGGTTGTGGGGTGGCGCGGGTCGGATGTACGAGTCGCGGTTGGGTCTGGCCCGGTCGTTGGAGTCGAATCCGATGGGTGCGATGCACGGGGTCGGGGTGGCGTTGGCGTTCGGGTCGGATTCGCCGGTGACGCCGCTGGATCCGTGGGGGTCGGTGCGGGCGGCGGCGGCGCACCACAACCCGGGGCAGCGGATGAGTGTGCGGGCGGCGTTCGCGGCGCACTCGCGCGGTGGTTGGCGGGCGGTGCACCTGGACAACGAGGGTGTGTTGGCGTTGGGCGCGCCGGCGACGTTCGCGGTGTGGGACACCCCGGCGGGGGTGGAGCGGGGTCTGCCGGTGTTGCAGGCGGAGGACCCGGAGGCGCGGGGTCCGGAGGATCCGACGCCGCTGCCGGTGTGCCGGGCCACGGTGTTGCGCGGTGACGTGATCTATCAGGAAGGCAGTTCGTGACAGGGAAGCTTGGGCTGGATCCGGCGTTGGTGGCGCGGGCGCGGGAGTTGGCGCGTCGGGCCGGGCAGCCGGTGGTGGATCTGGCGCGCAGCCACACCACGGTGTCGGTGGAGCGGGCGGTGCTGCGGTTGGCCGGGGTGACCGGCGCGGACCCGGACGGCATCCCGTGGGTGAACCGTCTGGTGGACGCGGTGGTGGCCGACGTGGGGCTGGGCCACGGGGTGGCGGTGCCGGTGTTCGACGCGATGGCGCGGGAGGGCGTGTCGGACGTGACGTTGCTGGCGCAGAAGGCCGCGGCGGGGTCGGTGCGGTTCGCGCAGCCGACGCCGAAGGCGGCGACGGCTGCTCGGCGGGTCGCGCGTCGGGCGGTGGCGGCGGGGGTGCGGCAGATCGACCGGCGGCGCGCCGAGCGGGACCGTCTGGTGAAGCGGCACGGGGATCCGAAGCAGCGGCCGTGGATCTATCTGATCGTGGCGACCGGTGACATCTACGAGGACATCCCGCAGGCGCAGGCGGCGGCGCGGGCCGGCGCGGACGTGATCGCGGTGATCCGGTCGACGGGGCAGTCGCTGTTGGACTACGTGCCGGAGGGGGCGACCCGGGAGGGGTTCGCGGGCACGTACGCGACGCAGGAGAACTTCCGGCTGATGCGGGCGGCGTTGGACGAGTCGTCGCGGGAGTTGGGCCGGTACGTGCGGCTGACGAACTACGCGTCGGGGCTGTGCATGCCGGAGATGGCGACGTTGGCCGGCCTGGAGCGGCTGGACATGATGCTCAACGACTCGATGTACGGGATCCTGTTCCGTGACATCAATCCGATCCGTACGTTCGTGGACCAGCGGTTCTCGCGGCAGGTGCACGCGCGGGCGGGGATCATCATCAACACCGGTGAGGACAATTACCTGACCACCGCGGACGCGGTGGACGAGGCGCACACGGTGACGGTGTCGCAGTTGCTCAACGAGTTCTTCGCGCACGAGGCGGGGTTGTCCGACGGGTTGCTGGGGTTGGGGCACGCGTTCGAGATCAACCCGGAGGTGCCGGAGTCGTTCCGGTTGGAGTTGGCGCACGCGTTGCTGGCGCGGGAGTTGTTCCCGGACGCGCCGTTGAAGTGGATGCCGCCGACGAAGCACATGACCGGGGACGTGTTCCGGGGCAACCTGCTGGACGGGTTCTTCAACCTGGTCGGGACCATGACCGGGCAGGGCATCCTGCTGGTGGGGATGATGACCGAGGCGGTGGTGACGCCGTGGTTGTCGGACCGGGACATCGCGTTGCAGAACGTGCGGTACGTGCTGGGTGCGGCGGGCGGGTTGCACGAGGACTTCGTGCCGGCGCCGGGCGGGTTCATCCAGCAGCGGGCGCACCGGGTGCTCGGTGAGGCGGTGGACCTGCTGGAGCGCATCGGTGAGCAGTCGCTGTTGACGGCGATCGCGGAGGGCACGTTCGGGATCATGAAGCGGCCCGCGGACCGGGGCAAGGGTCTCGACGGGGTCGCGCGGCACGAGGCCGACTACTTCAACCCGGCCACCGAGATCCTGGAGCGGCAACCCTGATGAGCGAGAAGAAGATCGTGCGGCCGTACGGGGACACCACCGGTGACGGCATGGTGCAGGTGTCGTTCACGTTGCCGGTGCCGCACGACAAGCGGGCCGAGGGCGCCGCGGTGCAGTTGGCCAACAGGATGGGCATGGACCCGGCGATGCTGGTGCACGCCAAGCCCATCGGTGACGGGTTCACCTTCTTCGTGGTCTACGGGCGGGTGAACCACCTGGTGGACCTGGACCAGGTGCAGGTGGTGGAACGGGACTTCCCGCTGCTGTCGGCCAAGGAGGTCAACACGGTGGTGAAGCAGCGGATGCGGCGCAAGCTGTCGGTGGTGGGCGCCTGCATCGGCACGGACGCGCACACCGTGGGCATCGACGCGATCCTGAACGTCAAGGGCATCGCGGGGGAGAAGGGCCTGGAGTACTACCGGGAGTTGAAGGTCACCAACATGGGCGCGCAGGTCAGCGTGCCGGAGTTGGTGGAGGCGGCCCGGCAGGAGAAGGCCGACGCGGTGCTGGTGTCGCAGGTGGTGACGCAGCGCGACGCGCACCTGCACAACACGCGGGAGATGTCGGCGGCGTTCCGGGAGGCGATGCCGGCGGGGAAGCGGCCGCTGCTGATCGTCGGTGGGCCCCGGTTCGACGAGACGATGACCACCGAGCTGGGCGTCGACCGGATCTTCGGTCGCGGCACCACCCCGGGCGAGGTCGCCAGTTACCTCGTCCACGCGTTGATCACCTCCAGGAAGGCGAGCAGTTGAGCGAGCAGGATCCCCGGCTGGGGTTGACCGTCACCCACCGCCGGTACGTGCCGTACGCCCACGCGCACTACGCGGGGAACCTGGTCGACGGGGCGTACGCGTTGGGGTTGTTCGGTGACGTGGCCACGGAGGTGTGCATCCGCACCGACGGCGACGAGGGGCTGTTCGCCGGCTATTCGGACGTGCGGTTCACCGCGCCGATCCGGGCCGGTGACGTGGTGGAGGTGACGGCGCAGGTGGCCCGCGTGGGCTCGCGCAGCCGGACGCTGGAGTTGAGCTGCGCGGTGGTGTGCCGGGGCCGCCCGGACCGGGGCGAGTCGGCGGCCGAGGTGCTGGACCCTCCGATCGTCGCGGTCACCGCCACCGGCACCGTGGTCGTGCCGCCGGCCCCGTGAGCGCGAGGAGCGAGCCGGTCCTGCGAGCCCCGCAGTCGCGAACGAAGACCAGCCCCGTGAGCGCGAGGAGCGAGCCGGTCCTGCGAGCCCCGCGAGCGACGGGCGGCCGCGCGTGAACGTGGCGGTGTGCGCCGACGTCGGGTCGACGTACACGAAGGCGGCGGTGGTCGACCTCGACGGCGGTCGGCTGGTCGGCGCGGCGTCCGCGCCGACCACGGTCGGCACGGACGTGCTGCACGGCCTGGACGCCGCGGTCGGCGCGGCCACCGCGTCGGCCGGCGTGGGTGACGTGCCGTGGTACGTGTGCTCGTCGGCCGGTGGTGGGCTGCGCCTGGCGGTGATCGGCTACGAGCCCCTCGTCACGGCGCAGGCGGGCCGGCGGGTGGGTCTGTCGGCGGGTGCGAACGTGGTGCATGTGGCCGCGGGCCGGCTCGGCGCGGCCGAGGTGTCGGCGTTGCGGGCGGCCCGCCCGGACGTGGTGCTGCTGGTGGGTGGCACCGACGGCGGTGACGCCGACACCCTCACCCACAACGCGACCCGGCTGGCGCGGGCCCGCTGGCGGGTTCCGGTGGTGCTGGCCGGCAACGCCGACGTCCGCGACGACCTGCACGCCGTGCTGGTGGCGGCGGGGGTGCCGGTGACCGGCGCGGACAATGTGCTGCCCCGCATCGGGGTGCTGGCGCCCGCGCCGGCCCGGGCGGCGATCCGCGAGGTGTTCCTGCGGCACGTCATCGGCGGTAAGCGGCTGTCGCGGGGCACCCGGTTCGCGCGGCTGGTCCGCGCGGCGACGCCCGACGCGGTGCTGACCGGGGTGGAGGTCCTCGCCGACACCCTCGGCGGTGACCTGGCCGTGGTGGACGTGGGTGGCGCCACCACCGACGTGTACTCGGTGCTCACCCCCGACGAGCGCAACAGCGGCCCCGGTCAGGAGGTCGCCGGGACGCTGTGGCGGGCCCGCACCGTCGAGGGGGACCTGGGCATGCGGTGGAGCGCGCCGGGTGTGGTGCGGGCCGCCGCCGAGGAGCGGCTGCTCGACCCGGGGGAGCAGGGGCCGTTGGCCGAGGCGGCGGCGGTGCGGGCCGCCGACCCGGGGTTTCTGGCCGCCGGTGACGCCGAGCGGGCCGCCGACCGGCGCATCGCGACGCTCGCGGCGACGGTGGCGTTGCGGCGGCACGCCCGGGGCGCGGCCACCGGGGAACGCGCCGGCCGGGACCTGCGGGAGGTGCGGCTGCTCGTCGGCTCCGGCGGGGTGCTGCGCCACGCCGAGGCGGGTCATGCGGCGGCGGTGCTCGACGCGGTGCTCACCGACCACGCCGGTGGGTGGCCGTTGCCGCGCGCCGCCCGGCCGGTCGTCGACGTCGACTACGTGCTGGCCGCCGCCGGGCTGCTCGCCGACGAGCATCCGGGTGCGGCGGCGGCGGTGCTGCGGCACCACCTCGCCGGCTGACCGAGCGTCCACGGATCGAGACGCGCCGACGCGACACGCCGTGGCGCAACACACGACAGGCCGGGGTGGGTTGACAGCGGCGGGGGTCTACGCCGTACCGTCTTTGAGTCCTACTACGGGAAGCGGCTGTTGTTCGCTTCGTCCCTTCGTCCGCTGGCCGAGTGACCGGAAGGTTGCGGCGGCCAGGTCCAGCGGGCGGGGGTCGGCGGGGCGGCGCGAACCGGCCGCGGTTACCGGTGTACGGGCAGGGTGAGAGGAACGGCCAGTAGACAACGGCCAGGCGGGGGCAGCCAGTCCACGTCCGGTCGGTCCGAAGGTCGGCGCCGATCGTCCTCGCCCCACCGGCCGGGGAGGGCCTGGGAGCATCGGGGCGCGGCTTAGGCCGCGCCCCGATTTCCGTCACCGGCCGGGTCAGTGGCCGAGCCGCTGGTAGCGGCGCACCGCCGCCGGGGCGGCCACCGCGATCAGCGCCAGCGGCCAGGCGATCGCCAGCAGCAGCGCGTGCCGTGCCGGCCAGGAGTCCGCGCCGACACCCGGATTGCCGAACAGGTCCCGCACGGCCGCCACCGTCGCCGACAGCGGGTTCCACGCCGCGACCGCGCCCAGCCAGTCGGGCATCAGTTCCGGTGCGACGAACACGTTCGACAGCGCGGTCAGCGGAAACGCCAGTGGGAACACCACCACCCCGACCGTGTCGGGGTTCGGCACCAGCAGGCCCAGCAGGATCCCCACCCAGGTCAGCGCGGCGCGCAGGAGCAGGATCAGCGCCACCGCCCCGAGTGCGGCGAGCAGGCCCTCACGCCACCGCCAGCCCACCAGCAGGCCGCACACCACGAGGGTGGCCATCTCCAGGCACGCCCGCACCAGGTCCGCGCCGGCCCGCCCGGACAGCGGCGCCGAGCGGGCCATCGGCAGGGAGCGGAAACGGTCCACCACGCCGCGGCCGGCGTCGACCGCGATCGCCGAGGCGGTGGCGCCGAGGCCGTAGAGCATCGTCATGACGAACACCCCGGGCAGCAGGAACTCCCGGTAGCTGCCGTCGCCGGGCACCGCCATGCCGCTGCCGAACACGTAGCCGAACACCAGCACGAACATGATCGGCAGGGTGAAGTAGAGCACGATCTCCTCGGGGGAGCGGACCACGTGCCGCAGGTTCCGTCCGGCCATCACCCAGCCGTCGACGAGCGCCGTCACGCCGGCACCTCCGCACGCTGCCGCGCGTGCGCGGTGTGGCCGGTCAACCGCAGGAACGCCTCGTCCAGCGTGGGTCGCCGCACCAGCACGTCCTCCACCTCCACCCCGCCGTCGGTCAGCTCCCGCAGCACGGCGGTGAGCACGGCGATCCGGTCGGTGACCGGCGCGTCCACGCGGCGCAGCTCCCCGTCCACCGTCACCGCCGCCCCGGTGGCCCGTTGCAGCACCGTCGCCGCCGCCGGCACGTCCGCCGCGCGTCGCACCACCAGCTCGATGCGGTCGGCGCCGATGCGCGCCTTGAGCTGCTGCGGGGTGCCCTCGGCCACCACCCGGCCGGCGTCGAGCACGCACACCCGGTCGGCGAGCTGGTCGGCCTCCTCCAGGTACTGGGTGCACAACAGCACCGTGGTGCCGTCGGCGACCAGCTCCCGCACCGCCGTCCACAACCCGTTGCGGCTGCGCGGGTCCAACCCGGTGGTCGGCTCGTCGAGGAACAGCACCCGTGGCGGCACGACCAGGCTGGCGGCCAGGTCCAGGCGGCGGCGCATCCCACCGGAGTAGGTGCCGGCCGACCGGTCCGCCACCGCGGCCAACCCGAAACGGTCCAGCAGCTCGTCGGCGCGGCGACGGGCGGTACCCGCCGGCAGGCGCCGCAGCCGGCCGAACAGCACCAGGTTCTGCCGGCCGCTGAGCACTTCGTCGACGGCCGCGTACTGCCCGGTCAGGCTGATCGCCTCGCGTACCCGATCCGGGCGCGCGGCCACGTCGTGTCCGGCGACCCGGGCCCGGCCGCCGTCTCCGCGCAGCAGCGTGGTCAGGATCCGCACCGCCGTGGTCTTGCCCGCCCCGTTGGGGCCGAGCATCCCGCACACCGTGCCCGCCGGCACCGCCAGGTCGAACCCGTCCAGGGCGGTGGTCGGGCCGTACCGCTTGCGTAACCCCTCGGCCAGCACGGCCGTCGTCTCATCGGTCATGGCGCCAGCGTCACCGGCGCCGCTGACCGCGGGCGCACCGCGCGCTGACCGGGCGGCGGCGCCGCGGTCAGCCGGCGGCGAGCACGGCCACCGCCTGCGGCCGCGCCAGCGCGGCGCCGCGGGTGAACGCCGCCGCGAACGCCGCCGCGCCGAGGTGCGACCGGGCCGCGTCGGCGACCGGCGCAAGCACCGGGGCGTCGGCCGCGCCCGTGCCGGCCAGCAGCGCCGACACGGCCCCCAGCAGGTACGCGGCCCGTTCGGGCCCGTCGTCGGCCAGCAGCGGCCGGACCAGCCCGTCCACCGCGGCGACGACGGTCGGGACGTCCCACACCCCGACGGTGGCGGTGACGACGCGCCGGTAGTGGGCGCGGGCCGCCGCCGGGTCACCGGCGGCGTCGGCGAGCTGCCCGAGCGTCACCCGCGCCGCCAACCGGACCACCTCCGCGCCGAACCAGCCCGACGGGCACCCGGCGAGGGCCCGCTCGCACAGCGTCCGGGCACGGTCGGGGTCGCCGTCGCGGCGGGCGATCTCCCCGAGCCCCAGGTCGGCGGCGGCGACCAGTTCCGGCGCGCCGGCCGGCCCGGCCATCCGGCGCACCCGCCGGTAGTCGTCGCCCGCGCCGGTCAGGTCACCGACGAGCAGGCGACCGTCGGCGCGGGTGCGCAGCAGCTCCGCCAGGTCCAGCGTGGAGCCGAGCTGCTCGACCAGGCGCAGCGCCTCGGCCATCGGGGCGGCGGCCGCGCGGGCGTCGCCCTCCCGGTAGGCGGTCTCGGCGAGGGTGCTCAGCGCCAGGATCATGCCCCACCGCTCGTTCAGCGCCCGGAACCCGGCCAGCGCCTCGGTGAGGTCGGCGCGGGCCCGGTCGTGGTGGCCGTGCAGCAGGTGCACGGTGGCGGTGCCGAGCACGCCCAGGGCCCGGCTCCACGGGTCGGTGCCGAGCAGCCATTCCCGGCTGGCCCGGTCGGTCAGCACGGCCAGCCGGTGCGGCGGTGGCGGGCCGCTGGCCATGCCGGACAGGTAGAGCAGGAACGGATGTCGGGGCGGACGGTCGCGGTCCCACAGGATGCGGGAGGCCGTGGCGACCGCCGTGGCGTCGCCGGCGCCGGCGAGCGTGGCGACCAGCAGACACAGCGCGTACTCCTCGTCGAGGCCGGCCGGCGCCGCGGCGAGCCGGTCGACGAGCCGCCCGGCCAGCGCGGCGCCCTCGCCGCGCAGCCCCCGCAGCCACCAGTAGAACGCCAGCGCCGCCACCAGCCGCAGCGCGGCTTCGGTGTGCCCGTCGTCCACCGCCCGGCGCAGCGCCGCGTGCAGGTCGTCGCGGGCGGCGTCCAACCGGCGCAGCCAGCGGTCCTGGCCGACACCGCGCAGGCCGGCGTCGCCGGCCCGGGCCAGGTCCAGGAAGTACGCGGTGTGCGCGGCCCGCACCCGCGTGGCCTCCCCGCCGTCGGTGAGCCGCCGCGCCGCGTAGGCGCGGATGGTGTCCACCATCCGGTACCGTCCGTCGTCGGCTTCCACCAGGGACTTGTCCACCAGCCCGGTGAGCACGTCGACGACGTCGTCGCCGCCGGTCGGCCCGCACACCGCCTGCACCGCCGGCAGGTCGGCGGCGCCGACGAACACGCCCATCCGGGCGGCCAGGCGCCGCTCCGGCTCGTCCAGCAGCTCCCAGCTCCACCCCACCACCGCCTCCAGCGTGCGGTGCCGGGGCTGCGCCGTCCGGTCGCCGCGGCGCAGCAGCCGGAACCGGTCGTCCAGGCGCGCCGCCACGTGCGCCACCGGCAGGGCCCGCAACCGGGCCGCGGCCAGCTCCAGGGCCAGGGGCAGGCCGTCGAGGGTGCGGCAGATCCGCAGCACGGCCGGCGTGGTGGCCGCGTCCAGGGTGAAGCCCGGCGCGACGTCGGCGGCCCGGTCGGTGAACAGCCGCACCCCGGCGTAGGCGGCGGCCGCCTCCGGTGGCACCGGGCCGGCGGGCACCGGCAGCCCACCGACCGGGCACATCGCCTCGCCGGTGAGACCCAGCGGCTCCCGGCTGGTGGCCAGCACCCGCAGGTCGGGTGCGGCGGCGAGCAGCCGGGCGGTCAACCGGGCCGCGTCGTCGACCACGTGCTCGCAGTTGTCCAGCACGAGCAGCAGCCGCCGGTCGGTCAGCGCCGCCACCAGCCGGTCGGTGAGGTCGCGAGGGCCGCCGGGGGCGCGCAGCCCGGCGTCGCGCAGGTCCAGCGCGGCCAGCACCGCCGGCGCCACGGCCGACCCGGGCGCCACCGACGCCAACTCCACCAGGCACACGGGGGCGTCGTGGCGGCTCGCGGCGGCGACGGCCAGGCGGGTCTTGCCGGCGCCGCCCGGCCCGTGCAGGGTCACCAGACGCGCCGAGGCGAGCAGCTCACCGACCCGGCGCAGTTCCCGCTCCCGGCCGACGAAACTGGTCAGCGGAGTCGGCAGCCGCGACGGCGTGCCACCGGCGGGCGGCCCGTCGTCGCGCAGCAGGGCGGTGTGCAGGGCGACCAGCTCCGCCGACGGGTCGGCGCCCAGTTCCTCGGCGAGCACCTCCCGGGCCCGGGCGTACACGGCCAGCGCCTCGGCGCGTCGGCCGGCGCCGTGCAGGGCGCGCATCAGCTGCCCGTACAGCCGCTCCCGCAGCGGGTGCGCCGCCACCAGCGCCCGCAGTTCCGCCACCAGCGGCGGACCGGCCGGCGCGGACGCCAGCTCCGCCTCGACGCGGTCCTCGACCGCGGCGAGGCGCAGGTCCCGCAGCCGGGCCGCCTCGGCGGCCAGCACCGTGCCGGTGACGTCCGCCAGCGGCTCGCCGCGCCACAGCTGCAGCGCCTGCCGCAGCAGCGCGCCGGCGCGGCCCGGGTCGCCGGCGGCCAGCGCGACCCGGCCGGCCTCGGCCAGGCCGGCGAATTCATGCACGTCGACCTGCTGCGGGTCGACGACCAGCCGGTAGCCGGCCGGACCGAACTCGATCTCCACGCCGGGCAGCAGCCGGCGCAACCGCGACACCTGTGACTGCAGCGCGTTCGCGGCCCGCTGCGGGGGGTCGGCGTCGTAGACGCCGTCGACGAGCCGTCCCGGCGGCACCGTGCGGCCGGCGTCGAGCAGCAGCAACGCCAGCAGGGCGCGCAGCCGCTGCCCGGCGACGGGCAGCGCGGCGCCGTCGGCGGCGTACGCCTGGGTGGGGCCGAGGACACCGAACCGCATACGCCCGATTGTCGCCTGCCCCCGGTGGTCCGGCCCACACCGGCCGGGCCGGGAGACGTCGCGGCCGGGTAGCCTTCGGCCCGTGATCGTGGTGAGGTGCCGGTGACGACGCTCGACCGGGAACAGCCGCGTGCCACCGACGGGGCACGCCCGGACGCCGACGCGCGTCCCCTGCCGTTGACGCTGGCCGTGCCCGCCGCCGTGCTGGCCGGTCTGGCGCTGCTGGTCGCGTTCCCCCCGTACGGGCTGTGGCCGCTCGCGCCGGTCGGGGTGGCGTTGCTGGCCGCAGCGGCGCACCGGCGGCGGTTGCGCGCCGGCGCCGGGCTGGGCTTCCTCGCCGGGGTGGCGTTGTTCGCGCCGCTGCTGGAGTGGACCAACCTGCACACCGGCTACCTGCCGTGGGTGCTGCTGTCGCTGCTGCAGGCCGGCTACCTGGCGCTGCTGGGCGCGGCCACCGCCTGGGTGTCGCCGCTGGCCGACCGGCACCGGGCGGCGTGGCCGCTGCTCACCGGCGTGCTGTGGGTGGGGCAGGAGGCGCTGCGCGACCGCACCCCGTTCGGCGGGTTCCCGTGGGGGCGGCTGGCGTTCAGCCAGGACACCTCGCCGCTGCTGCGGCTGGCCGCGCTCGGCGGCGCGCCGCTGGTCACGTTCGCCGTCGCGCTCGCCGGCGGGATCCTGCTCACCCTGGCCTGGCGGGACTGGCGCCGCACGGCCGGGCAGTGGCGGCCGGTCGCCGGGCTCACCGCCGCGCTCGTCGCGGTCGTGGCCGCCGGCACGGCCGTCCCGACCGGGGTACGGGGGGCCGGTGACACCGTCACCGTCGCCATCGTGCAGGGCAACGTGCCCCGCCTCGGGCTGGACTTCAACGCCCAGCGGCAGGCGGTGCTCAACAACCACGTCGACGCCACCCTGAAACTGGCCGAGCAGGTCACGCAGGGCGCCCAGCGCCGCCCCGACCTGGTGGTGTGGCCGGAGAACTCCAGCGACATCGACCCGCTGCGCAACCCGGGCGCCGGCGACCGGATCTCCCAGGCCGCCGACGCCATCGGCGCGCCGATCCTGGTCGGTGCGGTGCTGCTCGGCCCCGGTCAGGGGCAGGTCCGCAACGCCGGTCTGCTGTGGCGCCCGGGCAGCGGCGCCGACCTGACCCAGCTGTACACCAAGCGGCACCCGGTGCCGTTCGCCGAGTACGTGCCGCTGCGCTCGATCGCCCGCAAGGTCAGCGCCGAGGTCGACCGGGTGCGCTCGGACTTCGTCCCGGGCACCCGCGCGGGTGTGCTGGACACCGGCGCGGTGACCCTCGGCGACGTGATCTGCTTCGAGGTGGCCTACGACGGCATCGTCCGGGACACCGTCACCGGCGGCGCGCAGCTGCTGGTGGTGCAGACCAACAACGCCACGTTCGACGTGGCCGAGGCCCGCCAGCAGCTGGCCATGGTGCGGTTGCGGGCCGTCGAGCACGGCCGGGCCGCGCTGATGGCCTCCACGGTCGGGGTGTCCGGGTTCGTTTCCCCCGACGGGCGGGTAGACGGTGCGACCGGGTTCAACACCGCCGAGGTGGTGGTGCGGCAGATGCGACTCGGGGACGGGCGTACCCCGGCCACCACGGCCGGGGTGTGGCCGGAGGTGGCGCTCGCGGCCCTCGCCGTCGCGGCGCTGGCCGGCGCGGCCGTGCTGCGCCGCCGCCGGAGGGCCACCGCCGGCTGAGGCGACGAGCGGGAGGCGGTGCGACGGTGGGCGTGGCAGCCGACAGGCGGACGGTCGGCCATCCCGGGGTGGGGCGGGTCCTGGTGGTCATCCCCACCTACAACGAGGCCGACAACGTGCGCCGCATCGTCGACCGGGTCCGCGTGGCGGCACCCGCGGTGGATGTCCTCGTCGCCGACGACAACAGCCCCGACGGCACCGGCGCGATCGCCGACACGATCGCCGGGAACGACCCCCGGGTGCACGTGTTGCACCGTCCGGGCAAGGAAGGTCTCGGCGCGGCGTATCTGGCCGGTTTCGCGTGGGCGCGGCGGCGTGGCTACGACGCGGTGGTGGAGATGGACGCCGACGGCTCGCACGCCCCGGAGGACCTGCCGGCGCTGCTGGCGGCGGCCCGCGACGCCGACGTGGTGATCGGCTCCCGGTGGACGCGGGGCGCGCGGGTGCTGAACTGGCCGTGGCGGCGGCTGCTGCTGTCGCGCGTCGGGAACCTGTACGCGCGGGTGGCGCTGGGTATGCCGGTCAGCGACGCCACCGGCGGCTACCGGGTGTACCGGACGAGCGCGCTGGACGCGATCGGCCTGGACTCGGTGCGTTCCCAGGGGTACGCGTTCCAGGTGGAGCTGTCCCGGCTGGCGCACCGCGCCGGGGTGCGCATCGTCGAGGTGCCGATCACGTTCGCCGAGCGGGAGCACGGCGACAGCAAGATGAGCCCGCTGATCGTGGCGGAGGCGTTGTGGCGGGTCACCCGGTGGGGGGTGCGGGACCGGCGGTCGGCGGCGCGGGGCCGGCCGGCGGCGTTGGCCCGGTGGCCGTGAGCGCGGGCGTGTCATGCTGGAGGGGCGTGACGACACACCGGGCGGATGAGGTGAGATGCGCCGAGGACTGAGATACCTACCACCGGCCCTGCTGCTGCTGACGCTGCTGGAGCTGGCCGTTTTCGTCCTGGTGGGCCGGGCCGTCGGGTTCGGCGCGGCGCTGCTGCTGGTGTTCGCGGCCTCGCTGCTGGGTCTGGTGCTGCTGCGCCGGGAGGGCATGCGGGCGTGGCGGGGGTTCCGGGCCGCCGCGCAGGCCGGCCAGCCGCCGGGGCCGCAGGTCACCGACGGGCTGGTGGGCCTGCTGGGTGCGCTGCTGCTGGCGCTGCCGGGTCTGGTCAGCGGCGCGGTGGGGCTGTTGCTGCTGGTGCCGCCGCTGCGTCGACTGGCCGGCGGCGGGGTGCGCCGGGCCACCGAGCGGCGGGTGTCGTCGATGGTCGCCGGTGACCTGTTCGGGCCGCGCCGGGTGCGGGTCTACCAGGGGCAGTCGCAGCCGACCCCCACGGCCTCGCCGCAGCAGCCGCCGGTGGCCGAGCCCGGCCGGGCCATCGAGGGTGAGATCGTGGACCGCTGACGCAACACCCCAGACGTGACGAAACGCCCCCGGGAGTGATTCCCGGGGGCGTTTCGGTCGTCTACGGGTGCTCAGGCGCGACCGCGGCGGGTGCGGACCTCCTGGAGCCGCTCGGCGAGGATGTCCTCCAGCTCGGCGATCGAGCGGCGCTCCAGCAGCATGTCCCAGTGGGTGCGCGGCGGCTTGGCCTTCTTCTGCTCCGGCTCGCTGCCGTCGACCAGGCGGGCGACGCTGCCGTCGAACTTGCACTCCCAGGTCGTCGGGACCTCGGCGTCGACGGCGAACGGCACCTCGAACTGGTGGCCCTTGGCGCACAGGTACTCGCGGGTCTGACGCGGCGCGAGCTCCGTGTTGCGGTCGGATTCGTAGCTGACCGCGCCCAGCCGGCTACCGCGCAGCATACGCTCGCCCATGATCGACTTCCCCTCGTCCGTGGTGCTGGTCTTCAGGTGTAACGGCCGGTCACCGCCCGCCCATTCCCCACCCACGCCGGCAGGGCCGTACGCGGGTCGGAAGCATCAAGGGTAACCGGCCATGACAGCTGCCCGGCGGGGTCGTCCCCGGCCGGGCCGAATCGGTGGAGTGTTTCGCCTGTCAACGGGGATGTTACCCACCCGCATGCGTGCCGGAGGTGACGATGACCAGTGACGCGCCGGTCGGCGCACGACCGCCCGCCGGGAAGACCTTCTTCGGTCACCCACGGGCGCTGTCCACCCTCTTCCTCACCGAGATGTGGGAGCGGTTCAGCTTCTACGGCATGCGCGCCATCCTGGTGCTCTACCTGACCGCCGCGGTCGCCGACGGTGGGCTCGGCATCGGCGAGTCCAGCGCCAACGCCGTCTACGGCACCTACAACGCGATGGTCTACCTGATGGCGCTGCCCGGCGGCTGGGTCGCCGACCGGCTCATCGGCGCGCGACGCAGCGTGCTGTGGGGCGGCGTGGTCATCGCCGCCGGCCACTACGTGATGGCGATCCCCACCGGGTGGAGCGTGTTCGCCGGCATGACGCTGATCGTGCTCGGCACCGGCCTGCTCAAGCCGAACATCTCCACCATGGTCGGCGACCTCTACGAGCGGGACTCACCCCGCCGCGACGCCGGGTTCTCCATCTTCTACATGGGCATCAACCTGGGCGCGTTCATCGCCCCGCTGATCACCGGCTTCCTCGGCGAGAAGATCAACTGGCATCTCGGGTTCGGCGCCGCCGCCATCGGCATGACCTTCGGCGTGATCCAGTACGTGGCCGGACGGCGCAACCTCGGCGACGCCGGTGCCCGGCCGGCCGACCCGCTGCTCGGGGCCGACCGGCGGCGGGCGCTGACCCGCGTCGGCGTGGCCACCGCCGTGGTGCTGGTGGTCCTGCTCGCGCTGCTGCTGACCGGCTGGTTCACCGTCGACACGGTGGTCAACCTGCTCACCGTGGTCACCGTGCTGGTGACCGTCGCCTACTTCGCGCGGATCCTCACCGACCGGGAGATCAGCGACACCGAACGCAGCCGGATGAAGGCCTACGTCTGGCTGTTCATCTTCGCCGCGTCGTTCTGGCTGATCTACGACCAGGCCGGGTCGGTGCTGAACATCTTCGCCGCCGACCGCACCGACCGGAACGTCGGCGGCTTCACCTTCCCGGCGTCCTGGTTGCAGTCGGTCAACCCGATCCTCATCATCATCGGCGCGCCGCTGGCCGCGTGGCTGTGGCTCAAGCTCGGCCACCGGGTGTCCACGCCGACGAAGTTCGCCGTCGGCCTGGTGCTCAACGGCCTGTCGTTCGTGCTGATGGCCGCCGCCGCCCAGGCCGCCGTCGGCGGCGACCTGGTCTCGCCGTGGTGGCTGGTCGCCGTGTACGCGATCCAGGTCGCCGGTGAGCTGTCGCTGAGCCCGGTGGGCCTGTCGGCCACCACGAAGCTGGCCCCGGTCAAGTACGCCAGCCAGATGCTGGGCCTGTGGTTCCTCGCCACCGCCGTCGGCGACGCCATCGGCGGTCAGGTGGCCCGGCTGGCGGACAGCTGGTCGCAGGCGACCTACTTCCTGACCTTCGGGCTGGCGTCGGTGGTGCTGGGCCTGGCCGCGGTGATGTTCACCCGCCAGATCCGGGGCCTGATGGCCGGCATCCACTGACCGCCGCTCACCCCGCCGGCACGGGCGGCAACGGCAGCGGCATGCCGGGCAGCCCGTCGATGCTGGTCGCCACGTGCTCCTTGCCGGCGAAGTAGGCGCTCAGCGACGCGTCGTCCTCCCGGGCGAACCGCCGCCCGTGCAGGTCCCGGTCGGTGTCGTAGCTCATCAACGGCACGGTGTAGCCGCAGGTGTCGCGGATCAGCTCGGCCCGCACCACGATCACCGCCCGCAGCCCGTGCGGGCTCGGGTCGATGTCCGGGAAGTGCCGCAGCAGGTCGGGCCAGCGCGGGTCGTCGCGGAACACCGGCTCGCCGCGCCCGTGCACCCGCACGATGGTCGGCGGCCCGGCGAAGGCGCACCACATCAGCGTCACCCGGCCGTTCTCCCGCAGGTGGGCGATGGTCTCGGCGTTGCTGCCGGCGAAGTCGAGGTAGGCCACGGTGTGCTCGTCGAGCACCGCCAGGCAGCCGCGCAGGCCCTTGGGGGAGAGGTTGACGGTGCCGTCGCCGGACAGCGGGGCGGTGGCCACGAAGAACATCGGTTGCGCCTCGATGAAGTCCCGCAGCCGGCCGTCGATGCGCTCGTACGTCTTTCCCATGCCCCGATCCTCCCCGGGCAGCGGGGTGTGGCGCTGTCCCGTCCCAGCCCGTGGCCGGTCAGCCGGTGCGCGTGCCGAGCCGGGCCAGGGCCGTGGCCAGGTCGCTGACCTGGTCGGCGAGCTGCCCGGCGCGCCGCTGCGCGGCGTCCCGCTCGGCCTCGGCCGCGGCCGTGCGGGAGGCCAGGTGGCCCGCCCGGGCCTCGGCGGCGCTCGCGGCCCGCCGCGCGTCGGCCAGCTCCGCGGCCAGCCCGTCCCGTTCGGCGGTACGGGCGGCGGCCTGCTCCACCGCGGCGGTCACCTCGGCGCGCAGTCGCTCCAGCGCCGCCTCGGCCTCGGCCCGGGCCGCGTCGGCGCGGTCCCGCGCCACGAGAGCCTGCCGCGCGGCGGCGGCCTCGGCGTCGGCCCGTTGCGCGGCGGCCCGGGCCGCCTGCTCGGCGTCGACGGCCCGGGCGGCGGCGGCCTGCGCGTCGGCGCGGGACCGCTCGGCCCGGTCGAGGGCCTCGGCGGCCGAGCGGATGGCCCGCTCCGCGTCGGCGCGGGCGGTGTCCCGTTCGGCGGTCAGCTCGGCGACCCGGTGCCGCTCGCCGTCGCGTTCGGCCCGCACGGTGCGCAGCTCGTGGCGGGCGGCGTCGCGGTCCCGCTCGGCCTGCACCCGCAGCGCCTGGGCGGCGCCCGTCTCGGCGCGCGCGGTGTCCCGGGCGGCCTCGGCGTCGGCGACCCGCTCGGCGGCGACGGTGGCGGCCGCCTCGGCGCGGTCGGCCCGGTCCCGGGCGGCGTCGCGTTCGGCGTACGCGGCGCGCGCGTCCTGCTGGTCGCGGGTGGCCGCCGCGGCGGCGTCCTCGGCGTCGCGGCGGGCCTCGTCGCGTTCGGCGTGCGCGGCGGCGACCTGCGCGGCCGTCTGCGCGCGCAGCTCGGCGAGCTGCCGCTCCACCCCGGCCGGGGACAGCTCGGCGTGCAACGCCTCGCTGAGCGTCTCCACGATCTGGTCGAGCCGGTCCACCGCCTCCCAGGTGCGTGCCACCTGCCCGGGCAGGCCGGGGGAGTTGCGGTGGCGCATCCGCGAGTTGCGGGCGGCCCGCTGGCAGGCGCCGTCGTTGTCCCGGCAGTAACGGAACGGGCGGCCCGCGCCGACGCGCTGCGGCACCTCCCGCCCACAGTGGGCGCAGGGGCGGGTCTCGGTGGCGGGCTCGACGTCCATCGGGGGCGAAGTCTAGTGGCCGGTCCCGGCGCGGGCCGCGCCGTCGAGGGTGTAGCGGCGTTGCACCAGCACCGCGACCACCATCACCGCGGCGGGCAGCAGACCGAAGCCCCAGCGCAGCGCGTCCAGCGCCGCCGGGGACTGGGTCACCGTCTGCCCGGCCGAGGACGCGACGAACCCGCCGGCGGCCAGGCACAACGCGTACGCGTAGGGGCCCAGCGCCGCGCCGGTGGCCTCGGTCGCGGTCCACACCCCGGTGTACGTGCCGGCCCGCTCGGCGCCGGCGGCGCGGATCACGTCGGGCAGCATGGAGAACGGCAGCAGCTGCATGCCCGCGAACGCCACCCCGAGCACGGCCACGGCGGCGACCAGCACCGGCAGCCCGGCGGGCCGCCCGACCGCCAGCACCAGCGACCCGGCGGCGAACGTGGCCTGCCCGGCGAGCAGCGCGCGTTGCTTGCCGACCCGGCGGGCCAGCGCCAGCCAGGCGGGAGTGACCAGCAGCGCCGGCGCGACGAACGCGGCCACGAGCACCGTGGTGAGCCCGGGGCGGCCCAGCTCGTACTCGGCGTAGTAGGGCACCCCGGCCAGGACCAGGTGGGTGGTGGTCGACATGGCCAGGTAGGCGCCGACCAGGGCGCGGAACTGCCGGTCCCGCAGGCTGGCCGCCAGCGTCCGCCACCCGCCGGCGCCGTGCGGGGCCGCCGGGGCGGCGGCGGTACGACGCAGCCGGTCGATCCCGACCACGCCGACCGCCATCGCGGCGAGCATCCCGGCCGCCAGCACCACGGCCATCCGCAGGTAACCGGCGCGGGTGGCGTCGTCGCCGCCGCTCAGCAGCGGCGCCAGCAGCCCGGAGACCAGGATGCCGAGGGTGAGCACCACCATCCGGAACGCCATCAGCCGGGTCCGCTCGTGGTAGCCGATCCGCAGGTCGGCCGGGGTAGCCAGGTAGGGCACCTGGTAGGCGGCGAACAGCAGGTTGCCGGCCACGAAGAACACCGCCACCCAGCCGGCGGCGGCCGCGCCGGTGAGGTCGCCGGGCGCGGCGAACAGCGCGGCGAACGCCACCGGCAACGCGCAGCCGGCCAGCAGCAGCCGTCGGCGGTGACCCCGGCGGGCCTGCTCGACGTCGCAGCGGTGCCCGATCCACGGGTGCAGCAGCACGTCGGCGATCTTCGGCAGCAGCAGGGTCAGCCCGGCCAGCCACGGTGCGACCGCGAGGACGTCGGTGAGGAAGTAGAGCAGCAGCAGCCCGGGCACGGTCACCCAGACACCCATGCCGAGCGAGCCGGCGGCGAACCCGACCAGCGGTCCGCGTGGCAGGGCGACGGCGCCGTCGCGCCGCTGGTCCAGCCCGGTCATGCCGTCTCCTGTCCCGGGGCGCGCCGCCCCAATCCAACGGATGCTGGATTGTAGGGGGAACAATGGCCGGATGACCATGCCCCGCCGGCGACCGGGCCGGCCCCGCCGCGACGACCAGCGACCGACCCACGACCTCGTGCTCGCCGCCGCGACCGCGTTGTTCGCCGAGCGCGGGTTCGACGCGGTCAGCGTCCGGGACGTGGCCGCCGCGGCCGGCGTCGACGTGGCCACGGTGGCCCACCACACCGGCACCAAGGCACAGCTCTACGACGCCTGCTTCGCCCGGGTGTTCAGCGCCGAGCGCGAGGCCCTGGAGGCGGCCGGGCAGCGCGCGGCCGAGGCCCTGACCGCCGGCCCGGACCAGGCGCTGCGGGCGCTGCACGAACTGGTCGACGTGTTCGTCGACTTCCTGGAGGACCGGCCGGAGACCACCGCGCTGTGGCTGCGCCGCTGGCTGGAGCCGCAGCGGCACGCGGAGCTGGACCGGCGTTACTCCGCGCCGCTGTACGCGCAGGTCGAGCGCCTGCTCGCCGCCGCGGCGAGGGCCGGGGCGCTGGTCGAGCCGGCACCGCACGTGACCGTGCGCAGCCTGGTCTGGGCGGTGCACGGGCACGTGGTGGCGCTCGCCGCGCGCTCCGGCTCCGCGGCGCGCGAGCGGCGTGAGTTCCGGGCGTTCGTGCACCGCCTCCTCGACGGGCTCTACCCGCCGGCCACCCCTTGACGGCGTCCCGCCCACCGGGGATTATCCAGCAGTCGTTGGATAAAAGGAGGCGGGCATGTCGGCACCACCCCGGGTCGCGGTCGTCGGCGCCGGAGCGGCCGGACTGGCCACGCTCAAGGCGCTCGGCGACGCCGGCGTGCCGGCGGTCGCGTTCGAGACCGCGGACACCCTCGGCGGCCTGTGGGTCTACGGCGCGCCCGGCTCGCCGGCGTACCGGACGCTGCACCTGAACACCAGCCGGGGGCGCACCGAGTTCGCCGACCACCCGATGCCCGGCGACTGGCCCGACTACCCCGACCACACCCGCGTCGCCGGCTACCTCGGCGACTACGCCGACCGGTTCGGCCTGCGCGACGCGGTGCGGCTGCGGCACACCGTCGACCGGGTCACCGCCGCCGGCGACGGCTGGCGGGTGCACGCCACCGGCCCGGACGGCCCGGTGACCGTCGACGTCGAGGCGGTCGTGGTCGCCAACGGGCACAACCGGGTGCCGAACCGGCCCGCGCCCTATCCCGGCGAGTGCGCCGCGCAGCAGATGCACAGCCACGACTACCGGGGACCCGAGCAGCTCGCCGGCCGGCGGGTCCTGGTGGTCGGCGGCGGCAACTCCGCCATGGACATCGCCGTCGACGCCTCGTACGCCGCCACCCGGACGTTGCTGTCGCTGCGCCGGGGCGTCTGGGTGGTGCCCAAGTATCTGCTCGGCCGCCCGTCGGACACGCTCAACGGGGCGCTGGCCCGCCGGCTGCCCTGGCGGCTGCGCCAGCGGATCAGCCAGAGCATGCTCAGCGCCACCGTCGGCCCGCCCGCCCGCTACGGGCTGCCCGCCCCGGAGCACGGCTTCCTCCAGGACCACCCGACGCTCTCCGACACGCTGCTGTCCCGGCTCACCCACGGCGACGTGCAGGCCCGTCCCGGCATCGCCCGCTTCGCCGGCGACCGGGTCGAGTTCACCGACGGCCGGGTCGACGAGGTGGACCTGGTGCTCTGGTGCACCGGCTACCGGGTGGAGGTGCCGTTCCTCGACCCGGCGCTGCTCGGCGACGGCGCCGACCGACTGCCGCTGTACCGGCACGTGTTCCACCTGGACGCCCCCGGCCTGGCGTTCGTCGGGCTCATGCAGTCCACCGGCGCGGCGTTCCCACTGGTCGAGGCGCAGGCCCGGCTCGTCGCCGCCCGGCTGGCCGGCACCTGGGCGCCGCCGGAGCCGGACCGCCAGGCCGCCGCCTGCCGCGCCGAGCTGCGCGCCGCCACCGCCCGCTGGGGACAGCGCCGGCCGCACATGCGGGTGGACTTCGACGCGTACCTGGCCGAGCTGCGCCGGGAACTGGCCGCCGGCCGCCGGCGGGCCGGAGCGGCCCGGTGAGCGCGCTCGCCGGGCGGCGGGTGCTGGTCACCGGCGCGCACGGCACGTTCGGCCGGCGCTTGGGCGCCGCGCTGACCGACGCCGGCGCGCACGTGGTCGGCCTGGACCTGCACGCCGACGCCGACGCGACGCCGCCGGTGCTCGGGGTCGACCTGACCGACGCGGCGGCGACGCCGGCCGCGGTGGCCGCCGCCGTCGACCGGCTCGGCGGGCTGGACCTGCTGCTCAACAACGCCGGCGTCGGCGGTCCCGCCCCCGCCGAGCTGGCCCCGGACGAGGTGGTGCGCCGGCAGTTGGAGGTGAACCTGCTCGCCGCCTGGCGGACCACGGCCGCGGCGATGCCGGCGCTGGAGGCCGCCCGCGGCCGGGTGATCTTCGTGGCCAGCCGGATGGCGGTGCTGCCGCTGCCCCTCGCGGCCGCGTACGGGGTGAGCAAGCGGGCCCTGGTCGCGTACGCCGACGCGCTGCGCCACGAGGTCGGCACGCACGTCGGGGTCAGCGTCGTCTACCCCAGCATGGTCGCCTCCCCGATCCACGACAGCACCGTCGCGGCCGGGCTGTCGCTGAGCGGGGTGTCCCGGCCCGAGCCGGTCGAGGGAGTGGTCGCGGCGATCCTGCGCGCCGCCGCCGCCCGGCGCGCGCCCCGCGACGTGGCCACCACCCGACGCGGCCGGGTCGAGCTGGCGCTGGCCCGGCACGCGCCGGCGCTGGCCGACCGGCTGGTGCGGCGGACCGTCGCCGGGCGCGTCGCCGCCGGTGACCTGGACGGCGCGGCGCTGGCCGCCGGGATGGTGCGGCGGCACCGCCAGGCGCGCGGGTAGCCTGCTCGCCATGCCCGTGTCGCCCTACATCGCCCGGCTGCGCCGGCACGTCGGCCACGACCTGCTCATGCTCTACGGGGTCAGCGGTGTGGTGACCGACGACGCGGGGCGGGTGCTGCTGGCCCGACGAGGGGACAACGGCCGCTGGTCGGTGCCCGCCGGCACCGTGGACCCGGGCGAGCAGCCCGCCGACGCGCTGGTGCGCGAGGTACGCGAGGAGACCGGCGTCGAGGTGGCGATCGAGCGGCTGGCCGGCGTGGCCACCCGCCCGGTGGTCTATCCCAACGGCGACGCCTGCGAATACCTCAACGTCTGGTTCCGCTGCCGGGCCGTGGGCGGGACCGCCACCGCCGACGGTGACGAGTCCCTGGCGGTGGCCTGGTTCGCCCCGGACGCGCTGCCCGACCTGGACGACTGGTCGCGGCTGCGGATCGGCACCGCGCTCGCCGACGACGCCTCGCCCTGGTACGCGGCCCCGGGCGAGCACCATCCGGCGCTGCGCCGCCCGGACAGCCTCTGACCGGTCCTCACCGACCGGGCCGGCCGCTGGTGTCGCGCACGGTCAGCCGCGGTTCCAGCAGGGTCACCTCCGGCACCGGCTCGTCGCGCAGCCGCCGCATCAGCAGCGTCACCGCCTGCCGGCCGACCTCCTCGGCGGGCACCGGCACGCCGGTCAGCCCGGACTGCTCGGCCAGCTCGTCGGGGCACACCGCGACCACCGAGACGTCCCGCGGCACCCGCCGGCCCAGCAGCGGCAACGCCGACAGCACCGGCCCGACGGCCGACTCGTTCTGCACCACCAGCCCGGTGACGTCGGGGTGGTCGGCCAGCAGCGCCTCCAGGTCCCGCCGGACCGCCGCCGGGCCCTCCTCGCAGGGCCGGGCCACCGCGTCGACGCCGAGCCGGTCGGCGGCGGCCAGCACCCCGGCCCGGGTCCGGTGGGCGAAGCCGGTGCCCCGGTCGTAGACGGCGGCCGGCGCGCCGAGCAACGCGATCCGCCGGTGCCCCGCGCCGGCCAGGTGCTCCACGCACAGCTCCCCGGCCCGCCGGAAGTCCAGGTCCACGCAGGCCAGCCCGCTGCTGTCGGTCGGGTGGCCGATCAGCACGCCGGGCAGCGCCAGCTCCCGCAGCAGCGGCACCCGGGAGTCCTCCAGCTCCACGTCCATCAGCAGGACGCCGTCGACCAGCGCGCTGCCGGCGATCCGGTGCAGCCCGGCCGGCCCCTCGTCGGCGGTCACCAGCAGCACGTCGTGGTCGTGGCGGCGGGCGGTGGTGACCACCGCGGTGGCGAACCGCATCACCACCGGCACCTGCATGCCGGTGCGCAGCGGCAGCACCAGGGCGATCACGTTGGCCCGGCGGCTGGCCAGCGCCCGCGCCCCGGCGTTGGGGTGGTAGCCCAGCGCGCGGACACTGGCCAGCACCCGGCCCCGGGTGGTCGCCGAGATGGCGCGCTTGCCGCTGAGCACGTACGACACGGTGCTGGCGGCGACCCCGGCGTGGCGGGCCACGTCGGCGATGGTGACCTGGTCACCGGCGACCCGGCCGGTCACCGGGCGGCCCCCGACCGCCCGTCGGTGGTCACCGGCGCGGCGTCGCCGCCGGTGACGGCGAGCGCGCCGACCAGCCGCACGTCCCGGGCGGACCGGCCGACCAGCACCGAGTGGACGGCGTCCTCCACCACCGTCGCGGCGCGGTTCTCGTCCCACCAGGCCAGATCGGCGGTACGCAGCCGCAGCGTCACCCGGGCCGCGCACCCCGGGTCGAGGGTGACCCGGGCGAAGTCGCGCAGCTGCCGCAGCGGCTGCTTGACCCGGGAACGACGCTGCCGGGTGTAGAGCTGCACCACCTCGGTGCCCGGGTGGCGGCCCGTGTTGGTGACCTCGACGCTCACCTCCACCTCCTCGCCGGCGTGCGCCGTGGCGGTGCTCAGCCGGAGGTCAGCGTAGTCGAACGCGGCATAGCTGAGCCCGTGCCCGAACGGGTACAGCGGCTCACCCCGGTGGTAGAGGTAGGTGGCGTCGGCGCCGATGACGTCGTAGTCGAGCAGGTCGGGCAGCTCGGCGGTGTCGGCGTACCAGGTCTGGGTGAGCCGGCCGCCCGGGTCGGCGGCGCCGAGCAGTACGTCGGCCAGCCCGTTGCCGTGTTCCTGTCCACCGTGGGCGCTCCACAGCACCGCCGGCGGTTGCTCCCGCGCCCCGCCCACCGCGTACGGGTAGCTGCTGGTCAGCACCAGCACGGTACGCGGGTTCGCCGCCCGCACGGCGCGCAGCAGGTCCTGCTGGCCGGACGGCAACGCCAGATCGGCCCGGTCCTCGGTCTCCCGCCCGTTGACCATCGGATGGTTGCCGAGCACCACCAGCGCCACGTCGGCGGCGGCGGCCAGCGCGGCGGCCTCGGCGGCGCCGTCGACGACCAGGTCGACGGTGAACCCGGCCGGGTCGCCGGTGTCGACGCGCAGGCGGCCCTCCGGGTCGACGCCGACGTGCCGGCCGGTGGCCAGGTGGTGCAGCAGCGCGCTGCCGTCGGGCCGGTGGTGCAGGCGGAACGTCTCCCGGACCACCCAGCCGCCCGGGCCCGGACGGTCGTCGACCAGCGTGCCGGAGTCCTGGGCGCCGACGTACCGGCCGTGGTGGGCCACGCGCAGCGCCACCACGCCCTGCCCCCAGTCGACCACGTCGAACTCCGTCGGTGCGCCGTCGCCGAGGACCAGCGGTGCGCCGTCGACGCACCGCACGGCCCGGTCGCCGACGCGCAACGTGATCCGGTCCGCGCCGCAGTGGGTGCGCACGTCGGGCAGCCGGCCGAGCAGCCCCCGGTACGCGCTCACCGCGTACGGCGGCGTGCCGCTGTACCAGTCGGTGAGCACGGTGTCGGCGAGCGGGCCGAGCACCGCGACCCGGGTGTCCGGCGCCAGCGGCAGCAGACCGTCGTTGCGCAGCAGCACGACCGACTGGCGGGCGGCCTCCCGGGCGAGTTCCCGGTGCGCGGGGCAGTTCACCACGTCGGCCGGCACCCCGGCGTACGGGT
Organism: Micromonospora sp. WMMD754; assembly: GCF_049315235.1. NCBI lineage: Bacteria > Bacillati > Actinomycetota > Actinomycetes > Micromonosporales > Micromonosporaceae > Micromonospora > Micromonospora sp. WMMD754. The sequence continues at coordinate 5,328,513 of NZ_CP186058.1, forward strand.
CGTGGCCGGGCGGGTCCAGGTCGCCCAGGCGCGTGCGCACCGACAGGATCCGCCGGACCGCGCGGTCCACGTCGGACTCGGTGACGAGCCCGCGCGCCAGGGCCTCGGTGAACCGGGCCACCGTGGGGCCGGGGTCGTCGTCGTCCTCGGTGAAGCTGTCGATCCCGGCGCGCAGCGCGGCGGCGAACCCGGTGACGTGGTCGGGCAGGTACGCCTGCACGCCGGCGATGTTGCCGACCGCGCCCGCGTCGCCGACCACCAGCACCTCGTCGTCGGCCCAGCCGCGCAACTCCCCGTCGATGAGCGGGCTCAGGTGCGCCGGCACGCCGTCGACCAGGTTGTACGACGCCATCACGGCCACCGCCGCCCCGGCGGCCAGCGGGGCGCGGAACGCCGGCAGCTCGTACTCGTGCAGCACGCGCGGCGGCAGGTCGCTGGAGGTGACCGCCCGGTCGGTCTCGTTGTTGTAGCCGAGGAAGTGCTTGAGTGTCGGCGCGGTCCGCAGCCGGGTGGGGTGGTCGCCGCGCAGCCCATGGGCGTAGGCGGTGGCCAGGCGGCCGGTCAACCACGGGTCCTCGGACCAGCCCTCCTCGTTGCGGCCCCACCGGGGGTCGCGCAGCGGGTTGACCACCGGCGCCCACACGTTGAGCCCGACCCGACCCGGGTCCGCCTGGTGTTTGGCCCGGACCTCGTCGCCGACGGCGGCGCCGACCGCCCGGATCAGGTCCGGGTTCCAGCTGGTCGCCAGTCCGATCGCCTGCGGGAAGACGGTGGCCTCGCCGAGCCAGGCCACCCCGTGCAGCGCCTCGGTGCCGGTGCGGAACGCCGGTAGGCCGAGCCGGGGGACCGGCGCCTGCCACTGGTGCAGCAGGCCGAGCTTCTCCGGCAGGGTGAGCCGGGCCAGCAGGTCGTCGGGACGGGGTGCGACGGGATCGGTCATGGCGGGCGCCTCCGGGGAAGCGTGCGGCACCCCGGTCGTCGAAGCGCTTCGACGACCGGGCCGGGAGACGGCGGCGCGCACGCGGAAAGGGGGTGGTGGTCGGGCGGCGGCGTCGGCCCGGAGCAGTGGTGAAGCGCTTCGACGACCGCCGAAAAACACGCCGGCACCGGGTTGCCCGGTCGCGGTGACGGCGTTACCCGAGGTTGGCACCCCGCGCGGGCGCGGTCAAGGGGTCAGGCGGCGGGCAGCTGCCCGGCCTCCACGGTGGCCAGTGCGGCGGTGGCACCGCCGAGGGCGCTGGCCTCCGAGCCCAGCGTGCTGGCCTCGACCCGGACCACCGGCGGCGGCGCCAGGGTGCGGTCGGCGAGTTCGGCGCGGACGGCCGGCAGCAGCCACGGCGCGAGCGCGGCCAGGTGCCCACCCAGCACGACGACCTCCGGGTCGAGCAGGTCGACCAGGACGCAGACCGCCCGCCCGAGCTGCCGGCCGACCTCGGTGAGCCCGGTCCGCACCGGGTCGTCCCCGGCGCGGGCGAGCACCTGGATCCGCTCGATCTCCGGCAGGTGGTCGGTGATCGGACCGTCCTGCGTGGCGTCCGGCAGCAGGCGGCGCACCACGGCGTCCACGCCGACGAGCGCGGCGAGACAACCCCGACGACCGCACCCGCACGCCGGCCCGTCCGGCAGCACCGGCAGGTGGCCGATCTCGCCGGCGAAGCCCCGGCCGCCACGCAGCAGCCGCCCGCCGCTGACCACCCCGGCGCCGACGGTCGGCCCGCCGGTGAGGTGCACCAGGTCGGCCGTGCCGGCGTACGGGCCGTGTCGCAGCTCGGCCGAGACGGCGAGGTTGGCGTCGGTGTCGACGCCGATCGGGAAACCCGGGTCGCGCAGGGCGCGACGCAGCGCGGCGGCGAGCGGCACATTGCGCCAGCCCAGTGCCGGCGCCGCCGGCACCACGCCGTCGCCGTCCACCGGGCCGGGCACGCCCACGGTGAGCCCCAGCACGGTGCGGCCCGCGCCGGTGACCCGGTTGATCGCCCGCCGGGCCAGCGCGGCGAGCGCCGCCACGGTCTCGTCCGGGCCGGCGGTGGCGGTGGCGAACGCCCGTCGCCAGGTGAGGACCCGTTCGCCGGCCAGGTCGACGGCGACCACGACCAGTTCGTCGGCGCCGATGCGCAGGCCGAGCCCGACGTAGCGGGAGCCGTCGAGCACGAGCATGGTCGCCGGGCGGCCCACCCGGTTCTCGGTCAGCCCGGTCTCGCGCAGCAGACCGTGCTCGATCAGCTCGCCGACCAGGCTGGAGACGGTGGCCTTGTTCAGCCCGGTGCGGGCGGCGACGTCGGCCCGGGAGCAGGGGGCGTGCAGCCGGACGTGCCGCAGCACCGCGGCCCGGTTGGCCACCCGTACGTCGCCCAGGTCGGCCGTCCGCGACGGCCGGTCGATGCTGATCACGAACTGCCCGCCTCCTGCGCCCGGCCCCGGTTTCGGCTACAGCTTAAACTAAATCGGCGACGGTCCGGACCGCCGGAGTCAGCCCCCGAACCACGGCTCGAACGCGGTCGCCGGCACGGTCTCGCCGTCGAGCACGATCCGGCGCGGCGAGTCCGCCCCGACCACCGAGACCCCGCGCACGTCCAGCGGACCGTCCACCCGCACGTGCAACGTGTCGCCGTCGCGGCTGGCGGTGACCGTGGTGTCGCCGGCCTCGTCGCGTACCACCGTGACGGCGTCGGCGCCGCCCCAGGCCACGAGCGTGACGTCGCGGAACGGCCCCTCGGCGACGGTGGGGGCGGCCGGGGTCACCGGGATCAGCGCCCCGCGTCGCACGTACAGCGGAAGGCGGTCGATCGGCACGCGTACCCGCAGGTGTCGGCCGCCGCTGTGGCCCTCCCCGGTGGTCGCGTCCAGCCAGTCGTCGCCGGCCGGCAGGTAGACGGCGCGTTCCCCGGACGGGTCGAGCACCGGCGCGACCAGCAGGTCGCGGCCGAGACGGTACTGCAGGTCGGTGGTCCAGGCGGTGGGGTCGTCCGGGGTGTCGACGAGCAGCGCGCGCAGCATCGGCGCGCCGGTGCGGGCCGCGTCCACGGCCGCCGACCAGAGGTACGGCAGCAGCCGGTACCGCAGCCGCAGCGCGGCCACCGCGTGCCGTTCCGCCTCGGGCGGGAAGTCCCAGGGCAGCCGGCTGGTGGTGCCGTGCAGGCGGACCAGTGGCGAGAGCGCGCCGAACTGGGTCCAGCGCACGTACAGGTCCGCAGCGGGGGTGCCGTGGAAGCCGCCGGTGTCATGGCTCCAGAACGGCACCCCGGACAGGCCGTGGGAGAGCCCGCCGCGCAGCGTGCTGGCCATTCCCGGCCAGGTGGCGTTGACGTCGCCGCTCCACTGGGCGCTGTGCCGCTGCCCGCCCAGGTACGACGAGCGCGCCCAGACCGTGCGGTGCCCGGCCACCTCCTCGGTGACGTCGGCGACCGCGTCGTTGAACAGCAGCGCGTACACGTTGTGCAGCTCGACGCCGGTCATGCCGTTGTGCGCCACGGCGTCGGCGGGCACCGCCTCGGCGAAGTCGGTCTTGAACACCGCGACGCCCTGCGCGAGCAGGGGGCGCAGCAGGCCCTGGAACCAGCGCACCGCCGCCGGGTTGGTGAGGTCCACGATGGCGCAGACCGGATAGCTGCCGTGCCAGGTGTCGGCGACGTACGTGGCGCCGTCCGGGCGGCGCAGGAAGTAGCCGGCGGCCTCGGCGTCGGCGTAGAGCGGGCTGTCGGTCATCAGGTAGGGGTTCATCCACAGGCACACCCGGAACCCCTGCTCGGCCAGGTCCTTGAGCATCGCGGCCGGGTCGGGGAAGGCCCGCTCGTCCCAGCGCAGCTCCGACCAGCGCCCGGCGACCTGCCAGTAGCAGTCCAGGTGCAGCACGTCGCAGGGGATGTCGCGCTCGCGGATCAGCCGGGCCCGCTCCAGCACCCGCTGCTGGCTGTCCGGGAAGAAGCCGGAGGAGATCCAGGCCCCGAACGCCCAGCGCGGCGGCAGGTAGGGCCGGCCGGTCAGCGCGTCCAGCCGGTCGAGCACCTGCGCCGGGGTGGGGCCGGCCAGCACGTAGTAGTCGAGCAGGTCGTCCGGGACGAGCACCTGCACGCTGCTGTGGGTGCTGGCGCAGACGTCGAACTGCACCGGCAGGCCGCTGTCGACGAGCACCCCGTAGCCGCGGTCGGAGAGGTAGAACGGCACGTTCTTGTGCGACCGGTCGGACTCGCCGCCGAAGGCGTCGAAGTTCCACATCAGCGGTCGCTGCCCGCGCTTGTCCAGCGGGGTGAACTTCTCCCCGAAGCCGACGAACCGCTCGTCGCCGGGGGCGACGAAGCTCTCGTGCCAGGCGGCCGGCTCACCGTCCACGGTCGAGCGCCCGAGTGGAAGGGTGCGTCGCCGGCCGCTGATGTCCCGGGTGCCGGTGTCGGCGGCCAGCAGCAGCCGGCCGTCCGGGGTGAGGAACCGCAGCCCCCACGGGTCGAGGCGTACCTCGGCGACCACCGCGCCGGCGTCCACGCGCGCGTACGCGTCGTCGACGCTGACCACGGCCGGGTGCGGGGCGGCCCGGACCAGGGGCAGCGCCCGCGCCGAGCGGCTGCGCACGGCGAGGTCGTCGGCGAGGCGTACCCGCAGGATGCCGTGGCCGGCGGCCTCCACCCGGGCGACCACGGTGCGGCCGGAGGCGCAGGTGGCGGCGAGCGTGACCCCGTGCGCGTCGGTGGTGGCCACCTCGGCCCGCAGCACGTCGTCGGCACCCTCCTCACCGGGGGCGCGCACCGGCAGGTCGGGCGGGTCGGCCACGAACGTCTCGAACGGGACCAGGGGCGGGCGGTACGGCATGGGCGTCTCCTCGCGGCGACACGGGCGGTTCCGCCAGTTTCTTTGGGATCACAACTAACTGTCAATGAGTCCTCGCATTGACTTTCGCTCTCACCTGTTCTTACTTTGGCTTGGATGACAACTAAAGGACTGTGGGCCGACGGTCGACTCCGGTACGGCGGCGACTGGAACCCGGAGCAGTGGCCTCAGGCGGTGTGGCGCGAGGACGTCGCGCTGATGCGCGCCGCCGGCGTCGACCTCGTCACCGTCGGCGTGTTCGCCTGGTCCCGCCTGGAGCCCGCACCCGGCCGCCACACCCTGGACTGGCTCGACCGGGTGCTGGACCTGCTGCACGACGCCGGCATCCGGGCCGCGCTCGCCACCCCCACCGCCTCGCCGCCGCCCTGGTTCTCCCTCGCCCACCCGGACGCGCTGCCGGTCACCGCCGACGGGGTACGCCTGCACCACGGCAGCCGGGACACCTACTGCGCCGCCGCGCCCGCCTACCGGACCGCCGCCCGGAGCATCACCGAGGTGCTGGCCGCCCGGTACGCCCACCACCCGGCGCTGGCACTGTGGCACGTGCACAACGAGTACGGCACCACCTGCCACTGCGCGCACGTCGAGACGGCGTTCCGCCGCTGGCTCACCGACCGGCACGGCGACCTCGACGCGCTCAACGACGCCTGGGTGACCAGCTTCTGGGGCCAGCACTACACCGACTGGGCGCAGGTCGCCCCGCCCCGCGCCACGCAGTACCTGGGCAACCCCGGGCAGCTGCTCGACTTCCGCCGGTTCTGGTCCGACACGCTGCTGTCCGCGTACACCGCGCAGCGGGACCTGCTGCGCGCGGCGAACCCGGCGGTGCCGGTCACCACCAACTACGCGCTCGGCGACTGGGTGCCCGTCGACCACGCCCGCTGGGCACGGGAGGTGGACCTGGTGGCCGTCGACCACTACCCGTCCCGCACCGACCGGGGCGCCGAGGAGCAGACCGCGCTCGCCGCCGACCTCGCGCGCGGCTGGGCCCGCCACGGGGCCGGCCGGCCCGTGCCGTGGCTGCTGATGGAGAGCGCGCCGAACCAGATCCACACCGCCCACCGCATGCACACCAAGGAACCGGGCCGGATGATCCGGCACAGCCTCGCGCACGTGGCCCGCGGCTCCGGCGGGGTGATGTTCTTCCAGTGGCGCGCGCCGGCCGGCGGCGCGGAACGGTTCCACTCCGCGGTGGTGTCGCACGTCGGCAAGGACACCCGGGTGTTCCGCGAGGTCACCCGGCTCGGCGCCATGCTCAACCGGCTCGCCGGCACCGCCTCCGGTGCGGTGCCGGCGGGCGTCGCGATCGCCCACGACGCCGCCAGCGGATGGGCGCTGCGCCACCCCGGCATGCCCCGCTACGGCCTCGACCACCCGGGCGAGGTGGCCGCCGCGCACCGGGCGCTGTGGCACGCCGGCATCACCGCCGACCTGGTGACGCCCGGCGACCCGCTCGACGGGCACCGGCTGCTCCTGCTCCCCGCGCTCTACCTGGCCTCCGACGCCACCGTCGACTGGGTCCGCCGCCACGTCCACGCCGGCGGGCACCTGCTGGTCACCTGGCTCAGCGGGGTCGCCGACGAGCACGCCCGCGTGCGTCCCGGCGGCTACCCGGGCGCGTACCGGGACCTGCTCGGGGTGCGGGTGGAGGAGTTCCACCCGCTCGCCGACGACGAACGGGTGCCGCTGACCAGCGGCGGGATCGGCCGGATCTGGTCGGAGACGGTGCACCTGACCGGGGCGGAGGCGGTCACCGCCTACATCGGCGGGGTGCTGGACGGCCGGCCGGCGGTGACCCGGCACCGGGTCGGCGATGCCCACACCTGGTACGTCTCCACCCGCCCCGACGACGACACCTACCGGCGGCTGCTCACCGACGTGGCCCGCCGCGCCGGCGTCGGCCCCACCTGCCCCGAGGCGCCACCGGGTGTCGAGGCGGTACGCCGACACGCCGGCGACCACACCCGCCTGTACCTGTTCAACCACACCGACCGGCCGCAGCGGGTGCCGGCCGCCGGACACGAGCTGCTCACCGACGAGCCGGTCGCGGAGGTGCTCACCCTCGCGCCGGGCGGCGTGGCGGTGCTGCGCGAGGCGCGGCGCTGACGCGCGTACCGCCTCAGGGGGTGGCGACGGCGGCGCGCGAGCGGTCGGCGGCGATGCGCACCGCGAGCCCGGCCAGCACGGTGCCCATCACGTAACGCTGGACGCGGGCCCAGCCCGGCCGGCGGGTGAGGAACGCCGACACCGATCCCGCGCTGAGCACGATCAGCGCGTTCACGGTCAGCGCGATGCCGATCTGGGTCAGCCCGAGCAGCAGGCTCTGCACCGCCACGTGTCCGCGCGACGGGTCCACGAACTGCGGCAGCAGCGACACGTAGAGGATGGCGATCTTCGGATTCAGCAGGTTGGTGACCAGACCCATGGTGAACAGCCGTCGGGGCCGGTCCGGCGGCAGCGGCGCCGGGGTGAACGCGGACCGACCGCCCGGGCGCAGCGTGCGCCACGCCAACCAGAGCAGGTAGGCCGCGCCGGCCAGCTTCACGGCCGTGTAGAGCGGCGGCACCAGCACGAAGACGGTGGCGATGCCGGCGACCGCGGCGGCCAGGTAGACGCCGAACCCGACCGCCACCCCGAGCAGCGACACCAGGCCGGCCCGCCGGCCCTGGGTGACCGACCGGGACACCAGGTAGACCATGTTGGGCCCGGGTGTGAGCACCAGACCGAGCGCCACCAGGGCGATCCCCACCACCGCACCGAGCGTGACCATGTTGCCCTCCCGCCGTCGGTCCTGCCCGGACCCTACGCCGCCGGCGGTGACGCCACGGTCCTGCTCCGGCCGCCGCGCGGGGTGACGCGCGCCACCCGGACGACGCCATACTGACCGGATGTCGATCGTGTTGTCCGCCGACGCCACCCCCACCGCGCCCGGTCTGCTGCTGCGTCCGTGGCGGGACGGCGACGCCGACGCGCTGCTCGAGGCCTACCGGGACCCGGTGCTGCGGGCCTGGACCAGCCGCCCGGTGACCACCCCGGCCGAGGCGCGGGACTACGTGCGCCGCAGCCGGCAGGGCTGGGCCGCCGACCGCCGGTTCAGCTTCGCCGTGGTGGAGGACGCGCCGGGGGAGCGGCTGGTGGCCTGCATCGTGCTCAAGGAGGTCCGGCCGGGCCGCCCGGACGCCGAGGTCGGCTACTGGACGGCGGCGCCGGCGCGCGGGCGGGGCGTCGCGCCCCGGGCGGTCGAGGCGGTCACCGGCTGGGCGTTCGCCCGGTTCGCCGCCGGTGGGCTGACCCGCCTGGAGCTGCTGCACCAGATCGACAACCCGGCCTCCTGCCGGGTGGCGGAGAAGAGCGGGTACGCCTTCGTCGAGGTGCTGCCGGCCCGTCCACCGTTCCCCCGCGACGGGCACCGGCACGTCCGCCGGCTGACCTGACCGTCAGTCCGCCGGGGCGCCGAGCAGGCGCAGCAGCAGGCGCGGTTCGCCCGGCCACGCGTCGAGCAGCACCTGCCGGGGCACCTGCCGGCCGGCGTAGCGCAGCGCGAGGGCGACCACCACGACGTCGTCCAGCGGGCCGATCACCGGCAGGAACTCCGGGATCAGGTCGATCGGGCTGGCCACCCAGACACCGGCGACGATGATCGCGATCCGGGCGCGGCGCGGCACCCTCGGGTCCCGGCGCAGCCGCCGCACCGTGGTGGCGCAGTCGGGCAGGAACGCGGCCAGGTCACGCAGCGGCCCGGGCGGCAGCCGCCGGGCCAGCAGCACGAGCACCGCCCAGCTCACCACCAGGCAGGCCAGCGCCACCCCGAGCCCGATCAGCCAGTCGCGCATGCCGGGCACGCTACGCCTGCTCCCGGCACGGCCGGGAACAACCCCAGGCCCGTCCGACGCTGACCCTGGTCGGAGATTGGCGGATACGGTGGGTACGGGAGGTGACGGCGGTGACGACAGGCTGGGAGGCCGCGGTCGAGGCGCAGATCCGCTCGGCCCAGGAGCGCGGCGAGTTCGACAACCTGCCGGGCGCGGGCAAGCCGATCCCGGGCCGGGACCTGCCCTACGACGAGGGCTGGTGGATCCGCAGCTTCATGGAGCGCGAACAGATCCCGTCCGACCTGATGCTGCCCACGCCGTTGCAGTTGCGCCGCCGCATCGAGCAGCTGCCGGCCGAGCTGCGCGACCTGCCCACCGAGGAGGGCGTGCGGTCGTACGTGGCCGCGCTCAACACCGAGGTGGTGGCCTGGCTGCGCACCCCGACCGGGCCGCGGGTGGTGGTCCGCCCGGTCAACGTCGACGAGGCGGTGCGCCGGTGGCGGGCCGACCGGGAACGCGTCGCGGCCGAGCGGTCGGCGCCCGCGACGGTGGAGCCGCAGGACACCGGTCGACCCGCGGCGCGTCCCCGCCGCAGCTGGCGCTGGTGGCGCCAGCTGACCGGGCGCCGCCGCACAACCGTGTGGCACGCCGATTCCTGACCGGCCGCGCCCGGCGTGGCCCGAACGCAGGTCACCAGGGCCTATTCTGGGGACATGGATCCGAGCGGTTTCGTCCGCAGCTCGCGTCGACCGCACGAGGCGCGGCCGGGACGACGGCCCGCCGTGGTCGCTGATCTCGGCGAGTTGAGAGGCCCGACCACCGGCGTCGTCGAGCTGCCCCACCGCCTGTTCTGGCAGCCTGACCGGCACGTCGACCTCGACCGGCCGGGCCTGTTGACCTGGATGTACGAGACCGTGCTCACCGAAGCCGTCCGATCCGACGAACTACGCACCTGGTTGCACGGCCCCACCCTCGTCCGACTCTGGCCCCAGCTCTACCTTCCCCGGGGGGTGCGGCACGCCTGGGAGGAGCGCCACCCGGTCCTGCGCTCCCAGGAGGCTGCCGCCTGATGTCGTCCACATCCGCGTGGGTTCAGCACCGCCGCACGCGGAGCACGCAGGTCAGCATCGGAAGCGTGAACTCGCCGGCCGCGGTCTCCGGGCGGCTCGCCAGGAACGCGCGGATCCGACCGAGCGTGGCGTCGCGTTCCTCCGCCGGCATGACCAGCATCCCGGCGCGGGTGGCCAGCGTCGCCACCAGGGAGTCGGCGGTGCGACGCTGTCCATGCGGGAATTCGGCCTGCTCCGGCCGTTCGAACCGGGCTGCGGCGCCGTTGGTCGGGACGTGCATCCGCGCCGTCTCGACGCGCCAGGAGGCGGGCGTGTCCCGGGGGCCGACGGCGGCGCTCCCGCTGACCCGCGCCAACTCGGCGACCCAGTCCACCCGGTCGTCCAGCACGTTCCACAGCCCCGCCAGGGTGCCGCCGGGCGCGAGCACCCGGGCGATCTCCGGACCGGCGACGGCCATGTCGAACCAGTGCATCGCGTTGCCGGCCAGCACGGCGTCGACGGACGCGTCCGGCAGTGGGATCGCCTCGGCGCTGCCCGGCAGCGCGCGGACGTCCGGCACCGCGCGGCGCAGCTCGGCCAGCATCGCCGGATCGGGTTCGACCGCGCTGACGTCGACGCCGGCCGCGCGCAGTCCGGCGGTGAGCTTGCCGGTGCCGGCGCCGAGGTCGAGCACCCGCGGGCCGGGCGCGTGTGCGAGCGCCCACCGCACCGCGTCGCGCGCGTAGTCCGGGCGGTGTTCGGCGTACGCGGTCGCCGCCGCGCCGAACGACGAGGAGTGTCGGAGCTGGTCGTCGTGTCCCATGGACCCGGCCTTTCCGTCGTTCGCCTCAGCGGTTTCCCGCGCCGCCTGCCAGCGCCTGCATCAGCGGCAGCGGGTTGATGTAGTCGCGGTAGGACACGACGAGTCCGTCCTGCACGCGGAACACGGCGATCACCGTCTGCTCGAACGGCTCTGCGGTGGCGACCACGCTGCCGACGGCCTCGTACTCCACGACGACCACCTCGGGGTCGAGCGTCTCGTGGATCACCACGTCGCGGTACTCGTCGAACGTGATCAGGGTGCCGGCCGTCTCGATTAGGTGCCGGCGGACCTCGGCCCGCCCCCGCACCCGGCCGGGCACACCGGCGGGGCGGAACGGCCACTCGATGTAGCCTTCCGGGGCCATCAGCTCCACGAACGCCCCGACGTCGCCCTTCCGGCCGGCGCGCAGGATCCGCTCGACGACCTCCCGTGCCCGATCCGCCATCGTGCCTCCCGAGATGGATCCGCATCGACGGGACCAGCCTAGGTCGTGTCTCCTGGATCTTCCGGGGTGGGGTCGAGGCGGAGATTGAGGAGTTCCAGGCCGGTGACGGGCCGGAAGCCGGCCCGGGTGTAGAGCGTCAGGGCCGGGACGTTGTCGGTCTCGGTCTGCAGCGACAGGCGAGAGGCACCGGCAGCGCGCGCACTGCGGATGACGTGCTGCAGGAGTGCGTGCGCGATACCGCTACGGCGATGGCGCGGGGCCACGTACAGGTCACGGATCGACCATGCGGTGCCCAGCATGAGCGATGCGGGCATGACCATGGCCGTGACGAAACCGCAGACCTGATCGGCCTGGATGGCGGCAGCAGCGGAGATCCGGTGCTGTGCGAGCTGGTCGTGCAGCCAGGAGCGGGTCGTCTCGGGAGATGACGGTAGGCCGTAGTGCACCCGGTAGGCGTCGAACAGGGCAGCGGTGCGGTCGAACGCCGGATGAGCACAGGTCATCGGCACGATCGTCGTCGTCACTCCGCAAGTGTCGCCCACGCGCCGGTCGCGGCGGGCGGGGTGCCCGCCACGACCGGCGCGTCGCTAACCCTCGGCCAGCACGGTGAAGGTGAAGTCGGTGCTTCTCGGGCGGCGCAGCGGCACGTCGCCCTTGACCCGGCGCAGCACCTCGTGGCGGCTGAGGCCCAACCCGTGGGCGATGAGCCGATCCGGGCGCACCGGCACCGGATCCTCGAAGGTGACCTCGACCCGCAGCGGCCACGCCTCGGCGGGCCGTTCGGTCGGGGTGTCCAGACGCCAGACGCCGGTCCAGTCCAACGTGAAACGACCGCGCCGGGCCAGCGCCGGGTCGACCAGTGTGGCGGCGACCAGGACCGGGTCGTTGAGGTGGTAGCCGTGGAGCGTGACCGGGTCGAGCGAGCTGACCGGCGCCCGCTCGTGCACGGTCAGCTTGCTGGTCCGGTCGCACGAGACGCACCGGACCAGCAACCAGACGTCGAGCAGTTTGCCGTTGGCGTTGACCCGGAACCGGCCGTCGCCGGTGGTGGCGGACTCCGATCGGCAGTCCACACAGCGCAGTGACAGCAGCGGAAGCCTGGTCCGGCGGACGAACCAGGGCAGCACGATATGGGGTGATGAAGACATGAGGACGGGAAACCTGATCTCTGTAGACCTGACACGAGGCCGATGACGCGGCCTCGATCGCCGTGTGACCGGGCGCGTGGAGGCAGCCCGGCGGAGCCGACGGGGGAGCGTCGGCTCGGGGTGGGTGGAAGGCGTGTCAGGTTCAGAGAGCGGGCGGGGTCACGCGGGTTCGTCCTCTGTCCTCAGGGGTGCGGGGTCGCGGCGACCGTAAGCGAGGGCCGAGGCATGCCTCAAGCGCTTTACCGGCGACCCACGTCTCAATTAACGGATTACCGGTAACGGCAATCCGTTAATTGGCACCGACATAACGGACGAAAGGACGGTGCATCATAATGACAGTTCTTGTGCGTAAGGATTCGCGCTGGTGTCGCCTGGCCGACGTCGACGGCAGGCACGCGGCGAAATGCGGCTGCCCCGCGCCGAGGCCTGAACTACGGTGCTCCGGTGCGGACAGACGAGACTCGGCAGGCGACACGGGCCGCCATGTCGAGCGCGTCCTCGCTCGGCCTGACCGCCCACGACGCCGTCGTCCTGCACAACTCCAACGTGCTCACCCTGCGCCTGCGGCCCTGCGACGTGCTCGCCCGGGTGGCCCCGGCCGCCGCGCACCGGCCCAGTTCGAAGTGGAGGTCGCGCGGCGGTTGGCCGAGGTCGGGAGCCCGGTGGCCGCGCTGGAATCGCCCGAGGTCCTTGCCCGGGACGACCACGTGGTCACCTTCTGGACCTACTACGAACCGGTGCCCACCCCGCCGATCCCGGACCGGGACTACGCCGGCGCGCTCGAACGCCTGCACGCCGGAATGCGTGTCATCGACCTGGCCACCCCGCGTTTCACCGACCGGGTCTCCGCGGCCCAGACGCTGGTGGCCGACCACACCCGGACGCCGCAACTGGCTGACGCGGACCGGCTCCTCCTCGCCAGCACGTTGAGCCGCATGCGGGAAGCGGTCAGCGGGAGCGGCCGGCCCGAGCAGCTCCTGCACGGCGAACCTCATCCGGGAAACCTGCTCTCGACCCGCACCGGACCACTCTTCATCGACTTCGAGACGTGCTGTCGGGGACCGATCGAGTTCGACCTGGCCCACGCTCCCCCCGGCGTCGGAGACCACTACCCGGACGTCGATCCTCAGGTGCTCCGCGACAGCCGGGTTCTGGTGCTGGCGATGGTCACCGCGTGGCGCTGGGATCGCGACGACCAGTTCCCCGACGGCCGCAGACTCGGCATCGAGTGGCTGAGCCGCCTCCGGGAAGCAGTGGCCGATCCGGACGTCTTCGACGAGTCAGCCACCACCGGGAGGGCGCCGTGACCGTCATCGACAAGGTCGCGTGGATCCGGCTGGAGAGCGGCGTGATCCTCAGTTCGCGCTCACGCGGCAAGGACGTCTACTACCTGCCGGGCGGCAAGCGGGAGGCGGGCGAGAGCGACCTCGACACGCTCGTCCGCGAGATCCGGGAGGAGATGAGCGTCGTCGTCGACCCCCGCAGCGCCTCGCCGGTGGGTGTCTTCGAGGCGCAGGCGCACGGGCACCCGTACGGCACCGTGGTGCGGATGCGCTGCTACACCGCTCACTACCGGGGCACCCTCCGGCCGGCGAACGAGATCGAGGAGATCGCCTGGCTCGGCTACGCCGACCGTCATCGCGTCTCCCCGGTGGACCAGGTCATCTTCGATCACCTACGGCGAGGCGGTCGGCTCCGTTGACGACCGCTTCGGCTCAGGGCCGGTAGCCCGCCCGGGCGTCGGCCACCTCGGCCGCGCGTCGCTCGCGCCACCGCCGCTGCGCGTCGCTGTTGCAGCGTCGGCACACCCTCCGCAACCGGCCGGTTCCGGGGTCGACCTCCCGCGGGTGCCCGTTGCGGCACATCGGCGGCTGCTGCCGCTGGCGGCAGTTGTCGGCGTGGCTGAGCTGACGCAGGTGGGTCGGCTCGATGCAGTCGGGCACGCCGCAGTCGTGACCCACCTCCAGCTCCGGTCGGTAACCGCCGACGAAGACCACGTACGCCGCGACGTGCGCCCACGCGCGCCCGGCCACCTTCTGGTGAACCCCGCGCCGGCTGCCGTAGCCGCGCACCAGGAGGCAACCGCCGGGCGTGCGCTCCGACCGCGCCAGCAGGTAGGCGCGCAGGGACTCCTGGGTGAAGTGTCGGGACAGCCCGGTCACCTGGGACAGCATGCGCTGAGCATAGGCAGGCCAGGACCGTCCGGTTCACCGACGCGAGCCGCCCCCGTGACGGGGGCGGCTCGCCGGTACGGTCAGCGTTCGGTGCGGTCGTCGATCTCGGTGCCGGACTCGCCGGGCCGGGCGCCGATCGCCTCCTCGGCGGCACGACCGCCGGTGCTCTCGTCACCCTGCCGCAGCGAGCTGCGGGGCAGCCCGGCGAGGTGCGCCGGATCCTCGATCGGCTGGTCCGGCCAGTCGTCCTGGCTGCCGTCGGCCAGCCCGGCCCGGCGCAACACCTCCACCAGGTCGTCGTGGGACAGACGCTCGGCATCCGGAATCCCGGCCCCGCGCGCCATCGACTGCAGCGTCTTCAGGTCTTCGCTCACGAATGTCTCGGCCATACCGGAGCCTTCCCGGCGCCCAAGACAAGGAAACCCGCTCAGGTCCGGGCCCCGCCGAGGCCCAGCAGCACCGCCAGGCCGAGCGCGCTCCGCGGGGCGTACGGCACGCGCCACAGTCCGCCGTGTGCCGCCGCGTACGTTTCGTCCCGCCACGGGTGCTCCTGCGCCGGTCCACCGCCGGTGCGCAGGTCGTGCACGAGCAGCGCGGCCATCAGGGTGTTGCTGGTGGCCGGCTCGAACACCTCGACACCGAAGCGGTGCGCCCCGGCGTACGCGGCGGCGAGCGCGCGGTTGCGCAGCACCGACCGGGTGCGGGTGGGCGGCGCGACGGTGAACGACACCGTGGCGCCGGCGTCGCGGGCCACCGCCGCGCGCCAGCGTTGCAGCCGCTTGGCCAACGCGTAGTTCGGCCCCTGCTGGGGCACCAGGCTGTCGTTGATGCCCGGGTCGGCGCCGGGCGGGTAGTTGCGGTGCAGCAGCCGGCCGCCGGAGATCAGCCGCAGGGTCCGTCGGGCCGGGCCACGGGCGGCGTACCCGCGCTCGGCGTGGGCGACCGCGTCGCCGGGGACCGCGTACACGTCGGTGGGGGTGGCCAGGAACGCCAGCGCGGCGTCCGGACGCTGCCGGGTCAGCTCGACGGTGAGCGCGTCGACGGCGGTGGCCACCCGGACGTTGGTGGCGCCGTCGGCGTAGACGTAGTTGCCCAGCACGAGCCGGCCGTCGAGCCCGGCGAGCCAGCGGGCGGCCTGCGGGAGGCGGTGCAGCAGGTCCGCCCCGGCGGCGGCGGTCAGTGCCGCGTCGTCGTCCCCGGTGTCCGGCGGCACGGGCAGGTGCAGCCGGCCGCCGTGGCGGCGGGCGGTGTGCAGGACGCGGCGCCAGATCTCCGGGCGGGGCAGGTCGACCGCGACGACGTCGCCGCCCCAGCGCAGCACCGAGGGCAGCGGGCCCATCTCGGCGCCGGCGCCGAGCACCACGATCCGTTGGTCGCGCAGGTCCAGCCAGTCCGGGTTGGCCAGCACCCGGCCGACCGCCTCGGCGCAGCTGGGCTCGATGACCCCGGCGTCGACCCACGCGTCGAGCCGGCGGCGCAGGTCGTCGCCGCGCAGGCGTCGCCCCCGGTACGGCAGGGACAGCTCCCGCTCCACCGGCCCGGCGCCGGTGACCGTGGCGGTCCGCAGCGGCGACTCCCGGTCGTCCGACGCGAACGCCTCGGCCGGCGTGGTCTCGGGGCCGCCGTCCGGCGGGGCGTACCGCATGCGGGTGTGCAGCGCGGCGAGGCCGTCGCGGGCGACGGTGAGCGCGGCGTCGCGGGAGAGCAGGCCGGCCTCGACCAGTCGACGGAAGTGGCCGACGTAGCCCCGCCGCCAGTCGGTCTCGTGCTCGGCGGAGCGCGCGCCGATCGGGTCGACCGCGCGCAGCGCGTCGGCGACCACGGCGCGTCCCAGCGCGGTCGTGCTGCGCCGGCCGTCGGCGGTCGCGGGGAACACCACCCCGGTCGGGCCGTCCACGGTCACCTCCTGCTCGCGGTCGTGGGGCCACTCTGCCGCATCGGCGTCGCCGCCGCCCGTCGAGGGCTCAGCGGCGGGCGGGTTTCGGCTCCGGGCGGGGTCGGCCGCGGTCCGGGTCGACGCCGACCTGGACGGCGAAGGCCGGGTCGACGGCGAGCAGCGGGCGGGGACCGAACAGCGCCATGGCGGTCAGCAGCGCGTCGGTGTCC
The DNA here is from genome assembly GCF_049315235.1 of Micromonospora sp. WMMD754. Taxonomy (NCBI): domain Bacteria; kingdom Bacillati; phylum Actinomycetota; class Actinomycetes; order Micromonosporales; family Micromonosporaceae; genus Micromonospora; species Micromonospora sp. WMMD754. The sequence goes on from NZ_CP186058.1 coordinate 5,344,891, forward strand.
CGTCCCTGCCAGGTGGGGCGGCGTTCGGGGTCGAGATCGGTGTGCTCGCGTCGGAGCCGGCGCAGCAGGCGGCGGGCGGCGGCGCCGGTCTCCGGCACCTCGGTCAGCCACCAGCCGCCCAGCGTGGTGGCCAGGCAGCACAGCAGCAGCCCGGCGACCGACGCGGGGCCGCCGGCGGAGCGTCCCTCGACGGCGCTGTCGACGAGCCGGGTCACGCCGACGGCGGCGACCGCGAACAGCGGCAGGGTGCCCAACGCGATCCGGCGGCGTTGGGCGCGGGTGAGCAGCCAACCGTCGCGGACCAGCCGGCCGACCATCCGGCGCAGCGCCCGACCGACGTCCGGGTCGGCGAGGACGGCGGCCCAGGTCTGCGGTCGGCGCAGCCCGGTGTGCAGGGCGCGGACCAGACCGGGTGGCCGGGCCGGTGGGGGGCCGTCGGCGCGCAGGGTGGCGAGTTCGCCAGTGCTCACCCCGCCGGCGCGGCGCAGCGCGGCGATCCCCACCTGGCAGGCCAGCAGCGCGCGGTCGGTGAGGTAGGCCAGTTCGACCCGGTCGGGCGTCGCGCCGGCGGCCCGCCGGCCGGTCAGTTCCCGTACGGCCAGGGCGATCGCGGCGGCCACGGCGACCGCGCCCAGGTAGTCGAGGAGGAAGAGCGGCCCGCTGACACCCCAGAGCATGGCGACAAGTATGGCCCGCCGGCCTCAGGAGGCGTGCCGGACCTCGCTGTCCCAGATCTGCGACCAGGGGCGGCGCGGACCGCGGGCGACGAAGATCGGCCCGCCGTTCTCCTCGTTGTCGACGTCGACCCGCTGGTCGACCCGGCCGGCCTCGGTGACCTCGGTGAACCAGGCGCGCAGCCGGTCGGGTCGGGACCAGCCGACGGCGATCACCACGTCGGCGCCGTCGGGCGGCCGGCCGAACGTGACCATGCTGTTGTGCCCGGAGTACGCGCGGGGCAGGCCACGCGCCGGGCCGTAGCGGGCCAGCGCGCCGGCCTCGCCGTAGTTGGCGGTGAGCACGACCGCCCGGTCGCGTTCGGCGGGAGGCAGGCCCCGGTGCACGGCGGCGACGGAGTCCGCGAACTCCGGCCACCCGATGGTCTCGCCGGCGTCGTAGTTGGCCGCGACGACGAAACCGGGCAGCCGGTCGGCCGGCAGCGTGGGCAGCAGCAGCACCGCGCTGCTGGCCGCCATCAGCACGGCGGCGGTGGCGAGCGCCGTCTGGCGGGCCCGGGCGGCGCCGCGCCGCGCCCAGTCGAGGGTGGGTGTCACGCCGGCGGCGGTGAGCACCAGCAGCAGCGGCGCGTCGTAGTAGCCCTTGCCGCCGGCCAGCACGACGACCGCGACCACCACCAGCCACGCCCAGCCGAACGCCCGGTACGCCGACCAGGCCGGGCGGCGCAGCAGCGCCACCAGCCCGGCCACCCAGACCGGGACGGCGAACGGGCTGATGATGAGCAGGTGCAGCACGAGCGCGTCGAGCCGACCGCTGTAGGAGCTGCCGCCGTCGGCGATGGCCGAGGCGACGGAGAGCTGCGGGAAGCCGTGCGCGGCCTGCCACGCCCCGTACGGCACGGCGAGCAGCACGGCGATCACCGCCCCGGCCAGGACCCACCGGTCCCGCAGCAGGCGACGCGGCCCGGCGATCACGACGCCGGCGACCAGGCCGACGCCGAGCAGGGCGGGCAGTGGCTTGTTGAGCATTCCCACGCCGAGGGCGAGCCCGGCGCCGAGCGCCCAGCGGGTGTCGCCGGTGCGCAGCATCCGGGCCACGCAGAACGCGGCGACGAGCCACACCAGCAGGTCGACGCTGGTGGTGCTGAGCAGGTGCCCGCCGGCCAGGACGATGCCCGAGGCGGCGGCGAGCACCGCCGCCGCCGACTGGGCGACCCGGCCGGCGCCGAACTCCCGGGCGGTCGCGGCGACCAGCACCACCGCGGCGCCGCCGATGACCGCCGACGGGGTGCGCAGCAGCACCAGGTTGCCCGGCGCGACGGTGTCGGCCAGCCGGGCCAGGGCGGGCACGAGCGGCCCCTGGTCGACGTAGCCCCAGTCGAGGTGCCGGCCGCACAGCAGGAAGTAGAGCTCGTCGCGGTGGTAGCCGTAGCGGCCGGCGAGCAGCAGCAGGACGACGGTGAGGGCCGCGCCGACCAGCCACGGGACCGCCGTGCGTGGCCCGGGCGGCGGCGGCCCGGCGGGCGTGGCGGCCTCGCGGCGATCGACGTCGGCGACTGATTCGGCCACCCGCCCATGATGGCCCGGCGGGGCGGTCCGACGTCGTCCCGCCGGCCTCGGCCGGGTGGGCGGAATCCGGTGGCCGGACGGTCGGGTCCCGACTAGCGTGCCCGCCGTGCGCATCCGTGACTACACCGACGCCGACTGGGGCCAGGTCTGGCCGATCTTCTCCGACGTCGTCACCGCCGGGGACACGTTCCCCTACGACCCGGCCTGGCCGGCCGAGGTGGCCCACGAGGTGTGGGTGGAACGCCCGCCGGGGCGTACCTCGGTGGCGGTGGACGACGACGGCGCCGTGCTCGGCACCGCCAAGATGGGCGCGAACCGGCCCGGGCCGGGCTCGCACGTGGCGACCGCGAGTTTCATGGTGGCCGCCGGTGCGCGGGGTCGCGGCGTGGGCCGGGCGCTGTGCGAGGAGGCGTTGGACTGGGCCCGCCGGCAGGGTTTCGCCGCGATGCAGTTCAACGCCGTGGTGGAGACCAACGCGGCGGCCGTGGCGCTGTACCGGCGGTTGGGCTTCACCGTGATCGGCACCGTGCCGGAGTCGTTCGCCCACCCGACGCGGGGGCGGGTGGGCCTGCACGTCATGCACCGTCCCCTGTGACCGCCGCCGGTGCGCGAGGATGGTCGGATGAACCCTGAGCCGATCGAGCTGGCCGCCGCCCTGGCGCGCTTCGACCAGCTGTGGAGTCCGCGGATCGTGACCACGGTCAACGACTACGACGTCCGGGTCGCGAAGGTGGCCGGTGAGCACGTCTGGCACGCCCACGACCACACCGACGAGTTCTTCCTGGTGCTCGACGGGGAGCTGCGCATCGCCCTGCGCGACGGCGCGGACGGGGCGCAGCGGGAGGTGACGCTGCCGCGCGGCGCGGTGTTCGTGGTGCCGCGCGGGGTGGAGCACCGGCCGTACGCGCCGGACGGCGCCTCGATCCTGATGTTCGAGCCGTCCGGCACGTCCAGCGTGGGGGACCGGCACGACGCCGTCCCCGACAGCGTCGACGCCACCACCGGGCACCGGCTCTGAGCCAACCGGGTCACCGCCGCGCCGGCTCCGGCTGGGCCGGCGCGGCGGCGACGGTCCAGCCCACCCGGCGTACGCCGGGCACGGCGGCGGTGCCGGCGCAGGCGAGCAGCACGAGCACCCCGGCGACCGCGAGGGGCGTCGAGGCGCCCCAGGTTGACGCGGCGAGCGGCGCGAGGGCGTAGCCGAGGGGCATGGCGCCCAGCGACATGAGCCAGTCGTAGGAGGTGACCCGGGCCAGCACCTGGGTGGGGAAGCGGGCCTGGACCACGGTCTCCCAGACCGGGTTGAGGAAGCCCAGGGCGCTCAGCGCCAGGCAGTAGGCGGCCACGGTCAGCGCGGCGGGCGCGGCCACGGCGAGCAACAGCAGCGGCGCCGCGTACGTGGCCAGCGCCAGGTTGCCCACCAGCACCGGGCGGCGGGGGCGGGCGCGGGTGGCCAGCAGCGAACCGACCAGCAGCCCGACGGCCCCGGCCTGTTGCAGCAGCACCCAGACGCCCTCGCCGCCGAGCCGGGTGACGGCGACGGCCGGGCCGACGGTGAGCAGCACGGCGGCGGCCCCGTTCCAGACGGCGTGGGCGACCAGGCTGCTCCAGTACCAGTCGCGGGCACGGACCTCCCGCCACCCGAGGACCAGGTCGGCGCGCAGCGAGCGGTGCTCGACCGGCACGTGCCGGACCTGGATGGCGGCCAGCAGCACGGCGCTGACGCCGAACGAGGCGGCGTCGATGACGAACGCCCAGCCGGGGCCGGCGGTCCAGACCAGCAGGCCGGCCAGGGCCGGGCCGGCGAGCCGGCTGGCGTTGGTGGTGGCGCCGAGCAGGGCGTTGGCCCGCTGCCGTCCCTCGGCGCCGACGACGCCGGCGACCAGCGGGGACGCGGTGGGCATGGCGAAGGCGGAGGCGATCCCGCCGACGGCGGAGGCCACGGCGAGGTGGGCGAGGGTCGGCGCGCCGCCGAGCAGTTCGACGCCGACGACCAGTTGGGCGGCGCCGCGGATCAGGTCGGTGGCGAGCGCGACGCGGCGGGCGGCGAACCGGTCGGCGACCACGCCGCCGAGCGGGAGCAGCAGCAGCCGGGGCACCATGGCGCAGCCGAGCACCAGGGCCAGCGCGGCGGTCGAGCCGGTGGCCCGCAGCACGGCGAGCGCGAGCGCGGTGGGGACCACGGCGTCGCCGAGGGCGGACACCGTACGGCCGAGGAAGAGCAGACGGAAGGCGCGGAGCCGGAGGGGATGCGTCACCGCCGAAGACTACTTCGACGTCGAATATTTCGACAACGAATATTTCGGGTTCGACGTACCGTGGTTGCCGTGACCGACCCCGACTCCGTGGACCAGCACGTGGCGCGCTGGCAGCCCGTCCTGCCCGACCTCGATCCCGACGTGGAGGGCGCGGTGGTGCGGATGATGCTGCTCACCCGGCACCTGCGCGCGGTCAAGGACCGGGTCCTGGCCGACCTCGACCTGCAGGAGAAGGAGTACGGCACGCTGCACGTCCTCGCCGGGCGCGGCGGGCGCGCCGCCCCCTCGGAGATCGCCGACGCGCTGCGGATGGCGCCCGCCTCGATCACCGCCCGGGTGGATGCCCTGGTCCGGCGTGGCTTCGTGCGCCGGATCCCGTCCGAGGTCGACCGGCGGCGCGTCGACGTGGCGCTCACCGAGGCCGGCGAGGCCATCTGGCGGCGGGCCCTGGACGTCGTCGGCGACGAGGAACACCGGGTGCTCGGCACACTGGACGCGGCGGAGCGGCGGACGCTGGCCGACCTGCTGCGCCGGGTGAACTCAGCCGCCGAGCGACCGACCGGACATGTCGGGGGCCACGGCTAGGTTGAGCCCGACCGCAGCCGTCGAAGGAGCCGCCATGACCACGCTCACCGACCGCCCGCACACCGCCCTGCTCGTCATCGACGTGCAGAACGGCGTGGTGCGCGACGCCCACGACCGCGACCGGGTGCTCGCCAACATCGCCGCCCTGGTCGACCGCGCCCGCACCGCCGGCGTTCCGGTCGTCTGGGTGCAGCACCACGCCGACGACCTGCCCGCCGGCAGCGAGCCGTGGCAGATCGTGCCGGAGCTGACCCGCCGCGACGACGAGCCGTTGGTCCACAAGGCCTACGGCGACTCCTTCGAGGACACCGACCTGGAGCAGGTGCTCGCCGCCGGCGGCGTGGGTCGACTCGTCGTCACCGGCGCCCAGACCGACGCGTGCGTGCGCTGCACGCTGCACGGCGCGTTCACCCGGGGCTACGACGCCACGCTCGTCGCCGACGCCCACACCACCGAGGACCTGTCCGCCTACGGCGCGCCCCCGCCCGCGCAGGTGATCGCCCACACCAACCTCTACTGGGGCTTCCAGAGCGCGCCCGGGCGCACCGCCGGCACGGTCGACACCGCCGACGTCGACTTCGCCACCACCGTGACGGCCTGACACCGCCGCCGGGCACCCCCGCGCGGGCCGAAAACGCCTGGCCGTCCGCGTCCGGTGCTGACAGGCTGCCGGGCATGACCGCACAGGCCCTCGCGGGGGCGCTCGCCGACGAGCGCCGCCGCGCCGTGTTCGCCGCGATCGTCCTCGGCGCCCGGGACGTACCCGCCGTGGTGGCCCGCACCGGGTTGCCCGCCCGCGACGTGGCCACCGCCGTGCGCCGGCTCACCGACACCGGCGTGCTCGTCGACGACGACTCCGGGCTGCGCATCGACGACGGGTGGCTGCGCGACGTCGCCCGCTCCGGCGCCACGCCGTCCGCCCCGCCCGCCGACCGGCGCGAGTCGATCCTGCGCACGTTCCTGCGCGACGGCGCGCTGACCCGGCTGCCCGCGCAGCGCGGCCGCCGCCGCGTGCTGCTGGAACACATCACCACGCACACCTTCGAACCCGGGCTGCGCTACCCGGAACGGGCGGTGGACGACGCGCTGCGCCCCTGGTGCGCCGGCGGCGAGGCCGACCACGTGACGCTGCGCCGCTACCTGGTCGACGACATGCTGCTCACCCGCGAACACGGCGTCTACTGGCGGACCGGCCCGTGACCGGCTGGCACACCCGCCTCGACCCGCCCGACGGTCCGCTCGCGCGGGTGCTGCTGCGGGAGTACATGGCGGAGATGGTCCGCCGCTGGTACGGCCGCCCGGAGCGGCCCGGCGAGGTCGACGCCGCGCTGACCGAGATGCCCAGCCACGACCTGGCCCCGCCCACCGGCCTGCTGGTGACAGCCCACCACGACGGCCTTCCCGCCGGGTGCGCCGGGCTGCGGTGGCGGCCGGGCTGGGCGGAGTTGACCCGGCTGTACGTGCGCCCGGCGCACCGCGGCACCGGCGGTGGCGCGGTCCTGCTCGCCGCGGCCGAGGCGTACGCGCTCGACGCGGGGGCGCACCGGATCCGCCTGGACACCCGCTCGGACCTGGTCGAGGCGCGCGCCCTGTACGCCCGGCACGGCTACCGCGAGATCCCCGCCTTCACCTCCGGCCCGTACGCGCAGCACTGGTTCGAGAAGTCACTGCCGGCGCGAGTTGACGACACCGCGACGCCGCGCTAAAACAGAAATCGGGAAGTTGAGTCGACCAGACTCAACGTGAGACCTTGGGCCAGGAGAACCGAGGAGGCACTGCCATGTTGATGCGTACCGACCCGTTCCGCGAGATCGACCGGATCGCCGAGCAGTTCTTCGGCACCACCACCCGGCCGGCCGTGATGCACCTCGACGCCTACCGCGACGGCGACCACTTCTACGCCGCCTTCGACCTGCCCGGCGTGGACCCGGACAGCATCGACTGCACGGTCGAGCGCAACGTGCTGACCGTCCGCGCCGAGCGGCGCCGCCCGACCGGCGAGAACGTCGAACTGGTCGCCGCCGAGCGCCCGATGGGCACCTTCACCCGCCAGCTGTTCCTGGGCGACACGCTCGACACCGACCGCCTCGAAGCCGGCTACGACAACGGGGTGCTGACGCTGCGCATCCCGATCGCCGAGCGGGCCAAGCCGCGCCGGATCACCGTCACGTCGACCGCGGAGGGCAACGGCCACCGGCAGCTCACCACCGCCTGAGCGGGGGTCACGCCGAGGCGGGGGAGGCCGGAGCGCCGGCCGACCCCGCCTCGGCGTCGGCGGGATAGAGCCGGGTCAGCGCGTGCGCCGTGGCGGTGAACCGGTCCCGCAGCTCGGCCGGCGACAGCACCTCCACCTCGGCGCCGAGCTTGAGCAGCTCGGCGTGGGCGTGCCGGGCCGACTCGATCGGCACGGTGGTCTCCAACCAGCCGTCCGGGCCCGGTTCGCCGGCCGCCGCCCGGGCCGCCCGGCTCATCTCCGGCGGGAAGACGTACGGCATGAACTCCAGCGCGGCCACGGTGAGCCGGATCCGCGCCTCGCCCCGGTAGACGTCGCGCTCGTAGCGCGCGGTCCACTCCCGCCAGTAGGCGGCCAGGTCGAAGTCGTCCGGGCGGTCGTGGCGCTCCTCGGTGACCACCGCGTCGAGCACCGCCCCGACCCGGTAGGTGCGCACCTGCTCCCCGCATCGGGCCACCAGATACCACCGGCCCGCCTTGAGCACCACGCCCAGCGGGGCGACCGTCCGGCTCACCTCGCGCGGGGCGCGCCAGCGCCGGTAGCGCAGCCGCACCAGCCGGTCCTCCCACACCGCGCCGGCCAGCGTCTCCAGGTGCGGCACCGGCTCGGGGTGCCGGAACCAGCCGGGGGCGTCCAGGTGGAACCGCTGCCGGATCCGGCCGGTGCGGTCGGCGAGGTCCCCGGGCAGCGCGGCGCGCACCTTCAGCTCCGCGGCGGCCACCACCGACGCCAGACCCAGCTCCGCCGCCGGCCCGGGCACGCCGGCGAGGAACAACGCCTCGGCCTCCGGCCCGGTCAGGCCGGTCAGCCGGGTACGCCAGCCCTCCAGCAGGCGGTAGCCGCCGGCCGGCCCGCGATCGGCGTACACCGGCACGCCCGCGGCGCCGAGTGACTCGATGTCGCGGTAGACGGTTCGCACCGACACCTCCAGGGCGTCGGCGAGTTCCTGGGCGGTCGTCCGCCCCCGGGTCTGCAGGAGCAGCAGCAGGGAGACCAGCCGGCTGGCGCGCACCCGGTGACGGTAACCCGCGGGGCGAATCCGCCCGGGCGCGCCTCGTCGCGAAACGCCCCGCCGACTGAGAACCTTTCTCACATGCTGCGTCCCGAGGTGCTGTCCCACGCGCGTCCCGCGCTGCCCGGCGGTCCGGCCGACTTCACCGAGGCGTGGTTGCGCAACCGGCGCCTGTCCGAGCACACCCGCGACGCGTACCGGCGGGACGTCACCGGCTGGCTGACCTGGTGCGCCGAGCGCGGGCTGGACCCGCTGCGGGTCACCTTCCTCGACGTCAACGCCTACGGCCGGGACCTGGAGTCCACCCCTCGGGGCCGCGACGGCCGGCCGCTGACCCCGGCCACCGTGGCACGCCGGCTGTCCGCGCTGTCCAGCTGGTACGACTTCCTGGCGAAGCTGGGCGCGGTGCCGGCCAACCCCGTCGCGGCGGCGGACCGCCCCCGGGTCGACCGGGACCACTCCGCCACCGTCGGCCTGAGCCCGGAGGAGGTCGACGCGCTGCTCGCGGCCGCCGACGCCGACACCGGCCCGACCGCCGCCCGTAACCGGGCCGCGCTGGCGCTGCTGGCCGACCTGGGGCTGCGGGTCGGCGAGCTGGTCTCGCTGAACCTGGCCGACCTGGGCAGCGAACGCGGCCACCGCAGCGTCCGCTTCGTCGGCAAGGGCGGCAAGGCGCGTCGCCGCGCGCTCACCCCCGGCACGGCGTACGCGCTCGACGCCTACCTGGCCGCCCGGGCCGCCGCGCAGGGCGTCACGGTGCCGGAGCTGACCGGTCCGCTGCTGGTCACCGCGACCGGGGGCCGGCTGGACCGGCACGCCGTGTTCCGGCTGGTGCGCCGGCTCGCGCAGACCGCCGGGATCGCCGCCTGGGCGCGGTTGTCGCCGCACTCGCTGCGGCACGCGTTCGCCACCACGGCCCGCTCCGAGGGGGTGCCGCTGGAGGACGTGCAGGACGCCATGGGCCACGCCGACCCGCGCACCACCCGCCGTTACGACCGCGACCGGCACAACCTGGACCGCGACCCGGCGTACGCGATCTGGGCGGCCCGCGCCCGCCGCCGCGGGTGAGCGTCGTACCCGGGCCGTAGGGTGCCGGCGTGCGACACGGGTTGGAGATCTGCTGCGGCGGCGCCGCGGTGACGGTGGCGGAACTGGTGGCGCTCGGTGAGCTGGCCGAGCGGTCCGGCTGGGACGGCGTGTTCCTGGAGGACTACCTCATCCACCACGCCGGGGACGAGCCACCCACCTGGGACCCGTGGCTGGTGCTGGCGGCGGTGGCCGGGCGCACCGAGCGGGTGCGGCTGGGCACCACGGTGACGGCGCTGCCCCGACGCCGCCCGGCCAAGCTGGCCCGGGAGGTGCTCACCCTCGACCACCTCAGCGGCGGGCGGGCCGGCGTCGCGGTCGGTGTCGGCGACCCCGGCGACCGGGGCCTGGCCGCGTTCGGCGAGCCGACCGACCTCCGGACCCGCGCCGCGATGCTCGACGAGGGCCTCGACCTGCTGGTCGGGTTGCTCAGCGGCGAGCGGGTCACGCACCGGGGCGCCCACTACCGGTCCGAGGGCGTGGCCCTGCGTCCCGCGCCGGTGCAGTCGCCGCGGGTGCCGGTCTGGGTGGGCGGCAGCACCCAGGCCGGGGCGGTGCTGCGGCGTGCCGCCCGGGCCGACGGCATCGTGCCCTACAAGTTGACCGACACCGACGACTGGTCCGACTTCACCCCGGACGAGGTCGCCGAGCTGGTCGCCGCGCTGCCGGCGACCCGGGCCGACGGGCAGCCGTTCGACGTGGTGGTCGGCGGCCGGCGTCGCCGGGCCGACGAGCGGGCCGAGCGGGCCTACCTGGCGGAGTTGGCGGGGGCGGGCGCCACCTGGTGGCTGGAGTACGTTCCGGCCGGTGACCCGGCCGCGATGCGGGCCGCGGTCGCCCGCGGCCCGCTGCGCTGACCGGTCAGCGTCGGGGGCACAGGCAGAACGGCTGCCCGATCGGGTCGAGCAGCACGGTCCAGTTCTCGCCGCCGGGCTGGAACTCCGGCCGGGTCGCCCCGGCCGCCACCAGGTCCTTCTCCGCGACCGCCACGTCGTCGACGGTGAGGTCGAGGTGGTAGCGCTTGGCGCCGGTTTCGTCCGGCCAGGCCGGCGGCGTGTATCCGGGCACCCGTCCGAAGCCGATCGAGGTCCCGTCCTTGGTGATCATGGCGTACTCGGTCTCGCTGTGGGTGATCTCCCAGCCGAGGGCGTGGGCGTAGAAGGCCGCGTGGGCGGCCGGGTCGGAGCTGTCGAGGTTGACCATCGCGAGGTCGGCGTGCGTCGTCATGCCGGCAGTGTGTCGCCGGTACCTGTCACCTGCTGTCAGGTACGTCCGGCGGATCCCCACGGCCACACCGCCAGCCGGCCGTGCGGCCCCCGGCAGGCCAGCGCGTCGGCCACCGGGTGACAGTCGCGGGTGCCGGGGGGCAGCACCGGCCCCGCTCGGGGACCGTCGCGGCCGATGGTGACCACGAGCGTGGGTCCGTCGGCGCGGGCGGGGCGCAGCAGCACCTGCCGGGACGGGTCGCCGTCGTCGGCGCCGGCCCGCCAGTCGGCGCCGCCGGGCCAGCGCCACACCTGCTCACCGGTGGCCGGGTCGAGCGCACGGCGGTCCCGCACGCCGCTCAGGCAGAGCACCGCGGCGCAGCCCGCGGAGGGTGTCTCCCCGGCGGGCAGCAGCCGGCGCCAGCGTGGGGTCAGCGCCGGCAGGTCGTAGCCGCTGAGGGCGGCGCCGGCCGGTGCCGGGTGCCGCAGCACCAGGTGGTCGCCGACGACGAGGGGGTTGTCCGGGGCGTAGCCGGCCGGGGGCAGTCGGGTCTCGCCGAGCCGGGCGCCGTCGCGCACGTCGTGCACCCGGGCCAGCCCGTCGTCGTGCACCACGACGACCCGGCCGGGCGTGGTGGCCAGCACGGCCGTCGACGGCACCGGCACCGACCACCGGTCGACGCCGGTGGCCAGGTCGACGCCGCGCACCGCGCCCTGGATCCGCTGGCCCGGGTCGGCGACGCTGCGGACCTCGGTCACCGCCACCGCGCCGTCGCCGGCGGGGCGGACGCGATCGGGCCGGTACCAGCGCACCTCTCCGGTGCCGACCGCGTACGCCCAGGTGCCGGTCACCTGCCGCGCGCTGTCGCGGCCGGTGACCAGGATCAGGTCGCCGGTGGCCGCCGCGGACCAGGCGCCGACGGGAGCCGTACCCCGCCACCGCACCCGGCCGTCGCGGCCGTACGCGGTCAGCGCGGGCGGATCGGCCACGAGCAGCAGCCCGCCGGCGCCGAGCAGGGCGACCCGGGCGGGCAGCGGGGGACCGGTGACCGGCCCGGAGCGCGGCGGCGCGGCGGCGGCGCCCAGCAGCAGGCATCCGGCCAGTGTCGCCGCGGTCCGCCACGGGCGGCGGCGAGGCGGGCGGAGCCGTGGTCGCGCGGGCGGCCGGTCCAGTTCGATCACGGCCGTCTCCGGGCGCCCGTCACGCGTCATCCACCGCTCCTTGAGGGGTCGTGCGCCGACGGTAGACGATCCGCCGTCGCGGTACGACAGCGGCGCAACCGGCTGCGCGCCGGTCGCCGGTTGCCTACCGTCGGTGGTGATGGGCAGGGAGCAGGGATGGCATCGGCCGGCCCGGCGTCGCCGGCCGGTACGCGCCGGTGTGCTGGTCGCCGTGCTCGGGCTGGGCACCTGCCTGGTCGGGGTGGCCGGGTTGGCGGTGTGGAACGCCCAGGTGGTGCTGCAGGCCGACGGGCCGGTGCGGGAGACGGCGGACGGGTTCTTCCGCGACGTCGCGGCCGGCGACACCGACCGGGCGTACGAGCGGCTGTGCCGGGAGACGCGCGGCCGGTGGAGCCAGGTCGGGTTCGGCAGCTGGGTGCGTACGCCGCCGGTGGTCAGCGGCTACGAGATCGTCGACGTGTCGGTGGCGACCCGGGGCGGTCGGCCGCGCGGCACGGTGGTGGTGCGGATCAACCGCGACGGCGGCGGCAGCGAGGAGCGGGAGCTGTCGGTGGTGCCGGAGGACGGGGGCTGGCGGGTGTGCGGGGACCCCTTCTGATCAGGCGCGCGGCCCGAGGTCGCCGGAGCGGTAGTGCCGCCGGCAGAGCACCTGGTAGCGCACGTCGGCGGTGTCGACGGTGTCGCCGATGACCACCTGCGCGCCCTCGCGGACCACCTCGCCGCACACCACGCGGGCGTTGAGCAGGCCCTCGCGCCCGCACCAGCAGAGCACCTCGACCTGGATGCGGGCCACCTCGTCGGCCAGTTCGAACAGCCGCTGCGCGGCCGGGAAGAGGCAGGAGCGGAAGTCGGTGGCCAGGCCGAAGGCGTAGACGTCGACGTCGAACTTGTCGACCAGTTCGGCCATCTGCTCGACGTGCTCCAGGTTGTAGAACGACGCCTCGTCGCAGATCAGGTAGTCGACCCGTACCCCTTCGGCCCAGGCGTCGCGGACCAGGTCGCGCAGGTCGAGGTCGTCGGTGACCTCGACGGCCTCGTGGGCCAGGCCGATGCGGGTGGTGACCTGCGGGCCGAGCGAACGGTCGATGCGGGTGGTGACCAGGCCGCGGCGGCCCTGCCGGGCGTGGTTGTGGTTCATCTGCAGCGCCATCGTCGACTTGCCGCAGTCCATCGGGCCCCAGAAGAACTTCAGCGCGGCGGCGTGCAGCGGGCGGCCGTCCACGCCCCGGGCGGCGGCGCAGCCGCCGGCGCGGTCGTCGCCGGGCCCGGGCAGGGGGCGGGCCAGGCAGGTCGGGGCGGCAGCGGCGTCGTCGGTCACGTCGGGGCAGCCTAGCCGATCGACGCCGCTGCATCGGTCGGCGATGATCCACCGATCGGCGTCCGGGTCAGAGGACCCGGGGCGGGGTGTTGCCGGCCGCGATGATGGCCCGGCGCATCGGCACGGCGGCCAGCAGCGCGAACCCGACCACGAAGAAGATCAGCAGCGACACCAGGCCGACCCGGTACGACGAGGTCAGCTGGAAGACCAGGCCGAAGGCGAGCGGGCCGAGCCAGCTGGTGCCCTTGTCGCTGATCTCGTAGAAGCCGTAGTACTCGCCCTCCTTGCCGGCGGGGATGAGCTGGCTGAACAGCGAACGGCTCAACGCCTGGCTGCCGCCGAGGACCAGGCCGATGCAGCCGCCGAGGATCATGAACGGCACGGGCGCCTCGGCGGGCAGCCGGAACGCCGCGATGATCACGCCGGTCCAGAGCACCAGCGACAGCAGCACGGTCTTCCACGCGCCGATGCGCCGGGCGAGGGCGCCCAGGGCGAGCGCGCCGCCGAAGGCGAGGAACTGCACCAGCAGGATGGTCACGATCAGGGTGCTCTGCTCCAGCCGGAGTTCCTCGGTGCCGTACTGGCTGGCCAGCGTGATGACGGTCTGGATGCCGTCGTTGAACACCAGGAACGCGAGCAGGAAGAACAGCGTCAGCGGGTACGCCTTGATCTCCCGCAGGGTGCGGCCGAGCTGCCGGAACCCGTCGGTGAGCACGTTGGCGCCGCCGTGCAGCGCGGCGGCGGTGGGGTGCTCGCGCAGCCAGCGCAGCGGCAGCAGCGTGAACGCCGCCCACCACACGCCGGCCGAGACGATCGACCAGCGGGCCAGGTCGAGGGTGCGCTGCGCGTTGCCCTCCTCGCTGAGCATGGTGACCGCGACCAGGTTGAGCGCGAGCAGCAGCCCACCGCCGAGGTAGCCGATGGCCCAGCCGCGGCTGGAGATGCCGTCGCGGTCGTCCGGGCCGCCGAGCTGCGGCAGGAACGAGTTGTAGACGACCACGGCGGCGCCGAAGGAGATGTTCGCGATCAGGAACAGCGCGCCGCCGAGCAGGTACCGCTCGCCGGTGACGAGCGCGAAGGCGATGGTCGCGCCGGCGCCGGTGAACGCGGCGGCGGCGAGCAGCCGCTTCTTGTGCACGGAGCGGTCGGCGATCGCGCCGATCACGGGCAGCACGAACACGGTGAGGAAGACCGACAGCGAGATCAGGTACGGGTAGTAGGAGCCGGCGGCGACCCGGATGCCGAGCGGGTGCACCACCCCGTCGCAGCTGTCCGCGCCCAGCTCGCAGCCGGCGGCCAGCTCGGTGACCGTGGTCAGGAACGGCCCGAGGAAGACCGTGATGACGGTGGTCTGGAACGCGGAGTTCGCCCAGTCGTAGAAGTACCAGCCGGTGCGCTCGCGGCGGGTGCTGCCCGGGCGCGCGGGCTCGGCGACGGCGGGGGTGACCGTATCGGCCATCGGGTGGTCCTCGGGGCTCAGGCGGCCCAGTGGCCGCGGCTGCGGTAGACGTCGCGGAGCACGCCGACGTGATCGGTCATGATGCCATCCACACCAAGATCAAGTAAGTGGTGCATCTGGGCGGGTTCATCGATCGTCCAGACGTGCACCTGCAGCCCGATCCGGTGGCAGTAGGCCAGCAGACGGCGGTCGACCACGGGGATCCCACCGTAGGAGACCGGGACCTGGGCGGCGACCACGGACGGGGGCAGGCGCATCGGCCGCCCGTGCAACGAGGCCATCCGCAGCCGGGCCACGCCGCGCATGCCGAGGCTGCTGGCGACCTTCGGCCCGGCCAGGGCCCGCAGCCGGGTCAGCCGGGCGTCGCTGAACGAGGCCAGCAGCACCCGGTCGGCGGCGCCGGCGCGGGTGACCGCCTCGACGGTCGGCTCGACGCCGCCGTCGGCCTTGACGTCGACGTTGAACCGCACCTGCGGCCAGGCGCCGAGGACGTCGTCGAGGCGGGGGACCAGGGCGGCGCCGCCGACGCGTACCGAGGCGAGGTCGGCCCAGCGCAGGTCGGCGATGCGCCCCGCCTCGCCGGTGACCCGCCGCAGCGTGGGGTCGTGGAAGACCACCGGCACGCCGTCGGCGGTGGCGTGCACGTCGGTCTCCACGTACCGGTAGCCCAGGGCGACGGCGCGGGCGAACGCGGCGGCGGTGTTCTCGTCGCCGTCGGCCGCGCCGCCACGGTGGGCGAAGGCCAGCGGCGCGGGCGCGTCGAGGTAGCCGTGACGGGGCTGCACGCGGGCAGTATGCCGGGCCCAGGTGGCAGCACAGTGACCGGGCGATGAAATTACTTATCGTTCCCTCAGGCCGCTAGCATAGGGTGCGATGGGTAACGACATGTACTCGGTGGAGCAGGTAGCGGAGCTGCTCGGGCTGCACGTACGCACGGTGCGCGGCTACATCCGGGCCGGGCGGCTGCGGGCGGTGCGCATCGGCAAGCAGTACCGGATCGCCCGCGCCGACCTGGACGCGCTGACCGGCCGCCCGGCGTCGCCGGCGCCGGCGGCGGAGGTGTCGAGCATCGTGCAGCTCGACGGCGTCGACCGGGCCGCCGCCGACCGACTCGCCACGCTGGTGCTCGCCGGCGTGAACACCCACCACGACCCGGACCGCCCGCTGCGCGTGCAGACGGTCCACGACGAGGAGCGCCACCGCATGAAGATCGTGATCCTGGGCGACGTGGCCGCCACCGCCGACCTGCTGCGGCTGGTCGACGCGGTGCTGGGCGGCGACAACGGCCTGCTCGCCGGCGAGGGGGCCGACCGTGGCTGACGAGTTGCGTGACCTCGGCGGCGCGACCGTGCTGGTCGCCGACCCGGACGGCCGGCCGATCGCCACCGAGCGCGACGCGCTGGACCTGATCGGCGCGGCGTTCCTCGGCGCCACGGTGGTGGCGGTGCCCGCGGCCCGGTTCGATCCGAGCTTCTTCGCGCTGGGCACCCGGTTCGCCGGCGAGATCATGCAGAAGTTCGTCAACTACCGGCTGCGCCTGGTGGTGGTCGGGGACATCTCGGCCCACCTGGCGCGAAGCGGCGCGCTGCGCGCGCTGGTGGCCGAGTCCAACCGGCACGACCAGGTGTGGTTCCTGCCCGACCTGGACGCGCTCGACGAGCGGCTGCGCGCCGCCGGCTGACCGCTACCGCAGCCAGCCGGCGGTCAGCGCGGTCACCCCGAGACCGTCGGTGTCGGCCAGTTTGACCGCGACGAACTGCCGGGCGGCGGCCGAGGTCTGCACCCGGGGCGCGGGCTCCGGGTCGGTCAGCGTCGCCACCACCGCCGCGGCGGCCTCGGCCGGCGACTGCGCGGCCGCGAACGCGGCGGCGCTGCGATCGAGGTACGCCCGCAGGGCCGGCCCGTACGGTCCGGCGTCGGTCACCGCCGCGTCCCGGTCGATCCCGACGTTGGCGACGAACTCGCTGGCCACCGCGCCCGGCTCGACCACGCTGACGCTCACCCCGACGGTGGCCGCCACCGGCGTGAGGGATTCCATGAACCCCTCGACGGCGAACTTGGCCGCGCAGTACGCCTCGTTGAACGGTTGGCCGACCACGCCGCCGACGCTGGTGACGGTGATCAGCCGCCCGCGCGCGGCGCGCAGGTGCGGCAGCGCGGCGCGGGTGACGTGCAGGACGCCGAAGAAGTTGACCTCGAACACCGCCCGCACGTCGTCGACGGTCTCCTGTTCCAGGGTGCCGACGTGTCCGGCGCCGGCGTTGTTGACCACCGCGTCGAGCCGGCCGTGGCGGGCCACCACGTCGGCGACGCAGGCGGCGACCGAGGCCTGGTCGACCACGTCGAGCCGGCGTACCTCCAGCAGGTCGCCGACCCCGGCGGCGTCGGCGGCGGCGCGCAGCCGACCGGCGCGGTCGGGGTCGCGCAGGGTGGCCACGGTGCGCCAGCCGGCGCGGGCGGCGCCCACGGCGGTCTCCAGGCCGATGCCGGTGGACGTACCGGTGATCAGCACGACGGGTGCGCTCACGCCTGCCACGGTCTCACCTCGCCGGGGCGCCGGGGGTGGGTTTCAGCCGGTCCGGGGGCGGCGGTGCGCGCGGCTGGGGTCCACCGGGCGGCCCGGGTCGACGTGTCGCGGCCGGTCGGGTTCCTGCGGACGCAGCGCGACCAGGTCCTCGGTGATCGCGTCGATGATCCGGTCGGTGGCGCGGCGGGCCGCGCCGGGCGTGGCGGGGTGCAGGTCGCGCAGCGTCACCGGCGCGCCGAAGTGCACCCGGATCACGGGCCGCCGGGCCACCGCCCGGGCCAGGCCGCGCAGCATCCCCTTCGGCGCCCGGTAGGGCAGCACCTCGTGCGAGCCCCACTGGGCGACCGGGACGACGGCGGCGCCGCTGGCGAACGCGAGCCGCGCCGCGCCGGTCTTGCCCCGCTCGGGCCACATGCCGGGGTCGAGGCCGATGCGTCCCTCCGGGTAGACCAGCACCACGGAGCCGCCGGCCACCGCGTGGGCGGCGACCTCCAGCGACCGGTGCACCGCGGCGGTGCCCCGGTCGACGCGGATGTGCCCGGCGCGGCGCATCAGCGACCCGATCAGCGGGGCCCGGAACAGCCCGGCGGTGGCCATGATCCGGGGGGCGACCCGCCGGACCCGGCACGCGGCGGCGAGGACCACCGGGTCGAACGGACTGATGTGGTTGGCCGCCAGGATCAGCGGCCCGTGCCGCAGCGTCTCCGGCACGTCGCCGGTGACCTCCAGCCGGCCGACCAGCCCGACGGCGGCGCGGGCGAGCGTCTGCGCGCCGCGCCACAGCAGCGGCGCGCGCCAGGGGGTGCTGTTCATCAGTGCTGGATGGTCGCACGTGCGGGGGTGACCGTGCGCCCCGGCACGGGCCACCCGGCCGAGGTGATCAGGGTCATTGGTCCCGGGACCGTTCGGGCCGTGCGGCCCTGCCGCTTTCTCTACGACGCCGAGTAGTATTTACTACGTCTCGTAGTATGCACAGCTGGGGGTTTCAGGTGGACGCGTTGGACGTCGCCCGCTGGCAGTTCGGTGTCACCACCGTCTACCACTTCTTGTTCGTGCCGCTGACCATCGGCCTGTCCGTGCTCGTCGCCGTCCTGCAGACGATGTGGCACCGCACCGGCAACGAGCGGTACCTCAAGCTCACCAAGTTCTACGGCAAGCTGTTCCTGATCAACTTCGCCATGGGCGTGGTCACCGGCATCGTGCAGGAGTTCCAGTTCGGCATGAACTGGAGCGACTACTCCCGCTTCGTCGGCGACATCTTCGGCGCGCCCCTGGCCATCGAGGCCCTGGTGGCGTTCTTCCTGGAGTCGACCTTCATCGGCCTGTGGATCTTCGGCTGGGACCGGCTGCCCAAGCGGCTGCACCTCGCCGCGATCTGGGCCGCCGCGATCGGCACCAACCTGTCGGCGTACTTCATCCTCGCCGCGAACTCGTTCATGCAGAACCCGGTCGGCTTCCGGATCAACCCCGACAGCGGCCGGGCCGAGCTGACCGACTTCGTCGCCGTGCTCACCAACAAGGTCGCCCTGGTCACCTTCCCGCACACCCTCGCCGGGTCGTTCCTGGTCGCCGGGTCCCTCGTGGTCACCGTCGGGCTGTGGCACGTGATGCGTAACCGGGGCAGCGCCGACACCGGCGCCTACCGCTTCGCCACGAAGTTCGGCTCCTGGGTGGTCCTGGTCTCCTCCGCGCTGGTGGTCCTCACCGGCGACATCCAGGGCAAGATCATGACCGAGGTGCAGCCGATGAAGATGGCCGCCGCCGAGGGCCTCTACACCACCGAGAGCCCCGCCTCGTTCTCCGTGCTCACCGTCGGCAGCCTCGACGGCAGCCGCGAGGTGTTCGCTCTCAAGATCCCCTACCTGCTGTCGTTCCTCGGCACCGGCGACCCCCACGGCACCGTGCAGGGCATCAACGACCTGCAGGCCCAGTACGCCAGCCAGTACGGCCCCGGCAACTACGCCCCGATCATCCCGGTCACCTACTGGAGCTTCCGCTTCATGATCGGCTTCGGGCTGGCCGCCGCCGCGATCGCGCTGCTGGTGCTCTGGAGCCAGCGCAAGGGCCGCACCCCCACCAGCCGCTGGCTGCTGCGCGCCGGCCTGGTCATGCCGGTGCTGCCGCTGCTGGCCAACTCCTTCGGCTGGATCTTCACCGAGATGGGCCGCCAGCCGTGGATCGTCTTCGGCGAGATGCTCACCCGCGACGGCGTGTCCCGCAGCGTCTCCCTGACCGAGGTCCTCACCTCCTTCACCGCCTTCACCCTCATCTACGCCACCCTCGCGGTGATCGAGTTCAAGCTGCTGGTCCGCTACGCCCGCGCCGGCGTACCGGACCTCACCCCGGAACCCACCGACGACGACACCGACGACGCCGAGCGCCCGCTCGCGTTCGCCTACTGACCCGGAGCCCACAGTGGAACTGACGACCGTCTGGTTTCTCCTCGTGGCCGTGCTCTTCACCGGCTACTTCATCCTCGAAGGCTTCGACTTCGGCGTCGGGATGCTGCTGCCCGTGCTCGGCCGCGACGACCGGCAACGCCGCGTCCTGATCAACACCATCGGCCCGGTGTGGGACGGCAACGAGGTGTGGCTGATCACCGCCGGCGGCGCCATGTTCGCCGCGTTCCCCGAGTGGTACGCCACCCTCTTCTCCGGCTTCTACCTGCCGCTGCTGCTCATCCTGCTGGCCCTGATCGCCCGCGGCGTGGCGTTCGAGTACCGGCACAAGCGGCCCGAGGCGTCCTGGAAGCGCCGCTGGGACCAGGCCATCTTCTGGGGCTCGGCCGTGCCGGCCGTGCTGTGGGGGGTGGCGTTCGCCAACATCTTCCGCGGCGTGCCGCTGGACGCCGACCACGAGTACGTCGGCGGCCTGCTCGACCTGCTGCACCCGTACGCGCTGCTCGGCGGCCTGACCACGCTGGGGCTGTTCCTCACCCACGGCGCGGTGTTCCTCGCGCTGAAGACCACCGGCGACATCCGCCAGCGCGCCGGCGCCCTCGCGGTCAAGCTCGGCGTCGGCACCGCCGTGGCCGCCGTGGCGTTCCTGAGCTGGTCGCTGACCATCCGCTCCAGCGCCGCCGCCGTCGTGCTCGCCGCCGGCGCCGCCCTCGCGCTGCTCGGCGGCCTGGCCGCCGCCCGGGTACGCCGGGAGGGCTGGGCGTTCACCGGCACCGCCGTGGCCATCGCCCTGGCCGTGGCGACGCTGTTCGCCGCGCTGTTTCCCAACGTGCTGCCCTCCACCCTCGACGCGGCCGGCACGCTCACCGCCAGCAACGCCGCGTCCACCCCGTACACCCTGAAGATCATGACCTGGGTGGCGGTGGTGTTCACGCCGATCGTCCTGGCCTACCAGGGTTGGACGTACTGGGTGTTCCGCCGCCGGATCGGGGTACAGAACATTCCGCAACACTGATGGACCTGCGGGCGCAGGGGTGACGCGGGGCCGGTGCGAGGGGGTCGCACCGGCCCCGCGGGGCGTCCGGACCCGCTCAGCGGGCCTCGCGCAGCTCCGCCAGCCGCGCCTCGATCTCGGCCAGCTCGGCACGCAGCTTCTCCGCCTGCTGCTCCGCCTCGGCCCGCTCCGCGGCCAGGATCTGCTCCACCGCCTCCTGCACCCCCGGCACGTCGACCAGCGCCACCATCCGCAGCGCCTCGGCCGGCTTCACCACGTACGGCCGGGCCAGCGCCTTCGCGCCCTGCTGCGCGGCGACCGTCCACTCACCCTCGGCGTAGGCAAGCGTCACCGTCAGCCCCGGCGGAGTCTTCGGTTTCGCGGCCTTCACCGCCCGCTTCGCCGGCTTCGGCTCCGCTGTCGGCTGCTCCGCCTTCGGCTCCTCCCGCCGAGGCGCCGGAACCCGCGGGGTGTCCAGCACGAACTCCGGCTCCGGCGGGGCGGCCGGCGCCTGCTCCGGTTCCGGCTTCGCCTCGGCCGCCGGACGCCGCCCGGCGCCCTTGGGGGCGATCGCCACGTCGGCGGGGGAGAAGGGCAGCTCGTCGCGGCCGAACCGCACCACCACGAACTCCTCCGACTCCGCCGGGTCGGTCAGAGCCACCACCTGCCCGAGCTGCCCGGCCATCTGCCCGGCCGCCTCGGTGAACACCACCCGGGGCTTGCGGCCCGCCGCAAGGGCCTCCCGGATTCCCTGAACCTCGTCAGTGGACAAACCCTGACCCGCCATCACGCCCTCTTCCGTACACCTGTTTGACGCAGCCTTGATACCAGCCGGCTGCGACACCGCGATGATCAGCCCCCAAGGGCCCGCAGCGCCGCGTCGGCGTGCTCGTTCATGCTCAGCTCGCTGTGCACCACGGCCAGCACCCGCCGGTCGGCGCCGATGACGAACGTCATCCGCCGGGTGCTCAGCGCGCCCAGCGGCAACCGCCGCCGCACCCCGAACGCCCGCGCCACCTCGCCGTCGACGTCCGACAGCAGCGGAAAGTCGAACCCGTGCCGGCGGGAGAACTCCGCCTGCCGCGGCACCGGATCCCTGCTGACCCCCACCCGCTGCGCGCCCACCGCCGCGAACTCCGCCGCCAGGTCCCGGAAGTGGCAGCTCTCCGCCGTGCAGCCCCGCGTCAGCGCCGCCGGGTAGAAGAACAGCACCACCGGACCGGCCGCCAGGAACTCCGACAGGCGCCGTGGCGTGCCCGTCTCGTCCGGCAGCGTGAAATCCTCGACCAGGTCACCGACACCCACCGCGTCACTCATGACGCGAGGATATGTAGACATCGGCGATCCCGCTCCGTCGTACCGGGCGAGCGGCGGGGAGACACCGCCGCACGACGCGGAGGACAAACAGTGAAGTACGTGATCATGATCCATTCCAACCCGGAGCCGTGGGGCCACCCCACCTCCGACTACCTCGCCGCCCACCAGGAGCTGCCCGCCGAGGTACGCGACCGGCTCAACGCCGACTTCGAGCAGGTGATGACCGAGCTGCACGCCAACGGTGAGCTGGTCGTCGGTGAGGCGCTCGCCGACCCCCGCACCGCCCGGCTCTACCGGTGGCGCGACGGCGCACCCCTGGCGACCGACGGCCCGTACTCCGAGGCCAAGGAACACCTCGCCGGTTTCTTCCTCATCGACGTCGAGGACCAGGCCCGCGCCGAGGCCGTCGCCGCGACGTTCGCCGGCCCCGGGGAAACCGTCGAGCTGCGGCCCTCGATGTGGCCGGGCGGCTCCGATCAGTGACGTCGTGGCGCTCGCGGACGTGTGGCGCCGGGAGGCGCCGCACGTCCGCGCCGCGCTGCTGCGCCACCACGGGCACCCCGACGCCTGCGAGGACGCCCTGCAGGACGCGGCGGAGGCAGCAGCCGCCCGGTGGCCGCTCACCGGTGTCCCCGACGAACCCCGCGCCTGGCTCATCCGGGTCGCCTCGCGACGGCTGATCGACCGGGTGCGCGCCGAGACGGCCCGCACCCGCCGCGAACGGCTCGACGCGGCCCGGCAGCCCGACGCCGGTGTCGTGCCGGCGGTCGACGACACACCCGTCACCGACACGGACGACACGCTGTGGCTGCTGTTCCTCTGCTGCCACCCGGCGCTGAGCCGCCCTTCCCAGGTCGCGCTGACCCTGCGCGCGGTGGCGGGGCTGCGCGTGGAGCAGATCGCCGCCGCCTACCTGGTGCCGGCCCGGACCATGACCCAGCGGCTGAGCCGGGCCCGCGCGACGCTGCGCGATGCGGGCGCCCGGTTCACCATGCCGCCGCCGCACGCGCTGCCCGACCGGGTGGCCGCCGTGCTGGACGTGTGCCACCTGGTGTTCAGCGAGGGCTACACCCGCACCTCCGGCGACCAACTCGTCGACGTGGAACTCGCCGAGGAGGCGATCCGGCTCACCCGGCAGGTCCACGCCGCGCTGCCCGACCACCACGAGGTCACCGGCGCGCTGGCGCTGATGCTGCTCACCCACGCCCGGTCGCCCGCCCGCACCGACGCCGCCGGGGACCTCGTGCCGCTGGCCGACCAGGACCGCTCCCGCTGGCGCCACGACCTCATCGACGAGGGCGTCACGCTGCTCGGTCGGGCCCTGCCCCACGGCCCGGTGGGCCGCTTCCAACTCCAGGCGGCCATCGCGGCCGTCCACGCCGAGGCGCCGGCCTTCCCGGACACCGACTGGCGGCAGATCAGCGTCCTCTACGACATGCTGAGCCGGGTCGCTCCCAGCCCGTTCGTCATGCTCAACCAGGCCGTCGCCGTGGCCATGGCGCACGGCCCCGGCCTCGGGCTGGCGCTGCTCGAACCGCTGCTGGCCGACCCGGTGATGCGCGGCCACCACCGGCTGCACGCCGTCCGCGCCCACCTGCTGGAACTCGACGGCGATCCGCGGGCCGCAGCCGACCACTACCGGTTGGCGGCGCGGCTGTCCGGAAGCCTGCCCGAACAGCGCTACCTCAACCGACGCCTGGCCCGCCTGACCGGTGCCTCCTGACACCGCCGGTGGCAGCGGCGCGGCCGGTCAGGCCGCGTCGTGCTCGGCGCCCCCGGTCAGCGCCACACCGCGCCCACCTCGTGCGCCACCGCCTCGGCCTGCGCGAACCCGGCCCGCGCCGACGCCGCCCGCCGCGCCGGGTCCAGCACGTTACGACCGATCGCCGTGCGCGCCGCCCGGTCCGGCGACACCACCGCCACCCGCGCCCCCGCCTTGCGCAACGCCACCACCTGCGCCGCCAACCGCGGCATCGGCCCCACCGCGGCAGTCGTCGGCGCCAGCACCACCACCTGCCCGCACCCGGCCGCCAGATCCGCGTTCACCGGCGAACGGACACCGCCGTCGACGTAACGCCGGCCACCGACGGTCACCGGCGGCCACACCCCCGGCACCGCGCAACTCGCGCCGACCGCGTCCACCAGCGGCACCCCGCTGTCCGCGTCGAACACCACGAACTCACCCGACGCCGCCTCCACCGCGGTGACCAGCAGCCGCGCCGCCGGCCACTCCGACGACGGCAACCGCGCCGCGATCACCGCCCGCCGTGACTCCTCCGACGGGGTACGCGCCGCCAACGCCAACGCACCCACCCGCGCCCGGGCCCGCGCCGCGTCCCGACCCCGCGCGCCGGCCCACGCCCACCGCGCCAGCACGCCCAGCCCGAGCCGCGCCGGCACCTCGTCGCGCGGCGGCCGCAGCTGCGCCTCGTACAGCTCTGCCAGGGGCGTACCCGAACGCACCTGCGCCCCGACCACCGACCCGGCCGACGTGCCCACCACCAGGTCCGCCTCGTCCAGCCGCAACCCGTGCCCGGCAAACCCGGCCAGCAGACCCAGTTCCCAGGCCACCCCGGTCACCCCGCCGCCACCCAACACCAACGCGCGCCCCATGTGACAGTCCTCTCCACCCCGGGTGGTCCCGCTCACGGTAACGTCGCCCCCACCACCAGGCAGGGGAGAAGGGCATTGACCTCCGTCACCATCGTTACCGGGGGAGGGCGCGGCATCGGCGCGGCCACCGCCCGACGACTCGCCGCCGACGGCCACGACCTGGTGATCGGCTACCGCACCGACCACGCCGCCGCCGAATCCGTGGCCGCCGACGTGCGCGCCGCCGGCCGCCGCGCGGTCACCGTCGCCGCCGACACCTGCGACCCCGAGCAGGTACGCCGCATCTTCGACGCCGCCGACCGGCTCGGCCTGCTCACCGGCCTGGTCAACAACGCCGGCGTCACCAGCCCGATCGGCCCGTTCACCGACCTGCGCGCCGAGGACCTGCGCGAGGTCGTCGACGTCAACCTCATCGGGTACGTCCTGTGCGCCCAGCAGGCGGCCCGCCGGATGAGCGCCGGCGGCGCGATCGTCAACGTCTCCTCCGCCGCCGCCACCCTCGGCAGCCCCGGCGAGTACATCCACTACGCCGCCGTGAAGGCCGCCACCGACACCCTCACCGTCGGGCTGGCCAAGGAACTCGCCCCGCGGGGCATCCGGGTCAACGCGGTCGCGCCCGGCATCATCCGCACCGACATCCACGCCCGCTCCGGCGTGCCGGACCGACCCGACACCGCCGCCGGCCGGATCCCGCTGGGCCGCGCCGGGGAACCCGACGAGGTCGCCGGCGCCATCGCCCACCTGCTCGGCCCCGACGCCTCGTACACCACCGGGGCCGTCCTGCGCGTGGCCGGCGGCCTCTGAGCGGCGCGGCGGCCCGGGGGAGACCCGGGCCGCCGCCGACCCTCACTGCGTGAACAGCTTCGCCGCCGTGATCAGCGTCTGCACCACGCCGTAACCCAACAGCACCGACACCACCAGCCACGACACCACCAGGCGGACCCGCTGCCCGCCACCGACCCGCTCGTTCACGACCCGCTCCTCTCCGCCGCCACCGGCCGCTCGTCCGCCCTCTCCTCCCGGCCCGACGCCGGCTCGTGGAACCGCTGCGGCACCGGCCGGATCAGCAGGTTCGCCACCAACCCCACCGCCAGCACCCCGACCATCGTGAACAGCGCCGGCCGGTACGCCGCCGCGGTCAACGTGCCCGGCTCGCCCTGCGCGTCGAGGAACGCGTTGACGATCAGCGGACCCGCCACCCCCGCCGCCGACCACGCGGTCAGCAGCCGACCGTGGATCGCGCCCACCTCGAACGTGCCGAACAGGTCCCGCAGGTACGCCGGCACGGTGGCGAACCCACCGCCGTAGAACGACAGGATCACGCACGCCAGCAGCACGAACAACGCCGTCGCGCTCTGCCCCACCAGCGCCAGCAGCAGGTACAGCACCATGCCCACACCCAGGTACACCATGTAGATCGGCTTCCGGCCGATCACGTCCGAGGTCGAGGACCAGACGAACCGGCCGGCCATGTTGAACAACGACAGCAGCCCCACGAACCCGCCGGCCGCCGCCACCGACACCGCCGACGTGCCACCCTCGCGGAAGAAGTCCTGGATCATCGGGCTGGCCTGCTCCAGGATGCCGATCCCGGCGGTCACGTTGCAGAACAGCACCACCCACAGCAGCCAGAACGAACGGGTCTTCACCGCGTTCGCCGCCGACACGTTCGCGGTGGTCACCAGCGGCTTCGCCGCCACCCTGGCCGGGTCGAAGCCGGCCGGACGCCAGTCCGGCGCCGGTACCCGCACGTTGAACACCCCGAACATCATGATCACGAAGTAGCCGACGCCGAGGGTGACGAACAACCACACCAACGCCGACCCCGACGCCGTCGAACCGCTGTTCGACGGGTCGTACCCGGAGTCGAAGAACGACAGCAGCTGCCGGGACAGGGGAGAGGCCACCATCGCCCCACCACCGAACCCCATGATCGCCAGACCGGTCGCCAGACCCGGCCGGTCCGGGAACCACTTGATCAACGTGGAGACGGGGGAGATGTAGCCGATCCCCAGACCGATCCCGCCCAGCACCCCGTACCCCAGGTACAGCAGCCACAGCTGCGACGTCGCGATCCCCAACGCGCCCACCAGGAACCCGGCCGCCCAGAAACACGCCGAGACGAACATCGCCTTACGCGGCCCGTTCGCCTCCACCCACGTACCGGCCACCGCGGCCGACAACCCCAACATCACGATCGCGATGCTGAAGATCACCCCGATCGCCGTCTGCCCGGTGTCGAAGTGCGCGATCAGAGAGTTCTTGTACACGCTGGTCGCGTAGACCTGCCCGATGCAGAGATGGATCGCCAACGCCGCCGGGGGGATCAGCCAACGGCTGTAACCCGGTGGCGCGACGGTGTGCCGACGATCGAGTGCGGAAAGCATCAGTGCTTCCTCCGTCCGGATGACGAGAACACCTCGCTTCATGCCCCCGCCGCACGCTGCGCCCAAACCCGCCCCGCGCCCGACGGTCGAAACCCTGAGCCGAACGGTCACCACCGGCGCCGGATGCGACGATGAGCGGGTGAAGATCCTGTCCATCCAGTCGTCGGTCGCCTACGGCCACGTCGGCAACTCCGCCGCCGTGTTCCCACTGCAACGCCTCCGCCACGAGGTCTGGCCGGTACTGACCGTGCACTTCTCCAACCACACCGGCTACGGCGCCTGGCGCGGCCCCCTGCTCGCCCCCACCGACGTCGCCGACGTCATCGCCGGCATCGCCGACCGCGGCGTCCTCGGCACCGCCGACGCCGTGCTCTCCGGCTACCAGGGCGACCCGGCCGTCGGCGCGGTCATCCTCGACGCGGTCGCCCAGGTCAAGGCCGCCAACCCCGACGCCCTCTACTGCTGCGACCCGGTCATGGGCGACGTGGGCCGCGGCATGTTCGTCCGCCCCGGCATCCCCGAATACCTCCGCGACACCGTCGTCCCCCGCGCCGACATCGTCACCCCCAACCAGTTCGAGCTGGAGTTCCTCGCCGGCCGCGCCACCGACACCCTCGACGACCTGCTCGCCGCCGTCGACACCGTCCGCGCCACCGGCCCCCGCCACGTCCTGGTCACCAGCGTCCTGCACGGCGACCTGCCCGCCGACCACCTCGACGTCGTCGCCGTCTCCGACACCGGCGCGTGGGCGGTCACCACCCCGCTGCTGCCGATCAGCCCCAACGGCGGCGGCGACGTCACCGCGGCCCTCTACCTGGCCCACCTCGCCACCACCGGCTCACCCCAGACCGCGCTCGAACGCACCACCAACTCGATCTTCGCGATACTCGAGGCCACCCTCGCCGCCGGCACCCGCGAACTGCAACTCGTCGCCGCCCAGGACGCCATCGCCGACCCACCCACCCGCTTCACCGCCCGCCGACTGCGCTGACCAGCTATCTCGAAACAGACCCATCCTTCTCTATAAATATTGACGCCTCTCGAATAGGCTCGGGGGACGTCACTCACACGGGGAGAAGGAATGACCACCAGGAACAGACGACGCACCCGACTGTCCGCATCAGCGCTGCTCGCTCTCGCACTCGCCACGGCAGGTGTCCCGGCCCTCACGACCCCGGCTGCCGCGGCAGCCGCACCACCCGGCGCCGTCGCCAAGACCGACCGTCTCGGCATGGGCCTGGTGGGCTTCGACGCGAAGGTCGCCGAGGCGCACGGCTACCGGGTCGTGACGCTGCCCGACGGCTCCCAGGCGTCGGTGCCGGCCGACAAGGCAACGGCAGCGACCGAAGGGCGCTACGTGCCCGAGCACGGTGTCCTCAAGCCGGGCAGCTCGATGTCCGCCAACAGCTACGGCGCGGCAACCGGCGAGTGCGGCAGCTCATGGGTCGGCCTCGACCCCAGAGGCGGCGGCCGGGCGACATTGACGACGGGCATGACCCTCGTCCAGGCCTCGGGCGGCCCATGGGACATCCACTGGCACGTCGACATCAGCGACAACGGCGGCCACTCCACCCAGAACTACGACGAGTACGACGGCTACTACTCCGGCCTCGGCCTGTCCTGGGCCGCCAGCGCCCGCACCCTGAACCTGACCCGCGGCTGGGCCAACGCCACCGTCACCTGGGGCAGCTTCACCATCACCGAAGCCGGCTGGCTCTGCTACTCCTACTCGCCGACCACGTCCACGACCATCACCTGACCGCGACCGACACCGCCGCCCGGCCGCGCAAACATGCCTGACGCGACCGGGCGGCGACCCGCGCGAGTACCGTCGCAGCCGGAAACCCCGCGCGGAGGAGGAGGTCGCGGTGGAACACGACCCGAGAGCCCACGTCGACGAGCGCCTCGCACGACAGACCGAGCACCTGCGCCGTGAACTGCGCGACAGCGGCCTGCCCGTCGTCGCGCTCACCGGCCCCGGCCTGCCCACCACCGCGCGGTTCGCCGGACTCGAATCCACCGACGGCACGATCACCCACGTACGGGTCGCGCACGGCGACGCGACGACCGGCCCGTGGGCGACCGTCGACACCGCGCGCCGCACCGACAACCGGGACGACCCCCTCCGCCACCGACTGGAACACGCGATGCGCATGGCCGGCGCACACCTGTCCGACGTCGAATGGACCGAGGACGACGCCACGATGCACCTCGACGGCCGACCCGTCACCGGACGCACCGTGCGAGCCGGCGACCGGTGGACGGCGACCCGCTGCGCCGACGCCCAGATCGACGCCGAGATCACGGTCGTGACCAGCGACTGGCCCGCGGCCACCATCCAGCTCCGCCTCGTCGCCGACCCGGCACCCCTGCTCGACCGCACATGGCGTCGACCCGACCCACTCCCGCAGCCACCCCCACCGCCCGTGCCGCAGGACCTCGCCCGGGAACCGCACCGGGCGCTGATCGACGCCGCCCTGACCCACCGCCGCCAAACCCTGGCCTGGATCGCCGGCGGGGGAGCACACCCCGAACTGCCGGCCCACTGGTCCGGCCTCTGGCGCGCCGCAGTGCAACGCCAGCAGGAACTGACCGACCAGAGCGAACCGGCGGCCAACCGTGCGGTGTCCGACGCGATCGCCCACCTCACCACGCTCGCCGGGCACGCCGACTGGTTCGACACCTCACCCCGGCTACGCGAACGCGCCATCACCGAAACCCTCCTGCACGTCACCGGCCTCGCCGACGACCTACCCAGCGGCCCAGCCCACCGAGCCTGGCGACACCACCAACGACTGGTGCCGGACCCCACGGCCGACTTCCACCGACGCGCCGCCGCAGACCAGGCCTGGCGCGACGCCTGGACCGCCTGGGCCACCGGGTCGACCGACACGCCGCCCTGACCGAACAGGTGGACGACCCCGCCGCCGAGCAGGGAAGATGCACAGGTGCACGCCCACCAACCGGCCACCGACGACCCCGCGTTCGCCCAACGACTACGCGACCTCACCCGGCTGCGCCGCGTCCGCGACCGCATCGACCGCGAATACGCCCACCCCCTCGACGTCGAAGCCCTCGCCCGCGGCGTGCACATGTCCGCCGGCCACCTCAGCCGCCAGTTCCGCCAGACCTACGGCGAATCCCCCTACGCCTACCTCATGACCCGCCGCATCGAACGCGCCATGGCCCTGCTACGCCGCGGCGACCTCACCGTCACCGATGTCTGCTTCGCCGTCGGCTGCCAGTCCCTCGGCACCTTCAGCACCCGCTTCACCGAACTCGTCGGCGAACCACCCAGCGCCTACCGCGCCCGCCACACACCCGGCGCCGCCGAACCACCCCCGTGCCTGACCAAACAAGCCACCCGACCGATCAGGAATCGAGAAGCCCGCACCGGCACGCCCCCACTAGCGTGACCACCATGACGATCACCATCCACTACGCCTTCCTGCCGCACACCGACGCCGACGCCGCCATCGCCTTCTACCGCGACACCCTCGGCTTCGACCTGCGCAACGACGTCGGCCAGGGCGACACCATGCGCTGGCTCACCGTCGGCCCGCCCGAACAGCCCGAGACCGGCATCGTCCTGCACCCCCCGGCCGTCGACCCCGGCATCACCGACGACGAACGCCGCACCATCCACGAACTCATCGCCAAGGGCAGCTACGGCGCCCTCACCCTCGCCACCGACGACCTCGACGGCCTGTTCGACCGCCTCCAGGCCAGCGGCGCCGACGTCGTCCAGGAACCCACCGAACAGCCCTACGGCGTCCGCGACTGCGCCTTCCGCGACCCCACCGGCAACCTCATCCGCATCAACGAGCGGCGCTGAACCACCCGATGACCGACGCCCCCCGCACCCGCGCCCGACGCCGGCAGGACACCACCCACCGGCTCGACCACGACATCGACTGCTGGGTCGCCAGCGCCGACCCCGACGGCACCCCCCACCTCGTGCCCCTGTCCTTCGACTGGGACGGCCACACCCTGCTGCTGGCCACCGCCGCGCACAGCCCCACCGGCCGCAACCTCGCCACCGGCAGCGCCCGCGTCGGCCTCGGCCACACCCGCGACGTCGTCATGATCGACGGCGACGTCGAAACCCTCGACATCCACGCCCTACCCACCGACCGCGGCGACCGCTTCGCCACCCGCACCGGCTTCGACCCCCGTACCCTGACCGAGCCCTACCACTGGTACCGCATCCGACCCCGCCGCATCCAGGCCTGGCGCGAGGTGAACGAGATGACCGACCGCACGCTCATGCGCGACGGCGCCTGGCTCGACTGACACCCCGCACGACCGGACGGAGACACCATGACCACGGCCACCGCCGACAGCCACGACGTCATCCGCGTCCACGGCGCACGCGAGAACAACCTGCGCAACGTCGACGTCGACCTCCCCAAACGCCGCCTCACCGTCTTCACCGGCGTCTCCGGCTCCGGCAAGAGCTCCCTGGTCTTCGGCACCATCGCCGCCGAGTCCCAACGACTCATCAACGAGACCTACAGCGCCTTCGTCCAGGGCTTCATGCCCACCCTGTCCCGACCCGAGGTCGACATCCTCGAAGGCCTCACCACCGCCATCATCGTCGACCAGGAACGCATGGGCGCCGACCCGCGCTCCACCGTCGGCACCGCCACCGACGTCAACGCGATGCTACGCATCCTGTTCAGCCGCCTCGGCAACCCCCACATCGGCCCACCCAACGCCTACTCGTTCAACGTCCCGTCCGTCCGCGCCGCGGGCGCCATCACCGTCGACCGCGGCCCCGGCAAGACACAGACCAAGAAGGGCACCTTCCACCGGCTCGGCGGCATGTGCCCCCGCTGCGAGGGCCGCGGCGCCGTCACCGACTTCGACCACACCGTCCTCTACGACGAGAAGCTGTCCCTCAACGAAGGCGCCATCACCATCCCCGGCTACAGCATGGACGGCTGGTACGGCCGCATCTTCCGCTCCAGCGGCCTGTTCGACCCCGACAAGCCCATCCGCGACTACACCAAGCGCGAACTGGACGACCTGCTCCACAAGGAGCCCACCAAGATCAAGGTCGACGGCATCAACGTCACCTACACCGGCCTCATCCCGGCCATCAGCAAGTCGATGCTCGCCAAGGACGTCGACGCCATGCAGCCCCACATCCGCGCCTTCGTCGAACGCGCCGTCACGTTCACCACCTGCCCCGACTGCGACGGCACCCGGCTGGCCCCCGAAGCCCGCTCCTCGAAGATCAAGGGCATCAACATCGCCGACGCCTGCGCCATGCAGATCAGCGACCTCGCCGGCTGGGTACGCGACCTGCGCGAACCCTCCGTCGGCCCGCTGCTCAAGGCGCTGGGGGACACCCTCGACTCGTTCGTCGAGATCGGCCTCGGCTACCTCAGCCTCGACCGGCCCGCCGGCACCCTCTCCGGCGGCGAGGCGCAGCGCACCAAGATGATCCGCCACCTCGGCTCGTCCCTCACCGACGTCACGTACGTCTTCGACGAACCCACCATCGGCCTGCACCCGCACGACATCGCCCGCATGAACAACCTCCTGCTGCAACTGCGCGACAAGGGCAACACCGTCCTGGTCGTCGAACACAAACCCGAGACCATCGCCATCGCCGACCACGTCGTCGACCTCGGTCCCGGCGCCGGCACCGCCGGCGGCACCATCTGCTACGAGGGCACGGTCGCCGGCCTGCGCGCCAGCGACACCACCACCGGCCGCCACCTCGACGACCGCGCCACCCTCAAGGACAAGCCGCGTACGCCCACCGGCGCCCTGCCGATCCGCGGTGCCCGCACCCACAACCTGCGCGATGTCGACGTCGACGTCCCCCTCGGCGTCCTGGTCGTCGTCACCGGCGTCGCCGGCTCCGGCAAGAGCAGCCTCATCCACGGCTCCCTGGCCAAGCGCGAGGACGTCGTCAGCGTCGACCAGACCGCCATCCGTGGCTCCCGCCGCAGCAACCCGGCCACCTACACCGGCCTGCTCGACCCCATCCGCAAGGCCTTCGCCAGGGCCAACGGCGTCAAGCCCGCCCTGTTCAGCGCCAACTCCGAGGGCGCCTGCCCGACCTGCAACGGCGCCGGCGTCATCTACACCGACCTCGGCATGATGGCCGGCGTCGCCAGCACCTGCGAGGACTGCGAGGGCAAGCGCTTCCAGCCGGCCGTCCTCGAATATCACCTCGGTGGCCGCGACATCAGCGAGGTCCTCGCCATGTCCGTCGACGAGGCCGAGACGTTCTTCAGCGAAGGCGAGGCCCGCACGCCGGCCGCCCACACCATCCTCGACCGGCTCGCCGACGTCGGCCTCGGCTACCTCACGCTCGGTCAGCCCCTCACCACGCTGTCCGGAGGGGAGCGGCAGCGGCTCAAGCTCGCCACCCGGATGGGGGACAAGGGCGGCGTTTACGTCCTCGACGAACCGACCACCGGCCTGCACCTGGCCGACGTCGCCCAGATGCTCGGCCTGCTCGACCGGCTCGTCGACGCCGGGAAGTCCGTCATCGTGATCGAGCACCACCAGGCCGTCATGGCGCACGCCGACTGGATCATCGACCTCGGCCCGGGCGCCGGCCACGACGGCGGCCGGATCGTCTTCGAGGGCACGCCGGCCGAGCTGGTGGCCGCCCGGTCGACGCTCACCGGCGAACACCTCGCCGACTACGTCGGGTCCTGACCCGACGTACGCGGGGCGGCGGCGTCCGGCACCGACACCGCCGCCCCGCACTCCGTTCCGCTCGATTCGATAATCTACATTATGTCAAGTAAGGCGGATCGGGGGCCTCCCCGCGCCCGTTCACACCACCGGATCGGCGAGGACCTCCGCCACCACCCGCAACGGCTCCTCCGGAGCCTCGCCGCCGTACGCGACCGAGATCAGCGCCTTCCACAACGCCCACCCACGGGCCCGACGCCAACTGTCGGCGTCCAGAGCGACCGCGTCGCGGAACACCGCGCGTTCGGCGCCGACGCACCACGTCCACGCCGGCACCAGATCGCACGCCGGATCACCCACCCCGCACGTGCCGAAATCGATCACGGCAGCGAGCCGCCCGTCCACGACCAACAGGTTGCCCGCCGAGACGTCACCGTGGAACCACACCGGCGCGCCCGGCCAGGCCGAGGTCAGCGCGCGCGCCCACACCTCGCGGCAGGCGTCGCCGTCCACCCGGTCACCGAGGCGCTCCAGGGCCTGCTCGACGTCGTCGCCGTACACGCTCGGGTGGCACCCGCGGAACGCGGAGTGCCGTCCCGCGGCCGGCCCGCCGGCCGTCGGGACCCGCCGCAACGCGGCCAGCAGGGCGCCGAGCCCGCGCGCGACGGCCGTGCGGTCGACGTCGTCGGCGGCGGCCAGGGTGTCGCCGGGCAGCCAGCGGCGGACCGACCACGGGTACGGGTAGCCGGCGCCGGGCGCGCCGGTGGCTACCGGTTCGGGTACGGGCAGCGGCAGGCGGCCGGCCAGGATCGGCAGGCAGCGATCTTCCTTGGCGATTGCCGACGCGTAGCCCTCGGCGCTGGGCAGGCGGACCAGCAGGTCGCCGCCGACACGGAAGGTCCGGTTGTCCCACCCCTGTCGCGCGACGGCGGCGACCGGCAGGTGCGCCCACTGCGGGAACTGCGCGGCGACGAGGGTGCGGACGAGCGCGGCGTCGATCTCCACCATGCGGTCCAGTCTCCGGGCGTCCACAACGGCATTTCCGTCCACTCTCCCCCGGGAACGCCTGCTGGCGGGAACGCGAGAATCGTGCATAATATCCCTTATGCACGACAAAGTGGACGAAATGGTCGAGGTGTTGATCGAGGAGTTCCTGACCGCGCGGGCAACCCGAAAGCCCTCCCCCCACACCCTGGCCGCCTACCGCCGGGACCTGACCACGGTGACGGCCCTGGTGGCGGCCGACGACGGCGGCACTCCCCTCCCCCTGAACCGGCTCCCGGTGACCGCCCTGTCCCCCCGCGTGATGCGGGCGGCGTTCGCGCGTTTCGCCGCTCCCCGCGCCGCCGCGTCCGTCCACCGTGCCTGGTCCACCTGGAACAGCTTCTTCACGTTCCTCGTGGCCGAGGGTGTCGTGCCCGGGAACCCCATGCCGGCGGTGGGGCGGCCCCGCACGCCGCTCCCCCGGCCGAAGCCGCTGCGGGGCGAGGACACGCCGGAGGAGCTGCTGGCGGCGGTGGCGCGCGCGGAGGGCCGGCAGCGCGATCCGTGGCCGGAGCGGGACCTTGCGGTGCTGGCGCTGGCGCTGTGCGCGGGGTTGCGTCTGTCGGAGCTGTTGGCGTTGCGGGTGTCGTCGGTGGCGGGCCGCGCCGGTGAGCGTCGGGTGGACGTGGCGGGCAAGGGTGGGCGGCCCCGCACGGTGCCGATCGAGGCGGGGGTGGACCGGGTGCTGGTCGGCTACCTGGACAGTCGTCGGTTCCGGTTCGGCGCCCGCAGCGTGCGTCCGGACGGGCCGTTGCTGGTGGACCGGCAGGGTGAGCCGTTGCGCCGGGGCGGCCTGCAGTATCTGGTGGAGTCGTGTTACCGGCGGGCGGGCATCGGGGACCGGGTGCCGCGGGGGGCGCGGTTGCACGCGTTGCGGCACACGTTCGCCACGCGGTTGGCCGAGGACGGGGCGAGCGCGGCGGAGATCATGCGGCTGCTGGGGCACGCCTCGTTGGCGTCGTCGCAGACGTACATCGAGGTGACGGCGGGTCAGCAGCGGGCGGCGGTGGCGGCGAACCGCACCAACCGGGCGTTGTCCGGGCTGACGACACGGAGCTGACCGGGCGTCGGGCGTCGGGCGTCGGGCGTCGGGCGTCGGGCGTCGGGCGTCGGGGCAGTGTCCCCCTTCTTGGCGATATACCGCTGGGTCATATTTATGACTCAGCGGTATATCGCGTTGTGGGGTGCCCTTTCACCGAGCGGTCGCGCGACGCGGTGTCACGTCGATGGTCCGGTGGATCGGACGCTGGCAGGATCGGGTCGGTGCGGGTGGGTGCGGCGCGGGCGGTGGCGGTCCGCTGGGTGCGGGAGCGGATGCGCGTGGATCCGTCGGTGCGGGGTGCGGTGTTCAGCGGGTCGACGCTGGGGATGCCGGAGGACGCGGAGCTGCCGGCGTGGTCGGACGTGGACGTGGTGCTGGTGCGTGACTCCCCCGCGACGAAGCTGGGCAAGCTCACCCACCGGGGGGTGCTGCTGGATGTCGGCACGGTCACCTGGGCAGAGTTGGGTGGCCAGGAGGACGTGTTGGGGTCGTGGGTGTTCGCGCCGATGTTCCGCGGTGACGGGTTGATCGCGGACCCGTCGGGTCGGTTGGCGGTGATCGGGCGGCGGGTGGCTGCAGGGTTCGCGGATCCGGTGTGGGTGCGGCGGCGGTGTGCCGGGGTGCGGCGGCGGGTCGAGGTCGGGTTGCGGGTGCTGGACGCGGAGGCGCCGCTGGCGGAGCAGGTATTGGCGTGGGTGTTCCCGACGTCGCTGGTGGCGGTGTGGCCGGCGGTGGCGGGGTTGGTGGATCCGACGGTGCGGCGGCGGTACGTGCGGGCGGCGGAGGTGTTGGAGCGGTTCGGTTTCGCCGGGAGGTATCCGGAGTTGTTGACGACGCTGGACGGCGGTGGGGTGGGCGCGGGGCGGGTGCGGGAGCACCTGGCCGGGTTGGCGGTGGTGTTCGACGAGGTGGCGCGCCTGCCGCGGGCGGGGTTCGTGTTCGGCGCGGATCTGGGTGCGGCGGGGCGGCCGGTGGTGTTCGACGGGGCGGCGGAGCTGGTGGCGGCGGGGCGGCACCGGGAGGCCATGTTCTGGGTGCTGGTGACGTACGCGCGCTGTCATGCGGTGTTGGGGTCGGTGGCGCCGCGGCGGGAGCGGGCGTTGCGGCCGGCGTTCGCGGCGGTGTTGGCGGATCTCGGGGTGGCGTCGGCGGCGGATCGGCGGCGGCGGGCGGATGCGCTGCTGGCGGCGTTGCCGGGGTGGCAGGCGGTGGTGGATGCGGTCGCGGCGCGTGCTGTGGCAGGGTGAGGGGGACGCGACTGGCGGCACGGGGATGGGTTGACCATCGGGGAGCTCGTCGCGGGGGTCGACCGCCTGGGCCTCCGCGGGCGGGGTGTCGTATGTCTTCTGCGCGGTTGTTGCCGGGTGGGCCGGTGGCGGAGCGGGTGTTGGCGGAGGTCGCCGCGTCGGTGGCGGAGCTGCGTGCGGCGGGGGTGACGCCGGCGTTGGCGACGGTGCTGGTGGGTGACGACGACGCGAGCGCGGGTTACATCCGGATCAAGTCTCGGCAGGCGGCGGAGTTGGGTTTCGTGTCGCCGCACGTGCATCTGCCGGCGTCGGCGTCGCAGGCGGATCTGCACGCGGTGCTGGCGGACTTCAACGCGGACAAGGGTGTGCACGGGGTGTTGGTGCAGCATCCGATCCCGGGGCACCTGGACTACGACCGGGCGTTGGCGGAGCTGGACCCGGACAAGGACGTGGACGGGATGCATCCGGTGAACATGGGCCGGTTGGCGTTGGGGTTGCCGGGTCCGTTGCCGTGTACGCCGGCGGGGATCGAGGCGTTGTTGGCGTTTCACGGGGTGCCGGTGGCGGGCCGGGAGGTGGTGGTGCTGGGTCGGGGTGCGACGTTGGGTCGGCCGTTGGCGATGTTGTTGGCGCAGAAGCGGCCGACGGCGAACGCGGCGGTGACGGTGGTGCACACGGGGGTGGCGGACTGGCCGCGGTACACGCGGCGGGCGGAGATCCTGGTGGCGGCGGCGGGGGTGCCGGGGATCGTGCGGCCGGAGCATGTGCGTCCGGGTGCGGTGGTGGTCGGTGGTGGGGTGCGCTACGAGGGGCGGCGGTTGCTGCCGGACGTGGACGAGTCGTGTGCCGAGGTGGCGGGGGCGATCACGCCGCGCGTCGGTGGGGTGGGTCCGACGACGGTGGCGATGTTGTTCCGCAACGCGGTGCGGGCGGCGGCGCGGCAGACCGGCTAGGTCAGCCGAGGTCGACGACGAGAGGCCGGTGGTCGGAGATGGTGGCCAGGGGGGTGTCGACGGCGGTGACCGGTGGGAGCCGGTCGAGGTGCTGCCGGTCGGCGAGGATGTGGTCGAGTTGGACGCGGGGTTGCCCGGCCGGGTAGGTGGGGCGGCGGGCCAGGGGTCGCCAGCGGGACAGGGCGGCGGCGGGTCCGGCGGGCAGGTTGAGGTCGCCGAGCAGGATCCGGGGTGCGGGCAGGGCGCGCAGGGCGCGCACGACGCGGCGCAGTTGCCACACGTTCCAGCCGGGGACGAAGGACAGGTGGGTGGCGGCGACGGTGAGCGGGCCGTGGGGGGTGTCGAGGACTGCGGCGAGCACGACGCGGGGTTCGTCGCGGAGCAGGACGAGTCCGCCGCCGGGGCCGGGTACGTAGATGGGTGAGCGTACGGGTGCGGCGCGCAGTCGGGTGACCTGCCAGGAGCGGACGGGGTGGCGGCTGATCAGGCCGATGCCGTAGAGGGGTTCGCCGTGGCCGTCGTCGTCGTGGGTGAGGGGGCGGAACTGTTCGCCGGGGGTGCCGACGACGGCGGCGGCGAAGCGGTGGTGTTCGGCGTGCAGGGCGCGGGCGGCGAGGGCGGTGAGGTCGAGTTTGCCGCTGCGGCTCTGGTCGCGGTCGACCTCCTGCAGGGCGAGGACGTCGGCGTCGAGGGCGGTGACGGCGGCGGTGAGCCGGTCCGGGTCGACGAGCCCGTCGGTGAGGGAACGGCCGTGCAGCAGGTTGAAGGTGGCCAGGCGCACCTGCACACCCTACGTCGCCGTGGCAGGCTTGCCGGGTGCTGAAGCTGCTGTGCTGTTCGATGCTGGTGTTCGTGGCGGTGGCGTCGGTGGGGATGTGGTTGCGGCGGCGTCGGGGCCGGTGAGGCTGGCCACAGGTGGTCTCGTCGCCGGTGGCGGGGTGGGAAGAATGCGGCCGTGGATGCCGTGTCGCTGACGACGTTGTTGGGCGCTGCCGCGCTGGCCGGGTGGGTGGACGCGGTGGTGGGCGGCGGTGGGCTGTTGTTGTTGCCGGCGTTGTTGGTGGCGGCGCCGGGGCTGCCGGTGGCCACGGCGTTGGGGACGAACAAGCTGGCGGCGATCTTCGGGACGTCGACGGCGGCGGTGACGTACGCGCGGCGGACGAAGCTGGACTGGGCGGTGGCGGGTCCGGCGGCGGGGCTGGCGGTGGTGACGGCGGGGTTGGGTGCGGCGTTGGCGGGGTTGGTGCCGGCGGGGGCGTACCGGCCGGTGGTGCTGGTGGTGTTGGTGTCGGTGGCGGTGTTCGTGCTGACCCGGCCGCGGTTGGGGGTGGTGGCGTCGCCGGCGCGGCGGACCCGTGGGCGGGTGGTGGCGGCGGTGGCGGTGGCCGGGGTGGGCATCGCGTTGTACGACGGGTTGATCGGTCCGGGTACGGGCACGTTCCTGGTGTTGGCGTTCACCGCGCTGGTGGGTGCGGATTTCCTGCACGGGTCGGCGATGGCGAAGGTGGTCAACGCAGGGACGAACCTGGGGGCGCTGGTGGTGTTCGGGGTGACCGGGCACGTGTGGTGGTTGTTGGGTGCGGCGATGGCGGTGTGCAACGTGGCGGGGGCGATGGTGGGCGCGCGGATGGCGTTGCGGCGTGGCGCCGGGTTCGTGCGGGTGGTGCTGCTGGTGGTGGTGCTGGCGTTGGTGGCGCGGCTGGGTTACGACCAGTGGACGGCGGTGCGGTGATGGCCGTGCGGGCGGAGCACGACCGGGCGGTGTTGGCCGGGTTGCTGGGTCGGGATCCGGTGTTGCACGCGTACCAGTTGGGTGATCTGGACGATTTCTTCTGGCCGTACACGTCGTGGTTCCGTCGTGGTGACGAGGTGGTGTTGCTGTACCACGGGGTGGAGTTGCCGACGTTGTTGGCGTTCGCGGCGCCGGAGCGGGTGGCGGCGTTGTCGGGGTTGCTGGTGGAGGCGGCGCCGG
The DNA here is from genome assembly GCF_049315235.1 of Micromonospora sp. WMMD754. NCBI lineage: Bacteria > Bacillati > Actinomycetota > Actinomycetes > Micromonosporales > Micromonosporaceae > Micromonospora > Micromonospora sp. WMMD754. The sequence goes on from NZ_CP186058.1 coordinate 5,384,627, forward strand.
TGCTGCCGGCGCGGTTGTGGGCGCACCTGTCCCCCGGCCTGGAGGCGACGGTGTCGCGGTGGTACGCGGTGTCGGACGCGGCGGCGCACCTGCGGATGGCGTGGACGGATCCTCCGCGTGCGGCGGCGGTGCCGGCGGTGGGTGAGCCGTTGGGTCGGGTTGATCTGGCGGAGTTGCGGGAGTTGTACGCGGTGGCGTATCCGGGGAACTGGTTCGATCCGCGGATGCTGGACACCGGCCAGTACGTGGGGGTGCGGGAGCGGGGCCGGTTGGTGGCGGTGGCCGGGGTGCACGTGTGGTCGCCGCGGTGGCGGGTGGCGGCGTTGGGGAATGTGACGACGCATCCGGACGTGCGGGGGCGTGGTCTGGGGGCGGGTGTGGTGGCGGCGTTGTGCGCGCGGCTGCTGGCGTCGGTGGATCACGTGACGCTCAACGTGCGGGCGGACAACGCCGCGGCGGTGCGGTTGTACGAGCGGTTGGGGTTCACCGCGGTCGCCGGGTTCACCGAGTGCGCGTTGACCCGGCTGACCGGACCGGCGGCTGGGTCAGCGGGCGCGGCTGGGTGAGTCGAACCGGCCGGCGCGGATCTCGCGCAGCGCGCGGCGGCGGGTGTCGCCGCGCAGCGTGTCGACGTAGAGGCGGCCGCGCAGGTGGTCGGTCTCGTGTTGCAGGGCGCGGGCGAGGAAGCCGGTGCCGGTGACGGTGAGCGGTTCGCCGTGCTGGTCGACGCCGTGGGCGGTGGCGTGCAGCGCCCGGGGGGTCGGGAAGTAGAGCCCGGGGATGGACAGGCAGCCCTCGTCGTCGTCCTGGAGTTCCTCGGACAACTCCAGGGTGGGGTTGACCATGTGGCCGCGGTGGCCGTCGGCCTGGTAGACGAACACCTGGGCGTTGACGCCGATCTGCGGGGCGGCGACGCCGGCGCGCCCGGGTGCGCCGAGCAGGGTGTCCATCAGGTCCTGCACGAGGGTGCGCAGCTCGGCGTCGAAGCTGGTGATCGGCTCGCTGGGGGTGCGCAGCACGGGGTCGCCGATGATCCGGATCGGGCGCATAGTCATGCCCGGAAGGCTATCCGTTGCTTACCGGCTCGGGGTGCCCACCCGTCGGCGCGGCGGGCGGGTCGTAGGGTGGGCGCGCTGTCGGATCCGTCGTGGGAGGGGTGTGGCATGTATCCACCGGTCGAGCCGTACGCGCGGGGGATGCTGGACGTCGGTGACGGGCAGCGGATCCACTGGGAGACCAGCGGCAATCCCGACGGCCGTGCGGCGCTGGTGGTGCACGGTGGCCCCGGGTCGGGTGCGGGCGCGTCGTGGCGGCGGTTGTTCGACCCGGCCGCCTACCGGATCGTGCTGTTCGACCAGCGCGGCTGCGGGCGCAGCACCCCGCCGGTGTCCGATCCGGCCACCGACCTGTCGGTGAACACCACCGGGCATCTGGTGGCCGACATGGAGGCGCTGCGCGCGCATCTGGGGGTGGACCGGTGGTTGTTGTGCGGCGCCTCGTGGGGGTCGACGTTGTCGTTGGCGTACGCCCAGCGGCACCCGGATCGGGTGAGCGCGCTGGTGTTGTTCAGCGTGGTGGCCACGACCGCGCGGGAGGTCGAGTGGGTGACCCGGGACATGGGTCGGATTTTCCCGCAGCAGTGGGCGCGGTTCCGCGACGGGGTGCCGGAGGTCGACCGTGACGGTGACCTGGCGGCCGCGTACGCCCGGTTGGTGAACGACCCCGACCCGGCGGTGCGGGAGCGGGCGGCCCGCGACTGGTGCGATTGGGAGGACGTGCACGTCTCCCTGGCCGGCGGGTTCGCGCCGGATCCCCGGTTCGCCGACCCGGTGTTCCGGTTCGGGTTCACCCGGCTGGTCACCCACTACTTCGCCAACCGGGGGTTCCTGCCCGACGGGCAGCTGTTCCGCGACGCGGGCCGCCTGGCCGGGATTCCGGGGGTGATGGTGCAGGGCCGGTTGGACGTCAGTGGTCCGCCGGACGTCGCGTGGCGTCTGGCGCGGGACTGGCCGGACGCGCGGCTGGAGATCGTGGAGGCCGGTGGGCACGGCAGCGGGCACGGTGTGGGTGAGCGGGTGGTCGCCGCCCTGGACGCGTTCGCCGCCGCCTGAGCCGTCACCGGCTGCGGCCGCAGGGGTCAGCCGGCGGCGAGCAGGGCGCGCACCGGGGCGGCCTTGGCGGCGGCCTCGGCGACCTCGGCGGCGGGGTCGCTGCCCCAGGTGATGCCGCCGCCGGCCCACAGGTGCAGCCGGTGGGCGTCGGCGGCGGCGGTGCGGATGGTCAGTCCCAGGTCGAGCCGGCCGGGGCCGATCCAGCCGAGCGCGCCCATGCCGGCGCCGCGTCCGACCGGTTCCAGCGCGGCCAGGTGTGTCAGGGCGGCGTGTTTGGGTGCGCCGGTGACCGACCCGCCGGGGCTGACCGCGTGCAGCAGGTCGGCCAGGCCGAGGCCGTCGGCGGGCGCCGCGGACACGGTCGACTCGGCCTGCCACAGGTCGCACCAGCGGCGTACGGCGAACAGTTCGTCGACGCGTACGGAGCCGGTGCGGGCCACCCGGGCGAGGTCGTTGCGTTCCAGGTCGACGATCATCACGTGTTCGGCGCGTTCCTTGGCCGAGGCGAGCAGTTCGCGGCGGCCGGCGGGGGTGGCCGGGCGGGTGCCCTTGATCGGTCGGGTGACCAGGCGGCCGTGTTCCAGCGCGACGAGTGTCTCCGGGGAGGCGCAGCCGACCGCCCAGCCCGCGCCGGTGAGGGTGCCGCCGTAGCGGGCGCCGGGCAGCGCGGCGAGGCGGGCCAGCGCCGGGCGGGGGTCCCCGGCGTACGGGGCGGCGGCGTGGCCGACGAGGTTGACCTGGTAGACGTCGCCGCGTCCGATGGCGGCGCGGACGGCGTCGACGGCGGCGGCGTGCTCGGCGGCGCTCCAGCTGTCCTGCCAGTCCCCCAGCCACCATCGGTCGGGCGTCGGGCGGCGGGTGGGTGGCCGGTCGGTGTGGTGGTAGACGACCACGGCCAGGTCCGGCAGCGCGGGGGCGGGGCTCGGCGCGCCGGGTGGGGCGCCGAGCGTGTTCGCGCCGGCGGCGGCGGAGAGGAACAGCGCCGCGCCGCACACCCCGTCCGGCGTGTGCCGGGCGGGTCGGGCAAGGTCGTCGGTCGGTACGCCGTGCGCGGCGAGGAAGCGTTGCGCCAGCTCAGCGGGGTCGCCGCCGTCGCCGACGCGCCACTGCAGCCGGGCGGTCTCGACCAACCGGCCACGGCACGCGGAGGGCGCGCCGGGGGCATCGACCGGCACCTGTGGGAGCGCTTCCACAACGTCTGGCCGGTTCCGGCTCATCCGTTCAGCCGATTCTGGGTGAACAAGACGCATCCTTGCTCGATGCCGCTCAGTTTTCCTTGGTACTGTGCGTCACTGGTCATGTGAACCATGACACAGTGCCCCCACAGTCCGGAGAACCCGATGTGTCAGCACCAGCCCACCTGCCCCTCCGCCGACGCGACCGACCGAGAAGCCGCCCGCGTCCTCGCCTGCTTCCCTGAGCAGGGCTGGAGCCTGCTCTGCAACGGCGTCATCGTCTTCGAGGACACCGGTGAGCTGCTCCCCGACGGGCGGACCATCGCCCCGCACCGGGGACCGGCCCGCCACGCCCTCGTCGCCTGAGCGATCACGCAGCGTCAGTGAGCGTACGCGCCGACGGAGATCGTCGGCGCGCCGGCCGGGGCGGCCGTGTCCCCACCGCCCCGGCGCGATGCGCTCAGTCCTCCTCGAACGCCTCCGGCGCCGGACACGAGCAGACCAGGTTCCGGTCGCCGTACGCGCCGTCGATGCGCCGCACCGGCGGCCAGTACTTCCCCACCCGGTCCGTGTCGCCCGGGTAGGCGCCCACCGACCGCGGGTACGGGTGCGGCCACTCGTCGGCGGAGACCATCGCCGCCGTGTGCGGCGCGTGGGACAGCGGGTTGTCCCCCGCCGGCCACTGCCCCGAGCCGACCTTGTCGATCTCCGCGCGGATGGCGATCATCGCCTCGCAGAACCGGTCCAGCTCGGCCAGGTCCTCGCTCTCGGTCGGCTCCACCATCAGCGTCCCCGCCACCGGGAACGACATCGTCGGCGCGTGGAAGCCGTAGTCGATCAGCCGCTTGGCCACGTCGTCGACGCTCACCCCGGTCGCCTTGGTCAGCGGCCGCAGGTCCAGGATGCACTCGTGGGCCACCAGGCCCTTGTTGCCGGCGTAGAGCACCGGGAAGTGCGCGCGCAGCCGCGCCGCCACGTAGTTCGCGGCGAGCACCGCCACGCCGGTGGCCCGGGCCAGCCCGTCCGCGCCCATCATCCGCAGGTACGCCCACGGGATCGGCAGGATCCCCGCCGACCCGTACCGGGCCGCCGAGATCGCCGGCCGCCCGTCGGCCGGGTCGCCCGGCAGGAACGGCGCCAGGTGCGCCCGCACCGCCACCGGCCCGACGCCGGGGCCGCCGCCGCCGTGCGGGATGCAGAACGTCTTGTGCAGGTTCAGGTGCGACACGTCCGCCCCGAACTTGCCCGGCTTGGCGAACCCGACCAGCGCGTTGAGGTTCGCCCCGTCGACGTACACCTGACCGCCGGCGTCGTGGACCTTCGCGCACAACTGCGCGATGCCGGTCTCGTACACCCCGTGCGTCGACGGGTACGTCACCATGATCGCGGCGAGCGCGTCCCGGTGCTTGTCGATCTTCGCGTCGAGGTCGACCAGGTCGACGTTGCCGTCGGCGTCGCAGCCGACCACGACCACCCGCATGCCGGCCATCACCGCCGACGCGGCGTTGGTGCCGTGCGCCGACGACGGGATCAGGCACACGTCGCGGTGCCCCTGGCCGCGCTCGCGGTGGTAGGCGCGGATGGCCAGCAGCCCGGCCAGCTCACCCTGCGAGCCGGCGTTGGGCTGCACGCTGACCGCGTCGTAGCCGGTGACCTCCGCCAGCCAGCCCTCCAGCTGGGCGATCATCTCCCGGTAGCCGGCGGTCTGCGTGTCCGGCGCGAACGGGTGCACGTGCGCGAACTCCGGCCAGCTGATCGGCTCCATCTCGGTGGTGGCGTTGAGCTTCATCGTGCACGAGCCCAGCGGGATCATGCCCCGGTCCAGGGCGTAGTCGAAGTCGGCCAGCCGGCGCAGGTAGCGCAGCATCGCCGTCTCCGAGTGGTGGGTGCGGAACACCGGGTGGGTGAGGAAGTCCGACGTGCGGGCCAGCCCGCCCGGCAGGCCCGCGTCGACGTCCCCGTCGAACCCGTCGACGCCGAACGCCGCCCACACCGCCTGAAGGTGCGCGGCGGTGGTGGTCTCGTCGCAGGAGACACCGACCCGGTCGGCGTCGACCAGCCGCAGGTTCACGTTGCGCTCGGCGGCGGCGGCCACCACCTGCGCGGCGCGGCCCGGCACGGTCGCGGTGACCGTGTCGAAGAACGGCACGTCGGCCACGTCCACACCGCCGGCGCGCAGCCCGGCGGCGAGCCGGGCCGCCGCCTCGTGGGTGCGCCGGGCGATCGCGCGCAGCCCGTCCGGGCCGTGGTAGACCGCGTACATGCCGGCCATCACGGCGAGGAGCACCTGCGCGGTGCAGATGTTGCTGGTCGCCTTCTCCCGGCGGATGTGCTGCTCGCGGGTCTGCAACGCCAGCCGGTACGCCGGGTTGCCGTCGGCGTCGCGGGACACCCCGACCAGCCGGCCGGGCAGCATCCGCTCCAGGCCGGCGCGCACGGCCAGGTAGCCGGCGTGCGGGCCACCGAAACCCATGGGTACGCCGAAACGCTGGGTGGTGCCGGCGGCGATGTCGGCGCCGATCTCCCCCGGCGGGCGCAGCAGCGTCAGCGCCAGCAGGTCCGCCGCGACGGTCACCAGCGCGCCCACGCCGTGCGCCGCCTCGACCAGCGCCCGGTGGTCGCGGACCGCGCCGGACGCGCCCGGGTACTGCAGGTGCAGGCCGAAGAACTCCGCCGGCAGGTCGTCGCGCTCCACGTCGAGCACGCGCACCTCGATGCCGAGCGGCTCGGCGCGGCTGGTGATCACCGCGACGGTCTGCGGCAGCGCGTCGGCGTCCACCACGTACACCGGGCTCCTGCTCCTGGACGCGCGGCGGGCGAGGGTCATCGCCTCGGCCGCGGCGGTGCCCTCGTCGAGCATCGAGGCGTTCGCGGTGGCCAGGCCGGTCAGGTCGGTGACCATGGTCTGGAAGTTCAGCAGCGCCTCCAGCCGGCCCTGGCTGATCTCCGGCTGGTACGGGGTGTACGCGGTGTACCAGGCCGGGTTCTCCAGCACGTTGCGGCGGATCACCGCCGGGGTGTGGGTGCCGTGGTAGCCCAGGCCGATCATCGACACGGCGACGGTGTTGCGGGCCGCGAGGGCGCGCAGCTCCGCCAGGGCCTCCCGCTCCGAGGCGGGCGCGGGCAGGTCGAGGGTGCCGTGCCAGCGGATCACCTCGGGGATCGCGGCGTCCATCAGCTCGTCGACGGAGCTGTAGCCGACGGCCTCCAGCATCCGGCGCTCGTCGTCCGGGCCGGGGCCGATGTGCCGGTCGGCGAACTGCTCTGCGGTCATGGGCGGCGCTCCTTGTGGGGGCGAGGTCGACGGGTCGGCCTCCCCCTGAGTCGCGCTGACGCGCTCCACAGCGCCTGCCCACGTGGTCCTTTTGCCTGAGAGGTTCCGGGGAGAATCTGCCCCTTCGGCGCCGTCGGCGAGACGGTCTCTCCCACGTGGGTGGTACCGGCACCTCCCACGCTACCAGCGGGCGTGTTTCCGGCTCATGTCCCGGGGGTGATCACCGCGCCGCCGGCACCGGTTCGGCGAGCGCGGCGGTCAGCGCGGTGAGGGTGGCGCCCAGCGGGGCGTCCAGGCGCAGCGTGGCGTACCCGTCGCCGCGGGTGGCGCCCTGGTTGACGATGCCCACCGGGATGCCGTGCTTCGCCGCGCGCAACACGAACCGCCGCCCCGACATCACCGTCAGGGACGACCCCAGCACCAGCAGCGCCCGGGCCCGCTCGACCAGCGCGAAGCAGTCGGCCACCCGGGGCGCCGGCACCGTCTCGCCGAAGAACACCACGTCCGGTTTCAGCATGCCGGTGCCGCACACCCCGCAGTCGACGGCGCGGAACCCGGTCACCGCCTCGTCGGGCAGGTCCACGTCGCCGTCGGGATTGACGTGCGCCGCGACCGCGTCGAAGCCCGGGTTCGCCTCGGACAGGCGCCGGTGCAGCTCGTCGCGGCCGGTGGCGTTGCCGCAGTCCAGACAGGTCACCTCGTCGAGGCGGCCGTGCAGCTCGATCACCCCGGTGGCGCCCGCGGCGGTGTGCAGCCCGTCGACGTTCTGGGTGATGATCCCGTCGAGGAGCCCGGCGCGCTGCAGGCGGGCCACCGCCCGGTGCCCGTCGTTGGGCGCGGCCCGCGCGATGGTGTGCCACCCCAGGTGGCTGCGCGCCCAGTAGCGCCGCCGGGCCACCGGGTCGCGGGTGAACGCCTGGTAGGTCATCGGGGTGTGCCGGCGGGCCGCGCCGCTGGGCCCCCGGTAGTCGGGAATGCCCGACTCGGTGGACAGGCCGGCGCCGCTGAGCACCACCACACCCCCGGCGGCCACCAGCCGCGTCAACGCCTCGAACTCGTCACTCACCCGTCCATGCTCCCTCGCCCACCCCCACACCTCCCACCCCCGCTGCCCGCATCACTCGGCCGATCATGAGGGTGGCGCCGCCAACCTCATGATCGGCGGGGCCGGTCACCCGGCGGCGCACGGTGTGGCGGGCTAGGTTGAGGGCATGCGCGTCGTCATCGCCGGAGGCCACGGAAAGATCGCCAAGCTGCTGGAGCGGGAACTCGCCGGACGCGGGGACACCGCCGTCGGGTTGATCCGCAACCCCGAGCACGAGGCCGCGCTGCGCGCCGCCGGCGCCCAGCCGCTGGTGTGCGACCTGGAACACACCGACGTCGACACCCTCGCCGCCCACCTCGCCGGCGCCGACGCGGTGGTGTTCGCCGCCGGGGCCGGGCCGGGCAGCGGCGCCGACCGTAAGGACACCGTCGACCGGTGCGCCGCCGTGCTGCTCGCCGACGCCGCCGTCCGCGCCGGCGTCCGCCGCTACCTGCTGGTCTCCTCGATGGGCGTGGACGACCCGCCCGCCGCCGGCACCGACGCGGTGTGGGCGGCGTACCTGCGGGCCAAGAAGGCCGCCGAGGACGAGGTCACCGCCCGGGACCTGGACGTGACAGTGCTGCGCCCCAGCCGGCTCACCGACGACGAACCGGCCGGCCGGATCACCCTGGCCCGGCACGTCGACGCCGGCGCGGTCAGCCGCGCCGACGTGGCCCGGGTGCTGCTGGCCCTGCTGTACGCCCCGGGCACCGCCGGCCGCACCGTCGAACTCGTCGGCGGGGACACCCCCATCGCCGAGGCGGTCGGCGCCCTCGCCGGCTAGCTCCCGTCCGCGTCGAGGTAGGCGGCCAGCGCGGCGGCGCCGGTGAGCAGGGCCCGCCCGCGCGCCCCCAGCCGGGCCCGCCAGTCGCCCAGCACCGCGTCGAGGTCCGCCACACCCCCGGCGGCGCGGACCTCGACGAGCAGCGGGACGATCCGGGCCAGCGGGTAACCGCCGCGCCGCAGCTGACCCACCAGCAACGCGTCCCGCACGTCCGCCGGCCGGTACACCCGGTAACCGGTGCGCGGGTCCCGGCCCGGGCACAGCAGACCCGCGCGTTCCCACTGCCGCAGCGTGGCCGGCCGGACCCCCAGCCGGCGGGCCAGCGCACCGACGAACACCGCGCCGCGCCCCGACGCCACGTCCTCGCCGGTCCCGGCCGGCAGGTCCGCCAGCGCCGCCGCCACCGCGTCGAGGGTCCGGCGGTCGTCCAGCAACCGGGCGTGACCGGTGTCGACCAGCCGCAGCGCCTCGTCCACCGCACCCCGGTGCACCGCCCGCATGATCGCCGTCGCCGCCCGATGGCCGTGCCCGGCGACCAGGGCCAGGAACGCCCGCAACGCCGCCGCGTGCCGCGCGGTGTAGGTGCGGTAGCCGTGCCCGGTGCGCGCCGCCTCCGGCAACACCCCGGCCGCCTCGTAGTTACGCACCGCCTGCGTGGACACGCCGTACGCGCGCGCCAGGTCCACCGGCCGCAGCCGGTCCCGTGCCCGCGGGTGCCGCCCCACCACCCCGCCCGGATCATCGAAGATTCCACCGTCGACCCCGACGATACGGGCGACCGTCCGGCCCGGCCCACCGACGTCGGTGGGCCGGGCCGGACGGTCGGGGTGGGCCGGGCCGGCGGCTGAGGGCCTACCGCTGGTGACGCGGCAACGCCGGCTGCGCCGCGACGCCGCCCACCGGCGCCTCACGGGCGATCCGCTCCATCGTGCGCGCCAACTGCTCGCTGCCCTCGTCCAGGTGCCGGGCCGCCGCCTGCATGTGCGACATCATCATCTCGCCGAAGATCCGCAACGCCTCCCGCGCGGCCACCGAGTCGTCGAAGCTCCCGCCGGCGCTGCTGCGGTACTCCGCCACCACCCGCTCGGCCTCCTGCTTCGCCTCCTCCGCCGCCGCCCGCATGTAACTCTCGTACTGCGTCCGGGCGTACTCGGCAACCCGGCGGGCGTAGTCGTGGGCCTGCGCGATGATCTGCTCGGCCTCCCGCTGCGCCGCCGACAGCAGGTTGACCTCCTTCGCCGCCGGCATCGCCGGCTTGTCGGCGCTCGGGATCACCCCGTGCCGGTGCAGCTCCAGATGGTCGTTGAGCCGCTCGTTCTCCGCCCGCAGGTTCGCCACCTGCGCGGCCAGCAGATCCAACTCGTCGGCCACCTGCATCCGGAACCGGTCCACGTCGGCCTGCTCGTAGCCGCGGCGGGTGAACGCCGCCGACCCGAACTCCCACCGCCGCACCCGGTCGGGGGTCAGCCGCACCTGCACCGGCCCGGACACCTGCTGCGCGTCGTACCGGCTGATCGGAGTCGCACTCATTGGATACCTCCGTCAGGGGTCGTCACGGTCCGCCACGCCGGCCCGTACCAGTGCTTGCCGAAACCCTCGTGGTGCACCTGACCCGGCTGGTAGCCGGCACCGGTCAACGCCGCCACCGAATGGCTCACCATCTCGTCGGAGCCGCACACGTACACGTGCCGCGACCGCCAGTCCCCGTCGGCCAGCACCCGGTCGGCGAGCCGCACCGGCTCCCCCGGCCGCGCCGGATCCGACCCGGCCACGTACGACACCCGCAGCCACGGATGCGTCGCCGCCAACTTGTCGATCGCCTCGCTGTCGTAGAACTCGGTCCGCGAGCGGGCCCCCACGTACAGGTCCACCCGCCGCCCCGAACCCTCCGCCGCGACCTGCTCCACCAACGCCTTCACCGGCGCCCAGCCGGTGCCACCGGCCAGCAGCAACAGATCCGACGACCCGGCCGGCCACAACGTCAACCGGTCCCCCACCGGCGACGCCAGGTGGACCTGGTCACCGGTCGCGCACCCGTACACCAGCCGCGACGACACCGCGCCACCCGGCGCGGCCCGCACGTGCAACTCCACCGTCCCGTCCGGGCGCGGCGCGTTCGCCGGCGAGTAGTACCGCCACGACCGCACCGCCGGATGGGACACCCCGATCGACTGCCCCGGGGTGAACGGCAGCAGGTACTGCGGTCGCACCGTCAGCACCGCCACGTCGAACGTGCGCCGCTCGTGGGTCAGCACCTCGGCCACCCACCACGGCGGGGAGTGCGCCTCCGCCGCCTGCGCGGCCTCCGTCATCACCTGCGCCACCAGCCCGTACGCGGCCGCCCAGTCCGCGGCCAGCTCGTCGGTCCACGCCTCCGCGCAGAAGTGCCGCAACGTCTCCAGCAGCGCCGCACCGACCGCCGGGTAGTGCTCGGCGCGCACCGCGTACTTGCGGTGGTCCGCGCCGAGCTGCTGCAGGAACCCGACCAGCCGGTCCACCTGGTCCACGTGGGACACGATGTGCCCCAACGCCGACACCAGACGGTCGCGCTGCCCGGCCATGTTCGTGCCGAACATCTGCCGGGTCTCCGGATGCGCCAGGAACAGCGTCGAATAGAAGTAGAGCGGCACCTGGTCGCCGTGCGCGGCGACCAGGGCCCAGCTCTGCTTGAGCCGTGCCGCGTCCACGCTCAGGCGTTCCCCGCCGACACGACCTGCTCCCGCACCTGACCGAGCACCACCTGCACGTCGGCGATCACATCCGCCGGCACACCCAACTCCACCAACGTGGCGGTCAGGTGCTGCCCGACCTTCGCGTAGTGCTCCCCCGGGATGCGCAACGGCTGGTGCGCCTCGGCCAACCCCCGACCCGTGTACTCGTTCGGGCCGCCCAGCACGACCGCCAGCATCAGCGCCAGGTGCCGCCGCTGGTCGGCCATGTTCACGTCGGTGAAGTAGCCGGCGAGATCCGGGTCGGCGAGCACCTTGTCGTAGAACAGCTCCACCGCGGCCTTCACCGCCGCCGCGCCGCCGATGCGCTCGTAGTGGGAGATCGGGGTGGTCTCGTTCGTCACCGTCATGCTCGGTCCTTCCGAAGGGGTCCGCGGCAGCGCCGCGGCAGGGGCATCGCCAGCCGGCGCGGCGTCACACAGCGTTCCGCGATGACGTCGACACGCCGACGACCGTGAGGGACCATAGCGCGCCCGCCGCGACACTTCACGCCTGGCCTATCGGGTTCCCGACAACTGTCAACTACGGACAGTCAACACGTCCACCCAAGACGGTGAACACACCGCGAGCAGGCCGACACGCAAGGTCAACACGGCACGCCCACGGTCCCTTTCGGACATTGCCCCCGGACCGGCCGCGACCTGCACACATCCGCGACGGCCCGGCCCCGCCGGCAACGACGACCCCTACCTCGCCGCCGCCCACACACCCCGTCACCGAACGAGAAATCGCGCCGGGCCGCAAGGCCACGACGCGATCCCGTGCACGAGACGCCGACGGATCACCCGGCGCGACGCCGCGCCCGCCGCGCCGCCAACTCGTCCCCCACCGAATCCGCCTCCGGCTCCACCACCGCGGCGTCGTCCTGCTCCGGGACGCCCACCGGCTCCGCCGGCAGGTGCGACAACGAACCCTGGATCTCCTTGAACGCGCCACCGATCGCGATCCCGAACACACCCTGGCCGCCCTGCAACAGGTCGACCACCTCCTCCGGCGACCGGCACTCGTACACCGTCGTCCCGTCGGAGATCAACGTGATGCCCGCCAGATCGTCCACGCCACGCGACCGCAACGCCTCGATCGCCTTACGGATGTTCTGCAACGACACCCCGGCGTCCAGCAGCCGCTTCACGACCTTCAACACCACCAGGTCGCGGAACGAATACAACCGGGACGTCCCCGAACCCGACGCGTCCCGCACACTCGGCACCACCAGCGCCGTGCGGGCCCAGTAGTCCAACTGCCGGTAACTGATGCCCACCGCCGAACACGCGGTCACACCCCGGTAACCCACCTCGCCGTCACCGGCCTGCTGTTCCGCACTCGGACCAGGATCCCGCGGCTCGTGCATCCGGACCAACCTCCCCGCGCCCGTGCGGTGCCACGTCGACTCCCCGTACGCGCACCCCTCGACACGGCAACCCTAACGCCGGCCCCGCCCCCACACCGGCAGGAGACACCCGACACGCCGCGCCACCGGCCCACGACAGCACACACGGCGGCCAGTCGCCACCCACCGTGACCACCACCGCCGCGCACCCCGGCCACCCGGCCGGCACACTCAACCCGCGAAATCCTCCGGCCGCACCTGGTCCAGGAACTCGCGGAACTTCTCCACCTCGTCCTCCTGCTCGTCGGGGATCACGATCCCCGCCTCGCTGAGGACCTGCTCCGCACAACGAATCGGAGCCCCCACCCGCAACGCCAACGCGATGGAGTCACTCGGCCGCGCCGACACCCGCACCCCGTCACCGAGCAGCAGATCCGCGTAGAAGACGTTCTCCTTCAACTCGGTGATCTCCACCGCCCGCAACGGCGCCTGCAACGCCGCCAACACGTCCCGCAGCAGATCGTGCGTCAACGGCCGCGCCGGCTTGACCCCCTGCTGCTCGTAGGCGATGGCCGTCGCCTCGACCGCACCGATCCAGATCGGCAGATAACGGTCCCCCTCGACCTCCCGCAGCAGGACGATCGGCTGGTTGCTGGGCAACTCCACCCGAACTCCGACCACGCTCAGCTCGCGCACCGCCGCCTCCGTGTCGTCGTCACCTTCGCACCGCGCCCTTCCCTGCACGGTACACGGACCAGGACACGGGAGTCCCACGCGCTACGTGCACCACGCCTCGACGGACGGGCTTACCCCGGCAAGCCTACGACACGCTTCCCGCACCAGATCTTTCCGCGCCCACCCACGACGAAGGGCCGGGCACCCCACGGCACCCGGCCCCCCACCACCGACCTCACCGGCCCAACGTCGACCGCAGCCCCACCCGCACCAACGCCGCGTGCAACTGCTGCGACAACGCCGTCAACTCCCGCGCCGTCTCCGCCGCCCGGGCCCGAGCCGCCGGATCACTCTGCCGCACCAACGGCGCCACCAACTGCGCGAACAGACCGACCTCCCGATCCGCCGCCGACCGGTACGCCCGCAGGTGCCGCGGCTCCAACCCGTACGCCGCCAACCCCGCCACCGCACTCGCGATGATCAACGCGTCCGCGTCGTACCACCCCGGCGGATCCGACACCAGCACACCGAGCCGCTCCAACTCGACCAACGTCGACTCGTCGATCCCACTGCGGGAGATCAGCTCCGCCCGACCCAGCCGCACCTCCGACGACCCGACCGGCTGCACCGACTCCCGACCCGGAACCTCACCACCCGGACCGACCGCCACCAGATTCGGCCGCGACCGCCCCACCGGCGCATCCGAGACGTCCCACTCCGCCAACTGCTCCCGGATCACCCGCAACGGCAGATACTGATCCCGCTGCGCCGTCAACACGAACCGCAGCCGAGCCACGTCGTCCCAGCCGTACTTCCGATAACCCGCCGGCGTGCGCTGCGGCTCCACCAGGCCCTCGGCCTCCAGGAACCGCAACTTCGAGATCGTGACGTCCGGAAACTCCGCCCGCAACTGCGCCAGCACCTCGCCGATACTCATCAGCGCTGGCGCCCGCGCCGCCCCGGACGGCGTCGAAGCCGCAGGCTCGTTCACCCCCGGCCGGCCTCCTCCTCCGGGCGCGGACCGGCGATGAACACCACCCGGAACTTGCCGATCTGCACCTCGTCACCGTTGCTCAACGTCGCGGCCTCGACCCGCTCCCGGTTCACGTAGGTGCCGTTCAGGCTCCCCACGTCCCGCACCGTGAACGTCCCACCGTCGCGGTGGAACTCCGCGTGCCGCCGCGACACCGTCACGTCGTCGAGGAAGATGTCACTGTCCGGGTGCCGCCCACTCGTCGTCACGTCGTGGTCCAACAGGAACCGGGCACCCGCGTTCGGGCCCCGGCGAACCACCAGCAACGCCATACCCGGCGGCAACGAGCCGGACATGCGGCTCGGCACCACATCGGTGTCCGGGCCCTCCAGCACTTCGTCGAGCGAACCGAGATTGAGCGTCGAAGTGACGTCGAGCGGGGGGAACTCGTCGTCTGGGCGCGTCATGGGACCACCTCACGGATCTGTTCGGTCGGCGTCGGGGAATGGCGGGTCTGGCCGCCGGGCAAACCCACACCCGGCGGCTGGCTCCCCGTGCCCGGGAAGGCGCACTCCGCAACGCTCAAACTATTGGTTCTCGGTCGACTGGGCGAGCCTAGCCAGCGCCGAAATGCAGGGCAACCGGACGCGCGGAACCAAGCCCACCGCCCGGAACGACACGAACTCAGCTCTCGGTGAGCTCGCGGTACGCGTCAGCGGTCAACAGACCCTCGACCGCCGCCGGATCATCCGGAGTGATCTCCACCAACCACCCCGCACCGTACGGATCCGTGTTGATCACCTCAGGGGTGTCGGCCAACGCCTCGTTGCGCGCCGCCACCGTACCGCTCAACGGCGCGTAGATCTCCGACACGCTCTTCGTCGACTCGATCTCGCCCAGCGACTCACCCGCCGCCACCACCGCCCCGGCGTCCGGCAGCTGCACGAACACGATGTCACCCAGGGCGTCCTGCGCGAAGTGCGTGATACCGACGCGGACGACACCACCGTCACCACCGACCACCCACTCGTGCTCGGCGGTGTACCGCAGATCCTCAGGAATCACCAACTGCGTCCTTCGTCATCGGTGCACCGGAGAAACCGGCGCGGCCGCGGCCGGTCAGGAAACCGGCCGGGCGTGGTCCAGCTTGATCGGCGCGTGCAGCTGCGAAACCTCCACAACCTCACGATCCTCGGACGTCACGTTACCGCCGGCGTCCCGCACCGATGAGACCACCCCGCCCGGAATGTTCAAGGCCGTACGCATCGTCGCCGGATCACCGATCACCAGGATCGTGTACGGAGCACTCAACCGCCGCCCGTCCACCACCAGGCCACCACCCGAGCCGTCCACGAAATACGTCGACGCGATGATCCGCACCGCGGTGCCGTCCGCACCCTGGATCTGCATCGCCTCCGCGCCCGCACCCCGCAACTCCTGCACCGCGTCCAGGATCCGCGTCGACGACGTCGCCTTCTCCGGCCCGCGGAACTCCACCTCCAGGCCCGGCCCCACCGCCGGCAGCGTCCCCGCCAGGATGCCCAGCTCGTCCGCCCGCCGCGTCGCCTCCTCCAACGCCGCCTGCCGACCCTGCTCACCCGAACGCAACTGCCGCTGGCTGTCCTCCAACGCCTCGATGTCCTGCCGCAGACGCCGCTCCCGCGAATCCAGATCCGACGAGATCCGGACCAGGTCCTCCTCCCGCGTCGCCGCGAGCGTCGGATCCGTCGACGTCGTCTTCAGCTGCACCACCAACGTGAAACCCAACAACGCCAGCAACACCGCGATCATCGCGCCCGCCGACGTCAACCGCCGCGACACCGAAACCCGCTCCGGGCCCGGCTCCCCCGGCTCCACCTCCGGCTCAGGCTCCGGCTCGGGCCGGGGCGACACGACCGCGCCCGGCTCCTCAGCCGGCGCCGGCACGTCCTCCCGCTCCACCGGCGCCGCCGGCTCAGCCTCCGGCGCCAACGGGCTCAACTCGTCCGGATCCGGCGCGTCCGGACGCGGATCCGGCTCACCCGCCGGACCCGACGGCCGCCCCGGCCCCGCCGGCTGCGGCCACCCCGTACCCGTCTCCCTGTGCTCCTCGCTCATCGCCACCAACCTACGCCCGGAACAGGTGCCGGCGGATCGCCGCGACGTTTCCGAAGATGCGCACGCCCAACACGACCACCACACCCGTGGACAACTGACCACCCACGCCCAACTGGTCACCCAGGTACACGATCAGACCAGCCACCAGCACGTTCGAGATGAACGACACCACGAACTGCTTGTCGTCGAAGATCCGGTCCAGCTTCGCCCGCACCCCACCGAACACCGCGTCCAACGCGGCCACCACCGCAATCGGCAGATACGGCTGCAACGCCGCCGGCACCGTGGGGTCCAGATACACCCCGAGCACCACACCGGCGAGCAACGCCAGCACCGCGATCATCGGCCACCTCCGGAAGGGCTGGGAGAACCCGAGCCGGACGGCCCGGGACTGGACGAACCGGCGACACCGGAACCCGACGGACGAGGGCTCGGACTCGCCGGAGGCTCGGCGTAGCGTAGCTGTGGCTCAGGAGCCGCCGGCAGGGTGAGGTCGTCGACCTCCTTCACCGCGAACGACAACCCCGCCGTCCGCGCCAGGTACCGCATCAACTCCGCCGCCCGGCTGTCGTCGAAGCGGTCCCGCATCGACCCCGGCCCGATCGCCTGCACCTCGTACGGACTCGTCACCGGCCGGTAGTCCACCAGGATCGCCTCGCCCGCCTGCCGGATCGTCGTCGTCGCCGTCAACCGCTGCCCGTTGACCGCCACCGCCTCCGCGCCCGCCGCCCACAACGCGTTCGCCACCTTCTGCAGATCCGAGTACAACACCTGCGACGGACCCGCCTCCTCGCCCGTCACCGCGTCCTTGTCCCGCGGCGCGTCCGTCAACCGCACGACCACACCGTCCCCGCGCACCCGTCCCACGCCCGTACCGGCCTCCAGGTTGCGCAACCGGGACGCCTGCGACCCGCTCAACGCCGCGTCCCGCTGCCGGCCGACCTCCTCGCGCAACCGCTCCGCCCGCTCGGTCAACCGGTCGGTCTCCGCCTCCCGCTGCTTGATCTCGGCGATCAGCCCGGCCCGCGCCGTCGCCCGGCTCGGCTCCTCGGCCATCGTCTCCCGGTACGCCACCGCGAACAGGAACCCGATCACCAGCAGGACCACCAGGCTCACCGGACGACCCAGCACCGCACGCACCCGCGACACCGGACCCACCGCCCGCCGCGCCGCCGCGTCCCCGTAACCCGGATCGAGCGGATTGCGGAACAGCTCGGTCAGGAAGTCCGGCGCGTACACCCGGGCGGACGGGTCGCGCTCGCCGTCACGCGGCGACGGCGCCGTCACGCCGCCGCTCCCGTACGCCGCGCCCGCATCCCCCGGACCAGCCGGCGAGCCTGCACCACGTACATCGCGCCGGCCACCCAGTAGAGGACCAGGCCCCACCACGCCAGCCCCCAGCCGATCGCGCCGGCCGCCGTGGCCACACTCGGCGCCGCGTCCGCCAACAGCAGGAGCGGGAACGCCGCCAGCAGCAGGAACGTGGCGGTCTTGCCGACGTAGTGCACCGGCGGCGGGCCGTAGCCGTAGCGGCGCAGCACCCCCAGGGAGCCGAGCAGCAGCAGCTCGCGGGCCAGCAGCGCCGCGGTGAACTGCCAGGGCACCACCTCGCGGGCGGTGAACGCGAGCAGCGTGGCCAGGATGTAGAGCCGGTCGGCCAACGGGTCCAGCAGCTCGCCCAACCGGCTCACCTGGCGCAGTCGGCGCGCGATCCAGCCGTCGACCCAGTCGCTGGTGCCGCCCACGGCCAGCACCACGATGGCGACCACGTCGGCCCGGACCACCAGGAACAGGTACAGGAACAGCGGCACACCCAGGAGCCGGACGAAGCTGATCAGGTTGGGCAACGTGAGGACGCGGTCCCCCGCGACCGTCGCCGCATCCTCCGGGTGCTCCGCTGGAGCCGGCCGACGCGACACCGAACCCTCCCTCCGCAGCACGGTCCGGCAGCCGAACGTGCGGCCGCCGGAGGGACGTGCGCGTTGCCGGCCGGTCTGACGCCGGCGCCCTCTGCGATCCCGGGCTGGGACCTCCCCGATGCGGCCCACCATCGCTTCGATCATGGGCCGGCCAGTTGCGCTGCCACTATATCGGGCCGCCCGGTCCGCTTCGGCCGCCGCGCTGCGTCGCTGCTCAGCGTTGTCACGGTGGGCAGCGTCACAACCGCTAAGGCATCCTAGGACACTAGCTGGCAACCGGCGCGGGAGGTGGCACCTGCGGGACGCGGGAGGAGATCAGGCCGTGCGGGCGGTGGCGTCGGGCCCCGTCTGGGGCACCGTCGTCGTCGTGGCCGCCTGCCCGAACGCCAGGAGCGCCAGCAGCAGCTCGTGCTGCACCCGGTTGGGCATCCGGTCGAGCACCGCCTGGACGGCCCGGTGCCGCCGCTCCTGCAGCTCGCGCAGCAGGGTCTCGGCCGCCGCGGTGGGAACCAGCCGCACCTCGCGCCGGTCCCGCGGGTCGGCCACCCGGCGCAGCAGCCCGACCGCCTCGAGGCGGTCGCAGAGCCGGCTCGCCGACGAGGGCACCACGTCCAGCAGCTCGGCCAGCCGGTTCACGTTGGTGCCGGGGTGCGACACGATCAGCGACAGCACCCGCAGCTGGGTGGGCGAGACGCTGACGTTGTGGCGCGAGGTGGCGGAGTCGAGCACACCGATGAGCGCCTCGGCAGCCGCCTCGACGGCTGCGGCAAGATTCGGAGGTCGCTCCACCCGTTGTCCCCTGGGATCGTCCCGCTCGTGTTCGCTCCGCCGCTCCGCTCACTGCCCGGCGCTGTCGCCCGACCGGTCGGAACCGTGCCAGTCCAGGCAGACGACGACCGCGTCGTCGCGAAGATCCGCGTCGGCATGGTACGCGTGCAGTTCGCGCATCACCGTACCAACTGCCTCGGTCGCCGGCTGCAACCGAGTGGACCGCATCGACCGCGCCATCGCCCGCACACCGTACGGCTCCTGATCACCCGGCTCGGCCGCGTACACGCCGTCGCTGACCACGAACAGCCGGTCCCCCGGCTCCAGCGGGAACTCCTGCACGTCGTAGCGGGTCTCGGCGAACATGCCCAGCGGCAGCTGCTGGTCCAGGGTGACGCGGGTGACCCGGCCGCCGCGCAGCCGCAGCACGTGCGGGGAGCCGGCGTCCACCGCCCGCACCACACCCCGGCGGTCGTCCAGCTCGAGCAGCAGCGTGGCCACGTGCCGGTTGCCCCGGTGCTGGTAGAAGATGGTGTCCGAGGCCAGCTCCGCCTGCTCGACCAGGCTGCCCCCGGACCGGCGCGCGTTGCGCATGGCGTTCACGGTCATCGCGGTCAGCATCGACGCGGCCAGTCCGCTGCCGGTGCCGTTGAGCACCGTGACGGTGAGCCGGTCGCCGTCGACCGACCAGTCGAAGTGGTCCCCGCCGACGGTGTAGGCCGGCTCGAGCTGCCCGGCGAGCAGCACGTCGCCGTGCCGGACGCTGCGCCCGGGCAGCAGGTCCCACTGCATCTCCGCGGCCATGCTCAACCGTTCCCGGCGGCGGGCCCGGCGGTAGCGGTCGGTCTCCCGGTCGGCCGCGCGCATGGCCATCGCCACCTCGCCGGCGGCGTCGCGGGCCTCCTCGACGGTCGCCGCGTCCGGCGCGGCGGGCAGCTCCACCATCAGCACACCGAGTCGTTCCCCCCACACCGACAGCGGCAGGTAGGCCCGGCAGCGGCCGTCGTCGACGATGTCGAGCACGGGCTGCTGGCTGCTGAAACACCGCTGTGCCACGCCGTCGGAGCGGAGTCGGACGCCGTCGGGCCGGTCCGGTTCCCGCACCGGCCAGAGGCCGCTGGCGCGGTAGTCGGCGACGAACACCTCCGTCCGCGTGGCGCCGAGCGTCTGGCGGAGCACCGCGTCCGCGGTCTCCGCCACCTGGTCGGGCGGCGCCGTGCGCAGGGCACGCGACACCGATCCGGACGCCTCCGGCATGCTCATCCTCCGATGACGACTATTGCTACAAGGCAAACATCATACGGAGGGCCACCGACAACGCCCCGCCCCCACCTGGCTCAGTCGGCCGACCGCGAGGCCAGCGCGCCGTAGAACGCGTCGGGCACCGGCTCCGGCTCCCCCACCGGCCGCCACCGGGCCACCGGCACGATGCCGTCGGCGCTCGGTCGCCACCGGCCCAGCAGCGGCGCGAACTCCTCCGGCGCCCGCATCCGGAACTCCGGCCCCATCATCGCCAGCGCCTCCGGGTGCCCGGCCAGCTCCTCGCTGTCGAAGTCGATCGCCAGCCAACTGCCCGGCGCGGCCGCCGCGTACAGCTCGTCGAGCGTACGGGCCAGCGTGTCGTCGTCCAGGAACGCGACCAGCCCGAGGAAGACCACCCCCACCGGCCGCCTCCCCCACCCCGGTACGAACCGGTGCAGCTGGGCCGGGTCGACCGTGCCGATGTCGGCGGCGTCACCGTACCCGTAACCGGCGCGGTCGCTGCCGGCCAGCAGGCGCTGACCGAGCCGGACCGTCTCCGGGTCCACGTCGGTGTAGAGGACCGTGGCGTCCGGCGCGACCTCGTGCACGTTGCCGCAGGTCGGCACGCCGGCGCCGAAGACCAGGAAGCCGTCCACCCCGTCGGCGGCGACAGCCCGCACGGCGCGGCCGAGGAAGTCCCGCAACGACCGGAAGATCGCCGCACAGGGCCCGTACGCCGCCTCGAAGGCCGCGGCGGCGGCCACGTCCACCGGACGGTGGTGCCGGCCGCCGAGCCAGTGGTCGATCATGCGGGCGGTGCTCGGTCGCTCCGGCTGGGCCATCGACGAGGCTCCCTCCCCTGGGCGCTGGTGGCCAGCGTACCGACCGGTCGGCTCCGGCGGTATCGCTCCGGCGGGTCCCGCCGGCCGCGATACTGGCCGGGACGGCCGGCGACGAGGAGGTACCGCTGTGAACTCCGCGAACGGCGCGGCCGTGGTGGTCGGGGTGGACGGCTCGGAACCGGCCTCCCGGGCGGTGCGCCTGGCGGCCCGCGAGGCGGCCCGCCGCAACCGTCCGCTGCGGGTGGTGCACGGATTCATCTGGCCGCTGCTGCGCGTACCGGTGTCGGCGCCCGCGCAGAGCCCACCCGGCGCCGGCCTGCGCAACCAGGCCGAACAGCTGGTCGCCGAGGCGGTGCGGGAGGCCGAGGCGGAGTGCCCGGGGCTGCGGATCACCGGCGAGATCATCGACGGGGAGGCCGCCGCCGTGCTGCTCGGCGAGTCCCCCACCGCGGCCATGGTGGTGCTCGGCGACCGCGGACTCGGCGGTTTCGCCGCGCTGGTGGTCGGCTCGGTCGCCGTGCAGGTCGCCTCGTACGCCGACTGCCCGGTGCTGATCGCGCGCGGGACGGCACACGACGGCGGTCCGGTGGTGGTCGGGGTGGACGGCTCGGAGCTGTCCCGACCGGCCGTCGAGTTCGCCGCGGAGACCGCCTCGTCGCGGGGCGCGCGGCTGCACGCGGTGCACGCGTACACCCATCCGAGGTCGCAGGGCCCCGGGGACATGCAACCGCTGGTGTACGACGAGGGTCAGCTGCACGGCGAGGAGGACCGGGTGCTGGCCGAGTCGCTCGCCGGCGTCGAGGAGCGCTGGCCGGACGTGCCGGTGACCCGGGAGGCGGTCCACGCCCGCCCGGTCGCGGCGCTCACCACCGCCTCCCGCGACGCCCAACTGCTCGTGCTGGGCCGGCAGGGACGCGGCGAGCTGAGCGGGCTGCTGCTGGGGTCGGTCAGCCAGGCCATGCTGCACCGCTCCGCCTGCCCGGTCGCGGTGGTCCGCGCGCCCGACTGAGCGCCGCGGGCGCAACGGTTGGCCCCGCCCCGGGCGGGTAGACGGTGCCGACAGCCACAGCGACCGCAGGAGGCGACCATGCCAGGACCACGGCCGGGCAGCAACGCGTACGACAAGCAGCGGGCACGGCTGCGCGACCTCGTCGAACAGTCCGGACGCGCCGCCGACAAGGAGGCGAACCAGGTGGCCAACCGGATCCTGCAGGACGACCGGGGTCAACGCGGTGTCGTGCGGGGCGAACGCACCTACGGGCCCAAGGGCGAACGCGAGCCGGGCGACCCGAAGTGAGGGCGGCACCCCTGGTCGACGGCGCCATCGCGGGCGCCGTCGGCAGTGCCGTGCTCAACCTGGTCAGTTACCTGGACATGGCGACGCGGGCCCGCCCGGCCAGCACCACCCCGGAGACCACCGCCGGGAAGCTGGCCGACGTGGCGCACGTCGACCTCGGGCCGGCCGAGGAGGCGGCGAACCGTCGGGCCGGCCTGGGGCCGGTCCTCGGCTATGTCACCGGCATCGCCGCCGGCGCGGTGTTCGGCGCGTTCGCGGCCCGGCGTCGGGTGCCCCTGCCCCTGGCCGTGGTGCTGCTCGGCGGCGGCGTGATGGCCACCTCCGACGGCTCGATGACGTTGCTCGGGGTGACCGACCCGCGCACCTGGCGGCGGATCGACTGGGCCTCCGACCTGGTGCCCCACCTGGCGTACGGACTGACGGCCGCAGCCACCTGGCGGAGGCTGCGGCCGTCGTCGCGGCGCGGTTAGCGGTCGCTCTCGTCCTCGGCCACCGGCTCACCGGCCGGGCCGTACGGCGAGACCTGCCCCTTGGGCACCGGCCGGCCCACGTCCGCGTTGGACGTGCCCTTGTGACGCGGGTGTCCGGCCGCTCCCACAACACCCTTGCGGCTGTCCTGGCTGGTGGCGCCGAGGTCGTTCCGGCGCAGTTCCTCCTGCTGCGGCTTGACCACGGGTCTCTCCTTCCCGGTGGGGCGCACGGCGTGGACCGCGCACCTGACCCGGGTACCCGCCGCCGACCGGCGCATTCCGGCGCCGCCTGAGGGTCTGGGCCGTGCCCGGGCGGGTAACCGGAACGAATGGCGGACGATCGGAACGTGGCGCGGGCCCTGCTGGACCGGCAGTCCCGCACGTACGCGGAGGAGGCCGGGATCACGCTCGCCGACCGGCCCGGTCCGCTCTACCAGCTGCTGGTGCTCACCACGCTGTTGAGCACCCGGATCCGGGCGAGCGTGGCGGTGGCGGCGGCCCGGGAGCTGTTCGCCGCCGGCTGGCGCACCCCGCAGGCCATGGAGGCGGCGACCTGGCAGGACCGGGTCGACGCGCTGGGCCGGGGCCACTACCGGCGCTACGACGAGCGGACCGCCACCATGCTCGGCACCGGCGCCCGGCTCTGCCTGGACCGGTGGCACGGCGACCTGCGCCGGCTGCACCGGGAGGCCGGGGCGGACCGGGCCGCGCTGCGCCGCCTGCTCGTCGAGTTCCCCGGCATCGGCCCGACCGGGGCGGACATCTTCCTGCGCGAGGCGCAGGCGGTCTGGCCCGACGTGCGCCCGTACGCCGACCGGCGCACGCTGGCCGGCGCGCGGCGACTGGGCCTGCCGGCGAACCCGGGCAGCCTGGTCGGGCTGGTGGGTGAGGCCGACTTCGGCCGGCTGGCGTCGGCGCTGGTGCGGGTGGCGCTCGGCGAGGAGTCGGCGGGCGAGGTGAGCCGCACCGCCGCGGCGGCCCGCTGAGCCGGCGGGCTACTTGGCCGGGCCGGGCTTGGTGAGGTTCCAGGCCAGCAACGAGGCGAGCAGGGCGAGCAGCACCACGCCGCCGGAGACGCCGCTGCCCTCCCCGCCGCTCTCCCGGTGGCCGGTGGCCCCGAAGTAGATCACCGCCAGCCCGGCGAGCACGGTGACGAACGTCCGCAGTCCTCGGTCCTTCACGTCCCGGACGGTACGGCCGGCGGCCGCCGCGCGGGCACGGTTCGGGCGGGTGTCCCCCGTCCGGGTCAGTCGGGCGGGCAGCCGACGGCGGAACCGCGTAGCCGGACCCGGTGGATCGCCCGGCCGGCCACCTCGACCACCTCGACGGTGAGACCGGGCAGGCGGACCCGCTCCCCCGGCCCGTCGGGCAACCGGCCCAGGCCGGCCAGCACCAACCCGGCCACGGTGGTGTACTCGCGGGTCAGCGGGAAGGTCAGCCGCACCCCGGCGTCGGGCAGGTCGTGCAGCGGGAAGTCGCCGGGCAGCACCAACGCGCCGTCGGGCTCCCGCACGGCCCGACGGACGTCCCGGTCGGTCTCGTCGTACAGCTCGCCGACCACCTCCTCGAGCAGGTCCTCCATGGTGACCAGACCGTCGACGCCGCCGTACTCGTCGATCACCAGGGCCATCTGCTCGTGGCGCTGGCGCAGCTGCCGCATGGCGTCGGCGACCGGCAGCGTGCCGGGCAGCAGCACCGGCGGGCGGACGCACCCGTCGACGGCGGTCGCCCCGGCGTCCACCAGGTCGCGGATGTGCACCACGCCCCGCACGTCGTCGAGCCCGCCCGGGCCGGTGACCGGCGCCCGGGACCGGCCGGCGGCGGCCAGCCGGCGCATCGCCGCACCGGCCGGCAGGTCGGCCGGCAGCGTCATCACGTCCCGGCGGGCGACCAGCACCTCCCGCAACGTGCGACCGGCGATGTCGAACGCGCCGGCGAGGATCTCCCGCTGCTGCGCGGAGAGTCCGCGCTGGCTGACCAGCAGCTCCCGCAGCTCCTCCTCGGTCACCTCCTGCCGGCTCGCCCGCGGATCCCCGCCGGCGACCCGGACCAGCAGGTCGGTGGCGCGGCCGAGCAGCCACACCGCCGGCCGGGACAACCGGGCCAGCAGGTCCAGCGGGCCGGCGCTGAGCAGCGCCCACCGCTCCGCCGACTGCATCGCCAGCCGCTTCGGCGCCAACTCCCCCACCACCAGCGTGAGGAACGTCAACAGCACGGTCACGAGCAGCACCGCGACCGGGCGGGCGGCCCGGCCCAGGAAGCCCAGCGGACCGACGAGCGGCTCGGCCAGCGACACCGCCGCGGCGGCCGAGGCGAGGAACCCGGCCAGTGTGATGCCGAGCTGGATGGTGGCCAGGTAGCGGTTCGGCTCCCGGACCAGCCGGCTCAACCGGGCCCCGGAGCGCCCCGCGCGGCCCAGCCGGCGCAGCTGTCCCTCGCGCAACGTCACCAGCGCCATCTCGCTGCCGGACAGGGCGGCGTTGACCAGCACCAGGACCAGCACCAGCGCGACCTGCCCGGCCATCAGTCCGTCTCCAGGTCGTCGAGGGAGATGGCATGGGTCATCAGCCAGCGGGCCAGCGCGGCCATCCCGAACAGCCACAGCGGCGCCGACTCGGTGGTGCCGTTCGTGGCGAAGACGGCGAACCGCAGGTCCGGCGCCCGGTACGCCTCGATCCGCCACCGGTGGTTCTTGTCCCGCCAGACCGCGGAAGGGTCCATGGCGTCACGGTAGGTGACCGGGGCGGGCCGTCGGTGCGGGTTGGCTCAGCCGCCCGGCACGACGTACCCGCCGAGCAGGAGGCCGAGCACCGCCACCGCCAGCGACACCACGATCCCGCCGACGATCAGCCCACCGAACCCGCGCCAGCCGGAGCCACGCGTGCCGGTGAGTGGCGCCTCCGCCCGCCACCGCTCGCGCCAGGCCCAGGCCAGCACGCCGAGCGCGTACGGCAGCAGCCCGATCCAGAACCAGTACCAGCGCGTACCGGCCACCGGCGGTGGGCCGGCGACCAGCATGAGCAGCCAGCCGACGCCGATGGTCAACGCCAGCAGCCCCGCCGCGTCCGCGAGCGTGTCGGCCAGGCTGTCTTCACTCCGGGCGACGGCGGCGCGCGCCCGGGGGTCGGCGAGCGGGTCGGCCTCCTGGCCCGGGCCGGGTTCGGTCACCGGGCCGGGGTCGGCGGCGTCCTCGACGGGTCCGCCCCGCGGGACCGGCGCGGGCACGTACGCGTACCGGAACTGCCCGTCGGGTCGGGCCCAGACGACCGTCGACCCGCTCTGCGCGAACCGGGGCTCGGGTGGGCGGCCCCAGGGACCGCTGTCGTCCCAGCCGTCGGCCCGGGCGAGCGTCACCACCCGGCCCGCCGCCAGGTCGCGCTCCAGGTCGACCGCGTCGACCGAGCGCGGCGCGGTCCACCAGGCCAGCGCCGCCCAGACCAGCCAGCAGCCCAGCACGGCCAGCGGCAGCACGCGGTGGCGCAGCCGGGCACCGTCGGCCGGGCGGGGACGAGGGGCGTCGATCATGCCGTCACCCTGTCACCCGGACGCCACCGGTCAACCCGGCGGGCGGACCACCTGACGCGCGTCGTCGGGCAGTCGGCGGGTCGCCCCGCGCCGGTCCAGCAGCTCCAGCAGCGGCACCGCCACCCGACGGGTGGTGTCCAGCGCCTGCCGGGCGGCACTGAGCGTGAACGGCTGCGGCAGGCCGGCGAGGACCCGCACCGCGTCGTCCGGGGCGCCGGGCAGCAGCACGACGTTCTCGGCGAGCCGGAGCAACGCGCCCGCCCGCACGGCCGCGCCGATCTCCCGGGGACCCAGGCCGAGGTCGGCCAACCGGTGCGCCTCGGGCGCCTGGAACGGGCGGTCGCCGTACTCGGCGCGGACCCGGGCGACGGCCCGGGCGACCGGTTCCGGCAGCGTGTCGGCGGGCGCGGCGGTGACCAGGCCGTCGCGGAGCCGCAGCGGTGGGCGCAGCAGCGCCGTCACCAGCGTCCGGTCGGGCAGGCCGAGGCGGTGGCGCAGCACGTCGACCGGTACGCCCGCCGCCAGCGGGTGCTCCTCGGCGTGCCGGGTGACCTCCTCGGCGAGCCGCCGGCCGAGGTCGCGCCAGTGGTCGGGGTCGGCCAGCCAGTCCCCGGCCACCGGGACCGCGTTCGGCGGCACGCCCATCCGGGTCAGCTGCCCGGCCCGGACCAGCCGCCGCCGGCGCAGTTCCCCGGCCGGGTCGGGTCGCCCGTCCAGCCCGGCCAGCACGGCCGCCCGGGCGACCGCCGCGCCCCGGCGGCGCAGCGGCGGCGGGTCCACGTCCAGCACGGTCACCCCGCCGGCCACGTGGTGCCGGCCCGGGTCGCGCAGCAGGGCGCGGTCGCCGATCAGCAGGGGCAGCGGCCGGGACAGGCGCAGCCGTACGGTGTCCGGACCGAGCGGCCGGACCCGGGCGGGCACCGCCGCCGAGCCGACGTGCAGGGTGAGCGTCGCCGGCAGGTCGGCGGCCGGATCCCCGGCCAGGCGCACGTCGAGCAGGTCGGTGCGGCCGAACCGGCCGGGGCTGAGCAGGGCGTCGCCGCGACCCACCCGCTCGCGGGGCAGGCCGCGCAGGTTGACCGCCACCCGGGCCACCGCGTCGACGTGCGGCCGGGCGGCGCCCAGCGAGTGCAGGCCGCGTACCCGCACCGGCTCGCCGGTGCCGGCCAGTTCGAGTTCGTCGCCGACCCGCAGCCGGCCGCCGCCGAGGGTGCCGGTGACCACCGTGCCGCTGCCGCGCACCGTGAACGACCGGTCCACCCAGAGCCGGACCGGGGCGTCGCGGGCCGGCTCGGGCAGCCGGGCGACCAGGCGGTCGAGCGCGGCCCGCAGCTCGGGCAGGCCGGCGCCGGTCACCGCGGACGCCGCCACCGCCTCCACCTCGCCCAGCGAGGTCGCGGCGACCTCCGCGCCGGCGCGGGCCAGGGCCGGACCCGGGTCGGCCAGGTCGGCGCGGGTCACCACCAACAGCCCGTACGCGACCCCGAGCGCGTCCAGCGCGGCCAGGTGTTCGGCCGACTGCGGCATCCAGCCCTCGTCGGCGCCTACGACGATCATCGCGGCCGGGACCGGGCCGACACCGGCCAGCATGTTCGGCACGAACCGCTCGTGCCCGGGCACGTCGACGAACGCCAGGGTGCCGCCGGAGGGCAGCGTGGTCCAGGCGAAGCCGAGGTCGATGGTCATGCCCCGGCGGCGTTCCTCCGCCCACCGGTCCGGTTCCATCCCGGTCAACGCCCGGACCAGGGTGGACTTGCCGTGGTCGACGTGCCCGGCGGTGGCCACGACCCACACCCGCTCAGCCCTCCACGGACAGGATCGCCGCGCGGACGCGGTCGTCGTCGGCCTCCGGCACGGCGCGCAGGTCGAGCAGCAGCCGCCCGTGCAGCACCCGGCCGAGGACCGCCGGGTCGCCGGCGCGCAGCGGCGCCGCGTACCGCTCGGGCAGGCTCAGCGCCCACGAGTCGAGGTCGACGCCGGGCGCGCCGCCCCCGCCGACGACCGCGGCGACCGGCGTCACCTCGGCCTTGCAGCCGTCCTCGCCGAGCCGGTCGCGCAACCGCTCCACCCGGGCGCGCAGCCGGCCGGCATCGGCGTGCAGCGCCTCCCGGGTCGGAGTGGTCGGCGCGTGCAGCGTGGCGGCGAGCGCGGCGAGGGTGAGCTTGTCCACCCGCAGCGCCCGCGCGAGGGGATGCCGGCGCAGCCGCTCCACCAGGTCGGTCGCGCCGAGCAGCAGGCCGGCCTGCGGCCCGCCGAGCAGCTTGTCGCCGCTGGCGGTGACCAGGTGGGCGCCGGCGCGCAGCGTGGTGGCGGCGTCCGGCTCGTCGGGCAGCAGCGGGTCCGGGGCGAGCAGCCCCGAGCCGATGTCCGCGACCACCGGCACGCCGAGCGTGGCCAGGTCGGCCACCGGCACCGCCGAGGTGAAGCCGGTGACCACGAAGTTCGACGGGTGCACCTTGAGCACGAAGCCGGTGTCCGGGCCGACCGCGGCGGCGTAGTCGGCGCGGGTGGTGCGGTTGGTGGTGCCCACCTCGCGCAGCCGGGCACCGGTGCTGGCCAGCAGGTCGGGCAGGCGGAAGCCGTCGCCGATCTCGACCAGCTCGCCGCGGCTGACCACGATCTCCCGGCCGGCGGCGAGCGCGGTGGCGGCCAGCACCAGCGCGGCGGCGCCGTTGTTGACCACGTGCACGGCGGGCGCGTCGGGCACCGCGGCGGCGAGCGCGGCCAGCGCCTCCCGGCCGCGCCGGGCCCGCCGGCCGGTGCCGAGGTCGAGTTCCACGTCGGTGTGCCCGGCGGCGGCGACCAGCGCCCGCACGGCGGCCGGCGCGAGGGGAGCGCGGCCCAGGTTGGTGTGCAGCACGACGCCGGTGGCGTTGAGCACCGCGCGCGGCGTGCGGGCCGGCAGGGCGGCCAGCGCCGCGTCGCGTACCGCCTCGGGGGTGATCTCGCCCTGGCGGGCGCGGTGCTGGGCCGCCACGATCGCGGCCTTGACCCGGTCCCGGCCGAGCGTGCCGGCGGCGGCCGCCAGCGCCGGGTCGGCGAGCAGCGCGTCGGTGCGCGGCACCCGCCGCCGCGGGTCGACCTCACGCATCGGCGCTCCCCCGGACGGTGTGGCGGAGACGGACGGGAATCGAACCCGCCTGGCCCGGGTCCCGGACCACACCGGTTTTGAAGACCGGGAGGGGCACCAGCCGCCTGAACGCCTCCACGCAGCAGTCAACCACAGGGGCGGACCAACTGCCCGGCGAGGTGTCAGGCCCGCCGGTCGGCGCGTTCGCGTTGCGGCACGACCGTGTACTTCGGATCCCGGGCCGAGGCGACGCCGCCGTGGAAGATCCCGAAACGGGTGCAGACGGACGCGGCGAGCAGCGCGCCGCCGGAGATCGCGGACAGCAGCCGGCTGCGGCGGCCGACCAGCGCGCCGACCACCCCGGCCGCGGTCAGCGACCGGCCGGCCCGCAGCAACGCGCCCGGCGTGCCCTCGGTGTAGGGCTCGCTGAGCAGTCCGAGCCGGTTCTCCACCCGGTGCGAGCCCCACAGCTCCAGCGCCGCGCCGGCCACCGCGAGGCGCCGGGCCGGGCCGGCCTGCGCGCAGGGCGCGGCCAGCAGCCCCACGCCGGCGCCGCTGGCCAGCGCGCTGCCGGCGAAGATGGCCGGCAGTTCCGGGTACGCCTCGTGCCACGACGGCACCGCCGTGTCGGCCAGCAGCACCCCGGTGTACGTGGCCAGCGCCGGCGCGGTGACGGCGGCGACCAGCCCGGCGGCGTCGCCGACCGGGGGCAGCAGCCGGCGGCCCAGCCCGGGCACGCCGTGGCGCGGCAGCCGGGGTGCGGCCTCGGCGACCGCGGCCAGCCCGGCGGCCGGCCCGAACGCGGTGAGGATCCAGGTGCCCACCGACATCGGCGAGGTCAGCTTCGCCACCCGCAGCATGTGGTGGAACCGACTGGGGCGGCCCAGGTCGTTGACGAGGAAGTAGGCGCTGGCGCTCACCGCGGCGAGCGAGGTGACCCGGCCCGCGCGGCGCAGCGCCGGACGCCCGGTGAGCTGCCCGCCGGCGGCCAGCAGCGAGGACCCGGCGGCGAGCCCGCCGGTGAACAGGTACGCGGCGATGTCCCACCGCCACACCGGCGGCTTCAGGATCGGCCGGCCGTAGTAGGACGTGAACTTTGCCGGCGGGACGGTGAGCTGTTCGCCGCCGCCCTTGCCGCCACGGCGGCGACGGGTCGTCGGCGCGGCGTCGCGGGGCGGGTGCGGCGCCAGCCCGGCCTCGCGGGCGCCGGCGTCGGTGTGGCCCCCGCCCGGGCCGGTGCCGGTGGCCCGGCTGCCGTTGTCGCGGCCGCCCGGGCCCTGCTCCGCGGCGGCGTCACCCGGGTCGACGGCCCCGTCCCCTCCGGCTGCGCTGCCCGGCTCGGCGGCCAGCCGCTCCCGGAAGCGACGAAACAGGGCACCCACCGGGCGGTCCGGGCTCACGACGATCCTCCGACGAACGCGGCGACGGTCGCCGCCGCCATGGCCAGCGCGGCCAGCCCGGCCCGCTTCCACATCTTCGGCAGGTCCCGGGTGGTGACCACCGGGTCGGGCGGCAGCCCGTACACCTCGGGCTCGTCGAGCAGCAGGAAGAACGCGCCGTCGCCGCCCACCCCGTCGGTCGGGTCGTGACCGTAGAGGCGCGCCTCCGGGACCCCCCGCTCGTGCAGCGCGGCGACCCGGTCGGCGGCCCGCTCGCGCAGCTCGTCCAGCGGGCCGTACTGGATCGACTCGGTGGGGCACGCCTGCGCGCAGGCCGGGGTCATCCCGGCGCCGAGACGGTCGTAGCAGAGCGTGCACTTCCACGCCCGGCCGTCGTCCTTGCGCTGGTCGATGACGCCGTACGGGCAGGCGGGGATGCAGTAGCCGCAGCCGTTGCAGATGTCCTCCTGCACCACCACGGTGCCGAACTCGGTGCGGAACAGCGAGCCGGTCGGGCACACGTCCAGGCAGGCCGCGTGCGTGCAGTGCTTGCACACGTCGGACATCATCAGCCAGCGGAAGTCGGTGCGGCTCTCCGCGCCACTGCCCCGCCCGGGTGGCTGCGCGCCGGGCATGCCCAGGAACTCCGGGCCGGCCGCCATCCGCGCCGCCGCCTCGGGACGCCCCACCGGCAGACCCGGGTTGGTGCCGGTGTCGGGCGCGGTGGCGGCCCCGACCGACGCCGACGCCGGGCTGGTCGCCGGACCGGTCGGGTCGCCGGCGAACGGCGCGGTGCGGTGCCCCGCCGGCCGGGGCTGCTCGACGAACGCGACGTGCCGCCAGGAGTTCGCGGTCAGCGCGCCGGTGTTGTCGTACGACATGCCGAGCAGGTCGAAGCCCGAGTCCGGGACGCCGTTCCACTCCTTGCAGGCGACCTCGCACGCCTTGCAGCCGATGCAGACGCTGGTGTCGGTGAAGAACCCCATCCGGGGCGGCGCCTGCGTCCAGCCCGCGTCGGGGGCCGGGTCGAGCGGGCCGTACAGGCTGTTGGCGTCAGGCATCGTCTTCTCCGTCGCGCGCCGCGGCCTCGGGGGTCTGCTCGTCGGTGCTGCCGGCCGCGTTCTCCCCACCCAGCACGTCGGTGGTCACGATCGGCACCTTCCGGTCCGGGGTCATGCCGGCCCGCCGCTGGTAGTCGCCGACCAGGTCGAGCAGCGCCGGCCCGGTGGGACGCCGGCCCGGCCGGACGTCACAGGTGCCGATCTTGCTCTCCTGGATGAGCACGTTCGGGTCCAGGGTGATGCCGAACAGGTCGTTGGCCGAGTCGCCGGTGACCAGGCCCTCGCTGCCGAAGTGGTAGGGCAGCCAGACCTGGTGGATGATCCGGCCGTCCACCCGCAGCGGGGTGAGCCGGTCGGTGACCAGCACCCGCGCCTCGATCACCGCCCGCCCGCTGACCAGGTGCGCCCAGCCCAGGTGCGCCAGGCCGACCTCGGCGGCCAGTTCCGGGGACACCTCGACGAACATCTCCGGTTGCAGCTCGGCCAGGCGCGGCACGGTCCGGCTCATCCCGCCGGCGGTGTGGTGCTCGGTGAGCCGGCTGACCGTGAACACGTACGGGAAGACCCCACTGTGCGGCTCCGGCGGGCTCGGGTTGATCCGGTTCACCGGGTGCTCGTAGATCTTCCGGGTCGGGTTCGCCTGCTGCCCGTAGAGCGGGTTGCGCATCGGTGACTCGGCCGGCTCGTAGTGCGTCGGCAGCGGGCCGTCGAGCACGCCGCTCGGCGCGTACAGCCAGGCCTTGCCGTCGCCCTGCATGACGAACGGGTCGTCACCGGCGAGCGCCTCCGGCCCGGAGGCGTCGGCCGGTGGACGGTACGACGGCGGCTTCGTCTTCTCGAAGTCCGGCACGTCGTAGCCGGTCCACTCGCCCGCGTCCGGGTCCCACCAGACGTACTTCTTGCGTTCGCTCCACGGCCGGCCCTCCGGGTCGGCGGAGGCGCGGTTGTAGAGCGTGCGCCGGTTCGCCGGCCAGGCCCAGCCCCACTCGGCGGCCACCCAGTCCTGCTCGTGCCGGGACTTGCGGCGGGCCGCCTGGTTGACCCCGTCGGCGTAGACGCCGGAGTAGATCCAGCAACCGATGGCGGTGGAGCCGTCGGCCTTGGCCTCGCCGAACGCGTTCAGCGGACGGCCGGTGGCCACCTCGTAGCCGTTGATCTCCTTGAGCACCGCCTCGGCGCTGGGCTCGGCGTGCGGGCCCTGCGTCGGGTAGTCCCACGCCAGGTCCAGCAGCGCCCGGTCGCGCGGCTCGGTGGACTCGGCCAGCTTCTCCCGCAGCTTCCGGCCCAGGTGGTAGAAGAACCACAACTCGGAGCGGGCGTCGCCCGGCGGCTCGACCGCCTTCTCCCGCCACTGCAGCATCCGCTGCGTCTGGGTGAACGTGCCCTCCTTCTCCACGTGCGAGGCCGCCGGCAGGAAGAAGACCTCGGTGCGGCACTCCTGCGGCACGATCTCCCCGGTGGCGATCTCCGGGCTGTTCTTCCAGAACGTGGCGCTCTCGATCAGGAACAGGTCGCGCACGACCAGCCAGTCGAGGTTCGCCATGCCCAGCCGCTGGGCGCGGCCGTGCGCCGAGCCGACGGCCGGGTTCTGGCCGAGCAGGAAGTAGCCCTTGATGCCGCCGTCGATCATGTTGAGGACCTGCTGGTACGTCCCGTGGTCGCCGGTCATCCGGGGCAGGTAGCCGTAGCAGAAGTCGTTCTCCGGCGTCGCCGCGTCACCCCAGTAGGCCTTGAGCAGGCTCGCCGCGAACGCGCGCGAGTTGCCCCAGAAGCCCTTCTGCCCGGGGTGACGGATGCTGTCCACCCACTCGTCGAAGGTCGGGTGGTCGGCGTGGTGCGGCATCGGCAGGTAGCCGGGCAGCAGGTTGAACAGCGTCGGGATGTCGGTGGAGCCCTGGATGCTGGCGTGCCCGCGCAGCGCCAGGATGCCGCCGCCCGGCCGGCCCATGTTGCCCAGCAGCGTCTGGATGATCGACCCGGTCCGGATGTACTGCACCCCGACGCTGTGCTGCGTCCACCCGACGGAGTAGACCAGCGCGCCGGTGCGCTCCCGGCCGGAGTTCTCCGTCCAGGCGCGGGCCAGCTCCAGGAACTTCTCCTCCGGGATGCCGCAGACACGGGCCACCATGTCCGGGGTGTAGCGGGCGAAGTGCCGCTTGAGGATCTGGTAGACGCAGCGCGGATGCCGCAACGTCTCGTCCCGCTGGGTCTGCGCCGGCACCGGCTCGCCGTGCGACTCGTGCTCCAGCCCGGAGGCCGAGTCGCGCTCCTTGCCGGTGCCCCGGACCTTGGTGTTGCCCTCCTGGCCCTCGTACTGCCAGCTGGCGTGGTCGTACGAGCCGGTCTCCGGGTTGTAGCCGGAGAAGAGGCCGTCCAGGTCCTCGGTGTCGGCGAACTGCTCGCTGACGATGGTGGCCGCGTTGGTGTAGGCCAGCACGTACTCCCGGAAGTCCAGCTCGTTGTCCAGGATGTAGCGCACCACGCCGCCGAGCAGCGCGATGTCCGTGCCGGCCCGGATCGGCAGATACGTGTCGGCGAGCGCGCTGGTGCGGGTGAACCGCGGGTCGACGTGGAAGACCTTCGCGCCGCGCTTCTTCGCCTCCATCACCCACTGGAAGCCCACCGGGTGGGCCTCGGCCATGTTGGAGCCCTGGATGACGATGACGTCAGCGTTGGCGAGGTCCTGCTGGAAGTCCGTCGCGCCGCCGCGACCGAAGCTGGTCCCCAGACCGGGGACGGTGGCGGAGTGTCAAATGCGGGCCTGGTTCTCGATCTGGAGCGCCCCCATCGCCGTGAACAGCTTCTTGATGAGGTAGTTCTCCTCGTTGTCCAGCGTCGCGCCGCCGAGGCTGGAGATGCCGAGCGTCCGGTTGAGCGGTCGGCCCTCGTCGTCCACGTCCTCCCAGGTCTCCGCCCGGGCGGCGAGGATCCGGCCGGCGATCATGTCGAGCGCGACGTCGAGGTCCAGGTCCTCCCAGTCGGTCGCGTACGGCCGGCGGTAGCGGACCGTGGTCTGGCGCAGCGGGCTGGTCACCAGGCTCTTGCTGGCCGCGCCCTTCGGGCAGAGCCGGCCGCGGGAGATCGGGCTGTCCGGGTCGCCCTCGATCTGGGTGACCTGCCCGTCTTTGTGGAAGACCCGCTGGCCGCAGCCAACCGCGCAGTAGGGGCAGACCGAGCGGGCCATGCCGTCGGCGGTCTCGGTGCGGGCGGTCAGGTCGGCGGAGCGGGCCGACTGGGCGGCGGCGCCGCGACCGAGCGGGTCGGTGCCGGTGAGTTGCCGGTAGACCGGCCACCCCTGGATGAACGTCTTCAGACCCACCCGGGCACCCCCTCCCCGTCGAGAACGGCTCACCTCCTGCACATTAGGGCAGGCGGCCGACCCCCGCGAGTCGAGCCCGAAACAGCGCCGCCCCGACCTGTCGGTCGGGGCGGCGCTGGGCGTCGGTGTGCAGGTCGCCTCTCGGCGAGTGGCACGACGCGGCTCCAGCCGAACGGTATTCCGCGAAGGCAATTTAGGTGAGGCCCGGGGACACTGGACACACCGACGCTCTGCACAACGGTACCGGGGCCACGGTTCTTCCGCTGGCCGTCGTGACCCCGGTCACCGCCGGTCTCAGCTGTTCCAGTGCTGGGCGACGATGTCGGCGGCCTGCTGCTCCCACTGGGCGTAGTGGTCGGGGTAGGCCGAGACCTGGACGGTCTGCGCGGCGACGGTCAGCGGCATGTCCTGCCAGCCGTCGACCTGCTTGAGGGCCTTGAGGAAGGCCGTGGTCGAGTACTCGGGGTCGGTGATCTGCTCGACCGTGCCCCAGCCACTGGACGGGCGCTGCTGGAACAGGCCCTGGGAGTCGTGGTCGTTGCGATCGCCGAGGTGCCCGAGGTTCTCCAGCTTCGACTCCTGCAGGCTGGTCGCGATCGAGATGACCGCGGCGCGCTCGTCCATGCCGGCCTTCTTCGTGGCGGCGATGATCGCCTCGGCGTTGGCGGTCTGCTCGTCGGTGAGGTCGATGTGGGACTGGGCGCCCTGCACGCCGTGCGGGATCAGCGTCGCGGTGTCGAGGCGGCTCTGCACGGCCACGGCGCTCTCGCGCGGCGCGGGGGTGCCGTCGGAGTGGTTCAGCGGGCCGGCGGCGAGGCCACCGGCGACGGTCAGACCGGCGATACCGAGGATGCTCTTGCGCAGCATGGTGTTCATGGGGGCTCCGTTCGGGGGTCGACGCGCCCGGGGGGTGGGCACGCGAGCAGCCGTCAGGCGCTCGGAGAAGTCTTGGAGGGGAATTCCGGCGCGGCGCACGGGGCTCGGGGGGCCGGCTCGTGCGCACCGGGACCAGATATAACGACCGGCTGCCCGCCGTCATTCCGGCGGGGCGCGGTGCGCGCCTGCTCGGCCGTACCCCCTGTTCAACGCCCCCGCCCCCACACCGATTCCGCCTTCCGGGTGACCCCCACCACCCCAAACACCCCCAAACCGTGCACACCGCGCACGGGGCGGCGCGTGTTAAGCGGGGGCCCTTTTACTACCGGAGGCGTTAAGCAGGGGCCCTTCCTTACACCTCGGGCGGGGGCGGAGCGCGCGGGAGGGGTTACCCTGATGCCATGTCGGCCACCACCAGCGCGTACCTCGCCCGGCCCGGGCGACCCGCCGTGGTGGCACGCACCCTCGACGAGCTGGCCGGCCCCACCACCGGCATCGTCGAGCTGCCGGTGCGCCTGATGTGGAGCAGCGAACGCGCCTTCGACCTCGGCGACCCGGACGAGCTGCTCTGGATGTACGAGAACGTGCTGCGTGAGACCACCCGCGTGGCGGACCTGCGCGAGCTGATCCACGCGGGGACGCTGCGCCGGGTGTGGCCGCTGCTCAACCTGCCCCGGGGCGTCCGCCTGGCCTGGGAGGGCCGGCACCGGAGCCTGCGCGCCGCGTGACACATCCGCACGACTTCTACCGGGAGGTGGCCCGGGTCGCGCTCGCCGCCGCCGGCCGGCACCGGTTCGTGCTCGGCGGCGGGGTGGCGTGGGCGGCGCACGGCCTGGTCACCCGCCCCACCGAGGACGTCGACCTGTTCGCCGACGTGGAGGGCGCCCCCGCGGCGGCGGCGGACGGCGTGCGCGCCGCGCTGGAGCGGGCCGGATACCAGGTGCAGGACGCCGACCCCGGTGGCCTGGGCGAGGTGTTCGACGGCTTCGACCGGGACCTGCGCGACTTCGTGGTGCGCCGGGACGGCCGGGAGATCCGCCTCAGCCTGGCCCGCCTGGACCGGCACCGCAGCCCGGTGGTGATGGACCTCGGGCCGGTGATGGACGTGCGGGACCTGATCGCCAACAAGACCGCCGCGCTGGTCAACAGACGCGAGGTACGCGACTACATCGACGTCGCCGCCGCGCTGGACCGCTACGACGTGGCCGACCTGCTGGACCTGGCCCGGCAGGTGGACCCGGCGCTGGACGACGAGGACGTGCGCGCCGCCGGCCGCTACCTGGACGGCCTGGCCGACCGGCGGTTCACCCGCTACGGCCTGGACGCCGCGCGGATCGCCGAGGTGCGCCGCCGGATGGCCGTCTGGCCCCGCTGAGCGGCGGGGTTGGACCGCCGGCGGACGGCACCGTCACTTCGTCGGCTTGCCGCCGGTGACGCCGAGGATCTCGCCGGTGACGTAGCTGGACTCCTGGGAGGCGAAGAAGACGTACGCCGGGGCCAGCTCGGCCGGCTGGCCGGGACGCCCCAGCGGCACGTCGGTGCCGAACTGCTTCACCTTCTCCGTCGGCATGGTGGCCGGGATCAGCGGCGTCCAGATCGGGCCGGGCGCGACGGCGTTCACCCGGATGCCCCGCTCGGCCAGGTTCAGCGCGAGCGCCTTGCTGAAGTTGGCGATGGCCGCCTTGGTGGTGGCGTAGTCGAGCAGCTCCGGCGACGGGTCGAAGGCCTGGATCGACGAGGTGTTGATGATCGTCGAGCCCTCCTTCATGTGCGGCACGGCGAGCTTGCACAGCCAGAACATGGCGTACACGTTGGTCTTGAAGACCCGGTCGAACTGCTCGGTGCTGATGTCGAGCAGGCCGTTGTCCTGCGACATCTGGTAGGCCGCGTTGTTGACCAGGATGTCGATCCCGCCGAGGTCGGCGACCGCGCGCTCGACCAGCTCGCGGCAGTTGGCCTCCTCGCGCAGGTCGGTGCGGACCGCGACGCCCCTGCGCCCGGCCTGCTCGATCAGGGCGACCGTCTCGCGGGCGTCCGCCTCCTCCTCGTCGCCGAGGTAGGAGACCAGGACGTCGGCGCCCTCCCGGGCGAAGGCGATCGCCACGGCGCGACCGATGCCGGAGTCACCACCGGTGATCACCGCCCGCTTGCCGGTGAGCCGGTCGCTGCCCCGGTACGACTCCTCGCCGTGGTCAGGCTTCGGACCCATCTCCTGCTCGCTGCCGGGGGTGGACTGCTGCTGCGCCGGCTGGCCCGCGCGCTGGCCGTACTGCTCGGTGGGGTGCTGCTGGGTGAACTGGTCCTCGGTCATGACTGCGCCCCTACCCGGGAGACCTGCGGGAAAACAGCAGCGGGTGACGAGAGGCGGAACATCTCGGGCCGGTGTGGCGTGCGTGACAGGTGGTGGTTATGGTGCGCAACGGCGCCCACGAGGCGCGTACCCCCCATGGAAAGGCACCTCATGACCTCCTCCTCCGGCGCCTCGCGTCGACAGGTGCTGGCCGTGGCGGCCGCCGCCGCGACCGCCCCGCTGCTCGCCGGCGCGCCCGCCGAGGCGAAGCCGAAGCAGCCGAAGACCTGGGACCTGACCGTCCTCGGCACCTCGGACACCCACGGCAACGTCTACAACTGGGACTACTACAAGGACGCCGAGTTCGACGACAGCAAGCACAACGACGTCGGCGTCGCGAAGCTGGCCACCCTGGTCAACCAGATCCGCGCCGAGCGCAAGGGCCGGGCCACGCTGGTCCTGGACGCCGGTGACACGATCCAGGGCACCCCGCTGGCCACCTACTACGCCAAGCAGGAGCCGATCACCAGCACCGGTGAGACGCACCCGATGGCCAACGCGATGAACGTGCTGAAGTACGACGCGGTCACGCTGGGCAACCACGAGTTCAACTACGGGCTGCCGCTGCTGGCCACCTGGATCGAGCAGCTCGGCTTCCCGGCCCTCGCCGCCAACGCGATCAACGCGAAGACCGGCAAGCCGGCGTTCCTCCCGTACGTGATCAAGGAGGTCCGGCTCGGCGGCCACGGCGCGCCGAAGCTGCGGGTCGGCATCCTCGGCCTGACCAACCCCGGCGTAGCCATCTGGGACAAGGCCAACGTCGAGGGCCGCCTGGTCTTCGCCGACATGGTCGCCACCGCCGCCAAGTGGGTGCCGGAGATGCGCCGGCGTGGCGCCGACGTGGTCATCATCTCCGCGCACGGCGGCGACAGCGGCACCTCCAGCTACGGCCCGGAGCTGCCGAACGAGAACCCGACCGCGCTGATCGCCGAGCAGGTCCCCGGCATCGACGCGATCCTGTTCGGCCACGCCCACAACGAGGTGCCGGAGAAGTTCGTCACCAACCTGAAGACCGGCAAGGCGGTGCTCACCTCCGAGCCGTCGAAGTGGGGCCAGCGGCTCACCCGGATGGACTTCACGCTGACCCGGGAGAAGGGCTGCTGGAAGGTCGTCGACTCGTCGGCCACCACGCTGAACACCAACACCGTGGTCGAGGACCCGGCGGTGCTCGCGGCCGTCCGCGGCCAGCACGCCAAGACCGTCGAGTACGTCAACCGGGTGGTCGCGCGGTCGAGCGTGGAGTTGTCCGCCGCCGAGTCGCGGTACAAGGACACCCCGATCCTCGACTTCATCAACCACGTCCAGACCGAGGTGGTCACCGCGGCGCTGGCCGGCGGCGCGTACGCGGGCCTGCCGGTGCTGTCGATCGCCGCGCCGTTCAGCCGCACCGCGGTCTTCCCGCAGGGTGACGTGCGGATCCGCGACGTGGCCGGCCTCTACGTCTACGACAACACCCTGGAGGCGGTCGTGCTGACCGGCGCCGAGGTGAAGGCGTACCTGGAGTACTCGGCGAAGTACTTCGTCACGGTCCCGGTGGGCGCGCCGGTCAACCCGGAGACCATCAGCGACCCGGCGGTGCCGGACTACAACTACGACGTCTTCTCCGGCGTCGACTACGACATCGACATCTCCAAGCCCGTCGGCCAGCGGATCACCCGCCTGGTGCTGGCCGGCACCGACACCCCGGTGGCGGCGGACGCGCAGTTCGTGGTGGCGGTGAACAACTACCGGCGCAGCGGCGGCGGCAACTTCCCCGGCATCGTGAAGACGCAGGTCTACAACGCGCAGCAGGAGATCCGCCAGCTGCTCATCGACTGGGCGCAGGCCAAGGGCGTCATCGACCCGGCCGACTTCTTCGTGCCCAACTGGAAGCTCGTCCGCGAGGGCGTGCCGGTCTTCTGATCCACCCCGGCGGCTGGCGGGGTCCGCCCCGTCAGCCGCCGGCGCGCAGGTGCCACTCGGACTCGCCGCCCGCCGGGTCCGGCCGGTCCGGGCGGGTGTCCGTCTCGGTGGACTCCGCACGCTCCTCGGGGCGGACCCGGTTCGGCAGCTCGCCGAAGCGGACATGCCGCAGGAACGCGTACTCCTCGTCGGTGAACGGCTCACCCCGCTCGCTCATGCCCGCATTGTGCGCCCGCCCGGCCGGGACCGGTATCAACCGGGACGGCACGGGTATGCCGCCGCGAGACCGACGGCGACGAGGTGGAGGGCGACATGCGCGCGGTACGGATGACCGCACCCGGGGTGCTGGAGCTGGCCGAGGTCCCCACGCCCGAGGCCGGGCCCGGTGAGGTGCTGCTGCGCGTCGGCGCGGTCGGCGCCTGCCACTCCGACCTGCACATCCTCGACGCGGCGGCGGGGATGTTCCCCACCCCGATGACGCTGGGCCACGA
Organism: Micromonospora sp. WMMD754; assembly: GCF_049315235.1. NCBI lineage: Bacteria > Bacillati > Actinomycetota > Actinomycetes > Micromonosporales > Micromonosporaceae > Micromonospora > Micromonospora sp. WMMD754. The sequence continues at coordinate 5,425,370 of NZ_CP186058.1, forward strand.
GATCGCCGGCACGGTCGAGGCGGCCGGGCCCGGCGTGGACGGCTGGTCGTCCGGGGACCGGGCCGCGGTCTACGGCATCATCGGCTGCGGGCGCTGCCGGGCCTGCCTGCGCGGCGAGGAGAACCGGTGCCGGGTCACGCCGGTCGGCGGCATCGGGCTCAGCCGCGACGGCGGGCTGGCCGAGTACGTGGTGGTGCCCGCGTCCCGGCTGCTGCACGTGGGCGACATGGACCTGACCCAGGCGGCCCCGCTGACCGACGCCGGGCTGACCCCGTACCACGCGGTGGAGCTGGCCCGGCCCCGGCTGCGGCCCGGCACCACCTGCGTGGTGATCGGCATCGGCGGGCTGGGCCACATGGCGGTGCAGATCCTGCTCGCCACCACGGCGGTGCGGATCGTCGCGGTGGACACCAACGTCGCCGCGCTGGACCTGGCCAGCCGTCTCGGCGCCCACCACGTGGTGCAGGCCGGCCCCGACTCGGTCGACAAGATCCGCGACCTGGTCGGCCCGCCGCCGGACGGCGCGGACGTGGTGCTCGACTTCGTCGGCGCGCAGCCCACGCTGGACACCGCCCGGCAGGTCGTCGCGACCGGCGGTCAGCTGCTGCTCGTGGGCCTGGCCGGTGGCACGCTTCCGGTCCGGCCGGTCGCCGACGAACCGCCCACGGTGCCGCTGGAGACCGGCGTGGTGGTCCCGTTCTGGGGCACCCGCGCGGAACTCCAAGAGGTCGTCGCGCTGGCGCGGGACGGCCGGCTGCACGCCGACGTGCAGACGTTCCCGCTGGCCGAGGCGCCCGAGGCGTACGAGGCGTTGCGCCGGGGCGACATCCACGGCCGGGCGGTCATCGTCCCCTGAGCGGGGGCAGCCGGTCGAGCACGGCGAGCGCGGCCCGCACCGGCCGCCGGTCGAGCACCTCGGCGAAACTGGCCCGCCCCTGGCAGAAGCGGGCGAACATCCGCCAGCCGGGCGGGCTGGCCAGCATCGCGTGGAACACGTCGGGGCGGCGTTCGAAGACCTCCAGCAGCCGGTGCCCGGCGCGCATCTCCGGCACCAGCCGCCGGTGGACCTCCCGCCCGTACGCGTCGAGGTCGCCGGCCGCGACCGCCTCGCCGGCCAGCCGACCGGAGCGCAGCGCGTAGCTGATCCCCTCCCGGCTCCACGGCTCCAGCAGGCCGGCCGCGTCGCCGGCGACCAGGACCCGCCCGTGGCGCAGCGGTGAGTCGTCGGCGCGGCAACGGGTGAGGTGGCCGGAGTCGTGCTCGGGGGTCACCCCGGACAGCCCCGTCCGCTCGACGAAGTCGCGCAGGTAGGCCCGGGTCCGCTCGCCCTCACCCCGGGCGGAGATGACGCCGACGGTGAGCCGGTCGCCCTTGGGGAAGACCCAGGCGTACGAGCCGGGCACCGGCCCCCAGTCGATCAGCAGCCGGCCCCGCCACCGCTGCTGGTCGGCGGCGGACGCCGGCAGCTCCAGCTCCAGCCCGAGGTCGACCTGGCGGAACCGCACCCCGACGTGCCGGGCGGTCACCCCGGAGGAGCCGTCCGCACCGACCACCGCACGGGCGTGCACCACCTCGCCGTCGGCCAGCCGCAGGCGTACCCCGTCGGGGTCCTGCTCCACCGCGCGGACCGCGACGCCCTCGCGGACCTGGGCGCCGGCCGTGACCGCGGCGGCGCGCAACCGGTGGTCGAACTCCTCCCGGCGGATCATGGTGACCAGCGGCGCGGGATGCCGGCGGGTGAACGCCCGTCGCCCGTCCCGGGTGAACGTGACCCGGTCGACCCGGTCGTGCGCGGGCACCTCGATCCGCCCGTCGACCTCGGCCAGCGAGGTGCCGATCAGGCCGCCGCCGCAGGTCTTGTACCGGGGGTGGGTGGCCCGCTCGACCACCAGCGTGCGCACACCGGCCCGGGCCGCCGCGACGGCGGCGGAGAGTCCGGCGGGCCCGCCACCGACCACGACGAGGTCCCAGATGATCACGGGTGCAGCCTAGCCGGGACCGCCCGGCAGGACCCTCGATCGGGTGGGCATCAACGTCGGCGGCCCGGGTAACCGCCGGTCGCCGGCCGTCTGCCGATCGGACGGTCCACGCCGAGGAGGGACGCGATGCCTCAGGTCCAGTTGTCCGCGGTCGAGGAACGGGTGTACCAGGCGGTCTCCGCGCTGGAGGTGCGGGGACACGTCCCCTACCCGGACCTGATCGCCGAGGAGACCGGAATGACCGAGGAGGAGCTGCGGGAACCGCTGCACGCGCTCACCGAGCGGGGACTGCTGCACCGGGAGGACTCGCCGATGTCCGGCCTGGACTTCGGACCGCGGTGGTGCGCACGCCAGACGGCCTGATCGCGTCGTTTGCCCCACCGGGGGCCGGGTAGCGATCGGGGATGCGTGATCGACGGTCGGTGGGGGGCGCGATGAGCGGGGACCGGTCGTCGACGCCGGTGCAGGACACCGGGTACGACGACCGGCGCCGCTGGCGCGCGCTCGGCGTCGGCCTGGTCGCGGCGTTCATGACGCTGCTGGACGTCAGCATCGTCAACGTCGCCGTGCCGTCCATCGACCGGGCGCTCGGCGCCACCCCGAGCGACCTGCAGTGGGTGCTCTCCGGGTACGCGCTGACGTTCGGCCTGGTGCTGGTGCCCGCCGGGCGGTTCGGCGACGCGCGTGGCCGACGTACCGCCTTCGTGGTCGGGGTGGGGCTGTTCACGCTGACCAGCGCGCTGGCCGGCCTGGCCACCTCACCGACCTGGCTGATCATCGCCCGACTGGTGCAGGGTGCCGCCGCCGGCGTGGTCAACCCCCAGGTCAGCGGCATGATCCAGCAGCTGTTCCGGGGCGCCGACCGGGGCCGCGCGTTCGGGCTGCTCGGCGCCACCATCGGCATCTCCACCGCTGTCGGCCCCCTGCTCGGCGGGCTGCTCATCCAGCTCGGCGGCGCCGAACACGGCTGGCGGTGGGTGTTCTTCGTGAACATCCCGGTCGGCATCGTGGCCATGGTGCTCGGCTGGCGTCTCGTGCCGGCCCGGCCGACCGGCCAGCCCGACCGGCACCGGCTCGACCCGGTCGGCGTGCTGCTGCTCGGTGTCGGCGTCACCGTGATCCTGCTGCCGCTGGTGCAGCGGGAGCAGTGGCAGGGCTCGGCCAAGTGGTTGCTGATCCCCGTCGGCCTGCTGCTGCTGGCCGCGTTCGCGCTCTGGGAGCGCCGCTACGCCCGGCACACCCAGCCGCTGTTCGACCTGCGGCTGTTCACGCTGCGCTCGTACACGCTGGGCGCGCTGATCGGCCTGATCTACTTCGCCGGCTTCACCGCGATCTTCTTCATCTTCACGCTCTACCTGCAGATGGGCCTGGGTTACAGCGCGCTGGTCGCCGGCCTGGCGATCACCCCGTTCGCGCTCGGCTCGGCGGTCGCGTCGGCGCTGGGCGGACGGGTGGTCACCCGCTACGGCCGGCCGCTGGTCGCCGTCGGGCTGGCGGCCGTGGTGCTCGGACTGGTCGCGACGGACCTGGTGCTGACCGGTGGGCCGCACGACGACGTGCCGCTGCGGACCGCGCTGCCGCTGCTCGTCGCCGGCCTCGGCAGCGGCCTGGTGATCGCGCCGAACCAGACGCTCACGCTCTCCGAGGTGCCGGTGCCGATGGCCGGAAGCGGCGCCGGCATGCTCCAGACCGGGCAGCGGATCGGCTCGGCCGCCGGGATCGCGGCGGTCGGCGCGTTGTTCTTCTCCACCCTGGCGGCGAACCGGGGCGACTGGTCGGTGGCGTTCCGGCACTCACTGCTGCTGGCCGCCGGGATCATCGTGCTGGCGCTGGTCGCCGCCCTGGTGGACGTCCTCTTCGGTCACCGGAGCTCCGGCGCCCCGTCGCGGTCCTGACCGGTCGGCGCCCTCGCCGCCGGGCAGCAGGACCGTGGTGAGCAGCCGGCGGCTGCGCCCGGGGCCGGCGGGCAGCGCCGCGTACTCGGCGAACAGGCCGCGGAACCGGGCGACGAACTCGGCCGTCTCGGCGTCGCTGGCGTGGAAGGCGTTCTGCCGGTAGCCGGCCTGGTCGCGGCCCAGGTCACCGCCGCCGCCGTCGAGGTAGCGGTCGAAGTCGGCGAGCAGACCGGAGACGAACGTGAGGAACGCCTGGCGGTGCCGTTGCGGGCTCATGGCGCGCGCGGTCTCCGCGTCCACCGACGCCGCCACCTCGTTCAGCCGGTAGCTCCGTTCGACGGCGCCGCGCGCCCGCCGCTCCCCCACCACGTGCAGCACGTCGTGGTCGACCAGCGTGGCGACCTGCCGATAGAGCGTCGCCGCTGGGACGTCGCTCAGCTCCGCCCGCAGGTCGGTGGTGGTCAGCGTCCGGCCGCCGAGGAACGCCTGGACGACACGCAGCCGGATCGGGTGGAGCAGCAGCTCCGTGGTGTCGAGCACCACAGGCACCTCCCTGTTCTTCTCATCAGCGGTAATGTTATCAGCAGCGAGAACAAATGAGGAGGAGCCCCGATGGCCACCGTCCACCTGACCGCCGACCGGATCCACGTCCGCCTCACCGCCGCCGAGAAGGTCTGGGCCCTGCGTGGCGACCTGTCGTTCCCCCGTTCCGCCGTCCGGACCGCCACCGTCGTGCCCGACGGTCTGCACGCGACCCGCGGCCTCCGGGCGCCCGGGCTCGGCGTGCCCGGGCTGCGCAAGGTCGGCACCTGGCGCGGCGCGGCCGGCCGGCAGTTCGTCAGCGTCCGCACCGGCCAGCCCGCCGTCCGGATCACCCTCACCGACCAGCGCTACGACGCCCTGCTCATCGGCGCCGACGACGCCGCGGCGCTCGCCGAGGCGGTGCGCGGGTGAGCACCGGGCGGCCCCTGGAGTTCACCTCCCACGGCCACCGGCTGGTCGGCACGCTCACCCGGCCCGACGGCGCCGGCCCGCACCCCGGAGCGTTGCTGCTGCCCGGCTCCGGCCCCCTGAACCGCGACGGCGACCACCGTCGCCTCCCCCTGGGGATCCAACGCGACCTGGCGGCGGCCCTGGCCGACGCCGGAACGGCCACCCTCCGCTACGACCGCCGGGGCGTCGGCGACAGCACCGGCGAGTTCCTGCGTACCGGGTTCCACGACAACGTCGAGGACGCGGCGGCCGCGCTCGCCGCGCTCGCCGCGGACCCGGCCGTCGACTCCCGGAAACTGTTCCTGGTCGGGCACAGCGAGGGCGCCCTCACCGCGGTGTCGCTGGCCGCCCGAGGCGTCCCGCTGGCCGGGCTGGTCCTGCTCGCCGGCACCGGCCGCACCGGCGCCGAGGTCCTGCGCCGGCAGGCGGCGCTGCTGCTGCCCACGCTGCCCGCGCCGGTACGCCTGCTGCTCCGGCTCACCCGCACCGACCTGGAGGCCAAGGTCGCCCGCAACCACGAGAAGATCCTCGCCACCACCGCGGACGTGGCCCGCATCGGCGGGCAGCGGGTCAACGCCCGGTGGATGCGGGAGTTCCTGCGGTACGACCCCCGGCCGGACCTGGCCCGGGTGCACGTCCCCGTCCTCGCGGTCACCGGCGACAAGGATCTGCAGACCGACCCGGCGGACCTGGCCGTCATCGCCGCCGCCGCGGGCGGGCCGGTGCTGACCCGACTGCTCCCCGACGTCACCCACGTGCTGCGCCGCCAACCCGGGCCGCCGTCGCTGCGGGCGTACCGCCGCGAGGTCCGGGAACCGGTCCACCGGTCCGTGCTCGACGCGGTCGTCTCGTGGCTCACCGCGCGGGCCGCCGACGTCGCCTGACAGTGCCCCGGCGGACGACCGACAGACGAACCGACAGGGAAGAAGCGGCGAAATCCACGCTCGGGGGCAGCGCGACGGACGTCGACAGCGGTAGATACAAGGGTCATGACGAACACCCTCGACCGTCGCACCCTGCTGCGCCTGGCCGGAGCCTCCGCCGGCACCGCCGTGCTCGCCGGCGCCACCCTGGCCGGCACCTCCCCCGCCGGCGCGGCCACCGCCGCGTTCCGCCACGGCGTCGCCTCCGGTGACCCGCTGCCGGACGGGATCCTGCTCTGGACCCGGGTCACCCCCACCCCCGACGCGCTGCCCGGCTCCGGCGCCGGCCCGGACGTGGAGGTGACCTGGCAGGTCGCCGCCGACCCGGACTTCGCCGCGCCGGTGGCCGCCGGCACGTTCCCCACCGGGGCGGCCCGCGACCACACCGTGAAGGTCGCCGTCTCCGGTCTCGACCCGGCGACCACCTACTGGTACCGCTTCGGGTACGCCGACGCCTGGTCGCCGACCGGCCGCACCACCACCGCCCCGCCCGACGACGCGGCGGTGGACCGGCTGCGGCTGGGCGTGGTGTCCTGCGCCAACTGGGAGGCCGGCTACTTCGCGGCGTACCGGCGGCTGGCCGACCGGGACGACCTGAACCTGGTCGTCCACCTCGGTGACTACCTCTACGAGTACGGGACCGGCGAGTTCACCGCCGCCGGCCGGGTGGTGCGGCCCACCCAGCCGCCGCACGAGGTGCTCACGCTGGCCGACTACCGGATCCGGCACGCGCTCTACAAGACCGACCCGCACCTGCAGGCGCTGCACGCGGCGGTGCCGTGGATCATCACCTGGGACGACCACGAGGTGGCCAACGACGAATGGTCCGGTGGCGCGGAGAACCACACGCCCGGCACCGAGGGACCGTTCGCCGACCGGCTCGCCGCCGCCCGGCAGGCGTACCTGGAGTGGATGCCGGTGCGCGTCGGCGTCGACGGGGCGATCTACCGGCGGTTCCGCTTCGGCCGGCTGGCCGAGCTGTCCATGCTGGACCTGCGCTCGTACCGGTCGGCGCAGGCCACCGGCACGGCCGTCGACGACCCGGCCCGCACGATCACCGGCGACGCCCAGATGGCCTGGCTGAAGGCCGGCCTGTCCGGGTCCACGGCCCGCTGGAAGCTGGTCGGCAACCCGGTGATGATCGCCCGGGTGGACGTCGGCGCCATGCCGGCGTGGCTGCTCGGCCCGCTCGGCAAGCTGCTCGGCATCCCGGAGAACGGCGCGGTGCTCAACGCCGACCAGTGGGACGGATACAACGCCGACCGCAACGAGCTGGTGGACCACATCCGGGCCACCGGCACGCGGGACGTGGTGTTCCTGACCGGCGACATCCACACCTCGTGGGCCAACGAGGTCACCACCCGCGCCACCGGGTCGGCCAACCCGGCCGCGGCCGAGTTCGTGGTGCCGTCGGTGACCAGCGACAACGTCAACGACTTCCTGAAGCTGCCGGCGGGCAACGCGCTGAGCCAGCTCGGCGCCGGCCTGATCCGGTCCACCAACCCGCACGTGCGGTGGACCGAACTCGACGGACACGGGTACGGGGTCTTCGAGGTGACCCCGCAGCGCTGCCGGATGGACTGGTACCACCTGGCCGACCGCACCAGCAGCACCAGCGGCAGCCGGTGGGTGGCCGGCTGGTCGGTGGGGGCCGGGTCGTCCCGGCTGCGGGCCGAGGCCGCGCCGGCCTGACCCCTTGCCGGCACGCGCGAAGGCCGGCACCCCGGGTTCGGGGTGCCGGCCTTCGGTCTTACTTGGTCCAGTGCTCGGCCACGATGTCGGTGGCCTGCTTCTCCCACTGGGCGTAGGCGTCGGGGTAGGCGGAGACCTGGACGGTCTGCGCGGCCTCGGTCAGCGGCATCTTCTCCCAGCCGTCGACCTGCTTCAGGCCCTTGAGGAACGCCAGGGTCGAGTACTCGGGGTCGGTGATCTGCTCCGGCGTGCCCCAACCGGAGGAGGGGCGCTGCTGGAACAGGCCCAGCGAGTCGTGGTCGTTGCGGTCGCCGAGGTGGCCCAGGTTCTCCAGCTTCGACTCCTGCAGGCTCGTGGCGATCGAGATGACCGCGGCCCGCTCCGGCAGACCGGCCTTCTTCGTCGCGGCGATGATCGCCTTCGCGTTGGCCAACTGCTCGTCGTTCAGGTCGATGCGCGACTGCTCACCCTGCACGGACGCGACAGCCACGACCGGCTTGGCGGCGGCATGGGCGGTGTCGGCGTGGGCGGCGACCGGACCGGCGAACACACCACCGGTGAAGGCCAGACCAGCAATACCGAGAACGCTCTTACGCAGGATCGTGTTCATGAGAGGGCTCCATTCGGGGGTCAACACACCCGGGGGGGGGTGTGGGCACCGTCAGGCGCTCAAAAAAGTCTTGGGGGGATCCGGCTGGCTCGCGGGGCGGGGGGCCTCGTCACGGCGCCGGGATGATGTGTAACGACCGGCTACCGGCCGTCATTCCCCGGGGGGCGGGGACACGGCGGTGCGGGCGGGGTTCGCCTGCTCGGTCGTTCACCGGGTTACAACGCCGCCCACCCGCCGGCGATTCCACGCCCCGGGTGCCGCCCACCACCACCGAACCGGACACCCACCCCACCCGGGCAGCCGGGCAACCATGGGTGATCCCGACACAGGAGACACCCAGCCCGATCCACCCGTCGCCCGTTGACTCCCGTCGGCGGAACGCCGCGGGTGCGTACCGGCCTCGGAGACACCCATGACGTTCCACCGACCGCCCGTTGATCTCGTTGGTGGAACGCTACGGGTGCCTCTCGACCTCGGAGACACCCATGGCGTTCCACCCACCGGCCCACCAGCCGAGCGCGACGGACGGGGAGGTGGAACGGCCGGCCCCGGAAGCCGGGGCCGGCCGTTCACGCGTGACGGGTCACCACACCTGCTGGACGATGTCCGCGGCCTGCTCCTCCCACTGCGCGTACGCGTACGGGTAGGCGGACACCTGGACCGTCTGCGCCGCGGCGGTCAGCGGCAGGTCCTGCCAGCCGCCGACGTTCTTCAGCGCGCCGAAGAACGCCTTGCTGGCGTACTCGGGGTCGGTGATCTGCTCGGACGTGCCCCAACCGGACGACGGGCGCTGCTGGAACAGACCCTCCGAGTCGTGGTCGTTGTACGCGCCGAGGTGACCGAGGTTGTAGAGCTTGGACTCCTGCAGGGAGGTGGCGACGCCGATCACGGCGCCCCGCTCCCCCACGCCGGACTCCTTGGCCGCCTTGACGATGGCCTTGGCGTTGTCGAGCTGGGCGTCGTCGAGCGGGATACGCGACTGCGCGCCCTCGACGCCGTGCGGCATAAGCCGGTCCCGCGCCGGCCGGTCGGCCTTGCTCGGCACCTTGTCGCTGCCGGTGGTCAGGCCGGACTTCACCGTCTCGGTGGCGGTCTTCTTGCCGGTGGCCAGGTCGATGGCGGCCTTGGCGCCGGCGTGCGGTCCGCTGGTCACCGGGGCGGCGACGGCGGTGGGGCCGAAGGCCAGCCCGCCCAGGGCGGCCACGCCCGCGACGGTCAGCACGGCGCGGCGGTTCTGGGCCAGGTCGGTGGTCCTGGCGACGGCGGTCTTCGCGATGGCGGGGAGCCATCGGGTGAAGTGCTGCTTCACGATGGTTGCCCTTTCGATCGTTACGACGCGCTCCGGGGTGAGCGCCCCTTGGCGGACTACCGGCGGGTACGGGGTTTGCGATGCCGGCGGTACGGGGAACACAACCCGCTCGACGTGTCGGTCATTCCGGATATGCCAGGCGCGGCGAGAGCTGCGGTCCAGGTCACCCGGGGTATCGGACAGCCCGGCCCGGCCCGTGTCGGAACGGGACGATCAGGCCGGACGGCCGAACCGGACCAGCACGTGCCAGAGCTGCTTGAGGTGCTGGTGGGTCACCTCGGCCGGCCCGCGGTCGGCCCAGCGCTGCGGCTCGCGTACCAGGGATGCGGCGGCGCGACCGACGAGCGCCGCGTGCAGCGGCTCCCCCGGCCGGGCGAACTCGGCGTGCACGCGGGCGGCCAACGGCGGGATGTCCGGTCCGCGGAACTCGGCGTCGACGTCGTCCACGGCCAGTTCGAAGCCGGCGTGCCAGCGCAGCGCGAAGCCGTGCCGGGCGGCGATCGCGGCCAGCAGCCGTCCCTCGCGGGTGCCGCGGAAGGACGGGTCGCAGACCACGGCCTCGACGTCGCGGGCGAGACTCAGCTCGCCGTGCACCTGCGCCTCGATGTAGTCGTCCAGCGCGCGACCGGCCTGCTCGGACGCCCGTTCACATCGGCGCAGGAGTGCCCGCAGCAGGGTGCCGGTGTCCATTCCGGCCACCCCCAGGCTGATGCCCGTCCCCTCGGTCGCGGTCAGCAGCGCGGCGAGGACCGGCTCGAAGACGACGGCGGTGCCGACCTCGGTCGGCCCGAGGTGACTGTCGCCGAAGCAGAACGTGGCGCGGGCCAACGCCTCCGGACGCAGCCGCAGGTGACAGGAGCCGAACCGGGGACAGGCACCGTCCGGATGGTCGAGCAGGTTCAGGCCGCCGTACCTGGGACGCTCGGCGGGGAGCACGCCGGGACGCTGGTACGCGCCGCCGAAGAGCGCGGCCTCCCACACGTCCCGGTCGCCGCCGGGGAACGCGGTCAGCCCACCGTTGCCGATGCCGGTCTCGAACTGGCTGCGGTAGACGCCCTCCTCGTCGAGTGCCTCGGCCACGGTGCGGCCGTCGCGCAGCAGCCGGTCCGGGTGAAAGTTGAGCGTCAGCCGGCCGTGCGCGGTCACCGCCGCGAGGACCTCCTCGTACCGGTAGGACGTGCCCGAACCGGCGAGATGCTTCGCGATGACGGCGAGCGCCGCCGGGCGGTCGCGCATGGCGACGTCACGCACGTGTCGCAGCGCGGCGGACTGGGCTTCGGTCAGGACGGTCCCCGGCACGGCGTCGAGTATCGCCGGCCCGGCGTCCGGGCGGCGAGGGGTTTCTTCCTGGAGTACGGCGGGGCGGTGTACCTCTGCTCCGCCGTGGTCGACGATCCTAACCGTGGGCGGCGGCGCCGAGGCGGGCCAGCAGGTGCGCGTTGCCGCCGGTGGCCGCGAGTTGGCGCAGCAGCTGATCCAGGCCGGCCTGACGGTCCAGGGTGGACAGCGCCGATCGCAGTGCCCGCAGGCGGTGCCGCTCGACGTCGGTGCAGAGCAGGTCGTCCCGCCGGGTGCCGGAGGCCCGCAGGTCGACGGCCGGGAAGGTCCGCCGGTCGGCGAGCGCGCGGTCCAGCCTCAGCTCGGCGTTGCCGGTGCTCTTGAACTCCTCGAAGATGAGGGTGTCGGCGGCCGAGCCGGTCTCCACCAGGGCCGAGGCCAGGATGGTCAGCGAACCGCCCTCCTCGATCGCGCGGGCCGCGGCGAGCAGCTGCTTGGGCGGGGTCAGCGCGGCCACGTCGACACCACCGGAGAGCGTACGCCCGGCCGAGCGGACGGTGAGGTTGTAGGCACGACCGAGGCGGGTCAGCGAGTCGAGCAGCACGACCACGTCGTGCCCCAGCTCGACCAGACGCTTCGCCCGCTCGATCGCCAGCTCCGCCACGGTGGTGTGGTCCTGCGGCGGACGGTCGAACGTGGCCGCGACGACCTCGCCCTTCACCGACCGGGACATGTCGGTGACCTCTTCCGGCCGCTCGTCGACCAGCACCACCATCAGGTGGCACTCCGGGTTGTTGCGGGTGATCGCGTCCGCGACCGCCTGCAGCACCATCGTCTTACCGGCCTTCGGCGGCGACACGATCAGCGCCCGCTGACCCTTGCCGATCGGCATCACCAGGTCGATCACCCGGGTGGTCAGGATGTGCGGCTCGGTCTCCAGCCGCAGCCGCTCCCGTGGGTACACCGGCGTGAGCTGGTAGAAGTCGCGCCGCCGGCGGGCCTGCTCCGGCGGCACGCCGTTGATGCCGTCCAGCCGCTCCAAGGGCACCGGCCGGCCCGGACGCGGGGCGGCGAGGACCGTGCCGGTGACCAGGTCACCGCGGCGCAGGCCGTGCCGGCGCAGCTGACCGGCGGCGAGGTGGACGTCGGCGGCGGACGGCAGGTAGCCGTCCACCCGGAGCCACGCGTGCCCGTCGACGATGTCGACGACACCGCTGACGGGACGTGATGCGGAGGTCATGGGGGTTGCCTTTCGGGACCGTGCCGGCCGGTGCGGACGGCAGGGGAAGGAGTGCCTGCGGGAACCCTCCGGGCGGAAAGCCGGGGATGCGACCACGGGCGGAGAGCCGGACAGGACCGGCCACCTGGGGAAGATCGGACGTCGGGCGGCGCCGTGCGCCGGCTTCCGGGTCCACAGGCAGGCTAGCCCCTCGGCGGCGCGGCGGGCAAGCGGATCGGCGCCCCGGCGCGGCGTTACAGTGAGGCACGCGTCCACCGGGAAGGCTCGCACCGTGACTGCTACGACCGTGGTCGACCAGGTCGATCTGGGGGACCACGTCTGCTGGATCCACGACGACGACGGCGACGCGCTCGACACGGTCGGCCGTTTCGCCGCCACCGGGCTGCGCCGCGGCCACAAGGTGGTCTGCTTCACCGAGACGTCCACGCCGCAGGCGGTCCGCGCCCGTGTCGACGCCGTCGGCGTGCCGACCGAGGCCGCGGTGGCGGCGGGCCAGCTGCGCATCCTGCCCGCCGTGGAGGCCTTCCTGGCCGGGGGCCGGCCGACCCCGGCCGCCATGGCCGAGGCCGTGCGCGACGAGGTCATCCGGGCCCGGCGGGAGGGCTATCCGGGGATTCGCCTCAGCGGCGACATGACGTGGGTGCTGGGCACCGCCGTGAGCCTCGACGAGCTGCGCCGCTACGAGCAGGCGCTCAATCCCCTCTTCCCGGACGGCCGGGTCGCCGGCCTGTGCCTGTACGACCGGCGCCGGTTCCCCGCCGAGCAGTTGCGGATCCTCGCGGCGGCCCACCCGGGCACCGCCGGGCCGCATCCGCCGCGCACCTGGTCCCCGCTGCTGCGCGCGTACCGGACCGGCGACCCGCCCGGCCTGAGGCTGGTGGGGCAGGTGGACCGCAGCAACCGCGACGCGTTCATCGCGCTGCTCGCCGACCTGACCGCCGGGGAACGCGCGCCGGCCGGGCCGCCGGTGCTGGACCTGACCGACATGAGCTTCGCCGACGCCGGCGCCGCCACCGAGCTGGCCCGGGCCGACCGGGCCAGCCACACCGGCATCCGGCTGGTCGGCTGCCGGCCGGCGCTGCACCGGCTGCTGCACGTGCTGGGCGGCGTGACCTCCGGGGCCCCGGCATGAGCGCGCCGACCGCTGTGGGGCTGCGGCACGAGCTGTCGTTCTACACCGACGCCGCGAGCCTGCTGGCGGTCGCGGTGCCGTTCGTCCATGAGGGACTGGCGGCCGGTGAGCCGGTGCTGGTGGCCGCGCCGGCGCCCCGGCTGGCGTTGCTGCGCGCCGCGCTCGGGCCGGCCGCGGACACGGTCGGATGGGCCGACATGGGCGAGGCCGGGCGCAACCCGGGACGGATCATCCCCTGGGTGCTCCAGGCGTTCGCCGACCGGCATCCCGGCCGGCGGGTGCGGGTCATCGGCGAGCCGATCTGGGCCGGACGCTCGGTGGAGGAGTACCCGGCCTGCGCCCAGCACGAGGCCGCGATCAACGGGGCCCTGGCGGACCGGGCGATGACCGTCCTGTGCCCGTACGACGCCGGCCGGCTCGAGCCGGGGGTGCTCGCGGAGGCCCGCTGCACCCATCCGACGCTCGTGGAGCGTGGTGGGCGCCGCCGCGTCGCCGGGTACGCGCCGGCGGAGGTGATCGCGCGGCACAACCGACCGCTGCCCGCACCCGACGGGCCGGTGTCGGTGCTCCGCTACACCCTGGACACGCTGCCGGAGGTCCGCCGCTTCGTCGCCGGGCACGCGAGCGCCGGCGGGCTGGACGCGGACCGGGTGGCCGACCTGCAGATCGCGGTCACCGAGCTGGCCACCAACAGCATCGCCCACGCCGCCGGCTCGGGGACGCTGCGGTTCTGGCTCACCGACCGGCACGTGGTGTGCGAGGTCCACGACGACGGCCGGCTGTCCGACCCGCTGGCCGGTCGGCTCGCTCCCGGGCACGACGGCATCGGCGGGCGCGGCCTGGTCATCGTGCACGCCCTGTGCGACCTGGTGCGGGTGCACACCGGGGTCGCCGGCACCACCGTCCGGCTGCACCTGCGGAGAGGGGACACCGCGTGACGACGCCCGCACACCTGCTCCGCCCGGTCGGCCGGGTGGAGTCGTCGTTGACCGATCCGGCCACCGCGCCCTGTCAGGGCGACGAGGGCGCGCCGCAGGCGTGGCTGGTGTTCGACGAGGCGTACCTCCCGGCGCTGGCGGGCCTGCGCCCGGGGGCGGAGGTGCTGGTGCTGACCTGGCTGGACCGGGCCCGGCGGGACGTCCTCACGGTGCACCCGCGCGGTGACGTCACCCGCGCGGAGGCCGGGGTGTTCGCCACCCGCTCGCCGCACCGCCCCAACCCGGTCGGCGTGCACCGGGTACGCCTGCTCGAGGTGACCGGCGCCCGGGTGCGGGTGGACGCGTTGGAGGCGCTGGACGGCACGCCCGTCGTCGACCTCAAGCCGGTGCTCGACGGGGAACGCTGAGCCGCCCGGCTCAGTGGCCCCGGGCGATCCACTCCTGAAGGTGCGGCGCCTCGGCGCCGACGGTGGTGTCGTCGCCGTGCCCGGTGTGCACCACCGTCTCCGGCGGCAGGGTGAGCAGCCGGGTGCGGATGGACTCGACGATGGCGCCGAAATCGCTGTAGGAACGGCCGGTGGCGCCGGGACCGCCGGCGAACAGGGTGTCGCCGGTGAAGACCGCGCCCAGCTCCGGGGCGTACAGGCTGCACGCTCCCGGGCTGTGGCCGGGCGTGTGCAGGACCCGCAGCGTGGCCCCGCCGACGGTGACGGTCTGCCCGTCGGTGAGGTCGCCGTCCGGTGGCGTGTCCGGGTGTACCTGGTCCCACAGCACCCGGTCGGCCGGGTGCAGCAGGACCGGCGCGCCGGTGGCCCGGGCCAGCTCGGGAGCGACCCGGACGTGGTCGTCGTGGGCGTGGGTGGCCAGGATCGCCAGCACGCGGCGGTCGCCGACCAGCGCGCGGATCGCGGCCACGTCGTGCGGCGCGTCGACGACGACGCACTCGGTGTCGTCGCCGATCACCCAGACGTTGTTGTCCACGTCGAAGGTCTGCCCGTCCAGGGAGAACGTGCCGGACGTGACGGCGTGGTCGACGTGGGCGGTCACGGGAAGACCACCACCGAGCGCAGCACGTCGCCGTGGTGCATCCGGGTGAACGCCTCCTCGACCTGGTCCAGCGCGATCTCCTCGGTGACGAACGCGTCCAGGTCCAGCCGGCCCTGCCGGTACAGCTCGGTGAGCATCGGGAAGTCGCGGCTGGGCAGGCAGTCGCCGTACCAGCTGGACTTGAGCGCGCCGCCGCGCCCGAACACGTCGAGCAGCGGCAGGTCGACGGTCATCTCCGGGGTGGGCACACCGACCAGCACGACCGTGCCGGCGAGGTCGCGCGCGTAGAAGGCCTGCTTCCAGGTCTCCGGGCGGCCGACCGCGTCGATCACCACGTCGGCGCCGAATCCGCCGGTGGCGGCACGGATCGCCTCGACCGGGTCGTCCTCGGAGGCGTTGACGGTGTGGGTGGCGCCGAACCGGCGCGCCCAGTCGAGCTTGCGGGAGTCGGTGTCCACCGCGACGATCGTGGTCGCGCCGGCCAGGGCCGCGCCGGCCACCGCGGCGTCGCCGACGCCGCCGCAGCCGATCACCGCGACGGAGTCGCCCCGGGTCACCCCGCCGGTGTTCATGGCCGCGCCGAGGCCGGCCATCACGCCGCAGCCGAGCAGGCCGACGGCGGCGGGCCGGGCCGACGGGTCGACCTTGGTGCACTGGCCGGCGTGCACGAGCGTCTTCTCGGCGAACGCGCCGATGCCGAGCGCGGGCGACAGCTCGGTGCCGTCGGTCAGGGTCATCTTCTGCGCCGCGTTGTGGGTGGCGAAGCAGTACCAGGGCCGGCCGCGCCGGCAGGCCCGGCACTGCCCGCAGACCGCCCGCCAGTTGAGCACCACGAAGTCGCCGGGGGCCACGTCGGTGACGCCGTCGCCCACCTGCTCGACGATGCCGGCGGCCTCGTGGCCGAGCAGGAACGGGTAGTCGTCGTTGATGCCGCCCTCGCGGTAGTGCAGGTCGGTGTGGCACACGCCGCAGGACTGGACGCGGACCACCGCCTCGCCCGGCCCCGGGTCGGGCACCACGATCGTGGTGACCTCCACGGGCGCGCCCTTGCGCCGCGACACGACTCCCCGGACTTCCTGGCTCACGGTCGTCTCCTTCGTTCAGGTCCTGTGCCGAACCTACCGCCGATCATCGCCGGCGGCCCGGCGCCGACCGGCGGAATGCCCCGCCCGTCACCGGGTACCCGCAGGGCCCGGCACCTCGACAAGGAGTGATCATGAGGTTGACGCACGCCCCGCTGCGCATCGCCATCGGCGCGTACATCCTGAACTCCGGGCTCTCCAAGCGGACCCTGGAGGGCGAGGCCGCGGCGGGGATGCACGGCATGGCGGTCGGCGCGCTGCCGCAGCTGCGCCAGATTCCTCCGGACCGGTTCGCCATGTTGCTGTCCCGCGCCGAGACGGCGCTGGGCGTGGCCTTGCTCGCGCCGTTCGTGCCGTCGCTGCTGGCCGGCGCCGGGCTGACCGCGTTCGGCGCGGGGCTGGTGCAGCTCTACCTCAAGACGCCCGGGATGCGGGAGGGCACCAGCCTGCGGCCCAGCCAGGCGGGCATCGGGCTGGCCAAGGACGTGTGGCTGGTCGGTGCGGGCCTGACGCTGGTGCTGGACTCGCTCACCCGCCGTCGGCGCTGACCCCTCAGGCCGGCACGGGCACCGCGGCACGTTCGGCGGCCAGCCGGCGGCGGGCGGCGTTGCGGTAGCGCAGCACCTGCACCGCGCCGAGCGCCCAGAGCAGGTACTGCACGGCGAACGCCCAGCGGAAGGCGGACAGCGGCGGGGTGCCGGCGCCGGCCGGGGTGGCCAGGTCGAGCACCACGCCGACGGCGAGGATCAGCACGATCGACGCGACGAACCCGCCGACGTTGACGATCCCGGTGGCGCTGCCGATGCGGTGCACCGGGTTGAACGTGCGGGCGTAGTCGAACCCGATCACCGAGCCGGGGCCGTTGACCGCGAGGACCACCACCAGCGCCACCAGCAGCCCGTGCGGGGCGCGGCCGGGCCAGGCCAGCACCACCGCCCAGACGGCGGCGGTGGCGGCGGTGATGGTGAAGACGACCACCGAGCGGTGGAACGGGTGCCGGGCGCACAGGTGCGCCACCACCGGGCCGCACGCCAGGGTCACCAGCGTCATCAGGGTGAGCAGCCCGGCCGCCGCGGTGGGCGAGAAGCCCTGCCCCTGCACGAGGAACGGGTACCCCCACAGCAGCGCGAACACGGCGCCGGAGAACTGGGTGACGAAGTGCGTCCACAGGCCCAGGCGGGTGCCGGGCTGCGCCCAGGCGTCCGCGAGTTGCCGGCGTACGGTGGCCAGGTCGGGCGCGAGCGCGGTGGTGTGCTCGGCGTGCGGGGTGTCGCGGACCGCGACGAGGACGAGCAGCAGCACGGTGGCGCCGAGCGCCGCCGCGGTGAGGAACGCCGGGGTCCAGCCGGCGTGGTGCAGCAGCGCCACCAGGGGTACGGCCCCGAGCACCGCGCCGAGCTGCCCGATGGTGCCGGTGAGCTGCACCAGCAGCGGGTTGCGCCGGCCGGGGAACCAGAACGCCACGATCCGCAGCACGCTGATGAACGTCATCGCGTCGCCGAGGCCGACCAGCACCCGGGCCGCGACCGCGAGGCGCACGTCGGTGGCGACGGCGAACACGAGCTGCCCGGCCACCATCAGCGCGGCGCCGGCCAGCAGCAGCCGGCGCGAGCCGTAACGGTCCAGCAGCACCCCGACCGGGACCTGCATGGCCGCGTAGACGGCGAGCTGGGCGACGGAGAAGGTGGCCAGCGCGGCGGCGTTGATGTGGAAACGGTCCGCCGCGTCGACCCCGGTGACGCCGAGCGAGCTGCGGTGGAACACGGCGGCCACGTACGCGGTCACGGCCACCGCGTAGATCAGGGCGGCCGGCCGGCGGGCGACGCTCACCGCAACGCCCCGAGCATGGTCGCGGCGGTGTCGATGTGGCCGGCGACGGCGTCGCGCCACGCCTGCGGGTCGTCGCCGTCGAGCGCGGCGAGCTGGCCGGCGTGCTCGGCCAGGGCGACCTCGGCCCAGCCGGGCGAGAGCCGGAAGCTGGCCTCGCCCATCCGCAACTGCCGGTCGCGCAGCCGGTGGTAGAGCTCGGCCAGGATCTCGTTGCCGGCCGCCTCCACGACGGCCGCGTGGAAGGCCCGGTCGGCGGCCATCAGCGCGGTGAGGTCGCCGGCGGCGTGCGCCCGGCGCATCTCGTCGAGCCGGCGGGCCAGGTCGGCGCGGAGCGCGGCGCGACGCGGCCAGACCCGCTCGGCGGCGTGCAGCTCGACGAGGCGGCGGGCCTCGACGACGTCGGCGATCTCCCGGGCGGAGACCGGTCGGATCAACGCGCCCCGCTTCGGGTAGAGCCGGACCAGGCCCTCGGACTCCAGCCGCAGCAGCGCCTCCCGCACCGGGGTGCGGGAGACCCCGGTGGCCTCGGCGATCTCGCCCTCGCTGACCAGCTGGCCACCCGGGTAGACCTGTTCCAGGATCGCCTGCTTGAGGTGCCGGTAGGCCCGCTCGGCGGCGGACGGGACGGCGGGGCGCGCGCCGGCGACCGGGCTGGGATGCGTCATGTATCTATGATGCGCCGCCGCGAGCCGGCGGGTGCCGCCGGCACCGGGGAGCGTGGCGCGGGCCACGCGACGGGTCAGCCGGCCGGGTCGCCCGTCCAGAGATCCCGCAGCAGGCTCTCCACCTCGGCGGTGCGCTCGATCTGCGGCATGTGCCCGGTGTCGCGAAACAGGTGGCTGCGCGCCCGGGGCAGCCGGCTCCGCGCGTACCCGAGGTGCGCGGCGGGCAGGATCAGGTCACGGTCGCCCCAGACGAGCAGGGTGGGCAGGTCCAGCGCGGCGACCGCGTCGAGCAGTTCGGCGCGCCACTGCGGGCGCACCCCGCGCCAGGTGCCCAGGTCACGCACCAGCTCGCGCATCACCCGGGCGGCGTGCGGCTGCCGGGCCACCGCGAGCGCGGCGGCGATCCGCTCCTCGGTGACGTACGCCGGGTCGACGAAGATGGCCCGCTCGGTGCGGCGGGCGATCGCCGGGTGCGGGCGCAGCAGCAGCCGGGCCAGCGGGGGTACCGCGAGCAGTCGCAGCGCGACGGTCACCTCCTGGCCGAAGCCGGCGCTGTTGAGCAACGCCAGGCTGGCCGCCCGGTGCGGCGCGTCGACGGCCAGGCGCATGGCCACCGCCCCGCCGAGGGAGTTGCCGACCAGATGGGCCGGGCCGGTGACGCCGGCCGCGTCCAGGAACCCGGCCACCGCCGCCGCGAGCGCCGGCAGCGTGTGCGTCCCGTCCAGCGGGGCGGAGCCGCCGTGCCCGGGCAGGTCGACGGCGAGCACGCGGTGGTCCCGGGCCAGCGCCGTGTGCAGCGCGGTGAAGTCGTCGAGCGTGCGGCCGATGCCGTGCAGCAGCAGCACCGGCGGGCCGTCGCCGGTGATCCGGCAGCGCATCCGCCGCCCGTCGACGGCGCGTTCGTCGGCCGGCGGCAGCGCGACGGTCACGCCGGCCGTCCGGGCTCCGCAGCGGCCGTCCCGGCCGGGGTCGGGTCGGTGGCGGCCGTCCCGGCCGGGGTCGGGTCGCTGGCGGCCGTCCCGGCCGGGGTCGGGTCGCTGGCGGCCGTCCCGGCCGGGGTCGGGTCGCTGGCGGGCGGGCGCGGTGCCGGCACGCGGGCCGGACGCGGGCGCATGCCCAGGGCCAGCACCCTGCCGTACCCGGCGGGCGCGATCCGGGCGAGCAGGTCGGGCAGCTTCGCCGACCAGCCGATCAGCACCCGGCCGCGGCGCCGCCGCGCACCGCGCAGGATCAACTCGGCGGCGGTCGCCGGGTCGATGGTGAGCAGCTTCTCGAACTGCCGGCGGCCGACCTCGTACTCCTCGACGGAGACGCCGCTGCCGACCCGGGCGCTGGCGGCGATCCGGGTCCGGATGCCGCCCGGGTGCACCGAGGTGACGCCGATGCCGTCGTCGACCAGCTCGTGCCGCAGCGCCTCGGTGAAGCCGCGCACGGCGAACTTGCTCGCCGCGTACGCGGCCTGTCCGGCCGGGGCGATGAGGCCGAACAGGCTGGAGACGTTGACCAGGTGGGAACCCGGTTCGGCCTTGAGCGCGGGCAGCAGCGCGTGGGTCAACCGCACCACCGCCCGAAAGTTGATCTCGATGACCCAGAGGAACTCCTCCAGCGTCACCTGGTCGAACCGGCCGCCCAGCGCGACGCCGGCGTTGTTGACCAACAGCCGGATCCGGGGATGCGCGCGGTGGATCTCCGCGGCCACCCGGTCGGTGGCGTCGGCGTCGGCGAGGTCGACCATGTGGGTCTGGACCCGCCGGTCGGGGTGGGCGGCCCGGATCGCCGCGACGACCGTCGCCAGGCCGTCGGCGTCCCGGTCGAGCAGGACCAGGTCCGCGCCGCGCCGGGCCAGCCCGTGGGCCAGCGCCGCGCCGATGCCGCTCGCGGCGCCGGTGAGCACCGCCGTGCCGCCGGCGAACTCCAGGTCACGCATCGGTTCCTCCCGAGGTCGCCACCGCCGCGGCGGCCGGCGTGCCGGCCCGGGCGAACCGTACGCCGTCGGTCAGCGGACCGTGCCGCATCAGCCGTACGTCCCGGGGGTAGTTCTGGTGCAGCCGCCACGGCGCCTGCGGGCCCTGCTTGGGCAGCTGGTCGACGGCGCGCAGCACGTACCCGGACTTCAGGTCGATGATCGGCTCCAGGTCGTCGGTGTCCGGGGCGAGCGGGGTGACGATCTGCTGGCCGGTGTCGTCGAGGTGCCGCAGCAGCCGGCAGACGTAGGTGGCGACCAGGTCGGCCTTCAACGTCCAGGAGGCGTTGGTGTAGCCGATCGTCATGGCGAAGTTGGGCACCCCGGAGAGCATCATGCCCTTGTAGGCGATCGTCCGGGCCAGGTCGACCTCGGCGCCGTCGACCACCAGCGTCATGCCGCCGAGCGCGAGCAGGTTGAGGCCGGTGGCGGTGACCACGACGTCGGCCGGCAGCTCCGTGCCGGAGGCGAGCCGGATGCCGTGTTCGGTGAACGTGTCGATGGTGTCGGTCACCACGGACGCGCGGCCGGCGCTCAGCGCGGCGAACAGGTCCCCGTCGGGCACCACGCAGAGCCGCTGGTCCCAGGGGTCGTAGCGGGGTGAGAAGTGCCGGTCGACGTCGTAGCCGACCGGGAGGCGACCCTTGGCGGCCCGCCGCAGGAACCGCTTCACCACGGTGGGGGCGCGGCGGCTGAGCTGGAAGTTGGCCACCCCGAGCGTGACGTTCTTCCAGCGCGCCACCGCGTACGCGGCCTTCGGGGGGAGCCAGCGCCGGGCGGCGTCGGCGAACGGGTCGCGCGAGGGCAGCGCGATGACGTACGTGGGTGAGCGCTGGAGCATGGTGACGTGCGCGGCCCGCTCGGCCATCGCCGGGACCAGGGTGACCGCGGTGGCGCCGCTGCCGATCACGACCACCCGCCTGCCGGCGTAGTCCAGGTCGTCGGGCCAGTGCTGCGGGTGCACGAGTGTGCCGGCGTAGCGCTCGACGCCGGGGAACCGGGGCGTGTAGCCCTCGTCGTAGCGGTAGTAGCCGGAGTTGGTGAACAGGAACCCGCAGGTGAGCGTCACATCCTCGCCGGTGTCGTCGCGGTGCGCGTGCACGGTCCAGCGGGCGGTGGCGCTGTCCCACTCGGCGCGTACCACCCGGTGCCGGAAGCGGATGTGCCGCTCCACGTCGTACTCGCGGGCGGTCTGCCGGACGTACGCCCGGATCGAGTCGCCGTCGGCGATGGCCTTCGGGTCGGTCCACGGCTTGAACGAGTAGCCGAGGGTGTACATGTCGGAGTCGGAGCGGATGCCCGGGTAGCGGAACAGGTCCCACGTGCCGCCGATGGCGTCCCGGGCCTCCAGCACCGCGTAGGTCTTGCCGGGACACTCGCGTCCCAGGTGGACGGCGGCCCCGATGCCGGACAGGCCGGCACCGACGATGAGGACGTCGACGTGGTCGGAGGCCATGGCTTCTCCCGTTCTCCCCGCGGTTCTCCCGGCGGTGGACCGGACACTATCCACCGCCGTCGAGGCCAGTCAACACCATGTCGAGTCGATTCGACAGGGTGTCGAGCGGGTGTAGCATCGGCCGACATGACCAGTGCGCGCACGCCGACCGGGGCCGTACCGCGCGGGCGGCGGGCCGGCCGGTCCACCGGTGACGACCGGGAGACGGCGATCCTGGCCACCGCCGAGCGGCTGCTGCGCGAGCGCCCGTTCGGCGACATCTCCATCGACGACCTGGCCCGGGGCGCCGGCATCTCCCGCCCCACGTTCTACTTCTACTTCCCGTCCAAGGACGCGGTGCTGCTCACCCTGCTCGACCGGGTGACCGAGGAGGCGAACGCCGCCGCCGGCGACGTGCTCGACCGGCTCGCCGAGGACCCGCGGGCCCGCTGGCGGGAGCTGATCGCCCGGTTCCACGCCGCCTTCGGCGGCCACCGGGACGTGGTGCTTGCCTGCGCCCAGGTGCGCGGCACGAACGCGGAGGTGCGGCGGCTCTGGGCCGAGGTGCTGGAACGCTGGGTGCGCGCGGTGCAGGCCGCGATCGAGGTGGAACGCGCGCGCGGCGCGGCCCCGGACGGGTTGCCCGCCCGGGACCTCGCCATCGCGCTCAACTCGATGAACGAACGGGTCTGGTACGCGACCTTCGCCGGCGACGGCCCGGCCGTGGCCGAGCGGGACGTGGTCGACGTGCTGCTCGACGTCTGGCTGACCGCGATCTACCGGACCACCACGCCACCGGTCAGGCCGCCCGCCGAAACTCCATGATCCAGTTGGTCTCCCAGCTGCGCTCGCCGTCGGTGGAGAACGCCTGTTCCCAACGGCAGGACGTCGGCGTGATCGCCGACCAGAGGAACCGGCAGCGCACCGGCCGCCCCTCGTCGCTGTCGTCGGCGTAGAACGCGCCGACGCCGTCGGTGAACCGGCCGACCACCGGCGGCTGCTCCAGCACCCCGCGCCGGCTGTTCATCCACCAGATCGACCAGAGCCCGGTCGCCGGGTCGAGCAGCCGCACGGTGGAGCCCGAGAAGCCCCGGGTCGGGAAGCGGATCTCGTCGAAGCTGCCGGCGCCGTCGAAGAACGAGCGCGCCTCGCTGGTGCCGGGGAACTCGTCCCAGTCGTCGCCGCCGACGTGGCGCTCCCGCAACCGCCGGTTGGTCACGTCCCAGGTCCCGACGAAGAAGTCGAAGTCGCCCATCAGCGCCCCACCGGCCCCTCGGCGCGCGCGTCGGCCAGGTAGCCGGCCAGATCGGGTGTGTCCGGCGCGAGCACGTGCCGGATCCAGGCGGTCCGCTCGTGCTCCAGCACGCCCAGCTCCCAGACGCAGCCCACGCCGGGCCGGTCCAGGTCGACGAAGTGCGCCGGGTCGTCGTCCGGGCACTCCAGCGCGGGCTGCCCGGCGATCGCGATGCGGCACTGGACGACGTTGTCGAAGAACCAGCTGTACGCCAGCAGGTACGCCCCGGTGTCCGCGCCCCGGTGCAGCACCACCCAGCTCGCCGGCGGGGTGGTGGGGTCCGGCGCGGGCAACAGGGACGGCAGGTACGCGTGGGCGGCGTCGACCACCCGCGCCTCGAGCCGACGGTCCGGCTGGTCGATGTGGTAGCGCTTGACGTGCCGACCGGCGACCTCGACGGTTCCCGGCACGGTCAGTTCCTTGTCGTGGAAAGCCATGGCCGCACGCTAGGACCACTCCCCTGACAGCTACTGTCAGCGGATGCGGGCCAGTCGACTCCTGTCCATCCTGCTGCTCCTGCAGGCGCACGGCCGACTCACCGCCGCCGACCTGGCCGCCCGTCTGGAGGTGTCGGTCCGCACGATCTACCGGGACGTGGAGGCGCTGCACGCCGCCGGCATCCCGCTCTACGGCGAGGCGGGGCACGACGGCGGTTACCGGCTGGTGGAGGGCTGGCGGACCCGGCTGACCGGCCTGACCGCCGAGGAGGCCGACCGGCTGCTCTTCGCCGGGCTCCCCGGTCCGGCCGCCGAGTTGGGCTACCAGTCGGTTGTGGCCGCCGTGCAGCTCAAGGTGCGTGCCGCGCTCCCGACCCCGCTGGCCGACCGGGCCGCGCGCCTGGAGCAGCGGTTCCACCTGGACACGCCGGGCTGGTACTCCGACGGCGACCCCTCGCCGCACCTGGCCGAGGCCGCCGAGGCGGTGTGGCGGGAGCACCGGATCCGGGTGCGTTACCGCGGCTGGCGGGGCGAGGTGACGCGGGTGCTCGAACCGTACGGCCTGGTGCTCAAGGGCGGCCGCTGGTACGTGGTCGCCGCCCGGCCGGACCGTGCCGAGCCGGCCACCTACCGGGTCAACCAGATCCTCGACCTCACCCCGCTCGACGAACCGTTCGACCGGCCCGAGTTCGACCTGCCGGCCTGGTGGCGGGCGCACGTGGTCGCGTTCCGGGCCGGCCTGCACCGGGACGAGGCCGCCGTACGGCTCTCGCCACGCGGGTTCGCGCGGCTGCGTGAGGTCGGCAGCGACGTGGTGATCGCCGCCGCCGAGGCGAGCGCCGGCCCGCCCGACGAGGCGGGCTGGGTGCGGGCGGTGATTCCCATCGAGTCGCTGACCCACGCGCACGGCGACCTGCTCCGCCTCGGCGCCGAGGTGGAGGTCCTCTCCCCCGAGCCGCTGCGCCGCCGCCTGACCGAAACCGCAGCCGCCCTGACCGCCCTCTACCCCTCCCCCTGACCCACCCCAGCTCGTTGATCAAGGAGTTTGCGTCCTCTCGGGCGCCGGAACTCGACGCAAACTCCTTGATCGACGGGCGAGGGACGGGGGTGGGTGGGGTGGGTGCTCAGGGGAGGCAGTGGGCCAGGGTGGCCACGGCGCGGTCGATCTCCGAGGGGGCGGTGGCGGCGTAGCCGAGGACCAGGCCGGGCGGCTGCGGACGCTGGCCGTGCCAGGACAGCGGCTGCACCTTGACCCCCCGGCGCAACGCCTTGGCCGCCAGCGCGACGTCGTCCACCGGGCCGGGCAGCGTGACCAGCAGATGCAGGCCGGCGGCGGCGCCGTGCACCACCGCGCCGGGCAGGTGGGCCCGGACCGCCCGGATCATCGCGTCGCGGCGGCGTACGTGCCGGTGCCGCAGCATCCGCAGGTGCCGCTCCATCGCGCCCGACTCCATCAGCTCGGCCAGCACGAGCTGCGGCAGCGCGGCGTTGCCGAGATCCGCCATCCGCTTGGCCGCCACCACGTCGGCGTGCAGCCGGGGCGGCACCAGCATCCAACCGATCCGCAGCGCCGGCGCCAGCAGCTTGGAGACACTGCCGGTATAGCAGACCCGGTCCGGCAGCATGCCGCGCAACGCCGGCACCGGCGGTCGGTCGTAGCGGTGCTCGGCGTCGTAGTCGTCCTCCACCACCAGGCCGCCGTCGCGGGCCCAGGCCAGCAGCCGGCGACGCCGCTCGCCGTCGAGCACCACCCCGGTCGGGAACTGGTGCGCCGGGGTCAGCAGCACGGCCGGGGCCCCGGTGGCCGCCAGCAGGTCGACCCGCAGGCCCTGGTCGTCCACCGGCACCGGGGGGATCGCCAGCCCCCAGTTGGCCAGGTGCTGCCGGACGCCGAGCGACCCGGGATCCTCCACCGCGACCGTGTGCACGCCGTGGGCGTGCAGCACCTGGGCGAGCAGCCCGAGCGCCTGCGACACCCCGGCGACGACCACCACCTCGGCCGGGTCGACCCGGATGCCCCGGTTGCGGGCCAGCCAGTTGGCGACCGCGAGCCGCAGCGCCGGCGTGCCGGTCGGGTCACCGTAGCCGAGGGCGGCGGGCGTCAGCCGGTCCAGCACGGTCCGCTCGGCGCGCAGCCAGGCCGCGCGGGGAAAGGCCGCCAGATCCGGTACGCCGGGCGTCAGGTCCACCTCCGCCGGCGCCGCCCGCAGCGCGTCGAACACTTCGACGCCCGGCCGGCCGGTGAACACCTGCGGCGGGCGGCGCGGCGTGGGCGGCCGGCTCACCACGGCGGCCGGGGTGGCCACCACGACCGTCCCGGCCCGGCCCCGGCCGGCCACGTGGCCGTCCTCGCCCAACCGCTGGTAGGCCTCGGTGACCACGCCCCGGGAGACGCCCAGCTCACCGGCGAGCACCCGGGTGGCCGGCAGCCGTGTGCCCACCGGCACCCGGCCGTCGGCGATGGCGGCCCGCAGCCGGGCGGCCAGCCAGTCCGCTCGGCCGCCCGGCGGCGCCTGGCCGATGTCCAGCTGAAGGAAGTCGGCACCGGCCGTTATGGACCCCTCCGACGTGGTGTCTTTGGCCCTGCCCATGGGGCCATTATGGCCGCAGGCTGGACGGCATGAGTATCGCCTTTCTGCTGACCACGCTGGTCGTGGTGATCACCCCCGGAACCGGGGTGGTGCACATGATCGCCTCCGCGGTCGCCGCCGGACGCCGGGCCGGTCTCGTCGCCGCCGCCGGCTGCACGCTCAGCCTCGTCCCGCACCTGATCGCCGCGGTGACCGGTCTGGCCGCCCTGCTGCGCGCCGGCACCCCGGCGTTCCGGGTGGTGACCTGGCTGGGCGTGGCATACCTGCTCTGGATGGCCTGGTCGGCGCTGCGCGAACGCGGACCGCTGGTGGTGGACGGTGAACGGGCGCCCCGCAAGGCGGCGACCGTGTTCCGTGACGGGGTGCTGCTGAACCTGCTGAACCCGAAGGTCACGGTCTTCTTCGTGGCGTTCCTGCCCCAGTTCGTGCCCCCGGACGCCCCCGCCGCCCCCGCCCGCATGCTGCTCTGCGGCCTGGTGTTCATGCTGGTCACGCTGGTGGTCTTCGCCGGGTACGCGCTCCTGGCCGGCGCGCTGCGCCGGCGTGTGCTGTCCCGACCTCGGCTCACCGCGCTGCTGCGACACGGCTTCGCGGGCAGCTTCCTCGCGCTGGGTCTCGGCCTGGCCCTCACCGCACGGTAGGCGCCCGCGGGCGAGGCGGAATGACGGCGCGTGGCGGGGGTGCGCTGCCGGCGGGTCAGGCCGTAGGCCGGTCCGGGTCGTCGGCGCCCATGATCTCGTCGAACTCGGTCGGGCTGATCTCGCCGGTGCGCAGCCGGCGGGCGTTGGCGGCGAAGCGGGCCAGCGCGGCGCCGCGCGGATCGGGCGGGGTGAGCGGGCCGGCGACGGCCGACGCGGGCGGGTCGGTGTCGTCGACCGGCTCGGCGTGCAGCTCGCGCAGCGCGTCGGCCAGTCGCGCGTCGGCGGTGCCCCACCACCGTCGCGCCAGCTCGACGGTGCGACCGAGGGAGTCCTCCCCCACCCGCTCGGCCCGCAGCTCGGCGCGCATCATGCGCAGGAAGACCACGGTCACGGCATCGGAGTCGTCGGCGATCACGGGCGCAGCCTAACCGCCCGGTACGACGAAACCCCGGCCGCCTCCGCCCGGCGGCGCGATGATCGGGACATGGCGCACCGACCGGCCCGGGGACATCGCTGCGTGCCGCACACCGCCGACGTCCGGATCGAGGCGTGGGCGCCGGATCGGGAGGGCTGCGTGGCCGAGGCGGTGGCGGCGCTCGTCGACACGTTCGTGGACACCGCCTCGGCGACGGCGACCGGGTCCTCGGAGTTCCGGGTGCCGCCGGCCCACGACGGTGACCTGCTGGTCGGCGTCCTCGACGAGGTGATCTTCCGGATGGAGACCGAGGGCGAGCTGCCGCTCGGCACGGAGGTCCATCCGGCCGCCGACGGCGGCCTCGTGGTGCGGTGGCGCACCACCGGCACGGACGCGGTCGAGCTGGTCGGCGCCGTGCCGAAGGCGGTGTCGCTGCACGAGCTGCGGTTCGGCCCGGCGCCGGGCGGCTGGGAGTGCGCGGTGACGCTGGACGTGTGAGCCCGCTCAGCCCTTGACCACGCCGAGCGGGACCAGCCGGGCCACCTTCGCGCACAGGCCGGCTCCCTCGGCCACGGCCACCACGGCGGCCACGTCCTTGTACGCCTCCGGCATCTCCTCGGCCAGGCCGCGCCGGGACGCCCCACGCACCTCGACGTCCCGCGCCGCCAGCTCGCGCCGCGGGTCGTGCCCGCGTACCGCCCGACTCGCCTGGGTGCGGCTGCGGACGCGACCCGCGCCGTGGCAGGTCGAGGCCCAGGCCGGCGCGTCCGGCACGCCGGTGAGGACGTACGAGGCGGTGCCCATCGAGCCCGGGATGAGCACCGGCTGGCCCACCGGACGCAGATCCTCGGGCAGGTCGGGATGGCCGGGCGGCAGGGCCCGGGTGGCCCCCTTGCGGTGTACGCAGAGCCGGCGCGACGTCCCGTCCACCTTGTGCTCCTCGATCTTGGCGAGGTTGTGCGAGACGTCGTACACCAGGTCGAGGTCGCAGCCGACGACCCGGGCGAAGACCTGGCGCGCGGCGTGGGCCAGCAGCTGCCGGTTGGCCCGCGCGTAGTTGGCCGCCGCCGCCATCGCCCCCAGGTACGCCCGCCCCTCGGGTGAGGTGACCGGCGCGCAGGCCAGCTGCCGGTCCGGCACGTCGATGCCGTACCCGGGCATCACGCCCTCCATGGCCCGCACGTGGTCGGTGCAGATCTGGTGGCCCAGTCCGCGTGAACCACAGTGGATCATCACGCACACCTGCCCGGCGCGTAGCCCGAACGCGGCGGCGACCGGCTCGTCGTAGACCTCCTCGACGGCCTGCACCTCCAGGAAGTGGTTGCCCGAGCCGAGGCTGCCGACCTGGCCGGCGCCGCGCTCGACCGCCCGCGCGCTGACCTGGGCGGGATCGGCGTCGGCGACCGCGCCCCGGTCCTCGCAGCGGTCCAGGTCCCGGGGCACGCCGAAGCCGCGCGCGACCGCGTACCGGGAGCCGCCGCGCAGCACCGCGTCCAACTCGGCCCGGTCGCCCAGGTGCCACACCGCGCCGCGGCCCATGCCGCGCGGGGTGGACTCCCCGAGTCCGTCCATGAGCGCGGCCAGCCGGGGGCGCAGGGCCGCCCGGTCCAGGTCCGCGGTGAGCAGCCGCACCCCGCAGGAGATGTCGAAGCCGACGCCGCCGGGCGAGACCACACCACCGGCCGCCACGTCGGTGGCCGCCACCCCGCCGATCGGGAAACCGTAGCCCCAGTGCACGTCCGGCATGGCGTACGAGGCGCCGACGATGCCGGGCAGCGTGGCCACGTTCGCGACCTGCTCCAGGGACCGGTCCGACCCGGCGTCGGGCAGCAGCGCGGGCGAGGCGTACACCACGCCCGGGACCCGCATCTCCTCGCGCCGGTCGATCCGGAACCGGTACGGCGACTCCTCGACCAGGTCCATGGTCGGCCGGCTACCCGCCCCCCGGACCGCTACACGCAGGTTCGCGTCACCTCTTCCGGGTGACCGGCCCGAGCGGAATGCCGGTGGGTGGCCACCCGGGCTGCCTAAGGTGACGCCCATGGGGCATCACGCCGAGGCGAGCGGGAGCCGCTACCGGCGGTTGCGTGTCGTCAACGTGCTCGTCGGTTCGCTGCTGGCCGCCGAAGCGGTCTGGATGTGGGCGGCCAGCAACGACCTGTCCCTGCCGGTGACCGCGTCGTACCTGACGGCGGACCCGGTGACCCTGCGGGACGCCACCGTCCCGGACGTGGCCTTCCGGATCGCCGTCGGACCGGCGGTGGCGGTGTTCCTGCTGCTCGCCGCGGTCGACCACGTCGTGACCGCCGCCCCACGGGTGCACCGCTGGTACGAACGCAACCTGGATCGGCGGGCCAACTACGCGCGATGGATCGAGTACTCGGTCAGCGCGTCGATCATGATCGTGCTGATCGGTCTGTTCGTCGGGATCCGTGATCTCGCGGCGGTGATCGGGATCTTCGCCGCGAACACCGCGATGATCCTGTTCGGTCTCCTGATGGAGCGGCAGCAGACACCGGGCCGTGCCGACTGGAGCGCGTTCTGGTTCGGTTCGCTGGTCGGCGCGGCGCCCTGGCTCGCGATCGCCGTCTACGTCGCCCAGCCGCCGGAGATTCCCGGTTTCGTGTGGGCGATCATCATCGTGCAGTTCCTGCTCTTCGCGAGCTTCGCGGTCAACATGGTGCTGCAGTACACCCGGCGCGGCCGGTGGCGGGACTACCGCTACGGCGAGGTCTCGTACATCGTGCTCAGCCTGGCGGCCAAGTCCGCGCTGGCCTGGCTCATCTACGCCAACGTGCTCCGCAGCTGAGGTCGTCAGCGGTTGAGGTAGCCGGCGAGGCCGCCGAGTTCCTCGCTGGCGATGAACACCGACCGGACGTGGAGAATCGCCTCCTCGACGTGGATCGGGCAGCCCCACGCCGAGTCGCCCCACGAATCGGCGACCTTGATCTCGGCCGCGGCGGTGCATCCCGGGTCCCCGCCGAGCTGGCAACGCTCGGGGCGTGGCCGGGCGGCCTGCGCGGCGGCGGCGGCACGCATTCGGGCCGCGAGTTCCGCGGCAGTGGCGGCGCGCCGCTCGGCCTCGCCGCGCAGTTCCCGCTCCGCACGCACCGCCTCGGCCAGCTGGTCGTGGGCGGCTCTGGCGCGGGCCTCGGCGGCCACCTTCGCCTGTTCGATGTGGTGGCGTTCGATGGCCAGGGCCGCGGTGCCGGTGAAGACCTGGATCAGGGCGAGATCCGTGTCCTTCGGGATCCGCGGCGTGCGGTGGTAGATGGCGAAGGTGCCCAGCAGGCTGCCGTCGCGCGCCAGGATCGGTGTCGACCAGCAGGCGGCCAGCCCCGCCCGCTCGGCGAGCCCACGGAAGTCGTCCCAGAACGGATCGGCGGCGATGTCGGTGACGATGACCGGTTCGCGCCGGTGGGCGGCCGTGCCACAGGAGCCCACGCCCTCGCCGGCGGCGATCCCGTCGATGGCCTGGTTGTAGAAGTCGGGCAGGCTCGGCGCGGCGCCGTGGCGCAGGTGCCGGCCGTCGGGGTCGGCGAGCAGAACGGAGACGAGCACCTCCTGCGGCGCCAGGTTCTCGATGCAGCGGGCCATGCCGTCGAGCACCTCGGGCAGGGGCGCCTGGCGGGCGATCTGCTCCAGCAGGGCACGGTGCTCGGCCATCAGCCGCTGGGCGTGCTTGACCTGGGTGGTCTCCACGCCGATCACCCGGATCCCGGTCACGGCGCCGTCGGCGTCGTGACGCGGCTCGTAGGTGAAGTCGAAGAATGCCTCCCGCGCCTGTGCGCCGTCGCCGAGCACGACCCGGGCGTCCCGACCGGTGTAGGGCTCTCCCGTGCGGTAGACCTCGTCCAACAGCGCGAGGAAGCCCTGTTCCGCCAACTCGGGCATCAACTCGACGATGGCCACCCCGGTGCGCGCCCGCTCCTCACCGATGGTGGCGAAGAACGCCGGATTCGCTGCCTCCACCACGTGCGTGGGTCCGGCGAGCGCGGCGAAGACGGCGATGGACTGCCCGAACAGCTGCCGCAGATCGTCCTGCGCGGCATGGCCCGCGTTCGGTCGAGTCGCCGGAGCGGGTCGCTGGCCTGGTACCGCCGTCATGCTGTGGTTCCCTCTCAGTACGGCCGGGTCCAACCGGGGACGGCTCACTGCGGTGACGGTCGCCAGCGTACGGGGAAGGCGGGGAGGCCACCCGACCGCCGGTCCGCGCCCCGCCGTGAGCCCTCGCCCGACCGCGGTCGCCTCCCGACCCGGGTCAGGTGCGTCCGGCCTCCACCGCGTCGAGCGGTGGTCCGCTCTCCGGGTGGTGGCAGGCGGTGAGTTGGGTGCCGCCGTCGCGGGTGGTCAGGGCGGGTGTTTCGGTGGCGCAGCGGTCGGTGGCTTTCCAGCAGCGGGTGCGGAAGCGGCAGCCGCTGGGTGGGTCCAGGGGGGTGGGGACGTCGCCGGTGAGGCGGATGCGGCCGGCGGGGCCGAGGGTGGTGACGTCGGGGATGGCCGAGAGCAGGGCGCGGGTGTAGGGGTGTTGGGGGCGGGTGTAGATGGTGTCGCGGTCGCCGATCTCGACGATGGTGCCGAGGTACATGACGGCGACGCGGTGGCAGAAGTGGCGGACCACGGCGAGGTCGTGGGCGATGAACACGAACGCCAGGTCGAGGTCGCGTTGCAGGTCGCGCAGGAGGTTGATGACCTGGGCCTGGATGGACACGTCGAGGGCGCTCACGGGTTCGTCGGCGACGATGAGCTTGGGTTGCAGGGCCAGGGCGCGGGCGATGCCGATGCGTTGGCGTTGCCCGCCGGAGAACTCGTGCGGGTAGCGGTTGTAGTGCTCGGGGTTGAGGCCGACCAGTTCCAGCAGTTCCTGCACGCGTTTCTTGACGCCGCCGGGTGGGGTGATGTTGTTGACCTGCAGCGGCATGGCCACGATCCGCCCGACGGTGTGGCGGGGGTTCAACGACGCGTACGGGTCCTGGAAGATGATCTGCAGGTCCTGGCGCAGCGGCCGCAACGCGCCCCGGCGGGCGTGGGTGATGTCCCGCCCGGCGAACTCAATGCTGCCGGCGGTGGGTTCCAGCAGCCGCACCAGCATCCGCCCGGTCGTGGTCTTCCCACACCCCGACTCGCCCACCAGACCGAGGGTCTCGCCGGGGCGGACGTCGAAGTCCAGCCCGTCGACCGCCCGCACGGCGCCCCGGCTGCGGAAGCCCTCGCGCACCGGGAAGTGCTTGGTCAACCCCCGCACCGACAGCAACGGCTCAGCCGCGATCCGGGCGGCGCCGCCCGGATCGCGGCCCGCCTCCGACGTGCCGGCCACCGGCGTGTGTCCGTTCGGCACAACGTTCATCGGGCCACCCCCACCTGGGCTACCTCGTCGCGGTAGATCCGCTCCCGCGCGGCGACCGGCAGATGACACGCCACCAGATGCCCTGTCACCCCCGCCGAAACCAGCTCCGGTACCTCAGTGCGGGACCGGTCGCCGTTGACGTCGGCATAGCGGCAGCGGGGATGGAACGCGCAGCCCGACGGCAGGTTGATCAGACTCGGCGGGTTGCCCGGGATCGGCACCAGGTCCGCGTCCGCGTCACCGTGCAACGACGGCACGCTCGACAACAACCCCCACGTGTACGGATGCTGCGGCCGCCGCAACACCTGCTCCACACTGCCGTGCTCCACCGCCCGACCGCCGTACATGACGAGGACGTCATCGGCCACCTGACCGACCACACCCAAATCGTGGGTGATCAGGATGATCGCCGAACGGAACTCCTCCTGAAGATCATTGAGCAGGTCCAGGATCTGCGCCTGCACCGTCACGTCCAACGCCGTCGTCGGCTCGTCGGCGATCACCAGATCCGGATCGTTGACCAACGCCATCGCGATCATCGCCCGCTGCCGCATCCCACCGGAGAACTCGTGCGGATACTGCTCGAACCGCCGCGCCGGCTGCGGAATCCCCACCCGACCCAACATGTCCACCGCCCGGCTACGCGCCTCCCGCCTACCGGCCTTCGGGTGGTGCACCCGGAACGCCTCAGCGATCTGCTTCCCGACCGTGTAGTACGGATGCAACGCCGACAACGGATCCTGGAAGATCATCGCCATGTCCCGACCCCGCAGCCGCCGCACCTCCTCCTCCGGCAGACCCACCAACTGACGCCCACCCACCGAGATCTCCCCGGTGACGGACGCCCGCTTGGAGTTGTGCAGACCCAGGATCGCCAACGACGTCACGCTCTTCCCCGACCCGGACTCCCCCACGATCCCGAGCGTGCGACCCCGCTCGACGGCGAACGACACCCCGTCCACAGCCCGGACCACACCGTCCTCGGTGTCGAACCGCACCCGTAGATCCCGAACCCGCAGGTAGGGATCCTCGCCGCGTCGCGGCGCCGGAAGCTCCACCATGTCGAACCCTCCCGTCAGTTCAGCCGGACGCGCGGGTCGATGACCGCGTACAGCACGTCGACGACGATGTTGGCGACCACGATGAACACCGCCGCCAGCAGCACGGTCGCCATCACCACCGGCAGGTTGAGGAACTGCACCGCCTCCACGGTGGCCTTGCCGAGACCCTGGAGGCCGAAGATGGTCTCGGTGATGAACGTGCCGCCCAGACTGGTGCCGATGTCCAGCCCGGCGATGGTGACGATCGGGGTGATCGCCGCGCGCAACGCGTGCCGGGTGTGCACCTGCCGCGCGGAGAGCCCCTTGGCCCGGGCGGTCCGCACGAAGTCCTCGGACAGCGTCTCCAGCATCTGCGCCCGGGACAGCCGGGCATAGAGCGCCGAGTTGAGGAAGCCCAGCGTCATCCAGGGCAGCAGCAGGCCGGCCGCCCACCGCAGCGGGCTCTCGGTCAGCGGCGTGTAGCTGGGGAACGGCAACAGCCCGGTGGAGTAGACCAACAGGTAGAGCAGGATCAGCCCGAAGAAGTAGACCTGCATGGACGCCCCGGCGAGCGTGACGCCGATCGCGGCGCGGTCGAACGCCGTACCCCGGCGCAGCGCCGACACCATGCCCAGGGAGACGCCCAGGGCCAGCCAGAGCACGGCGCCGCCGAGGACGATGCTGAACGTCACCGGGGCGCGTTGGGCGACGATCTCGGTGACCGGTTGGTTGTTGCGGAACGAGAAACCGAGGCAGGGCGCCGGACAGTCCTGGCGGAAGTCGCCCTCGCCGTAGGTGCGACCGACGAACACGCCCCGGACGAAGTCCGTGTACTGCCGGGGCAGCGGACGGTCGATGCCGAGCCGCTGCTCGACCTGGGCGATGTCCGCGGCCGTGCAGTTCTTGCCGCACATCACCTTCGCCGGGCTGCTCGGCACCGCGAAGAAGAGACCGAAGGTGACCAGGCTGATGACGACCAGGGTCAGGACGGCGACGAGCAGCCGTCGGACGACGAAACGGAGCACGGGAAACACCTCCCCCGGATGGGGCGGGGACGGCCGGCGTGGCCGCCCCCGCCGACGACGGTCACTGCTTCACGTAGATGCCGTTGAGCGAGATGATGCCGAACGCGTCACTGAGGAAGGCGTTGCCGACCTTCGAGCCGTGCAACTCGTAGGTGGCGTCGTAGTAGCAGGGCACGACCGGGGCGTACTCCTCCATGATCTTGCGGTCGAGCGCCATCCAACCGGCGTCCTGCTCCGCGGCGGGCAGGTTGCGGACCCGGTCGATCTCCGCGCTGACCGACGGCTGGTTCAGGTACGACAGGTTCTGGTTGCCCTCGGCCACGATCTCGCGGCCGTCGTAGACCGGCGGGATGACGGTCGAGCCGGTCGGCCAGTCGGAACCCCAGCCGCTGAGGTAGATGTCGTACGGGTTGTCCTTGCGGCCGATCTCGTCGTAGTAGCTGCTGTTGTCGATCGGCTTCATCACGACGTCGAAGCCCATGTCGGTGAGGTTCTTGCGCAACGCCTCGGCCTGCTGGGTCCGCAGCTCCAGGTTGGAGTGCGCCAGCACCAGCTTGGGCCGCTTGCCGGCGAGCAGCTCGGTGACCTTGGCCTTGTCCCCGGTGACCGGGGCGTTGAACAGGTCGTACTTGGCGAAGCCGGCGGTGGTCGGTGACATCAGCGTGGTGGCCGGCGTGCCGGCGGCCTGACCGCCGAGCACCTTGAGCAGGGCGTCCTTGTCGACGGCGTAGTTCAACGCCCGGCGTACGCCCAGGTCGGTGACCCGCTGCGTGTTGATGCTCAGCACCCAGTTGTACTGCGTCGGGCCCTTCACCACCCGGTCGACGACGCCGGCCCCGGTGGTCCGGGGCAGCACGGACGGCGGCACGTCGGACCAGCTCAGCGCCGCCTGGTCGGCCGCGCCGTCGGCGACCAGGCGCTCGGCGATCTGGGCCTGCTCGAGCCCGAACGTCATCCGGATCGCGTCCGGGTAGGCGTTGCGGATCGGGTCGGTCGCCGGGTCCCAGTTCGGGTTGCGCTCCAACTCCAGGGCGACGTCACGCTGGTAGGACTTCACCTGGTACGGACCGGACGAGAAGGGCCGCAGGTCGTAGCCGGCCCGGGTGTCCTTCGCGGCGGGCACCGGCGCGCTGGTGGGCAGCGCGGCCGCGTACGGCAGGTCGCAGTGCGCCTGCGGGAAGGTGAACCGGACGGTCCGGTCGTCGGGCGTCTCCACGCCGTCGGGCACCGGCTTGCCCCCGTCGTACGGCCCCTTGTAGGTGGCGTTGTACACCCCGCCCGGGTAGAGCCACTGCTGGATGTAGTGCGGGCCCTCGTTGAGGTTCGACGCGAACGACCGGGCGATGCCGTGGGCGACGTCCTTGCTGGTCACCGCCGAACCGTCCTCGTACTTCACGCCGTCGCGGAGGGTGAACTCCCAGACCTTGCAGTCGCCGTTGACGTCCTTGCCGGGGTTGGTCGCCAGGTCGCCGACGAGCAGCAGCCTGCCGCTGCCGTCCTCCTTGTAGCCGTTGAGGGCGCGGTAGAGCAGGCCGCCGGCGACCTGCTGCACGTTGACGTAGTTGCGGGCCGGGTCGAGGTGTTCGAAGTCGGCCGGTTGCATGACGGTCAGCGTGCCGCCCCGGGTCGCCCCGTCCACAGCCTTCGCCGGGCCCTTGTTGTCGGCGGCCTCGTAGGAGATCGAGCCACTCTGGGTCTTCGTCTCCTGGTCGTCGCCGCCGCCGTCGTCGGTGGTGGGGCTGCAGCCGGCGGCGACCAGTGCCGCCGCGGCGAGGACACCGGTCAGTGTCCGGGTTCGTGTGCGCACGGTGTGCTCCCTTCCTCGCCCGGTCGGCCCCCGCCGGCCGGGCACGTGAATGGCCGTGGGGACTACCGGGTGGAGCGGGGGTCCAGCGAGTCGCGCAGGGCGTCACCGAGCAGGTTGAACGCCAGGACCAGCAGGAAGATCGTCAACCCGGGGAACAGGGTGTACCAGGGGTCGCTCGCGACGTAGCCGATGCTGTTGAAGATCATGCGGCCCAGGTCGGGCGTGGGTTCGGTGACGCCGATGTTGACGAACGCCAGGGCCGCCTCGATCGCGATGAACTGGGGCACCATCAGCGAGACGGTGACCAGGATCGGCGCCCAGATGTTCGGCAGCAGCTGACGCAGCAGGATGTGCCCGGTGCCGGCGCCGGCGGCCCGGGCGGCCTCGACGAACTCCCGCTCCCGCAGGGAGATCACCTGCCCGCGCACCAGGCGCGCCGTGTACGTCCAGCTGAACAACCCGAACGTGGCGACGATCAGGGCCACCCGGAACGCCGGCGACGGCGCCTCCCGGTCGGTGTAGAAGCGGTCCTGCAGGATCGGGATCACGGCGAGCGCGAAGATGAGGAACGGGAACGCCAGGGTGAGGTCGATCAGCCAGTTGACGACGCTGTCCAGCCACCCTCGGGCCCACCCGGCCAGGACGCCGACCGCGACCCCGATGCACGACGCCACGGCAGCCGACGCGAATGCGATGAACAGGGACGTGCGCAGGCCGTAGACCAATTGGAGCAGGATGTCGCGACCACTGCCCGGCTCCAGCCCGAGCCAATGGTCGGCGCTGATTCCACCGGCGTAACCGATCGGCATTCCGAAATCGTTGAGCCGGTCGACGAACTTGTCGGTCGGGTCGATTCCGGTGAGGCGGCTCAGCAGCGGCGCCCCGAGTGCGACCAGGGCGGCGACGGTCAGCGTGACGGCGCTGGCCCGGGCCGTGCGGTCCCGCTTGAGACGCAGCCAGGCGAGCTGGTTCGGCGACCGACCGACGAATTCGCGGCGGCCGGTGGGCGGTGTGTTCCCGGCCTCGACCGCCGGTTCCCCCGCGCCCGGACGGCCGGGTTCGGTCAAGGACGGCGGGTGGGAAAGGTCGCTCATGGGGAGTCCTCCCGACGGGGTCGAAAACGCCCTGCCACCCGACGGTAATGCGCACTCCGACACC
This sequence comes from Micromonospora sp. WMMD754, assembly GCF_049315235.1. NCBI lineage: Bacteria > Bacillati > Actinomycetota > Actinomycetes > Micromonosporales > Micromonosporaceae > Micromonospora > Micromonospora sp. WMMD754. Next base: position 5,463,136 of record NZ_CP186058.1, read on the forward strand.
GAAAGGAATCGTTACGGTAACGGCCGTTCCGGTTGTCGTGCATTGACAACGATCCGGCCTACGGAAAGCATCGGCGCAATAACGGCGCGATTCGGTTGTCAGCCGTTCAGGTATCCGTTCCCCGTTTTCGGAATGCGGTGCGCCGGAGCGCGGACACGGTTGTCAGCCGATCGGGCATTCCCGAGCGCCGATGTCACAGACACCGTCCGCTCGGGCCGGACGGTGTAACACTTCGTGACGCTTCGCGTTCACACCGTCCACCTAGGGTTCTCGGCGGCCCGGTTCACCCGACGTCCGGGCCGCCATCGGCCCACACCCGGGCCCCGACGGAAGGACCACCCATGCCCTTCGCCCGACGTACCGCCGCCCTGGCCCTGGCCGCCGCGCTCGGCGGCCTCGCCGCGGTGACCGCCGCCGGACCGGCAGGCGCGGCGCCGCGCCCCGGCCCCGAGACGCCCTCGGTGCTGCTGCTCACCGTCGACGCCGGTGACGCCGACGTCCGCGCCACCGTGCTCGTCTGCGGGCCCGCCGGCGGCCTGCACCCCGACCCGGTCGCCGCCTGCCGGCTGGTCGCCCGCGTCGACGGCCACCTCGACGCGCTCGACGTCGACGCCGACCCCTGCACCTCCCAGTACGCCCCGGTGGTCGCCCGGGCGGTGGGCTTCTGGCAGGACCGCCCGGTCACCTACACCCGCACCTTCGCCAACGCCTGCCTGCTGCGCCGCGCCACCGCCACCCTCTTCACCTTCTGACCCACCCGACTCCGTCGATCATGAAGTTGGCGGCATCCGGGGACCGATATGTCGCCGCCAACTTCATGATCGACGCCCGGGGCGGGGGTGGGTGGGGGTGTGGGATCGGCGGGCGGACAATGGGCGGGGGCTGGGCGGGCGTTGGTTCGGGAGGAGATGCGGTGGTGGCGAGCGGCGGGGTCGCGGGAACGCGCGAGCTGCGGGCGGACTGCGCGCGATGCGCGGGCGTCTGCTGCGTCGCGCCGGCGTTCGCCGCTTCGGCCGACTTCGCCGTCGACAAGCCGGCCGGGCAGCCGTGCCCGAACCTGCGCGCCGACTCGCGCTGCGGCATCCACGCCGAGCTGCGGCAACGGGGCTTCCCGGGGTGCACCGTCTTCGACTGCTTCGGCGCCGGCCAGCACCTCACCCAGGGCACCTTCGCCGGCCGCGACTGGCGGACCGACCCGGCCACCGCGCGGCGGATGTTCGACACGTTCGCGGTGCTGCGACCGCTGCACGAGCTGCTCTGGTACCTGACCGAGGCGGTCCGCCTCACCCCGCCCGGCCCGCTGCGCGACGACCTGACCGCCGCGCTGGACGAGACCGGCCGACTCACCGACGGGACCCCGGAGGAACTGCTCGCCCTCGACGTCGACGCCCACCGGAACACGGTCAACCGGCTGTTGTCGCGCGCCGGCGAGCAGGCCCGCGCCGGCCGGGCCGGGACCGACCGGCGGGGCGCGATGCTGATCGGCGTCGACCTGCGGGGCGCCGCGTTGACCGGGGCGAACCTGCGGGGCGCCTGTCTGATCGGGGCGGACCTGCGCGGCGTGCGGCTCGGCGCCGCCGACCTGACCGGCGCGGACCTGCGCGGGGCCGACCTGCGCGGCGCCGACCTGGGCGAGTGCCTGTTCACGCACCAGTCCCAGCTCGACGCCGCACGCGGCGACCACCGCACGGTCCTTCCGCCCGGCCTGCGCCGCCCCGCGCACTGGTCCCTGACCGTCACCCCGACGCGCCCGCCCCGCGCCCGTCGACGGTCCCGCTGACCCCACCCCTCCCCCACCCGCCCGTCGGCCCCGCCACCCCACCCACCGACACGGACACACGGCCTCGCGACAGCCTCGCACTCGCGTTGATCAAGGAGTTCGCGTCGGTTCGACGGCGATCCACCGCGCAAACGCCTTGATCAACGCGGACGCGACGGTCGTGCGCCCCGACGGCCTGGTCCGGGATCTTGGTACGGGGCGGCGCTCATGGGGGCGCCTGCGTACCAAGATCTCCAGCGCGTTCCGGAATTCGGGACGCTGGTCCCGTGCTGCGGGAAGGGGAGGCGGGGCGGGGGCGGCGGGTGGGGTGGGGTGGGGTTTTTCTGGGGTGGGGGCGGGTAGGCGGCGGGGACGGCGCTCGACCGACGGGAGGCGGACCGGTGGGATATCGGGCACGCGACGGTGAGGAACCGGTCGACCCGGCGCACGCCGAGGACGAGGCGGGGCAGGTCCCCCTGGTCCAGGTGGCGGCGGACACGGACGTGCCGGCCCCCGCACCGGACGCGCCGCCACCGGACGAGGTGACCGAGGACGACGGGTCCGGGATGGCCGGCGGAGCCTCCGGCAGCAGTTCCGGCGGCTCCTCGATGCCGACCCACCCCGACGCGGCCCGCTGAACGTTTGCCGCCACCCGCTTCGGGCAGGAGTGCGACATGACCAGTGAAGAGTCCTTCGGCCGCGCCACCACCGACGAACCGGACGGCGCCACCGCGTACGAGGCGTCCCTGCGGCCGCCGGGTGAATCCCTGCACAGCACCGACGACACCGGCGACGACTTCGCCGACCTGCCGGCCGAGGACCGGCGCTCGGCGCGGGACACCAGCCGGGCCGGCTACGACGTGGACGCGGTCTCCGGCACCGCCGACCCGGCCGACGGGCCGGAGGAGATCGAGGAGGGCCGCCCGCTGCGCTGAGCGGACGCCGCGCGCGGGGTGGCCGGTGCGCCGCCCCGCGCCTCGGTCATGCCCCGGTTGGCCAGCGCGTCGGCGCGTTCGTTCTCCGGGTGCCCGTTGTGCCCCTTGACCCACAGCCAGGTGACGTCGTGCCGGGCGCACGCGGCCTCCAGCTGCTGCCACAGGTCGGCGTTCTTCACCGGCTGCTTGGCCGCGGTCAGCCAGCCGTTGCGCTTCCACGCGTTCAGCCAGCCGGTGATGCCGTTTCGCACGTAGGTGCTGTCGGTGTGCAGGCGGACGGTGACCGGGCGGGTCAGGCTCTCCAGCGCCCGGATGGCGGCGGTCAGCTCCATCCGGTTGTTGGTGGTGGGGGTCGCCTCGCCGCCGCACAGCTCCCGCTCGTGCCCGCCCCAGCGCAGCACCGCGCCCCAGCCGCCGGGCCCGGGATTGCCGCTGCACGCGCCGTCGGTCCAGATCTCCACGACCCGGCCGGAATCCGCCTCCGCCATGCCCGGCAACCTACCGGGTACGCCGTCCGGCGGGACCACCCGACCCGCCGCCGGCGGCTAGCGTGCCGACATGCCCGTACCCCCGCCGTTCGACACCCTGTGCAACTTCCGTGACCTCGGTGGCCGGCGCACCGTCGACGGCCGTGCCGTCGCCCGGGGCCGGCTCTACCGCTCCGACTCCCTGGCCAAGCTCGCCGGTGAGGACCTGACCCGGTTCGCGGCGCTCGGTGTCCGCACCGTGATCGACCTGCGCTACCCGTGGGAGATCGCCGAGCGCGGCCGGGCCCCGGAGAGCCTCGGCGTGACCTGGCACAACCTCAGCATCGAGCACCGCCCCTACGTCCAGGCCGACATCGACCCCGACGTCGACCCGTGGCGCCACCTGGCCGACCGGTACGCCGAGGTGGCCGAGGACGGCGTGGTCGAGCTGCGCGCGGCGCTGGAGGTGATCGCCCACGGTGAGCACCCGCTGGTGTTCCACTGTGCCTCCGGCAAGGACCGCACCGGGCTGCTCGCCGCGCTGGTGCTCGCCCTGCTCGGGGTGGACGACGACCAGATCGCGGCCGACTTCGCGGCGACCGAGCAGGCGACCGGGCGGCTGGTCGCCGAGTGGCGGGACCGCAACGGGGGCGCGTCGCCGCGCTGGCCCGCGTACGGGCGGGCGCCGGCCGAGATCATCCGGTTGGTGCTGGCCGACCTGGTGGCGGCGCACGGCTCGGTGCGCGGCTACGTCACCGGGCGGCTGGGCGTCGGCGAGGAGACGATCGCGGCGCTGCGCGCCCGGCTGCTCACCGACGACGGAAAACCGGACGACGACGACACCGCGCTCTGGCAGGCTCCCTGATCATGGACAACCGGTGGGACGGCCTGCGGGCCGAGGTACGCGCCGCGCTCGACGACCTGGTCACCTCCGGACGGGAGGCCGGCGTCCAGGTGGCCGCCTACCTCGACGGCACGTCGATCGTCGAGGAGCAGGCCGGGCTCGCCGACACCGGCACCGGGCGGCCGATGACCGCCGACACCCCGGTGCACGCGGTCTCCACCGGCAAGGGCCTGACCGCCACCGTGGTGCACGTGCTGGCCGAGCAGGGCCGGCTCGACGAGGACCTGCCGCTGGCCCGGGTGTGGCCGGAGTTCGCCCGACACGGCAAGGACGGCATCACGCTGCGGCACGTGCTCACCCACACCGCCGGCCTGCCCGCCCTGCCCGCCGACGTCACCCCGGACGACTTCACCGACTGGTCCCGGATGTGCGCGCTGCTCGCCGACGCGGAGCCGCTGTGGGCGCCCGGCGAGCGACTGGCGTACCACGCCTGGACCTGGGGGTGGCTGGTCGGCGAGGTGGTCCGCCGGGTCACCGGCAGATCGGTGTCGCAGGTGCTCGCCGAGGAGGTCGCCGGGCCGCTCGGCGTGACCCGGGAGCTGTTCCTCGCCGTGCCGCAGGCGGAGCTGCCCCGGCTGGCGCGGCTGGAGGACGCCGGCCTGTCCGCGCTGATGACCTGGGCCGGGGCGAACCTGCCCCACTTCGACGCGGTGGCCCCGCCGGGGGTCCGCCCGGACACGGTCATCGGCAGCCGTCCCGACGTGCTGCGTGCCGAGGTGCCGTCGGTGGGCACGATGAGCGCCCGCGCGGCGGCCCGGATGTACGCGGCGCTGCTCGGCCCGGTCGACGGCGTCCGACTCGTCTCCCCCGACCGGCTGCGCGCGATGTCCGCCCCGGCGGTCCGCGCGCCGGAGTGGGTGTTCGGGCAGGAGAGCACGTTCGGGCTGGGCTACGCCGTCGACGACGACGGGTCGTTCGGCACCGCCGGCAGCGGCGGCAGCCTCGCGTTCGCGTACCCGGAACTGGGGTTGACCGTGGCGGCGGTGCGCAACCGGCTCGGCGCGGGCGACGGCGACCCGATGGAACGGCTGCGGGTGCTGGTACGCGACCGGGTGGCCGCCGAACCGGGTCGGGGCCCTGCCGGTCGTTGCGGACCACGTGCGGGATCTTGAGACCACGAGTAGCCCATGGCAGGCTCATGCCGCATGATCGATGATTTCGCGAAAGCCAACCTGCACGGGAGGCTGCGGCGGGACCGCAAGGCGCTGCTCTGGAAACTCGACGGCTTGTCTGAATACGACGCCCGCCGACCTTTGACAGCAACCGGGACCAACCTCCTCGGCCTGGTCAAGCACGTGGCCACCGTCGAGGCCAGGTACTTCGGCGAGGTCTTCGACCGCCCTTCCCCGGAACCGCTGCCCCGGTGGCAGGACTCCGACGGCAGCGATCTGTGGGCGACCGAGGACGAGACACGCGATCAGATCATCGCGTTCTACCGGCGCACGTGGGAAGACTCGGACGCGACGATCAACGCGCTTCCCCTCGACGCCCCCGGTCACGTGCCGTGGTGGCCGGAGCCTCATGCCGACACGAACCTGTTCGCCATCATGGTCCATGTCCTCGGCGAGTCCATCCGGCATGCCGGGCACGCCGACATCCTGCGCGAGGGCCTCGACGGCCGGACCGGGTTGCGCGCCGAACACGAGAACCCGATCGACGAGGAAACCCGTGCGGCCTACTGCGCGAAGATCGAGCAGGCCGCCAGGTCGGCTGACGAGGCGGCCTGACCATCACGATCATCACCGAGTGGATCTGACCGGCTCATGAGACACGCCTCGGTCGCGGCGCAGCCGGGCGCGCAGCCGCCCGGCGGCGTCGCCGAACACCGCGCCGGTCATCGGCAGCAGCGGGCTGGACCGCATCACCGCCAGGTCCTCCGCCGGGGTGGTGGCGCCGTCGAGGAAGCGCAACACCCGCTCCGGCGGGTTCCGGTCGAACAGCCGGTCGAAGAACCCCACCCCGTCCACGTACCCCCGGTCCAGCGCGCGCAGCGCCACCGCGTCCATCCAGCGGTGCCGTCCCGGGTACGCCGGCGCGGGCACCGGCGGCCGGCCGGCGGCCAACGCGCGGGCCACCTGGTCGGCCTGGCGGAGCATGGCGGAGAACGTGAAACCGGTGGACGGGCGGGTGGCCCCGCCGGCGGTGCCCAGCCGCACCACACGCGGACTCGGGCGGGCGACGAACGGGCCGTCGGTCATCGGGATGACCCCGTTCTCCACCTCCCGCACCCGCAGCGCGGTCAGGTCCAACCCGGTCAGCGCGGCGTAGCCGCGCAGCGCCGCGTCGTAGCCGGCGTCGTCGAGCAGCGCCGGCCCGAACTCGGTGTACTCGACGAGGGCGAACCGGTCGTCGACCGGCAGCACGTAGCCGAAGGAGACCCCGCGCCGCGGCTGCGGGGTCCGGAAGTCCATCAGCACCGCCCGGCCCGGGTCGAACGTCGGCCGGTCGGCCGCCAGCCACCAGCCCCGGAAGTGCTGCAACCAGCTCGTGCGTCCCGGCCGGGACGGTGGACGCGGGCGGGAGTCGAGCACCCAGCCTGCCCGCACCAGCGGGCGTCCCTCCGGATCGCACACGGTGACCCGGTGCCCGTCGTCGCGCAGCTCCCCCGCCGGCGCGCCGATGCGGACCGCGTCCAGCCGCCGCTCCGCCTCGGCAGCCCGGTCGTAGACCGGGGCGGAGCGGAGCATGGCGTACCGCAGCGGGTCCAGCGACAGGACGCGGCGGCCGGCCGGCGTGACCACGTCGACCTGCGACCAGCTCGCGCTCAGCAGCGGGTCGAGGTCGTCGCCGGGCAGGCCCCAGAACGCCCAGGTGCGGTCCTGACCACGCTTGCGCACCGGGTCGACCACGGCGACCCGCAGGCCGCTCACCCCGTGCCGGTCCAGGGCGGCCAGGACCAGGGAGGCGGCGCCACCGCCGCCGACCAGCGCGAGGTCGACGTCGGCCGGGGAGGATGCGTGCACCCGCCCACGCTGTCACACCGCCGGTGAGCACCGCCGGGGACCCCGCCGCCCGCCGCCGGCGCGCCGCGTAGATTCGGCCGCATGACACGGGCGCCGCTGCGGGTGGGGTTGCTGGGGTACGGCATCGCCGGACGGGTGTTCCACGCCCCGCTGATCGCCACCACCGACGGGCTGCGGCTGGACGCGGTGGTGACCCGCGACCCGCAGCGTCGCGCGCAGGCCCGCGCCGAGCACCCCGACGCCCGCGTGGTCGACGACGCCGAAACGCTGTGGCGGTCCGCCGCCACCCTCGACCTGGTGGTGGTGGCCACGCCGAACCGGCAGCACGTGCCGCTGGCCCGCGCCGCGGTCGCGGCCGGGCTGCCGGTGGTGGTGGACAAGCCGATCGCGCCCACCGCCGCGCAGGGCCGCTCGCTGGTGACCGAGGCCGCGGCCGCCGGGGTGCCGCTGACGGTGTTCCAGAACCGGCGCTGGGACGGCGACTTCCGCACCGTACGCCGCCTCGTCGAGGCCGGGGAGCTGGGCCGGGTCACCCGCTTCGAGTCGCGGTTCGAACGCTGGCGGCCGGAGATCAAGCCGGGCTGGCGGGAGAGCGCCGCGCCCGACGAGGCCGGTGGCGCGCTGTTCGACCTCGGCGCCCACCTGGTCGACCAGGCGGTGCAGCTGTTCGGCCCGGTGGACCGCGTCTACGCCGAGGTGGACCGGCGACGGCCGGGCGCCGAGGTCGACGACGACGCGTTCGTCGCGCTCACCCACCGCACCGGCGTGCGCTCGCACCTGTGGATGGGCGCGGTGACCGCGCAGCTCGGCCCGCGCTTCCGGGTGCTCGGCGACCGGGCCGCCTGGACCAGCTGGGGACTGGACCCGCAGGAGGCCGCGCTGCGCGACGGCCGGCGGCCCGGCGAGCCCGGGTGGGGCGAGGTCGACCCGGAGCGCTACGGCCGGCTCGGCGCCGACGGCGACCTGCGGGCCGTGCCCACCGAGGCCGGCCGCTACCAGGACTTCTACGCCGCCGTCGCGGCGGCGCTGCGCGACGGCGGGCCGCTGCCGGTGGACCCGGCGGACTCCGTCGCCGTGGTCGAGCTGATCGAGCTGGCCCACCGGGCCGCCGCGCAGGGCGTCACACTGCCGGTGCCACCGCTGCCCTGAGTGTCACCGGGCCGCCGGCAGCGACGGCTCCGGCGCCGGATCGGCGTACGCGGCAGCCACCACCGCCCGGTCGAACACCCGCCACGTCGCGGCCGTCACCGCGACCGCCACCACGAACCCCACCCAGTACGGCGCGGTGATGCCGTAGCGGGCGGCCACCACCCCGCCGAGCAGCGCGCCGACGCAGTTGCCGCCGGCCGCGATGAACAGGTTCGTGCTGCCCACCCGACCCATCAGAGCCGTCGGGGTGAGGCGCTGGCGCAACGAGTTCGCCACGATGTTCCACAGCGCACTGTGCACCCCGAACGCGAACAACGCCAGCCCGACCACCACCGCGCTGCGGGAGGCGGCCAGCGCCAGGTGCAGGACGGCCTCGATCAGCAGACCCACCCGGACCGTCCAGGTGGCGGTGATCGCGGCGACCAACCGGTCGCCGACCACCGAGCCGAGCAGACCGCCCACCGCCATGCACGTGAACAACGCGCCGTAGCCGACCGAGCCGAGACCCAGCCGTTCGGTGGCCAGCAGCACCAGCACCGCGAGCGCCGCGGTCAGCGTGACGTTGAGCAGCCCGATCAGCATCGTCATGGTGCGCAGCAGCCGCTGCGACAGCAACCACCGGAACCCCTCCGCGATCTCCGCCCGCGCCGAGCGCGGCCCGGTCGGCTTCCCCGCCCCCCGGTACGTGCCGGCGAGCAGACCGACGAGCACGGCGCTGAGCGCGTACGTGCCGGCGTTGAGCGCGAACGGCGCCGCCGCCGCGAGCACGAACAGGAAGCCGCCCAGCGGGCCGGCGACCATGTTCTGCGTGACCTGGGTGCCGCCGTTGAGCCAACCGTTGGCCCGCTCCAGCCGGGACCGCGGCACCACCGCCGGCAGGACCGCCTGGGCGGCGGTGCGGAACACCACCTCGCCGGTGTTGACCACGAACAGCACCACGTAGAGCAGCGCCACCCCGGCCCGGTCGGTGAGCATCGCGGCGGCCAGCACGACCAGCGCGACGACCCGCACCCAGTCGATGAGCACCATCAGCCGACGCCGGTCCACCCGGTCGGCCAGCACGCCACCGGGCAGCGCGAACAGCAGCCACGGCAGCCACGACACCGCCGCGCCGGCGGAGACCACCAGCGGGTCGTCGGTGCGCGACGCCACGTACAGCGGGGCGGCCACGGTGGCCGTGCCGCTGCCCAGCGCGGACAGCGTGCTCGCGGTCCACAGGCGGGCGAAGCGCCCGCCGAGCCGTTCCCCCGTCACGACGAGGCAAGCTACCAGCGGCGACGCGCCGAGCCGAGCGGATTACCGCCGCCAGGCCAGCACCGCCGGGGCCAGCGGATCGGTCAGGTCCAGCACCATGTCGGCCCGCTCCCCGGGGCGCTGCTCACGGACGGCTCCCGGTGTCCCAGCCGGGCGCGAGACGGACGGCGAGCCGCTCCCACTCCCGCGATCCCCCGCGCACCGGCCACGCGGTGGTCCGGCCCTCGGCGCGGACCGCCTCGGCCGCCCCCTCGGCGAGCCCTCGGGACTCGACGGCGAGTCGGGCCGCCGGGACGTCGGCCGCCTCCAGGTGGCGCATCCGCCGCACGTAGCCGTCGATCTCGTGACGCATCCGGTCGGCACCCTGGTCTGTCGGCGCGAGCACCAGGACGTCGGGCGGGCCGCCCTCGGCCAGTGCGGCGACCGTCCGGTCGTGGCCGTCGAGCAGCACCAGGGTCTGCAACCCGCTCACCCACCACAGCAGCACGGGCGGAAGCACACCGGCGCGGGCCTGCCGCCGCCAGGCGCGTACCCGACCGTGGCCGGCCGGCGCCAGCCGGCGCATCGGGAGCACGTCCCGCACGTCGTCGTCGGGGTCGCCGTAACCGAACCACGTGACGTGTCCGCGATCCGGGTCGACCCGGGTGAGCCGGTCCCAGTGGGTGGCGACGCTCCAGCCGGGCATGCCGGCGGCGAGCGTCCATCGGCCCCGGTGCAACGGCCCGTCCTGGTCGGCCGCGCCCAGCCAGTCGGCGAACCGATGCGTCCAGCGCATCGCCCGCGCGGCGGCGTCCGGGCTGGCCTCCTGGGCCCGTCTCGCGGCAGCGGCGGTGATCGGCGGCAGCGGCGAGCGGTAGTCACCGGTTCGGGCGTAGCGCACGCCGTGGTGGCGCGCGCCCTGGCGGGCGAGCAGGACGATCCGCTCCGCCTGCCGGATGAGGAGCCGACCGCCCCCGGCCGCCTCCACCCGCAGCCCCGGACTGGCCGGTGCGGCCGCCGTCAGCGACACGCCGAGCCCGATCGGCAGCGTCTCCCGCACGAGCCCGCCGCTCCCCCGCGACCCCGGTCCCATCCGCCCAGGGTGCCCGACCCACCCCGCTGCCCGCACCCCGGTTACCCCGGCCCGTCGGTCACGAGGGCGGGGTCGGGGGCGGGGTCGTGTTGAGGCGGGCGGCCTGGCGGGTCAGGTGGTCGCGTTCGGCCAGGTTGAGGGCCTTGCGGGCCGCCTCGGCGTAGAGCCGCGCGGCCGTGGACCGGTCGCCGTCGCGTTCGTGCAGGTACGCGGCGACCGCGGTGTGCCGGGGCACCGTGTCGTCGAGCGCGGCGAGCGCGGCCAGCCCGGCCCGCGGGCCGTCCGCCTCGCCGACCGCCACCGCCCGGTTCAGCCGGACGACCGGACTGTCGGTGAGGCGGACCAGTTCGTCGTACCACTCGACGATCTGCACCCAGTCGGTCTCCGCCGCGGTGGGCGCGTCGGCGTGCAGGGCCGCGACGGCGGCCTGGGCCTGGAACTCGCCCAGCCGGTCGCGGGACAGGGCGGTCTGCAGGATCGCCACCCCCTCGGTGATCAGGCCGGTGTCCCAGCGGCGGCGGTCCTGCTCGGCCAGCGGCACCAGGCTGCCGTCGGGCGCGGTCCGGCTGGCCCGGCGTGCGTGGTGCAGCAGCATCAGCGCGAGCAGCCCGGCCACCTCCGGGTGGTCGACGGCGGCGGCGAGCTGCCGGGTCAGCCGGATCGCCTCGGCGGCCAGGTCGACGTCGCCGGAGTAGCCCTCGTTGAAGACCAGGTAGAGCACGCGCAGCACGGTGGCGACGTCACCGGGCTGGTCGAACCGTACGCCGGCGACGGTGCGCTTGGCCCGGCTGATCCGCTGCGCCATGGTCGCCTCCGGCACCAGGTACGCCCGGGCGATCTGGCGGGTGGTGAGACCGCCGACGGCGCGCAACGTGAGCGCGACCGCCGCCGACGGCGTCAGCGACGGGTGGGCGCAGAGGAAGTAGAGCTGCAGTGTGTCGTCCACGCCGGACACCGGGCCCGGCGGCGGTTCCTCGTCCACCACGTCCTCCCGTCGACGCCGGGCGGCGTCGGCGCGGGCGGTGTCGAGGAACCGGCGCCAGGCCACGGTGACCAGCCACGCCCTCGGGTCGCGCGGCGGGTCGGCCGGCCAGACGCGCCACGCCTCGACCAGCGCGTCCTGCACGGCGTCCTCGGCCGCCGCGAAGTCGACCCCGCGGCGGACGAGGACCCCGAGGACGACCGGGGTGAGGTTCCGGAGCAGAACCTCGTCCATCGGAGCGGTCACTCCGTGATGGTGGGCGGCGCGGTCATGAACGGCCGGATCTCCAGCCACTCGTGGATGGGCCGGCCGCCCTGTCCCGGCGCGGCCGACAGCTCGGCGGCGAGTTCGAGGGCCCGCTCGTAGCTGTCCACGTCGATCACCATCCAGCCGGCGATCAGGTCCTTCGTCTCGGCGAACGGGCCGTCGGTGACCGGCGGGCGCCCCTCGCCGTCGTAGCGCACGAACGTGCCCTCCGGGGCGAGCGCCTCGGAGTCGACGAACTCGCCGGACTCCTCCAGCCGGGCCGCGAAGTCCTTCATGTACTGCACGTGCGCCGAGAACTCCTCCGGCGTCCACCGGTCGAACTGCGGCATGTCGACGACCGGGGTCGGACCGCCGCGGTAGTGCTTCAGCAGCAGGTACTTCGCCATGGTGACTCTCCTCGGATCGGGTGCGGCCATTCTGACCGCGTTCACCCGGGGGACGGAGCCGGCCACCCGTTCTCGACATCCGCGGCGTGGAAATCGTCGTCGGCCTCACTCCCCCTCAGGCATCCTAGGAGGCTAGCTTCGGGTGGACAGGCAGCCGCCGGGATGCATATGCTTCGGATGAGCAGCCCTGGGGTTGCCTTTTCCCGGTGAGTGGAGTGACGGGTGGACGACGTTTTCCGGGCGCTGGCCGACCCCAGCCGGCGACGCCTGCTCGACCGCCTGAACGCCCGCAACGGCCAGAGCCTGCGCGAGCTGTGCGCCGGGCTGGACATGAGCCGGCAGTCGGTGAGCAAGCACCTCGCGGTGCTGGAGGCCGCCGGCCTGGTCACCACCATCAGGCGGGGGCGGGAGAAGCTGCACCACCTCGACGCCGCCCCCATCAACGCGGTGGCCGACCGCTGGATCGGCCGCTACCACCGGGAGCGCGCCCGCGCCCTCGCCGACCTGCGGACAGCATTGGAGCGGCAGCCCATGGAGAGCCCCACGTTCGTCTACACCACCTACGTCCGGACCACGCCCGAGCGGCTCTGGCAGGCCCTGACCGAGCCCGCGTTCACCCGCCGCTACTGGGGCGGCGTCACGCTCGTCTCCGACTGGCGGGCCGGCTCGCCGCTGCTCTGGCAGGACACGCCGGACGCCGAGCCGCGCGACCTCGGTCAGCGGGTGCTCGTCGCCGAACCGTACCGACGGCTCGCGTACACCTGGCACGGCTTCCAGCCCGAGCACGCCGCGCACTTCGGGTGGTCCGACGAGGAACTGGCCGCCCGGCTCGGCGAGCGCCGGTCCACGGTCACGTTCGACCTCGTGCCGCAGGGCGGGACCGTCCGGCTGACCGTGATCCACGACGACTTCTCGCCGGACAGCGAGATGTACCGGGCGATCAGCGGACAACTCGACGGCAGCGGAGGCTGGCCGGAACTGCTGGCCAGCCTCAAGAGCCTGCTGGAGACCGGCGAGCCGCTGCCGGAGCCGGTCGCGGCCGGCTGACCCGCGCGGCCCGGGCCCGGAGCCGCCCGCCCCCGTCGCGGCGGTCCCGGGCCCGGCCGGTCAACGGCCGGCGGTACGCCGCAGCCCGGGCACCAGCACGGCGGCGGCCACCAGGTGCAGGGACACCAGCGTGACCGTCGCCGCCGACCCGACGCCCGCGCCCACCGGCCCGAGCAGCGACAGCGCCAGCACCAGCACGGCGACCACCGTCCAGACCGGCCGGGCCCGGGCGGTGAGCCGCTCCAGCAGGGCCAGCAACGCCCAACCGGCCAGCCCGGCGAGCAGCGTGCTGACGGCGACGGCCACCGGCGTGACCCGCTGCGCGGCGCCGCCACCACCACGCGCGGTCAGCTCCACCCCGGCGAGCGGCACCGCGACCGCCCAGCCGAGCAGCGTGGCGGCGGTGGCGGCGAGCACGGTGAGCAGCCGGTCGCGGCGGCGGGCCGGGCGGACGGCGGTGCTCGGAATCGTGGTCTCCATCGGCGCGTACCTCCGGTTCGGTGGGATCGACTGCGACGACGCTAGGGCCGGCGACGGGTCGGGCGGATCGCGCCGGCGACCGGTTCCGGTCTCCGTCCCGGGGACCACTGACGGCCGGGATCTCCGTCTCGCGGCCGATGAGGGCCGGCCGGCCGGCGGCCTAGCATCCGGGTCATGAGGTGTGCGTCTTCCCGGCCACGGTTCCTGCTGCTGCTCGACGGCGGCATCGCCGCCGCCTGCTTCGTCGTGTCCCTGCTCGTGCTGCTGACGTCCGACGCCGGCCCGACCACGGCGGGCGGGACCGCCGTCGCGGTCGGCCTCGCCGCGCTGCAGGCCAGCTGTCTGCTGTGGATCCGGCGCCGACCCGGGTACGCCCTTGCGGTCGCCGCGCTGGCCGGCGTCGGCCTGGAGGCGCTCTGCCCGCAGCTCGGCTGGCTCGGGTTGGTGGCGGCGCCGCTGTCCTACGTCGCCCGGCTGCGCCCGCCCCGGTTCTCCCTCGTGGCCCTCGCGCTGCTGGTGGCGCCCACGCCCTGGAAGCTGGTCACCGGTGGCTGGCGGGACATGCTGCTCGCCGTCACCGCGCTGGGGCTCAGCTGGGCGGTCGGCGAGCTGATGCGCGCCCGGGAGCAGCGCCGCTGCGCGTGGGAGCGGCAGGTACGCGCGGTCGAGCGGGAACGGATCTCCCGGGAGCTGCACGACGTGGTGGCCCACCACGTGGCGGTGATCGCGGTGCAGGCCGTCGCCGCCGAGGACGTCTTCGACCAGCAGCCGGAGCAGGCCCGCGCGGCGCTCGGGTCGATCCACGTGGCGGCCCGGTCGGCGCTGACCGAGCTGCGGGCCATGCTGCACGCGCTGACCGCCGACGAGGGGTCCGATCCGGACGCGCCGCAGCCGGGGCTGGCCCAGCTCGACGCGCTCGTCGACGCCGTGCGGGCGGTGGGCCTGCCGGTGACGTTGCGCCGCGAGGGAAACGGCGAGGCGCTGCCCGGCGGGGTGCAGCTGTCGGCGTACCGGATCGTGCAGGAGTCGCTGACCAACGCGCTGCGGCACGGGCACGCCACCCGCGCCAACGTCGACGTCCGGTACGACGGCGGCGTGCTCCGCCTGGAGGTGGTCAACGACGGCGCGGCGCCGGCCCGCCGGTCCGGGACGAGCGAGGGGCGCGGCATCGTCGGCATGCGGGAGCGGGCCCGGCTGCTCGGTGGCACGCTCGACGCCGGCCCGCTGCCCGCCGGCGGCTTCCGGGTACGGGCGCAGCTGCCGGTGGGGGCGGCCCGGTGAGCGCGAGGAGTGAGCCGGTGTTGCGAGCCCCGCAGTCGCGAACGGAAGGTGGCCGGTGAGCGCGAGGAGTGAGCCGGTGTTGCGAGCCCCGCAGTCGCGAACGGAAGGTGGCCGATGAGCGAGCCGGACGGAGGGCAGGCGCGCATCCGCGTGGTGGTGGCCGACGACCAGGAGCTGATCCGCGCCGGGTTACGGATGGTCCTCGACGCCCGGCCGGACCTGACCGTGGTCGGTGAGGCCGCGGACGGCGTCGAGGCGGTCACGGTGGCGACCCGTACCCGCCCGGACGTGGTGCTGATGGACGTGCGGATGCCCCGCCAGGACGGCATCGCCGCCACCCGGGAGCTGGTGGCCGCCGGCAGTCCCGCCCGGGTCGTCATGCTCACCACGTTCGACGTCGACGAACACGTCTACGCCGCGCTGCGCGCCGGGGCCAGCGCCTTCCTGCTCAAGGACACCCGACCGGCCGACCTGGCCGAGGCGGTACGGGTGGTGGCCCGGGGCGACGCCCTGCTGGCGCCGACCGTGACGCGGCGGCTGCTGGACCGGTTCGCCGGCCGGCTGCCCGGCCCGGCGCCCACCGCCGACCGCGCGCTCGCGGCGTTGACCGCCCGTGAGGTGGAGGTGCTCACGCTGACCGCCCGGGCGCTGTCCAACGCGGAGATCGCCGCCCGGCTGCACCTGAGCACCGCCACGGTGAAGACCCACGTCTCCGCGATCCTCACCAAGCTCGGCCTGCGGGACCGGATCCAGGCGGTGGTCCTCGCCTACGACACCGGACTGGTCCGGCCGGAACCGCCGGCCGGGTGAGCCGCACGCACACGACCACGGGGGACGACATGAGCGACATGACACTGCACCGCACCGGACGTCGACTCTGGACGCTGACCACGGCGGGCACACCGCGCGGCACGCTGCGCGCCGGCCGGGGCCTGGTCTGCGCCGACGCGACCACCGCCGAGGGCACCTGGTCGTTGCGGGCGCTGGGCCGGCGGCAGCTCCGGATCACCGCCGGGCCACCGGACGCGCCGGTACTCGTCCTGGAGCCGCCACTGGCCCGGTGGGCCGGCACGGACGCACCGGCCGGGTGGAGCACGCCGCGCGGCTTCCGGCGGTACGAGGGCGTCCTGACCCGTCCCGGCGGCCGGGTCGCCGCCCGCACCTCGACCCGTGCGGGCGCGCCGGTCGACGTCGACCTGATCGGGCGGCACCCCGATCTCGTCGTGCTCACGGTGTGCTTCGCGCTGCTGGCGAGGCGCCGGCGGGACCGGGCGAGGGCACTGCTGGTCGCCGCGATGACCTCGCACGGCCCGACCTGACCCCGCCCACGAACTCCGCCGAAGCCGGCGGGAACGGACGGACGGTGACGAACGGGCACGCCGTACGCAGGTGCGGGCCGTCCTCGTCGGAGAGGCGGGAGGGTGGACACCGGACGGCAACGAAGATTTCTCAATTACCCCCAGTGACCGCCGCAACCCTCCTAGTGTTGGCCACACCGGTGCTAGTCACGGAGTTGGCCACCCGAACGACGTCCCACGCAGACAGCGGACGAAAAGTGAGGGAAGACGCGGATGAAGGCACAGTCATTTCTCGGACCGGCGGCGGTCGGCGTGGGCCTCGGCGCACTGCTGCTCCCGGCCGCCGCGCTGGCGGACACCAGAGTCTCACCCGCCACCACCCCGGTCGGTGGCACCGTCGTGCTCACCACGACGTGCAACCCGAACGCCGGTGACGCGATCTTCCGGGTCACCGGGCCCGACCGGGACCAGAACGTCCGGTCCACCACGGCGGCCGCGGGTGGCGGGCTGAGCGCCGAGCTGTTCACCGCCGGCTTCACGCTCGGCACGTACACGGTCGCCTCGACCTGCGGCGACGGCAGCGACGGCGGCAGCGCCACGTTCACCGTCACCCCGATCGGTGGCGCGCAGGCCGGCGCCGGCGGCCGGGACGGCGACACCGGCGTCCTGGTCGCGGGCGGCGCGCTGGCCGCCGGCGCGCTCGCCGGCGGGGCGTACGTGGTGTTCCGTCGCCGGCGCCGGGCGGGCGCCACCGCCTGACGGCTCGCCGCGGCATCGTCGAACGGGGGCGCCCGCGCCGGCACGGCCGGCGCGGGCGCCCCGTCCACGTCGCACGGAGGTGGGATCTGTCCTCGTCAGAGCGCCGGACGGGCGGCCCGTCGCGGGTCCGCACCGTCGCCGTCGTCACCGCCGTCACCCTCGCCGGCGCCACCGGCGCCGGGCTGGTCTCGGCCGGTCTCGGCAGCACCTCGGCGTCACCGCCCCAACCCGGAGCCTCCGCCGCGCCGACCACCGAACGTCCGGGCGCGGCCGGCCCGGCGCTCCCCCGGTCGACACCGGTGCGGGTGGTCATCCCCCGCATCGGGGTGGACGCCGACATCGTCCCGGTCGCCACCGACGACGACGGCGCGCTGGAGGTGCCGCCGCTGGAGCGCCCGGAGGTCGCCGGCTGGTACCACCCCGGCCCCGCGCCCGGCGAGTCCGGCAACGCCGTGCTGGTCGGGCACGTCGACTCGCAGCACGGCCCGGCGGTCTTCTTCGACCTCGGCCGGCTGCGCCCCGGCGACACCGTCCGGGTGGTCCGCGCCGACGGTCGCACCGCCGTGTTCACGGTGGACGGTGTCGGGGCGTACCCGAAGCAGCGGTTCCCCACCGAGCGGGTGTACGGCGGCGGCGCGGCGTCCCGGCTGCGCCTGATCACCTGCGGCGGGCGCTTCGACCCGCGTACCGGCAACTATCCCGACAACATCGTCGTCTTCGCCACCGCCGTCCGCTGACGCGGGCCGGACACCGCCGCCGCGCCGCGGGCCGTACGGTAGGCCGTCGGTTTCCCGGGCGGCGGAGGTGTGGGGTGGACCGGATCCGGTGGCGGCCACGGCTGCCCGGCGTGGTCGGACGGCTGCTCGGGCGCGTCGACCCGACCAGCGCGCGCCGGCCTCGGCGGGCCAACCCGGACGCGGTGGTCGACTGCGCGGTCTACGTCGGCGGGCGGCGGGAACCGGGCCGGCCGCACTACGCCGACGCGTACGCCCGGGCCAGCCACGGCCGGCGTACCTTCGTCTGGCTCGGGCTGCACGAGCCGGGCGCGGCGGTGATGGCAGCGGTCGGGCGGACGTTCGGGCTGGACGAGCCGGCGGTGGAGCAGGCGCTCGCCGACGGGCACCGGCCGACCCTGCGGCGCTACGGCGACGTGACGCTGCTGGTGCTGCGCAGCGCCGGCTACGTCGAGCACACCGAGCTGACCGCCACCTCCGAGGTGGTGGACACCGGGGACGTGCTGGTGTTCGTCGGTGACCGGTTCGCGGTGACCGTCCGGCACGGCGCCACCGGCGCGCTCGCGCCCGTACGCGAGGAGGTGCAACGCCGCCCGGAGGTGCTGGCCGAGGGGCCGTGGGCGGTGGCGTACGCGGTCTGCGCCCGGATGGTCGACCTCTACCTGGAGGTCGCCGAGCACCTGGAACGGGACCTGGAGCGGGTGGAGGAGAGCGTGTTCGCCCGCGAGCGCGGCGCCGACATCCAGCACCTCTACCAGCTCAAGCGCGAGGTGGTGGAGTTCAAGCGGGCGGTGCTGCCGCTGCCGGCGGCGCTGCGCGCGCTGCAGGACTCCCCCGACGGCGGCCCGCCGCCCGCGCTGCGCCACCGGTTCACCGCCGTGTCCGACGGGCTGGGCCGGGCGGTCGAGCGGATCGGCGCGTACGACGAGCTGCTCACGTCGCTGGTCCAGTCGCGGCTGGCGCAGCTCGCGGTGGAGCAGAACCACGACATGCGCAAGATCGCGTCGTGGGCGGCGATCGCCGCCTCGCAGACCGCGGTGGCCGGCGTCTACGGGATGAACTTCGCGCACATGCCCGAGCTGCACTGGCGGTACGGCTACGCCGGCGCTCTGCTGCTCATGGCGACGGCGGCGGTGACGCTGCACCGGTTGTTCCGCCGCTCCGGCTGGCTCTGACCGGCCCGGCCAGGTCGGCCAGCTCCGCGTCGAGCAGCTCGGCCAGCAGCGCCACCCGGCCCGGGTCGGACTCCGCGGTGATGCCCCGGCTGGGCATCTCCACCGTCATCAGCAGGTAGAGGTGCAGCCGGTAGAGCCCGAGGCGTCGCCGCGCGCCCTCGTCCAGCGCGAACGGCGCGGCCGCCCGGTAGGCCCGGACCAGCGGGTCGTCAGGCTCGTCCTCGGCCCGGCGGAACAGCAACGGCGACACCAGGTCCAGCAGCGGGTCGCCGCACAGGTGCCGCTCGCCGTCGACCAGGCCGCTGAGCCGGGGCGTGCCGTCCGGCCCGTCCACCGCCAGCACGTTGCCGGCCCAACCGTCGAAGTGCAGCAACGCCGGGCGGCGCACCACGTCGAGGACGGCCGTGTGCCGGGCGACCAGCGCGCGGATCCGGGACGCGGGCACCGGCAGCGGCACCGCCCAGTCGGCCGCGTCGGCGAGCAGGTCGTCCACCATCGCGGTGTAGGCGCCCCGCCAGGTGGGGGCGGTGGCGCGGCCGCCGTCGTAGCCGTACCGGTCGCCGGTGACGGCGTGCAGCGCGGCCAGCGCCCGGCCGAACTCGGCGCGCAGCGGCCCGACGTCCGCGCCGGCCCGGGTCAGGTCCCACAGGGTACGGCCGGGCAGCCGCGCGGTGAGCAGCCAGTCGCCCAGCTCGGGGTGGCGGCCGTGGTGCAGCAGCGCCGGCACCGGCACCGCGGGCGCGCGAGCGGCCACCAGGCGCAGGTAGCGCGCCTCCGCGCCGATCATGTCCGCCTCGTAGCGCAGCAGCGGCACGTGCGGCGGTGGCCCGACCTTGAGCACCACGTCACGGCCGTCGGCCAGGCGCACCCACCACACCGCGGCGAAGCCGCCACCGCTCAACGGACCGCAGTCGACCACCTCGCCGGCCGGCCCGAGCGAGGCGGTCAGGTAACGGCGGACCCGTGCCGGGTCGAGGTCGCGCCGCGTCGGGCTCGCGCTCATGGTCCTCGGAGAGTAGTGCGGCTTCCCCGCCGGCGCTGCCCCGTGCACGGATGGCGGCGCCTGGCGGGACCCGTCGCGGGCGCGGCCGGGCGGCGGGCGAGAATCGTCGGATGGGGAAGCAGAACACGGCCTGCCCGTGCGGGTCGGGCCGGCCGTACGAGGACTGCTGCGCGCCGGTCCACCGGGGCGTCGCGACGGCGGCCACCGCGGAGGCGCTGATGCGCTCGCGGTTCAGCGCGTTCGCCCGCGGCGACGCCGACTACCTGCGGCACAGCTGGCACTCGCGCACCCGGCCGGCCCGGCTGGAGCTGGAGCCGGGCACCCGGTGGACCCGCCTGGAGGTGCTGCAGACCGCACAGGGCGGTCTGTTCGACAGCACCGGGACGGTCCGTTTCCGGGCCCACTACACCGAGGGCGGCCGGGCCGGGACGCTCGCCGAGCACAGCCGCTTCGCCCGGGAGGACGGCCGCTGGGTCTACCTCGACGCGCTGCCGGAATGAGGCGGGCCGGCGCGCCGGCCTCCCCCGGCAGCAGGATCCGGCTTAGACTGGGGCACGGCGCGGTCCCGCGCCCCACCTCCGATCCGGTGCCCACGCCACCGGCACGCGGAGGCAAAGGGGGCTTCGAGCCCTCGGGACGCGACACCTGACCACCGCGCGGCAGCGCACGGCACGGTCGCCGGAAGCGTGGGTTCCCGACCGGGTCGTGACAGGGAGCGCGCGATGACCCGTCAGAAGTCCTTCAAGTCCCGGGTACGCACCCGGATGGACAAGACCGGCGAGAGCTACACCACCGCCCGCCGGCAGATGCTCGCCAAGGCCGAACCCGCCCCCACCCCGTCGGTGGCCCCGGCCGGGGGACGGACCCAACAGGACCGGATCTCCGACGCGCTGCTGCGCGAGCGGACCGGGCGGGACTGGGCCGGCTGGTTCGACCGGCTCGACGCGTGGGGCGCGGTCGAGCGGCCCCACACCGAGACCGCCCGGTGGCTGGTCGACACGCACGGGGTGCCGGGCTGGTGGGCGCAGACCGTCACCGTCGGCTACGAGCAGGCGCGCGGCCTGCGCGCACCGGGTCAGCGGCGGGGCGGCGGATTCGAGGCCGGCGGCAGCCGGACCGTCGCCGTGCCGGTGCAGACGCTGTTCCACGCGTTCGCCGACGAGGCGACCCGCCGGCGCTGGCTGCCCGACGTCGAGGTGCGGGTGCGCACCGCGACGGCGCCGAAGACGTTCCGGGCGGACTGGGCGGATGGCCCGAGCCGGATCGTGGTCGGCCTGACCGCGGTCGGCGCGTCGAAGGCGCGGGTGGCGGTGCTGCACGAGAAGCTGGCCGACGCCGGCGAGGCGGAACGGCTCAAGGCGTACTGGCGGGACCGGTTGGGCGCGCTGAAGGCGCTGCTGGAGCGGGAGGCGGCCCGATGACCGGCGCGACGTTCGTCAACCTTCCGGTGCGCGACCTCGACGCCGCGGTGGCCTTCTTCACCGCCCTCGGCTTCGTCGCGGCGCCCCGGCCACCGGGCGCGCCGAGCGCGCAGCTCAGCTTCGGCGCGACCACGCACCTGGTCCTGCACCTCCCCGACGCCTTCGCCGCGTTCGCCGGCGCCGACGTCTGCGACACCGCGGCCGCCCGGGAGGTGATCGTGGGCCTCGGCGTGGACCGGCCCGAGCAGGTCGACGCGCTGGTCGAACGCGCGGTCGCCGCGGGTGGCACCGCGCTCGGGCCGGTCCAGGACCTCGGGCACCTCTCCATGCGCGGCTTCCGGGATCCCGACGGCCACCAGTGGTCGTTCCTGCACCTGGCCGGCTGATGCCCGGGCAGGTGCGTTAAGAGGGGGCCCCGCCTCTACCGGAGACGTTGAGCGGGGCCCCTTCCTTACATCCGTGGGGCGGGCTGGGCCAGTTCGCCGATCTCCCGGGGCAGCTGGGCCATCGCCCGGTTGAACTCCGCGGGTCCGACCACCCGGTGCAGCGCCTGCAGCACCGCACGCGCGCCGCGCTCGGCGTCGGCCGGGGTCGCGCCGGCCCGCTCGGCGATCCGGCGCAGGAACTCGTCGTACCCGAAGGCCTGCGGGTCCTCGACCCGCGCCCGGGCCAGCAGCGGGCGCAGCTCGTGTGCCACGTGCTCGCTCAGGTCGGCGGCCTCGCCGCCGCTGATCCGCTCGGCGAGTGTGCGCAGCGTCGCCTCGGTCAGCGCCCGCGCGGACTCCTCCGACACACCCGCGCGGGCGGACACCCGCGCGTAGAACTCCGGTTCGGCCATGGTCGGTCCTCCCGTCGGCGGCAGCGTGGCTACCCGCCGGGGGCCCGGCCAAACCCGGTCAGGCCAGGGCGCGGGCGGCCGAGACGACCGCGTGCACGCCGATCCCGGCGCGGTCGAGCTGCTGGGTGGGTGTGCCGGAGCCGGGCAGCCCGCGCACCGCGAGGTGGCGGACCCGCGCCGGCGCGTCCAGGTCGGCCAGTTCCTCCAGCACCGCGGAGCCCAGGCCGCCCTCCGGGTAGTGGTCCTCCACCACCACCAGCCGCCCCCCGGTGTCGCGGACGGCCTCCAGCAGGCGGTCCCGGTCCACCGGCTTGATCGAGTAGAGGTCCACCACCCGGGCGTCGATCCCCTCCCGGGTCAGCTCGTCGGCGGCGGCGAGGCAGACGTGCACGGTGACGCCGGTGCCGAGCAGCGCGACGTCACCGCCGTCGCGGACCACCCGGCTGCCGCCGACCGGGAACTCCTCGCCGTCGTCGTAGAGCACCGGGTAGGCGCCGCGGGTGGTGCGCAGGTAGCTGACGCCGGGGCGGTCGGGCAGCTGGGCGACCAGGGCCGCGCAGGAGACCGCGTCGGCGGGGCAGAGCACCGTCGAGCCGGGCACCGCGCGCAGCGCGGCGATGTCCTCCAGCCCCATCTGGGACGGGCCGTCCGGGCCGATCTCCACCCCGGCGTGCGAGCCGACCAGCGTGATGTCGGCACGGGAGACGCCGGCCATCCGGATGAAGTCGTAGGCGCGGGACCAGAACGCGGCGAACGTCGCCGCGAACGGCCGCCGGCCGCGTACCGCCAGGCCCACGGCCGCGGCGGCGAGCTGCTGCTCGGCGATGAACATCTGGAAGAACCGGTCCGGGTACGCCTCGGCGAAGCGGTCGGCCCGGGTGGAGTCGCTGACCTCGCCGTCGAGGGCCACCACGTCCGGCCGGACCGCGCCGAGCGCGCGCAACGCGTCCCCGTACGCGTCCCGGGTCGCGACCTTCGCGCCGCGCGACCAGCGGGGCAGCTCGGGTCGCCGGTGCTCGACCGGGGTGGCGCGCGGCGCGGCGGGCGGCTTCGGCCCGGCGACCCGGATCCGCCGGGGTCCGCCGAGCGCCCGCACCGCCCGGTCGGCCAGCTCGGGGTCGAGCGCCTTGCCGTGCCAGGACGGGTCGTTCTCGATCTCGGGCACCCCGCGGCCCTTGACCGTGCGGGCCAGCACCACGGTCGGTCCGGTGGCCTCCCGCGCCTGCCCGTACGCGTCGTCGATCGCACCGAGGTCGTGCCCGTCGACGACGATCGCCCGGCAGCCGAACGCCTCGACCCGCCGCCGGTAGCTGTCCAGGTCCCACTCCAGCTCGGTCGGGCCGCGCTGCCCCAGCCGGTTGACGTCGACGATCGCGGTCAGGGCGCGCAGCCCGTAGTGGCCGGCCTTGTCCAGGGCCTCCCAGATCGAGCCCTCAGCCATCTCGCTGTCGCCGCACAGCACCCAGACGTGGGCCGGCGAGCGGTCGAGGTACTGGGCGCCCAGGGCCACGCCGACGCCCACCGGCAGGCCCTGGCCGAGCGAGCCGGTGGCCACGTCCACCCAGGGCAGAACCGGGGTGGGGTGGCCCTGCAGGCGCGAGCCGGACCGGCGGTACGTCTCCAGCAGCTCCTGCTCGCTGATCGCGCCGGTGGCCCGGAACACCGCGTACAGCAGCGGCGAGGCGTGCCCCTTGGAGAAGATCAGGTGGTCGTTGCCGGGGTTGCCCGGGTAGGACCAGTCGTAGCGCAGGTGCCGGGCGACCAGCACCGCGAGCAGGTCGGCGGCGGAGAGGCTGGAGGTGGGGTGCCCGGAGCCGGCCATCGTCGTGCACCGGATCGCGTCCACCCGCAGTTGGGCGGCCAGCTCCGCCAGCCCGGTCAGGTCCTCGTCGCGCAGCGTGCGCTCTGCTTCCAACGTCACCGCTATCGTCTCCCCGCGGTCGGTCGTGTCCGGACCCACCGTAATCCTGAATGCGATGATTCATCCCTTTTCTGGCAACTCACCCCCGTCCGGCGAACAGCCAGAGCGCCACCAGCAGATAGGGCAGCACGGCCACCGCGAAGGCGACCGGATTGCCCACCGCGCCGGCGAGCAGCCCGTACGCGCCGTAGAAGGCGACGGTGGTCAGGTCGGTGGCCATCCCGGCCAGCGAGGTGACAGTGGCCCGCGCGGAACCGCTGATCCGGGCCTGGAGCCGGACGTCGGCCAGCACGGTGGCGAGCTGGAACGCGGCGAACGCCACCGCCAGCAGCAGGAAGCCCCCCGGGTGCCGCGCCAGCGCCCCGGCCGCCAGCGCCACCGCCGCGACGAGCAGGAGGCCGGCGTACCCGCGACGGGACAGCCGCTCGCCCCACGGGGCGAGCAGTCCGCCCACGGACATCCCGGCCCACACCAGCAGGAGCAGCAGCGGCACGGTCACCTCGGCCACCCCGGTGTCCCGGGCCAGCAGCCCGGTGTACTCGTCCAGGCCACCCCAGATCGCGGCCACCGCGGCGACCAGCAGCACGGCCGCGCGGACGGCGCGGTCGGCCCGCACCTCGGCGAGGCCCCCGCGCAGGCTGTCCAGCCAACCGGGCTCGTCGTCGTCCGGCGCCTCCCCCGGGCCCGACGGCGGGGCGACGGCCGACGGGGTGGCGAGCGGCGCGACGGCGGCCGGCGCGGTGCGGTGCTCCGGGAAGCGGGCCGCGACCGCGGCGGCGAGCAGGCAGGTCGCCACGCTGGCCGCGCCGACGGCGAGGTAGCCGCCGACCGCGAACACCGGCCCGGCGAGCACCCCCGAGCCGACCGCGCCGAGCACCTCGGCGGTGCGGGTGCGGCCGATCAGCCGGGCGTAGCGGTCGGCCGCGCCGAGACGGTCCAGCTCGGTGAAGACCAGCGCCTCCAGCGCGCCGGAGCGCAACGCGCCGCCGGCGCCCCAGAGCAGGAACCCGACGGCGAACGCCGGATAGGACGGCAGCAGCACCCAGAGCGCGAAACCGGCGGCCGTGAGCAGCGGCGCCAGGCAGAGCAGCAGCCGGCGGGAGAGCGCGTCGGCCAGGGCCCCCGACGGCACCTCCAACAGGATGCCGGCGACCGCCCAGAGGACGAACAGCGTCGAGATCTGCCCGACCGACAGCCCGGTGTCGGCGAACAGCAGCACGTAGAGCGGGTAGAGCAGGACGAGGTCGGTGAGGAACGCGTAGCCGTAGAGCGTCGCCGCCAGGCGGCGGGTCGCGGGCACGCGGGCAGGTGCGACGAGCATGAGGCCTTCCCACGGGACGTGACGGACACCGGGCGCAGTGCACGGCGTCCGCGGTGGCCCGCGGCCTCGTCGCTCAGGAAGGCATCAACATCGCCAGGTCATGCCGACGATCGTAGCCGGACCCGCGCCGGCGGGTGGTCCCGTGCGACACGCGACCGGGGCGGGACCCGACGTCGGATCCCGCCCCGGTGTCGCGCGACGAGGGGTCAGCGGCGGAACTTGTCCACGTCCGCCGGCGGGATGACCATCGTGGCCTCGCTGTCCGCGGCCTGCTCGGCCGTGGGCTGGCGGGGTGCGGTCGGCTGGGTGCGCTCGGAGTCGGAGAACGACGGGATCGCCTGGGTGACGTCCGTGGACGCCGTCGGGCTGGTCTCCGCGCCGGTCCGGGCCGGCACCGGCTGGGTCGGCTCGGAACCCGCGTACGCCGACACCGGCTGGGTGCGGTCGGCCTCGGCGTCGCGGGCCACCGGCTGGGTCAGCTCCGCCTCGCCGTACGGGTCCGACGTGGCCAGGCGGGCCGCCACGTCACGTCGACCGGCCTGGTAGGCGCGGGCGTGGGTGGCGATGGTCCGGGACTCTTCCTCGGCCCGGGTCAGCCAGGTCTCCCAGCGGCTCTGCATCGGCCGGACCAGCCCGCCGCCGACGCCGACGACCAGGATGCCGCCGACGGTGGCGAGCACCGCGATCAGCACCGGGGTGGTCACCGCGGTGGCGACGCCGATCTGGTTGAGCGCGGCGATCACGCCCAGGCCCAGGATGAACACCGAGGCGAGGTTGGCCAGCACCCGACCGTAGGAGAGACCGCCGAGCGCGCTGGAGATGATGTCCTTCACCGCGCGGGCGATGGCCGCGGCCACCACGACGATGACGATGGCGACGAACGCCCGGGGCAGCCAGGCGACGACGCCGGCGATCAGGTCGGAGATCGGGTTGGGACCCCAGATGCCGAACGCGAGCTGCAGCGTGACCAGCAGCACGCCGTAGTAGGCGAGCTTGGCGACGATGTCGCTGGCGTCGTACTTCGAGCGGGCCAGCGCGGTCTTGATGCCGCCGCGTTCGACCGCCCGGTCGAAGTGCACCCGCTCGAGGACCTTGTCCACCAGCTTGAGCACGGCCTTGGCGATCAGCCAGCCGACGACCAGGATGGCGACGAACGCGACCGCCTTGGGCAGGAACAGCATCACCGAACGGAACGCGTCGCCCACCGCGTCGCCGAAGTTGTCTCTCATCGAAGGGCCTCCACGCATGTGGTCAGGATCGTTCCGGAAGGCCTACCCGGGCCCACGCGCGCGGAAACGCGGTCAGCCCCCGGGGCAGCGGTAGCTGACCCGGGTGCCGGCCTGCACCGGCGCGGGCTCGATGATGTTCACGGTGGCCGTCCCGGTGGTCGCGCCGACCCCGCTGAACGTCCACCTGAGGGTGAGCGTGGCGGTCCGCTGCCCGCTGCCGACCCGCTCGCTGAGCAGCGCGCCGGGCGGCGCGTCGGAGCGGAACCACTGGTAGCGGATCGTGCCGGCGCGCCCGTTGGTGCGGACCGTGGCCACCACGTCGACGGTCACGTCGCACGCGATGCCGGGCGGCCGGGGCACCGCCACCGCGACCTGCTCGACCTCCAACGGCCGCAGCCGCTGCCACAGGTAGAGACCGACCGTCACCAGCAGCGCGGCGGTGAGCAGGGTGGACAGCACCGAGACGACCCGACGCCAGAGCGGCCGCGGCGGCCGGATCGGCGGCGCGACCGGCCAGGCCGGCGGCGGTGGCGGGGTCGCCGGCACGCCCGGGCCGAACCGCAGCTCGCCGCCGGACGCCGGCGCGGGCACGCCGCCCACCGCCCGCGCGGTCGGATCCCGGTACGCGCCGGCGGTCGCTCCCGCCGTCGGGGCGGCCGGCCCGGTGGACGTCGGCCGGTACGCGGCGGTCGACGCCCCGGTGACCTGCTGCGGCGGGGCGAGGTGCACGGTCGGCTCGGCCCGAACCGCCCCGGCCACGCCCGTACCACCGAGGTCCACCGTCCCGTCGGCGTCGGGCCGGCCGGGCTGACGCGGGCCGGCGAGACGCGCCGTCGGATCGGCGTCGCCGGGCCGGGCCACCCCCGGGCCGGCGAGGTGCACCGTCGCATCGCTCTCGGCGGGCGGCGTCGCTCCCCGACCGGCGAGGCGCACCGTCGGATCGGCGTCGCCGGGCCGGGCCGCCCCCGGACCGGCGAGGTACACCGTCGCATCGCTCTCGGCGGGCGGCGTCGCTCCCCGACCGGCGAGGCGCACCGTCGCACCGGCGTCGGCGGGCGGGCTCGCTCCCTGGCCGGCGAGGTGCACGGTCGGTTCCGCCGCGCCCGCGGGGTCGACGGTCAGGGGCGCGGTGGCATCCGCGTCGGCCGGTGGTCGGGGCGGGACGAGGTGGACGGTGGGCGCGGCGGCCTGCGCGTCGCGGGCCGGGTCGGCGGGCAGGGCGCGGGTGGGCAGCGCCTCGGTGGGCTCCTCCGGCCGCGTCACGCCGGCCGTCCCCGGTCCGGACTGCGGTGCTGGGCAACGGGCACGTCGTACTCCTAGCCGGGGGTGCAGTAGGTGTAGAGCGTCACGTACACCGGTTTCGCCGAGGTGGTCGCGTTGCCGGCGGCGTCGACGGCGGTGACCTGGACCGGGATGCGGCTGCTCTGTTTCGGCGCCGCGAACGGACCGAGCGTGCCGGTGAACACGCCGCGCCCGGCGGCGGCCATCCGGACCGTTCCGGTGGCGCCCTCCAGGGTGTAGCGGAACGTGACCTTCAGGGCGGCCGGACCGCTGCGGTCGTCGGTGACGGAGACGGAGACGGTGCTGCTCTGGATCCCGAACGGGCAGCCCCTCGGTTCGAGCTGACCCGGATCGGCGCTGACGCCGCCGACGACCGGCGCGGTGACGTCCGGCGGGGGCGGCGGCGTGGTGCTGCGCGACGGGGTGGGGGTCGGTGCGCTGGTGCGGACCGGCGGGCGGGTCGGCGCCCGGGTTCCGTCCGGCGTGGCGGACGGCGTACCGGCCGGCGGGGTGGGCAGGACGGACGGCGTGGCCGGCGGCGACGCGGTGGGGGTGACGTCCGGGGGCGTGACGGCCGTCGGGTCCGGTGTGGTCGGGTCGGTCGGGGTGGGACCGGCGGGTGACGGGCCGGCGGGAACCTCGGCGGCGGCCGGGCTCTCGCGGGCGGCGTAGCTGTAGCCGGCGCCGCCGGCCAGCACGGCGGCGACCACGGCGCCGGCCGCCAGCATGGTGCGCTTGCGTCCCCGCCGGAACAGGCCGCCCCGGCCGGCCGAGGCGCCGAGCGCGGTGCTGGCCACCGCGGTGGCGCCCTCCGCCCGGTCGGGGAACGGCCACAGCGCGGCGAGCAGCGCGGCCCGGCGGGCCAGCTCGCGCAACCCGCGTTCCTCCCACTCGGGCCCGTACCCGGCACCGGCCACCCGGTCGAGCAGCTCCAGGAAGACCTGGGCCGGTTGCGGCCGGTCGTCGGGGCTCTTGGCCATCCCGTGCCGCAGCAGCTCGTGCACCGGGGCGGGCGCCGGGTCGGTGGGGATCGGCGCGGTGGCGTGCTGCTCGCGCAGGGAGAGCAGGTCCGGACCCTGGTACGGGGGCCGCCCGGTGAGGCACTCGAAGAACGTGGCGGTGGCGGCGTAGATGTCGCAGGCGGGGCTGGCCGGGGCGCCGGTCCACTGCTCGGGGGCCATGTAGCGGGGCGTGCCGGAGACGGTGGTGTCCGAGCCCCGGCCGATCGGCATGGCGATGCCGAAGTCGGCGAGCTTGCTCGACCCGGCACCGGTGACCAGCACGTTCTCCGGCTTGTAGTCCCGGTGCACGACCCCGTGCGCGTGCGCGGCGGCGAGCCCGGCGAGCGAGCCCTTCAACACGCAGAGCGCCGCCTCGGGGGTGGTCGGGCCGTGCGCGCGCAGCATCTGCCGCAGCGAGACACCGTCGACCAGTTCCATCACGATGGCGGCGCCGTGCGGAGACTCGACGTACTCGTAGAGCCGGCTGACGTGCCGGTCGTCGATCTCGCCGAGCAACCGGGCCTCGTCGCGGAAGGCGGTGCGGAACGAGGAGTCGGCCCCGAGGTCGCGGACCAGATACTTGATCGCGACCGGGGTGCCGGTGTCGTCGTGGGTGGCGAGCACGACACTGCCCGACGCCCCGGAGCCGAGCTCACGAACCGGCGTGTAGCCGGACAGCTGCCAGCCGCTCATGCGACGAACCCCACCGCGATCCAGGGACGGCTGCCGGTTGCCGCCTCGCTGGTCATTCTGGTCGCGCCGGCGCCGCCGGCCATCGGCGCAACGGACGCTTCCGTACGCCGGACGGCGGCCCCGGACCGGAGGTGTCCCGCCGGTCCGGGGCCGGGCGGCGGATGGTCGGTAACGGACACACCGCCACTGCAGCAGACCCGCGCAACCCTCAGCCGGTGGGTCGCTCCCGGTCGACGGCCCGCCCTTCACCGGCATATTCGCGGCGCGGTCGTCCCGGACCGGATCGTCCTTGATCGACTCCACCTCGGCGAAGTGGCGCCATCAGAGGCCCTCGGACGGCACCACTTCGGCGACATGGAGTCGATCAAGGACGGCCGACCGGTCAGATCCGGCGGGCGGGCGGGACGCCTCCGGGCGGAGGCTCGCGGAGCAGCCAGACCGGGTTGCTCGCCCCGACGATCGCGCCGTCGCGGTCCCGGACCTGGGTGCGCACGTACGCCCCGGCGCCCACCCGCACCGGCAGGTCGTGCCAGCCCTGTCGCAGCTCCCGCCACAGCACCTGACCGGTCCGGATCGCGGGGGTCGGGTCCGCCGCGCCGGCCCGGTCGACGTCGCCGGTGACCACTTCCAGGATGGACCCGGCCGGCAGGTCGGTGGCCCGCAGCCGCACCGTCACGGTGTCCTCGGCGACCGTCGGCAGCGCGCCCATGGCGCTGCGCCCGCCGAGTTCCAGGTCCAGGGCGCCCCGGTAGACGGCGAGGTCGGCGAACCACGCCTGCCCGGCGCGCAGCGCGGCGACGAGGTCCTCCCGGTCGGTCGAGGCCGCCCAGACGGAGGTGACGTACCGGTCCCGACCGGTCCGCCAGTCGGTGCCGTTGTGGTCGTCGGTGACGCCGACGGCGGTCAGCGGGATCGCGTTGCGGGCCGCCACGTCGTACGCCCAGAGGTGGTCGGCGACCGGGGCCCGTCCGATCTCGATCAGGTCGACGCCGAGCGCGTCCCGGGTCACCAGCAGCCGGGCCAGGGAGTCGCGGCGTTCCACGTCCAGCGGGTGGTTCCAGCAGACCACGCCGCCGTGGCCGTGCAGGAACTCCACCATCCGCTCGGTCGCCTCGACGTCGTCGTCGCGGTAGGGCGGGGACGGGAAGCGGGGCAGCGTGCCGTCGCCGCCGAACCAGTTGAGGTGCCGGACCATCGACACCTCGTAGGCCCGGTGGTGGGTCACGCCCGGGTAGGCGTCGGCGTAGCCGGCCAGCACCTCGGCGCGCAGCTCCTCGCCGGCCTGCCCGGCGCGGCGGGCCCGGTCGAAGACCAGCCGGTCGACCAGGTACGCGCCGCGCGCGCCGCCGGCCACCGTCACGCCGAGGCGCAGCCCGCGCAGCGAGTTGTCGCCGGCCACCAGGTCGGGCCAGAGCCGCCGCGCGTCGGCGAGCAGGTCCAGCGTGTGCCGCCGCCAGGCGCCGATCGGCGCGGGCAGGTCGACGGTGCCGTGCCGGCCGTCGGCGGTGTGCCGGACCGCGTCCGTCGCGCCCAGCCGGTAGCGCAGTACCAGTTGGCCGGCGGGTCGTCCCGGACCGGCCGGGTGGTGGGACAACGCGATCTCGACGGTCAGCGTGGCGTCCGGCCCGGCCGCCTCGGGCCGCACGTCGAGGTGCAGCGTGGTGTCGGAGATGTTCCCGGTGTGGGTCCAGTTCCAGGCCTTGCCGGCGTACCAGTGGGTGCCGGTGCCGGCGGCGCTGAGGCGCAGCGCGCGGCCGGGACCGTCGGCGGCGTCCGGCGCGGCCACGAACTCGGCGGCCGACCCGGTGAGCCGCCCCTCGGTGGCGGCCGTCCAGGTCCAGGCCAGACCGCCCTCCAGCTCCTGCGGGCCGTCGAAGTGGACGACCCGGCGGTGGTCGTGGGCGGCGACGCGGAAGTCGTGGTCGGTCCACCAGAGCACGTCGACGGCGTTGCGGCGGGCCTGGTCGAGGTGGGCGGCGTAGCTGGCGATGCCCTCGCTGAACGAGGCGTGCAGGTGCATCGCCATGCTGATCGGCCGCCGTCCGCGCGGCGCCGGCGGCCGGTCGGCGGTGGCGGCCAGCCCGACCGGAACGCCGATCCCGGCGAGCGCCAGCCCGCCGGCGGCGGCGAGCACGCTGCGCCGGTCCAGTCGCGCCCGACCACCCATGCCATTCCCCCGTCCCCGTGCCGGCCGGGCCAGCGTACGGGCGGCACGGGCCGGGGCGGCATCCGGCGATCGTGCCGGTGTTCGGGCGGGGCGGTCAGCGGGGCGGGACGGCGACCCGGGCGGCGAGCGGGCGGCCGGTCAGCCGACGGACCGCCAGGTAGGCCTCGCAGCCGAGGCAGAGCCCGAACGCCGCGTTGAGGAACGCGGCGGCCAGCGCCGCGGCGGTGGCGATCAGGCCGACCACGGGCGCGCCGGCGAGGAAGCCGGCGGCGCCGACGGTGGCGAAGACCAGCCCGACGATCTGGGCGAACCGCACCGGGGCGGCCGGTTCCCGCTCGGCCGGGGGGCCCAGCCGGGGCGCGACCAGGGCCCGGAAGAGCAGGCCGTACGGGCCGAGACGCGGGGCGGCGGCGGTGAGCGCGAAGACCACGGCCTGGGCGAGGACGAGCAGCCCCGAGCCGGTGACCAGGGCGACGGCGAGGACGACGGTGGTGAGGGCGGCGGCGAAGCGCGGCCCCCGGGGGTCGAGCAGCATGGGGGTTCCGTTTCGGACGGCGGGGCGGGCGGTCAGGCGGGACGGGCCGACGCACAGAGGCTCGCCGCGAGCCGGCCGTGGTCCACCACCCGCCGCCGGGTCAGCCGCACGCCCGCCGAGCGCCGACCGGTCACCGGGCGGCGCCGGCGGTGAGCGGGGCGAGCGCCGCGAGCAGCTCGGCCCGGTCGGGCACGCCGGCGGCCCGGCGCACGACGCGTCCGGCCGCGTCCACCACCAGCACCGTCGGGGTACGCCAGACGTCCAGGTCGCGGGCCGCGTCGAGGTGCTCGTCCACGCCGACCTCCCGCAGCGCCACCCCGTCGAGGCGACCGGTGACGTCGTCGAGGACGCGGCGGGTGGCCCGGCACGGCGCGCAGACCGGGGCGGAGAACTGCACCAGCGTGACCACGCCGGGGCGTACCCCGAGGGCGGCGAGGGTGGCCCGGTGCGGGGCGTCGCCGGCGGCGGCCGACGCGTCGCGGTCCGCCGCGCCCGGCGGGCGTTCGCGGACAGCCCGCAGCCGACCGTCGTGGCGGCGGCGCCACCAGCCGAACGCGCCGGCGACCGCGAGCACGGCGACGAGCACGAGGACTCCGGTCAGGCTGGGCGGGCGCACCGCACCAGGCTGCCACGCCGGGCGGCGGCGCGACATGGTCCGTCCCGGTCAGCGGACGTGACATCGCCTACGTCGGTGGTAGGAGTCGCCGGCCGTCGGTGGCATTTGTCCTCTGGCGCGCCGCCCGTCCGTGGCAATATTCTCCAACTCGCGCGCAGCAGTTGGAGTTCCTTTACATCGCCCGGTCCGACCGGGCCATCGAGGAGATGCCATGCACTTCGACCACCCCGAGCTGGACCGCCGTACGCTGCTGCGGGCCGGCCTCGGCGCCGCCGCGGTCGCGGTCGTCGGGAGCGAGCTCGCCCTGCCCTCCGCCGCGCAGGCCGCGCCGGGCGCGGACCTCGACTGGATCATCAGCTGCGACGAGTGGGCGGCCCGGCCGCCGGCGGACCCGCTGTCGGTCAGCGCCATCCCGACCAACAAGATCATCGTGCACCACATGGCGTTCCCGAACGTCACCGACTACTCCGAGGAACACGCCAAGCAGCTCGCCCGCGACTGCCAGGACCTGCACATGGACGGCAACGGCTGGTCCGACACCGGGCAGCACTTCACGGTGAGCCGGGGCGGCCACGTCCTGGAGGGACGGCACGGCAGCCTGGAGCGGCTCCAGGCCGGCGACCGGCAGATGATCGCCGCGCACTGCCCGGGTGAGAACGGCCGGGCCATCGGCATCGAGAACGAGGGCACCTACGTCACCGAGACGCCGCCCGAGGAGCTGATCGCCGGGCTGGTGCGGCTGTGCACCGCGATCTGCCGGCAGTACGGCCTGCACGCGCACGACATCTTCGGCCACTGGGACTTCCGCGCCACCCAGTGCCCGGGCGCGATGTTCTACCGCGAGTTCCCCGCGCTGCGCCGCCAGGTCTTCCGCAGGCTCGGCACCCGCCTGGGCGACGTGCCGGCGCGACGGTGGCCGGACATCTGGCGCTTCGTCGGCGGTCCGGTGGTCCAGGTCGCGCAGCACCTGCTCACGTTCCGGGGCTACGCCGTGCCGGTCACCGGCGTGTTCGACGCCGCCACCGTGGCGGCGGTGCAGGACTGGCAGGCGCGCAACGGCATCCCGGTCGACGTCGACGCCACGCTCACCGCGCCGACCTGGGAGACGCTCGCGCCGGAGCTGGACCAGCGCGACAGCGGCGTCCCGGTGACCGCGGCGCAGTTCATGCTGAACTCCAAGGGCTACGCGGAGGTCCTCCCGACGGGCGAGTACGACCACGCCACCCGCACCGCGGTCAAGGACCTGCAGCGCCTGCACGGGCTGCCGCCCACCGGCAAGCTCAGCACCACCACCTGGTGCGCCCTGGTGGGGGGTGTGGTGCGCCAGTCGTTCCACAAGCACTGACGGCGCACCGGCGGGGAGAGCGGTGGGGGGTGGCAACGGCGCCACCCCCCACCGCCGTGTCCGGCGTGGACAGCCGGCGGGCGAAACGTCGGCATTCGCGGGTGGTGAACGACGGGTATCCCGGGCGGCGGTCCTCCGCCGATCATTGCCCGGAGATAGATATGAGTCATTCTCACCTCCGGGTGGAACGCCCGGGCGCGGAGGGCGAGACGTCGGCACCGGAAGAAGCCGGGCGTACCGTTCGGCCCGACTCCGCGTCCCCGGAGGATCGCCATGCCCCGTCCCGCTCTCCGTGCCCGCCTCGCGGCGTTCACCGCCGCCGCCCTGACCGCGAGCGTCCTGACCGTCACCCCGCCGTCACCGGCGCTGGCCGCCAGCACGTTCGCCCCCAACGACTACTGCCTCGGCCAGTGCGCCGACATCCTGCCCCCCGGGCAGAACGGCAACGCCACACTGGTCGCCATCCTGGCGCACCAGGCGCTCGGCACCCGCCCGGCGCACTCCAGCGACCAGCTCGACGAGTACGCGAACCTGGTCTACAACTACGCCGGGCTGACCGACGAGCAGATCGCCCATTTCTACAACGACGCCTCGTTCGGCGTACCGGCCGCGCAGGTCGAGAGCACCGTCTCACCGCGCGCGGACGTCACCATCGTGCGGGACAGGGCCACCGGCGTCCCGCACATCACCGGCACCACCCGCGCCGGCACCATGTTCGGCGCCGGCTACGCCGGAGCCCAGGACCGGCTGTGGGTGATGGACCTGCTGCGGCACGTCGGCCGCGGCAACGTCACCTCGTTCGCCGGCGGCGCCCCCGGCAACCGGGAGCTGGAGCAGAGCGTCTGGGCCAACTCGCCCTACACCGAGGCGGACCTGCAGGCCCAGGTGGACGCGCTGCGCACCAGGGGCACCCGGGGCCAGCAGCTCTACACCGACGTGGTCGACTACATCGCCGGCATCAACGCCTACATCGACAAGTCGATCGCCGACGACAACTACCCGGGTGAGTACGTGCTCGCCGGCGCCGGCAAGCCGAAGCACTTCACCATGACCGACCTGATCGCCACCGCCGGCGTGATCGGCGGGCTGTTCGGCGGCGGCGGTGGCAGCGAGATCCAGTCCGCGCTGGTCCGGGTGGCCGCCCGGGCCAAGTACGGCGCCACCGAGGGCGACAAGGTGTGGGCGGCGTTCCGGTCGCAGAACGACCCGGAGACCGTGCTCACCCTGCACGACGGGCAGAGCTTCCCGTACGGGGCGACGCCGCCGGGCGCGACCAGCGCGGTGCTCCCCGACGCCGGCACGGTGGTCGCCGAGCCGCTCGCCTACGACGCCACCGGCGGGGCCGCCGCGCGCACCGGCGCCAGCACCGCCACCAAGGACCTGCTCGGCGGCCTGGCCAACCTGCGCGCGCACGGCATGTCCAACGCGGTGGTGGTCTCCGGTCGGCACACCACCACCGGCAACCCGGTCGCCGTGTTCGGCCCGCAGACCGGCTACTTCGCGCCGCAGCTGCTCATGCTCCAGGAGTTGCAGGGCCCGGGCATCAGCGCGCGCGGCGCCGCGTTCGCCGGGCTGAACCTCTACGTGCTGCTCGGCCGCGGCCAGGACTACGCGTGGAGCGCCACCTCCGCCTCCCAGGACCTCACCGACACGTACGCGGTGCCGCTGTGCACCACCGACGGCACGGCCCCGACGCTGCGGTCCAACCGCTACCTCTACCACGGGCAGTGCCTCGCCATGGAGGCGCTGGAGCAGCGCAACTCCTGGTCGCCCACGTTGGCCGACTCCACCCCGGCCGGTTCGTACACGCTGCGCGCGCTGCGTACGAAGTACGGACTGGTCGCGTACCGGGGGCTGGTGAACGGGCAGCCGACCGCGTTCACCAAGCTGCGCTCGACCTACCGGCACGAGGCCGACTCGGCGATCGGTTTCCAGGCGTTCAACGACCCGGCGGCGATGGGCAGCGCGGCGGCGTTCCAGGCGTCCGCGGCAAGCGTCGGCTACGCGTTCAACTGGTTCTACGTCAACTCCACCGAGGCGGCGTACTACAACTCCGGCGCGAACCCGGTCCGGTCGTCGGTCACCGACCCGAACCTGCCGGCGAAGGCCGAGCCGGCGTACGAGTGGGTCGGCTGGAACCCGGACACCAACGACGCCACCTACACCCCGGCGTCGGCCCACCCCCGGTCGGTCAACCAGGACTACTACGTCAGCTGGAACAACAAGCAGGCGCGGGACTTCGGCGCGGCCGACGGCAACTTCAGCTTCGGCTCGGTGCACCGGGGTCAGCTGCTCGACGGCCCGGTGCGCGCCGCGATCGCCCAGCGCAAGGTCGGCCGCGCCGACGTCGTCAAGATCATGGCGGACGCGGCGGTGACCGACCTGCGCGGCCAGCAGGTCCTCGGCGACCTGCTGCGGGTGCTCGACAGCACGCCGGTCACCGACCCGGCGCTGGCCGACGCGGTGGGCAAGCTGCGGGCCTGGCAGCAGGCCGGCGCCCGCCGGGTGGAGACCTCCCCCGGCTCGAAGGTCTACCAGCACGCCGAGGCGATCCGGATCTTCGACGCCTGGTGGCCGCTGCTCGCCTCGGCCGAGTTCCGTCCCGGCCTCGGGCCCGACCTGTACGCGGCGCTGGTCGACGCCATCGAGGTGAACGAGGCGCCGTCGGGCGGCCAGAACGGCGGGCGCGACGGCGCGGCGAGCTGGGCCCTGCAGGGTCAGGCACACAAGGGCTCGTCGTTCCAGTACGGCTGGTGGGGCTACGTCGACAAGGACGTCCGCACCGTGCTCGGCGACCCGGTGGCCGGCGGGCCGGGCCGCGCGTACTGCGGCAACGGCAACCTCGGCGCGTGCCGGCAGGCCCTGCTCGACACGCTGGGCCAGGCCGCCTCGGTGCCGGCCACCACGGTCTACCCCGGCGACAAGTCCTGCGGCGCCGGCGACCAGTGGTGCGCCGACTCGATCGCCCAGTCCGGCCTCGGCGGCATCACCCATCCGCTGATCGCCTGGCAGAACCGTCCCACCTACCAGCAGGTCGTCTCGTTCCCGGCGCGCCGGGGCGACGACGTCGCCAACCTGGCCCAGGGCCGCCCGGCCAGCGCGTCGAGCACCCAGTTCCTGACCAGCTACACCCCGGCCAAGGCGGTCGACGGCAGCCTGAGCAGCCGGTGGGCCAGCAGCTACAACGACAACCAGTGGCTGCGGGTGGACCTCGGGTCGGCCCGCACCGTCAGCCGGGCGGTGCTGCGCTGGGAGTCCGCCTACGCCACCTCGTACCGGATCGAGGTCTCCGGCGACGGCAGCTCCTGGACGCCGGTGTTCGCCACCACCACCGGCAACGGCGGCGTCGACAACGCCACCTTCGCCCCGGTCAGCGCCCGCTACGTGCGGGTGTACGGGGTCAAGCGGGCCACCTCGTACGGCTTCTCGCTCTACGAGTTCGAGGTCTACGGGCGGTGACGCCGACGGCCGGCCGGCGGGGTTTCCTCCGCCGGCCGGCCGCTGTCCGGGCAGGTCAGCCGCCACGAGTCGAACAGGTGTGCGAAGATGGGCCGGTGTCGAGCGAGGCCACCATCCTGCACGCCGACCTGGACGCGTTCTACGCCTCGGTCGAGCAGCGCGACGACCCCGCGCTGCGCGGCCGTCCGGTGATCGTCGGCGGCGGGGTGGTGCTCGCCTGCAGCTACGAGGCGAAGGCCCGGGGCGTGCGCAGCGCGATGGGTGGCCGGCAGGCGCGGCGGCTCTGCCCGGATGCGGTCGTGGTTCCGCCCCGGATGGCCGCGTACACGACGGCCAGCCGGGCGGTGTTCGAGATCTTCCGCGACACCACCCCCCTGGTCGAGGGCCTCAGCATCGACGAGGCGTTCCTCGACGTGGGCGGCCTGCGGCGTCTGGTCGGCCCGCCGGCCGACATCGCCGCCGCGCTGCGCCGCCGGGTCCGCCGGGAGGTCGGCCTGCCGATCACGGTCGGGGTGGCCCGCACGAAGTTCCTGGCCAAGGTGGCCAGCGGCGTGGCCAAGCCCGACGGTCTGCTGGTCGTCGAGCCGGGGCGGGAGCTGGCCTTCCTGCACCCGCTGCCGGTCGAGCGGCTGTGGGGCGTCGGCCCGGTCACCGCCGCCCGGCTGCGCGAGCGCGGCCTGCGCACCGTGGGCCAGGTGGCCCGCCTCGACGAACCGGCGCTGGTGTCGCTGCTCGGCGGCGGCGCCGGGCGGCACCTGCACGCTCTCGCGCACAACCGCGACCCGCGTGCCGTGCAGGTGGGGCGCCGCCGCTCCTCGATGGGCGCGCAGCACGCACTGGGCCGGGAGCCGCACTCCCCCGCCGAGCTCGACGCCGTGCTGGCCGGGCTGGTCGACCGGGTTACCGGGCGGATGCGCGCCGCCCGACGCACCGGCCGCACGGTGACGCTGCGGCTGCGCTTCGGCGACTACACCCGGGCCACCCGGTCGCACACCCTGGACGAGCCGACCGCGCAGACCGCGCCGCTGCGGGCCGCCGCCCGCACGCTGCTGCGCGCCGCGCTGCCGCAGATCGCGCTGCGCGGCATCACCCTGCTCGGCGTCTCGGTGGGCAACCTGGACGGCGGGCACACGCAGCTCACGCTGCCGTTCACCGCCGAACCGGGGCCCGCCCTGGACGCCGCGGTCGACGCCGTCCGGGACCGCTTCGGCTCCCGGGCGCTGACCCGCGGGGTGCTGCTCGGCCGCGACCCCGGCGTCGAGATGCCCCGGTTGCCCGACTGAGCGTCTCCTACCCCGGTAGGAGGCGCGGGTCGGACCCGCGGCCGCGACCTCGGCCGCCGGTCGGGCGCGACGGGCGTCGCCGGCCACCAGCATCTACAGGCATGACTACCGTGGTGAACCGGGCGGTCCGCTGGCACCGCCCCCTGATGCTCCTCGTGTCCGCGATGGCGGTGCTCACCGTCGTCGCCGCGATCGGTCTGGTGGCCGACCCCCGGGTGCTCACCGGCGCGCCCGCCTGGCTCAAGCCGCTGAAGTTCGCGATCTCGTTCGTGCTCTACGGCGTCACCCTCGCCTGGATGCTCTCGCTGCTGCCGCGACGCAGCCGCCTGGCCGAGCGGGCGGCCACGGTGATCGTGGCCATGTCGGTGGTGGAGATGGTCGTCATCGTCGGCCAGGTGCTGCGCGGCACGACCAGCCACTTCAACGGCACGACGCCGCTGAACGAGGCGCTGTTCGACGTCATGGGCGCGGCCATCATGGTGCTGTTCCTCGCTCAGGCGGTGCTCGCGGTGGTGCTGCTGCGCCGCGCCACGCCGGACCGGGCCGGCGGGTACGCCGTCCGCCTCGGCCTCGGTGTGTCCCTGCTCGGCATGCTCGTGGCGTTCCCGATGGTGGCGCAGCGCCCGGCCGGGGCGCCGGCCGGGATCACCGGCGCGCACAGCGTCGGCGTGCCCGACGGTGGCCCCGGGCTGCCTCTGGTCGGCTGGAGCACCACCGGCGGCGACCTGCGCGTCGGCCACTTCGTCGGGCTGCACGCGTTGCAGGCGCTGCCCCTGCTGGCGATCCTGCTGGACCGGTTCCTCGGCGCGCGGCTGGACGAGCTGACCCGGGCCCGGCTGGTGCTCGTCGGCGGCGTCGCGTACGCCGGGGTCACGCTGCTGCTCACCGGGCAGGCGTTGCGCGGGCAGCCGCTGCTGCGCCCGGACGCGCTGACCCTGACCGTGGCGGCGGTGCTGGCGCTCGCCACCGCGACGGCGGTCGGCCTGGTCCTGGGCCGCCGGTCCCGCCGCGCCGGGGTGGTGCTGGTCGGATGAGCGCCACGCTGTTCGGCCTGACCTTCGCCCTCGCCGCACCGTTCTGGGCGCTGATGATCCTGGCGCCCCGCTGGTCGTGGACCGCGCGGATCGTCGGCTCGCCGCTGATCGTGGCGCCGGTCCTGCTGGTCTACGCGGTCCTGGTGCTGCCGGCGCTCGGCGCGGTGCTGCCGGTGGTCACCGCGCCCACGCTGGACGGCCTGCGGGAGCTGCTCGGCACCGCCGACGG
Source organism: Micromonospora sp. WMMD754 (assembly GCF_049315235.1). Lineage (NCBI taxonomy): Bacteria > Bacillati > Actinomycetota > Actinomycetes > Micromonosporales > Micromonosporaceae > Micromonospora > Micromonospora sp. WMMD754. Next base: position 5,503,424 of record NZ_CP186058.1, read on the forward strand.
AGCGGCGGCCGCCTGGGCCCACATGATCGGCTTCGACCTGTTCGTGGGACGGTGGATCTGGCAGGACGCCCGGGACCGTGGCGTACCGGCGGCGGTGCTCGCGCCGGTGCTGGTGCTGACGGTCCTGCTGGGCCCGCTCGGCCTGGCCGTCCACCTCGGACTGCGCGCCCGGTGGCGGGCGTCGGTGGGCGTGGTGGCCCCGGCCGCGCCGGTTGCCTAGGCTGACGTCGTGGGCTGGGTCGGTCGGTTGTTCGACGCGCGCGACACGCTCGCGCGGATGCTGCTGCTGGATCTCAGCGGCGTCGGCTACCTGGTCGTCGGCGCGCACGGCCGGCCCGCCCCGACGGCGACGCAGTGGCTGCTCGCGCTCGCGGCGTTCACGGTGGCGCTGCTGTGCCACCGCCGGCCGCTGCTGAACCTGCTGCTCCAGTCCGCGCTGCTGGTCGCGGCGCTGCCGTTGGTCGACGACGTGACGATCAACCAGGTCGGCGCGAGCTGGGCGCTGCTGGAGCTGACCATGCGGGCCGCCCGACCCCGGACGTTCTGGCTCGCGGCCGGCCTGGTGGCCGCGATCGACCTGAGCCACGTGATCGGCGACCCGATCCGGCAGGCCCTCACCGGGGTGTTCGGGCTGGCCGTCACCGTCGGCCTGCCGCTGCTGCTCGGCCTGGTCGTGCGGACCACCCGGGAGCTGGCCCGGCAGGCCGAGGAGCGGGCGGCGGCGGAGCAGCGCCGGCACGAGTCGGAGAGCCGCGCCGCGCGCGCCGACGAACGCGCCGCCATCGCCCGGGAGCTGCACGACGTGCTCGCCCACCACGTCGCGTCGATGGTGCTGCGGGTCGGGGTGGCCCGGCACGTGCTGACCGACCTCGACCCGCGGGTCGGTGAGGTCTTCGACGACGTGCACCGCACCGGCACGGCGGCCCTGACCGACCTGCGGCGGCTGGTGGCGGTGCTGCGAGACCCCGACGGCGTCCGCGGCGACGCGGCGCTGACCGCGATCGAGCCGGCCGCGCTGCCGGCCGCGCTCGGCGCGGCGGTGGACCGGGCCCGTCAGGCCGGGGTCACCGTGGAGGCCGACGTGGACCCGGCCGTCGGCACGCTGGACGCGGTCCGGAGCCAGGCGGTGCTGCGACTGACCCAGGAGGCGTTGACCAACGTGGCCAAACACGCGGGCGCGGCGGCCCGGGCGCGGTTCACCGTCACCGTGGTCGACGGGGCGGTGCACTGGGCGGTCTCCGACGACGGGCGGGGCGCGGCGTCGGCCGTGGTGCCGGCCGGCGGCGGTCACGGCATCGTCGGCATGCGGGAGCGGGTCGAGGTGCTGGGCGGGCGGCTGGAGGCCGGTCCGACCGGCGAGGGCTGGCGGGTCCGCACGGTTCTGCCGCCGGCCGCGCCGGACCGGACGCCCGGCGCGGCGCCCCGGCCGCGTCCGGTCACGCCGGAGCCGGCGTGATCCGGGTGCTGCTGGTCGACGACCAGCACCTCATCCGGGCCGGGCTGCGGATGCTCTGCGACGCCCAGCCCGACCTCGAGGTGGTCGGCGAGGCCGACAACGGCCGGGAGGCGGTCGCCCTCGCCGCCCGGCTGCGACCGGACGTGGTGGTGATGGACCTGCGGATGCCCGGGGTCGACGGGATCACCGCGACCAGCCGGATCCTGGCCGACCGGCCGGCCACCCGGATCATGGTGCTCACCACGTTCGGCGACGACGACCACCTCTATCCGGCGTTGACCGCCGGCGCCTGCGGCTTCCTGCTCAAGGACGCGCCCCCGGCCGACCTGCTCGACGGGGTCCGCCGCGCCGCCGCCGGGGACAGCCCGTTCAGCCCCGAGGTGCTGCGGCGGCTGGTCCGGCGGGCGGTGCACGCCCGGGCCGGCGCGCCCCGGCACGCGGCCGACCTGACCGGCCGGGAGCGGGACGTGCTGGACCTGGTCGCCGAGGGGCTGTCCAACACCGAGATCGCCGACCGGCTGCACATCGGCGTGACCACGGTGAAGACCCACATCACCAGCCTGATGACGAAGACCGGCAGTCCCAACCGGGTACGCCTCGCGCTGTGGGCGCGCGGCGGCTGAGCCGGGTCACTCCTCGATCGCGCCGCCCACCGTTCGCAGGTGGGCCCGGAACGTCAGCGTCGGGTCGGCCGCCCGGGCGGTCAGGTAGTCGTCGAACCCGAGCTGCGTGCGCAGTGTCTCGCCGGCCCGGATCCGGTCGGCCTGCCGCCGCTCGGTGTCCCGGATGGACCGGGCCAGGTCGGCCAGCTCGTCGGCGCGGTCGGCGGGCACGAAGAGCACCCCGTCGTCGTCGGCCAGCACCAGGTCGCCCGGATCCACCGTCCACGGACCGACCTGGGCCGCGTCCAGCGCCCCGGTCGGTCGCGGGTCCAGCTCCAGCGGCCCGGTCGGGACGGCGCCCAGGCTGAACACGGGCAGCCCGACGGCCGCCAGGTCGCCGGCGTCCCGGTGCAGCCCCCACACCACCAGGCCGGCGAGGCCGGCGGCGTGTGCCTCCCGCACCACCAGGTCCCCGACGCAGGCCCGGTCGGTGCGCCCGCCGTCGTCCACCACCAGCACCTCCCCCGGCGACGCCCGGTCGATCGCCTCCAGGAACACGTCGACGCTGCCGGAGTGCCGGGCCGGGCGTACCGGGCCGGCCAGCCGCCGCCCGGGCAGCGCCGGCCGGAGCGCGGCCGGGGCGCAGCGGACGGCCACCCCGGCCCGCAGGCACGCGTCGGCGACGTGGGCGGTGGTCAACCCGGTGAGACGGTCGACCGGGGGGCGGTGATCGGTGTCCATGGCCCGACGCTAGCCAGCCGGACCGGCGCGGGCAGGCGCCAGTTCCCGTCCGGTGGCCTGCCCGACCGACGGGCCGGGAGCGTCAGGCGGCGCCCGAGGCCCGGCTCGGCGGACGGCGGGGCACGCCGGCGCGGCCGGGGACGCCCCGCCCGTCGGCCCGCACTCGCCGGCGCATCCGGGCCCGCGCCGGTGGGCGCACCTCGGCCTCTCCGGCGCCGGCCGCCCGGCGCACGGCCCGGTTCGCCTCCTCCGCGCCGCAACCGGTGGCGCGCAACAGCTCGCTGTCGGCCGTACGCAGGTCGCTGATCATCGCCTCGCCGAACGTGCGTACGCCCTGCCCCCACGCGCGCCCGGCCAGCGCGGCGCCCTCCTCCACCAGCTGCCGGGTGCGGGTGAAGTCGGCGCCGACCCGGCACGCCCGGTGCAGCTCGCGGACCGCGTCGCCGAGACGCCCCACGGCGTCCGGCAGCGCCGGCGGAACCGGCTCGTCGTACTGCAGGGCGGTGGCCGAGCGGCGGGCCACCGACCGCGCGTACAGGATCAGCCGTTCGAGATGCGCGACGGCGTCGGCATAGCGGTGGTACTGGGCCCGGCGGTGCCACCGGACCGGCGCGATGGTGACCACCTCCTCGGCCCCGCTGAGCGCCTCGTTGAGCCGCCCGACGTCGGGTTCCAACCCGCGCAGGTCCTCCAGGGCGCGCTGCGCGGCGTCGGCGTCCCGCCGGGTCAGGGCCCGGGCCACGGCGTCGAGCTGGGCGGTCAGCCGGGCGATCACCGGTTCGGTGGCCCGGTCCAGCACCCGGATCGGGTTGACCGGCAGCAGCAGCGCCACCACGAACAGGCCGACCAGACCGCCGACCAGGGCGTCGAAGATCCGGGGTAGTTCCAGACCGGGCTGGACCGGGGCGAGCGTGGCGATCAACACCGCCGTACCGCCGGCCTGGCCGACCAACGCGCCACCGCGCCCGGCCACCAGCAACGCCGTCGCGATGGCCAGGGCGACGACCAGGCCGGTCTGCCAGGAACCGGAACCGAGCAGGTAGCGCAGCAGGTCGCCGACCACGATGCCGAGGCCGACGCCGACCAGCAGCTCGAAGGTGCGGCGGGCGCGCTGGCCGATGGCGGTGGCGATGGTGCCGACCGCGGCGGCGGGCGCGAAGACGTGCGCGCCGGGACCGAGCAGCCACTGGGCGAGCAGCGCGGCGAGCGCGGCGGCCAGCCCGGCCTGCACGGCGATCACCGCGGTGACCTCCAGCTGGCGCAGCCGGACCCGGCCGGCGCTGCCGCCCTCGGCGCGGGCCCGGGCCAGGGCGTGAGCGCTCCGCTCGACGGCCCGGTCCAGGGGCGAGCGCACGGTGTCCGCACGGCGGTCGGTCATGGCGGCGGTTACCCGCCGCCGGCCCTGCGAATCGTCGCGCGGGTGGGCCGGCGTGGATCAGCGGGCGCCGAGCGTGGCCGCCCCGTCGCCGGTGAGGTCGGCCAGCGCCGCCCGGCGGCCGGTCAGCGCCAGCAGGAGCGCCGCGCCGGTGCCGCGGACCACCGGTCCCTGCCCCGCCGACCAGCCGAGGTCGGTCGCCTCGAAGCGCAGCCCGGCGACCCGGCGACGGTCGACGAAACCGACCGCCCGGCCGCCGGTGAGGAAGTCCAGCGAGACCCGCAGGCGGTCCGGGTCCAGGTCGGCGGGGAGGCCGAGCGGGTGGCGGATGTCCTGCCCGTGCACCTGGAGGTCGGTGAGCTGGCCGAGCCAGCCGACCACGGGCGGACGGAACCGGTGCCCGGCGTGTTCGCGCAACGCGGCGGCCAGTTCGGCGGGCGGCCGACGCGCCACCCGCCGGGCCAGTCGGGCGTTGGCCACGTGCGGCCGGAAGCCGGCCCCGACCAGCACCGGCACCAGCCGCCACGGCTTCTCGACCAGCGGCGACACCAGGTGCCCGACGACCTCGCGTACGGTCCACGCGCCGCAGAGACTGGGCGTGTCCAGCTGGGCCGGGGTGAGCGCGTCGACCAGATCGGCCGTGCGGCGTCGCTCGGCGGCGATCATCGGCAGCAGGCGCGGGTCGGCACCACCGTGGCCGGTCACCGCGGTCAGCCGCGGAACGTGCGGTCGAGCAGGTCGAACAGCGCGGCCCAGTGCCGGTCGGTGGCCCGCGCGTCGTACATCGGGGTGTCCGCCTGGGTGTAGCCGTGCCGGGCGCCCGGGTAGACCTCGGAACGGTAGGTGACACCGGCCGCGTCCAGGGCCTTCTCCAGCGTCTCGATCTGCTCGGCGGTCATCGAGGCGTCCTGGTCGGCGTGGCCGAAGTACAGCTCGCCGGTCACCGCGCCGACGCCCAGGTGCGGACTGTCCGGGGCGTCGGTGACCACCCGGCCGGCGTGGAAGGCGGCCACCGCGGCGATCCGGTCCGGGTGGGCCTCGATCGCGCGCAGCGCGTTCGTGCCGCCCATGCAGTAACCGGTGATCGCCGCCGGGCCGGGCGCGACGTCCGGCTGCGCGGCGAGGAAGTCGAGGTAGGCGGCGGTGTCCCGGGCCACGGCGTCCGGCGTCAGCGCGGCCATCATCGGGCCGAGCCGCTCGAACAGCTCGCCGCGGCGGCTGTCGTCGGCGAGGGCGGAGAGGTCGACCAGCGGGGATCGGCCGGAGCGGTGGAACAGGTTGGGCGCCAGCACCACGTAGCCGCGGGCGGCGATCGTGGCGGCCATCTCGGCCAGCCGGGGCCGCAACCCGAACGCGTCCATGAAGAGCAGGACGCCCGGGAAGGGGCCGCCGGAGTCCGGTCGGGCCAGGTAGGCGTCCGCCGTCCCGTCGGCGGTGGGCACGTCCACGTTCGTCGGCTGCACGGGCCGGACCTCCTCGCTGCGGGTTCCGCGACGCACGCTACTCCCGGCCGGGGAGCGCGGCACCTCGGGCCTTCCGGTCGCGGCGGCGCTCGGGCATGCTGGATCGATGGGAGAGGTGCGACCGATGCCCGGCTTCGGTGACCTGTTCACCGATCTGCGCGGCGAGGACCGGACGCTGCGGGTCAGCTACCACCCCGACCGCGGGGCGGTGGTGCTGTCGCTGTGGAGCGGTCCGCGGTGCCGCGGCTCGTTCCGGCTGGCCGAGGCCGACGTGGAGCGGTTCCTCGCGCTGCTCACCGCGATGCGGGACGACGCCGACGGGCGTCCCGGCGGCACCGCGCCGGCGGTGGACGCGCCCACCGACCCGGCCGTGGCGCGCACCGGTGAGATCACCGGCACCGTCCGGCGGGAGGCCCTGCCGACCCTGCCCGTGCCCCGGGTCGCCTGAGCGCGCCCGCCGTTTGCGGCGCCCGAGCGCGGGAATCCCGCTGTCCCGGCAGAGGGAGGCGGCGAGATGGACCAGGACCAGTTCATCGGCGCGGTGGCGGAGCGTTGCGGGACGTCCGCGGAGCAGGCCACCGCGGTCACCCGGGCCACGTTGACCACGCTGGCCGAGCGGATCGACGGCGGGGAGGCCCGCGACCTGGCCGACCGGCTCCCGGAGGCGCTGCGGGCGTACGCGTTCGGACCGGCCGAGGCGGCGGAGCCGTTCGGGCTGGACGTGTTCGTGGAGCGGGTGAGCGAACGCGCGGACGTCGACGTGGACGCGGCCCGCGACGGCGTGACCGCCGTCTTCGACGTCCTGCGCGACGCCGTCGACCCGGCCGCCTACGCCCAGGCCGTGGCCCAGCTCCCCGCCGAGTACGGCGAGGTGGCCGACCAGAGCGCCCCGTACGTGCGGCGCACGGCGTGACGGGGGCGCGATGAGCGAGGACGCGCTGCGTCGCCCGCCCGAGGCCGACGCGCAGGAACAGCGGCAGGACGAGACGCTGGTCGGCCCGCCCGACCGGGTCGGGGACGCGGTGCCCGAGGCGACCGAGGCGGACCTGGCCGAGCAGGGCGTCCTGCGCCCGCCGAGCGACCGCGCCGGCCTGGGCGAGTCGGTGCGCGACGACCTCACCGCGGCCGACGCCGTGGAGCAGAACCAGGAGATCCCGCTGCCCGACGAGGAGCGCTGGGCCTGACCGGTCAGTGGTCCGGGCTGTCCGCCGCGGCCATCAGCCGCAGCGCGTTCGGGTCCAGCCCGATGCGGACCGGCGTCTGCCCGTACGGCTCGCCGTCCACCTCGATCCGGGCCGGCCGGTCGGTCTCCAGCCAGAGCTGGCGGACGGCCAGGAACGGCTCGTCGCCGAGCGTGCGGCGGTGGCCGGCGGCCGCGTTGCGCGCCGTCTCGCGCAGCAGCCCGCGCCGGCTCGGCCCACCGACCGGGTACGCGACCAGGAGCCGGTCGTCGGCGGTGGCGTCGGCGGTGATCGGCCGGCCGGCGTGGAACCCGCCGTTGGCCACGTACACCTGGTGGGTGCGGAACGTGTGGTCGCGCCCCTCGGCGCGGACGGTCACGCGCAGCGGCCGGTGCCGGGCCAGCAGCCCGAGCGCGGTCAGCGGGTAGGCGAGCCGGCCCACGGCGCGCTTGAGCCGGGGCGGCGCGGTCAGCATGATGTCGGCCGACAGTCCGATCCCGACATGGTTGGTGAACCGGGTGTCGCCGATCAGGCCCAGGTCGACGTCGATCACCTTGCCGCCGGTGAGCACGCCGATCGCCGCGTCCAGGTCGAGTGGGACGCCGACGGTGCGGGCGAAGTTGTTGGTGGTGCCCAGTGGCAGCAGGCCCAGCGCGATGTCGCGGTGGGCGAGCAGCCGGGCCGCCGCACCGACCGTGCCGTCGCCGCCGCCGGTGACGAGCAGGTCCGGGCCGAGGTCGGCCGCCTCGGCGAGCACCCGGTCCAGGTCACCCGGCCGGTCCACGGGGTACGCGCCGAGCAACTCGAAACCGGCCGCGCGCAGCCGCGCGTGGACGCCGTCGTAGAGCCGGCGACCCCGGCGGGAGTGGGCGTTGACGACCAGCGCCGCCCGCCGTCGTTCCCGGATCGCCGTGGACAGCTCCTGCTTGGTCCGCACGGTTGCGACCCTATCCGGCCCTCGGTGCCGGTGACCGGCGCCGGGCCCGACACGGATCGGCGACTCAGGACGGTGCGCCCGCGGCGGCGAGCTGGTCGAGGTGCGCGGCGAGCAGGTCGCGGATCCGGTGCGGCGGCATCCGGTCGGGGTGCAGCAGCGCGTGCAGCGTCAGGCCGTCGAGCAGGGCGTGCAGCCGGGCGGTCGCCGCGTCGTCGGCCGGCTGCCCGCCGCCGAGCAGCGTGACGGCCAGTTCGGCGGCGCGTCGTACGCCCTCGTCGGCCTCGGTCATCCGCTCCCGGGCGGCGGGGTCGACCTGGGCCCGCGCGGCGAGCAGGAGCCACACCTCGGCCTCCCGCACCCGCTGCCGGTCCAGCGGCAGCAACTCCTCCAGCATCCGCTGGGCGACCTCCCGGGGCGGGCCGGTGCGGGCCTCGGCGGTGAACCGTCCGGCCGCCTCGGCCATCACGTGTTCCATGGCGAAGACCAGCAGCTCGGTCTGGGTGGCGAAGTAGTGCCGCAGGGCGCTGGGTGACCAGCCGGCCTCGGCGGCGATGCTGCGGACGGTGGCCGCGCCGACGCCGTCGCGGTAGACGACCCGCCACATCGCCGCGGCCAGTTCGGCCCGGCGGGCGTGGTGGTCGACGATCTTGGGCACGGGCCCCTCCGGCGAATCGGTGGACGGCGGTTGCTACGGTTGTCGCACAGCGTACTAAAACAGGGAGGGCCCATGCTGGTCGGAGTGATCGTCGCCTGCGAGGTGGCGTTCTGGGTGGTCCTGGCCGCCGGGCTGGTCGCCCGTTACCCGCTGCGCCGGCCCCGCCTGGGCGCCGCCCTGCTCCTCGCGGTGCCCGCGGTCGACCTCGTGCTGCTCGCCGCCACGATGATCGACCTGCGCCGCGGGGGCACCGCCACCTTCGCGCACGGCCTCGCCGCCGCGTACCTCGGCTTCTCGGTCGCGTTCGGGCACAGCATGGTGCGCTGGGCCGACGAGCGCTTCGCCCACCGGTTCGCCGGCGGCCCGCCACCGCGCCGGGCCCCGCGCTACGGGATGGCCCGGGCCCGGCACGAGTGGCGGGAGTGGGGCAAGGGCATGCTCGGCTGGGCGGTCGCCTGCGCCGTGCTGCTGGGCGGCATCGCGCTGGTCGGCGACGCCGAGCGGACCGAGGAGCTGTGGGCCTGGGCCGGGCGGCTCACCCTGGCCATGGCCGCCTGGCTGGTGTTCTGGCCGGTGGCGTACACGGTGTTCCCCAAGCGGGCGCCGCGCGGCGCCTGAGCCTCACCCCGCGCGGCCGGCGGGCGCGCCGTCGAGCCGGTCCAGGCCGACGGCGGTCACCAGCAGCGCGGCCAGCACCAGCAGCGCCGCGGCCGGCGGCAGCACCACCCCGAGCGGTGACAGGAGCGCGGTCGCCACGGTGACGGCGACGCGCGCCGGCCCGACGGCCTGCCCGGTGAGGCGGCGGAAGAGCAGCCGCCCGGCCAGGTAGAGCGCCGCGCCGCCGTACAGGGCCACGGCCGCGGACCGGTTCAGCCGCGACCCGGGCTCGGCCTCGGCGACGTGCGCCAGGACCTGTTCGACGCCGAGCGCCAGGTAGATGACGCCGGCCACCAGCAGCAGGTGGGTCTGGCTGTAGGCGTCGGCGGCGATCCGGTCCCGGCGCTGCGCCGGCGCCTCGGCGAGCACGCGGGTCGCCGCCGGGGCGGTCCGGTGGAAGTAGAGCCACCACAGGGTCACGGTGACCACGAAGCCGACCAGTGCCACGCCCAGCACCGGCAGTTCGGTCGCCGTGGCGCCGGCCCCCATGCCGGCGGCGACCACCGACTCCCCCAGCGCGATGATCAGCACGAGGCTGTGCCGCTCGGCGAAGTGTGTCGGGCTGCGCAGCGGCCAACTGCCCCGGCGGGCGTAGGACAGGCGCTGCCCGGCCACCTCGACGACGAACCCCAGCACCCACAGGGCCGCGTGCGCGGCGCCCTCCAGCAGGGCGCCGAGCAGCAGCGGCACCCACCCGGCGACGCTGGCCAGGGCGAAGAACCGGATCCGCGCCCGCAGCGCCGGGTCGTCGGCCGCCGCCCAGTGGAACAGCGCCAGGTGCACCGCCCGCAGCAGCACGTAGGCGAGCGCGACGAGCAGCGGCCCGTCCAGACCCGGGCCGGACGTCCACGCCTGCGGCATGACCAGCGCGGCCAGGAACAGCGCGGCCATCGCGACCAGGAAGCCGCCGCGCACCACCCCGACGTCGGCCCGGGTGTGGTTGCCCAACCAGGTGTACGACGACCAGGCCAACCAGAGCAGCACGAGCAGGAGCAGCCCCTGCGCCATGCCGGCCGGTTCCGGGTGCGGCCCGACCAGCGCCATGATCCGGGTGAGCGCGAAGACGAAGACCAGGTCGAAGAAGATCTCGAACGGGGTGACCCGCCGGTCGCTCGCCGCCGGCCGGGGCGGACGCGGTCGGCCGGGGCGCCGTCGCGTCCCGTCCGGTCCCACCGTCCGCCCCCCTCGCCGCCGCGCCGTCCCCGCCGACGGTAGGCGGCCCGGCGCGGGCGACGACGGGATTCCGCCGATCGCACCGAGCCCCGACCCGCAACGGCACCGGGCCGCCGGGCCCGGGCGGGACCGATCCGGTCGACCCGGGACCGGCGGACCGTTCAGCGCCCGACGTCCCCCGGCCAGGCGGCGCGCACCAGCGCCGGCAGCACCTCGCCGGCCGGGCCGCGCAGGTTGACCGCGCAGACCGCGTCCAGTGGCGTCTCGACCGGGTTCACCTGCACCACCGGGGCGCCGAGGCGGGCCGCCACCAGCGGGACCTCGGCGGCGGGGTGCACCAGCGCGGAGGTGCCCACGGTGAGCAGCAGGTCGCACCGGGCGGCCGCCTCGACCGCCGCGGCCAGCGCCGCCTCGGGCAACGCCTCGCCGAACCACACCACCCCCGGACGGACCGGGGCGGCGCAGCGGGCACAGGCGGGCGGGTCCAGCCGCCCGGCCGGCGGCTCCGGGGCGTCGTCGGGCAGCGGCGCGGGGTGGTCGCAGGCCGCGCAGCGGGGCGCGAACAGGCTGCCGTGCAGGCGGACCGGGGCGGCGGCGCCACCGCGCTCGTGCAGGTCGTCGACGTTCTGCGTGATCACCACGGTCTCCGGCAGCCGCGCCTGGATCGCGGCCACCGCCCGGTGGCCGGCGTTCGGCTCGGCCCGGCGCACGCCGTGCCGGCGGCCCTCGTACCAGCCCCAGACCAGGGCCGGGTCGGCGCGGAACGCGGCGGGTGTGGCCAGCTCCGCCGGGTCGTACCGCTGCCAGAGGCCGGTCTGGGCGTCGCGGAACGTCGGGACGCCGCTCTCCGCGGACATGCCGGCACCGGTGAAGACCACCGGACGGGTCGCGGCGGCGAGCAGCCGGCCCGCCTCCGCCAGCTCCGGGCCGGTCACACGTCCACCGTCAACCGCACGTCCACCCGGTCGCCCACCTCGATGCCCTCGGCCCGGCGCGCCGCGACCCGCAGCGGCACCACGTACCGCCCGTCCTTCGGCCACAGCGAGGTCCGCCAGTCGGTGTCCCCGATCCGGACGGCCACCGGGATCATCCCCCAGCCGTAGGTGACCGACGCCGAGGCGGCCTCGATGGCCGCGCTCTGCTCGTCGGGCACGGTGACGAAGTGGTACGGCGCCGGGCCGCGCCAGAACCAGACCTCTCCGCTGAACGCCAGCTCCATCCGGTCAGGATAGGGGCCGACCCCGACCGTTCCGGTCATCCGTCGAGTCCAGCGCCGGCGCCGGTGCCCGCGCACGGGGTGTGCCGGGCCGGTCCGGGGTGGGTCTGGGCATACCCCGGACCGGGGGCCTGGACGGCTGGGCCGGGGCGACGCCGCCTGGCTAGCGTCACGGCATGACCGTGGACCGACCGTCGCACCTGGCCGGGGCCCTGCGCCGCCGGCGTTACCCGCTCTCCGCCTGGCCGTGGCGTGCCCTGTCGTACGCCCTGACGACCGTGCCGGTCGCCGGTGTCCTGGCGGTGGCGGCCGGCGTGCTCGCCGGACCGCTGCTCCTGGTGGTCGGCGCGCTGCGACGGGACCGGCCGGTCGACGTCGCGGCGCTGACCGTGCTCGCCGCCGTGACGGTGGCCGGCCTGGGCGTGGCCCCGCTGGTCAGCGCGCCGGTGGCGGCGTTCGAGCGGTGGCGGCTCGGCCTGGTCGACGACCGGCCGGTGGTCGGGCCGCGGTGGCGTGGCCCGGCCGCCCGCTTCACCGGCGGCGCCGGGTGGCGGGAGGTCGCGTACGTCGCCTGGCTGGGCACCGTCGTGCCGCTGGCGTACGGGACGTACGCGCTGCTCGTGCTGCTCGACCTCGCGCTGGTCGCCGGACCCTGGCTGGCCGGCGACCAGGAGCGGATCGTGCTGGTCCGGGTGACCATCGACTCGCCGACCGAGGCCGTCCCGTGGGCGGTCGCCGGTGTGCTCGCGGCCCCGGCGTTGCTCTACCTGGCCGGCCTGCTGGTCGCGGGCCAGGCGGCGGTGGCCCGGTGGTTGCTGGACGCCGCGCCCGACGGGGCGGCGCTGCGCGAGGTGACCCGGTCGCGGGCGCGCCTGGTGGGCGCCTACGAGGCCGAGCGCCGGCGGATCGGGCGGGACGTGCACGACGGGGCGCAGCCGCGGCTGACCGCCCTCACCCTGCAACTCGGGCTGGCCCGTCTCGACGTGCCGGAGGACTCCCCCGCCGCCGGACCGCTCGCCGTGGCGCACGAGCAGGCCAAGGAGCTGATGGTGACGCTACGCGGGATCGTGCAGGGCATCCGGCCGCCGCAGCTCACCGAACTCGGTCTGGCCGGCGCGGTGGGCGAGCTGGCGGCCCGGTCGGTCGTGCCGGTCGCCGTCCGGGCGGACCTGGCCCGCCCGGTGCCGGAGCCGGTCGAGACCACCGCCTGGTACGTGGTCTCCGAGGCGCTGGGCAACGTGGCACGGCACGCCGGGGCGACGCGCGCCGAGGTGCGGCTGACCCGCGGCGACCGGGGGCTGGTGGTGGAGGTCGAGGACGACGGGCGCGGCGGCGCCGACCCGGACCGCGGCACCGGGTTGACCGGGCTGGCGGACCGGGTGGCCGCCGCGGACGGCAGGCTGCTGCTGGCCAGCCCGACCGGCGGACCTACCCTCGTGCGGGTGGAGCTGCCGTGCCGTCCGTGACCCGGGTCGTCCTGGCCGAGGACGAGGTCCTGCTCCGCGAGGGGCTGGTCGGGCTGCTGACCCGGTTCGACTTCGCGGTGGTGGCGGCCGTCGGTTCGGCCCCGGCACTGCTCGACGCGGCCCGCACCCACCGCCCGGACCTGCTGGTGACCGACATCCGGATGCCGCCGGAGCGCCGCGACGACGGCCTGCGCGCGGCCGTCACGCTCCGCGCCGAACGCCCCGACCTCGCCGTCGTGGTGCTCAGCCAGCACGTGCAGAGCGGGTACGCGGCCGCGCTGCTGGACAGCGGCGACGGCCGGCGCGTCGGCTACCTGCTCAAGGACCGGGTCGCCGACGTCGCCGAGTTCGCCGACACGCTGCGCCGGGTGGTGGCCGGCGGCACCGCCGTCGACCCGGACGTGGTGCGGCACCTGCTGCGCCGCCCGCGCGACCCGCTGGACGCGCTGTCCCGGCGGGAGCGCGAGGTGCTGGGGCTGGTCGCGGAGGGCCACTCCAACGCGGCGATCGCGGCCCGCCTGCACGTCACCGAGGCGGCGGTCGGCAAGCACGTCGGCAACATCCTGGCCAAGCTCGACCTGCCGCCGGACGAGGACACCAACCGCCGGGTGCTGGCCGTGCTCGCCTACCTGCGCGCCGGGAGCTGAGCGGCTCACAGGCCCATCGGGGTCGGGTCGGTGGCCAGCGCCCGGAACCGCTCGCGCGGGTCGGGCACCAGCCGCCGGGCGGTCAGGTCGAGCAGCCCGCCGACCCCGGTCACCGAGGCGACCGGGGTCCCGTCGGGGCGGGTGAAGTCCTGCACGATCTGGAACGTCTTGCCCTCGCCCCAGCGGAACTCGCAGGTCACGTCGACCTCGTCGCCGCCGCGCAGCTCCCGCAGGTAGCGCACGGTCACCTCCAGGGCGACCGGCCCGACGCCGCCGGCGATCAGCCGGTCCTGGGCGACGCCGGCGGCGCGCAGGCACTCCCACCGGGCGTGCTCGGCGTACTGCAGGTAGACGGCCTGGTTGAGGTGCCCCTGGGTGTCCAGCTCGTAGCCGCGCACGGTGACGCGGACCCGGAACGGATCTGCCATGGTCGGCAGCCTAGTCAGCGACCTCCGGCGCGGCGGTCTCGACCAGCGTGCCGTCGGCCAGCCGCAGCCAGCGGTCCACGCCGATGGCGGCGAGGAAGCGGGGGTCGTGGCTGACCACGAGCAGGGCCCCCCGGTACGCGCCGAGCGCGCTCTCCAGTTGCGCGACGCTGTCCAGGTCGAGGTTGTTGGTGGGCTCGTCGAGCAGCAGCAGTTGGGGCGCGGGCGAGGCGTTCAGCACGCAGGCCAGCGTGGCCCGCAGCAGCTCCCCGCCGGAGAGCACCCGCACCGGCAGGTGCGCCCGGTCACCGCGGAACAGGAACCGGGCCAACAGGTTCATCCGCTCGGCGTCGGCGAGCCCGGGCGCGAACACGGCCAGGTTCTCGGCGACCGTCCGCTCCGGGTCGAGCAGGTCCAGCCGCTGCGACAGGTAGGCCACCCGGCCCTCGACCCGGGTCGCGGTGCCGGAGACCGGCGGCTGGTCGCCGTGGACCAGGCGCAGCAGGGTGGACTTGCCGGCGCCGTTGGGTCCGGTGAGCGCGATCCGCTCCGGCCCCCGGATGCTCAGGTCGATCCCGTCGCCGCCGAACACCTGACGTCCGTCGTATCCGGCGCGCAGCCGCTCGCCGTGGAAGACGGTCCGGCCGGCGGGGACGGTGGTGTCAGGCAGGTCGATGACGATCCGGTCGTCCTGGCGGGCGGCCCGGCTGGCCTGGTCCAGCCGGCTCTGGGCGTCACCGACGCGCGCCGCGTGCGTCTCGGCGGCGCGGCCGGCCGACACCTGGGCGTCCCGCTTCAGGCCGCCGGCGACGATCCGGGCCAGCCCGGCGTCGGGCAGGTTCCGCGCGGCGGTGGAGGCGCGGCGGGCGGCCCGTTCCCGGGCCTGTTGCAGCTCCCGCTTCTGCCGCCTCAGGTCCTGCTCGGCGCTGCGGACCTGCCGCTCGGCGACCTCCCGCTCGGCGCGTACGGCCTGCTCGTAGGCGGTGTAGTTGCCGCCGTACCAGCGGATCTCGTCGGGTTCGAGCGCGGCGATCCGGTCCATCTCGTCGAGCAGCGCCCGGTCGTGGCTGACCACCAGCAGGCAACCGGACCAGCCGCGCAGCACCGAGGTCAGCCGGTCCCGGGCGTCCTCGTCGAGGTTGTTCGTCGGTTCGTCGAGCAGCAGCACGTCCGGGCGGCGCAGCAGCTGCGCGGCCAGGCCGAGCGAGATGACCTGACCGCCGCTGAGCGTGCCCAGGCGGCGGTCCAGCGCGATCTCGCCCAGGCCCAGCCGGTCCAGCTCGGCGTGGGTGCGTTCCTCCACGTCCCAGTCGTCGCCGACGGCGGTGAAGTGCTCCTCCCGGGCGTCGCCGCCCTCGATGGCGTGCAGCGCGGCGATGGCCCGGTCGACGCCGAGGACCTGGGCGACGGTCTGTTCGACGGCGAAGGGCAGGTGCTGGGGCAGGTAGCCGAGCACGCCCCGCACGGTGACCGTGCCGGCGCTCGGGCGCAGCTCGCCGGCGATCAGCCGCAGCAGCGTGGTCTTGCCGGTGCCGTTGGGCGCCACCAGGCCGGTGCGGCCGGCGGGCACGGAGAAGGACAGGTCGGTGAAGACCGGAGTCTGGTCCGGCCAGGAGAAGGAGAGCGCGGAGCTGACGACGTAGGCGTCGGACATGATCGACCTCGGAGGGAAGGAACGCCGGAGCGCGACACGGCGCTCGGCGGGAGACAGGGGGACGACGAAGGGGGCCGCGGCGACGGCGCGGGTTGCGCGTCGGCGGCCCTCCGGGGCTCTCACCCGGAGATGTCGTCGTCACCTGCCATGATCACTCCACTCCTCGACGGGACCCGACCACCATAGCCCACCAGCGGGAAACCGGCGTGCGAGTTCCGCCGCGACCGCCTACCGTGCCCGCCGTGACTCTGACGATCATGACCCTGGCCGAGCGTCCCGACCTCGCGCCGCTGCTCGACGACGGCTTCGACGGCGCCTGGCCGCCGTTCATGCTCTGGGACCCGATGGGCTCGGTCTACTACGCCGTCGCCGACGAGCTCTATCCCGAGTTCGTCTTCGCCGCCGTGGACCCGGCCGAGCCGGACCGCGTCGTCGCCCGGGCGTACGCGGTGCCGCTGCGCTGGACCGAGGACGAGCTGCCCGACGGCGGCTGGGACCGGATGATCCAGCGGGCCACGCTCGGCCGGCTCACCGGGTCCACCCCCAACCTGGTCTCGGCGTTGGAGATCTGCGTCCGCCCGGACCGACGTGGCGAAGGCGTGTCCGCGCTGATGCTCGCCGCGATGCGGGCCGCCGTCGCGCGGCACGGCTTCGACACGCTGGTGGCGCCGGTGCGACCCAGCGGCAAGGCAGCCGTCCCGGACGTGCCGATGGCCGAGTACGCGGCGCGCCGGCGCCCGGACGGGCTGCCGGAGGACCCGTGGCTGCGGGTGCACGTGCGGGCCGGCGGCGTCGTCGAGCGGGTCGCGCCGAGGTCGATGGCGGTCACCGGCACGCTGGCCGACTGGCGGCGCTGGACCGGCCTGCCGTTCGACACCAGCGGCCCGGTGCACGTGCCCGGCGCGCTGGCGCCGGTGCTGGTGGACGTCGCGCACGACCACGCGGCGTACGTGGAGGCCAACGTGTGGGTGCGGCACCGGCTCTGAGACCGGCCGCACCGCGCGGGCTCAGGCCGGCCAGGCGTGGCCGATGCCGTCGAGCAGGAGCACCACCCCCTCGGTGGCGGCCTCCCGGTCGCGGGAGATCGCGCGGTACTCCGGCGAGGTGGACCAGCGCTCGAAATCCTCACGGTTGTCGAAGGACATGAGGACCACCTTGTCGTGCGGCCACTCGCCCTCCACCACCCGGGGGGCGGTGTCGGCGGCGAGCAGCCGGCCGCCGTGGCGGGCCAGCACCGGCAGGAAGGCGGCGACGTACCGGTCGTAGCGCGCCCGGTCGTGAACGGTGAGCTGCGCGAGGGCGTAGACGGTCACCGGGTCAGGCTACCGATCGGTAGACGTCGACGGTGTCCTCCGTGGGGACCGGGTCGACCGTCCGCGCACCGGCGTCAGATGTCCGAAGTGCTCTGGCCATCGTGGCCCTGACCTGCGGATACTGGTCGCAGGGGCCGCGCGGGCAGCCCGCGGCGTGGGGGAAGGTGGACGCGATGATCGACCAGGAGACCCAGCCCGAGGCCGTACCGGAGCAACCCGGGAAGGCGCCGGAGAGCCACCCGATCGTCCCGCCGGGCGGCGGGGTGCCCACCGCGGTGTGGCAGGTCCGGGTCCGCACCAAGCTCGACGACCTGTACCAGCAGCTCACCGCGTTGGCGGCGCGCGATCCCGACCGGGCCGCCGCGCTGCGTGCCCAACTGTCCGGGGTGGAGGCGGTGCTCGGCCGCAGCGGCGTGGTCGAGTGGCTGCGCGGCGGCAACCTGGAGTACGCCTGGCAGACCGTCCACTCGGTCGAGCGGGCCATGGTGGAGCTGCGGACCCCGGAGGAGCTGGTCGGCCTGTTGGGCGCGTACCGGGGCGCGGCGGCGCAGTTCCTCGCCGCCGACGACAAGGTGCTCACCGACCTCGACCCGGTGGCCGACGCGGCGACGCCCGGCCTGATCCGGGCGAAGGCCCAGGCGTTGCTGCTGCGCTACCACTCGGTGTCGGACGAGTTCCACGAGTCGGTGCGCCGGCTGCGCAACCGGATGCTCGGGCTGTCCGTGTTCGCGCTGGTCGCGGAGGTCCTGGTGGTGCTGGTGCAGTGGCGCAGTCACGACGTGCGGCTGCTCAAGGCGCCGGTCGACGCCGCCGGCGTGCCGGCCTGGCGGTTGCTGTTCTTCGTGCTGATCGCCGGGGCGCTCGGCGCGTTCCTCAGCGCCCTGCCCTCGATGATCACGTCCCGGTCCGGCGGGCTGCCCTACAAACTGCCGTTCCAGCAGGGCCTGTTGAAGCTCGCCATCGGCCCGCTGGTGGCGGTCGTCGGCATCATGCTGGTGATCGGCGGTCTGGTCGAGACGACCGTGAACAGCACCGCCGCGCTGCTCGGAGTGGCCATCGTGTTCGGCGCCGGGCAGCAGGCGGTCACCGCCTTCGCGGACCGCCGGGCGGCCGAGCTGCTGGGGTCGGCGACGAAGGGCTGACCCGCGCGACGGCCCCCCGACCTGGGTAGCCTGAGGCCATGATCTTCATCACCGCCAAGTTCCGGGTCCGCCCGGAGGACGCCGACACCTGGCCGCGGATCGCCGCCGACTTCACCGAGGCGACCCGGGCCGAGCCCGGCTGCCTGTGGTTCGACTGGTCCCGCAGCCTCGACGACCCGACCGAGTACGTGCTGGTCGAGGCGTTCCGCGACGACGCGGCCGGTGCGGCGCACGTGCAGTCGGCGCACTTCCGCGAGGCGCAGCGCACGTTGCCGCCGCACCTGGCCGAGACGCCGCGGATCGTCAACGCGACCGTGCCGCAGCAGGACTGGTCCCACCTGGGCGAGATGGCCGTGCCCGGCGACGAGTGAGCCGCGCCGGTCAGGGGATGGTCAGGCCGTACGCGGCGAGGATCTCCAGAATGGGCTGGTAGTAGCTGGTCCCGCCGCTGGTGCAGTTGCCGCTGCCGCCGGAGAGGATCCCGAGGACCGTGCCGGTGGCGGCGACGTAGAGCGGGCCGCCGCTGTCGCCGGGCTCGGCGCAGATGTTCGTGCGGATCAGCCCGCTGACGCTGCCCTCGGCGTAGTTGACGGTCTGGTTCAGCCCGGTCACCGTGCCGCAGCGCACGCCGGTGGTGGCGCCGCTGCGGCAGACCGCCTGCCCGACGTACGCGGAGCCGGCGCCGTAGACGGTGACCTGGCCCGGGTGGGTGTACACGGCGCTCGGGTGCGCGACCGTGCCGGTGTAGCGCACCACGCCGTAGTCGTTGCCGGGGAAGCTGCTGCCGGCACGGCTGCCCAGCACCGTGGTGCGGGCGCTGTCGGCGTACCAGGTGCCGGCGAGGTTCGTGCAGTGCCCGGCGGTGACGAGGTACCACGTGCTGCCGCTGCGCACGTTCGCGCCGAGCGAGCAGCGTCCGCCGCCGCCGTAGATCGCCTGACCGCCGGCGATGAGCGTGCGCAGCCGGCCGGGCTCGTGGCGCAGCACCGCCCCGGCCCGCGCGGCGTCGCGGCGCACGGCGGCCAGCGCGGGCCCGCGTACCGTGTCGTCGACGGTGACGGCCGGGCGGCCGGTGGCGGGGTCGTGCCCCCAGGCGGTGCCGGCGGTCCGGATCGCGGCGAGCGCCCCCGGGTCGGGGTGCGGGGCCACGGCGGCCCGGGTGGCGCCCGGGGTGGCGGCCAGCAGGGCGGTCAGGACGAGGGCGACGAGCGCGGGTCGGCGCATCCGGGACACCTCTTTCATCGTTGCCAGTCGATGTCATTCAGCATCGACCCTCAGCCGCATCCGTTCAAGCGCCGGTCGGCGAACGTACAGTGGGGCGGGTTCCGGCCCCACCGTCGACCCGGAAGGTGCACAGTGAACCGACGCATCCGCGCCGCCCTCGGCGTCGCCCTGACCGCCGCGCTCGTCAGCACCGTCGCCCCCACCCCCGCCGCCGCCCACGACCGCCGGCCGACCGTTCTCGCGCTGCCGGACGGCTTCCAGCCGGAGGGCATCGCGGCCGCCGGCCGGTACGCCTACCTCGGCTCGCGGGCCACCGGCGAGATCTACCGCGCCGACCTGGTCAGCGGCGCCGGCGCCCGACTCAGCCCGCCCACCGGCACCCCGTCGCTGGGCCTGAAGATCGACCCCCGGGGCCGGCTCTTCGTGGCCGGCGGCACCGCCGGGGACGCCCGGGTGGTCGACGCCCGGACCGGCGCCGTCCTCGCCCGCTACCAGTTCGCGAGCGCCCCCACGTTCGTCAACGACGTGGTGCTCACCCGGGACGCCGCCTGGTTCACCGACTCGAACCGACCGGTGCTCCACCGGCTGCCGCTGGGGCGCGGCGGCGCGCTGCCGCCGGCCGACGGGTTCACCACGCTCGAGCTCACCGGCGACTTCCAGCAGAGCGGCACCGGCGTCAACCTGAACGGCATCGCGCCCACCCCGGACGGGCGGGCGCTGATCGTGGTGCAGTCGAACACCGGCACCCTGTTCCGGGTCGACCCGGCCACCGGCGTCACCACCGCCGTCGACGTGCCGGGGCAGAGCTTCGCCAACGGCGACGGCCTGCTGCTGCTCGGCCGCACGCTGGTCGTGGTGCAGAACCGGCTCAACCAGGTCGCGCTGGTCGAGCTGAACCGCGCCGGCACCGCCGGCACGCTGCGCCGGATCCTGACCGACCCGGACTTCGACGTGCCGACCACGGTCGCCGCCGCCCTGGGCCGGCTCTACCTGCCCAACGCCCGCTTCACCACGCCGCCGACGCCGACCACGCCGTACTCGGTGGTCGCGATCGACGGGCGCTGAGCCACCGGCGGCCGCGCCGGTCCGGCGCGGCCGTCCGGCTCAGTCCTCCACCTCGGGGCCGAGCAGCCGGATCTCCTCGATGTCGACGCCGGCCTGGAGTTGCCGTAGCACCGCGTCGTCGATCTGGTTGCTGTTGCGCAGCCGGGTGACCTCCCGCCGCTTGCGGTCCAGCAACTCCAGCTTCAACCTGCGGGTTGCCTCCCGCTCCTCCCCCGTCGCCTCGTCGGGCGGCCGCCGGACGTCGGCGAGGTGGTCCTCGTAGTCCGACCGGAGCCGGTCCACGGTGTCCGACGAGGCGCCCAGCTCGGCCGCGACCTGGGGCAGCGCCTCCAGGGCCGCCTCGGTGGCCCGGATCCGGGCCCACCGCACCTCGTGGTCGCGTTCCCGGTCGCCGATCAGCCCGGCCCAGGTGACGACCGCCGGCAGCGTGGTGCCCTGCACCACCATGATCAGCACGATCACCACCACGGTGACGAAGATGATCAGGTCACGTTCGCGCACCGAGGTCCCGTCGTGCATGGCGACCGGCACGGCCAGCGCCGCGGCGAGGGAGACCGCGCCGCGGAAGCCGGCCCAGCCGGCGGCGGTCCGCATCCGGGCGTCGAAGTGACGGGACCGCCGCGACTCCCGCCGGTCGAGGCGCTGCAGCGCGGTCACCGACAGGTGCACCCAGGCCAGCCGGGTGACCACCACGACCAGGGCGACCAGCACCGCGATGCCCAGCGAGGCCGTCGGCGAGTGGCTGGTGATGCTGCGCAACGAGCGGGGCACCTGCATGCCGAGCAGCACGAACAGACTGCCGTTGATCATGAAGGTGGAGAGGTCCCAGAACGCGTACGCGGTGACCCGGGAGCGGGCCCGGATCACCCGGGGACCGGCGTAGGACAGCAGCAGCCCGGAGACGACCACCGCGAGCACCCCGCTGGCGCGTACCGCGTCGGCGAGCAGGAACGCGACGAACGGGGTGAGGATGCTCAAGCCGCCCTCACGCATCGGGTCGTCGACGTGCTTGCGGATCAGCACCACCACCCCGCCGACGAGCAGCCCGGCGGCCACCCCGCCGAGCGACTTGCCGACGAACTCTCCGGTGAGCACCAGCGGGCCGGGCACCGTCCCGCCCGCGATCACCCCGACCGTCACCGCGAACAGGACCAGCGCCGTTCCGTCGTTGACCAGGCTCTCCGCGCGCAGCGTGGTGAGGATGCCGCGCGGCATCCGCTTGGCCAGGCCGGCGACGGCGGCGGCGTCGGTGGGCGCCAGCACCGCGCCGAGCACCCAGGCGGCGGCCGGCTCGACACCCAGGGCCTGCGCCACGTACGCGACCGCGACCATCGTGATGATCACCAGCGCGACGGCCAGCCCCACGATCACCGCGAGGTTGGCCCGGATCTCCCGGAGGCTGGTCACCAGGCTCTCCCGGTAGAGGATCGCCGGGAGGAACAGCACCAGCACGACCTCGGGCTCGAGGACCACGTTGTCGAACGGCGGCAGCAGCCCGAGCAGCGCGCCCATGGAGATGAGCAGCACGGGCGGCGCGACGCTGTAGCGGCCGCCGATGGTCGTGCCGACGAGCACGGTGACGCCGAGCACCGTGATCAGCACGAGTGCGTCCACGCCGTACCCCCGTCACCGTCCGCCGGGTCCAACCTGCCGCACGAGGCGGGTCCGGCGGGGCGGAACCGGCCGATCGCTACTCGAAGCGGGCGGGGTCGCCGGCGCCGCGGCGCAGGATCTCCGGCTCCGGGCCGGACAGGTCGACGACGGTGGTGGGTTCGAGCCCGCAGTCGCCGGCGTCGACCACGGCGTCGACCAGGTGGTCGAGCCGCTCCTTGATCTCCCAGCCCTGGGTCATCGGCTCCTCCTCACCGGGCAGCAGCAGGGTGCTGGAGAGCAGCGGCTCACCCAGTTCGGCGAGCAGCGCCTGGGTCACCGTGTGCCTCGGCACCCGGGCCCCGACCACCCGTCGGCGCGGGTCCTGCAACCGGCGGGGCACCTCCGCGGTCGCCGGGAGGATGAACGTGTAGCTGCCCGGGATGACGGACTTCACCTGCCGGAAGACGGCGTTGCTGAGCTTGACGAACTGGCCGAGCTGGGCGAAGTCGGCGCAGACCAGCGTGAACGGGTGCCGGTCGTCGAGCCGCCGGATCTCCCGGATCCGCTCCACGCCGGCCCGGTTGTCGAGCCGGCAGCCGAACGCGTAGCAGGAGTCGGTCGGGTAGACGATCACCCCGTCGTCGCGCAGCAGACTCACCACCTGCCGGATCACCCGGGGTTGGGGATTGTCCGGATGCAGGTCGTAGTACCTCGCCACGCCGGCCAGCCTATGCCCGCGGCGGACCGGGCGCAGGTTTGCCGGGGGCCGGTTCCGGAAACAGGTGGGGGCCGTTCACGACAGGGGGACCGATCATGTCCGAAGCCAGCACAGACCGCGTCACCGACCGTCCCGACGAGGTGACCGATCCGTTGCTGTGGGATCTGGCCGCCGCGGTGGCCGACGCGCACCAGCCCGACGCGGAGCGGGTGTGCGCCAGCCCGAGCTGCGCCGGCGCCGCGTGGCCCTGCGCCGCCTGGGAGGCCGCGCAGCTCGGCCTGACCGCCGCCCGCACGCCGCGGTCGGCCGTCGCGCCCGGGCCGCGCCGCACCGGCGGCGGGGAGCAGCCGGGCGTCGTCCCGGCGCCGGTGTCCGGTATGGACCGGCTCGCCGCGACCGCCGCCTGAGCGCCGCAACTCGCAAAAGCCGCGCACCGCCCTCCGCCGCCGCATCGGGTACGGCGGAGGGCGGTGCCGTGCTGTTCCCGTCGTCCCTGGTCAGAGGCGTTTCGGAGGTCCACCGGGGGGCGTCGGGGAAGGTCGAGAGAGCGCTCTCTTCGGTAACGAGACATTGACGGACGCGTAACCGGAACCTAATCTCGCTTCTCAAGAGAGCGCTCTCTCGACCATCGGACCACCACCCGTACCCCGCCTTCTCCTCTGAAGGGGACCTCCATGACACTCCCCCTGCGGGACTTCTCCCCCGGCGCCGCACCGCTGCCGGAACCGGTTCCGTCCCCCGCCCGCCGACGCCCCCGTCGGGTGGTCGCCCTCGCCGCCGTGTCCGTGCTCGCGGCCGGACTGCTCGGCGTCGTGGTCGGCGGCGGCGGCACCGCCGCCGCCGGCACCGTCGGCGCGGGCAGCTACACCGAGACGCTGCCGCCCGGCGCCGTGCTGCCCAAGGGCTGCGGCACCGTCAGCACCAACCCGCGGATCTTCGCCACCGCGGACGCCCCGGCCGGCGCGATCCCCACCAACGACTGGTGGTCGTCGCTGATCTGGAAGCGCAACAACTGCGGGACCAGCGAGAACCTCCAGGCCCACCCGCTGGCGTTCAAGGCCGAGAACAACGGGCTCGGGCTGTCGTACACCACCACGCCGGCGATCAGCGGCACCGCCACCGGGGTCGGCGAATTCCACTACCCGTACACCGAGGACGTCCGGGTCGGGGTGGCCGGCCTCGCCGCGCCCGTGGTCAAGGCCGCCGACTGGACCGACTGGACGGTCACCGCCGACTGGAGCGACGGCAACCGGAGCATGCGGGCCACCATCGGCCACGGGCTGCCGTTCAGCTACTACACCGTCACCGGCGGCGGCGCCGCGCAACTCACCGCCACCGCGACGCCGACGGTCTGGCGCAACTCCGGCGCCACCATCGGCTTCACCGTCAACGGCCACGACTACGTCGCGTACGCGCCGACCGGCGCGACCTGGACCGTCAACGGCGCCGGCATCAGCTCGACGCTCGCCGGCAAGGGCTACTTCTCCGTGGCCGTGCTGCCCGGCGGCGCGGACAAGGCCGCCCTCGCCGACGAGTACGGCAGGTACGCCCACGCGCACGTCACCGGCACCCGGATGAGCTACGCGTACGACCAGGCCGCCGGCACGGTGCGCACCACGTACGCGTTCACCACCACGCCCCGCGAGGGCACCGAGACGAAGACGGTGGTGGCGCTCTACCCGCACCAGTGGCGCAGCCTCACCGGCGCCACCCCGATCACCGGCACGTACGTCTCCGCGCGCGGCGCCATGCGGGTGCTGGTCGGGGTGCCGTCCTTCACCACCTCGATGCGCTACACCGGCGTGCTGCCGGAGGTGCCGGCGGTGGGTGACGCGACGGGCGCGGACCTGACCACCGTCACCAACTACCTCAACGCCGAACTGGCCAACCCGGAGGGGATCAGCGGGCGGGACACCTACTGGGCCGGCAAGGGCCTCGGCCGGGCCGCCCGGATCGCCGAGATCGCCGACCAGCTCGGCCTCACCGCCGTGCGCGACGCGGCGGTGACCGCCATGAAGGCGCGCCTGACCAACTGGCTCACCGCGAGCTCCGGCGAGACCGGCCAGCTGTTCTACTACGACCGCAACTGGGGCACGCTGATCGGCTACCCCGCCTCGTACGGCTCCGACGAGGACCTCAACGACCACCACTTCCACTACGGCTACTTCGTCGCCGCCGCGGCCACGGTCGCCAAGTTCGACCCGGGCTGGGCCGACGACACCCGCTACGGCGGCATGGTGGACCTGCTCATCCGCGACGCCAACAACTACGACCGCGCCGACAACCGGTTCCCCTACCTGCGGGACTTCGACATCTACGCCGGCCACGACTGGGCCTCCGGCCTGGCGCCGTTCTTCGCCGGCAACAACCAGGAGTCCTCCTCGGAGGGCATGAACTTCGCCAACGCGCTCATCCAGTGGGGTCAGGCGACCGGGAACACCGCCGTCCGCGACGCCGGCGTCTACCTGTGGACCACCCAGTCGGCGGCCATCTCCGAGTACTGGTTCGACGTGCACGACGAGAACTTCCCGGCCGCCTTCGGCCACAAGACCGTCGGCATGGTGTGGGGCGACGGCGGCGCGTACGCCACCTGGTTCTCCTCGGCCCCGGAGATGATCCAGGGCATCAACATGCTGCCGATCACCGGTGGTCACCTCTACCTCGGCGACCACCCGGAGTACGTCAAGGCCAACTACGCGGAGCTGCTCGCCAACAAGAACGGCCCACCGACGGTGTGGCAGGACATCATCTGGGAGTTCCTGGCCCTCGGCGACGGCGAGCAGGCGTTGCGCAACTTCCGGGCCAACAGCACCTTCGCCAGCGAGGAGGGCGAGAGCAAGGCGCACACGTTCCACTGGATCCGCAACCTCGCCGCGCTCGGCACGGTGGACACCTCGGTCACCGCGAACCACCCGCTGGCGAAGGTGTTCCGCACGGGCACCGAGCGCACGTACGTGGCGTCGAACATCACCGCGGCGCCGCTGACCGTCACGTTCTCCGACGGCACCACGCTGGCGGTGCCGGCCGGGAAGACGGTCACCTCCGGGGCGTACACCTGGAGCGGGGGCAGCGCCACCGGCGGCGTGACGGTGCCGACCGGTCCCCCGCCGACGTCGACGCCGACCCCGACGCCGAGCACCCCCACGCCGACGCCGACCACGCCCACCCCGACGCCGACCACGCCGAGCCCGACGCCGACCAGCCCGAGCCCGAGCCCGACCACCCCGCCGCCGGCGCTGGAGCCGACCCGCTACCTGGGCTCCGGCGGGGCGCTGGGCGCCGCCGCCGGCCCGGCCGGCACGGTCACGGTGGCCGCGGCAAACGGCAACCACGACGGCGCGCCGGCCAACGCGCAGGTCTTCACCGCCACCGGGCTGACCGGCACGTACACCGGCGGGAACACGGCGTTCGACCTGGCCGTCGACGCGGGCACCGCGGTCGGTAACGGGGTCCAGGCCCGGGTCTCGTACGACCTCACCGGCGACGGCAGCTTCGACCGGGTGGAGACCTACCGGTACTACGCCACCGACCCGGTCACCGGTGTGGAGCACTACCGCCAGACGCAGGGCCTCACCTCGGCCACCGGCACGCTGGGCGACCTGTCCGGCGGCACGGTCCGGATCGAGGTGTGGAACGCCATCGGCGCCGGGCCCACCACGCTCGGCATCGGTGACGCGTCCCGCCTGGTGCTGCCGTACGCCGGGAGCACCGCCACCACGACGCCGCCGGCGTCGGGCGGGTTCACCGCGGAACGTCACCTGGTCGGCCCGACCGGCCTGGCCGGCGCGGCCGGCGCCTCGGCCACGGTGACCGTCCCGGCGACCGGCGGGGAACCGCTGCGGTTCACCGCCTCCGGTCTGACGGCCCGCTACACCGGCGGGGCGACCCGGTTCGACCTGCTGCTGGACGCGGGCACGACGGTCGGCAACGGCACCCACGTCCGGGTCTCCTACGACCTGACCGGCGACGGCACCGCCGACCGGGTGGAGACGTACCAGTACTTCGCCACCGACCCGGTGCCCGGGTGGGAGCACTACACCCAGGCCCGGGGGTTGCTCTCCGGCGTCGGGACGCTCGGTGACCTGGCCGGCGGCACGGTGACCGTGGAGGTGTGGAACGCCATCGGCGCCGGCGCCACCACACTGGGCACCGGGGACCGCTCGACGGTCACCCTGCCCTACACCGCCTGACCGGCTCCGGCGCCCCGGCCCTCACCGGCCGGGGCGCCGGCCTCACGGCCAGCGGGTGGCGGTCGACGCGAACAGCTCCGGGTCGCTGGCCACCGGGATCACGCAGACCAGGTGACCCCCCGGCGCCCGCAACACGTGGCAGTCCTGCCACCGGGAGACCGGCGTGGCGCCCAACCCCCGCAACCGCTCGACCTCGGCCGGCACGTCGTCGGTCTCGATGTCGAGGTGGTGGCGGGGCGCGTCGTCCACCGCCTGCACGGCGGTGACCAGACCCGGCACCACGTCGGCCAGGCCGGTGAACTCGGGCTCGCTCGGGTCGGTGCGCACCTCGGCGCCGAGCGCGGCGGACCAGAACGCGGTGACCTCTCCCGCGGACTCCTGGGGCGCGTCGATGATCAGGGCGTACAGCCGGGATCGATGCATCGCCCGAGCCTAACCACGACCGCTCCCGCCGGCAGCCCCGGTTCCGGGCGGCGGAGGCGGCAGACTGGGGCGGTGACGGGAATTCGGGATCTGCTCGGGGTGGACCTGCCGGTGGTGGCGGCGCCGATGGCCGGCGGGCCGTCCACCACCCGGCTCGCGACGGCGGTGGGTACGGCCGGTGGCTTCGCCTTCCTCGCCGCCGGCTACCGCACCCCCGAGGCGGTGGCGGCGGAGATCGCCGAGCTGCGGGCCGGCGGCCACCCGTTCGGGGTGAACGTCTTCGTGCCCACCCCGGTGCCGGTCACGGAGGCGGAGTTCCGCCGCTACGCGGGCCGGATCGCGCCCGAGGGCGCGCCCTACGGCCTGGACCTGGCGACGGTCGACCGGGTCGCCGACGACGACCACTGGGACGCCAAGCTCGACCTGCTGCGCCGCGAACCGGTGCCGGTGGTCAGCTTCACGTTCGGCCCACCCCCGGCGGCCGTGGTCCGGGACCTGCGCCGGGCCGGCAGCCGGGTGCTGGTCACCGTGACCGGGCCGGAGGAGGCGGCGGTCGCGGCCGACCTCGGGGTGGACGGGCTGGTGGCGCAGAGCGGGGCGGCCGGCGGACACCTCGGCACGTTCACCCCGGCGGCCCCACCCGCGCCGCGTCCGCTGCCGGACCTGGTCCGGCAGGTGGCCGGGCGCACCGGGCTGCCGGTCCTCGCCGCGGGCGGGGTGGGCGGCGGGCGGGACGTCGCCGACGCGCTCGCCGCCGGCGCGGTCGGGGTGCTGGTCGGCACGCTGTTGCTGCTGGCGGACGAGAGCGGCACCGGGCGGACCCACCGGGACGCGCTCGTCGACCCGGCCCGGGACCGGACCGTGGTCACCCGCGCGTTCACCGGCCGTCCCGCGCGGGCGCTGCGCAACCGCTTCGTCGAGCGGCACGACGCGGCGGCCCCGCTCGGCTATCCGGCGCTGCACCACCTGACCCGGCCGTTGCGGGTCGCCGCCGCCGGGGCCGGTGACGCCGACCGGCTGCACCTGTGGGCCGGCACCGGCTGGCGCGGCGCCCGGGCGGCGCCGGCCGCCGACCTGGTCGCGGAGCTGACCCGCCCGCTCTGACCCGGCCGTCGGGCACCGGCCGGCCCCGCCGTCAGGCCCGGAGCCGCGCGCGCAGCCAGGCCGGGTCGGGGTTCACCACGGCCTGGTCCGGCAGCACCACCGTCGGGACGGTCTCGTCGCCGCCGGTGACCGCCCGGACCGCCGCCGCTGCCTCCGGGTCACGCCAGATGTCCACCCAGTGCGCCCGCCCCGCGTGCCGGCCCAGTCGCAGGCGCAACCGGAGGCAGTAGGTGCAGCCGGGACGCCAGTAGACCACCGGGCGGCCGTCGCGCGCGCTGCGCCGGCGTGCCTCCGCGGCGCTCAGCGACCGGGGGAAGGCCAGCGGCGAGAAGAGCACCGCCAGGACGGCGAAGCCCGCGAAGCCCAGCACCGACGGCACCACACCCTCCTGGGCGACGCCCACCAGCACGCCGACGACGAGCATCAGGCCGGCGAGCCACCAGCTGCGCCCCATCAGGCGGTCACCTCGGCCAGCAGCTCCAGCAGGTGCCGGTACGGCTGCCCGGTGGCCCGGGCCAGCCCGATCTCGCAGGTGCGGTTCACCGAAGCGTACCCGTCGAAGGGGCGCGCGGTGACGGCGGCGGCCTCGGCGCGGGTGGCCGACGCGGTCAGCTCCGGGTGCAGCAGGCCCCGGTCGCCGGCGAAGCCGCAACACTGCCAGCCGTCCGGGACCACCACCTCGTCGGCGACCGCGCGGGCCACCGTGAGCAGCGCGTCGTCCAGGCCGAGCCGGGTGGACGAGCAGGTCGGGTGCAGCGCGAGCGAGCCCAGCCGGCGGCGCACGGTCAGCCGGGGCAGCAGCACCGTGGCGGTGTAGGCGACGGCGTCGACCACCCGCAGGTCACCGGCGTCGGCGAGCAGCCGGTCGAAGCCCTCGGTGCAGGAGGCGGCGTCGCTGACCACCGGCAGCGTCCCGTCGCGGCTGGCCGCGCGCAGCACCGGCGGGACCCGGTCGCGCACCGCGCGGTAGCCGTCGGTAAGGCCCTTGGACGACCAGGGGGTGCCGCAGCAGAGGTCGCCGATACCGTCCGGCACGAGCAGGCGGACGCCGGCCCGCTCGGCGAGCGTGAGCAGCGCGGCGGCCACGCCGACGCCGCCCTCGGCGGGGGCGAAGAGCGTGCCGAGGCAGGACGGCACGAAGACGGCGTCCGGGTCGTCCGCCGGCCGGGGGCGGCGGGGCTCGCCGCCGCGCGGCAGGTCCCGCCGCCACTGCGGCACCCGGTCGGCGCCGAGCACGGCGCGGGCGGCCCGGGTGGCCGCCTCGGGCAGCGCGGGCGGCAGCGCGCCGGCCAGGTCCAGCCCCCGGGCCATGCCCCGGGTGGTGGCGTCCCAGCGTCGGGCCGCGCCCCGCCAGCCGGCGCGCGTGGCCCGCCCGTGCTCCTCGGCGCGCAGCCGCTTGACCAGGTCACCCGTGTTGATCAGGACCGGGCAGGCGGTGGCGCACATGCCGTCCACGGCGCAGGTCTGCACCGCGTCGTAGTCGTACGCGTCGGCCAGCTCCCGGGCCAGCGCCCGGTCGCCGGCGGCCTCGGCGGCGGCGATCTCGCGGCGCAGCACGATCCGCTGTCGGGGCGTGGTGGTGAGGTCGCGGCTGGGGCAGACCGGCTCGCAGTAGCCGCACTCGACGCACCGGTCCACCTCCTCCTCCACCGTCGGCACGGTCTTCAGGTGCCGCAGGTGGATCTCCGGGTCGTCGCTGAGCAGCACGCCGGGGTTGAGTACGCCGTCCGGGTCGCAGAGCGTCTTGACCTGCCGCATCACGTCGTACAGCTCGTCGCCGAACTGGCGGCGCACGTAGGGGGCCATCACCCGGCCGGTGCCGTGCTCGGCCTTCAGCGTGCCGCCGTGGCCGAGGACCAGGTCGACCATCTCCTCGGTGAAGTCGGCGTAGCGGGTGGGGGCCTCGCCGTCGGCGAACCGCTCGTTGAGCATGAAGTGCAGGTTGCCGTCCTTGGCGTGGCCGAAGATCACGCTGTCGGCGTAGCGGTGCCGGTCGAACAGCTCGGCCAACGCGGCGCAGGTGCCCGCGAGGGCCTCGACCGGCACGGCGACGTCCTCCAGCAGCGCGGTGGTCCCGGACGGGCGGGCGCCGGCCACCGCGGCGTAGAGACCCTTGCGGATGTGCCAGAGCGCGGCGCGGGCGGCGGGCTCACCGCTGAGCCGGGCCGGGGCGGTCAGCGGTAGGCCGGCCAGCACCGGCTCGGCGGCGGCGACCCGCCCGGCCAGCGCCTCCGGGTCGGACTCCTGCCACTCGACCAGCAACGCGGCGTGCCCGCGCACGGCCAGGCCGCGCAGCGCGGCGTCCGCCTGCGGGTCCCGCTGGGCGACCCGCAGCGCGGCGGCGTCGAGCAGCTCGACCGCCGCCGGCCCGGCGGCCACCAGCTCCGGCATGGTGGCCATCGCCGCGCCGAGCGAGTCGAAGACCAGCAGACCGGTCGCGGCGTGCCGCTGCACCGGTACGGTGCGGAACGTGGCCGACGCGACGAACGCGAGCGTGCCCTCGCTGCCCACCACCAGCCGGGTGAGCAGGTCGACCGGGTCGTCGTGGTCGAGGAACGCGTTCACGCCGTACCCCATGGTGTTCTTCATGGCGTACTGGGCGCGGACCCGGCGGACCGAGTCGGGGTTGCCGCGCACCCGCTCGCGCAGCCGCAGCAGCCCGGCGTGCAGGTCCGGCTCGGCGGCGCGCAGCCGGGCGTCGGCGTCCGGGGCGCCGGTGTCCAGCACGGTGCCGCTGGGCAGCACCAGCACCAGCGACTCCAGCGTCCGGTAGGTGTTGAACTCGGTGCCGCAGGTCATGCCGCTGGAGTTGTTGGCGACCACGCCGCCGACGGTGCACGCGGACTCGCTGGCCGGGTCCGGGCCGAGCTTGCGGCCGTACGGCGCGAGCCGCGCGTTGACCTGGCGCAGCACCACGCCGGGCTGCACCCGGACCCGCCGCCCGTCGTCGAGCACGGTCAGGTCGCGGAAGTGCCGGCGGACGTCGACCAGCAGCCGGTCGGTGACCGCCTGGCCGCTGAGGCTGGTGCCGCCGGAGCGGAAGGTCAGCGGGAGGCCGCCGCGCCGGCTCTGCGCGAGCAGCGCGGCGACCTGGCCGGCGTCGGTCGGGGTGACCACCGCGCCGGGGTGCAGCAGGTAGTGCGACGCGTCGTGGGCCAGCCGCAGCCGGTCCGCCGCCCGGGTCGCCACCCCGCCGGGCACCACCGACTCCAGCCCGGCCCGGATCTCCGCGCTCAGCTCCATGATCACCGCACCTCCCCCGCCCACCCTAGTCACCGGCGGGGGCGGCCCGGCGGCGCGCCGGTCAGCCGCCCGCCCCGGCGTACGACCGCAGCGCCCGCCGCCACGCCCCGGTGGCCACCACCACCGCGCCGGCGGCCACCGCCACCGCGACCGGCAGCATCCGGGCGTCGAGCCGGCCCAGCAGGGCCGCACCCGGGTACGTGGTGAGGAACGCGACCGGGACGACGGTGAGCAGCGTGCGGGCCGGGTCGCGGTAGAGGTCGACCGGGAAGCGGGACAGTTCGACGAAGGCGAACGAGACCCGGTCCAGGTCCTCCGCCGCCACCAGCACCACGGTCGCCGCCATCAGCAGCACGGTCAGCGCGTACAGCAGCACCGCGGCGCAGCCCAACAGCAGCAGGAAGGCGGCCAGCCGGCCCGGCGAGACCCCGCGCCCGGACAGCACCACGCCCACCGTGACGAGCACCAGGCCCAGCGCCGGGTCGAGCAGGTTGGTCACCCGCACCCGTCCGAGGCTCACCAGCAGTTGGGCGTCGAACGGCTTGGTGAGCAGGAAGTCGAGGGTGCCGCGGCGGACGTGGTCGCTCATCAGTTCCAGGTTGGGTTGCAGCAGCGTCTGGCGCAGGCCGTTGAGCGTGAAGAACAGGCCGATGACGACCAGCACCTCGCCGTGCGTCCAACCGGCCACGGA
The DNA here is from genome assembly GCF_049315235.1 of Micromonospora sp. WMMD754. Classification (NCBI taxonomy): domain Bacteria; kingdom Bacillati; phylum Actinomycetota; class Actinomycetes; order Micromonosporales; family Micromonosporaceae; genus Micromonospora; species Micromonospora sp. WMMD754. The sequence continues at coordinate 5,535,778 of NZ_CP186058.1, forward strand.
CCCGGCGAAGCGGAAGTAGACCGAGGCCCCGGCCACGGCCCACACCATCCAGAACGCGCTCAACGCGGCGGCGGAGAGGAACTGCAACCGGTACTCCAGGTCGGCGGCGACCGCCGCGCGCCAGCAGATCCGCAGCACCCGCAGCTGCCGGCGGATCACCCGGCCACCGCCTGGTGCCGGCGTACGGCCCGACGCCAGCCGATCCGGTAGAGCAGCGCGAACACCCCGAGCCAGCCGAGACCGACGGCGAAACCGAGCGCGGTCTCACCACCGTCCAGCCGGCCGGTCACCAGCTCCACCGGAAAGCCCATCATGCTGCGGAAGGGCAGCACCACCGCGGCGGTGCGCAGCCACGGCGGCAGCAGCTCCAGCGGGGCGACCCAGCCGGAGGCGAACGAGCCGAGCCCCCACCAGAGCAGCCACACGTTCGCGGTCTGGGTGCTCCAGAAGCCGAGCAACGCGAACGTGGACGCGGTCAGCAGACCCAACGCGTACGCCAGCGCCGTCGCGGCCGCGACGGCGGCCAGTCGGGCCGGGGTGACCGGGTAGTCCAGGTCGGGGCTGAGCACCGCGGCCAGCGCCAGGGCCGGCGCGAGCGCCACCAGGGTGACCAGGCGCTGCCCGAGGTCGGCGGCGGCGTACTGGTGGAACGGGTGCAGCGGGCGCAGCAGCCGCAGCGACAGGTCGCCGCTGCGCAGGTCGGCGTCCCACTGCCAGATCACGTGGTCGCCGGAGAGGTTCGCCATCAGCGTCGCGGCCGCGTAGTAGGCGAGGAAGTCGGCGCTGGTCCAGCCGGCCGGCGGGCCCGCCTCGGCGACCACGGTCAGCCAGACCGCCATCATGAGCAGCGGGAAGAAGCCGGTGAGCACGCGCAGCACCAGCCGCCCCCGGTAGGTGACGGCCACCAGCGTGCCGCCGCGCGCCAGCGCCCGGTAGGCGGTGAGGGTGTCACGCACCGGCGAAGACCGCCCGGATGATCTCCTCGACCGGCGGGTCCCCGATCGCCACGTCGTCGACCGGCAGGGTGGCCAGCAGTCGGGCGGCGACCGCCGCCGTCTCGGCCCGGGGCACCGCCAGCGTGACGACCGCGCCGTCGACGTCGACCGGCTCGCCGAGCCCGGCCCAGGCGCCGGCGGGGGCGGGCTCGCGCAGCGTGACCCGGACCAGCCGGTGCGGCGAGTGCGCCTCGACCAGCGCGGCGAGGTCGCCGTCGAACCGCAGGGCGCCCCGGTCGATGACCAGCACCCGGCGGGCCAGCGCGGTCACGTCGCCCATGTAGTGGCTGGTCAGCAGCACGGTCGCGCCGTGGCGGGCGTTGTAGTCGCGCAGGAAGGCGCGGACCGCGGCCTGCCCGTTGACGTCGAGGCCGAGGGTCGGCTCGTCGAGGAAGAGCACGTCCGGGCGGTGCAGCAACGCCCCGGCCAGCTCGCAGCGCATCCGCTCGCCGAGGCTCAGCACGCGCACCTGCCGACCGAGCAGCGGGGCGAGGCCGAGCAGGTCGACCAGCTCGTCGAGCGCGGCCCGGTACGGCCCCTCGGCGAGGCCGTAGACGGCCCGGTTGACCTCGAACGCGTCGGCCGCCGGCAGGTCCCAGAACAGGCCGTTGCGCTGGCCCATCACCAGCGAGACGCGGCGCAGGAACGCCGCCTCCCGGCGGTGCGGGGTGTGCCCCAGCACCCGGACCGTGCCGGCGCTGGGGTGCAGCAGGCCGGTGAGGCACTTCAGCGTGGTGGTCTTGCCGGCGCCGTTGGGGCCGAGGAAGCCGACCACCTCACCGGCGGGGATGGTGAAGCCGACCCCGTCGACCGCGCGGACGGTGACGTGCTCGCGGTGGACCAGGGAGCGCAGCGACGCCGCCAGGCCGGGCTGCCGCCGGTGCACCCGGAAGTGCTTGGCGAGGTCGCGCACCTCGATCATCGTCCGACCCTAGCCACCCGGCGGGCCCGGGCGACATCGAATTTCGTCAGCCACTCTCCAGCTGCGCCAGCACCCGTCGCTGGAACGCGCGGGCCGCCGGGCCGGACGGGGGCGGGCCGCCCCGGCGGGCGGCGACGCAGGCCCGGATCAGCGCGGCGTCCGGGTCGTCGCCCGCCACCCGCAGGCCGGCGTCGACCTTGCCCAGCCAGACGCCGTCGCGGCAGCGCACCAGCGCGCGACAGGCCCCGAGCACCGCGTCCTCGGCCCCCGGCGCGGGCGCGTCCCCGGGCGGCGTGGGCAGCGCCAGCCACCAGCGCAGCGCGTCGACGAGCAGCGCCCGCAGCGCGGCCGGCGGCGGGTCGGCGAAGACCTCGGCGGCGGGCGGGCCCAGCAGGGTCAGGCCGGACTGACGCAGGATGCTGCGGTCGAGCGCGTACCAGAACCGACCGTCGGCGGCGGGCCGGTCGGCCGGGTCGTAGGTGGTCCGGAACGGCATGGTGGCGCCGGTGTTCAGCTCCACCTCGAAGCCGGGCTCCGGCGTGCCGGAGGCGGCCACGTCGCGGCGGTAGACGACCAGCTCCAGGCCACGCGCCGGGCAGGGCAGCGCCTCGTGCCGCAGCCGGTCCACCAGCGCCCGCCGGGCGGCCCCGGCCGGCGACGCGGCGACCAGCAGCGCCACGTCCACGTCGCTGCGGCCCGGCTGGTAGGCGCCCAACCCGACCGAACCGGCCGCGTACGCCCCGACCAGGTCGTCGCCGAGCACGTCCCGGGAGCGCCGCACCAGGTCGGCGAGGTAGTCGCGTACGTCGTCGCGCATGCCCGCATCCTGCCGGGCGTGTCCGGCCCGGCGCCGGCCGGGTCAGTCCACCGGGTCGGGGCAGCAGACCGTCAATCCGCCCGGGACCACCGTGACCTTCAGCCGTTTCGCCGTGCCCCGCGCGCCGCCGTCCAGCTCGTACGTCTTCGGCGCGGCGAACCGGACCCGGATCTTGCGGCCCCGGGTGATCCGCACGAACGGTGAGTCGTCGGAGCGGCCGGCGGCCATCCGGCCCAACGTGCGCGCCCAGTCCACGGCGCCGCTGGCGGTGGCGACGCCGACCTCGAGCACCCCGTCGTCGGGCCGGGCGTCGTCGAAGGCCGGAATGCCGCCGGTGATGGTGCCGACGTTGCCGAACAGCACGCAGCTCGCCTCGCCGTCGAACCAGTCCGAGCCGTCGACCCGGATCCGGGTGCGGACGCACTCGCCGCGCACGTGCCGCAGCGCGGTCCAGACGTACGCCACCCGGCCGAACCGGCCCTTGAGCTTGCGGTCGGCGTCGCGGATCAGGTCGCCGTCGAAGCCGGCGCCGGCCATCACCGCGAAGTGCTCCCCGTTGAGCCGGCCCAGGTCCAGCCGGCGCCGCCGGCCGTGCAGCGCGATGCGCACCGCCTCCGGCAGGTCGGCGGGGATGCCGAGGTTGGCGGCGAAGAGGTTGGCGGTGCCGGCGGGCAGGATGCCCATCGGCACGCCGGTGCCGGCCAGCGTGTCGGCGCACCGCTGCACCATGCCGTCCCCGCCCCAGACCAGCACCAGGTCGGCGCCCTCGTCGAGCGCCGCGCGGACCCGCTTCGGGGCCTTACGGCTCTTCGGCACCTCGTGCCAGATCAGCCGCCCGACGCCGGCGGTGGCCAGCCGGGCGCGCAGCTCGTCGAGGCCGCCGCCGAACGTCTTCTTCCGGTGGGCGACGACCGCCACCACGCCGGCGGGGGCGGCCACGGTGTCGGTGTCGGCGCGGTCCGCCGTGCTCGTACTCATGCCGACGGTGGTACCCGGACCGGCCGCGCGCCACGCCTGTCGGTGGTGGACGCGCCCGAAACCGATCAGCGGCATGCTGTGCCCGGACCGCCACGTTCGGTAGAGTTCGGGCAGTGACCGGCGTCGCTGCACGCGGGTCCCGGGGGGTGCGGGGATGACGCGACGGGTCGGGCCGCCGGCACGCTGGGCGCTGCGCCTCGGCCTGCTGCTCGGCGGCGTCGTCGCGGTCTGGGCGGCGCACGAGGTCGCCGCCGCCGGCGCCGCCCACGCCGCCGAGCGCCCACCCCCCGCGTCGCCGCCCGGCGTCGTCCGGTTGCTCACCGGCGCGCTGGGTCCGGTGCTGGGCGTGTCACCGTCCGGATCCGACGAGGTCCGGGCGACCGATCCGGCGGCACCGCCACCGGCGCCCGGGCCGCCACCGCCGCCGACGGCTCGGACCACGTCGCCCGCGGTCCGGCCGGCGGCCGACCGACCGGCGCGCGCCCGTCCGGTGCGCGGGGCGCCGCGCCCGCGGGTGGACCCGGCGCGCGACCGGGCGCGCCCCCCGACCGCCGGCGCTCCGGGTCCGGGCCTCGAACCCGCGCCGGACCGGGTGCTCGACCCCGTCGCGGACGCCCTGCGTCCGGTCACCGAGCCGGTGCGGGCCCGCGTGCTCACCCCGGTCGCGGACGCGTTGCGCCCGGTCACCGACCCGGTGGCGGCGGACGTGCTCCCGCCGGTCGCCGACGCGCTCGCCCCCGTGGTCCGCCCGCTGCGCCCGGTCCTCGGTCCGGTCCGGCGTGTGCTGGAGCCGGTGCTGCGACCGCTGGACCCGGTGCTCGCCCCGCTCGACCCGATCACCGACCTGCTCGATCCCCCCGCGCCGTCGGCGCCCGCGTCCCCGCCCGCCGCTCCCGGGGCGCCCGGGGCACCGGGGGCACGACCACCGGACGCCGGCGCGCCGGCCGGCACGGCGACGGCTCCGCCCGGCCGGGCCCCCGGAGCCGGGCGGGGCGGGCCGATGGCCGTCCGGGTCGCGGCACCGGCCGCTGCTCCCGGCGGCGCGACCGTCGTCATGGTTCCGGCCCGCTCCGCGGCGGCGACCGTCGCCCGGCCCGGTCCGGTCGAGCTCGCGCCGACACCGGTCGTGCCGCTGCCGCCGGACGGCGCGGTGCACCCCGGCGGCGCCGGGCACGGCGACCCGGCGGACGCCGACGCCGCCGTCTGGGCCTGCCCGCCCCTGGCCGACCCGTCCGGACATCCGGCCGCCGACCGCCTGCCGGCGTCCCGTTCGTCGCGTCCGGGCACCCGCCCGGCCTGACCGGCACGCACCGGCAACACCCTCGATCCGGTGACCGGGCGTGCGCGCCCGGGGCCGCGCGACCGCGCGCGGCGGCGCCGTCGACCACACTCCGGCGCCCGGCATCCTTCCTCGATCACACTGGTGACCAGGAGTTCCACCATGACCGGAGCAATGCCCGTCATCCGGGCCAGATGGTGCGACGTCGGCCGGATCGCCGACCTCGTCGCCGAGGCCCTCTCCCCCACCGCCCTGGCGGCGTGGCTCGTCCCCGACGCGCCGCGCCGCTCCGCCGTCCTCGCCGCCGTGGCGCGGATCTGGACCGAACACGCGTTGCTCTTCGGCGACGCGTTCCTGCTGCCCGACGGCACCGCCGCCACGGTGTGGTTCCACCGCTACCGCCCGATCCCCCCGCCCCGCCGGTACGTCGACCGCCTCGGCGCGGCCGCCGGCCCGGACGTGGACCGGTTCCGCCGGCTCGACGACGAGCTGGCCGCGCGGCGGCCGGTCGAGCCGCACAACCACCTGGCGCTGCTCGCCGCGCCCGGTGGTGGGGCGGCGGAGGCGCTCGCCGGCGCGCAACGCCGGATGGACACGCTGAGCCTGCCCACGTACGCGCAGGTGGACGACGAGCCGTACGGGTCGTTGCTGCGCCGGCTCGGCTATCTCGACCGGGGGATCTTCCCGGCGCCGGACGGCACCGAACTGCGGTCGATGTGGCGGCCGACACCGGCGCATCCGGGCGGCAACGACCGCTGGCCGGTACGCCGGATCGGCCGGCGGGGGCGCAACGGCCGCGCGGCGGGACGGGCGACGCACTGACCGGCGGAGCGGGTCGGGGCGGCGGCGTGCCGCCCCGACCCGCGCGTCGCCGTGCCGCCCGGCGCGCGGTCCCGCGACGGGCCGCCGCCACACCGGTCGACGCCCGCAGGCCGGTGCCGTCGGCGCAGCTCGGTTAGCCTGCGAGCCGGGCAGGGACACGATTCGGCCGATCAGTTCGGAGGCGTCGCGTGCGGCACAACGGAGAGGTCCGGGGACCTGGCGGCGCCACACCGGCCCGGCCGAGACGCCGACGACGGCGGGTGGCGGTCTTCCTGGCGATCTGCACCCTGCTGGCCGGATGCGGCCTGGTCGCCGGCGGCTACTACTTCGACAGCGTCCCCACGCCCACCGACCTGAAGCTGCCGGAGTCGACCACCGTCTTCTACGCCGACGGGCGCACGCCGATGGCGAAGCTCGGCGCGCAGAACCGCACCATCGTCCCGTACGACGAGATGAACGACTCGGCCAAGCAGGCCATCGTGGCGGCCGAGGACCGCACGTTCTGGACCAACCAGGGCATCGACGTCAAGGGCGTGCTCCGGGCGGCCTGGGCCAACGTCACCGGCGGGCAGCGGCAGGGCGCCTCCACCCTCACCCAGCAGTACGCGCGGGTCGCCGCGGACCTGCGGGGGGTGACCTACTCGCGGAAGCTGCGCGAGGCCGTGATCGCCTGGAAGCTCGACGACACGTACAGCAAGGAGGAGATCCTCGGTTTCTACCTGAACACGGTGCCGTTCGGCCGGGGCGCGTACGGGATCGAGGCGGCCGCGCAGACGTTCTTCGGCAAGACCGTGCGCCGGGACGCGCCGGCGGCGCAGCAGCTCACCCAGGCCGAGGCGATGGTGTTGTGCGCGATGGTGAAGCAGCCGGAGGCGGACCCGACCGATCCGCAGGGCACGCCGGGCTACGACCCGGCCCGCAACGCGACCGCGAAGCAGAACTCGATCGACCGGTGGAACTACATCCGGGACGGCATGGTGAAGCTCGGCTATCTCACGCCGCGGCAGGCGGCGGATCTCGCGTACCCGGACACGGTGCGCCCGGTCGACCCGGACGCCGGCCGGTCCGACCTGGACCGACCGACCGGGCTGGTGGTCAACCACGTGCTGGCCGAGCTGCGGCGGACGGAGCCGTTCCGGGGCAAGCCGGACGAGGTGATCCGTGACGGTGGCTACCGGATCGTCACCACCGTCGACAAGCGGGTGCAGGACGCGGCGGAGGCGTCGGCGGACATCCGCCGGGACAGCGCGCCGGAGGCGGTGCGGGGGCAGCCGAAGAACTGGCAGGCGGCGCTGGTGGCGGTGGAGCCGGGCACCGGACGGGTGCTCGGCTACTACGGCGGTGACCGGGGCTCCGGCGCCGACTACGCGGGCTGGTACTACGACGAGAAGGGCCAGGCGCGCGGGTTCGGGCAGCACCCGCCGGGCTCCTCGTTCAAGGTCTACGACCTGGCCGCCGCCGTGCGGGACGGCATCTCGGTGAAGCAGCGGTTCGACTCGCCGGACACCAAGGAGTTCCCCGCCTCGGGTCGCACCCGGGGCAGCGCGGCCGGGCCGATCCGCAACGCCGAGCACGCGCCCTGCCAACCGGACTGCGCGCTCTGGGAGGCCACCGTCGCCTCGCTGAACGTCACCTACTTCGAGCTGACCGAGAAGCTGGGCACCGCCCGGGTGATCGACATGGCCCGGCGGGCCGGCGTCGAGTCGATGTGGGAGACCGTGCGCGGCAACCCGCAGCCGCAGCGCGTCGACCTGCGCGGCGACCCGGCCGACCAGGTGGCGAAGCGGTTCTCCACCGAGGTCGGCATCGGCCAGTACGGCATCACGGTGCAGGACCACGCCAACGGGATGGCCACCTTCGCCGCCGGCGGCAAGCGGGCCGACGCACACTTCGTCCGCTCGGTGACCAAGGGCGACGAGGAGGTGTGGACGGAGCAGGTGCGCCAGACCGACCTCGGCCTGGACCGGGAGGCGATCGACCAGCTCGACTGGACGTTGCGTCGGGTCCGGGCGGCCCGACTGGACAACGGGTGGGACTCCGCCGGCAAGACCGGCACCTGGCAGGCGGGGCAGAGCACCACGCAGAACGTGCACACCTGGATGGTCGGCTGGACCGGCGCGTTGGCCTCGGCCGTCTGGCTGGGCACCACCGACGGCAAGCCGTTGCGGACCCGGGGCGGCAGCTACGAGGTGTACGGCTCGACCGGGGCCGCGCCGATCTGGCGGCAGTTCATGTCCCGGGCCACCGAGGCGATGAAGCTCGACCCGGACCGGTACCGGTTCCGGGAGCCGAGCTTCCCGGGGGATGCTCCGGAGCCCTCCCCGTCGACGCCGGCCCCGACCACCTCCGCGCCGAGCCCGTCGGCGTCGGCGTCGGCGACGCCCCGCCCGACGCCGTCGAGTCCGAGCCCGCGCCCGACCGGCCGGCCGACCGCGCGTCCGACGTCGTCGCCGTCGCCGTCGCCGACCGGATCGCCGACGCGCAGCCGGGGACCGCGCTGACCCCGGGGACGATCGAACCTATGTGCGCCATCCGCATACCACGGCAAAAGACGCATGACGCCTCCGCATCCATCCACTGCGGACGATATTCGGCCTGATCAGGGGCTATTGAAGATCATGGCTTCCTGAATTCCGGCCTACCGCCGGGTGTCCGGCGGAAGTCGGTTGCCCCGGTCACCCATTGATCCCGGCTCCGGCGGCGTGTGATCGTGCACCCACGAGTCGTCGACCCCCGGCGACCCGGACGGTCGATCTGTCGACCCGGAGCCACGCCGGCAGCTCCGGTGACCGACCGTCACCCCGCCTCGCATCACCGCGCCGCCCGTCCCCACCGGGCTCCGTGCTGCGCGCCTCAGAACAGGAGCGAACCCTCGTGAAGCTCTCACCTCGCCTCGCCGCGCTCTCCGGCGCGGTCGCGGCCGGCGTGATCGCCGCCGGCACCGCCGCAGCCGTGCAGGCCGCCCCACCGGGCCCCGCCGCCCCCAACCCGGCGCAGGCCCGCGCGGCCGCCGCCGACTCGGCCCGCGCGCTGGTCGCGAACCGCCCCGCCTACCTCCAGGCCGGTTCCGACGACGCGTTCGTCCAGAAGCCGGTCATCTCCTCCGAGGGCACCCAGTACGTGCCCTACGAGCGCACCTACAAGGGCCTGCCGGTGGTCGGCGGCGACTTCGTGCTGGCCACCGACGCCGCCGGCAACCTGAAGTACGCCTCCGTCGCCCAGCAGCGGCCCATCGGCGCCCTCGCCACCACCCCCACGCTGACCCCGGCCGCGGGCGCGAAGAAGGCGCGCGCCCAGCTCCGGACCGTCAGCTCGGTCGAGGGCACCACACTCGTCGTCTACACGCTCGGCGCCAGCCCGACGCTGGCCTGGGAGACCACCGTGCGCGGCACGGACGCCGAGGGCCCGAGCCGCCTGACCGTCGACGTCGACGCCCGCACCGGGGCGGTGCTGCGCACGCAGGAGCACATCGTGCACGGCACCGGCACCGGCGCCTGGAACGGCCCGAGTCCGCTCTCGCTCAACACCACCAAGTCGGGCACCACGTACTCCATGAAGGACCCGACCGTCACGAACCTGAGCTGCCAGGACGCGGCGAACAACACCACGTTCAGCGGCTCCGACGACGCCTGGGGCAACGGCACCGCCACCAACAAGGAGACCGGCTGCGTCGACGCGCTGTTCGCCGCGCAGACCGAGCACAAGATGCTCAGCCAGTGGCTGGGCCGCAACGGCGCCGACGGCAACGGCGGCTACTGGCCGATCCGGGTGGGCCTGAACGACCAGAACGCCTACTACGACGGCACCCAGGTGCAGATCGGCAAGAACACCGCCGGGCAGTGGATCGGCTCGCTCGACGTGGTGGCGCACGAGATCGGCCACGGCATCGACGACCACACCCCGGGCGGCATCTCCGGCGGCGGCACCCAGGAGTTCGTGGCGGACACGTTCGGCGCGGCCACCGAGTGGTTCGCCAACGAGCCGTCCAGCTACGACGCGCCGGACTTCCTGGTCGGCGAGAAGATCAACCTGGTCGGCTCCGGCCCGATCCGCAACATGTACAACCCGTCCGCGCTCGGCGACCCGAACTGCTACTCCAGCAGCGTCCCGGGCGGCGAGGTGCACGCCTCCGCCGGCCCCGGCAACCACTGGTTCTACCTGCTGGCCAACGGCAGCAGCCCGACCAACGGGCAGCCGTCCAGCTCGACCTGCAACGGCAGCAGCGTGACCGGCCTGGGGATCCAGAAGGCCATCAAGATCATGTACAACGCGATGCTGCTGAAGACCTCGTCCTCGTCGTACCTGAAGTACCGCACCTGGACGCTGCAGGCCGCGAAGAACCTCTACCCGGGCAGCTGCGCCGAGTTCGACGCGGTCAAGGCGGCCTGGAACGCGGTCAGCGTGCCGGCCCAGTCCGGTGACCCGACGTGCGCCGGCGGCACCCCGACGCCGACGCCGACCACCACGACCACCCCGCCGTCGGGCGGCTGCTCCGGCAACAAGCTGGCCAACCCCGGCTTCGAGTCGGGCACCGTGAACTGGACCGCCTCGTCCGGCGTCATCACCACGGACAGCGGCCAGGCCGCGCACGGCGGCTCGTACAAGGCGTGGCTCGACGGCTACGGCTCGTCGCACACCGACACCCTGAGCCAGTCGGTGACCGTTCCGGCCGGCTGCCGCGCGACGCTGAGCTTCTGGCTGCACATCGACAGCGCGGAGTCGACCACGACCACCGCGTACGACAAGCTCACCGTCAAGGCCGGCAGCACCACGCTGGCGACCTACTCCAACCTGAACAAGGCCACCGGCTACGTGCAGCGGTCCTTCGACGTCTCGTCGCTGGCCGGCACCACGGCGACCATCTCGTTCAGCGGCGTGGAGGACAGCTCCCTGCAGACGTCCTTCGTCGTCGACGACACCGCGGTCACCCTGAGCTGACCGTAGGGCGAGCGGCCGGTCGTCGTCCTCCGGGCGGCCGGCCGCTTCGTCGCGTCGGCAGGCCGGTCAGGCCGGGCGGCCGGCCCGGGACGCGGCGCCCCGGTCACGTGGGATCCGCGCGGCCACCTCGTGCATCGCGCGGCTGAACAGCTCCGCCTGGTCGGGCAGGCCGCCGAGGCGGGCCGCCAGGGCGTCGGCGTCGGCCCGGGCCGAGTCGCTGACCCGGGCGTCCAGCTCGGCCAGCGCGGCGTTGACGGCGGCGACGACGTGTCCGCAGAGGACCTCCAGCGGCTCGCCGGCCAGGTCCGGGTCGACGGCGACCGAGTCCAGTCGGCCACCCTGGACGGCGACCGCCCGGACGCGGCCGTCGGCCGCGGCGCCCTCGGCCCGGAGCAACTCGCCCGGCTCGCCGTCGGGGTGCACGCCGGCCCGGGACCGCATCGCCGCGAGCGCCTGCTGCGTCCGGCTCAGGAGCTCGTCGAGGCTCGCGGCGGCCGAGAACGGGTCGATGGTCATATCCGCGCTTTCTTCACGTCTTAGCCGAGCATCGTGACCATAGCAACCGGCACCGACGGAGCACGGTCACCGGCCGGCCCCGCCCGCAAGCGAGCAGGTCGGGCGCCGCGCGTCCGGCGTGTCGCGCGACCGCGAACGCCCGGCCGGAGCCCCGGCCGGGCGTTCGGCGGCTCAGCGCAGGCGCAGTCGCTGACCCGGGAAGATCAGGCCCGGATCGTCGCCGACGACAGCGCGGTTGCGCTCGTGCAGCGCCCGCCAACCCCCGGCGACGTGCGCCGCGACGGCGATGCCGGAGAGCGTGTCGCCGGAGCGCACCCGGTAGGTGCCGGCGCCGCCCCGCCCGGCCGGTCGGCCCACAGTGGACCTCGTCGTGGTGGGCCGGTCGGTGGCCTTCCTCGGCGCGGCACGGTCGGCCGCCTTCTTCGGGGACGAGCCCGATCCGCCCTTGCGGCCACAGACCGGCCAGGCGCCGATGCCCTGCCCGTCCAGGACCCGCTCGGCGACGGCGATCTGCTCCGACCGGCTGGCCAGGTCCGCCCGGGCGGCGTACTTCTTCCCGCCGTGGCCGTTCCAGGTGCCGCGCGAGAACTGGAGCCCGCCGTAGTAGCCGTTGCCGGTGTTGATGTGCCAGTTGCCGCCGGACTCGCACCGCGCGACGGCGTCCCAGTTGACACCGGAGGCGCTCGCCGGGACGGCCGGAGCGAACAGGACCGCGGCGCCGGCCAGGACCACACCGACGGCGGTACGACGGGCTGCGTATGCAGTTGCCATGGGGATTCCTCCACGCCGACGAGGTGAGCTGTCGGGTTCGGGCCGAGGAGCCCGGCCGCCGCTGGCGGCTTCACCCCGAGGTGACGTGCACCGAGGAACGTTGGGTCCCCCGCTCCCGCCGAGGTTCGGTTACCGCCGGGCCGGCGGCGGGATTAGGCGTTACCGGCCCGTGGTGTCCACGACTGCGGACGCCACCGACGCTAAGGACGAATCCGGACGATCGCCCACTTCTTGGGATGTTCGTCACCCAGGCGGGCGACCGGGCACGCGGCACGCGGCGACGTGGTAGCGGGACGTCCGGGCCGGATCCGGACGCCCCGCCCGGACGCCCCGGCCCCGGGCTACCGTGGGCGGGACCGGCAAGATCGCACGAGGAGCGGCACGGATGACCGAGCACGGACACGAGCTGGCCTTCGGCGGCTTCCTCACCCCCACCGCCGGACGGCCGGACCAGGTGGTGGCCCTCGCCTCGCTCTGCGAGCAGGTCGGGCTGGACCTGGTCACCTTCCAGGACCACCCCTACCAGCCGGGTTTCCTGGACACGTGGACGCTGATGTCGTACGTGGCCGCCGCCACCGACCGGATCGGACTGGCCGGCAACGTGCTCAACCTGCCGCTGCGCCAACCGGTGGTGCTCGCCCGCAGCGTGGCCAGCCTGGACCTGCTCACCGGCGGCCGGGTCGAGCTGGGGCTGGGCGCGGGCGCGTTCTGGGACGCGATCGAGGCGGCCGGCGGCCGGCGGCTCTCCCCCGGCGCGGCGGTCGACGCGCTCGACGAGGCGATCCAGGTCATCCGGGAGGTCTGGGGCACCGACCGACGCGGGATGATCCGCGTCGCCGGGGAGCACTACCGGGTGGTCGGCGCGAAGCGCGGACCGGCGCCGGCCCATCCGGTGGGCATCTGGGTGGGCGCGTACAAGCCGCGCATGCTGCGCCTGGTCGGTCGCGCCGCGGACGGCTGGCTGCCGTCGCTGGCCTACCTGCCGAAGGGGCCCGACGAGCTGCCCGCGCTCAACGCGCTGGTCGACGAGGGCGCGCGGGCCGCCGGGCGGGACCCCGGCGAGATCCGCCGGATGCTCAACGTGACCGGCAGTTTCACCCGCGCGTCCACGGGGTTCCTGGCCGGGCCGCCGCGGCGGTGGGTGGAGGACCTGGCCGGGCTCACCCTGGAGCACGGCATCACCACCTTCGTCCTGGGCAGTGACGAGCCGCGCGCCATCCAGCTCTTCGCCCAGGAGGTGGCGCCGGCGGTCCGGGAGCTGGTCGCGGCCGAGCGCACCACGCCGGGCAGCGGCGCCCGCGCCGTGGCGCGGGAGCAGGCCGCCGGCGGCGTCCCGACCACCCTCGCGGTCACCCCCACGCCCGACCCGGGGGTACGCCTGAGCGCCCGCCGCCTCTGGGACGAGTCGACCCGTCCGACCGCCCCGCCGGCGCCGGCCGGGCACGTCTACCCGGCCCACGCGCAGGCCGCGGGGCAACATCTGGTGGACGTGCACGACCACCTGCGCCGGGAGCTGGCCCAGGTGCGGGACCTGCTGGAACAGGTCACCCGGGGCGCGGTCTCGCCGGGCGGGGCGCGGGCCGCGCTGAACGAGATGACCCTGCGGCAGAACAACTGGACGCTGGGCGCGTACTGCGCGGCGTACTGCACCGTGGTGACCCAGCACCACGGCCTGGAGGACGCCTCGGTCTTCCCGCACCTGCGCCGCGCCGACGCCGGGCTGGCGGCGGTGCTGGACCGGCTGGAGGAGGAGCACGTGGTGATCCACGGCGTGGTGGAGGGTGTCGACCGGGCGCTGGTGGAGCTGATCGGCCGGCCGGGTGACTTCACCGGGCTCCAGGAGGCGGTGGACCTGCTCACCGACACGCTGCTGTCCCATCTGTCGTACGAGGAGCACCAGATCGTCGAGCCGCTGGCCCGGCACGGCTTCTACCCCGGTCAGCTGTGACCGGCGGATATTCCCGGGCCGCGACGTGAGATAGCTGGCTTTTGTTTTCCTAAGTCAGCTCGGTAGCGTCGGTCCCATGACGGACTTCCTCGCGCAGCGCGACTCCTGGTCCACCGCCAACTGCTCGATCGCCCGGGCGCTCGAGGTGGTCGGCAACCGCACCACGCTGCTCCTGCTGCGCGAGGCGTCGTTCGGCACCCGACGCTTCGACGACTTCGCCCGCCGGGTCGGCGTGAGCGAGCCGGTCGCCGCCGCCCGCCTCAAGCAGCTCGTCGCCGACGGCCTGCTCGACCGGCGGCCCTACCGGGAGCCCGGGCAGCGCACCCGCGGCGAGTACGTGCTCACCGCCAAGGGCCGCGACCTGCTGCCCGTGCTCGTCGCCCTCCGCCAGTGGGGCGACGCGTACGCCGCCGACGAGGTCGGCCCGTCCGTCCTGGTCACCCACCACGACTGCGGGGCGGACGTGCACGCCCGGCTGCGCTGCGACGCCGGGCACGACGTGCCGGCCGACGAGCTGGCCGTGCTGCCCGGTCCGGGCCTGCGGACCTCCTGATCCACCCACCCTGAGCATCCTCGGAGCGAGACATGAAGATCGCTGGAAGCACCGCCCTGGTCACCGGCGCGAACCGCGGCTTCGGCCGACGCCTGGCCGCGGAACTCGTGGCGCGGGGCGCCACGGTCTGGGCCGGCGCGCGCAACCCGGACGGCGTCGACCTGCCCGGCGTCACCCCGCTACGCCTGGACGTCACCGACCCCGCCTCGGTGGCCGCCGCCGCGCAGCGCGCCGGCGACGTGACGCTGCTGGTCAACAACGCCGGCGTGAGCACCGGCGCCGACCTGCTCGACGGCGACCTCGACCAGATCCGGCTGGAGCTGGAGACGCACTACCTCGGCACGCTGTCGGTGGTGCGGGCGTTCGCGCCCCGGATCGCGGCGAACGGCGGCGGGACGATCCTGAACGTCCTGTCGGCCCTGTCCTGGTTCACGTTCCCCGGCGTCGGCGCGTACGGGGCGGCGAAGGCCGCCGAGTGGTCTATGACCAACGCGCTGCGCGTCGAGCTGGCCGGCCGGGGCGTCCGGGTCGCCGGCCTGCACGTCGGCTACATGGACACCGAGATGGCCGCCCGGGTCACCGGGCCCAAGGCCGACCCGGTCGAGGTCGCCCGGATGGCTGCCGACGGCATCGAGTCCGACAGCTACGAGATCCTGGCCGACGACGTCGCCCGCCGGGTCCAGGC
Source organism: Micromonospora sp. WMMD754 (assembly GCF_049315235.1). Taxonomy (NCBI): domain Bacteria; kingdom Bacillati; phylum Actinomycetota; class Actinomycetes; order Micromonosporales; family Micromonosporaceae; genus Micromonospora; species Micromonospora sp. WMMD754. The sequence continues at coordinate 5,551,002 of NZ_CP186058.1, forward strand.
CGGACTGTCCGGCGGCGTGGCCGCCCTCTACCCCGCCCTCCCCTGAGCGTCCGGTGTTAAGAAGGGCCCCTTCCTCTGCACGAAGCGATAAGAAGGGGCCCTTCCTTACACCTACAGGCCGCGGGCGAGGCGGTCGGCGAGGATCCGGGTGAAGCGGGCCGGGTCGACGAGGTCGCCGCCCTCGGCCAGCAGCGCCATGCCGTACAGCAGCTCGGCGGTCTCGGTCAGCGCGGCGGTGTCGCCACCCTCGCCGTGCGCCTTGCGCAGCCCGGTGACCAGCGGGTGGGTCGGGTTCAGCTCCAGGATCCGCTTGACCCGGGGCACCTCCTGACCCATCGCCCGATACATCTTCTCCAGCGTCGGCGTCATGTCGTGCGCGTCGCCCACCACGCAGGCCGGCGAGGTGGTCAGCCGGGTGGACAGCCGCACCTCCTTGACGCTGTCGGTGAGCGCGCCGCCGAGGAAGGTGAGCAGGTCGGCGTACTCCTGCCGCTCGGCCTCGGCCTTCTCCTTCTCCTCCTCGGTCTCCAGGTCGACCTGGCCCTTGGCCACCGAGCGCAGCGTCCTCCCGTCGTACGCACCGACCCGCTCGACCCACACCTCGTCCACCGGGTCGGTGAGGATCAGCACCTCGTAACCCTTGGCCCGGAACGCCTCCAGGTGCGGCGAGTTCTCGATGGTGGCCCGGTTCTCGCCGGTGGCGTAGTAGATCTCGGTCTGGCCGTCCTTCATCCGCTCCACGTACGCGCGCAGCGTGGTCGGCTCGGCCGGGTCGTGGGTGCTGGCCGCGCGGACCAGGTCCAGCAGCGCCTCGGTGTTGTCCGGGTCCTCCAGCAGACCCTCCTTGACCACCGGCCCGAACTCGGTCCAGAACGTGCGGTACGACTCGGCGGACATGTCCTTGAGCGTGCCGAGCACCTTCTTGACCAGTCGCCGCCGCACCGCGCGGATCTGCCGGTCCTGCTGCAGGATCTCCCGGGAGATGTTCAGCGACAGGTCGTGCGCGTCCACCACGCCCTTGACGAAGCGCAGGTAGTTGGGGATCAGCGCCTCGCAGTCGTCCATGATGAACACGCGCTTGACGTAGAGCTGCACGCCACGACGGCCCTGCGGGGCGAACAGGTCGAGCGGGGCGTGCGAGGGCAGGAAGAGCAGCGCCTCGTACTCGAACGTGCCCTCGCCGCGCATGTGGATGGTCTCGAGGGGGTCGGCCCAGTCGTGCGCGACGTGCCGGTAGAACTCCTTGTACTCGGCCTCGTCCACCTCGTCGCGCGAGCGCGCCCAGAGCGCCTTCATCGAGTTGAGCGTCTGCTCCTCGCGGGTGGCGGCGCCGTCCTCGCCGGGGACGTCCACGCTCATCCGGATCGGCCAGGCGATGAAGTCGGAGTAGCGCTTGACGATCTCGCGGATGGTCCGCTCGGCGGTGTAGTCGTGCAGGTTGTCGTCGGCGTCGACCGGCTTCAGGTGCAGGGTGACCGAGGTGCCCTGCGGCGCCTCGTCGACCGCCTCCACCGAGTAGGTGCCCTCGCCGGTGGACTCCCAACGGGTGCCGCCGGTCTCCCCGGCCCGCCGGGTCAGCAGCGTCACCCGGTCGGCGACCATGAAGGTGGCGTAGAAGCCGACCCCGAACTGGCCGATCAGGTCCTGGTCGGCGGCGGCGTCCTTGGACTCGCGCAGCGTGCGCAGCAGCTCGGCGGTGCCGGACTTGGCGATCGTGCCGATCAGGCCGACCACCTCGTCGCGGGACATGCCGATGCCGTTGTCCCGCACGGTCAGCGTGCGGGCGTCCCGGTCCACCTCGATCTCGATGTGCAGGTCGGACGCGTCGACCGACAGGTCCTTGTCGACCAGCGACGTCAGCCGCAGCTTGTCCAGCGCGTCGGACGCGTTCGAGATCAGTTCGCGCAGGAAGACGTCCTTGTTCGAGTAGATCGAGTGCACCATCAGCTGCAGCAGCTGACGCGCCTCGGCCTGGAACTCCAGCGTCTCGACCCGGTCGCTCACACCGACTCCCTTCCCGGTTGCGGGGCTACGGCGGAAAGGATACGAGGGGTGACCGGGACGGCACCCACCGGCCGGACCGGTACCGAAACCTGACTGGTCCAACCAGTTGACGGGTTGATGTGTGCGGGGCCACACTGCTGGCCATGGCCTTCGCCCCCGCCCCCCGCGCCTCGGTCTCCGACCACGTCTTCGGCCAGCTCCGCGACGCGATCGTGTCCGGTCGCTACCGCCCGGACGAGACCCTGCCGGGCGAGCGCGAGCTGGCCGCCGCCTTCGCGGTGAACCGGCACGCGGTCCGGGAGGCGTTGCGCCGGCTGCAACAGCTCGGCCTGGTCCGGGTCAGCCAGGGCGGCGCGACCCGGGTGCTGGACTGGCGGGTGCACGCCGGGCTCGACCTGGCGCTGTCGCTGGCCCGCTCCGGTGACGTGCTTCCGGTCGCGACGCTGGTGCGCGACATGCTGGAGATGCGGGCCTGCGTGGGCATCGACGCGGCCCGGCTCTGCGCCGAGCGCGGCGACACGGCGGTCGTCGCCGCCCTGGTCCGGGCCGCCGAGGAGTACGGCTCACTCGCCCCCGACCTGGACCGGATGGCCGAGGCGAACATCGCGATCTGGCGCCTGGTCGTGCGCGGCAGCGGCAACACCGCCTACCAACTGGCCTTCAACAGCCTGGTCGCCGGCACGTTCGCGGTCGGCGACGTCCCCCCGGACACCCGTACCGCCGAACTGCTCGACGTCGCCGGCCACCGCCGCCTCGCCGCCGCGATCGCGTCCGGTCAGGGCGCGGCGGCCGCCCGGCACGCCCGGGCGCTCCTGACCGCCCCGGTCACCACCCCCACCACCCCCACCACCGGAAGGGAAGCGCGCGCATGATCCCCGCCGTGCTGTACGCCGTACCGGCGTTCCTGCTCCTGATCATCATCGAGGCGGTCTCCTACCGCTTCCTGCCCGACGACGAGGAACGCGGCTACGAGCTGCGCGACACCACCACCAGCCTGTCGATGGGGCTGGGCAGTCAGATCATCGGCTTTCCGTGGAAGCTGCTCACGGTCGGTGTCTTCGCGGCCCTGTGGACGGTCGCGCCGGTCCACCTCTCCCCCGGCGACTGGTGGACCTGGGTGATCCTCTTCTTCGCCGACGACCTGGCCTACTACTGGTTCCACCGCTCCCACCACGAGGTGCGCGTGCTCTGGGCGAGCCACGTCGTGCACCACTCCAGCGTCTACTACAACCTCTCCACCGCGCTGCGGCAGAGCTGGACGCCGATGACCTCGCTGCCGTTCTGGCTGGCGCTGGCGCTGCTCGGCATCCCGCCGTGGATGATCTTCCTCCAGCAGTCGGTCAGCCTGCTCTACCAGTTCTTCCTGCACACCGAGCGGATCAACGTACTGCCCCGGCCGATCGAGTGGATCTTCAACACGCCGTCGCACCACCGGGTGCACCACGGCTCGAACACCGAATACCTGGACCGCAACTACGGCGGCATTCTGATCATCTGGGACCGGCTGTTCGGCACCTTCGAGCCGGAGCGGGCCACCGCGCGCTACGGGCTGACCAAGAACATCGGCACCTACAACCCGCTGCGGGTGGCCACCCACGAGTTCGCCGCGATCTGGTCCGACGTGCGCCGGGCCACGTGCTGGCGGCACCGCCTCGGTTACCTGTTCGGCCGACCCGGCTGGCAGCCGGCCCGGTGAGGCGCTCCTGGCTGACCCTGTTCGGGCTGGTGGCCGCGGTCGAGCTGGTCGGCGTCGCGCTCGACTCGACGGCGCTCCAGTGGCTGGCCAAGCCACTGCTGGCGCCGGTGCTGCTGGCATACCTGTGGCAGCGGCGACGGCGGGCGGACGCGGTGGCCCTCGGTCTGGTCGCCGCCACCGCCGGGGACGTGGCCCTGCTCGTGCCGGGCCGGGCCGCGTTCCTGCTCGGCATGGGGTTCTTCCTGGTGGCGCAGCTGGCGTTCCTCACCGGATTCCTGCGGCGCGGACGCCCGCCGGCCCTGGCGTGGGTGGGCTACCTGCTCGCCTGGGCGACCGGCAACGCCCTGCTGTGGAGCGCGTTGGGGCCGCTGCGGCTGCCGGTGCTCGGCTACAGCCTGGCGCTGTGCCTGATGGCCGCCGCCGCGACCGGGGTGTCCGCGCGGACCGGAGCCGGCGGCGCGTTCTTCCTCGCCTCCGACCTGCTGATCGGCGTCGGCGCGGCCGGCGGGGACCTGCCCGGCGCCGGCCTGCTGGTGATGGGCACCTACAGCGCCGCGCTGCTGCTGATCACCACCGGCTGGGCGGCCGACCGCGCCGCCGCCGGCCCGGCCCGCGACCCGGCGCCGGTCCCGGCCTGACCCCGACGCGGGCGGCGGCGCGAGGTCGCGCCGCCGCCCACGGGATCCGTCAGCGCACCCGGACCGGGGTCGAGAGCAGCTGGTTGTCCGCCGGGAGCGCGTCGCGGTGGTCCCGCACCGCGGCCACCGCGCGGAAGGTCACCTTGCCCATCGCCGCGTCCTCCGGCGTCACCGTGTACGTGAACGAGAACGAGGTGCGTCCACCGCCGCCCGTCACCGGGACCGGCTTCGTGGCGGCGTCCACCTGCTCGAATCCCCACGGGTTGCTGCGTTCGAGGCGGACCTCCACGTGCTCGTCGTAGCGGTTGTTGCGCACCTCGACGGTGACGCCGACACGCTGTCCGGCACGGGCGGTCGAGGGGGTGTTCACCTTGACCACCGCCACGTCGTGGGTGCGGACCACGGAGGTGTGGGTGGCCGTGGCGGTGCGCCCGTCGACAGTGCGCGCGGTCAGGCGCACCCGGTGGTCGCCGTCGGACGTGAAGCGGTGCCGGGGATACTGCTCGGTCGACGTGGTGCCGTCGCCGAAGTCCCAGACGAGCGAACCCAGGTCGATGCCGAGGCCGGCCGGGTCGTACAGCCGGGGCCAGAACGCGACCTCGTCGAAGACGCTCCACTCCACGTCGGCCACGTCGAAGTCGACCTCCGGGCCGGGTGCCACGTCCAGCCGGAACGTCGTCTGCTCGGCGTGGTCCGCGCCGATCCGGAGAAGGTACGTCGTGCCGGCCCGTGCCCGGAACGTCACGGGCGTGCCGCCGTAGGTGGGGCGACAGGTGACCTCGGCGAGGGTCCCGAGGGAGTCGCCGGTGTAGACCGCGACCCCGAGGTAGTCCGGTCCGGTGCCGGCGGTGACCAGCTGATCCGCGGCGGGCGTGTACGAGTACCAGACCGTCCGGCCGGCTTCGAAGCAGGACGACGGCTCGCCCTCCTGCACGGTGGCGGCGCTGAGATCCTGGCCGTCGACGAACGGCAGCGCGCCGACCGGCAGCGCGCCGGTCAGGTTGTCGTTGGCCGGCGCGTCGGCCGCGGCGGACGCGCCCGCCGCGTTGACGGCCAGCAGGGCGACCACGCCCGGAACCGCGACGGCGATCCGGGCGAGCTGTCGGTTGACCACTTCTCCTCCTGGGGGCCCCGTATCCCTTGTGGATGCGACCGGGCCACGGTAGGAGCCCGCGTCCCAGGGCCGGGCTAAGAGAAGCTCTCGCCGAGGTTAAGGTCGGCGGGTCGCGCCGGATCCGAGCACCCGGGTCACCACGGTCAGGTCGTCGTCACCGAGGCCCTGGTCCACCGCGTGCCGCCACTCGGCCGCCAGCGCCTCGCCGGCCGGGAAGCTGCCCGGCGGCGCCTCCCGCAGCGCCAGCTCCACGTCCTTGAGCGCCAGCGCGAGCGCGTACTGCGCGCCGTGCTCGTCGCGGACGATCCGGCCCAGCTTCTCGGCCGCCCACGGCGACACCAGCGGGCTGCCGCCCAGCGCCTCCCGCACGGTGTCGCGGTCGAGGCCGAGCGTGTCGCCGAGGGCGACCGCCGCGGCGACGCCCTCGTTGACGAACGCGAGCAGCAGGTTGTTGACGAGTTTGAGCCGCGAGCCGGCGCCGGTCGGCCCGAGCCACAGCGTCCGCTGGCCGACCGCGTCGAAGACCGGCGCGACCCGCTCACGGGCCTGGTCCGGCCCGGAGGCGAGCACCACGAGCCTGCCCTGCTCGGCCGGGCCCCGGCTGCCGGCCACCGGCGCGTCGACCAGCGTGACGTCGGGGCGCTCGGCGGCGACCAGTTCGGCCAGCCGCGCGGTCTCGGCGACCCCGATGGTGCTCATCTGCGCCCAGACCGCCCCGGCCGGCAGCGCGGCGAGCATGCCCTGGTCGACGGCGACGGCGCGCACCGCGGCGGCGTCGGTCACCATGGTCACCGCCACGTCCGCCCGCCGGGCCGCGTCGGCCGGGTCGGCGGCCACCTCGGCGCCCCGGTCCGCGAGCGCGCGGGCCGGCTCCGGGTGCCGGTTCCACACCACCGTGTCCAGGCCGGCGCCGACCAGGTTGGCCGCCATCGGCGTCCCCATGCCGCCGAGGCCGAGCACCGCCACCCGTGTCATCCACCGCTCCCGTCGTCACCCGTCCCGGCCAGCCTAGGCGCGGGACCGGGCGGCGGCGTCCCACACTCCGGATCGGACCGACGGGTCGGTCCGCAGCTCACCGGACCATCGTTCACTTTCGCAAGTTTCCGGAAATCCTTTCTTATCAAGACTGTCCACTTGCAAGCCTTGAAAGATTTTCCAAGCGCTCCTAGCGTGATGGCGTGCTTCGTCGCCTCGCCCTCCCGCTCGCGGTGGTCGTCCTCGCCACCGTCCCCGCGCCGGCCCCGGCGGTCGCCGGGCCCCCGCCGGCCGCTGCGCCCGCGTTCCTGGTGCGACCGGCCGCCGGCCCGGCCGCGCTCACCGACGACCTCGCCGCGGTGGGGCGGGCCGACGGCGTCCGGCTGGCCGTCCGGCGCACGCTCGCCACCGGTGACCTGCTGGTGCGCGCCGACCACGCCCTGCCCGCCCGCGGCGTGGCGGCGCTGCTCGACCGGCTGCGCGCCCGCGCCGACGTGGCCTGGGCCGGCCAGGAGACCCGACTGCGCGCCGACACCGACCCGGTCCCGCCCGTCGCGTGGGACCTGCACGACCCGGTCGGCGGCGTGTACGCGGACGCCGCCTGGGCCACCGGCGCGGACGGCGCCGGCGTGACCGTCGCGGTGCTCGACACCGGTGTCACCCGGCACCACGGCCTGGCCGGGCGGCTGCTCCCCGGCTACGACTTCGTCAGCGCGCCGGACGACGCCCGCGACGGCGACGGACGCGACCCGGACGCCACCGACCAGGGCGACTGGGCCGAGCCGGGCGACTGCGGCGCGGAGTTCCGCCCGAGCAGTTGGCACGGCACCCACGTCGCGGGCACCGTCGCGGCGCGCGACGAGAGTGGGGTGGCCGGGCTCGCCCCCGGTGCGCGGATCCAGCCGGTGCGCGTCCTGGGCCGGTGCGGTGGCACCACCGCCGACCTGGTCGACGCGATCGTCTGGGCCGCCGGCGGACGCGTGCCGGGGGTGCCGGACAACCCCACCCCCGCCCGGGTGCTCAACCTCAGCCTCGGTGCGCCCGGCTCGTGCGACCCGGCCACGCAGGCCGCGATCGACGACGCCGTGGCGCGGGGCGCGACAGTGGTGGTGTCCGCCGGCAACGCCGGCGCCGACGCCGCCCAGCAGACGCCGGCGAGCTGCGCCGGGGTGCTCACGGTCGCGGCCAGCACCGTCGACGGCGAACGGGCCGGCTACTCCAACCGGGGTACGGCGGTCGAGCTGGCCGCCCCCGGCGGCGATCGGGAGCACGGCGTACGGTCCACCGTCGACACCGGACGCACCGTGCCCGAGGGCGACGGCTGGGCGGCGTACGCCGGCACGAGCATGGCCGCGCCGCACGTCAGCGCCGCCGTGGCGCTGCTGCTCGACCGCCGCCCCGACCTGCGTCCCGCCGAGGCGGCGGCGCTGCTCACCGCGACCGCCCGGCCCAGCGCCCGACCCGACGAGTGCCGCTGCGGCGCCGGCGTGCTCGACGTCGACCTGGCGTTGCGCGCCGCCACCGGCCGACCCGGCGCGACCACCCGCCTGCTGGTGCGGGCCGGGGTGCGCCCCGGCGAGCCGACGGTCGAGAACGCCGGGGTACGCCTGGCCGGCACGCTGAGCCGGCTCGGCACCGGCCTGCCGGACTGGGATCCGTCCGGCGTGCCGCTGCGCCCGGTCGACCGGACCGGCCCGTACCGCACGGTGCTCACCGTGCCGGCCGGGACCGAGCTGGCCTACAAGTACACGCTCGGCGACTGGGCGCACGTGGAGCAGACCTGGACCGACAGCGACGCCGGCTGCGGCGACGTCGCCGACCGGACGGTCACCGCCGGCGCGCCCGGCACCGTCCAGGTCGTCGCCGATCTCACCACCGGATTCCGGGGCGTCCCGCCCTGCGACCGCTGACCACCGCACCGCCACCACCACCGCCTCACCCCGTGACCGGAAGGACGACCATGCGACGCACAGTGCGCGCACTGCTCACCACGCTGGCCCTGCTCGCCACCGCGCTCGGCGGACCCGCCGCGGCGCACGCCTCCCCGCCGCCCCCGCAGGAGCTGGGCGGCCTCGACCTCGGCGCGTACTGCCGGTCGCTCGGCGCGGCCGACGCGGTGCTGACCGGTCAGACCGCGTACGACTGGCACTGCCGGGGCGGCGACGGCCGCCTCGGCGACCTGACCTTCGAGGCGGCGTGCCGATGGACGTACCGGACCGACGCGGCGACGGACCGGATCGGCGACTTCTACGATCCGACCTCGGTGCGCTGCTGGCGGGTCCGCGCCGACGTGGTGACGCCGGACCTGACCCGCTGGTGCCAGGTCACCGGCAACTCCACCGCGGAGCTGCGCGGCGGCACGGTCTACGACTGGCGCTGCGTGCGCTACAGCCGGGCCGGCGTGACCTACTCCGACATCGACGTGCTGGCCGCCTGCCGGGAGACCACCCTCGGGTACGCGACCGTCGAGCGCTTCGTCCGCTTCGGCGACCCGTACTCCTGGCAGTGCCGGGTCTGATCCTCCCCACCACGCCCGCCGGCGTCGGCTCCGTGCCGGCGCCGGCGGGTATCCTGCCGGCGTGGCCAGGGAGAACGGGCGCAAGCTGATCGCCTCGAACAAGAAGGCGCGGCACGACTACGACGTGCTCAAGACCTACGAGGCGGGCATCGTGCTGGCCGGCACCGAGGTGAAGTCGTTGCGCGAGGGTCGGGTGTCGCTGGTCGACGCGTTCGCCCAGGAGCACGACGGCGAGATCATGCTGCACGGCCTGCACATCGCCGAGTACGGCTTCGGCACCTGGACCAACCACGCGCCCCGGCGCACCCGCAAGCTGCTGCTGCACCGGGTGGAGATCGCCCGGATCCTGGAACGGCTGCGCGACGGCGGGATCACGCTGGTGCCGCTGTCGATGTACTTCGCGGACGGCTGGGCCAAGGTCGAGCTGGGGCTGGCCCGGGGCCGCCGCTCGTACGACAAGCGCCAGGTGCTCGCCGAGCGCGACGCCAACCGGGAGATCGCCCGGGAGATGGGACGCCGCCTCAAGGGCCGTACGGTCGGCCGCCGCGCCTGATCGATCCGCCACGTGTTGCGGACAGTTCCTGTCCGCTGGCTCCGGCAAGCTGGACGGCGACCGATCACACGCGCCGCCGCCTCGCCGGCGGACCGGACGGAAGGCGAGCTGAGATGGCCCGCGACGTGCAAATCACCTTCGACTGCGCCGACCCGGCGAAGCTGGCGGCGTTCTGGGCCGAGGCGCTCGGCTACCGGGTCCAGGGCCCGCCCGAGGGCTTCGACTCGTGGGAGCAGGCCCTGACCGCGATGGGTGTGCCGCCGGAGCGGCACAACGACGCGTCGGCGGTGGTCGACCCCGAGGGCGCCGGTCCGCGGCTGTTCTTCCAGCGGGTGCCGGAGCCGAAGCGGGCCAAGAACCGGGTGCACCTGGACGTGCGGGCCGCGCCGGGGCTCACCGGCGAGGCCCGGATGGCGGCGCTGGAGGCGGCGGCCGACCGGCTGGTCGCGCTCGGCGCGACCCGGGGGGACCGGCACGAGCCCGCGCCCCCGCTGGCCGCCGGCCACATCGTGATGACCGACCCGGAGGGCAACGAGTTCTGCCTCGACTGATCGAGGCGGCGACATACAACACTCCTTGTACATCACTTCTTGTTGGTCTAGCGTGGCGGCATGGCGGACGATCCGAGCACCGTGCACCTGACCGACGCGCGGGCCATGCGGGCGCTGGCCCATCCCACCCGGCTGCGTCTGCTCGGCGAGCTGCGCCGGCGCGGTGCGCAGACCGTCGGCCTGCTGAGCGAACACACCGGCGAGGCGGTCGGCTCGGTCAGCTACCACCTGGGCAAGCTGGCCGAGCACGGCTTCGTGACGGAGGCGCCCGACCTGGCCCGCGACCGTCGCGAGCGGTGGTGGCAGGCGGCGCACGCCCGCACCCAGTGGGAACCGGTCGAGCTGCTCGACGACCCGGAGCGCCGGCTCGCCTCCGACCTGTTGCGCCGGGCCGCCATGCAGCGCTACGTGGACCGCTACCTGGCATACCTGGAGTCCGAGGCCGACCTCGACCGGGCCTGGGTGCGCGGCACCACCAGCAGCGACACGGTGCTGCACCTGACCCCGGACGAGCTGGTGGAGCTGCGCCGGGAGCTGTCCGAGCTGGGCGCCCGGTGGCAGGCACGCGGCGCGCCCGGGCGGCCGGGCGCGGAGATGGTGACGCTGATCTGGCAGGCCTACCGGGGCCCGCGGTGACGCGCGACCGCCGGCCGCTGGCCGGGCTGCTGATCGGGCACGCCGTCTCGCTGACCGGCAACGTGCTGACGTTGATCGCGCTGCCGCTCTACGTGCTGGCCGAGACCGGCTCGCCGGCGGCCACCGGGCTCGCTGGCGCGTTCGCCACCGCGCCGGTGATCCTCGGCGGCGCGTTCGGCGGCGTGCTGGTCGACCGGATCGGCTACCGCCGGTCCAGCGTCCTGGCCGACGTGGTCTCCGGCGTGACGATCGCCGCCGTACCCCTGTTGCACGCCACCGTCGGCCTGCCGTTCCCGGCATTGCTGGCGCTGGTCTTCGTCAGCGGGCTGCTGGACACCCCGGGCCAGACCGCCCGGACCGCGCTGATGCCGGAGGCCGCGGCCGCCGCCGGGGTGCCGATCGAGCGGGCGATCGGTTGGGAGGAGGCGACCTCGCGCGGTGCCCGCATGATCGGCGCGCCGGTCGCCGGCCTGCTGGTCGGCGTGCTGGGCGCGGTGCCGGTGCTGGCCATCGACGCGGTGACGTTCGCCGTGTCGGCGCTGGTCGTGGCGCTGCTGGTGCCGCGCGGCATGCGCCCGGCCGCCGAGGAGCCGGAGCCCGACCGGCGCGGCTACTGGCCGGAGTTCGCGGCCGGGCTGCGGTTCCTGGTCCGCGAGCCGCTGCTGCGGGCGATGGTCCTGCTGGTGCTGGTGACCAACCTGTTCGACGCGGCCAAGAGCCAGGTGCTGCTGCCGGTGGTCGCCGACCGGGAACTCGGCGGGCCGGCCGCGTTCGGCCTGCTGGTGGGCACCATGGGCGGGGGCGCGCTGGTCGGCTCGCTGGTGTTCAGCGCCATCGGCCACCGGCTGCCCCGCCGGGCCACGTTCGTCACCGCCTTCGCGGTGTGCGGCGCGCCGCCGCTGTGGGCGCTCGCCGCCGCGCCGCCGCTGCCGGTGGTGGTCGCGGTGGTGGCGGTGGCCGGGCTGGCCGCCGGCGCGCTCAACCCGCTGATGGGCGCGGTGGAGGTGGAGCGGGTGCCGCCGGGCATGCGGGCCCGGGTGTTCGGGGTGATCGGCGCCGGCGCGTGGGCGGCCATGCCGGTCGGCGCGGTCGGCGCGGGCCTGGCGGCCGACCGGTTCGGTCCCACGTCCACGCTGGTCACCATCGGCGCCTGCTACCTGCTGGTGGTGCTGACGCCGCTGCTCGGCGGGCCGTGGCGGGAGATGCGCCGACCGCCGTCGGCGCGGGATCGACAGCCGGTGCCGGCCGACGCCGCCTGACGACCGGCACGCATCGACGGGGAGCGCTCTCTTGACAGGGGACGGCTTCGTTCATACCTTCATCGAAGCCTATCTTTATGGTTTGTTTACCGTTCGGCGGGCCCGGCCGCCGGCACGGGAACGACCCACCCCCACCACCGCAGGAGGCACCCCGTGCGCAGCATCCGTAGCGTCGCCGCACTGGCGATGGCGGCGGTCGGCCTCACCGCCGCCCTCACCATCGTTCCGAGCACCCCCGCGGTGGCCGCCCCCGGCGCGGTCACCTGGTCCGACGACTTCAACGGCCCGGCCGGCGCCGCACCCGACGCGAGCAGGTGGCGCTACGACGTCGGCGGCAGCGGTTGGGGCAACAACGAGTTGCAGTACTACACCACCAGCACCCGCAACGCCGCGCTCGACGGCAACGGCAACCTGGTCATCACCGCCCGCAAGGAGAACCCGGCCGGCTACAACTGCTGGTACGGCAGCTGCCAGTACACCTCGGCCCGCCTGCTCACCAACGGCACGTTCGCCCAGGCGTACGGGCGGTTCGAGGCCCGCATCAAGGTCCCGCGCGGGCAGGGCCTGTGGCCGGCGTTCTGGATGCTCGGCAACGACATCGGCACCAACCCGTGGCCCAACAGCGGCGAGATCGACATCATGGAGAACGTCGGCTACGCGCCGTCCACCGTGTGGGGCACCCTGCACGGCCCGGGCTACTCCGGCGGCAACGGCATCGGCGCGTCCACCTCGCTGCCCGGCGGGCAGGCCCTCGCCGACGCGTTCCACACGTTCACCGTGGACTGGGCGCCCGACTCGATCACCTGGTATCTCGACGGCGTCGCGTACTCCCGCAAGACCCCGGCCGACGCGGGCGGCAACCGCTGGGTCTTCGACCACCCGTTCTTCATGATCATGAACGTGGCGGTCGGCGGCAACTGGCCCGGCTCGCCGGACGGCTCCACCACGTTCCCGCAGACCATGACGATCGACTACGTCCGGGTGCAGGCCTGGGACAACGGCGGCGGAGGCACCGGCGGCCAGATCGTCGGCTACGGCGACAAGTGCGTCGACGTGGCCGGCGCCAACACCGCCAACGGCACCGCCGTGCAACTGTGGACCTGCAACGGCACCGCCGCCCAGCGCTGGACCTGGAACGCCGACGGCTCGGTGCGCGCGCTCGGCAAGTGCCTCGACGTCACCTCCGGCTCGACTGCCAACGGCGCCAAGGTGCAACTGTGGGACTGCAACGGCACCGGAGCGCAGAAGTGGGTGTTCAGCTCCGCCGGCGACATCGTCAACCCGCAGGCCAACAAGTGCCTGGACGCCACCGGCCCCAGCTCGGCCGACGGCACCCGGCTGCAGATCTGGGAGTGCGGCGGCACCGCCAACCAGAAGTGGCGGCGCTGACCCGATCCCGGGCCGGGGCGGGCGGCGCTCACCGCCCGCCCCGGCGTCTCACCCAACCGACGAAACGCCGGTAACGGTCGACCGCCTGCCCGCCCCGCGCCGGGGCGGGCAGGTCCGCCTCGGCCTGCGCGTACAGCGTGGCCAGATGGACCAGCAGCGCGGGGCGGGCCTCCCGGTAGGCCGCGAGCAGCCGCAGCTTCGCCGGCGAGCACGGCCAGGCGATCCCGCACGCCCGGCACCGCCAGGTCGGCCGCGACGGGACGTGCTCCCGGCGACCCCGGCTCACCGCAGCCTCAGCGCGACCGCGCGCGCCTCCTCGTCGGTCAACGGCAGGAACCACAGGAACCGCCGCACGATCTGCGGCGATTGCGGCCCACCGGGACGGCCGCGCAGGTCACGGATCGCCCGCCGGGCCAGCCGGACGAACTCCGGCAGCAGCTCCGCCCGCCGCGCCGCGTCCGTGGGCGTCGCCGTCCACGCCGGACACGGCCAGTCCGCGCCGCACGCGTCGCACACCCAGGCCGGGCCGGTCGCCCGGTGCCGGCCCGGCGATCCGTCCCGCTCCCCCTCGGGTACGTCCGGCCCCACCACGCGGGCCCGCTCCTCCGGCATCGACCGTCCCCTCTCGTCGCGGCGACATGCCGTCGACCGGAACCCTGCCGAGCGTTGCGGGACAATCACACTGCGTTGCAGGATGGCTGCGGGATGCCCGGGATGTTCGAGGAGGACGTCAGGATGAACCGCGCCGTGGCGGCCGCGATGGCCGAGGCGGGCCACACCGCCGAAAGCCTCGCCGAGCGGGTCGGCGTCGACCCGAAGACCGCGGCCCGCTGGGCCAGCCAGGGCCGTATCCCGCAGACCAGGCACCGCGCCCAGGTCGCCGAACTGCTCGGCCGGGACGCTGCGGAACTGTGGCCGGACGCGCTCAAGCGCAAGGAACCGGCCTGGTTCCGCCCCTGGGCCGACATCGAACGAGAAGCGACCGCCCTACGCTGGTACGAGTCCAGCGTCCTGCCCGGGCTGCTACAGACGCCGGCCTACGCTCTCGCCGTCCTCCGCAGTGGACCCCTCTTCGCGGACGCGGACGCGCTCCTGGAAGCACGCCTCGGTCGGCAGGCAGCCCTGCTCGATCGGCCGCGTCCGCCACTGATGGTCTTCGTGATCGACGAGTCCGCGCTCCGGCGGGGCGATCCCGAGGTCATGCACCCGCAACTGGACCACCTCGTCGACCTCGCCGGCCGCCGGCACGTGATGGTGCACGTCCTTCCCCTGCGTGCCGGCCTCCATCCCGGTCAGGCCGGGCCGTTCATCATCGCCAGCACACCGGACGGGGAGGACGTCGGTCACCTCGACGACCAGGCCGCCGGGCGGATCACGAATGACGTTGCGGCGCTCTGGGCGGTCTGGGATACCGTGAGGTCCGTTTCGCTCCCGCGAGACCAGACCATCGATTTCCTGAGAGCCCGATCATGGATGAACTGACCGGCGCGCGCTGGCGCACCAGCACTCGGAGCAGTTCCAACGGTGGTGCCTGCGTCGAGGTGGCCGACGGCGTGGCCGGGGTGGTCGGCGTGCGCGACTCGAAGGATCGGAGCGGACCGGTCCTCGTCTTCACGCCGCCGGCCTGGCGGGCGTTCGTCGCCCACCTCGCGCCCCGACGCTGACGCCGATGAGCGGGTTCACCCCCGGGACGATCCACACCGCGCGCCTGCTCCTGCTGCCGTTGTGCGCCGACCACGCCGAGGAGATGGCCGGCGTGCTCGCCGACCCGGCGCTGCACACCTTCATCGGCGGCGCGCCCGCCGCGGCGACGGCGCTGCGGGCCCGCTACGAACGGCTGGTCGCCGGCTCGCCCGACCCGGCCGAGTCGTGGTGCAACTGGGTGATCCGGGTACGCGACTCGGGCCACCTCGCCGGCACCGTGCAGGCCACCGTCACCGAGCCCCACGGGTCGGCACCGGACGGCGCGACGGGCGGCGCGCGGGCGGTCGGCCACCGGCACCTCACCGACGCGGACCCGGCCGCCGCCGGGCCGGTCGCGGAGATCGCCTGGGTGGTGGGCACCCCCTGGCAGGGGCGCGGGATCGCCACCGAGGCCGCCCGCGCGATGGCCGGCTGGCTGGGGCGGGGCGGGGTGCGTACCCTCGTGGCCCACATCCACCCCGACCACCGCGCGTCGGCGGCGGTGGCCACGGCCTGCGGCCTGGCCCCCACCGACGTGTGGCACGACGGCGAGGTCCGCTGGGTCGGCCCGGCATGATCGACACCAGGTCGCCGACGTGGCGGGGTCGAACGCGCCAGGACCCCGCCACCTCGCCGACCCGGAGTGGATCAAGCCCGGACCGTCGCGACCGGGGCCAGCGGGGTCAGAAGGGGGCGTCGATGGCCAGGCGGCGGACCTGGGTGAGGTAGGGGTCGAGTTCGCCGACCTCGAACCGGCAGGTGCCGATGACGTGCCAGAACTGGCCGCCCGGGTCACCGTCCAGCTTGTACCGGCCGTCCGGGCTGACCGCCGCCCAACCGTCCGGCAGGCCGATCAGCGTGGTCCGCAACTGGGCGTGCTCCGGGTCGGCCACGTCCCACAGTCGGATGGTGCCGTCGTCGCCGGCGCTGGCCAGGAGGCTGCTGTCCGGGCTGAAGTGCACCGACCAGACCCGCCGGGTGTGCGCCGCGAGGGTGCCGTGCAGCCGCCCGGTGCCCGGGTCCCAGAGGCGGATCACCAGGTCGTCGCCGGCGGTGGCGAGCAGGTTGCCGTCCGGGCTGAACGCGCAGGACCAGAGCCGACCGGTGTGCTCGGTGAGCACGGTGCGCGCCTCCCCGGTGGCCACGTCCCACACCACCGCGGTGCCGTCGTTGCCGGCGCTGGCCAGCAACGTGCCCTCGCTGTTGAAGCCGACCGAGTAGACCCGGTCGGTGTGGTGCTCCAACGTCATCCGGCAGGTGGCGGTGGCCGCGTCCCACAGCCGTACCGTCTGGTCGTCGCAGCCGGTGGCGATGGTCTCGCCGTCGGGGCTGAACGCCACGGTGCGCACGCGGCCCCGGTGCGGGGTGAGCGTGGCGAAGTGCCGGCCGGTGCGGCGGTACCAGAGGCGGACGGTGTCGTCGTCGTTCGCGGTGGCCAGGGCGTCGCCGTCGGGACTGAACGCGACCGCCCAGACGTGGTCGGTGTCGACGTTGAGTTCCCGTTCGTCCGCGCCGGTGTCGGTGTTCCACAGGTGCACGCCGCCGTCGCCGCTGGGCGTGGCGACCAGCGGCTCCTCCGGGCAGAACACCACCGACAGCAGGCGGTCCGCCGGGCTGGCGAGCTGCCGCAGCAACCGGCCGGTCCGCGGCTCCCAGAGCCGGATCACCCCGTCGTTGCCGCAGGCCGCCAGAACCTCGCCGTCGTCCCGGAACGACAGCGCGGTGACCCGCCGCCCGTGCCCGCGCAAGGTGTGCTGGAGCTGCCCGCTGCGGACGTCCCACAGCCGGGTGGTGCCGTCGTTGCTGCTGGTCGCCACCTGCGCCTGGTCGGGCCGCCAGACCACCGGCCAGACCGAGCCGCGGTGCCGGGTCAGCTCGTGCCGCACCTGACCGTCGTCGGTGTCCCAGATCTGGATCGCGCCATCGCTGGCGGCGGTGGCGAGCAGGCTGCCGTCACCGTTGAAGCGGACACTGTAGATCGCGCCGCGCTGCCGGCCGAGCACCCGGACCGGCCGGCCGGTCTCGGTCTCCCACAGGCGCAGCGCGCCGTGCGTGTCGCCGGTGGCCATCAGCGTGCCGTCAGGGTGGACGTCCAAGGCGTACACGTCGGCCTCGTGGCCGCGCGGCTGGCGCACCGTCGCGCCGTCGGTGGCCCGCCGGACCCACACCCGGCCGTGCTGCCCCACGGCGACCAGCAGCCGGCCGTCCGGTGAGTGCACCACCCGGTAGACCACCTCCGGCTCGCGCACCTCGAACGCCAGCTTGCCGGTGTGGATGTCCCAGCCGCGCACCGCGCCGGCGCTGTCGGCGACCACCACCCGCCGGCCGTCCGGGCTGAACGAGGTGCCCCAGATCGGCGCGGCGTGCCCGGGCCACTCGTGGCGCATCCGTGCGGTACGGGTGTCGAAGAGCCGGACCACGCCGGCCGCGTCGCCGACCACCAGCCGGCCCCGGCGGCCGTCGGTGAGCAGCGGCCACACCCAGCCGGCGAAGACGTCCTCGATGACGTGCCGCACGTCGCCGTGGTCGGCGTCCCACAGCCGGACGGTGAGGTCGGCCGCGCCGGTGACGAGCTGGTGCGAGGCGGCGTCGTAGCGCACCGCGTAGACCCGGGACCGGTGCCCCGGCAACGTGCGCACCGGCAGCCCGGTGGCCGTGTCGCACAGCAGCACACCACCGTCGTCGCTGCCCACGGCGAGCACCGCGCCGTCCGGGCTGTACGCCACCGGCACCGGCAGCCGGCCCACCTCGAAGCCGTACCCGACGCCCACCGCGGGCGGGGCCAGGCCCGGCGCCACCGCACGGCCCGGCGCGACGACGGCGCCCCGCAGTTCCGGGGCCCGCAGCAGCGCCGCGTCCGCGCTGACGTCGATCAGCGCCGTCCGGTGCCACCTGCTGCCGGCGATCCGGGCCCCCCTCAGGTCGGCGCGGAACAGGCGGGCGCCGGCCAGCTCCGCGTCGCGCAGGTCCGCCCCGGCGAGGCGGGTCTGGTCCAGGCGGGCGCCGCGCAGCCGGGCGTGCTCCAGCCGCGCCTCGGTCAGGTTGGTGGCGACCAGCCGGGTGTCGGTCAGGTCGGCGCCGGTCAGGTCCGCCCCGGCCAGCTCCCGGTGGGACAGGTCCTCGCCGCGCAGCACCGCGCCGCGCAGGTCGGCCCGGTCGGGCAGGCGCAGCCGCGCGCTGAGCCGCAGCGCGTTGGCGCGCAGCGTCTCCCCGGCCGTCTCGTCGCCGAGCACCCGCGCCGTCCACGCGGTGCACCGGGCCGGGTCGGCGAGGTCGCCGAGGAACTCCACGGCCAGCGCGGACAACGACCGGACCGCCAGCGCGGCCGGCTCCTCGCCCCGGTTGAGCTGCTCGGCGACGCCCTCGGCGACCAGCCACTCCATCACCGAGGTGTGGATGAACCCGAACAGGCCGTCGTCGGTGCGCACCAGCAGGCTGCCGGCGCCGACCGCGTGCGCGGCCTGCGGCCCGGACAGCCGGGACTCGGCCCGCCCGGCGAGCTGGCCGGTGGCCTCGGTCAGCTCGGACAGCCGCAGGTAGGACTCGCCGCTCTCCCACAGCTGGAACGCCAGCCGGCTCACCGCCTGCCACAGCTCGGGCCGGCGCAGGTTCACCGGCGCCCCCGGGATGCCCTGGGTGCGCCGTTCCTCGAAGTCCAGCCAGGACTCCAGGATCTCCCGGTAGAGGGCGGCGGCGCTGAACGTGCCACCGGCCCCCGCGACGGCGGCCAGCCGGCCCTCGTCGAGGTTGGCGATGAAGCCGAGCATGCGCGGGTTACGGGAGAGGCCGAGCAGGTCCTTCACGCCGGCGAGCAGGTTCAGCCGCTCCCGGGCGGCCTGCTCGTCGCCGCCGTAGCGGTTGCGCAGGAACGCCTCGATCTGGCCGGGCGTGAAGTCCTCCACGGCCAGCACCCGGCGGTGCGGCAGCAGACCGACCCGCTCGCCCAACGCGGTCAGCACCTGCGAGTTGGTCTTGAAATGCTGGGTACGGCTGCTCACCACGATCTTCGCGTTGCCCTCGGCCGCCTGGAGCAGCGTCTCCAGGTGGTCGGCCGCCCGGTCGTAGGTCACCCGGGCCACCAGCTCGTCGAACCCGTCGAAGAGCAGCACGATCCGGCCCTGCCGCAGCATGTAGCGGAACGCCTTGAGGTCGATCACCTGCTCGCCGTGGTTGGCCAGGTGCGCGGCGACCAGGCCGTCGACGGAGTGCGCCTTGTCCAGCGCGCGCAGCTCGACCAGGATCGGGATCAGGTCCGGCGCGGCGGTGGGCAGCCGGCGGGCCACCTCACGCAGCGCGAACGTCTTCCCGCGCCCGAAGTCGCCGAGCACCAGCACGAACCGGCCGTCCGGGGCGGACACGGTCTCCAGCAGCTCGTCCACCACGTCGTCGCGGACCCGCTGGTCGGCGCCGACCAGGTGGCGGTAACGCTGCGGCACGTACTGCCCGGGCGGGTAGAGCCGGTCGGCCTGCAGCCGGGCGGTCTGCGCGGCGACGTAGTCGCGCAGGTCGAGCAGACCCTGGAACTCGGTCAGGTGCAGCAGCCGTACGCCGCGCCGCTGCGCCTCCTCGGCCAGCCCGCGCGGCGCCCGGTCGCCGTCGTAGACCAGCTCGGAGCCGAGGTCCGGGTCGGTGGCGTGGACCCGGCGGGCGAACCGGTCCACGTCGGCCGGCCCGGGGGTGCCCACGTGCGCGCCGACCCGCTGCTGCCGGACGACGCCGTCGGAGCGGTAGCTGACGTACAGGTGCGGCGGGTCGGCGTCGATCCGGCGCACCACCACCCGGTCGTAGCGGGCCTCGCAGACCTCACCGAGGCGGTCGAGCAGCAGGTCCACCGGCGACCGCGGCGTCGCCACCGGGACGGCGGGCTCGCTCTGGGTGGGCCCCTCCACGGCGGCCGGACGGCGCGGGTCGGGCACCTGGGCCGGCCCGGCCGCGCCGAAGGTGGCCTCGGCCCGCGGCCAGCTCACCGCCGTCGACTCGCCGACCTCCAGCCGGTCGTCGCGGCCGAGCACCCACCGGGTCATCCCGTCCGCGCCGAGCCGCAGCACCTGCGCCCGGGCGTCACGGGGCGCGGTGGCCAGGGGCACCACCGGGTCGACCCGGGCGGCCGGCGCGGCGTCGGAGAGCAGCAGGTTGAGCATCGGGCCGACGAGCCGGTTGACCGAGCCCCGGTCGCGCAGCGACACCCCGTCCGGCGGGGCCTCGTCGGCGTACGGGCTGCGCGGGCCCGGGGCGTGCGCCATCGCGCCCAGCCGCAGCCACCCGGACTGCTGGTAGTGGCGCAGCCGCTGGGCGAACCAGCTGGACTGTGCCTCGCCGAGGAAGCCGTACCGGTCCTCCTCGCGGTGGGTGATGGCGATGGTGGAGTTCAGCCCGGCCACCACCACCCGCAGGTCGGGCACGCCGAACAGCGTCCACGGCTGTTCGCTGTCGAAGATCCGGTCGTCGAGACCCTGGTAGAGCTCGTCGAAGAGGCGCGCGTAGTGCCGCCACTTGGGCCAGTACGGCGGCTGCGGGTCGACGTCGTCGGCCTCGCAGGTGGCGAAGTAGGCCCGGCAGGCGGCCATCGTCACGTCCCGCGGGCCGGGCACCACGACGAGGCGGTGCGGCTCCAGCCCGAGCAGCACGCGCAACCCGGTGAGGAAGCTCAACGCGTCGGAGAACTCGCGCGGGCTGCCGGACTCGGTCAGGTTGCCGGCCACCACGAGCAGGTCGGGCCGGGGCACCCCGTCGTTCATCAGCAGCGTCAGGTCACCCATCAGGTGCTCCTGGCGTTCGCCCGGGGTGACCGGGTCACCCGGGGAGATCACCCCCCGGCCGAACCGGGGGCCGGCGACCTGGAGCACGGTGACGGTGTCGCGGGCCGTCGGTGGCGCGACCGCGGCCGGCGGGAACGGCGGCGGGTTGATCGGCGTACGGCGGGCGCGGCGCTGGGCGGGCGCGCCGCCGGCGGGGGCGGCGAGCACGCCGTGCGGGTCGTCGGGGTGGTGCGGGAAGGCCGGCTGCCGCATCGGCTTGGCCCGACCGTCGAGCGCCTCCCGGATCCGGTCCAGCACCCGGGCGCGCGCCTGCGCCGGGTCGTCCACCCCGACCAGGTCGACGTAGGTGATGGTGGCGAGCAGGCCGTCGATGGGGCAGTCCTCCACCCGCACGGTGACCAGCTTGTTGCCGGTGCCGTCCGGGTCGGCGCGCAGCGCCGCCTGCCACTCCAGCTTGCCGTACGTCGAGTGCAGGTAGCGTTCGGACAGCACCGCCACCACCACCTCGGCCTCACGGACCCCCCGGTCCATGAAGTCGATGAAGTTGGTGCCGGCGACGAAGTCCCACGCCTGGAGCAGGGTGCGGTAACCGGCGGCCTCGAACTCCCAGGCCAGCCACGTCGCCCAGCGTTCGTCGGCGGGCGAGTAGCTGATGAAGAAGTCGATGGGGCGGTCGGACCGGGTGGGGTGCGCGCCTACAGCCACGTGGTCATTATGGCCACCGACGGTCAACAGATCGACACCCTCGGCTGCCCGGGCCGTGATCGCGTCGGGTCGGACCGGGCGCGGCCGGGTGTGCGAGGATCATCCCTCGTGGAGACCGTCGGCGATCCGCCGTCCGCCGCGCCGGACCGGCCCCGTCGGCGGCGCCTGCACACGCTGGACTGGATCGCGATCGGGCTGGCCGTGGTCGGTGTGGGCTGCGTGCTCACCGGGCTGCTCCCCCGCGCCGACGCCGAGGCCACCGTGCGGCGGATCGTCCCCATCCTGATCTTCCTCGGCACGGTGGTGGTGCTGGCCGAGCTGACCGCGGTGGCCGGGGTCTTCGACGCGCTCGCCGCCCGGGTGGCGATCACCGCCCGGGGCAGCTTCCGGGCGTTGTTCTGGCTCTGCGTCGCCGTCGCCTCGCTGACCACGATCGCGCTCAACCTGGACACCACGGCGGTGCTGCTGACGCCGGTGATGATCGCCCTGGCCCGCACCCTGAACGTGCCGCCGACCCCGCTGGCGATGACCACGGTGTGGCTGGCCAACACGGCGAGTCTGCTGCTGCCGGTGTCCAACCTGACCAACATCCTGGCCAGCGACCGGATCGGTCTCGACCCGCTGCCCTGGGCGGCCCGGATGTGGTGGCCGCAGCTGGTCGCCATCGCGATCACCATGCTGCTGCTCTGGTGGTGGTACTGGCGACCGGCCCGCGCCGGCGCTGATCCGTTCGTCCCGCCGCCGCCGTACGTGCCGCCGGACCGGACGCTCTACCGGACCGCGCTCGCCGCCTGCCTGCTGTTCGTCGCCGCCGTCCTGGCCGGGATCGAGATCGGGATCGCCTCCGGGGTGGCCGCCGTGATCCTGGTCGCCGGCTTCGCGGTGCGGGCCCGGCACCGGCTACGGCCGGCGCTGGTGCCGTGGCGGCTGCTGGTCTTCGTGACCGGGCTGTTCCTGGTGGTGCAGACCATCGGCCGGCACGGCCTGGACACGGTGATGGGCGCGTTGATCGGCGCCGACCCGGGGGCCGAGGGGGCGCTGCGGGCCGGCGCGGTCGGGGCGCTGTTCAGCAACGTGGTCAACAACCTGCCGGCCTACCTGGCCGGCGAGGCGGTCATCGCCGTCGACCGACACACCCAGTTGCTGGCGTTGCTGGTCGGCACGAACGTCGGCCCGTTGGCCACGCCGTGGGCCTCGCTGGCGACCCTGATCTGGTACGAACGCTGCCGCGCCGCCGGCGTGGCGGTGCCGCTCGGCCGGTTCGTGGCGACCAGCGCCGCGTTGGCCGCGCTCGCCACGGCGGCCACGGTCGCGGCCCTGCTGGTCGGCCCCGGCGCCTGACCCTTCCCGTCCTGCCCGACCCGCCCCGTTTCCATCGTGACGTTCTCCCCTGCCCCGCCCGGCCCGCCAGCCGTCGCCGCAGCTCCCGGACCACCGGCAGCCCGTGCCCGGCGCCCGGTGCCCGCGGCCGGCGCCCGGTGCCCGCGGCCGGCGCCCGGTGCCCGCGGCCGGCGCCCGGTGCCCGCGGCCGGCGCCCGCGGCCGGGGCCGATGACCGGTGACCGTGGCCGGTGGCCGTGGCCGGTGGCCGTGGCCGGTGGCCAGCTGCGGACTCCGACGCCGGCCCTCCATCGAGGAGGTCACGGAGCGTGACTCGGGGCGGGAAGGCCCTCGCTTTCACCGATATACCGGAGAGTCATAATTATGCCTATTCGGTATATCGGTCTCGGGAGGTCAACTGTCCTGGCTACGGGCGGGACAACGAGAGGCCGTCGGAACCGCCGAATACCGCCACGCCCCGGGGCGGCGGACGACGACGCATCTGCCCGCTGGTCGCGCCGTGAGCCGCGCGCCGTGAGCCGCGCCGCGCGCCGTGGGCCGCACGCCGCCCGCCGTGGGCCGCGCGTCGCCCGCCGTGGGCCGCCCGCCGTAGGCCGGAACGTCGCACGGCAGGCCGTCGGAGGCTCGACCGCCACCCGCCGAGACGTCGCACGCCAGACCACCGCACGCCGGGCCATCGCACGCACGCCGGAGGGCGGGGTCACGGCGGTGGTGCGGGCGGACGGTGTCGGGTCCGGCGGAGCGCGTAGAGCAGTGCGCTGGCGGCGAAGAGCACGGCGGTGACCGCCAGCCAGCGGCCGAGCAGGGGCCGGGGCGCCAGGCCGGTGGCCGCCGTGTAGGTGCCGTCGCCCAGTCCGAGGATGCCGGGCAGGTAGACCAGGAACAGCAGCCCCGACCCGAGCGCCGGGACACGGACGTGGTTGCGCGGCGTCGGGCCGACCCGTCCCAGCAACCGGTCGACCGCCGCGTACGCCGGGAAGAGCACCAGGTCGTGCGCGACCACCGCGCCGAGGAACCACAGCAGCATCCGGCCGGCCGTCGGCTCGCCGGCCAGCCGCAACGCGATCCACCCGGTCACCGCGAAGCAGCCGACCAGGAGCAGCAGATGCCAGGGCGCCGCGCCGTACGCCCGCCGGAAGTCAGCCATCGAACACGATCTCCTCGACCCACTTGGTGCAGTGCACGCCGGGCAGCGCGGGCACCACGACCCGCGCCGGGAAGCCGTGGTCGGGGCTGAGGTCGACGCCGTTGACCCGCAGCGCGAGCAGCGCATCCGGGTCGGTGACCTGACCGCCGTGCAGGGTGGCCCGGTTGAACTGCCCGCTCCGCTCCAGCGACCGGACCCGGGCCACGGCGGGCGCGTCGGCCCCGACCAGCGCGGCCAGGTCCCGCAGGCGTACGCCGGTCCAGGTCTGCGACGTGGACCAGCCTTCCACGCAGGCGATCGGCAGGGTGGCGGTGTGCTGGGGCAGCGCGAGCAGCCGGGCCCGGTCCAGCGTCCGCGTCCGGTCTCCGGCGCGCAGCGTCAGCCGCCAGCCGGCGCCGGTCTGCTCAGGGGTGACGCCGGCCGCGGCGGCGGTGCGGTTGACCGGGAAACCGGTCGGCCCGTCGCCCATCCGCCGGCTGCGGGGCAGCAGCAACGCGGTCCGTCGCAGCGCGTCCGCGCTCTGCCCGACGGTCAGCGCGGCCAGCAGCAGCGCGCCCCCACCGGCCAGCGCCAGCACGCCTCGGCGGCTCATCGTCGCCGGGCCCGGGCGGCGGGCCACCAGGCCGTCCGGATCGCGCGGCTCCGCCCGGGTCCGCGCCACCGGGGTACGCGCGAAGCCCGGCCCGCGCAGCGCGGTCACCAGCCGGGGCAGCTTGATCGTCACGTGGACCACCAGCGCGACGGTGAACACCCAGGCGCCGTACCAGTGTGCGGTGTAGAAGTCGAAGCCGAACAGGTACGCGTACTGGACGTTGAGCAGGCCGGTGGCGCTCTGGAACAGGATCCCGCCGACCAGCAGCAGCAACGACAGGCGTTCCAGCACCTGTGCGAGCGAGCGGGCCGGCGGCCAGGCGAACAGCTTCGGCACCACCGACCAGAGCTTGGTCAGCACCACCGGCACCAGCACGATCCCGAGCGTGACGTGCAGCCCCTGGGTGAGGCGGAACAGCCACACCGGGCGGGTCGGCCAGTCGAACACCGGTGGGTGCAGCCAGCCCACGTCCCGGGGAAACGCCTGCCCGAGGCGGGGGCCGTAGGCGATCCAGTCGAGCAGCCCGGTGACGATCACCAGCGGCAGCGTGACCAGCAGCGCGGCGCCCAGCACCGAGGTCAGCCACGGTCCGCGTACCGGACTGCGCCAGGACCGGTCCACCGCGTCGACGCCGGGCGGACGGCGCCGGTCCAGCGCGCGCCAGAGCCGGGCCGGAGCGGCGTACCCGGGTCCGGGCGGCGGCGGGGCGTCGGACCCGCCGCCTCCCGCGGTCGCAGCATCGGTGGGCACGGCACCTCCCTGGGCGTCGGCGCCGGCCGGACGGCCGGCGCTCCCGGATTCGGACGCTAGACGTCGACGCCACCTCACGGCGGCTTTTGCCGCATTACCGAAGCCTTACCACCGCCGTCCCTTACGGACCGCTGACGTCCCCGGCGAACCGGCCCCCGGCCGCTCCCGGGTGCCCTAGCGTGGGCCGGTATGCGGGTACTGGTCACCGGCGCGGCCGGGTTCATCGGATCGCAGATCGCCGACCTGCTGGCCGCCGAGGGCCACCAGCCGGTCTGCCTGGACGCCCTGCTGCCGCAGGCGCACGGCGGGACGCTGCCGGAGTGGTCCCGCCGGCACGACCCGGTGGTCGGCGACGTGCGCGACGCCGCGCTGCTGGACCGCCTGCTGCCCGGCGTCGACGCGGTCTGCCACCAGGCGGCGATGGTCGGCCACGGGCTGGACCCGTCCGACGCTCCCGACTACGCGGGGCACAACGACCTCGGCACGGCGGTGCTGCTGGCCGCGATGCACCGGGCCGGGATACGGCGGCTGGTGCTGGCCAGCTCCATGGTGGTCTACGGCGAAGGGCGCTACACCTGCGCCCGGCACGGCGTGGTCCGTCCGGCCCCGCGCCGCACCGCCGACCTGGCCGCCGGCCGCTACGACCCGACCTGCCCCGCCTGCGGCGGCACGCTCGCCCCGGCCCTCGTGCCCGAGGACGCGCCGCTGGAGCCGCGCAGCACGTACGCCGCCAGCAAGCTGGCCCAGGAGCACTACGCCGCGGCGTGGGCCCGGCAGACCGGCGGCGGCGTGTGGGCGCTGCGCTACCACAACGTGTACGGGCCGCGGATGCCCCGCGACACCCCGTACGCCGGGGTGGCCTCGCTGTTCCGCTCGGCGCTGGCCGCCGGGCGGGCGCCGGTCGTGCTGGAGGACGGACGCCAGCGGCGGGACTTCGTGCACGTGACCGACGTGGCCCGGGCGAACCTGCTGGCGCTGACCGCGCCGCCGCCGGACGGTCTGGTCGCGGTGAACGTCTGCTCCGGCGAGCCGCACACGGTCGGCGACCTGGCGGTGGCGTTGGCCCGGGCGATGGACGGCCCGGCGCCGGAGGTGGTCGGCGGCGCGCGGGCGGCCGACGTGCGGCACGTGGTGGCCGATCCGGCCCGCGCCCGGGAGCTGCTCGGCTACACCGCGCGGGTCGGTTTCGTCGAGGGCGTCACCGCCTTCGCCACCGATCCCCTCCGCGCCCCCGCCGCCCTCTCCCCCGCCTGACTCCCCCCGCTCCCCCGGCGCGGGGGTCAGGAGACGGTGAGGAGGAGGTGGTTGACCAGGAGGGCGGTCAGGGCCTGGGCGGCGAGCCAGCGGCGGCGGGCCGGTGCCGGCAGGTGCGCGACGGCGACCAGCAGCCAGACCACGAACGGCAGCCAGATCCGCTCCACCTCGGCCTTGCTCATCCCGGACAGGTCGGCGGCGGCCACCACCAGCGCGGCGGCGGCCGGCAGCAGGACGGTCGGCCCCAGCGCCACGACCCGCCGGACGAGCCGACCCGCCGACCGACCGGGTGACGAGGACGTGCCGACCGGGTCGGTCCCGCCGGCGTCCGCCACGGCGGTGACCCGCGTGCTTCCGACCCGGTCGACGCCGGTCCGCCAGCCGGCCCGGGCGGCCACGGCGGCGCGACGCAGCGCCGGCCCGAGCACCGGCCCGGCGGAGATCAGCAACGCCGCCAGGTTCGCCCAGACCCAGTACGCGTACGGGCGGTCGGCCGCCCAGCCCTGGTAGTAGCGTTCGACCACCCGGTCGTACCCCTCCCACCAGCGGAAGCCGGCCAGCACGAAGAGCGTGGTGACGGCGGCGACACCGGCGGTCGCGGCGAGCAGCGCCGACCGGCGCCGGTCGGGTCGCAGCGCCAGCACGGTCACCGCCAGCGCGCCCACCAGCACGAACCCGTACGACAGGTGCAGCGCGAAGCCGAGCAGCAGCCCGCCGGCCAGCGCGGCCGTCGGTCCGCGTACCGCCAGCAGGGCCAGCCCGGCGGCGACCACGCCGGTGAACACCGCGTCGCCGGAGGCGCCCAGCCACACCGCCCCGGGCAGCAGCACCAGGAACGGCAGCACCGTCCGGGCGGCGTCGGCGGCGCCGAGCGCCCGCAGCGTGACCGGCACGGACACCGCGACGGTCGCGCCGACCAGCACGCAGCAGAGCGCGGCGGCGGCGCCGCCGCCGAGACCGACCCGGTCCAGCCAGACGAAGACCAGCAGCGCGCCCGGCGGGTGTCCGGCGGTGTGCGTGGACCAGGAGTCGGGTTGGAAGTCCAGGATCCGGTCGGTGAAGCCGGCCAGCATCCGGGGGATGTCGGTCACCCCGGGCACCTCGTGCAGATACTCGGCCTGGGGGGTGAGCCGCCGGGCCAGCCCGGTCGACCAGCCGTCCACGAGGGCCAGCGCCAGCGTCCAGGCCACCGCCGCCAGCCAGCCGGCGGCCAGCAACGGTCCCCAGCGTGCCGTGCGTGCCCAGCGCAGCCCGGGCCCGAGCACGACCAGCGCGACCAGGACCGCCAGCGGCGTACCCCAGCCGACGTGCGGACGCCAGGTGGCGTAGAGCGGCGCGGCGTCGGCGTGCAGCCCCACGCCGCGCCGGTTGAGCGCCAGGCCGACCACGACGGCGGCGGCGAGCAGCGCCGCCTCGACCGCGACCACGACCAGGTCGCCCCGGTGCGGGGCTCCGGTCCGGTCCGCGGCGGGGGCGCGGCGCAGCGTGGGTGCGGATCTCATGACGACCGCACGGTACGGCCCGCCGCCGCCCCGCGGGACACACGCCGCAGGCGTGTCACCGGATGGTAAGAAATCCCTGCTCGGTAAGGGTTCCGTAAGCCCGATCGGGGTACGGCGCGGCGGGTCCCGGCCTAGCGTCGGCGGCATGCGGACACAGATCGACGTGGTGCTGCCGTGCCTGGACGAGGCCGCCGCCCTGCCCGGGGTGCTGGGCGCGCTGCCGCCCGGCTACCGGGCGATCGTGGTGGACAACGGCTCCCGGGACGGCTCGCCCGAGGTGGCCGCCCGGCACGGCGCCCGGGTGGTACGCGAGCCCCGGCGCGGCTACGGCGCGGCCGTGCACACCGGGCTGGAACACGCCGAGACCGAGCTGGTCTGCGTGCTGGACGCGGACGGCTCGTTCGATCCCGGTGAGCTGCCGGCGCTGGTCGCCCCGGTGGCGGCCGGCACGGCCGACCTGTCGGTGGGCCGCCGGCGGCCGGTGTCCACCTCGGCCTGGCCGTGGCACGCCCGGGCCGGCACCGCGGTGGTCGCCGCGCTGCTGCGGCAGCGGGGGGTGCCGCTGCGCGACCTCAGCCCCATCCGGGTCGCGCGGCGGGAGGCGCTGCTCGCGCTCGGGGTCACCGACCGCGCGTTCGGCTACCCCCTGGAGCTGATGATCCGGGCGGCGGCGGCCGGTTGGCGGATCCACGAACACGACGTGCGCTACGCCCCGCGCGCCGCCGGCACCCGGTCCAAGGTGTCCGGCTCGGTACGCGGCACCGTCCGGGCCACCCGCGACTTCCTGACGGTCCTGCGCACCGTGGACGGCCGGCGGTGACCGTCCTTCTGGTGATGGCGAAGGCGCCGGTGCCCGGCGCGGTGAAGACCCGCCTCTGCCCACCGGCGTCCCCGGTGCGGGCGGCCCGGATCGCCGCCGCGGCGCTGCGCGACACGGTGGACGCGGTCGCCGCCACCCCGGGTGTCGTGCCGGTCCTGGCGCTGGCCGGGCGTCTCGCCGACGCCGAGGACGGGGCGGACCTGGCCGCCGCCGTGGCCGGGTGGGCGGTGCTGCCGCAGCGCGGTGACGGCCTGGCCGACCGGCTCGCGCACGCGCACGCCGACGCGGCCGACGCGTACCCGGATCGGCCGGTGCTCCAGATCGGCATGGACACCCCGCAGCTGACCCCGGCACGGTTGGCCGCCGCCGTGCGCCGGTTGGCCCTGCCCGGGACCGACGCGGTGCTCGGGCCGGCGGCGGACGGCGGCTGGTGGGCGCTGGGGCTGCGGGATCCGAGGCGCGCGGCGGCGCTGCGCGGCGTGCCGATGTCCACCGCCGACACCGGCCGGCTCACCCACGCGGCGCTGGTCGGCGCCGGCCTGCGGGTCGCGGCGCTGCCGACGCTGCGCGACGTGGACGACTGGGCCGACGCGCGGGCGGTGGCCCGCGCCGCGCCGGGCGGACGGTTCGCCCGCGAGGTGGCCGCGCTGCGGCCGGTCCTGGTGCCCGGCGGCGACCGGTGAGCCGGCTCAGCACCGCGGTGGAGCCGCGGGACGGCTTCGGGGCCGCGCTGCGGCGGCGGGCCGGCGCGCACTGGCTGGTGCAGGCCGACGGCGTGCGGCGCCGGCTGCCGGTGGAGCGGTGGCACGGCCGGGCGGAGCCGGCGATCGCCGCGGTCGTGGACCGCTGCCACGGGCCGACGCTGGACCTCGGCTGCGGCCCGGGCCGGCTCACCGCGGCGCTGACGCGCTCCGGCGTGACCACGCTCGGGGTCGACGTGTGCGCCCGGGCGGTGGCGCTGGCCCGGTCCCGGGGCGCGGTCGCGCTGCGGGCCGACCTGTTCGATCCGCTGCCCGCCGAGGGCCGGTGGCGGCACGTGGTGCTGCTGGACGGCAACATCGGCATCGGCGGCGATCCGGGGCGCCTGCTGCGCCGGTGCCGGGAGCTGCTGCACCCGGACGGCACGGTCCTGGTCGAGCTGGAGCCGCCGGGCAGCGGCGCCTGGCAGGGTCAGGCGTACGTGGTCTCCGGGCGGCGCCGGGGGCCCAGCTTCGGCTGGGCGCGGCTGGACACCCGGGCGGTGCACGGTCCCGCCGCGACGGCCGGCCTGGCCGTGCGCGACGTGCGACCGGCCGGCGGACGCTGGTTCGCGGAGCTGGCCGCCGGACGAGCCCTCGGGCCGGACGCCGCGGAAAAGGGCTTCGGCGGGGCACCGACCGGCCGCTAGCGTGCGTCCATGACCGCCGCCCCCACCCTCCACTTCCATGCCGATCCGGGCGAGTTCCTCGCCGTCGCCGGCGACCACCTGGCCGCGGACCCGGTGGTCGGCACCGTGGTCGCCAGCGTCACGAACCGGGCCGCCGTCCGCCGGGCCGAAGGGGTCGCGACACCCGACGGCGACTGGTGGTTGGTGGTCCGGGACGCCCGCGGCGCGGTGGTCGGGGTGGGGATGCGGGCCGCCCCCTTCCCGCCGCGCCCGCCGTTCCTGCTGCCGATGCCGACGGAGGCGGCCGTCGCGCTGGCCCGGACGTGGCACGAGCGCGGCGAGGAGGTGACCGCGGTCAACGGGGCCCTGCCGGCGGCCCGCGAGTGTGCCGCCGAGGTGGCCCGTCTCGGTGGCGGCCGGGTCGAGGTCGCCCAGCACACCCGGCTGCACGAACTCGACGAGCTGGTGCCGCCCGCGTCGACCCCGGGCGCGCTGCGGGTCGCCGCGGAGGACGACGTCGACCTGGTCGCCGCGTGGTTCGACGCGTTCATGGCCGACGCCGACGAGCAGGCGGGCCGCGCGCGCGGCGCCAGCGCCCACGAGACGCCCGACCGCGAGGAGCTGCTCCGCCGCATCCGGGGCGGGCGGGTCTGGTTGTGGACCGACCCGGCGGGGCGGCCGGTGCACCTCACCGCCGCCAACCCGACGTCGTTCGGCGTGGCCCGGGTCGGCCCGGTCTACACGCCGCCGCAGCAGCGCGGCCGGGGCTGGGCCGCCGCCGCGGTCGCCGAGGTCAGCCGCCTGTTGCGGGCCGAGGGCGCCCGGGTGTGCCTCTACACCGACCAGGCGAACCCGACGTCGAACCGGCTCTACGCACGGCTCGGCTTCCGGCCGGTGGTCGACATGGCCAACCTGGTCGTCGTGCGCTGACACCGCTTCCGAGTCAGCCGGCGAGGCCGAGCGCGGCCAGCCGGCGTGGGTCGGCGATCACGTCCACGGCGGCGACGCGTCCGGCCACGATCGTGAACGCCATCACCGACAGCGTCCGCCCGCCGGTGCTCACCAGCACCCCGGCGGCGCCGTTGACCAGCACGGGTCGCGCGTACGGGGACAGCCGGCCGAACGTCGTCGCCTGCACGGCCACCGTCGGCGCGCCGGTGAGCACGGTGGTGTGCCGGGCCCGCGCGGTCCCGCCGTCGGAGCGGAGCACGACGTCCGGGTGGAGCACCGCGATCAACGCGTCGAAGTCGCCGTCGCGGGCGGCGGTCAGGAACGCGTCCACCACCGCGCGCTGACGGGCCAGGTCCGGGTCCGGGGCGGGCGCCTGCCCGCGTACCCGACGGCGGGCCCGGCTGGCGAGCTGCCGGGCCGCCGCCGGCGAGCGGTCGACCAGGGGGCCGATCTCGTCGAACGGCACCCCGAACATGTCGTGCAGCACGAACGCGAGCCGCTCGGTCGGGGTGAGCGTGTCCAGCACCACCAGCAGCGCCAGGCCCACCGTGTCGGCGAGCACCGCCGCGCGCGCGGGGTCGGCGTCCGGCTCCACCACCGGGTCGGGCAGGTGGCCGTCGAGCGGGTCCTCCCGGCGGGCGGCACGGGACCGCAACGTGTTCAGGCTGACCCGGGCGACCACAGTGGTCAGCCAGGCGTCCAGGTTGTCGATCGCGCCGGCGTCGGCGCGGGCCAGCCGCAGCCAGGTCTCCTGCACGGCGTCCTCGGCCTCGGACAGCGAACCGAGCAGCCGGTAGGCCACCGCCCGCAGCCGGGGCCGCTGCCGTTCGAACCGCTCCGCCAAGGTGTCACCCACCGTCACAGCCTCCCCTTCCGCCTACCGTCCCGACCCGCGCCGGCACCCGGACGTGACGACAGGTGACCGCGATCACATCGGTCACACCGGCCCACCGCCCCGGGTCGGGGAGGTGACACCACGACCCCGACGGGGAGGGCACCATGGCGACACCCATTCTGGTCACCGGCGGCACCGGCACGCTCGGCCGGCACGTCGTACCGCTGCTGCGGGCGGCGGGGCACCCGGTCCGGGTGCTCAGCCGGCGCGGCGGCCGGGCCGGTGACGGCGTCACCCACGTCACCGCCGACCTGCTCACCGACGCGAACCTCGTCCCCGCGGTACGCGGCGTCGACACCGTGCTGCACCTGGCCGGCGGCGCCAGGGGCGACGACCGGGCCGCCGGCAACCTGGTCCGGGCGGCACGCCGGGCCGGTGTGACGCACCTGGTGCACGTCTCCGTCGTCGGCGCCGACCGGGTGCCGCTGGCCTGGATGCGGTCCAAGCTCGACGCCGAGCGCGCGGTGGTCGACTCGGGGCTGCCGTGGACGGTGCTGCGGGCCGCCCAGTTCCACGATCTGGTGCTGACCATGCTGGCGACGATGGCGAGGTTGCCGGTGGTCCCGGTCCCCGGCGGGCTGCGGCTGCAACCCGTCGACGCTGGCGAGGTGGCGGCGCGGCTGGTGGAGCTGGCGCTCGGCGCACCCGCCGGCCTGACGCCCGACCTGGCCGGCCCTGGTACGCACGGCGTCGACGAGCTGCTGACGGGCTACCTGACCGCCACCGGCCGGCGTCGGCTACGGGTGCCGGTGCGGATTCCCGGGCGGGCCGGCCGGGCGTACCGGGAGGGGGCCAACCTGGCCCGGCCGGCCGCGACGGTCGGCGTACGGACCTGGGACGACTTCCTGGCGCGGCGGGCTCAGCGCGCCGGTGCGCGCCGTGGCGACGGGGCTAGGCGAAGCTGAGCCCTCCGCGCGGGCGCGTTTGAGTTCGGAGAAGGCTCCGCAGGTGGCGAGCAGTCGGGCGCCGGTGGCGCCGAGGGCGCGCCGGATGGGATGCTGCCGGGCGTGCGGGACGACGAGCCGGTGGTGGTGCACGTCTACTGCCGTGTCGAGGTCGTGGTCGACGACCCGGGCGCGGTGACGGCGCTCGCCGAGCGGCAGCTGCGGCAGGCCGACATCGACTGGGCGGACGAGGCGGACACCCTCGACGAGGCCGCCACCGCGCTACGGGCGGACCTGCCGCTGGCACTGGCCGATCTGGTCGACCCGGAGCGCCTGCTCGCGGACGTGCCGGGGGTGCGGTTCCGGGGCGCCCACTGCTGGGCCGCCCCCGGCGCGGGTCAGCTCACCAACCGACCGAGCCGAGACCGACCGGGGTGAGCCGGCGCACCTGCGGCTCGATCCACTGAGCCGCGGTGACCAGCTTGACCAGCCGGTCGATCGTCTCCGGCGGGCCGGCCACGAAGCTGCGCCGCTCGGCCGGGCAGCCGTAGCGGTCGTCGAACGTGCCGCCGTCCAGAGCCCGCACCGCCATGCCGGCCTCGGCGGCCAGCAGCATCCCGGCCGGCAGGTCGATCGACTCGGGGCGGTAGCCGACGATGCCGTCGATGTCGCCCCGGGCCAGCATCACCCAGGACAGCAGCGGCGCCCAGAGCTGGAGCACCCGGCGGGCGGTGGTGTCGAGGACCACCTTCAGCGCCCGGGCGGTGCTGTCGTCCCGGCGTACCTCGTGCCCCTGGGTCCAGGCCAGCACCGGCGCGGCCGGCACCGGCCGGTGGGCGGCGCGCAGCGGACGGCCCACCGGGCCGGAGGCGTGCACGAACGCGCCCCGGCCCCGGATCGCGGACCAGGTGTGGCCGGCGACCGGGTCGTGCACCACGCCGAGCACCGGCGAGCCGCGCTCGCACAGGGCGATGCCCACCACGTACGCGGGTAGCCCGATCGCCACGTTGTTGGTGCCGTCGAGCGGATCCACCAGCCACGCCCAGGTGGTGTCCGGGGCGTACTCGCCACCCTCCTCGGCGATCACCCCGTGCTCCGGCCAGCGGGCCCGGATCCGGTCCACGATCAGCCGTTCGGCGGCCAGGTCGAGGTCGGTGACCAGGTCACCGG
The DNA here is from genome assembly GCF_049315235.1 of Micromonospora sp. WMMD754. Lineage (NCBI taxonomy): Bacteria > Bacillati > Actinomycetota > Actinomycetes > Micromonosporales > Micromonosporaceae > Micromonospora > Micromonospora sp. WMMD754. The sequence goes on from NZ_CP186058.1 coordinate 5,585,153, forward strand.
AGTCGTTCTTGGCCCGGGCGTGCATCTTGCCCCGGGTGCCCCGGCGCAGCAGCCGGCCCGCCGCCCGGGCCACCTCCACCGCGAACCGGTGCGCGTCGCGCAGGTCGGGCCCGCCTCTGTTCGGCTCCACGTTTACGGCTCCTCCAGCCAGTCAGCCCCGTGCCACCAGTCGGGCGATCTCCCGCGCCATCCGCGCGGTCTCCGCCGCGTCGCAGCGGTCCCGGCGTACCCGGTGGCTGCGCCCGTCCACCGCGCCGAGGCTCAGGTCGCACGCGCCGGGAGTGGTCCGGCCGAGCGCCACGGTCACCGCCGGCGCGCCGGCGTCGACCTCCGAGGTGTGGAATCCGCCGGCGCGCAGCGCGTACGAGTCGCCGGCCGAGTGCGTCTCCACGGTGGCGGTCGTCGCGGTGACCAACCGGTCGGTGGCGGCCATCTCGTCCACCTCGCCGAAACTGTGCACCTCGTAGATCCGCCAGGCCGGGTCGGCGGCGGCGTCGTCGATGTCGATCAGCTCGTTGCGGACCGTGCCGTGCAGCACGTGACTGAGCAGGTCCCAGCTGTGCGAGTGCATGGTCGAGGTGGTCGGTCGCACCGGCGGCGGGTCGGCCGGCCAGGCGTGCACGCAGATCCCGTCCGGCCCGTCGCGCTCGACCGGCAGGCAGGTGAACCCGAGCGGGTGCCGGACGGCCCGCAGGGCCCGCCGCCCGTCGGCGACATCGGCGAGCACGTCCAGCACCCAGTCGCGCAGCAGGTCCGGCCGGGTGCCCCGGTCGATCTCCCGTTCGAGGTCGGCGTAGCTCGTCATGCGTACGGATTCCTCGCCTGGATGGCCTTGCCGACGATGTCGGCGACCTCGCGGTCGCCGAAGGACCGGGGCAGCGTCAGCCCGAGCGCGGCGAACAGCCGGCGTACCTGCTCGACCGACGGCTCGTCGTCGAGCTTGACCTGACCGGCCGCCTCGATCGGCACCCGCCGGCTCTGCTTGCGGCTGTAGTCGAGCTCGATGTTGAACCGGTTGTAGTAGAGCTCACCCCGGTCGATGCGCAGCGCCGGGGTCTGCGGGTTCTCCTGGGTGATCACCACGCAGGAGGAGGAGAGGTCGTAGCGGAACGTGGTCATCTGGGCGGAGAGCCGCACCTCGACCGTGAGCAGGCCGGAGCGCTGCAGGTGCCAGCAGGCGGCGAGCACCGTCGCGTAGGACTCCTTGCGGGTCCGGTCGACCGTCCACCGCTCCCCCGGCGCGTCCGGGTCGAGGCTGCGGCGGAACCGCGCGTACCGCTCGCAGACGTCCTCGTCGGTCGGGTCGATGATCTCGACGGCGACGGTGAGGGTGGCGTTGCGGCGGCGCGCGTGCTCCAGGCACTCCGGCAACGTGACCGCGCGCAGGTAGGTGCCGGTGCCGCCCTTGAAGGTCCAGCGGTCGGTGTGCCGGCGGGCCTCGGCGAGCGTCTGGCCGACCTCGCTGCCGTGCAGCACCCGCACCATGGAGACGCTGTCGATGGCCTCCCGGGCCCGGTTCAGCGCGCCCTCGGGGCCGGTGATCTCGCGCATCTGCGGCACCAGGTCGGTGAGCCGGTCCCGGGTGTCCACCATGACCTGACGCACCTGCTGCTCGGCGGTCCGCCGGCGCAGCCGGTCCCGCAGCACCGCCTGCGCGAGCAGGCCGAGGACCAGCAGGATGGCGCTGTTGACCACGTCCTGGCTGACCGTGTTGGTCAGGCCCAGCACGGCCACCGTGACGGCCAGCAGCAGGCCGATGAACGCGTCGAGATTGGTGACGACCCAGGCGAACAGGCGCGTCATGACATCCCCCGGTCGACGACGGAACCTCCATGATAGCCCTTTGTCAATGTCGCGATCACGGCGCGTTTCGGGGCGGTGGCGGTGCGCCGCCGCGACGGGCCGCGCAGATGAGCGATCCGCCGAGGCCGGGCGCGGCCCGGGCCAGCCACCGCGAGGCGAGCCACCGCCCGCCGGGCAGCCGCCAGCCGACCTCGTTGGAACGCATCGCCAGTGGCGTGAACCCGGCCCGGCGCAGCGTCCGCCGCAGCAGCGACGCGGTGAAGGGACGGATGTGCAGCCACAGGTAGGGGTGCAGGGGGTCGACCTGGCGTGGCGCGCGCCCGGCGAGGAACGCCAGCCGATCCTGCACCGGCGCCAGGTTCGGGGTGGTCAGCACCAGCAGGCCGTGCGGCGCCAGGACGCGGTGGCACTCGCGCAGCAGCGCCAGGGGGTCGTAGACGTGCTCGATCAGCTCGCCGGCGAGCAGCCCGGCGAAGCTGCCGGCCCGGAACGGCAGCCCCCGGGTGGCGTCCAGGCAGACCGGCAGCGCCCGGCCGCCGGCCGCCCGCCGGGCGGTGCCCAACGCGGCCTCGGCCGCGTCCGCGAGCACGAGCGGGCCGGCCAGCGCGGTGGGGTCGAGCATGCCGCGCGGTCCGCAGCCGAGTTCCAGCACCGGCCCGTCGCCGGTCACCCCGTCGGTCACCAGCCGGGCCGCGACCGCGCGACGCACCCGGTGGTACGGGTCGTCGACGTACCCGTCGACCTCCGCGCCGTCGTGGTAGCGGCGATGGTTGGCGTGCCGGCCGTGCGCCTGGGCGCGGTGCGACGACGTCCCGGTCGGCGGCTCGGCCATCATCCCTCCACGGCGGACCCGGCCCCGTCGGCGGCGTCCGCCCCCAAGCCTCGCACCGCCGCCGGCCGTCGGGCTGGAACTCCACCCCGGACACGGGGACGCGGCGGCCGGCACGCCGGCCGCCGCGTCCCGGCGGGTGTCAGATCGCCCGCGCCCAGTCCACTCGCATGCTGTCGTCGTACTCGTCGCCCGGGATCCACCACGGCTCGCCGAAGCCACTGGTGAAGACGATGATGTTGCCGCCGTCCGGGTACTCGTTCGTGGGCGGCACCGACAGCGCGGCGCAGTAGCGCCCGTCCGGGGAGAACACCGGCGACAGGAACACCCGGGGCTCGTCGGTCAGCCGCTTGAGGCCGGTGCCGCCGACGCGCACCGAGCCGAGGGACCCACCGACGATCTCCACGTCCCGGGTCCACCGGTTGGTGCTGAACACCACGCGGTTCGACCCGGGCGTGAACACCGGCCAGCCGAAGGTCTCGCCCGGCTCGGGCTGGTAGACCCGGCGCACCTTCCCGGTGGCCAGTTCCAGCGCGCGGAGCTGGTGCCCTTCCGAGCGGCTGATCCACTCCATCACGATCATCGAGCCGTCGCGGGACCAGTTGGGCCGCAACATGCGGTGGCCTTCGACGAGGATCCGCCGGGCGCCGGTGGCGACGTTCACCGCGACCAGCGTGGTGTCGCGGATGACCATGGCGATCTCGGTGCCGTCGGGTGACCAGGTCGGCCACCCGTAGTGGGCGCCGAAGGGATCGGTGATCAGGGTGCGGCTCTGCCCGGTCACCCGATCGTGCAGGTTGAGGACCGGGTCGAAGATGGGAGCGGGCTTCTGGTCGACCACGGCCAGGTAACGCCCGTCCGGCGAGACGGTCGCGTCGGTGCCGTCGGGCAGCAGAACCTGCGGGGTGGTGCGGCCCCGGTTGATCTGGAGCACACCCGGGCCGGTGACGATCCACGGCCCGTTCACGATCTCGGCGGCGGCGGCGGGCGAGCCGGCGATGCCGGTCGCGGCGGCCGCCCCGGTCAGGGCGGCGGCACGCAGCAGGGCGCGCCTGTTCATTGCGGTCATGAGGAACCCCCGTGGTAGAAGTCTCGTCCACCCTCCGGACAGGACAGTCGTTCCGGCATCAGACGAGTGGACCATTCACCTTCGGCTTCTCGGTCACCACGCACGGTGACCGGCCGGGCGGCGGGTACCCTCGCCCCGGTGACCTCCGACGCGTTGCACCGCGCCCTGACCGACCCGGGCGATCCGCCGCTGCTCCCGCTGCCCGGCGTGGCCACCGAACTGCTGGCCGCCCTGGCGGCGCCGCCGCGCCTCGGCGCGCACCTGCGGCTGGTGCACGACGTCGCGTGGCACCTCACCGCCGCGTTCGCCGATCGGTTCCCCGCGGTGCCGTTCGACCGGCAGGCGGTGCTGTTCGGCGCGGCCGTGCACGACCTCGGCAAGGTCGAACACCCGGCCGAGCTGACCGGCCCCGGCGCGGAGCACGAGGAGGCCGGCTACCAGTTGCTGCTGCGCTTCGGCGTACCCGAGGAGCGGGCCCGCTTCGCGGTCACCCACGCCGCCTGGCACTCCCCCGGGGTGCAGCTGGAGGACCTGCTGGTCAGCCTCGCCGACAAGGTGTGGAAGGGCCGCCGCGTCACCGACCTGGAGCAGCTCGTGGTGGACCGGCTCGCCGGCATCACCGGCCAGGAGCGCTGGCAGACGTTCCTGGAGCTGGACGACGTGCTCGCCGAACTGGCCGCCGACGCGGACCGCCGGCTCGCCTTCCAGGCCGAACACCCGGTGTACGGCTGAGCGCATCCCTATGGACCGATTGACTTTCGATAGCTTCCGCGCGATAGTCGATGCATGTTGACAGCGCAACGCGCGGTGACACCTCTCCGCGCCTTCCTCGTCCTGCTGTTCGGGATCCTGGTCCTGTTCCAGACCATGTCGCTGCCCGGGCAGTTCGCGCACATGGCCCGGGAGGACCCGGACATGGCGTACCTCAGGTGGCCGGCCACCGCCGTGACCATCTTCTGGGTGCTCTGCGTGCAGGTGGTGATCGTCTGCACCTGGCAGCTGCTCACCCTGGTCAAGAACGACCGGATCTTCACCCCGGCGTCCCTGGCCTGGGTCGACGGGATCGTCTGGGCGATCGCCGCCGCCTGGCTGGTGCTGGTGGGCGTCTTCCTCTACGTCGGCTTCCACGCCGACGACCCGGGGCTGCCGCTGCTGCTGTTCCTGCTGACCACCGGCGTCAGCGTGCTGGGGCTGCTGATGGTCGTGATGCGCGCGCTGCTGCGGCAGGCCACGACGTTGCGCACCGACATGGAAGCGGTGATCTGATGCCGATCGTGGTCCGCATCGACGTCGAGCTGGCCAAGCGCAAGATGAGCGTCGGCGAGTTCGCCGAGCGGGTCGGGTTGACCCCGGCCAACGTCGCGGTGCTGAAGAACGGCCGCGCCAAGGCGGTCCGGTTCAGCACGTTGGAGGCCATGTGCCGGGTGCTCGGCTGCCAGCCCGGCGACCTGCTCGAATACGTCGAGGACGGGGAGGAGCCGTGAGACCGCTGCTCGCCACCGCCGCGCTGCTCGCCGCCGCGCCCGGTAGGGCCGGCGCCCCCTCGACGCCGGCCCCGCCGCTCAGCCCTTCACGCAGACGACCTGCTTGAGGTGGGCGACCACCTCGACCAGGTCGTCCTGCTGGGCCATCACCTGGCTGATGTCCTTGTACGCGCCGGGGATCTCGTCGACCACCCCGGCGTCCTTGCGGCACTCCACCCCGGCCGTCTGCGCGGCCAGGTCCTCCGTGCTGTACGTCCGCTTCGCCTGCCCCCGCGACATCCGCCGGCCGGCGCCGTGCGACGCCGAGCAGTACGCGTCGGGGTTGCCCTTGCCGCGCACCACGTAGGAGCCGGTGCCCATGGAGCCGGGGATGATGCCCAGGTCCCCCCGGCCGGCCCGGATCGCCCCCTTCCGCGTCACCAGCACGTCCACCCCGTCGTAGCTCTCCTCCGCCACGTAGTTGTGGTGGCAGGAGATCGCCTCGTCGTAACCCACCCGCGGGAACGCCTCCCGGACCACCTGGCAGAGCAGGGCGAGCATCACGGCCCGGTTGCGCCGGGCGTACTCCTGCGCCCACCACAGGTCCCGGCGGTAGGCCTCCATCTCCGGCGTGCCGGCGAGGAACACCGCGAGGTCCCGGTCGGGCAGGTCGGTGTTGTGCGGCAGCCCGCGCGCCACCGCCATGTGCCGCTCGGCCAGCTCCTTGCCGATGTTGCGGGAACCGGAGTGCAGCATCAACCAGACCCGACCGTCGTCCGGGCCGCCCTGCTCCAGGCAGACCTCGATGAAGTGGTTGCCGCCGCCGAGCGTGCCCAGCTGACGCTGCGCCCGGGTCTGGAGCTGGGCCACCTTCCGGTCGAGCGTGCCGAACCGGCGCCAGAAGTCGTCCCAGCCGGCCTGCTCCAGCCCGCGGATCCGGCGCGGGTCCACCGCGTCCTCGCGCATCGCGAAGCCGACCGGGATCGCCGCCTCGATCGCCGACCGCAGCGACGCGAGGTCGTCGGGCAGGTCGACAGCGGTCAGCGAGGTACGCACCGCGGACATGCCGCAGCCGATGTCGACGCCGACCGCGGCCGGCGACACCGCCTGCCGCATGGCGATCACCGACCCGACCGTCGCGCCCTTACCGAAGTGCACGTCCGGCATCACCGCGACGCCGTGCACCCAGGGCAGCGCGCCGATGTTACGCAGCTGCCGGGCCGCCTGCGCCTCGATCGTGTACGGGTCGGTCCAGACCCGGACCGGCGCCCGGGTACCGGCCAGCGGGGTGAAACCCATCGTCGTCTCCTTGCTCGTGTCCGTCTGACGTAGGCCGTACGGGACTCGAACCCGTAGCCTCCCGGCTGAGAACCGGGTGAGCTGCCAGTTGCTCCAACGGCCCCGGGACGGCCGACGCCGTCTCGAAGGTGCCCCGGACACGGAGAACCGCCCGGCTCCGGTCTGGGGGCGGGCGGTTCGCGCGGATCGTCGCGCCGGCGCTAGACGCGCCACCACCCTGGTTGCCGCTGCCGACGGCGGCGGCACGTGCCCGGTTCGGACAGCAGGGCACCACCGCGCGGCGCGGGCCGCTCGGCTCGGGTGCGATTCTGCTGCGACACGGTGGGCTCCCCCGGGTGGATCAGGTCGACGGTGCCCGCTCACGGTACGGGCGCGGCGGACGTGGCGGCAACCCGATATCCGCGCGGTCAGTCCCGCCGGAGACGGTCGCCCAGCGACTCGGCGAGCGCGGGGCCCAGCACCTCGTACGCGGGATCGACCCGGAGCCAGAGCAGTTTGTGGCGGCCACCGTCGCGCATCGTCAGCGCCAGCCGGTCACTGAGGACCCCCCGGTGCAGGCGGGCCCCGATCACGTCGTCCAGCGCCAGGACCTTGTTGGAGGGGTGGGCGGCGGCGACGGCGGCCAGGTCCAGGGTCGACGCCGGCACCTCGGGCAGCGGGTGCGGAACCGTCCGCCCGTTGGCGTGCGCGCGGGTCTCCCGAAGCCTCAGCCGACGGCGCACCAGCAGGTGCGGCGACAACCAGAGTTCACCGTGGATCCAGTCCGCCCAACCGGTGGTGCAGCTCCGGGTGATCAGTCGGGCCGTGTGCTCCACGGCGACACGTTAGCCGACGCGGGCGGCGGGACCGGTCGCCCCTAGCCGGCGTGCGCCACCGGGTGGCGCCTCATCTCCTCCATGAACGGGTAGCGGGCGGTCAGCTCGGCGAGCGTGGTGCCGGCCCGCCAGGCGGCGGCCACCTGCGCGACCTGGAGCAGGTCGGTGGCGTCGCCCCGGGCCTGGACCTCGCCGTCCACCCGCAGGTCGATCATGAAGTAGCGGGCCTGGGCGCCGAGGCTGACGCAGACGACGCCCCGGTCGGAGGTCGTCTCGGCGCAGGTGAACCGGCTGCGCCCCTGCTCGGGGGCGGTGACCCGGCCGACGTCGAGCTGGTGGGCGGTCGCGGTCTGCGCGAGCGCGGGAGCCAGACCGCCGGGCTCGACCAGGTCCGGGTAGAGGCGCACACCCAGTGCCGCCGAGACGTCGCTCATGACTGACTCCCACTTCCTCGTGACAGAGACCAGCAGCGCGTGCAGGTTACGGTCATGTTTCCGGCACGCATGGCCATCCTGTCCCGACCGACCGCCCAGGGCAATAGGAACGGTCGATCCGAACTCCGTCGGGCCCTTCCGGTCCCTCGCCGGGGGTACGCTGCCGGCTCATGGCCCGGATCAGGTGTGACTTCTTCTCCTCCGCCCTCGGCATGGGCACCTCGATGACCGTGCTGCTGCCCGAGGCGGGCGCGGCCGGCATCGGCATGCCGGGCGCCGTGGCCGACGGCGACCCGCCGGTGCTCTACCTGCTGCACGGCCTGACCGACGACGACACGGTCTGGACCCGGCGCACCGCGATCGAGCGCTACGTCGCCCCGCTCGGCCTGGCCGTGGTGATGCCGCAGGTGCAGCGGAGCTTCTACTGCGACGAGACGCACGGCAACCGGTACTGGACGTTCCTCACCGAGGAGCTGCCCGAGGTGTGCCGGTCGTTCTTCCGCCTCTCCGCCCGGCGCGAGGACACGTTCGTCGCGGGCCTGTCCATGGGCGGCTACGGCGCGGTGAAGTGGGCGCTGCGCCACCCGGACCGGTTCGCCGCGGCGGCCAGTCTCTCCGGGGCGCTCGACGTGGTGCGCCGGCGGGACCACCCGACCCGGCCGGTCGACCCGGCGGTGTGGCACACAGTGTGGGGCGAACGGCCGGCGCCGGAGCACGACGACACGGTGGGCCTGCTGGAACGGGCCGGCGCCGACCTGCCGGCGCTCTACGTCGCCTGCGGCACCGAGGACTTCCTGCACGAGGACAACGTCCGGTTCGTCGACGCCGCCCGGCGACGCGGGGTGCCGCTCACCGTCGACTTCGGTCCCGGCGACCACGAGTGGGGTTACTGGGACGCCCGGATCCAGGACGTGCTGGCCTGGCTGCCGCTGCGCCGGCCCTGACCGGCGCGCCGCGCCCCCGGCGCGCGGCCGGGGACGCGGCACGGTGGGCTCACCGCCGGGCTCGTCGCGGTCGGCGCACCCGCACCGGGTACGCGACCACCGCCGCCACCGCCATGGCGGCCAGCCCGGCCAGGGTCCACCTGGTTCGTGGGGTCATCGGGCACCTCCCTCAGCGACGGGTCAGCACGACCTTGAGCGCGCCGGTCTCGGCCGGGCGGGAGAACACGTCGTACGCCTCGACGATCTGGTCGAGCGCGTACCGGTGGGTCACCATGTGCGCGGTGTCGAGCTGGCCGGCGACCAGCATGTCCAGCAGCTTCGGCGTGGTGCGGGTGTCGACCAGGCCGGTGGTGATGGTGACGTCGCGGATCCACAGCCGCTCCAGGTGCAGCGTGGCCGGCGCGCCGTGCACGCCGATGTTGGCCACCCGTCCGCCGGCGCGGACCAGCGTGGTGCACAGCTCGAACGTGGCCGGCACCCCGACCGCCTCGATGGCCACGTCCGCGCCGAGTCCGGCGGTGACCGAACGGACCACGTCGAGCGGGTCGTCGTCGACGAGGACGGTCAGGTCGGCGCCGAACCGCTTGGCCGCGTCGAGCCGACTCTGCGCCTTGTCCACGGCGATGACGTGGGTGGGCGAGAAGAGCCGGGCGGTCTGGATCGCGGCCAGGCCGATCGGGCCGGCGCCGACGACCACCACGGTGTCGCCGGGGCGCACACCGCCGTTGAGCACGCCGACCTCGTAGGAGGTGGGCAGGATGTCGGCGAGCAGCACGGCGGCCTCGTCGGAGACCGTCTCGGGCAGCCGGTAGGTGGACAGGTCGGCGAACGGGATACGCGCGTACTCGGCCTGCACGCCGTCGACGGTGTGCCCGAGGATCCATCCGCCGCCGCCGAGGCACTGCCCGTAGACGCCCTCGCGGCAGTAGCGGCACACGCCGCACGCGGAGATGCAGGAGGCGAGGACCCGGTCGCCCTCGGCGAGGTTGGCGACGCCGTCACCGACCGCCACGACCGTGCCGACCGCCTCGTGGCCGAGCACCCGGCCCGGCTGGACCTCGGGCACGTCACCGCCGAGGATGTGCAGGTCGGTCCCGCAGATGGTGACCGCGTCGACCCGGACGATCGCGTCGCGGGGGCCGGCGACGGTGGGGTCCGGGATCTCGGACCAGGACTTCTCGCCCGGCCCGCCGTACACGAGTGCCTTCATGGCTCCTCCTCACGCCGTTGTCACCTCCCACGCTTCTCCGCGGCGGTGGGCGGGGGCAGGGCCGGAGGGCCCGGTGCGCGGGACCTCGGTCCCGCGCACGGTGATCGACGTGTCAAGAGGGGGCCCCTCCTCTACCGGAGGCGTTAACCGGGGGCCCGGCCTTACGCGCCGACGGTGCCGTCGACGGCCTCGCGGATCAGGTCGGCGTGGCCGTTGTGCCGCGCGTACTCGTGCATCATGTGCAGCATCACCAGGCGCAGTGACACGTCCTCGCCCCACCGGGCCTGGTGGCCGGTCACGTCCAGCGACTCGGCCTCCCGCTCGATGCGGCGGGCGTGCGCGACCTCCCGCCGCCACGCCTCCCACGCCTGCGCGCCGTCGGCCTCCCGCGCGTCGTACGCCGCCTGGAAGTCGCCGGTCTCCGACCAGATCAGCGGCACGTCCTCGGCGGCGATGACGCGGCGGAACCAGGTGCGCTCCACCTCGGCCATGTGCCGCAGCAGCCCGAGCAGGGAGAGGGTGGACGGCGGCGACGCCGGCCGGCGCAGCTGCTCGTCGGTCAGCCCCTCGCACTTGAGGGCCAGGGTGGCGCGGTGGAAGTCGAGGAACGCGCGCAGCGTCTCCCGCTCACCGGCCCGCAGCGGCGGGCCGATCCGTTCGGTCGGCACGGTGGATCCTCTCCGGGCGGGCCGGCGGCCCGCCGATGGTGGACGGCGGCGGTCGCCGGCAGCCTAGCCGGTGTGGATCATGAGGTGCCGGCAATCACCGCAGCGAGGACCGGGCCACCGGGAAGTCGAACCAGGTGTCCGGGTACGGCTCGTCGACGTAGCGGTAGTGCCACCACTCCCGCGGGTAGTTCTCGAAGCCCTGCGCGCTCATCAGCTCCCGCAGCAGTTCCCGGTTGTCCCGGGCGGCGGCGGTGACCCGGGCGTCGTCCGTGTGGGCGCGCGGGTCGAAACAGTCGAACCCGGTGCCCATGTCGACCGAGTCGTCGGCGAAGCGACGGCCGGCAGGCGCGGTGCACGGCACCAGGGGCTGGCCGGGCACGTACCGGGCCGGCTCGGGGCCGGGCACCGGGACCAGGGTCAGGTCGAGCGTGCTGGCCCGGCTGTGCGCGGTCGGCGCGCCGATGTACCCGTCGGCGAAGAGCCGGTCCTTGGGCACGTCGGGATAGAACTCGCCCTTCATCCGCTGCTCGTCGGGGCGCTTGGCCCAGGCCACGAACTCGTCCACCGCCCGCTGTGGCCGGTAGCAGTCGTAGACCTTCAGGCTGTGGCCGCCGGCCAGCGCCGCGGTCTGCACCCGGTGCAACGCCTCGGCGGCCCGGCGGGTGAGCAGGCAGAGCGGCTCGGGGTAGCCGTCGATCGGCCGGCCGACGAAGTTGTGCGCGCCGGCGTACCGGATGTCGGTGCGGACCGTCGGGTCGACGGCGGCCAGGTCGACCACGTCGGCCGGGGCGCGCGGGCCGGTCGGGGTGGGCGACGGCGGGGCCGGACGCGGCGCCGGCCGTTGGCAGGCCGCGGCGAGCGCCACGGCGGCCACGGCCAGGACCGTCGCCGCGCGTCTGCCGGTGCCCACCCTGCCGTGTCTACCAGCCCGGCCCGGCGCCCGGGCCGGCATCGACCGCCGGTCAGCCGTCCAGGGCGGCGCGGAGGAAGTCCAGCGCGGCCGCGTCGTCGTCGACGCCGCCCGCCTCGTGGCCGTTCCACCGCCACACCGCCAGTTCCTTGTCGCCGCGGTAGTCGTGGTAGGCGGCGTAGACCGTCGACGGCGGCACGATGTCGTCCATCAACGCGACGGAGAAGCGGGCCGGCACGGTCGCGCGGCGGGCGAACGCCACCCCGTCGACGTAGCCGAGCGTGCGCAGCACCTGCTCCTCCCGGTCGCGGTGCACGGCCAGGTAGTCCCGGATCTCCCGGTAGGGCGCCGAGTCGGTGAGCGTCACGGCGCGCGGCACGTCGCAGAGGAACGGCACGTGGACCACCGCGGCACGGACCCGGGGCGCGAGCGCGGCGGCGGCCAGCGCGGCCGCGCCGCCCTGGCTGTGACCGAGCACGGCGACCCGGTCCGGGTCGACGGCCGGCAGGCCGCGGGCGGCGTCCACCGCGCGGACGGCGTCGGTGAGGAAACGCCGGTAGTAGTACCGGCGCGGGTCCTCCACCCCGCGGGTGGCCATCCCGGGGGCCTGCGGTCCGGCCGCGGCCACGTCCGGGGTGTCGCCCCGGCTCCACCCGGAACCCTGGCCCCGGGTGTCCATCTGCAGGTGCACGAACCCGGCCGCGGACCAGAGCAGGTTCTCCAGCGGGTGGCCGCGCCCGCCGCCGTAGCCGACGTACTGCACGACCGCCGGCGCCGGGCCGGACGCGCCGCGGGGCACCCGCAGCCAGGCCCGCACCGGCTGACCGGCGAACCCGGGGAAGGTCACGTCGAACACGTCCACCCCGGCCAGCGGGGTGGGCACGGGTGTCACCTCGACGGGCTCGCCGCAGGAGCGGGCCTGCGCGAGCGTGTCGGCCCAGAAGGCGTCGAAGTCGGATGGTTCGCGCAGGTCGCTGCGGTGGCGGCGGAGTTCCGCCTCGGGCAGGTCGGTCAACACGCCTGACGTTTCCTCGTCGTCCGGTGGTGGGGAGGACGACGACGGGTCGCCGAAAGGCGTCCCGCCGCGTTCCGGAAGCTTTCCGCAACCCGTGCGAACGCTAGGACCGGCCCGACCTGTCGTCAAGACCACGCCGTACGGCAAGATGTCGGTGGGGCGGCGCGGCTTGCCGGTCGGTTCCGGGCAGCCGGCGAAGGGGACTCGGGGTGAACGCGGACGACGAGCGCAGGGTGACCATCACCGCGATCGCACGGGAGGCCGGTGTCTCCGTGCCCACCGTGTCGCGGGTGCTCAACGGGCGGTCCGACGTCGCGCCGGACACCCGGGAACGCGTCGAGGAGCTGCTGCGCCACCACGGCTACCGGCGCCGCGGCAGCCGCACCGTACGCCGGGCGAACCTGGTCGACCTGGTCTTCAACGACCTGGACAGCCCGTGGGCCGTGGAGATCATCCGTGGGGTGGAGGACGTCAACCACGCCGCCGGAATCGGCACGGTGGTCTCGGCCGTGCACCGCGAGTCCAGCTCGACCCGGCAGTGGCTGCACAACCTGCGCGGGCGGGCCTCGGACGGCGTGATCATGGTGACCTCGCACCTGGGCCCGGCGGTCCAGGCGCAACTGCGCCGGCTCAACGTGCCGGTGGTGGTGGTCGACCCGGACGCCGGGGTGGCCGGGACGGACGTGCCGGCGATCGGCGCCACCAACTGGACCGGCGGCCTGGCCGCCACCGAACACCTGCTCACCCGGGGCCACCGCCGGATCGGCTTCGTCGCCGGCCCGCCGCACCTGCTGTGCAGCCGCGCCCGGCTCGACGGCTACCGCGCCGCGCTGGCGGCCGCCGGCGTGCCGGCCGACGACCGTCTGGTCCAGCCGGGCGACTTCTACCACGCCTCCGGCTTCGCCGCCGGTGGCGCCCTGCTCGACCTCGACGACCCGCCGACGGCGATCTTCGCGGCCAGCGACCAGATGGCCTTCGGCGTCTACGAGGCGGTACGCCGGCGCGGCCTGCGCGTCGCCGACGACGTGAGCGTGGTGGGCTTCGACGACCTGCCCGAGGCCCGGTGGGCCTCGCCGCCCCTGACCACCGTGCGCCAGCCGCTGGTGGAGATGGGCCGGCTCGCCGCCCGCACGGTGCTGCGCCTGGCCCAGGGCGAGGAGATCGAGTCGCCCCGGGTGGAACTGGCCACCGAGCTGGTGGTGCGGGACAGCACCGCCGGGCCGGCCGGCCGCTGACCGGCCCGGGTCGTTTCAGTCGACTTCCGGAAGTTCGCCCTCCCGCGGCACCACGGCGGTCGACGCGGCGACCGTGGCGGCGTGCCGACGACGCCGGGCCAGCAGCACCGCTCCCCCGGCCACCAGCACCGCGCCCACCGCGACCGACAGTCCCGCGCCGGGCCGGTAGCCGGGGGGCGGGGCGCCGCCGCGCAGGTCGGCGTGGCCGGCCAGGGCCGACGCCGCCACCGTGGCGGGGGGCGTGGAGCGGTCCAACTCTCCCGGCTCCACCAGGCGGCCGACCGCGGCGTCCCGGGGCAGCCCGAAACCCCAGTCCAGCAGCGCGGCCCCCTGCTGCCAGCCGCGCTGCGTGGTGACCTCCGCGCCGAGCAGGGTGACCTCCAGGCGCCGCCCACCACGCTCGGCCGCACCGACGTACGTGTGCCGGGCCAGGTCGGTGAAGCCGGTCTTGCCGCCGATCGCCCCCGGATAGTGGTCCAGCAGCATGTTGTCGTTCTGGATCTGGAAGGCCTTCTCCCGCAACGCCGGCTGGGCGGGCACCTGCGCGGTGCGGGTGGCGGTGTAGCGGCGGAAGGCCGGCTCGGCGAAGCAGGCCCGGGCGATCAGCGCCAGGTCGTACGCGCTGGTGAACTGGCCCGGACCGTCCAGGCCGGACGGGGTGACGGCGTGGGTCTGCCGGGCGCCGAGACGGTGGGCCTCGGCGTTCATCGCCCGGACCCCGCCGGCCAGCCCGTCCGGGCCGCCACCGAGCCGGGCCAGCGCGTTGGCCGCCTCGTTGCCGGACTTCAACAGCAGGCCCAGCCAGATCGTCTCGATCCGGTAGTGCCCGCCCTCGGCCAGCCCCACCGCCGAGCTGCCCGGCTCGATCGCCACGTCGCCGGCGGTCACGGTGACCTCGCGGTTCGGGTCCAGCCGGGGCAGCATGGTGGCGGCCAGCAGCAACTTCTGCACGCTGGCCGGCACGCCGTACTCGTGCGGGCCGCAGGCGCCGAGCACCGCGCCGGTGTCCAGGTCCGCGACCACCCACGACGTCGCCGCCACCGCGGGCGGCACCGTCGCGACCGGCGGGACGACCAGGCCCGAGGTGTCCAGCGCGGCGCCACCCACGGCCCGGTCCGCCGGTCCGGACCGGGGCGGCGGCTGCGGCGGCCGGGTCGACGGGGCGGGCACGTTCGGGCAGGGCGGCGCCGCGGCCGGCAGCCGGCGCGCCGGCGCGGCGCCCGGGCGGACCGCGGCCACGGCGGGCGTCGGCGGCGTGGACAGCGGCAGGAGCAGGGCGGCGGCGAGCGCCACGGACGGTCCCCAGGTCCTCATGACCCGCAGGCTAGCCACGCCGACCCGAACGGGTCGCCGGCTCCGGGATTCGCGTCCCCGGCCCGGGGTCGCGGGATAGGGTGCGCCGGTCAACGCGCGGGCAGCCGGTGCGCGCCCAGCGGGCCGACCCGCCACCCGCGGCGGTGGCACTCGGCCAGGATGTCGGGCAGCGCGGCCAGCCCGGCGCGCCACGCGCCCGGCACGGCGGCGCGGGACGAGTCGTGCAGCAGGATCGTGCCCCCACCGGCCAGCCCGGCCCGGACGGTCCGGGCGACCGTGTCGGCGGTCGCCGTGGCGGTCCAGTCCCGCCCCCAGCAACTCCACAGCACCGGCCGCAGGCGCAGCCGCCGGGCCGCCAGCAGGGTCGCGCCGGTGAGCACCCCGTACGGCGGGCGGAGGAACCGCGGTCGCCGTCCGGTCACCTCCGCCACCAGGTCGTACGCCCGGGTCAGGTCGCGGACGGTGCCGGCCGGTCCGCGCAGCAGCAGGTTGTCGTGCGTCCAACCGTGGACGGCGACCTCGTGGCCGGCGTCGACCAGCCGGCGGCCCAGGTCCGGGCGGCGCCGCAGCATCGCGCCGAGGACGAAGAACGTGGCCCGGACCCGGTGCGCCGCGAGCAGGTCCAGGAAGCACGGCGTGGACTCCGGGTCCGGGCCGTCGTCGAAGGTCAGCGCGACGCGGTCCGGCGGGCCGAGGCCGTGCAGACCGGGCAGCAGACGGCGGCGGAGGCCGGGCAGCACGGTCAGCGCCGGCGCCACCTGGACCGCCGGGAACGCCGCCGTCGCGAGCCCGGCGAGGGCGGCGGTCCTCATCGCAGTCCGCCGCCGGCCTGGAGCAGCGCGGCGACGACGGCGATCGCGTCGCCGACCGGTTCCAGCAGCGACCGGCGGCCCGCGGCGGCCGGTCCGGCGGGCGCGGCGGCGCGGGCGGCCTCGGCGACCAGCCCGGCCGGGTCCTCCAGGGACCGCGCGTCGCGGGCCGGGGACGCCGGGTCGGCCCCGGTGACCGCCGCGAGCACGGGTCCGAGCTGGTCGGGCGAGCCGGCCCACCGGGTCAGGCCGGACCGGGCCAGGATGGCGGCGTTGGCCCGTCCGTGGCCGGGAATGGGGCGGTAGGTGACCACCGGCACCCCGGCCGCGAGCGCCTCCTGGCAGGTGAGGCCGCCCGCGTTCTCCACCACCACGTCGACGGCCCGCATCAGCCCGGGCATGTCGTCCACCCAGCCCAGGACGTCCCGGCCGGCCCCGCTCAGCCGCCGGCGCAACGCCCGGTTCCGCCCGCACACCACCACCGGCCGCGCCCCGGTCGCGCCGACCTCCGCGACCGTGGCCGCCACCTCCCCCGCACCCCAGGAACCCGCGACGACCAGCGCGAGGACACCGTCGGGGGGCAGGCCGAACCGGTGCCGGGCCCGCCGGCGGTCGGTCCCGTCGCACGCGCCGAACGCCCGCGACACCAGCGGCTCGACCACCGTCACGTCGACGCCGTCCGAGGGCCGCAGCTCCGCGTGCCGGACCGTGCAGTACACGTCGACGCCCGGGGCGAGCCAGGACGGATGGACCACGAGGTCGGTCACGTACGTGATCACCGGCACCCGCAGCCGCCCGTGGCGGCGCAACGGCCCGAGGATCTGGTTCGCGAACGGATAGGTGGTCACCACCGCCCGGGTGTCCGGCGGGATGCGCCGCCGCATCGCCCGGCGGAACGGGCGCAGCAGCGCGCGTACGGCGCGCACCGGGACCGACGACCGGCTGGTGAGCCGGAACAGCAGGTGGTAGCCCCCGGGCAGCCGGTGCAGCAGTCCCCGGTACGCCTCGCGCACGGCCCGGTGCAGCGGACCGGGCAGCAGGTGCAGAACGTTGAGCCGGTCCACAGCGAAGCCCCGGGCGCGCAGCCGCCCCGCCAGCTCGTCGGCGGCCCGGTCGTGCCCGGCGCCGATGTCCGCGGAGACCACCACGACGCGTCCCGGGTGCTCCATGCGCCGCGCATACCCACGACGGCGACGTCCACGCGACCGGAACCGGCGGACAGCCGGCGGGCCAGGCGCGGCGACGGCCGCGCCCGGGCGGTCAGGCGCGGCGGCGACCCGGTCGGCGGGAGCGGCCCCGGCGGGCGGCGAGCACGGCCGCCGTCCCGCCGACGACGAGCGCGAGCAGCCCGGCCAACGGCACGATCACCTGCCAGTCCCCGTCGGCCACCCGACGCAGCGCGGTCCCCGCCGGCCCGCGCCACGGTGACGGCTCCGGACGGGCCGCGGCGGCGGCCGGGGCCTGCCGCGGCTCGGCCTTCGCGGCGTCCAGCTCGCCGGGCTCGACCAGCCGGCCGACGGAGGCGTCGCGGGGCAGCGAGAAGCCCCAGTCGAGCAGTTGGGCGCCCTGCTGCCAGCCCCGCACCGGCCGGGCCTCGGCCCCGAGCAGGGTGACCACCAGCCGACGACCGCCGCGCTGGGCGGCGCCGACGTAGCTGTGCCGGGCCAGCTCGGTGAAGCCGGTCTTGCCGCCCAGCGCCCCCGGATAGCGATAGATCAACTGGTTCTCGTTCTGGATCTGGAATCCGCCCTTCTTCAGCGCCGGCTGGGCCGGGATCTGCGCCCGCTCGGTCAGCGCGTACCGGCGGAACCGCTCGTCGGCGAAGCAGGCCCGGGCGATCAGCGCCAGGTCGTACACGCTGGTGAACTGGCCCGGACCGTCCAGGCCGGACGGGGTGACGGCGCGGGTCTGCAGCGCGCCGAGCCGGCGGGCCTCGGCGTTCATCTCGGTGACCCCGGCCCGGGCGCTGCCGGCGCCCAGCCGGGCCAGCATGTTCGCCGCGTCGTTGCCGGACTGCAGCAGCAGGCCCAACCAGAGCGTCTCCACCGCGTACCGCCCGCCGACGAGCAGGCCGACGGCCGAGCTGCCCGGCTCGATGTCCAGGTCGGCGCGGGTGGCCACGGCCACCTGCTTCGGGTCGAGCCGGCTCAGCATGGTGGCGGCGAGCAGCAGCTTCTGGGTGCTGGCGGGGGTGCCGTACACGTGCGGCCCGCACGCGCCGAGCACGGCGCCGCTGTCCAGGTCGGCGACCAGCCAGGTGGTGGCGGTCACCGCCGGTGGCGCGGCGCTGCCGGGCGGGGCGACCAGCCCCGGAGCGGCCAGCGCGTCACCGCCGACGACCTGCTGGTCGGGCACCGGCTCCGGCGGGACGGGGCGCGGTGGCCGGGAGACCTTCGGCGCGGGCAGCCGGGGACAGGGCGCGGTGGCCACCGGCGCGGCGGTGACCACGGGAGCGCCCCGCGCCGGGACGGGCGCCCCGGTGACGAGCAGGGTGACGGCGGTGGCGACGGCCAGGACCCGGGCTCTCATGAGGAGGCACCCTACCCAGCCCGGGACCCGGACCGGCGCGGCTCACCCGGCCGGTGACGCTGCGCCCAACCCGCGGCTGCGTGGCGTGGTCAGTCGACGCGGCGCAGCCACCACCGCTGCCAGGGGGTCTCCACCGCGCGCGGGTGGTAGCGGGCACGCACCCACGCCACCGCCGGGCCCGGCGCGAGCCCGTCCAGCACCGCGAGGGCGGCCAGGGCGGTGCCGGTCCGACCGATCCCGCCGCGACAGGCGACCTCGACGCGCTCGCCCGCGTACGCGCGCCGCCGGCCCTCGCGCAGCGCGTCGAGGGCGTCCGCCCGGTCGCGCGGGACCCAGAAGTCGGGCCAGTCGATCCGTCGGGTCGGCCAGGCCGGGTCGGGGCCGGGCGCGAGCAGCAGGGCGAAGTCGGCGGGTGTGCCGGGCGCCGCGACGCGCCGCCCGCGCACGACGGCGCCGCCGGGGAGCGTGAGCAGGCCGGTCGGGTCGGCCCACGGTCGCGTCGGTGCCACGACGTCATTCTGCCTCGTGTTCCGGACGCGTGAGTGCCCGCCGGACCGGGTCCGGCGGGCACTCACGATCGGCCGGGTCCTCCCCCGGCGCGCCTCGGCTCAGCCGAGGCGACGGCGGCGCCAGGCCAGGGAGGCCAGCAGCAGGACCGCGCCGGCGGCGGCCAGGCCACCACCGAGCTTCAGCGGCGTGCCGATGCTGTCACCGGTGACCGGCAGACCGCCGTGGTGCGGCGGCCGGGTCGTCGGCCGTCCGTGCACGGGCAGGACGGTGCCGGTGGCGCTGGCGATCCGACCCGACGTCAGCCCGGTGGCGGTGAAGGTGTGCCGGCCGGTGCGGGTCGGCCGGTACTGCACGGTGAAGGCGCCGTCGCCGTCGGCCGTCACCGTGAAGGTGGTCGGCGCGGGCTGCGGCTGCGCGCGGTTGGGCGTGTAGGCGACCGGGGCCATGGCCACCGTGCTGCCGTCGCTGCGCCGTGCGGTCCCCTCGGCGGGGGCCGCGGCCGGGAGATTCGAGATGGCGACGTCGATCCGCACCGTCTCGCCGGCCTGGAAGCCGGTGCCCCGGAGCGTGAAGGTCTCGCCGAGACGGATCGTCGTGGGCGACACCGTCAGCGCCGCGCCCGGCGGCACGTACGGTGGCTGCGGCTGCGCCGCGCCGGCCGCGGTCGGCACGGCCGCCACGGCCAGGCCGACCGTGAGCGCCATGATGATGCGGGATAGCCGCATGATGGATTCCCTCCTACTGTTCACAGCTTGGTGCGTTGACTGTTCGGGTGGTCCATGGGGTGACGGTGGGTGTGTGCACCAGTTCGGCCGTGCCGGCGCCGGTCTGGCCGGTGAGCAGCGTGACGTCGAGGGTCCGGGTCTGCCCCGGCTTGGCCTCCACGGTCGCCACCGCCACCTGGCGGCGGCCGTGGGTTCCGCTACCCATCGCGGTGTCGCGTCCGTCCAGCCGTCCGGTGAGGACGGCGCCGCCGGTCGGCGTGAACACCGAGACGAAGGTGCGTGGTGTGTACTTGTCGCCGGACATGGCCAGGCCGGTGACCGACCGGCTCAGTCCCGACCGCGGGGCGGTGGAGCCCACCGTCACCCGGAGCCGCAGCTCGCGGCGCCCGTCCGGCTGACAGTCGCCGACCGTGAGGGCGGCCGAGAACCTCAGGTAGTAGCCGAGCTTCGCGCCGCTGCCGTCGTTGAGGAACACGCCGACCGTCGGCACCGTGTCCTTCTCCGGGAGCTGCCCGGCCAGTCGGCTGCCGGCGAGCGCGCGCTGCTCCTCAGGTCGGGCACTCCAGAACAATATCCGACTTTCACTGATTGAACGGTTGAAAACGGTCAAAAGTGACCGCGGATCCACCGTCTTGGTGAACATCGCATCGAAGACGCGGGCGGCCGCCGTGGCGAAGAACTCGTCCTGGGCATTCGTGTCCAGGTCCCGGTAGACGTCGCTGAGCAGGGTCCGCACCGCGGTGCTGCCGGCCAACGCCGGACCGCCGGGCACCGGCACCGGACCGATCGCGCCGAGCAGGTAGGACAACACCACCGGGTCGACGGCCAGCACCCCGTCCGCGGTGGTCCCGGTGCGGCGGCGCACCATCTCCCGGTAGAGCGCGGCGGCGGTTGGGAAGTCCGGGTCGAGGTTGACGTCGGCCGGATACATTCCCGGCAGGTCCGACCAGAGCCGGCGTGTCTCCGGAGCAACCTTGAGCGGCGGGTCGAAGAACCGCAACTCGCTCGACGTGCCCTGGGTGACCATCCGGATCCGCCCGTCCTCCGCGCGCAGCACGGCGTAGGCGCCGAACATGCCTCCGGTGGACCGCAACTCGGCCGGATTCTGCGAGACGAGCAGGTAGGTGCGCGGGCCGCCGGCGCCGAGCAGCGGCGGCAGCAGGCGGGCGCCGCGGTCCGCGGCCGAGGTGAGCTCGCCCAACTGCTCGAGCTCCGAACGCAGGGCGGTGACCGCGTCCCGCACCTGCGCCACCAGGTCCGCGGTCGGGACGGCCGCCAACCGCTGCGCCGTGCGCCGGACCGCCTGGTCGGCGGTGGAGACCTCCGCCGAGACCGCGCGCAGCCGGTTCAGGTCGAGCTTGCCCTGCTTCGGCACCAGCGAGGCGAGATCGACCCGGAGGAGGGTGGGAAAGGCGAGCCGGGCCAGGTCGTCCACCGCCACCGAGATCTCCCGCACCGCGGTGAGGTCGTCGCCGGCGTACGGCGTCCGCTGGCCGACCCACCAGGCCGGGTCCCCGGTCGCGCCGCGCGCCGCGGTGGCCTGCTCCTGCAGGGCGGCGAGGGTCCGCTGGGCGCGGGCCACGTCGCCGTCGAGCACCTGGGAGCTGAGTTCCTTGGCCAGCCCGGCGGCGTTCACCAGGTGGGCACGGGCCTGCCAGCCCCGGAACGCGACCCAGCCTCCGGTGGTCAGCAGCACCGAGACCACGACCAGGCCGACGAGCAGGATCCGGCGGACCCGGGCCCGGCTGCGCCGCCGCGAGCGCCGCCGCCGACCAGGCGAAGCACCGCGTTCCGTCACTGTTCCCCCTACGTGTCGAATCGGACACTGAACGCATTGACTGCTTTCTAGCACGAAAATGCAGGCGTTCGTCGGGTTTTGGGGGCTCCTGAGCTTTATCGCCCCACTGCGAGGTTTGTTCGCCTCGCCATGGCGGTGGACGCCTCGCGCAACAAGCCCTCGATCCGGTCCACCCCGGCCCGCAACGACATCTCCCGCAGGTAGGCGTCCCGACCGCGACGGCCCATCTCCACCCGTGCGGCCCGCGGGATGGCCGCGGCCAGCCAGAACCGGTCGGCCAGCGCGGCCCAGTCCTCCGGCGGGCAGGACAGGCCGGCGCGCGCCCGCTCCACCAGCTCGGCGGTGTCCCCGCCGGTCGAGGCGACCACCGGCGCGGCACAGGAGAAGGCGGCCTGCAGCTTGCCCGGCACGGTGCCGCGCAATTCGGGCACGTCGCGCTGCATGACGAGCTGGTAGTCGGCGGTCGCGTACAACTGCGGCATGTCCACCGGGGACCGCCACTCGACGAACCGGACGTTGTCGGCGCCGAGGTCGGCGGCGAGCCCCCGCACCCGCCGCTCCTGTGCACCGGAACCGACCAGGACCAGGTCCATCCGGTCGCCCAGCGCGGCCGCCGCGCGGACCGCGGTCTCCAGACCCTGCCGTACGCCGATCGTGCCGGCGTGCATCACCAGGCAGCGGTCGTCCCGGCGGATCAGGCGACGGGCCGCGGGACCGGGCTCGGCCGGGCGGAAGATGCGCTCGTCGGTCCAGTTGAGCACGGTACGCACCCGGTCCGGCCCCGCCCCGGCGGCGACCACCAGGTCGCGCATGGACGGCGCGGTGACCGCCACCGCGGCGGCCTCCCGGTAGAGCCGGCGCAGGCTCGTGTCGAACCGGTCCGCCCAGCGCCGGTTCTCCCCCGGCCGGGACGGCTCCTCCCCCGTCCAGACGTCCTGCACGTGCAGCACCGTGGGCACCCGGCCGAGCAGCCGCAGCAGACCCGCCGCGGCGAAGGTCACCGCCGGGTGCTGGAAGACGTAGAGCGCGTCGACGTCCCGCAGGTAGCGCCGCCCGGCGACCGCCACGCTGCCGGCGAAGGAGAGCCAGGCGGCCGTGCGCGCCCCGGGCGAGGCCTCACCGCGGGCGTACCGGGGCACCCGACGGACGGTCAGCCGCTCGCTGTGGGTCTGGTGCCGCCACCGCTGTCGCCAACCGGGATAGACGTGACCACCCGGGTAGTCCGGGAAGCCGGTGAGCACCCGCACCTCGTGGCCGCGGGCCGCCAACTCCTCGGCCAGGCTGCCCGGGATGAACGCCGGCTCCGGCGGGAAGTGGTAGGACAGGATGCCGATCTTCATGGCCGCGCTCCCGGCGCGGCCTGCGAGACCGCCGCCGTCCGCACCGCGTACGATGCCCGCATCCCCTCTGCGTCCGGCCGCGACCGCCGGAAGAACGCCGTCGCGGCACCGTGTCCCGCGACCGCGCCGACGAGAGGGGTGCAGATGGTCGACGGGGTGCTCTTCGTCTGCCACGCCAACATGTGCCGGTCCCCGATGGCCGAGTTCATCGCCCGCCGCCTGCTGGCCGACCTACCGGTGGTGGTGACCAGCGCCGGGACCGACGCGGTCGACGGCGCCGCCATGCATCCGTACGCCGTCGAGGTGGCGGCCGGCACCGGGGCCGACGCGGCGGCGTTCCGCACCCGCCGGCTCCGTCCGGAACACCTGGCCGGGGCGGCGCTGGTGTTGACCGCGACCCGGCGGCAGCGCTCGGCCTGCACCGCGCTGGCCCCGGCGGCGCTGACCCGGACCTTCACGCTGCGCCAGTTCGCCCGGCTCGCCGCCGCGGCCGAACCGGCCGGGGCGACGGCGGACACGCCGCTGCGGGCGGCGGTGGCGGCGGCCGTCCGCGCCCGGGGGCGGATGCAACCCGCCGCACCCGGCGCGGACGACCTACGCGACCCGATCGGTGGCTCCCCGGCCGACTTCCGCCGCTGCGCCGAGGAGATCGAGCGGTCGATCCGGCCGGTGCTGGCGCTCATCGCGACAGCCGGGTGAGTTCCTGCGTCCGGTCGCCCACGGCCGGCTGCCCACCCCGCCGGGTGCCGGCCCGGTCCGTGGGCACGGACGGCGCGGCGGGCACGACCACCTTGTACGCCTCGTACTGGTAGGCGTCCGCCTTGGCCACCTTGGCCATGTTGAGCACGCAACCGAGCAGGCGCACCGAGACCGAGCTGAGCGCGTGCGCGGCCGCGGCCACCTGGCTGCGTGAGGTCCGCCCCTGCTGGGTGACCAGCAACGCGCCGTCGGCCTGCACCGCCACGACCACGCCGTCGGTGACCGCCAGCAGCGGCGCGGTGTCGATGACCACGATGTCCGCCGACTCGCGCAGCGCCACCAGCAGGTCGGCCATCGCCTTGGAGCCGAGCAGTTCGCTGGGGTTCGGCGGGGCGGCGCCACTGGGCAGCACCAGCAGCGACTTCTCGCCCCAACGCTGCACCACGTCACCGACCTGCACGTCGCCGACGAGCACGTCGGTGAGGCCGACGCCGCCGTCGAGGCCGAGGTAGTCGGCCACCTTGGGCCGGCGCAGGTCGGCGTCGATCAGCAGCACCCGCCACCCGGCCTCGGCCAGCGCGATGGCCGTGTTGCAGGCCATCGTGGTCTTCCCCTCGCCCTGCAACGCGCTGGTGACCGCGATGACCCGGGCCGGCTCGTGCACGTCCACGAACCGCAGGTTGGTGCGCAGCTTGCGGACCGCCTCGGCCCGCGGCGAGTTGGCCGCGTCGCCGACGATCAACGGGGCCGCCTTCGCGCCGGACTCGAAGGGGATCTCGCCCAGCAGCGGGCTGCCGGTGACCCGCTGCAACGCGGCGGCGTCGCGCATCCGCACGTCGGCCAGCCCGCGCAGCACGGCGAGCGCGGCACCGGCCAGCAGGCCGAGCAGGCCGCCGAGGACCAGGTTGCGCACCGGCTGGGGGGACACCGGGCTGGACGTCACCCGAGGGCCGCTCACCACCTCGATCTTGATCGGCGGCGACTTGCCGTCCGGCGGCGTCTCCACCTTTCGGACCAGCTCGGTGAACTTGGCCGCGAGCGCCTCGGTGGTCTTGAGCGCCCGGGTCTGGTCCGTGTCGGTGATGGTGGCGTTGAGCAGGACGGTATCGGGCTTGGCGGAGGTGGTGATCCGGCTGCGTACCTGGTCGGCGGTGAGGCCGAGCGGCGCATCGGCCACCACGCTCTGCGCCAGCCGGTCGCTGGTGAGCAGGTCGCCGTAGGACTTCACCCGCTGCTGGAGGAAGAGGCTGCCCTGGTAGGCGTCGGTGACCCCCTGGCTGGGTGTGGTGACGAAGAACGTCACCGAGGCCTCGTAGCGAGGCGCCGTCCGGACCGTCACCAGCGCGGCGGTGCCCAGCGCGAGCATCACCGTGACCAGCACGATCCACCAGTGGCGTCGGACCAGGCGCAGGTAGCCGAGAACGTCCATCACGCTCCCCCTCGCGACACGCCGGTCTGCCGATGAAACTGCACGAAAGCCCCCTAAAAACACCAGTAGCCGTGCCAGGATCGAATCGCCTATTCGCCACGTTAGGTGACTGGACGAATGTAAACGACCGAACAGGCACATACGGCCTAATTCCGTTCAATCTGGATAGGACACCGAGGCAGCCCATGGATCGTGAAACCACCGCCGACGTCGTGCGACCCCGCGGACGAACCACCCACCGCGCCGCCACCCTCTCCCTGTTAACGCTGGACACGGCCGCGTGGTGCGGAGGATTTCTCGGCGCGGCGTGGACCCGGTACGAGTTCGACCTGACCGCCGCCCTCAGCGGCCGGGTCCTCGGCGTGGCGCTCGCCTGCTCCACGCTGTACGCCCTGCTCACGCTGCTGCGCTCGCAGGTCTACGGCCGCTACCCGATCGGCAGCGCCGGCGATGCCCGGGGACTGGCCGCCACCGTCGCGCTGGCCGCCCTGATCACCGTCGCCGGGGTGCTCCCCTGGGCCGAGCGACCGGTCCCCGCGACCACGCCGCTGGTCGGCGGGGCCGTCGCGCTGGTGCTGATGGCGACCGCCCGCGGACTGTGGCGGGCCCACGCCGACCGGCACCGCCCGGCGGCGCGACACGCCGAACGCTGCCTGGTCTACGGCGTCGACGCGGCCAGCGAACGGCTGGTCCGGGCGTTGCTGCACGACCCGGACAGCAGCTACCGGCCGGTGGGGCTGCTCGACGACGCCCCGGAGAGCCGGGGGCTGCGGCTGGAGGGGCTGCGCGTGCTGGGCGGCCGCGAACAGGTCGGCGCCGTGATCCGCGCCACCCAGGCGCGCACCGTCATCTTCTCGATGAGCGGCTCGGACCCGCAGCTGCTGCGCGACGTGCGGACCCGCACCCTCGAAGCCGGGGCCGCGTTCAAGGTCCTGCCCCCGGTGCGGGAGCTGCTCGACCGACCGGTCGCCGCCACCGACGTCCGCGACCTCCAGCTCACCGACCTGCTGGGCCGGGCCCAGCGGGTGGCCGAGCTGACCGTCGAGCGGGGCGGGCTGGCCGGCCGCCGGGTGCTGGTCACCGGCGCGGGCGGCTCGATCGGCTCGGAGCTGTGCCGGCAGATCGCCCGCTGCGAGCCGGACGAGCTGATGATGCTCGACCGGGACGAGTCCGCGCTGCACGCGCTCCAGATGTCGCTGCACGGCCGCGCCCTGCTGGACGGCCCTGAACTGATCCTGGCCGACATCCGGGACGCCGAGGGGATCGCCCGGATCGTCGCCGACCGGCAGCCCGACGTGGTGTTCCACGCCGCCGCCCTGAAGCACCTGACCATGCTCCAGCGGCACCCGGGCGAGGCGATCAAGACCAACATCCTGGGCACGCTGAACGTGCTGGAGGCGTGCCGGGACGTCGCCGAGTTCGTCAACATCTCCACCGACAAGGCGGCCAACCCGACCAGTGTGCTGGGCTACTCGAAGCGGATCACCGAACGGCTCACCGCCCACCAGGCCGAGCGGATGGGCGGCACCTACCTCAGTGTCCGGTTCGGCAACGTGCTCAGCAGTCGGGGGTCGGTGCTGACCGCGTTCCAGGCCCAGATCCGGGCCGGGGTCCCGATCACGGTCACCCACCCCGACGTGACCCGCTACTTCATGACCGTGCAGGAGGCCGTGCACCTGGTCCTGCAGGCCGCGACGATCGGACGCGGCGGCGAGGCGCTGGTGCTCGACATGGGCGAGCCGGTGCGGATCGCCGACGTGGCCCGCCGGCTCGCCGCCGAGGCGGACCACCCGGTCGACATCGTCTACACCGGGCTGCGGCCGGGCGAGAAACTGCACGAGCACCTGTTCGGCGCCGACGAGGTGGACACCCGCCCGCTGCACCCGCTGATCTCGCACGTGCCGGTGCCGGCGCTCGACCCGGACGAGGTGCGCGCGCTCGACCCGTACGCCGACCAGGACGAGTTGATCAAACGGATGGCGGCGTTCTGCGAGACGATCGGCTCCTCCCTGCCGGCCCTGCCGGGACAGCGCTGAGCCACCGACGGTGGGACGCCCCGTTCACCTGATGAGAGGAGCGTCCCACCGGCTCGGCTCGCCGACGGCCGGACCCGCCGTTAGGGTTGACCATGGTGTGCCGGGAAGCCTGGTCGGCAATCACATTGTCGACCCCTGCTCCCGATCGGATGCCGCATGCCCGACCGCACTTCGCAGTCGTCCCGTCTGTTCTCCCGCCGATCCTGGCCCGAGGCCCGCTTCCTGGCCGACGTGCTGCGCACCGAGACGGTCGGTGGTGGGCTCCTGCTGCTCGGCGCGGTCATCGCCCTGGTCTGGGCCAACTCACCGTGGCGCTCGGCGTACGCGGCACTGGGCGACTGGGTGCCCTGGCCCGGCGGGACGTCGCTGCACCTGGACCTCAGCCTCGGCACCTGGGCCGCCGACGGCCTGCTGGCCATCTTCTTCTTCGTGGTGGGCCTGGAGCTCAAGCGGGAGTTCGTCGCCGGCGATCTGCGCGACCCGCGACGCGCCCTCCTGCCGGTGGTGGCCGCGATCGGCGGCATGGTGGCGCCGGCGCTGATCTACCTGGCGGTGACGCTGAGCGCCGGCGGCGCCGGCGCGCGGGGCTGGGCGATCCCCACCGCCACCGACATCGCGTTCGCGCTCGCCGTGCTGGCCGTGGTCAGCTCGCACCTGCCGCAAGGGCTGCGGGCCTTCCTGCTCACCCTCGCGGTGGTCGACGACCTCTTCGCGATCACCATCATCGCGATCTTCTACACCGCCGACTTCCACCCGCTGCCCCTGCTCGGCGCGCTGCTGCCGATCGCCGCGTTCGGGCTGCTGGTGCAGCGGCGGCGGACCTGGTGGTGGGCGCTGATCCCGCTCGCGGTGACGGCCTGGACGCTGGTGCACGCCTCCGGTGTGCACGCCACGGTAGCCGGGGTGCTGCTCGGCTTCACCGTCCCGGTCCTGCCCAGCCGGAGCGGGGCGCCCGGGCTGGCGGAGCGGCTGGAGCACCGATGGCGGCCCGTCTCCGCCGGCTTCGCGGTACCCGTCTTCGCCTTCTTCGCCGCGGGCGTGACCCTGGTCGGCGTGGACCTGGGCGAAACCCTCACCAACCCGGTGGTGGTGGCGGTGGCTGCCGGGCTGGTGCTGGGCAAGGTCGTGGGGGTGTTCGGTTCGACCTACCTGCTCGCCCGGTTCACCCGCGCGGAACTGGACGAGGAGATCACCTGGGCGGACCTGGTGGGCCTGGCGCTCCTCGCCGGCATCGGCTTCACCGTGTCACTGCTCATCGGTGAGCTGGCGTTCGGCGCGGGAAGCCCCGAGGAGGACGGCGTCAAGGTGGCCGTGCTGCTCGGCTCGGTGGTGTCCGCCGCTCTGGCCGCCCTGGTGCTGGTCCGGCGCAACCGGGTCTACCGGCGGATCAGCGAGCGGGAGAGCCGCGACGCCGACGGCGACGGCATTCCGGACGTCTACCAGCAGGAATCCGCCTGACGCGAAGGCGCCGGCCGCCGACCCCGGTGCGGGATCGGCGGCCGGCGGCCCGGGCGTCAGCGGCGGCGCTCGGCCGGACGGGCCTCGTGCTCGTCCTGGGTCTCCTCCTCGAGCGCGTCGGCGACCGGTTCGGTCAGATCGTCACCGGGCACCGCGACCTGCTCGGCGCGGTCCCGCTCGTCCGCGCGTCCGCCGGCCGGCGGCTCCGGGGCGGTCGCACCGCCTGCGAAGCCGTACTCGTTGGGCTCGTCGTGCCTGCTCATGCGCGGAACCTCCCGGTCGTCCGAATCCTGGCGGCGGCGCGCCACGGCGCCGCCTCCCGGACACTTACCCACCGGGACCGGGCCTGATCATCCGAACGCCACCGGCGTCAGTTCAGCTCCCTGATCGCCTCGAAGACCAGCCACAGGCCGCAGATGGCGAAGAGCACGGCGGCGCCGTAGCGGATCGCCCGTTCCGGCAGGTGCCGGCCGAGCATCCGGCCCACCAGGATCGCCAGCGCGTCCGCGGCGACCATGCCGAGCGTCGAACCGAGCCAGGTGCCGAACCAGCCGTACTTGGTCGCCAACGTGATGGT
Organism: Micromonospora sp. WMMD754; assembly: GCF_049315235.1. Lineage (NCBI taxonomy): Bacteria > Bacillati > Actinomycetota > Actinomycetes > Micromonosporales > Micromonosporaceae > Micromonospora > Micromonospora sp. WMMD754. The sequence continues at coordinate 5,614,071 of NZ_CP186058.1, forward strand.
GGCGAGCATGGTCTTGTCACCCAGCTCGGCCAGGAAGAACGCCACACCGACCGCGACGATCGCCGACTTGGTGCTGCGCTCGGCCTTGCGCTTCTCCTCCTCGGTCAGCTTGTCGCCGCGCAGCGTCCAGGCGCCGAAGCCGAGGAACGCCAGGCCGGCGATGAGCGAGATCCACCCGGTGGGCAGGGCCGCGTTCAGGCCGTAGCCGATGGCCACCGAGGCGAGGTGGACGACCGCCGTGGCGATCGTGATGCCGATGAGCACCGGCACGGGCCGGAAACGCGTGGCGAACGTCAGGGCCATGAGCTGGGACTTGTCCCCCAGCTCGGCGACGAAGATGACGCCGAAGCTGACCACCAGCGCGACGAGGAAACCCTCCATGTGAACCTTCCCGATCAAGCCGGGAGGAGAGACAGGGGCGCCCTCGACCCGGCTGCGACAGCCTGAGTCGAAGGTCTCGCCCGCCTCGGGAACCGAGGCCGCGTGGCCGGATGCGGAACGCACCAGTGTGTCGACCACGACATTGGGGGCTACTCCCCTTCGCGCCGCCAGCCTAGCCGATCGCCCCCGGGCCCGGTCGCCGGGTCTGGCCGGGGCCTCAGTCGGCCCGGGCCAGGCTCACCCCGAACAGGCCCGCGCGGTCGGTCCAGAACGCCTGCCGGTCGAACCCGGCGGCGGTCAGCTCGGCCGCGATCCCCTCCGGGCGGAACTTCGCCGAGACCTCGGTACGCAGCTCCTCACCCTCGGCGAACGCCACGTCCAGGTCGAGCACCCGCGCCCGGGTCGGACGCTCGGCGCGCAGCCGCATCTCGATCCACTCCCGCTCCGGGTCCCAGAGCGCCACGTGGCGGAACGCGCCGAGGTCGAAGTCCGCGCCCAGCTCCCGGTTGATCACGCGGAGCACGTTGCGGTTGAACTCGGCCGTCACGCCCGCCGCGTCGTCGTAGGCGGGCACCACCACGGCCGGGTCCTTGACCAGGTCGGTGCCGACCAGCAGCCAGTCGCCGGCCTCCAGCGCCGCCCGCATCGCGGTGAGGAACTCGGCCCGCTCCACCGGCATCAGGTTGCCGATCGTGCCGCCGAGGAACGCCACCAGGCGCCGGCCACCGGTCGGCAGCCGGTCCAGGTGGCGGGTGAAGTCACCGACGATCCCCCGCACCCGCAACCCCGGGTACGCGGCGGCGATCTGCTCGGTGGACTGCCGCAGGGCGCTGACCGAGACGTCCAACGGCACGAAGGTGCCCAGGTCGCCGTGCCGGGTGAACGCGTCCAACAGCAGTCGGGTCTTCTCCGACGAGCCCGACCCCAGCTCGATCAGCGTCTTCGCCCCGGTCATCGTGGCGACGTCGTCGGCGTGCGCGGCCAGGATCGCCCGCTCGGCCCGGGTCGGGTAGTACTCCGGCAGTCGGGTGATCTCCTCGAACAGCTCGCTGCCCCGGGCGTCGTAGAACCACTTCGGCGGCAGCCACTTCGGTGTGGCGGTCAGCCCGACCCGTACGTCCTCCCGCAGCCCCCGGTCGAGGTCCTGATCCTCCAGGTGGATCTCCAGCGGTTCCGCGCCCATCACGTGTCCTCTCTGTCCTACCGGTGGATTCGGCCGGTCAGGCGGTGGTCGGTTCCCGGATGTCGAGCCCGGCCGTGGTGGCCACCACGAGCCGCCGGTCCGGCACCGGCTGCCAGTCCGGGTGGTCGTCGAAGGGTTCGGAGGCCAGCAGGACCGAACCCGGCCCGCGTCGTACGGACAGCGCGTGCCCGGCCACGCTGGCGACGACCGTCGTGCCGTCGGTGAGCAGCAGGTTCAGCCGGGAGCCGGGCGCGGCCGCGGCGACCGCCGCGACGGTGTCGGCCACCGCCTCGTCGAGCGCCGCGCCGCCGCGCAGCCGGTGCCGGACCAGCGCCCAGAGCAGGGCCGAGTCGGTGGGCACCTCCAACGTGAGCAGGTCACGCACGGGCAGGCCCTCGGCCAACGGGACGAGGCTGTCCGGCCAGCCGCGCACCACGCCGTTGTGGCTGAACAGCCAGCGCCCCTCGGCGAACGGCGCGGCGGCCGTCTCGTGCAGCGGCATCCCCACCGTGGCGGAGCGGACGGCGGCCAGCACCGCCCCGGTCGACGTCACGGCGGCCAGCTCCGGCAGGGTGGTGTCGCTCCACATCGGCTGGGCCCGCCGGTAGCGCACCGGGTCGCCGCCGCCCGGGTACCAGCCGACGCCGAAGCCGTCGGCGTTGATGGTGCCGCCGCCGCGCATGTCCCGCGGCGCCCAGGACTGGCGCAGCAGCCCGTACGGCGGGTCGAACAGGAGGCTCCCCAGGGGCACCGGTGGACCGAGGTACGCGAGGTGGCGGCACATCGGGCCGGCTCACTCCTCTCCGCCGGCGTCGCGGGCGCAGCGGAATCCGCTGAAGATCTGCCGCCGGATCGGGTAGTCCCAGTTGCGGAACGTGCCCCGGCAGGCGGCCCGGTCGGTGCCGAACGAGCCGCCGCGCAGCACCCGGTGGTCGTCGCCGAAGAAGACCTCCGAGTATTCCCGGTAGGGGAACGCGGTGAATCCCGGATGCCCTCGGAACGCGGACGACGTCCACTCCCACACGTCGCCGACGAGCTGGTGCACGCCGAGCGGCGAGGCGCCGTCCGGATACGCGCCGACCGGCGCCGGCCACAGGTGCCGCTGGCCGAGGTTCGCGTGGCCGGGGGTCGGGTCCTGGTCGCCCCACGGGTAGCGGCGGGAGCGGCCGGTCGCCGGGTCCCACCGGGCGGCCTTCTCCCACTCCGCCTCGGTGGGCAGCCGCCGGCCCGCCCAGGCCGCGTACGCCTGGGCCTCGTACCAGCAGACGTGCACCACCGGCTCGTCGTCGCGGACCGTGGACCAGCGGCCGAACCGGCGGTACGCCCACCCGTCGCCGTCGCGCCGCCAGTGCAGCGGCGCGCTCAGGTCCGCCTCGACCCGGTGCCGCCAGCCGGCCTCGCTCCACCAGCGCGGCTCGTCGTAGCCGCCGTCGGCGATGAACGCGCGGTACTGCCCGTTGGTGACCGGCGCGGCGTCGATGGCGTACGCGGGCAGGTCGACCGTGTGCGCGGGCCGCTCGTTGTCCAGCGCCCACGGGTCGGTCGAGGTGCCCATGGTGAACGGGCCGGCCGGCACCAGCACCTCCCCGCCGACCCGGGCCCGGGGCTCGGGTGGGGGCGGGGCGTCCAGCACCGGCGCTCCGGCGCGCAGTTGGTGGGTGGCGAGCATGGTCTCGTCGTGCTGCTGCTCGTGCTGCACGATCATGCCGAACGCGAAACCGTCCTCGACCAGCCGGCGGTCGGTGAAGCGGATGCCGTCGAGCAGGTCGTGGACCTTGTCCCGGACCGTGCGCACGTAGGCGCGCGCCTCGGCCGGGGGCAGCAGCGGCAGCGCGGGCCGGTCCTTGCGCGGTTGCTTGAAGGCGTCGTAGAGGTCGTCGATGTCGCGGCGCACCGGCTCACGGCCGCCGACGTCGCGGACGAGCCACAGCTCCTCCTGGTTGCCCACGTGCGCCAGGTCCCAGACCAGCGGCGACATGAGTGTGGAGTGCTGCCGGACCAGGTCGTCGTCGTCCACCGCGTCGGTCAGCAGGGCGGTACGGGCGCGGGTGCGCTCCAACTCCGCGGCGATCCGGCCGCGCAGCTGCTCGGCGTCCGTACCCGGGCGCTCGGTCGTGGTCACCGGTGTCCCCTCTCCGCGACGGCACGGCGCCGCCGGATCGCTCGGTCGATCTCGTCGTGCAGCCCGGCCGGCAGGTCGAGCCGGGGCAGGGCCGCGAGGGCCAGGTCGAACAGGGCCGCCGCGGCGGTCGCCAGCGGGCGCTCGGCCAACCCGCGCCGGGCCGCCGCGCTCCACCGGTCGGCCACCGGCCCGGCCGCGGCCAGCGCCTCCCTGGTGGTCGCCGGGTCGGCGAAGAGCGCGGCCAGCACCGCCAGCGGCACGGTCCACTCCCGCCCGGGCTGGGCGTCCAGATAGCGCAGCTCGAGGTAGCCGCGCGGGCGCACCGGCGGGAACAGCGTGCTGAGGTGGTAGTCGAGGTCGTCGGTGGTGGGTGGGCGGTCGAGCGCCCCGGCCAGCCAGTCGGCGAAGGTGACGCCCGGCGGCGTGGACCAGTCCGGGCCGTCGTCACGGACGCAGAGCAGCGGCGCGGCCAGCGCGTACTCGGTCCAGGCCGCCACCGGGTCACGGTCGGCGCGGCCCGGTGACCAGACCGGGCGGGTACGCGCCGGGTCGATGGCCAGCCAGGCGGCCATCCGGGCGGACGCCCAACCGGTGCGCCGGCCGGCGTGCCGGTCGGCGGTGGCGAAGGCGGCCAGCAGCGGTGGCCCGACGGCGTGCGCGGCGGCCCACCGCTCGGCCACCTGCCCGGGCTCGCCGACGTCCAGGCAGACCTGGAGCCCGGCCGTGCTGTACATCATGGCCCGCCCGGCCGGGCCCCGCCGGTCGAAGACGCGGCGCATGGCGCGGTAGCGCGGAGTTTCCACGACCGGTCGCGGGGACCGCCAGGGATCCATCCCGGTGCGTCCCAGCACCAGCCCGGCGGCGTCCAGCAGGGCGCGCAGCTCGGCAGCGTCGGCCTCGGTGGCCAGGATGAGCGCGGCGACCGACGGTCGCGCCGCGGCGGAGATCTCCACCTGCCCGCCCGGCTCCACGGTCACGGTTCCGCCGCGCCGGAGCTCGTCGGCCGGGCTGGTGGGGTCGACGGTGACGGGGCTGTGCCGTCCCAACGCCTCGCGCAGTCGCTCGCGGTCGACCCGACGGGTCGGGTCCGCGGCGTCGTGCACGGTCCATTCCAGTTCGACGCCGGTGAGCGTGGGTGGCCCGGTCTTGAAACAGATGCGGGCCAGATGCCCGCGGGCCGCGGCCTCGTCCCCCAGGACGGTGACCCGGTCCAGCTCCGGCGACATCACCACGTGACGGCTCCTCTCCCGGAGACGGACGACGTCGTTGTCGCCCGGGACCCGGCCGGGTACGGCACGGGTCCGCGCGTCCCCCCATCCTCTGTCTAGCAGACGGATTTCGCGCGCCCGGGAAGATGAAATTTTGTCCGGAATCCGATTGCGCCGGACGCTCAGTCCTGGTCGTCGTCCTCGTCGTCGGGCGGGCCCGGAGGCTTCGACTTCGACTTCGACTCCGGGGTGGGCTTGGGCTTGGGCGGCTTCCCGGCCGCCGACGGCACCAGCTCCCGGCAGTAGCCCTCGACCCGGTCGGCGCCACCGGCGGCGGCCACCAGGTCGGCGAAGCCCGGCGTGGTCAGGGCCTTGGCCCGCTGCCGCTCCGGCTTCGCCAGATAGGCGCGGCAGTGACCGGCGAGCCGGCCGTCGACCGGCGGCGCGGTGGCCGAGCGGGACGGCGGGGGCGGCGCCGGGGACGTCGCCGCGCCGGACGCCTCACCGGTCGGGGTGCTGGGAGCCGGTCGCGACGGGCCGGCACCGGACGGGCCGGTACCGGACGGGCCCGCCGTGGTCGGCGCCGGCGGGGCCGTCGGTTCCTGGTTCCGGTCCAGACCCACGGCCGCGAAGGCCACCCCGGCGACCGCGGTGGCGGCGAGCCCGGACAGCGCGGCGGCGACCCGGAGACGCCGGCGCGCGCGTGGCGCGGGGACCGGCGGGGGCGCCGCGCGGGCGGCCCGGAACGCGGCGAGCGCCTGTTCCTCGCCGGCGAGTTCGTCGGCGGAGGCCGGGGCGGCCGCGGCGGCGAGCAGCCGGCTCAGGGGATCGCCGTCGTCGGGCGCCGGCGCGCCGAGGCGTGCCGCGTCGAGAAGGCGGTCGGATTCCGTCCGGTCGTCGGGCCGGCGCGGGTGCATGCCGTCTCTCCTCACGTCAGCCCTCCGCCGGCTCGGCCTCGGGCGCGTGCGGCGCGCGGCGGTCGGTGCGGGGGCGGGGCGCGGACGTCTCCCGGACACCGTTCGGGGCGCCCTCGGCCGAGCGCTCCAACAGCGCCGCCAGGCGGCGCAGCCCGCGGTGGGCGGCGGTACGCACCGCGCCGGCGCGCCGGCCCAGCACCCGCCCGGCGGTCTCCGCGTCGAGGCCGATGACGGCCCGCAGCATCACCGCCTCCGCCTCGGCCGGCGGCAACGTGCGGATCAGCGCCAGCGCGCTCTCGGTGCCGATCGCCTCCCCCGCCCGGTCGGCGGTGTCGGCGTCCGAGGCCAGGTCGTTGAGGGCCTGCACGGGCACCGGCACCGCGGGTCGCCGTCGTTGCCGGCGCAGGTGGTCCATGGCCCGGTTGCGGGCGACGGTCACCGCCCAGGCCCGGAACTCGCCGCCGGTGAACGACGGCAGGTCGCGCGAGATCTGCAGCCAGGTCTCCGACGCCACGTCCTCGGCGTCGGCGCCGACCAGGGCGGTCAGGTAGCGCAGCAGGGCCGGCTGGAGGCTGCGGTAGAGGTGACGGAACGCCTCCTCGTCGCCCGCCCGCGCGGCGGCGACCGCCTCGTTCAGGTCCGGGGTCACGGGCGCCGCCCCGGCGGGACCGGGCTCGCCGGCCGGGCGTCGGCCCGCGCGGGAGACCGCACCGTCATTCGCACCCCCGCCCCCCGCTGAGCTGATCGGCACCGGCCCGGGACCGGTGCGCATGGACACTGCCGCGCAGCGCGGCCGTCGGCGGACATACCGTACCGACGTCGTGGGGCGGCCGGGAGCCGGGCCAACGCTAGGAGGGGATCCCGCTGGCCGGCAAGCCACGAAGAGCCGGGAAAAGGGAGAGAAATGTCTACCGAGCGGATCGGCGTGTCGGTGTAACGAAGACCACCGCCCGGTCGCCGCCGAACCGGAGGAAACGGGCGGATCCCGACCGAACGAGCCGGACATCCGCCGCCGTCCGGACACATTATTGCCGATCGTACCCGGTCGGTCACGGTGCGCCCACGGCCGAAACCGGCCTCGGCCGTTCGGATGACCGGGCCGGAACCGCTCGCCGACCGCGACGGGAGAGATCGCGGGAAATACTCCGGGGCCGCGGTGGGTACGGTATGGGAATGCTCACCTCCGACGTCGTACTCAGCGGTCGGTACCGCCTGGAAGACCGTGTCGCCACCGGCGGCATGGGCGACGTCTGGCGTGCCACCGACCTGGTGCTCGGTCGGCCGGTCGCGGTGAAGGTGCTTCTTCCCGCGCTGGTCTCCGATCCCGACTTCATCGCCCGGTTCCGCTCCGAGGCGCGGATCATGGCGTCGTTGCGTCATCCGGGCGTGGTCCAGGTCTTCGACTGCGGCGAGGACGAACTGCCCGACGGCAGCCGGGCCGACTACCTGGTCATGGAGTTCGTCGCCGGTGAGCCGCTGTCCCGGCGGATCGAGGCGGCCGGGCAGCTCGAGGTCGCCGAGACCATGTCGATCGTGGCCCAGGTGGCCCAGGCGCTGCACGGGGCGCACGGCCGCGGCATCGTCCACCGCGACGTCAAGCCGAGCAACCTGCTGGTGCAGGAGGACGGCACCGTGGTCCTGGTCGACTTCGGGGTGGCCCGCTCGACCAACGTCACCAGCATCACCAGCACGAACGCGGTGCCCGGCACCGCCCTCTACATGGCCCCCGAGCAGGCCGCCGGCCGCCCCGTCTCGGGCGCCACGGACGTGTACGCGCTCGGCGCGGTCGCCTACTGCTGCCTCACCGGCAGCCCGCCGTTCACCGGGGACAACCCGCTCCAGGTCGCGGTGCGACACCTCGACGACGCGCCGCCGGAGCTGCCGGCGGAGATCCCGGCGGCGGTACGCGAGCTGGTCGCCCGGGCGCTGGCGAAGGACCCGGCCGACCGCTACCCGAGCGCCGCGGCGATGGCCGACGCGGCCCGGGCGGCGCGCACCGAGTCGCCCGCCGCGACGGTGCCGGTCGCCCTGCGCGGCGCGGCCGGGCCGGGGCGGACCCGCGACGACCAGCCGGTCGCCCGGCCGGCCGCCGCGGTCGCGCCGGCGCGCCGCCGCAGTCGTCGCGGCACCCTGGTCGGCGCACTGGGCGCCGTGCTGGTGGCGGTGACCGCGCTGGGCGCGCTGGTGGCCGCCGCCAAGGACGCGGAGGCGCCGGCCACCCAGCTCGATTCCACGGCGCCCGCGGTGGCGCCGAGCAACTCCGTCGCCGACACCGCCGTCACCGAGGGGCCGTCGACGGTCGAGGACGACTACACCTACCGCCCGGTCGGCCCGGGCGGCAAGCCCTCGGCGTCGACCTCGGTGACGCCGAGCGCCTCGCCGAGCGCCTCGGGCCAGCCCAGCCCGTCGAGCGCCCCGTCGACGCCGCCGACCGCGCCGAGCAGCCCGCCGGCCACCAGTTCGACGCCGACCGATCCCGCCACGCCGACCGAGACCACCACCACGACCGCCCCCGCCGAGGGCGGCGGCGGGGACGACGGTGGGACCGGCGGCCAACCCGTCTCCCGCCCCTGAGCGACCCCGGACCGGGCCCGGCCACGCGGCGGGACCGAACCGTCGCAGGCACGCACGGAGCCGGTCCCGCCGTCGAGGCGGGACCGGCTCGTCGGCGTCCGGACGACGGTGGCCGACGTCAGTCGGCGCCGAGCGACGCCACCACCGGCCGGGACAGCGCCCGCCGGGCCGGCAGGACCGAGGCGAGCAGCGCGGCGAGCACCGCCACCGCGACGATCAGGCCGAGCCGTCCCCACGGCAGCACCAGCGTGAAGTCCCCGCCGATGCGGGCCACCACGGCCATCGCCCCGGCGGCGACCCCGACGCCCAGCGCGACGCCGAGCAGCGTGCCGACCGACGCGGTGAGCACCGCCTCCACCGCGAGCACCCCCCGCATCCCGCCCCGGCTCAGGCCGACCGCGCGCAGCACGGCGTTCTCCCGGGTCCGCTCCACCACCGAGAGGCTCAGCGTGTTGGCGACCCCCACCAGCGAGATCACCACGGCCAGGCCGAGCAACGCCGTGACCAGACCGAGCACCATGTCGACGGTGCCGGTCAGCATCTTCTTGTAGGCGGCCTGGTCCATCAGGTTGACCGTCGGATAGCGGGCGACCACCGACTCCACGGCGGCCCGGGCGACGTCCACGTCCACCCCGTCGGCGGGATCCACCTCGGCCAGATGACCGCGTTCGGTGGGGAAGAGCCGGGTGAAGTCCGCGTCGACGACGTCCACCACGTACCCGTCGGGCACCGGGCTGCCGGCCAGGGCCGGTCGGTCCTCGGCCACCACGGCGGCGACCCGGAACGGACGCCCGGCGACGGTGACGGTGTCCCCGACGGTCCAGCCCCGGGCCGCGGCCAGCTCGCGGTGCACCAGCACCGAGCCCGGCCCGAACGCGCCCGGGTCGCCGGCGTCCACCGCGGACAGCGTCCGCCGGACCAGGGCCGGGTGGGCGGCCCGCACCTGCACGCCGTCCGACACCCGGCTGCGCTGCTCGTGCACGACGCCCAGCTCCGGCCGGGCGGCCAGCTCACCGGCCAGCGGCGCCGGCAGCTCCCCGCCGATGCCGGTGACCAGGAAGTCCACGCCGATCCGGGCGTCCACCGCGCGCTCGATGCCGGTCTTGACGCTGCCCGCGCCGACCACGAAGGCCGAGACCAGGCCGATCCCGATCACCATCGCGGTGGCGGTGGCCGCGACCCGGCGCGGGTTGCGCACCGCGTTCGCCACGGCCAGGGCGCCCGGCGCGCCGACCACCGCGCGCACCGGCGCGCCGAGCGCCCGGACCAGCGCCGGCACCAGCACCGGGCCGAAGGCCACGATGCCGCCGAAGGCCAGCAACCCGCCGGCCGCCACCAACGGCACCTGGCCGGTCGCCCCCGCGCCGAGCAGCGCCGCCACCCCGGCGACGAGGACCAGCGCCCCGACGCCGAGCCGGATCCGGCCGGCCGGGCGGGCGGGCCGGGTCGCCGCGTCGGTCAGCGCGGCCACCGGCGCGATCCGGGTGCCCTGCCAGGCCGGCAACGCGGCCGCCAGCACGGTGAGCAGCGTGCCCAGTGCCAGGGAGAGCAGCACCGTCCGGGTCGTCACCGTGACCCCGCCGGCGGCCGTCGCTCCGGTCGCCCCGAGCAACGCGCCGAGACCGGCGGCCAGCGCCGTGCCCACCGCCACCCCGACCGTCGAGGCGACCAGCCCGGTCAGCGCCGCCTCGACCAGCGTGGCCCGGTAGACCTGCCCCCGGGTCGCGCCGACCAGGCGCAGCAACGCCGTGCGCCGGGACCGCTGCGCGAGCACGATGGCGAACGTGTTGGCGATCACGAAGCCGGCGACCACCACCGCCACCGCCGCGAAGGTGCCCAGCAGCAGCTCGAACTGCCGCAGGTCGCGAACGGCGTCGGCGACCGCCGCGTCGAGGACGGCCGCGCGGTCCCGGACCGTGACGCCCGGGCCGACCACCGCCCGGACCCGGTCGGCCAGCGCCCGGGTGTCCACCCCGGGGCGCGCGGCCACCATGATCCGCCCGTAACCACGGTCGCCGCCGACCGCGAGGGCGTCGGCGCCCACCAGGCCGATGAACGGCCCGCCGACGTCGCGCGACGTGCCGGCGACGTCGACCGCGCCGACCAGGGTGTACGCCCGGGCCGCCCCGCCGACCCCGCCGACCGACACCGGCCCGCCGAGGGTGAAGCGCTGCTCGGCGACGGTCTTCTCGTCCAGCACCAGCTCGCCCGCGCGCTGCGGTAGCCGGCCGGCGACCACGTCGTACGACTGCAGGGCCGGCTCGGTGGGGATCGCGGCGAGCACGGCGTAGCCGAGCACGGGCCGACCGTCGGCGCCGACCACCCCGGCGCTGCCGGTCAGCTCCCCCGCGGCCGCGGCGACCCCGTCCACCGCGCGGACCCGGTCGACCAGGGCCGGCGACAGGGGCACCCGGCCGGCGTAGGCGGCCAGGTCGGTGTGCCGGTCGAACGCGCCGGCGCGCGCGTACGCCCCGGCCCGCATGCCGTCGGTGACCATCAGGGTGCCGGCGACGAAGGCGACGCCGAGCACGACCGCCAGCGACGACAGCAGCAGCCGCAGGCCGTCGGCGCGGATCTGGCGCAGGGTCAGGCGCAGCATCCCGGTCACCGCCCCACCGGCGTCGCGGCCGGTTCGAGCCGGCTCAGCGCCTCGCGGACCCGGGCGGTGGTCGGAGCGTGCACCTCGTCGACGAGCCGGCCGTCGGCCAGGAAGACCACCCGGTCGGCGTACGCGGCGGCGGCCGGGTCGTGGGTGACCATGACGACGGTCTGACCGAGGGTGTCCACGGCCTCGCGCAGCAGCCGCAGCACCTCGGCGCCGGAGCGGGAGTCCAGGTTGCCGGTCGGCTCGTCGGCGAAGACGACCCACGGCCGGGTGACCAGCGCGCGGGCCACGGCGACGCGCTGCTGCTGCCCGCCGCTGAGTTCCGCCGGCCGGTGGTCGAGGCGGTCGGTCAGGCCGACGGCGACCACCACCTGCCGCAGCCAGGCCGGATCGGGTCGCCGGCCGGCGATGGCCAACGGGAGGACGATGTTCTCCTGCGCGGTGAGCGTGGGCAGCAGGTTGAACCGCTGGAAGACGAAGCCGATCCGGTCCCGGCGCAGCCGGGTCAACCGGCGGTCGTCGAGGCGGGCCAGGTCGGCCTCGCCGATGCGGACGGTGCCGGCCGACGGCCGGTCCAGGCCGGCGAGGCAGTGCAGCAGGGTGGACTTGCCGGAGCCGGAGGGACCCATCACGGCGGTGAACCGGGCGGCGCCCAGGTCGAGGTCGACGCCGTCGAGGGCGACGACCCGGTTCGGCCCGGCGCCGTACTCCATGCGCAGCGCACGGGCGGCGACGGCGACGCCGGTGGTCGGGGTTGCGGACAACGTGGTGCTCCTGTCGGAGACGGTCTGCTGACCCTTCCGACGCTATGGCCGGCACCCGGCCGGCCATCTCCACCTGCGCGCGCGACCTCGGTACTCCCCCGGTCGCCCCCGACCGGCGGACCCGTACGACCCGAGGCGTACGCCGGGTCATCCGCCGGGTGTGACCAGCCCGCTCTCGTACGCCAGCACCACGGCCTGGACCCGGTCGCGGAGCTGGAGTTTGGCCAGGATCCGGCCCACGTGCGTCTTCACCGTCGCCTCCGCGACGTGCACCCGCCCGGCGATCTCCGCGTTGGACAGCCCCTGCGCGACGAGCAGCAGCACCTCCCGCTCCCGCTCGGTCAGCTGGGCCAGTCGCGGGTCCTGGACCGGAGCGGGGCCGAGCTGGCCGGCGAAGCGGTCGAGCAGTCGCCGGGTGATCGACGGGGCGACCACCGAGTCACCCTCGGCGACCACCCGGATCGCGGCGAGCAGGTCCTCCGGCGGCACGTTCTTGAGCAGGAAGCCGCTCGCCCCGGCGCGCAGCGCGGCGAAGGCGTCGGCCTCGGTGTCGAACGTGGTGAGCACCAGCACCCGGGGACGCCCGCCGGTGGAACGGGCGCAGATCCGCCGGGTCGCCTCCACCCCGTCCATGGTGGGCATCCGCAGGTCCATCACCACCACGTCGGCCTCGACCCGCTCCAGGACCCGCAGCGCGTCCGCGCCGTCGATCGCCTCGCCGACCACGGCCAGGTCGGGTTGGGAGTCGAGCACCATCCGGAATCCGGCGCGGACCAGCGCCTGGTCGTCGACGATCATCACCCGCACGGTCACGCCGCCGCGCTCCCTTCCTCGGTGCCGGCCGGCGCGGGCAGCGGCAGTCGCGCCTCCACCCGCCAACCGCCGGCCAGCGTCGGTCCGGCGGCGAGGCTGCCGTCGTACACCCCGACCCGTTCCCGCATGCCGACCAGGCCGTGCCCGCCGGACGGCGCCGGCCGCACCACCGGACGGCCGCGCCCGTCGTCGACGGCCCGGACCACGACGGCGTCGGCGTCCCAGTCGAGCGTCAGCTCGACCGACGCCCCCACGCCGGCGTGCTTGAGCGCGTTGGTCAGGCTCTCCTGCACCACCCGGTAGACGGTCAGTTCCAGGCCGGGCGGCAGCGCCACCGGGGTGCCGGCGCCGGCGCAGGCGATCCGCAGCCCGGCGGCGCGGAACCGGTCGAGCAACGCGGGCAGCTCCACCAGCGCGGGACGCCGGTGCGCCGGCTCGGCGGCCGGCTCGTCGGTCACCGCGGGCGGCTCCGGGCGGCTCGGCTCGCGCAGCACCCCGACCAGCCGCCGCATCTCCTCCAGCGCCTGCCGGCCGGTGTCCGCCACCACCTTCGCGGCCTCCCGCGCGGTCGCCGGGTCCCGGTCCAGGGTGAACCGCACGCCGTCGGCCTGCACGATCATCACAGCCATGCTGTGCGCCACCACGTCGTGCAGCTCCCGGGCGATGCGGGTGCGCTCCTCGGCCACCGCCGCCCGGGACTCCGCCTCCCGCTCCCGCTCCAGCGTCGCGGCCCGCTCCTCCAGGCTGAGCACGTAGAGCCGGCGGGTCCGCACGTTCAGCCCGACCAGCCAGACCGCGCCGGTGACCAGGCCGTAGTAGAGCGCCCCCGCCCACCAGGGCGCCGGCCCGGGCCAGGAGAGCGCGGAGAGCAGCACGCCGATCGCCGCGCCGATCCCGGCCAGGATGCCGTCGCGCGCCCGGTCGGCGTACTTGACCACGCTGTAGAGGGCGATCAGCACGCCGATGTCGTAGCCGAGCGGGCCCCAGCCGACGATCACCTGGGCCAGCGCGAGCGCGGCCACCGCCACGGCGACCAGGGACGGGTGGGTCCGCCGGAAGAACAGCACCGCCGCCATCGCCACGCCGACCGCGAACGCCGGCAGGCCGCCCTGCTCGGCCAGCAGGCCGAGCACGGCGACGAGGACGACCAGCCCGGAGACGGCGGCGTCGAAGGCGACACCGCGCAGCGGGCGGCCGAGGATCAGGCGGTCCACGGTCACCCAGCGTACGGGGTGGCGCGCGCGTCGATGCCCACCGCGTCAGCCGCCGACGCCGGCCGCCTCCGACACGGCCCAGGCCAGGTTCTCGGCGGCGAAGCTGCCGCGCAGCTGGGAGAACCTGGTCCACTCGCCCGCCGGAAGACCAGAACCCGTCACGGTCAACGTCCACCCGTCCTCGGCCCCGGCCGCCCAGTCACGGAGCCCGGCGGCCACCAGGTCGGCGTCGGACCGGGACCCGACCACGGCCCGGATCCGAGTGCCCTCGTCGGGCGTGACAGGCACGGCAGGAACCGTACGACGGAGGTGCGCGAGAAGGTCGGCCGTGGCGGACGGCAGCAGCTCGCTCCCGATCCCGACGGCGAGCCCCACCCACGGCGTCGCCGCAGGCTGCTCCCCGTCGCGCTTCCGCCACCTCCCGGGCAGACTGATCATGAGCGGTGAGAGTACCGACGCCCGGTCGCCCTCCGGAAGTACGCCGTCGACCATGAAGTTGACTGCCTTCACCGTCCGATATGTCGCCGCCAACTTCATGATCGACGGGTTCGGTGGGGTGGGTGGGTCAGGACGGGAGGAGGGCGCGCATGCGGGTGATCTCGGCGGACTGCTCGACCGCGACGGCGTTGGCGAACTCCTGCATGACCTGGTCGGCGCCCACCTTGAGCAGATCGGTGGACATCACCACCGCGCCCTGGTGATGGGCGGTCATCATCCGCACGAACAACGTGTCGAACGCCGCGCCCCGGGCGTCCGCGAGCTGCCGCATGGCCTCGGCGGACTGCATCCCGCGCATGGTGGCGTGGTCGTGGCCGGCCACCTCGGCCGGCAGGCCACGGGTGCTCAGCCAGGCGCGCAGCACCCCGACCTCGGGCCCCTGGGCGGCCCGGATCCGGTCGGCGACGGCCCGCACCCGGGGGTCGGCGGCCCGGTCGGGGGCGAGCTTCGCCATCTCCAGCGCCTGCTCGTGGTGCGGGATCATCATCCGCACGTACCAGACGTCCAGGCCGTTCCACCGCGGCGGGGCGGCGTCGCGGACCTCGGCGGCGGGGCGGGTGGCCGCCGACTCGCCCGGGCGGCCGGGGACCAGCACGGGCGGGGCGGAGACACTGCCCGTCGGGCTCGGGACGGCGCCGGCCGGGCTCGGCCGGGTCGCCGCCGGGCGGGTGTCGCCGCGCCCGGTCAGGGCCAGCCCGCCGATCACCAGGAGCGCTGCCAGCGCTGTGACGGCCCACCACACGCGTGCCTGCCGGCCGGTCATACGACGCTCCCTCCGGTCGAGGTGACAGCGATCCTATCCATAGACGAAAGTTCCCGGATGTGACCGGGATCACATTGATGAACGTCGTAAGTCGGTAAGGTGTGGCGAATCATCATCCCCCTTTCGAAGGGTGTTGCCGATGATCAGCATCCGCACGTCCCGTACCCGTATCGTCGGTCTCGCCGCCGCCGGCCTGCTGCTCGCCGGCGTGATCGCCGCGCCGCCGAGCAGCGCGCAGGAGGTCCCCCGGGCGGCCCCGGCCACCGTGGACAGCGCCGTCCCCGGTGTCGACGAGATCTCCAGCAGCCCCAACCTGCGGCAGGTGGCCAACCTGCCGAAGCAGGCGCCCTTCGACACCACGTCCGCCCTCGGCACCGACATCGCCTTCCAGGGCCGGTACGCGTTCGCCGGCAACTACGAGGGTTTCGTCATCTACGACGTCTCCCGGCCGAGCCGGCCGACCATCGTCTCGCAGGTGCTCTGCCCCGGCTCGCAGAACGACATCTCGGTCCACGGGAACCTGCTCTTCCTGTCGACCGACTCCTCCCGCAACGACGACTCGTGCGCCAGCACCAGCCAGCCGGCGTCGGTCAAGGAGTCGTGGGAGGGCATCAAGATCTTCGACATCCGCGACAAGCGCAACCCGCGCTACATCAAGTCGGTGGAGACGGCCTGCGGCTCGCACACCCACACGCTGGTGCCGGGCAAGGACCGGCGCAACGTCTACCTGTACGTCTCGTCGTACAGCCCGCGGGCCGAGTTCCCGGACTGCCAGCCGCCGCACGACTCGATCTCCATCGTCAAGGTCCCGGTGAAGAGCCCCACCTCGGCGTCCGTGGTCGCCACCCCCAACCTCTTCCCGGACGGCGGCTACCCGGGCATCCCGGGCCAGACGTCCGCGACCACCGGCTGCCACGACATCACCGCGTACCCGTCGAAGGACCTGGCGGCGGGCGCGTGCATGGGTGACGGCGTCCTGCTGGACATCAAGAACCGCGAGGCGCCCCGGGTGATCGAACGGGTCACCGACGCGGAGAACTTCGCGTTCTGGCACTCGGCCACGTTCAACAACGCCGGCACCAAGGTCGTCTTCACCGACGAGCTGGGCGGCGGCGGCGCGGCGACCTGCAACGAGGTGGTCGGGCCGAACCGCGGCGCGGACGCCATCTACGACATCACCGGCCGCGGCGACGCCCGCAAGCTGGAGTTCCGCAGCTACTACAAGATCCCGCGGGTCAACGCGGACACCGAGAACTGCGTGGCGCACAACGGCTCGCTGATCCCGGTGCCCGGCCGCGACATCATGGTCCAGGCCTGGTACCAGGGCGGCATCTCGGTGTGGGACTTCACCGACTCCCGCCAGCCGAAGGAGATCGCCTACTGGGAACGCGGGCCGCTGGACGCCACGCAGCTGCGCACCGGCGGGTCCTGGTCGGCCTACTGGTACAACGGCCACATCTACTCCAGCGACATCCAGAAGGGACTGGACGTGCTGGAGCTGCGTGACCCGCGTACCTGGCTGGCCCAGTTCCTCCTGGTGCCCGAGCTGAACGTGCAGACCCAGGCGGGCTACCTGAGCTGGTGACCCGCTGACCGTCGCCGGGCCCGGCACCCCCTCGGGGCGCCGGGCCCGGGTCAGCCCATCGGGGCGCCGGGCCCGGGTCAGCCCATCGGTAACCGGTAGTCCCGGATCCCGCCGCCCGCCGTGACCACCCGCACCTCGCCGCTGCGCAGCGCGTACGTCACCGACCAGCGGGTGTGCGGCTGCCGGACGGCGGCGAGCAGGCGCAGCGCCCCGGCGGCGTCCAGCGCGCCACCGACCCGGTCCAGCTCCGTCGCCAGCACCCCGTACCGGTGGTCGCGCCGCAGGTCCCGGTCGGTGACCCCGACGGTCGGCACGTTGGTCAGCGCCTGCCACGGACCCCGGCGGCGGTCGACGCGCATGCTCCCGTCGACGAACTCGACCACGGCGGACTCCCCGGTCGCGTCCGCGAGCAGGTAGTGCAGCGCCGGGCCGCCGGCGAAGTCCAGGTTGTGCCGCGCGAAGACGCCGACCGCCTCGTCCACGGTGGCGGCCGCGTCGAGCACCAGCCGCAGGATGCGCACCGAACCCACGGTGGGGCGTCCGGGCACCGGGTCGGCCCGCGCGCCGTCGTCGGCGGCCAACCCGACCGCCAGACCCCGCTCGTTCATCCCGTCGAAGGGCAGCAGCGGCGCGTCGAGCAGCCGCCGGTCCCCGGCCGGGTCGGCGGCGACCCCGAGGTAGGAGATGTCCACCAGCGAGATCGAGGCGTAGCCGTCCGGCGGGTCGGTGCGCAGCACCAGCGCCGGGTTCGGCTCCCAGTCGAAGTTGCGGGCGAACAACGGGCGGTCCCGGTCGGCCAGCGCGGCGAACAGCGAGCAGCCGAACGGGCTGGGCGGGGTGGCGCCCGGCACCCCCACGGTCGGGTCGTAGTCGCCGACGTAGGTCATCTCGTACAGCGGCAGGTCGTCGACCCGGCGCAGGCTGGCCAGGGTCCGCGCGACCTGGTCGGGATCCTGCCGGGAGGCGGTCGAGGTGCCGGGCCCGGGCGCGCCGCCCGCCCCACGGCCGTCGGCGCACGCCGTGGCGATCAGGAGCACCGCGAGCCCGGTGGCGACGAGCGTCCTCCGCATACCCGCGACGCTAGGAGAGACGGCGACCGGTGTCCATCGAGGAACCGGTCAGCCCCGGACGACCGCGAACATCCAGCAGCCGTACACCACGTTGCGGCTGTGCAGGACGTCCACCGCCGGGTCGGCGAACAGCTCGGCGACCACCGCCTCCGGCGCGTCGCCGTCGTGCCGGCGGCCGCCGACGATGCGGCCCCGCCGGTCGTACGCCCGCAGCACCTGCGGCCGTCCGCGCCAGCCCACCGGGTAGGCCGTCACCTCCGCCGGCCCGGCGCAGGCCGCGTCGTGCGCGAAGACCGGCCCGAGTTCCCGGTAGGGGCCGGGCGGCAGCGGCGGCGCGTAGCCGAACAGCAGCAGCGGTTCGCCCGCCTCGGCGTCGCGCAGGCAGCAGCGCAGCGGCTCGCCGCCGCCGGCCCGGTGCCGCTCCGGCGGCTGCCCGCCGGCGTCGCGGCCGGTGCGGCGCAGGTCGGCCAGGATTTCGGCCGGCAGCGGGCGGATCAGGAAGGCGGTACGGGTCGTCGTCACCCGTCCAGCGTGGCCCGGCGCCGGCCGTGGCGCTGGCGGCCATCGGACCTGGCGTTACCCGCCGGAGATTCCGGCCGCCCAGCCGCCGTCCGGGCACCCGTGGCGCGGTCGCGCGGGTCGACAATCGACTGATGGACTATCGGACCCACTCCCCGTACAGCGATCCCCGCCACCACGCCGCGCTGCTCGACGCGGTCCCCGGCGACGTCGCCGGCGCCTCGGCGGCCGCCCGCAACGTGATCGTCCAC
Source organism: Micromonospora sp. WMMD754 (assembly GCF_049315235.1). Classification (NCBI taxonomy): domain Bacteria; kingdom Bacillati; phylum Actinomycetota; class Actinomycetes; order Micromonosporales; family Micromonosporaceae; genus Micromonospora; species Micromonospora sp. WMMD754. The sequence continues at coordinate 5,632,538 of NZ_CP186058.1, forward strand.
TACCGCGCCGGCGGCGTCGAGCTGTCCGACGCCCGGCGCGGCGAGGCCAACCTGCGCTGGCTGGACCGGATCCTCGACACCGACCAGTCCCGGTTCCCGCTGCCGCTGAGCGCGCCGCGACCCGTCGCGGAGCGGGTGGCCGGGTGTTGCCGCGACCACACGCTGCTCACCGTCGCCGCGTTGCGCCAGCACGGCGTGCCCGCCCGCAGCCGGGTCGGTTTCGCGAGCTACTTCGTGCCGGGCTGGCACCACGACCACGTGCTGGCGGAGTGGTGGAACGGCGAGCGCTGGGTCTGGGCGGATCCGGAGCTGGACCCCGCCGACCCCCGGCCGTTCGACGGCTACGACATCGACCCGGAGGCGGGGCACTTCGACTCGGCGGCCCGGGTCTGGACGGCGTACCGGGCGGGCCGGGTCGACCCGGACCGGTACGGGGTGGACCCGGCCCTGCCGATCCGGGGCGCCTGGTTCGTCCGCGTCTACGTGCTGCACGAGCTGGCCCACCGGCGCAAGGACGAGCTGCTGCTCTGGGACGGCTTCGGCACGATGAGCGACGACCCGACCGAGGCCGACCTCGCGCTCACCGACGAGATCGCCGCGCTGCTGCTCGCCGCCGACGCCGGTGACGCCGCCGCCGAGCGGGAGCTGGCCGACCGGTACGCGTCGGACACCCGGCTGCGCCCGGACGGGACGGTCCGCAGCGTCGACCCGGTCACCGGCACGGTCACCACCGTCGACCTGCGCCGCTGAGCCCCGGCCTACCCCGGCAGGGGCGCCTCGTCCCCGCCCCGCGTGCGGCGCGGGTTGACCAGCCGGCGCACCATCGGGGCGGCGTTCCACCGGGCGGCGCCGACGAGGTCGCGGGCGTGCTCCAGCACCGTGTAGTCGGGCCGGGCCAGGCCCTCGGCGATGGCCCGGTCGAGGTCGTTGCCGCACCGGGTGAGCACGCTGTCGAAGTCCCGCCGGACCGGTTCGAGCAGGTCGTAACCGAAGGAGCGGTGCAGCCGGGCGAAGAGCGGCTTGTACAGCCGGGCGCGCTCGTGCAGGCCCGACGAGTAGGACATCGGGTTCTTCGGCCGTCGCCGGACGTAGTCGGGCAGCAGGTCGGCGAAGGCCCGCCGGACGATCCACTTCTCCTGCCCGTCGCGCAGCTTGAGGTCCAGCGGCAGTCGCATCCCCAGTTCGACGACGCTGAGGTCGAGGAACGGCACCCGCGCCTCCACGCCGTGCCCCATGCTCGCCCGGTCCACCCGCTGCAACTCGGTCCGGCACAGGTTGCGGATCTTGTGCAGGAACAGCCGGCGGGAGCGTTCCGGCCCGACCCGGTGGTACATCGGGTAGCCGCCGAACACCTCGTCCGAGCCGTCGCCGGTGAGCACCACCTTCACGCCCAGCTCCCGCAGCCGCCGGAAGATCGGCACCGAGACCACGGCGTTGATGATGTCGCCGTACTCGGTCAGCTCGGAGATCCGGATCGCCTCGCGCACGTCGGCGAGCCGGATGTCGCGCGGGCGCAGCTCGATCACCTCGTGGGGCACGCCGAGGTCGGCGGCGAGCCGACGCGCGTACGCGACGTCGGGGCTGTCCGGGACGCCGATGGTCACCGCCACGCAGTCGGGGTGCAACTCCCGGGCGTGCAGCAGCGCCAGCGAGCTGTCCAGGCCGCCGGAGAGCACCACCCCGACGGTGAGGTCGGTGTCCAACCGGATCCGCATGGCGTCGGTGAGCGCGACCCGGACGAGCAGGGCGGCCTCGTCCGGGTCGTCGATCACCGGCAGCCCGGCGCCGAGCGTGAGCAGGTCGACGTGCGGGCGCGGCCGGACCGGGCCGTCGGGTTCGACCCAGCCGTGGTGGCCGGGCGGCACCTCATTGATCGGGGCGCCGTGCCCGACCAGCGCCTTCACCTCGGAGGCGAGGTGCAGGCAGCCGGGCACGCGGGACCAGTAGAGCGGCTTCACCCCGAGCGGGTCACGGGCCAGGTACACCCGGCCGGCGTCGCGTTCGACCACGACGAACGCGTACTCGCCGCGCAGCCGGCGTACCGCGTCCCCGCCCCACTGGCGGTACGCGGCAAGCACCACCTCGGTGTCGCCGAGCGTGCGGAACTCGTGCCCGAGTCGGGTCAGCTCGGCGCGCAGCTCGTGGTGGTTGAAGATCTCGCCGTTGAAGCAGAGCAGGTGCCGTTCGTCCGGCGACACCCAGGGCTGCACGGCCCGGTCCCGGTCCACGATCCGCAGCCGGCGCACGCCGGCCAGCAGCCCGTTCTCCTGCCGGGTCTCGGTGACCTCCCCGCGCGGGGCGAGCGCGGCCAGCATCCGCCGGAAGGTGGCCGGGTCGGCCTCGGGGCCGATGCTCAGCGCGATCCCGCACACCGGGTCACACCCCCATCTCGGCCTCGTACGCCCGCCGGAACCGGCGGCGGGCCACGGGCGCGAGGCAGACGTGCCAGGCCTGTCCCTCGTCGATGACGTTGATCTCACCGGCCTCCTGGCGGGCCAGCAGCAGCCCGGCCAGGGTGGTGCGGGCCCCGAAGCGCTCGTACCACGCCAGCTCCACGTCGGCCGCCCAGCCGAGGCAGTGCCCACTGGGCACCATCGCGGCGTATCCCAGCCGGCGCAGCCGATACTGGTGCTCGGCGCTGCGGGCCAGACTGGTCACCCAGAGCGGCGGCGTGCCGGGCGGGCCGGCCGCGGCGAACTCCCGGCCCAGGTCGTTGAGGAACGCGATCATCTCGCGGCGGGCGCGGCGGAACAGCAGGCCCGCGGTGCGGGGCGTGGCGTCCGGGCGCAGCCGGCGGCGGACCGCCCGCAGGCCCCGCCCGAGCACCGTGGCGGGCTGCTCCTGGTAGCGGAAGTCGAGCAGGCCGCGGCGGCGCAGCCACTCCAGGTCGACCAGCTCGGTGCTGGTGCGGACCTGCTCGTCGGTGAGGAAGGTGGGGCTGTCCCGCCACCACAGCACGTCGATGCGGGAGAGCAGGTAGATCCGGACCAGCGCGGTGAGGTCGTGCGCCGAGCTGCGCGCGTTGGGCTGGTAGCGGGCCATCTCCAGCAGCAGCGTCTCCCGGGCGCCGACCAGCCCCTGGGGCGTGGCGTCCAGGACCGCCGCGACGGCCGGTTCGCGCAGCCGCTGGTCGAGCAGCACCTGTCGGGCGGTGGTCGACGGCGCGTCGGCCAGCGCGCCCACCTCGACCAGCAGCTCCGCCACGGCCGACCGGTACGCGGCCAGGTCGGGCGCGGCGGTGGTCCGCCGCCCTCCGGCGGGCAGCCGGCGGGCGGCGGGGGCGGTGGACGCGACGGCGGGACCGGGCTGGCGACCGGGGCTTCGGCTGGGCACTCGCATGGTCTCCGTCCCCTCTCGGGCAGGACACGGCGTGATGAAACCTGCACTCACCGTAATCGCCAGAGAAGGTACCTCCGAGAACAATCCTCCTATCTCCTCCGAAGGTGCCCGATCAGGTGGCGAACCGCCGTGACAGCTGCTGCACCTCGGCGTACCCCGGCGCGGCCGGCTCGCCGGTGTCCGCCCCGGCGGCGACCGCGTCGACCCGACGCAACGCCGCACCCAGGGCCGCCCGGAACAGCAGCGAACCGGTGCTCACCCGGGCCACCCCGAGCCGGCCCAGGCGGTCCAGGTCCGGCCCGCCCGGCCGGTGCAGGACGTTCAGCGGCAGTCCGGCCTCCGCCACCAGCGTGCCGACCGTGTCGTCGGGCGCGCCGGGGACGAAGAAGCCGTCGGCGCCCGCCGCCCGGTACGCCGCCGCCCGGCGCCGCGCCTCGGCCAGCGGCGCCGGCACGTCCAGCCACCACGCGTCGGTGCGGGCGTTGACGAAGAGCCCCGGCGCCGCCGCGCGTACTGCCGCGATCTTCGCCGCGACGAGCGGCGCCGGGGTCAGGGTGCCGTCCGGACGGCCGTCCTCCAGGTTCACCCCCACCACTCCCAGGGCGGCCAGCTCGCCGACGTAGCGGGCAACGGCCGCGGGCTCCTCGTCGAAGCCGTCCTCCACGTCGACGGTGAGCAGCACCGGCAGGTGCCGCAGGCGACGGGCCAGGTCCAGGGTCTCGGCCCGGGTCGCCCCGGCGCCGTCCGGCCGACCGGCGGCCGCCGCGACACCGAGGCTGGTCGTGCCGATCGCGGCATGCCCCCGGGCGGTGAGCGCCGCCGCGGACGCGTGGTCCCAGGCGTTGGGCAGCAGCAGGGGGCGGCCGGGCCGGTGCAGCGCGCGGAAGGCCGCGTGGCGGTCGCTCATCGCAGGGTCACCTCGAGACGGGTCGGGACGCGCAGCGTCGGATGCGGGGCGTAGCTGACCGGAGCGTCGACCGGTGCGCAGCGGCGGCGCAGCACGTCGACCACATCGGCGGCCAGGGCGAGCGCGTGCCACGACCCCGGGCAGCCCCGGGCGCCGGCGCCGAACGTCAGCGCTCCACCGGACCGGTCGACCACGAACCGGTCCGGCTCCGGATGGACGGCCGGGTCCCGGTTCGCCGCGTCGAAGCGGAGCAGCAGCGGCTCGCCGACCCGGATCGACCGGCCGCCCAGGTCGAGTGCGGCGGTGGTGATCCGGCGGGTGGCGCGTACCGGTGGGTCGAGCCGCAGCACCTCGGCGAGCAGCGCGGCGGTGGCGAGCCCGGCCGGCGCGGTGAGCCCGTGCCGGACCGCCGCGCCGATCAGCCCGGCCGTGGCGTCGGCGGCCTGCACCAGCAGCCCGATCCGGTTCGCGGTCACCTCGGCCGGCGCCGGTGGCGACATCGCCACCAACGCGGCCACCGCCCGGTCGGCCCGCGCGAGCGCGGCCGGCGCCGCGCCCGGATGGTAGGCGGCGGCCACCGCCGTCACCGCCGGGGCGGCCGCCGCCGGATCCGCCAGGCCGAGCCGCTCCCCCAGCACCACCAGCGGTACGCCCCGCGCCAGCGCCCCCATCACCTCCACCCGGGGTGTAAGGAAGGGCCCCCTGTTAACGCCTCCGGTAGTGCAAGGGACCCCTCTTAACAGAGGTGGCACGGGCGACGCCGACCGGTCGAGGAACTCGCCGGTCCGCCGTGCGGCGGCCAGGGACAGGTCCCGCGGGTCGAGGTCGGCCAGCGCCGTCACCGCGATCGCCCGCCGGCCGGGGTGGCGCTCGGGTGGGCTGAAGCGGCTGACGGACGCGCGCAGCCAGGCCAGCGAGCCGGCGACGCCGGGCGGCCCGGCGGGCGGCACCACGCAGCGGGGATCGGTCAGGGCGGCGATGACGTCCGCGTGCCGGGTGACCAGCCAGCCGTCGTCGCCTCGGGTCGGCGGTCCGCAGGCCGGCGTGCCCGGGGCGGCCGTGATCGTCGGTAGGTCCACCACCCGACCGTAGGACGCCGATCGTTCGGTCCGGACCGAACGATCGCCGCGCCAGGTCGGCGAGCTGGCGGCGTCAAAGGCACGTCGACCCCACCAGCTCGCCGACCTGGCCTCGATCAGGCGGACCGGGCCGCCGGGCGGACGGGACGGGCGGGCGGATCAGGCGCGGGCGGGGCCGGTGTCGCGGGAGGTGGGCGGGGCGAGCAGCCCCGGGTCGAGCGCGAGGGCGGCGGCGAGGCCGTCCCGCCCGGCCGGGGTGAGCCGCACCGCCCGACCGGTCCCCCGCGCGATCCAGCCGAGGTCGAGGAAGCGCCCGCACAACGCGGCGCCGAGCGCGCCGGCCAGGTGCGGCCGCCGTTCGGTCCAGTCCAGACAGTCGCGCACCAGCGGTCGACGGGCGGCGCGCAGCCGCTCGACCGGCACGCCCACCTCGGCCAGCCAGGACATCCCGGCCGGGGTGAGCGCGAGGCCGCCGGCCCGGTCCAGCACACCGCGGGCGAGCAGCGCGTCGTGCAGCAGCACGCCGAGTCGCCCGGCGAGGTGGTCGTAGCAGGTCCGGGCGTACGCCAGGGCGGCGCCGGCCGACGCGGCGCGCAACGTGCGGGGCGGCGTGGCCGGGGCGGGCGCCCGCGCGGTCAGGTCCTCGAGGAGCTGGGCGACCGACGGGTCGGCCAGGCGGACGTACCGGTGCCGGCCCTGCCGTTCCTCGGCCAGCAGGCCGCCGCGCACCAGCCGGGTGAGGTGATCGCTGGCGGTGGAGGCCGCGACCCCGGCGCGGCGGGCCAGCTCACCGGCGGTCCAGGCGCGTCCGTCGAGCAGGGCGAGACAGAACTCGGCCCGGGTGGGATCGGCGAGCAGGGCGGCGAGTCCGGCCAGCCCTCGGCCGTCGGCGCGGGTGGTCATCGGACCATGCTGGCACGGCCACGGTTCGGGCCGGACCGGAAGGTGGCGCGAGGCGGCTCTTTACATCGTTGTATCCAACGTTGTACAAACGGGTGCACCGCAGTGACCTCCGTCTACCTCCAAGGCAGGCCTGATGGGACACCTCCGCCGCGGCGGCGTGCTCGCCGCCGTCCTCACCCTTCTGCTCGCCGGCGCGTCACCCGCGCCCGCCGCCGGGCCCGACCGCTACCGCAACCCGGTCTCCGCCGGGTTCGCCGACACCTTCGCCGACCCGGTCGTGGTCCGCGGCGACGACGGGCTCTGGTACGCCTTCGGCACCTCCGACCCGCTGCGCGAGGGCGAGGGAACACCGCACCGGGTGCCGATCGCCCGCTCCGCCGACCTGGTCGACTGGAGCTACGTCGGCGACGCGTTCGCCCCCGACCAGCGGCCCGCGTACGCCGCGCCGGGCGCCGCGTTCTGGGCGCCCGACGTCCGCCGGCTCGGCGGGCGGTGGGTCATGTACATGACCGTCACCGACACCACCGTCTCCGCCGACACCTTCGACACCGCGGTCGGGGTGGCCACCGCGCCGAGCCCGGCCGGACCGTGGACGTTCGCCGACGAGCCGGTGGTCGCCCCGCGTCCCGGCGCGGGCGGCGGCTACCTGTGGACCATCGACCCGAGCCAGCTCACCGGCGCCGACGGCCGGTCCTGGCTCTACTACGGCAGCTACTACGGCGGCATCGCGGTCACCGAACTGTCCCCCGACGGCCTGCGCGCGGTCGGCACGCCGACCCCGGTCGCCATCGACAACAAGTTCGAGGGCGCCTACGTGGTGCGCCGCGACGGCTGGTACTACCTCTTCGCCTCCACCGCCAACTGCTGCGCCGGCCCGGCCACCGGCTACTCCGTCCAGGTCGGCCGGGCCCGTGACCCGCGCGGCCCGTTCACCGACCGCGACGGCCAGCGCCTCGACGTCTCCCGCGCCGGCGGCACCCCGGTGCTGACCCAGAACGGCAACCGCTGGATCGGCACCGGCCACAACGCCGTGCTCACCGACCTGTCCGGGCAGGACTGGATCGCCTACCACGCGATCGACCGGGCCGACCCCTACCTGGACGAGCCGTTCGGCGTCAACGAGCGGCCGATGCTGCTGGACCGGCTCGACTGGATCGACGGCTGGCCGACGGTGAACGCCGGCGCCGGCCCCTCCGACGGCGCCCGCCCCGCGCCGGTCACCACGGGCCGCGTCGACGCCCGCTTCGCCACGTCCGACCTGCGCGACTGGCGGGTCGAGAGCGGCACGTGGCGGGCGGCCGGCGGGGTGCTGACCGGCACCGGGGCGCTGGCCTCGCGTACCGGGATCGGCGGCGACCTGCGGGCGGAGACCGACCTGCGGCTGACCGGCGCGGCCACCGCCGGGCTGCGGCTCGGCGGCGTGGACGTCCGGGTCGGCGGCGGCCGGCTGACCGCCGGCGCCGCCGCGACGGCGCTGCCCGCCGGGACCGACCTGACCCACCGGCACACCCTCGCGGTCGAGGTACGCGGCCGGCAGCTCGTCGCCACGCTCAGCCCGTCCCGCCTCGGCGACCCGGTCGCCCGGGTGTCGCTCCGGCTCCCCCGCCCCACGACCGGTGCGCTGGTCCTGCGGGCCCAGGGCGGGCCGGCCGAGTTCGACAACGTCAGCGCCGCCCGGTTGTACCGCCCGGTCCGGCACCCGGTCGCGCCGCCCCGGGTCGGCCCGGTGCTGCGCGGCTTCTCCGACGAGTTCACCGGTGGGCTCGACCCGGCCTGGCGCTGGGTACGCCCGGATCCGGCCGTCACCGTGGCCGGCGGCGCGCTGCGCTGGCCGGTGCAGGACGCCGACCTGTCCGGCACCGGCAACACCGCCGGGGTGCTGCTGCGCGACGCGCCCGCCGGGGACTACGTGGCCGAGACGAAGGTGACGCTCGACCTAAGCGAGGACACGGTCCGCAACTACCAGCAGGCGGGCCTGGTCGCGTACGTCGACGACGACCGGTTCGCCCGGCTGACCCAGGTGGCGATCTGGAACACCCGTCAGGTCGAGTACGGCTACGAGCTGCCCTTCGCCGGGCAGCCGGTGTACGGCGGCAGCATCGTCGGCACGCCGGGCACCACCACCTGGCTGCGGTTGGCCCACCACGTCGACCGGGTCACCGGGGAACACGAGTTCCGCGCCGGCTCCAGCCGCGACGGGAAGCACTGGACGTGGGGGGCGGTGTGGACGTTCCCGGCCGACACCACGCCCCGGATCGGGCTGGTCGCGCACGGCGGCGCCACGCCCGCCGTGACGGCCGAGTTCGACTACCTGCGTTTCCACCGCTGACCCGCCGGGGCCGCCCGCACCTCGCGGGCGGCCCCGCTCAGCGGTCCGGACGCGGGCAGGTCCCGGCCAGCTCGGAGACCGTGCGCGTATCCCCGTCGTAGCTGCGGGCCGCCACGAACGCGCCGCCCGGGCGGTCCGCTCCGGCGACCGCCCGGGCGAGGCGGCGGTCCGCGCCCCGGAACCGCAGCGCCAGGCTCAGGTGCGGCACCCAGCGCCCGGGCAGGTGCCAGGGGTGCGGGCCGGACGCCTCGGCCAGCACGTCCCAGACCGCGCCGTGCAGCGCGACCAGCTGCGGTGTCGGGTGGACCAGCCAGACCAGCGGGGCGCTGCCGTCGAGGACGGCCAGCCGGTCCAGCCGCACCGGCAGCGGCAGCGCGGCGTCGCAGAGGTCGGCCAGGCGCTGCTCGGCGCCGGGCGGGAACTCGTCGACCGAGGCGAGCGTCAGGTGCGGCCGGTTCGTCGGGTGCGTGTTGCGGGCCAGGCTGGGCAGGCCGGCGGCGGCGAGCCGGTCCCAGGCCGCCCGCACCGCCGCGTCCAGCTCCGGCGAGCAGAGCAACTCGACCGTCCGCACATGATCAGGCTAGTCGCCGTCGGTCAGCCACGACGCCCCGAAGGGCCGGCCGACCGGGACGGATCAGAGCCATCCCGCCTCCCGGGCCCGCCGGACCGCCTCGGCCCGGTCGGCGGCGCCGAGCTTCTGCACGCACGCGCTCAGGTGGTTGCGGACCGTCCCGGCGGCCAGGTGGGTACGTCGGGCGATCACCGCGACCGGAGTGCCGAGTTCGGCCAGCCGGAGCGTCTCCAGCTCGCGCGGGGTCAGCGGGCACTCGGGCAGGGTCAGCGCGTCGGCGGCGAGGGCCGGGTCGACGTACCGCGCACCGGAGTGCACCCGGCGGATCACGTCGGCCAGCGCGCCGCCCGGAGCGCCCTTGGCGAGGAAGCCACGGGCGCCGGCGGCCAGCGCCGGTCGAAGCTGGGCGGGCCGGCCGTGCCCGGTGAGGATCACCGGCGCGCACGCGGGCAGCGCCCGGGCGAGTTCGGCGGCGACCGCCACGCCGCCGGGCGGCGGCATCTCCAGGTCGAGGACGGCGACGTCGGGGCGGTGGGCCAGCGCCGCGGCCAGGGCGGCGCGACCGTCGGCGGCGTGCGCGACCACCTCGATGTCCGGTTCCAGGTCGAGCAGGGCGGCCAGCGCCAGCCGGATCAGCTCCTCGTCGTCGGCCAGCAGGACCCGGATCACGACGTCACCGGCACGGTCGCCACCAGGCTGAACACGCCGTCCTCGGCGGACGCCCGCACGCGTCCGCCGGCCGGGGCCAGCCGGTCGGCCAGCCCGCGCAGGCCGCCGCTGAGCCGGTCCGGCCCGGCGTCACGGACCCCGTCGTTGCGTACGGTCAGGGTCACCAGGCCGTCCTCCCGGGTGATCTCGATCCGGCACCAGCCGGCCCGACTGTGCCGCAGCACGTTCGTCCCGGCCTCCCGCAGCACGGCGGCGAGGTCGGCGGCGACCGGGGCGGGCAGGTCGCCCGCCGGCGGCACCACGGTGCAGCGGACCCCGCTGGAGCGCAACACCTCCCCCACCGCGGCCACCTGCTCGGCCAGGTCGACGGTGCGGTAGCCGTGCACTGCCGCCCGTACCCGGGTCAGCGCCGACGCGGCGAGCCGCCGGGCCTCCGCCGCCTCCCGGCCGGCCCGCTCGCCGTCCACCGGCGCCAGCCGTTCCGCCAGCTCGGCCTTGAGCGCGATCACCGTGAGGTCGTGCCCGAGCAGGTCGTGCACGTCGCGGGCGAAGCGCAGCCGCTCCTCGGCCGCGGCCAGCCGGGCCCGGGCCGCCTGACCCTGCCGGGCCTCCACGAGCACGTCCCAGAACCAGACCTGCACCCAGGTGAGCGCGGCGATGCCGGCGCCCACCCCGCCGGTGACCAGCAGCGCGGTGGGCACCGGCCCACCGGTCGCCGCGGTGACCGCCGCCGAGACCGCGAGCACGCCCGTCGCGGCGAGGACCCCGGTGGCGGGCCGGAGCAGCAGCGGTGTCATGCCGACCAGGGAGGCGCCCAACCAGGCCCAGGTGGGCCACGCGCCCGCCGCGACCGGGCCGACCAGGGGCAGGCTGAGCAGCGCGGCCGCCACCAGGGCGAGGTGCCGACGCCGCCGGGCGGCCGTGGCGAGCCACGGCGTCACCGCCGCGTGCAGCACCGCCACCTGCGCCACCGTGAAGGCGAGCAGGCCGACGACGCCGATCGTCGCCCGCAGCGGATCCGGTTCCCGGGCCAGGCCGACGGCGGGCAGCAGCACCGTGGTCCACACGTTCGTGGCCAGCGACAGCAGGGTGACCCGCCGGGCCCGGCGCAGCCGGTGGTCCGCCGAATCGACTGTCATGCCCGCCGATCCTAGGTGGTGCCGGTCCCGGCGGACCGCTGCGAAATGTCACGGCCGACCCGTGCGTCCCGCACGGATTTCCGGTGACGGACGCGCCTGTCCCGGTGCGCCCGGCCCGGGCAGGGTCGGGGCATGACGGAGATGACGGTGGGCGTACCCCGGCGGTGGGCCGGGTGGGGACGGACCCGGCACCTGGCCGGGATGGTCGTGGCGATGGTGGCCGGGATGGTGCTGCTCGGCCCGCTGTGGCGGGTGGGCGGGGACCTGCTGAGCGGTGCGGGCGTGCTGGCCCGGCCGGACGTGGGCGCGCTGGTGATGGCGACGAACATGGCGCTGGGCATGGTCGCCTGGATGTGGTACCGGGGCGACGCGTGGGCCGCCACCGGGGAGATGAGCGCGGCCATGTACGTGCCGTTCCTGCTGCTCCTGCCGCCCTGGTGGGCGGGGTGGGTCGGGGACGACGCGCTGCTGCTCGGCGGGCACCTGCTGATGGTGCCGGCGATGGCGCTGGTGGCGCTGCGGCACCGCCACCCGGTCGCCGCGCCGCCCCGGCGGCACCCGGTGGCGGCGGCCGTGGCCCGTCGCTGGCCGGTCGGGCTGGCGCTGCTCATGACCGCCGACCTGTGGTTCGCCCCGACGGTGTTCTCGCCGTGGACGCTGCTCGTGCTGCCCGGCGGCTACCTGGTCCTCGGCGCCTGGCGACGGCGGTTCGGCGACCGGCGTCAGCTCGCCGTCCAGCTCGTGGGGTTGGCCGTCTGGGGTGGCCTGGCGGCCGTGGCGCTGGCCGCGCCGGCCGGGGTCGCCGGCACGCTCGTCGGCCTGGGCTGGCTCGGGCACGCCGGCTGGGACCTGTGGCACCACCGCGCCGACGGGGTGGTGCCACGCGGGTACGCGCAGTGGTGCATCGCGCTGGACGTGGCGGTGGGGGTGACCACCCTGCTGGCCGTCACGTCCGGGTGAGCCGGCCCGGTCACGGGGCCGGGCCGGCTCACCCGCACGGACGCCGGGGGTGGCGCGGCGAACGTTTACGCCGGTCGCCGCGACCACCGTCCGGCGGTGATGAAAGGCTTGCCACATGAGTTCCGCACCGACCCCGACCGACCCCGCCCTTCCCGCCGACGCCGAGGACGCCACCGCCTTCGCGGATCTCGGGCTGCGCACCGAACTGCTGGGCGCGCTGTCCGCCCTCGGCTACGAGGAGCCGACCCCGATCCAGCGGGAGGCCATCCCACCGTTGCTGGCCGGTCGGGACCTGCTCGGGCAGGCGGCCACCGGCACCGGCAAGACCGCCGCGTTCGCCCTGCCGCTGCTGCAGCGCATGCCGACGGACCGGCCGGGCGGCGACCCGGTGTCGCTGGTGCTGGTGCCGACGCGGGAACTGGCCGTGCAGGTCTCCGAGGCGTTCCACCGCTACGGCAAGGACCTGGGCGCCCGGGTGCTGCCGATCTACGGCGGGCAGCCGATCGGCCGGCAGTTGCGTGCGCTCGACCACGGGGTGGACGTGGTGGTGGCGACGCCCGGCCGGGCCCTCGACCACATCGCCCGGGGCACGCTGCGGCTGGGCTCGGTGGCCACGGTGGTGCTGGACGAGGCGGACGAGATGCTCGACATGGGCTTCGCCGAGGACATCGAGGCGATCCTGGAGCACGCCCCCGAGGGCCGCCAGACGGTGCTCTTCTCGGCCACCATGCCGGCCCGCATCGACGGGCTCGCCCGCCAGCACCTGACCGACCCGGTCCGGATCCGGATCGAGCGGGAGCAGGCGGTGGCCGGGGCGGCGCCGCGGGTGCGGCAGAGCGCGTACCTGGTGGCGCGGGCGCACAAGCCGGCCGCGCTGGGTCGCGTGCTGGACGTGGAGTCGCCGACCGCCGCCATCGTGTTCTGCCGCAGCCGGGAGGAGGTCGACCGGCTCACCGAGACGATGAACGGCCGCGGCTACCGGGCCGAGGCGCTGCACGGCGGGATGAGCCAGGAACAGCGGGACCGGGTGATGGGTCGGCTGCGCGCCGGCACCGCTGACCTGCTGGTCGCCACCGACGTGGCGGCCCGGGGGTTGGACGTCGAGCAGCTCACCCACGTGGTGAACTACGACGTGCCCTCGGCGCCGGAGTCGTACGTGCACCGCATCGGCCGGGTGGGCCGGGCCGGGCGGGAGGGTGTGGCGATCACCCTCGCCGAGCCGCGTGAGCACCGGATGCTCAAGACCATCGAGCGGGTCACCGGCCAGCGGATCTCGGTCGACAAGATCCCCACGGTGGCCGACCTGCGGACCCGGCGCTTCGAGCTGACCCAGGCCGCGGTACGGGAGTCGCTGCTGGAGGACGACCTGGAGCCGTTCCGGGCGGTCGTCGAGTCGCTGACCGACGAGTTCGACCTGATGGAGGTGGCGCTCGCCGCGGTCCGGCTGGCCCACGAGGCCACCCTGCCCGGCACGGCCGACGAGGAGGAGATCCCCCAGGTCGCCGTCCGTCCGAACCGGGAGGCGCGGCCCGGGTACGACAGCCGGGACCGGCGCGGTGGCACCCGGTCCCGGGGCGCGGGCACCACGCAGGTCTTCATCGGGCTGGGCCGGCGGGCCGGGGTACGGCCGCAGGACCTGGTCGGCGCGATCACCGGCGAGACCCGGATCAACGGGCGCGACATCGGCTCGATCGAGATCGCGGACCGGTTCTCGCTGGTCGAGGTGCCGCAGGCGATGGCCGACGAGGTGATCCGGGGCCTGCGGGGCAGCACCATCAAGGGGCGCAAAGCCACCGTCCGCCGCGACCGCGACGGCGACGACCACCGGTAAGGCGGTTAAGAGGGGCCCCCTGCCATGCACGAGGCGTTAACAGGGGGCCCTTCCTTTCACCTCAGGCGGCGACGGGCTGGCCGCCGAGCGTCTGCGCGTCGACGTCGGCCGGGCGCAGCGCCAGCGCGAGCACGTCCGCGACGTCGGCCAGGGTGTGCACGGTCAGCGCCTCGCGCACCTCGGCCGGCAGGTCGTCCAGGTCCGGCTCGTTGCGCTTCGGGATGATCACCTCGGTCAGGCCGGCCCGGTGCGCGGCGAGCAGCTTCTGCTTCACCCCGCCGATGGGCAGCACCCGGCCGGAGAGCGTCACCTCGCCGGTCATCCCGAACTCCGGCCGCACCGGGCGGCCGGTCACCAGGGAGGCCAGCGCGGTCACCATGGTGATGCCGGCGCTCGGCCCGTCCTTGGGCACCGCGCCCGCCGGGAAGTGCACGTGGATCCGCCGCCCGGCGAGCGCGTTCGGGTCGATGCCGAGCCGTCGACCGTTGGAGCGCAGGTACGACAGCGCGATGTGCGCCGACTCCTTCATCACGTCGCCGAGCTGACCGGTGAGGGTCAGCCCCGGCTCGCCCTCCATGCTGGTCGCCTCGATGAAGAGCACGTCGCCGCCGGCGCCGGTGACCGCCAGGCCGGTCGCCACGCCGGGCACCGCCGTCCGCTCGGCCGACTCCGGGGTGAACTTGGGCCGGCCCAGGTAGCGGGCCAGGTTGCCGGTGTCGACCCGGACCGGCGCCGGGTCGGACGCCAACGCCACGGTCACCTTGCGCAGGATCTTGGCGAGCGCCCGTTCGAGCTGCCGGACCCCGGCCTCCCGGGTGTACTCACCCGCGATCAGCGCCAGCGCCTCGTCGGCGACGGTCACCTCCTCGGCGGTGAGCCCGGCCCGCTCCCGCTGCCGGGGCAGCAGGTGGTCCCGCGCGATCGCCACCTTCTCGTCCTCGGTGTAACCGTCCAGGCCGACCAGCTCCATCCGGTCCAGCAGCGGGCCGGGGATCGACTCCACCACGTTGGCGGTGGCCAGGAACAACACGTCGGACAGGTCGAGGTCGACCTCGAGGTAGTGGTCGCGGAAGGTGTGGTTCTGCGCCGGGTCGAGCACCTCCAGCAGGGCCGCCGCCGGGTCGCCGGAGTAGCCCACGCCGAGCTTGTCGACCTCGTCGAGCAGCACTACCGGGTTCATCGAGCCGGCCTCCCGCAGGGCCCGCACGATCCGGCCGGGCAGCGCGCCGACGTAGGTGCGCCGGTGGCCCCGGATCTCCGCCTCGTCGCGGACGCCGCCGAGCGAGACCCGGACGAAGGTACGCCCGAGCGCCCGCGCGACCGACTCGCCGAGGCTGGTCTTGCCGACGCCGGGCGGGCCGGCGAGGGCGAGCACCGCGCCGGAGCCGCGACCGCCGACCACGCCGAGGTTGCGCTCCGCGCGGCGGTTGCGCACCGCGAGGTACTCCAGGATGCGGTCCTTCACGTCGGTCAGCCCGGCGTGGTCGGCGTCGAGCACCGCCCGCGCCGCGGCCAGGTCGGTGTTGTCCTCGGTACGCGTGTTCCACGGCATCTCGAGGACGGTGTCGAGCCAGGTACGGATCCAGCCCGCCTCCGGTGAGGCGTCGCTGGCCCGCTCCAGCTTGCCGACCTCGCGCAGCGCCGCCTCGCGCACCTTCTCGGGCAGGTCCGCGGACTCGACCCGGGAGCGGTAGTCGGCGGAGCCGTCCGGCTCGTCCTCGCCCAGTTCCTTGCGGATCGCGGCGAGCTGCTGGCGGAGCAGGAACTCGCGCTGGGACTTCTCCAGCCCTTCGCGGACGTCGCTGGTGATCTGCTCGGTGACCTCCTGCTCGGCCAGGTGCTCCTTCACCCAGCCGACCAGCAGCTCGAGGCGGGCGGTGACGTCCGGCGCGGCGAGCAGCTCGGTCTTCTGCGCCAGGCTGAGCCAGGGCGCGTAGCCGGCCGAGTCGGCCAGCTCGGAGAGGTCGGTCATCCGCTCCATGGCGTCGATGACCTGCCAGGCGCCGCGTTGCTGGAGCACCGAGGTCATCAGCGCCCGGTACTCGCGGGCCAGTTCCCGGGCCCGGCCGGCGGGGGCGGGCTCGTCGAGGGCGGTCGCCTCGACCCAGAGGGCCGCGCCGGGGCCGGGTACGCCGGAGCCGATGCGGGCACGGGCGAGACCGCGCACCACGGCGGCCGGCTCACCGTCGGGCAGCCGGCCGACCTTCTCGATGGTGGCGACCACGCCGACGGAGCCGTACTCGCCGTCGATGCGGGGCACGGCCAGGAGTTGCCTGTCGCCGGTGGCCCGGGCCGCGTCGACCGCGGCCTGGGTGGTCGGGTCGAGGGTCACCGGGACGACCATCCCGGGCAGCAGGACGGCGTCGGTCAGGGGAAGTACCGGAAGAGTTGCCATCGAACACCTGCCATCACGTTAGTTGAGCGTGTCTGGCTCAAGTAACAAACCGTGCCCCTTGTTCCGGCTTGTGACCCACGCCACGCCCACGCCCCCCGCGCCGCCCCTCCCGCCTGTCGACCCATTTGCCGCGCCGCCGTTTACGCGACCCGCCGAATGGAAGGAGTCGGGTATTGTTGCGAAATTACCGCTTGGTAGGTCAAACTCTTAGCCACACCCCGCCCGACACAGGGAGTAATGGCGATGGCAAGGAAAGTAATCACCGTTCTGACCGACGACCTCGACGGCGGAAAGGCCGATCGGACCGTCGAGTTCAGCCTGGACGGCGTGGCCTACACGATCGACGTCTCCGACGAGAACGCCGGTGTCCTGCGTAAGGCGCTGGACCCGTACATCAGCGCTGGCAGGCGGATCGGTCGCGGCCCGGCGGACGCCGGCCGGGCGGTCCGGCGCGCGACACGGCCGAGCACCTCGGGAATGGACCGCGAGCAGAACCGCGCCATCCGCGAATGGGCCACCAAGAACGGCTACGAGATTTCCGAGCGGGGTCGCATCCCGGTCTCGGTCGTCGAGGCCTACAAGAACCGCTGAACCCTCCCGGTTCACCGTCGGGCATCCCGGGGTCACGCTGAGAAATCGGCGTGGCCCCGTCGACTTTTTCCAGGTCGACAATTTTCACGCCCCCCGATCCCACCGGCACCAATTTTCCCGCCCACCCGCCCCCCTCCGTTGATCAAGGAGTTCGCGTCGGGAGTCGGCGCGGGCCGGGACGCCAACTCCTTGATCGACGACTCGGACGCACCGACGGCCGGAGCCGCCCGGGAGGGGTCCCGGGCGGCTCCGGCCGTCGGTGGATCGGGTCAGTTGACCTGGATGCGCACCACGTCGATGGCGGGGGTCTGGTTGGCCCGCTCCATCATCGGGATGCGGTGCGAGCCGTCACCGGCCCAGACCGAGCACTGCGCCAGGCCGGACTCCGGCAGGCCCGGGATCTGGATCAGCACGTCGTCCGGCTGGGATCCGCCCCGGCCGTCCTCGGTCGCGACGAAGAACGCGGGCACGTCCTGCGGGTTCGGGGGCTGCCGGGTGCTGCCGAGCATCCGACAGGCGGTGTGGAAGTGGCCGCGCACCAGACCCTGGCCGTTGAGCAGCGAGCTCTCCAGGTAGTAGCCACCCTGACCGGCGGCGAGGAAGCGGTCCCGCACCAGGTTCTTCGTGGTGACCCGGAGCGTGAACGGCTGGTTGCGCTGCACCTGGTTCGGGAACTGGGTGATGAGCAGCGAGGGGTTGTTCGCCGCGGCGCCGACCTCACCGAATGCGGTGCTCACGCACCGGTTGCCGTTCTGGAAACCGTTGTGCGCCTCCAGCTGGCTGCCGCTGCAGTCCTTGGCGAGCACCTCCAGGCCGTTGTTGCCGCCGTTGTTGCCGCCGTTGTTGTTGCCACCGTTCTGGCCGCCGTTCTGGCCGCCGTTGTTGTTCCCGCCGTTCTGGCCACCGTTCTGACCGCCGTTGTCGCCGCCGTTCTGACCCCCGCCGTTCTGACCGCCGCCGTTCTGGCCGCCGCCGTTCTGGGCGTTGTCGGCGAGGGCGCACGCGGCGAGCTGCTCCAGGCCCTGCGGACGCTGGCCGCCCCGGCCGATCGCGGTGGCGATCCGGTTGATCGTCGCGGTGCGCTTGTCGGCGAGCGGACGGAGGATGGCGTTGTTGATGAAGTCGCCACCGTTGCGGCCGTCCCGCGCGAGCCGCCGGTTCGCCTCGGCGATCTGGCTCTCCAGCAGCGCCAGGTTGCGGTCCACCTCGGCGCGGGCCCGGCCGGGCACCTGCGGCAGCTTGCCGCGGACGTCCGGGCAGGCCACGGTCGGGGTGCCGGCGCCCGCGCCGCCGCCCCGGGTCTGCTGACACTCGGCCGACGACATCTGCCCGTCACCCCAGTGGTTACGGACCCAGCGGCCGTTCTGCCAGGTGCGGGTGGTGCTGCCCTGGCCGCCCGGGGCGGTCGCCCCCGGGCTCGGGGCCACACAGGACGCCGAGGCGGCACGGGTGCTCGTCCGCCGGTCCTGGGCGGACGAGATCTGGGTGACGGCGACGATGCCGCCGAAGACCGCGAGCGTGCCGACCACGGCCAGCATCCGCTTGCTCCGTGCGCTACCGGATGACCGGCGCGCCCGTGTGGACCTGCGCATCGAATTGCTCTCCTTCTCGATCCGGTAGTTGACTGGTGATCCCGGCGGAACGACGAATCCTCGGGGTGTGATCACTGCGACGTACGGGTCGCGCGTCAATGGCCGACGGTGCCCTTTCCGCACCGTCTCCGCGCCGTCCGGGCGCGGCGGGAAGATCTGCGTCCATTCCCGCTTAGGTACGGAGCGCCGACGGCGAAGGTTCAACCGGAGATCGGAAAAAAATCGGCGGGTCGCGACGGCCCGGTTCAGTCGACCCAGAGGTGGTCGAACGCGAAGCCGCCGTCGAACGAGGCCCGCCGCTCGGCGAGGCGTCGCACCTGCCCGCGCAGGTCGCCCCGGTCCACCAGGGACGGCGCCGCCGCGTCGAGGTCACGCAGCCGCTCCCCCAACGCCGCCACGGCCAGGTCCTCGGCGAGTCGACCCGGCTCCACCCCGCACGCGAACCCCCGGGACGTCAGCCGGACCCGCTCGACGAGGCACCGGCCGGGCCGCACCTCGACCCAGCCCCAACCCTCCGCCGGGCCGTCGGTCCAGCGCACGTGCAGGCCGCGCACGATCGGGTCGGCCAGCCGGCCCGCCACGTACGCCTCGACCGCGTCGACCCGGGCCAACGCGCCGAGGTCGTTGACCGGACCCCGCCGGCCGTCCGGGAGCCGGCCCTCGATGTCCCGGAACCCGATCGTGTCCCCGTCGTCCGGGTCGGTCCCCGCGGCGTAGGCCCGGGCGTCGACGACGTACTCGGCGAACCGGCGTGCCTGGTCCGCACCGCCGAGCGTCGGCGACTCGACCCGCACCAGCGGCAGTCCGACGGCGGCGCAGACCGCGTCGGTCAGCCGTTCCGCGCGGCGGGCCGGCGACCCGTCGGCCGCCGGCGTGGTGAACCTGACCGCGAAACGCGGAAGTCCCGTGTCGGCCGCGCACACCACCAGGTCGAGGCCGGCGCGGCCGGCGGTGCTCCACTGACTGCCGGTGACCCCCGGCGGGCGTCCCTGCACCAGCTCGCCGAGGCGCCGGTCGGCGTAGCCGACCTGGCCGGCCCGGGTGAACCGGGACGGCACGCCCGGCGGGACCGGCCGCAACCAGGACACGGCCACGCTGCCGGTGCTCGTCATCTCGCCACAATCCGTCCGTCGCTCGCCTCGACGCCCGAGTGTAGGGCGTCGATCATGGTGACCGCCTCGGCGGTGCGGGCGAATCCGGGCACCCGCCGGCCGGTGCGCCACCCGGTCCGGCCCTCTAGGCTCGGCGGGTGCACAGCGGACGGACCCCGGAGCGATTCACCAAACGCAGTCTCGTCGCCGTATCCCACGCCATCGAACGCGCCGCGCTGGCCGAGGCCGAGGACGGCCCACTCGTGGTGCTCGCGCTCTTCCAGCGGCTGCCGTACTTCGACCGGGAGCGCGCGGTCTACCGGCGGATCGCCGGTCGGGCCGCCACCACCGTGGTCGGCATGGTCGGTGGCCCCCCGCCCGACCTGCCCGACCGGACGTACGGGGTGGCGTTGGACGAGGCCGAGGATCTGGCCCGGGAGTGGAGCGTGGTGGCGCTGACCCCGCGCTTCGGCGCCACCCTGGTGGCGTACGACCGGGGCGAGGTCGGGCCGGCGCCGACGCTGGAGTCCGGCCGGCTCTTCGACGGGCGGTGGGGATTCCGCCGCGACGAGGCGCTGCACGAGGTGATCCGGCTGCGGGAGCGGCTCGCCGAACGGCTGCCCGCCGCGGCCCGGTCCGCGCTCGACGAGGCGGTCGCCCGGGTACGGGAGATCCCGGCCGGGCCGGGCGAGTCCCGGGCCGAGGCGGCGCTGCGGCTGCTGGCCCGGCGCGGCGACCGGGGCGTACGCGCGGTCGAGCCGACCGACGGCATGCTCGACGAGCCGGGCCTGCGCCGGTGGACCGACGCGGACGGGGTGACCGCCTCCGGCACGCTGCCGGTGGCCCTGGTCGGCCTGCGGGTGGACGAGCCGGCCGGCGCGCCGGAACGCTTCGGCCGGCGCAGCGTCGCCCGGGAGGGTCAGGCCGTCCTGGCCGCGGTCACCGGCGTGCTGCGCCCGGTCGACCGGGCGGTCCGCGTCGCCGACAACGAGTTCCAGCTCGTCCTGCCGGCGCTCGGCGAGCCGGAGGCGCTGGCCGTGGTCGCACGGCTGCACGAGGCCATCGGTGAGCTGGCCCGGTCGTACCCGTTCCTCGCGTACACCGTGCACGCGGCCGTGGCGGTGACCACCCGGCGGCCGCTGCCCACGGCGGACCTGCGGGCCGCGGTGGAGTGGGCGGTGCGGCAGGGCGTGCCGGTGGCGGGCCTGGAACCCGAGCCGGCGCCCGCCGTGCGCTGACCGGTCAGCGCCAGAGCACCACCTCGGTCGGCGGCTTCCGGTCGATGTCCGGCACGGTCGCGTCGGGCGCGGGATAGCCCACCGGGATGATCAGGTTGCCCCGCTCCTCGGCCGGCCGGTCGAGCAGCTCGTTGAGGAAGCGCATCGGGCTCGGCGTGTGGGTGAGCGTGGCCAGCCCGGCGTGGTGCAGCGCGGCGAGCAGGAACCCGACGGCGATCCCCACCGACTCCTTGACGTAGTAGGGCCGGGGCGACCCGGGCCCGCGGTGCACCTCGAACACCACGATCACCGCCGGCGCGGTCTCCAGGAATGGCTTGCTGGCGTCGGTGCCGAGCGGGGCCAGCGCGGCCAGCCACTCCTCCGGCGCACGCCGCTCGTAGAAGACGCGCTCCTCGGCCTCGGCGGCGGCCCGCAGGCGTCGCTTCAGCGCCGGGTCGGTCAGCACCACGAACCGCCACGGCTGCCGGTTCGCCCCGCTCGGCGCCGACGCGGCGGCCCGCAACGCCTCGGCCAGCACCCCGGGTGGGATCGGCCGGTCGCTGAAGTCGCGTACGGTGCGTCGGCGGACCAGCTGGTCGGCGAACTCACGGGCCCGGGGCAGCGCCTCGGCCGGTGGGACGCCGTAGTCGGGGGCCGGCAGGGCGGCGGGGCTCGGAGGCATCCGCTCATTGTCGACCGGTCCGCCGGCGCCGGCCACCCGACCGGCGGCCGTCGATGCGCCAGGATGGGCGGTACGAGGAGGACGACCGTGCGCGTGGTGTCACTGGTTCCCTCGCTGACCGAGGCGGTCGCGGCGACCCGCCCGGAGGTGCTGGTCGGCGCGACCGACTGGTGCACCCACCCGGACGGGCTGGACGTGACCCGGGTCGGCGGGACGAAATATCCCGACCTGGACCGGGTACTGGCGCTCGCGCCCGACCTGGTGCTGCTCAACGAGGAGGAGAACCGGCTGGCCGACGCGGAGGCGCTGCGCGCGGCCGGGGTGCCGGTGCGGGTCACCTTCCCGCGTACCGTGCCGGAGGCCCTCGACCAGCTCGGCGAGCTGGTCGCCGCGATCGGCGCGCCGGACGAGCCGCCGTGGTTGCGGGCGGCCCGCCGGGCCTGGGCCGCCCCGCCCGCGCCGGCGCGGGTCCGCACCGCGGTGGTGCCGGTGTGGCGGCGCCCCTGGGTGGTGCTGGGCCGGGACACGTTCGCCGGGGACGTGCTGCGCCGGCTCGGTGTGGTCAACGGCTGGGCCGGGGATCCGGAGCGCTATCCCCGACCGGCGCTGGACGTCCTGCGCGCCCGCGCGCCCGAGCTGGTGGTGCTGCCCGACGAGCCGTACCGGTTCACCGCCGACGACGGGCCGGAGGCGTTCCCCGGCGTGCCCTCGGTGCTGGTCTCGGGCCGGCACCTGACCTGGTACGGCCCCTCGCTGGCCGAGGCGCCGGCGCTGCTCGCCGCCCAGCTCGCCGCCCCGGTCTGACCCGTCGCCGCCGCGGGCGGGACGGACGGCCCGCCCGATCGGGTCCTTCGCGCCTGTCCGGGGTCGCCGCCGCGGGTGTGCACTGCGGGCAGGACGAAGGGAGTGGGCCATGAACCAGAACCGACTGATCGTGGTGGGCGTCGACGGGTCGGACGGCGGCCGGCGCGCCCTGGACTGGGCCGCCGACGAGGCGGCGGCGCGCGGCGGCACGGTGCAGGCGGTGGTCGCCTGGCGGTGGGACGGCATCGAGGCGGGGCCGACCACCGCGACGAACCCGACCGACGAGCGGCGACACGCGGAGGAGCTGCTCGACCGGGCGATCGCGGACCTCGTCCGGCGGCAGGGTGCCGGCCACCCGGTCGCCGGGGAGGTGGCCGAGGGCCGGCCGGCGGACGTGCTGACCGCCGCCGCCCGTACGGCCGACCTGCTGGTGCTGGGCAGCCACGGGCACAACCGGCTGCGGCACACCGTGCTCGGCTCGGTCAGTGAGGAGTGCGTCCGCAAGGCGAGCTGCCCGGTGGTCGTGGTCCCGGTGCCGGTCCCGGCGGCCCGGGCCTCCACCGAGCCGGCGCTGCGCGGCTGACCATCGACACGGCGACGGCCGCCCCAACTGTGGGGCGGCCGTCGCCGGTTGCGGGCTCGGACGCCCGACACGTCCCGGGCCCCACCGGCGTCGGCGGGGCCCGGAACGGGGACGGTCAGGCGATCGGGGTGGCGTGCACCGGGTCCAGCTCCATCAGGGTGGTGTCGTCCACGTCGTACCCGACGGCGTTGTGCACCGCGACCACGCCGGCGACCTGGCCCGCCAGGCGTCCGGCGAGGTCGACGGCGCTGCGCCGGTCCAGCCGTCCGTCCATGGTGACCTCCCCGCCGCGGACCTGGACCGTCACCAGGCCGTCCCGCACGGAGAGCACCCGACGCAGCACCTCGTGCACCACGTCCTCGCGGATCTCCGCGTCGGTGCGCAGGTGCACCCGGAGCAGGTCGCCCCGGGTCACGATGCCGGCCAGCCGGCCCAGGTCGTCGAGGACGGGCAGCCGCTTGACCGCCTCGCGGTCCATCAGCCGGGCCGTCGCGGCCAGCGACGCCCGCTCGTGCGTGGTGACCGCCGGCGCGGTCATCAGGTCGCGGGCCACCAGCGCGCCCGCCTTCTCCCGGGCGGTACGCCGGCGCCGCCCCTCGAAGACCCGCCGCTCGTCCGGGTGGCCGGAGCGCTCCACCTTGTGCAGCAGGTCCGCCTCGGAGACCACCCCGAGCACGCGGTGGAACGAGTCCACCACCGGAACCCCGCTGACCCGTTCCCGGACCAGCACGTCGACGACGTCGCGGTACGGGGTGTCCTCGCCCACCGTCGCGACGTCCCTGGTCATCACGTCGGCCACCTGCCACGTCCTCATCACGACCTCCTCGTGCCGGGCCTGCACCAGCGACGCTAGGCCGCCGCCCGGGCGCCCGGGCAGAGGCGGCGGACCGGTCCGCCGGGGGCCGTCCGGACCGGGTCGGGACGGGACCAAGGACCCGGTCACGGGGGCACCGTCGGCCCTGCTGCCGGCCCTCGCCGGGGAGTGGAATGAAGGTGCCACCGGGAACGCGGTGCGAGGCACAGAAGGGACGTGGAGACCATGACCGCGACAATCGAGCGGACCCCCGCCGCCACCATCGCTCCGGCGGCCGAGACCCCCCGCCAGAAGGCCACCCGGTACGTCTGGGCCGGGCTGCGGCTCGCCCTGGGCTGGACGTTCCTCTGGGCCTTCCTCGACAAGATGTTCGGCCTGGGACACGAGACCCCGGCGAAGAACGCCTGGATCAACGGCGGCAGCCCGACCAAGGGCTTCCTGGGCAACGCGGTGGCCGGCCCGTTCGCGGACATCTACCACGACATCGCCGGCGCGGCCTGGGCGGACTGGCTGTTCATGCTCGGCCTGCTCGGCATCGGCGTGGCCCTGCTGCTCGGCATCGGCACCCGGATCGCCGCCGCCACCGGCGGGCTGCTCCTGGTCCTGATGTGGACGGCGGTGCTGCCTCCCGAGAACAACCCCTTCATGGACGACCACCTCATCTACGCGGGCCTGCTCGCCGGTCTGGCTCTGGTCGGCGCCGGCAACACCCTCGGCCTCGGCCGCGCCTGGGCGAAGCTCCCCCTGATCCAGCGCCTCCCCTGGCTGAAGTGAGGTCATCGAGAGCAGGTCGCCCCGGGCGGGCGTCGCCGACAGGCGGCGCCCGCCCGGTCGTACGCCCCCGCCGCGCCCCGGCGGGGACCGGCGCGTATCGGCCGGTCGCGATCGGGCAGGATCGACGGTGACCACACCGTCAGCACCGAGGAGACCCGCTCATGGACAAGCCCGAGGTTGGCCCGATCGAGGGCGCGCCGCCCGCCGATCTCGTCATCGAGGACATCACGGTCGGCGACGGCCCGGAGGCCCGCCCGGGCCAGCTGGCCAGCGTGCACTACGTGGGCGTGGCGCACTCGACCGGCCGCGAGTTCGACGCCTCGTGGAACCGGGGCGAGACGTTCGAGTTCCCGCTCGGCGGCGGCCAGGTCATCGCCGGCTGGGACCAGGGCGTGATCGGCATGAAGGTGGGCGGCCGGCGCCGGCTCACCATCCCGCCGCACCTGGGCTACGGCGCCCGCGGCGCCGGCGGCGTCATCAAGCCGAACGAGACGCTCGTCTTCGTGGTGGACCTGCTCGGCGTGCGCTGAGCGCTCCCCGTCCCCCGGGCCGTCGGCATCGCGCCGGCGGCCCGGCGGCGTGTCGGCGGCCCGGCGGCGGTCAGGCCGCGCAGGCGAGCAGCTCCGACGGGCGGGTCGACTCGCGCACCGGGAGCACCCGATGCAGCCCGGTCACCCGCAGCACCCGGGAGACCACCGGGTCGGGGTCGACCAGCACCAGCTCGCCGCCGCGTGCCCGCACCCGCAGGTGCGCGGCGACCAGCGCGCGCACCCCGGCCGCGGAGAGCAGCCGGACGCCGGACAGGTCGACCCGCAGCACCGGCCGCGCCGGCGCCGCCCAGAGCGCGGCCCGGAACGCCGTCACGGTGGCGATGTCGATCTCGCCGACCGGGCGCAGCACGACCACCTGGTCGTGCACCTCCGTCGCCACGTGGAAGCGGTCGCCGCTGTCTGCCATGCGGCAAACCTACCGGCGCCCACCGACAGTTCCGCCACGTCCGCGCGGGGGTTCCGGGTAGCGCCCGGGTGCCGACCCCGAGGCCGCTCAGGGTCATCCCGCAGCCGCCCGCCGGCTCCGCACCGGGCCCCCTCCGGACCGGCCCGCGCGAGGCCGCAGCCCACCCGCCCGCGCCGCCGGCAGCCCTCTGAGCGCGGGCAGCCGGCCCCACGGACCGGCCCGCCACGCGGACACGCCGGCCGGGACTGCCGTCGACGCGTCGGCCGGGCCACAATGAGCCGATGGCCGTGTCTGTGCCCCGCCCGCGTGCGCCCCTGCTGATCCGGCCGGTCCGTGAGCCGGCCACCGTGCCGCCGCCGCTGGACGGGCCCTGGGCCCCCGGCGACACCCGCCTCGATCGTGCCGACCTGCTGCCGCTGCCCGCCGGCGGGCACGGGCCGGAGGACGTGGTCATCGACGCCGAGGGCCGGGCGATCAGCGGCGACGAGGACGGCCGGCTCTGGTGGTGGCCGGCGGACGCCCCGGCCGGCACCCGGCCCACGCTGCTCGCCGAGACCGGCGGCCGGCCGCTCGGCATCGAGCTGGACCCGGTCGACGGCGGGTTGCTGGTCTGCGACGCCTACCGGGGGCTGCTGCGGGTCGACCCGGCCGGCGCGGTGCACGAGCTGACCGGCAGCGGGCCGCCGGTGCACCTGGCCGACAACGCGGCGGTCGCCCGGGACGGCACCGTCTACTTCACCGACAGCTCCGACCGGTTCCCGCTGTCCCAGTGGAAACGCGACCTGCTGGAGCACCGGCCCAACGGCCGGGTGCTGGCCTACGACCGGCGCAGCGGGCGCACCGACGTGGTGGCGGACGGGCTCTACTTCCCCAACGGGCTGGCCCTCACCCCGGACGAGTCGGCGCTGATGCTGGTCGAGACCGCCACCCACCGGCTGCTGCGGGTCGAGCTGCCGGGCGGGCGGGCCACCGTGCTGGCCGACCTGCCGGCCTACCCGGACAACGTCTCCGCGGTCGGCGACGGGACGTACTGGATCGCGCTGCCCAGCCCACGCCTGCCGATCATGGAGCGGCTGCTGCCCCATCCCCGGGTGCGGCAGATCGTCGCCCTGCTGCCGGGCGCGGTGCAGCCGCAGCCCCGCCGCTACGGGCTGGTCGCGCTGGTCGACGACGCGGGGCGGGTGCTGCGCACGCTGCACGGCCCGAGCGGGGCGTACCCGATGGTCACCGGCGTGCGGCAGCACGGCCGGCAGCTCTGGCTGGGCAGCCTGACCGCGACCGGCGTGGCCCGCGTCGACCTGGACTGAGACGGCGCCGGGCCGGCGCCGCGGACGCGACGCCGGCCCGGTGGCCGTTCCTCCCCCGGTTCAGCCGCCGCTGTTGCTCCGGCTCGGGGCCGGGGCGGGCGACGACCCGCCGGCCACCGCGCCCGGGTGCGGCGTCGGACTCTGCGTGGGCTTCAGGCCCGCCGGTACGGGCAGCGCGCTGCCCTTGGCGAACTCGTTCCACCCGACGTTCCAGGCGGTGAAGCCGTTGCCCTGCTGGAGCTGCACCTCGGTGCCCTTGACGGTCACCAGGTCGCCGACCTGGGTGATGCCCATCAGCCAGTCGGCGGCGGTGGCCGAGACGTTGGTGCAGCCGTGCGAGGTGTTGTTGAAGCCCTGCTCCCCCTCCGACCACGGCGCCGAGTGGATGAACTCGCCGCCCCAGGTCAGTCGCTGGGCGTCGTCCACGTCGACCACGTAGCCGCCGTCCGGCTCACCCCGGGTGTCGAACGTGGTGTGCTCGTGCTTTTCCATGATCACCATGGTGCCGCTGGAACTCGGCGTGCTCGGCTTGCCGAGACTGACCGGGACCTTCTTGAGCAGCTTGCCGTCCTGGTAGACGGCCATCTGCTTGGTGGTGTTGTCGATGTCCAGCGACACCTGCCGCCCCACCTTGGCCGACGCCACCCGGTCCGCGTCGCCCACCGCCTCCTTGCCGATGGGCAGCCCCTCCAGCGCGCTGCGCACGCTGATCTTCGTACCCGGCTTCCACCGGTCGGGCGCCCGGTACTCGGCCTGCTTGCCGTCGGCCACCCAGGACCAGGTGCCCGGCTGCGGCGGGTCGGTCTTGACGAACAGCCGGCGCTGCACGTCCGCGCGGGCCTGCTCCGGGATCGGCGGGTCGAAACCGAGCACCACCGGCATCGCCGTCCCGTACGTCTGGTTGTCCCGGAAATACAATTCACTGGTGATGGCCGGTTTGGTGGATTTGGCCATCGTCGTGAACGTCGTCTTGCGCGTGGTGGTCTTTCCGGAATCGCCGGTAACGGTCACCTCGGCCGTGTACGCCCGGGAATTCGCCAACGGGCGGTCCGGCACCCAGCCGGAACCGTCCTCGCGCGGTTGCGCCGGCACCGGGCGGCCCTTGTCGTCGGTGAGCTTCACGGCGGTCACCCTGCCGTTGCTGACCTTCGCGCCCACCTCCACGCTGATCGGCACGTCCCGGGCCCGGTCGATCGGTGTCACGGTGACCGACGGCGGGGCCGCCTCGGCCTTGCGCGCCACCGACTTCGGGCCGGCGGTGCACGCGCCGACCGCCAGTGGCGCGACTGCGACAGTCATCGCGAATAGCGTCAGTCGTCGCCTCACAAACATATTTCGCCCCCCATTTCCGCGTCCCCTCGCCCACATTCTGTAGGCCCGGCGTCACGCTGTGGCACCTTCGGCGGAATTGCTCGGAAACGGCTGCGCGAATCGTGCCGGACAGGTAATTCCCGTCCCGGCTTGCGCCCCACGCCCCCTCCGCCCGATTCGCGCACCACCGCCCGCCCCGCGCCCCGCCCGCCCCTCATCCGTCGATCATGAAGTTGACGGCGCACGCCCCCGATTCGCCCCCGCCAACCTCATGATCGACGGGGGGCCGGCCCGGCGAGACGGGCAGCGCTGGACGTCGCACGCCACCCGCACCACTGCCGCGATCTTGCAGTTGCGGCCCTCGATAAGGGTGCGAATCGGGCACATCGAGGGCAGCAAGTGCAAGATCGCGGGCGCGGCGGCGGGGACGCGAGCGGCCCCGGCCCCCTCGGTGGGGGCCGGGGCCGGGGGCGGGGGGTCAGACGTTGGCGACCAGCAGGGCCGGCTGCTCGACGCAGTCGGCCACGTGGCGCAGGAACCCGCCGGCCACCCCGCCGTCGCAGACCCGGTGGTCGAAGGTGAGGCTGAGCTGGGTCACCTTGCGGACGGCGAGCTGTCCGTCCACCACCCAGGGCTTGTCCACGATCCGGCCGACGCCGAGCAGCGCCGCCTCCGGGTGGTTGATGATCGGCGTGGAACCGTCCACCCCGAAGACGCCGTAGTTGTTGAGCGTGAACGTGCCGCCGCTCAGCCGCGCCGGGGGCAGCGTGCCCGCACGGGCCGACGCGGTGGTCTCGGCGAGCGCGGCGGCCAGCTCCCGGGTGGTCAGCCGCTGGGCGTCGCGCAGCACCGGCACCACCAGCCCGCGGTCGGTCTGCGCCGCGATGCCCAGGTGCACCCCGGCGGACTGGACGATCCGCTGCCCCTCGGTGTCGACCCGCGCGTTGAGCTGCGGGTACCGCCGCAGCCCGCTGAGGCAGATCCGGGCCAGCAGGGCCAGGATGCTCACCGGCGCGTCCGGGGAGGCGGCGTTGATCGCGGCCCGGGTCTCCAGCAGCCCGGTCGCGTCCACGTCCACCCAGATGGTCACCTCGGGGATCTCCCGCCGGCTGCGGGAGAGCTTGTCGGCGATCACCTTGCGGATGCCGGTGAGCGGGACGACCACGTCGCCGTCGCCGGTCGGGGCGAGCCCGACGTGCGCGTCCGGGGCGTCCGGCACGGCGGCCAGCCGGGCTGGCGGAGCGGTCCGGGCCGCCTCCACGTCGACCCGGCGGATCACGCCGCCCGGGCCGGTGCCGCGCACCGACGCCAGGTCGATCCCGTGCTCCTTCGCCAGCCGCCGCACGATCGGCGAGATGACCAGCGGCGCCGCCGCCGGTCCGGAGGCCCGCGCCGGTTCGGAGTCCCGGTCCGCGGCCGCGAGCGAGCCGGGCGGCGTCGACGAGCCACCCGGGACCGCGCGACCCGTCGGGGCCGCAGGACCGGCCGGGACGGCCGCGGGGGCCGTCGGGGCGGGCTCGGAAGCCACCGCGAGGCGGGGTCGACGTCGTCGCCGACCCGGGCCGCCGTGGCCGGTGCCGTACCCGATCAGGACGTTGCCGGAGCCGGCCCGCTCCTCCTCGCGGTAGGTGGCATGCGGGTCCGGGGCGTCGTCGCCGTCGAGCGGCTCGATGGTGATCAGCGGCTGGCCGACCGGGCGGACCTCGCCCGCCGCGCCGTGCAGGGCCACCACCCGGCCGGGGTACGGGCAGGGCACGTCGACGACGGCCTTGGCGGTCTCCACCTCGACCACGCTCTGGTCCACGGTGACCACGTCACCGACGGCGACCCGCCACTCGACGATCTCCGCCTCGCTCAGCCCTTCCCCCAGGTCCGGCAGGAGGAAGTCGCGTGTACCGACAGCGGCGCTCATGCCGTGCCGGCCGGGCATGGCCTCACGGCCCTCGCTTCGCTCGGTGCGTTCGCTCATGCCGCCACCCACCGGGTGTCGGGCTGGTCGTCCCACTGCAGCCGGGCGACGGCGTCCAGCACCCGGTCGACCGAGGGCAGGTGGGTGTGCTCCAGCATCGGCGCCGGGTAGGGGATGTCCAGTCCGGAGACCCGCAGCACCGGGGCGTGCAGCGCGTGGAAGCAGCGCTCCTGCACCCGGGCGGCGATCTCGGCGCCGACGCCGGCGAAGCCCTGCGCCTCCTGGATCACCACGCACCGTCCGGTGCGGCGTACCGAGGCGGTGACGGTGGCGTCGTCGAACGGCACGATGCTGCGCACGTCGACCACCTCCAGGTCCCAGCCCTCCTCCCGGGCCGCCTCGGCCGCGGCCAGCGCCACCGGCACCGCCGGCCCGTACGCGACGAGGGTGGCGTCGGTGCCGGGGCGGCGCACGACGGCGGTGCCGATCGGCGCGGTGCGCGCCGGCAGCTCCGCCTCGCCGCTTCCGAAGTAGAGCTTCTTCGGCTCCAGGAACACGACCGGGTCGGGGTCGTCGACAGCAGCGCGCAGCAGGGAGTACGCGTCCTCGACGGTGGCCGGGGTGACGACCTTCAACCCCGGGGTGTGCGCGTAGTAGGCCTCGGAGGAGTCGCAGTGGTGCTCGACGCCGCCGATGCCGCCGGCGTAGGGCACCCGGATCACGATCGGCACGCTGAGCGCGCCGCGGGTGCGGTTGCGCAGCTTCGCCACGTGCGAGGCGATCTGCTCGAACGCCGGGTACGCGAACGCGTCGAACTGCATCTCGACCACCGGCCGCAGCCCGGACATGGCCAGGCCGACGGCGAAGCCGACGATGCCCGCCTCGGCGAGCGGGGTGTCGAAGCAGCGCTTGTCGCCGAAGCGGGCCTGCAACCCGTCGGTGATCCGGAAGACGCCGCCGAGTTGGCCGACGTCCTCGCCGAAGACGACCACCCGCTCGTCGTCGAGCATCGCGTCGGCGAGCGCGGCGTTGAGCGCCTTCGCCATGGTCATGGTGGCCATCAGGCGTCCCCCTCCTCGTCGCGGGCCGCTTCCAGCTCGGCCCGGACCAGTTCACGCTGCTCGACCAGCTGCGGCGTCGGCTCGGCGTAGACGTGGTCGAACAGGCTCAGCGGGTCGACGGTGGGCTGGGAGTCCATCCGGCGGCGCAGCGCGGCGGCGTACTCCTCGGCCTCCTGCGCGACGGCCGCGACGGCCTCGTCGTCCAGCACGCCGCGGGCCCGCAGGTAGGCCTCCAGGCGGGCGATCGGGTCGCGGTCGCGCCACGCCTCGACCTCCTCGGCGTCCCGGTAGCGGGTCTGGTCGTCGGCGTTGGTGTGCGGCTCCATCCGGTAGGTGTGCGCCTCGATCAGGTAGGGGCCCTTGCCGGCGCGGGCGTGCGCGACGGCGCGGTTCAGCACCGCGAGGACGGCCACCGGGTCGTTGCCGTCGACCTGCTCGCTGGGCACGCCGTAGCCGACGCCCTTGTAGGCCAGGGTCGGCGCGGCGGTCTGCCGGGACAGCGGCACGCTGATCGCGTACTTGTTGTTCTGCACCAGGTAGACCACCGGGGCCTTGAACACGGCGGCGAAGTTGACGCCCTCGTGGAAGTCGCCCTCGCTGGTGGCGCCGTCGCCGATGAACGTCAGCGCGACGGTGTCCCGCCCCTGGTAGGACTCGCCGTAGGCGAGGCCGGCGGCGTGCACGGACTGGGTCGCGAGGGGGGTGCACTGGGGCGCGGTGCGGGTGACGGCCGGGTCGTACCCGCAGTGCCAGTCGCCGCGCAGCAGGGTGAGCACCTCGACCGGGTCGAGGCCGCGGGCGGTCAGCGCCATCGACTCCCGGTAGGTCGGGAAGACCCAGTCGGTGTCGCGCAGCGCCAGCACGCCGCCGACCTGGCAGGCCTCCTGGCCCCGGGCGGACGGGTAGACGGCGAGCCGGCCCTGCTTGGTCAGCGCGGTGGCCTGGGTGTCGAAGCGGCGGCCGACGACCATCCGGCGGTACATCTCGCGCAGCGTCTCGACCGGCGGCTCGGGGTAGTCGTCGCGGGGCGGCAGCGGAGTGCCGTCCGGATTCAGCAGCCGGACCGGCTCGGACTGCGGCAGCAGGCCAGCCGTCGGGTCGGGAGCGGCCGGGGTGGCCGGCCGGCGGGTGCGCGGGGATGCCCTGCGGACCGCCTGGGGTGTGGTCGTCACGGCGGGGACCTCCTGGACGTGTGGTGGCCCTATGCTCCTGCTCAGGGATGATTGACTCAACATCCGGGATGAACGCGGGACGAATGGCACGGGGAGGCGGGCGGAGTGAGCCAGGAGACCGGCACCACACCGGGCGGGGCGGGCGGAACGGGACGTTCGGTCGGGCCGCTCGACGAGGTCGACCGGCGGATCCTGCGGGAGCTGGTCGCCGACGCCCGGCTGTCCATCCGGACGCTCGCCGAACGGGTGCACGTCTCGCGCACCAACGCGTACGCCCGGGTGGAGCGGCTGCTGCGCGACGGCGTGCTCACCGGCTTCACCGCGCGGGTCGCCCCGGAGCCGGCCGGCCTGGGCACGTCGGCCTACATCGCGTTGACCATCGAGCAGAACACCTGGCGGGAGGTCTCCGCCGAGCTGGCCCAGGTGCGCTACATCGAGCACGCGGCGCTGCTCAGCGGTGAGCACGACGTGCTCGCCCTGGTGCGCGCGCCGGACAACGCCACGCTGCGCGACGTGGTGCTGGACCGGGTCCAGAGCATCGCCGGGGTGCTCTCCACCCGCACCTGGCTGGTCTTCGAGGAGTTCGACGGCACGTCGAGCCCCTGGGCCTGAGCGCTCAACGCTCCGGCGGTGACTCCAGGCCCTCGCGGTCGGCCAGCTCCAGCAGGCGTTCCAGGGAATACCGCCGTGTGTCCAGGCCGGCGTGCGGGTCGCCGCGCTCGGCGAACCGGGCCGGCATGCTCACCACGTCGAAGTCCTCCGGGCGGGCGTCGTCCAGCTCGGCCCAGTCCAGCGGCGCCGAGACCAGCGCCCGCGGCGTCGGCCGGATCGAGTACGCCGAGGTCATGGTGTGGTCGCGGGCCATCTGGTTGTAGTCGACGAAGACCGGCCGGTCGCGTTGGTCCCGCCACCAGGTGGTGGTGACCAGGTCGGGCAGCCGGCGCTGCATCTGGAGGCCGAGCGCCAGCACCGCCCGCCGGCACTCCCCGAAGCTCCAGCGCGGCTCGATCGACAGGTAGACGTGGATGCCACGACCGCCGGTGGTCTTCGGGAAGCCCTCCATGCCCAGCTCGGCGAGGAACGCCCGCACCTCGTGGGCCACCGGCACCACCTGCGCGAAGTCCACCCCGGGCATCGGATCGAGGTCGATGCGCAGCTGGTCGGGGCGCTCGACGTCGGCCTTCGACACCGGCCAGGGGTGGAACCGCAGCGTGCCGAGGTTGGCCGCCCAGATCACCACGGCCAGCTCGCTCGGGGCCACCTCGTCGGCGGTCCGGCCGCTGGGGAAGGTGATGTGCGCGGTGCGGACCCAGTCGGGCGCGCCCGCCGGCAGCCGCTTCTGGTAGAACGCGTCGCCCTTGTTCGTCTGCCGGGTGGCCACCTTCGCGCCCTCGAACACCCCGCGCGGCCAGCGTTCCAGCATGGTCGGCCGGTCCCGCAGCGCGCGCAGGATGCCGTCACCGACGGCGAGGAAGTAGCGCACGACGTCCAGCTTGGTCAGCCCGCGCTCGGGAAAGTAGGGCTTGTCGGGGCTGGAGACGCGGACCAGCCGCTCCCCCACCCGGAGTTCCTCGGCCGCCGTGGTCGCCACGCCCCACACCGTACGACGTGGACCGGCCGCACGCGGGCATCTCGTCAGGTGATCAGCAGCGCCCCGACCACGATCAGCGGCACCGAGACGAAGAGGAAGACGCCGACACCGGTCAGGACCCGCCCGCCGCCGCCGTCGTCCCGCTCGGGCGGCAGGCCGAACGCCGACCGCGCGTCCAGCATGCCGATCCGGCTCAGCGTCAGGTCGCCGGTCACCCCGATCAGGAGGCCGGCCAGGATGAACGACGCGCCGAGCCGGTGCACGAAGTCACCACCGGCGACCGCGACCCAGATGCCGACCGCGACCGCGATCACCACCGCCGCGATCACGAAGAGCACCAGCGCCTCGCGCAGACCCCGGACCACCGTCGACATGCCCGCCCCCCGGCGACCGGGACCGCCCCGGCCTGCCGGACATCCTGCCGGATCGATGCGTACGGCGCTGTCCCTCGCCCGGGCACGCGTCGGCCGGGTGGGCGCACCCACCCGGCCGATCGGGAAGACGGTCAGCCGTTCTCCCGCTGCAGGCGCTCGGCCAGCAGCTTCTTGCCCTGGTCGCCGGCCTTGCGGTTGTTCTCCTGGATCTTGCGGAACCAGGTGGCGAGCTCGGAGTCGCCCCGGTCCTCCGCGTCCGCGATGTACGTCTCCAGTTGCCAGATGTGCTGGAGTGACATCTGCAGCGCGTGGATCAGGTCGTAGTTCTTGTCCTTCACCGGGCTCATCGGCTCACGGACCATGGTCGCCACGGCACACCTCCCTGTGTCGACTTCCGGAACCGCCCGCTTACCCCTTCCCGGCACGTTCACGCACGGTGGCGACCGGCACGGTTACCCGTCCCGGACCCCGGGTACCGGAGGCCGCATGGCGGAGTTGGCATCGCTCTGGATCGTCCGGCACGGCGAGAGCACGGCGAACGTGGCGGCCACCGCGGCCGAGACGTCCGGCGCCGAGCTGATCGACCTCACCCACCGGGACGCGGACGTGCCGCTGTCGTCGACCGGCGAGGAGCAGGCCCGGGCGACCGGCCGGTGGCTGGCCGGCCTGCCCGAGGGGCGCCGGCCGGACGTGGCGGTGGTGTCGCCGTACCTGCGGGCGGTGCGCACCGCCGAGCTGGCCCTGGCCGGGACCGGCGTGCCGATGAGCCGCGACGAACGGCTGCGCGACCGGGAGCTGGGCATCCTCGACGGGTTGACCGGCCACGGCGTGCGCCGGCGCCATCCCGAGGAGGCCGAGCGACGCGCCCGGCTCGGCAAGTTCTACTACCGCCCGCCGGGCGGCGAGTCCTGGACCGACGTGGCGCTGCGGCTGCGGGCCCTGCTGGGCGACCTGCGCCGCGACCACGAAGGCGGGCGGGTGCTGCTGTTCGGCCACGACGCGTTGGTGTTCCTGCTGCGCTACCTGGTGGAGGGGCTCACCGAGGAGGAGTTGATGGCGCTCACCCGTGACCACGTGATCGCCAACTGCTCGGTCACCGGCTGGCGTGCCGACGAGTCCGGCCGCCTCACGCCGGAGCTGTTCAACGACGTCACCCACCTGCACCGGCAGGGGGCGCAACCCACCAGGGAGGACGAGGTCCATGCCGAGCCGGTCTGACGTGATCACCCCCGCGCTGCTGCGGGACTGGGCGCTGCCCGTACCGACCGGCGGCAAGGAGGCCCGGGGCACGGTGCTGGTCGTCGGCGGCTCCCGGTTCACGCCCGGGGCGGTGCTGCTGGCCGGCGTGGCCGCGCTGCGCGCCGGCGCCGGCGTGCTGCAACTCGCCGCCGCCGAGTCCACCGCCGCCGCGCTCAGCATCCAGGTGCCCGAGGCGTTGGTGGTCGGCCTGCCGGAGAACCGCGACGGCGCGGTCCGGGGCGATCCCGGCGACCTGCTCGGCGGGCTGGTCGCCGACGCGGACGTGGTGACGGTCGGCCCCGGGTTGAACGACATCGACACCACCGGGGAACTGCTGCGCCTGGTCCTCGACGCGGCCGGGCCGGAGACCGCGCTGGTGCTCGACGCGTACGCGCTCGGCGCGCTCAGCCACGAGCCGGACCTGCTGGTCGGCTCGGGCCGCAGGGTGGTGCTGACCCCCAACCTCACCGAGGCCCGCCACCTGCTCGACCGCGACCCCGGCGACGACCTGGACGCCGAGGCGATCGAGCTGGCCGGCCGCTACGACGCGGTGGTCTCGCTCTACGGCCACATCGCCACCCCGGACGGCCGGGCCTGGCGGGAGGAGAGCGGGGACGCCGGGCTGGGCACCTCCGGCAGCGGCGACGTGCGCGCCGGACTGCTCGCCGGGCTGCTCTCCCGGGGCGCCGACCCCGCGCAGGCCGCCTGCTGGGCCGCGTTCGCGCACGCGGTGAGCGGGCAGCGGCTGGTCCCCCGCTACGGCCGGATCGGTTTCCTCGCCCGCGAGCTGCTCGACGAGATCCCGTACACGCTGGCCACGGTGTGATCCGCACGGTTTGTGCCGATCCGGTCGGGGGTAGGGGGCCGACATCAGTCGACCCTAGGAGGCACCGGTGTCCACCGACGCGATCGTCCTGCTCAAGGAGGACCACAAGGAGATCCGCCGCCTGTTCAAGGCGTTCCAGGACGCCGAGGACGGCCCGGCGGGCGCGCGCGGGAAGATCGTCACGCAGATCCTCGAGGCCCTGACGGTGCACACCTACCTGGAGAACGAGGTGATGTACCCCGAGGTCCGCAAGCTGGTGCCGGACGTCGAGGACGACATCCTCGAGTCGTACGAGGAGCACCACGTCGCGGACGTGCTCTGCTTCGAGCTGTTCACCATGGACGCCGACGACGAGCGGTACGTGGCCAAGACGACGGTGCTGATCGAGAACGTGCTGCACCACGTCGAGGAGGAGGAGCAGGAGTGGTTCCCGAAGGTCCGCGAGGCGCTCGGGCGTAACCAGCTCCAGGAGATCGGCCAGCGGATGCTCGACCTGCGGCCGAAGGCCCCGACGACGCCGACCGAGCCGAAGGCGCTGAAGAAGGCGCGCGACGCCGTCGTCGCCTGAGCGGCCCAACCCCGCAGGTCCGGCGCGGGCCCACCCGGTAGGATCGGCGCGGGCCGTGACTGGCGCGTGGAGATGGAGCACCATCGGGGAGCGGCCTCGTCATGAGGACGCATGCCGAGCGCCTGGGCCTTCCGCACGTCACCAGGAGGTCGCATGTCGCGCAACGCCGAGTCCACCGCCTTCCGCAGCGCGCTGGAGGTGATCCGCGCCGTCGAGCCGCGGGTGGCCGACGCCATCGGCGCGGAGCTGGCCGACCAACGCGAGTCGCTGAAGCTCATCGCCAGCGAGAACTACGCCTCCCCCGCGACCCTGCTGACCATGGGCAACTGGTTCAGCGACAAGTACGCCGAGGGCACCGTCGGTCGGCGCTTCTACGCCGGCTGCCAGAACGTGGACACCGTCGAGGCGCTCGCCGCCGAGCACGCCCGGGAGCTGTTCGGCGCCACCCACGCGTACGTGCAGCCACACTCCGGCATCGACGCCAACCTGGTCGCCTTCTGGGCGATCCTGGCCGACCGGGTCGAGTCCCCCGCGCTGAAGAAGGCCCAGGCCCGCCACGTCAACGACCTCACCGAGGCGGACTGGTTCGCGCTGCGCCGGGAGCTGGGCGACCAGCGGATGCTCGGCATGTCGCTGGACGCCGGCGGCCACCTCACCCACGGTTTCCGGCCGAACATCTCCGGCAAGATGTTCGACCAGCGCAGCTACGGCACCGACCCGGCGACCGGGCTGATCGACTACGACCGGGTGGCCGAGGCGGCCCGCGAGTTCCGGCCGCTGATCCTGGTCGCCGGCTACTCGGCGTACCCCCGGAAGGTCAACTTCCGGATCATGCGGGAGATCGCCGACTCGGTCGGCGCCACCTTCATGGTCGACATGGCGCACTTCGCCGGGCTGGTCGCCGGCAAGGTCTTCACCGGCGACTTCGACCCGGTGCCGCACGCGCACATCGTCACCACCACCACGCACAAGTCGCTGCGCGGCCCGCGCGGCGGCATGGTGCTCTGCGGTCCGGAGCTGGCCGACCAGGTCGACCGGGGCTGCCCGATGGTGCTCGGCGGCCCGCTGCCGCACGTGATGGCCGCCAAGGCGGTCGCGCTGGCCGAGGCCCGGCGCCCCGACTTCGCCGACTACGCCCAGCGGATCGTCGACAACGCCCAGGCCCTCGCCGACGGGCTGCTGCGCCGGGGCGCGACGCTGGTCACCGGCGGCACCGACAACCACCTGGTGCTCATCGACGTGTCCAACTACGGGCTGACCGGGCGGCAGGCCGAGCAGGCGCTGCTCGACTCCGGCATCGTGACCAACCGCAACGCGGTGCCGCAGGACCCGAACGGCGCCTGGTACACCTCCGGCATCCGGATCGGCACCCCGGCGCTGACCACCCGGGGGCTCGGCGCCACCGAGATGGACGCCACCGCCGAGCTGATCCACACCGTGCTCAGCCAGACCACGGCCGGCACCGGCCCGGACGGCGCCGCGTCCAAGGCGAAGTACGTCCTCGACCCGGCGGTCGCCGAGCAGGTCGGCAAGCAGGCCGCCGACCTGCTCACCCCCTTCCCCCTCTACCCCACCGTCGACCTGGCCTGACTCCGACCGGCTGCCGCCGCCGACCCGAACTCCCTGGTCACCCCGGGGAGGACGGGTCGGCCGGGGCGGGACGGGTGGCGCGGCGGGCGTGGAGGCGGTGCAGGAGGTCGGTGCCGCCCCGGCCGAAGTGGTCGTGCAGGGCGCGGTAGTCGGCGTACAGGTCGTCGTAGGCGTCGGTGCGGGCCCGGTCCGGGTGGACCGTCTCGCGGTGTGCCGCGCCCATGGCCGCCGAGGCGCGCTCCACGTCCGGGTACACGCCGGCGGCGACCGCCGCGTGGATCGCCGCGCCCAGCGCGGCCGGGTGCGCGGCGGCCAGCACGTGCAGCGGGCGGCGCAGCACGTCGGCGTAGACGCGCAGCAGCAACCGGTTCGCGGTGAGACCGCCGGCCACGGTCAGCTCGTCCACGGCCAGCCCGGCGGACCCGAACGCCTCGAGCACGGTGCGGGCGCCGAACGCGGTCGCCTCCAGCAGCGCCCGCCAGATGTCCTCCGGCCGGGTGGCCAGCGTGAGCCCGACCAGCACGCCGCTCAGCTCGTGGTCCATCAACACCGAACGGTTGCCGCTGTGCCAGTCCAGCGCCAGCAGCCCGTGCCCGCCGACCGGCTGGTCGGCGGCGAGCGCGTCCAGCAGGTCCTGCGGCGACAGGCCGCGCCGGGCGGCCTCCTCGGCGTACGCGGCGGGCAGCCCGCGCTCGACGTACCAGGCGAAGATGTCGCCGACCCCGCTCTGCCCGGCCTCGTAGCCCCAGTGGCCGGCGGTCACCCCGTCCGCGACCACCCCGCAGACGCCGGGCACCTCGTGGCGGTGCTCCGCGTTCAGGATCAGGCAGGTGCTGGTGCCGAGCACGGCGAGCATCCGGCCGGGCGTGACCGTCCGGGCCGCCGCCGCGGTCACGTGCGCGTCGATGGCCCCGGCTGCGACCGGGACGCCGGTGGGCAGGCCGGTCCAGCCGGCCGCCTCCTCGGTCAGCAGGCCCGCGCGGGCGGCCGGTGGCAGCAGCGGGCCGTGGTCCAGCTTCGCCAGCAGGCCGGGCAGCTCCGGGTGCAGCGCGGCGAGGAAGCCGGCGTCCGGGTCGCGGCCGTCCTGCCGCAGCCCCTTGAACCCGGCGGCGGAGGCGTTGCGGGTGGCCCGCCCGCACAGCCGTCGGACCAGCCAGTCCGCCGTCTCCACCCAGTGTCGGGCCCGGTGGAACACGACCGGGTCCTCCTCCAGCACCTCCAGTGCCTTGGCCAGCTGCCACTCGGCGGACACCCGGCCGCCGTAGCGGGCCAGCCAGCTCTCGCCGCGCGCCTCGGCCAGGGCGGTGATCCGCTCGGCCTGCCGCTGGGCGGCGTGGTGCTTCCAGAGCTTCGGCCAGGCGTGCGGCCGGTCCCGCAGGTCGGGCAGCTCGGCGAGCGGGGTGCCGTCGGCCAGGGTGGGCAGCACCGTGCACGAGGTGGCGTCCACCCCGACGCCGACCACCTCGGCCGGATCGATCCCGGCGGCACGGACGGCGGCGGGCACGGCGGTCCGCAGCACCTCCACGTGGTCGGCCGGGTCCTGCAGCGCCCAGCCGGGCGGCAGCGCCGGCCCGCCCGGGAGCCGCTCGGTCAGCACCCCGTGCCGGTAGGCGTGCACCGCGCTTCCCCGCTCGGCGCCGTCGACCACGTCGACCACCACGGCCCGCCCGGAGAGCGTGCCCAGGTCCACCCCGACCACGTAGCGACCCACCGCTGCTCCCTCCCCTGCCGGCGGGGAGACGCTACCGGGTCAGCGCAGCGGGCGCTTGAGATGGTAGCGGTGCACCTCGGTGCTGCCCTGCACGTTGTTCACGTCCTCGGCGGCGGAGACCAGCTCCCAGCCCTCGCGGCCGACCCGGTTGAGGTGGGCGATCGCGGTGTCGCCGTACGCGGTCACGTCGGATCGCGAGCCGTCCGGGCCGTACCAGACGAACGTGACGTGGAAATTGCGGCCCTGCCCCTGATAGCGACGGACCAGCAACGCGTACTCCCAGGCAACCATCCGTCCATTATCAACGGACCGCACCGCGGCGGGGAACACGGGTGGTGCCGGAACGGCGACAGTGCGCCGTCACACCGGCGCGCCCACGCCGGCCGTCACGTCGCCGACCAGCGCGGCGAGCCGGTCCAGGCCCAGGTCGATCTGCGCCGGCGTGACCGCGCTCACCGACAGGCGCAGCGCGCGCACCGGCGTGCCGGCGTCGTAGAAGTGCGCCATCGGCGTCCAGAGCACGCCGTACTCGCGGGCCGAGCGGTGCAGCAGCGCGTCGTCCACCGGGAACGGCACGGTGACCACCACGAAGAAGCCGCCGGCCGGCACGGTCCAGCGCACCGGCCCGCCAGCCGGGAAGCGCCGCGCCAGGCCGTCGACCAGGTGACCCAGGTTGCGGGCGTACGCGGACCGCTCCCGCACGTTGGCGGCCGCCAGCGAGCAGTCGTGCGCCAGCAGCGCGCCCCCGATCACCGCCTGGCTGATCGGCGAGGTGTTCACCGTGACCATGCTCTTGATCTTCGCGAGCTGGTCGGCGAGCGGGCCGACCGTGCCGTCGGAGCCGCCCACCCGCTGGTCGGCGACCACGTAGCCGACCCGCGCGCCGGGCAGCACGGTCTTGGCGAACGAGCCGAGGTAGACCACCCGCCGCGCGGTGTCCAGCGCCTTGAGCGTCGGCCGCCGGTCCGTGCCGGCCGCCGGGAACAGGCCGTACGGGTTGTCCTCGATCAGCAGCAAGTCCTCGGCGGCGGCCAGGTCCAGCAGTCGGCGGCGGTGCGCGGTGTCCATGCTGACCCCGGACGGGTTGGCGAAGTCCGGCATCACGTAGCAGGCCCGGGGCCGCAGCCCTTCGGCGCGGGCCCGGCGCACCCCGGCGCGCAGGTCGGCCAGGTCCACCCCGTCCGGCCCGCCGGCCACCGGGCGCACCGGCAGGTCGACCAGGCGGGCCGCGCCGGTGAGCCCGACGTACGTGGGCGCGACCGCGAACAGCACGTCGGCCGGGTCGGCCCGCAGCGCGCGCAGCACCAGGAACATGGCCTCCTGGCAGCCGACCGTCACCACGATCGTCTCCGGGTCGACGCTCATCCGCTCGTCCACGGCCAGGTGCCGGGCGATCAGGTGGTGCACGATCCCCTTGGTCCGCCCGTACTGCAACAGCGTGCGGTCGACCTGCGCCCGGTCCAGGCCGAGGTCGTCGGCGAGGTGCCGGCGGAACCGGTCCAGGTGCGCGTGCAGCAGCGCCGAGTCGAAGAACTCCTCGTAGGGCCGGCCGGCGGCCAGCGACACCGCCTCCGGGTAGTGCTGCGCCACCTCGTTGAGGAAGTTCATCGAGTTCAGCGCGGGGTCGTCGACGCTGCCGTGCAGCGTCGTGACGGCCAGGTCCACCGGCTCCACGTCAGCCTCCGATCCGGGTGCGCAGCCGCCGGGCCGCGACCGGGTCCGGGCAGCCGCTGAGGATGAGGGCGTCGCGCAGCTCGGCCGCGAGCAGCGCCAGGGCGGCCTCGGCGCCGGCCCGGCCGCCGGCTGCGAGCGCCCACAGCAGCGGCCGGCCGACCAGCACACCGGTGGCGCCGAGGGCGAGCGCCCGCAGCACGTCGGTGCCGCTGCGGATGCCGCTGTCCAGCATTACCGCGCATCGCTCCGCCACCGCGTCGACGACCTCCGGCAGCACAGTGGCGGTGGCCGGGGCGGCGTCGAGCTGCCGGCCGCCGTGGTTGGAGACCACCACCGCGTCCACGCCGGCGTCCGCCGCGCGGACCGCGTCGCGCGCGTCCAGGATGCCCTTGACCAGCAACGGCACCGGGGTACGCGCCCGCAGCCAGGCCAGGTCGGCCCAGCTCAGCGCCGGGGCGAAGACCGCGCCGGTGTGCGCCTTCACCGCGGACACGCCGGGGGTGCCCTGGTGGGCCAGGTCGTCCCGGTCGCCGGGCAGGTTGGCGGCGGTGACGTGCGGCGGCAGCGCGAAGCCGTTGCGGGCGTCGCGCAGCCGGCGGCCGAGCACCGGCACGTCCACGGTCACCATCAGCGCCGCGCAGCCGGCGGCCGCCGCCCGGTCCAGCAGGTCGGCGACCAGACCCCGGTCGCGCAGCCAGTAGAGCTGGAACCAGACCGTCGCGCCGGTGGCGGCGATCTCCTCGATCGACGTGCTGGACAGCGTGCTGGCCACGTAGGGCACGCCCGCCGCGCGGGCCGCCGCCGCGAGCGCCGGCTCGCCGTCGGGGTGCAGCAACCGCTGGTACGCCATCGGCGCGACCGCCACCGGCAGCGCGGCCCGGCCGCCCGGCAGCGCCGCCCCGGTGGACGGGTCGTCCACGCCGGCCAGCATCCGGGGCAGCACCGCCACCCGGTCCAGCGCGGCCCGGTTCGCGGCCAGCGCGGTCTCGGTGCCGCTGCCGCCGTCGACGAAGTCCCACACGTCGGCCGGCAGCGCCGCCCGGGCCATCGCGGCGAAGTCGGCCAGGCTGACCGGCGGCACGAACGAACCGGACTCAGCCATGCTCGGTCCCGACGCTCGCCGCAGCCGGCGCCGGGTCGGGGCCGAACCGCTCGCGCAGGAACGCGGCGGCCCGTTCCTGGGCCTCGCGGCCGGCGTCGAACACGCCGGGCATGGCGAAGAAGCCGTGCACCATGCCCGGGTAGTCGGCCGTCTCGGTGGGC
Organism: Micromonospora sp. WMMD754; assembly: GCF_049315235.1. Taxonomy (NCBI): domain Bacteria; kingdom Bacillati; phylum Actinomycetota; class Actinomycetes; order Micromonosporales; family Micromonosporaceae; genus Micromonospora; species Micromonospora sp. WMMD754. Next base: position 5,675,361 of record NZ_CP186058.1, read on the forward strand.
ACGCCGGCCTCCCGCAGCCGCTCGGCGTACCGCCGGCCCTCGGCGCGCAGCGGATCGTGCCCGGCGGTGACCACGAGCGCCGGGGGCAGTCCGGACAGGTTCTCGGCGAGCAGCGGCGAGGCGAGCGGGTGGGCCGCGTCGCCGGGGTCGGCGAGGTAGTGGTCCCGGTACCACCGCACCGAGTGCCGGTTGAACAGCAGCGGGTCCTCGTCGTCGGTCGGGCGCTCGCCGGGGCGTTGGTCGGTGTTCGGGTAGACCAGCACCTGGGCGGCGAGCCGGGGACCGCCGTCGGCGCGGGCCAGCAGCGTCACCGCGGCGGCCAGGTTGCCGCCGGCGCTGTCGCCGCCGACCGCGAGCCGGTCCGGGTCGACGCGGAACTCGTCGGCCCGCGCGGCGACGTGGCGCAGCCCGGCGTGGCAGTCCTCCACCGCGGCCGGGAACGGGTGTTCCGGGGCGAGCCGGTAGCCGACGGTCACGGTCTGGCAGCCGGCCAGGTTGACCAGGCGGCGGCAGATCCCGTCGGCGGTGTCCACGCTGCCGAGCGTCCAGCCACCGCCGAAGAACCAGACCAGCGTGGGCAGCGGGCCGTCGCCGGGCGGCCGGTGGATCCGCACCGGCAGCGGCCCGCCCGGGCCGGGCACGTGCGTGTCGCGTACCTCGGCGACCGGCTCGACCGCGCCGGAGCCGGCGCGGATCGCGGCGAGGTCGGCGGCGCGGGCCTCGGCGAGGGTCTGGGTGTAGAGCGGCGCGGTGCCGGTGGCGGCGCGCGCGGCCCGCCACGCGAGGACCTGCGGGTCGAGCGTCATCCGGCCTCCCCGGTGGTGACGAAGAGCTTGTCGATGCCGCGCAGGAACAGGCTCCCGCTGTAGGTCCAGGGCTGGGTGACGGCGAGGCGGGGGAACCGGGCGAACAGGCGGGGCAGCGCGATCCGTCCCTCCAGCCGGGACACCGCCGAGCCGAGGCAGAAGTGCAGCCCGACGCCGAACGCCAGCGACGGCGGCCCGGCGCGGCGCGGATCGAAGCGGTCCGGGTCGGGGAACCGGGCCGGGTCCCGGTTGGCGGCGGCGATCAGCAGCAGCACGTTGTCGTCGCGCGCGATCGGAACGCCGTCCACGTCGGTGTCGGCGGGCGCGGAGCGGGCCAGGAAGTGCACCGGACTCTCCATCCGCAGCACCTCGTCCACGCAGCCGCGGGCCAGCGCGTCGTCGCCGGGCAGCGCGGCGGTCACCTCGGGGTGGTCCAGCAGCAGCGGCAGCCCGTTGCTGAACATGTAGACGGTGGTGACGAAGCTGGCGTTGAACAGCACAATCAGGTTGCTGATCAGCTCGTCCTCGGTGAGGTCGACGTCGCCCGCGTCGAGCACCTCGACCAGCCCGCTGATCAGGTCGGTGGCGGGTGAGCGGCGACGGTGGGCGATCAGGTCCCGGTAGTAGACCCGCAGCTCCTCGGCGGCCTGGTTGGCCCGGGCCAGCCGCTCCGGCGTCTTGCCGGAGACGTCCATGTACTCGTCGATCCAGTCGACCCGCTGCCGGTACCAGGCCAGGTCCGTCGCCGGCAGGCCGACGAACTCGGCCATCACCAGGGCCGGGACCGGGTACGCGAAGTCGGCGACGAAGTCGACCTCGGCGCCGTGCCCGCCGGCCTCGGCCATCCGGTCCAGCCGCTCCTCCACGATCCGCACCACCACCGGCTCCAGCGCGCCGAGCCGGCGCGGCGTGAAGGTCCTCGCGAAGACGGCCCGCATCCGGGTGTGGTCCGGCGGGTTGACGAACATCATCGAGGTGAGGAAGGTGCGCAGGATCTCCTGCTCCTCCCAGCCCGGCGGGAGGCCCTTGTACCAGTCGGGATCGCGCAGGATCCGGTCCACCACGTCGTAGCCGCCGGCGACGGCGGTCACGGTGCTGTGCTCGGCCCGGACGGGAATGTGGTTGATCGGCCCGTGCGCGTGCAGGGCCGCGTAGAAGGGATAGGGGTTCTGCCGGCCCTGCTCGCTGTACAGGCCGGTGAGGATCTCGCTGACGTCCACGACGGTCGTTCCTCCCCAGGAATGGCGGCGGGGGCGGCCGCCGTGCCGACGCCGCCCCCGCCCGGTGTCACAGCCCGAGCAGCCGCAACGGGACGGCGTTCGCCATCGCCCGCGCGCCCGCGTCGTTCGGGTGGATGTGGTCCCCGGCGTCGTACGCCGGCAGCAGCCGGCTCGGCCGTGCCGGGTCCCGCAGCACGGCGTCGAAGTCGAGCACGCCGTCGAACTCGGCCCGCCCGGCACCACGCAGCCAGGTGTTGACCGCGTTGCGGGTGGCGTCCTTCTCCTCGGTCCACACCCCCGGCCCGCCGTTGCCCTCGTACGGCGTGATCGTGCCGACCAGGCTGGTCAGGCCGCGGGCCTTGACCTGCTGGTTGAGCTGTCGCAGCGAGGCGATGATCGCCTCCGCGCTGTCGCCGCTCATCCAGATGTCGTTGATGCCCAGGTGGGTGATGACGGTGCGCACCCCGGTCTGCGGGAACACGTCCTCGTTGAGTCGGGCCAACGCGTTCGGGCCCAGCTCGTAGTAGCCGGGGAAGCCGCCCGCGCCGGGCTCGGTGCCCTCGTGGTTGAGCCGGTTGCCGGCCAGGCTGAGGTTGAGCACCCCCGGGGTGCGGACCTCCGGACGCGCGTCGATCAGGCGCTCGGCGAGCAGGTCCGGCCACCGCTGGTCGGTGTTGACCGTGCTGCCGTTGCCGTCGCCGATGGAGTCGCCGAGCACCACCACCGAGCCCGGGGTGGCCCGCCGCTCGACGTCGATGCCGGAGAGGAACATCCAGCAGCAGTTGGGCTTGATGGTGAATCCGGCGCCGCCCGGGGTCGTGGTCAGGTCGGTCGCGCCGATGAAGTTGGTGACGCGGGACTGGCCGTGGAACGTGACCGGGCCGGTGAGCACCGGGAAGTACAGGGTGACCACCAGGTCCTCCTGCTCGGCCACCGGATAGGGCAGCGGGTCGCTGAGCAGTTCCGCGCCCTTGTTGATGGTCGCCGACGTGCCGCCGGAGAACCGCAGCTCGCGGACGCTGGCCGGGTCGACGTCGGACAGGTCGTCGGTGGTGGCGGTGTTCGGCCGGGCGATCGTCGCGTGGCCCACCTTCACCGCCTGCTCGCCGTAGAGGTTGGTGAGCCGGACCCGCAGCCGGGGACCGCCCACCGTGGTCTGCACGGTCATCCGGATGCTCTGGTCGTTCAGGCCGGTGTTGGTCAGCCCCACGGTGTTGCCGCGGGTCACCGCCGCGGCCCAGCTCCCGGCCCACTCCGCGCGCCCGTGCCCGGCGCGGTCGGTGTCGGTGGGGCCGGCGCTCGCGGTCACCGCCGGGGTGCCGGCGAGCAGCAGCGTTGCGGCGGAAGCTATGACGTGCCATCTCTTCGGGGTCGGCATCGATCCTCCATGGTCGGCAGCCCCGGGCGTGGCGCGGTCGGCGTCACCGCCCGGTCGATGGACGGGAAACTAGCCGTCTGCGATGACGAGCGTCAATCAACCTGATCGACCTGATCAAATGCCCGGGGGGCGCGAGCCGACGCCGATCGGCTCTGTCCGCCGTGGACCGCCGATGCCTAGGCTCGGAACCGGCGGCGGTGCGGTCGCCGACTTTGGCACCTGCCGTCGTATCCCGGCTCCGACCTGCCCGGACGCCGTTCGCGGACCACGATGGGGGCTGCCATGACCGACCGCCCGAACTACGTGCACGAGGCGCTGGACCTGTTCGCCGGATTCGGTGATCGGGAGGCGCTGGTGGCGGGCGACCGCCGGTTGACCTACACCCAGGTCGCCGCCGAGGTGCGCGCCCTGGCCGCCGCGCTGCGCCGGCACGGCGTACGGCCGGGCGCGGCGGTGCTGGTGATGCTCGGCAACACGCTCGAGGGGCCGCTGCTGCAACTCGCGCTGCACCTGCTCGGCTGCCGCAGCATGTGGATCGCCCCGGTCACCTCCCGCCGCGAGATCGACGAGTTCGTCGCGCTGGCCGAACCGGAGGTCTTCGTGCACGACCCGCGCGACCCGCTGGGCGGGCAGCTCGCCGCGGGCCTGGCCGGCGTACCGGTGCTCTGCCTCGGGCCGGGCGGCGCCGGGCCGGACCTGACCGCCGGCGGCGCGGAGCCGGCGCCGCCGCCGGCCGACGTGCCCGCGCCGGAGTCGTTCCTGCAGACCAGCGGCACCACCGGCACGCCGAAGCTGGTGCACCACCGGGAGAGCTTCTACCGGCAGGTGCTCGCGCTGGCCGCCGACTTCCGGGGCGCCGGGTTCCCGCTGCTGCGACACCTGTCGCACTCGCCGATGTGGCTGGCCAGCGGCCAGATCACCACGTTGTTCAACCTGTTCACCGGCGGGGTGCTGTTCCTGCGCGAGCGGTGGGACCCGGCCGCGTTCGTCGCCACCGTGGACGCCGAGCGGCTCACCTCCACGTTCGTCACCCCGCCGATGCTCTACGAGGTGCTCGACCACCCCGACCTGCCGGGTGCCGACTTCTCCGCGATGTTCATGTTCAACGTGGGCGCCGGGCCGGCCGCGCCGGCCCGGCTGCGTCAGGCGATCGCCCGGTTCGGCCCGTGCCTGCGGATCGTCTACGGGCTCAGCGAGGCGGTGGTCATCTGCGCGCTGCCCGGGCTCACCGAGGACCCGGAGCATCCGGAGCGGCTGCGGTCCTGCGGCCGGCCGTACGGGGACGTGACGGTGCAGATCCGGGACGCCGACGGGCGGGTGCTGCCGGCCGGCGTCGACGGCGAGGTGTGGGTGCGCACGAAGCTCAGCTTCGCCGGCTACCACGGGCAGCCCGAGCTGACCGCCGAGTCGCTCGTCGACGGCTGGGTGCGCACCCGGGACATCGGCCACCTCGACGCCGACGGGTTCCTCTACCTGGTCGACCGGCTGCAGGACCGGATCCTCACCCGGCAGCGCAGCTGGCCGATCTACTCCCGCCCGATCGAGGACGTGCTCGCCGGCCACCCCGAGGTCCGCGCCGCCGCGGTGATCGGCGTGCCGGACCCGGTGGCCGGGGAACTGCCCCACGCGTACGTGGTGCCCGCGCCGGACGCGACCGTCACCGGCGACGAGCTGATCGCGTTGGTGACCCGGGAACTGAGCGGGACGTGGGCGCCGGGCGCGGTGGAGTTCGTCGACGCACTGCCGCTGAACCGGTCCGCGAAGGTCGACAAACGGGCGTTGCGGGCCCGGTACGCCGCCGCGCACCCGGCCGACACCGACTCGGTGGGGACCTCGGCGTGAACCCGCGCCGGGAGTTGTACACCCTGGTCGGCGCCGACCTGCTGTCCAACCTCGGCACCCGGATCTCGGTGGTCGCCATCCCCTGGCTGGTGCTGGAGACCACCGGCAGCCCCACCCGGATGGGCCTGGTCGCGGCCGCGGAGACGCTGCCGTACATGCTCTCCAGCGCGCTGGCCACCCCGTGGGCGGACCGGTTCGGGGTACGCCGTACCTCCGTCGTCGTGGACGCCGCGAGCGCCGCCGCGATGGCGGTGGTGGCGTTGGCGCCCTGGCTGGGGTTCGGCACGCTGCTGGTGCTGGTGGCCGTCGCGGGCGGGCTTCGCGGCATCGGCGACCGGGTCAAGCACGTGCTGTTCAAGCCGGCCGCGGAGCGGGCCGGGGTGCCGTTGATCCGGCTCACCTCCGCCTACGACGGGCTGGCCCGGGGCATGACGCTGTTCGGCGCGGTGCTGGGCGGGCTGCTCATCGACTGGGTGGGGCTGACCCGGGCGATCTGGATCGACGCGGCCACGTTCGCGGTGTGCGCGCTGCTGATCGGGCTGCTGGTCCGGCCGCCGGCGCCGGCGCACCCGGCGCCCCGGGAGCGTTATCTGCGGGCGCTGCGCGGCGGCTTCGCGTACCTGCGCACCGATCGGACGCTGCTGACCATGCTGATCGTGGTGTCGGCGTCCAACATGTTCGCCAACGCCAGCGTCGCGGTCTGGATTCCGCTCTGGGTGAGTGAGGTGCTCGGCGACCCGGCCGGGTTCGGGCTGCTGCTGGGGGTGTTCTCCGCCGGCGCGCTGCTGGGCAACCTGCTGTTCACCGTGCTCGGCACGCGGTTGCCGGGGCAGGCCGTGTTCGCGCTGGGGCTGGCGCTCAGCGGCACGCCCCGGCTGCTCGCCCTGGCGCTCAGCGACGACCTGGTCGTGGTGCTGGTGGTGACGTTCCTGTCCGGCATCGGGATCGCGGCGGTGAACCCGCTGCTCGGCGCGGCGCTCTACCAGCGGGTGCCGGAGGCGTTGCAGACCCGGGTGTTGGGCATCTCCGGCTCGGTGGCCTTCCTGGGCCTGCCGGTCGGCGCGTTGCTCGGCGGCTGGTCGGTGGCGGCGCTCGGGCTGCACCGGGCGCTGCTGGTGATGGCGGTGGCCTGCCTGGTGCTCACCGTGGTGCCGCTGCTGTTCACCCGCTCGTCGACCGACCGCCCGGCGTCGGAGCCGGTCGCGGCCACGCCGGCCTGAGCGACGGTGTCGGTGGGTGGGCGTAGGGTCGGCCCATGGCGAGCTGGGACGACGTCCGGCGGGTCGCGCTGGCCCTGCCCGAGACCACCGAGCGCGGGTCCTACGACGACCTGCCGGCGTGGCGGGTGCGCGACAAGATGTTCGCCTGGGAACGGCCGCTGCGCCGCGCCGACCTCGACGCGCTCGGCGACGCCGCACCCGACGGGCCGATCCTCGCCGCCCGGGTGCCCGACCTGGGCGCCAAGGAGGCGCTGCTCGCCGACGACCCGGCGGTCTACTTCACCGTGCCCCACCTCGACGGCTACCCGGCGGTGCTGGTGCGGCTCGACCGGATCGGGGCGGTCGAGCTGACCGAGCTGCTCACCGAGGCGTGGTATGCCCGCGCCCCGAAGCGACTCGCCGCCGGCCACCGGGCCGGCGCCTGACGGTCTTCCTCCGGCGCGTCGGCTCGGCTAGCCTGCCGGGCATGCCATCGACGCTGACCGAGGCGACGGACCCGTGGTGCCTGCGCCCCGGTGAGGCCGGCGAGCTGTTGCGCGGGCATCCGTGGCACCGGTTCGTGGTGCTGGGCGACAGCGTCGCGGAGGGGCTCTGCGAGCCGGTCGACGGCTACCCGGACGTCCAGTGGGCCGACCGGATCGCGGCCGAGCTACGCGGGGTGCGGCCCGATCTGGCATACCTGAACCTGGGTCGGCGTGGGCTACGCGCGCACGAGGTACGGGCCACTCAACTGACCGACGCGCTGGCCTTCGGCCCGGACCTGGCGCTGGTGGTGTGCGGCGGCAACGACGCGTTCCGGCCCGGCTACGACCCGGACGCGGTCGACGCCGAACTGTCCGCGATGGTCACCGCGTTGCGCGACGCCGGGGCGGACGTGATCACGGTGGGCATGTTCGACGTGTCGCACAGCCCGGCCGTGCCGGACGCGCTGCGGGCCGGCCTGGGCGAGCGGATGCGCCGGCTGTCCACGCACACCCGCGCGGTGGCGCAGCGCCTCGGCACGTTGCACGTGCACCTGACCGACCATCCGCTGGTCGCGGACCCGTCGCTCTACAGCGGCGACGGCCGGCACGGCAGCGCCCGTAGCGACGCGGTCGCGACCGCCGAGACGCTGCGCGTCCTCGCCACCCGCGACACCTCCCGGCCACCCGCCGGCGACGATCTCCGGCACGGACCGACCCCCGCCGCATAGCCGGCCCCACCGGCCCGCCCCGGCCCGACGCCGTCCGTGGCGCGGCTCTGCGCGCCGGTCGGGTCCGGACGTGAGCGGCTCAGGCGCGCCGCTCAGGCGGCGCGGCTCAGGCGGCGCGGCTCAGGCGGCGCGGCTCAGGCGACGCGCTCAGGCGGCGCGGCTCACGGCGCGGCTCAGGCGTGCGGCTCAGGCGTGCGGCTCAGGCGTGCGGCTCAGGCGTGCGGCTCACGGCGCGGTCGGGCCGGCGACTCCGGCACGGGCCGGGTTCGCGCGAGCACACGCGCCGGGCCCGGCCGGGCTGGACGACTCCCGGAGCCTGTGGCGGAGGCTGATCACCTGCGAGTGCCTCTCGAGCTGATATCACCAACGACTCACCAACGACTCACCGACGCCGTCGCCGGGATCCGCCCGTGGCCGGCACGCTCTGAGTCGTTTCTGATATCAGCTCGAAAGGCAGTGGAAACGCATCGCGTTGCCCGACGCGAACGCCACCACCGAGACCGGACACGGCCAGGCGCGGCCGGGCACACCAGGAACCGCCCCCTCGAAAGACAGTCGAAGACGCGTCACGCCGCCCCACCCGAACGCCACCACCGAGACCGGACACGACCAGGCGCGGCCGGGCACACCAGGAACCGCCCGTCGGTGGCCGGCAGGGCACCTCAGGGCCGGTCGGCGGTCAGGAGGCCGGTGAGCAGCGCGCGCAGCGTGCGGGCGAACAGGTCGTCCCCGGGCGGCAGGGCCGGCGCGGGGGCGGCGAACGCCGCCGCCAGGTGCGGGTAGTCCGCCAGGTCGACGTGGTCGAACGTCACCGTGCCGGTGGCCGCCGCGCTGCGGGCGAAGAGCGAGACCACGCCGGTGACCATGGCGATCGCTTCGAACTTCGCGGCGACGCCGGCCGGCACCGGCGCCAGGATGCGCAGGCAGGCGTCGAAGTAGGCGAGCGTGTTCGGCCCGGGCACCGCCGGTCGGGCGAGCGCGTCCGGCAGCCACGGGTGGCGACGGTGCAGCGCGAGTTGGCGGCGGGCCAGCAGGAGGAACTGGTCGGTCCAGCTCCCGTCGTCGGTCGGGTACGGCCGCAACTCTCCCACGCACCGGTCGACCATCAGGTCCAGCAGGTCGTCGCGGGAGGACAGGTGCCGGTAGAGCGAGCCGGCGGCCATGCCCAGCGCGCCGGCCACCGCGCGCATCGACACGGCGTCCAGCCCGCCGGCGTCGGCCAGCGCGACCGCGGCGGCGGCGATCTCGTCCCGGCCGTGCGTCGGGGTCGGGCCGCGGGTGCCGCGCCGGGGCCGGGACCAGATCGACCCTCCGGTGGATGCGTCGCTCACCCTCCCACTGTAAACTGCAAACGACGTTCGCAGTTTGCCGGGCGGAGAGGGGACAGTCATGCACCGGATCACGGCGCCGGACGGCGCGGGCATCGTCGTGCACTCCACGGGCACCGGGCCGGGGCTCGTGGTGGTGCACGGCGGCGGGGTGACGATCGCGGAGTACCGTCGCCTCGCCGCCCGGCTCGCCGACCGGTTCACCGTGCACCTGTACAACCGGCGAGGTCGGGCGGACGCGCCGCCACGGCGCGAGCCGTACACGGTGGAGCAGGAGATCGACGACCTCGGCGCGGTGCTCGCGCACACCGGCACCCGCTGGGCGATCGGGCACAGCTACGGCGCGTTCGTGGTGCTGCGCGCCGCGTTGCGGCTGCCGCTGGAGCGGATCGCGGTCTACGACGCCCCGCTGCGACTCGACGGCCACGGCATGTCGACGGCGTTCCTGGATCCGGCCGACGCCGCCGTCCGGGCCGGCGACACCGCCCGCGCCCTGGCGATCGTGGCCGCCGCCGTCAACCCGCAGTCCGCCGCGTCCCGGCTTCCGCTGGCGGTGCGCACGGCCCTCACCCGTGCGTTCCTGCGGACCGAGGTCGGCCGGACGATGGGTTCGCTGGTGGGCATGACGCTCGCCGAGTCACGCCAGATCGTGGCCCACGAGGGGCCGGCCGAGCAGTACGCCGGCATCACCGCCGAGACGCTGCTGATCAGCGGCGCCAAGGCCGCACCGTTCTTCACCGAGACCAACGACCTCCTGGCCACCGTCCTCCCCCGGGCCCGCACGCTGCGTGTACCCGGCAGCCCGCACAACGGCATCGCCGTCGCCCCGCCGGCCCTCACCACCCCGCTGGCCGCCTTCTTCACCACCCCGGCCGTCGGCGGGATCAGTCGGTGAGGAGAACGCCGGTCATGAGGACACCCCGGGCCAGGTTGAGCACGCCCTCGCAACCGGGATAGCCGACCCGGGCCAGCGCACCGGAGCCGGTGCGCCCGAACAGGTAGGGGGCGAGGCTCCAGGGCACCTCGGCGGTGACCGTCTCCCCGGTCTCGATCTGCACGAAGTCCATCGCCACCCGGTCCGCCTCGTGATAGCGCTGCAGGATGTTGCCGCCCGCGTCGATCGCGGCGCGCACCCCGTCCTCCCAGGCCACCGCGCTCATCTCCCGGCCGATCAGCACCCCGTGCCCGGCCGAGCCGCCGGCCGGCTTGGCGACCAGGTCGGCCTGCCCGGCCAGCGCCCGGTCGAGCTGGTCGGCGGTGAGCGCGACGGTGTGCGGCACGTAACGGCGGATCAGCGCCCGGTCCGGCTCCGGCAGCAGGTCGAGGTCGGCCCAGAGCCAGGCGTAGTTGAGCTTGTTGCTGAGCAGCCAGGCCGCGCTGCTGACGAACATCGGCAGTGTCCCGGCGGCCAGCGCGCCGGCCACCGCGTCCAGGCCGGCGCTGGGCGTGACCCGGTTCGGCACGAACAACCGGAACAGCGCGTCCACCGGCGCGCCGCCGACGACGAGCCGACTCTCCTCGTCCAGCGTGGCGGTGGCGAGCGGGGCGATGACCAGGTCGATGCCGAACGGCCGGGCCTGGTCGACCAGCGGCGAGAGGATACGGATGAACGTCTCCGGGTCGTCCAGCCCGGGATAGTCCGCCTCGAAGTCCATCAGCAGCGCCACCCGGGCGCCCTCGGGCAGGCCGAGCGTGTCCCGGATCGCCACGAACCGCTGGTCCAGCAGGGACGGCGCGGGCCGCAGGCCGTCGAGCAGGTCGCGCGAGCGGTACAGCTCCGCGTAGCGCTGGATCACCGTGTCGGCGTCGAAGCCGCCGCCGAGGCTGCTGTCGATGTTGTACTCCACGATGCACGGCACGCCGCCGGAGAAGAGCACGTCCGGGCGGTACGCGGCGAGCAGCCCGTCGTGCAGCGCCTCGTCCGGGTCGAGCAGGCGGGTCTCCCCCTCCGGCACGTCGAGCAGCCGGCGCAGCTCACCGGCGGTGCCGGCGCGGCGCCGGCACGCCTCCAGGATGAGCTGGGCGATCCGGTCGCAGACCTCGTTCAGCTCGCCGAACGCGTCCGCGGTGAGCACCGGCGGGCGGGCCAGCCGCCACTGCCTGTTGTAGGTGGCCCGACCGTGGAAGATCTTCTCCCACGTCTCGGCGCCGGCCGCCACCATCGCCGCGCGGGTGGACTCGGGCAGGTCGGTCCACGCCTGGCCGAGCGGCGGCCACGGGTAGTTCGGGTCCATGGTTCATCCGTCCTTGAGGGTCAGTTGGATGGCGGCGGCGAGCTGGTCCCGGCCGGGCTGCACGGCCCGGTCCAGGGCCGGCGCGAACGGCAGCACGGCACCGTCGGGCCGGGTGACGCGCCGGGGTGGCGCGGCCAGTCGGACCCGCTCGACCACGGTCGCGATGATCTCCCCGGCGATGCCGCAGGACCGGTTGCCGTCGTCGACCACGACGAGTCGCCCGGTACGGGTCACCGAGTCCACCAGCCCGTCCCAGTCGAACGGGTACAGCGTGCGGGGGTCGAAGACCTCCACCGACGCCTGGTCGGCCAGCTCGTCGGCGACCGCGAGCGCGTCGTGCACCAGGTGCCCGACGGCGACCACGGTGACGTCGTCACCCGGCCGGCGGACCACGCCGCGGCCCAACGGCACCGGCACGAGGTCGGTGACGTCCGCCCGCAGGTCGAGCGCGCCGGCCGGCGCGAAGACCACCACCGGGTCGTCGCAGCGGATCGCGGAGACCAGCAGCCCGTACGCGTCGGCCGGGGTGGCCGGCACCACGGTGGTCACCCCGACGTGGGCGAACAGCGCGTACGGGTGGTCGGAGTGCTGCCCGGCCCAGCCGGTGCGGGAGCCGGAGCCGGGCACCAGGTAGGTGACCGGCACCGCGCACTGGCCGCCGGTCATCAGCGGGAACTTGTGCGCGTGGTTGACGATCTGCTCGAAGACCAGGAACAGCAACGACGGGATCTGGAACTCCACCACCGGGCGGGCCCCGGCCAGCGCCGCGCCGGTGGCGAAGCTGGTGAACGCCTGCTCGGACAGCGGGGTGTCGCGGACCCGGTCCGGGCCGAACCTCTTGAGCAGGCCGGTGGTGACGTTGGCGGCGGCCACCCGGATGTCCTCGCCGAGCACCACGACCGACTCGTCGCGGGTCATCTCGTCGGCGAGCGCCCGGGTGAGCGCCCTGCGGTAGGAGAGCCGGGGCATCAGCCACCTCCGGTCCGGGCGGTGAGCCCGCTGGCGTACAGGTGGTCCAGGGCGGTCGCCGGGTCGGGGTGCGGTCCGGCCAGCGCGAAGTCGACGGCCGCGTCGAGGACCGCCTCGACGGCGGCGTCGACCTCGGCGCGTACCGCCGGGGGCAGCCGGGCGCCCTGGATGTCGACCGGGTCCCGGGAGCGCCCGGCCGCCACCTCCTCGGGCGGGCGGTAGTCGAGGCGTACCCGGTGTTCGAAGGTGTGGTGGGCGTCGAACCGGTGGGTGTGCGCCTCGATCAGCTCGGGGCCGCCGCCGGCGCGCATCCGCCCGACGGCGGCGGCGGTGACCTCGCGTACCGCCTCGGGGTCCTGCCCGTCGACGGCGGACGCCGGCATGCCGAACGCGGCGGCCCGGCCGCCGATCGTGCCGGCGACCGCGCCGGCGACCGGCATGGTGGTGGCCCAGCCGTTGTTCTCGCAGACGAACAGCACCGGCACCCGCCAGAGCGCGGCCAGGTTGAACGCCTCCAGCAGCATGCCCTCGTTGACCGCGCCGTCGCCGAAGAACGTCGCGCCGACGATGTCGGCGCCGCGCCGCCGGCGCTCCCACACCGCACCGGTGAGGATCGCGCCGGCGGCCCCGACGATGGCGTTGGCGCCGAGCACACCGACGCCGAAGTCGGCGGCGTGCATCGACCCGCCCCGGCCCCGGTTGAGCCCGGTGACCCGGCCGCACAGCTCGGCCAGCATCCGGGCCGGGTCGGCGCCCTTGGCCAGCACGTGCCCGTGCCCGCGGTGGGTACCGGTGACCAGGTCGTCGGCGGCGAGCTCCGCGCAGACCCCGGCGGCCACCCCCTCCTGCCCGAGGTACGGGTGGATGCCGCCGACGATCTCCCCGGAGTCGACCAGCTCGATCGCCCGCTCCTCGAAGCGGCGGATCAGCCGGACCGTCCGGTAGAGCCGGACCGGGTCGGAGTCGGTCACGCCGGACGGCCCTCCTTGATCGCGGCGAGGATGTCGTCCCAGAGGCGGGCGCGGGCGGTCAGCGCGGCGTTCACCGTGTCCGCGCACTCCTGCCACTTCGTGTCGTCGTCGCCGCACAGGTCGGCGAGCATCTGCATGGCCATCGGGGTGTGCTGCTCCCCGTCGACCTCGATGTGCCGCTCCAGGTAGTCGACGAACGTGTTCAGCCGGTTGCTGCGCTCGTTGACGGCGACGACCTGGGTGAACATCTCCGGGATGAGGTCCTCCCGGCCGAACGCGAACGCGGCCGCCTGGCAGTGCACCGGGGTGGTCTCGATGATCCGCCAGGTGGTGCCGGCGAACGCCGCCGACGGGGCCGGCACGCCGGCCGCGCCGAGCGCCTCGGTCACCGGCCGGCCGGCCCGCAGCAGGTCGACCAGCTTCTCCACCGCCGTGGTGTCCGCGCCGGCCTCGGTCATGCCCCGCACGTACAGCTCGAAGTGGCTGATGTAGCCCTCGCCCAGCTCGTCGCTCTCCTCGACCATGACGATGTCGTTGATCAGGCGGCGGCTGCCGGTCGGGCCGGTCGGGATCCACGGCACGGTGACGCAGGTCAGCTGGCGCTGCAAGGACTTCAGCAGGGACATGAAGTCCCAGACCGCGAAGACGTGGTGCTCCATGAACGTGACGAGCGCGTCGTGGGTGTCCAGGTTGGCGTAGAGCGGGTGCTTGACCACCACGTCGCGGCGCTCGGTCACCGCCCGCTCCAGCCGCTCGATGCCCGGGTGCGTCCTACCCCAGTCGTACCGTGACATTGTCAGCCTCCCTGCTGGGCGCGGTCGCGCCAGATGACCGGGCAGTAATCGGGGTCCGCGTAGTCCGGCCGCCCCTCGTGGGTGCGGCGGACCAGCACGTCGTGGTTGTACGCGGCGAGCGTGCCGTCGGAGAGCGGATACTCCCGCCAGGCGTTGTCGCCGTCCTGCAGGTGCAGCGAGATCGCCCGCCGGGGCCGCCCGCTGACGTTCGCGCCGCTTCCGTGGTAGGTGCGGCAGTGGTGGAAGCTCATGTGTCCCTTGGGGATCACCATCGGGATCTTGCGGATCTCGGCGCCGTTGTGGGCCGCGTTCTCGGCGAGCATCGCCTCGAGCTGGTCGCGGTCCCGGTCGGCGAAGTGCCGGACCACGGTGTCGTCGGCGCCGATCTCCCGCCAGCGGTGCGAGCCGTCGACCATGGTGATGGTGCCCATCTCCTCGCCGCAGTCGTGGAACGGGATGAACGCGGTGAGCATGTGCTCCGACGACGAGGATGCCCAGTAGTGCTTGTCGAAGTGCCAGGGCACGATGTTGGACGGCTCGCCGGCGATCGGCGGCTTCCAGATCAGCGTCGACTGGAAGATCCGGATCTCGGAAGCCCGCGCGAGCCGGGCGGCGACCGCCCCGATCAGCGGCTTGCGCAGGATCCGGGCGATGCCGTCGTGCTCGTGGTGCACGTAGTCGTTGTGCCGTTGCACGTCGCCCTTCGACGGCTCCCAGTAGGCGAGCTTCGGCGGGCGCACCGGCAGCCGCCGGTCGCGTTCCCCAGCGTAGTAGCGGTCGGTGGCGGCGACCAGCTCGTCCACCTCGTCGTCGGTGAGCAGCTTCTTCGACAGGTACCAGCCGTGCTCGGCGTAGTGCCGGACGTCGTCGTCGGAGGGCAGCAACGCCTCCTCCTCGGCGGTCAACCCGGGATCGATGGTGGTCATGCTCCAACCCCTCCTCCGGCCGCGGCGGCGGGGATCGCCCCCGCCGCGGTCAGTTCGCGTTCCTTGGCCTCGTAGAGCGCCTTGATGTTGCCGCTGCCGAAGGTGCGCGCCCCGCGCCGCTCGATGAGTTCGAGGAAGAGGGTGCGGCGCACGTGCATCGACTCGGTGAAGATCTGCAGGAGCTGCCCGTCGTGGTCGGAGTCGACCAGGATGCTCAGCTCCCGCAGCCGGTCCACCGGCGCGTCCAGCCGACCGACCCGCTGTTCCAGGTGGTCGTAGTAGGCGCCGGGCGTGCGGGCGAACCGCACCCCCCGGCCGGCGAGCGCGCCGACCGCGGTGACGATGTCGTCGGTGCGCAGCCCCAGGTGCTGCACCCCGGCGCCGGCGTGCCAGCGCAGGAAGTCCTCGATCTGCCCGGCCCGGGCACCCGTGTCCGGCTCCAGCAGCACGAAGGTGACCTGCCCGGACGGGCTCTGCACCACCTTGGAGTTCATCGCCTGGCCGGCGACCTCGATGTGTTCGGTGAAGATCTCGGCGAAGCCGAACACCTTCTCGTAGTGCGCGACCGTCTCGTCGAGCTGCCCGGGTGGCACGCAGACCGCCAGGTGGTCGACCTCGGCCAGCAGCGCGTCGCCGTCCGGGGCGGCCACCGGCTCGATCGCGCCGGGCAGGAACACGTCGTGGTCACCGCGCCGCTCGACGAGCCGGTGCAGCACGTCGCCGAAGCCGCCGACCTCGGCGAGCACCACCTCGGCGTTCCCGTCGGTGAAGGTCCGCGGTGGCGTCACCCCGGTCGCACCCCGGGCCACCAGCTCCGCGTACGCCCCGGCGGCGTCGTCGACGGCCAGCGCGACCACCGCGATGCCGTCGCCGTGCCGGTGCACGTAGGTGGCGGCCGGGTGCTCGGCGGACAGGCCGGTGGTCAGCAGCAGCCGGATGCCGGCCTGGGCCAGCAGCAGCGAACGCTGCCCGGCCAGCCCGGTCTCCGGTCCGCCCTGACCGCGCAGCCGGAACCCGACCGCGGTGTCGAAGTAGAAGGCCGCCTGCCGGGCGTCCCCCACGTACAGTTCGAGATGGTCGATGCCGTTGATGTGCATGGACGGGTTTCCCCCTGTTCCCCCCGTGATCACGACCCGGGCGGACGCCCGGGATGGAGTACGGTCAGCCGGCGGCGACCGGGGTGGCGGCCCGGCGGGCCGGCTCCGGGAGCCGGCGCAGCAGCAGGCTGACGTTCTGGCCGCCGAACCCGAACGAGTTCGTCAGCGCGTGGTCGGTCCGGGTGGGCCGGGGCGCGGCGCGGACGTGGTCCGCCTCGCACTCCGGGTCCGGGTCGTCCAGGTGGTAGGTGGGCGGCAGCAGGCCGCGCCCGAGCGCCAGCGCGGTGACCGCGGCCTCCAGCACCCCGGAGGCGCCGAGCAGGTGCCCGGTGAGTGCCTTGGTGGAGCTGACCGGCACCGCGCCGACGCCGAACACCTCGGCCAGCGCGGTGGTCTCGGCGACGTCTCCGCGTTTCGTGCCGGTGCCGTGGGCGTTGACGTAACCGACGTCGTCCGGCCCGACACCGGCGCCGGCCAGCGCCCGACGCATGCACGCGGCGGCGCCCGCGCCGTCGGGCCGGGGCGCGGTCGGGTGGTAGGCGTCGGTGTTCACCCCGTAGCCGGCGACCTCGGCGTAGCCGGTCGCGCCCCGGGCGGCGGCGTGCCCGGCCCGTTCGAGCACCAGCAGCGCCGCGCCCTCGGCCAGCACGAACCCGTTGCGCCGCTTGTCGAACGGCCGGCTCGCCTCGGTGGGTTCGTCCCAGCCGCGGGCCAGCGCCCGGGCGTTGCCGAACGTGTCGGCGAACGTGCCGAACAGCGGCGCCTCGCTCGCCCCGCACACCACCACGTCGGCCTCGCCGGCGCGGATGAGGCGTACCCCGTCGGCGACGGCCTGGGCGCCGGAGGCGCAGGCCGTGCCCACCGCCGAGCTGTAGCCGCGGATGCCGTGCGCGATCGCGACGCGGGCCGAGGGCATGTTCGGCAGGATCCCGGTGAGCAGGTACGGGCTGACCGCCGCCCGGCCGCGCGCGGCCCGGGCCAGGACCTGGCTCTCCAGGGTGGACATCCCGCCGACACCGCCGATGATCACCCCGATCCGGTCCGGGTCGACGTCGCGCCCCACCTCGATGCCGGCGTCGGCGAGCGCCTCGGCCGCGGTGAGCAGGGCGAGCAGCACGATCCGGTCGAGCACCCTGGTCTCCGGCCCGGACGCGACGGTGCGCGGGTCGATCTCCGGCAGCACCCCGGCGACCTCCAGGCTGTCCCGCACCGGGTGGCCCTCGGGTGGGCGACGCAGCCCGGAGCGGCCGGACAGCAGCCCCGCGAACGTCTCCTCGACGCCCCGCCCGGCCGGGGTGAACAGCCCCATGCCGGTGATCAGCGCGGTCACGACGGGGCCTGGGTCAGGTAGCGCTCCCGCAGCGCCACCTTGCGGACCTTGCCGGTGACGGTGACCGGGATGTCGTCGGCGCGGACCGGCACCACCCGGCGCAGCGTGGCGGCCACGTCCGGGCCGAGCGCGGCGCGGATGCGCGCGGTGCGGTCCGCGTCCGGGTCGGCCCCGGCGGCCAGCTCCAGCAGCACGTCGGTGGTGACCGTGCCGTCGTCCGCCTTGACGATCACCACCGTGCAGTCGGTGACGTCGGCGCAGGCGGCGAGGATCCGCTCCTCGGACAGCGCGGTGAAGAACCGTTTCCCGTCGCCGACCTCGACCGAGTCGACCGCCCGGTCCAGGTGGTAGTAGCGGCCGTCGTCGTCGGCGTACACCAGGTCGCCGGTGAGATACCAGCCGCGCAGCCGGAACCGGTAGGTGGTGACCGAGTCGTTCCAGTAGCCGCGGAACAGCGACGGCGAGTCGATGCCCAGCCAGCCCACCTGCCCGGCCGGCAGCTCGTTGCCGTCGGCGTCGAGCACGGCCACCGTCGTGAACCGGTACGGCCGGCCGACGCAGCGCCCGTACCGGTTGGTGTCGACGGTGTGCGTGACGTGGAACATGGAGTGCCCCATCTCGCTGGAGCCGAGCCCGTCGATGAAGACCGACCCGGGCACCCGGGTCACGCCCTCGCGGGTGACCACGTCCCGCGAGCCGACCGCGACCAGCCGCCGTACGTGCGGCTCGTGCGAGCAGTCGCCGGTGTTGAACCACAGCCGCACCGAGTCCAGGTCGTAGCCGGACAGGTCGAAGCGGGCCAGCTCGGCCCAGGTGACGGAGAACCCGAACACGCCGTCGGGCCGCCAGCGTTGGATCGCGTCCAGCACCCGTTCGCCGCCCTGCTCGGACAGCAGGTACATCTGGGCCCGGTTGCCCAGCGCCTGGTTGACCATGAGCACGGTGGCGGTGTGCGGGGCGGGCAACGCGTTGAGGATGCGGGTGGTGCCCTGCGCCTGCGGCATGGACAGCAGGTGCCGGGTGGCGGCGAACAGGCTGGCGTGCGAGTGCAGCACCGCCTTCGGCACGCCGGTGGTGCCGGAGGTGTGGGTGATCACGATCGGGTCGTCCGGGTGGTGCCGGTAGTGCGCGGGCGCGGCGGCCGGGTCGCCGGCGCCGGCCCGCGCCGGCTCGCCGAGCATCGGTGCGCCCAGGTCGTGGCCGGCCAGGGCGGTGGCCCGTTCGGCGTCGGCGAGCACCCCGGCGGCCCGCAGCCGGCGGATGTACTCGGCGGCGATCTCCGGGCGCAGCCTGCCGTTCATCAGCGCGGGGATCGCGCCGAGACGGGTCAGCGCCAGGAACGACAGCACCATGTCGGCGGCGGTGCCGGCCCAGACGGCGACCGGGTCGCGTGGCGTCACCCCGCGCTCGTGCAGCCAGGCCGCCCGGGCGGCGACCATCCGGTCGAGCTGGCCCAGGGTCAGCGGGGTCTCGGCCGGGTGGCCGTCCACCTCGGTGTCGAACGTGAGCCCCGGGCCGTCCGGGTCGGCGCCGTGGGCCAGCACCCGGGCGAGCACGTTGCCCGCGCCCAGCTCGGCGTCGGCCGCGAGCGCGCCGCGCAGTCCCTTCGTCCTCATTGACGTGTCTCCTCCCCCAGCAGCACCGCGGTCGCCTCGCCCGACGTGCCGTCCGGTGCCAGTTCGATCAGGATCAGCAACGCCTGCGCGGCGTCGCCGTCGTGCAGCAGCAGGTCCGCCTCGGCCTCACCCGCGGCCCGTGGGTCCCCCGTGGGGCTCAGGCACACCACCGGCCCGTCCAGTCCCCGGCGCACCGCGACGTGCCCGGCCACGCTGTTCGGCACCGACTGGAAGAAGAACAGCGGCCCGACCCGCCCACCGGCGGCCACCGTGGCGCGCACGTGCGCCGCGCTGGCGGAGTCCCCGCCGGTGCTGACCAGCACCACCGCCGTCCGGTTGCCCGGTGGCAGCGGCCCGTCCCCGTACCGCCGCGCGAGGCACCGCTCGGCCACCGCCGCCACCAGCGGCGCGAACGGCGAGTGCACGAACCCCGGCACCCCCGCCGGCCCCGCACCCCCGTCCCCCGCCTCGGGCCACCGCGCCTCCGCGAGCACCACCACCCCGTCGTTGCGCGATCTTGCGGTTGGTGCCCCCTCGGCGGGCGTTGTGCCCGTTTCGCCGGGGCCGGAAGTGCAAGATCGCGGGGAGCCAGGGTGGGGGGTGGGAGTGGGGGCGGTCATGAGGTGCTCACCAGGAGGGCCGTGTTGGCGCCGCCGAAGGCGGCGTTGAGGGTCAGGGCGTGTGCGGTACGCGCGGGGCGGGGTGCGTCGCGGATGACGTCCAGCGGGCACTGCGGGTCGCGGCCGAGCCAGCCGGCGGTGACCGGCAGCTTGCCGTGCCGCAGGGCCAGCACGGTGACCAGCAGTTCCAGCAGACCGGACGCCTCCAGCGCGTGCCCGTGCACCGACTTGGTGGAGCTGACCGGCAGCCGGCCGGCGTCCGCGCCGAACACCCGGGTCAGCGCCGCCGCCTCGGAGGCGTCGCTGAACGGGGTGCCGGTGGCGTTGGCGTTGACGTAGCCGACCGCGTCCGGGGGCAGCCCGCCCCGGCGCAGCGCCGCCTCGACCGCCCGGGCCAGCCCGGTCCCGTCCGGATGCGGCTGGCACGGGTGGTACGCGTCCCCCGCCCGGCCCCACCCGGCCACCGTCGCGAGCGTCTCGGCGTCCCGCCGGGCCGCGGCGCCCGCCGACTCCAGCACCACCGCGGCCACCCCGTCGCCGAGCAGCAGCCCCGTGCGGCCGGCGCTGAACGGCCGGACCGCGCCGTCGGCGGCGAGCGCCCGGCCGGCGTCGAAGAGCGCGTACTGGTCGGGTTCGACCAGGTAGCCGGCCGCGACCACGACCCGGTCCAGGTCGCCGCGGTGGATCAGCGTGGCCGCGTCGGCGACCGCGGTGCTGGCCGAGACGCAGGCGGTGGTGTAGATCCGGGTGGGCCCGCCGAGCCCGCAGTGGGCGGCCAGGTGACCGGCGAGCGCCGGCACCGTCGGCTCGTCCCGCCCCAGGGGTACGGGCAGCGAGTGCGGCCCGCCGTGGGTGGCCAGGAACAGGGCGGACCCGGCCCGGTCGGCCCGGCCCAGCCCGGCGGCCCGGGCGGCGGCGTCGATCGCGTCGGTGAGTTCGGCGGCGAGCGTGCCGACCTCCGGCAGGGTGGCCGCCACGGTGACCCGGCGGCCGGTGGTGTCGAAGCGGCGCACCGGCCCGAACGCCGGGGCGCCGGAGAACACCCCGGACAGCAGCGCGTCGGCGCCCCTGCCGAGGGCGCTGAGCGCGTGCGTGCCGGTGATCCGTACGGTCTCCCGCTCAGCCATCTGCGGGAGCGGTCAGCGAGCTGCGGAACATCGCCAACGCGTCGTCGACGGTGCGGATGCCGGCGAGCTGGTCGTCGCTCAGCTCCAGCCGGCGGTCGTAGCGCTGCTCGACGAGGTGGACCAGCCAGGCCAGCTCCATCGAGCCGATCCGGTCGGGCACCCGGTCGACGGGTTTCGCGGTCAGTTCGGCGAGCATGCTCACCAGGTCAGCTCGCCCCAGGTCGGGCCGACCGGACATCAGGAGTCGTCGCCGTCGGCGGCCGCGCGGTCGGCCACCATGGTGGTGAACTCGCCGACCGTCATCAGGGCCAGCTTCTCCGACTCGTCGTCGGCGAACTTCAGGCCGTAGCGGTCCTCGACCCGGACCGCGAGGTCGGCCAGGGCCAGCGACTCCAGGTCGACGCCGGAGGGGCCCAGGGTGGTGTCGTCGTCGAGGTCCTCGACGTCGTAGTTCATGTCGGCCAGTTGCTCGATGACGAAGGTGCGGACCTCGTCGCGCATGGGGTTAACCTCTTTCCGTGAACCAGCTACCGGTGCCCGGTCGGGACACCGTGTACGTGTGGACCGGCCGTGCCACCGGCGACCAGCGGGAGCTGACGCGGCGGCTGCTCAGGCGCGCGGGTGGCGCGTTGCTCGGCCGGCCCGAGGCGGGGATCGGGGTGGACCGGAGGCCCGGCGGGCGCCCGGAGGTGCGCGCCGACGACGGGCGGACGCTGCCGGTCAGCGTCAGCCACGTCGACGGGGTGGTCGTGGTGGCCGCCCGGGCGGCCGGCCCGGTCGGGGTGGACGTGGAGCGGCGCCGTCCGCTGCCCGCCACGTCCCTGGCCCGCCGCTGGTACGCCCCGGACGAGGCGGACTGGCTGGCGGCCCGTGACGAGACCGGGCGGGAGCTGGACTTCCTGCGCCTGTGGACGGCGAAGGAGGCGGTCGGCAAGGCGCTCGGTCGGGGGCTGCGCGGCGGCGGGCTGCGCCGCCGGATGCCGCCCCCGCACGGCGGCGGCGAGCTGTGGCCGGTCCCCGGGCGTCCGGACGCGCGCGTCGGTCATCCCGCCGGTGGGGACGATCTGGTGCTCGCGGTCGCGGTGCTCGGCGCCGCCGGGCCGGTCGGGGTGGTGCTCGCCTAGCGGGCCGGTCACGACGCCGCCTCCCGCAGGGCCGGCACCGCGCGGACCAGCTTCCCGGTGGTGGTGCGGGGCAGTTGTTCGAGCAGGTGCAGCGTGCGGGGCCGCTTGAACCCGGCCAGCCGCTCGGCGAGCAGGATGTCCAGCGTCTCCTCGGTGGGTGTGCCGTCGGTCTGCACGTAGGCGCTGATCCCGTCGTCCCAGACCACCACGGCGGCGGTGACGCCGGGCAGCCCGGCCACGGTGGCCTCCACCTCGGTGAGGTCGACCTTGAGGCCGCCGACCGACACCTGCGAGTCGAGCCGCCCCCGCACGGTGACCAGCCCGGTCCCGGGGTCGACCGCGCCGGCGTCGCGGGTGTGCAGCCAGCCGTCGGCCCAGCGGGTCGGGTCGGCGAGCCCGACGTACGGGTTGGCCGGGCAGCTGACCCACAGCTCGCCGTCGCGTTCCCGCACCTCGATGCCGGGGGCGGGGGCGACGGCGGGGCGGTGCGCGCCGTACAGGTCGGTGCCGATGACCCCGACCTCGGTCATCCCGTACATGTTGCCCAGGGGGACGCCGTACCGGTCGGTGAAGGCCCGGGCGACCGCGGCCGGGACCAGTTCGCCGCCGGTGGTCATGCGACGCAGCTGCGGCAGCGGGCCGGTGGGCACGGTGGAGGCGAGCAGTCCGATGTGGAACGGCACGCCGAGCACGGTGGCCGGGGTGTCCTGGGCGGCGACCGCGGCGAGGATCGCGTCGCCGCCGAGCCGCTCCGGCGGGCACAGCTCGACCCCGGCGTGCAGGCCGTAGAGCAGGCCGCCGACCAGGCCGAGCACGTGCACCATGGACGGCAGCAGGATGATCCGTTCGCCGGGCAGCGCGACGCCGTCGATCCGGGTGTAGCGGCGCACCTCGGCGACCAGGTCGGCGGCGGTGCGGCCGATCACCTTGGACGGGCCGGTGGAGCCGGAGCTGAGCTGGATCACCGCGTGCGGGCTGCCGGCGGGACGGTCGGAGTAGGACGTGACGCCGGCGGTGACGTCGACGAAGACGCGCAGCGCGCCGCCGCCGGTGCGGACCGGCGCGACCACCACCTGCGGGGTGAGCCGGCGCAGGGCCAGGTCGACCTCGTGGTCGGTGAGCCGGTGGTCGAGCAGCACGGCCTGGCCGCCGGCGCGCCAGGTGGCCAGCAGGTGCGCCACGTACGCCAGGGAGGGCGGCAGGCGCAGCGCCGCGGCGCCGCCCGGACGCAGCCCGGCCCCGGTCAGGCGGGCCTGCGCCTCGCCGACGAGGCGACGCAGCGTGCCCTTGTCGACCGGCTCCGGCAGGCGGAGACACACGTCGGTGTCGCGGCCGGTGAACAGGATGTCGTCCACCCAGTCCACCGTCGTCGACGCGGGATCGTCCGCCACGGGATGTGCACTCACGACCGGCCACCGCCCAGCCTCGATGTGGGCGGATCCGCCCACCGGGTACGTCTTTCGGGGTGCTGACGGAACCCTACGGCGGCCCTTCTCGGCATCGCCAGATGCAAATGGCTAGATCCAAAACAGCGGCTGGTGGATTGCCCAGGATCGATCGGACAGGCAGGATCGGACGCACGCCGGCAAGGTAGCCCGCCGGCCGCCCGACGCTGTGCTGCGCGCAGTGCGTCGCGGTCCGGCCGATGGCTACGCTCGGGGCATGTTCCGTGTGGCCCGGCACAGCGACTTCGCGCAGATCGTCCGCCTCTACCGGCAGTTGAACCCCGACGACCCGCACCTGACCGACGGCTCCGACGCGCGGGCCTTCGCGCGGATCCTGGCCACCGCGGGGCTGCACCTGTTCGTGCTCGACCTGGACGGTGCCGTCGTCGCCACCACGTACCTCAACGTGATCCCGAACATCAGCCGATCGGCGTCCCCCTACGCGGTCATCGAGAACGTCGTCGTCGACGAGTCGCGGCGCGGCACCGGTCTGGGCAAGCGGATCATGGCCGGCACGCTCCAGGCCGCCTGGGACGCCGGTTGTTACAAGGCGATGCTCATGACCGGGTCACGCCGGCCCGTGACCCACGCCTTCTACCGGGCCTGCGGGTTCTCCGGCGACGCCAAGACGGCCTACCTGGCGGCGCGGCCGTCGTGACCCGGCACACCGGACCGGACTGCCCGGTCAGCCCTCCCCGGTCGGCGGGGGCGCGGCGCCGCGCAGCACCAGCGCGCTGTTGAACCCGTCGAAGCCGCGCGCGCCGACCAGCGCGATCCGGCTGCGCGGCCGGCGGGGCTCGCGCAGGAAGGTCAGCTCGCACCCGGGCGCCGGGTCGTCCGGGCCGGCGGAGACGGGCAGCACGCCCCGCTGGAACGCCAGCAGCGCGGTGGCCGCGTCCAGCGCCGACCCGCCCTGGTGGGCCCGGCCGGTCAACGGCTTCTGCGTGGTCACCGGCGGGGTCCGGTCGCCGAACACGGCCCGCAGCGCGCTCGCCTCGGCCCGGTCGTACGCCGGCACACCGAGCGCGTCCGGCCAGATCACGTCCACGTCGTGCGGACGGACCGCGGCCCGGTCCAGGGCCAGGCGCAGCGCCCGGGCGTAGTGGGTCGGGTCGGGTCCGGCCTCCGGGTCGGTGGGGGCGGCATCGTGGGTGGCCGCCCAGCCGGTGATCTCCCCGTAGATCCGCGCGCCCCGGCCCAGCGCGTGCCCCAGCTCCTCCACCACGAACACCGCGCCGCCCTCGGCCGGCACGTACCCGCTGGCCGCGGCGTCGAACGGCCGGTACGCGCGCTCCGGGTCGGCGACGTCGCTGAGCAGGCCGGAGCGCAGTTGGCAGGCGAGCGCGTACGGGCTCAGCGGGCACTCGGTAGCCCCGGCGACGACCACCGGCGTGCCCCGGCGGATGGTGCGCACCGCGTGCGCCAGGCTGTCCAGCCCGCCGGCCGACTCGGACACGGTGACCCCGGACGGCCCCTTGAACTGGTGCCGGATCGACAGCTGCCCGACGCTGGCCGCGTAGAACCAGGCGATCGACTGGTACGCCCCGACCGTGCGGGTCGGGCCGCCCCAGAGCCGTTGCAGCTCCCGCTGCCCGAACAGGTTCCCGCCGGACGAGCTGGCCAGCGTGACCGCCCAGCCGTACGGGTCGGGTGACACCTCGGGCAGGCCGGCGTCGGCCAGCGCCAGCCGGGTGGCGGCGAAGCCGAGGTGGGTCCAGCGGTCGGTCTGCACCCGCTGCCGGGGGTCGGTGAACCCGGCCGGGTCGAAGTCGGCCACCTCGCCGGCCACCCGGGTCGGGTAGCGCGCCGGGTCGAACAGCGTGATCGGGCCGGTGCGCCGGGTGCCGGCCAGCACGGTGGCCCAGTGCGCGTCCGCGCCGACGCCGCTCGGCGCGACCACGCCGATGCCGGTCACCACCGCCCGCGCCGTCATGACTGGGTCACCGCCAGCCGGCGGAACACCATCGCGGACTGGAAGCCGCCGAAGCCGCTGCCCACCGACAACGCCACGTCCACCGGCACCTCCCGGGCCTCGTTCGGCACGTAGTCCAGGTCGCACTCCGGGTCGCGGGTGGCCCAGTTGGCGGTCGGCGGAACCACGCCGTACTCGATGGCCAGCGCGCAGGCGGCCATCTCGATCGAGCCGATCGCGCCGAGCGAGTGCCCGACCATCGACTTGATCGAGCTGATCGGCACCCGGTACGCGGCCGGGCCGAGCGCCCGCTTGAACGCCGCCGTCTCGTGCCGGTCGTTCTGCCGGGTGCCGGAGCCGTGCGCGCTGACGTACGACACGGCCGAGGGGGTGAGCCGGGCCTGGCGCAGCGCGTCGGTGATGGCCACCGCCATCTCGGCGCCGTCCGGACGCAGGCCGGTCATGTGGAAACCGTTGCTGCGGCTGGCGTAGCCGGCGACCTCGCAGTAGACGTGCGCGCCCCGGCGGCGAGCGTGCTCGGCCTCCTCCAGCACCAGCACCGCCGCGCCCTCGGCGAGGACGAACCCGTGCCGGTCGGCGTCGAACGGCCGGGACGCGTGCTCCGGGTCGTCGTTGTCCGGGCTGGTCGCGCCGATCGCGTCGAACGAGGCGACGGTGACCGGGGAGATCGGCGAGTCGGCGGCCCCGGCCAGCACCACGTCCGCCTCGCCGTCGGCGACGAGCTGGTGGGCGTACCCGATCGCGTCGATGCCGGAGGTGCAGCCGGTGGAGACCACCTGGGCCGGGCCGTGCAGCCCGTGCCGGCAGGCCACGTCGGCGGCCAGGCTGCTGGGCACCAGCGCCTGGTAGAGGTACGGCCCGCCGAGGGCGTGGTCGACCAGCCAGTGCCGGCCGGAGTCGCTGACCCGGACGTACTCCTGCTCCAGGGCCATGGTGCCGCCGACGGCGGTGCCGAGCACCACGCCGGCCCGCTCCCGCTCGGCGTCGGTGAGCGTCAACCCGCTGTCCGCGAGCGCCTCGGCGGAGCAGGCGAGCGCGAACTGCACGTACCGGTCGGCGCGCTGCCGCTCGGCCAGCGTGATCCCGGCGGCGTCCGGGTCGAAGTCGCACTCGGCGGCGATCTGCGAGCGGAACGGCGACGGGTCGAAGAAGCTGATCCGCCGGGTGGCGGTCCGCCCCTCGGTGATGGTCTTCCAGAAGCGGTCCCGGGTGGCGCCGCCGGGCGCGACCACGCCGACGCCGGTGACCACGGTACGCCGGCCGGTCACGACGGCTCCCGCGGTGGTGGGGCGGCGCTCTCGGTGTCGACGTGGCCGAGTTCCGGTCGGGGCGCGAGCGGCCCCAGGTGGAAGACCACCTCGGCGGGCTCGTCGCCGGTGTTGCGCAGCCGGTGCCGCACGTACTTCGGCACGTAGAGCGCCTCCCCGGCGGCCAGCGGCACCTCGACGTCGTCCAGGTCGACGGTGATCGCGCCACGCGCCACGTAGAGGAACTCCTCGCTGTACGGGTGGTAGTGCTCGGCGATCCGCTCCCCCGGCGCGAGCGCGGCCACGCCCATGAAGCCGGAGGTGCTGCCGACGGTCTTCGGGCCGAGCAGCACCCGCAGCTCCCCGCCGCGACGGCGGTCGGCGGACACGTCGTGGACGGAGACCCGGGCGGTGGTGATGTCGGTCATCGCGCGCCTCCCGCGTGCGCCCGCTCGATCCGCTCCTTGATCACGGCGAGCTGGACCTTGCTGTTGGTGTTGATCCGTGCGGTCATGCCGGCGTTGTCGACCGGCGCGGTGGGCTTCATCGCGAAGTCCTGCACCCAGGTCATCCGGGTGCTGCCGTCGACCTCCTCGTACCGCCAGTGGATGCGCATGTACTCGAACGGCCCGGTCTCGACGCGGCGGGCGTGCACCTGCCGGGTCGCCGGGTCGGCGGTGCGCTCGCTGACCCAGCTCCACGCCACGCCGTTCTCGTCCGGGTGCATGGTGAGCCGGAAGCGGACCGTGTCCCCCTCCGCGTGCAGGATCTCCACCAGCGCGTACTCGGTGAACAGCTCGGTCCACCGGGCCACGTCGTTGGTGATGTCCCAGACCAACGGCAGCGGTGCGTCGATGTCGATCGCGTTCTCGGTGTGCCCGGGCGGGTCCGCCCTGCGGGCCACCAGGTCGGCGACGCCGGCGATGCTGAGCTGGCCGGCCTGTTCGGGGATCTTCACCCGCCACCGGTCGGCCACGACCGCGGAGAGTTCGAGCAGCGCCAGGGAGTCCATGCCCAGTTCCTCCAGGCTCGCGGCCGGGGTGCTGGCGGCGGCGTCGGGGTCCAGGCCGCAGTGCGTCACCAGGATGTCGGTGATCTCGCTGGCGAGCGGGCGGTCGGGGGCGACGGTCATCGGTTCCTCCAGGTGGTCGGGCCGGCGGCGGGCGCGGCGGGAACGGGGGTACGGCCGGCCGGGTCGGTCTCGGCGCGCGGGTCGGGCACCGCCGAGCGCAGCCTCGGTAGGGCGGCGTCGGCGTGGACGGCGCCGTCGGTCCGACCGACGGCCGGCGCGCTGTCGACGCCACCGGCGGCGTCGGCGCTCCCCACGGGCACGGCCTCGTCGGCGCTCCCGGCGGGCACGACGTCGGCAGCGGCGTCAGCGGCCGGGGCGAGCAGGCGTTCGACCAGGCCGGTGGTGTGCCGGGCGGCCCGGAACGCGGGATCGCGCAGCACCCGCCGGGCGAACGGGATGGTGGTGCGCACCCCCGGGCCGGCCACGTCGAACTCGGCCAGCGCCCGGTCGAGCCGGTCCAGCGCGGCGTCCCGGTCCGGCGCCCAGACCGCCACCTTGGCCAGCAGCGAGTCGTAGTGCGGGCTGACCAGGTAGCCGACGTGGCCGTGCGTGTCGACCCGGGTGAACGGGCCGCCCGGCGGCCGGAACCGCTCCAGCCGGCCGGGCGCGGGCGCGAAGTCGCGGTCCGGGTCCTCCACGTTGACCCGGCACTCGATCGCCACCCCGTGCGGCCGGACGTCGGACTGCCGCAGACGCAGCGGCGTGCCGGCGGCCACGTGCAACTGTTCCTGGACCAGGTCGACGCCGGTGATCATCTCGGTCACCGGATGCTCCACCTGGATCCGACAGTTGATCTCCAGGAAGTGGGCCCGTTCCGCCTCGTCCACCAGGAACTCGACCGTGCCGGCGCCGGTGAAGCCGACCGACAGCGCGCCGCGCAGGGCGACCTCGGCGAGCGTGTCCAGGGTGGCCGGTCGCAGCGCGGGCGCGGGTGCCTCCTCGATGAGCTTCTGGTGCCGGCGCTGCACCGAGCAGTCCCGGGTGCCCAGGTGGACGCCGTTGCCGTGGGCGTCGCAGAGCACCTGCACCTCCACGTGCCGGGCGTCGGCGAGGTACCGCTCGACGTACACCCGGTCGTCGCCGAACGCGACCTGCGCGGCGGCGCGGGTGCGGGCGTACGCGCGGGGCAGCTCGGCGGCCGTGCGCACCACCGTCATCCCGCGTCCGCCCCCGCCGGCGGCGGCCTTGACGATGACCGGGTAGCCGACCTCGGCGGCCACCGCCTGTGCCTCGGCGGCGGTCGGCAGCGTCCGCACGCTGCCCGGCGGCAGCGGCAGGCCGGCGCCGCTCATCAACGCGCGGGCGGTGGACTTGTCGGCCAGCGCGGCCATCACCTGCGGCGGCGGGCCGATGAAGACCAGCCCGTTCTCGGCGCAGATCTCGGCGAAGTCGGCGTCCTCGGAGAGGAAGCCGTAGCCGGGGTGGACGGCCTGCGCGCCGGTCTGCCGGGCGGCCTCGACGATCGCGGCGGCGTTGAGGTAGCTGCGCCGGCTGGCCGCCGGCCCGATCCGGACCGCCTCGTCGGCCAGCCGCACCGGCAGCGAGTCGGCATCGGCGCTGGAGTGCACCACCACCGTCCGGACGCCCATCTCCCGGCAGGCGCGCAGCACCCGCAACGCGATCTCGCCGCGGTTGGCGATCAGCACCTTGTCGAACATCAGGCGTCCCGTCCGGTGACCGGGTCCAGGGCGATCAGCGGCTGGTCGTACTCGACGGGCTTGCCGTCCTCCACCAGCACCTCGGCCACCCGTCCGGCCTGGCCGGCGGTCACCTCGTTCATCAGCTTCATGGCCTCGACGATGCCGATCACCTGGCCCGGCCGGACCAGGTCGCCGACCGCGACGAACGGCATCGCCCCGGGCTCGGGGGCGCGGTAGAACGTGCCGACCACCGGGGACCGTACCGTCGCCCGGTCGGTCGCCGGCGCCGCCTGCGCGGCCGGCCCCACGGGCGACGCGGCGGGGTCGGCGTCCGTCCTCGGCGGCGGCACCGGATCGTGCCACTCGACCTCCAGCAGCGCCTCGCCGCTGCGCAGCCGCACCCGGCGCACCGGTCCGTCGAGGTCGGCGACCAGCTTGCGGGCCTGCCGGCGCAGCCCGTCCAACACCTGCTCGGGTCCGGCGTTCGCCATCACGCCACCTCCGCCCGGCCGTCGACCGGCGGGGTCGCCGTGGAGCGGGCCGCGCCGAAGCGGCGGAAGCGCTGTCGGCGGCGGCGTACCAGCGTGGCCGGGGGCATCGAGAGCAGCGGGGCGAGGTTCGCCGCGACCGCCCGGCCGAGCAGCTCCGCCGCGCCCACCGGGTCGCCGTGCGCGGCCGGGTACGGCTCGGGTACCAGCTCGTCGACCACGCCGAGCCGGCACAGGTCGGCGCCGGTGAGACGCAGCGCCCGGGCGGCCTGCGGCGCGGCGGAGCTGTCCGGCCAGAGGATCGCGGCGCAGCCCTCCGGGCTGATCACCGAGTAGACGGCGTGCTCCAGCATGAGCACCCGGTCGGCGACCGCGAGCGCCAGCGCGCCGCCGCTGCCGCCCTCTCCGGTGACCACCGCGACCACCGGGGTGGGCAGGACGCTCAGCGCGAGGATGTTCTCCGCGATCGCCGCCGCCTGGCCCTGCTGCTCGGCGGTCACCCCCGGGTCGGCGCCCGGCGTGTCCACCAGCGTCACCACGGGCAGCCGGAGCCGGGCCGCCAGGCGCGCCAGCCGCAACGCCTTGCGGTGCCCGGCCGGGCTGGCCATGCCGAAGTTGCGGGCCACCAGCTCGGCGGTGGTGTGTCCCTTCTGGTGGCCGATCACCATCACCGGCCGGCCGTCCAGGCGGGCGATGCCGCCGACGATCGCCGGGCAGTCCGCGCCGAGCCGGTCGCCGTGCAGCTCGACGAAGCCGTCGAACGCGGTCTCCAGGTAGTCGAGGGCGGTCGGCCGGCCGGGGTGCCGGGCGACGCGTACCGTCTCCCAGGCGTCGCGGGGCGCCGGGGCGGCCGGACGCGGCGACGGCGCCGGCGCCGGCCGGGGCGCCGGGGGTCGCCGCCCGGCGTCGGCGGCGGCGAGCAGCGCGGCCAGGCGTCCCCGCAGCGCGTGCCGGGGCACCACCATGTCGACCTGGCCGTGGCGCAGCAGATACTCCGCGGTCTGGAAGCCCTCCGGCAACGCGGCGCCGGTGACCTGGCGGATCACCCGCGGACCGGCGAAGCCCAACCGGGCGCCGCTCTCGGCGAGCACGACGTCGGTGTTGGTGGCGAACGACGCGGCCACCCCGCCGTACGTGGGGTCGGTGACCACGCTGACCGTCAGCAGTCCCGCCTCGCGCAGCCCCGCGAGCGCCTGGCTGACCGTGGCCATCTGCATCAGCGACAGCGCGCCCTCCTGCATCCGCGCCCCGCCGGACGCGGTGACCAGCACCAGCGGGCAGCCGTCGGCCAGCGCCCGCTCGGCGGTCCGGGTGATCAGCTCGCCGACCGCGCAGCCGAGGCTGCCGCCGAGGAACCGGAAGTCCATCACCGCCAGCGCCACCGGGTGCCCGCCCAGCCGGGCGGTGCCGCAGAGCACCGCCTCGTCCAGGCCGGTGCCGGCGCGCGCCGCGCCGAGCCGGTGCGGGTACGGCACCGCGTCGACGAAGTCGATCGGGTCCACCCGTACCGCCCGGTCCGGCAGCGGGGTGAACGAGTCCGGGTCGACCAGCTGCGCCACCCGGTCCGGCGCGTCCAGCCGGGTGTGCGAGCCGCACTCCGGGCAGACGTCCAGGTTGCGGCGCAGCCGCTTGCGGTAGAGCAGCGAGGCGCAGCCGTCGCACCGCGACCAGAGCTGCTCGTCCCGGGGTGCCGTGGTGGTCACGGCCGCCGCCCGGCGGCGTCGTACCGGTGGGCCTGGTGACCCGGGGCGTCGTAGCGGTAGAAGCAGTGCGCCATGGCGTCGCGCGGCGAGCGCCAGGTCGGCAGGTACGGCGAGATGTACGGCCGCAGCCGCTCGCTGATCCGGACGAACTCGGGATGCCCCCGCGCGTCCTCGACCGCGCCCTGCGCCGGCGACTCCGTCTCCAGCAGGTGGACGTAGAGGTCGTGCAGGCGGTAGAGGGAGCGGTGCCGCACGCCGACCAGGCCGGGCAGTTCGGTCGCGTCGGACTCGGCGAAGATCTCGGCGACCCGGTCCTCGGCGGTGGGCACCACCTTGGCGACGATGAGCGAGCGGTCCATTCGCGGCCTCCCCTGCGTACGTCCCGGTGCGCGGCGAACCGGTCGCGCCGCACGGATGGCTCACGGTGCCGCCGGGGGCGTCACCCGGGCGTCAACCGGGCACGAGCAGAGCGGAAACATGGTGACGCTGCGTTGACGCAAACTGTGCGTGGCCTATGGGAAGATCGAGTTCCGCTTCTCGTTGGCGACACTTTTTCGCAGATCACGGGCGACTTACGAGTCAGTTACGGACTGTCATCGATGTTGCGGGCCGTTGACTGAGAGTAACAGGCGTTGATATTCTTCGTCTCGGTCAGCCCGGCCGCGACGGACCTCTCCGGCCGAGGCGGAACGTTCCGACACCGGGGTCGCGGGCGAGCAGAGCCGGGCAACACACAGGACGGTCGGGACGAATGTTCCGGTGCAGGGGGGTGCGCCGTGTCCGGTGGTTCGAGGATGCCGACGGCGGGCGACCCCGCCCCCCGGGTGTCACTGCACCTGCTCGGCGGCTTCCAGCTGCTGCACGACGGCGTGCCCGTGGTGGTGCCCCGGGGCCTGCAACGGGTCATCGCCCTCATCGGGCTGCGCCCCGGCGCCACCCGCAGCCACCTCGCCGGGCTGCTCTGGCCCGAGACCTCCGAGGAACGGGCGCTCTCCTCCCTGCGGACCGCCCTGTGGCGGCTGCGCCAGGACCCGTGCTGCCCGCTGCGCACCGGCGGCGACACCGTACGCCTCGGACCCACCGTCCACCTCGACGTGGACGAGCTGGTGGTGACCGCCGCCCGGGTCCGCGACGGCGCGACCCCCCGGGGCGCCGCCGGCGCCGGCCGGCACGACCTGCTCCCCGGCTGGTACGACGACTGGGTCCTGCTGGAACGGGAACGGCTCCGCCAGCTCCGCCTGCACATGCTGGAGGAACTGGCCGGCAACCACCTCGCCGCCGGCCGCCACGGAGAGGCCCTGGAGGCCGCGCTGGAGGCGATGGCGGCCGAGCCGCTGCGGGAGACCCCGCACCGCCTGGTCGTCCGCATCCACCTGGCCGAGGGCAACGCGTTCGAGGCGGTGCACTCCTTCTACGTCTACCGGGACCTGCTCCTGCGCGAACTGCGCCTGGAACCCTCCCCGGCGATGACGGCCCTGCTGGACGACACCCTCGCCCCGATCCGTCGGGCCAGCCGGCCGGAACCGCCGCAACGGCGGGCCGACCGCGGCCGGCCCGCCGGCCCCGCCCGCCCGCAACGCGCCGCACCACCGCCATCAATACCCAGGGGTACGCCGTGACGGCGAGGTGACAGCCGGGCCGGCACCGTGGACGCAGCAGCAGCGCGGCGAGAGGGGTCCCGATGAGTCGACTGTTGGTGGTCAGCCGGATCGTGCCCGGGTCGCAGGGCCGGGTGGCACAGATCTTCGCCGAGTCCGACGCGACCGAGCTGCCCCACCTCACCGGGATCCGGCACCGGTCCCTCTACTACCTGCACGACCTGTGCGTGCACCTGATGGAGACCGGCGACGTCGCGCCCGACCTCGCCGCCGACCTGCGCGACCACCCGCTCTACGAACGCGTCAACGAGCGGCTCTCCGCGCACACCTCGCCGTACCTGCCGACCTGGCACTCCCCCCGGGACGCCGTGGCCGGCTGCTTCTACAGCTGGGACGCCGCCGACACACCCACGCCCGACCGGATCCGCTGACCGGCCACGGGCGACGGACGGGGCGCCCCGGGACCCCGCACGGCACCAGGTCCCGGGGCGCCCTCCCCCATCGCCGACGGCACACGCTCGGTCATCCACCGACCACCGGCCGACACGGCCGATCCCACCGTCGACGCCCGACCCCCGGCCTGCCTGTCGCCCCGTGCGCGCGTGTGCGAAGCTGCCCCGAGTTTTCTCGTGACCGTCGTGCACGCACATAGAAGGAGGTAGGCCATGCCGTCGAGCTTCGGGCAGTGGCTGGTCGTGATCCTGGCCCTGCTCATCGGACTGGTCGTCGGCTGGGTGGTGAGCGGCCGTCGGGCCGGCGCCGGCAGCTCCGCGCCCACTGTGGACGCCGCCGCCACCCCGGCCCCCGAGGTGACCGCCGTCGT
Organism: Micromonospora sp. WMMD754; assembly: GCF_049315235.1. Taxonomy (NCBI): domain Bacteria; kingdom Bacillati; phylum Actinomycetota; class Actinomycetes; order Micromonosporales; family Micromonosporaceae; genus Micromonospora; species Micromonospora sp. WMMD754. Next base: position 5,709,104 of record NZ_CP186058.1, read on the forward strand.
CGACGAGCCCCGTCCGGCCGCGGTGGTCGACGAGACGCCGGCTCCGGCCGCCGTGACCGACCAGCCCGCGCCGACCACCACGGAGCCGGCCGCCGCCTCGGAGCCGGCGGAAGCCTCGGAGCCCGTGACCGCCTCGGAGCCCGTGACCCCCGCTGCCGGGCCCGTGACTGTCGACGAGCCGGTCGCCGCGCCGGAACCGGTCGCCGCGCCGGAACCGGTCGCCGCGGCGGAACCGGACCGCGAGCCGGTCGGCATCAGCGCCGAGCCGTCCCCGGTCGCGCCCGAGCCGGTCGCGGAGTCCGCGCCCGTCGAGCCCGCGCCGGTGGGCGTCGACGCCGAACCCGCCGACCCGCGGTCGCCCGCCGTCACCGAGCCGGTCGGCGCCGAGCCGGAACCCGCCACCGTGGCCGCCGTGGAGCCGGTGGCCGGACCGACCGGATCGGACACCGCGCCGGCGGTGGTGCCGGCGCCGCGGGCCTCGGCCGAGAACGATCTGTCGGACGGTGCGACGCCGGACGACTTCCGGCGTATCCAGGGCATCGGGCCGAAGCTGGCCACCGCGTTGCAGGACGCGGGCATCCGCACCTACCGCCAGCTCGCCGAGCTGGACGAGGCGGCGCTGCGGGAGACCGTGAAGGCCGCCGGCCTGCGGGCCGCGCCCGGGCTGGCCACCTGGCCGCAGCAGGCGAAGGTGCTCGCCGGCGCCCGCGCCGAGGCCGACCAGGTCCTGCCCGCGGGCGAGTAGTCCGCGCCCGCACCGGGCCGGTGGTGACCGATGGTCGCCGCCGGCCCGACCTGTTCACCCGCGTCCCCGCCGGCCGTCCCGTTCCGGACGGGCCCGGCCACCTGCCCGGAATGGCGGAAAGCCGACCGGAGACGGACGGGCGTCGCTACGGTCGGTGAAGGGCCAGGACGGACGGCCCGCCGCGCCCGATCCCGCCCGCAGGAGCAGCTCGTGCCCACCGGAACACCGGAGCCCGCCGGCCGGCGGCCGCCGGTCCGCGATCCGGAGGCGCCGCGCCGGGTGACCCTGCTGGAGCTGTTCTTCGACCTGGTCTACGTGGTCGCGCTGGCCCTGATCTCGCGCAACCTGATGGGCGAGGTCAGTTGGGAGCGGGCCGCCCAGTCGCTGGTCATGCTGATGGCGATCTGGTGGACCTGGGCGATCACCACGCTGGTCACCGACCTCTACGATCCGCAGCGCGGTGAGATCAAGCTCCTCATCGTGGCGGTGATGTTCGGCGCGCTGCTGATGACCACCGCCATTCCGGAGGCGTTCGGCGCCCGTGGGCTGGTCTTCGCCGGCACGTACGTGGCGATCCATCTCGGACGCGGCCTGTTCCTCATGCCGGCGGTCCGCCGCCACCCGCAGACCCGGCGCCGCGCCATCCGCATCTTCATCTGGTTCGCCGTGTCGGCGGTGCCCTGGCTGATCGGGGCGGTGGCGGCACACGGCGCCGCACGGCTGTGGTTCTGGGCGCTGGCGCTGGCCATCGACTACCTCGGTTTCCGGCTGGCCTACCCGGTGCCCGGCCTGGGCTCGGTGCCGGACGCCCAGCGCAACGTCACCGCCGAGCACCTCTCCGAGCGCTACCAGCAGTTCTTCATCATCGCGCTGGGCGACGCGGTGCTGGTCTCCGGCACCGTGTTCAGCCTGCACCACTCGGAGGTGGAGAACCTCCTCGCGTTCAGCACCGCGTTCGCCACCACGCTGCTGCTCTGGCGCATCTACGTGCACAAGTCCGGTGAGCTGCTGCCGGAGGCCATCGCTCGGTCGACCCAGCCGAGCCGGTTCCTGAACACCGCCCCGTACACGCATCTGCTGATGGTGGCCGGGGTGGTGACCAGCGCGGCCGGCTTCGACCTGGTGCTGCTGGAGCCGACCGGGCACACCCCGCCGGCCTGGCTGGCGATCATCCTCGGCGGCCCGGCGCTGTTCCTGGCCGGTCGGGCCGCCTTCGAGTACGAGGTGTTCAGCCGAGTGTCGCTGTCGCGCCCCGGCGGGGTCCTGGTGCTGCTCTGCATCGCGCCGGCGGCGCTGTTCCTCGCGCCGCTCTACGCCGCCGTCGGGGCGATGCTGGTGCTCGCCGGGGTGGCCGTCGCCGACCACCGGCGCAGCCGCGGCCGTCCGCCCGAGGAGCCGGCGCCGCCGCACTGAGTCACCGCGCCGGTAGGTAATCGGAATCGGCCGTGCCGGCACCGGTGTTCCGTTTGGCGGATCACCCGCGCGGGGTACATGCCCTCCACCTCGAATCCACCACAACCCCAGTGGAGGCAACTGATGCGCGGCACCTCGATAGTCGGCGTTCTGGTCGTCATCTGGCTCATCATCGGCGCGATCGCCGCCGGGCAGCGCGGCTACTACGGCAACGACGACACCAACTGCGCGGAGGCGGGCACGATCCTGGTCACCATCGTGGCCGGCCCGCTGAACTACATCGGCGCCAACCCGAAGATCGACTGCAAGCTCCCGGAGCCGTCCAAGTAGGCCTCCACCCCGTACTTCCCCTCGGCCCGCGCCCGCCTGGCGAGCGCGGGCCGTTCCGTGCCCGGAGTCGCGCACCGCACCATCCGTCAGGCGTCCTAGGAGGCTGGGTTTGTGGGGTTTGCCGTCGGGCCAGGCGGGAACGGCAGCGGTCCGCTGACGACGGGACGGAGAACCCCGGCATGAAGATCGGCTACAAGCTCGCCTCGGAGGCGTTCGGGCCGCAGGAACTCATCCGGCAGGCGGTCCGCGCGGAGGAGGCCGGCTTCGACTTCGTCGAGATGAGCGACCACTACCACCCGTGGCTGGAGGTGCAGGGACACTCCTGCTTCACCTGGAGCGCACTGGGCGCGATCGCCGCCCGCACCAGCACGCTCGGCCTGGCCACCGGGGTCACCTGCCCCTCGGTCCGGTACCACCCGGCGATCGTCGCGCAGGCGGCGGCGACGCTGGCGCTGATCTCCGACGGCCGGTTCACGCTCGGGGTGGGCGCCGGCGAGCGGCTGAACGAGCACGTGGTCGGGCTGGGCTTCCCGAGCGTACGGGGCCGGCACGAGCGGCTGCGCGAGGCGCTGGAGATCATCCGGCTGCTCTGGCAGGGCGGTTACCAGTCCTACGAGGGCCGGCACCTCCAGCTGGAGGACGCCCGGGTGTGGGACCTGCCCGAGCAGCCGCCGGTGATCGCCGTCGCGGCCAGCGGCCGGGCGTCCGCGACGCTCGCCGCCGAACTGGGCAGCGGGCTGTTCGCCACCGAGCCGAAGGCGTCCATCGTCGGGCACTACCGGGAGGCCGGCGGTCAGGGCCCGCGCTACGCCGAGGTGCCGATGGCCTGGGCAACCGACGAGGAGCAGGCGGTACGCGCGGCGAAGGAGACCAGCCGCTGGGCGGTCACCGGGTGGAAGGTGATGAGCGAGCTGCCCAACCCGGTGAACTTCGACGCGGCCACCGCCTGGGTGGAGGACCACCACATCCGGCAGCAGTTCTCCGTCGGCCCGGCGCCGGAGCCGCACGTGGAGAAGGCGCGGGCGTACGTCGAGGCGGGCTACGACCACATCGTGCTGCAGAACGCCGGCCCGGATCCGGACGGCTTCCTCGACTTCTGCGCCGGCGACCTGCTCGCCCGCGTCCGCGCGCTCGCCTAGCCGATGCAAGGAAGGGCCCCTTATTAACAGACGTCTGTTAATAAGGGGCCCTTCCTTGGCTTGCATCGCGGCTCAGCCGCCGACGTGGATGCCGGGGCGGCGGGTCGGGTCCGGCTCGGACTTGCGGATGATCTCCCGGACCACGGGCGGTGTGTCGCCGCGGCCCAGGATCAGGTAGCGCAGCAGGTGCGCAATGGGGTTGCCCTCGGACCACTCGAAGTGACAGTGCGGGCGGACCCCGGTGGCGTCGCGCAGCGCGAGCAGGATGGCGGCGATCGCGTTCGGCGCGGCCGGGCTGCTGGCCCGCAGGATGCGATAGTCGCCGACCTCCACCCCGTGCACCTTGAGCACCTGGCTGAACTGGGACGGGTCGCTCACGTCGATCTCCAGGAAGAGCACGTCGGCGGCGCCCGGCACCGGGTTCATGGACCGCTGCGCCCGCTCCTTGACCCGGTACTCCTTGACCGAGCCGCTCTGCCGCTTGTTCGCGATCAGGTGCAGCCGCCGGTCACGGGCGACGGACTCGTCGACGAACCGGCGGGCGGCGTCGTCGAACTCGATCCGCTCGGCGCGCAGCTCGGTGGTCCGGGTGACCCGGGAGATCAGCGAGACCGCGACGATGCCGGCGATGAAGAACCCGGAGATGGTGATGCCGTCGGGCTTCGCCACGACGTTCTCCGCGAGCGCGTACAGCAGCACGGCGGTGAGCACCGCGAACCCGACGCCGGCACCCCGGTGCCCGGCCCGCAGCGCCGAGATGGTCACCGCGATCGCGCCCGAGACCATCATGGCCAGGATGCCGGTGGCGTACGCGCCGGCCTGGGCGTTGACGTCGGCCCGGAAGGCGACGGTGATGGCGATGCTGATCGCGGTGTAGACGAGCACCACCGGGCGGACCGCACGTCCCCACTCCGGCGCCATGCCGTACGACGGCAGGTAGCGCGGCACGATGTTGATCAGCCCGGCCATCGCCGAGGCGCCGGCGAACCAGAGGATGAGGACGCTGCTGATGTCGTAGACGGTGCCGAACGCCTCGCCCAGGTGTTCGTGGGCGAGGAAGGCGAGCGCCCGGCCGTTGGCCCCGCCGCCGGGCTGGAACGCCGCCGGGGGGATCAGCACGGTGGTGACGAACGTGGTGGCGACCAGGTAGACCGACATGATCAGCGCGGCGGCGGTGAGCAGCCGCCGGGTGTTGCGGATCCGGGCCGCCAGCCGGCGCTCCGGGTCGTCGCCGTCGCCCCGGACCAGCGGCATCATGCTCACCCCGGTCTCGAAACCGGACAGGCCCAGCACCAGCAGCGGGAAGGCGAGCACGCTGGTGGTCAGCACGTCGCCCGCGCCACCGACCCGGGTGAGCCGTTCGGTCCAGTCGCCGAACAGCCCGGGGTCGGCGACGATCTCGGCCACCCCGACGGCCACCACCACCGCGTTCAACGCCAGGAAGACCGCGACGAGCGGGATGGCCACCTGCACCGCCTCGCTGAAGCCGAGCAGGAACACGCCACCCAGCACCAGCAGCAGCACCACGGTCACCGCCACCGCGGCCGAGGCGCCGTGCGGGAACGACGCCGGCAGGACCGGGTTCTCCAGCAGGTGCACGCTGGCGTCGGCGGCGGAGAGCGTGATCGTGATGATCCACGAGGTGGCGACGAACCCGAGCAGCACCAGCACGAAGATCTTGCCGCGCCAGAACGGCAGCAGCCGCTCCAGCATGGCCACCGACCCCTGCCCGTGCGGGCTCTCCCGGGCCACCCGGCGGTACATCGGCAGCATCCCGAACAGCGTCAGCGCCACGATGAGCAGGGTGGCCAGCGGACTCAGCGCGCCGGCCGCCACCGCCGCGATGCCGGGCAGGTAGGACAGGGTGGAGAAGTAGTCGACGCCGGTCAGGCACATCACCTGCCACCACGGGTGGGCGCGTGCCTGGTGCTCCCGTATCTCCGGGCCGACCGGCTCGACGCGATGCTGGAACAGCCAGCGGTGCAGGCGGTCGGCCGGCGCCGTCGGCCGGGCCGGCGTCTCCACCCGCTCCGGCAGCGTGCCCGGCGCGCGGCCGGACCGGTCGCCGTGCTCGGCGTGCCGGCCCGCCCGGGCCGCGGCGGCGGCGTGTGCCTCGCGCCGCCGGTCCCGCGTACGCCGGGGCTGCTCCCCGTCCTCTGCCTGCGCCATCTGCTCCCCTCCGGCCTCCTGATCACGGTAGGCGGTGGCCGGGGCGCGGCCCGGCGGAACCGGTCAAGCGCCGCCGGAAGTGCCGGGAGCCAGCGCCTCGCGCAGCGCCGCCGGGTCGGCGACGGTCACGGTGAGCGCCGGGTGTCGCGGCCAGGGGCCGGGTGCCAGCGCCGGCACCGGCTCGGTGAACCGGAGGCAGAGGCCGCCGGCGACGCTGGTGCCGAATGTCGCGCCGCCGTCGGCCAGCGACAGGTGCGGGCCGATCGCCCGCCACCAGCGGTACGGGCCGCTCAGTTCGACTCCGGCGACGTTGCCCGGGGTGGTCCGCAGGCGCCACGGGCCGAACCGGACGACGAGCGCGTCCGGGGCGAGTTCCACCGCGGCGGTCTCGGGCCGCACGCCGAGCAGGGCCAGCGGCACCCGGAACGCGGGGTCGAAGCGGAACGGGAAACGGCGGACCGGGCCGGGCGGGCCGGTCGGGACGGGATGCGGCACGGCCACGTCGTACCCGGCCGGACGGGCTCGACACCCCGACGGACGGTGTCCCCGCGTCCCGCGCCCGGACGGCGGGACGCGGGGACCCCCCGTCCCGGCTACTGCAGGAACGCCCCGAGGGGCGACAGCAGCAGCCGGCCGAGCAGCGCGGCGTTGTCGTCCAACCGCGTCCGCTCACACTCGCGGGCGTCCGGGTCGTGCCGGCAGCGCCAGATCTTCTGCGCGTTGCGCCAGGCCACGTTCCGGGTGTACTCCACCAGCTCGCCCTGGTACCAGTCGTCGATGTCGCCGTTGACCATGTCGATCATGAGCTGCCAGTGGTCCAGGTAGCCACGGCGCAGCTCCGGGATCCGCTCGGCGAAGATCTTGTTGATCTCCAGGTAGTCGCGGTGCTGGTCGCTGCCGTCGACCGGCTCGGACTCCAGGCTCTCCAGCGTGGTCACCAACGCGAACGGCAGGTCGTAGTTGATGTGCGCGTTGACCCCGGCGGCGGCCGAGGGCAGCGGGCGGGCGTCCGGGCCGCGCATCCGCTTGAACAGGCAGGACCAGGCCTTGGGCGTGCTCGGGCTGGCGTCGGTCCAGAACCGCAGCGCCTCGAAGTAGCGCGCCGCGAACTCCACGTCGAGCCGGGCCAGGAAGGCCGGGTCGACGAACCGGTCCTCGTAGAGACCGTCGAGCACGGTGCTGGTGATGACCAGGTAGAGCTTGTTGAAGTCGGCCAGCGGGCAGCTCGCCTCCAGCGGAGGAAGCCGGACCAGCATGTCCTGCAGCTTGGTGAGATGGTCGACGACCGCCGGCACGTCGGCGGGGTGGTCGGCGAGCAACCCGACGATGTCCTGGTGCACAGGACCCCAGACCGGTTCGGTCATCTCTCCTCCACGATGGTCGGCGCCCCCCACGACGCCACCCGATTCCGCGGCACAGCCTGCCAGCCGCCGCACCCGCGCCGGATCAGTAGAACGACGTATTGCCGACGTACGTCTATTCCGGGCGGTTGCGCAGGAAGATCGCGCTGGCCTGCACCCGGGTGCGGACCTGGAGCTTGTCGAAGATGTGCGACACGTGCACGCCGATGGTCCGCTCGCTGATGAACAGCCGTTGACCGATCTCCTTGTTCGTCAACCCCTCGGCGACCGCGGCCAGCACCTCCCGTTCCCGCGCGGTCAGCACCGCCAGCTCGTCCACCGCCGGCGCGGTCGGCACGGCCGGCGCCGTGCGCGGCCGGGGCACCGGCGCGGGCGACGGCGCGTCGTCCAGGGTCACCCGGGCCCGACCGGCGAGGGTACGGATCTCGGCGCTCAGCGGCACCGCGCCGAGCGACTGCGCCATCGCGTGGGCCTGGCGGAGCAGCTTGCCGGCGGTGGCCACCCGGCTGCGCCGGGCCAGCAGCGCCTCGGCCTGCCGCAACCGCGAGTACGCCGCCGGATAGGGATGGTTGCGCCGGTCCCACTCGGTGGCCGACCGGCCCCACAGCTCGGGGTCGCCCCGGCCGTCGTCGAGCCGGCTCAGCTCGGCGTCGCAGAGCGCGAGGAAGCCGTCGGCGACGTAGCGCACCGGCGCGCCGGCCTTCTCGCTCTTGCGGGTCACCCGCTCGACCACCTCGCGCAACCGGCGCACCGCGGTCGGGTCCACCTCGACCGTGCGGCTGGCCGCCGCCTCGGCCTCGGCGCGCAGCCCGTGCCAGGCCAGCGTGGCCAGCACGATCACGTCGTCGGAGCGGCTCTCGGTCAGGCCCCGCTGGACGGCCTGCCGGGCCAGGTCGTGCCGGCCCTGCCACATGGCCAGCCCGGCGCGCAGGATGAGCATCGGCAGCACGTGCCGGGCGCCACCGCCGGCCAGCACCGTGGCGACCGCCTCCAGGTCGCGGTCGGAGGCCTCGACGTCGCCGTAGCCGACGGAGAGCCGGCACCGGGCCAGCAGCAGCTCGACCGCGTCGGCGCCGGACGGGCGGTGCCGCAACGCGGTGGCGACGACCTTCTCCGCCTCGGCCCACTGCCCCACCCGGAACAGCCCGTTGGTGGCGACGGCCAGCAGCCGGGTCTCCCAGGTGCGGCCGAGACCCAGCTCGGCGACCCGTTCGGCGCCGCGGCGGGCCACCACCACCCCCTCCTCGAGGATGTTCAGCGGGCCGGTGAGCAGCTCGGCCAGGTGCAGGTAGGCGCAGGCCACGTCCTCCGGCCGGCCGGAGGACTCGGCGGTCTCCAGCGCCCGGCGCATCACCGCCAGGCCGGCGGTCTGGTCCTCCAGGAACGCCTCGCTGAACCCGAGCGCGGCGCTGGCCAGCACCACCTCCGAGGTGGAGCCGGGCACGTCGGCGGCGAGGTCGAGCGCCTCCCGGGCCTGGTCGCCGGCCTCGGCGTAGCGGCCCAGGTGCAGCAGCAGCTCGGCCAGCCGGGCGGCGGCGGTGCACCGCTCGCGCGGGGTGCAGTCGGCCGACTCCAGCACCCGGCGGTATTCCTCCTCGGCCGGGGCGGAGCGGCCGGCGGCGGCCAGGTAGCGGGCCCGCCGGATGTGCAGCGCGCAGGCCGGTGGGCCGGACGCGTCGGCGGCCAGCTCCTCCAGCAGGGTCAACGCCCGGGCGTGCTCGCCGCTGTGGTGCGCGGCCTCGGCGGCGTGGCTGAGCAGCTCGGCGCGGTCCACCTCGACCGGTGCGGGCCGGCCGCCGTCCGGCGGGGCGGGGGTCGCGGCCAGCGCCAGCGCGACGGACCAGTGGCGGTGCGCCTCGGCGTACCCGTGCAGCCGCTCCGCCTCGCGGGCGGCGGCCATCGCGGCCGGCAGCGCGCGGGCCGGCTCGCCGGCCTGCCGCCAGTGGTGGGCCAGCCGGGCCTGGTGCAGCTCGGCCGGCGCGGCGGTGAGCGCCTCGGCGTAACGGCGGTGCAGCGCGGCCCGCTCGGCCGGCAGCAGCTCGTGGGCGAGGATCTCGGCGACCAGCCGGTGCCGCAGCCGGTAGCCGTCGTCGGCGCCGACCAGCAGCCGGTGCGCCACCGCCTCCCGGACCGCGTCGAGCAGCTCGTCCTCCGGCAGCCGGACCACCTGGGCCAGCAGCCAGTGCTCGACCGGCTCCACCCCGGCGGCGACCGCGTGCACCACGGCGTGCGCCGGTTGGGGCAGCGCGTCGACCCGGTCCAGGAAGACCTCGCGCAGCGTGTCGGAGAGCCCGTCCCGGCCGTCGCGCCGGTCGCGGGCCAGCTCCTCCACCACGAACGGGTTGCCACCGCTGCGCTGCCACACCTGGTCGGCGGCCTCGGGGGGCAGCGGCGCGCCGACGATCGCGGCGGCCAGCTCGTCGGTGCCGGCGCGGTCCAGCGGCAGCAGGTCGATCACCCGCACCGACCGCAGCCGGCGCAGCTCGGTGAGCACCCGGCGCAGCGGGTGCGCGCCGCGCAGCGACTCGGCCCGGATCGCGGCGAGCACGGACAGTTGCAGGTCGCCCAGGCCGGCGAGCAGATAGAGCAGGAGCTGGCGGGTGCTCCGGTCGACCCACTGCAGGTCGTCCAGGACGAGCACCAGCGGCCGACCGCCGGCGACCAGGTGCAGGCCCTGCGAGACCCGCTCCAGCAGCGCGCCGGCGCCGTCCGGGCCCGGGGTCTCCTCGTCGAAGACCTGCAACAGCCCGCGGACCGCCGAGGTGGTGCGCGCCTCGGCCACGTCGGTGTCGAGCCGGCGCAGCGCCTGGCGCACCGGGTGCAACGGCGAGGCGTCGCCGATGTCCAGACAGGTGCCGGTGAGCACCAGGGCGCCCGACTGCCGCAGCCGCTCGCCGACCTCGGCCAGCAGCCGGGTCTTGCCCACGCCGCTCTCGCCGGTGAGGATCACCGCGGCCGTCTGCCCGGGGGCGACGTCGTCGAGCAGCGCCGACCGCAGCGTCGCCAGGGTCCCGACACGGCCGACGAGCGGTGCGGTGTCCACATCGCTGGCCATGGGACGCAGCCTAGTCACAGGTCCCCGCACCGTTCTACGGGCTTACGGGCGTACTCGTACTCCTCGCGTCGACAACACGACTAACGGTTGCGGGTGGTCGACATACGTCGTCCTACCGATCCCCCGAGGACCCGGTGGTGAAAGTCTCCGGTGGTCGTCAGGCACCGGACCAGGGAAAGGGTGGGTGCGATGTTGATCACCACGCCCGTGGCGAGTCGGGAAGCCGTCAGCGCGGCACGCTGGCCGGTGCCGGAGGAACGCCGCACCGTCACGGTGCTCTTCGTCGACATCGTCGGCTCGACCGGTCTGGTGGAGCGGCTCGACCCGGAGGACGTGCGGACGTTGCAGCGCGCCTACTTCGGCACCGTGTCCGGGGTGCTGCGCCGGTGGCGGGGCGTGGTGGAGAAGTACGTCGGCGACGCGGTGATGGCGCTGTTCGGCGCGCACGGCTGCGACGGCTTCGACGCGTACCGGGCGGTGCGGGCCGGGTTGGAGATCCAGGCGGCGCTCGACCGGCGGCCGGCGGGCGACATCAGGCTGCGGGTCCGCGTCGGTGTCGCGACCGGTGAGGTGCTCGTCGACCTGACCGGCGCGCACGACGGCGGCCACGGCGCGGCCAGCGGCGCGGTGATCACCACCGCCGCCCGGCTGCAGGAGTACGCCCCGCCCGGCGGGGTGGTGGTCTGCCCGAGCACCCGACGCGCGGTCGCGGGCCTGGTCGAGCAGCGTCCACTGGCGACGATGACCATGGCCGGCAAGGCCGGGCCGGTGGACGTGTGGCGGGTGACCGGGGTGTCCCGGCACCGGCCCACCCGGCACCACGGTCCCCTGGTGGGCCGCCGGCGCGAGCTGGCCGGCGCGGCCGACGAGGTCGTCCGGGCGCTGCGCGAGCGACGTCCCCGGTGGATCTCCCTGGCCGGCCCGCCGGGCAGCGGTCGCAGCCGGCTGCTGCACGAGCTGACCCGCGCGGTGTCCCGGGTGGACGGCACCGAGGTGCGCTGGTGCGTGGCGCACTGCCCGCCCTACCCGGACGGGGAGCTGGCGCCGCTGGCCGACCTGGTCCGCGCGCTGCTCACGCCGGACCCGGCGGTACGCCCGCTGCCCGGCTCCACCGCCGGTGACCCGGGGTGGGCCTCGGCGAGCCCCGCGCTGGCCGCGTTCCTCGCCACCCCGGACGATCCCGCCGCGGCGTCCCGGGCCGTGGCGGCCTGCCGCGAGCTGCTGCTCGACCGGGCCGCCGGAGCGCCGGTGGTGGTGGCGGTGGACGACCTGGACCGCGCGGCGCCCGCGCTGCACCGGTTCCTGCGTCACCTGCACGCGACGGCCGGCGAACGACGGCTGGCGCTCGCGGTGGTCACCACCCACAGCGCCGGACGGGCCGACCCGTCGCCCGGGCCGGGCGAGCGGTGGCGCCGGGTGTGGCTGGCGCCGCTGGGGGCCCGGGACAGCGGACGCCTGCTGCGGCACCTGCTCGACCGGGCCGACCGGCCCGCGGCGCTGGCCGCGCGGCTGCTGCCGCTGGTCGGGGGCAACCCGGCGGTCGCGACCGCGTACGCCGCCGAGGACTCCGGCGACGAGCCGGCCGGGGTGCCCGCCGCGGCGCGCCGGCTCGTGGACGCGCGACTGGACCGGCTCGACGGCGCCCAGCGCGCCGTGCTGATGGCCGGCGCCACGGCGGGCGGCACGCTCGCCCCCGCCACGGTCGAGCGGATGCTCGGCTGGGCGGCCGGCCGGGTCGGGCCGGTGCTGCGCACCCTGGCCGCGGCGGGCCTGCTCCGGCGTACCCGCGCGGGCGGCTGGACCATCGCCGAGCCGGTGGTCGCCCGGATGGCCGCGTACCGACTGCCCCGCGCGGCACGGGCCGACTTCGCCCGGCGACTTCGCGGCGACGGGACCAACGGCCGGTCGAGGGCTGTCCCCGCCACGCGCCGGCCGGGCGCCGCGTCGAGGCTCGACGTTCCCCGCGGGGACGTCGACGGGCGGGCGACCTGCCCGCTCGGGGTGGGGCGGTCGCGCCGGTCGGGTGGAGGGGCCCGACCGGCGCCCGTCCCGCCGATCCGGGCGGCGTCGCACCGCTCGGGGTACGCCGCGCCGGTCGCGTCCGGCGCCGGGCCTCCGACGGCCGCCGCACCGCCGGCGGACGCCGCGATGCCACGGGGCACGGCAGCCGTGGCACCGTCCCGAGCAGCCGTGGCACCGTCCCGAGCAGCCGTGGCACCGTCCCGAGCAGGTGCCGGGGCGCCGTCCCGAGCAGGTGCCGGGGCGCCGTCCCGAGCAGGTGCCGGGGCGCCGTCCCGAGCAGGTGCCGGGGCGCCGTCCAGGGCGGGCGCCGGGGCGTCCGCCGGCGCGGGGAGCGTGCTCCGGCTCGGGGCGGGTTCGGCGGGGTCGACTACCGGGCCGCCGGAACGGGCGGGGCGGCGGCCGGGAACGGCGGGGTCGCAGCGGCCCGCCGCGCTCGGGCTCGCCGCCTGAGCGGGTGCGTCCGGGTCGGAGCGGGCACGGGGCCACTCCGGCCCGGGCGTCACCGGGACGGCCGGTGCGTCACACGTCGGCGAGGAACGTGAGGACCCGGTCCCAGGCCAGGGCGGCGGCGAGCGCGTCGAAGTCGGGCGTGTCCGGGTCGGTGAACAGGTGCCCCGGTCCCGGGTAGCGGTGCACGACGACCTCCGCGCCGGCGTCGCCCATGGCGGCTCGCCACTCGTCCACCTCGGCGTCGGTCTCGTACTCGTCGGGATCGGCCAGGTGCAGCCGCACCGGCAGCCCGGCGCGGACCGACTCGGGCGCGCCGCCGGTGCCGTGCATCAGCAGCAGCGCCGCCGCCCGTGGCCGCTCGGCCAGCAGCGCCCCGGCGATGCCGGCGCCCATCGAGAACCCGGCCAGCACGGTCTCGTCGGGCATCGCGGCGACCGCCGCGCGAGCCCGGTCCAGCACCGCCTCGTGGCCGATCTCGCCGAACAACGCGAACCCGGCCTCCACCGTCCGCGCGGCCGGCACCCCGTACAGGTCGGGGGTGGTCACCCGGTGCCCGGCGGCCCGCAGCCGATCCGCGGCGGCCGGCACGGCGGGCCGCAGCCCGAAGACGGAGTGCAGGAGCAGGACGTCGGCCATCGACCCATCGTCGCGCAACCGGACACCCGTCCCGGTCGGGCGCGCCGGTCAGTCGCGGGCGATGGTCCGGCTGCGCCCCCGGAACTCGGCGACCACCTCGTCGCCGCGCCGGACGGTGACGTCGTAGATGCCGCTGCGGCCGTGGCGCACCCGCTCGCTGGCGTACGCCTGCAGCAGGTCGCCCTCGCGCACCGGGCGGAGGAAGGAGATCTCGCCGCCGGCGGCCACGGTGGCCGGTCCGTGGCTGTTGCAGGCCAGCGCGAACGCGGTGTCGGCGAGCAGGAACACGAAGCCGCCGTGGCCGATCGCGTGGCCGTTGAGCATCGCCGGGGTGACCCGCATCCGGGCCACCGCGGCGCCGTCGCCGGCCGAGACGAGTTCGATGCCGAGCCCCTTCGACGCCACGTCGGCGTCGAACATGTCGTGCGCGGCGGTGCGGCCGTCGTCGCCCGCCATCTCAGCGCTCCCGCCGCTGGTCGACGATGCGGCGCATCTTGCCCATCGAGCGTTCCACCCCGTCCGGCTCGATCACCCGCACCGCGACGGAGACCCCGATGGTGTTCTTGACCTGCTCGGCCAGGGCCGCACCGGCCCGCTCCGCCTCGTCCGGCGCCGTCCCGGCGCGCCGTTCCACGTGGACGGTGAGCGTGTCCAGCCGGTCCCGCCGGTCGAGCACGCACTGGAAGTGCGGTGACAGGGCGGGCGTACGCAGGATCAGCTCCTCGATCTGGGTCGGGAAGACGTTCACCCCCCGCACGATCATCATGTCGTCGGTACGCCCGGTGATCTTCTCGATCCGGCGCATCGGGCGGGCGGTGCCGGGCAGCAGGCGGGTCAGGTCGCGGGTGCGGTAACGGACCACCGGCATGGCCTCCTTGGTGAGCGAGGTCAGCACCAGCTCGCCCCGCTCGCCGTCGGGCAGCACCGCGCCGCTGACCGGGTCGATGATCTCCGGGTAGAAGTGGTCCTCCCACAGGTGCAGCCCGTCCTTGGTCTCCACGCACTCGACGGCCACGCCGGGACCCATCACCTCGGAGAGGCCGTAGATGTCCAGCGCGTGCATGTCCAGGCGCTGTTCCAGCTCACGGCGCATGTCCTCGGTCCACGGCTCGGCCCCGAAGACCCCCACCCGCAGGGACGTGGCGCGCGGGTCGAGGCCCTGCCGCTCCATCTCGTCGACGATGGCCAGCATGTAGCTGGGGGTGACCATGATGACCTCCGGCGCGAGGTCGCGGATCAGCATGACCTGGCGCTCTGTCATGCCACCGGACACCGGGATCACCGTGCAGCCCAGTTCCTCGGCGCCGTAGTGCGCGCCCAGGCCGCCGGTGAACAGTCCGTAGCCGTACGCGACGTGCACCCGGTCACCCCGGCGACCGCCGGCGGCGCGGATCGAGCGCGCCATCAGCGTCGCCCAGGTGTCCAGGTCGGCGCGGGTGTAGCCGACCACCGTCGGGCGTCCCGTGGTGCCCGACGAGGCGTGCAGCCGGGCGACCCGCTCGCGGGGCACCGCGAACATGCCGAACGGGTAGTTCTCCCGCAACTCCGCCTTGGTGGTGAACGGGAAGCGGGCCAGGTCGCTCAGGTCCCGCAGGTCGTCGGGGTGGGCGCCGGCGGCGTCGAACGCGCGTCGGTAGTGCGGCACGTGCGCGTAGGCGTGGCGCAGCGAGTGCCGCAGCCGGTCGCGTTGCAGGGCGCGCAGCTCGTCGACGCCGATCCGCTCGACGGGATCCAGCTCGTCCGGACGAGGGGTGCGGTCCTGCACGGGTGCCTCCTGCGCGACGGGCCCGGACGCCGCCGCGCCGGGCGATGCCGATCACCGTACGCCCGTACGGGCCGTCCTGCCAGGTCAGCGCCGTCGGGATCGGCGGGGCCGGGCGCGCTCAGCGGGCGGCCGGCAGCCGGTGCAGCGCGTCGACCAGCGGGGCCAGCTCGGGGGTGCGCCCACCCTCGGCCAGCGCGTCGGTGAGCACCCGGTCGTGGGTGGGTCGGGCCCGGGCCAGCAGCTCCGAGCCGGCCGGGGTCAGCTCGGTGTAGATGCCGCGCCGGTCGTCCGCGCAGAGGATCCGGGTGAGCAGCCCGCGCTCCTCCAGGCGGGTGACCAGGCGGGTGGTGGCGCTGCCGGAGAGCGCGGCGGCGCGGGCCAGCTGCCGCATGCGCATGTGCCAGCCGTCCTGCCGGGAGAGCGCGTCGAGCACCGTGTATTCCACGACGGAGAGGTCGTGCTCGGTCTGGAGGGCGCGTTCCAGGGCGGTCTCGATCAGGCCGTGCAGCGCGGCGAGCGTGCGCCACCCCTGGGCGCGGATCTCGACCGCGTCGTCACCGATGCCCATCCGGCCCTCCTCCGCTGTGACCTGGACGGCCCCCAGCCTAGCACGCTTGCGCCGATAGCAGGCGCGTGCAACTATTTCATTGCAGGCGCGGGTAATTGCACGCGCACTCTGTCTTCTCACGCAGGGAATGGACTGTCATGTCACCACGCACCTCCGCGCTCCCGGGCGGCCTGCTGGCCCTGGCGATCGGGGCGTTCGGCATCGGACTGACCGAGTTCGTGATCATGGGACTGCTCCCCCAGGTCGCCGCCGACTTCGCGGTCAGCGAGTCGGTCGCCGGCTGGTTGATCTCCGGGTACGCGCTCAGCGTCGCGGTCGGCGGGGTGGCACTCACCGCGGCGGTCACCCGGCTGCGCCGCAAGCCGGTGCTGCTCGGGCTGATGGTGCTCTTCATCGCCGGCAACCTGCTCTCCGCGCTCTCCGGCGACTACGCCACCATGCTCGCCGGCCGGATCGTCGCGGCGCTGTGCCACGGCGCGTTCTTCGGCATCGGCGCGGTGGTGGCCGCCGGCCTGGTCCCGCCGGCCCGCCGGGCGGGCGCGATCGCCATGATGTTCGCCGGCCTGACCGTCGCCAACGTCCTCGGCGTCCCGTTCGGCACCTTCCTCGGCCAGCACTTCGGCTGGCGGTCGACGTTCTGGGCGATCACCGGCATCGGCGTGCTGGCGTTGGCCGGGCTGGCGCTGCTGGTGCCCGGCCGTGGGCCGGCCACCGACGCCGCCACCGGCGGCGGGCTCCGGGGCGAGCTGCGGGCCTTCACCCGACCGCAGGTCTGGTTCTCGCTGGTGGTCACCGTGCTCGGCTTCGGCGGCATGTTCGGCGCGTTCACCTACATCGCCTACACGCTGACCGAGGTCAGCGGCTTCGCCACCGGCACCGTGCCGTGGCTGCTGGTGCTCTTCGGCGTCGGCCTGTTCGCCGGCAACCTGGCCGGCGGGCGCGCCGCCGACCGCTCGCTGTCGACCACTCTGGTCACCGTGCTCGCGGTGCTCACAGTGGTGCTGGTCGGCTTCGCGCTCACCGCCGCGAGCCCGGCCCTCACGGTCGTCGCGCTGGTGCTGATGGGCGCGTTCGGCTTCGCCACCGTGCCGCCGCTGCAGATGCGCATCATGCGGTACGCCCACGAGGCGCCCACGCTCGCCTCCGGCGCCAACATCGCGGCATTCAACCTGGGCAACGCGCTCGGGGCCTGGATCGGCGGCCTCACCATCGGCGCCGGGCTGGGGTTCACCGCACCGATCTGGGCCGGCGCCGTGCTGACGTTGCTCGGCCTGGCGGTGCTCCTGATCGCCGAACGCGCCGCCCGCCACACCCGGCACGAGCCCACGCCCGCCCCCCGCGACCTGGCCGACGCCACCCGCTGACCCACCCCACCCCGCCCGGGCCGGCCCGCCGATCTTGGACTTGTGGCGCCTCCGATGTCCGCCTACGCGACGTTCGCGAGGTGCCACAACTCCATGATCGACGACGGCGGAGGGCCCGGGGGCCGCCGACGATCGACGGCAGCGGGGCCCCGCGCCGCCGGCGAGGCGGGACCGGACGCGGGCGGGTTATGCTCGGGAACGAAACCGGCGGTGGGGCCCGCCGTCCCGGGAGGCGCCGGGAGAACCGCGAACACGCCAACGGTCCCTGCCAGTGATACCCGTCCTGGTGGGAGGCACCGTGTCACGACCGCCCGAGTCCCGCGTCGATCCGGATGTCGATCTCCGCGTACCCGGGGACCGGGGTGAACTGACCGCGCACCCGGCGGCGGTGCTCGCCGTGATCGCCGCCGGCGGCGTGCTCGGCGCGCTGGCCCGCGCCGGCGTGCAGGCCGCCGTCCCGCACCCGCCCACCGGGTTCCCGTGGGCCACCTTCGGCGTCAACGTCACCGGCTGCCTGCTGATCGGCGTGCTGATGGCGACGCTCACCGCCCGCCCGGCCGGCCCGCTGGCCCGCCCGTTCCTCGGCGTCGGGGTGCTCGGCGGGTTCACCACCTTCTCCACGTACGCGGTGGACGCGCAACGGCTGGTCACCGCCGGCGCGGCCGGTACGGCGCTGGTCTACCTGGCCCTGACCGTGCTCGGGGCGCTGGTCGCGGTGGCGGTCGGGGACGCGGTGACCGCCCGGCTGCTCACCGCCCGGGACGAGGTGGCCCGGTGACCGTCCTGCTGATCGCGCTCGGGGCCGCGCTCGGGGCGCCGCTGCGCTACCTCACCGACCGGGCCGTGCAGTCCCGGCACGACTCGGCCTTCCCGTGGGGCACCCTGACCGTCAACGTGGCCGGGTCGCTGCTGCTCGGCGCGGTGCTCGCCGTGCCCGCCGACCCCGGCGTGACGGCGCTGGTCGGCACCGGCTTCTGCGGCGCGCTGACCACCTGGTCGACGCTGAGCTACGAGACACTGCGGCTGGCCCGCTCCGGTGCGCGCCGGCACGCGTACGCGAACGTGCTGGCCAGCGTGGTCGCCGGGCTCGGCGCGGCGTTCCTGGGCTACGCGGTGGTCGCGGCGTTCTGACCCGCCGGGGTCAGCGGGCGTGGCGTTCCGGGTGGGCCCGGTTCCACGCCCGCATCCGCTCCGGGTAGCCGGTGCGGGCCGCCTCGTAGAGCGGCACCGCGTACCGCTGCGCGATCTTGCCGGCGGCCCGGGGTGAGCCGGTGCGGCGGCGGATCCACTCGCCGTCGTGGGCGATGGCGACCACCGTGGTGTCCGTGGCGGTGGTCTCCGGTTCCAGATAGAACTCGACCCCGCTGCGGCTGGTGACGAACGCCTCCAGCTGGGCCAGGTCCTCCCGGTTCGCCTCGCGGTCGAGCTTCGTCGGGGTCGTCGGGTCGGCGGCCCGTCGGCTGAACCAGCCCATGCCCGCCTCCTCTCCTCGGCGTCCGTCCCAGTGCAGCACGCCGGCCTGGCAGCCGCCTGGGAGCGGGATGGGAGTCGGCTGAGCCGTCAGCGGGCCGGCTGGCGGAGCACCGGGACCAGCGCGAGCGTGGGCAGCAGGAGCAGCGGCACCAGGCCGAGCGCCGGCAGCACCCCGAAGTGGTCGCCGAGGAAGCCGAGCAGCGGCGGGCCGGCGAGGAACGCGGTGTAACCGATCACCGCGACCACGCTGACCCGGGCCGGCGCCTTGTCCTCGTCGTCGGCGGCGGCGCTCATCCCGACCGGGAAGCCGAGCGACGCGCCGATCCCCCACAGCGCCACGCCGACCACGGCCAGCGGACCCGAGCCGGCCAGCACGGCCAGGGTGGCGCCGGCGGCGGCCAGCCCGATGGTGCCGAAGAGCACCGGCACCCGCCCCCACCGGTCGATGGCGACCGTGCCGACGGTGCGGCCCAGCGTCATGCCCACCACGAACACGCCGAACACGGCGGCGCCGACCGCCTCGCTGACCCCGTACCCGTCCACGAACGCCACCGCCAGCCAGTCGTTGGCGCTGCCCTCGGTGAACGCCATGACCAGCACCAGAAGGCCGACCAGCAGGGTGCGCGGCTCCCGCCAGGCGGCCAGCAACGCCCGCCGGCGGGCCGCCGGCTCGCCCGCGCCGGCCGCCTCGGCCGGCGCGGACAGGAACGCCCGGGCGCCGAGCAGGGTGCCGGCGAGGATCAGCGCCGCGAGCACCGGCAGGTGCACCTCGATGGGTACGCCGAGGCGGGCGGCGCCCGCGCCCAGCCCGGCCCCGGCCACCGAGCCGAGGCTCCAGGCGGCGTGGAACCGGGGCATGATGGTGCGGCCGATCCGCTTCTCCACCGCCGCGCCCTCGACGTTCATGGCCACGTCGCACAGGCCGGAGCCGAAGCCGAACGCGGCCAGCCCGAGCCCCACGCCGGGCACCCAGCCGGCCAGCCCGGTGGCCAGCCCGGCCACCGTCATGCCGAGCGCGACCAGCAGCGTCGCCACCGCCACCGTGCGGGCCGGGCCCAGCCGCTGGGTGACCAGACCGGCGGTCGGCATGGCCAGCAGCGCGCCCACCGACATGCAGAGCAGCAGCAGGCCGAGCCGGCCGGGGCTGAGCCCGAGCGCCTCCCGGACCGCGGGCACCCGGGAGAACCAGCTCGCCACCGCCAGCCCGTTGAGCGCGAACACGACGGCGACGCCGGTGCGGGCGGCCAGAACCGGCCGGGGCACCGGTGGCCGCTGCCCGGCCGGTGCGTCGAGGGTGCTGCTCACGGTGCGGTCGTCCCTTCCCCGAAGTGGTCCCGACGACCATCGCACACCTGAGAGCGCTACCACCACAAGCGCTCCCACCCCTTACCCCGGCCGGCCCCGACCGGGCATGATGCGGGCATGGGCACGCCGACCGCACGACCCGCCACGCTCGACGACGTGGCGCGGGCCGCCGGGGTGTCGCGGGCCACCGCCTCCCGGGTGCTCGGTGGCTACGGCTTCACCTCGGCGGACGCGCGGGCGCGGGTGGGCGCCGCCGCCGACCGGCTCGACTACGTCCCGGACGTCACGGCCCGGGCGCTGGTGCGCGGCGCCGGGGTACGGCTGGTGGTGGCCGTGATCGGCCGCGCCGGGACGGTCCTGGACGACCCGTACGTGCACCGGGTGGTGAGCGCCGCGTCGCGGGTGTGCGCGCCGCACGGCGTCGGGGTGGCGCTGGAGTGGCTGCCGCTGGGCGACCCGTCGGGGCTGGGCCGGCTCGGCGCCGACCGGGGCGTCTGCGGCGTGATCCTGGTCAACACCACCCCGGCGGCGCTGGCGGCGGTGCCGGCCCGGCTGAGCGGCCGGGTCGTCTCGATCGGCACCGGCTCGGCGACGGTGCCCTCGTTCGACGTGGACAACGCGGCCGGGGCCGAGGCGGTGCTGCGCCACCTCCACGCCACCGGCCGCCGCCGCATCGTCATGGTCACCGGTCCGCGCTGGCTGGTCTGCGCGGAGCGTTCGGTGACCGCGTACCGGGGGTTGATGCGCGCGGCGGGGCTGCCGGAACGCGTGGTGACCGGCGACTTCACCACGGCCCGGGGCGGCCGGGCGGCGCTGGAGGCGCTGCGCCGGTGGCCGGAGGTGGACGCGGTCTACGCGGCCAGCGACGCCACCGCGTTCGGGGTGATCGCGGCGCTGCGCGGGCGGGGCCTGCGGGTGCCGCACGACGTCGCGGTCGCCGGCTTCGACGACCTGCCGTACGCCGCGGTGAGCAGCCCGCCGCTGACCACCGCGACCCACCCGGTGGACCGGATCGCCGCCGCCGCGGCCACGGCCGTGCTGACCCGGGCGCCGGTCGCGCCGACGACCGCCTTCGCGTCCACGCTGGTGACCCGGGAGAGCGCCTGACCGGCGCTCAGCGCTCCGGCCCGCCGACCGCCGTGTCGACCCGGCTGAGCACCGTGGCGTCGTCGTCCACGCCCACGCCGCGCAGCAGGTCGATGGCGGTGGCCCGGACCTGGCCGATGATCATCGCGAGCGGCAGCGTCGGGCCGGCGGTGAACAGCCGCCCGGCCGACCGGACCGCCTCCAACGCCGCGACGTCGACCCGGGCGGCGTGGCTGTCGGCGATCTGCTCCTGCCCGTCGAGGTCGGCGGCGAGCGCGTCGCCGGCCGAGCGGACGGCCTCGCCGAGCGTGCGTACCGCGGCGCCGAGGTCGGCCGGGACGGGCGACGGGCTGCGGGTCAGCGTGACCGCCGCGCGGGCCAGCACGCGCACGTTGCGGACCGCGTAGTCGATCTGCCGGATCGAGCCCTCCACCGAGCGCAGCCGGCCGAGGTGCCGGCGGCGGCGTACGTTGAGCCGCAGCGCCTCGCCGGCGGCCTGGACCGCGCCCCGCAGCCGCTCCACCCCGGCGTCGGCGTGCCGGGCCCGCTCCAGCGCGGCCAGGGCCGCCTCGTCGTCGGTGTCGTCGAGCGCGGCGGCGACGTCGTCGAGCACGCCGGCCAGCTCGGCGAAGGTGTGCCGGAACTCGGCGACGAGTGGGGCGAGCGGCCGGCGGGCGTCGACGAGCTGGCTGGCGACCACCGCCACCGCGCCGCCGATGAGCGCGTCGACGAACCGGAACGGGACCAGCGACTCGGTCGGCGGCGAGACCACCACCAGGTAGAGCGCGGAAACGGCGGCCTGCACCACGGTGACCGAGCTGGCCCCGACCGCCACCGCCAGCGCGACGGTGAGCAGGATGACGGTGAGCACGGTCCAGGTGGTCCGCGGCCCGAGCGCCTGCACCACCAGGTCGGCGACGAGCACGCCGGCGGCGACGCCGAGCACCACCTCCACCGCCCGGCGCATCCGCTGGCCCCGGGCCTGCCCGAGCACGATGAGGGCGGCGGCGGGCGCGAAGAACGGCTGCGGATGCCCGACGATCCGGGTGGCGAGGACCCAGGCGACGGTGGCCGCCAGCGTCGCCTCGACCACCGGCACCCAGCCCCGCCGCAGCCGTCCGGCCGCCTCCCGGACCGCCGAAGCGGTCCGGCCCCCGGTTCCCGCTGCCATCGCCCACCTCCCGTGCCGTCGGCACCCATCCTCCGGTCTCGCGCTCCGGCCGGGTCGGGCGGGCGGTGCCCGTGCCTGGCGCGGCGGGCCGGCTCCGGCGCGCGGACGGCCAGGTCGGGCGGCCGGGAACGGGGGCGCGCCGGCCGGCTCAGGCGCCGGTGAAGGCGCGCAGCAGGGTGCGCACGGCGGCGCGCAGGTCGTCCCGGCTGGCCGGGGTGCCGGGCGGTGGCGCGCTGAGCGCGCCGGCGCCGACCAGGCGGTCGAAGAGCAACCCGTCGACGAACGCCACGAACTGGTCGCCCTGCCGGAGCGGGTCCGCGGCGCCGGCCCGGGCCAGCAGCTCACGGGCCTGCACGCGCAGGACGCTGCCGTGGTGCAGGATCGCGCGCAGCTCGGGCCGGTGGGTGGCCTCCAGCAGGCAGGCGTACCGGGCCAGGGTCCGGTCGCGCCCCACGGTCAGCCACCGGTCGAGCACGTCCGCCACGCCGGCGGCGAGCTGGTCGAGCCCGTCCGGCCCGAGCGGCGGCGCGGGCCCGGTCGGCGCGGTGGGCAGGTCGTGGTCGACCAGGTCCGCCCGGTCGAGGTCGGCCAGGCGTTGCACGACCGCCTCGATCAGCGCTCGCCGGGTCCGCAGGTAGGCCGACGTGGTGCCGGGCGGCATCCCGGCGGCGGCGTCGACCGCGCGGTGGGTCAGCGCCCGCATGCCGCCGGCCGCGAGCAGCCCCACCGCCGCGTCGGCGAGCGTCGCCACCCGGGTCGCTCGTGCGCTCACGTCCACTCTCCTCAGCCGGGCCCGACCACGGTAGTATCGCTTTCTACATCTGTAGAAGGGGGCGTGGGGTGGGCGAACCACACGCGGTGGTGGTCGGCGCCGGGATCGGTGGGCTGGCGGCGGCCCTCGCGCTGGGCCGGCACGGGTGGCGGGTCACCGTGCTGGAGCGCGCCGGCCGGCCCCGGGAACTCGGCACCGGCCTGACGCTGATGGCCAACGCGCTGCGCGGGCTCGACGCGCTCGGTCTCGGCGACGCCGTCCGGCGCGACGGTGTGCCGGACACCCCTGGCGGGCTGCGCCGGCGTTCCGGCCGGTGGCTGTCCCGGATCGAGGGCGCCGACCTGCACCGCGCGCTGGGCACCACGGCGCTCGGCATCCACCGGACCGCCCTGCACCGCCTGCTGCGGGGCGCGCTGCCGGCCGGGGCGCTGCGCACCGGCGTCGAGGTCGTCGACGTCGACGCCGACGCGCCGTCGGTGACCTGCCGGGTGGACGGCACGACCGAGGTCCTGGCGGCGGATCTCGTGGTGGGCGCGGACGGGTTGCACAGCACGCTGCGCCGCCGGCTGTGGCCGGAGCTACCGCCACCGGCCTACTCGGGCTCGACGGCCTGGCGGGCGGCGATCGCCTGGCCCGCGCCGGTGGCGACGGCCGTCACCTGGGGCGCCGGCCGCGAGTTCGGCACCGTTCCGCTCGGCGACGGCGGGCTCTACTGGTACGCGGCGGAGGTCGCCGCGCCCGGCGGGCACGAGCCGGACGAACTGGCCGCCGTGCGGGAGCGGTTCGGCGACTGGCACGAGCCGATCCCGGCGCTGCTGGCGGCCACACCACCGGAGGCGGTGCTCCGGACGGACCTGATGCACCTGGCCACCCCGCTGCCGTCGTACGTGCGGGGGCGGGTGGCGGTGCTGGGCGACGCCGCACACGCGATGACGCCGCACCTGGGCCAGGGGGCGGGGCAGGCGATCGAGGACGCGGTGGTGCTGGGCGTCGTCTGCGCGGACGGCGCGGCGGACCTCGCCGGCGCGCTGGCCGCGTACGACCGGCAGCGGCGACCGCGCAGCCAGGCCGTCGCCCGGGCGGCCCTGCGCACCGCGCGGTACGGCCAGCAGGTGCGCAACCCGGTGGCGCTCGCCCTGCGCGACACGGCGATCCGGTTGACCCCGTCCCGGACGGCGCTGCGCGGCATGGCCCGGTACGCCGACTGGCAGCCGCCGGGCTGACCACCGGCGCACCGGGCCCGCCGCTCAGCGGGCGACCAGCAGCAGCAGGCCCCGGCCGCGCAGCAGGTACGTCGTGCCCTGGCCGCCCACCGCCACCTCGGTGCCCGGGCGGGCCACCTGGTCCGGCCCCTCCGCCCAGGTGGAGGTGTCGGTGACCCGGTACCACTGCCGGCCGGGGCCGGGCGCGGGCAGCGTGAAGCTCACGTCGCCGGACCAGCCGTTGTAGCCGACGTAGACCGCCGCCGCCGGGTCGCCGAACTCGGTGCCGTCGATCCGCCAGCCGAGCGCGTGGTTGTTCGGGTCGTCCCAGTACGCGGCGTCCGGCGCGGTCCCGGCCGGGGTGAACCAGCTCAGCTGCGCCATCCCGTTGCCGTTGCCGTCACCGGCGGAGTAGAAGGTCGCCGGGCGCAGCGCCGGGTGCGCGGCCCGGAACGCGGCCAGCCGCGAGGTGAAGGTGCGGAACGTGGTCTGGTTGCCGTCCGGGCTCCAGTTCAGCCAGTTCGCCGGCGAGTCCAGGTTGTACGGGTTGTTGTTGCAGCGCACCCCGCGCAGCACCTCGTCGCCGCCGGTCAGCATCGGGGTGCCGGCGGAGAGCAGCAGCAGCGCCTGCCCGGTGCGGGCGGCCCGACGCTGGTCGGCCGGGGCGCCGCCCTGGTCCCACGAACGGTTGTCGTCGCTGCCGCCGTCGGACGGGCCGTACGGCCAGGGCTGGGTGTTGTTCTTGGCGGTGCAGGCGTACAGGTCGCGCAGCGTGAACCCGTCGTGGGCGACCAGGAAGTTCACCGAGTTCCCCGGCCGGCGGCCGTCGTCGCCGTAGAGGTCGGCGGAGCCGGCGATCCGGGTGGCGAGCCGGCCCGGGGTGACCGGGTCGTAGCCCATCCGGTTCTGGTCGCTGCGCACGGTGTCCCGGTACTGGCCGTTCCACTCCGACCAGCCGGCCGGGAGGTTGCCGACCTGGTAGGTGCCGTCGCCGATCGCCCACGGCTCGCCGATCCAGTCGACCCCGGCGCCCCCGGTGGCCGGCCGGGGCGGCATCTCCCGCACGATGCGGTTGAGCGCGGTGCCCGGGTCGGTGCGGCTGTACCGGTAGCAGCCGTGCTGGCAGGTGTTGCCCAGGACGGTGGCGAGGTCGTGCCGGAACCCGTCGACGCCGAGCGTGTCCTTCCAGTACGCCAACGAGTCGACGATCAGATCCTGGGCGACCGGGTGGTAGGTGTTGTAGTTGCCGCCGACGCCGGTGTTGTCGTACGGCGCCTGCCGGTCGGCGGTCAGCGAGTAGTAGGTCGGGTTGTCCAGGCCGCGCCAGGACCACAGGTCGTAGACCGTCGCACCGCCGGCGGTGCGCGCCCCGCCCTCGCCGGTGTGGTTGTAGACCACGTCGAGCAGCACCTTGATGCCGGCGTCGTGGAACGCCCTGACCATCGCCTGGAACTCCCGGGTCGGCCCGCCGGGCGACCGGTCGGCGGCGTAGCGCCGGTCCGGGGCGAACCAGTTCAGGGTCATGTAACCCCAGTAGTTGTCCCCGGCGGTGCCGGTCGGGTCGACGTCGTTGGTGTCGTTCTGCGTCTCCTGCACCGGCAGGAACTCCACCGCGGTCACGCCGAGCGAGGCGAGGTAACCGGCCTTCGTCGCGGCGCCGCGGTAGGTGCCCTGCCAGGCCGCCGGCACGCTCGGGTCGTCGCGGGTGAGGCCGCGCACGTGCACCTCGTAGATCACGTCGTCCTTGAGCGGGCGGGTGGGCTTGACGCCGGTGGCGCCGGTCGGTGCGGGTGCGAGCACGGCGCCCTTCGGCGCGTACGGGCCACTGTCCACGGTCCGGTACGCCGGTCCGGAGGCGTACACCGAGTCGTCGGTCGCGCCCGGGCGCAGCGGGTCGTGGCTCAGTTCCCGCGCGTACGGGTCGACCAGCAGCTTGTTGGGGTTGAACCGGTTGCCGGCGGCGTCGACGTCGGCCACGAAACCGGCGGCCGAGCCCTTCGTCCAGGCGCTGCTGTAGGGCCAGTTCGGCCCCCAGGCGCGGTAGCCGTACCAGACGGTGCCGGTGATGCCGTGGGTGGTGCGCAGCGTGGCGACGTCGACGGTGACGGCGAAGACGCCGGAGGCGTCCCGGGTCAGCACGTGGCTGACCTTCTCGGCCGCGCCGGTGGGGGTGGCGTACAGGTAGACGGCGATGCGGGTGGCGGCGGTCGAGTGGACCCGGAACGTGATGGTCGAGCCGGTGGCGTCGTAGCGGGCGCCGAGCGCGCGGGCGTCGACGGCGGCGCCGGCGGGTGCGGCGGCGGTGAGGCCCACGGCGGCCAGCACCGTGGCGAGGAGGAGGGCGAGGACCGGACGGGGTCTGGACATGGCGGTCTCCGACGGGACGCGGGGGTGGATGGTGCGTACGGACGCCGGCCGACTTCCGGTTGCTGCAAGACCTTGCAAGTTTTGCCGGAAAGATAACAGTCGATTTCAATCCGGTAAAGGGCCCGGCACCCGGGGCCGAACGGCCCTGGCCGGCGCCACCCGGCCGGGTCCGTAATGGAGGGGACGGAGGGAGATCCCGATGGGTACGGGGCCGTGGCACCGACAGCTGAGGTGGATGTACCGGGGTGGCCGGCCGAACCGGCTCGCCCGGGCGATGAACGCCCTGACCGCGGCGCAGTACGCCGCCGGCCTGGGCCCGCGGAACTGGGTCACCCTGGAGGTGCCGGGCCGGCGCACCGGCCGGACCGTCGCCGTGCCGCTCGTGGTCGCCGACCACGAGGGCGAGCGCTACCTGGTGTCCATGCTGGGCGAACGGGTCAACTGGGTGGCCAACGTCCGCGCCGCCGGCGGACGCGCGGTGCTGCGACGGGGCCGCCGGGAACCGGTGCGGCTGGTCGAGGTGCCGGTGGCGCAGCGGCCGCCGATCCTGCGCCGCCACCTGGCGCTGGCCCCCGGCGCGCGTCCGCACGTCCCGGTGGACCGCGACGCCCCGCTCGCCGATTTCACCCGGGTCGCCGCCGACCTCCCGGTCTTTCGGATCATCGCGGCGGAATGATATTCGCGAACAACCTTCCAGAATATCGATCGCCGGGGAATCCGGGGTCGTCCGAATGGGAGAGCCGGCCGGTAAGATCGGCGACAAAGCGCTGGCTGATCGCTGACTGCCGACCGTGACGCGACCGCCCACACTGGGCGCATGAATACGAGACTCCGCCGCAGCCGGGCATTCCGCCTCGCGGTGTGTCTCGCCCTCGTGGCGACACTGAGCGGCTGCATGCAGCTCAACCTCGGGCTGACCGTGAACACCGACGACACGGTCTCCGGCCAGCTCCTGCTGACCGCCCAGAAGTCCGTGCTCAAGCAGCGGAACCCGGACGTCGCGGCGGCCTTCGCCGAACTGCGGCAGAACATTCCCACGCTTCCCGCCGGCGTCGAGAGCCGGTACGAGGACGCCACCTACTACGGCATTCAGATCGCGTACCGGAAAACACCGCTGTCGCAATTCACCAGCGAAAGTGTGAATCTTGTCCGCGACGGCGATCTCTACCGCTTCTCACTGCCGCTGGATCCGAAGAAATACGGCGGAAAGGTGGCCGAGCAGGATCCGCGCAACCAGCAGGCGTTCATGACGCTGATGTCGTTCGAGATATCCGTGACGTTCCCCGGCCGGGTGCTCGACACGAACGGCGCGATCAACGGGCGTTCGGTGAGCTGGAAGGTCGTCGCCAACCAGCCCAAGCCGGCCGAGCTGCGCGCCGTCGCCGAGGCGCCACCCGCGCCCGCCACCAGCGCGGCCGTCGCCGCGGTCACCGGCGGCTCCTTCCCCTGGCTGCTGGTCGTCGGCGGCGTGGTGGTGCTGCTGCTCCTGGTCGCGGTGGCGGTCGTCGTCCTGCTGCGACGTCGCTCCCGCGACGGCGCCGCCCCCGCACCGGTCGCCGCCACGCCCGCACCCGCGGCCCCGGCAGCGCCGACGCCTCCCACCGGCCCACCCGCCTGAGTCCCGCCGCAGCGGCCCTCCCACCACCGGCGAGGCCTCGCCGGTCCCCCACCGCCGACCCGGGCGCGACCGTGGCGACGCCACGGACCGCCGCACCATCCCACCCCGACCGCACCACCGCACGATCGAAAAGGGGGATCGCCGTGAACGATCTCTTCACCTGGGCCGCCCTGGGCAGTCTCACCGGCGCCAGCGCCGCCACCCTGCTCGCCACCAACGTCATCGGCGGCCTGATCGGACCGAGCGGCGACAAGGCGCGCAAGTGGATCGCGTTGGGCTTCGCGCTGCTGCTGTCCTACCTGACCGCCGCGTTCGCCGCCGACGCCGGACCGGAGAAGTGGATCATCGCGTTCTTCAACGGCCTGGTCATCTTCTCCGCCGCGCTCGGCATCAACCAGCTGCCCCCGGGCAACCGGCAGGCGACACAGGCGTCGCCGACCCAGCTCGCCCAGGGGCGCGAGCCCCGCTTCGTCCGCTCCTGGGTCTGAGAGAGGTGACCCCCATGGTCTTCGGCATCATCAGCGCCGCCGTCCAGATCGTCTTCGGCGCCGTGCTCGGGCAGGCCGCCGCCGGCACCGTCGGCCTGCTGGTCGGCGCGGTCGTCGGACTGCTCGTCGGCGCGCCCTTCGGCTGGGCGGTCGCCTCCGCCGGCACGTACGGCGCCGACCCGAAGGGGATCTTCCTCTTCGTGGTCGACCACACCTGGAGCCTGCTCAACACGTTCGCCGGCGCGCTCTACCTGGCGCTGCACCTGGTCTTCGGCCACCAGCTCGACCGGGTCGTCTCGGCCGCCAGCGGCCGGGTCAACGTGGTCGAGGGCGTCTCCCCGAGGTACGCCACCACCATCGGCACGGTCTGCGCCGGCTCCAGCCCGGGCATCCAGCGGCACGAGGACGTGCACGTGTTCCAGGCCCGGCTGCTCGGCCCGCTCTACCTGCCGCTGGTCGCGCTCAACTACGCGCTGTTCACCATCGCCCCGGTGTGGCTGCTCTGGCACGACCACACCAACGCGCCGATCAACCGCTTCACCCGCTACTTCGAGATCGGCGTCTACCCGCACGTCTGGAACGAGGCCATCGCGTACCGGATCCAGGGGACGCCGCCGCGATGACCGGTGCGATCGAGGCGGCCGTCGCGGACGTCGCGGCCTGGCTGACCGGGACGGCGGGCGCGCCCGTCCCGGTCGGCCCGCCGCGCGACGACCCGGACGGCGGCCTCACGGTCTGGCCGCTGGAGCTGCGGCCGGCCCGGCAGACCGCGACCGGCGGCGCGGCCCGCGAGCCGTACCGGTTCGTGGTCCGGCTGCTGGTCAGCGGCGGCGGGCCGGCGGCGCTGCCGGCGCTGGACCGGGTGCTCGCCGCGGCCACCGCGGCCGGGCAGCCGGAGCTGGTGCTGGCCGCCGGCGACCCGGCGCTGTGGCGGGCGCTCGGTGTGGCGCCCCGGCCGGCGCTGCTGCTCGACGTGCCGGCCCGCATCGACCGGCCGGCGCCCACCGCGCCGCCGGTGCGGCAGCCGCTGCGGCTGCGGCAGCTCGACATGCGCACCGTGGCCGGCCGGGTGGTCGGGCCGCAGGACCAGCCGCTGGCCGCCCTGAGGGTGGAGCTGGTCGGCACCGCCCAGGCCACCGAGACCGACGCCACCGGCCGGTTCCGGCTGGTCGGCGTGCCGCACGACCCCGATGCCCCGGACGCTCCGGTGCGGATCCGGCTGATCGGCCGGGGGCGCGTCCACACCGCCGAACTCGACCCGAACGGCGACGACCTGGTCGTCGTCCGCGCCCCCGACTGACGTCCCGAGGAGGACCGATGCCCACCTACTTCTCCCCCGGCATCTACGTCGAGGAGGTGCCCGGCGGGGCCCGCCCGATCGGCCCGGTCGGCATGAGCACCGCCGCGTTCGTCGGACTGGCGCCCAACCGTGGCGCCCACGTCGGCCAGGCGCTGGCGGTGAACAGCTGGACCGAGTTCCTGCGCCTGTACGCCGACGGCGAGCACCTGGAGAGCACCCCGCTGGCCCGGGCCGTGTTCGGCTTCCTGGACAACGGCGGCACCCGCTGCTGGGTGGTCAACGTCGGCGAGGGCGGCCAGCTCACCGGCACCGGCGGGCGGCGCGGCGGCCTGCAACTGCTCGAGGCGATCGACGAGATCTCCATCCTGGCCGCCCCCGGCTACCACGACCCGGTCTCGCACGAGGCCCTGATCAGCATGGCCGAACGGCTGCGCACCATGGTGGCGATCTGCGACCCGCCGCCCGAGGTGGCCGACGTCTCCCGACTCACCCGGGTCGCCACCCCCGGCAAGCCCGCCAAGCCGGCCGAGCCGTCTGCCGGCAAGCCCGCCGAGGACACGCCGAAGGACGGCGACGACGAGCCGCCCGGCACCGGCGGCGACCGGCCCCGGCAGTCGGACTTCGCCACGTTCTACTTCCCCTGGATCCGGGTCCGCGACCCGCTCAGCGGCGACCTCGTCCTCACCCCGCCCAGCGGGCACGTGGCCGGCATCTGGGCCCGCACCGACGCGCTGCGCGGCGTGCACAAGGCCCCGGCGAACGAGCCGGTACGCGGCGCGGTCGACCTGGCGTACCGGGTCACCCGGCCGGAGCACGACGTGCTCAACCCCAAGGGCGTCAACGTGATCCGGTTCTTCGCCGGCGAGGGCATCCGACTCTGGGGCGCCCGCACGCTCGCCGCCGAGGCCAGCGAGTGGCGCTACCTGAACGTGCGGCGGCTCTCCATCTCCATCGAGCAGGCGATCGCCAACGGCACCCGGTGGATGGTGTTCGAGCCGAACGACTTCACGCTGTGGCGCTCGATCCGCCGCGACATCGGCGCGTTCCTCACCCGGGTGTGGCGCGACGGCGCGCTGCTGGGCCGCACCCCCGAGGAGGCGTTCTTCGTCAAGTGCGACGAGGAGACCAACCCGGCCGACGTACGCGACGCCGGGATGGTGGTGGCGCACATCGGCATCGCGGTGGTCAAGCCCGCGGAGTTCGTGGTGTTCAAGCTGAGCCAGTGGGCCGGCGGCACCGAGACCGAGACGATCGGAGGCTGACATGCCCACCACGGCCACGCCGCAGCCGGGCGCACCCGTCGACCCGTACCGCGCGTACCACTTCAAGCTGCTCATCAACGGCATCACCAACGGGCACTTCACCGAGGTCAGCGGCTTCGAGGTGGCGATACCGGCGCTGTCGTACCGGGAGGCCGGCAACGAGCGCATCCGGGCCGTGCCGGGTCAGGTCGAGTACGCCCCGGTGACCCTCCACTTCGGCCTGACCAGTTCACGCGAGCTGTGGGACTGGGTGAACGCGGCGGCGAAGGGCACGGTCAACCGGCGCAACGTCTCGGTGGTGCTGCTCGACCCGGCGGGCACCGCCGAGGTGCTGCGCTGGAACATGATCAACGCCTGGCCGACCCGGTGGCGGGGCGCGCACCTCAACACCCTGTCGCAGGAGATCGCCATCGAGGCGCTCACCCTGGCGTACGAGGGACTGGAGCTGGAGGCCGGCGGTGCCGCCGCCCCGACGACCGCGTGACCGGCTGGCCCGCGCCCTGCGGGCCGCCGCCGACCGCCTGTCCGGGCCGGGCTCACCGTCGGCACCGGAGGACGTGCCGCCCCCGCCCGGCCAGCCGCCCGAGCACTGGCGGCGTCTGGTGGCGGCGCACGCCCCCGGCCTGCTGCGCGACCTTCCCCCGCCCCGGGTCGAGCACGCACATCTCGCCGATCCGACCGGCGCCTCCTCCCGTGCCGGTCGGCCGGTGAGCGGAGACGCGGACCGGTCTGCCCGCGGCAACGCGGACCGGTTTCCGGCGCGACGGGCTCGGGCGAGTCGGCTGCGGCGGAGCTGGAAGGCACTGTGGCGCGGCCTGCCCCGATCCCGGCAGCGCTCCCTCGCTCCCGATCCGTCGAGATCTTGGTACGAAAAGGCCCCTGGAGGGGCCGTTTCCTACCAAGATCTCCCGCAGCTCCCGGACGGCGGGACAGGGGTCTCGGGTGGTGGGAGCTCCGCGTCGTCGGGGGTGTGTGCCGACTGCGGCGGGACGGGTCGGCGCGGGGGCCGGGCACGGGAGGACATCGGTGGACGGGGTGCCGCACCGGCGGGCCCCATCGGTGGGCCGGAGACGGGGGTCGACGGCGGGCCGGCGCAACGGGGCACGGCACCACCCGACACGGGATCGCCGCGGCCGGGATCGGCGTCCACCTGGGCGGTGGTGGGGAACGAACCGGCCGGGACGGGATGTTCGGCGGCGGGTACCGGGTTCCCCGCCGGCGGTGACGAGCGGCCGGGCGACCCCGCGGCGCCTTCCATCGCGCCGGCGTACCGGTCGGTGCCCGGGTCAGGCGGCCCGAAGAGAACGCCGCGCATCGCCGACACGGCGCACACAGCCGGCGGCGCGGGCGCGACCGGCGGGACCCGTGCAGCCGGCGCGACCGGTCCAGCCGGCATGACCGGTGCAACCGGACCGAATGGCTACGCGGGCTCGGCGGCCACGACCGGCACGGTCGGTTCGGCACGCATGGTCGACGCAGCCGGCGCTGTCGTGTCGCGCGGCGGTAGGCCGTTGCGCGCACCGGAGCGGACATCGTCACCCGCCCGACGGTCCGACCGCGAGGACCTCGCGCCGGCCAACCGTGGCCGCGGACCGCACCCGGGTGACGTCGCCGGGGCAGACCTCCCGTCCAGCCGGGGGGACGGACACCCGTTCGTGACCGCTGCCGCGCTACCGGCGCTGCGGCCGGCACCGGCCACCCGCGACGGCCGGCGTGGTCTCGCCGAGTCCGCCGGCCACCACCCAGGGCAGGTCACGGGCTCGCCGTACCCGGACGGACACGACGCGGCACCCGGCGGCGAGTTCCCGGCGCGACCGGGGCAGCGACCCGCCCGCCCCGCGTCCGCCGGCCCCTGGCCCGCCCTGCCGACCGACGCGGAGCCGACCCGCACCACTGCCCCGGCGCCGACCGGCGCGGGCCGGGCGACCGAGGGCGGCACGGCACACGCGGACCCGTGGCCGGCGCTGCCGGGCGAGCCGGTGCGGTGGACCCCGGCGACGCGGGCCGTGCCGTGGGGCGACACGGCGCGGCTGGACCGGGAACAGGCGGGTGGCTGATGGAACGCGTCGCCTTCCTCGTGGACGAGTCCGGAACCCGGGTCGACTGCCTGCTCAACCCGGAGACCGTGCAGGTGACCCGGCTGGCCGGAGTACGCCCGCGCGGCGGCCCCGACGGACCGCTCGTCGGCGCCGGCCGGGCCGACGATCCACTGGTCTTCACCGGCGGCGGTCGGACCGAGCTGGTGCTGGACCTGCTCTTCGACATCGACTTCGTGGAGTCACCGACCCGCCCGGCGGACGTGCGCGCGCTGACCCGTCCGCTGTGGATGCTGGCGGAGAACTCGACCGTCGAGCACGGCTGGCCGCGCCCGCCGCTGGTCCGGCTGGTCTGGGGCAAGACCTGGAACGTGCCCGGCGTGATCACGGCGATCGCGGAGCGCTTCGACGCGTTCACCCTCACCGGCACACCGCGGCGCTCCTGGCTGCGCCTGCGCCTGGTGCGGGTGGCGGAGACCGCCGACGCGGCCCGCGCCGGCTTCGAGGAGGAACTGGCCGCGGCGAGCACGCCGACCGTGGCGCCCGGGTCGGCGGTGGTCGCCGCCGCCGACGGCGCGGCCGAGCCGGGCTGGTCCGGGGTGCGCTTCGACCTGCTGGCCCACGACGCGCTGGGCTCGCCGCTGCGCTGGCGGCTGCTCGCCGAGCACAACCGGATCACCGACCCGCTCGCGGTGCCGGCCGGCACCGCGCTGGCGGTGCCGGCGACCGGCGTCGCCGGCCCACCGCCCGACGCCACCACCACCGGAGGGGCCCCGTGACCACACCACCACCCGCCCCGACCCGGGCCGGCGCCACCCTCGGCCCGGTCACCCCGCGCGCAGCGGACGAGAGGCACGCCGACCGACGACCGCAGCCCCGCACGCCGAGAGCGGGCCGGCCGTGATCCGGGCCGTGGCGGTGACCGTCGACGGTCGGCCGCTCGCCGACCCGGCCCGGCTGCGCGGCATCCGGGTGGCCGCCCGGCTGGACCAGCCGACCCAGTGTGAGCTGGCCCTGGCCACCGCCCCCGGCGCGGGCGCCCTGGACCCACCGGTACGCCCCGGCGGCGCCCTCGACGTCCGCCTGGACGGGCAACCGGAGACCCTGTTCGCCGGCGAGGTGACCGCCGTGGAGGTGGAGTACGCCGGCGATGGCGCCGCGCTGCTCCGGATCCGGGCGTACGACCCGCTGCACCGGCTGCGCAAGCGCCAGGAGCTGCGGGTGTTCGAGTCGGTGACGGCCGCCGAGCTGGCCGGGGAGCTGTGCGCCGGGCTGGGGCTGAGCGTGGCCGCCGAGGACGACGGGCCGCGCCTGGACCGGCTGCTCCAGCACCGGCACACCGACCTGGAGCTGCTGCGCGAGGTGGCCGGTCGGGCCGGGCTGCGGCTGGCCGTGGACGGCGACCGGTTGCGGCTGTTCACCCTCGACGGCTACGGGGACCCGGTCGCGCTGACGCTCGGCGAGACCGTGCACGCGCTGCGGGTCACCGAGAACCTGGACCGCGCGGGCCGCGAGTGCGCCGCGCTGGGCTGGCACCCGCAACGCGCCGAGCCGCTGGCGCAGCGGGCCGACGAGGCCCGCAGCGGACGGCGCATCCCGCTGCGCCCGGATCCGGGCGACGTGGGCGCGGACGGGGTGCGCACGGCGGTAGACCAGCCCGGGCGCAGCGACGACGAGCTGGCCGCGCTGGCCCAGGCCGGGCTGGACGCCCGGGTCGCCGCGCTGGTCACCGCCGAGGGCACGGCCGAGGGTGATCCCGCGCTGCGGCCGGGTCGACGGATCGCCCTGGCCGGCGTGCCCGAGCCGGTCGCCGGCGTGTACGTGCTGACCGAGGTGGTGCACACCGTGGACGCGGACGGACACCTGACCCGGTTCTCCACCGTCCCGCCCGCCCCGTCTTCGGCCGCCGCGCCGCCCCCGGCCACGGTCACCCTCGGCACGGTCACCGACGTGGACGACCCGGACGGGCTGGGCCGGGCCCGGGTGACGCTGCCCGCGTACGGGGACCTGGACGCCGGCTGGCTCGCCGTGCTCTGCCCGGGCGCGGGCCGGGGCAAGGGGATCGTCGCGCTGCCCGACCCGGAGGACACCGTGCTGGTGGCCCTGCCCGGGGGCGAGCCGGCCTCGGGCGTGGTGCTCGGCTCGCTGTTCGGCGCGGTCGAGCCGTACGACGCTGGCATCGTCTCCGGGCGGTCCCGCCGCTGGTCGATGCGGACCGGCACCGGCCAGTCGATCGTGATCGACGACGACGGGCGCACGCTGCGGCTGGCCACCGACGCCGGCAGCTTCGTCGAGCTGCGCCCCGAGCTGACCACCGTGCACGCCGCCGGCGACCTGGTGCTCTCCGCGCCCGGACGGGCCATGGTGGTGCGCGCCCGCACCGTGGACTTCCTGCACGCCCCGACGGCGGAGGACGCCGAGACCGCCGCCGCCCAGGCCCGTACGCTCGCCCGCGCCCACGGAGGTGGCTGATGCGCTGGATCCACCGCGACTCGCTGATCACCTGCGGACACGACGGGCGGGTGGCGAACCGCCCGTCGCAGCACTGGGTCACCGTGCGGGGTGTCCCGGTGCTGGTGCGACCCGACCCGGAGGAGCGCGACATCACCGCCTGTCCGAACTACGGCCCGACGATCAAACCCTGCCTGCACACCAAGACCGTCACCGTGGGTTACAGCACCTGGCTGCGGGTGGACCGCCAGCCGGTGGTGCTGTCGCACCTGGACGGCCTCACCGACGGCACCCCGCCGGGCACCGTGCACCACCAGGTCCGCGACCCGCGGCAGGCGTTCCTGGGGGCGGACGCATGAGGGCCTTCCGCTTCGTCGG
This sequence comes from Micromonospora sp. WMMD754, assembly GCF_049315235.1. NCBI lineage: Bacteria > Bacillati > Actinomycetota > Actinomycetes > Micromonosporales > Micromonosporaceae > Micromonospora > Micromonospora sp. WMMD754. The sequence continues at coordinate 5,745,030 of NZ_CP186058.1, forward strand.
CGCCGGCTTCGACGCGGGTCGCGCCGGTGGCCTGGCGCTGACCGCCGCCGGCGGTCTCGCCATGACCGAGGGCGACGAGACGGTACGCCAGGCGCTGTACCTGCTGCTGTCCACCACTCCCGGCGAGCGGCTGATGCGTCCCGGCTACGGCTCCCGGCTGCACCGCCTGGTGTTCGCGCCGAACGACGACACCACCGCCGGACTGGCCATCCACTACGTCCGGCAGGCGATCCGGCGGTGGGAGCCCCGGGTGGAGGTGCTCGACGTGGACGCCGGGCCGGACCCGGACGACCCGTGGCGCCTGGTGATCCGGCTGGACTACCGGGTGCGGGCCAGCCTCTCCCCCGGCCAGCTCGTGTTCTCCGTGGACCTGCTCCCCGCCGACGACGACATCCCTGACGAGGAGGGCACGTCATGACGCTGCCGGTGCCGCACCTGGACGACCGCGCCTTCCTCGACCTGGTCACCGAGGCTCGGGAACGGATCCGCCGGTCCTGCCCGGACTGGACCGACCTGTCCGCGCACGACCCGGGCGTGGCGCTGCTGGAGGCGTTCGCCTACCTGACCGAGGTGATGATCTACCGGCTGAACCAGTTGCCGGAGAAGGCGTACGTGGCGTTCCTGAACCTGCTCGGCGTGAGCCGGCACCCACCGGCGGCGGCCTGGGCGGACGTGCGCTTCACCCGCACCGGCGCGGACCGCGGCGCGGTCCGGGTGCCGGCCGGCACCCGGGTCGCCGCCGCCCGGGGCGCGGACCCCCGGCCGGTCGTCTTCGTGACCACCGAACCGGCGGTGCTGCCCGCCGGCGAGACCACGGTGACGGTACGGGTGCACCACTGCGAACCGGTCGAGGCGGAGCTGCTGGGCACCGGCACCGGCCAGCCCGGTCAGGTGTTCCGGGCCGCCCGCGCGCCGCTGACCCGCACCACGGAGGCGCTGGACCTGCTGCTCGGCGTGGAGGTGCCGACCGGTTCGGTGGAACTGGGCGCCGCCGCCCGGGAGCACGAGGGGCGCACGTACGAGATCTGGCGGCCGGTGGACAGCTTCGCCGGTCTCGGCCCGCAGGCGAAGGTCTACCTGGTCGACCGGGCATCCGGGGTGCTCACCTTCGCCCCGGCACTGGACCTGCGCCCGGACGGGGGCGCCCCGGCCGTCGAGGGGGCGGCCGGGGTGACCACGGTGGCGGCGGTGCCGCCGGCCGGACGGCAGGTGCGGCTCTGGTACCGGTGCGGCGGCGGGCCGGCCGGCAACGTCGCGGCGGGCGTGCTCACCAGCCTGCGCGACCCGCTGCCGGGGGTGAGGGTGGACAACCCGGAGCCGGCCACCGGCGGCCGGGAGCTGGAGTCGCTGGAGTCGGTGCTGGCGCGCGGGCCGTACGAGTTCTTCGCCCAGCAGCGCGCGGTCACCGCCCGGGACTTCGAGATCCTGGCCGCCGGGTCGGGCGCGGTGGCGCGGGCACGGGCGTTCACCCGCGCCGCCGTCTACAGCTTCGCCCGCCCCGGCGAGGTCGAGGTGGTGCTGGTGCCGTACGTGCCGCAGGCGACCCGGCCCGGTGGCCGGCTGCCGGTGGCGGTGCTGCGCGAGCACGAGGTGGAGGAGGCCCGCCGCCGGGTCGAGGCCGACCTGGAGCGGCGGCGCGCCCTGGGTACGGCGGTGCGCGCGAGCTGGGCGCGCTACAAGGCGGTCTCCATCCGGGCCCGGGTGGTGGTGCGCCGCGAGGAGGACGTCGACGCGGTCCGCCGCCGTATCCACGACCGGCTGCACCAGACGCTGAGCCCGCTGCCCACGCCGCTGAACCCGACCGGGTGGGCGTTCGGCGAGCCGCTGCGCGCCTCGAACGTCTACCGGATGCTGGAGCACGCCGAGCCGGGCGTGCGCTACGTCGAGTCGGTGCGGTTCGTGGTCGACGAGGCGCCCGACGCTCGGGTGCGCACCGTCGCGGTGGACCAGTACCAGCCCGACACCTGGTACGCCGGCGGCGGCCCGGTGCTGTTCCGCTCGACCAACGCCGGCGCGGGCTGGGAACCGGCCGGCCGGTTCGACGACGACGAGACCGTGGTCCGGGTGGTCCCCGCCCCCGCACCGGCCCGCCCCGGCGTGGTGCCCCGGGCCGGCTCGGTGGCGGTGGTGACCGCCCGCGACGCCGGCGGTTCCCGGGTACGGCTGAGCACCGACCTCGGCGAGACCTGGACGCTGCTCACCGACCTCGACTCGGGCGTACGCGACCTGGCCTGGATCGACCGGGACGGCACCGGCGCGCTGCTGCTGGCCACCGACGCCGGCCTCTACGAGGTGCCGTTGCTGCCCGGCGCGGTGCCGTTGCAGATCCTGGTCGACCCGGCCGACGCGGACCGGGGCTTCTACGCGGTCCGCTCGTTCGTCTCCGAGCGGGGCGCGCCCGGGGTGGCGGTGGCCGCGCAGGCCGGCTTCGGCGTCTACCTGTCCACCGCGGCCGGCCGGCCGGGCACGTTCGCCCACGTCGGCCTGGCCAACGTGGACAACCGGGTGCTCGCCGTGCAGTACGACGGCCCGGCCACGCTGCTGTGGTGCGGCGCGGGCGAACCGGACCCGAAGAAACCCGGCCAGGGCTGCCACCGCACCCGGCTGTTCGAGTCGGACGTCAAGTGGCAGTCGATGGCCGCCGGCTGGATCGGCGGCACCTGCCGGGACCTGGCGTTCAGCGGCCCGCTGGCGCTGGCGGCCACGCAGAGCGGCGGCGTGGTGCGGCTGGACACCCTGGCCGGGCAGCCGCAGTGGCAGTCGGTGATGGTCAACTGCGGCCTCCCGCTGCGCGACCGGACCCGCTTCGTGCCGGTGGACGCCATCGCCGCGACCGCGCCGACCGGCGCGTCGGGCGCCGGGCGGCTGGTCCTGGCCGGGGGTGAGCGCGGCGTGTTCCGCAGCGGTGACGCCGAGGACTGGGCGGCCAGCGCCAACCAGGCCACCGCCGACGTGGTCACCGTTCCCGGCACCTGGCTGCTCTGCTCCGGCGAGCACGACATCGAGGTGGTGCGGCAGGATGCGTCGAACGGCGATTGAGCGGCTGCTGCCGGCCGCCTACCAGCGGGCCGCCGGCCCGGGCAGCGTGCTGGGCGCGCTGCTGGACGTGATGGAGGCGTTGCACGCCCCGGACGAGGCGGTGCTCGCCGACGTCGACGCGCTGTTCGGGCCGTACCGGACGCCGGACGGGTTCGTGGCGTACCTGACCCGGTGGGTGGCGATGGACCACGTGGTCGCCGCGCCCCGCGTCGACGCGCCGCTGCCGCTGCCGGTGGGCCGGTTGCGCGACCTGGTCGCGCACGGCGCGCTGCTGGCCCGGTGGCGGGGCACCCCGTACGGGATGCGCACCGCCCTGGAACTGGCCACCGGGGTGACCGGGTTCGTGCTGGACGAGCCGGCCGACCGGCCGTTCCACCTGGTGGTGCGGGTGCCGCCGGCCGCCGTGGACCGCATCGCGCTGGTCACCCGGATCGTCGAGGCGGAGAAACCGGCCGCGGTCACCGTCGAGGTGCTCGCCGCCACCGACGCGCCGCCCGGCGAACCGACGCCGCCCACGGACCCACCCCCGCCCGACGCCGCGCCGCCCGACCCCGCGCCGCCCGACCCCGCGCCGTCCGACCCCGCACCGTCCGACCCCGCGCCGCCGGACCCCGACCCGCCCGGTCCGGAGCCGGCCGACCCGGCGCCGACCGGTCCGGAGGCCGACGAGACCGCCCCGGACGGCGCGACCGGGGTGGCGTCGGTGCGCGCGGTCGGCCGGGCGCACGTGCCCCCACCCCCGCCCCACCAGCCGCCCGAGGAGCCGTCATGACCACCGAATGGACCGTCGTCGCCGCCGCCGAACAGTTCACCCTGGACGCCCGCAACGCCGGGGAGCTGACCTTCACCGTGTCGAACCCGGGCACCGCGCCGGACACCGTGGTGTTCGACGTCGCGCCCGGCGAGGGCAGCCAGCGCGCCTGGTTCACGGTCGCCGAGCCGCAGCGGGTGGTGCCCGGGCAGGGCTCGGTGTCGTTCCTGGTGCGGCTCGCCGTGCCGCCCGGCACGCCGCCGCGGCGCTACGACATGACCGGGTTCGCGTACTCGGCGAACACCGCTCCGGAGGAGAGTTCCCGCTCCAGCGGCCGGGTGACGTACGACGTGCGCGCGGTCGTACCGCCGAAGCGTTCCCCGTGGCCGTGGCTGGCGGCCGCGGCGGTGCTGCTGCTGGTGGTGACCGGCGTGGTGGTGTGGTTGGTGACCCGCGGCCCGGACACCGAGCCGCCGCCCCGGGCGGCGGTGACGGTGGAGGCGGAGACGCTCGTGGCCGGCGCCGCCGTGCAGTCGACGACCGCCGCGAAGGCGGAGGTGGTGGCGCAGGAGAACTGCTGCGACGTGGTCTGGTCCGGCGACGCGCAGTTGTTCTTCCTGGGCCGGGCGGTGGGCGACCGGGTGACCGTGCAGGTGGACCTGCCGACGGACGGCACCTGGCGGTTCTCCACCGTGCGCACCACCTCGTTCGACTACGCGAACACGATCTGGCTGGTCGACGGCCGGCAGGTCGGCGACACGTTCTTCGGATTCACCCCGACCGTGGTCCGCACCGACGAGGTGGACGTGGGCACGGTGGAGCTGACCCGGGGGACGCACAAGCTGACGCTGGTGGCGGTGAGCAAGACCCAGGGCACCGACCGCTACTTCGCCGGGGTGGACCAGATCCGCTTCACCCCCGCCGGGCAGCCGTGAGCGCGAGGAGTGAGCCGGTGTTGCGAGCCCCGCAGCCGCGAACAGAGAAGGCACCGTGAGCGCGAGGAGTGAGCCGGTGTTGCGAGCCCCGCAGTCGCGAACCGAGGGAACACCGTGAGCGGGCGGCAGAAGGTGCTGCTGGTCGCGCTGGCCGTGCTGCTGGTGGGGCTCTACGTGGTGGCGGTCGCCGGTCGGGGCGACGACCGGGGCGACCCGGCCGCCGGGCCGGGGCCGCTGGGCCGGCTGGGGCGCGGCGCCGGGGCGGTGGACCCGGCGACGGTGGGCGTGGCGTGCCTGCCGCCGGCCGCCGATCCGGCCCCGACCGCCGACGGCGTGGTGGTCGCGTTCGGCTCCACCTGCCGGCTGCGCGTCGCCGATCCGGGCGCGCTGCGCACGCTGGTGCTGCGGGGCGCGGCGCCGTTCGAGGTGACCGCCCGCGCGCCCGGCGACGCGGACGTCACGGTCACCGACGAGGTGGCGCCGGGGCCGGACGGCGCGGCGGTGGCGAAGGTCGCGGTGGACCGGGAGACCGAGGTGCTCCTGCGCTGTCCGGGAGGTGGCGGATGCGCGGTCACGCTGGCCCGGTCCTGACCGGAGTGGAGGCGCGAGATGGGTGAGCTGCGCAAGCCGTTCCTGCTGCTGGCGCTGTTCGCGGTGGCGCTGGTGGTCGCGGTGGAGCTGGGCGCCGCCGCGCTGACCGGCGGCGGGGACGCGGGCGGCGCGCTGCGCGACAGCGCCGGACAGCTCGGCGTCGAACTGGGCGACGTGGGCGGGGTCAGCGAGCCGTCCGGGCGGGGCACCGGATATCTCGCGCTGATCGACGTGGTGGCGCTGTGGACCACCGGGCTGTTCTGCCTGAGCCTGGTGCTGCCGGACCGGGTCCAGGGTCGGGTGCAGGGCGTGGCCACGCTGGTCTTCTCGATCGTGCTGCTGCTGGTGTCGCTGGTGCTGCTGGTCGTCGCGTTCGTGGAGCTGACGGTGATGGTCTCGCTGTTCCTGGCGCCGCCGTTCGGCACGCTGGCGTACCTGGCGGTGTGGGGGTTCTTCCCGGTCGGCGACGCGGCGGTGCTGCTCGGGCTGGCGCTGCTGCTCAAGCTGGTCTGGGCCGGCCTGCTGCTGGCCGCCCAGCCGCGTTTCCTGCGCAACAAGGGGCTGGTGCTGCTGGCGCTGACCACGCTGCTGTGCACGGTGGTGCTGCAGTTCCTGCACGGTCTGGTGCCGGTGATCCTGGTCAGCATCCTCGACGACCTGGGCGCGGTGGTCTTCGCCGTGGTGGCGCTGATCTGGGCGCTGGTGCTGCTGATCGGCTCGATCCCGGCGATCGTGAAGGCGGTGCGCACCACCGCGACCACGTCCGGCCGGACGGTCAGCTGACCGGGCCGGCGGTGACCAGCGCGGCCAGGCGGGGCAGCTGCGCCGGGTCGGTGAGCGCCGAGCCGACCGCCACCACGCGCACGCCGGCGGCCAGGAACTCGGCGGCGTTGCCGGCGTCGATGCCGCCGGTGGCCACGAAGCGCGCCTCCGGCAGCGGGCCGGCGACGGCCCGGAACCAGGCCGGGCCGAGGCTGACCGCCGGGAACGCCTTGAGCCAGACCAGGCCGTGGTCGAGCGCCTGCTGCGCCTCGGTCGGGGTGGCCACGCCGGGCAGGTGCGGGATGCCGTAGCTGACCGCCGCGTCGGCGACCGCCAGGTCGAGGGCGGGGGCGACGGTGAAGGCCGCGCCCGCGCTCACCGCCTGGCGGACCTGCGCCGGGGTGCGGACCGTGCCGGCGCCGACGATCCGGTCCCGCCGCCGGCCGGCCGTCACGGCGGCGCGCAGCGCGGGCACCGCGCCGGGGGTCCGGATCGGCACCTCCACCACGGCGATGCCGAGGTCCCAGGCCAGTTCCGCCAGGCGGACCGTCTCCGGGGGCGGCAGGTCGCGCAGGATCACCATCACCCGCGCGTCGCCGAACACCGGCGTGAAGTCGTGCGCGGTCATCCGCCGCTCCCTCCGTCGTGCCGGTACGCCCCGGCCGCCCACTGCGTGTCCGACAGCGCCAGCGCCCGCGCGGTCCACATCGGGTCGGGCGGCGGGGCGGTGTCGCCGGGCACGGCCAGCACCCGGGCCGCGGTGAGGTGGCCGGTCCGCAGGCAGGATCCCAGGTCGAGCCCGCGCAGCGACCCGGAGAGGAAGCCGGCGGCGAACGCGTCCCCGGCGCCGACCGGCTCGACCACGTCCACCGACACCGCCGGCACGAACACCGCCGGTCCGGTTCGCGGCAGCGCTGTCGCACCGACCGGCCCGTCCTTGACCACCACCAGGTCCGGCCCGGGCAGCAGGTCGCGGACGGCCGCCGGCCCGGTGACGCCCCACAGCGTCACCGCCTCGTCCAGCCCGACGAGCACCACGTCGGCGTGGTCGGCCAGGTCGCGCAGGACCGGGGCGGCCCGGTCGGCGGGCCAGAGCGCCGGCCGGTGGTTGACGTCGAAGCTGACCCGGGCGCCGGGCAGCGCCCGCCCGGTCAGCGCCTGGACGAGCAGGTCCCGGCAGGAGTCGGAGAGCGCGGCGGTGATCCCGGACAGGTGCAGCAGCCGCGCCCCGGCCAGGCGCGGGTGGGCGAGGTCCCGGGCGTGCAGGCGGCTCGCGGCCGACCCGGCGCGGTGGTAGTGGACCCGGGTGCCCGACGGTCCGGGGTCCTTGAGGTAGACGCCGGTCGGGGCGTCCCGGTCGACCGCGACCAGGGAGACGTCGACCCCGGCGGCGGCGACCTCGGCGACCACGCGACGGCCGAACGGGTCGTCGCCGACCCGGCTGACCCAGGCGACGCGGTGGCCGAGCCGGGCCAGGCCGGTGGCCACGTTGGACTCCGCGCCGCCGACACCGACCGCGAGCAGCGCGGCGTGTTCCAGCGGCCCGCCGTCGGCGGGTGCGAGCACCGCCATGGTCTCGCCCGCGCAGACGACCTGCGGGCCGTTCACGCGCCGCCCACCGGGACGAGCCGGGCCGGGACGTCCGCCGGGTCGAGGTGACCGTCGACGACCAGCACCCGGTGCCGGTTGCGGCGGGGCCGCCCGGCGGCGACCACCGCCGGCCGGTCGAACGCGTACGCGACGCAGACGCCCGGGTACGCCGTGGTGCGGACGAACCACCGGTCGCCCGGCCCGAGGCCGGTGAAGACCAGGGTGTACGCGCCGCCGCCGGGCCCGGTGCCGAGCAGCGCCAGCCAGGGCGCGGCCGAGCCGTTGACGGCCTCCTCCCCGACCGCGTCGGCGGTGTGCACGCGGGGTTCCCCGGTCGCCGCCGCGCGCCAGAAGAACCCGCCGTAGCCGGCCCCGCCGGGGCGGCCGTTGGTGGCCGGGCTGCCCAGGTGGACGTCGGCGCCGGTGGCGGAGCTGAGGGTGGCGGACAGGTCGAGCCACCAGGCGTCCTCGCCGGCCGGCGCGGCGGTGACGGTGCGGTGCTCGCGCAGCAGCGTCCGACCGTCCCGGTCGCGCCAGTCGAGGTCGTGCTCGAGCCGGTCGGCGGCCCGTGCCCGCCAGCCGGTGTGGGCGATGACGCCGTGGTCGTCGCGCCAGGTGTAGCCGAGGTCGCGCACGTACGTCCGGCCGCCCCAGAGGTTGGCGCCGTCCACGTCCTGCACGGCGAGGGACGCGCCGAGGTGCCAGACGTGGTCGGCCGGGCGCGCGTCGGTGACCGGTGTGCCGGCCCGGGTCCGCACCGGGTGCAGGTGGGGCCGGGGCCCGTGCCGTGGGTCGAGGTCGGGCCGGACCACGTAGCGGGCCACCTCGACGCCGGCCACGACCAGCCGCTCATCGGCGTCGCGTGCCGCCTCGGCCGGGCCCGCATCCTGGGTCTCCCGGACGATCGCCGGAACGTCCTCCCGGCCGACCGCCGCGCGGTGCGGCGCGGCGGCCCGGCGGTCGGCGGTCACGACGGCTCCGGCGGGCGGCGGGCGTCGACGGCGTGCAGCGCCGCGAGGGCGTACCCGCCGAGGATCGGCACCGCGACCGGGGTGACGAGCACCGCCAGCAGCACGGCCAGCACGCAGACGCCGGAGGCGGCGGCCCACACGCCGGGGCGCTGCGGGCAGGCACGCGCCGCCCGCCGGGCGGCGGCCCGCCAACCCCGGCCACCGGTGCGCCCGACCGCGACGGCGACCAGGCCCGCGTACCCGAGCAGGACCGCCACCACGACGGCGGTGAGCGCCAGGGCGGGGCCGCCGCCGGGCACCCGGCCGCCGGCGAGCGCGAGCAGGTCGGCCGCGAGCACCGCGGCGGCGGCGAGCGCGGCGGCGCTCACCGCCAGCCCGGCGGGCAGCGCGCGGCCGAACCGGGTCAGGCTGGTCCGCGCGTCGGGCCACGACCCGGTGACGTTCCGGTCGTGCAGCGCGGCGCTGGCGGTGGCGACCGCCGGGGCGAGCGTGAGCACCGGCAGCGCGGCGACCGCCACGGCGAAGCCGAGCAGCGCCAGGTCGCTCGCCTCGCGCAGCGTGTCCCGCCAGTCGGTGCGGGCCGGCACGGCGTCGGTGGGGGCGGTCCCGGCGCTCATCCCTTCAACCCGCTGGTGTTGATGCCCTCGACCAGCATCCGCTGGAAGGCGAGGAAGAACAGGAACACCGGCAGCAGGGACAGCACCGACATGGCGAACATCGGGCCGACCGCGCTCTGGCTGGTCGAGTCGATGAACAGGGTCAGCGCCACCGGGACGGTGTAGTCCTCCAGGTTGGACAGGAAGACCAGTTGCCGGAAGAAGTCGTTCCAGGTCCAGATGAACGAGAAGATCGCGGTGGTGACCAGCGCGGGGCGGCTCAGCGGCAGGATGACGTGGCGGAACACGCCGTACGGGGAGGCGCCGTCGATCCGGGCGGCCTCGTCCAGCTCGCGTGGGATGCCGCGCATGAACTGCACCATGAGGAAGACGAAGAACGCCTCGGTGGCCAGGAAGTGCGGGATGAGCAGCGGCAGGTACGGCCAGTCGCCGCCGACCAGGCCGAGGCTGCGGAACAGGATGTACTGCGGGACGATCAGCACGTGCCCGGGCAGCAGCAGGGTGCCGATCATGACGGTGAACCACACCTTGCGCAGCCGGAACCGCAGCCGCCCCAGGGCGTACGCGGCGAGCAGGCAGGACAGCGCGTTGCCGACCACGGTCAGCAGGCTGACCAGGGCGCTGTTGAGGAAGAACCGGCCGAATCCGACGTCGAAGTTGGTCCAGCCGTCGACGTAGTTGCCGGGGGTGAACCGCTCCGGCAGCAGGCCGACGTTGTTGACGATCTCGGCCGGCGACTTGACCGAGGTGCCGAGCATCCAGATCAGCGGGTAGAGCACCACCGCCACGATCACCAGGAGCACCAGGAGGCGCAGCGCCTGCCGGTTGCCCGGGCGGCGGCGGACGGGCACGGCGGTCATGATTCGTCTCCGTCCGAGTAGTGCACCCAGAACCGGCCGGTGCTGAAGAAGACGGCCGTGATCACCGCGATGGCGAGCAGGAACACCCAGGCCATCGCCGAGGCGTAGCCCATCTCCAGGTCGGTGAAGCCGGAGATGTAGAGCTTGAGCGTGTACATCAGGGTGGAGTCGACCGGTCCGCCGGTGCCGTTGCTCAGCACGAACGCGGCGGTGAAGCCCTGGAAGCCGTGGATGGTCTCCAGCACCAGGTTGAAGAAGATCACCGGGGAGAGCATGGGCAGCGTGACGGCGCGGAACCGCCGCCACGTCCCGGCGCCGTCGACGGCCGCCGCCTCGTACAGCTCGGTGGGCACCTGCTTGAGCCCGGCCAGGAAGATCACCATGGGCGCGCCGAACTGCCAGATCGCCAGCACCATCAGCGTCTGCAACGCCCAGTCCGGGTCGGCGACCCAGGGCAGCCCCTCGACGCCGAACAGGGCGAGGAACGAGTTGAACGCACCGTCCCGGTTGAACATGTTGACCCAGACGATGGCCAGCGCGACGCTGCCGCCGAGCAGCGACGGCAGGTAGAACAGGCCGCGGAACAGCCCGACGCCGCGCCAGGCGCGGTTGAGCAGCAGCGCCACGCCGAGCGCGGCGGCCAGCTTCAGCGGCACCGCGACCAGCGCGAACGTCAGCGTGACCCGGACCGCGTGCCAGTACGACGGGTCGGCGGTGAACATCCGCTCGTAGTTGGCCAGCCCGACCCAGCGCACCTCGGACAGCGGGGTGAGGATGTCGTAGTCGGTGAAGCTCAGCCAGAGCGAGAGCAGCATCGGGATCGCCGTGACGCCCATCAGTCCGATGAGCCAGGGCGAGAGGAAGACGTATCCCGCCAGGCCCTCGCCGAGCCGGGCCCGGCCGGCCCCGCGCCGCGTGGGGCGGGGGCCGGCCGGTCCGGTTCGTGAGGTCCGGCCGGGCGCCGTGGTGAGGGCCACGGTCGTTCCTTTCTTCTCGGCGGGGTCTCAGGCGATCGCGGCTCTGCAGGCGGTGACGAACTGCTCCGCCGCCTGGGCCGGGGTGGCGCGGCCGTACTGGGCGTTCTCCGCGGCCTTGGTCAGCTCGGCCTTGACCTTGCTGTGTCCCTTGATCGGGACCTGCGGGGACGGGCCGAACTTCTGCGCCAGCTCGGACTCGACCTGGATGGACTGCTTCATGGCCGGGTCGGTGGCGGTCTCGCTGACCTTCGCCCGCAGGTCCATGTTGGACGGCAGGCCGCGGTCGGTGCCGAGCAGCGCGACCGCCTCCGGGTCGTTGTTCAGGAAGTTGATCACGTCGACCGCCACGTCGCGGTGCTTGCTGCCCTTGAACACCGACCAGTACATCGACGCCCGGGCCCACTGGGCGCTCGGGTCACCCGGGTACGCGACCACGCCCAGCTCGTCAGTGGTGTTCTTCTTCAGGTCCGGCATCTGGTTGGCCCAGACCCAGGAGGTGGCCGCCTTGCCGGTGACCACGAGCTGCTTGGTGATGTCGGTGGCGTTGCCCTGGTGGATGACGTCGGCGGTCGGGGTGGCGCCCCGGTCGCGGGCGCCCTTCCACAGCTCGAACCACCTCGTCACGTCCTCGACGGTGAAGCCGAGTTCCTTGCCCTCGTAGAGGTCCTTGCCCTGCTGGCGCAGCCACACCCAGAGCGCCTTGTAGTCGGCGCTCGGGTCCTGCGTGCCGGGGACCTTCGTCTTCTTCGTCACCTGCTCGGCCCAGGCGATGTGCTCCTCCCAGCTCATCCCGGTGGTCGGCTCGGGCAGCCCGTTCTTCTGCAGCAGCGTCTTGTTGTAGACCAGGCCCTGGGTGTTCTCCCCGGCGGCCACCCCGGCGAGCTTGCCGTCGACCACGCCGTACTCCAGCAGGCTCTTCGGGAACTTCGACACGTCGAGCTTGCCGGAGTCGCGGTAGCTGCCCAGGTCGAGCGTGGTGCTGCGGCCGGCGTACTCGGCCAGGTAGTTGTCGTCGATCTGGAACAGGTCGGGCGGGTTGCCGCCGGCGGTCAGCGTGGCGAGCTTGTCGAAGTAGCCCTGGTTGGCCTGCCAGGTCTTCTCGAACGTCACGTCCGGGTGCTTCCTGGTGTAGAGGGCCAGGGCGTCCTCGGTGAGCTTGGCCCGGGCCTCGCCGCCCCACCAGAAGACGGAGAGTTTGACCGGGCCGCCGTCGCCGCCGCCGTCGTCGCCGCCGCAGGCCGCCGCGCCCAGGGCGAGCGGCGCGGCCAGCGCGACGGCGGCGAGGCCGCGGACGAATCGGCGTCGGGACAGGGGGGTACGGTGATTCCGCCCGGCGGGTGCGCCGGCGGTGGGGGACGTTGCGGGGTGCATCTGCGCTCACTCCTCGGATGTGGGAGGCGACGACGTCACCGGCGGCCGTCCACGGGCCGCCCGGGTCCGCAGTGCTGTGCGGGCCCGGGCCACCTGCTCAGGCCCCGGTGCCGTCCCGACCGGGCGCGGGGACGGGCCCGGTCGAGTCACGGACGACCAGTGCGGTCTGGAGCATTACCTGTGCGGTGGTGCGACGGTCGCCGGATGCCGCGCCCCGACCCCGGGCGCCGCGGGGCGCGTCGGAGTCGAGTTGCAGGAGCATGTCGACGGCCGTCCGGCCGGCGGCCGCGGTCGGCGTGGCCACCGTCGTCAACTTGGGGCGGGTGAGCCGGCTCAGCGCGATGTCGTCGACGCCGACCACGCTGACGTCCTGCGGCACCCGCAGCCCCAACGCGTCCAGCCCTTCGATCAGGCCGATCGCCATCAGGTCGTTGTAGGCGAGCACGGCGGTGACGCCGCTGCGGCGCACCTGCTCGGCGACCGCGCCGCCGCCGGTCTCGGTGGGCTGGTTGGGCCCGAGGAGGGTCAACTCCGCTCCCCCGCCGCGGGCGGCGGCGGACGCGGCGCGGCGCATCTCCCGGGCGGTCCACGAACCGCGCGGGCCACCGAGCAACGCGATCCGCCGGTGGCCGAGGCCGAGCAGGTGCTCGATCGCGGCCCGCGCGCCCTGCCCGACGTCCATCATCACGCAGGGCAGACCGGCGACCTGGCGGTTTATCACCACCACCGGCACCTCGCGGCTGACCTGTTCGATCAGGCTGTTGCTCATCCGGGGGCTGCAGAGCAGGACGCCGTCGACCTGCTTGGCGAGCGCGTGGACCAGGTCCTCCTCGGCGGCCGGGTCCTCGTTGGTGTCGGCCACGAAGACGTGGTAGTCGCGGTGCCGGGCCTGCCCCTCCGCCGCCTTGATCAGCGGCGGGAAGAACGGGTTGGCGATGTCGGCCACGATCAGGCCGATGTTGTGGGTGCGGCCGGTGATCAGGGCCCGGGCGGCCCGGTTGGGCCGGTAGCCGAGGTCCTCGGCGCAGGCCAGCACGCGGACCCGGGTCTCCGGGTTGACCAGATGCGGGGCGGAGAACGTGCGGGAGACGGTGGAGATGTGCACACCGGAGGCCCGGGCGACGTCCCGGATGGTGGCTGGCACGGTGGGCTCCCTCGTCCGATGTGGTGGGGGTCACGGGGTGTCGCCCATTAATGCAAACGGTTGCTCCCGTGTCAACGGTCCATTGTTGCGACTCGATTTCGGCACGACGCCGGCCGAGTGAACGAATGGGCATCAATGCGGATGGATGGGGCGGCTTCGTCGGGAAGCGTTGACGATGCATCCATCGCCATGGTTTCTTCGGCTGCAAACCTTTGCAGTCGATCGCCGGGGAGGCCGACGTCATGTCACCACCGGCCCGGGAACGGGTCCGTCACGCCCTGGTCGGCGCCGGGGCGCGCGCCGAGATGTTCGTCCGCGCGCTCGCGCTCGACCACGCCGACACCGCCGAGCTGGTCGCGCTCGCCGACGTCAACCGGACCCGGATGGACGCGCACAACCGCTGGCTGGCCGAGCTGGGCCACCCGCCGGTGCCCACGTACGACGCCGCCGACGTCGCCGCCATGCTGGCCAGGGAGCGGGTCGACGTGGTGCTGGTGACGAGCGTCGACGTCACCCACGACGAGTACGTGACGACGGCCCTGCGCGCCGGCTGTGACGTGGTCGTGGAGAAGCCGATGACCGTCGACGCAGAGCGGTGCCGGCGCATCCTGGACGCGGTCGCCGAGACCGGCCGGCACGTCACCGTTGCCTTCAACTACCGCTACAACCCGCTGCACGAGCAGGTCCGGCGGGTGCTCGCCGACGGCGCGGTCGGCGAGATCGGGTCGGTGCACTTCGAGTGGCTCCTCGACGTGCGCCACGGCGCCGACTACTTCCGCCGCTGGCACCGCGACAAGGCCACCTCCGGCGGCCTGCTGGTGCACAAGTCCGGCCACCACTTCGACCTGGTCAACTGGTGGCTGGACGCCCGCCCGGTCGAGGTGCACGCGTACGGCCGGCTGTTCTTCTACGGCGCGGACGGCCGCCGGCACGGCTACGCCCGCGACTACGACCGGGCGCACGGCTCCCCCGCCGCCGAGGGCGACCCGTTCGCGCTGCGGCTGGCCGAGCACCCGAGACTGCGCGAGCTGTACCTGGACGCCGAGGCCGAGGACGGCTACCACCGCGACCGCAACGTCTTCGCCCCCGGCGTGACCATCGAGGACGACCTGGCGGTGCTGGCCCGCTACGACACCGGCGCGACCATGACCTACCACCTCACCGCGTACGCCCCCTGGGAGGGCTACCGGGTGATGGTCAACGGCAGCCGGGGCCGCCTCGAACTGGAGGTGACCGAGAGCGACCACGTCAGCCCCGGCGGGGCGTCGGCGCTCAAGGGCGCCGCGCTGCACGGCGACGAGGCCGCCGTGGAACGCGGCGCCGCCCGGCTCACGCTGCGGCCGTTCTGGGCGCCCCCGGTGGAGATACCGGTGGACGGCTGGACCCGACGCGGGCACGGCGGCGCGGACGCCCGGATGACCCGGGTGCTGCTCGGCGGCGAAACCGACCCGCTCGGCCGGGCCGCCACCGCCCGGGACGGGGCGCTCGCCCTGCTCACCGGCCTGGCCGCGAACCGCTCGCTGGAGACCGGCGCGCCCGTCCGGGTCGCCGACCTGCTCACCCTCCCCTGACCGAGGAGCCCGACCCCGTGCCGATCATCTCCCCCAGCGACCTGCTCCTGCCCGCCGAGCCCGGCCGACGCGCGCTGGCCCGCGAGCTGTACACGCTCGCCGCCGAGCAGCCGATCATCTCCCCGCACGGGCACGTCGACCCGGCGCTGCTGGCCGAGGACCACCCGTTCCCCGACCCGGCCCGGCTGCTCGTCGTGCCCGACCACTACCTGACCCGGATGCTGCTCAGCCAGGGCGTGCCCCCGGCCGACCTGGGCGTGCCCAGCGTCGACGGCAGCCCGGTGGAGACCGACGGGCGGACCATCTGGCGGCGCTTCGCCGCGCACTGGCACCTGTTCCGGGGCACCCCGTCGCGGCTGTGGCTGGAGCAGACGTTCCGGGACGTGTTCGGCGTGACCACCCCGCTGGCCCCGGCCACCGCCGACGCGGTCTACGACGAACTGGCGACCCGGCTGACCGAGCCGGAGTTCCGGCCCCGGGCGCTGTTCGAGCGCTTCGGCATCGAGGTGCTGGCCACCACCGAGTCGCCCCTGGACGACCTGGGCCGCCACGCCAAGCTCGCCGCCGACGGGTGGGGCGGGCCGGGCGGGCGGGTGGTCACCACGTTCCGCCCGGACGACGTGGTGGACATGGAGTTCGACAACTGGTCGGCCAACGTGGACCGGCTCGCCGAGGTCTCCGGGGAGGACACCGGCACGTACGCCGGATACCTGGCGGCGCTGCGGGCCCGGCGGGAGGCGTTCGCCGCCGCCGGTGCCACCTCGTCCGACCACGGCCACCCGACCGCCCGTACCCTCGATCTGGGTCCGGCGGAGGCGGCAGCGCTCTACGACCGGGGTCGGCGCGGGCTGGCCGACGCCGCCGACGCGGAGGCGTTCCGGGCCCACATGCTGCTGGAGTTCGCCCGGATGTCGCTCGACGACGGGCTGGTGATGCAGCTGCACCCGGGCGCGGTGCGCAACCACAACCGCTGGCTGCACGCCCGGCACGGCCGCGACGTGGGCGGCGACGTGCCGCAGGCCACCGACTACGTGCACGGCCTCGCCCCGCTGCTGGACGCGCACGGCAACGACCCCCGGCTCACGGTGGTGCTCTACACGCTCGACGAGGACACGTTCACCCGGGAACTCGCCCCCCTCGCCGGCGGGTACGCGGCGCTGCGCCTCGGCGCGCCCTGGTGGTTCCTCGACTCGCCGGAGGTGCTGCGCCGGTTCCGCGAGGCGGTCACCGAGACCGCCGGCTTCTACAACACCGCCGGGTTCGTCGACGACACCCGCGCGTTCTGCTCCATCCCGGTACGCCACGACGTGGCCCGCCGGGTCGACGCCGGTTTCCTCGCCCGCCTCGTCGCCGAGCACCGGCTGGACGCCGACGAGGCCGCCGAGACCATCGTCGACCTGGCCTACCGGCTGCCGAAGCAGGTCTTCAAGTTCGGAGGTGGGCGTTCATGACCACGATCGTCGACGTCGAGGTGCACGACGTGCGCTTCCCCACCGCCGCCGGCGGTGACGGCTCGGACGCGATCAACCGGGGCGACTACTCGGCCACGTACGTGGAGCTGACCACCGACGGCGGGCCGACCGGCGCCGGGTTCACGTTCACCAACGGCCGGGGCAACGAGATCACCTGCGCGGCGGTGCGGGCCCTGGCGCACCACGTGCGCGGGCGCACCGTGGCCGAGATCGCCGCCGAGCCGGTCGCGTTCTGGCGCTCGCTCACCGCCGACGTGCAGCTGCGCTGGCTCGGCCCGGAGAAGGGCGTGATCCACATGGCCACCGGCGCGCTGGTCAACGCGGTCTGGGACCTGCGCGCCAAGCTGGCCGGCAAGCCGATGTGGCGGTTCCTGGCCGAAACGCCCACCGACGAGCTGGTGGCCACCGTCGACTTCCACCACATCACCGACGCGCTCACCCCGGACGAGGCGGCGGCCATCCTCGACAAGGGACGCGACGGCATGGCCGACCGGCTGGCCGGGCTGGAGGCCGACGGGTTCCCCTCGTACACCACGTCGGTGGGCTGGCTCGGCTACCCCGACGAGCGGGTACGCGCGTTGACCCGCGAGGCGTACGCGGCGGGCTGGCGCGCGGTGAAGATGAAGGTCGGCGGACGGCTCGAGGACGACCTGCGGCGGGCCCGGCTGATCCGGTCCGAGATCGGCCCGGACGCGTTGCTGATGATGGACGCCAACCAGGTCTGGGACGTGGACGAGGCGATCGCCGCGATGGCGGTGCTGGTCGAGGTCGACCCCTACTGGATCGAGGAGCCGACGCACGCCGACGACGTGCTGGGGCACGCCCGGATCGCCCGCGCGGTGACCGAGCTGTCCGGCGGCCGGTGCCGGGTCGCCACCGGCGAGGTCGCGGCCAACCGGGTCGTCTTCAAGCAGCTGCTCCAGGCCGAGGCGATCGGCGTGATGCAGGTCGACGCGTGCCGCGTCGGCGGCGTGGACGAGGTGCTCGCCGAGCTGCTGCTGGCGGCGAAGTTCGGGGTGCCGGTCTGCCCGCACGCCGGCGGGGTCGGCCTCTGCGAGTACGTGCAGCACCTCGCGGTCTTCGACCACCTGCGGGTGAGCACCGGGCTGGACGGCCGGATGGTCGAGTACGTCGACCACCTGCACGAGCACTTCGTCGACCCGGTGCGCACCCGGGGCGGGCGCTACCTGCTGCCCACCGCACCCGGCTACAGCGCCACCATGCGGCCGGAGTCGATCGCGCGGTTCCGCTTCCCGGACGGCCCGGCATGGCGCTGACCGCCGACCGGCTCGGCCTGGCCACGCTGCGCCACCTGCCACCGGAGTCCCGGCCGCTGCTGCGCCCCGGCACCGTGCCGGCCGGCATCGTCCACCTCGGGCTCGGCGCGTTCCACCGCGCCCACCAGGCGGTGCACACCGAGGCGGCGGTCGGGGCGGCCGGCGGCGACTGGGGCATCATCGGGGTCGCGCCGCGCAGCACCGACGTGGTCGAGGCGCTGGCCGCGCAGGACGCGCTGTTCAGCGTCACGACGCTCGCCGCCGAAGGCCCGACGACCCGGGTGGTCGGCGCGCTGGCCGGCGTCCGGCACGCCGCCTCCGACCCGGACGCGGTGGTCCGGCTGCTCGCCGACCCGGCGATCCGGGTGGTCACGCTGACCGTGACCGAGAAGGCGTACCGGCTCGACCCGGTGACCGCGGCGCTGACCGTCGACCCGGAGCTGACCGCCGACCTCACCACGGACCGGCCACCCCGTACGGTGCCCGGCCTGCTGGTGCGCGGACTGCTCGCCCGGGCCGCCGCCGACGCCGGGCCGGTCGCGCTGGTCAGCTGCGACAACCTGCCCGCGAACGGCCGCCGGCTGCGCGGGCTGGTGGAGCAGTGCCTGGTGCTGGCCCGGGTGTCCGACGCGACCGCCGATCGGGTGCTGGCGGCGGTGACCTGCCCCGGCACGATGGTCGACCGGATCGTGCCGGCCAGCACCGAGGCGACCCGGGACACCGCGCGGCGGGCGCTCGGCGTGACCGACCTGGCGGCGGTGGCGGCCGAGCCGTGGTCGCAGTGGGTGATCGAGGACGACTTCCCGGGCGGCCGACCGGCCTGGGAGCGGTCCGGGGCGGTGCTCACCGACGACGCCGGCCCGTGGGAGCGGCTGAAGCTGCGGGCGCTCAACGGTGTGCACTCCGCCACCGCCTACCTGGGCGCGCTGGCCGGCGCGGAGACGGTGGCCGAGGCGCTGGCGCTGCCGCACCTGGACGGGGTGCTGCGCCGACTGGTCGTCGAGGAGGTCGCCCCGAGCTTCGCACCCCCGCCCGGCGTCGACGTGACCGCCTACGGCGAACAGGTGCTCGCCCGCTTCGGCAACCCGGCGATCCGGCACCGCACCCTCCAGGTCGCCATGGACGGCTCGCAGAAGCTGCCGCAGCGGGTTCTGCACACCGTGGCCGACCTGCGGGCGGCCGGCCGGTCGGCGCGGTGGAGCGCGCTGGTGGTGGCCGCGTGGCTGCGGTTCCTGCTCGGGTACGCCGACGACGGCCGGCCGCTGCCGCTGGACGACCCGCTCGCCGGCCGGCTGCGCGCCGCGCTGGCCGCCGGCCGGCACACCCCGGCCGGGGTGGTGGACGCCGTCTTCGCGGTCCGCGAGGTGTTCCCGGCCGACCTGGCCGCCGACGACGAGGTGCGCGCCGACGTCACCGGCTGGCTGACCGCGCTGGAGCGGCACGGCGTCCGCGCCACGCTGGCGGGCGCCCGGTGACCGGCGGCGGGCCGCCCCGGGTGGCGCTGGTCGGCGCGAACGGGCACGGCCGGTGGCACCGCCGGATGATCGCGGAGCTGGAAGCGGCCGGGCGGCTGCGCCTGGTCGCGCTCGTCGACGTGCGCCCGCCGGCCGTCGAACCGGACGCGCCGGTCCCGCCGCGGGCGGCCGTCCTCACCGACCACCGGGCGATGCTCGCCACGACCCGGCCGGACGTGGTGGTGGTCTGCACGCCGCCGCACACCCACCTGCCGATCGCGCGGGACGCGCTCGACGCCGGCGCGGACCTGCTGCTGGAGAAGCCGCCGGTGCTCGACCTGGCCGAGCACCGCACGCTGCTGACCGCGTCCGCCGGGCGGGCCGTGCAGGTCAACTTCCAGGCCCTCGGCTCGGCGGCGCTGACCGAGCTGACCGACGCGCTGGCCGCCGGGCGGCTCGGCCCGGTCCACCGCATCGCCACCGTGGCGGCGTGGCAGCGCCCGGACGGCTACTACGCCCGCTCCCGCTGGGCCGGCCGGCGCTCCCTGGACGGCGCACCGGCGCTCGACGGCGCGCTGGCCAACCCGCTCGCGCACGCGCTCATGCAGTGCCTGGCCGTCGCCGAGGCGGTGACCGGCGCGCCGGCGCGCCCGGCCCGCGTCGAGGTGGAGCGCTACCGGGTCCGCCCGATCGAGGTGGACGACACCGCCGTGCTGCGACTGACCCCGCACGCCGGGCCACCGGTGCTGGCCGCGCTCACCCTCGCCGCCGAGGCGTACCTCGCCGGCGACGTGCTGGTCGAGGGCGGGCGGGGGCGGGCGGTGCTGGAGTACCCGACCGACCGGCTGCGGCTGCCCGGCGACCCCACCGCCCGTGCGGTGCCCGGCCGGCGAGGGCTGCTGGCGAACCTGCTGGACCACCGGGCGACGGGTGCGCCGCTGATCGCGCCGCTGGCGCGTACCGAGCCGTTCACCGCCGTGCTGGACGCGCTGCGGGACGCACCCGTTCCGACGCTGCTCGGCGGCGACCTGGTCCGGACGGTCGGCGACGGTCCTGAGCGGGTCCGGGTGATCCGGGGCGTCGAGGCGGTGCTGCGCACGGCCGCGGAGACCGGCGCGCTGCCCTCCGAGACGGGAGTCCCGTGGGCGGTCCGGCCGTACGTGGTGGATCTGCCGTGAACACCGTCGAGAGAACGGAACCAGTGATGCGAACCCGAACCGCAGCCGCCGCGCTCCTCGCCGCGGCGCTCACGATCACCGTCCCCGCGCCGGCGCCGGCCGCGCCCGCCGGGCTGTCCCGCGCCGCCGAGCTGCTCGGTCGCCAGACGCTCCCGGCGAACGACGGCTGGGCCGCCGAGGGCGCCGGCACCACCGGCGGCGCGGCCGCCACCCCGGACCGGGTACGCGTCGTGCGCACCCGCGCCGAGCTGATCGCCGCCCTCGGCGGCGACAACGCCACCAACGCCGTCGACGCCACCCCCAAGATCGTGTACGTGGCCGGCACCGTCGACGGCTTCGAGGGACCCGACGGCACGACGCTCGACTGCGCCGACCTGGCCGACCCGGAGTACTCGCTGCCGGCGTACCTGGCCGCGTACGACCCGGCGGTCTGGGGCCGGGTGGACCCGAGCGGCCCGCTGGAGGCGGCCCGGGTGCGGTCGGTGGCCGCCCAGACCCGGCAGACGCAGATCAACGTGGGCTCGAACACCACGATCATCGGGCTGCGCGGCGCCCGGCTGACCGGGCTGACCCTGATGATCGACCGGGTCTCCAACGTCATCGTGCGCAACCTGGAGCTGGCCGACGCCCGGGACTGCTTCCCCGCCTGGTCCCCCACCGACGGCGACGCCGGCAACTGGAACTCCCAGTACGACCAGATCTCGGTGCGGCGCAGCGAGCACGTGTGGGTCGACCACAACACGTTCACCGACGGCGACAACCCGGACCGCGGCCAGCCCGTCCACTTCGGCCGGCCCTACCAGGTGCACGACGGCTCGCTCGACGTCACGCACACCGCCAGCCTGGTCACCGCCTCCTGGAACCGGTTCGTCGGCCGGGACAAGCTGATGCTGATCGGTTCCTCGAACACGGTCGGCCCGGACGTCGGGCGGCTCAAGGTCACCGTGCGTCACAACCTCTTCGACGGCGACCTGCAACGACTGCCCCGGGTGCGGTTCGGCCAGGTGGACGTGCACGAGAACCACTACCGGCTCGGCGGGCCGGACTTCGCGTACGCCCTCGGCGTCGGCGTGCAGTCCGCCATCCACGCGGAGAACAACTTCTTCACCCTCGCCGACGACGTCGACCCGGCCGACCTGCTGTACGACTGGGGCGGCACCGCGCTCAGCGAGCGGGGCAGCTGGGTGCGGCAGGGCGAGCGCCGGCCCCGACCGGTGGACCTGCGCGCCGCGTACAACGCCGAGCACGACCCCGACCTCGGCGGCGACGCCGGCTGGACACCCACCCTGCGGGCCGCCCCGCCGCTGCCGACGCCGCTGGTCCCGCTGGTCGTCGGCGCCTGGTCCGGCGCCGGTCGACTGCCGCTCTGAGCCGCCCGCTGATCCCCGCACCGACCGGGCCGGCGTCTCCCCCGGGGCGCGCCGGCCCGGCGCCGTTCCCGGAGGGGTCGGCTGACATGCGGGCCCGGATGCGCGATGATCACCTTTGCGGATCGTCCGCCGGAGGATTGATTCGGCGGCGATCGGGGACAACAGGGTGAGAATCGGGCGGTGAGAGCGCGAGTGGGTGCCCAGGCCCGGCGGCGGGCGCGGGACGGAGGGCCGGACGTGGCGGGTGGGACAACCGGCGGGACCGGCCGGCTCCTCACCATCGACCTGCCGGCCGACCCCGGACGGCTCGCACCCACGCGGGAACGGCTGCGTGCCTGGTTGCAGGCCCAGGGCGTCGGCGAGTGGGACGTCGAGACGGTCCTGATCGCCACCGGGGAAGCCTGCGCCAACGCCATCGAGCACGGCTACCGCTTCGCCCCCGAGGGGATCACCACGCTGCGGGTGGAACTGCACGACGACCGGTTGGAGATCGAGGTACGCGACCACGGCGGCTGGCGGCCGACCGACGGCGACGACGGCAGCGACCGGGGCCGGGGGCGGCTGATCATGTCCCGGGTGATGGACGAGGCGACCATCGTCGGCACGCCGGAGGGCACCTGCGTACGCCTGGTCAAGCACCTCACCGGTCGATGATCCCGCCTCGCGTCGGCCAGCCGACGGCACCGGCTAGCGAAGATCAGCTATAAGGGACGCATGGAGTTCCCCGCGTACCTCGCCACGATGCCGATGCACGCGATCACCGAGATCCACGGTGAGCCCGGTCTGCTGGCCCGCTTCCGGCTGGAGATCGAGGCGTTCGACGAGGCCGCCCGCGACCGGCTGACCGAGGCTCTCGACCTCGCCGCCGACCTGCACCGCGACGACCGGCGGGTCCGCGAGCCGTACCTCAACCACCTGCTCCGGGTGGCGATCCGGATGATGCACCACTACCAGGTGCGCGACGTCGACGTGATCGTCGCGGGGCTGCTGCACGACGCCGTGGAGGACCACCCGACCGAGCTGGCCGGTGCCGCGGCGGGCGATCCGACGGCGGCGGCACTGGCCACGCTCGCCGCCCGGTTCGGCCCGCGGGTGGCGCGGCTCGTCGCGGCGGTGACCAACCCGGCGTACGACCCGGGTCGGGATCGGCACGCGCAGTACCGGGAGCACGTGGCGGCCAGTCTCGACCGCGAGCCCTGGGCGCGGGTGATCAAGGTGTCGGACTTCACCGACAACGGCGTGGGCGTGATCCACACGGTCGGGCCCAAGGTGGCGACCTCGGCCGCCAAGTACCGGCCGCTGGTGCCGGTCTTCCGCGATCTGATCGCCCGGCCGGACACGCCGCTTTCGGCGCCGGTCAAGCGGCACATCTTCGCCCAGCTCGACCTCGCCGAGGAGCGGTTCAGCGCCATCCTCGACCAGCCGAACTGACCCGGCACCGCCGCACGGCAACGCGCTGCTGGGGAGGACGGACACCGCACGAAGACGGCACTCCGGGCCGAGCACTCACTGTCCGTAGCCTCGCAGCTGGACACACTCATCGAGAACGATATACCGCTGAGTCATAATTATGACTCAGCGGTATATCGACTGAAAGTCGGCCCATTCTCCCGGAGGGCTCTGGGGTGCGGGGCGACGGTCACCCGCAGGCGCGACCATGCCGCCCTCTCAGCTCCACCGAGCAGCCCCTCGGGCCGGTTCGGCAGCGGGCTGTGGCCGCAGTAGAACCAGGCATCGCCTCCGGACGCTGAGCCGGACCGGACCCCGGCCGCGGACGGTGGCGCAGCGGACGGCGTCGGCCGAGGCGGTCAGGTCGCGTCGGAGGGCGGGGCGCCGACGTGGCCGCCCAGGGCGGCGGCGATCCGGGCACGCAGGGCGGGCAGCCGGTCCGGCTGCTCACGCAACACCACCCGCAGCGTCTCGTGGCCACCGGCGGCGACCGCGCCGAGGACGTCGAGCAACGTGCCGAGCTGGGCGGGTGGCTCGTCGGCGAGCAGGTTCGCCGCGCCCGTGACGACCAGGGTGAGCGGCCCGGTGTCGAGCCGGTCGGCCAACGCGTCGGCGAGGGCGTCCCAGTTGTGGCCGTACCAGGAGGGCAGCGCCAGGGCGTCGGCGAGCGTCTCGTGCAGGGCCGCCCGGGTCCGGGTGGCCGGGCCGGGGACCGGCACGCCGGCCGGCGCGGACGCCGCCTGGCCGTCCAGGGTGAGCCAGGCCGGCGGCTGCGGGGGCGCGACACCCATGGGTCAGTCCTTTCCGGAGCCGGCGCCGGCCGGGAGGGCCGGCGCCGACGGAGCTCAGAGCCGGTAGAAGTTGGCGTAGTGGTCGGGCGAGAACCAGGTCGCCCCGGTGCTCTTGTTGACCACGATCCGGTACGCGTCGCGGGAGGCGTTGCAGGCGCGCGGGTAGACGTCGTACTCGTAGTAGGTGGCGTTGGCGGGCAGCTGCCCCTCGTAGTTGTAGAACCGGCCGCCGGCGAAGTTGCACCGGCCGCCGCTCCACGAGTACCAGCCCCGGCTGGTCGGGAAGCTCTTCGCCGACCAGCCGGAGCGGGCGGTGCGGGCGTCGGCGCAGCGGGACAGCGTGCACGAGCTGTAAACGGCGGCCCGGGCCGGCTCGGCCAGCCGGGTGGAGACGGTGGACGGGGCGACGAGCGTGGCGGCGGCCACGGCGGTGACCAGGGCGGACGCGGCCAGGGCCCGGCGGACGCGGGTGGCGACGGCGCGGAACGGGGTCAAGGGATCCTCCTTGAGCGAGCCGACGGGACATCGACCGACGTCGTTTGACGGTCGGCGCTCAGTCTGCCGAGGATCCTGCCCGGCGTACAGTCCCGGTCCGGCGTCCACGCCCCGAATCGCTGGTGAACACACGATGGCGGGTGCGGACGGAGACCGTCCGCACCCGCCGCGTGGTCAGCGCGCGAACGCCTGGAACTCGGCGATCCGCACGTTCTGCGCCTGCGGGCTGGCCGTGGCGCAGTCGGTCGCCGCCCGGGGGTCGGCGTCCTGCTCACCGGCGTAGTCCGGCGCGCCGGTGCACTGGTTGGTCAGCACCTCGACCCGCAGGTGGGTGGCCTTGGTGCGCGGGATGTCGAACGACCGCAGGATCAGCTCCGGCGCCCGGGGGCGCGGCGCCACGGCCGGGAAGGCGTCCGGCCGGCTGGTCCAGACCGGCCGGAAGTCGGCCGCGTCGGCGCAGGTCACCGACCCCTTCGCGGTACACGCCAGGACCCGGAACTGGCGCAGCGCCGAGTACCGGTTCTGGGTGCCGGCGTCCGGGTCACCGGCGACCGGCGGGCGCAGCATCGCGCTGACCTGCACCCGGCGTACCTGCTGGAGGCCGCCGGCCAGGTCCACGGTGACCTGCCGGCCGGCGACCGGCGCGCCGAGCGACGCCCAGTTGGTGGCCTCGTCGTCGTCGGCGATCTGCGGCAGGTTGATCCCGTCGCCGCCGACCGTCGCGCCGGCGGTGACCGAGGCCAGGTTGGGCCGCAGCGGCACCGCCAGAGTGCGGGTCTTGCCGGCCTTGACCGTCACCGGGCCGATCCGGGTGTGCCCGTACCCGGGCGCCCGGACCACGAACTCGTAGGTGCCGGGGACCAGGTCCACCCGGTCGGTCAGCGGGGTGGCCGCGTCGGTGTCCGCGACCGGCACCGCACGCGCCTGGTAGCGCCCGACGAACAGTTGCGCGCCGGCCACCGGCCCGCGCTCGCCGATCGGCAGGAACCGCAGCGACCCCTCGCGGGCGTACGGCGAGGTGAAGCCCGGCGTGGGGTCGGGGTCGGTGTGGCCGACGCTGGCCGCGGTCTCGCCGAGGCCGCGCGTGGCGAAGGCGTTCCAGAGCAGGTCCTGGTTGTCCCCGCCGAAGCGGATCCGGTCGGCGGCGAGCATCGCGTCCCGGGCGTCGACCATGCTGACCTGGCTGACCGCCATCAGCAGGAACGAGTCGAAGACGAGCTGGATCCAGCGCCGGTTGCCCGGGCAGGCGGTCACCTCGCGCGCCCCGGTCGCGCAGGCCTTCTGCACTGCCGGCGTGCCGCTGCCCCAGCGGCGCATCATGGCCGCCCGGATGTCGGTGTTGGTGGCGCTCCACAACTCGCCGGAGGCGTGCACCTGGAGGCCGACGAGGTCGTAGTCGACCGCGCCGTAGTTGAGCGGGCTGGCGCTCATGTTGTAGTTGCGGATGCCCGCGTTCGGGTCTCCGGTGGTGTACTCGCCGATGGTGAAACCGCGCCGGCCGGGTGCGGCGTACCCGTGCTCGTAGAGGTATTCCATGGCGAGCTGGTCCGACCAGCTCTCGCTCATGCCCTGCGGCGAGCTGACGCCGGCGCTCGGGCCGGCGATCATGCGGTTGGTGACCGCGTGGCCGTACTCGTGGGCGATCACCGACATGTCGAAGTCGCCGTCGACGCAGGGCGCGTAGAACGCCCCGGCGATGGGCTGCCACAGGTACATGTTGGTGGTCGGCGCGACGCCGTCCGGCGGCGTGATCTGGTTGGCGTTGTTACGCGCCGCGAACGTCGGCGGGCCGCCGCTGACACCGCCGGCCTGGGCGTTGCCCTGCTCGGCGTCGCCGCCGAGGCCACCCCGGCCGAGGTTGTCCTGCTGGAGGTTCCAGGTCTCCTCGGTGAAGCCCAGGTGGTAGGTCCAGTCGTGCATCCGGTTGTGCATGGCGAACAGGTTGGCCCGGGCCGCGTCGATGTCGTTGGCCTGCGGCGTGGTGAACACCTCCGGGTCGCAGCGCCGCTCCTGCCACTGGTTGGTCCACGGGTACGCGTAGACCCGGTCCGGCCGGGGCGTGGCGGTCTCGGTGCCGACGCTGAACGGGTCGTTGCTGAACCAGTTCTGCACCGCGATCGCGTTGTTGCCCTTGGTCGTCGTGGTGGACGCCCCGGTCGCCGGGTCCACGTCCCACGCCGGGTGCCCCGGCACGCCCACCACCTCGCGGCAGCCGGGGGCCGGCGTGGCGCACCAGCGCACCCGGGTGTCGACCGAGGACCGGTCGACACGCGGCGAGTTCGGGAAGACGTCCCAGGACGGGTGGTCCGCGTCGTGGTCGATCAGGTCCTCGCGGACCAGCACGGCGCCGTCGCGGGCGTCCACGTAGGTGGAGTAGGCGGCCGGGTCCGCGCCGGTGGTGTCCGCGCCGAGCACCACCTCCCACGCCGCGCGCGGCCCCCGGTCCGCGGTGGGCACCGCGACCAGCGAGGTACGCATCACCCGCGCGTCGGCACGGCCGGCATCGGCGATCGCGACCCGCCGGGCCTGCTCGGCGTCGATCGTGGCCGCCGCCGGTGTCCCGGCGTCGCGGGCCAGCGAGGAGCTGACGTGCCACACCGACCCGTCGCGTACGCCGATCGCCAGCATGCCGTCGACGGCGGCCGGCAGGTCCCCGAAGCGCTGCCGGAACAGCACGGTCGCGCCCTGCCCCATCGGCGCGACGGTCAGCTGCTCCAGGCCGGCGGCGCCCTCGGCGGTCAGCCCGAGCACGTCCCGGTTCGCCGTCACGTAGGCGCGGGCGGCGGCCGCCGGGTCGGCCGGCAGGCCGGTGGCGAGCGGCTTGCCGGTCGAGGTGAGCGTGGCCGGCGTACCGAAGTCGGTCCAGCGGACCCGGGCGCCCAGCGCGGCGGCCCGATCCCGCTGCCGCTCGGTGGCGGCGACCCGGCCCTTCCGGTTGTCCTTGGCCTTGGTGTCGTGCCGGTCCCCCGGCAGGTGGTCGGGTGAGGCCTGGGTGGCGGTCTCCTCCCGGGGTGCCGCCTGGCCGCCGGCTGCGGCGGTCAGGACCATGCCGGCTGCCATGAGCAGCGCGGTGGTCCCCGTCAACGCACGGGATGGTGTGCGCACGGTCCCTCCTGTCATCGTCGAACGGCGATGTCCGTTGCGCCATCCGATCAGGACGATCGACGCACCGACACCAGCCGAACATCCATTAATGACAGTCTGTCTATGGCTGCCCCGAGCCCGCCGCTCTCCGGTCCGCCGGGCGTCGCCGCGCGATCGTCACCGGCTCCGCCCCACTGGATCCCGGGAGCAGCTGCCTCACCTGCGCCACCGAGCCCCCGCGGACGCCGAGGCTCCGCCGGGCCGCGTGGTAGAACCGGTCGCGCCCCACGTCGGCCCGATGGATCATCCCGGGCACGTCGGACGGCGGGCGGGGCAGGCCACGCGCCGCCGACTCGATGTCGCGGACCGCGTGCCGCCACTCGGCGGCGGCCTCGACGGTGGCCTCGTCACCGAGCAGGAGCACCGCCTCCCAGGCCAGCGTGTGCCGCACGTCCGCCTCGGCCAGCCGGGCCAGCCCCTCGGCCCGGTCGAGCGCCGGCCGTCGCGCCTCCGGACGATGCTCACCGAGCATCTGGGTGGCGACGGCGTGGATCTCCTTGACCGCTTTCGTCAGCTCCACGTACGCGTCGAGACGCCGCTCGTCCCAGCGGACGGTCTGACTCCGCCGCCACCGGGTCCGTTCGTTGAGGCTCGTGACGAGCATCGTGCCCGCCGTACCGACCAGGACGCCGAGCAGCGCGGGCAGTTGCGTCGCCAGGTTCCCCCACACGCTCACCTGCCCCGTCCTCCCACACGGTCACGCTATCCCGAACCCGAGGGCTCGCCGCTCACCTGTGGACAACGCGCGACGGCTCCTTCTACGGCGGAGGCGGTTCAGGCCGCCTTGAAAACGGTGTCCAGGTGCCATTCGAGAAACTCGGCGCCGGGCCGGTCGACCCGCCGCTCCGGGAGTTCGATGACCGAGCCGGCCTTGGCGTAGAACTGGTCCCCGTTGCCGAACTCGCTGCGCAGCCGCGGGCTGACCAACAACCGATACTTCGGATCGACGCCCAGGTATCCCCGATCGAAGAGGATGTGCACGTCCGACTTGAGGAGCATGCCGTTGTCGATCCGGTGCTCGCCGCCCGCCGGCAGGGGACGGATGTGGGCCGCCTGGAGGACCGGCTGGACCTTGTTCCCGGTGATCGCGCAACGCCGGCCGTAGGCGCCCAGGACCACGGCCTTGAAGGACTGCTGACCCAGGCGTTGTGGCGTGAGCCGCGGATCGCCATAGACCGGGCCGGGGCGGTGCCACGGCTCGCGCGGGTCGAACTCCACGACACCGCCCAACAGACGGTGCAGCAGCAGGTCGAAATAGTCGGCCGCTACCGGATCCGCCAGGTCGTACGTCTTTCCCTGCACCACGTTCGGCGCGAAGGCCGGCGGCGGATCGGCGAAGGAGTCGTCGGGAAAGAAGACGCTGTCCCGCACGAAGATGCAACCGATGGAGGGGTCCTCCGCCGGCGCGATCGGCTCACGCCGGTAGCCGCCGACCACCCGGCGCATCTCGTCGAGGCTCGCGACGCCGTTGGCTTCGCCGAAGAGTTCCCACGCCTCGGAGATCGTCAACCGCTCGAAGCCACTGAAGAAGCCACCACCGATGACCCGGTTGAGCGGATAGTGCGCCTTGAAGAAGAAGGGCTCTCCAGGCGTCAACGCACGGAACGCGCCGCCGGAGGGCCGCCAGAAGTTGACCTCGGTCAGGTCGGGCCGGGCCGCCAGAAACCGATGCCATTTCGCGTCGGTCACGCCGACGAAGGCCTTCACATCGGACAGCCTGCACCAGACCGGATCTTGCCGCTACCTCCGACCGGGTCGCAGATCCGACCGGCCCGTCAGGGCGTGGTCAGGAACCCGGTCACTGCGCGACGGAAGCCCTGCGGATCCTCGACCCACGGCAGGTGGCCGGCCCCGACCAGGGTCACCCGCTCGGCGTTCGGCAACGCCCGGTGCAGTGAGTCGACGCCCCAGCGGGGACGGATGTCCTCGGTGCCGTCGACAATCAGCACCGGCACCTCCAGCATTCGACACCGCGCGGTCACGTCGGATTCGCTCAGCTCCCGCTTCACCTCGGCACCGAGAGCCCGGTTGCACTCTGCGTTCACCCCCAGCCACGGCGTGGCCATGTCGTCGGCATGACGCAGCGCGGTGTCGGGGACGGCGAAGTCGGCCGACCATTGCAGGACCGCCCGTTCGCGTTCCTCGGCCGGGGTGCCGGCACGGGTGCCGAGCGCCTCCCACCGGGACAGGTGCGCACCGAGCCGCCGTCGCAGGTTCCGTTCGTAGTGCGGGTGCCAGCCGCGGTCAGAGTCGATGCCGGTTCCCGAGACGTAGATCAGGTGACTGACCCGCTCGGGGTGGTCGAGCGCGTACCGCAGCGCCAGGTGGGCACCCCACGAGTGGCCCAGCAGGGCCGTTCGCGGCCCGGCCAGGTGCTCGCGTACCGCGTCGAGGTCGGCGACGAAACGGTCGACCGTGTAGGGCCCGCGCCGCTCGGAGCGTCCGCACCCACGCTGGTCCCACCGGATGACGCGGGCATGGTCGTCGACCAGCCGGGCGACCTGACCGAGGTAGTCCCAGACGCCTGGACCACCGTGGCACAGCACCAGCGGCGACCCGGTGCCGGCTTGGTCGACCCACAGGCGACAACCGTCATCGGTACGCACCTCCGCAGTCATCGCGACAGTATGGCGACTCGTGTGCCGGCCGGCGGGGCCTGCGACGCGACGGTCGACGTGGCAGGTCTGGCGGATGAGCGCCGAGGAGATTCCGCTCCGGTCGCAGCCCCAGCGCGGTCCACGCCCGCGCGGCGACCCGCCACCGTCGGCCCCTGTTGTTAGCGTTGAACGCGGACCGCCGTGCGCGCCGGTCCGCACACCCCTCACCTGCCCGACCCACGCCGTCAGCTGGACGGCTGCCGCCTGGTGAGAGGGGGTGCGATGACCGGAGAGCCGGAGGATCCCGGCTCGCGGCCGATACCCGGCGTACCCGTCGCCGGCTGGCGACGGCGCTGGGCCGACCGGACCCGCGCCCTGGGCGGCGCGGCCCGTTCGCGGACCCGCCGGTTCTGGGCCGGCGCGCAGCCCACGCTGCGGCAACTGTGGTGGACCGAGGAGCCGGCGACGCCGGTGACCACCGTCGACCGGCGCTTCCCGGAGCCGCTGGTGGTGCCGGCGCAGGGCCAGGTCTACGTGTTCCTGGTGCGCGCCACGTTCACCTGGTCGTCGGAGACCGCGCGCCCGGAGCTGTTCGGCTGGTACGTCGACTACTTCCAGCCGCAGGCGACGCAGCGGTTGCTCCGGCTGGCGGTGCGGTGCTCGGTGGAGGTACCGCCGCACCGCCCGCGCGAGCTGCACGCCGCGCTGGCGGCGGCGCTGGCCGAGGACGACCCGCCCCCGTGGACGTACGCGCGGGGCGAGGTGGCGTTCACCTGCGAGCCGGACGTGACGGTGCACCTGGACGAGCGGGTCCGCCGGCTGCTCCAGCCGTACTGGGAACAGCGCATCGCGCTGGAGTGCGAGCGGGACCTGGCCCGCCGGCGCACCGAGTACGCGCGGGAGCGCGATCGGCGCGACCCGGCTCGTCCGGGTTCGCCGGGCGGGAAGCCGGACGGGGCGCCGGGACGGTCGACGCAGGGACCCGGGCCGGCGCGGCGCGGGCCACCGCCGGACGCGTCGGTGGAGCAGTTCACGCCGCTGGAACCGCTGCTGCCCCCGCCCGCCCCGCGCCCGGCTCCGGGCCAACGACCACGCCCGCATCCGCCGGACCATCCGAGCCCACCCGCGCCGTGACGCGTCGGCCCGCACCGCCGATGACGGAGACCCCCGTCGCTCGTCGCCCGTCGGCGGCTCGGCGAGGTGGCGGCATCGCCGGGTGACTGATACCGCCACCTAGGCGAAGTGGCGAGGCGGGCGGCGATCGAAGCGGCGAGGCAGGGGGCGGGGCCGGCGGGCCGGGCGTCAGCTCTGGGTGGCCGGTTCGGGGCGGGTGCGGCGGGCGCGCAGGTAGGCGGCGAGCCCGTCGTCCTCCTCGGTGGCCAGGAACACGCCGCGCGCGTTGAGCAGCGTCTCGTCGGCGTGGGCCAGGCAGCCCCAGACCGTGTCGCCCCAGGAGTCGGCGAGCTTCACCTCGGCCGGCTCGTCGCACGTCTCGCCGCGCGGGTCGCCGATGTGGCAGCGGGCCGGTGCGCCGCCACGGCGGGCGGCCGCCTCGGCGGCCTCGCGGATCAGCGAGAACCGGGCCTCGGCGCCGCCGTGCGGGACGCGGGTCTGGGCGGGCAGCACCCGCTGCTGGCCGAAGAGGACGGTGTTGCCGTCCGGGTCGACGGTGCGGCATTCGCCACCGGGCGCGTGCTCGGGCCGGCCGGCCGCCTCGACCGGGTGCCCGGCCGCGACCAGGCGGTCGGTCGTGGCGGCGAGGTCGTCGACGTAGAGGTAGACGATCAGCGGCAGCTCGACCGTGACCAGGCGAGGGGTGACCTCGGCCAGCAGCAGGGTCAGGTCGCCGCAGCGCAGGTACGACCAGCGGGAGTCCCCGTCGCCCCCGGTGCGCTGTTCGGTGTAGCCGAACAGCGCGTAGAACCGCCGGGCGGCGTCGGCGTCGCCGACGTACAGCACCGGCACCTGGGCCTGGACTCCGTTGCGCACCGCGCCACTCTACCCATCAACGATGCCGAAATCACGTCTTGTGGATCAGGTGTTCAGCCGACCAGGGTGGCGTAGCGGCCGCGCTGGTCCAGGAGCGTGTCGTGGGTGCCGGACTCGACGATCCGGCCGTGGTCGAGCACCGCGATCCGGTCGGCGTCGCGGACCGTGGACAGCCGGTGCGCGATGGTCACCACGGTCCGGCCCCGGGTCAGCTCGTCGAGGGCCCGCTGCACCGCGCGCTCGGTCTCGGTGTCCAGCGCGCTGGTCGCCTCGTCGAGCACCAGGATCCGCGGGTCGCGCAGCAGCGTCCGGGCGATGGCCAGGCGCTGCTGCTCGCCGCCGGAGAACCGGTGGCCGCGCGAGCCGACCATGGTGTCGTAGCCGTCGGGCAGCGCGGCGATCAGGTCGTGGATGCGCGCGGCGCGCGCGGCGGCCTCGATGTCGGCGTCGGTGGCGTCGGGCCGGGCGTACCGGAGGTTGTCGCGGACGGTGCCGTGCAGCAGGTAGGTCTCCTGGCTGACCACGCCCACGACGGCGGCCAGGTCGGCCAGGCGCAGGTCGCGCAGGTCGGTCCCGTCGATGGTGATCCGGCCGGCGTCCGGGTCGTGCAGCCGGCTGACCAGCGCGGCGAGGGTGCTCTTGCCGGAGCCGGTCTCGCCGACCAGGGCCAGGCTGGTGCCGGCGGGCACGTCCAGGCTGACCCCGGCGAGGGCGGCGGTGTCGCTGCCCGGGTAGCTGAATGTCACGTCCTCGACGCGCAGGTGGCCGCGGACCGTGGCCGGGTCCAGCGGCACCGGGCGGGCCGGCTCGGCGACCTCGACGGGCAGGTCGAGGTATTCGAAGATGCGGGCGAACAGCGCGAGGGAGGCGGTGAGCGTGACGCCCACGTTGAGCAGGCCCATCAGCGGCCGGAACAGGTTGCCCTGCAGCGCGGTGAAGGCGACCAGGGTGCCGATGGTGAGCGTGCCGGCGGTGCCGGGCAGGCCGGCGCCCAGGTAGATCACGGCGGGGATGGCCGCGAAGACGACGGTCATGGCGGCCATCCGCCAGCGGCCGGCCAGCTCGGAGCGCAGTTCCAGGTCGACCAGGCGGGCCGAGGAGGCGGTGAACCGGTCGACCAGGGCCGTGCCGGTGCCGAGGGTCTTGGCCAGGCGTACGCCGCTGACCGACAGCCCCTCCTCGATGGTCACGGTGAGGTCGGCCAGCTCCCGCTGGCGTTGGGCGGTGATCTCCCGGCGCAGCCGGGCGACCCGGCGGGTGAGCCACAGCGCGGGCGGCAGCACGACTGCCGAGACGAGGGTGAGCCGCCAGCTCAGCGCCAGCATGGCGATGGTGGTGGCGACGACGGTGGTGAGGTTGGCGGCGATCGAGGTGGCGGTGGAGGTGACCACGGCCTGCATGCCGCCGATGTCGTTGGTGATGCGCGACTGCACCTCGCCGGTGCGGGTGCGCACGAAGAAGCCGATCGACTGCCGCTGGAGGTGGGCGAAGACGTCGGTGCGCAGCCGGTGCATGACCTCCTGACCGACGCGGGTGGAGATCCAGGTCTGGGCGACGCCGAGCACGGCGGTGACCGCGGCGACCGCGACCATGCCGGCGACCAGCCAGGCCAGCAGCGTGAGGTCGCGGTCGGGCAGCGCCCGGTCGATGACGGTTCGCAGCAGGAACGGCGAGGCCATCGCGATGACCGAGGACGCCACGATGATCGCCACCACGGCGGCGAGCGGGCGGCGGTGGGCGGTGAAGAGGCCGCCGATGCGGCGCAGCGAGACGTCGCGGGCCTGGGCCTTCTCGGCGGCGGACACGGTTCGGCCGGCTCCGCGGCCTTCGGGGATGCGATCCAAGGGGTGCTCCTCTGGTCCGGCGATAGTGCTGAGGTTACCTCATCATGAGGGAACAACAGGAGTTGCTGTTACCGTATTCCCGTGACCGGCACCGACGAGGAGAGCCTGGCCGAGACGTTCTGGGCGGTGGCCCGGCGACTGCGCCACCAGACCAAGGGCGCGCTGGAGCCCTGGGAGATCAGCCCCGGGCAGGCGCGGGCGCTCGGTGTCCTGCTGCGGCACGGCGCGTTGCGGCCCGGGGCGCTCGCCGAGCACCTGCGCATCGCGCCCCGTTCCGCCACCGAGGTGATCGACGGACTCCAGGAGCGGGGGCTGGTCGAGCGACGCCCCGACCCGGGCGACCGGCGGGCCACGCTGGTCGCGCCGACCGCCGAGGGCGACCGGGTCGGCGCCGCGATCCGGGCGGCCCGGGCCACCGAGGCGGAGCGCTTCTTCGGCGCGCTCGACCCGGACGACCGGGCGGAGCTGGCCCGGATCCTGCGCCGGCTGCGCGAGGAGTAGACCGCCGGGTCAGCCGCGGCCCGCGGTGAGCAGCGCGCGCAGCGTACGGGCCATGGCGGCGCGGGCGGCCTCGACGTCGAGCCCCATCGCGTCGCGCATCATCGACCAGGCGGCCCAGGTGCACGCCACCGTCACCGCGTCCAGCAACTGCCCCCGGCCCCGCCCGGCGTGCGCCAGCTCGGCGCCGAACACCACCTCGATCTCCTGCCGGACCCGGGCGATGGCCGCCTCCCGGTTGCGCCGCAGCTGCGGCGAGAACGGCTCCCGCAGCGCCGACGCGCGCGCCGACGGCGCCAGCACCTCCAGCATCCGGGCCCGCTGGCCGGTGAACTCGGCGATGCGGGTGTTCAGCGGCAGCCCCGGCGCGACCGGCCGCCAGATCGCCGCCTGCCGCTCGCCGATGCGCCGCCCGGTGGCCGCGAACAGCGTCTCCATGTCCTTGAAGTTGGTCCAGAGGGTGCGCAGCGACACCCCGGCCCGCTCGGCGATGCGCTCCCCGGTGGGTCGCAGGTCGCCGGCGTCGATCAGCGCCAGGTGCGCCTCGACGATCGCGGCCCGGGTCCGTTCCGCCCGCGCCGCCCGGCCGTCCACCCGGGCCGGCGGGTCGGTATCCACCTCGATCATGGGACGGCTCCCCCGTTCTCGACCGACGGCGGCCACTCTACGGGCGCGCCACCGGGCGGCCGTACCCGGCCGCCCGGCACACGTGCTGGTCAGGCGGTCGGGACGGCGTCCGCCGGCGGGGTGGTCGGCGGTTCGGTGAACTCGGTGACCGGGGCGTCGCCGTCGTCGGTGGTGTACGTGGGACCGAAGTACGTCTGCGCGCCGCCGGTCACCCGGCTCAGGCGTACCCCGCTGTAGCCGGCGTGCACGTTCTCGGCGTACCGGAAGGGGGTGAGGCCCGGCCCCCGGAAGCCGCCCTTGCGCACGGCCGCGACCAGCTTCTCCCGGGTGGGTTCGGGTCCGGCGGCGAGCAGCGCCTGGACGAAGGTGTACGCCATCGAGTAGCCGTAGATGGCGTTGCCGTCGACCGGGTTGCCCGCGTTGTACTTCTGGTGGATCTTGGTGAACTCCTGGATCCACGGGTTGGTGGTGTCGCCCACCATGGGCAGGTAGTTGTCGGCGACCATGCCCTCCAGGATCACCTTCTTGTCGCCGAGCTGGGCCGACAGCGTGGTGTAGTCGGCGCCCACGTTGGACACCACCCACTGCGCCTTGAAGCCCTGCCCGGCGGCCTGTCCCATGGCCAGCGCGGTGAAGCCGGGGATGCTGGCCGAGATGACCACCTGGCAACCGGCCGCCCGTAGCGCACCGATCGCCGGCCCGACCTGCTGGTTGGTGGTGGTGTACGTCTGCTTCGCCGCCACCGCGCCGAGGACCTGCTCCACCCCGGCCAGGGAGTCGCGGCCGAAGTCGTCGTTCTGCCCGAAGTGGCAGACCTTGGCGCCGGGGAACTCCCGCTTGACCCAACTGGCCAGGATCTTGCCCTCGACCGTGTAGTCGGGCTGCCAGCCGAACGTCGTCGGGTACTTCTCCGGCTGGTTCCAGTTGCGGCTGCCGGAGGAGACGAACAGGTCCGGCACCTTCTGCGTCTTGACGAACTCCAGCACGTTGGTGTGCGTCGGCGTGCCCAGGCCGCCGAGCAGCGCGAAGACCTTGTCGTCGAGGACCAGCTTGCGGACCACGTTCTCGGTGTTGGCCGGGTTGTAGCCGTCGTCCATGACCTTGTAGACGATCTTCCGGCCGTGCACCCCGCCCCTGCTGTTGACGTGCTCGAAGTAGGCCTTGGTGGCGGCGGAGATCTTCGAGTAGCCGGGCGCGGCGGGGCCGGTGAGCGGTTGGTGGGTGCCGATGACGACCTCGCCGTCGGTGACGCCGGGGACGTTCTCGGCGGCCTGCTTGGCGTCGTCGGCGCAGGCCGTCGACGCGGCCAGCAGGGCCAGGCCGACGGCGGCCGCGAGAACGCGGCGGGTGGTGGGGCGCATGGTTCTCCAATCCGGTGCGGGTGGGTGGGACCGGTGGATCAGCGGTCCGGCGCACGCCGGACGGTGGCGCGCAGCCGGGTGGCGAGGGCGCGGACGCCGGCCTGCAGGCCGCCCGGGGCGGCGAGCATGACGACGATGAGGATCAGGCCGAACACGGCCAGCGCGAGGTTGCCCTCCAGCCGCTGGGCCAGCGCGGCGGGCAGGTCGAGATGGTCGGTGAGCAGGCCGGGCAGGTCCTGGAGGGCGACCAGCAGCAGCGCGCCCCAGACCGCCCCGGCCAGGCTGCCCAGGCCGCCGATCACGATGGCCATGAGCAGGAACAGCGACAGGTCGAGCGGGAACTTGCCCGGGGCGACGGTGGCGGTGAGCACCGCGTAGACGCCGCCGCCGAGCCCGGCGCAGGCGGCGCTGACCACGAACGCGAGCACCTGGGTGCGGGCCACCGGGATGCCGGCGAGCCGGGCCGCCACCTCGTCGTCGCGGACCGCGCGCAGCGACCGGCCGAACCGGCTGCGGACCAGGTTGGCCAGCAGCACCATGGTCAGCAGCGCGGCGGCCAGCGCGATCCAGGCCAGCCAGCGTTCCGGCTGGAAGTACGCGCCGAGCGCGGCCGGCGGCGTCTGCGCCGGGAAGCGCAGCCCCTGCTCGCCGTTGAACACGCCGGTGAAGATGGTGGTCACGGCCGGCACCAGCGTGGCCACGGCGAGCGTCACGCCGGCCAGGTACGGCCCGCGCAGCCGGGCCGCGGCCAGCCCGACGACCAGCCCGCCCAGCGCGGTCACCGCGACCGCGGCCAGCAGCGACCCGGGCAGGACCCACCACCCGCGCACGCCCCGGTCGTCGAACCCCTGCTGGACCAGGGCGACGGTGTAGGCGCCGGTGGCCATCAGCGCGCCGTGGCCGAGCGAGAGCTGCCCGTTGAGCCCGACCAGCACGGTGTAGCCGGCGGTGACGCAGAGGAACGCGCAGACCCGCGCCACCTGGAGGTTCTGATAGGGCGGGAGCTGGTTGGTCAACAGCACGACGAGCGTGCCGGCGAACACCGCCACGGCCAGGTGCCGCAGCAGCGTCGCCGAGCGCGGGGCGCCGGCCGGCGCGCCGGGCAGCAGCCGGCGCAACGCCGACGGCGGGGCCTCTTCGGTGCGGGTGGTGGTCACACGTGCCTCGCTCTCGCCGCGGAGAAGAGCCCGCCGGGACGAACCAGCAGGACGGCCAGCAGCAGCACCAGCACCGCCAGCGGCGTGGTGTCCGGTCCCAGGTAGCCGGTGACGTAGGACAGGATCAACCCGACCAGCAGCCCGCCGACCACCGCGCCGACCGGGCTGTCCAGGCCACCGACCACGGCGGCGGTGAACGCCACCACGAAGACCAGGTCCATGGCGTGCGGGTGCAGGCCCAGGCCGGTGGGGACGACCAGCATGCCGGCGAGCGCGCCGACGCCGGCGGCCAGCGCCCAGCCCAGGGTGAGCATCCGGCCGACGCTCACGCCGAGCAGCCGGGACACCTCGGGGGCGAACGCGGCGGCCCGCATCCGCAGGCCGACCGGCGTGCGGGTGAACAACAGCGCGAGCAGCACCACGACCGCCAGCGCCGCGCCGAGCACCCAGAGGTCGTACGGGGACAGCGCGGCGACCCCGCCGACGGTGAGCGCGTCGGTGTCGAACGGGGTGGCCGCCGGCCGGTAGCCGTTGCCGAAGACCATGCCGAGCACCGCCTGGATCAGCAGCACCAGCCCGAGCGCGACGATCACCTGGTTGAGCGGGCCGGCGGAGCCGACGAACCGCATCAGCACCCGCTCCACCAGCGCGCCCAGCGCCAGGCCGGACAGCACCGCGGCGGCCAGGCCCAGCCAGTAGGAGCCGGTGGCCCCGGCGACCGCGTAGCCGACGTACGCGCTGGCGACCGCCATCGCGCCCTGGGCGAAGTTGACCACCCGGGCGGCCCGCCAGATGAGCACCAGCGCGAGCGCGAACGCGGCGTAGACCGCGCCCGCGGCGAGCCCGTCGAAGGTGAGGAACCAGAACCGCTGCATCCGCGACCCTTCCCACTCGCCGGTCAGAACCCGAGGTACGCGTGCCGCAGCCGGTCGTCGTCGCGTAGCCGGTCCGCCGGGGCGGCGGTCACCACCCGGCCGAGCGACATGACGATCCCCTGGTCGGCGACGGAGAGCGCGGTGCGCACGTTCTGCTCGACCAGCAGAACGGTCATCCCCCGCTCGTCGCGCAGCCGCCGCAGCAGCGCCATGATCTGCGCGGTCACCCGGGGAGCCAGCCCGAGCGACGGCTCGTCGAGCAGCAGCAGGCGGGGGCGGGCGATCAACGCCCGGCCGATCGCGAGCATCTGCCGTTCCCCGCCGGAGAGCTGGTGTCCGAGGTGGTCACGCCGGTCGGCCAGGGCCGGGAAGAGCGCGTACACCTCGTCCTGGGCGCGCCGGGCGTCGGCCCGGTCCCGCCGCCACAGCCCGCCCAGGCGCAGGTTCTCCGCGACGGTCAGCTCGGTCACCACGCCGCGTCCCTCGGGCACGTGCGCCACCCCGCGCCGGACCAGGTGTTCCACCCGGACGCCGCGCAGGTCCTCCCCCGCGTACCGGATCCGGCCGCCGGTGGGCCGCAACAGACCCGACAGCGTCCGCAGCAACGTGGTCTTGCCGGCGCCGTTGGCGCCGAGCACGGCGGCGACGGTGCCCGCCGGCACGGTGAACGCCACGTCCCGCAGCACCGGCACCGGGCCGTAGCCGGCGCTGAGCGCCTCGACCTCCAGCACCGCGGTCATGCCGTGCCCCCGGCCGGCACGTCGGCGCCGAGGTAGGCCTCGGTGACCCGGGGGTCGTCGCGGATGCGCTCCGGCGGCCCGGCGGCGATCACAGCGCCGAAGTCGAGCACCACCAGCTCGTCGCAGACGGACATGACCAGGTCCATGTGGTGCTCGACGAGCAGCACGGCGCAGCCGTCGTCACGCTCGGGCAGGGCCCGGACCAGGTCGGCCAGCTCGGCCACGTCGTCGGCGCCGAGCCCGCCGGCCGGCTCGTCGAGCAGCAGCAGGCGCGGTCGGGCGATCAGCGCGCGGGCCAGCGCGACCCGCTTGCGCACCGGATAGGGCAGGGTGGCCGGCGCGGCCCCGGCGTGGCGGTCGACGCCCAGCTCGGCGAGCAGGTCGAGGGCCCGGGCGCGCAGCCGCCGCTCGTCGCGGTCGCTGCGGGGCAGGCCGAACAGCGCGGCGGCGAAGCCGGCCCGGGCGTCGTGGCTGGCGCCGGTCACCACGTTCTCCAGCACGGTCAGGCCGGGGAACAGGCCGACGCCCTGGAGCGTGCGGGCGATGCCGAGTCGGGTGAGCCGGTGCGGGCGGGGTCGGAACGGCCGCCCGTCCAGGGTGAGCGTGCCGGTGCCCGGCCGCACGAAGCCGCAGACCACGTTGAACAGGGTCGTCTTGCCGGCGCCGTTGGGACCGATCACGCCGACCACCCGGCCGGGCGGCACCCGCAGCGAGACGTCGTCCAGCGCGACCAGGCCACCGAAGTGGACGCCGACGTGGTGCAGCGCCAGACCGGGACCGTCGTTGGGGGTGGCCGGTGGGCTCATCGTCACCTCGTCGGGTCGACGGCGCGGGGGCGATCTATTTACATCGGGAGTGTACTTTTCTCCGGACGTTCGTCAATGCCCCGGCAGCCGGTCCCGGGCGCGGCCGAGGAACGCCCGTTCCGCCTCGTTCGCCGTGCCGGCGATCGCCGCCTCGTACGCGGCCCTGGCCTGCACCGGCCGGCCCAGCCGGCGCAGCAGGTCGGCGCGGACGACGTGCCACACGTGGTAGCCGGCCAGGTCCAGTCGGTCCACAGCGGCCAGCGCGACCGCGGGTCCGCGTACCTCGGCCAGCGCGACCGCCCGGTTCAGCGCCACCACCGGCCCGGGCGCGCACGCCGCCAACTGGTCGTAGAGGGCGAGGATCTGGGTCCAGTCGGTGCCGGCGGCGGTGGCCGCGTCGGCGTGCACCGCGTTGATCGCGGCCTGGATCTGGTAGGGACCGGGCCGACCCCGGCGCAGGCAACGCCGCACGAGGTCCTGCCCTTCGGCCACCAGCGCCCGGTCCCACCGGTCACGGTCCTGTTCGGGCAGCGGCACCGGCACCCCGTCCGGCCCGGTCCGGGCGGGACGCCGCGCCTCGACCAGCAGCATCAGCGCGAGCAGGCCGAGCGCCTCCGGCTCGTCCGGCATCAGCGCCACCAGCAACCGGCCCAGCCGGATCGCCTCGGCCCCCAGTTCGGCGCGACCGAGCCGCTCCCCCGCGCTGGCGGTGTGCCCCTCGTTGAAGATCAGGTAGACCACGGCGAGCACCCCGCGCAGCCGGTCGGGCAGGTCGGCGTCGCGGGGCACCCGGTACGGGATCCCGGCGTCGCGGATCTTGGCCTTGGCCCGGACCAGGCGCTGGGCCATGGTCGGCTCCGGCACCAGGAACGCCCGGGCGATCTCGGCGGTGCTCAGGCCGCCGAGCAGGCGCAGCGTCAGCGCCACCCGGGCGGCGGCGCCGAGCGCCGGGTGGCAGCAGGTGAAGATCAGGCGCAGCCGGTCGTCGGTCACGGGCCCCTCCTCGACGGGCGGGTCGGCGGCGTGCAGCAGGGCGGCCTCGGCGTGCCGGGCGGCCCGGGTGGACTCGCGCCGCAGCCGGTCGATCGCCCGGTTCCTGGCGGTGGTGACGATCCAGCCAGCCGGGCTGGGCGGCGGCCCGTCGACGGCCCACCGCCGCACCGCGACCGTGAACGCCTCCTGGACCGCCTCCTCGGCGAGGTCGATGTCGCCGAGGAGACGGACCAGGATCGCCACCGCGCGGCCGTACTCCGCGCGGAAGACCCGTTCGACAGCCGTCATCCCTCGCCCTGGAACGGGCGCACCTCGATCGGCAGCGTGGTGGCGCGGGCGTAGCGGCGACCCCAGTCGAGCGCGGCGTCCAGGTCGGGCGCCCGGATGATGGTGACGCCGCCCAGGTACTCCTTGCCCTCGGTGAACGGCCCGTCGGTGACCAGTACCGCGTCGCCGTCCGGGCGCAGCACGGTGGCGGTCTCCGGCGCGTGCAGCCCGTCGCCGAACACCCAGCTCCCGGCGTCCCGCAGGTCCCGGCCGATGGCCTCGACCTCGCGCATCACCCCGGCCAGGAACTCCGGGTCCGGCCGGCCCGCGCCGGTCGGCTGGTACATGCTGATCAGGTACTGCCTCATCGGCTCCTCCTCGTCCCGGGCGGCCCGGTGCCGCCCTTCACCCTTCACACGAACGACGGACGCCGGTTTCGACACGCCGGGCGCGGGAGAATCCGGCCGGGATCCGGGTATGCCGGGCCGTGCGCGGCGGCCGGGTGATCGTGGTGGGGGCGGGGTTCTCCGGCCTGGCCTGCGCGCTCGCCCTGGACGCGGCCGGCGTCGAGGTGTCGGTGCTGGAGGCCCGGGACCGGGTGGGCGGGCGGACGCTGAGCCGGCCGCTGCCCGACGGCGGCTGGCTCGACCTGGGCGCCCAGTGGATCGGCCCCACCCAGGACCGGATGTACGCGCTGGCCGCCGCGTACGGCCTGGAGACGTTCCCGTCGCCCGCGCGGGGCGCGTCGACGCTGCTGCTGGCCGGGCGGTCGGCGGCCGGGGAGCCGGCCGGGCTGACCGGGCTGCTCGGCCGCCTCGACGCGCTGGCCGACGGGCTGGACCCGGCCGCGCCGTGGCGCGCGGACGGCGCGGCGGAGTGGGACCGGACCACGCTCGGCGGTTGGCTCGCCGCCACCGTGCCCGATCCGGTCACCGCCCGCTACGCCGGCCGGCTGCTGGCCGGTGGCCTGCTGGCCGCCTCGCCGGACGAGGTGTCGCTGTTGCAGCTGCTGTTCTACCTGCGCAGCGGCGGGGGGACCGGGTCGTTGCTGGGCATGGCCGGCGGGGCGCAGCAGGACCGGATCGTCGGCGGCCCGGCCGTGCTGGCCGAGCGGATGGCCGCCGCGCTGCCGTCGGGGTCGGTGCGGTTGGCCGCCCCGGTCGACGCGATCCTCCAGGACGCCTGCGGCGTGCGGGTCCGGGCCGGGGACGAGGCGCACCGCGCCGACGCGGCGGTGGTGGCGTTGGCGCCGGCGCTGGCCGGCCGGATCCGGTACGACCCGCCGCTGCCGGCGCTGCGCGACGGGTTGACCCAGCGGATGCC
This sequence comes from Micromonospora sp. WMMD754, assembly GCF_049315235.1. Classification (NCBI taxonomy): domain Bacteria; kingdom Bacillati; phylum Actinomycetota; class Actinomycetes; order Micromonosporales; family Micromonosporaceae; genus Micromonospora; species Micromonospora sp. WMMD754. The sequence goes on from NZ_CP186058.1 coordinate 5,787,916, forward strand.
GATGGGCTCGGCGTTCAAGGTGCACGCGCTCTACCCGGAGCCGTTCTGGCGGGCCGACGGCCGCTCCGGCGTGGCCACCACGGACACCGGCCCGCTCACCGAGACGGTGGACAACTCGCTGCCCGGCCTCGCGGGCGGGGTGCTCACCGCGTTCAGCTACGGCGCGCAGGCCCGGGCGCTGCGCCGGCTGTCGGTCGGGCAGCGCCGGGACGCGCTGTGCGACGCGCTGGCGGCGCTGTTCGGGGCCGCCGCCGCCCGCCCCGACGACCTGGTGGAGTACGACTGGTCGGCCGACCCGTGGACCCGGGGCTGCTTCTGCGGCATCCTTCCGCCCGGCTCGTGGTGCGACTACGGCCCGCAGCTGCGGGCACCGGTGGGCCGGCTGCACTGGGCCGGCACGGAGACCGCGACCCGGTGGAGCGGTTACCTGGAGGGCGCGGTGACGGCCGGCGAGCGCGCCGCCGCCGAGGTGCTCGCCGGGCTCTGAAGACCCCGCATTCAGAGAAAATCTTCGATGCCTCTATTGAAAAGTTTCTCCGTCCTGTGACCTAATGTTGACAGTTCCTTTCGTCATACTCCCGCCGCCCGCGAGGCGGCAACCCCCAGGGAGGAAAGATGCACCGTTCGATGCGATCGGCGCTGCGCGCGGCCGGAGCCGCGCTGCTGGCCACCGCCACCGTCGTCGCCGCCGCCCTGCTCGGCGCGGCCCCCGCCCACGCCGCCCCGGCCGGACTGCCCGGGATGGACGTCTCCAGCTACCAGGGCAACGTGAACTGGTCCGGCGCCTGGGCCAACGGGGCCCGGTTCGCCTACGTCAAGGCCACCGAGGGCACCTACTACACCAACCCGTACTTCGCCCAGCAGTACAACGGCTCCTACAACGTCGGGATGATCCGCGGGTCGTACCACTTCGCCCGACCGGACACCACGAGCGGCGCCACCCAGGCCAACTACTTCGTCGACCACGGGGGCGGCTGGTCCAAGGACGGCCGGACGCTGCCCGGCGCGCTGGACATCGAGTACAACCCGTACGGCGCCACCTGCTACGGGCTGAGCCAGGCGTCCATGCGCAGCTGGATCGCCTCGTTCGTCAACCAGTACCACGCCCGCACCGGCCGGTGGGCCACCATCTACACCACCACCGACTGGTGGAGCACCTGCACCGGCAACACGTCGCAGTTCGCCGCCAACAACCCACTGTGGATCGCCCGCTACTCCAGCAGCGTCGGCACGCTGCCGGCCGGCTGGGGCACGTACTCGTTCTGGCAGTGGGCCTCCTCCGGCACCTTCCCCGGTGACCAGAACGTCTGGAACGGCACCCTGGACCGCCTCCGGGTGCTGGCCTGCAACGGACCCTGCTGACCCACGCCGGCGGGGCGGGCCGCACCGGTCCGCCCCGCCGTCCGTACCCGACGAGGAGGTCCCGATGTCCGTTCCCCTTCCCCGGCGGGCCGTGCTGCGCGGCGCGGTCCTGCTCGGCGCCGCCGCCGGCGCCGGCGCGCTGGTCCAGGCCGGACCCGGCCGCGACGCGCGGGCCGCCGCCGCCCGCGTCGACCAGCCGACCATCGCCAACTGCGCGACCTGGAGCGCCCGCCCGCCCTCGTCGCCGGTGAGCGTGGTGCAGAGCCGGCCCAACAAGATCATCGTGCACCACACCGCGTTCCCGAACACCACCGACTACAGCCTCGCCCAGGCGTACCGGAACTCCCGCGACATCCAGAACCTGCACATGGACACCAACGGCTGGCTCGACTCCGGCCAGCACTTCACCAACAGCCGGGGTGGCCACCTGACCGAGGGACGCCACGGCAGCCTGTACGCGCTGCTGCACGGGCAGACCATGGTGCAGGGCGCGCACTGCGTCGGGCAGAACAGCCAGGCCATCGGCATCGAGAACGACGGCATCTACCTGGACGTGCAACCGCCGCAGGCGCTCTGGGACAGCCTGGTGGCGTTCTGCGCGTTCACCTGCCAGCAGTACGGCATCGCGCCCGCCGAGATCTACGGGCACAAGGACTTCAACAGCACCCAGTGCCCCGGCCTGCTGCACGACCGGCTGCCGGAGCTGCGCCGCACCGTCGCCGCCCGGCTCGGCGGCTGAACCCGGCGTACGTGGGGCGCCCGGGTGCGACGGGCGCCCCACATGGCCGCTCAGCCCACCGGCACCCGCGTCGCCTGGTCGGGCCGCCGGTCCGACCGGCCGGGCCGCCACCAGTTGGCCCGACCGAGCAGGGCCATGGTGGCCGGCACCAGCAGTCCCCGGACCACGGTGGCGTCCACCGCCACCGCCACCGCCATGCCGAGACCGAACATCTTGATCACCGGGTCGTCCTGGAGCACGAAGCCGGCGAAGACGGTCACCATGATCAGCGCGGCCGAGGTGATCACCGGACCGGTCCCGGCCAGCCCTTCCCGGACCGCGGTGCGGTTGTCGCCAGTGACCAGCCAGGACTCCCGCACGGCGGTCAACAGGAACACCTCGTAGTCCATCGAGAGCCCGAAGAGCAGGGCGAACAGCATCATCGGCAGATAGCTCTCCACCGGCACCGGACCGGACAGGCCGGTCAGCCCGACACCCCAGCCCCAGGCGAAGACCGCCGTCAGCACGCCGTACGCGGCTCCGATCGAGACCAGGTTCATCACCGCCGCCTTGATCGCGACGACCGGCGCCCGGAACGCCGCGTACAGCAGCACGGTGGCCAGGCCGACCACCACCGCGATGACCCACGGCATCCGCTGCCCCACCCGGTCGGCGAGGTCGACCCGGGTGGCGGTGGCGCCGCCCACGTGCGTCGTCACCCCCGGCGTGTCGACGGCCCGCAGCGTCCGCACCAGCGTGGCGGTGGCCGGATCGCTCGGCGCGGTCGTCGGGTACGCGGTCAGCACCACGACGCGCCCGCCGTCGGCGAGCCGGGCCGGGGTGACCCGGGCGACGCCGGGCGTGCCGGTCACCCGGGCGGTCAGGCCGTTCACCCGCGCGTCGCCGGCGTCGGCCGGCGGGTCCAGCTCGGCGACCACGGTGAGCGGCCCGTTCACCCCCGGCCCGAAGCCGGCCGCGAGACGGTCGTAGCTGGTCCGCCCGGCGGTGCCGACCGGCTCGTCGCCCGGGTCGACCTGGCCCAGTCGCAGGCCGAGGGCGGGCGCGGTGAGCACACCGAGCAGCAGCAGCGCCAGGATCGCCCAGCGCCACGGCGCGCCGGTGACCCGGTCGGCCTGCCGGGCCCAGCCGCTCCGGCGACCCGCCGCCGTCCCGTCGGGGACCGACGGCCGGCGGCGGATCCGCAACCGGTCCAACCGGTGCCCGAGCACTGCCAGCAACGCCGGCAGCAGGGTCACCGCGCCGGCCACCGCGACAACCACCACCAGACCGGTGGTCCACCCGAGCGTGCCGAGGACGGGCACGCCGGCCACCGCCAACCCGCCGAGCGCGACGACCACCGTCCCGCCGGCGAACACCACCGCGCTGCCCGAGCCGGCCACGCTGCGGGCGACCGCCTCGTCCACCGGCACGCCCTCGGCCAGCAATCGGCGGTGCCGGGTGACCAGGAACAACGCGTAGTCGATACCGACACCGAGACCGACCATGGTGGCCAGCGTCCCGGCCACCGACGGCACCGCGACCAGATGTCCGGCCAGTCCGACCGCGCTGACCGCGCAGGCCAACGTGAACAGCGCGGTGACCAGCGGCACCGCCGCGGCCACCAGGCCCCCGAACGCGAGCAGCAGCACCAGCGCGGCGACGGCCAGCCCGAGCACCTCGCTGTCCCGTGCCCCGCCGCGTTCCGCGGCCGAGGCGAGCACGCCGCCGGGCGTCACCTCGATGCCGGCCGCCTCGGCGGGAGCCGCCGCCTCGGTGACCGCGTCGGCGAGCGCCTTGTCCACCTGGCGCGGCGACACGTCGAGCCGTACGGTCAGCCAGCCGGTGCGCCCGTCCGCGCTGAGCGTGCCGGAGACGGCGGCGATCCCGTCGACCCCGGTCACGTGTGGCACCTCCGCGATCTCGCGGCTCACCTGCGCCAGGACGGCCTGCCGGGCAGAGTCGTCGAGCCGCCCGGAGTCGACGTGCAGCACCAGTTGGCTCCCGGTGCCACCACCCTGCCCGGCCCGGTCCAACAGGTCCCGCGCCACCTGGGCATCGCTGCCGGGCAGCGCCACGTCGTTGTCGACCGGCCGGCCGAGAGCCGCCGCGGCGCCGACCAGCAGCACGGCGAGGATCAGCCAGAGTCCCAGCACCGTCCGGGGCCGGCGGGCGCAGAGCCGGCCGAGGCCGCCCATCAGCCGGTGCACCCGGCTGCCGTCGTCGACCCGCATCATGCTCCTCCGCAGTGCGCGCCGGCCCGCCCGCCGGCCGCCGGCACTGTGAGTTCGTGCCCCTCGACCCGGACGAGGAGCCCGTCGCCGGTGGCCGTCACCGCCCGGTAGGACAGGCCGTCGGGCAGCGTCGGCAGCTCACGCCCGAGGTCCGCGCTCCCGCCGAGCCGGTCGAGCAGGGCGCCGGCCGGCCGCCGGATCCCGAACACCTCCACCTCGGTGGGAGTGAGGACGAGACGCCCGCCGGTCAGGGTGGGGCGGACCAGCAGCGTGATCGGGACGGCACGCGCCTGCGTCTCGATGCCCAGCTGACCCTCGGCGTAGCGGTACCGCAACGGACGCCCGGCCGCCTCGGTGGGCAGCGCCTCGTAGCCGACGAGCACCGACACCGCCGCGGCACCGATCCGGGCCGGTCCGTCGCCGGTGCGGACGTCGCGCAGCTCGGCGTCGGCCCGGGCGACCCGGAGACCGCCGGCCCGGACGTCGGCGACCGCGATCCGGAGCCGGTCCAGCCGGCCGCCGAGGATCTGCGGCAGCGCCGGGAAGCCGCCCAGCTCGACTGCGGGTCGGGGCACCCCGGCCGCGCAGGCCAGCCGGTCGGCGAGCCGGCCGGCGACCAGCCGGGCCACCACTCGGTCGGCGACCACCGCCGCCAGGACGAGGAACAGGACCGCCGCCGCGCTCACCAGCCGACGGTGTGTGGATTTCCGCATGGCGCGAGCACACCAGGGCCGGCTGGGTGTCCGACCGGAGGTGGATGAGAGAACGTCAAGAGTCCGCGCCGGGCAACCGGAACCGGACCGTCGTGCCCGCCCCCTCGCCCGTCTCCAGGCCCAGCTCGCCGTCGTGGGCGGCGACGATCTCGGCGACGATGGCGAGCCCCAGCCCGCTGCCGCCGGCGCCGCCGTGGCTGAACCGGTCGAACGCCCGGGCGGCCAGTTCCGGCGGCATCCCCGGCCCCTCGTCCCGGACCGCCACCTCGACCAGGTCGCCGCGGCGGCATACGTCCACGACCGCCGGGGTGCCCGCCGGGGTGTGGACGCGGACGTTGGCGAGCAGGTTCGCCAGCACCTGGCGCAGCGCGTCGGCGTCACCGCGCACCGTCGCGACCGGTGGGGCGGTGACCCGCAGCGGCCGGCCGGGCTGCACCGCCAGGGCGTCGGCGACGGACTCCCGAGCCACCTCGGCCAGGTCGACCGTCTCCCGGCCGAGCCGCGGCTCGGCGTCGAGCCGGGCCAGGTAGAGCAGGTCGTCGAGGATGCGGCTCATCCGGGTCGCCTCCTCGTCTCCCCGGCGCAGCACCTCGGGCCGGCGGGCCGGCTCGACCATGTCGTGGCGCAGCAGGTGCAGGTAGCCACGGATCGAGGTCAACGGCGTGCGCAGCTCGTGCGAGGCGTCCGCGACGAAGGTGCGCAGCCGCTCCTCCGAACGCGCCCGGGCGGCGATCGCCGACTGGAGCCGGGCGAGCATCCCGTCGACGGCGCGGGTCAACCGCCCCACCTCGGTCCGCTCGCTTCCCTCGACCGGCACCCTGCGGTCCAGGTCGCCGCCGGCGATCGCGGTCGCGGTGCCGGTGATCCGGTCCAGCGGACGCAGACCCCGAACCAGCAGCACGCGGGCGAAGCCGGCGAGCAGCAGCAGCACGGTCAGCCCGCCGGCCAGCTCGACCAGGACCAGCCGGCGCACCGTCTCGCGTACCGGCGCGAGCGGGAGCGCGATCAGCACGACCGCGTCGCCGGCCCGCACGGTGACCGCCCGCCACGTCCCCGCGTCGAGCGTCGTCGCCGGACCGGCGCTGCCGTCGGCGGGTGGGGTCGGGGCCCGGTCCAGCAGCGCAGCGGCCGGCGGCGACGCGCCGAGTCGGGTCAGCGTGCCGTCCGGGTGCCGGATCTCCACCAGGTAGTCGGAGGGCGCGACGACCGCGCGGGCCGCTCCGCCGGGCTCACGCAGCAACGACCCGACCCGCTGGGTGGCCAGCGCCGCGCCGGCGCGGAGCTGGTCGTCGGTCCGGTCCAGCAGGTACGCCCGCAGGCCGGCGGCGCTCACCACGCCGGCCACCAGCAGCGCCACGGCGGTCAGCGCCACCATGCCGGCGAGCAGGCTGCGCCGCAGCGGCACCCGGTTCATCCGCCGGCCCGCAGCGCATAGCCGAACCCGCGCTGGGTGACGATCAGCGGTGGTCCGAGCGGGTCGAGCTTGCGGCGCAGGTAACCGACGTAGGTGTCGACCACGTTCGAGGCGCCGCCGAAGTCGTAGCTCCACACCGCCTCGAGGATCTGGGTGCGTGACAGCACCCGACCGGGATTGAGCATCAGGTAGCGCAGCAGCTTGTACTCCGTCGGCGAGAGCGCGAGCACGTGCCCGCCCCGACGGGCCTGGCAGGTCTCCTCGTCCAGTTCCAGGTCGGCGTAGCGGAGCAGGCCGGCGGCGTCCCCGGCGTCGGGTCCGATCCGCCGCAGGACCGCCCGGACCCGGGCGACCAGTTCGTCGACCGAGAAGGGCTTGGTCACGTAGTCGTCGCCGCCCCACGTCAACCCGGCGATCTTGTCCCGGGGCGCGTCGCGGGCGGTGAGGAAGACGATGCCGAAGCGGTGCCCCGCGGCGCGCAGCCTCCGGCAGAGCGCGAACCCGTCGCCGTCGGGCAGCAGCACGTCCAGCACCACCAGCTGCGGTGACCGCTCGGCGGCCAGCCGCTCGGCGTCGCCGGCGGTGCCGGCGGCGACCACCTCGAATCCGTGGAACCGCAGCACCGTCGCCACCATGTCGACGATGTTCGGCTCGTCGTCGACCACCAGGACCGTCGTTGCCATCGGAGCCAGCACAGCACAGTTCGATGAGAGTTCGATGAGAATGCAGTGCTGGCTTATATAAGCCGGTCCTGATATAAACAGGTCGTGCACGCCTTCGACGTCCTCGGCGATCCGGTCCGCCGCCGCATCCTGGAGCTGCTCGCCGCCGGCGAGCAGCCGGCCGGAGCGCTGGGCGAGACCGTGCGGCGCGAGTTCGGCATCAGCCAGCCCGCGGTCTCGCAGCACCTCAAGGTGCTGCGCGAGCACGGGTTCACCACCGTGCGCGCCGTGGGCACCCGCCGGCTCTACGCGGTCGATCCCGCCCCGCTGCGCGAGATCGACGCGTGGCTGGACGGCTTCCGCCGGTTCTGGGCGCCGCCGTTGGCCGCTCTCGCCACCGAGCTGGCCCGGGGCCGCCGCGAACGCCGGCTGCGCGAGGACGAACCCGACGACGAGAGGACCAACCCATGATCGACGTGACCGGGCAGATCAGCGCCGTCGAGCGCCGGATCGGCGACCGTACGCTCCCCGCCGGGAAGGCGCGGGTGCTCACCATCAGCCAGACGTACGACGCGTCGGTGGAGGACGTCTTCGACGCCTGCACCAACCCGGAGCGGATCCCCCGCTGGTTCCTGCCGGTCTCCGGCGACCTGAGCCTCGGCGGCCGGTACCAGTTGGAGAGCAACGCCGCCGGGACCGTCGAGCGCTGCGACCCGCCGCACGGCTTCGCCGCCACCTGGGAGTTCGGCGGCGAGGTCAGCTGGATCGAGGTGCGGCTGCGCGAGGCCGGGCCGGGGCGTACCCGCTTCGAGCTGGAACACGTCGCCCACGTCGACGACCAGCGGTGGGCCGAGTACGGCCCGGGAGCGGTCGGCATCGGCTGGGACCTGGCCCTGCTCGGCCTGGCCTCCCACTTCGCGCCCGAGGGCGTCGGCGTGGACCCGTCCGCCGCGGCCGAGTGGATGGCCTCGCCGGACGGGCTCCGCTTCGTCACCGAGTCCAGCGAGAGGTGGACGACGGCGAGCGTCGACGCCGGCACCCCGGCAGACGCGGCACACGCCGCAGGCAAGCGGGTCACCGCGTTCTACACCGGCGCCCCCACCCCCTGACCATCGCCACCCTGGCCGATCGTGCAGTTTCGGCCCCCAGGATGTCCGGTTGGCGGAGCTTGCCGGGCCCCAAACTGCACGATCGGCGGGATGTCGGAGGGGTGGGGCAGACTGCGGGGCATGCCGATCCGTTCCGTCGCCGACCTGATCGCCACGCTCGACACCGGAGAGACGGTCAAATATCTGCACTTCTGGGGGCACCGGCCGCAGCGTGACGGCGGCGTCGGCGCCGGCTGTCTGAGCCAGTGGTGGCCGGCGGCGTTCACGGTGGACGGTCGAAGGTACGCCACTGCCGAGCACTGGATGATGTGGCACAAGGCCACGCTCTTCGGCGACCACGAGATCGCCGAGCGGGTGCTGACGGCCACCCACCCGCACCGGGCCAAGGCGCTCGGCCGGCAGGTCCGGGACTTCGACGAGGCCACCTGGACGGCCCGCCGCTTCGACATCGTGGTGGCCGGCAGCGTGGCCAAGTTCGGGCAGCACGACCAGCTGCGGCGGTTCCTGCTCGGCACCGGCGGCCGGGTGCTGGTGGAGGCCAGCCCGACGGACCGCATCTGGGGCATCGGCCTGGCCGCCGACGACCCGCGCGCGGATGACCCGGCCACCTGGCGGGGTGCCAACCTGCTCGGCTTCGCCCTGATGGGGGCGCGCGACGCGCTCGCGCGCGCGAGCAGCCGAGCGCCCGACCGGCCGGCCGGGTAACGTGCTGCGGCGTGACCGCGTACTCGCACTGTTCGTTCTGCGGCGCGGCCTACCCGGCCGACGCCGGCTGGCCGCGTGTCTGTTCGACCTGCGGCGAGACGGTGTGGCGCAACCCGCTGCCGGTCGCGGTGGCGGTGCTGCCGGTCCGCACCCCCGACGGGCTCGGCGTGGTGGTCGTACGCCGGGACATCGAACCGGCGCGCGGGCAACTCGCCCTCCCCGGCGGCTTCGTCGAACACGGCGAGGAGTGGTCCGAGGCGCTGGTCCGCGAGCTGCGTGAGGAGACCGGGCTGCTCGCCGAGGCCGACGAGGCGCGGCTGTTCGCGGTGCACGGCGCGCCGGCCGGCGGCACCATGATGGTCTTCGGCGTGCTGCCCGAGCGGCCGGTGGGCGACCTGCCGCCGTCGGCGCCCACCGAGGAGGCGACCGAGTGGCTGGTGCTCACCGAGCCGGTCGAGCTGGCCTTCTCCACGCACACCCGGGTGCTCGCCGACTTCCTCGCCGGGCAACGGTCGGACTGATTCCGACCTCGGGCGACCGGCCGCAAACTCCTATTGCTTGAATAGGAAAGGCAGCGTCGCCCAGCCCGGAGGTCACCCGTGAGCCGTTCCCCGTCACCCGCCGAAGCCGTCCATGACGCCGAACGGAGCCGGCAGTGGCTCGCCGGGCAGGCGCACGGCGCGGGCGTCGACCGCGCGCGGCTGCTGGAGCTGGGCGCCGCGATGGCCGCGGTGACCGCCGCCGCCGCGGAGCGCGAGCCGGTCGCGGTGGCGCCGGCCCCGGTCGGCGTCGACCCGGGTACGCCGATCGCCAAGCCGCTGCCGGCGGCGCTGCTGCGCCCGCTGGACACCAACGCCGAGATGCGCTGGTCGGCGATGGCCGGCCAGGGATACGTGGTGCCCAACGACCGCTTCTTCGTCCGCAACCACACCGTCACCCCCCACCTCGACCCGGCGACCTGGCGACTGCGCCTGTTCGGCGACGGGCTGCGCGGCGCGCCCACCCGGGACGCCCCGGTCGAGTTCGGCCTCGACGACCTGCGCCGGCTGCCCGCCGAGGAGAGCGCCGCGCTGCTGGAGTGCGCCGGCAACGGGCGACGGTTCTTCGCCGAGCAGCAGGACCAACCGACCCCCGGCGTGGCCTGGGGGCTGGGCGGCGTCGGGGTGGCCCGCTGGCGCGGCGTGCGGCTGGGCACGGTGCTGCGCCTGGCCGGGCTGCGCGACGAGGCGGTCGACGTGATGCCCGAGGGCCTCGACCCGCACTACGTGACCGGCGGGGTCGACCTCGGGCCGGTGCGCCGCCCGCTGCCGGTGGCCAAGGCCCTCGACGACGTGCTGCTGGCGTACGAGATGAACGGTGAGCCGCTGCCGGCCGACCACGGTTTCCCGGTGCGGGTGGTGGTGCCCGGCTGGATCGGCATCTCCTCGATCAAGTGGGTGGGACCGGTCGAGGTCTCCACCACTCCCCTGTTCTCACCGTGGAACACCCAGTTCTACCGGCTGTTCGGCCCCGGGCACCCGGCCGACGGCACGGTGCTCGGCGCGCAGCCGGTGAAGAGCGCGTTCGAGCTGGCGTGGGACGCCCGCGTCCCGGCCGGCGAGGACGTGCTGCTGCGCGGCCGGTCCTGGTCCGGCAACGGCCCGATCGAGCGGGTCGAGGTGGACACCGGCGACGGGTGGCGACCGGCCGACCTGGTCGCGACCGACCGGGGCGGCCCCTGGCAGCGCTGGACCGCGCGCTGGCGTCCGCCGGCCGCCGGCCGGCACGTGCTACGCGCCCGCGCCACCGACCGCACCGGCGCCGGTCAGCCCGACCGGGCCGCCCCGAACGACCTCGCGTACCTGTTCGACGCCGTGGTGGCGCACCCGGTCACGGCGTGCTGACCGTCAGGTAGCCGGGCGGCACGGTGTCGGTGAGCCACACCCCGTTCGCGGAGCGGTAGAACAGGTAGCCGTGCGCGGCCATGGTTCCGGCGTCGACCGCGAGCACGGCCACCGCGCCGCCCCGGCGCGCGCCGACCCGCCGGGCCGTCGCCACGTCCGGCGACAGGTGTACGTGGTGCCGGCGCCCCCGGCGCAGCCCCTCGGCCCGGATGGCGGGCAGCACGTCCTCGGCGGTGCCGTGGAAGAGTCGGCCCGGCGGCGTCGCCGGGATCAGGCCGAGGTCGACCGGGACGGAGTGCCCCTGGTTGGCCCGGATACGGTCGGCGCCGTCCGGGCCGGCCTCGACGGCGAAACGCTGCTTGTCGTTGCCGGCCACCACGGCGTCGAGGTCGGCGCGGCTGATCCGCAGCGCGGCGAGCAGGTCGGCGACCGGCGTCCAGCCGGCCCGGTCGAGCGTCAGCTGGAACCGGTCGGGGCGGTGGCGCAGCGCCAGCGACATGCGTTTGCTCACCCGGACCAGGTCACGATGTTCCATCCGGACAGTGTGGGCGCCCGGCCCGGCCGCGTCGACCGGGTTCATCCGGCGACGGGCCGACGACCGCGCCCACCCGGAGGCGGCTCGCGGGGTGGTGTTCCGCTCAGCGGGTGGCGGCCGACGTCGGGGCGACCATCAGGCCGGCGGCGTCCACCACCTCGAAGTCGCCGCCGCGCAGGCGGTCCAGCGCGTGCAGGGCGTCGTTGTCCCAGCGCGGGTCCGGGGCTCCGGAGATGTACCAGGCGGAGCCGTGGTCGGCCACGATCAGTCCGTGGCGACGCATCGCCTCGGCCACGATCCGGGCCTGCCGGGGCAACCCGGACAGGTCGACCGAACGCTTGAGCCGCAGCCGCTGGCCGAGCTGCGGCAGCGCCGGGTCGGTGGCCGACGAGGCGGAGTGGCTGGCCGGCCACGTCCAGCCGGTGCGGGTGCGCGGCACGGTCACCCGGATCGCGTGGTCGATCCGACCGGCCGCCACCTCGTCGTAGCGCACCAGCCCGGCCAGCACGGACAGCCCGGCCGCGTCGGCGGAGGTCCAGCCGGCCCGGCGCATCCGGTTGGACCGCAGGTCGAACACCGCGCCCGAGCCGGCCCGCCACCCGGCCCCGGAGCGGTGCGCGTCGAACAGTTCGTACGCCCGGCAGGCGCCGCGGTCCCAGACGATCACGTGCCGGTCGCCGGTGCCGGACGGGCCGCCCTCGACCTTCGCGTCGGGCGGGATCGGGTACGGCCCGCTGTCGCTCTCGTCGGCGTACCCGAACGTGACCGGCACCCGCCGTTGCCCGGCCGGGACGACGGTGACCGGGATGCCGATCGGTGCGCCCTCCCACGTCCCGGAGCCGAAGTCGGCGTGCACGGTGGCGTCGGCGCCGATCGCGCCGACCATCGCGGCCGACCGGACGTGCACCGGCAGCCGGGTCACGTCGGCGTGCCACACGTTGTCGGCCGGGAAAACGGTGCACGTTCCGGCACCCGCGCTCGGCCGGGCCCCGATCCCGGTCCGCGCGGCCGGTGACGGCGCCACCGACGTCGTGCCAGCGGTACCGGGCGAGATGGTGGCGCCGCCTCTCGCCGCGCCCGGTGCGCCGGCGCCGGATGCGTCGGTGCTGGACGAGTTGCTGCCGGATGCGCTGGTGCCGGGTCCGGACGCGTCGGGATCGGCGCCGGAGGTGGAGCACCCGGCGGTGACCAGGGCCAGCACGGCGACGACAGCGGCGCGGCGAGGGCGGAGGCGGAGCATTCCGGCGATCCTGCCCCAGCCCGCTCGCCCCAGCAACCACCCACCCCTTCACCGCCCCCGCTCGACACGCCCTTCCTCCCCGCCGTGGCGACCGGCATCGCCGGTCCTCAGCACCACCACCCACTACCACCGGCCGATTCCGCTCCCGCATTCCAGGAACTGTCTCCCACCACACAGGAACCGCGTAGATCTTGGTACGAAAGGGCCCCTATGGGGGCCGTTCGCTACCAAGATCTACGCACGGAGGCGGAGTCGACAGCGCGTGCGGGTTGCGCGGGCACGGTGATGGGGTGGGGCGCTGACGACGGGCTGGTCTCTGCCGCGTGGCGACCGGGTGGGACGGGCCGGTGAGCGGTCAGGCTGTGGCACCCTCCGCGTAGGCAGCGCTGCGGGCGGTCAGGCGGCGGCGCGTTCGGCCGGCGGACGGCGACGCTGGGACGGGTCGGTGAGCGCGGGCGGGGACCAGACGCCGTCGGGCTGGTAGAGGTTCACCCCGGGCGGGACGATCTCGTCGATCCGGTCGAGCACCGCGTCGTCGAGCGTCAGCGCCGCCCCCGCGAGCAGCGCGTCCAGCTGGTCCATGGTGCGCGGCCCGATGATGGTCGAGGTGACCGCGGGGTGCGCCGCGGTGAACGCCACGGCGAGCTGCGGCAGCGTGCAGCCCACCTCGTCGGCGAGCGCGACGAGGTGCTCGACGGCGGCGTACTTGGCGGCGTTGCCGGGCAGCGCCGGGTCGAACCGGGCCGGGGTCCGCGCCGGGCGGCCCGAGGTGAGGTCCACCGGCTGGCCCTGTCGGTACCGGCCGGACAGGAAGCCGGAGGCCAGTGGGCTCCACACCAGCACGCCCATCCGGTGGCGGAGGCACACCGGCAGCACCGACGCCTCGATCCCCCGGGCCAGGATCGAGTACGGCGGCTGCTCGGTGCGGAACCGGCCGAGCGCGCGCCGTTCGGCGACGTGCTGCGCCTCGACGATCTCCTCCGCCGGGAACGTCGAGCAGCCGAACGCCCGGATCTTGCCGGCCCGGACCAGGTCGCTGAGCGCGGCGAGCGTCTCCTCGACGTCGGTGGTGTGATCGGGTCGGTGCACCTGGTAGAGGTCGATCCAGTCGGTGCCCAGCCGGCGCAGGCTGTCCTCGACGGCGCGGACGATCCACCGGCGTGAGTTGCCGCCCCGGTTGGGTCCCTCGCCCATCGGGAAGTGCACCTTCGTGGCGAGCACCACGTCGTCGCGCCGGCCCCGCAGGGCCTTGCCGACGATCACCTCCGACTCGCCCGCCGAGTACATGTCGGCGGTGTCCACCATGTTGACGCCGCGGTCGAGCGCGGCGTGCACGATGCGGGCGCAGTCGTCGTGGTCGGGGTTGCCGACGGCGCCGAACATCATCGTGCCGAGGCAGTGGACGCTGACCTCGATGCCGGTGCCGCCGAGGACGCGATAGCGCATGTGGACTCCATGGTGGGTGACGCCGCGCTGACCGGGCGGCGGCCGGTCCGGTCACCGTAGGAGTTCGAGTGCGCTGGAGGTCAACGGTCGGCGGCGGCCTCCCCGGCGCCGGCCAGGTAGCCGGCCGCCTGCAGCTCGAACAGCTCCCGGTAGGGCCCGGCCTGCGCCATCAACGCGTCGTGGTCGCCGTGCTGCACGAGCCTGCCGTGGTCCAGGACGAAGATCTGGTCGGCGTGCCGGACGTTGGCCAACCGGTGGGTGATCAGGACGACGGCCCGGTCCGGACGCCGCCGCAGGTGTTGGAAGAGCGCGTGCTCGGCCCGCGCGTCCAGCGCGGCGGAGGGTTCGTCGCAGATCAGCAGTCGGGCGTCGCGGTAGAGGCCCCGGGCGGCCACCAGTCGCTGCCACTGCCCGCCGGACAGGTCCTGCCCGTCCTTGAACTGCCGGTCCAGCAGCGTGTCGTACCCGAAGGGCAGTTCGCTGATCATGTCGTGCGCGGCCGCCTCCCGGGCGGCGGCCTCGACGCTGGGGCCGGGGCCGTCGGCCCGGTCGTGCCGGCCGACCCGGATGTTCTGCCGGGCGGTGAACGGGAACTTCCACCAGTCCTGGCTCATCACCGCCACCTGGGCGGCGACCTGGCGCGGGTCCAGCTCGGCGGCGTCCACCCCGTCCCAGCGGATGGCGCCGCCGGTGGGTCGGTAGAGCCCGGCGATCAGCTTCGCCAGCGTGGTCTTGCCGGACCCGTTCTCCCCCACCAACGCGACCACCTCGCCGCGCCGGATGGTGAGGCTGACCTCGTCGACGGCGGCGGCGTCGGTGTCCGGGTAGCGCAGGCTGACCCGGTCGAGGTCGATGCGCTCGAACCCGTCGACCGGCCGCTGCCCACCGGTCGGCACCCGCCGCCCGGCCCGGTCGAGGAAGTCCCGGTAGTCCTGGTAGTAGAGGGCGTCCTCGTAGAGCGAGTTGGTGGCGAAGATCGTGGTGCGCAGGCTGCTGCGGGCGGACTGGAGGGCGAGCAGCGCGGTGGCCGCCGCCGCGAGGACGACCACGCCGCCCATCAGCAGCGCGCCGAGCACCAGGTAGAGCCCGAACGTGGCGACTCCGGTGACGGACAGGCCGATCGCCCGGGTGACCGTCTGCGCGCGGGCCAGCCGCAGCTCGGCCCGGGTCTCCAGCCGGGTCATCAGGCGGTATTCCGAGAGCAGGAACTCGCGCATCTGGTAGGCGCGGATCTCGGCGGCGGTGTGGCGGTTCGCCATCAGGTCACCGAGCATCCACTTGCGGCGGCGGCGGGTGATCCGGGCGAGCCAGTCGATGTGCTGGCGGCGGGCCATCCGCACCGCCGTCACCGCCTCCGGGGCGGCGGCGACCAGCAGGCAGGGCAGCAGCAAAGGGTGGATGATGGTCACCGCGGCGGCGGTGGCCACCACGCCGACCACGCCGGTGACCAGGTTGACCGTGTCGTTGACCAGCGCGCCCGCCTCGATCAGGCCGCGGTCGCGGGCGCGGTCCATCTCCTCGGCGAAGCCGGCGTCGTCGAACGCCGCCAGCTCCACCACGGAGGTGGTCTCGAAGAGCCGCCGCTCCACCGTGTAGTTGATCTGCGGGATGAGCCGGGCCTGCGCCCAGCCGGCGGCGATCGTCAGCGCACCCCGCGCGGTGACGGCCGCCGCGGCCAGCGCCAGGGCCGGCAGCGCCGCCCGGATCCGCCCCGGCGTCGGACCGGCCGCGAAGAGCTGCTGCAGCACGCCGGTGGTGGCGAGCAGCCCCAGGGTGGTGAGCAACCCGGCGGCGACGTTGAGACCGAGTGACGCCGCGGTGTCCCGTCGACTGGTCGCCCAGCCCAGGGCGATCGCCTCGCGGACCAGCGTGGGAAGCCGCCGCGCCACCGACCAGAAGCCGGTGTGGGCGAGTTCGGTGGCGCGGTGCATCCAGTGCGGGTCGGCCAGTTCCGGCAGCGCCGCCTCCGGGGGCGGTTCGTCCGGGTCGGACGGGGGACGAGGGTTGATCACCCCGGCCATGGCACCTCCTCCGCGCGGTCGAGCAGCAGGAGCCTACTGTGAGCGACCGCATCGTGTCAGCCTGTGATCGTCGTGTCGAACACGCGTCGCAACGGCGTGTCCCATCCCGCCCGGCGTGTGCCCACAGGGTGGGCGATGTCGCGTCGCGTCGCGCGTACCGGCCCCGGGTGGCAGGCTGGTGGGGTCGCGGGCGCGGGCCCGCCGACCGCCCCGTCGCGAAGGAGAAGATCGACCCGATGGCTGTGGACGTCACCACCACGGACGAATGGCAGGCGCTGCGCAAGCACGCCGAGGCGATGCGCGGCACGCACCTGCGCGACCTCTTCGCCGCCGACGGGCAGCGGGGCGAACGGCTCACCGGTGAGGTCGCCGACCTGCACGTGGACTACAGCAAGAACCTGGTCACCGACGAGACGGTCGCGTTGCTCGGCGCGCTCGCCGAGCGGGTCGGCCTGGCCGGGAAGATCGCGGCCATGTTCGCCGGGCGGCACATCAACGTCACCGAGGACCGGGCCGTGCTGCACACCGCGCTGCGCCTGCCCCGCGACGCCTCGCTCACCGTGGACGGCCAGGACGTCGTCGCCGACGTGCACGCCGTGCTGGACCGGATGTCCGCCTTCGCGCAGCGGGTGCGGTCCGGCTCGTGGCGCGGCCACACCGGCGAGCGGATCACCACCGTGGTGAACATCGGCATCGGCGGGTCGGACCTGGGCCCGGTGATGGCGTACGAGGCGCTCAAGGCGTACCGGGACGCGGGGATCAGCTGCCGGTTCGTGTCCAACATCGACCCGACCGACATCCACGACAAGACCGCCGACCTGGACCCCGCGCGCACCCTGTTCGTGGTGGTGTCGAAGACGTTCTCCACCCAGGAGACGCTGGCCAACGCCGACCAGGCGCGCCGCTGGCTGCTCGCCGGGCTGGACGCCGACGACGACGCGGTGGCCCGGCACTTCGTCGCGGTGAGCACCAACGAGCAGCGGGTCCGCGACTTCGGCATCGACCCGGAGAACATGTTCGGCTTCTGGGACTGGGTGGGCGGGCGCTACTCGCTGCCCTCGGCGGTCGGTCTGTCGGTGATGCTGGCGATCGGGCCGGACCGGTTCCGGGAGATGCTCGCCGGCTACCACGCGGTCGACGAGCACTTCCGCTCCGCCCCGGTCGAGCGCAACGTGCCGGCGCTGCTCGGCCTGCTCAACGTCTGGTACACCGACTTCCTCGGCGCGGAGACCCACGCCGTGCTGCCGTACGCGCAGTACCTGCACCGGTTCCCGGCCTACCTGCAGCAGCTCACCATGGAGAGCAACGGCAAGTCGGTACGCGTCGACGGCTCCCCGGTCACCTGCCCGACCGGGGAAATCTTCTGGGGTGAGCCCGGCACCAACGGGCAGCACGCGTTCTACCAGCTCATCCACCAGGGCACCCGGTTGATCCCGGCGGACTTCATCGCGTTCAGCCGACCCAACCACGACCTGGGCGACATGCACGACCTGTTCATGTCGAACTTCTTCGCCCAGACCGCCGCGCTGGCCTTCGGGCGGACCCGCGAGCAGGTGGAGGCGGAGGGCACCGCGCCCGAGGTGGTGCCGCACCGGGTGATGGCGGGCAACCACCCGACCACCTCGATCCTGGCGCCGAAGCTCACCCCGGCGACGCTGGGCCAGTTGATCGCGCTCTACGAGCACATCGTCTTCACCGAGGCCGCGATCTGGGACATCAACGCCTTCGACCAGTGGGGCGTGGAGTTGGGCAAGGTCATGGCCAACCAGCTCGCACCGAAGCTGACCGGCCCCGACCCGGACCTGGCCGACGTGGACACCTCCACCGCCGAACTGATCCGCCGCTACCGCGCCGAACGCGGCCGGAACTGACCCGACCGACGGCGCCCGGGCGGACTTCCGCCCGGGCGCCGTCGTGAGCTGCGGATACGCACGACCCCGTGATGGTTGCAGGGACATCGTCGGGTGCCCATTCCCCGACAGTGGACACAATTCCGCCGCGCCCGCCTTGACCCGCCCGGCGGGGCGCCGCAACCATGGACGAGCCGACATCGATTCACATTCCGACGTCGGCGCGGCGGGCCGCCCCTCCGGTGGTCGCCGTTGACCACGGGGACCCAACGGGGAATGGTTTCCGCACGTCGTGCGCCTGTCGATGGCGCGCGCCGGCGGATCCGACGGCCGATCCGGACGGCATTCCAGGCGCTGACCGCGCCCATTTCCCGAATTGCGATCCGTTGTGGAGACGGCATTTCCCGCCGCCATTCACCAACGGATCACATCGGGGGAAGTCGTGGATCAGATCCTGTACTGGAACGAGGTCGCCCTGGAGGCGAACCGGGTCACCCACACCACGGGTGACGCCGGCGAGGCGCGGTCCCAGGGGCCGGTGGGCAGCGCCCGCGCGCTGGCCGTCGCGCACCTGGCCATGCACGACGCGCTCGTCGGGCTCACCGGCGCGTACGAGCCGTGGTTGGGTGACCGGCTGCCGCAGCCGCCGGCCGGGGCCGACCCGGACGCCGCCGTCGCCGCCGCGGCCCGGACCGCGCTGGCCGCCCTCCACCCGGCGCAGCGGGAGTTCCTGGAGGCACGTCACCTCGCCGCCGGGCTGGTCGCCGGGAAGCACGACGCGGCCGGGCACGACTACGGCCGGCGGGTCGCCGAGGAGGTGCTGCGCCGGCGCGCCGCCGACCCCGGCCTCGACGACGACGGGTACGTGCCGTCGCTCGCCCGGCAGCGCCACCGCGTCGACCCGGACAACCCGGGGCAGGGCTTCCACGCCCCCTTCTACGGCGCCCGGTCCCGCTGCTTCGCGGTCACCACCCGCCACGAGCTCGACGAGCCGCCGCGGCCGGGCGACCGGGCGTACGAGCGGTCGCTGCGCCAGGTGCGCGGCAAGGGCATCGCCCCGCACCTGGCCGGCACGCTGCCGGACCGGCTGCCGCGGCGCACGGCCGCCGAGACCGCCGTCGGGCTGTTCTGGGCGTACGACGGCGCGCGCGGCATCGGCACCCCGCCCCGGCTCTACAACCAGATCGTCCGGGCCGTGGCCCGGGCGCGGGGCAACGACGTGACCGCCAACGCGAGGCTCTTCGCGCTGGTCAACGTGGCCATGGCCGACGCCGGCATCCTCTGCTGGACGGAGAAGTATCGCCACGACCTGTGGCGTCCGGTGGTCGGCATCCGGGAGCACGACGGCGCGCTGGGCCCGACCGGCGTCGGCGACGCGACGCTCGACGGGGCCGCCGACATCGGCTGGCTGCCGCTCGGCGCGCCGCACACCAACAGCGTCGGGCAGAAGAACCGGACGCCGAACTTCCCGGCGTACCCCTCCGGTCACGCCAGCTTCGGGGCCGCCGCGTTGCAGTCGGTCCGGCGCTTCTACGGCCAGGGCGACCACGGCCCGGACGACCTGGCCGACGGGCTGGAGTTCGTCTCCGACGAGCTGAACGGGGTCAGCGTGGACAACACCGGCACGGTCCGGCCGCGCTGGGCGCGCCGGTTCCCCGACGGCCTGTGGCAGATGATCGAGGAGAACGGCCTGAGCCGGGTCTACCTGGGCGTGCACTGGTCGTTCGACGCGTTCGCGCTGGACGACGACGGCCGGGTCGACCTCGGGCGCAACGTCGGCGGGGTCCGCCTCGGCCTGGAGGTCGCCGACGACATCGCCGCGCACGGGCTGCGCGCCGACGCCGCCGCGGGGCCGGTCGAGTCCTGAGCCGCAGCGGCCCGAACCCGGGCGTCGCCGCTCGCACGGGTCGCCGATCGGACGGTCGTCGTGCCGCGCGCCACGGGGGTGTGCGCGGCACGACGACGCCGGGTCAGGGGCGCAGGAGGTCGGCGTGGGCGGCGCGGAGCCGGGCCAGCGCCGGATCGCCGGCCGGCGCCCGCCGCTCCAGCTCGGCCCAGGCCTCGGCGAGCGCGTCGGTCAGCGCGCGCAGCTCGGCGGCGTGCCGTCGGCCGGACTGCCGGTGCAGCTCCTCCAGGCGGCGGGCCCATCCGGCGCTGACGGCGGTGACCCGGTCGGCGTCGGCGCGGGCCTGGGCCGCGGTGCGGGCCGCCGGCGCGGGCACGATCGCGGCGATCGGACGCGGGTCGCCGTCGCGGGTGACCACGGTGACGGTGTCGGTCAGCTCGGCGAGCGAGACGAGTTGGGTGAGCCGGGTGCGGACCTCGCGCAGCGGCAGGGCGCGCGGCTGGGGAGACCGGTCGGCCAGTGCGGGGACAGCCATGGACACATGTTGACGTCCGGGTACGACAAGAACTCGCGTCAGGCCGTCCACTCCGGTGCCAGCACGGACCAGACCTCCATGTCGGCCCGCCCCTCCGGCACCGGCGCGGCGCCCCGGAGCACCCCGTCGCGGCGCATGCCGAGCCGGCGGGCCACGGCGATGCTGCGCTCGTTGCCGGCCCGGGTCACCCACTCGACCCGGTGGATGCCGCGCTCCCGGACCGCCCAGTCGATGACGACCCGGGCGGCCCGGGTGACCAGACCCTGCCCCTCGGCGGCCGGCTCCAGCCAGCAGCCGGCCTCGCACACCCCGCGCGCGGTGCTCAGCGACACCAGCAGCACTCCCCCGACGAGGGTGCCGCGCTGCCAGATGCCCCAGATGCCGCCGTCGTCGCGGGCCCAGCGGTCGGCGTACGCCTGGAGGACCGTGCGGGCCGACGCGGCGTCGGTGGCGACGAAGGACGCGCCGACCCAGGGCGCGATGTGCTCGCGGCAGCGGTCGAGGTTGGCGAGGAACTCGTCGGCGTGCCAGGGCTGCAACGGGCGCAGCTCGGCGTCGTCGGTCAGGGCGAGCGCGAACATCCGTGCAACCTACCGGCCGGACCGGCCGGCGCGCGCCCGGATTCCGGCGGTCACTGTCGCATCTCGTACGCGCCGGCCAGGTCGACCACCCGCTGCCACACCCGGGCCGTGCGGTCGGCGTCGACCACCGGCCGGCGGACGTGGGCGAGCGCCCAGGCGGCCTGCTCGTCGGTGGTGGCCGCCTTGCCGTGCAGCTCGGTGGCGTATCCGGAGAAGTCCCGGACCAGCAGATCGAAGATCTCGTCGAGCAGGTCCGCGTCGAGACCGGTCAGCTCGGCCTGCTCCAGGATCAGCTGGCCGTAGACGACGAGCGCGAAGAGCTGGCCGATGGTGAGCAGGAAGTCCAGGTCACGCTGCTGCGTCTCGTCCGGCGCGTGGGCGGCGAGCAGCGCGACCAGCCCGTCGGCCTGCTCCCGGAAGCGGGCCACGTTGGGCAGGTGGGCGTGCGCGTCGTACGCGGCACGCCAGTCGTGGAACCGGATCGCGCCGAGCCCCCGGGCCGGGCCCTGGCGGAACAGGAACTCGTCGTCGGCGGCGTCGCGCCGGGTCGGCACCGCCGGGTGCGGGTGCGGCCGGAACAGGTAGTTCGGCATGAACTTGAGGATCAGGGCCAGGTTGACGTGCACCGTGCCCTCCAGCTTCGGCAGGCCGCGGATGTCCTTGGCGGCCTTGTCGAAGTAGGTGTCGGCCTCGAAGCCCTTCGCGGCGATCACGTCCCAGAGCAGGTCGATCACCTTCTCGCCCTCGGTGGTGACCTTCATCTTGGTCATCGGGTTGAACAGCAGGTAGCGACGGTCGTCCGGGCCGGCCGAGCGGAGGTAGTCCACCGCCCGGTCGCTGAACAGCTTCATCGCCACCAGGCGGGCGTACGCGTCGGTCAGCTCGCGGCGCACGTGCGGGAAGTCGGTGACCCGCCGGCCGTAGAGCACGCGGCCGTGGGCGTGGGTGACCGCCTCGTACATGGCGTGCTCGCAGATGCCGACGGACGCGGTGCAGAGGTTGAACTTGCCGATGTTCACCGTGTTCAGCGCGGCGTCGAACGCGGCCGGGCCGGTGTGCAGCACGTCCCGCTCCCGCACCGGGTAGTCCTCCAGCCGGAACTCGGAGACGTACATCTGGGCGTTGACCACGTTGCGGACCAGCCGGTACGCCGGGTGCCGGCTGTCGGCGGCGAAGAACACGTACCCCTCCGGGCCCTCGACGTCGGCGCGCCGGCCGAAGACCGAGACCAGGCCGGCGACGTTGCCGTTGCCGATGTAGTACTTGCCGCCGGTGGCCCGGAAACCGCCCGCACCGTCGGGGGTGAGCAGCATGTCGGTGGCGTAGATGTCGGCGCCGTGCGACCGCTCGGAGAGCGCGAAGGCCATCACGTGGCCCTGGTCGAGCAGGTCGGCGGCGTGGGCCCGGGCGGCGGCGTTGCCGCTCTGCCACACCGGCCCGAGGCCGAGCACGGTGACCTGCCAGGTGTACCAGTAGCCGAGGCCGTAGAAGCCGAGGATCTCGCTGAGCGCCGCGTTGCGGGCGGTGTCCCAGCGCTTGTCGGTGTCGTCGCCGCCGTCGGCGGACGGGGTGAGGAAGGTGGCGAAGAGTCCTTCCCGGGCGGCGAAGGCGAGGAAGTCGGCGTACCACTCGTGCGTGTTGTAGCTGTCGACCAGGGCGCGCTTGCCCCGGGTCTCGAACCAGTCGACGGTGGCGCGCAGCAGCCGGCGCGAGGTCTCGTCGAGGTCGGCGGGGTCGTAGTGGTGCGGGTGGAACAGCAGCGGGTCGCTCACGCGGGTGGCCTTTCCGGGTCGGGGTCGAGGGCGCGGAGGGTGGCCAGGACGTCGTCCAGCCAGGCCAGCACCATCCGCTCGTACGCGATGCCGCCGCGCAGCACGACGTGCTGCAGCGCCGCCCGGGCGTCGGGTGCGACGGCGTCCGGGAAGTCGCGGCGTTCGCCGGCCACATAGCCGGCGAGGACGGTCTCGTGGTCGGCGCGGTAGCGCTCGACCTCGGCGACCAGGGTGGCGCGCCCGGCGGCGTCGTCGAACGCGGCGCCGCGGATCTTGACGGCCAGCTCGTGCCGGACCGCCTCCGGTCGCACCGGGGCGTGCAACCAGCCGAGCAGCGCGGCCCGGCCGGTCGGGGTGACCGACCAGACCTTCTTGTCCGGCAGGCCCTCCTGACCGACCTCCTCGCCGGTGATCCGGTCGTCCTCGGCCATCTGCTTGAGGACGCGGTAGATCTGCTGGTGGGTGGCGGTCCAGAAGCGGCCGATCGAGCGGTCGAAGCGCCGGGCCAGCTCGTAGCCGGAGGCCGGCCGCTCCAGCAGCGAGACGAGGATGGCGTGCTCCAGCGACATGCCGGCCATCTTGCTATGCACTTTGTTGCATAGCAAGCCCTGTCAGATGATCAGGTGGGTCCAGTAGGTGAGCCAGACCGCGAACAGCGCGCCCTGGAGCAGCGCCAGCCCGGCGGTGAGCCACGGGTCGAGGCCGGGCCGGCGCGCCCAGCGGGCCAGCACCAGCGCGACCGGGAACGCGGCGAGCAGGTAGCGCAGCAGGCTCCGGTACACCGGCGGACCCATCGACAGCGGCACCAGCACCACGACCAGCGTGTAGACCAGGTACGGCCAGTCGGCCCGGCGCCGCAGCCCGACCACGGCCACGACCAGCGCCGCCACCACGAGCCAGACCCGCAGCGCGTCGGCCGAGTTGTCACCGGCCAGCGCCGATCCGGCCACCGTCAGCGGGTTCTGCAACCGGATCCCCCAGCCGGTCTCCTGGGCGTGCTGGTAGGCGAACCAGTCGCCGGCCTGCCAGCGGCAGAAGGCCATGAACGTCAACCAGCCCGCCGGCACCAGCAGCAGCGGCCAGCCCTCGCGCAGCAGCCGGGGCCAGGCGCGGGGTCCCGCACGCCAGCCGTGCTCGCGCAGCAGCACCAGGGCCAGCGGCAGCACGACGAGGAAGCCGACGGACCGGCTCAGCGCCAGGACGTAGCCGACGATCCCGACCACCAGCCAGCGCCGCCGCTCGGCGTACCAGAAGGCGGCCAGGGCGAGGCAGAGGAAGAGCGACTCGGTCAGCGCCGCCTGGAAGAGGAACGCGGTCGGCAACAGCAGCAGGTAGCGCACCGCCCGCCGGCCGTCGCCGAGCAGCCGACCCCCGAGCCGGTACGCGTAGTAGAGCTGGACCACCAGCGCCACGTTGCTGACCAGCAGCAGCGCCCAGGCGGTGTGCCCGCCCAGCAGCGGCGCGAGGGGGCGGGCCAGGAACGGGTAGAGCAGCGGGAACCCGAAGTCCGGCCAGGGCCGGTCCAGCGGCAGCCGGGCCAGGTGGTCGTAGAGGAACGAGTCCCAGGCGAACCAGAGCGACACCCAGCGGTACGACGAGACGGCGTCCTGCTGGTCGCGCATCAGCGCCTCGGCGGCCGGCGGCGCGCCGGGCACCCCGTCCCACGCGGCCAGCACCAGCACGCCGACCAGGCTGAGCACCAGCTTGGAGCCGACGAAGACGGCGAACACGAAACCCCAGGGCTCGGGCACCCGACGGGCCGTCGCCGCCAGCCGGGCCGCCGCCCCGGGCCGGCCCGGTGCGGGCACGTCGGCCGGGCCGGCCCGCCGTTCGTCCGTCATCGCGCTCCCACCGGTCGCCCCGCGACCGACCCCCGGACCGGGAAACCCGACCCGCATCCCCGTTCCGGCCGGGTCCACACCATCCGGGCCGATGTGTCGGTCGGTGTGCCACGGCAGGTGAGGACGCCGGCAGGACGGGTAAGGGCGGTGCCGCATCGGCGGGCTGGGCGGGGGGCGCGGAGGGCATGGGTGAGGGTGGTTCAACGGTGGTCGTCGGGGCGGGGCCGGCGGGGCTGACCGCCGCGTACGAGCTACGGCGGCACGGCCTGCCGGTCCGGGTCTACGAGGCCGACGACGTGGTGGGCGGGATCAGCCGCACGGTGGAGCGCGACGGATGGCGGTTCGACATCGGCGGGCACCGGTTCTTCACCAAGGTCTCCCGGGTCGAGGACTTCTGGCACGAGATCCTGCCGGACGAGGACTTCCTGCTGCGGCCACGGATGAGCCGGATCTACTACCGGGGCGCCCTCTACGACTACCCGCTCAACGCCGGCAACGCGCTGCGCAACCTGGGGGTGTGGGAGGCGCTGCGGTGTCTCGGCTCGTACGGCCGGGCCCGGCTGCGCCCGCCGAAGGATCAGTCGCACTTCGAGGGGTGGGTGTCGGCCCGGTTCGGCTGGCGGCTCTACTCGATCTTCTTCAAGACCTACACCGAGAAGGTCTGGGGGATGCCGGCGGACCACCTTCAGGCCGACTGGGCCGCCCAGCGGATCAAGAACCTGTCGCTGGCGACCGCGATGCGCAACGCGCTGCTGCCCGGCCGCCGTCGGACGGACGTGACCAGCCTGATCGAGGAGTTCCAGTATCCGAAGCACGGGCCGGGGATGATGTGGGAACGCTGCGCCGAGGAGGTCGTCCGGCGGGGCGGCTCGGTCGCCACCGGCTCCTGGGTGAGCGAGGTGCACCGGGACCCGGCCGCCCGGCGGGCCACGGCCGTGACGGTGGTCGACGCGGACGGGGCACGCACCGAGCCCGCCGCGCACGTGATCTCCTCGATGCCGATCTCCGCGCTGGTGCACGCCCTGCGTCCGGCCGCCCCGCCGGAGGTCCGGGCGGCCGCGGACGACCTGCGGTACCGGGACTTCCTCACCGTCGCGCTGGTGGTGCCGGCGGAGTTCTCGTTCCCGGACAACTGGATCTACGTGCACGACCCGGCGGCCCGGGTCGGGCGGATCCAGAACTTCGGCTCCTGGTCGCCGTACCTGGTCAAGGACGGCCGGACCTGCCTGGGGCTGGAGTACTTCGTCTTCGAGGGCGACGAGATGTGGCGGACCTCGGACGCGGAGCTGGTCCGGTTCGCCACCGCCGAACTGGAGCGGCTGGGGCTGGTCCGGCCCGGCTGCGTCGAGGCGGGACACGTGGTGCGGATGCCCAAGGCGTACCCGGTGTACGACGAGCGGTACCAGCACAACGTGGATGTGATCCGGGGGTGGCTGGCCCGGGAGGCGCCGAACGTGCACCCGGTCGGGCGCAACGGCATGCACCGGTACAACAACGCGGACCACTCGATGCTCACCGCCATGCTGACCGCCGAGAACATCGCGCACGGCGCGGGCCACGACGTCTGGACGGTCAACGTCGAGCAGGACTACCACGAGCACCGCGGCCCGTCCCGGCACGGCACGGGCCGGGACGCCCCGGTGATGCCGGCACGGCGGTAAGGCCCGGCGCGTGAGAGGGGTCATAACGGCTGGACGACCCGTACGGCGGTGCTGCTAGCCTTTCGGGCAGGTCATGAGCGCCAGCGTCAAGCCCCGGCTCGCTGGCCGGCAACCCTCCACCACGGTGGGGTGCTCCGGGTGAGGACCAGGCGCCGGCAGCCGTCGGCGCAAGCGTGGCCTGGCACCCAGGTCAGCACCGACCGACCAGGGAGACCGATGTTCGCACCACCCTCCACCCGCACCGGCGACACCGCCGCGCACCCGGCCGGCGTCGCGCTGGTCAAGCGCCGCCACGTCG
The DNA here is from genome assembly GCF_049315235.1 of Micromonospora sp. WMMD754. NCBI lineage: Bacteria > Bacillati > Actinomycetota > Actinomycetes > Micromonosporales > Micromonosporaceae > Micromonospora > Micromonospora sp. WMMD754. Next base: position 5,814,339 of record NZ_CP186058.1, read on the forward strand.
ACCTGATGCGGGTGTGCAGCGACGCCTGTCGCGACGCGCGCTGAGCGAGCGCTTCCCCCTTCCCCGATCCACCCTTCCCGGCCCCGCCGTGCCCGGCGGCGCCGGTACCGGCACGCGCCCCGCGTGTCCGTCCACTCTGGAGAGACATCGTGCGTATCCGTACCGTCCTGACCCGCGCCGCCGCCGTCGGCGCCGCCGCCGTGCTCGCCGCGACCGCGCTGACCGCGTGCGGCGGGAACGACTCCACCGACGAGGCTGCCAACCCGTACGGCCTGCTCCAGCCCGGGGTGATCCGGGCCGGCACGCTCACCGACGCGCCGCCGAACGTCTACCTGAAGGACGGGAAGTTCACCGGCTTCGACAACGACCTGCTCACCGCCGTCGCCGGCAAGGTCGGCCTGAAGGTCGAGTTCGTCGGCACCGACTTCTCCGCCCTGCTGTCCCAGGTCAACAACCGCAAGTTCGACGTGGGCAGCTCCTCGATCACCGTCACCGAGGCGCGGAAGAAGACCGTCGACTTCGGCAACGGCTACGACTTCGGCTACTTCGGCCTGGACGTGCCGGCCGGCTCCCCGATCACCGGGTTCGACCAGCTCGCCGGCAAGCGGGTGGTGGTGGTCCAGGGCACCGTGCAGGACGACTTCGCCACCCGGGAGAACCTCGACCCGGTGCGGGTGCCCGACTACAACGGCGCGGTCAACCAGCTCAAGGCCGGCACCGCCGACGCCTGGATCGCGCCCGCCGAGATCGGTGACAAGTCCGCCGCGGACAGCAACGGCAAGATCAAGGTCGCGGCGAAGCAGCTCAGCCCGGCCCCGACCGCGTACGCCGTGGCCAAGGGCAACGACAAGCTGCGCGAGGCGCTGGACAAGGGGCTCGACGAGGTGATCGCCGACGGCACCTGGAGCCGCCTGCAGGCGCAGTACTACCCGGGCCGGCCGATCCCGGCCGACTTCACCCCCGGCAGCGGCTCGGTCCCGGTGCCGTCGCCGTCGGCCGCCTCCTGAGCAGGTGACCGGGCCCGAGCAGAGCGGACGGAGGAACGATGGATCCACTGAGCACCCTCTGGGAGACCTTCTTCGACGGTGACTCGATGCGCGAGGCGCTGCCCGAGATGCTGACCGTCGGGCTGCCCAACACGCTGATCCTGGCGGTCTCCGCCGCCCTGCTCGGTTCGGTGCTGGGCATGCTGCTGGCCGTCGCGGGCATCTCGCGTACCCGGTGGTTGCGGTGGCCGGCCCGGGTCTACACCGACGTGTTCCGCGGCCTGCCGGCCGCGGCGACCATCCTGCTCATCGGCGTCGGCCTGGCGCCGCTGGGCATGGAGGTGTGGGGACCGAACCCCTACCCGCTGGGCGTGCTGGCGCTGTCCCTGATCGCCGCCGCCTACCTGGGCGAGATCTTCCGAGCCGGCATCCTGAGCGTGGAGGCGGCCCAGTTGGAGGGCGCGCGGGCGCTCGGCTTCTCCTGGGCCGAGTCGATGCGGCTGGTGATCATCCCGCAGGGTGTCCGCCGGGTGCTGCCCGCCTGGGTCAACCAGCTGATCGCGTTGATCAAGGACTCCAGCCTGGTCTACTTCCTCGGCCTGCTGGCCAGCCAGCGCGAGCTGTTCCGGATCGGCCAGGACTACGCGGCGAACACCGGCAACCAGTCCGCGCTGCTGCTCGCCGGCCTGTTCTACCTGGTCCTGACCGTGCCGCTGACGCACGCGGTCAACTGGCTGGACCGGCGGCTGCGGCAGGGCCGCCCGGCCGCGCCGCCCGAGCCCGAGCCCGAGCCCGACCTGACGCCGGCCGGCGTCAGCCCGACCGGAGGGAACCCACGATGACCACCGGCACCGTCACCTCGGTCAGCCTCACCGTGCGCGACGTGCACCTGGCCTTCGGCGCGCACCGGGTGCTGCGCGGCGCGGACCTGGACGTGGCCCGCGGCGGCACGGCCTGCGTGATCGGACCGTCCGGCTCCGGCAAGTCCACGCTGCTGCGCACGATCAACCGGCTGATCGAGCCGGACCGGGGCGACGTCCTGCTGGACGGACGCAGCGTGCTGGGCGACGACCCGGACGCGTTGCGGCAGCGGATCGGCATGGTGTTCCAACAGTTCAACCTCTTCCCGCACCTGAGCGTGCTGCGCAACGTCACGCTCGCGCTGCGCAAGCTCAAGAAGCTCGACGAGGACGAGGCGGTGGCGCTCGCCCGCGCCCAGCTCGACCTGGTCGGGCTGGCCGCGAAGGCCGGCGCCCGGCCGGCGCAGCTCTCCGGCGGCCAGCAGCAGCGCGTGGCCATCGCCCGGGCGCTCGCGCTGCGCCCGCAGGTGATGCTCTTCGACGAGGCCACCTCGGCGCTGGACCCGGAGCTGGTCAAGGGCGTGCTCGCGGTGATGGCGGACCTCGCCGCCGCCGGCATGACGATGGTGGTGGTCACGCACGAGATGGGCTTCGCCCGCACCGTGGCCGACACGGTCGCGTTCATGGACGCCGGTGTGGTGCTGGAGGCCGGGCCGCCGGCCGCCGTGTTCGAGGCACCCGAGCACCCGCGGCTGCGGCGGTTCCTGTCCCAGGTGCTGTGAGCGCAGGCGTCAGCCCTTGACCGCGCCGATCAGCACGCCCTTGACGAAGTGCCGCTGGACGAACGGGTAGACCGCGACGATCGGCGCGACGGTCAGCACCACCACCGCCATCTTGATCGCCTCGGTCGGTGGCATGGTCACCCCGGTGGTGCCGCCCGAGGTGTGCGGCGCCTGCCCGGCCAGCAGGTAGCTCTGCAACACCCGCTGGATCGGGTACATGTCGTTGCGGTCGATGAACAGCAACGCGTCGAACCACACGTTCCAGTAACTGACCGCGTAGAAGAGGCCGACCACGGCGATCACCGCGCGGGACAGCGGCAGCACGATCCGCCCGAGGGTCCGGAAGTCGCTCGCGCCGTCGATGCGGGCGCTGTCCAGCAGCTCCTGCGGGATGCCCTGGAAGAAGCCGCGCACCACGACGAGGTTGAACACGCTGATCGCCGGCGGCAGGACCAGCGCCCAGACGGTGTCCTTCAGGCCCAGCCCGGTGACCACCAGGTAGCGCGGCACCAGCGGCGGGTAGACCAGGAACGGGATCAGGAAGTACGCGAGCAGCCAGCGGTGGCCCAGCGAGCCCGGCCGGGACAGCCCGTACGCGGCCAGCACGGTGACGGTCAGCGCGATCACCGTGCCGAGCACGGTGACCAGCGTGCTGATCCACAGCGCCCGGGTGACCGCCCCGCCGGCCAGGATGGTCCGGTACGCCGAGGTGTCGATGCCCTTCGGCACGACCACCAGGCCACCGGCGGCGGCGATCGTCTCGCGGGAGGAGAGGCTGGTCACCAGGATCACCCAGAGCGGAAAGAGCACCCCGGCCACCAGCAGGGTGAGCAGGACGGCCTTGAGCGCCTGGCCGACCGGGTTCGGTCGTTCCTCCCACACCGGACGGCGGGGGCGCGTGCCGGTCGACCGGCGGCTGGTCGCGGTCATGACTTCGCGTAGATCCCTCGTTCGCCGAGCAGGTGCGCCACCCGGTTCGCGGCGAGGATCAGCACGAGGCCGACGACGGCCTTGAACAGCCCGGCCGCCGCGCCGTAGCCGTAGTTTCCGGTGGCGATGGAGAAGTGGTAGACGAAGGTGTCGAGCACCTCGGCGGCCTGCCGGCCGACCGCGTCGCGTTGCAGCAGGAACTGCTCGAAGCCGACCGAGAGCGCGTCGCCGAGACGCAGGATGAGCAGCAGCACGATCACCGGGCGCAGGCCGGGCAGCGTGATGTGCCACAGCCGTCGCCACCGCCCGGCGCCGTCCGCGGCGGCCGCCTCGTAGAGGCTCTGGTCGATCGTGGACAGCGCGGCCAGGAAGACGATGGTGCCCCAGCCCACGTCCTTCCACACCGCCTCGGCGGTGACCAGGACGATGAACGTGTCCGGATCGGTCATCACGTTCCACGGTTGCATGCCGGCATCGCGCATGGTCTGCGCCAGCAGTCCCGCGCCGCCGAACATGGCCACGAAGAAGGTGACCACCAGCACCCAGCTGAAGAAGTGCGGCAGGTAGACGATCGTCTGGACGAGGCCGCGCAGCCGGTTGGAGAGCAGGTTGTGCAGCATGACCGCCAACACGATCGGCAGCGGGAAGAAGAACACCAACTGGAACGCCGTGATGGCGAGGGTGTTGCGGAACGCGTCCCAGAACGCCGGGTCGTCGAAGAGGAGCTGGAACTGACCGAAGCCGATCCAGTTGCTGTGCGTGAACGCCTGCCACGGGTTGTCGCCCAGGTAGGGGTTGTAGTCCTGGAACGCGATGACGTTGCCGGCGATCGGCAGGTAGCTGAAGACCAGCAGGATGCCGAAACCGGGCGCCACCATGGCCAGTAGTTGCCAGTCGCGGCGCAGCCGGGTGCCCAGCGGCACGCGGCGACGGCGCGGCGTGCGGGCCGGTGGGGCCGGGGCGTCGGGTCGGGCCCGCTCGGGCCCGACCACGACGGCCGGCTCGCTCACTTGGCCGTCTTCGGCAGCGAGTCGGCGAGCAGCTTGCGGGCTTCCTCCCCACCGCCCGCCTTCCACTCGGCGACGATGGCGTCCACGTCGCTCATCGGACGCCGGCCGCGCAGGAGGTCGGTGAACTTGTCCTCCGTCGGCACCTGGTTGGCCTTGTAGGCGGCCGGCATCTCCAGCTTCACCCCGTCCCAGGGGTCCTTCTCCAGGAACGGGACCATCTGGTTGGAGTAGTTCAGCACGTCCGGGACGTAGCGGGGGGTGTCCGGGAACGGCCCGATGGTGGGGTTGCGACCACTGATGAAGAAGTACTGGTTGGCGATCTCCTTGAACGCCAGGTCGGTCTTCACCGGCCCGTTCGGCGACCTGGTGTGGTGCCGGCCCTCGACGCCGAAGTCGCGGAGCTGGGCCTCCTGGCTGCCCAGCGGCGCGGAGCACCAGTTGATGATCCGCAGCAGCTCCCGGACCCGGTCCTTGCCGAGGCCCTTCCGGACGAAGGTGTAGGAGATCGGCTTGTCCGCCCGCCAGACCAGCGGGTCGCCACCGGTGGCGGAGAAGACCGGCACCGCCTGGATGTTCAACGCGGGGTTGGTCTTCTGGTGCTCGGCCTGGGCGCCCTGCCACATGCCCATGCCGTCCTGCTTGAACACGATGGCGCCGTTCTTGGCGAACAGTTGCTTGGCGTCCGCGCCCCGGCTGGCCACGACGTCCGGGTGGACCAGACCGTCCTGGTAGATCCTGGCCATCACCTCGAGAGCCTGGCGGAACTCCGGCGTCTCGTACTTGAACTCCGGCGTCCCGTCGGAGCGCAGCCGCCATCCCTGCTTGGAGGCGGGGACCCGATGGAACATCTGGATCATGGCGAAGACGTCGTCGAACGCCCACACCTTGCGGGCCGGGTCGGTGACCTGCTTGGCGACGGTGAGCAGGTCGTCGAGGTTCGACGGCACGGCCAGGCCGCGCGCGTCGAGCAGGTCCTTGCGGGTGAACAGCACCCACGGGAACGGCGAGTCGGTGGGGTTGGGCACGGACACCAGCCGCTCGTTCCAGACCGCCTCGCGCCAGGCGCCGGTCGGAAAGCTGGCCAGCATCGGGTACGCGTCGACGGCGTCGCCCCTGAGGTGGTCGGTGAGGTCCTCGAAGAGCACCTTGATCGCCTCGGCGAAGCGCGGGATCTTCTCCACCTCCCACCCCGGTACGCAGAGCAGCTCCGGCACGTCCCGCGCGCTGAGCATGGCGTTGAGCTTGTCGGCGTAGGTGACGCCGTCCTGGATGGTGAAGGTGACCGGCGTGCCCAGTTCGGCGTTGACGGCCTGGAGGTAGGCGCTCTGCGCGGTGCCGGGCGGCGCCGCCCCCCAGGCGGGCGTCATCGCGGTGACCTGCTTGCCGCTGGTGCCCGGCTTGTCGGTGACGGCGTCGACCAGGGTGGCCGGATAGCTGGTGTATCCGTCGGCCACCGGCCGGGTGCCGACGATGTCGGGCTTGACGCCGCCGGCCAGGTCCTTGTGCGTCGGCAACACGCCGGAGACGGCGTCGAGCTGTTGGGCGCCGCCGGAGCCGGCCGGCTTCTCGGAGCAGCCGGCGAGCAGCGGGCCGGCGGTGGTCGCGGCCACGCCGAGGCCCACCAGGCCGAGGAAGCGGCGACGGGAGGAGCCCGGGTCGGGGTGGGTCATCGGTCCCCCTTCGGAAAGGGTCCACGGGACATTAGTTCGTATGGATTATCAACAAACTAATATCGACAGTGGTCTCGCACAAGGGCGGACCTTGACGGCGGGTCAGGCCAGGCAGCGATCGGAGAGCGCGTAGCGGGTGAGCACCACGTCGCCGATCTGGCGGACCTCGACGACCCGGGCGCGGCGGCCCGGGTGCCACGGGAACCGGCCGTCCCCGACGAACCGGGGCGCCCGCCGGTCCCCCACGAAGAAGGGCGCGACCACCAGGTGCAGCTCGTCGGCCAGCCCGGCGGTGAGGAACTGGCAGTGCACCGAGCCGCCGCCCTCGACCATCAGCCGGCTCACCCCACGCCCGGCCAGGTCGGCGACGACCGCCTCCGGGGTGACCGGCTCCCCGGCGTCGACCACCGTGGCCACCGCGCCGACCTGCTCCCGGGCCTTGTCCACCACGCCGCTCGGGCAGTAGACGAGCTTCGCCCCGTCGCCCGCGGTGAAGAACCGGGCCGCCGGATCGAGGTCGCCGCTGCCGGTCACCGTGACCTTCACCGGCGACGGGGCCAACCCCCGCGCCACCCGATCGGCGCGCCGGCGCTCGCTGCGCACCAGCAGCCGCGGGTCGTCCCGGCGGACCGTCGCCGCGCCCACCATGATCGCGTCGCACCCGGCCCGGGTCGCGTCCACCCGGTCCAGGTCGTCGTCGTTGGAGAGCAGCAGCCGCTCGGTCGTCGCGTCGTCGATGTAGCCGTCGATCGACATGGCGCAGCTGAGCAGCACGTACGGTCGGCCGGTCACGGCACGAACGGCAGGTCGAGGGCGTGGTCGGCGCGGGTGACCTTGGCCGCCAGGTAGTCGGCGTTCGCCGGGGACAGGTGCACGCCGGTGGACACCCGGTCGGCCACCGTGACGCCGAGCCGCTCCAACTGGGCCGCCTTGTCCGGATTGTTGCTGAGCAGGGCCACCCGGTCCACCCCCAGCGCGGCGAGCATCTGCGCGGCCACGGTGTAGTCCCGCTCGTCGGCGCCCCGCCCGAGCGCCAGGTTCGCCTCGTACGTGTCGAGGCCGTCGTCCTGCAGCGCGTAGGCGTCGAGCTTGGCGTACAGGCCGATGCCCCGGCCCTCCTGCCGCAGGTAGAGCAGGTAGCCGCCGGCGTCGGCGATCCGCTCCACCGCCTCCCGCAACTGCGGGCCGCAGTCGCAGCGCTGGCTGCCGAACACGTCCCCGGTGAGGCACTCGCTGTGCGGACGGACCAACGGCGGGTCGGCGGCCTCGTGGTCGCCGAGCCCGAACGCCAGGTGCTCGCGGCCGTCCACCAGGCCGTGGAAGGTGTGCACCGTGGCGGTGGTCACGTATCCGTCGGGGAACCTGAGCGGGACCGTGACCCGGGTCCGGACCGTCGCGTTGGGCAGGGTTTCGTCCATGGTTCTCCTCCGTCCGGTCGCCGGGCGGACCCGACGACGCACACCTCGCACCCTCACCGTAGGCGGGATCACCGACAGTTGCCGGGCTCCCGGCGCGGCAGGCGGCGCACCAGCAGCACCGCGGCGCCGGGCAGGCTGGCCACCAGGACCAGCGCGCCGTAGACCGTGCCGGTGGCGACGCCCTGCGCGGCGGTCAGCCCGGCCGACGCGAACGCCCACGCGGCCACCCCCTCCCGCGGGCCGAACCCGCCCACGTTCAGCGGCACCGCCATGGCGAGCAGCGCGAGCAGCGTCAGGGGCAGCAGGCGGGACAGCGGGGCGTCCGCGCCGGCCGTGCGGGCGGCCACCACGAAGGTGGCCAGGTGGCCGGCGAACACCACGGTCGAGGCCACCACCACGCCGGCCCAGGTCCGGCGGCCCAGCAGCCCGCAGCGCACGTCGGCGAGCGCGGTCCGCGCCGCCCGCGCCCAGCGGGACGCACCGGAGCGGGGCACCGCGCGGGCGGCCAGCACCAGCGCCAGCGCGACCACGGCCAGGCCGGCGGCCAGCGCCGGCAGGTACGGGCGGACCGGGGACGGGAACGCGGCCAGCAGCCCCACCGCGATGACCACCTGGACCACCTGCCCGGCGGTGCGCTCCCAGACCACCGCCCGGACGCCCCGGGCCACGTCCCCGGCGTCGCGGCCGTGCCGCACCGCCCGGTGCACGTCGCCGAGCACCCCGCCGGGCAGGGTGGAGTTGAGGAAGACCGCCCGGTAGCAGTGCGCCACCGCGGCCCGCATCGGCAGCCGTACGCCCAGCCCGCCGGCGACCAGGGACCAGCGCCAGGCGCAGCAGACCGTGGTGACCACGCCGATGCCGAGCGCGGCCGCGAGCGCCGGCGCGTCGATCAGCCGCAGTCCGGCCAGGAACGGACCGGTGCCCACGGAGGCGACCAGCACCGCCAGCACCGCCAGCCCGGCGAGCGGACGTACCCAGGCCCGGCCCACCCGGGCGAGGCGGGCCCGGGCCCGGCGCGACCGGACGGGCGCGGGCATGACGGCCGGTACGGACCCGGCGACGGCGACGTGTGACAAGCGGTCCTCCCTCGTTCCCACCGGATGTCACGTGTCGGCGGGCCGTACGGTTCAGCCGGCGAGCAGGTCGGCGTGGTGCAGCACGACCTCCACGCGGCCGACGGCGGCCTCGTCGAGCCGCCACTTCCTATACGTCGCGGCGGGCCCGGCCAGATGCGGTCGTTCCTCGACGGCCGCGTCGACCCAGCCGGCGAGCCACTCGGCGGCCAGCGCGGCCTGCTCCGGGCCGAGCCGCCACGGCGTGGACCGCACCGCCACCTCGACGCCGTGGCGGGCGAACGCGGCCACCGTCGCGTCCACCGCGTCCGGCCCGAGCAGCACCCGCCCGTCGACGGTGCGCCGCTGGTGGGCGTTGAACGCGGCGGTCAGCGCGGCGTCCAGCGGGTGCGGCGGGGTGAGCTCCGCCCGGCCGAGCACGGTGAGCGCGAACAGCGTCAGATGCCCGGCGCAGGCCGCCGCCATCCGGTCGATCTCCTCGGCGGTGAGCATGTCCAGCAGCGCCGACGCGGTGACCAGGTGGGCGTCGGCCAGGTCGGCGGCGGTCAACCGGGTGATGTCCGAGCCCCGCGTGGTCACGGTGACCGGGCCGCCGTCGGCGGCGGTGAGCCGCCCGGCGCCGGCCAGCGCCAGCAGGTCGGCGTCGCGTTCGTGCAGCACCCAGTGCTGCGGGCCGGGTAGTCGGGGGGCCAGCCAGCGAGCCATCGAGCCGGTGCCGCTGCCCAGGTCGTGCACGACCAGCGGCCGGTCGGCGGGGAGCCGGTCCCGGACCGCGTCGGCCAGCTCGGTCGAGCGGGCGGCGGCGTCGGCGGGCTCACGTAGCCGGAGCCAGTCCGCGAAGTCGGGCGGGAGTGAGGTGGTCATGCCGCGGTCGCCTCCTTGAGCGCGGTCGCCAGCCGGTCCACGGTGACCGGCCAGCCGGTGAGGGTGTGCCGCCGCTGCCGGGCGGCGCGGCGCAGCCGGTCCCGCAGGGCGGGGTCGGTGAGCCAGCGGCGCAGCGCGTCGGCGGTCGCGCCCGGGTCCTCCGGTGGCACCAGCAGGCCCGGCCGGTCGCCGTCGGGGGCGTGCCCGAGCGTCGCCGGCAGGCCGCCGGTGTCGCCGGCCAGCACCGGCACGCCCCGGGCCAGGGCCTCGGTGACCACCATGCCGTACGTCTCCCGCCGCGAGGGCAGGACCAGCAGATCGGCGGCGGCGTACGCGGCGGCCAGGTCGTCGCCGGTGCGGGGGCCGGTCAGGCGCACCCGGTCGGCGAGGCCGGTGTCGACCAGCCGTCGACGCGTCCGGTCGACGAACCGCGGGTCCCGGTCCAGCGGCCCCACCCAGTCGCACGTCCAGGCCAGGTCCGCGACCCGGGCCAGCGCCGCGGCGAGGACGTCGTGGCCCTTGATCGGGGTGACCGCCGCGACGCAGAGCAGCCGACCGCCGCCGGGCGTGCCGGGGGCGAGCGGCGCCGGGTCGACCCCGGGCTCGGCGACCACCACCCGGCTGCCGGCGAGCCCATGGTGGTCGAGCAGCCGCCGCCGGGTCCAGTCGCTGGTGGCGACCACCGCGGTCGCCGCCGCCAGCGCCCGGCTCTCGGCCTCGCCCTCGATCGGCAGGTGCACCAGCACCACCAGGCGCAGCCGGCCGGCGTGCGGGGTGAGCACGTCCGGCACGGTCGAGGCGACCAGGCCGTCGAGCAGCACGACCGCGTCGTCGGGCAGCCCGCCGAGCAGCCCGGCCAGCTCGGCCCGCTCGCGCTGCGCCGGGTGCGGCCAGCCGCCCGGCACCGGGTGCTCGCGCACGGCCCAGCCGAGCGCGGCCAGTCCCCGGCAGACGTGCCGGTCGTAGGCGTTGCCGCCGCTGGGGTTCGCCGGGTCGTCGATGTCGCCCGGCAGCACCACGTGGACGGCGGTCATCCGGTCACAGCGACCGTTCGTAGCTCGCCCAGGCGACGTGCGACTCGTGCAGGGTGACGGTGATCCCGGCCAGCCCCCGAGCCCCCTCCCCCAGCCGTCCGGCGTGCACCGCGTCGGCGAGCCGGTCGGCCACCGTGCGGGCCAGCACCTCGGTGGTGGTGTTCACCCCGGCGAAGGCCGGCTCGTCGTCGAGGTTGCGGTAGGTCAGCTCGCCGAGCACGGTCTTGAGCTGGTCGGTGGCCAGCCCGATGTCGACCACGATCCCGTCGGCGTCCAGGTCGGCGCGGCGGAACGTGGCGTCGACGACGAACGTCGCGCCGTGCAGCCGCTGGGCCGGGCCGAAGACCTCGCCGCGGAAGCTGTGGGCGACCATCATGTGGTCCCGGACGGTCACGCTGAACACGTTCACTCCTCGCCGTAGGTGATGAGATGGCACAGCGCCGGCAGCTCGCCCGAGGCGAGCCGGTCCAGCACGTCGGGCAGGTCGGTGAAGCGGGACCGGCCGGTGAGCAGCGCGTCGAACGCGGGGTCGGCCAGCAGGTCCAGGGCGAGGGCGAGGCGGTCGGCGTAGCTGCGGTCGGCGCGCCGGGGCGACACGGTGCCGACCTGGCTGCTGCGGATGCCGAGCCGCCGGGAGTGGAACGCGCCGCCGAGCGAGAGGGTGACGGGCCGGTCGCCGTACCAGCTCAGCTCCAGCACGGTGCCCTCCGGGCGGAGCAGCTCCAGGCCGCGTTGCAACCCGTCGGCGGTGGCGCTGGCGTGCACCACCAGATCGCGCTCGCCGGCCGCGTCGGCGGGCAGGGCGAAGTCGACGCCGAGCGCCGCGGCCACCGCGGCCCGCGCCGGGTCGGCGTCGACCAGCTCCACCCGGACGCCGGGGAAGCGGGCCAGCAGGGCGGCCACGCCGCACCCGACCATGCCACCGCCGATCACGGTGACCCGGTCGCCGACCAGCGGCGCGGCGTCCCAGAGCGCGTTCACCGCGGTCTCCACGGTGCCGGCCAGCACCGCGCGCGCCGCCGGCACCCCGTCCGGCACGACCACCACGGCGTCGGCCGGGACCACGTACGCGCTCTGGTGCGGGTGCAGACAGAACACGGTCCGACCGCGTAGCTGCGGCGGGCCTTCCTCGACCGTGCCCACGCTGAGGTAGCCGTACTTGACCGGCGCGGGGAAGTCGCCGGACTGGAACGGGGCACGCATGGCGGCGTACTGGTCGACCGGGACCCGACCGCTGAAGACCAGCGTCTCGGTGCCCCGACTGACGCCGGAGAACCGGGCCCGGACCAGCACCTCGTCGGGGCCGGGCGGGGCGAGCCGGACCGGCCGGATCTCGCCCTGGCCGGGAGCGCGCAGCCAGAAGGCGTGGGCGTCGACCGTCACGAACTCTCCTCTTCCCCGCATTCCGACCGAGTTGTCGATCATAAACACGGAAGCGGGGCGTCCACGGTTCGAACCGCCCGGCCCCGCGACGCTCAGGCGGCGCGCCGCCGGTCGCGGGTCGGCCGGCCGGCGGACCCGTCGTATCCGGCGCGACGGCCGGCGTCCCCGGCCAGCCCCATGGCCTTGTGCGCCGCGGTGAACGGCGGGCAGGGCGCCGGGCGGCCGGCGCAGAGCAGGCTGGTGCAGCGGCCGGCCGGGTCCGGCCGGTGCGCGGCGGCCACGTCGTACGCGGCGCGCCACAGCAGCGGATCGGTGACGCCCTCGGGCAGGGCGGCGTCCTGACTGGACCTGGTCCGGATCGCGTCGGGCACCGGTGTCCCCCTTCCGTCGTGGCTCACCGTCCCAGTGACCGGAGGAGCCGACGTCAAACCTCCCACCTGCGCACATTCTCCGACCAGCGGGATATCTCACGCCCGGTAGGCGCGCGTCTCGGCGGCCTTCACCGCCGCCCAGACCGGTTGGCCGGGGCGCAGCCCGAGTTGCGCCGCCGCGGCGGGTGTGACGTCGGCGGCCACCTCGACCGGCCCGGCGAGCTGCACCCGCAGGTTGTCGCCGTGCCGCTGCACCCCGGTCACCGTGGCCGGCCAGACGTTGCGCGGGCTGCCCTCGGGACGCGTCGGGTGCAGCGCGACGGCGGCCGGCGGGAACGCGACGAACGCCTCCCCGTGCACGCTGTCGGCGGTGGTCAGGGCGAGGCCGCCGACGGTGACGCTGCGCCCGTCGGCCCGGCCGCGGTGCAGGTTGAGCCCGACCAGCCGGGCCACGTAGTCGGTGCGCGGCCGGGCCGTGACGGTCGCCGCGTCGCCCTCCTGCACCACCCGGCCGTGCTCGACGATGACCAGCCGGTCGGCCAGCACCAGGGCGTCCAGCGGATCGTGGGTGACCAGCAGCGTCGCACCGGGGTGCGCGGCGAGGTGCCGTTGCAGTTCGGCGCGGGTGTCCAGCCGGGTCCGGGCGTCGAGCGCGGCGAGCGGCTCGTCGAGCAGCAGCAGGGTCGGCTCGACGGCGAGCGCGCGGGCCAGCGCCACCCGCTGGGCCTGCCCGCCGGAGAGCTGCCGGGGCCGCCGTCGGGCCTGCTCGCCGAGGCCGACCCGGTCCAGCCAGCCCTGCGCCCGGGCCCGGGCGGCACGCCGGTCGGCACCCCGGCGGCGGGGTCCGAAGGCCACGTTGTCCAGCGCGCTCAGGTGCGGGAAGAGCAGGTAGTCCTGGAACACCACGCCGACCGGCCGACGCTCCGGCGGCGTCCACACCCGCCGGTCGGGCCGGTCCAGGTCGACGCCGTCGAGGGTGAGGTGCCCGGCGGCGAGGGGGTGCAGCCCGGCCAGCACCCGCAGCGCCGTGGTCTTGCCGGCGCCGTTCGGGCCGAGCAGCGCCACCACCTCCCCGGCGGCGATGCGCAGCCGCACGTCCAGTCCGAACGTGTCCCGCTCGGCGACCAGGTGCGCGTCCAGCAGGGCCCTGGCGCTCATGAGGCACCGACCCAGCGGTCGCGCAGGCCGGCGAGGATGGCCACGGAGACGACGAGCAGGATGAGGCTGAGCACGATGGCCGCCTGCGGGTCCGTCTCCAGGGCCAGGTAGACGGCGAGCGGCATGGTCTGGGTCCGGCCGGGATAGTTGCCGGCGAACGTGATGGTGGCGCCGAACTCGCCCAGCGCGCGGGCCCAGCAGAGCACCGCGCCGGCCGCCACGCCGGGGGCGACCAGCGGCAGGGTGACCCGGGTGAAGGTGGTCCAGCGGCCGGCGCCGAGCGTGGCCGCTGCCTCCTCGTAGCGGGGGTCGGCGGCGCGCAGCGCCCCCTCGACCGCGATGACCAGGAACGGCATGGCGACGAACGCCTCGGCCAGCACCACCCCGGCGGTGGTGAACGGCAGCGTCACGCCCAACGTGTCGTCCAGCCACGACCCGAGCAGCCCGCGCCGGCCGAAGACCAGCAGCAGCGCCACGCCGCCGACCACCGGCGGCAGCACCAGCGGCACCGTGACCAGCGCGCGGACCAGCCGCCGCCCGGGGAACTCCACCCGGGCCAGGAGCCAGGCCAGGGGTACGCCGAGCGCGACGCAGAGCAGGGTGGCGGCGGTGGCGGTCTCCAGGGACAGCCGCAGCGCGGTGAGCACACCCGGTTCGCCGAGCCGCCGGGGCAGCGTGGTCCAGGGCGCCCGGACCAGCAGGCCGACCAACGGCAGGACGAGGAAGACCAGCCCCAGCCCGGCGGGGACGAGCAGGGCGGCCGGGACCCGTTGCCGGCGTACCGCGCGGTTCACGACCCGGACGCGGCCTGGAAACCGGCGGCGGTGAGCACGGCCAGACCCGCGTCGGAGCGGACGAAGTCGACGAAGGCGCGGGCGCCCTCGGGGTTGCCGGCGCCGCGCAGCACCACGATCGGGTAGTCGTTGACCGCCCGGGCGGACTCGGGGAACTCGACCGCGTCCAGGTCGGCGGCGGCGGCGCGGACGTCGGTGCGGTAGACCAGCGCGGCGTCGACCTCACCGAGGCGCAGCTTGGCCAGCGCGCCCTTGACGTCCTGTTCCAGGGTGACCGGGGTGAGCCGGACGCCGCCGGCGTCCAACGCGGTCCGGGCCGCCGCGCCGCACGGCACCTGCTCCGCGCAGAGCGCCACCTTGACGCCGGGCCGGGCGAGGTCGGCCAGGCCGGCGACCCGGCCCGGGTTGCCCTTCGGCACGGCGACGACAAGCTGGTTGCGGACCAGGACGGACGGGTCGCCGGCGGCGTCACCGGCGTCGGTGACCGTCCTCATCGTCGCCGGGGACGCCGCCACGAACACGTCGGCCGGCGCGCCCTGGGTGATCTGGGTGGCCAGCGCCGAACTGCCGGCGAAGTTGAACGTGACGGTGCTGCCCGGGTGGGCGGCCTCGAAGTCCGTGCCGAGCCGGGTGAAGGACTCGGTGAGCGAGGCGGCGGCGAACACGGTCACCGCATCGCCGCCGTCCCGCCCGGCCGCCGGTCCGTCCGTCCCGCCGCAACCGGCGAGGGCGACCGCCGCCACGAGCGCGCCGGCGAGGGTGGCGCGGAGCCGTCGTACGGTCACGGGTTGGTCCTTCCCTTGGGCGCGGGGGCGCGCTCCACCACCACGGTGGTCGACTTGATCACGGCGACGGCGACGGAGCCGACCCGGAGGTCGAGGTCGTCGACGGCCTCGCGGCTCATCAGCGACACCACCCGGAACGGCCCGGCCTGGATGTCGACCTGGGCCATCACGGTGTCCTTGACGACGGCGGTGACGATGCCGCGCAGCCGGTTGCGGGCCGAGGTGAGCTCGGGGTGGCCGGGGGCGCGGACGAACGCGGCCAGGTCGGCGCCGTCGAGCACCCGGTGGCCGTGCTCGTCGCGGGCGGCCGGCAACCGGCCGGCGTCGATCCAGCGCCGGACCGTGTCCGCGCTGACCCCGAGCAGTTCGGCCGCCTCGCCGATCCGGAACACCGTCACGCCGGCCACCCTATCGGCACGCAGGTGCGGCCGGGAAGGGGCTTCGGACCTCGCATGCGCGAGGCGCTACGCCACCTGGACGCCGTACGTGCGTGCCGCCGGGGTGCGGCTCAGGACCGGTCGTAGACGGTCACCGGAATGTCGCGGGCGCACAGCGTGCGCAGCACCAGCGGCTCGATCCGCTGCCACGAGCCGCCGGCCAGCCCGCACCCGATGCGGGGCATGTGCACCGACGCGCCCAGCTCCTCGGCGTGGTCGGCCAGCGCGATGAGGCAGCGTTCCACCGCGTCGTAGCGGATGGGCGGCCCGCCGCTGCCGCGTCGCATGCCACGCTGGCCGACCATGTTGGCCACCCACAGGTCCGGCGCGACCCGCACCAGCCGGGTGGCGCCGAGGCCGAAGTCGTTGCCGGCCCGGTGCCGGTGCCAGTCGCGGTAGTCACGCTCGGGCTCCGGCCAGCGCCGGGAGATCGCCAGGACGAAACCCTTCCCCCAGCCGCCCAGGTCGTTGCAGACGTGGGCGATCACCTTGGGGCCCTTCGCCTGCGGGCTGGTCGCGTCTCCCTGGATGATCCGCAGCGTGCGCACGGTCGTCATCCTGCCCCGGGGGTGCGACGGTCAGCGCTGCGGCCGGGCGCCCACGCTCGGCCGGCTCACCGGCGGGCGGCCCTGCCAGGGCCAGCGGCCGTCCAGCTCGACCTCCAGCGAGAAGCTGAGGAACGTCCGGACCAGCACGATCAGCGCGAGCACGCCGACGCTGGTGAAGGTGGGTGACACCGCGACCGTGCGGATGATGTCGCCGCCGACCAGGAACTCCAGGCCGAGCAGGATCGCCCGTCCGACGCCCTGCCGGTACGCCCGGTAGTTCGCCACCACCTGCCGGGTGCGCCCGCAGCGCACCGCGAAGACCACCGTGGCGACCGCCACGCCGACCGCGATGACCAGCACCCCGGCCAGGTCCAGCAGCGTCCCGACGTGCTGGATGAGCTCCTTGGTCGGCACCCGACACCCCCGTACGGAATCGGGTCCAGCCTGACGCACGGACCGCGACCGACAGGGGGATTCGGCGCTCCCGCCACCCGGTGGCGGGAGCGCGCGTGAGGTGGCTCAGTCCTGGGCCTGCCAGCGGTAGAAGACCGTGGCCACCGAGTCCTGCGGGCCGTGCCACACCTCCGGCCGGTACGGCTCGATGTACGGGCCGAGGTCCTGCATCACCTTGCCGAACGACGGGGCGTCGCCGTGCTGGTCCCGGGTCGCCTCGGCGGCCGAGGACTCCTGCTCCAGCAGGTGCACGTAGACGTCGTCGATCGAGTAGAGCCAGCGCCCGGTCACGCCCAGGTCGGTCGGGAGCGACCCGGCGTCGGACTCGCCGAAGACCCGGGCCACATCCGGCTCGGCGCCGGGCTTGATCCGCCCGACGATCACGGTGAGCGTGGTGTCCGCCGGCGGCTCACCCTCGGGCGCCCAGTGGTAGAACTCCTTGGCCACCGAGTCCGACGGGTTCTTCCAGTAGCGCGGGTACGGGGTCACGTACGGACCGATCGCCTCGGCGATCTTCTGGAACGCGGGCAGCCCGCGGGTCTGCCCGGAGATCCGCGGGTCCTGCTCCCGCTCGATCACGTGGATGTAGAGGTCGTGGTGCGACAGCAGGTACCGGCCGATGACGCCGAGGTCCTGCGGCCGGGTGACCTGGTCGTAGTGGCCGAAGACGTCGCCGACGATCTGCTCGCTACCGGGGACCATGTGGCAGACGATCACGTTCCGGAAGACCATGACTGCTCCTCGAAGACGGGTGGGACGGGCTAGACGGTGAAGGTGACCGGTAGTTCCAGCAGGCCGCGGAACGGCGAGGCGGCCGGCAGCCGGCGCACCTCGGCGAGCGGGACGCCGAGCCGCAGCCCGGGCAGCCGGCGCAGCAGCGCGGACAGGGCGAGTTCCGCCTCCATCCGGGCCAGCGAGACGCCCAGGCAGTAGTGCACGCCGTGACCGAAGCCGAGGTGGGGTCCCCGGACCCGGCGCACGTCGAGCCGGTCGGGGTCAGTGAAGTGGCCGGGGTCGTGGTTCGCGGCGTTGATCGCCACCCCGACGATCGACCCGCGCGGGATGCGTACCCCCTGGTAGTCGATGTCCTCGGTGGCGATGCGCGGGCTGGCCACCGGCAGCGGGCCGTCGAACCGGAGCAGTTCCTCGATCGCCGCCGGCAGCAGGCGGGGCGTGGCGCGCAGCAGTTCGAGCTGCTCGGGGTGGGTGAGCAGGGCCAGCACGGCGTTGCCGAGGAAGTCGGCGGTGGTCTGGTGCCCGGCGAAGAGCAGCAGGAACGTGGTGGTGACCAGTTCGGCCTCGGACAGCGTCCCGTCCTGGTCGACGGCCCGCACGAGCGCGCCGATGATGTCGTCGGCCGGGTCGTCGCGCTTGGCCCGCACCAGGTCGGCCAGGTAGTGGTGCAGCCGCAGCTGCGCCTCCTGGACCGCCGCGCGTTCCTCCGCCGGGGGCCGGCTGGTCGAGCCGGAGGTGCGGATGACCTGGGTCCAGTCGAGCACCCGCCCGTGGTCGGCGGGCGGCACGCCGAGCAGCTCGCAGATGACCGTCATCGGCAGCGGGATCGCGAAGTCGTGCATCAGGTCCGCCTCGCCCTGCGGGATGATCTTGTCGATGAGCTGGTCGACGATCACCGCCACCCGCGGACGCAACGCCTCGATCCGCCGGGGCGCGAACGCCTGCGACACGACCCGGCGCAGCCGGGTGTGCTCGGGCGGGTCGGAGTTGAGCATGTTGCGGTTCAACCCCTCCGAGTTCGGGCCGAAGATCCGCAGGTAGTGCTGGTCCGGCCCGTACAGGTCCTTGGACAGTCGCGGGTCGGTCAGCGCGGCGCGCGCGTCGTCGAAGCCGGTGATCAGCCACGAGTCGAACCGCGGCGAGCCGACCGGGCAGACCGGCCGTTCGGTCCGCAGCCGGGCGAACGTGGGGTACGGGTCGGCCGCGAACGCCTCGGTGTACAACTCGGCGGCCGGCACCTTGTCGTCGTCGGTCATCGCCCCTCCCCCGGCTCGCCGGCCACGCTGTGCAGCACCTGGTAGGTGTGGCGCTGCGCGGACTCGCGCAGCTCGCGGATGATGGTCAGCAGCCGGTCCCGGTGCGCGCTGCGGCCGAACGCGTCCAGCCGCTCCCGGTCCGCCCAGTCGCTGATCACCAGATAGCTGCGCGGGTCGTCGGCGTCGCGGACCAGGTCCTGGTGCAGGCAGCCGTCCAGGGACCGGATCTCCTCGGCGACGGTGAGCCACGCCGCCTCGAAC
Organism: Micromonospora sp. WMMD754; assembly: GCF_049315235.1. Taxonomy (NCBI): domain Bacteria; kingdom Bacillati; phylum Actinomycetota; class Actinomycetes; order Micromonosporales; family Micromonosporaceae; genus Micromonospora; species Micromonospora sp. WMMD754. The sequence continues at coordinate 5,833,087 of NZ_CP186058.1, forward strand.
TGTGCCTCGCACCCCTGGCGGGTCCGCATCGCCAGCACCGTGCGCACCCGGCTCACCGCGCGCTCCCGAAGATCAGGTGCAGGTGCTTGCGCAGCGCGTCCGGGTCGACGGGCGCGCCCCGGAACCCGACGTGCCCGTCCGGGCGGATCAGGTAGAGCCCGGTGCCGGTCAGCCCGTACCCGGCCCGGAACCGGCGGTCGGCGTCGCGCACCACCGGCGGGTCGGCCAGGCGCGGTTCGTCGGCCTCCGGGTCGAGCAGCAGGTACGCGTCGAGTTCGCCACCGGCGAGGCGACGCGCGTCGGCGCACAGGTCGGTGAACCCCGCCAGCTGCGCCGGATCGGCCGTGGCGTCGGCGTAGAGCAGCAGCGTGTGCCGGGTGCCCCGGGTCAGGTCCCGCAACCGCAGCGGGTGGCCGACGCCGCGCCGGCGCAACCCGTCCACGTCGGGCGCGATGTCGCCGGGGCGGGGCGCGTCGCCGAGCGCGGCCGGGTCGGCGACGGTCTCCCCGACCAGCGGGCTGCCGGCGTAGCTGAGCAGCATGGACATCTCCTGGAGGAACTGCCGTTCCAGGTCGGCGCGGTCCACCTCCTCGGTGCCGGCCATCCGTACCGCCCGGCCGACGATCTCCTCGCCCTCCGGGCGCCGCTCGGTCTCGTAGCTGTCCAGCAGGCCGGGCGCGGCCAGCCCACGTACCGCCAGGGCCAGCTTCCAGGCCAGGTTCCAGGTGTCCTGGATGCCGGTGTTCATGCCCTGGCCGCCGGCGGGCGGGTGCAGGTGGGCCGCGTCCCCGGCGACGAAGACCCGCCCGTCGCGGTAGCGGTCGACGATGCCGTGGCTGATCCGGAACACCGACGACCAGCGCAGGTTGCTCGCCCGGGTGCCGGGCGGCGCGAGGCGGTCCAGCGCGGCCTGCACGTCGGAGATGGTCGGCTCGTCGAGTTCCTCGCTGAACCCGGGCGGGGCGTCCCGCCCGCCGGTCTGGGCGAAGAACCGGGGCGGGGCGAGCGTGGCGATGCGGTAGCGGTGCGCGCCGCGCAGCGGTACGCAGACCAGCATCCCGTCCATCTGCCCGTCGGTCATGTGCAGGAACCGCAGCAGGTGCCCGTCCGGCATGTCCCAGTTCACGTCGACGTCCACCAGCATGAACAGCTGCGGGAACCGGCCCAGACCGCCGGTGAAGGTGAGCCCGAGCCGCTCCCGTACCCGACTGTGCGCGCCGTCGGCGCCGACCAGGTACGCCGCGCGTACCGTCTCGGTGCCGCCGTCGGCGGTGCGGACGGTGGCGGTCACGCCGTCGGCGTCCTGGGTGAAGTCGACCAGTTCGGCGCCGCGCTGCGGGCGCACCCCGAGCGCGGCCAGCCGGGCGGTGAGGATCCGCTCGGTCTCGTACTGCGGCAGGCCGAGGTGGTCGTACGGCAGGCCGGGCAGCTCCCAGCTCATCCGGTGGGTCTGCTCGCCGTTGACGAAGACCATGTTGCCGGTGAGCCAGATGCCGGCGTCCATGGCCTCCCGGACGACGCCCTGCTCCTCCCAGATCTCCATGGTGCGGCAGTGCACGCCGATCGCCTTGTCCGCGTGGCCGGGCGGCGTGACCTGCTTGTCGATGACCCGGCAGGCGATGCCGCGCCGGGCCAGCTCGACGGCGGCGGTCAGCCCGGTGGGCCCCGCCCCGACGACCAGTACCTCCGTTGTCTGCTGCACGTCGGCCTCCCTGCCCGTGGTCGAGTGGCGGCCGGTCCCGTCGGGTACGACGTGGAACAGGCGGCGCCGGATGTCGAGAAGGAACGGTGCGATCGGGCCGGCCTGCACCGAGGCGTGGGCCGGGTCGCCGATCCAGGCGAGGAACGGCGCGGCGCCGTCCCACTCCGCGAAGATGTGGTGCGTGTCGGAGCCGGGCTCGCGGAGCAGCTGCTCACGCCGGTAGCCGGGGATGGCCGCCATCCGCCGCACCACCTCGGGGTAGCCCCGGTGGAACTCGGCGAGCCGGTCCCGTGGCACGGTCAGCTCCACGTCCACGTAGACCGGGCCCTCGCCGTCGCCGTCCTCCCGCATCGGCGGGTAGTCGGGCGGGTCGGCCGGCTCGGTCAGCGGCCGGAGCAGGTCGCCCAGGCGTGCCGCCACCGGCCCGTCCCGGTACGCGCGCAGCGCCGCCTCGTCGGTCCACTCGGTGACCACGACGAAGCCGTACGGGTCCAGGGCGTCGCGCAGCAGCTCGTGCCGGAGGCTGCCGGTGAGCGCGCCGACCTGCCCGGCGACGGTCTCCCAGGCCGGTCCGACCGCGGGCTCGCACCCCGGACGCGCGCGCAGCCGGAGCATCGTCCTGATCATGCCGCCCCCTCGAACCGTCCCGTCCTCGTGCCGCGACCCTGCCGGAGGTCGCGTCACCCGTTCGTCACCGCCGGATGCCGCGACGTCCCCCGCCGGTGACGCCGCCGGGACGCGGGACCGCTCCGAGCTTGTTGCAAAAGATTGGCAACAAGCCTCGACAGGTACCTCCTCGGTAACTATCGTCAGCGGCATGACTCCTTACGATGTGGATGTGCGGGCCTGGCAGGAGAGCTGGGACCGGCAGCAGGAGGCGTTCATGCCGGACCGGGAGCACCGGTTCGCCGCGATGCTCGACGCCGTCGAGGCGGTCGCCGGTGACCGGCCGGCGCGCGTGCTCGACCTGGCCGGCGGCACCGGGTCGATCAGCCTGCGCGCGTTGGCCCGCCGACCCGACGCCGAGGTCACCCTGCTCGACCTCGACCCGGTGCTGCTCACCCTCGCCGAGGCGGCCCTGGCCGGCCGGGCCACAGTGGTCACCGCCGACCTCGACCAGGCCGACTGGGCCACCGCCCTGCCCCACCGGGACTACGACGCGGTGCTCACCGCGACCGCCCTGCACTGGCTCGACGGGCCGCGCCTGGCCGAGCTGTACCGCGAGATCCGGGACGTGCTGCGCCCCGGCGGCGTGTTCGTCAACGCCGACCACATGCCCGACGACGCGTTGCCGACGCTGACCGCGCGGCTCGGCGAGCGGGCCCGGGAGCAGCGGCACGCCCGGCACCGCGCCGGCGCGGCGCTGTCCTGGGCGGGCTGGTGGGAGCAGGCGGCCGACGACCCGGCGCTCGGGCCGCTGGTGGAGAAGCGGCGGCAGATCTATCCGACCGGGCACAGCCCGGAGTGGAACCCGCCCGCGGCGTGGCACCTCGACGCGCTGCGCGGGGCCGGCTTCACCGAGGCCGGCGTGCTCTGGCGGGGTGGCGCCGACGCGGCCGTGGCCGCGCTGCGCTGACCCGGCCGCGGGCGCTCCGGCCGGGTCGCCGCTCAGGGCAGCAGGCGGGCCAGCTCGGTGCGGGACCGCACGCCGAGCCGGTGGAAGACGTTGCGCAGGTGGTGGTCGACGGTCCGGGTGGACAGCGACATCCGGGTGGCGATCTCCCGGTTGGTCGCCCCCTGCGCGACCAGCCGGGCGATGTGCAGTTGCTGACCGGTCAGCAACTGCTCCGGCCCGGGCCGGCCGGGTCCGACCGACTCCCCCGCCGCGCGCAGCTCCTCGCCCGCCCGCTCGGCCCAGGCGGTCGCGCCGAGCAGCGTGAACGCCTCCCGGGCCCGGTGCAGGTGCGCCCGGGCGTCCCGGGGCCGACGCCGACGGCGCAGCTCGCGACCGAACAGCAGCTCGGTGCGGGCGCGCTCGAACCGGTCGGTGTCGGCCGGGTGCAGCCGCAGCGCCGCGTGGAACTCCTGCTCGGCCTCCGGGCCGCCGCGCGGCGCGAGCAGCGCCCGGCAGCGGGCGGCCAGCGCCCGCCGCGACGGGCTGGCCGTGCTGCTGGCCCAGTGGTCGAAGACGGCGAGCGCGGCCGCCGGCCGCCCGCCCTCGTGGGCGGCGGCCTCCACCAGGTACGGGGTGGCCATGACCTGCACCAGCACCTGCCCCCGACCGGTGCGCGCCCGGGCCAGCGCGGCCAGCCGGGCGACGGCGTCGGCGTACCGGCCGTCGATGAGGTCCAGCACGCCGAGCGCCCACCGGGCGTACGCGTCCGGCCGGCTCCCGGGGGCGGCCCCGTCACCGATCTCGGCGATCCGCGCCAGCGCGCCGACCCGGTCGGCACGCACCGCCGCCAGCACCGCGAGGATGCCGAGGTGCACCTGGGCGCAGACGTGCTGACCGGCGGCGCGGGCCGCGCGCACGCCCTGCCGGGCGGTCTCCGCGGCGGCCTCGTGGCGGCCCAGCCAATACTCCGCGACGGCCCGCAGCTCCAGCGCCCGGGGCAGCAGGGACACCTCGCCGGACGAGCGGGCCACCTCCGCCGCCCGGTCGGCGAGCCGGTGCGCGGGGCCGTCCACGCCGACCAGCAGGGCGGCCGCGGCGGAGCAGGCCAGAGCAGCGGGGGTGGCTGCGGATCCGGCCAGCCGGCCGCCGAGGACGACGACCCGGCGCAGCGCCGGGCCACCGCGGGCGTGGTCACCGCGCAGGGTCGCCCCGACGCCCACCGCGAAGGTGGCCAGCAGGTCGACCTCGGGCGGGTCACCGGGGCGCCGCAGAGCCTCGGCCCGCCGCGCCACCTCGGCATAGCGGTAGTGGTCGCCGGTGACGCAGATGGCCTCGCCCGCGCGGACCAGCGCGAGCAGGGCGGAGCGGCGGTCGGTCGGCGCGACCGCGTCGGCGGCGGCCAGCAGCGTCGCCACCGCGGCGGCCGGGGCGTCGCACCGCAACTGCATGTCGCCCCGGACCAGGTCGGCCGGGCCGCGCACCGTCGGTCCGGGGGCGAGCCGGCGCAGCAGCTCCCGGGCCTGGTCCGGGTCGCCGGCGGTCCAGGCGCAGCGTGCCGCCGCGACCGTCAGCTCGGCCACCCGGGCGGGGTCGGCGGTCAGCTCGGCCGCACGGCGCAGTGCGACCGCCGCGGCGGCCCGGTCCGGTGCCCGGTCGACCGCCACCGCGAGCTCGGCGGCCAGCACGTCGGCCGGGCAGTCGGCGCCGGTGGCGTGGCGCAGCGCCCGGCCCAGTGGGCCTCCGGCGAGCGTGCCGGCCAGCAGCAGGTGCGCCGCGCGCAGGTCGGCCAGCGGCGCGACCGCGGTGATCATCGGCCGGGCGAGCGGGTCCGGGAACGTCACCCCGTGCGGCCCGGTACGCAGCAGGCCGGCCGCCTCGGCGGGGGCGAGCGCCTCGACGGTCAGGCCGCCGGCCCAGGCGGCGCGCACCAGGATGCCCGGGTCGTCGTGCGCGTCGAGCGCGGCGAGCAGCACCATCCGCCGGGTCGGCGCCGGCAACCGGTCGAGGCGGACGCGGTAGGCGGCGGCGAGCGCGCCGTCCACCGGCGGCGTGTCGGGCAACGGCTCCTCGCCCCGCCACTGAGCCGGGGTGAGCGTGTCGGCCAGGTCCGCGAGGGCCTGCGGACTGCCGCTGCTCAGCGCGGCCAACGCGCGGGCCACGGTTGCCGGTGGAGGGTCCCGGCGTCCGGCGAGCATGGCCTGGCACTCCCGGACGTGCAGCGGCCGCAGCCGGTACGCCGGGACGCCGTCGACGGCCGTCGGGGACGTCGTGGTCAGCAGCAGCGCCACCGGCAGCCGGCGCAGCCGCCGCGCCACCACCGCCAGCGTGCACGCGCTCTGCCGGTCCCCGGTGTCGAGGTCGTCCACGGTACACAGCAGCGGCCGGCGCTCGGCGGCGGCGGCGAGCAGGGAGCGCACCGCCGCGGCCAGGGCCAGGCGCTGGTCGGCCGGGCATCCGCCGCCGCCGAGCACGTGCCGGAGCAGCCGACGCTGCCGCACCGGCAGGGCCGCGTCCGCGTCCAGCACGGGATCGAGCAGACGGTGCAGCCCGGCGTAGGGCAGGGCGGCCTCGTCGGCCAGGCCGGCGCCGGTGAGCAGCGTCCGTTCCCCCGCCACCCGCCGGGCGTACGTCAGCAGGGTGGTGCGCCCGGATCCGGGCGGGCCGTGGAACAGCAGCGCGCCACCGGTGTCCCGGTCGAGGAGCCGACGGATCGCGTCGCACTCGTCGTCCCGGCCCCACAGGTTTATATGCACTGTCGATGCAGAAACCATGCATCCAGTGTCACCTATGGGTAACCCGTCGGAAAAGAGGCGGACACGCCAACGGGACGGCCGACGCGGCGACCGTCCCGTCCGCGTGCGGGTTCAGGAGCTGGGGCAGGTGTTGCGGTACTCCTCGATCGCGGACCCGCTCGGCCCCGGGCAGAGGAACTGCTCGTAGCGGGTGTCGTCGTCGACGAACCGCTTCAACCACGCGACCGCCTGCTTCGCCAGCGGGGTGTTGACGGTCTGCGGGAAGAAGTGGTTGGCGCCGTTCAACTCCAGGTACGCCTTCTCCGAGGACGACGGGATGCTGGTGTAGAACGGGATCGAGTGGGTCGCCACCGGTGCGATGCTGTCGGTCTCGCCGCCGATGATGAGCGTCGGCACCCGCACCTCGGACCAGGTCTTGTCCAGGTTCCACGGTGCGAGCGGGACGGCGGCCTGCAAGGACGGCCGGGACGCGGCGGCCTCCAGGCTGCCGCCACCGCCCATCGAGTGCCCGGCCACGGCGAGCCGGGAGGAGTCGATCCGGCCCCGCACCGAGCTGCGCTGGGTCAGGTAGTCCAGCGCGGCCAGGAGCTGCCGACCCCGGCTGTCCGGCTGGTCCAGCAGCGTGTTCGTCTCGATGCCGATCACCACGAAGCCGTGCGAGGCGATCCGCGGCCCGAGCCAGCTCAGGCTGGACCAGGTGGCGGTGTAGCCGGGCGAGATGGCCACCGCGCCGAAGGTGCCCTCGGCGGTGCTGGTCGGGTAGTAGATCACGCCGCCGCCGAAGCCGGTGACGCTCCACGAGGAGACGCTGATCGACGAGGTGGCGAACGGCCCGCGGCTGGCCTCCAGGATGGCGTTGGTGGGCGCCGGGCCGCGCTCGTAGGGGCTCGCGGCACTCGCCGCGGTCGGGACGGCCAGGGCGCCGCCGGTGGCGAGCAGGGCCGCCACGGCGAGTCGGGCCAGGACACGGACGGGGGTACGGGAACGGGTGGTGGGCACGTCGGTCACTCCTTGCGCCGGAAATACATCGACATGCGTAAGCATCGATGCCCCGAGGTGTGACGCGCATCGGCGAAATCACCGGTCCCGACGCCGGCGGGGGGAGCACGCCGGCCCGGGCCCGGCACTACTCGGTGAACTCGCAGAAGGACAGCGCCCTGCCGAACCGCCGGGCGGCGAGGTCCTCGTGCCGGATCAGGAACCGCGCGTTGACGAACTCCTCGTCCGGCACGCCGAACTGCGCCAGTGGCACCCACTCGCGCATCACCCGCTGCGCTTCCTCGTACAGGGCGACCATCCGCTCCGCGCGGGGCAGGGACCTCGCCCGCCGCTGCCGTTCCGGCCAGAGCTGCTCGACCAGCGCGCTCATCTCCTTGCGGTGCGGCATATCGCGCAGGAGACGGATCTGGGTGTCGCACAGCCACTCCGCCGAGCGGTCCAGCCAGTCCGGCAGCTCCGCCTGGACGGCGGCGTACATCTCGTGCTCGGGGGTGAGGAAGGGCTCCCGGGCGATCCCGGCGGGTAGGACGTACTCACCCTCCACCGTCTCGACGCCGGCCGGGACGTACACGACCCGCGCGTACGCCTTCTCGTTCTCGATGCCGCAGACGTCCTGTGCGCCCTCCTGGCCGAGGAAGAACAGCAGCGTGCCGTCGGCCGGCAGGGCGAGGTCGGGCACCCGGGGCAGCACCGCGCAGTCGAGCCGGAGCAGGAACGGCGACGGAGAGCCCTCCGGGCACGTGGGCCACGGCATGCCGACCGGCAGCCGCGGCCGGCCGCCCCGCCGCCCGACGGGCACGCCCTCGTCGCGCTGCCACGCGTGGATCAGGGCCCGGCACGCGGCCGCATCGCCGGCGACCAGGTCACGTCGTAGCGCTTGCCGGCCACCGACTCGGCGAACGCCGTCGCCGCGACCGGCGAGGCGGCGATGCGCCAGTCCTGCTCCTTGTCCAGCTCGAACCAGATCAGCCCGATCAGGTTCCGGTAGCGGGGCAGCGAGCGGAAGGTCTCCCGGATCCACTGGGCCTTGCGCGTCGCCGTGTCGGCGGCGCCGGTCTCGGTGACGACCAGCGGCTTGTCCGTGACGGCACGGATCTCGTTGATGGTGGGCCCGAAGATCTGGTCGAAGGTCCAGTACGTCTTGGTGAAGGCGCCCGTGCCGTAGTAGCCGGTGACACCGACCCAGTCGACGTACTCGTCACCGGGGTAGAGCCCGGCCAACCCGGCGGTCGTCTTGTCCCACCTGGCGTTCGGACTCCACACCCAGGCCACGTTGGTCGCCCCGGCCGTGGTGAAGATGTCGTGCACGTGCCGCCACGCGCGCACGTAGTCACCGGGTCGGTTGCCGTTGGCGCGTTCGCACCACGGGTACCAGTCGCCGTTCATCTCGTGCGCGAAGCGGATGGCGATCGGGTAACCGAGCGACCGCACGCCCTCGGCCCAGGACCGCAGGTAACCGTCGAAGTCCCCGCTGGCGATGCGGGCCAGCCGGTAGTCCGGCTGGGTGGCCCGCAGCCGGTCGACCTGGCGGACCGGCAGTCCGGTGCGGCGGGCGGCCTCGTCGACGGTGTGGTCCCAGGGCTCCCAGCCCAACATCGGCATCATGCCCCGGTCGGCGATCCGGTCGAACAGGCTCCGGTCGAAGGTCGCCGACGCCCAGCCGGCGCCGAAGAGCATCACCTGCGGTGCCCGCCGCGCCGCCGCGGCGAACCGGTCTACGGCGGTGAAGTCGTACGGGCCCTTGTCGGTCATCACCCCGAAGAACGCCCGCCCGGCCGGGGGGAACGTGCCCGCGACCGGGCTCGGCCCGGCCACCGCCGGGGCGTCGGCCATCGCCACCGCCTCCGGCGTGGTCACGGCGCGTCCCTGGGTCGGGACGTCCGAGGCCGGGGCGCGCCACGCGCCGGGCGCCACGACGAAGGCGTACGCCAGCAGCAGCACACCGGCCAGTGCCAGGCCCACCCGGGGCAACGTCAGCCTCAGCACGGGGCACCACCACCGACCGCCGCCGGGACGGGCCGTTCCGTCGTGCCGGCCGGTTGCGGGGCGGGTTCCGGCTCGTCGCGGCGGGCCCGCACGTTCTCCACCCAGGCGATCACCGGCGGCGCGAGCCCGGTGAGCAGCGTCAGCACCGGCCACACCCGCAGCAGGGGGTAGTCGTGGCCCAGTGCGAAGCTGGCCCCGAGCAGTCCGGCGGCCACCGCCGCCCAGCACAGGTGGAGACGGAAGGTGCGCAGCGACTCCACGGTGCGCAGCGTTCCCTTGGCGGTCACCACGAAGCCGAGCCGGCGGCGCAGCAGCGCGCCCACCGCGGCGGCCACGTAGACCGGCCCGGCGAACAGGGCGAGCGCCATCCCCACCATGCCCACCTCCTCCCGCTCGTGCGGAGCGATGTTGAAGCGGCGCAGCCAGAGCCAGAGCAGGAACCAGCTGCCGAGCGTCGAGCCCCACAGCGCCGCCCAGACCTGCGGGTCGAGCCGGCCCGCGTCGACGCCGGTGAGCAGGTACAGCGCGGTGGCGGCGTTGCCCAGCAGCAGGCTGACCGCGACGCTCGGGTAGTAGAACTGGAGCAGGCGGTACTGCCAGCGACGGCGGGCCGGCAGCTCGCGCGGCGCGCGCAGGTCGCGGCGGAACAGGATCTCGCAGATGCCGGCCGCCCAGCGCTTCTGCTGGTTGAAGTAGTCGGCCCAGGAGGTGGGCCCCTCCCCCAGCGCCACCACGTCCGGGGTGTAGACGCCCTTCCACCGCCGTCCGGTCGCCGGGTTGACCGCGGCGTGGATCCGGATGCTGGTGAGGTGGTCCTCGATGATCGAGTCCTGGTAACCGCCGATGGTCCGCCACGCCGCCGGGCGGTAGAGGTGGCCGGTGCCGGTGAGCAGCGGCGCGTCCAGGCCGTTGCCGCCCCGGGCGATCAGGCCGTTGTAGAGGTACTGCTGCACGGAGGCGCCGTGGGCGACGAAGTTCTGGTGCATGTTTCCGTAGACCTGGGGGGTCACCACGAACGCGACGTCCGGGTCGCGGAAGTAGCCGAGCGTGCGTTCCAGGAAGTTCGGCAGCGGCACGTGGTCCGGGTCGACGTTGGCCACCACGTCGTAGCGGTGCTCGTGCTCGGCCCGCCAGGCGTTGTGGTTGCCGGACTTGGTCCGGGCCCGGAACTCGCCGCGCGGCTGGTTGTACTCGGGCCGCCCCCTGCGGCTGAAGTGGTGGACGCCCAGTCGAGCCGCCATCGCCCGCACCTCGGGGTCGTCGCCCTCGTCGAGGATCCAGACGTCGACGCGTCCGCAGTAGACGATCTCGCGGAGCCGGCGCAGGGTCCGCTCCGCGACGTCGATCGGCTCCTTGCTGGGCACGATCGTGGTGAGCAACGCGACCCGCAGGCCCACCGGGGGGTCGACCGGCACGGGGTCCTTGGCGTGGAAGGCGAACACCCACACCACCACGTTCTGCGCGAGGCGGATCAGCTCGACGCCGACGACCACGCAGAAGGCGAGCCGCGCGGCGATCGTCTGCCAGCCGCCGAGCCCGACCACACCCGGGCCGGGCACGTGCTGCGGCAACAGCAGCCAGCCGACGAAGAGCAGGCCGGTGGCGCTGTTGAGCAGCACGAGCAGGGTCAGCACCGACCGGGCGGCGACCGAGGCGGCGGGGCGCAGTTCGACCGGGGCGTCCGGACGGCGGGGCGGGCGCAGCGGCCCGGCGGTGGCGCCGCACCGGGCGTACGCCAGGCGGGCCCGGACGTTCAACTGCCTGCGGTCCGGGCCCCGCCGGCCCGGTCGCCCGGGCGGGACGGCCGGTGCCGGGCGGTCACCCGGAGTTCCCGGTCCCGCGGCCCGGGACGGGCGTGTATCGGCGGCGACGGCCACGTTTCCCCCATGGTCTGCATCGGGCTCGCCAGGAACCCCGACAGATGCTAAGCCGACAATCAACAAGAAAAGGCGTGAATCAGGCAGATGCCGGTCGTCCACCCACGAACAGCACCACCGTGAACCCGGTCGGCCGCCAGACCTGCGCCGGCCGGTACCCGGCCCGCAGCGCCCGCTCCGCCGGGCCGTCGCCGGGCGGCGCCACGGCGGTCCCGGACCGGATCAGCCACAGCCGGCGGTGACCGTCGGGGCAACCGGCACAGGCGAGCGGACCCGCGTCGGCGAGCACGTCGGCCGGCCGCCGGTCGGCGGGGACGTAGCGTGCCATCACCGTGCGCGCGGTCGGATCGGCGTAGAGCACGCCGTCCCCGCGCTGACGCAGACCGTCGACGATCGCCGCGACCCGGCGGGGGTCCTGGCCGTGGCCGTCGGGCGCCCGCGCCGCGGCCTGGGCCGGCGCGCCGACCAGGGCGACCGCCGCCAGCCCGGCCACCGCCCAGCCGGCGCGCATCCGCGACAGCGCGGCCGCGCCGAGCACCGCCCAGGCGGGCAGGGTGAACAGCAGGACGGCCGGCGACCAGACCGGCACGGTCCGGGCGACGAGCAGCAACCCGAGCGCCGGCACGAGCGCCCACGCGGTGCAGATCGCGGCGGCGTACCGCAGCGGAAGGCTGAACAGGGCCAGACCGGCCAGCAGCGCGCCGACGGCGGCGACCCCGAACAGGTCCCGGGGTGTCGCCACCAGCGCTGCCGGGTCGACCCGGACGCCGGGTGCGAGCCGCGCGCCGGCCCGGACCCCGGCCCAGAGCAGCGCGGCCACCGGGAGCGCCGCCAGGACCACTGTCGCCGACCAGCGGGCGGCGGCCGCCCGGCGGAAGGCGAGCACCACCCAGCCGTGGCCGGCGAGCAGCAGCAGCGCGGCCGGCTGGCACAGGCCCAGCAGGACCACGGCCCCGGCGTACGGCGCGAGCCGGCGCACGCCCGGCCGGTCCAGGGCCGCCGGCAGCAGCCAGGTGGCGAGCACGGCCGCGCACACGGCCAGCGCGTACGGCTGGGCCTCCTGCGCGTACCGGGTAGAGGTCGGTAGCGCCGCGAAGAGAAGGCCGGCCAGCACGCCCGTGCCGGGGGTGAACATCCGCGCCGCGAGCGCGCCGACGAGCGCCGCGGTCGCGGTCATGGCCAGCAGCGACGGTACGCGCAGCGTGGGATCCGCGGCGCCGAACAGCGCCGCCCAGGCCCGGATCAGCAGGTGGTACGGCACGAGCGTGGCCTCGTCCCCGGCCAGCGCCGACCGGAGGTCGCGCCACGGGGACGTGGCCGCGCGCCAGGTGTCCAGCTCCTCGGACCGCAGGCCCGGCCGGTCCAGCCCGACGACACCCAGCCCACCGGTCAGCAGCGCCGGCAGGAGCCACGCGGCGACCCGCCACCGGGCCGGGCGGCGCGCGACGCGGACGGGGGCCCGGCGGGGCCGGTCCTCGCCCCACGGGTCCTCGACGCCGACCTCCGCCGGCCCGAGCCGGGGCAGCACCATGGTGTCCGCGTCCATCATCTGACTCACGCATCCCTGTAGGGGGCCGGCGACCGGGGTCCAGCCGACCGGGCGCGGGGGCGCCGGGGACCCGAGGGGTCACGGGCTGGACAACACCCAGGAGCCTAGTGAGCCGAAATCGACAAAACACCCGATATGCCGCTAAAGCACCAACAAGGAAGACGGCGGGTGGCGGTGTCGGGCCCGGACACCGCCACCCGGCCGGGGTCGGCGCTCAGCCGACCTCGGTGACCGTCCAGCGCGGGGCGGCGGTGGTCACCGCGACGGTGTCACCGACCAGCCTGGTCGACCCCATCGCGTCCCGCCGGGCGCTCGTGCCGACCCACACCTCCACGTCACCGGGCTCCACGACCCGGGTCAGCGTGCGGTCGGAGAAGGCCAGGCGGCTGGTGGGCACGGTCAGCTCGACCGTGACCGCCTCGCCCGGCTCCAGGCGCACCCGGCGATATCCGAGCAGCTGCGCCACCGGCCGGGTCACCGACGCCACCAGGTCGCGGCCGTAGAGCTGGACCACCTCGTCGCCGGCCACCGCCCCGGTGTTGGTCACCCGGACCGTGACGCGCAATGCCCCGTCCGTCGGCACGGTGGCGGGCACGGTCAGGTCGGTGTAGGCGAACGTGGTGTAGGACAGGCCGTGGCCGAACGGCGCCACCGGCGTCGCGGGCAGGTTGGTGCCGTTCATGCCCTCCCCCAGCTCCGGGTGCAGGTACGAGTACGGCTGCGCGCCGGCCGAGCCGGGCAGGGTGACCGGCAGCCGGCCGGACGGGTTGACCCGCCCGGAGAGCACCCCCGCGATCGCCCCGGCGCCCTCCTCACCCGGGAAGAACGCCTGCACCACAGCCGCGCACCGGGACAGCGCCCAGCCCAGCGCGTACGGACGGCCGGTGAGCAGCACGAGGACCACGGGCGTGCCGGTGTCCAGCACCGCCTCGACGAGCTGCCGCTGCACGCCAGGCAGCTCCAGGTCGTCGCGGTCGCAGCCCTCACCGACGGTGCCGCGGCCGAACAGGCTGGCGTGGTCGCCGACCACGAGGACCGCCACGTCGGCGGCGGACGCGGCGGCGACCGCCTCGTCGAACCCGGACCGGTCCGCCGAGTCCACCTCGCAGCCGGCCGCGAAGGTGACCCGGTCGGCGCCGAACTCGGCACGCACCGCCTCCAGCACGGTCGGCACCTCGAAGCCGGTCTCCACCCCCGGGTGGAGGGCCAGCACGTGGTTGAGGAACGAGTAGCAGCCGAACAAGGCGCCCTGCCGGTCGGCGTTCGGGCCGACCACCGCCACCCGCCGGCCCCCCGGCAGCGGGAGCACGCCCTCGTTGGCGACCAGGACGACCGACTCCTCGGCGAGCCGGCGGGCGATCGACCGGTGCTCGGGCGAGTCGAGGTCGACCGCGCCCGGCGGCTCGTCGTCGAACGTGGCGTCGAGCAGCCCGAGGTCCTGCTTCTGCCGCAGGACGCGCAGCACCGCCCGGTCGACCAGCGCCTCGTCCACAGTGCCGGCCCGCACCGTCCCGGTCAGGGTCAGGTAGGCGTCGCCGGTGGGTAGCTCGATGTCGAGGCCCGCGCTCAGCGCCTGCACGGCCGCGTCCGCGTGGTCGGCCGCGACGTGGTGCAGCAGGTGGAGGAAGGCGACGCCGTAGTAGTCGGCCACCACCGTGCCGTCGAAGCCCCACCGGTCCCGCAGCACGCCGGTCAGCAGCGTCGGGTCGGCGGCGACGGGCACGCCGTCGATCTCCGCGTACGAGTGCATGACGCTGCGCACGCCACCGTCGAGGACCGCCATCTCGAACGGCGGGAGCAGCACGTCGGCCAGCTCCCGGGGGCCGGCGTGCACCGGGGCGAAGTTGCGCCCGGCGCGGGAGGCGGAGTAGCCGGCGAAGTGCTTCACCGTGGCGTGCACCCCCTGTGACTGCAGGCCGCGCACGTACGACGTGCCGATGGTGCCGACCAGGTAGGGGTCCTCGGCGATGCACTCGTCGACCCGGCCCCAGCGCGGGTCCCGGATCACGTCGAGCACCGGCGCCAGCCCCTGGTGGATGCCGAGCGCCCGCATCGAGGACCCGATCGCCGCGGCCATCTCGGTGACGAGGTCCGGGTCGAACGCGGCGCCCCAGGCCAGCGGCGTGGGGAAGGTGGCGGCCTTCCACGCCGACAGCCCGGTGAGGCACTCCTCGTGCACGATCGCCGGGATGCCTAGGCGGGTACCGGTCACCAGGTCGCGCTGGAACCGCCACAGCCAGGCCGCGCGGGACGCGGCGTCGACCGGGCGGGTGCCGTAGACCCGGGTGAGGTGGCCGAGCCCGTGGCGGGAGAAGTCCTCCAGCCGGGCCGCGTCGGCGAACTCGCCCTGCAGGGGTGCGACCGCCTCACCGTCCTCCTTCTCCCAGAAGCCGACGAGCTGGGCGACCTTCTCCTCGATCGTCATCCGGGCGAGCAGCTCCCGGATGCGGGCCTCGCCGGCGTGCCCGTCCGGCCGGTCGTGGTCCGGGCCCGCCTGAGCCGGCGCCGGCCCGACCACCACCGTGTGGACCTCTGTCATGTTGTGCCTTTCGCTTGGTTGTGCGCGTACCGCTGCCGCTCAGCCCTTGACCGCGCCCTGCAGGCCGCCGACGATCTGCTTCTCGGCGAGCGTGAAGAAGAGCAGGGCCGGCAGCATCGCCAACGACGTGAACGCCAGGACGCCCGCGGTGTCGGTGGTGTACTGGCTGGAGAAGTTCTGCACGCCCAGCGGCAGGGTGTGCAGGCTGACGTCGCCGAGGACGAGCAGCGGCAGCAGGAACGCGTTCCAGCTCGCCACGAACGCGAGGATGCCGACCGTGACGACCGCGGGCCGCGACAGCGGCAGCACGATCCGCCAGAGGAAGCCGAGCCGCCCGGCGCCGTCGATCGCCGCGGCGTCCTCCAGCTCCCGCGGGATGGCGGACAGGAACGGGCGCAGGATGACGATCGTGAGCGGCAGCGAGAAGGCCACCTGCGGAAGGATCACCGCGTAGTAGGAGTTGATCAGATTCAGGTCACGCAGCAGGAGGTACAGCGGCAGGATCGCCGCGCCGGCCGGGAACAGCAGGCCGAGGGTGAAGAAGGTGTAGAGCGCCTCGCGTCCCCGGAACGTGTACCGGGCCAGCACGAACGCGGCGGCCATGCCGAGCACCACCACACCGAGCGTGGTGCCGAGCGCGACCACGGCGCTGTTGAACGCCTGCCGCCAGAAGTCGCTCTGGGTCAGCACCCGGGAGTAGTTCTCCCAGACCCACGGGTCCGGCAGGCCGGCCGGGTCGGCCACGATCTGCGGCGTGGTCCGGAAACCGCCGACGACGACGTACACGACGGGCGCGATCGACACGGCCGCGACCGCGAGCGCCAGCGCGTACGTCAGCGGCGTGTTCCACTGCACCGGCCGACGCCCGGCGGAGGGGGCGGGTACGGAGTTCACGGCCACTGTCACTTCCCCTTCCGGGTGATGGCGCCCTCGATGTCACGGCGGAGAAGGAACCGCTGGAACAGCAGCGCCGCGACGAAGGAGATGACGAACAGGATCACGGCCACCGCGTTTCCGTAGCCCCACAGTCGGGCGAAGAAGCCGTTGTCCACCATGTACGTGGCCATGGTGGCCGAGGCGCCCAGCGAGCGCACCGCGGGCACCGAGGTCACCCAGACCATGTCGAAGACCTGCAACGAGCCGATCATCGACAGGAACATCCAGATCCGGATGGTGGGGCCGAGCAGCGGCAGCGTGACGTGGCGCTGGATCTGCCACCAGCTCGCGCCGTCGATCTCGGCGGCCTCGTTCAGCTCCGGCGGCACGTTCGACAGGCCGGCGAGCAGGAGGATGATGGCGAAACCGACGTACTTCCAGGTGAGGACGAACAGCAGCGTCCAGATGACCACGTCGAGGTCGGCCAGCCACGCCTGCACGAAGCCGCCCAGTCCGACCGACCGCAGCAGCGCGTCGAGCGTGCCGCCGTCGGTCAGGATCAGCTTCCACATGATGCCGACGGTGACCTCGGCGAGCACGTACGGCACGAAGACCAGCAGGCGGAACGCCGAGCGTCCGCGGAAGCGGCGGTTGAGCAGCAGGGCGATGCCGAGTGCGACGGGCCCCTGGATGAGCAGCGACCCGAACACGATGATCGCATTGTTTCGGAGCGCGTCGAGGAAGATCGGATCCTGGAACGCGAGCGTGTAGTTGCGGAAGCCGACGTACTCGGTGGGCGGGCCGACGCCGCGCCAGCGGAACAGGCTGTAGTAGAACGCGAAGCCCATCGGCACCAGCACGAACAGCACGTAGATGAGGACCGCCGGCGTGGTCAGCCCGATGATCTCGTACCACTTGCGGCGGGTCTCGGCGCGGCGCGAGGCGGCTCGTGCGCCGGGCCGGAGGCCCGCCGGTGGCGCGGTCACGCCGCCGGCGGGCATACGGGTCTGCGATGCGGACGTCACTTGCTTGCGGCCGCCTTCATGGCCGAGACGACCTTCTCAGGTGTCCCGTTGCCGGCGAAGATCGCGACGATCGCGTCGTTCATCGCGTTGCCGACCGTGCTGCCGTAGGCGGTGTCGAGCCAGAGCTGCACGTAGGTGGCGTCGGAGGTGGCCTGGAGGATCGACTTCAGGGCCGGGTCGGTGACGCCGTCGGCCGCGCCCTTGGCGACCGGCAGGCCGGTGCCGGTGGCGGCGTAGCCCTTCTGCACCTCGGGGCTGACGAGGTACTTGAGGAACTCGACGCACTCGGCCGGGGCGTTCTTGGCGCAGGCGAAGCCGTCGCCGCCGCCCAGGGCGGCCTTCGGGTCACCGGCGGAGCCGGAGATCGCCGGCACCGGGAACCAGCCGAGGAACTTGCCCAGGGCCGCCTTGTCGGTGGCGACGGTGTCCAGGGTGCCGCGGTTCCAGTCGCCCATCAGCTCCATCGCGGCCTTGCCGTTGGCGAGCAGGCCGTTGGCGCTGGTCGGGTCGTTCTGGCCCGGCGTGGCGATGAAGTTGTTCTGGAACGGCTTGGTGTCGATGAACGCCTTCAGGTCCTGGCCGGCCTTGACGAAGCACGGGTCGTCGAAGGTCCGGTCGGTGGTGGCCTTCTTCAGGGTGTCGACCGAGCAGGCACGCAGCGCGAAGTTGTACCACCAGTGCGCGGCGGGCCACTTGTCGCCGGCGCCGAGGGCGATCGGGACCACGTTGGTCGCCTTGAGCTTGGTGACCGCCGCGTTGAGTTCCTCGAAGGTGGTCGGCGGCGCCGTGATGCCCGCCTTGGCGAACATGTCCTTGTTGTACCAGACGCCCTCGATGCCCATCCGGTACGGCAGGCCGTACTGCTTGCCGTTCACCTGCCAGATCTCGGCGGCGCTACCGATGTCGGCCACCTCGGTCTTCACCTGGTCGGTGATGTCCTTGAGGTAGTCGGCCTCGACCTGCTCGCGCATCTCGCCGCCGCCCCAGGCCTGGAACACGTCCGGCGGGTCGTTGCTCAGCAGCGCGGCGGGCAGCCGGGTGCGCTGGAGCTGGTTGGTCTCGATCGCCTCGATCTCGATCTTGACGGTCGGGTGGAGCGCGGAGAAGTCCTTGGCAACCTTCTCCCAGTACGTCTTGCCGGGGCCGTCCTGGGAGGCGTTGTGCCACCAGGTGAGCGTCACCGGGTTCTTGTACAGCTCACTTCCCGCGTCCGTCTCGTCGTCGCCACCGCCGTTGCATCCGGTGGCGACCAGGGCGGTTGTCACAAGCAGTGCCAGCACGGCAGCCGCACGGCGCTTCATCGCCATGAATGTCTCCTCGACCACGTAGTCGGGTTACCTGCCGGGGAGTGTTACAGCCACGTAACTCGATGTCAATCGGTATCGATAACGTTTTCGAAACCGTAGCGACGCGGGCGGGCGAGCCCTCTATCATCGTCGGCGTGGTGTTCCCGGAGCGCGTCAAGATGTCGGACGTGGCACGTACCGCCGGCGTCTCGGTGGCAACGGTATCGAAGGTTGTGAATGGTAGGTACGGCGTCGCCCAGGCCACCGTCGAACGCGTGCAGCAGGTCATCCACGACCTCGGGTACGAGGCCGACCTCGGCGCGCAGAGCCTGCGCAGCCACCGCACCAACGTGCTGGGCATTCTGGTCGCCGAGTTCGAGCCGTTCTCGACCGAACTGCTCAAGGGCGCGTCCCGGGAGGTCGCCGGCAGCGGCTACCAACTGCTGGCCTATTCCAGCGGCGACGGCGAGGGCGCGGCCATCGGCTGGGAACGCCGGTCCCTGGCCCGCCTGTCCGGGACGCTCATCGACGGCGCGGTGATCGTGACACCGACCGTGGTGGAGACCAAGCACGGCTTCCACGTGGTGGCCGTCGACCCGCACACCGGGCCGTCCGGCCTGCCCACCGTCGACTCGGACAACTTCGCCGGCGCCGTCCTCGCCACGAACTACCTGCTCTCCCTCGGCCACCGCCGCATCGGGCACATCAGCGGACGCCCCGACCTGGAGTCGGCGCGGCTGCGGGAGGCCGGATTCCGCCGGGCCATGGCCGACGCCGGGGTGGCGGTGGACGAGCGGCTCGTGCGCGTCGGCGGCTTCCGCATCGAGAGCGCCGCGAGCACCGCGGCCGAGCTGCTGGCGCTCCCCGACCGGCCGACGGCGATCTTCGCGGGCAACGACCTCTCGGCGATCTCGACGCTGGACGTGGCCCGCGGCGCGGGCCTGACCGTGCCGGACGACCTGTCGGTGATCGGCTTCGACAACGTCCCGGAGTCCGCGTTGGTCGACCCGCCGCTGACGACGATCCGGCAACCGCTGCAACGCATGGGCGCGGAGTCGCTGCGCCTGCTGATCGACCTGATCGCGGGCGTGGAACGCGACACGCACATCCGGCTCCCCACCGAGCTGGTGGTCCGGGCGTCCTGCCGACCCCTGCGCTGAGGCCACCGCTGCTCACTCGGGCGGGCGGGCGGCGCTGTCGCGCACCACCAGCTCGGTGGTCAGCTCCACCCGCCGGCTCTCGGTCCGCTCACCCCGGGCCAGCCGCAGGACCGTGCGGGCGGCCAGCATCCCCATCTCGGCGAGCGGCTGGCGCACGGTGGTCAGCGGCGGGGAGCACCACCGCGCCTCCGGCAGGTCGTCGAAGCCCACCACGCTGACGTCGTCCGGCACCCGCAGGCCGCGCCGGCGTACCGCCTCGTAGGCGCCGAGGGCCATCTGGTCGCTGGCGGCGAAGATCGCGGTGGGCGGATCCGGCAGGGCCAGCAGCCGCTCGCCCCCGGTGAAACCGGCCTCGTGGTAGAAGTTGCCCGGGCGGATCAGCTCGTCGTCCACCCCGAGACCGGCGGCCTCCAGGGCCGCCCGGTAGCCGTCCAGGCGGGCCCGGCTGCACATCAGGTGCGCCGGTCCACCGATGAACCCGATCCGCCGGTGGCCGAGACCGAGCAGGTACTCGGTGGCCCGCAGGCTGCCGACCCAGTTGGTCGCGCCGATCGCCGGCGCCTCCTGCGGCGGCACGCCGGCCGGGTCGACGATGACGACCGGGAGGTTGAGCCGGCTCAGCTCCGCCTGCAGCGGCGCCTCCAGCGTCGAGGTCACGAAGATGACGCCCTCGGTCGAGCGGACCCGCAGGTTGTGCAGCCACTGCCGCGCCGACGAGGTACGCCGGTGGATGGCGGACACCACGGTGCCGATGCCGGCCGCGTGCGCGACGTCCTCGACCCCCCGGATGATCTCGACCGCCCACGGGCTGTCCAGGTCGTTGAAGACCAGGTCGATCAGGCCGGAGCTGGCCCGCATGCTCGGCGGACGGCGGCGGTAGCCGTGCCGCGCGAGCAGCTGCTCGATCCGCTCCCGCGTCTGCGGGGAGACGTCGGAGCGGCCGTTGACCACCCGCGAGACCGTCGGCACCGAGACGCCGGCCAGGCGTGCGATTGTCGCGATGGTGACCTTGTCGGACACGGGATCTCCGGAACTTTCAGCGATGGAGCGGAATGGTTTCCGGCATTGGCCGGTAGGTTACGACCCGTCTGTGCCCCGGTCAAGGCTCCCCCACAGCCGCGTCGAGCCGATACGGTGGGCCGCAACTCCGCACTGTCCGGAGCGGAAGTTCCGGAACGTCGTCAGTGGACCGAGCCCGAGGAGTCGCCGATGTCGACCGAGATCGCCCCCCTGCCCGCCGTCACCCGGTCGATCCGCAACCCGGTCCTCACCGGGTTCCACCCGGATCCCTCGATCCTGCGCGTGGGCGACGACTACTACCTGGCCACCTCGACCTTCGAGTGGTATCCGGGGGTCGGGATCCATCACTCCCGCGACCTGGTGCACTGGCGCCCGCTCGGCGGGATCGTCACCGAGCGCCGGCTGCTGGACCTGCGGGGCTGCGGGGACTCCAACGGGGTGTGGGCGCCGGACCTGACCTGGCACGACGGGTTGTTCCACCTCGTCTACAGCGACGTCGCCAGCTTCGCCAGCGGCTACTGGGACCCACAGAACTACCTGATCACCGCCCCGGACATCGGCGGGCCCTGGTCGGACCCGGTGAAGCTGCACGCGCACGGCTTCGACGCGGCGCTGTTCCACGACACCGACGGCAGCACCTGGCTGCTGAGCCTGAGCGCGGACTGGCGGCCGGGCCGGGACCGCTTCGGCGGGATCGAGATCCAGCGCTACGACCGCGAGCGACGACGGCTGGTCGGCGAGGCGAGGATCATCTTCCACGGCACCTCGGCCGGGCTGACCGAGGGTCCGCACCTCTACCGGCGCGACGGCTGGTACTGGCTGGTCACGGCCGAGGGCGGGACCAGTTGGGAGCACCAGGTCACGGTCGCCCGCTCCCGCCACCTGTTCGGCCCGTACCTGGCCGACCCGAGGGGACCGCTGCTCACCTCCGCCGGCCGGCCGGACCTGCGACTGCAGAAGGCGGGCCACGGGTGCCTGGTCGAGACGCAGCAGGGCGACTGGTACCTCGCCCACCTGGTGGCCCGCCCCTACTCCCCGCTGGGCAACTGCGTCCTCGGGCGGGAGACCGCGATCCAGCGGGTCGACTGGCCGGCCGGGCAGTGGCCGGCCGTGCCCGGTCGGGTGCCGGCCGACACCGTCCCGGCCCCGGAATTGCCCGCGCACCCCTGGCCGGACGAGCCGGCCACCGACCACTTCGACGGGCCCACGCTGTCCGCCCGCTGGTCGACGCTGCGCCGTCCGGCCGGCGAGGAGTGGCTGGACCTGACGGCGCGCCCGTCGTACCTGCGGCTGCACGGCGGGCAGTCCCCGGTGGGCCGGCAGACGCCGAGCCTGGTCGCCCGCCGGGTCGGCGCCGAGCGGTGCGTGCTGGAGACCGTCGTCGAGTTCGACCCGGCCGACCACCGGCAGCTGGCCGGCGTCACCGCGTACTACAACACGACCAACTGGCATCACCTCTACCTCACCCGGGCCGACGACGGCCGCCGGGTGCTCGAGCTGCTGAGCTGCGACCGGGGCCGGCGGACCGCGTATCCGGAGCTCACCGTGGACGCCGGCGACGGCGCGCGGGTCGGGCTGCGGGCGCGGTTCGACGGGCCGGTGGTCCACGTCGGGTACGACCTGGGTGACGGCTGGCGGGACCTGCCGGTCGACCTGGACGCGACGATCCTCTCCGACGAGCACGCCGCCCTCGTCGTCGACGGCGAGCCGGCCGCCTGGGGCTTCACCGGCGCGTTCCTCGGCCTCTGGGTGCAGGACCTCGGGGGCGACGGCGGGTACGCCGACTTCGACCACGCCACCTATCGGCAGGAGTGAGCGTCCCGGAGGGACGGTTGACGACCGACATCGACGTCCGTAGTGTTCCGGATCACTTTCGGAAGTATCCCGGAAGTTTCGGAACCGTCCCTCCGGAAGGAACGACCATGAAGCTGAGACGCTGGATCGTCGCCGGCGCGGTCGCCGTGGCCACCGTCGCCGCCCTCAACGTCGCCCCCGCCACCGCCGGCCGCCCCTACGATCCGGCCGCGCAGAGCCTGCGCGCGCTGGCCCAGCGGCACGGCCTGTACATCGGCACCGCGGTGGACATGGACGCGCTCGCCGACCCCGCCGACCCGCGCTACCGCGAGCTGGCCGGGTCCGAGTTCTCCACGGTCACCGCCGAGAACGCGATGAAGTGGGAGAGCCTGGAGCCGACCCGGGGAACCTACAACTGGACACCGGCCGACCAGCTGGTCGACTTCGCCCGCCAGCACGGCCAGCGGGTCCGCGGCCACGTGCTGGTCTGGCACAACCAGCTGCCGGCCTGGCTCACCGACGGGGTCGCGGACGGCTCGATCGACAAGGCCGAGCTGCGCCGGATCCTGCGCGACCACATCACCGCGGTGGTGCGCCACTTCAAGGGCCGGATCTGGCAGTGGGACGTGGTGAACGAGGCGGTCAGCGACCCCTGGGACACCCCGTCCACGCTGCACTACAAGGGCTTCTGGGCGGAGAACCTCGGTCCCGGCTACATCGCTGACGCGTTCCGCTGGGCCCGGGCCGCCGACCCGAAGGCGCTGCTGTTCTACAACGACTACAACATCGAGGCGTTCGGCTCCGGCAACCCGGCCGACGACAAGACGCAGTTCGTCTACGAGATGGCCCGTGACCTGCGGGCCCGAGGGGTGCCGATCGACGGGGTCGGCAGCCAGGGGCACCTGGGCACCCAGTACGGCAACTACGACACCCTCCAGGTCGCCGCAGCGCTGCGCAGGTTCGCCGGCCTGGGGCTGGCCACCGCGTTCACCGAGGTCGACGTGCGCAGCCAGCTCACCGCCGGGGTCCAGGCGGGTGACTCCGCCGAGATCAACCCGCGGTTGCAGGCGTCCGCGGCGAACTTCAGCACGTTGCTGCGCGCCTGCCTGGCCGAGCGGCACTGCCTGTCGTTCACGCTCTGGGGCTTCACCGACCGGCACTCCTGGGTGCCGGACTGGTTCGAGAACCCGCCGGAGGGGCTGGCCACCGCGTACGACGAGAACTACCGGCCCAAGCGCGCGTACCAGGAGATGAAGGCCGACCTCATCTTCTCCGGCCCGCCGTTCGTGCTGCCCCGCGTCCCGCAGCAGCCGCGCCGGTAGCGCATCCCGAGCGTCGCGGCGGGGCCGATCCTCCGGCGGGCCCCGCCGCGACCTTCCGGAAATCGTTGACGTTGTTGCGGCCCGATGCGGAGAATGACGGTCGCGAATGGAGCCCTCCCGCGGGAGCGGCCTCCGACCGACTCACGGTGGCGGGGAACGCACCCCGGCACGCGCGGCCCCGGGCAGCCGCGCCGCGCCGGCGCCGTGGCGGGCAAGTCGTCGGAGCGGGCTCCTCATCCACCACCCGTGAGAAAGGCTTCGTGATGGACAAGGTGCTCGCCCGCGGCAGCGGGAGCCCGACCGCCCGATACCGGCCGCGTGCCGCCCTGCTGTCGGCCGCCGTCGGCGCCGCGCTGGTCGCGGCCACGGTCGCGGTGGCGACCAGCGCCAGCGCCGGGACCACCCTGGGCGCGGCGGCGGCGGAACAGGGCCGCTACTTCGGCACCGCGGTGGCCGCGAACAAGCTGTCGGACGGCACATACGTCGGCATCCTGAACCGCGAGTTCACCATGGTCACCCCCGAGAACGAGATGAAGTGGGACGCCACCGAGCCGTCCCAGGGCCAGTTCAGCTACGCCAATGCCGACCGGATCGTCGCGCACGCCCAGGCCAACGGCATGCGGGTACGCGGCCACGCGCTGGCCTGGCACTCGCAGCAGCCCGGCTGGGCGCAGAACCTGTCCGGCAGCGCGCTGCGCCAGGCGATGGTCAACCACATCACCCAGGTCGCCACCCACTACAAGGGCAAGATCTACGCCTGGGACGTGGTCAACGAGGCGTTCGACGACGGCAGCGGCGGCCGCCGCGACTCCAACCTCCAGCGCACCGGCAACGACTGGATCGAGGTGGCGTTCCGCACCGCGCGCGCCGCCGACCCGGGCGCCAAGCTCTGCTACAACGACTACAACACCGACAACTGGAGCTGGGCCAAGACCCAGGGCGTCTACAACCTGGTCAAGGACTTCAAGGCCCGGGGCGTGCCGATCGACTGCGTCGGCCTGCAGTCGCACTTCAACAGCGGCTCGCCGTACCCGAGCAACTACCGCACCACGTTGCAGAACTTCGCCGCCCTCGGCGTCGACGTGCAGATCACCGAACTCGACATCGAGGGTTCGGGCAGCGCCCAGGCCACCACGTACGCCAACGTGGTCAAGGACTGCCTGGCGGTGTCGCGGTGCACCGGCATCACCGTCTGGGGGATCCGGGACAGCGACTCCTGGCGCGCCGGCGGCACCCCGCTGCTCTTCGACGGCAACGGCAACAAGAAGGCGGCCTACACCGCCGCGCTCGACGCGCTCAACGCCGGCGGCACCCCGCCGCCCACGACGACGCCGCCGACCACCACGCCCCCGAGCACGCCGCCGCCGACGACCACGCCGCCCACCACCGCGCCGCCCACGACTCCCCCGCCCACCGGCGGCGGGTGCACCGCGTCGCTCACCACGAACCAGTGGCCCGGCGGGTTCGTCACCACCGTCCGCGTCACCGCCGGCGCGAACGCGCTCAACGGGTGGACGGTGACGCTCACCGTGCCGTCGGGCTCGACGGTCACCAACACGTGGAGCGCCCAGGCCAGCGGCGCCAGCGGCGCGGTGACGTTCCGCAACGTCGCCTACAACGGCCAGGTCGGTGCCGGCGGCAGCACCGAGTTCGGCTTCCAGGGGACCGGTACGGCCCCCTCCGGCACGCCCACCTGCGCGGCGGGCTGACCGAGGTGGCCCGGCGCGGGGAGGCCGCGCCGGGCCACGCCGTCCTGCTCAGGCCGCGCGGCGCCGGCCGAGTTCCGACTCCAGGCGTCCGATCAGCGTCTTGCGGGCCTTGCCCCCGCGTTCCCGGCGCAACGCCGCGTTCAGCTGACGCGTGTCGAGGCCCCGCACGAGCTTGACCGCCTCGGCCACCGGCAGCTCGTTCACCTGCTCCGCCGCCGTCGCGTCCCGGCGGGCCCGCTTCGCCGGGCCGGTGTTCGACACGTACTGCCGGCCGGAGCGCGACGCCCGCCGCTTGCGGGTGTCGGTCGCCTGCCGCTCCTTCTCCGACAGCTCCTCCCAGGCCTGTTTCGGCAGGTAACGGCGAGTTTCGCCGTCCTTGCGCGCGCGGGTCTCCCCCGACCGGGTCTGCCACTGCTCGCCGCCCCAGCGTTGCAGCGAGCGCTGCCGCTCGTCCTTCGGTCCCTCGAAGCCCCCACCGCGCTTCTTGTACTCGTTCGTCAGCAGCTGCGACTTGCGGGCGGACCACTGCCCCGGCCGCCCACCCTTGTCGGAGGCCCTGATCTCATCCTTGAGCCGTTCCCGCAGCTCGGGCCTGGTGTACTTCGCCATGCCCGGGCGTTACCCGCGCCGGGCGCGACCATGCCCGGGTCAGCCGGCCGCGGAGCGGTAGGTGAGGTCCAGGGTGTCGACCCGGCCGGACCAGTCCAACCGCAGGTGCCAGCACCCGGGCGCCGGCAGGTCGAGGATGGACGGTCCGGGCCCGCCGGCCACCTCGCGCGTGACCCGGGTGGCGGTGCCGTCCCGGGTCGCGGTGATCACCAGGGTGGCGGACGTCGCCGGGTCGGTCGCGCCCGGCGCCGGGCGCGCCACCCAGAGGACCTTGTTTGCCGGCCCGTCGCCGCGGCCGTGGGTGAGCGGATGCCCGAACAGGACCGCGACGATGTCACCCCGGGCGCCGAGCACGTGCGGCACCCGGGTGTCGCCGGTGAAGCCGGCGTCCGCCCACTCCGGCAGCGGGCCGGTGTCCACCCGGGAGAAACAGCCCGTCGACGCGGAGGAGGCGACGGCCGACCGCGGCGGGTCCGGCGGCCCCGCGGTCGTGCAGCCGGCCAGCACCACCACCGACACCACCAGGACCCGGCCCGGACGCGACATCCCGCACCCCCGATCGACGACGAACCTCGCCAGCAGGACACCGGCCGCGCCCGGAAGGTTCCCGCCTCAGCCCAGCGAGCCCGCGATCCCGATCGCCTCGTCCCGCCCGAGGTCGCCCTCCAGCCGGTAGCTCACCCCGGCGTGCTGCCAGATCAGCGTCGCCGCGGACAGGCGCGCGGTGGCCACCCGCACCGTCCCGCCCCGGTCCACGTACGCGAGCGCGTGCGGGCCGCCGACCCAGATCGCGAAGTCGCCGCGCACCTGGGTGAACGTGACGTCCGCCCCGGCCGCCTGCTTGTGGAACACGGGGTCGAGCGCGCCGTCGAAGGCGTCCAGCCGCAGCGCGCCGCCCCGCCAGAGCAGGCTCGCGACCCGGTGGCCGCCGGCGTCGTCCGGGTCGGCCACCAGCACCCGCTCCGGTGCGCCGAGCCGGGCCGGCACCCGGATCGGGAAGCGGACCTGACGCTGCGCCTCGACCAGCGTGACCGGGCGCTGCCCCGGCGGCGGCGACGGGGCGCCGCCGGGGGGCGGTGGCGTGGACGACGTGTCGACGACCACGCCGGCGAAGCGCAGCAGCCCGGCCACCGCGTCGGCCAGGGCGGCCCGCCCCGGCGGCAGCGCCACCACGAGCAGGACGGCGAGCGCGGCGGCCACCCGGTACCGCCACCGGCGTCGCGGCGCCGGCTCGGCGAGGCGGGCGCGGACCCGGGCGGTCACGTCCGGCGACCCGGCCGGCTCCAGCCACGCGGCCAGGTCGCGCAGCTCCCGCTCCAGGTCATCCACGACGCACCACCTCGCGGTCGAGCAGGCCGCGCAGCTTCGCCAGCGCCCGGTGGGTCCGCGACTTCACCGTGCCCCGGGGGAGCCCCAGCACGGTCACGGTCTCCTCCTCGCCGAGGTCGAGCAGGTAGCGGCAGACGATCACCTCGCGGTCGCGCGCCGGCAGGCGGCGCAGCGCGTCCACCAGCGCGGCCCGTCGCTCGGCGGCGAGCACCGCGTCGAGGCCGTCGTCGGTGGTGGTGTCCGTCGTCGGGCCGGCCGTCGCCGCGCGCAGCGTCAGCCCGTGCCGCCGGGTACGCGACCGGTGCAGGTTCCGGCTCTCGTTGGCCACGATGGCCAGCAGCCACGACCGGAACGACGCCTCGCCCCGGTACCGGGACAGCTTCCGGTACGCCTTCACGAACGCCTCCTGGACCACGTCCTCGGCGTCCGGACCGGCCCCGAGCAGCAGCGCGGTCCGGTACGCGGACGCGGTGTGCCGGGCGACCAGGAGGTCGTACGCCTCCCGGTCACCGGCGCGCACGCGGGTGACGATGTCGTCGTCGTCCAGGGCGACCTCCACCTCGGTCCACCGTCATGACACCGCGCGCGCCACCCGGGTTCCACGGAGTTTGACCGGTGGCCGTGGCGGAAAGAGTGGCGGGATGAGCTGGGCCAGGAGAGCCGTACCCGCCGCCGTCGCCGCCGTGGCCGCGATCGCCGCGCGCGACCTGCTGCAACGTGACCACGCGCTGCGGCGCAACTTCCCCGTCCTCGGGCACGCCCGCTACCTGATCGAGTCGATCGGGCCGGAGCTGCGCCAGTACGTCGTGGCCGGCAACGACGAGGAGCGGCCCTTCACCCGCGACCAGCGGCGCTGGGTGTACGCCTCGGCGAAGCAGGAGAACAACTACTTCGGGTTCGGCACCGACAACGACATCGAGCACACGGCCGGCTATCCGATCATCAAGCACCGGACGTTCGGCCGGGCGGTGCCACCGTCGGCCCCGGGCGCCGGGCACGACGTGACGTTGCCCTGCGCCAAGGTGCTGGGCGCGGCGCGCGGCCGGCCGGGCGCCTTCCGTCCGGAGTCGGTGGTCAACATCTCCGGGATGAGTTTCGGCTCACTCTCCGGCAACGCGGTGGAGGCGCTCAACCGGGGCGCCGCGCTGGCCGGCTGCCTGCAGAACACCGGCGAGGGTGGACTGTCGCCCCACCACCGCAAGGGCGGCGAGCTGGTCTTCCAGCTGGGCACCGCCTACTTCGGCTGCCGGGACGAACGCGGCCGGTTCAGCCTGGACCGGCTCAAGGACCTGGTCGCCGGCGCGCCGGTGCGGGCGCTGGAGATCAAGCTCAGCCAGGGCGCGAAGCCCAGCCTCGGCGGCCTGCTGCCGGCGGCGAAGGTCTCCGCCGAGATCGCCGCCACCCGGGGCATCCCCCAGGGCCAGGACTGCGTCAGCCCGTCCCGGCACGCCGAGTTCTCCGACTGCGACAGCCTGCTGGACTGGGTGGAGCTGCTCGCCGCCGAGACCGGCCTGCCGGTGGGCATCAAGTCCGCCGTCGGTGACCTGGGCTTCTGGGAGGAGCTGGCCACGCTGATGCGGGACACCGGCCGGGGCGTGGACTTCGTGACCGTCGACGGCGGCGAGGGCGGCACCGGCGCCGCCCCGCTGATCTTCAGCGACTCGGTCTCGTTGCCGTTCCAGCAGGGCTTCTCCCGGGTCTACCGGACCTTCGCCGAGCGCGACCTGCACGAGCAGGTGGTGTTCGTCGGCGCCGGCAAGCTCGGCCTGCCGGACAACGCGGTGGTGGCGTTCGCGCTCGGCGCCGACATGGTCAACGTCGGCCGGGAGGCCATGCTGGCGATCGGCTGCATCCAGGCGCAGAAGTGCCACACCGACACCTGCCCCACCGGCGTCGCCACCCAGAACGCCTGGCTGGCGCGAGGGCTGGACCCGGCCCGCAAGTCGGTGCGGGCCGCCAACTACATCCGCACGCTGCGGCGCGATCTGGTCAAGGTCGCGGAGGCGTGCGGCGTCGAGCATCCCGGGCTGATCGGCACCGACGCCGTCGAGATCCTGGACGGCCGCACCGCCTCCACCCCGCTGGACCAGGTGTACGGCTACCGGCCGGAGTGGGGGCTGCCGTCGGCGGCCGACCGGGCGGAGATCGTCCGGCTGATGACCGCCGAGGGGCCGCGCGGCGGCAGCGCACCCCCCTCCCCCACCGCCGTCGGGTGATCGGGCGCGAGGTCAGAGCACGCCGGTGAGCCGCCCCCGCCAGTCGCCCAGGACCGCGCCCGGGTCGGTGTCCAGCACCCGCTCCAGCACGGTGGCGTAGACGTCCCGGAAGTCGGTGGTGTGCTTCAGGTCGCCGTCGTCGAGGTCGGTCAGGCTGGGCGGCTCGCCGTACAGGCCGCCGTCGACCGGCGCGCCGAGCAGCAGCACGTTCGAGGCGGTGCCGTGGTCGGTGCCGTCGGAGGCGTTGGCCCGTACCCGGCGGCCGAACTCCGAGTAGACCGCCACCACCACCTTCCGCCCCGCCTCGGTGCGGGCCATCCGGTCGGCGAAGCGGGTCAGGGCGCCGTCGAGCTGCCCGAGGAGCACCTGCTGGAGCTGCTTCTCGTCGGCGTGGGTGTCGAAGCCGCCGAGCGAGACGGAGAACACCCGCGTGGTCACGTCGGCCTCGACGCACCGGGCGACCAGGTCGAGCTGCGCGTCCAGGGAGACCCGGGCGCCACCGGTGGCGGTGGCCGGCGCGCTCTCCCCGTCGTCCTCGGCCTCCTCCCCCGCCGGCGCGGCACGCACCTGAGCGACCATCGCGTCCACCGCGCGCAGGTCGGCGAAGCAGGCCGCGGCGCGGGCCCGGGCGGGCGAGTCGTCCGGCGCGGCGGCGGCGAGCGCGGTGAGCGTCTCCGCGCCGAGCTGCGGGGCGGTCTCCCGGTCCGGCACCGGCACCGACGCCCCGGCCCCGCGTTCCCCGGCCAGCAGGGGCGGCAGGGCGGGCTCGAACGAGACGGCGAGCCGGGGGTCGCCGCCGGCCCGGTCCAGCCAACGGCCGAGCCAGCCGGTGGTGCCGGGCCGGTCCGGCTGGGCGGTCTGCCAGATGTCCATGGACCGGAAGTGGCTGCGGTCGGGCTTCGGGTAGCCGACGCCCCGCACCACCGCGAGCCGGCCCGCGCCGTACGCGCGGTGCAGGCCGGGAAGCGCCGGGTTGAGTCCGAAGCCGTCGTCGAGCCGCAGCACGTCCTCGGCGGTGTACGCCAGGTCGGGTCGCGCGTCCCGGTAGGCGGGGTCGGCGTACGGGACGACCGTGTTCAGGCCGTCGTTGCCGCCGTACAACGTCACCAGGACCAGCGTGCGGGCCTCGGGATCCCGGTCGCCGGCGGTGGCGAGCAGGTCGTTCAGGCGGTACGCGGCGGCGCCGCCGGCCAGGGCGGTCGCACCGACCACACCGCTGGCCACCAGGAACCGCCGTCGGGTCAGGACGTCCATGGATCGCTCCTCTCAACTGACCGCGTACTCGGGGCTGACCAGACCGGCCACCAGCAGCCGGCGCGGTTGTCCGGCCAGCGGGGCCAGGGCCGCCCGGGTGCGGTCGCTCCACCGGTCGACCACCAGCAGGCGGGCCAACGCCTCGGGCCGACCGGCCGGCGGCGCGGCGGTGAGCCGGGCCAGCACCGCCGGATCGGCGACGGCGGCCAGGTGGTCGGCCACCCTTAGCCGGGCCTGCAGGGACGACGTGGTCAGCCACGCCGTGCCGGCCGGCCAGCCACCGACGCTCGGCGGACGCAGCGGCACCTGGTCCAGGGCGTTCAGCCCGGCCAGGAGCCGGCGCCGCCCCGCCTCGGGCAGCGCCGACGGCCGGACACCGAGCTGCCGGGCCGCGCCGACCAACCACTCGACGGGCTGCTTGACCAGCGTGTCCCGGGTCTGCGCGAACGCCGGGGCAGTGAGGATCCGGCGCAGGGTGCCGACGGTGTCCGGGCCGGCGAGGTCCACCGGCGCGGGCACCTGCGCGCCGGCGTAGCGGAACCAGAGCCGGCCGGCGACGAACCGGGCGGTCTCCGGGCGGCCGGCGAGCAGGGCGGCGTAGGAGCCGGCGTCGAAGGCGGCGCTGCGGCCGAGGATCGTCTTGCGGCCCGGGTCGTGCCGACGGGGCACGAAGCGGGCGGCCCCGGTCCGCCGGTCGACCGTCCACCCGGTCAACGCCCGCGCGCCCTCCTTCACGTCGGTCTCCTCGTAGCCTCCGCCGATGCCGAGCGTGAACAGCTCCATCAGTTCCCGGGCCAGGTTCTCGTTCGGCGCCCGCCGGGTGTTCTGCTGCCCGTCGAGCCAGAGGATCAACGCCGGGTCGCGCACCATGGCGTCCACCAGCGGGGCCAGCGGTCCGCGACCGAGCCGGCGCAGCGTGTCGAGCTGGCGCAGCATCAGCGGCGCCGACCGCACCTTCTGCACGCTGGTCGCCCAGTGCCCGTGCCAGAAGAACAGCAGCTTCTCGTCGCACTGGTGCTCGGCGGCGACCATCCGCGCCAGCCACCAGTCGGTCAGCGCGGTCGCCTGTTCGCGGCGCCGGCGGTTGGCCTGCTGACGCTGCTCGCGCGTGGCTGCCTTGTCGAGCGCCGCCGCCGGGTCCGGGCCGAGATCGGGTGTCGGGGTGGCCGCCGCGCCCCGGTCCGCCCCGCCGGGGTCGAGCAGCCGGTCGAGCGTGGCGGCGAAGCCGGCCCGTTCGGCGGCGTCCACCTCGTCGGCGGTCGGCCCGAACGTCGCCCGCCGCAGCAGGTGTGCCACCGCTTCCCGTTCCGTCATGTACGCCGACGCTAGCCGGGGCATGTTCGAGGACGGTAAGGGCGCCGTGCGGGTCGCGTGCGGAGAGGGCTGTCACCGGTGCGGCGTACAGTCCGCCGCATGGCTGTGGACACCAGGCCGGCGGCGCGCGCCGGCCGCCTCCGGCTGCTCCCGCTGGCGCTGATGTTCCTCAGCGTCGGCCTGTCCGTCGCCGTGGTGCTGCCGTTCCTGTCGCTGTTCCTCGACAGCGAGGTCGGCGCGGATCC
Organism: Micromonospora sp. WMMD754; assembly: GCF_049315235.1. Lineage (NCBI taxonomy): Bacteria > Bacillati > Actinomycetota > Actinomycetes > Micromonosporales > Micromonosporaceae > Micromonospora > Micromonospora sp. WMMD754. The sequence continues at coordinate 5,865,206 of NZ_CP186058.1, forward strand.
GCTGCGGGTGACCGTGTTCCTGGTCGTCGCGCCGCTCTCCGGCGTCACGATCTCCACGCTGGTCGGCCGCCTGTCGGACCGACGGCCGATCCGTCGCCGGCTGCTCGTCGGCGCGGCGCTGGCCGGGATGGTGGGCGCCGGCCTGACCGCGGTCGTGCGGGACTACTGGGTCCTGCTGGGGCTGACCGCGACCGCCGTCGCGTTGGCCAACTCGCTGTTCCCGCAGTCGTTCGCCTACGCCCGCCAGCTCCTCGACCGGGACAGTCCGGGCCGGGCCGCCCTGGGCATCAGCGTGCTGCGTACCGTGTTCTCGCTGGCCTGGGTGGCCGGCCCGGCGTTGGCCGCGGTCCTGCTCTCCGTCGGCGGTTTCCGGCTGGTCTACGGCGTCGCGGCCGGCCTGTACGCGGCGGCGGCGCTGTTGGCCGCGTTCCGGTTGGAGGAGCTGCCCGTCCCGGCCCGACCGGCGGCCGACGTCCCCGGCGTCGCGGCGCCCGGCGCGTCGCGGTGGCGGCTGGCGTTCACCGTGGTCGCCTTCGTCCTGGTGCAGTGCCCGATGACGCTCGGTGTGCAGGCGATGCCGCTGTTCATCGGCCGGGACCTGGGCGGCGAGCCGGCTGACGCCGGGCTCGTGCTGGGCCTGTGCGCGGCGTTGGAGATCCCGCTGATGCTCGGGTTGGGCGTGCTGACCGCGCGGGTCCGGCTGCGGACGCTGATCCTGCTCGGCGCCGGTTGCGGCGTCGCCTACTACGCGGTCGCCGCCGCGGCCCCGACCGTCACGGTGCTGCTGCTGGCGCAGCCGGTCAACGCGATGTTCATCGCCGCGGTGTCGGGCGTCGCCATCACCTACGTGCAGGATCTGCTGCCCGGCCAACCCGGTCGGGCGACCACGCTGTTCACCAACTCGTTCCCGATCGGCGCCATGCTCGCCGGTCCGCTGCTCGGGATCGCGGCGCAGGTCGGCTACCGCTGGGCGTACGGGATGAGCACGGCATTGTGCGCCGGCGGCCTGCTGGTCCTGCTGCTGACCCGACCCCGTCCGCCGGCACGGGCGTGACGGTTCCCCGCCGGGACGGCCCGGCGTCGGGCCCGGCCGGACGGTCGGGCGGTCAGCGGCGACGGACCAGGACGACGTGGTCGACCAGCTCGCCCGTGTGACCGTCGTGGGTGGCGGTGCGGTGCGCCGCGCCCAGCCGCTCGATCTCCCAGCCGTCCGCGTCGAGGTCCACGGCGGCCAGGATCTCCTCCGGGGTGGCGAAGCGCGGGTCGTCCGGGTCGAGACCGGACCACGGCGGCGGCGCGCCGTGCTCGACGACGAGCAGCCGGCCACCGGGCGCGACCGCCGCCGCGGCCGGGGGCAGCACCTTCTCTCGGGGCAGGACCAGCGGCGACTGGAAGAACTGCGCCGACACCAGGTCGAACCGGCCGGGCGGAAAGCCCTGGGTCACGTCGTGCCGGAGGGTGGTGATCCGTTCCGCCACGCCGGCCCGCTCGGCCTCCGCCGCGAGGCGGTCCAGCGCGACGGACGAGACGTCCACGGCGGTGACCCGCCAGCCCCGCGCGGCCAGCCAGATCGCGTCGCCACCCTCGCCGGAGCCCAGGTCGAGCACGGTGCCGGGCGACAGGTCGGCGGCCACCTCGGCGAGGACCGGGTTCACCCGGCCGCTCCAGATCCGGTCCGACTGGCTGTAGCGCTCGTCCCAGAACCGGGCGGGGTCGGTGTCCGCCGGCGGGTTCTCGTGGTGCCCGTGCTGGTGCGCGGTCATGCGTGCCTCCTTCGCCGCCGGGCGCTCCCGTCCCGGCACCGCCATCGTGCGCCGGTCGGAGGCCCGCGGCAAGGTTCCTTGCCGTTTCGGCAAACGTCCTGGCCCGGGCCGCCAGAACATGACCAGCGCACGCGAAGACGGGCCACCGGTTACCCGGTGGCCCGTCCCGTGCGCGGTTCGGCTCAGACGAGGTCCACGCCGTAGACGCTCAGCGCCTCGGTGACCGGCTGGAAGTAGGTCGTTCCGCCCGACGAACAGTCACCGTTGCCGCCGGAGGTCAGGCCGACCGCGCTGCTGCCGCTGAACAGCGAGCCGCCGCTGTCGCCCGGCTCGGCGCAGACCGTGGTGCGGATCAGGCCGGAGACGCTGCCCTCGGCGTAGTTCACCGTGGCGTCGAGCGCCTCCACCGTGCCGCCGTGCAGGCCGGTGGTGCTGCCCGAGCGCTGCACCGACTGCCCGACGAAGGCGTCCGCCGCGCCGGTGATGGCCTGCTTGCCGCCGTTGTAGAGGGAGACGCTGCCCTCGGCCGCGCCGGCGTTCGTGTGCTGCACGATGCCGTAGTCGTTGCCCGGGAAGCTCCCGGTGCCGCCGGTGCCGAGCTGGCTGCTCTGCCCCGAGTCGGCGTACCAGGTGGCGGCGATGGCGGTGCAGTGCCCGGCGGTCAGGAAGTAGTACGTCGAGCCGCTGCGCACGTTGAAGCCGAGCGAGCAGCGTCCGCCGCCCTCGGCGTAGATGGCCTCGCCACCGGCGGCGCGGGTGCTCAGCGTGCCGGCCTCGCGCTCGATCCGGACGGTGCCGTCGAGCGCGCGGGCCACCGCGTTCACCCGGTCCAGCTTCGCGCCGGTGACGGTGCTGTCGACGGAGACGACGACCTGGTTGGTGGCCGGGTCGGTCCACCAGGCGGTGCCGGGGATGCGGGCGGACTTCTCGAGGGCGGTGGTGGCGCGGGCCAGGTCGTCCGCGCCTCGGGTGACGAGCTTGGGGGTGGCGCCGGCCGCGCGGACCTTCTGGGCCGCGGCGTCGTCGGTCACCGTGACCACCATCGCGCCGCCGGCTTCGGCGTACGTGCCGGCGGAGCGGTCGCCGAGTGCGGCGGCGAGCGCGGTGGCCTGTTCGGGGGACGCGGACGTCCCGGGTGCGGCGTGCGCCGGTGCGCCGGCCAGTGAGCCGACGACCAGCGCGCCGGCCACCGTGAGGGCGGTGGCGTGACGCCGCGGAGACCCGGAGAGTCGCATGTGGATACCTCCTGGAGCTGAGCACGGGCAGCCTTTCGGGCAGCCCCGGGCAGCCGTTCGGCCGGTGAGGCTCGGCCGATCGGGCTCGTCGAAGTTGTCACACGTTCGTCATTGATGGCAAGAGTGCCAGTTGCGCCGATCGGGCCTGATCTCAGAGCTTGGATCCCGAAGGCCCGATCGGCGGCAACTCAGGCGATTGGCGGTATTCAAGGGCGTCCTTACTGGTCAGTAACGCGATCGGCGCCGACCCTCGGTGAGCCGGAAATGGGACCGCCGACCAGATGGCGGGACAGGATCGACGACGGAGAAATTGCCGTCGATCGACGTACGGTGATTCCGCCCGGACCCTCCACGCCGGGCTCAAGGTCCCCCGATCGGGGCCGATCGGCACATCGCCGGGCGCGCGTGCCGGATGTTGACTGGAATCGGCGCGAGACGAGGGGGCGACGAGGATGAGCGGGCAGGTCGGCACCGTGGACGTCGGCTGGACGGCCGGCGAGGCGTACGAGTTCGCGGTGCGGGGGCACCGGATGCGGGTGGACCAGCCGGCGGAGGCCGGCGGCGACGACACGGCGCCGACGCCGACGGAGCTGTTCGTGGCGTCGCTGGCCACCTGCGTGGCCTTCTACGCCGGGCGGTACCTCACCCGGCACGGCGTGGACCGGGACGGGCTGGGGGTGTCCGTCACCTACCGGATGGCCGAGGACCGGCCGGCCCGGGTCGAGGAGGTGCGGCTGTCGCTCCGACTGCCGAACGGGTTCCCGGCCGAGCGCACCCAGGCCCTGCTGGCGGTGGCCTCGCACTGCACGGTGCACAACACGCTGACCACCGGACCGACGGTGACCGTCGACGTGGCCCGAGCACCGGAGGACGCCGTCAGGCCAGGGTCCTGAGCATCCGGTGGCAGGCGGTGCGGCACCGGACTATCGTCGTTCCGGTATACCCCCGGGGGTATTTAACCGGAAGGAGCAATCATGCCCGAGGTCGACCTGACCACCTTCGCCGCCGCCCACGCCGACGGGGCCACGGTGATCGACGTACGGGAGCCCGTCGAGTATCTCGGCGGCCATGTCCCGGGTGCGCGCTGCGTCCCACTGGGTCACCTGGCCGCCAGCCTGCCGCAGGCGCCCCGCGAGGGAACCGTCTACGTGATCTGCGCCGGCGGCAACCGCAGCCAGGTCGGTGCGGAGGTGCTGGAACGCGCCGGCATCACCGCCCGTTCGGTTGCCGGCGGGACGTCGGCCTGGATCCGCTCGGGGCGCCCGGTGACCGAGGGCAGCCGGCCGTGACCGGGCGGACGCAAGGCACTGCCGGGCGGCCGCGGGGCGGTCTGCTGCGCCGCCTCCTCGGCGCCCGCGTCCCGTCGGTCGGCCCGACGGAGGCGGCGGCCGTCGTCGCCGCGGGAGGGCTGCTGATCGACGTACGCGAACCGGCCGAGTGGCGCGCGGGGCACGCGCCCCGGGCCCGGAACATCCCGCTGGGCCAGCTCGCCGACCGCCTGGCCGAGGTGCCGACGGACCGGCCCGTGGTGACCGTCTGCCGCTCGGGCGCGCGGTCGCGCCAGGCCGCGCGGATCCTGGCCGACGCCGGTCGCCAGGTTCACGACCTGTCGGGCGGGATGCGGGCCTGGGCGGACGCCGGGCTGGCGGTGCAGGCCAAGGGCGGCCGGCCGGGCCGGGTGGCCTGAGCGTACCGCCCGGCGGGGGCCGATGGTCCCGGAGCGCGGGACCATCGGCCCGGGAATATACCCCCAGGGGTATACGCTACAGTCGTCGTATCGTCCGGCATCGCTGAGAAGGAGTGCGGCTCATGCTGTTCACCCAGTACTACCTCGACTGCCTGTCCCAGGCCTCGTACCTGATCGCCGACGACAGCACCGGGCGCGCGGTGCTCGTCGACCCGCGCCGGGACATCGACGAATACCTGGCCGACGCCCGCGCGCACGGCCTGACCGTCGAGGGGGTGATCAACACCCACTTCCACGCCGACTTCCTGGCCGGGCACCTCGAGGTGGCGGCCGCGACCGGCGCGTGGATCGGCTACGGACACCGGGCCGAGACCGAGTACGCGAGCCGCAAGCTCACCGACGGTGAACGGATCAGCCTCGGCGACGTCACCCTGGAGATCATGGAGACGCCCGGCCACACCCCGGAGTCGATCAGCGTCCTCGTGTACGAGCACGCGACCGATCCGACGCCGTACGGGGTGCTGACCGGGGACGCGCTGTTCATCGGCGACGTGGGCCGGCCCGACCTGCTCGCCTCCCTCGGTGTCACCGCCGACGAGCTCGGCCGGATGCTCTACGACAGCGTGCAGCGCAAGCTGATGGGCCTGCCCGACGAGGTGCGCGTCTTCCCCGCCCACGGCGCCGGCTCGGCCTGCGGCAAGAACCTGTCCACCGAGCGGCAGTCCACGATCGGCGAGCAGCGCCGCACCAACTACGCCTGCGCCCCGATGAGCGAGGAGCAGTTCCTCGCCCTGGTGACCGGCGGGCAGCCGGCCGCCCCGGGCTACTTCGCCTTCGACGCCGTGCTCAACCGCAAGGCCCGCGAGCTGTTCGACCACGCCCGGCCGGCCCGCCCGCTCACCCCGGCCGAGTTCCTGGCCGCCCGGGCCGACGGCGCCGTCGTGGTCGACGCCCGCGACCCGCAGGAGTACGCCGCCGGGCACCTGCGCGGCGCGCTCAACGTCCCGGCGGACGGTCGGTTCGCCGAGACCGCCGGCAGCGTCGTCGCACCGGACCGACCGGTGCTCGTGGTGGCCCCGCAGGACCGCGAGGAGGAGATCGTCGTCCGCCTCGCCCGGATCGGCTTCGACCGGGTGGCCGGCTACCTGCGCGAGCCCGAGGGCGCCTTCCTGGAGATGATCGGTGAGGTGACGCGGGCCAGCCGGGTCACCGCCACCGAGCTGCGCGCGGCGCTCGACCGTCCGGACGCGCCGGTGGTGCTGGACGTGCGCAACGCCGGCGAACGGGAGCAGGGTGCGGTGGACGGCTCGCTGCACATCCCGCTCGCCGAGCTGACCCGCCGCCTCGACGAGGTGCCCGCCGACCGGCCGGTCGTCGTGCACTGCGCCGGCGGGTACCGCTCCTCGGTCGCCGCCAGCCTGCTGCGCAACGCCGGCCGCGCCGACGTGTCCGACCTGCTCGGCGGCTACGGCGCCTGGCAGGGGCTGCACGCCGCCGCCTGAGCGGCCGTCCGACCGGGGCCGGGCGCGCGAGATCCTCGCGCGCCCGGCCCCGGGTCAGCCGATCGTGGCCAGCTTCGGCAGGACCTCGTCGGCGAGCCGCCGGGTGAACTCCACCGGGTGCCGGTCCGGCATGGTCTGCACCTCGGTCACCCCCAGCTCCGCGTACGCGGCCACGTCGGCGAGGAACGCGTCGACGTCGTCGAGCGGCGGACGCGTGACCAGCACCGTCTTCTCCACGGTGTCGTAGTCGCGCCCCTCGGCGGCGCAGTGCGCCCGCAGCACGTCGAGCTTGTGCGCGACGTCCTCCCGTCCGGTGCCGAACAGGTTGCAGGCGTCGGCGTACCGCGCCACCAGCAGCAGCGTCTTCTTCTCCCCGCCCCCGCCGACCATGATCGGCGGGTGCGGGCGGCGCAGCGGCTGCGGCGAGTTGAGCGTCTCGGCGAGGTGGTGGTGCCGGCCCTCGAACGGCCCGTCGTCGTCGCTCCACATCTGCTTGCAGATCCGCAGCGTCTCCTCCAGCCGCTCGAACCGCTCCGCCACCGGCACCACGGGCACGCCCAGGCCGCGCTGTTCCCGCTCGTACCAGGACGCGCCGACGCCGAGGCGGGCCCGGCCGCCGGAGAGCACGTCGAGCGTGGACACGATCTTGGCGAGCAGCCCCGGGTAGCGGTACATCACACCGGTCACCAGCACGCCGAGCGTCATCCGCCGGGTCAGCGCCGCGACGTAGCCGAGCGTGGTGTAGGCCTCCAGCATCGGCTCGCTCGCCGGCGCCATCGCCTCCATCTGGAAGTAGTGGTCCATCACCGTGAACGACGCGATCCCGGCCTGCTCGGCGAGGGTGGCCGTCTCGGCCAGCGTCGGGGCGATCGCCGCCGGGTCGGCCGGGGTGGAGTAGGTCCAGTAGTGCAGTCCGAGCTTCATCGTCGGCACCTCCGCGTCGAGCCTAGGACGCGACGGCAGGATTAGCGCGCCGCGCGCAGGGGCAGACATTTGTCATCGACCACGGATGCCGAGGGAGCTGACGACATGGCCAAGGGTGACATCGACACCTACCAGCAGGACGGGCAGTGGAAGAACCGCCCGGAGGGCAACGAGCGGGCGAGCAGCCGGCACGACACGAAGGCGGAGGCCGAGGCGGCCGGCCGGGAGATGGCGGCCGAGCGGGGCACCGAGCACGTGATCAAGAAGCAGGACGGCACGATCGGCGAGAAGAACACCTACCCCCGCAGCCGCGACCCCCGCGAGATCCCGGGCTGATCCCCGTCAAGGCGCCGGACGGCGCTGGATCCCCGTCGAGGCGCCGGACGGCGCTGGATCCCCCTGAACACGCCGCACGGCGCCGGACCCGCTCAGGTCCGGCGCCGTCCGCGCTGCCGGAAGGTCTCCTGGTTGTGGCCTGCTGGCTAAAAAGTTTTGTTCGGTTCCTACAACGGCCCCCGCTCAGGCTTCGGCGGTTACGACATGGCGCCGCCGGATGACAGACGGAAAGGTGAGGCAAGCCGGAGGCATCGCCGCCACCCGGCGCCACACCGTGGGTCAACCGAAGGGGACGGTCACGTGTTCACCCGTGTCGCCATCGTCAACCGTGGTGAGGCCGCCATGCGGCTCATCCACGCGGTCCGGGAACTGGCCGCGGAGACCGGCAGCCGGATCGAGACCGTCGCGCTGTACACCGACGTCGACCGCACCGCCACCTTCGTGCGTGAGGCGGACGTCGCCTACGACCTGGGGCCCGCGTCGGCCCGCCCGTACCTGGACCTGAAGGCGCTGGAACGCGCGCTGGTGGAGACCCGCGCGGACGCCGCGTGGGTCGGTTGGGGCTTCGTGGCCGAGGACCCGGCCTTCGCCGAGCTGTGCGAGAAGGTCGGTGTCACCTTCGTCGGGCCGAGCCCGGACGCCATGCGCCAGCTCGGCGACAAGATCGGCGCGAAGCTGATCGCCGAGGAGGTCGGCGTGCCGGTCGCGCCGTGGAGCCGGGGCGCGGTGGAGAGCCTGGAGGCGGCCGTGGCCGCGGCGGCCGAGATCGGCTACCCGCTGATGCTCAAGGCGACCGCGGGCGGCGGCGGGCGTGGCATCCGGGTGGTCCGCAGTGACGCCGAGCTGGCCGACGCGTACGAGCGCACCAGCCAGGAGGCGGCCCGCGCGTTCGGCAGCGGCGTGGTGTTCCTGGAGCGCCTGGTCACCGGCGCGCGTCACGTCGAGGTGCAGGTGATCGCCGACGGGCAGGGCACCGCGTGGGCGCTCGGCGTACGCGACTGCTCGGTGCAGCGGCGCAACCAGAAGGTGATCGAGGAGTCGGCGTCGCCGGTGCTGAGCCCGGAGCAGGCCGCCGAGCTGAGGGGGGCGGCGGAGCGGCTGGCGGTCAAGGTCGGCTACCGGGGCGCAGCGACCGTCGAGTTCCTCTACCACCCCGGCGACCGGATGTTCGCCTTCCTGGAGGTCAACACCCGGCTCCAGGTGGAGCACCCGATCACCGAGGCGACCACCGGCTTCGACCTGGTCAAGGCGCAGCTGCACGTGGCCGGCGGCGGGCGGCTCACCGGCACGCCGCCGGCCGAGCGCGGGCACGCCATCGAGGCCCGGCTCAACGCCGAGGACCCGGACCGCGACTTCGCCCCCTCCCCCGGCCGGATCACCCGGCTGGACCTGCCCGCCGGGCCGGGCATCCGGGTCGACACCGGGGTCAGCGAGGGCGACACCATCCCCGCCGACTTCGACTCCATGATCGCCAAGATCATCGCGTACGGCCGGGACCGGGACGAGGCGCTGGGCCGGCTGCGCCGGGCGATGGCGGACACCACGGTGGTGATCGAGGGCGGAGCGACCAACAAGAGCTTCGTGCTCGACCTGCTCGACCAGCCCGAGGTGATCGACGCCAGCGCCGACACCGGCTGGATCGACCGGGTCCGGGGCGAGGGCCGGCTGGTCGCGCACCGGCACTCCGCGGTGGCGCTGGCCGCCGCCGCGATCGAGGCGTACGAGGAGGACGAGCGCGCCGAGCGGCAGCGGCTGCTCTCCACCGCGGCCGGCGGACGACCGCAGGTGCAGCACCGCAGCGGCCGGCCGCTTGACCTGAAGCTGCGCGGCGTCACCTACCGGATGCGGGTGGCCCGGGTCGGCGCGCACCGGTTCCGGGTCGGCGTCGAGGCCGGCGCCGACGCGCGTACCGCCGACGTGGAGCTGGACCGGTTCGACCGGCACACCGGGCAGATCGCCGTCAACGGCGTCCGCTACCGGTTGCTCACCGGCACCCACGGCCCGGTCCACCTGGTCGAGGTGGACGGCGTGACGCACCGGGTCAGCCGGGACGAGGGCGGCGTGGTCCGCTCCCCCATGCCCGCGCTGGTCGTCGCCACCCCGCTGGAGATCGGCGCGGAGGTCGAGGCCGGGGCGCCCGTCCTGGTGCTCGAGGCGATGAAGATGGAGACGGTGCTGCGGGCGCCGTTCCGGGCCCGCCTGAAGGAGTCCGCCGTCGCGGTGGGCACCCAGGTCGAGGCCGGCGCGCCGCTGCTGCGCCTGGAACCGGTCGCCGAGGAGGGCGCCGAGGCCGCCGCCGGGCCGGCCGAACCGGCGGTCGAGCTGGACCTGCCCGCCGCGCCCGCCGACGTCCCGGCGCGCAGCCGGGCCGAGCGCGGCCAGGAGGACCTGCGCGGCCTGCTGCTCGGCTTCGACGTCGACCCGCACGACGAGCGGCGGGTGCTCGACGACTACCTGGACGCGCGGCGCGCGGCCACCGAGGCCGGGCACCGTCCGCTGGCCGAGGAGCTGGATCTGGTCAACGTCTTCGCCGACCTGGCCGAGCTGAGCCGCAACCGGCCCAGCGGCGAGGACGGCCCGGGCGGTCACGTACACAGCGCCCGCGAGTACTTCCACACCTACCTGCAGAGCCTCGACGTGGAGCGGGCCGGGTCGCCGGAGCCGTTCCGGGCCCGCCTGGCCAAGGCGCTCGGCCACTACGGCGTCACCGAGCTGGACCGCTCCCCGGCCCTCGAGGCCGCGGTGTTCCGCATCTTCCTGGCCCAGCAGCGGGCCACCGCCGACGCCGGGGTGATCGCCGCGCTGCTGCGCTCGTGGCTGCGCGAGCCCCCGCCGGACGACGCGCTGCGCGAGCCCGCCGGCCTCGCGCTGGAGCGCCTGGTGGCGGCGACGCAGGTCCGCTTCCCGGTCGTCGCCGACCTGGCCCGGGGCGTGGTGTTCGCCTGGTTCGCGCAGCCGCTGCTGCGCCGCAACCGGGCCCGGGTCTACGCCCAGGTCCGCACGCACCTGCGGCACCTGGACACGCATCCGGACGCGCCGGACCGCACCGAGCGGATGGCCGAGATGGTGCGCAGCACCGAGCCGCTGGTGCGGCTGCTCGGCCAGCGGCTGGTCCGGGACAACCTGGACAACGCGACCATGCTGGAGGTGCTGACCCGCCGCTACTACGGCAACCGGGCGCTCACCGGCGTGTCCACCCGCGCGGCCGGGGGCTGCGTGTTCGTGGTGGCCGGACGCAACGGGTCGAGCGTGGTCTCCGCCGCGGTGCGGTTCGACGCGCTCGGCGACGCGCTGCGCGGGCTGGCCGAGGTGGCCGGCGCGGAGGAGGCGGTCGACGCCGACGTCTACCTGGCCTGGGAGAACCAGCCGGAGGACCTGGACGCCACCGCCGCCGCGCTGCTCGACGTGATCAACGCGCACCCGCTGCCGGACCGGGTCCGCCGGCTGACCACCACGGTCGCCGGGCGCGGCGGCGCGGTGATGCACCACCACTTCACCTTCCGCCCCACCGGTGCCGGCATGGTGGAGGAGCGGCTGATCCGGGGCCTGCACCCGTACATCGCGCAGCGGATGCAGCTGGAGCGGCTGCACCGGTTCGACCTGACCCGGCTGCCGTCGCTGGACGAGGAGGTCTACCTCTTCCAGGCGGTCGCCCAGGAGAACCCGTCCGACCAGCGGCTGGTGGCGTTCGCCCAGGTGCGTGACCTGGCGGAGCTGCGGGACCAGGACGGCCGGCTGGTCGCGCTGCCCACCACCGAGGACGCGGTCGCGGCCTGCATCGACTCGATCCGCCGGGCGCAGTCCCGGCGGCCGTCGAAGGTGCGGTTCCGGACCAACCGGATCGTCATCTACGTGTGGCCGCCGAGCGAGCTGACCCGCGAGGAGATGGAGCTGATCGCCGGGCGGATGCGCCCGACCACGGTCGGCGCCGACCTGGAGGAGATCCTGTTCATCGCGCGCCAGCGCGACCGCCGCACCGGCGAGCTGACCAAGGTCGGCGTGCGGATCACCTTCGACGTCACCGGTCGCGCCCAGCTCACCGTGGGCGAGCCGCCGACCGAGCCGGTCGAGCCGCTGGACGACTACCGGCTCAAGGTGCTGCGGGCGGCCAGCCGTAACACGGTCTACCCGTACGAGCTGACCGGCCTGCTCGGCGAGTTCACCGAGCACGACCTGGACGCCGACCACGCGCTGGTGCCGGTGGACCGGCCGAAGGGGCGCAACGCCGCGGCGATCGTGGCCGGCGTGGTCACCACCCCGACGGCGCGGCACCCGCAGGGCGTCACCCGGGTGGTGCTGCTCGGCGACCCGACGAAGTCGCTCGGCGCGCTCTCCGAGCCGGAGTGCCGGCGGGTGATCGCGGCGCTCGACCTGGCGCAGCGGATGGGCGTGCCGCTGGAGTGGTACGCGCTCTCCGCCGGCGCCCGGATCTCGATGACCTCGGGCACCGAGAACATGGACTGGGTGGCCGCGGCGCTGAAGCGGATCGTCGAGTTCACCCAGGCCGGCGGCGAGATCAACATCGTGGTGGCGGGCATCAACGTCGGCGCGCAGCCGTACTGGAACGCCGAGGCGACCATGCTCATGCACACCAAGGGCGTGCTGGTCATGACGCCGGACTCGGCGATGGTGCTGACCGGCAAGCAGTCGTTGGACTTCTCCGGCGGCGTCTCCGCCGAGGACAACTTCGGCATCGGCGGCTACGACCGGGTGATGGGTCCGAACGGGCAGGCGCAGTACTGGGCGCCGGACCTGCCGGTGGCGCGCGACGTGCTGATGGCGCACTACGACCACACGTACGTGGCGCCGGGCGAGGACGCGCCGCGCCGGGCCAGCACCACCGACCCGGTGGACCGGGACGTCTCCACGTTCCCGCACGCGGTGCCCGGCAGCGACTTCGCCACGGTCGGCGAGATCTTCTCCGCGACGGCGAACCCGGACCGGAAGAAGCCGTTCGACATCCGGACCGTGATGCGGGCGCTCGCCGACCAGGACCACCCGGTGCTGGAGCGGTGGGCCGGCATGGCCGACGCGGAGACCGCTGTGGTGCAGGACGTGCACCTCGGCGGCATCCCGGTGTGCCTGCTGGGCATCGAGTCCCGGTCGGTGCCCCGGCACGGCTTCCCGCCCACCGACGGCCCGGACACCTACACGGCGGGCACGCTGTTCCCCCGCTCGTCGAAGAAGGCCGCGCGGGCGATCAACGCGGCCAGCGGCAACCGGCCGCTGGTGGTGCTGGCCAACCTCTCCGGCTTCGACGGCTCGCCGGAGTCGATGCGCAAGCTGCAACTGGAGTACGGGGCCGAGATCGGCCGGGCGATCGTCAACTTCCGGGGCCCGATCGTCTTCTGCGTCATCTCGCGCTATCACGGCGGCGCGTTCGTGGTGTTCTCCAAGGCGCTCAACCCGGCCATGACGGTGCTGGCCATCGAGGGGTCGTTCGCCTCGGTGCTCGGCGGCGCGCCGGCCGCCGCCGTGGTGTTCGCCGGCGAGGTCGCCGCGCGCACCGCGGCCGACGCCCGGGTACGCGAACTGGAGGGCCGGGTGGCGGCCGCGTCCGGCACCGCACGCGCGACGCTGACCGCGGAGCTGGACGAACTCCGCTCGTCGGTGCGGGCGGAGAAGCTGGGCGAGGTGGCCGCCGAGTTCGACCGGGTGCACAGCATCCAGCGGGCGGTCGAGGTCGGGTCGGTGGACGCGGTCATCCGGGCCGCCGAGTTGCGTCCGCGGGTCATCGAGGCGATCGAGTCGCACCTGCGCTGACACGTTCCCCTGTCGGACGGCGGGCGGGCCTTCGGGCCCGTCCGCCGTTTCGCGTGCGCCGATGCTTGACGGGGCACCGACCACGTGATGTGCTCAGTCGGTAACGGAAACCGTGTTCGTTAGCGATCCGGAGGACACATGTCGCTCACCGTTCCGCCCGACCTGCTGCACGCCGCCGAGACCGGACCCGTGGACGAGGAGGCGTTCGTCGCCTGTGTCCGCGACTCCCTGCCGTACGCCTGGGAGACGGTCAGCCGGGTGGTGGCCGACCTGGAGACGTCGGACGCCGACTTCGCCGACAACGTCGTGCCACCGCCCACCGAGGCCGAGCGCGGACAGTTGCTGCGCGCGTTGGCCAGCGACGCGATCCGCGCCGGACTGGAGCGGCACTTCGGGGTCAGGCTGGCGTTCCAGAACTGCCACCGGGTGGCGGCGTTCCGGCTGGCCGCCGTCGGGTCGGAGACGCACCGTCGGTTCACCTCCAGCCGGGGCCAACTGCTGAACCAGTCCCCGACGCTGCGTGACTGCTGACCAGCCGCCCACCGAGCGGCCCGGCGAGCGGGTGCGGGCACACCTGTTCCTGCTCGCCGGGCAGCACCCCGGCCACGACCACGCCGGCGCGCTGGCCGACGCGCACGCGTACGGGCTGGCCGCCGAGGCGGCCGGGTACGCCGGGGTCTGGCTCGCCGAGCACCACTTCGTCCCGTACGGGGTCTGCCCGTCGGCGGTCGCCTTCGCGGCGCACCTGCTCGGCGCCACCCGCCGCATCACGGTCGGCACCGCCGCGTGCGTCCTGTCCGACCGGCACCCGGTGGCCCTGGCCGAGGAGACGGCACTGCTGGACGCGCTCTCCGGCGGCCGGTTCCGGCTCGGCGTCGGCCGCGGTGGCCCCTGGGTCGACCTGGAGGTCTTCGGCACCGGCCCGGACCGTTACGCGCACGGCTTCCCCGACGCCGTGGAGATGCTGCACCGCTGGCTGTCCGGCACCGCCGAGGTCGCCGGCGTCGGCCGGTTCCCGTTCCGCGCGGTGCGGGTGGTGCCCCGACCGCCGGCTCCGATCCCGTTCTGGGTCGCGGCCACCTCGCCCGGCACGGTGGACCTCGCCGCCCGGTACGGCCGGCCGGTGCTGCTCGGGCTGCACGCCGACCTGCCGGAGAAGGCCGCCCTACTGCGCCGCTACGCCCGGGTCGCGGCGGAACACGGCCACGACCCGGCGGCGGTTCCGCACGCCAGCGCGCACCTGGCCTGGGTGGCGGACAGCGACGCCGAGGCCGCCGGCACGGTGCGCGACCACCTCCCCGGGCTGCTCGCCGGCACCCGCCACCACGTCCGCCTCGACGGCGCGCCGGCCGGACCGGCCGATCCGCACGCGTACGCCGACCACCTGACCGCGATCCACCCGGTCGGTTCGCCGGACCGGTGCCGGGAGAGGGTCGCGGCGGCCGCGGCCCTGCCCGGGGTGCGGCACCTGCTGTTCCAGGTCGAGGTGACCGGGGACCGGCGGCGGACCCTGTCCACCGTCGACCGGTTCGCCGCCGAGGTGCTGGCCCTGCCCTGACCCGGACGGACGAAGCGGCCGGTCGGGTCGCCGTGTCGCCGCCCGCCGACCCCGGCGGGTCCGGTACGCTCCGGCTCATGGAAATCGTTTCCACTTACGACGGCGGGGTGCGGGTCCGGTGAAGGTGGCGTTCGTCGGCAAGGGCGGCAGCGGGAAGACGACCCTCGCCGCGCTCTTCGCGCGGCACCTGGCCGCACTGTCCCGCCCGGTGCTGGCCGTGGACGCGGACATCAACCAGCATCTCGCGGTCGCGCTCGGCGCCGATCCGCAGGCGCCCCCGCCGGTCGACCCGCTCGGTGCGCACCTGCCCGCCATCAAGGAGTACCTGCGCGGCGACAACCCCCGCATCCCGACCGCGGCGGAGATGGTGAAGACCACGCCGCCCGGGCGCGGCTCACGACTGCTGCGCATCGCCGAGGACAACCCGGTCTACGCCGCCTGCGTCCGGCCGGTCGGCGGCGTCCGGCTGGCGGTGACCGGCGAGTTCAGCGCCGAGGACCTCGGCGTGGCCTGCTACCACTCCAAGGTCGGGGCGGTCGAACTGCTGCTCAACCACCTGGTCGACGGCCCCGGCGAGTACGCGGTGGTGGACATGACCGCCGGCGCGGACTCCTTCGCCTCGGGCCTGTTCACCCGCTTCGACCGCACGCTGCTGGTCTGCGAGCCGACGGTGCGCAGCGTCGGCGTCTACCGGCAGTACGCCGGCTACGCCCGGGAGTACGGCGTGACCCTCTCGGTGGTCGGCAACAAGGTCGAGGACGAGGGTGACGTCGCCTTCCTGCGCGAGCACGTCGGCGCCGACCTGCTCACCTGGTTCGGTCGGTCCGGCTACGTCCGGCGGGCCGAACGGGGCGAGATCGGCCCGTTGACGGGCCTGGAGGCCACGAACCGCGCCGCGCTGGACCGGCTGGTCGAGGCGGTGGACGGCACGCCGCAGGACTGGACGGCGTTCACCCACTGGGCGCAGGAGTTCCACCGCCGCAACGCGGTCGCCTGGGCGAACGAGCGCGCCGGCGTCGACCTCACCGCGCAGATCGACCCGGAGTTCCGGATGGGTCCGCGGGCGTTGGAGGCGTCGCTGGTGGCGGGCGGTTGACCGGCGCCGGGGGTCAGGCGGCGCAACGCTCGCAGGTGCCGAAGATCTCCAGGGTGTGGTCGACGTCGGTGAAGCCGTGCTCGCTGGCGACCTGGTCGGCCCACCGCTCCACCGCCGGGCCGGCGACCTCCACGGCCCGGCCGCACTGCCGGCAGACCAGGTGGTGGTGATGGCGACTCTGGCTGCACCGCCGGTAGAGATGCTCACCGCCGGGCAGCCGGGCGGAGTCGATCTCGCCGTTGTCCACCAGCATCTGCAGCGTCCGGTAGACGGTGGTCAGGCCGACCTTCGCCTGGCGCTGCACGAGCATCTGGTGCAGCTGCTGCGCGCTGTGGAAGCCCTCCAGCTCGCGCAGCAGGGCCAGCACCTCGGCGCGCTGCCGGGTGTTCCGGGTCGCCCCGGTCGTCGCCTGGGTCACCGTGCGCCGCCTTCCCTCGTGCGGGCGCCCTCCGGCACCCGGTCGCGCCCGCGGCCCGCCGACCACGTGACATCCGGAACCATTATGCCTTGCGCATATGTGCCTCTCACGCCCCCGCCCGGGCCGACACGAACCGGACAGAGACTCACAGTGACGGATACGTCACCGTAGGATGCCCCCCGTCGACCCGAGAAGGTGATCCGACTGAGCACGACCGATCCCGCCGCTCCGGCGGCGCCCCGCTCCGGCGCGGCGGACACCGCCGCGCCACCACCCGGCCGGGACCGGGTGGTCGGCTCCACCGAGGTGCTCTGCGTCCTGCTCGTCCTGGTCGGCGTGCTGCACCGGCAGGTGGGTTCGCTCGTCTCCGACCCCCGCCTGCAGACCTGGCTGACCGTCTTCGTCTCGGTGCTGGTGCAGGCGATGCCGTTCCTGGTCTTCGGGGTGGCGCTGTCCGCGGTCATCGCGGTCTTCGTACCCCGCTCCTTCTGGGCCCGCGCCCTGCCCCGGCATCCGGCACTGGCGGTGCCGGTCGCCGGCGCCGCCGGGGTGGTGCTGCCCGGCTGCGAGTGCGGCTCGGTGCCGATCGCCGGTTCGCTGATCCGGCGCGGCGTCACCCCCGCCGCCGCGCTCGCGTTCCTGCTCGCCGCGCCGGCGATCAACCCGATCGTGCTCACCGCCACCGCGGTGGCGTTCCCGCGCAACCCGGAGATGGTGGTCGCCCGCGGCGGGGCGAGCCTGGTGGTGGCGCTGGCGATGGGCTGGCTGTGGCTGCGCCTGGGCCGGTCGGAATGGATCCGCCTGCCGCACCGGGCCCACCTCGACACGATGCCGCGCGCCACCGCGTTCTGGGCGGCGTGCCGCCAGGACGTCGTGCACGCCGGCGGTTTCCTCGTGCTCGGCGCGATGGCCGCGGCCACCATCAACGTCGTCGTGCCCCAGCAGGCCCTGCACGACCTGGCGGCCCGCCCGGTGCTGTCGGTGCTGGCGCTCGCCGCGCTGGCGGTGCTGCTGTCGATCTGTTCCGAGGCCGACGCGTTCGTCGCCGCGTCGCTGTCCCAGTTCTCGCTGACCGCCCGGTTGACCTTCCTCGTGGTCGGCCCGATGGTCGACCTCAAGCTGGTGTCCATGCAGGCGGGCATGTTCGGGCGCGCGTTCGCCCTGCGCTTCGCGCCGGCCACCTCCCTCCTCGCCGTGCTCGTCGCCGCCGTCGTCGGGACGGTGCTCTGGTGAACCAGGGCAGCCAGGCCGTGGTGCTGGTCCTCCTCGGGGGCGCGATCCTGCGGGCCAGCCTCACCGATCTCTACCTGCGCTACGTCAAGCAGGGGCTGCGCCCGTTCCTCATCGCCGCCGGCGCGGTGCTCGTCGTCGCCGCGGTGGTCGCCCTGGTGCAGGAACTGCGTCACCTCAACCGGGCGGACGACGCCGGCGACGGGGCGGACGACGGCCACGGTCACGGCCGCTCCGGGCCGGCGGTCGGCTGGTTGCTGCTGCTCCCGGCGCTCGCCCTGCTCTTCCTGGTGCCGCCGGCGCTCGGCGCGGACACCGCGTCGCGTGCCGGCTCCGCCCTGACCGAGGACCGGGACGTCGCCTACCCGCCCCTGCCACCCCGGGAACCGGCCGAGCTGACCCTCCTGGAGTACGGCTACCGCGCCGTCTACGACGACGGCCGCACCCTGCGGGGCCGGCAGCTCCAGCTCACCGGCTTCCTCGCGCCCGGGCCGGACGGACGCCCCATGCTCGCCCGGATCGTGCTGTCCTGCTGCGCGGCCGACGGCGTGCCGATCAAGGTCGGGCTGCGGGGCGAGGTGCCCGCGCTGCCGGCCGACACCTGGATCCGCGCCACCGGCCGGTGGATCCCGCACACGGTGAAGGACCCGGTCAACGACGCGGACGTGCCCTCCTTCCAGGTGGACACGTGGGAGCGGATCGCGGCGCCCGCCGAGCCGTACGAGTGACCGGCCGGCGCGCTCGTCCCGAGCGGGACGCCGCGCCGCCCGGTCCCCCATCAGACGACGGGCGATCCGGGGCCCTGTGTCACGCCCGGTGACACCGGATCACCAGGAGGCCTTGCGGATCCCGGGGAGCTCGCCGCGCAGAGCCAGTTCGCGGAACCGGACCCGGGACAGCCCGAACCGGGTCAGCACCCCGCGCGGTCGACCGTCGATCTGGTCCCGGGAGCGCAGCCGGACCGGGCTGGAGTCGCGGGGTAGCCGGGCGAGTCGACGGACGGCCTCCTCGCGGGCCGCCGGGTCGGTGTCCGGGTGCCTGATAGCCCGCTTCAGCCCGGCGCGGCGCTGCGCGTACCGGTCGACGAGCCCGACCCGGCGGGCCTGCCGGTTGCCGAGGCTGCGGCGCGCCATCAGCGGGCCTCGCGGAACTCGACGTGCCGGCGCACCACCGGGTCGTACTTGCGCAGGACGAGGCGGTCCGGGTCGTTGCGGCGGTTCTTGCGGGTCACGTACGTGTAGCCGGTGCCGGCGGCGCTGCGCAGCCGCACGATCGGACGCACGTCGGTCGGTCGGGCCATCAGACCTTGACCCCTCGGGCGCGCAGCTCCGCGACGACCGCCTCGACGCCCCTGCGGTCGACCGTGCGCAGTGCCTTGGCGGTGAGGGTCAACCGGACCCACCGCGCCTCCGACGGCAGCCAGTAGCGGTGGTTCTGGAGGTTGGGGTTCCACCGGCGCCGGGTGCGCCGGTGCGAGTGCGACACGGCGTTGCCGAAGCTGGGCTTCGCGCCGGTGACGTCACAACGTCGGGACACGGTGATCTCTCCTTGTGGTTGCTCGAACCTCAATGACACGGACCTTTTCTCTCCATCGACCGATCCGGCACAGGGGCCGGCGCGACGCCCGGAGGGCCCGAGGACGCCGCGCCGGCCGGCCCGCTCCGTGCGAGGTACCCCCTACCTCTCGCGGGCCGGGCCGATGGTATCGGAATTCGATTTCATAAGCCGGGCCGCTTCCCGCTTCGAACCGCTCGGCAGCCACCCTATACTGACAATGATTTTCAACAACACCCACCGGGAGGACCGACATGTCGACGTCACCGCTCGCACCGTCCGACGTGGTTGCCGCCAGGGCCGACGCCCGTCCGTCGTTGACGGTGCTCAGCGGCTTCTGGACGTCCACGACGTACGCCGCGGCCCGGGCGCTCCTCGCGGCGGACCCGTCACTGCTGCTGGTCCGGCACGACCTGGCCGACCTGCGCTCGGGCACCGTGCACCGGGTGGTCCGGGACGTCGGGGGCGTGCTGGAGGACGAACGGATCGCGCTGGCGCACGGGTGCGTGTCCTGCACCCTGCGCGAGGACGTGCTGCCCACCCTGGCCCGCCTGGCCCGCGCCCACCCCCGGCGGGACCTGCTGCTGATGCTGCCCGAGGTGGTCGAACCGGAGGCGGTCGCCGCCGTCTGCGCGCACTGCCTCGTCGACGGGCAGCCGATCACCGACCTGCTCACCGTCGACTCCTACGTGACCGTGGTCGACGCCGAACACCTGCTCGACGGGCTGGCCCGCACCGACGACCTCAAGAGCCTCGGCATCGCCGCCGCGGACAACGACGACCGGGCCCTCGCCGACGTGCTCGTCCGGCAGATCGAGTACGCCGACACCCTGGTGCTGTGGGGACACTCCCGCGAGGGCGCGTACGACACCGACCGGCTGGCCGTGCTGCTCGACCGGATGGCGCCCTGGGCGACGCGGATCCGGGTCGACGACGACACCGTCGACGCGAACCTGCTCACCCGGCAGCTGCGCGGCACCCTCCGCCACCGCCCCGAGACCCCGGCCGTGCTGACCCGCGGATTGGAGGGCCACATCCTCGGCGTGCACGAGCCGCACCCGGACTGCGGAATCGTCTCGGTGGTCTTCCGCGCCCGCCGCCCCTTCCACCCCCGCCGGTTGCACGACGTCCTGGAGGAGGTCAACGCCGAGGTGGTCCGCTCCCGCGGACACGTCTGGCTGGCCAGCCAGCCGGACACCGTCGTGGCGTGGGACTTCGCCGGCGGCGGTCTCGCCCTCGGCGGTCTGGGCCGGTGGCTCACCGCGCTGCCCGACCCGTACTGGGACGAGGTGTCCGACCACCGGCGGCTCACCGCAGCGCTGGACTGGGACCCGTACTACGGCGACCGGCACCAGCACCTGGTCCTCATCGGCGTCGACCTCGACCCGGCCCACCTGCACCGCACGCTCGCCGGCTGCCTGCTCACCGACGCCGAACTCGCCGACGGCGAGGACGGCTGGCGACGGTACGACGACCCGTTCGCCGGCTGTTTCCCGCTCGCCGACCTCGACCGCACCGACACCGAAGGAGAGCCCGCATGAAGCCCGACATCCACCCCGGGTACCGGCCCGTCGTCTTCCGCGACCGCGCCGCCGACTTCGCCTTCCTCACCCGGTCCACCGCCACCGGCGACCAGACGGTCGAGTGGACCGACGGCAACACGTACCCCTACCTGGCGGCGGGGTTCCGCACCGCGGCCGAGTGATCGACGTGCAGATCTCCTCGGCCAGTCACCCCTTCTGGACCGGCCGGCAACGCCTCCTCGACACGGAGGGGCGGATGGAGAAGTTCCGCGCCCGCTACGCCAACCACGCGTCGCGGCAGACGCGCTGAAGCGGACATGGCGACCGGGCCGCCTGCGCCGGCCCGGTCGCCACGAGGGGGGCCACGTCCGGCACCCCGACGCCCGGCGTGACGGATCGCACCGCCCGGAACTATCCGCCCCCTCGACCCGACCAACCGGACGAACACCGATCTTCGAGGGGACAACGTCATGCCCAGCACCACCAGCGGCCGGCTCCTGCGCCCGGCGGCCCTGATCGCCGCCGCCCTCCTGGCCGCGTCCGTCGCCGCCTGCGGGTCGTCCGACGACCCGACGACCGCCGCGCCGTCGGCGTCGACGACGGCCTCGGCATCCGCCGCCGCGTCGGCCGGCGTGCTCGGCATCCGCGACCCGTGGGTGAAGGCCGCCGACAAGGGCATGACCGCGGCGTTCGGCACCCTCGTCAACGACGGCGACGCGGACGTGACGATCACCGGGGCGACCACCGAGGTCTCCCCGATGGAACTGCACGAGATGACCATGAAGGACGGGAAGATGGTCATGCAGGCCAAGCCGGGCGGCATCGTGATCAAGGCGCGCTCCAGCGCCACGCTCGAGCCTGGCGGCGACCACCTGATGCTGATGAACCTCGCCAAGCCGGTGAAGGCCGGCGACGAACTCAGCTTCACGCTCACCTTCGCCGACGGTCGCACCCAGACGTTCACCGCCGTGGCGAAGCCGTTCACCGGCGCCCAGGAGTCCTACGCCCCCGGCCACGGCGAGTCTCCGATGCCGGAGATGAGCATGAGCCCGGCCTCATGACCGAGGGCTCCCCCACGGGCCGCCGGGTGAGCAGGCGCGGCCTGCTCACCGGCGGCGCCGTCGCCGCCGGGGGCGCGCTCGCCGGCGGCGCCGCGATCGCCGTCGCCCGTCCCGACGATCCCCGGGTACGCCCCGCCGAGCCCGTCCCGGTGGCCCAGGTCGGCAGCGCGGTGGAGCCGTTCCACGGCGCCCGGCAGTCCGGCGTGACCACCGAACCGCAGGCGCACGCGGCGTTCGTCGCGTTCACCGTGAAGCCCGGCGTCGACCGGGCCGCGCTCGGGCGGATGCTGCGGCTGCTCTCCGACGACGCGGCCCGGCTCACCCGGGGCCGCCCGGCGCTGGCCGACACCGAGCCGGAACTCGGCCTGCTGCCCGCCCGGCTGACCGTCACGTTCGGCTTCGGCCCCGGCCTCTACGCCGCCGCCGGGCGCGCCGACCGCCGGCCGCCGTCGGTGGCCGACCTGCCCGCGTTCCGCATCGACCGGCTGCAACCCCGCTGGTCCGGTGGGGACCTGCTGCTGCAGATCTGCGCCGACGACCCGCTCACCGTCGCCCACGCCCAGCGCGTCCTGGTCAAGGACAGCCGACCCTTCGCCACGGTGCGCTGGGTGCAGCAGGGCTTCCGCCGGGCCGCCGGGGCCGAACCGGGCCGCACCCAGCGCAACCTGTTCGGCCAGCTCGACGGCACCGCCAACCCGAGACCCGGCACCCCCGCCGACACCGCCGTGTGGGTCACCGACGGCCCGGACTGGTTGCGCGACTCCACCACGCTCGTCGTCCGGCGGATCAGCATGAACCTGGAGACCTGGGACCTGCTCGGTCGCACCGACCGGGAGATCGCCGTCGGGCGGCGCCTCGACACCGGCGCGCCGCTGACCGGCACCGCCGAGCACGACGAACCTGACTTCGCCGCGCTCGGGCCGGACGGGCTCACCGTCATTCCCGACTTCTCCCACCTGACCCGGGCGCGGGTCACCGACGACCGGCAGAAGATCCTGCGCCGGCCCTACAACTACGACGGCGTGCCGACCGCCGAGGGGCACGCGGACAGCGGGCTGGTCTTCGCCGCGTACCAGGCCGACATCGCCCGGCAGTTCCTGCCCATCCAGCGCCGGCTCGCCGAACGGGACCTGCTCAACGAGTGGACCACACCGATCGGCTCCGCCGTGTTCGCCGTCCCGCCCGGCTGCCCGGAGGGCGGCTGGGTCGGCCAGCAGGTGCTCGGCTGACCACCACCAGGAAGGCTCCTCCCCCGATGCGTACCCGATCCGCCGTCGCGTTCCTCGCCGCGCTGCTCGCCGCCGCCGCGCTGCTGCTGGCGCCGGCCGCGCCGGCCGCCGCGCACAACACGCTCCAGGCGGCCGCGCCGGCCCAGGACGCCCGGCTGACCGCCGCGCCGACGACGGTCACGCTGCGGTTCCTCCAGCAGCTCAACCCGCAGTTCACCACCATCGTGCTCAGCGACTCCGGCCAACGGAAGGTCCCCACCGGCGCCCCCGCCGTCGACGGTCCCACCGGCACGATCTCCGTCGACGAGCCGCTGGCCAACGGCACCTACACGGTCGCCTACCGGGTGGTCTCGGCCGACGGCCACCCGGTGCAGGGCTCGTACCGGTTCACCGTCGCCGACCCGGCGGCCCCGGCCGTGCCGGCACCGGCGGCTGCCACGACCGGCGGCGACGCGGGTCCGACATCGACCGCCGCGGGTCCGGCGTCCGCCGCGGCCGGTGGTGACGACGGCCCGCCGGCCGTCCTGCTCGCCGCCGGCGTGGTCGTCGTCGTGGCCGTGGCCGGCGCGGCCCTGCTGCTGTTCCGACGCCGCCGCGCCTCCTGAACCACGACGCCGGCCGAACCCGGCGTCCCGTCCGAAGTCAGGTCCGCACCGTGCACCAGCCCACGCCGTCCCCGACACCCCGTTCCCTGCCCGACACCGGCCGCCCGGAACAGGCCGGGCCAGGCCGCCCGGAACAGGCCGGGCCGGACCGCTCGGAGCGACCCGCGTCGGCGGCCGGTGGCTGGCTCGTCGGGCTGGTGGCGGCCGGTGCGGCGGTGGCCGTGCTGCTGCTCGCGCTGCGCCTCGGCGGCGCGCTCGCCGCCGCGATCCCCGGTTTGCCCGATCCCGGCCCGGTCACCACCTGGGCGCTGCCGCCGGTGCGACTGCTCGCCGACGCGCTCGCCACCCTCACCGTCGGCTTCGCGGTGACCGCCGCGTTCCTGCTGCCCGGCGACGGGACGAGCGTGTCCGCGCACGGCTGGCTGCTGCTGCGCCGCGCCGGCCTGACGGCGGCCGGCTGGGCCGTGACGAGCCTGACGCTGCTGGTGCTGACCGTCTCCGACCTGCTCGGCGTGCCACTGGACCGGCTCGGTGCGGCGAGCGTGGTCAGCTTCGGCGTCGACATCGCGCAGGGCCGCTCGTTGCTGGCGCAGGCGGGGCTGGCCGCGGTGGTGGCGGTGGCGGCCCGGGTCGGCGTGTCCCGGGGTACGGCGGCGCTCGCGTCGGCGGTCGCGCTGGTCGGGTTGCTGCCGCCGGCGCTGACCGGGCACGCGGCTGGGGCGGGCAACCACCAGATCGCCGTGTCGAGCCTCGCCCTGCACGTGCTCGCGGCGGCGTTGTGGGCCGGCGGTCTGGCCGCGCTGCTGAGCATCCGGCGCAGCCGGCACCTGCCCGGGGCCGCCGCGCGGTACAGCCGGCTCGCGCTGGCCTGCTTCGTCGCCGTCGCGGTCAGCGGCCTGGCCAACGCCGCGGTACGCCTCGGCGCGGTGGACCAGTTGTGGCAGTCCCGCTACGGGTGGCTGGTGCTGGGCAAACTCGCCGCGCTGGTGGCGCTGGGGCTGATCGGCGCGGCGCATCGCACGCGTACCCTGCCGGGTCTTCGTGCCGGGCGGCGCGGCGCGTTCGCGCGGTTGGCCGCCGGGGAGCTGATGGTCTTCGCCGCGACGGTCGGCCTGGCCGTGGCGCTGTCGCGCAGTCCGACGCCGGTCGCCGAGCCGGTCGACGCCGACCCGGTGACCGAGGTGCTGGGCTTCGGCATGCCGGCCGCGCCCACCGCGGCGCACCTGCTCGGGCAGCCGCTGCCCGACCTGTTCTTCCTCACCGTGACCGTGGTCGGGATCGCCGCCTACCTGGCCGGGGTGCGGCGGCTACGCCGGGCCGGGCACCGCTGGCCGGCGGCGCGCACCGCGAGCTGGGTCGGCGGCCTGCTGGTGCTGGCCGCCGCCACCGGCCTGGGTTTCGCCCGCTACGCGTACGTGTTGTTCAGCGCCCACATGGCCCAGCACATGGTGCTGTCCATGCTGGTGCCGATCCTGCTGGTCGGCGGCGCCCCGGTCACGCTCGCGTTACGGGCGCTGCGCCGCCCGGACGACCCGCAGGTGCGGGGCGCCCGGGAGTGGCTGCTGCGCGGCCTGCACAGCCGCCTCACCCGGCTGCTCACCCATCCGGTGGTGGCGCTCGGCATCTACACCGCCAGCCTCTTCGGCCTCTACTTCAGCGACCTGCTCGGCACGCTGATGCGCTCCCACCTCGGGCACCTGGCCATGCTGGGGCACTTCGTGGTCTCCGGCTACCTGCTGTTCTGGGTGCTCATCGGCATCGACCCGGGCCGACCCCGGGTGCCCCACCCGATCCTGGTGCTCATCCACCTGGCCGCGATGATGGCGCACGGCTTCTTCGGACTCGCGCTCATGCAGACCACCACCGTCATCGCACCGGACTGGTACCTCGGCGTCCATCCCGGATGGGCGTCGTCGCCGCTGGCGGACCAGAAGCTGGGCGCCGGCATCGCCTGGGCGTTCGGCGAGATCCCGGCCGCCGTGGTGATGGTCCTGCTGGTCCGGCAGTGGATCCGGGCCGACGAGCGCGAACAGCGCCGCCTCGACCGGGCCGCGGACCGGGCCGAGGCCACCGGCGAGGACGACGACCTGGCCCGCTACAACGCGTTCCTGGCCGCCACCGCGCGCCGCCCCGACCGGAACTGATCGGAGCATCGGCGGGAACTTCCGCGCGGTCCGGTCCGACCATTCACCCGGGAGACGGCAACCGCGCACACCGGCACGGCTCGACGGGCACGGGCCGGCCCGTTCCCCAATTCCTGTTTCCCGATCGGAGTTGCCCTGATGTCTGTGACCGAACTGCCCGGCGACCGCGCGCCGGACTCCCCCGCCACACCGCCGGACGCCGCCCGACCGCCCCGCCGGCCCGCGCCGCTGACGGCCCTGCTGACCCGCCTGCACTTCTACGCCGGCGTCCTGGTCGCGCCGTTCCTGCTGGTCGCCGCGCTCACCGGGCTCGCGTACACGATCACGCCGCAGCTCGACGCCGCGCTCTACGGCGACAAGCTCACCGTCACCGCGGTCGGCGGGCAGCCGCGACCGCTCGCCGACCAGATCGCCGCCGCCCGCGCCGCGCACCCGGACGGCACGCTCACCGCGGTGCAGCCGGGCGCCGGTGACCGGACCACCCGCGTGGTGTTCGCGCGCGAGGATCTCGGCGACCGGCAGCACACCGTCTACGTCGACCCGTACACCGCCGAGGTGGCGGGACAGCTCACCACCTGGTTCGGGTCGACACCGGCCACCACCTGGCTGGACGACCTGCACCGCAACCTGCACCTGGGCGACGTCGGGCGGCACTACTCCGAGATCGCGGCGAGCTGGCTGTGGGTGCTGGCGCTGGGCGGCGTGGTGCTGTGGTGGCGCCGGCGCGCCGCCGGCCGCGCCCGCGCCCGGCACCTGCTCGTGCCCGACCTGTCCGCCGGGCGGGGCGTACGCCGCACCCGGGGCTGGCACGCCACCACCGGCGTCTGGCTCACCGTGGGTCTGCTCTTCCTCGCCGCAACCGGTCTGACCTGGTCCCGCTACGCGGGGGCGAACTTCGGCGCCGGGTTGGACGCGTTGCGCGCCGGCACCCCGGAGATCTCGACCACGCTCGACGGCGCGCCGCCCGCCACCGGCGGTGGGGAACACCGGCACGGCGGGACGGCCACCGCGCCGGCGGCCGACCCGGCCACGTACGACCGGGTGCTGGGCGCCGCCCGCGCCGCCGGCCTGTCCGGCCCGGTCGAGATCGCACCGGCGGCGCACGACGGTGCCGCCTGGACGGTCGCGCAGACCGACGACACCTGGCCGGTCGCGTACGACCGGGTGGCCGTCGACCCGGCCGGCGGCACGGTGACCGCGCGCAGCGACTTCACCGACTGGCCGCTGCTGGCGAAGCTCAGCAAGCTCGGTATCCAGGCCCACATGGGCCGTCTCCTCGGGCCGGTCAACCAGGTCCTGCTCGCCGCGCTCGCGCTCGGCCTGCTCTGCGTCGTCGTCTGGGGCTACCGGATGTGGTGGCAGCGCCGGCCCACCCGCGCCGACCGCCGGGCGCCGCTGGGCGCACCGCCGGCCCGGGGCGCGTGGCGCGGCACGCCGTGGTGGGCGCTGTTGGTCGGCGTGCCGGTGGTGGCGGCGCTCGGCTGGGCGCTGCCCTGGTTCGGCGGCACGCTGCTCGGCTTCCTGGTGGTCGACGCCCTGACCGGGCTGCTCGGGCGCCGGCGCCGGCGCCGGAGCGTCCCGGTGTCACCCGCCCCGGCCGGCAGCTGACCGGCGTCCCGCCCGGCGACCCTCCACCCGGGGCCGCCGGGCGGGGCCCGGCGGCCCGAAGGTGCTGGGTTACGCTGCCGGCAGCGCTGGTTCACCCGGTCGGCCCCGGCCGGGTGTCGCAAGAGGGAACCCGGTGGAAGTCCGGGACTGCCCCGCAGCGGTGAGTGGGAACGACCGCCGTCAACGAAGCACTGGGCCACCCGGCCCGGGAAGCGACGGCCAGTAGGCGACCTCGTGTCGTGCCCGCGAGTCCGAAGACCTGCCCGCGCCGCGCGCACCGACCGGTGCGCGCTGCCGTCGACCTCGCGGGTGGGTCGGGCGGGTGACACGCCGCACGCGAACCGTCGGCGTGCCCTCGACGATGCGCCCCGCCCGGTCGGCGGTCCGCTTCGCGAGGACGGAACCACACGTGCCCGACACCAGCACGCTCACCGGCCGACCGCCGTCGGCCTCGCACCTGACGCTGTCGCAGATCATGGACCAGCACCACACCAACCTGATGGGTACGGTGCACGGCGGTCGGATCCTCAACCTGATCGACTCGGTGGCCGGCGTGGTCGCCGCCCGCCACTCCGACGGACCGGCGGTCACCGCCGCCATCGACGAGACGGCCTTCCTGCGCGCGGTGCGCGTCGGCGACGTGGTCCACGTCGACGCCCGCATCACCTGGGCCGGGCGCAGCTCGATGGAGGTGGCGGTGAAGGTCAGCGCCGACCGCTGGGACCGGGCGGTGCCGCCGGTGGACGTGGCCACCGCGCACCTGGTGATGGTGGCCGTGGACGACCACGGCCACCCCCGCGCGGTGCCGCCGCTGCGCCCCGAGACCGACGGCGACCGGCGCCGCTACCGCGAGGCGCACATCCGCCGGGAGCACCGGCTGGCGCTGCGGCGGGCGCTGCTCGACGGCGGGAGCGAGGCGTGACGGCCGGACTGCCGCCGGCCGTGCTGGCGGGCTACCTCGCGGCGATCGTGCTGCTCATGCTCACCCCGGGACCGGACATGATGTTCGTGCTCGCCAACGCCGCCCGGTACGGCGCCCGGGCCGGCGCGGTGGCCGCGCTCGGGGTCGCCGCCGGCGAGGCGGTGCACGTCGCCGCCGTGGTGGCCGGGCTCGCCACCGTGGTCGCCGCGTCGCCGGTGCTGTTCACCGCTATCCGGTGGGCCGGCGCGGCCTACCTGGTCGTGCTGGGGGTGCGGGCGTTGCGCGGCGCCGGACGGCCCGGCGCGTCGGCGGACCGGGCCGACGGGCGGGCCGGCCGGGCGTTCCTGCGCGGTCTGCTGACCAACCTGCTCAACCCGAAGATGATCCTGTTCAGCGTGGCGTTCCTGCCGCAGTTCGTCCGGCCCGGCGAGGGACCGGTGACGGCGCAGCTGGTGCTGCTCGGCGCGCTCTTCGTCGCGGTCCAGCTCACCGTCGACCTGGCGCTGGGGCTGGGCGCCGGCCGGATCGCCGGCCGGTGGGGCGACAGCCGCTGGTCGCGGCGCATCGACCGGGTCTGTGCCGTGGCGTTCGTCGCGCTGGGGATCCGGCTGGCTGCCGGTTGACGTCCGGGGTGGCCGGTGGGCGCGGCGGCGCTCACCGGCCGGGCGTGGCGCCCAGCCCGTCGTCGACCCGCCGCGCCGCCGCGGCCGGGCCCGCCGGCACGTCGCCCGGCCGCTCCTGGTCGAGGTGCAGGCGCAGCAGCACCCAGCCCAGCGACACCCCGCCGATGAACAGGTAGGCGGCCTGGGTGCCGAACGTGTCCCAGCAGGTGTGCAGCGTGACGGCCGCGGCGAAGGTCAGCAGGAACGCCGCCAGCCGGCGCCCGCCCGGCGCGGCGGCGAGGGCGAACAGCGCGCCGGCGGTCAGGCCGGTCCAGGACAGGTGCGCGGCGGGCGCGGTCAGGCCCCGGATCAGCAGCGTCTGCTCGACCGTGCCGAGGTTGCCCTGGGACCCGACCAGCGCGGTGAACGCGTAGCCCATCGTCTCCAGCGCGGCGAAGCCGGCGCCGGAGGCCACCCCGATCACCAGACCCTCGCCCGGCGACCGGCGCCGGCGCCACAGCAGCAGGATCGCCACCGGCACGATCAGCTTCGCCGTCTCCTCGATCAGGCCGACGAACACCATCGGCAGCACGCCGAGGCGGTGCAGGGTGTCGTACTCCAGCCAGCCGGCCGCGACGACACCGACCACCCCGCCGACGAACGCGGCGAGGCCGACGACCGAACCGGGGACCCGCCACCGGCCGGTGCGGCCCTGCGCGAAGGTCAGGAACGTGGCCGGTGCGATGGCGGCGCCGAGCAGGATCAGCGCCGGCACGAAGTTGATGTTCCGGGTGCCGGCCAGTGTCTCCAGCACCAGCAGGAACAGCCCGACACCGACCAGCAGGACCGCGACCCACGCCCAGCGGCGCCCCAGATTCGCCATGCGCCGAGTATCGCCGTCGACACCGGCGTCCGCCATGGCGGGGGACCCGTCGACGCCACCGTGGACGCTGAGACGTTGCCGACACGCGGACGCGACATGTGGTGTTACCTACGGGAGGCCACCGCCATATATGGTGTTCACCGCAGCTGGTTCACCCGGTCGGCCACGGCCGGGTGTCGCAAGAGGGAACCCGGTGGAAATCCGGGACTGCCCCGCAGCGGTGAGTGGGAACGACCGCCGTCAACGAAGCACTGGGCCACCCGGCCCGGGAAGCGACGGCCAGTAGGCGACCCCGTGTCGAGCCCGCGAGTCCGAAGACCTGCCAGCGCGCCGTGCGCTGCCGCGCGCGGCGGTCGGAGGTCGCGCGGGACGACCGACGCCAGCAGCCGGGCCGGCCCTGCGCCGTGCCCGTTGGCGTCCTCCCGCCGTCCGAGGCCATCGGTGACAGCGAGGAGAGGTCATGACGGTCGTGCAGGAGAGTCCACCGTCCGAGGTGGGCGGACCGGAGCAGCGCCGGCCCGTGATGCGGGTCCGCAAGCGCGACGGCGACGTCGAGCCGGTCGACGTCAACAAGATCGTCAAGGCGGTCGATCGGTGGGTCGCCGACCTGGACGAGGTGGACCCGCTGCGGGTGGCCACGAAGACGATCAGCGGGTTGTACGACGGCGCCACCACCGCCGAACTGGACCGGCTGTCCATCCAGACCGCCGCGGAGCTGATCGGCGAGGAGCCGCAGTACTCCCGGCTGGCGGCCCGCCTGCTCGCCGCGTTCGTGGACAAGGAGGTACGCGGGCAGCAGGTGGCGAGCTTCAGCCAGTCGATCGCGTACGGGCACGGGCTGGGGCTGATCGGCGACGGGACCGCCGCGTTCGTCGCGCGCCACGCCCGCAAGCTGGACGACGCCGTGGACCCGGCCGGTGACCTGCGGTTCGAGTACTTCGGGCTGCGCACGGTGGCGGACCGCTACCTGCTGCGGCACCCGGAGACCCGGCTGGTGGTGGAGACGCCGCAGTACTGGCTGCTGCGGGTGGCCTGCGGCCTGTCCCACACCCCGGACGAGGCGGTCGGCTTCTACCGGCTGATGTCCAGCCTGGCCTACCTGCCCAGCTCCCCCACGCTGTTCAACTCCGGCACCCGCCACACCCAGATGTCCTCGTGCTTCCTGGTCGACTCCCCCCGCGACGAGCTGGACTCGATCTACGAGCGCTACCACCAGGTGGCGAAGCTGTCGAAGTTCTCCGGCGGCATCGGCATCTCCTGGTCCCGGGTACGCGGCCGGGGCGCGCTGATCCGGGGCACCAACGGCCGCTCCAACGGCATCGTGCCGTTCCTCAAGACGCTCGACGCCGGGGTGGCGGCGGTCAACCAGGGCGGCCGGCGCAAGGGCGCGGCCTGTGTCTACCTGGAGCCGTGGCACCCGGACGTGGAGGAGTTCCTGGAACTGCGGGACAACACCGGCGAGGAGTCCCGCCGGACGCACAACCTCAACCTGGCCAACTGGGTGCCGGACGAGTTCATGCGCCGGGTCGAGGCCGACGGCGAGTGGTCGCTGATCGACCCGTCCGACGCGCCGGAGCTGCCCGACCTCTACGGCGAGGCGTTCGACGCCGCGTACCGGGCGGTCGAGAAGAAGGCGGTCCGCACGGTCCGGGCCCGGGACCTGTACGGGCGGATGATGCGCACGCTCGCGCAGACCGGCAACGGGTGGATGACGTTCAAGGACGCCGCGAACCGGCTGTCCAACCAGACCGGCGAGCCGGGGAACGTCGTGCACCTGTCCAACCTGTGCACCGAGATCCTGGAGGTCAACGACGACGCCGAGACCGCCGTGTGCAACCTCGGCTCGGTCAACCTCGGCGCGCACGTCACCGCCGACGGGGTGGACTGGGAACGGCTGCGCGCGACGGTGCGCACCGCGGTGGTGTTCCTCGACCGGGTGATCGACATCAACTACTACCCGGCCGCGCAGGCGGCGGCGTCGAACCCGCGCTGGCGGCCGGTCGGGCTGGGCCTGATGGGCCTGCAGGACGCGTTCTTCGCGCTGCGCCTGCCGTTCGACTCGGCCGAGGCGAAGGAGCTGTCCACCCGGGTGCAGGAGGAGATCTTCCTGACCGCGCTGGAGACCTCCGCCGGGCTGGCCGAACGGTTCGGCCCGCACCCGGCGTACGACCGGACCCGGGCGGCGAAGGGTGACCTGCACCCGGACCTGTGGGGCGCGGAGCCGACCCAGGTCGGGCGCTGGGCCGCGCTGCGGGCCCGGATCGCCGCGCACGGCCTGCGCAACTCGCTGCTGGTGGCGATCGCGCCGACCGCCACCATCGCGTCGATCGCCGGCTGCTACGAGTGCATCGAGCCGCAGGTGTCCAACCTGTTCAAGCGGGAGACCATGTCCGGGGAGTTCCTCCAGGTCAACACCTACCTGGTGCGGGAACTGAAGGCGCGTGGGCTGTGGACGCCGCAGATCCGGGACCGGATCAAGCGCGCGGAGGGCTCGGTGCAGGACGTCACCGAGCTGCCCGCCGAGGTGCGGGAGCTGTTCCGCACCGCGTGGGAGCTGCCGCAGCGGGCGCTGATCGACCTGGCCGCCGCCCGGGCGCCCTGGATCGACCAGTCCCAGTCGCTGAACCTGTTCCTGAGCGCGCCGACCATCGGCAAGCTCTCCTCGATGTACCTGTACGCCTGGAAGGCCGGGCTGAAGACCACCTACTACCTGCGGTCCCGTCCCGCCACCCGGATCCAGCAGGCCACCGTCGCCGTGACCCCGGCGATCGCACCGCTCGTCGTGGCCGACGACGAGGCGCTGGCCTGCTCCCTGGAGAACCCCGAGAGCTGCGAGGCCTGCCAGTGACCACCACCGACACCCGGCCCATGCTGCTCGACCCCGGCATGGACCTGACCCTGCGCCCGATGCGCTACCCGCACTTCTTCGACCGGTTCAAGGACGCCATCCGCAACACCTGGACGGTCGAGGAGGTGGACCTGCACGCCGACCTGGCCGACCTGGCGTCGCTGTCCCCGGCCGAACGGCACCTGGTGTCGCGGCTGGTGGCCTTCTTCGCCACCGGCGACACCATCGTCGCCAACAACCTCGTGCTCAACCTCTACCAGCACGTCAACTCCCCCGAGGGCCGGCTCTACCTGTCCCGGCAGCTGTTCGAGGAGGCGGTGCACGTCCAGTTCTACCTGAACCTGCTGGACACGTACGTGCCGGACGAGACGGAGCGGTTCGCCGCGTTCGCGGCGGTGGAGAACATCCCGTCGATCGCCCGCAAGGCCGAGTTCTGCTTCCGGTGGATCGACTCGATCCACGAGCTGCGGGAGCTACGGACGCGGGCGGACCGGCGGGCGTTCCTGCTCAACCTGATCTGCTTCGCCGCGTGCATCGAGGGGCTGTTCTTCTACGGCGCGTTCGCCTACGTCTACTTCCTGCGGTCCCGGGGCCTGCTCAACGGGCTGGCCTCCGGCACCAACTGGGTGTTCCGGGACGAGTCCATGCACATGGCGTTCGCCTTCGACGTGGTGGACACCGTGCGCGCCGAGGAGCCGGACCTGTTCGACGAGAAGATGGAGCGGCAGATCCGGGAGATGCTCGCCGAGGCGGTGGAGTGCGAGGCGCAGTTCGCCGAGGACCTGCTGGAGCAGGGCGTGTCCGGGATGTCGCCGGCCGACATGCGCGAGTACCTCCAGCACGTGGCCGACCGGCGCCTGGCCAGCCTCGGCATCGCGCCGATGTACGGCAGCCGCAACCCGTTCGCGTTCATGGAGCTCCAGGACGTGCAGGAGCTGTCGAACTTCTTCGAGCGGCGGGTGTCGGCGTACCAGGTCGGTGTCACCGGCAGCGTCACCTTCGACGACGACTTCTAGCGCGGTGGGCCCGCCCCGCGCCGGGACGGCCGGGGCGGGTCCGCAGTCCCGTCGACGACATTCCCGGTACGCGCATGCGCGTATCGCCCCTGCCTCCCCGATCCGCGACGTTGTCATCGCCGAACCCAGGGCGGGCGTCGGCGGACGAGGGGGGAACGCGCGTGAAACGGATACGTCAACGGCTGCGGCCGTTCCTGGCGGCGGCGCTGGCCATGGTGGTCGGCGCCGCCGTCACCACCGCGCTGCCGGCCACGCCGGCCGCGGCGAGCTACGGCTCGACGGTGACGGTGACCGTCGACGAGATGCACACCACCGAGTGCCTGGACCGGGTCTGGCTGGTCGTGTGCGACACCCCGGAACTCTTCGGCGTCGCGATCATCACGCAGGACGACGGCCAGCAGCTGCGGTGCGAGATGGCGCTGCCGGCGGCCGGCGGGACGGACATCGTCACCCCGAGCACGGTCTGCGCCGGGCGCTCGGTGACCGGCAACTTCCGGGTCAACTTCGAGCTGTGGGAGGACGACTCCACCGAGGGCGGCAGCCGGGACCAGGCCGACCTCAACGCCGGCACGGCCAAGGACTGGGCGACGACGAACCTGCTCGGCGGCCGGTCCGGCACGTCCCGGTGGACGACCAGCGGCGGCCCCTCCCGGGCGATCTTCACCGTGTCGGTGTCACCCCGGCCCACCGCCATCGCCATCTCGTCGCCGCCGCCCGGCGGCACGCCCCGCGAGTTCGACCCGCGACTGGGCGAGATCCTAACCGTCAGCGGCACCCTGTCGGTGCCCTCCGCGCTGCGGTTCACCGTCACCGCGCAGGCGACCGGGGCGTCGTTCGTGCTGTTCGAGGCGCCGTTCTACGGCGGTGTCTTCAACGTCACCTGGGACGGTCGCTGGTCCGACGGGTCGTACGCGGCGGTCGGCGGATACACGATCACCGTCGCCGACCCGGTCGACGGCGCGTCGGCGCGCACCACCCAGGCGCGGGTGATCCAGCGGGTCGGCCTGGCCTTCACCGGCATGACCAGCCAACCGGCCACCAACTGGCAGTACCGCAGCGGCCCGATCGTGGTCGGCGCGGTCGCCTCGGCGCCCGGGACGTTCCGGATGCGGGTGCTGCGCGGCGCCACCGAGGTGTACCGCACCGCCGACCAGCGCCGCGCCGCCGGCCCGCTCTCGTTCTCCTGGACCGGCCGGCACGCCGACGGCTCCTGGGCCACCCCCGGCAGCTACACGTTCACGCTGGACGGCACCGCCGACGACGGCCGGGCGTTCCCGGCCGCCTCGCGGGTCGTGCCGGTCAGCGACCCGCCGCCGGGCCTGGAGGTGTACGCGCTGGCCGAGCCGGGCGTCCCGGCGGTCAACCCGCAGGCCGTGCCGGGCACGTCGATCCGGGCCAAGGTGGTCGCCGCCGACCACACCGCGCGACCGGCGGCCCGGATCACCGTCGAGATGAGCCCGGCCGGCTGGATCGGCCGCCCGGTCACCCACGCGCCCCGGGTGGTGAAGACCTGCGTGCAGACGACCGAGTGCCAGGCGGTGATCCCGTCGGACATCCTCGCCGGGGAGGCGGTCGCGTACCGCGTCACCGCCAGCGAGGCGGACGGGGTGCCGGAGATGCGCACCGCGACCGCGGACTGGCGGATCACCGACCTGAACCCGCCGGATCCGTCGCAGGGCCCCGAGGTCACCCTGGTGCCGCTGTGGCGGGCCAGCGTGCCGGCGGTGGTGGGCTCGGACGGGCGGGTGAACACCCGGCCGCTCAACCAGACCATCGACGTGGCGTACGCGCCCGGCAGCGGCTACGACACGTCCACGCTGGACGGCGCGCGGCAGTTCGGCAACGCGGTCGACGACAACGCGTGGCAGCTGCTGGGGATCCGCTCGCGGGTGTTCCCCAGCTCGATCGGCACGCACTGGTCCCAGGTGGGCATCTGGGTGCAGAACGTGCCGGTCGAGGTGACGGTCAGCCCGGACGGCGACGCGCTGTGCCGGCGCGGGCCGTTCAGCCCGGTCAGCTTCGCCGAGACCAACGGCGTGCTGCACACCGTCAACTGCCGGGACAACGCCTCCGGCGCGGTGTTCAGCGCCGACTCGCCGATCGTGGGCTGGCACGAACTGCACCACAGCGCCTACCACGAGGGCGACGAGTACTGCTGCGACGGCGGCTACTCCTACGGCGACGGGCGCAACACCTACCCCTCGCTGTCGGCCTGCCAGCGCGGCGGGTCGGACGCGCGCACCTGCAACGAGATCACCGACGGGGTGAACCCGACCGGTTGGTGGCGCAGCGACGGGCCGATGGCCGACGTCATGATCGACAACTCGGTCGAGCGGGCCGACGACATCCGGGCCGCCGAGGCGACCTTCGCACGATGCGGGAGAGGGCAATGCTGAACCGACGGATCCGGATCCTCCTCGCGGCGGCGTTCACGGTGCCGTTCCTGGGCGCCGCCGCGGTGGCCACCCGGGCCGGGACCACCGCGGCCGGCGCGGCCCCGGTGGTGCCGGCGCCGACCGTCGACCCGGCGAACCCGACCACCGGCACCCACCTGCGGCTCGGGCTGCGCGTGTCGGCGCGCGCCGCGACGCCGAACCTGCTGGAGATCGACAGCGGGTTCGCCTCGTCGTTGCGCGGCACGGGCGGGCCGTTCCAGCTCGTGGTCCGGGACTCCGGCGGTTCCGTGCTGGACACGCTGTGGCTGGACGACCCGCTGGCGACGCGGGTCTACGGCAGCAAGGAGAAGGCCCACGACAACCCCCGGGCCAAGGAGGCGGACGTGGTGGTGGACCTGCCGGTCACCGACACCGCGTACGTGGTGGACGTGGTGCTGGCCGACCGGCGGATCGGTCAGGTCGAGGTGGCCTCGCTGATCGCGGCCTGCCGCAACGCGCCGCTGCCCTGCGCCACCATCTAGGCCCGCGGGCCGGGCACCTCCAGGATGCCGAGCGCCACCGCCCGCATGACGGTGGCGACCGGCCCGGAGGTGCCCAGCTTGCGGTGCACGTTCTCCAGGTGCTTGCGCACGGTGCCGGCGGCCAGGCCGAGCCGGCGCGCGGTGGCCGGCACGGTCAGGCCGTCGGCGATGCCGCGCAGCACCTCCACCTCCCGCCCGGTCAGGCCGGCGCCGCCGGGCGGCACCGGCCCGCCGGGCAGCCGCACGCACCGGTGCACGGCGATCAGCGCCGGCTGCAACCGGGCGAGCAGGTCCATCTCGCGCGCGTCGAAGACCCGGTCCCGGTTGAACTGGTACCAGCTCAACACCGGCGTCGGGCCGACCACCAGGGCGACCGTGTGCGCGCCGATGCCCCGCGGCGCCAACACCTCGCGGTAGAGCGTGTGCCGCCGCCACTGCCGCTCCGACAGCACGTCGGTGACCTGGAGCGGCGCCGCCGGGTACGGGTGCGACCGGCGTACGGTCGGCGCGAACAGCGGATGGTCGGTGAGCTGGTGGTGCATCCGCCGCACCAGCGTCCGGTCGACCGGCCGGTCCGCGGCGAGGTCGGGCAGGCGCAGCGTGGCCAGGTCCAGTTCCGCGTAGGTGGACAGCTCGCTGCGCAGGCGGTGGGCCACGGCGGCGAGCACGGTGTCGACGAGCGCGCGCCCCCGCAGCGCGCCGATCCCGGTCGCCACCTCGCGGACCCACGCCCGGTCCGCGGCGGTGGTGGAAAGCGTCACGAGCGGACCATAGGAGCCGGCGCACGCGCGGCCGGTCGGCAAGTGGACACTGATCACCTTCCAACACCGCCCGGTCTCGACCGCGGTTCGAGGCCGCCCCGAACCGCACCGGAGATCGTCGAGCCACCGACAGACAGGGGTGGCAGATGGTCAGGTTCGGCTACAAGGCCTCCGCCGAGCAGTTCGGCCCGCGGCAACTGCTGGAGTACGCGGTCCGGGCCGAGGAGCACGGGTTCGACTCCGTCTTCGTCAGCGACCACCTCCAGCCGTGGCGGCACGACGGCGGTCACGCCCCGGCCGCGCTGCCCTGGCTGGGGGCGCTGGTCGCCCGTACCCGGCGGATCGTCGTGGGCACCAGCGTGCTCACGCCGACGTTCCGCTACCACCCGGCGGTGGTCGCGCAGGCCTTCGCCACCCTCGGCTGCCTGGCGCCCGGGCGGGTGGTGCTCGGCGTCGGGTCCGGCGAGTCGCTCAACGAGGCGCCGCTGGGCGCCCCGTGGCCGCCGCCGGCGCAGCGACTGGCCCGGCTGACCGAGGCGGTCGAGCTGATCCGCAGGCTGTGGCGCGAGGACCGGGTCGACTTCGCCGGCCGGTTCTACCGCACCGACCGGGCCACCGTCTACGACCGGCCGGAGCAGCCGGTGCCGCTCTACGTCGCCGGCGGCGGCCCGGTGGCGGCCCGGCTCGCCGGGCGGCTCGGCGACGGCTTCATCTGCACCAGCGGCAAGGGCCGCGACCTGTACGCCGACCGGCTGCTCCCGGCGGTGGCCGAGGGCGCCACCGGCGCCGGGCGGGACCCGGACGCGCTCGACCTCACCATCGAGGTGAAGGTCTCCTTCGACACCGATCCGGACCGCGCGCTGCGGGACACCGCCCACTGGGCGGCGCTGGCGCTGACGCCGGAGGAGAAGACCGGGGTGGACGACCCGATCGAGATGCAGCGCCGCTCCGACGCGCTGCCGCTGGCCCGGGCGGCCAGCCGCTGGATCGTCTCCGCCGACCCGGCCGAGCACGCGGCCCGCGTGCAGGAGTATCTCGACCTGGGCTTCCGGCACCTGGTGTTCCACGCCCCCGGCCCGGACCAGGCCCAGTTCCTCAGTCTCTACAGCACCAAGGTCCTGCCGCTGCTCTCCGTCCCGGACCCGCGGTGACGCTGCCGGAGTGGACGGTGCTGGTGCCGGTGAAGCGGCTCGACCGGGCGAAGAGCCGGCTGGCCCTGCCGGTCGGGCTGCGCCGCGCGGTCGCCGAGGCGATGCTCGTCGACGTGCTCGCCGCCGCCGCTGCGGTGGCGCGGGTGTGCCTGGTCACCGGCGAGCCGGTGGCCCGAGGTTGGGGCGTACCCGTGCTGCCGGACCCCGGTGGCGGGCTGTCGGCGGCGGTCCGGGCGGCCGCGGCGCGCATCGCCGGGCCGGTGGCGGTGCTCTCCGGGGACCTGCCGGCCGCCCGGCCGGCGGAACTGGCGGACGCGCTGGCCGCCGCGTCGGCGCACGAGGCGGCGGTGCTGGCCGACGCCCCCGGCACGGGCACCACGCTGCTCACCGCGCGCAGCGGCCGACGACTGCGGCCGGCGTACGGGCCGGGCTCGCGGGCCCGGCACGCGACGGCCGGGACGGTCGACCTGACCGGGTCGCTGTCCGTGCCCGGCCTGCGTCGCGACGTGGACACCGTGGCCGACCTGCGCGACGCCCTGCGGCTGGGCCTCGGCCCGGCGTCGGCGGGGGTGCTGGCCGCCGCCGGGCACGCGCCGAGCGGCCACCCCTGGCTGCCCTGGTGACTCCGGGCCGCGGGACCGCCGGGCGGGCACCGGCGGTCCCGCGCCGGCTCAGTCCCGGTACGCGGTCAGGCGCCGCACGTCCAGCCGCACGCCCTGGCCCCAGATCCGGTCGGCGAACAACGCCAGCCCGACCGTGAGCTGCCGGGGCGCTGCCGACTCGGCCGGCCGGCCGTTGTCCCGCAGCGCGTACCCCGGGTCGAGGACGCGGTGCCCGATCCGGTCGACGGTGAGCACCTCGTCGTCGCCGACGTACCAGTGCGCGGTGCGCCGGTCCGCGTCGTAGCGCAGGGCCAGGTCGTGGACGTCCCCCGGCTCGCGGTCGCGGACCGGCACCGCGAACGAGAACCCGCCGTAGGTGTGCGGCGGGAACGCCAGCCGCTCGTAGACGGCGAAGACGCACCGGTCGGTGACGATGAAGTCGAACACCATGCCGGTCTCCCGGTCCATGCAGATCAGCGCCGACGCGCCCAGCCGCAGGTCCCGGCGCGGGTCGGCGACGGCGTCGCCGTACGGGTGGCGGTCCAGACCGTACGCCCGCACGGACAGCTCCGCGCGCAGCGTGAAGCCGCCGGCCGGCACCGCGAAGCCGGGCAGGCCCGCCGGCGTGTCCCGGTTGGCCATCAACGCCCAGCGCAGGTGGTCGGTCTCCGACAGCGGCTGCGGCGGTTCGGCGAACGCCGGCTCGCCGGTGCCCGGATCGGTCCCGGTCGGCACCACGGTCAGGCCGCCCTCCCCGGTGAGCGGCGCCCCGTCCCCGGCGGGGAAGCCGGGCACCGGTCGCAGCCGCCACCGCGAGGTGGGCCCACCGACCGAGAGCGGACCGGTGAAGTCGTCGTGCAGCACCTCCTCCCCGCTGCGGTGCGGACGGGTCGTGGTCTCGGACTCGGCGCTCATCGCCACCTCCACTGTCGGGTCAGCCGTTGCGCGGCACACCGGCCGCCGGCGGGGCGCTGTGGGTGCTGCTCGGCGCCCAGCCGGTACGCGACAGCCAGCCGGCGAGGGTGAGCAGCTCGGGGTTCTGCCGGCGCAGGGCCGGGATGTCGGCGTGGTAGCCGATCCGGTTCAGCCAGCCGTAGGCGGTGGCCTGCCACTCGCTCTGCCGGCGCAGCTCCTCCATCGGCACCGGCTCGTAGCGGGTGGGCAGGCCGGTGTGCCGGGCGAACGTGGCGGCGATCTGCTCGCCGGTCAGCTCGTCCCCGGCGAGTTCGATCCGGGCGCCGACGGTCGCCGGATCGTCGAAGGCCGCAGCGGCGAAGAAGCCGATGTCACCGGAGGCGATCATCTGCAACGGGGTGTCCGGCGCCAGGCCCCGCCGGTAGACCAGCTCGTCGCCCTCCCGCAGCGGCGGGTACTGCGCGAAGTTGTCCATGAAGTAGGTGGGGCGCAGGAACGTGGCCGGCAGGTCGTGCTTGCGGATGCGGTCCTCGATGCGCAGCTTCGCCTCCCGCCAGAACACCCCCTCGGGGCGCTCCGCGCCCCCCACCGAGCTGTGCACGTAGTGCGCCACGCCCACCTCGCCGGCGACGTCGGCCACGGTCAGGCCGTGCCGTTCCTCGGCCGGCACGCCGCCCGGCCCGAGCGGGGTCTGCACGCTGAACACGCCGTACGCCCCGGTCATCGCGGCGCGCACCGACGCGGCGTCGTCGAGGTCGCCGACGACCAGGGTGGCGCCCCGCGCCGCCAGGTCCCGCGCCGCCGGGCGCCCCGGGTCCCGGACGAAGGCGCGCACCGCCCAGCCCCGCCGCAGCAGGTGCCGCGCG
Source organism: Micromonospora sp. WMMD754 (assembly GCF_049315235.1). Taxonomy (NCBI): domain Bacteria; kingdom Bacillati; phylum Actinomycetota; class Actinomycetes; order Micromonosporales; family Micromonosporaceae; genus Micromonospora; species Micromonospora sp. WMMD754. Next base: position 5,905,925 of record NZ_CP186058.1, read on the forward strand.
GTTCCGCCGCCCTGCTTCCCGGTCGCCCCGAACACCAGCACCCACCGGTCTGCCCGTGCTGTCACGGCCACCTCCTCGCCCTCGCGGCCACGGCGGGCGGCGTCCGGCCGTCCGCGTCCTGCCGACGAAGGCTCACCGGCGGGGATAGAGCCGGCGTCGAGAGCCGGTCGAGGCCACCGGTTCGAGTCGCCCTCGACCCGGCCTCCAGTCCGGGGCGAGCCGGGGCCCCGACGATCGGGCCGCCGGGTGTGCCGCACACCCGGCGGGCCGCGCGCGGCGCGGGCCGGACGCCGACGAGGGGCAGGATGACGTGATCTTCACCGAGGACGAGCTGGAGTACCTGAGGTCGCAGCGGCTCGGCCGGCTGGCCACCGCGCAGCCCAACGGCACGCTCCAGAACAACCCGGTCGTCTACTGGTACAACGCCGAGCTGGACTGCATCGACATCGGCGGCCGGGCGATGGCCACCACGCAGAAGTTCCGCAACGTCGCGGCCAACGGCAAGGCGTCGTTCGTCATCGACGACGTGGTCTCCCGCCGCCCGTGGCGGGTGCGGGGCATCGAGATCCGCGGGCTCGCCGAGGCGCTGGTCGACCAGCCGGTCCCGCCGGAGCTGGAGTTCCTCAGCCCCGAGCTGATCCGCATCCACCCCCGGCGGCTGTTCACCTGGGGCCTGGACCCGAACCACCTGGCGATGGTGCGGCGCACCGTCACCCCGGCCACCACCGCCGGCTGACCGTCCACCGGCCATCCCCTGACACGCCGTGCCACGGCGTGCCGACGCCAGAAGGAGACAGATCGTGACGGACAACCTCCGCCGGCTCGTGGACGCGGGCCTGAGCGTGTGGCGGGACGATCCGGCGGCGGTCGCCGCCGACCCGCCGGCCGGAACCGGGCTGGTCCTCGGCGCCGACGCGGTCCGGGCCGCGCTCGCCGACCCGGCGGCCACCGAGGGCGACGACGGGGACGACGCGGTGCGGCGGATCACCACCGCGGTGGCGCGCCGGGCCGCCGACGCGTTGCTGCCCGCGTACCACGCCGCCGGCGGACGCGACGGCCTGGTCAGCGTGGAGGTCGACCCGCGGCTGGCCGACGACGTCGACGGCGCGGTGGCCGAGGCCCGCCGGGTCGTCGACCTGGCCGACCGGCCGAACGTGGTGGTCCGGGTGTTCGCCGCCGAGGCGGCCCGGGAGCTGCTGGCCGGCGGGATCGGCGTCGAGGTGGCGCTGGTCTCCGCGCCGGAGCTGATGCGCGCGGCGCTGGACACCGTCCGCGAGGGGCTGGACGCGGCCGAGGGCTTCCCGCCGGCGCTGGTGTCGGTGCCGGTGGCCGACGTGGACACCGAGGTCGACAAGCGGCTGTGGGCGATCGGCACCGACGACTCGGCCCGGCTGCGCGGCACGGCCGCCCTGGCCACCGCGCGGATGACCTACGCGGCCTACGAGAACGCGCTGCGCGCGCCGGCCTGGGGCCGGCTGACCGCCTCGGGCGCGCCGAAGCCCCGGCTGGTGTGGACCGCCACCCAGGTCCGCGACCCCTACTACCTGGAGACCCGCTACGTCGACGAGCTGGTCGTCTCCGGCGCGGCCACCGTGCTCTCCCCGGCCACCTGGCGGGCCGTCGTCGAGTACGGCGAGCCGCGCGGCGACACGGTGCACGGCACGTACGAGGAGGCCCGGCAGGCGCTGGACCGGCTCACCGACATCGGCGTGGACCTGCCCGACGTGCACCGGGTGATCCGGGCGCGGTCGGTGGCCCGCTCGGTGGCCGGCTGGCAGCGGGTCCGCGACGCGGTGGCCGCCACGCGCCGGCAGCCGGTGGGCTGAGCCGGACCGGCCGGCACGGCCCCCGGACGCCTCGGCGTCCGGGGGCCGTTCGCGCGTCGCTCAGTCGACGACGAGTGCCACCTTGCCGCGCACGTGGCCGGTCTCGACCAGGCGGTGCGCCTCCGCCGCCCGGCTCAGCGGCACGGTCTCGGCCACCTCCACCACGAGCTTGCCCTCGGACCAGAGCCGGGTGAGGTCGTCGAGCTTCTGCGCCGAGCGTTCGGTGCCGATGCGCCGGATGCCGAGCTGCGCGGACCGGGCCCAGTCGGCGATGGTGACGATCCGCTCGGTGCTGCCCAGCAGCTCCAGCGAGACGTCCAACGCCTCGCCGCCGATCGCGTCGAGGGCGCAGGTGATCCCCTGCGGCACGGCCGCCCGCACCCGGTCGGCCAGGCCCGGGCCGTAGGTCACCGGGACCGCGCCGAGCGACCGCAGGTAGTCGTGGTTGCGCTCGCTGGCGGTGCCGACGACCTGGGCGCCGCGCGCCTTGGCCAGCTGGACCGCGAACGAGCCGACCCCGCCGGCGGCGGCGTGGACCAGCAGCGTGTCCTGCGCGCCGACGCGCAGCTCGTCCAGGGCGGTGTACGCGGTCTGCCCGGACGCGGTCAGCACGCCCGCCTCGGCCCACGGCATCTTCGCCGGCTTGTGGCCCACCTGCTCGGCCGGGACCACCACGGTGTCGGCGTAGCCCTGCATGTCGAGGTAGGCGATGACCTCGTCGCCGTCGGCGAACCCGGTCACGCCGTCGCCGACCTGGTCGACGATGCCGGCCACCTCGTTGCCGAGCCGCACCGGAAAGGTCAGCGGGTTGTACGCGGCGAAGTCACCCCGCCGCGTGGCACAGTCGAACGGCTGGACCCCGGCCGCCTTGACCCGGATCCGCACCTGGCCGGCGCCGGCCTCCGGGTCGGGCGCGTCGACGAGGTGCAGCACCTCGGGCCCGCCGTACTCGTTGAACACCACGATCTTGGCCATTGTCATCCTTCCGCCGGCGCGGGTCGCCGGTGTCTAGTGTGGAGGTTGTCGGCTCGTCGGCGCGGCCGGTCAGGTCGCGGCCGTCGGTTCGGGGGGCGCGGCGGCGGCGCGCTCGCCGGTCCCGCCGCCGGGCTGCCAGCGACGGGCGAACGGCGGCAGCAGCATGGTCAGCAGGAACGCCGCCACCAGCAGCGCCGCGGAGACCCCGATGGTGCGGACCAGCGTGCCGGAGAAGCCGGCCCGGCCGGCGTCGCGGGCGGCGGCCTCCACCGCCTCGCCGACCGCGCGCGGGTCGGCGCTGGCCGCCGCGACCCGCGTGGTGCTCTCGCCCAGGCGGGCGCAGGCGGCCGGCACCCGGGCCGGGTCGCTCGCCTGGGCGCCGGCCCGACCGCAGGCGCGCACGTCGGCCACCAGCCGGTCCTGGTCGGACGCGGTCACGCCGACCGCGCCGAGCCGGGCCCGCAGGTCGGCCGCGCCGGTGTCGGCCGCGCCGGAGACCTGCCCGACGAGCACGCCGAAGAAGACCGTGCCGAGCACCGCGGCGCCGAGCGCGCCGCCGAACTGCTGGATCGCGGTCATCGTGCCGGAGGCGGAGCCGTATTCCTGCGGGCGCACGCCGGCGAGCACGATGTCGAAGAACGGGGACAGGAACAGGCCCAGGCCGGACCCGTAGACCAGCAGCGGTCCGGCGAGGTGCCAGGGCGAGACGCCGGCGCCGTCGGTCCGCAGCACCAGCGCCACCGCGGCGAGGCCGACCAGCATCAGCAGGATGCCGAGTTGCAGTGAGCGTCGACCCAGCCGGGCGGAGAGCCCGGCGCCGGCGAACGCGAAGCCGACCATGCTGCCGAGCGCCTGCGGCAGCACGGTCAGGCCCGCCCTGAGCGGCGAGTAGCCGAGCCCGACCTGGAGGAACACGGCGAGCACCAGGCCGAACCCGACCATCGAGGTGAAGATGGCCAACCCGGTGGCGAGGCCGCCGGTGAAGGCCCGGTTGCGGAACAGGGTCGGCACGATCAGCGGGTCGCCGCCACGGCGGTGCACCCGCGTCTCGATCCGGGCGAACACCACGAAGAGCACCAGGGACAGCGCGATCATGGCGAACGCCCAGGCCGGCCAGCCCAGTTCCCGCCCCTGCACCACCGGGTAGACCAGCAGCAGCGCGGCCACGGCGGCGAGCAGCGCGCCGGGCACGTCCAGCCGCCGCGCGCCGCTGGTCTGGCCGCCGGGCAGGAAGCGGGCGCCGGCGACCACGGCGAACAGCCCCAGCGGCAGGTTGATCAGGAAGATCATCCGCCAGCCGGTGCCCCAGACGTCGGCGCTCACCAGGGCGCCGGCGAGCACCGGGCCGGCCACCGAGGCCAGCCCCATCGCCGGGCCGAACACCCCGAACGCCTTGCCCAGCTCCTGCGCCGGGAACATCGCCCGGATCACGCCCAGGCCCTGGGGCAGCATCACGGCGCCGAACAGGCCCTGCACCACCCGCGCGCCGACCAGCGTGCCGGGGGACGTCGCGACCGCGCAGAGCAGCGAGGCCACGGTGAACCCGGCCGCGCCGACCAGGAAGACCCGCTTGCGGCCGTAGAGGTCGCCGAGCCGGCCACCGGTGATCAGGCCGGCGGCGAGGGCCAGGGTGTAGCCGGCGCCGAGCCACTGGATCAGCGCCGGCCCGCCGCCCAGCTCCGCCCGGATGGACGGCGCCGCGATGTTGGTGACCAGGGTGTCGAGCAGGTCCATGATCGAGGCCAGCAGTACGACGGCGAAGGCGGCCCAGCGCCACCGGTAGGCTCCGCCGGCCACCGTCGACGCGGGCGCGAGGGCCACGTTGTCGGTCATGTCGTCCCGTTCGTCGGAGCGCCCCGGCGGGTGCTGAACGCCCACCGGGAGGCAGTAGCGAAAAAGTTCGAAAGTCGATACCTTCTAAGTCCGAAGTATTCGGGGTTCGGAGTGACCATGTCAAGGAGAACGCGGGACGAGGTGGTCTACGCGTTGATGCGGACCTGGCGGGCGTCCCGCCTGCAGACCGATCTGCTGGACGACGCCGCCTTCCACAAGATCGGCATCAACCGCACCGACGGGCGGTGCCTCGACGCCCTGAGCGAGGGGCCGATGCCGGCCAGCGTCCTGGCCCAGGCCTGCGGCATCAGCCCCAACGCGCTGACCACCGTCGTCGACCGGCTCGCCGAGCGCGGGCTGGTCGAGCGGGTCAAGGACCCGGCCGACCGGCGTCGGGTGCTGGTCCGGCTCACCCCGCTGGCCGACCACGTCAGCCAGCAGCTCTACGGGCCGGTGGTGGCGTGGTCGCTGCGCAACTTCGAGAAGTACTCCACCGAGGAACTCGCACTCATCGAGGGCTTCATCGACGCCGGCCGGCGGTTCCAGGCCGAGCACATGAGGTACATCGCCGCGCTGGACCTGTCCTGGGAGGTCCCGGACAGCCCGGCCGGCGGAACCCCCGAGCCGGGCTGAGACACCGGCCCGGCCACCCACAAGCAGAGGGAGCAGAGCATGAGCAGCGCCATCGGAGAGGCCCGCCCCGCCCTGGGGCGCCGGGCCACCCGGGCCGTGGTCGTCGTGGCGGCGGTGGTCGCCGCGGTCGTGGTGTTCGCCGTCGCCGACGCCGTGGCCGGCGAGATCCGCGTACCGCAGCGGCCCGCCTCGTCCGAGACCGAACCGCTGACCCTCAGCGCGGTCACCTTCGCCGCCGCGCTGGCCTGCCTGGCCGGCTGGGCACTGCTGGCCGTGCTGGAACGCTTCACCGCCCCGGCCCGGGCCCGGGCGGTGTGGACCGGCGTCGCCCTGGTCGTGTTCCTGCTCAGCCTGCCCTACCTGCCGGGCTTCCGGCTGGCCGACCGGGTGGCGGTCGCGCTCGTGCACACCGCGCTGGCCGCCGTCCTCATCCCGGGGCTGCGCCGCACCGGCCGGGCCGCCTGAGCGGCCGGGCGAGGAGAGGAGGAACGCCGTGCTGGTGGAGGTCTGGGCCGACATCATGTGCCCCTGGTGCTGGATCGGGAAGCGGAGGTTGGCACGCGCGTTGGCCGACCACGGCGACCCGGACACCCGGATCACCTGGCGGGCCTTCGAACTGCGGCCGGGCCACCGGCGTACCCCCGACCTCACGCTGGGCGAGGTGATGGTGCGCTGGCGCGGCCGCACGGAGGCGGAGGTGACCAAGATCTTCGGCTGGATCCGCACCCTCGGTGCGCAGGAGGGGCTGGAGCTGGACCTCGCCACCACCCGCCCGGTCAGCTCCTTCGACGCCCACCGGCTGTGCCACCTGGCCGACGCCGCCGGGTCGCGCGACGAGATGACCGAGCGGCTGTTCCGGGCCCACCTGACCGAGAACGTCAACGTGGCCGACCACGACGTGCTGGTCGGCCTCGCCACCGAGGTCGGCCTGGACCCGGCGGAGACCCGGCGGGTGCTCGACGGCGACCGGTACGCGGCGCAGGTCCGCGCCGAGGCCGGCGCGCCCGGGGTCACCGGTGTGCCGACCGTGGTGGTCGACCGACGGGAGCGGGCCGCCGGCGCGTTGTCGGTGGACGACTACCGGGCCCTGCTCGCCCGGGCCGCCACGCCCAGCCGGCCGTGACGGCGGCGCCGGCCCGGACACGGTCCGGGCCGGCGCCGTGCGGGCGCGGCGGCCGCTCACCCGTCCAGTGGGGACAGGGCGATCAGCGGCTCGTCGTACTCCACCGGGGCGCCGTCGGCGCGCAACACCTCGGTGACGGTGCCGTGCGCGTCGGCGTGCACCGGGATCATCAGCTTCATCGCCTCGACGATGCCCACCTGCTGGCCCGGTTGGACGATGTCCCCCTCGGTGACGAACGGCTTCGCCCCCGGCTCCGGCGCCCGGTAGAAGACCCCCACGGTCGGCGCGCGCACCAGGTGCCGGGCGGGCTCGTCGTCGGCCGCGGGGACCGGCGCCGCCACGCCCACCGGGTCGGCGGCCGGCGCCATCGCCACCGCCACCGGCGCGCCGACCGTCGCCCACTCCGCCTCCAGGGTCAGCGCACCGGCCCGGATCCGCAGCGCCGTCGGCGGCCGGGGCAGGTCGGCGAGCAGTCGCAGGGTGCTGCGCCGGACGGCGTCCAGGGCGGCGGTCAGGTCCGGCTCCCGGTCGGTGCCGTCGTCGTTCTCTGGGCTCATGCCAACCTCTTCCGGTCCGTCGCTCAGTAGTTGCCCAGACCGCCGCAGACGTTCAGCGCCTGCGCGGTCACCGCCGCCGCGTCGTCGTGCACCAGGTACGCGACCATCGCGGCGACCTCGTCGGGCCGGACGTAGCGGCCGATGGGCACCCGGGTGGTGATCCGGTCGAACGTCTCCTCCTCGGAGACCCCCCAGATGTCGGCGTAGTGCGCGCGCACGCGCTGCGCCATCGGCGTCTCCACGAACCCGGGGCAGACCGCGTTCACCGTGACGCCGGTGCGCGCCAGCTCCAGCCCGAGCGCCTTGGTGAAGCCGACCACGCCGTGCTTGGAGGCCGAGTACGGCGCGGCGTGCACCACGCCCTGCTTGCCCCCGGTCGACGCGATGTTGATCACGCGCCCCCGTCCCCGCGCCAGCATGCCGCCGGTGGTCAGCGCCGCCTTGGTCATCAGGAAGACGCTGTTCAGGTTGGTGTTGATCACGTCCAGCCACAGCTCGTCGTCGATCTCGGCCGTCGCGCCGCCGCCGCTGCGCCCGGCGTTGTTCACCAGGACGTCCAGCGGGCCGTACCGGGCCACCGCGGCGGCCACGAACCGGCGCACGTCGGCCGGCACCGACACGTCGCACACCTCGCCGTCGGCGTCGAATCCCTCCTCGACGAGGCTCTTGACCGTCGCGGCCAGCTCCCCCTCGTGACGTGAGCAGATGAAGACGCGGTGCCCGTCCCGGGCCAACCGCCGGGTGACGGACAGCCCGATGCCACTGGTCGCCCCGGTCACGACTGCGACCGGCTGGGTTCTCTCCACGGTCCCTCCACGGGCCACTCGGTTCGGCGGATGACCGTCCGACCTTCGCGCGGCGGCCTCGAGCCGGCGTCGAACCGGCCTGGAACGCCCGGCCGCTGGCCGCGTTCTCGAGGACGGTTCGAGCCGGGCCGGGCACCGTGGGGCCGTGGTCGGCCGGGCCACGGCGGCGACCCGCCGCCGCCCCCTCTCGATGGGACGAGGAGCACGATGATCGGTACGCAGAGCCTCACCGACCTGTACGTCGAGGTCCAGCACTTCCACGCCCGCCAGATGCAGCTGCTCGACGGCGGCGACTTCCCGGCGTACGCGGCGACGTTCACCGAGGACGGCGAGTTCACCCACACCCCGCAGCAGCCGCCGGCCCTCGGCCGGGACGGCATCGTCGCCGAGCTGAACCGGTTCCACCAGCGCTTCGCCGAGGACCCGGTGATCCGGCGGCACTGGTTCAACCAGCTCTGGCTGGAGCCGCGGGAGGACGGGTCGGTCCAGGCGACCTACTACGCCCTGGTGGTCACCACCCGGCCCGAGCGGAACGTGACGATCGCGCCGAGCTGCGTGGTGCGCGATGTGCTGGTGCGCGACGGCGAGGGCAACCTGCTCGTCCGCTCCCGCACGGTGGACCACGACCGGCTGGCCTGAACCGGGCCGGACCCCGGGGCGACGCGCCGTCGCCCCGGGACCGTCGGTCACCGGTCCGCCGCCACCGCCTCGGCGCCGAGGAGCCGGTCCACCAGGGCGGTGTCGTGCTCGGCGGCCCGGAACAGCGGATGGTCGACCACCCGACGCAGGAAGTCCCGGGTGGTGGCGATCCGGTGCCCGGTCACCCGGGTCTCGTCGAGGGCCCGCAGCATCCGCGCGATGGCCGCGTCCCGGTCCGGCGCCCACACGACCAGCTTCGCCAGCAGCGAGTCGTAGTTCGGTGGGACCCGGTAGCCGCTGTGGGCGTGCGTGTCGACGCGCACGAACGGGCCGGACGGGGCGACGAACTCCTCGATCAGCCCGGGGGTGGGGGCGAAGTCCCGCTCCGGGTCCTCGGCGTTGAGCCGGCACTCGACGGCCACGCCGCGGGGACGGATGTCGTCCTGGGTCAACCCGAGCCGCTCCCCCGCCGCCACCCGCAACTGCTGCTGCACCAGGTCCACCCCGGTGACCATCTCGGTCACCGGGTGTTCCACCTGGATGCGGCAGTTGACCTCCATGAAGTGAAACCCGCCGTCGGGGTCGACGAGGAACTCGAAGGTGCCCGCCCCCACGTAGCCGACCGCCCGCGCGCCGGCCACCGCCGCCGCGCCCATCCGCTCGGCCAGCCCCGCCGGCAGGCCCGGCGACGGCGTCTCCTCGACCAGCTTCTGGTGCCGGCGCTGCACGCTGCAGTCCCGCTCGCCGAGGTGGATCGCGTTGCCGTACGCGTCGCAGAGGACCTGGATCTCGACGTGCCGGGCGGAGCGCAGGTAGCGCTCGACGTAGACCCGGCCGTCACCGAAGAGCATCTGCGCGGTGGCGCTGGTCCGCCGGTGCACCTCGGGGAAGTCGGCCGAACGGGTCACCACCTGCATGCCCCGCCCGCCGCCGCCGGCCACCGCCTTGACGATCACCGGGTAGCCGATCCGGTCGGCCAGCGCGTGCGCCTCCTCCGGGCCGAGCGGGTCGAGGCTGCCCGGGAGCAGCGGCAGGCCCGCCGCCTTCATGATCGCCCGGGCCGAGCCCTTGTCACCGAGCTTCGCCATCACCTCCGGCGGCGGACCGACCAGCACGATCCCCTCGGCCGCGCAGGCCTCGGCGAAGTCCGGGTCCTCGGAGAGGAAGCCGTACCCGGGGTGGACGGCCTCCGCCCCGCAGCGCCGGGCCGCCTCCAGCACGGCCGAGGCGCACAGGTAGCTCTGCCGGGGCGGCGGTGGTCCGATGTGCACCGCCTCGTCGGCGAACCGGACCACGGCCGAGTCCCGGTCCGCGGTGGAGTGCACGGCGACCGTGCGGATGCCCAGCTCCCGGCAGGCGCGGGCGACCCGGAGGGCGATCTCGCCCCGGTTGGCGATCAGGACGGTACGGAACACGGCTCTCCCTCGTGCGCTCCACGCCGCCCGGTCGGGCGGCGACGGTGCCGACGGGCCCGGGTCGGGTCGGTCGGCGGCGATCCGGACGGTCAGCGGCGCGGGCCGGTCATCGACCGCAGCTCCGACTCCACGGTCAGCGCGGAGCCGTACTGGCGGAACCGGCCCCGCCGGTCGGCGCGCAGCTGCGCCGGCGTGAGGCCGTCGAGTTCGCGCAGCGCCTCCGCCACGGCCCGGCGCAGCGCGTCGGCGGCGGCCGACGGGTCGGCGCCGGTGCCGCCGTCGGGTTCGACCAGGACACCGTCGACCACGCCGAGGCGCAGCAGGTCCCGGGCGGTCACCCGGAGCGCGGCGGCGGCCCGGGGCGCGGCGGCCGGATCCTTCCAGAGGATCGCCGCGCACCCCTCGGCCGAGATCACCGAGTAGACCGCCGAACCGAACGCCAGCACCCGGTTGGCCACCGCCAGGCCGAGCGCGCCGCCGCTGCCGCCCTCGCCGATGACGACGGTGACGACCGCGACGGTGAGCGAGGACATCAGCCGCAGGTTCTCGGCGATCGCGACGGCCTGCCCGCGCTCCTCGGCGTCCGCGCCGGGGAACGCGCCGGGCGTGTCCACGAGCGTCACCACCGGCAGCCGCAGCTTCTCGGCCAGCCGCATCAGCCGGGCCGCCTTGCGGTAGCCCGACGGCATCGGCATGCCGAAGTTGCGGCGCGCCAGCTCGGCGGCGGTGTGGCCCTTCTGCTGGCCGATCACCACCACCGGCCGCCCGGCCAGCCGGGCGAGGCCGCCGACGACCGACGGGCAGTCGCCGCTGATCCGGTCGCCGTGCAGCTCCAGGAAGTCGGTGAACGCGGTGGCCAGGTAGTCGAGCGTGGTCGGCCGGCTCAGGTCGCGGGCCCGGCGGACCTGCTCCCACGCGTCCGCCTCGGGCAGCCGGTGGGGGTCGCGCACCGTCGCGGCGGCGTCCGGGGCGGGGGCCGGCTCCGGCGTGCCGGCGTCCGCCGCCGCCCGCAGCAGCCGCCCGATCTCGGTACGCTGCCGCGCGCGCGGCACGATCCGGTCCACCACGCCGCGCTCCCGCAGGAACTCGGCGGTCTGGAACTCCGGCGGCAGCTTCTCCCGGATGGTCTGCTCGATGACCCGGCGGCCGGCGAAGCCCAGCCGCGCGCCGGGCTCGGCCAGGATCACGTCGCAGAGCGTCGCGAAGGAGGCGGCCACCCCGCCGTAGGTGGGGTCGGTGACCAGCGAGACGGTGAGCACGCCGGCCTCGTCGAGCTGGCCCAGCGCGGCGGCCGTCTTGGCCATCTGCATCAGCGACAGCACGCCCTCCTGCATCCGGGCGCCACCGGAGGCGGAGACGATCACCAGCGGCGTCCGCTCGGCCAGCGCGACCTCGGCGGCCAGCGTGATCAGCTCCCCCACGGCGCTGCCCAGGCTCCCGCCGAGGAACCGGAAGTCCATCACCGCCAGCACCGCGGGGGCGCCGCCGACGCGACCCCGCGCGCAGAGCACCGCCTCGTGCAGGCCGGTGCGGGCCCGCGCCTCGGCCAGCCGGGCCGGGTACGGCACGGTGTCCACGAAGCCCAACGGGTCCTCGCTGCGGGCGTCCAGGTCGAGCGGCTCGTAGTGGCCGTCGTCGACCAGCAGCGCCAGCCGCCGGCGCGCGCTCAGCGGCGTGTACCGCCCGCACTCGGGGCAGACGTGCAGGTTGCGCTGCCAGCGCCGGCCGTACACCGGGGTGGCGCAGCCGGGGCAGAGCACCCAGCGGGGCTCCTCCAGCGTCCGCTCGACCGTCTGCGTCATCGCTCCCACCCTCCAGGCACGGCACCGGGTCACGGGCCATCCGACCCCGGCGCGCTCGAACGCGGACCGAGGATCGCTGGTGGCGGAGCGTCCGACCCCGGTTCGACCCGCCTTCGAGCACCGGCGGCCAGCGTGGTGCGGGAGGTTCGCCGCACCCGACCGGAAGCAGAGGAACCAGGATGATCCCAGCGGATTCGCGTGAGCGGGCCGACGCCCGCCGGGAGGCGCTCGACCCCGCCGACTTCCGGGCCGCCATGGCGTCCTTCCCGACCGGTGTCACCGTCGTGACCACCCGGGACGCCGACGGCGTGCCGTACGGCTTCACGGCCAACTCGTTCTGCTCGGTCTCGCTGGAGCCGCCGCTGGTCCTGGTCTGCCTGGCCCGCTCGGCGCACTCGTACCCGGTCTTCGCCGGCTGCGAGCGGTTCGCGGTGAGCATCCTGCAGAGCCAGCACACCGAGCTGGCCCGGCGGTTCGCCAGCAAGCGGGAGGACAAGTTCGCCCAGGGCCGGTTCCGGCGCACCGCCGGTGGGCTGACCGTGGTCGACGGCGCGGCGGCGGTGCTGGAGTGCGACCGCTACCGGCAGTACGAGGCCGGCGACCACGTGATCCTGCTCGGTCTGGTGCGGACGGCCCAGCTGGCGCCCACCCGCGACCCGGTGCTCTACGTGGAGCGGACGTTCGGCACGGTGGGACCCGCGATCCGGCGGTGAGTCCGGACGGACCGACGGGGAGCGGCCGGTGGGCCGGCCGCTCCCCGTCGTCGACGTCGTCGTCAGTCCTCGGCCAGCCCGGCCCGGCGCAGCGCCTGCGCCGCGCGGCGCAGGATCGCCACCCGGCCGGCGGTGTCGGTCGCGGCGGCGGACACCATGACGCCCAGCGTGGTCACGCCGGCCTCGGCGTACTCGCGCATCCGTCCCGCCACCCGGTCCGGCGGCCCGACCAGCGCGGTCTGGAGCACGAAGCCCTCCGGCACCGCCGCGCCGGCGGCGACCCGGTCGCCGGCGAGGACCAGGTCGTGCACCTTCTCCACCTCGCCGACGTAGCCGAGGCGCCGGGCCAGCGCGACGTAGACGTTGCGTTCCGGGTCGCCGATGCCGAGCAGGTACGCGTACTGGCCGCGGACCAGGTCCACCGCCTCGGTCACGTCGTCCGCGATCGCGGTCGGCAGGCAGGGCAGCGTCTCGAACCCAACCATCGTCCGGCCGACGCGTTCCCGGCCGGCGCGCACCTGGCCGATCGCCTCGGCGGCGAGCGCCGGCGAGGTGAACACCCCGATCCACCCGTCGGCGATCTCCCCCGCCAGCCGCAGGTTCTTCGGACCGACGGCGGCCAGCCAGATCGGCAGGTCAGCACGGAGCGGGGTGGTGAGCAGGTGCAGCGGCGCGCTGCCCGCGCCGTCGCGGGGCAGCCGGAAGTGCCGGCCGGCGTACCGCACCGGGCCGCCGCGCAGCGCGGCGCGGACGATGTCGACGTACTCCCGGGTGCGGCGCAACGGCTCGTCGAAGGGCACGCCGTACCAGCCGTCGGAGACCTCGGCGTTGGAGACGCCCAGGCCGAGCCGGAACCGCCCGCCGCTGAGCGCGTCCAGCGTCGCCGCGGTCAGCGCGGCCAGTCCCGGTGTCCGCGCGGGGATCTGCATGACCCCCGAGGCCAGGCCGATGCGGTCGGTGCTCGCGGCCACCGCGCCGAGCAGGCTGGCCGCCTCGGAGCGGTATCCCTCGGGCGCGAGCGCGACCGCGTATCCCAGCTCCTCGGCGGTGCGGGCGAGCAGCGCGGCGTCCTGGTAGACGAGGTTCACGGCGAGCTTCATGCGTTGCCTCCGGCTTCAGATGAGGTGGGCGCCGCCGTCGACCAGGACGACCTGGCCGGTGACGTAGGTCGCGGCGACCAGGCCGGCCACCGCCTCGGCGACGTCCTCGGGCCGACCGACCCGACGCAGCGGGGTGCTCTCCCGGACCTTCTCGGCGATGGCGGTGAACGACTCCGTCCACGGCGTCTCGATCAGGCCGGGCGCGACGGCGTTCACCCGGACCCGGGGCCCGACCACGTTGGCCAGCAACCGGGTCAGGTGTTCCACAGCGGCCTTGCTGACCGCGTACGGGATGGAGCTTCCGGCGGGCCGGCTGCCCGCGACGGAGGACACGTTCACCACGGCGCCGGCGCCGGTCGCGGTGAGGTGCGGCATCGCGGCGACGGTGGTCTGCCAGGTGCCGATCAGGTTGAGGTCGAGGATCTCCCGCCACACCTCACCGGTGGCGGCGGCCAGGTCGGCGTGCGGGATCAGGCGGGTCCGGCCGGCGTTGTTGACCAGGACGTCGAGGCGGCCGTACGTCTGCACGGCGGCCTCGACCAGCCCGGCGGAACCGGCCGGGTCGGCGACGTCGGCGGCGAGGTAGACGGCGTCGGGCAGTTCGGCGGCGAGCTTCTCCCCCGCCTCCCGGGACCGGGCGGAGTTCACCACCACGCGGTAGCCGGCGCCGCCGAGCCGGCGGGCCACCGCGGCGCCGATCCCGGACGAGGACCCGGTGACCAGTGCGACGGGCTTGTCGGTCATGTCCTGCTTCCTTTCCGCGTACGGACGGTCGGACGACGCGGGCGCCGGACCAGGTCCGGCGCCCGCCGTGGTGCCGGTCGGTCAGCCGATGGTGGTGCTGGTGAACACCACCGGGGCCGCCGGGTTGCAGTCGAACGGCCGCTCCACGCCCTCCAGGTCGGTGCGGACCCAGGTCCAGGACGGGTCGGTCAGGCTGGTCCCGCCGGTGGTGGTCCGGGCGGTGCCGCTCGGGCCGGAGAGCAGGTAGACGGTGACGGTCGGCAGGTCGAACGGCACGCTGGCGGGCAGCGGGCCGGTCTCGGTGATGGTGAGCACCCGGGTCGACCAGTCGTACTGCGCCTGCGGCGGCGTGGTCAGGTTCTTGCCGCCGGAGAGGGTGTGCCAGACGTACCAGGCGTTGTCCGGCAGCTTGTACCTGACCTTGACGGTGCGCACCTGCTGGTTGAACTTCGGGTCCGGGGTCCACTCCTGCGGGTCGAGGGTGACCGCGAACGGCCGGTACGGCGCCACCTTCTGCGGCGCCGAGGCGGTGAAGGTGAGGCTGAACGGCACCGTCGTCGACCCGCCCGGGAAGGTGACGTAGCAGCTGTAGTCGACCGGAACGGTGCCGGTCACGGTCGGCGGGAGCAGGTTGTCGGCGGCCGCGCCGGTCGGGGCGACCGCACCGGTGGTGGCGGCGGCCGGAACCGGTGTGGCGGCGAGCCCCACCGCGCCCAGCGCCGCCACCGCCAGCAGCCGGCGCTTCCAGGTCGTGCGAGTGGTCATTGCGGTCCTCTCGATTCGGGGTGAACCCGGGCGGCGTCCGTGCGCCGCCGGGCGCGCAGCAACGGTCGCAACGGCCGGTCGAGGCCGGCTCGACGTCGCGTCCACAGGGGACGTACGGATCAGGCGGGTTCGGTGACGGCGGCGGCCGGGATGCTGCGGGCCAGGGTGTAGCCGGTCATCTCGGGGCCCTGCACACCGGGGATCGCGGCCAGTGCCGCGCGCAGCGCGCCGGCGCGCGGGTTGCGCTTGAACGACTCCCGGTACGCCTCCTCGCTGGCCCACTGCGCGTAGTTGACCAGCCGGGTGCCGTCGGTGCTGACGTGGTAGTTGGCGGAGATGAAGCCGGGACAGTGCCGGACCCACTCCTGCACGTCGGGGACGAGCAGGTCGAGCAGCTGGCGCTGCTGCTCCGGACCGTCGGTGCGGAGCGTGACGATGGCGATGAATCCGGCGTCCGGCCGGGCGGGGTCGACCACGGGGTCCTCCTTCGGTCAGGGGCGGTGCCAGGCCTGCGCGGCGTAGGCCGCGGCGGCGGGGTCGAACTGCAGGACGACGTGACTGGCCGCGGCGTTGGCGTCCCGCCAGGCGCGTTGCAGGGCGTTGCCGTCGGCCTGGGCGCGGGTGCCCGCGGCCCGGAACAACCGGTCGACGGCGCCGACCAGCAGGTCCACGGCGAACGCGCAGTCCCGGCCGTTGCGTGCGGTCTCCAGCGCGCCGACCGGCCCGCCGTCAACGACCGCCGCGACCCGGTCCAGCAGCAGGCGGGCGGCGTCGATCTCGGCCGCCGAGCGGGCCAGGACCGCGTCGTAGCCGGGGCCGCCGGTGATGCCGTTCGCCGGGGCGGTGCGCACCTTCTCGGCGATCCACGACGTCCACACCTTCAGCGCGCCGGTCGCCGTGCCGAGGATCGGCGCCGCGAACCCCAGGCCGTTGGCCGCCTTGAGCGGCACCCGGTGACAGGGCGCGTCCGCCTCGGCCGCCGTGCCGACGGTCAGCACGTCGCGGGTGAAGGACATCTCCGCGGACACCCGCACGTCGTCGAGGACGAGCGTGTTGCTCCCGGTGGCCCGCATGCCGACGGTGAACCAGGTGTCCTCG
The DNA here is from genome assembly GCF_049315235.1 of Micromonospora sp. WMMD754. NCBI lineage: Bacteria > Bacillati > Actinomycetota > Actinomycetes > Micromonosporales > Micromonosporaceae > Micromonospora > Micromonospora sp. WMMD754. The sequence goes on from NZ_CP186058.1 coordinate 5,921,954, forward strand.
ATCGTGTACGCCGCCCGGGGGACGGCGAAGAAGCGCGCCTGCGGCCGGCCGTCGGTCCGGACCATCGCGCAGACCAGCGCCCAGTCGGAGAACTCGATCGCACTCACGTACGGCCACCGGCCGGTGAGCCGCCAACCGCCGTCGGAGGGCGTCGCCTCACCCAGCGGCATCAGCGCGCCGACGATCAGCGGATCGGGACCGTCGCGCCACAGCTCGGCCTGGCCGGCGGCGGGCAGGTAGGCGGCCATCCGGCCCAGGCCGGCGGTGAGTGAGGCGTACCAGGCGGTGGAGGCGCAGCTCTCGCCGATCGCCGCCACCGCCCGGGACACCTCGGTGAACGTCCCGGCGTCGCCGCCCCAGCGGGCCGGCACGAAGTGCCGGGCGAACCCGGCGTCGAGGACGGCCCGGACCACCTCCGGGTGCAGTCGCCGCTCCGCCTCGGCGGCGCCGGCGCGCTTGCCGGCCAGATCGGCGACCTGCTCGGCGGCGGCCCGCAGACCGTCTCGTTCGGACAATTGATCGCGCACGTCCTGCCTCCTCCTGGTACGGACGACTGGCGGTCGCCCGTACCGTGTCAGGAGGGGCTCGAGGACAACTCGACGCCGGCTCGGTCCCGGTCGGCGGGCAGCGGCAGGTGACCGATGTTCAGCAGCTCCAGCTGGAGTTGCTGGACCTCCGGGGTGGGCAGGACCCCCAGTTCCTCGTCGAGGATGCGACGCAGGTCGTGGTAGGCCTGCAACGCCTCGGCCCGCCGGCCGGACCGGTTGAGCGCGGTGATGAGCTGCGCGTGGAACCACTCGTTGAGCGGGTAGGCGCAGACCAGCGCACGCAGCTCGGGGATCAGCTCCCGGTGGCGGCCCAGTCGCTGCTCGGCCTCCATCCGCAGCTCGATCGCCCGGATCTTCAGCTCCTCCAGGTGGGTGATCTGGCCGCGCAGCACGGTGCCGGCGGAGACGTTGGCGAGCGCCGCGCCGCGCCACAGGTCGAGCGCCTCCCGCAGCACCCGGGACGCCTCCTCCAGGCGACCGTCGTCGAGCAGCGTGCGGCCACGGCGGGTGAGCCGGGTGAACACGGCGGCGTCGACCTCGTCCTCGGTGACGTCGACCAGGTAGCCGGGCGGCCGCGTCACCAGCAGCTCCCGGTCCGGCCGCACCAGCTCCTGCTGCGCGAAGATGCGCCGGGCGTGGTAGACGTACGTCTGCAGCGTGGTCACCGCGCTGCGGGGCGGGTGGTCCGCCCAGAGTTCCTCGACCAGCGCGCCGACGCTGACGATCTCGTTGGGCCGGATGAGCAGCAGGGCGAGCACCTGGCACACCTTGGGTGTGCTCAGCGTCGCCGCCCTACCGTTGTCGGCGACGATTTCCAGCGGACCGAGCAGATTGAAGCGCACCTTGATTCCCCCGAGCCAGGCGTTGTTCACGGACAATTAAGGCCGATCGGCACTCGCACCTTCCCGTCGCACTCGCAATTCCCACGACGGGGGCCGAACCGGCATTCCCCCGGTGCATTCACACCTGTCGACAATCATAGATGGGGGATGGGACACCCAACGAGGCGTGACCGACGCCACAACCATTTCGGACAGTCGCGTTGACCTGGGAGTTCGGTCGAGGTCGGTGATTTGTGCCGGGCTCGCAACACACTATCCGACAGAAGTTCCAAACGAGCGCCGGCGAAAACCGGGCCGCCCGACACATCTGCCGACACAATTTTACCGACCGGAAATACTCTCCCCGACGAACGGGGCAGGCGAATGCCGGGGGCGGTCGTCGCGTTTCACGCGAACCGCCCCCGGCACCGCTGTCGGCCGGTCAGGCCCGGCACTCGGGCAACTGACCCCCGTTGAAGTCCACCATTTCCTGGAAAATCGCCACCACGTCCAACGGGCGACCACGGGCGCCGCCGCGCACCTCGTCGTACGCCCGGTGCAGGTTGCCCACGGTGCGCTCGGGGTCCAGCAGGTGGGCGAACTCGCCGGGGCCCGCCTCGCGCGCCGCGCGCAGCGGCGACCAGCCCTGCGCCACCCCGTGCCGGGCGACGTCGAGCACCCACCGCAGGTACCGCTCGGTCAGGTCGAACACCTCCGGTCCGGTCACCGCGCCGTGACCGCAGACCACCGTCGCCGGCCGCAGCTCGCGCAGCCGCCGCACCGCCGCCAGCGCCCCCTCGATGGAGCCCATCAGGTTGAACGGGGTGCAGCCGGAGAGCACCACGTCGCCGGCGAAGAGCACCCGCTCGGCCGGCAACCAGGCCACCACGTCGTTGGTGGTGTGCGCGGGCCCGACGTGGAGCAGGTCCACCCGCCGCTCCCCCTGGTGCAGGGTCAGCGCGTCACGGAAGGTCAGCGTGGGCAGCACCACCCGCACGTCGCCCCAGTCCACGTCCGGCCAGAGCCCGGTCAGGGCGAGCCCGGTCTCGGCCATCTCCACCCGGGCCCGCTCGTGGGCCACCACCGTCGTCCCCGGGCCGAAGGCGGCGTTGCCGAAGGTGTGGTCGCCGTGGTGGTGCGTGTTGACCACGACCCGGCCCGGGCCGGCGCCCAGGGCGTCCACCGCCTCGCGCAGGCGGGCCGCGCGCGCCTCGGTCGCCGCCGTGTCCACCACCACGGCGCCGTCGCCGCCCACCAGGACACCGGCGTTGTTCAGGCACCATCCGCCGTTGGGCTGGGTGAAGGCGTAGACGCCGTCGGCGACCTCGGTCAGCCGACCGGCCGGCGCGACCGGCGTGGTCGGGGCGCTCACCGCGCCGCCGCGTCGGCCGCTCGCCGGGCGGCGGCGAACTCGCCCGCCCGGGCCAACGTGGTCCGGCTGTTGGCGCCGAGCGCGTCGCGCACGTACGCCCGGGCGGCGGCCAGCGGGTCCGCGCCGCCGAACCGCGCGGTGGCCGCCTCCGGGTCGACGAGCACCAGGTGCCGGGCGGTGGCCTCGGTCGCGCCGTCCCGGTCGGCGAAGGTCCAGGTGCCGCTGTGTCCGAGCAGCAGCTGCGGCACCTCCAACTGCTTGTAGGCGATCAGGTCGGTGGCGCGGCAGACCCGCACCGAGCGGGTGCGGTGGGTGGAGCCGTCCCCGGTGACCGTCTCCATCTCCAGCGTCTGCGACCCCGGCTCGTCCTCGGTGAGGCGGACCCGCCGCACGTGCGGCAGCCGTTCCGCCCACCGGTCCGCCCGGTCGACGAACTCGAAGGCGTCCGCCGGGGACCCGGGCAGGGTGACCGTGTCCGCGAACTCGACCACGAGCTCGCCCACCGGCCGGGCCAGGCCGGCGACGCGGGCCAGCGCCGCCAGCTCGGCCGGGCTGTTGCGGTCCACCGCCGTGCCGACCCAGTTCAACGCGTCGGGATCGTCGTCGACGACCGTGAACTCGTGGCTGAGCCGGACCTCGGTGCCGCCGCCGGACGCCGGGCGGAACAGCCACTCGCCCCGCATCGAGGCCACCGGCGCCTGGCTGCGGTCCTGCGCGAACCGGATCCGCAGGTCGACCGGGTCGAGCACGCGGCTCGACGTCCAGGTGCTCACCCGGTCGTTGACCATCGCCCAGATCCGGAACCGTTCCCGGTCCCCGTCCCGGCCGAAGTGCTCGACGTGGACGGTCGGCCCGAAGACCACCGGCCATCGACGCACCTCGGCGACCAGTTCGAAGACCTGATCGGGCGGCCCCGGCACCACCGCGGTGTGCTCGGTGCGCCGGCTCCGGCTCGATCCACTCATGACGGTGACCTCCCTTCGTCGGCGGGTTCAGGCCGTGGCGGCGGCCGTGTTCACCGCGTCGAGGACGGCCTTCGGGGTCCCCAGGTCCATCACCTGCTCGTCCGGCAGGCGCACCCCGAAGCGCTGCTCGATCCGGGCCGCGGTCTCCATCAGGGCCAGCGAGTCGTATCCGAGGTCCTCGAACGGGACGTCGGCGATGTCGCCGCTGACGTCGTTCGAGTCGTCCTCGCCGGCGCACTCGACGAGGATGTCGCGGAGGTCGTCCAGAGTCATGAGGGGCATGTCGTCTCTCCTCGGTCGGCGAACCGGCGCCGGGCGGCGCCGGGTCGGAAATGCGGAGGTCAGGCCGCCGGGACCGGCGCGGCGGCGGCGCGTACCAGCACCGCGGCGTTGAAGCCCCAGCGGCCGCGGGCGAGCACCAGGGCGGTCCGCACCGGCGCCTCCCGCGGCGCGTCCCGCACCAGGTCGATGCCGTAGTCGGCGGGCACGTCGCCGGTGTGCCAGGTCGGCGGGATCAGGCCGTCCCGGATGGCGAGCACGGCCGCGACCACGTCCAACGGCCCGCCGCCGGAGTAGAGCCGGCCGGTGAGCGTCTTCGGCGCGGTCACCGGCACCCCGGCCGGCCCGAACACCTCGCGGATCGCCGCCGCCTCGACCCGGTCCAGCTCGGGCACGCCGGCCGCGTCGGCGAAGACCACGTCCACCTCCTCCGGGCGTACGCCCGCGTCGCGCAGCGCCGACTCGGCCGCCCGCCGCAGGCCCGGCGGACGGTCACTGCCGGCCGGCGGGTCGAAGGTGGCGGCGTAGCCGGCGATCTCCCCGTACACCCGGGGGGCGCCGCGGCGGGCGGCGGCGTCGGCCCGCTCCAGCACCAGGATGGCCCCGCCCTCGCCGGGCAGGTAGCCGCTGGCGGCGGTGTCGAACGGCAGGTAGGCCCGGCGGGGGTCGGCCACCGGGCTGACCCGGCCGCTGGCCAGGTGCGACACCCAGCCCCACGGGTCGAACGACGAGTCCACCCCGCCGCTGACCACCAGCGCGGTGCCCCTGCGGGCCGTACGCCGGGCGTGCCCGAGCGCGTCCAGCCCGCCGGCCTGCTCGGCCACCAGCACCGCGCCCGGGCCGCGCATGCCGTGCCGGATCGAGATCTGCCCGGTGTTGACCGCGTAGAACCAGGCGAACGACTCGTAGACGCTGACGAACTGCGGCCCCTGGGACCACAGCTTGCGGAACTCACCGTGGGTGAACTGGAAGCCACCCGAGGCGTTCGACGTGATCACGCCCATGTCGTAGTCCCGGACGTCGCCCGGGCCGACCGCCGCGTCGCGCAACGCCCACTCCGCGGCGGCCAGGGCCAGCCGGGTCGAGACGTCGGTCTGCGGCAGCAGCCGGTTGGGCAGGTGCGCGGCGGCGTCGAAGTCGGCGATCTGACCGGCGAGCGAGGCCGGGTACCGGCCGGCGTCGAACCGGTCCAGCGGCGCGATGCCGGACTGCCCGGCGAGCGTGGCCGACCAGAAGTCGTCCACTCCGAGCCCGTTCGGCGCGACCACGCCGAGACCGGTGACGAGGACGGGCGTGGTCATCGCCGACCACCCGCCGCGCGCAGCACCATGGCGCTCTGGAACCCGCCGAAGCCGCTGCCCACGGTGAGCACCGTGTCCAGCCGCCGCTCCCGCGCGGTGACCGGGACGTAGTCCAGGTCGCACTCGGGATCGGGGGTGGTGAGGTTGGCCGTCGGCGGCACCACGCCGTGCTCGATGGCCAGCGCGCACGCGGCCACCTCGATCGAGCCGATCGCGCCGAGCGAGTGGCCGACCATGGACTTGATCGAGCTGACCGGCACCCCGTACGCGTGCTGCCCGAGGCTGCGCTTGAAGGCGGCCGTCTCGTGCCGGTCGTTCTGCTTGGTGCCGGAGCCGTGCGCGTTGACGTAGTCGACGGCCGTCGGGTCCACCCGCGACTCGTCCAGGGCCACCCGGATCGCCTCGGCCATCTCCCGGCCGTCCTTCTTCAGACCCGTCATGTGGTACGCGTTGCAGCGGGTCGCGTAGCCGGTGACCTCGGCGTAGACGTGGGCGCCCCGGCGGCGGGCGTGCTCGTACTCCTCGACCACGAACATCGCCGCCCCCTCGGCCAGCACGAAGCCGTTGCGGGTGCCGTCGAACGGGCGGGAGGCCCGCTCCGGCTCGTCGTCGCGGGGGGTGGTGGCTTTGATCGCGTCGAAGCAGGCGACCACGATCGGAGTCACCGGGGTGTCCGCCGCGCCGGTCAGCGCCACGTCGACGCTGCCCTCGCGGATCAGGTCGGCGGCATGGCTGACCGCGTCCAGGCCGGAGGTGCAGCCGTCGGAGACCATGGTGACCGGCCCCTCGGCGCCCACCGTCCAGGCCACCTCGGCCGGCATGACGCTGGGGATCAGGTAGTCGAACATGTGCGGCGACAGGTAGTCGTGGTCGACCAGCCACCGTCGCCCGCTGTCCGAGAGCACCAGGTACTCCCGTTCCAGGCTGGTCGCGGCGGCCACCGCGCTGCCGAGGCTCACCCCGATCCGGGTCGGGTCGACCTCGGACGGATCGAGCCCGCTGTCCTCCACCGCCTCCCGGGCGCAGACCACGGCGAACTGGCTCGCCCGGTCCATGCGGCGGATCTCCCGCGGGCTCAGCCCCTCCAGCTCGGGGTCGAAGTCGCACTCGCCGGCCACCCGGGAGCGGAACGGCGCGGGATCGAAGAAGGAGATCCGCCGGGTCGCGGTGCGCCCGCTGGAGATCAGGTCCCAGAACTCCTTGGCACCGCGCCCCCCGGGGGTGCGGACACCGATGCCGGTGATGACGACTCGGCGGGTCATCGGCGGACCTCCCGGGCGGTCGGGCGGCCCAGGGCGGAAGCCGGACGGGATGGGCGATGCGTCACCGGTGGGTCCCTTCGCGACGGCGGGAACGGCGACGCCGGGTCAGGAACCGGCGTCGCGCCCCAGCGTCCGGCGCGGCGCTCGAACCGCGCTCGAGACCGGTTCGGTCTCCGGTCAGGTCCGCACGGCCCCCCGTTCCCGAGGGCCCTCGATCGCGGCGCTCGCCCGATGGCAACCCCTGAGCACGCCGGGGGCACCCCTGCCTCGGGTCGGGCCACCCCGGCCCACCCCTTCACCCTCGGTAGCAAACCGTGCCGTCCGACAGGCAGGTGAAGCGAATCGATACTGATTGGCGGCTCAACGGCGGGAAAGTTTGCGCCCTCCGCTACCACCCCTTGGATCAAGGGGTTCAGCTCGACAAACCTTTGCCATAGATTGCCGTCCACGGCTCGCGGCGTGGATCACGAGCCGACGCGCGATACGAAGGGAAGGTGATCGCGATGTCCACCATGACCGACGCGGCCATCACGGAGAGTGCCGCGATCGAACTCACGGACGTCAACGAGGTCGAGGTGGTCGAGATCGAGTTCGACGAGCTCGGACGCTTCGAGTCGCTGTCGATGTGCTGCAACGTCGCGTTCTGACCGATCCGGCCTGAGCAGTACGGAACGCCGGCGGGACGTGGCGGCCAGCCGGTACGCCACGTCCCGCCCGGCACCCCGACGACCGGAGGAGAGCCCCCGTCGTGCACACCTCCCTGATCTTTCCCCCGGCCACCTACTACCACATGCCGTACCTCGCTCCGTACCTGCTCAAGGGGCACCTGCACGCCAGCAGCCCGGTGACCTGCCGGACCGACGACGCGAACATCCGGTTCTTCCACGCCCTGTGGACCGGCGGCGTCGAGCCGACGGAGCTGGACCCCTCGACCCCGACGCGGGTCCGGCTCAGCCTGGAATATCTGGCGGCTCGCGGGTCGTCGGCCTGGGAGGCGCTGCGGGACCTGGCGACCTACCGGAGCACCCGCGCGGTCGCCCGGGCGTCCCGGACGCTGCGCTTCGCCGACCTGGCGCTCTCCTACGACCTGCGGCACCACGGCCTGACCCGGCCGGTGCCCACGCCGGAGCAGGACTGGCCCGCCCTGGTCGACCGCCTGCGGCACAGCGTCCTCGGCCGGTGGCTGGAGCGCGACGTCCGGGGCGGGCGCTACCGCGACTGCGCGGTGGTCTGCCTCAGCGCCGCCTACCTGGAACAACTCGCGCCGGCGCTGCTCATCGCCCGACTGGTCAAGGAACACCAGCCGGGCACCGTGGTGGTGATCGGGGGCAACGCCGTCACCCACGTCCGGCGGGAGGTGCTGGCGCACGACACCTCGTTCTGGCACGACGTCGACTACGCGGTGGCCTTCCAGGGCGAGGAGCCGCTCACCGCGTTGCTGACCGCGCTGGCGGCCGGGGCGACCGACGTCGACGTCGACGGCGTCGCCCGGATCCGGGACGGGGCCGTCACCTACCGGCGCGCCGCCCCGCAGACCGGCCCGCCGGCGGGGGCGCCCGACTTCACCGACCTGGACCACCTCTACCCCACCCCGGAGCCGATCTACCCGCTGCTGACCAGCAAGGGCTGCTACTGGGGCAAGTGCGCGTTCTGCACCCACCACGAGGGATACGGCGACGGCTACTTCCGACTCGGCGCCGACGCCGTCGACGACGCCCTGAAGGCGATCAGCGCGGTCGACGGTTCCTACCTGTACTTCGTCGACGAGGCCATCCCGCCGCGGGAGATCAACGACCTGGCCCGCCGGCTCGCCGCGATCGCCGACGTTCCGGCGGAGACCGCGACGGCACGGCCGACCGCGGACCGGCGGTTCCGGTGGACCGCGGAGGCGCGCGTGGACAAGCCGATGCTCACCGAGGCGGCCGTGCGCAGCCTGGTCGACTCCGGCTGCGTGCTGCTGGTCAACGGCATCGAGGCCGGCTCCCAGCGGGTGGCCGACCTGATGCGCAAGGGCATCCGGCTCACCGACGTGGAGCGGCACGCCGAGCTGCTCAAGCGGGCCGGCATCCCGGTCGGCTGGATGTTCTTCATCGGCTTCCCCGGCGAGACCGACGAGGAGGCCCGCGCCACCTTCGAGATGATCCGGCGCAACCGGGACCACATCTCGTACGCCTCCGTCGGGACCTTCGCCCTGGAACGGGACTCGCCGGTCTGGAACGACCCCACCCGCTACCGGATCAATCTGCTCGAGGCGCACGTGCCGTACGCCCTGGCGCAGAACTACACCACCGCCGACGCCCAGGGCCCGGAGGCGGATCGGCAACGCGTGCGGCTGGACCGCCGGCTGGCGGAGCTGCACGCGGAGTTCGCCGACCTCGACCCGATCTTCGAACGGGCGGTGGACCGGTCCTTCGCGATGTTCATGGCGGTGGCGCAGGACGGGCGGCCGGACGTGCCGGAAGTCGCCGGCGAGCCGGTAGGCGAGTCGTTCCGGTCGCCGTCCCTGGGCCGCACCGTCACCGTCGACCTCGACCGCTGGAAGATGAGAGTGAACCCATGACCACACAGACCACCGGCGACCTGCCGGCCGAACTGGTGCTGGCGCCGTTCGTCAAGCTCACCGGCACCCGGCGGTACACCGAGGACACCCCCCGGGTCTACCGTCGGCTCGACCTCTGGCGCGGCGCGAAGCAGGGCGTGGCCGCCACCGACCGGATCACCCGCCTGCTCGGCCGGTTCGAACACCCGCAGTCCACCGCCGCGCTGGTGCTCGCCGCCGGTTCACACGCCGACGACCTGGCCCGCACGCTCGCCACGCTGGTCGAGGTGGGGCTGCTGGTCGACGTGTCGGCCATCCGTACGCCGCGACCGTCGCTGGAGTTGGAGATCACCAACCGGTGCAACGCGGACTGCATGATGTGCCCCCGCCAGGAACTGCGCCCGCTCGGCGACATGAGCGAGGAGACGTTCGACCGGTTCCTGGAGTTCGCCGCCGCGATCGAGGCGCCCGGGATCATCCTGCAGGGCATCGGCGAACCCACGCTGCACCGGCGGTTGGTGCCGTGGGTCCGGCGGATGCGGGAGGCCCTCGGCCCGGAGGAGCGGTTCCCGATCGTCGCGGTCACCAACGGCTTCCGGATGGACGTCGACACGGTGACGGCACTGCGCGACGCCGGCCTGTCGCTGCTGAAGTGGTCGATCCACAGCCTGCGTCGGGAGCGGTTCGCCACCATCTTCGGGCGGGACAAGCGGGACGCCTCGGTGGCGAACCTGGAGGCGGCGATCCGGGTGGCACCCGACCTGGTGGCGCTCAACTTCGTCAAGATGGACATCAACCAGGACGAGGTGGACGACTTCCACCGCTGGATCGAGGAACGGGGACTGTCCCGGGGCAGGTTCCGCCAGATCGAGGTCCAGGGCCGCGGCGGCACCCTGCCGATCATGCAGCTCACCTCGCGTCCCGGCGCGCCCGACCAGGCGCACTGCCTGTTCCGCAAGCAGTCCCTCTTCGTCGCCTGGGACGGCGACCTGCTGCCGTGCAGCAACGACGTCGGCAGCCGCCACCGCTACGCGAACCTGACCGTGGACGACACCGACACGATCATGAGCCGCTGGCGCACCGAGTTGCTCGGCCGGCCGGCCGAGTTCGCCATCTGCGACGGCTGCGACCACGGCAGCCGGGGCAACCTGCCGACCGACTGGCACGCGCTGGCGAGCGGGGCCCGTCTGGAACCCGCGTGACCGCGCCGGAGGCCGTGGACGTCGCAGGAGCGTGGCGGGACGTCGCCGCGACCTGCGACATCGTCAGCGTGGACGAACGGGGCGCCTCGGCCCTGCTCCGGCACGGGGCGCGGGGCTGGCGGCTGCGCTCCCCCGACCCGGCCGCGGTGCTCACCCAGGCGCGGCGTCTCGCCGGCGGCGCGCCGGTCCCGGGCGGAGAACCGCGGGAACCCACGGTCCCGTTGCCGGAGCACGTCCTGCTCGACGCGCCGGACGACGGTTGGCGGCTCGGCCGCTGGTGGACGGCCGACGACCTGGTCACGGCCTGCTGCAACGCGCCGGCCGCGGCGGTGCCGGTGGCGGCCTGCGCGTACCGGCCGGCACCGTGGGCGGCGGCGCTGGCCGCCCTCGCCGGCGCCGTGCCGCACCAACCCGTTCTCGTCCTCGGCCGCTGGCTGGTCGTGGGACCGGTGGTCCGCAACGGCACCGACCACCGCTGGCTCCGGTCGCTGCTGGGCCAGCTCGACCCGCAACTGTCGGCCCGGATCGACGGTGGCCACCGGCTCGCGCATCCCGCCGGCCGGGCACTGCCCGCCTCGGTGGTGTCGGCGGTCGTCGCCGCCCGCGAGGTGGACCCGGACGGCGTCGACATCCACCTGCGCGACCTGCGTGGTGGGTCGCGGCAGCGGGTCCGGCCACCCCGGTCGGTGCGGCGGGCGGCGCGGACCGATCCGCCGGACGGCCCGGTCTTCCAGCCGTGGGTGGACCACGAGGAGATCGACGCGGCGATCCCGCTGACCGTCGCGCTCGGCGCCGCGACCGATCCGGTACGCCCGGTCCGGTCCGCCGCGGTCTCCCCGCTGGCCGGCCTCGCCACCGCGCGGGCGGCACTGGAGGCCGCCGAACGCTTCGCGCTCAACCGCCGTCCCGCCCGGACGGTCACCTGCGCCCGCGAGGACCTGCCCGCCGGCCAGTCCGTCGTGGTGCCGGAGCCGTTCACCGACGCGCAGCGGGCCGCAGCGGACTTCCCCCACCCGGCCGTGGACCCGCGCGCCCCACGGCCGTGGACGTCGGCGACCTCGCTGGTGGACGGACGGCCGTGCTGGGTGCCGACCGAGGTGGCCTGCCTCGTTCCCGCCGTGGCCGGTGACCGCCCGTGCGTCCCGCGTACCAGCACGGGCACCGCGGCGCACACCAGCGCCCTGCTCGCCGAGCAGGGCGGGCTGCTCGAAGTGGCGGAGCGGGACCTGGTCGCGCGCCACTGGCCCGCCGGCCGGATGCACCGGTTGGACCCGGGCGTCTGGGCCCGGGAGCTGGACCAGGTCGCCCGGCAGCTCGGCCGGGACCCCTACCTGTACCTGTGCGCCGACCCGTTGGCGTCGGTCTGCGTGGTCACGCTGCACGACCCGGACACCGGAGCGGCGCACGTCGGCGGCTGCGCCGCCGCACCCACCGTCGCCGAGGCCGCCGCCCACGCCTTCGAGGAGGCCCTGATGCTGCACCACCGGGGCGTACCGGCCGGTGCGCCGGCGCCGCTGGCCGCACCGGTGGTGGCGGACCCGCTCAACCCGGCCGGCGTGGCCGCGTTCGAGGCGAACTTCCACTTCGACCGGCTACGCCGGCACTACCGGGCGGTGAGCGTGGACCTCGACACCCCCGGGCTGCGAGCCGACGGCATCGTGGTGCGCAAGGTGATCTCACCGGTCGCCGCCGACCTTCCGGTGCCCGGCGGGCCGCTGCCCGAGCGGCTGCTGGACGCTGCGGCGATCCGAGGCGCCGGACTGCTGCGACTGTTCCAGACCGGCTGAGGCGGCGTCGGTGCGAGACCGAGATCAGGACCGTAGGGTCACCGACCGACCGTCGGCGGCCCTGGTGTTCCACGCCCTCACCGGGCTGCCACCGGAGGGACCGCCGGTGGCCACGCTGCGGGTGCCCCGACAGCAGCCCGGCCGACGTCCGGCGGTGGCGCGACCCGCGTCGGCGCGCCGCTTCGGCCCGGCCGGACCGGACGTCGACGCCGCGGCCCGTCAGGTGACCGGGGAGGTGTTCGGCCGGGACCGCGACGGCCGCCGGGCCTATCCCTCGGCCGGCGGGCTGTACGCGGTGCGTGGTCACCTCGTGCAGTCGCACGCCGGTGCGGTGCTGGCCTGTGCCGGCGACGAGCAGCCCACGGTCGGCGTGGTCGACGCCGGTGCGGTGCGGGAACACGCCTTCGCCCAGGTGGCCGGCGAGCCGAACTGGGTGGTGCTGACCGGCCGCCAGCCCCGCTACCAGGAGCGCTACGGCCTGCGCGGCTACCGCTACCTGCTGCTGGAGGCCGGGCACCTGGCGCAGTGCCTGCTCGACGCGGCCGCCCGGGCCGGCCTGCGCGCGTTGCCGGTCGGCGCCTTCGACGACGAGGGACTCGCCGAGACCCTCGGTCTGCGCGGAGCGGACCAACTGCCGCTGTACCTCATCGCGCTGGGCCGTTGAGGCGGGCCGCGCGACCACCCCGCACACACCGGAGGACCCGATGCGGCCGACCATCACGCACCGCTGGCTCGAACGCCCGCTGGCCAACACCTACCTCTGCCTGGCCACGGTGGGCGGGCCGGCGCTCGAACAGCTGGTGGGCGCGCCCACCGGCACCAGCCACCTGCTGGAGCACCTGCTGTTCCGGCGGGTCGAGACCGAGCCGCCGGACTCGCCGCTGCGCGGGGCCCGGCTGGGCATGTTCACCTCGCGGGAGACCATGCAGGTCGACGTCGTCTGCGCGCCCGAGGCAGCGCCGGGCATCGTCGCCCTGCTCGAGCGGTGGTGGCTCGACTTCCGGCTGACCGCCCGTCTGGTCGCCGAGGAGCTGCCGGTGATCCGGGAGGAGCTGGCGGAACGGCGCTTCGAGCTGATGCCCCGGCTCTGGCCCCTGGTGTTCGGCAGGTACGCGCCGGGAAGCTGGGCCGCCCGACCGCTCTCCGGCCCGGTCGAGGACCTCGCCGGGCTCGGCGTCGACCAGCTGCTCGACTGGCAACGGGCGGCGGTCGGGCTCGGCGCACACCTGAGCGCGGTCGGGCCCCGGGACCCGTGGCGGGGCTCCGGCCGGTACACGGAGCCGAAGCCGGGGGACGCGGTCTCGCTCCCCGACCTGCCCTGGACGTCGTTCACCTCGTCCCCCGTGCCGCGGGACGTCCCCGATGCCGACCGGGTGGTGGTGTGCTGCGCCCGGGAGGTGCCGGGGCGGCGGTCCCCGCACGCCGCCGCGGGCCACTGCCTCAACGGCGCGCTCGACCGGGGGCTGACCGTCGCGATCCAGCGGGAGCTCAAGCGCCGGCACGCCATCCGGTCGATCGAGTACCGCCAGGAGTTCCTCGCCGACCGGGCCGTCGTGGTCGCGGTCACCGAGTGCCGGGGCGAGGTCGCCGCGGACGTGTGCCGGCTGCTGGAAAGCTCCTTCGACGTGCTGCGGCACGACGTCGACGCGGCGAGCCTGGCCGCCGCCGGCGCCGGTTACCTGGGCGGGTACCTGGACGAGCCGAAGACGCTCGCGCAGTACGACGCGCGCGCCGGCCTGCTCGCCGTCGATGCCGCCGTGGACACACCCACGGCACTGCGGGACAGCCCACCGGAGACGATCCGGGCCCTGGTCCGCGACCACGTCGCGCCGGCCGGACCCGCGATCGTCGTCCGCCGGCGGTGACGGCCGTGCCCCGCGGCGGTGGCCGCGCCGGTCGGTTGATCCTCGCCGCCACCAGCTTCTCCGCGCTGGGCGACGGCTTCCGCTACACCGCGCTGCCGCTGCTGCTGCTGGCGGTGGGGGCGGGAACCGACACCCTGTCGACGGCGTACGTGGTCAACAGCGTTCCCGGCGTGCTCTTCGTGCTCTTCGGCGGCCTGCTCTCCGACCGTTACCCGGCCAAGCGCGTCGTGGTCCTGGTCGACCTCGTCCGGGCCGCCGCCGCGACCGTGTTCACCGTGGCCCTCGTCCTCGGCGCGGTCACGGTGTGGTGGGTCTACCTGCTGATCTTCGTCCTCGCGACGGCCGAGGTCGTCTACTTCAGCGCGGTCCAGGTGTTCCTCGCCGACGCGCTCGACCGGTCCGACCTGGGCGTGGTCAACGGCCGCGTCGCGTCGGTCACCACCACGGCCAACAGTCTCGCCGGACCCGGCGCCGGCGCCTTCCTGTTCGGGCTCGCACCGGTCCTGCCCTTCCTCGTCGACGCCGTCTCGTTCGTGGCGGCGGCGGTCTGCAACGGGCGGGTGCCCACCCCGAGGCGGCCCCCGGGCGGGGCGCCGGTCGGCCGGGCCGGACCGGCCGGCGCGGTGACGCTGCTCGCCGCCGGCTTCCGGACGACCTTCTCCGACCCGGTCCTGCGCGGGCTCTTCGCCTTCGCGGTGGCGCGGGCCTTCGCCGCGGCGGCGGTGCTCTCCGTGCTGGCGGTCTTCGTGGTCACCGAACGAGGGCTTCCGGTCAGCCACTACGGATACGTGCTCGCGGTCGGCGCGGTCGGCGGGGTGCTCGGCGGCTGGTCGGTGTCGCGGTACGGCGACCGCGTGCCGTTGTGGCGGAGCACCTGGGCGGCGAACATCGCCTTCGGTCTGTCCTTCGCGTCGCTCCCGCTGGGCGCCGGCGTGCCGGTGATCGGTGGCCTGCTCGCGGTGAACCTCGCCGCCGCGGTCTGGACCGCGGTGCTGGCCGCCACCCACCGGCAGCGGGTGGTGGCCCGCGACGAACTGGGCCGGACGAGCAGCGTGCTGCGGCTGGGCGTCGGCGTGGCGACCGTCCTGGGCGCGGCGGCGGCCGGCCTGCTCGGCGACGTGGTGCCGCTCGGCGGCTTCTTCGTCGCTCTCGGCCTCGGGGTGCTGGTCGTCTGCGCCCCGTTCCCCCGCCCACCCCGGCCGCGTGCCGAGCCGCCGGTCGGGCCCCCCGGCGGCGCCCGCGCGGAGCGGGACGGCCCGGTCGACGTCACCGCCTGAGCCGGCGACGCGAACGGCCCGGAGCGTCGGGTCGACGTTCCGGGCCGTGGCGTGCGCGTGACGCGTTACTTGAGGAAGCGGTCGAGCGCGGCCTCGATGGTGCCGCTGTCCGGCGCGGCGTACGACTTCAACGTCACCTTGTTGTAGGAGATGAAGCTCGGGCAGCGGCTGGCCGGCGCGGTCACGGTGCCGCCGTCGCCGATCTTCTCACCGGTCTTGGCCGCGTGGAAGGTCAGCGTGTACCGCGACGAGATGTAGTTGACCGTGACGACCTTGCCGTCGGTGTTCTTGTACTGGCACTTCTTCGGCGTGCCCTCGCTGCCCTCGACCACCTTCAGGCAGCCGATCACCGACGCGGTCGCGAAGTCCGCCGACTTGGTGTAGTAGCTCTTGTCCGAGCTGAACGACTTCTGCGACCAGAACGTGGGCCGGTCCGGGGCGTTGGAGAAGACGAACGCCTTCGCGCTCGACGGCCCGGTGTACGCGGCGGCGTTGAGGATCGCGCCGCCCTCGCAGACCGCGGACATCTCGCTGGAGTACCGGGCGGTCAGCGCGTCGTTGTTGGACGGCTCGTCCGGCCCGGTCGACGCCGGCCCGGACTCGCTGGGGGCGGCGGTCGGCGTGCCCGGCCCGGGGGTCGCGCTCCCGGACGCGACCGGCTTCGGGTCGTCCTCGTCCCCGCCGAAGGCGACGTAGGCGAGCCCACCGCCGCAGCAGAGCAGCGTCAGCGTGACCGCGCCGGCGACGAGGCCCACGATCAGGCCCTTCGTCATCCCGCGCTTCGGCGGGACCGGCGCGAACGGCGCGGGCTGTCCGGGATAGCCGCCCGGCGCGGCGGGCTGACCCGGGTACGGCGCCGCGGGCTGGGCGCCGTACGGCGCGCCGGAGCCCGGCGGGGTCCCGTAGGGGGCGCCGGACGCCGGCTGGGCGCCGTAGGGGGCGCCGGACGCCGGCTGGGCGCCGTAGGGCGCGCCGGAGCCCGGCTGCGCGCCGTACGGGGCGTTCGGGTCGGGCTGGTTGCCCCACGCTCCGGCGTTCGGGTCCGGATAGCCTCCGTAGGGAGGGTGATTGTCACTCATCTGAGGTTCTTCCACCTGTCGTCCGTGGTTCCGGCGATCAACCACCCGCAGCGTAATGACGGCCGCAAATTCGCAGATCGCCGAAGTCTGATCGTTCTTCACCACCGGTGTCGGGGCCGTTCCGGTGTGTGCCGGCGCGACCCCCGACGACCGGCTGGCGACCCGGCCGAGCCGGGCGCGCAGTTGTTGCGGGACAAGGGATCGGCTGCTCGACGGCGCACCCGCGTCCACTTCCCGGGACGCCGGAAAATGTGACGCAGACGACAGCCGCGCCGCCGCCCGGAGCGTCCCTCAGCGCACCGCCGGCACGGCCTCCCGGGCCAGGGTGAGCGCGCCGAACAACGCGGCGTCGTCGGCGAAGCGGGAGCGCACCACGTCGGGCGGGTGCGGCAGCGCCTCGGTCAACCGGTCGACCAGCATCCGCCGGATCAGGTCGCTGCGGGTCACGCCGCCCACCAGCACGAGCCGCTGGGGGTCCAGGAGCAGGCAGCAGGTCGCCAGCGCCCGGGCCGCCTCGTCCACCCGGGCGGCCAGCGCGTCGCGGGCCGGGCCGGGCCGCTCGGCCTCGGCGGCCAGCCCGGCGGCCCCGCCCGGCAGGTCGAGGTCGGCGGCGAGCCGGTCCAGCGCCAGCCCGGAGAAGTCCCGCTCCAGCATGGTTCCCGGCCAGGGACCGCCGGCCACCGCGTACCCGATCTCGCCGGCCGCGCCGCGGTGCCCGGACAGCACCGCGCCGCCGACGGTCACGGCCGCCGCGATCCCGGTGCCGATTCCCACCACGAGGCCGGGGTCGACCCCGCGCAGGGCGCCCAGCCGCAGCTCGGCCAGGGCGGCGGCGTTCAGGTCGTTGTCGACCGCGACCCGGGACACGTCCAGCGCGTCGCGGACCGCGTCGGCGAGGCGGAGCCGTTCCCAGCCGGGCACGTTGGGCGCCAGGTCGATGCCGTCCGGGCGGACCACGCCGGGCGAGGCGACCCCGGCCGCGGCGACCGGGCCGCCGACCTCACCGACCAGGTCGCCGGCGAGGTCCAGCGCCCGGGCCAGCGCCTGCGGGGCGCCCTGTTCGGCCAGGGTGGGCACCCGGCGGTGGGCCAGCAGCCGACCGTCGGCGTCGGAGACCCCGACGGCCATCTTGGTGCCGCCGAAGTCGATGCCGAGCAGCAGCCCGGTCCTCCGGGCGCCGGCGGCGGGCGGGTCGGACAGTCGCACGCTCACCGCGCCCCCAGTTCGGCGGCCACGGCGTCCAGCGCCTCGTCCGCCGCGCGCAGCAGGTTCCGCACCGCGCCCAGCCGCTCCGCCACCGGGTCGAGGGCGGCGCGCAGCGCGCCCACCTGGGCGCGGACCGCCGCGGCGCCCGGCCCGTCCGCCTGCGCCCGCCGCAGCACCAGCTCCGGACGGACGGCGGCGGCGATCAGGTCGGCCACGGCCGCGTCGTCCAGCGCGCCGGCGATCGGGGCGGCGGCGGCCCGCACGCCCTCGGGCGTCCAGGTGTCCGGCCCGCCGGCGCGGACCAGCCGGCCGACCACCGAGTGGGCGGCCCGGAACGGTACGCCGTGGCGGGTCAGCGCGTCCGCGGCGGCGGTGGTGGTGGCGCCGGAGGCGACGATCTCCTCCCGGCTGGGCGGGTTGAGCGGCGCGATCTCGGCCAGGAAGCCACCGATCAGGGCGAAGAAGCGCTCGGCCCGGTCGTTGCTCTCCCAGAGCCGCACCTGCACGTCGGTGGTGGCGTTGTTGGAGTCCTCCCACCAGGCGGCGCCCACGTTGTTGAGCACCGAGGCGGCGTCCGCCGCGGCCTGTCCGGCGTACGAGACCAGGTGCTCCAGCACGACCGGGTTGCGCTTCTGCGGCATGATGCTGCTGCCCTGGGTGAAGTCGCCGGGGGTGGTGACCCAGTTCCAGCTCAGCCAGTCCATCAGCGTGCGGGCCAGCCGCGCGCCGGTGGCCAGGGCCCGCGCGTTGAGCGTGCCGACCCGGACCAGGTGGTCGGCGCCGGCCACCGCCTCGTACGAGTTGGTGACCAGGCCGGCGAAGCCGAGCAGCTCGGCCACCCGGGCCGGGGCGATGTCCAGGTCGGTGCCGGCGAAGGCGCAGGAGCCCAACGGGGAGACGTTGAGCTGGTCGATCACGTCGGCGTAGGTGGCCGCCTGCTGGGTCAGCGCCTCGGCGTAGCCGGCCACGGCGTGCCCGATCGTGGTGGGCTGCGCCGGCCGGCGGTGGGTGTAGCCGGTGATGACCACGTCGGCGTACCGGTCGGCCCGGTCGAGCGCGGTACGGCCGGTGTCGACCACCCGCTGGAGCACCTCGACGAGCTGGTCGCGCAGCAGCATCCGGAACACTCCGGCGTCCAGGTCGTTGCGGCTGCGGGCCAGCTGCACGTCCAGCTCGGAGGTGGGGATGCCGCACGCCTCGGCGAGCCGCTTCTCCAGCAGGTAGTAGGTGTCCTCGAAGCCGCCGTCGTACGCCGGTGGCGCGCTGGTGTCGGCGCGCAGCTCGGCCAGCCCGCGCAGCAGCCGGGCGCCCCGGTCGGCCGGGATCAGCCCCTGCTCGGTCAGCATCACCACGTGCGCCTGGCTGGCCCGCACCATCGCCGGGTAGAGGCGCCCGACGTGGTGGTCGTAGGTCGGCGCCAGGTGGTTGCGCTGGTAGGTGGTCAGCGTGCTCATCGGGTTTCCTTCCGGTCCGCGGTCAGGCCGAGCAGTCGCTCGGCGTTCCCGGCGAAGATCGCGCGCAGGTGCTCCTCGGGCATGCCCATCTCGTGGCAGATCCGGAGCTGGTCGTCGAGGTAGCGGGTGACGTAGCCGCGGGGGAACCAGGACGAGTCGCTGCCGAAGACGATGCGGTCCGGCCCGATCGTCTCGTAGCAGCGGCGGAACAGGTCCTCCAGCGTGAGCCGGTACGGCATCCAGCGCACCCACTGGTTCGAGCCGGACGTGTCGATGTGGACGTTCGGGCAGCCCCACGCGGTGAAGAACAGCTCCTGCACGTGCTGCACGCCGAAGTGCGGCACCACCACGGCCAGCTCGGGGAAGCGGCGGGCCATCCGGGCCAACTCGTCCGGTCCGCCGTGGCGGCCGACGCTGAGCCCGCCGGCGCTGCCGTAGTGCCCGATGTGGATCAGGACGGGCACGCCGAGGCGCTGGGCGGTGCCCCAGAGCGGGTCCAGGTCGGTGTGGTCGAGCGGGCCCCGCAGCAGCGGGGCGAACAGCTTCAGCCCGCGCAGGCCCCGCTCGGTGACCGCGCGCTCCAGCTCGGCCGCGGCGTCCGGTCCGTACGGGTCGTGGTGGGCGAAGCCGAGCAGCAGGTCCGGATGCCGGTCGACCACGTCGGCGACCGCGTCGTTGCCGCCGCCGGTGACGAACACGGCCCGCCGTACCCGCGCGGCGCGCAGCTCCTCGGCCCACCGGTCCGCCTCGTCCTGCCAGCGCTCGGCCGGCGGCTCGGGGTCCGGGAAGCCCCAGGCCCGACGCCACCCCCGGGCGTACGGCGCGGACCCGGCGGCCCGCACGGCCCGTTCGCGCTCACCGCCCGGGTGCATCCCGGCGGCCTCCTCGCAGGCGTGCACCGTCTCGTCGGCGCCGATGCGGAAGTGCAGGTGGAAGTCGACGACGTCCAGTCCCCGGTCGACGGTCACGCGTCCTCCTCGGGCAGCGGGTCGGCGGTGGGCGGTTGCGGCAGCGGGTCGGCGGTGGGCGGGGCCGGTGGCGGGGCGGCCACCCAGGCGGCCACGATCTCGCGCAGCCGCGCGCCGGCGGTGGCGCGGACCGTCCGCCCGGCCTCCTCGGTGGCCAGCGAGACGTGCCCGGACCAGCCCTGCCACGGGTCGGGCCGGGACTCCACCAGCACGTACGGGTGGTCCACCGGCAGCTTGGGCCGGGGCGGCAGGTCGGCGACGGCGTCCAGGCGCACCGTCTCCGGCGCGAAGCCGAGCACGCCCGAGGTCTCGTACGCGCCGCCGTGACCGCGGGCGATCGCGTCGCCGTAGAGTTCGGCGGTCTCCGCCGGGGTGACCAGCTGGAACCAGTTGACCAGCAGCAGGCTGGCGGTGCGCCGGCCGGAGACCCACTCCATGGCGGCCCGGACGGTGGACATGTTGGCGTCGTGGCCGTTGACCACCAGCAGCCGGGGGAATCCGGCGGCGACGATGCCCTCGATCACGTCGGCGAGGTAGCCCACGGCGATCTCCGGCCGGATCGCCACCGTGCCCGGCCAGGGCCGGGTCTGCCCGGGGCAGGCCGCGTAGGCCACCGGCGGGAACAGCACGCCGCGCGGGCCGGGCCCGGGCGCGGCGCTCTCGGAGGCGAAGCCCTCGGCGAGGACGAGGTCCGCGCCCAGCGGGAGGTGCGGTCCGTGCCACTCCACCGCGCCGACCGGCAGCACCGCGAAGTCCGCCGCCGCGACCACGTCGGCCAGTTCGCCGCCGGGGATGCCGGCGGCGGGCAGCAGCCCGCCGCCGTCGGCCCAGCGTGCGGTCACGCCGTCCACTTGACCCCCTCCCGGGCCGCCCGGCCACCGTTCTGGAGCCGGCCGGAGACCACCATCACCACGAAGATCAAGACGACCTGGAGCATGCCGTACGCGGCGGCGGTGCCGACCTCGAACGAGTACATCCGGTTGTTGATCTCCACCGAGATCGGCGCGGTCTCCGAGGTGTAGATCAGGACCGAGGCGACGAACTCGCCGACGCCGTTGACGAACGCGAGCAGCGCGCCGGCCAGCACGCCGGGCAGCATGAGCCGCAGGGTGACCGTGCCGAACGCGCGCCACCAGGACGCGCCGAGGTTGCGGGCGGCCTCCTCCAGCGACGGGTCGAGCTGGGCCAGCGTCGCCGAGCTGGAGCGGAACACCAGCGGCAGGAACCGCACGAAGTAGGCCAGCGGCATGATCCAGAAGGTGCCGATCAGCACCTGGCCGAAGCTGAACGCGTTGCCGGTGCTGAACGCCGAGATCAGGTTGATCGCGACCACCGTGCCGGGCAGCGCCCAGGCGAGCATGACCGCCACGTCCAGCAGGCCGCGCCCGCGGAAGTCCAGCCGGCGCACCGCGTACGCGATGAGCACGCCGACCACGACGCAGCCGACGGTGGCGAGCAGGCTCATCTGCAGCGAGTTGAGGATCGGCCGGTACGCGTCCGGGTCGGAGAAGATGGTGACGAAGTTCTGCGTGGTGTAGCCGGACGGGATCACCTCGGTGGTCCACGACCCGTCCCGGGAGAACGCCACCAGGGCGATGGTCGCCACCGGCGCGAGCAGCACCACCACGGCGAGCAGCGAGGCGAGCAGCGCCAGCCAGCGGGCGAACGGGTTGGTCAGCTCGCGGCGGTGGCTGGCCACCCCCTTGGACTGGGAGCGGTAGCTGCGCCGACCCTCGTACCAGCGCATCCCGAGCAGGAACAGCACCGACACCACGGCCAGCACCGACGCGTAGGTCGAGGCCATCGGCAGGTCGCCGTTGGTGCGGTTGATGTAGATCTGCATGGTCATGGTCCGGTCCACGCCGAACAACAGCGGGGCGGTGTACGAGGCCAGCGAGGTCATGAAGACCAGCAGCGAGGCGGAGACCAGCGCCGGGGTGAGCATCGGCAGCAGCACCGTCCGCCACACCCGGACCCGGCCCGCGCCGAGGTTGTAGGCGGCCTCCTCGACCGACGGGTCCATGCCGACGAGCGCGGCGGACGTGGCGAGGTAGAAGAACGGGTACATGGTGAACGTGTGCACCACCAGCACGCCGGCGATGCCGCTGAACGGCAGCACCGGGTTCTCCGTGCCGAACAGCTGTTGCAGCGCGCGCGGCAGGATGCCGGTCTCGCTGTAGAGCAGCTGGAACGAGATCGCCCCGATCAGCGGCGGCAGCGCCGCCGGCACCAGGATGATCGCCTCGATGATCCGGCGGCCGGGGAACGAGAACCGCTTGAGCAGGAACGCCATGGCCACGCCGACGACGCCGCAGAGCAGTACGCTCGCGGCCGAGATCAGCAGCGACGTGACCAGCGCGGAGCGGGCCACGCCGTCGCCGGTGAGGAAGCTGGCCCAGTTCGCCGGCCCGTCCACCCCGACGCTCTCGCCGAAGGTCGCGAGCATCGGCTGGACCACGTAGCCGAACAGGACCAGCGCCAGCGGGAACACCAGGACGTACGGGAACCAGCGCGAGTTGGCGTTGAGCCCGGGGCGGCGGGACCGCCGGCCCGACGGCGGGGTGGGGTCCTCGGTGATCGGCGGGACGGTGGCCGCGCTCGGGGTCGCGGGAATCGTGCTCACGGCGTCACCTCAGTTCGCGACTGCGGGGCTCGCAAAACCGGCTCACTCCTCGTGCTCACGGCGTCACCTCAGTTCGCGACTGCGGGGCTCGCAAAACCGGCTCACTCCTCGTGCTCACGCGCCCACCACCCACATCCGCTCCGGCGGCAGGCGCAGCCCGACCTGGTCACCCACGCCCAGCCCGGCCGGCACGTCGATCGCGGCCACCTGGACCGGTTCGCCGGCCACGTCGATGAGCAGGTTGGTGGCCATGCCGGTGAACTCCAGCTCGGTCACCCGGCCGGTGAGCGCGCCCTCGTCGGTGGCGGAGGTGAGCGTGATGTGCTCGGGCCGGACGCTGACCAGTGCGGTCGCGCCCGCGGTGAGGCCGTGGTCGGCGGGCGCGGCGACCGGGACCTCCGAGCCGCCGGGGAGCGCCACGGTGACGCGCTCCGGGCCGACCGTGACCACCGGCAGGTCGAGCACGTTGCTGCGGCCGATGAACCGGGCCACGAAGGCGGTGGCGGGCCGGTGGTAGATCTCCTGCGGCGTGCCGACCTGGCGGACCCGGCCGGACTCCATCACCGCGATCCGGTCGGACATGGCCATCGCCTCGGCCTGGTCGTGGGTGACGTAGAGGGCGGTGGTGCCGCTCTCCTTCTGGATCCGGCGGATCTCCACCCGGGTCTCCTCGCGCAGCTTGGCGTCGAGGTTGGACAGCGGCTCGTCGAGCAGCAGCGTGCGGGGGCGGATCACCAGGGCCCGGGCCAGCGCGACGCGCTGCTGCTGGCCGCCGGAGAGCTGGTCGATGCGCCGGTCGCCGTACCCGGCGAGGTGGACCTGCCCGAGCGCCTCGTCGATGCGCCGGCGGGACTCGGCCCGGCCGACCTTGCGGATCTTCAGGCCGTACGCCACGTTCTGGGCGACGCTCAGGTGCGGGAAGAGCGCGTAGTTCTGGAACACCATGCCGGTGTCGCGCTTGTTCGGCGGCCGGTTGGTGACGTCCTCGGCGCCGAAGCGGATCCGGCCCGAGCTGGGGAAGTAGAAGCCGGCGACCATGCGCAGGGTGGTGGTCTTGCCGC
Organism: Micromonospora sp. WMMD754; assembly: GCF_049315235.1. Classification (NCBI taxonomy): domain Bacteria; kingdom Bacillati; phylum Actinomycetota; class Actinomycetes; order Micromonosporales; family Micromonosporaceae; genus Micromonospora; species Micromonospora sp. WMMD754. The sequence goes on from NZ_CP186058.1 coordinate 5,945,563, forward strand.
AGCCGCTCGGGCCGAGCAGGGTGAAGAACTCCCCCGCGCCGATGCGGAGGTCGACGTCGTCGACCGCCGCGGTGTCGCCGGCACGCGGGAAGCGCTTGCTCACCGACTCCAGCGTGACATCGATCATGATGTCTCTCCTTGCGTCCGGTAACCGGGTCCGACCGGTGACGGGGTGGGTGGTGCGGAACGGCGACGGCGAAACGCCGGGTGCGCGGGGCACCCGGCGTCCCGTCCGGTCAGCCCTTGTTCTTGATCTGGCTGTTCCAGTGGTTGATCCACTCGGTCTCGTTCTTGCCGATCACGTCCCAGTCGACGTCCAGCGGCTTGAGGTCGAGCTGGGCCAGCCACTCCGGCTTCTCGGCGATGTCCACGGCCGGGATCTGGTAGTAGTCCTTGGCCAGCTCGGCGCGGAGCGAGTCGTCGAAGAGGAACTCGAGGAACTTCTGCGCGCCCGCACTGTTGCCGCCCTTGACCTGGGCCAGCCCGTCGACCAGGACCGGCGCGCCGGAGGCCGGCATCACGTAACCGAAGGGCATGTTGGCCTGGTTGGCCTGGAGCAGGATGTCCTGCAGGTTCCAGGCGCTCAGCGTGCCCTGCTGGCGGGACAGCTTGAGGTACAGGTCGGTCGGGTTGGCCGCGTACGCGCCGGTGTTGGCGTCGAGCTTCTTCAGCCAGTCGTAGCCCGGCTGCGGGTTGCTGCCGTCGGGCGACTGCCGCACGATCATCGCGGAGTAGATCGACCGCATGGTGCCGGAGGCGGCCACGTCGCGGATGATGATCTTGTCTTTCCACTCCGGCTTCAGCAGGTCGTCCCAGTCCTTCGGGGCCTGCTCCGGGGTGAGCGCCTTGTTGTTGTACATGATGACCTCGGGCAGCAGGATCTCGCCGAACCACCGGCCCTGCGGGTCCTTGTACGCCGCGTCCATCTTGCCGGCGAACGACGGCTGCCACGCCGCCAGCAGGTCCTCGGACGCACCGGCGGCCAGACCCTGCTGCGTGCCGCCCCACCAGACGTCGGCCTGCGGGTTGGCCTTCTCCGCGCGGACCCGCTCCAGGATCTCCTGGGCGCCCAGGTTGAGCACCTCGACCTTGCCCTTGTACTCGGGGTACTTGGCGGTGAACTTGTCGACGACGTAGGTGGTGACCTTCTTGTCGCGGGCCGTGTAGATGGTGAGCTTCTCGGCCGCGCCGCCGCCGGAGTCACCGGAGCCGCCGCCGCAGGCGGTGCCGGCGGCGAGGACGGTGGCGAGCGCTCCGGCGAGCAGGAGTCGACGTCTCATGGGGTACCTCCGAGGGGTGTGAGGGGGGAACGGTCGATCAGGGAGCGGGTAGTAGGGCGGACAGGCCGGACGCGGCGGCCGAGAGCGCGTAGCTGATCGCGCCGTAGAGCACCGCCCGGTCACCGAGCACCGCGCGGCGGACCTCGGTGGGGCTGGGCGCGGCGGCGGACACCAGTGCCTGCAGCCGCGCCACGGCGGCGTCGTCGAGGTCGGCCGCGGCGCCGCTGAGCAGCACCCGGCCGGGGTCGATCACGCAGGCGCAGGAGACGATGAGCCGAGCCCAGGCGTCGAGCAGGTCGGCCAGGTAGGCGGCGGCGCGCTCGTCGGCGGCGGCCAGCTCCACCAGCGCCCGCACCGGCGCGGCCGGCCGGCGCCCCGGGGCCAGCGCCACCACCCGCTCGGCGACCGCGCTCTCCGACCAGCGGGCCTCGAACGGCCCGACCCCGTCGTGCCCCCGGTCGGCCCGGTCGAGCGGCAGGAAGCCGACCTCGCCGGCCGCGCCGCCGGAGCCCCGACGGACCTGCCCGTCCAGCACGAGACCGGCGCCGATGCCGTCGGCGACGTGCAGCAGGAGCAGGTCGGCCACGTCGGCCCCGGCGCCGGCGGCGTGCTCGCCGGCGGCCATCAGGTTCACGTCGTTGTCCACCACGACCGGCACGCCGAGCCGCCGCTGGACCGACTCCCCCACCGGGCGGGCCTCGACCAGCCCGACGGAGGGGGCGAGCCGGACCGCGCCGCCGGTCGAGACGCCGGGCGCGGCGATGGCCACCCCGCGCAGCGCCGGCAGGCCGGGGCCGGCCAGCTCGGGCACGGCCGTGCAGATCAGGTCGACGATGTCGCCGGTGCGGCGCACCGTGCGGTGGGCGATCACGGCGCCGTCGCTGTCGGCGATCTCGCAGCTGATCCGGGCCGGTTCCAGGGCGACCGCGGCGACCAGTTCGGCGCGCGGGTTGAACTCCAGGATGGCGCGGGGGCGGCCGGCCCGGGACGCGCCGGGGCCGCGCTCGATCAGGTAGCCCTCGGCGATCAGGTCCCGGACCAGCGGGGTGAGCGTGGCGGGGCTCAGCCCGGTCAGCTCGGTCAGCTCGGCCCGGGACAGCACCCGGGCCTGGCGGGCGGCGGAGATCACGCTACGGCGCTTGATCTCCTTCGACCGCTCCCGGCTCACCGGGCTCGTCGGTGGGGTCACCACGTCAGTCACAGTTCCTTCCTACGGCGAACGAAGTATTGAGTCAAGTAACGGTTGGGTCTCGCCGGCCTCGCGGCGACGGTCTTCACCTGGCCAGATGACCGAAACGGGCGCGTCGGAGCGCGGACCGGATCCGTCGGCGCGGGGGTCCGCCGACGCGGCAGAGGGCCCACTTGCTTCATTTCGCAAAGAATTGCGGGCGGCCCGCCCGGCGGGGACGACTTCAGCGCCGCCCGCCGAACTGCCAGTTGTGCACCTCGATGTCGGGGTAGCTCCGCTCAGTCAGGAGGGCGCGCGCCGCCCCCGGATGCGACGCCCGCACCAGCATCGCGGTGCCCAGCCAGGCGTCGCCGTCGTCCGACAGCAGCGGGCCGTACGCGATCAGCCGGTCCGCGTCCGGCGGCACGGCGAGATCGACCGCCCGCCCCACGCCGAGGGCCAGGACCAGGTAGCGGTTGCCGCCGACCGGACCACCGGGGAAGTCGCCCATGCTCCGCCCCAGCGTGTTGCGCCAGCGTCGGAGCAACACGTCGCGATACACGCCGGCCTGGTAGTTCGGCTCGTCGAAGGCGAACGCGCGGGCGGCGGCCGGGTCGGGCAGGTCGACGACGTGCAGGCTGCCGGTGGGCGTCTCACCGTCGTCGGCGAGGGTCGGCCCGCGGGCGATCATTCCGCTCGCGAACCGGTCCATGTAGGACCAGTGCTCCTCGCGCAACGCCTCGCGCAACGGGACGCTGTCGCGCCGATCACGGTGGAAACACAGAAACTCCATGCCGGACAGTCTCGACGCACGGCCGGCGGCACGGTGGCCGGCGTCGCCGGCGACCCGGCCGGAGACCCCGACCCGGGGCGCCCCCACATCCCCGACCACCCCTTAATGAGGTTCATCTATATTGACGAGCGTCATGGACGCGACCAGACTTCCGGAACCACCACCCCCACCATCCCGCTCCGGGAGGGCGCCATGAACCGTCCCCGCCTGCCGATACGACGTACGGCCGCACGACTGGCCGCGCTCGCCGCGGCCACCGCCGGTGTGCTGCTCGCCGTCGCCGCGCCCGCCAACGCCGCGGTGCCCACCGGGCGCTACGTGGCGCTCGGCGACTCGTACACCGCCGCCCCGCTCGTGCCCACCCAGGTCGACCTGAACTGCCTGCGGTCCAACCGCAACTACCCGTCCCTGGTCGCCGCGTCCGCCGGCTCGTCGTCGTTCGCGGACGTGAGCTGCTCCGGGGCCACCACCGACGACATCCTCTACGGCGGCGACGGGCAGCTCGGCATCACCGTGCCGCCGCAGCTCAACGCCGTCACCTCGACCACCGCGCTGGTGACGGTGCAGATCGGCGGCAACGACATCGGCTTCTCCGGGATCATCAGCGACTGCGCCGAGGCGAGCGTCAGCAGCCCGCTCGGCTCACCGTGCAAGGACCGGTTCACCGCCGGCGGCACCGACCAGCTCCGGGCCCGGATCACCGCCACCGTGCCGAAGGTGACGGCCGTGCTACGGGCGGTCCGCCAGGCCGCGCCGAACGCGCGGGTCGTGGTGCTCGGCTACCCGGCGATCCTGCCGGACGGCGGGTACGGCTGCTGGCCGGTGGTGCCGATCGCCTACCAGGACGTGCCGTACCTGCGCGGGGTGGAGAAGGCGCTCAACACCATGCTGGCCGACACCGCGGCGGCGAACGGCGCGAGCTACGCCGACGTCTACACCCCGTCGATCGGCCGGGACGCGTGCAAGGGCAGCGGCACCCGCTGGGTGGAGGGACTCATCCCGCAGAACGCGGCCGCGCCGTTCCACCCGAACGCCCGCGGCGAACAGGGCATGGCCACCGCCCTGCTGGCGCACCTGAACTGAGCGGCTGTCCTGGGCCGGTCCCGCCACGCGGCGGGACCGGCTCCGGCGCGTCCGTGCGCACTCCTCGGCAAAACCTTTCATCACCGACGGCGGCGATGAAGGGTATCGACATCGGGACCGATCCGGGATAGCGTGCCCGCACTCACATCCGTCGATCGGTTGGAAGCCGAGCGCCGTCCCCGAAGGAGCGCCATGCCCACGTCCCGATCCGTCCGTCTGCGACGCCGTGGCCTGCTCGGCGTCCCGGCCCTGGTGGCCGCCGCGCTGACCGTGGTGGCCCGCCCCGGCGCCGCCGTCGCCGCACCGAAGGCCGAGTGCCTGGCCGACCTGCTCGGGGAGCAGTGATGGCGACCATCCCCTGGCTGGTGGACGTGCTCCGGGCCGCCGGGGTCCAGGTCGTGGTCGAGGGCGACTGGCTCAACCGCGGGCGACCCGGCTCCTTCGACCCGATCGGGGTGCTCTGGCACCACACCGCGGCCACCTCCAGCGCGAGCAACCCGCACCCGGCGCTCAACATCTGCATCAACGGCCGGTCCGACCTGCCCGGCCCGCTCTGCCAGGCCCTGGTGGACTACCACGGGGTGTTCCACGTGATCTCCGCCGGCCGGTGCAACCACGCCGGCGTCAGCGGCGGCAGCGGGCCGATCCCGGCCGGCGACGGCAACACCCTGATGATCGGGTGGGAGATCGACTACAACGGCGTCGACCAGCGGATGACCACCGCCCAGTACGACGCCAGCATCGCGGCCACCGCCGCCGTGCTCACCCGGCTCGGCCGGGACTCCAGCTACGCCCGCGGGCATCGGGAGACCAGCACCACCGGCAAGATCGACCCGTCCTTCATCGACCTGAACGCCATGCGCGCCGACGTGGCGGCGAAGATGGCCGGCGGTGGCGGCGGGTGGTCGTCGATCGTGGACAACGCGACCGCGGGCCGGTTCACCGCCAGCGCCAACTGGGGGGTGTCGACCTACTCCGGGCAGCGGTACGGCGCCGACTACCGCTACGCGGACCCGGTCGCCGCCAGCGACGCCGCCTGGTACAAGTTCAACGTTCCCCGCACCGGCAACTACCGGGTCGAGGCGTGGTGGCCGGCGAACTCCGGCTACAACGCCTCGACTCCGTACGTCGTCGCCACCACCACCGGCAACCGGACCGTCTACGTCGACCAACGGGCGACCGGCGGGCAGTGGCGCACCCTGGGCACGTTCACGCTCCCGGCCGGTGACGCCGACCGGGTCGCGGTCAGCCGCTGGAGCTCCGCCTCCGGGCTCGTCATCGCCGACGCCGTCCGCCTCACCGAGGTCTGACCGGCGGTGCGGCCGGGTGACGCCACCCGGCCGCACCGCCCTCGTCGCTCAGCGCAGCGACCGGAAGGCCGCGCGCATCTCCTCGGCGAACAGTTGCGGCTGCTCCCAGGCCGCGAAGTGCCCGCCCCGGTCCAGCTTGCGGTAGTGGATCAGGTTCGGGTACGCCCGCTCCGCCCAGCTGCGCGGCGCCAGCAGGATCTCGTCCGGGAACTGGCTCACCGCCGCCGGCACCCGGACCCCCTTGGCCGCGAAGAACGACAGCTTGTTCTGCGCGTACAGCCGGGCCGACGACACACCGGTGTTGGTCAGCCAGTAGAGCGAGACGTTGTCCAGGATGTCGTCGCGGCTCAGGCCGACCTGCCGGCCGGCGAAGGCGGCGCAGATCAGCTCCAGGCTGGCCGCGTCGTGGTCGAGCATGAACGTCGCCAGCCCGACCGGCGAGTCGGCTAGCGCGGTCAGCGTCTGCGGCCGGGTGGTCATGATCAGCGCGTACGCCGAGTGCTTCCAGAAGAAGTCGAGCCGCTCGCAGGCCGCCCTCTCCTCCGCGGAGAGCCCGGCCGGCAGCTCGGCCAGCGGGTTGTTGACGCCGGTGATGCCGCGCTGCATCAGCGCGTCGATCTCCGGCGGCACCACGCAGGGCATGTTCGTGTGGATGCCGGCCAGCTCCGGTGGCGCCTGCACGCCGAGCATGTCGGTGATCAGCGCGCCCCAGTCGCCGCCCTGCGCCACGAACCGGTGGTAGCCCAGCCGCCGCAACAATTCGGTCCAGGCGCGGGCGATGTGCTCCGGGTCCCAGCCGGGCTTGTCCGGCTTGCCGGAGAAGCCGTAACCGGGCATCGACGGGATCACCAGGTGGAACGCGTCCGACGCGCTGCCGCCGTACGACGTCGGGTCGGTCAGTGGGCCGATGACCTTCAGCTGCTCGATCACCGAACCCGGCCACCCGTGCGTGACGACCAGCGGCAGCGCGTCCTCGTGCCGGGACCGGACGTGGATGAAGTGGATGTCCAGCCCGTCGATCTCGGTGACGAAGTTCGGCAGGTCGTTCAGCCGGGCCTCGACCCTGCGCCAGTCGTACTCCTTCTCCCAGTAGCGGGCCAGCGCCTGGCTGGTCTCCAGCGGCACGCCCTGCGACTGGTCGTCGACGGTCTGCCGCTCGGGCCAGCGGGTGGCGGCGATCCGCCGCCGCAGGTCGCGCAGGTCCTCCTCGGGCACCTCGATCCGGAACGGTCGGATGTCGGTGGTGGTACGGGTCGGCGTCATGGTCTTGACGGCCACGGAGCTCTCCTCGTCGGTCGGGATCAGGGTCCGATCGTGAACACGTACGCGCGGAAGCCGGGGCGGTCGGTGACCAGGCTCAGCCGGTGCTCCCCCGACGTCGCGCCGGAGACCAGGCGGACCATCGCCGGCCGGTCGACGTGGGCCCGGCCCGCCGGGTCGACGTCTGCGCCGCGCGCGTCGCCGACCGGGTTCCCGTCCAGCAGCACCTGAAGCGGGACCGGTCCGCCGGGACCGGGGTCGGCCACCAGGTTCACCTCGCCGGCGGTGAAGGGCAGGACGAGTTCGCCGGCGCCGGCGGCGAGTTCGACGTACTCGCCGTCCACCCGCCAGTCGCCGGTGAGCGCGTACGTGCCCGGTACGCCCCGGTCGGCGCCGAGATAGGTCTCCGGGGTGATGCCGGCGTACGTCGGTGGCGTGGTCGTGACGAACGCCGTCACCTCGGGGCTGACCGGGGGCAGCGCCGCGCCGGGCGACGCCGCCTCGACCAGCCGTCGGATCTCCGCCTCGGTCCGGTCGTAGTCGCCCTCGCCGACCCACCGGTCCACGAGCCGGCCGTCGCTGTCGAAGAGGTACCGGGCCGGCCAGGCGTCGTTGCGCAGGGCACGCCAGAACGTGAAGTCGTCGTCGATCGCGATCGGGTGGGTCAGTCCGTGGTCCCGGATCGCCCGGTCGATGTTCTCCGGCCGCCGGCCGAACGCGAACTCGGGCGCGTGCGCGCCGACGACCGTCAGCCCCAGGTCCCGGTAGTCGCGGTGCCACGCCCGCACGTACGGGGCGGTGCGGATCCAGTTGACGCAGGTGTACTCCCAGATGTCGACCAGGACCACCCGCCCGCGCAACGCCTCGGGGGTCAGCGGCGGGGAGTTCACCCAGCGGCGCACCGTGATCGGCGGCAGCCGGGTCGCGATCGGGGCGCGGGTCATCACCGGCGCCCGTCGCCGAGGTCGACCGCGGCCGCGCCGACCACCGCCCGGTCGCCCTGCTGCACGTAGCCGACCACCGAGGCGCGACGGGGGTCGGGCGCCGTCGACACGTCGAGTTCCACCCGTCCCCGCTCCCCGTTCAGCTCGGCGGAGCGGAACGCGCGGACCACCGTGTCCTGGCGCAGCCGCCGCCCGGCGTTCTCGCCCCGGGGCACGTCGTTCTCCAGGCCGCGCTCGACCAGCGCCACGTTCAACCGGGCCTGTTCCGGCAGCGCTCCGGTGCCGTAGTCGAGCACCACCCGCCGGTCGCCCGCCTCGACGACGGTGAGCGTCAGCGGGGTGCCGGGCGGCGTGGCCAGGGCGGCGTCGATCGCCGAGGCGGCCTGGCGGCGGTCGGAGCCGACGAACTCGACGGTGCCGTTGACGATCATCTGCGGCGTGTACAGGCCGCCGGAGCCGAACGCCCGCGCGTACGCCTCCTGCCGCAGCGCGTGCGCGGCCGCACCGTAGGGGTCGGCCCAGCCGAGATGGTCCCAGTAGTCGACGTGGAAGCCGAGCGTGTACACCCGCTCTCCCCGCTCGCGCGCGTCCCGGTCGATCCCGGACAGCACCTCCTCGGCCGGGGGGCAGCTGTCGCAGCCCTGGGAGGTGAACATCTCCACGACGGCGAAGCCGTCGCGCGTGGGCGAGGCGCCGGTCATGCGGGCTCCCTTCGGAACAGATGTCGACCTGCAAGCGTCGGGCGCTTACCCGGCCGGCCGGGGCCGCACACGGCAGCCGGCGGCGTTTGTCGACGACCGGGGCGGGTAGGCCGATGCGCCCGGCGGGCCGTGCCGGCGGCGCGGCGTCTCGGAGGGTCGATGTCGGCTGGAGCAGCACCACCGGGCCGGCCGGTCGTGCCCGGCGGGGTGGTGGAGCTGCGGGTGCACGGCGTCTCCTCGGCCGGCGCCGCCCAGGTGCTGGAGCGGCCCCTGGTGCGGCAGGTGGCCGGCGACCGGAACGCGGGCTTCTACCGCCCCCGCCCGGGACACGCCGACGAGCACGGCGCGGACGGGGTGACGCTGGAGGCGTACCAGTGGAACGACCTGCCCTCGGGCACCGTGACACGGACCCTGTCGCTGCTGTTCCTGCTCCCGTTCATGCTGCTCAACGTGGCGGTGTGGATGCGGCCGGGCGACCGGTCCGCCGGCACGCTGGTCCGGCCGCTGTGCCGGGTGTTCGGCCTGAGCCTCACCGCGCTGTACGTGCTGGCCGTCGTGGGGGTGGCGCTGGACCTGGTCGCCTGGCAGTGCATGTCCGCGACGGCCTGCACGTCCGACCGCGACTGGCTGTCCTGGCTGGGTGGACGGCCGGTCGAGGTACGCCTGGTGGTCCTCGCGCTCGCCCCGGTCGCCGCGATCTGCCTGCTCTGGTGGGGCGCCACCCGGCCGGGGCGCTCCTTCACCGCGCTCCGCGCGCCGGAACGCGCCGCCTCACGGCATCCGCTGAGCACGGTCGGCCAGTGGGACGCCGAGCCGTTGATGGGGCGGTTGCGCTCGATCCACGTCGCCGCGGCGTTCGCGACGCTGGACGTCAGCCTGCTCGCCGCCCGGGCCACCCAGGGCGCGCCGGCCATGACCGTCGCGCTGCTGGTGGCCGCCGGCGCCGTCCTGACCGCCTGCGTGGTCCTGGTCTGCGCGCCCGCGCTGATCGACCGGGCACCCGCCGACCCGCGGCGGGACACGGTCGCCCGCGCGGTCAGGACGGTCGCGATCGGCCTGACCCTCGTGGTCGGCGCCCACCTGCTGCTCGCGCCCGCCCGCTGGCGGCCCGACGGCGGGCTGCCCGGCTACGGCTCCACCCTCACCTGGCTGTTCGTCGGCCACGCCGGGCTGCTGGCCGCCCTGGCCGCCGTACTGCTGTGGCACCGGTTCCGCCGGCCGGGACGCCGGCCGCCGGCCGGGCTGGGCGTGCTGGCGGTCGCGGCCGCGGCGGGCGGGCTCGCGGTGGCGTACTCCGCCGAACTGGTCCACCGGGCGGCCGACGTGCTGGACCGGGACGCGACCACGGGCGACGCCGTGATCGCCGGCCCGGCCCGGGCGTACACCTGGGCGATCTACGGCTTCTTCCGGGCACTGCTGGTCACGCTGGTCGTCGCCGTCCTGGTGGCGCTGCTGTCCCGGCCGGGACGACGGCGGGCCGCGGCGGCGATCGTGGCCCGGGACTTCCCGTCGCCGCCGGCCGAGGCGGCGCCCCGGCTCCGGCAGGTCCGCACGGCGATCGTCCGGGCCCGGTTCACCGACCTGCTGGTGCCGCTCACGGTGCTCTTCGCCGTCCTCGCCGGGATCGGCGCGGCGACCACCGCGATGGCGTTGCTGCGGCCGGCGCCGGGCGAGGTCCTCGAACGCCACGCGCACGTGCCCGCCGGGCTGGTCGCGTTCGGCATCGGGGCCGGCGGCTACGCCGTCTCGGCGGCCGTGCTCGGCCTCGTCGTCGCCGGGATCTTCGCCTACCGCAGCGCCGGGTTCCGGCACCACGTCGGGGTGCTCTGGGACCTCGCCACGTTCTGGCCCCGGGCCGCGCACCCCTTCGCCCCGCCCTGCTACGCCGAACGGGCGGTGCCGGAGCTGGCCCGGCGCATCACCTTCCTGGTGGAGAGCGGCAACGGCGTCCTGCTGGCCGGCTACAGCCACGGGTCGGTGCTGGTCGCCGCCACGGTCCTGCAACTGCCGCCCGAGGTCAGCGGCCGGGTCGCGCTGCTCACCTACAGCTCGCCACTGCGGCGGCTCTACGCCCGGCTCTTCCCGGCCTACGTCGACGACGCGGTGCTGCGGGAGATCGGGGACCGGGTCGACTGGCGGTGGCGCAACCTGTGGCGCGACACCGACCCGGTCGGCGGCTGGGTCTTCGCGGCCCACCGTCCGGACGCGTCGGGGGCGGTCACCGAAGCGCCGGCCGGGGTGGACCGTCGCCTCCGCGACCCCGACGGGCTGGTCGCGCCACCCGGGGACAGCGTCCCGCCGCCGATCAAGGGACACTGGCCGTGCGAGTCCGAACGGTCGTACGCCGAGGCGGTGCGGGACCTGGCCGGGCTCCTCCGTGCCACGCCGGGACCGCCGTCGGGGCCGTGAGCCGGGGTCACCGGGCGAGGTGGCTCCGCTCCGGGTCACGCCGGCCCAGCGAGTCGGAGGCCGCCACGGCGACGAGGACCAGCGTCGAGGCGGTGGTGCCGGCGAGCCTCGGCAGCGGCGCGGTGGCGACCGCGAGGAGCATCAGCGCCACCACGCCGAGCAGCCGGGAGCGCGGACCGTTGCCGGGCGCGTCGCGCAGGAAGAAGAACTGGGCCACCAGGAACAGCGCCGGCCCGCCGAACGCGAGCACGACGAAGCCGGGCGTGCCGACGTCGTCCGGGTGGGCGATCGCCAGTTCGTCACCGACCGCGACCCCGATCAGCGCGAGCACGGCAAGGGTCAGCGTCCAGGTGCCCCGCCAGCCGACCACGCCGGCGTCCTCCGCGGTCTCCGCGGCCTCGACCCCGATCCGCTCGACCCGTCGGAAGTAGCACCACCACAGCGCGACGGAGCCGGTGAATCCGGCCACCAGGGCGAGCAGGCGCGCGACGGTGAACGGCGCGTCGCTGAACGCGCGGCCGGTGGTCAGCACCGTCTCGCCGAGGGCGATGAGGAAGAAGAGCCGGAAGCGCTCGATCAGGTGCGGGCCGGCGATCTCGGTGTGGCCGAGGTCGATGCGGCGGCCCGGACCCGGCAGCCAGTGCAGGCTCCACGCGCCGACGTGCAGACCGAGCACGGCGACGCCCCAGAGCGCCAGGCGCGCGTCGCCACCGACGGCCGCGCCGGCCGCCAGGAGCACGCCGAGGAGCAGTTCCCAGACCGCGACGTTGACGAAGTGCCCACCGAGCGGCCGGCCGCGCAGGGCGACCATCAGGAAGGTGGTGCGGCCGAACTGCAGGAGCAGGTAACCGGTGACGAACAGCCAGGCGCGGCCGTCGAACGCGTCGGCGATCGCGCCGGACATGAGCAGGCTGGCGAACATCATGCCGACGAGCAGCAGCCGCACCGGCGGGCGCTCCGGCTCCAGCCAGTTGGTGCCCCAGGCCGTCATGTACCACGCGTAGACGACAGCGAGGCCCAGGACGACCGTCTCGGCGCCGGTGCGCAGGTCGACGTGGGCGAGCAGGTGGTGCGAGAGCTGCCCGATCGCGAAGACGTAGACGAGGTCGAAGAAGAGTTCGAGCGGGGTGACCACCCGCGCCGCGCCGGGCCGGCGCGACACCGCACCGGACCGGCTCACCACGGTTCACCCCGGGCCGCCGGGGTGGCGGTATCGGGCACGTGCCGATACCGCCACCTCGCCGGGACGGCGCCGATCAAACGGAGTCGTGCCGGGCGCCGATCCGGCGGCGCCGGGTCAGCAGCATCAGGGTGACGCCGGTCAGCAGCACCGCCGCGCCGCCGACGGCCAGCGGGAGCAGGAACGACGTCCCGGTGACCGGCAGCTTGCCGTGGCCGTGCCAGGGCCACGGGCCGGGCTTCGGACCGGGTCCGATCACCACCCGGACGCAGAGCGTGGCCTCCGGCGACACCGGAGCCGCACCCGCCGGCGGTGTGCCCGTCGCGGTGGCGGTGTCGGTGATGCACCGCTGCGAGGCGTCCGCCTTCGACACGGTGTACGTCGCCGTGCAGGTGACGCTCTCCCCCGGCGCGAGCGTGACCGCTCCGTTGGGCGTGCCGCCCGGACCACAGGTGATCGGCCCGAGGTTCGCCGGGTCGGCCGGTGGCGCGAGCGTGTCGGTCACCGTGACCCCGGTCAGCGGGACCGATCCGGTGTTGGTGACCTGGAACCGGTACCGCACCTGTTGGCCGACCTTGTGCACCTCGCCCGGGTCGGCGGACTTCTCCAGCGCGATCGCCGCGCCCCGGGTCGCGGTCACCGTGGCGGAGGCCGGCTCGGAGCGGACCGGCGCCGGCGGGTCCTGGCCGGGAACGCTCGGCGGGGTGCCGACCGCGACCGCCGTGTTGGTGACCCGCCCGGCTTGGACGTCGGCCTCGGTCACCGCGTAGGTCGCCGTGCAGGTCAGGCTCTGCCCCGGGGCGAGCGTGGCGCCGTCGCAGGTGATCGCCGAGGGCCGCCCGCTGCCGGAGAAGGCGGTCTCGTCCACGGCGACGCCGGTCAGCGTGGTGTTGCCGGTGTCGGTGACCACGTACCGGTAGGTGACGACCTCACCGGGGCGGGACACCACCTCCGGCGTCACGGTCTTGGTGAGCGCGATCCCCGGGTGCAGGATCGGGATGTCCTGCGTCGACGGCCCGGAGACGGCCGCGGGTCCGCGCGGCGGGGTGCCGGTGGCCGTCGCCACGTCGAGCAGCGACGCCTGGGCGAAGTCGGCCTCCGAGACCGTGTACGTGGCCCGGCACTCGACCGACGCTCCCGGCGCCAGCGTGACGGTGCCGTTCGGGACGTTGTCCGGGCCGCACGTGATGACCGTGAGGTTGTCCCGGCTGGCCGGCGGCAGGAGGGTGTCGTTCACCGTGACCCTGGTCAGCGTCAGGCCGCCGGTGTTGACCACCCGGTAGGTGTAGTTCACCTTCTGGCCGACCTGGGTGATCGCGACCGTGTCGGACGACTTGACCACCTCGATGTCGACCGCCGGGTCACCGGCCGGAACGGTCAGCGAGGCCGGGTCGGAGTCGATCGGCGTCTGGGCGCCGGCCGGGGTGCCGTGGGCGGTCGCGGTGTCGCTGACCGATCCGTGGTCGAGGTCGGCCTGGGTGACGGTGTACGTGGCGGTGCAGGTGGTCGACGCGCCCGGCGCCAACGTCGTGTCCGCACACGTGATCGGGCCGAGGTCGACGTTCGACGACGGTGGCGTCTGCACGTCGGTGACGGTGACGTTCGACAGTGTGAGCCCGCCGGTGTTGACCACGACGAACCGGTACGGCACCCGCTGGCCCGGTGCGGTGACCACCGTGGTGGTGGAGGTCTTGTCCACACTGATCCCGGCGGTCACCGGCGCCCGGGGGACGGTCAGATCCGACGGTTCGGAGTCGATCGGCGTCTCCCCGCCGACGGGAGTGCCGTGGGCGGTCGCCGTGTCGCCGAGCGAGCCGTTGTCGATGTCGGCCTGCGACACGGTGTACGTCGCCGTGCAGGTGGTCGACGCGCCCGGCGCCAACGTGGTCACCGGGCAGGTGATCGGGCCGAGGTTCGCGTTCGACGACGGCGGCGTCTGTACGTCCGTCACGTTCACGTCCGACAACGTGACCCCACCGGTGTTGGTCACGGCGAACCGGTACGGCACCTGCTGCCCGGCGGCCGTGATCGTGGTGGTGGTGGACGACTTCACCACGGTGATCTCCGGGGCCGCCGGCCTCGCCGCGATGGTCAGGTCCGACGGGTCCGAGTCGATCGGCGTCGCGCTCCCCGGCGGTGTGCCGTGCGCGGTCGCGGTGTCCGACACCCGCCCGATGTCGAGGTCCGCCTGCGACACGGTGTACGTCGCCGTGCAGGTGGTCGACGCGCCCGGCGCCAACGTGGTCACCGGGCAGGTGATCGGGCCCAGGTTCGCGTTCGACGACGGCGGCGTCTGCACGTCCGTCACGTTCACGTCCGACAACGTGACCCCACCGGTGTTGGTCACCGCGAACCGGTACTCGACCTGCTGTCCCTCGGCGGTGATGGTGGTGGTGGTCGAGGACTTCACCAGCGTGATGTCGGGAGTCACCGGCGTCGCCGCGATCGTCAGCTCCGACGGTTCCGAGTCGACCGGGGTGGTGCTGCCCGGTGGTGTGCCGTGCGCGGTCGCGGTGTCCGACACCGACCCGTGGTCGAGGTCGGCCTGGGTGACCGTGTACGTGGCGGTGCAGGTGGTCGACGCGCCCGGCGCCAACGTGGTCACCGGGCAGGTGATCGGGCCCAGGTTGGCGTTCGACGACGGCGGCGTCTGCGTGTCCGTCACGTTCACGTCGGACAGCGTCAGCCCACCGGTGTTCGTCACCGCGAACCGGTACGGCACCTGCTGCCCGGCGGTCGTGATGGTGGTGGTGGTCGATGACTTCAGCACCGAGATCGACGGGGTCAGGACCTCCGCCGGGATGGTGAGGTCGGTCGGGTCGGAGACCACCGGGGCGCCGCCACCGGCGGGCGTGCCCCGCGCGGTCGCCGTGTCCGACACCCCGCCGTGGTCGAGGTCGGCCTGGGTGACCGTGTACGTGGCGGTGCAGGTGGTGGACGCCCCCGGGTCGAGCGCGGTGACCGGGCAGGTGATCGGCCCCAGGTTCGCGTTCGACGACGGCGGCGTCTGCACGTCGTCGACGGTGACGTCGGTCAGGCGCACGCCGCCGGTGTTGACCACCCGGAAGGAGTAGGGCACCTGCTGGCCGACGGAGCCGATCAGCGCGGTGGTCGACGACTTGACCACCGCGATGCTGGCCGGGCCGCCGCCGTTGCAGGTCAGCGTCGTGCTGAACGGGAAGTAGTGGATCTCGCCGCCGCGGTGGTCGAGCGTCCGGGTGATCACGCTGCCCTCGGTGTTGCTGGCCGAGAGGTCGGTGAAGTCGGCGTTCGGCGCGTAGATGCTGCCCTCGACCGTGCGGGCTCCCGCGGTGAGCGAGAGCCGGGTCGCGGTCGGGAAGTTGATCAGGACGTACTGGGCCTGCTGGCCGCCGATGCCGGAGAAGTTCGGCGCGTTCCAGTCGAAGGTGTTCCCGACGCCGCTGGTGTCCACGTTGATCAGCAGCGGCGTGGTCGGCGTGGGCTGGTCCCGGAAGGTCAACGTGTCGATGTTGTTCAGGTCGGTGGCGCTGAGGTTCAACACGTTGGTGACACCGCTGGTCAGCGTGACGACCGCGTTGCTGCCGGGCGGGATCGGGCTGGGCAGGACGTCGCCGTTGGGGGTCCGGAGCACCACCGTGTTCGCGCAGCCGGCCAGACCGACCGAGGTGGACCGGAACGACTCGTACGCGGCGGCGAAGTTGATCGGCGAGGTGGGGCCGACGTTCGCGGGCGCCTGCCGGACGGTCAGCTCGACCCGTGGGAAGGCGTCGTAGTTGTTCGTCGGCAGGATCC
Source organism: Micromonospora sp. WMMD754 (assembly GCF_049315235.1). Classification (NCBI taxonomy): domain Bacteria; kingdom Bacillati; phylum Actinomycetota; class Actinomycetes; order Micromonosporales; family Micromonosporaceae; genus Micromonospora; species Micromonospora sp. WMMD754. Next base: position 5,961,465 of record NZ_CP186058.1, read on the forward strand.
GGGTGTTGACCGCGGCGCCGTTGTTGTCGGTGTCCCGCACCACGGTGCCGGTGAGGTTGCCGACCTTGGCGTAGCCCTGGGAGAGGACCTGGAGCCGGGCGCCGGGCACGCTGCCGGCGAAGTCGACCCGGCCGCCCACCACGAGCGCGCTCGGCCGACTGTCCCCGGGGACGACGAACGAACCGGCGGTGTTGTTGGCGAGCTGGTAGTTGCCGAAGGAGAGGTCTCCCCCGACAGCCATGGTGCCCTCGTTCTCGCTGGCGACCACGGTGGCGTTGCCCTCGGTCATCACCCCGAAGCTCAGCGCCGGCGCGACCGGGTTGACCGGTCCGACGGCCCGGCCCGCGGGCGCCGGCGGCGGTTGTCCGACCGGAGCCGCCGACGCGGTCACCGCCGGCAGCGGGGCGGCGAGTGCCGCGACGACGACGACCGCGGCGGCTCTGCGCCCGGCGCCTGTGAACGTTCTGATCATTTTTCCCCCGTTGCCCGATTTCGGAGGAATCGTAGCTATGTGGGTGTTTCCGGACGGTCCTCTTCGGAAAAGATCGTCCGGAGGGCGGCGGTCACGCCGACGGGTGGTCCGCCTCGAACCGCTCCCGGGTCAGGAACGCGAGCTGCGCGCGCTTGTCCGGCATGTCGATTTCGGACGCGAACGTGAAACCCTCGATCCGCAGCCGGCGCAGCGCCGCCTCGTTGCGGACGTCCGGCTCCACCACGATGCGCCGGGCGGCCGGGTCCAGCAGCAGGAACCGGGCCAGGGCCGGCCCGACGGCCGTGGTGAGTCCGCGCGCCCGCCCCCGGGGCGGGTTGAGCAGCAGGTGCATCCCGACGTCCCCCGGCCGGACCGGGTACCGCTCGCCCACCGGGTCCGCCTCCGGGCGGTAGGTCTGGAACAGCCCGACCGGTTCCCCGTCCAGCAGGATCAGGTAGGCGTGGTGGGTCTCCAGCCCGTCGAGGAACGCGTAGACCTCGCGGACGTCGTCGAGCGTGTGCGAGCCCATCCCCCAGAACGCGTTGCGGGGCAAGGTGACCCAGCCGTGCAGCAGCGCGGCGTGCCGGTAGGGGCGCACCGGCTCCAGCGCCAGCTCGCCGAGGTCGGGGATCTGCTCCTGGTAGGTCACTGTCGTCTCGTCCTTCGTCGGGGACCCGGCGGGCGCCGGAGTCAGCGGTCCGGTGGGCAGCGGGATCAGGTCGCCGGCGGCCCAGTGGCGCAGTTGGTCGCAGAAGTGCGGGTCGCCGGGGACGCCGGAGGCGCCGAACGGGACGGCCCAGCCGCCGGCGGCCCGGTCGGTCAGGTCCCACACGTAGCGGGCCACCGGCCCGCGCCAGCAGGCGTCGGAGACGCCGGGGACGCTGGAGGTGGCCAGCACGCAGTCGGTGTCGCCGCCGAGCGCCACCGACCGCCGCATCGCCGCGACCGCGGCCGAGGTCTGCGCGGCGACGCCCAGGTGCACCGGGTGCAGCAGGTGCCGGCGGCCCCACGGCTCGGGTGTCGGACCGGCGGCCACCTCGGCCAGCGCGGCGGAAGCGAGCGGTACGACGTCGACGCCCAGGTCGACGTGCCGCTCGACCAGGAGGTCGAGTGCCAGGCCGATCCGTGCCGCCGGGTCGGTCCAGGGCGTGAACAGCTCGTCGAACCCGGACGGCTCGGCCAGCCGCCGCAACCGCGGGTGCGCGCGCAGCCGGCGGGCGAGCGCGGCGCGCCAGGCGGCGAACGCGCCGGCCTCGACCGAGTCGGCGGCCATCGCGCGGTCCCAGCCGGTCAACCGCCGGTGCAGCGTACGGGAGGATTCGTCGAGCCGGTCGGGGTCGAGCCGGTCGAGCAGCCGGTGCAGCGGTGTCGCCGGCAGCCGGGTGTCGGTGTGCACCGCGGACGCGTCGACGCCGTCGGCGAGCAGCGCCCGGATCCGCCGGGCCCGGTGCGGCGGTGCGAAGTCGACGCCGTGCGCGGCGACGTCGTCGCGGCGGTCGTTGGCGCAGACCGCGACGCCCTCGACCTTCTCGTCCACCATCGGCAGGTAGGCGCCGCGCCAGTGGTGTCGCGACCGCCAGCCGGGTACCGGCTCCCGGCGGCACCGGTCGTCGCGTACCGGGACCAGGCCGGCGACCAGGCGACGCACGGCGCCGCCGGTGTCGGCGGCGAGCACACTGTTGACCGGCTCCACCCAGTGGCGCAGCGCGTCCGCGACGTCGGCGGTGTCCCGGGCCCGCAGCAGCGGCAGCAGCGCCTCGAAGCCGAGGCGCGCCTCGACCCGGCTCGGGGTGCGCAGGCTGATCGCCTCACCGGTGCGCCGGTCGTGGTCGATCACCGGGCCGCGGGGCGTCTCGATCACCTCGACCGGTTCCGGCGCGTCGCCGCGGACCTCGATCTCCTCGACGTGGCGCGGGACCGGGATCCAGTCGTCCGCGTCCCGAACCAGCACCCGGTCGCCGTCGCGGCGCAGCTGCTCGCGGTAGAGGTCCTGGTAGTCGGCCATCGCGTTGGTGACGGCCCAGGCGACGTGGCCGGCGTGGCCGAAGTGCGGCAGCCCGGGCACCCCGGGGAAGGCCAGCCCGACCACGTCGAACTCGGGGCAGGCCAGGCGCACCTGCTGGTAGATGCCGGGCAGTTCGAGCAGCCGGTGCGGGTCGCCGGCGAGCACCGGGCCGCGCCCGGTGACCGGGTCGGCGGGCAGCGCCCAGGCGTTGCTGCCGGCCGACGCCGGCCCCTCGACCGCGAAGAGTCCGACCGCGTCGGGGCCGAGGGTGCGCGTGACGTGCGCCTGCCAGAGCTTGTTCGGGAAGGTGGAGAAGAGCACGTGCTGGACGAGGAAGACGCCCAGCGGGGACCAGGGCTGCCACGGCTCCGGCGCGGCGCCGGTCGCGGCGAACTCGGGCGCGACGGCCGCGCCCTCGGCGAGGCCGGCGTTGACGCCGTCGACGTACGCCTCGACCCACCGGCGTGTCGCCGGGTCGAGTCGCTCGTGGCAGCGACGGGCGGTGTCGTCCAGCCGGGCCCGCCGGGCGAACCGGTCCCAGGGCAGCTCGGCGGCGCCGACGCGGGCGGCCAGCCGGCCCTCGGCGCGCCACCGCTCGACGCTGATCTGCCAGGCCCGGTCCTGGGCGGCGACGCGGCCCTGGAGGCGGGCGAGCGCGTCGACGTCGCCGGCCCAGAGCTGGGGCACGCCCCACGGATCGCGATCGACGCGGGTCGTCGGGCGGCCGTTTCCTCGGATGGTCAACTTAGGTTACCCTCCCCTAACTGAGGCAGACCTTACCTGGAGGGGTTCGTGAAACGGAACTGGGAGGGCCTGGTGCTCAAGGCCATGGGGGGCCGGGACTTCCGGCTCACCGTGCGGGGCACCGAGTCGGTCGACGGGCACTACCAGCGTCTGCTCCTCGACGACGGTGGGCTGCTGGCCGCGTGCGGCGTGCACCCGACGATGTGGATCCGGCTCTGGTTCGACAACGACGGGCGGGCACACCAGCGCGCCTACACGCTGGTCGACCCGGACCCGGAGAACGGACGGTTCACGCTGGAGTTCGCCGTCCACGACGGCGTCGCGGCCCGGTGGGCGACCACCGCCGAGGTCGGCGACACCATCGACGCCACCGTGCAGGGCAGCGCGTTCCAGCTGCCGGAACCGACGCCGGAGCACCTCTACCTGGTCGGCGACGCGGCCTCGCTGCCGGCGGTGAACAGCCTCCTCGACGCCGGCGCGGACATCCCGGCGACGGTGTGGCTGGAGTACGCCCACGAGGGCGAGAAGGCCCTCGCTCCGCGCGCCCGGGCGCACCATCAGGTGACCTGGGTGCCCCGCCGCGACGACGGCCGGCACCTGGTCGACACGGTCTGCGCGGCGCTGCCCGCCGCCGGGACCGCGCACTACTGGGTGGCGTGCGAGGCGGCCAGCACCCGCAGCATCACCCGGCACGTCCGGCGGACGCTGGGCGTCGGCAAGCACCAGCTCACCGCGCTCGGCTACTGGCGGGCCGTCTGATGGGCCGCCTCGGCACGCTGACCGCGCTCTACGTCACGCAGTACCTCGGCATCGGCTTCATCACCGTCGGGCTCACCGCCATCCTGCGTGACGGCGGCACCTCGCTGGACACCCTGGCGCTGCTCCAGGTGGTCGGCCTGATCTGGCCGATCAAGTTCCTCTGGGCGCCGGTCCTCGACCGCTACGGCTCCCGTCACCGCGGCCACTACCGGTCCTGGCTGCTGGTGTTGCAGGCCGCCCTGGTGCTGACGCTGCTGGCGCTGCTGCCGTTCTCCCGGCCCGCCGACCAGCTCGGCCCGGTCATCGCCATCTGCGCCGCGTTCGTGTTCTTCTCCGCCACCCAGGACATCGCCGCCGACGCGGTCGCGGTGCGACTGCTGGCCGCGTCCGACCGGGGCACCGGCAACGGCATCCAGGTGGCCGCGAGCTACCTGGGCAACCTGCTCGGCGGCGGCGCGTGCGTGCTGGTCTACGACCGCTTCGGCTGGGCGGCGGCGGTCGGCCTGCTGGCCGCGCTGACCGCGGTCGGGCTGCTCGTGGTGTGGCGGTTCCGGGAACCGGAGCGCACCGACCGGGTCGTGCGCATCGGGGCGGCCTACCGGGCGCTGGTGTCGGTGTTCGGCCAGCCCGGCTGCCGGTGGTGGACGTTCGGCGTGGTGCCGCTGGTCTACGTCGGGGCCGGCATGGCGTACGCGCTGGTGACGCCCGCGCTGGTGGACGCCGGCTGGTCGCTGGGCCGGATCGGCGTGGTGACCGGCGTGGTGACCAGCGTGCCGGCGATCGCGGCCGGCCTGGTCGCGGGCCTCGGCGTCGGCCGGTTCGGTCGGGCCGGCGTGTTGGTGGCCGGCGGGGTCACGCTGGCGCTGTCCACGGTGGCGTTGCTGCCGCTGATGAGCGGCCGGGCGCCGCTCGGCGGCACGGTCGCCGCGCTCTGCTTCTTCCTGGCCGCGTACACGATCGCCAACGTGGTGCTCTACACGGTCAACATGGACTACTCCCGGCCGGGCAGCGGGGGCACCGACTTCACCGTGCTGTCGTCGTTCGGGCTGGTGTGCTCGTTCGTGGCCGCCTCGCTCGGGCTCGCCGCCGCCGGACGGTTCGGCTACCCGGCGGTGGCGCTGGCCTCGCTCGGGCTGGTGGCCGCCGGGGTCGTGGTGGGCGTGGCGCACCAGCGGCGGTTCCCGCCGTCCGGAGCGCCCTCCCGCCCGACACCCGCCGCGACGGACTTGCTTGTTAGGTAAGCCTAACCTAATCTGATCTCCGCGCGGTCCGCCCGCGCTCCTGTCCGCACGACGACCGGGAAGTCACATGAGTGCGATCGACACCGCAGCGCGCGCCCACCTGTTCAACGCCGGCTCGCTCGGGCGGTACCGGGACGTGCTGGCGCGCGGCGTCGACCGCGTCGCCCGCCGGGTGGGCGCGGCCGACCGGCCGTTCACCGGCGTGACGCCGGAGGCGCTCGCCCCGGTGGTCGGCGCGATCGACCTGGACCGGCCGCTCGGCGACACCGACGCCGCCCTGGACGAGCTGCACGACGTCTGGCTGCGCGACGCGGTGTACTTCCACCACCCGCGCTACCTGGCCCACCTGAACTGCCCGGTGGTCATCCCGGCGCTGCTCGGCGAGGCCGTGCTCAGCGCGGTCAACTCCTCGCTGGACACCTGGGACCAGAGTGTCGGCGCCACGCTGATGGAGCGGCGCCTGATCGAGTGGACGGCCGGACGGATCGGTCTCGGCGCCACCGCCGACGGCGTGTTCACCAGCGGTGGCACCCAGTCGAACCTGCAGGCCATGCTGCTGGCCCGGGAGGAGACCCACCGCCGGGTGGTCGGCGGCGCGGCCACCCGCCCGGCCCGGCCGGAGGTGCTGGCCCAGCTGCGGATCATCACCTCCGCCGCCGGCCACTTCAGCGTGCAGAAGGCGGCCAAGCTGCTCGGCCTCTCCGCCGACGCGGTGCTCACCGTGCCCACCGACGCCGGCCGCCGGATGCGCACCGACGAACTCGCCCGCACCATCGACCGCTGCCGGCGCGACGGGCAGGTGGTGATGGCCGTCGTCGCCACCGCCGGCACCACGGACTTCGGCACCATCGACCCGCTGCCCGAGATCGCCGACATCTGCACCGCCGCCGGCGTCTGGATGCACGTCGACGCCGCGTACGGCTGCGGGCTGCTGGTCTCCCCCACCCGCCGGCACCTGCTCGACGGCATCGAGCGGGCGGCCTCGGTCACCGTCGACTACCACAAGTCGTTCTTCCAGCCGGTCAGCTCCAGCGCGCTGCTGGTCCGCGACGGCCGGGTGCTGCGCCACGCCACCTGGCACGCCGACTACCTCAACCCGGCCCGCGCGGTCGAGCAGGGCATCCCGAACCAGGTCGACAAGAGCATCCAGACCACCCGCCGCTTCGACGCGTGCAAGCTCTGGCTGACCCTGCGGATCATGGGGCCGGACGCGATCGGCGCGCTCTTCGACCAGGTGGTCGACCTCGCGGCCGACGCCTGGCGGCTGTTCGACGCCGACCCCCGGTTCGAGGTCGCGGCCCGCTCCCCGCTGAGCACCGTGGTCTTCCGACACCTGCCGCCCGGCGCCGACCCGCACCTGGTCGACGAGGCCAACCTGCACGCCCGCGAGGCGCTGGCCACCTCCGGCGCGGCCCTGGTCGCCGGCACCAAGGTCGACGGCGCGCACTGGCTGAAGCTCACCCTGCTCAACCCCGAGACCACCGTCGACGACATCGCCCACGTGCGCGACCTGATCGCCGACCACGCCGCCTGGTACGCCCGGACCGCGGCCACCGCCGAGCTGTCCTGCCCGGTCGGCTGACCCCGGCCCCGAACGGAAGAACCCCATGTCGACCCACGACTTCATCGCCGTCGGGCTGGGCCCGTACAACCTCGGCCTGGCCTGCCTCAGCGCACCGATCGACGACCTCGACGGGCTGTTCCTGGAGGCGCGCGACGGCTTCGACTGGCACCCCGGGATGCTGCTCGAATCGACCCGGTTGCAGACGCCGTTCATCGCCGACCTGGTCACGCTCGCGGACCCCACCTCGCCGTACTCGTTCCTCAGCTATCTCAAGGAGACCGGGCGGCTCTACCCGTTCTACATCCGGGAGAGCTTCTTCCCGCTGCGCGCCGAGTACAACGACTACTGCCGGTGGGCCGCCGCCAAGCTGCCGAACCTGCGCTTCCGGCACGTCGTCACCAGCGTCGAGCACGACGGGGCCGACGACCGCTACGTGGTACGCGCCGACACGCCGGACGGGCCGGTCACCCACCGGGCCCGGCACCTGGTGCTCGGCACCGGCACCCCGCCGTATCTGCCGCCCGCCTGCGCCGGCCTGGGCGGCGACCTGATCCACAACTCCCGCTACCTGGAGCACCGGGAGTCCTTGCGCGCCAAGCGGAGCATCACCGTCGTGGGCAGCGGCCAGAGCGCGGCCGAGATCTACCACGACCTGCTGAGCGACATCGACACGTACGGCTACCAGCTCACCTGGGTCACCCGCTCGCCCCGGTTCTTCCCGCTGGAGTACACCAAGCTGACGCTGGAGATGACCTCACCGGACTACGTGGACTACTTCCATGCGCTGCCCGAGCCGACCCGCTACCGGCTGGAAGCAGCGCAGAAGCCGCTGTTCAAGGGCATCAACGCCGATCTGATCAACGACATCTACGACACCCTCTACGCGAAGAGCCTGCACGCGCCCGCGCCGACCCGGCTGCTGACCAACACCGAACTGGTCGACGCCGCGTACGCCGACGGCCGCTACCGGCTCGGGCTGCGCCACACCGAACAGGACCACGCGTTCACGCTGGACACCGAGGGCCTGGTGCTGGCCACCGGCTACCACTACCGGGTGCCGGAGTTCCTCGCCCCGGTGCGCGACCGGCTCCGCTTCGACGGCCACGGCCGCTTCGACGTGGCCCGCAACTACAGCGTCGACCACACCGGCCGGGGCGTGTTCCTGCAGAACGCCGGCACGCACACGCACAGCATCACCTCGCCCGACCTGGGCATGGGGCCCTACCGCAACTCGTGGATCATCCGGGAGCTGACCGGCCGGGAGCACTACCCGATCGAGAAGTCGATCGCGTTCCAGGAGTTCGGGGTACCGGCATGAGCGAACGCACCGAGCGAAGCGAGGGCCGTGAGCGCATGCGCGATCAGTCCGGCGTGAACGTCTTCACCCGTCTCGACGAGCGGCTCGGCGAGTTCGCGCTGCGCCCGCTGGACGTCGACGCCGACGCGGCGCTGCTGCACCGTTGGGTCACCCATCCGAAGGCCGCGTTCTGGCTGATGCAGGACGCCGACGTGGCCGGCGTCGCCGAGGAGTACCGGCGCATCGCCGCCCACCCGCACCACGACGCGTACCTCGGCTCGTGGCGCGGCCGGCCCGCGTTCCTGGCCGAACGGTACGACCCGGCCCGGGTGGAGCTGGTCGGCCTCTACGAGCCGGAGCCCGGCGACGTGGGCATGCACTTCCTCTGCGCCCCCACCGACACGCCCGCGCACGGCTTCACCCGCGCCGTGCTCACCACGGTGATGGCCTGGCTCTTCGCCGACCCGGCGACCCGGCGGGTGATGGTGGAGCCGGACGTGCGCAACACCGCCGTGCACGCGCTCAACGCCGCCGTCGGCTTCACCGTCGTCGGCGAGATCCGCAAGCCGGAGAAGGACGCGCTGCTCAGCGTCTGCACCCGGGAACGATTCCGGGCCGCGGCCCGGGGAGAGGCGACCCCGTGAACCCCGCCGCGTCCGTGGACCACCTGACCCCCGAGGCGTGGGCGACGGCCAACCGGCTGCTGGTGCGCAAGGCGCTCGCCGAGTTCGCCCACGAGCGCCTGATCACCCCCGAGCCGGCCGGCCCCGGGCGGTGGGTCGTGCGCAGCGACGACGGCACGGTGCAGTACCGGTTCGCCGCGCGGCGGCTGGCGCTGGACCACTGGCAGGTCGACGCCGCCAGCATCACCCGGCGCCGCGACGACGCGGAGCTGCCGCTCGACGCGGTCGACCTCTGCCTGGAGCTGCGCGCCGCGCTCGGCCTCACCGACGCGATCCTGCCCGTCTACCTGGAGGAGATCACCTCCACCCTCGCGGGCACCGCGTACAAGCTGGGCAAGCCCGCGGTGACCGCCGCCGAGCTGGCCGCCGCCGACTTCCAGTCGATCGAGACGCAGATGACCGAGGGCCACCCCTGCTTCGTGGCCAACAACGGGCGGATCGGCTTCGGCGTGCACGAATACCACCGGTACGCCCCGGAGACCGCCGCGCCGGTACGGCTGCTCTGGCTGGCCGCGCACCGTGACCACACCACGTTCACCTGCGCCGCCGACCTGGACTACGACGCGCTGGTCCGCGCCGAACTGGGCGACGAGACGCTCGCCAGGTTCACCGCCACGCTCACCGGGCTCGGCCTCGACCCGGCCGACTGCCTGCTGATCCCGGTGCACCCGTGGCAGTGGTGGAACAGGCTCGCGGTCACCTTCGCCGGCGACGTGGCCCGGCGCCGGCTGGTCTGCCTCGGCGAGGGACCGGACGACTACCTGGCCCAGCAGTCCATCCGCACGTTCTTCAACGTCACCGACCCGGCGAAGCACTACGTCAAGACCGCGCTGTCGGTGCTGAACATGGGCTTCATGCGCGGGCTGTCCGCCGCGTACATGGAGGCCACGCCCGCGATCAACGACTGGCTGGCCGACCTGATCGAGAACGACCCGGTGCTCACGCGCACCGGCTTGTCGATCATCCGGGAGCGGGCCGCGATCGGCTACCGGCACCGGCAGTACGAGGCGGCGACCGCCCCCGGCTCGCCGTACCGGAAGATGCTGGCCGCGCTCTGGCGGGAGAGCCCGGTGCCCGGCCTGGAACCCGGGCGACGACTGGCCACGATGGCCTCGCTGCTGCACCTCGACCGGGACGGCCGCTCGCTGGCGGCGGCGCTGATCACCCGGTCCGGCCTGCCGCCGGCGCGCTGGGTGCGCCGCTACCTGGACGCCTACCTGGTGCCGTTGCTGCACAGCCTGTACGCCCACGACCTGGCCTTCATGCCGCACGGCGAGAACGTCATCCTGGTGCTGGACGGCGACGTGGTGGAGCGGGTGGTCTTCAAGGACATCGCCGAGGAGATCGTGGTGATGGACCCGGAGGCCGACCTGCCGGAGCGGGTGCGCCGGATCCGGGCCGCGATCGCAGAGGACGAGAAGATCCTGTCCATCTTCACCGACGTCTTCGACTGCTTCCTGCGGCACCTGAGCGCCGCCCTGCACACCGAGGGCGTGCTCGACCAGGACGACTTCTGGCGCACCGTGGCCGGGTGCGCCACCGACTACGCGACCACGGTGCCGCACCTGGCCGAGCGGATGCGCCGGTACGACCTGTTCGCGCCGGAGTTCACCCTCTCCTGCCTCAACCGGCTCCAGCTGCGCAACAACCAGCAGATGGTGGACCTGACCGACCCGTCCGCCGCGTTGCAGTTCGCGGGCACGCTGGTCAACCCGCTCGCCCGCTTCGCGCCGACCCCATGAGTGCCGACCCGACGAGCGCCGACCCGACGACGGTGCCCGCCGACCGGGCCACCCCGGCCCCGGTGCCGCACCGCTGGCTGATCCTGGCCGTGCTCTGCCTGGCCCAGCTCGTGGTGGTGCTGGACAACACCGTGCTGACCGTTGCCGTGCCGGTGCTCACGGTCGAGTTGGACGCCGGCACCGCCGACGTGCAGTGGATGATCAACGCGTACGCGCTGGTGCTGTCCGGTCTGCTGCTGAGCGCCGGCAGCGCGGCCGACCGGTACGGGCGGCGGCGGATGCTGCTGGTCGGGCTGGCGCTGTTCGGGCTCGGCTCGACGGCGGCCGGGCTCGCCCGCACCGCCGAGCAGCTGATCGCCGCCCGGGCCGGCATGGGCGTGGGCGGCGCGCTGCTGGCCACCGCCACCCTGGCCGTGGCCATGCAGGTCTTCGACGCCGCCGAACGGTCCCGCGCGATCGGGGTCTGGGCGGCCACCAGCGCCCTGGGCTTCGCCGCCGGACCACCGATCGGCGGGTTCGTCCTGGCGCACCTGCCGTGGGGCGCGATCTTCCTGCTCAACGTGCCGGTCGTGCTGGTCTGCCTGCTCGCCGCCCGGGCGCTGGTCCCGGAGTCGCGGGACCCGGCCGGCGGGCCGCTCGACCTGGGCGGCGTGGCGCTGTCCACCGGCGGCCTGACCGCGATCGTCTGGGCGATCATCTCCGGTCCCGAGCGCGGCTGGGCGTCGGCGCCGGTGCTCGGCGCGGGCGCGGCCGGCGTGCTGCTGCTGGCGTCGTTCGTCGGCTGGGAACGGCGGGTCGCCCACCCGATGCTGGACATGCGCTTCTTCCGGGACCACCGCTTCGTCGGCGCGGTCTGCGGCGTCGTGCTGATCACGTTCGGCGCCACCGGCGCGCTGTTCCTGCTCACCCAGCACCTGCAGTTCGTCCGGGGCTATCCGGCCTGGGAAGCGGGGCTGCGGATGGCGCCGTTCGCGTTGTCCATCGTGGTGCTCACCGCCGGCGGGGTGGCCGCGTCGGTGATCCGCCGGCTCGGACGGCCGACCGCCATCGCGGTCGGGATGACCCTGCTGGCCGGCGGTCTGGCGCTGGTCACGCACGGCCCGTCCGAGGGTTACGGCACGCTGCTGGCCGGGCTGCTGGTGATGGGCGCCGGGTGCGCGCTGGCGAACCCGGCGATCGTCGAGGCGGTGATGAGCGCGATCCCCACCGACAAGGCGGGCGCCGGGGCCGGCGTGGACGGCACCATGACCGAGGTAGGCAGCAGCCTCGGCGTCGCGGTGCTGGGCGCGGTGCTCAACGCCCGGTTCGGCGCGCTGCTGCCGGCCGCGCTGGCCGGCGCCGGCTCGTTCCCGGCGGCGCTGGCCGCCGCCGGCCCGGACCGGGAGGCGGTCACCGCCGCCTTCGCCGAGGCGTTGCGGACCGGCCAGACGGTGGGCGCGGTGGCGGTCCTGGTGGGCGGCCTGGCCGCGGCCGCCCTGCTGCACCGGGCCGACCGACTGTCGGCCTGAGGCCCGGTCGGACCGGCGGGCGGCCTGCGGCCGGTTCGGACCGGCAGGCGGCCTGCGGCCGGGCCGACCGGGCTCAGGACTCGGCGCGGCCGGCCCGCCAGTAGCCCATGAACGCCACCGCCCGGCGGTCGACGCCCCGGTCGGCGACCAGGTGCCGGCGCAGACCGCGGATCACCGCGGCCTCGCCGGCCAGCCAGGCGTAGAGCGGGGCCCCGTCGGGGCGCTGCGGCACCTCCCAGAGGATCTCCCGGTCCACGTCCACCTCGGTCGGCGGCACGGCGGCGACGGGCGCGGCGGGGACCGGCAGCAGCCGGTCGGCAAGGCCGGTCACGGCCGGGGTGAGCCGGCTGCCGTGCGGCGCCCCGGCGCGGGGCAACCAGGTCACGGTGACGCCGGCCGGGGCGCGGCAGGGCAGTTCGTCACCCGGCTCCGGCACCTCCACCACCGCGTGCCCGCACGCGTCAGCGGGCAGCCGCTCCAGGATCGCGCAGATCGCCGGCGCGGCGGTCTCGTCGCCGGCCAGCAGCAGCGTCGCCCCGACCGGCGCGGCGAACTCGACGCCGCCGTGCACACCCGGCCAGCCGGCGTCCGGGCCGACCATGGCGAGCCGGTCCCCGAGTCGGGCCCGCCGCGCCCAGCGGGTGGCCGGGCCGCCGTCGCCGTGCAGCGCCATGTCGACGTCCACCTCGGACGCCTCCGGGCGGACCGCCCGCACCGTGTAGGTGCGGATCGGGCTGCGCCGCCCCGCCGGCAGCTCCCGCCACCGCTGGTACCAGTCGGGTCCGGCGGGCAGCTCGGCCGACGCCCCCTCGACCACCGGCAGGGCCAGCTTGATCCGCTGGTCGTAGCCGTTGTCGGCGAACCGGTCCAGGTCCGGCCCGGCGAACGTCACCCGGAGGAACGACGGGCCGAGCCGGCGCAGCGCGCGTACCTCGACGGTGAACACGCGCCAGGGGGCGGCGGCCAGGGTGCTCGTCATCGACAGATGTCCTCTCGCGATCGCGGGGTGTGCTCAACGGGCGGCGCGGGAGCGCCACAGCAGCCAGACGAAGTAGGGGGTGCCGACCAGCGCGGTGACCAGGCCGGCGGGGACCTGCGCGGGCGCGATGACGGTGCGGCCGAGCGTGTCGGCGAGGCTGACCAGCGTCGCGCCGAGCAGCACCGCCACCGGCAGCACACGGGTGTGCCGGCCGCCGACCAGTGCCCGGGCGGCGTGCGGCGCGACCAGGCCGACGAAGCCGATCACGCCGACCGCCGACACGGCGGTGGCGGTGAGCAGCGCGGCCAGGCCGAGCGCGACCAGCCGGGCGCGCTCCAGCCGGACGCCGAGCACCCGGGGCGTGTCGTCGTCCAGCGCGAGCAGGTCGAGTTCGCGGCGGATCCCGGCCACCACCGGGACGGCGACCAGCAGCGCGACCGCCACCGGCAGCACCTGCGGCGCGGTGCGCCCGTAGGTGGAGCCGGACAGCCAGGTCAGCGCCTTGCCGGTGTTCCACGGGTCGGAGGACACCACGATGAACGTGATCACCGCGGCGCCGCCCTGCCAGACCGCGAAGCCGATCAGCACCAGCCGGTCGGAGTCGAGGCCGCGGTGCCGGGCCAGCCCGTAGACCAGCGCGAACGCGGCGACCGCGCCGAGACCGGCGGCACCGGAGAGCGCGGCCACCCCGGCCGTCGGGGCGAACGTCAGCAGCGACACCGCGCCGATGCCGGCCCCGCCGGTGATGCCGAGGATGCCCGGCTCGGCCAACGGGTTGCGGCACACCGCCTGCACAGTGGTGCCGGCCAGCGCGAGCGCGGCGCCGGCCAGCAGCGCCGCCGCGACGCGCGGCCACCGGGCGTCCAGCACGAAGGTGTACGCCGGCCCGGTGCGGCCCCGCACCCAGTTGACGATGTCGCCGAGCAGCACCCCGGTGTCCCCGGCCAGCATGCCCACCACCAGGGCCGTGCCGGCCGCCACCGCGCAGACGGTGACGACGGCGACGTGGAAGGCACGGGAGCGCACGGCCGCGTGGCCGCCCGGAGGTTGCCGGGTGGGGCCGGCGTCGCGGTGCCGGCGGGCCAGCCAGACCAGCAGCACCGCGCCGAAGAGCGTGGTGACCACGCCGGTCGGCACGTCGACGCCGGCCTGCCCGCCGAGCACGGCCCGCAGCAGCACGTCGGAGCCGATCACCACGACCACGCCGACCATGCCGGACAGCGGCAGCAGCACCCGGTGCCGGTGCACCTCGGGCACCCACCGGCCGAGCAGCCGGACGATCACCGGCGCGCCGAGCCCGACGAACCCGATCGGCCCGGCCAGGGTGACCGCGGCGGCGGAGAGCAGGACGGCGAGCAGCACCACGGTGAGCCGGGTCCGGCGCACGTCGAGCCCGAGCACGGTGGCGGTGTCGTCGCCGAGGGCGAGCAGGTCCAGCCGGCGGCCGAGCGCCACGAGCACCAGCGCGGCGACGCCGACCACCGGGGCGAGCTGGGTGAACGCGACCAGGTCGCCCTGCACGAGGGAGCCGTTGCCCCAGGCGAACAAACCGATGGTGGCCTGCTCGAAGAGCAGCAGGAGCAGCATGGTGAGCGAGGCGAGGGCCATCGCGGTGGCCGAGCCGGCGAGGATCAGCCGGGTGGTCGCGGACCGGCCGCCGGCGGACAGCAGCATCACCAGGCCGGCGGCGGCGAGGCCACCGCAGAACGCGAGCCCGCCGGCGGGCAGCGCCGGAAGGGTGATCCCGAACGCGGCGGTGGCGACGATCGCCAGGTGCGCGCCGGCGTTGACGGCGAGCGTGTCGGGTGAGGCGAGCGGGTTGCGGGTGGTCGACTGCAACGCCGCGCCGGCGAAGCCCAGCGCGACGCCGACGGCCAGGCCGGTGAGCAGGCGGGGCAGCCGGGAGGCGACCAGCACCCGGGCGGTCTCGTCGTCGGCGCCGGTGAGCAGCCGGAGCAGGTCGGCCGCCCCCACCGAGGAGGTGCCCTGGGTGAGGTGCACGGCGGTGACGGCGACGAGCAGCGCGGCGGCGAGGCCGAACGCGCCGGCGACCCGGCGGCGGGCGGGCGGTGGCCCGAGCGGGGCCGGCCGGGTGGCCGGCCCCGGCGGGGCGATCGTCTGGCTCAAGCCGTGTAGACCGTGACGAGCTGGTCGACGTACTGCTTGGCGGAGAGCGGGCCGCCGAAGGTCCAGATGCCGTCGGGCATCTTGTGCAGCTTGTTCTGCTGCACGAACGGCAGCGAGCGCCAGATCGCGTTGCCAGCCAGCCCGTCGGCGAAGACGTCCTGCCCGTCCGAGGCGTTGTAGAAGAAGTGCAGGTCCTGGCCCTTGAGGACGGTCAGTCCCTCGACGTCGGTCTGGCCCAGGCCCCACATCGCGTCGGTCTTGCCGGTCCAGGCGTTCTTCAGGCCGAGCTGGATGCCGAGCTGGGAGACGAGCGCTCCCTGGCCGAACATCCGGATGGAGACGGTGCTGCCCTCCTTCCAGCCGTCGGCGAAGGCGAACTGCCGGCCGGCCGCGCCGGCGTCGGCGATCTTCCTGCGGCCGTCGGCGAGGGCGGCGTCGAAGTCGGCGAGCAGCTTCTCGGCCTGGGCGGTACGGCCGGTGGCGGTGGCGATCATGGTGAGGTCGGCGCGCATCCGGCCGATGTTGTCGGTCGCGTCGCTGCCCTCGGTGACCAGCACCGGCACGTACTTCTCCAACTGGGTGACGATCGCGGAGCCGCGCTCGGCCTCCATCACCACCAGGTCGGGCTGGAGCGCGACGACCGCGTCGACGCTCGGCTCACCCCGGGTGCCGACGTCCTTGACGCTCGCGTCGAGCGGGGCGGCGGTGACCCAGGTGGCGTACCCCTTGGGGTCGGCCACGCCGACCGGCATCACGCCGAGGCCGACCAGCATCTCGACCTCACCCCACTCCAGACCGACGACCTTGCTGGCCGGGCTCTTCAGGGTGACGGTCTTGCCCCGGCTGTCGGTGACGGTGACCGGGCCGGTGGCGGCGGCGGAGGCGGACGGGGCGGCGGCGGGCGTCTCGGTGGTGCCGCAGCCGGCGATCAGCAGCGCGGTCGCGGCGGCGACCAGCAGGGTCAGGCGGGTACGCAACATCTGTTTCTCTTCTGTGGCAGGAACGGGTTCAGACGGTGGCGCGGCGGGTGTGCCGGCCGACGGGACGGGTGGAGAGCAGGCCGGTGGCCGGGTCGACGGTCACCTCGACGCGGATGCCGTACGCCTCGGTGAGCGCCGCCTCGGTGAGCACCTCGCACGGGGCGCCGCTGCCGCGGACCCGGCCGGAGTGCAGGAGCACGACGTGGTCGGCGACGGCGGCGGCCTGGTTGAGGTCGTGCAGCACCACGCCGACGGCGACGTCGGCGGTGTCGGCGAGGTCGCGCACCAGGTCGAGGATCTCCACCTGGTAGCGCAGGTCGAGGAACGTGGTCGGCTCGTCCAGCAGCAGTACCGAGGTGTCCTGGGCCAGGCAGGTGGCCAGCCAGACGCGTTGCAGCTCGCCGCCGGACAGCTCGTCGACCGGTCGGTCGGCCATCGCCTCGACGCCGGTGACCGCCATGGCGCGCTCGACCGCCGCCGGGCCGTCCGGGTCGCCGGCCCGCCACCGCCCGCGGTACGGGTGCCGGCCGTAGCCGACCACGTCCCGGACGGTGACCCCGCTCGGGGTGGGGCGGCTCTGCGCCAGCAGCGTGACCCGGCGGGCGAAGTCCCGGGGGGACAGCGCCCGGGCCGGGGTGCCGTCGGTGAGCACGACCTCGCCGTGCTCCAGCGGGTGCAGGCGGGCCAGCCCGCGCAGCAGCGTGGACTTGCCGCTGCCGTTCGGACCGACGAGCGCGGTCACGGCGGCCGGCCGCAGCGTGATGGCGGCGTCGTGCACCACTGTGGCGCCGTGGTAGCCCAGCCGCAACCGGCTGCCCGACAGGCCGTCGGCCCGGACCGTTCTGCTCGTCACAAAGGTTAGGCTAACCTAACCTGCGATCGGGTTGTCAAGCCGGTCCCCCGTTCCCACCTCGGTGAACGCGGCGCGACGATAGGCCGTTCGTGGTGGCGGACTCCTCAGCGCGGCGCTATGCCGTGCCGAGCCGGAACTCGCGCAGCGGGTGCCAGGAGTCGGGTGCCGGCGCCCCGGCGATGAGCTGGACCGCGTCGACGGTGGCGCGGATGGGCAGGTGACCGGCGACAGCCTCGGCGGCTTCGGCAAGGACGTGCTTCGGGGCGTCATGGCCGATGGTCAGGTGCGGTACGACGTCGGCATGGGCCCCGGCATACGGCGGAGCCTCGGGGAACCGCTGCCACACGGCCGCGGTGAGGCGGCGCAACCCGTCATCCGGCTGCGGCGAGAGCCAGACCACGGTGTCTCCGAACCACTTGACCTCCGGGAACGAGATGTCGAACCGCGGTGTGGCTTCGAAGATCCGGCCCAGGGTGGCGAGCACGTCGTCGGTGATCCGGTCCGGGGTCAGGAACGGGTAGAGCACCGTCACGTGAGCGGGCACTCCCCAGCCGGCCGCGCGGTCCAGGGCGGATCGAAAGTGTCCCACGGCCCGCTCGGTCTCGGGCACGGCGACGATCAGCGCGGTCTCGGTCGGTTCCATCGCCACAGTCTCTGACCGTCGCTCCCGCCAGTCCACCGGGATTCATGACAGCAGAGCTGCGAGGCGGTTCATCCGCCCACCCCGCGCCCCGCGGGCGATCAAGGAGTTTGCGTCGGTCGGGACGCCGACCCGAGACGCGAACTCCTTGGTCAACGCCGACGGCGGGGGCGGCGGGGAGGGCGGGTCAGGGGGTCAGGTCGCGGTAGGCGGTGGCCAGGCCGGCCAGGCCGCGGCCGAGGTCGGAGCCGCGCACACCGGTATAGCCGAGCACCAGCGCGGGCGGGCGGTCGTCGTGGCGCAGGGCGTAGAACCGGCCGCCGCGGACCAGCACGGACCGGCGGCGGGCGGCCTCCACCATCGACTCCTCGGCGCACCACCGGGGCAGCACCAGGTAGGTCTGCAGGCCGCCGTCGCCACTGAGCGGTGACGCGCCGGGCAGGTGGCGGGCGACGTGCTGGTGCACCGCCTGGCGACGGCGCTGGAACTCGGCCCGTAGCCGGCGCAGGTGCCGGTCGAACGCGCCGGAGTCGACCAGCCGGGCGAACGCGAGCTGGTCCAGCCCGGAGCAGCCGATGTCCCAGCCGGCGCGGACGCGCTCGATCGAGGCGGCCAGCCCGGGCGGGGCGGCCAGCCAACCGAGCCGCAGCGCGGGGGCGAGGACCTTGCTGGCGCTGCCCGCGTAGACCACCCGGTCGGGGGCGAGGCTCTGCAGCGCGGGCATGCGCTGCGCCGGGGCCACGAACGCGGCGTCGAAGTCGTCCTCGACCACGTAGCCGTCGACCGCGCGGGCCCAGGCGAGCAGGTGCTCGCGGCGCTGCGGGCTGAGCGCCGCCCCGGTCGGGAACTGACTGGCCGGGGTGGTCAGCACCGCCCGGACGCCGGTGGCGGCGAGGTCGTCGACGCGGATGCCGTGCCGGTCCACCGGCACGGCCACCGGGCGCAGCCCGGCGTCGGCGATGAACGCCCACTCCCCCGGGTGGCCCGGGTCCTCCACGCCCACCGCGTCGTGCCCCTGGTCGCGCAGCACCCGGCAGAGCAGGGCGAGTCCCTGGGCGAACCCGGAGGTGACCATGAGGTGTTCGGGCCGGACGCGCACGCCGCGGACCCGGCCGAGGTAGCCGGCGAGCGTGCGGCGCACCGGCGGCAGGCCGGACGGCGGGGCGTAGCCCAGCTCGCGGGGACCGGCGGCGCGGACCACCGCGCTGACGCTGCGGATCCAGTCCTGGCGTGGGAACGCGGAGACGTCGGTGCCGCCGGCGCGCAGGTCCCACACCTCGGGCGCGGGCGTCTCGTCGGTGGTGAGCGCGGAGCCGACCTCGGCGGGCGCGGCGTCCGCGACGGAGGTGCCGGAGCCGCGCTGGGAGGTCAGGTATCCCTCGGCGCAGAGCTGCTCGTACGCCTCGACGACCACGGTACGGGACACGCCGAGGTCCTTGGCGAGCTGCCGGCTGGACGGCACCCGGGTGCCGGGGCGCAGCGCGCCCTGGTCGATCTGCCGGCGCAAAGCGTTGCGGAGCTGCGCCGCCAATGTTTCGCGCGTATCACTTTCCATTGACAGACTCAGATGCCACACCGAGTGGTCCCCTCCCGGTCAGCCGAAGTGGTATGGACAGCGGGATCCGCACTTGGCGAAAGTGTTTCCCGGGCCCGCAACCGTTTCCCCCGCAGGGGGCGGGGGTGGTCGCGCGCCCTTTCCAACGGGGGAAGTCCGATCTGTCACGAACGCCACCCTGCCCGGCAGGCGTTGCGGGGAGCGGGCTGCTCAGAGGGGGGTTCCACAGTGTCCTCATTGTCGACCACGGTGAGCGCACAAACCGCGCATCACCGAACAATGGCGGAGAGACGTACGCCACCACCGGACACCATTCCGATTTCCGTGACCTCTATCACACTGCCGTCCGTCGATCCGTTATCCCTTTACACCGTCTTGACGGAAAAGCACACCCCGGAGGACGTGTACCTCTTCGAAAGCCTCGACGGCCCGGCGCGCGACCGGCAGGCGGCGGCCGTGGGCTGGGGCCGGCTCGCCGAACTGCGGTTCCTGGCCGACCGGTGCGAGCTGACCGCCACCGGCCCGCTCGGCGGCGCGTTGCGCGCCGTGGTCACCGCGGTCCTCGGCCCGCCGGTGCCGCGCGACGCCACGACGTACACCTGGGTCGTGCCCGGCCCGGCGCGGCTGTGGGCCGTGGTCCGCGCCGTGCAGCGGGCGTTCGCGGTCTCCACGTCGGTGCCGACCGACCGCTTCGCCTTCGGTTTCCTCACCACGCTGGCCTACGAGGCGGCCCGCGACATGGACGAACTCTCCCTCGACCGGACGGTCGACGACCTCCCCCGGTGCGCGCTGACGCTGTTCCGGCACACCGTCTGGTGGGACCTGCGCGCCGGCACCGTCGACCAGCTCTCCGCCGCCGGCCCGCACCTGCCGCCGGAGGACACACCGCCGGTGGCGCGACTGCTCGCCGGGCGGCCCGACCGGAACCCGGAGGTGCCGGCCGCGCCGGCGCCGGCCCGGGTCCGCGACAACCTCGACGAGGAGACGTTCGCCCGGCGGGTACGGCGGTGCCTGCGGCACATCGAGGTGGGCGACAGCTACCAGATCCAGATCGGCCACCGCATCGAGGTGGAGACCGACCTCACCCCGGCGCAGGTCTACCGGCGGCTGCGGCACCGCAACCCGTCGCCGTACATGTACCTGGCGCCCTGGGCCGGGCGGACCGTGATCGGGGCCAGCCCGGAGCTGTTCCTGCGCATCGACGGCGACCGGCTGTCGATGCGCCCGATCGCCGGCACCGCCGCGCGCGCGGCCGACCCGGAGACCGACCGTCGCCGGGTCGACGAGCTGCTCGCCAGCGAGAAGGAGCGGGCCGAGCACGTGATGCTCGTCGACCTGTGCCGCAACGACATCGGCCGGGTCTGCGAGCCGGGCACGCTGTCGGTCGACGCGATGCTCGACGTCGAGCCGTTCGCGTACGTGCACCACCTGGTCTCCACCGTCTCCGGCCGGCTCGACGACGGCGCGGACGTGTGGGCGGCGGTCTGCGCCGCGTTCCCGGCCGGCACCATGACCGGTGCGCCGAAGCTACGGGCCATGGAGATCATCGACGGGCTGGAGGACGAACCCCGGGGCATCTACGCCGGCGCGATCGGGCTGGTCGACGTGCGCGGGTTCGCGG
Organism: Micromonospora sp. WMMD754; assembly: GCF_049315235.1. Lineage (NCBI taxonomy): Bacteria > Bacillati > Actinomycetota > Actinomycetes > Micromonosporales > Micromonosporaceae > Micromonospora > Micromonospora sp. WMMD754. The sequence goes on from NZ_CP186058.1 coordinate 5,982,235, forward strand.
TGCTGGCGCTCTGCATCCGCACCGCCGTGCACGACGGGCACCGCTACCACACCCAGGCCTCCGCCGGCGTCGTCGCCGACTCCACGCCGGCCGCCGAGTGGCGGGAGACGCTGGCCAAGATGAGCGCCGCCTACTGGGCGCTGACCGGCGAGGAGCTGCTGCCGTGAAGGTCCTGCTCGTCGACGCGTACGACAGCTTCACCCACATCATCGACCAGTACCTGCGGACGCTCGGCGCGGCGACCGTGGTGGTCCGGTCCCGTTCCCGCACCCACGAGCAGCTCGTCGCGCTGCGCCCGGACGCGGTGGTCCTCGGCCCCGGCCCGGGCCATCCGGCCGACTCCGGGCACGTCGAGCTGGTGCACACGTTCGCCGGCCGGGTGCCGCTGCTCGGCGTCTGCCTCGGCCACCAGGCGATCGGCCTGGCCTACGGCGGCACGGTCGCGGTGGCCCGGCATCTCATGCACGGCAAGACCAGCGAGGTCACGCACGACGGCCGGGGTGTGTTCGCCGGGGCGCCGGCGCCGCTGACCGTCACCCGCTACCACTCGCTGATCGTCGCCGACCCGGCGCCGCCGGCGCTGGAGGTCACCGCGCGCGCCGCCGACGACGGCTACGTGATGGGGGTGCGCCACCGCACCCTGGCCGTCGAGGGGGTGCAGTTCCACCCGGAGAGCGTGATGACCCAGGACGGGCTGCGGCTGTTCGACACCTTCCTGCGCGGCGCGCCGGCGCCGGTCGCGGGCTGAGCGGCGGAGGACCGTGATGACCGACTCCCCGACCCCGCTCGCCGTGGTCACCGGCGGCGCCGGCGGCATCGGCCGGGCCGTCACCGCCGCGCTGACCCGCGCCGGGCACCGGGTGGTCAGCGTCGACCGCGAACCGGCAGCCGACCCGTCGGCCTACGCGACGCTTGTCGCCGACCTGGCCGTGCCGGAGCGGGTGGAGCGGGCCGTCGCCGACGTGCGCGACCGCCACGGCCTGCCCGACGTGCTGGTCAACAACGCCGGCGTCTACCTGGCCCGCGACTTCCTCGACTACGACGCGAAGACGTACGCCGAGGTGCTCGACGTCAACCTCGGCGCGACGTTCTTCGGCACCCTGGCGTACGCGCGGGCGCTGGTCGCCGCCGGCCGCCCCGGCACGGTGGTGAACGTCGCGTCGATCAGCGGCCGGTCCGGCAGCCCGGATGCCGCGTACGGCGCCTCCAAGGGCGCGGTGATCGCGCTGACCCGCAGCCTCGGCCGGGCGCTCGCCGCGCACCGGATCCGGGTCAACGCGGTGGCGCCGGGGCTGGTCGAGACGCCGATGGCCGACCGCGTCCCGGCCGCGCGCCGCGACGACTACCGGGCCCGGATCCCGGTCGGCCGCTTCGGCACGCCGGACGAGATCGCCGCGGCCGTCGCCTGGCTGGCCGACCCGGCCAGCAGCTACGTGACGGCCGCCGTGCTGGACGTCGACGGCGGCCTGCACTGACCCGCGCCACACCCGAAAGGACCCCGACCATGTGGCTCCCGACCACCGGCCCGGCGGCCGGCTTCGCCGCCGACTACCTGACCCTGCACCGCGCCTTCTTCGACCGCACGCTCACCGCCGAGCAGCTCGACTCCTGGCGGCGCCGGCAACTGCGGCGGGTGCTCGACCAGGTCGCCACCGGCTCGCCGTTCTACGCCCGGCACCTGGCCGGCATCGACCTGGCCGCGGTCACGCCGGCCACCCTCGACACGTTGCCGTTCACCACGAAGGCGCACCTGCGCGAGGAGATGCTGGACATGCTCAGCCGGCCGCTGGCCGAGGCCGTCTTCTTCTACGAGACCACCGGCACGACCGGGCCCGCCACCCCGTGCCCCCGCGACGGCCGGGAGGTGGTGGCCAGCAACGCCCACGTCACCGAGTCCTGGGCGTCGATCTTCCGGCACCACTTCGGCGACCACGCGCCCCGGGTGGGGCTGATGGGCCCGACCGAGGTGCACTCGTTCGGCGACACGCTCGGCGACGTCGCCCGCAACGTCGGCGCGATGAACGCCAAGATCTGGCCGTACTCGCCGGTGATCGGCTTCGCCAAGGCGCTGCAACTGATGAAGGACCTGGCCCTGGAGGTGATCTGCTGCACGCCCGGGGTGGCGCTGACGCTGGCCAAGGCCGCCGAGCACCACGGCTACCGACTGCGCGAGGACTTCGGGGTCAAGCTGCTGTTCGTCACTGGGGAGATGTGCACGCCGGCGCTGGCACACAACCTGGAGTCGGTCTGGGGCGCGGACGTCTACAACATCCTCTACGGGTCGCAGGAGGCGTTCGTCATCGCCACCGCCTGCCGCAACAAGCGGATGCACCTGTCCCAGACCAACTACCTGATCGAGGTGGTCGACCCGGAGACCGGCGCGTCGCACGGCCCGCGCGGCAGCGGCGAGCTGACCGTCACCATGCTCGTCGACGGGGTGAAGCCGCTGATCCGCTACCGCACCGGCGACGCGGTGGTGGTCGGCGCGTCGGACTGCGACTGCGAGCTGCCCGGCGACCTGGTGCAGATCGTCGGCCGGACGCTGGACCGGATCGAGCTGGGTGGCCGGCGGCGCACCGCCGGCCAGATCGAGAGCGCGGTGCTGACCGGCGTCACCGGTTCGGCCGGCTACCAGGTGGTGATCGACCACGACCCGGCCACCGGCGGCGATCGGCTGACGATCCGGCTGGAACTGCTCAAGGACCTGGTCGACGATCCGGCCCGGGTGGCGGCCGGGGTGCGGGAGCGCGCCGCCGACGCGCTCGGCGTGCCGGTCGAGGTGGAGCTGAGCGACGGGTTGGACCCGATCGTCAGCACCGGCGCGTTCGTGAGCTGGAAGGCGGCCCGGATCGTGGACCGGCGGGTCGCCGACGACCACGAGACCCGGGTGGCGCAGCGGATGGCGGGCAGGCGTGGCTACGACACCTGACACCGCCGCCGCCGAGCCGGTCCCCGCGTTGCCCGGGCCGCTCGCCGGGGCGTACGGGCGGCGGTGGCGGACGGTGGTGGACCGCTGGGCGCGCCACCCCGGCACGGCGGTGGCGACGCTCGGTCCGCCCGGCACGTCCAGCCACCTGACCGCCGCGTTCCTCGCCGAGCGGCACGCGCTGCGGATCGAGCTGTGCGACACGTTCGACGCGGTGCTCGGCGCGCTGGTGGACCGCCGGGTCGACCAGGCGCTGGTACCCAGCGCCTACCAGGGCGCGACCCGCTTCCACTGGCACCGGGACCTGCGGCTGGACGCGTACTTCGCGCAGGCCACCCCGGAGTACGGCATCGCCGCCCGCGCGGACGGCACGCCCGACGGCGCCGGCGAGGTGACGGTGGCCGCGCTCTGGGAGGTCCGGCGGATCTTCGGCGACCTGGCGCCGCCCGCGCTGGCGGACCGCCCGGTGCGGTGGGTCGACGCGGACTCCACCCAGCATGCCGCCGAACTGCTCGCCGCCGGCGACGCCGACCTCGCCGTGACCAACGCCCCGGGGGTACGCCGGCACGCGCTGCGCTGGGTGGTCCGCCGCCCCGGCGCGGAGATCGTCTGGCTGCTCTTCGGCCACCGCTGAACCCCTTCGAGAATCGGAGTGACCACCGTGTCCCGACGAACGTTGCTGCACCGCGCCACCGTCCAGGAGGGACTGGGCGTGGCGTCCCGCCCGCACCACAGCGTGCTGCTCGACGGCGAGCGGATCGTCGCGGTGCTGCCCGAGGCGCAGGCGCCGCTGCACGACCCGGATGTGGACGTGCTCGACCTGGACGGCCGGACGGTGATGCCGGGCATGACGCTCGGCCACACCCACATCGCCTACCTGAACGTGCTCGACGGCCGGGAGACGCTGTTCAAGTACACCGTCCCGGAGGTGACGCTCGGCGCGGCGGCGAATGCGGCGGCGATGCTCCGGCTGGGCTACACCGCGTTCGTCGGCGCCGGCTCGGTGGCCGGCATCGACATGGCGCTGCGCCGGGCGATCGAGTCCGGCCGGCTGCCCGGCCCGCGGATCACCCCGTGCAGCCGGGACCTGATGGTGTCCGGCCCGCCGGAGCGGCGGAACCCGGCGGTCAAGCAGCGGATCCCGACCGACCTGATGCGACTGGCCGACACCCCGGAGGAGCTGGTCGACTACGTCAACGCCGAGGTCGACCAGGGCGCGGAGATCATCAAGGTGTTCTCCACCGGGGACGACACGTTCCCCAACGGGCGCTCGCACGAGCTGCTGTTCACCGCCGAGGAGCTGGTGGTCGCGGCCCGCGCGGCGCACGAGCGCGGGGTGCGGATCCGGGCGCACTCGCGCGGGCTGGGCGGCATCCGCAACGCCATCGCCGCCGGGGTGGACGTCATCGACCACGCCACGTACGCCGACGACGCGGCGCTGGAGGCGATCGCCGAGCGCGGCATCTTCGTGGTGCCGAGCCTGCACCAGCCGCACCGGCTGCTCACCACCGGCACCGCGCACGGCAAGACGCCGGAGTACCTGGAGACGCTGGAGTTCGAGGCCGAGGTGGAGAACACGCTGCGGATCCTGCCGCTGATGGTCCAGATGGGCATCCCGATCGTGGCCGGCGACGACTTCGGCTTCGCCTGGACGCCGCACGGCCGCTACGCCGAGGAACTGGAGACCTACGTGAGCATGGCCGGCATCCCGGCGCCCACGGTGCTGACCTGGGCCACCGCCAACGGCGCGCGGCTGGCCGGGCGGGGCGACGAGGCCGGCACGGTGCAGCCGGGCCGGCTGGCCGACCTGGTGGTCACCGACGGCGACCCGGCGCAGGACATCACCGTGCTGGGCCGGCCGGAGGCGATCGAACTGGTGCTGCTGGGCGGTGCGGTGGTCGCCGGGGACGCCGCCGCGTACCGGGACCGGCAGCCGGCGGGGGTGGCCTGATGCGGCGGGTCGTCCCGGTGGTCCCGCTGCTGGCGGTCGGCGCGTTCGCCATCGGCACGGACACGTTCGTGGTCGCCGGGGTGCTGCCCGAGGTGGCCCGGGACCTCGACGTCAGCGTCGCCTCGGCAGGCTGGGTGAGCACCGTGTTCGCGCTGGCGTACGCGGTCGCCGCGCCGGTGCTCGGCGCGGTCACCGGCCGCTGGGAGCGCCGTACCGTGCTGCTGCTCTCGCTGGCCGGGTTCACAGTGGGCAACGTCGCGTCGGCGCTCGCCCCCGACCTGCCGCTGCTGCTCGGCGCGCGGGTGCTGACCGCGGTGAGCGCGGCGCTGTACGTGCCCGCCGCGTCCGCCTCGGCCGCCGCGCTGGCCGCGCCGGAGCGGCGTGGCCGGGCCATGGCGGTGGTGCTCGGCGGTCTGTCCGCGGCCACCGTGGCGGGCGTGCCGTTCGGCACCTGGCTCGCCGCCGACCTGCGCTGGCAGGCCACGTTCTGGCTGCTCGCCGCGCTCGGCGCCGGCTGCGCGGCGGCGGTGTCGGTCGGGCTGCCGGCGATGCGGCTGCCGGCCGGCCCCGGGCTGGCCGCCCGGCTCGCGCCGTTGCGCCAGGGCCGGGTCGGCGCGGCGGTGCTCACCACCGCGCTGTTCATGACCGGGGGCTACCTGGCGCTGACCTACGTCGGGGCGTTGCTCGCCCCGGCCACCGACGGCGACGGGACACTGCTGGCGGTGCTGCTGCTGGTCTTCGGCGTGCCGGGGGTCGTCGGCACGGTGCTCGGCGGGCGGGCCACCGACCGGTGGGGCGCCCGGCCGGTCCTGCTGGCCTCGGTGGCCGGGCTGGCGCTGGTGCTGGCCACGCTGCCGCTGACCCGGCAGGCGCTGCTGCCGGCCACGCTGGCCATGGCGGCGTGGGGGCTCACCGCGATGGCGACCCAGCCGGCCCAGCAGCACCGGCTCTTCACGGTCGCGCCGGGCTCCGGGCCGCTGCTGCTGTCGCTCAACTCGTCGGCCACGTTCCTCGGCATCGCGCTGGGCGGCTTCCTCGGCAACCGGGTGCTGCGGCACGGCGGCGAGCACGCCGTCGACCTGCTCGGTCCGGTCGGCGCGGCGCTGTGCGTGCTGGCGCTGGGCGCCGCGCTGCTCGGCGCGCGTCCGGGCCGCGCCGGGGACGACCGGGAACCGCCCGTTCAGGTCGGAACCGGGCGTGAGCCGGGCCGGCCCGCGCCGAGGGCCGCCGTGCGCCGGTGAGCGCCCCGATTGGCCTCACCGGATCCGCCGGGATTGGCCACAACCGGTGGCAGTTCCGCTCCGTACGGTCGGGGCGACCGTGTGAACCGAACCGACGAGGATGACGATGACCCAGCTCGACGACGGCGCCGACCGGTTGGCCGTCCGCATCGACGACCGGGTGCTGAGCAGCGTGCCGGACTACGTCCTCGGCCTGATCGCCGTGCCGGCGGTCGAGGTCGGGCCGGCCTCCCCGGCCGTGGCGGCGCTGCTGGCCGCCGCCGAGGACGCGCTGCACCGGGCCGACCTGGACAAGGCCGGGGTGGCGGAGCTGCCGGGCGTCGCCGCGTGGCGGGCCGCGTACCGGGCGGTGGGGGTGAACCCGAACCGGTTCCCGTGCGCCGCCGAGTCGATCGCCCGCCGGGTGGCCCGGGGCGACCGGCTGCCCCGGATCAACGCGCTCGTCGACCTCTGCAACGCGGTCTCGCTGGACACCGCGCTGCCGGTGGCCTCGTGCGCGGTCGACGGCATCGCCGAGCTGGTCGTCCGGCCGGCCGACGGCGCCGAGACCTACCTGCCGCTGGGCGCGCCGGACGCGCCGGAGCGACCCGAGCCGGGTGAGATCGTCTACGCCGACGGGGACGGGCGAGCGCACTCCCGGCGCTGGAACTGGCGCCAGGGCCACCTGGTCCGCACCGACCTAGGCCGCCGCCGGCTGCTGCTCACCGTCGAGGCGGCCCACCCGGGCGGCCGGGCGGAGGTGGAGGCGGCGCTGGCCCGCCTCGACGACGCGCTCGGCGAGCTGACCGGCTCGCCCCGGCCCCGGGCGGTGCTGGACCGGGACGGCCGGGACGCGGTGTTCGCCCTCGACGCCCCGCTCAGCCCGGCCGGCGGCACCACGGGGAGCCGGTCGTGAACCGGGCGGTCCTGGTCGTCTACCGGCCCGCCGCCGGGCGCTACCTCGCCCAGTTCCGCGCCGTGGTCGCCGCCGCCGCCGACCTGGGCGTGGACACGCTGGTGCTGCTGCCGGCCGACCAGCCGGCCCCGGAGGCCGCCGGCCTGCCCTGTCACCGGGCCGACCTGGACGACCCGGAGGCCGTCCGCGCGGCGGTCGCGGGGATCGTGGCCGCGCGTCCGGTCGAGCGGATCTTCCCGCTGTTCGAGGGCGACGTGCTCACCGCGGCGCGGTGCCGGCGCGACCACGGCATCCCGGGCCTGGACCCGGAGCAGGCGCTGACGTTCCGGGACAAGAACGTGATGCACCGCCGCGCCACCGAGCTGGGCGTGCCGGTGGCCCGGTCCTGCCGGCCCGACACCGTCGGGGCGGTCGCCGAGTTCGCCGCCGAGGTGGGCTGGCCCGTGGTGGTCAAGCCGTACGCGGGCTGGGCCTGCGGCGACACCCACCGGGTCGACTCGGCCGACGACCTGGCCCGGGTCTGGCCGCTGGTCGCCGACGCGCGGCACGACTACCGGGTGGAGGAGTACGTGCGCGGCGCGGAGTTCCACGTCGACTCGCTGCTGCGCGACGGCGAGGTGGTCTTCGAGCAGCTGTCCCGCTACACCTACTCGGTGCTGGAGTTCCGCGACGAGCCGGGCGGCACCGTCTCCCGCAAGCACGACCTCGCCCCGGCCGAGCGGCGCATCCTGGCCGCCAACGCGGAGATCCTGCGCGGCTTCGGCATGCGTACCGGGGTCGCGCACGTCGAGTTCTTCCTCCGCGACGACGACGAGGTGGTCTTCGGCGAGGCGGCCGCCCGGGCCGGCGGTGGCTCGATCGTCCCGGCGATCGAGGCCGGGCGCGGCATCAACCTGGCCGGCGAGTGGTGCCGGCTGGAACTGGACCCGACGCACGTGCCGGCCACCGTGCTGGGCCCGGAGACCGGCACGGAATATCTCTGCTCCGATCGGTACGGCCGGATCACCGCGATCACCACCGCCGAGGAGCTGCGGGCGCTGGACTCGGTGCTCGACGCGGACGTGTGGAAGAGCGTCGGCGACGTGCTCGCCCCGCCCACCGCCTCCAACGACGTCCTGGGCTGGTACGTCTGCGAGGGCCGGGACTTCGACGACGTGCGGGCCCGGTTCAAGACCATCCGGGACGCGTTCGAGGTACGCACCGAGCCGGCCGGGGAGTCGTCATGTGGCTGAGCCGGTTCCGCGCCCTGCCGCGCCCGCTGCGGATGCTGGTGCTGGCGTCGTTCATCAACCGCGCCGGCATGTTCGTCTTCCCGCTGCTCGCGGTCTACCTGGTGCGCAGCCGGGAGCTGAGCACCGGCGAGGCCGGGGTGCTGATCTCGGTGGGCAGCACCGGCCTGCTCGCCGGAAGCCTGCTCAGCGGCCCGGTCTGCGCCCGCGCCGGCCGGCGCGCCGCGCTGGTGTCCAGTCTGCTGCTCAACGCGGTCGGCTACCTCGGCCTGGCGGTGCTGGACGGTCCGCCCTGGACGTACGCGGCGCTGCTGTTCGTGGCGCTGGTCGGGATGGGCATGTTCGCGCCGGCGGCCAACACGCTGATCGCCGACCTCGCCGAGCCGGAGCAGCGGCCGTTCGCCTACACCGTCAGCTACATCGCCAACAACCTCGGCATGGGCGTCGGGCCGCTGCTGGGCGGTCTGGCCGCGGCCTACTCGTACGGGCTGATGTTCGCCGGCAACATCGCGCTCGGGCTGCTCGCCGCGCTCACCATCCGGCTGTTCGTGCCGGCCGACACCGGTCGGGACGCGGCGACGGTGCCCGCGCCGACCGGCGCGCGGCGGGCCGAGCTGCGGCGGGACCTGGACGTGGCGGTGCTGGTGGTGGTGTCGTTCTGCTATGTCGCGCCGCTGATCGGCCTGGAGTACACGCTGCCGCTCGCGGTCACCGAGGTGCTGGCGTCGTCGGTGGCGGTGGTCGGCGCGGTCTACACCGTCAACAGCGTGGTCGTGGTGGGCGCCGGCCTGCTGATCGAGAAGCGGATCAAGGCGTACCCGACGCGGACGCTGCTGATCGTCGCCGGCCTGCTGTGGTCGGCGGGGATGGCGGTGCTGGTGTTCGCGTTCTCGCTGCCGGCCGTGCTGCTGTCCACCGTGGTCTGGACGCTCGGCGAGATCATCGCGTCGGTGGTGGTGCCCACCTACATCGCCGACCACGTGGAGCCGCGCCGCGTCAGCGGGTTCATGGCGCTCAACGGCTTCGTGCTCAGCTCCGCCCGGCTCGTGGTGCCGATGGGGCTGGGCTTCGTCTGGCAGGCCGGCGGGCACCGCCCGGTCCTGCTCCTGCTCCTGCTGACCCCGGTGGTCGGCGTGGTCGCGTTCGCAGTGCTGCGGGTGCGACCCCAGGCCCGGCCCGTGCCGGAACCCGCCGCGCCGGCCACCGCCCGTCCGTGATCCACCCGACCCCTCACCGGAAGAGGCCATGACCACGACGAAGTTCGTCCTCCCCGAGAGCGACATCCCCACGACCTGGTACAACGTGGTCCCCGACCTGCCCAAGGGACTGCCCCCGATGCTGCATCCCGGCACCCGGGAGCCGATCACCCCGGCCGACCTGGCGCCGCTGTTCGCCTCCGAGCTGATCGCCCAGGAGTTCGCCACCGACCGGGACGTGGACATCCCCGGCCCGGTGCTCGACATCTACCGGCAGTGGCGGCCCAGCCCGCTGATCCGCGCCCGCCGACTGGAGCGCGACCTGGACACCCCGGCCCGGATCTACTTCAAGTACGAGGGGGTCAGCCCGGCCGGCAGCCACAAGCCGAACACCGCCGTGCCGCAGGCCTACTACAGCAAGCTCGACGGCGTGCGGCGGCTGACCACGGAGACCGGCGCGGGCCAGTGGGGCAGCTCGCTGTCGATGGCGTGCGCCTACTTCGACCTCGAGTGCGACGTCTTCATGGTCCGGGTCAGCTATGACCAGAAGCCCTACCGGCGGGGCCTGATGGAGACGTTCGGCGCCACGGTCACCGCCAGCCCGAGCGACCGCACCGAGGCCGGCCGGGCGGTGCTCGCCGCCGACCCGGACGCCACCGGCAGCCTCGGCCTGGCCATCTCCGAGGCGGTGGAAGCGGCGATGGGCAGCGGCGGCTCGGCCCGCTACGCGCTCGGCTCGGTGCTCAACCTGGTGCTGATGCACCAGACGATCATCGGCCAGGAGGCGTTGCTCCAGCTCGAACTGGCCGACGACTACCCGGACGTGGTGGTCGGGGCGGCCGGCGGCGGCTCCAACTTCGCCGGGCTGGCGCTGCCGTTCCTGCGCCGGCAGTTCGAGGGCGGCCGGACGGTCCGCTTCCTGGCCGCCGAGCCGTCCTCCTGCCCGTCGTTGACCGAGGGCAGCTACGACTACGACTTCGGCGACACCGCCGGGCTCACCCCGCTGGCCAAGATGCACACGCTGGGCCACGACTTCCGCCCGCCGGCCATCCACGCGGGTGGGCTGCGCTACCACGGCATGGCGCCGATCGTGAGCGCGCTGCGCGAGGTGGACCTGATCGAGGCGCGGGCGGTGCCGCAGACCGCCTGCTTCGAGGCGGGCGTGCGGTTCGCCCGCAGCGAGGGGATCGTGCCGGCGCCGGAGTCCAGCCACGCCGTCCGGGTGGCGATCGACGAGGCGCTGCGTTGCCGGGAGACCGGCGAGGAGAAGGCGATCCTGTTCTCGCTGTCCGGTCACGGCCACTTCGACATGCAGGCCTACATCGACTACTTCGCCGGAAAGCTGACGGACTGAACCCGGCCGGGACGCGGCGCGGTGCGGCGCCGCGTCCCGGTCGACGAGCCCTCGGGGGTGCGATTGCCCAGCGAAGCAGCCACCATCCTGGCCATCAACGGATCCGAACGGGCCGGCGGCAACACCGACCTCGCGGTCGCGCACGCCGGGCGTCTGATCGCCGAGCGCGGCGCGGTCCTGCGCACCGTGCGGCTGCGCGAGCACCGGATCTCGCCGTGCAGCCCGTGCGGCGACTGCAACAGCCGTACGCTGCCCTGCCAGCTGGACGACGACGTCCCGGCGCTGGTGGAGCAGATGGTCAGCGCCGACGGGCTGATCTACGCCGCGCCGGTGCACGGGTTCGGCCTGGCCCACCTGATGCAGATCTTCATCGAGCGGGCCGGCGTCGGCTACCTGCGTTTCACCCGCCCGCTGGCGGACAAGGTGGGCGGCATCATCGTCACCGGACGCCGCTACAGCGACTCGTCCGTGCACAACCAGATCGTCAACAACCTGCTGCTCAACCGCATGATCCTGGTGGGCAGCGGCTTCCCCGTCCTGCTGCGCAACACCACCGGCACGCCCGGGCTGACCGATCCCGAGGGCGTCGACGCGCTGGAGCGGATGGTGCACCGGATGGTCGACATGGTGCAGCTGCTCCAGCAGCACCGGCGGTCCACCGGCGGCCCGGTCCTGCCCCGGCGGGACCGCAACGAACGCGTGCCGCGGCAGCGCCGCGCCGAATCCGTCCCGAACAGAGGAGACACCGAGAATGTCCACTGAGCAGGCGACCGTGCCGGTCGGCATCGACTTCCCGGCGACCGAGTGGGAGAGGTGGGACAAGCCCGGCGCGGAAGGGCGCGTCAAGATCGCGTACGTCGGGGGGCAGCGGCTGCGGCTGCTGGAGCTGCCGGCCGGTTTCGACGAGCACCACTGGTGCCTGCGCGGCCACACCGGCTACGTGCTGCGGGGCGAGTTCACCATCCACTTCCGGGACCGCTCGGTGCCGTGCCGCCCCGGCATGGGCTTCGTCATCCCCGACGACGAGGAGCACCGCTCGCAGGGCAGCGACGACGAGCCGACCGTCGTGTTCGTGATCGACCGGGTCCCGCAGCCGTGACCGACCCGTACGACGCGGGGGCGTCGGCCGGCCGGCCGCCGGTCGACGCCGTCGACGGTCCCGCCCGGATCGCCGAGCTGCGGGCCGCCGTGGACCGGCTCGACCAGCGGATCGTCGAGCTGCTGGCGGTCCGTACCCGGGTGGTCCGGGAGTTGACCGTGCACAAGTCGGACGAGGCCGCGGTCCGGTCGCCGGACCGGGTCCGGCAGGTCCTGGACCGGGTCCGGGAGCTGGCCGACCGGCACGCAATGCCGCCGGAGGTCGCGGTGGCCACCTATCGTGCGCTGATCGAGGAGCTGACCCGGATGCAACTGGAGATGCTGGCGGCCCGGCGGGCCGCCCCGGCCCCGACGGACCGGCGATGACCGGGCTGCGCGCGCCGGTGGACCTGCGGCACGCGCTGGCCACGCTCGACCCGCTCCCCGGCGAGCTGGTGCGGGTGGCCGAGGAGCTGCCCGCCCGCTACGGCGTCTCGGCGCACTACGCCCGCTGGGCCGGCGCGCCCGCCGCCCCGCCCACCGGCCCCGGCCCGGCCGTGCTCTTCGACCGGGTACGCCCCGACCACGGCCCCACCCGGGCCGTGCTGATGGGGCTCTACGGCACCCGCCGGCGGGCCGCCGGCCTGCTCGGCGTCACCCCGACCGAGCTGCCGCACCGGCTGCTCGACGCGGTGGCCGCACCCCGCCCGCCGGTGCCCGCGCCCGACCCGGCGCGGTGGCCCCGCCGACGCCTGCCGACGGACCTCACCGCGCTGCCGGTGCCGGTGCTCACCGACGAGGACGCCGGTCCCTACCTGACGCTCGGCGCGGTGCTCGCCACCGACCCGGACACCGACGTCCGCAACCTGTCCGTGCACCGGATGTGCGTGCAGGGCCCGGACACGCTGACCATCTGGATGGTCCCGGGTCGGGATCTCGAACTGGCCCACCGGGCAGCCCTGCGCCGGGGTGTCCCGCTGCCGGTGGCGATCCACCTCGGACTGGGCCCGGCGGTGCTGCTCTCCTCCTGCTGCCCGACCTCGCTGGTGCCGCCGGAGGTCGACGAGCTGGCGGTCGCCGGGGCGCTGGGCGGCCGGTCGGTCGAGCTGCTGCCGTGCGCCACGGTGGACGCCGAGTTCGTCGCGCACGCCGAGTACGTGATCGAGGGCGAGCTGCTGGCCGAGCACGCGCCGGAGAGCCGGCACGGCGGCGTCGCCACCCCGGAGTTCCTCGGCTACCAGGGCCGGGCGCACCCGTCGTTGCCGCTGATCCGGGTCACCGCGATCACCGCCCGGGAGAGTCCGATCCTGCAGGCCGTCTCCGGCCCCGGCCACGAGCAGTCGGTGCTGCTCGGCTTCGGGATGGAGGCCGCGGTGCTGGACCTGCTGCGCCGCCGGGGCACGCCGGCGCTGGCCGCGCACTGCCACACCGCCGGCGGTGGTCAGCTCATGGTGGTGCTCCAGTGGCCGGCCAAGCGTGACCCGGCCGACGACGCGGCGGTCCGGGCCGCCGGGGAGGCGGTGCTGGACGCGTTCCGGATGGCCAAGCTGGTGCTCTGCGTCGACGAGGACGTCGACGTCGAGTCCGACCAGGACCTGTGGTGGGCGATGGTGACCCGCTTCCAGGCCGACCAGGACCTGCGGGTGCTGCCGGACCGGGAGGGCTTTCCGCTGGATCCGAGCCAGCACACCGGCTACTCCCGCTCGCTGTCGGCCGACGGGCGGACCGCGAAGGCGGTCTTCGACTGCACCGTGCCGTACGCCCAGCGCGACCGGTTCCGCCGGCCCCGGTTCACCGAGCCGTCGCGTCCCGCACCGCGGCGGCCAGCAGCGCCACTCCCTCGGTGATCCGGGCGGTGGGCAGCGCCGCGTACCCGATCAGGAACGTCGGCTCGGCCGGCGGGTGGCTGACGAAGTAGCCGGAGGCCGGATAGACCCGTACGCCGCGCGCCGCGGCGGCGCGCACGATCGCCGTCTCGTCGGCGCCGGGCGCGCCGCCGAGCGTGACCAGCACGTGCAGCCCGGCGGCCGCGCCGGAGACGCGGACGCCGGCGCCGAAGTGTTCGTAGAGCGCCTCCAGCAGCCGGGCCCGGCGCTGCCGGTAGAGCCGGTCCATCCGGCCGATGTGCCGGGCGTAAGCGCCGGAGCCGACGAACTCGGCCAGTGCCTCCTGGGTGAGCGTCGGGGTCAGCCGGTCGGTGATCCACTTGATGCCGAGGAACGGCCGGACCAGGTGCGGCGGCAGGACCGCGTAGCCGATGCGCAGTGAGGGGAACAGCGTCTTGCTGAAGCTGCCGACGTAGGCCACGTCGGCGCCCTGCGGATCGGCGGCCAGCGACGGCAGCCGCTCGGCGGCGAAGCTGAACTCGTTGTGGTAGTCGTCCTCCAGCACCGTGACGCCGTGCTCGCGGGCCCAGCGCAGCAGCGCCCGCCGACGCCGCTCCGACATGACGAACCCGGTCGGGAACTGGTGCGACGGGGTGACGTAGACCAGGCGTACCCGGGCCGGGTCGAGGCCGTGGCCGCGGACCCGGTCGGCGATCTCGTCGACCCGCAGCCCCTCGGCGTCGACCGGGACCGGCACCACGGCCGCCCGGGAGTAGCCGAAGATCTGCCGCAGCACGGTGTGGCTCGGGTCCTCGATCACCACCACGTCGTCGGGGCCGACGAGCTGCCGGACCAGGATGTCCATGGCCTGGGTGGCGCCGCTGGTCACGATCGTGTGCTCGCGGGAGACGTCCAGCGCCCGACTGCGCCGCAGCAACGCGGTGATCTGGTCGCGCAACGCCGGCGAGCCCTCGGCCGGGCCGTAGCCCAGGGCCACCGCGTCGGCCCGGCTCACCGCCTCGGCGAGCGACTGCCGCCACCGGGCCACCGGGAAGCTGGCCAGCGCCGGCGTGCCGTGCCGGAAGTCGTACGCGCCGTCGGGCCGGTGCATGGGCGCCGGCTCCCACGGCCGCCACAGCGGGCTGCCCGCGTCGGTGGGCAGCGGCGGCTCCGGCCGCAGCGGCGCCCGGGCCGGCGGGTCGCGGTGCGGCAGGTCGGGCACCGCGCCGCTGACCCGGGTGCCGGAGCCGCGGCGGGAGGTGAGCACCCCGTTGGCCCGCAGCAGCTCGTACGCGCGGGTCACCACGGTGCGGGAGACACCGAGCTGGTGGGCCAGCTCCCGGCTGGGCGGCACCGGGTCACCGGCGCGCAGTCGGCCGCTGCGCACGGATCCGCTGATCTGGTCGCAGAGCTGCTGCTGCAACGGCACCGAGCTGTCCCGGTCCAGCACGACAAGCAGCTGCGACCCACCCACCCGACCCGCTCCCCCGCCCGTGATCCCCCGCCCCGATCCTAGTGCGCCCATCCCCCTCCACCGGTCGATCATGAAGTTGGCGGCATGATCCGAGAGACTTCGCCGCCACTTTCATGATCGACGGGGTTCAGCGGGGGTTGTTCGCGCACCCGGGCCACGACCTGTCGTCACAGGGGGCCCAGCACGTCGGCCGGGTCGGCGTCCAGCGCCAGCGTCTCCAGCACGGTGAGCAGTCGCCGCTCCTCGTACCGGAAGTGCGACTCCATGATCGCGGCCACTCCCTCCAGGTGCCGGCCCAGCTCCTCCGGCGGGGCGTCCCGGGTCACCGCGGCGCTCAGGCCGGCGAGCAGGTGCCCGATCATCGAGTGGTCCTGCCGCAACTGCTGCAGGGTTTCCCGCAGCTCGGGGTGGTGCCGCGCGATCGCCGGGAACAGCTCCCGGTCCTCGCCCTCGTGGTGCGCGGTCAGCGCGGCACAGAACCCGTGACAGAACAGCAGCAGATCACGCGTCGCCGGTTCCGCCGGCGTGCCGTCGGCCAACGCCTGCCGCGTCACCCGCAGCGCCTCGCGCAGCCGCTCGTGGACGGCGCGCATCTCCTGACTCCAGGCCACCAGCCTGGTCTGCTCACCCTCACCCACGGGGAGAGGGCGAAGGGACGGCGATCATCATCGTCGTGCTCCCTCCGGTCCGGCGCCTCCATGCCTGACACGGCCTGCCACCGACACGCGACGCTGCGCCGAGTCTAGGGCACGACGCGGGCGGCCCGGCCCCCGGCTCGACCGCCGGGGACCGGGCGCGGATCCGTCGTCAGCGACCCTCGTCCGCCCGGGCCGTCGCCGCCGCGGAGGCGCCCCGGGTGGTCACCAGGCTCCATCCGATGGAGACGGCGAGGGTGACCACGATGACGCCGAGGGTCAGCGGGATGGGCAGCTTGCCGACCGGGGTCTCGGAGAGGATCAGCTTCACCCCGGCGAAGGCGAGCAGGAACGCCAGTCCGTAGTGCAGGTGCACGAAACGACGCAGCAGGCCGGCGAGGCAGAAGTAGAGGCTGCGCAGACCGAGCACGGCGAACGCGTTGGCGGTCCAGACGATGAACGTGCTGGTGGTGATCGCCAGGATGGCGGCGACCGAGTCGATCGCGAAGATCAGGTCGGTGGCCTCGACGGCGACGAGCACCACGAACAGCAGCGTCGCGACGCGCCTGCCGTCGAGGCGGGTGAAGAACCTGTCGCCGTGGTAGCGGGCGTCGGTGGGGATGACCCGGCGCACGACGCGGACGACGAGGTTGCGCTCGGGACGCATCTCGGCGTCGTGCCGGAAGGCCATCTTCCAGCCGGTCCAGACGAGGAAGAGGCCGAACACGTAGGCGGTCCAGAAGAACGTCTCGAGCAGCCCGGCGCCGACGAAGATGAACACCAGCCGGAACAGCAGCGCGCCGATGACGCCCCAGAACAGCACCTTGTGCTGGTACGCGGCCGGGACCGCGAAGTAGGTGAAGACCAGCGCGAAGACGAAGACGTTGTCCACCGACAGCGCCTTCTCGATCAGGTAGCCGGCGTAGTAGGCGCCGGCGGCCTCGTCGCCCTGCCACAGCCACAACACGACACCGAACGCCAGGCCGGCGGCGATCCAGACCGCCGACCACACGGCCGCCTCACGGAAGCCGATGACGTGGTTGTCGCGGTGCAGGAACAGGTCGACCGCCAGCATCACGGCGATCGCCGCGGTCAGGGCCAACCAGGCCCACAGGGGTACGGACACGCGCGGCGCTCCCTCCGACCGGGCCGGCTGGTCGCCGGCGAACGGGTCGAAGGTCTCCCCGGACCGCCGCGCGGGCGGCCCGCGCGGCCGGGACCCGTGGTGGGTCCGTCCTGACGACCGCGCGTCCGGTGGCGGGTACTCCCCCTCGAACTACGCTCCATTATTCACGAAGCGCAGTTCGTGTGTCAATCTCCGTCAGTAGCGGTCCCGGGTGCCGAGCAGGGCGTGGTGGACGGCCCGGCGCCACGGCGCCAGCTCCCGGTCCAGCTCGGCCCAACGGCCCTCTACCACTAAGGGAGGCGGTGAACCTCCGGCGCCGGGTGCAGCCGGCCGTCGCGCATCTCGACCGTCCGGTCCGCGGCGGCGAGGTGATCCCGGTCGTGGGTGACCAGGACGGTGGCCGTGCCCCGCTCGCGGGTGAGCCGGGCGATCAGGTCGACGACGGCGGCGCCCCGCTCGTGGTCGAGCGCGCTGGTCGGCTCGTCGACCAGCAGCAGCACCGGGTCGTTCACCAGCGCGCGGGCGATGTTCACCCGTTGGCGCTGACCGCCGGAGAGCTGGTGCGGCCGCCGTCCCGCCTGCGCGCCGAGACCGACCGCGTCGAGCAGGTCGTCCGCCCGCCGCCGGACCCGGGCCGGTGACCGTCCGTTCAACGTGGCCATCACCTGGAGCTGCTCGGCGGCGGTGAGCGAGGGCAGCAGATTGGGTTGCTGGAAGACGATGCCGATCGCGCGTCGGCGCAGAGTGGCGAGCGCGCCCCGGGTCAGGCCGGTGGTGACGACGCCGTCGACGGCGACGCCCCCGGTGTCCGGGGTGACGAGCGTGGCGGCGACCGCCAGCAGGCTCGACTTGCCGGAGCCGGAGGGGCCGACCACGGCGGTGAGGCTTCCCCTCGGCACCGACAGGGTGACGTGGTCGAGGGCGGTGAGCCGGCTGTCCCCGTCCGGATAGGTGAGGGTGACATCGGTCAGGTCGAGGCTCATCGGGCGCTCCCCAGGGCGGTCAGCGGGTCGACGGAGGTGATGCGGCGCACCGACAGGGCGGCCCCGAGCGTGCCGAGCAGCACCATCACCGCCGCCGGGAGCGCGACGGTGGCCGGGGTCAGCACGAACGGCACGTCCGAGCCGGAGAGGGCGGCGCCGAGCCCGGCGGCGACGGCGGTGCCCACGACGGTCCCGCCGACCAGCAGGATCCCGGCCTGGCCGAGCGCGTCGACCAGCAGCGCGGTGGTGGAGGCGCCGAGCGCCTTGAGGATCGCGACGTCGCCGCTGCGCTGGATCGTCCAGACCGTGAAGAAGGCGCCGACGACCAGCGCGGAGATGGCGAACAGGAAGCCACGCATGAGTTGCAGCGACCCGTTCTCCGAGCGGTAGGAGCCGATCGCGGTCACCGACTCGTCGGTGCCGACGGTCCGGGTGCCGGCGGCCCGGTCGGCGGCGGCCACGTCCACGTCGGGACCGGTCCGCAACGCGATCACGGTGGCGGTGTCCGCGCCGGCGGCCACGGTGCGCCGCCACGAGTCCAGGCTGGTCCAGACCACCGGGGTGTGACTGAAGGAGGCGTCGCCGCGTACCCCCGCCACCGTCAGCTCCCGTCCGGCCAGGGTGAGGCGGTCACCGGTGCGCAGGCCCAGGTCGGCGGCGGCAGTGGTGGTGAGCACCGCCGTACCGTCGTCGAGGTCGACGCCGGGCGGGCCGAGGCGGGAGCCGGGCCGGACGCCGAAGACGGAGACGGCGGCGCCCCGGCCGCCGGCGGTCACCCGGGTGGTGCTGATGCCGAGCGGCTCGGCGGCGGTCACGCCGGGCGTGGCGGCCCACTGGCGCCACTGCCGTTCGGTGACGGTCGAGTCCCCGTACGACGCCTGCCCGGCGCCGAAGGCGATCCGGTCGGCGGGCAGGCCGGTGATCGCGGACGTGTTCTGCCGGTCCAACCCGGCGGTCAGCCCGGACAGCAGGCCGACCAGCAGCGTGATCAGCACGATGACGGTGCCCATCAGGGCGAAGCGCCCCTTGGCGAATCTCAGGTCTCTCCAGGCGACGAACACGGCGGCGGCGGTCCCTTCCGGCGACGGATGCGGTCGCCCTCCACGGTCGCCGTCGGCCGGGCGGCCGGCATCCGGCGACGGACGGCAGCTTCGGGGCGGAACGGCGGGGTACCGGTTACGACTTTCGACAGAGGCCCGCCGACCTGCGGTTCCTCTACGCTGAGAGGGCTGTGACCACCGCCGTTCCCACCCTGACGCCGACCGCCCGCGTGCTGGCCTGGTGCCTGCACCTGCTCGTGGCGGGCCTGTTCGCCCTGGCCGGGCTCCGGGCCGTCGCCACCGGCCGCCCGCACCCGGCGGCCGTGGTCGCGGTCGCGGGAGCGGGCCTGCTGGCGTACGCGGGTGGGGCGCTCCTGCCCGGTGTCCGCCGCTCGCGGCGGGTTGCCGGCTGGTGGCTGGCGGCGGTGACCGCGCTCTGGCTGGTGTTGACCGTGCTGACCGCCGACGGGCTGTGGGTCGCCTTCCCGCTGTACGTCCTCCAGCTGCACCTGCTCCCCCGCCGCGCCGGTGCGGTGGCGGTCGGCGTGACCGCCCTGGCGGCGATCGTCGCGTTCGCCGCCCACCGGGGGGCGGTCACCGTGCCGGGCGTGGTCGGGCCGGCCCTCGGCGCCGCCGTCGCGGTGGCCGTGGTTCGGGGCTACCAGGCGCTCTACCGGGAGAGCGAACGCCGTCGGCGGCTGATCGAGGAGCTGACCGCCACCCGCGCCGACCTGGCGCGGGCGCAGCACGAGGCCGGGGTGGCGGCCGAACGGGAACGGCTCGCCCGGGAGATCCACGACACGCTCGCCCAGGGCCTGACCAGCATCCAGCTGCTGCTGAGCGCCGCCGAGCGGGTGCTGCCCGACCGGCCGGACGCGGCCGCCCGCCACGTCGGGCAGGCCCGCCGGGCCGCCGTCGACAACCTGGCCGAGGCCCGCCGCTTCGTCGCCGCGCTCGCCCCGCCCGCGCTGGACGACACCACGCTGGCCGGCGCGCTGGAGCGCCTGTGCGCCACCACCGGCGCCCGGCACCCGCTCGCCGCGCGCCTGCGGGTGACCGGGGTGCCCGCTCCGCTGCCGACCGCGTACGAGGTGACGCTGCTGCGCATCGCCCAGGCCGGTCTGGCCAACACCGTCCGGCACGCCGGCGCGACCACCGCCGAGGTGACGCTCGGCTACCACGCCGACCGGGTCACCGTCGACGTGGTCGACGACGGTGTCGGCTTCGACCCCGACCGGCTGCCCGTTGCCGATCCGGAGGCCGGTGGCTTCGGCCTGGCGTCCATGCGCGCCCGGGTGGGCGCGCTCGGCGGCGACCTGACCGTCGCCTCCGCGCCCGGCCGGGGCACCACGCTGTCCGCCCGGCTCCCCCGCACGCCGCCCGGGAATCGGCCGTGACCGGAGACCCGATCCGGCTGCTGCTGGCCGACGACCATCCCGTCGTCCGGGCCGGGCTGCGCGCCGTGCTGGAGACCGAGCCGGGCCTGGTCGTGGTGGCCGAGGCCGCCACCGCCGAGGACGCGGTGGCACGCGCCGCCGGAGGCGACGTCGACGTGGTCCTGATGGACCTGCGCTTCGGCGCCGGCATGAGCGGGGTGGAGGCCACCGCCGCCATCACCGCCCGGCCGGACGGGCCCCGGGTGCTGGTGGTGACCACCTACGACACGGACGCCGACACCCTGCCCGCGATCGAGGCCGGCGCCGCCGGCTACCTGCTCAAGGACGCCGCGCCGGAGGAGCTGGCCGCCGCCGTGCGGACCGCCGCCGCCGGCCGGACCGCGCTCGCGCCGGCCGTCGCGGACCGCCTGGTGAACCGGCTCCGCACCCCCGACACCGCGTTGACCCGGCGGGAGACCGAGGTCCTCGGGCTGGTCGCCGACGGCCTGTCCAACCAGGCGATCGGCCGCCGCCTGCACCTCACCGAGGGCACGGTCAAGTCGCACCTGTCGCGCATCTACACCAAGTTGCGGGTGCAGTCGCGGACGGCTGCCGTCGCCGCCGCGGTCGACCTGGGCGTCATCCGCCGCTGACCGCGTTCGCCCTCGTCGCCCCGGCGGCGGATGGTACGACTGGTGCGACGGGCCGGGCGTACGGAAGGGACGGGATGCGGGGTGGGATGCCGGGGCAGCTGTTGCGCCCACGCGAGGCCTCCCGCCGGGCGTCGTTCCTGGAACTCTTCTTCGACCTGGCCTTCATCCTCGCGCTGAACCGGGTCTCCCTGGCGCTGGAGCAGGACCTCACCCTGGGCGGGGCGTTCCGGGCCGCGCTGCTGTTGGCGGCCATCTGGTGGGTGTGGTTCGTGACCGCCTGGTCGACGGACTGGTTCGACCCGGGCACGCCCCTGATCATCGGGCTGCTGCTCTGGGTCATGTTCGGCGGGCTGATGATGGCGGCCGCCGCGCCGAGCGCGTACTCCGGGCACGGGCTGGTGTTCGCCGGTGCCTACGTGGCGATCCACCTGGGCCGTCCGGCGTTCCTGCTGCCGGCGCTGCGCGGCAACCCGCTGCGGGTGCGGACGCTGCGGGTCGCGGTCTGGTTCGCGCTCTCCGCGGTACTGTGGCTGACCGGCGCGCTGGTCGAGCCGGCCCAGGTGGCGCTCTGGACCGTGGCGGTGGTCCTGGACCTGTCGCTGGCGCGGCTGCGCTGGCCGACGCCCGGACTCGGCCGCAGCAGTTGGGCGGATCTCCAGGTGATCGGCGAGCACCTGGCGGAGCGCTACCAGCAGATCTACATCATCGCGCTGGGCGAGCTGATCCTGACCGCCGGGATCGTCTACAGCACCACCGGGTTCGACCTCTCCCGCACCGCCGCGTTCGCGCTGGCGTTCGTCAACGCGGTCAGCCTGGGCCGGCTCTACCTGGTGCCCGGCGGCGTACGGCTCGGCGCGGCGATCGACGCGCTGGGCCCGTCCGGCAGCCGGCTCGGCCTGCTCGCCGGCTACCTGCACCTGGTGATGGTGGCCGGGGTGGTGGCCGCCGCGGTCGGCGCCCAGTTGATGATCGCCGAACCGCTGTCCCGGGACCCGGCGGCGCTGATGATGGCGCTCAGCGGCCCGGCGCTGTTCCTGATCGGCTGGATCCTGCTCTCGGCGGCGGTCCACCATCGGGTGTCCTGGCACCGGCCGGTCGGGCTGGCCGCGATCGCGGCGCTGGCCCTCGTCGGTCGGGGCCTGCCACTGCTGGCCGGGTCGGCGATCCTCAGCGTGCTGCTCATCCTGGTCGCGCACGCGGAGAAGTTGACGCCGGCCCGGACCGGCGACACCGGCCGCCGGCCCGGGTGAGCCCGGCTCAGGCGTCGCGCCGGAGCAGCCGGATCAGGGCGGCGCCGACGAGGGCGATCAGCCAGCCGACGAACACGGCCGCGCCGGCCTGCGGGGAGAGCAGGTTCGGGTCGCCGCCGAGGCTCATGAACGCCTGCCCGGCGTTCGACGGCAGGTACGGGGAGATCGTCTCCGACCAGCTCTCCGGCAACAGCGACACCACCCCGGGCACGACCAGCAGGAGCGCGACAACGCTGGTCAGCGCGCCGGCGGTGGTACGCAGCAGCGAGCCCAGCGCCGCGCCGAGCACGCCGATCCCGGCGAGGTACGCGGCCGTGCCCAGCACCGCGCGCAGCACCCCGTCGTCGCCGAGCGCGATGCCCTTGTCCCCCAGGACGGCCTGTCCGCCGAGGAAGGTGAGCAGCACCGTGGGCAGCAGCACGGCGAGCGACACGCCGGCCAGGACGGTGATCTTGGCGGTGAGCACGGGCCAGCGCCGGGGCACCGCGGCCAGGGAGGTGCGGATCATGCCGGTGGCGTACTCCCCGGCGGTCAGCAGCACGCCGAGCGTGGCGATCAGCAGTTGGGCGAGGTTGACGCCGCCGAGGCTGGCGCCGAGCGGGTCGAGTGACGAGGGCCCGCCGGGTGGCGCCGGGGTGCCCGGTTCGATGGTGGCGTCGGCCAGGAACGCCGAGAAGCCGAGCCCGAGGGCGGCGAACACCACGAGGGTGGCGGCCAGAAGAATCAACGAGGAACGCAGCGAGTGGAACTTGATCCACTCCGCGCGGACCACGCGCGGGCCGGTGATCCGGGCGTCGGCCGGGACGGCGGTGGGCACGGTGGTGGTCATCGGGTCTCTCCTGCGGTGGCGCCGGCGTACTCGACGGCGTCGCGGGTCATGGTCATGAAGGCCTCCTCCAGGGACGCCTCGGTGGCGGTCAGCTCGTGCAGGGTGAGCCCCGCCGCCGCGGCCCGGTCGCCGATCACCTCGCGCCGCAGACCGCTGACCTCCAGCAGGCCCGGCTCACCACCGGTGATGGTGACGTCCGGTCCGGCCAGCAGGTCGCGCAGCGCGGCGGCCTGGGGTGAGCGCACCCGCACCGTGGTGCGCGACGCCCGGCGGGTGAACTCGGCGAGGGACACGTCGGCGAGCAGCCGACCCCGGCCGACCACGATCAGGTGGTCGGCGGTCTGCGCCATCTCGCTCATCAGGTGCGAGGAGACGAACACCGTGCGGCCCTCGGCGGCGAGGCCCCGCAGCAGGCCGCGGATCCAGCGGATGCCGTCCGGGTCCAGGCCGTTGACCGGCTCGTCCAGCATCACCACGGCGGGGTCACCGAGCAGCGCGGCGGCGATGCCGAGCCGCTGGCCCATGCCGAGGGAGAACCCACCGGCCCGCCTGCCGGCCACCTCCCGCAGGCCGACCAGGTCGATCACCTCGTCGACCCGGCGGCGGCCGATGCCGTGGGTGGCGCCCAGCGCGAGCAGGTGGTCGCGGGCGGAGCGGCCGGTGTGCACCGCCTTCGCCTCCAGCAGGGCGCCGATCTGGCGCAGCGGGTCCCGGTGCTCGGCGTACCGGCGGCCGTTGACCCGCACGGTGCCCCCGGTCGGCGCGTCGAGGCCGAGGATCATGCGCATGGTGGTGGACTTGCCGGCGCCGTTCGGACCGAGGAATCCGGTCACCACGCCCGGCGCGACGGTGAAGGTCAGGGAGTCGACGGCGAGCCGGTCGCCGTAGCGCTTGCTGAGGTCGCGGGCTTCGATCATGTGCTCAACCCTGGCCCGCGTACCCCGGCCGCCGCGTCGGCCGGGCGCGGACACCCGCGCGTACCGCGGTCGCGGTATCCGGGCGGCCCGGCTACCGCGCCGGCGGGTCGGCCCGGACCAGCCCGCTCTGGTAGGCGATCACCACGAGCTGGGCCCGGTCCCGGGCGTCGAGCTTGGCCATCGCCCGGTTGACGTGGGTCTTCGCGGTCAGCGGGGACACCACCAGCCGCTGGGCGATCTGCTCGTTGCTCAGCCCGGCGGCGACCAGCGCCACCACCTCGCGTTCCCGTTCGGTGAGCACCCGCAGCCGTTCCGGGGTGGCCCGGGGCTCCGGGTCGGGCTGGGCCAGGAACCGGGCGATCAGCCCACGGGTGGCCTTCGGCGACAGCAGCGCCTCCCCGGCGGCGACGGTGCGGATCGCGTCGAGCAGCTCGACCGGCTCCACGCCCTTGCCGAGGAAGCCGCTGGCGCCGGCCCGCAGGGCCTCGAAGACGTACTCGTCGACCTCGAACGTGGTCAGGATGAGCACCCGCACGCCGGCCAGGTCCTCGTCGGCGGTGATCTGCCGGGTGGCGGCCAGGCCGTCGAGGTCGGGCATCCGGATGTCCATCAGCACCACGTCGGCCCGGGTGGCGCGGGCCTGGACGACCGCCTCCCGGCCGGTGGCCGCCTCGCCCACCACGGACAGGTCCGGCGCCGAGTCGATCAGCGCGCGGAAGCCGGCGCGGATGAGCGTCTGGTCGTCGGCGAGCAGGACCCGGACGGTCATGTCACCTCCTGGGGGATCGGGGCGGGCAGCTCCGCGCGGACCACGAAGCCACCCTCCGGACGGGGACCGGCGTGGAACGCGCCGCCGACCGCCTCGGCCCGCTCCCGCATCCCGAGCAGGCCGAGACCGGTTCCGGAGTCACCCGGACCGCCCGGTCCCGGCCCGTCGTCGCGGACCTCCACGGCGACCGCGGTGTCGGTGTAGCGGACCTCGACCGTGACGGTGGCGTCGGGCGCGTGCCGGTGCGCGTTGGTCAGCGACTCCTGGACGATGCGGTAGGCGGCCACGTCCACCGCGCCCGGCAGCGGGCGGGGGCGGCCGGACAGGATCCACCGGACCGGCTGGCCGGCGGCGAAGCCGTCGACGAGGGCGTCGAGCCGACCCAGTCCGGGCGCCGGCTCGGTCGGGGCCTCCGGCTCCCCCCGGCGCAGCAGGCCGAGCAGGACGGCCATCTCGTCCAGCACGGTGCGCGCGGCGGACCGGACGTGCCCGAGCGCCTCCTCGGCCGCGTCCGGCCGGTCGCGCAGCAGGTGTCCGGCCACGCCGGCCTGCACGTTGATCAGCGCGATGTGGTGCGCCACCACGTCGTGCAGCTCCCGGGCGATGCGCAGCCGCTCCTCGGCCACCCGCCGGCGCGCCTCCTCCTCCCGGGTCCGCTCGGCCCGCCGGGCCCGTTCCTCCAGCACGGCCACGTACGCGCGCCGGCTGCGCACCGCGTCGCCGGCGGCCACCGCGACGCCGAACCAGAGCAGCAGGACCACGACCGCCGGATCGAGCCAGCCCACGCCCAGCGCGACGACCGCCGAGCCGCCGAGGAGCAGACCGCTCGCCGCACCGGCCGCCACGGCGGTCCGCCGGTCGGTGCGGGTGGCCACGGTGTAGGCGGCCACCGCCACGGTCAGCACGAACGGCCCCCGCGCCTGCTGGGCGAGCAACGACGTGGCCGCCGCGACGGTCACCACGGCCAGCACCGGCAACGGGAACCGGCGCCGGAGGACGAGCGCGGCGCAGCCGGCCGCCGCGAGCAGCACCGCGCCGGCGGTCAACGGGTCCCGGGGTGGCCCTCCGGGCGGGTTCACCGGAAGCAGGCTGACCGTGAAGAGCACCGCGGCCAGCAGCGCGTCGGCCACGGTCGGATGCTCCCGGGCCACCCGACGCCACCGGGCGAGGCGTCCCATGCCGTCACCGTACGCCACGGGTGACGGCGGGGCGGGGTGGCCGGCGGTCGCCGCCCCGCCCCGACGCGACTGTCGCTCCGTCAGGTCACCGGGCCCGCCGGCCGGTCGGCGCCGAAGTACTCGGGCCGACTCACCCAGGCGTCGCTGACGAACATGACGCCGGGCCGGTGGGCCAGGATGTCCCGCAGACCGGTGACGACCGGCTCGGCCCGCTCCGGCGGCAGGACGGCGATCACCATGACGAGTCCGGCCCGGTCGTTGAAGAGCAGCCGACCCTCGTGGGTGCCGTGGTGGCCGAAGCCGGAGACCCCGCTGAGGCTGGTCCAACCGCTCACGCCGGAGGCGTGCAGCAGCGTCCGCACGGCGTCGACGTCGTCGCCACGCGTGACGACCTCCACCTTGACCATCCGCGTCAGTCCGAGCTCGTTCATGCGCTGTACTCCTTCTCTGGGTCGGGGGCCGGGAGCGGCGTGGTGTGCCGGGATCCGCCCGGCTCACTCCATTCGCCGGTGTGGGGGTCGACGACGGTCAGGGACATCCAGCCGCCGTCGACCAGCTGGCGCAGGCCCGGGTTGCGGCCGAGCACGGTGTCGACGAGGTGGTGCGGGGCGTGGACCACGGCGAGCAGGCGCAGCGGGTCGTGCGCCGGCCGGGTCCCGTCGCCGACGGACTGCAGCGGCAGCCCGACGCGCAGGTCGCCACCGGAGCCGGAGAGGACGCCGAGGGCGTCGCCGAGGACGGTGTGCACGGTCTTGGTGCCGGCGCCGAGGCGGTACGGGTCCACTGTGGAGAAGTAGTACTGGAGGTTGATCCAGGACGCGACCACGAGCGGGCCGGTCATGATCGTCTCCAGCGCGACCGCGTCCGGGTCGGCGGTCCAGTCGTAGGAGTGCAGGAACGTGCGGCAGCCGAGGTCGGTCCCCGCGGTCAGCGAGCGCGGCGCGGCGATGAACGCGGCGTTGCCCGCCAGCGCCCATTCGGGCCGCACCTGGGCCCAGTCCGACGCGCGGCCGGGCACGTGGCGGGGGCCCGGCCGGCCGGGCAGCCGGGTGGCCCGTTCCGCGCGCAGCCCCGCTCCCGCCTGGGCGAGCCGGTGGGTCAGGTCGTCGAGGTGCGGGCGCAGCCGGGCGGGGACGGCGTCGGCGTCGAACAGGCGCACCTCGTCGGTGACCGTGTCGTGCTCGCCGGCCAGGACGTGGGTGTCGGCGGGCAGGTGGATCCCCCGGGCGTCCAGCGCCTCGCGGATCTCGGGCCGGTTGAGCAGCGTGGCGACCAGGCGGGCGCTGACCCCGCCCCGGTTGCCGCCGCAGGCGCCGCAGTCGAGCGCGGCGGCGTAGGGGTTGTTGGTGCTGGTGGCCCCGTGCCCGCAGAGCAGCACCAGCGGGGCGAAGTCGGCCGTCAGCCCGACCGTGCGCAGCGTCGCCTCCGCGTAGTAGACCTGCTCGTCGAGGGTCAGGGCGGCGTCGAGGTCGGCCACCGTCGGCGCGGTGTCGTCGGCGGCCGGGGCGAAGCGGCCCGGTGCGACGGCGCGTACCGCGAGGGCGGCGGTGGCGAGCACGCCGGCGACCTCGACGAAGGCGAACGCGCCGACCGGGTCGGCCTTGGCCGAGGCGAACGCCCGGCGCCACGCCTGCCGGGCCCGCCGGCGGCGCACCCGCGTGGCGTCGGCGGTCTCCGCGACGGTGGCCACCGGCCGCATGAGCACCGGGCAGCGGTCCCGGCCCCGGCCGGCGTCGGTCGCCGCGGTGCGCACGGGCAGGCCGAAGAAGCCGGCGAAGCCGTACGTGTCCACCGGCCCGGCCGCCTCCAGGTGCCGGCGCAGGCCCTCGCTGCGCACGTCGATGCAGAACACCGCCTGGGCGAGCGCGGTGGCGCGGGCGGCGCGGCGCGGGCGCGGGCGTGCCCCGTGGTCCAGCCGGTCCCGCAGCCGACGCCGGTACGCGTGTTCCGCGGCGGCGAGCCACACCTCGGCCTGCCGCGCCGGGGACAGCTCGACCACCACGTCACGCAGCACGGACACCGTCTCCTCGGGCAGCAGCGCCAGGGCCGGCGCGTCGACGCCGAGCGCCGCGACCAGCCGGGCGAGAGCCGCCGGCTCGTCCGCGCCCGGCGCCCCGGCGGTCGGCGCGGTCCCCGGGGTCCCGACGGTCGGCACCGGCCCGGCGACGGCGCCGGTCGGCGTCGTCGCAGCGGTCGGCGTCGTCGCGGCGGTGACCGCGTCGACCGTCGGCGGGAGCCCGAGGCGGCGGTGGGCGACGTCGCCGGCCAGCACCAGCTCGTAGCTGAGCCGCACCGCGAGCAGGTCCAGCGGGGTCAGGTCCGGCCGCTCGCCCGGGTGGGTCTGCGACCAGCGGGCGTAGCCGGCCCAGCCGGGCAGCCGGAGCAGGGACCGGGACAGGTAGGCCGACCAGTTCGCGGGCGCCACCCCGAGGGCACGCAGGAGCGCGGCGACGGCCCGGTCGGGCGCGGCCGGCAGCGCGTCGACGAGCGCCCGCAGGCCGCCGACGCCCGCGGGGCCCGGGTTCCGGTCGGCGCCGGCCATCCGCCGCCAGCGCGTCCAGCAGCTCTCGTCGGCCGCACCGGGCACCGGCCAGCGGGCGGCCGGGCGGCCGCAGTGCGCCGCGCACCAGCCGGCCACCAGCTCGTCGACGTCCGCGCCGATCCGGGTGCCCAGGATCCGGTCGAGCAGTTCGGCGACGGTGAGCGGGTCCGGGTCGTCCGGGACGGCGGGCCGGGGCCCGGCGAGCCGGCGTCGCGCCACGGCGAGCAGGTCGGGCGGTGGTGGCGGTCCGTCGTGCACCGGGTGGGACAGCGTGGCGACCCGGAGGTCCGCGGTCGTGAGCGACCGCCCGGCGAGCGTGACCGGTTCCGAGGTCGCCGGGGGAAGCGCGGCGGTCAGGTCGACCGGCTCGATCTCGCCGTCGCGCAGCCGCCGCCGGTACTCGACGGCCGGCAGGTGGGTCCGCGCGCCGCCGAGCGACCGCAGCTCGGCGACGGCCCGGGCGAACGGCACCCGCTCCCGTCCGGCGAGGGGGTTCACCGCGACGAACGTGTCCAGCGGCCAGACCGCGGCGACGTGGTCGCCGGCGGCGGCGAGCGCGGCGACGACACGGGCGGCGTCCGAGCGGTCGGACACGTCGCGGCGGCGCACCGCGGTCACGGCCCAGGCGGCCGGCTCCCCCGTCGCCGGGCCGGCGGACCGGCGCCACCACGCGCCGACGGCGCCGTCACGCCAGGCCCACCACCACAGCGCGGCGCGGTGCCGGCGCAGCAGGACCGTCCCGGCGACGGCCGCCACGGCCAGCGTGGCCGCCGCGACGCCCACCCCTGCGTCCGTCACCGAGGTCGGCAGACCCAGCCACCGGGCGACGGCCCGCCCGGCGACCAGGTAGCCGCCGGCCAGCGCGCCCGTCGCGAGGGTGATCGCGACGGCGGTCCGCGCCGGCACCTCGCGGTCGGCGAGCGCCGACCGCACCGCGGCCAGCGCGGCGGCGCCGGCCAGGGCGGTGCTGAGCAGGCCGCTCGGGCTGGCGCCGAGTGCCAGCTCGGTGAGCGCCACGGCGGCGAGCACCGCCGCGCCGGCCAGGACCACGGTCCGGGTCCGGGGCGGGCCGACCGGTCGAGGCGCGGCCGCGGCCCGCGCCTGGGCCTGGAGCGCGCCGCCGGCGGACAGGAACGCGTACGCCTTGTAGACGGCGTGCCCGACCAGGTGCACGGCGGCCAGGCCGAACGCGCCGAGACCGCACTGGGCGAGCATGAACCCCATCTGCGCGACGGTGGACCGGGCGAGGGTGCCCTTGACGTCGGTGCGCACCGCGGCGAACACCGTCCCGGACACCGCGGTGACGAGCCCGACCAGCACCATCGCCGGCATCAGGCCGGGCGCGGCGACCATCACGGGCGCCAGCGTGATCATCAGGAAGCCGGCGACGTTGACCATGCCCGCGTGCAGGAAGGCGGAGACCGGGGTCGGTGCGTCCAGCGTGGACGGCAGCCAGCGGTGCGCCGGCACCTGGGCCGAGCGCACCGCGCCTGCCACCAGCAGCAGCCCGCCGGCGACGGCCAGGAGCCAACCGGGCCGGTCGCCGGCGGCCGCCCGGACCGCGTCGAGGTCCGCGTCGCCGGCCGGGACGGCCAGCAGCCCCAGCCCGGCGACCAGGGCCACGTCACCGAGCAGGAACACCCGCCGGGTACGGCGCACCGCCGCCCGCACCCGGGGCTGCTCCCGGTAGTGGCCGATGAGCCCGATCAGCAGGTGCCCGGCCGCGATCCAGCCGACGGCCAACTGCACGAGGCTCGGCGCGGTGGCCATCACCAGGGTCGCCGCCGTGGCGGCCGCGACCCGGGCCTGCAACGCGCGGGC
Organism: Micromonospora sp. WMMD754; assembly: GCF_049315235.1. Lineage (NCBI taxonomy): Bacteria > Bacillati > Actinomycetota > Actinomycetes > Micromonosporales > Micromonosporaceae > Micromonospora > Micromonospora sp. WMMD754. The sequence continues at coordinate 6,012,523 of NZ_CP186058.1, forward strand.
GCCCGGCTCGCCGTCGAGATAGCGGCGCGCGTAGCCGGCGACGACGGCGGCCAGCCCGCAGACCAGCAGCGCGAACAGCGCGGTGAACCGGTCGATCCGGATCCCGACGGAGAACGCCGGCCCGGGTGGGTCGAGCCGGAGCAGGAGCGCCGGAACCACCGGGTCGTACGCGACCCGGGTCACCAGCGCGGCTGCTGCGGCGGCGGTGAGAGCGAGCAGCGCCCCCACCACCCGGGCGGCTCGACGGGGGTCGGGTACCGCCAGCGCGTACAGCGCCGCCGATGCGGGCCCGGCGAGGACTCCCAGAACCAGTGCGACGGACATCGCCACCTCCCTCAGACATCCGCACTGTATTACACGATTTAGAATTCGTGTATCGTGAGACGCACGACAGCGGCTCGGCACGAGGAGGAGCGATGGACGCGACCGGATCTCCGCGCCAGGGGTGGCAGACCAGCCCGAGCTTCGCCCTCGCCCGGCTGCGCGCCGGGCACCACCGCTTCCGGGTGGGCGGCGCGCCCGTCCCACCGGGCGACGCGGACCCGGTGGCCGCGATCCTCTCGTGCGCCGACCCGCAACCCGAGGCCGTCACCGTGTTCGGCGGCGCCGACGTCTACGCCGTCCGCACCGCCGGCCTGGAGGTCGGCCCGGCCGCGCTGGGCAGCCTGGAGTACGCGGTCACGCACCTCGGCGCGCCGCTGCTGGTCGTGCTGGGCCACGCCACCTGCTCCCTGCCGCGGGGCAGCGGACCGGACCGGGTGCGCGCCACCCTCGCCGCGCTGCGCCGCCGCTCACCGCTGCTCGACCAGGCCGTCCGATCCGGCCGCTGCGGCCTCCACGGCATGGTCTGGCACGACGCGGACCGGCTCCTCAACGAGGTACGACCGCTCCTGTCACCGCCGGCCCGGCGGGCCTGCCGCCTACGCCCGCCGAACCGCGCGTCGACGCGGTTGCCGTGAGCCCGGCGGCGCCGTCAGGGGTTGCACGCCGGGCACGATCCGGGGTCGGCGGCGCCCGCCACCGGGCGAGACGAGCGGTACGGACACCGGCCGCAGCCCGAGATGAGCGACGCGTCCTGCGGGGTCGGTGTGCCGCAGTCGCGACAGGGCAGCCCCGGCTCGGCGCCGACCGGGCCGAAACCGGGCGCCGCGCAGGCGGGACAGGGTGTGGCGAGACGCCGGACCAGTCGCCGCCCGGCCGCGGCGATGACCCGCATCCGGGTCGGGTTGACGTGGGCCCGCAGGTCCGCGCCGAGCACGGCGGTGCCGTCGTCGGAGTCGACGGCGGCCCGCCGGGCGGCCGCGAGCACGTCGGCGAGCCGACGGAGTCCCTTGACCGGCCGACCGGGCCCGCTCGCGGGCCGGACGACGACCGCGTGGTGCGGAAACCCGACCCGGCGCAGGAACGCGAGCACGGCGGCCAGGTCCCGGCCGTCGGTGACGACGTGACAGTGGTTGGTCTCGACGCTCAGGGCGCTCTCCACCACCGTCAGGCCCGACCGGTCGTCGACCAGCGCCACGTACTCCACGTCGGCGGGCGTCCAGGGGGCCGCCGGATGCGGGCCGAACGCCCCTTCGCTGGCCAGCCCCACCGGGGATCCGGTGGCGGCCATCCCGAGCCGGGCCTTGCGCACCACGGTCTCCCGCGCCGACCCGACCCGCCGCACCTCACCGGTGAACGTGCCGAGCGCGTCGGTGTCCACCGACGCCACGCGCACGCTCATCCCGAGCCGACGACGCAGCAGCGGACGCAACGCCCACTGCTTGCCGTGCATGGTCGCCAGGCAGGCCACCACGCCCCGGAACGGTGACGCCTCCACGCCACCGATCCTACCCAATACAGGAAGGGTGATTCAGGAATTTGACTACGTTCCGGCGCGGTCACCCGATCCGACCGCGTCGATCAGGCCGGCCAGCAGCGCCACCCGGGGCACCACCGAGTCGAGGTCGAGCCACTCCCCCGGGCTGTGGTCGGCGCCGCCGATCGGGCCGAGCCCGTCGAGCACGGCGGCACCGGCCTCGGCCAGCAGGTTCGCGTCCGCGCAGCCGCCGGTCGCGGTGTGCGAGACCGGTACGCCGAGCCCCGCGCCCACCTTCGCCGCCAGCTCGGCCAACCGGCGCCCGGCCGGCCCCGGCTCCCACGGCGGGGTGGGTGCGTGCACGGTCAGGTCGGCGTGCACGCCGGACACCACCGGCTCGGCGACCAGCCGACGGATCTCGGCCAGCGCCGCCTCGTACTCGCCGGTGCGCCAGGCGCGCAGGTCGACCAGCATCCGGGCCCGGTCGGCGACCACGTTGGGCCGGCCGCCCGCCTCCAGCGCGCCCACGTTCACCGTCACCCCGGGCCAACGGCCGTTGAGCTGGTCCAACGCGATGGTCAGCCGGGCGGCGGCGAGCAACGCGTTGGCGCCCCGCTCCGGCTCGATGCCGGCGTGCGCGGCCCGCCCGCGCAGCGTCACGGCGAGGTCGGCGACGCCCTTGCGGGCCGACACCAGGTCGCCGTTGTCGCGGGCACACTCCAGGCAGAGCGCCACGTCGGCCTCCGACCCGAGGGTACGCAGCAGCGGCCGGCTGCCGACCGAGCCGATCTCCTCGTCCGGCGTGCAGACCAGCACCAGCTCGCCGTACCGGTGCCGGTCCAGTGCGGCGAGCACCTCGACGGCGGCCAGCCCGGCGAGCACGCCGCCCTTGTCGTCGCTGACCCCCGGGCCGTACGCCCGGCCGTCCTGCACCCGGAACGGGCGGGCGGCGGCCGTGCCGGGCGGGAAGACGGTGTCCAGGTGGCCGGCGAGCAGGATCCGCCGGGTCCCCGCGCCGCGGCGGCGGGCGATCAGCACGTCCCCGAGCGCCTGGCCGGCCGCGTCGGCGACCGGCACCCGCTCGACGGCCAGCCCGGCGCCGAGGCACCAGCCCTGCACCAGGTCACCGACCTCCCGCAGACCGTCGACCTGGCCGGAGCCGGAGTCGACGGCGACCAGCCGGGCGAGCCGGTCGTGGTACGCGGACAGCCGGTCGCCGGCCGCGCCGAGCAGCGGGTCCATCAGAGCACCTTGTCGAGGAAGGCGCGGGTGCGCTCGTGCCGGGGGCGGCCGAGCACCTCGTCCGGTGGGCCGACCTCGACCACCACGCCGTCGTCGAGGAACGCGACCTGGTCGGCCACCTCGCGGGCGAAGCCCATCTCGTGGGTCACCACCACCATGGTCATGCCGTCGGCGGCGAGGCCCTTCATCACGTCCAGCACCTCCCCGACCAGCTCCGGGTCGAGCGCCGAGGTGGGCTCGTCGAAGAGCATCAGCTTCGGGCGCATGGCCAGCGCCCGGGCGATCGCCACCCGCTGCTGCTGCCCGCCGGAGAGCTGGCCCGGGTAGTGGTGCGCGCGGTCGGCCAGGCCGACGCGGTCGAGCAGCCGCAGCGCCTCCTCCCGGGCCCGCCCGCGCGGGGTGCGCAGCACCCGCACCGGCGCCTCGGTCACGTTGCCGAGCGCGGTGAGGTGCGGGAAGAGGTTGAACCGCTGGAAGACCATGCCGATGTCGCGGCGACGCACGGCCACCTCGCGGGCCTTCAGCTCGTACAGCCGGTCGCCGTGGCGGCGGTAGCCGACCAGTTCGCCGTCGACCGAGAGCTGGCCGCCGTCGATGCGCTCGAGGTGGTTGACGCAGCGCAGGAACGTGGACTTGCCGGAGCCGGACGGGCCGAGCAGGCAGGCCACCTCGCCGGGGGCCACGGTCAGGTCGATGCCCCTGAGCACCTCGACCGGGCCGAACCGCTTGGTGACACCCTCGGCACGGACCATCGCCGTCATCGCACGCCTCCCCGGGCGAAGCCGCGGCCGAACCGGCGCTCCACCAGCCACTGGCCGGCGGAGAGGAGGCTGACCAGGGCGAGGTACCAGATCGCCGCCACCACGAGCAGCGGGATCACCTTGTAGTTGTTCTGGTAGACGCTCTGCACGGCGGTCATCAGGTCCCGCCCGGCGATGATCGACACCAGCGCGGTGGACTTGAGCATGGTGATGGTCTCGTTGCCCATCGGCGGGATGATCACGCGCATGGCCTGGGGCAGCACCACCCGGCGCAGGGTGAGCGTGGGGCCCATGCCGAGGGCGGCGGCGGCCTCGGTCTGGCCGCCGTCGACGGCCAGGATGCCGCCGCGGATCACCTCGGCGGCGTACGCCATCTCGTTGAGCGACAGCGCGAGCACGGCGGCGACGGTGCCGGTGACCACCACGCTGGTGGGCCGGTCGAACAGGACGGTGTCGGTGAACGGCACGGTCACTGTGAGCCGGGGGAAGAGCGCGCCGAGGAAGCCGAAGAAGATGATCTGCACCAGCAGCGGGGTGCCGCGGAAGACCCAGATGAACGTCCAGGACACGCCGCGCAGCACCGGGTTGTCCGACAGCCGCAGCACGGCCAGCAGGATGCCGCCGGCGGTGCCGAGGACCATGGCGAGCACTGTGAGCCAGAGCGTGGTGAGCACGCCGTCGAGCACGTAGTCCTGGAACAGGTAGTGGGCGACCGTGCCGGGTTCGAGGTTGGGGCTGCTCAGCAGCGCCCGCAGGAACAGGGCGGCCAAGCCGGCCACGACCAGCGCGGTCAGCCAGCGGCCGTAGTGGCGGACGGAGACGACCCGTACCGCCGGGGTGTCGGGGGTGGTCATCGCGGGGGTGCCTCCGGCAGGGGGTGCGGCGGTCGCCGGGCGCCTCCGGGCCCGCCCTCACGGAATCAGAGGGCGCCCGGCGACCGCGGATCGGGGGGCGGTGGTCCGCCGGGTCAGTCGATGGCCTGGTCGATCGTGGCCTTCTCGACGGCGATCGGGGTCTGCTTCCAGTGGGCCAGGATCTTGCCGTAGGTACCGTCGTCGATCAGCGACTGCACGGCGGCGCGGTACGCCTCGGCCAGCTCCTTCTGCGCCTTCAGGAAGCCGAAGCCGTTCGGGCTGGCCAGCCAGCCGTTGGGCGAGGACGGGTCGGCGACCAGCTCGGCCTTGCCGGCCAGCGCGCCGGCGGTGTCCACCAGGTTCACCCGGGTGGCGGCGACGACCTGCACGTTGCCGGCGATCAGCGCCTGCACCGCCTGCGGGTTCTCCGGGTACTCCTTGACCTGCAACGGCCGGCCGGCGCAGCTCTCCTTGGCGTACGTGGCCAGGTTCTTCGCCTGGTTGCTGGCCTTCTGCACGGCGACCGTGCGGCCGCAGAGGTCGGCCACCGTCTTCACGCCGAGCGGGTTGCCGGCGGCGACCAGGAAGCCGGTGCCGGAGGCGGAGTAGTCGACGAACGTGGCGACCTGCTGGCGTTCCTTCTTGTCGGTGATGCCGCCGGCGATCGCGTCGTACTTCGCGGCCTGCAGGCCGGGCACCAGCCCGTCGAACGGCTGCTGGGTGAAGGTGGCCTTCAGGCCGAGCCGGGCCGAGGCGGCCTGGAACAGGTCGTGGTCGAGGCCGACGAACTCGTCGGTGCGGCCCTCGACCTTGAAGTCGATGAACGGCTGGTAGGGGGCGTTGGTGGCGACCGTGACGCCACCTCGGCCGCGCACGTCGGCGGGGACCTTGGCGGCGAGGGCCTTGTCGGTCTCGACGGCGCCGACGCCGTCGATGGTGACCGAGACGGGTGTGATCTCGTCGGTGGAGCCACCGGCCGAGGAGGAGCCGCAGGCGGCGGTGGCGGCGAGCAGCGCCGAGGTCACGCCGAGCAGGGCGAGGGAACGGATGCGCATGGGGAGTCCTTCCGGGGGCCGGAACAGCCAGCCCCCGGACTGTAACTCACGTTACGATCTCGGTGGGGTTACAGTTTTCTGTAACGTACGTTTCAGCGGACGCCGAACGCCTGCTGCGCCCCCTCCATCGCCTTGAGGCGGGCGCCGGCCACCGGGCCGAGCCGGTCGATCAGCGCCGCGACCAGCGTCTCCACCAGCGCCAGCGTGGGCACGAAGCTGTCGTAGGGCGAGGGCGAGTCGACCCGGCTGGGCAGCACCACCTCGGCCAGACCGGCCACCGGCGAGAGCCACCGGTCGGTGAACAGCACCACCCGGGCGCCCCGGCCGGTCACCTCCCGGGCCAGGGCCAGGGTCGACTCCTCGTACCGCCGGAAGTCGAAGAGCACCACCAGGTCACGTCTGCCGACGTCCACCAGCATGTCGGCCCGCTCCACCGGACCGGCGGGCAGCAGCCGGCTGTTGCCCCGCACCTGCATCAGGTGCAGCACGAGGTAGTTGGCGAACAGCGCGGAGAACCGGCCACCGGCCGCGGTGACCCGGTACTGCTGGTCGGCGAAGAGGCGCACGGCCGCGTCCAGCTCACCCTGCGGAAGGTCGGCCAGCGTGCCGCCCACCGCCTCGGGCAGCGCCGCGGCGGCCCGGGACAGCGCCCCGCGCGGCGGCGCCCCACTGCGCTCGGTCGCCCGGTAGGCGGTCAGGGGCGAGGTCTCCCGCTCGGCCAGCTCGTCACGCAGCGCCCGCTGGAACTCCGGGTAACCGCCGAAGCCGAGCCGGGACAGGAAGCGCAGCACCGTCGGGGCGCTCACCTCGGCCCGCTCGGCCAACGCCGCGACCGTGCCCAGGCCGGCGGACGGATAGGAGGCGAGCAGGGCGCGGGCCACCCGGCGCTCGGCCGGGCTGCACTCGCCGAGCCGCTGGCGGATCAGCGCCGCGACCCCCACGGCGTGGGTCTCGTCGGCAGGTACGGGGTTCGACACGAGCAGAGCGTAGCGGCCCGCCACTCCGCTCCCGGCTACGGCGGCGGGTCCGCGGGCGGGGCGTCGCCGCCCGCCCGCGGACCCTTCGGGGGGTGCCGGGTCAGGACTTCGCGACGGTGCAGGAGTAGTCGGCCGTGCCGGAGCCGGCGTACGCCTCCAGGTCGAGGTAGTAGGTGGCCGAGCCGGACGCGGTCCGGGTCAGGGTGACCGACTCGTCCGCCCCGGCGCCGTCGTTCACCGAGCGGGTCAGCGTGCTCCCGCTCGCGCTGAGCAGGTAGAGGTCGGCGTCGTACGCGGACGGGACCGCGCAGTTCACGGTCAGCGTCTGTCCACTGCCGAGCGTGAGGGAGAAGTAGTCCCGGTCGGAGGTGCTCTTCATGTCGCCGGTCACGGTGGCCGGGAAGGTCAGCCCGGAGATGTCGTTCGCGGCCGTACGGCTGTCGTTCGACTCCGCCTCGGCGAACGTGGACCCGCCCGAGGGCGGCGGGGTGGTCGAGCAGTCGGTGATCGGGGTGCCGCTGTAGAGACTGGCGTCCGGCACTCCGGCGCGGACGCTGCGCAGGTAGTAGCCGCAGGTGGGCCGGTTGGCGAAGTCGTAGCTCTGCCCGTTGGTCAGTTTCCAGATCTTGAAATTGGTGTAGGTGAGCGGCTGACCGGAGACGGCCACCTCGGGCTGGTGGTCGCCGAGCACGACGTAGGCGCTCGGGCCGCTGAGCGTCGCCCGGCCGGCGCGGTCGAGGTAGAGCGACGCGCCCTCCTCGACCCCGACGCCCCACGCCTTGCCGCCGGACACCAGCCCGTCCTTGACCGCGCGGGCCACGAACGCCATGGTCCGTCCCATCCGGTCGCGGGTGACGAAGTGCGAGTCGTTGATCGTGCCGGCGTAGTTCGGCCAGCGGAACATGCCGGTGGTGAACGTCAGCGACCGGTCGTACGGGTTGGCCAGCGCGCCCGAGGAGGTGGCGCTGGCGGTGCAGGCGTCGTAGACGACGTCGCTGTTGACGTGGTGCCCGGCGCTGCCGCCGCCCACGCCGCCGCCCTTGGCCACCACCGACTCGACCGACGCCTCCAGCGCGGTGCCCTTCCAGGCCACGTAGCGGCACTGGTCGCCGCCGGCGAAGTAGACGAACTCGGCGTTGCGGATGTCGGTGTTGACCTGGCTGTTGTTGCCGTCGTTGGCCGCGGTGAGAGTGAGCGTGGTGCACGAGTTGACGCCGGCCAACGGGGTGATCACGTCGCACTCCGGGGTGCCTGAGCCGGAGCCGGCGATCACCACCACGTCGATCGCGCCGGTGCCGCCCCGGATGGCGTCGACCGCCTTCGTCATGGTGGCGGTGACGATGCCGCCGGAACCGTTCATCGTGTACGCCGGGCCGGACCAGCTCGCCCGGCTGGCGTCGGTGGCGCTGCCCTGGCGTACCCGGGTGACCTGGGCGTGGGCGGCGGTGACGCCGAGCGGGGCGACGGTGAGCAGCGCGGCGGCGGCGGCCGTCACGGCGAGTCGACGGGAGTTGCGGGAAGGGGACATGGGCACCTCCGAGGGGCCACGAAGCGATGAAACAGAAGTTACATCCATTAAGTTCACTGCTCAATACGTAACTTCTGTTACATCTTCGTGACGGCGGCGCCGGGCGCCCGGCCCGACGCCGCCGCACCCACGTCAGGCCGGTCGGATGCCGACCACCACGTCGGTGAACGTGGTCGCCGTCGTGCCCCGGAAGGCCGCGAACCCGGAGCCTCGGGTCAACCGCGCCGCCCACTGCGGGTCCTTCTCGTACGACGTGCCGCCGACCGCCACGCAGCCGGTGCGGGCGGCGAGCCCCTCCTCGACCAGGCCGACCATGGCGTAGTCGTAGAAGACGTCCTCCGACGGGGTCGCCGTGCACGGTCCCACCGCCGGCCGCACGCGCGGCTTGCCGGCAGCCGGCACCACCGTCCAGCGCGACGCGAGGTAGGCGTCGCCGGCGGTCAGCCGGCTCCACCGCACGCCCTCGATCCCCCACACCCCGGCGTGGTCGGTGACCCGCGCCCGGCGCAGGTCGAGCACGCTGACCCCACGCTGGCCGAGCACCCGCAGCGAGGTGCGGCGGCCACCCACCCCGGTGACCTCCAGCGCGGTGTTCTCGTCCAGGCCGAAGACCCGGGTGTGCCGGGTGTCCGAGGCGAGCCGGATCGAGCGCGCCTCCCGCCCGCGACGGGAGAAGTGGGTGTCCACGAGCCCGGCGGTGAAGAACCCGAACCCGCCCCGGGGCAGGTAGCCGAGCACCGCCGGGTCGTCGAAGTAGCCCGGCTTCGCACCGTCGCGCAGCCCCGGCTCGGTCGACCCGCCGGTGATCATGTCGCGGCCGGCCATGATCTGCGCGCCGGCGCTGGTGCCGGCGACCACCGCGCCACCGCGCAGCTTGCGCCGCACGGCCGCGAGCGCGGCGCTGTCCCGCTGCGCCGTCCCCCGCGTCATGGTGGTGACGTAGCGGTACTGGTCGCCGCCGCCGAAGAAGAAGCCGGTCATCGACTCGATCTGCCGCACCACCGCCGGGTCGTCGGCGGCGGCCGGGTGGTCCAGGTCGATCGGGATCCACTGCGCGTCGGCCACCCCGTAGGACCGGAACAGCTCGGCGTAGTAGTCACCGTTGCAGACGCTGTTGTTGCAGTCCGGGGTGCCGGCGTCGGGGTCCTCGGCCGGCACCGGGGCACCGGCGGTGACGATGCCGATCCGGGCCCGGCCGGGGCCGCCGGCCAGCCGGACGATGTCGTCGTAGATCTCCCGGTTGTCGTCGGCGAGCGCGCCGCCGACCAGCACCAGACTGCCGCCGGTGCGGTGGTGGGACGCCGAGGCCGAGGCCGGGACCGCGGCGACCGGCACGCTGAGCGCGACCGCCGCACAGGCGCCGACCCCGAGGGTCAGCAGGCGGTTCAGGGGCATGGTTGCTCCTCACAGGACCGTGAGGGCGGGCCGCGACCAGAGCGTACGGCACCCCCGTCCCGCCCACAATCACCCGGGGAGTCAGCCGGTGACGCGGAAGCTGCGCGTCGCGAACGGGCCGAGGGTGATCCCGTCGCCGACCACCGCACCGCCCACCGGCCGCTCCGCGAGGTCGCACTCGACGGGCGTGCCGGCGAGCCCCGACACCGTCGCCACGACCGACGCGGACGTCGGGTTGACCAGCCGCAGCACCGCGCCGTCGCCGTCCTCGGCCGGCTTGTACGCCGACACCTGCGCGCCGTCCACGCCCAGGCCCGGGGTCGCGACCGGCGCCACCGCACCGGGGCGCAGCTGCCAGGCCCGCAGCGGGGCGCGCCGGTGCGCCGCCGCCGTGGTGACCGTGGACTCGCCGTCGTCGAGGCGTACCCCGATCGCGGCGGTGATCCGCCGCCGGCACTGCGCCTCCGGTGTGGGCAGCTGGGGTCCGGCGCCGGCGGTGCGGGCCCGCAGGTCGGGCCGGGACAACCAGCCGACCGCGCGCAGCACCGTCACGGCCAGGGACGGCCGCTCCCCCGCGATGCCCTGCACCTCGGGCAGCCCCGGCGCGAGGACCGCCAGACCCGGCAGGGTGGCCAGCGAGCGGACCGGCGCGACGCCCGCGTCGGCCTCGTACCCGCGCTGTTCGGGCAGCGGGCCGAGCGCCGCCTTGAGCGGGCGGGTGAGCAGGCTGAAGTGGGCGTCCGCGGTCCAGTCGGTGGCCGGCGCGTCGGTCGGGAAGTGGGCCTGGAGCCGGTGGTCGTCGGCGGTGTTGTCGAACTCCAGCCGCCAGTCCAGCTCCGGCACCCCGGCCCAGAGCGTGGCGGTGACGGTCAGCGACAGCACCACCCGCTCGGTCGACCGGGCGCTCCGGTCGGCGGTGAGGCCGGCCGGGACGTCCAGGTCGGCGCGGACCACGAGGCGGGAGGCGGCCGGACCGTCGTGCACCCACGCCTCGCGCACGACCGGCGTGACCGTCTCGTCCCGGCGGGGCGGGTCGTAGGTGTAGGTGTCGCCGGCGTCGCCGACGTCGACGAGGCGGCCCAGCCCGGGCAGGGTGCGGCCGGTGGCCGAGTCGGTCAGGGTGAACGACGCGTCCTCGGCGACGGTCAACGTCCAGTCGCCCCGGGTCACCGAACGGCCCGGGACGCCGGCCGGCACGGCGGCCGGAGCACCGGGGACGACCGTCGCGGTGTAGCCGGTCCAGCCGCCGGCCGGGGCGTCGGCGACGAACGCGACGCGGTGCCGCAGCGTGTCCCGGGTGTCCGGCAGGATGTCCAGGTCGGCGCAGAACAACGGCGTCGGCTCGGTCTCCCGCAGCTCGAACGGCACCGGCGCGCCGTCGGCGTCGACCAGCCCGGCCAGGGTGTGCCCGGGCGCGGTGTGCACGTCCACCACGACCGGGCCGGTCACCGGTGCGGCGTGCGGGTTCACCACCACCAGGGCGGCGGCCTCGGTCACCGGGTCACCGGCGAGCCGGGTGTCCAGCCCGAGGTCCAGCAGGGCGCGTTCGACCAGGTGCTCGCCGGCCTGTCGGGCCCGGTCGAAGCGCACCTCGTTCTCCCGGTGCACCTCGTCCACCGAGCAGCCGCAGATCGAGTCGTGCGGGGCGTTCTGGAGCAGCTCGTCCCAGGCGTGCCGGAGCAGGCCGACCGCGTGGGCGCGGCCGGCGCGTACGGTCAGCGGCTCCGCCCACGCCTCCAGCAGCGTCTCGGCGGCGGCGTTGGCCTGCTTGAGATAGAGCCGGGTGGACAGCGTGCCGGCCAGCACGAACGTCAACCAGTCGCCCGGGTGGCGCAGCTCACCGGTGACCACCCGTTCCGCCGGCACCGCGTCGCGGATCGCGGCGAAGTACCCGGCCAGCGTGCTCTCCACCGCCGCGCCGTCGGCCAGGCCCGCGGGCAACGGCCGCGGCGCCAGGTGGTCGCCGCCGTTGAGCAGCAGGTACGGCCCGTCGGCGTCCCGGCCGGCCTGCCTGTCGCGGAACGCAGCGAGCCGGTCGGCGGCGGAGGCCGCGTCCCACAGCACCTCCGGCTCGTAGTAGCCCTGGTTGACCGCGAGCACCTCGGAGCCGTCCGGGGCGCGCCAGCGGAACCGGGCCAGGTGCGGGGGCGCGCCCCGCCAGACCAGCGCGGTGTCCAGACCGAAGCCGCGCAGCACCCGGGGCAGGTCGGCGGGGTGGCCGAAGGCGTCCGGGCAGTAGCCGACGTCGGCGAGCGTCAGCCCCAGGTCGGCGGCGACCCGGCGGGCCGCGAGCAGGTTGCGGACCAGGTTCTCGCCGGAGACGAGCTGGTTGTCCGCGAGCACGTGCCACGGCCCCACGTGCAGCCGGCCGGCGGCGGCGTGGGCCCGGATCCGGTCGGCGAGGTCCGGGCGGACGGCGAGCGCGTCCAGGGCGGTGACGGTCTGCCCGTCGAGGTGGAACCGGCGCAGCTCGCCGGCGTCGAGCTGGTCGCACACCCGGGCGACGAGTTCGGCGAGGCGGGCCCGGAAGGACTCCATCGGCCGGTACCACTCGCGGTCCCAGTGGGTGTGGCTGACGACGTGCACGGTCATGACATCTCCCGGCTGGTGACGAGCGCGGCGGCGAAGCGGGCGGTGACGACGGCGGGCCGGGTGATGGCGGTGCCGACCACCACGGCGTGTGCGCCGTGGTGCAGGGCGGCGGCGGCCTCGTCGGGGGTGTTGATCCGGCCCTCGGCGACGACCGGCACCGGGAGCGTGGCGACGAGCGTGCCGATCAGCTCCAGGTCCGGGTCGTGCGGCACCGCGCCGCCGGTGTAGCCGGAGAGCGTGGTGCCGACCAGGTCCACCCCGGCGGCGACGGCGGCGTGACCGTCGGCGGCGTCCGCCACGTCCGCCATCACCAGCACCCGGGGGTGCCGCCGCCGCAGCCCGGCCACGGTCTCGGCCAGCGTGAGCCCGTCCGGGCGGGGCCGCCGGGTGCCGTCGAGCGCGACGATCTGCACACCGGTGGCGGCCACCGCCTCGGCATGCGCCAACGTCGGGGTGATGTAGACGCCCTCGACGCCGTCCTTGACCAGCCCGATCAAGGGGGTGTCGGGCAGCGCCGCGCGCAGCGCCCGCAGGTCACGCAGCCCCTGGGCGCGGATGCCGACCGCGCCGCCGTGCAACGCGGAACGGGCCAGCGCCACCATGTGCGCCGGGTCGTCGAGCGGTTCACCGGGATCGGCCTGGCAGGAGACGACCAGCCGGCCACGGATCGCGTCGAGCACGGTCATCGGACGATGTCCTCCATCAGGGCGCCGAGGGCGCGATCGGGGTCCACGAGGGACGGGTCGGCGCCCAGCGACCGGGCGGCCCGGCGCAGCGCGGCCAGGTCCTCCGGTCCGGGCGACCGGTCGGGTTCCACCGCCAGGTCGGCGGCCCGTTCCCCCTCCACCGCCCCGTGGGCGGCGGCCAGGTGCACGGCGGCGAAGCGCGGGTCGTCCGGTGGCACGTCGGCCACCCAGGCCAGCGGCACGCCGGCGGCGACCAGGTCGCGCTGCACCGCGAGCAGGAACGCCGGGTCGTCGCGGACGGCGCCCACCGGCCGGGCGTCCAGGGCGGCCCGGGCGGCGAGGGCCCCGGCCGCCTCACCGACCGCCCACTCGCCGTGGTGCACCCGGTACGCGGCGGCGGCGACCTGGGTGGCGCCGAGGTTCTTGGCGGCGGCCAGCAGGTTGACCGCGCCGCGGGGGACGAGCGCGTCGGCCGGAACGGTGAACGGCGCGGTCTCCCGGTAGACCGGATCCGGGTGGCCGGTGCGTTCGTGCAGGTCGACGTGGTACCAGGTGACGCCGAGTGAGCCGGCCAGGTGCCGCGCCCGGGCCCGTCCGGGCACGGGGGCGAGGTCGTGGCCGGTGACCGGCCGCTCGACCACGATCCGCCGTGACTCGCGCAGGTACGGCGCCTCGGCGAAGCCGTCGGCCGTGCCGGCGGCCTCCGGGGCCAGGCGCAGCCCGGGGAAGCCCCGGCCACCGTCCTCGCGGGGCGCCTCGGTGCGTAGCCAGTGCACGAACGCGGCGGTCAGCTCACGGCCGGCCCGCTCGGCGCCCGCCGGGTCACCGATCGGGTCGTACCCGGCGCAGTCGTTGGACGCCCAGTTGAGCACCGCGAGCTCCGGCGCGGTGGCGCGCAGTCGCCGGTAGGTCCAGAACGGCGGCCGTCCGTCCGGGCCGTCGGTGAACATCCGGTACCGGTGCACGCTGCCGTCCCAGCCGGCGATGTCGAAGGAGAGCCGGTGCCGCAGCTCGGCGTAGCGGGCGGGCGCGGGGCCGGTGAAGCCCGCGCCGGGGTGGTGTTCCACCAGCGCGCACCAGGTGAACGACTGTTGGGCGGCGGGGTCGGGGCCGCCGGGCACGGCATCCGGCTCACCGTGCGCGTCGCGGCCCTCCGAGCCGGTGACGGTGGCGAACCCGGCGAGCGGGGCCAGGTCGCCACGCTCGGTGGCGTCGCAGAAGACGGCGGCGGCCAGCACGGTGCCGTCGGTCAGCGTCACGTCGTGGATCCGGCCGCCCTCGGCCCGCGCCGCGACCGGGGACCGGCCGGTCAGCACCGTCACCTTCGCCTCGGCCAGGGTCGCGTCCAGCACCCGCCCGGCGACGGCCGGCTCGAAGCAGAGCCGGCTCACCCAGCCGCCGCCCGGGTTCGCCGTGCCGCCGTAGTGGGCGCGGACGGCGTCGCGGAACGCCCGGTAGCCGGCGGAGGCGCCGAAGCTCTCGATGTGCGGGTGTTCGTCCAACGCGGGCAGCGCCTGGGTGGTGACCTGACCGCCGACCCGGGAGAGCTCCTCGACGAGGACCACCGTGGCGCCGGCGCGGGCGGCGGCGAGCGCGGCGGCCACCCCGCCGAGCCCGCCGCCGACCACGGCCACGTCGGCGGTCACTGTCGGTTCGGGAGTGCTCACCGGTCTTCCTCCACAGTGAAGTCGATCTCGTAGGTGCGGTGCCACGGCAGGCTCACCGAGCCGGCGGCGACGGCGAAGCCCGGCACCGCGTCGAGGTGCCGCCACCGTTCGCGCAGCAGCTGTTCGATCCGGTCGGTCACCCGCGCGGTCTCCTCGTCCGGCACGTGGTCGTGCCGGGTCGGGTCGGTGCCGCGTTCGCGGCGCAGCCGGGGCCGGGCGTACGACATCCACACGTGGTCGTCGACCAGGCGGTGGGCGAGCAGCCGGCGGGAGGCGGACCGGTCGAGGGTGCCGGCGGCCCGTCCGACCTCATACGCCACCAGCGTGGCGAGCGCGCTGCCGACGGTGTTGCCGGCGGTGTTCCAGCCGGCGAAGCCGGCCAGCCGGGCATACGTGCCGTCGGCGGCCAACTCGGCCACCAGCCGGGGATCGGCGCCGTTGCCCACCGCGCAGTCGGCCAGGGCGACCGGCCGGCCCTCGGCGAGCAGCCGGCGGACCAGGGCGGCGGTGCGCGCGGCCGGCCCGGGGTCGGTGTCGGCCGGCGGGGCGGTCGCCCAGTCGGCGTCGCCGGGTTGCGGCGGGTGCACCACGAGCACCGCGTCGGCGGCGGCGTGGTCCGCCACGGCGGCCCCGGCCGCTGCGGCCTGGCTGGCGATCCCGACGCCGACCGGCACCGGTTCGTAGCGGGCCACCCGGTCCAGCCCGTCCGGATCGGCGCAGGCGACCGCGATCCGGGGCGCGTGACCGGCGGCCGTGGCGAGCGCGCGGGCCACGAGCACCGCGCCGATCTCGTCGGCGCCCGGGTGCGCGAGCACCCGGTCGGTCAGCTCCAGCCAGGACGTCCAGGTCCGCAGCCACTGCCACTCGGCGGTGCCGACCGCGGCGACGGCGGTGTCGTCCGCGCCGACGACGAGGGTGTCCAGCACGCCCTCGGCGGCGAGCCCGAGCGCGGCCTGGTTGAGCACGTGGTTGCGCTGCCGGCGGCGCAGGAAGTCGCGGCGGATCGCCGCCGGCACGGCGGTGACGGGCAGCTCGGCGCCGCCGATCCCCCGGTGCAGCGCGGCCGAGTACGCGTGCAACGCGCGGCCGTGCCGGGCCCAGTAGTCGGGTTCCTCGCCGGCGTCGTCCGCGTCGGGGGTGCGTTGCACGACGGTGGCGGCGTAGACCGGCGCGGGGCCCTGGCGCAGGGCGGCCCAGCGGCCGAGCACGGCGGTGACCGGGTCGTCGCGCAGCCGGGAGGCGATCAGCCCGCCGAGGCCCAGCGTCTCCAGCGCGACCACCGTGGCGTCGGCCCGGCGGCCGGCGAGCCAGCGCGCCAACCCGTCCGGGTCGCCGGGCCGCCGCTGGGCCGGCAGCAGGTCGGCCGGTGGAACCTGGACGCGCGCGCCGGCGACGGCGGCGACCAGGGCGGGCAGCGACCGGCAGACCGGCCGGTCGTCCAGCGGTACGAGCGCGATGTCGATCATCGGCGGACCCTGCCCTCCTCGATCGTCCGCAGGGCGGCCTCGGCGGCGCCGACCAGCGCGGCGTCCGCGCCGAGCGCGGCCGGAACGAGCGGCACCGGGCCGAGCACCGGCATGCAGGCGGCGACGAAGGCCGGGCCGGCGGCGGCCAGGACCTCGGGTACGGCGGCGCCACCGCCGACCACGATCCGGTCCGGGTCGAGGGCGTTGGCCAGGCCGGCGAGGGCGGTGCCGAGCGCGGCGCCCGCCTCGGCCAGGACGGCCCGTGCCGCGTCGTCGCCGGCCCGGGCCCGTCGCACCACCTCGGGCAGGTCGACCTGGTCGCCGGTGCGCTCGGCGTACCGCGCGGCGACGGCCGGGCCGGCGGCGACCGCCTCGACGTGCCCGGTCGCGCCGCACGGGCAGGGGCGGCCGACCGCCTGCGGCACGGGCAGGTGGCCGAGGTGCCCGGCGGCGCCCGATCGACCGCTGAGCAGCATCCCGGCGACGTGCACGCCGCCGCCGATGCCGGTGCCGACCGCCACCCCGATCACGGTGGGCAGCCCGCGGCCGGCGCCGTGCACGGCCTCGCCGAGCGTGAACGCCTGGACGTCGTTGAGCACCGCGCCGGGCAGGCCGAGGCGGTCCCGGACGGCGCCCGGCACGTCCACCCGGGACCAGTCGCTGATCGACGAGGTGGCGGCGGTGAGCAGGCCGGTCGCCGGGTCGACCAGGCCGGGGGCGCCGACGCCCACGGCCACCGGCGCGGCGCCGAGCGAGCGGACCAGCGCGGCGGCCCGGTCCAGGACGGCGGCGGCGCCGTCGCGGGCCGGCGTCGGGGCCTGGGTACGGGCCAGCACGGCGCCGGCCCGCACCAGCGCGGCGGCGGTCTTGGTGCCGCCGATGTCCACGGCGGCCAGGAGCGGGGCGGTCACGACGTCCTTCGGGTCACGGTGATGCGGAAGTCGTACCGGTCCGCGCGGTAGATGCTCTCGGCCCGCTCGACCGCGACGCCGGTGCCGTCGTAGGTGGTCCGGTCCACCCGCAGCGCGGGCGAGTAGGGCGCCACACCGAGCAGCGCGGCCTGGTCGGCGTCGACCACCGTCGCGGAGATCACCTGGTCGGCGTGGTGCGGCCGGACACCGCGCTCGGCGAGCACGTCGTAGAGGGAGCCGGAGACCAGCCCGGCGTCGAGGTCACCGACCCGCTCGGTCGGCAGCCACACCTCCTCGACGCACATGGGCAGGCCGTCGGCGAGCCGGAGCCGGCGTACGTGGGCCACCTCGGCGCCGGGGGACAACGACAGCTCCCGGGCCACGGCCACGCCGGCCGGGACGAGCGTGAGGTCGAGCAGGCGGGAGTCCGGGGTGAGCCGGCGGCTGCGCATGTCCTCGCTGAACGAGGTCAGGGCGAGGGACTTGGAGATGGTGGCCGGGTCGGCCACGAACGTGCCGGCGCCCTGGGCGCGGTAGACCAGGCCCTCCTCCTCCAGCCGGCCGACGGCCTGCCGGACGGTCGCCCGGCTGACCCCGAACCGGGCGACGAGTTCCCGCTCGCTGGGCAGCGGGTCGTGCGGACGCAACGCCTCGCCGATCTCGGCGCGCAACGCGGTGTACAGCGCCTCGTGCTTCCAGGCGGTCTTGTTGCCGCTGGTGGTGGTCACCCCTTCACCCCTCCCTCTCCGATGCCACGGAAGAACATCCGCTGCAGGGCGAAGAAGACCGCGAGCAGCGGAACGACCGCGATCATCGTGCCAGCGGCGACCACCCGCTGGTCGTTGGTGAAGGTGCCGGACAGGTACTGCAGGCCCACGGTGAGGGTGAAGTTGTCGGGGTTCTTCAGCACGATGAGCGGCCAGAGGAAGTCGTCCCAGGCGAACAGGAAGCTGAACACGCCGACCACCGCCAACGAGCCGCGCACGCTGGGCAGCGCGACCCGCCAGAACCGGGCCCACTCCCCCGCGCCGTCGATCGCGGCGGCCTCCTCGGTCTCCCGCGGCAGGGCCAGGAACGCGGTGCGCATGACCAGGATGGACAGGCCGCTGACCGCGCCGGGCAGCAGCACACCGAGCAGGGTGTCGACCAGGCCGAGGCTGCGCACGGTGAGGAAGACGTTCACCATGATCACCTCGAACGGTACGACCAGCGAGGCGAGCAGGGCGGCGAAGACCGCGCCCCGTCCGCGGAAGCGCATCCGGGCCAGCGCGTAGCCGGCCATGGCGCCGAGCAGGCAGTTGGTCACGACGCTGGCGAACGCCACGATCGCCGAGTTGCCGATGTAGCGCCAGACCGGGATGACCTCGGTGACCTTGCCGAAGTTGCCCAGCGTGGGGTGGGCCGGCAGCAGCGTGGTGTCCGGGCCGTAGATCGGTTCGCCGGTGCTCTTGAGCGCGGTGGAGAGCTGCCAGAGGAACGGCCCGACCAGCAGCACGGTCATCAGCAGCAGGAGGAGGTACCGCAGGGCCGGCCCGGCGAACCGGCCCGCTCCGGCGGATCGCCGGGTGGGCCGTGCGGCCCGCGGCCCGGCCGTGGCGCGCCGCTCGGTGCGTTCGCTCATGCCGAGCCGACCGGGCATGCCCTCACGGCCCTCGCTCCGCTCGGTGCGTTCGCTCATGCCTCGTTCCTCTCGCTGCGTCGGCGCAGCACCAGCGCCAGGACGGAGAGGCCGAGGGTGCCGACGAAGAGCGTCAGGCTCATCGCGGAGGCGTACCCGATCTCACCGTCGACGCCGAGACCGACCTCGCGGATGTAGTAGACGATCGACTTGGCCTGCCCACCGGGTCCGGCGGTGCCGGAGGACATCACGTAGATCTCGGCGAAGACCTTGGTCGCGGAGATCGCCGCGAGCGTGCCGACCAGCAACATGGTGGGGCGGACGGTCGGCACGGTGACCGAGCGGAACCGGCGGACCGCGCCGGCGCCGTCGACCCGGGCCGCCTCGTAGAGCTCGTTCGGCACGTTGGACAGGGCGGCCAGGTAGATGACCATGTAGTAGCCGAGGCCCTTCCAGACCGTCACCAGCATGCAGGCGAACAGCAGCAGGGTGGCGTCGGTGAGGAAGGGCAGCGGCTCGGCGACCACCCGCAGCTTCACGAGTACGGCGTTGACCAGGCCGTCGGAGGAGAGCAGCCAGCTCCAGATCAGGCCGACCACGACCATCGAGGCGATGACGGGGGTGTAGAACACCGCCCGGAACGCACCGATGCCGGGCAGCTTGGCGTGCACCAGCTGGGCGAGCAGCAGCGGCAGCAGCACCAGCGCGGGCACCACGACGACCAGGTAGAGCGCGGTGTTGCCGAGCGCCCGGAAGAACTCGGTGTCGTCGGCCAGCCGGGTGAAGTTGGCCAGCCCGGTGAACTGCCCCCCGCCGAGCGCCTGCGCGTCGGTGAACGCCAGCACGCCGGTGTTGGCGAGCGGCCCCCACGTCATCAGTGCGGTGACGAGCAGCGCGGGAGTGAGGAACAGCCAGGGCACGTACCAGCGACGGCCGATCACGTCGGTGAGCTCCTGTCGTGGAGGGGAGGGTGGCGCCGCCCGGCCGGAGCCGGGCGGCGCCGGCGGGTCAGCGGGCGAGCAGCTTGTTGGCCTCGTCCACGGCCTGGTCCAGAGCGGCCTTCGGGTCGAGGTCGCCCTTGACGGCGAGCTGCACCTTGCCGATCACCAGGGCCTTGGTGCGGTCGTCCCACTGCACCGGGGTGAGGTTCTGCGCCTTGGCGATCTGCTCGGCCGAGATCCGGCGGGCCTGCGCGGTCGGGTCGGCGGCGTCCACCTGGGTGAAGTACGGGTCCTTGAGCGAGTCCGAGGTGGACGGCAGGATCGTCACGATCTTGGCGAAGGCGAGCTGGTTCTCCGCGTTGCTGACGAACTTGGCGAACTCCAGCGCGGTGGCCGGATTCTTGCTCTTCTTCGGCACGAGCAGGCCCATCACCGACATGTTGGTGGTGCCGTCGGCGCTGGCGATCTGCGGCGCGACCCCGGTGGCCTTGGCGACGGCCGGGGCGTTCTGGCCGACGACCTTGAGGAAGTTCGGCCCGGACGGGAACAGCGCCACCCGTCCGGCCGAGTACGCCTCGGTCTCCTTGGCGTGGTCCTGGGTCAGCCAGTCCGGCGCGATCGCCTTGCTGGCGTAGAGGTCACGCAGCCGGGTGACGTACTGGACCGCCTCGGGGGTGTTGAAGGTCCACTTGCTGGCGTCGTCGTTGAGCAGCGGGACGCCCAGCTTCGCCAGGTTCGGCACGAACGTGTTCTCCAGCGCCGGGTGCCAGCCGTAGAAGCGGCCCTTGCCGGCGGTGGAGATCTTCTCGGCCTGGGTGAGCAGTTCGTCGATGGTCTTCGGCGGGGCGGCGTCGGGCATCCCGGCCTGAGCGAAGAGGTCCTTGTTGTACATGGTGATCTCGCTGGTGAGATACCACGGCAGGCCGTACGAGCCGGCCTGCCCGGGGACCTTGAACGCGTCCCACGCGCCGGGAACGAAGGAGTCCTTGACGTCGGCGGCGTTGGTCTCCATGTCCACGAAGACGCCCTGCTTCTCCAGCTTCTGGGCGAAGTTCGGGTTCAGGTTGACCACGTCGGGCAGGGTGCCCGCCTGGGCGTCGTTGGTGATCTTCTCCTGGGCGCCCTGGAACGGCAGGTCGACCCAGGTCACGTTGGTGCCCGGGTGCTGCGCCTCGAACTTCTCGATCAGACCGTTGATGTAGTCGTCGAAGGTGGGCTTCAGGGCCAGCGTGGCGAACGTGATGTCGCCCTTGACCTCACCGTTGATCGGGTCGTTCGAGCCGCCGGCGCCGGCGTCGTCGCCGCTGGACAGGCCGCAGCCGCTGAGGAAGAACGCGGCGGCCACTGCGGCCGCGGCGAAGGCGCGGGTACGCCTCATGAGGGTCCTCCATGCGTGGGGGATGAGTGGTACGGACCAATTGCCGGAGACACTGGACCACGATCACCGCCGCGTCAAGCCCCAGCTCGCCTTTTGCGCCCCGTGTCCGGTTTGTTTATCCGATTGAAGCCTTGACTTGTCCGTACCAGTGACCACACGATGGGCCGCATGCCTACCCCCACTCCCCTACGCCGGGCCACCGCCGGCGGGGCGGCCGGCGTGGTCCTGCTCGGGCTGCTGACCGCTCCCGCCACCGCCGCCCCGCCCACCGCCGAGTCCGGCGCGCCCACCGTCGTGGCCGCCGACGGCGCCACCGCCACGATCGACGCCATCGATCCGTCGTCGCGCGCCGCCGGCGTGCTCGCCCTCTACACCCCCGACTCGGGGGCCGAGACGAAGACCAACGCCTTCGGCGGCGAGGCGGTGCTGCGCGCCGCCGGCGGCGGGGCGTACGACGTGGTCAGCGTCTGCACCGCGCTCGACTCCTGCCCGAAGCCCGGCAACAACGCCATCCCGGCCGACGGCGCCGTGCTGTCCGCCTCGCCACCCGAGGCCGGTGGCGCCGACGACCGACGGTGGCTGCGCGACCGGCTGCGCCCCGGTGACCGGGTGCAGCTGCGCAACCTGCTGATCCGGCGGGCCACGACCACCGCCGACGCCACCGACCCGACCGCCACCACCAACCCGGCCGGCGTCGACCCGGCCAAGGGCGAGTGCTTCCCGGGGTGCCGCGGCGCGGAGCAACTCGTCGTCTACACCCCCGCCGCCGGTCGGGAGCGCACCGGAACCAACGACTTCGGCTACGAGATCACCGTCCGCAACGGCCGGGTGGTCGCCCGTCAGGGCGGCGACAGCGCGGTGCCCGCCGACGGCTACGTGCTGTCCGGGCACGGCTCCCGGGGTTCCTGGCTGGAGGGGAACGCCCCGCTCGGCGCCCGCGTGGCCGTCGACGGCGACACCGTCACGGTGGACGTCGACGCGGAGAGCTTCCTGCTCGGCGCGGAACGCGCCGTGTCCGCGGCGCGCCAGGCCGGCCAGGCCGCGCGGACGAGCTGCCTGGAGTTCGACCCGGCCGCCGTGGACACCGCGCTCGCCGAGGCCGCGGGCCTGCTGGGCCGGGCCCGCGACGCCGCCGCCGCCGAGCCGGAACGCGCCGCGGAACTGGCCCGCGACGCCGCCCGCCGCGCCGACGTGGCCGGTTACCGGGCCCGCGAGTCCCGTCCGGTGGAGGGCCGTGGCCTCTGGGTCCGCCCGATCGAGACCAGCCCGGAGCAGATCCGCGCCACGGTGGAGCGGATCTCCGCGGCCGGGTTCAACATGGTGTTCCTCGAGACGGTCTGGGGTGGCTACACCATCTACCCGAGCCCGGTCGCCGAGCGGGCCGGCATGCCCGCCCAGCGGCCCGAGATGCGCGGCTTCGACCCGCTGAAGGTCTGGATCGCCGAGGCGCACGCCCGGGGCATCGAGCTGCACGCCTGGACGCACACCTTCTTCGTCGGCGTCGAGTCCGGCGGTGGACCGGTGCTCACCGCGCACCCCGAGTGGGCGGCGGTGGAGCGCGAGGACGTCGGCAAGGCCGGCCCGCAGCCGTCCCGGATGGAGCCCGGTTACTACTGGATGGACGCGGCGGTCCCGGCGGTACGCGCGCACGTGCTCGCCACGTTCGAGGAGATCCTGCGCGGCTACGGCGTGGACGGTCTGCACCTGGACTACATCCGCTACCCGGTCTCCCTGCCCTACGGCGCGGACTTCTCCTACTCCGCGTACAGCCGCGCGACGTTCACGGCGGAGCACGGCGTGGACCCGTACACGCTGAACCCCGAATCACCGCAGTGGCCCACCTGGAACGCCTGGCGGGAGAAGCAGGTCACCACGTTCGTCGACCAGGTCCGCACGATGCAGCGGCGGGTCGCCGGCGACCGGAAGCTCTCCGCCGCCGTGTTCGCCGACCCGACCGACGGGCTGGCCAAGAAGTTCCAGAACTGGGGCGCCTGGGTCGACGCCGGCACGCTGGACTTCCTCACCGGCATGTCCTTCGGCACCTCCGCGGACTCGGTGGGGCACGACACCGCCGTGATGCGCCGCCGGGTCGGCGACGTGCCGCTCTACACCGCCACCTACGGCCCGCTGCGGGGGTCGTCCCCCGATCTGATGCTCGACCAGGTGCAGGCGGTGAACGACGCGGACTCCGACGGCGCGGCGCTGTTCGCGTACAACCAACTCAACGCCCGGCAGCAGGAGGCCCTGCGGGAAGGCACGTTCCGGACCGCGGCGACGGTCCCGCACGCCGACTACCGGGCCGCCGCCCGCGCCGGGACGGCGTCGCTGCGGGAGGCGCTGCGGCTGGCCACGGCCTGCGCGCCGGGCGCCACCACGGCCGGGGTCCGGCTCCGGCTCGCCACTGCCGAACGGCTGCTGGCCGACGGGTTGCCCGCCCGTTCGGCCGACGCCGCCGCGCGGCAGCTGCGCAGGGCGGCGACCGTCGCCGCCGGTTGGGGGGACGGCGTTCCGCCGGAGCTGACCCGGCGCACCGTCCGTGACCTGACCATGTACGCCCGCTGGGCGGAGCTCGCCTGAGCCGCGGGCGGCGCGGGACGACCTGTCCAGGGTCGCCCGCGCCGCCCCGGCCCCCGTCAGTAGGTGCAGCCGGTCGACGGGAGGGTGCCCGGGGCCGGCACGGCCGACCCGTCGTAGAGGGCCAGCAGGAGATTCTGCGGGCAGCGGTTCGCGCCGCCGACCCGTACCTCCAGGTGCAGGTGCGGGCCGGTGGAGTTGCCGGTGGAGCCGGTGTAGCCGATGACCTGGCCGGCGACGACCCGCGCCCCGTCGGCCACCGCCCGGGAGGACAGGTGGCAGTACAGGTAGTAGGTGCCGTCGTCGGCGGTGATGCCGATGCCGTAGCCGCACCCACCGCCGGCGTGGCCGACCGTGCCGGCGGTGATCGCGTACGTCGTCACGCCGCTGTTGGTGGGCAGGTCGATCGCCGGATAGTCGTGGTGCGGGTCGTCGTACTCGGTGCGCGGCAGCACCGAGCGCCCGATGACCAGGGCGTAGGTGCCTCCACCACCACCGTCCCCGAGGAGCCACTGCCAGGTGGTCGCGCCGACGGTGGCGCCGCCGGTGAGCCCTCTGGTGGTCTTGAAGCTGGTGACGGCATTGGTGGTGGCCGCGCCCCAGGCGCCGTCGACGGTGAGGCCGTAGCCGTACTTGTTGAGCGCGGTCTGCAGTGCCCGTACGGCGTTGTTGTTGGCGCCGGCGTCCAGGGTCACCACGAGGCGGGCCCAGGTCAGGGAACCGACGATCCCGTCGGCGGTGAGCCCGTTGGCGGCCTGGAACGTCCGTACCGCGGTGGTGGTCCCGGCCGTGAAGGCGCCGTCCACGGTCAGGGTCCCGCCGTGGTGGCGGAGCAGGAACTGGGCCGACGCGACATTCGGACCGGACGTGCCGCCGCTCAACGTCGGCCAGGCGGGCGTGGCCGCCTGCGCGGCGGTCGGGCCCGTCAGCACCCCGGCGATGGTCAACGCCAGGGCGGCGAGCACTCCGGCCACGCGTCGAAGGGGAATCCTCATCTGCACTCCTCACACCTGGGCCACCCGGGGAACCGACGCGAACTCATCGATACACGTCAGTCGATGTGAAGGATATGCTCATCGATGGGAGTCAGTTCCGCAAGTATTCTTCACGACCCTGCGGCGACGTCCACCACGCGCACCGGCACGCCGGCCCCGGATCGGGCCTGTCGCCGCGCCCCCGCCGGTCGGTAGGGTCGCTCACGTGGATCTCGACGACACCGCGGCGCGGCTCGGGGTTCCGGTCGACGAGGTCGACCGCGTGCACCGGCTCGCCGCCGACCACCCGTCGGCGCCGTTGCCCGCGCGGGCCGACGCGCCCGCCCTGCTGGACCGCCTCGCGGTGCCGCCGGACGACGCCGCCGAGATCCTGGCCGGCTGGCCCGACCCGGGATCCCCACTGTGGACCCCGGAGCTGCGCTGGCTGCTCGACCGCTCGACCGCGATGGTCCGCGCCGACCGCGGTGGCCACGAGTGGCTGCCGCCCGGTCCGGCGCTGCCGCGCGACCGTGGCCCGGCCTGGCGGCACCTCTACGTCTACGCGTACCTGGCCCTGGTGGAGGTCGTGCGCGGCTACCACCGGGACCACGGCCTGCCCGACGCCGTGTCCTGGGCGACACTGGCCGACCTGGGCCGCAACCTGGCCGTCGACCGGCGGATGGACGGCGAGGGCTGGCCGGTCATGCAGAGCTGGCTGACGCTGCACACCCGCGGCGGTCTCTACGAGCTGGGCCGGCTCCAGCACCAGCGCGGCGAGACCATCGGCCTGCACATCCCCGACGCGGGGCCGCTGACCCCGCAGGCGGTCACGGCGTCGCTCGACGAGGCCCGCGCGTTCTTCCCGCGCCACTTCCCGGACGAGCGGCACACGGAGTTCTCCTGCGGCTCGTGGCTGCTCGACCCGCAACTGCGCGAATACCTGCCGGACGACTCGAACATCATCCGCTTCCAGCGGCGGTTCGAGCTGGAGCCCTACGAGGAGCCGGAAGGGCTGGACGGCGACGTCGAGGTGCTGCGGTTCGTGTTCCGCACGCTGAGCACGCCGCTCGACGAACTGCCGCGCCGCACCGTGCTCCAGCGCGCGGTCGTCGACCACCTCCGCGCCGGCCGCCACTGGCAGTGGCGGCGTGGCCGCTTCCCGATCTGACCCGGCTCAGCGTCGCGGCGGTGGACCCACGCTGCGTCGCGGGATCAGCGTCGGCGCGATGGTCTGGCGCAACGGGCCGACGCCGGCCGACTCGATCTGCGCCAGCAGCAGGTCGAGGCTGGCCCCGGCGACCGCGGCGAAGTCGGGGCGCACGGTGGTCAGCGGCGGGATGAAGTAGGCCGCCTCGGGCACGTCGTCGAACCCGACCACGCTGATGTCGTCCGGCACCCGCCGGCCGTGCTCGTGCAGCGCGCGGAGCACCCCGAGCGCGAGGTGGTCGTTGGCGGTGAAGACGGCGGTGACCTCGGGCATGCGGGCCAGCATCTGCCCGGACCGGTAGCCGGCGGCGGCGGACCAGTCGGCCGGGACCAGCGGCGGTATCTCGGCGCCGGCCAACTGCAGGGCCTCGCGCCAGCCCTCGATCCGGCCGGCGCTGTCGAACCAGTCCGACGGGCCGGAGACGTGCCAGACCGTGCGGTGCCCGGCGTCGAGGAGGTGCTGGGTGGCGGCCCGGGCGCCGGCGACCTGGTCGACCGTCACCAGCGGGATCGGTCGGCGCGGGTCGCCGTCGACGGTCACCAGCGGCACGTCCTGGGGAAGCCGCTCCAGCGCCTCCCCGGCCGACTCGACCGGCGCGATCACCACGATGCCCGCCACCCGGTGGGCCAGGTGCCGTTCCACCGCCGCGGAGATGGAGCGGTGGTCCAGGTCGCTCACGCTGCCGACGCTGACCGCGAAACCGGCCTCGGCGGCGGTCTGCTCCAGGGCGGCCAGCAGGGAGGCCGGCCCGTAGAGGGTGGTGTTCTGCGCGACCACGCCGATCACCTGGGACCGGCCGGTGACCAGCGCGCGGGCGGCGCGGTTGGGCCGGTAGCCGAGTTCGGTGATGGCCGCCTGGACCCGGAGCCGGGTCTGCTCGCGCACGTTGGGATGCCCGTTGAGGACCCGGGACACCGTCTGGTGCGACACCCCGGCGAGGCGAGCCACGTCCGTCATCGCAGGACCGCGCACGGCCACCTCACTTTCCGACAGCCCGCGGTGGCCGAACCCGGTCGATCTCGACCGGACCGGCCCGGGTGGCGACAGTCTACGCCAGCCGTTCCCGCCGGAACGGCACCGTCGGGCCCGCGTCCGGGCGCCGGCCACCGAATGCCACGGAATCGTCCACGGCCCCATTCCCCTCCTCCGGTCGGGACCGCGAAATCCCAGCTCCGCGCCGGTGCATTGGGCCCGGGGTGAGGCTTTTCCGATGATTACCGGAACCCCACCCCGGGCAATTCGCAGATATGTCAACGGTCGTAAATGGTGACCGTTGTCACGGGGTCGTCAACGAGAACTGGCGTACGGTCACCGCGGCACCGAGTGATTGCGTGGCGTAGTTGAAGATGCCGAAGCGGTATCCCATGAAGAACTGCCACGCGTTGTTGAGCGTCAACGCGTTGCCCAACGGGACGAAGGTGACCCCGTCGGTGCTGTAGGAGAACCGTGCCTGCCGGCCGGAGCCGGGCCGGATGTCGGCGTTGGCCCGCAACCAGATCCGCCCGCCGGAGACCGGGGCGCCGGCGATCTCGGTCCCGGTGGAGGTGGTGTTCCAGTTGTCGGATCCCATGGTCAGGCCGTTGGTCATCACCACCCGGGTGGCGCCGTTGTCCCGCCGGACCCCGATCCACGCCGAGCTGTCGCGCAGCATCGCGAGCCCGGCCCGGTCGCCGTCGCGCATGCCCGAGTAGTCCAGCTCCACGGTCCCGGTGGAGGTCGGGCCCTGGATCCGGTGGGTCAGCGTGTTGCGGGCCCGGTAGAGGTCGGTGGTCACGGTGGCGGTCTGCAACCGCAGGCCGTTGTTCACCGACCAGCGGCTGTTGTCCGGGTTGTGGTTCCACTCGTACTGCACGCCGAGCGTGCTGCCGGCGAAGGTGTCGGTGCCGGTGAGCGGCTTGACCGGGCGCAGCGGCAGCGGGTTGGGATAGCTCGCGCCCCAGGCCCCGTTGACGGTCTGCACCTGCGGCCACCCGTCGGCGGTCCAGGTGATCGGCGCCAGCGTCGGCATCCGGCCGCCCGGGTACGCGTCGGTGAAGGCCATGTAGTACCAGGAGCCGTTCTGCGTCTGCACGAGCCCGCCCTGGTGCGGCACGCCCCCGCCGGAGATCGGACCGGGCAGGTTGAGCAGCACCTGCCGCTGCTCGTAGGGGCCGAACGGGCCGTTGGTGGACTTGAGCACGTACTGGCCGTTGGCCGGCCGGGTGAGCCAGATGTAGTAGGCGCCGTTGCGCTTGTAGAAGCGGGCCCCCTCCAGCGTGCCGATGCTCGACGGCGTCTGGTAGACCTGCTGGGCCCGCACCTGGCTGCGCCCGTCGGCGGACAGCTGCGCCACGCTGATCGTGCCGTTGCCGTACGCCACGTACATCGTGTCGTTGTCGTCGATCAGCATCCCGGCGTCGTAGTAGCAGTTCGGGATGGTGGTCAGCCGACTCCAGGCGCCGTCGACCGCGTCGGCGGTGTAGATGTGGGTCTGGGCGAAGTCGACGCACCCGGCCCAGTAGTAGGTCCGGTTGCTCGGCCGGTAGTTCAACGTCGACGCCCAGATGCCGTCCACGTACGCGTGCGCGCCGTTGGTCAGGTCGTACTTCGCGCCGAAGTCGAGCCGGGGGACGGAGTGCCCGGCGAACTCCCAGTTCACCAGGTCCCAGGAGCGCAGCACGGGCGCGCCCGGCGAGTAGTGCATGGTCGAGGCGGACATGTAGTAGACGTCCCCGACCCGGATGATGTCGACGTCGGCGAAGTCCTGCCAGACGGCCGGGTTGGTGAACGTGCCGCCCGGGTTCGGGTTGCCGCCGTCCCCGACACGCACCAGCTGCCACTGCTGGTTCGCGCCGTTCCAGTCGTCGTACTGCACGATGTTGCCGCCGTCGGTCGTGGCGGCGTTCTGCACCTCCACGACCTTGTTCGAGTTGCGGTTGACCAGCCGCACGTAGCCGCTGTCCGAGTCCGCCAGCCGGAACTGCTGGTTGGTCCCGTTGTGGTCGGACCACTGCACCACGGCCGTACCGTTGGCGGTCGAGGCGCCGGTCACGTCCAGCACCTTGCCCGAGTGCCGCGACCGGATCCGGTACCAGCCGCCACCGGAGTCCACGAACTGCCACTGCTGCCAGGCCCCGTCGTTGCGCGACCACTGGGTGATCCGCGCCCCGTCGTTCGTGGCCTGGTTGTACAGGTCCAGCGCCTTGCCGCTGTTGCGGTTCACCAGCACGTACCACGCGCCGGTGTCCACCGTCGCGGCCGACGCCGGCACCGGCGCCACCGTCACCAGCGCGCCGCCGACCAGCATCGCCGCCAACCCCGCCAGGAGCCGGGCCAACCGACCTCTGCTCACCATGACTCTCCTTCGTCGACCGGTTCCGGGGCGGGACGACGCACGGCGGCACCGCCCATGTGATCGCTAACAGCCGTCCGCGCCGGAAGGGAGTCGGATCTCCGCACAGCTGCGGCGCGGTCTCGGCCCGGAACGGTCCGCGCGCGACGTCGACGACCCGACACATCGACTGTGAGCGATAACATGACGTTCGTCAAGGCGTGACCCGGCGGACACATCCGGGTGGCGGGTCCCGGCCCGGGACCCGCCACCCGGCGTGCCGCCGGCGCGCCTCAGAACCCCCGGGCGAGCCGGTAGTACGCCTGGTTCCAGCGCAGCTCGTCGGCGAACCGGTGCGGCGCCGTGTCGGCGTCGATGACGACCAGCTCGGTGCGGGCCATCGCCGCCAGGTCGCGTAGCTCCTCCACCCCCACGGCCTGGGAGAGCACGGTGTGGTGCGGGCCGCCCGCGGTGATCCACGCCTCCGCCGAGCCGGCCAGGTCGGGGCGCGGCCGCCAGACCGCGCGGGCCACCGGCAACCGGCGCAGCGGGTGCGGCGGCGGCACCACGTCCACCTCGTTGGCGACCAGCCGGAACCGCTCCCCCATGTCGGCCATGCCGAGCACGACGGCCGGGCCGGACGCCGCGTCGAACACCAACCGGACCGGATCCTCCCGCCCGCCGATGCTCAGCGGGTGCACCTGGGCCGTGGGCACGTCGGCGGCGATGCTGGGACAGACCTCCAGCATGTGCGCGCCGAGGACCAGTTCCTGGCCGAACGTCAGGTCGTAGGTGTAGTCCTCCATGAACGACGTGCCGCCGTCGACGCCGACGGCCATCGCCTTCAGCGTCCGCACCAGCACGGAGGTCTTCCAGTCGCCCTCGCCGCCGAAGCCGTACCCGTCGGCCATCAGCCGCTGCACCGCGATGCCCGGGAGCTGACGCAGCCCGCCCAGGTCCTCGAAGTTGGTGGTGAAGGCGCGGAACCCGCCCTCGTCGAGGAACGCCCGCAGGCCCAGCTCCTGACGGGCGGCATAGCGCAGCGAGTCGTGCCGGGCGCCGCCGGGCCGCAGGTCGGCGTCCACCCGGTAGGTGTCGTCGTACTCCTTGACCAGGTCGTCCACCTGCGCGTCGGCGACCTGGTCGACGGCCGCGACCAGGTCGTTCACCCCGTAGGTGTTGACCGAGACGCCGAACCGCAGCTCCGCCTCGACCTTGTCCCCCTCGGTCACCGCGACGTCGCGCATGTTGTCGCCGAAGCGGGCCAACCGCAACGACCGCACCGCCGACCAGCCGACGGCGGCGCGGGCCCAGGCCGCGACCCGTCCGACCACCCGCGGGTCGGTGACGTGCCCGGCGACGGTCTTGCGGGCCACCCCGAGCCGGGTCTGGATGTAGCCGAACTCGCGGTCGCCGTGCGCGGCCTGGTTCAGGTTCATGAAGTCCATGTCGATGGTGTCCCAAGGCAGCGCCACGTTCGCCTGGGTGTGCAGGTGCAGCAGCGGCGTCCGCAGCGCGTCCAGGCCGGCGATCCACATCTTCGCCGGGGAGAACGTGTGCATCCAGGCGATCACCCCGACCGCGCCCCGCACGGCCGCGTCCCGGCAGACGGCGAGGATGTCCGTGCCGGAGGTCAGGACCGGCTTCCAGACCACGCGTACGGGGATGTCCGGCGACTCGTCCAGGCACGCGGCGATCTGCCGGGACTGCTCGGCGACCTGCCGCAGGGTGTCCTCGCCGTAGAGGCCCTGGCTGCCGGTGAGGAACCAGACCTCGGGCTGGGGGTGAGTTGCCATGTTGTTGCCTTCCGCGCTAGGAACCGTCACTTGAACCGGATGCCGATGAGGCGCTGGAGGAGGATGAACGCGAACAGCAGGCCGCCGATCACGATCTTGGTCCACCAGGAGTTGAGGCTGCCGTCGAACGTGATCAGGGTCTGGATCACGCCCAGCACCAGCACGCCGAGGACGGTGCCGAAGACGTATCCGGAGCCGCCGGTGAGCACGGTGCCGCCGATCACGACGGCGGCGATCACGTCCAGTTCCATGCCGACGGCGATCAGCGGCGCGCCGGACAGCGTGTAGAACGACAGCAGGATGCCGCCGATGGCCGAGCAGAGCCCGCTGATGGTGTAGACGGCGATCCGGGTCCGCGCCACCGGCAGGCCCATCAGCAGCGCCGACTGCGCGTTGCCGCCGACGGCGTACACGTTGCGGCCGAACCGGGTGTAGGCCAGCACGTACGCCGCCACCAGGACCACCGCGAACGCGATCAGCACGCTGATCGACACGAAGTTGCCGGCCGGGTTCCCGATGCGCTGCTGCGACATGCCGGTCCAGAAGCCGTCGGTGATGGAGATCGAGGCGCCGCTGATGAACGTGCACATGCCCCGGGCGAAGAACATCCCGGCGAGCGTGACGATGAACGGTTGGATGTCGAAGAAGTGGATCGCGCAGCCCATCAGGAAGCCCAGCGTCGGTCCGATCAGCAGCGCGATGACCAGGACCAGGGCCGCTGGCATGCCGTCGCGCAGCAGGGCGGCCGACACCATGGCGGTCATGGCGACCACCGAGCCGACGGAGAGGTCGATGCCGCCGGTGAGGATCACGAAGGTCATGCCGACGGCGACGACGAGCACGAAGCCGTTGTCGATGAAGACGTTGAAGACGACCTGGACGTTGGAGAAGGCGCGGTACTGGGACACCCCGATGCCGTACATGACCAGCAGCAGGGCCAGCGTGGCCAGGACCGGGACGTGCCGCCGGGGCAGGCCGGGCCGCCAGGACCGGGCGACGGTCGACGACGTGCTGCTCATGCCGGCACCTGCTCCTTCTCCCGTTGGGGCGCCGCCGGGCCGGGTTCGACGCCACGGCGTCGACGACGGAACCGGGCCCGGAACGCCGGGGCCTGCACGAGGCAGACCGCGATGACGACGACGGCCTTGAACAGCAGCGACGTCTGGGGCGAGATGTTCATGGCGTACACCGTGGTGGTCAGGGTCTGGATGATCAGCGCGCCCAGGACGGTGCCGCCGAGCGAGAACCGGCCGCCGGCCAGCGAGGTGCCGCCGATCACCACCGCGAGGATCGCGTCGAGTTCGATCCACAGGCCGGCGGCGTTGCCGTCCGCGCTGGACACGTTCGCGGTGACCATGAAGCCGGCGAGCGCGGCGCAGGCGGCGCTGACCACGTAGACCAGGAAGATGATCCGCCGGGACCGGATGCCGGCGAGCCGGCTCGCCTCGGCGTTGCCGCCCACCGACTCGACGATCAGCCCGAGCGCGGTGCGCCGGGTGAACGCGGCCACCAGCAGCGCCGCGGCCAGGGCGATCAGGACGGCCAGCGGCAGGGTGAGGAGGTGTCCGAGCCCGATCGCCCGGTACGGGCCGGAGTTGATCGTGATGATCTGCCCCTCGGTGACCAGCTGGGCGATCCCCCGCCCGGCCACCATGAGGATCAGCGTGGCGATGATGGGTTGGATGCCGATGACGGCGACCAGCACCCCGTTCCAGGCGCCGAGCACCAACGCGGCCCCGAAGGCCAGAGCCAGCGCGGTGAGCACTGTGGACGGGCTGTCCGGGTCGGCCGCCCGGCTGATGTGCAGGCAGGCGATCGCCCCGCTGATGGCGCAGAGCGAGCCGACGGACAGGTCGATGCCGCCGGTGGCGATGACGAGGGTCATGCCGAGCGCGACCAGGATCAGCGGCGCGCTCAACCGGAGGATGTCGACCGGCGTGCCGTACAGGTGGCCGTTCTTGACCTCCACGGCGAGGAAGCCGGGTCGGTAGACGGTGTTCGCGGCGATCATGACCACGAGCACGAGGGCCGGCCAGAACAGACGGTGGCCGGTCACCGGGCGGAGGCGGTCGGCGACGGTGGTCATCGGGTCACCTCCTCCCTCGGGGTTCCGCTGGCGATGGTGCGCATGACGCGGTCGGCGTCGAGCGAGTCGTCGTTGGTGAGCTGGGCGACCATCTCGCGGTCCCGCATGACCGCGACCCGGTGGCTCAGGCGCAGCACCTCCTCCAGCTCGGCGGAGATGAACAGCACCGCCATGCCGCCGTCGGAGAGCTGCACCACCAACTTCTGGATCTCGGCCTTGGCCCCGACGTCGATGCCGCGGGTGGGCTCGTCCAGGATGAGCAGGCGCGGCTCGGTGATCAGCCAGCGCGCCAGCAGCACCTTCTGCTGGTTGCCGCCGGAGAGGTTGCGCACCGGCAGCTCCGGGTTCGCCGGCCGGATGCTGAGCGCCTCGACGTACCGGCGGACCAGCTCGTCCTGCCGGCGGCGCGGAACCGGACGCAGCCAGCCACGCGCGGCCTGCATCGCCAGGATCATGTTCTCCCGGACCGACAGCTCCGGCACGATGCCCTCCGCGCGGCGGTTCTCCGAGCAGAAGCCGATGCCCTGTTCGATGGCCTGGACCGGGGTACGCAGCGGCGAGCGGCCCCCGTCGAGGCGGACCTGGCCGTGGTCGGCGCGGTCGGCGCCGAAGAGCAGGCGGGCGACCTCGGTGCGGCCGGAGCCGAGCAGGCCGGCCAGGCCGACCACCTCACCGGCCTCGATGCGCAGGCTGAACGGGGCGACCGCGCCCCGCCGCCCCAGCTCCACGGCGTCCACCAGCGGGTCCGCCCCGGCGGGGGCGACGGTGGCGCGCTTCTGCTGCTCGTCGAGCCGTTCCAGCACGTCGAGTTCCTGGCCGATCATCTTCTCGACCAGGCTGAACTGGGGCAGCTCCTCGGTGCGGTACTCCCCCACCAGGGTCCCGTTGCGCAGCACGGTGATCCGGTCGGCGATGCCGTAGACCTGGTCCAGGAAGTGGGTGACGAACAGGATGGCGATCCCCTCGTCGCGCAGCTGTCGCATGATCCGGAACAGTTGCGCGACCTCGCCCGCGTCGAGGCTGGAGGTCGGCTCGTCGAGGATGAGCACCCGCGCCCGCACGTCGATCGCCCGGGCGATCGCCACCATCTGCTGCACGGCCAGCGAGTACGTGCCGAGCTGCGCGGTGACGTCGAGGTCGAGGTCGAGCCGGGCCAGCAGCTCGCGGGCGCGCCGGCGCATCTCGCCCCAGCGCACGGCGCCGAGGCGGCGCGGCTCCCGGCCGATGAAGACGTTCTCCGCCACCGACAGGTTCGTGCAGAGGTTGACCTCCTGGTAGACGGTGCTCACGCCGGCCGCGGCGGCCTGCATCGGCCCGCTGAAGGAGACCTGCTCACCGGCGAGCGTGACGACGCCCGCGTCGGTGCCGTAGACGCCGGTCAACACCTTGATCAGGGTCGACTTGCCGGCGCCGTTCTCGCCCATCAGGGCGTGGACCTCGCCCGGGAACAGCCGGAAGTCGACGTCGTGCAGCGCGCGAACCCCGGGGAAGGTCTTGCTGATGCCGGTCATGGTCAGGACCGGACGGTCACCCGTACCCATCGGACCTCTTCTTCGACGGTGGTGGCGCGGGGGTCGCCGTCAACGCGACGGCGACCCCCGCGGGTGGGTCAGTACTTGCGGTTGGGCAGCGCCTCCTTGGCCTGCTCCTGGGTGAAGGTGGTCTCCTCGGTCTCGATCCGGGCCGGGACCTCCTCGCCGGCCTTGACCTTCTTGACCAGGTCCATCAGCTGCGGGCCGAGCAGCGGGCTGCACTCGGCGATGAAGTTGAACTTGCCGTCCGCGAGCGCCTGCATGCCGTCCTTCACCGCGTCGACGGTGATGATGGTGATGTCCTTGCCGGGCACCTTGCCCGCCGCGGTGATCGCCTCCAGCGCGCCCAGACCCATGTCGTCGTTGTGGGCGAAGAGCACGTCGATCTTCGGGTTGGCCTTGAGGAACTGCTCCATCACCTGCTTGCCGCCGGCGCGGGTGAAGTCACCGGACTGCGAGGCGATGATCTTCAGGTTGGGGTTGGCCGCGATCGCGCCGGCGAAGCCCTCCTTGCGGTCGTTCGCCGGCGCCGAGCCGGTGGTGCCCTGCAGCTCGACGATGTTGACCGGGCCGGACGCCGACTTCTTCTGCTCCACCAGCCACTCGCCGGCGAGCCGTCCCTCCTTCTTGAAGTCCGAGCCGAGGAACGTCTTGTAGAGCGACTTGTCGGCCGAGTCGACCGCGCGGTCGGTCAGGATCACCGGGATCTTGGCGTCCTTGGCCTCCTTCAGCACGGTGTCCCAGCCGGACTCGACGACCGGCGAGAAGGCGATGACGTCGACCTTCTGCTGGATGAAGTTGCGGATCGCCTTGATCTGG
This sequence comes from Micromonospora sp. WMMD754, assembly GCF_049315235.1. NCBI lineage: Bacteria > Bacillati > Actinomycetota > Actinomycetes > Micromonosporales > Micromonosporaceae > Micromonospora > Micromonospora sp. WMMD754. The sequence goes on from NZ_CP186058.1 coordinate 6,047,690, forward strand.
TTCTCCTGCTTCTGCTGCGCGTCGTCGAACTTCAGCTCGATGCCGGCCTCGCCCGCCGCCTCCTTGATCGAGGTGGTGTTCGCGGTGCGCCAGCCGCTCTCCGCGCCGACCTGGGAGAAGCCCAGGACGATCTTGTCGTCGCCGCCGGACCCGCCGCCGGTGTCGCTGTTGCCGCAGGCGACCATGCCGCCGGCGAGCAGCACGCCGGCGAGGGCCGCGATGACGGTGCGTGCCGTGCTCCTGGTTCTCATCGGTTCTCCTCGTGGTGGGGTGAGCCGGACGCGCGGCCGGCAGGGCCGGCACGACCGGGTGTGGTGGTGGGGTCGGTGGTCGGGCGTTGGCCGTAGACGTTCTGGTAGCGGTCGTGCAGCGCGTCGACGTCGGCCGCCGCGATCGGCAGCGGCGGCCCGAGCGCGCGGGCCAGGTGGGCGGTGCGGGCCACGTCCTCGCACATCACCGCGGCCTTGACCGCCGCCCGGGCGTCCCGGCCGATGGTGAAGACGCCGTGGTTGCGCATGAGCACCGCGGGCGAGCGGTGCCCGGCCAGGGTGCTGACGATCCCCTTGCCGATGTCGTCGCCGCCGATCAGGGCGAACGGCCCGACCGGGATCTCGCCGCCGAACTCGTCGGCCTGGGCGGTCAGCCAGCACGGGATCGCCTCGCCCCGCGCCGCCCACGCGGTGGCGTAGCCGCTGTGGGTGTGCACCACACCGCCGACCTCGGGCATCGCCCGGTAGACGTACGCGTGCGCGGCGGTGTCGCTCGACGGCGAGCCGCCGCCGTCCACGACGGTGCCGCCGAGGTCGCAGACCACCATCGTGTCGGCGGTCAGATCGTCGTAGTCCACCCCGCTGGGCTTGATGACAATCAGCTCCTGCCCGGGAACGCGGGCCGAGACGTTGCCGGCGGTCCAGGCCACCAGGTCGTAGCGGGTCAGCTCGCGGTGCAGCCGGGCCACGGTCTCGCGCACCGCGGCGACCTGCCGGACGACGTCGGCGTTCATCCGATCACCTCCAGAACCGGGTCGGTCCGCGCAGCGGCGTCCCGCGCCGCGTTCCGGATCGCCCGCAGGCGGAGCATCACGTCGTCGCCGCCGCGACCGAAGTGGTCGTGCAGCGCGCGGTACTCGGCGTAGAGCGCGTCGTAGGCCCGGACGTTCTCCGGTACGGGCCGGTAGACGCCCTCGTCCACCCGCCCCATCGCGGCCGACGCCTCGTGGATCGTCGGGTACGCGCCGGCGGCGACCGCCGCGTGGATCGCGGACCCGAGCGCCGGCCCCTGGGCGGAGCCGATGATGCCGAGCGGACGGTTGGTGACGTCGGCGTAGATCTGCATCAGCAGCCGGTTCGAGGTGAGCCCGCCGGCGACCACCAGGTCGTCGACCGGCACGCCCGCCTCGGCGAACGCCTCGATGATCATCCGGGTGCCGTACGCGGTGGCCTCCAGCAGGGCGCGGTAGACGTCCGGCGGCCGGGTGGCCAGCGTCAGCCCGACGACCAGCCCGCTGAGGTCGTGGTTGACCAGCAACGACCGGTTGCCGTTCCACCAGTCCAGCGCGACCAGACCGTGCGCGCCGACCGGCTGGGCGGCGGCCAGCTCGGTGAGCCGCTCGTGCGAGTCCAGACCCGCCGGGGCGGCGTTGCTGACGAACCAGCCGAAGATGTCACCCACGCCGCTCTGCCCGGCCTCGAAGCCCCAGGCGCCGGGGCTGATGCCGCCGTCGACCACACCGCACATGCCCGGCACCTCGGCCGGGTGGGTGCCGTTGAGCACGTGGCAGGTGGACGTCCCCATGATCGCCACCAGCCGACCCGGGCGCAGTGCCTGCGCGGCGGCGGCGGTGACGTGCGCGTCGACGTTGCCCACGGCGACCGCGATGCCCTCGGGCAGCCCGGTCCAGGCCGCCGCCCGGGCGCCGAGCGTGCCCGCCCGCGCGCCCAGCGGCAGCAGCGGACCGTCCAGTTTGGCGACGAAGTCGGTGAAGCCGGGGTCGAGCGCGCCGAGGTAGTCCGCCGACGGGTACCGGCCGTCCTGCCGGATGCCCTTGTAGCCCGCGGTGCAGGCGTTGCGGGTCTCCACCCCGCACAGCTCCCAGACGATCCAGTCGGCGGCCTCGACGAAGCGCTCGGCCCGGCGATAGACCTCGGGATCCTCGGTGCGGATCTGCAACCCCTTGGCGAACTGCCACTCGGCGGAGATCTTGCCGCCGTAGCGGCCGATCCACGGCTCGCCCCGCTCGTGGGCGAGGGCGTTGATCCGGTCGGCCTGCGGCTGGGCGGCGTGGTGCTTCCACAGCTTCACCCAGGCGTGCGGCCGGTGCCGCAGCTCCGGCACCTCGCACAGCGGGGTGCCGTCGGCGAGGGTCGGCAGGACGGTGCAGGCGGTGAAGTCGGTGCCGATGCCGACGACCAGGGCCGGATCCACGCCGGCGACGGCCAGCGCGGCGGGCACCGCCTCGCGCAGCACGTCGCGGTAGTCGTCGGGGTCCTGGAGCGCCCAGTCCGGCGGCAGCGCCGGGCCGCCGTCGGGCAGGGCCGACTCGATGACCCCGTGACGGTAGTCGTGCACCGCCGTGCCGACCTCCGCGCCGTCGCGCACCCGCACCACGAGCGCCCGCCCGGACAGCGTGCCGAAATCGACCCCGACCACGTACCGGTCGGCCGCGTCCACTTCGCTCATCTGCACCTCCGCCGCATCACGGAGGTTAGTGTTAGCGCTCACATATACATCCGTCAAGACACCTCTGCGCAACAGCTACGTAACGGGGAGCGCGATCGGGTGAGCGATCACTACGGTGGGCACCGGACCGGCGGGGCCGCCGTGCGGACGAGATCCCCGACACTCCGCGGCGACGGTCGGTCCAGGTGCGGAATCGCACCGGTGTTAGCGAAAACATCGTGCGTCTCTGGTGATCACTGCAAGGGTTCGGTCGACAACCCTCGGGATCCGCCCGTCGACGCCCCCGGCGAGCCGACAGAGGGCCTTTCAGCGGCCATTTCCCCGTCCACACCCACTCCGGCGAGGTGCCGGCCACCCCGCCGGGCGGAGCCCTTTGCTATTTACAGGCTTTTATGTCAGCGATAACATCCGCGGCATCACCGCACCGGTGTGGCACTCCGTGGACGACCCCGCACCGCAGCGCGGCGGCGACGGACGACGACCCGGGTGACCGCCGGACCCCACCACCCGGAGCGGCCGACCGCGATCCGCCGACCCGTCCCGAACGCCGCGCCGTTCGTCCCGGGCGGGCGCGGGCCGGCGACAGGCGGGCCGCTCCGCCGCGGCCGTCGGCACGGCCGGCGTCCGCTGAGCGAGGAGGATCAGTGCGCAGACGGACACGATGGATGCTGGCCGCCCTGGGCGTCACGGCGGTGGCGCTCGCGGCCACCGTCACCGACGGGGTCGTGGCCCCACGCCCGGCCCGGGCGCTCGACAACGGCGTCGCCCGCACCCCGCCGATGGGGTGGAACACCTGGAACACCTTCGGCTGCAACATCAACGAGACCCTCATCCGGCAGACCGCCGACGCGATCGTCGCGAACGGGCTGCGCGACCTCGGGTACAGGTACGTCGTGGTCGACGACTGCTGGTTCGACCCCAACCGGGACGCCCAGGGCAACCTGCAGGCCCACCCGCAGCGGTTCCCGAGCGGGATGAAGGCGCTCGGCGACTACCTGCACGCCCGGGGACTGCTGTTCGGCATCTACCAGGTGCCGCTGGACAAGACCTGCGCCCAGGTCGGCGGCGCCTTCCCCGGCGCCACCGGCAGCCTCAACCACGAGTACCAGGACGCGCGGCAGTTCGCCGCGTGGGGCGTGGACTACCTCAAGTACGACTGGTGCTCCTCCACCGGGACGATCAACGACCAGGTGGCCAGGTTCGGCATCATGCGCGACGCGCTGGCGTCCACCGGCCGGCAGATCGTCTACAGCATCAACCCGAACAGCTACCACGCCAAGACCGGGCCGCAGCGCAACTGGAGCGACGTGGCGAACCTCTGGCGCACCACCGAGGACATCACCAACGCGTGGAACACCGGCCAGACCAACGGCTACCCGATGGGGATCCAGAACATCGTCGACGTCACCGTGCCCCTGGCCGGCTACGCCGCCCCCGGCGGGTTCAACGACCCCGACATGCTGGAGGTCGGCCGGGGCGGCATGACCGACACCGAGATGCGCAGCCACTTCGCGCTCTGGTCGGTCCTGGCCGCGCCGCTGATGATGGGCCACGACGCGCGGTCGACGAACGCGGCCACGCTGGCCATCCTGCGCAACCAGAACCTGGTCGCGATCAACCAGGACACGCTCGGCCGTCAGGCGGTCCAGATCGCCAACGACGGCACCCGGCGGGTGCTGGCCAAGCCGCTGGCCAACGGCGACGTCGCGGTCGCCCTGTTCAACCAGGGCAGCAGCACCACGACCGTCTCCACCACGGCCGCGGCGGTGGGCAAGAACGGCAGCTCGTTCACCCTGCGCGACGCGTGGACCGACGCCACCACCAGCACCTCGGGCGCGATCTCCGCCAGCGTGCCGGCCCACGGCACGGTGGTCTACCGGGTCAGCGGCGGCACCACCACCCCGCCGCCCACCCCGACCACGTTCCGGCTGCGCAGCGAGTCGGCCGGGCGCTGCCTCGACGTCGACAACTCCGGTACCGCCAACGGCACCGGCACGCTGGTCTGGGACTGTCACGGCAACCCGAACCAGCAGTTCACCGCCACCGGGCAGGCGTTGCAGGTGCTGGGCAAGTGCCTGGACGTGTCGACGAGCGCGAGCGCCGGCACGCGGGTGCAGATCTGGGACTGCAACGGCGGCACGAACCAGCAGTGGACGTTCAACGGCAACGGCACGGTGAGCAACGTCCGCTTCCCGTCGCTGTGCCTGGACGTGGAGAACGGCGGTACCGCCAACGGCAGCCGGGTGATCGTCTGGACCTGTCACGGCAACACCAACCAGCGCTGGAGCCGGGCCTGACCGGCGCCGGCCGGTGACCGAACGGCCGGCCGGACGGCACGTGACCGTCCGGCCGGTCGTCACCGGGCGCCCGCGGCGCGGCGCTTGTTCCAGATGTCGAACGCCACCGCGACGAGCAGGACCAGGCCCTTCACCACCGACTGCACGGACTGGTCGACGCCCATGAGCTGCATGCCGTTGCTCATCACCGCCATGATCAGGCCACCGACCATGGCGCCGACCACGGTGCCGACCCCGCCGGTGACCGCCGCGCCGCCGATGAACGCCGCCGCGATCGCGTCCAGCTCGAACATGTTGCCCGCCGCCGGCTGGGCCCCGTTGGAGCGGGAGGAGTAGATCACCCCGGCCACGGCGGAGAGGAAGCCCATGTTGACGAAGACCCAGAAGTTGACCCGCTTCACCCGCACGCCGGACAGCGTCGCCGCCGGCAGGTTGCCGCCGATCGCGTACACCTGCCGGCCGAACACCGTACGGCGGGTGAGCAGGCCGTAGACCAGCACCAGCACGGCCAGGACGATCAGCACGATCGGCAGGCCCCGGGCGTGGGCGAGCTGCCAGGCGAACCACATGACGACCGCGCCGACCACCGCCACCCGGAGGACGAACAGCGGGAACGACTCGACCGGCTGTTCGTGCCGCACCCGGGCCACCCGGGTGCGGAAGACGCTGGCGGCGTAACCGACCACCGCGAAGGCGCCGATGAACAGCGTGAACGCGTCGAACCCCTGCCCGCCGAGGAGCCCGTTGAGGAACCCGGCGGCCACCCGCTGGTATTCCTCCGGGAAGGGCGAGAGCGAGATGTTGTCCAGCACCCGCAGCGTCAGCCCGCGGAACAGCAGCATGCCGGCCAGGGTGACGATGAAGGCCGGGATCCCGGCGTACGCGACCCAGAGGCCGTGCCACGCGCCCACCGCGACGCCCACGGCGAGCGCGGCGAGGACGCCCGCCCACCAGGGCAGGCCCTCCCGGATGACGAGCACCGCCGAGACCGCGCCGGTGAGCGCCACCACCGACCCCACGGACAGGTCGATGTGCCCGCCGATGATCACGATGACCATGCCGATCGCGAGCACCAGGATGTAGGAGTACTGGAGCACGATGTTGGTGATGTTGCCCGGGCTGAGCGAGACGCCGTCGGTGAGGACCGCGAACAGCGCGACGATCACCACCAGGGCGATGTAGATGCCGCTCTGGCGCAGGTTGCCGAGGATCAGCGTGCGGGGGTCGCTGGTTCCGGTGTGCAGGGTGGCGGTCGCCCCGGCGTCGGGCGCGGCCACCTTCGGGGAGCTGGAGGGCTTCGTGCTGGTCATCCGACGCGATCCCTGTCCTTGGTCATGAGTTCCATCAGGTTCTCCTGGGTGGCCTCGCCCACCGGCAGCTCGCCGGTGATCCGACCGGCCGCCAGGGTGTAGATGCGGTCGCACATGCCCAGCAGCTCGGGCAGCTCGGAGGAGATGACGACGACGGCCTTCCCGTCCGCCACCAGGCGGTTGACGATCGTGTAGATCTCGAACTTCGCTCCCACGTCGATGCCCCGGGTCGGTTCGTCCAGGATCAACACGTCGGGGTCGGTGAACAGCCACTTCGCCAGCACGACCTTCTGCTGGTTGCCACCGGAGAGCTTGCCCACCGACGCCATCACCGTCGGCGTCTTGATGTTCATGTCGCGCCGCCCCCGCTCGGCGACGTCGATCTCCCGGTTGCCGTCGATCCAGCCGTGCCGGGCCAGCTTGCCGAGAGCGGCGGCCGAGATGTTGCCGCGCACGTCGTCGATCAGGTTCAGGCCGTAGTGCTTGCGGTCCTCGGTGGCGTAGGCGATGCCGTTCGCGATGGCCTCGGCCACCGTCCGGACCCGCACCTGGCGGCCGTTGACGTAGAGCCGTCCGCTGATCTCCCGCCCGTACGCGCGGCCGAACACGCTCATCGCCAGTTCGGTGCGGCCGGCGCCCATCAGGCCGGCGATGCCGACCACCTCGCCGGCGCGCACGGAGAGCGAGGCCCGGTCGACCACCAGCCGGTCCTGGGTCGGATGACGCACCGTCCAGTCCTCGATCCGCAGCACCTCGGCCCCGGGCGTCACCGACCGGGGTGGGTAGAACGCGGACAGGTCGCGCCCGACCATGCCGCGGATGATCCGCTCCTGCGTCACGGCGCCGTCGCGCATGTCGAGCGTCTCGACCGTCCGACCGTCCCGGATCACCGTGGTGGAGTCGGCGACCGCCGTGATCTCACCCAGCTTGTGCGAGATCATGATGCAGGTGATGCCCTGGTCGCGGAGCCGGCGCATCAGGTCCAGCAGGTGTGCCGAGTCGACGTCGTTGAGTGCCGCGGTCGGCTCGTCCAGGATGAGCAGTCGCACCTTCTTGGACAGCGCCTTGGCGATCTCGACCAGTTGCTGCTTGCCCACCCCGAGCTGGACCACCGGGGTGACCGGGTTCTCGTGCAACCCGACCTCGCGCAGCAGCGCCGCCGCCTCGGCGTTGGTCCGGTGCCAGTCGATGAGCCCGCCGCGGCCCCGGCGCTCGTTGCCGAGGAAGATGTTCTCGGCGATCGACAGGTACGGCACCAGCGCCAGTTCCTGGTGGATGATCACGATGCCGCAGGACTCGCTGTCCCGGATCCCGCGGAAGTCGACCGGCTCGCCGTCGAAGACGATCTCCCCGTCGTAGCTGCCGGTCGGGTACACCCCGGACAGCACCTTCATCAGGGTGGACTTGCCGGCGCCGTTCTCGCCGCAGATCGCGTGGATCTCGCCGCGCCGCACGGCGAGCGAGACGTCCTGGAGCGCCGCCACCCCGGGAAAGGTCTTCGTGATGTTCCGCATGTCGAGGATGTGATCGCTCATGGCAACCGTCCTGGTCGTGGCCGTCGGGTCCGCTGGTGGCGGGCCCGGCGGCGGCGTCCGCCCCGGGCCCGCCGGGCGGTCACCCGGCTCGTCCGGCGGCGACCTCCTGGGCCGTCAGGTAGCCGGAGTCGATCAGCACCGACTGGATGTCGTCCTTGTAGACGGTCTGCACCGGCAGCAGGAACGACGGCACGACCTTGACCCCGTTGTCGTACGTCTTGGTGTCGTTCGCCTTGGGCTGCTCCTTCTTGAGGAACGCCTCGGCGGCGACCACGGCCTGGTCGGCCAGCAGGCGGGTGTCCTTGAAGACGGTCGAGCTCTGCACGCCGTCGTTGATCAGCTTGACCGAGGCGACCTCGGCGTCCTGGCCGGTGACGACCGGCATCTTCTTGGCGCCGCCGCGGTAGCCGGCGTTCTGCAGGGCGGTGATGATGCCCCGGGACAGGCCGTCGAACGGCGACAGCACCCCGTCGACCTTGCCGCCGTCGTTGTAGCTGGAGGTGAGCAGATCCTCCATCCGTTTCTGCGCGGTCTCCTGCTGCCAGCGCAGGATGGCCACCTGCTCGATCTTCGTCTGGCCGGACTTCACCTTCAGCGTGCCGGCGTCCAGGTACGGCTTGAGCGTGTCCATGGCGCCGCTGAAGAAGAAGTGGGCGTTGTTGTCGTCCAGGGAGCCGGCGAACAGCTCGATGTTGAACGGACCGGCGGCGGAGCCCTTCGAGCCGTCCTTGTTCTGCAGCCCGAGACCGACCAGCAGCGCGTTGGCCTGCGCCACGCCGACCTTGTAGTTGTCGAAGCTGACGTAGAAGTCGACGTTCGGGCTGTTGCGGATGAGCCGGTCGTAGGAGATGACCGGGATCTTCGCGTTGGCCGCCGCCTGGAGCTGGCCGCTGAGCGCGGTGCCGTCGATCGCGGCGATGACCAGCACGTCCGCGCCCTGGGTGATCATCTGGTCGATCTGCTGCGACTGGGTGGGGATCTCGTCCCCGGCGTACTGCAGGTCCACTTTGTAGCCCTTGGCCTGCAACTTCTCCTTCACCGAGTTGCCGTCGGCGATCCACCGCTCGGAGGTCTGCGTCGGCATCGACACGCCGATGGTGAGGTCACCGGGCTCGGCCCCCTTGGTGTCCCCGCCGCCTCCCGCGCCCTCTCCACTGCACGCGGCCAGGCTGACCGCGATCGCCACGCCGCCCAGAGCGGCCAGAAAACGTCTGCGCACGAGCCCCATCTCCCCTCCACTGCCGGAACCGCACCGGTATCCCCTCCGGAGTGTTAACGCTCACAAGTTGCAGCGTCAACCGATCGGACGAAACGCATATGTCTCGGTCTCGTAACAGGAGTCGACGCGGGCGGCGGCGAGCGGCACCGCGAAGGGGCGGCGCGAGGATCGTCGCGCCGCCCCTTCGGCGGGTGGTCAGGCGGCGGCGCAGGTGGGCGTCATGCCCGAACCGCTGCCGTTGCCCTGGAACCCGAACTCCGTGCTCTGCCCGGCGCCGAGCTGGCCGTTGTAGTCCACATTGGCGAACCGGACCGTGCCCGTGCTGCCGCTGGCCGTGGCGCTCCACGTGTTGGTGACGCTCGCGCCACCGGGCAGCGTCATGGTGACCGTCCAGCCCCGGGTGCCACCCGAACCGGCGGTCACCCGGACCGTGGCCACGAACCCGCCGGTCCACGAGTTCAGCGACACCGACGCCGAGCACCCGCCCTGCGTCGGCGGCGGCGAGGTGGTGGTGGGCGGCGGCGACGTGGTGTTCGGCGGCGGGGTGGTGGTGCCGCCGGCGTTGAGCGCGTTGAGCACCGAGGTGTACGCGGCCTTCTTGTTCCCGGCGCAGTCGAACAGCAGCGCGTTGTCCGAACCGCGCCACGAGTCGCAGTCACGCACGCCCCACACCGTGATGCCGGTGCACCGCGACACGGCGAGGCAGGCGCGGGTGACCGTGCCGTAGATGTTCGCCTGGTTGCCGCCGGTCGTCACGTCCAGCTCGGTGATCTGCACGTCCACGCCCAGGTCGGCGAAGCGCTGGAGGTTGGCCTGGTAGTCACCCGGGATCGTGGTGCCCAGGTGCGACTGGAAGCCGACGCAGTCGATCGGCACGCCCCGGGACCTGAAGTCGCGCACCATGTTGTAGACGCCTGTCGACTTCGCGTTGATCCCGTCGGTGTTGTAGTCGTTGTAGCAGAGCTTCGCGCCCGGGTCGGCGGCCCGCGCGGCCCGGAAGGCCGCCTCGATCCAGTCGTTGCCGGTGCGCTGGAGGTTGGAGTCCCGGCGCCCGCCGGAGCCGCCGTCGGCGAACGCCTCGTTCACCACGTCCCAGGCGTAGATCTGGCCCCGGAAGTGGGTGGCCACCTGGGTGACGTGGTTGATCGCCGCGTTGCGCAACGCGCTGCCGGACAGCCCCTGCGCCCAGCTCGGCTGCTGCGCGTGCCAGAGCAGCGTGTGACCGCGCACGCTCATGCCGTTGGCCCGGGCGTGGCTGACCAGCCGGTCGCCGCCGGTGTAGCTGAACCGCCCCTGCTGGGGCTCGGTGGCGTCCCACTTCATCTCGTTCTCGGCCACCACGGAGTTGAACTCGCGGTTCAGGACGGTCGAGTACGTGCTGTCGGACAGTTTGCCGGTGGCGACCGCGGCACCGAAGTAGCGGCCCTTCTCGGCCGCCGCCGCGCGCAGCGTCGTGCCGGCGTCGGCGGCGGGGGCCAGCGCCACCGCCATGCCGGCCGCCAGCGCGCCGGCCAGCAGGCCGGTGGACAGCAGGGCTCTCGTTGGTCTCATACGGATTCCTCTTCCGGGATTGCGACGGTGGTGATGCGACGCCTCGACCCGTTTCCGGCGGTGGTGTCGAGGTCCGACCAACACGGCTCGCCCGGTGAGCCCTGCGGTGCTCCTGCCCTGCCCTCGACTGTGAGCGATAACATCCGCCCCGTCAAGCCCGGCGGACTAGGGATACACGTCCTCGTGCGCCTTGCGGTAGTCCGCGATCTCCGCCAGGCGGCCGGTCGCCGCGAGTGTCGCCCAGGCCGGGTTGCCGAGCAGCGCGCGACCCACGGCGACCAGGTCGAACTCCCCGCCGACCAGCCGGCTCGCGAGGCCGGAGACCGATTCCGGGCCACCCGGACGCAGGAACTCGCGGGTCAGTCCCACCGAGCCCACGGTGATCGACGGCAGGCCGGTGAGCCGTTTCGCCCAACCGGCCAGGTTCAGCGCCGAGCCGGCGAACGCCGGCTGCCAGAACCGGCGCTGCGAGGCGTGCAGGACGCCCGCGCCCGCGTCCGCGAACGCGGTGAGGATCTCCGCCAGCTCGGCCGGGGTCTCGGCGATGCGGGCGTCGAAGGCGCGCTCCTTGAACTGCGAGAACCGCACGATCACCGGACGGTCCGCCGAAAACTGTGCGCGCACCGCGCGCACGACCTCGGCCGGGAAGGCCGCCCGCCGCGCCGGTGAGCCGCCGTACCGGTCGGTCCGCCGGTTGGTGTACGGCCAGAGGAACTCGTCCAGCAGGTACCCGTGCGCGGCGTGGATCTCCACGGCGTCGAAACCGACCCGGCCGGCCGCCCGCGCCGCGGCCGCGTACGCCGACAGCAGCTCGTCGGCGTCGGAGAGCGTCATCGCGCGGGCGGGCGGCCGCCCCGGTTCCGGCACGCCGGACGGGGTCCACGCCGGGCGGCCGTCCACCGGCTCGCGCAGGCTGCCCAGGTGCCACAGCTGGGCGGCGATCCGGCCGCCGGCGGCGTGGACCGCCTCGACCACGCGCCGCCAGCCGGCCTCGGCCGGGCCGGGCGTCAGCCTCGGCACCGTGTCCTCGTGGCCGGCGCTGGGGTGGTCCACCAGGACGCCCTCGGTGACGATCAGCCCGATGCCCTGCTCGGCGCGCCGCCGGTAGTAGTCGGCCGCCTCCGGGGCGGGCACCCCGCCGGGCGCGCGGTTGCGGGTCATCGGGGCCATGACGATTCGCGATCTCAGCGGCATCCCGGCGACGGTGACGGGTTCGAGCAGGGCGGCCACCGGTGATCCGGTGTCGACGGTTGCGGTCATGGCCCGACCGTAGGAGGTGACACCGGTGTCAGGGGCAAGGCCGTTCAGGCCGCCGGTGCCGCGCCGTCGTCGGGGACGGTCATGTCGGCGACCACGTCGTCGAGCACCGACACGGCGTGCGCGAGACGGGCCATCTCGGCGACCATCCGGGACCGCTCCTCGCGCAGCCGGTCGGTGAGCCACCCGGTGCGGATGTCGGGGTTGGTGACGCAGGGCAGCAGCTCGGCCATCCGCCGGCTGCTCAACCCGGCGTCGAAGAGCCGCCGGATGAGGTCGACCCGCTCGACCGCCGACTCCGCGAACACCCGCTGTCCGCTCGCGGTGCGTACGGCCGCGAGCAGGCCCTGCTGCTCGTAGTACCGGATCGACCGGGCACTGACCCCGGTGCGTGCCGACAGCTCCCCGATGCGCATCACGCCTCCCGTCCGTTCCGACCTGTGCCTCGAGCATGCCAGCCGCCGCCGTGGTGTTCGACTGCCGATCGGGTACGTCCACTCGACGCCGCTCGAATCGCGCGACGTCTTCGCCGGCGGGGTGCGGGAACGCATCCCCGCCGGGTGGTCGACGCCCGGACCGTCCGGGCCGGTCAGGGCAGCAGCTCGACGTAGCCGCCGGAGCCGTGCACCCGGATCCGCTGCCCGTCCCGGATCAGGCGGGTGGCGTCCGGCACGTTCACCACGGCCGGCAGGCCGTACTCGCGGGCGATCACCGCACCGTGGGTCATCTGGCCGCCGACCTCCGTCACCAGGCCGGCGACGGCGACGAACAGGGGTGTCCAGCTGGGATCCGTGTGCGTGGTGACCAGGATGTCGCCCGGTTCGAGCTCGGCGCGGGCCAGGTCCAGGACGACCCGGGCCCGCCCCTCGACGGTCCCGTGCGAGACCGGCAGCCCGACCAGCGCTCCGGCGGGCACGTCGTCGCGCCGGTACGCCCCAGTGAGCGCCTCGCCGTCGGAGGTGAGCACCCGGGGCGGCGTCAGGGTCCGGTGCCACCGGTAGGCGTCCCGGCGCTCGCGGACGAGTCGCCCGTCGATCCGGTGCGTGCGCACCACGTCGCGGAACTCCGCGAGCGTGAGGAAGAAGACGTCCTCCGGGTCGGTGAGCACCCCGTCCCGGACGAGCCGGTCGGCCTCCGCCGTCAACGCCTGCTTGTAGAGGAAGTAGCGGCTGACGATGTCGTACTTCGGGTACTCCCGGTAACCGATGAAGGTCCGGACCCGGTCGATCATGCGGCGGGTCTCGTCGGCCCTGGCCTCCCCGTCCGGCCGGGCCCGCAGCCGGGTCAGCACCTCCCGGGCCTTGCGATCCGCCGCCTGCCGCCCCTGCTCGAAGCGCCGCGCGGCCTCACCCGGGGCGAAGTTCCGCACGTGGTCGAGGATCAGCGGCACGAGAGTGGCCGGACGCTCGCTCCACCGTGGCCGGGTGATGTCGATCTCGCCGACGCACCGCATGCCGTACCGGTCGAGGTACGCCCCGATCGCCTCGCGCGCCTCCGTGCCGCCCGGCAGTCCCGGCAGCTCGTCCAGGAAGTCGTCGTCACCGTCGACGTCGCGCAGGAACGCCACCACCTCGGGATGCGGGCGGATCACGTCGGCGACGTCGAGCAGCGCCAACCCCATCTCCGAGGTGACGTTCCCGGGCGCGGAGAGGGTCAGCGTGTCGGCCGCGTTCGTCTCGCCCAGCCACTCCCCCAGCTTGTCGTTGAGCCACCAGGTGGCCTCCATGCCCGCCATGATCGCCTGCACGTTCACCGGATCGGCGAGGACCCGCTTGTGCTCGACGAACGCCTCCTCCTCCAGGAAGTCGAACAGCTCCGGCCCGGACCGGGCGCGGATGTCGCGGCGCAGCGCGGCGATGCTGGCCCGGCTGCGTTCGACGAGCGCGGTGACGACGTCCGGGTCGGTCTCGACCGCGGCCGGCGGGCCGCCGAACGGCGGCCCGGCGGGGGTGTGCTCGGGCGGCGTCGACGCGATGTCCCCGCGCTCCAGGACCGTCTCCAGCGCGTCCCGGGTCAGCGGGTCGGACCGGCTCATAAGGCCGAGGAAGGCGGCCCGGCCCGCCGGCGTGGCCAGATGCCGGGTGGCGTCGACGAACAGCCGGCCGCCGGCCTCGTGCATCGGCGCCATGGCGGTGCGCCGCCACATCGACAGGCCCAGCGGCTTCATCGCGTCGGTCATCATCTGCTGGTGCCCGACCGACAGGTAGACGCGGCTCTCGTCGTCGTCGACGGCCGGTAGCGGGAACAGCGTGGTGATCGGCCGGCTCTGGAGGATGTGGAAGTCGTCGTCGACCAGCCCCCACTCGATGTCCTGGGGGCGCCCGAACCCGGCCTCGATCCGCCGGCCCAGCCGCACGAGCCGGACGACCTGCTCGTCGGTGAGCGCGGGCTGCTCCTGCCGCGCCGGGTCGACCTCCTCCTCCCGGGTCCCGCCGCCGGGCAGGGCGTGGACGGCGCGCCGCTTGGCGGCGATCCTCCGAGCCACGATCTGGTCGTCGCGGACGGTGAACACGTCCGGGTCCACCAGCCCCGAGACCAGCGCCTCGCCGAGGCCGAACCCGGCGTCCACGGTGGCGACCCGGCGGTTGCCGGTGACCGGGTCGGCCGTGAACATGATGCCGGCGGCGTCGGGGAACACCATCCGCTGCACGACCACGGCCATCCGCACGCTCCGGTCGTCGACGCCGTTGCGCCGGCGGTAGGTCACCGCCCGCTCGCTGAACAGCGAGGCCCAGCACCGGCTGACGTGCCGGAGGATGTCGGCCGGACCCCGCACGTTCAGGTAGGTGTCCTGCTGGCCCGCGAACGAGGCCGTCGCCCGGTCCTCCGCCGTGGCGCTGGAACGTACGGCGTAGGCGGCGTCGGAGCCGAGGCCGGCCAGCGCCCGGGTGATCTCCGCGGCGACGTCCCCGGGCACGGCGACGTCCTCGATCGCGCGACGGATCTCCGCGCTGAGCGACCGGATCGCCTCCCGGTCCTCCGGCCGCAGCCGGGTGAGCCGGTCGAGCCGGTCGGTGAGGGACGGCGTCTCGGCCGTCACCCGCCGGAAGGCGTCCGTCGTCACGCAGAAACCGGCGGGCACCCGCACGCCGCCGACGCGCGACAAGGCGCCCAGGTGCGCGCCCTTTCCGCCGACGACGGCGACCTGCGTCCCGTCGACCGCGTCGAGGCCCACCACAAACTGTCCGGTCATCGCCGCTCCCCCGTTTTCCCAGCTCAGCCGCGTCCGGCCGACGATTCTGCGGCATGACCGGGGTCTTGCGGCAAGCCCCCGGGTGCGATATACGTTAGAAGTGGCAGGGAGTCGCCTCCCTGCCTTTGCCATGTCCGGCTGTCCTCCAGTCGGTCCGGCTCGGGTCGCGCCCGGCCGGTCAGGTGCCACACGCGACGCGGCTGCCGGTCGGGAGCCGCACGCGCGCCCCGACCCTGCTCTCGGCCTTGGCCGACACGTCCCCGCCGACTCCGTCGGCTCGAACCGTCCGGATATCCCCTATTTGTCGGTAAAGCGATGGTGCGTGAACTCGCTCTCGTTTCCGCGTGGGCGGAATGGCGGGGACCGTGCCGGGGCAAGAGCGGATCACGAGGGCCGCGGCGAGGCGACCCGGACGGGCAGAATCACGCGTAGTGAGGGAGACTCGGGCGATGACCGGCGCTGACACCGACCCGCGTACGCGTGCCGACGTGTTCGCCGTCGACGGCGAGATCGGTCCCGACCTGGCCCGGGTCGACTGGTCGGCGCACCCGCTCGGGCCGCCGGAGGAGTGGCCGCAGAGCCTGCGCACCGCGGTGCGGATCCTGCTGTCCTCCCGCTTCCCGATGTGGATGGCCTGGGGTCCCGAGCTGACCTTCTTCTGCAACGCCGCCTACCGCCGGGACACGCTGGGCCGTAAGTACCCGTGGGCGCTGGGCCGGCCGGCCGACGAGGTGTGGGCCGAGATCTGGGACGACATCGGCCCCCGCATCGACACCGTGCTGCGCACCGGCGAGGCGACCTGGGACGAGGGGCTCCTGCTGTTCCTGGAGCGCGCCGGCTACCGCGAGGAGACCTACCACACGTTCTCCTACAGCCCTCTGCGCAACGACGACGGCACCCTGGTCGGCATGCTCTGCGTGGTCAGCGAGGACACCGAGCGGGTGATCGGCGAACGCCGGATGGCCACGCTGCGCGACCTCGGCTCCGACCCGAGCGTGGTCCGCACCGAGCGGGAGACGCTGGCCTTCGCCAACCGCCAGTTGGGGCGCAACCGGCAGGACCTGCCGTTCGCGCTGACGTACCTGTTCGGTGCCGACGGTGACGCGCGGCTGGTGGAGGCGACCGGCCTGGCCGCGGGCCACCCGGCGGCGCCGGCGGCGTTGTCGCCGGCCGACCCGGCGCCGGTCTGGCCGGTGCGGGCCCTGACCGAGGGTGAGGCGGTACGGGTACCGCTCGACGGCCCCGCCTTCGCCGATCTGCCCGCGGGCGCGTGGCCCGATCCGCCGACCGAGGCGCTGCTGGTGCCGCTGCGGCAGCAGGGCGCGGCGCCCTACGGGTTCCTCGTGGCCGGGCTGAACCGCTACCGGGACCTGGACGACGGCTACCGCGGGTTCGTGGAGCTGGCCGCCGGCCACGTGGCGACCGGCATCGCCAGCGCCCGCAGCTACCAGGCGCAGCAGCGTCGGGCCGAGGAACTGGCCGAGCTGGACCGCGCCAAGACCGCCTTCTTCTCCAACATCAGCCACGAGTTCCGCACCCCGCTGACCCTGATCATGGGGCCGGTGGACGAGCTGCGGGGCCTCATGCAGGACGCCGACCCGCGGATCCGCGAGGAGCTGGAGGTCATCCGCCGCAACGGGCTGCGCCTGGGCCGGCTGGTCAACAGCCTGCTCGATTTCTCCCGGATCGAGGCCGGCCGGATGCAGGCCCGCTACGAACCGGTGGACCTGGCCGCGGTCACCGCCGACCTGGCCAGCGTCTTCCGCTCGGCGATCGAACGTGCCGGCCTGACCTTCGAGGTCGACTGCCCGCCGCTGCCCGGCCCGGTGCACATCGACCCGGGCATGTGGGAGAAGGTCGTGCTCAACCTGCTCAGCAACGCCCTGAAGTTCACCTTCGACGGCAGCGTGCGGGTGGAGCTGCGGGCGGAGGACGGGCAGGCCGTCCTGCGCGTGTCCGACACCGGCATCGGCGTCGCGGAGGACGAGCTTCCGCGCCTGTTCGAGCGCTTCCACCGGATCGAGAACGCCCGCTCCCGCTCCGACGAGGGCAGTGGGATCGGGTTGGCCCTGGTCAAGGAGCTGGTCGGGCTGCACGGTGGCACCATCACCGCCAGCAGCACCCTGCGGGAGGGCACCAGCTTCACGGTCCGGCTGCCGTTCGGGGTCACCCACCTGCCCGCCGACGCGCTCGCGCCCGCGGGCACCGGCCGGGTCGCGGCGTCGGCCGAGCCGTTCGTGCAGGAGGCGTTGCGCTGGCTGCCCGGTGACCTCTCCGACATGCCCCCGGACGACGCGGCCCCGGTCGACGGGCCGGTCACGCCGCTGCCCGGCGGCGCGCCGGCCCGGATCCTGGTCGCCGACGACAACGCCGACATGCGTGAGTACCTGACCCGCCTGCTGCGCTCCGCCGGGCACCGGGTGGAGGCCGTCGCCGACGGTCAGGCGGCCCTGGAGGCCGCGCGTACCCGGACGCCGGACCTGGTGGTCAGCGACGTCATGATGCCCCGCCTCGACGGTCTGCAACTGGTCGCCGCGCTGCGTACCGATCCGCGCACCGCCGGCACTCCGGTGCTGCTGCTCTCCGCCCGCGCCGGGCAGGAGGCCTCCATCGAGGGGCTGGAGGCCGGCGCCGACGACTACCTGGTCAAGCCCTTCCCGGCGGCCGAGCTGCTGGCCCGGGTCCGGGCCAACGTGGAGCTGGCCCGGCTGCGCAACCACCACGCGCGCTGGCGCACCGCCCTGGTCGACTCGTTGCAGGAGGCGTTCTTCGTCTGCGACGAGGACGGCGCGGTGGTGGAGATCAACGCCGCGTTCACCGACATCCTCGGCTATGGCCCCGAGGGACTCCCCTACCCCCCGGTGCAGCCGTGGTGGCCGGACCCGGAGGCCGAGCCGGAGGCGCACCGCCAGGTGGCGGCGGCGTTCTCGGTGCTGATCGGCCAGAACCAGGGCACCTACACCGTGCCGGTGACCCACCGCAACGGGCACCGGCTCTGGATCGCCGCCTCGTTCAACCAGGTCGACGACCCCGACACCGGCCGGCGGATGATCGTGGGCACGTTCCGCGACGTCACCGCCGAGCACTACGCGGTGCAGCGGGAGACCGCCCTCGCCGGGCTGGGCATGCGGCTGTCCCAGGCGGAGGACCTGCCCGACGCCCTCCACGGCGTCCTGGACGAGCTGCGCCGACTGTGGCGCGCCACCGGCGTGGTCACGGCCGTGTTCGGCGAGGCCCCGACCCCGGTCGTCACCGCCACCGACGCGGCGCTGCGCTGGGACTCGCTGCCGGACGCGCGCCGACAGGCTCTGGTCGCGCTGCGGGACACACCGCTGCTGACCCCGGTGGCGACACGGACGCACGGCGCCGGCATCGCGGTCGAGCACCCGGACGGCACCATGGCGATCTGGATCGACCTGGGCGAGAAGCGGCCCTTCACCGAACAGGACCAGACGCTGCTGGCGCTGCTCGCCGGCCACATCGGTCAGGGCCTGCACCGGGTGCACCAGATCGACCAGCAGCGTGAGACCGCACTGGCCCTGCAGCGGGCGATCCTCGGCCCGGCGCAACTGCCGGCCGGCTTCGCCGTGCGCTACTCCCCCGCCACGCTCCCGCTCAAGGTCGGCGGCGACTGGTACGACACCGTCGAACTGCCGGACGGCCGGATCGCGATCGTGGTCGGCGACTGCGTCGGCCACGGCCTGCGGGCCGCCACGGTGATGGGGCAGTTGCGCAGCGCCTGCCGGGCCCTGCTGCTGCAGGACGCCAGCCCCGCCCAGGCGCTGGCGGCCCTGGACCGGTTCGCCGCGCTGCTGCCCGGGGCGTCCTGCGCCACGGTCTTCTGCGGCGTGCTCGACCCGGCCACCGGGCGGTTGCGCTACTCCAGCGCGGGGCACCCGCCGGCCATCGTGGTGCGCCCCGACGGCACCTCACAACTGCTCGAACAGGGCCGGTCCCGGCCGCTGGCCGTCCGCCCGGGACTCGAACGCCCCGAGGCCGAAGCCACCGTGCCGGCCCGGGCCACCCTCATGCTCTACACCGACGGCCTGGTGGAGCGCCGGCGCCAGCCGCTGACCGTCGGCATCGCCCATGCCACCGCCGCGATCCAGCAGGGCCGCGGCACCCCGGTCGAGGACCTCGCCACCGAGGTGATGGACCAGCTCACCCCGGAAGGCGGGTACGCCGACGACGTGGCTCTGCTGCTCTACCGTCACCCCGGCCCACTGGAGCTGGACTTCCCGGCCGAGTCGTCCCGGCTGGCCGAGGTGCGCACCGCGTTGCGCGGGTGGCTGGACCGGTGCGGGCTGGCCCCCGCCAGCGCCTACAACGTGCTGGTGGCCGCCGGCGAGGCATGCGCCAACGCCATCGAACACGGCCACCGGGACAGCCCCGGCGGCCGGATCCGGTTGCGCGCCGCCGCCACCGCGGACGCCCTGCGCCTGAGCGTCACCGACAGCGGCCACTGGCGCGACCAGAACCGGCCGGCCGACCCGCACCGTGGGCGGGGTCTCGTGCTCATGCGCGCGTTGATGGACACCATCACGGTCACCCCCGGAGCCGGCGGCACCACCGTCCACATGCAGGCAAGGATCATCCGATGAGCACGGCCCTCACCCTCACCACCGGCAGCCGGCCCGACGGCACCCGCGTGCTGACCGCCGTGGGCGAGATCGACATGAGCAACGCGGCCTCGTTCGCCGACGCGCTCGGCGACGCGGTTCGGCCCGACGGGGATCCCCTCGTCGTGGACCTCACCGGCGTGGAGTATCTCGACAGCGCGGGGCTGGCCGCGCTGTTCCCCCACGCGGAGCGGATCGCGCTGATCGCCGGCCCGCTGCTGGAGCCCCTCCTGACCATCTCCGGGCTGGCCGACCTCACCACCGTCAAGAGCGGCTGACCGAGCCGCCCACCTGGGCGGGGCGGGCGGCGTACCGGCGCGTCCGGCGCCGCCGTCCCGGCGAGGTGGAGCGGCCCCGTGCCCGGCTCGGCGGTCAGCGGGACGAGCGCAGCCAGTCCGCGTAGTGGGTGGGCGCGAGTCGGGCGTCCGGGCCCGGGACGAGGACGTCGCCGTCGACGGCGGCGAACATGCCGGCCGAGTCGTCGACCACCACGTTCCGGTCGTCGTGCCGCGCGGCCAGGGTGACCCGGCCCAGCTCGTCGAGGGTGAAGGCGTCCGGTCCGCCGACGTTGCGGATGGCGTTGAGCGGCGCGCCGGTGGCGACGTGGACGACCGCGGCGACCACGTCGGCGGCGGCCATCGGCTGCACCGGGGTGGCCGGCAGCCGCACCGTGCTGTCGTCGGAGGTCCAGGACAGGATCGCGTCGACGAACTCGAAGAACTGGGTGGCGCGCACGACCGACCAGGGGGTTCCGCTGTCCCGGAGCAGTTCCTCCTGCAGCGTCTTCGCCCGGTAGTAGTCCAGCTGCGGCACCTGGTCGACGCCGACGATCGACAGCACCACCTGGTGACCGACGCCGGCGCGCTGCCCGGCGGCGAGCAGGTTGCCCATCGAGGTGCGGAAGAACTCCAGCGACGCCTCGTCGAAGGTCGGCGAGTTCGCCACGTTGACCACGACCTCCGCCCCGGACAGCACCTCGTCCAGCCCCTTGCCGCTGATCAGGTCGACGCCGGTCGAGAGCGCCGCGGGCACGGCGTCGTGCCCGGCCTCGGACAGTTCGCGGACCACCTGCGACCCGATCAGACCGGTGCCACCGATGACGACGATCTTCATGGTTCCCGCCTTTCCCGACGTGGCTCAAGCACGACGGATTCCCGTTCGAGGAGGCCTCAAACTCGGACACGTTATATCCGGGATATTAGTCGGATAGAGTTTGTCCGAGTCAAGGGGGTGGGCGGGTGAAGCTGTCCGGTGGGGTCGAGTGGGCCCTGCACTGCTGCGTGGTGCTGACCACGGCCGCGCAGCCGGTGCCGGCCGCGCGGCTGGCGGAGCTGCACGACGTCTCCGGCAGCTACCTGGCCAAGCAGTTGCAGGCGCTCTCCCGCGCCGGCCTGGTGACCTCCGTGCAGGGCAAGGCCGGCGGATACGTGCTCACCCGGGCGGCGGAGCAGATCACCGTGCTCGACGTGGTGACCGCCGTCGACGGCGCCCAGCCCACGTTCGTCTGCACGGAGATCCGCCAGCGCGGGCCGCTGGCGAGCCCACCCGAGGCCTGCACCCGGCCGTGCGCCATCGCCCGGGCCATGGCCGACGCCGACGCCGCCTGGCGCGACGCGCTGCGCGCGGTGTCCGTGGCCGACCTGGCCCGCAGCGTGGACGAGGACTACGGGCCGGCCACGCTCGCCGGCGTACGCGCCTGGCTGGGCGGGCCGGACGACGCCGGCCGGGGCTGACCGCGTACCTCGGATCGCCTGGCCGGCGACCACCGCGAGCAGGCGCAGCTTCCCGTGGCGATGCGGCGCTGAGATCCCCCGTCGAGGCGGCTACCCGGCGTGCCGCGCGATCACCAACGGGGCGTGCGCGTGGTGCAGCACCGCGTGGCTGACCGAACCGAGCAGCAGCCCGGCCAACGCGCCCCGACCGTGCGCGCCGACCACCACCAGCTGCGCCGAGGCCGACTGCTCCACCAGCACCCGCGCCGGGGCGCCGCGCACCGACCGCTGCCGCACCTCGACGTCCGGGTAACGCTCCGACCAGCCGGCGACGGCCTCGGCGAGGATCCGCCGCGACTCCTCGGCCAGCGCCTCGGGGTCGTAGACCAGGGGCACGATGTCGCCCGGCCCGATCGGGGTCGGGTACAGCCAGGCGTGCACCACGACCAGCGGCGCGCCCCGGCGGGCGGCCTCCTCGTACGCGAACCCCACCGCGACGCCGGAGTGCGCCGAACCGTCCACGCCCACCACGACCGGGCCGTCCGCCCGCGCCTCGCCGCGCGTCACCAGCACCGGACAGTGGGCGCGGGCGGACACCTGGAGGGTGACCGACCCGATCAGCAGGCCGGCGAAACCGCCCAGGCCACGATGGCCGAGCACCATCAGCGTCGCGCGCCGTGACTCCGCCACCAGCACCGCCGCCGGCGCGCCGTCGACCACCACGCCGGTGACCGGCACGTCCGGCGCGACCTTGCCGGCCTCGGCGACCGCCTCGGCGACGCACCGCTCGGCCTGGTTGCGCAGCCCGGCTCCGGCGGGCGCACCGGGCGCCGGGGTGAGCGGCGCCCGGGTCAGCGGCCAGATGAACGCGTGCACCACCCGCAGCGGCCGGTGCCGGAAGGCCGCCTCGCGGGCGGCCACCCGCACCGCGTCCAGGGCGGTGGCGGAGCCGTCCACCCCGACCACGACGGGGTCCGCGGAATGGATCGTCATGACAACCTCCTTCACGATCGTCAACCGGACCGGCGGGTCAGCCGCAGCAGCAGCCCGGGCAGGACACCCACCGCGGCGCAGCCGAGCAGGTCGGGGAGGGCCAGCGGCGCGGTGCCGAGCAGATCGCGCAGCGGCGGCAGCAGCACGCCAGCCACCTGGAGCGCCGCGGAGACGGCGACCGCGAGCGGCAGCGCGCGGTTGCGGTCCGACGAACCCGGCGAGCGGGTCGCGCGGACGGCCAGCGCCACGCCGAGCTGGGAGAGGCCGAGCACCACGAAGACCACCGACTGCCACGGCCGGTCCGCGTACGCGGCCGCCACCCCGGCGCCGAGCGCCGCCGCGGCGATCAGCGCGCCGGTGACGAGCACGTCACGGCCCAGCCCGCCGCCGAGCACCGACTCCTGGGGCGAGCGCGGGTGGCGTCGCAACGTGCCCGGCTCCGCCGGCTCGGCACCCAGCGCCACCCCGGGCACACCGTGGGTGAGCAGGTTGATCCAGAGAATCTGCGCCGGCAGCAACGGCACGGGCAGTCCCAGAAGCGGGCCGAGAAGCATCACCGCGATCTCGGCCACTCCGCCGGCGAGGGCGTAGCGCAGGAACCGACGGATGTTGTCGTAGATCCGGCGGCCCTCGCCGATCGCCGTCGCCACCGTGGTCAGGTCGTCGTCGACCAGCACCAGGTCGGCGGCCTGTCGGGCCACCTCGGTGCCGCCCCCCATCGCCACGCCGATGTCCGCGCGCCGCAGCGCCGGGGCGTCGTTGACGCCGTCACCGGTCATCGCCACGACGTGTCCGCGCGACTGCAGACCGGCGATGATGTCGAGCTTCTGCTCCGGCTGGGTCCGCGCGTACACCCGGGTGTCGGGATGGGCCCGGCCCGGGTCGCCGTCGTCGCCGTTGGCCAGCGGGTCGCCGTCGGTCCAGAGCCCGAGCCGGCCGCCGATCGCCGCGGCGGTCGCCGGGTGGTCTCCGGTGATCAGCACCAGCCGGATCCCGGCCTCCTCGAAGCCCGCGGCGATGCCCGGCGCCTGGACACGCAGTGGGTCACCCACCCCGACCAGGCCCAGCGGTCGCAGGCCGGTCGGGCGGGCCGGGTCGGGAGGGGTGTCGACCACGGCGGAGGCCACCGCCAGCACCCGCAGCCCCTCGGCGGCGAGCCGGCGCGCGGACTCCGTCAGCTCGGCCAGCTCCTCGGCGTCGGCGTCGGTCAACGGCGTGGTCAGCACGTTCTCGGGCGCACCCTTGCACACCACCAGGTACCGCCCGTCGCCGCGGCGGTGCACCGTGGTCATCCGGCGCAGCTCCTGGTCGAAGGGGTGCTCCGCCACCCGGGGCCACGCGTCGCGGGTGGTCTCCGGGTCGACCCCGCACCGGGCCGCGAACGCGACCAGCGCCGCCTCCAGCGGGTCGCCGATCGCGGACCACTCCGGCCGGTCGTCGGTCGGTGGCGTCAGCGTGGCGTCGTTGCAGAGCAGCCCCGCGCGGGCCAGCCGGCGCAGCTCGTCCGGCGCGTCCACCGGCTCGTCCCGGTGGCGCACCTCGCCGTGGGGGGCGTAGCCGGTGCCGGTGACGGCGTACCGGGCACGACCGGCGGTGACCGCCTGCTGCACCGCCATCCGGCCCTCGGTGAGCGTGCCGGTCTTGTCCGAGGCGATCACGGTGACCGAGCCGAGCGTCTCCACCGCGTGCAGGCGTCGCGGGATGGCCCGGCTGCCGGCCATCCGGCGGGCGCCCAGGGCGAGCGCGAGCGTGACCACGGCGGGCAGCGACTCCGGGACGGCCGCCACCACGAGACTCACCGCGGTGACCGCCATCTGCGCGACCGGCCGCCCGTCGAGCACGCCGAGGGCGAAGACCAACGCGGAGAGGACCACCGCGGTCAGGCCGAGGACCCGTCCGAGCGAGGCCAGCCGGCGTTGCAGCGGGGTGGGCGCCGGCCGGGTGGCGGCGACCAGTGCGCTGATCCGGCCCAGCGCGCTGGACGCGCCCGTCCGCAGCACGGTGCCGGTGGCCCGGCCGGTGGTCACCACGGTGCCCGCGCTCGCCTCCTCGCCGGCCGACCGCCCGACCGGCACCGACTCGCCGGTCAGCGCCGACTCGTCCAGGCTGAGCCGGGCCGCGTCGGTGAGGCGCAGGTCGGCGGGCACGACGTCACCGGCCTCCAGCCGGACGAGATCGTCGCGGACCAGCGCCGCGGCGGGCAGCACGAGGTCACGGCCGTCGCGGACCACCCGCGCGGTCGGCGCGGCGAGCCGGTCCAGGGCCGCCACCGCCCGGTCGGCGCGGATCTCCTGAACCACGCCGATCGCGGTGTTGATCAGGACGACCAGCACGATCACCGCGGTGTCGGGGTAGTCGCGAAGCAGGGTGGTCACCACGGCGGCGGCCAGCAGGAGCGCCACCAGCGGGTCGGTGAGTTGGCGCAACACGCGGCCGGCCGGTCCACGACGGCGCGGCGGGGCGACCGTGTTCGGCCCCTCGGCGCGCAGCCGGGCCGCGGCCCGGGTGGAGGTGAGCCCGGCCGCCGGCGGCGGGATCGGGGAGGTCGCGGTGGTCGTCACTGTGCCCGGCCCGCCGTTGCTCACCCGCATCACCCTCACGTCGTTCCGTGCCCCGCGCGTCGGCGCCCTCCCAGCCTGGCCCTCGCGGCGTCGGACCGTCAGGGGCCGAGCGCCCCGGGACCCGGGACCAATGGCCCCCGAGCGATGAACCCCGGCCGGCCCGGGCCGGTTTGTGCCGGCGCACCGGGGGCACTGGGCGGTCATGACGGAACCCGAGCAGTTCGGACGGCAGCAGGAGGACCCGCTGGAGACCGGGCGGGTGTTCCAGGACGCCGAGGGACGGCGCACCACCGACCCGGCCGAGGGGGAGGCGAACGCCACCCACGACGCCGACCGCAACGCCGCACACCTGGCCCACGGCGAGGTCGGCCCGGGCGTACCGGAGGAGTAGCGGCGGCGGTCACCTGTCAATGTACTGTTGACAGGTGACTCCGGAGCTGACCCGCCTGTCCGAGGTCGCCGCGGCCCGGGCCCGGCTCGACGAGCGGGAGCTGGAGTTGATCGACCGGGCCCGGCACGACGGGGCCACCTGGGCCGAGATCGCCGGCGCGTTGGGCCTGAGCAGCCGGCAGGCCGCCGAGCAGCGCCGGCAGCGTCTCGTGGCGGCGCGCCGGTCGCGGCAGGCGCGGCGGGACCGGGCCTGCGCCCCCGACGTCGCGGCGGTGCGGGCCGCCGTGTCCGACCTGCACCGGTGGATCGAGGCGGACCGGGGGTGGGACGGCCGTTTCCGCCGAGCGCCGCTGGTCCGGCGCACCACCGTCACGGCCCTCGACGCCGCCGCCCCGGGTTCGCTGTACGCGCTCGCCGCGTACCTCGTCGGCGACCTGACCGACGTCGGGCCGCGACTGCCGGCCCCCGCCCGTGAGGCGACCCGCCGCCTCGCGGCGGCGCTGTCAACGCATCGTTGACGTTGCTCCACAGCATTGCCAGTGGATGACTCAACGCCGGACGATATGAGCCTTCTCCGCTCAACCCTGGAGGGCTCGTGCGTCGCAACGCCGTCCTGTTCGTGGCCATCTCCCTGCTGTCCGGCCTCGGCAGCAGCGCCATGGCCCTGGTCGCCGGCATCTGGATCCTCGACCTGACCGGCTCCACCGGCCTGGCCGCGCTCGCCGGGCTCTGCGTCTACGCCCCGGTGCTGGCCGGGCCGTGGCTCGGCGGGCTGCTCGACCGGGCGCCCCGGCGACCGCTGGTCATCGGGGTGAACCTCGCGCTGGCCGCCGTCCTGCTCAGCCTGCTCACCGTCCGAAGCCCGGACCAGGCCTGGCTGATCTTCGTCGTCTCGCTCGCGTACGGCGTCGGGTACGTGCTGATCGACGCCGGTGAGACCGCGCTGCTGCCGGCGGCGCTGGACCCCGCGCGCCTGGCCGACGTCAACGGCTGGCGCTCCAGCGCCCAGGAGGGCACGAAGCTGATCGCGCCGCTGCTGGGGGCCGGGCTGTACGCCTGGCGGGGCGGGCACCCGGTCGCCGTGTTCAGCGCCGCGACGCCGGTGCTCGTCGCCGCGCTCTACGCGGCCCTGCGGTTGCGCCGGACGCCGGCGCCCGCACGGACGGGCGAGCCCCGGCCCGGCCTGCGGGCCGGGCTCGCCGTTCTTCTCCGGCGGCGGGCGGTACGCGTACCGGTCGCGCTCGCCGCGGTGTCGATCGCGATGTCCGGCTTCACCACCGCGCCGCTCTACGCCGTGGTCGTGACCGAGCTGGCCCTGCCGTCGACGTTCCTCGGCGTGCTGGCCGGCGCCCAGGGCGCCGGTTCCGTGCTCGCCGGGCTGGCCGTCGGCCGGCTCGTCTGCCGTTGGGGCGAGGTCGGGGTGGGGATCGCCGGCACCGCCCTCTTCGCCGCCGGCTGCCTGGGTCGGTGCCTGCCCTGGTGGCCGGCCACGGTCGCCGCCTCGGTGGCGATCGGCGTGGGTCTGCCCTGGACGCTGGTCGCCGCCGTCACCGCCGTGCAGACGCACACTCCGGCGGCGGTGCTCGGGCGGGTGTCCGGCACCGCGAACACGGCGATGTTCGGACCGATCACGCTGGCCATCCCGCTCGGCTCGGCGGCCGTCCACGTCGGCGGTCGTCCCCCGCTGCTCGCCGCCGCGGCGGCCTGCCTGACCGCCGCGCTGGTGGCGACGGTCCGTCGTCAGTCCGGTTCGGACGTCGACCGGCGGGACAGGTGGCGGATCAGCTCCGGACGCGAGCGCAGCCGCAGCTTCCGGTAGACGTTGCCGAGGTGGTACTCGACGGTCTTGGGAGACAGGAAGATCCGGGTCGCGATCTCCCGGTTGGTCAGCCCCTCCGCGACGTGCAGGGCGATCTGCCGCTCCTGGCTGGTCAACCGGTCGACGGTCCGGTCGTCGCGGGCCGGCGCGCCCCGGCCGGTCGCGTCGATCTCCACGCGGCACCGCCGGGCCCACCCCTGCGCGCCGGCCGCCTCGAACAGCCGCAGCGCGGCGTGCAGCTGGACCCGGGCGTCCCGTCGCCGCTTCGCCCGGCGCAGCCGCTGGCCGTAGCAGAGCAGCGTGCGGGCCCGCTCCAGCGGGACGACCGTCGGGTCGCACCGCGCCAGCACCGCCGGGAAGACGACGTCCAGGTCCGGCTCGGCGGCGAGCAGGCCGGCGACCCGGGCCGTGGCGGCCGGGCCGCCGTCCGGCAGGTCCCGAAGCCGTTCCGGGCGGGACAACCAGGCGTACGCCTCGGCCAGCTCGCCGGCGACCGGCAGCCAGCCCGGCGCGGTGATCCCGCCCCGCGCCTGGGCGGACCGGATCCACTCCAGGTCGGTCACGGCCTCCTCCCACCGCGCCGCGACGACCGACATCATCGCGGCGGCGTACCGGAGCCGGGCCTCGACCTCCCCGAACTCCGCCGGCAGCAACCGCCGCGCGTCGTCGATGTGCGTCCGCGCCTCCGACTCGTCCCCGAGCAGCCCCTCCACCAGGGCGAGGGTGGCCAGCGCCTCCGCCCGCAGCAGCGGCAGGGCCACCTGCTCGGCGATGCCGACCGCCTCGGTCGCGGCCCGGTACGCGTCGTGCAACGCGCCGGCGCGCCAGCGGAGTTCGGCGAGCCGCGGCAGGGCGTAGGCCAGCAGGAACACGTCGTCGGCCGCGCGCGCCCGGTCGATCTCCGGCTCCAGCAGCGCCCGCGCGGCGTCCAGGTCACCGAGCCAGCAGAACACCTGCGCGAGTTCCGCGGCCGAGCCGTCGGCGTGGCCCGCGCAGGCCGCGACGCAGTCGCGGGCCGACCCGGCCCCCTCCGGCCGGCCGGCCAGCACCTGCGCGGCGGCCAGCCGGATCGCCCCCTTCGGCCAGGGCGTGCCCGGCGCGGTTCCGGCCAGTTCCACGATGCGCTCGCAGAACGGCAGCATGCCGGTGACGTCGAGTCGCGCCCAGAACTGGTTGACCCCGGCGCTCATCATCTTGGCCGCGCCGAGCGGGTCGGTGCGCGCGCACTCCTCCGCCTCGGCCAGGTACGCGTCGTCCACCACGGTCAGGTCGCCGTGCTGCTGGGCGAGATGGGCGAGCAACGGCGTCATCCGGCACCGCAGGTCGACCCGCCGGGTGAGTCCGAGCGCCTCCTCCCCGAGCGCCACGGCGTGCCGGCTCGCGCCCGCGTTCGTCCAGGCCCGGGCGGCCCCGATCAGGCGCCCCGCCCGGACGTCCGGGTCCGGGGTGAGGCGGGCCGAGCGCTCGTACGCCCGCGCCTCGGCCACCACACCACCGCGACGCTGTGCCCGCTCGGCCGACCCGGCCAGCAGCGCGGCGACCCGCTCGTCCGGGCCGGTCGTCGCGGCGGCGAGGTGCCAGGCCCGGCGGTCGGCCGTCTCCGGGCCGGTCAGCACCGAGGCGATCGCCAGGTGCGCCGACCGGCGTCGCCCGGGTCCGGCCGCCGAGTGCACCGCCGCCCGCATCAGGGGGTGGCGGAACGTCACCTCCCGGGTCGTGACCCGGATCAGACCGGCGTCCACGGCGCGGTCGAGCGCGTCCAGGCCCAGCCCGTCCACCGTCAGCACCTGGTCCAGCAGCGCCAGCCCGGGGGTCTCGGCCACGGCGCAGACGACCAGGGCCCGCCACGTCGCCTCGGGCAGGTCGCGGGCGTGCGCCAGGACGCTCGTCCGGATCCGGTCGGCCAGCACCAGCGGTTGCTCCAGCGGCAGCCAGCCGTGCCGGCGTTCCTCGGCCAGCGTCACCGGCAGCTCGACCAGGGCGAGCGGGTTGCCGGCGGTGGCGACCGCGAGTTCGGTGGCGACCCGCCGGTCCAGCCCCGCGCGCATGGCGAGCCGCACGGCGGCCTCCGGCGCCAGGCCGGTCAGCGGCAGCTCCGGCACGCCGCGCCCGTCGAACCCGGGCACGTCGCGGGTGGCGAAGACGATCGCGACGCGGTCCGCGAGCAGCCGCCGCGCGGTGAACAGCAGCGCCTCGGCCGAGGCCGGGTCGATCCAGTGCGCGTCGTCGACCAGGCAGAGCACGGGCGTCGCCTCGGCGGCCGCGGTGAGCAGGGTCAGCGTCGCCACGTACGCGGCCAGCCGGTTGACCGCGCGGGACCCGCCGTCGACGGCGAACACGGTACGCAGCGCGTCGGCCTGCTGGGCCGGCAGGCCGTCCAGCCGGTCGAGCAGCGGGCGGGCGAGTTCGTGCAGCGCGGAGAACGGCAGGTCGGCCTCGAACGGCACCCCGGTGGCGCGCAGCACCCGCATCCCGACGGCCCGCTCGGCGCAGTGGTCCAGCAGGGCCGTCTTGCCGACGCCCGCCACGCCCCGGACGACCAGCGCTCCCCCACGACCGTCGCTCGCGTCGGCCAGCAACGCGGCCAGGCGGCGGCACTCGTCGGTCCGCCCGAGAAGGCCCTCCCGCCCGTCCCGGGCCGTGCCGTCGGCGAGGGTCGGAACCGTCGCACCACCCATGGACGCACGCTAACCGCTGATCGGTTCCGGACCGGCGGGGCCGACGCGAACCCGACATCCCCGTGCCGGGACCCGCGTCGACTAGGAGGTTCCCGGATCCGGGCGCGTCCCGCGCTCCCTAGCGTCTGCACCAGCCGGGGACGAGCACCGACGGGGACCGTCCCGGGGTGCGCCGGTCCCGGCGAGGGAAGGCGAGGTCCGATCCGATGGGAGACGCAACGATGATCAGAAACAGAGTCGGCGGGGCGGTGGCGGCGAGCCTGCTGGCCGCCGGGCTGGGTGCCGCGGCGCTCGGGCAGCCGGCGCAGGCGGCGGGCGGCCACTACCAGATCGTCAACTACGGCAGCGGGAAGTGCCTGGAGGTGGACCGGTACGGCGCCCCGTCGTCGCTGGGCGGGCTCGTCGTGCAGCGGACCTGCGACGGGCAGGCCGTGCAGCGCTGGTCCCCGGTGGGTCAGAGCACCTACACGTTCGTCAACCAGTCCAGCGGCATGTGCCTCGACGTCCGCAACGGCGTGAACGCCGACGGCACGCCGTTGCAGCAGTGGGCCTGCACCGGGACGACCAGCATGAAGTGGACGGTCAACCCGAACTCGTTCAGCGGGGTGCACCAGGTCAGGTCGCAGATCGGCGGCCGGTGCCTGGACGTGCGCGGCGGCTCCTCCGCCGACGGCGCGACCGTCCAGATCTACCACTGCACCGGGTTCGGCAACCCGGCCCAGGTCTGGTCGTTCGTGCCGGCGTGACCGCCGGACGCGGCCCGTCCCCGGGAGTCGGGGACGGGCCGCCGTCGGCGCTCAGCGCCAGGTGTCGGTGGCGGTGCGCGTGCCGCCGCCCGGTGTGGTGAAGGTCCGGTTCGCGCCGGACTCCCAGGTCACCGAACCGTCCGGGTTCCGCTTCACGTACTTGTACTCGACCGCCGTGTTCGGCGGCAGCTCGACCGTCGCCCGCCACACCGGGTAGGCGGCCGGGGAGAGCGGGACCGCCGCGGCCGGGTTCCACCCGCCCAGCGCCGGGACGTTGCCGACGACGAAGACGTTCTGGCCGTACGCGGTGGTGGCGGTGACGGCGAACGTGGCGGCCACCGTCGAGGTGACGGTGTCACCCCGGAACGTCTCGGTCACCGCGTAGGTGCCGGCGGCCGGGGTGGTGAGGGTCCGGTTGGAGCCGGACTCCCAGGTGACCGCCCCACCGGTGGTCACCTTGACGAACTTGTACTCCACGGTGGCCGACCGGGGCAGGTCGACGGTGGCGCGGTAGCTGCCGCCGCCCTGCGCGGCCAGCTTCACGGCGTTCGCCGGCGACCACGAGCCCAGCTCGGGGACGTTGCCCACGACGTACACGTCCTGGCCGGCCGCCGGGGTCGCGGCGACCGTGAACGTGGTGGCGACCCGGTCGGTGGGGTTGCCGGTCGGCGAGGCGGTCGGGGACGCGGTCGGCGACGGGTTCGTGCCCGGCCGGGCCCCCACGTGGATCGCGACGGCGTCGTTGGCCGGGACGGTCACGGTGGCCCGGCCGCCGGAGACGGTCACCGTGCCTCCGGTGCAGCCGGTGGCGGTGGCGACGCCCGAGATGACGTCGCAGTACCGGCCGTCGGCCAGGCCGGTGGTGAAGGTGGCGGTGGTGGCGGAACCGGAGTCGTTGATGCCGATCCAGGCCCGGTCACCCCGGTGGAAGCCGATCACGTTGCTGGTCACCGTGGTGAAGTCGGAGACGGTCTTCACCGGGCGGGCGGCGTTCGCCCAGCCGACCATGCCCTTGATGCCGGTGGTGCGGCTCAGGCAGGTCCAGGCGGCGCCGCAGACCGTGTCGGTGACCCGGCCGATGCCGTCGTGCGGCGGTGACTGGTTGCGGTCGGTCCAGGTGAAGCTGTCGTAGACCGAGGGCTTGCCGTGCGGGTGGGCCAGCCCGAAGTAGGTGGCGAGCACGTAGTCGGTGCCGTTCTTGTAGGACAGCACCACCCCGTCGCGCTCCAGGTCGTGGTTGGTGACCATGGCGAAGACGTTGGCGCTCGGCGCGTCGAGGTTCCAGTTGGCCACGTTGGCCAGCGCGGCGATGGAGCCCTGGAAGGCCGAGCGGATGCCCTTGGCGTACGCGAAGTCCAGCACGTCGCCGTTGCCGGTGAACGCCCGGGCCTGCAGGGCCGGGTTGCTGGCGCCGTCGAAGATCTCCTGGGCCACGTACGGGCGTCTGCCCTCGGCGACGGTGTTGTTCAGCTTGCCGAGGATCGCGGCGAAGTCATCCTTGCGGACGTGTTTGACCGCGTCGACCCGGAAGCCGTCGACGCCGAGCCCGATCAGGTCGTTCAGGTAGCCGGCGATCGTGTTCCGGACCGCTTCCTTCTCGGTGTAGAGGTCGGACAGGGACAGCAGCTCGCAGCTGGTCACCTGGGCCTCGTTGTTCCAGTCGCTGATGCCCCCGCCGGTCGGGCAGTTGTCCCCGGGGCGGTGGAAGTCGCCGCTGCCGTAGGGCACGGCCGGGTAGCTGTAGCCGGAGAACTCGGTCCCGGCGTACCCGCGCGTGCCGGCCGGGTTGTTGGTGCCGGCCATGTGGTTGACCACGGCGTCGACGTAGACCCGCACGCCGGCGGCGTGGCAGGCGCTGACCATGGCGGCGAACTGCTGTCGGTTGCCGAACCGGCTGTCCAACCTGTACGACACCGGCTGGTAGACCTCGAACCAGGGGTGCACGCCGTCGGGGCTGCTCGGCAGGCTGACCGACTCCTGCGGCGGCGCCACCTGGACCGCGCCGTAACCGGCGGGGCCGAGGTGGTCGGTGCAGGCGGCGGAGACCGAGGCCCAGTTCCATTCCCAGAGGTTGGCGGTCACCTCACTGTCGTTGAGGACGGTGGCGGCGCGGGCGGGGGCGGCGGTGGTGGCAGCCGTGACGACCGCCGAGCCGCCGGCCGCGACCAGCGCGGCGGCGAGCATCAGGCGGCCGGCACGGCCACGGGGGTGTGGCCTGGCGGATTCCATGGCAGGGGGACCTCTTCCGTGCTCGACGGGGGTGCGCGGAGGTGGACGGCCGTCCGGGTAGCGAACACCATGCGGGATCCATGAAAGTCTTTGCAATACCTTGCGGCAAAGTTTTCGAAACCGGCTGGCAACACCTATGCCGCAACATCCCCCTCGACCAGCGGAGATCCCTTCTCGACGGACGTCGACGACGCGGGCAGCGCTCCCACGGCGCGGGACGACCGGGCTTGCGCTCTGGGAAGACTGGTCGGGTCGAGCAAGAAATTCCAAACCGCGTTCCGCTGATCCGACCTCGCACCCGGGGATCCGTCACGCGACCCTTCCGGTCCGGACGGCGCGACGCCGCAGGACGACGGCGCCGACCGCGTTGAGGGACACGCCCCACAGCAGCGCCGCGGTCACCCACCACGCCCATCGCGGGCCACCCGGCGCCGCGCCGAGCAGCCCCTGCAGAGCCCCGTACGGCGTGAGCCGGTCGCGGGCCGTGCCCAGCGGCGTGAGCAACGCGTACGCCCCGAGCGGCAGCACGATCGTGGCCGGGCAGGCCCACCCCGGCCGGGCGATCAGCAGTCCCAGCCCGGTGCCGACGAGCTGCGCGAGCACCTGCACCAGCACGCCCGCCACGGCGAGCCCGCCGACGTGCGCCCACGGGTCGGACGCGGTGGACCCGGACGTGGCCAGTGCGGCGACGAAGAGCGCGTCGCCGGCCAGCCCCGCGGCCACCGCGATCAGCGTCGCCGCGGCGAGCGTGGGCAGCACCGGGGCGCCGGGCGCCCGGCGGAGGTCGTGGGCGAGCAGGACACCGACGAACGGCAGCGGGACGGAGACGAACGCGTGCACCGTCTCGGCGAACGTCGCGGCGGTGCGCTCGGCGGGCGGGAGCCCGGCCAGAAGCGCGGCGGTGGCGAGGATCCCGGTTCCGACCGTCACCAGCAGAAGGAGCCGGCGTCCCCGGCTGCCGGCCGCACGCCGCAGCGCACCGGTGGTCGTCTCGTGCAGGTCCACGTGGGCCTCCCCCTCGTCCGGTCGACCCGACCGAGGATCGCCGTCGCACGGGTGCCCGGGCACGAGCCGGAGGACCGACCCGCACCCCTACTTTGGTAGCTGGCGTCGCCACCCGTACCGCCTAGGCTGCCGGCATGGCCGCCGCGCTGTTCGCCCTGCTCGTGCCGGACCCGACCGGCGACCGGGTGACCGCGCGGCACCGCCTCGCCGACACCGTGGCGGTCACCGTGGCGCTGGGTTACGGCCTGACCATGCTGCGGATCGGTGACGCGACCGCGCCCGGCGCGGCGATCCCGTGGCCGGTCGACGTGCTGATCGGCGTGCTCTGCGCCGTCCCGCTGCTGCTCCGGCGACGCCGGCCGGTGCCCGTGCTGCTCGCGCTGCTGCCGTTCGGCGCGATCTCGGTGACCGCGACCGGGCCGATCCTGGTCGCGCTGTTCACCGCGGCGGTCCGCCACCGGGCCCGGCTGCTGTTCACCCTGGGCGCGGCGCACGTCGGCACCGGCGTGGTCTACTTCCTGCTCCAGCACGACCCGCCGTACCCGGTCTGGGTGGACGTGGTGATGCGCGCGGTGACCGGCGTCGCGGCGATCGGCTGGGGCCAGTTCGTGCAGGCCTACCGGCGGCTGACCGAGTCGCTGCGCGCGCACGCCGCGCGGTTGCAGGCCGAGCAGCACCTGCGCGTCGACCAGGCGCGGCTGACCGAACGGGCCCGGATCGCCCGGGAGATGCACGACGTGCTGGCGCACCGGATGTCGTTGATCAGCCTGCACGCGGGCGCGCTGGAGGTACGCACCGACGCCCGGCCCGAGGAGATCGCGATCGCGGCCGGCGCGATCCGGTCCAGCGCCCACGAGGCCCTCGAGGAACTGCGGGCCGTGGTCGGCGTCGCGGACCGGCCGGAGCCGCCGCAGCCCGGCTTCGCCGACGTGCCGGACCTGGTGGCCGGCGCCCGCGCGGCGGGGATGCGGGTCGACTACGCCGACGAGGTGACGGGTGACGAGCCGCCGACGGCGCTGGGACGGACGGTCTACCGGATCACGCAGGAGGCGCTGACCAACGCCCGCCGGCACGGCAGCGACGCCAGCGCGGCGGTCCGGCTGGCCGGCCGACCGGGCGACGGACTGCGCGTCGTGGTGGTCAATCCGTCGTCGCCGACGGGCGGACGCGCCGGCCGGCCGGGTGGGATGGGACTGGTCGGCATCGGCGAGCGGGTGGCGCTGGCCGGCGGGCGGGTGAGCCACGGCGCGGAGGGCGGGCAGTACCGGCTGGAGGCGTGGCTGCCGTGGCCGACGTGAAGGGACCGCCCGCCGCCGGGCCGGATCGCGGCCGGCGGCCGATCCGGCTGGCCGTCGTCGACGACGA
Source organism: Micromonospora sp. WMMD754 (assembly GCF_049315235.1). Classification (NCBI taxonomy): domain Bacteria; kingdom Bacillati; phylum Actinomycetota; class Actinomycetes; order Micromonosporales; family Micromonosporaceae; genus Micromonospora; species Micromonospora sp. WMMD754. Next base: position 6,082,848 of record NZ_CP186058.1, read on the forward strand.
CCCGCTGGTCCGGGCCGGGTTGCGCATCCTGGTCGGCGGGTCGCCCGACATCGAGGTGGTCGCGGAAGCGGCCGATGGCGCGCAGGCCGTGTCGATGGTCCACGCGCACTGGCCGGACGTGATCCTCATGGACGTCCGGATGCCCCGCGTCGACGGGCTGGTCGCCACCCGCCGGATCCGCTCCCGGCCGGGCGCACCGGAGATCATCGTGCTGACCACGTTCAACGCCGACGAGTACGTGCTCGACGCGCTCCGCGGCGGCGCGTGCGGCTTCCTGCTCAAGGACACCCCGCCGCGGGAGATCCTCGCCGCCGTCCGTACCGTCGCCGCGGGTGCGGCGATCCTGTCGCCCGCGGTCGTCCGTCGGCTGATCGACCACGTCGCGGACCCGGTCGCGGGAAGCCGCCGGGCACGCGCGCGGGAGCGGCTGGCCGCCCTCACCGACCGGGAACGGGACGTGGCGGTGCTCGTCGGTCAGGGCGGGTCGAACGCCGAGATCGCCGCCGGGCTGGGCATGGGCGTGCCGACGGTGAAGGGGCACGTGTCGCGGCTGCTGGCCAAGCTGGGCCTGAACAACCGGGTGCAGATCGCCCTGCTCGTGCACGACGCCGAGCTGCTCTGAGCGTCGTCCGGCCGCACGGGTCGACGGTCGCCGGGCAACCACGGCGGCCGGTGGTCAGTAGCGACTGCGGGGCAGCCAGCCCAGGAAGCGCGCCCGGGCCTCGGCGACCGGCATGGTGGGCAGGTCCTCGGCGGCGGCGACCAGACACGTGCCGAGGTAGACGGCCAGACCCGCGGTGGTCCCGCCGAACTCGACCAGCAACTGGCTCTGCTTGGTCGGACAGGGCCACTCCGCCGCGCACCCGGTGCACCGCCAGTCCGGCGGCAGCGGCAGGTGCGCGGGCGGCGCGGCGACCACATAGCGGCGGGACGCGTCGTTGCGACTGCGCGGTTCCCGGTGCGGCGTGTGCGGACCGGCGGGAGGGGCGTGCGACAGCCGGTGACGGGCCCGGGTGAGCATCGCGCCGACACGGACCAGCACGTCCGGTCCCAGCCGCTGCGCGAGCACCGCGGTCAGCAGGTGGTGCCCGAGCGCGTCGAACTCCTCCGGCGTCCACCCCAGTCGCCGGCACAGTTCGGCCAGCGGTCGGCCGTCCGCGGCGGCAGTCCCGCGCAGGGCCTCGTGCAGCGTCTCCCGCAGCGCCACCCCGAGGGCCGTCTCGTGGCCGTCGAACCGACCGCCACCGCCGGCGGCGCCGTCGAGACGCCGCATCGACTCCGCGGCCACCACCCACGCCACTCTTCGTGCCTCGGACCCGTCCACCCGCGCCCCCTGTCGACCGCACCCGGTACGCCCCAGGCACCGACCCTTCCCGATCACGCGGGCCGGGACTACGTCCGACAGCGAAAGGACGTGACGACACCTGGTCGCTGAACGAAAGTCCTATCAATGGGATCTGCGTTAGGCGCAATTCCCGTTGGGGAAATGGCATCGGGAGAACGCGAAGCGCAGTACCATCCAGGACTCACGAAGGACATTCGGCGGCGGCGCAGTTCGGTCGCAATCCCGCATTCCCTCCATCGCGGGCGAAGGACTCCCACTTACGGCATCGAGTTCGCCAAGGGGACGCTGTGAGGCTCGAATCGACCGTCAGCCACCACTTCGACAGCCGGGACCCGGAGCACATCCACCGCCATCTCACCGAGGCGTACGGCACCCGGGGCATGCGCATCGACAGCGACGAGCGCCGCTACCGGCTGAGCCACCGCCGGCTGCACGCCGGGCCGATCCGCGTCGACCGGGTCGTGCAGTCCACCGACCTCCGGGTGGAGGTCGCGGAGATCGAGTCCCTGGTCGTCTGCGAGAGCACGACGAGCACGGTCACCCGTAGCTGCGACGGGGAGGAGAGCCGTTACCGGCCCGGTGACGTGTTCCTGAACGCCCGGCCCGGTCGCCCGTACCGGGTCCGGTGGCAGCCCGGCGAGGTGGTGCTGTGCCAGCTCGACCGGCAACTGTTCGACCAGATCGCGTCCCCCGCCCCGGGACGGCGGCCGTCGCCGGTCCGGTTCACCGGGCTGGAGCCGGGCTCGGCCGTCCTCGCCGACCACTGGCGGGCCACCGCCCACTACGTTCGTCTCGCGGTGTTGAGCAATCCCGAGGCCAGTCGCCAGCCGCTGGTCCTCGGGGCGGCGGCACGGACCCTCGCCGCCGCCGCCCTCGCCGTCTTTCCCAACACCGCGCTGACCGAGCCGACCGGCCCGGACCGGCGCGACGCCGTCGCGCCGGTCCTGCGCCGCGCGATCTCCTTCATGGAGGAACACGCCCACCGGGACATCGGTCCCGCCGACGTGGCGGCGGCCGCGGCGGTGTCCGTCCGATCGCTGCAACTGGCCTTCCGGCGGCACCTGGACAGCACCCCGATGGCCCACCTGCGGCAGATCCGGCTGGAACGTGCCCATCAGGACCTGCGGCTCGGCGACCCGCAGCACGACACGGTGAACCGGATCGCCACCCGGTGGGGCTTCCTCAGCCACAGCCGGTTCACCGCCCACTACCGGTCCGTCTTCGGCATCCCGCCGAGCCGGACGCTGCACAGCTGAGGGTCAGCCCCCGAACTGCCAGCTCAGCCCGTCACCGCCGAGCCGGACGAGCAGCAGGACGATCCAGACCAGCAGGTCGAGCACGCCCAGGGTGACGCCGAGGCGCCCACCGATCCGGCCGAAGCGTCCGCCGGCGGGATTCCGCGCCGCCCGCAGGCCCAGCACGATGGCGATCGGGCCGAAGAGCACGTTGAACACGAACAGGCCGGCGCCGCCCAGCATGAGGGCGGCCGAGGCACGGCCGTCGAGACGCGGCGTGTTCCCGGCGGAGCGGCGGGGCGCGGTGTGGATCGGCCGTTCCCGGCTGGCGACGGACATGGGTGTCTCCCTTCGCGGAGGAGCGGGGTTCTCCCGGTGCGGCCCGATCAGCCCTCGCGGGCGCGGCGGCGGGCCAGCAGGCCGCTGCCGCGGGTCAGGACCCCGACACCGCCCGCCACCAGCGCGGCCGCGACCAGGCAGAGCAGCGGCCGGTCGGAGAAGGCGGCGGTGCCGAGCGTCAGGGCGGCCAGCCAGAGCGCGGCCATCAGGGCGAGCATCGGATCGACCTCCACATCGGATTGGTGAACACTTGTTCACTCGGTGCCCAGGCTAGGGGAACGAAAACGTCGGTGCACAGGTGTTTACTGAGTGACGTGTCCCATAGCCGATCCGCGCGCAAGGAACTCACCCGGCAGGCGCTCCTGGACGCCGCCGTGCACCTCCTCGCCGACCAGGGCCTGAGCAGCCTCAGCCTGCGCGAGGTGACCCGGGCGGCGGGCATCGTGCCGGCCGCGTTCTACCGCCACTTCGCCGACATCGGGCAGCTCGGGGTCGCCCTGGTGGAGCAGTCCCTGGGCGGCACGCGCGACGCCGAGCGGATGGTCCGCATCGGACTGACCGGCAGCGACGAGCTGATCGAGCAGTCGATGGCCGTCCTGTTCGAGGAGGTCCGGCGCCACCCGGAGCGGCACCGGTTCATCGCCCGGGAGCGGTACGGCGGCGTCGCCGTGGTGCGCCGCGCCATCGAGGAGCAGCTTCGGCGCGGCGCCGACGAACTCGCCGCCGACCTTGTCTCCGGCGACCTGGACGCCGCCGCCTACCTGCGCGACTGGCCGGCCGAGGACGTCCGGATGGCCACCACGCTCTTCGTCGACCACATGTGGCAGACCGCCGCCGCCCTGCTCGACGTGGTGGACGACCCGCGGGCCATGGCGGACCTGCGCGACCGCGCGACCCGGCAACTCCGCCTCGTCGTGGCCGGGTGCGAACACTGGCGCGGCTGACCGCGCCCGACCACGACCCCGGGCACGGGCGAGCCCCGGTCGATCCGGGGACGGATCGACCGGGGCTCGCCGGACTGACTGCGGATCAGGCCAGGTCGAAGCGGTCCAGCTCCATGACCTTGGTCCAGGCGGCGACGAAGTCGGTCACGAACTTCTCCCGCGCGTCCTCGCTGGCGTAGACCTCGGCGAGGGCGCGCAGCTGGGAGTTGGATCCGAAGACGAGGTCGACCGCGGTGGCGGTCCACTTCACCTGGTCGGTGGCCAGGTCCCGGATCTCGTACACGTGCTCGTCGGACTCCGACGCCTTCCACCGGGTGCCCGGCGAGAGCAGGTTGGCGAAGAAGTCGTTGGTGAGCACGCCCGGCCGGTCGGTGAGCACGCCGTGCGACGTGCCGCCGACGTTGTTCCCGAGCGCCCGCAGACCGCCGACGAGGACGGTCATCTCCGGCGCGGTCAGGTCGAGCATGTAGGCACGGTCGACGAGCAGCACCTCCGGCTGGGTCTTCTCCCCCGGCCGCAGGTAGTTGCGGAACCCGTCGGCGCGCGGCTCCATGACCCGGAACGACTCGACGTCGGTCTGCTCCTGGGTGGCGTCGGTGCGGCCCGGCCGGAACGGCACGGTCACCTCGACGCCGGCGTCCCGCGCCGCCTTCTCGACCGCGGCCGAGCCGGCGAGCACGATCAGGTCGGCGAGCGAGATCTGGGCGCCGCCGGCGGCGTTGAACTCCCGCTGGACGCCCTCCAGGGTCGCCAGCACCGAGGCGAGCTGCTCCGGCTGGTTGACCTCCCAGTTGCGCTGCGGCTCCAGCCGGATCCGGGCGCCGTTGGCGCCACCGCGCTTGTCGGTGGAGCGGTAGCTCGCGGCCGACGCCCAGGCGGTGGAGACCAGCTGGGCGGTGGTGAGTCCGGAGTCGAGCACCTTCGCCTTGAGCGCGGCGACGTCGGCGTCACCCACCAGCTGGTCCTCGGCGGCCGGCACCGGGTCCTGCCAGAGCTGGGCCTCCGGGACCCACGGCCCGAGGAAGCGGCTGACCGGGCCCATGTCGCGGTGCAGCAGCTTGTACCAGGCCTTGGCGAAGGCCAGCGCGAACTCGTCCGGGTTCTCCAGGAAGCGCCGCGAGATCTTCTCGTACGCCGGGTCGACACGCAGCGACAGGTCGGTCGTGAGCATCGTCGGCCTGTGCTTCTTCGACGGGTCGTGGGCGTCCGGGATGATCGCCTCGGCGTCCTTGGCGACCCACTGCTTCGCCCCGCCCGGGCTGGTGGTCAGCTCCCACTCGTAGCCGAAGAGGATCTCGAAGAAGCGGTTGCTCCACTGCGTCGGCCGGTCGGTCCACGTCACCTCGAGACCGCTGGTGATCGTGTCGCCGCCCTTGCCGCTGCCGTGGGTGCTCAGCCAGCCCAGGCCCTGCGCCTCCAGCGGCGCGCCCTCGGGCTCCGGACCCACGTGGTCGTCGGCGACGCCCGCGCCGTGGGTCTTGCCGAACGTGTGGCCGCCGGCGATCAGCGCGACGGTCTCCTCGTCGTTCATCGCCATCCGGCGGAAGGTCTCCCGGATGAAGTGCGCCGCCGCCAGCGGGTCGGCGTTGCCGCGCGGACCCTCCGGGTTGACGTAGATCAGGCCCATCTCGGTCGCGCCGACTCCGGCCGCCATCTCCTTCTCGGAGGCGTAGCGCTCGTCGCCGAGCCAGGTGTCCTCCGGGCCCCAGAAGATCTCCTCGGGCTCCCAGACGTCCTCCCGGCCGAAGCCGAACCCGAAGGTCTTGAAGCCCATCGACTCCAGGGCCACGTTGCCGGCGAGCACCAGCAGGTCGGCCCAGGAGATCTTCTGGCCGTACTTCTGCTTGACCGGCCAGAGCAGCCGGCGGGCCTTGTCCAGGTTGGCGTTGTCCGGCCAGCTGTTGAGCGGGGCGAAGCGCTGCCCGCCGTCACCGGCGCCACCGCGACCGTCCTCGATGCGGTAGGTGCCCGCCGCGTGCCAGCTCATCCGGATCATCAGGCCGCCGTAGTGCCCGAAGTCGGCCGGCCACCAGTCCTGCGAGGTGGTCAGCACCTGGGTGATGTCGCGCTTGAGCGCCTCGACGTCGAGCTTGGCGAACTCCTTGGCGTAGCTGAAGTCCGCACCCAGCGGGTTGCCCTTGTCGGAGTGGGCGTGCAGCACCGACAGGTCGAGCTGGTTGGGCCACCAGTCCCGGTTGGTGCGCGGACGACCGCCGGTCTTCGGGGTCGGCGAGTCGATCGCGGGGTTCTCGCTCTCGCTGCCGTGCGCGGTCACGGAGTCGTGCGCGACCGGGCAGCCGGCCGCCTCCTTGGCGTCCACGCCCTGAGCGCTGACGGGCGCGTTGTCCTGGGTGTCGCTCATCTGCTTCCTTCCGAACAACTGGCGGATCACTGGGCGGTACGGGCGGTCGCGCACCCGGGGCAGGTGCCCCAGTAGACGACCTCCGCCTCGTCGACCACGAAGCCGTGGTCGTCCGAGGCGGTGAGACAGGGGGCGTCGCCGACGGCGCAGTCGACGTCGGCGATCGCGCCGCACGAGCGGCACACGACGTGGTGGTGGTTGTCCCCCACCCGCATCTCGTAGCGGGCGGTGGCGCCGGCCGGCTGGATGCGGCGCACCAGGCCGGCGTCGGTGAGCGCCCGCAGCACGTCGTAGACCGCCTGGTGGGAGACCGTGGGCTGGTCCGCCCGGACCAGCGCGATCACGGTGTCGGTGTCGACGTGCGGGTGGTCCCGCAGCGCGGCGAGCACCGCCAGCCGGGGGCGGGTCACGCGCAACGAGACCGCTCGGAGCTGGGTCTCGAAGTCGGCCGTCACCCGACGAACACTAGTCCAGTCTTTTGGAATGAATCAAGTTTTTGCCCGGGTGTGTCCGCCGGCACACACGAACGGTGGGGGCGCCGCGTGACCGCGGCGCCCCCACCCCTGGGGACCGGCTCAGCCGGCCGAGCAGCTCGCCGTCGGCGTGTTGCTGTTGCCGTTCTTGTAGAGCGTGATGCCGAAGGAGTTGCCGTTGCCGTTGGGACGGGCGGTGAGCGTGCCACTGGTGCCGCTCACCGAGGCGTTCCAGCTGTTCTGCAGGCTCTGGCCGCCCTGGGTCTGGATGCTGACCACCCAGTTGCTGGACCCGCTGACCGAGAAGGTCACGTTGAACCGGTCGCCCCACTCCTCGGCCCGGCTGACGCTGACCGTGCACCCGCCGCCGTTCGGCGGCGGGGTGGTCGGGTTGGACCCGCCGGAGCCGCCCACGGTGATGTTGGAGTTGCCGCTGCTCTGGTAGCCCTCCGTGGCCATGATCTGGTAGTCGTGGCTGCCCAGGTTCATGCCGTAGCGGGACCAGGCGTCGAAGTGGTTGCCCGCGGTGATCGTGCCGCCGACCCGCTTCGACTGCCGGACGCTCCAGTACTGGTAGAACGTGCGCGTGCCCTCGATGGAGGGCGCGTTGACCCGCTGGGTCCGGTAGATGTCGTACGTGCCGCCGTCGGTGGAGACCGAACCCATGTAGCCGCTGCCCGGGGGCCGCCAGCTGCCCCAGCTGTCGACGATGTAGTACTCGACCAGCGGGTTGCGGGTCCACCCGTAGAGCGTCAGGTAGGCGTTGCCGGAGGGGTTGAAGCTGCCGGAGTAGGTGACCGTGCGACGGGCCCCCGGGTTCCAGCCCTTGCCGGCGACGAAGTTGTTGATGCCGCTCCACTGGGTGCTGTACTGACCGCCGTTGCCCATGGTCATGGAGACGTTGCCACTGTCCTTCCAGAAGGAATAGAAGTAGCCGTTGTGCGTGCCGGTCGAGTTCGAGGTCACTGTCTGGTCGGCGTAGGCCGGGCCGGACAGGACCGCGGTCGCGCCGGCGGCGACCAGCGCCACGGCGCAGGCCCCGCCGAGGACTGTCCTGAGGCGTCCGCGTCGGCGGCTGCCCGAGCGGACGGGGGCGTCGTTCATGGGCGTGTTTCCTCCCTGGGACGGCCGGCACGAAGGCCAGCGGGATGACACGGACCGCGCGGTGTGGGCGGACATCGACGGCTATAGAGGTGCGTCGATGGCGCCAGTATTGAAGTCGTCCGTTCGTCGTGTCAACGACTTCCGGAAACGTTCTGGAAACACGAACCGGCGTCCATGAGGGATCCCGCCCCGGCAGCGCGGTCGCCGACCGGGGCCGGCCACCCATCGGGAACCGAAACTTTCGACCCCGTTCCGGTGTCGGACCGGGATGCGCGCGCCCGGTACCGTGAGCGGTCCGAGGCCAGACGGTTGGAGGTCGGGATGCCGGACGAGCTGCTGCCCTACGTCGAGGTCACCGACCCCGGGTACGCGCAGCGGGCGGCGGGCACGTTCACCGCGCGTCCGCACGGCCCGGCGGTGCTGCTCCACGGCCCGTGTCCCCGCTGTGGCCACGCGACCACCAGCGCGCTGGTCGACGAGCTGTACCGGCGGGAACCCGCGACGGTCGGGCCGGACCCCGGCTACCGGACGGTGCTGTGCGAGTGCGCCGCCGAGCATCCGCAGCGGCCCGCCGCGATGGTGGGCTGCGGCGCCTACTGGACGCTGGTGCTGGAGGACGAGGCGTGATCCGGCTACGCCCCGGCCCGCCGCCGACCGCGACCGACCTGCGCCGCGCCCAACAGCTGTCCGGCCTGCTGCGCGGCGAGCTGGACCGGGTACGCGGGGCGGCGCTGGCCTGGCGCAACGGCCTCGGCGGGCTGCTGGTCGCGCTGCTCGGCTTCGGTCTCGTCCGGGGCCGCACCGACGTCACCACGCTGCGGCCGGGCTGGGCGGCGGCGGTCGGGCTGCTGCTGCTCGGCGCCGTCGTCGTCGGCGCGGTCGGCGCCCTCGCGCTGCTGCGCGCCGCGCACGGCCGGCTCACCGTCACGCCGGTGTCCGCGCTCGCGCCGTCACCGCTGGCCGACCACCAGGAGGCGGTGGCCGCCGCCCGCGCGCTGCGCGCCGGCGTGGTGCTGGTGCTGGTCTGCGCCGGCCTGCTGGTCGCCGCGGTCGGCGTGACCTGGTACGCCCCGGCCCGTCCCGCCCCGGCCGCCGTCACCACCCGCTGAGCCGGTCACGGGCCCAGGTGCGCGTACGCGGCCCACAGCTCGGCCCGGCCGGGCAGCGCGGCGCGCAGCCCGCGAACGGCGTGGTGCAACGCGACCGCCGCCCGGTCCGGGTCGACCCCGCCGGGCACGGCCAGCGCGTCGTAGAGGTCGGCGCAGAGCTGGACGGTCACCGGGTCCGAGATGGACCAGAGCGCGCCGACCACCTGCCGGAACCCGGCGAGCTGGAACGCGGTGCCGAGGGTCAGCACCTCGTCGGGCAGGGCCGCCCCGCCCTGCGCCGTCTCGCAGGCCGACAGCACGGCCAGCGCGGCGGCCCCGCCCGACGGACGCCACAGGTCACGCACCCGGAGCGGCCCACCGCTGAGCGCGAGGTGACCGGCCAGCGGATCGCCCAGGTCCTGCCGGCCGTGGCAGGACAGGTGCACCAACGGCTGCCCGGGCAACGCCGCGACGACCGCGTCCGCAGTGGCGCTCGCGCCGCTGAGCGTGCCGCCGTAGGGCAGGTGACCCCGGACGATCCGCGCCTCGTGTGCGGCGCCGGGCAGGTCGGGCAGGCCCGGTGTGTGCGGCAGGCTGACCACCAGCGCCCGGTCGACCGGCGTCGGCACGTCCGGCACGGCCCGCCGGGCGCGGTCGAGCGCGCGCAGGGACGCGGTGTAGGAGGGGACCACCCGGTCCAGGACGCCGGGCCCGCCGTCGAGCGGCGCGGCGGCGTGCAGCGGCAGCAGCGTCAGCAGGCCGGTCGGGCACCACCAGAACCGCTGCCACTCCCCCGGCTCTCCGGACGGCGCGGCCACGTCGAGGACCGGCGCGGCCACCGCCCGCCAGAGCCAGTCCAGCGTGCGACCCACCGTGGCGCGGGCGGCCACCACGCGGCGGCTCGCCGCCGGCTCCGTCACCGGCGGCGCCTGCCCGGTGAGCACCGCCACCGCCACGACGAACTGGGCGGTGCGGGCCGCCACCTCGGCCGGGGTCACCTCGGGCAGCGGCACGACGGTGACGTCACCGGCGGCGACGACCAGCGCGTCGCTGCGGCGCTCCCCCACGTTGACCAGCGCCACCGGTCCGCAGCCGGCGGCCAGGTCGGCGAACTCCGGCGGGCGCAGGAAGCGGTCGAGCCCCGGCAGGGCGCGGATCTCGGCCAGTAGCCGCCGTCGGCGTTCGGCCAGCGCGTGGCGGCGCTCCGGGGGCGGCCCGCCGGCCGGGCGCGGGGTGGTGTCGGCCCCGGCCGGGCGGAAGCCGTCCAGTTCGGTCTGTACGGCGGTGAACGCGGCGGCGAGGTCGGGTGCGCCGGCCCGCAAGGCGGTGAGGTCGGCGGTCGCGTCGTGTGCCCGGGTCAGCAGGACGCCGCGCCCGTACTCGAGCACCTCCACCGCGCGGCGCGGATCGCCGAGCGCGACGGCGACCGCCGCGGCGTCGGTGGCCAGCCCCCGGAAGCGGGCGAGCAGCCGGGCCTGGTCGTCGGGGTCCATGCCGTGCCAGGCGACCAGGTCGAGCAGCTCGATCGCGGCGGCGTAGCCGTCGAGGGCAGCCGGCAGGTCGTCGGCCAGGTCGGCCAGGCGCGCCGCGCGGTGGGCGGCGACCGCGCGCAGCGACGACGGCGCGGCCGGCACCGACGCGGCCTCCCGCAGCGCCGCCCGGGCCCGCGCGTCCGGCACGGCGCCGGGCGCGGTGGTCGCCTCCAGCGCGGTGGCCAGGTTGCTCAGGCACATGGTCCGGTCCGGGTGCTCCGGCGGCAGCACGTCGGCCGCGCCCCGGTACGCGGCCAGCATCGCCTCGGCGTCGTCGGCGGTGGCGGTGGCGCGGTGGCGCACCAGCAGCGCGTTGCCGAGGTTGGTCAGCGCCCGGTGCCGGTCGGCCGGGCGCAGCGGGCCGGCCCGGGTCAGCCCGTCCAGCAGGTCGATCGTCTCGTCCAGGGCGGCGGTGTCCCCGGTCGTCCGGTGCCGCAGGAACAGGGCGGTCGCGAGGCTGCCGCCGCTCTGGGCGTACTCCTGGGGGTCGGTCGGGTCGGCGAGGGCGACCGCCTCGCGCAGCGCGGCGACGGCGGCGTCGGTGTCGCGCCGGGCGGCCCCGGTCGCGGCGGGGCGGGTGTCGTCGACGGCGAGTTCGGCGCGGCGGTTGAGCGCCGCGCCGTAGTTCGTCAGCGCCGCCGCCCGGGCGGGGTGGCCGGGCGGGGCCGCCTCGACGGCGTCGGCGAGCACGGCGACCGCCTCGGCGAGCGTGGCGAGATCCTGGGTGACGGCGAACCGGGCCTGGAGCACCAGGCCCAGGTTCGACAGGTAGTCGGCCGGCGTCCGGGGATCCGTCTCCGCCACCGCGGCGCGCAGCGCCTCCGCGGCCGGCTCCAGCAGGTCCGGGTCGTCACCCTGGTCGGCCCGCTCACGCAGGGAGTTCCCGAGGTTGTTCAGCGACCGGTGGCGGGCCGGGTCACCGGGGGGCAGCAGCGCGACGGCCTCGCTCAGCGCGTCGCAGGCGGCCCGCCACGCGTCGACGGCGCCGTGCTCGGGACGGCCCCGTGCCAGGGCGTACCCGAGGTCGGCCAGGCGACGCCCGCGCACGACCGGGTCGTCGGCGGCGGCCACCCCGGCGCGCAGCAGCCGCACCGCCTCGGCCAGGTCCCCGGCGTCGCCGCCGCGCTCGTAGCGGTGGGTGAGCAGAATGCCGACCTGGTGGCGCAGCGCGTCGTCCCCGGTGGCCCCGGCCGCCGCGCGGTAGGCCGCGAGGGCCGCGTCGAGGTCGGCGCCGGCGGCCGGGGCGCGCTCGTCGGCGCGGTAGCGGTCCTCCAGCAACGCGGCGAGGCCGCCCCACGTGGGTCCGGCCAGTTCCGCGTCGAGGGGGGTGTCGGCGCCCACGGCCGCCCGGAGCGCGTCGATGCCGGCGTCCCGGTCGGCCGGGGAGCCGTCGCGCAGGAAGCGTTCGGACAGGACGATGCCGTGCAGCGCGGCGAGGCGGGGGTCACCGGTCGGCCGGCCGCGGCCGAAGGCGTCGACGGCCTCGTCCAGGTCGGCCGGGCGGCCGTGGATCCGCCACCGGTGCCGGAGCACCTGGCCCAGGACGGCCGAGGCGAGGGCGCGGACCGTCGGGTCGGTCGCCGACGCCGCCGCCTCGCGCAGCAGGCCCCTCGACTCGTCCAGCGTGGCCGGATCGCCGTCGACCTCGAACCGGTCGGACAACACGTTGCCCAGGTTGAACAGGCGGGTGGGGCGCTGCGCGTCATCGGCCCGGGTGGACTCCAGGCTCTCCCGGTGCGCGTCGATCGCGGCCGGGAGGGCACGCGACCGGCCCAGGTGCCGGAACTGGTCCCGGTGCACGCGACCGAGCATGGACAGGTAGGTCGCCCGCTCGGGGCCGGGCGGGGTGGCGTCGATCGCCTGCCGCAGCAGCGCCTCGGCCCGGTCGGCGGCCGCGTACCGCCCGGTGCGTTCCGCGTCGCCCATCAGCAGCACCGCCTGCATGGCGAGCGCGGCCGGCGCGTCGGTCGACGTCGCGCGACCGGTCTCCGGGGCCCGGCTGCGGGGCACCCGGGCCGGGTCGGCGACGGGGGCGTGCGCGCGGTAGAGGGCGAGCAGCGACGGCGGCACCCGGTCCGGGGCGGCGTGCAGCAGCAGCCGGGTCAGCGTCACGGCCTGGGCGAGGTCGTCGGCGTCCCGACCGGCCGGCAGCACCTGGTAGCGGTACCAGTGCAGGCAGGCGAGCAGGAACAGCGCCTCGGCGGTCCGTTCCGGCAGCGGCGCGGTCGGTTCGGTGGCGCTGACCAGGTCGACCACCGCCTCGGCGTCCCGGGCGGCGCCGGCGTCGAGGAGGTGACGCGGATCGTGGCCGGCGCCGAAGCGGTCCAGGCGCTCGCGGAGCCGGCGTACCGGATCGGACCGGAACCGCTGCCACATCGGACCTCCCGGGGATCGGTCCACCATGCGTAGCAGGAGGGACGCGGACCGTGCCAGGGGGTTGTCCGCTTCTGTTCAGCCTCCGGTGCGGTGCGGGGCGCCGGTCTCCGCGTCGAGGACGGCGCCGCTGACCTCGCCCACGAACGCGACGACCTCGTCGGCCCGGCCCGGATCCGTGTCCGGGCCGTGGTCGTACCACCAGTCGTGCGCCCAGGTGATGAGGTCCGCCCACCGGGGCAGGTCGACGACGCTCCGCTCGGCGGCCCGCCGCTTGGACAACTGCCGACCGTGCCGCAGCCGCTGGAACGCCCGGCAGAGGGTGAGCACGGCGTAGGACTGGGCGCCGGGGGTCGTCATCCCGGTCACCCAGTCCGGCCAGTCCCGGACGTGGTCCAGCAGGGCCGCCCGGACGCGGTCCGGGTCGACGGCGGGCAGCAGCTCGGCTGCCGGCGGCCCGAGCAGGCTGCGGCCGTGGTCGTGGACGGCGGCCCAGGTGACGATCCGGTGGGTGGTGGCGGGCAACAGGTGCAGCAGTTCGCCGGGGCTGACCCGGGCGATGAGGTGGTCGCGGTCGACCCGCCCGCGCGCCGCGTCGTGGACGGCGTCGCGGGACACGTACTCGACCTCGATCCGCCCGGCCCAACCCGGGTGCCGCCGGTCGAGGCCGCGGTGCAGCCCGGCGAGCACGGCGAGCAGGTGCTCGTCCGGGTCGTGGTCGAGCACGGCGAGCAGGTCCAGGTCGCTGCGGTCCGGGGCGAAGTCGCCGGCCACCAGCGAGCCGTGCAGACAGAGCCCCAGCAGGTGGTCGCCGAGACCCGCGCCCCACGCGGCGCGGAGGTCGGACAGGACGGCTTCGGGAGACGGCATCGGATTCCTTCCGGTACGCAGACGGCCTGGCAACCGGTCAGGGCGAGGCGGAGAAAGCGGCGGTCAAGCCGAACAGCCCGCAGCAGAGCAGCCCGCCGACGGCCAGGACGACGAGCAGGATGCTGTAGTTCGACCACATGCCGAAGCGGGTCACGTCGGTGCCGTACCCGTCGTGGACGCGGTTGCGCCAGCCGCCGAAGCGGAACGACAGGTGGTGCGCGGCCCCGGGCTGGGCGACCAGCGAGGTGGTGATGACCGGGATGCCCATGAAGTCGGTGTACCGGACGTCGCGCGGCCCGGCCGGGACCGCGACGTGCCAGGTCCCCTCCCCCGGGATGGCGACCACCCGACCGTCGACCTTGAAGCGGCTGGTCGCCGGCGCGGGCACCAGGTAGGGGCCCCGGTTGACCGTGACGACGAGCACCGCGCAGCCGGGCGGCGGCGTGATCGGGTGCGGGTAGGCGATCAGCGGCGTGACGGCGCCGGGCATCGGCGGGTACGGCTGGGCGGGGTGATAGGACACGGCCCGGATTCTGGCACGGCAGCGCACCCGCACCGCGGCGGGTCGGCCAAATCGTTGAACCAGTAAGTTCAGTGTTATACGGTGAACCACATGGTTCAGCAAGAAGTCCTGAATCGGGTGTTCGCCAGCCTGGCCGACCCCACCCGACGCGACATCCTGATCCGGCTCGGCGCCGGCCCGGCCACCATCAGCGAGCTCACCGCGCCGACCGGGATGAGCCTCACCGGCATGAAGAAACACGTCCAGGCGCTGGAGAACGCCGGCCTCGTGGTCACCGAGAAGGTCGGCCGGTCGCGACAGTGCCGGCTCGGCGACGCCCCGCTGGACGACGCGATGGCCTGGATCAGCTTCTACCAACGGCTCTGGGCGCGCCGCCTGGACGGCCTGGACGCCTATCTCACTCTCCACAACGGCCCGAAGGAACGTGACCGATGACGCTCGACATGCGAATGACCCGGCAGCTTCCCGGCACCCCGGAGGACGCCTTCGACGCCTACACCGACGCCGAGAAGCAGAAGATCTGGTTCAGCATCCTCGAAGAGGAGCCCGGCGTGGTCGAGATCGAGGTGGACCTGCGGGTCGGCGGGCGGCAGACGGCCGTGTGGGGCCCCTCCCCCGAGATGCTGTTCCGGGAGACGCAGACGTTCCTGGAGATCGACCGGCCGCACCGGCTGGTCACCGAGTCCACCGGCAGCAGCCCCGACGGCACCACCATGACCACCCGCATCGAGGTCACCTTCGAGGAGCACGACGGCGGCACGCTGATGACCGTCGTGCAGAGCGGCTTCCCGACGCCCGAGCTGCGTGACTTCTTCGTCGGCGAGGTCATGCCCGGGGCGTTCGACCGGATCGAGGCGTACCTGATCCGCGAGCGGTCGCATGGCTGACCTGTCCCGCGCCGCCATCGTCGCGCTCGCCGTCGTGGGCGCGGTGGTCGTCAACCTCGTCGTGTACGCCGTGGGCCGGGCGGCCGGCGGCACGTTCCGGTTCACCGCCGCCGGCGGACCGGCCGAGGTCGACGCGGTGACCGTGGCGGCCTTCAGCGCACTGCCCCTGCTGGTCGGGCTCACCGCCGTGGCCCTGCTGGCGCCGCGCGCCGGCTGGGTCGTCCGGGCCGCGTCGGTCGTCGGCCCGGCGCTCGCCGTCCTGACGATCATCCTGATGACCCTGCCCACGGACCTGGACGCCACCAGCAAGACGACGCTGGCGCTGTGCCACCTGACCCTCGTCCCGATCGTCGTCGTCGCGGTCGCCGCCCTCGGCCGGCGCACCCGGGTCGTCGCGGACCGGCTCGCGACCTGAGCGACCGGCCCCCGGGGCCGCCCGCCGCCTCACTCGGCGGCGCAGGCGACCCCGTCCGTGCCGGCGAGCAGCTCCGTGGTGGTGTGTGCCCGGATGCCGTCCGGGACGTCGTCGGTGAACCGCGCCACGACGTCCCGGACGTGCCGCTCGGCCGGTCCGGCCAACCCGTCGTAGACCGCCGTGAACAACTCCCGCGCGGCCTGCCGGGGCCAGTCCGCCGGCAGGAGTTCCAGCGGCAGCCGCGGGTCGAGCGTGGGAAAGCGCCGGAACGTGTCCATCACCTCGGTGCGCGCCCGCACCGCCTCCGCGCCACCCGGCGACGCCGATCGGCCCGCCAGCGGGGTCCACCGGCGCAGGAACGTCTCGTACTGCCGGCGGATCGCGGCGAGGTCCCAGGCCTCGATGGGCGCCCGCTGGCCGAGCAGGTCCGAGGCGGCCTGCCGGCCCCGGAACACGGTCACGGCGCCGTCGGCGAGCGGAGCGAGACGCGAGCGGGCCGCCGGACCCAGCTCGTACGGCGAGATCCACAGCCCGTCGTACAGCGGCGCGCAGCCCAGCCAGCGGAGCTGGCCGCGCAGGGCCCGGCGCTGCGCGGCCCGGTCCTGCGGCAGCGAGAAGGCGACGACGGTCCAGCACCCGTCCCACGGGGTGGCGGTGGTGGCGGTGAGGATCCACCGGCCTCCCGCGCAGAGGTTGGCGGCGGCGGCCGGGCTGAGCCGGTAGGCGCTGGTCCGCCCCCGCCGACTGCCCTCCAGCACGCCGCGACGGGCGAGCCGGCTGATCGCGGTCCGAGCGCCCGCGCTGGTCACGCCCGATTCGCCGAGCAGCGCGACCACGGCGGCGGACGGCAGGGCCGCCCGGCTGTGCACGGTGTAGTCCGCCAGGAGGGTGACCGCGAGCCCCTGCGGCGACGCGCCGGCCTGCCGCCGGGGCAGTCGCGGCGGGGCCTCCCCGTCGTCGGGGTAGATCTCCTCGATGTCGAAGGGGCTTGCCACAGACGCTCCGGGCTCGGCTCGGGGACGGTGGGTCGACTGTAGACGGCCGCGGCGCGCACCCCCGTCGCGCATCGGACTTCGTCGATTGACACTTCGACGCTCGGCAGGAACACTAACTGACACGCGACAGGGAGCCGGGCCCAGCGAGGCCATTCGTCGTGGGCGACGCGCCGTCGTGGTCGACCGGGCCGACCGCGAGCCGAGGGCGTCCGCCCGACCTGCGCCTCAGACAGGCGCGCGAAGGAGTCCCCGTGCGAATCAGAAACACCGCGCTGCTCGCCCTGGCCGCGGCCCTGGCGGCCGTCGCCCTGGTCGTCCCCACCGTCCGACCCGCGTACGCGGCCACGCTGACCGAGGTGACCAGCTTCGGTGACAACCCCGGCCGGATGCGCATGCACGTCTACGTGCCCGACTCCCGTCCGGCCCGGCCGGCGACCGTGGTGGCCATGCACGGCTGCGGCGGCTCCGGCCCCGGCTTCTACTCGGGCAGCGAGTTCGCCACCCTGGCCGACCGGTACGGGTTCATCGTGATCTATCCCACCGCCACCCAGCAGGCCGGGTTCGGCAACTGCTTCGACACCTGGTCCGATGCCGCCAAGCGCCGCGGCGGCGGCAGCGACCCGGTGTCGATCATCTCGATGATCCGGCACGTTCAGCAGCAGTACGCCGCGGACCCGGACCGGGTCTACGCCACCGGCAGCTCCTCCGGCGGCATGATGACCAACCACATGCTGGCCCTCTACCCCGACGTGTTCAAGGCCGGGGCCGCGTTCATGGGCGTGCCGTTCACCTGCTTCGCCAACGCGGCGGACTACCCGCCCGGGACCAGCCGGTGCACCGGTGGCGCGATGGACCGCACCCCGCAACAGTGGGGGGACGCGGTCCGCCAGGCCTATCCCGGCTGGTCCGGCCCCCGCCCCCGGGTGCAGCTGTGGCACGGCACCAGCGACACGCTCGTGCCCTACCAGCTGCTCCAGGAGACGATCGAGCAGTGGACGAACGTGTTCGGGCTCGGTCAGACGCCGACCTCCACCGACACGCCGCAGGCGAACTGGAACCGGCGCCGGTACGCCGACGGCACCGGCACCGTGCAGGTCGAGGCCTACAGCATCCAGGGAGCCGGGCACAGCCTGCCCGCTAGCGGCATGGCCGCGGCGGCCGTCCAGTTCTTCGGCCTGACCACGCCGCCGAGCCCGACCACCTCGCCCAGCCCGACCGGCTCGCCGACGCCCACCACGTCACCGAGCCCCACCACGTCACCGACCCCGACCACGCCCCCGGGCGCCGGCGCCTGCACGGTGGCCGTGGAGCTCAACGCGTGGAACTCCGGGCTGACCGCGAACGTCACCGTCCGCAACACCTCCACCGTCGCGGTGAACGGTTGGTCCCTGGCGTTCACGCTGCCCGCCGGCCAGACCATCACCTCGGGGTGGAACGCCACCTACTCCCCCACCTCCGGCCAGGTGACCGCCCGCAACGTCGCCTACAACGCGGTCATCCCGCCGAACGGGTCGACCAGCATCGGCTTCCAGGCCACGCACACCGGCAACACCGCCCGACCGACCGCCTTCACCCTCAACGGCGCGGCCTGCGCCGCCGCCTGAGCGCCACGCTGCGGGGACGGCCGCGTCGCCGTCCCCGCAGCGTCGGCCCGGTCAGGGCAGCGGCTCGCCCCGGGCGGCGAGCCACAGCTCGTACCACTCCTCGCGGGTCAGCTCCGGCTCGCGCGCGACGGCGTCCCGGCACGCCCGGATGCGGTCGGGACGCGCCGTGCCGATCACCGGCGCCACACCGGCCGGATGCCGCTGCACCCACCACAGGACGACGGCCTCCGGGGTGGTCCCCCTCCGCTCGGCGAGCGCGGCGACCACGTCCGCCGTGGCGCGGTCGCCCGGCGTCCGGGGAGCGCCGGTGAAGCGTCCCCCGGCGAGCGGGCCCCACGCCTGCAGACCGATCCGGTTCGCCCGGCAGTACTCGACGGTGCCCAGCGGGAAGCCGGTCGCGGTGGACGCCGGCGTGTTCACCAGGACCCCCGCCTCCACCCAGTCCCGGCGGGCCAGGCTCATCTCCAACTGGTTCACGACGAGGGGAACCTCCAGCGGCTCCTGGAGGTGCGCGATCTGCGCCGCCGCCATGTTCGACACGCCGAACTGCCGCACCAGCCCCTGCCGGTGCAGGGAGGTCAGCGCCGCCGCCACGTCCTCCGGGTCGGCCAGCGGATCCGGGCGGTGCAGCAGCAGCACGTCGATCACGTCGGTGCGCAGCCGGGCCAGGCTCTCCTCGACGCTGCGCACGATGTGCGTCCCGCGCAGGTCGTACCGGCCCGGCCCGGCGTCGCCGTCCAGCCGGATGCCGCACTTGGTCTGCAGCAGGATGCGCGCCCGCAGGTCCGGCGCGCGGGCGAGCACCTCGCCGAAGACGGCCTCGGACTTGCCGTGGCGGTAGATGTCGGCATGGTCGAACGCGGTGACGCCGATCTCCAGGGCGGCCTCGACCGCCGCCTCCGCCGCCGCGATCTCCCGCGCGCCGTACGGTTCGGTGTTCCAGTCGCCGCCCAGGCCCATGCAGCCGTAGAGCAGTCGGTGATCGCGGATGTCGGCCATGAGACCTGGATAGCACAGGGCCGGAGGCGGCCGACGTCGCACCGGGACCGGCGGGGCAGGCGTGATCGCCGGTGGAACGGGTAGGCGCGCCCCGCCACGCGGACGACCGGACGCCGGCCGGCCGGCGCCGGCGTCGACCTGGGAGGGGCCATGGCGGACACGCCGAGACCGCCGCGCCCGCCCTCCGGCTCCGGCGGCGTGGTCGAGCTGCGGGTGCACGGCGTCTCGGGCGCCGACGCGCGGCGGATCCTGGACCGGCCGAACACGCGCCAGGTCGCCGGCGACCGCAGCGGCGGCTTCCACCGTCCCCCGCCCGGTTACCCCGACACCCGCGGGCCGGGCGGGGTGCTCCTGGAGGCGTACCGGTGGAGCGAGCTGCCCTCGGGCACCGCGGTCCGGACCGTGTCCCTGGTCTTCCTGCTGCCGTTCATGCTCGGCAACGTGGCGCTCTGGATGCGGCCGGACGGTCAGGGCCCGACCGCCACGACGGTGACGAAGGCGCTGTGCCGGGTGCTGGCGCTCACCCTGACCGCGCTGTACGTGCTCACCGTCGCCGGCGTGGCGCTGGACCAGGTCGGCTGGAAGTGCATGGCGATGCCGAGCTGCCTGTCCGGGCGGGCCTGGTTGTCCTGGCTCGGCGGCCGGCCGCTCGGCGTGCGGCTGGCCGTGCTCGCGCTGGTGCCGGCCGGCGCCGTCGTCCTGGTCTGGCGACTCGGCGCGGGCGCGAGCTGGAGCCGACAGGCGTTCCAGGGCGTACCCCGACCCTCGGGTACGCACCGGCTCAGCGACGTCGGGCAGTGGGACGCCATGCCGGTGGTCGAGCGGCTGCGCGCGATCCACGTCGCCGCCGCGTTCGCCGTCCTGGACCTCGTCCTCCTGCTCGCCCGCGCCGGCGGCGGAGCCTCCCCCGGCACCGTCGCCCTGACGGTGACTGCCGGCGCCGTGCTCGTCGGCTGCTTCGGGCTGGTCTGCGCCCATCCGCTCGTCGACCGGCCCGAGCGGGTGCCGGGGCTCGACCGGGTCACCCGTGTCCTGCGCGTCACGTCCGGCGGGCTCACCGCGGTCGTCCTCGTCGCGGTGGCCGTGGACCCGGCGCCGTGGTCGTCGGCAGACGCGCTGCCCGGCTACGCCGCGACGGTGTCCTGGCTGTTCTTCGCGCAGACCCTGCTGTTGACCGCGCTCTGGGTGGTGGTGGTACGCGGGCGCGGCCGCACCCGGGAGGACGCGCCGCTGCGGGGGCTCGGCGCGCCGGTCCTCGCCGCCGTGGCCACCGGGGTGGCGGTGGCGTTCTCCGCCGAACTGGTCTACCGGGTCGGCGACCTGCTCGACCGGGGCGCGTCGACCGGGCTGTACTCACCCACCGGTCCGCCGCTGGCGTACAAGTGGGCGCTCTTCGCGTTCTTCCTCGCCGTGCTGGCCGCGGTGACGGTCGGCGTCGTGGTGCTGCTGGCCTCCCGGCCGGGGCGACGCCGCGCCGCCCGCGCCGCGGTCGCCCGCGACTTCCCGGACGCCCCGCCCGAGGCCGCGCCGCGGCTCGACCAGGTCCGCAAGGTCGTCGCCCGGGCCCGGTTCACCGACCGGCTGGCGCCGCTCGCCGTGGTCTACGCCGGGCTCGCCGGGTTCGGCATGGCCACCAGCACGCTCGGCCTGCTGGGGCTCTACCCGGGAACCGTGCTCGAACGGTGGACCGGGATACCGGAGGGACTGGTCAACTTCGGCATCGAGATGGGCAGCTACGCGATCACGGCGCTCGTGCTCGGGCTCGTGGTCGGCGGCCTGTTCGCATACCGGACGGCGGAGTTCCGCCGCTACGTCGGGGTGCTGTGGGACCTGGGCACGTTCTGGCCCCGGATCGCGCACCCCTTCGCGCCCCGCTGCTACGCCGAGCGGGCCGTGCCGGAGCTGACCCGACGCATCTGCCACCTGACCTCGCGCGGCGACCGGGTGCTGCTCGCCGGGCACAGCCACGGCTCGGTGCTGCTCGCCGCGACCGTGCTCCAACTGCCGCCCGGCGTCGGCGACCGGGTGGCGTTGCTGACGTACGGCTCGCCGCTGCGCCGCCTCTACGCCGAACTCTTCCCCGCCTACGTCGACGACGCCGCGCTGTGCGAGGTGGGCGACCGGGTCGGCTGGCGGTGGCTCAACCTCTGGCGGGACACCGACCCGGTGGGCAGTTGGATCTTCTCGCCGCACCGCGACGGCGAGCCGCCGACCGTCGCCGGACCGGTCGGCGCGGTGGACCGGCGGCTGCGCGACCCGTGCGGCGTCGTGGTGCCCACGACCGACACCGTCTCGCCGCCCATCGTCGGACACTGGCCCGGCGAGAACGATCCCCGATTCGACGACGCGGTCCGGGACCTCGCGGAGCGGCTGCGCCGGACCTGACGTCGCGACCCGTCAGGTCAGCGGCGCGTACCACCGGGCGCCGCTGACCCGGATCCGGGTGGACCGCCGCCGGTTCCACTCCACCCGCATGCCGTGCCGGTGGAGCACCGGGAACACCTCCCCGTCCAGGAGCCGTTCCAGGTCCGCCTGGTAGCGGGCCCGCTGGTCGGCCTCGCTGAGAGCGTCGTAGGCGGCCTCGTCGAAGTCGGCCGGCGGGTAGACGCCGTAGCCGAGGTAGACCCCGCCGTCCTCGCTCGCGAGCAACGCCTCCGTGTCCTGCTGGTGGAACCAGAGGTAGCCCCGCCAGTGGCGCGAGTCGTCCCGCTCGTCGTGGATCTCGGCCGCCGCGCAGGTGCCGCAGCAGCTGAAGTTTTCTCGGGCCAGCACGCCGATCCCGTTCAGCTCGGCGAAGGCGCGGGTCAGGTTGCCGCGCACCTCGCCCCAACCGCGCTGCTGCTCCCGCCGCGCGGTCACCGCCCGCTCGAAGGCGGCCCGCAGCTCGTCGTCGGTGGCGCCGTGCCGCTCGTCGTCGTCGTCGAAGAAGTCCACGAAGTCGTCCGGGTCGACCTCGCCGCGGACCACCCGGCCCCAGATCTCGGCCTCGATCTCGCCGCGGCCGGGCTCGCCGATCCGCTCGGTCAGGAAGGCCACGCCCGCCGGGCGCTCGTTGTAGATCCATCCGGTCACGGCGACGATCGTTCCACGCGCCTCCGACAGACCGCCGCTTCCCAGGCGTCAGGTCCTCGGGGACGGGTGGTGGTTCGGCGCGGCGGGCGGCGCCGGGGTGCGCAGGATGTCACGGGCCTGCTCGGCGGCACGGGTGATGCTCTCGCTGATGAAGTCCATGAAGCGGGCGATGTTCTCCAGCCGGGCGGCGGCCGCGGTGCCGGGCCCCAGGACGACGACGCCCTGGCGGGCGATCTCGACGAGCTGCTGGTTGGCCCGGGCGCTGGCGATCGTCGCCTGGTAGAACAGCTCGTCGTCCACCGTGTACCGGTCGCGGCGGCGTTCGTCGCGTTGCCGGCGCACGAGGCTCTGGCTCTCCAGGAAGGCGATCGCCTTGGAGATGGACGCCGGGCTGACCCCGAGACGCTGGGCGAGCCGGGACGCGGTCAGACTGCCCGGATCGGTGGTGAACAGGCAGGTGAGCACCCGCGCCGCCATCCGGGGCAGGCCGGAGGCCATCAGCACGGTGGTGAGCGTCTCCTCGTACTCGGCCAGGGCCTCGACGTCGCGGCCCGACGGTCGCGGCGTCGGCGCGGCGGCGGGTCGACGCCGGCGGGCGCGCAGCTCGGCGGAGCGGTGCGCCAACCCCGGACGGTAGGCGGTGGGACCGCCGTTGCGCATCACCTCACGAGTGACGGTCGACGTCGGGCGGTCGAGGCGTCGGGCGATCTCGGCGTAGGGCAGGCTGTCCGCCAGCCCCGCTGCGATCTGCTGACGGTCCTGCTGCGTGAGCCTGCCTCCCGGCATCGCGTTCCCCCTCGGCGCTGACGCGTGGTCCGGCCCCGACGATAGCGTTCACCTCTGCCCATTGCAACGATCTGATGGCCCGAGCGTTGCATTGCGTTTGAGCCTATTGCAACGATTAATCGGCTCTGAGCTGTATGTATTGGCACTCAACGCAACACAGTCGTTGCCCGGATACTGAAGGCAACGTAGCGTTTCTCATATCGGAAAACACCTGTGACACCGGGAGAACGCGATGCGCACCTTCGACACCCCCACCCCGATCACCGCCGTCCTGACCGTCCCCGCCGGTCGGGTCCAACTCGTCGCCGCCGACCGGCCCGACACCACCGTCGACATCCGTGCCGCCGACCCGGCCAACGACCGCGACGTGCGAGCCGCCGAACGGACCACCGCCGACTACGCGAACGGGATCCTGCGGATCGACAGCTCGTCGGTGGCGAACCGGCTCCTGGGCCCCACCGGCGCCGTGGAGGTCACCGTCCAACTGCCCGCCGGGTCGCGGGTCGACGCCACCTGCTCGGGCGCCGAGTTCCGCGGCGTCGGCCGCCTCGGCGACATCGCCGTGACCGGCGCATACCGGCAGATCAAGATCGACGAGGCGGCCGGCCTGCGGCTCGACGCACTCGACGGCGACGTCGAGATCGGCCGGCTGGACGGCCCCGGCGAGGTCAGCACCGGCCGGGGCGACATCCGCGTCGCCGAGGCACGGCGCGGCACGCTCGTGCTGCGTACCGGGTCGGGCGACATCACCGTGGGCGCCGCCGACGGCGTCTCCGCCGCCCTGGACGCCGACACCGGACACGGCCGGATCGGCAACGCCCTGCGCAACGACGGTCGCACCGAACTCGACATCCGCGCCACCACCGGCCGGGGCGACATCAACGCCCGCAGCAACTGACCGCCCGACGAACGAACCGACGAGGAGACGACCATGACGGCACCCCGCACCCCTTCCCTTCCCCGCTGGACCGGCACGGTGGCGGTTGACGACACCGCCCTGGCCGCCACCGACACCGGCGGGTCCGGCGTCCCGGTGGTCTACCTCAACGGGCAGTTCGCCACCCAGGGCTACTGGCGGCGCGTCGTGGCCGACCTCGGGCCCGGGTGGCGGCACATCACCTACGACGAGAGAGCGCGCGGCAGGTCGAAACGGTCGGCTGACTACTCGTTCGCAGCCGCCGTCCGGGACGTCGACGCCGTGCTCGCGCACCGGGGCGTGAAGCGGGCGGTGGTGGTGGGCTGGTCCTACGGCGCGGTCGTCGCGGCACACTGGGTCAGCCGGAACCCGGACCGCGCCATCGGCGCCGTGATGGTCGACGGGGCGTTCCCGTACGACTGGCTCGACGACGCGATGGAGCAGCGGATCCGCACGCTGTTCAAGCGGATGAGCTGGTTCACGCCGCTGCTGCGCCCGACCGGACTCACCCCGCGGATGAGCGCGGCGCAGCAGGCGGAGAGCAACATCGAACTCGGCCGACTCTCCCGGGAGCGCGAGCTGGGCCCGGTGCTGGACTCCGTCACCGTGCCGACCCGGTACGTGGTCGCCTCCGGCACGTCCCTCGGCAGTCGGGGCGACGAGCAGGAACGCATCCGCACCGCACTCGACGCGGTGACCGCGCGCAACCCGCGGATCCGGATCGCCGCGAAGGTCGCCAGCAACCACGGCGCGTTGCTCCGCAAGGATGCGCCGGCCATCGCCGCGGCCGTACGGGAGGTCACCGCGCTCGACCGCGAGCGGCCGGCGCGGTGACGACACGGTCGGCCGGGGCGCGCGGGCGCCCCGGCCGCCCGGCGCCGTCGTACCGTGGATCGATGACGGGCATCGTGGCGACCATCCGGCGGACCTGCCTGGCTCTGCCCGAGGTGACGGAGCGGCTCAGTCACGGCACCCCCAGCTGGTTCGTCCGCGGCCGGACGTCGTTCGCCACGGTCTGGCCCGACGGCCACCACCGGGACGAGTTCCCGCACCTGTGGTGCGCCGCGCCGGCCGGGGCGGCCGTCGAGCTGGTCGCGGTCGACCCGCGCACGTTCTTCCGTCCGCCCTACGTCGGGCACCGCGGCTGGATCGGCGTACGCCTCGACACCGGCATCGGCGAGGCCGAGCTGGCCGAGATCGTCCGGGACGGCTACCTGTCGGTGGCGCCGCCCGCCCTGCGGGCCCGGCTCGATCAACCCTGACCTGCATCGATACGCTGAGTCACCATCGCGACACACCTCTGGCCCGCCGTCGGCACCCGGGTGAACACTGCGCCCATGGAGAACGGCGAGCGTGAGCGCACCAACGAACGTTTCGAGAAGGTGGCCGGCGAGACCTCCGAGACCGTCACCCACGCGGCCTCGGTGCTGGAGGAGGAACTCGCGGCGGGGCTGGCCGGCGCCCGGCGGCTCGAGGAGAAGCTGAGCGCGGACCGCAGGGTGGACCCGGAGGCGTTCGACGAACTCGTCGCGCGGGTCCGCACCGACGGGCACGCACTCATCGACACCGTGGTCGCGCAACTGAAGATGTCCGACGACCAGCGCGGCGAGGTCGTCCGCCGCTACACCTCGGACGCGCACGACGCGCTGGACACCGTCCTCAATCTCGCGCGGCTGGCCCCGGACGTGGCCAACGGGCTCGCGGACCGGCTGGCGACGCCGGCCCCGCGCAGCCGGCCGCGGTCGGAGAAGTAGCCGGGCGATGGCGCCGACCACCGGGGTGGCCGGCGGGCACGTGGAACGGGTGCTGGAGCGCTATCGCGGGCTCGCCCTCGGCGCGCTGCTCGACGACCTGCCGTCGGGCGGTCCGCGATACCTCTACGACCTGGTCGCGGAGTATCCGCGCCGGTGGGGCAAGGGGCTGCGGGCCGCGCTCTGCCTCGCCACGTGCCGGGCGTTCGGCGGCGCGGAGGCGGTGGGGCTCAACGCCGCCGTCACCGTGGAACTGTTCCACAACGCCTTCCTCATCCACGACGACATCCAGGACGAGAGCGAGCAGCGGCGCGGGGCGGCGACCCTGCACGCCGAGTACGGCGTCGGCGTGGCCCTCAACGTGGGCAACATGACCAACCTGCTGGCGTTGCAGCGGCTCGCCGCGAACCGGGCGGCGCTCGGTTCCGGGATCGCCTGGCGGCTGTTCGAGGAGACCGAGCTCATGCTGCGCCACTCCCTGGAGGGGCAGGCGATCGAGATCGGCTGGATCCGCGACAACGTGTCCGACCTGGACGCGGACGACTACTACCGGATGTGCCTGAAGAAGACGTCCTGGTACACGTGCATCTACCCGTGCCGGGCCGGGATCCTCGTCGCCACCGGCCGGCAGAACGCGGTCGACGTGCTGGACCGCTACGGGTGGTACCTGGGCGCGGCGTTCCAGATCCAGGACGACGCGCTCAACCTCGTCGGCGACTACGCCCGCTACGGCAAGGAGATCGCCGGCGACCTCTGGGAGGGCAAGCGGACGCTCATCCTCATCGACTTCATGCGACGGTGCACCGCCGACGAACGCGTGCGGACGCTCGACTTCCTGAGCCGGCGGCGCGGGCAGCGCACCGCGTCCGAGGTGCGCTGGCTGCACGGGCGGCTGCTCGCGTACGACTGCGTGGAGTCGGCGCGGCGCAGCGCCCGGGACCTCGCGGAGGCCGCCCGGCGCGAGGGGCAGCGGGCGTTGGGAGCGGCGGCCGACACCGAGGACGGCCGCTTCCTGCTCGACCTGACGGACTACGTGGTCGAGCGCCACCGTTAGGGCGCGACCGGCCCGTCGACCGCCGTGCCACCGACCGTCAGCACCGCGAGCAGCGCCGGATGGTCGGTGGCCCCCCGCATGCCCACCGCCCGGTGGCAGCAGATCGTGACGCCACGGGTGGTCACGATCTGCTGCCGGGCGCCGTCGTCGACGCGCACGTGGTCCGGTGGCACGCACGACCGCACGTCCGGGGCGCCGCCCCGGCTCAGGTTGAGGTCGCCGCCGAGCACGGCCGACGCGTACCCGGCGCCCCGGCGGATCTCCGGCAGCACCGTGTCGAGCAGGTGGGCGCACTGGGCCAGCGCGACCGCGCCGCTGGTGTTCGCCAGGTGGGTCGTGCAGGCGTGCAACGCGTCCCCGACCCGCAGGCAGAGCCAGGCCCGCTCCTCGGGATCGGCGAGATCCTGCGTCGGGTGGATCCCACCGCGGACGTCGGGGCGGGCGTCGCGGGTGTCGAGCCGGGCGACCAGCCCGATGCCGAACGGCTGCCCGTTGCGGCAGCGGGTGACGGAGCGGCTGGGCCGGTCCCCGGCGGCCTGGAACGCCGACCGGACCGTCCCACGGGGATGGACGGCGGCGAGCGCGCGCTCCAGCACGGGCAGGTCGTCCCGGCAGATCTCGTTGACGGTGACCACGTCCGGCGTCTCGGCGGCGATCACCTCGACGGCCTCGGGCACGGCTCGGCCGGTGTAGCAGCCGGCGCGTCCGCTGTTGCACAGGTTCATCTGGAGCATCCGCAGCGTCGTCGGACCGGTCGCCCCGGCCGTCGACGAGCCGGCGGGCAGGGCGGCCACCACGAGCAGGCCCACGACGGCGAGCACCCGGCGGGCCCGCCGGGTGACGCGGGTGGGTGACGGCTCGGAAACGCGGAACTCCGGGGGTGGCGGACTCGGGCGGGGTGAGCCGTGATCCTATCGCCGGTCCGGGGCGCGTCGTCGCCGCCGCGCCCCGGACCGCGGTCAGCCGCCGGGGTGCAGCAGCACCTTGGTCCAGCCCTGGTCGCGCCGGTCGAAGTGCCCGTACGCCTCGGGCGCCTGGGCCAGCGGCAGTTCGTGGGAGACCAGGAACGATGGTCGCGCCCGGCCGGTGATGATGAGGTCGCGCAGTTGCCGGTTGTAGCGCATCACCGGGCACTGCCCGGTGCCCATCCGCTGGCCCTTGCTGAAGAAGGTGCCGTACTGCCAGCCGATGCGCCCCTGCTGCGCCTTCTTGTCGGGCGCGCCGGGGTCCTGCGGGACGTAGACGCCGACCACGCCGATCCCGCCGGTGGAGCGGACCACGTCGACGAGGTTGTCCAGCACCAGTTCGGGGTGCTCGTCGCCGGAGGGGTCGTGGGCCTGGAAGCCGACGGCCTCCACGCCGCAGTCGGCGCCGACGCCGTCGGTGGCGTCAATGATCTGCTGCACCGGGTCGCCGTCGGCGAAGTTGATCGGGATGCCGCCGATCTTCTCGGCCATGGCGAGGCGGTCGGGCTCCTTGTCCACCACGAAGACGCGGTCGGCGCCCTTGATCAGCGCGCTGTGCGCGGCCATCAGGCCGACCGGGCCGGCGCCGAAGACCGCGACCGTGTCGCCGGGGGCCTGCCCGGCGAGTTCGGTGCCGTGCCAGCCGGTCGGGAAGATGTCCGACAGCATGGTGAAGTCGTTCTCGTGCTCCGTGCCGGGCGGCAGGTGCAGCAGGTTGACGTCGGCGTACGGCACCCGCAGGTACTCGGCCTGGCCGCCGTCGTACGGGCCCATGTTGGCGTAGCCGTAGGCGGCGCCGTCCATCCCCTCGGTCGGGTTGGTGCGCAGGCAGAAGCTGGTCCAGCCGCGCACGCAGTTGCGGCAGGTGCCGCAGGCGATGTTGAACGGCACCGAGACGCGGTCGCCGACCCGGATCCGGGTGACGGCGTCGCCGACGGCCTCGACGACGCCCATGTTCTCGTGGCCGAGGATCTTGCCCTCCTCGACCGAGGTGCGTCCCTCGTACATGTGCAGGTCGGAGCCGCAGATGTTGGTGGTGGTGATGCGGATGACCGCGTCGGTCGGGGCCTGGACCGTGGGGTCGGGCCGGTCCTCGACGGCGACCTCGTGCGGGCCCCGGTACACGAGAGCCTTCATGGCGTACTCCTGGAGGATCGGTGGGTTCGCGGGCGTCCTCCTGTCACCTTTCCACCGTGTCGCCCCGGAAACCGTGGGTCGCGAAAAAGCTGCCGAATAGCGCGTTCGACCTCGACCCGATCGGGCGGTCGGGTTGGATCGGGTGATGGGTGCACGCCGCCCCGGGGTCGGGGTCGGGATGTTGCGGGGCCCGGGCAGCGGCCCGCACGCGACGTTCGCCGAACTGTTCTTCGACCTGGTCGTGGTGTTCGCGCTGACCCGGCTCGCGGCACAGGCGGTCCCCGGGCTGTCGGCGCCGGCGCCCGCGGACCGGTGGATGGCGGCGGCTCGGACGCTGCTGTTGTTCCTGCCCCTGACCTGGGCGTGGACCATCACGTCGTACGTGACGGCCCGGTTCGAACCCCGCCTCGTCGGGGTCCGCCTCGCGGTCGTGGTCAGCGCGTTCGGGCTGTTCATGATGGCCTCGGCCGTCCCCGCCGCGTTCGACGCCCGTGGCATGACCTTCGCCCTGTCGTACGTCCTGCTCCAGGTCGGCCGCACCGTGGGCTTCGGCCTCCTGCTGAGCGGCCTTCCGCTGCAACGCCTCTACTTCCGGTCCGGCGCCTGGTACTGCCTGAGCGCGATCCCCTGGTTGTGGGGCGCCACGGTGTCGGAGACCGCTCGCACCGTGCTCTGGACCGTCGCCATCGCCATCGACCTCGGCGCGGCCCGGCTCGGTTGGCCGCTTCCCCGACTCGGCCGCGGGCGGGCGGCGGCCTGGGAGACCGGGGGCGCGCATCTGAGCGACCGGTACCGGCAGTTCCTGATGATCGCGCTCGGGGAGGGTGTGATCTCCGTCGGCATCGCCTACACGAACGAGGGGACGCCGGAGGCGGCGCACACGTGCGGGGTGGTCGTGTCGTTCGTGACCACGGTGCTGCTGTGGCGGATCTACTTCTTCCGCTCCGGCGAGCTGCTCGGCGAGGCGGTGGACGCGGCCGACGACCGCGCCGCGTTCGGCCGCTCGGTGGCCTTCGCCCACACCGTCATGATCTTCGGCATCGTGGTGGTCGCGGTCGGCTACGGGCTGGTGCTGGACCACCCGTTCGCGCGGCCCTATCCGGTCTGGCTGGCGGTGGTGCTCGGCGGACCGATGATCTACCTGCTGGGCCGGGCCCGCCTGGAACGCCTCGTGTTCGACCGCGTGTCCCCGCGCCGGCTCCTCGGCGTGGCCTGCCTCGCCCTGCTGGCGGTGCCGGGTCACGCGGCCGGCCTGCTGGCCGCCTCGATCGGCGCGGCCCTGGTCCTGCTGCTCGTGGCGGTGCTCGACGCGCGCGCGGCGGTGCGCGTCCCGGAGGAGCACCCCACCCCCGCCCGCTGAGGGCGGAGCAGCGCAAGACATCGAGGCACACCTATTGACAAAGGTTGTTTCCGAATTCAGGCTCAGAGAGCGCTCTCTCCCGTCCCCGCCACCACCCGAGGTGTTCCTATGCGTCTCCGAAGAAGACTGCTCGCTGCCGCGTCCGCCCTGCTCGTCGGCGTGGCCGGTGGCCTGCCCCTCGCCCTGCCCGCGCACGCGGTCGGCCCGTCCCTGCTACCGGTCACGGTCACCAACACCACCGGACGCGCCGACGCGGTGCACCTCTACGTCATCGGCACCAACCTGACCACCGGCCGGCTCGGGTACGTCACCTCGGCCGGCACGTTCGTGCCCTGGACCGGCGGCCAGATCCCGCCGGCGCCCGCGCCCGACGTCTCCATCCCCGGCCCCGCCAACGGCGGCAGCACCACCATCCGGTTCCCGCGCGGATTCTCCGGTCGGGTCTACTTCGCCCTCGGGCAGAAGCTGACGTTCCTCCTCACCCCCGACGGGCTCGTCCAACCCGCCCCCTGGGCGGCCGGCGACGCCAACCGCGACGTCCTCTTCGACTGGAGCGAGTTCACCTACAACGACGCCGGCCTGTGGCTGAACAGCTCGCAGGTCGACATGTTCGCCGTGCCGCACGCGGTCACCGTGACCGGCGCCGGCGGCGTCACCCGCCGTACCGGCGACGTGGTGGCGAACGGACGCGACGCGGTCATCGACGGGATCCGGGCGCAGTCGGGCTGGGCCAACACCGTCCAGACCCGCTCGGACGGCACCGTGCTGCGCGTGCTGGCCCCGGGCAAGGCGGCCGGCGCCGGGCTGCTCAGCGCCACCTACCTGGACTCGTACATCGCCGCCGCGTGGAACGCGTACACCACGAGGACCCTGACCGTGGCGCCCTTCACCGACCAGCCGTCCGTCCGCTACTACGGCCGGACCTCCGGCACCACCATGACCTTCACCAACGGCGGCGGCCAGGTGGTCGCCTCGTTCCGCCGGCCCTCCTCGGCCAGCGTCTGGGGCTGCGACGGCGACCTGCCCGCGCCGAACGACCAGGTCGTCGGCCCGATCTCGCGGACGCTCTGCGCCGCGCTCAACCGCGGCACCCTCGGCACCGTCGACACCCAGCCCAGCACCGACGCGGCCGCCTTCTACCGCAACAGCCCGACCAACCAGTACGCCCGCCTGATCCACGCCAACATGGCCGACGGCAGGGCGTACGCGTTCGCCTTCGACGACGTCGGCGGCTTCGAGTCGCTGGTGCACGACGGTGATCCCCGTTCCGCCGGACTGATCCTCAGCCCGTTCGGGGCGGGCGGGACCGGCACCCCGACCAGCGCACTGGTCAGCAGCCTGAACGACAAGTGCGTCGACGTGCCCGGCTCGAACTTCGTCGACCGCGCCCCGCTGCAGATGTGGACCTGCAACAACACCAACGCGCAGCGGTGGACGTTCAGCGGCGCCGCCCTGCGCAGCCAGAACGGCAAGTGCATGGACGTCGACGGTGGCTCGACCGCCAACGGCGCCACGGTGCAGCTCTACACCTGCAACGGCACCGGCGCCCAGCAGTTCACCCTCACCGCCGCCGGCGACCTGGTCAACCCTCAGGCGAACAAGTGCGTCGACATCAAGGACCGCAACGCGGGCGACGGCGCGCGGCTGCAGCTGTGGGACTGCTCGGGCACCCCCAACCAGAAGTGGCGCCGGGGGTGAGCGCCGGCCGCCCGCACTACCGGACCTGACCCCTCGGGCCGGACGCGCCGAGCCGCCGGGACGTACGATCGATGAGGTTCGACGTGTCGGCGGCGGCGAAGGGCGGTTTCCGGGATGGGGCCGGACGAGCGGGAACGACTCTTCGACCGGGCGCGCGAGTGCTCGACCACGCCCGCGTCCTGGCCGGAGGCGGACCGGTTGTGGACCGACGTCGTCGCCGCCTACCGGGACGCGGTACGCGGTCCCGGTCGGGTGGATCCGCACGACCGGCGGCAACTGGCCCGGGCGCTCTGGCGACACGGCATGCTCCTGGCCGCGCGCGGCCGAGCGGCCGAGGGGCTGACGCCGGGCCGCGAGGCGGTCGCCCTCTTCGAGGAGCTGAACGACGCCGCCCGCGCCGCGACCGGCCCGCAGCGGGACGAGGCGCTGGCCGAGCTGATCACGGCGGTGCTGGACCTCGCCGAGACCGCCTACGCCGCCGGTCAGCCCACCCTGCGGATGGAGCTGCTCGACCGGGCGGTGCAGGTGGGGTTGCACACCGCCGGCCCGCCCCCGAACGCCGGACCCCGCACGCGCGAGGCGATGGGGACGGCGTACCACAACCAGGCGACCGCGTTGCTGGAGCGGGCCCGGACCGGCCGGTCGTCCGAGGCCGACGCCCGGGCGGCGGCGCTCGCCGCGTCGCGGGCCTGCGAGCTGCGGCAGCGCCTGCTCGACCCGAGCCGCCCGCTCAGCCTGTGGGAGATGGCCAACACCTACGGCATCTACGCCCAGTGCCTGGTCGCCATCGGTGACGTCGACCGCGCCCGGATGGTGCTCGATCTGGGCAACCGGTTCGCGGCGGTGCTCGGGCCGGCGGGTGAGCAACCGGCAGCCAAGCTGCGCGCCGCGGCCGAGATGCTCGCCCGACGGCAGGCGTCGTCCCGCGGCGGCCGCCGGCGGTTCAGTCCACCCTGGTGAGCAGCGGCTTGCCCTTCTCCACCACGTAGGTGGCCAGCTCGACCGCGATGCCGCGCCCGACGTTGCGGGCCTGGTGGTGCACGCCGTACCCGACGGTGAGGGCGTCACCCGCGTGGCACACCACCGGTGGCCGGCCGTCGAGCCGATACTCCAGCGACCCCTGGAGCACGTAGATGATCTCTTCACCGGGGTGGAAGTGCGTGAACGGCGGCGAGTCCGGCGTGAACTCCACCCGGGTCTGCACGACCTCACGCCCCGGCACGCTCAGGTCGTGGCGTTGCAGGTCGACGCGCCACAGTCCCGGCGCCGCCTCGACCGCGGCCGGACTGATGCCGTCCGGTCGAACCGTCCCACCCATCGTGCCCTCCCGACCGTGCCCCGCCGCGCCGACCGTCGTCCTGGTCGAACGATAGGCGGCCCGGGGCGGCCCGGGACGGGAACGACGGAACCGCCGGACGCTCCGTCAGTGCACGACCACGACCGCCGGCGCCGGCTCCAGGTCGGCCAGCCGGGCCGGTCGGACGACCAGCAGCAGCACCGCCAGCGCCGCCACCATGCCACCGGCCACTACCAGGGCCATCGCCACCGCGCCGGTGCCCAGCACGCCCACCAGCGGCGCGGCCACCGCACCCACGCCGAACTGCACGGCGCCGAGCAGGGCGGAGGCGGTGCCGGCCGCCTCGCCGTGCCGGGACAGCGCCAACGCCGGGGCGTTCGGCATCGCCAGACCCGCCGCCGCCAGCACCACCCACAACGACACCAGCAGGGCGGGCAGCCCACCGAGGCCGGTCGCCGCGAAGGCCACCAGGGCCAGCCCTGCCAGGGTCCCCACGCCCAGCGAGGCGACGAGGATCCGCTGCGGTGGGTAGCGGCGCAGCAGCCGAACGTTGTACTGG
The DNA here is from genome assembly GCF_049315235.1 of Micromonospora sp. WMMD754. NCBI lineage: Bacteria > Bacillati > Actinomycetota > Actinomycetes > Micromonosporales > Micromonosporaceae > Micromonospora > Micromonospora sp. WMMD754. Next base: position 6,116,531 of record NZ_CP186058.1, read on the forward strand.
GTCGCGCCGATCAGGCCCACCGCGCCCGCCCCGAATGCCAGCCCGAACTGCTGCTCGTCGAGCCCGTACCCCTGTTGCAGGACGAACGACGAGCCGGCCACGTAGGCGAACAGCGCCGCCATGGCCAGGCCGGCGACCAGGACCAGGCCCACGAAGACACGGTCGCGCAGCAACGAGCCGTACAGGCCCACGGTGGCGACGACGCCGCCGCGACGACGGCGCGCGGGTGGCAGCGTCTCCGGCAGGCCGAGCGCGGCCACCGCGACGAGCAGCACGCCGAAGACGGCCAGGGTCACGAAGACGCCGCGCCAGTCCGTCCACCGCAGCACGCCACCGCCGAGGGTCGGGGCGAGAACCGGCGCCGCCCCCATCACCAGCAGCAGCCGGGAGAGCAGGGTGGCGAAGGCCCGGCCGCTGAACAGGTCCCGGACCACCGCCATCGCCACCACCGTGGTGGCGGCGACGCCGAGGCCCTGCACCACCCGCAGGACGCCGAGGACGGCGATGTCGGGCGCCACGACGCAGAGCGCCGACGCCACGACGTGCAGCGCCAGGCCGGCGACCAGCGGACCCCGCCGGCCGACGGCGTCCGAGAGCGGCCCGATCAGGAGCTGGCCGAGGGCGAGGCCGGCGAGCGTGCCGGTGAGCGTCAGCTGGACCGCCGCCGAGGAGGTCGCGAAGTCGGCGACGATCGCGGGCAGCGCGGGCAGGTACATGTCGATCGTCAGCGGACCGATCGCGATCAGCGAGCCGAGGACCAGCACGAGCCGCAGCCGCTGCCCCCGGCTCATCAGGTCACCGGGCGTGGAGGCGGGAGTCGTCCCGGCGGGGAGGACATCGGTCATCGGAGGACCTCCACCCGGTCAGGACACGACGAGGCGGAGGACGGTGCGACAGTCACACCTGGGTTCAAATCCTCGTCACCCGGGCTGATTCCCCCTCCGCCCAGAGGTAACGGGCGTCACACCCGGTGGAGCTGACAGCGCCGGCGCGGTTTCCGAGAACGCGCATCTCCGACGTGTCACAACGCCGTCACAACGGGTGATCGTCCCCCGTATCGATGGTTGCCTTTTCCTGTCCGGCGACATGGCTGCCGGCTAGTGAATGGAGCGGCGATGGGGCTCTTTGCTCGAACACGCGGGGTGACCCGCAGACTGACCGGCGTCACGGCGCTGGCGGTGCTGATCGCGGTGGGCGGATCCGCCGCGACGGCGAACGCGGCACCCTCGGCCACGAGCCTGAAGGCATGGCAGACGGAGATCACCGCCGTCCCGCACCCGTCGGCGAAGGGATGCTTCACCGCCGACTATCCCCGACTGGCGTGGCAGCGGGCCACCTGTGTTTCCGCGCCGGCGATCCCGATGACGCCCAAGCGCAGCATCCGCCCACTGGTGGTGGGCAACGGCAACGACATCTCCGCCCAGGCGCCGAGCGGGTTCATCTCCGAGTCGTCCGGCACGTTCGAGAACATCGTCAACGTGACGAGCGAGAGTTCGCCCATCGCCAACGCCGGGCCGCCCGTCGCGAACGCCTACACCCTCCAGATCAACACCGACTTCTTCGCCAGCACGGCCTGCGCCGGCTCGCCCAACGCCGGGTGCCGGGGCTGGCAGCAGTTCGTCTACGCCAACAACGGCTCCAGCGGCCAGGTGTTCATCCAGTACTGGCTCCTCCAGTACAACGCGGCCTGCCCGGCCGGCGGCTGGACCCAGTTCTCGTTCACCGGCGACCCCGACATCTACTGCTACCGCAACAGCCCGGGCGCGGCCGCCGTGCCCAACCAGCCGATCACCAACCTCGGGTCGCTGCGGTTGACCGGCACGGTGAACGCGACCAGTGACAGCGCCACCCTGTTCGTGGGCGCCACCGCCTACACCGCGGCGGGTTCCAACTCCGTCAACGCGGCGGCCGGCTGGACCACGTCCGAGTTCAACGTGTTCGGCTACGGCGGCAACAGCGACGGCGGAGGCGCGGCAACCTTCAACGCCGGCGCGTCGCTGAACGTCCGGACGAGGATCACCTACGGGGGCACCGCCGCCCCGATCTGCGTGGCCCAGGGCTTCACCGGCGAGACCAACAACCTGAACTTCGGCTCGCCCGCGCCGGCCGCCACCGCGCCCGGCCCGGCCGTGGTCTTCGTGGAGAACACCGCCGGCGGCGCGGCGACCAACTGCGCGGCGGCCTCCGTCATCGGCGACACCCACCAGCACACGTTCGCCGGCCTGCTGTACGACTTCCAGGCCTCCGGCGACTTCGTCGAGGCGCAGGCCGGCAGCGGCTTCGAGGTGCAGACCCGCAAGGCGTCCGGCGCGCCCACCTGGCCGAACGCCTCGGTCGACCGCTCGGTCGCCACGCGGATGGGCAGCACCAAGGTGGCGCTCTGCGACGGCAAGAGCCTCGTCGTGGACGGCCGGACCAGGGACCTCCCGTCCGACGGCGCGCTGCATCTGCCCTCGGGCGTGGACATCCACCGGATCGGCAACGTGTACGTGGTGACCGACTCCAGCGGCAACAGCATCCGGGTGACGGTCAACAGCGGCTACATCGACGTGGCGGTCGGCCTCGGCACGTACCCGACCCCGGTGGTCGGTCTGCTGGGCAACCCCGACGGCGATCCGAAGCGCCTCGCCGCCAAGGACGGCACCCAGTTCGCCGTCCCGCTCTCCTTCGAGGACCTCTACCAGCGCTTCGGCGCGAGTTGGCGGGTCGCCCCGATCCGGACCCTGCTGGCGCCCTGCGGCGCGGTCGCCTCCGGCAATCCGTCCGCACCGTTCTTCGCCCGGGACCTCGACGAGGAGCTCCGCAAGCGGGCCGAGGCCACCTGCCTCCAGTACAAGGTGCGGCAGGAGTGGCTCGACGCCTGCACCCTGGACGTCGCGGTGGTCGGCGGCCGGGCCGCCCTGACGTACGTCGGTCTGGTGCCGCCGGTCGTCGACGGCAACCGGTGACAGTGACGCCGGGAGCGGTCCGCACGCGACGGTCCGCTCCCGGCGCCCTCCAGGAGGTCGGTGATCGTCCCGTCCCCGCCGGTCGGCTCAGACGATCCGGAGGTTGGCCATCATGCCCATCGCGCTGTGGTCGACCATGTGGCAGTGGTACGGGTAGACGCCGCGCCAGGTGTCGAAGGTGGCCTGGAGCCGGACGCTCTGCCCGGGCCAGACGATCACGGTGTCCTTCAGGCCGGACTCGGTGGGGTCGGCCGGCGCGCCGTTGCGGTCGAGCACCCGGAACTGCACCAGGTGCAGGTGGAAGTTGTGCGGCATGAGGGTGTTGGCGTTCGTCACCGTCCACTCCTCGGTGCTGCCCCAGGCCACGGTCGTGTCGATCCGGGCCGGGTCGAAGACCTTCCCGTCGATGTACGCCCGGTGCCCGCCGGACCCCGCCTCGTCCATCCGCAGCTCGATGCTGCGGCGCACGGTCGGCGTCGGCGGCGCCGGCAGGGTACGCAGCCGCTGCGGCACCGAGGTGCGGTCCCGTCCCCGCGCCGGTACGACGTCGAAGCGCATCACCTGGCCCACCTGCTCGGCCGGGCCCGGCCCCAGCATGTTCTGCAGCACCACCGAGGTGCCCGGCTGGTAGCGGGCGAAGTCGACCACCACGTCGAGCCGCTCGCCGGGCGAGAACAGCAGGTACGGCATGGTCACCGGCGCCTCCAGCAGCCCGCCGTCGGAGCCGATCACGGTGATGTCCCCGCCGTCGGCCAGGCGGAGCAGGAAGAACCGCAGGTTGCTGGCGTTGACCAGGCGGAAGCGGTATCGCCGGGCCTGCACCTCGAAGCGCGGCCACGGTCGCCCGTTGACCAACAGGGTGGTCCGGTTGTCGGCGTCGTCCATGGTCCAGACCAGCTGGGCGTTCGCGTCCAGATGGGCGTCGCGCAGCACCAGCGGCACGTCGAACTGGCCGGCGGGCAGCGGAAGCGCCGCCTCGGTGCGGTCGGTGAGCAGGTAGAGGCTGGACAGGCCCCGGTAGAGGTGCTCGGCCTCCATGTGGTGGGTGTGGTCGTGCATCCAGAGCGTGGCGTGCGGCTGCCGGTTCGGATAGGTGTAGACGCGCTCGCCGCCGGGCGGGATCGTGGCGTCGCCCGAGCCGTCGTCGCCGGGGGCGGTGGCGCCGCCGTGCAGGTGCACCGCCGTGGGCATGGCGAGCCGGTTGCGCTGGCGTACCACCACCCGGCGGCCGGACCGGGCGCGGATGGTCGGGCCGGGCAGGTCGCCGTTGTAGGTGAGGACCTCGGTGCGGGTGCCCGGCACGATCTCCAGTCGCCTCCGGTGCATGGTGACCGAGTAGTAGTCCGTGGTGGCGGTCCGCAGCACGGGACGCAGCGTCTGCGGCACGGTCAGCGGGACGGTGAACGGCGTGACGGGCGTGGCGGTCGGCGCGGCGACCTCCGCCGTGGCGGGGGTCGCGGCCAGCTGTCCGGCGAGGCCGGCCAGGCCGCCGGTCGCCCCGACGATGCCCGACGCCGCGCCGAGGCGCAGCAGTTGACGACGAGTCGACACGGCAGTTCCTTCCACCGACGGTGAGTGTGAGAGATCCGGCAGCCGCCACCGGGCGGTCGTCGCAGGCCGATGATGCCGGGTGTCCCGACGCCGGAGGACCCCTATCGACCGCACAATCGACCCGGCATTCCCCCTGTCCGGAGGCGTCGGAGCAGGTGTGGCGGGGTAGGTACGGTCGGTATGGCCGACGCTGCGCTGCTGGACCTCGACGCCGACTACCAGGTACGTGACGGATACGACGACGATCCGGTGCTGCTGCTGCCCGACGGCCGCCCGGTGGAGACCTGGCGCGACGGCTACCCCTACGACGAGCGTCTCGACCGGGAGGCGTACGACCGGGAGAAGCGCCTGCTGCAGATCGAGCTGCTCAAGCTCCAGGACTGGGTGAAGGACACCGGCGAGCGGATGGTGATCCTCTTCGAGGGCCGCGACGCCGCCGGCAAGGGCGGCACGATCAAACGCTTCATGGAGCACCTCAACCCGCGGGGCGCCGGTGTCGTCGCCCTGGAGAAGCCGGACGAGCGGGAGGCCGGCCAGTGGTACTTCCAGCGTTGGCTGGCGCACCTGCCGGCGGCCGGGGAGATCGTGCTGTTCGACCGGTCCTGGTACAACCGGGCCGGCGTGGAGCGGGTGATGGGCTTCTGCTCCCGCAAGGAGTACCTGGAGTTCCTGCGGCAGGCCCCGGACCTGGAGCGGATGCTGGTCCGCTCCGGCATCCGGCTGGTCAAGTTCTGGTTCTCGGTCTCCCGCAACGAGCAACGCACCCGCTTCGTCATCCGCAAGGTCGACCCGGTACGCCAGTGGAAGCTCTCCCCGATGGACCTCGCCTCGCTGGACCGCTGGGACGACTACACCGAGGCCAAGGAGGCGATGTTCTTCTGGACCGACACCGCCGACGCCCCGTGGACCGTGGTGAAGAGCAACGACAAGAAGCGGGCCCGGCTGGAGGCGATGCGCCACGTGCTGCACCGCTTCGACTACACCGGCAAGGACGCCTCGGTCGTCGGCGTACCCGATCCGCGGATCATCGGGCCCGCGGGCCTCGACCTCGACCCGGAGGACCAGCCGGTGCCGATCTTCCCCCGCCCCTGACCGCCGTGCGGGCGGCGCGGTGGCCACCTGGGACGACAGCTCGGGGCTGATCAGTTCGGTGTCCGGGCGCGGCCAGGTCGCCAGGTGCACCGACTCCGCGGCCGACCCGTCCCCCGGGGCGGACGACCTGCTGCCACACCTCCTCGGTGAGAAACGGGATGAACGGGGCGAGCAGCCGCCCGGCCCGGGCCGTGTCGTAGTTCTCCATCCGGATCAGCGCGAAGTGCACGACCCAGGCGTGCCGGACTCCACCCCGCAAGCCCATCGCCGCGCCGCGCCGGCACTCCTGGCGCAACGGCGCGACCGTCGCGCCAGTACCGGGGCCCCCGGTTCTGCCGCGGGTCCCGCCCGGGCGGGACCCGCGGTGACAGGTGACCCGGCCGACGCGGGGCGCTCCGGGTCACCTGTTCCGGGCGGTGACCAACTCGGTACGGCGGCGGTGTCGCCAGTACATCTGCCGGTACACGCCGTCGGGGAACTCCGGCTGCCACGGCTTCACCGGGCCGGCGAAGTGGATGACGGACGCGTCGGTGACGTTCCCGCCGACGCGCGGATCGAGTCGCCACGCCATCATGTGGTTCCAGCGCTTGGGCATCCGTGTCCACCGCCCGTAGACGGCGTGGTTGAGGGCGTCCTGGTCCGGGAAGCGCGACTCGTCCGCGTGGCGGGCGACGTAGTCGAGCGCCTTGGCGGTGACATCGAGCGCCTTCCACCGCGGCACGTCGATGAGCAGCACTCCGGAGTTCAGGTACGGGGCCTGGGCGTCGAGGTCGTGGTACCGGCCGTAGATGCCCGGCAGGCCGCCGGTGTCGATGAGCCGGCGGGTGAACGCGTCCCGGACCGCGCCCAGTGGCGCGCCGGCCAGGTCGAGGTCACGCAGTTCCGCGAGCGAGCCGGTGCAGAGCACGTCCGAGTCGAGATAGACGAGGCGGTGGACGTCCGGCGGCAGGGCGTGCGGGATCAGCAGCCGCAGGTACATGGCGGCCGACAGGTAGCTCAGGTGGGGTTCGCGGGAGCCGGGCAGGCGGATCGGGGGTGGGTCCACCGTCAGGAAGGAGACGGTGGCGTGCCCGGCCGCCCGGGTCAGGGCGGCCCGGCTCCGCTCGGTGACGTCGTCGCCCGCGGCGAACCAGAACCGCAACGGTTCGGCCGGCATGTGGGCGACCACAGTGGACACAACGACGGCGGCGTGGGGGGCGTAGGTGGCATCGAAGGCCAGTGCGCAGTCCAGAACTACCTCCTTCGTCGAACATGGACGCACGCCAATTTACAACGATGCAGAAGGGGATGACAACCAACCCGGTCACCGGCCCGCACACCTCGACGTGGCCGCTTCCGCCCCGCCCGTCCGGGAGTGAGATGCACCGTTCGTCCCTCCGGGCGATGTTCGCCCCGACCTCCCGGGCCGGCGGCCGACGCGGGATGCGTCGGCGGCCCTGTGGTGCGTACAGTTCCGGGTCGGACGTGGGGCGGGCCGGGTGGATCCGGTGCGGGAACGGAATGAGACAGCGGCGGCATGACGGCGGACAAGAGCACCGAGAACGGCCAGAACGGCATTGACCGCGATCGGCTGGAGACCTGCCTCAGCGTCTTCGAGGCGTTGGAGGATCTGCCTCCCGATCACCCCGACGTGGTGCGGGTGCAACGGGCCACCGCGAGGCTCTACAAGGTGATCAAGCAGCGGCGACGCGAGGAACGCCGGAACGCCGTCGTGGCGGCCGACCGTGCGGTGACGGCGGCCACCGCCACCGGCGCCCCGGGCCGGATCGACGACGAGACCCAGGGCATCCCGCTGGCCTCCCCTACCGTCGGTGCCACGGCCGGCTTCCTGCACAATCCGCGCGGCTGCTACGTCTGCAAGCAGCGTTACCGCGAGGTGGACGCCTTCTACCACCAGCTCTGCCCGCCCTGCGCCGCGCTCAACCGGGAGCGCCGGGACGCCCGCACCGACCTGACCGGCCGGCGCGCGCTGCTCACCGGCGGCCGGGCGAAGATCGGCATGTACATCGCGCTGCGGCTGCTGCGCGACGGCGCGCACACCACGGTAACCACGCGGTTCCCGCACGACGCGGTCCGCCGATTCGCCGCGATGCCCGACAGCGCGGACTGGCTGCACCGCCTGCGGGTCGTCGGAATCGACCTGCGCGACCCCGCCCAGGTGATCGCCCTCGCGGATTCGGTCAGCGCCCAGGGACCACTCGACATCCTGATCAACAACGCCGCGCAGACCGTCCGCCGCACGCCCGGGGCGTACGCGCCGCTCCTGGCCGCGGAGGCGGCGGCGCTGCCGGACGGTCCGCTGCCGGAGATCGTCACGTTCGCCTCGTCGACCGGCCGGAGCGACCCGGCGGGCAGCCTGACCGCCGGGCCGCGCCCGGCGCTCACCCCGCACGCGCTCACCGCGCTGGCGCTGACCGGCGGCTCCGCCTCACCGGAGCGGATCGCGGCGGCGACCGCCATCGACGCCGGCGGTCTGGTGCCGGACCTCGATCCGGTCAACAGCTGGGTGCAGCGGGTGCACGAGGTGGACCCGGTCGAGCTGCTCGAAGTGCAGCTGTGCAACGTGACCGCGCCGTTCGTGCTGGTCAGCCGACTGCGACCGGCGATGGCCGCAGCGACCGCCCGCCGCAAGTACGTGGTGAACGTGTCGGCGATGGAGGGCCAGTTCGCCCGCGGCTACAAAGGGCCGGGGCACCCGCACACCAACATGGCCAAGGCCGCGCTGAACATGCTCACCCGAACCAGCGCCCAGGAGATGCTGGCCGACGGCATCCTCATGACCAGCGTCGACACCGGCTGGATCACCGACGAGCGGCCCCACCCGACGAAGATGCGGCTGGCGGACGCCGGCTTCCACGCCCCGCTGGACCTGGTCGACGGCGCGGCCCGGGTCTACGACCCGATCGTCCGCGGCGAACAGGGCGAAGACCTGTACGGCTGCTTCCTGAAGGACTACGCGCCCTGCGCCTGGTGATCGGCGCGCGGGAACTCACCGTCGGCCGCCGCGCCTCCCGGACCGCAGTGCCGGCCCGCTGTCGGCGGGAAAGCTCCGCAGCGTGCGCGCCGACCGTCCGGTGACGCGCTCGACGGTGTCGGTCACCTCCGCGAAGGCGCCGGCACGCACCCGCTCGAACGTCAGCGCGGAGAGGTGCGGAGGAGCGAGCGCGGTGGGACCGCCGTTCCGCACTAGCTCCGAGGCAGCACGGTGACGGCCACGATGGTGCTGTTGACGACCGTGGCCGTGACGGTACGGGTCACCGCCTCGGCCGCGGCGTCGGCACCCCAGTCACCGCGCTCGAGCGCCTTGGCCCGCGTGATCACTTCTGACGTCCACGGGATCTCGCGGTGGAACTGCGGCAGTGTTCCGCTGGCCGAGAGCAGCGCCGCGAGCGCGGCGACACGGGCTCGGGGCTTCGCACCCTCCACGAGAACCTGCCGAACATCGGCGATCAGGCGGGCCCGTCGTTCGGTCCTGCCGTCGCGCAGGGCCGTCGTCCGGAACAGGCCGAGCACCTTGCGCGGCACCTCGTCGATGTCGCCACGGGCGACGAGCCGCTCCAACACCGGCTTGCGCAGGGCGGGACCGATGGCCGCGAGTGCGGTCTGCACTCCCCTCGGTTTCTCGGCGAGGTAGGTCCACGCCGGGCGGAGGAGGTCGTCCGACGGTGGGTGACCCGCCACGCCGCTGACCCGCCCACGGTCCGCCGTGGTCAGGTGGTCGCCGAGCGCCAGGTCCGCCAGGACCGCGCCACCGAGGACGTAGAAGAGGGTGTTCTCACCCGCGATGGTCCCGGATGCGGGCTGGAACAGGAGCAGGAGGAGGTCTTCGACGAGGGTCGGGGCGTCCGACCGGGGTGGGGTGGTCATCGGCGGGGCTCCCAGCGGAAGAGGCGAGCGGCGAGGGCGACGGAGATGACGACCCAGCCGAGCGTGGGCGCGAGCAGGACCAGGGAGTCGGTCACGGCGACCCCGCCGTTCCAGGCGTTCATGGTCAGTTCGGTGGCCGCGCCGCCGGGCAGCAGCCGCTTGAGCCAGGCGAGGTTCTCCGTGCCGGAGATGCCGACCCAGGTGGCCATGGCGATCACACCGAGGGTGACGGGCAGGGTGGTGACCTGAGCGTGTTCCGGGGAGTTCGTCAGCCCAGCCGTGGCCAGGGCCAGGCCGACCATCATGGCCAGGGTCGCGAGGAACGCCACGACCAGCAGAGCGACGTCGGCCGGTCCGCCGGCGACCACGGCCAGGACGGTCAGGATGGCGGTCGCCTGCACCACGGCGAGGACGAGGACGGGCAGTAGCAGGCCGGCGAGGATGCCGGCGTCCCCCTCGGCGGTGGAGCGCAGTCTCTTGAGGAAGAGGTTCTGCCGCCGGGAGGCCAGCGTGGTGACCGCGGTGGCGTAGAGCCCGAACGCGGTGATCGTGAACATCACGATCGCGGCGATGTAGCCGAGGCTGCCGAGGGCGGCGTAGGTCTCGTGCTGGCGGACGAAGAACGCGCTGACGACCACCGGGACGATGAGGCTGGTGATCAGTACCAGCCGGTTGCGGAAGATCTGGATCAGCTCGCTTGCGGCGATGGACAACACGGGGGAACTCCTGTCGAGGTCGCGGTTCAGTTGCTGATGGCGCGGAAGACGTCGTCGAGGCGGGTCGGCCCGGCCTCCAGACCCTGCAGTTCGACGGCGTGGTCCTGGGCCCACCCGAGCAGGACGTGCAGGTCCTTCTGCAGTCCGAAGGTCTCGACGACGACCTTCCCCTCGGCGTCGACCGCAGCCTGCAGCGGCAGCGCCGGCGCCCCGGCCGGGAGCGAGAAGCGGATGACCGCCGGCAGGGTGCGGGTCAGTTCCGCCACGGTGCCCTCGCGGTGCAGGGTGCCCTGGTGCATCAGTCCGATCCGGTCGGCACGCTGCTGCGCCTCCTCCAGGTAGTGGGTGGTGAGCACGATGGTGGCGCCGTTCTCGCGGAGCCGGTCCACAGTCGCCCAGACGGCGTCGCGGGACTGGATGTCCAGCCCCGTGGTCGGCTCGTCCAGGAAGATCAGCTCTGGGGTGCCGTAGACGGCGGTGGCGAAGTCCAGCCGCCGCTTCTCGCCGCCGGAGAGCTGCGAGACCTTGCGGCCGGCCCGCCCGGTGAGGTCGACCAGGTCGAGCACCCGGTCGACGTCGTCGCCGCGCCGGGTGAGCCGGCCGATGAGCCGGACGGACTCGCGAACCGTGAGGTCCGGGGAGAAACCGCTCTCCTGGAGCATGACGCCCATCCGGGGACGGACCAGACGGCGGTCCTGCGGGCTGTGCCCGAGGACGCGGACGGTCCCGGAGGTCGGTCTCCGGTGTCCCTCGACGACTTCCAGGGTCGAGGTCTTCCCGGCGCCGTTGGTGCCCAACAGCGCGTACAGCTCTCCGGGCCGTACCTCGAAGGAAAGGTCCTTGACGGCGTGGAAGTCACCGTACGTGAGGTTCAGCCGGTCGACTTCGATGACGGGTGAGGTGGACATGCACCCATGACAGCGCGGGCGCCGCCGACCCGTCAGTGGCGCGGTGTCATCACCGCATGTGACGTGGTGTCACTGGTCGCGACCCGTGGCTGCCGGATACTGGTGTGGTGACCGCGAGATCACCACGCTTCACCGAGTCGACGCAGGGAAGGCTGCGCCGGCTCAATCTCGTCACGTCACTACCGCCCGTGGTGTTCGCCGCCGCGGTCCTCCTCTACATCGACGCGCGTACCTGGTGGCACATCGTCATCCTGGCGCCGGGGGCGGTGGCGGCCGTGGTGGCCTTTGAACGATGGACGGCCAACGACCTGGCCCGGGTGGCGGTGCCCTGCCTGGTCGTCGGGGCAGCGGTGTGGCCGCTGGGGGTCCTGGTGACCGGCAGTCCCAACGCCTACTGGGGGTTCTGCGCCGTGGGTTCCCTCGCCCTGCGGGAGGTTCGGCGGCACCGCGGGCCGGCGGTGGCCGGGCTGTTCTCCTACGTCGCCGTCGTCGGCGCGGCGCGGCTGCTGGTGCAGCGGGACGACGTCGCTCACGTCCTGGTCACCTACGTCCTCGTCCCGACCGCCCTCACCGTCGTCGTGACGGTCTTCACGATCGTGGGCGAGCGGTTCTACGACCTCATCCGGGAACTCGAACAGACCCGGGAACGCGAGGCGGAGCTGGCCGTCGTCCGGGAGCGCGTGCGATTCGCCAGCGACCTGCACGACATCCAGGGCCACACCCTGCACGTGGTCAAGTTGAAGATCGCCCTGGCCCAGCGACTGCTGCTCCGCGACACCGCGCGGGCCGAGGAGGAACTGCGCGAGACGTACGCGTTGGTCAGCGACACCATCACCCAGACCAAGGAACTCGCGTACGCCCAACGGCGGCTCAACCTGACCGCGGAGATCGAGAACGCGAAGAACCTGTTCGAGGCCGCCGGCATCCGGGTGCGGGTGACCCGGGAGGCCGAGGTCGACGCCCACGTCAGCGAACTGCTCGGGCAGGTGCTGCGCGAGACCACCACCAACATCCTGCGCCACGCGCAGGCCACCCAGGTGCAGATCACGCTCGCCGGGTCGGGCATCACCATCGTCAACGACGGCGTGACCGCCGACACCCCACCCGAGCTCAGGGGACTGTCCGCGCTGCGGCAACGGCTGGCGGATGACGGCGGTCAGCTGATCGTGGAGCAGCACGAGGGGCGCTTCCGGACGGCCGCGACGTTCCCGCCCGCCCGTGGCGCGGTGCAGCCACCGGCCCTGAAGGAGGACGGTCGATGACCACAATCGTGCTCGCCGACGACGAGGTGCTGCTCCGGACGGCCCTCGCCGCGCTGCTGCCCCTGGAGGGTGACATCACCGTTCTCGCCGAGGCGCAGGACGGTGAGACAGCCATCGAGGCCACCCTGCGGCACCGGCCCGACGTCCTGGTCATCGACCTGGAGATGCCCGGCGTGGACGGCCTCGGCGCGGTCGCCGAGATCCGTCGAACGCGACCCGAGCAGGTGATCCTCATGCTGACCCGGCACGCCCGCCCCGGCGTGCTCCGCAAGGCCCTGAAACTCGGCGTCCAGGGCTTCATCAGCAAGTCCGCCGAGCCGGCCCACATCACCTCCGTCATCGCCACCCTGGACTCCGGTAAGCGCTGGATCGACCCGGACGTGTCGGCACTCGCCGTCACCGACGACTCCCCCCTCACCGACCGCGAAGCCGACGTCCTCCGGGTCACCGGCGAGGGCTACTCGGTCACCGACATCGCCGCCCGACTGCACCTCGCGCCGGGAACCGTCCGCAACTACCTCTCCAACGCCATGCGCAAGACCCAGACCCGGACCCGCCACGAGGCCGCCCGGTACGCCCGCGAACACGACTGGTTGTAGCGGACGATCCTCGTCCGGCCTCCGGTCGTCGGTTCCATGCGTTCCAGGTATAGGTTCGGCAGGTGGATGTGGTCGCCGCCTGCCGGGCCTTCGTCGCCGTCAGCGGGCACGGCAGTTTCACCTCCGGCGCCGCCGCGGCGGGCATCCCCCAGTCGGTCGCCAGTCGCCGCATCGCCGCCCTGGAGGAGCACTTCGGGGCGCGGTTGTTCGACAGGTCCTCCCGGGCGGTCCGGTTGACGTCGTTCGGGCGGGACATGCTGCCGACGGCCCGTCGCCTGGTCGATCTCGCCGACGCGATGACCGACGACGCCGAGCGCGCCCGGCTGCGCCCGCTACAGGTCGCCGTCCCCGAGACCTGTCCCGCACCCCGCCTCGCCGCCCTGGTGGTCGCGAGCCGGCGTCACCGCCTCCAGCTGGAGGTACGGCCGGCCGGCCCGCAGGAACGCGACCGGCTCTGTCAGGCCCTGGAGGTCGGCGCGGGGATCCTGGCGGTCCCCGAGGCGGCGGCGTCCTGGCGGGTTCCGCTCGGGCTGGCCGCCCGGACCCCGTTTCCGGCGGCGACGGTGTTCCTGGAGACGCTGCGCCGCGGCCGAGCCCGCACCCAGGCACGACGGCGGATCCTCATCCAGCCCGAGGACGACCTCGCCCACCTGCGGGATCCGCTGACCCGCGCCGGCCAGTCGGCCGGACTGGCGCCGGCCCAGGTCACCGTCGCGCCGTCGCTCGTCGACGCCGCGGCGAAGGCGCTCAGCTCACCCGACCTGCTGCTCTGCTCCCGCCAGCAGGCCGAGGACTTCGGGCTGCACTGGTGTCCCCTCGCCGAGCCTCGACTCGTACGCGGCTACGACATCGCCGCCGGCCTCCGCGAGGACCTCGAACAGCTGCGAACGGTTCTGCATTCGGACATAGCGCGATGCCTGGGCGCGACGACGTGAGTGCCACCACCGTCGTGCGCGACGCGCGCGGGCTCCTCGACGAGGCCGGGCTGCGCGGCGCCTTCCTGGTCCGCAACCTCGACAGCGGCGCGGAGATCGGCTTCGACGCGGACGCCCGCTACCCGTCGGCGTCGCTGGTGAAGGTGCCGTTGGCGGTCGCCGTGCTGGAACGGATCGCCCGTGGCGAAATAGACCCGGCGCTGCCGGTCGACGTCGCGCCCGGTCGGATCACCACCCCCGGCCCGACCGGTCTGAGCCGATTCCGGCATCCGGCACGGATCGCCGTGGACGACCTGCTGTACCTGAGCACGTCCGTCAGCGACTCGGTCGCCGCCGACGCGTTGTTCGACCTCGTTCCGCCGGCCGCGGTCGCCGCCGAACTGCGGCGACTGCGCGTCGACGGCATCGCCGTCCGGCACCGGGCGGGCGACCTCGCCGACACGCCGGCGGAACGGCTCGGGCCCGACGACGCGCATCTGGCCCACTCACTCGCCATCGGTGCGGCGACTCCCGGGCAGGGCCATCCGGTCGCCCAGCTCGACGTCACCCGTGCCAACACGGGATCGGCGCGGGCCTACGTCGACCTGCTGCAGGCCCTCTGGCGACCGTCGGTGATCCACCCGACCACCGCCGCGCGGGTGCGCGCCCTGATGGGCGACAACCTGCACCGGCAGCGGCTCGCCCCCGACTTCACCTCCGACGCCTCCCGCTGGTCGTCCAAGACCGGCACCCTGCTGCACCTGCGCCACGAGGTCGGGGTGGTGGACCACGGCGACGGGCAGTCGTACGCGGTCGCCGCACTCACCGCCTCCCGGGTGCCCGCCGTCGCCCAGCCCGGCAGCGAGGCGACGATGGCCCAGGTCGCCCGTTCCCTGCACGACCACCTGCGCACGGGCGCGCTGCCCTGGTGGGGTTAGCCGGCGGTCGTGGACCGGGTCCGCCGCTCACGCGACCAGACCAGCACCACCATGGCGACGTTGACGGCCGCCAGGATCAGCAGGGACGCGTCGCCGGAGTCGGTGGCGCGGTCGATCGCGTAGGGCTCGCCGTCGGCCATCACCGTGCTGACGACCCCGAACAGGACGTTGTTGGCGACGTGGAAGGCGACCGGCGCCTCGATGCCGCCGCTGATGATCGCCATCAGGCCGGTGCAGAGGCCGATGAAGGTGAAGTAACCGAACAGCCAGGGGTCGCTCGACCCGTGGAGCACGGCGAAGCCCAGACTCGACACGACGAGCCCGACGGCCAGCGCCGGCCGGACCGCACGCACCCAGGACGCGGCGGCGGGCAGCACGGCGCTGCGCCACAACAACTCCTCGCCGGTGGACTGCAGCGGCGTACTGAGCACGGTGACCGCCAGCAGGCCGATCGTCGTGCCGCTGACACCGAAGGTGGTCCAGCCCGGCGAGTCCGGCGCCACCAGCGCCACGACGCCGATCCCCGCGCCCACGAGCACCGCGGCCATCACGAGGTGGTACGCCAGGCGGCGGGTGTCGACGGCCCGGGGTGAGCTGATCAGCCTGCGCCACGGCACCTTGGCGATCCGCGCCAGGAGCAGGACCGCCACCACGCCCGACGTGCCGATGCTGATGTTGACGGCCAGGGACTTCAGCGGCGTCATGACGGGGGACATCGGGTCGTCGCTGCCCTCGATGGCGCCCACGACCTGATAGAGCAGGACCTGGAGGACCAGCATCACCACCGGTGGGACACCGATGACCACGAGCGGCTTCCACCAGCTCATCCGCAGGTGGGCCCCGAAGGGCCGGGAGCTGTCGACGGCCGGCCGGTGACGCTGCGTCGGTTCGTCGGTTCGTGTGGCGTCCATGGGGTTCCTTCCAAGCGGCGTGGCATTCCCATTGCAGCGCTCGCCGGACGGCGCGGGCAGTGTCACCGCGTCACCGTCGCACCGTGACATTCGTGGTTCTCGGCGTCGGTGGTGTCGGTCCTGCCGGCGACCGGCGCGTTCACCGCGGCCTCCATCCGCGCTGCCGGACGGCTGGCGCCGCACCGGCTGGTGGAGCCGTCACAACGCGGCGATCGCGACCTCGGCCGCCCGGGCGATCAGGGCGTTGTCGTAGTCGGCGTCCTTCTGGTCGCGGCTGGACAGCACCGCGAGCACGATCGGCGCCCGGTCCGGTGGCCAGACCACCGCGATGTCGTTGCGGGTCCCGTAGCCGCCGGAACCGGTCTTGTCCCCGACGACCCAGCCGTCGGGCACACCGGCGCGGATCAACTCGCCGCCCGTGGTATTGCCCCGCAGCCAGCCGTTGAGGATGTCGCGGTCCGCGGGGTCGAGGGAGTCGCCGACGGCGTACGCCCGCAGGTCCTGAGCCAGGGCCCGCGCGGTGCTGGTGTCCCTACGGTCCCCCGGGCGCGCCTCGTTGAGCGCGGTCTCGTACCGTGCGGGGGCGGTGACCTTGTCGCCGACCCCGCGCAGTTCCTTCTCGAACCTCTGCGGTCCGCCGAGCCGGCGCAGCAGCAGGTTACCGGCGGTGTTGTCGCTGTAGCGCACGGCCGCGTCGGCGAGCGCGCGCAGCGTCATGCCGTCGGCGACGTGCTTCTCGGTGATCGGCGAGTAGGTGACCAGGTCGTCCGCCGAGTACCGCACCACCCGGTCCAGCTCGGCATCCGTGGTCTCGTCGAGAACCTCCGCGGCGGCCAACGCCTTGAACGTCGAGGCGTACGCGAACCGCTCGTCGGCCCGGTAGCCCACCGTCGTGCCGGTGCCGGTGTCGATCGCGTACACCCCCAGCCGCGCGTCGAACGTCTCCTCCAGTTGCCGGAACGCGCGATCCCGGTCGGCCGCGGCGGACGCGGTGGCCGTCACCGGGCGGTCCGGCGTCGGCCGTTCGGCGGCATCGCCGGCATCGGCGGGACCGCAGGCGGCGAGGGCCACCGCTGACACCGCGGCCACCAGACGGTGTGGGGCGAGCACCATGATCACTCCTTGTCGGTGTCGTGCGTCCGGCGCCGGACAGCGCCGGTTGGGCAGGACTCGACCATGACAGCGATCGGGCATGCGGTCGAAGACGGAATCGGCGGTGTTCATGCCGATCCGGCATCGCCGTGGTTGCGGGGCGGTTCCTGCCGGCCGCTCCCCCGCCAGGTGAGCGTGATCCCTGCTCGACGGGAGGACAGACCAAGCGTCGCGACGTCTCCTGGACAGCGTCGGGGCGCGCGGCGCGGTCACGCCGATCCCGCTCGCGACTGGAGCGCCTGCCGGGGAGATCGGGCGCGACCAGCCGCCAACGGTCGCCGAGTCGTCCCGGCATCAGGTCGCGGAACTGGAAGGACGAGGACGGGTGGCCGTGCGGCAGCGGCACCACCGGGCGTCCGGAGGTCCGGCCTCTCGACAGAACGTACGGATGCCGTCGGCGGCGCAAACGGTCCTCGCGTAGGAGCGTCTGTCGTACGGACGTGGCAGCATCACGGTCGTGGCGACATCAAGGCAGCCGGTGACGGTTCCCACCGATGCGAGCGTCGACGATTTCCTGGCGGCGGTTGCGGACGAGCGCCGGCGTGCCGACGCCCTGCGCCTGTGCGCGATCCTGCGCGACGTGACGGGTGAGCCGCCGGTGATGTGGGGCCCGAGCATCGTGGGCTTCGGCAGCTACCACGGCCCCACGGGCGCCTGGCCCCTGGCCGGGTTCTCGCCCCGCAAGCAGCAGCTCGTCCTCTATCTGGTCGGCGGTTACGAGGAGCGCTACCCGACGTTGCTCGCCCGGCTCGGCCCGCACAGGACCGGCAAGGGCTGCCTCTACCTCAAGCGGCTCGACGACGTCGACGAGGGCACGCTGCGTGAGCTCGTGGAGCGCACGGTCCGCGTGCACAGGGGCGTGGACCGATCCCACCGACCCGCGTGACCCGGGGGCGGTCGACGCACGCCGCACCGCGCCCGCCAGGTCATTCGCTGAGCCGAACGACGGCGGCGCGGCGTCGATGGGTCCCGGGGGTGTGGTGACCTCCCGGCGCAGCCGGGTGCTCCGCCTTCGGCACCACCGCGATCCGAGCTGAGGATGGACCACGCCTCGGTGCTCCACAGCGACTGGGCGCTGTCGGAGGTGAACGGGCGGGGCGAGCTGACGTGCACCACGGCCAGGCCTCGCGGCCGGTGCGCGGTCCGGTCCTCCTGAGGGGTGCCCGACCGAGGGGTGTCGACGAGGTTGTGGGGTGGATGCCGTGCGGGGCGGGGAGGAGTCCGGGCCGCCGCCCGTACTCCTCCCCGGCTCCACCGCCCTGGTGGAACAGCTCTCAGAAGCCGGCGGAGATCCGGCTGAACTCCCAGTCGCTCTGGGCGATGCCGCTGCAGTTGGACACCACGCCGCCGCCGGCGCAGCCGCGATCCCGGTTCACCGCCCAGAACGTGAATCGAGCGAGCCCGTTGCTCCTGGCGTAGTCACGGATCCGCGCCCAGGTCTCCGGCGTGGTGACCTCCTGCTGGTCGGACAGTCCGTTCATGCCGGAGATGCCCATGTGGGCGTACGCGGTCTGGTCGTTCCAGCCGAACGTGGACTTCAGCTGATTCTTCAGGCCTTCCGCGGCGTTGCGGGTGCTGGTGTACATGTCCGCGCCGCCGCCGAAGTCGAACGGCATGATGGTGAAGACATCCACGTTGGCGTTCAGCGCCCGGGCCTGGTTGATCAGCCGGACGCCGTGCACGTTGGGTCCGGTCGTGGTCGTACCGAAGGTCAGGATCGTGGTGACGCCCGGGTTGTTGCGCTTGATGATGCCCAGGGCGCTCACGATGCGGTCGGCGACCGTGTAGTTCTCGAACTCGTCGTAGTTCTCGATGTCGATGTCGATGGCCTTGAGCCCGAAGGTGTTGATGACCTTCTGGTACGCCCCGGCGAGGGCCTCCGGGGTGGCGCAGTTCGGGCCGAGCTTGTTGCCCTGCCAGCCGCCGATCGACGGGACGATGGTGGCGCCGGCGGCCTTGGCCTGGTTGATCCAGGACTCGTGGACGCCGCCGGTCAGGCCGCCCTCGCCGTCCCAGACCGGGTTGCAGCCGTTCGCCAGCACGAACGCGACGGTGAACGCGCGGACGCCCTGGCCGGTGATCGTCGAGGGCGCCGGCGGGTTGCCCCAGCCGGGATAGACGTACGGCGCCGCCGCCATCCTGCCGGCCGGGGGCGGGTTGGTCGGGCCGGTGGGTGGCGGGGTGGTCGGGGTGGTGCCGCCGCAGGTGCCCTGGTTGGCCCAGACGTCCCACTGGCCGCTGTGGGTGGCCGGGTTCTCGTTCTGGGTCCACCACTTGGCCTGGTAGTTGACGCCCTGGTACGACGCCTGGCCGCCGCCGACGTACACGGTGGACGACGACCAGGCCGGGTAGCAGGCCGCGGCCGCGCTCGACGTGGTCATCGGGGCGACGGCGACGGCGGTGGCGGTGGCCGTGACGGCGGTCAGGGCCAGGATCTTCTGCCTGAGTTTCATGACACTCTCCTGCGGGGGTTCAGGGAAGGGTGTTGAGGTGGGGGCGGACGGTGTTGGCGAATCCGTTGCCGTTGGTGACGTCCCAGTTGACCGACCACGTCATGGCGCCACGGATCCCCGGGTAGGTGCGCGGCGGTTTCACGGAGCCGCAGTTGATGCCCTTGGCGAGGCAGTCGAGGGCCTGGTTGACCACCGAGGGGTTGACGTAGCCCCCACCGGCGGCGCTCGGCGCGGCCGGCAGTCCGAGGGACACCTGGTCCGGCCGGAGCCCGTTCTCCAGCTGGATGCAGGCGAGCGCCACGAGGAAGTTGACCGTTCCCTGTCCGTACGCGGCGTTGTTGTCGCAGCCGAGCATCGCACCGGAGTTGTAGAACTGGGTGTGGACGACGGTCAGGATGTCCTTGATGCTCAGCGCCAACTGGAAGTACTGACTGCCGGTGCTCTGCATGTCGATGGTCTGCGGCGCCATCGTGATGATCAGGTTCGGGTTCGTCCGGTTGCGGATGTCACGCAGGGCCTGACCCATGTACGTCGCGTTGACGCCGTTCTCCAGGTCGATGTCGACGCCGTCGAACCCGTAGCTGGCGATGAGGCCGACGATCGAGTTGGCGAAGTTCGTGGCGGCGCTGGAACTGGCGACCGAGATCGTGCCGCGCTCGCCACCGACCGAGATGATCACCTTCTTGCCCCGCGAGTGCAGGGTGGCGACGTCGTTCCTGAAGTCGGCGTCGGTGTAGCCGCCGAGTGAGGCGCTCAGGCCCGCGTCGATGCTGAAGGACACCGTGCCGGGCGTGTTCGTCGCATCGGCGAACGCGACCGCGATCAGGTCGTAGGTGGCCGGTACGTCACGGAGCCGGATCTCCCGGGCCGGGTTGTCGAAGTTCTGCCAGTAACCGATGAGGAAGTGCTTCGGCAGCTGACCGTTGCCGGTCGGCGGGGGCGTGGTCGGCGGTGGGGTGGTCGTCGGGGGCGGGGTGGGCGGTGGCGTCGTGGTCGGGGGTGGCGTGGTCGGCGGGGTGGAGCCGCCGCAGGCGCCCTGGTTGGCCCAGACGTCCCACTGGCCGCTGTGCGTGGTCGGGCTCTCGTTCTGGGTCCACCACTTGGCCTGGTAGTTGACGCCCTGGTACGACGCCTGGCCGCCGCCGACGTACACGGCGGACGACGACCAGGTGGGATAGCAGGCGGCGGCCGCGGAGGCGGACGACGCCAGGTAGACGGTGGCAGCACCGGCGGCCAGGACGGCGGCCAGGGCGAGGATGGCGGGGCGGCGCATGGGGGTGGCCCTTCCGGATCGGGGCGGAACCGAGGGCCTTATTATTAGGACTGTTAACAGTAAAGGTCCAGAGTTAGACCACCTTGAATTTGCTATGACGAATGAGACGGGCCGGCGGCGCTCTCACCACCACGAGGTCGCCCGGTGGACCGGAGGCGGCCGCTCGGCGTGGTCAGAGGCCGGCGGCGGCGTCGTACCGGCGCCGCAGGTCGGCCATCTCCGATGCGGGCAACGCTTCCCTGAGTGCCAGGTCCTCGTACTTGTCGGGGAACATCTCCCGTAGCCGGTCGACGAACCTGACGTCGGCGGTCGCCTCGACCACCTCGACGCCGGGAGGTCGGGTGGTCATGTCCATGATCAGCGGGCCGACGAGTTTGACCGCTCCGTCCCAATGGCGCTTCTGTTCGGCGACGCCACAGAGGTGGAAGCCGTAGACCGTCCGGACGTCGGCCAGCGTGGTGGCCCCGGTGGGCTCGTGGCCGTAGACATGCACTCCGCAGACGACCGCCGGCGCGGCCTGCTCTCCGGCCGGTCCCTGCGGGGCGGTGTGCCCGGCGTGGCCGTGATGTGTCGGGTCCACCTGCTCGAGGGTCGTACGCATCAGGGCCAGGATCTCTTGGCGGAGAACCGCCGGGTCCGTCCTCGGGGTCGTCGAGGTGACCAGGGCGGCCACACCGATCGACGCGGCCAGCAGGCCCACCTCGATCCACACGAAGCCGCTTCGGCACCAGCCGCTGACGCGTACCCGGGAAATCATGGTCGTTCCTCACCTCGTCGCGGTTCCTGATGGTGGCGGAGAGCAGCGCACGGACCTCTGCCCGGAGGTCGGGTCCGTCCGCACCGCCACCCCCGGCGCACGGCCCTGCCGGCGGTGGGGTGGCGCGTGCCGCGCCACCCCACCGCCGATGCTGTTACCGGGCGGTGCAGGTGAGGGTGGGTGCGGAGTTGGTGCCGTTCCAGGAGGCGTTGAAGCCGAAGCTGGCGGTGGCGTTGGCGCTCAGGGAGCCGTTGTAAGCGACGTTCGACGCGGTGACCGAAGAGCCGCTCGAGGTGACTGTCGCGTTCCAGGCGTTGGTGATGCTCTGGCCGTTGGGCCAGGTCCATGCCACCGTCCATCCGGAGATGGCGGCGTTGCCGGCCCGGACGGTGACCTCGGCGCCGAACCCACCGGACCACTCGCTGGTCTTGCGGAACGTGGCGGTGCAGGCACCATTTCCGGCCGGCGGCGGCGTGGTGGGCGGCGGAGTCGTCGGCGGCGGGGTCGACGGCGGCGGCGTGGTGGGCGGCGGGGTCGTCGGCGGCGGGGTGCCGCCACCGCCGAAGATCACGTCACTGCAGAGGTAGTACGGCTGGTCGAGGTGGGACGCCTGCCAGATGGTGTAGACGACGTGCCGCCCGGTGCGGTTGCCCGCGTTCACCTGCGCCTCGTAGAGCCCGGTGGTCGGGTAGCTGCCGGTGCGGAGTACCAGCTCGAGGCTGTTCCAGGTGAGGGGCTGGGTGGTCGGGTCGAAACCCTGCTTGGTGATGTAGATCAACATGTAGTCGGCGCCGTGCCGAGCGCCGTCGGTCAGCGTCAGGGTGAAGTTGTTCGGCATCGGCTTCGCGGTCCACGCGCCGACCGCGTCGAGCGATGCGTACAGGCCGCCCTGGGTGCGACCGCCGCTGCACAGTTGTCCGTCCGGCACGGCGGCCTGGTGGTTGCCGCCGACGTTCTCGCGGTACAGGCCGTTCCAGTTCCACATGGTGTTCGGGTTGGCCTGCCACGCCTGCCAGCACATCGGGTCGGTCTGGGCCATCGTGGGGTTGAGGTGGTCGGAACCCCAGCGCTCGTAACATCCGTAGTTGCGTGACGGCGGGTTGGTGACCGATCCGTGCGCCGAGGCCGGACCGGCCTGGTTGACGGCGACCATCGTGAACGAGGCTACGAGAACCGCGACCGCGCCCAGTCCCAGACGGCGTGCTGTCCGTGAGATTTTCATGATGCTCCAGTGGATGCGCCGGCGCCCAGTGGCCCTCGCTGGGTGCCCACCCCGGAGAAGGTGACGCCGATCGATTCAAGCCGTCCCAGAGGTGGACGACACTGCTGCCCAGCAGCGCTTGGCGACTCCCAGCCACGATGTTAGTAGAGACCACCGTCAATGTAAATCGATACCGACGCACCGGCCGGCGGGCGCGACGCGACCCGGATCAGACCGCGAGGGCCGCGCGCACCTCCCGCTCCGCCGTGACTCCCCCGTCGCCGTGCGAGGTGACCCGGCCGGATTCGAGGACGTGGTAGCGGTTCGCCACCCGCAGCGCGAACCCGAGGTGCTGCTCGACGAGCAGCACACTGAAGCCGGACTGCCGGGTCAGCTCGACGATCCGCTCCTGGATCTCGGCGACCACCGACGGCTGGATGCCCTCGGTCGGCTCGTCGAGCATGAGCAGCCGCGGCCGGGTGATCAGCGCGCGGGCGATGGCGAGTTGCTGACGCTGACCACCGGAGAGCAGCCCGGCCCGCCGCCGCAGCAGCGGGCGCAGCGCCGGGAACAGGTCCAGCGCCTCCGCCGTCGCCACCGCGCCGTCGCGCCGGCCGTCGGCGACGAGGCGCAGGTTCTCCGCCGCCGTCAGGTGCGGGAAACACTGCTGGCCCTGCGGGACGTACGCCATGCCGCGCGCCACCCGCTCGTGCGGCGCGAGACGGGCGACGTCCTCGCCGTCCAGCTCGACGGTGCCGGCGGTCGGGCGCAGCAGGCCTGCCGCGACCCGCAGCAGGGTGCTCTTGCCGGCGCCGTTGTGCCCGAGCACCGCGGCCACCCCGTCGGGCGGGACGGCGAGGTCCACGCCGTGCAGCACCCGGGAACGCCCGTATCCGGCGTGCACCCCACGCAGGGTCAGCATCATGCCTCCAGACCGCTGGGGACCGACCCGGCGTCGACCGGGTGGCCGAGGTAGACCTCCTGCACGCGCGGGTCCGCCTGGACCTGCGCCACCGTGCCCTCGCTGAGCACCTTCCCCGCGTGCAGCACGGTAACGCTGCGCGCGAAGCGACGCAGGAAGTCCATGTCGTGCTCGATCACCACCACCGTGCGGTCCCGGCTCACCGTCTCCAGCAGGGCGCCCGTGGCGTCGCGCTCCTCGTGGCTCATCCCGGCGACCGGCTCGTCGAGCAGCAGCAGCCGCGCGTCCTGCACCAGCAGCATGCCGATCTCCAGCCACTGCTTCTGGCCGTGCGCGAGGGTGCCGGCGAGCTGGTCGGCCCGGCCGGCCAGCCCGATGGTCTCCAGCGCGGCGGCCACCTCGTCGGGGATGCCCCGCCGCCGCCGGGCCAGGGTGGCCCAGCTCCGGCGGGCGCCCGCGGCGATGTCGAGGTTCTGCACGACCGACAGCTCCTCGAAGACCGTCGACGTCTGGAACGTCCGGCCGATGCCGAGCCGGCTGATCCGGTGCACCGGGCGGCCCAGCAGCTCCTGGTCGCCGAAGCACACCGAGCCGGTGGCCCGCACCAGACCGGTGATCGCGTCGACCAGTGTGGTCTTGCCGGCACCGTTCGGCCCGATCAGGAACCGGATGTCACCGGCGGGCACCTCCAGCGAGACGCCGTCGACGGCGGTGAAGCCGTCGAAGCTGACCCGCACGTCACGGACGGACAGCCCGTCCAGCCGGTCGTCGCTCATTGGCGCACCTCCGCCCGCTCGGCGCGGCGGCGGGCCAGCGTCCACAGCGACGCCAGGCCGCCGGGAAGGAACGCCACCACCACCACGAAGAGCAGACCCTGCAGGTACGTCCAGGTGCCCGGGAAACGTTCGGAAAGGGCGGTACGCGCCCAGGCGACCGCCACCGCGCCGAGCACCGGCCCGAGCAGCGTGGCCCGGCCGCCCACCGCCACACCGATGACGAACTCGATCGACGGGACGATGCCGATGAGGGCGGGCGAGATGATGCCCACCGCCGGCACGAACAGCGCGCCGGCGAGGCCCGCCATACCCGCCGCCACCACGTAGGCGACGAGCTTGACCGACGCCGGGTCGTAGCCGAGGAAACGGACCCGCTCCTCGCTGTCCCGCACCGCCACCAGCAGTTCCCCGTAGCGGCTGTGGATGAGCTGGCGGGCCAGCGCGAGCAGCGCGAGCAGGACGCCGGCGATGATGAAGTAGACCATCCGCTGGTTGATCGGGTCGTCCAGGTCGTAACCGAAGAAGCCCTGGATGTCGGTGAGCCCGTTGGTGCCGCCAGTGGTCCCCTGCTGGCCGATCAACAGGATCACCATGGCGGCGGCGAGCGCCTGGCTGAGGATGGCGAAGTACGCGCCCCGCACGCGGCGGCGGAACACCAGTGAGCCGAGCCCGAGGGCGACGGCCATCGGCAGCAGCACCGTGGCCGGCAGCGCGAACCACGGGCTGGCGAACGGCCGCCACCAGACCGGTAGTTCGTCGAGCTGCCCGTACAGCTGCATGAAGTCGGGCATCCCACCGGGACCCGCGTCGGCGAGCTTGAGGTGCATGGCCATCGCGTAGCCGCCCAGGCCGAAGAAGACGCCCTGGCCGAGGGTGAGCATGCCGCCGCGCCCCCAGGCGATGCCGATGCCGACGGCCACCATGGCGACGCAGAGGTACTTGGCGAGCAGGGCCAGCCGGAAGTCCGACAGCGCCAGCGGCGCGACGGCGAACAGCAGCGCCGCGCCGAACGCGAACCCCGCCGCCGCGCGCATGCGGGACCGGCCACCGGACCGGCTCTCAGGCGCGATGTCGGCCGGCGCCGGTGCGCCGGCGGTGTTCGGCGGCGCGGGTGTCACGGCGGTCATGCCAGGCTCCTGGTCCGCAGGGTGAACAGGCCCTGTGGCCGCCACTGGAGGAACGCGACGATCGCCACGAAGACGATCACCTTGGCGACGCTGAGGGTCGTGAGGTACTCCCCGGTGGCCTGGAGGACCCCGAGGGCGAAGGCGACGATCACGCTGCCCTTGAGCTGACCGATCCCGCCGACCACGACGACCAGGAAGGCGTCGATGATCAGGTTGGTGCCCATGGTCGGGCCGATCGGGCCGAGGAGGGTGAGCGCCACCCCGGCGAGCCCGGCCAGGCCCGAGCCGAGAAAGAAGGTCGTCCGGTCGACCCGGGCGGTGGGGACGCCGGACACCGCGGCGAGGTCGCGGTTCTGCACGACCGCGCGGATCCGACGCCCCAACGGGGTGAGCCGCAGCGCCAGGGTGAGGGCGGCGACGGCGGCGAGGGCCAGGGCCAGGATGAACAGCCGGTTGTTGGCGACCGTCAGCCCGCCGGGCAGGGCCACGTTGCCGGTGAGCAGGTCGGGCGCGCGGGTCTGCACGTTCGGACTGCCGAAGACGTCCCGGGCGAGCTGTTGCAGCATCAGGGACACGCCCCAGGTGACCAGCAGCGTGTCCAGGGGCCGGGCGTAGAGCCGACGGATCAGCAGGAACTCCAGCAGCACCCCCATCGTGCCGGCGACCACGAACGCCACCGGCAGCGCGATCAGCAGCGACAGGCCGGCGCCGGTGATGCTCTGTTGCAGCACGTACGTGGTGTAGGCGCCGGCCATGATGAACTCGCCGTGCGCCATGTTGATGACGTTCATCTGGCCGAAGGTCAGCGCCAGCCCGAGCGCGACGAGCAGCAGCACCGCGCCGATGCTGATGCCGGTGAAGAGTTGACCGAAGAGGACTGTCACGGTGGGTACTCCCGTACTGCTGGTCGGGGGGCCCGGGCGGGACGCGTCGTCGCGGTGCCCGCCCGGGGCCGGCGTCGTCAGCTCAGGCCGCTCGCCCACGGATAGGTCTTGAGGTACGGGTCCGGCGCGACCGGCTTGCCGGAGTTCCACACCTCGGTGATCAGGCCGTCCGCGCCGACCTTGCCGATGCGGGCGGTCTTGGCGATGTGCTGGGTCTTGCCGTCGACGGTGACCAGGCCCTCCGGCGCGTCGAAGGTGATTCCGTCGGAGGCGCCGCGGACCTTCTCGACGTCGAACGCGCCGGCCTTCTCGACCATCGCCTTCCACAGGTAGACGCTGACGTAGGCGGCCTCCATCGGGTCGCTCGTCGGCTTGTCCGCGCCGTACTTCGCCTTGTACGCGGCCACGAACTTGTCGTTCGCCGCGCCGGGCGTGGTCTGGTAGTAGTTCCAGGCGGTCAGCTGGCCCTCCAGGTACTGGGTGCCGATGCTCTTGACCTCCTCCTCGGCGATGGACACCGACACCACCGGCATCGCGGCGGCGGTCAGCCCGGCCGACTTGTACTCCTTGAAGAACGCCACGTTGCTGTCGCCGTTGAGGGTGTTGAAGACCGCCTTCGCGCCGGACGACTTGACCTTGTTGACGATCGTGCCGAATTCGGTGGACCCGAGCGGCGCGTAATCCTCGCCGACCACTGTCATCCCGTTCGCCGCCGCGTACGCCTTGATGATTTTGTTGGCCGTGCGCGGGAAGACGTAGTCGCTGCCGACCAGGTAGACCGTCTTCGTGCCCTGGGCCTTGAGGTAGTCGAGCCCGGGGACGATCTGCTGGTTGGTCGTCGCGCCCGTGTAGAAGATGTAGGGCGACTGTTCCAGGCCCTCGTACTGCACCGGGTAGAACAGCAGCGCCTTGTTCTTCTCGAACACCGGCTTGACCGCCTTGCGGCTGGCCGACGTCCAGCAGCCGAAAACGGCGGCGACCCGGTCCTCGGAGATGAGCTTCTCGGCCTTCTCCGCGAAGGTGGGCCAGTCCGAGGCGCCGTCCTCCCCGACCGGCTGGATCTTCCTACCGAGGACGCCGCCGGCCGCGTTGATCTCCTCGACGGCGAGCATGATCGAGTCGCGGACGGTGACCTCGCTGATCGCCATGGTGCCGGAGAGCGAGTTGAGCAGGCCCACCTTGACGGTGTCGCCGGAGACGTCGGCGGCGACGCCGGCCGCGCCGCCCTCGTCGCTGGTCCTGCTGCCGCACGCGGTCATGGCCGCCGCGGCGACGAGGGTCATGGCACCCGCCAGGATGCGGCGGCGGAAAAGAGGTGACATCTAATCTCCTGCGGTGTGCAGTGAAGTAGCGAAAGGACGGTCGGTGCGGTCCGGTGGAGTTGGCGATGCCGAGGCCGACGGGTGGACGTCGCCTGTCGTCATCGCATCGAACACGGGCACGCAAAGCGTCGACCGGCATGATTGCGCGGACGTTTCCCAGCCCTTAATTGACTGTTTCCCGCGCACCTGGAGAGAACGCATGCCACAATGGCCGGCATTGTCTGAGGCGAGACGGTGCCGGCCGTGACGAACTCGGTGAAGAATTGCCACCACAATGGTCGACGGGCAGATTCCGCCGACGGTGGACAGACATTCGTGGTATCCACCCCACGGGTAGATACTTCACGCAGGAAGCATTCTAGGGCCGGGCCGGGTGGACGTGTCAAGGGTCCGGACCGGACGGTCAGATCTGGGCGAGCACGGTGAAGTCGAGACCGTCGGCCTCGGCAAGGTAGATCCGCTGGCGCACGTGCCGTCGACGCAGCTGGAGCCGACCGCGCGGCCCGTGGTACGCCACCGTGTCGGCAGCCGTCTCGATCGCCCGCACGTCGAGGGTGCGGGCCTGCCCGATCAGGGCGGCGAGCAGCATCACGCCCTCGTAGCAGGACTCCCCCAGGCTGCCCAGCGGCGGCGCCTCCACCCCGAACCGGCGGGCGAACTCGCCGTGGAAGTCGAGGTTCTCCTGCGTCACCAGACCGGCGAAGAAGCCCGCCGTGCTGTAGAGGCGCCGGGTCGCGCCCGCCCCGCTGGCCAGCAGCATGTTCTCGTCCATCAGGGTGCTCAGCCGCAGGCAGCGCTGGTCCATCGCGGCACGCGCGAACGCCCGGTTGAACCGCACCGCGTCCGCGCCGACGAGCAGCATCACCACCGCATCGGCCTCGCTGCGCTCGATCCGGCGCAACACGTCGTCGAAGTCGTGCGTCTCCAACGGCAGGAACGCCTGGCCCACCACGCGGCCACCGCCGCGCAACGCGTACCGCTGGGCCGCCCGCGCGGTGCGCCGGGGCCACACGTAGTCGTTGCCGACCACGAACCAGCGGCGCACGCCCTGCTCCCCCGCGAGCAGCCGCATCGCGGGCCACAGCTGGGCGTCCGGCGTCTCGCTGGTCAGATAGACCCCCTCGGTACGCTCACCGCCCTCGTACAGGGCGGTGTAGACGTACGGCACGCGGCCCGCGACCCGGGGCGCGAGCGCCTGTCGCACCGAGGAGATGTGCCAACCGGTCACGCCCTGCACGGCGCCCACCGACACCAGCGCCTCCACCTGGGCGGCCACCTCGGTCGGCGGGGCGCCACCGTCGACCGGCACCAGCCGCACCTCGCGGCCCAGCACCCCACCACCGGCGTTGATCTCCTCGACCGCGAGCTGGGCACAGAGTTCGCAGGTCGGGCCGAACATTCCCGCCGGCCCGCGCATCGGGTACACCAGCGCGATGCTGACCACGGTCCGATCGACGGTGAGCCACGGCGGTGCCGGCGCGGACATGAGCCCATGATTGTCCGGCCGACGTGGGAAAACCACAGCTCTCCACGGACCGGGACGAGTCGCTACGATGACAGGGCCACCGGCCCAGGGGGTTCCATGTCAGACGTGCCCGGGGCGCCAGCCGATCTGCTGCGCTCGCTCACCCGCGCCGAACGGCTGCTCTCCCGCCGGTTGGCCGCCGTTCTGGCCGACGACGACCTGACCACCGAGGCGTGGCGGGTGCTCTGCCTGCTCGCCGACGGTCAGGGCCATCCGATGAGCGAGGTGTCCGCCGAGGCGTCGTTGCCGCCGGGGACCCTCACCAAGCTGGTCGACCAGCTCGTCGACCGTAACCTGGTGTTCCGGCGGATCGACCCGCTGGACCGCCGACGGATCCGGGCCTACCTGACGACGCGGGGCCGCCGCGAGCACGCCCGCCTCGACCAGCGGGTCCGGGCCAGCCTCGCCGAGGCGGGCGTACCGGCCGATACCGCCCTGCTCGACCACATCGCCGACCTGATCGCCCGACTCGACCCTGCGGGTCGCCGCGACAACGCCGAGGCGGCCGGCCCTCGCCGCTGACCCCGCTTCACTCCACCTCGGTGAGCAGCGGCTCGACCTCTACGTCGAGGTGGGCGCGCAGCGTGTGCGCGTCGGGGGCGGTGGCGGTCCACAGTGTCGCCGGACCACCTGCCAGGGGCAGCCGGGCGAGGGTGCCCTCGACCGTCGCGGGCTCGTGGGGCAGCGACGGGTCCACCACCAGCAGCGACCCGGTGGCCGACGCGCCGCCGAGCACCGCGGGGCCGGCCCAGCCGGGCGCGTCCGGCCCCACGGCCAGCGACTGGCGCAGCAGCGGCCGGCCGTCGTGGTCGACCCGCGTGTGGACGACCGCACCGCCCGGCGCCTCGCCGTACCGACCGCAGATCACCTCGTCGCGCCAGATCAGCCTCGCCCCGGCGGCCAGCTCGACCCGGGACTCGGCGAGGTGGGCGCAGCCGGCCGCGGCGACCAGTTGCTCGGGCAGCCAGTGCAGGGCGCCGCCGTCGTGCACCACGGCGCGGACCGCCATCCGCGACACGGCGTCGGGCCGGCCGGGCAGGGCGACCGAGGCGGCGACGGTGTGTATCCGCACCGCCGCCCCCGGTCCCACGTCGATCTCCAGCCGCAGGTCGTCGCCGGCGAGCGGGCCGGCCGCCCCGCCGACGACGTACACGGTTGCGACACGACCGCTGCCGGGCGTCTGTCGCAGCAGCAGCGGCGTCTCACCGCGCAGCTCGGCGAGGACCGTGCCGCCCCGGCCGTCGGCCCGAGCCACCAGCCGGGCGTCCGCGCGCATCAGGCCGGGGCGATCGGGTGCCGGGCCGCGTGGTGGGCCAGTTCGTGGCGGATCCAGTCGGCGACCCGCCCCGCCGTCGGGTCGCCGACGATCGACAGGAACACGGTCGGCAGGTCGCCGCGCCGGGCCCGCGCGTCCCGGTCCATGACGGCCAGGTCCGCGCCCACCATCGGGGCCAGGTCGGTCTTGTTGATCACGAGCAGGTCGGCGGACGTCACCCCGGGTCCGCCCTTGCGCGGCACCTTGTCCCCGCCGGCCACGTCGACCACGAATATCTGCCGGTCCACCAGGCCCCGGCTGAACGTGGCGGTCAGGTTGTCGCCGCCGCTCTCGACCAGCACCAGGTCCAGCGGGCCGACCGCCTCGGCCAGCTCGTCCACGGCGTCGAGGTTGGCCCCGATGTCGTCCCGGATGGCGGTGTGCGGGCAGCAACCGGTCTCCACGGCGCGGATCCGGGTCGGGTCCAGCACGCCGGCCCGCTTGAGGAAGTCGGCGTCCTCGGTCGTGTAGATGTCGTTGGTGACCACGCCGAGTCGCAGCTCGCCGGCGAACGCCCGGCACAGGGCCGCCACCAGGGCGGTCTTGCCGGACCCGACCGGCCCGCCGATGCCGACGCGCAGCGCCCGGCCGGCTCGGGCCAGCGGCGGATGCGGGTCCACCCCCGGTTCGGGGTGGGTGTGCGGAACGGTCTCGTCGTGCGGGGCGGGACTCCGGTCGGCAGTGGGCGCAACGGTTTCAGGACGCAAAGAGACGCACCTCCCAGGTGGCATGAGCTTCGGCATGGATGTCGGCAAGGGGGGCGGCCGCCGCGGGCAGCCGCTCGGGTGGGTCGTCGGCGGCCCGCGCCGCCGCGGCGGCGACGCCGTCGCACCGGTCGGCGAGACCGACCAGCAGGGCCTGGACCTGGTACGGGTCGAGGCCGAGCAGGCGTACGCCCGCACTGGCCGCGCCGGTCACCGTCCCGTGGGTGGCGACCGTGGCGGTCTCGGCGCGGCTCAGGCCGGCGGCGGCGCAGAGCAGCCCGAGCACCAACGGCTGGTGCGCTCCGCCGGGTGTGCAGGGCAGTTCGGCGAAGGACGCCTCCGGCCAGATGGCCCGGCCCGCGCGCAGCAGAGCCCGCCCCTGGCGACGGGACACCGTGCGCAGCGCCGGTGCCGCCGTCCGGGCGTCCAGCTCCGCGTCGAGCAACGCCAGCGTGGACCCGCGAACGGCGGAATTCGCCGAGGTCACGGCCCGGTGCGCCGCCGCCGCGAACGCCGCGCCGACCAGCCCGGCGGTGGCCAGCCGGCCGGCCAGGAACGCCTCCAACGTGGCCAGGTCGGTGACCCGGCCGGCGGCGACGGCGGCCTCCAGGCCGCCGGAGTGGGCGTGCGCGCCGGCCGGGAAGCGACCGTCGGCCAGCAGCAGGAGCAGGCTCGACGTCGCCATCAGAACAGGAAGTACCGCTGGGCCATCGGCAGGCGTGGCACCGGGTCCGGCTCCACCACCTGACCGTCGATCCGCACCGTGAAGGTGTCCGGGTCCACCTCGATCCGGGGCATCGCGTCGTTCTCCGGCAGGTCGGCCTTGCCCCGCGAGCGCACGTCCGCGACGGGTACCACCCGTCGCCGCACGTCGAGGCGCAGCCCGGCGTCGAGAGCGGCCGGCGCGACGAACGCCAGGCTGGTGGCCGACGCCGCGGCGCCGTACGCCCCGAACATCGGGCGCGGCAGCATCGGCTGCGGCGTGGGGATGGACGCGTTGGCGTCACCCATCTGGGCGTACGCGATCATGCCGCCCTTGAGCACCAGGTGCGGTCGTACGCCGAAGAACGCCGGATCCCACAGCACCAGGTCGGCCAGCTTGCCCGGCTCGACCGAGCCGATCTCGCGGTCCAGCCCGTTCGCCATCGCCGCGCAGATGGTGTACTTCGCCACGTACCGGCGGGCCCGGTGGTTGTCGGCCGCGCCGTCGCCGGGCAGCGCGCCGACCCGCTCCTTCATGACGTGCGCGCTCTGCCAGGTTCGCAGGATCACCTCGCCCACCCGGCCCATCGCCTGGGCGTCGGAGCCGATGATGGAGATCGCGCCGAGGTCGTGCAGCAGGTCCTCGGCGGCCATGGTGGACGGTCGGATGCGGCTCTCGGCGAAGGCCAGGTCCTCCGGCACGGACGGGTTGAGATGGTGGCAGACCATCAGCATGTCCAGGTGTTCGGCGAGGGTGTTGGCGGTGTACGGCCGGGTCGGGTTGGTCGACGACGGCAGCACGTTGGGCTCACCGGCCACCGTGATGATGTCCGGCGCGTGCCCGCCTCCCGCGCCCTCGGTGTGGTACGAGTGGATGGCCCGGCCGGCGATCGCCCGGAGCGTGTGGGCCACGAAACCGGCCTCGTTGAGGGTGTCGGTGTGGATCGACACCTGCACCCCGGAGGCGTCCGCCACCCGCAGGCAGGCGTCGATCGCCGCCGGTGTGGTGCCCCAGTCCTCGTGCAGCTTGAAGCCGCCCGCGCCGGCGCGCAACTGCTCCCACAGCGCCTCCGGCGAGACGGTGTTGCCCTTGCCCAGCAGCAGCACGTTGACCGGCAGCGTGTCCAGCGCCTCGTGCATGCGGGCCAGGTGCCAGGCGTTCGGGGTGACCGTGGTGGCCCGGGTGCCCTCGGCGGGGCCGGTGCCGCCGCCGACGAGTGTGGTGACGCCGCTTGCGAGCGCCTCGGCGACGATCTCCGGGCAGATGAAGTGCACGTGGGTGTCGACGGCGCCGGCCGTGAGGATCCGGCCGTTGCCGGCGATGACCTCGGTGGCCGGGCCGATGACCAGCTCGGGGTGGACGCCGGGCATGGTGTCCGGGTTGCCGGCCCGGCCGAGGGCGACGATCCGCCCGTCGCGCAGACCCACGTCGGCCTTGACCACGCCCCAGTGGTCGAGCACCACCGCGCCGGTGACGACGGTGTCGAGGGCGCCCTCGGCGCGGGTCGCCCGCGACTGGCCCATCGACTCGCGGATCACCTTCCCGCCGCCGAAGACCGCCTCGTCGCCGCCCACGCAGTGGTCGGTCTCCACCTCGATCAGCAGGCTCGTGTCGGCCAGCCGGATGCGGTCACCGGTGGTCGGCCCGTACAGGTCGATGTAGCGGTCCCGCCGCACGGCACTCACCGCGCCGGCCCGTCGGTCATCGGTGCGGCTGTTCCCGGCGCGGCCGGTGACGCTTCGTCCAGCGGCCCGGCGCACTCGCCGCGCAGGCCGGGCACGACGCGTGCGCCGCCGAGCGGGACCAGCTCGACGGTGCGGCTCACGCCCGGCTCGAACCGGACCGAGGTTCCCGCCGGAACGGCGAGACGCTGGCCCCAGGCGACGGCCCGGTCGAACATCAGGGCCGGGTTGGCCTCGGCGAAGTGGTAGTGCGAGCCGACCTGCACCGGACGGTCGGCGGTGTTGACCACGACCAGTGTGGTCACCGGCCGACCTACGTTGATCTCGACCGGGCCGGCCGCCGGCAGGATCTCCCCGGGGATCACGGGATCGGGTGGTGCACCGTCACCAGCTTGGTACCGTCCGGGAACGTCGCCTCCACCTGCACCTCCCTCAGCAGCTCGGGGATGCCGTCCTGGACGTCCTCGCGGCCGAGCACCGTCCGGCCGGCGGACATGAGGTCGACCACCGACCGCCCGTCGCGGGCCCCTTCGAGCAGGAAGGCAGTGATGATCGCGACGGCTTCGGGATAGTTGAGTCGCAGGCCGCGCTCGCGGCGGCGGCGAGCGACGTCGGCCGCGACGTGGACGAGCAGGCGATCCTGCTCGTGCGGGCTGAGGAACACGGGATTCTCCGGTGGGGATCGGCGTGGCCCGCTCGCCGTCGGCTCCGCGCGGAGCCGCGCCGGGCAGCACCACCCGGAGGACGAGCTGGAGTCACACGACCGCCGCGACGACCGCCGACGGGGTCGCCCGGGACTCCACCATCCCGGCCCGCGCGACGGGCACCCGGCGGTGTCGGTCGGATGCGGACCGCACCGCCCACCGCTTCAGCAGAACGTAGAGGATCGCCACCGGCGCGGGCAAGCGGGTGCTCGGGATGAGGGATCGAGCCGCGCCGGCGCCAACCGCTCACCGACCCTTGACGCATAGAAGGCCGATTATTAAGGTCCTGACCGTAATGTTGTCGACGAACGGAGACTCCCATGCCCCTCAGCCGTCGCACACTGCTCGCAGGTAGCGCAGCCGCCGGAGCATCGCTGGCAGTCGGGCATGCTGGGCTCTCGTCCCCCGCCTCCGCAGCCGAAAAGCCCCTAACGCCGATTAGTTTCGGCCCCGCCTCTTTGACCGCCGCCGTGCGCGGGGCCGCCGTCATCGGCGACAGCGTCTTCATCACCTCACGGTTCAACACGCCGGAGGGCCGGATGCGGCTCGGCGAGTTCGACGTGCACACCGGCGAGCAGCGGAGGATCGCGGACCTGGCGATCCCGAGCAATGGCGGGCAGAAGCTCGCCGCCGACGGTCGGTACATCTACATCGGTCCCGCCGGCAGCGCGGACGTGTACCGGTACGACCCGCAGACCGGCGACGTCGTCGCGTGGTCCCGGGCCGGTGCCGCCACCACCTGGTACTACGACATGGTGGTGCACGGCGAGCACCTGTACATCGGCACGTACCCGGACTGCACGGTCAAGCGGATCCGGTTGGCCGACGCCACCGTCGAGACGTACGGTCGCATCTCGACCTCGCAGTACGCGGCGGCCGTCGCGGTCGACGACGAGTACGTCTACGGCGGTTCGGCCGCCCCCGGCACGCTGCTGATGTGGCCGAAGGGCGGCGGCGCGCCGACCAGCCTGACGTCGTACCTCAGCGCCTCACCGGTGGGGATCCTCGACCTGGTCGTCAGCGACGGGATGCTCCACGTCGCCTGCGGCCGGCAACTGATCTCCTTCCGCCGGGACGGCTCGCAGCGGGTGTCCCGGGACATTCCCGCCGAGGACCGCTACATCGACCAGCTCACCGTGGGCAGCGACGGCAAGGTGTACGCGTTGTGCCGGCTGACCACCAACCTGTACGAGGTCACCGCCGACGGCCTGACCAAGGTGGGCCGGCCCTTGGCCGACGTGGAGAATCAGCTGCTCGCTCCGCTGCCCGGCGGCGCGCTGCTCGGGGTGAGCGGGCTCGGCCACCTGTGGAAGGCGACGCCCGGCGGCACCGCCAGCGTGTGGCAGACCGCCGACCGGGGCTTCGGGTACCCGGAGACCATCCAGTCGATGATGCGGCACAGCCGGAACCGGATCTGGGTGGGCGGCCACTACGCGATGACCGTCCACCGGCCGAAGGCCGGCACCAGCGAGCGCTTCGACATCAACGGCGAGGTCAAGGCGATGGCCGAGGGCCGGCGCGGGGTGGTGTACGCCGGCCTCTACCCGAGCGCCCAGATCGTCGCGATCGATCCGGACAGCTACGAGATCACCCCGCTCGGACTGCTCGGCAACGAGCAGCTGCGCACCAAGCGGATCCACCACGACCGGGCACGCAACCAGCTCGTCGTGGCGTCCAGCCCGCAGACCACCAAACACACCGGCGCGCTCACCTTCATCGACCTGAGCGACAACACCTTCGACTCCCACCGGGAGTTCCTGCCCGAGCAGAGCGTGATGGACGTGGTGGTGCGGGGCACCACGGCCTACCTCGCCGGCGACACCTACGGCGAGGGCACCAGCGGCCCGATCCGCAAGGTGGCGCAGGTGGCGGCGGTGGACATCGTCACCCGGACCCTGCTGTGGCGGGAGGAGATCAAGCCGGACTGGCTGTCGTACGAGAGCCTGTTCGTCGTGGGCAACCTGCTCTACGCGATGGGCCGCCGTCCGCGCGGGGCCTGGTTCGCCTACGACCTGCACAGCCGGCAGATCGTGATGGAGGGCGACCTCGGCGGGTACGGCCAGTTCAACGGGATCGACGGCCGGGTCTTCTCCTGGGTGCACTGGACCAACGACATCTCCGAGCTGCCGACCGTTCCCGGCGGCGAGGTGACCACCCTGTACGACAACGTGCCGCGGGGCTGGTACAACAACCCGTCGTTCCACTTCACCCCGGACGGCAAGGCCACCTGGGGGATGCTCGGCAACGACCTGGCGCTGTTCCCACTGCCGGAGAAGAAGAGGAAGAAGTAGACGGCGGTCGTGGGGCCGTCCTTCCAGGTCGGGTGGGCGGCCCCACGCCGTGTCCGCGGTCAGCCGGTGACGTCGAGGCGGAACAGTTCGGCGGCGTTGCGCCAGGCGACCCGCTCGGCCAGCGCCGGCGGCAGGTCGGCGGCGAGCACCGCGCCGTACGCGGCGGCCGGGTCGATCAGGGTGGCGTCGGTGCCGAACAGCAGCCGTCCGGGGTCGACCGCAGCCGCGACGGCGGCGAAGCGGCCCGCCTCCGTGTGCGAGAAGCACGGTTCGAGCCAGAGCCGGTCCACCGCGTTCGCCGCCTCGACCGCGTGCCGCCAGCCGTTGGCGCCCATGTGCCCGGCGATGGCCCGTAGGCCGGGGATGTCCACACAGGCCTGGGCCAGCTCCAGCGGCGTGGCGTCCCAGGTGTGCACCAGGGCGGGCAGGTCGTGGGCGGCAACCAGCTCCAGCGCCGCCCGGGTCTGCGGAGAGCGCACCGGTGAGCCGGTGTAGTCGGTGTGGATCTTCACCCCGACGAACCGGCCGGTGGGCAGCAGCTCCCGCAGGTCGCGTTCGGCGTCGTCGAGCCGGCGCGGGTTGACCGTCAGGTAGCCCCGCAGCCGGTCGCTGTGCTCAAGCGTCCGCGCCATGGCCCGGTTTCCGGCGGTCACGTCGTAGATCACCGCCTCGGTGGCCGAGGCGATCGCGAGGTCGATGCCGTACCGGTCCATCACGGCGAGGTTGGTGGCCAGCGCGCCGACCTCCATGCTGAAGAACCACGGTCCCCAGTGGGCGTGCACGTCGATGATCATTCGGTCGGCTCCAGGATGCGGCGGGCGTTGCCGCCGGCCACGGCGGCCACCTCGGCCGGCGTGAGGCCACCCCGGGCCAGCCGGAGCCGGGGTACGACGGCCTCGTAGAACGGCGTACGGGAGCCGTAGAGCAGCCGGCCGATACCCACGTGCTCCGCGACGGTCTCTATCGCGTCCGGCGAGTTGAGCAGCCGGGTGGAGGTGTGGAAGCCCGGTTCGTCGCGGGCGGCGACGACGAAGTCGCCCAGGTGGTAGAAGTGCGTGTCGAGAAAGACCACGGTCGCCCCGCGAAGTGGACGCCAGAACCGGCGGACGTCGCCGCCGGTGAGGACGACCAGGCCGGCCGCGGCGGCTCGGCGGGCCACGTGCCGGACGGCCGGGAAGTCCGCCTCCACCCGCTGTTCGTCGGGGAAGAGCCGGATCGCGTGGACGCCCCGCTCAGCCAGCCGGTCCACCTCCCGCTCGGCCCCGAGCGGGTCACGCAGGTCGACCCCGCCGACTGGAAGCACGCGCGGGCCGGCGAGTGCGGCGCACTCGTCGTTGCCGGTGGGCACGTCGAACAGGGCCGCCCGCAGGTTGGCCACCGCCGCCCGGCCGATCCCGTTCGTGGTGAGCGCGTCAACCACCTGGCGCGGGTCACCGACCGGCCCCGGGCGGTCGGCGTACCGGCCGACGAGCACGTCGACGTCGAGTGTGACGGGCGGCAGGTCGCCGGCGGTGAACGGAGAGGTCACCGTGACCCCGCCACCGCGAGCACCCGCGCCCGGTCGTCCGCGGACAGGGCCGGCCCGTACCTGTCGTCGGCGTACGACTGCGGGATGCGTCCCTCGGCGGCGGCGATCCAGAGCATCCGGCGGACGTACCCCTCGATCGGTTCGGTGAAGGTCACCTCGGCGAGCCGGTCCAG
The DNA here is from genome assembly GCF_049315235.1 of Micromonospora sp. WMMD754. Classification (NCBI taxonomy): domain Bacteria; kingdom Bacillati; phylum Actinomycetota; class Actinomycetes; order Micromonosporales; family Micromonosporaceae; genus Micromonospora; species Micromonospora sp. WMMD754. Next base: position 6,154,729 of record NZ_CP186058.1, read on the forward strand.
GCGCGCCGAGGCGGTGACGAAGTCGGCGTACCGCCGCTCGGCGAAGGCCCGGAGCACGGCGGCGGTTACCGGCACCGCGGCGGCGGCGAGGCCGACGAGCGCGGCCTGCGCACCCCACATCAGCGACGGCCCGAACATCCGGTCCTCGCCGGTGACGGCGAGCCGGTCGGCGGCGTGGGCGGCGGCGAGCGCGGCCTGGCAGGCCATCGCGTCGTGCAACCGCGCCACCTTGACGCCGGCCACGCCGGGGTGGTCCAGCAGGTCCACGAGCCGCTCCGGTGGATAGGGCCGGACGTAGAGGTCGAAGGCGAGCATCGGCAGGCCGGCGGCCCGCCAGATGGCGTCGTGGTGGGCCGGCGCGTCACCGTCGACCGGGAAGACGAGCACCCCGGCGGCGCCGAGGGCGGCGGCGGCCGTCGCCTGGTCGGCGACATCGCCGGTCCGTTCCCCTGGCCGGCCGCCCACCCCGACGATCACCGGTACGCCGGTCGCGACGGCCCGCCGGACCACCCGGTCCCGGGTGGCGTCGTCGAGGAACGGGCCGCGACCGGTGTGGGCGAGCACCGCCAGGGCGTCGGCGCCGTCGGCGACCAGGCCCCGCAGGTAGCGGTCGAGGATCGCCCCGTCCGTCGCGCCGCCGCCGTCGACCGGGGTGGCGGTGGCCGCGATGAGGGTCCACCGCAGCCGGTCCCGCAGCGCGGCGGCGGCCGGGGCGATCACGCCGTCACCGCGGCCCGGACGGCGCGGGCGATCTCGTCGACGTGGTCGTCGGTGTAGCGCTCGTTCCAGTCGATCACCAGCAGGGTCTCGTCGATGAGCCGCTCGGCCACCGGGCAGGTGCCCGGCCCGTAGGTGGGTTTCCGATCGGCGGGCGGGACGGTGAGCGGGAAGCGGGAGGTGCCGTAGACCGGGGCGTCGGTGAGCGCGGGCGCGTGGTGCAGCGGCTGGTCGAGGTAGCCGGCGCGGGCCGGGATCCCGGCCGCGGCGAGCGTCGCGGCGACCTGACGGTTGGTCAGGGGTGGGTCCAGCACCACCGGGAAGAGCCACCAGGCGTGCGCGTCGACGTCGGCGGGCAGGCGTACGCCGGGCAGGTCGGCCAGGGCGGCGTGCAGCCGGGCGGCGGTGCGGCGGCGGTCGGCGAGCACGCCGGGCAGCTTGGTGAGCTGGGCGCGGGCGACCGCGCCGGCCAGTTCGGTCATCCGGTAGTTCAGACCGAGGCCGACGTGCCGGCGGGCCTCGTCGCGCGGCCAGCCCTTGTCGGCGAAGAGCCGCATCCGCCGGGCCAGCGCCGGGTCGTCGGTGACCGCCAGGCCGCCGTCGCCGCAGGTGATGTGCTTCCACTGCTGGAGGCTGAAGCAGCCGACCGCGCCGGCGGTGCCGACCAGGGAGCCGTCCGGATAGGCCGCGAGCCAGGCCTGGGCGCAGTCCTCGATCAGTGCGACGCCGGCGGCGTCGGCCACCGCCCGCAGGTCGACCGCCGCGCCGAACAGGTGCACCGCGAGGATCGCCCGGGTACGGGGTCCGATCGCGGCGGCGACAGCGTCCGGATCCAGGTTCCCGGTGTACGGGTCGACGTCGGCGAAGACCGGCACGGCGTTCTGCGCCAGGATCGGTGCGACGGTGCCGAAGTCGCTGATCGGAGACGTGATGATCTCGTCGCCCGGGTCGGGCGCGACGGCGGCGACCGCACAGTGCAGGGCCGCCGTCCCCGAACTGGTGGCCACGGCGTGGGAGACTCCATGCCGGTCGGCCATCTCGCGTTCCAGGGCCCGGACCTCGGTGCCCCACACGGAGCTCAGCATCCCCGAGTGGAGCACCCGGGCGACGGCGTCCAGTTCCTCGGCGCCGAGGGTCCGGCCACCGGCATCCGCCATGCTGGGAAACGACACGTACCCTCCCGACTTCCGGAAATACCGGGCCTGACCGTAATCTTGAGCTACGGAACATGCAACCCTTCGACCGGAGGCAGCCGTGACCATCGAGATAGGGGTCGTCGGGCCGCACGACCTTGTCGACGACGTGGCGGCCGTCTGCGAGGAGCAGCCCGGCGTCACCGCGCGGCGGCTGCACTACGACCACGAGTCGCAGACCCCGGCACTCGTCGACGCGCACGCGACACAGGTCGACGCGTGGCTGTTCACCGGTGTGGTGCCGTACACCCTGGCCCGGGACGCCAACGCGCTGACCCGGCCGGCGGGTTTCGTCGACTACACCGGAGCGACACTGCTCCAGGCCACCGTGCGACTGCTGCGCGACGGGCACGACGTCACCCGGATCTCCATCGACACGATCACCGGCGCGGACATCGCGACGACGTTCACCGAGGCCGGACTGCCGGTCGACCGGGTCCGCACCCTGCCGTACCGGGGCAGCCTCAGCTCCGACGACGTGGTGGCCTTCCACCGGCGGCAGCACAGCTCCGGCGCCCAGGTGGCGGTCACCTGCATCAGGTCGGTCTACGAGGCACTGCGGCACGAGATGCCGACGTTCCGGCTCGCCCCGTCGATCCACTCGGTGCGCACCGCGCTGCGCCAGGTGCTGCTGTCGGTCAACAGCCAGGCCCAGGAGGACGCACAGATCGCCCTCGGCCTGGCCAGGCTCCCGGACGGTGACGACGGCCTGCTCAAGGAGGTCGCCACGCTCGGCGGGACGCTTGCCCGGTTCGCTCCCGACACGTACCTGATCGTCACCACCCGCGGTCCGCTGCACGACGCGACCGGCGGCTTCACCGCGCTGCCGATGCTGCGTCGCCTGGCCGAGCGGCACGGCACCGTCCAGATCGGCTTCGGGCTGGGGCGCAGCGCCGCGGAGGCGGAGAACCTGGCGCGCCGGGCGTTGAGCCGGGCCCGTCGGGTCGGGTCGACGACCGCGGTGCTGTCGCTGCGCGGCGAGACCGACATCGTGCTGGAGTCGACCAGCCCGACCCCGCCACCGGCGGAGGCGAACCTGGCCGTCATCGCCCAGCGGGTCGGCCTGTCGGTACCCACCCTGCTGCGCCTGCGCGAGGTCCGCGCCGCGGCCGGCGACGAGCCGCTGACCAGCCGCGAGGTCGCCGCGCAGCTCCACATCCAGCAGCGCACCGCCCGCCGCATGCTGCACCGCCTGGAACTGGCCGGCCTGGCCGAGCGCCTGGGCAACCTCGCCTCCGGCAGCAGCGGCCGTCCGCTGACGCTCTACCGGCTGACGGTGTGACCCCGACCCGGTCCGTGCCCCGTGGCACGGACCGGGGTGAGCGGGGATCAGGCCAGCCAGGTGTCGAGATGCTCGGCGACGAACGCGTCGTCGCGCAGGTGCGGGTAGGCGGCGTGGACGCGGTCCAGCTCGGCGAGCTGCCCGGGCGACAGCTCCTCGGCCGGGTCCAGGCACCAGCGGCCGGCCAGCAGGCCCTGGCGGCGCAGCACCTCGTGGATCCCGGGGATGCAGCCGTGGTAGCCGTTCGCGGCGTCGAAGATGGCGGCGTTGGCGTCGGTCAGGTGACCGTCGAGGGTGAGCAGCCGGCGCAGCGCGATGTCGTCACCGCCGCGCGCGCCACGGGCGTCCTCCAGCAGGCCCACGGCGGTACGCGCCCACACCGCCCACTGGCCGAGCAGTCCGCCGACGAACTCGACCTCGACCGGCCGCCCGTCGACAGTGATCCGGTGCGGGGCCACCAGGTCGGCCAGGATGTGGTCGTCGTTGCCCGTGTAGAGCGCCAGGTCGCCGGTGCGCCCGGCAGCGCAGACGCCGTGCAGCACGTCGAGGGTGCGGTAGCGGTCGAAGGGCGCGACCTTTATCCCGACCACCGACTCCAACGCGGCCAGCCGGGCCCAGAACTCACGGGACAGGTGCCGGCCACCGACGGCGGGCTGGAGGTAGAAGCCGATCACCGGCAGCACCTCGCCGACCGCCCGGGCCCGCTCGATCAAGGCGTCCTCGTCCAGCGGCGCGTACGGCGACAGCAGCACCAGGTCGTAGCCGAGCGACGCGGCGAGTTCCGCCTCACGCACCGCCTGCGCGGTGTCTCCGCAGACGCCGGCGACCAGGATGGCCCCCGAGCCGGCGGCGGTCTCGGCGGCCAGCTCGAGCACCGGGGCGAGCAGCCCGACCGCCGGGTCGTGGATGGCGAACTGGGTGGTGTGCACGCCGACGGCGATGCCACCGGCACCGGAGGCGAGGTAGTAGCGGGTCAGGGCCCGCTGCCGGCGCTCGTCGAGCCGCCGGCCGGCGTCGAGGGCGAGCGGGTGTGCGGGGATGACGCAGCCCTGCTTGAATCGGGCCAGGGCCGTGGTCTGTCGGGTGTCCGGTGCGGTCAACACGGTCTCTCCTAGAAGTTGCCGTCGCGGCGCTGGAATCCGGTCGGCTTGCCGAGCAGGGGAAGCCCGTCGCCGACCCAGTCCGCCGTCAGCTCGATCAGCTCGGCGACCGGCACGTCCGGGTAGCCGAACAGCCGGTGGCAGAGCTGCGCGTTGGACAGCAGCGCAGTCGGCGCCTCGGTGCCGGTGAAGCGCGCCTCCCGCCCCAGCCGGTCGGCGAGCGCGGTGGCGACCTGACGGACCGAGACCAGCTCCGGGCCCGTCAGGTTCAACACGAACGGCGGTGTCCGTGCGTGGTGCAGGGCACGCAGTGTCACCTCGTTGGCGTAGCCCTGCCAGACGATGTTGGCGTGCCCCATCGTCAGGTCCACGGGCTTGTCGGCCAGCACTGAGGAGGCGATGTCGACGAGGACGCCGTAGCGCATCTCGACGGCGTAGTTGAGCCGGATCAGCGCCAGCGGAGTGTCGTGGCGCTCGGAGAAGTGGGTGAGCACGCGTTCCCGGCCCAGGCAGGACATCGCGTACTCGCCGACCGGCTGCACCGGGGTCGCCTCGACGCAGCCGCCGGAGGTGACCGGCACCAGCGGGTAGACGTTGCCGGTGCTCAGCGCGACGATCCGCGAGCCGGCGAAGCGCTGCCCCACCCGGCCGGGAAGGTAGGCGTTCGTCGCCCAGGTGGCGTGTTCCCGGCCGCTGGTGCCGAACTTGGCACCGACCAGGAAGACCACGTTCGGCGCGTCGGGCAGGGCGGCCAGGGCGGCGTCGTCGGTGATGTCGGCCTCGACCACCACCGCGCCCTCGTCCCGCAGCGCGTCGGCGAGGCCGGCCTCGGAGAAGCGGGACACCGCGATCACCCGGGCGCCGGTGCCCGCCTCGGCGACGCCGCGCAGCGCCAGCCGGACCAGGCTCGGCCCCAACTTGCCGCCCGCACCGAGGATCAGCAGGTCACCGTCGATCTTGCGCAGGTCGTCCACCAGGACGCCGCGCGGCCGGGCCAGGCGCTCCTCCAGGTCCGCCACGGTACGCATACCACCACACCCTTCCGGATTAACGGTCATGACCGTAACTTCCGTCCCAGGGGGCGTCAAGGTGTCGTGGCGACCGGATCGGCCGCGGCGGTCAGGTCAGGTCGCGGGCCGCGGCGAGGATCTCCAGCACCGCCCGGGTCTGCTCCCACGGCACCGGGGCCGGCGCGCCGGCCACCATGTCCAGGAAGGCGTCCACCGTGGCCCGGTAGCCCAGCTCGTCGGCGCCGCCGCGCAGCGCCACCCGCCGTTCCCCGGCGGCGGTGTACACCGTCACCTCGTACGACTCGCCTTGGCTCACCCCGAGCACCTCGACCGTTCCGGGCACGCCGTCGTCCCACTGCACGGTCAGCAGGCCGGTGTCCTCGGAGCGCAGGCCGTGGTGCCGGCGTACGGTCGCGGCCGCCCCGACCAGCCGGACCGCCGGCCCGAGCAGCGCGACAAGCAGCTCGACTCCGTGCAGGCCCATCATGACCAGGGTGCCGCCGCCCACGCCGGGATCGTCCTGCCAAGGGTTGTAGCCGGTGGCCCAGAGGCCGACGTCGTGCCGGACGGTGACCCGTACCGCGAGCACCTCCTCGCGCGCCACGTCGAACGCGGCGAACGCCGGGGCGAACCGCAGCACCGAGGAGGTGAGCACCAGCTCGGGTGCCCGGCGGACCACCGGTTCCAGCCGGTCCAACTGGTCGCGGGTGGCCGCGGCCGGCTTGTTGACGAAGCACGGCAGCTTCCGGTCGAGGATCCGCGCCAGCGCCTCCGGCACCCCCGAGGTGGGCACGGTGAGCACCACCCCGTCCGGGGCGGTGGCCAGCAGCGCGGTCAGGTCCGGCACCACGACGGCGTCGGGCTGTTCGGCCCGGAACCGCTCCAGCCGCTGCGGATCCGGCTCCCACACCACCAGCTCGGGAGCTGCCGCGCCGGCACGCAGAGTTCGGGCGTCGGTGTACGGGTGACTGGTGGCGAGTCCGGCGATGGCGATGCGCATGACCGCAGAGGCTACTTCTCCCCCTGGCCCGTCGCGACGCAGGTCAGCCGGTGGTGTCGAGCAGTTCCACTGTCACTTCGTGGCGCAGTGGCTCGCCGCGCAGGAACCGGTCGATCTCGGCGCACACGATCGCGGCGGCCCGCCGCCGCGACTGCACGGTCCCGGCTGACTCGTGCGGTGTCAGCAGGACGTTCGGTAGCGCGCGGAGCGGGTGGCCGGTGGGCAACGGCTCGGCGTCGAAGACGTCCAGCGCGGCATCCAGCCGTCCGCCGCGCAGCGCCGCCAGCAGCGCTGTCTCGTCCACCAACGCCGCCCGTGCGGTGTTGACCAGGAGGGCGCCGTCGGGCATCAGGGCGAGCTCCCGGGCGGAGATCATACCGGTCGTCTCCGGCAGCACCGGGGCGTGCAGCGATACCACCAGTGACCGGGTGAGCAGGTCGTCCAGGTCGACCCGCTCGACGCCGAGGGCGGCGGCCTCGCCGACGTCCAGGTACGGGTCGGCGACCAGCACCCGCGCGCCGAGCGCCCGGACCAGCGCCAGGTACGCCCGGCCGGTACGGGACGCGCCGACCACCCCGACCGTGGCGCCGCGCAACTCGCGCCGGGGCGGGGCCGCCTTGGCCGTCGCCCAGTCGACCCCGGTACGCATCGCGTGGTCGAAGCGGTGCAGCCGGTGCAGCAGCGCCAGGGTCAGGGCGAGCGCCTGCTCCCCCACCGCGTACGCCATGGCGTCGCCGGCCTGGGTGACGCGCACGCCAGCGGCGAAGCTGGCCGGCGTGACGAACGGCTTCACGCTGGCCCCGGTGTGTGCGAGCAGCCGCAGCCGGGGCGCGGCGGCCAGCACCCGGGCGGTCAGCGGCGCGGTGTCCCAGCCGGTGACCACCACGTCGGCGTCGGCGAGCAGCCGGGCCAGGACGTCCTCGTCGCCGACGTCGTCCCCGGCGGGCAGCCGCACCTCGCCCAGCCGGCGCAGCGCCGCCCACGCGTCGGCGTCGAAGAAGAGGGATCGGACCCCTGGGGTCACCGCCACCGCGACGATCGGCCCACTCATCCCTTGATGCCCGTGCTCGCGACGCCCTCCTGGAAGTAGCGCTGGCCGATCAGGTACGCCATGAAGATCGGCACGAACGCCACCACCGAACCGGCGAGCAGCATGTTCAACGCCACGTTCTCCTGCTGGAGGGAGGCGATGCCGGTGGTGAGGGTGCGCATGTCCAGGCTCTGCCCGACGATCAGCGGCCAGAGGAAGTCGTTCCAGTGCCAGAGGAAGACGAACACGCCGAGCGTGGCCAGGATCGGCTTGATCAGCGGCAGCACGATCGACACGTAGACCCGCCACTCGGAGCAGCCGTCGAGCCGGGCGGCCTCGAACAGCGAGTCCGGCAGCGAGGCGATGAACTGTCGCATGAGGAACACCGCCTGCGCGTTGGCCAGCGTCGGCACGATCATGCCCCAGTAGGTGTCCACGCCGCCCAGCTCGGAGATGATGATGAAGGTCGGGATCATCGTGACGTGGTACGGCACCATCAGCATCGCCAGGAACGACCAGAACATCGCCTCCTTGCCGGGGAAGCGGCGCTTGGCGAAGGCGTATCCGGCCATCGAGGCGAACAGCAGCACCCCGACCACCGACACGACCGAGTAGACGATGGTGTTCCACATCCACCGCAGCACGCTCTTGGCGCCGATCACCTGGTCGTACGCCTCGGTGGAGAACGGCCACGGCAGCAGGCTGTCCGGGAAGGTCACCGGGCCGGTCGGTTTGAACGACAGCACGACCATCGCGTAGAAGGGGAACAGCGTGATCGCGGCGCCGACGAGCAGCAGCAGGCTGCGACCGACGAGCCAGCGCCGGCTGGTCCGGCCGACCCGGTAGGGCCGGCGCGGCCGATCCAGGGCGGGCGTCGGTTCGGCCACGGCGGGCGTGGCCGCCAGGGTGTCGGTCATTCTTCCCTCCCGAGGGTCAGCCGCTGCACCAGCGCGACCACGATCGTCATCACGAACAGCGCGACGCCGATGGCGCTGGCGTAACCCAGATCGAAGTACTTGAAGCCCTGGTCGTAGAGCAGGTAGACGAGGCTGTAGCTGGCGCGCACCGGGCCGCCGCCGGTCATCACGTAGATCATGTCGAAGACCTGGACCGCCACCGTGGTCTCGATGACGGCCACGAAGAACAGCGCCGGGCGCAGCTGCGGCAGCGTGACGTAGCGGAAGCGCTGCCAGGCCGATGCGCCGTCGGTCAGCGCCGCCTCCTCGAGTTCGGCGGGGATCTCCTGGAGCCGGGCGAGCAGGATGAGCATGCCGTAGCCGAAGCGGGACCAGACCGCGACCAGCACCAGCGCCGGGATCACCAGCACGCTGTCGGCCAGCCAGGACTGTGCCGGCAGGCCGAGCGCGCCCATCGTCCGCGACCACGGGCCGCCGTCGCCGAAGACCCAGCTGAACACCACCCCGGCGAGGACCAGGCTGGTCACCACCGGCAGGAAGAACACCGACCGGAAGACCTTCGCGCCGCGGAAGGCCCGCCGGGTCAACAGCGCCATGCCGAGCGAGGCCAGCATCGACAGCGGTACCGACAGCGCGGTGAAGATGACCGTCACCCGCAGCGCCGACCAGAACGTCGGATCGTCGGCGAGGCGCCGGAAGTTCTCCACGCCGACGAAGGAGGTGTCGCCGCCGATCGTGTAGTCGGTGAAACCCAGGACCACCCCGGCGATCGCCGGTCCGAAGCGGAACAGGGCGAACAGCACCAGGAACGGCAGGACGAACAGCAACGCCGTCCCGGCCTCCCGGGCGGACGGGCGGCGGACGCGCCGACGGCGGATCGTCGGTAGTGCAACCATCTGACAACCTTTCCGGCGGCCCGCGGTGGACGGTGTGCGCCGTCCACCGCGAGCCCTGTCCGAGCTAGCCGAGCAGCGGGTCGGCGGCCTTGGCCGCGTCGTCGAGGGCCTGCTCGACCGACTTCTTGCCGAGCAGCGCGGCCTGGATCTCCGGGGCGAGCACGCCCTGGACGTCGCGGGCCTTCTCGTTCAGCGGGCCGACGGTGCTGACGGCGACCTGCTTCTCCTGCTCACCGAGGACAGAGTCGTCGGCGTAGAGCGCGCCGACGGACTTCTTGGCCGAGAAGAAGCTGGCCGCGAGGTCGTACTTCTTGGAGTTCTCGGCGTTCGAGGCGAACGCGATCCACTTGCCGGCGGCCTGCTTGGCGTCGGAGTTCTTCAGCATCGACAGCGAGCCGACGGTGCCGTAGCCGATCTGCTTGGTCTCGGTGAAGTGCGGCAGCGCCTGCATGTTCTCCTTGCCCCAGAACTTCTCGATCTCGGCCGGCAGCACGTGCCAGACGCAACCGACCTTGTTCTGGGCGATGCGGGTCTGCTCGATCGGGGGGAACGAGGTGAGGAGGTTCTTGTCGACGAAGCCACCGTCGACGAGCTGCTTGACGAAGCTCAGCGCCTTGCGGCCCTCGGGGCCGTTGAAGGCCACCGACTTACCGTCCGGGCTGAACACGTCGCCGCCGGCCTGCCACAGCAGCGGGTAGAAGGTCTGGTTGAGCGTGTGCTTGACGTCGCCGCCGTACGCGGCCACGTCGTAGCCCTTGGCCTTGAACGCCGGCGCCATGGCCAGCAGGTCGTTCCAGGTCTTCGGGTAGGTGGTCTGACCGACGGCGGCGAAGACCTTCTTGTTGCACAGCGGGGTGACGGCGCTGGTCAGCACCGGGGCGCCCATCATCTTGCCGTCGATCGTGACGGAGTTGACCACGTTGGGCAGGTAGTCGGCCCTGGCGGCGTCGTCGAGGTACTTGTCGACCGGCTCGATGTTGCGGACGTACTTGGGCAGCTGGTCCGGGATGAGGTAGACGACGTCCGGCCCCTTGTTCCCGGCGATGGCCGTGGCCAGCGCCTGGTCGCGGTTGGCCCAGGGGAAGATTTCGGTCTTGACCTCGATGTCCGGGTTCTCCGCCTGGAAGGCCTTGGCGGTCTCCTCCCAGTAGGCGCGGTGCTTGGCCTCGTCGAAGATCACCGGGTAGATCCACATCGTAACGGTCTTCTTGCCGGAGTCACCGGAGCCGGAACCACCACAAGCCGTGGCCGCGAGCGCGGCGACGAGCGCCACCGCCACGGCCGACAGGCTCTTGCGAACACGCATCTCGCATCCTTCCAGGGGAGGTCAGGTGGGCAGTACAGTAACTTACGGTCCGGGCCGATACTAGAGTCGAGAAGGATCGAGATCACATCATGACTGCTGGTAAGCCAGGCGAGTCAAATCGAACCTGCCCGTAATGCCGTCAGCGCAGATCGACGCGGATCAGGTCGGTGCCTCGGGTGGTGAACAGCGTCCGCACGCCGTCGGTGACCACCTCCGGAGCGCCGAACCAGGACTGCGCAAGCCCGTCGGCCAGCACGGTCAGTGCCGGTTCGCGGCGGCCCACCCGCACCGACCACAACCGGCCGCCGTCGGTGCCGAAGACCCGCTCGTCGATGACCGCCAGCTTGCCTCCGACCGGGCCGACGTCCACGCGCCACAACACCGAGCGGGTACGTGGGTCCAGCGCGAACAGCTCACCGTCGCGGGTCACCCCGACCAGCACCCGCCCGATCAGCTTCAGGTCCACGATCACCCCGCCGTCGGTTGGCTCGACGAGCCAGGCCAGCTTCCGGGCGCGGTGGTCGAAGTAGCCGAGCTTGGCGCGTGTCGTGGTCGGGGTGGTGCCGTAGCCGTTGATGACGCTGCCGCCGAGGAACACGCCGTGCGGATCCGGGCACAGCGACTGGACGGTCTGGTCCGGCAGGATGCCCCGCCAGGTGTGCGACCGCCGTCCGTCGAAGATGGTGAGCGCGCCCTCCCACCGGCCGTAGTCCGGTTCGGTGGACATCAGCACCACGCCGCGGCGCCGGTCGACGACCAGCGACGTGGGCCGGGTCTGCTCCTCGGCGGGGTCGACCCGGGCCACCTCGGTGGCCACCCGGTCACCATTCCGCAGGGTCAGGTGGCGGGCCAGCGTGTAGACGCCCATGTGGGTCACACCCCGCCAGTGGTCCATGTCCTTGGCCTCGCCACCGAAGGGCACCCGGTAGGTCTCGAACGCGGGCGTGGGCTGGGTGGAGACGACCTGGACGCCGAGCGTGCCGCCGACCACGATCCGGTCGCCGGCGTGGCAGAGCGACATCGGGCGCTCCGGCGTGGGCGCCAGGTTCGGCGAACTCATGTCCAGCGCCTCGGTGGTGCGGGAGTCCAGGTCGTAGAGGATGCCGCCGGCACCCTGCACCGCCCAGAGCCGGCCGTCGTCCAGGAAGCCGATGCGTACGTTGGACGCCTCGGCCACCGGCACACCGACCAGCGTGGGCGAGGTGTCGCCCAACGTGAAGCGGTACAGCGACCCGCTGGGCCGGGTGGTGTAGAAGACCTCGTCGCCCCGGCTGGTGATGCCGACGACGAACGAGTCGTTCGGCGTGCCGAGGATCTGGTACCGGCTGTGGTCGCGGGTGTCGACGACCAGAATCTCGGCGGTGGGCGAGATGCCGACCACGAGGTGGTCACCCACCAGGTGACAGACCGCGCCGAAGGTCCGCCCCCGCAGCTCGGCCGGAAGGATGTCGGTGCGCGTGCCGGTGTCCCGGTCGTAGGCGACGAGGCCGGCGCGGGAGCCGATGCCGCAGTACACCGTCGTCTCCGTCGCGACCAGGTCGCGGACGTAGGTGTCGTCGGGATCCATCCGCCCGTGGTCGGTGGCGTGCCCGGTGGCCGGGTCGTACTCCCAGATCCGGGCCGAGGGGTACGTGCCGACGAAGACCCTGCCGTCCGGCGACGCCTTGACGCTCCAGCCGACCTCCTGGTCGAGGTCGAGCACCTGCGTGACCGCGAGGGTGACGGTGTCCACCTTGAACAGCAGACCCGGGGTGTACGAGCTGACGAACAGGTCGGTGCCGACCGCGTCGATTCCCCACAAGCCGGGCACCCCAGGGATCAGCGCGGTCTTGGTGATCCGGCGTTCGGTCAGGTCGTACGCGGCGACCCGGGTGGGCATGATCTGCCGGGTCGCGAACCAGATCTCGTTGCCGACGCGGAGACCGTTGCCGAAGTTCAGCACCCGGGAGGCAGGTCCGAGGTCGGTGATCACCACGTCGGACGGCTCGGGCGCACCGGAACCCGGGGCGGCGTGGGCGGCTCGTGGAAATACGGCTCCTGCCGTTACCGCACCGAGACCGGCAAGCATCGCTCGCCGCGATACAACTCCCGACATGATGTGCCCCTTCCGCGCAGACAGTTGCAGGCCGGGCCATTTACGGTCGGGCCCGATACTGGCCTCGACCCTAAAGTTGGGCATCAGCCCCCGTCAACGGGCCGCCCGGACCGGATGTCACGCGGCGTCCGCCACGTCCCGGGCCACGACCGGGGAGAGCTCCATCGCGGCCGGGCCGGACAATCCGTCACCGATCGACCCGCACACCCCGGCGGGGAGCTTCCTCGCCACGACAGCAGAGATCCCCGCCCAACGGGACGGGGATCACAAGCAACGTGCCCGGTGCTCGACGCAATCCGGTGCACGCTCATGTCGATGAGCGGGCGTCGGGTCGCTGTGGCACTGAAGTGAGTTCACCGGCAAATGGCCGTCGAGTACCGGCCTGGCCGCGCAGGTCTTGGAGGGCGACCGTACTGCCCGGCGATGTGCGGACCTGCTGGCGGATGCCGGTTGTCGGCAGGCTACAGGTTGTTGATCCGGGCCAGCAGCTCTGCCTCGGTCAGGTTCTCCAGGACCGCGTCCTGCTTGCGGCCCAGGACCGCCAGCAGCTTCTCCTTCTCCAGCTTCTTGGCCGCCGCCGCCTTCGCCGCCTGCTCCTCCGCGAGGCGGACGGCGATGACGTGCTTGACGACCTCCAACTTGGCCTCCCAGATCGCCTTGGCCGGATTGGCCTCGGTGGCCACGAACGACTCGGTGTCGACGGCCTTGAGTTCGGCGTTGACCGCCTTGGCCACGTCGTCGAGGCTGAAGCCGGACTTGGCGGTCAGCGGAAGCTCCCACAACTGTTCGGTGGTCAGCTGTCCCTTGGCCGACGGATAGCGGAACTTCTCCCGCGTGGCCTTCTCGAAAACGGTCACGATGGTCTCTCTCCGATATCTGGTAGGGAATCAGAACTGGATGCCGATGAGGCGGCGCCGGCCGCCGGTCATGGTCACCTTGGCGACCACAGAGCTGCGGACCGTGGAGCTGAAGCCGAGACCGGACAGCTGATCCGGAGACGGCTCGCACTTGGTGCGGTCGCCGAGAACCTCGAACACCTTGCGGTGCGGTTGCAGGTCGCCGCGGAGGAACTCGTTGTAGATCCCGCGCGCCGGCTGGTCGTTCACGCACCCCTTCAGGATGAAGAAGTAGTGCCGGTTGCCGACCTCGTTGTCGTCGAAGTGGTTCGGCGAGTACATGATGGTGGACACCGGTACGAACTGTTCGGTGGTGATACCCCACACCTCCTTGCTCGCACTGCCCGGCTGCACGTCTCTGCCCGGCCGGAAAGCGGTGATGACCCCGCCGGTGACCGTCATCCGGCCCACCTCGACGGTCTCCTTGTGGCCGACCGCGCGCTCGTGGCGGTAGTGCTCGATCTTGCCGTTGCTCTCGGTCTCGATCACGAAGCCGCCCTGGGCGCTGTCCCGCCTGCGGTACTGGTTCACCTCGATGCGGTACTCACCGTCGGGGACCCGGTCGGTCCAGGTGACGTTCTCCACCGGCTCACGGGAGAGCGTCCCGCCGGCGTTCATGTCGACGTCCAGCTTGTTGCGCTTCTCCTGGTACCAGATGTGGTCGCCGTTGGGCTCGAACACGTGCAGGTCGAGGTCGTCGTGGTTGAACCAGGACAGGCTCACCCGCAGCTTGCCGGTGACGTTGCCGCCGGCTCGCTTGACCTTCTCCCGGATCGAGTCGGTGACGTTGCCGCCGTACGACCAGGCGAAATCGTTGTCCCACTTGAACAATCGCGGAGCGCCCGAGTGCCGGCCGGTCGTGAGACTGACGAAGTGCGGCTCGTGGGCGGTGTCGACCCACAGGTCGATGCTGGTGGCGCCGGGCAGGATGTCCTTCATGAAGGAGACCACCGGAATCTCCTCCGGCTCCGCGTCCCGAAGGCGCGCGCCTGCCGACCTCACGGTGGTCGCCTGCATGAGCAGCCCTTCGATGCCGTCCTTCATTCGCGGCTGCGTGTCGTTGTCGACCCACAGCACGTTGGTGACCGACACATCGGACAACCGGGCGAACCGCCGCTGCAACGACTCCTCGATGCCCAACTCGTCAATGGTCTTCATGGCCGCCTTGACCATGGCCGGGGTGATCAACGCCGTGGGGCGCTGGTAGTTCTGCGGCGCCACCTTCGTCTCGAACGACCGGACGGCCTGCTCCAGGTCGACGCCCGCGGAGAGATCCTGAACGAGGGTGCCGATCACCGTGTTGCGGATGCGTGCCGCCGGGTTCATGGCGTTGGCGAAGACGAAGGCCCGTCCGTCGGTCGCCGTCGTCCACCGGCTCTGCAGCGACCGAAACTCGGTCACCGCCCGACGGTGCTCCGCGCCGCGGTAGAGGGCGTTGCCGTCGATCAGGTCGACGACGGTGTCCAGAGCGTGCGGGGCAAGCTCGGCCAGGCCACGCTGGAAGACCTGCACCGCGGCGTCGAAGTTGCCCTGTGCCGCGCCGACGTCCGCGACGCGATGCCGCTCCTCCACCCGGCCGTGCAGGTGGTGCCACACCTCGACCTGGCCGTCGCGCAGCGTCCGGGTGGTCTTCGTCCCGTACTGCGCCTGAGTGGACCGGAAGACGGTGGACAACGGCAACGACAGAACGAACTCGTCCAGAGCGGCGGCAACGACGGAGAAGACCGGGTCGGATGCCGACACCCCGGACCAGACGGTACGGACCAGCCCGTCGTGGATCTCGACGACGGTGCCGAAGTGCTTGATGAAACCGCGGCACGTCGAGCAGTCGTACTCGGACCGCTCACGGAACCGCAGATTGGTGCCGGCGGGGAAGGAATCGAGAAACGTGAGCCAGAGTGAGTCCCGGTCGAGACCGTCGCCGACGACGTACAACTCGCCCCTGGACATGGTGGACAGACGCGAAGTCACATCCGTCACGAACTGCTGGAAATCGCCCACCGTTTCATCCCCCTTGATCGCCGGAGATCCTACGGAGCGGACGCCGACCGGAGGAAACGCGTTTCCGGCTCTCCGCACGGTCGTAGACGCCCTGCCGAAGGCCGTCGGGTGTCACTGGTTCACGCGCGTGCACCCGGTCGAGGTCGGCAACCCGCCGCGACCCGCCGGATCGCGCCAGGCCGGGCTCAGCTCGTCGCGCGAGTGCGTCGCGCCGCGACGTAGCGGCGCATCTTCTCGGAGGTTCCGCAGTCGTCCATGCTGCACCAGCGGCGACTGCGGTTCTTGCTCTCGTCGTTGAAGAGGAAGCGACAGCCGCCGCATCCCTTGATCCGGTCCAGTGCGCCTGTGGTGAGGAGTTGGACCGCCGCGTGCACCACCGGCCGCAGCGGCCGGGCGAGTGTCTGGTCGTCTCGCCAGGTCCATCCGAACGTACGCCCTTGATCGAGTCGTGCGTGACCGAGCGCGTCCGCTTCGTCGTCTCGCAGACGGGCCAGCACGGACGTGTCCGGGCTGCGATCAGCGGCGACCGCCCGGAACACATCGTCGAGATCGTCGCGGATGCGCAGCGATCGGGCGAGGGCGGTCCGGGAGCCGGCCGGATCATCGTGTGACAGCCGGCGCAACACCTCCGCCTCCGGCTCGCTGAGCGCACCCGCGTACACGCTCCAGGCAAGGAGCTCGGGGTAGCCGGTCAGCACGTCGTCGTCCGGAGATCCGACGGGCGGACCGGAACGGGTGTTGATGAAGTCCAGCGCGAGATTGCCGCCTACCAGGCGCATCCGCGTCACGCCCTCGAGTGTTTCCATCGAAACTCACTTTACCAGTTGACCCGCATCGAAGGACGCCACTAGCATGTTTCCATCGTAAGCGCTTTTGCCGGAAACTGGGGGTCTGATGAAACGCGGACGGGCAGCGGGGGCGCTGATCGGCTTGTCCGGTGGGACGTTCCTCTACACCACCGCCGAGGCGCTGCCCATCGGGCTGCTGCTGCCGATGGCGGGGGACCTGGCCGTCTCGCCGCCGCAGGTGGGCATGCTCGTCACCGCCTACGGCGCGGTGGTGATGGTCGCCTCGGTCCCGTTGACGGCGCTGGTCCGCAGGGTCCCTCGCCGCCGGCTGCTGTCGGCGCTCCTGGCCGGCTTCGTCCTCAGCACCGCCGTCACGGCGCTGACGAGCACCTTCGCGCTGCTCCTGGTCGCCAGGATGGTCACCGCGACGACCCATGCGCTGTTCTGGGCCGTGGTGGTGCCGGCTGCGGCTGAGCTGTTCCGGCCCGCACTACGCGGGCGGGTCGTCGCGGTCGTGTTCGCCGGCGGCACCGTCGCGTTGGCCCTGGGCGTGCCCGCAGGCACCTGGCTGGGCGACCGCGCCGGGTGGCGCGCATCGTTCCTGGCGGTAGCCGGGCTCGGCGCGGTGGTGTTCGTCGTGGTGGCCGCGCTGCTGCCCTCGACGCGGCCGGAAGACGGACACGCCGCCCGAGGTGCGACGCCCGACGCCCGACGCTTCTGGCTGCTGGTGGCGATGGCCGTCCTGGCGACCGCCGGTGCCATTGCCGCCTACACCTACGTCGCCCTCTTCGTCACCGAGGTCAGCGGATTCTCCGCCGCGTCGGTCGGGGCCGTCCTGTTCGCACGTGGCATCGCCAGCGTGCTCGGCATCCTCGCCATCGGCGCGCTGCTGGACCGCAGCCCGTGGCTCGCTCTCCTCACGACCGTCGCACTGCAATCGTCAGCACTGCTCGGCCTGTACAGGTTCGGCCAACGGCCGTCGGTGTCCGTCGGCCTGATCGCTCTGGCCGGACTGGCATTCGCCGCGTTCACCGCGACGCTCGGCGGCCTCGTTCTCCAGGTGGCCCCCGGGCGCTCCGACCTCGCCGCCGCCACAGTCTCCGCCGCGGTCAACGTCGGCATCACCGCCGGCGCGTTCGTGGGCGGCCTGGCCCTGCCGAGCCACGGTGTGCGCGCTACGGTGCTGATCGGCGCCCTGCTCGGCGTAGCCGCCCTGGTGCTGGCCCTCGGCGAACGACTCATCCGGCCCGCGCGCCACCCCAGCCGCGGTGCGGACTCTCGTCACGCAAGCGCCGGTGGCGGCACATCCAGCTCCCCGGTCACCCTGCGGACCCGCGTCTAGACAGGGCCACCGGCACCGCCGCCGGGCGGGCCAGGGCGGTCCACGCCAGCGCGACCGCGATGCCCCCGGTCGCTCCGACAAACCCTTCCCCGATGGTTCAACCCCTGGGTCAGCAGTTGCTCCCGCAGGCCGGTACCGGAGATCGGACGCGCCGGTACCGGCGTGCGACGCCCGAGACCCACGTCGCCGTCGACCCGGCGGTCGACGAGGTCGCCACCTACCGCTCGGTCCGGCCGCGACCGGGTGCCGGGCGCAGAACCTAGCCTTCGGCTGCGGAACCTCCGAGTCGGGTGAGGCGGCCGGCGACGTCAGCAGGAAGACCCCTGGTGTCGCCGTGTGTCGTCAGTACGAGTCTCAGCGACCCGGCGTGCGTGACGACGCCGAGGATCCGCTCGTCGCGGACCTGCGTCGTCATCGTCGGTCCCCAGATCGCGACGGCGGAGGACGTGTCGGGCTCGGATGTCCCCAGGTTGGTGATCTCCAGGTCGGCAGCCGTGGCGGCGAGCATCGCCGCCTCCGCCTCCGAGGCGTCGGCGGGGTTGAGCGAGCCCAGCATCAGTGCCGCATGCCGGGCACCGTCCCGCGCGACTCGCAGTTGCGCCGTCGCGTCCTTCGCGAGAGACCAGAGCGTGTTCTGCGCAGGTGCGCGCAGCACCACGCTCGTCGCCGTGAAGCGGTTCACCACGTCGTCCTCGAGGCCCAGCGCCGAGCGGAGATCGATGGGAACGTTGACGCGGATGCTCTCGGCCCCGGTGAGCGCGGCCAGCGCCTGCGCGGCGGCGGCACAGATCGCGCCCTGGACGGTCGACCCGTTGGCACGGGCGGTGGAGCGAAGATGTGCGGTCGTCGCGGGGTCGAGTTCGGCGATCTCGATGCTCGGTGCCGTGGCGTCGAACGGACGGATCGTGCCGACAGCCGGCTCCGCCGGAGGGCCCGGGATGTGATCGGTCGGCCGCTCCGTCCGGGGCAGACGTTCGAGCAGGCTCTCCTGGTCCAGGGGCGCCGGCCGAGCCGGGAGCGTCCGCCCGTCGAGGATCACGAGGAGGTCGTGCGCTGCGCGGAGCGCGCCGCGTCCGTCGGTGATCTGGTGGGAGAACGTCAGAACGACGGCGCTCCCCCGGTCGCCGGGTGCGCCGCCCACGAGCGTCGCGCGCGCCAGCGGGCTTCCGTCGGCGTCGACGGGACGGGCCTGCTCCTGCGCCGCCACGTCGCGCCAGCTTCCCCCAACGTGTCGGACCTCGATGGGTTCGGTCGACTTCCGGAAGGTCGGGCGGTCGCCGCTGCGGTCGATGCCGACGGCGAGCAGTGGGTGCGTCCGCTGCAGCTGCGCGAGCGCGCGCTCCAGTTGGTGTGCCGAGACGGGCGAGGCGAGTTCGACGACGAGCGAGAACTGTACGGGGTTGCGACCGATGTAGAGGTCGATGATGTGCTCGAACGCCCCCAGGGGACGCACGATCGGGTGTGCTGGAGAGTGGCGCATGTCTTCCTTCGTGTCGACGTGCCGATCGGTGGGCCGCGTTCGTTGCTCGGACTGCTCGGCCGGTGCCCCCGCCGCCGGCGGGCGACGGCGGCTCCGATGAGACACCCGGCCGTAGCGGCACACTCAACCCCGCCCGGGTGTGATCTGTTCGACGACGTCCGCAGACGCGGACCGACGTCTGCCGTGCCGCATTTGACTGTGCCCCGAGGGCACAGGTTCGCATGGGTGCGAACCCGCTGAACGTGGGTCGGACAGGAGATGCGAATGTCGCGAGGACGTGCAATGGCCCTGGTGGGGACGCTGGGACTGGTTGGGGCCCTGGTCTCGGTGATTCCGGCGACCGCCGACGGGACGCCGGCGGGACCGGCCGCGGCGGGTCCACGCTGGACCGCGTGCCCCACGGACGTGGTGGTGCCCCCGACGGTTCAACTGCCGGTGCAGTGCGCGACGGTGCCGGTTCCGTTGGACTACCAGGACCCGGACGGCACCCAGATCGAGCTGATGGTGTCGCGGATCGCGAGCACGAAACCGGAGAAGCGACGCGGTGTGCTGATGTTCAACCCGGGCGGGCCGGGCGGCACCGGGCTCGACCAGCCGGCCTTCCTGGTCTCGAAAGGGCTGCCGACCGGCGTCACGGACGCCTACGACCTGATCGGCATGGACACCCGGGGCGTCGGGCACTCGTCGCCGGTGAGCTGCGGCTTCACCGCCGATGACGCCTACTGGGCCAACATCCCGCCGTACGCGCCGGACGACGCCGCGGTGGGCCGCCAGGCGGAAATCGCCGAGGACGTCGCCGAACGCTGTGCGGCCAACGACACCGAGGGCCGGCTGCGCCACCTCACGACCGCGAACATGGCCCGCGACCTGGACCGGATCCGCGCCGCGCTCGGCGAGAAGACGGCCAGCTTCTACGGGGCGTCCTACGGCTCGGCGCTCGGTGCCGCGTACACCTCGATGTTCCCGGCCACCACCGACCGGGTGGTGCTGGACAGCATCGTCGGCGACACCCACCTCGACCGGGCCGGACTGCGCCGGTTCGCGCTCGGCATGGAGCAGACGTTCCCCGACTTCGCGGCGTGGGCGGCGAAGCGGCACGAGTCCTACGGCCTCGGCCGCACCCCGCGGCAGGTACGCCGGACCTACCTCACGCTCGCCGAGCGGCTCGACGAGACGCCCGCCGCCGACGGGCTCACCGGTGCCGTCTTCCGGCAGATCACCTTCGGCTCCCTCTACAACCAGATCCAGTACCCGAGCCTCGCGCGGATCTGGCAGACCTACCTGAACCCCGGCGAGGCGCCGCGGGCGAAGGCGGCGACCGCCCCCAACCCGCAGGACAACGCGCTTACCGTGTTCCTCGCCGTCACCTGCAACGACGTCGCGTGGCCCGAGGACGTGGACACCTACCGGCGGGCCGTCGCGCAGGACCGCAAGCGGTTCCCGCTGTTCGGCGCGGCCAGCGCCAACATCACCCCCTGCGCCTTCTGGACGCACGAGCCGGCGCAGCCGCCGGTCGCGGTGGACGACGAGGGGCCACGCAACGTGCTGATCCTGCAGAACCGGCACGACCCGGTCACCCCGCTCGCCGGTGGCAGGCTGCTGCGGGAGAAGTTCGAGAAGCGCTCCCGGCTGGTCACCGTCGACGGGAGCGGGCACGGCGTCTACGTGCTCGGTGGTAACGCCTGCGCGCTGAACCTCGCCACGTCGTACCTGGTGGATGGCACGATGCCGGCCGGCGACCGGACCTGCCGGCGCGGCTGACGTCGGCCGTGCCCCTGGGGCACGGTGTGCGATGGCAAGCAGTACGGGATCCTGCATCTCCTCCGGCTGCTGCGGATCCGTCGCCTGGTGGACCTGGGCGTGTCGCTTGCGACATCGCCGTGGCGCGGGAATCGGTCGAGGGCGCGGAACAGACGTTCCGCGCCCTCGACGTCGAACTCGAGGCCGGCATCGAGCGCCGGCAGCGGTCGCGCCGCCGGTCGTGAGGTCGGACACAGCGTGCCGCGCGTGCTTGAGTGTGCCGCTGCGGCACACCGGCTAATTGTCCAATGCCGAACGAGGTCGACCCAGATGTGATGTCGGAGCGGGACCGTGGGCCCACTCCTCCCGACGGCACCGCCCAGCCCGCCGACACCGTCCTGCGGCAGATGGGCGGCCCGGCCGGGTTCGTCTACTCCACGGTCCCGGTGATCGTGTTCGTCACGGCCGACGCGTTCCTGTCGCTTCCGGTGGCTGTCGGTGTCGCGGTCGCGACCGGGCTGGCGTTGTTCCTCCTTCGGTGGCTGCGCGGCGAGCGTCTCGTCTCGGCGGTGGGCAGCCTGCTCGGTGTGGCGGTGGCCGCCGGGATCGTCGCCTGGACCGGCTCCGCGCGAGACTTCTTCGTGATC
Source organism: Micromonospora sp. WMMD754 (assembly GCF_049315235.1). NCBI lineage: Bacteria > Bacillati > Actinomycetota > Actinomycetes > Micromonosporales > Micromonosporaceae > Micromonospora > Micromonospora sp. WMMD754. Next base: position 6,176,169 of record NZ_CP186058.1, read on the forward strand.
GGGATCTGGGCCTCGCTGGCCGGATTCGTCGTCACGTCCGGGTCGGTGCTGGCTCGCCGGCCGCTGACCGGTGTCATCTGGAACGCCCTGCACGGCGGCACGCACGCATGGCGATCCGATCGAGCCGTACGGGTGGCACACGATGTCGCGACCCTCGCCGCGGCGTCGGTGTTCGGGTCCCGGTTCGCGGTCCAGCAGTGGCTCTACCTGGCCGACAGCACCGGTGGGCTGGGCCTTGCCCGAGTCGTCATGGGCACTCCGCTCACCGTACTGGCCGCGCTGGTCGTCGTGTGGAGCTTCCGGCGCAGCACCAGACGTCTCGTCGCGGCCCGCCGCTGACCACGTGCGGTCCACCGGCACCCGTCCCCGGCCCGCTCGCCGCGCGCCGGTCGGTGCCGTCGATCAGTCCCGCGGTTCGGACAGCAGGCGGTGGGTGCGCCGCAGGACGTCCAGCTGCGCCGGATTGTAGAGCTCCGACAGGGCCTTGCCGACGGCTTGTTCGACGTAGCGTGCGCTGTACCGGGTGCCGGCGTTCGTGATCCGCACTCCGGGGTTCTCGGCGAGCAGCGTGCGTACGTAGGGGGCCAGGTCCCGGGCCACGGCCGCGCGGGCCTGCGCGTCGGCGTCCGCGGGAAGCGTGTCGAACCGCTCGGCCACCGGGTCGTTGACGGGCTTGCGCAGCATGTCCCCCCAGGCCCGCATCGTGTCGGCGCCGAGTATCCGGGTCAGCACGACGACGAACGAACGGTCGGCCGGCGGCATCGTCGACACGACATCGGGTGTGACGACACCGGGTGGCAGTTCCGCCGGTGTGGGCTGTCGCAGGATGACGCCGAGTTCGAGGCGGGCCCGCTGGAGCCGTTCGATGGTGGCCGCGAGCTCGGCGTCCAGGGTGCGCAGGGCCTCCACGGGCTGATCGTCGGTGTCCTGCATGGTCGCGATCTGCGACAGCGAGAAACCCAACTCCGTCAGGCGCCTGATGCGCAGGATCCGGACGAGGTGGGCAACCCCGTACTGCTTGTAGCCGTTGGTGCGCCGGGGTGGTTCGGTCAGCAGCCCGATGTCGTGGTAGTGGCGTACCGCTCGCAGCGTGGTGCCGCCGAGTTGGGCGATCTCCCGGGTGCTCCAGCCCACTGCGCACCTCCGTTCGATGGTGGATCCTCGGCGCCGGCCGTCAGAGCCTTCCCGGGGCGTGGAACACCAGTTCGGGGTCGTACCGCTTCTTGGCGGAGAGCAGGCGCTCGGCGTTCGGCCCGAAGGCTGCGGCGGTGCGCTCGGCGTCGCCCGGACCGAGCAGGTTGGGATAGCCGCCCGGAAGCCGGTCGGTCTTGCGGACCCAGGCCCGGTGTCGATCCTCGGCGGGGTCTCCGGGTTCCCACACCGCGATGGTCTCGACCATCAGGTGCGGCGTCCGGTTGCGGAACGCGGTGGCGTCGGCGGGGACGCGAGCGGCCGCGCCGTGGAGGCTGTGCAGCGAGATCGCCGACAGCGGCGAGGTCTTGGCGTCGGCGGCGTCGAGCAGGATCTCCTGGACCGTACGGTCGAGTCCGGTCACCGTGCGCGCCCCGATCTCGACGTGGCGACCCCCCGGGAACATCGCGTCGATCTGTGCGAGCTGGTCGGTCATCGTGGTCGGGCCGAACTGCGCCGTCAGCGGCTCGCCGAGCTCGGTGAGCCGCTGAAGCACCTTGGTCCCGGCCTCGGGCTCGCCGCACCAGGTCGGCGCGACGAACAGCGCCGACCCACCGGTCGGGGCGGTGATGAAGCCGGCCTGCACGGTCAGCTCGTCCGGCCCGCGTAGCAGCGACTCCTCCAGCTCCGGCAGCACGTCGGAGCCGAACATGATCATGCCGGCCAGGATCGTCGGCACCGCGTGCAGCCGGATCCGCATCGAGGTGACGACGCCGAAGTTGCCGCCACCGCCGCGCAGGGCCCAGAGCAACTCGGGGTCGCGCTCCTCGTCCGCGGTGACCGACGTGCCGTCGGCGAGCACCACGTCGGCCGACAGCAGGTTGTCGGCGGCAAGGCCGAACCGGCCGCTCAGTGGACCGTACCCACCGCCGAGCGTCAGGCCCGCCATGCCGACCGAACCGGCCGTCCCGGTGACCGCGACCAGACCGGCCCGCTGCGCGGCCGCGGCCACGTCGGCCGACGTGGCACCGCCGGCCACGGTGGCGACCGCGGTTGCCGGGTCCACGCTCACCCGCCGCATCGGGCTCAGGTCCAGCGTCAGCCCGCCGTCGGTCAGCGCGCGACCGGCCCAGTCGTGCCCGCCGCCGCGCACCGACAGCGGGAGGCCCTTCTCCCGGGCGGTCCGCACCCCGGCCTGGATGTCAGCCGTGGTGGCGCACCGAAGGACGGCGCGCGGACGTCTGGTCACCGCACCGTTCCAGATCGTCCGCGCTGCTTCGTACTCCGTGCCGGACGTCAGCATGTCACCCATTTGATCAGAGTAGCCACTCACTCGTCAGAGACCAACTCTGACAGATGGCGGGGGCTATGCTCACACGACCATGACCGAAGCACCGAGGAGCCGTCGGGCCGAGTACGCCGCGGCCACCCGCGCCGCCATCATCGAGGCGGCGCGCTCACTCTTCGCCCGCAACGGCTACTTCGCCACGAAGATCGAGGACATCGCCGCGGAGGCTCGCGTCGCACCGGCCACGGTGTACGCGGTGACCGGCGGCAAGCAGGGGCTGGTCCGGACGCTCGTCGACCTGTGGAGCCAGGCGCCGATCGTGGCGCAGACCCTCTCCCGGCAGGAGACGCTCACCGACCCGGACGAGATCCTGCGGGACACGGCAGCCACGGTCCGGGCCATGCGCGAGACGTACGGCGACATCATGCGGCTGATGCTGACGACCGCGCCGCACCACGCCGAGGTCGCCGACAGCCTGCGGGTGGCCACCGGACGCTACCGCGACGCCGTCGAAGCCGTCGCCGTGCGACTCCGCGACGTCGGCGGCCTCCGTGCGGGAACGACAGTCGCGGAGGCGACCGACATCCTCTGGTTCTACTTCGGATACTCCGGCTACTTCACCCTGCTCGACGACAACGGCTGGACCTACGAGCAGGCGGAACGCTGGCTGGTCGCCCAGGCCACGGCCGCTCTTCGCTGAGACCGGGAGGTCTCCGACACCGTCGGCCGGTGCCACCGGGGTGCGGCGCGGCGATACGATACGGCCCTGCCGCGACCGAGAGGCGAACCGAGGCGCCGTGCCGTTCACCGCCAGTCATCCCGCTGTGGTCCTGCCCCTGCTGCGACCGCTGGGCCGCCTGGGCGTGCCCCCGTCGGCCCTCGTCGTCGGCAGTCTCGCTCCCGACCTGCCGTTCTACGTGACGGTCACGTCGCTGACCACATGGACCCACTCGCTGGCCGGGGCGGTCTCGCTCGACGTCCTGGTGGGCGCGGTGGCGTTCGTCGGGTGGCGGACGATCGGCCGGCCCGCGGCCGGCGTGCTGCTGCCCGGCCTATTCACCCCGTCCACCGGAACCGTCGGCGGCACCCGGACCGGAAAGGCCCGGCTGAATCCCCTGGCCGTCGTCGCGGGGCTCGCCGTCGGCGCGCTCACGCACGTGGTGTGGGACAGCTTCACCCACTCCGGCACTTGGGGCGTCCGACACCTGCCCTGGTTGGCCGCGGCACACGGGCCGCTTCCCGGCTACGAGTGGGCCCAGTACGCGAGCACCGTCGTCGGACTGGCCGTCCTCGCCGTGTGGTGCGCCAGGCGCGCACGCCCAGGCCCGGCCCTCGGCGGGCCGGAGCCGGCGTCGCGCCGCGCCCGTCGGGCGTGGGCCCTGGTGGGCGGGGCGCTCGTCGTCGGAGCGTCGCTGGGGGTGTGGATCGGGATCGGGAGCGAGGCCGACCCGGTCCGCGGTGCCGTGTTCCTCGCCGCGACGCGAGGCGGGCTCGCGGCACTCCTCGCGGTGGCGGCGATCGGGGTGACGGTCGTCGCCTCCAGCCGTTCGTCTCCGGCCGGCGCCGACGCGCCCCTCACCGAGGACCCGCATGCTGCGGACAGGGGCAGCCGACCGGCTCGCTGACCCCCGGCGGGCTCTCGCCCTGCGACCCTCTCCGCGCCAGCCGCCGGAAGGCCAGCCGGAAGAGCACCGGGATGCCACCACGCAGTTTGAGGATGCTGTTGTGCCTCAGTTCACCGGTCAGCAGCGTTGGCACGATGCGCAGCAGGGTCAGGGCCGACCGGAGGTAGTGGCGGCGTTTGACCTGGATCGTGAACAGGAACCCGAGGCAGAGGAGCTCGCCGCGCCGGAACTTGATCCGCCGGCAGTGCCGCAACGCCTCCCGGCCCCTCCGCTGCGCCTCGGCCAGCCGTCCCTGCTTGGCCGTCAGCACGGCGTAGCCGACCTCGACCTGGACGGCGGCGGAGCTGCGGTTCGCACCCACCTGCGCCAGCCGCTCCGCCTGGCGCAGATGGTCGGACGCCAGCTCGTACAGATGGGCGTTGGCCAGTGGCTCGGAGAGCCGCAGGTGCAGGAACGCGGACGCCTCGATCTCCTCCGGACACAGCTCCTGGTACTTCTGGCCACGGACGTAGTAGCGGAGGCACTCCTCGTCACGGCCCCGCACCTCGGCGATCCGGCCCAGGTAGTGGAAGGCGGTCGCGATCCAGCGCGCGACCCGGACGTCGTCAGTGGCGGCGGGGGCGAACGTCACGGCACGCCGCAACAAGCGTTCGGCCTCCGCCAGGTCCTGAAACGACGTGAACAGCGCGGTCGCCTCATGGGTGAGCGCGCCGCACTCGAAATGGGGATCAAGACCCCGACCCAGCCACGCCCGCAGGTCGTGCGCGGTCCGCACGGCGGTGGTGTACCGGCTGATCGACACCTCGTACTCGCACTTCGCGATCATGGCCCGCCCCCAGTCGTCGGTGCCGGGCTCGGCGCTCGCCACGGCAGCGGCGATGGCCCTGCTGCGCTCCCGCGTCTCGAACGCGCGTGTGCCCAGGTAGGACGCCAACGCGAGGTAGAGGCCCGAGACCGGGCCGCCCACCGCCGACTGGGCCGCGATCGCCTCCCGCAGGGCGGTCTCCACGTCGTCCATCCGGGCCGGCTGCCCGAGGTTGCTGGCGAGGCGCCCCAGCTCCGCGACGAACGCCGACAGCACGTCCGGCGAGACGTTCGTGGGCGACGCCGCCAGCCGCCGCATCCAGTAGACGAACGCGGCGTACTCCTCGCCGAGGTCGGCCATCGGTCGGGTACGGGCCTGCGTGATCCGAAACGTCGTCTGCCTCTCCCAGCCCTCCGGATCGCCGGCCACCGCCCGGACGCCGCACTGCCACTCGTCGAGCTCGGCCCGGGCGTCCGGCGTCATCGGGCGGCCGGAGCAGCCGCGTCGGTGCCGTCGACGTTGCCGCAGAAGTGCTCGCGCAGGAGTGAGTGCACGGTGAATCGCGTGTTGCCCTCGAGGGCACGCACCAGGGTCAGCCGGCAGGCGAGCTCGCGGACGCGCAGGAACTGTTCCCGGTCGGCGATCCGGCTCTGCGCGAAGAACTCCTGGTCGGTCACCGATCGTCCGGCCGGGACGAAGCAGAAGACGCCCATCAGACGTATCGCGTCCTGCGTCGAGCCCACGCCGTCGGCCAGGGCCTGCATCGACTGCGCATAGCAGTACCGCCACACGTTGTTTCCGAGCTGGCCGCCCCGATCGCGCAACCGCCGCACCACCTCAGCGATCGTCAGCGTCTTCTCCGCGGCGTACCGCACGATGATCTGGATCAGCAGCGGTGCGCACTCGGCCGCCTCCACCACGTCGTCGAGATCCGCGTCAGTGGGGTCGAGGGCCGTGTCGTGGCGGGCGAGGTGGTCGGCGTACCGCTTCGCGTCCGCCGCCGACGGGCCGTTCCACCTGCGTTCGGTCACCCACCGACCGCCGATCGCGGCGACCGACTCGCGAGTGGTCAGCAGGAACCGGTGCGGCGACTCGGCGAAGCGCGCGACCAGGTAGTCGACCGCCTGCCGGGCCTCCGGCACGGTCTCCAGGTTGTCGACGACCACCAGGCAGGGGGCGGCGGGGAACAGGCCCGGCAGCGCCTCCTCCACTGTGGTCGCGTCGACGTCCGCCGTCGGGTCGACCTGCTTGGCGAGCTCGACGAGGATGTCCCGCCACTCGCTCGTGATGCGCGCCCGCTGAGGCTTCATCAGGCCGGCCGGACCGATGTGGGTGAACTTGGCCGAGATGCCGAACAGGCGCGCGAAACCGGCTTCCCCCGTATGCCGGCGCGCCGCCTCGTACACCAGGGTGGTCTTGCCGTAACCCGCTCCACCCCAGACGGACAGGATCCGCGGACTCGCCGGGTTCTTCAGGATCTCGCCCACCTGGTCGACCATGTCGTCGACCCCGAACAACTGGTCGTACGCGACCGCCAGCGCCACCCGGAGCCGGTCGATGTCGGCGTCGATCCGGCCGGCGGCCGGCACCGCGGACGCGGACGCGGCATCGGGGAGGGTCTCACCCTCGTCCTGCGTCGACCGCGCCGCCCTGAGCTGCAACCTGCCGAGAACGACCGAGACCACGAGCCCGACGAGCGCGAGCGCGGCGCCGATCACCCCCGTCACGCCGCCGATGACCCCGAACAGTTGGTCAGCCCGCTCGAGATCGCCCCGGGCCTCCCGCGCGGCCACCGCGGTCAGCACCACACAGGCGCCGACCAGGACGCAGCCGGAAGCGGCGGCAATCTTCCCCAGTCGCTGCACGGGCTCATGATGGCAGAGCACGGCAAGTGACAGTTCTCAACGCCGTGGGCCAGCCGATCAGCCCCAGCGACTGGCAGGTCATCGACGCCCTGGAGAGCGTGGCGGCCGACCTGGGCCGCAGCATGGCGCAGGTGGCGATCAACTGGGTGGCCACCCAGCCCGGCGTCGCCTCGATGGTCATCGGGGCGAGCAGCCCCGAACAGCTCGCCAGCAACGTCGGCGCGCTCGACTTCGAGATTCCGGCCGACGCCCGCCGCCGGCTCGACGAGGCCAGCGCCCCGGACCTGGGGATGCCGTACGGCATGTTCACCGCGCAGTACCAGTCCTGGGTGGTGAGCCCCGGCCTCGGTATCGGCGACAAGCCCGCCGGCTACGCCCCGCCGGTGTTCAACGGCGTCACCGAACCCACCACGTGAAGCAATCCGACATGACACCGAACAACGACACCCTCGTACGGCGGAGTCGTCACCGTCCTCCGCCCTGGCGGGACAGCGACGGTCGTCGCGGTGCTGCGACCGAACCGGCGCGACGGCGACGGCCCCCGTACCGTGCATGCGCTCCGGGTGGACGAGGACACCTGGAATGGTCGCCCCGGTGCTGCCGCGTCACGGGCGATCGTGATACCCCTGCCTGGTCAGAGCCGACAGTGTCGGTCTTCCGCGGGGACCGTCAGATCGATGAGGTAGGCGGCGAAGGCGGCGTCGACGCAGGGGCTGACCGCCTCCTGCGCGACGGTGTGCCGGGCGCCCTCGACGGTGAGCACGGTGCCGCCGAGCTCGTCGGCCAGGACCCTGCCGGCGGCATAGGGGGTGGCCGGGTCGCCGGTGACGGAGATGATCAGGCTCTTCGGCAGGCCCTTGACGTCCTGCGCGTAGGGAATGCCGAGGCTGGGCTCGCCCGGCCAGAATTCGCACGCGTCCCGGCTGACCCCGTCGACCTCCGCACCGGTTGCCAGGTACGGGCTGGTCCTGATGATGTCGGCGCGCAGCCGGGCCTCCTCCTCGGGCGTACGGCGCACCTCGTCGTTGCAGTTGACGGCGAGGTTGGCCTCGAGGAAGTTCGTCCAGACGCCGGAGGGGTCCCGGCCGCCGAAGAGATCGCCGACCTTCAGGATCTGCGCTCCGTCGCCCTGCTTGAGCTGGCTGAGGCCCTTGATCAGCGCGGGCCAGGTCTCGGGGTAGTAGAGGCCGGCGGTGACGCCGCCGGTGGCCTGGTTGAAGTTCAGCGTCCGTCCCTTGCCGGCGGGTACGGGTTTGTCGATCAGCGGCTGGACCAGCTGCTGGAAGACCGCCGTGGCCCGGGCCGGATCGGTGCCCAGGGGGCAGTCCTTGCTGGCGGCACAGGCGGCGGCCAGCTTCTCGAAGTTCTGCTGGAAGCCGGCCTGCTGGGTGAGCCGCCGCTGCGGGTTCTCCAGGGTGGGGTCCGTGACACCGTCCAGGACCAGCGCCCGGACGTTTCCGGCGAACATCTCGGCGTAGACCGCGCCGAGTCTGGTGCCGTAGCTCTGCCCGGCGAACGTGAGCTTGTCGTCGCCGAGCGCCGAGCGCAGGACGTCCATGTCGCGGGCGACGTTACGGGTGCCGACCGCGGCCAGCATCTCCGTGCCGCCTGACCCCTTCGCGCACCGCTCCGCCAGGCGCCGGGTGTCGTCCTCGCGCCACTGCCCGGACGACGCCAGCAGGGTGGTCTGGTCCTCGCCGCGGTCGCGCTCGGCGTCGGTGAAACAGCTGATCGCGGGCGTCGAGGATCCGACCCCACGGGGATCGAACCCCACCACGTCGAACCGTTGCAACAGAGGGCTCTTCGCGTGCGCGGCGACGAAGCTCGTCGCCTGGGTCAGGCCGGAACCGCCCGGACCGCCGGGGTTGAGCACCAACGACCCGATGCGCTGCCCCGGGTCCCCCTGGGCGGGCAGTCGGAGCACCGCGACCTGGATCGTCCTGCCCTTCGGGTTCGGGTAGTCCAGCGGCACCTTCAGTCGAGCGCACTGGAAGGGTTCGACGAAGCTCTTCTTCTCCCCCGGTGTGGTGCCGTAGCCCGTACACGAGCCGAACGACAGCTTCTGCCCGTAGAAGGCCTCCAGTCCGGCAGGAGACGGCCGCGGATCAGAACTCGTCGAGGGCGAGGTACTCGTGCAGGCCGCCGCCAACGCCAGCACCGCCGCCGTACCGACGGCGGCGCCGGCGTGAGCGGGGGCGCGCCGAGGAGCGGGTGAGGCGGACCGGTCCACGGGTGGACCGGAGTCGAACAGGGCCATCGGAGCCTCCACGGGCGATGTCGTTCCTGAGGATGTGCGTCGTCGACGAGACACCCGGCCGTAGCGGCACACTCAACCCCGCCCGGGTGTGATCTTGTCGGTGACTCCCCGGGACGACCCGTCACCCCGCACCTGACCTCTGCCGCTCAAGGTGCGGGAACGGACGACGATGCCGAGGCCATCCGCCCGGTCCTCGCCGGCCGGCCAGCGTGAAGCGTCCCACTCTCTTCGCAACGCCACGTTGCGTCGCGTTAGGGTGGCGGCATGACCTCAGTCCTCCCCGGCCGGGCCGGCGCTGCCACCGCGGGAAACCCCGCCGTCGACGGCCACCCGCCGGCCCTGCCGGCCACCGCGGCGGCCATGCTCGACGCGGTACGGGCGACCGGACCCACGTTCACCGCCGTCTCACCCCTGACCGGGGGACCGACCGTCGACGTACCGTCGAGTGGCCCGGCCGACGTGGCGGGCGCGTTCGCCGGCGCGACCGAGGCACAGCGGGCCTGGGCGGCCCGGTCGCCGGCCCACCGGGCCGGCGTGCTGCTCACGCTGCACGACCTGCTGCTGGACCGGCAGGCCGAAGGGCTGGATCTGATTCAGCTGGAGTCGGGCAAGGCCCGCCGGCACGCGGTCGAGGAGGTCCTCGACGTGGCGATCAACGCCCGGCACTACGCGCGCCGCGCGGCGCGGCTGCTGCGCCCACGCCGTCGCGCGGGTGCGCTGCCGGTGCTCACCCGTACCCGCGAGTTGCGGTTCCCGGTGGGTGTGGTCGGCGTCGTCTCGCCGTGGAACTACCCGTTGTCGTTGGCCGCGGCAGAGGTGCTGCCGGCGCTGATGGCCGGCAACGCGGTGGTGCACCGGCCCGACCCGGCCACCATGGTGACCGCCCTGTGGCTGCGGGCGCTGGCCGTCGAGGCCGGACTGCCCCCGGCGCTCTGGCAGGTCGTCGCCGGCGAGGGTGCGGATGTCGGCCCCGAGATCACCGCCCGTGCGGACATGGTCTGTTTCACCGGCTCCACCAGGGTCGGCCGCGAGGTCGCGGCGCAGGCCGCCCACCGGCTGGTGCCCGCCGCGTTGGAACTCGGCGGAAAGAACCCGCTGCTGGTGCTCGACGACGCCGACCTGGACACGGCGGTCGAGGGAGCGATCCGGGGTTGCTTCGCCAGCGCCGGGCAGCTCTGCGTGTCGATCGAGCGGGTGTACGTGGCCGACCGGCTGCACGACGAGTTCCTCCGCCGGTTCGTGGCCCGCACGGCTACCCTGCGGCTCGGCGTCGGCGGCGACTTCGACGCCGACCTCGGCTCCCTCGCCTCAGCCCGCCAGCTCGACACGGTCACCGCCCATGTCGCCGACGCGGTCGCCAAGGGCGCCACCCTGCACACCGGCGGCCGGCCTCGCCCCGACATCGGGCCGTACGTCTTCGAACCCACCGTGCTGACCGGCGTCACCCCCCACATGGCGATGTACGCCGAGGAAACCTTCGGGCCGGTGGTCGCCGTGTACCGCTTCGGCACCGACGACGAGGCCGTCGCCCTGGCCAACGACACCCGGTACGGACTGAACGCCAGCGTGTTCAGCGGCTCCGGCGCACGCGGCGAGGCGGTCGCCGCCCGGATCGAGGCGGGCAGCGTGAACGTCGACGACGGCTACTCCGCGGTCTGGGGCAGCGTCGACGCGCCGATGGGCGGCTGGAAGGACTCCGGACTCGGCGGCCGGCACGGCGACGAGGGCCTGCTCCGCTTCACCCGGGTCAAGACCGTCGCCCGGCAGCGCGGGCTCGGCCTGGCCCCGGCCTACCATCGCCCCGGCGCGGAGACCGCCGCCTGGGCCCGGCGGATGACCACGGCACTGCGCCTGCTGCGCCGGACGGGCCGATGAGCCGCCCGGCCGAGGACGGCGCGACTGCCCGTCCCAACGACCGCGGACGCATCGGGCGGGGCCCACGCGGCGTGAACGCCATCCACGCCGCCGTCCTGGACCTGCTCAGCACCGAGGGGTACGCCGGCCTGACCATCGAGGGGGTGGCCCGACGCTCGGGGATCAACAAGACCACCCTCTACCGGTGGTGGCCGTCGAAGCCGGCACTGGTGGCGGCCACCTTTCGGCACACCATCGCCCGCGACCTCCCGGTGCCGGACACCGGCTCGCTCCGCGGTGACCTGGTCGCCCTGGTCACCGCGAAGGCCGCGTTCCTCGGCGACGGACCCGGCCGGCTCGCCGCCGACGTCCTCGCCCACACCGGCGCCGACCCGGAACTGGCCCGACTCGCCGACGAACTGCTCGGCCAGCACTGCGCGCACGTGACCGAGGTGACCGGCCGGGCCCGGGCCAGAGGTGAGCTGACCGGCCCTGTGGACGACCAACTCCTCGCCGACCTGCTGCTCGGACCGGTGTGGCTGCGCACCGTGGTGACGCGGCGCCCGTTGTCGAACTCCGACACCGACGCGCTGGTCGACACCGTTCTGACCGGCCTGACCCTGACGACCGATCCGGTGGCGCGCACGCGCCGGTAACGGCGTGACATGCGACCAAGGAGCCTGCGCCTCGCCACACGTCGACGCACGTCACACACGTTACCAGCGCCTCAAGCTGCCGGCCGGCACCGCCGCCACCGGCCGCGGAGGTGGTTGCGGTGGTGGTGGTGGTGGTGCGGGTGCCGCGCCGTACCGGATCCAGAACGCCGCCCAACTCCTGGCCACCCGCACCGAGACCGCGCAGACCTTCACCGTCCTGCTGGGTGCGGTCGCCGGCATCAGCCTGCTCGTCGGCGGCATCGGCATCACCAACATCATGCTGGTGACCGTCACCGAGCGAACCCGGGAAATCGGCATCCGCAAGGCCCTCGGCGCACCCCGACGCACCATCCTCACCCAGTTCCTCGCCGAGGCGACAATGCTCAGCGTCCTCGGCGGTGGCCTCGGCGTGGCCGCCGCGCTGATCGGCAGCCGGTTCACCATCGTCGGTGTGCAACCGGTGATCGTGCCCAGCTCCGTCGCGCTGGCCCTGGGCGTCTCAGTCGCGATCGGACTCTTCTTCGGCAGTGTCCCCGCCAGCCGCGCCGCCGGCCTGCGCCCCATCGACGCGCTCCGCTACGAATGACAGGTGAAGACATGACGACCGACCTCGACACCGCACTCGCCGCCGGACCCCGCCCCTGGCGGAACCGGGCCACCCCGTGGCTCGCGGCAGCGCTGCTGCTCGTCGGCGGCTTCGCCGGCGGCGCCCAGGCGCAACAGGCATACGGACCGGATCCCGCCCCCGCACCGGCGGGACGCGGGACAGCGGTCGACGGACCCGCCGGTGGGGCCCGCGGCGGCGGTGCCCGTGGCGGTGGCGCCGCTCCCCCGGCCGCCACCGCCACCCCGGCCACCACCGGCACCGTCACCGACATCGACGGAGACACGATGAAGGTCCGGCGCGAGTCCGGCGAGGTGGTCACCGTGCAGACAGGCGACCGTACGCAGGTCCGGCTCACCGGTGCGCTCAAGGACCTGCGGACCGGCGACACCGTCGTGGTGACCGGGAACATGCTGGGCAGCGACATCACGGCCGCCACGATCACCCGACAGAAGTAGCGGCTCCGCCCAAGCCGACGCCCTGTCGCGTTGCGGAGAGAAGGCAGATCCTGGACGGAGCGGCCCCGACGGTTCGTCCCGTTGATCGAGGGCCTCCGGTTCAGGTTCATGACCGGTGGCCACCATCGACCTCCAGGATCGGGCGTCGTCGTACCGGTGGCGCGCAACTACGCTGATGACCTGACCGCCGGCCATGGTCGGATCGTGGTGGATCTCCTCGACGAGCCTGTCTCCCGCAGGTGCACCACCTCGCGTTCTACTGGCGGGCTGGTCCGGTGCGGGCGGCTGAACCGGTCGGTGATGCCTGCGATTCCTTCGGCTCGGTACCGGTCGGCCCACCGCTTCGCGGTGTTCACGCTGACCTGAAAACTCTTCCAGGCGAACCGAGAGCGCCCAGCGGACTTGGTGCCGCCGCGCGTGCGCAGGCCGGCGATGTCCACGTCGGTCTTCAGTCTGAAGTCGCCGGGCACTCTGTCATGGCCGGCGCCTACGGTGTCGGCCATGACGTGGCACGAAACGCTACCGCCGGACATCCCCGAGGGCCGGTTGATGAAGCCGTACAACGGCACCACGCCGGTGTACTGGCTCTCCTCTCACCCCGCCGCCGCGGGTGAGTGGTCCCGGTGGCGGGCCCGGCATCACCGAACCGGACTGTGGCCGCTGCTCGCGCTGCACGTCGAGGGCGACGACGAACCGTTCGGCATCGGAGCATGGCCGCGCGGAGGCGGTGACTCATACCGACCACGGTAGTGGACATGACGGGACGCGCCAGGGTCGTGGAAGTGTCCGGGCTGGTGTCCGTCGGGACGTTGGGGTGCCCGCGCCTGGTTCGTAGGTTCTGGCGCAGGGCCTTGCCGGTTCGCTTGCGGCAGATTCGCCGGGCTGGTGGGTGCCAGGGGGAAGGGGACTGCCGCCGGCCCTGGGTGTGGTCGAGTCGGGTGTCGGCGGTGAACCCTTCCCCCTTCCAACGATCCGAAGGGTGGTAGGGCGTGTCGGTGCATCAGCCGGTACGGCCGCAGTGGATCTGCGCGGGATGCGGGTCGGCGTGGCCGTGTCGGACCCGTAAGCGGCAGCTTGTGGCGGAGTTCACCGGTGCGCGGATCTCGCTGATGCTGCACCTGTCGGCGTACCTGGTCCAGGCGTGCGAGGACCTGCCGCACACCCCGTCGGGGGTACTGCACTCGCGGTTCCTCGCCTGGCCACGCTCGGCGGCACTGCGCAACGAGTAGCAGCGCCCCGACCAGGGATCGTGGGTCTGGTCGGGGCGCCGCTGGTCGGGTGTCAGTCGTCGGTGGTTGGGGTGTCGTCGTCTGGGTCGGTGTCGTCGGGGTGTAGGGCGTGGTTCATGGCTTCGATGGCGTTGCGGTGCAGGCGGGGTCGGACGTGGGCGTAGATGTCGGCGGTGACGTGCAGCCGGGCGTGGCCGAGGAGTTCCTTGATGGTGACGAGCTCGACGCCCTGTTCCAGCAGCAGCGTGGCGCACGTGCGTCGGAGGTCGTGAAAGCGGATGTAGCGGACCTCGGCGAGGTAGCAGATCGTCTCGTGCTGACGGTGCACGTTGGCGGGGTCGAGCGGTCCGCCCGTGGGTGAGGCGAACACGAGGTCGAGATCTGTCCAGGTGTCGCCGGCTTCCCGCCGGTCGATGTCCTGCCGGCGCCGGTAGCGGGTCAGCGAGGCGATGCAGTCTCGGGGTAGCAGGATCCGCCGTTGTGACGCTTCCGTCTTGGGTGGTTGGAAGGTCATGCCGCCTTTGGTGCGGGCGAGGGTGCGGCGTACGGACAGGTGCCCGGCGTCGAGGTCGATGTCGGACCATTGCAGGCCGAGGAGTTCGCCGCGTCGCATGCCGGTGCGTAGCGCGAGTTCGAACAGCGGGCCGTGGCGGTGGAACGCGGCGGCGTACAGGTACTTGCGGGCCTCGCCGGCGGTGAACGGCTGGTATCGGCTGCGGGCGGGGGTCGGGAGTCGGACCGAGGAGGCGACGTTGCGGTGCAGCAGTTCTTCCCGTACGGCGTGGGCGAGGGCTGCGGACAGGACCGCGCGGATGTAGCGGACGGTCGCCGGCTTCACGTGGCGTTGGCAGCAGGCGCCGATGGCGCAGCAGCGTGGCCGGCGGTCCTTGCGCGGGTGGTGCGGGTCGCGGCGGGTGTCCCAGCCTCGGGCGCAGCACTGGCACACGGTTTGGATGGTGTCGAGGAAGGTGCGGACCTCGGTGACGGTGAGCGCGGCGAGGCGGCGGTGACCGAGTGCGGGGATGAGGAACTGGCGGATGTAGGTGTCGTAGTTGGTGTAGGTGGTGGGTCGAACCTGTGGACCGCGACGGTGGTGAGCCAGCGGGTGAGGTAGTCGGCGACGGTGAGCGTCGGGTCGGCGGTCGCGGGTAGGCCCCGGTGGGAGTCGGCGAGTTTGACGGCCAGTTTGTCGGCGGCTTCCTTGCGGGTGGCGCCGTAGACGCGGACCCGTCGGCTGCTGCCGTCGGCGGCCTGGACGTAGCCGGCTCCTTCCCACCGGTTGTCGGCGCGCTGGTAGACGGTGCCTTCACCGTTGGCGCGTTTCCTACCGGCCATGTCCGGTCACCTCCCCGCTCAGCTCACGCAGGTAGGCGGACAGGGCTGTGGTGGGGATGCGGCGGCATCGGCCGATGCGCACCGACCGGAGTCGTCGGGTGCGGATGAGGTGGTAGACGGTGTGCTTGGACACTTGGAGCCGGTCCATGACCTGGGCGACAGTCAGCAGGTCAGCCGTCACGCCCCACCCCCGGGCCCGGTGTAGCGCCAGTCGCCGACGACGAGGACGCCCGCCGGGTCGACGCCGGCCCGCTCGGCATGCCGGTCGGCCAACCAGTTGCGGCGTTCGGCGCGCAGGGCGGTGAAGGTGGTGGAGTAGGTGCGGGATGTGGTGGCGAAGTGGCCCGGGAAGCCGAGGGTGTGCGCGTACCGGCGCAGCCGCAGCCGACCGAGGCCGGGTTGGGCGCCCAGCCACCAGCAGGTGTCGACCAGCCGACGGGCGTGCCCGCTCAGGTGCCGCAGGCTGACGCCGGGTCGCCGGCCGGTCCCCGCGCACCGGTGACACAGCACCGCCGTCATGGTGCGGTGGGTGCCGAGGCCGTCCCAGGAACGGCAGTAGATCGGGCCGAGGTCGATCCCCGCCGCTTCGGCGGCTTTGGTGGCGTACTTCGCCACGTACCGGGCCACGACCGTCTCCGACAGGCCGTCAGCGCGGGCGATGGGGCGGATGTCAACCTGCCGGCCCCACCTCAACTGTCGGGCTGGCACCCGTCGGCAGGCGGGGGTGGTCACCTCGACTCGCCGGATCGCGGCGTGGATGGCGTGATCGAGCAGGTCGACGCTGGCCCAGCCGGCCGGGGCCGAGGACGGGCCGTCGGCGCCGTCCAGGCGGACGATCGCGTGTAGGTGGACCACGCCCCGGGCCTGGAACTCGGCGACCTTGGCGAACACCACCCGCACCTGCCGGGCCGCCACCGCGCGGGGCAGGCCAGCTGCGGCGGCCAGACCACGACGGGTCTCGGTGGTGAACCGCGCCCACAGCAGTCCGGCGTGCGCGTTGAACAGCACCTGACCGGGGTAGTCGTAGCCGGTCGGGTCCAGGGGCGTGCCGATCGCCGGATCGGCGGCCCGGTGCCATCGGCCGCAGCTACGACGCACGGGCGTACGTCGGGTGCGGAGGTGGCAGGGGCGGGGCTGGCCATGCCGGTCCGGGCCGAGGTGCACCGGCCCGAACGACGGCGCGGTCACAGTGACGAACAGCCGCGGCCGGTCGGCGACCTGCGCCGGGGTGTCCTTCCCGCCGTGCAGGCCGGCGGCGATCAGGTGGTAGGCATCCAGCTTGTACAGCGCCGAGCAGGCCGGACAGACCGACGCGCGGCGGCTGCGGCAGCGCAACCCAACCAGCCGGCCCGGTGAGGTGTCCGCGTCGAGGCGGTCGACGATCATGCCGGTGCCGCGCTCGACGAGCAGGCTCCTACCGGTAACGGCGACCGGATGCCGGCACTCGCCAACCCGGTGGGCGGGGCCGGCGGAGGCCGCCACGCGGAGCAGGCCGCCCAGATCCGTTGGTACAGGGTGGGGTGACATCATCGAGGGTGATTCCTTCTCACTGCTGGGATAGGGGCTGAACCCGGGCAGCGCGGCGGAGTGTTCTTGGCGGAATGTGCCGCCGCTCTGCCCGGGGAACTCGTCATCGGGGTGCGGCATCAGCCACCGCCTCCCCCGTGCTCAACAGGTGCAGCGGATCGCGGACCAGGTGCGCGGTCGCGGTGGCGATCGCATCGGCGGTCGCGCCCGGCACGTACGGCGTGCGGACCAGGGTGAACCCGGGCCGACCCTGCGCAACCATCGAGGCGACGCCGACGTAGGCCGGGTCTTGCAGCCGGCGCGGGTGCTCATCCGGCGCGGCCGTGATGTCGGAGCCGAGCACGGCCGTGGCCGCCTCGTTGGTGCGCTGCGCGAAGCTGATCGCGACCTGGCAGTTGTCGCGGATCTTCGTCGGGATCGCATCACCGGTCGCCTTCTGCGTCGCCAGAACGACCTGGATGCCCACGTTGCGGCCCTTACGAATCAACTCCTCCACCAGCCGGGCAGTCTCCCGGGCCAGGGCGTCGAAGCGCTTGGACTGCGCGTCGGTGCCCTTGGTCTCGTTCAGGAACGTGTGCGCCTCATCGATCACCACCACGACCAGAGGCCCAGGAGGCGAACGGGCCGACGTGCCACACGTTCTTCACCCCGAGCACCGAACGGATCGCGTGCTGACGGGCCACCATCAACTCCCGCACCCGGCCCAGATGATCACGCACCTGCTCCGGGTCGTCCTTCGCCGACAACCTACGAAGCCAACCTCGGACGAGCCGCCGCCAGCGAAGCGCCCGAGCCCGCCGAGCCGCCGACACCGAAGAAGGCACGCCGCAACCCCAAGGCGTAGCCCAGCAGCCCCCACCGACGGAGCGACTGGGCTAAGAATTGCTTCACCTAATCAAGAGCGGCCCGGCTACGCCGGACGCACGCGCTATACCGTTCCGGCCCGCGCGCACGCGCCCACGCAACCTAGGCCCCCGCTCCGCCAGCAAGTCCGGCCAGTCACGCAAGCCGTGACGATCGCCAAAGCAGTCAAGCCACCGCCTGCTCCCGGCGATCGACGCCGCACCGCTCCGCGGCACGCCAACGAACACTCTCCTTCGACCGGAGCGTCGACGATCCACAGTAGACGCTTTGATTGAAGCATTCGCATGTTACGCGACTATCTGACGGCAACGCTGACGGCAACCGCATGGACTCCAGCGCCCTCCGGCGCACACGGCAATCGCGAGAGCACCCACCGTAATCGCCATCGATTGCGTCGTCACGTTGACAATTGCCCCACGGCTCGCACTATCCCACGGGCTAATCCCGCAATGTTTTCGCGGAAGAACCCGATACGAACATAGAAATCTTCTTCACCTGCAAACTGATTGTGGCTCGCCATTAGTGCGGCATGGATAAGATGCACTTCTGTCATCGTTAGGTCAATCTCGGCGTCATCCGCAGACTGCCGCAGACGCGACTCGATCCTCTCAATATCCTCACGAGAGCCCCCTACTTGCGTCTCAAATTCAGCAGCGCCGATTGACAAACTACGCATCAACTCAGCAACCGATAGGATCGCATCACGCTGTGGTGCCGTAAATCTGAGCGCCACACCAGCTTCGGTGCGACTACCAGCTCTCACCTGGGTTCTCATGGTAGGGTATACCGCCCGCTTGTCTCGAAGGCTTCCTGGCTATATTTGTAACCATGGATTCTATATGGCGTCTGAACGAGCAGCACGCCCCTCTGAGAATCATAAGCGACCCGTGCGCCCGTCTTGGTATCAACGTGCGTCATTCCCCTACGCTGCCAGCCTGCAAAGTAATCACCAAGGGCACTCGGGTTGTGACCGATCCCCGGGATCTCATGATCCGCCGCGGTCGGCGAGCCGTCGTGCATTCGCTGAACATTATGGTCAACGCCATCCGCAACACTCGGACCGTGCTGCCCCTCAATTTGGTCATAGACGGAATCTTTGAGGCCGCCCGTAGCCGGATCGCGGCCGCCGCAGTTGTGCACGAGGACGGGGGTTTCGCCGGCGATCACATAGTACGTGTGGATGGAGCCGACCGTGAGATCGTACATCAATGTCGCGCCGGTGTAGGGCTTTACCGACTTGACGCGGATGCTGCTTCCGTCGAGAGCCGACAGGTTCTCGCCCTCGACGAGAGAGCCCGCATCGACCCATTGCTGCCGGGTCTCGCTCCAGAATGGGTGCGTCTGCGTTGTTTCTACTACGGCGTCACGGCCGTTGTCCAACGTCAGGGTAACCAGGTCCTTGTCGCTGTTCAGGTGAGTCGCCGTGACTTCCTGCTCAACGGTTCTATCAGTTTCAGGGTCAGTGGCGAGGACTTGGTCGCCGACCCGCACGTCCTCAATCGATTTGACCCGACCGTCTGCCATTAGAACTGGCGTGTCGGCTTCGAAACTGTGTCTGCAAGCAGTAGCCAAGCGAGTACCGAGCGCTGCTGCTGCACGTTCGCCGAGCGCTGCCTCAACTCCAGCGGTAAGCATTGCGCCCGCAACCTCAGGGTCCATCCAGCCCTGGTAGTAACCTGCGGACGCCATGCAGGACCCAACACCCATATTGAAACCGGGCGTGTAGTAACCGCAATTAACCGATGCCTCTACCTGTTCCGGCGGGAGGTCTTTCAGAGCCGCCCGCGCGGAGCTGCAGGTGAAGGGTGAAGCCTGACACAGAGGATTCTGCGGCCCATAACGAAGCTTCGTGTTTAACTTGCGAGCGTCGTCACGCGGCTTACTACGCCTTTCGCAGGAATTCGCGTTGGTGCAGGGCTTGGACGAATTCTCCTCGGGTTGCTCGAGGACGTAGTCAGGATCGGTCCCGTCATAGTGGCATCCGCCGCCTCCGTGAATACACGGGTCGAGGCCTGACGGATCGGTGAGGGTCGTGGGGTTGTTGTTGCTGTAGGCGTACCCGTTCCACTGTTGCGGATCGGAGGGATCCAGGATCGGGTCAACGCTGATGAAGCGGCCGGTGGTGGGGTCGTATTCGCGGGCGCCGAGGTGGGTGAGGCCGGTGTTTTCTTTGGTGCCGCCGACGAAGCCTTTGTCAATGGCGGTGGGCCAAGTGCCGGTGGTGGTGCCGCGGTCGGCGCCGAAGGGGAGGCTGCGGCGGCGGCTGGCGGTGAGGTCGGTGCTGTTGATGGTGGCTTCGGCGGTGCCGTGGTGGTCGCTGGCGATCCAATGCAGGGTGCCGGCTGAGGTGCGGACGGCGATGGTGCCGCCGGGGCCGGTGTAGTAGCGGGTTGCGGTGGCGGCGCTGGTGGTGGGTTTGCGGACTTCGGTGCCGCCGGTGAGGTAGAGGGTGGCGCCGGTGGAGTCTTTGCGGATGAGGCGGTTGCCGTCGGCGTCGTAGAGGTAGCTGGTGGTACCGGTGGTGTCTTGTGAGGTGGCGAGGTGGCCTTCGGGGTCCCAGGTCAGGGTTTGGGTGCCGGTGGGGCCGGGCCGGGTTTTGGTGTTGCCGGTTTCGTCGTAGGTGTAGCTGGCGGTGGTGGTGTTGGCGCCGCTGTTGGTGATGGTGCTGACGGCGTGGGGGTGGGAGCCCGCCGCGCCGGCTTGGGCGGGGTAGGCGTATGTGCGGGTGAGTGCGGTGGCCGTGTGTTGGATTTCGGTGGCGCGGTTGTCGGTGCCTGGTTGGTAGGTGTAGCTGTGCCAGTAGGGCGCGGGTCCGCCGAGGTTGGTGGTAGTGCGGGAGGCGGAGGAGCAGTCGGCGTTGCCCGGAGTCCACGCTTCGGTGAGGCGGCGCAGGTAGTCGTAGGTGTAGCACTGGGTGTCGGCGCTACCGCCGGCGGGCACATCGTGGATCTTGGTCAGGTTACCGGCGTTGTCCTGGGTGTAGCGGAGGTTGAAGATCTCGGGCTTGAGGGTGGGGATGGCGGAGGTGTTGGTGACGCGGCCGGTGTTCTGGTCGATCGTGTTGGTGATCTGCACCTGCTTGCCGACCTGGCCGAGGGTCTGCTGGGTGAGCTGCCCGAGCTTGTTGTAGGTGATGCCGGTGTAGATCTGCGCTGCGGAGACCAGACCGGTGATCTGGCCGACGCCGTTGAAGGCGTGTATCAGCTTTTCCTTTGCCAGGCCGGCGGCGGCGGGGTGTTCGACGCTGGAGACTTGACCGTTGGGCCGGTACACAGTGGCGTACTGGTAGCTGCACGGGGTGAGGGTGCCGGAGGCGCAGAGGCCGCCTTCGCCTGCGGGGATGGTGACCTGGGCGGTGAGGGGTCGGCCGGCGGCGTCGAGGGTGAGGGTTTCGTTGGTGTAGGCGTTGCTGCTGCCGGCGGGTTCGTAGCGGGTGGAGCTGGTGAGCTTGCCGATGCCGTAGGCCAGGGTGTCGTAGACCCACTTCGCGCGGATCGGTCCGGTGGCGGAGCCGTCGCGCTGGGTGGTTTTGCGGCCGAGGTCGTCGTAGGTGGTGGCGAGGGTCTTCTGGCGGGCGTCGGTGGTGGTGGTGAGCTGGCCGGCGGCGTCGTACGTGGAGGTGGTGGTGCCGCGGTCGGGATCCTCGTCGCGGGTCTTGCGGCCGCGTTGGTCGTAGGTGTATGCCCAGGTGTTGCCGGCCGGGTCGACGAGGGTGGCGAGTTCGTCGCGGTCGGTGTAGGTGTAGCGGGCCTGGTCGAAGGTGGCGGCGGTGTCGCTGCCGACGTCGGCCGGGTTCTTGTACTGGCGCAGCGCGGTGGTGCGGCCGCGGGCGTCGGTGATGGTGGTGGTGGCGACGCCGCCCAGCGGCGGGGTGACGCTGCTCTTCTCGCCCTGGTAGCGGGTGGTGGTGCGCCACTTCTCGTTGGTGGTCTCGTTGACGCCGACCTTGAAGATGGCGTCGGTGAGGCGTCCGGCGCCGTCGTACACGTTCTGGGTCAGGGCGGGCACGGCGGGTGTGCCGGCGCCGCCGTAGACGGTGGTGTTGGGTTCGGTGTTGGTGCTGTCGTAGTAGGGGGCGGTAGACCAGTCCAGCAGGCCGCGGGAGTCGTAGACGGTGTCGGTGAGGGTTCGTCCGCCGCCGGGTGCCTGGTTCTGGACCTGGCGGGTGCGCAGCAGCCCGTCGTAGAGGGTGATTGAGGTGGCGTAGTTGCTGGTGCCGAGCGGGTTGTGGGTTTTGGTGGTGACGGCGGTGGCGGCGGTGTTACGCAGCAGGTAGCTGTATTCGGTGCTGGGCGCGCTCGGGTAGGTGGCCTTGTCGCGTCCGGGTAGCCACACCTTGGTGAGGTGGCCGAGGCCGTCGTAGGCGAGGTCGGTGCGGATGTTGTTCGCGTCGACGACGGCGGTGGGCAGGTTCCACGCCGGGGCGAAGCTGGTGGTGGCGGTCTGGTTCAGCGCATTCGTCACGGCGACGCTGGTCACCGGGCCGGTGGCCGGGGTGTAGGTGGTGTTGGTCTTACGGTCGAGGGCGTCGTAGCTGTCCCTGACCCGGCCGTAGGAGTCGAAGGTTGCGTGGCCGGTGCTGATCCAGGTGGGTGTGGTGCCGCTCCACCGGTCGATGGCCTCGGTCTTGGCGACGTCACCGACGACGGGCAGGTAGGTGTTCCAGTCGTTGGCGGCGTTGTCGTAGGTAAGGCGGGTCGACGACAGCACGTCGCCGGGCATGTTCGGGGTGGCGGCGCAGTCCACGCCGACGGCTTCGGTGCGCTTGGGCAGGCCGAGCATCCAGGTGCTCGGGTTGCGGGCGTACCAGGTGCGGGTGCAACGGTCGTCGGTGGCGGTGGCTTCGTCGCCGAGATCGTCGACCTGGGTCGGCAGGTTGTCGCTGTTGTAGCTGGTGACGGTCTTGCTCCAGCGGGTGGCACCGGTGGACAGCTTGAGCCGGGCGCGGGTGGTGCCGGTGTTGGTCATCCACGCCTTGAGGTTGCCGGAGCTGGCGGTGGGGCCCTGTCTGACCGGGGTGGTGATGCTGCCGGAGATCCAGCTGCCACCCGCGCCGAGCAGGTCGGTTTCCTCGCGGACCATGCCGGCGTAGGCGTCGTGGTCCTCGACCTTGCCGTTCTGCGAGTCGGTGATCCACACGTCGCGGGTGCCGGAGGGCTGCTTGTCGTCGTCCATGCCCCGGAAATAGAGGTACTCGGTGGCGGACTGCACACCGGATTCCAGACCGATGCGCACCCGGATGTTTCCCCAGCCACGGAACTCGCTCCAGGTGCGCTTTTTCTCCTCGGTCAACTCGGAGTTGTCGTAGTGCCAGGCGGGGGCGTCGAGGTAGTCGTAGTTGGTCTGCTCGTGGGTGAAGCCGCCAGTGTTGTCATAGACGTCGATGCGGTCGACGCGGTACTTGTGGAACCAGTCCAGCGTGGGTTCTTCGCCCTTGGGCCCGTACCACTGCGGGAAACAGCGTTTGGTGTTGCTCGCCTCCGCCGGCTTTGTCGAGCGGTTGCACTCCGTCGGCGAGTAGGTGATCCCGAGCTGCGCCCCGGACTCGGTGGTCACCGTGTTGATGCGGTAGCGGAACAGGTTCGAGCGTCCGTCGGCCGGCCCGTCAACGCGGTTGGCGAGTGGGTCGGCGCCGGGGTCGAAGACGATCTCGGGGACGGTGGCTTCGGCGCCGCCGGCGGTGGTGACCTTGCCGGTGCGGGTGATGCCCTTGAGCCACATCGGTGAGGCGCCGAACTCACCGGACTGCAGGTAGGTGTGGCGCAGGGCGATCTCGTCGACGGTGTTGTACGTGGTGCCTGTGCCGGCATACACCTGAGTGGTGATCTTGTTCAGGCGCTGCTGCGTCCAGAACGTCGGGGACAGCTGCTCGGTGCACGGCGCGGCCGTGCAGTACTGGTCCCAGGGGGTGTCCGGCCAGGAGGCCTGGATGGCGGTGCTGCCCGACCAGCAGGAGCTGACGCAGCGGTCCTGATTGTCGAACAGCACCCGCGCGGCGGCGTAGGTGGTGGCGGGCGCGTCGGCGCGGTTGCCGTACTCGATCTTGCTCAGGTAGCCGCCGCGGTCGTAGGTGGTGCGCTTGTCCTTGTCGCCCTCGCGGCCGTAGGCGCCGGACTCCTTGCCGTAGAGGTAGGTGATGGTGTTGCCGTGGGTGTCCACGACGTAGTCGAGGTTCCACCGCCATGCCTCGGTGGCGCGGGAGGAGGCGAACCCGCTGGCGCTGTAACCAGGCTCGTCCGGGTGGTTGCCGTAGACCGGCACCGTCCAGGTGGAGTTCGTGACCGCCGCGCCGGAGCTACCACCACCACCATGGTTACGGCCGAAGAAGTACTGGGTGCCATCAGGCGTGGTCATCTTCCAGTACTCGTTGTTGTTGTCCTCGTTGCTAGTGTCGGTGCGAAGCTCGATCTTCGAGCCGTCGTCGGTCACACCCTTCCAGGTGTTACCGCTGGACTTCACCAACTCGGTGGCCTGGCCGTTGAGCGAGACGGTGGCGTTGCCCTCCGGCTTGTACCAGCACAGGTCACCGCCGGACACGCTGCCGTTGTTGGCGTTCTTCCCGCGGATCGCATCCTTGTCGTCGGCACAGCCCTTGAACTTCCGCTCGATGTAGCCGGGCCACATGCTCCACCCGTCACCGATCCACGAACCCTGCGTGTTCGTGCCACCGGTGAGTCCGTCCATCGCCGCCGACGAGTAGGACATACTCAAACCCGGCGCCAAGCCGCCGGGCACAGGCGGAACACCCACCGGGTACGACCACGAGAACGCCCCGGTCTGCTCGGACACCTGCCACGTACTCGCGGCCGACAAAGACGTCGCCGAGTAGTCACCGCCGTCGCCCGACGGCGCGGCCGCCAACCCCACCCGCACCGACGGCGCCAGCGCGACGGTGGCGCTGACCGTCTTGGCGGTCGCGTCGTTAGTACTCGGCAGCGGCGTCCCGTCCGGCAGCGAAACCAACCGCAGCCGCGACGCCCAGTCACCGCCGCGCTCGGCGGCGACGTCACCGTAGGACACCGTCAGGTCCACCGCCCCGGCATCACGGCGGCCATCGGCGCGCCGCACGTCCAGCACAACCCCGGACACACCGGCGCTCCGCGCGGCGCTCTTGTCCGCCAGGCCCACCGTGACCTGCCCGACCGCCTCCTGGCCGGCGGCGGACGCGCGCGCGCGTCCCGCGTGCGGACTGACCCACACCGGCAGCGCACCCGCGCGATGCCGGCCCCCTCCGGTGAGGTCGACCGTCGCCGCGCCCGCTTGTGGCCAGCGCGCCGTGCCCCCGGGGCGTACTTCACGAGCATCGGCGGTCCAAGAGGGCCGCACCGCGTGCTTGAGGGGCTTGACCGCCACTCCCGTGACGTCCTTCGGCTTTGGCGGCTTCCATCGCGCCGCACCAGCGACGTCAGCCGGCATCTGCGCGCTGGCCACGGCCATCACCACGGCCATCATCGCGGCGAGCGGGGTGCGTGCCTGCGATAGCCGGCGTCGGTAAGCCGCTCGGAAAGCGGATGGGGAGGAGGTCACGGAAGGTCCTTCCTGCGATGACCGGGCAGACGCGGAATACCAGACACGGATCATTGGGCGGCGAACTGCAGGACTTGATCCTCGGGCCACACGTACTGGCTGGCATAGACATGATCGACATCGCCCACCCACCGCTCCGTACCGGGGAAGCCGCCGCCGAGGGTCAGCGGACCGGTCGCCGACCAGCCACCCGAATACGCGGCCGTGACCTTCGTGCCGTTGAAGAAGTCGGGGCCGTTGACGTACAAGGTGATCAATTCATTAGTGCGGTTCACCGATCCCACGAGGCTGACCCAGTCCCCAGGGGCGACGTAGTCGCCGGTGCACGCGGCCGTACGGCCGCTGGTCGCCGCGTCGCTGTTCGCGACCGTGAAGCACCACGCCCGATCAGGTGTGCCGTCACCGGTGACATCGCGGTCGGTGCGATAGCCGAGGGTGAAGATACTGGTCGCCACCCCGTTCTGAGCCACCACAGTGTGTGACGCCGCGAGAGCGGTGTCGTCGGGGATCCTGACCCAGGCGGCAACGGTGAAACCGCTGACCGCGGGAGTGTTAAGTACCGGCGAGGCGGTGCTGAACGCATCGCTGCCGTCGAGGGTTACGGCGCCAGCGCCGACCCTACCCGGGAACGTGTGGCTGTCAGTGCCACCGCTGTAGGTAGCAGGGAAGCCGGCGGGGACCGAAGCGGCGTCCTTGCCTTGGTCGTCGTCGAAAGTCCACGCCCACGAGTTACTGCTCGGGGTAACCAGGAACTCGTAGACGCGGGGGTCGGAGGTGGCGCCGGCGGCGTTGCGGGACTGCACCTGCAGCACGTTGAGCCCGTCGCGCGCCGGGGTGATCGGCTCGACGGTGCTCGTGCCGGTCACCTCCCGCAGCGACAGGTCGTCCCAGAACACGGTCTTGCCGGAGCCGGGGGTCATGCCGTTGTAGAGGCGCACGAACGCCTCCGTCGCGGTGGACGGGACGGTGACCACGATCGACAGTTTCTGCCAGGTGTCGGTCGCGGTCGGGCGGTTCGAGGCGATCGTGGTGTAGCTTCCGGCGTTCATGTAGATCGGCACGATGGCCAACCCCCGCCAGTCGGTGGCGGTCAGGCCCGTGGCCGCCGGCACGTAGATCCACCCGGTGACCAGATACCGTCGGCCGGGTTGCATGCCCAGCCGCAGACCGCCGTTGTCCCCGCCGACGGTGGCGTAGGTGAACGGCGCTCCCGCCGTGCCGCCGGTGCCCGTCGGGGTGATCTGCAGCGAGTCGGAACTGTTGTGCCCGCGCGCGGTGGAACGGGCGATCGTGGCGTAGCCGCCGGCGGTGAAGCCGGTCAGGTTCGACGACACCTGCTGCTGGTTGGCGGTCAGCTTCTCCGCCTGCGGGGCGCCGGCCGCCACGGTCACCGCGTTGCCCTGGTTCAGCGAGTAGATGTACTCGCTGACGTCGCTGGCCGATCCCGGGCCGAAGGTGAACGATCCGACCTGACCGGGGCCGCCGTTCCAGGTGCCGGTGTCCTTCGGTGGATAGGTGGTGGTCGACACCGACGGCAGTGACGGGTCCTGCGTGTTGACCGTGAACTGGAACCAGCCGGTCGTGTCACTGCAGTCGGACGCGTCGCAGGCCCGCACACGCCAGAAGTACACCCCGTCCGGCAGCGTCTTACCTGACAACGGTACGACCTTCCACGGCCTGGCCGTGCCTGACGCTACGCCGGTGACCGCGGTGCCGGACTTCGCCATCAGCGTGCCCTTGGTGCTGTTGAACACCGCGTACTCCGCGCGCAGGGTCCCCCCGTCCGGGTCCGACACCGTGGCCGTGAGCTGCGGCGTCCCCGAACGCACCACCGCCGGCGAACTGCACGCCGAATAACACGAGTCGATCTTCATGCCGGTGGGCAGGTTCGGGGTCCGGTTGTACACCAGGGTCACGTACGGGGTGTGCGCCGATGCCTCGGACGAGTTGAACTTCTTCCACCCGGCACTGCTGGACTCACTCGACGCCCGCAACCCGATCAACGCCCACTGCTGATCGACGGAGTCGAACGCCGACTGGAACGACTTCTTCACCGACACCGACACCCAACCGTCGCCGCAACCGCTGTAGCCCTTCGTCCCCGTCGACGTGCCGTCGCGCTCCAGCCACGACGGCTGATTGCCCCACCGGGCCGACGAGTCGGCCCAACTCACCCGCCACGACTCCCACCCCGCCGCCGTGCACGAGTACGAGTGGTAGTTCCACAGGAACAACTCCGCGGAAATCACCTGCGCGCCGTCGAGCCCACCGAGCCGCTGGAAGTTCATCAACGTCCGCGCCTTGCAACCCGACGGGCAGCCCTCGTTCGCGTCGACGACGTAGCCCAACTTCAGGCTCGTGTCCCCGGACTTGTCGGTGTTCGCGATCGTGTCCTGCACGTACCCGTCGAACGCCGGCCCCAAGTTCACCGACGGGTCGATCGTCACCGGATACGTCACCTTCGGATCCTGGTAGAAGACTGGATCCGGGGTCATCACCAGATCGACGCCACCACCGGTCGCCACCGCCGCGACCTTGACGTCCGCCCGGTGCTGCGGCTCACCAGAGGGCAACGCCCGCGCATCCCACATCTCGCCCTGCGACACCGTCACCGGCGCACCACCGGCAGCCGCGACCGCTGAACGCGCCGCCGCCGCACCAGCACCCACCGACCACGGCAAGCTGATCGAGGAGACAGACGCGGCCGCCGCCGGCGTCTTCACCCGAAACGAATACTCGAAGCCAGACCGGCGTGCCTCGACCAGGAGATCGACGCCCGGCTTGACCTCGGCATACGTGGCCGTCGTCCCGTCAAGGGTGGGCTGCGGCAGCACACCACGCCACCCCAACGCCACCCGGCCGGCGCCACTACCCGCCGCCGCCAGCGCGTCTGAATCCGCGGACCGCGCACCCGACAACCACAACCCTCGCGCGTCCAACCTCGGAGCGACGCTGCCGTCCGAGCGCTTCTGCAACGCCAGGTCGAGATCCGCCCACTGCCCCGCGGCGTTCCTGGCCCTCACCGGGGCCGCAGACAACTCCGCGCGCACGGTTCCGTCCGGCTGCGCCCACGACCGCGACACCTCCGTCGTCGCGTCCGACACCAGCACCGGCTTACGGCTGCGGTACGCCAACCGCATCGCCGACGCCTCATCCGCCGCCTGCAGCACGCCGCTCTGCGCAGAGGCCTCCGCGGCGGAGCCGGCCTCCGCCGTCGCCGCCGACTGGTCGAAGATCACCGGCCCCGCAGATGTCGCCGCCAGAACAGCCGCCATCGCCAGAGACGCACGTCTCCCAGCGAAGACACGCGCACGCGTACTGAACCGCCACCGCAACACATCGCCCCCCGTGATCATGCCGACCGGCGACGCAGACGCTAGAGATCAGCACCAGTCTCTGTAAAGAGCGGTTACAACTTGCCACCACGAAACGCCTATAAATACTCAGAACCACACGCCCTCCGGGGATGTCGTGACGTGACGTAAGGAAGCATGCGCCGACTGAAGCGCGATCGGCTCATCCCTCGACGCCGGCAGGATTCTGACAACCACCGGCATCGCGCCCACTGCCCACGATTGACCGGCAATCGGCGCCCTCCGGCTGCGATAGTCGTTCGGGCCACTGTTCCGCTTATTCACGGCGGCGCAGCCACGGCACGGGCCAGGTCGCGTCGATGCTTGGCCGAACACCAACCGGACGCGGCCTCGCCCGACCACTTCAGCCCGCCGAAGAGGTCACTGGGCAGGAAGCCCTCTGGTCATCGAGAATGGTGGATCCCGTCGGGACGGGTCCACGGCTACCACTTGCGGATGGCGGCGGAAGTTTCAATCAACGGGCGACGGGTCGGTTGCCGTCGTGTTCGCTGACCCTCCGCTGCCCGCACCGCCATCACCCTGCATGTGGCACCAGGTCGCTACGCTCCTCCGGTGATGGATGGCGCGAGTGTCGCACTGGGTATCGAGGCCGCTCGCCGGTTGGCCGAGCTGAACCTGGTGGACATCCAGCCAGGGCTGACCGACGCCGAGTTCGTCACCATTGAGCGACGATTCGGCTTCCAGTTCGCCGACGACCACCGCGCCTTTCTCGCGGCCGGGCTGCCAGTCTCACCTGGCCACGATGAGGCTGGTTGGGGCTGGCCGAACTGGCGCCGGCTGGACTCCCCCACCTTGCAAGAACAGGTCGCCTGGCCACTCGCGACCGCGCTCGACGACATCCAGCACGGCGCATCCCGTGCTGTCCATCCACCGACTCACCGACACCATCGTCTACGGCCACGACCTCGCCCACTACATCGACCAAGAGTTCCGGAACCCAAGGTGACCGTGGCCTTCTGGCGCGACTACGTCTGAGAGGGGCGGCCCGGCTGCTCGCACCCAGGCCGCCAGCGCGGATCGGCCGACCTGCGCTGGAGGTCGTACCCGGGGTAGGCCAGGACCGTCTGAACGGCCTTGCCGAGTTGGTACATCACCGTAACGACTGCCTGAGCATCTCCACCTCGATACGAGCAGGAACCGCCGGCCCAGCATCTTCGGTACGGCAGCTGACCTGAATGCCAGTCGGCTCGTGGGTCAACTCGTCGTTGTGGACCCCTCGAAGACGGAAACCTAAAGCCGGTGGTTCGGCGGCGGCACTCGTTCACGTTGTGTGATTTCCGTGGCGCCAACCTTCGGGCGCGTCCCTTCGCAGAGTCAGCTTTCGCCGGGTGCGACCTGCGCGACGCCGACCTGCGGCACACGGACCTGTCCTACGCCCGGTTCAGCTACGTCATGACGCACGATCCGGAGTACGGACGCACAGACGTCACCGGGCCCGGTGGAAGGGAGCGGACCTCCGAGGCTCACCGCCGAGCGCGTGATTGGGTGGCCGCACAACCTCTCGGAATCCGCGGATACGTCCGGCTGACGTTCGGCCCCCGACCTGGCACCGCGTTCACCCGCCTGACCGCGCTAGCCCAGCAAGTCACCTGCACCCGGCCCAGCCACGACAAGCGCAGCGCTGGAGGACGCCGCTTGCCGCGCCGGCCAATCAGCATGCCCGCACGTACCGGCGGCCCACCGGACAGAGCAGATGCCCTGGACTACCGCCTTGATCAACAATTAGCGGAAGACGACGGTTAACAGCGGCATGAGAGTGCATCGACCGTAAGGCACTACCCTGAGCCGGTCACGCGGCTGGTGGCGTCGGGCCCCTTTCTCGGTACGGCATGTAGCGGCATCATTACGGGATGGCTCGCAGGTCGCGTCGACCGTTGTACGCGGTGTTCACCGTCGCTGCGTTGGCACTGTTCGTCGCCCTCGGGACGCGGTTCGGCTGGTGGCGGGCGTTCGGTGACCCGGAGAAGGGCGCCTGGCCGTGGATCGAGGCTACCGGTTGGGTCGTCGGCGCCGTCTCCGGCACCCTCGGCGCCGTCTTCGGCGGCGCGTCCCTGGTGATCACGCTGCGTTCGATGCGGAAGGAGGTCGGCCAGGCCGCGCCGGCACCTCAACTGCGGCGAGATCCTTCATTGCTGGACCGCGACAGCGAGTACGAGCGCCTACGCGACCGGCTGACCGAAGGCCCGTGGGGCGTCGTTGCCGTCACCGGCCCGCCCGGCATCGGTAAGACCAGACTGGTCGACGCGGTGCTCGACGAGGTGATGGGTGCCGACAAGACCGTTCGGGTGTACAAGCATGAAGCGGTGCCATACGGCCGGCTGGACGTGCGCAACTTGATCGCGGATCTTGAGGGCCGGCACGGCAGGCCCGCGGTGCTCCGGCCGGGGGAATCACTGCTTGGCCGCCTTGAAGCGGCGTTGGAGGGAACGGAGCTGAGGCACATCGTCATCGTCGTCGACTCCGCCCAGCACCTCGTCGGCCCGGGCGATCGCAGGCACGTCGACTTTCAGCTTGACGAGGCGCTGGAAGCGTTCGCCACAGACCATCGGCACCGAGTGGCTGTCGTGTTGCTCAGCCGGGATCCGCTGGAGGCTCGCGCCCGTGGCACGTGGTCCACGGTGGATCCACCGATCGCGCTGGGGCGCCTACCGAAGCCGGACTTCGCGAGCTTCCTGCACGCCCTGAACAAGGGGGGCCGGCTCGGGCTGACGGACCTGCCCCCGGCGGACCTGACGATGCTGTACCGGAAGCTGCACGGCAATCCGCGCTGTGCCCAGCTGATACAGGCGATCGTCACGCATTCCGAGCCCGCCGTTCGGGTAGCTACTGTCCTTGCGAGCGTCGCGCAGATGGAGCCGGCGGACACGCCGCGGCGCCTCGCCGACTTCCTCTGCCAGCACCTGCCCGCGCCCCGCCGCCGCGTCATCGAGGCACTCGCCGCCTTCGCGACACCAATCGATGCCGCCGGGGTGACCGCGGCGCTGGCTGGCAAGGCCACCCGGGATGAGGTCGAGGGCATTCTGGAGGTACTGGCGGAGAGTGAGTTCGTCACCGCGACACAAGTCGGGCTGTACCAACTGGAGGTGACTGACGTCGACTCGTTGCTGCCCAGAGACGTCGGGGAGCGGCGTGTCCTGCTGCGACGCGCGGCAGACGTGCTGGGGCGGCGGCGCGTGGCAGAGCCACGCGACATCGATGATCTACACATCCACTTCGCTCAGATGCGTGTACTGCTCAGGAGTGGGTGGTATCCGGTGGCCTACGACGTAATCGAGCTTACTGCCGACATCCTGAATGAGTGGAACTGCGGCTTCCTGCTGTTCGACCAGCGCGTGGAAGTTTGCGGCAAGCTCGGCGATCCGGCCCTGGAGATGGCCAACGACAACGAGCTGGGCGACCTACACGGACGGCGTGGAGACTTCGACGCGGCCAGCCAAGCGTACGGCCGTGCGCTGGACCGGGCAAACGAGACCGGTACTCCCGAGATTCGTACCAAGATCCGCGCCAACCTTGGTGCGATGTACTGGCAGAACGGCGACGCCGAGTCTGCCTACAACTACTACGAACAGGCGCGGTCGGAAGCGCAGGCACAGGGCGCTTTGGTGGTGCTGATGGGTGCGCTCGAAGGGCTGGCCGACTGTCACCGGCGCTGGGGAGAGTACGACCAAGCCTTGGGCCGCGCGGAGGGGGTTCTCGCTATCGCGGCGCGCCCTGATTTCGCCGACGCTACTGGCGCCGGAGGCGACGGCTACGCGCGGATGGTCCGTATCCTGTTGCGGCTCGCCCGCTGGCATACCGAGATGAAGGACCCCGACCGGGCCGAAAAGTACATCGAGGACGCCGAACAGGCGGCGGCATCTCGTGCGGACGATTGGCGGTTGGTTGCCTGCCGGGATGCTCGCGCCGACCTCCTGCTCGCGCAAGGCAGGCTCGGTAAGGCGATCGAGATGGCGAACGACGCGGTCGAGCAGGCGGTGCGAGTGCACGATCCGGTGACCATCCTGCAGGCCCGCACCACCCTAGCCATAGCGTATCTGACACGGGACGAGGTCGGGACGGCCAGGCAACACATCGAGAAGGCGGATCGGTACCGGCGGGACGGGCAGGCCCTCATCGTGCTCGCGCTGCGGGCGCTCACGACCCAGGAGTCGGATGCTGTCGCCGCCGGGCGTCTCTTCGACGACCTCGCCGGGCAGGCACGCAAGCGGATCGATCGGGACGGGCGCGACTTCGGCGCTCGCCACATGTTGGGGTTCGCCATCTGTGGCCAACGCCTGAGCACGAGCGAGTCACTCCGCCCCGCCCACCACGAGTTCACGGTAGCCAACGATGCGACCAAGGCGGCCGCACCTTACCTCCGCGAACGGATGCAGATGCTGGTGAGCCGGCTCGATGGTTACGCCCAGCGGCCCGGTGGGCTGCGGCCGGTGCTCGACGTGCTGGCCGACACCGGGTCACGGCCGGCGGGATAACCGATTGGCGGCGGGCGGAAGCCATCCGAGCTCCTGTGCCCTCAGGACCGCTTGCATCCTCGTCTGCACGCCCATGTCCCGGTACAGCGACCGCAGCATCCGGAACATCGCACGCTCCGAATAGCCGACGCGACCGGCCAGCTCGGGCACCGTCGTGCCGGCCGCGAGTTGGCGTAACCACGACAGCCGTTCCTCCGCAGGCCGGTGCGGCCAACCGTCGCTCGGCAGACTCGCACTGGCCAGCGCGGCGAGAACCTCGGCAGGCAGCACGGCCAGACCGTCAGCGGTCGCCTCCACGGCCCGCAACACCACCTCCCCCTCGGAGCCTCGGTACAGTACGGACGTGGCGCCGGCCCGCACTGCCCGAACACCAGCCATGCTGGGCGTCTGCTCCGCCAACTGCTCCTCCAGCAGCGCCACGACGTGGGCGGACCCGGCGTCGTGCAGCGCACCGAGCAGATCCCAGCTCTGCTGGGACGACAGCGTGACCAGGACGACCGCAGGCTGGCGGGAACGCGCCCACGCCAGGACGTCCTCCGGCGTCTCGACCCGGTGACCGGCAGGAGACAGCACGGTCGCGACGCCTCGCCGGAACATCGGAAGGGGATCGACGACCGCGACATGGACCACCACCGGCAAGAGCTAAGCATCTACCGCCGAGGAGTAGATGGACCGCCGCGCCCCGGGCAGGATCATGCCGCATTCACGTCACCATCCTGCCGCAGCCTGGCATGGACCGGCATCGGCGCTCGTCTTTAGCGTGGTCACGTGTTGACCCCACCGGAGGTCCGCATGGTCCATGACGACGACACCAGCGAGCCGCTGCACAACGTCATCAGCGACGGCGACTTGGCCCCTGCCGAACGGCCGGCCGACCTGACCGATGCAAGATACAACTACATCAAGAGAATCGCGATCGATGAGCCCAGCTGGGGGCCGCGGCAGATTTACGAGTGGATCCACGAGGATCCGAACCGGCACGATATCACTCGCGCGATGATCTACTACGTCCTGAAGTGGGAACGGCCCGCGAGGCAGCCACGTCTGGCCCGCCCCCCGGTCGCTCGGCGGCCGGGCACCAACATTTGAGACCGATCCCACCGATGAGGCTCGTGGCCGTCCCCGCGACGCAGCAAATCGATCAGGAACCTCCACACGCAGCGCGTCCGGGCAGCTCTTGCATGGGACAACAGACGCACTCTCCTCGGCAGATCCGGATGCCGACGCTACGTGGCCCGCTTTGGCAACGGCCTCGTTGCAATTAGGCCCCGCGAGTGGGCCTGGACGTAACGACCAGGCCCACCCCGCGATAGTTCCAGCTCAGGCGAGAGGATGAGGCTCGTTGGTCAGGGCCGCCAGAGCGGCGGCGACCTCCTGCAGACTCGCTCGGACGTAAGTGCTGGTGGCACCGGCGTCGCTGCCGCTGTCGGTGTGACCGGCGTACGCGCGTGCCACGGCGTAGCCGAAGTTCCGCTCGACCCACGTCAGCGTCGTGTGCCGCAGCCAGTGCGTGCTGATCTGCTGCACGTGCACCCACGGCAGGTGCTCACCGAGGCGCACCCACAGATGGTCGTAGCGCCGATAGGTGATCGGCTGCCCGTTGCGGTAACGCAGCAGCTGCCCCGTTCCCACCGCCTGGCGTTCCTCGGCGTGCTGCTGCAAGTGCCTCATCAACGTCGGTGACACCGGTTGCCACCGCACCGTGTCGCCCTTTTCCCGCAACAGGATGAGGCACTGATCCGGGTCCAGGTCGACCGGCCGCAACGCCAGCGCACCACCCCGGCGGCACGCCGTCTCGGTGTGCAGCCGCAGCAGCAGGCTGTCCAACGCCGGGTCATCGCCCGTGCTGGCAGCGACGGCGTTGATCTCCGCCAGCCTGATGTCGGCCACGGCCCGGCGAGTGCTGGGCAGGCGCCGCGGCTTGGCCACCTTGAGGGCCGGGTTGTCCGCCGCGGCGACGTACCCGTCGGCAACGGCCCGCTTATACAGGCACCGCAGCGAGGCGATCAGATGCTCCGCCGCGCTTCGCCCGCCCCGCGCGTTGCGCCGGGCCACGACGTGCGCCTTGGTGTACTCAGCGAGCTGCTCGATCTCCGACGGAGTCGGCTCGTCAAGCCGCCGCTGCCCCCACTGCTCTAGGACCCGCTTCCAGTATGAGCCGTACGCCCGCCGGGTCCCGTCGCTGACCGCCGCCGCTACCACCGGCACATACTCGGCGAACGTCGGCGCCGGCGGACGGTCCGACGCCGGCTCGACGAGGTCGGCCGGCGAGATCCCCATCCGCGCCAGCAGTAACCGCGCGGCATCCAGCTCCGACCGACCCACGGTGGTGTCGCTCATGCCTGACGACCGCCTAACGCGTCGGCGTGCACCGCGACGACCATCGCGTCCAGTGCGGAGGGAGGGTGCACCACGAGCAGGCCGTCAGCGGGGTTGGCGGCCAGGAACACGCGGTCGCCGGCGGTGAGCCCGCACCAGTGTCGGACGGCCGCCGGCAGATGCAGATGGCCTTGGCCGCTGACGGTGAAGACGCCCTGCCGGTCCAGCCGGACAACGATGACTCCGGCGCCCTCGCGGATGTACAGGCGCGTGCCCGGCATCCAGCCGAGGGCCCGGATGACCGTGCGGTCGGCGATCCGGCCACTGCTGTCGATGGCAGCCAGGCCGTACACCATCGTGCCGGTCGCGCGGCGACGGCAGAACCGGCAGGGGCAACCGCGGACGGCGAGGCGCTCCACCACGGGGGCGACGGGACTCCTGCCCCCGGTCGGCCAGCATCACCGGCGGGATGACGGGAGCCACAGAACGATCAACCACGACAATCGCCCCCGATCGAGACAGGGTCGATCGAGGGAGTCGCTGAGCTGAGAGTTGCGTGGTCAAGTGCGCTTGACCACCAGTACGCGAAACACAGCATGGATGCTGCAATTTGGTGTCCGAGGGGCGACACGGTCCATTCCCCCACCGCCGATGACGCTCGGCGCAACCCTCAGGCTCGAGCGAGCCTAGCTCCGGCGCGGAGTCCGCACCCAGGACCTCGCCATCGAAGCCGGCCGCAGCCACATCGCCAGGAGCTCAGCGGGCCGGCCGCCGCCTGCCTGAACCTCGGTCCTGCACTCCTGGAACAGCCATGCGCCCAGTCGGTGGGGAGCGCCCACCGATCAGCTCGGCGGTGCCGCGACACTGGCCCGGCTGATGAGGGTGGGCACGACGGTGCGCTGCCGGACGCCGCCGTCCCCGGATCCGGGCTGCGCGCCCAAGAGCTCGAAACTGGCTCGCGCGACCGCGTCGAAGTGTGGTCGCACTGTGGTCAGTGGTGGCATGAAGTACGCGGCCTCCGGCACGTCGTCGAAGCCGATGACGCTGACGTCCTCCGGGACTCGCCTGCCGTGTTCCTGAAGCGCGCGTAGTACGCCGAGAGCGACATGATCGTTGGCGGCGAAGATCGCGGTCGCTTCGGGCATCCGGGCCAACAGTTCCGCGCACTCGTATCCGGACGCCGCGGACCAGCCGGCCGGCAGCGGTGGCGGCACATCGGCCCCCGCCGCGACGAGTGCCTCCTGCCATCCTTTCTGACGGGCAGCGCTGCCGAACCGGTCCGGTGGTCCGGCGACGTGCCAGACGGTGCGATGTCCCGCGTCGAGCAGGTGTCGGGTGGCCTCGCGGGCAGCGCTCACCTGGTCGATCGTGACCACGGCCGCCGATCGCTGGATGTCGCCGTCGATGGTGACGAGGGGGACGTCCGTGGGAAGGCGGTACAGGGCCACGTCGGCCACCTCGATCGGGGCGATGACGATGATGCCGGCGACCCGGTGCGCGAGAAGCCGGTCGACCGCTTCGGAGATGGAGTGCTGGTCGGGGCGCGGCACGCAGCTGACGCTGACGGCCAGCCCGTCCTGCGCCGCGATCCGTTCGACCTCGGTGAGCAGGGATGCCGGACCGTAGAGGCTGGTGCTCTGCGCGATCACTCCGATCATCTGCGATCGGCCGGTGACCAGCGCTCGGGCTGCCCGATTGGGTCGGTAGCCGAGTTGCGCGATGGCCGCCTGAACCCGCAGGCGGGTCTGTTCGCGGACGGTGGGGTGCCCGTTGAGGACGCGGGAGACCGTCATGTGGGAGACGCCGGCGAGGCGAGCCACGTCCGTCATCGCTGGACCGCGCACGGCACCCACCTTTCCGCCTGCCCGTGGGTGCCCACCCACGGGCCTTGACCGATCCGAGCGGTCAGCACTGGCGCTCCGGTGGAGGCGTACCGGAGCAGCCTTCGCCGCTGGTCGGGAAGGGTGGAGCAGAGTCTACGCAGCCAGCCCGCGTACCTGAACAGCTGAATGAGATGTGCGGTGAGCATCTTGCGCACGGAGCGGGGAGGGGTGCGGCCCGACGGGGTGGGGTCCCGCCGGGCCGCGTCCTGATCGGGTCGGCACGTCTCTGCCGACCCCGCATCAGAGACAGCTCG
Source organism: Micromonospora sp. WMMD754 (assembly GCF_049315235.1). Lineage (NCBI taxonomy): Bacteria > Bacillati > Actinomycetota > Actinomycetes > Micromonosporales > Micromonosporaceae > Micromonospora > Micromonospora sp. WMMD754. Next base: position 6,213,496 of record NZ_CP186058.1, read on the forward strand.
CCCTTCGTGAAGGTGAGTGTCCTGATCCGTGGCGATGAGTCACCGGAATCGGTGGACCCGGAGGCCGCGATGGCGTCCGGCCGGCGGGTCCACTCCTGCGCGAGTCGGTCCGACGACGTCCTGGCCGGTGGCCTCCGTGTTCAACCGTGAGCTGTCGACGCCCGCGGCAGGCGCAGGGACGGCCTGCCGCGTACCCGCCGCGTCGTCGCGCCGCAGCGGGCCGCTCATGAGGCGACGCAGCTGAGGTCGGACGGTGCGGACCCGGCGCCGGTGCCCGTGAAGCCGAAGCTGGTGCTGGCCTGCGCGGCCACCTTGCCGTTGTACGGCTCGTTGCTGACCGTGTTCTTGCCACCGGTGGTGCTCAGCCTGCCGTTCCAGACCGAGGAGATGGCGGTGCCCGTCGGGTTGGTCCAGGTCACCGTCCAGCTGTTGATCTGTGCGGTGCCGGTGTTCTTCACCTGGATCTCGCCCTGGAAGCCGCCCTGCCAGGCGTTGGTCACCTGGTATGTCGCGGCACACCCGCCCTCGCCGCTGCCGCCGGCCGGGGTGGTGACGGTCGCGGCCGGCGACAGCGCCGACACGTTGCCGGCGGCGTCGCGGGCCCGCACGGTGAAGGTGTACGTCGTGTCTCCGCTGAGGTTCCCGGCCCGGTAGCTGGTGCCGGAGACGGTGCCGACCACCGTCGCGGGCGCGGTGCCCACGGCGCGCAACACCTCGTACGACGTGACTCCGACGTTGTCGGTGGAGGCGGCCCAGGTGAGGGTGGCGGCGTTGGCGGTGACCGCGCTGGCGGTGGGCCGGCCCGGAGCGGTCGGCGCGACGGTGTCGTCCTCGCTGCCGCCGGCGTAGCGTTCGGTGAGGCTGATGCCGGTGGTGGCGGTGTTGCCGCCCAGGCGGACCTGGTGGTCCAGGCTGACGAACTTGCCGTTGTGCTGCCAGAGCACCGGCTTGAGGATCTGGTTGTACTTCGTCTCGTCCCAGGTCTTCCAGTCGTCGAGCAGGAGCCCGCCGGTGTCGCCCGAGTTGGGGTTCAGGCACCAGAAGGTGTGGTGCAGCTTGTACTCGCCGATCAGGTCGCGCAGCGCCTTGAGCCACTTGTCCTGCCGGGCGTCCTGGCCGAGGCGTCCGCCCCACTCACCGATCAGCAGGGGCGCGGTGTTGCCCTCGTGCAGGTAGAGCCAGTTCGGGCGCCACACGTCGTCGGTCAGGCTGGCCTTGTCGAACGCGCCCTGGAACCAGGGCTGCTCGTAGACCAGCGGTCCGTAGTCGTGCGGGGAGTACACGAGCTGGTCCTGGTTGGCGCCGAGGTCGACCGGGAAGTCCTTCGCGCCGCGCAGGTTGCCGCCCCACCAGTTGTTGTAGTAGTTCGGGCTCAGGTCGGGGTTGGTCTTCGGCGAGTCCCAGTTCTTGCCCGGCCGGGGGTACGCCTCGATCCCCTCGCACATGATCAGGACCTTGGGGTTGATCGCGAGGATCCGTCGGCCGGCCGTCTGGCAGGCGTTCTTCCAGTTGTCGGCGTCCGTGCTGCCGTCCCACTTCGCCCGGGGGGACTCGCCCGGCTGGCCGTGCGGCTCGTTCTTGATGTCCATCGCGACGATGGTGTCGTTGTCCTTGTACCGCGCGGTGACCCACTCCCAGCCCTGGTAGAACTGCTCGGGAGTGACCGTGCCCTTGTACCAGACCGGATAGACGTGGCCGGCGTTGTCGGCCTCGGCGCTGTGCACGTCGAGCACGACCTTGAGGCCGTACTTCTCGCACAGGTCGAGCCAGTGGTCGAAGATCTGCAGGTTGTTCATCCCGGCCAGTTCCGGGTTGGCCGCCAGGTTGACGTTGGGCATGACCGTCTGCCCGGCCTTCCACTCCAACAGCAGCTGGGTGGAGATCGGGACCCGAACGGTGTTGATGCCGCGTTCGGCCATCTGCCGGGTGATGGTCTCGAGGTTGCCGCCCCACAGGCCGTGGAAGACCCGCTCGGTGGCGTTGAAGCCGAACCAGTTGACTCCGGTGAGCCAGACCTGGTTGCCGGCCTCGTCGACGATCTTGTTGCCCTCGGTGTGCAGCCAGTCCGCGGCGGGTGCCGCGCTGTCGGCCGCCGGCGGCAGCGCCGCTCGGGGTGGCGGGGCCGCCGTGGCGGTCGCCGGCGTCGACAGCCCGACGGCCACGCAGGCCGCCAGCGCGACGCCGCGCACGGTTCTCTTCACAGACATGCTCTGTCCTTCGACGGTGGTGGTGTGGTGGCAATGCCAATGGGAGCGCTTCCATCGGCGAGCATAAGCAGCCCGAGAACCACTGCCGTCCAGCCGGATGACGCGACCCCCGCGGCGAACCCCCGCGCCGCATCCGCTTGAAACCCCGGTCACCTGCGACAACGTCTGCCGTATGGCCTCGGACCGGGCCGGTGGTCACCGGCCCGATCGCTGAAACGCGTTTCACGCAAAGCCGCAGGTCGTCGCCGAATAGCTGGCCAAGGGCTGGTACCCGGGACGTACGGGATGTTGGCTTCTGGCACCGAGCGGCGGCTCCGATCGGAGCGGGCCGGGGGCCGGGCACCCCGCCGCTCGCCGGAATGGGCGACCGCGGCCTGGGCCACCGCGCCGCCACCGGACTCACTCGTCTGCGGAAACACCGGCCGGCCTCGGTCGGCGAAGGCGGTCCCGGAAGCGGGGCCGCGAGGAGGAAACATGCAACTGTCGGCAGCACCTACCCGGCGTGTGCTGGCCGTCTTCGGCGTCCTGGCCCTCACGGCCGGCGTCGTGACGGTCCTGAGCGCGCCCCGGCCGGCGCAGGCGCACGGCGCGCTCCAGGCCCCGGCCAGCCGAACGTACGCCTGCTACACCGACGGCATCGTCGGCAGCGGCGAGATCGTGCCCGAGAACCCGGCCTGCCAGGCCGCCGTGGCCGCCGGCGGCACCCAGCCGCTCTACGACTGGTACGGCGTCCTGCGCTCCGACGGCGGCGGTCGCACCCGTGGCTACATTCCGGACGGGCAGCTGTGCAGCGGCGGCAATCCGAAGTACGCCGCGTACGACGCTCCCCGGGCGGACTGGCCGGCCACCCCGGTGCGGGCCGATGGCACGTACGACTTCTCCTACGGCGCCTGGGTGCCGCACCCCGGTGGAATCCGGCTGTACATCACCAAGGACGGCTACGACCCCACCAAGCCGCTCACCTGGGACGATCTGGAGGCGCAGCCGTTCCTGACGGCAGATCCGCAGCCCCCGGTCAGCGACGGCGCCTACCGCTTCAGCGGCCAACTGCCGCACCGCTCCGGCCGACACGTCATCTACTCGGTCTGGTCGCGGACCGACAGCCAGGAGACGTTCTACGGCTGCTCCGACGTCGACTTCAGCGGACCTGGTGGCCCGACCCCGACCCCGACGCCGACGCCGACCGGGCCCACGCCCACGCCCAGCACCTCCCCCACCGCCCCACCGGCCGTGGCCTGCCGGGCGAGCCTGCACACCGACAACAGTTGGAGCGGCGGCTTCCAGGCCACCCTGACCATCACCAACACCGGCACGACGACCATGACCAACTGGTACGCCAGCTGGACGTTCCCGACCGGAGTACGGCTCGACCAGGTCTGGAACGGCACTCCGATGCAGAGCGGCACCACCGCCATGATCCACGCGGCGAGCTGGAACCGGGTCCTGGCACCGGGCGCCTCGACCACCGCCGGACTGCTCGGCAGCGGCACCACCGCTCCCACCTTCAGTGACGTGACCTGCGGCTGAGTCCAGCCGTACCCGCCCCACCACCGGGTGCGGTCCACGTCCCCGACGTGGACCGCACCCCCACCACCGCAGGAGCACCGATGACCCGTCCCCTCCGGCTGCCGACCAGACGGTCGGCACCGACCGCAACCATCGCCGCGGTCCTGGTCACCGCCGCGGCGGTCCCCGTGCTGTTCTCCCCACCGGCCGCCGGCGCGGCGGCCGCCTCGTGTGCCGCGACCTACCGGATCGTCAACCAGTGGTCCGGTGGTTTCCAGGCCGACATCCAGGTGACCAACACCGGCACCGTGCCACTGACCGGCTGGCGGCTTTCGTGGTCCTACCACAACGGTGAGCGGGTCAGCCAGGGGTGGAACGTCACCGTGACCCAGGACGGGTCGACGGTGACCGCCGCCAACGCCACCTTCAACGGCAACGTGACGCCGGCCGGGTCCACGACCATCGGGCTGCTGGGCACCGGTCAGCCGGACAGCCAGGCACCGGCGGTCGCGTGCGCGGACCCCGCTGGCGCGGGCTCTCCCACCCCGTCGGTCCCGCCGGTCAGCCCCACCCCCTCGACCACCCCGAGCGGCCCGCCGGACGCCGCCTGCGGAACCGCGACGTTCTGCGACGGCTTCGAGGCCCAGGGTGGCACCGTGCCCGACGGCGCCTGGACCGTGAGCCGGCCCCACTGCCAGGGATCCGGTACGGCCACCGTCGACACCGCCGTCGCGCACTCCGGCACCCGATCCGTGCGGGTGGACGGCCGCGCCGGCTACTGCAACCACGTCTTCGTCCGACCGGCCGCCGACCTCACGCCGGTGGGCCGGACCTGGCACGTCCGGTTCTACGTCCGCCACAGCACGCCGCTACCCGACGGCCACGTGGCGCTGGCGGCGCTGCGGGACGACGCCGACGGCGGCAAGGACCTGCGCCTCGGCGGACAGAGCGGTGCGCTGCAGTGGAACCGGGAGTCGGACGACGCCACCGTGCCGGTGCAGAGTCCGGCGGGCGTGGCGCAGAGCCGTCCGCTGCCGACCGGCACGTGGAACTGCGTGGCGTTCACCGTGGACGGTGATCGCGGCACGATGTCCACGAGCGTGAACGGGACCCAGGTGCCGGGCCTGCTCGTCGACGCCGTACCCACCGCCGACGTCGACGCGCAATGGATGGGCCGGACCTGGCGTCCGCACCTCAGCGACCTCCGGCTCGGCTGGGAGAGCTACGGCGGTGGCGACGACACCCTCTGGTTCGACGACGTCGCCGTGTCGGCGTACCCGCTCGCCTGCTGACCGGTGGCTGCCGGGGTCGTCTCCCCACGACCGGCCCGCGCCGCCGGCGGGAGACGTCCCCGGGACCGGCGACGCCGGCTGCCTGAAACGCGTTTCACGGCCTCGTCCGGCCCGGCCGGGGTCCGGCTCGTCACCGCCTGTGGCTCGCAAACGGCGGCGACGGTACGTGACGCGCCGACGCCGGTCACCGCCGTCGATGCCCGGACGGCGGTGACCGGCGCGGATGCCGTGGACGGGACGCCACCTCCCGGCAGTGGCCCCGGCCGGAACGGCGGGGCACCGCCGGCCGGGGTGCGGGCCTCCACGGCACGCCGGCCTTGCCAGGCCTTCCCGGCCGTGCCACGCTTCGGTGATTCCGGCGCAGTCGGGCCACGCCCCGCCACTCGGAAGCAGGTCCCCGCGACGAGACCTGCTTCCAGCGACCTCAGCCGGGCTCGTCGCGCCGCGGACGCGCCTGCCTGTCCACAGAACGGCGGCCGGCCGCTCGGTACCCGACCTCGAGCCGGAGCATGATGCGCGCGCAGCCGACCGTCCAACAGATCGCCGCCGCGGCGCAGGTGTCACCGGCCACGGTGTCACGGGTGCTCACCGGCTCCGTCCGCGTGACGACGGGAGTCCGGCAGCGCGTGTACGCGGCGATGGCGCAGCTCGGCTACGTCCGGCGAGACGCCCGGCACCCGGGTCTGCGGAAGCCCCCGGTGGTGGCCCTGGTGATCTGCGAGCCGACCGCACGGGTGTTCGCCGACCCGTTCTTCGCGCGGCTGGCCGCCGGCGCGGAGGCCGAACTGTCGATCCACGGCTCTCCCATGCCGATCCTGACGGCGGCACGGGACAACCTGGCCGGGATCGAACGCTACCTGCTCACCGGCGGCGCCGACGGTGTCCTCCTGGTCAGCGCATACCACCAGCATCCGGTTGCCCGGGCGGTCGCCACGTCCCCGGTGCCGGTACGCGGCGTCGGCCGCCCGGCCGAGCTGGACATTCCGTTCGTCGACGTGGACAACCGCGGGGGCGCCCGCGCGGCGGTGCGGCACCTGCTGCGCAGCGGGCGTCGCCGGGTGGCCATGATCGCCGGGCCGCCGGACCTGCCAGCCGCCGCCGACCGCCTCGCCGGGTACCGCGATGCGATGGCCGAGGCCGGGGCCGAGCCGGCGGCCACGGCCTACGGGGACTTCACCCAGGCGTCCGGAACGCACGCCATGCAGTGGCTGATCAGCCGTGCACCGACGATCGACGGTGTCTTCGTCGCCTCGGACGCGATGGCGGTCGGTGCTCTTCACGCGCTGCGCCGTGCCGGCCGCGCCGTACCCGGCGAGGTGGCCCTGGTCGGGTTCGACGACGCACCTGTGGCCACCATGATCCAGCCGGCCCTGACCACCGTCCGCCAACCGGTCGAACAGTTGGGCAGGATCGCCTGCCGGCTGCTGCTGACCGACATCCTCGAGGACCGACCCACCAGTGACACCGTCGTACTTCCCACTGAACTCGTCCGTCGTGCGTCGGCCTGAGCCGCCGGCACCCGGGCGCTGGCCTACGCCGGGTGTGACGCTCGCCGGCCGTTACCGACTGGTGGAACGCATCGGCGCGGGGGGCATGTCGGTCATCTGGCGGGCCTTGGACGTGGAGCTGGACCGTCTCGTCGCGGTCAAGCTTCCCGGCCCGGACCGCGACGTGCCGGTGGACCGGGACGCCCTGGCACGCACCGAGGCGCGCACCATGGCGGCCGTCTCGCATCCCGACGTGGTGGTCGTGCACGACGTCGGACAGGTCATGGCACCCGACGGCACCACGGTCACCTTCCTGGTCCTGCAGATGCTGGCCGGGGAATCGCTGCTCGACGTCCTGGCCTCCGGGGCGCTCGGGTGGCGCCAGGCCGTCAGGATCGCCGCGCGGCTGGCCGCGGTGCTGGCGGCCGTCCACGCACACGGCGTCGTCCATCGGGACGTCACCCCGGACAACGTGATGGTGGCCGACGGCGAGGTCAAGCTGCTCGACTTCGGAATCGCCGCGAGGATCGGGGACCGCCCGCAGCGGAGCTGGACCTTCGGCACTCCCCCGTACCTCGCGCCGGAGCGGCTCGCCGATGCTCCGGCTGATCCGGCGGCAGACGTGTACTCCCTCGGCGCGTTGCTCGTCGAGATGCTCACCGGCAGACCGCCGGACGATGCCATCCGCATGCCCGCCGCAGTCCCGACCGAGGTGGTGCGACTGTGCGACAGGTGTCTGCGGCGGGAGCCGAGCCGGCGCCCGTCGGCAGCGGAGGTCGCCGCCGAGCTGCACGCGCTCACCGATCCGATGTCCGCCGGACACCAGCCGCCCCGGACGCCTGCACCGGCGGCCGCGCCGGCCGGCCGGGTGGTGACCGCGGTGCTCGAACCGGCGGCAGACCGTCGTGGGCGAGGACCGGTGATCGCCGGGGTGGCCACGGTGGTCGCGGGCGCTCTGGCTGCCGCCGTGACCATCGTCGCGCTCACTCGCTCGCCGACGCCGCCGCCCGAGGCCCAACTGCCCGCGCCTGAGCTCTCCTGGCCGCCCCTGGTCCGGTCGACGCGGCCGGTCACGACGCCCGGACCATCACGGAGCAACAAGCCGACCCGTGTGCCGAGCGCGATCCGCTCATCCACGCCCTCGACCGGCGGGCCTGCTTCCGCCACGACGGGACCGTCCGCCAGTCCGACCGTGTCTCTCGCCGTCGCCGCGGCCGAGCTTCGCGAGTTGCTCCGCCGGGATCTCGCCGAGGGCACCGTGACCTCCGGCGCGGCGCAGAAGATCGACGCTCAGGTGGTGAACGTGGTGAACAACCAGAACGCCCGGGCGGACAACCTGGCCCAGCTGATGTCGGACCTGCGCCGGAGCCTCGCCGACGAGATCCGCGACGGCGGGGTGTCAGCGGCGGCGGCCCCGGCGCTCACCGACGCCGTCGACCGCGTCGGCACGGCCGTGTCCCGTTCCACGCCGGCCGGCTGATCCGGGGCCGCGCCCCGGCCGGTCCCGTCGAACTACTCAGTTCAGATGGGCGCGCAGATGGTCGAAGATGGCCGGCGCCGCCACACAGAGCTGCTGGAAGCCCTTGGTGAAGTTCACGTCGTCGGTCCCGTCGTCGGCGTAGCCCTCCAGGCCGCCGGTCACCAGCAGCAGGAACGTCGCCCCGTCGGACATGTCCGGGGTGCCGGCGTCCTTGGTGACGTTGAGCAGGGCACCCAGCCCGCTGTTCGGGATGCTGGTGTCCGCGGCGCATCGGTCGTCGGCCTCGTCGACGAATCGCTGGCCCGATCCGCCGAGTTCCACCAGGGAGATCCGGTTGGCGGCGCGTCGGGCAGCCTGGTGCAGGTAGTCGCAGGCGGACTGGTCCTTCGCGCAGTTGTACGCCTGTCCGCCGCTCGGGTAGCCGGGGCTGGGGTCCGTCCAGTGGCTGACGATGCGTACCTTGGCCAGGTCGGCCGGGGCGTGGTGCTCCAGCCAGCACACCGCGCCTGCGATCTCCGACATCGGCCCCCAGTTGAGCACCGTGAGCCCGCCGGCCCGGATCGAGGCGACGAGCGCCTCGACGGTCGCCGGTGGCTGCCGCAGCCACGGGTTCGCGGCGGTGCAGGTGGTGAAGCCGTCGCCATCGGCGCAGGTGGAGGCCAAAGTGATGCCTGGCAGGTGCGCACCGAAGGACGTTCTCGCGTAGTCGAGGGCCTTGGCGCAGTTGATGCCGACGGTGGTCGCGCCGACGACGACCCTCTCGACGGCGAACTTGTCGGCGTACGCGCTCAGCGCCGCGAGGGTGACGATGTCGTCGCGGTCGGTGCCGCCACCGGGAACACTCATGTCGCTGAGCACCCACACCGAGGGCCGGCCGGCGGCATCCGTCGGGTCGGGCGTCGGGGCACCGGAGCGGTTGTCGACGGTGAAGATGACGGTCCGTGTCGTGGCGGCCGCACCCCTGGCGGCACGCACCGTCAGGGTGTACCGCCCGTCCGCGATCCGGTTGGTGTCCCAGCCCGTCGCCGCTCCGTTGTGGTCGCCGTGGAAGAAGTACGGTGCGGACCGTTCGGTCCAGACGTCGCTCGACGGGCCGGACAGGGTGAAGGTGACGGCATCGGTTGCTCCCCGGACCTTCGCCTGGACCACCGTGACGCCTCGCACCGTGCCGCCGTCCGTCGCGCCGGTGATGGCGGTGATGGTCGGTGCCGCCGCCGCGGAGGCACTCGGCGCGGTCCCCCACGCCGCCGCGGCGGCGAGCACCAGCACACCGGCGGTACCCAGCAGACCAACTCCTGCACCACGACTGCTCATCCTCGGGCCTCCTCCGTGTCGACCGGCGGCGCTTCGCGAGCGCCGGCGGTGGGATCTGCGCAGGAACACCCCGCGGGGACGGCGCGGGTTTCAGGTCGAACGGCGGTCGGGCTCAGAGATCGAGGCGGGCCAGTGCCGCGACGGTCAGTTCGTCACGCAGCACGTCCTGCAGCTGCTGGCGTCCTCGCCGCAGCCACGTCTTGACGGTGTTCTCCGGTACGCCGAGTTCCTCGGCCACGTCCCGAACGGGGAGATCGACGAGGTAGTGCAGGACCAGTGCCTGCCGGTGGCGTACGGGCACCTTTCGCAGCGCGTCCACGACGGCGGTGTGGTCACCGTCCTCGGGCTGCCCGCGACGACCGGCGCCGAGGCGCAGCATGGCGGCCGTCGCGCGAAGTGCCTGCCGGCGTCGGGAGAACGCGAGGTTGAAGGCCACTCTGCGGACCCACGCCTCGGGCAGGTCGTACTCTCTGATCTTCGCCCATCGGACGAGCGCGCGGGAGAACGCCTCCTGCGCCAGCTCCTCGGCATCGTGGCGGTTCCCGGTCAACGCGTACAGCTGACCGACCAGTCGACGATAGGTGGCGAGGTAGAATTCGGTGAACTCCCGGTCCGTCGACATCGAACCTCTCAGCCAGGGATCGCCCGTGACTGTGGCGGCCGTCCGACAGCAACGAGGCCCACTCACCCGCCATCCGCTACCGCACGCTATGTGACGGCCGGTTCAGCGTCAAACGCTACAGTGGCCTCGACGACGCTTCGAGGAGACAGCGGTGACGGACGGTGGGCGCGACGACAGTGCGACGCGGGACGCCCTGCGCCGCCTGGCCGGCATCGCCGCGGACACCGCCCGGCCACCAGACCTGGCGGATCTGCAGCGCCGGACCCGCCGACGCCGTGCTCGTACCGCCGGTGCCGTCGGAATGGTCACCGCAGCCGTGCTGGCCGTGCCGATCGGGATCGGGGCCCTGAGCCCGGCCGGGCAACGCGGACAGGCGGTCACCGGCCCGGCGGTGGGGCCTACCACCACGACATCTGTCGCGCCGACGGCCCGACCGAGTGACGGTCAGGAGCCGCTGCAGCCGACCGTGGAACCCTCCACCGGCACCCGCAGGGTCAAGCTGTTCCTGCTGCGCGAGCGCGCCGGTCAACCCTGTCCGCAGATCGTGCCGGTGACTCGCGAGTTGCCCACCGAGGGGGTGGCCAAGCGGGCGCTGGCCGCGCTGCTGGACGGGCCGACACCGGCGGAGCAGTCGGCGGGGCTGACAAGCGTCTTCCGCGACGACGCCTACCGGTTCCGGTATCTCAAGCTGGACGGGCCGACGGCCCGCGCCGACTTCACCGACCTGGACGGCGTCCTGGCCCCCGACGACAGGTGCGAGAAGATCAAGCTGCTGGAGCCGATGCGGCGAACCCTGGAGCAGTTCGGCTGGATCCGCGAGGCCCGCTTCTCCATCCGCGGTGACCAGCGGGCCTTCTATGTGGACGTGCTGCACGACCAGGTGCCGAAATGACGGCACGAGCCGGAGCCCGGTTGACGGGGTCCGGCTCGGCCGCGTTCCGTCCAGCGCACTGGATCGGCCCCGTCCAGGACGAAGTCCACCCGGTCCGCGCGGCCGTCCGTTCGGCCTCCTGACAGGTGCCTTCTGTCTGGACCAGAAGGGCGCTCGCGACAGGACGCTCCACAGGCGACGAGGGGTTCAGCACGTGCGGTAGACGTAACCGGGGCTGTTCGGGCGGCTGAGCCACCGGTCACGCTGCACCACCGACAGTCGGGCCCCGACCGTGCGGCACGCCTGCGCGAAGCCGGCGTCGGTGTACTCGATGACCATGACATGGTCGCCGTAGACGGCGGTGTAGTCGTCGCAGTCGGCGTACCGGCCGCACTCCTCGGCGATGGCGAAGTCGAGACCGACGTCGCGTCCGGCCCGGCCGAGGTCGACGGCATTCTTCTGCGCCACGGCCAGGGAGATCCGGTCGGCGCGGGCGGCGAGCATCCCGACGTACTCGATCGCCTGCACTTCGGTGAGTCGGCCCTGGGACCGGTGGTACGAGTCGAGGTTGTCCGGCTCGACGGCCGGGAAACCGTCGGCGGCGCATCGTTCGAGCCAACCGCCGACGATGGCGGCGAGACGGGCCCGCTTGTCCGGCGTGGAGATGTCGAGCAGGATCTCCTGCCGCGGCGCGTCCACCACGTACCGTCCAATGGCGTCGCGCAGCAGCAGGTCGTCGTGGTAGGCCCGCCACCAGTCGATCTCCTGGGGCTGGGCCTGGAAGGCGTTGACGCGGCAGATGGTGTAGGCGCCGAGGGCCGGGCCGTCCGCCCAGTCGCGGCTGACCACCCGCGCCGGCAGCGGCAGCGGGTAGGCGCCGCCGAGCTGGTAGTCGATCGAGACGTTGGTGGGTGGCCGCCGAACGGTGCGCCGCGCGAAGCCGGGGCGCTGGGAGGCTGCGGTGACACCGCCGCTGCTCGACGAGAGGTAGGCGGTGGTTACCGGCGGCGGGACGGCGGTGGGGGCGTCGGACGTGATCCGAAGGGGACCACCGGGCAGCAGGACGAGCAGGACGGCGATGATGCCGCTCGGCCAGGCGCGAGTTGAGGGTTTCATGGCGCTCCTCGGGTCGGTCACCACCGGGACGGCGGCGTCGACCGGGAACACTCCGGCGGCGCAGCCGGAGTTTCAGCGGGAGGTGGGGGCGGCCCCGGGGCCTGCCGGAGAACCGGAGCGACCATGCGTCGGCACGGCGGCGCCGACGGCCCGCGCAGCCGCTCTCGGCCCGACGCTGAGGTACGCCCGCCCGCTCAGCGGGGCGCTGCGGTGCTGGCCCGCACGACCAGCTCGGGCACGATCAGACCGGCCGAGGGCGGGCTCGTGCCGTCGATCCGGGCGACGATCTCGGCGATGCAGCGACGACCGACCGCGGCGAAGTCCTGCCGGACGGTGGTCAACGGCGGGTGGAAGAACTCCGACTCGGGCAGGTCGTCGAAACCCACCACGCTGATGTCGCCTGGTACCGAGCGCCCGGCCTCTTCGAGTGCGCGGAGCAGGCCCAGCGCCATCTGGTCGTTGGCGGCGAAGACGGCGGTGACGTCGGACCGCTCGAGGATGCGCCGGCCCGCCTCGTAGCCGGAGCGGGGGGACCAGTCGCCCACCAGCACTTCGGGCACGGGAGCATGAGCGGCCATCAGCTCGGTCAGCCAGCCGCTGACCCGGGCGTCCGCCTCGAACCAGTTGATCGGGCCCCGGACGTGAGCCACCGTCCGGTGCCCGAGATCGAGCAGGTGACGGGTCGCCGTCCGGGCCCCGCCGACCTGGTCGATGCCGGCGACCGACTGCTCGCCGTCGCGTGCCTCGACCATCACGAGCGGCACCGTGCGCGCGACACCGGCCACCGCCTCGACCACGGAGCCGACCGGCGCGATGACGATCACCCCGTCGACCGCAGCCGCCAGCAGGTGGTCGATCGCGGACCGCATCGACTGCCGGTCGACCGCGTCGAGCACGGTGACGCTCACGAAGTACCCGGCCCGCCGCGCCGCCTCGGAGATGCCGGTCAGCGTGCCCGCCGGACCGTACTGCTGCGTGGACACGCTGACCACACCCAGCGTCATCGTCCGCTTAGTGATCAGGGCCCGGGCGCTGACATTCGGGCGGTATCCGAGCTGGGCGACGGCCCGCTCCACCCGTTCCCGCACGGAGTCGCTGACGTTGGGCAGCCCGTTGAGGACCCGGGAGACGGTCTGGTGCGAGACGCCGGCGAGCCGGGCGACATCGCGCATGACTGGTGTCCGGGCCCTGCCCGCGTCCTCGCCTTGAGCGGGCGCGCGTGAGGTCATGACCCGTACGGTAACAGTCCGCGCCGCCCGGCCGCGACTCTCGAAACCGTTTAGCAGAGCGGTCACATAGCGATCATCAATCAGCTCTCAGGAGAACTCCGGGAGCTGACGTTACTGCCGCTCCCCACCGTGATCGGCCCTTGATCAAGGGTTGACGCCGCTCGTTGTGACCGTTAACAATGGCCGCCAGCAGCGAGGTGCCGCCGGCACCGTCGGGATCACGGGAGTCGGGGACATGAGCACGCAACCAGGACCGCGCTACGTCGTGGGCGTCGACTTCGGCACACTTTCCGGCCGGGCGCTGGTCGTCCGGGTGAGCGACGGCGCGGAACTCGCGTCCGCGGTCTGCGAGTACCCGCACGGCGTCATCGACACCCTGCTGCCCGGCACCGGGCGACGGCTGCCCCGCGACTGGGCCCTGCAGGTGCCCGCCGACTACCTCACGGTGCTGCGCACCGCCGTGCCCCGGGCGGTACGGGCCGCGAAGATCGACCCGGCCGACGTCATCGGCATCGGCACCGACTTCACCGCCTGCACCATGGTGCCCACGCTGGCCGACGGCACGCCGCTCTGCGAACTGCCCCGCTTCGCCCACGAGCCGCACGCCTACGTGAAGCTCTGGAAACACCACGCCGCCCAGCGCCACGCCGACCGGATCAACGCCCTGGCTGCCGAACGGAACGAGCCCTGGCTCGGCCGCTACGGCGGGTTGATCTCCTCGGAATGGGAGTTCGCCAAGGGTCTGCAACTGCTGGAGGAGGCACCCGAGGCGTACGCCGCCATGGACCGGTGGGTGGAGGCGGCGGACTGGATCGTCTGGCAGCTCACCGGCACCTACATCCGCAACGCCTGCACCGCCGGCTACAAGGGCATCCGCCAGGACGGCCGATACCCGGACGAGGAGTTCCTCGCCGCGCTCAACCCCGACTTCCGCGACTTCGTCCGGGACAAGCTCGACCAGCGCATCGGTGAACTGGGCGCCGCCGCCGGCCGGCTCACCGCCCGGGCCGCCCGCTGGACCGGGCTGCCCGAGGCAACGGTGGTGGCCGTCGGCAACGTGGACGCACACGTCACCGCCGCCGCCGCGCAGGCGGTCGAGCCCGGTCAGTTGGTAGCGATCATGGGCACCTCGACCTGCCACGTGATGAGCGGCGACCGGCTCGTGGAGGTGCCGGGGATGTGCGGTGTCGTGGACGGCGGCATCGTCGCCGGGCTTCCCGGCTACGAAGCCGGCCAGTCCGGGGTCGGCGACATGTTCGGCTGGTTCGTCGCGAACCAGGTCCCCCCGGCGTACGTCGCGGACGCCCGCACCCAGGGCGTCTCCGTGCACGAGTACCTGACCAACCTCGCGGCCCGGGACCCCGTGGGCGCGCACGGACTGGTCGCCCTCGACTGGTGGAGCGGCAACCGTTCGGTACTGGTCGACCACGAGCTGTCCGGTCTCCTGATCGGCATGGACCTCACCACCCGGCCCGAGGAGATCTACCGCGCCCTGCTGGAGTCGACCGCCTTCGGCACCCGCGTGATCGTGGAGACCTTCGCCCGCGCCGGGGTGCCGGTGCGGGAGTTCATCGTCGCCGGTGGGCTGCCGAAGAACCGGTTCCTCATGCAGATCTACAGCGACGTGCTGAACCTGCCGCTGTCCACCGTCGCCTCGGAGCAGGGTCCCGCCCTCGGCTCCGCGATCCACGCGGCCGTGGCGGCCGGCGCCTACCCGGACGTGCCCACCGCCGCGGCGGCGATGGGTGGCCGGGTGGTCGAGTCGTACCGGCCGATCGCGGCCAACGTCGTGGCCTACCAGCGGCTGTACGACATCTACCGCGAACTGCACGACCAGTTCGGGCGCGGCGGCACCGACGCCATGCGGCGCCTCAAGGCGATCCGACGGGAGACCACCGCATGACGATCCACACCGCCCCCGCCGTACGGTCCGCCGTGGCGCACCTGCGCGACACGGTCTGCGCGCTGCACGCCGAGCTGACCCGCTACGAACTGGTCGTCTGGACCGCCGGCAACGTGTCGGCCCGGGTGCCCGGCGAGGAGCTGATGGTCATCAAGCCCTCCGGGCTGCCGTACCACGAACTCACCCCCGCGGCCATGGTCGTCACCGACCTGCACGGCCGGCTGGTCGACGGCGACCGCACCCCGTCCTCGGACACCGCGGCGCACGCCTACGTCTACCGGCACCTGCCGGACGTCGGCGGAATCGTGCACTCGCACTCCACCTACGCCACCGCCTGGTCGGCCCGACGGGAGCCGATCCCGTGCGTGCTCACGATGGTCGCCGACGAGTTCGGCGGGGACATCCCGGTCGGCCCGTTCGCGCTGATCGGGGACGACTCCATCGGCCGCGGCATCGTCGAGACGCTGCGTGGGTCGCGCAGCCGGGCGGTGCTCATGGGCGGCCACGGTCCGTTCACCATCGGCCGCGACGCCCGGGACGCGGTCAAGGCCGCGGTGATGCTCGAGGACGTCGCTCGCACGGTGCACGTCGCCCACCAGCTCGGCCGGCCACCGCGCCTGGAGCAGGAGCACATCGACAGCCTCTTCCACCGTTACCAGAACGTCTACGGACAGCAGGGAGAACCGACTTCATGAGGCAGCCGCAGATCTGGTTCCTCACCGGCAGCCAGGGGCTGTACGGGCCGGAGGTGCTCGACCAGGTCGCCCGCCAGTCCGGCGAGATCTGCGTCGCGCTGGCCCGGCATCCGGGAATCGTGGCAGAGGTCGTGGCCAAGCCGGTGCTCACCGATACCACCGCCATCCGTCAGGTGATGCTCGCGGCGAACGCCGACGACCGGGTGGTCGGAGTCGTCGCCTGGATGCACACCTTCTCCCCCGCCAAGATGTGGATCACCGGCCTCGACGCGCTGCGCAAGCCCCTGCTGCACCTGCACACACAGGTCAACCGGGACCTGCCGTGGAGCTCCATCGACATGGACTTCATGAACCTGAACCAGGCCGCGCACGGCGACCGCGAGTTCGGCTACGTGCAGACCCGGCTCGGAAGGACCCGCAAGACGGTCTCCGGCCACCTGTCCAACCCGGCCGTACTGGCCCGGATCAGCGACTGGTCCCGGGTGGCCGTAGGGGTGCAGGCGCTGCGCACCATGCGACTGGCCCGCTTCGGCGACAACATGCGCGACGTCGCGGTGACCGAGGGGGACAAGGTCGAGGCCGAGCTGCGCTTCGGCGTCTCGGTCAACACGTACGGGGTCAACGACCTCGTCGCCGTGGTCGACGCCGTCGACGACGCCCCGGTCAAGGAACTGGTCGGCGAGTACGAGCAGCGCTACGCCGTCGCGCCGGAGCTGCGCGCCGGCGGTGAGCGCCACGAGTCGCTGCGCTACGCCGCCCGGATCGAGCTGGCGCTGCGGCACTTCCTCGACGACGGCGGCTTCACCGCCTTCACCACCAACTTCGAGGACCTCGGCGGACTGCGCCAACTGCCCGGCCTGGCCGTGCAACGGCTGATGGCCGACGGCTACGGATTCGGGGGCGAGGGCGACTGGAAGACCTCGGTGCTGCTGCGGGCCCTGAAGGTCACGGCGACGGGACTGCCGGGCGGCACCTCGTTCATGGAGGACTACACCTACCACCTGGAGCCCGACCGGGAGCTGGTACTCGGCGCGCACATGCTGGAGGTCTGCCCGACGATCACCGCCCGCACCCCGCGCGTCGAGATCCACCCGCTGTCGATCGGCGGCCGGGAGGACCCGGTCCGGATGGTGTTCGACGCCGACCCGGGCGAGGGCCTGGTGGTCGGCATGTGCGACCTGGGCGACCGGTTCCGCCTCGTGGCCAACGAGGTGACGGTGGTGGAGCCGCTGGCCGACATGCCCCGGCTGCCCGTCGCCAGGGCCGTCTGGCGCCCGCACCCCGACTTCGCCACCTCCGCCGACTCCTGGCTGACCGCCGGCGGCCCGCACCACACCGTGCTCTCCACCGCGCTGACCCGGGAGCACCTGTACGACTTCGCCGAGATCCTCGGTGTCGAACTCGCACTCATCGAGGCGGAGACCACGTCCCGGCGCTTCGCCCACGAGCTGCGCTGGACCAGCGCCTACCACCGGCTCGCCCGCGGGCTGTGACAACCCACCGTCACCACCACCCGAAGGGAACCACAGTGAGATCGCTCAAACTCACCGCGCTCGCGGTGATCGCCACGCTCGGCCTTGCCACCACCGGCTGTTCCTCCTCTTCCGACACCGGCTCCGACGGACCGGTCACCCTCACCTACGCCATGTGGCAGCAGGACCAGGTGCCGGCGTTCGAGAAGATGTTCGCCGAGTTCACCCGGCAGAACCCGAACATCAAGGTCAAGATCCAGCTCACCGGCTTCGCGCAGTACTTCG
This sequence comes from Micromonospora sp. WMMD754, assembly GCF_049315235.1. Classification (NCBI taxonomy): domain Bacteria; kingdom Bacillati; phylum Actinomycetota; class Actinomycetes; order Micromonosporales; family Micromonosporaceae; genus Micromonospora; species Micromonospora sp. WMMD754. Next base: position 6,230,975 of record NZ_CP186058.1, read on the forward strand.
CCAAGCGGCAGAACGAGGCGAGCACCGGGTCGTTGCCGGACGTGTTCTGGCTGAACCCGTACCACTTCCCGCTCTATGCGTCCGAGGGCGTCATCGCGCCGATCGACGAGCGGGTGAAGGAGTCCGGCTTCGACGTGAACGCGGTTCCCGAGGGCATGCGCAGCATGTACAGCTGGGACGGCAAGCTCTACTCGCTGCCGAACAACCGCACCGTGGTCGTCGTCTACTACAACAAGGAACTGTTCGCCAAGGCCAAGCTGCCCGAGCCGCAGCCCTCCTGGACCTGGCAGGACTTCCAGACCACGGCCAGGAAGCTGACCGACCCGAAGGCCGGCGTCTGGGGCACCGCGGTCTCCCTGGACCAGGGGCACGTCGGGGTGCAGACGACGATCCCGCAGGCGGGTGGCTACGTGCTCTCCCCCGACCGGAAGCAGACCGGCTTCGCCGACCCGAAGACGCAGGCCGGCGTCCGGTACCTCACCGACATGATCGCCAACGGCTCCGCCCCGAAGCTCTCGGTGACCGCGCAGACCGACATGAACAGCCTGTTCTTCTCCGGCAAGGTCGGCATGCTCTACCAGGGGTCCTGGTTCGCCAACTCCTACGCCCAGTCGGCGCTGGCCAAGCGCGGCAAGATCGGTGTGGTGACGGTGCCGAACGGCCCCGCGGGCAACGCCACTCCCGGCTCCTCGCTCGGCAACGTGATGCCGGCGAAGGCCAAGCACCCCGCGCAGTCCTACCAGCTGATCGAGTTCCTCGGTTCCAAGGCCGCCGCGGAGATCTACGCCAAGGAGGGGGTCGGTCTCACCGCCTACCGCGACACCGACCACTACTACGTCGGCAAGTTCACCGACGTGTTCGACCTCAAGCCGGTCACCGATGCGGTCTCGATCGCCACCCCGCTGCCCGCCTCGCTCAACAGCTCGGTCTGGCTCAAGCAGCTCGTCGACGACCTCACTCCCGCGTTCGAGCAGAAGCAGCCGGTACCGGACGCCTGCGCCAAGCTCGCCACGGACATGCAGGGGGCGTTGGACAAGGAAAAGCAGAAGAAGTAAGGGGCGGGTCATGACGCAGCAGTTGACGCAGTCGCGTCCGCTGCCGGCGCGGGGGGTCCGCTCGGGCCCTCCGCACCGCCGGCGACGCGCCAGCCCTGCCCGCCGTCGGGAGGCGGCGGCCGGATACCTGTTCATCCTTCCCCTCTTCCTCGGCGTCTCGCTGTTCGCCTTCTATCCGCTGGTCCGCAACTTCTACCTCTCGTTGACCGAGACCGGAGTGTTCGGCGGCGAGCGCTTCGTCGGCGCCGACCAGTACCACCGGCTCGTCTCCGACGGCGAGTTCTGGCGCGCCCTGCTCAACACCTTCGCCTACGCGGGCATCGCCATTCTCGGTATCCCGATCTCCCTCGTGATCGCCGGCCTGCTCAACCGGTGCGGGCTGCGGTTCCGGTCGGCGTACCGGGTCGTGTTCTTCCTGCCGGTGGTCACCATGCCGGTCGCGATCGGGATGATCTGGCAACTGCTCTACAACGGTGAGCACGGCGTCGTGAACCAACTGCTCGGGCTCGTCGGGCTCGACCCGGTCCAGTGGCTGAGCGACTCGCGCACCACCATCCTGGCGATCGGCCTCGTCGGCGTCTGGGCCGGGATCGGACACCACGTGGTGCTGCTGCTGGCCGCCCTGCAGAACGTGCCCGGTGACCTGTTGGAGGCCGCCAAGCTCGACGGGGCCGGCCCGGCCCGGCGGTTCCTGCGGGTGAGCGTGCCGATGATCAGCCCGGCGGTCTTCCTCGTGTCGGTGCTGACCGTCATCGGCGCCATGCAGACCTTCGACCTGGTGCTGATCATGATGGGCCCGTCGAATCCGGCGATCCAGTCCGCCCAGACCATCGTCTACTACTTCTACGACCAGGCGCTGATCTACCACGACCGGGGCTACGCGGCGGCGATCGTCACCGTGCTGCTGGTCGTCAACCTGATCCTGACCGGAGCGCAGTTCGCGCTGCAGAGGCGGTGGGTGCATGACGACGCGTGAACCAACCTTGCCCCGGCGCTCGGGTGTCCGGCGGGACTCGGCCATGGGCTGGACGCACGGCATGCTGATCGTCGGCGCGGTGGTGATGCTCTTCCCGTTCCTCTGGCAGCTCCTCACCTCGTTCAAGACGATCGACGAGTCGCTGCTGGTGCCACCGGCGCTGCTGCCAGGAAACTGGAACCTGGACAACTACCGCAAGGCGACCGACGCGCTGCCGTTCGGCGCGTTGTTCCTCAACTCGGTGGTCTCGGTGCTGGTCCGCACGGTCGTGCAGGTGGCGCTCTGCTCGCTGGCCGGGTACGCCTTCGCCCGCCTGCGCTTCCCGTTCCGCAACACCCTGTTCCTCCTGCTGCTGTCGATCATGATGGTGCCGCGGGAGCTGTACCTGCTGCCGCAGAGCGAGATCATGCAGTCGCTCGGCTGGCTCAACAGCCTGCCCGGTCTCATCGCCCCCGGCCTGTTCAGCGCGTTCGGCACGTTCCTGATGCGGCAGTTCTTCCTCAGCCTGCCCCGGTCGCTGGAGGAGGCCGCGGCCCTCGACGGGGCCGGGTACTTCCGCACCTTCCGATCGGTGATGCTGCCGCTGGCCCGGCCCGGCATGATCGCGCTGGCGATCTTCGTGGCGTTGTTCTCCTGGAACGAGGTGCTCTGGCCGCTCTTCGTCAACTCCGACACCGACAAGCTCAACCTCGCGGCCGGCCTCTCCACGCTGGTCGGCCAGGGCCTGGCGGACTATCCCATGCTGATGGCCGGCTCGCTGCTGGCCGAGATCCCCATGATCATTCTGTTCCTGCTGCTGCAGCGCAGGTTCATCGAGGGCATCGCGTTCACCGGCGCCAAGTGACGCCGACAGCGACGAGAAAGGCCGGCCCCATGGCGCACAACGTACTGATCTTCATGACCGACCAGCAGCGCGGCGCCACCGTGCTGCCCGGACACCGACTCAAGGCCCACACCCCGCGCCTCGACGAGTTCCGGGCCCGAGCGGTGACGTTCGAACGTTCCTACACCCCGTCGCCGCACTGCTGCCCCTCGCGGGCCAGCCTGTTCACCGGGCTCTACCCCTCCCAGCACGGCGTGTGGAACAACGTCAACCTGACCAACGCGCTCAGCCGCGGCCCCCGCCCGGGCACCCGATTCTGGTTCTCCGACTTCCAGCAGGCCGGCTACGACCTGGTCTTCAGCGGCAAGTGGCACGTGAGCAACGCGCAGATGCCGGCCGACCTCGGCTGGCGGGAGCTGTTCATGCCGCAGCGCTCGCAGCCGCAGCCCGACTCCTGGGACGCGCAACGCGAGCTGGCCCGGCAGATGGAGATCCGCAAGGCGTGGCGACCGGGATCGAGCCCCGACGGGGGACGCAGCGAGGGCGAGATCGTCCGGCCGGGGTTCCCCCGCTACGTGCACTACGGCGTCGACGAGAACCCGTTCCAGGACGGCACCGTGGTGCAGCACGCCGTGGACTGGCTGCGGGCCGAGGCACCCGGCGCGGTCGCACCGTGGCTGCTCTACGTGGGCACCCTCGGCCCGCACGACTGGTACACCCCGCCGCAGCGGTTCTTGGACCTGTACGACCTCGACGACATCGAACTGCCGCCGAACTTCGCCGACCCGATGACCGACAAGCCGGCCCTGTACCGCCGCACCCGGGACCGCTTCGACCAGCTCACCGAACGGGAGCACCGCGAGGCGATCCGCCACTACCTGGCGTTCTGCAGCTACGAGGACCACCTGTTCGGCCTGCTGCTCGACGCCGTCGCCGACGCCGGCGCCGACGAGGACACGGTCATCCTCTACCTCTCCGACCACGGTGACTACGCCGGTGACCACGGGCTGTGGACCAAAGGACTGCCGGCGTTCGAGTCGGCGTACCACATCCCGACCGTCATCGGCTGGCCCGGCCTGCCGGCGCCGATGCGGGGCCGGACGAACGACGCCAAGGTGTCGCTGGTCGACATCGGCCCCACGCTGGTCGACATCTGCGACGCCGGTCCGCCCGCCCCGATGTCCGGGCACTCACTGCGACCGTGGCTGGACGGCAGCCGCGCCGACGACGTCCGCGAGGCGCTGTTCTTCCAGTCCAACGGCAACGAGGCGTACGGAATCCAGCGCATCGTGATGACCGACGACTGGAAGCTGGTCTGCAACCTGTTCGACGACGACGAGCTCTACGACCTGCGGGCCGACCCGGACGAGATGACCAACCTGCTCGCCGGCGCCCGCGCCGAGCGCCGACTGGGGGTCGGACCGCTGGACCTGGTGCCGGCGCACCTGCGACCCGTCGTCGAGGACATGTACCGGCGGCTGTGGGACAACGCGCTGGCGTACGGCGACGAGATCTTCAACAACTACATCATGACCGCCCTGCCCACCTACGGGCCGACCATCCTCGACGCCGGCCCACCGGACCGGATCCGACCGGTGCCCGCCGGCGTCGCCTCGAACGACCGCTCGTGACCGACGACCAGGAAGCGCAGGACAAGAACATGACCGTGGCCGCCATTCCCCCGATGGGCTGGAACAGCTGGGACACCTACGGCGCCAGCGTGACCGAGGCGGAGATCCTCGCCAACGCCGAGGTGCTGGCCGGGGAGCTGCTCCCCTTCGGCTGGGACACCCTGGTCGTCGACATCCAGTGGTACGAGCCGGACGCGCACAGCTCCGCCTACCGGCCGTTCGTACCGCTGACCGTGGACGGGCACTCGCGGCTGGTGCCGGCGGCGAACCGGTTCCCGTCGGCGGCCGACGGCCGGGGCTTCGCGCCGCTGGCCGAACGGATCCACGCGATGGGCCTGAAGTTCGGCATCCACATCATGCGCGGCGTGCCCCGCCAGGCCGTGCACGCGGCCACCCCGATCCTGGGCAGCGACGTGACGGCCCGGGACATCGCGCAGACCAACTCCATCTGCCCGTGGAACACCGACATGTACGGCGTGGACGCCACCCGCCCCGGGGCCCAGGAGTACTACGACTCCCTGTTCGCGCTCTACGCCTCGTGGGGGGTGGACTTCGTCAAGGCCGACGACATGCTGCTGCCGTACCACCGGGGCGAGATCAACCTGATGCGCAACGCGCTGGACGCCTGCGGCCGGGAGATGGTGCTGAGCCTCTCCTGCGGCCCGACCCCGGTGGCGGAGGCCGGTCACCTGAGTTCCCGGGCGCACATGTGGCGTACCACGGCCGACTTCTGGGACCGGTGGAGCGACCTGCGTGCGGCGTTCGACATCTGCGCCGCCTGGGCCCCGTACGCCGGCCCGGGACACTGGCCGGACGCCGACATGCTGCCGCTGGGCCGGATCGCCCTGCGCTCCGGCGAAACCGGGGTGCGCGACCGGTACACCCGGTTCACCAGGCCGGAGCAGACGACCCTGATGACCCTGTGGTGCGTGGCCCGCTCGCCGTTGATGCTCGGCACCGACCTGACCCGGCTCGACGACGAGACCCGGGCCCTGCTGACCAACCCCGAGGTGCTGGCCGTCCTGCGCGACGGCGACGGGGCCCGGGAGGTGTACCGCGAGCACGACGTCATCGTCTGGACCTCCCGGCTCGACGAGTCGAGCACCGCGCTGGCGGTGTTCAACGTCGGCAAGGACGACCGGGACGTACAGCTGGACCTGCGGGCGGTGGGCATCGACGGTGAGGTGACGCTGCGCGACCTGTGGAGTCGGTCGGATCAGGGCAAGGCCTCCGGCACCACCGGCATGCACGTCGAGGCGCACGGCGCCCGGCTCTTTCGCGTCCAGCACCTCGGCTGACCGGTACACCGGCCGGGTCCCCGACCCCGCGTCGCCTCGCGACCCGGCCGGCCGCTCGGCGGTGTGGTCCCCCGCCGAGCGGCCGGCGGGCCCGGCTCAGCAGGCCACGCGGAAGCCGGTGTGGCCGGCCGAGGTGTCGGGCGTGTTACGGGTCCGCGCCGAGGTGCGGTAGCGGTTGCAGTACGACGCGTGGCAGAGGTAGGACCCGCCTCGGACCACGCGGGCCGCGTCGCGCCCTGACCCGCCACCGGCCGGGTCGCCCGACCACCAGTCCGCCGTCCACTCCCAGACGTTGCCGCAGGCGTTGAAGAGCCCGTACCCGTTGGGCTGGTAGGACCGGGCCGGCGCGGTGGCACGGTGGCCGTCCTCGGCGGTGTTACGGAACGGGAACTCCCCCTGCCAGACGTTCATCCGGTGCTCGCCGCCGGGCAGCAGCTGGTCGCCCCACGGGTAGGTGGCCTGGTCCAGGCCGCCCCGCGCGGCTTTCTCCCACTCCGCCTCGGTCGGTAGCCGGGTGCCGGTCCAGCGCGCGTAGGCGGAGGCGTCGTACCAGGACACGTGCACCACCGGGTGGTCGGCGAGTTCGTCGACGGACGACCCGGGACCGAAGGGGTGCCGCCAGTTCGCGCCGCGCACGGCGAACCACCAGGGCGCCGCCGCGACGGTGCCCGGCAGCACGCCGGCCCAGGCCTCGGGGCCGACGAGGCCGGCGAAGACGAAGGACCACCCGTAGCGCTCTGCGTCCGTGACGTATCCGGTGGCGTCGACGAACTCGGCGTACGCGGCGTTCGTGACCGTCGTGACGCCGATCCGGTACTCGTCGACGTGGACCTGGCGGACCGGGCCCTCGGCGTCACCGGGGACGGTGCCGGGGCCGTCCGCGCCCATCCAGAACGAACCGGCCGGAACAGTGACCATCTCGGCCAGGGCGGCGGCTGGTTCGGGACGGGCAGGATCGGACGTGAATCCGGGAACGGGGTGCGGCGGGCCGACCGCCGCAGGGGATCCTCCCGCTGTGCCGGGCTGGCAGCAGGCGGAGGACGCAACCTCTGGCGACTTCATGTTTGAGAACGGTAACAATGAGCGGCCTTGATCAATAGTCGGACGAGCATGTGCGCGTGAACATACTGGTAGAAGGCCGCTCGTGACCCAACCGTAACTAGAAGGACGCTTGACTTGCCGGTTTTCAGTCGACCAGACTCACGCTCAATGTGAGCGGTCACAATGGCCCGCTGACAGCACACCGCACCGCGGTGGGCACACCACCGCACGGCACGGCGACGATCCCGCCCACCCGGGTGTCGCCTGCCTCGGCACCGCCCAGCGCCCGGCCCCCCGGCCGGCGATCCACTCCGAACCCCACCCGGCGCGCACCGAACCCGACCCGACCCGACCCGGTGCCGCGCCTGCCGGTGGGCCCGCCGGCCCACCCCCTGGAAAGGACACACCCATGAGACGACGCCTCGTCCTCACCGCGGCGATCTCCGCACTCACAATCGCCCTGACCGGCTGCACCGGCGGTGGCACCGACTCCGGCGGCGGGAAGGGCGGGCAGTTGGAGTTCCTCACCGGCACCGCGGTGGACTCGCCGCTCTACGGGCAGTACCAGGACCTGGTCAAGAAGTTCGAGGCCGACCACTCCGGCGTCAAGGTCAACCTGGTGCCGTCGAGCACCGACCACGAGGGCGACCTCAAGGTGCGGCTGGCCTCGGGCAACATCCCCGACATCTGGATGACCCACGGGTGGTCGCTGCTGCGCTACGGCAAGTTCCTGATGCCGCTGCAGAACGAGCCCTGGGCCAAGGACCTCGCGCCCGCGCTCAAGCCGGCGATGCTCGGCCAGGGCGGCGAGCTGTACGCCATGCCGGTCGACACCGACATCGCGGGCCTGCTCTACAACGCCGACGTGCTGGCCGAGGCCGGCGTCAAGCCCGACGACATCAAGACCTGGGACGACTTCAACCGGGCCGCCGCCGCGATCAAGGCCAAGGGCGAGACCCCGATCTACGCGGCCGGCAAGGACCAGTGGCCGACCGGCCTGTTCGTCGACTGGATCGCGCCGGGCGTCTTCAGCGAGGCCGAGCTGAAGAGCATGAAGGAAGGCACGTTCGCCGAGGGCAGCTACACCAAGGTGCTCGACACCGTCGGCGCGTTCCGCGAGGCCGGCCTGTTCAACAAGGACTACAGCTCGGCGACCACGGACAACGTCGCCCGCGCCCTCGCCGAGGGTAAGACCGGGTTCAGCTTCCTGATGAACTTCGTCGCCACCTCGGCGTTCGAGTACAAGAAGGACGCCAGGATCGGCTTCATGCCGGTGCCCACCGCCAACGGCGGCAAGCCCTACCTGATCAGCGGCGAGAAGAACGCGCTGGGCATCAACAAGGACACCAAGCACCCGAAGGAGGCCAAGGAGCTGCTCGCGTTCCTGGCCCAGCCGGAGAACCTGACCAAGCTGGCCAAGGCCTCCGGGTCCGCGCCGGGCCTGACCAGCGCCCAGTCCGACCTGGGCGGCCTGCAGAGCAGCTACGACACGTACGTCAAGTCGGGCGCGGTGCCGACCGTCCCCTACTTCGACCGGGTCTACATGCCCAACGGCGCCTGGGACACCATGGTCAAGACCACCGACGGCGTGGTGACCAAGCAGTCGACCGTCGCCGACAGCGTGGCCAAGGTCAAGACCGACTTCACCAAGCTGTACGCGCAGGCGAAGTGACCGACATGGTCGACAGCGGCATCGACACGGCGGTGCGTCGCAGCGCGGACGCGACGTACCGCCCGACGGCCGGCCCCCGACATCGGCCTCGGCAGGGGCTGGTGAACGTCCTCTACCTGCCGGCGCTGGCGCTGCTGGCCATGTTCACGGCGTACCCGCTGGTCAACGGGGTCGGGCTGTCGTTCACCGACTGGGACGGCTACAGTCCCGGCCACCACCTGGTGGGCCTGGAGAACTACCAGCGGCTGCTCAACGACGGCACCTTCCGCACCGTCTTCGTCAACACCCTGGTGTACGCCCTCGGCAGCACCGTCCTGCAGCAGGTGCTCGGCCTGGGCCTGGCGCTCGCGCTGGACCGGCCGATGCGGGGACGGGCCCTGCTGCGCGCGATCATCTACCTGCCGGTGCTGGTTTCCCCGGTCATCATGGGCACCATTTACTACCTGCTGCTGCAGTACGACAACGGCGCCCTCAACGACGTCGTGGTCGCGCTCGGGGGTGAGCAGCAGGCGTGGCTGAGCACCACCACCGGCTCGGTGGCCATCATCGTGGCCGTCAACACGATCCAGTTCGTCGGCCTGTCGATGATCATCTACCTGGCCGGGCTGCAGTCGATCCCGACGATGTACTACGAGGCGGCCCGGCTCGACGGCGCGTCGGGCTGGTCGCTGTTCCGCCGGATCACCGTGCCCCTGCTGCAGCCGGCCTTCGCCACCAGCATCGTGCTCAACCTGATCGGCGGCATGAAGCTCTTCGACGTGATCAAGGTGCTCACCGGCGGCGGCCCCGGTTACTCGACCAACTCGGTGTCCACCTTCATCGGCCTGACCTACTTCAACGCGCAGAGCGCCGGGTACGCGGCCGCGATGGGCGTCGCTCTCTTCGCCGTCATCATGATCATGACCTTGGTGCTCAACGCGGCACTCAACAAGCGCCGGCTGGAGGCGTGAGCAATGCTGATCGGACACCGTCTGTTCCGGCTGGCCTCGGTGGGTTTCCTGCTCACCTTCGCGGTCATCCAGCTCGTCCCGTTCTACGTCGCGCTCACCACGGCGCTCAAGCCCAAGAGTGACCTGAGCTCCCAGTGGATGCCGCCGACCGGGCGTCTCTACCTGGACAACTTCCGCATCGCCATCGAACAGGGCGGCATCCTGCGGGCGATCGTCAACAGCCTCGTCGTCACCTCGGTCGCCACCGTCCTGGTCTGCCTGCTCGGAGCGCTCGCCGCTTATCCGCTGGCCCGGCGCGGCACCTGGGTGAACCGGGTGGTGATGCTGCTGATGCTGGGCTCGATCATGGTGCCGCCGCTGAGCGTGCTCGTGCCGCTGTACTCGCTGATGAACCAACTCGGTGGGGTCAACACCTACTGGGGCATCATCCTGATCCTGGTGACGGGCCAGTTGCCGCTGAGCGTGTTCCTCTACGCCGCGTTCATCCGGACGGTGCCGACCGCCCTTGAGGAGGCCGCCCGGGTCGACGGCGCGGGCACCTTCCGGGTGTTCTTCCGGATCGTGTTGCCGCTGCTCAAGCCGGTCACCGCGACCGTGGCGATCCTGACCGGCGTGTTCATCTGGAACGACTACCAGATGTCGGTCTACATGCTGACCACCCAGGACGTCCGCACCATCGCCCCCGCGATCGGGTCCTTCTTCTCCCAGCAGAGCAGCAACCTCGGCGCCGCCGCCGCGGCGTCGCTGACCGCGATGGCGCCGATCCTGCTGGCGTACCTGTTCCTGCAGCGGCACTTCATCAAGGGCATGCTCGCCGGCGCCGAGAAGTAGCCGGCGAGTCCTGAAACCTCCCACCGTCCCGCGGAGTGTCCCCACCCGCACCACCCTCGCCACGCCTGCCCGGGGCGCGACCGCGGCACCACACACCCCCCACCCCCACCACACCGAAGGAGCAAGGCTATGGCAGGAAAGACCCGACGCCTCGGGGCACTCGCCCTGGGCGTAACCGTCGCCGCAGGCCTGGCCGTCGCCGGCGTCACCAGCGCGTATGCCGGGCAGCAACCAGCCCTTCCCCCGACCGCCGCAGCCGTCGCCGCGGTGACCGTCGCGAAGACCCCTGGGCTGCCCGCGGGCGACAAGTCGTCGATCTACGCGGTGTCGGTGGAGGGGAAGAACCCGTCGGTCTACCGCACCGCACCGAAGGCACGGACCTGCTCGAGCACCAACTGCGACGGCGGCGACTACGCCCGCGCGGACAACCGGTCGTTCAACTGGTCCTCGTTCTGGTTCCCGGTCGGCACCACCCCGACCGTCACGGTGACCCGGACGGCCGCCGCCGGAGCCGTGACCGACATCAAGGTCCGCGGCACCGGCGACTACACCATCGTCAGCAAGGACCTCGCCGCCCGGCAGATCAAGATCCGGGTCAACCGGCCGAAGGCCAAGCTGTCGGTGGAGTTCATCGACAACCGCTACGACAGCCTCCGACAGTTGCCGCTGGACGGGATGCTGCTGTTCGCCGACGACTCGCGCGCCGCCGTGGCGGACCCGTCACGCACGGCCCCCGACACCTACGTGGTCAACCCCGGCGCCACCTTCGACCGCTCCCGGGCCGCCCGCTCCACCACGGTGATCTTCACCCGCGGCGTGCACGACCTCGGCTACTGGCCGGTGCCGGACTCCGTGCAGCGCGTGCACCTGGCCGGCGGCGCGTACGTCAAGGGCGCGATCGACTCCGCCACGGTGAGCAAGTCGACCCAGCAGGGCTTCACCGTCACCGGCCGGGGCGTGCTCTCCGGTGAGGACTTCAACTGGCGGGCCGACAAGCGCACCAACGGCACCACCTCGTGCAGCTACGACTGCTGGGAGTACACCGTCAAGATGGTGCAGCTCGGCACCGACAAGTTCCGCTTCCACGACGTCACCGTGGTCAACGCCCCGCACTGGGTGGTCACCGGCCACCGCGACAACGAGATCACCGCCAAGCAGGGCGACGACGAGTCCCGGTTCACCGGCACCATCTCCGACGTCAAGGTGCTCGGCAACTGGGGCTGGAACGGCGACGGCATCCCCGCCCTGACCGGCACCACCATCAGCGACTCGTTCGTCTCCGCCTTCGACGACGCCTTCAAGCTCTACAGCTCCAACGCCACCATCAAGAACAACACCCTGTGGCAGATGGACAACGGTGCCGTGTTCCAGCTCGGCTGGTTCGCCAAGACCATCTCCAACATCACCGCCACCAACAACACCCTGCTGCACACCGAGTGGACCGGCACCAACTCGAACTGGGGCCTGCTGAACTATCAGGAGGCCGGCGGCTCCGGCGCCATCTCGAACGTCAGCGTCACCGGCACCCGGATCATGGGACCCACCACCCGGGTCGTGGCCCTCTCCAACACCTCCGCCAGCCAGGCGTTCCGCGACATCACGCTGGCCGATACCAGGGTGGACAGGCTCTACAGCCTTGCGGAGATCAACTCGCTGCGTGGCAACGGCAGCAAGGACCTGCCCCGCAACCTGGTCAAGCAGGCGAAGGCACCGCTGGAGCTGACGATCACGAACCTCACCATCGGTGGCACCAGGATCACCTCCGCCAACGCCAGGACCGACGGTGGCTTCGACATCACGGGCAGCCCTACGTTGGCCTTCAACTGACCCGTCTTCGTGTTTCCTGAAATTCTATGACAAAAACTGAACGATCCTGCTGAACACCCCGTACTCCTCATCGACAGAGGACATCGTCCGGAACCGCGATGCCGGAGCGGGCACGAGCACGATTCCTGAGTCCTCACTTCGCACCGCACCGGGTCGCCGCGACATCCCGTCACGTCGGCCCGGTGCGGTCGACCAAAGGAGAGGTGCATGACCAGGGGTACGCGCAACAACGCCGTCCTGAAGCTCGGCGGTGTGGGAGCCGTCGCCGCGTTGCTGATCGGCGCGGGACTGCAACTGGCGTCCGCCGACGAGAACGCCAACGCGACGCCGGTGTCGGTGGTCTGCCCGTCGGTCGCCGACAAGCTCGGCGCGGTGCCGGCCGCGGCGCAGGACGGGGTGAACCGCGAGCTGCAGAATCTGCAGAAGCAGATCGCGAACGTCAACGAGCGGCTGGCCCGCGAGCCCAAGGCGGCACAGAACCAGCTCAACGACATCGCCGGCAAGCGCCGCGCGGTGCTGGACCGGATCAGCCAGGACATCACCCGCGTCGGCGGCGCCGCGCCGGCCGGGCTGCAGGGCCTGGCGAACTGCACGCTCGAAGGTGCGGCCGGCGGCGCCGGGGACGGCGGGGTGGCCGCCCCGCCGGCCAACGCGCAGACGGTCGACTGCCCGACCGTACGCGACAAGCTCCCCGAGGTGCCGGCCGAGGCGGTCGCCGGGGTGGAGAAGGAGTTGGCGAACCTGGACGAGGAGATCGCCCGGCAGAACGAGCGCCTGGCGAAGCTCGCCGTCAAACCCGAGGGCGGCCCGAACTTCATCCAGAACGCCATCCTGGGCCCGCTGCGCAACAAGCGGGTGGCCGTCCTGAACCGCATCGCCACGAACATCGGCCGGGTCAACGGCAACCGTCCGGACGACCTGGTCGACCTCGCCACCTGCACGCTCAACTCCCCCGGCACGCCGAGCGCCGTCAACGGCAACGCCGGCCAGGGCGAGGCGGCCGGGTCGGAGAACGGCGGGGCCGCGCAGGCCCGTACGGTGAACTGCCCCCGCGTCGAGTTGCCGGCGGTGCCGGCCGCGGCCGCCGGGCAGGTCCAGTCCGAGCTGGCCACCCTCGACAAGCAGATCGACGAGGCCAACTCTCGGCTTGCCCGGATCGCCGTCAAGCCGGAAGGCGGGCCGAACTTCATCGCCAACGCCATCCTCAACCCGCTGAAGAGCAAGCGCGGGGCGGCGCTCGACCGGATCGAGATCGCCTTCAACCGCGTCGGCGCGCAGCGCCCCGAACTCGACAGCCTCGCGGTCTGCACCCTCAACTGACCGCACACCGGGGAAGGTCGCGGCCCGGCGGAGTGTCCTCTGCCGGGCCGCGGCGCGTCCGCGCCGCCCGACGACCACCCGGTCGGGCGCAGCTCACGGCGGTGCGACGACAGACACAGGATCGGGCTGCGGACGTCACGGAGCGGGGCGAGGGATGCGAACCGGCACGTGGGACATGGTGGTTCTCGGCGGCGGTGTCGCCGGGCTCGCCGCCGCGCGGACGGCCCGTCGACTCGACGCGCAGGTGTTGCTCGTCGACGACGGCACGAGCGGGTACGCCGCGTCCGCGGCGGCCACCGCCCTCATCGCGGCCGCGCACGCCGCGCACACGCTGGCGACCGCCGGCCGTTTCGGGCTGCGCTGCGGCGCGCCTCGGGTGGACGACGTCGCGGTGCTCGCCGCCGTGCGGGCCGCGGCTCGCACGGAGTCGGGTCAACTGCGCGACGGCACGATCGCCGGCGGTCCGTACGTGCTGGACGGCCGGGCCGAGTTCACCGGCCCGGACTCACTGCGGGTCACCGGCACCGACGCGGTCCGCGAGGTGCGCTTCCGTCGCGCGGTGATCGCCACCGGATGTGCTCCCGCCGTGCCCCTGATCCCGGGCCTCGCCGACGCGCAACCGCTGACCGCCGACGACCTGTCGCGGCTCAACCGGCTACCGGAACGGATCGCGGTGCTCGGCGGCGGCTCGACGGGCTGCGAACTAGGTCAGGCCCTGGCCCGGCTGGGCGTGCGAGTGACCCTGATCGAGGTGGCCGACCGCCTGTTGCCGAACGAGGAACCGGCCGCGGGCGCCGTGATCAGCGAGCGGCTCCGCGCCGAAGGCGTCGCGGTGCGTACGGGCCAGCTGGTCGACCGCGTCGGCGTGGGGACGGTGCATCTGGCCGACGGGGCGATCGTGCCGGCCGACCGGATCCTGCTCGCCGTCGGGCGCCGGCCGCGCACCGATCGGCTCGGGCTGACCGCCACCGGCGTGCGGCGCGACGTGCGGGGGCACGTCGTGGTGGACCAGCGGCTGCGCAGCGCGAACCATCGGGTCTTCGCCGCCGGCCCGGTCACCGGTTCCGCGCCGCTGGCCCGGGCCGCCGAACTGCAGGGCGTCCAGGCGGCCGAGAACGCGCTACTCGGACCGGTCGGGCGGGTCGACCGGATCCCGGTGCCCCGGGTGACGCGTACCGATCCCGAGGTGGCGCAGGTCGGCGTCACGCTGGAGCAGGCACAGCGGCTCCACGGCGACCGGGCGCGGGCCCGCTGGTGGGTCGACGACGACCTCGACCGGGACGAGCTCGGCGAGCGGGTCGGCGGCTTCTGCCACCTGGTCGTCGGGCCGGGTGGTCAGCTGCTCGGGGCCACGGTGGTGTCGCCCCGGGTCGGGCAGTGGATCGGCGAGCTGGCCGCCGCGGTGCGTCAGGGCATCAGCGTGTCGGAGCTCGCCCGGGCGTTACCCGGGCACCCCACGTACGCGGATGGCTGGCGCCGGGTGAACGGCGACGTCGGCGACGACCTCGGTGCCCCGTTACCCGCCCGCCTCGTGGGCGCCTGGCGCGGACTGCGCCGGATCACCCGACCGTCCGCCCGCCACAGTGGATGACCGCCCCCCCCCCCCCCCCCGACCGGGAATCCCGAACAGGGGCCGCCTCGGATCCGTCCGGACAGCCGAGGCCCGGCGCGTTCGGGCACGAGGATCATCGAGGGAACCGAGCGCGCCCGCAGCTACCCGAGCCGCGGCGGACAGATCAAGGAGCGACTGTGCCCGTGCTCATGCACCGCTTCTCGGGTCCACGCGGCCTGCACGAGTTCCGCCGTGCGGTCCGGCAGAGCCTGGTCAGCCAAGCGGTCGAGGCCCGTGATCCGGCCGGCTTCCGTGCCCGGCTGAGCATCGCCGACGTCGGTCCGACTCGTCTGGTGTCCGTCAGCGCCGGTGCGCTGCACGCGCGGCGGCAGACCGGACAACGGTCGTCCGGGGGCGTATTCCTGCTGCTGAGCACGAAGGCCGACGGTCGGATTCGGCACCGCTTCGGCGTCGAGCCGGTGGTGCCGGGCCGGCTCGTGGTCGTACCGGGCGGAGAGCCCTTCGAGGTCGACTATCCCGCCGTCGCCAAGCTGTTGTTCGTCGTGCTTCCGCCGGTTCTGGTCGAGGCCCGGTACGCGGCACTGGACGCAGCGATCCGCTCGGCACCCCTCGACCCGGCCGGGCGCGCCCTGGGCAGACAGCTGCCCCACCTGATGACGGCGGCGGGCGCCACCGAGGACCCCGCCCGCCGGCGAGACCTTGCCTCGGTGTTCGCCGTGGTGCTGGATCTGCTGCTCGACGGCACGCTCGGTGACACACGGGGCGGCCCTCACCTCGCTCTGCGTCTCGCCGCGGAGCGACTCGTCGAGGACCACCTCACCGAACCTGACCTCTCCGTCGCCTGGCTGGCCAGCCAGCTCGCCGTGTCGGTGCGCCAGCTGCACCGCGCCTTCGCCGACAACGGCCACGGCCACGGCCCGGCCGGCTACATCCGGCTACGGCGGCTGCAGGCGTGCGCTCGGGACCTGATCGGGTCGCCGATGAGCGCATCCGAGTTGGCATACCGCTACCAGTTCGCCTCCGCCTCCCACTTCGGCGCCGCCTTCCGGGCCCACTTCGGCTCGAGCCCGGGCCGCTGGCGAGCGGAGGCGGCGGCAGATGGGCACGGCTTCGACAGTGTTGCGGCGCGTCTGTGATATCGGTGCCGCGCCGGCGCCTCGTAGCGTGGTCCGGGCCGGATGCGAGTCGCGGCGGACTGCGTCAATCATCACCGGACGGACAACAGGTGGAAGTCAGCGAACACGGCCCACTGGACGCACCACCGCTGCTCCTGTTGCACGGCCTGCTCATCGACCGCACGATGTGGCAACCCGTCGTGGAGACACTCGGCCACTCGTTCCGCCTGCTGATCCCCGATCTGCCCGGGCACGGCACGGCCCGGAACCGGCGATGGACTTCGATGAGCCGAGTGGTGCACGACCTGACCGACCTGATCGACAGCAGGGTCCCCGACGCCCGGGTCGGTGTGGTGGGGCTGTCGCTCGGCGGGTATCTGGCCTTGGAACTGGCCCGCGCGGCGCCGGATCGGATCGCGGGTGCGGTCGCCAGCGGAGTCAACGCCGTCCCGTTGCCGTTCTGGTCTCCACCGCGGCTGCTCGGTCCGGTGCTGGCGCCGTTCATCGTCACCCGGCCGATGCTGAGCGCCAACGCCCGGGTGCTACGGATACCGGCCGACCTTCACCCGTGGTACCGGTCGGCGGCCCGGCGGACCCATCCCCGGGCGTTCGCCCGCATCAACCGGGAACTGACCGGATATCGACCTCCGGTGGACAACGCATTCGTCCGACCGGTCCTGGTGCTGTGCGGCAGCGACGAACCGCCCAGCATCCGGCGCTCCGCGCCACTGCTCGCCGCGGCCTTCGCACGCGGAGAGCACCGGACGGTACCCGGCGTCGGACACGGCTGGATCATCGAGCGACCGGCGTTGTTCACCGAGACGGTGTCGAACTTCATCACCCCCCTGTTCCCCTGAATGCCCGGCTGGAGAGTCACGGTGACGGATCGCCCGCCATTGACCCACGTCCGTTCCGGTTCGGAGTTGCGCCGCTGGTACTGGACGCTCGCCGAGCTGACGGAACTGGCCCGGACAATGGGCGTGCCGCGCGGGGGCGGCAAGCTGGCACTGATCGAGCGGTTGGCCGCCGCGTTGGACGGCACGGCAACGCCGGAGCATGCTCGGCGGGCAGGGTCGGCGCGACAACTGGGTCCGCCGGTGACGGTCGACACCGTCATTCCCGCCGGGCAGCGGTGCAGCCAGGTGCTGCGGGCATTCTTCCGCGATCAGGTCGGCAAGGGGTTCGTCTTCGACGAGTTCATGCGGGCGTTCATCCGTGACGGTGCGGGACGGACCCTGGGTGATGCCGTCTCGCACTGGTACGACACCCGGGCCGAAGCCGCCCGCGAACGGCCGGTGGCAGCACAGTTCGAGTTCAACGCGTTCCTGCGGCAGTGGCGGAGGGCGCACCCTCAGGCGGACCGGGCGGCTGCGCTGGCCGCGTGGCAGGAGCACCGGTCGCGGCCGGTGGAGGACCGTCCCGGACCGTCCCGGACCGACACGCCGCCGACCGACGAGGGGCGAACGACGGTGCGGTGAGCGCCCCCGGCGGCCGGTGCGGGCGATCCGCTACCTCGCGGAGTCCTCGGTGTCCGTCCGGTGGGTCGCCGCGTGCGCTCCAGGGGTGCCTGCGGAACCCGCCGCAGGCTCCGAGGGCAGCCGCTTCGGCATGGTGGTCCGCCGCACCCGCCGGCCGGTGGTCGTCCGCCTCGCATGCGCCCCGGAGCCGGCTCGTTCCGACTGCCAGACGCGCAGCGCCCGCTTGATCCGCTGACCCTCCGCCCAGGCGATCTCCAGTTCCCGCCCTCGCTCACCGAGCTCGTACGCGAGCCGGTGCAGCAGCGCGTCGACCTCGTCGCGACGGTAGCCGCGCTGGTACCAGGGCGCCAGCGGCAGCCGTACCCGGGTGACGTCCTCGGGGGTGAGTCTCCCGGCGAGCGGGCTTCCGCTGCGGTACGTCCCCATGTCAGCCTCCGCCCCCGCCACGACCCATACGGTCAGGAGTACGGCGGATGCCCGGTGACCGGTTCACTACTCGTGCGGGGCCCGGGCAGTCGTGGCGCACCCGCGTCGCCTGGCCGGGCCGCCGCACCGGGTGCCCGCGGAGACGGCCACCCGGGTGCGACGCGGACCGGGACGCGGACCGGAGCCGGGCGACCATCAGGTGGCCTCCGCTCCCGGCACGTACACCGCACCGGTGCGAATGTTCGGCACGGCCGCGCGGATGTGCCCGCGGGCCAGTTCCTCGGCCCGGTCGGCGTCGCCCGCCGCCAGCGCCTCGATGATCGCCAGGTGCTCGGGATGTGTCTCGTGCGGGTCGCGGTAGAGCCCGGGGGCGAGGCTCGTCGTGAGTATGTGGTGCACCTCGGCGGTACGGCTGAGCAGCGGCTCGCCGGCCAGCTCCAGCAGCGCCCGGTGGAACACCACATCCGCCTGGTAGTACGCCTCGGCCGAACCGGTGGTGGTGAGCTGCTCGTAGGCGTCCTGGAACAGCACCCGCAGCCGGGCCAGCTCGGCCCGGCCGGCCCGACCCGCGGCGAGCCGGCACGCGAGCCCTTCGAGCACCGCGCGGATCTCGAACACGGCGGTCATCCGATCGGCGTCGAAGCCCACCGCGTGCCAGCCCCGCGGGCCGGCGGTGACCAGGCCCTCGCCCTCCAGCCGGGAGAGAGCGCGGCGGACCGGTGTGCGACTGACCCCGAGGGCTACGGCGACCTCGCTCTGGTTGACCGGCTGGCCCGTCGGGATCTCACCGCTGAGCAGCATCGCGCGCACCCGCTGGTAGGTGCTCTCCTCCAGCGGAAGATAGGTCGTCTCAGTGCTCACGGCAGCCTCTCACCCGCGGGTTCCGGCACGCCTGTCACCCGCTCGGACCGGATCCGGACCGCCTGCCCCGATGCGGCCGACTGGTAACAGGCCTCCACCACCCGCATCGTACGGACATAGTCCGCGGCGGGCGTCTCCGCCTCGGCGCGACCTCGCAGGGCATCGACGAAGTTCTGCTGGGCGGCGGTCGCGCAGCCGCCCTTCCAGCCGTCCGGGATCCGGTAGTCGTGCCGGACCGTCCGCCCGTCGCGGCGCAGCACGGTCATCGTGCCGTCGTCGGCCACCTCCAGGGTGGCGTCCGTGCCCTCCACCGACATCGTCCCGTACGCCAGGCTGCGGACCGTCCGAGCCACCGCCGAGCGGTCGGCGTCGTACACCACGATGCCGCCGCCGGAGGTGTGCAGCACCGCGATGACGAGGTCCTCACCGGTGACGGCCGGGTTGACGGTCGCGGTCGTGCACCGGACCTCGTCGATCTCACCGAAGAGGTATCGGGTCGTGTCGACGTAGTGCACGCCCGTCTCGAACAGCACCAGGCGGGGCATGGTGGCGAAGTAGGGCTGGTCCGGATAGGGCCGCTCCCCCCAGCCGTCGCCGGGCCGCATCCGCATGGTGGTGTGGAACGGTCGGCCGAGCACGCCGTCGTCGATCAGCCGCTTCGCCTCCCGGTACCACGGCTGCCAGCGCCAGTTCTCGTTGACCACGAGCGGCACGCCGCGCCGGTGCGCCAGGTCTGCCAGCTCGGCGGCGTCCGCCACGGTCGGCGCGAGCGGCTTCTGGCAGAGCACCGGTAGTCCGCGGTCGACCGCGAGCCGGATCAGTTCGGCGTGGGTGGCCGGAGGCGTGCAGATGTCCAGGAAGTCGGGCCGGACCTCCGCGATCGCCGCCTTGAGATCGACCCCCGACCAGCTCACGCCGGCCTCCCGGGCCACCGCGGCCACCCGCCTCGGATCACGGTGCCCGACCAGGCCGTGGATCTCGGCACCGGACACCGCTCGCCAGGCGGCGAGCTGGATCGGCGCGAAGTAGCCGGCACCGACCATCAGGCCCCGCAACGGCCGTTCCATCCCCGTTCCTCCCCTACCCACTTACCGCCTCCGCCCCGCCGCCGCGACGATCGCCGCACCGACCTCGACGGTGCTCGCGGTCCCACCCAGGTCCGGCGTGCGGACCCGTCCTTCGGCGAGCACGTCGCCGACGGCGTCCTCGATCAACCTGGCCACCTCGGCCGCGGCCGGATCCGCGTGCCGGTCCGCCAGCCAGTCGAGCATCATGGCCGCCGACAGCACGGTGGCGATCGGATTGGCCACGCCGTTGCCGGCGATGGTGGGCGCGGAGCCGTGCGCGGGCTGGAACAGCGCGTGCCGGTCACCGACGTCGCCGGAGGCGGCCAGGCCCAGCCCACCGACCGTGGCTGCCGCCAGGTCGGAGATGATGTCGCCGAACATGTTCTCGGCGACCACCACGTCGAACATGTCGGGCTGCTGCACCTGGTACGCGGTCATCGCGTCGACGTAGACGTGCTCGGCGCCGATGTCGGGGTGGCCCTCGGCCACCCGGTCGAAGACCCGCCGGAAGAACGCGTACGAGGCGAGCACGTTCGCCTTGTCCACACAGGTGACCGTCCGGCGGCCGTCGCGGGGTCGGCCGGCGCGCTTGCCTGCCAGGCGGAACGCCTGTTCGGTCACCTTCCGGGTACCGGTCGCGGTGATCACGATGGTGTCCGTGGCGACCTCCTCCCGTACGTTGCATCCGCCGGTCCGGGAGGCGTACAGGCCTTCCACGTTCTCCCGCACCACCACGTAGTCGACGGGCGGCGCGGCCGACAGCGGGCTGGTCAGTCCCGGCCAGGACCGGACCGGCCTGATTCCGGCGTACAGGTCCAGGTCGAAGCGGAGCCGGAAGATGACGTCGCCGTTGACCTCCCGACCGTCCGGGTGACGCGCCTCGGGCAGACCGATCGCGCCCATCAGGATGGCGTCGGCCCGCACGCAGGCGTCGTACGTCTCGTCGGTCAGCACGGTGCCCTCGCGCAGCCAGCGGGTGGCGCCCGCGTCGTGTGTGTCGAGATGGAGCGAGATCCCGCCGTGCGCGGCGGTGAGCCGTTGCAGCACCTCGGTGGCGACGGCGGTGATCTCGGGACCGATGCCGTCTCCGGGCAGCACGGCGATGCGGTAGTCGGTCATGCGGAAACCTCCGGTCGGGGGGTGGCGGGGGCGGACGGGTCGAGGGAGAAGACGCTGGCGGCGGTGCCGGCGTAGACGAGGCGTCGTTCCCCGGGGGTCAGACCGACGGCGTCGAACTTCGCCAGTTCCACCGGGATGTTGTCGATGTGGTCGCTGCCGAACATGACCCGGTGGGCGCCGAGCCGGCGCACCATCTGCCGGACGCTGAAGGCCGGGCACCAGGACGGCTCGAGGTGGACGTTCGACTGCGTCACCGCCACCTCGATCGCCTCGGCACAGAACGCGCCGAATCCGGCGTGGCAGAGCACCACCGGCCGCTCGGCGTACCGGCGGGCCGGGTCGACCACCCGGTGCGGCAGGGTGTGCGGCCCGCCCAGGCCGGTGTGCACCATCACCGGTACGTCGTAGTCGGCGGCGATTCGGAACGCCTTGTCGCAGACCGGGTCGTCGGGCGCCACCGCGAACCCCGCGGTGTGGATCTTCACCGCGACGAACCCCGGCCGGTCGAGCAGGGTTGCGGCCCGTCGCCGGTACTCCGCGTCGGGCAGGCGCGGGTCGAGGTTGACGATGCCGTACAGCCGTCCGGGATGGCGAGCGACCGCCTCCCCGATCTCGGCGTGCACCTCGTCGGCGGTCTCCCGGTCGGTCGACGGCTGCGGCATGACGAGCGTGGTGTCGATGCCGTGGTGGTCCATCGCCGCGATCAGCTCGGGCGCGCCCGCCGAGTATCCGGTGGCGGCTGAACGACCGAAGTGGCCGTGCACGTCGACCAACGGCGACCGGCGGCTGGCCGGCCGGGTCGTGTGTACGTCGTATCCATTCAACGGCTCACGCATGTGTCGCCTCCTGCCAATCGGCTCCACCGAGCCTCGCCACCACCGCCAGCAGATCGTCGGGACCGCCGACGTTGCCGGGAAAGACCACGTAGGTGAGGCCGGGAAACCGGCTGTTCATGCCGGCCCGCCACACCGGCACACCCGGCACCACCTGCCCGAGCACCTCGGCCCGGCTGATGCCCAGCCCGTCCGCGGCGACGTCGCTGGACGTGATGCCGCCCTTGGCCACCACGAAGGCGGGCCGCGCCGGGATCCGGCCGACGATCCGTACCAACCCGGTCGAGATCCGTACGCTGCGGGCGAGGGCCCGCGCCGCGGTCGCCGCGGTCAACACCCGCCGGCTGGTGTGCACCACCGCGGTCCGGCCCTCCGCCATCGCCTCCTCGGCCAGCGCGGCCGCCCGCTCGACCTCGGCGGCCGCCTGCCGGTCGGACCCGGCGAGCAGCGCCGCGTCGACCTGCACGCCCGCCACCGCGGGGTCGGCGAGCAGTCGGCCGAGCTGGGCGGTGGTGGTGGGCACGTGGGAGCCCACCACCACCAGACCTCCCCCACCGGTGCGCCGCCGCAGACCCAGCTCACCGACGGTGAGCAGGTGCCGTGGCGGCAGCCCGGCCCGGACCCGGACGAAGGACGCCGCCGTGCGGTAGAGCAGTCGCGCCCCGGCCGCCTCGGCTGCCAGGACCCCGGCGACCAGCACGTCGAGGTCGGCCTGCTCGGCCGCGTCACAGGCGCACACAGCGCCGTCGCGCAGCCGGGACAACCGGCGGAAGACGGCCGCCGGCCCACCCGTGCGCAACTCCCGCAGCGTCAGCAGCTGCACGGCCTCCCGCGGGATCCGGCCGCCGCTGCGCTCAGCCACCCAGTCGGACAGGTCGGACGAGTCGAACCCGAACGTGGCGTCCCGGGCGTACGGCGTCCGGCCCACCGGCGTCCAGCCGTCGGCATCGGCCACCCAGTGCCGGCCGTCGACGGTCACCCGCCCGCCCTCGATGAAGGCGGGCACCAGCAGGACGCCGTCGAACCCGCCTCCGAGACCGTCCGCCAAGGCCATGGTCTCGTCCGGGAAGTGTCCGCGCAGGGTCGAGTCACCCCGGCTGACCACGACGACCCGACTCCGCACCGTTTCGGCCGCGGCACGGATCTGCCGGCCGGTCCTGGTGTTGATCTCCGCGGCGCGGGCCGGATCGAGCGACCGCGAGTTGGTCAGCAGGAACAACGCCGGCGGTCTGGAGGAGAGTTCCCCGGCGATGGCGGCGGCGTCCCATCGGGTGAGCACCGGCACCCCGTGCACCGTCTGCGTGCCGGTCGGGTCGTCGTCGAGGACGACGACCGTGCGCCGTTCGGCGGCGATGCGCTGTGCCAGTGGCGGTACGAGGGGCTCCGCCCACGGGGCGGGCAGCCCGGCCAGGTCCGGCGCGGTCGACAGGTGACTCATGAGCCGGTCAGCTCCACCTGGACGCCGCCGGAGCAGCGCGGATCGAGGAAGACCGAGCGCCGGCCGCGGATCCCCTGGTGCGGCGCCGGCTGGTCGGGCGGGACGCCGACGCCGTCGCCGTGCCAGGCCACGTCGACCGAGTCCACCGCGAAGCAGAGGTGGTGCAGGCCGGCACCGTGCCGGTCCAGCCACTCGTGCAGCGGGTGCGGCCGGACCAGCGGCTGCACCAGTTGCAGGTGGACGTTGCCGAGGTCGAGATGGGTGAGCAGGACCGTGTCGTCGTTGACCACCTCGGCGTGCGTGACGGCGAAGCCCAACCGGTCCCGCCACAGCGCCAGCGCCTGCTCCGTGTCGGGCACCACCAGCCCGACGTGGTCGAGCCCGCGAACCTGCTCGCGCATGCTCATCCCTTCACCGCTCCCGCGGTCAGGCCGGACAGGTAGTAGTCCATGAGGAAGGAAAAGATGATCACCACGGGCAGCGCGCCGAGCAGCGCACCGCCCATCAGTTGGCCCCAGGCGAACACGTCGCCGACCTGCAGTGCGTTGACCAGGCCCACCGCGACGGGCTGCTTGTCGGTCGAGCGCACGAAGGTCAACGCGTACAGGTATTCCTGCCAGCAGAGGGTGAAGGCGAAGAAGAACACCGAGACCACGCCCGGCAGCACCAACGGCAGGTCGATCACCATCATCGCCCGCAGCCGGCTGGCGCCGTCGATCCGGGCGGCCTCCGCCAGTTCGACCGGCAGACTCTGGAAGTAGCTGGAGAGCATCCAGGCGATGAAGGGCACCAGGAAGGTCAGGTACACCAGGATCAGCGCGCCGAGGGTGTTGCCCAGGTGCAGCCGGTTGACCACGACGTTCATCGGGATGAACAGCAACGCCGGCGGGAGGAGGTAGGTGGAGAAGACGATCACGCCCACCACGGCGCCGCCGCGGTACCGCAACCGACCCAGGCTGTACGCCGCCGGCACCCCGATGACCAGGGCGATCGCCGAGGCCGACAGCGCCACGATCAGGCTGTTCAGCGTCCAGGTGAGGAACTTCGTCTCGGTGAGCAGCTCCCGGAAGTGTTCCAGGGTGAGCCCACTGACCGAGAACGGCCGGTCGGCGACCCGGTAGAGGTCCGATCCGGTGCGCAGCGAGGTCAGCGCCATCCAGACGAACGGGAACAGCGTGAAGACGGTGAACAACGTCATCGTGACGGTGATCAGCAGTCGGCGGCCCAGTTTCAGGCGGCGCAGAACCCGTCCGGTACGCGGCGGAGGCGCGGGCAGGGGTGGCCGGGCGGCCCGGCCGGACACGGTGGTCATGGTCATTTCGCCTTTCGTCGCATCACGGTCAGTTGCAGCGCGATGATCGCGGCGAGCGCGGGGAACACGAAGAACGAGATCGCCGAACCGGAGGCGATGTCCGCGCCCCGGATGCCGGTGCGGAACGCCAGCGTGCTGATCAGGTGGGTGCTGTTGACCGGGCCGCCGTTCGTGAGGATCCAGACGATCTGGAAGTCGCCGAGCGTCTGCACGAACGAGAAGAGGGTGACCACCACCAGGATCGGGGTCAGGTGCGGAAGGATGACGTAGCGTAACCGCTGCCACGCGCTCGCGCCGTCGACGACGGCCGCCTCGACGAGTTCCTTGGGTACGGTGGCCAGCCCGGCGAGGATGATGATCCCGAAGAACGGGGCGCCACGCCAGATGTTGACCGTCTGCACGGCGGCCATCGCCCAGCCCGCCTCGCCCAACCACGGGATGTTGCCGTCCACCAGCCCGGCCTGCCGGCCGAGGTAGGTCAGCACGCTGAAGTCCGCCTGGAACATCCACATCCAGGCCAGCACGCTCAACGACGAGGGCACGACCCAGGGCAGCAGGAACGCGGCCCGGAAGAACCGGCGGAACCGACGGACCTCGTTGAGCGCCAGCGCCATCACCAGGCCCAACACCAGCTTCGCGAGCACGGCGGTGACGGTGTAGTTGAACGTGTTCCACATGGTCCGGGCGAAGACCGGGTCGTCGAGCAGCTCCAGGTAGTTGGTCAGCCCGACGAAGGAGACCGAATCGCTGCCGAGTGACTTGTCCGTCAGGCTGAACCACACGGTGAGCACCAGCGGATAGCCCACCAGCCCGAGGACCACCACCGCCATCGGCAGGACGAGCAGGTAGCCCAGCGGGGTCTCGCGGTCCAGGAAGGACCACCGCTCACGGGCGGCCGGAGGGCCCGGCCGGGCCGGGTGTCGCGGCCCCGCGGCCCGGTCCACTGTGCGTACGGTCATCGACGTCAGCCCCCGTACACCTTCTTGAGCTCACCCTCGGCGACCCGGATGGATTCCTCCGCGCTGGCCTTGCCGCTGATCACCCGGGCGAACATGTTGACGATCGTCTGGTTGTTGTACGCCTGGGCCGACTGCCGGGAGGCCGGCCCCGGCCAGCCCGGCATGTGTCCCCCGGCGGCCAGACCCTTGAGTCCCTTGAGCTTGGCCTCGGAGTTCCACGGCATGGTGGGCAGGTCGTCGTAGCCCTTCAGCAACGGGGTGTAGTAGGTGAGCGCGATCTCGGCCAGCTTGCCGAGCTGCGCCTTGTCCATCAGGTGGCCGAAGAGGTCCTTGGCCGGTTCGATCCGCTTGCTGTGCGAGAAGATCGCCAGCGAGTTCATCTCGACGAGCTGTTGGTGACCGGCGGGGCCCTCGGGGTAGCGCGCGTGGCTCATGTTCTTCGCGACGTCCGGAGCCTGCTTCTGCGCGGTGTACCAGATGCTGGTGGCGTTCTGGGTCACCGCGATCTTGCCGGCGAGGAAGCTGGTGTTGTTGCCGCCCTCGTCGTAGGAGGAGATCTCCGGGGCGCTCGCGGCGGCCAGGTCCTGCATCACCTTGATGGCGGCGCGCGTCTCGGCGCTGTTGATGGCGACGGTCTTGCCGTCCTTCTCCACCTCGGCGGCCCCGTAGGACCACAGCAGGGAGTAGGCGACGCTGGCCGAGTCGTTCGGCCCCGCCTGACTCATGGTGAGTGCGACCCGGGGAAGCTTCGCGTCCCGCAGCCGGGTCGCGGCCTCGACGAGACCGGTCCAGGTCTTCGGAAACTCGGTGATCCCCACCTGCGCGAACAGGTCGGTGCGCCAGTTCATCACGTGCGCGGTGTAGGCGCGCGGAACGGCCCGCCACCGGCCGTCGACGACGCAGGCGTCCCGGGCGACGTCGTACCAGCCGCCGTTGCGTTCACCGATGGATTCGCACAGGTCGGTGAGGTCGACCAGGCGATCCGCGTAGATGTGCGCCTGGTTGGCGAAGAGCTCACCGAGGTCCTCGCCGGCGCGGGACTCGACGACCGCGGCGATCTGCTCCCGCCATTCCTTGGCGAAGGTCAGCTCGACGGCCCCGTCGTGGGAGTCCGCCCAGGCGGTGGCCTGCTTCTGCTGCAGTTCGTGGATGGCCGGGATGAAGCTGGCGCGCATCAGTCCGGTGAGGCTGGCCCCGCCGAGCGACGTCCCGCCGGCGGTCGAGGTGCCGTCCTCGCCACAGGCGGCGAGGGCGACGGTGAGGCCGGCGCCGAGGCCGAGGCTCAGCGCGTGGCGGCGGGTCAGGCCGGTGCGGCTCAGGTGTGCCATGGCTCCTCCAAAGAGGGGGCGAGAAGGTGTGGTGGGGGTGCGGAGGTCGATCGCGTCGGCCCGTTCCGATGTCTCGGGGAGAGCCGTCGTCGGGGCCGACTGTCGGGCGGTGACGGACGAGGGCGCCACTGTCAGTCAGCCCGGTGGCTCGGGAGCAGCCCGCGGCACTGCCCGGGCGGTGGGCGGGGCGGCGTGACCGCGGGTGTCGCCAGCGGGCGCCACCCCGTCCACCCTCACTGCAGGAAGTTGCGCAGCTTGGTCGCGTTGCCGGAGTCGTCACCGGTGATCAGGTAGTACATCATTCCGGCGTCGGAGACATCGCCGTTCTTGTTCATCACGTTGTTGACCACGTCGTGCACGTAGCGCAGACCCGGGTCTGCCGAGTTGGCCATCCAGGACCACCTGGCCTCGCCGCCGTTCGTACCCAGGCCGGCGTTCTGGTCCGGGATGCGGGTGTACCGCACCTGGGGGAAGTCGCGGCGGATGTCCGCGAGGTTCCAGATGTTGTCGTCGTCGTCGTGGTTGTTGTTCCAGTCGGAGTGGGAGATCAGCGTGACGTGCGGGTGGACCGCAGGGTTAGAGGCGTCCAGCGCCCGGTGTACGACACCCATCGGCCCGGCGCCGATCAGGCAGAGCCGGCTGCTGGCCGTCGAGGCATCGATCTTGTTCTTCAGGTGGGTGACCGCCCGGCCGAGGTCGGCCTGGCTGTTGCGGAAGATGACGCCCGTGTCGTAGCCGAACCGGCTCGCGGTGCCCTCGGTCGCGGTGACCATGTCCCGCTCCCAGCTCGCGGTCGAGCTGCCCAGGTGCGAGTTGTAGTCCCAGTGCACCAGGCGGGACTGCTGGCCCTTCTCCGCGAGCAGCGCGAGCGCCATCGCGGAGGCGCCGATGTCGTCGCGGTCGTGGTAGTTGCCGTCGGAGCTGACCGCGATCCGCTCACACGGGTAGTTGAGCGCGGGTGCGGCCGCGTGGGCGGCCACCGCGCCGGGACCGAGCAGCGTGAACGCCGCCAGTGCCGCCGTGCCGAGCTGCCACCTCTTGCTGAACGTCCTGTCCATCCGACCTCCGTTCATCGACGCGAACCTTGCGGATACGTTGTATACAGTGAACACGGAGTGCGTCAATGGCAACTTTCTGGCAACACTGCCGTAACTCTGGGCGACCGAAGTGGACGGCCTGGTCGACCGTCTCCTCACACTCCGCAAGCGCGGCTCGGGTTTCACCTCGACCAGACATCTTTGGGCGGCGACCACCCGCCGGAAGCGGCGCTACCTGTTCCGGCCAGCCCGCCCGGAACTCCGACCCGGCCACCCCGGTGCTGGCGGCCCGAACGCACTCGCCAGACGGCTCGTCACACGGCCGAGGCGGACGGGCGCGCCTGCGGCGGCGGGGTGACTCCGGGTCCGGTCCGGCTCACCGACGACCGCCGGCCGACCAGTAGGGCCACGGCCGTCGCCAGCATCAGCGCGGCGGCCGGCAGCACCACCGCGTCCCCCGGCGACCCGGGCGTCAGCTCGCCGGCCAGGTCACTGCCGGCATGTACCAGGATCAGCGGCCACAACCAGCGGAACCGCGCCTGGTACGCGGCCAGGGCAAGCCCGTAGGCCGTGGTCAGGCCCACGTTCGTCAGCACGTCCAGCAGCGACGCGTTCGAGGTGACCAGCGCCGACAGATGCTGGGCTCCGAACAGCACACCGCACCAGACGACGGCCGCCACCGGGCCGAGATCCCGCAGGAGCCGCAGGAGGACGGCGCCTCGACCGGTCAGCTCCTCGTTCACCCCGACCAGCAACAGCGTCAGCGTCCACCAGCCGACACCCGGGGCCTGGTCGTGCGGGCCGTCGGGCCACAGCCAGGACATCGCCTCGACGAGGAACGGCAACAGCCACAGCAGCGCCGGCCACGACCGCCATCGGACGAGCAGGCCCACCTCGCCCCAGAGCCGCAGCCAGGTCACCACCGCCACGGCGTAGCCGACGCAGAGCACGTTGACGAACAGGCCCACCCGGAAGCCGTGAATGCCCAAGGGCTCCGCGACCGCCAGCCCGGCGACGATGACCGCGAACCGTCCGAGCTGAATCGCCAGCGCGTCCATCACGGCGCGCACCTTCGGTGACACAGACCGCTCCTTCACTGACCACATCCGGCAACGGGTTCGCGCGGGTGCGCCCGCGCGACTCGCTCAGAGACCGGGCCGGAAAGTGGGCGGCGCCCCTCCGGTGAGGGTGCCCGCGCCCGCCGGCGCGGACACCCCGACCATGATCGCGCGATGGCGCCCTGGAGCGGACCCTCGTTCCACATCACAAGACCCGCCTGGCGGGTGCCCCAGGTCATCCGGGCGTCAGACACCCACCCGCGTGTGGCACCTCCGGGCGGTCAGCACCGCGACGCTTGATCGATCAGCCGCCGTGCCCGGCGTGCGCACCCGGCCCTGGTGCGGCGGACCCGACGTGCGCCGCGGAGCGGGTCGTGTGGATGGTGGTGTCGGAGGCGGTGGGGGTGTCGGCGGGTCGCACGTTCGGCTCCTCCCCCTTTTCGCAGGACTTCGCGGCGTTGAGACAGCCGGCGACCAGCCGGCCCAGGGTCGCCTCGTCCCAGGTGTTGATGAAGTCCGCGTGGCCGGAGAAGACGCCGCCACTGGATAGGCTGATCCGGTCCGACCGCCGGATGTCCCTGCCGTACTCGAAGTTCACCGAGAGTGTGATTCCGGGAACCGCCACCGGATGACTGCGCGGGCATTCACCGCGGTCCGCGTAGGCCATGTGACTCTTGTGATCCGGGCTGTCGAGCCGAACACCGTCCCAGCATCCCGGGAACTCGATCCGGAACTTGAGGAACTCGTCATTGCCGGCGCAGGTGGGACTGCTGACGCTACGGCGGTCACCACCGCGGACGCAGTCCCAGTTGGCCACGTCGCCCGGCTGCTCACGGGTGGCACGGGCGTCACCGGCGATCATCCGCAGGTTCTGCGGGAAAGGCGTGATCGTCCGCGGGTCGCTCCGCCGGGACCGGTAGTAGACGTTGATCCGCGACGCCTCGGTGGGCACCCCGTTCACCAGCACGCTCGGGAACCAGTAGGAGCCGGTGTGGCCCACGCCGTCGCAGGTCGTCCGCGGGTTCCGCGTGAGCTGCTCGTACGTCGAACTCGCGGTGACGCCCCGGTTGCCGATGAAGTCGTGCAGATGGGATGCGCCCGGCCGACCGAAGGCGACGATGGGATCGTCGGCGGCGCGGTGGCTCAACCCGCACCGGGTGACGAAGCTGCCCTCGGCCACCTCGGCCCGCTGCGTGGGGCGGTCGTTCTCGGCGGCGAAACCGGTGTTGGTGGCCACCACCCAGGAGCCGGTGAGCCCCAGGGCGGCGACCAGGGACAGGACGATACGACGACGTCTGAGCTGCGACACGGTTGCTCCATGGCTGGTCGGTCTGCCCGCTGCCGGCACATCTGCGGCGGGCCTGGACACGCATGGACACCCCGCTGTGCCTGCCGCGGTTTCACGTCGGTCCGCACAGGAACCGTCCGCACTCCCCTGCGACCGGGGATGCGCCTCGGTTGAAACGTTTCACCGGCCCGCGGCTCTTCGCATGCCCGATAAATGCGCTGCTCAATCGACCTTCATCAGCGGCTTCCGCAGTATCTCCACCGCCGAACATTCCACCAGTACATTGATGAATATAAATAGTAATGGAACCCTCCTCCCCACTGCCCTCCCCGG
This sequence comes from Micromonospora sp. WMMD754, assembly GCF_049315235.1. Lineage (NCBI taxonomy): Bacteria > Bacillati > Actinomycetota > Actinomycetes > Micromonosporales > Micromonosporaceae > Micromonospora > Micromonospora sp. WMMD754. Next base: position 6,261,624 of record NZ_CP186058.1, read on the forward strand.
GCCATGACCGGTCGGAGGGCCACCACCACAGGGAGGACCAGCAGATGAGACCACCCCGTTCCCGGCGGCTGAGGGCAGCCGCCGTCGGCCTGCTCGCCGTCGCCGTCACCACCGTCACCGCCGCCGCGCCGGCGAGCGCCGGACCGGCCGGCGGCCAGATCCGGCACGCCGGCGGCGCGACCGCCGTACCGGACAGCTACCTCGTGGTGCTCAAGGGCGCCCCGGCCGGGGACCGCGCCGACGCCCGCCACACGGCGACCAGCCGCGCGGCCACCAGCCTGGCATCCCGGTACGGAGCCGTGGTCGGACACGTCTACGGCAGCGCGCTCCACGGCTTCGAGGCCCGGCTGCCGGAGCGGGTCGCCCGGCGCCTGGCGGCGGACCCGACGGTCGCGTACGTCGAGCAGAACCACTACGTCACGGCGTTCGACGTGCAGACCGACCCGCCGTGGAACCTCGACCGGATCGACCAGCGGCCCGCCACGCCGCTGGACACCCGCTACGAGTACACCAGCGCCGGCGAGGGCGTCACCGCGTACATCATCGACACCGGGATCCTGAAGACCCACGTGGAGTTCGAGGGCCGGGCGGTCGACGGCTTCGACGCCGTCGACGGGTCCCTGCCGGCGGACGACTGCGAGGGCCACGGCACGCACGTCGCCGGCACCGTCGGCGGGAAGACCTACGGCGTGGCCAAGAAGGTGCGGCTGGTGAGCGTACGCGTCCTCGACTGCCGTGGTCGGGCCACCGTCGACCAGGTCGTCGCGGGCATCGACTGGGTCACGGCCGACCACCGGGCCGGTGCGCCGGCCGTGGCGAACATGAGCCTCGGCGGAGCCCGCAGCGACGCCCAGAACGACGCCGTGACCAGGTCGATCGCCGACGGCGTGAGCTACGCGATCGCGGCCGGCAACTCCGGCACCGACGCCTGCCAGGTCTCGCCCGCCTCCACGCCGGAGGCGATCACCGTCGGCGCGACCTGGCAGAACGACAGCCGTACCTGGTTCTCCAACATCGGTCCGTGCCTGGACATCTTCGCCCCGGGTGTCGCCGTCAAGTCGGCGTACGCCGGCGGCGACACCTGGACCCGGATCCTGGTCGGCACCTCACAGGCCGCGCCGCACGTCGCCGGCACCGCCGCCCGCGTGCTCAGCGCGCATCCCACCTGGACCCCCGCCCAGGTGCACTCCTACCTGACGACCAACGCCACGGCCGGCACCATCACCGACCCGGGCCCCGGCTCGCCCAACCGGGTCCTCCACGCGCCGCCGACGCTGTGATCCGTCGCGGGCAGTGACGTGCGCCGGCCCCCAGGTCCCTCAGCCGAGGGCCGGCGCACCGCGTCGTCGACGATCTCGCCGGGCGGGACCGGCCCGCCGGACCGGGGCGGACCAGACCGGCGACGTTCCGACCACCACCACCGGCCCGGAGCGTTGGACCGGCTCGTCATCGGCGGTCTCGTCCACGCCGACACCCGGCCGAGCCGGCCGTCGTCACGCCCTACTCCCGACCCACGGTGCGGAACCCGGCGTTGCCCATCGACGAATCGGGCGTGTTGGACGAGCGCGCGGAGTTGCGGTACCGGTTGCAGTACGAGTCGTGACACAGGTACGAGCCGCCTCGCAGCACCCGGCTGAAGCCGCCCTCCGGTCCTTGCGGGTCGATCGACACCGAGCGCGCGTAGTAGTCGGGCGCGTACCAGTCGGCACACCATTCCCAGACGTTGCCGACGGTCTGCCAGAGGCCGAAGGCGTTGGGGGTGAAGGAGCGCACCGGTGCCGTCGTCAGGTAGCCGTCGTCGAGGTCGTTGTCGGTGGGGAACCGTCCCTGCCAGATGTTCGTCCGCCACTGGCCGCCGGGGTCGAGCAGTTCGTCTCCCCACGGATAGCGGGCTCCGCAGAGCCCGCCGCGGGAGGCGTACTCCCACTCGGCCTCGGTGGGCAGGCGGCGGCCGGCCCACTCGCAGTAGGCGACCGCGTCGTTCCAGCTCACGTGGACCACCGGATGATCGTCGAGTCCGTCGCAGGCGCCGGAGGGACCGGTGGGCCGACGCCAGTCGGCCCCACGTACGGCGAGCCACCAGGGGGTGCCCGCCGCCCGGCCGAGAATGTCCTCGGGCCGGGCCGCCACCGCGAGGTGGAAGACCGCGCTGAAACCGAAGATCTCCGACTCGGTCCGGTATCCGGTGGCGTCGACGAATCGGGCGAAGTCCGCGTTCGTCACCGCGGTGGCGTCGATGGTGAAGGGGCCGACGCGTACCCGGTGCACGGGTCCCTCGCCGTCGCCCGGGTTGCCGTCGCCCCGGGCATCGCCCATCAGGAACTCGCCACCGGGAAGGGCGACCTGGGTGACCGTGTGCCCGCCGGGACCGGTCGCGGCCGGCCCCGGCAGGGTGGGTCCCTGGAACGTCTGCTGCGGGGACGTCACCCTCGACTGCTGTCGCTGCGGGGAGCAGCAACGTCCGGCGGACGGCCCGACCTCCGGGCGTCGAGGGCCGTCGGTCATGCCAGTGCCCCCCGCTGACCCTCCGGTCGGCCCTCGGCGACCTCACCCGCCGTGACCGTCCCTGCGTAGGTGGCCTCGTCCAGCCCGCTCAGCGTGGGGTCGTAGACGACGTCGCCGACGTCGTACATCGAGGTCATCCAGTGGTAGAAGTTGTCGCCACGGTCGCGCAGCACCTCGTAGAGGCGACGCATCATCCGGCTGCGGACCGGGGCCATCTCGGGATGGCCGTAGATGTTGGTCAGCTCGTCGGGGTCGGCGGTGAGGTCGTACAGCTCGTTGGTCGAATCCGGGTTGACCACGAGCTTGTACCGGTCCTCCCGCAGCATCCGCTGGGGGTAGGGGAAGTGGTGCCCGTGGAACTCGCAGACGATGTCCTGCTCCCACTGCACCTGAGCGCCGCCGTTGGTGAGCGGGAGCAGGCTGCGCGAGTCGACGGCGGGCGACGGGTCGACGCCGGCGAGTTCGAGGATGGTCGCCGTGCAGTCCAGCAGGCTGACGAACTCGTCGCGCACGACGCCCGCGGGCTGCCCCGGGACCCGCAGCAGCCCCGGGGTCCGGTAGATGTCCTCGTACATCGCCGGGCCCTTGTCGTGCAGCCGGTGGGCGCCGGTGAACTCGCCGTGGTCGCAGGTGAAGAAGACGGCCGTGTCGTCGGTGAGGCCGAGCCGGTCCATGGCTGCCATCACCCGCCCGATCTGCTCGTCGATCAACGCCACGTACCCCCAGTAGACCGCGATCAGTTTCCGGGTCACCTCGATGGGCATGGTGTCGAACGTCCAGTGGGCGCTGTAGTTGCGCTGCACCGGCGGCTTGCCGTGGAACGTCTCCGCGATCGACTTCGGCAGCTCGACCAGCTCCGGGTCGACCATGTCGAAGTAGGCGTCGGGAATGATGTACGGCAGGTGCGGGCCGAAGAAGTTGAGCTGCAGGAAGAACGGCTTCCCGCTTTCCCGGACGTCTGGGGCGTAGCTCTCCAGCATCTCGATCGCCCGGGTGGCGAGGTAGTACTCGAACGTCGCCTCGACGGGTTGGTGCAGGCGCGCGGCGAGCAGGTTGCCCGGCCCGCCGTTGGGCAGCACGCCCCGGATCCGATCGCTGATCTCGTACGGCGGCAGGTCGTGCTTGTCGAGGTAGGCGACGTAGTCCTCGTGCTCGACCGGGTTGTGCCAGCCGGGCAGGTCCGGGCCGTCGAACCCGAAGTCGGCGGCGCGCCTGTGGTGCCCGACGTGCCACTTGCCGATGAGCCCGCAGTTGTACCCCTGCTCGCGCAGCGCCCGCGAGAAGGTGAACTGCCCTTCGGGCAGGTCCTCGATGTAGCCGACGTTGCGTTCGTGGTTCGCCAGCAGCCGGTGCCGGAAGGGTGCCTGACCGGTGAGCAGGCTGGCCCGGGCGGGAGTGCAGATGGCCGTCGGGGTGTACCAGCGGTCGAAGCGGGTACCGGAACGGGCCAACGCGTCGAGGGCCGGCGTGGCAGCGAGCCGGTTACCGTACGCGCCGAGCGTGTCGACCCGGTGCTGGTCGGTCATCAGGAAGAGGATGTTGCGCGGGTCGGTCACTTGCTGGCCGCCGTGAAGAGATCGCCGGTGTAGTACGTGCCGGGATCGACCGGTGCGGTCAGCTTACCGGCTTGGACGAAGTATTCGTTCATGCCGGTCAGCCACTTGGCGACGGTGCCGTCGGCGGTGTTGCGGTCCAACTCCTCCAGGGTCAGCACCTGGGAGTTGGCGGCGTCCGCCTTCACCTTCGCCACGTCGATCTTGAGCATCTTGGCGGTGTACTCGATCGTCTTGTCGGGGTTCTTGCTACGGAACTCGATCGCGTCGCGCAGCGCGGCGATCACCTTCTCGGTCTTGCCGCGCTCCTTGTCCACCACGTCGTTGCCGGCCACGAAGGCGGTGGGAAAGGCGACCGTCTCGGCGAAATCGGCGTTCTTGGCGAGTTCCACCAGGTCGGGGACCTGTTGCTTGATGGTGGCGGTGGCGGGGTACCAGAATCCGGCCGCGTCGATCTTCTTCGAGACGAACGCCGACACGATGGTCGACGGGTCCATCGGGACGACCTCGACGTCCTTCTTCGTCATGCCGGCCTTCTTCAGCGCGAGCGTGAGGATCATGTCGCCGGAGGTGCCTTCGGGCACGCCGACCTTCTTGCCGCGCAGCGCCTCGATGGAGGTGATCCCGGGCTGGGCGATGACCCGGTCGGCGTTGCCGAGGGTGTTGATCGCGACGACCTTGGCCTTGCCGGAGGCGGGCAGCCACATCGCGCCGGGGCCGATGTAGCCGAAGTCCAGGTCGCCGGCGCCGAGGGCCTGGATCTGCAGCGGCCCGTTGGTGAACACGGGCGTCTCGACCGTGAGGCCGTGCTTCTTCCAGATCCCTTCCTGCTCGGCGACCGCGAGCAGGCTGGCGCCGTTGTAGTCACCGATGTAGCCGAACCGGACGCTCGTCGTGCCGTCCGCGTCGTCGCGGGCGCCCGAGCACCCGGTCGCGGCGAGCGCGACGGCTGTCACGGCGGCGATACCGAGGGATCTCCTGGTGAGCTTCATGGGGGTGCTCCTCTTCGAGGTCAGCGAGTGGTCGAGGGGGCGGCCCCGGCCGACTGGCCGGGGTCCTGGTGGTAGACGGCCTGCCAGACCCGGTTGCGCAGGGCGGCGAACTCCGGGCTGAACCGGACCTCTTCGGTACGGGGGTACGGCAGGTCCACGTCGATCACGTCGAAGATCCGACCGGGTCGGGCTGCCATCACCACCACCCGGTTGGCCAGGAACACCGCCTCGTCGACGTCGTGGGTGATGAACACGACCGTGCGGCGGTCCTGGCTCCAGGTGTCCAGCAGTTGTTCCTGGAGCTTGACCCGGGTGAGCGCGTCGAGCGCCCCGAACGGCTCGTCCATCAGCAGGATCGAGGGGTTGACCGCGTAGGCCCGGGCGATGGCGCAGCGCTGCTTCATGCCGCCGGAGAGCGTCTTGGGCAGGGAGTCGGCGAAGTGGTCGAGCCCGACCATCCGGATGAAGTGCTCGGCCCGGGCCCGCCGTTCGGCCTTGGGCACTCGGGCGGTCCTGAGGCCGAACTCGACGTTCTGCCGCACGGTCAGCCACGGGAACAGCGCGTACTGCTGGAAGATGACGCCTCGTTCCGGGCCCGGCCCGCGCACCGCCACGCCGTCGACGAGCGCGGTGCCGGCGGAGGGTTCGTCGAGACCGGCGAGGATGTTCATCAGCGTGCTCTTGCCGCAGCCGGACGGTCCGACGAGGGTGACGAACTCGTTGTCGCCGATGTCGAGCGAGACCCCGCCGAGGGCCACGAACTCCTCCCGGCCGACCTGGTAGGTCCGGCGGACGTCGCGGACGGAGATCTTCATGGTTGCCGTGTCGCTCATCGCCGCTCCTGCCAGCCGGTGAGTTTGTTGCCGGCCATCAGCAGCAGCCGGTCCATGATCAGGCCGAGCACCCCGATGCAGACGATGCCGACGAAGATGGTCGGCAGGTCGTAGTACAACTGGGCGGTCTGCATCCGGTGGCCGAGCCCTTCCTGCGCGGCCAGCAGCTCGGCGGCGACGAGGGTCGCCCAGGCCGAGCCGAGCCCGACCCGCATGCCGACGAGGATGAACGGGGTGGAGGCGGGGACCACCACTCGCAGGAAGATGGAGCCGTCCCGGGCGCCGAGCACCTGCGCGGCGTTGATCAGCGTGCGGTCGACGCTCACCACGCCCTGGAAGGTGGAGATCACGCAGGCCAGGAAGGCCGCCAGCACGATCACGAAGATCTTCGGTGTCTCCCCGATGCCCATCAGCACCAGCACCAGCGGCAGGATGGCCAGCGGAGGAATGGTGCGGAAGAACTGGACCCACGGCTCGAACAGCGCCCGGGCCGTGGCGTACCAGCCCATAAGGAAACCCACCAGGATCGCCGCGGCCGAGCCGATCACGAATCCGGCCAGCACCCGGCCGAGGCTGGCCAGCACGTCGGTCTGCAGGGTGCCGTCGGCGAGCATCTTCCCGGCGGCGGAGACGACCTCGAGCGGAGTCGGGAACTGGAACCCCGCCAGGGCCAGCAGCCACCAGACACCGATGCCGAGCAGGATCGACACGATGTTGAGCGCCAGCATGCCCCGACCCCGGCCGGACCGGTTGACCCGCCGGGACGTCCTGCGAGGCGGATCGACCGTGGCCGCCGGCGTTCCGCTTCCGGTCGGCGGGGCGTCAGGCTGCACCACCGTCACCGCACACCTCCCACCTTGACGACGGAACCGGCCATGATGTGCTCCTTCGTGGTCGACGTCCGGCCACCGGACGGGTCGCGAGCGGCCTCGGGATAGCTCTTCAACAGGGGTGACTCGTGGAACAGCGCCGCCACGGCGCCGAGGGCCCCGCCCTCGTCGCGCAGGACGGCGGCACGGACGACCGGAGCCATCTCCGGCTGCCAGGACAGCTCGTAGGTGATGGTCGCCGCCACCTGCTGCACGAGCGTCGGCGAGACGTCGACGACCTCGCCGCTGATCACGACCTCGCTGGGGTTGAGGGTCATCGCCGCGGCGCCGAGGACGCGTCCGATGACGGCGCCGGTGTCACGGAGCACCCGCTCGACCCCGGGATGGGCGATCGCCACCGCGGCTCGCAGATCGTCGATCGTCTCGACCGGTGCGCCCACGGCACGACAGCGGGCGAGGATCGCCGGGGCCGAGGCGAAGGTCTCGACACAGCCCCGCTTGCCGCACCGGCACGCCGCCGCGCCGGCCTCGGCAACCGTGACGTGCCCGAGCTCCCCGGCAAAGCTGGTGGCGCCGCGTACCAGGCGTCCGTCGACGACGAGGCTGCCGCCCACGCCGTCGGACAGGCGCAGGTAGATCAGGTTGTTCACCGTGTCCGGGTGGGAGTGCAGCGCCTCGGCGAGGCCGGCGAACCGGACGTTGTTGTCGACGATGACCGAGGCATGGAACCGGTCGACGAACGCCTCGGCCACCCCGTCGGCCCACGAACGGTCTCCCCATCCGGGCACGCCGACCCCGACCGCCTGCAACGCCCCGTAATGCACCCCGTTGTTCACCCGCAGCCGTTCGACCAGGGCGAACGCGGCCGACATCCGTTCGGGCCACCGCGCCGACTCGGGATACCGGGCGGTGCCGGTGGCGATGATCTCGTGGGCCGCGTCGGCCACCGCGACGTTGACCCGCCGGTGGCCGAAGTCCACCCCCAGGTACTGCCCGGAGCCGGGGTCGAGGGCGAGGCGCTCAGCCGGACGGCCACTGCCCGCGCGCTCGCTCGCGTCCGTGTCGACGACCGTGATCGCGCCACGGGCGAGCAGCTCGGTGGTGATCTCGGAGACCGTGGTGCGGGACAGGCCGACCCGGCTGGCGATCTCCCCTCGGCTGAGCGCGCCAAAGCGTTGGAGAACCCGCAGGACGCGCTCTTCGTGCGAGCGGCGAACCAGGGTGTGAGCTCCGCTGATTGTTGACACGAGGCGAACGCTAGGTTTCCGATTTTTTTCCGTCAACGGCCCGACAGAAATACGTGTGTTTTCCGTCGCCTCCCGGCGGAAGTCTCCCGACCGCCTGGGCTGCGGCTCCGACCAGGGGATGACAGCCTACGGGCGACATCGGGAGAGGCCCGGCGTCGGGCCTCAGCCGAGCACGACGTCGAGCAGGGCGCTGGCCCCGGCGAGCACCGTCAGGATCGTGCCCGCGACGGGCAGCGCCGGCCCGGGCAGCGGTCCGCCGGCGTCGGCTCTGCGCCGCACCGTTCGGTAGCGACGACCGGCGGCGACGCCCACGGCCGCTGTCGACACCACGCCGGCCACGGCCACCGCCACGGCGAGGTGAGGACGGTGCCCCGCCAGTACGCGCACCAGCACCGCCAGCAACCCGCAGGTCGACAACGATGTCCGCGACCAGGCCAAGGCGGTGCGCTCATGCTGTGCGCCGGCATCCCACAGGCGGGGCGGGGTCACCACACCATCGCCACGGCGACCGTGACCCCGGCCGCCACCACACCGGCCACCAGCGGCAGCGCCGGCAGAGCGGGCAGCGGTCGCCCGCGTCGCAGCGCCCGCTCGCTGTACGCCCAGCGCCCGAGTGCCTGCACGGCCGCCGCCACCCCGAGCGCCACCAGGAGGGTCGCCACGGTCCGTCCGGACGCGCCCGCGTATATGGCACGTACCGCCACCCCGGCCACGATCAGGGCCAACGCGGTGCGGATCCAGGCGAGGAAGGTGCGCTCGTTGGCGAAGGTGAAACGCGGGTCGGGCTCCGTGCCGGTCCGGTACACCCATCCGGGCCGTCGTCGCTCCGGCACGATCGCAGGTTCCTCGTCACGCACCTCTGTCGCCATTCTGCTGCCTTCCTCCACCGTCCGGGCTGCGGGCTCGGGGTGCGAACCCGCAGCGGGTGGATCACGATGCCACGAGGTGCGCACACGACGGGAGCACCGGCCCGTCAGGTCGACGGGCCGGTATCTGGCGCTTGTCTGCCTCCGCGTCGGGGAACCCGGGCGTGGGCGGGATCCGTCGGATCAGCAGTCGCCCGCTCTACCCGGTTGCCGGCGCTTGACGTACAGACGGTGGCCCTGCGGGCCGGTCCACTCCAGCTCCACGACGCCGGCCACCGCGGCGTCACCGATGCGGGACGGATCGGCCCAGTAGCCGGTGGCGGGGTTGCGGAAGAACGTCGCCCACGGCCGGCCGGCGCGATCGGTGAAGAAGTTGTTGTGCCCGGCGCCGACCCCGGCGGTCCACCGCTCGGAGTACGGCCCCTCGAAGGTGTCGGAGACGGCGACGATCGCGTCGTACTGGTACTGCACCCGACCGGGGCCGGGCGGGTCGTAGGCGTAACGCGGGGTGCCGTCGGCACCGATCGACGTCCGGTCCCAGGCGGCGTGCAGCAGGTAGTACCTGCCCTGGAACTTGAACACCGACGCGCCTTCCAGGTATGGCTCGGGCGTGTAGGGCGTCTGCTGGAACGTCGGGAGGTTCGTCGTGGGGACGATGTCCTCCATGTCGTCCCGGAACTTCGCGTACAGGTCGTTGTGCAACACCAGCCACGCGTCGTCACCCTCGGCGTACAGGCCACCGTCGATGTGATGGTAGGCCCCGGGTTCGATGAACTTCGGCCCGCCGATGAACGGGTCGCCGAAGGGCTTCTGCACGTTGCCCTCGGCGAGCCGGTACGGCCCTTCGATCCCGCCCTCGCTGACGAGCAGGAACGAGCCGACCTTGCGTGAGTGGTCGCCCATGCAGGCGACGATGTACCAGCGACCATGGACGTAGTGCAGCTCAGGCGCCCACGCCTCGCCGCGTTTGCCGAACTGCTGGTCGTACCAGTACTCCTGCCAGGGGGCGACTACGGTACGTCCCGGCCGGTTCTCACCCACGAACTCCGGCGACCACACCTTGCCCTTCTCCACCCCCGGGCGGATACCCGTGGTGTCGACCAACTTCCACGGCCCCTTCAGATCCGGAGCCACCCACACGAAGATCCCGTCGTTCCACGGCGCCGCCTTGTCCAACCCCGGCACCCGCGTCGTACCCGTGCAGACGTACACCGGCCGACCACCGACCACGAAACAGTTGACGTACGTGTCACGGATCCACACCCGGCCGAGCTCCTCGTCCCGAGCACGCAACTCCAACGGAAGAACGAACGAGTTGTCCTCCCGCGGCCACAGATCCACCCGCGCATCCGCCACGCCATACGGCACCGGACCCGGCCAGTTCACCGGATACGGCCCCACCGCCACACCCTCCCCCGGCTTCGCGGGCACCGGCGCCGCCTGCACGGCCGCCGAGGGCAACGCCATCGCACCCAGCATGCCGGCGGCACCGGCCAACAAGGACCGCCGGCCGATGGGCATCGGGTCATGGGAACTGGTCATCAGTCAGGTCTCCCTTCCCGGGCAGGACACCGCTGCGCTGCCTGGGACGCCAGGTTAGTGAGACCAATTTCGACATTGAATAGGCGACAAAAAAGTTTCGACCACCGACCGCCGATCGGAGTGGAAACTGTGTGAGCACGCAGAAACTCTGAGCACAGGTTGACCCTTTCGCGCATCCGGCCATTCCGCTGGACCAACAGTTGATCTACACTCGGGCCACCGATCTCCACCCAAGCGCAACGGGCTGTACCTGCCGGGGCAACAAGATCGGCGTCGGCCGCCCCACCAGCATGCGAGACGTCGGCCAAGGGCTTCCGGCCGGTTCGGTGCAGCCCGCGCGGCACCTCGAGTCCTGCTGACCAACGTCGCTTGTAGCCGCGCTGCCCGGGCCGACATCGAGTCGACGCTGGGCAGTGGCACCACCGCCGCCGCCCGCATCAGCCACAACAAATTGCGCCGACGCCGGCAGCTCGTCGTTCGAATATGCAGCACCCGAAACGGTCGGCCAGTGCTTCTTCACAGAGAGGTCTCACGATGGCAGTAGCGCGTTGTCGCCCTCATTCTCTCCCCCAGTTCGCCCGCCGGGCACGGATGAGTACGCAACGACTGCGCGTCCTGCACGGCGAGGGACGGCTTCCCGATCCGGACGTCGTCGACGCCGACGGGCAGAACGTGTGGTTCACCGTCACCATCGACCGATGGCTGCGGGCCACCGGTCGCCCGGTGCCCGAGGACGCGGTGTGGCCATTCGGCTGGGCCGACGCGACCCAACCCGCGGAGGTGATCTGGGCCGGGAACGTCGTACTGCCGCGCGGCTGCGCCGCAGCGATCACGATCTTCGACTGTGTCGGCCACTCGATCGTCTACGCCGTCGGGTACGCCGGCCAGGACGTCGGCCGTGACGCGATCGCCGAGGCCGCCGTCGCGCGGTTGGCTCCCGACCGGCGGCCTGGCGCCGTCGTCGTGCAGCCGTACCTGCTCGACCCCGGCGCGGACGGGCCCCGTCTCCACCTGGAGTTGTGGCGGACACCCGAACACGCCGAACCGTCGCCGGAGCCGCTGCCCGGCTTCCTGCACCCGGCTCACCCGCCGGCCGCGGTGCCGGGGCTCGCCGCGCCCCGCCGACGCCCGACGGGCGCCCTGCAGCACGGTGGTTCCGTCCTCGCTGCCGAGGTCGCCCGGGTGCTGGGCCGGCCCCTGCCACTGTGGTGGGCAGGGACCACCACGCCGGAGACCGTCCGCACCGTCCGGCTCCTCGACCGACCGAGCCCGCTCCGGATCCGCGACACCATCACGGAGTGGCCGGGCACTGTGGCCCGCCTGAGCGCCGTGGTCGACAGATCCGTGCACGCCCTCTACCCCCAGGCGTTCGCTCTGCTCGCCCGTGAGTCGCGCGCCGTGCACCGTGACGTGACCGCCGCGCTGACCGGCCCGACGACCGGCGACGGCTGGTTTCTGGCTGCAGCGCCCGAGCCACCCGTATGGCCGGCGGCGTTGGAGCAGCAGGCCGCCGTCGCCGCCGCCCGCGGCTTCGACCCGGACATCGCCGCGACCGAACTCGATCGGCTCGCCGAGATCGAGGCGGTGCTGCCGTGGGGGCCCGACGACGCGTACGGTGCGGCCCTGCACGAGGCGATCCTGCTGCTGCGCGGCCAGCTCGCCGCCGGGCATCCGGAGCGGGTCTACACCTTCCCCGTCACCTACAGCTGGCCCGACGCCCACGGGCCGATCTGCGACGAGTACCGCCGACACCTCACCCGCCTGACCGCCGCCGACCCGCACGGCGACCCGGTGCATCCCACCCGTCGGCTCGTCCGGCTGCTCACCGAGGACGCCACCGACGCCGTCATCGCCCGGCACCATCTGCTCGACCGCGCCCGCGAGCGCCTGATCGACCTCTGCCAGGACCCGGACGGCCGCCTCGTCGCTCGCCTGGCGTCGGGCACCTCACACCTCGCCGACACGCTGCTGATCGAGTGGCCGACCGGCATGCCACCGGCAGGATGGACGGCGCAGACCGTCATCGCCGCCGACAGGACCCACTGCGCCACCGGACTGTTCGCCCTCACGCCCGGCCCGGACGGGGCGCTGCTCCCCCCGCAGCCGGTTCCCAACCCGGGTGGCGAACCGGGGTTCACCTTCGGCTACGACGGCGCCTCGCCGGCCGTCCTGTACCGGGCGCTCGTGCGGTGCGCGTTGGGCGAGTGGGACGCCGCGGCGGGCGACCAGGGTCTGCGGTCGGCTGCCGGCCCTGGCCAGGGTCGGCACTCCGGCAGCCAGCTCTGGCAGCAGATCGTCACCAGCCAGGGCGCGCTGCGGATGCCCTGGGCGGACGTGCAGCGATGGGCCCACGCCGACCAGCGCACTTCCACTGCCGGCGCCCCGACCGCATCGGAGCGCGGCGGCCTGCGGCAGTCCGACGCTCAGCGGAACGTGAAGGCGACGGAGATCGCCGGCATCCCGGTCCCGGCCGAGGCTCGCGGTTGACGGCATCGCCGGCACCAGCCGCGCGGGTGGCGCAGGCCGGCACGAGCCGCAGACGAGCGACCTCGTCCCCCTCGTGTCGCTCGCGATACCTGCTCCGGGTCAGCAGGGGTCGTAGCGGTAGGTGCGGCTGCCGGGCCTGGTGACGTTGAGGTCGCGGCGCACGACGGAGAGGGTGCCCCCCACGGTCCGGCAGGCCTTGGCGAACGCCTTGTCGGTGTATTCGATGACGATCACGTTGGTGCCGTAGACGCGGGTGTAGGCGTCGCACTCGTCGTAACGGGCGCACTCCTCGGCGACGGCGAAGTCGAGGCCGACGTCTCGACCCCGGACACCGAGTTCGGTGGAGTTCTTCTGGGCGATGGCCAGTCCGGCCTGGTGTGCGTGATCGGCGAGCAGCTCCAGGTACGCGACCGCGCCGGACTGGGTGAGCAGACCGCGGGACCGCCCGTAGGAGTCGATGTTGTCCGGCTCCACCGCGTGGAAGCCCCGCGCGGCGCAGCCGTCGACCCAGCCGTTGACGATCGCGGCGAGCCTGGTGCGCTTGGCGTCCGTGCGGGTGTCGAGGAGGATCTCGTTCCAGGCGCTGTCGATCACATAGCGTCCGCTCGCGTCGCGCAGCAGCAGGTCGTCGTGATTGCTCTTCCACCAGGCGGTTTCCTGAGGTTGCGTCTGGAAGGCGTTGATGTAGCAGATGTTGTAGAGGCCGGCGGCGGGCGGGTCCTCGCGGTCGCGGCTCACGACTCGCACACCGGACGGTGGAGGGTAGGCGCCGCCGATCTGGTAGTCGAACGTCGCGTTCGCCGGCGGCGGGCTGATCGCCGCGGGTGCCGCCTGGTCACGGGTTTCCCGATCGGCCGTGTCGGTCGCCGTCGATCCGGTCGGCTGCCGCTGGCCGGCGGAGGCCTGGGGCGTCACCTGCAGAGTCACGCCGACGGCCAGGGCCAGTAGGCCCAGCATCGCCGATCGCCGCCACTGTCGGGACACGAGCTGCACTTCTACCTCCAGGGCCGGGCTCTCCCTGGCGGAGAGCCATCGGGATGAGACACGACAGAGCCACCGCCGGGAGTTTCGCGGAACAGCGGGTCCCTGGCCCCGACCGGGTGGTCGGGACCAGGGACTCGGAACTACCGGTGCAGGTGCCATGCCGACTGCGGATGACCGGCGATCACCGGAATCAGGGCAGCGCCGGGTAGGCGTTCTGCATGAGCTGCGCGAACTGGGCCGGGAACCAGGCGCCGGAGATCGGTGCGTTGGGCAGGGCCCCGGTCATGCTGTACCCGTTGCGGGCGTTACCGGTGTAGGTCGGGTCGCACATCCGGTCGAAGCCCTTGCCCTCGTCGTTCGGGATGGCGGTGCTGGAGCCGTCCGACTCGCCCGGGGGCTTCACCCAGACGTAGGCGTCGATGCCGGGCTCGGGGTTCGCCCGAGGCCGCTCGCCGAGGCCCGCGCCGGCCTGGTTGCACCAGTTGCCGGCGTGGATCCGGCGGTCGATGCGGCCACCGTTGACGTAGGCGTCGACGTTGGTCATCGGGCCCGGGCCGGTGGGCCGGGCGGAGCCGCCCCAGCCGTTGCGGGAGGTGTCGATCAGCATGCCGATGTTGTTCCGGAAGCCCTTGGAGATCAGCTCCTGCCGGAACGCCTGGGCGAACGAGAGCTCGTCGACGTAGAAGTTCCAGTCGACCCACTTGGACTGCCGCACCATCTGCCCGTTCACCGTGTCCGTGACCTTGAAGTACGGCTCCTTGAGGGCGGAGTAGTTCGCCGTGTTGACGATGAAGCCGGTGACGTTGTCCACCGTGCTGCCCGAGGCGATCGCCGCCTGGTGCAGCAGGGTCGCGACGGGGCTGAAGTTGCTGTCCCAGCCGATCCAGCCGTGGTGCGCGGCGTCGATGTAGTTGTAGACGTTGCCGATCGTGCCGAGCTTCGCCAGCGCGTAGCCGACACCGTTGATGTACGCGCCGTTGGCCTTGACCGTGTCGCACATCGCGGTCGCGCCCGGGCTGCCGCCGGTGTTGGTGTGCAGGTTCGGGATCGAGTCGATCTCGATGATGTTGACGATCCGGAGGTCCTTGTACTTCGGGTCGGCCTGGATCGCGGCGATCGGGTCGATGTAGTCGGACTTGTACTTGGGCAGCTCGTTCGGACCCAGCTCACCGTTGGAGGCGAGCGCGGCGCAGTCGCGGCCGGGCAGGTTGTAGATGACGAACTGGATGTAGCCGGCACCCTGCCGCAGCGCCTCGTCCAGGTGGTCCCGCACGCCCATCGCGCCGTTGGAGCTGCTGTCCGGGGTGCCGTTGATGGCGGCGATGCGGTCGAGCCAGACCGCGGTCGGGTTGTTCGACACCCGGTTGCCGCCCGCGACCGACTCGGCCTTCGCCTTCCACTCCGGGTTCACATAGCCCCTCACCCCGGCGTACGGGTTGTCCACCTTCGGTCCGGGTGGGGTCGTCGGGCCGGTCGGCGACGGCGTCGGGCTGGCCGTCGGGGTCGGGCTGGCCGTCGGGGTCGTGGTCGGCGACGGGCTGCTGCTGGTCGGCGGGGTGGTCGGAGTGCCGCCGTTGCAGACCGTGCCGTTCAGCGTGAACGACGTCGGTTTCGGATTGCTGCCACTCCACGAGCCGTTGAAGCCGAGGCTCAGCGTCGCGCCGCTGGCGACGGCGCCGTTCCAGGACTCGTTCTGGGCGCTGACCTGCTGGCCGGACTGGGTCCAGCGAGCGGCCCACCCCTGCCCCAGGCGCTGGCCGCCGTCTGGGAAGGTGAATCCCAGGGTCCAGCCGTTGAGGGCGTCGCCGACGTTCTTGATGTTGACGGAGGCGGTGAAGCCACCCGGCCAGTCGTTGGTGGTGTAGGACACCTCGCACTGGGTGGCCGCCTGGGCCGCGGTGACGGGAAGCGTCACCAGCCCGCCCGCGGCCAGGACGCCTACTCCGGAGAGCGCGACCGCCCGGCGTGAGCGGGAGAGTCTTCTCCACACGTTCATTACTCGAATCTCCTTGGGGACGGGACCGGGCCGCAGGCGGCCCGGCTGATCGACCCGGTGGGCGCACACAGGACAGCCCAGCGGTGTGATCGATGTTTTTCTGAGGTGGCCCGACCCGGACGGGCGGTGGTGGTGCGACGGCGTCGACGGTGACGCGACAAGGCAGGTCGGCGGGATGGCCGTCCGGAGAACCGGTGCCCTCGACCCTCCCGCCGATGCGCCGTTGCGAGCGGCTTCTACGCCCCACAACTGTGGCATGGGAGCGCTTTCAAAACAATAGTTTCATCGATGGTTACCGGTAACAAGTTTTTATGGAGTTGAAGGTCCGAGCCAGACGCGCACGCAAAAGATGCGCTGGGCATAAATCTGGTACCCAGCGCCTCAGGTTGATAAAGGCGCAGCTCAAGTCCGGATGAACGGGCAGCGATACCGCGACATCACCATCAGCGACCGGCAACCACTTCTCGGAGCAGCCTTCTCAGGCGCAGCCGGAGGGGCTATTGTGACCGGTAACAATCTGATGGACGACAAGAATCGGGGGCCCGTTCGGGAGTGTCCTCAGTAGGGATCGCACGCCAGCACGCACGACCCGACACGTCGAGGCCACATCCAGACGCACGGGTCGGTACGGCCGGCGTCGTGACCCCCGCCGGAGTTGATCGACCATTGGCGCCGCGGAAGCTCGCCCCGGACCGCGACGGCGCTCGCCGTCACACCGGTCGATCCCGATCTGTTCGACGAACGGTGCGCGTCCCGCGCGCCGTCGCACCCCGCACCGAGGAGGACGAGTATGACCACACATGGACGGTGGCGCCTGCCGGCAGCCTTGGCCGCGACGGTGGCCTGTTCCGCGATGACCCTGTCGTCGGGACCCGCGCAGGCCGGCGCCCGGCTGACGGCCGGCGCGGCGCCGATCGCCGGGTCCGGTACCGACGAGCCGTACCGGGCCCGCTTCAGCAACGGTGACCTGGCCGGCCTGAACGACGACAACGACAGCGGCAACGCTGACGGGGTCCGCTGGACGGCCAGCAGCCACACCCTGCTGGTGGAGCAGCCCGGCACCTATCTCCTGGACGGGCTGGTGGCCGCCAACATCCGGATCGCCGCACCGACCGGCACCGTCACCATCGCCGGCCGGAACAAGCCCTACGACGATCGTGACGTGGACTCCGAGGCCGAACGGGCGCGCTTCTTCAACCTGCGGCGCGGCGGCGACCTCGGGGTGGTGACCGCCGGCCCGGGAGGGACGGTGGACGCACCCGGCTACCTCGACAGCGCTCTCGTTGCGGTGTACGCGCCGAACCCCGCCGACCCCACCAACCCGGACTCGGCGATTCAGGCGGCCCCCAACAACCGAGCGGCCATCAACCTGCACAACCTCACCATCTTCGGTGACGGCCAGAACGCGGTGCGGCCGCTTCAGGGCAACAACGGCGGTGTCATGTCGGACCTCGTCGTCGTCACCCCCCCGTTCGGCGTGTCGAGCAGCCGGCCACGAGGCAGCGGCGGCGGCGGAGTCGAGATCGGCCAGAACGGCCTGCTGCGTGACAGCTTCCTCAAGGTCGGTGACGACGCGATCAAGCCGAAGAAGACCGGCGCGACAGCCCGGAGCATCCGGGTGCAACTGCAGGAGAGCGGTGCGGCCGTGCAGTTCGGCTGGAGTCCCGCCCAGTCCGAGGGCGATGTCGTGGTCGACGGAGTAGTGGTGAACGGCTGGCTCAAGCGGGCGACCGACGGCGACCTCCGCGTCGGCGCGGGGGAATCGGTCGTCGGCGGCAGCATCGGCGGGGCCGAGGAGAACTACGTGGCCCGCAACATCCGGGTCCAGCCGGACGCCGGACGGTCCTTCCCGAACATCGCCCGCCTGCGCTTCCCCGAAGGGCCGGCGGTCGCGAGCGTCAAGCTGCACCTGCTGCTGTCCGCGGACACCGTCCTGACCGGGATCCCCGGAGACCAGGCCACCTACAGTTTCGTGTTCCTCCGGCCGAACGACGCCGAGCAGCAGGTGGTGACCCTGGACGTGCGCCGCGAGACCACCCACGGCAGCGCCCGGCCCATTCTGCCCACCACGCCGAGGTTCGCCCGGTTCTTCTCCATTCCGGACCGGGTCACGGTACGCAATCGCTGACCCGATCTCGGCGGTGCCGCAGCCGCGTCGGCGACGGACGTGCCGGCCTGGGCGACCGTCGCCCGGTGGGATCAGACGTCGTGGTGTCGGTGGCAGCGCACCGACGCCGATGACCTGATCGGGGAGTCTGACCGCGACTTCGAGCCACCTGACCGCGGCGTCAGCCGGGCCAGGTGGCTCGTGTCGCGGGCCACGTGGCACTCGCCGGAGTGCCCTCACCAGGGCAGCCGCAACGGCGATGAGGGTCTTCACGTCCCAAGCATCGTCAGAACCCGTGTCGGCAGGCCAGATCCTTCAGCTCGCCGTCCGGCCGCATCGCACTGACCTGCGACGGCGTCGATCGGGGCTCTGAAACGTCACGCAATTCAGCGAGTACCCTGACGCGGCGTCGCCGTCAGCGCCGGATGACGTCGAGACGGTCCAGGTTGAGCAGGTAGTCGCCGTCGCCCTCGAAGGTGAGGGTGAGACGCTGCCTCGTGCCGGCCTGAAGGTCGACGTCGGCGGTGACGCTACGCCAGGCCGTCCAGCCGCCGGTGCCGGCGACGGTCGTGGCACCGACCTGCGTCCGGCCCTGCCTGACGCTGATCCGGCCCCCTGCCGCCGCCGATGCGTAGCGGAAGGTCACCTGGTGGCGTCCGGTGGCGGCGACGTCCACCCCGTACGTGACCGAGGAGCCGTCGGTTACGTACCCGATACTGCGCCCGTCGGCGCCGGCGGTGGTCTCGATGCGAACGCCGCCCGTCTGCGCGGTGAAGTCCTCCGCCTGGATGCGGCCGGGGACACCTGGCGGGTTGGCGCCGCCCGGCGAGGCCACCTGCCTCACCCCCGTCGTGGTGTGCACGACCTTCTTCAGGCCACCGTCGGCGCGGAAGTGCAGGTAGTCCACCGAGGCGTTGCGGCGGTATCCGGCACCGGGCTCACCGGCGGCGTTGGTGTAGTTGCCCACGTGGTAGAAGTAGTACCACGTGCCGGCGTACCGGATGATCGAATGGTGGTCCTGTGCCCCGGCCGGGCTCGGCCCGACCGCTCCCTTGAGCTGGCCCGCGCCGCCGAACGGGCCGTACGGTGAGCTGCCGGTGGCCCAGAAACCCTGATCGCTCTCGCCCTGCCAGTCGGTGTAGGTGAAGTAGTAGGTGCCGGCCTTCTTGAAGACGAAGATGCCCTCCTTGTGGTTGGTCGCGCCGTAGCTGACCACCCTCGGGCTCTCGGCGAGTTCAGCCATGTTGCTCATGAGTTTGGCCACGTACGGGACGTGCCTAGTCTGCCCGCCCTCGTTCTTCCAGCCGCTCCAGTACAGGTAGTAGTCGCTGCCGTCCTGCAGGACCATCGGGTCGATCCCGGAGATGTTCGGGATGTGACGGCCGCTGTCGGCGAACGGCCCCGCCGGGCTGTTCGCGGTGGCCACACCGATCCGCCAGATCCCGCTCCTGTCCTTGTGCGGGTAGAACAGGTAGTTCGTCGTGCCCCTGCGGGCCGCGCCCGGCGCCCACATGTAGCCGCGGGATCCCCAGCTGACGTCGCGGGAGCGCAGGATCTCGCCGTGGTCGGTCCAGTTGACCATGTCGGTGGAGGAGAAGACGTGGTAGCCGTCCATCCCCGAGTAGTTCGTCGAGGTGTCGATCGGCGGCCGGTCCTGGGAGGTGTACATCCACACCCTGCCGTCCCACACGTGGACGTCCGGATCGGCCCCTCGGATGTTCGTCACGATCGGGTTGCCGGAGGCCACCTCGGCGGTCGCCATCGCGGCCTGCTGTTGTTCGGCGTCGGCGGAGGTGATGCCGGCGACCGCCATCCCGAACACGGTGACGGCGCTGACGGCTGCGGTGAGCAGCCTCCCTCTTCTGTGCACCACGGAACTCCTTCTCGGGCCACCGGCCTCGTCGACCCGACGGCCGGCACGGGGTTGCTGCTGACGGTGCAGAACACTCCGCGCTGCCGTGGACGGTTTCGTCGCAGCAGCACCGAATCCGGCGTTCCCCCGGTGAAACCTGGGCCGCTGGCGCGACGTGTCCTCCTGCGATCGGTGCTTCCGCCGATCGACGGAAGCCGAACGAGTACTGAGGAGACACGACGATGTCACGACGATCCTGGCGTCAGCTGGCGATTGCCGGCCTGCTGGTGGCCGCGGGTGGTGGGGCCTGGGCGGTGGCCCCGACCGCCTCCGCCGACGACGCCCCCCGCATCACCCAGCTCGCCGGTGTCACCGAGGGCGCCACGCTGAGCGGCACCGCCCGGATCGAGGCGCGCACCAGCGGCACGGTCGACCGGGTGGAGTTCTCGCTCTCGGGCGCGAGCACGGCGACCTGGACCGAACGGGATGCGCCCTACTACTTCCTGGGCAACAACGGCACGGTCGTGCCGGGCTGGAACGCGGCCGCCGCCCCGGACGGCGCGTACACGCTGGCGGTGCGGGCGATCGGCCCCGGTGGCACCGCCCAGCAGACGGTACGGTTCACGGTCGGTCAGCGGGTCGGCGCGCCGGGCGCGACGCCGGCGACCGGCGGCGACGTGAGTGCGGCGAACCCATCGATCAGCAACGGGGTGGCGACGTTCACCGCGAACAAGGCCATCGGCAAGCTGTCCGTACCGGACTCCTGGACGGAGATCGTGATCGGCGCAGGGGTGACGCTGAAGGGCAACTTCTTCATCCCGGCCAACCGCACGAAGGCGCTGACGATCACCGGCCGGGACAAGCAGACGTCCCAGTTGACCGGCGACGGCCCGCACGTCAAGGACTACGCCCGGGCCGGCGTGACCACCGAAGCGAAGATCAAGCTGACCCTGCGCACCTACACGTCGGTCAACCCGCGCTTCTACCACATGTGGGCCAAGAACGCGCATGTCGTCATGTCGGGCATGCGGTACCTCGACACCCGG
The DNA here is from genome assembly GCF_049315235.1 of Micromonospora sp. WMMD754. NCBI lineage: Bacteria > Bacillati > Actinomycetota > Actinomycetes > Micromonosporales > Micromonosporaceae > Micromonospora > Micromonospora sp. WMMD754. Next base: position 6,282,464 of record NZ_CP186058.1, read on the forward strand.
GACCTGGGCAGCAACAACTCCGACGGCTTCAGCGGCGGCGACGACTCGCTGATCGAGAACACCCTGATCGACACGTGGGACGACTCCGCCAAGCTCTACACCGGCGACCTCACCATCCGGGACACCACGATCGTGCACAACCGCAACGGCGCGCCGATCCAGATGGCCTGGGGTGACTACGGGAAGGGCACCGCGATCCTGGACGGGCTGACCGTCATCTCCAACTCGTCCGACGGCTACAACCAGGGCGTCTTCTCCTGGGCCGGCGGCACGCAGGCCGACACCCGGACGATCCGGATCGTCGGTGCGGGTTTCGTCCGCAAGGTCAACCCGGGCATGGTCGAGGCGCCGCTCTACGCGTTCAAGGACGGCGTGAAGAACAAGACCATCCGGGTCGAGGGCGGCGACTGCGCGGTGGTGCGCAGCACCTCCGCCAACACCGTCCAGGGCGTCAACACCTCCGGCAACAAGGTCGTCGTCACCGGCTGCGAGTGACGGCACCACCGGGTGCGGAGCCGGGCCGTTACCCGACTCCGCACCCGGAGTACCACCACCCTCACCGCAGCGGCGACCGCGATGGTGGCGGGTATCTGGATCCTCCGCACTTCTTCGGTGGCGACGACGACGGGTCGCCCTTCGGATGGGACAGCCGGACGGTGCCCGAGGGGAGGTACTCCCTGACGGCTGTCGCCAGCAGAGGATCCATCACGGCCAGGCGCAGCGTCACATTCGCCGTCGACCAGGACGGCCGCCCGACCCCGCCTCCCGCCGAGCCGGCGCGGAACCGCCGGCCGGGCGGGGCCGGTCCTCACCTCAGTGTGTCGATGACCTCCTGGAGGCGGCCGGCACTGCGGGAGAAGGCCTTGTCGTTGCGCAGGCGGTGCGGCTGGTACTCGTCGCCCAGCCCGCCGAAGGTCTCGACGGCGCCGTTGTGTCCACTATGGATCCGCTGACCGTCGGCGACTCGGTCGAGCATCATCGTGACGATGTCCGCGGAGATCCCGCCGGCCGCGGCGACCAGCTTTCGGAGGTTCTCGCTCCAGTTGCGGCCGCACTCGTCGTCGATGTGCGCCTCGGCCGCGAAGAACGGGCGGTAGAGCGTCGATCCGAGTGCCATCGCGGTGTACATCTCGAAGTAGCTGATTCTGTCGTCACCCGGCAGCAGGCCTTTGCCACCGAGGTCGGTGGAGACCGTGGCCACGATGGAGCTGAGGTGGGTGCGGAGAGCGGCCTTCTGCGCGGCGCTGAGCCCGGGGTGGCCGTTGGCGCCCGGCTCGGTGCCGGTGACGATCGCGATGTACCGGTACGCGTGGTTGGCCTCGAACTGTGACAGCCCGGAGACCATGTACAGCCGTCCCTGCGAGGTGTTCTTGCTGGTGACCGGCAGCCGTGGGGTCGTGGATGCCCTGGTCGTCGCGGCGGAATCGGGTCTGCTCGGCGCACCGGAGGCCGGGGCGCCGCTGGTGCGCTGCGCTACCGAGGCGCTCGGGACCGGGGCCGGCGTCGTCGTGACCGCGACGGTGACCGGCGGCGTCGCCGATGGAGCCGATGACGCAACCCGGGCGTCGCCCGGCTCGCACCCGGCGCCCGCCCCGGCGAGGGCAACGATCAGCATCAGCGCGACGACCTGCGGCCGCCGTCGAATGGCCGGTACGAGGCCGTGGGTGCCAAGGGGAACGGGCGGCCTGCTCTGATTCTGGTGTTGGAGGTTCACACCCAATGGCACTCCGCGGGCCGGTGCCAGGTTTCACAGCTCGACCCGTTCGGTCAAGCGTGGGAGGTCGCCGAGCGGGTGGTCACTCGGGAACCCGGTCGTGCAGCAGATCGACGTAGAAGGCTCGCTGGTCACCGCGGATGGAGAAGCGCGTCTGCTCGATCCAGCCGAACTGTTCCAGGGTGCGGCGCATCGGCTCCAGCAGCTTGGTCTTCTCGCAACTGTCGTTCGGAGCGAGGATGCCGTCGAGGTCGGTGAAATCCGCCCGCGCGTTCGTCCCGTCCAACCTGAGGTAGCGGAAGCGGTGGGCGTCACCGTCGAAGGCACTGCTCAGGCCGGCGGCCCGATCGGCCGGCGAGGGGCCGTCGAGCAACGCACGCAGGGCCTCCCTGGCGACGCTGCGGGCCGGGACCTCCCGGGTCACCGCGACGACCTGCGGGCAGCGCCGACCGACCTGTTCACGCAACAGGAACAGCTTCACCCGACGGGTGCCGGCGGTCGGCTCGGTCGCCGGTTGGATCGGGCCGTCGGTCTCCCTGGGCCGGGCGCTCGCCGTCGCGGTGGACGGGACGTCGGAGGGGCGGGGCGGCGAGGGCACCGGCGCCGGTGAGGCAGGGGTCGTCGGCGCGGGCGCGGCGAGCTGCGGCTCGGGCGGGGGTGCGCCCATCCCGGCGACCACGCCGACGGGAACGGCCGCCATCGCCACGGCGGCCAAGCCGGCTGCGGCGACGGACCGGATGCGGCGACGGCGGACGCGGTGGCGCAGGTCGCCGAGATCCGGTGGACGCGCGGTGTGGGCGGCGGTCCCGGCCATCCGGCGCAGCGCGTCACGCGTCGCCTCCGAGTCCGGAATTCCGTCAGTCACCGCCACCTCCTCGGGGCGTAGCCGTCGCCCTTCCACTGTTTGACGCTGCCGCATTAATCACATACGGTGCGATCGTTATTTAAGCGGATGAGTACGACAGTGTCCAGGTCGGATGGTCGCCGCACGGCAAGCGCCCTGGATCCGGGGATGCGCACTGCGAACAGGTGTCGAAGGGTCCGATGTCGACAGATCGGGAGTTCACCGAGTTCTACCTGGCGACGTACCGTCGACTGGTGGGCCAGCTGTTCGTGCTGACCGGTAACCATCACGACGCCGAAGAGCTTGCCCAGGAGGCGTTCTCCCGTGCGCTGCCCCGGTGGGCGAAGATCAGCGGCTACGAGGTGCCGGAGGCGTGGGTCCGGCGGGTGGCGTTCAACCTCGCGTTCTCCCGGCGTCGCCGGGCGATGCGCGGCGCGGCCGCCCTGCTGCGCCTCGGCAGCGATCGGGCCCACGACCACGACAGCACCGACGGCGTCGCCGTCACCGAGGCGCTGCGGGCGGTTCCGGTGCGGCACCGGCAGGCACTGGTGCTGCACTATGTCGTCGACCTTTCGGTGCGGGACGTGGCTGTCGAGCTGGGCGTCCCGGAGAACACCGTCAAGACGTGGCTGCGGCGGGGCCGACAGCAACTGCACGCGGCGCTCCGGGTGGACGAGACGACCGCGACCGGCGACCTCCTCGCCCACCTTCGCCCCTGAGCAGAACCGGGTGGAGCACGGCGTCACCGCCGCACCCCACCCGCTCAGCTCACGGTGCTGCTGTCGACGTCGAGGGAAGGCCCGACCCGCCGGTACAGGCCAGGCGCAGCGGAACGGTCACCGCCCCCCGCCCGCCGTCACCGCAGGAAGTTGCGCAGCTTGTTGGCGTTTCCGGAGGCGTCACCCGTGATCAGGTAGTACATCATCCCGGCGTCGGAGACGTCGCCCTTCTTGTTCATGACGTCGTTGACCACGTCGTGCACGTACCGCAGCCGCTGGTCGGAGTCGTCGGCCATCCAGGCCCACTTCCCCTCGCCGCCACCGGTGCCCAGACCGGCGTTCTGGTCCGGGATCCGCTTGTACTTCACCTGGGGGAAGTCGCGGCGGATGTCGGCGAGGTTCCACCGGTTGTCGTCGTCGTCGTGGTTGTTGTTCCAGTCCGAGTGCGAGATCAGGGTGACGTGCTGACGCGCGGCGCTGTTCGAGCCCTGCAACGCCCGGTACACCACGCCCATCGGGCCGGCACCGACGAGGCAGAGGGTGTTGCCGGCGGTGGAGGCGTTGACCGCCGCGCGGAGGTGGGACACGGCGGCGTCGAGGTTCGTCTGGCTGTTGCGGAAGATGCCGGCCACGTCGTAGCCGAACCGCCCGGCGACGCCCTCGGTGGCGGTGACCATGTCCCGCTCCCAGCTCGCGGTCGAGCTGCCCAGGTGCGAGTTGTAGTCCCAGTGCACGAGCCGGGACTGCTGGCCCTTCTCCGCGAGCAGCGCCAGCGTCATGGCGGACGCGCCGATGTCGTCGCGGTCGTGGTAGTTGCCGTCCGAACTCCAGGCGATCCGCTCGCAACCGAAGTCGAGAGCCGGCGGCGCAGCCTGCGCGGGCTGCCCGGTGAGCGCGACGGCGGCGCCGAGCCCGAGGGCACAGGCGGCAGCCGCGAGGCCGGGGCGGTTGATCCTTGGCATCAGTGGTCCTTCCGGTACGAGGGTGCGGTCGCCGCCCGGCCGGGACCGGATGCTGTCGGCCCGGCCGGACGGCTCACAGACGGACACCCCGACCCATGGTGGAAGGTTTCACCGCCACCACGGGTCAACTGCCCGGCATACCGCCCTCGGGTCAGCCGTCGCCGCGCCGGCCGCCCTGCGGGCGTGAGCCCTCGCAGGCCTGCTGAGCGCTCGCCCAGGTGGCGTCGTCGACGTCGGCCGGCCGTAACGCCTCCAGCCCGCCCTGGCGGTTCCCCTCCGCCGGCTGCCCCGAGGGCCGGGCGGTGGGTCGGTTGCTCGCTCGGGCGGTCCGGTCCGCCTGGCCGCTGCGGCCGGGTCGGGCCGAGGGCAGGTCATCGGGTACGTCGATGCCCTGCTCGCGCAGGCACGCCGCGTACGCGGCCAGCCCACCGGACGCCGGCGGGGTCGGGTTCGACTGCTCGGCCGCCGGTTCGCCGCCGCAGCCGGCCGCGAGTGCGAGCAGGGCGGCGCCGACCGCCACGGTCAGGGCCGGTCGTCGATGGATGCGGGGCATGAGGCTCTCCTCGGGTCTCGGGTGCGGGCCCACGCCCGCGCGACGGGGTCAGCAGAGACGACCAACCTCCGGCGTCGCTCCGACGAGCCTGGGAGTCGCCTCGGAATGGTGGGCTGTGAGGTAACTCCGAGGTGCGGCCGAGTTCCCTGTCAGCAAGTGGGTCGACGATCGCCGCCATGGGCATCCACCTGCACGTGTGGCGGGCGGTCCGGCGCCGGCCGGTACCCGCCGTCGCCGCCGCCACGTTGGTCGCGGTCACTGTCGCGGCGGGGGCGGCCGCGTTTCCCGGCGACGCGGATCGGGCCGCGGCGCCGGCGGCGACCGTACGGGTGGACCGGGGTGAGGTGACCTCGGCGGTCGCCGCGACCGGCTCGGTACGGCCCGCGGCGAGCCGTGGACTGGCGTTCACCGCGGTCGGCACCGTGACCGAGGTCCGGGTCCGCCCGGGGGCCGACGTCACCGTCGGGCAGGTGCTCGCGGTACTCGACGACGAGGAGGCCCACGCCGAGGTGACGCGCGCGGAGCAGGCGCTGGCCGACGCACGCGCCGCGCTCGACGACCTCGAGGCCGAGGATGAGCCGGACACCCTCGCGTGCGCCACGTCACCCGTGTCGGACACGCGGGGAGACGGCGCGGGAGGTGCAGCCGGCGCCGCCACGGCGGGCGACACCGCCCGGACGACGCCATCGGGCGACCCGGGGTCACCCACACCGAGGCCCGAGCCTGACCAGCCCTCGCCGTCGGCCTCGCCGTCGGCCACCCGGTCGGCCACACCGACTCCCACGGGATCGTCGGCCGCCCCCGCCAAGCCCTCGCCGACCGGAACCGGAAAGGGGCCGGCGGCTACCCCGACGGCCCCGGCGTCGGCGGGCCCCCGAGGTTGCCCGGCGGAGCCGGGTGGTTCGGGGCCGGGCGGGAACGCCGCCGGCGCCGACCCGCTGCTGCGGGCGCACCAGCAGGTGACGGCCGCGCAGCTGGCCCTGGCCGAGGCGGAGGATCGGCTGGCCGGTACGACCGTCACCGCGCCGGTCGCCGGACGGGTGCTGTCGGTGGCCGGGCCGGTGGGAACCCGGGTGTCGGCGGGTGCGCGCTTCATCGAGCTGGCGGTCGTCGACGGGATGCAGATCACGGCGACCTTTCCGGAAGCCGACGCCGGGCAGATCACGGTGGGGCAGGTCGCCACGGTGACCCCGGCCGGACGGCCGGACACCGAACTGGACGCCGAGGTGGTCGAGGTGGACCCGGTGGGCACCAGCGACGGTCAGGTGGTCCGGTTCGGGGTCCGACTCGCGCTGGACGGTGCTCCGGACGATCTGCTGATCGGGCAGAGCGCCGCCGTGCGGATCCGGATCGCCACCGTCGCGGACGTCCTGCGGGTCCCGTCCGGCGCGGTCGAGATTCGGCCCGACGGATCGGGCAGCGTACTGCTCGCCGGGGCGGCCGAACCACGCGCCGTCGTGATCGGGGTGCGGGGGGACCAGTTCGTGGAGATCAGGTCCGGCCTCGCCGAGGGTGACCTGCTCCTCGCCGCCGGATGATCTCGCTCAGCTCCGGGACAGGTCGCTCCCAGCTCGCTCCGAGGTTTCCCCGATAGACCTGGCAATCGTGTCTGATCGCCGTACCCGTGTGCTCGTCGTCGACGACGAGGAGAACATCCGTGCCCTGCTGTCGGCGACGCTGCGGCTGGTCGAGTTCGACGTGCGGGTGGCCGGCGGCGGCCATGAGGCGTTGGCCCTGGCCGAGGAGTTCGATCCGGACCTGGTGGTGCTCGACGTGATGCTGCCCGACCTCGACGGCTTCCAGGTCGCCCGGCGGCTGCGCGGCACGGGGGCCGGGGTGCCGGTGCTGTTCCTCACCGCGCGGGGCACCGTGGAGGACCGTATTTCCGGGTTGACCGTCGGGGCGGACGACTACGTGACCAAGCCGTTCAGCCTGGAGGAGGTGGTGCTGCGGATCCGGGCGATCCTGCGCCGCAGCCGCGCCGACGACGCGCCGGCGCCGGACGGCATGCTGCGCTACGCCGACCTCGAACTGGACGAGGACGCCCACGAGGTCCGGCGCGGCGGCCGGGTCGTCGAGCTGTCGCCGACCGAGTTCAACCTGCTGCGGTACCTGATGGTCAACGCCGGCCGGGTGGTCAGCAAGGCGCAGATCCTCGACCGGGTGTGGAACTACGACTTCGGCGGCGACGGACGGATCGTCGAGTCGTACATCTACTACCTTCGCAAGAAGATCGACGTGCAGGCCCCACCGCTGGTGCACACCGTCCGAGGCGTCGGCTACACGCTGCGGGTGCCTCGCACGGGGGGTGGGTGACGGTGGGACGCCGTCGCGCCGTCCGCGTGCGGCGGCTGCGCCGCTGGGGACGCTGGACCCTGCGGTCCCGGCTGGTCGTGGTCGTGGCAGCGCTGACCGCACTCGCGCTGGTCGCGGCGAACGCGGCCGGGCTGGTGCTGCTGCGCCGAACCCTCACCGACCGCATCGACGACCAGCTCACCGCGGTGAGCCGGCCGTTCACCCGGGACACCGTCCCGACCTACGACCCGCGCGAACGCACGCGCGTGCTGCCGCGCGCCCGGCTCGGCCCGGAGCAGGTGGTGCTGCTGTACGGCCCGGACGGCAATCTGGAGGACGTCCGGCGCTCCGACGAGTCGACCACGGTGCCGGTGGTCGAGCCGTACGACGGGCTCGTCGCCCGTGCCACCGACGCCCGCCCGTACACCGTCGAGGCCGCCGACGGCACAGCCGCCTGGCGGGCCCTGGTGGTCGAGCGTGGCGACGACCGGGGCATCGCGGTGCTGGCGGTGTCGCTACGTGAGGTCGAGGAGACCACCGACCTGCTGCTGCTGATCGACGCGGTCGTGATCGTGGTCGTCCTGATGCTGCTGGCGTCGCTCGCCGCGGTGGTGGTCCGGCTCGGCCTTCGGCCGTTGACCCGGATGGAGCAGACCACGGCGCAGATCACCGGCGGCAACCTGGCGCGCCGGGTGCCCGACGCCGATCCACACACCGAGCCGGGCCGGCTCGGTGGGGCGCTCAACCTGATGCTGGACCGGATCTCCACCGAGGTCGCCGCCCGCCGCGAGTCGGAGCGGCGGCTGCGGCAGTTCATCGCCGACGCCTCACACGAACTGCGCACGCCACTGACCTCCATCCGGGGTTTCGCCGAGCTCTACCGTCGGGGCGGAACGCCACCGGGTCCGGAGTTGGACGGGACGATGGCGCGGATCGAGGCCGAAGCCGCCCGGATGGGCCTGCTCGTCGAGGACCTCCTGCTGCTCGCCCAACTCGACCACGAACGCCCTCTGCGACGCCGGCCGGTCGACCTGCTGGCCGTCGCCGCCGACAGCGTCCGCGACGCGCACGCCCGCGCACCCCAGCGGCGGATCCGTCTGGTGGCCCTCCACGACGACGACGGGTTCGAACCGGTGATGGTCAGCGGCGACGAGCACCGGCTGCGCCAGGTGGCCGCCAACCTGCTCAACAACGCCCTGCAGCACACGCCGCCGCAGGCCCGCGTGACGGTCCGCACCGGGCGACTGCGGGGTACGCCGGCCGGACCGCCGCCGGTCACGGCGGTGGGAGACCCGCTGCCCGCCGCCACGCCGGTCGCGGTGCTGGAGGTGACCGACGACGGGCCGGGCCTGGCCACCGACCAGGCCGTACGGGTCTTCGAGCGGCTCTACCGCGCCGACCCGAGTCGGGCCCGCGGCAGCGGCGGGTCCGGCCTCGGCCTGTCCATCGTGGCGGCCCTCGTGCGGGGACACCAGGGCCGGGTCGAGCTGCTCACCGCCCCCGGCCGGGGGGCCACCTTCCGGGTCCTGCTGCCCTCGGTGCCCGACGCCGACCGCGACGAACTGGTCGACCTGCTCCGCACCATCCACGGCTGATCCACCGGCGGCTGTGCGAGAACGTCCAGCGGGCACGGAGCCCGCTCCGAGCCTGCCCCCGTTCACTGCCGTGCAGGAACCGAACGGGAGGCAGCATGCGTACGAGAACACGGACCATCGCGGCGACGGCGGCAGCCCTGGCATTTCTGACCGGGGCGCTCCTGGTGCCCCGATGGGTAGACGACACCCGCGACGAAGGGCTGACGGTGACGGCGAGCGGCTACTTCTTCGTCGGTGGGCAGCAGGCCACCGACGACACCGGCGACCAGACGTCGACCGCCTGGACCGGGCAGGCGATGGTCCACCAACTCGTCCCCACCGGGGCCGACAAGCCACCGGTGATCATGATGCCGGGGCTCGGGCTCAGCTCGTCGATCTTCCTGACCACGCCGGACGGCCGGGAGGGTTGGGCACAGCAGGCGGCCCGCGCCGGCCACCCCGTGTACGTGCTGGACGAGCCGTCCCTGGCCATCTCCGGCTTCGACGTGCGGCCGTTCAACGCGGTGGCGGCCGGCGAGGCCCCGCCAGGGAGCCAACCGACGATGTCGGTGTGGAGCGAGGAGGAGATCTGGCCGCGCTGGGGCTTCGGGGCGTCGCCCGGCCAGCCCTACCCGGACACCCGGTTCCCGGTGCAAGACATGGACCAGTTCCTCGCCGCCCTGCCACCGTACTGGCGGTCCGACAGCGGCGCGGCTGGTGCACGCGCTGATGCGACCCCACAGCAGCCCACCCCCGGACCGTCGGCGACCGCCACCGGTGCGGCCGACAGCGGCAGCCGGGGACCGGGAGCGACGGCTCAGGAACAGGCACTGCTCGCCCTGCTGGAGCGAACCGGCCCGGCGATCCTGCTCGCCCACTCGGCCGCCGGTTCGGCCGCGTTCGCGGTGGCCGACCAACACCCCGAGCAGGTCGCGGCGGTGGTGGCGGTCGAACCCGTCGGCTGCCCCACCGACGCCGACCAGGCACCCACCGCGCCGACGCTCGCGGTCTACGGCGACCGGATCACCGAACGCCGGCAGACCGGGCGACTCGACGCCTGCCGGCGCACCGTCGGCCTGGTCGATGACGCCGGCCACCCGGCCCAACTGGTGTACCTGCCCGACGAAGGCGTACACGGCAACACGCACCTGATGATGCAGGACGACAACAGCGACGACATCTGGCACCGGATCGAGGACTTCATCGCCGACAGCTGACCGCCGCCCGACTCCCAGCCGGCTCCGAGGTTGCGTCGGGTGCGCTCCGAGCCGCCACCACCAGGCTGCCGGACATGCGTGTGCGACGACTCATCCCGGCCCGCGGCCCGTCCCTGCTCGTCAACACCGGCCTCGCCGTGGCGGTGCTGCTCGCCGGCGGCTGGGCGTACACCACGTTCACCGCGCCGGAGACGGCGGGCGCCGGCGAGGCCCGGACGGCGCCGGTGAGCCGGGCGACGGTGACGTCGGCGGTGTCCGTACCCGGATCGGTGCGCAGCGCGGCGACCGCGAGCGCGACCTTCGCCACCGCCGGACCGATCACGGAGATCGCCGTCGCCGTCGGCGACTCGGTGAAGAAGGGCCAGGTGCTGGCCCGGGTCGACGCCTCGGCCGCGAAGCGGGAACTCGCGGCGGCCGAGGCCGACCTGGACGCGGCGCGGGATGCGGCGGACCGGGCGGCGGAGACCGACGGTCCCACCAGCCAGGCGGATGCGGCGGTGACCCAGGCGGAGCTGAAGGTCGCCGCCGCGCGGGAGAAGGTCGACGGGGCCACCCTGACCGCGCCGATCGCCGGCACCGTGGTGGCCGTCAACGGCAGCGTCGGGGACTCCGGCACCTCGGCGGGCGGCGCGAGCGCCGGCGGCGCGACCGGAGGCGGCGCGACCGGAGCCGGCAGCACCGCGTCCGGCTCGGGAGGCGACGGACTCGTGCAGATCGCCGACCTGACCCGGCTGGAGGTCACCGCCGCGGTACCCGAGGCCGACGCGACCCGGCTCAAGGCAGGCATGCCCGCCACGGTCAGCTGGAACGCGCTGCCCGGCACCACCGCCGACGCGACGCTCGCCGCGATCGACCCGAACGCCACCACCGCCAACGACGTGGTCACCTACGGCGTCACCCTGAGCCTCAAGGACCGCCCGGACGCCGCCCGGCCCGGCCAGAGCGTGCAGGTCACCGTCACCCTCGACACGGCCGAGAACGTCGTCGCGGTGTCCACTCTCGCGGTCACCAGCGCCGGCAACCGCAACACCGTGACCGTCCTGGACAACGGCAACCCGGTCGTCCGCCCGGTCGAGGTGGGCCTGCGGGGCGACCAGCTCGTCGAGATCACCTCCGGCCTGACCGAGGGCGACCGGGTCGTGCTGCCCAGCACCGGCGGCGCCGACCCGAGCACCGGCGGCGGGCGCGGCGGGCCCGCGGGCGGCGGCCTGACCGGTGGCGGCGGGCGGGGCAACCGGTGACCCTCTACCTGGTCGACGGAGCTCACCGCACCACCGAGGGCCCGAACCGTCCGGTGCTCGACGTCCGTGACCTGACCAAGGTCTACGGACAGGGCGAGGCGACCGTGCACGCGCTGCGCGGGGTGTCGCTGACCGTCGCGGCCGGCGACTACGTGGCCATCATGGGATCCTCGGGATCCGGAAAGTCGACGCTGATGAACATCCTCGGCTGCCTCGACGTGCCCAGCGCCGGCAGCTACCGCCTGGACGGGGTCGACGTCAGCCGACTCGACGACGCCCGGCTGGCCCTCGTCCGCAACCGGCGCATCGGGTTCGTCTTCCAGTCGTTCAACCTCATCCCCCGCACCTCGGCGGTGGCCAACGTCGAGCTGCCCCTGGCGTACGCCGGCGTCAAGCCGGCCGAGCGACGCCGGCGGGCCCTCGCGGCCCTGGACATGGTGGGTCTCGCCGGCCGGGCCGACCACGAGCCGAACCAGCTCTCCGGCGGGCAACAGCAACGCGTCGCCGTCGCCCGCGCCCTGGTCACCGAGCCAGCGCTGATCCTCGCCGACGAACCCACCGGAAACCTCGACAGCCGCTCCACCGAGGAGGTGCTGGCCATCCTCGACCAGCTGCACACCGCCGGCCGCACCATCGTCATGATCACCCACGAGACGGAGGTGGCCGCCCGCGCCCGCCGGCTGGTCACCCTCTTCGACGGACGGATCACCACCGACGTACGACAGGACGGTGCCCGGTGAGCCTGCTGGAGATCCTCCGCTTCGCCGGCCGCGGCGTCGCCGCCAACAAGCTGCGCTCGGCACTGACCATGCTGGGCATCCTCATCGGCGTCGCCGCCGTCATCCTGCTGGTCGCCGTCGGCAACGGCTCCGCCCAGGCCGTCAACCGCAGCATCGAGGCGCTGGGCACCAACACCATCACCGTGTCCAGCACCGCCCGCGGCGGGACGACGCCGTCGGCACTCACGGTCGACATCGCGCGGTCCCTGCACGACCCGGCACTCGCCCCCGACGTCCGCGCGGTCTCACCGGTGGTCAGCACCACCCCGACGATGACCCACGCCGGGACGGAGCACCCGGTGGCGCAGTTCCTCGGTACCCACCCGAGCTACTTCGGCTCGTCGAACAGCCCACTCGCCGCCGGCGCCGCCTTCACCGACCAGGACGTGGCCCAGGGTCGGCGGGTGGTCGTGCTCGGCCGGACCGTCGCCACCGAACTGTTCGCCGACACCGACCCGGTCGGCCAGCAGGTCACCGTCGGCGGCGCACTGTTCACCGTCGTCGGCGTCCTCGCCGAGAAGAGTTCGGCGTCCGGCTTCTCCGACCCGAACGACCTCGCCGTCGCCCCGCTCACCGCCGTGCAGCAGACCATCACCGGGTACGGCCCGGTCACCTCCATCCTCGTCGAGGCCACCGGCCCGGACCGCGTCAACGCCGCCCAACAGCAGGTCACCCAGATCCTCAACCAGCGCCTCAAGCTACCGGCCGGCACCGCCGCCACCGGCCGTGGTGGAGGTGGTGGTGGTGCGGCTGCCGCGCCGTACCGGATCCAGAACGCCGCCCAACTCCTCGCCACCCGCACCGAGACCGCACAGACCTTCACCGTCCTGCTCGGCACCGTCGCCGGCATCAGCCTGCTCGTCGGCGGCATCGGCATCACCAACATCATGCTGGTGACCGTCACCGAGCGAACCCGGGAAATCGGCATCCGCAAGGCCCTCGGCGCACCCCGACGCACGATCCTCACCCAGTTCCTCGCCGAAGCGACAATGCTCAGCGTCCTCGGCGGTGGCCTCGGCGTGGCCGCCGCGCTGATCGGCAGCCGGTTCACCATCGTCGGTGTGCAACCGGTGATCGTGCCCAGCTCCGTCGCGCTGGCCCTGGGCGTCTCAGTCGCGATCGGACTCTTCTTCGGCAGTGTCCCCGCCAGCCGCGCCGCCGGCCTGCGCCCCATCGACGCGCTCCGCTACGAATGACAGGTGAAGACATGACGACCGACCTCGACACCGCACTCGCCGCCGGACCCCGCCCCTGGCGGAACCGGGCCACCCCGTGGCTCGCGGCAGCGCTGCTGCTCGTCGGCGGCTTCGCCGGCGGCGCCCAGGCGCAACAGGCATACGGACCGGATCCCGCCCCCGCACCGGCGGGACGCGGGACAGCGGTCGACGGACCCGCCGGTGGGGCCCGCGGCGGCGGTGCCCGTGGCGGTGGCGCCGCTCCCCCGGCCGCCACCGCCACCCCCGCCACCACCGGCACCGTCACCGACATCGACGGAGACACGATGAAGGTCCGGCGCGAGTCCGGCGAGGTGGTCACCGTGCAGACAGGCGACCGTACGCAGGTCCGGCTCACCGGTGCGCTCAAGGACCTGCGGACCGGCGACACCGTCGTGGTGACCGGGAACATGCTGGGCAGCGACATCACGGCTGCCACGATCACCCGACAGAAGTAGCGGTCATCGCGAGCCGACGGTCATTGGGCGGAACTGGTGGCGTCGGCGGGCAGCCTCCTGGAGATCGACGGTCGGAGCGCCGGCCCCCACGCATCGACGACGTGCCCGGAAGGCGATGGTGTCCGCACCTACGTCTCGCTCGCGCTCAATCACGTGTGACCCGGCAACCTCGACAAGTCTCACCGGAGGCCATCCTTCGGTGCCGCGCCCACCTCGAGGGGGAGCAGCAAGCCGTTCGCGAGTACGCCGCAGGCTGCCCGGCCCGCTGGGCCTGCTGATGAACTTCGTTGGCCCCAACCTCCTGGGCAGCGCTGCGAAACCGGCCGGGGACAAGCTCCGTGCGGTCAATGCTGAGGCATTGTCCAAGAAGGAGTTTCTCTCGGCCACTTCATCGGCCGGATGTTCCGGCACGACGTGGTCGCCGGACACTCCTACTTCCTCAGCCAGCGGGAACAGCCAGGGACTGTGCGGCTGAGCGTGCCGATCACGTTCGTCGGAGCGAAGGACGACAAGGTCATCGCCGACTACCGCGAGGCGTACACCGAGTGGGGTCGTCTCGCGACTGCGGTGCGGCTGCGGGAGATCGAGCACGGCGGCCACTACTTCGCCCGGACCCGAGCCGACGAGGTGGCGTCGATCGTGAACGAGGTCTGGTCCGAGGTCGGTGGCGCGAAGGTCGGACACACTGCGAAGGAATTGGGTTGAGAGACTACATAAACGCCTTACGGATACGTGACTACCGACTGCTGTGGATCGGCTCGGTGGTCAACCTGCTCGGCGACGGCGCCTCGTGGACCGCGCTGACCTGGATGGCGATCACCCAGGGGGGAGCAAAGGCCGTCGGTGTGATGGCCGTCTGCTACACCCTGCCCGTCATCCTCGGCGGCGCACTGGTCGGCCCACTGCTCGACCGGTTCTCCCGGCGTACTCTTCTGGTGGCCGACGCGTTCGCGCGGGCGGCGATCATCGGCGCTGTCCCGCTGCTGGACGCTACGGGTGCGCTGCATCTGTGGTACCTGTACGTCGTTGCCGGGGCATACGGGCTGCTCAAGATCGTTCCGTTGGGTGTGGTGCCGGCAGTCACGCCGGAACTGGTCCCGAAGAAGGATCTGCACTCGGCGGTCGCGTTGGAGGGCATCGCCTACGGCGCGGCCGGCATGGCCGGTCCGGCTCTCGGCGGTCTGCTGATCGCGGCCTTCGGCGCGCCGGTGGTCCTCGGCCTCGACGCCCTCAGCTACGTCTTCTTCGCGTTCTCCGTGCTCGCCATGCGGGCACGCCTGCCCCGGCCCGAGGGCGAGACCAGCGTCAGCCTGCGGCAGAGCTTCGGCTGGGCGCCGGTGATCCGGATGCTGCGCAACGACACCGTGCTCGTCACCATCACCGCGGCTTTCGCCCTGTTCAACATGACCGTGGGCATGTTGCGGGTGACTATCCCTTGGATGGCGATCACTCCGCTGGCCGGTGATGCGCGGACGCTGGGTCTCCTGCTCGCGGTAGGCGAGGGCGCGGGTCTGGCCGGCTCTCTGATATCCGGCATGATCAAACCTGCGGATCGGCAGATGCGGCGGATCGGACTGCTTCAACTCGCCGCCGGCGGTGGATTGATCTTCCTCCTGCTGCCCGGGTTGCCCGCCGCGTTGCTCGGGCTCATCCTGGTCAACCTGTTCTCGACACCCATGACAGTGTCAGCGCAGGTGCTGCGGCTGAACCGGATTCCCGCCGAGGTCCGCGGGCGCACGATGACGTTCATGCGCACGCTCATGAACGCGACCTCACCGGGCGGGGCGGCGATTGCGGGCCCGTTGCTGGCAGCCTCGCTGTTCGCCCCCACGGTGATCCTGATGGTGGCGATCGCGGCGCTGCCCGGGCTCTACATGGCGGTCCGGTTCAGGTCCACGTCCTACGGGGAGGAACTGGGCGTGACGCCGAAGCGCAAGGAGCCGGCGGCGCAGCCGTCCTAGGCGGAGCGGGCCGGTGGCCGGCAACGCCGCCGGCCCGCTCCCCCCGTTCGATCAGCGCAATCCGTCGAGCAGTTCAGCGGCGGTGCACACCACGCCGAGACGCGGGAACACGTAGTCGACGGCGAAGTCATGGGCGTACCCGTGCAGGCCGGCCATCGCGTCGGAGAGGAAGACCACGTGGAAGCCGCGCTCGTTCGCCGCACGCCCCGTCGACTCGACCCCGAAGTTCGTCGCGATCCCGCCGAGCACCACAGTGCGGATGCCACGTCCGCGCAGGACCTCATCCAGGTCGGTGCCGTGGAACGCGCCCCAGGTGCGCTTCACGATCTCGACGTCGGCTCCCTGACGGGTGCAGGCGTCCACCAGTTCGCCGCCGGGTGGCTGTTCTGCGACGCCCGGACGTTCGGCCCGGACATGCACGACGAGCCACCCCGCCCGGCGCGCTGCTGCGGTCACCTCGGCGCACCGCTGGACCACCTCGGCGGCCGTGATCGGCGCGGTGTCCAGGGCGACCGTTCTGGTCATCAGGTCGATCAGGATCAGGGCGCTACGTTTCGGATCGAGTCGCACGGCGGTCATGAGCCACGAATCTACTGGACCTGGCTAACAGCCGAGACAGATTGACGGTGTTCGTGGAGGAACCGGCGGTCGCCGCCAGTCTGGGGCTGGCTGCGGAACTGGCGTCAGCCGCGCCATCCTGCCGCCTGCTGAAGTTCTCCTACCAGGACGAATCTGCTGCCGCGAATCCGCGCGGAGATCGCGGACTTGGCGCCGACCGCCGTGGTGTACGCCGTGCCTTTCGCCGCGGAGTTGGCTGAGTCCTTCGGACCGCCCGGCGCCGGCCCGGAACCCCCACCGATCGGGCATCGCCTGGTCGAAGAGCGCCATCCGGGTCATCCTGACCAGCCCCCGTTACACCGGTCGCCAGGTTCAGAATCGCCAAGCACCGACGAGATCCTGCTCGATGTCGACGACGTCGCCATGGGCCACACCAGCGTCATGCGCTGGAACCCGCAGAACCAGTGGAACACCTCCAACCACCCCGCACATCCGGCGATCGTCGACACAGAGACGTTCGATGCTGCGCAGGCGCTGCTTCGGCGTCGCGGCAACGGTCCCGGAGGGGAGCACAAGCGGCACCGCGCCCGCCACGTCTACGCCCTTAAGGGCGCGCTGTACTGCGCGCTGTGCGACCGGAAGATGCAGGGTCAACGGTCCAATGGCGAGGCGTACTACCGACGCCGCTACGCCCAGGAGTACACCCTCGCGAACAAGATCCACCACCCGCGCAGCATCTACCGACGCGAGCGAGACCTCGTCGGTCCGCTCGACACCGCACTGGCTCGCGCCTTCGCCCCGCATCGCCGACACCGTGGCCGCGATGGCCGACCACCAGGACACCCCGCAGGTCGACCAGCAACTGTGCTGCGTCTGGACAGCGGCAAATCCGGGTACACGGATGGTGTCGTGGTTGGATCGCCCTGGCGAGGCTCTGGCGTGACTGGATGGTTTACCCGGGCAGTCGGTCCCAACTCAGGTCAGCCTGCCCGCTACCGTCTGCGTATCGCGGCGGCCACGCTTCCAGACCCGCAGCGAAATAGCACAGTCCCGAACAGCACGAGGAGACACCGTCTGCGCTCGTGATCCCGCCCTGCCATGGCTGCGGTGAAACCGCCCGCGCCCGGTCGGCGGCAGATCAGTGCGGTTCCGTTTGGCGGCTGTCCCAGGCGGTTTCGTAAATCGTTCGGGCTGAGGTAGCCCGGTTCCTTCGACGTATGTCACGCTCCGGCGGGTGACGATCATCAGGCCGGTGGTTGCCGGAGCGGTCGTTGCCCTCGCTGAGCACGGTCTTGTTGTTGGGTTCACGATTGCCCTGGCCACCGCCGCTGGTGGCGGCCCGAATGCGGACGTGGATGCCGGTGGGAGGTTCGCGGCGCTCTTCTTCGGCGTATTCGCGTACGGCATTGCGCAGCTGGTGTTGCTGGGCAACTGCTTCGCGCTGTCCGGACGGCTCGGCCGTGGGTCATCGTCTGGCCTCGTGGCTGGCTGGATATTGGGACTGGCCGCGAGCCTGTACTACCTATGCGGCGGGTTCGGTACCTAACGAACGCGCGGCAGCCCCGCCTGTTCACTGCACGCGCCGCTCGTCACGCGCCGTGACGCCCGGTCGGCCGCAGATCAGTGCGTTGACTCGTGCTGAGGCGCGCCAGCGGTCGTGGCGGTCGACGAATCGAGCACATCGCGGACCGAGGGCGGATTGGCTGCGGGCTCGTAGAGCTGTGTGAACAGCGACATCTCTATTATGCGGGGGGCAACGATCCCCGCCCGTACGGCTCAAGTGGCGGTTTCGCCGGTGCTGCGGCGCCAAGGCCGGTTCGACGACACCAAAGGTCACTACTAGGCACGGAACTGACGAAACCATTCTGATGGACATGCTGATCGGTTGCCGCCTGGCCGCGGTCACGCGGCTGGCCTGGCACTGGCCCGGTGACCCGGTCGATCTCACCACCGGGCCGGTCCACCTCGTCGTGGACGACGGCCGTGGCCTGCTGTTCGACGGGCGCAGCGACTGGTCCCTGACGGTCGTGCCGACGGCTCCGGATGACGAGGGCTGGCGGTCGGCCTACGACTACGACTACGACGGTGGCCGCTGGGTCGGGCGGGACGCCTCCGGCGAGGAGCCCTTCGCCTCGGTGATCGCGGGAGTGCTGAGCGGTTGGAACCCGGAGCACGACGAGGTCGGCCAGCTGGTCGGCGGCACCCTGCACGTCGGCGACCGTGCAGTGCGGCTGGGACTGTGGGAGGGCGAGGTGATCTCGTACGCTGCCGGGCGTGGGTGACTTCCTCAAGACGATGCTGGCCCGGGTGCCGGACGGATTCGACCTGCCGGAGCCGCTGCGCCTGCTCTTCGCCTGGGTCGACGAGCAGGGTTTCGTGGTGAAAGGGCACGACGGGGATCTGTACGGCTCGTTGAGCGACAACGGCTGGGTGGGCACCTCGATCGAGTTGCGTGGCTACACCGCGGAGCAGACCCTGTCGTACGCACGGTCCTGGTTCGACGAGTCGGTCCCGGATGCGGCCGCACGGTTGTGGCCGTTCGCGCAGACCGGTGGCGAGGGTTCGATGGCCGCGCTGTGGCGCGACGGTCGGGGACAGGTGAGGATCGTCCATCTCGGTTCGGGTAGCGGTTCGATGATGACGTGTGTGCTCGCCGACGATGCGGTCGACTTTCTGCGGCTGCTGGCGATCGGTTACCGGGAGATCTGCTGGAACGAGGAGTTCAGCGCGCCGCCCGAGCCGTGGGACGCCGACCACGAGATCGTCAATGCACCCTACCGGGACTGGCTGCACCGCACCTTCGGTGCCACCGCCCCGGCGAGCGGGCTGGAGATCGTGGCGGAGCCCGCCGAGATGGGCGACGGCGACACCACAGACCCTTTTTGTCACTGGGTCGACAATAAGGAAGTCTGAGCCCATCACCGGGTTAGGACGCCATGGCGATCTCCGGCTACGAAAGTCTTGCTGGAGCCAACTTCATGCAGAGGCAGATACGCCAGATGTGCAGAGGTTCCGCCGGCCAGGCGCTGGGGACGGCACGACGGCGGCGGATCGGCCACCCATTTTCGCCAACAACGAGTGACTGGTGGACGTGAGATGGCAGCACCCGGATCGCGGCAGAAAAGGATGCGCGACGCGTATGGAACTGGCGTGATTGAATCGTGCGCTGTATCGGCGGGAGTAAGAGGAACTCGGTGACTCATGATGGACGAGTTGGATGAGACGTGGAGGTGGGCCCACGTTGGACGCTCTCGCCGTCATCTGGAACCGTGCCGCCGACTACGGGGCTGACGGTGAAGCCTCTGAAGGAACTCCGCTAGGGATTGCGCACCTTTCCTTCCTGTTACGTGTCTACAACTCGGCCATGGGCGGCGGCTTGGGCTTCGCCGTGGAGGTCAACGAGCCTTTCCGCTTGAGACGGGCGATCGACGCGATGCGATACTTCCGCCTGTCCGAGCTTGCTCACCTCCTGACTGACGTCTTGAACCATGAGTCGGACGTCGAATACGCCGGATCGCGGGAACGTCAGTTCTATGACCTTCTCGGCCCAGCGGAGGAAAATCTGGATAAGGCATTCAGAGCCAAAGCGGCCGAGACTCCAAGCGGCTTCGGTCTTCGATAGAGCCCGCCGGCTCAGGCCGAGTGTTATGTGATCTGTACACTCATCTCGGCAGATCCGGATGCCGACGCTACGTGGCCCCACTTTGGCTATGGCCTCGTTGCAAATAGGCCCCCCGCGAGTGGGCCTGGACGTAACGACCAGGCCCACCCCGCGATAGTTCCAGCTCAAGCGAGAGGATGGGACTCGTTGGCCAGGGCCGCCAGAGCAGCCGCGACCTCCTGGAGACTCGCTCGAACGTAAGTGCTGGTGGCACCGGCGTCGCTGCCGCTGTCGGTGTGCCCTGCGTACGCGCGTGCCACGGCGTAGCCGAAGTTCCGCTCGACCCACGTCAACGTCGTGTGCCGCAGCCAGTGCGTGCTGATCTGCTGCACGTGCACCCACGGCAGGTGCTCACCGAGGCGCACCCACAGGTGGTCGTAGCGCCGGTAGGTGATCGGCTGCCCGCTGCGGTACCGCAGCAGCTGCCCCGTCCCCACCGCCTGCCGCTCCTCGGCATGCTGCTGCAGATGCCGCATCAGCGTCGGTGACACCGGTTGCCACCGCACCGTGTCGCCCTTCTCCCGCAGCAGGATGAGGCACTGATCCGGGTCCAGGTCGACCGGCCGCAGAGCCAACGCACCGCCCCGGCGGCACGCCGTCTCGGTGTGCAGCCGCAGCAGCAGACTGTCCAGCGCAGGGTCATCGCCCGTACTGGCAGCGACGGCGTTTATCTCCGCCAGCCTGCTGTCCGCTACCGCCCGTCTGGTGCTGGGCAGGCGCCGCGGCTTGGCCACCTTGAGGGCCGGGTTGTCCGCAGCGGCGACGTACCCGTCCGCGACGGCCCGCTTGTACAGGCACCGCAGCGCGGCGATCAGGTGCTCCGCCGCACTGCGTCCGCCCCGCGCGTTACGCCGGGCCACGACGTGCGTCTTGGTGTACTCGGCGAGCTACTCGATCTCCGACGGAGTCGGCTCGTCGAGCCGCCGCTGTCCCCACTGCTCCAGAACCCGCTTCCAGTACGAGCCGTACGCGCGCCGGGTACCGTCGCTGACCGCCGCCGCTACCACCGGAACGTCCTCGGCGAACGTCGGTGCGGGTGGACGGTCCGATGCTGCCTCGACGAGGTCGGCCGGCGAGATGCCCATCCGCGCCAGCAGCAGCCGCGCGGCATCCAGTTCCGCCCGACCCGCGGTGGTGTCGCTCATGCCTCACCACCGCCCAACGCCTCGGCGTGCACCGCGACGACCATCGCGTCCAGGGCGGCGGGCGGGTGCACCACGAGCAACCCGTCGGCAGGGCTGGCGGCCAGGAGCACGCGGTCGCCGGCGGACAGGGCGCACCAGTGCCGGACGGCCGCCGGCAGGTGTAGATGGCCTTGGCCGCTGACGGTGAAGACGCCCTGCCGGTCCAGCCGGACGACGATGACTCCGCCACCTTCGCGGATGTGCAGGCGCGCACCCGGCGCCCAGCCGAGGGCCCGGATGACCGTGCGGTCGGCGATCCTGCCGCTGTTGTCGATGGCAGCCAGGCCGTACACCATCGTGCCGGCGCGTGGCGACGGCAGCATCGGCAGGGGCAACGGCGGACGGCGTAGCGCTCCACCACGCGGGCGACGAGAACCCTGCCCCCGGTCGGCCATCGTCACCGGCGGGATGACGGGTGCCAGAGAACGATCAGCCACGGCAATCGCCCCCGATCGAGACAGGGTCGATCGAGGGAGTGGCTGCGCTGGGATTTGCGTGGTCAAGCGTGCTTGACCACCAGTACGCGAAACACAGCATGGATGCTGCAATTTGGTGTCCGAGGATCGACACGAACCGATACCCAACACGGGTTGCGCCTTATCGGCGCTATTCCACTCGCCTGAAATCAGGCTACCTGTAGGGTCCCGGGCTGACCGCCCGGGATCCGGTCGGCACGAGAGGCTCCTCAGCGTGAAGCGGCGAGAGATTCATCGTTCACCTTGGCCTGGCGCGGAATGGCTCAGTGAGCTGCGGAGGTCGTCGACTGCGGGCTTCAACCGCGCGCGCTCTTCATCGTCAGCGGCGATGGTCTCGAGTGAAGCTCATTTCCGCGCAGGCGGCCAGCTTCATGGGTGTGATCAAAGGACTGGCGTCGGCGGATCTCGGCGACGGGCAACGCGATGATCTCCGTGTCAGCGGGGGATTGCTGGGCGGTGGCGGTGAGGATGGTCAGGACGGCGAGGGCGAGCATGGCCAGGGTGACGTGGCAGCAGGATCCGGTCGAAGCCAAGCGGATTGTCCGGATCTCACGGATCGCCGAGCCGGCGCTCGAGTTCATCGGCGCCGGGCCCGGCCTGGTGACCAGCAAGGATCGCTGACAATCGACTCACCCTTCGCAGACGGCGTCGCGGCTTACTCGGCGAAGGGTCCGTGGGCGGGATATCGCGTTCCTACAGGTTCCCGGCGGCTGACGCTCTAGGCGAGTTATAGAGAGGCCGCGCACCGTCGCGGCCATGGAGACCGCAGCCGGGGCTGTTCCACCGATCGCAGCGCGAGCGCCCGAGGTCGACGAGCGGGAATTCCGTCGGACGATGGGCCGGTTCTGCACCGGCGTAACCGTCGTCACCGCCCTTGACGAGGAGCCCGTTGGTTTCACCTGCCAGTCGTTCACGTCGCTGTCCCTCGACCCGCCACTGGTCATGGTGTCCAGCTCGAACCGCGGCCGCAGCCTGCCGCGCATCGTGCGGGCCGGCTCGTTCGGGAGCAACATCCTCAGCGCACGGCAGGAAGCGATGGGGCGTCGCTTCGCGACCTCCCGGCCGGACAAGTTCGCCGGGGTGAGTTGGCAGGCGTCGCCGGTCACCGGCACACCGCGTATTAACGACGCCCTCGCGTGGATCGACTCGGTCGTCCGGGACGTGATACCGGGCGGCGACCATACGATCCTGATCGGCCAGGTAGTCGCGGTCCACCACACTCCCGACGCGGGCGAGCCGCTGCTCTTCTTCGACGGCGAGTTCTGCGATCTCGCGGCTGGGCAGCCAGGCCGAGGTCGGTGACCCTGCGGCTCAGCTCCGCAGGTAGGCCAGCACCGCGAGCACCCGCCGGTGGCCGTCCATCGCGGCCGGCAGGTCAAGTTTGCTGAAGATGTTGCCGATGTGCTTGTTGACCGCCGCGTCCGTGACGTGCAGCCGCTTGCCGATGGTGTCGTTGGAGCGGCCCCTCCGCCATCAGCGCGAGGACCTCGAGCTCGCGGGCAGTCAGCCGCTGCCTCGGATCCGGCCGCCGACTGATCAGCTGGCGGACCACCTCGGGATCGACGACCGTCTCCCCGGCCGAGACCTGTTCCACCGCAGCGTTGAACTCCACGACCGCGCCGACCCGGTCCTTCAGGAGGTAGCCGACGCCCTCGCCGTTGTCGGAATCCAGCAACTGTGCCGCGTACGACTGGTCTACGTACTGGCTGAGAGGGTGGTTCGGTAGCTTCCGTCCATTGTGGGTTTGGGTCGGTGTGTGAATGTGAGCCGTGGTCGTAACCGGTGGGGTCCGGCCGCGTTGGGCTGATCATGGGTGAGCGTGCGGCGTATCCGAGTGACCTGACCGATGAGCAGTGGGCGGTGGTCGGACCGTTCCTGCAGGCGTGGAAGGACCGCCACCCGTCGGTGTCGGGGCATCAGGGTCGCTACGAGCTGAGGGAGATCGTGAACGCGATCTTCTACCAGAACCGGACCGGGTGTCAGTGGGCATACCTGCCGCACGACCTGCCGCCGAAGTCCGCCACCTACTACTACTACTTCGCCCTGTGGCGTGATGACGGCACCGACCAGGTGATCCATGATCTGCTGCGTTGCCAGGCGCGGGAGAAGGCCGGCCAGGTTCGCCGCCCGCCCGCAGCCCGCCGGGCGGGAGATTCCCAAGCATCTGCTTGACATTCGGCGGAAAGCGAGGAGACTCCAAGCATGTCCTTGGAAAGTGGGCGGCGGCGCGTCATCGGCGACCCGGTAGCCATGCGCGCTCTGGCCCACCCGCTTCGACTCAAGCTCCACGCACTCGTCGGCCGTGAGGGCACCATGACGGCTGCGACGGCCGCGCGCGCGCTGGGGATCAGCCAGGCGCTCGCCTCCCATCACCTGCGCCAGCTCGGGAAGTACGGCTTCGTCGAGCAGGCCGGCCGCAGCGACAACCGGGAGCGCCCGTGGCGGGTGACCGCCGTTTCCCATGACTGGGAGCCCGGCGAGACAGCCGAGGGCCACGAGGGACTGAGCATGTTGGAGCGGTTCGTGCTGGAGCGCAGCGCCGCTCAGTTGGCCGAGTGGCAGCAACGCCGCCCGGAGATGGATTCCCGCTGGAGTGAGCACACCGGGGTCTCACAGAACCTCGCCTATTTGACCGTCGACGAGCTGGCCGAGCTGCACCGCGCCTGGGAGGCCCTCATCTCGCCCTGGGTGCAGCGCCGTCCGCTCGGCGACACCGCGAGCCGGCCCGAGGGTGCCGTACCGATCGACATCACTCTGATCATCGCGCCGCTGCCGCCGACCGCGTCAGGCGGTTGACCGACGCTTCGGCTCCCCCTTCGTGTTCCGGCGAGGGCCAACCCGTGCGCTCGATGGGTGCACCGATCGAAGGAGGGAATGCTGTGCCACCGCCGACCAACGCCTCGAGGATCCGCCGCGACTATCTGATCCTGCTCGCCCTTCGGTGGTTCCCCAGCGGCCTGATCATTCCGGTGCTGGTGCTCCTGCCGCTTCAGCGTGGACTCAGCCTCGGCCAACTCGGCGTGGTCATGGCGATCCAGGGACTGACGATCCTCTGCCTCGAAGTGCCGACGGGTGGCGCGGCCGACACGTTCGGTCGGCGACCGGTACTGCTCTTCGCCTCCGCGGTCAACATCTGCTCCCTGCTGCTGTTCGCCTTCGCGTCGTCGGTTGCCGCCTTCGCCGTCTACTTCCTGATCCAGGGCGTCTATCGGGCCCTCGACAGCGGACCGCTCGATGCCTGGTTCGTGGACAGCACCCTGGCCCGGGACCCGGACACCTCCATCGAGCGCGGACTCGGTCTGGGTGGCACCGTGATGAGCATCGCCATCGGCGCGGGCTCGTTGCTGAGCGGCCTCCTCGTTGCGGTTCAGCCGATTCCCGGCGTTCCCGGCATCGTCACGCCGGTCGTCATCGCGATCGTGGTGCGGGTGATCGAGCTCGGGTTCGTGACGGTCCTGCTGCGCGAGGAGCCGCGGAACCGGCCGGAACGGTCCGGACGAGACCGCCCGTCGGTCCGATTCGGACGGACGGTCGCCAGTGCAACGCGGCTCATGACCCGCTCCCGTGTGCTGATCTGCCTGCTCGCCGTGGAGATCCTGTGGGGATTCGGGATGGTCAGCTTCGAGACGCTTACCGCGGTCCGGCTGACCGCGGTAACCGGAGACACGGAACAGATCGCCTCGCTGATGGGGCCGTTGACAGCGTTCGCCTGGATCGCCTCGGCAGCCGGCGCGGCTCTGATCATCCCGGTTGCGGAACGCGTCGGCACGCCGCTCGCCGCCGCCCTGATGCGGGTCCTGCAGGGGCTCGCCGTCGCCGCGATGGCACTGTTCGGCGGGCTCGCCGGCATCATCACCGCGTTCCTCGCCTGCTATCTCGTGCACGGCGCGTCGAACCCGCTGCACAACGCGCTGCTGCACCGCCAGGTCGGCACCGACGAGCGCGCCACCGTGTTGTCGCTGAACTCGATGGTCTCGCAGCCGGCCGCCGCACTCGGACTCGTCACGCTGACCGCGCTGGCCGACGCCATCAGCCTGAGCGCGGCGATGGTGATCGGTGCGATCATCCTGGCCGTCGCCGCCCCGCTGTACCTCGCGGCGCGCAACGACCGCCGCCCGGTGACGCCGCAAACCGCTACGACCCGCTGACCGGTCGAGGACCGATCAGCGGGGCAGCGAGGTGCCGGGTCACGAGGAGGAGTGGCGAGGCAGGCAGATGCCGGACAACACGGCCGTGAGTACGGTGAACATCGCGTCCGTCGAACTCTCCTGGTAGAAGTGGCCCCCGTCGAACACGTGCAGCGACGATGGCGCGGTGCTGTGCCTCCGCCAGCCGAGCAGGTCAGCCTCGTCGACCTCGGGGTCGTCACGCCCGCCCAGCACATCGATCGGCACGGTGAGCGGGGGCCGTTCGGCGTACCGGTAGCGCTCGCACGCCTCCAGGTCCGCCCGCAGGATCGGAATGGCGCGGGCGACCAGGTCGGGGTGATCGAAGAACTCGGGCGGCGTGCCGCCCTGCGCCCGTAACATCGTGGTCAAGGCGGCATCGCTGCCGAGGTGGGACGATGTCCGGAGCCGGTTCCAGCGGTCCGGGCTGCGCGCGCTACTGACCACCAGGCGCCGCGGCTCCGGACCGCCCCTGTCCCGCAACATCTGGGCGGTCTCGTACGCGAGCAGACCGCCCATGCTGTGCCCGAACAGGACGAACGGCAGCCGGTACCGTTCGTCCGCTATGCCGTGGGCGATCTCGGCGCTCAACTCCGCGATCCGGGTGCGCGGCGGCTCATCAGCCCGGGCGCCCCGTCCGGGCAGCTGCAACGGACACAGCTCGACGTCCGGTGGCAGCCGATCGGCCCAGCCGAGATATGCCGCCGCGCTGCCGCCCGCGAACGGCAGGCAGTAGAGACGGATCCGCGGCGTCGCAGTGGATCGGCGGTACGGCAGGAGACCGGTGTCCATGGGTCACCCCTGCCCGTTGGCGATGGACATCGGCATGGGCATCGACCCGACCATGATCTCGCCGAGGGTCTCGGCGTCGCCGGCGCACAGGGCGCGCAGCACCTCGAGGAAGGTGTGCGCAACGGTCGCAGCGGCTGGGGCGTCGTACCAGCGGCGGTCGTAGAGCAGCTCCAACCGCAGCCGATCAGCGTCAACTACGTTGACGACCAGCGGATACTCAGTGCTCTCCACTGCGCCGGCCACGGTGAGCGTGGCCCGGCCGGTGCAGACCGTCGGCGACAGCGTCTCGGTCACCACGATGCTGTGGAACAGCGGCACCCCGCGCGGGATCCCGGTGCACTCCTGGACCTCGCTGAGGGGCGAGTTCTCGTGCTCCTGCATACGCACCATCTGCGCCTGGACGTCGTCGAGCCAGGCGGGCACCGCCATTCCGGCGTCGAGGCGCACCCGGACGGGCAACGTGTTGAGCATCGGCCCGACGACCCGGTCGGCCCCCGGAAATGCGGCGGTGCGCCCGGAGACGGTGCAGCCGAAGAGCACGTCTTCGCGATCGGTCAGGTGACCGAGCGCTGTCGCCCAGGCGGCAGTGGCCACACTGGCCAGGGTGAGCCCGTGTCCGCGCGCGTATGCCCGGACGGTCCGCGTCTGCTCGTCGGTGAGGCTGAGCGTCACGTAGTCGCTCCCCCGGCGCTCCGCCTGCGGTGCCGGAACCGGCATCGGGGTGGGCTCAGTGACGTCGTGCAGCTGGGTGGCCCAGTACCGGCCCGATTCGACGGCATCCAACGTCCCGAGCCAGCCGACGTACTGCCGGAAGGCCGTCGCGGGCTCCAGGCGGGCCGGTCGTCCCTCCAGCAACGCCGTGTAGACCGCCATCACGTCGCGCAGGAGCAGATCGACACTCCATCCGTCGAGCAGCAGATGGTGATAGGTGAGGATGCCGGTGACGGCGTCCTCCGAACGGCTCAGCACCAGTTTCCAGAGCACCCGGTCGAGGGTCATGCCCGTACTCCGCTCGGCGACCGCGACTCCGGCCGCATCGTCCACCGTACGGATGAACAGTTCCGGTTCCCGCCAGACGACCTGAACCGGTTCCTGCCCGCTCTGCCAGTCCACGGTGGTCCGCAGGATTGCGTGCCGGCCCGCGGCCTCGCGCCAGGCCCGCTCGAACAGAGCCAGGTCCACCGCACCGGTCAGCCGGAGGTTCTGCTGGTCGATGTAGACGCCCTCGTCCGGGCGCAGAAGAGTCTGGAACAGCATGCCGGCCTGGGTGGTGGTGAGCGGATAGACGTCCTCGACGACTCCGGGCCCGGAGGTGATGAGGCGGACTTCGTCGTCGGTCAGGCGGGCGAGCGGGAAGTCGGAGGAAGTGTGCCCGCCGGGGTGTGCGACGCAGTACCGCACCAGTTCGTTGACGTGGTCGAGGAACCGCTCGGCCACCGTCACCACGCTCGACTCCGCCAGCCGCTCCGGAGGGTAGGTCCAATCGACCAGGAGCCGGTCCTCGCGGATCTCGGCCTCGATCTCGATCGGATGGGTACGGCGCTGCCCGGGTGCACGGTCGGCGCCGCACACCGGTGCCAGCATGCGCAGCGGACCGGTGGCGGACGGCGGTGTCACCCGGCCGTGATAGTTGAACACCACCTCGGCGTCCTGCTCGGCGCGCAACCGATCCGCCTGCGGGCTGGTACTGAGGTGACGCAGGAGGGCATGGTCGAAGCCGCCGTGGGGCATCGAGCGGAGATGTTCCTTGACGGTGTCGAGTGCGGCGCCGAGGTCATCGCCGTCGATCGACGGTGCGAACGGCACCACCGAGGTGAACCAGCCGACCGTACGGGAGATGTCGATGCCGGGCAGGGGATGGTCGCGGCCGTGCCGCTCGACGTCCACCCGCACCGAGCCACCGGCCCAGTCCCGCAGGGCCCGGGCGAGGGCGGTCAGCAGCACGTCCTCGACCTGCACGTGCCGGGCGGCGGGGGCGCCGCTCAGCAGCAGCCGGGTGTCCTTCACGCCGAGCTCGGCGCGCACGGTGCTGGCGGCGCCGACGAGGTCGGAGCCCGCGTCCGGGTCGCCGGGCAGCGCGGTCCCGGTCGGCACGGTGAGCCGGTCACACAGAGCCAGCACCGTCGGGTCGTCAGCGCGCCGCTTGAGCGCTGCGGCCCACACGCCGGGGTGCACCTCCGTGGCCGGCAGGGCGGCGTCCTGCCCGTCGGTGTCACACGCCGCCGCCAGGTCTTCGACCAGGAACCGCCAGGACACCGTGTCGACCGCGAGGTGATGGACGACGACGATCAGGTTGGCCGGCCGGTCCCGGCGCGTGACGAGCGCTGCGCGTAGCAAGGGTCCGCGGGTCAGATCGAGGCTTGCCTGCACCCGGTCCGCGACGGCCGAGAGTTCCTCGTCGTCGGCGATCGACTCGTGGATCAACAGGTCGGCATCCCCGGGTGGCTCGATGTGCTGCTGCCAGCCCGCATCGGTCCGGGTGAAGCGCGCCCGCAGCGCCGGGTGCCTGTTCACGACGGCGCGCAGCGCTTCGGCTATCACCGTCGGGTCCTCGATCTCGGTCTCCAGCAGGACGGACTGGTTGTAGTGGTGTGCGTCGGCCAGGTCGCAATTCAGGAACCAGGCTTGCATCGGCGTCGGTGGCAGGGTGCCGCCGATGTCGCCGGCCTCCGCCCCGGCCGCGTCCGAGGCGGTCGCCACCGGCTCGGTGTGCGCCGCGAGGGTGGCCACCGTCGGATACCGGAAGATGAGCCTCGGCGTGATCTCCAGGCCCTCCGCGCGGGCCGCGGCCATGATCTGGATCGTCAGGATGGAGTCGCCGCCGAGTTCGAAGTAGTTGTCGTGGACACCGACCCGATCGAGGCCCAGTGCTGCGGCCCAGATGGCCGCGACCCGCACCTCCACCTCGTCGCGAGGGGCGTCGTATCCCCGGTCGGCGGGTTCCGCGACGAGGTCCGGGGCGGGCAACGCCCGACGCTCGACCTTGCCGTTGGCGTCCAGCGGCACCGCGTCGATCGCCACGAACAGCGAAGGGATCAGGTAGCCGGGCAGGAGCCGGCCGAGAAACTCGCGCAGTTCACCCGCGCCGGGCACGCCGCCTGCGTCGTCGGTACCGGTACCGCTACCGACGACGTAGGCGACCAGCTGGCGGCGATTCTGCTGATCCGACCGGGCCAACACGATCGCCCGCTCGACGCCGGGATGGGTGGCCAGATGCTGTTCGATCTCGCCGGTCTCGACCCGGTACCCGCGGATCTTCACCTGGTCGTCGAGTCGGCGCTGGAACTGCACGTTGCCGTCGGGCAGCTGGTAGCCCCGGTCGCCGGTGCGGTACATCCGCATGCCGGGGCGACCGGTGTAGGGATCGGGCAGGAAACGCTCCGCGGTCAAGCCGGGTTGGTGCAGGTAACCCCGGGCCGGGCAGACGCCGCCGATGTAGATCTCCCCCGGCACGCCGACCGGCGCCGGGGCCAGATTTCGGTCGAGTACGTACATCGTCGTGTGCGGGATCGGACTACCGATCGGCAGCAGATCCCGATCGACTGGATCACCCACCGGCGTGTACACCGAGTTCGCCACGGACGCCTCGGTCGGACCGTACTCGTTGAGGATGTCACTGTCCGGAGCGAGGCTCCGCCAGCGGCGCAACGCGGAAGACGGAAACGCGTCCGCACCGACGGCGAGCACCCCCGCCAGTCCAGCCGCCTCCGCGGCGGTGAGTTGCTGGGTGAGCAGCTCCAGGTGACCCGGGGTCATCTTGAGGAAGCTGTACGGGCCACCGCGCACCAGTTCCGCGGCCAGTTGCGCCGGGTCGAGCCCTTCCGGCAGCAGGCGGACCGGTCGGCCGAGCAGCAGTGGGGTGTAGAGGTTCGGCACGATCATGTCGAATCCGACGGATGAGAAGAGAGCCGTGCCGCCGTCGCGCCCGCCCGTGTACCGATCGGCGCAGAACCGCAAGTAGTTGACGAGGCCGCGATGGTGGCAGGCCACCCCCTTGGGTCGTCCCGTCGAGCCCGAGGTGTAGATGACGTAGGCGAGCTGGTCGGCGTGCCGGGCCCCGGGCGGGTCGGTGTCGTCCTGCTCAGCTATCAGCTCGGCGTCGCGGTCGAGCAGGCATACCTGTCCAGGTGGGTCGGTCAGCAAGGTCTGGTACTGGTCCTGGGACACCACATGGGACAGCCCGGCGTCGGCCATGATGGTGCGGACCCGCGCGGCCGGGTTGTCCGGCGCCAGGGGCACGTACGCGGCTTGCGCCTTCAGCACCGCGAGCAGGGTGACCAGCAGCTCGGGGCTGCGCTCGACGATCACGCCGACCAGGCTCTCCGGACCGACACCGATGCCCTTCAGGTGACGGGCCAGCCGGTTCGCCCTGGCGTTCAGCTCCCGGTACGTCATCGTCTGCTCGCCCCAGAGCAGCGCAGCGGCGTTCGGCGTGCGGCGGACCTGTTCCTCGAACAGGCCATGGATGGTGGCATCGTCGGGGCCGGGCACCACGGTGTCGTTGATGCTCAGCAGACGGTCGTGTTCGGCCCGGCTCAGCACGGAGGTGTCGCGGAGCAGCCGGCCGGGTTCCTCGGCGAACGCTTCGGCCACCGTACGCAGGTGGTCGGCGATGCGTCGCGCGGTCTCGGGCTGCACGGCGCGCAACTGGTGGCGAAGGAGGAAGCGGATCCGGTCCGGCTGCTCCTCCACCATCAGGATCAGCGGATAGCCGGTGCGCTCGTACGTCTCGGCCAGGCGCAGACCCGCAGCGTGCGCGGCCGGACCGGTGCCCGGCTGGTTCTGGGCGATGACGATGGTGTCGAACAACGGCGTGCCCCTCGGCATGTCGCTCACCGCCTGGATGTCCGGCAGCGCCGCGTGCGCGTGATCGCGCATCCGCACCAGGTCGGTCTGCAGGTCGTTCAGCCAGCCGGCCAGGGTGTCGCTCCCGTGGTAGCAGGCACGTACCGGAATGGTGTTGATGAACAGGCCGACCATGTCCTCCACCGCGGGCAGGTCGGCCGGTCGCCCCGCCACCGTCGACCCGAACACCACCTCGTCCTGTCCGCTGTAGACCGCCAGCAGCAGCGCCCAGAACCCGTGCGCCAGCGTGCTGGCGGTCAACCCCGCGTTCCGGGAGGCCGCACGCAGTCGGGCCAGCAGCGGGCCGTCGACGTCCATGGTGACCTCGCCGATCGTCCCGTCCGTGGCGGTGTCGTGGCCCGAACCGTGCACCTCCCAGGCCGTCGGCTCGGTCAGGCCGGCCAGGTACGCGCGCCAGAAGTCCTCGGTGGGTCCGCGATCCTGAGCGCGGAGCCAGTCGGTGAGACGCCGGTACGGCACGCCGTGGATCTCCGCGCGGCGCCCGGCACGCCGAGCAGCGTATGCGACGCCGAGTTGCTCGGTCAGCGTGGCGAGGCTCCAGGCGTCCAGGATCAGGTGATGGTGGCTGAGGACCAGCCGGGTGTGGGCTCCGAAGTCGATGAGAGTGGCGCGCACAGGTGGCGCCGAGACGAGATCGAACGACGCTAACCGGTCCTCCCGGAGGAACGCGGCGAAGAGAGCCGGGCGTTCGGCGTCCGGGCGGTCTCGCCAGTCGATCTTCCGGACCGGAAGCGCGAACCGCCGCAGCACCACCTGGGTCGGGTCGGCGACCCCCTCGAGCTGGACCCGGCTCCGCAGCACCGGGTGCGTGTCGACCAGGTCCTGGAGGGCCGCGGTCAGCGCCTCGTCGTCGACGGGCGCAACGGCGTCGATCACCGTCTGCTGGTGATAGTCCCCGCTGTCCTCGGACAGCTCGCTGTGGAAGAGCATGCCGGCCTGCATCGAGGTGAGCGGGTACGCGTCGGCGATGTCGGCGCGGTTGCGTAGCTCGGCCAGCGCCGGGTCCTCGACGTGACCGGCGACCGCCGGGGCACCCGTGGTCGGAACGACCTCGTCGGCAAGCCGGCGGACGGTCCGCAGACCGAGGATCTGCGCGGCAGTCGTCTGCAGCCCGGCATCCCGGGTGCGGACGATGATCTGCAGCGCGGAGATCGAGTCGCCACCCAGTGCGAAGAAGTCGTCGTCGATGCCGAGCTCGGCCAGGCCGAGCACCTCGCTCCAGACCGCGGTCAGGGTCCGCTGCGTCGGGTTCTCCGGGGGTGAGTACGGCGATCGCAGGTCGGCGCGGGTCAGCATGGGTACGGGCAGGGCCGCCCGATCGACCTTGCCGCTGGTGGTCAACGGAATGTGCGCCAGCGGCAGGTACATCGCCGGCAGCATGTAGGCCGGGAGGTCGCGGGACAACCACGACTCCAGCTCGTCGCGACCGGGCAGGGGACGGTCACCCGTACCGACGACGTAGGCCACCAGGCGGGTGTGCTGGTTCTCGCTGTGCGTCACCACGACGGCATCGGCCACCGCAGGGTGACCGCGCAGTACGGCGGAGATCTCCCCCAGCTCGATCCGGTTTCCATTGATCTTCACCTGGTGATCGACGCGACCCAGATAGTCCAACTGCCCGCCCGGCAGCGCGCGGACCACGTCACCGGTGCAGTACATCCGGTGCCCGCCGCCCGCGAACGGGTCGGGCAGGAACCGGTCGGCGGTCAGGTCGGCCCGGCGGTGATACCCGCGGGTGACGGCGACGCCGCCGATGTACAGCTCACCCTCTGTACCGGCCGGCACCGGTTCGAAGTTGTCGTCCAGCACGTACCAGGTCACGTTGTCGATCGGGTCACCGATCGGAACGCTCGTCCCGTCACTGCCCGGCTGCCAGGTGTGCGCCGACACCTCGATCGAGGTCTCGGTCGGCCCGTACATGTTGTGCACCTGCGCCGACATCAGCTTGGCGGCCCGGTCGGCCAGATCGGGCGGCAGTGCCTCGCCGGTGCAGAAGACATCGCTGACGCAGTCGAGATTCGCCACGGCGGGCTCGGTGACGAACTGGGCGAGCATGGACGGTACGAAATGGACGATGTCCACTCTCTCGGCTGCGATGATCTGCGCCAGATAGGCCGGATCGCGGTGTCCGCCGGGCCGGGCAAGGACCAACCGGGCACCGCTCACCAGCGGCCAAAACAACTCCCAGGCGGACACGTCGAAGCTGATCGGTGTCTTCTGCAGGATCGTGGTGCCGGGGCCGATGGGTCGCACGCGCTGGTGCCACAACAGCCGGTTGACGACCCCGCGGTGGGGGACCAGCACCCCTTTCGGGCGGCCGGTCGATCCCGAGGTGTAGATGACGTAGACCAAGTTGTCCGGATCGGCGGGCGACGGGGGTGCCTCGCCCGGCGGAAGCGAGTCGATGTCGAGCACCGGTACGCCGGCGCCGTTACCGTTCATCAGACCGTCGTGGGTGAGGACCACCGGCGCCGCGGTGTCGGTCAGCATGAACGCCAGCCGGTCGACCGGATAGTCCGGGTCCAGCGGCACGTACGCGCAGCCGGCCCGGATGATGCCCAGCAGGCCGGCCATCATCGCCACACTCCGCTCGGCGCACAGACCGATCCGGGTCTCCGGCCCGAACCCCCGCCGGCGCAGGGCCGCGGCGACCGCCGAAGCCCGTGCGTCGAGGTCCGTGTACGACAACGTCACACCGTCCGCGGTGATGGCCGGTTCCTGCGGCGTGGCCGCGACCTGGGCTCGAAACAGACTGTCGACCGTGTCATGGGGGTTCGCTCGCATGGCCGCACCATCCCGAGGCCGGCTATCCACGGTCTATCGGCGCCCTATCCCCCCGGGACCGGAGCGGCATCCGGCGCCGACAGGGATCGAACAGGGCCTCGATAGGTCGACCGGGCAACGTCGCCGGCATGACCAAGCCAAGGGCCATCCTGCACTCGGCCGTCGTGGCGCAGAGTGACCGGACGCCGGATGCGATCGCCGTGATCGACGGGAACACCGCCCTCACCTACCGCGACCTCGTCTCGGGAGCGGATCGGATCGCCGGCGCCCTCGTCGCCGGGGGAACCCGTACGGACGACGTGGTGGCGATCGTGCCGGACCGGTCGGCGGCCATGGTGACGGCGCTGCTCGGGATCCTCCGCGCCGGCGCGGCCTACCTGCCGATCGAGCCCGGCACCCCACCGGCCAGGACCCGGCAACTGGTCGCCGACGCGCGGGCCCGGATCTGTCTGGCCGGGCCCGGCGAGATCGCCAGCACGGCCGAGGCGCTCCGGTCGGTCGCCGTCGTCCTGCCGTTCAGCGTCGCCGGGCCCACCCCGGGACCCGCACTGCCGGACGTCCACCCGGACGGCCTCTGCGCCGTCTACTACACGTCCGGCTCGACGGGGCACCCGAAGGGGGTGGCCTGCACGCACCGGGGCTGGACGAACCGGATGGACTGGATGCAGCGGCACCACCCGCTGAGTCCCGCCGAGACGGTTCTGCACAAGACGACGTTGACCTTCGACGACGCCGCGGTGGAGCTGTTCTGGCCACTGGCCGCCGGTGGCCGGACCGCGATGCTGGCGCCGGGCGCGCACCGTGACCCTCGCGCGATCATCGACGCGGCGATCAGGTACGAGGCGGTACACCTGAACTTTGTACCGTCGATGCTGGAGCTGGTCCTCGACGAGCTGACCGACGCCGATGTCCACCGGTTGCACCGACTCCGCAGCGTGCTGTCCAGCGGCGAGGCGCTGCCCGCCCGGCTGGCCGAGCGGTTCCTGGCCCGCTTCGGGGACACGGTGACCCTCGACAACACCTGGGGCGCCACCGAGGTCTCGATCGACTCGACCTGTCATACCTGCACGCCTGAGGACCGCTCCGGGCCGGTCGCCTCGGTCAGCATCGGCGGTCCGATCGACCGCAACGAGGTCCTGGTCCTCGACGACCGCATGCAGGCTGTCCCGGACGACGAAGCGGGCGACCTCTACATCGGCGGAATCGGCCTGGCCCGCGGTTACCTCCACGCGCCCGGGCGCACGGCGGCAGCCTTCCTGCCTCATCCGTGGCGGCCCGGCGAACGGGTGTACCGCACCGGCGACCGCGGCCGCCGTGACCGTGCCGGCCGGCTCCACTATCTCGACCGTCAGGACCGGCAAGTCAAGATCCGCGGGGTACGGATCGAGCTGGGCGAGATCGAGGCCGTGATGCGGGGATACGACGGAGTGTCCGATGCCGCCGCGACCACCTGGCGCGGGCCGTCCGGCGACGCCCGTATCGCGTTGTTCCTGGTGGTCGACCAGCCTGGCCTGACGGCCGCCCGGCTGCGCGAGCATGCCGCCGCGACCCTTCCGGGATATGCCGTGCCGTCGGCCATCGAACTGCTCGACCACCTGCCCCGACTGCCCAGCGGCAAGCTCGACCGGCAGGCACTGCCGACGCCTGCGGCGGTCGAGCAGGACGAGCACGTGGCCCCCCGGACACCACCGGAAAAGGTGGTGGCCCGGATCTGGGAGGACATGCTGGGTGCCCCGCGGGTAGGCGCCACCGACAACTTCTTCGCTCTCGGCGGGCACTCCCTGCTGGCCATCCGGACCACCAGCCAGATGATCCGCACCTTCGGCACCGACATCCCGATGAACCTGCTCTTCGAGCATCCGACGGTGGAGGCGGTGGCCGCCCGTATCGAGGAGCTGGTCGAGCGCCAGGTCGCCGCCCTGAGTGACGAGGACGTGCTGCGCATGGCGCGCAGCTGACCGGAAGGACAACGAGATGAGCACCACGGAGCAGTTCCAGGTCGTGATCAACGACGAGGAGCAGTACTCCATCTGGCCGCTGCACCGGACCCCTCCGGACGGCTGGCAGCCCGACGGCACGACCGGCACCAAGGATGACTGCCTCAGCCACATCGACGAGGTGTGGTCAGACATGCGCCCGCTGTCGCTGCGCCGAAGCATGGACGGATAACCGACCCGGCGCGCGAAGGGGAATCCCGAATGACCGACACGACGAACATCCCATCGCCAGAAGCCACGGGCCCCAGCACCGTGGCCGCCGAGGGCTGGCTCCTGCGGCGACGACCCGGTGCGCCGGACGAGGATCGTGTCGTGGCGCTCGGACGCGATGCGGCACATTGCACCGAACTGCTCGACGGCGGGGATTCGTGGCTCGTCGCCCGTGGCCGGCCCGTCCCGCCTGCTTCGGTGGTGCTGATGTTCCCCGGCGTGGGCGACCAGCGTCCCGGTCTCAGCCGCGACCTTTATCACGCCGTACCCGCTTATCGGGCCGAGCTCGACCGGGTCAGCGAGATGCTCCGCCCCCTTCTCGATCAGGATCTGCGCGAGCTGCTGCTCACCGACGAGTCGGGCCCGACCGGGTGGTCCCTGCGGGAGCTCCTCCAGCGGGATGCCGGCGGTCCTCTCAGCCGGACCAGCCTCGCGCAACCGCTGGTCTTCGCCCTGGAGTACTGCCTCGCGCGGCTCCTGCTGCATTGGGGCGTCCGACCCGCCGTGCTGGTCGGATACAGCATCGGGGAGTACGTTGCGGCCTGCGTGGCCGGAGTGCTGGACATCCGGGACGCACTGACCCTGGTCACGCGCCGAGCGGCGTTGATCGAGGAGGTACCGGCCGGCGCCATGCTGGTCGTGATGCTGGATCCGGGCGACCTGGCCGAGCATCTCGGAGACGACCTGTGGCTCGCCGCAGTGAACGGCGCCGGGCTGTGTCAGGTGTCAGGGACGCCCTCGGCCGTCGCCCGGCTGGCGGAACGGCTGACCTCTGCGGGTGTCGCCACTCTTCCGGCGCCGGCCCGGCACGCCTTCCACTCCCCGCTGATGGATCCGGTCGCCCGGCCGCTGGAGCGTCTGCTGGAGAACATTCCCCTCACGCCGCCGAGCATCCCGGTGCTCTCCAACGTCACCGGTGACTGGCTGACCGACGAGGAATCCTGCTCGCCCGGCTACTGGGCCCGGCACCTCTGCCAGCCGGTCCAGTTCGCCGGCAACCTGGCGCGCATGTGGGGGATGCCGCGCGTGCTGGCGGTCGAGGTCGGTGCCGGGCAGATGCTCACCTCGCTCGCCAACCAGCACCCCGCGCGTCCCCGCGGCCCGGGGACACCACCGGTCGTCGCCACCCTGACCAGCCGCGGCAACGACCATGGCGAGGTGGCCGCGATGGCCCGGGTGCTGGCACACGCCTGGGCGAACGGCGCCTGGGAACCCACCGCGGCCGGATCCGGGCCGGCGGACGCCGAGAGGGGAAAATCATGGACTTCGCGCTGAACGAGGACCAACGCCGGCTGCGCACCGAGATCATCGAATTCGCGCAGGCACGCCTGGGCGAGCAGGCCGGTGCGAACGACCGCGAGGCACGGTTCGACCGTGCGGGGTGGGACGAGTGTGCCCGGTTCGGGGTGTTGGGCTGGCCCTTCCCGGCCGAGTACGGAGGCGCCGGACTGGATCCACTCAGCTGCGTCGTCGCCTTCGAGGCGCTCGCCTACGGATGCGCCGACAATGGTCTGGTCTTCGCGATCAACAACCACGTCTGGGCCTGCGCCGTGTACATCGCTGAGCACGGCACCCCGCAGCAGCGCAAGCAGTTCCTGCCGGGCCTGATCGACGGCTCGACGATCGGCGCACACGCGCTCACCGAGCCGGACGTGGGCTCTGACGCCCTGTCGGTGACCACCAGGGCCGTCGAGGAGAACGGTCAGTACCTCCTCACCGGAACCAAGTGTTTCATCAGCAACGCACCGGTGGCCGATCTGTTCGTGGTCTTCGCCGTTACCGAACCCGATGCGGCGCCGCAGGGGCGGCTGTCGGCCTTCATCGTCCCGGCGTCGACGTCGGGCGTCCGGGTCGTCCGCGAGATCGGTAAGGCCGGTCTGCGCGGGACCCCGATGGGCGAGGTCAGGTTCGAGGATTGCGTGATCCCGGAGGACTACCTGCTCGGCGCTGCCGGTGGCGGATACCGGCTCTTCACGTCGGCGATGGAGTACGAGCGCGGCTTCATGTTCGCCGCCCAGGTCGGCGCCCTCCAGCGGGTCATGGAGCGGTCCGTGGCGCATGCCAGTGCGCGCCGGCAGTTCGGCCGACCGATCGCCGCTTTCCAGGGCGTCTCACATCCCATCGCTGACATGCGAGTCCGTCTGGAGCTGGCCCGCCTGCTGCTGTACAAGGTCGGCTGGCTCAAGCGGGAGGGCCGGATGGCGATGCTGGAGGCGGCGATGCTCAAGCTGTACGCCAGCGAAGGTCTCGTCGATTCCGCTCTGGCAGCCCTGCAGATCCATGGCGCCCGAGGCTATGTCGAGGACCAGCCGATCGAACGTGAAGTACGCGACGCGCTGGCCGGCACGGTCTACGGCGGCACCTCGGAGATCCAGCGCAACATCATCGCTTCGCTGATCGGCCTGCCCGCATGAACAGCCGGCTCGCGACCTGTCATGCCCGAGGAGGCATCTCTTGACCACCCTCACCATCGCCATGGAACAGCCGCTGTCGTCTGTTTCCGCCGAGGAGTTCGGCCGCCGGATCTTCTTCGCCACCGCTGACATCCTCAACTTCCGCTTCGTCCGGAACGGCGATGAGGTCACCGCCGTCGACCTGACGGTGGCCGACCAGGGAGACGTCGACCAGGTCCGGCGCAAGGTCAACGCTGTACTGAACGACGATGTCCTGAGCCAGCTGACCCGTCCACCGAAGGTCATCTGGTCCTCCCCGGCCGAGCGTCCCGTCCCGGACGGGACCTTCGACCGGCTCATGGCCGACGGGGAGGCGTCGCCTTCCGGCCAGGGCCAGGTGGCGCTGGGCCCACAGATGCTGCACCTGATGGACGCCCTCGACGACACGATTCGCGACATCGTCGTGGACGAGTTCCGCGCGCGCGAACAGCGTTACCCGACGCTGATCCCGGCATCCGTGATGCACCGCTGCGGCTACCTGACGTCCTTCCCGCAGTACCTGATGTTCGTCAGCCGCCTGCACAGCGATCGAGACGTCTACCGCGACTTCGTGACGGACACCAGCACCGGCGGAGCGATGGTGCCCGATGTGCTCGACCGGTGCGCCGGCGTGGACTACTGCCTCCCTCCGACCATGTGCTATCACACCTTCCACCAGCACGCCGACGGAACGCTGCCGGAGGACGCCGGCGTGGTGACCGCCCGCGGCAAGTCGTTCCGCCACGAGGAGAAGTACCACAGCGGTCTGGAGCGGCTCTGGGACTTCACCATCCGGGAGATCGTCTTCCTGGGCGACCGCGACCATGTGACAGCCGGCCGGCAGCGCCTCCTCGACCGCATTCTGGGTCTCACCGAGGATCTCGGCCTCAGCGGCCGGTGCGAGGTGGCGAGCGATCCGTTCTTCGGCGATCTCGACGTGGCCGCCCGCGCCACCTCGCAGCGTCTGCTCGAGCTCAAGTACGAGCTGCGGCTCGACGTCGGCGGCAGCCGGGACATCGCGGTCGGGTCGTTCAACCTCCACGAGCGCACCTTCGGATCGGCCTTCGGCATCCACATGTCCGACGGGGAGGTCGCGCACTCCGCGTGTGCCGGATTCGGCCTGGAGCGGCTGGCCTATGCCGTCGTGTGCCAGCACGGACTCGACCCGGCCGGCTGGCCCGCCCGGGTCGCCGAGTTGCTCGCCGCGCCTGACGGCCGATAAGTCATGACAACTGACAGGGGATTACCCGTGCGAGAGAACATCGCCGTCATCGGGGCGGGAACCATGGGGATCGGCGTCTCGCACGCCTTCGCCGCCGGCGGCCACCACGTGACCCTGGTGGACATCGGCAAACCCGCTCTCGACCGAGCGGCCGAAGAGATAGCGCGTAACGTGCGGCTCTTCGGCATGGTCGGTGGTACGCCGGAGAGCACACCGGGCGCAACGCTGGCGGCGATCACGTTCAGCACCGAGCTCGCTGACGTGGCCGACGCCGACTTCGTGGTCGAGAACATCACCGAGAACTTTTCGCTCAAGCAGCGGGTGTACCGAGAGCTGGACGAGATGTGCAAGCCCGCCGCGGTCTTCGGGGTCAACACGTCCGCGATCCCGATCACCCGCATCGCCGGGCTGACCGAGCGGGCCGACCGGGTCGTCGGCACCCACTTCATGAATCCGGTGCCGCTCAAGCCGCTGGTCGAGGTCATCCGCGGTTTCCACACCTCGCCCGAGACCATCGCCTTCACCCGTGACCTGATCTCCCGGCTCGGCAAGGACACTGCGGTGGTCGAGGACTCGCCCGGCTTCGTCACGAATCGCGCCATGATGCTGATGGTCAACGAGGCCATCTGCCTGTTGCAGGAGGGCGTGGCACCGGCGGCCGAGATCGACCGGCTCTTCGTCCAGTGCTTCGGGCACCGCATGGGACCACTGGCCACCGCCGACCTCATCGGCCTGGACACCGTGCTCTATTCGCTCGACGTCCTCCTAGAGAACTTCAACGAACCCAAGTACCGCCCGAGCCTGCTGCTGCGGAAGCTCGTCGACGCCGGTCACCTGGGCCGCAAGACCGGGCAGGGCCTCTTCGACTACCGCACCACGGACCCCACAACCGTTCCGGAAAGGAACTGACATGCAGAACCACCTGGACACGATCCGTGCGTTCGTCCGGCGGCAGGCCGACGGCATCGCCGACGACGAGGACATCTTCGCCAACGGTTACGTGAACTCCCTCTTCGCCGTGCAGGTCATCATGTTCGTGGAGCAGACGTTCGGCATCACGGTGGCCGGGGACGACCTCGACATCCGCAACTTCCGGTCCATCGCCGCGATCGACCAGTTCGTGGTCGACCACGCCGGTGATCGGCTGGTCGCCCCGCTGTAGCCCTCGTCCCGCACGACGAACTGGCCGGCTGCCCGTGGGCAGCCGGCCAGTTGGTCTGTGGCGGTGAGGTCACCCAGCCGGCGGGGAAACCGGGGTGGCGACTGCCAGTAACGACCGCATCACCGCCCTGGACGAGCGCATCCGGGCGGCCAGTTCGTGCAGCGCCAGCAGCAGGTGCGCGTCACCGGAGTGGTAACGCAGCACACTGATCCGGATGAGCGGGCCCATCACCGGATCCAGCGGGCGGTCACGCTCGAGGTTCAGCCGCGTGCGGGCGGCCTCGTCCTCGATGTCGATCTGATGGGTCTCCACATAGACCTCCGGCGCTACGGGGCACGGCTCGTAGCGCCAGCCACCCTGGTCACGACGGACCCGATCGGCCAGTTCGGGTACGTCGTCGATCAATCGCTGTTGGGCCGCCGCCAGACTGTCGACACTTATCCCGTCGGACGCATAGCGGACGACGACCCGGCGGAACCGCCGCGACGGCCCGTCCCGCAGATCCTGCAGGAATAGATCGACCTCCGGCGGCTCCAGATAGCGCATACGGTGGTCACTCCCCCTCGGCGATGCGGTCCGACGCGGTGGCCGGCGGTCGCTGCTGAAGCCGTCCCACCGACACCACGACCGTCACGATTGTTGTACGAACCATGGCTTTCGCCGGGCTTCCGCCTCGGTCGACCGTCGGCCTGCGATCGCGTCCTCATGACGGCACGAGCCGACAGCACGCCGATAGGCCCGGCAGTGAGTATCGGTGCTGCACCACCCACCGGCTGGTGTGAACCGGCTTGTCGAGAGGGCGGCGGATAGACATGTTCACTATGGCGGCAGCAGCACCAACGCCGTTGTCGGTCTGCGTACTCGGCGGCGCGAACAGCAGCCAGGACCGCAGCGCGCCCGCCGCCGCCGACCGATTCGGGCGCCGGTCGGGTGGACGCGGTCACCGCATCACCTGTGGCGGCAGGTCCGGGCTGACGGATCTCGTGGCGTGGTCCGCGCACCTGGCCGGCCCCGACACCACCTCCGCGCTGACCGCGGTCGAGGGAGTCCAGGCGGCTGGAGGTGCACGGTGCTGAAACTCAACCAGACGGCTTCCATGATCGACCGTCGGCGGTTCCTGTCCCACCTGGCGGAGCTGGCCCGATTCGGCGCGGACGAGCTGGGCGGAGTGTCTCGGACCGGCTTCAGCGAGGCGGATCACGCCGCCCGGCGATACCTCTGCGAGCGCTCGCGGATGCTCCGGTTGCGCGCCACCGTCGACGCGGCCGGGAACCTCTTCATCGGACGCCGGGAGGCGGACCGGGACCGGCCGGTCCTGCTGTTCGGATCGCATCTCGACAGCGTGGTGCACGGCGGCCGGCTCGACGGGGCATACGGCGTCGTGGCCGCCCTGGAGACCTTGGCACGGCTGGACGAACGAGACGGCTCCTTTGCGTACGAGCCGGTGGCGGTCGCCTTCGCCAACGAGGAGGGCGCCGAGTTCGGGTACCCCTTCTTCGGATCGAAGGCGATGGTCGGTCCCATCGAACATGCCGAGCGTCTGGTGGACAGCGCCG
Source organism: Micromonospora sp. WMMD754 (assembly GCF_049315235.1). NCBI lineage: Bacteria > Bacillati > Actinomycetota > Actinomycetes > Micromonosporales > Micromonosporaceae > Micromonospora > Micromonospora sp. WMMD754. The sequence continues at coordinate 6,325,061 of NZ_CP186058.1, forward strand.
GGCTTCCCCTGCGCGACGCCTTGCGGGCTGCCGGGGGCGATATCGACGCCCTGTCCTCGGCCGTGTGGCCGGCCGGCCGGCTCGGCGGCTTCCTCGAGCTGCACATCGAACAGGGCCCGGTGCTGCAACGGGCCGGTGTCCCGCTCGGATTGGTCGAGGCGATCACCGGGCGCCACATCTTCGAGATCACGGTCACCGGCGAGCAGAATCATGCCGGAACCACCCCGATGGACGATCGGCACGACGCGCTCGTAGCCGGTGCCCGCCTGACGCTCGCCATCGAGGACATCGCCCGGGTGCGCCGGCTCTGCGCCGTCTCGACGGTGGGCCGTTTCGATGTCCGGCCGAACGTGACCAACGTGATCCCGGGCGCCGTCACCTTGACCGTGGAGATCCGGGACGGCTCACTCGATCGGCTGGCGAACGCCGAACGCGCCGTCCTGGCGGCGGTGGCCGCGCTGGGACCCGGCATCGACGCGCGGGTGGACGTCCGCATGCGCGCCGCTCCCGTCCGCACCGACCACCGGCTCAGCGCCGCGATCACCGACGCCGCGGCCGAGCACGGACTTCCCGTGCTGACGATGCACAGCGGCGCCGGTCACGACGCGCAGATCGTCGCTGCGGCGGGCCCGGTCGGAATGATCTTCGTACCCAGTCGGGACGGGATCAGCCACTCCCCCCGTGAGCACACCGAGCCGGAACATCTGCTGGCCGGGGCGGACGTACTCCTGACCACGGTGCGTCGCCTGTTGGAGGGGGCGGACCGGTGAGGTTCACCGGGCGTGTCGACGCTCCCCCGGCCGACGTCCTGCACGAAGAGATCCTGCGCCCGCAGTTCGAGAAGGAAGCCCGCACGCTCCTGCCCTGGTACGTGCTGATCGAAAAGGTCCTGTTGCTGGAGTACCGGCGAATGGGGTTGATCGACGACACCCAGTCGGCCGCGCTGGTCTCTCGGCTGAACGAGCTGACCCCGGAACAGATCACCGCCGATCCGGAGGGCAACATGTCCGACCTCGCGTTCGCCATCGAACGGTACGTCCAGGGCGGACCGGAACCTGTGCCGGCCGCATGGCACGTCGACCGCAGCCGCAACGATCTCCAGGCCTGCGCCCAACTGCTGTACGGCCGATCGCAGCTCGCCGCGCTCATTGAGAGTCTGGTCGGTCTGGCTCGGGCCGCCGCCGACCGCGCGGCGGCCGGCGTCGACCTGCCGATGCCCGGATACACACACCTGCAGGCCGCTCAGGTCGTCACGCCCGGCTTCTACCTTGCCGCCCTGGTCGAGGAGTCGCTGCGGACCATCCGGCAGATGCGTGCGACCTACGACGCGGTCGACGAGTGCCCGCTCGGCGCCGGTGCGATGGCCGGTCAACAGCTGGACTGGGACCTGCCCCGCATGGCGACGCTCCTGAGTTTCGATCGGCCGACCCGGCACGCCCTGATGGCGGTGGCCTCCCGTGGGTGGGCGCTGCGTGTAAGCGGGGATCTGTCCGCCTACGGGGTGGTCCTCAGCCGCTTCGCCACCGACCTGATGGCGTGGGCCAGCGGCGCCTACCGCCTGGTGGACCTTCCGGACTCGATGGTGGGCATCTCCTCGTCCATGCCGCAGAAGCGCAACTTCCCGGTGCTCGAACGGATCCGTGGCCGGAGCGCACACCTGACGGCGCTGCACCTCGATGTGGCCATGGTCCAGCGCGCGACTCCGTACGCCAACATGGTCGAGGTTTCCAAGGAGGCTGGTAGTCACCTGAATGCGCTGTTCGCCCAGGCTGGATCGGTGTTCCGGCTGACCAGCACCGTGCTCGCCGAGCTCCGCTTCCGGCCCGAGCAGATGCGGGATGCGTGCGCCGGTGACCACCTCGGCGGCTTCCGGCTGGCCAATCTGCTCACCCTGAGAGCGGGACTGCCATGGCGGCACGCGCAGGTGGTGGCCGGTCGGTACATCGCGGCGGCCGTCGACGCGGGCCGCTCCCCCGGCGAGCCCGACGGGCCGCTGTTGCGCAGGCTGGCCGCCGGCTACCCGGTGACGGAGCCGACGGACCTGCTGACCGAGGCGTTCGACGTGGACGCCGACCTGGCGTCACGGACGTCCGACGGATCAACCGGTCCGGACGCGGTACGTCGCCTCCTGGCCGTCCAGTGCGCCGAACTCGACGAGCACGCGGCATGGGGACGGCACCGCCGCTCCGCGACGACCTCTGCGGTGAACGCCGTGGAAGACCAACTGCGAGGACACCATGTTGTTTGACTCGGTGACGGCGGCGATCGGACATACCCCGCTGGTCCGGCTGCGGATTCCGGCAGCCCCCGGGGTGCGGGCGTACGCCAAGCTCGAGATGCAGAACCTGATGGCGATGAAGGACCGGGTGGCCAAGGAGGTCGTCCTGCGCGCACGCGAGGCCGGCACGCTGGTCGACGGCGCGCCGATCGTGGAGAGCTCGTCCGGCACCATGGCGCTGGGGCTGGCGCTGGTGGGCAACCATCTCGGTCATCCGGTCCACATCGTCACCGATCCCCGGATCGATCCGATCACCCTGACCAAGCTCGAGGCGCTGGGCTGCGCGGTGCACGTCGTCGAGGCGATGACCGGAGCGGGCTGGCAGAGTGCCCGGCTGGAACGCCTCGCTCACCTGATGGACGACCTGCCCGGTGCCTTCTGGCCGCAGCAGTACCACAACCCGCACAACCCGCTGGCGTACCGCGCCCTGGCGGACGAGCTCCTGGAGGACATCGATGGCCTCGATGTGCTCGTCGGCGCGGTGGGCAGCGGCGGTTCGCTGTGCGGGACCACGGCGGCGCTGCGCGCCGACCGGCCGGAGCTGACCTCCGTCGGCGTCGACGCCGTCGGCAGCATGCTGTTCGCCCAACCGGACCGTCCCGAGCGCCTGCAGAGCGGACTGGGCAACAGCCTGCAACCGGACAACATCGACTACGCCGTGCTCGACGAGGTGCACTGGCTGTCCGATGACGAGGCGTTCGCCGCGACCCGGGCGCTGGCCCGGGAGCAGCAGATCTTCGCCGGCAACACTTCTGGTTCGGTGTACCGGGTCCTCACCCACCTGGCCCGGCAGGCCGCCGAAGGGACGACGCTGGTGGGCATCTTCCCCGACCGCGGCGACCGGTACGTGGAGTCGGTCTATCGGCACCGGCCGGAGACGCAGCCTCGTAGCCACCCGGTGCGGGTTCCGTACGGCACCGTGGTGACCGCCTGGTCGTTCGCCGAACTCGGGCGGAACCACCGCCGTCAGCTCGGCTTCATCGAGGCGAACACCACGGGCACCGGCATGACGGCCATTCGGACGGCCGCCCGCCTCGACGTGGAGCCGGTGTTGTTCACCAGCTCGCCCCAGCGTTACCGCGGGCTGCCCGACGTCCGCGTCCGCACCGTGGTCTGCGACACCGACGACACTGCGGAGCTGGCCCGGACGATCAAGGCGAACCTCTCGTCGCCCGCCGGCATCGCGACCACCAGCGACTTCTACCTGCCGCAGGTCAGCGAGCTGACCGCCTCGTTCGACCTGCCGGGCAACCCGCCGGAGGCGATCGCCGTGTGCCGCGACAAGGCGGCGACACGGCGGATGCTGAGCGCGGCCGAGGTGCGCCAGCCCGGGTACGCCGTGGTCGCCGCCACCGACGAGATCCCGGCCGCGATCGCCGTGACCGGCCTGCCGTGCGTGGTGAAGCCGATCGACGACTCCGGCTCGAACAACGTCCGGCTCTGCCACGACCTCGCCGAGACGGCGGACCAGGTCGAGTGCATCCTGGCGGTCACCACGAACGTGCGCGGCCAGGCGACCGCCAGGCTGGCACTGATCGAGGAGTACGTGGCGGGGCCGGAGGTGTCGGTGGAGATGTTCAGCCACGACGCCACGGTCACCTGTCTCGGCGTCACGGCGAAGTCCACGCTCGCACCGCCGCACTTCGTCGAGGCACGGCACGTCTTCCCCGCGGCTCTTCCGCCGGCCCTGCACGCCGAGGTGCTGACCTTGGTCACCCGTGCCCTGTCCGCGGCGGGTATCCGGGAAGGCGCGACGCACACCGAGGTACGGCTCGGCTCGGCAGGCCCGTCCATCGTCGAGATCAACGCGCGCCCCGCCGGCGGCATGATCCCCGAGCTCGTGCGGCTGGCCACCGGGGTGGACATCGTCGAGCAACACCTGCGCGCGGCGTGCCGGCTCCCGGTCCAGCTCAGTCCGGCACGGGACCGCACCGCCGGGATCGCGTTCCTCACCGCCGGTCGCACCGGCCGGCTCACCGCCGTCGAGGGCACTACTGCGGCCCGCCGGACGCCGGGCGTGGTCGACGTGGCGGTGACGGCCGCACCCGGGACCGCCGTTCGTCCGCCACGTAACGCCTATGACCGGCTCGGGCACGTCATTGCGGTGGGCAGCTCCGGCCACGAGGTCAGCGAGGCGCTGGACGCCGCACTCGGATATCTGCGAATCGAGGTCAACCATGATCGAACTGCGTAGTGACACCTTCACGCTGCCCTCTGCCGCGATGCGCTCGGCGATGGCCACCGCCCCGCTCGGTGACGACGTCTACGGCGAGGACCCCACCGTGCTGCGACTGGAGCGACTGGCCGCCGACCGCCTCGGCAAGGCAGCCGCCTGTTTGATGCCGAGCGGGACGATGGCCAATCTGGCTGCGCTGATGGCTCACGCCCCGCGCGGGGCCAAGGCGATCGTCGGGTCGGAATCCGATATCTATCTGTACGAGGCGGCCGGCGCGACGGTATGCGGTGGCATCTCCTACGAGCCGATCCGCAACCTTCCCGACGGCACTCTGCCACTGGCCTCGATCGCCGCGGCGTTCCCGGAGGACGACGAGGATCCACAGTTCGCCCCGGCGGCGGTCATCTGTCTGGAGAACACGCAGAATCGCTGCGGCGGGGTGGTGCTACCGGACGGGTACGCGGCCGAGGTCGCCGCGCTGGCCCGGACCCGCGGCGTCGCGGTGCACCTGGACGGTGCCCGGATCTTCAATGCCGCGGTGGCGCGCGGCGTACCGCCGGCCGAGCTGGCCCAGCACGCCGACACGGTGCAGTTCTGCCTGTCCAAGGGGCTCGCCGCACCCATCGGTTCAATGGTGGCCGGCGACGAGGCCACGCTGCTGCGGGTCCGCCGGATCCGCAAGATGCTCGGCGGCGGAATGCGACAGGCGGGCGTGATCGCCGCTGCCGGCATCCTGGCGATCGACGAGGCGGCCGAGCGTCTGAGCACGGACCACGCCCACGCGCGGCTGATGGCCGAAGGGCTGGCCGCGATCCCGGGTGTCACGCTGGACCCACCACAGACCAACAGCATTCTTTTCCGGGTCGCGGGACGGGACCCGGAAGAGGTCGTGCGGATGGCCGCCAGTGCCGGCGTCGCCGTCAACACCTTCGGGCACGGCCGGATCCGCGCGGTCATCCACTGCGGCGTCACCACCGGTGACGTGCACGAGGCGGTGAGCCGCCTCGCCAAGGTGATCACCCATTCCGAGCCGAGGCTGAACGGCGCCGGGAGCCCACGGTAGACAGTCGTGCCATCACACCGCCCCACCCGTCGAGGAGTGACGACCATGTACTCGATCCCGAACACCCCGGCCCGCTCGCACCACGCCACCGCCCCGGGCCGCACGGACACCAACTGGGGGTGACCGCAGATCTGCCCGGCCCCGCCGGACCGCTCAGGAGGCCTCGCCGACCTGGAACGCCAAGGAGGCCGAGGTGAGCCTGCGTACCAGTTCCTCGGCGAGGTCACGGGCATCTTGTGAATCGACCTTACCGAGTATGGTCAGCGCCTCCCGCCAGGCCGCCATCGCCGTCGCGGTGTCCGCGATGGTGTCGCCGAGCAGGCGCAAACCTCGGGCCTGCCACACCTGGTCGCCCAACTGACGGAAGCTCTGCAGCGCGGCGCCGGCCAGGCGCGCGGCCATGTCCCGCGAACCGATCGCGTACTCGGCCTCTGCCCAGGCGAGCTGGATGCGGGCACTCACCATCCGGTCGCCGCTCTCCGCGGCGACCTTGCCCGCCTGGCGCAGCGTGCCGACGGCACGATCCGCATCGCCGGCCGCGGTCTGCGCCAGGCCCTGGCCGTAGCGCGCGTAGGCCTCGCCGATCCGGTCGCCGTACTCGACGACGATCTCCAGGACATCGTGAAAGCAGTCGAGCGCGGTGCCGATGTCGTCACCCTTCAGGGCCACCTCGCCGAGGCGGTACCGCAACTGTGCCTCCATCCGGCGGCTCCGTCCCTCGGTGAGCCGGATCGCCTCGGTGAGATGCCCGAGCGCAGCACGCCGGTCGTGGGCGATGACGGCCAGCTGGGCCAACCCGGACAAGACGTGGGCCTCCCCGATCACGTCACCGGCGAACCTGAACCACTCACGCGCCTGCTCGTACTTGCGCCGGGCCTCCTCGTGGCGGCCTTGCGCCCGATCGATGAAGGCCAGGTTGCGCAGGACGAGCGCCCGGCCGTACAGCACCCGCTGGTCGACAAAGAGCTCGTCGGCGGCACGGGACAACCGGGCCGCGTCGTCCAGGCGGTACTCCGCGGCAGCCAGGGCGCCCATGGAGTAGAGGACCGCGGCCTCGCCGTACTTGTTGCCCGATCGCCGCACCGCGGCGAGCGCGCTGTCGTGCGTGGCCCGCCACTCGACGAATTCCGACCGCACCTCGAAAATGGTCACCAGCGTCACCGCGAGGTCCCAGCAGAGGTCGTCGGCGCCGAGGTCAGCGGCCTGACCGACCATCGCCACCAGGGCATCCTTCTCGACCGCGAACCATTCGAGCGGGTCGGCCAGTAGTTCTTCGCAGAGAGTCTCATCGACCTTCCAGCGAACCGCGTCACTGTGCAGGACGGTGTGGTCGCCTCCGTACTCGCTGCGGTGGGCCTTTTCCGCGACATACAGCCACGCGCCCAGAGCCCGGCGCAGTGCCTCGGCCCCATCCTCGGCTCGGTCCTCCGCGTCGTGGCGTTCTGCGGCGAAGATCCGGATCAGGCCGTGCATCCGGAACCGGGCTCGGCCGCCGACCGGGGTCTCGACCTCCAGCAGCTGCGCCGTCACCAGCTCGCTGAGCGCCTCCGCACCTGCGTCGTCGTCCGAGCCGAGCAGGGGTGCGCAGATCCATTCCGGGAAATCGCGTGCCTCCAGCACGCCGAGCAGCCGAAACAGTCGGCGTGCCGGGTCGCTGAGCCACTCGTAGCTGGGAGCGATGTTGGCCCGGAGGCTCTGTTCGCCATGCGACAGTTCGTCGAGGCGCCGGCTCGTGTCGGCGAATCGCTCGGCCATCCGAGCCACTGTCCAGTGGGGCCGGATGAGGAGTCGCCCGCCTGCCGCGCGCAGCGCCAGCGGCAGGTGGCCGCACATACTGCTCAGTCGCAGCGCCTGGGTCGGCTCGGCATAGATTCGACCGGGCCCCGCGATCTGTGCCAGCAACTCGACCGAGTCGCTGGGTTCGAGCAAGGGACATTCCACGTGGTGAGCCGCCGGCAAGGCGGTGAGCCGGCGGCGGCTGGTCAGGATGACCACGCTGGGGGCGGAGTTGGGCACCAGCATGCGGACCTGCTCCTCGTCCGCGACCTCGTCGAGAACCATGAGCACGCGCCGCCCGGCGAGCAGGGCTCGCAATGTCTCGGCACGCTCCTCGATGCCGCCGGGGATCATCACGTGCGGTACGCCGAGGGCACGCAGGAACCGCTCCAGGACCTGGGCGGCGCCCAGCGGGGTGTTGTTGCCGTTGAGCCGGGCGTAGAGCTGCCCGTCGGGAAAGAAGTCCTTCGTCGCGTGTGCCACCCGGATCGCCAGGGCGGACTTGCCGACACCGCCGGTGCCGGAGACCGAGATGATCCGGGGCGCCGCGTTCCCGTCATCCGGTTCCGCGGTGACTATCTCCTGGAGCCGGTCGAGCAACGGCCGGTTGCCCGTGTAGTCACCGATGTCGGGCGGGAGCAGCCGGGCCGGGCGGTAGTCGGCCGGCGTGACGTCGGCAGGCTGGGTCGCGGCCCTCGGATCCAGCTCATAGTCGGTTTCACCGCCCAGGACCGCACGTTCGACCTCGCGCAGCTCGGCGCTCGGCTCGATGCCCAGCTCGTCGACGAGTGTCTGGCGACCGTCGCGGTAGCAGGCCAGGGCCTCCCCCTGGCGACCGCTGCGAAACAGCGCGAGCATCAATTGCGCCCGCAGGTGTTCGCGCAGCGGGTTGGACGCCACCAGGTCGGCGAGTTCGGCGATCATCTCCTGGTGGCCGCTCTGGCGCAGTCTCAGGTCCATGAACTCCTCGACCGCCCGCAACCGCATCTCTTCCAGGCGAGCGCCGGCAGCTGCCACCAGCCGGCTCTCCACCCCGGCCAGCGCGTCGCCCCGCCAGAGCTTCAACGCGCGTTCGTAGCGGCCGATCGCCTCATCGAGCCGCTGCTCCTCGGCGCTCTGTCGGCCCTCTGCCACGAGCCGCTCGAAGACGAGCAGGTCGACCTCGTCGGGCCCGGCGTGGATCAGGTAGCCCGGAGCGCAGGTCTCCAGCCGGTCCGGCAGGCCGACGTCGGCGAGCGCCCGCCGCAGCGCGGAGACGCAGATCTGGATCTGTCCTCGCGCGGTCTGCGGTGGGGCGTCGTCCCAGATGGCTGTGGACAGCCGGTCGACCGGGACGACCCGGCCCGCCTCGAGCAGCAGCATCACCAGGACGATGCGCTGCCGCGCCGCTCGGATGGTGGCTGTGCCTGTCGGGCCTTTCACCCCCAGCGTGCCGAGGATCTCGAAGTTCATCACAGCCGCAGTCCCCCGTGGTCTCGGCTCCGTCTGTTACACCTTGCGACGCGCGGCGAAATCGCCCTCGCACCCCTGGCGATGGGCAAGGGCATTGCCGTTGATCACTGTCCGAATCGGGAGCGTAACAGCTCGGAGCGGGGCCGTCGAGCGTTCAACAATCCGCTGTGTAGGACCAGCGATCACTCTCGGTCCGAATATGAGCCCTGACTACGCGGCGGCGTTATGTATTTTGAGCGGCCGGTATGCCGACCCGAAGATTCGCTTTCCAGAAACCGGGGAGGCTGAGTAGACCCATAGCGATCACCGACCTGACCGGACGACATCGGGCGGCGGACCGACCGGCGAACCGTCAACGGGCTCCCGGCCCAGAGCGGGACCCGGTGGGAAGATCGGTCGACTGCGGCATCGTCGGCATGGATCGGTCGACCCAGGCCCGGCCGGCCAGGGCGCGGCAGCCGTACCGTACCCGGGCGAGCTTGTCCGGGTAGTCGGGGTCGTCGTCGGCGAGCAACAGGCCGAGGATCGTTCCGCTGTGCGCGGCGACCACCCCGAGGGCGCCCGTCGCGGCCGAGAGGGCCACCAGGTCGCCGAGCATCGACTTGGGACGCAGCCGCTGGTTGAGCAGCGCGCTCCGGGTCGCCACGGCGCCGACCGTCGCGAGATCCCCCTTGCCGATCGCCACCGTGATCTCATCGAGCAGGCTGCGGTACTCCCGCCGCTCGGCGCGGCCGAACGGTTTGGGAATGCGGTTGAAGTCGACCGTGTCGACCTGGCCACCCTCGTCCACGCCCACGATCGTCGTTGCCGGCAAATGACCCAGCATCGCTTGCAGCCGGACCTGCCGGTGCAGGAAGGCCACCACACCGGGATACATCACCCCGTCGGTGGGCTCGATCGGGCGCAGCAGTGACTCGATGTCGGCCGGGGTGAGCGTCACCCCGATCGCCTCGCTCACCGCCCGCACGGTGGCCACCAGATCGGCCGAGGAACTCGCCTGGCCCTTGCCCTCGGTGAGATCGCCGTCGAGGGTGAGCCGACCACCGCCCCACACGCCGTACCGGCGCAGCATGGCCTCGGCCACTGCCCGTGATTTCGTCTTGCTCCGTGGTGCGACTTCGACCCTCGATGCGCCTGGGTGTAACTCGAAGTACGCCGAACATCCCCGCCTGATCGGCAGCGTTACCAGGAAATCCGTACCCGGTTCCGGCAACACGCCCTGAAGCAGCTCACCGAAGGTGCCATAGGCCCAGCCACGGCCGACCTGCACCGGCCGGCCATCGAACGCGGCGCGGGCCGATCCCGATGCGATAATCATTTTTCTCCCTTGGTCGGCGCGTTACCGGATCGTTGGTCACAGCGTCGGCGGCATGGGGAATTCCAGTTCCGCGAACAGATCGGCCAGGAATGGCCTCCCCCCGATGTTCGAGAGGACGACCAGACCCGCTCCGTCGTCGAGATCCGTCGCGGTCATGCACTGGAAGCTGTGCCGATCGCCGGGATGACCGAACCACCGGTGACCGTCGACGACCTTGCTGACGCAGCCCAGGCCGTACCGACCGCCCGGCACCTCCGGCGTGATCATGGCTTGCGCGGACGCCCGGTCGAGCACCCGCGACGGTTCGCCGGTGGCAGCTGCCCGGATCTCCACCGCTACCTTGGCCAGATCGGCGGCGGTCGTCCACAGGCCACTCGCGGCCTGCTGGGGGAAGACTCGCCAGCCGCCGGGCAGGTGCGTGCCGTCGTCCCGGTGGCCGTGCGCCACACGGCCCGGCCGCAGGTGCGGGAACGCCTGGTCGAAGCTGCTGTCACGCATGCCGAGCGGATCGAGCACCAACCGTCGCATCGTCTCGGCGAACGGCTCGCCGGTGACCGCCTGGAGGACGCTCTGCACCACGGTGAAGTTCGCTCCAGAATAGCCGAACGTCCCTGCCGCGCCCGTCATCTCGATCGGCGGTGTCGCGGCCGGCGGCCGACCCAGGATCATGTCGGCGAGGGTGGGCAGCGGGTCCGCCTGCTCATGGCCCGGGTGGCCGTACTGCACCAGCCCTGCCACGTGGCCCAGCAGGCCCCGCAGGGTGACCGGTCCCGACGCGCCGCGCAACCCGCCTGTCAGGTGGGTACGCACGTCCGCGTCCAGGTCCAGCACGCCGTCCATGGCCAGCCGCAGCACGCCCACCGTGGTGACGTGTTTGCTCACCGAACAGGCCTGGAAGATCGTTTCGGCATCGACCGCCGCACCCCCACGGGCGTCGGTCGTTCCCTCACCCCAGGCCCGGGCGACCTGCCCGTCGGCGATCACCGCGACACTCACCGCCGGCGCCTGACACCGCCGACGCGCGGCGGCCATCAGTGCCGAGCCCGGCTCGAGGCGCTGCCAGGACGCCGGAACCGGCCGGTCGGCCGGTGCCGCCAGCTTGCGAAGTCGCTGCAGGTGCTCCTGAAGACGCCGGCGGCCCACCCGCTCCTCGACGTTTCCGGCCAAGGTCCAGTCGACGTGCAGCCGGCCGTCTCGCACCCACGACCTGACGTCCAGGAGGTAGCGGCGCTCACCGGCGGGGGCCCGGGCCGTCGAGTCGTCGTCCACGCCGTGGAACAGGCCCGCACCGTCGCCCTGGTCGAGCAGATGACCGAAGTGGGTCAGGCTGACCCACGACCTGGATGCCAGATCGGCCTGGCCCGCCAGGTGACGCAACAGTCCATGTCCGATCCCATGGTGCGGAATCGCCGCCAGGGTGTCGGCCAGGGCGTCCACCGCCGTGTCGACGCCACCCCGGCCGACCGGCCGGACGACCACCGGGTACCTGGCGGTGAACCAGCCGACGGTGCGGGAGAGATCCACATCATCGAACAGCGGCTCGCGGCCGTGGCCCTCGATGTCGACCGAGACCGGGAGGCCGCCGCCGGCCCATTCCACCAGCACGTCCCCGAGAGCGGCCAGCACCAGCGTCTGCATCGGCACCCCGTGCGCCGCCCTGCGGGTCAGCCGGCTCGTGTCCGCTTCATCGAGCACCGCCTCGACCGTGCGGGTCGCCGACTCACGATTGATGCCGCCTACATCAACTGCGGGCGGTGGCGCCACCGGCTCGCGAGCCACCGCCTGCCACAACTCGCGTTCCTCGTCCAGCTTCCCGCTGCTCGCGTACGCGGCGAGCCGCGTGGCCCACTGCCCGAACGAGGTCGGGACCGGCGTGAGCGCGGCGGGATCGTCGGTTCGGTACACGGTGGCGAGGTCGTCGAGCAGGATGCGCCAGGAATACGTGTCCACGGCCCAGTGGTGGACCACCACCACGACGCGGTCGTCGAATCCGTCGGCCCGGATCAGTGCCGCCCTGAGCAGGGGGCCGTCGGCCAGGTCGAGACCGGTGTGCAGCCGATCGGCGATGGCCCGGATCTCGTCCCGTCGCTCATCGGCTGTCCGGGTGCCGAGATCGACCACCCGTAGCGGATTGGTGTCCGACACCGGCGCGACCCGCTGGCGCCGGTCGGGCGCGGCGCGGTCGAGACGCAACCGCAGCGCGTCGTGCTGGGCGGTCAGCGCCCGCAGAGCCCGTCCCAGGCGGCCCGGATCGGCGGCGCCGTGCCAGTCCACCTGCACCGACTGGTTGTAGTGGTCGTGCGGCACACGTTGGTCGAGCAGACGATGCTGCGCCGGAGTGAGCGGTACCGCCGACCAGGGGTCCGGGTGCTCGGCACGCGGGGCCGCCACCTCCACCGCCGCGCCCGGCGCCACGGTGGCGGCCAGGTCTCGCAGCCTGGTGTCGCGCAGCACGTCCTGCACAGTGATCGACAGGCCGGCACGCCGCCCCAGGGTGACAACCTGGAAGGCGAGGACCGAATCGCCACCGAGGGCGAAATAGTCGTCCTCTGGCCCCACCCGGTCGAGGCGCAGCACGCCCTTCCAGATCTCCGCGAGCACCCGCTCGGCCTCCGTGACGGCGGCGGCGAGCCCCATCCCGGCCGGCCCGGCGGCGCCCGACGACGCGGCCGGAGCCGGTTCCGGAACGACCGGCGCGGGTACGACTTCGCGCCACGCGGCGACCGGGTCGTCGGCGGGCGCAACGGTGACGGCCTCGAGCAGCATTCGGTAGTGCCCGAGGAGTTCCGCGACCGCGTCCCGGTCATAGACTGCGTGCTCGAACTTCAGTCCGAGCTCGAGGTGACCGGCGACGCTCACGGTGAGCACCAACGGGTACGCGGTCTCGCCCGGAGCGCCGTCGCTCTGGTCGACCCGCAGGCCGGCCCACTCGCCCTCCTCCTCGTCGGCGGCGCGCTCCAGGACGAACAGGTTGGTGAACAGCCGTTCTCCGCGGGGCACATCGACGCATCGGGCAATCTCCACCAGGGATGCGCCGGCATGCTCCTGTTGGGTCAGGCGGCCTCGGTGCACCTCGGTGAGCCAGTCGCCGATCGACATGTCCGGGGACACGCCGATCCGGGTGGGCAGGGTGTTCATCAGCATCCCGACCATGCGGTCGATGCCGGGCACGTCGGCGGACCGGCCGGCCAGCGTGGTGCCGAAGACGACGTCATCGGTGCCGCAGTGCCGGCTCAGGAGCAACGCCCACGCCCCCTGCAACAGATTCGGCAGGCTGATCCGGTAACGAGCTGCGGTGTCGCGCAGAGCCTGGAACAGCGAATCGGCGAGAGTGCTCTCCTCGACGCCGATGCCGGTTCCCGGGCGTCGACCCGCTGCGACGGCGGGTAGCGGCGTGGGACCGCGCAGGCCGGCCAACGTTCGCCGCCAGTAACCCATGTCCCGGTTCGCCGGGTGGCGGTCGAGCCAGGACAGGTAGTCACGGAACGGTGCCGGCGGATCGGCCGGCAGGGCACCGCCGGTACGCATAGCGGCGTATGTCTCCAGCACCTCACGGCTCACGATCGACCGGCTCCAGCCGTCCAGCACCAGGTGGTGGACGTTCCACAGCAGGCGGTGGCGCGTCGAACCGGTTCGGATCAGAACCAGCCGCATCGGCGGTCCGGCGGTGAGGTCGATCCCGCGCTCCCGTTCGTCCGCGGCCAGCCGCTCCAGCCAGCCCACGCGCTCGCCGTCAGGAGTGGAACGGCAGTCCCAGCGTTCGACCACGATCGGCTGGGCGCGGACGACGACCTGCACCGGGTGCGGCAGGTCCTGCCAGATGAACCGGGTCCGCAGGGCCGCATGCCGGTCGATGACCCGCTGCCACGCCGTCACGAACGTTCCCACGTCGAGATCGCCGTCGAGGTCCCAGATGAACTGGCGGAAGTACTCGTCCCGCTGCGGGTCGGCGAGCCGGTGCAGCAGCATGCCGGTCTGCAGGTGGGTGAGCCGGTACACCTCGGCCGTGTCCAACTCCCTCAGCTGGGTACGCAGGACGGCGGCAGCCTCGTCGTCCAGCCCGGTGAGCGGGTCGGGCCCGGCCACCGGTGGCTCCGCAGCCGATCGCTCCGGAGCGGGCTCCGCCGCTGCCGGCTCCGCGAGGGTCACCACGGCCGCGAGACCGGCGACGGTCGGATGGCGGAACACGTCACGCGGGTTGACGGCGAGACCGTACTCCTGTGCCAGAGCGACCAACCGCACCGAGACGATGGAGTCGCCACCGAGCCCGAAGAAGTCGTCGTGCACGCCGACCCCGGTCACACCGAGCGCCTGTTCCCAGACACTGACCAGGCGTCGCTCGGTCTCAGTGCGGGCAGCGACGTACCCGGCTTCCTCATCCCGGGTGACCGGGCCCGGTGCCGGCAGCCGGCTGCGGTCGACCTTGCCGGCCGCCGTGAGCGGCAGCTCCGGCAGACAGACGAACTGTGCGGGACGCATGTAGGTGGGCAGGTCGCGGGCCAGCCATTCCTGCAGGTCAACGGCGCTCGGCAGCTGCCCATCGGGGCGGGGCACCAGGTACGCGACCAGCCGACGGTCGCCTGACTCGTGGGCGAAGGCGGCGACCGCACCCTCGACGATGTCGGGATGAGCCAGCAGCCGGGCCTCGATCTCCCCCAGTTCGACCCGGTATCCGCGGATCTTCACCTGATCGTCGCAACGGCCCAGGAAGTCGAGGTTCCCGTCGGCGCGCCACCGGGCCAGATCCCCGGTCCGGTAGAACCGGGCGCCCGGCTCCGACGCGTACGGATCCGGCAGGAACCGCTCCGCCGTGACCGACGGCCTGCGATGGTAACCACGGGCGACACCGTCACCGCCGATGAACAACTCCCCCGTCACACCGATCGGTACCGGGGAGAGGTGACGGTCGAGCACGTACATCCGGATGTTGGCGATGGGCCGGCCGATCGGGAGCGGCAGCTCCGGATCGACTTCGTCCGGCAGGACATAGGTCGAGCAGCCGACCACCGTCTCGGTCGGGCCGTACTCGTTGATGATCCGTGCCCGTGGAGCCGCCTTACGCCAGCCCAGGGCGGTTTCCGTACGCACCTCGTCGGCGCCCACCACGAAGGTGCGCACCGAATGGACGCTGTCGGGCTGCACCATCCGACGCAGCACGTCGAGATGCCCCGGCGTGATCTTGAGCAGACTGAAGTCGGCCGGCTCGGTGAGCAGGTCGGCGAGATTTCCGAGGCCCTCGTCGGGCGGCAACAGTGTCACGCTCAGCCCGGCCGTCAGCGGCAGGAAGAAATTGGGAACGGAGAGGTCGAACGCGATGGAGCCGACCATCGGAGCGCCGTCCGCGCCGTCGATCCCATAGCCGGAACGCGCCCACCACAGATAGTTGATCAGACCTCGATGGTCGATCAGCACGCCCTTCGGCCGTCCGGTCGAGCCGGAGGTGTACATGATGTAGACCAGGTTGCGCGCCGTGACACCCGTCTGGGGCGACGTGGCCGGTCGCTCTGCGATCTGCGCGGCCTCGGCGTCGAGCAGCACCGCGGGCAGGTTCTCGCCGTCGGTGGCCAGCGCCGCGAGGTCGGCCCGGGTCACCACGAGCCGGGCACCGCTGTCCCGCAGGTAGTACTTCAGCCGGTCACTTGGATGGCCGGGGTCTAGGGGGAGATAGGCGCCGCCGGCCTTGAGCACGCCGAGCAGGGCCACGAACATCTCGACGGAATGGTCCAGGAGCACGCCGACGATCTGCTCGGGGCCGACGCCTCGGGCACGCAGGTGGTGCGCCAGCCTGTTCGCGGACTCGTCCAGGTCGGCGTAGGAGACCGAGGATCCGTCGACATCGACGATCGCCGTAGCGGCGGGATTCTCGCGAGCCGCCTGCTCGAACAACTCGTGCAGGCACGTCTCCGACGGGTACCACGCGTCGGTGTCGTTCCATGTCCGGAGCACACGTTCGCGCTCGACGTCGGGCAACGCGTCGAGCGTGTCGATCGAGCCGGACCGGTCATCGGCGATCGCGGTGAGGATGATCGCCAGGTGCGCGAGCAGCCGCCGGATGGTCTCCGCCTCGCCGCAGGTGCGTTGGTACGCCAGTTGCAGGCACAGCCCGTCCCCCGCCGTCACGTCCAGCACCAGCGGGTAGCCACTGTCCAGCGCGGTGCTACCGGGCACCGGGGACACTTCCGGCGGCAGCGCCGGTTCGCGCTCCTCGTGCTGGAACACCACGATGCTGTCGAACAGGCGCTCGTCCGCCCGCACCGCGCTCTGCCGCTTGGCGTCGACCAGCGAGCAGTGGACGTGCTCGTGCAACTCGGCCATCTGATCCTGGACTGCGCGGGCCACCGCGCCGGCGGTGATCCCCTCTTCGATCCGCATCCGGACCGGGAGGGTGTTCATCAGCAGGCCGACGACCTGTTCGATCCGAGGGAAGTCCCCGGACCGCCCGTTGACGGTGACCCCGACGACCACGTCGTCCCCGCCACCGAACCGACGCAGCAGCAGTCCCCAGGCCGCGGTCACCAGCGAGCCCAGCGACACCCGCCAGCGGCGCGACACCTCGGTCAACCGATCCAGCTGGCCCCGGTCCAGGTTCAGCAGTTCGAGCGCCGTACCCGCCCGGCCGCCTTCCTCCGTCGGCAACCGGTTGACCGGTAGCGCGGTCGGCGTGGTGAATCCGCCGAGCACCTTCTGCCAGTGCACGGCGTCCGCGTCGCGGTCGCGTCCGGCGAGCCACGCCCGATGTGCTGCCGCCGGCACCGGGTCGGGGAGGTCGACGGACGTGCCGTTGCGGAGGCCGCCGACGATCTGGAACAGTTCCCGGACCACTATCTCGGTGCTCCATCCGTCGAGCAGGATGTGGTGGGTCCGCCACACCAGCCGGTAGGACGAGTCACCGGTGCGCAGCGCGGTGAATCGGTTGATCGGACCGGTCAGCTCGATCGGTTCGGCCCGGTCCTCGGCGAGGAAGTCCTCGTACCGCCGCGGAGACGCGTCGGCGCGCCAGTCGAGGACGACCAGTTCCGGCTCTGCGCGACAGTGCACCTCCTGGACCGGATGTGGCCGCCCGCGCCAGGCGAACCGGCTGCGCAGCGCGGGGTGCCGGGCGCAGACCTCGCGCAGCGCCGAGGCCAGCGCCTCCTCGTCGAGCGGCTGGTCCACATCGAAGGCGTGGTACTGCGCGTACCGGTTCTCCGCCGGGAAGGCGATCGTCTCGAACAGCATCCCTTCTTGGAGGGCGGAGAGCCGGTGCACGGACTCCACGCCGTCCGGTAGCGGTTCGGCAGCGCGGGCCGGGGCGGCGCCGTGGCCGTCAGCGGCCGGGCCGTCCGTGGCGCGGAGCGCCGCCACCACCTCGGCCACCGTCTGGTGCCGTAGCAGCAGACGCGGGGTCACCGGCAGGCCGGCGGCGCGAGCCCGGTTGGCGATCCGCACCGCCAGGATCGAGTCGCCACCGATGTCGAAGAAGTTGTCCCGCACGCCACAGAAGTCGAGATCGAGCAGCTCGGCCCAGATCGCGGCCAGCACCCGCTCGGTCTCGTCGCGTGGCCTGGTCGGCTCCGCTCGCGATGCGGCTGCCGGTGACACGTCCGGCAGCGCCTTCCGGTTCACCTTGCCGCTCGAGGTCAGCGGCAGCGCGTCCAGGGGCACGTACGTGGCCGGGACCATGTACTCCGGCAGCGTGCCGCGCAGATGGGCCGTCAGATCGCTCGCCGACAGCACGTGCCCGGGCGTCGGCACCACATAGGCGACCAGCCGCAGAGCGCCGGCCGAGGTCTGCTGTGGCACCACTGCGGCCTGCGCGATGTCGGGGCGGGCCAGCAGGGTCGAAACGATCTCATCGAGCTCGATGCGGTGGCCGTGTACCTTGACCTGATCGTCGATCCGTCCGAGGAATTCGAGGGATCCGTCGGTACGCCACCGCGCGACGTCGCCCGTCCGGTACATCCGGCCGCCGTGGAACGGGTCGGGCACGAAGGAGCCAGCGGTCAGTACGGGCCGGCCGACGTATCCGCGGGCGAGGCCGACACCACCGATGAACAGCTCGCCGGGCACCCCGACGGGCATCGGGCGCAGGGCGTCGTTCAGGACGTACAGCCGCGTGTTGTCGATCGGCCTGCCGATCGGGACGGTCGCCTCGCCCGGCGCAGACACACAGGTGTACGCGGACACGTCGATCGACGCCTCGGTCGGGCCGTACAGGTTGTGCAACTCGGCGGTGAGCCGGGAGCGAGCCTGATCCGCCAGCCCGGCCGGAAGGGCTTCGCCGCTGCAGATGACGTGGCGCAGGCTGGGAAGGTCGTCGACCGTGGGATCGGCGAGGAACTCCGCGAGCATCGAGGGCACGAAGTGCACGACGGTCGCGGCGCTGCGGCGGATGAGGTCCGCCAGGTACGCCGGGTCCTGATGTCCACCAGGCTCGGCGACCACCAGACGCGCGCCGACGGTCAGCGGCCAGAAGAACTCCCACACCGACACGTCAAAGCTGAACGGCGTCTTCTGGACGACAGTGTCGCCGGTGCCGATCGGGTAGGCCTTCTGCATCCACTGCAGCCGGTTGACCACACCCCGGTGCGGTACACAGACGCCCTTGGGCCGCCCGGTCGAGCCGGAGGTGAAGATGATGTATGCGAGGTCGTCCGGTGACACTGCCGTCAGGCCGGAAGTGCCGTCGTCGGTGATCGCCGCCTGCCGGTCCACGTCCAGCACGACGACCTCGTCGCCGGTCCAACGACCGGCGGTCTCCTGGTCGACCAGGACGACGGACATCCCGGTGTCGGCGACGATCATCGCGTGTCGGCCGTCGGGATGATCGGGATCGAGCGGCACGTACGCGCCACCTGCCCACTCGACAGCAAGCAGCGCGGTCACCAGCCTGAACGAGCGCTGCAGGCAGACCCCGACCGGCACATCGGGTCCTACCCCGGCTCGCCGCAGCCCCGCGGCTACCCGGCTCACTCGGTGCGCCAGTTCCGCGTACGTGAGCGTCTCCTGGTCGTCGACGACGGCGCAGGCATCCGGGGTCCGGGCCGCCTGCTCGGCGAACAGGGACGCCAGGGTCGTCTCGCGCAGCGGCACCTCGGTGTCGTTCCAGGACCGGAGCTGCCGGTGCAGGTCGTCGGCCCCCAGCAGATCAAGGTCGCCGGTCCGGCGTGCGGGATCGGCGGCCATCTGCTCCAGGACGGCAACCAGACTGCGCAGCAGCCGCCGTGCGGTATCGGCCTCGAACAGATCCGTGGCGTACCGGAGCTCCAGGCGGATCGCGCCGTCGTCGTCGCGCGCCACCAGCGTGAGTTCGAACTTCTCGGTGGCCTCGTCGAGGTCGACCGGCTCGGTGGTGATACCCGGAAGGTCCCACCAGTCCTCGTGGTCGTCCAGGTATTGGAACAACACCTGGAACAGCGGGTTGCGATCCGGCGCGCGTCGCACGTTCAGCGCGCGGACCACCTCCTCGATGCTGACATCGGCATGGTCCAGCGCCCCGGCCACGGTCCGGCGCAGGCGGATCATGAGGTCACGCAGCTCCGGCCCGTCAGCCAGATCGACCGGAACGGCGACGGTGTTGACGAAGAGCCCGACAGTCTCGTCGGTGCCGGCCGTGCCACGGCGCGACATGGGCGTCCCCACCGCGAAACGCGTTTGCCCGCTGTAGCCACCAAGGGTGGCCGCGAGCCCCGCCAGCACCGCGACGAAGGGCGTCACGCCGGCCTCGGCAGCGACCTGCCGTAGCCGGTTCGCCGTGTTCGGGGGCACGGTCATCACGACCCCGTCGCCGCGGTATGTCGGTTCGGGCGGGTGCGGCCGGTCGATGGGAAGTTCCAGGTACGGGTCGACATCCGAGAGGGCCCGGCGCCAATGGTCCAGGTGGGTCTGCCGGCCGTCGGCAGCGCCTTCGAGGGCCCGGCGCGCGTAGTCGGTGTAGCGACCCGGCGCCGCGACGTCCGCGACGCCGCGATAGAGCCGGCTGAGGTCGGTGGCCAGGATCTGGCAGGACCATTCGTCGGCGATCAGGTGGTGCAGGTGCAGCACCAGGAGGTGATCGCCGTCCGCCTCGACGAGAGCAGCGCGGAACAGCGGTCCCGCCTCGAGGTCGAAGCGCCGCGCCAGCTTGGCCCGGACCGAGGCCATCGGGTCGCCTCCGTGCTCGGTCCGGTCCACCACGGTGAAGGCGGCCGGCCCCGGGGCGCGGACGATTTGCATCGGTCCGTCCTCGGTCTCGACGACGACGGTACGTAACGCCTCGTGCCGGGCCACCAGACGATCCAGCGCGGTCCGCAATCTGCTGACCTCTACGGCCCCGTGCAGTCGCACGACCTCATGCACGCTGTAGAGCCCCTCGTGTGCGCCGAGCATCTCTCCGACGAGCCACAGAGAATGCTGCTCCGGCGACAGCGGGACGGGCTCCTCGGGCGACCGTGCGGCGTCCGGTGTCTGCACCGGGCTCGCGGTCGGCGCGGCTCCGCGCAGCAGCCGTTCCGTGACACTGCGCCGTGCCGCGGCCAGCAGATCCTCGCGCTCGTCAGGAGTGATGGTCATGGGCCGACTCTCGGCCGGTCGCCTATCGGCCCGCTGTCCCGCCGTTACCGGTTGGAGGCGCCGGTCCGGGATACGTGGACGATAGGGGGTGTCCACCGCGCTCAGGCCGTAGACTCTGGTCGATGCTCGCGACTCTGCTCCCGGCCGCCGTACGCACCGCTGAGGCGTTCTCCGACATACCCGGCGAGCCGGTGTTCCCTGGCGAGGAGGACCTGGTGGCGAACGTCGTCGACCTCCGGCGCCGGGAGTTCGTCACCGCCCGCCGCTGCGCGCGCGAAGCCCTGCGGCGGCTCGGTGTGGCTCCGGCACCGATCCGGATCGGTGCCGAACGGGCGCCGGTCTGGCTGACCGGGGTGGTCGGCAGCATCACGCACTGCACCGGCTACCGAGCGGCCGCCGTCGCGCGCTCGGCCGACCTGATGTCGGTTGGCATCGACGCCGAGCCGCACCAGACACTGCTGGCCGGAACCCAGGACTACATCGTCGCGCCCGGCGAGGCCGACATGCTGCGCGACCTGCGCAGTGCCCATCCTCGGACGCATTGGGACCGGCTGCTGTTCAGCGCGAAGGAAGCGGTGTACAAGGCGTGGTTTCCGCTGACCGGACGGTGGCTCGGACTGCCGGACGCCCGGCTGACCATCGACCCCACTGCGGGCCGGTTCAGCGCGCAACTGCTCGTCGACGGACCGCGGTCCCGGTTCTCCGGACGCTTCCTGGCGACCGACCGGTTGATCCTGACCGCGGTGGCGGTCGGGTCAGGCGATTGACAAGCCCACCCCGCCCGCTCGACGGACGCCCCGAACGGGCGGCCGGTCGACCTCTGAACGCTCCGGTACGCAGTGATCGACAGTGGGCGCCGGCGGCGGACGTCCGTTGAACAGACACCTGGGCCGACCCGGCGGCTGCCCGTGACACGGCCCTCGCGGCAGGTGACCTGGCGGCGGCCGAGGTGCCGCCGGGCGGCCACCCGAGCGGTCGGTCGCACCTCGGTCGGCGGTGTCGCTGTCGTGCAGCATGCGCGGACCGTCGAGGTACGAAGAGTGGGTCACGACCCGCCTATGGGACTCGGCAACCGATGAACTCGGCTCAGAGCCGCTCCGCGTCGACGGCGGCCAGTCCCGCGGTGTGGTTCGCGTGCCTCTCCACGCACCGCAGCGCGTCCTCCGTGGTGCCGGTCACCGAGCAGAGCGAGCCGAGGTCGGGATCGGTGAAGCCCCAGTCGGTCAGCTCCTGCGCCATTCCGAGGAACCGATCCCAGAACCCGTCGGTGTTGACCAGCACGATCGGCTTGGTCAACACTTTCAGCTGGTTGAGGCTTATCACCTCCAGCACCTCGTCGAGAGTCCCGAACCCGCCGGGCAGGGCGACGAACGCGTCGGCCTGGGTGAGGAACGCCACCTTGCGCTCGCCCAGCGTCGAGGTGACCACCGTCTGCTGCGGTGGTGCCGCGATGCCTCGCTCCTTCTCGACCAGGAACGTGGGAATGACCCCGGTCACGGGCGCACCGTGCCGCTGCGCGGACCACGCCACCTCGCCCATGAGCCCCGAACCACCACCGCCGTAGAGCAACCGGTGACCGCGTCGGCCGATCAGCAGACCCAGGTGCCGGGCCGCCTCGGTGTCGGCCGCCCGCCGGCCCGGCCGGGCGCCGCAGAAGACACAGATGGTCAGGGGACGCGCCGCAGCGCCTCGGGGATCAGGCTCGGTCGGCGCCGCCGACATGACTCGCAGGCTCATGACACTGCATTGGGGACGCCGCGTCTATCACGAAGATATCGACGGCGAGCAGGACGACAAGAGATCGCCGATAGGGCGGCGACAGGTCAGCGGTGGACGGTGATCCCACGATGAAGGAAACCCGACGTCCACGAGCCCCGTCCCTCTCGGGCGCGGTGGAGATCCACTTGGGGATCGCCTCGACTCCTACGCGTTGGCCCTGCCTCGTTGCCGTCGGCATCAGCACGAGACGGGATCCGGCGGCTCGCACCCGATCCGCGCCCCGGGTGGGGAGCTGATCGGGGACGGCCACCGGCTGGACGGCCACCGGCTGGACGGCCACCACGATGCGGACATCGACAGGACGACCGACCGACACGTAGGAGGGACGTCATGGGTACCGTGCTCAGCTTCGACCAGTACGGCAAGGCCGAGAACCGCGTCGTGCGCATCTACCGGGACAACCCGCGACACGAGATCTGGGATCTGAACGTCTCCACGGCGTTACGCGGTGACTTCGCCGCGGCGCACGTCGAGGGAGACCAGCGGGATGTGCTACCGACCGACACCCAGAAGAACACCGCCTTCGTGTACGCCAAGAAGCACGGCGTCACGTCTCCCGAGGACTACGCGATCGCGGTCGGCCAACGGCTGATCGAGGCGTCCCCCAAGGCGTCCGGCGCCCAGGTCCGCGTCGAGCAGTACGCCTGGGACCGAATCGACGTCGACGGGGCCGGCCACGACCACGCGTTCCTCCGCCGCGGCGGAGCCGTCCGGACGACCGTGGTCACGCTCTCCGGGCGGAACGCCGAGCAGCTGGTCCGCGTGGTTTCCGGCCTACGTGACCTGGTCCTGCTCAAGTCGACCGGTTCGGAGTTCAAGGGTTTCCTCCGGGACGAATACACGACGTTGCAGGAGACCGACGACCGCATCCTCGCCACCTCGCTCGTCGCGAGGTGGCGGTACGCGGGTACCGAGGTCGACTGGAACTCGACGTACGGCGCCATCAGTGCGTCGCTGCTGGAGACCTTCGCCACCACCTACAGCCGGGCGCTACAGGAGACCCTCTATCTGATGGGAGCGCACGTGCTCAAGGCTCACGAAGAGGTGGCCGAGATCCGCTTCTCCGCACCCAACAAGCATCACTTCCCCGTTGACCTCGCCCGATTCGGCCTGGAGAACAGCGGCGAGGTGTTCACCGCCACCGACCGGCCGTACGGGCTCATCGAGGCCGCCGTGACCCGCGACGACGCGCCCGAGCCGGGCGACGCCTGGCTCGCCGTGCCGTCCTTCCTGTGAACTGACGAGCGACATGGCCGACTCCGGGCGTCACCGCCTCGCCATCTGTTGTCCGCTGATCGCCGGACGGCCCGACGAGGCGCGATCATGATGCTGGATCTCGTCCTTCGCAGTCGACGCGTGGTCATCGAGGGCACCGAGACCGCGGGTGTGATCGGTGTGCGTGACGGGCGCATCGCCGTCGTGGCACCACTCGACGCGAAGCTGGAAGCCCAGGAGTCGATCACTCTCGCTGATGACGAGGTGCTTCTGCCGGGCCTGGTCGACACCCATGTGCACGTCAACGAGCCCGGTCGTACCGAGTGGGAAGGCTATGCCAGCGCGACCCGGGCAGCCGCAGCCGGCGGAGTGACCACCATCGTGGACATGCCGCTCAACAGCATTCCACCGACGACCACGCCCACCGCGCTGGCCACCAAGCAGGGCTGCGCCCGCGGCCAGACCTACGTCGACGTGGGCTTCTGGGGCGGGGCAGTGCCGGGCAACATCACCGATCTGGCGGCCCTGCACGACGGCGGAGTCTTCGGCTTCAAGTGCTTCCTGCTCGACTCCGGGGTGCCGGAGTTTCCACCGCTGGACGCTGCGGAGTTCGTCGCGACGATGGCAGAGACGGCTCGCCTCGGTGCGATGCTGATCGTGCACGCCGAGGACGCCGAGGTGGTCGCACTGGCGCCACGCCCCACCGGGCCGGAGTACGCGGCCTTCCTGCGTTCCCGCCCGCACCGGGCCGAGGATCGCGCGATCGACCAGGTGATCAACGCCGCGCGCGCGACCGGTGGCCGGGCCCACGTCCTGCACCTGTCCAGCGCCCACGCGCTGTCAGGGCTCACCGCAGCCAGGGCTGCCGGTGTCGATGTCTCGGTGGAGACCTGCCCGCACTACCTGACGTTGTCCGATACCGATATCCCGGATGGAGCGACCCAGTTCAAGTGCTGCCCGCCGATCCGCGACGGCGGCAACCAGGACCGGTTGTGGCAGGCGCTCGCCGCCGGAGACATCGACATGGTCGTCTCGGACCACTCACCCTGTACGCCCGAGCTCAAGCTGCTCGAACACGGCGACTTCGGCAAAGCGTGGGGTGGCATCGCGGGCCTGCAGCTGGGACTGCCGGTGGTATGGACGGCGGCCCGCTCGCGCGGGCACTCGCTGGCCGACGTGACGCGTTGGATGGCGCAGCGCCCAGCCGAGCGCGTCGGGCTGCCGTACAAGGGTCGCATCGCCGCCGGCGCCGACGCGGATCTGTGTGTTTTCGCCCCGGACGCCGATTTCGTGGTCGATCCGGCGAGCCTACTGCACCGTCACCAGCTGACGGCGTACTCGGGTCGACGGCTGGCCGGCATCGTCCGGCAGACCTGGCTTCGCGGGCGGCGCGTACGTACGGAGGGACAGCCGCTCGGGAAGCTGTTGATGAGGGGAAGAAGATGACCGGGACGCACCATGCATTCCGACCGGACCTACCCGGTCGGCAGGAGCCGACCGCGGGCCGAGCGGTGTCGACCGACACGCCCCCGCTGCCTGACGACACCACGCGGAGCGGCGGCGACATCACGGTCAACGGCCGGATCACTCCACTCGGGGATGTCACGCCACACACCACGGCGCTGGAATGGCTGCGTGGACGAGGCCTCACCGGCTGCAAGGAGGGTTGCGGAGAGGGTGAGTGCGGCGCTTGCGCGGTGCTCGTCGCCCGACCCGGCTTTGATTCGCCCACCGAATGGGTGGCGGTCAACGCATGCCTGTTGCCGGTCGCCGCCCTGGATGCCCAGGAGATCCGCACTGCCGAGGGGCTGGGCAGCCCCGACCGCCTGCACCCGGTCCAGCACGAGATGGCCGTCCGCGGTGGATCGCAGTGTGGCTACTGCACACCCGGCTTCGTCTGCAGCATGGCTGCCGAGTACTACCGGGCCGGAAGACGGGCGTCCCCGGACGGCGACGTGACCGGACACGACAAGGGGCCCAACGGCTTCGACCTGGACGCCCTCAGCGGCAACCTGTGCCGCTGCACCGGATACCGGCCGATTCGCGACGCCGCGTTCGCACTCGGTCCACCGGTGCCCGACGACCAGCTTGTGCAACGCCAGCAGGCGCCCACGGCGCCGCCCCGGCCCGTTCGGCTGCGGCACGGGGGCCGGGAGTTCGTCCGGCCGGCCTCGCTGCCCGACGCCCTGCGACGGCTTCGCGAGCAGCCCACTGCCACCGTGGTGGCCGGCTCCACCGATTGGGGTGTGCAGGTGAACCTGCAGGGCGCCCGGGCCGAGTCGGTCCTCGCGATCGACCGCCTCGCGGAGCTGCGGAAGCTGATGATCACGCCGGAGAGCATCGAGGTCGGTGCCGGACTGACCCTCAGCGAGATCGAGCGCCGCCTCGCGGGCCGGGTGCCGCTGCTCGCCCACATGTTCCCCCTCTTCGCCTCCAGGCTCATCCGCAACAGAGCCACCATTGGCGGCAACCTGGGCACCGGATCCCCGGTGGGCGACACCGCGCCGGTGTTGCTCGCGCTTGCCGCCGAGGTCATCCTGGTCAGCGTCGACGGCGAACGCAGGGTGCCGCTGGCGGACTACTTCACCGGGTATCGGCGCAGCGTTCGTCGCTCCGACGAGCTGATCCGGGCAGTGCGGATCCCACGCCCGCTCGCCGGCCTCGTCGCCTTCCACAAGATTGCGAAGCGGCGGTTCGACGACGTCACCAGCGTCGCCGTCGGCTTCGCCCTCGACGTCGTCGGTGGAACGGTCACCCGCGCACGCATCGGCCTGGGTGGGGTGGCGGCCACACCGATCCGGGCCCGGGCGACCGAGGCGGCGCTGGAGGGCAACCCCTGGTCCGCAGCCACCGTCGCTGCCGCCGCTCGGTCTTTGCGCCGCGAGGGCACACCGCAGGACGACCACCGGTCCAGCGCCGAGTATCGAGCCGCGATGCTCGGCCAGAGCCTACTCAAGCTCTACGCCGAGAACCCGGCCCCGTACGAGATCACCGCAGTCCCCGGCGGACGGATCGCCGCGGCCACCGAGCACCAGGCCGAGAGGAGGCCACGGAATGAGCGCGCTGTCTGAGAGGCCGGAGAGTCCCGCGGTGGGTGCAGCGGTCCCGCACGAGAGTGCGCGGCTGCACGTCACCGGTGCGGCACAGTTCACCGACGACCTGATCCCTCGTACCAAGGATGTGCTGCACGCCCACCCGGTACAGGTGCCCCAGGCGCACGCCCGGGTCACCGCGCTGCGAGTCGCCCCGGCGCTCCGCGTGCCAGGTGTCGTCCGGGTGCTCACGGCCGCCGATGTGCCCGGAGTGAACGACGCCGGGATCAAGCAGGACGAGCCATTGTTCCCCGAGGAAGTCATGTTCTTCGGCCACGCCGTCTGTTGGGTGCTCGCCGAGACGTACGAGGCGGCACGTGTGGGCGCGGCCGCCGTGGAGGTCGAGACGGAGCCGTTGCCCTCCTACGTGACCGTGCGGGAGGCGATCGCCGCCGACAGTTTCCAGGGCGCCATGCCGCAACTGGTGCGGGGCGACGTCGAGACCGGTCTGGCCGACGCCGTGCACGTCTTCGGTGGGGAACTCGAAATCGCCGGGCAGGAGCACTTCTACCTGGAGACGCACAGCTCGCTGGCCCACGTCGACGAAGCCGGGCAGGTCTTCGTGCAGAGCAGTACCCAGCACCCCTCGGAGACCCAGGAGATAGTCGCCCACGTGCTGGGCCGGGCCAGCAACGAGGTGACCGTCCAGTGCCTGCGCATGGGCGGCGGCTTCGGCGGCAAGGAGATGCAGCCACACGGCCTCGCTGCCATCGCCGCGCTGGGCGCGACGTGCACCGGCCGCCCGGTACGGGTGCGCCTGACCCGCGCCCAGGACCTGACCATGTCGGGCAAGAGGCACGGGTTTCTCGTCGAGTGGCGGGTCGGGTTCGATGCGGCGGGCCGGCTGCTCGCGCTCGAAGCGACCCTGACCTCGGACGGCGGCTGGAGCCTCGACCTGTCCGAGCCGGTGCTGGCCCGCGCGCTGTGCCACGTTGACAACGCGTACTGGTTGCCACATGTACGACTCAACGGCCGCATCGTGCGCACCCACAAGACATCCAGCACTGCCTTCCGGGGCTTCGGGGGCCCGCAGGGGATGCTGGTCATCGAGGACATCCTCGGCCGCTGCGCCCCACTGCTCGGCATCGACCCGATGGAACTGCGCCGACGCAACTTCTACCGCCGCGGGCAGACCACGCCGTACGGCCAGTTGGTCCGGCACCCGGAACGGCTGGACAGGCTCTGGCGTCAGGTCGTCGACACCGGTGACATTGCCGCCCGGCAGCGGGAGGTCGCGGC
Organism: Micromonospora sp. WMMD754; assembly: GCF_049315235.1. Lineage (NCBI taxonomy): Bacteria > Bacillati > Actinomycetota > Actinomycetes > Micromonosporales > Micromonosporaceae > Micromonospora > Micromonospora sp. WMMD754. Next base: position 6,352,979 of record NZ_CP186058.1, read on the forward strand.
CTTCAACGCCGCACATCCGCATGCCAAACGTGGCCTGGCCGTCACGCCGGTCAAGTTCGGCATCTCGTTCAACCTCACCGCGTTCAACCAGGCCGGCGCACTCGTGCACGTGTACCGGGACGGGTCGGTGCTGATCAACCATGGCGGCACCGAGATGGGTCAGGGCCTGCACACCAAGATGCTGCAGGTAGCAGCAACCGAGCTGGGCATTCCACTGGGCCGGGTGCGGCTGGCGCCCACACGTACCGACAAGGTGCCCAACACCTCGGCGACCGCAGCGAGCTGCGGTGCCGACCTCAACGGTGGCGCGGTCAGGCAGGCCTGCGAACAGCTTCGCGAGCGGCTGACCCGGGTGGCCGCCACCATGCTGGGGCTGAACGCCGCCGACATCAGCATCGTCGACGGTGTGGCGCGGGGTACCGGGGCCCCTACCGGCGTCGAGTGGAACGATCTGGTGCGGACCGCGTACTTCCAGCGGGTGCAACTGTTCGCGGCGGGTTTCTACCGCACCGAGGGGCTGTACTGGGACTCAGCGGCGATGCAGGGCTCGCCGTTCAAGTACTTCGCGTACGGGGTGGCCGCCGCCGAGGTCGAAGTCGACGGGTTCACGGGCACGTACCGAACGCGACGGGTGGACATCGTGCACGACGTCGGGGACAGCCTGTCACCGCTCATCGACATCGGACAGATCGAGGGCGGGTTCGTACAGGGCGCGGGCTGGTTGACCCTGGAGGACCTCCGTTGGAACACCGGCACGGGAGCCGCGCGCGGCCAGCTGGCCACGCGAGGGGCCAGCTCGTACAAGCTGCCCAGCTTCTCGGAGATGCCGGAGGTCTTCAATGTGACGATGTTGGCCGACGCGGCCGAGGAGGGGGCGGTCTACGGCGCCAAGGCGGTGGGCGAGCCGCCGCTGATGCTCGCCTTCTCCGTGCGCGAGGCCCTGCGCCAGGCGGCGGCCGCGTTCGGGCCCGCCGGCATCAGCATCGACCTCGCCTCGCCGGCCACCCCCGAGGTGGTCTTCTGGGCGATCGAGCGGGCCCGGGCGTGCGGCGGGCACGGCCCCACGGCGGACGCGGACCTCGCTCCGGGTGGGGCGGCGAACGCCGGGCACCCGACGCCGGAGCGGGCCCTGCGGACGGTGAGTCATGTCTGAGGGAACCTGGCTGGCAGCGGTGGCGCACCTGCGCAGCGTCCGTGAGCCCGGTGTACTCGTCACGCTCGTGACGGTCCGCGGCCATGCCCCTCGCGCGGCCGGCGCGAAGCTCGTGGTGAGCGAAACGCAGACGTGGGGCTCGATCGGCGGCGGCAAGCTGGAAGCGGTCGCGATCGACCGGGCCCGTACGCTGCTGGCCGCAGGCGGCCCGACGCCCGAGCTGTTCACGCTCGCGCTGTCCGACAAAGCGCCCTACGAGCACGGGGTGCAGTGCTGCGGAGGGACCGTCACGGTGTTGCTCGAATCGCTACCCGTGGCGCCGGTGGTGGCTGTCTTCGGCGTAGGGCACGTGGGCCTGGAGCTGGCTCGTGTCCTGGCTCGGCATGATATCGACCTACATCTCATCGACACCCGCCCGGAGCAGCTCACCGAGGACCGGTTGGCGGTCTTCTCCGATGCGGTGGCCCGGGTGCACGTCCACCGGGTGGCAGTGCTGCCGGAGACCGTGCTCGGCGAGCTGCCCACAGGCACCTACGCGTTGATCATGACGCACGACCATGCGGAGGACCTCTCCCTCTGCGACGCGATGCTGCGCGGCGGTGAATTCGGCACCATCGGCCTCATCGGTTCGGCGGGCAAGTGGGCCCGGTTCCGCACCGAACTCGCCGCACAGGGCCACGACGCCACGGCCATCGCCCGCATCACCACGCCCATCGGGCTCGCCGACATCCACGGCAAGGAGCCCGCGACGATCGCCGTCAGCGTCGCCGCCGATCTCCTGGGCAGGATGGAACATCACCAGGCGATGGCCGACGACCGCGCTCCCTCGGCGGCCCGGCCATGACCCTCTACCGCGCTCAGGTCGTCGACACTCCCGACGACCCGTTCCGCGGCGGCGCGCTCCGCTGTGACGGCGATGCGGGGCTGCTCGTCGAGGACGGGCGGATCGTCGAGCGGGATGCCTTTGCCACGCTGCGCTCCCGACACCCGGAGGCACAGCTGGTCGAGCTCTCCGATGGAGTCCTGCTACCCGGCCTGGTGGACGCCCATGTGCACTTCCCGCAGGTCCGCGTCATCGGTGCGCTCGGGATGCCGTTGCTGGAATGGTTGGAACGCTGCGCGCTGCCCGAGGAGGCACGGATCGCCGAGATCGACTACGCGCGCGTGGTAGCCGGCGAGTTCGTCTCGGCCCTCACCTCGGCAGGCACGACCACCGCTCTGGTTTTCGGCTCGCACTTCGCGCCGGCGGTGGACGCACTGTTCCAGGCGGCCGCGGGGCACGGCCTACGGATCACCAGCGGCCTGGTCGTCGGTGACCGGATGCTGCGGCCGGAGCTGCACACGTCCGCAGAGCGCAGTTACGACGAAGGCCGCGAGCTGGCACGGCGCTGGCACGGCGTCGGACGCAGTCGGTACGCGGTGACCCCCCGGTTCGCGTTGTCGTGCAGCGACGAACTGCTCGCGTCATGCGGGGAGTTGCACCGGGATGTGGTGGGCAGCTGGTTCACGTCGCACCTGAACGAGAACCTCGACGAGGTCGCCACGGTCCGGCGACTGTCCGGCACCACCAACTACCTGGACTGCTACGACCGGCACGGACTGGTCGGCCGACAGAGCGTCTTCGCACACAACGTGCATTCGACTGACACCGAGCTGACCCGGCTGGCCGAGGCCCAGGCCAGCGTGGCGCACTGCCCGACGAGCAACGCGGCGCTGGGCAGCGGCATGTTCCCGCTCAACCGCCACCTCGCCCACGGCGTCCTTGTGGCACTCGGCTGCGACGTGGGTGCGGGCACCGGCTTCTCGCTTCTCAAAGAAGGGCTGCAGACGTACCTCCTGCAACGTTTGCGCGGCGCGGACGGCGTGCCACTCACTGCTGCCCATCTGTTGCACATGGCCACGGCGGCGGGGGCACAGGCCCTGGGCCTGCGGGACCAAATCGGCGACCTGAGCGCCGGCAGGCGGTTCGACGCGATCTGGATACGACCCCGTCCGGGCACGGTCCTGGAGATTGGCATACGCCACTCGAACGGACCAGAGGATGCACTTGCGAAGGTATTTGCGCTGGCCACGGCGGACGACCTGGGGCAGGTGTGGATAGACGGAGCACCGGTCAGGGCCAAAGCCATCGACGCTCGCACCCTACGCCCTCGCCCCGTCGGCAACCTGACCATTTTTGCGGCGAACAAGGCAGCCCAGCGCACCGACAGCGACGAGCGGACGCGTCATCGCAGTCGAGCCGGCACCGACGGTGGCGTGAGCCGATGACGACCTGGAGTCTGGATCGGTTAAACACCGCGCCCGAAGACGAGCGCCTCCGGTCGGCCCTACGCCGGTGCTGCTCGGCAGAGGCATGGGTGACCGAGGTCATCGTCGGGCGGCCCTACGCCAATGAGGACGAGCTCTGTGCGGCCTCCGACGCCGGCACCGCCATGCTCGACGAGGCCGGCTTTGCCGAGGCGTTGGCCGGTCACCCACAGATCGGCAAGCCAACGAGCGGCAGCGGTGGACAGTGGTCGCGGCGAGAGCAGGCAGGAGTCGGCACCGCGGACGAGGAGCTGCTGACGAGTCTCGGCCAGGCCAACGCGGCCTACGAAGAGCGCTTCGGGCACCTGTACCTGGTTTACGCGAACGGACGATCAGCGGCGGAGCTGCTCGCCATCTGCCGCTCCCGGTTAGCGAACGACCCGGCGACCGAGCGCCGGGTAGCGCTCACAGACCTGGCCGCGATCAACCGCCTCCGGCTGGGCAAACTCCTGCGATCGGAGGGCTGATGAGTCTCTCGACTCACGTATTGGACATCACCACCGGCCTCCCCGCGCCGGAACTCGCGGTCGTCGTCGAGCGCTGTCATGGCGACGCGTGGCAGCACCTCGCCCGGGCTTGTACCGACGCCGACGGGCGCGTCCGCGAGCTGTACGCACCCCAAGCGGGCGTACACCGACTCCGGTTCGACACTGGGCGGTACTTCGTCGATCGCGGCGTCCATACCTTCTACCCCGAGATCGTGGTCACCTTCCAGGTCGTCAACAAAGGGGCGCACCATCACGTACCACTGCTGCTCGGGCCGTTCGGCTACTCGACCTACCGGGGGAGCTGATGGGCGCGGATGGTCGTCATGAACGACACCTACAACTCAGGAGGTTCCGTGGGCTTCACGACTACTCCGGTGCGATCGTTCTGGCTGACATGGCCAGCAGGAATAATTGCTGCGATCAGCTGGGCCCTCGGCCACTTCACACGAGTTGCGACCTTTGATCTCGCGTTCGTCGCGGGTCTGTCGTGGATGCTCGGCGTGCTCCTAAGCGACGGCGCAAGTCGCTACCTCGTCGCGGGCGACGAGCGTCCTCGCGGCGACACCGACCGTCAGCCGGAGACCGAGCAGTCACCCTGAGCGATCTGGCAGCGCCTGCGGCGGCCGCCCAACAAGTGCCTGTGGGTGGCACCAAGTAGCACGTTGCTCGGCGTGACGCAGCGGACGGCACCCGCACGACCTCGTGAAGCTGTACGCCCGCGAACAGCGGGTCTTGCCGCCTCGATGAGGTAGCTGTGCTCCTCGAGGGCTTCGGGTCGTGGCGCGTAGGCGAGATGGGCGAGATGGGCGAGACCAGCGATGGTGGCCATGTCGGCAGAGGCAACCCAGGCGCCGGCGTTGTGGTCCTGGTCGGCGGCCGCAAATAGTGCGATCGGGATCCAGTGGCAGTGATCGGGATCTTGGCTGGTCTTGGCGAGCGCGGCGAGAAACCCAGGCAGAACGGCAACGCGCCGAGCAACGCCACCAAGCGCCAGCCGAAGAAGAACCCCGCATACCCGCTCGCCTCAACGAGGATCAGATCATCGCCATTGTCGAGGAGCTCGGAGACCTCGTGGACGCCCTGCGGGACGCCGAGCCGGAACACAAGCTGGAGGTCTACCGCAGCCTCGGGTTGCACCTGACCTACGACCCGGAATCACAAACGGTGCGGGCAAATGTCGATCTTGCCACGCACCGTTGGGATTCGGTTCGTGTCCGAGGGGCAACACGAACCGTTACCCCACCGCCGATGACGCTCAGCACAACTCTGAAGCTCGCGCCCCCGCTGCTCAACGAGCGGCCGGTGCCTGACGGCACCGGCCGCTTTTTCACGCCCGCCGGAGCAACCGGCACCGACCAACCCGAGGGACATCTCCCTTGACAACCAACCCATCTGCCACGACAGCGAGTCACCACCCTGGGTCTGATCGGCAGAGTCGACACGCCTGGCAGGGTCCTCGTCGCCGGTCGTGCGGGCGTCGAGGACCCTGCGCTCAGCTTCCCTCTACCGGTGGTGGCTGGCCGGCGGTGGCGGCGACGAGCAGGGACAGCTCCCGGACCAGGTCGTCCATGGACTGGCCGCTGCCCGCGCGGACCAGCCCGAGGGCCAGGTCGGCGAGCAGGTAGAACCCGAGGGTGCAGGCCTGCTCGCCGGGGAACGCGGCGAGCAGCTCCTCGGCGCCGGCGAGGTCACCGCGGTGCTTCGCAGCGATGACCCCGGCGGCGCGTTGGAGGAGTTCCGCCGCGGCGGGGGTGGTCTGATCCACCAGGTCAGATCTTCGGGCTCGTGGCGCGGGCGGCGTCGAAGCGGGCGATCACGTCGGACCAGTTGACCAGGTTCCACAGCCGGTCGACGTAGTCGGGGCGGACGTTGCGGTACTGCAGGTAGTAGGCGTGTTCCCAGGCGTCGAAGACCAGCAGCGGCGTGGTGCCCTGGCCGACGTTGCCGTGGTGGTCGTAGACCTGCTCGACGATCAGTCGCCGCCCGAGCGGTTCCCAGGCGAGGACGCCCCAGCCGGAGCCCTGCACGCCCTTGGTGGCCGCGGAGAGTTGGCCGGCGAACGCGTCGAAGGAGCCGAAGTGCTCGTCGATCGCGGCGGCGAGTTCGCCGTCGGGGCGGTCGCCGCCGTCCGGGGACAGGTTGCCCCAGAAGATCGAGTGGAGCACGTGGCCGGAGAGGTTGAACGCGAATGTCTTCTCCAGGCCGACCAGCGTGCCGAAGTCGCCCTTCTCGCGGGCCTCGGCGAGCTTCTCCAGGCCGTCGTTGGCGCCCTTGACGTACGCGGCGTGGTGCTTGCTGTGGTGCAGTTCCAGGATCTCGCCGGACATGGCCGGTTCCAGCGCGCCGTAGTCGTAGGGCATGTCGGGCAGGGTGTAGAGCGCCATCAGGGATCCCTTTCGGTGATGCTGCCGTAGTTTTGTTGTTGCCAGTATCTTGCAACAAGGTGCCGGTTGTCGTGAGGAGCGGGGATTGATCACATCGCCTGTCGACCGGGTGAGCGCCGTGCTGGATCGGCTCCGCCGTGCCGGTCTCCGCACGACACTCGCGCGTCGCGGCGTCGTCGACGCGCTTGGCGAGGCCGCTGAGGAGCGCCGGCATCTCAGCGCCACGGAGGTGCATCTCCGGCTCACCGGCCGGGGACTGGTGGTGGAGCTGTCCACCGTGCACCGCGTACTCACCCACCTGGTGGACCTCGGCGTGGCCCACGTCGTGCCGGTGGGTGGCGCGGCGACGTTCGGGTTGGCCGACCTGCCGCACCATCACGCGGTGTGTCAGGGCTGCGGCGGCATGCGCCAGCTGACCGCCTCGGCGGTGGCGGGAACGGTCACGGCCGCCCGTGCGGTCGGCGTCGAGGTGGATCCGGACGGGGGTAACGGCGGGGTGGTCGTGTACGGGCGGTGCGCGCCGTGCCGCAGCAGGACCACCTGACCGCGCTGGCCGGTCGCACGGCCGCGCCCCTCCCCCGCAGGCACCGGACGGATCTCACCGACCGCGGTGAGCTGACGGCGCTGGCGGTGTGCCTGGCCAACACGCGGTGGGACGACACCACGCAGATGTGCGCCGCGGTGACCCGGTGGCCGGGCCTGGGCGATGGGCTCACGTCGACCGGCCTCGCGGTGTTGGGGGCGGCGGGCCGGCAGCTTCGCGCGGTCTTCGTCGACGCCGCCGCGGGCCGGGACCGGGAGGCTGTCGGCCGGCTCAACCGGCTGCTCACCCGGCACCGGCTGCGGCCGGTCATCTCCGGCACCGGCCCGTCGGATCGCCATCTGCACGTCGCCGCGGTGGGCAGCGACCCGGCGGTGGAGTATGTGGCGGCGGCGGTGTGGGCGCTCGCGGTGTTCCTCTGCGAGCAGGGCGTCGACCGGTTCAAGGTGTGCGCCGAGCCGGGGTGTGGCGCGGTGTTCCTGGACGGGAGCACGAACCGGCGTCGCCGGTTCTGCTCGCCGCGCTGCGCGACCCGCACGCACGTGCGGGCGCATCGCGCGCGGCGGCGTGTCACCTGACGGCGGTCAGATGATCGCGGTGAGCGCGGTGAGGATCTCCTCGGCGGTGCGACCCGAGGCTCCGCCTTGCGCCAGGCGGGCGGTGCCGCCGCCGCGCCCGTCGAGGGTGGCCTTGACCAGGTGTACGGCGCCGAGCGGGTCCGGCGTCGCCGCGGTGGTGGCAACGACCAGTCGGGTGTTGCGTGACGCGGACGCGGACGCGGCGACCGCGACCACGCCGGGCTGGTCCTGGGGTAGCGCGGCGCGGATCAGCTCGGCGAGCTGCCGTGGGTCCTCGCCGTCGGCGGCGACGACGGCGACGTGGCGGGTGCCGTTGATGCGTACCGCGTCGGCGGCGAGGCGTCGGGCGCGCTGCGCGGTGAGTTCGCGGGTGAGCTGGTCGGCGCGGCGTTCTGCGGTCTTGGCGCGGCCGAGCAGCGCGCCGATGCGTTCGGGTAGGTCCTCGCGCGGTGCCTGCAGCTGCGCGGCGAGCTGGGTGACGAGGTCCCGTTCCCGGGTGAGGTAGCGCAGCCCGTCGAGGCCGACGACCGCCTCGACGCGGCGGTGACCGGCGCCGACGGACGACTCGCCGGTCAGCGCGAGCAGGCCGATCTGGCTGGAGTGGGTCACGTGGGTGCCGCCGCACAGCTCACGGGACCAGGCGCCGCCGATCTCGACGACCCGGACCTGCTCGTCGTAGGTCTCCCCGAACAGGGCCAGGGCACCGAGGTCCCGGGCCCGGGTCAGCGGCATGACCTGCGCGGTGACCGGCAGGTCGTCGCGCAGCGCCTGGTTCGCGACGTCCTCGACCTCGCTGCGCGTGGCCGGGGAAAGGCCGCCGGGCCAGGCGAAGTCCAGCCGCAGGTAGCCGGGCCGGTTGTAGGAGCCGGACTGCAACGCGGTCGGGCCGAGGACCTGCCGCAGCGCGGCGTGCAGCACGTGGGTGCCGGAGTGCGCCTGTCGGGCACCGAGGCGCCAGCTCGCGTCGACGCGCGCGGTGAGGCGGGCGCCGACCGTCAGGTGCCCGGCGGTGACGCGGACCTGGTGGGCGACGAGTCCCTTGACCGGGCGCTGCACGTCGATCACCTCGCCCGCGCCGTCGGGGCCGGTGAGGTGCCCGGCGTCGGCCGCCTGTCCGCCGGACTCGGCGTAGAACGGGGTGACGTCGAGCACCACGGTGACGATCTGCCCCTCGGTCGCGGCGGGCACCGGTTCGCCGTCGGTCAGGATCGCCACGATCGTCGATTCGGTCGTCAGGTCGGTGTAGGCGCGCCAGTGCGTCGGGCCCGTCGTGTCGACGATCCGCCGGTAGGCCGACAGGTCGGTGTGCCCGGTCTTGCGGGCCTGCGCGTCGGCCTTGGCCCGGCTGCGCTGGTCGGCCATCAGCCGGCGGAAGCCGTCCGCGTCGACCTGCAGGCCCTGCTCGGCGGCGATCTCCAGGGTCAGGTCGATCGGGAAGCCGTACGTGTCGTGCAGCTGGAACGCCTTGTCACCCGACAACGCCGGCTGCCCCGCCGACTTCGTCTCGGCGATCGCGGTGTCCAGGATCGTGGTGCCGGCGCGCAGCGTGGCGAGGAACGCGTCCTCCTCGGCGTACGCGTACTGGGAGATCCGGCCGAACTCCTCGGCCAGCTCCGGGTACGACGGGGCCATGCAGTCCCGCGCCACCGGCAGCAGCTCCGGCAGGGCCCGGTCCTGGTAACCCAGCAGCCGCACCGACCGGATCGCCCGGCGCATGATCCGCCGCAGCACGTAGCCACGGCCCTCGTTCGACGGGGTCACGCCGTCGCCGATCAGCATCAGCGCGGTGCGCACGTGGTCGGCGACCACCCGCAGCCGCACGTCGTCCGGGTGCGACTGGTTGGCCGCGTGACCCGAGTGCACGCCGTAGCGCTTGCCGGTCAGCTCAGCCGCCCGGTCCAGGATCGGCTTGACCTCGTCGATCTCGTAGAGGTTGTCCACGCCCTGCAGCAGCGAGGCCATCCGCTCCAGGCCCATGCCGGTGTCGATGTTGCGCGCCGGCAGGTCGCCGAGGATCGGGAAGTCCTCCTTGCCGACGCCCGGGCCGCGCTCGAACTGCATGAAGACGAGGTTCCAGAACTCCAGGTAGCGGTCCTCGTCGACCTCCGGACCGCCCTCCCGGCCGTACTCCGGGCCGCGGTCGTAGTAGAGCTCCGAGCACGGGCCGCACGGGCCGGGGATGCCCATCGACCAGAAGTTGTCGGCCTTGCCCCGGCGCACGATCCGCTCGGTGGGCACGCCGGTGGCCCGCCAGATGTCGTACGCCTCGTCGTCGTCCAGGTAGACCGTCGCCCAGATCCGCTCCGGGTCCAGCCCGAAGCCGCCCGCCTCGACCGACGTGGTGGCCAGGTCCCAGGCGAGCGGGATCGCCCCGTCCTTGAAGTAGTCACCGAAGGAGAAGTTGCCGTTCATCTGGAAGAACGTGCCGTGCCGGCTGGTCTTGCCGACCTCGTCGATGTCCGGCGTCCGGATGCACTTCTGCACGCTCGTCGCCCGCGCGTACGGCGGGCTCTGCTGTCCCAGGAAGTAGGGCACGAACTGCACCATGCCCGCGTTGATGAACAACAGGTTCGGGTCGCTGATGGCGGGCAGCGGAGCGGACGGCACCACGGCGTGCCCGTTCGCCTCGAAGTGGGCGAGGAACCGCCGCTTGATCTCCGCCGTCCGCATACCACCCATCCCTTACTGCAACTGTTTGGCAATTGCATAGTATGGGCAACTGTGCAGACCTCGACCGGCACCCCACGACCCATCACCCGATACGGCACCCCGGTGCTGCACCGCCGCTGCGCCGAGGTGACCGTCTTCGACGACGCCCTCACGCAGCTCGTCGCGGACATGTTCGCCAGCATGTACGCCGCGCACGGCGTCGGCCTGGCCGCCAACCAGATCGGCGTCGACGCCCGGATCTTCGTCCTCGACTGCCCCGACGCCACCGGCGCCCACACCGTCGCCCACGTGATCAACCCGGTCCTGCACCTGCCCGAGCAGCGGGATCTCGTCACCGACAGCGAGGGCTGCCTGTCCGTGCCCGGCCAGTACGCCGAGGTCACCCGCCCGGCCACCGCCGCCGTTTCCGGCCTTGACCTGCACGGCCGGCCGGTGCGCATCGACAGCACCGGCACCCTCGCCCGCTGCCTGCAACACGAGGTCGACCACCTCGACGGCCTCGCCTACGTCGACCGGCTGCCCGCCCGCACCCGCAAACGCCTCCTTGCCGCCGCGGCCGAACACCCCGGCGTCGGCGTCGGACAGGACTGAGCGGTGCCGGTCGTCCTCGGCATCGAAACGTCCTGCGACGAGACCGGCGTCGGCATCGTCGCCGACGGTGTCCTGCTCGGCGACGCCCTCGCCACCAGCATGGACGAACACGCCCGCTTCGGCGGCGTCGTGCCCGAGATCGCCGCCCGCGCCCACCTGCACGCCATCACCCCGATGGTCCGCCACGCCCTCGACCGCGCCGGCCTCGGCTTCGCCGACATCGATGCCGTCGCCGCCACCGCCGGCCCTGGCCTCGCCACCGCCGTACAGGTGGGCCTCGCCGCCGGCAAGGCCTATGCCCTCACCCTCGGCGTCCCCCTCTACGGCGTGCACCACCTGGCCGGCCACGCCGCCGTCGACGTCCTCGACCACGGCCCCCTCCCCGCGCGCAGCGTCGCGTTGATCGTCTCCGGCGGCCACACCAGCCTCCTACTTCTCGGCGACCTCGCCCGCGACCCCGTCGTCCACCTCGGCGACACCGCCGACGACGCCGCCGGCGAAGCCTTCGACAAGGTCGCCCGGCTGCTCGGCCTGCCGTACCCCGGCGGCCCGGCAATCGACGCCGCCGCCCGCCACGGCGACCCCACCGCGATCGCCTTCCCCCGCCCCATGACCGCACCCGGCGACCTGCCCTACCGGTTCTCGTTCTCCGGCCTGAAAACCGCCGTCGCCCGCTGGACCGAACGCCACCACGGCCCGTTGCCCGTCGCCGACATCGCCGCCTCCTTCCAGGAAGCCGTCGCCGACACGCTCACCCGCAAAGCCGTCGCCGCCTGCCGCGGCCACGACATCGACACCCTGCTGCTCGTCGGCGGCGTCGCCGCCAACAGCCGCGTGCGCGCCCTCGCCCAACAGCGCTGTCACGCCGCCGGCATCACCCTGCGCGTGCCCGCACCCCGACTCTGCACCGACAACGGCGCCATGATCGCCGCCGTCGGCGACCTCCTCGTCCGCGCAGGTGTGGGCCCGTCAGCGCTGACTCTCGGCGCCGACCCCAACGCCGTCCTGACCCGCGCCACGATTCCCGGCGCCGCCTTGCAAGGGTGAGAACGACGCCCAGGTCGCCGGCCTGCACGCCACCCTGTCCGGCGGCGTGTCAGCCCAGGGCGAGGCGGACGCCGAGGGCCACGAACGCGACCGCGCAGAGCCTGTTGATCCGCCGCGACCACCGCCGGTCCGCCAGCCTGCCGGCGAGCCGGCCGGCGCCCACGCCGAGAGTGATGTCCACGGCGAGCTGCACGGCGACGAACAGGGCGCCGAGCAGGACGAGCTGCGCCGTCGCGTCGCCGGCACCCGGATCGACGAACTGCGGCAGGAACGCCACGCTGAACAGGATCATCTTGGGGTTGAGCAGGTTCGTCACCAGTCCACGCAGGAAGGCCCGCCCGGGCGACGCGCCGCGGTCCGGATCGTCGGCGGTGACCGGATCGCGCCGACACGCGGCCCGGACCCCCAGGACGATCAGATACGCGGCGCCGGCCCATCGGATGGCGGTGAACAGGACCGGTGACGCGCTGATCACCGTGGCCAGTCCTCCGACCACCGCGGCGACGTGCACGGCTTCCACGGCGGCGACGCCAAGCGCGGCGACGACCCCGGATCGGGCGCCGTAGCGGGTGGCGTTGGCCAGCACGAACATCATGTCCGGGCCGGGCGTGACCATGAGGACGACGATCGCGGCGAGATAGCCGGCGAGCACCGCAACGGACAGTCCGAGCACCGTTCAGCCCTCCCCGGCGCCGTTGAGCAGGGCCCGGCGCAGCGCCAGCCGGTGCTCCCGTCGGATCTGCGCCTCCCGGTAGCGTCGCCGGTCCCCGTCGGTCTGCGGCAGCAGCGGCGGGACGGCGCGGGGATCGCCGTGATCGTCGACGGCCACCATCACCAGGTGTGCCGTGGCCACGTCGACCGGGGGCACCGCGCGGTCCCAGCGGTCCGCGCTGACCCTCACCGCCACCTCCATCGAGCTGCGGCCGGCCCAGGTGATCCGCGCGTCGACGTGGACCACGTCACCGACGCGGACCGCGCGTAGGAAGGCGGTCTCGTCGATGGCTGCGGTGACCGCCGGGCCGTCGGAGTGGCGGGCGGCGACGACCCCGGCGACCGAGTCGATCAGGTTGAGGATCCGGCCGCCGTGCACCGTACCCATCAGGTTGGTGTGGTGCTGGTCCATGATCTGCGACAGGGTCAGGTGCGAGGCCGACGGTGGTCGGCCGGCGAGTGTGATGGTGTCGGGCACTGTGCGGGTCCGTCCTCGATGCAGCGGACCGCCGACCGGAGGGCGCGCGTCGAGGGCACGCCGACGGATCGCGTACGGCGTGTCACCCGCCCGGACCCACCCGCGAGGTCGACGGCAGCGCGCACCGGTGGTGCGCGCGACGCGGGCAGGTCTTCGGACTCGCGGGCCGGACCGGGTTCGGTCGCCTACTGGCCGTCGCTTCCCAGGCCGGTGGCCCAGTGCTGATGACGGCGGTCGTTCCCACTCACCGCTGCGGGGCAGTCCCGGACTTCCACCGGGTTCCCTCTTACGACACCCGGCCGTCGCCGACCGGGTGAACCAGCGCTGCGACCATTTTAGCCAGTCGTCAGGGTGTCGGCGACGCGCCAGGTCGGGGCGGGTGACGTCGGTCTCTCGCGTCCTGATCGGTGCCGTCGACGTGTCCCGCGACTCGGACACGGCCACTCACGCACCGCACCGTCGTCGTACGATCGTGCGCGGTGCTGGTTCGCCTCCCCGCTTCGGCGGGTGGGCGTCGTAAGAGGGAACCCGGTGCGAGACCGGACTGCCCCGCAGCGGTGAGTGGGAACGACCGCCGTCATCGAAGCACTGGACCGGAAAGGTCCGGGAAGCGACGGCCAGTAGGCGACCTCGTGTCATGCCCGCGAGTCCGAAGACCTGCCAGCGCTGCGTGCGCCGTCCGGTGCGCGCCGTCGACGGCCTCTCGGGAGGGCCAGGGCGGAAAGCCGGTACGCCCGCCGTATCCGCTTCTCCCTCCCGGTGGCCGCCAGGCACCTCGAGGGAAGGACCATCAGTGACCACTCCATTCGGCCAGAGCACCGTGCTCGGCTATCCACGCATCGGCGCGCACCGCGAACTGAAGAAGGCGGTCGAGGCCTACTGGGCCGGCACGCTCGACGCCGCCGGCCTGCACGAGACCGCCGCCGGGCTGCGGGCGCAGGTGTGGCGGACGCTGCGCGACGCCCGCCTCGACGCCATCCCGTCGAACACCTTCTCCTACTACGACCAGATGCTCGACACCGCCGTCGCCGTCGGCGCGATCCCCCACCGGTTCACCCGCCTCGGCCTCGACGACCTCGACACGTACTTCGCCATGGCCCGCGGCGTCGACGCCGAACCGGCGCTGGAGCTGACCAAGTGGTTCGACACCAACTACCACTACCTGGTCCCGGAGATCGACGCCGACACCCGCTTCGCCGCCCACCCCGTCAAGGCGCTGAGCGAGTACGCCGAGGCCCGCGCCCTCGGCATCACCACCCGCCCGGTGCTGATCGGCCCGGCCACGTTCCTGCTGCTGGCCAAGGGCGCCGACCCGTTCGCCCGGCTCGACGACCTGGTCGACGCCTACGCCGGCATCCTCACCGCGCTCGCCGGGGCGGGTGTGCCGTGGGTGCAGCTCGACGAACCCGCCTACGTCGCCGACCGCACCGCGGCCGAGATCGATGGTCTCCACCGCGCCTACCGGCGCCTCGGTGACCTGCCGAACCGGCCGCGGATCTTCGTCGCCACCTACTTCGGTGAGCTCGCCGACGCCCTCCCGGCGCTGCTCGACGCCCCGGTCGAGGCCGTCGGGGTCGACCTCGTCGCCGGTCCGGGGAACCTCGAACGGCTGACCGGTGCCGGCCCCTTGGGCGGGAAGACGATCGTCGCCGGCCTCGTCGACGGCCGCAACATCTGGCGTACCGATCTGCGGGCCGCCGTCGCCGCCGGAGCCACCGTCGCCGCGCTGGCCGACCACGTCGCGGTGTCCACGTCCTGCTCCCTGCTGCACGTCCCGGTCGACCTGAGCGCGGAGACCCGCCTGGACCCTCGGCTGTCCGAACGGCTCGCGTTCGCCCGGCAGAAGCTCGACGAGGTCGTCCTGCTCGGGCGCGCATTGCGCGACGGCACCACCGCCCTGCCGGCACCACTGCCGGCCACACCGGCGTCCTGGCGGCGCGACGAGATCCGCGGACGCCTCGCCGCGCTGCGCCCCGAGCACCGGCGACGCGGCGACTACTCCGACCGGGCCGCCCGCCAGCAGCGCCGCCTCGGCCTGCCCGCGCTGCCCACCACCACGATCGGCTCGTTCCCGCAGACCCCCGAGCTGCGCGCGGCCCGCGCCGCCCACCGGGCCGGCACCCTCGACGACGCCGGCTACACCGCGCGGATGCGCGCCGAGGTCGCCCACGTCATCCGCCTGCAGGAGAACCTGGGCCTGGACGTGCTCGTGCACGGCGAGCCGGAACGCAACGACATGGTCCACTACTTCGCCGAGCAGCTCGACGGGTTCGCCGCCACCGACCACGGCTGGGTGCAGTCCTACGGCACCCGCTGCGTACGCCCACCCGTCATCCACGGCGACGTCGCCCGCCGGGCGCCGATGACCGTCGCCTGGTCCACCTACGCCCAATCCCTGACCAGCAAACCCGTCAAGGGCATGCTCACCGGACCGGTCACCATCCTCGCCTGGTCCTTCGTCCGCGACGACCAACCACTCGCCGACACCGCCGACCAGGTCGCCCTCGCCCTACGCGACGAGTGCCGCGACCTGGAGACCGCCGGCATCCGCGTCATCCAGGTCGACGAACCCGCACTGCGGGAAACCCTGCCGCTACGCCGCGCCCACCAGCAGACCTACCTGGACTGGGCGGTCGGTGCGTTCCGGCTGGCCATCAGCGGCGTCGCCGACGACACGCAGATCCACACCCACCTGTGCTACTCCGAGTTCGGAGAGGTCATCGCCGCCATCGACGCCCTTGACGCCGACGTCACCAGCATCGAGGCGTCCCGCTCCAAGATGGAGATCCTCGACGACCTCGCCACCATCGGCTACCACCGCGGCATCGGACCCGGCGTCTGGGACATCCACTCCCCCCGCGTACCGCCGCACGACGAGGTCGCCGACGCGCTGCGGCGCGCCGTCGCCGCGGTGCCCGCCCACCGGCTCTGGGTCAACCCCGACTGTGGCCTGAAGACCCGCGGCTACCCCGAGGTCGAAGCGTCCCTGCGGCGCCTCGTCGCGGCGGCGGCCGAGGTAGGGCAGGGCTGACGTCGTCGCCGGGTGGCCACGCGACAACGGTCACCCGGCCCGGCCGGTGGGCGGCGTCCGGGCTCAACCCGCGAACCCCGCGCCCTGCCCGCACATCCTCACGAAGTCGCGGGAACCACGATCGGGTGGCGTCCGACTACCGGGATGTCGGGTGAGCGCCGTGGCGCGACACGGGGAGGGCCACGCGTGGAGGTTCAGGTGAGGGGCGAAGCCCGGCACGACGCGACGGCCGAATGGGCGGGCGCGCGAGGAAGCTGCGGGCCACCCATTGGGCGCAGCGCGCCACGGCCAGTCGAGTGAGCGCCGCCGCGGTGACATTCCGGGCCGTCACCTGCCGGTACGGCCGCAGGACCGCGGTGGACGCGGTGGATCTGGTCGTCGACCCGGGTGAGCACGTGGCGTTGACCGGCGCCAACGGCTCCGGCAAGACGACCCTGCTGCGCGCGGCGCTCGGCCTGCATCCCCTGGCCGGCGGCGGTGTCGGCGTGGACGGGTTCGAGGCGCGGCGCGGCGCGGAGTGGGCTCGACGCCGGCGGGAGGTGGCCTGGGTGCCGCAGCGCCTCACCGCGGGCCGGTTCCCGCTGCTGGTCGACGAGTTGCTCGACAGCGGCGGCGGGCCCGGGGCCGCGCGGGACGCCGCCGCCGATCTCGGTGTCGCGGGGCTGGGCCGCCGCCCGCTGCACACCCTCTCCGGAGGGCAGTTGCAGCGGGTTTTCCTGGCCCGTGCCCTCGGCGCGGTCGCGGCCGGCGCGCGGGTGCTGTTCGCCGACGAGCCGACCGCCGCTCTCGACTTCGACGGGCAGGAGCAGGTCGCCGCGCTGCTGGCCGCGTTGCCGGTGACGGTGGTCGTGGTGTCCCACGACCGGGCGATGTCCCGTGTCTGTGACCGGGTGGCCGAGATGGCCGCCGGCCGGCTGCGGGTGATCTGAGCCGTGGGCCAGATGCTCGATCTGCTCAGTCTGCCCGCCGTGCAGCGCTCCGGGATCGGCCTGCTGATCGCCGCCGTCGGCCTGCCGGTCGTCGGGGTGTTCATCATCGGCTTGGACATCATCGCCGTTCGCTTCGCGATGATGCACGTGGCGTTGCTCGGCATCGCCGTCGGCCTGCTCACCGGCCTGGACCCGATGCTGTGTGGCCTGGTCGCCTGCGCGCTCGCCGGAGCGGGTGTCGCGCCGCTGGCCCGACGGCCCACCGGACTGCCGGGGGCGATGGGGCTGCTGATGACCTTCGCCATCGCCGCCGCCCTGCTCGTGCTGTCGGTGTCCGGCGTCAACGCCACCGGCGCGTTCGAGCTGTTGTGGGGGTCCATCCTCGCCACCCGCGAGATCGACCTGGTGGTGCTCGGCGGTCTGACGGTGGTCGTCCACGTCCTGTTCTGGCGGTGGCGGCGACACCTCGCACTGCTGCTGTTCGACCGGGAGTTGGCCCTGTGCTCCGGAGTCGCCGCCGGACCGCTGTTGCTCGCCCTGCTCGTGGTCGTCGCCGTGGCCATCGGCGCGTCGATCCGGCTGACCGGGGCGCTGCTGGTCGACGCCCTGACCATCCTTCCCGCCCTGGGCGCCCGCAACCTCGGCCGGTCCCTGCGCTCGATGGTGGTGTGGGCCGTCGCGCTCGGCGTGGTCGGCAACGGCGCCGGGTTCGCCGCCGCGCTGCTGCTCGACCAGCCACCCGGGCCCGTCCTCGTCATCGTCGCCGGGACCCTGACCCTGCTCACCTACCTGATTCCCGAAGGAGCACGTGATGCGATCGATCCGGGCCGCCGCGCTGAGCGCGGTGGCGACCCTGTCCCTGCTGGCCAGCGGATGTGGCAGCACTGACGACCCGGCGCCGGCCGGCAGCGGCGGCGCGTCGACGGCGGTGAAGGGGCCGAGGGTGGTCGCGTCCACCACCTGGGTCGGCGCGCTGGCCAAGGCCGCCGGCGCCACCGACATCACCGTCGTCGCGCCGGCCAGCGTGCAGCACCCGCCGGACTACGACCCGAAGCCGTCCGACCTGACCGCGGTCGCCGGCGCCGACTACATCCTGTTCGCCGAGTTCGACGGCTTCGCCGCCCGGCTCAAGGACGCCGCGGGCGGCGGGGGCAAACTGGTGCCCGTGCAGTTGGAGAACACACCGGCGTCGATCACCTCGGAGGTGAAGCGACTCGCCGCGATGTTCGGCACCGACGCGGCCGCGAGCGCCTGGACCTCCTCGTTCACCGCCGAATACCAGACCCTGTCCAATCAGGCCAAGGCGGCGGCTGCCGGCCGGGCGAGCGCGGTGTCGCACGTGTTCATGGCCTACTGGGGCGACTTCGCCGGCATCCCGGTCGTGGGCACCTACGGACCACAGCCGGTCACGCCCGGCCAACTGGCCGACCTGACCGGAAAGAAGCCGACGCTGGTGCTGGCCAACGCGCACCTACCCGGCGCGAACCCCGACATCGCCGGCGCCGCACGCGTCGACATCGTCAACTATCCCGGCGCCGACCTCGACCTGCTTGCCGTCTTCCGGACCAACACCGAGCGGCTGACCGTGGCGCTCAAGCCCTGAGGGGCCGGCCCGGCAGGGGCTGGTGAGGGGCATCGCGGACGCCCTCACCAGCCCCTGCGCAGGCGGTGGAACGCGCACGCGTCCCGCGACGCCCCGGACCGCTGGGTCCGCCAGCGGCTGCGGAGCGCTCGGTGTGACGTCAGCCGGCGCCGACGAACCGGTTCGGTGCTTCCTTGAACTGCCGCTCGCACCAGGATCCGCAGAAGTACCAGGTGACGCCGTCGTGCTCGGCCGCGAGGGAGGTGTCGGGTGAGACCGCCATCTCGCACACCGGGCACAGCGGCCGGCCCGGTGAGCTTTCCGGGCGCTCGGCGAACTGGCCGTTGCTGCTCGGGTGCATCCAGCCGGTGCCCTGGTATTCGAGTTCGGTGGCGGTCTGCCGTGCGACGTCCCGGCCGAAGTATCGTTCGACGATCCGCAGTGCGAGGTCGATGCCACTGGTGAGCCCGCCGGCGGTGGCGATCCTGCCGTCCTCGACGTAGCGGCGACCTCGGACGACGGTGACGTCCGGGAAGGTGGCCCGGAGCGCGGCGTAGCCGCCGTGGTGGGCGGTCGCGGTCCGGCCGTCGAGCAGGCCGGCCTGCGCGAGCACGAACGAGCCGTTGCAGACGGACATGGTGACCGCGGTGCCGTGGTGGACACGTCGCAGCCACTCCAGCATCCCGGGGGCCAGTTTCCCGGTGTCCATGGCGGGCACCACCACGATGTCCGGCGTCGGCGCACTGTCGAGATCGTGGCCGGGCACCAGGACCATGCCGGCGGAGATGCGGACCGGCTCGGTCGTGGCAGCTACCGTGTGGAGCGTGAACGGGTTGCGCCCGTCGGCGAGGTGGACGTACTCGAAGACGCCCCACGGCCCGGCGAGGTCGACGAGTTCCGTTCCGGGAGAGATGAGGAACGCGACCGTGATGTCACCCGTCGCGGGAGGGTCGAGCGGTGCGGTGAACCGGCCGTCGGGTACGGGCTGATCGTCGGCCCGGTCGGAATCGTCGAACGTCGTACTCATGGTGGTGCCTCCGTTCGCGGATGGAAGGCCGCGCGTCCACTGGGTGCACTTCGTTGACCTCTGGCCAGGCGTTCCGGGCCGAGCCGCCGCTGTCGCCGGCCCGGCCCGGAACCCCGGAATACCGGTGTCGTCTCCGCTCAGCCGGCGGCCTGGACGGCGTCGCTGATCCGCTTGACCGCGACCGCGTTCAGCGGCCCGAGATAGAAGCTGTCGGACACCGACGTGTAGGTCTTCGTCTTCGACGCCGGCCACTGCGGGAACTGCTTGAACAACTGCTCCGCGTACGTCTTGGCGTCGTCGCTCGGCTGGTAGAGGCCGATCACCAGGACGTCCGCGTTCGCGGCGGCGAGGGCCTCGGCGTTGATCGCGGCGAGTTGCTGGTCGGTGCGGCCGGCGAACACGTTGACGCCGCCGGCCCGGTTGACGATGTCGTCGAAGATCCCGCCGGCGAACACCGTCGGCACCTTGAGGCCCATGGCCGCTGACATGCCCGGGTAGACGACCAGCACCCGCTTGCGCTCGCCGTCCGGCGCCGGGAGCGCGGCGAGCGCGGCGCGGGTGTCCTGCACGATCTGCGCCGCCTTGCCCTGGACGTCGAAGATCAGCCCGAGCTGGGTGAGCAGGTCGAACGACGACTCGACCGACCGCTTCGCGTACGTCGTGACGTCCTGCGGTCGCGGTGCGGTGGCACCGTTGGCGCAGTTGGACGGCGTCACGAAGCTGTTGACACCGGCCTTGCCCAACTCGTCCCGGGAGATCGAACCGATCTTGGTGTCGAACCCGCCCGCCCAGGTGGAGATGACCAGGTCCGGAGACTGGGCCAGGACCTGCTCGCGGGGCACCTCGAAGTTCTGGTTGATCTTCACACCACCGGTCGGGATGGCATCGATCTTGGCCACCATCGCCGGGTCGTCGGACACGCCGTACCGCTGGCTGTTCGCCACGATCCGGTCCTGCACGCCGAGTGCGATCAGCGACTCGACCTCCGCGACCGACGCCCCGTTGAGCAGCACGACCCGGCGCGGCGCCTGGGTGAAGGTGACCTCACGGCCGCAGTTGTCGATGGTCAGCGGATAGGTTGTCCGCGCCCCGGTGGGCGCGGTCGCGCCGGACGACGCCGCAGGCGCATCCGGCACCTCCGTCGCGGAGCAGGCCGCGAGCGCGAGCACGCCGCACAGGGCCAGCACCGCCCGGGAGGAACGAGGAATCAGGGATTGGACGGCTCGTAGCATGGGTGGACTCTTGCTCCTCTGTCGTGGGCACATCATGGATCCGGCTGGGCGCTCGTCAGGTCAGACGGTGCCGAAGAAGCTCCGCAGCGCAGGGAGCCGGCGGATCAGGAACTGGTCCAGGGCAAGGACGATCAGCAGGGACAGACCGAACAGGGGCAGGAAGACACCGAGTACGACCATCGCGCCGAGCAGGGTCCAGTTGCCCCAGACCGGAAGTTTCGCCCGGGGCGCGGCAAGGCCGGAGGCGGTACGGCGACGGGTCCACCACATCATCGGACCGGTGACGCACATGAAGATCACCGCGAGGCAGAAGAACGTGGACAGGACCGTGTTGAGCGTGCCGAGGCGTCGCCCCTCGTGCAGCGCGATGCCCTGGGAGACGACCTTCGCCGCGGCGCTGTAGTCGGCGTAGCCGTACTGGCCGACCACGTCGCCGCTGTACTGGTCGACGTGGATGGTCCGCTCCTTGCTGACGTCGGACTCGGCCGGGTTGCCGACGTTGTACCACTGGCTGCTCATCACGCTGAACACGCCTTTGTCGCCCTCGGGGTACATGATCAGGTACGGGCCGGGGGCGCCCTGGGTCTGCGCGGCCGTGACCGCCCGGTCGATGGAGATCGGGGTGCCGGCGCCGGTGCTGGTGCCCTGCGGGGCGTTGCCGGCGGCCCATCCGGCGGGAGCCGACTGGCCGTCGGTGTCCTCGATCTGCTGGCGGATGGTGGACTCCGCGCCGGGATCCTCACCCCAGAGCCCGGAGCCGCCCTGGACCGCCACCTGCTGGGCCTTCGCGCCCCAGAAACCGGTCCACGGAAGGCCGGAGATCACCAACAGCAGGATGCCGAGGCCGACGGGGAGGCCGACGAGGGCGTGCCAGCCGCGCAGCCGGGCTCCCCGCTTGCCCTTGGCCTGCGCGCCGTTGCGCGCGCGTCGACCGAGGAAGAAGATGATGAACCCGGTGATGGTCAGCACGATCGCCCAGGAGGCGCCGAGCTCGACGATGCGGTCACCGACGCCGTCCTCGCCGATGAGCAGGTCGCCGTGGATGCGCTCGGCCCAGGTGGAGACGAGCTGGTCCTGGCGTAGCTCGCCGGTCACGGTGGAGGTGTAGGGATTGACGTAGATGTTCGTGCTGCCGCCGTCCCCGAGCCCGGCGACGAAGAGGGTCGACCGGTCATCGGTGCCGTCCTGCACAGACAGGATGGGGCGGTCCGGGAACGCCGCGCGGACGGCCGCCTCCTGGGCCGACAGCGCCGCGCGTTCGGCGCCGTCGGGCGCCGACACCTTCAGCACTCCGGGGTGGGTCAGGGAGTCCACCTCGTCGCGGAACATGTAGGTCATGCCGGTGACGGCGAGACAGAAGAGCACTGGGATGACGATCAGCGATCCGTAGAAGTGCCAGCGCCAGAACGCGGCGAACCAGTTGGTCCTCCTGGGCCTGGCCGGTGACGACGGCGCCTCGGCGGGGGGCGGCGTGGCGGTTTCGGTGGCGGTCAAGGGGGTCGCCCCTCTCGGTCGGCGTCGTTTTCTTTTTCCAGATCGGCTGGCTAGGTTGTAGTCGTGCTAGAGGCCCCGTGGGTTCCCGTGCTGACGGCTGTGTTCCTGGCGACAGGCCTGGTCTGTGCCGCCGGTCTCCTGATTCGCAGGCGGGGATCCGCCGGCGACCGGGAACTCACCGATGTCGATCTGGTTGACATCAGTCACGGCGTGATGAGCGCGGCGATGATCCTCATGCTGTGGGTGATTGTCGAGGGCGTGGTCGCCTGGGCGCAGGTCGCCATCTTCGCGATCCTCGCCCTCTCGCTGCTGCCCGCCTACCGGCGGGCGCGCGCCACGTCGGGCCGCGTCGACCTGCTCGGCCACATGGCGATGGGCGTGGCGATGATGTGGATGCTCGCGGCGATGCCGACGCTGATGTCGGAGATGGCCGCCGGCGGCTCCGGCTCCGGACACTCGCACGGCGGGGGCAACGCCGCGGCGGGGCCGACGGCGACACCGATGTGGGCGGACGTGGTGAACGTCGTGTTCGTAGTGCTCGCCGCCGGTACGGCGCTGTGGTGGCTGTACCGCGCCGCGACGGTGGCCGGCCACCGGCTGCACCTGACCGGTTACGCGGCCATGGCCGGGGGCATGGCGACCATGCTGGTGCTGATGAACGGTTGACGCGCCCCGCTCACATGAGCAGCGTCCGCCAGTAGAACCAGAACTCGACGCCGATCAGCACCGCGATGACCAGGTACCACACGGCGAGCCCGACGGTGTGCAGCCGCACCAGCGCGGTCGACGCCGCCGGCGCGGGCAGGTGCCGGTGGTGCAGGTTGTGCAGCGTGACGTACCAGAAGATGGCGATCGTGACGACCCAGACCACCATGCAGTACGGGCACAGCGCGCCGATGCGGTAGACGCTCTGGTAGATCAGCCAGTGCACGAACAGCACCCCGAACGTGGCACCCACCTGCAGGCCGAGCCAGCACCAGCGGGGCAGCGTGACGCGGGCCAGGAGCAGCACCCCGATGGTGGTGACCACGCTGAAGCCGACGATGCCGAGCAGCGGGTTGGGGAAGCCGAAGGCCGACGCCTGCGGCGTGACCATGACCGAGCCGCAGGACAGGATCGGGTTGATGCTGCACGACGGGCGGTACGCCGGGTCGGTCAGCAGGTTGACCTTCTCGATGGTCAGCGTCAGCGCGGCCAGCAGCCCGACGCCCCCACCGACGGCCAGGATCCACGGCACGATACGGGCGGCGAACGGCTCCCCGCCTCCGACCGGCCGGTCACCCAGGTCCGGCGCGACGCGGGTGTCGGCGCTCACTCGCTCAGCGCCGCGTCGACGGCGCTCTTGAGCGCGGCGTACGTCGCCGGGCCGTCGAAGCGTTCACCGTTGAGGAAGAACGTCGGGGTGCTCTGGACCCCGGCCGCGGTGCCGTCCTGCTGGTCCTGCCGGATGCGGTCGGCCGTCGACTCGTCGGACACGTCGGCGCGGTAGCGGTTCATGTCGAGTCCGAGTTGCTCGGCGTAGCCGGCGAAGACCGCCGACTGGTCCTGCTGCTGGTTGCCCCAACTGCTCTGGGTCTGGAACAGCTTGACGTACATCTGCTCGAACTTGTCCTGCTTGCCGGCGGCCTCGGCGGCCCGGGCGGCGTTCTCCGCGTTGGCGTGCACCGACAGCGGGAAGTTGCGCACCACGTAGGTGATCCGTCCCGCGTACTCCGTGCGTAGCCGCTCGACCTGGGGGAACGCCTGCCCGCAGGCGGGGCACTCGAAGTCGAGGAACTCGACCACTGTGACTCGGCCATCACCGGCGGTGCTGAGCCGGTGGCTGTCCGCGCGCACCAGGCGCTCGGCGGAGACCTGCCCGGCGTTGCCCGACTGGCGCTGCACGACCACGAACAGCGCGGTGAGGCCGATCAGCACCACCGCGAGCAGACCCAACGTCACCTTGGTGTTGGTGCTCATCCCACGCTTCTGCATCGCGCGCGCCGCTTTGCCACCGGCCCGCCGGTCGCGCTGGGTTCGACGCTCCGGCGCGGCGGCGGATCGCTGGTTGTTCGGGCGGGTCTTCGGCATCGTCCCAACCTTCTCGACGGTCGTCAGTCCGTGCCGGAGTCCGGGTGCGGCACGCCACCGTACGATTGGTCGCTCGGCGACAGTCGTCAGTTCCCGCGGCCGGTCAGGTCCGGACCGTGGTCGTCATCAGCGAGCGACCCCCGTTCCGGGTGCTCACCTCGAAGCGCAGCGTCCAGGTCCGGCCGGCGGCGAGACTGGCGTTACCGAGCGCGGTGCGGCCGGTCAGGGGCACCACCGCCACCCCGGTGGGACTGTCGGTGGTCCTGTCCTGCGCGGTGGCCGCCCACCGCAGCACCTCGTCGTCGCCGCCCGCGCCGCGCCAGCAGAGATGGAGGAACAGGCCGCTGGTGTCGCGCCGGAGCCAGGCGTCCAGGGTCTGTCCCCGGTCGCTGATCGTCACCGACGTACGGCGGGGACAGAAGTCGCGGTCGGCGGTCGGACTCGCCGCGGCGGCGGGCAGCGCGATCACGGCCATCGCGGCGAGCAGGGCCACGCCCGTGCCGATGATCAGCGGCCGGGAGCGGCGCCCGGGTGCAGGAATCGCCTCGCCCGTGCGGGTCGGACGCGGTACGGGGTGTAGGACGTGCTGGAGCCGTCCACCCGTCTCTCGATGGCGCACGGTGAGCCCGGGGGCTGTCCGACGCCCGGCTGGTCGCGCCCGCTCCCGGACGACCGTCGTCGTCGCGCGGGTCCGGCTCCGGCCGGCGGCGAGGGGCACGATCCGGCATTGCAGAGCCACCGTGCCGCTCAGGGCGACGACGTCGGCGTCGACGGCCCGCGGTTCGAGGCCGTCGTCCGGTGATTCGTCGTCCGGTCCGCTCCGGTCCACCGTCCGCACCAGCACGGCGGCGAGGACGATCATGGTTAGGAAGATCGCGAGGCTGGTCACGACAGCCGCCGGGCCGCCGTGACGAGATCGTGCGTAGGGGTCATGCCTGTCCGATCGGAGCAGCCGGCCCGCCCATCGCGGCCGGAGGGACGTCTCTGCTCGGTTAGTCCGCGTTGGGTGGGTGATAGTTCCCGGCAGTCGGCGTCCGGCGGCGGTGTGCGTACCGTTCAGAGCAGGGTGAGTGTCGCGGCGGCCATACCGGCGGACATGAGCAGGTGACTGCCCGCGACGCCGGCCCGGCCGAGCAAAGCCCGAGAGTGCGGCACCCGGAGCGCGGCGACCAGCCGGATCGACCAGACGGCAGCGGCAGCGGCGAGCGACACGAGGAGCACGACCGTCAGCGCGTCCGGCAGGCCGGTGCTCTCCCACCCGCCACCGCCCACGTGTGACTGGTGCGGGCCGTGGTGACCGGGGTGGTCGGCCATCCGCAGCAGCATCCAGGTCATGCCCCCGGCCATCACCGCCTCGTGGACGAGTTCCGACCGCGTGCCCCGGACCGCCGGGCCCAGCGCGGCGCGGGCCGCAAACCCACCGCCGAGCAGGAGGAACAGCGCGGCCTGCACGCCGGCACGGTCCCAGCCGGTGCCGACCCACACCATGGCGATCATCGCGGCGCTCATCGCGAGGTGGGCCGCCTCCACCAGCCAGGCCGTCGCACCCCGAAGCGCACGCCGACGCACCCCCTCGACCCAGCACCGGGCCAGGCAGTGGGCGCCGGTCGCGACGAAGGGCACCGTCAGTGCCCACCGAAGCCAGAGCACGTCGACCATCGGCTCCGCCCTTCCCTGTCGACGGGTTCGCCAGAGAGGTCGGTCACGCGGTCGGTCCGGTTCCCGGCGGCCGGCGCCGGTCAGATAGCCGATACCCCGCAGGCGTCGGTTCCGGGCGCGCTGATCCGGTGCAGTGCCAGGTCACGGGGCAGCGGCGCGACGCCGGGTCCGCCCTCGGCCACCCAGTCGCGGATCCGCGCTGCGGCCTGCTCATCGGTGCAGCCGAACCAGACGGGCCGGCCGCCGCGCCGACGCCCGGTGGGCGAGGGTTGGACGACGACCACGTCGGAGTAGTCGCACCGGCCGAGGCAGGAACTGGTGCGCATCCGGGCGAGGTCGGGTGACGCCTGGCAGAGGGCGCGCAGCGGCGCGGCGCTCTCCGGGTCGGTGCGGCCGCAGCAGCATCCCGCGCAGAGCACGATCCCGACGCGGGTGTCGGTCGTGGAGGTGGTGGGTGGCATCGGCGCGTCCCTCTCACTCGCGGTGACTGCCTCGGCGTCGGACGATGCCCGGCAGCCCGGCGTGGTGATGGTCGCGAAGGACCCGCCGCGGGTTCCACGCGGATCGCGATTTCCCTCGTCCCGGTGACTACCAGCGGTTTCACCCCCGATCTGGTCGCGGTGCGTGCTCACGCCGTCGACAGTTCGTCAACCTCCAAGAGACTGCCACGCTGCGTCACGTTGACGCTGTCGACCGACGACGGCGACAACCCGCAGTCGGGGCACCACGATCGGCGATCATGTCCGGGGAACTCGCACGGCCGGCGGGACGACTAACGGGCAGGGACGGGCATGAGGGTGAATGCCGCCGTCACCGGGCGTCGACGGGAGGAGAGATGACCCTGCTGCTCGGCGGCCGAACGGTGCGGGACTGCTTCCCGGCCCTCGCCGCCAACCCCGGAGTGGCCTACCTGGACTCCGCCTCCACCACACAGAAGCCGGCCGCCGTGATCGAGGCCGCGCGGCGTTACCTCGGTGACCGCACCGCCAACGCCGGCCGGGGCGCCTACCCGTGGGCCACCCGCGCCGCAAGGCAGGTGGAGGACGTCCGGACCCGCCTCGCCGAGATGATCGGCGCCGCCGGCCCGGACGAGGTCGTCTTCACCTCCGGCGCGACGGCGTCATTGAACGCGGTGGCGCTGTGCTGGGGTCTGGCCAACCTCGACGACGGCGACGAGATCCTCTACAACCCGCTCGACCACGCGTCGAACGTGGCGCCGTGGCGCAACCTGCAACGGCACCTCGGACGGCGCGGCGTCACCGTCCACCTCGTCCCCTACACGGTCACCGCGGTCGGCGAGGTCGACATCGCCGACGTCGAGGCCAGGATCGGCCCCCGGACCCGGCTGATCACGACCAGCCACCTGCACAACGTCTTCGGCTCGCTGACCACCCTGGAGGAACTCGACCGACCGGTGCCGCGCTGCTTCGACTGCAGCCAGAGCGCCGGACACGTGCGGGTCGACGTCGGCGCGCTGCGGGCCGACTTCGCGGCGTTCAGCGGGCACAAGATGTTCGCCGCCCCCGGCATCGGCGCGCTCTACGTCGCCCGCCGGCACCACGACACGCTGGCGCCGTTCCTGCCCGGCGGTGACGGCGGCGCGGCCATGCCCGGGCTGCTGGAGGGCGGCACCCCGAACCTGGTGGGCATCGCGACGCTGGGCGCTGCCGTCGACGTCGTCACCGACATCGGCGTCGAGGCGATCGCCGCGCACGACCGGGCGCTGACCCGCCGCCTCGTCGACCGGCTGGCCACCGTCCGCGGGGTCGAGTTCCTGCCCGGGGTGGCCGCGGCGGGGTGCGACGTCGGGTACGGGATCGTCTCGTTCCGCATCGCCGGGATCGAGGCCGCCGACGTGGGGTTCGTGGCCGCCTCGCACGGCCTGTACGTGCGCACCGGCACCCACTGCCTGCCGGGCGCCCCGGCTCACTTGGACTCCGTGCGGGTCAGCACCCACGCCTACACCAGCCCGGACGAGGTCGACCGCCTGGCCGACCTGGTCCGGGACATCGCGAAGGAGGTCCACCGCCCATGACCACCCCTCGTTACGACCGCGCGGGCGCGTCCCGGATCCTGGCGGACCTCGCCGGATCCGATCTGTTCCCGACGGTGCCGTGGGCGGCGCCGCCGCCGGTGTCCTTCCGGTCGCACCGGCTGGCCACCGAGCCGGGCAGTCACTTGACGCTGTCCCAGCGGCTCTACCTGGAACGGTTCATGCGGCCGTGCACCCCGGCCGAGGTCACCAGCGCCACCCACCGGATCACCTGGACCGACTCCGCGGGCGTACCGAACACCGGGCACTTTGTCGACGGCGGGCTCGGTCCGGTCGTGCCGATCGCGGTCCGGGAGACCACGCTCGCGCTGTGGCGGCGCCTGGACGCCAACCCGGGCTTCGCCGCGCGCGTCGCGGCCCTCGGGGACGGCGACCGGGCGGTGTTGGACGGCACCACGACCGACCGGGACCCGCGGGACATCGTCCGCATCGGCGTGGAGGCGGCCGGGCGGGCACTCGCCCAGCACGCCCTGCTGGCGGGGCAGACACCCCACGACGACGCCGGGACCTTCGCCCGGGCGATGGCCCGCGGTGGGCTGTTCACGGCGGTGGCCAGCCAGTGGTACTGGGAGTTGCAGGCCTCCACCTACCGGCGCGGGATGATCCCGGTGCGGCTGGAGGCCACCCCGGATGGCACGCTGCGCTACACCGCAGGCAGCGTCGAGACGCTGCGGCGGATGAAGGAGGCGACCATCGCGCAGGCGCACTCGGTGATGGCGCGGGCCACCGGCGAGGAGGGGCTGAGCGTGGAGGCCGCGGTGCACCGCTACCACGACCAGCTCGACCTGATCTCCCGGCAGTACGCGCTGCTCGACCCGCGCACGCGGCCCCGCTGCCTGGCGCTGCCGACCGTGCTGCCGGCGGTGGTGGACGCCTACGTCGAGACGTTCGTCGCCGTCGTCGCCTGCCTCGACGTCGTCGAGGAGCCGCACGACACATCGGGCGTCGACGGTGACACCGGCGGGGTGTTCCACGTGCCGGACATGAACTGCAAGCACTGCCAGATGACTATCCGCAGTGTGCTCGAAGGCATGGACGTCACCGTCCACGAGGTCGACCTGGAGTCCAAGCGCGTCGTCGCCGACTTCCGCAGCCCCCGCAACCGGCGGCGGGCGCTCGCGGCGATCCGCGACTCCGGCTACACCGTGCTGGCGGACTAGTGGCCGGACTCCGGCCCCGCCTCACCGCTCCGACGAGTGCGCTGCTCGACCGGCCCGACGTGCTGTTCGACCTGACCGCCCGGCACGGCACCCCGGCCAACGTCGTGTTCCCCCAGGTGCTGTCCGACAACGTCGAGGCGTTCCGCCACGCCCTCGACGGCTACCGTCTGCCGTACCGGATCTTCTACGCGCACAAGGCCAACCAGTCGCGGACGCTGGTGCGGGCGGCCCACGACGCGGGGATCGACATCGACGTCGCCTCCGCCGGTGAACTCGCGCACGCGCGGGAGTGCGGCTTCCCCGACGACCGCATCGAGGTCACCGGGCCGAAGGGCGAGCGGTTGCTGCGGCGGCTGGTCGACCCGGCCGGCCCGGTGGTCAACATCGACAACCTGTGGGAGCTGCACCGGGTCACCGAGTTGGCGGCGCGGCCGGTGCCGGTCCTGCTGCGCCTGTCCGGCGGCCGGCGCGTCAGCCGGTTCGGGATGACCCCGGAGCAGTTCGACGACGCGTTCACCCTGATCCGCTCCCGCCTCGACGCGGTTGACCTGCGCGGCGTCTCGTTCCACCTGGACACCGCCGACGTCGACGAGAAGCTGCACACCGTCGACGTCGCCCTGCGTCTGGTCGAGCGCGCCCACACCTACGGGCTGACCCCGCGGGTGGTGAACATCGGCGGGGGGTTCCGGCAGGCGTACCTGGCCGCGCCAGACGAGTTCGACGCCTACGTCGGCGAGCTGCGACGCGGGCTGCTCGGGCGCGGACCCCGGCTCGGGTGGGGCGACTACACCTTCGGCTACCAGGTCGACCGGATCGGCGCGCTGCGCGGCACCCCGGTCTTCCACCGCTACGCCAACGCCACGCCCGGGGTGCGGCAACTGCGCGAGCTGCTGGACCGGCCGCTCACCGGCGGCCGCACCGTCGCGGAGACCATCGGCGAGAGCATGCTGGAGCTGTGGACCGAGCCGGGTAAGGCGCTTGTCGACGGCGCAGGCCTCACCGTCGCCGCGGTCGAGTTCACCAAGCGGGCACCCGACGGCAGCATCCTGGTGACGCTGGACCTGAGCCGCGACATGCTCACCCCGGCCGACCAGGAGGTGATGCTGGATCCGATCGTGCTATACCGGGGCACGCCGGACAACGGTCCCTGTGAGGTGTTCCTCGCCGGCAACCTGTGCCTGGAACGCGACATGGTCAGCAACCACCTCGTCCGGCTGCCCGCGCTGCCCCGCCCCGGAGACCTGATGGTCTTCGTCAACACCGCCGCCTACCAGATGGACCTGTCGGCCGCGCCGGCCCTCATGCACCCCCGCCCACCCAAGGTCGCGGTACGGGTCACCGGCGACGATTTCACGGTCTCGACGGACGGAGACGAGGAATGCTCTACCACGACGTGACCGAACTCATCGGCGACACCCCGCTGCTGCGCCTCGACCCGGCCCGCCACGGGCTGCCCCACGTCGAGCTCTACGCCAAGCTGGAATCCCACAACCCGTTCGGGTCGGTCAAGGACCGGGTCGCCTGGGGCATGCTGCGCGACGAACTCCCCACCGCCGTCGCGCAACGCCGCACCCTGATCGAGGCGTCCAGCGGCAACACCGCCAAGGCGCTGCGGATCCTCGCCGCCATGCACGGGCTCGCCGTACGCGCCTACACCAACCGGGTCCGCGTCGACGAGATCCGCGACCTGCTGCGCTGGCTCGGCACCGACGTCCACGAGCTGCCCGGCCTGTCCGAATGCCCCGACCCGACCGCCCCCGACGACGTGTTCAGCGTCATCGAGAAGCAACTCGCCGCCGACCCCGACGCCTACCTGCACCTGTCGCAGTACACCAACGAACGCAACATCGAGGCCCACCACCACGGCACCGGCGCCGAGATCGCCGCCGACCTCGGCCACGTCGACTACCTCGTCGGCGGTCTCGGCACCACCGGGTCCACCCGCGGCGCCGCCACCGCGCTGCGCGAGATGAACCCCGACCTGCGTACGGTCGGGGTGGTGGCCCGACGCGGCGACTTCATCCCGGGCATCCGCTCCGAGACGGAGCTGTGGGACGTCGGGCTGTTCCAGCCGGAGTTCTACCACGAGATCGTCCCGGTCGATGCCGGCGTCGCCGTCGACGCCACCGTCGAGCTCGCCACCCGCCACGGCGTCCTGGCCGGGCCGACCAGCGGGGCCAGCTACGCGGCCACGCTCGACGTCCTGCGCCGCCGACCGCCGGGCGACGGACCGGTCCGGGCGGTGTTCATCGTCTGCGACCGTATCGAGTCGTACCTGTCCTACCTGCGCAAACGCCGACCCGAACGCTTCGGCGCGACGGCCCGGCACCCGACGGCGGCCGACCTGGACGCGGTGCCCCGGTGGGAACCCGAGGAGCTGCACGCCCGCCGGGAACGGGTCGTCGTGGTGGACACGCGCGGGGGCATGGCCTACCGCATCGGGCACGTGCCCGGCTCGCTGAACATCCGCGACGACCAACTCGAGGACTCACTCGAGCAGGGCTCACCGTTCCCGCCCGACGCCACGGTCGTCCTGGTCTGCCCGGTCGGGGACCGCTCCGTACGGATCGCGGCGCTGGCCCGCCGGCACGGCCAGGACGCGGTGAGCCTCGCCGGCGGCATCGTGGCCTGGCGCGACGCGGGCCTGCCGCTGGCGGTTCGCGGCGCCCGGTGAGCGCGGTGCTGGTCGCAGTGCGGTGCCACCGTGTGCCGGATGCGGGAAAAGTGCCGGGAACCGCCGCCGGGGACGCGCCGACTAACCAGGTGCCGACCCCTTGAGACGCACCGCAGAACGGTGATGCCGGCACGGGCACGGCGCCACCTCGACCTCCGCCGCGGCGGAGGTGACCCGGAAGGCCGAACCTCACATGCTGCGACCGAGCGATCCCGTCGGGCCGCCCCACCCAGTCTCGGTGACACGGATCAGCGATGCCGTCCGCGCCGCCGGTTGAGCGTGCCGGCCGCCGCACCGATCGCCGAGGTCGGGACGCCGCCGTCCGCGCGCCCTATCCCATCTCGGACCGGGCTCTACCGTTCCTGATCGGAGGGCTGCTGGCCGGGCTCGTCCTGGCCACCAGCGTGGCGATCGCGATCGGCACCGTCGCGGTGCCGCTGGCCGACGTCTTCGCGGTCACCTGGGCGCACCTGACCCCCGGCAACAGCGAACAGAACCTGTTGTACGACCAGATCGTCTGGGACTTCCGGACCCCGCGGGTGCTGCTGTCCGCGGTCAGCGGCGCCGGGCTGAGCGTGGCCGGTGTCTGCCTGCAGGCGTTGGTGCGTAACCCGCTCGCCGACCCCTACCTGCTCGGCGTCTCCTCCGGCGCGTCGCTGGGGGCCGTGGTGGCGCTCACCACCGTCACCGCGCTCACCACGACCGTCGGGGTGTCCGGCGCTGCCTTCCTGGGCGCGCTGGCCACCGTCGTCGTGGTGCTCGGCCTGGCACAGCGCTCCGGCCGGGTGTCCGCGACCCGGCTCATCCTCGCCGGTGTCGCGGTCGCCTACCTGGGTTCCGCGCTCACCAGCTACGTCCAGTTGCAGGCCGACCCGACCGAACTGCGGGGCACCATGTTCTGGCTGCTCGGCTCGGTCGCCGGCGCGTCCTGGACAGACCTGCCGGCGCCCACCGTCGCCCTGGTGGCCTGTGCGCTCTGGCTGGCCACCCAGGGTCGACGCCTCAACGCGCTCACCATGGGCGAGGACTCCGCGACCGGCCTCGGCATCGACGTCAACCGGCTGCGGATCGGCCTGCTCCTGGTCGCGTCGCTGCTCACCGCGACCGTCGTCAGCGTCGCCGGTGGCATCGGCTTCGTCGGGCTGATGGTGCCGCACGCGGTGCGGCTGCTCGTCGGCCCCGACCACCGCCGCGTCGTCCCCGTGTCGTTACTGCTCGGCGCGCTGTTCCTGGTGCTGGTCGACCTCTTGTCACGGACCCTCGACCGGCCCAACGAGATGCCGATCGGCATCTTCACGGCCGTGCTCGGCGCCCCGTTCTTCCTGTGGCTGATGCGGCGACGGGCAGGTGCCCTCCGATGAGAGTGACCGCCACGGACCTCCGGGTGACCATCGACGGTCATGTCATCCTCGACGACGCCGCGCTGACCGCCGAGACCGGCGCCGTCATCGGCCTGGTCGGGCCGAACGGATCCGGCAAGAGCACGCTGCTGCGCAGCATCTACCGCGCGATCCGCCCGGATCGCGGCGCGATCCTGATCGGGCAGACCGACGTGTGGCACCTATCCGCCCGCAAGGCCGGCCAACTACGCGCCGTGGTGACCCAGGACCAGGAGCTGCACAACGACTTCAGCGTCCGGGACGTCGTCGCCCTGGGCCGGGTGCCACACCAGGGCCTGCTCGACCGGGAGACCGCGGACGACCGTGCGCTCGTGGCACGCTCGCTCGAACGCGTCGGCATGACCTGGTCGCAGTCCCGGCTGTTCGCCACGCTCTCCGGCGGCGAACGGCAGCGGGTGCTGCTCGCCCGGGCGCTCGCCCAGCAGACGCCTGTCCTCCTGCTCGACGAGCCCACCAACCACCTGGACATCGGCGCCCAACTCGAACTGCTCGACCTGGTCCGCGACCTCGGCCTCACCACCGTCTGCGCCCTGCACGACCTCGACCACGCGCTGGCCTACTGCGACGAACTGGTGCTCCTGCACGGCGGGCGGGTCGTCGCCGCCGGCGGTCCGGCCGACGTGCTGACTCCCCAGCGGCTGACGGACGTCTTCGGCGTCCGGGGGGCGTTCACCACCCACCCGCTGACCGGCCGGCCCCATCTGGTCGTCGCCGCCCTGAACCCGGCCGGCCCGCCCAGCCGCCGCGTCGGCACCGACGCGGGCAGCACGGCCGCCTCGACGGCATGACCCACCAACGGAAGCGCCCGCCGGATGGCCCCGGAACCACCGAGCGCCGCACCTACCGCAGGGCGCGCAGCCCCCACCACCGATGCCGCCTGGGCCCGGCGGCCAACGCGGCCAGGACGACCTCAGTGACATCGACGCTGTCGCGGACCAGCGTCATCCGCGTGCGACGAGTGATCGCCGCGGCATCGTCGTACCACCGACGGCAGGGTTCACACGACGTCAGGTGCCGCTGCGCGACGTCCCACTGCCCGGGCGCGTCCTCGCCGTCGAGCTGGCTCGACAACACCTCACGCCACCGGACACACCCCACATGTCGGTAGTCGCCGCCGACCTCATGATGGTTCCCACCCGCGCCGGCCAATGCCGAGCGCGGTCAGCCCGCCGCGCCTCCGTCGCCCCGCCGCTTCCCCGGCGACCCGGTGGCGAGAACCTCGATGAGGTCCTCGCGGGCCCGGGCGACCCGCGACCGGATCGTGCCCACCGGGCAGCCGCAGACCTCGGCGGCCTCCTCGTACGACATGCCCAGCAACTGGGTGGCCACGAACGCCACCCGCCGCTCGGGGCGCAGCGCGGCGACGAGCTGCTCCACCGCGATCGCCCGGTCGAAGCCGCCGTTGACGTCGACCAGGTCCTCCGGCAGGGTCATCGCCACGGTACGCGGGCGGGTGGCGGCCATCCGCACGTTGTCGACGGCGACCCGGCGGGCGATGCTCAACAGCCACGTCCGCGCCGACGACCGCCCGGCGAACGACGGCAGGGACCGCCACGCCCGCAGGTAGGTCTCCTGGGCCAGGTCGTCGGCCTCCGCCGCCGACGTCAGCGCGGCGAGGAACCGCCACACCGACGTCTGGGTGGCCCGGACGAACGCCGCCGCGGCCTCCCGGTCACCCCGGCCGGCTGCGAGCGCCCACGCGGTGACCTGCGCGTCGTCCATCACCCTCGGCACCTCCGCACGCCCCACACGACAACGTGTAGTAGTAGCTGCTCCGCAGACTACGGCATGAGCCGCGTGCACTGTCCCGTCGCGGCGAGAACCCTGCCGGCCACCGACCGGCCGGCCCGTCGGCACGGTGCGGCATCCACACCAGCCCACCACGACCGACGTGGACCGACTGAAAGGCGAACCAATGGCAGGTCGCACGGCACGCGGCATCGTCCTTCTCCTGGCCGGCCTGGCCGGCGCCGCGGCGGCGGCCGGACCGGCGTACGCGCACGTGTCGGTCAGCCCCGCGCAGGCCGCCCCGGGCACGACCACCACGTTGACGTTCCGGGTGCCCAACGAACGCGCGGACGCCACCACGGTCGGACTGCGTCTCGTCCTGCCCGCCTCGACGCCGATCGACTCCGCCGCCGTGCACGAGTTGGCCGGCTGGCGTGCGGTGGTCGAGCGGACCCAGCCGGGCGGCGGCGGCCGCGTCAGCGCGGTCACGTGGACCGCGCTCACCCCGGACGCGGCGATCGACGGTGACCAGTTCCAGGAGTTCCGGGTCTCGCTCGGCCCGCTGCCCGACGGCGGCGACCGGGTGGTGTTCAAGGCGCTGCAGACCTACTCCGACGGGCAGGTCGCCCGATGGATCGAGGAACCCGAGACGGGGAAGCCCGAGCCGGAGAACCCGGCGGTGGTCCTGCGGCTGGACCGCGACGCCGGCGGCGCGGTGGACGAGCACGGCATGCCGATCGCCAGCGGCACCGCCGCACGCGACAGC
This sequence comes from Micromonospora sp. WMMD754, assembly GCF_049315235.1. NCBI lineage: Bacteria > Bacillati > Actinomycetota > Actinomycetes > Micromonosporales > Micromonosporaceae > Micromonospora > Micromonospora sp. WMMD754. The sequence continues at coordinate 6,388,732 of NZ_CP186058.1, forward strand.
GCCCCGCCGGCGGCCGTGTCGCTGGCCGTGGGTGTCGCGGCGCTCGTGCTCGCCGCAGCCGCGCTGCTGCTGGCGCTGGTCAACCGGGCTACCGCCACCGCGGGTCGACGCTGACCGGTGGACTTTCACGCGGGACGGGTGCCGCCGATGACCGACCAGCGAACCGGTCCGCCGCGCGGCCGGTGTCACGTCCACGTCCACCGTCCCCGCACGTCGCCCGAGGTCGGCGCCGGCGCCGACGAGACGGTGATCCTGGACCCCGTCTCCGGCCGCCCGTGGCTGTCCGGGCGGTGGCCGCGCTGGACCGTCCGACAGATCGACACCGACGCGCTGCGGGTGGTGCTGATCGGCGCCTGCGGGTTGCCCGAACGCGCGCTCGCCGAGCAGGTGATCCGATCCGCCGACCGCTACGATCCGGGTGCCCTCGCCCGCCTGCCCGGCAGCTTCCTCACGTTCGTCCGCACGCCGTACGGCAGCTACGCCGCCGGAGACGTCGCCGGCCTGCATCGGCTGCGGCTCACCGCCGGTGAGCTGACCTCATATCCCCACGGCGACGGCGCCGTGCCCAAGGCGAGCGGCGTGCACCTCTACGACGACGGCGCCCACCGGCTCGAACCGTACTGGGCGCCGCCGCGGGCCGACACGCCGGCGACGGTGACCGGCCCGCTGCTCGCGCAACGGCTGCGCACGGCCGTGCGCAGCCGCGTGTCGACGCTCGGCGCCACGATCGACGCCGACGACGCGGCCCGCCGGCTCCTCGACGGTCACCCCGTGCCGATGGACTCACCGCGGGGCCCGCTCACGCTGCTGCCGACCGGCATCGAATCCCTGCTGCCACCCGGCCGGCAGACGCGCCGCCGGATGGGCGTCGACCGCCGCCTACGCGCGCTGCGCGCGAGTGCTGCAGCAGCCGCCGCGGATCCCGACCCGGGCTGGTTGCTGCATCTGCCGATGCTCGACGCGCACGTGCTCCAGGTAGCGCTGGCGACCCGACCGTCCGACCTGTCCCGGGGTCATCTCCGCGCCGAGGCCGCCCAGGCATTGGGCCAATGACAGGCGGCACACAAAATGGCGCACCATTCGGTAATCCGTAGCGCGCCGCAGTCCGTACCATATTCGTGAGCCGGGACACGTCACGCGCGCCGCGAAGGGCTACCGCGGCGCGGCGCTCACCCACGGCGCGAGGGCACGCCGCCGCCCGCCCGATGCTCGGGATCCATCCACCGAAGATGAGGTCTGTCGTGGAGTCCACCTACCACGTGCTCGGCATGAGCTGCGACCACTGCGTCCAGTCCGTCACCGCTGCGCTGAGCGCGCTGCCCGGCGTCCGCGAGGTCACCGTCGGCCTCGCCGCCGCCCTGGTCACCGTCCGCAGCGACACCCTGCCGCCTGCGGACGCGGTGCGCCGCGCCGTGGACGAGGCCGGGTTCGAGCTGACCGCGGCCCGGCCGTGACCGCCCCGGCGCAGCTGACGCTGACCCCGCTCAGTGTCGGCGGGATGACCTGCGCGGCCTGCGCGAACCGGATCGAACGCAAACTGAACCGCATCGACGGCGTACGGGCCACTGTCAACTTCGCCACCGCCACGGCCACCGTCACCCACCCGACCTCCGTGCCCGTCACGGACCTCGTCGCGGTCGTCACCGCGCTGGGCTACACCGCCCAACCGCCGAGCACGCACGCCCCAGACACCGACCAGGACCGCCCGCTGCGCCTGCGGCTCGCCGGCGCGGTGGCGCTCGGCGTCCCCGTCATGGCGATGTCCATGGCGCCCGCGCTGCAGTTCACCGGCTGGCAGTGGGTCGTCGCGGCGCTGAGCGCCCCGGTGGTCGCGTGGGCGGGCTGGCCGTTCCACCGCGCCGCGCTGGCCAACGCCCGCCAGGGCGCCGCCACCATGGACACGCTTGTCAGTCTCGGCGCGCTGGTGTCGTACCTGTGGAGCCTGTGGGCGCTGCTCGCCACCGACGCCGGGCGGCCGGGCCTGACGATGACCTTCTCCCTCACCGGCGGCCACGGCCACGCCCTCTACTTCGAGGTCGGCGCCGGCCTGGTCACCTTCCTGCTCGTCGGGCGCTGGCTCGAGGCCCGAGCCCGCCGGCGCGCCGGTTCCGCGCTGCGCGGCCTGGCCGAACTCGGCGTCCGGGACGTCGCGGTCCTCGACGCCGACGGCGGGGAACACCGGCGGCCGGTGACCGTCCTGCACGTCGGGGACCGCTTCGTGGTCCGGCCCGGGGAGCGGATCGCCACCGACGGTGTCGTGGAGACCGGTGCCGGCGCGGTCGACGCCTCGCTGCTGACCGGCGAGAGCGTACCGGTCGAGGTCGGCCCCGACTCCCCGGTCGCCGGCGGCACTGTCAACACCGGCGGCCGGCTGGTGGTGCGGGCCACCCGTGTCGGCGAGGACACCCGCCTGGCCCAGATCACCCGGCTGGTCGCCGAGGCCCAGGCCGGCAAAGCCCGGGTGCAACGCCTCGCCGACACCATCGCCGGCATCTTCGTCCCGTTCGTGCTGGTGATCGCCGTGGCGACGGCCGCGGCATGGCTGGTCCTCGCCCCCGCCGCCACCGCGGTCGGGGTGGCGGTCGCGGTGCTCATTGTGGCCTGCCCGTGCGCCCTCGGCCTGGCCACCCCGACCGCGTTGCTGGTCGGCACCGGCCGCGGCGCTCAACTCGGCGTGCTCATCCGGGGCGCCGCCGCGCTGGAGTCCGCCCACCGCATCGACACCGTGGTGTTCGACAAGACCGGAACGCTGACCACCGGCCGGATGCGGGTCACCGCGCTGCACCCCGCCACCGGGGTCGACGAGGTGGAGTTGCTCCGCGCCGCCGCGGCGGTTGAGTCCTGCTCCGAGCATCCGCTCGCGCAGGCCGTCGTGATCGCCGCCGGGCAGCGCTGCGGCACCGGCCTGCCGGTCGCGACCGACTTCCACGCCACGCCCGGACGCGGTGCCGCCGGCACGCTCGACGGCGCCCGGATCATCGTCGGCAGCGCCCGGCACCTCGCCGACGCCGGCGTCACCGTGCCCGAGACCACCGGCGCCGACAGTGTCGTGTACGTGGCCCGCGACGGTCACCTGCTCGGATGGGTCACCGTCGCCGACGGCCTGCGCGACACCGCCGCCGCGACCGTGGCCCGGCTGCGCGACGCGGGCCTGCGGCCCGTCCTGCTGACCGGCGACACCCCCGCCGCCGCCGAGGCGGTGGCCGCGCTGGTCGGGCCGATCGAGGTGTACGCCGGGGTCAGCCCGGAGGAGAAGGCCGCCACCGTACGCCGGCTGCGCGCCGAGGGCCGGGCCGTGGCCATGGTCGGCGACGGCGTCAACGACGCGGCGGCGCTGGCCGAGGCCGACCTCGGCATCGCGGTCGCCACCGGCAGCGACATCACCATCGAGGCCAGCGACGTCACCCTGGTGCGCGCCGACGCCGGGACCGTGGACCTGACCGCCGCCGTGGACGCGCTCGCGCTGGCCCGGGCCACCCTGCGCACCATCAAGGGCAACCTGTTCTGGGCGTTCGCCTACAACACGCTCATGATCCCGTTGGCGGCGACCGGGCTGGTCAACCCGATGGTGGCGGGGGCGGCGATGGCCGCGTCCAGCCTCCTGGTGGTGCTCAACAGCCTCCGGCTGACCCGGTGGCAGCCTGCGTTGATCCGTTCGGGCCTGTGAACCGTACGTCTGGAAGACGGTCACACACGATGCCGTAGGCTTCCCGACGGCCTCTACTACAAGCTGTCGTTATCAGTGATCCGGCAGGACACCACCGGGACGGAAGGGAACGGACGTGACGGACGAAGCGCAGGTCACCGCCTGGGCGCTGGCGGCCGGTCAGGGTGACCACGAGGCGGCCACCCAGTTCGTCCGGGCGACGCAGACCTCCGTGTGGCGCTACCTCGCCGCGATCGCCTCCCCCGCCGAGGCCGACGACCTCACCCAGGAGACCTACCTGCGCGCCGTGCGGTCGCTGCCGTCGTTCGCCGGCCGGTCCTCCGCCCGGACCTGGCTGCTGACGATCGCCCAACGGGTCGCGGTCGACCGGGTACGGACCATCACGGCGCGGCCCCGCACGGTGCCGCTGCCCGAGACGCACGAGGTCGCCGACCGTCACCACAGCGGCTTCGACCAACGGGTCGCCCTGGAACACCTGATCGCGGCGCTGCCCGCCGACCGGCGGGAGGCGTTCGTCGCCACCCAACTGCTCGGCATGTCCTACGCCGAGACCGCCGAGCTGTGCGGATGCCCCGTCGGCACCGTCCGCTCCCGCGTCGCCCGCGCTCGGGAGGACCTTGTCGCCGCGATGCGGGCCCGCCCCGGCCGGGGCGACGCCGTCGGATGACCCGCAGGTCACCAGCAGGACGCGGGAACCAGCGACGCCCTCGCGACGACTACCCGACCATGGGGTGTGCGCAGTGGCGTGAGGTGTTGTCAGCTCAACTCGACGGCGAGGAGACCGCCGCCGAGCGGTCGGCCGTCGAGCAACACCTGGCCGACTGTGGGCCCTGCCGCACCTGGTACGACCGCGCCGCCGCGGTGTCCCGCCGCGCCCGGCTCACCCTCACCGACGCCGCGGTGGACCGCACCGACGCGATCCTGGCCGCCCTGCCCGAGCGGCCCCGGCGACCGTGGCGGCAGCGGATCACGCTGGGCCTGCGGGCCACGCTGGGATTGGTGGGCACACTGCAACTGGTGCTCGGTCTCGCCCAGGTCGGGCGCGGGCCGACCGGCGGCCACCAGCACGACGTGGGTGGGGCCCTGACGTCCGGCCACCTCTGGCACGAGTCGGCGGCCTGGAACGTGGCGGTCGGTGCCGGGTTCCTGTTCGTCGCCGCCCGGCGCACCCCGCCCACCGGGCTGGTGCCGATGCTGTCCGCGTTCGTCGGCACGCTGGTGCTGCTGTCGGTCAACGACCTGGCCACCGGCCGGGTCGACCCGGGGCGGCTGGTCAGCCACGCGTTCCTGCTGGCCGGCTACGCCATCGTGGTCGCCCTGACCCGCGTCCGGGTGGAACCGGGTGGCCCCGCCGACCACGGCGCCCGGGAGCACGGTCGGTGGCGGCTGTCCGAGGAGACCGCGGCGGCACCGGGATTGCGGCTGGTGCCCGCGCCCTTTCAGGGCTCGGCGCACCACCGGGGCGACGCGGCGGCGTGACCGCGCTGCCGGGTGAGGTGGCCGATCCCACCGGCTGGAACTTTCCGCCTCCCGGCCCCGACCAACGACAGGAGTACCGATCTTCGAGGGGACACTGTCATGCCCAGCACCACCACCAGCCGGTTCCTGCGTCCGGCGGCCCTGATCGGCGCGGCCCTGCTTGCCGTGTCCGTCGCCGCCTGCGGTTCCGACGAGGGATCGTCGGCCACCACGCCGTCGGCGTCGGCGACCGCTTCGGCGAGCGCGGCGGCCGGCGTGCTCGGCATCAGCGACCCGTGGGTGAAGGCCGCCGACAAAGGCATGACCGCGGCGTTCGGCACGCTGGTCAACGACGGCGACGCCGATGTGACGATCACGAAGGCGGCCACCGAGGTGTCGCCGATGGAGCTGCACGAGATGACCATGAAGGACGGGAAGATGGTCATGCAGCCCAAGGAGGGCGGCATCGTGGTCAAGGCGCACTCCCGCGCCACGCTGGAGCCCGGCGGCGACCACCTGATGCTGATGAACATCGCCAAGCCGGTGAAGGCCGGCGACGAACTCAGCTTCACGCTCACCTTCGCCGACGGCCGCACCCAGACCTTCACCGCCGTGGCGAAGCCGTTCACCGGCGCCCAGGAGTCCTACGCCCCCGGCCACGGCGAATCCCCGATGCCGGAGATGAGCATGAGCCCGGCCTCATGACCGCAAGTTCCCCCACGGGCCGCCGGGTGAGCAGGCGCGGCCTGCTCACCGGCGGCGCCGCCGCCGGGGGCGCGCTGGCCGGCGGCGCCGCGGTCGCCGCGGCCCGCCCCGACGACCCGGGGGTACGCCCCGAGGCGGTGCCGGTGGCGCAGGTCGGCGACGCGATCGAGCCGTTCCACGGCGCCCGGCAGTCCGGCGTCACCACCGAGCCGCAGGCGCACGCCGCGTTCGTCGCCCTCACCCTGAAACCCGGCGTCGACCGGGCCGCGATCGGCCGGATGCTGCGCCTGCTCTCCGACGACGCCGCCCGACTCACCCAGGGCCGCCCGTCGCTCGCCGACACCGAGCCGGAACTCGGCCTGCTGCCCGCCCGGCTCACCGTCACCTTCGGCTTCGGCCCCGGCCTGTACGCCGCCGCCGGACGCGCCGACCGCCGGCCGGCGTCGGTGGCCGAGTTGCCGGCGTTCCGCGTCGACCGGCTGCAACCGCGCTGGTCGGGCGGGGACCTGCTGTTGCAGATCTGCGCCGACGACCCGCTCACGGTCGCCCACGCCCAGCGCGTCCTGGTGAAGGACAGCCGGCCGTTCGCCGCCGTCCGCTGGGTGCAGCAGGGCTTCCGCCGTGCCGCCGGCGCCGAACCGGGACATACCCAGCGCAACCTGTTCGGGCAGCTCGACGGCACCGCCAACCCGAAACCCGGCACCCCGCTGGACACCGCGGTGTGGGTCACCGACGGACCGGACTGGCTACGCGACTCCACCACCCTCGTGCTGCGGCGGATCAGCATGAACCTGGAAACCTGGGACCTGCTCGGCCGCACCGACCGGGAACTCGCCGTCGGCCGGCGCCTCGACACCGGCGCGCCGCTGACCGGCGCCGCCGAGCACGACGAACCGGACTTCGCCGCGCTCGGGCCGGACGGGCTCACCGTCATCCCGGACTTCTCCCACCTGACCCGGGCGCACGTCACCGACGACCGGCAGAAGATCCTGCGCCGCCCCTACAACTACGACGGCGCCCCGACCGCGGAAGGCCACGCCGACAGCGGCCTGGTCTTCGCCGCCTACCAGGCCGACATCACCCGCCAATACCTGCCCATCCAACGCCGGCTCGCCGAACGGGACCTGCTCAACGAGTGGACCACCCCGATCGGCTCGGCCGTGTTCGCCGTACCACCCGGCTGCCCCGACGGCGGCTGGATCGGCCAGCAGGTCCTCACGTGACCACGACCAGGAAGGCCGCTCGCACCATGCGCACCCGTGCCGCCGCAGCGCTCCTCGCCGCGCTGCTCGCCGCCGCCGCGCTGCTGCTGGCGCCGGCCGCGCCCGCCGCGGCGCACAACTCGTTGCAGGCGGCCACGCCGGCCCAGGACGCCCGGCTCACCGCCGCGCCGACCTCGGTGACGCTGCGGTTCCTGCAACGGCTGAACCCGGAGTTCACCACCATCGTGCTCAGCGACGCCGGCCAACAGAAGATCGCGACCGGCGCGCCCGCCGTCGACGGCGCCACCGGCACGATCACCATCGACCAACCGCTGCCCAACGGCACCTACACCGTCGCCTACCGGGTGGTCTCCGCCGACGGTCACCCCGTGCAGGGCTCCTACCGCTTCACCGTCGCCGACCCGACCGCGCCCACGGCGTCGGCCGCAGCCGGGACGGCTGGGACTCCGGTCGGCGCCGACGCGGCAAGCCCCGCATCCGCTGGCGGTAACGGCGACACCGGCCCGCCGGTGGCCCTGATCGCGGGGGGCCTGGTCGCCGCCTTGGCCGTGGCGGGTACGGCCCTGCTCCTCCTGCGGCGTCGTCGCGCCGCCTGATCGCGGGCGAGCGGCCCGCCGGCCAACCGACCCGATGCCAGGCTCCACGTCGTGCACCAGACCGCATCCGGCGTTACTGCCTCCCGACCACAAGCGCACGGCCGCAAGCCACTCCTGCACGCGCCCGCGGGCAGCAGCTCGGTCGATGCCACCGCACCCCGACGGCCTGCGCCGGTCTGAACGACCCGCTGATCGGGCGACACCCATCGCAGCGTTCATCGCGCCGGCGGCGCAAGCGGGCTGGCAGAACCGGGTGCCTCACCGAGACATTCAGTTCAGGATGGACGTGCACGTAGCCGAGGTCGCTCTCCCGGATGACCACCAGGTGTCCGTACGCGCCGAGGTAGCGCTGTAGCGCCACCTCGCCGCCGCCGGCACGGCGGACGGCGAACGCCACCGGCACCGTGGTGCCGGCCATGGTCGCCGTGCACGGCCCCGCCGTCGCCTGCGGTGGCGGTGGCGGCAGGGTGGCCGGGGCATACGCGCCCGGGATGTGGTGGTCGACGCCGAGCACCAGCGGTGTCGCAGCGCCGCCCGGGGCGAGGACGGAGAAGTCCGCGTAGACGCGGTAGGCGCCGGCGCGGAGGAGTCTCAGCGGCACGCTCCAGGTGCCGTCGGGCGCTATGGTGGGGTGCAGGTGCTGGTAGCCGGTGAGGTCGCGGGCCACCACGACGAGATGCAGGGCTTGTCATGCACGACCGCGGAGCGCGTCGCCGGCCGCCCGTCGGTTCCCAGGACGCGGAAGCGGTAGTCCTCGCTCCGGCCGGCGGGCTGCAAGCGCCGCTCGGGCAGCCCGTCCCGTTGGCGGTAGCCGCGCGAGCGTCTGCGACGCGGCCGGTCGCTGTCGTAGGGCGCGGAGAACGAGGTCCTCGGCAGCTCGGGCACCGTGGTCCAAGCCGCGCAGAATCGCATCCGCTGATGCCGGTGGCGCGACAGCACCGGTGAGGAGGCCGTCACGCCACCGCAGGGAGCGTCGTCGCCGGAGGTACCAGTACCGACTGACGTCCGATGCGACGTTAACGGATCTAGTTGCCGTTTGCACCAGCGGCAGACGTCCGGCTTCACCGGATGCCGCAGGCGCAAGAGGCCGGCCGACGTGCGACCCCCGCAGAGGACGCCGCGCCGGCCGGGTCCGCCTCACCTGAGGTACCCCCTACCTCGCGGACGTCTTTACGATAATGATTTCCGCTTCAGATGTCATCGCCTGTTCGTTCCGGCGCAGGAAGCCCAAGCGGAACCCTGGAGCCATCTACGCCTGTTGACTCACCAGGCGACTACGTGGTGTGCTCGCACGGTAACGGTAACGGTAACGATGGTCGTTTCGAGTTCTGAGGAGGATCATGTCTCTCACCGTTCCGCCAACTCTGCTCCAAGCCGCCGAAGCGGGCCCCGTGGACGACGCTGACTTCGTCGCCTGCGTACGCGACTCCCTGCCGTACGCCTGGGAGACCGTCTCCCGGGTGGTCGAGAAGTTGGGGTCCTCCACCGTCGACTTCGCCGACAACGTCGTACCACCGCCCACCGAGACCGAACGCGGTCAGCTGTTGCGGGCGCTGGCCAGCGATGCGATCCGCTCCGGCCTGGAGCGCCACTTCGGGGTGAAGCTGGCCTTCCAGAACTGCCACCGGGTGGCGGCGTTCCGGTTGAGTGCCGTCGACTCCGATACCTACCGCAGGTTCGTCTCGACCCGCGGGCAGTTGCTCAACCAGTCACCCGAGCTGCGCAACTGTTGACCACCACACTGCCGAACGTCCCGGCGGGCAGGTCCAGGCTCACCTGTTCCTGCGCGCCGGGCACGCCGATCCCTGTGGAATGAGCTACTCGCACGGTCCGCCCGACATCGACACCGACGTGCGGGAGCGGGTAGCTCCGCACTCGGTCGATTCGCCGCAACGGTGCCGGGCGGCTGTGGAGGTGGCCGCCGCGCTTGCGGCGTACGCCATCTGCTGTGACTCGTCGAGGCGGCCGGGGACCACCCTGCGCACCAAGAACCGGCTCAGCAGCGAAATGCTGAACGGCCGGTAGGAGGATGCCCTCCGCGCGGGCGTTCCGGCGGCGGCGAGCGCATCCACCGCAGGACGGCGATCAGGCGGCACAGGCGCCGCAGACTCCGAAGATCTCCATGGTGTGGCCGACGTCGGTGAACCCGTGTTGGCTGGCGACCCGGTCGGCCCACCGCTCCACGGCCGGTCCGGCGACCTCGACCGTGCGACCGCACTCGCGGCACACCAGGTGGTGGTGGTGGCGGCTCTGGCTGCACCGCCGGTACAGCTGCTCTCCGCCCGGCAGCTTGGTGGAGTCGAGTTCGCCGGTGTCGACCAGCAGCTGCAGGGTGCGGTAGACGGTGGTCAGGCCCACACGCGCCTGACGATCCAGCAGCATCTGGTGCAGCTGTTGGGCGCTGTGGAAGCCGTCGACCTCGCGCAGCAGCGCCAGCACCTCGGCACGTTGGCGGGTGTTGCGGGTCATGCCGGTCGTCGCCTCGCTCACCGTTCACCGTCTCCGTTCCGTGGCTGACCCGCTGCGGCTGGTTGGTGGCGCGCCTTCTCGTGCCTCGCCGTGGATCATTTGGCACCCGTACCCATTATGCATTGCGCATATATCCAATGGTCTCGCTGACTTTAGCAGTGCTGCGCCGATGCGACCCGGGTGTCCGATGTGGCCTGGGCTGGCATCCCGCACACCCGTTGCACCTCTTCCCGGTCGCCTGTGTAACGCCGAAACGCAGGATGGTCACGGCCTGGTCACAACGTCTCGTGCACTTAGTGACAATGGCTTTCGATGGGCGGAGGATCCCCTTCAGTCGCGCCCGTCACCGGGCGCTTGCTCTGGGAGGAATCCGCCCGTGAGACATCCATCCCCGTGGGGTAGGCGCGGTTTCGCCGCCCTGCTCGCCTCCACCGTCGCCACCAGCGCGGTCGCACTGACCGGCACAAACCCGGCAGCGGCCGAGCCGGCGGCACCGCCGGCACCGGCGGCGGAGGCACCGAAGGAAGCGCCGGCCGAGGCGCTGAGCAGCCACGACGCCGGGCTGCTCGCCGACGCCCAGGCACAGCGCAAGCCGGCGGTCACCGTCATCGTCGCCACCGACAAGGGCAAGGCCGGCCAGGTCACCGCCGAGATCCGCAAGCTCGGCGGCACGGTCACCCACCGGGTCGACCAGGTCGGTTACGTGTTGGCACAGGTCCCGACGGACAAGGTCGTCAAGGCCGCCAAGCTACCCGGTGTCTCGGCGCTGGACCTGAACGAGTCGATCACGCTGCCCGACCCGCGCGCGGAGTCGCTGCCCGGCCGGCGGGTCGCCGCGCAGGCCGCTCCGTCGGGTCCGGGAGCGGCGACTCCGGCGGACAACCCCTACATGCCGACCGGCGAGACCGGCGCGGTGGCGTTCAAGAAGGCGCACCCGACGTGGGACGGCCGCAGCGTGACCATCGGCATCATGGACTCCGGCGTCGACCTGGACAACCCCGCTCTGCAGACCACCTCCACGGGCGAGCGGAAGATCGTCGACTGGGTTACCGCCACCGACCCGCTGCTGGAGGGCGACCTGACCTGGCGCGCCATGCGCACGGAGGTCACCGGCCCGTCGTTCACCGCCGCCGGACGCCAGTGGACCGCACCGGCCGGCACCTGGCTGTTCAACGTGTTCAACGAGAAGATCACCGAAGGCAGTGAGCCCGGTGGTGACGTCAACCGCGACGGCGACACCTCGGACAGCTTCGGCATCCTCTACGACCCGGCCAGCCACGACATCCGGGTGGACTCCGACCAGGACGGTGACTTCACCGACAACCCGGTGATGCGCCCCTACAAGGAGCGCTTCGACGTCGGGCACTTCGGCGCCGACGATCCCGCCACCGCGGTGCGTGAGCAGATGCCGTTCGTGGTCGAGTACCGCGAGGACGTCGACCTCGCACCGGCGGGCCTGCCCGGTCAGACCGCGGACTTCGTCAACATCGGCATCATCGAGGACGCGCACGGGTCGCACGTCGCGGGCATCACCGCGGCCAACGACATGCTCGGCAACACCCGCTTCGACGGCGCCGCGCCGGGCGCGAAGCTGGTCTCCTCCCGGGCCTGCACCTGGGGCGGAGGCTGCACCGCGGCGGCGTTGACCACCGGCATGGTGGACCTCGTGGTCAACCGCAAGGTGGATGTGGTGAACATGTCCATCGGCGGCCTGCCGGCGCTCAACGACGCCAACAATGCCCGCGCCGAACTGTACGACCGGCTGATCAACGACTACGGCGTGCAGATGTTCATCTCTGCCGGCAACTCCGGCCCGGGCGTCAACACCGTGGGTGACCCGTCCGTCGCCGACAACGTGGTCAGCGTCGCCTCGAGCATCAGCCAGGAGACCTGGCTGGCGAACTACGGCTCGGTCACCCGCCGGCCGTACCAGCTGCACCCGTTCTCCTCGCGTGGGCCGCGTGAGGACGGCGGCTTCAAGCCGACCATCAGCGCGCCCGGATCGGCGATCTCCACCATCCCGCTGTGGCAGGCCGGCTCGCCGGCCGCCGAGGCCGGCTACTCGCTGCCGCCGGGCTACGCCATGTTCAACGGCACCTCGATGGCCTCTCCGCAGGCCACCGGCGGCGCCGCGTTGCTGCTGTCGGCCGCGAGGGCGACCGACATCGGGGTCACCCCGGCCGCGTTGCGTCGGGCCGTCGTCAGCTCGGCCTCCTGGATCAGGGGCGAGCCGGCGTACGCGCAGGGTAACGGCCTGCTCGACGTGCCGGGTGCCTGGAAGCTGCTGGCCAAGCCCGTCACCCCGCGCAGCTACACCGCGAGCGCGCCGGTTTGCACCCCGATCTCCGACTTCCTCGCCACCCCCGGCCGGGGCACCGGCGTCTACAACCGCTGCGCCCCCGGGCAGGGCGGCCAGAAGGCTGGTCAGGCGCGCACCTACCAGGTAAAGGTCACCCGCACCAGCGGTCCGGCCGGCGTGATCCGCCACAAGCTGCAGTGGCGGGGCAACGACGGGACGTTCCGCGCCCCGACGTCGGTGGACCTGCCGTTGAACAAGGCCGTCTCCATCCCGGTGACGGCGACCCCGAAGGCTGGCGCCCACGGAGCCATCCTGCGCATCGACGATCCGAAGACCAAGGTGGTCGACTTCGAGGTCCTGAACACCGTCGTCGCCGCCGAGCGGCCCACCAAGCCGGCGTACGCGTTCTCCGGCTCGGGCAGCGTGGACCGCAACTCGACGACCAGTTTCTTCGTCTCGGTCCCCGAGGGGGCGGCGGCACTGCAGGTGAACCTGTCCGGCATCGCCACCGGTTCCCAGACCCGGTTCATCGCCGTCAACCCCTGGGGTGTGCCGGTGGAGAGCACCGCCAGCACCGCCTGCTACACCAACTACTCCGACGCAGCGGCGTGCAAGCCGCAGGAGCGGGACTACGCCAACCCGATGCCCGGAATCTGGGAGATCGAGGTGGAGGCCCGGCGTACCTCGCCGTCGCTGAACAACCCCTTCCAGCTCACGGCGCGCGTGCAGGGTGTGCAGGTGGAGCCGGCCGTGGTGACGCTGCCGAGCGTGACCGCCGGTGAGTCCACGCCGGTCACCTGGACTGTCACGAACATGTTCGGCCCGGTGGTGATCACGGGTCAGGGCGGTCCGTTGGGCAGCTCGGCCTCCTCCCGGGACGGCATCGCCGACGGTGAGCGCAAGACCTACACCGTCGAGGTGCCCGCGGGCGCCACCCGGCTGGACGTCGCCATCGGCAACACCAGCGACCTGGCCGCCGACCTGGACCTGACCGTCCTGCGTGACGGCGTCGAGGTCGGCCAGTCCGCCGACGGCGACTCCGAGGAGTCGGTTTCGATCCCGAACCCCGAGCCCGGCACCTACACGGTGCAGGTCGACGGGTACGCGGTGCCGGCCGGAACCACGCAGTTCGACTACCGGGACGTGTTCTACTCCCCCGCCCTGGGCCAGGTCACCGCACCCGGCACCACGGTGTCCCTGCCCAATGGCGCCAGCGCCACCATCACCGGCGCCGTGACCGTCAACGCGGCGCCGGCCGAGGGTCGGCAGTTGTTCGGTGAGCTGAACCTGGTCACCGACGAGGGCGCGGTCGTCGGCCGCGGCGCGGTGTCCATCGGCACCGTGAACTGATTGATGCGCGCGATGCCCGTCCCCGTCGCCGACGAGGGCGGGCATCGCCGCACCATAGGCGCAATGTAATCGGGCGATCACTGTAGGATACGGCCGTTGAAACTGGGAGGTGATTCGCCTGAGCACCACCGATCCTGCCGCGCCCGTGCGGTCCGAGCCGCAGGCTCCCACCGCGCCGGCCGCTGAACCGGCGGCGCCCGACCGCGAGCGGTGGGTCGGCTCGACCGAGGTGCTGTGCTTCCTGCTCATCCTCGTCGGCGTGCTGCACCGGCAGATCGGTGCGCTGGTCACCGATCCGCGCTTGCAGACCTGGCTGACCGTCTTCGTGTCGGTGATGGTGCAGGCGGTGCCGTTCCTCGTCTTCGGCGTGGTGCTCTCCGCCGTCATCGCGGTGTTCGTGCCCCGCTCGTTCTGGGCGCGGGCCCTGCCCCGTCACCCCGCGCTCGCGGTGCCGGTGGCCGGCATGGCCGGAGTGGTGCTGCCGGGCTGCGAATGCGGGTCGGTGCCGATCGCCGGGTCGCTGATCCGCCGCGGCGTCACCCCCGCCGCGGCGCTGGCGTTCCTGCTCGCCGCGCCGGCGATCAACCCGATCGTGCTCACCGCCACCGCCGTCGCGTTTCCGCGCAACCCGGAGATGGTCGCCGCCCGCGGCGGCGCCAGCCTCCTGGTCGCCCTGCTGATGGGCTGGATGTGGCTGCGGCTGGGCCGCACCGACTGGATCCGCCTGCCGCACCGCGCCCACCTCGACGGGCTGCCCCGGATGGCCGCGTTCTGGACCGCCTGCCGACACGACGTCATTCACGCAGGTGGTTTCCTCGTCGTCGGGGCAATGGCCGCGGCGACGATCAACGTGGTCGTACCTCAGCAGTTCCTGCACGACCTCGCGGCCCGGCCGGTGTTGTCGGTCCTCGCCCTCGCCACTTTGGCGGTGCTGCTGTCCATCTGCTCCGAGGCCGACGCGTTCGTCGCCGCCTCGCTGTCCCAGTTCTCCCTGACCGCCCGGCTGGCCTTCCTCGTGGTCGGTCCGATGGTCGACCTCAAGCTGATATCCATGCAGGCCGGCATCTTCGGCCGGCGGTTCGCCGTCCGGTTCGCCCCGGCCACCTTCGCCCTCGCCGTGCTCGTCGCGGCCGGACTCGGGACGGTGATCTGGTGAGTCGCGGAACGCAGGCGGTGGTGCTGGTCTTCCTCGGCGGCGCGATCCTGCGCGCCAGCCTGACCGATCTCTACCTGCGCTACGTCAAACAGGGACTGCGCCCGTTCCTCATCGCCGCCGGCCTGCTGCTGGTCGTCACCGCGCTGGTGGCGCTCGTGCAGGAGCTGCGCCACCTGAACCGGCCCGAGGACCAGCCGGACGACGACGGGCACGGTCACGGCCGTTCCGGTCCCGCCGTCGGCTGGTTGCTGCTGCTCCCGGCGCTCGCCCTTCTCTTCGTCGTCCCGCCGGCGCTGGGCGCCGACACCGTGGCCCGCGCCGGTTCCGCCCTGACCGACGACCGGGATGTCGCCTATCCTCCGCTGCGTCCCGGAGACCCGGCCGAGTTGTCTCTGCTCGAGTACGGCTACCGCGCCGTCTACGACCACGGTCGCACGTTGCAGGGCCGACGCATCCAGCTGACCGGGTTCCTCGCCCCCGGCCCAGACGGCGAACCGATGCTCGCCCGCATCATGCTGTCCTGCTGCGCCGCCGACGGCATCCCCGTCAAGGTCGGCCTGCGCGGCGACGTTCCCGAAGGCCCGGCGAACACCTGGGTGCGATCCACCGGCCGGTGGATCCCGCACACCGCCAAGGACCCCGTCAACGACGCCGACCTCCCCTACTTCCAGGTGAAGACCTGGGAGAAGATCCCCGCGCCCGCCGAGCCGTACGAGTAGCCGCGACGGTTGCACGAGTGCTGATATCAACATCTGACAGCTAGACGACGCTATTGCACATGACTACCGTTGCGCTCACTTCGAGGAGCGCAAGGAGCGGTCGAGCATGCGCAGAGTTCCACGCCACCCCGTTCCGGCGGTGTCGTGACCCCCGGATCCGGCAGCGTCGAGGAGATCAGTGACCTCCTGCGCGCCATCGCCCACCCGACACGCCTTCGGATCCTGAGGCGCCTCACGGAGGGCGATGCCTGCGTCACGGAGCTGAGCGCCACGTTGGAGGTTCCCATGCCCAACGTGTCACACCAGTTGCGGCTGCTCCGCAACGCCCACCTGGTGCGCCGATACCGCGGCGGCGGCCGCATGTACTACGGACTCACCGGCGTACCGGCCGTCGCTCTCGTGCTGGAGGTCCTGAGGTTCTGCCCCTGACGACGGCGAGGCGCCCGCACGCGCCGAACGCCGCTCCCGGCGGTGCGCCGAGTCCCGTCGGCGGCCGGCGCGGAGCCGGGTGGGCGGGGCTCCGCGCCGGCCGGGATCACTGTTCGGTGGCGCCTCTACCGCAGGAAACTGCCGAACAGTGACGGACATCAGGCGCGTCGATCAGGGCAGCACCTCGAACGTGAACGTCTTCGGTCCCGAGGTGACGGTGCTGCCGGTGGCGGCGAGCTTGCCGGTCACCTCGAAGGTGACGGCATAGGTGCCAGCGGCGTCGAAGCCCCAGTTGGCGTGCGCGTGGGTGTTGCGGTTGACGTTCAGGCTGTCCGGCAGCCCGTTGCCGCTGTCGAACAGCACGCTCGGGGCGCCACCGGAGACGGTGTAGATGCTGAAGCCCGCCGGCCCGGACACGCCGGTGAGCTTGAAGGTGACGCGGTTGTTCTGGAAGACGCCGGTGGGCACCTCAGTGGTGTTCCAGCCGGCCCAGAGCAGCCCGGCGGTGTTGGACTGCGGCAGCACCCAGGCCTGGCCACCGGTGCCGAGGAAGGCCCAGGACGATCCGCCGGGCACGCTGACCTTGGCCGTGTTCGGCACCCGGAAGAGCACGTCGGCGGGGTTGCGCTCGACGTCGGTGGGGCCGGTGCCGTCCAGGACGTTGACGGTGAGCGCGCCGGCGGCGTAGTCGACGTCGATGACGTCGACGTGGCCGCTGGTGAGCACGAGCGGCGCCGCGGCGACGGGCGTGGTGGTGCCGGCGAGCAGTGCGGCGGTCAGGACCAGACCGGCGAGAAGACGGTTGCGGATACGCATCGCGCTCAGGCCTTCACGACGAAACGCAGCGTGGTGAGGGCGGAGGTGACCTGCTGGCCGGTGGCGGCCAGGGTGCCGGTGGCGCGGAAGGTCACGCAGTAGGTGCCGGCCTTGTCGAACGCCCAGTTGGCGTGCGTGTGGTCGCCTGCGTCCACGGTCAGGGCGTCGGGGAGCCCGTCGCCGCTGTCGGCGAGGACGTTCGGCTGACCCACGGCGTTCTCGGTGTAGATGGCGAGCTGACCCGGGCCGGCGACCGACTGGAGGGAGAGCGTCAACGAATCGCCGGTGAAGACGCCGGCCTCGATCTCCTCGGCGGCGATGCCCGGCCAGATCAGATTGTCGTTCTGGATTTCCGGCAGGATCCAGACCTTGGACACGCCCGGCGTGCCGAGGAACGTGAAGGCGGGGTCGGCGGGGACGGTGACCTTGGCCTGGCGCTTGACGACCAGCTTGACCTCGTCGGCGCCGTACTCGACGTCGTTGTCCTCGTCGTGGACGCCGATCTCCAGCGAGCCGTCCTCGTAGGCCACGTCGACGAGGTCGAGGTGGCCGGCGTTGAACGTCACGACCGAGGCGGTGGCGGCCTGCGCGGGCAGTGCCGTCGCGACCAGCGCTACGCCCAGGACACCCGACGCCAGCAGATGACGCACGGTGCTACGCACGTAAAGACTCCTCTCATGACAGTCCTCGGTGGACCGTCAGTTATTGGAAATGATAGTCGTTTTGCTTTGGTGGGGGAAGGCGTCGCGTCCGACTGATCGGCGGCCCCTGGTCACCAGGCCATGTCGGGGGGCGAACAGCCATGCGGTGAGGAAGACGGCGGTGGCGACCAGGACGATGGTGCCGCCGACCGGGGTGTCGTAGCTCCAGGACAGGTACAGCCCGACCAGCGCCGAGGCGCCGCCGATCAGCGGAGCGAGCAGCATCATCACGGCAAGCCGGTCGGTGAGCAGGCGGGCGGCCGCGGCGGGGGTGATCAGCAGCGCCAGGACGAGAATGTTGCCGATGGTCTGCAGGGAGATCACCACGGCCAGCGTCACCAGGACGTAGAGCGCGATGTCGAGCCAGAAGACCGGAAGCCCCATGGAGCGCGACATCTCCCGGTCCAGGCAGACCGCGACGAACTCCTTGTGCAGCGCCAGCACCAGGCCGAGGATGACCAGACCTGTCCCCCCGACGACATACAGGTCCCGGTCCGGGATGCCGGTGATCGAGCCGAACAGGAACTGCTGCAACGATCCGGCGTAGCCGGGCGCCCGCGAGATGATCACGATGCCGAGAGCGAACGCGGCGACCAGGAAGACACCGATCAACGAGTCCTCCTTGACGCGCCGGTTCTGCGAGAAGATCGCGATCAGCAGAGCGGTGGCGACGCCGGCGACGGCGCCACCGAGCACCAGGCTGCCCTGCAGCACGAAGGCGACCGCGATGCCGGGAAAGACCGCGTGGGCCACGGCGTCGCCGATGAAGGCCATCCCGCGCAGCACCACATAGCAGCCGACGACGCCGCAGACGATGCTGGACATCACCGCGATCGCCAGTGCCTTGGGCAGGAACGCGAGGTCGGGATTGAGCAGGTCGGTGAGGAAATCGGTGATCGACATCAGGCCGCCCGCACGAGCTTCAGCAGTGGAGAGGTCGCGCTCACGCCGAAGGTCTCCGTCCACAGCGCGGGGTCTTGGAGATCCGCAGGTCGACCGTCGGCGACGACCCGCCCGTTGAGCAGGACCAGCCGGGTGCAGGAGTCCACCGCGGCGACCAGATCGTGGGTGGTCATCAGCACCGCGTGATCCTCCCGGGCCAGGCTGGTGAACAGCTCGCCCAACAGTTCCTGGGTGGGCATGTCGAGTCCGGTGAACGGCTCGTCGAGCAGCAGGATGCTCGGCGCGAGCGCGAGCGCCCGCGCGACCAGGACGCGTTGGCGTTGCCCACCGGACAGTTCACCGGCGGGCCGGCGGCGCAGGCCGGTGAGCTGCACCCGGTCGAGCGCGTCGCCGACCGCACGCCAGTCGGCCACGCCGGGACGGCGGAGCGGACCGATCCGTCCGGTGCGACCACTCATCACGGCCTGTTCCACCGAGATCGGGAAGTCCCAGTTGAACTCGTGACGCTGGGGGACGTACCCGATCCCCGACCGGCCGGGGCGGGTCGGTTCACCCTCCACCAGCACCCGCCCGCCGCGCTTACGGATCAGGGCCAGGACGGCACGCAACAAGGTGGTCTTGCCGGCGCCGTTGGGCCCGAGCAGCCCCACCAGCTCACCGCGATCCAGCCGCAGCGTCACGTCCCGCAGGACCGGCCGGCCGCCGAGATCCACGTCCAGCCCTTCGATCTCCAGTGCTCTCACCGCCGGCCCTCCGACGAGGCGACGGGGCGTTCCCGCTCGGCCCGCCGTCGGGCGCCACGTCCGCGCAGCAACAGGACGACCAGGCCGACAGCGAGCGCGACCGCCGTCCCGGCCAACGCCGCGATCAGCAGCGTCGGCGAGCCGCCGGCCCGATCGCCGGCTCCGGCCGGGCCCTCGGCGGGCTGCTCCTGACCGGCGGGTACGGGCGTGTCCGCCTTGGCGGCGAAGGCGTCGTCGGCGCTGGTGGCGTCGCCCACCGCGAAACGCAGCGTGCCGGTCGCCGACACCTTCTTCCCGTCGACAAGGTCGGCCGACACCTGCACCGCCAGCAGATAGACACCCGGGGCGGAAAAGACCCAGTTGGCGTGGGTGTGGGTGTTGACCTCCACCCAGAAGGGTTGGGCCTTCGACTCGGCGGATCGCCAGAGCGGCTGCGGCGCCGCGAAGTTGCCCGACTGGAGGTACGTCGTGAGGGTCCCCGGACCGCGCACACCGAGCAGGGTCAGGGTGACGCCGCGGTCGATGGTCCGCAACACCCGCGGGTCCTGGGTGTTCCACCCCAGCCAGACGACGTTCCGGTCCTGGACCTGCGGCACCACGTACGCCCGCGCACCGGCCTCGATGCCGAGAAAGGCGTACGCCGGGTCGTCCGGAACGGTCTGCAGCGCGGCGTCGGACACCCGCAACAGGGTCTCGTCGGGGTCACGCCACACCGGTCGCGCCTGCGTGCCGTCGTGGATCAGCAGCGTCCACCGGTTGTCGACGTAGCGGGGGCCGATGTCGACGTGCCCGGTGGTGAGCGTCGTCCGCCCGGTGGCGAGGGGCTGGTCGGCTGCGATCGACTGGCTGAGGTTCGGCGTCGGCTCGGCCGCCCGCGCCGGGGTCGGTGCCGTCGCCAGCACGAGCAGCGCCGCGAGGGCCCCGCGCAGGATGACTGTGGTCGTGCGGGTGCGGCGGCGCGCCCGTCCTGCCGTCACTGGTTCCTCCATCACTTCTCCGTGGTCAGGCAGTCGCGCAGCGATTCGGCGTTGAACCGCATCATCTCCGCGTAGGTGGTGACGTCGCGGTCGAACGCGTCGCCGTAGATCGGGCACACCCGCAGGTTCTCCTCCCGGGCCACCTCGGTCAGCGTGGCGGACCGAGCCGCCAGGTTCGGCTCCAGAAAGACAGCAGGTATGCGCAGGTTGCGGATCGTCTCGGTGAGCTTGCGGCGGTCGGCGAGGCTCGGCTCGGTGGCCGGGTTGGGTGTGACGAAGCCGGATATCTGTATCCCGTACGCCTGGCCCAGGTAGCCGAACGCGTCGTGCGTGGTGACGAGGTGGCGCCGGGACGGCGGGATCTGCGCGATGGTGCCCCGCACGTACGTGTCGAGCGCCTCCAGTTGCCGGAGGTAGGACGAGGCGTTCGCCCGGTAGGTCGCCGCCCCCTCGGGGTCCACGCCGATCAGCGTGTCCCGGATGAGCTCCGTGTAGGCCATCGCGTTGCGGACGTTCTGCCACAGGTGCGGGTCGATCTCACCGTGCACGTGCTTGCCGAGGACCGCCTGCGGCAACTGGTGGACCTGGGTGCCGGGCCGGCCGAGGAACCGGAAACGCCGGTCGCCGGGCACCTCCAGCAGTGCCTTGTTCGGCACCTCGATCACGGTGTGCGCCGGGTCGTACACCCGTTGGGTCGCCTCGCCGCCACCCTCGGGGTCGGCGAGCAGGTAGAGCCGCCGCTGGTCGAGATCGACGGTGACATCGGCGTGCCCTCCGCTCAGCACCTCCGACGTCCCCGGCACCGAGTGCGGGTCCACCCCGACGGCGAAGGTGAACACCTGCTCACCCATCGGGACGGGCGCCGTCCGCGGGTCGACGGCCAGCCGCGCCCGCATGGTCAGCCGGTAGACACCCGGCTTGGTGAACGCCCAGCTCATGTGGGTGTGCGCGTCCGGCGGCAGCGTCGCCGTGTCGTCCCGGTAGCCGTTGGCGGGGTCGAACCCGTCGCTCGAGTCGACGGAGAACGACGGGTTGCCGAACGACTCGGTGAGGTACGCGAACATCCGCCCCGGCCCGTCCACGGCGGTCGCGCTGAGCAGTACCTCCGAGGACCGGTCCGCTCCCTGCTCCGCACCGGCGCCGCGCACCCGCATGCCCAGCCAGATGGTGTCCAGCGAGACGTCCTCGACCAGCGGGATGATCTCCGCCGCGTACTTCACCGCTCCCTCGGCCAGCGAGATGTTCGGCACGCCGTCGCGCAGGTTCGCGTCCAGCGCCTTGATGACGGCCTGTTCCTCCAGGAGCAGGTAGTTGCTGAAGGCCACGTCGGCGTAGACGACGTCGCGGATGTCCCGCAGCGACGGCTCGTAGCTGTGCGGGTCGGCGCCGTCGGGCACGAGCGAGGTGACGGTCACCCGTTCGCCGCCGACGTTGCGCGCCAGGTCCCGCAGGATCCCGGTGGTCGTCAACACCTGGATCCGCTGGTCGTGCGCGCTGAGCGCCACGTCCGACCGGCAGCCCCCGGCGAGCATCGCGGCCAGTAGCGGCAGCACGGCAAGCCACCGCGGCGGCGCGCGGTGGCTTGCCGTGTTCGGCACGGCCGTCACCGGGTCCGGAGCGCGGCGCGCCGACGGGCCAGCACCATCAGCAGAGCGCCGACCGCCACCAGGACGACGCCGACCGCCAGCGCCGGCAGCACCCAGCCCGCGCCGGTGCGCGGAAGCGGACCGGCGCCGCCCTGGTCGGCGTCGCCGTCGCCGTTCCCACCAGCTCCGGAGCCGGTTCCGGCGCCGGAGGCGAACCCGGTGTTCGGATCGGTGCTGTCGCCGACGGCGATCGTGAGCGTCTTCGTGGCGCTGACCGCCCTGCCCGCCGTGGTGGTGCCGCTCATCTGCACCGCGAGGCGGTACAGACCGGGCTTGCCGAACGCCCAGTTGCCGTGGGTGTGGGTGTTGAGCGGGACGTCCAGCTTCTGCGGGAACGGCTTGGTAGAGTCGAACAGCACGTTCTCGCTGCCGAACGAGCCGGTCAGGAAGAGAGCGAACCGGCCGGGCCCGTTGACCCCCTTCAGCGTCCAGGTGACGTTGCCCTTGACCCCCGACACGACGGACTCGTGCTGGGTGTTCCACCCCGGCCAGACGAGACCCGCCTGCTGGGTCTGCGGCAGCAGCCACACCGTGTCGCCCTGCTTGCCGAGGAAGTCGGCGCCGGCGGGCACCGTGATCTTCGCCTTGTCCTTCACGTGCAGCACCACGTCGGCGGTCTCCCGCCAGACCGGAGGGCTGCTGCGGTCGTCCTTGATCCGGATGGTCCAGGTATCGCCGTTGAGCTGCGGACCCATGTCGACATGCCCGTCACTGATCACCTGACGACCCGTCGCGGGGCCGGCCGCCGCCTGCGGCGCTGCTAGGGGTTTCGGCGCGGCGGCGGCGGGTTTCGGCGCGGCGGCCACTTTCGGCGCGACGAGCGCCCGCGCGGTCGCCCCCACGGCCGGCTCCAGCGGCGCGGGCGCCGACACGCCGGCCGGGGCGATCGTCGGCACCCTCACCCGGTACGTCGCCTCGGCCCGCGCCGTCCCGCCCGAACGCAGGACGGCCGACGCGGTCAGCGTGAGCCGGTAGTCACCGGCGGCGTCGAAGGCCCAGACCACACCACCGGTACGCGTGCCGGCCGGCAGCCGCGTCGAGCCCGGCACGCCCGGACCGTTGCCGAACAGCGGGGTCGCGGCACCCAGGCCGTACAGGGTGTAGGCGGTGAACGTTCCCGGTCCGTCGACCGAGCGCAGCGCGAGGGTCACTCGGTCGTCGACGGCGACGCCGGGACGTACCCCGGTGGTGTCCAGGGCCGGGAAACCGGTGTCACCGGCGGACAGTGCCCACACCGCGTGGCCGGCCCGTCCGAGGAAGGCGAAGGCCGGTCCGTCCGACACCCGGCCGGCCAAGCCGCCCTCCGGCCCGAGCACCACCTCGGCCGGGTCGCGCCCGGCCGCTCGCGCGTCACCGCGGAAGCGCAGCGACATCGTGTCACCGTCGAGCGCCACGGAGACCAGGTCGGCGCCGGCGGAGGTGACGGCGGTGGGTTCGGCAGAGGCCGGCGTTGCCGCGGGAGCCAGCGCCAGCACGACGGCGGCCAGGCTCGCGGCGCCGGCACGCATGCTTCTCATCCTCATTGGTCGCTCCCCCAGGCGTAGCCGATTCACGTGTCGTCCTTCCCCGTGCGGTCGATGGCAGGTTGTCGGTTGTCGTGGCCCGGGCCCGAACGGTCGGCGTCCGGGGCCCGGCCGGCCTCCGCGCGGCCCTCCTCCCGGGCGGCGGCCACCGCCCGGGCGTGCTGGGCCGCCCGGCGGCGCCGGGTCGCGATCAGCGCCCACCCGGCGAGGGCGAGCAGGGCGAGCAGGGCCAGCTGCGGCCAGGGCACGGCCCAGACCGCGGCCTGGGCCGTGCTGGCCCGCGGTGGTGGGTCGAGGACCTGGTCGCCCACGGCGACCGGTGTGACGGTCGCGTCCGCGGTGAGCCGGAACAGCGGCGGGACACCCGACATGCGTACGGTGGTGGCCAGCTCGCCGCCGGGCAGGATCTCCGGCAGGGCCGTACCCGTCACGGACCGCCGGGCCAGGCCGAACGGCCCGGCCACACCGAGCACGGGCTGTCCGGCGAGCCGTACGTTGCCGGTGTTGCGGACGGTGAACGTGGCGGTGACCGTGCCACCGGTCAGCGGATCGACCGACCCGGTGTGCCGCACCCGGAGGTCCTGGATGGTCAGCGTCGGTTGCAGCTCACCGGTCACCCGCAGGTAGATGCGCGCGCCGACCCGGTGGTCGACGGCGACCCGGTTGCCCCGCGCGTCGCTCCCCACGTCGGTCAGCGAGGCGACGATCCCTCCGGCGTGGTCTCCCGGGGTGGCGTTGCGCGGCACGGTGAGCGTGAACGGCACGTCCAGGCGGGACGCCGAGGGGATGGTCACCGTGCGGCGCGGGAGGCGGACCCAGGAGCCCACGTCGGTGGGCTTCTGACCGGCGGCCAGCAGGTCGAACCCGCCCCGGGTCGTGGTGACCGCGTCGCTGGCGTAGAGGTCGAGGGTGAGCGGGCGGCTGGAGTGGTTCGTGACGCCGACGTAGTCGGTCAGGGTGGCGCCCGGGTCGAGCTTGTAGCCGAACGCCGTCCGGCCGTTCGGTCCACGCGCGGTCGACGGAGCCACGCCCCAGGTCGCGGCGGCGGGCGACGGTGCCGGCGACGGCGACGTCCGTTGCGTTGCCGGCGGGCTGGAGGGGGCGGGTGCGGCCAGCGCGGAGGCAGGTGGTGCGGGGACCACGCCGAGCAGGCCGATCCCGACGGCGATGGTGGCGAGCAGGCGCATTGCGGGGACGGGTCCATTCCTGGAGGTGCGAGGGGAGGTGCGGGGTGGGCGGGTCGCGGCAACGACGCACCCACCCCGCGCGGTCGTCCGGTGGCCAGGCTCACGGCCCGGCCACCGGACGGGTTGGTGCGATCAGATGGCGGTGAGGGTCAGGGTCGCGGTGTAGGTCCCCGCCGCCGTCTCGGTGGGCAGACTCAGCCGCAGGTCCGCGCCGAGCTGTGCGGTACCCCGCCCGGTGCCGTCCGGAGCCGAGCCCAGCACCGCGCTGTTGCCGAGACCGCCGCCGACTCCGACGACGTACGGCGCCACCGCCGCGCCGGGCACCACGCCCTGCCCGTCGGCCTGGGCCAGGACACGCGGGGTCCAGCCGAGGTAGCCGGCGCTGAACGTCGCCCCGTCCGGCCCGGCGAAGTCCGCCGGGATCTGCCCGGAGGCGCTCCACCCCGGCTGGCCGGCGCGGGTGTCGGTCACCGTGACCGGCCGCAGCTCACCGTTGCTCTCCCACCGGTCACCGGCGGCGTTGAGCTGCGCGGGCGGCAGCACCACGGCCCGGTCGTCGGCGTTGACGCTGATCACCAGCGAGCCCTGCCTCTCGGCGATCGACGCGGTGATCGTCTGCGAGGCGCCCGGCTCCTGCGGCGGGAACGCCACCCACAGGGTCACCGGCTCACTGGTCGCCACGACCTCGTGGTCGTCGTCGTAGAGCTTGGCCACGTACTCGCAGGCGTTCAGCTCCCGGGTCGCGGTGAACGAGTAACTCGCGCCCGCCTCGCCCGGGATGATGCTCCAGTCGGCCGCGTCCGGGCACTTGCTGAACCAGTGGTAGTGGTCCAGCTCGGTCTGCGGCGTCTGCACCGCGCTGAGCGTGACCGTGTCGTTGGGCTGGTACTCGTCGGCCATCCCGCTGACCGACAGGCTGACCTCCGGTCCGCCGCCGGACAGCTCGCCGACGACGAAGGAGTAGTCGACCGGCCCGGTGCTGACCGTGGTGCCGTTGGTCAGCGTCGCGTCGGCCTGGAACTTCAGCGTGTAGTTGCCCAACGCGCTGAACGCCCAGTTCGAGTGCGCGTGGGTGTGCACCGGCACGTCGATCGCGTCCGGCAGCCCGTCGTCGGAGCGGAACTTGATGATCGGTCCGCCGAACGAGTCCTGGGTGAACAGCGTGACGTTGCCGGGGCCCTCCACGTCGACCAGGCTCAGGCGCACCTTGTCGCCCTCGAACACGCCGGAGTCGAGCGTCGTGGTGTTCCAGCCCGGCCAGAGCAGATCCGGATCCTGCGTCATCGGCAGCAACCACACCTGCGATCCGGCCGGACCGAGAAACGCGAACCTCGAATCGGCCGGCACGGTCATGGCCGACTCCGGCGACGCCTGGAACGTGACGTCCGCCGGGTCCCGCGTCACCGACGGACTGACCGTGTCGTCGTGCACCTTCAACGACAACGCACCACCTTCGTAGTGCACATCGACCGCGTCGGTGTGGCCCTTGGACAGCACCACCTTCTCGGCCGCCGAAGCGGCGGTGGGCGCCAGCGCCGTGCCGGTGACCACCACCGCCCCGGCGAGCAGGGCCGCGAAACCGCGAGCCCTCAATGTCGCATTCATACCTCCCCTTTCCACGCCGCGCGGGTCTGCGCGCGGTGGTACACGACGCCCGGTGCGGGCGGCGGTCGGCGCGCGGCGGTGGCCCACACCCGACCGGTGATGGCAACCGTCACCAGGACGCCTTGCGGACACCCGGCAGCTCACCGCGCAGGGCCAACTCCCGGAACCGGACCCGAGAAAGCCCGAAGCGGGTCAGCACACCTCGCGGACGGCCGTCGATCTGATCCCGCGAACGCAGCCGGACCGGGCTGGAGTCGCGCGGGAGCCGGCTGAGCCAGCGGACCGCGTCAGCGCGTACGACCGGATCGGTGTCCGGGTGGGCGATCAGCCGCTTCAGCTCCGCCCGGCGGTCGGCATGCCGGGCGACCAGGTCCTCCCGGCGGGCCTGCCGGTTGCTCAGGCTCTTCTTCGCCATCAGCGGGCCTCGCGGAACTCGACGTGCCGGCGCACGACCGGGTCGTACTTGCGCAGCACCAGGCGGTCCGGGTCGTTGCGGCGGTTCTTGCGGGTGACGTACGTGTAGCCGGTGCCGGCGGTGCTGCGCAGCCGCACGATCGGACGGACGTCGGTCTGCTTGGCCATCAGAGCTTCACTCCCCGGGCGCGCATCTCGGCGACGACCTTCTCGATGCCCTTGCGGTCCACCGTCTTCAGCGCCTTGGCGGTCAGGGTCAACCGCACCCAGCGACCCTCCGATGGCAACCAGTAGCGGTGGCTCTGCAGGTTCGGGTTCCACCGGCGACGGGTGCGCCGGTGCGAATGGGAAACGGCGTTGCCGAAGCTCGGCTCCGCCCCGGTGACGTCACAGCGTCGGGACACGACTCAACTCCTCCTGGTTCGATCAAACGGTAACGACAACGGTTTTCGTTTCTACATCAGCCAATCGGACATCGTTCAGCCGGGGTCGTTCACCACCTCGACCGACATGGCGGAACCGAGCCGGTAGCCGACGCCGCGCACCGTGGCGATCACCGGCAGGTCGGCGCCGAGCTTCACCCGCAGGCGCCGCACGTGGACGTCGACGCTCCGGGTGCCGGTGAAGGGGTGCCCCCACACCCGATCGAGCAGCTGATCCCGGGTGAACACCCGTCGGGGATGATCGGCGAGGTGCCGGAGCAGGTCGAACTCGCGCCGGGTGAGGAGAATCTCGCGGCCGTCGCAGTAGACCGTGCGCGCGTGCGGGACGACTCGCAGGAGGTGCACGTCCCGCGCGGGCGCGGGCTCCGTCCCGCCATCGGCCTGGCGGGCGGCGATGCGACTCACCAGCCGCAGCAGGCGGGTCGCGTCGGCATCGGGAGGTCCCGCCGAGCCCTCCAGCCGGATGGTGACCACCACGCCACCGTCGTCCTCCATCGACACCCCCACCCGCCGGTCGTCCATCACGTGCCTATAATGACAACCGTTTTCAACTCGTGTCGAGAGGATTGTGATGTCGACGTCACCGCTCGCACCCGCCGATCCCGGCGCTACGACGGCCGATACCGGGCCGTCGTTGACCGTGCTCAGCGGCTTCTGGCCGTCCGCGACGTACGCCGTCGCCCGCACTCTGCTGGCGGCGGACCCGGCGCTGCTGCTGGTCCGGCACGACCTCGCCGACCTGGCCGCCGGCACCGTGCACCGGATCGTGCGCGACGCCGCCGGCGTGCTCGAGGACGAGCGGATCACCCTGGCGCACGGATGTGTCTCCTGCACGCTGCGGGAGGACGTGCTGCCCACCCTCGCCCGGCTGGCCCGCGCCCACCCGCACCGTGACCTGCTGCTGATGCTTCCCGAGGTGGTCGAGCCCGAGGCGGTCGCCGCCGTCTGCGCGCACTGTCTCGTCGACGGCGCCCCGATCACCGATCTGATCCGGGTCGACTCCTACGTCACCGTGGTCGACGCCGAGCACCTGCTCGACGGCCTGGCCAGCACCGACGACCTGAAGACCCTCGGCATCGCGGCGGCGAACAACGACGACCGGGCGCTGGCCGACGTCGTGGTCCGGCAGATCGAGTTCGCCGACACCCTCGTCCTGTGGGGCGAGTCCCGCGAGGGCGCGTACGACACCAGTCGCCTGTCGGTGCTTCTGGAACGGATGGCGCCGTGGGCGGCGCAGGTCCGCGTCGACGGTGACCTCGTCGACGCCGGTACGCTGACCCAGCAACTTCGCCACACCCACCGGCACCGGCCGGAAACCCCGGGGATCCTGAACCACGGCCTGCAGGGCTACACCCTCGGCGCGCACGAGCCGGAGTCCGACTGCGGAGTCGTCTCCGCCGTCTTCCGTGCCCGCCGGCCGTTCCACCCGCAGCGCCTGCACGACGTCCTCGAAGAGGTCAACGCCGAGATGATCCGCTCGCGCGGGTACTTCTGGCTGGCCAGCCAACCCGACACCGTGGTGGCCTGGGAGTTCGCCGGCGGCGGCCTGGCCATGGGTTCTCTCGGCTACTGGCTGGTGAGCCTGCCGGAGCAGCACTGGGAGCACGTCGAGGACCAGCGTCGCCTGGCCGCCGCCCTCGACTGGGATCCCTACTACGGCGACCGGCATCAGCACCTGGTCTTCATCGGCCTCGACATCGACCCCGTCGACCTGCACCGAACTCTCGCCGGATGTCTGCTCACCGACGCCGAACTCGCCGACGGAGAACAGACCTGGCGCACCTACCCCGACCCGTTCGCCGGCTGCTTCCCCCTCGGGGCGGAGGAGCTGACCGACACCGACACCGACACCGACACCGAAGGAGCGCAGCCCGCATGAAACCCGGCATCCACCCCGAGTACCGCCCCGTCGTCTTCCGCGACAAGGGCGCCGACTTTGCCTTCCTCACCCGCTCCACCGCCACCAGCGACCAGACGATCGAGTGGAGCGACGGCAACACCTATCCGGTGATCGACGTTCAGATCTCGTCCGCCAGCCACCCCTTCTGGACCGGGAAGCAACGCCTGCTCGACACCGCCGGCCGCGTCGAGAAGTTCCGCCAGAAGTACGCCCGCCGGGGCCCTCAGCAGTCATGACGACCGAGGCGCGTATCGACTGGGCGGCGCACACGACCCGCCTCGTCGACGCCGCCACGGCCGATCGGGCCTGGTACCAGGCTGTCGCCCGCGAGCTGGTCGCCCCCGGCGACCGGCTCGCGGTCGACGTCGGCTGCGGTGGCGCCGGCATGGCCCTCGCCCTGGCCCGACACATGACCTGTGGCCGGGTCCTCGCCGTCGACGCCGAACCGGCGATCGTGGACGTTGCCCGCGCGCGGATCCACGACGAGTGGGCGGACCCGCGCATCCGTGTCGACGTCGCACTCGTCGACATCGATGACGTCGACAGCCTCGCGGAGACGGTCGGTGGACACGCCGATCTCGTGTGGGCCTCGGGCGTGGTGCACCACCTCGGTGACCAGCAACGCGGCATCGATGCCCTGGCGGCTCTGCTGGCTCGGGGCGGGCGGCTGGCACTCGCCGAGGGTGGTCTTCCCACCCGCCACCTACCCTGGGACCTCGGAGTCGGTGACCCCGGGCTGGAGCTGCGCCTGCACACCGCCGAGGACCGCTGGTTCGCCCGGATGCGCGCCGCGCTCCCCGGCGGCCGGCCCATGCCGTACGGCTGGGACGAGGCGCTGCGCCGTGCCGGCCTGGATCCGGTCACGACCGCCACCACCCTCGCCGAGCTGCCCCCGCCCCTTCCGTCACCCGAGCGGCGCGCCGTCGTGAACCGCCTCGCCAACCGTGTCGGCCGGCTCCGCGACACCGGTCTGCTCACAGCCTCCGACCTGGACACCTGGGCGCGGCTACTCGACCCGGGGGATCCCCGCTGGCTGGGCGGACGTCGGGACCTGTTCCTCCTCGAGGCGCGTAGCATCCACGTCGGCCGGCGCGGGTGACCGGCCATGTCCGAGACCACGCCGCCCGCCGTCACGCCCCTGCGGGCGATCGGCGTACGCACCACCCGGCAGCGGCAGGCCATCCTCGCCGCGCTGACCGGTCGGACCCACCCGATGACCGCCCAAGCCGTGCACACCGCGCTGACCGGCGCCGGTCACCGGATCGGCCTGAGCACCGTGTACCGCGCGCTGCACCGGCTCACCGAGGTCGGCCTGCTGCACTCCTTCGAGGTGGGCGGGGAACGCGCCTACCGGCGCTGCCCGGACACGCCGCACCAACACCTGCTCTGCGACGACTGCGGCCTGGTCACCGAATGCCCGCCGCACCTGGTGGAGGCGTGGCTCCGTGAGCTACGGGAGGCCACCGGCTTCACTCCGCACGCTGACCGGATCGATCTGCACGGGCACTGCGCGGCCTGCCCCACGTCACCGGAGTCGCCGTAGGCCCGCCCGGATCACCGGGCGCAGGCCGCGCAGGTGCCCATGATCTCCAGAGTGTGGTTGACGTCGGTGAACCCGTGCTCGCCGGCTGTGCGGCGGGCCCAGTCCTCCACCGCCGGTCCGGTGACCTCGACGGTGCGCCCGCAGTGCCGGCACACCAGGTGGTGGTGATGGGTGCGGCTGCACCGCCGGAACAGTTGCTCTCCGGTGGGCAGGCGCAGGATGTCCACCTCACCCGCGTCCGCCAGAGCCTGCAGGGTGCGGTACACGGTGGTGAGGCCCACCCCCGCTCCCCTCGCGCGCAGCTCCGCGTGCAGGCGTTGCGCGCTGCGGAACTCGTCCGAGCGGGCGAGTAGTTCGACCACCTCCGCCCGCTGCCGAGTGTTGCGGACCGCCCCGGGAATCGGATTCGTCGTCATCGGCTGTCAACTCCTCACTGCACCGCCGCCCGTGCCGGGCCATCCACCCGGAGCATCGCGACGGTGATGGTAACCGGCCGGATCGCCGTGCCCGCGATCCGCGTGACGGCAGGTCAGCGGGGCGGTCCGTCGGCCTCTCGGATGGCGTCGACGACCGCCTGCCAACGGCGCGCTGTCTCGATCGGCCCGATCAGCGCCGGCCGCCCACCCGTTGCCACGCCGGTGAGCAGGACAGTGGGCGCCCGGTGGCAGGCGCCGAGACAGTCCGCCCTGATGAGCACCGCGTTACGGCTGGACCGTACGGCTGCACGGAGGGCCTCGATGTGGTCCGGTGGGTCCTCCGGGCCCTCGTGCCGTCCCCGTTCGCGAAGCGCGTGGCAGCGATGGCCGTCG
This sequence comes from Micromonospora sp. WMMD754, assembly GCF_049315235.1. Taxonomy (NCBI): domain Bacteria; kingdom Bacillati; phylum Actinomycetota; class Actinomycetes; order Micromonosporales; family Micromonosporaceae; genus Micromonospora; species Micromonospora sp. WMMD754. Next base: position 6,420,013 of record NZ_CP186058.1, read on the forward strand.
CAGTAGACGACGGTGACACCGCTGGGCGGGGTGGCACTCACCGGTGCTCCTCAGGGCGACGGAACGCCATCAGGACGTGGTCCGCCCGCTGGTGGAGCACCCTAGCGTCGCAGAGCCCGCCTCGCCGCGCGGTGTCGCGGTGCCAGCCGATCGGCGCCACGAACTCCGCGCAGGTGGGGCTGGCCAGGGCGGCCGCCCGCGCGCGCCGCAGCGACGCCATCGCCGGTTCGCCGGCCAGCCTGGTCCACCACTCGGCCCAGGGATCGGTCCCCCCGGTCGCCGGTTGCGCCGGCACCACGGACGGAGCGTCCCGCATCGCGTCAGCGACGAGCAACAACCCGCCCGGTCGCAGCAGCTGCCGGGCCTCGGCGTACCACGCACGGACCCGGTCTCCGGGCAGGTAGTGCAGGGTCATCATCGCCAACATCACGTCGTACGGGCCACCGGCCGGCGCCCGCCACCGCTCGGTGGCGATGTCGGCCCGGACAGTACGCACGTGCGGCAACGCGGTGTCGGTCAACGCCAGCAGGACCGGGTCGACGTCCAGCACGGTGACGTGGGCGCCGGGCCACCGCCGCAGCATCGCCTCGGCGGTGGTTCCCGGTCCGCCACCGATGTCGAGGACCCGCTCCGGCGTCCGCCCGTGTGCCTCCTCGACCGCGGCGAGGCCGGTGGCGAGCATCTCGTCCCGGCCCGGTTGGTAGTGCCGCATTGCCGCCTCCCAGTCCCGCCGCCACCGGGCGACGTCGACGCAAGCGGGCATCCTCGACATGGTCAGAGCCGTACCGTCTCGGCGTGGTCGTGTTCGTGCAGGTCGCCGAGGTCCCACTCGGGGAAGGGATCGGGCAGGAGCCGCCACCCGGACTCCCCGAGGGCGACCTCCGCGTCGGTGAGCAGGCAGCCGGTCAGGGCCGCCCGCAGCCCGTCGCCGTCGAGCCCGACGCCGATGAGGACCAGTTCCTGCTGGCGGTCCCCGAAGACCGGGTGCCACCGGGACTCCACCTCCGCCCGCTCGGCGGGATCCTCCGGCCACTCCCCCGACACCGCGACCGGCACGCCGGCCGGGTCGCACCGCCCGGACGGGCCCGCCTGCGACCACAGGGCCACCACGTCCGGGCGGCTCGCCAGCCAGAGGAACCCCTTCGACCGCACCACACCGAAGGCGTCCAGGCCGCCGGCGAGCAGCTCCCACAGGCGCCGGGGATGGAAAGGCCGATGGTCGCGGAACACGATGCTGGAGATGCCGTACTCCTCGGTCTCCGGCACGTGCTCACCGTTGAGTTCGGCCACCCACCCGGGCGCCGTCTCCGCCCGCTCCAGGTCGAACCGGCCGGTGTGCAGGATCTCCGCCGCGTCGACCCGCCCGTGGACCGCCCGGACCTGCCGGGCGGCCGGGTTGAGGCGGGTCAGCAGTGCCTCCACCACCGCCAGGTCCTCCGGGGACACCAGGTCGGTCTTGTTGACCACCAGCACGTCGGCGAACTCGATCTGGTCGACCAGCAGGTCGGCGACGCTCCGGTCGTCCCCCTCGTACGCGGCCACGCCGCGCGCCTCGAGTGTCTCGCCCGCCTCGATCCGGGCCAGCAACCCCGCCGCGTCGACCACGGTGACCGTGGTGTCCAGCCGGGCCAGGTCGTCCAGGACCTGACCGTCCTCGACCCCGAAGGCGAACGTGGCGGCCACCGGCATCGGCTCGGAAATCCCGCTGGACTCGATCAGCAGGTAGTCGAAGCGGCCCAGTCGCGCCAGCCGGGCCACCTCGTCGAGCAGGTCGTCGCGCAGCGTGCAGCAGATGCAGCCGTTGGTCAGTTCGACCAGTCGCTCCTCGGTCCGCGACATCGCGCCGCCGTCGCGGACCAGCGCGGCGTCGATGTTGACCTCGCTCATGTCGTTGACGATCACCGCCACCCGCAGCCCGTCCCGGTTGGCCAGGACATGGTTGAGCAGGGTGGTCTTGCCGGCGCCGAGGAAGCCCGACAGCACCGTCACCGGCAGCCGACCGGTCACGGCTGGTCCACCACCTGACGTCCCTTGTACAGGCCGCAGTGCGTGCAGGCCCGGTGCGGCACCACCATCTCCTTGCGCGGACAGGGGCAGGGGGTCAGCTGCGGTACGGCCGCCTTCCACTGCGCCCGCCGGTGCCGGGTGTTCGACCGCGACATCTTCCGCTTCGGAACGGCCATGGAAACTCCTTCTGCTGGGTGTCACGCCAGACTAGCGGCATCGGTTTTCGTTTTCATAATCGCACCGACGGCTGCGGGCACGTGTCGGTCCCGCACGACGGCCACACCGACTACCTGCACGACGGGCACGTGCACCACGCCCACGACGACCACTACGACGAGTGCGCGTCGAGCGAGCACGTGATCGCCGAGGACCACGTCCACGGGGACGGGTGCGGCCACTCCCCCGTGCTGCACGGCGACCACCTTGACTACGTGCACGACGGCCACCGGCACGCCGCACACGGCGGACACTACGGAGAGCACTGATCCCGTTCCGACCGGTCTCACCCGCCGGTCCGCAGCCGCGGCGCCCAGGTGACCGCCCGGACGACGGTCGCTCGTTGCCGCCACGCCGATCGTGAGCGCGAGGGCCGGCCACCCGGGTGGCCGGCCCTCGCGCTCACGATCAGTGCCCCGCAGCGTCGGTGACGGAGCAGCCCTCGACGCCGGCGAGTCGCACCGTGCGATCGGCGAGGGTGGCGTCGGCGGCGTCGTGGCTGGCGTAGACCACCGCCGCGCCGGCACGGACCCGTTCGGCGAGCAGGTCGTGGACGTTTCGCCGGCTCGTCGCGTCGAGGGCGACCGTGGGTTCGTCCAGCACGTAGATGTCGGCGACCTGGACCAGGGCCTGGGCGATGAGCGTGCGCTGGCGTTGCCCACCGGACAGTTCCCGCAGCCGCCGCCGCGCCAGGTGGGCGAGGTCGAGTCGTTCCATGATCGTGCTCGCGGCGGCGCGGTCGTCGCGGCTCAGGCGTCGGCGCGGCCGGAACCGGCCGATCTGCACGCACTCCGCGACGGTCAGCGGGAGCGCGTCGATGCCGCTGGTGCGCTGCGGGAGCAGGGCCAGCCGGCAGCCGGCCCGCCGCCGGACGCTGCCCTCGGCCGGCTGCTCGACACCGGCCAGCAGGTGCAGCAGCGTGCTCTTGCCGGAGCCGTTCGCACCGGTCACGGCGACCGTGGAGGCGGCCGCCACGCGCAGGCTCACGTTCCGCAGGACAGGGACACCGGCGTATCGAAACGCCACGTGCTCGACGGTCAGAACCTCGGCGCCCACCACTCCCCCTAAATGATAGTGATTGTCAGTTGCACTATAGTCGACCCGGTGATGGCGTCACTCCTCGAACCGTTCACCGTGTCCTTCGTCGTCCGCTCCCTGATCGGCGGCGTCCTGCTGGCCGCGGTGTGCGCCCTGGTCGGCGTGTGGGTGATCGCCCGCGGCATGACCTTCCTCGGCGAGGCGATGAGCCACGGCATGCTGCCCGGTGTCGCCATCGCGTCGATCCTCGGCGGCAACCTCGTCGTCGGGGCCGCCGCGAGCGCGTTCGCCATGGCGGTCGGCGTCAACGCCCTGCGGCACAACCGCGAGTTCGGGCGCGACACCAGCATCGGGCTGCTGTTCGTGGGGATGCTGTCGGTCGGGGTGATCGTCGTCTCGCACTCGCGGTCCTTCGCCACCGACCTCACCGCGTTCCTGTTCGGCGACGTGCTGGCGATCCGGTGGCCCGACCTGCTGCTGCTCGCCGGCGCGGCCGTCGTGGTCGCGCTGGCCTCCGCGGTCTGCTACCGACCGTTCCTGGCGCTCACCTTCGACCCGCGCAAGGCCCGGACCCTCGGCCTCCGCCCCGAGATCGCCAACGCCGTCATGCTGGCCCTGCTCACCATCACGATGGCGGTCGCCTTCAGCGTCGTCGGCACCCTGCTCGCCTTCGGCATGCTGATCGCGCCCTCGGCGGCGGCGATGCTCGTCGCGCGGCGGCTCCCGGCGGTGATGCTCACCAGCTTCGGCATCGGCTCGGCCGCGACCGTGATCGGCCTGTGGATCTCGTGGTACGCGGCGACCGCCGCCGGCGCCACCATCGCCGCCGTCGCCGTACTGATGTTCTTCGTGATTCTCGGCGTGCGCCGGCTCACGACCGCGGTGCGACGCCGCCGGTCGCCGGCCCCCACGCCCAGCCCCAACCCACTACCGGAAGGGAAGTTGTGATCATCGGCACCACCAGACGATTCCTCGGCGTGGCCGCCCTCGGCCTCACGCTCGCGATCTCCGCGTGCGGCGCGCCCAGACAACAACCACAGGACGTCGAGAAGACGCCACACGGCTACGTGGAAGGCGCCGAGGAACTGGCCGAGCCGCAGTCGGCCATCGCGTACGCGGCCCGCGGCGCTCAGCGGTTGCGCCTGCTCGACCTGACCACCGGATCCGAGAAGGAGGTGGGCCTGGCGGTCGGCGCCGAGCGGCTCACCGAGGACGGCCGCTTCGTCTACGTCGACGACGGTGACCGCACCCTGGAGATCGTCGACGCCGGCGTGTGGACCGTCGACCACACCGACCACGTCCACTACTACCGGGCACCGTCCCGGTCGATCGGCACGCTGCCGCTCGACGCACCGGTCCGGACGGTCGCCGGCTTCGGAGCCCACACCACGGTCGGCACCGCCGACGGCAGGGTGACGGTCCTCGACCGACGCGAACTCGAGGCCGGCAAGGTCGCCGAGCTGACCACGATCGACTCGAAGAGCTCCACGCCGCTGGCCGTACCGTACGCGGAGCAGCTTCTCGTCGCCGTGGGCGACGACCCCGGGCGTCCGGCCGACCGGATCGTCGCCATGGACGCGAAGGGCCGGCCGACCGGTGCCTTCCAGGCGCCCTGCGCGGCGCCGCGGGGCTGGGCCGTCCTGCGGGGCGGCGCCGTCATCGCGTGTCAGAACAGTCTCGTCCGGGTCAAGCAGGAGGGCGACAAACTGACCGCCAAGGTGCTGCCCTCGCCACGCACGCCGGTCCCGTCGGACGGGTTCGGCTACCGGCCGCGCAGCAACGAGGCCGCGGTGGCGGATCGCACCGGCATCTGGTCGGTGAACGCCGCCAAGGCCACCCTGCGGTACGTACCGGCCACCGGCCGCGAACTGGTGGCCGCCGCGTCCCCGGCGGACGGCAGCACCGTGCTCGCCCTCGACGCCTCCGACCAGCTGATCAGTTACGACCTCGGAACCGGGAAGGTCCTCGCCGAGAAGCCGCTGCGTGCCGCCGGTCTGACGCTGGACACCGACCGCGCCTACCTCGCCGATCCCGGGAACCGGGTCATCCACGAGATCGACTACCGCGACGGGCTGCGCACCGCCCGCACGCTGAAGGTCGCCGAGCGACCGGATCTGACCGTGCAGGTCGGCCGATGAGGCGACCCAGGCTCCTCGCTGCGCTCGTCGTGGCTGCCCTGCTGACCGGCGCTACCGCCTGCACCTCCCCCGCCCACTCGCGCATCGTGGTCACCACGAACATCCTCGGCGACGTCGTCAACGAGATCGTCGGCGACGAGGCCGGGGTCAGCGTGCTGATGAAGCCGAACGCCGACCCGCACTCGTTCGCCATCTCGGCCCGGGAGGCGCACACGATGCAGACCGCCGACCTGGTGGTCTACAACGGACTGGGGCTCGAAGAGGGCGTTCTGCGCCACGTCGAGGCGGCGAAGGCCGAGGGCGTCCACACCGTCGAGGTGGGGACCAGGATCGACTCGATGGAGTACCGGGACGGCGACGCCGCCGGTCTGCCGGATCCGCACTTCTGGACCGATCCGGCGCGGGTGGCCACGGCGGTACGGGTGCTCGCCGACGAGATCGTCGACCACGTCGACGGAGTGGACACCCGCGTGGTGCGCGAGCGCGCGGACGCGTACGCGAAGAAGCTCGGTGAGCTGGACGCGGACCTCACCCGGCGGTTCGCCGCCATCCCGGCGGAGCGCCGGGTCCTGGTCACCAACCACCACGTGTTCGGCTATCTCGCCGACCGCTACGACTTCCGGGTCGTCGGCGCGATCATCCCGAGCGGCACGACGCTCGCGTCGCCGAGTTCGTCGGATCTCGCCTCGCTGGTCACCGCGATCCGGACCCACCGGGTGCCGGCGATCTTCGTCGACACCTCACAACCGGCCAGACTGGCCGAGGTGCTCGTCTCCGAGGCCGGCATCAGCGTCAAGGTGATCGCCCTGTACTCGGAGTCGCTCAGTGCGGCCGACGGCGGCGCCCCCAGCTATCTGGGCATGATGCGCTCCAACTCCGAAGCGATCATCGGCGGCCTCTCCGCCTGAGACACCCCGCCTGAGACCCCCGGCGTCAGGCCGGGAGGTACCTCCGGTACAGTGAATGAAAATGATTGTCAGTATCAATTGGAGGAAAAGTTCGTGAGGCATCGTGCAATCAGCGGCGCGGCCGCCCTGGTGGCGGCCACACTGGCGCTCACCGCGTGCGGTTCCGGTTCGGACGAGGGCACCGCACCGGCGGCCGGATCGTCCGCAGCGGCCTCGGTGAAGGAGCCGGTGGCGATCACCTACGACGGCGGCGTCCTCGTGCTCGACGGTGAGGCGCTGAAGGTGGCGCACAACGTCACCCTGCCCGGCTTCAACCGGGTGAACCCGGCCGGCAACGACACGGGCGTGTTCGTCTCCACCGAGTCCGGGTTCCAGGTCCTCGACGCGGCCGCCGGCAAGATGACCGACATCAGCTACCCGGGCGCCAAGCCGGGCCACGTGGTGCGGCACGGCGACCGCACCATCCTGTTCACCGACGGCACCGGCGAGGTGCACAGCTTCGACCCGAAGAAGCTCGCCGACGGCAAGCCGGAGGGCCGCCAGTACAAGACCGCGCAGCCGCACCACGGCGTGGCCGTGGAACTCGCCGACGGCACCATGGTGGTGACCCTCGGCACCGAGGAGTCCCGCCCGGGAGCCATCGCGCTGGACAAGGACGGCAAGGAGATCGCCCGCAGCGAGGAATGCCCCGGCGTCCACGGCGAGGCAGTCGCGCAGGGTGAGATCGTGGGGCTCGGCTGCACGGACGGCGTGCTGCTGTTCAAGAACGGCGCCTTCGTCAAGGTCAAGAGCGCGGGTGCGTACGGCGCCGTCGCCACCCAGGTCGGCAGCGAGAAGTCCCCGGTCCTGCTCGGCGACTACAAGATCGAGCCGGACGCGGAGCGCGAGTTCCCCGAGCAGTTCGCGCTCGTCGACACGGCGGCCCAGAAGCTCCAGGTCGTGCCGATGCCCAAGGGTGTCAGCTACAGCTTCCGCTCGCTGGCCCGCGGCCCGCAGGGCGAGGGCCTGATCCTCGGCACCGACGGCAAGCTGCACGTGGTCGACCCCACCTCCGGCAAGCTGACCAGCTCGTGGCCGGTGGTCGGCGCGTGGAAGGAGCCGATGGAGTGGCAGGAGCCACGCCCGGCCCTGTTCGTCCGCGGCGACGACGCCTACGTCACCGAGCCCGCGACCAAGAAGGTGCACCGGCTCGACCTCACCACCGGCAAGGTCGTCGGGTCGGTGACGCTCGACGCGGTCCCGAACGAGATCAGCGGCACGCTCTCGGCGCACTGACGCACCGGTCACCGGCGGTGGAGGCGAACCTCGTCTCCACCGCCGGTGCCGTCACCGGCGCCGTGGCCGGCTCCGGCTACGGTGGCGAACCGGCGCTGGTGGAACACGAGCGGGTCGGCCCGCCGCAGCACCCGTGCCCGGCGCACGCCGGCCACCACGATCCGGTGGTCGCCGGCCGAATGCTCGGCGACCAGGGTGCACTCCAGGCAGGCGAGCGCGTCGTCGATGACCGGCACCCCGTCGCTCGCCCGCCAGGCGACACCGGCGAACTTGGCGGCGCCGGGGCGGGACAGCGCCGCCGCCACGTCCTGCTGCCCGGCGGCCAGCACGTTGACCGCGAAACACGGCGCGGCGCGCACGAGCGGCCAGCTGGTGGAGCTGATCCCGACACAGAAGCCGACCTGGGCGGGGTCCAGCGACACGGAGAAGAACGAGCCGACCACCAGACCCACCGGGCGCTGTCCGGCGAGAGCGGTGACTGCGACGACACGCCGGGCATCCAGTGGTGCACACATCGTCATATCACGACGCAACAATAATAATGGAAATCACTTCCAATAGGCTTGTGACACGCGCGCCCCACCACTACCGTCCTGCTGGTAATGAACCTCTTTTTCAGCTGACCGGACGTGGAAAGGCGGCGGTTCCGGTGTTCGATAAGCGCGCAGGTCTTCTCAGCGCAGCCCTGATCTCGGTGGCGATGCTCGGTGCGGGTTGCGGATCGTCCTCCGACGGCGACGCGGCGACGCCCTCCTCCGGGGCGTCAGGATCGACAGGCGTCTCGGTGGTCGCGTCCACCAACGTCTACGGTGACATCGTGCGGCAGATCGCCGGCGACAAGGCGACGATCACGTCGATCATCAGCGACCCGTCTGCCGATCCGCACTCCTACGAAGCGAACACCCGCACCCAACTCGAGCTGTCGAAGGCCGACCTGGTGATCGAGAACGGCGGCGGCTACGACGACTTCGTCGACACGATGCTCAAGGCCGCCGACAGTGACGCCAAGGTGCTCAACGCCGTCGAGATCTCCGGCAAGGCGGCGACCGGCGGCGAGGAGCTCAACGAGCACGTCTGGTACGACCTGCCGTCGATGGGCAAGCTGGCCGACCAGATCGTCGGCGCGCTGTCCACCGCGGCGCCCGACGACGCCGCGACGTTCACCGCCAACGCGACGACCTTCAAGCAGAAGCTCAAGGATCTGGAAGCCACCGCAGGCGAGATCAAGGCGGCGCACGGCGGCGCCGGGGTAGCGATCACCGAGCCGGTGCCGGGCTACCTGCTGGACGCGTGCGGCCTGGTCAACAAGACTCCGGAAGAGTTCAGCGAGGCCATCGAGGAGGGCACCGACGTCTCCGCCGGCACCCTGAACGAGACCCTCGCCCTGTTCACCCGCAAGCAGGTCAAGCTGCTGGCCTACAACGAGCAGACGACCGGACCGGAGACCGAGAAGGTGCTCCAGGCGGCCAAGGACAACACGGTCGGCGTGGTCCCGGTCACCGAGACGCTGCCGGCCGGCAAGGACTACGTCTCGTGGATGAGCGGGAACCTCGCCGCCGTCAAGACCGCACTGGGCTGATGCCGGACGACCACCGCTCGGTCCCGGTGCTGGAGTTCGAGGATGCCGGGCTGAGTTTCGGCCCGCGGCGGCTCTGGTCGGGGCTCTCCCTGCGCGTCGAGGCCGGCGAGTTCATCGCCGTCCTCGGCGCCAACGGGTCGGGCAAGACCAGTCTGGTCCGCGCGATCCTCGGGCTCCAGCGTCTCAGCGCGGGTCGGCTGCGCGTGTCCGGCCGGCCACCGCGCCGCGGCGCGGACGACATCGGATACGTGCCGCAGCAGCGGCGCATCGATCCGCTGACGCCGCTGCGCGCCCGCGACGTGGTCGGGCAGGGCCTCGACGGACACCGTTGGGGCCTGGGCCGGCGCCCGGGGCGGGACGCGCGGATCACGGCGGCGCTCGGCTCGGTCGACGCCGCAGCGTTCGCCGACATGCCGGTCGGACTGCTCTCCGGCGGCGAACAACAGCGGATCCGCGTCGCGCAGGCACTGGTGGCCGACCCGCGCCTGCTGCTCTGCGACGAACCGCTGCTCTCACTGGACCTGCGCAGCCAGCAGACCATCACCGCGTTGGTCGACCGGCGACGCCGGGAGAAGGGAACCGCCGTCGTGTTCGTCACGCACGAGATCAACCCTGTGCTGCCCTACGTGGACCGCGTTCTCTACCTGGCCGACGGCGGGTTCCGCAGCGGAACGGTGCAGGAGGTGTTCACCTCGGCGACGCTCTCCGACCTGTACGGGGTGCCGATCGAGGTGCTTCGCGTCAACGGACGGATCCTCGTCGCGGGCATTCCGCCGGCCGACGAGTCGCACCATCACCACGACGGCGCCGAGGTCGGGGCGGAGCATGTCTGACCCCGGGCTGTGGGACCGCGTCTTCAACTTCGCCGACTACGGCGAGTTGCTCGGTCTCGTCCACAACTCGATCATCGCCGGCGCGGTGCTGGGTCTCGTCGGTGGGTTGATCAGCACGTTCGTGATGATGCGCGACATGCCGTTCGCCGTGCACGGCATCAGTGAGCTGTCGTTCGCCGGCGCGTCCGGAGCGCTGCTGCTCGGCGCGAACGTCGTGCTCGGATCCCTGATCGGCTCCGTCCTCGCCGCCCTGGTGATCGGGATGCTGGGCAGCCGGGCCCGGGACCGTAACTCCATCATCGGCGTTCTCATGCCCTTCGGTCTGGGTCTCGGCGTGTTGTTCCTCGCGCTCTACCAGGGCCGTTCGGCGAACAAGTTCGGGCTGCTGACCGGTCAGATCGTCGCCGTGGACACACCACAGCTGTCCTGGATGCTGGTGACCTCGACGGTGGTCCTGATCGGCCTGCTGGTGATCTGGCGCCCGCTCGCCTTCGCCAGCGTCGATCCGGAGCTGGCCGCCGGGCGCGGCGTACCGGTCGCGGCGCTGTCGTCGGTGTTCATGCTGCTGCTGGGTCTGACCGTCGCCATGTCGGTGCAGATCGTCGGTGCGCTGCTGGTGCTGAGCGTCGTCGTCACGCCCGCCGCGGCCGCGATGCGGGTCACGGCGTCCCCGCCGCTCGTCACGCTGCTCAGCGTTGTGTTCGCGGTCGGCTCCGTCGTCGGCGGCATCCTGCTCGCCCTGGGCAGCAGCATTCCCATCAGCCCCTACGTCACCACGATCTCGTTCACGATCTACATCGTCTGCCGGATCCTCGGCGCACGACGTCACCGGCGCGGTTGGGCCACCCTCGGGCGCGCCGAGGTCCCGCTGTCCGCGGCGGCGCGCTGAGGTCGGGACCGGCCGCATGGCAGAGAGCGACCGCAGCACCGGGAAGGAGCCGATAGAGACCGCCGCCGCCGTTCTTCAGGCCCTCGCCTCGCCCATCCGCCTGCGGGTGGTCCTGGAGGTCATCGATCGGGAGGCGACGGCCGGCGAACTGGCCGGACGGCTCGGCGTCGGATACACCACGGTCGCCAAACACCTACGGCACCTCCGGGTCGCCGGTCTCGTCCGCCGTCACCGGAGCGCAAACCACGTCCGGTACGTCGCGACCCCGTCGGCCGTCCTGCTGGTGCGCGCCATCCTCGTCACGACCGGGACCGGCGGCGAACCGGGGCACCAGGTCCGCGGAGCCCTGCCACGGCACTGATCCCGCCGACGACCCACCGGGGGTGGGCCCCCGGTGAAGTCGAAACCGCCCGTGACGGGGCCGGGCCGCCGTAGAGACTGTCCCGGAACTCGCATCGATCCGGTTCGCGGCGCTCGTCGGGCGGACGCCTCGTGACCGATCGGACCCTGTCGGGCGACGACGTCACGGTCGCAGGGTCAGCGTCTGGGTCGCCGCATCCGTGACGGCGGCCCGGTCCCAGCGCATCGGCAGGGTCTGGCCGGCGCGCCACAGCGGCAACTGATCGTCGTAGTTGCGGTGGAACGCGTGCCCGGAGTTGCCGGTCAGCTGGATCCACCGGGAGGCGTCGAGGTCGGCCAGGTCGACGATCATCCGCATGGACGGCACGGCGTCGACCTCGTAGCCCGCGGCGGCATTCCAACCCGTCGCGTTGACGATCGCGTCGCCGCCCGACACCCCGACCGGGTCGGCGTTGAACAGCCATTCGACGGGCCCGACACCCGACGAGCCGAAGGTCTGGTTGCGTGCGGTCAGGATGTGCATCCGACCCCACCGCCAGTCGGCGGGCCGGTCGCCCTGATCGCGGCGGAGCTCCGCGGCTGCCTCGGCCGCCGCCGAGCGCAGGATGTCGTCGCGCCGCTCGACGGCCGGGGTGTCCTGGCGATCCCACCACGGGGACCCGGGCTGGGCGAGCAGTCCCCGCACCACTTCGAACCACCGGTCGCCGCCGTCGGGCCGGTAGCTCGCGGGCAGCTCGTCGAAGATGCCGGCGAGCAGGTGGCGCCAGGTCGCGTTGTAGTACGCGGCCGCGGCGGACCGGCGCGCGTCGGCGCTGCCGGAGGGGCCGTCGGCAGGCTGCTGGAAGTCCCAGTCCTTCCACAGACCGGTGGCGGTGACGCGGGCGTCGTCGGACGGGTCGGTCGCCGTGCCGAGAGCGTCGACAACCGCCGGTACGAGGGTCGGCGCGAAGCCGTTGCGGTTGTCGAACTGCATGCGCTGCACGTCCGCCACGGTGATCGCGCCGGGCGCTGACGTGATCATGTCGCGGATGCGCTGGCTGCGGTAGCCGTACGACCAGTCGCTGGTCAGCAGGCGCGGGTAGCCGGGGCCGACGACGGCCTGATTGGCGGTGACCAGGTAGCCGCCGGACGGGTTGAGGACGCTCGGCAGCTCGGCGAAGGGAATGAAACCCTTCCAGTCGTACGCCGAATCCCAGCCCGGGCTCATCCACCTCCCGTCGCCCTTGCCGCGCACCGGGATCCGACCGGGGGACTGGTAGCCGATGTTGCCGGCCACGTCGGCGTACACGATGTTCTGTGCGGGCACCTCGAACAACGCGGCGGCGGCGCGGAACTCGGTCCAGTTCGCCGCGGTGTTGAGGGCGAAGAGAGCCTCCGCGGTCCGACCCGGCCGCAGCGCCGTCCAGCTCAGGGCGATGGCGTAGCCGTCGCCCCGAGTCCCGCTGTCCGGTGCCGGACGCCCGGGAACGAGCTGCGGGCTGGCGGCCACGCCGGCCGGCGAGCCGGCCGGGTCGACCGGAGGCCGGCGGCCGATGTCCCGCAGCGACGCCGACGCGTCCGACAGCAGCGGACCGTGCCGGGACGTGCGTACCGTGATCGACACCGGCTTGCCGCCCGCGACCTCGATGGTCTCGGTGCGGGTCTGAAGGGGCAGCCATTCGCCGTCGACCTGCACCCGGTCGCCGTCCACCCGCTCGAGATACAGGTCGGTCACGTCGGGGTCGAGGTTGGTGAAGCCCCAGGCGATACGGGCGTTGTGGCCGATGACCACGCCGGGGACGCCGGCGAACGTGAACCCGGCGACGTCGAACGCGCACTCGCAGTGCAGACCCATCTGGTACCAGATGCCGGGCATGCTCGGGCTCAGGTGTGGGTCGTTGGCCAGGATCGGCTTGCCGGTGGCGGTCAGCCGTCCACCGATGACCCACGAGTTCGAGCCGATGCCCGAGCCGCCGTTGCCGAGCATGACCGGCAGCCGGGACAGGCCGTCGGCCAGCTCGGTGACGGTCCGCGCGGCGACGGTGCCACCGCCGCCGGTCCCGGCTTCGTCCGGGCCGCCGCCGCCCTGGCCGCCGCCGCTGGTGGGCGCCGTCGAGGCCCCGGACGGGACGGGCCCGGCGTCCTGGTCGAAGACGCCACCTACGACGGCTCCCCCGTCGACGATGGGTGAGTTCCGGTCGTACGGGTAGGCCGGGTAGAGCTGTTCGACCTGCGGACGCGTCAGTCCGGCGGCGAACAGCGCCGCGCGAGCGATCTCGGTGTCCATGTTGCCCCGCAGGTCCCACGCCATCGCCTTGAGCCAGGCGAGACTGTCCACCGGGCTCCACCGCTCGATCGTGTAGCCGGAGTTCTGCAGCCCGAGCACCGTGTACTCCAGGCTCGCCCGACCCCCGTCGTGGTCGGCGAGCCAGGCGTTCACGCCGTCGGCGTACGACTGCAGATGCCGCCGCGCGTCCGGAGACAGGAGCTGCCACTCCTGCTCGGCGACCCGGCGCCAGCCCATCGTGCGCAGGTAGCTGTCGGTCTCGACCTGGCTCTCCCCGAACAGCTCGGCGAGTCGGCCACCGGTGACGTGGCGGCGGAAGTCCATCTCCCAGAACCTGTCCTGCGCGTGCAGGTAGCCCTGGGCGCGGAACAGGTCGTCGCTGGTCTTCGCGTACACCTGGGGAATGCCGTGGCCGTCGCGGTACACGGTGACGGGCGAGGTCAGTCCGGGGAGCCGCAGCGCGCCGTCCTGCTGCGGGAACGAGCGGCGGACCGCCCAGACCGCGGTGAGGGCGAGCACGAGGCACAGCACCAGGAGGACTGCCACCACCCAGAGGGCGACCTTGCGCACCCGGGCCCAGGAAAGGTGTACGGCACTCATGTCGCGAGATGCTAGTGCCCAGCCCCAGCCCCTGCGCCCGACGATCAGGTCGCCCGCGGCGACCGCCCCGATCAGCAGATCGGGGCGGATACCGCGTCGGGGACGCTCGACCGGACCGGGCCGAGCTGGAAGTCGGGGTCGATCTGGGCGGTGAGGTCGACACCGGTGCGGTCGTTGGCCCACGCGGCGGCGTTGCGGCGGTGGAACTCGTGGGGCATGGCGGGTGAAGGCATCCCAGTTCTGCACGGTGCCGTCCACCGCGTCGGCGAGCTGGGCCAGGACCGCCCGGTTGGCCGGCTCCAGCTGTGACAGCGGCTCGACCGCGCCGCGCTCGGCCCGCCGCACGTATGCCGACCGGCTCACCCAGGTGAGGAGATCGGCGCCGACGTGCTCGCGGAGGAAGTCCACGTCCGAGGCGTCCTCGACCTTGTTGCCGACCACGGACAGGGCGACACCGTAGTCGCGGGCGTAGCCGGCGTACTGCCGGTAGACACCGACGCTGCGCAGGGTCGGCTCGCAGACCAGGAAGGTGCGGTCGAAGCGGGTGAACAAGCCGGAGGCGAACGAGTCGGCCCCGGCGGTCATGTCCACCACCACGTACTCCCCCGGCCCGTCGAGCAGGTGGTTGAGCAGCAACTCCACCGCACCGACCTTGGAGTGGTAGCAGGAGACACCGAGGTCCTCCGCGGTGAAGGCCCCGGTCGCCGCGACGCGCACGCCGCCGACGTCTCGGACGCACGCGGCGTAGACGGGGTTGTCCTCCGCCACCCGCAGCAGCCGGGATCCGGCGCCGGGCGGGGTCGTCTTCACCATCTCGGCGGCGGAGCCGATCCGCGGGTTCGTCCCCCGCAGGTACTCCTTGATCTCGGGCAGGTGCTCTCCGAGCGGCGGCAGCTGCGCGGCGACGGAGGCAGGCGCGCCGAGGGCCACCGCCAGATGCTGGTTGATGTCGGCATCGATGGCCAGCACGGGGCCGCGGCCCACGAGGTGGCGGGTGACCATGGCGGCGAGCGTCGTCTTGCCGCTGCCACCCTTGCCGACGAAGGCGACCTTCACCGCTGACCCTCCGGGCACACCCTAGTGATTGCCGTTTTCATGAGCGTTACTGTAGCCGTGGGCCCGCTCGCGGCGGCGGAAGTGGACGCAATGCCATCCGAGCGGCGACACGGAGCCGGCGAGAGCCGGTCCCGGCGCTGATGGCACGCGACGGCGCGGCCGGTGCCCGCCATACCCTCGAAATATCCATCATTTGCTATGTACCTGGAGGGAAAACGACTCCTATGATCGTCACCAATCGGTGTCGGTCGATCGGACTGCTACCGCAGCGCGACGACCCGGCTCCGGCTGGAGGAGGAATGCGATGCGTCCATCGTGCAAGTCCGCACTCGTCGGGGCGGCGGCCCTGACGATGCTGATGGCGGCCACCCCCGCCATGGCGGCCGACCGGGTCGGCGTAGTCCGGGAGGCGGGCGGCGCCACCGCCGTCGCCGACAGCTACCTCGTCGTGTTCAAGGACGCCTCGGTCACCCGGGCCCGCGTCGGAGACACCGCTCGGCGGTTGACCGGCCGGCACGGTGGGGCGGTCGCCCGGACCTGGGGTGCCGCGCTGCGCGGCTTCGAGGTACGGGTCGACGCGCGCGCCGCCGCGCGGATCGCCGCCGACCCGGCCGTGGCGTACGTGCAGCAGAACCACACCGTGTCGATCAGCGCCACCCAGACCAACCCGCCGTCCTGGGGCCTGGACCGGATCGACCAGCGCAACCTGCCGCTGGACAGCTCCTACACCTACCCGAACACGGCCAGCAACGTGCACGCCTACATCATCGACACCGGCATCCGCACCACGCACGGCACCTTCGGCGGGCGGGCCGCCTGGGGCACCAACACCGTCGACAGCAACAACACCGACTGCAACGGCCACGGCACGCACGTCGCCGGCACCGTCGGTGGCTCCGCGTACGGCGTGGCCAAGGGGGTGCAGCTGGTCGCGGTCAAGGTGCTCAACTGCTCCGGCAGCGGCACCACCGCCGGCGTCGTCTCCGGCGTCGACTGGGTCACCGCCAACGCGGTCAAGCCCGCGGTGGCCAACATGAGCCTCGGCGGCGGCGTCGACACCACCCTGGACGCCGCCGTGCGCAACTCCATCGCCTCCGGCGTCACCTACGGCCTGGCCGCCGGCAACGACTCCGGCGCGAACGCCTGCAACACCTCACCCGCCCGGGTGGGCGAAGGGATCACGGTCGGCTCCACCACCAGCAGCGACGCCCGATCGTCCTTCTCCAACATCGGCACCTGCCTGGACATCTTCGCGCCCGGCTCGTCGATCACCTCGGCCTGGAACAGCAGCGACACGGCCACCAACACGATCAGCGGCACCTCGATGGCGACCCCGCACGTGGTCGGCGCGGCCGCACTGGTCGCCAGCGCCAACCCCTCCTGGACCCCGCAGCAGGTCCGCGACTACCTGGTGACCAACGCCACCAGCAGTGTGGTGACCAACCCCGGCAGCGGCTCACCCAACAAGCTGCTCTACGTCGTCAACGGCAGCACCCCGCCGCCCCCGCCCCCGCCGACCGGCTGCACCGGCACCAACGGCACCGACGTGGCGATCCCCGACGCCGGCTCGGCCGTGACCAGCGCCGTCACCATCTCCGGCTGCGGACGCGCCGCCTCCGCGACCGCCACCGTCGCGGTCAGCATCGTCCACACCTACCGTGGTGACCTGGTGATCGACCTGCTCGCCCCGGACGGCACCAGCTACCGGCTGAAGAACAGCAGCGGCTCCGACAGCGCCGACAACGTCAACGCCACCTACACCGTCAACCTCTCCTCCGAGGCGGCGGACGGCACCTGGCGACTTCAGGTGCGCGACGTCTACTCCGCCGACACCGGCTACCTCAACACCTGGACCCTCACCGTCTGACCATCCGCTCACGCCTCACGGAGCGGACACTGTGACGGTGCGGCCGGCTCGCTGCCACGCGAGCCGGCCGCACCTGTCGTTATCTGGCTGTCCGCTCCGCCTCCCGTTCACTCCTTGCGACGGTCGGGTTGTCCTTACTTCCTGCGGTGGTCCAGTCGGACGGCGCGCAGCACGACGTCGTTGACGTGGTGTGTGCTGATCGCCCCCGGGGGGCGCGGGCGACTCTCGTTCACGTCGATGCGCCAGTCGCCCGAAGCCGTGAGGGCGGCGGCGATCTCGTCGATGCCGACGTACGCCTCCGGGTCGTACATGCGGGTCTGCTCGCCGGGGTCCGACGGCTGCTGGAGCCAGGACAGATCGTGGCCGACGACGAGCAGCGTCCCACCGACGGCCACGGCGTCGAGCAGGTTGCGCAGTCCGCGCTGCTCGGGGGTGCGCTGGAACGACCCGTACTGCAGGGAGACGAGGTCGTAGGTCTCGTCTGTGTACGCGGCGGGGTCGTTGGCGTCGCGGTGCAACGTGCGCACGTCGAGCCCGCGACGTTCCGCTTCGGCCCGGATGCGGTCGAGTGCCCTGGCGGAGACGTCGGAGGCGGTCACCTTCCAACCTCGTTCGGCCAACCAGAGCGCGTCGGCTCCCTCACCCGCGCCGACGTCGAGCGCCCGCCCGGGGGGCAGATCCGCCACCTCCGCCGTGAGGGTGCCGTTCGGGTTGGCGCTCCACACGCGTTCCTGATCCCCGTAGCGGCCGTCCCACTCGATCGCGACGCCGGAGGGGCGGACACCCGCCGAGGTGTCCTCGCCGGCGAGGCTGAAGGCGATCTGGGCGCCGATCCAGCTGCCGTTCGCGGCGGACTGCAGGACCTGGGCGCTCGGGTCCGTCAGGTTCCCGGCGGCGAAGACGCCCTCCACGCTGGTACGTCCGGTGGGGTCGACCGCGACGAGGTGACCGAGTCCGCTGGGATGGGCGGTGGTGTCGACGCCGAGCCCGGCGAGCATCTCGACCCGGGGACGGAACCGGCCCCCGGTGAGGATCGCGTCGGCCGGCAGGCTGCGGCCGTCGGCGAGCTCGACGACGAGTGACCCGTCGGGGCCGGCGTCGGCCACCCGGCGCACCGCACCCTCGACCACCGGCACCCCGGAGGCGACGAGGGTCTGCACCGCGGCCGGGTCGATCCCCGTCGCGTCATGCAGCACCACGGTCAACTGGTCGGTCAGGTGCCGCACCAGCGGGGTCGGATGCAGTCCCATCGGCGTCGTGACGATCTGCACGACCCGCAGGTCGCGAACCTCCCAGCCGTGGCAGAACGGACAGTTGAACACCTGAGCGCCCCACCGCTCGGTGAGGCCCTCGATGTCGGGAAGCTCGTCGACGATGCCGGTCGCGGCCAGGATCCGGCGTGCGACGAGGCCGTGGCCGCCTGAGAGGGCGAGGTGGAACCCGTCGTCCTCTTTCCGCACCGCCAGGACACGGCCGGTCAGGACGTTGCCACCGTAGCTGCGGACCTCCTCCCGCCCGATGGCCCGCATCGCCTCGGGTGGGGTGCCCTCGCGTCCGAGGTAGCCGTGCATGTGTGCCGCCGGCGCGTTCCGTGGTGTGCCGTCGTCGACGACGATGACCGAGCGTCGCTGACGAGCGAGCTGCAGCGCGGCCGCCAACCCGGCCGCCGATCCGCCGATGACGGCGACGTCGCACCTGCGCACGAGGCTCTGGTGCGGTGTGTGTTCGGGTGTCTCGTGGGCATGGTCCGTCATGGGTCCAGCGTAGGAACACCTGGCGGCATGTGACAGACGCCTTGCGAAATCCGCAAGAGGCCTCGATGCTGGGGAGATGAACGACCGCAGTGAGGTGGAGCGCCTGGCGCGCACGCGGTTGCGGAGCATCCGCACCACGCTCGGCTACTCCCTGGACGAACTCGCCCAGCGCAGCAACCTCAGCCCGTCGACGATCAGCCGGGTGGAAACGGGGAAACGGACGCTCAGTCTCGATGTGCTCGTGCCCCTGGCCGGCGCGCTGCAGGTCAGCCTCGACGTCCTGTTCGAGGCAACCAGCGACGAGGACGTGGTGATCCGTCCCGTGCAGCACCGTTCGGGTTCACGCACCACGTGGCCACTGAGCCGCGTCGATGGGCGCACCATGGCGATGAAGGTCCGGTTGGAGCCGGAGGCGACGATGCCGGCCCAGCGGGTCCATCCGGGGTACGACTGGTTCCTGGTGCTCGAGGGCAGGGTGCTGCTGTGGCTCGGCGAGCGGAAGATCGAGGTCGAGAAGGGCGAGGCAGCCGAGTTCTCGACGATGACCCCACACTCGATGACAGCGCTCGACGGGCCGGCCGAGCTGATCATGATCTTCGACCGCGAGGGACAGCGCGCACATCTACACCAGTGAGCGCGGACCGGGCAAGCTGCCGCCTCTTCACATCTCGGGTCAAGCGTTGCGCAAGTTCCGGTACGCCAACCGCCGCGTCGGTCAGAAACGACCATGCTCCGGCCGAAATCGCCGACGAAATTCCTTGCCGGGCGGGACGGGATGATCAACAGACACGGCGTCGATGGGGCCCCGACAACGTGAGGACGTGCCCGCTCATCGGCTTCTTATCTACTGGTGCCACGACCGCAGCCCGGCCAGGCTAGGTCGAGGTGACCGGCGGGTCGCTCTCTCATCGGCTGCCCACCGTCGTTCTGGTGTGGCTCTCATTTGGCGTGCGTCCGCCGGTCACCGTGGCGGGGAGAGGCTCAAGAGGGGTCTGCCCAGCTCAAAGAAGCGTTGCCCTCCTCGCTGACATCGGTTCGGTCTGGTGGAGGAGGAAGGCGTGGGAGCAGATGCGTGCACGAGGGCCGGCCTCAACACAGCGTGGGGGCGTCGGCTCCTGAGATGCGTCTTCGGCGCCGCAGTGCCGGATGATCCCTGCGTGGAGATCATCCATTTGCTCCGGGCGGGAGTGACCAAACCGCACCTCGATCAGGCGGCCAGTGCTACCTGGCTGGCCATGGTGTACGCCAGCACCAGGGCAGTCGGCGGTGTGGTCACAACCTCGGTCGAGGAGCCGATGACCGGCCGAAACCACTACAGGGTCGGTGTGCGACTTCGTGATGGCAGGCCCATGAGCATCCTCTTCAACGCTGCGGCATTCCTGGTCGCTGGAGCCCAACGACAAGATCCCCACATGGTCAACGCGGTGTTCGTTGACGTCCCCGACGGGGAGACCTACCGCCGCGCAGCGCTGCGGCTCGCCACCACGGCAGAGCTGAATCAGCCGCTTGAAGACCGACACCTAAATCTTCTTACCGAAGAAGAACGCCAGGATGTCGCCTACCACCAACCGAGTCGACTCGGTGACCTGCTCTTCAACTGGTTCGACTGAGCCGCCCCTCCGCGCTGGCCATGCGGCATGTGCGCGCCTCGGGCGGCTCTACGGTGCCTGCTCGACGAACGTGTCGTCGAACGGCCATTGATCGGTGCCAAGATCGGTTCGGATGCTGCACCGGTACCTGAGTAGGTCGATCCGGTCCGCGTCGTTCAGGTCTCGGTTCGGCTGTCTCGACGGATCGGCGTCGACGTTGTAGTACAGGTGACCTTCGGCGATGTAGTCGCGACGAAAATCAGTACTCCACTGGGAGTTGTGACCCCAGCCGTGAGATGGATCCACCACCCTGCGGTTACGCCGCCACCAGGCCCAGTACAGCGCCGAGCGTGCCGCCACGTCGGCGTCGAGGTGGTGAGCGCCGGCCCGGACCGCCACGCCTGTCCGGGCCACCAGCATGCTGCCGACGATCGCGCCCGGCCAGAACTCGCCGATGACGCTCGGCGGCTCGTCAGCGTCGTCGCTGACCTGCACCGAAACGATCTCATGGAAGAACGGGTGGAATGAAGACTCGGCCAGCAGTGCCGCCCTGATCGCCGCGCGAAACGCCGACCATGCCGACGTCCCCGGAATGGTGCCCCGCCACCACGGCTTGCCGCTGGTCCAGTCCAGCAACTGCGGATCGGAGTTGCCCGGTTGAAAGGCCGACAGCAGCACATCGACGATGCGACTGAACGCGTACAACCCTTCCAGGGCCGTGTAGTGGTTGCCCTCGCGCGGAGCACTCACCCGACGGCTGTCCGGACGGCCCAGCTCGTGCAACTCGGCTACGAGGTGAGGACGCCCATCTAGCCAAGGCTGCAACACCTCGCCACCCCAACCCGCAGCCGGACCATCCCGCAGCTCGACGAACAAGCTCTGGAATTCCCACAGCGTCGACGGCACGCCGCGCACGGTAAGCCACCCGCGCCGCGGCGACAACCGGCTTCTGACAGGACGTGGCCGGCATCGCAAAGCCGGTGCGCGTACGACTGCGACGGCGCAGCCCTTGATCACGCGTGCTGTCATCGGGCGTGATCGCGCGACTCGCGGCAGAAGAGTCAGACCGAAGACTGCCTGAGGCATAGCGCCACCTGCGCTTTGGCGTTCCGGGTCGGGGGTAGCCTTCGCGGATCAACCCATGATCGGGGGCCAGGATGGGTACGAGTTACGAGACGGTGCTGGTCGCGGCGGAGTTCACGGCGGTCGTGGAGGCGGTCACCGCGACCGGACGCAGGGCCCTGGTCGTGCCCGTCGTCGATGACCGGGTAGCCGTCATCCCCCGAGAAGGCGCCTTCGGCGTCGCCGAGCTACGGCCGATCGCCACGCTGGTCGGCAAGCGGCTGGCTTGCCCGGTGCTGACCTCCGCGGTCTTCGATTCGGACGTGGTGCAGTGCTGTGTGTTCCACGACGGTGTCCTGACACATCGGTACGTTTCTGATCTGGCAATGATCGTCGAGTGGTTTGAGGACGACGACGGAGAGTTCAAGCCACGGCTCGACGGCAAGGTGCTCCCGCCCGGCCAACTCCCCGAAGGACCGCTCGGCGACGACGCCGCAGCCTTCGCACCGTTCGCGGTTGGCGCCCCACACCTCGACGGAATCACCGCGGCATTGCGAAACGCAGACGGCGACCGATTCGCCGAGGGACAACACGCCGGAATCATGGAGAGCCTGAAACTGCCGCCGGACGCGCTGACCGTCGGGTTTCGTCATGTCCGACAGGACCGGTTCCCGTCCGCCGTCCTCGTTTCGGCCGGCGCGACCCGCTGAAATCCAGCATGGCCCGGCCTCGCGACGATGCCTCGGACACCGTCATCAGCACGTCCGAACGCCAACGTCCGGCAGCGACGTCACCTTCGCTAACGAGCGCTTCGCGGCATGTGCGGGCGTCTCGGGTCACGGGCGTGCCTGGTTACACTGCTCGGCTATGCGCTCGGTCGAGGTCCTCGAACAGTTCGACGCCGCAGCCGAGGAGTTCCTGTTTCCGGACCTGGGCCACGGCTACAACTACGCTGTTGACGTTCGGCTGCATGGATATCGTGACGATGAGCAGTGGGCCCTCATCGTCGAGGCGGTCGGCTATTCGCCACGGGCCGGCAACCTCACCGACGTGCTCCACGTGTTCGGCAACTGCCTAACCAGCGGCGAACCTGGCTATGGCAACGGTGACTTTCTCGACCGAATCGACAACTGGGACGAGATAGAAGACCCCGACGAGCCCGAGACCTACCGGGGAGGACCGGTAGTGGTTCGTGGCCAGACGATCGCCCTTGCGGCCGAGCCGGGCGAGGACCTGGTCGACGTGCTGCGCCGGCTCGTTCCACGCCATCGCGAGCTTCTCCTAGCCGACGAGGAAGAACTGCGGCGCCGAATCCGGGTCGACATACCCGAGGTGCTCCGGCTGGACCAGTGGAACCACCCCGACCTGGCCGGCGGGCTACGACCCAGCGAGTCTGAGACCTTCCGCCAGATTGCCGATGTCCTGACAACCGGCGACCTCAGGCGATACGCGCCGAGCCTGCCGCCCAACACCCACTGGTCCAACTGGCCGGACTCGGGAAGCCTGTAGCCGGGCCGGACCAAGCCGCTCACCTCGTAGCAGAAGAGCCCATGACTTGTACCGTCTGCGCTCGTGATCCCGCCGCCATGGCTGCGGTGAAACCGGCCGCGCCCGATCGGCGGCAGAAGAGGATGTGCAACGGTAAGGGGCTAGCGTGATTGAATCGTGCGCTGTATCGGTGGGAGTAAGAGGAACTCGGTGACGATGACGGACGCGGAGGATGAGACGTGGAGGTGGGCCGCGTTGGACGATCTCGCAGTCATCTGGAACCGTGTCGCCGACTACGGCGCTGACGGTCAAGCCCTTGAAGGAACACCGCCAGGGATTGCGCACCTTTCCTTCCTGTTACGTGTCTACAACTCGGCCATGGGCGGCGGCTTGGGCTTCGCCGTGGAGGTCAACGAGCCTTTCCGCTTGAGACGGGCGATCGACGCGATGCGATACTTCCGCCTGTCCGAGCTTGCTGACCTCCTGACTGACGTCTTGAACCATGAGTCGGACATCGAATACGCTGGATCGCGGGAACGTCAGTTCTATGACCTTCTCGGCCCAGCGGAGCAGAATCTGGATAAGGCATTCAGGGCCAAAGCGGCCGAGACTCCCAGCGACTTCGGTCTTCGATAGAGCCCGGCTCAGGCCGAATGTTATGTGATCTGTGCACTCATCTCGGTATGACCGCGCGACTCGCGGCTGACTGCGACGGTGGACGGCCGGACCGGCCCGGCTCGCCCGACCTTCCCGCCTGCCTCCGTCGGCGCATCGCGCTCAGCCGACCGGCAGGGCTTTTGTGCCACCGCCCTTGATCGAGCGGGTCACCTTCGGAGCCCCCGACCAGTAGAAGCAGCGGATCCCCCGGTCGCCGCGCGCCCACGCCTCCGCGGACGGCACCAGGTAGGAAGTGCCCGTCCGGTAGCGCAGCGCGCCGTCGACCGGGACCTTCGCATACCGGGCTACGAGGACCCGGCATTTCGCGTGCACGCCGTCCTCGTCGCGGCCCGCATCCGAATACGAGGTGCCGAACGCTGTCCACGAGCCGACGTACTCGAACGTGTGCGGCCGGGTGCAGCCGGTCTGCTCGAAGGCGCCGTACCGGTCCTCGTTCAGGCACCCGAAGGCCAGCGGTGACGGGCCCTTCAGCTCGTCCCGCAGGCTGCCGGAGTGCTGCACCGGGTGGTCGTCCGGATGCCGTCGCGCGGAACCGCCGTCGGCCGTGTCCAGCACGAAGATGTCGCACCGGAACCACCGACTGCCACCGTGCCACCCGCCCGGAGACGGAGGCGCGACCTGCACCGTCAGGCGAGCACCCCGCCAGTCACCACCGACGAACGCGGTCGCCTTCGCGTCGCATTCGGCAAACGCCGGTCGCAGCACCGCCGAGCCCACCAGCGGCGGGGTTTCCCGTTCAGCTACCGCGCCGGTGAACGTGCCCAGGTGAAAGGTCTCCAGCAGGTGCGACCGCGTGCAGTCGACCGGCTGGTAGCTGGCCAGGTAACTCGACGGTTCGGGAATCACGTGGCAGTCGCCCACCTTCGGGGTGAACTGCACAGCCGCCGCGGCGGGCCGCCAGTCGTCGGTCAGGTCCCCGTCCAGCCCGGCCGGGGCCCCGCACCCCGCCATCACCGTCACCGCCCCGGCCAGGGCGGCCACCACCACCCGTACCCGCCACCGCCGCATGCCACCCTCCCCGTCGCGCCGGCGCAGCATATGCCACCCGGAGCCATCGCCAGCGTCCCCATCCGTCGTGCGACATCAGGCGAAGGCCAAGCGCTGAGATGGCGCAGGCGGCCCGTGACGACCCCAGCGGCGAACGGCTCAGGGCGGTCCTAATCTTGCTGCAGTCACTTACCTGGCTGAGCCGATCAGGCCGGCCGTAAGCATCTCCGCTTACTCACGTCGGCGGCTCGAATCATGGCGACCCGCCTCGCCCCGAGGGACTTCCCTGCGCATCACCGAACTTGCCCGGCTGAGCCTGGCGACAGTCAAGAGGTACCGACCGAAGCGGTCCAGGAAGGGCTCGGCGCTCACGCCCATGCTGCACAGTTGCCGCTTCTGAGCCCGTACCAGCATGAGCTGACCAGCGACTGTGCGCCCCACCGCTGATCTGTCGCACCGACCTGTCATGATCACCCACGACTTACCGAGGGCGGCGACGGTTCATCACCGATCACGGCCGCGCCGGCCGGCCTGCACTGCGCCATGACCAGGAGACACACGAATGCGCAAGACCATCATCGCCGTTGGAGCCCTCGGTCTGGCCCTGCTCACCGCCGGCTGCGGCAACGAGGACACCGCCGAGCCGACCACCCCCGCCGCCCCGGGTGCCGCCTCCACCGAGGCCAAGGCCGACAAGCCGCAGGAGCCGAAGACCGTAGAGGCGGCCAAGGCCCTAGCTCAGAAGGAGTACGACACCTACGCGGCCGGCGACTGGAAGGGCGCATGGGACCTCTGGACCAACGAGGGCAAGGCAGCGATCACCCGCGGCGAGTACGCCCGCCTGCACACCGAATGCAAGACCATCACCGGCCTGACCTTCGAGATCACCGGGGCCCGTCTTGAGAGCGAGGACAGGGCAGTCGTGAACTTCAAGCGGTCGATCGCCGCCGGGATGTCCGAGATCCGGTACGAGGATGGGCAGTGGCGGTACCAGCCGGACGCCGAGTCGATGGCGGACTACGCCAAGGGCGTCGACAAGGTCATCGCCGAAGGGCAGGCCAGCGGGCGGTGCCAGAAGTAGGCGAGCAAGCGAGTAGCCCTACGCCTTCCGAGTCTTGAATCAAAAGCCTCGAAAGACGCCATCTACTCCCACTGACATCGCGAACTCGACGTAGTCCATGTTCGCGAGCGACAGGTTGTTCTGGATCGCCTGCACCTGCCGAGGCAGCGCCCGGAACGGTCGCGCGTCCACCGCGCAGTTGAGGTTGATAACCAGCACGGGGTGCTCTGGCCCGGTCACGGCGACAGCATCGATCACGAACAGCACCGGATGCCGGTACTCGTGCGGGTAGATCGGTGGGTAGCCGGCAAGGATCGTGGCTTCGTCCAGGCCGTTCAACGCGCGGTCCTCAACGAAGTCGACGTCCGCGCCGAAGCCCTCCTCGGTCGGCTCAGCGATCCACCGCCGGATCCGGCTCCAGACGGTGTCATCGGTGAAGTCCGCCCGGATCACCAGAACGCTCCTCGTTTGCGGTAGCCCTGCCACCGGCGCAGCGTAACCGCCGATATGGGCGCCGGCACACTGCCGTGCAGATCATGAGGCACGGGCCGGCCGGCCGCCCTTCACTGCGGCCGGCTGCACGGGCCCCGCGATCGATCACGCACTCGGCCGATGTTCACAGGGGGTTCGTGGTGAGCATGGTCGCCGACCACGCCATGGCCCGAATCGAGTCACCCCCATGCGGGCACGGGCGTGATTCATGTGCGGCTGCGGTACCGTCCGCCCAGCGTTGTTCGGTGCCAGGATGGCGTGCTCGATACCGCTCGGCGTAGCTGTGGACGAGATCGAATCGGCCGTGGAAGGCGAGCCATTCCAGAACCGCGACCGGGTCGACGGTGTAGTCGCCGGCGCGGGAGCCGACGATCGAGTCGGGGTCGCTGGCCTCGGCGAACCACGGCAGCACGCCCTCTCGCATCATCGCCATGAACCGATGCAGGTGCCCGACACGCTGCGCGGGATCGGTCAGGTCGATGTCGCCGTCCTGAGCATCGCCGTACACGTAGCCGTTGGCCCGGCCTGACGCGTAGCCCAGCAGGTGGCCGCACACAAGGTCGCGGTCGGCCGGTTCGGCGACCACGTGTGGGTGCGCCAGCCGCCATGTCCGCACTACCGGGTCCCTCACCGCCACGTAGGTGGAGACCGAGATGAGCCCGCCGACGCGGTTGTACGAGCTGGCCTGCAGAGCAACCTGCTGCACCACGTCACCGACCTGCCGTTGCACGATCCGAGACTTCACGAGCCAGCAGAAACCGTGCTCCCCCAACGCCTCGGCGATCCAGCTGCCGGCAACGTCGACCACGTCACGAGGCCGACGAGCGGCCAGCAACTCCTGATCCAACGCCACCCGATCAGTCAACCACCACCGGCAGGCGCCCAGTTCGATCACCTAGACATCCGGACCAGGACCTGGCTGAACGGCACTCGCAACACCGCATCGCGTACCCAACGCAGATCTTCAGAGGGGAAGGCCGCCGAGTTAGGCCTGAGCGAGAAGGTGACGCGAAGGGCTGTAGTCGATCTTCGTGTCGGCGTAGACGCCGAGGGCGCCGTCCATCAAGCACCTGAGGCCGACGCTGATCCAGCGCACCTCGCCCTCGTCGAAAAACGCATAGCCAACCGCGACGGCGAACTCCTCACCCCCGCACGGGCAGGAGCAAGACTCGTGACCGGTCCCGGCCCAGTGATCGGCACTGTCGCCGATGAAAGCGACTCCGCCGCAGGTGAGGCACGCGCGTCGGGTCGCATCCTCCTCATCGATGTCCACCCGGAAGGCGAGACCGTCGCACTCGCCGCATCGCGACTCCGCCACCACGGATACCGAATACCCTCCCGCCCTGAAGAAGCGGATGTACTCGGCCAGGTCAGCGAAGTTGTCCCCACGCCACAACCTCCCGGTCTTCCTCAAGGTCACCTCAGCATTCTGTCTAGCGCCGGCCGTTCGTCGCACCGACACACCGACGTCGTCAGCCCTCGAAGCCCAGCCGGTGCTGCCGCCTGTGGTCATCCCGAACTGGTCAGTCGCGACGCACGCGAAGCGCCCCGGTGACGGCGGTTCCGCTGTGCGTGATGGCTAGGGTGCGTGGATGGCATCAATGGAGGAAGCGCCGGTGGTGTTCCAGCCCCTGGCCGACCGGACGGTGGATCGGTCCGCGGCGTACGCGATTCTGTTGGGCGAGCTTCTCCACCTCGTCGATGCGGAACCTCCGGCGCTCGATCAGCCGGATCTCCGCAGCGGCCGGGCCTGGCGTCACCGCGCTCGCCGTGCTGTCGGCGCAGCCGTCGCTGACCGCGCCATGCTGACCGACGAGGCTGGCCCGGTGCCGGATGCCTGGTTCACACCGCTCATCCGGGCCGCGGTGCATGAGCCTGACCCCAGCTTCGTGCGCGATCTTGTCGGCCCGACAGTGACCGCCTTCGGCCGGCGCCGGGTCAGGCTCGCTCTGCTCGACCATGTCGAGACCGGCATCGCCGCTGATGCCGCGGGAGCGGCCCGCGCCTGGTACTCGACAATCGTTCCACTGCGCTACCGCACCAGCTTGAACACCCCGACCCAGGAGAGCCTCGGCGAACGGGCGAAGTACTACGACCTGGACCGCCGCTACCGCGAGGTCGGGCTACGACGCTTCGTCGCCGACGACGATGTCGACGTTCGTCGCTGCCTGCTTCCCGGACTGCCGCTGAGCCCGGACGCGTACCCCACCGACATGCACCCACTGGTCACCCAGGCCGTCGAGATCGCCCGCTCGTCGGAGGACGAATACCTTCGCCATCGGGTCGAGATCCAGCTCCGCCGCTAAGCAACTGGTTGAGCCGACGTCGCGTAGTGCAAATGCAGGGGTGGATCACGCTTCTGCCGTCTGGTCTGGGATGACGAGGAAGTCAGTGACGTAGCTGCTCACCTCGCCGCCGGCGGCCTACCCGACGAAGGTCGGGTGGAGGCCGTCGCCCCATCCAGAGCTAACGATGATCACGTTCGCTCCGGTCGCTTCATCCGTGATCGCATCGATAGCGGCAGGTGCGGGCGGCACCTGCGCCGGAATGAAGACATCGTCCACCTGGTCGAACTCCCTGCGGGCGAGCGCCCTGACGACAACCGCGTCCGCTGGTGCGCTCACGCCCGCGTCCACCGGATAGCGAACCTGTCCGCTCCCAACTCGACGGGCTCCTGCCGCGTCCGCCAGGCTCCAGAGGTAGGAGCTCTGCGAAGCCCTGCTAGTTGTAGCCAGCGTCGATAGTGCCATCCGAAGCGGGAAGTGAATGTTCCGTGGCTTTCCTAGTAGTGCTTTGTTAGGTCGTTGTGGCGTGTCGCTTGTACGGGCATCGTGGTGGTGTTTGGCTGCGGTGCGTGGATGAGCGGGAACTCGTTCGGGTGCGGGCGCGGTTGGAGGACTTCGCGGCGGGGATCTTCGCGGGGTTGCGGCGCTCGGATCAGCGGGCGACGGGGCTGCGGTATCTGCGGGGGCTGATGCTGGACGGTCGGCGCAAGTCAATGCAGCCGATGGCGCAGCGGCTCGGGGTCGATCATCAGCAGTTGCAGCAGTTCCTGACCTCGTCCACGTGGGACGTCGCTGGCGTGCGGCGGCGGCTGGCCACCGCGGCGGTCGATCTGGTGACGCCCCAGGTGTGGGTGGTCGACGACACCGGATTTCCCAAAGACGGCAAGGCTTCAGCGTGTGTGGCTCGGCAGTACTCCGGCACGCTGGGCAAGGTCGCCAACTGCCAGATCGCCGTCAGCGTCCACGCCGCGGCCGACGCCGCGTCGGCGGTGCTGAACTGGCGGTTGTTCGTGCCGGAGTCCTGGGACGACACCTGCGTGCCCGGCCCGGACGGCAAGCCCGCGAACGCGCACGCCCGCAGGCTGCGCCAGCAGCCGGTCACTCTCGACCAGGCCGGGGCGAAGAAACCACATGTGCGCCAGCAGGTGCCGCCCGCCGAGCAGATCGCGCTGATCCGCCGGCGGCGGGCGGCATCCAAGGTCCCCGACGCCGAGCGGTACCGGCCGAAGTGGCTGATGGCCCTGGAGATGCTCGACGAACTGGCCGCGTGGGGGCTGCGTCCGCCGCTGCTGACCGCTGATGCCGGCTACGGCCAGGTCGCCGAGTTCCGCCAGGGCCTGACCGAACGCGGCATCGGCTACATCGTGGCGACCACCTCGTCCACCACCGCTCAACCCGGCGACGCCCAACCCGTCGAGGTCCCCTACGCCGGAGTCGGCCCCCATCCCACACCGCGCTACCCCCACCCGGCTCGCAGCCTGAAAGACCTGGCCCTCGCCCACGGCGCCGACGCCACGACGTTGGTGCGCTGGCGCGCCCGGCTACCCGCACCCGACCGCACCCCGGACCGGCCAGCCGGTGAACTGTCCGGGCACTTCTTCGCCCTGCGGGTGCGTCCCGCCGGCCGGGTGATCCGACGCGGACCCCACCGCGGTGACGACGGCGTCCTGCCCGAATGCTGGCTGCTCGTGCAATGGCCCCCCGACCAGCACGAACCCAGCGACTACTGGCTGTCCGACCTACCCGCCGACACACCCCTTGCCGAACTGGTCCGCCTGGCCAAAAGCCGCTGGCGCATCGAGCACGACTACCGCGAACTCAAGACCGCCCTCGGCCTCGACCACTTCGAAGGCCGCTCCTGGATCGGCTGGCACCGCCACGTCACCCTCACCGCAGCCGCCCAACTGTTCCTCACCCAACTACGGCTGACACGCCCAAAAGCAGCAGGGCAGACCTGAGCCTCTACGCCGTCCTCCGCGAACTGCAATACCTACTCGCGACCTGGCTCGGGTTCTGCCCCCTCTGCCACCAACTCGTCCCAACCTAACAAAGCACTACTAGTACGGCAGCCGCCGTTTGAGATCTCGCTGCTCGGGTGCGGTGGACGCGAGGCGGCCACCGTGTGATCGTCTGTACGTTGTAAACATAACTTCAGATCTGGCGGCGGCCTCGTGCCACAGCGTAGCTGTTGCTCGTGGGAGCGGGTGCTGACCGAGGTGCTGGGCTGCTTCGCGGGCCGGTTCAGCCGGGTGGAGCCGCGTCGTGCGGCGGGACAGTTCGTGACCGGGCTGCTGTCGGACCTGGAGGTGAAGACGTGCTGGCAGTTGGCCGAGCAGGCCGGGTATGCCCGGCCGGATGCGATGCAGCGACTGTTGTACCGGGCGGTGTGGGACGCCGACGCTGTCCGCGACGACCTGCGGCAACTGATCACCGGCCGGTTCGGTGATCGGGACGCGGTCCTGGTCGTCGACGACACCGGGGACCTGAAGAAGGGCGTTCACACAGTCGGGGTGCAGCGGCAGTACACCGGCACGGCGGGGCGGGTCGAGAACAGCCAGGTCGGGGTGTTCCTGGGCTACGCCGGCGTTGATGGGCACACCTTGATCGATCGGCGGGTGTATCTGCCGGCGTCGTGGACCGAGGACCGGGATCGCTGCCAGGCTGCCGGGGTGCCCGACGAGGTCGGATTCGCTACCAAGCCGGAGTTGGGCGCCGAGATGATCACCGCCGCTCTGGACGCCGGGGTGCCGGCCGGGTGGGTAACCGCGGACGAGGCTTACGGTAACAGCGCCGCCTTCCGCGCTGGCCTGCGCCAACACCAGCTCGGCTACGTCCTAGCCGTGTCCCGCAGCCACCTGGTGCCGATCGACGGCGGTAAGACCCGGCTGCGTGCCGACCGGATCGCCGCTGGCCTGCCCGCCTCGGCGTGGCAGCGCTGCAGCGCTGGCGCCGGGTCGAAAGGCCCGCGCTTCTACGACTGGGCCTGGCTTGATGACGTGTGCACCGACGCCGACCCCGACGACAGCGGCCGACACAGCATCTTGATCAGAAAGAACACCACCACCGGTGAGTCGGCCTTCTACCGCTGCTGAACTCCCAGACCGGCCACCCTCGCCCAGCTCGTCCGGGTCGCCGGGATCCGCTGGACCGTCGACGAAGCCTTCCAGGCCGCCAAGGGCCAGGTCGGCCTGGACCAGCACCAGGTCCGCCGTTGGGACCCATGGCACCGCTTCACCACCCTCGCCCTGGCCGCCCTCGCCGTCCTGACAATCTGCGCCGCCGACGCCACCCACGACGAATGCAGCGACACTAAGCTGATCACGCTGACCGTCAACGAGGTCCGCCGCCTGATCAACGCCTACATCATCCGCCCGATCAGCGACCTCGCCCACCGATTGCACTGGTCAGGCTGGCGACGCCAACATCAAGCCCGAGCCCGACGAGCCCACTACACACGCCGACTCAACCCCGAACCCCACCTTTGATCACGAATGGAAGTCTCGTACTAGGGTGTGCGGGATGACCGGCCGGCACGAACACGACCTCGCCCTGGCACAGGAACTCGCCGACAAGGCGGACCAAATCACGTTGGCACACCTGGCGGCAGGGCCCGCCGCTACCGTTAAGCCGGATCGAAGTCTCGTCACCGAAGCCGACCTGGCGACCGAACGCGCGTTGGCCGCCATAATCGCCGCGCGCCGGCCGACAGATGCCCTCGCGGCCGAGGAGCTCCACGGCGACCGGATAGTCGCAGGCCGTTGCTGGGTGGTCGACCCAATAGACCATACAAACAACTTCGCCCGTGGCCTGCCGTACTTCGGCACGCTGATCGCCCTGCTCGTCGAGGGACGGCCGGTGGTCGCGGTGGTCAGCGCACCTGCCCTGGGGCGCCGGTGGTGGGCCACCCGCGGCGGCGGCGCCTACACCGGCGGGCGCCGCATCCAGGTCTCGGCCGTGGACCGGCTCGCCGACGCTCACCTGAGCTTCGCCGAGCTCGCCGGTTGGCGAGACCGGGGTCTGCTGCACCCACTGGTCGACCTTGTAGGGAAGGTCAGATGGACCTTCGGCTCGGGGGGCTTCCTTGCCCAGATGGCCGTGGCCGAGGGCTCGTTGGACGTGGCGCTAGACCCCAGCGGATACGTCTGGGACCTAGCGCCAAGTCAGCTGATCGTCGAGGAAGCGGGCGGCATCTTCACGGACCTGACGGGTCGCGAAGACCCCACGCGAGGAACGGCCGTGGTGACCAACGGACTGCTGCACCGCGAAGTGCTGACGCGCCTGGCCCGCTCCGCCTAAACCTCGGGCAGCTATGAATCGCCACGATGAGCTAACTCGACCTCGATGAACACCGGTCCGCCACTGAAACTCCTCGCCGCAGGTTCACGATCCTCGTCTTGATCATCCTCGCCGTCCTGACGGGCGAGCCGACATTAAGTCCGAACCCGACGAGCCCACGACACCTACGCCTCGATCTCGAACTGCAGCACAAATCACGAAGAGCGGCTGCCGTACTAGCCTCGGGCGTTGGTCCGCAGCCTTCCGCCCCTGTCCGTAGCGCTCTAACCCCATTGCTGTCACCATTGCTGTCGACAGCACTAGGGCCTTCGGAATTCGCCCTGGTCGGCGGTCGCATCGTGCGTGGGCGTCCTGCGCCTGCCGCTACGGATCGAACCAGCGCTCCCGGGGCGAGCTCGTTATGCTCGGCTCGTGCACCGCTACTACAACCCGGAGTTGACCGAGGGGCAGAAGGCTGCCCTCGACCGGGAGAACATGGCCGTGCTGGCTGCCGCACAAGCCGCCCTGGGCAACATCTCGTCGGACATCCGCGCCCTGTTCGTGGACGCGGGATCAGAGACCTTTTGTCCTCCACTTCGTCGTGGCGGATGGTCAAGCCGAAGCCTGCCGGGAAGATATTGACGACACGGTTTCGGAGTTCCTCGCCCAGACCTGGGGTGACGAAGACCTGGAGGCTGTCGCTCGCGTACACGTCGAGGAGGTGCCCAAGGATTGGAGGAGCCCCGGCTGGCGGCCCGTGTACTGGGCTGCTGGCTGGACCGCTCGGCGGGAGTAGGCGGCCGCGAAGCGGCATGCACAACCTTGAAGCGGAACTACAGGCCGTGATCGGCTCACCAGCGGGAACAGTCTCGGCACCTGCTCACATGGGTCGCAGGCTGCCAGGGCTGCTCACTGATCGGCAACGTTCGACAATGCCTCGTGCCCCTGCGTGCCCCAGATAGCCGCGCGCCACCCAGGCGTGACCGACCTGGCAGGATCAACCCGGTGACCAGGTCCGCCGAATTGCTGCGCTGCGAGGCGATTGCATGGGTCGACGAAGACTGGCCGGGTTGGGTTCGTGTACGGCTGGTCGACGCCGACGGACGAAACTGGTTCTTCGTCGACAAGGTGCCGATCTTCTTCGCAGAGGACGGCACCCTTCCTGGCACTGCTCTGCCCCGGCCGGCGTTCGTGAGGTGCCATGTCGTCGTTCAGCAGGAGGATCAGGTGCTCGTCGTTAGCACTGCTCCCGACCATGTCGAAGCCGAGGACGGCACCACTCAGTTCCGGGTCCGCCCGAATCAGCTAGAGCGGGCAACCTGGTCCTGATCCGACTGAACTGTCAGCTTGGGAATCGGATTTATCTACACGGCGG
Source organism: Micromonospora sp. WMMD754 (assembly GCF_049315235.1). Taxonomy (NCBI): domain Bacteria; kingdom Bacillati; phylum Actinomycetota; class Actinomycetes; order Micromonosporales; family Micromonosporaceae; genus Micromonospora; species Micromonospora sp. WMMD754. The sequence goes on from NZ_CP186058.1 coordinate 6,454,090, forward strand.
GTAGTCGCAGCATCAGGGAAATCGCTACGAACGTTGATCATCAGGCAAGTGTCCCCGTCGCCCCGCGTTGACCGCTGTCTCGGGCACCGGTCGGGCACGAGCCTGGCCCAGACGAGACGTGCGTCAGTGGCGTAGCTGCCAGCAGGAACGGGTGAGGCCACGTGCTCTTAGAGATCGACGGCCGCGAGGTGCGCACCGAAGCCGACCTTCACCTGCTCTTGGCCCGTGCACTCGACTTCGGGCCGTACTACGGTGCGAACCTGGATGCTCTGTGGGACCGAATGAGCAGGGATGTTCCCCGCCCGGTCACCGTCGTCTGGACTGACTGGCAGGCCAGCGAGAGGAATCTCGGAGCGGAGCGATTCGGAAGGATCTGCGGGCTCCTGCGGGCAGTGGAAGCCGAGGACCGCGAGGCTGGTCACGAGGAACGCTTCACGTTCGAGCTGCGATGACCCCTTCGTTCCGAAGCAGGACGCGGCACCAACTCTGACCTGCGGACTCCTGCACCGCCAGGAGGGCTCTCACTCGGCCAGCAATCTCACTGCTCCTGCGTCCTGTACCTCTCCTCGGCTTCTTCGGAGTGCGCTGTAGTGCCTCGCTGCGGCTCGCATGGACTCGATAACCGTGAAGCCCGGGTAGTAACGACGGTCGGAGTACAGATGCCGGTGGTAGCAGGCCCAGTAACTCGCCACTCGCTGGCGCGTGACAGCGAGGAAGGACGGGTTCGCGGCGAGAACCCGTCCATAGACAGCGTGCTGCGGCGTCGTGGGATCGTCGAGTTCCACGAGTTCACGGCGGAGGTCGAGCAGGATCTCCAGGACGTACTCCCCGACGAGCCGAACCACGAATGGGACCACCCACGGCTCGTTCAGCCCCAGAATATGCTCAAGCCGTCGTTGCCGTACTCGACCGTCGTGGTGACGCGTATAGAGGCAGTTGAGAATCGCCAACTGCGTCGGCGGCAGGCTGGCCTCCGCACCGGCTGGGGGTTCGGCCTGGTAGATGCGGTAGGGGATGACCAGTGGCTGCTCATCGACGGTTACACCGAAGGGCAGAGCCGGCGCCAAGGGCGCCGACGGTAGGAGATTCAAGACGGTCTGCACGTCCCGCTGAAGGTGGGCCGGGAAGGCAGCCGCCAGTGACGGCCCGGTAGGAATCCTCGGCGCTGGGCTTTGCACGGTCGGACGGTACAGCCTTCCAGCCGTGGGGACAGGCCCACAGCGGGATGGCCCCTTCCGAGAGGCAAGCCGCGACCGACTGAGGTTCCCCCGGTCCGCTCCGGTGACCTAGACACCGGCCGCCCAGCATGGAAATCCTCGGCCACACACCGATCCTCCGCCGTCCATCGACCTCGTGCGGACCAGATGCCGACCGGTCACGGCTAACGGCCGAACACGAATCCTCCAGCCGGCAGCAAGCCACCCACACACCGCCACAAAAAGAGGGTTTACCCCCGACATCGCATATCGGCGCTTCCTGCCACTACCACTTCCCGCACACCCTGCCTGACCACGTGCGCGCCTCCTCTACTCATGCCGGTTGCGCTGCACTGGCCTGATCACGTCTTGCCACAGTCCTCGCATCAGGGCTCGGTGACGGTTGGTTCCGCCGCGTGGCATCAACCGGTCGACCCGCAGCTTGATCACGCCCGCCCAGCAGAGACACACGCCGGCGGCGATCCCCAGCACTGCTACGACGAACAACGTCACCGTCACCGGTAGAGAGCGGACGAACGTCGACAGCAAAACCAACAGACCAAAGACCAACCCGAGGGCAAGGCATCGGTATCCCGAGACCAGGCTGCGGTAGCCGCCGCTGGATCGGATCCGCGCAACAGCCTCGTCGAGTCCTGTCTCCGCCACAACCACCGCCCTCATCCTGGGGCGCCCAGTATGCACCCGCCCAGGTCGATGGGTGTTCTGCTGTCCACGTGCCGCATGCTCGGTGAGCCGCTGTGCGACGACCGGTCCGTGATCCGCCGGGAAAGCTCGCGAGAAGACCGATCTTGGGCGTAATGACACCGCGGGGAAGCGCGAGTCAGGCAGGGTCGGCCTGAGCCACGGCCAGCCACGAGGACCGGTCATTGGGCAGGCGAAGCCGCGAAAACGTCGCCTCCCAGGCTTGAGCGTCCCGCGATGCGCGGTAGCGGTCCGGAGGCGCTAGTGTCCGGAAGTCACGCCCCCAGGCCGGATCGTGCTGCGCGAGCGCCGCGGCGAGTCGGCGCTGCGCGGGCGTGGCCGCCGACGGCAGGCCGTCAGGGAAGACCATCCGCAGGTACGGCTCGCACAGCGCGGCCTGCATCTGGTGCTCCTCGCCGACGTCGAGGTATGTCGCGCCGTACGGCACCGACGCGATCGCTGCGGGTAGGAGGCGGTCGACGTCGTCGATGGCGCGGCACAGCCGCTCGGCGAGCACGGCCGCCGCGTGCGGCAGGACCGTGAGCACCATGCCCTCGAACGCCTGCATGTCGATGACGGCCGGATTCTTAGTCGCCTCCCCCAGCAACACTGCCGTCGCCTCAGAATCGTCGGCGAGCGCTGGAGCGAGCGCGGCGCACACTCGCACGCCGGGGTGGGGGTCGCTCAGCCACTCTCGGGGTGCCCCGTCCAGTTCGCCGGCGCCCAGCAGCATGGAGGCGCGATGATGCGGGTCGTCCGAGACGCACTCCGCTAGGTGGTAGGCCAGCAGCCGAGGCTGGTGCGCCACCAGGTCGGGATGGCGGCTCAGCATCGCCGCGGCCGAGGCGGCAGAGATCCGCAGCCGCGGCTCCGAGGCGGCCAGCATTGGCTCGATCGCCGCGAACACCTCGGGCAGTAGGTCGAAGCAGTCCACGCGCGCCGCGGCCAGCAGCACCTCGCCCGGCGCGTCGGCCTCCGTCCACTCCAGGACCGAACGGGGCCCGCGTAGGTACGCCGCCAGCCACTGCCGTACCTCGGGCTCATCGCGCCGGGACGCCGCCGCCCGGTCAACACCCGCCAGCGCGACACCAGCGACGTCACGTAGGAACCACACGGCTGCCTGGCGCAGGGCCGGGTCGTCGCCGCCGAAACCCGGCTCTCCTATCGTCCGGACGAGGTAGCGCACACCCCCGACCGTGGCCGGGGTCAGCCGCCCGCCGCAATACAGCGCCGACCACAGGAACGAGGACGGCACCCGCCAGAACGGCTCGCCAGGCTCCCGGGAACGGTCGTGACCCTGACGCAGCGCGTCGAGAAGGGCTTCGTCGTCAACCGACGGGCCGTAAGCGTGAAAGGGCATGGCTCAGCCTCACCGGAACGAGCACCACCGCGGGCGGCTCATGCTGAGGAACAGTAACAGCGCGAGAGCCTACGCACCGCTCTGCGCCACCAGCATGATCAGCTGGTCCTGCGGTGTGCGCCCGACCCGCGGCATGAGCGCGCGATACCCCCTGGGTTAACCCCAGCCGTCGGCCGCGAGGGCGTCCAGTTGTGCCTGGATCTCCGATAGAAGGGCAGCGGGTAGAACTACGACAAAGTCGCAGCTCTCGGGGTCTTGGCCCACGCTCAAGGTGAGCTGGCCAGCGTTCACGCTCCACCACACGGGGCGTTTCGCCGATGTCCTGAGGCTGACGTCCAAGCGGTGCGTGTGATCGGCACCGGCAACGCGAGGGAGGTTCTTAGCCCACTCGTCCGGACTCGCATCTGCGTTCAGCAGCCATGAGGATCCGAACAGTGTGAGCATCACGTTGTCGTCGTCGAGTTACGCGTCCGCCCTTACGTCAAACCGCTCCATGCCGAAGAGTGTCGCAGCGGGATCGGACGCAAAGACCGCGCGTCGGCCGGCGCGGGCCTCGGGCGCGCCGCGCCCTGCTCAGCTACGCAAGGAGCACCGTTGGGCAGATGCGGGCGCTCGTCGGCGAGCTGCTATCGCCAGGCCGCGGCACACACCTCTATCCAAGCGGCGAGGTCGGGCACATGGTCGATCGTGAGCAGTGAGTACGGCGGGGAGCCCGCCAGGGGCGTGACATTGGCGAAGGCGTGATCTGGCGCGAAGAGGAGGAGCCGTCCGTCGTCGCGGTGCGCCAACGTCAGATTCCCGTTGGCCTCCACGGCCACGGCGTAGTACTCATCGGGGCTGATGGGGATCTCGACGCCGTGGTCTTCCCACAGCCACGCGTAGTCGGCGAGCACGCCGGCGATTGATACGTGCGCCGCGTCCTCCGTCAGCACCTCGTTCTGGTTGATCCACCAGGTGTCGGGCTCGCCGAACCGTTCGACGATCCCGCCGCACAGCCTCCAGAAGCCTCTGTGAGTCGACGTGATGCAGTCGCTGTCCACGTCGAGAGGTGGACGGCAGAGCCACCCCCGTCGATCATCCGACGGTCCCCATGCCAGCAACTCGAAGGCGTCCCCACCGACCAAGACGGGCGTAAGCGCCGCAGAAGCGAGCAGCGCGGAAAGCTCCGGCAAGCAGTCGACTGATCCGCGAGACCATGACCGCGCCTCGCCCACCACCACGCTCTTCCCTGACGGGAGGAACCACGTGACCTCGTACAGGAACTGATCCCAGTCGCTCATCACCGCGATGATGCCAGGGCCACCCTGCCCGCCAGCCAGCGAGCCGAACGCCTACTCATAGGCACTTGGACACCTGTCAGAACGACTCAAAGTCGATCCTGCGTCTTGTCAGCGCGGCCGGCCGACGTCGCCAATGCGAGTGACGAGCTGCTGTTCTGCCGCGTCCAGCCGGGTCCAGAGGTCAAACCACACCCGGCTTCGTGCTTGCTCGCCACGATCGAGTCCGACGACCGCGATGCTGTAGACCCCCCACAGGATCTCGTGGGGACGCGCTGGCGCATCGACCCCGATCGCGAAAGCTGCGGCCAGAGCGGCACGCGTGACGATCAGGCTGCCCGGGTCATCCGCATCCCGTCGACCAGCGGTGAGGAAACGAGGCTCGTCCGTGATCTTCATCCACCGGACAGCCGCGCCCGACACCTGTTCATCGATTATCTCCGCGACCGACTCCCGGATCGTGGCAGCAGGGTCGTCCCCGAGCCACTGAAAGAAATGATCAGTGCTGAAGAGCTTGGTGAAGTCGTCCTGGGGAGGCCCGTACCTCGGGTTCGGTTGGAACTCGCCAGTAAGTTCGCCGGCGTCGTCGACCTTCCACGCACCATGGATCGCCTCTGCCGGAATGTAGCCGTCCGGGTCACAGATCAGCGCCCGGTCCAGCTCGGCGACCCACCCTCCCGGTTGACGCGCCGCCTCAGCAACGAGCGCGGCCGGTGGCATTCGCTCCGGCTTCTCGCCAGGCGCCGTGTATCCAGCCATGATCACCAACCTTGCACGTCAGAGGCCAGGGTGGCCACATGCAACCTAGATCATTTGTCAATAAGGTACTGGGACGGCTCGCCAAGCCGAGGTTCTCACCTCCGCCACCGAGCGAGGACTGATCGACGACCCGGCCGCCGCCCGCGGCGTCTGGCACGACGCGGTCACCGCGCCTCGGCACGCGCCCTCGGCGGCATCCTCATCGGCGACGCCGGCGTCCACGACCGCCCCGGCGGCAAACCCACCTGGGGCCCACCCGCTCACGCCACTCTGCAACGCCCCATCGCCACCATCCGCTGAGTCCGCGATCACCATGGGGTCGAACAAACGGCATGATCAACCACCCTCACATCGGCGGGTCCGCGCACGCCCGGCCCGGCGCACGTTCACCGGGGGGACTTGCGGCAGAAGCGTGCACTGACCTTGGATAGCCGCAGCGGCGTACGGGGGCGGCGGCCGGATTCGCCGATGATCTTCTGCAAGGATGTCGACGTGATCATCCCTGGCTACCTGGACGGGTATGAGCCGCCATTCCTGCGGTCACCGTTGATCGATGGTTCCCAGGTGATGGCAGACGCTCTGTTCTGGCCGGCTTTCCTCTACACCGTGGGCGGATCCGTTTCGGCGCCGAACGCCTTCGGCGCCGACCTAGCTGACCTCGACGAACTCACCGCCACCCTTCTCAATCCGGACAGCTGGCCGGTGTTTTCTCTCGCGCTTGCTGGACGCAGCCGCCTACGCGTCATCATGCGGAACTTTCCCGGCGACGGCGGCGTCGACTACGTCCTGGATCCTGGCAACGGCGGCGACTCGATCCCGCTCGCCGCCATGGAAGGGCACTTTCGAGGGCCCGCGCTTGCTTGGCCAGAACTTGTTGCCGCTGCGCACCAACCAGACCAGGGACACACCGTGGCTGAACGAATGCTCCTACTGCTGCCAGCCTGCGCAGACCGCGACCGCCCTCGCACAGCCATTGACCTGGTGATGGCGGCCCTGACCTCACTCGGTGCCGGCTCCCATGCGCGTCAGGTAGGCGTCGAGTTGCTCAACAGCCGCCGGTACTGGACCCAAGCGTGTCAGTGGGCTACCGCTGACGGCGTACTGGTCTGTCTCGGATCGCACGCGTACCGGAGCCTCGGAAGCGAGCTTTCACCAAGCGATCTGCTCCTCATCACGGAAGCGTTCGCTGCGCTGGACTCCGGACGGCCGTAGCCGCGACGTCGCACTGTTTCCGGCCATGTCCGGCCGCCAGCCAGCCCGACCCATCGTGGGCAGGCGGCAAGCGGATCGCGACCAGAAGAGAGTGCCGCGCTGATCCTGAGGGCGCTGATGTTGACTCTCACGCCGCCTGAGGCTCGAAGCTTGATGGGTGAACGGTGATGCTCTGCTCAACATCGGTGTGTTCGCTGCGGCGACCGGCCTGACAATCCCTGCGTTACGTCACTACGACGAAGTCGGACTGCTCAAGCCGGCTCAGGTTGATCCAGGCAGTGGCTACCGGCGCTACCACCATGGCCAGCTCGACGACGCCCGCTTGATCTGCGGCCTGCGCGCGGTGGGGGTGCCGATCGACGAGGTTCGTGCGGTGGTGGGCCGACCTGCAGGACAGGTGCGGTCAGCGCTGGACGCACACCGCGAGCGATTGGTTGCTCAGATCCGCGAGGTGTCGCAGCGGATAGTCGCCGTCGACGAATTCATCGAGAAGGGAACTGCAATGCCAGTTTTGCAGACCATTCGTCCTATGCAGATCCGCATCAAGGTCGCAGACGTCCAGGAGGCGGCCGTGTTCTACACGGCTGCGTTCGACGTCGTGTTCAACGAAGCAATCTCGTCGGTGCAGTTCGGCACGTACCGCACCGACCGGTTCTTCCTGATCACGCTAGAGGAGCGGGACGGAGGGATGTCGAGGCATGACGGCACACGATTTGGGCTGCTCGTTGACGACGTCGATGCCGCTCATGACCGTGCGATAGAGGCCGGCGGCGTCGAGGTTCATCCCCCGACCGATTTCGCCTGGAAACCGCGTACGTCCTGTGTCCGTGATCCCGACGGGAACGTCATCGACCTGAGCCATGCATGACCCCGGACCGCACACCCCAACCCACGGCGAACGCACTACCTCCCGCATGAGCGGACGTCGTCGGCCTGCGAACTCGAGCCACGGGTGCTGAAGCTTTCGGGCACGCCGAAGAGGTCATCGCCCAGGAAGCGCTGGTCAGCGCGTTGCTGGTGGGATTCGAGTCTCAGCCCTCGGAATCACATCGACGCGAGCACGGCGGGAGCCAGAGCCATGCGTCGATACAACAGGGCCCTCTTGACCGGCGTCAGCGGGTCCCCGACGGCAGCCGGCACCAGCAGGACGGGGAGCAGCGAACCCTGACCACTTCGGCGTTCTCTGGGAGGTCACTCCGCACCGCTCGGCCGCATCACCGCAGCTCAAAGCCTTGTGCCTGTCCGGTGTCGGTGAGCACTTCGGGCGCGGTGACCACTTCGCCAACCTGCACCCAATCTGCTCCCACTTGAAAGGCTAGGTCATCCAGCGGGGCCTTACCAGGTTGACCTGCGCATACTCCCCGGCCAGGCAAGATAGAGTGGCCTGGATTGCTCCCCAGAATGGCTGAGCGCTCCGGGTGAAGCAGGACGCCGCACCCACTCTGACCTGCAAAAACGCGAAGCCGCAGGCAGGGGTGGGTGCAGTTGCCTGCCGTCCGGTGCCGTTCGGTGCGGTTGAGGGCCGTTCAGTGCAACCTGTTGCTCCCAACCTGCTCCCCCCATCCAGGGCTCACGCGGCTGCTGCGGCCAAGCTGAGACGGACGGTCCTGCAGATCGTTCGTTAGAGATCGTGGCCGCTTGCCCGAGCGGCACTGGCTAACGCCGACGCCCGGCCAGCGACCGTTAGGCTCAGCCGCTCCCGCCCCGCTCCCACCGCCCGGTCGTCGACCGGACTGCTCAGGAATGCCGCGCCTTATCAGCGGCATGTGCGGGCGTCTCGGGTCACCGGCGTGCCTGGTTACACTGCTCGGCTATGCGCTCGGTCGAGGTCCTCCAACAGTTCGACGCCGCAGCCGAGGAGTTCCTGTTTCCGGACCTGGGCCACGGCTACAACTACGCTGTTGACGTTCGGCTACATGGGTATCGTGACGCTGAGCAGTGGGCCCTCATCGTCGAGGCGGTCGGCTATTCGCCACGGGCCGGCAACCTCACCGACGTGCTCCACGTATTCGGCAACTGCCTGACCAGCGGCGAACCTGGCTATGGCAACGGTGACTTTCTCGACCGAGTCGACAACTGGGACGAGATAGAAGACCCCGACGAGCCCGAGACCTACCGGGGAGGACCCGTAGTGGTTCGTGGCCAGACGATCGCCCCTGCGGCCGAGCCGGGCGAGGACCTGGTCGACGTGCTGCGCCGGCTCGTTCCACGCCATCGCGAGCTTCTCCTAGCCGACGAGGAAGAACTGCGGCGCCGAATCCCGGTCGACACACCCGAGGTGCTCCGGCTGGACCAGTGGAACCACCCCGACCTCGCCGGCGGGCTACGACCCAGCGAGTCTGAAACCTTCCGCCAGATTGCCGATGTCCTGACAACCGGCGACCTCAGGCGATACACGCCGACCCTGCCGCCCAACACCCACTGGTCCAACTGGCCGGACTCGGGAAGCCTGTAGCCGGGCCGGACCAAGCCGCTCACCTCGTAGCAGAAGAGCCCATGACCTGTACCGTCTGCGCTCGTGACCCCGCCCTGCCACGGCTGCGGTAAACCGGCCGCGCCCGGTCGGCGGCATGAGCGCGCATCCGATCATGGAGGATCGATGGGCGGGCCGCCTGCACCGATGATTCCTGCCCCTCGTTGGGTCCGATCTGGCGACCTATCGGTTGTCAGCGTCGGCTCACGGCTCACCGCAAGTCGATCTCGACCTTGTGCGCGGTAAGCATGTCAAGCAGGTATTCCATGGTGACCGCCGGACCCAGCCGACGCCGATCGTAGGCGGCGACGAGGTGCGCGCGGGCGACGGCGGAGTCGTGCCACACCAAACGAAACGGTGCCCGCGCGCCGAACCCCCCGCGCAGGCAGTCGTCGAGGGCGTCGAGGTTCCACCCGAAGTATCCGCCCGGGCCGTTGATCGCCTCGCCGATCGCGCAGTAGAACCCCTCGATGTCGGTCACGAACCGGCCGTCGAGGTCGTATGTGATACCGGCCGGCCGGTCCGGCGCACCGGTCCGGTGGGCGAGCGCCACGCCGGCCCAGTGGTGGCGCAACTCCCGGTCGTAGTCGGCCCACAGATTCTTCTCGGCGGGCCGTCGGGCGTACCAATGCTCCAGGATGCCGAGGACACCCGTCGGCAGCGGCTCCCCCGGATCGCTGTCGACAGTGACGTCAAGGAGTCCGGCACCGAGCCGTGATGGCCCGCTCGCGTTGACCGTTCCGGACACTACGGCGCCGATGACCTGGTTTGCCGAACCGTCGGCGGCAACTACGTACACCTCGGCGCGGATGCGCCGGCGACGCAGACCTGCCTTGGTCGACTGGCGCAGCGCACCGAGCGCGGTCAGCAGCGGAGGTTCCGGCCGGCAGCCAAGCAGTCGCACCTGTGGCACTGCTGGTGCGGCCCGATCGCGGAACACGCCGGTGACGTCTCGGCATGTGCCGTAGGGCTGCTCGTCCCGACCATGGATCACGAATTCGATTACTTCGTCGGGACGTACCACGGCGTTCGTGCGGTCGTAGACATGGACGAAGCCGCTGAGATCGACGTCTACGGTTCCCGGCCTGGCGATGCTCGGTCGTCGCGCGAGCACCACGACGTCGCCGAGGTCCTCACCCCACCAGGACGGCGGCGTGCCTGGCGGTGGCGAAGGCGCCGCTATGGAGACGTCGCCCAGCCATGCCGCATCGGTTCCGAGCGCCTCGGCGGGCAGCCGATCGAGCAGATCGGCAAGCGCGCCGGCCGCGGTGCAACCGACGAGCGTGAACCGCTCCCGGGGCCGGGGCGGCAGATCCACGAACAATCCGTCGATCTCCGCGCACAGCGCCAGAGGGGTGTCGTCCTCGTAGGGACCCTCGAAGCCGACGTCGTCTAGAAGCAGCCAGCGTGGGCCGACCAGATGCTCCCACGTCCACCGCCGCTGCTCGGGCGGCAGGACCGCCTCGGGACCGGCGCTCGTCGTCACGCCGAGACCCTACCTGCTCCAGACGCCACGACCGGGCGCGTTCGTGGGACTGCCCAGCATGGCCGACGCAACCTCAAACGCATCCGCTCATCGGCATGAGCGCACGGGCCGGTCTGCAAGCCCTGCCCTGCCCGCGCCGTCATGCGATGATCTGCGCGCTGTACCGTGACCGGTCGTCGCCCTGGGCTCAGGAGATCAATCGTGGGGTTCTTCGGCACCTACCTCTTCAACGGACACCGGTGGACGGCACACCACCCCGCCGAACAACTGACCATCCCGGAGCCGTGGCTGCTCGTCGACATCCATGACAGCGACATCGCCACGATCACCTACCGCCCACCCGGCCCCGGCAGCGGTGTCGCCTACCTCGGTGACACCCCACGCACATACTTCGAAAACCCGGACGCCTCAGCCCCAACCGATGCGGCCCGCGAGGCCGCCGGCCTGGGCGCCTGGTGGGCCCACCAGCACGGTAGGTCGAGCGGGACCGAACGCGAGGCCAAGGATGCCGAGCTGGCCGCCTACCTTGCCGAAGACCTCAACCCAGCAGACATCGATCTCGACCACGACGACGATGACGAAGACGAAGACCTAGACGACGCCGAGGTCTTCGTGGAGGTCAAGACAGCACGGTTCCTCGCGGCGCTTGACCTGCCTGTTCCCGATGACCTACCCCGCTGATCACACGACACCAAAGACACAATCCTCCTCGTCTTCATCGCCGACATCTGACCACTTCAGGCCCGCCGAAGAGGCCACCGTCGAGGAACATCCCATTCTGCTGGTGGGATTCGGGGCTCAAGTGCCGGGAGCAACGGTGCCGTGGCACGATCGATCATGCTCGTGCTTGCTTGCCGATTTCCGTCCCGCTGTCATGGAGGAGCCGCCGATGAGCCCGCTTGGCAGCCTCATATGCATCGGCTTGCTCACCCTCGCAGCATCACTGGCCCTGCTTTGGGTCTGTATCCGCGTCCCTGAGAGCATCCAGCGATTGCGGCACCGTCTGACCAGGAAGCGACCCCGCCGGTTACGAGTTCATCCGGTACTTCAGGCTCCGCCGGAGACAGATCGCAGAGAAGAGACTCTATGGCGGCCTGAGCTCTACGACTAACGGTCAGGCTCCGTTTGACGCCCGCGCGCCGCTACGTGCGGGCGGAGCGGCGGTCCTGCGCAACGGGATGCCCCGCAAGTGAGTGGACAAAAGCCGTTGGTTCGGCAATGGGCGACCACGCTACGGTTCGCGAGTGAGCACCCCGCCCGGCGCGACGAGGCAATCGCTCGTCGGTCGCGATCTTCGGCACCACACCCTCGATGGGCACTCGTTCAAGTTGTGTGACTTCCGTGGCGCCGACCTGCGCGACACCGACCTGTCCTACGCGCGGTTCAGCTACGTCATGACGCACGATCCGGAGTAGGGACGCACAGACGTCACCGGGGCACGGTGGAACGGAGCCGACCTTCGAGGCGTCACCGCCGAACGCGTCATTGGGTGGCCGCACGATCTCTAGATTCCGGGGATACGTCCAGTTGACGTTGGGCCACCGAGCTGTCACCGCGTTCACCCGCCAAAGGCGTGCCGACGGCTTCGAGCTCGCCGAAGAGGTCACCGAGCAGGAAGCCCTGCTCAGAGGTTTGCTGGTGGGATCCGGGTCTCAACTCGCGAGATCCATACCGACGCCGCCACGAAGGCGTTCAGAGCCGTACGTCGATGCGGTACGGCACTGGTGACTGGCGTTGGCGGCCCCAGGCCGACAGCCGGCACCAGCCAGGCGGTGAGCAGCCAACCCTGACCACTTCGGTCTTCTCTGGGAGGTCACACCGATCCGTCCGCCCACATCCCCGCAGCTCAGAACGTTGTGCCCTGCTTGGCTCCGTTGAGCACTTCGGGCGCGTGACCACTTCGCCGCGCTGCACCCAATCTGCACCCACCTGCAAGGCCAGGCCACCCAGCGGCCCCTTACCGCCCTGACCTGCGGATACTGCCCGGCCAGGCTACATAGAGTGCCGTCGACTGCTGCTCAATTCGGCTGAGCACTCCGTGTGAAGCAGGACGCCGCACGCACTCTGAGCTGCGTAAACGAGAAGGCGCAGGTCGTGGTGGGTGCAGTTGAATGCCGTTCGGTGCCGTCGGGTGCCGTTCGACGCCGTTCAGTGCACCTGGTTGCTCCCAACCTGCTCCCCAATCTCAGGCCGCGATACCGGCGGCGCGTTTCGAAGCTCCGACCCCACTCCCCCGGCGTCGGCCAACCGGCTCACCGAAGCTCTGATTCCTCTTCCACCAGGTCCTCGAGGTCGGAGACGATGAACTCGCCGTAGTCGAACTGCTCGCCGAGCCGGACGAGGCGCTCGTACTGACTCCGTTCCGGTGGCCGCATCCAGCGTCGCTCGATGGGCAGCGCCCAGCGGTGGACCAAATCCGGGGAACGGACCCGGACGCACCGAAGTAGGGCGGGCCGTGACCACGCCATCGGGGTTCATCGGTTCCGGTACGGACGCCGTCAGAGCCATGATCTCGGCGGCTACCTGGTGGGCCAACTGCGTCCCTTCGACGACACGGATGCGAACGACCTCTTCGCACTGCACAGCAACGCCTACGTGCCGCGCGCTACTGGGACGCGCCGCAGTGAAGCGAATCCGTGCGCGCCGAGCGGTCCATCACCACTTGCCTCCTCACCTGCCGCGGTCAAATCTCGACCGTTGTCAGCCGTTGGAAGAGGGCACCCGAGTGGCGCCCTGGGACCTCAACCGTCCGGAGATGCTCGAAGCCTTGCGCGAGGTAGTAGCGGTGCAACGCCGTGTTTGTCTTCCAGGCATCCAGCCGGAGGCACCTCCTGCCGGCTCGGGCAGCCATCGTGTCGGCCTGTTTGAGCATCCACGCGCCGATTCCCCGCCCATTGCGCGATCGGTCCACGGCGAGGTGACGCACGTATAGTGCGGCGGACAGCCCGTCTGCAGCCGTCCAGAAGTCTTCGTCCGGCACCGTGCTGATGTCCATCAGGCCAACGATGTGGCGGTGTGCGTCCTCGGCGACATGTGTGGTCTGAGCTTCAACGCCGGGTAGCGGCTCCGAGGAGTGCCATGGAGGCCCGCTCCATTGGTCCGAACCACGCTGCTTCAGCCAGTCGACCGCGCCGTTCAGGATATCGACGAGCGCATCCACGTCGCTGGCTGTTGCGAGACGCAATCGCTGGCTCATCATGACATGATCATGCTTTGCGATTGGTCTGAGGAGCAACCTTGCCGATAGCCGAACGGCCCACCGTGCGCTGCTTCCTGCTCGCCTGCCTTGAGCCAAGGCACAAGTCAGCTTCGGCGAGCAGGCGCGGGTGAGCGTGAGCGGCAGCGACAGGGCAGACTGGCGGATACTCGTACGCGGCCTCGTCCATCGCACGCAGCGGGAGTTACTGGCGGTGCTTGACGGGCTGGAACCCGATCTCCTGGACCGAGCTGCCAAAGCTGGAACCAACTCAATCGGGTGGCTGTTGTGGCACCTCACTCGGAGTCATGATCGCAACATCAGCGAGCTTCGAGGAAGCCAGCAGGTATGGCTCTCCGACGGCTGGCACGCGCGCTTCGGCAGAGGCGCCGACCCCAGCGATACCGGCTACCGGCACAGCCGCGCCGAAGCGGCAGCGTTCCAAAGCCCGGCGCCCGAACTGGTCGTGGCGTATCACCGGGCAGTTGTCGACATGATCGACCATTACCTTGATGCCGCTTCCTTGGACGAGCTGTCGCGCCGGGTGGCAAGCCCAACCCTGGGTGACACAGCGACAGTCCAAGACAGGCTCGTCGGCCTACTCGCGGACGGGCTGCAACACGTGGGTCAAGCTGCCCTGCTCCGCGGCATGCTGGAGCGGCAGCTTCCAAGCTGAAGCCACCCGGCCCAGTCCTGCGGACACGTCACCCATGCAGCAGACCCTCGCCGTCCCTGCTACGGCATTGAAGAGGCCATCAGCATGGCCAGGAGTCCCCGCAACAGGTGATGATCAGAACATGAGTCGCATATGCATGGCACTGGTTGGCGATCGACAATTGGACGCCTCATCGCACGCGCCCGTCACCCGCGCCATCGATGATCTGAAAGAAGCGTTCAGCGGCGCCGAGGTGGAGTCCACCTGGTTCCCTACGACGGCGGTGGACAGGAGCCTGAGCGAGTATGACGGAGTCTGGCTTCTCGGCAGCCCTTACGAGTCCGAGGCAGGAGTCATCACAGCGGCTGGTGTAGCCCGCCGCAACGGTATCCCGCTGCTGGGTACGTGCGGTGGTCTGCAGCTGGCTGTCACCGAATTCGCCACCCAGGTCGCGGGCATGGACGAAGAGGAGGTCCTCGTTCCTCTCTCCTGTTCGGTGGGCAGCAACGAGTGTCTGGTGTTGGCCACGAGCGGTTCTCTGTTCGAGCGAGCGCTCGGCGCGAAGCAGACACGCGAGACCTATCACTGCAGTTATGGCCTGAACCCACTCGCCCTGCAGATACTGACTGAGCACGGCATGAGCTTCACCGGCTTCGACCCGGACGGCGTCGTGCGAGTGGCCGAACTACCCGCACACCCGTTCTTCCTCGGCACCCTGTTCCAACCCGAACTGTCCGTGCGGGCCAATCCCCATCCAATAATCCGGGCCTGGGCGGATGCCGCGTACGAGCGGAATCGCACGAAGGGCTGAGCAGTAGGGGGACCGCGCCCGAATCCACGGCATGAGGTCGCGGTGGCGATGCGTACCGCAGGCACCTGACGTGCCGGCGTCAGCCGGCCCGAGGAGTCACAGCGGCTCCCAGGTACGGCGGCCCGCAGGGCGGTTCGTGTAGCGACGCGGTGTGCCCTTGCGCGTGAAGGGGAGATCCCACACACCTTGGCGCCGCCTCCCCCACCCCGGCCCCGGTGACTCGCGCTACAGGGCGGCGGTGCGACAACCGCCGCGACCGGACGGATGCCAACTCGGTCAGGTCGCCACTGACGACACCTGCCGTCAGGCTCGCCGGACGATCACAGCCCGTCGTACGTGGCCTGTTCGTCGCCGTGGTCGCTGCCGGCGTGGCGGAGCGCCGCGATGGCGGCAGCCACTGCCGGGTGGTCTCCCGCGCCCTTCCGGTACGCGATCCGGGTGCGTCGCCGGATGGCGAGGGGTTCGAGGCGGACCCCCGTGGGCGGGTGCCCGACGGCGAGTTGGGGCACCAGTCCGACGCCTTGGCCGGCCGCCACCAGTGCCAGCATGGCGGTGAAGTCGTCGGCGTGGTGGCGCACGGTCGGGCGGAAGTCAGCCAGCTCGCAGGCGTGGAGGGCTACCGAGTGGCACAGTGTCCCCTGGCTTCCCACGATCCACTCGGCATCGCGCACGGAGCGCATCGGGTCGCCTTGAAGATCGCACTCCATCTCGGTCGGCAGGGCGAGGTAGACCGTCTCTTCCAGCAGAGGCGTCGAGTCCAGCGCCGGGTCCGACTGGACTGCCACGATGTCGTAGTCGTGATCGAGAGCCACATCGAGGCGACGGTCGCGCAGCGCGTTGGGCACGGCGACCGGGTCCAGTTCGGTGACCATCAGGTCGAGCGCGGGATGGTCGCGGGCCAGCGCGACCAGGGCCGGCGCCAACACGGTACGCACGGCGCTCGGATACGCGCCGATGCGTACCGTGCCGGAAAGTCCCCCGCGGGCGGCGGCCAACGTGGCGTCCGCGGCTTCCAAGGCGGCGAGGACCACCTCGGTGTGTCGGACCAGCGCCTCCCCGGTGGGGGTGAGGGTGACTCGGCGGCCGGCGCGTTCCAGTAGCGCGACGCCGGCTTCCCGTTGCAGCGCGGCCAGCTGCTGGGAGACGGCGGATGGCGTGTAGGTGTGCGCCTCGGCGACAGCGGCGATGGTGCCCAGACGGGCCAGGTCGCGCAGCAGGCGCAGGCGGCGGACGTCAAGCATCAGCCGAGCTTACGTATTCGTTGAGCAATCGGAACTGGTCCTTCACAGTCTCTACACGCAGGCTGGAGGCATGACACTGACCGGCCTGTACGTACCGCTGATCACCCCGTTCGACGAGCGGGGTGCTGTCGCCTTCGACGCCCTGACCACCCTCGCCAACCAGATTCTGGAAGGTGGGGCTGCCGGCCTGGTCGCCCTGGGCACCACCGCAGAACCGCACGCTCTCACCGACGCCGAGCAGCGACGCGTGGTCGACGTTGTCGCAGCGGTCTGCCGCGAGCGCGGAGCCCAGCTTCTGGTCGGCGCGCACACCCTCGAGGCGCTGCAGGCGCTCGGCGGACGACCTGAGGTTACGGCGGCGCTCTGCCTGGTGCCGCCGTTCCTGCGGCCCGGCGAGGAGGCCGTACTCGCGCACTTCGCTCGGCTGGCCGAGGAGTCCCCCGTGCCGCTGGTTGCCTACCACGTCCCGTACCGCACCGGGCAACCGCTCTCCGCCGGGGCCCTGCGCCGGCTGGCTGGCCTGCCCGGCATGGTGGGAGTCAAGCACGCTGTCGGCGGCATTGACGCCGACACCCTCGCCTTCCTTGGCGCCGTACCACCGGGTCACTCGGTGCTCGGCGGCGAAGACGCGTACGTCTCGGCGCTGCTCGCTCTTGGCGTGCACGGCGGCATCCTCGCCTCAGCGCACGTCGCCACCACCGACTACGCCTCGCTGATCACGGCCTGGCAGACCGGCGACATCACCCGCGCCCGATCGCTCGGCCACCGCCTCGCCACGCTATCTACGGCGCTCTTCGCCGAACCCAACCCATCCGTGATCAAAGCAGTGCTGCACGCCCACGGACGCATCCCCACGCCGACGGTCCGCCCACCGCTGCTGCCCGCCACACCGGCCGCCACAGCACGGGCCCTGAAGTACGTAAACGAACAGACCAGGACGTCGACGTAGGGCGACTAGTTGGGCCATCCGCTGATCACGCTGGACGCCCTTCGCAATGCCGGGCTCGGATTCGCTGCTGACGATCTCCCCTGAGCCGATGTGCCCGAGGTGTGCCCGGGGGCGATCTTGCCCCGGATACGACGAAGGCCGCTGAGCTGTGTTCTGCCAGCTCAACGGCCTTGCTGCTGCGTGTTCGATCTTGTGTCCGAGGGGGGACTTGAACCCCCACGCCCTATACGGGCACTAGCACCTCAAGCTAGCGCGTCTGCCATTCCGCCACCCGGACCTGCACGTACAGCCTACCCGGTCGGCCGAGGTGATCTTCTCACCGGATCAGCCGGCCGTCGGGCCGCACGGGGGATTACTGTACACGGCCCGGAACGATCATGCACATCACCACTAACGCCCCACGTTTCCCCAGGTCAACACCCCCCACCGGCGGGCGGGTAGCGCGCAACCGACGATTCCGGGCAGCATTGCTCACGTGTCCCACCCCTCCCCGCTGACCGCCGCTCAACACCAGGCCCTCGCGCTGCGCGCCGCGGGCGACCTGACCGCCGCCCGCCGGCTGCTCGCCGACGCGATCGACGCGGCCCGACCGGCGTACGGCGAGGACCACCAGGACGTCCTGACCACCGGCCACCTGCTGGCCCGGCTGCACCGCGAGGCCGACGACCCGGCCGCCGCCCGACGAACGCTCGAGGAGGCGTACGCGGCCGGTGAGCGCCGGCGCGGGGACGCCGACCCGCTGATGCTCGCCCTCAGCTTCGACCTGGCCGCGGTGGCGGAGGAACTGGGCAACCGGCACGAGGCCCGCCGCAACTACAGCCGCGTCGCCACCGCCGGGCCCGCCGTGCTCGGTCCGGACCACCCGGCGGTACGCGCGGCGCGGCACTACCTCGGCGGCTCCGCCGCCGCTCCCGCCGGCTACGGCCCGCCTCCCGGCGGCTCCGCCGCCGCTGCCGGCCCGCGCCCCGATCCGGCGCTGTCCGGGCCCACCGTGTCGTTGCCGGCGGTCACGCCGTCCTATCCGCCCCCGCCCGCCCCGCCGCGGCCCACTCCTGCCGCACCGCCCGCGGCACCGGTTCCGGGCGCCGAGTGGGCCCCGCAGCCGCAGCCGGCGCACCGGGCGCCCTGGCCGGGCCACGGGCCGGGTTCGACGACGCCTCCCGCTGCCCCGCCGCCGGGAACCGCCGCGCCCGCCCGGGGCACACTGCCGCCCCCGCCGGCGGTCCCGGTCTCGTCGCCGCCGGTCGGACCCACCGCGCCGCCCCGAACGTCGAGTCCCTGGGCTCCTCCGCCGGCACCGCGGACCAGCGGCCTTCCGACGCCGCCCGAAGACGTGACCGCACGCTTCCCCGCACCGTCCGACGACGTCACCACACGGTTCACCGCGCCGTCCGCCGCCGGTGCGGACCACCCGGCGCCCCTCGGGACCGCACCGCGACCGACGGCCGGACCGCCGGTACCCGGCGTCACGCCGGTGCCGCCGGTCCACGGCGCCACCCCGGTGCCGCCGGTGCCGCCGGTCCAAGGCGCCACACCGGTCCATCGGACGGGGCCGACTCCGGTCGCGGGCACTGCCGGCCATCACCCGACCGGCGAGGCACCTCCGACCGTCCCTCCCCCTGCCGGTCAGCGGCCGACGCCGGCCCGGCCGCCGGTCGTCCCGCCCGCGCCTCCGCTCCCCGGGCCGCCGGCCGCACCCGCCACCTGGCGCACGACGCCCGGGCCCGGCCCGACGGCGCACACCCCGCACGGGTCCGTGCCACGCAGCCCGGCGCATCCCGTCCCGGTACCGCCCGTGCCACCGACGCCGGTCCCCTCAGCCTCCGCTCTGCCACCGGCCCCGGTCATCCCGCAGCCGCCGGCACGACCCGACGCCGGATCGACTCCTGGCGCCGCCTCTCCCCCGCCACCGCGGCTGCCGGCGCCACCGGTCGCGCCACCGCCACCTGTCGTGCCGCCGCCACCGGCGGCGTCACCCGCCGTCACCTCGATGCCGGCGGCGCCGGTCTCGGGCGCACCGGCACGCGGCGTCCTCCCGCCGCCGCCCGCCCTCGCCCCGATGCCACAGGCGCCGAACCCGCCGGCAAACGGAGTCCTCCCGCCACCGCCGGTCGTGCCCGCCGCGCCGCCGGTCTCCGCACCACCCGTCGCTGCGCCCGCGAGCCCCGCGCCCGCCTCGACTCCGTCCGTCCCGGCGCCACCGGTTCCCGAACCCACCTCGACCCGACCGGTCCCGCCACCACCGGCTCCGGCTCCCGCCCCCACCTCGCACTCGTCGACGCCGCCGGCCGTTGCCGGCCCCGCATCGACCCCGGCGGCACCGGCGGCACCGGCGGCACCGGCAACGGTGTCGGTCTCCACGCCACCAGCCTCGGCGGCGCCGGTCTCCACGCCCCAGCCGTCAGCTCCCTCGTCGTCACCGCCGGCCGTGCCGGTGCCCGTCCCCGGTCAGCCCACGACGAGACGCCCGGACCCGACGCAGGTGGGCGACTCCGACGGCGACCCGGCGGGTTCCGTTCCCGGCGGGCCGGGCTGGGACAAGCCGACCGTCCAGGTTCAGCAGATCGGTCCGCTGCTGCGCGAGGAGGCGGAGCGGGCGGCGGCCGCGGGCCGAGAGTCCCGCCCGGACACCCGGCCCGCCGGCGGTCCACCCACGAGTTCCCGGCCCGTCAGCGGACCGCCCGCGAGCGCGTCCGGGATCGACGCTCCACCCGCCGGCGCGGCGCCCGTCAGCGGACCACCGGTCGGCGCGCCGCCGGGAGGTGCGGCGCCCGTGAGCAGCCCGCCGGCCGCCGGCGAGTCGGCGCGCACACCGTCCGCCCCCGCGCCTCCAGCCGTGGGACCTCCCGTGCCGGCCGTCCCACCCGCCCCACCGGTCAGCGCACCTCCCGCCTTCCCGGTCAGCGGACCACCGGGACACCCCATCGGCGCACCACCGACGATCCCGGGCGGCGCTCCAGCCGCACACCCGGTCAGCGCACCACCGACGGTCCCGGTCAGCGGCATGCCGGTCAGCGCCGCCCCGATCAGCGCCTCCCCGGTCAGTGGGTCACCGGTGCCGCCGTGGGGGATGACCGCTCCACCGTGGAGCAGCGTCGCCCCGTCCCAACCGGTGGACCGGCCCACCGACCCGGAGCCCGAGCCGGCGACCGCGCCGAGGCCGGGACCCGGGACGGATCCCACCGACCCCGACGAGAGGCCGGATGTGGACGCGCCGGCCGACGGGCGGTCACTGCCGGTCTACGACGGGCTGCTCGACTTCCCCGAACCGGCGCGGCCGGAGCCCGCGTACTCGGGGCAGCCCGCATACCCGGCGTCGCCCGCGTACCCGGAGCAGGGCTCGTGGCCGGCGGTGCCGCCGTCGTTCCACCAGCCGGCCGCGTACCCGGAGGTGGAGGAGCCGGAGTCGCGCGGCCGGAACCGTACGGTGCTGGCCCTGCTGGTCGGCGGCGCGGTGCTGGCGGTGGTGGTCGCGGTCGGCGCGGGCGCGGTCTGGCTGAACCGGGACGCGGCGCCGCCGGCGCCGGCGCCGAGTGCGCCGAAGCCGAAGGTGACCGGACCGCCCCCGACCGACCTGCGGTTGCGGGACGACACCACCACGATCACGGTGACCTGGACCGACCCGACGAGCGGCGGGGTGCCGTTCGTCGTGGCCGGTGGTCAGGCCGGGCAGAAGCTCGGGGTGATGGCCACCGTGGACGCCGGGCAGACCCGGTACACGGTGAACGGGTTGAGCGCGCGGCTGGACTACTGCTTCACCGTGCTGGCGGTCTACTCGACCGATTCGTACGCCACGTCCGGTCAGGTGTGCACGGACCGCGATGGCGGCGCCACGCCGAAGTGACGGGGCACCGAGGACACGCTCGGTGTCCACAGGGAGACGGTGCGGGTTTCACCGGCCTCTGCCGGCACCTATGATGGCTCCCGGCTCTGGGGAGGGTCGACCACGCGCGGCGCCCTCCCCCACCGACGCGGGGAGGCAGCCGGCAGTGACCACCATCGAGGACGTCACGAGCACCGGGCCGGAGACGGCCCGCCCCCGGTCGCGGATGCGCGGCGGCCTGGTGACCATCGGCACCGTGGCCGCGTTGCTGGCCGCGATGGGGCTGACCGTGCTCGGGCTGGGCGCCGCCGACAACGCGGTGGCCAACTACGACGCGTCCTCGTGGTTGTGGAGCACCACCCGCAGCGAGCTGGCCCGGGTCAACGGTGTCACCGCCCGGGTGGACACCCGGATGGAGGTGCCCGGCGGGCGGCGGCACCAGATGCAGGTCGCCCAGACCGACCGGCTGCTGATCCTGCGCGACCTCAACACCGGCCAGGTCAGCTCGCTGGACCTGGCGACGTTGCAGATCACCGCCAGCACGCCGACCGCGCCGGGGTTCGGGGTCAGCGTGGCGCTGCACGAGGACGCGGCGTTCGTGGTGGACGCGGTGCAGGGCATCGTCCGGCAGCTCGACCCGCGGGCGCTGACGCCGGTGGGTGAGCCGGTCCGCTACCCGCCGGGCATCGCCGGCGGGACGTTCGACGGCGCCGGCAAGCTGTGGATCGCGGTGCCGA
Organism: Micromonospora sp. WMMD754; assembly: GCF_049315235.1. Taxonomy (NCBI): domain Bacteria; kingdom Bacillati; phylum Actinomycetota; class Actinomycetes; order Micromonosporales; family Micromonosporaceae; genus Micromonospora; species Micromonospora sp. WMMD754. The sequence goes on from NZ_CP186058.1 coordinate 6,475,967, forward strand.
GCGAGGGCACCGTCTCGGCGATCACGGCCGCCGACCTGCCGGACACCCCCGGCGCCGCCCCGCCGGCCGGGCTCAGCCCGAAGCGGGTCGAGACCCACGAGGTGGCCGAGCCCGCGCACGAGCTGGTGGTGTCCACCCTGGACGAGGGTGTGGCGGTGCTGGACCGCACGTCCGCGTCGCTGGTGACCGTGGTCGGCGGCCGGACGCAGCGGGCCGGGCTGACCATGACCGCGCCGGGCAACCTGCCGCCGCGGACCAGCGGGCCGCAGGTGCCGGTCACCGTTCCCGGTGACCGGTCGGTGCACGTGGTCCGCGACGGCGCCGAGGTGAAGCGGTTCACGGTGCCCGGGGCGGGCGCGCGGCTCAGCCCGGCGGTGGCCTGGGCGGGCCGGTTCTACTGCGCCGACGAGAGCACCGGCGCGGTCTACTCGTTCGACGCGGCCGGGCAGCTGGTGGAGACGATCAAGGGTTCCGGCCGGCCCGGCCCGGTGGAGCTGGAGGTCCGCGAGAACCACCTGTTCATCAACCCGCCGGACTCGTCCACCGCCCAGGTGGTCGACGACCGCAACCGGGTCCGCGAGGTGAACAAGTACGCCAACGACGTGCTCGGCGGCGACCCGCCGCCGGTTCCCCCGCCGCCGCCCCCGCCGAAGAAGCCGAAGGTGGGCAAGCCGGGCGCGCCGAAGGCGGTCAGCGCCGCCGCGGGCAACGCGTCGGCGCGGGTGAGCTGGCAGGCCGCCGCGTCCAACGGCGCCGAGATCACCCGGTACGTGGTGGAGGGCGGCGGTCAGACCCACCAGGTGGGCGCGAACCAGCGCGCGTTGGAGGTCACCGGTCTGACCAACGGTGAGACGTACACGTTCTCGGTGCACGCGGTGAACGCGAAGGGTGACGGGCCGGCGCGCCGCAGCAACCCGGTCGTGCCGACCGCCGAGGTGCCCGACCCGCCGGCCTCGGTGACCGCCGAGGCCCGGCCGGACGGCACGGTCCGGGTGAGCTGGCCCGAGGCCGACGGCCAGGGCAACAAGGTCACGAAGTACGCGGTGACCGCGACCTCGGCCGGTGCGAGCGCCCCGGCCGGCGAGTCACCGAAGACCGAGCTGGTGGTGCCGGCCGGCGCGCTGGAGTACGGCACCCAGTACGCGTTCACGGTGACCGCGGTGAGCGAGAAGGGCGCCGGGTCGAAGGCGTCGCCGGTGAGCAACACGGTGGTGCCGTTCACCGTGCCGAAGGCACCGACCGAGCTGCGCGCGTCCACGGTGGCCGACCAGCCGGGGACGATCGCGGTGCAGTGGTCGCCGGCGGTGGAGAACGGCCGCCCGGTGACGAAGTACGTGGTGCAGGCCGGCGGCAAGACCGTCGAGGTGACCGACGTGCGGGCCACCGTGGGCGGGCTCGGCAACGGCCAGAACGTGACCGTGAAGGTCAAGGCGGTCAACGAGGCCGGCGACGGCCCGGAGGCCAGCACCACCGCGCGTACCGTGGCCGCACCCCGGATCACGGTGACCGGCTCGTCGGCGGACGCCACCTCGGTGACGGTGACGTTCACCGTGGACGCGGGCGGCGGAAAGGCCACCTGCACGGCGGCGACCGGCGGGAAGACGGCCAGCGGGAGCTGCTCCAGCCTGCGGGTGACCGGGTTGACGCCGGGCACGGCCTACACGGTGACGCTGACCGCGTCCAACGCCGCCGGCAAGGGCACGGCCACCCGCGCGCAGACCACCGACCCGGTCTACGGCATCGCCACCTGCAAGAACGGCCCGGACGGGGACCAGCGGACGTACTGCAACAAGGACGTGCCGGGTCGTAACGGGAACGAGATCTTCAAGGTCACCCAGCAGGACGACGATCGACAGGCGGGCTGGGTGCCGGACGGCACGCGGCTGCGCACGTACTGCAAGGCCAAGGGCGAGGACGTCGACGCCTGGATCTACAACAACAACAAGCAGAGCACCTGGTGGATCCAGATCGCGTACGAGGGCAAGACGTACATCCCGTGGGCGTGGCTCAACCTGGAGGGCGGCGACAACCTGAACGTGCTGCCCACCTGCTGACGTCGCCCGGACCGAAAGGCACACCGTGAACACGCACGAACCGCTCAGCCAGCCGGAGGTGCAGGGCTTCGCCGCCCTCGCCGCCCGGCTGGCCGACAACGTCAACGCGGTCGTGCTGGGCAAGCCGCAGGTGGTCCGGCTGGCGTTGACCGCGCTGTTCGCGCAGGGGCACGTGCTGCTGGAGGACGTGCCCGGGGTCGGCAAGACCACGCTCGCGCGGGCGGTGGCGGCCACGGTGAAGGGGCAGTGGCGGCGGATCCAGTTCACACCCGACCTGCTTCCCTCCGACGTGTCCGGTGTGACGATCTTCAACCAGGCCAGCCGCGGTTTCGAGTTCCACCCCGGGCCGGTCTTCGCGAACATCGTCATCGCCGACGAGATCAACCGTGCCTCGCCGAAGACGCAGTCGGCGCTGCTGGAGGTGATGGAGGAACGGACGGTCACCGTGGACGGCGTACGCCACCCGGTGCCGCAGCCGTTCCTGGTGGTGGCGACGCAGAACCCGGTGGAGATGGACGGCACCTACCGGCTGCCCGAGGCACAGCTCGACCGGTTCCTGGTGAAGCTCTCCGTCGGCTACCCGGACGAGGCGGTCGAGGTGGAGGTGCTGCGCGGCGCCACGGTCCGCTCCCCCGACTCACTCACCGCGGTCACGGACACCGCCACCGTCGGCGAGATGGTGAAGATGGCCCGGCGGGTGCACATCGCCGAGCCGCTCTACGCGTACGCGGTGCGGCTGGCCGCGGCCACCCGGACCCATCCGCAGGTGCGGGTCGGGGTGAGCCCGCGCGGGGTGATCGCGTTGACCCGGGCGGCGTGCGCGTACGCGCTGATCGACGGCCGGGGCTGGATCATGCCGGAGGACCTGAAGGCGCTGGTCGAGCCGGTCTTCGCGCACCGCCTGCTGCTCACCCCGGACGCGCAGGTGCGGGGCGTCACGCCGGCCGAGGTGCTGCGCCAGGCGGTCGCCTCGGTGCCGGTGCCCCTGCCGTCCGGCCAGCCCGCCCCGGTGCACGGCTGAGCGTGGGGATCACCGCCCGGGGGATCGGGCTGCTCGTCGCCGCCCTGGTGCTGCTCGGCGTCGGCTTCCGGTACGCGTACCCGGAGCTGACGGTGCTCGGCGCGGCGGCGGCCGTGGCGGTGGGCTACGCCGGGGTGACCGCCGCGTGGCGGCCCCGGTTGGCCGTCGAGCGTCGGGCCGACCCGGACCGGGTGGCCCGCGGCGAGCCGGCGGCGATGGAGTTGACGGTGCGCAACACCGGCCGGCTGCGGGCGGCGAACCTGGTGGCCGAGGACCGCTGCGCCGGCGCGCTGGTGCCGGTGCCCCTGCTGCGGCTGCGCCCGGGAGGCGACACGGTGGTGCGCTATGCGGTGCCGACGCAGCGCCGGGGCGTGGTGCCGGTGGGGCCGTTGCGGGTCGTCCGCCGCGACCCGCTCGGCCTGGTGGCGCTGGCCCGCGGCTACGGCGACGCGGTCCCGGTGTGGGTGTACCCGCGGATCCACCCGCTGTCCGCGGTGCCCACCGGCGCGGGGCGCAGCCTGGACGGGCGCACCGACAGCGTGCCGCACGGCTCGATCACGTTCGACTCGTTGCGGGAGTACGTGGTCGGCGACGAGCTGCGCCGGGTGCACTGGCGGACCAGCGCCCGGGTGGGCGAGCTGATGGTGCGGGAGAACGTGGACACCAGCCTGCCGCGGCTCGTGGTGGTGCTGGACAACCGGTCCGCCGCACACCCGGGACGGGTCGCGGGCGTGGCGGAGTCGTTCGAGTCGGCGTGCGAGGCGGCCGCATCGGTGGTGGCCGCCGCCGTGCGCGAGGACCTGCCGGTGTGTCTGCTGCTGGTGGCGCCCGCCGAGGCCGAGCCCGCCGGGGCGGCCGGGCCGCTGGACCGCCTCGCCGCGGTCGAGCTGGCCGAGGGCGGGTCGGAGGTGCTGCCGGCGGCGACCGCCCGGCTGCGCCGCGACCGGCTCGGCGACACGCTGGTGTTCCTCACCGGGCCGGGCGGCCGCGACGACCTGGGTCACGTCGGCGCGCTGCGCGGCGCGTACCCGTCGGTGGTCGTCGGTGTGTTCGGCGCGACGGGACCGACGGCGGCCGGTGGGACGGGCCTGGTGGTGCTGGACGCGGCGGACGGCGCGGCGTTCGCCGCCGAGTGGGACGGGATCCGCCGGTGGTGACGCGGCTGCGCGCCGTGCCGGTGCCGGCGGCGCTGGTCGTGCTGGTCGCGCTGTCCGGTGTGGTGCTGGGCCGGGTGTACGCGGACCCGCTGCCGACCCGGCTGATGGTCGGCGCGGCGGTCGGCTCGGTGCTGGTCAGCGTGGCCGCCCGGCGACTGCCGTCCTGGTTGGTGGCGCCCCTGTCGGTGGCCGCGCTGACCGGCTGGACGCTGTTGTCGCTGCGGCTGGCCGCCAGTCACGCGGCGCTGCCCGGCGGGCTCGGCGAGGTGGCCGTGGACGCCGCGCGCAACGCGATCCCCCGGCTGCTCACCGCGATGATCCCGGTCGAGCCGGCGCCGGACACCGTGCTGGTCCCGGTGGTGGCCGCCTGGCTGGCCGGGCTGACCGCCGCCGAGGTCGCGCTGCGGGCCGGGCGGGTGCTGCTGGGCTACCTGCCGCCGGTGCTGCTCTACGGCGGCGTGCTCTACGTGGTGGGGCCGAACGCGGAGCCGGCGGTCGGGCCGACGGTGCTGTTCGCGGCCGTCGCCGCCGCCGGCCTGGCCGTGCCGGGCCGGCGGGCCGACCCGGCCGCCGGCGACCCGGTGGCCGACCTCCCCCCGACGGTACGCGCGGCGGTGCGGCTGCGGCTGGTCGCCGCGACCGCCGCCGGGCTGGCCGTGGTGGTGGGGCTCGCCGCGCTGCTCGCACCGGTGGTGGCGGGCCAGGTGGAGGACCGTCCGGTCGATCCGCGCCGCTACGTGGAACCGCCGCAGGTCGAGTCGCTGGACGAGAACCCGCTGATCCGGATCTCGGGCTGGGCGTTGAACCCGGACCAGCGGCTGCTCGACGTGCGTACCGTGGCCGGCGCGGGCGACGGCGGGCCGCCGCGGATCCGGCTGGCGGTGCTCAGTGACTACGACGGGGTGACCTGGCGGGTCGGGGCCACGTACCGCAACGCGGGGCGGGTCCTGCCCGCCGCCGAGTCGGCGGCCGGCGCGACCACCGACACGGTCCGCCAGGAGATCACGGTGGGCGACCTGACCGGGCGGCTGCTGCCGGCGGTGCCCACGCCGCGCGAGGTGACCGGCGCGCGGGTCGCCTACGACCCGGAGACCGGCACGGTGATCCGGCCGGAAGGACTGGCCCCAGGGCTGCGGTACGACGTGTCCTCGGTGCGGGAGCGCCCGGACCTGAACCTGGTCACCACCGCGAACGTGCCGGCCGGCGACGCGGTGGCCCGGGTGCTGCGGGTACCGGACGGGGCGCCGGAGCAGCTGCGGCGGCTGGCCACCCAGCTCGCCGAGGAGAACGGCGCCCCGTACGCGCGGGCCGACGCGATCGCCACGTTCCTCGCCGAGCACTATCGGGTCACCGCCGACGCCCCGAGCGGGCACGCCTACCCCAACCTGACGTTCTTCCTGTTCGGGCCGCGCAACGGCGGCGGGCAGCGGGGCACGTCGGAGCAGTTCGCCGCCGCGTTCGCGGTGCTCGGTCGACTCGCCGGCCTGCCCACCCGGGTGGTGGTCGGGTTTGAGCCGAAGGCCGACGGGCCGGTGCGGGCCGCCGACGCGTACGCCTGGCCGGAGGTGCTGTTCGAGGGCGTCGGCTGGGTGCCGTTCGATCCGATGCCGCGCCCGGACTCCGAGCCCCGCCCGGTGGAGGAGGACTTCCGGCCGAAGCCGGAGGACCCACCGCCGTCCGAGGTGCCGGCGCCGACCGAGGAGCCCTCCGCCACTCCCCCGGCCGCCGCGCCCGCGCCGGCCCGGCCCGACCGGGGCCCGGGTACGCCGGTGCTGGTCGCCGGCGGCGTCGGCGGCCTGGTGCTGCTGGTCGGCGCGGTGCTGGCGGTCCTGGCCACGATGCGTCGCCGGCTGAGTCGCTCCCGGCTGGATCGGGGCGACCCGGGCCGGCGGGTGACCGGCGCCTGGCGGGAGCTGACCGACGCGCTGCGGCTGGCCGGCCGGCCCGTGGGGGACGACCTGGCGGCGGAGGAGGTCGCCGAGCAGGCCCGAGCCACGCTCGCGGCGGCCCGGGCGGCGCGGTCGAGCGATGGGGTGGCACAGTCGGACGGCGGTGCGGCATGGTCGGGCGACGGGGTGGGCGAGCTGGCCGACCTGGTGAACCGGGCCGCGTTCGCGCCGGGCAGCGTCGACGCGGCGCAGGCCGCGCGGGCGGCGGAGGTGGCCACCGGCTACGTCACGGCGTTGCGTGCGGCCCGGTCCCGCTGGGCACGGCTGTGGTGGACCGTGCGCCCGGGTCCGCTGCGCTGGCGCCGCTGATCGTGGCCCCCTCGGCGGTTCGCCGCTCACGCCCGGGCGCCCCCGGCGGCACGCCGAGGGCTCCGGGAGCGTAGGCCCCTCGGTCGGCTAGGAACTTGACGACGTAGGTGGATCGGTCACCCCGGCACGTCGGGAGCCCTGACGTCCGCGGCACAACGCGACCGCCTGGCGAACGCTTCCGCGCGACGACCGTCGGTGCACCGAGTCGTTCACGTCATCAAGTTCCTAGTCAGACGACGGAAAAGGTCCGGTCCGCCGGGCGGGGTCCCGCCAGGCGCGGGGGTATCCGGCGAGGCGACGAGGGCCCGCGGCTACGAGTCGGCGGCGCGCAGCTTGCGGACGAGCTTGCGCAGGCCGGCCTGCCAGCCGTCCGGGTCCTCGGCCCGGCGGCGGGCGTAGTCGGCCACCTCCGGGTGAGGCAGGATCAGGAAGCGCTCCTCGGCCAGCCCGGCGACGACGGTGTCGGCGACCTGGTCCGGGGTGAGGATCGCCCCGGACGCGGCGATCACCCGGGCGCCCAGGTGCCCCTCGGCGAGGCCGTCGGCGAGCATCGGCGTGTCCACGCCCTGCGGGCAGAGCGCGCTGACCCGGATGCCGGCGTCGCGGTAGGTGATGGCCAGCCACTCGGCGAAGCCGACCGCCGCGTGTTTGGTGGCGGTGTACGGGGCGTCCCCGACCGCGGTCAGCACCCCGGCGGCCGAACAGGTGAGCAGCAGGTGGCCCTGCCCCCGGCGCAGCATGCCGGGCAGCACGGCCCGGGCGCTGTGCAGGTGACCGAGCACGTTCACCCGCCAGGCCCGGTCCCAGTCGGCGTCCGGCGCGTCGATGCCGCCGCCGGTGGCCACGCCGGCATTGGCGCAGAACAGGTCGATCCGGCCGTGGCGGCGCTCGGTCTCGTCGACCAGCGCGCGTACCGCCGCCTCGTCGGTGACGTCGAGTGCGACCCCGGACGCCACCGGGCCGATCGCCTCGGCCGCCGCGCGGGCCGCGTCGGCGGCCAGGTCGGCCAGCACGACGGCGGCGGCGCCCTCGGCGGCGAACCGCCGGCCCAGCGCCGCGCCGATCCCGCCGGCCCCACCGGTGATCACGACCACCCGGTCGGTCAGGTTCATCTCAGGCCACCTCCGTCTGGTCGACGCCGAGCCGGGGCAGCAGACCGGCCCAGGCGTCCGCGCCACCCTCGGTCGTCTCGGGGGTGGGCAGCACCGCCAGCACCGGCACGTCGACGCCGTGCGCGGCGTACCGGCGGGCGCCGGCCACGCACTGCTCGGGCGAGCCGTGCAGCACGAGCGCGTCGACCACCTCGTCCGGGACCGCGGCGGCGGCGCCCCGGCGGTCCCCCGCCTCCCACGCCCGCCACATCGGGCCCAGCGTCTCCTGCCGACCGAGCCAGCGGTGGAAGGCGGCGTACGCGGGCACGGTGAGGTAGCCGGTGATCAGGCGGCGGCCCAGGGCGCGGGCGTACCCGGCGTCCTCGGTGGGGCAGACGAAGATCCGCGCGGCGACCTCGAAGCCGGGACGGCGATCGCCCAGCTCGGCGACGGCGGTCGGCACGTCCTCGGCGGCGAGCCAGTTGAGGATCACCCCGTCGGCCTCGGCGGCGGCGAGTCGCAGCATGCCGGGGCGCAGCGCGGCCAGCAGGACCGGCGGCGGCACGGCCGGCGGGCGCTCGAGGGTGAACCGCCGGACCGCGAACGTGTCGTACGCCCCGTCGACGGTCTCGCCGCGCAACGCGGCCCGCAGGAAGCGCAGCACGTCCCGGGTCCGCTTGAACGGCTCGTCGTACGCCACCGCGTTCCAGTCCCGCACCACGACCGGCGACGAGGCGCCGATGCCGAGCGCGAACCGGCCCGGCGCGGCCTCGGCCAGGGCGGCGGCGCTCATCGCGAGCAGCCCCGGCCCCCGGGTGAAGGCCGGGGTGATCGCGGTGCCGAGGCGGAGCCGGGGCGCCCAGGCGGCGGCGAGCGCGAGCGGGGTGAACGCGTCGGTCCCGGCCACCTCCGACGACCAGACGTCGGTGAACCCGGCGTGGTCGAGGGCCGCGTAGACGGCGGCGTGGTCGGCGAGCGGGATGCCGCCCAGCGGTACGGTCATGCCCCATCGGTTCGTCACCTGTCGATCGTGCCCGTCCACCACCGCCGGGAGCAAGATCCTCCGCCGATACGACCGATCCGCACCATGGCGCCCGGAAAGAGTGTTACGACTGCCGGGTGAGCGGGATCGGGGACGGGGGACAACGGTGAAGGTCGCCGAGCCCGCCGCGCTGCGTGCGACCGACGGTGACGGGGGCCGGGCGACCTTCCTGGAACTCTTCTTCGACCTGGTCTACGTGTTCGCGCTGACCCGGATCTCCGCGCGCGCCTTCGAGGACCTGGCGCTGGAGGGCGGCCAGACGAACTGGTCCGCGGTGACCGGTGGCGGCAAGACGCTGCTGCTGCTGTTCGCGCTCTGGGCGGTCTGGCAGGGCACGGCGTGGACGACCAGCCGGTACGACCCGTACCACCTGTGGTTGCAGGTCATCGTGATCACCGCGCTGCTCTCGGCGATGGTGATGGGGGTGGCGATCCCCCGCGCGTTCAGCGAGAACGGCCTGCCGTTCGCCGTCGCGTACGTGGTGGCGCAGGTGACCCGGCCGGCGATCCTCATGCTCGTGCTGCGCAAGCTCCAGTACCGCCGGTTGAAGCTGCGCATGTTGATCACGTTCTGCGCCACGGGCGTGCTCTGGCTCGCCGGCGCGGTGCTGCCGGTCGACGCCCGGGTGGTGCTCTGGACGCTCGCGCTGCTGTTGGAGTACCTGGCCGCCCGGTTCGGCTGGCCGGTGCCCGGCCTGGGCCGGTCCACGATCTCCCGGTGGGACATCCACGGCGAGCACCTGTCCGAGCGCTACCAGCAGTTCTTCCTGGTCGCGCTCGGCGAGACGATCCTGCTGGCCGGTTGGACGTTCACCGGCGTGCCGACCGGGGCGACCGCCGTCGCCGCGTTCGCGTTCGCGCTGGCCACCTCGATCCTGCTGTGGCGGATCTACGTGCAGCGGGCCGGGCAGATCCTCGGCGAGGCCGTGACGAGATCCGCGCACCCGGCCACCATCGGCCGCTCCGCCGCCGACACCCACCTGGTCATGGTGGTCGGCGTGGTGGCCACCGCGATCGGTTACGAGTTGGTCATCGAACACCCGACCGGGCACAACGAGCTGCCCTGGCTGGCCATGATCCTGGGCGGCCCGGCGCTGTTCCTCGCCGGCCGGGCCCGGTTCGAGTACGAGGTGTTCGGCCGGGTCTCCCCGTCCCGGCTGGTGGCGATCGCCGCGTTGCTGCTGCCGGCACCGCTGCTGCTCCGCGTCGCACCGCTGGCCGCGTCGGCCCTCGCGGTCGTGGTGCTGGTGGCGGTCGCGGTGGCCGACGCCCGCCGTGCGTGGGGGCGCCCGCCGGAGGCCGCCGCGCCGCCGTTCTGACCGTCGCGCACGCGCTTCGGTCGGTGCGGGACGACGCCCCCACCCGCGGGCTACGATCCGCGCGTGACCTTCTCGCTCGTCGCCCGATCCGCCGACGGGCAGCTCTACGGCGTGGCCGTGGCCAGCCGGTTCCTCGCCGCCGGGGCGTTGGTGCCGGCCGCCGAGGCGCAGGTCGGGGCGGTGGCAACGCAGGCGCACGCCAACCTCGCCTACCGGGCGCAGGCGCTCGCCCTGCTGCGCACCGGCGTCCCCGCCGTGGACGTGGTGGCCGGTCTGGTGGCCGCCGACCCGGGACGCGACGACCGGCAGCTCGGCGTGGTCGGGGCGACCGGCGTCGGGGCCACCTGGACCGGGCCGCGCTGCCACCCGTGGGCCGGCGGGCAGGCCGGCGACGGCTGGGCGGCGCAGGGCAACATCCTGAGCGGCCCGCAGGTGATCGACGCGCTGCGCGACGCCTGGCTCACCGACACCGACCTGCCGTTCCCGCAGCGGTTGTTCGCCGCGCTCACCGCCGGCGACCGGGCCGGCGGCGACCGACGCGGCCGGCAGAGCGCCGCCCTGCTCGTCGTGCAACGGCACGGCGGCTACGCGGGCACCGGCGACGAACTGGTCGACCTGCGGGTGGACGACCACCCGGACCCGGTCGCCGAGCTGGGTCGCCTGCTCGGCATCCACACCATGATCTTCGGTCGCCCCGACCCGGCCACCCTGCGCGACCTGACCGGCCCGCTCGCCGTCGAGGTGGCGGACCTGCTCGCCGCCGCCGGTCACCCGGTCGGCCCGGCGGGCCTGGACGACGCGCTCGCCGCCTGGTCCGGCCTGGAGAACCTGGAGGAACGGTTCGTGCCCGGCCGGATCGACCCGATCGTGCTGGAGCACCTGCGGCGTGCCGCGGCGGCCTGAGCGGCGTCAGCCGCCGAACGCGAGCCGGCGGATGCCGGCCTCGGCCAGCGCCGTCCGCTCGGCGTCGGTCACCGGCAGCCGGCCGGTGGCCTTGCGCAGCACGGTGAGCGCGTCCCAGCCGAGCCGGGCCGGCACCGGCCGCCCGCCGGTGAGCACGTCGACGACCACGGCCGCCGCGGTCGGCGTGGTCCAGGGCGACCGGTCGAGCGCGTCGGCCAGGTCCAGGCCGTGCACCGCGACCTCCACCACCCGGGTACGCAGGAACTCGCCCACCGCCATCGCGTCACCGTGCCGGGTCCGCACCACCCGGCCGGCGGGCGCGTCGGCCACCGCCGTGTCGGTGGCCCGCCAGGCCCGGCCGAACTCCCGCGCCACCTCGGTCACGCCGGGCAGTTCCCGGGCGGCCCGCCGTGCCCCGTCGATCCGCTCCCGGTCGACCGGCGGGCTGAACTTGGCCGCGCCGAAGTAGCCGGCCGCGTCCACCTCGGCGCGAGGTGGCGCGGGTTCGGCGAGCATCCCGGCGAGCCGCCCCACCCCGGTGACCACGTGCGCGAGCAGGTCCCGCACCAGCCAGGGCGGGCACGGTGTGGGCCGGTCCAGCGCCGCCTCGTCGAGGCCGTGCACCACCCGCTCCAGCCGGGCGCACTCGTCCCGGAAGGCCGCCCGCGCCGGTTCCACCGGCGTGCTCAGCCCTTCCACCGGGGCACCAGCCGGTGCACCACGGCCAGCACCAGCGCGGCCACCACGGCGATCGTGCCGGCGATGCCGGCCGCGCTGCCCGCGTACCCGATGAAGAGCGGACGGCGGCCGAGGTCCTCGACGGCGACGGTGGAACGGTCGACCAGCCAGGACAGCGCCAGCGCGGAGCCCAGCAGGGCGACCGCGCCGGCGACGCCGAGCACGGCGGCGCCCAGCCGGTGCGCGTCGCCCCGCTCCACCACCGCCTGCTCCCGCTGGAAGAACAGCAGCACCAGACCGGCCGCCGCGGCCCACGCGCCCACCACCAGATAGGCGGCGATCGCGTCGCTGGGCCGGTGCCAGCCGGCCGAGAGCGTGGCGACCCCGGCGGCGGCGGCGTACCCGGCGCCGAGGAACGCGCCGGCCACCCGCACCTGCCTCGGCAGCACCAGGATCAGCGCGATCGCCACCGACGCCGCCACCGCGGTGTGTCCGCTGGGCAGGCTGTTGCCGGCGGCGGCCCGTTCCGGGTCGATGCCGAAGTCGGGGCGGACCAGGTAGTACTTGAGCAGCTGGGTACTCACGTTCGCCCCGGCGATGAGCAGTGTGGCGGTGACCGCCAGCGCCTTGCGGCCGCGGATCAACGCGATGAAGCCGATCACCGCGGTCGCGACCAGCAGCGACACCACCGACATGGCGTTGAGGAGCGTGTCCACCGGACCGTCGATGCGGTCCTGGCCGATCCGGTTGCCGGTCAACGCGACCGTGTCCAGCCACTGGCCCAGTTCGGTGTGCACGGCGAACCGCCACACCAGCACGAACATCGCTGTCTGGGTCAGGGCCAGTACGACCAACCAGACCGCCGTCCAACCCCTCGCCGTCTCCCGCACCCGCACAACTTAGCGGTCGGCCCGGTCCGGCGCGCGCGGGAGCGCCCCGGATCCCGGCGTAGGTTGAGGCGGGGCGATCGGAGGAGGTGGCAGGTGACCGGCGGACCGGAACGGGAACGGCCCGCCGAGCCGCGCCCGGAGTCGCTGGCCGACCTGCTCGGCGGGCGGCGGGGCGCGGTGGACGCGACGCTGCCCCCGCTCGCGTTCGGGCTCGGCTGGGTGCTCGGCGGGCTGTGGGGAGGCGTGTTCGCCGCGGTGCTGACCGGCGGCGCCGTGGCCGGTTGGCGGTGGCGGCGCGGCGACCGCCCGCGCTCGGTCCTGATCGGTCTGCTCGCGGTCTGCGTGGCCGCGCTGATCGCGGTGCGCACCGGCCGGGCCGCCGACTTCTTCCTGCTCCAGATCGCCTCCAACGCGGCCAGCGCGCTGGCCTGGGCGGTCAGCATCGTGGTGCGCTGGCCGCTGCTCGGCGTGGTGGTCGGCGTGGCGTTGCGCCAGCGGGCCCGGTGGCGCCGTGACCCGGCGTTGCTGCGGGCGTACGGCCGGGGCAGCTGGGTGTGGACGGCCACCTACGTGCTGCGGGTGGCGGTCTTCGTGCCGCTCTGGCTGGACGGGCGGGTGGTGGCGCTGACCGTGACGCGGGCGGCGCTGACCTGGCCGCTGATCGCGGCGGCGCTGGCGGCGAGCTGGGTGGTGGTCAGCCGGTCGCTGCCGCCCGGACACCCGGGGCCACGACACCCGGTGGTCGTGCCCGATCCGGACGGGGAGCCGGCGACGTCCCCGGAAAAGTAGTGGAGAGGCCGCCACGGGGGGAGCGGCCTCTCCGTGAAATACGGTACTCCGTCCGCGCCACGGATGTGATCCCGTGGAGCGCTGATTTTTCCGTGCCTTTTCGCGCCATGGGTGGTCCCCGGGCGGAGTGGTGGGCCGGTCCGTCCGCTGCGTCGTCCGGACGGCCGGCCCACCCGGCCTGACCGTGGGCGTCAGGCCGTCCGCCGACCCGGCCGCTCCGTTCCCCCATCGGCCGGGGCGGCCTCCTCCGTGGGCGGGGCGGACCCCGCCCACGGAGGAGGAGTCACCTCATCCCTGCGGGAAGTAGGTGCCGTAGTCGGCGTACGCCATCGCGACGTCCGCCTGGGCCCAGAACCGGTGGTAGTTGAAGACCGGCTCCGCGCCGCCGTTCAGGTACGCCTGCACCTTCGGCCAGTCCGGGTCGTTCTTGTAGAACGAGCGGATGTCCAGGAAGCTCTTGCCGCTGGCGATCGCGTCGCCGTTGGGCATCTTCCCGGTCCAGCCGGAGGGCACGTAGAGGCCCTGACCGTCGGCGGCGTTGTAGACGTCGTCGAAGCGCTTGTAGTCGCCGCGCTTCTCCGGCATCGAGACGCCCTTGCTGTCGGCGGCCGCCGACAGCGCGTCCAGCAGACCCTTGGCGGTGGTCTTCGCCGCGGTGTTGCCGGACTTGGCCGCGTACGCGATGAGCGTGCGGGCGTAGGCGGCGGCGACGCCGACGTCCTGACCCTTGACCGTCACCTCGACGTGCAGGTTGGTGTTCGGCTGCGGGCTGGTCGGGTTCCAGTTGGCCGGCTGGCCGGTCCACTTCATGTCCGACGGGATCGACCAGTTGGCGCCGGTCGTGGTGTTGGCGATCGCCCACGGCACCCACTTGTCCAGCAGCGCCTTGGCCTTGGCGTTGCCGGTCTGCAGGTACAGCTCGGCGATGCGCTGCATCGACCACGCCTGCATGCCGAACCACTGGTTGGACGGCGGGTCGTTGTAGACCGGGTCGACGTCGTAGAACATGCCGTAGAAGGTGGCGGTGCCGGCCGGCGGCTGGGCGTAGCTGCCGTCCCAGCTGTTGGTGGCGCCACCGGCGATGCCGCCCTCGGCGGACTGCAGCCAGGTGTAGAACTCCAGCTGCCGGTCCAGGCTCTTCTGCCAGTCGGAGACCGCGGTCGGCGACTTCGGCTTCAGCTCGGCGACGTTGGTCATCGCCCACGCCGCGAACGGGTTCTGGTAGCCGAAGTGGTTGTGGCTGGAGCCGATCCGCCACGACCAGTTCTGCGAGGCGTCGTACGCGCCACCCCAGGCGTAGTACCAGGAGAGCAGGTAGTGCGCCGAGTCGCGGCCGCTGCCGGCCGGGCAGGTGGACGCCCCGACGCAGTTGCCGATCTTCTTGAAGTACTTGTCGAACAGCGCGTAGCGCAGGTAGTCGCCCATCTTCGCGGCCTTGGCCACGGTGGCCGCCACGTCGGCCTCCTTGCCCTGCGCCTTGGCCCAGGTGAGCGCCCAGTACGCGGCCTGCACGGCGCGCGCGTCGGCGTCCGGCGCGTTGGTGTACTTCCACTGCTTGGCCGGGGCGTTGGACTCCTTGACGAACAGGTCCAGGTAGCCGTTCGGGCCGCCGTGCTTGAAGGTGTCGCAGGACGGCTGCGGCACGGTCTCCCACACCGACTCCTGGGTGCCCCGCTGGAACGTGTTGATGTACGCGGGCCTGGTGGTGCCGTCGCCGCACCGGCCGAAGCCGTAGGTGTTGTCCACGTCGAGCAGCCAGTGCATGCCGTAGATGTCACCGGTGCCGTAGGTGGACTGCAGCTCCGAACGCAGCGGGTCCTGGCCGACCGGGACGCTGGCCTCCAGCGCCGACGGGTACTGGCTGGGCAGGTTGTGCTCGGCCGCGTACTGCGGGGTGCCCGGCGCGCCCGCCGTCGGCTGGTCTGAATGATTCGGAATGATATATTTTTCCATCACCGTCCAGGCGTTGTTGAACGGGGCCCAGTTCTGGGTGACCCGGCCGTACTGCGCCTCCAGCCAGAGCCAGAAGCTGAACGCCTCGGACGTGGTCTCGTGCCCGTGGTCGGGCGCCTCGACGATCAGCGTCTCGATCGAGTGGTACGGCACGCCCTCGGGGCTGAAGTAGCCCGAGTTCTTGATCTTGCCGTACTGGTCGAGGAACTTCTTGATGTAGGCGTTGTCGCCGCCCGGGGTGTCGTTGTCGACCTCGGTGGCGACCACCGCGACCGGGGCGAAGCCGGTGGCCGACGCGGTCACCGTGGCGGTGCCGCCGGCGGTGTCGGCGTCCTCCGCGGCGGAGACGGTGGCGGTGACGCCGGTGCTCCAGTTGCTCGGGGTGAGCGTCAGCGTGGCCGGCGAGACGGTGATGTCGCTGTCCCCGGTGACGGCGAGGGTCACCGGGACGTTCGCGCTGGGCGCCGCGCTGAGGGTGTACCGCACCGTGGCGCTGCCGCCCTCCTCGACGCTCACCGCCGACGGGGTGGCGACCAGCTTCGGCCCGGTGGCCGCGCTGACCGTGAACGACTTCTCCGCGGTCGCGCTGCCGCCGGCGTTGTCGTACGCCTTGGCCTGCACGGTGTAGCTGCCGGCCGGCAGGTCGAGCAGGTCGTAGCCGTACGGTGCGGTGGTGTCGGTGTTGACCAGCAGGCCGTTGCGGTAGAACTCGATCTTGCTGATGGTCCCGTCGGGGTCGCTGGCGGTCGCGGTCAGCGGGACGTCCGCCGGCGCCTCGAACGGGCCGGCCGGCACGCCGAGGGAGACCGTCGGCGGCTGGTTGGTGGTGGCGCCGTTGCAGGCGACGCCGTTGAGCGTGAAGGCGGTGGGCTTCGGGTTGCTGCCGCTGTAGCTGCCGTTGAAGCCGATGCTGGTGGACGCGCCGGTGGGCAGGCTGCCGTTCCAGGACTCGTTGGTCGCGGTGACCTCGCTGCCGGACTGGCTCCACTTCGCCGACCAGCCCTGAGTGACCCGCTGGCTGCTGTTCGGGAAGGCGAACTTCAGCGACCAGTTGTTCAGGGCGTCACCCAGGTTCTTGATGGTGACGGTGGCGGTGAAGCCGGTGCTCCAGTCGCTGGTCGCGTAGGTCACGTCGCAGGCCGGTGCGGCCTGCGCGGAGCTCGCGGGCAGGGCCACCCCGCCGATGGCGAGGGCGGTGGCGGCGACCATCGCCGTACGGCGACGTCTGGCCAGAAGTCTCATGTGGGCGGTGTCTCCTCGGACCGGGCCGGGACCGGGGTCCCGGCGGGGCGCCTCCACGCGTCGACGGGCGTACGCGGGGGGACGGAGGCGTCCGGAAAGGGGTCGTCCCGGCCGTGCCGGGGATCGGGCGCCGCACCGGTTCTCACCGGGTGCCCTCGGCGGCCCGCGCTCGCGAGCTGGCTCCAACGTCGCGTGTGTCGAGAGTGTGACATGGAAGCGCTCCCACCACAACGGCCAGGGCAGATACCCACGTCCATGTTTCGATCTCGTTTAGGGGCTTTTCCAAAGCCGTGACGGGCGTTACAGTCGCAGCATCGCCGATGGGAGCGCTTCCATCGACGGAGATGTAAGTACTGGATCGTCGGGGACACCCGTGCCCGACGCGTCGGCCCTGTGGCCGACGGCGGACCAGCCCGGACACCGCCGCCGGCCATCACCCGCCAGACGGAGGGAGGTGGAACCAGAGCCACTCGCGTGGCCCGGCTCCCGCGCGACACGCACGACGGACGCCAATTCCACTTCGTGCGTGTGTGCATCACCGGTGGGGACGGGGGTTGCCCTCCCCCGTCCCCACACTAAACCCCCGTTGTCGACGGCAAAAGAGGCCGACGGGACAGGCGCGACACGCCACCCGGACGGCCTTTCTCGCTATCTGCCCCACCCTCGCCGCTCGCCCCCAGCCCCCGAGCGACACCCGCCCACCCCACTTCCGGCCGCCCGCCGGCCGCGCCGCCTCCCGCCGCGACCGCCGGATCGAGGCCGGCCGCCCCTGGCCTATGCTGGGAGCGCTCCCGGCCCCAGGGCGGCCCGTCACTTCGAGGAGAAGTCCCATGTCGTTACTCACCCGACGGCGCCTGCTCCGCCGCGCCGCCCTGTCCGCCACCGCCGCCGGCGCGGCCCGGACCGGGCTCGCCGGCGCCACCCTGGCCGGGACCGCCGCCGTCGCCGTCAGCGGCTGCGACAGCCCACCCGAACGCAACACCGACGCCGACCCGGACGGCGGGCTACGGTTCCCGGACGGCTTCGGCTGGGGCGCGGCGACCTCGGCGTACCAGATCGAGGGGGCTGCCAAGGAGGACGGACGGGGCGAGTCCGTCTGGGACACCTTCAGCCACACCCCGGGGCGCACCCGCAACGGTGACACCGGCGACGTCGCGGCCGACCACTACCACCGGTACGCCCAGGACCTCGACCTGATGCGCGAGCTGGGGCTGCGCAGCTACCGGTTCTCCATCTCCTGGCCCCGGATCCAGGCCGACGGGTCCGGCCGCCCCAACCAGCGCGGGCTGGACTTCTACCGCCGGCTGCTGGACGGGCTGCACGAGCGGGGCATCGCGCCGATGGCCACGCTGTTCCACTGGGACCTGCCGCAGGCGTTGCAGGACGACGGCGGCTGGGAGAACCGCGACACCGCCGAGCGCTTCGCCGACTACGCCGACGCCGTGTTCCGGGCGCTCGGCGACCGGGTGCCGGCGTGGCTGACGATCAACGAGCCGAAGACCGTGGTGCAGAACGGCTACATCTGGGGTCACCACGCGCCCGGCCACCGGGACGAGGCGGCGGCCTACCTGGTGGCGCACCACCTCCAGCTCGCCCACGGCCTCGCCGTGCAGGCGTTGCGCGCCTCCGGCGCGTCCGGACGGATCGGCCCGGCGCTCAACCTGCACCCCTGCTACCCGGCCGACGACAGCGCCGAGGCGGCCGCCGCAACCCGCCTCTACGACGGCTACGAGAACCGCCTCTACCTCGACTCCGTCTTCAAGGGCGCGTACCCGCAGGACGTGCTGGCCGACCTCGGGCCGGACAGCCGGATGGTCCGCGGCGTCCGGGACGGCGACCTGAAAATCATCTCCAGCCCGGTCGACCTGCTCGCGGTGCAGTACTACACCCCGATCTACGTCACCGGCGGCGGCGGGACCGTGCGGAAGTGGCCCACCTCGGAGGCCGAGTGGCAGCAGATCTACCCCGAGGGCATGTACGACATCCTGACCCGGGTGACCCGCGACTACGGGCGGGTGCCGATCACCATCACCGAGAACGGCCTGCCCTGCCCGGACACCCCCGGCCCGGACGGCACCGTCGACGACGCCGGCCGGGTCAGCTTCCTGCGCGACCACTTCGCCGCCGCCCACCGCGCGGTCCGCGACGGCGTGCCGCTGGAGAGCTACCACGTGTGGTCGCTGCTGGACAACTTCGAGTGGGCCGAGGGCTACGACCAGCGCTGGGGCCTGGTCTACGTGGACTACGCGAGCCAGCGGCGGGTGCTCAAGCGCAGCGCCCACTGGTACCGCGAGGTGATCCGCCGCAACGGCCTCTGACCGGGACGGCCCGGCCGGCACCCGCCGGCCGGGCACCCGCGCTCAACGCGTGGTAGCAGCTCAGCGCGGCAGCGCCTGCTGGAGCTCGGCGCGCAGCGCCGGGGTGAGCATCTCGCCGGCCTGCTTGGCCAGCCGGGCCATCTCGTAGCCGACCACGCCGATGTCGGCGTCCGCGCCGGCCAGCGTCGCCAGGATCGAGCCGTCCCGGATCTGCATGACGAGGAAGTAGCCCCGTCCCATCTCGACCACGGTCTGCTTGACGACGTCGCCGTCGAACATCTGCGCCGCGCCCGCGGTGATGCTCATCAGGCCGGAGGTCACGGCGGCGAGCTTGTCGGCGTGGTCGCGCGGCAGGTGCGCGGAGATCGCCACCAGCAGCCCGTCGGAGGACACCACCACGGCGTGCGCCACCCCGGGGACCCGCTCGGCGAACGCGTTCACCAGCCAGCTCAGGTCCCGTGCCTCCTGGCTCAACGTCGTCACTGTCGTCGTCCCCCTTCGTCGCGCGGCAGATACATCTCGGTGGTCTCCTCGGCCTCGGCCCGCCGCACCCCGCCGTAGAAGCGGGACAGCATACCGCCGACCGCCTCCGGGTCCGGCTCCTGCCGCACGGCCGGGCGGGCGGCCGAGGTGACCGAGGTGAGCTGGGCCATCGGCACGCGTACCGGCAGACCCCGCTCGTTGGTCCCCCCGGTCACCGGCGTCGGCGCCGGCGCCGGCGTCACACCGAGCACCGACGACGTCGGTCCCTGCCGGCTGAACCAGCCGCCGCCGGCCGCCGCCGCGGCCCCCGGGGTGAGCACGTCCTCGGCCCGGCCGGGCACCGGACGGGGTCGGGGCACCGCGGCGGGCGGGCCGGTGGGCGTCGGCGGGCCGGTCGGCGCGGCCTCCGCCACGTCACCGAGCGGCCGGCCGGTCAGCGGCGACACCGGCAGCGCCGCCGGCGGGCCCGGCTGCGGCACCGGGTGCCGCCCGGCCACCGGCAGCTCGGCGGTGGCCGCGCCCAACGCCCGGGACGCCGCGGCCACCTGGCTGGTCAGCATCCGCGCCGGAGCGGGCGGCTCCAGCCCGGGGGCGGGGGCCTCGGCCAGCAGGTGGGCCGGGATCCGGACCCGGGTGACCAGGCCCTCCCGGCCGGGGCGCAGCTGGACCCGCACGCCGTGCCGGGCGCCCAGGTGGCTCACCACGAACAGGCCCATCCGCTCCGAGGCGCCCACGTCGGCGGCCGGCGGCTCGGCCAGCACGGCGTTCGCCTCGGCCAGCGCGCCCGGGCTCATGCCGAGCCCCAGGTCGACGATCTCCACCAGCGCGCCCGGGCCGTCCGCCTCGACCACCACCCGTACCACGGTCTCCGGGCGGGAGAACGCGGTGGCGTTCTCCAGCAGCTCGGCGAACAGGTGCACCAGGTCGCCCACGGCGTGCCCGACCACGTGCAGGTCGGTGCGGTTCTGGTGGCGGACCCGCTGATACTGCTCGATCTCCGCGCTCGCCGCGAGCAGCACCGCGCCCAGCCCCACCGGGCGGTTCCACCGTCGCGTGGACTCGGTGCCGGCGAGCACCAGCAGGCTCTCGTCGTTGCGGCGCATGCGGGCGGCGAGGTGGTCGAGCTTGAACAGGTTCTCCAGCTGCTCCGGGTCGCTCTCCTCGCGTTCCAGGT
This sequence comes from Micromonospora sp. WMMD754, assembly GCF_049315235.1. Classification (NCBI taxonomy): domain Bacteria; kingdom Bacillati; phylum Actinomycetota; class Actinomycetes; order Micromonosporales; family Micromonosporaceae; genus Micromonospora; species Micromonospora sp. WMMD754. Next base: position 6,496,338 of record NZ_CP186058.1, read on the forward strand.
CGTCGAGCAGCTCCAGCTGCCGCTCGACCAGCACCTGGCTGCGCCGGGCCAGGTTGACGAACATGGCGTTGACGTTGCGGCGCATCATCGCCTGCTCGACCGCGACGTCGACGGCACTGCGGTGCACCGCCACGAACGCCTCCGCCAGCTCGCCGATCTCGTCCTGCGAGTCGACCACCGCCGGTGGCACGTCGATCGCGCCCACCGGCCGGTCCACCGTGCGCAGTCGCTCCAGCGTGAGCGGCAGCTCCACCTGCGCGATGCGCAGCGCCTGGCCGCGCAGCTGCCGCATCGCCCGGGCGACGGACCGGCCGACCAGCAGCGAGATCAGCACGGCGATCAGGAGCACCGAGACGATGCCGCCGGCGACCAGCAGCGTCTCGCGCAACTGCCGGGCGCTGGCGTCGTCGGCCCGGCGCACCGCGTCGTCGAGCAGCTCGCCCTCCAACTGGCGGAACAGCTCCTGCCGCTGCTCGCTGGCCGCCCACCACTGCGGCGCGGACAGCAGCGCGGGCTCCGCCGCGCCGGTGGGCAGGGTCCGCTCCTCCAGCCGGGTCGCCGTGACGAAGGCCGGGTCGACCGAGGTCCGGTCGTAGCGGCGGACCTGCTCGGCGGTCGCCGCGACCCGGAACGCGCCCAGCGCGGTGAGCTGCTGGGCCCGCAGGTCGCTCAGCGTCACCTGGTCGTCCTGCTCGTACCGCCCGGCGCGGGACGCCGCGTACAGCTCGCCGCGGATCCGGGAGGACAGCTCCTTGACCCGGGACAGCTGCACGTAGCGCAGCACGGACTCGGTCAACGCCTGCTGGTCGTCGCCGGGCGACGGCTCGGCCAGCAGGTTGAGCAGCGCCGCCACGGCCCGGTGGTAGTTGCTGAGCACGGTGTCGCTGGAGAGCACCGCGGGCGGCACCGCCGCCCGGATGTTCACCACCTGGTCGTACGCCTCCAGCGCCTCGGAGTAGGAGACCCGCCAGGCGGCGTCGGCGTCGGCCAGCGGCTCGGCCGCGACGCGCAGCTCGTCCACCGCCCGGTCGGTGGCCTCCTGCAGCGGCCGTAACGCGGCGACCGCGGCGTCCCGGTCGGCGCCGGTGCCGGCGCGGCGCAACGCGGCCAGCTCGCCGGCGGAACGGTCCCGCTCCTGCTGGAGCCGGTCCACCGCGGCGGTGATCTGCCGGCCGATGCCGACCTGCTGGGCGAAGTCGCTCAGCGCCGTGGTCTGCCCGACCAGCCCCCGGGTCTGGATGCCGGCCAGGACGAGGAACGCCAGCGTGGGGATCACCAGGACGGTGGCGAGCTTGGTGCCCATCCGCCAGTCCCGCAGCCGGAACCCCGAGCGCCGCCGGTGCGGCGGTGGGGCCGCACCGCGGGCCGGGTCGGGAGCTGCGCCCACACTTGCCTCCTCGTTCCGACTCCACCACGGCGGGGAGCGGAGTCCATCCAACCAGGCCCGGAGGCGGTGTCAACGGCCGCCCGGGCGGCATGAGCAGGACGGTCAGCGCGGCGGGTGGGCGGTCACGTGTTCGGCGCGGCGCCCTCGTCCGTCCGGCCGATGCCGCCGATGTCGACCGCCTCGGCGACCCGACCGAGCGCCACCAGCGCGGCGCCGGTCGCCCCGATCTCCGGGTTGCGCTGCCACCGGACCGTACGCGGGGCGAGCACGTCGGCGAACGCCCCGCGCCACCAGGGTGAGGCGGTCAACGCCCCGCCGCCGAGCACCACCTCCATCGGCTCGCCCACGCCGGCCTCGAGCTGGGCCAGGTCGTCGGCGACGAGCCGGCACAGACCGGCCATCAGCGCGGCGAGGATGTCGACGGCGGTGGTGCCGAAGCTCAGCCCGCGCAGCTCACCGGAACCGGCCGGCGCCGTCCCGGGTGGCCGGTCGCCGCCGAAGCGGGGATTGGCCTGCACGACCAGGTCGGCGGCGGCCCGGTGCAGCGCGGCCTCCAGCTCCGCACCCGTGGGCAGCCGCAGCTCCCGGTCGGCCCAGGCGAACAGGTTCCCGCCGCTGGAGTACGCGGCGCCGGTGACGACGTGGTCGTGGTCGACCCGGTAGCGCCACAGCTCATCGGGCAGCGGCGGCAGCTCCGCACCGGCCGGCACCGCCTGGATCATGCGGACCGCGGCGGAGGTGCCGATGGTGACCGCCGCGCGCGACGGGTCGACGCAGCCGGACCCGACGTTGGAGGCGGCCCCGTCGCCGATCGGCGCGGACCAGCGCGCCTCGGTCAGCTGCGGCCAGCGCCTCGCGTAGCCGGGGCCCAGCCGGCCGTGCCAGCCCGGCGGGGCCAGCGGCGGGAGCTGGTCCGGACGGACGCCGGCCAGCGCGCACGCCTCCGCGTCCCAGTCCAGGTCCCGCAGGTCGAGCAGCCCGGTGCCGGAGGCCAGCGACATGGACATCGGCGCCGTGTCGAGCAGCTCGCCGAGGACGTACTCGGCCAGCCCGGCGAACCGCACCGTCCGGTCCCCGCACCGCTCCCGCAACCAGGGCAGCCGCACCGACCAGTAACAGCGGTGCCACCAGGTGCCGGTACGCCGGTGGTAGTCCTCCGGGTCGGCCGGACCACCGTCGCCGTCCGGCGGCGCGGCCCGGGTGTCCAGCCAGGTCAGCACCGGACCGGACGGTGTGCCGTCGGCGGCCAGCGGCAGCACCGAGTGCCACTGCGCGGACGTCGCCACCAGGCCGACCCGCCGCAGGTGCCCACCGGCGGCCAGCTCGTCCAGGCACTCGACCAGGCACGCCAGGTAGGTGGCCGCGTCCAGCGTCCCGGTGCCGTCGTCGCCGGTGGCCAGGTGCACCTTGCGGCGGGCCAGCGCGCCCGGGCGCGGCACGGCGTCCGCGTCCAGCACCAGCCCGCGTACCGAGGAGGTGCCCAGGTCCAGAGCGAGAATGTCCATCGCCGGTCAACCTACCCGGCGGGACCGGCGGCGAAGCCAAGATCCGTACCCGCTCCCGCGCGATCGGGTTCCCCGACGCCGGCCGATCGCGTACAGTGATCGCCATGCCCGCGCACCCGAACTGCTGGTGGCCCGCCGACCCGGCGGCCCACCCCCGCGCGTAGCTTCCCCACGCGGCCGCCCCACGAGGCGGCCGCCGGTCTCCCCCGGCAACCCGGGCCGCCTCACCGGCGGCCACCGGCCCACCGAGGAGACCCGATGACCCGCCCGTCCGACCCGCTCGCCGCTGTCGCCGCCGGCCTCGACCCCGGCCCCTTCGCGCTCGTCCGCCGTGAGGGCGCCGACCACGTCGACCTGTTCGCCGGTCCGGTACGCACCGCCGACCAGCTCGCCGACCTGCCCGTGCCCGAGGGCGCGGCCGGCCCGCGCACGCTCGCCCTGGTGCCGTTCCGGCAGATCACCGAGCGCGGCTTCGACTGCGTGGACGACGGCCTGCCGCTGGAATACCTGGCGGTCGAGCGGCACCGGCGGATACCGCTCGACGAGGTGCTGGACGCGTTGCCCGACGCGCCGGTGCGCACCCGCGACGCCGGCTTCGACATCGCCGACGACGAGTACGCGGCGATCGTCGAGCGGGTGCTGGCCGACGAGATCGGTCACGGCGAGGGGGCGAACTTCGTCATCCACCGCACCCTGCGGGCCACCGTGGAGGGCGACCCGCTGGCCACGGCCCTGGCCGCGCTGCGTCGGCTGCTGGTACGCGAGCGCGGCGCCTACTGGACGTTCCTGGTGCACACCGGCACCCGGATCCTGGTCGGGGCCAGCCCGGAGCGGCACGTCAGCGTCGCCGACGGCCTGGTCGAGATGAACCCGATCAGCGGCACCTTCCGGCACCGGGGCGAGACCGTGGACCGGGACGCGCTGCTGCGTTTCCTGCACGACCCGAAGGAGGTGGAGGAGCTGTACATGGTGCTCGACGAGGAGCTGAAGATGATGGCCGTCGTCGCCGAGCACGGCGGGCAGGTGGTCGGGCCGTACCTGAAGGAGATGGCGCACCTGGCGCACACCGAGTACCTGCTGGCCGGGCGTTGTTCCCGGGACGTGCGGGAGGTGCTGCGGGAGACCATGTTCGCGCCCACGGTGACCGGCAGCCCGATGGAGAACGCCTGCCGGGTGATCGCCCGGCACGAGCGCACCGGCCGCCGCTACTACGCCGGGGTGCTCGCCCTGCTCGGCCGCGACGAGCAGGGCCGGCAGACGCTGGACGCGCCGATCCTCATCCGCACCGCCGAGTTCTCGCCCGAGGGCGCGCTGCGGGTGCCGGTCGGCGCCACGCTGGTCCGGCACTCCACCACCGCCGGCGAGGTGGCCGAGACGCACGCCAAGGCCGCCGGTGTGCTGGCCGCGCTGGGTCTCGGCCCGGAGGCGCCGCACCCGGGCGTCGAGCCGGCCGTCCGCCACGCCGACGACCCGGAGGTACGGGCCGCGCTGGCCGCCCGCAACACCCCGCTGGCGCGGTTCTGGCTGGAGCAGCGGGAGCCGGGAGCGATCGCGCTGCGCGGGTTGGCCGGCCGCCGAGCGCTCATCGTCGACGGGGAGGACACGTTCACCGGGATGCTCGCCCACCAGCTCGGCGCGCTCGGCCTGTCGGTCAGCCGGCGCGACTGGCCGGATCCGGGCCCGCTCGACGGGTACGACCTGGTGGTGGTCGGTCCCGGCCCGGGCGACCCGCGCGACGTGACCGCGCCGAAGATGGCCGCGCTGCGGACGCTCCTGGCCGAGCTGCTGGCCTCGGGCCGGCCGACCCTGGCGGTGTGCCTGGGCCACCAGTTGCTGGCCGGGCTGCTCGGGCTGCCGCTGCACCGCCGGGACGCGCCCTACCAGGGGCTGCCGCAGGACGTGCCGGTGTTCGGGGTGACCCGACGGGTCGGGTTCTACGCCAGCTTCACCGCCCGCGCCGACGCCGACCGGGTGTCCGGCCCGTACGGCCCGGTCGAGCTGTCCCGCGACCCGGGCGACGGCGCGGTGCACGCGCTGCGCGGCGCCGGCTTCGCCGGGGTGCAGTTCCACCCGGAGTCGGTGCTCAGCCAGGACGGCACGGCGGTCCTGGCGGACCTGCTCGGCCATCTGCTGGACCGGCCGGCGCTGAGCGCGCATGGGGCGGCCGATCGGGGGTAGGGCGAAGGACGGCCGGTGGCGCGGACGGGTTCGAGAGCCCCCGTCCGGCCACCGGCCGCCCAGCCGGGTCGGTCAGCCGGCCATGCCCTTCTTCAGCGCGGCGCCCATCAGCACGGCCCGCTTGGCGGTCAACGCGGTGGCGGCCAGGGCCACGTGGTCCGGGGCGACCTCACCGTTGTTGCTGGTGTGCGAGGCGCCGTAGGGGTTGCCGGCGACGAACTGGCTGGGGTCGGTGTATCCGGGGGTCACCACGATGCCACCCCAGTGGTAGAAGACCGTGTACAGCGACAGCAACGTCGCCTCCTGGCCGCCGTGCGAGGTCGCGGTCGAGGTGAAGCCGGTGTACACCTTGTCCGCCAGCGCGCCCTGCGCCCAGAGCGGGCCGGTGGTGTCGATGAACTGCTTGAGCTGCGCGGCGATCATGCCGTACCGGGTCGGCGAGCCCATGATCACCACGTCGGCCCACGACAGGTCGTCCGGCTGCGCCTCCATCACGTCCTGCGTCTCCAGCCGGTGCGCCTGCCAGCCCGAGTTGGAGCGGATCGCCTCGTCGGGCGCCAGCTCACGCACCTTGCGCAGACGCACCTCGGCGCCGGCCTCCCCGGCCGCCTCGACCGCCGACTGCGCCATCTGGTAGGTGATGCCGGTCGCGCTGTAGTAGATCACCGCGACCTTGACCTGGCCATCCATCAGACGTTTCCTCCTCGATTCGGGTCAGCTCCGGCGACTACCCGTTACTTGTCGCGTCAAACTCCGGGCGGGCATGATCGGCGGGTGGAGATCCGCCCCGCGACCGCCGCCGACTGGCCGCTGATCTGGCCGTTCCTCCGGGAGATCGTGGCGGCGGGCGAGACGTACACCTGGCCGCGCGACGTGACCGAGGAGCAGGCCCGCGCGCTGTGGATGGCGGCGCCGCCCGGGCGGACCGTGGTCGCGGTGGACCCGGACGGCACGGTGCTCGGCTCGGCGAAGCTGGGGCCGAACCAGGCCGGCCCCGGGGACCACGTGGCCAACGCCGGCTTCATGGTCGCCCCGGCCGCCGCCGGACGGGGCGTCGGCCGGGCGCTCGCCGCGCACGTGCTCGCGGCCGCCCGCGCGGACGGCTACCGGGCCATGCAGTTCAACGCCGTGGTGGCCAACAACACCCGGGCCGTACGGCTGTGGCGGTCGCTGGGCTTCGCGGTGGTCGGCCGGGTGCCGGAGGGCTTCCGCCACCCGGCCCACGGGTACGTCGACCTGCTGGTGATGTACCGGCGGCTGGACTGAGCGCGGCTCAAGATTTGCGCAAGTTCCGCGGGCAACCGGCCTTCCGCCCGCGCGCGCCGGGGATCCTGGTCGCACCGGCGCCGGCCGACCGCCGCCCCCGCGCCGGGAACCTGAACGGGGGATCGCGCTCCGTCGGCAGCGTGGCCGGCGCAGCGCGATCAGGGGCGGTCCGGTCCGCCCGGTGCTGTCGGACGCCGGGCCTATGCTGACCGTCCACCCGCCGACGGGAGGCCGCCCGTGCCCTTACGTCTCAGCCGCGCCGAGGCCCTCGCCCTGCGGATGACCAGCCTGCTGCTGCGCCCGCATCCCGTCGCCCGGCTCGCTCGCGTGGCCGACGTGGTCGAGTGGTTCGGCGCCATGCAGGCACAGGACGCCGCCAGCGGGCTGTGGTCGCTCGGCGCACGCCTGCCCGGCCGGACCCAGGACGACGTGCGGGCGGCGCTGGAGCGGCGCGAGGCGCTGCGCACCTGGCCGATGCGGGGCACGGTGCACCTGGTGCCGGCGCGCGACGCGCACTGGATGCTGGCGGTCACCGGCGTGCGGGCGCTGGCCACCGTCGCCGGCCGCTGGCGTCAGCTCGGGCTCACCGTCGCCGACGGCGACCAGGCCGGCGACGTGCTCGGCGAGGCGCTGTCCGGCGGCGGTCGGCTCAGCCGCACCGACTGCCTGGCCGCGCTGCGCGACGCCGGGCTGGACACCTCCGGCCAGCGCGGCTACCACCTGCTCTGGTACGCCAGCCAGCGCGGCATCACCTGCATCGCCCCGCACGTCGGCGCCGAGCAGACGTTCGTGCTGCTCGACGAGTGGGTGCCCGACCCGCACCGCCCGGAGCGGGACGAGGCGCTGGCGATGCTGGCCCACCGCTACGTGCGCGGCCACGGTCCGGTGACCCGGCACGAGCTGGCCCGCTGGAGCGGGCTCACCGTCACCGACGCCACCCGGGCCGTCGCGCTGGCCGGTGACCTGCTCGCGCCGGTCGAGGTCGACGGCGAGGCGGCGGTGGTCGACGCCGCGCTGCTCGACGCGCCCCGCGCGCCGGTCGACGACGTGCACACGCTGCCCGGTTTCGACGAGTACCTGCTCGGCTTCAAGGACCGTTCGCTGATGCTCGACCCGGCGCACGGCGACGCCGTGGTGCCCGGCAACAACGGGATGTTCCAGTCCACGGTCGTGCGCGACGGCCGGGTGGTCGGCACCTGGAAGCGCACGCTGGGCAGGAGCGCGGTGACCGTGACGGTGCGGCAGCTCGTGCCGTTCGACGCCGCGTTGCGCGCCCGGGTCGACGCGGCCCTGGCCGGCTACGCCCGCTTCCTCGGGCTGGAGCTGCGCCACTCCTGGTGAGCGGCAGCCGAACGTCCCGCCGCCCACCCCGGATCACGCCGATCTCGGGCCCCTTCGCCCGCGCTCGGGCCGCCGATCTTGGAGTTGTGGTTCCCGGTTCACACCCTTCCGACCCGGTTTGCAAGGTGCCACAACTCCATGATCGGCGGAATTGCCGCAGGGCGGTGCGCCATCGACACCAGACCTGGGAACGCGGCGCTCGCTCTTGAGGCGGACAGCCCCGCCCCGATCCCGGGTTGCGACGATCTTGGGGTTGTGGTTCCTGTTTCGCGGTGATTCGACAGGATTGCGAGAAGGAGGAGGGCCGGGGACGGGCAGCGCAAGGGCCGGCGACGGAAAGCCACCGGCCCTTGCGCGTGAGCGTGCTCAGTCGGCCAGCGCGCCGGCCGCCCGGCCCTCGTGCAGGGTCAGGTTACGGCCGCTGCCCGGGTCGAACAGGTGGATCTTCTCCAGGTTGAACCACACCCGGCGGGTCTCGCCCTCGCGCACCGGCGACTCCGCCGACAGGCGGGTCACCAGGCTCGACCCGGCCCCGGCGAAGTCGGAGGCGCCCGCGTCGGCGGCCAGCTCCTCCAGCTCGGCGGCGCTGGCCCGCTCCCCCTCGACGGTGAAGTAGACGTACTTGTCCGACCCCATCGACTCGACGATGTCGACCGGCGCCTCGAACTCCAGGCCCCGGGCCCGGGTCTCGTCGTCGATCAGCGCGGCGTCCTCGAAGTGCTCCGGCCGGACGCCGAGGATCAGCTCGCGGGGCGCGTCGCCGGCCTCCAGCTCGCGGCGGATCCGCTCGCCGATCGGCACGTCACCCAGCGCGGTGCGCAGCCGCCCCTCCTCCACCGCGGCGTGCAAGAAGTTCATCGACGGGGAGCCGATGAACCCGGCGACGAAGAGGTTGCGCGGGTTGTCGTACAGCTCCTGCGGCGGGCCGACCTGCTGCACCGCGCCACCGCGCATGATGACCACCCGGTCGCCCAGGGTCATCGCCTCGGTCTGGTCGTGGGTCACGTAGACCGTGGTGGTGCCGAGCTGCTTCTGCAGCCGGGACACGACGGTCCGCATCTGCACCCGCAGCTTGGCGTCCAGGTTGGACAGCGGCTCGTCCATCAGGAACGCCTTGGGCTGGCGCACGATCGCCCGACCCATCGCCACCCGCTGCCGCTGGCCGCCGGAGAGGTTGGCCGGCTTGCGGTCCAGCAGCGCGGTCAGCTCCAGCACCTTGGCGGCCTCGTCGACCTTCTGGTTGATGGTCTCCTTGTCCATCTTCGCCAACCGCAGCGGGAACGCCATGTTCTCCCGCACGGTCATGTTCGGGTAGAGCGCGTACGACTGGAAGACCATGGCGATGTCCCGGTCCCGGGGCGCCTTGTCGTTGACCCGCTGCCCCGCGATGCGCAGCTCACCGGAGCTGATGTCCTCCAGCCCGGCGATCATGTTGAGGGTGGTCGACTTTCCGCAGCCCGAGGGGCCGACCAGGATGACGAACTCGCCGTCGGCGATCTCCAGGTCGACGTCCCGCACCGCGGTGGTCCCGTCCGGGAACCGCTTGCTCACCTTGTCCAGCACGATGTCAGCCACTGTTACCACCTATCCCTTGACTGCGCCGGAGGTCAGACCGGAGACGATGCGGCGCTGGAAGAAGAGCACGAACAGGATGATCGGCACGGTGATCACCACGGCGGCGGCGCAGATCGCCCCGGTGGGGTCCTCGAACTGCGACTCGCCGGTGAAGAACTGCAGGGCCACCGGGACCGTGCGGGACCGCTCGGTCGAGGTGAGCGTGATCGCGAACAGGAAGTCGTTCCAGCAGAAGATGAAGACCAGGATGGCCGTGGTGAACACGCCCGGCGCGGCCAGCGGGGCGATCACCCGCCGGAACGCCTGCCCCTGGGTGGCGCCGTCCATCTTGGCCGCCTTCTCCAGGTCCCACGGGATCTGCTTGAAGAACGCCGACAGCGTGTAGATCGCCAGCGGCAGCGCGAACGTGATGTACGGCAGGATCAGGCCGGGCCAGGTGTCGAAGAGGCCGAGCTGACGCTCGATCTCGAACAGCGGCGACACCAGTGACACCTGCGGGAACATCGCGATCAGCAGGGACACCCCGACCAGCAGCTTCTTGCCCGGGAAGTCCAGCCGGGAGATCGCGTACGCGGCCATCGTGCCGAGCACCACCGCGATCAGGGTGGCGATCAGCGCGATGCCGATCGAGTTGACCAGGGCCCGGACGAACTGGTCGGTGTCGAAGATCGTCCGGTAGTTGTCGAGGGTCCACTCCCGCGGCCAGAACTTGCCGTCGGTGAGCGTGGCCGGGGTCTTGAACGACAGCGAGGCGATCCAGAGCACCGGCACCAGCGCGAAGACGACGACCACGAGGTCGAGCACGCCCCAACGCAGCTTCGCCCGTGTGGTGGTTTCCACGGCCATGTCAGCGCCTCTCCCCATCGTCGCTGCCGGGGGCAGCGGTGCCGAACAGCTTCACGAAGACGAAGGCGATGATCGCCACGGTGATGAAGATCAGCACCGACATCGTGGAGCCGATCCCGAGGTTGAGGCCCCGGATCAGGTTGTTGTAGGCGAGCATCGACACCGACGAGGTCTCGTTGCCGCCGTTGGTGAGCACGAAGATGTTGTCGAAGACCCGGAACGCGTCGAGCGTGCGGAACAGCAGCGCGACCAGGATCGCCGGCTTCATCACCGGCAGCATCACCTTGGTGAACCGCTGCCACGCCGTCGCGCCGTCGGTGGAGGCCGCCTTGAGCAGGTCCTCCGGCACCAGCGCCAGCCCGGCCATCAGCAGCAGCGCCATGAACGGGGTGGTCTTCCAGATCTCCGCCAGCATGATGATCGCCAGCGAGCTGGCCCGCTCGGTCAGCGGCGCGCTGCCGTCGAACAGGTTCGCCAGGTAGCCGGTGCCGGGCGTCCAGGCGTACCGCCAGGAGAACGCCGCGACCACCGTGACGATGCCGTACGGGATCAGCGCCGCGGTGCGCACGATGCCGCGCCCGACCAGCGTCCGGTGCATGATCAGCGCCAGGCCCATGCCGAGCGCCAGTTCGACCGCGACGGTGACCACGGTGATCAGGGCGGTCACCCCGAACGCGGTCCACCAGAAGTCGTTGCTCAGCACGGTGACGTAGTTCTCCAGCCCGACGAACTGCCGCTCGTCCGGGAACCGCAGGTCGAAGCGTTGCAGGGAGAGCCAGACCGAGTACAGGATCGGGTACGCGGTGACCGCCACCATGACCAGGGCGGCCGGCGCGCACAGCAGCCAGCCGAGCCGCCGCTCGGCGCGCTTGTTCTCGCTCAACGGGGCGCGGGAGCCGCGTCGGGCCCGCTGGGCCGGCACGGCGGCGTGCCGGCCGGTCGACTCCTCCGCCTCGACGGCGGCCTCGGCGCCGGCCGGGCTCGCGTTCACGCTCATGGCAGAACCCCCTTCGACTCCAGCGCGTCGGCGATCGCCCCGCGCAGTCGGTCGGCGGTCTGCTCGGGCTGGATCGCCGACGGCGGCGACAGGATCGCCGACATCACCGTGGAGATGCTCTGGTACGCGGGCGTCAGCGGTCGCACCGCCGGCTCCTTCAGCTCCTCCAGGATGGTTTCCTTCATCGGGTACGCCTCGTCCATCTCCGGGTCGTCGTAGACCGCCTCGATGGTCGGGGGGACGCCGTCGTTGACCGCAGAGAACTTCTGGTGCTCGGCGTTGCGCAGGCACCGGGCCACCTCGAACGACTCGGTCGGGTGCTTCGAGTAGGTGCTGACCGCCAGGTTGATCCCGCCGATGGTCACCTTGCTCGGGGAGCCCGCCTCGATCCCCGGCACCCGCGCCCACTTCACGTTCTTCGCCAGCTCCGGGGCGGCCTCCTGCAGGGCCGGATACACGTACGGCCAGTTCACCTGGAACGCGCCGCCGCCGGACTGGAACTCCAGCCGCACCGGGTCCTCGACGGCGTTGCTGAACGACGCCGAGGTCACGCCGGAGGTAGCGAACGTCTTGAGCTGCTCCAGCGCGCGCACGGTCCCGGCGTCCATCACCGCCTTCTTGCCGTCGTCGCTGAGGATCTTCCCGCCGGCGCTCTCGGCCAGCGTGTTGTAGAGGACGACCAGCCCTTCGTACTGGGCGCCCATGGTGAGCACCTGGTACGGCTTGCCCTGCTGCTTGAGCTGCTGGGCCGCGGAGATCATCTCGTCCCAGGTCTTCGGCGGTTGCGACACCAGGTCGGACCGGTACCAGAGCAGCTGCACGTTGGTGTTCTTCGGCGCGGCGTAGAGCCTGTCCTCGTACCGGGCGGTGTCCAGCGGGCCCTCGAGCGTGCCCTGCTCCACCTCGGCCTTGTCCTGGCCGGTCCACTCCCGGATCCACTCGGCGCTGGCGAACTCCTGGGTCCAGGTGACGTCCAGGCCGAGCACGTCCATGCCGGTGTCCTGCGCCGCCAGCCGGCGCACCATCTGCACCCGCTGCTCGTCGGCCTCCCGCGGCAGCACCCGGTAGGAGATCCGGTACCGCCCCTGCGCCTGCGCGTTGCAGTCGTCGACCACCTTCTGCAGGTTCTGCTCGGGCGGGTAGTACAGGTTGATCGTGGGCGTGCCGCCGTCGCCGCCGGACCCGCAGGCAGCCAGCGGGGCCACCAACGCCAGCGCGGCGGCGGCGGCCGCCGCGCGTCTCACCGGCCGCCGTGCGGCCGTGTCGGGGACTGTCGTCATCACCCTCCCCCTCTCTTCGGCGAAGAACCGGGGAGGTCACCCGTGCCCCGGCGCACGGCGAGACGGTCGAGGCACCGGCCTGTCCGCCCGACGCCCCGGGCGTTTCGTGCGGCTGAACGTGCCCGACCTGCGACGAAGCGAAACATGACGGTCACGTGACGGTGACCGCCGCGCTGCGGGCCGGCGCCCCCCGCCCTAGGTTGGGGTGATGGACGCCACCTTCTTCTTCGATCCGGTGTGCCCGTGGACCTGGCGCACCTCCCGCTGGCTGGTCGCCGTCGCCGAGGCGCGCGGGCTGGGCGTCGAGTGGCGGGCGTTCAGCCTGGCCATCCTCAACGGGGGGCAGACCGCCCCGGAGTACGCCGAGGCGATGGCGGCCTCCGGGCGGGTGCTGCGGCTGGTGGAGGCGCTGCGCGCGCAGGGCCGCCACCACGACGCGGGCCGCCTGTACACGGAGCTGGGCACGCGCAGCCACGACGCCGGCGACCCGCTCGGCGACCGCGTCGTCGCGGCGGCGGTGGACGCGGCCGGCCTGGCGGACGTGGCGCCGGCGCTCGACGACGAGAGCTGGGACGAGGCGGTCCACGCGTCGCACGCCCTGGCGTACGGCTCGGCCGGCCCGGACATCGGTTCGCCGGTGCTGATGGTGCCGGACGCCCGCCGGGGCATCCACGGCCCGATCCTGACCGAGGTCCCCGGCGTCGAGGACGCCGTGACGATCTGGGACTCGATGCTGCCGCTGCTGCGTCTGGAGACGTTCCACGAGCTGAAGCGCGCGCGCCGCTGACCGCCGTCCCACTCCGTGAGCGGGGAGACTACCCAGCGTCAGTCGACTCGACTAGCGTTTCCCTAGCTCCGTAGCCAGCGCGTCGCCGCCGATGTCGATACGCCGCCGGCCGTCCCCCACCGCCCGCCCGATCGGTTGGTTCTCGCGGGAACTGCCGTCTGCTCGCGTACCGGTTGGGCAGGATTCCCCCCGAGGAGGTGCCGTCGTGCAGGACACCCGCGCTCTCGCCCTGACGTTCGAGGTGAGCGGCCTGCCCCCGGTCAAGACCGAGGCCCTGTCCATCTTCGCCGCCGGGCACCGGCAGGCGACGAGGGTCCGCGCGCTGCTCCAGGCCGCCTGCACGGCGGCCCAGCGCACCGGGTGGACCCCGCTCGCCGGTCCGATCGAGGTGGACCTGACCCTGCGTTGCCCGCCCGGGCACCGCACCTCCGACGCCAGCACGTTGCTCGGCGGGGTGTGCGCGGTGCTGCAGGACAAGAAGCGGGTGGCCAACATCGGCCTCGCCCACCTCGGGGTGCTGGTCGACGTCGCCCTCTGGGCCGACGACCGGCAGATCCGCCGGCTGTCGTACGCCGAGGAGCCGGCGGAGGAGTTCTCCTACCAGGTCCGGGTCGCGGCCGTACCGACGATGGTTTGACCGACGCCCGCGGTGGGGTACCGCGGACGCCGACGAAGGGAGCGCCGATGTCGGAGCCACATGTCACGCTCGATCCGAGCGGGCTCGACCCTGTGCAGCAGAAGCTGCGCGGCCCGCTGGAGGATCAGCTGACCTCGGCCCTGCAGGCGGCCGCCGACCGGGTCCGTGCCAGCTACGCGGGCGAGCCGGTCGAGGACGTCTGCCGTCGGTTGCTCGACGAGACCCGCGCCGGCCTGCACCCGGACATCGCCGCCGGCTTCCAGCCCGACATGGACGAGTTCTGTCGGGTCGCGGTGGCGATCGTCCGGGGCGAGGCCGGCTGAGCCGGCGGTCCCGCCGGCGAAGGTGAGTACGCGTACCGATGGCGGACGCGCGCGGGGCGACGAGAATTCTCCGCGTGCGAACTCGAATCGTGGTCGTCCTCGCCACCGTCGGGCTGAGCGTGCTCATGCTCACCACCGGGTGCTCCTACCGGGAGAGCATCTGCGCCGACGGTGAGTACCCGGTCATCGCGGTCGGCCCGGGCGGCGGCCGGGCGTGTCTCCCCGACGGGGAGGAGCCGACCGCCCCGTACGTGCGCTTCCCGCCGGACAAGGTGCCGCGGCACGTCGACGACGAGTGGGACGTCTACTGGCGGACCCACGGCATCGACGAGAACGGCGCCGTCATCGAGACCTGAGCCGACCGGCGGGTCCGGCGGTCAGGCCCGCCGGACGTCGACGGAGACGACGTGGGTGCCGTCCGGCCGGGTCGACTCGCTTAGCCGCACCGGCAACCGCCCACCGTCCGGCGGCCGCAGGCCGAGCCCGAAGCTCAGGTGCCCCTCGAAGTCGCCGGCCGCCGCCCATCCGAGCAGCGTCGGGTAGCCGATCGCCGCCGGCGGCACGTCGGCCGTCCCACCGCCCCGGGCGTCGTGCGCCTGCGCCGGTTCGAACCGCACCGACAGGTACGCCGTGCCGGGCAGGGTGACCGGCGCGCCACGCCCTTCGGTCACCACCTGCGGGACGTAGCCGACCTGGTACGACGGGGTGGGCCCGCGGAAGGCGAAGGTGATCCGGCTGAACCCCTCCGCGGGGTGGTCGCCGGTCTGCACCGACACCAGCACGGGCAGCGGTTCGCCGGGGGCCGGGGTCACCGGGACGCGCACCGGATGCGTCACCCGGGCGGGCGAGCCGGGCACCGCCCAGCCCCAGGTCACCCGCCAGGAACCGGCGGTCGCCGACGGGTCGGTCGCGGTGGGTGGGGTGGTCGCCGCGGGAGGGGACGCGGCGGCGGTCGTGACCGGCGACGCCGCGGTGGCGGACGTCGCCGGGGGCGCCGGGTTCGCGCCGTCGTGGCCGGTCGAGGTGCAGGCCGCCGCGAGCAGCACGACCAGCCCGGCGAGCAGCGGTACGCGCTGAGGTGTCATGACTCAGTGTCGCTCCGTGACCGGCGCGCGCACCAGAGGCGTCCCGCCCGGATTCCGGTCGGCCGGACGGGTCAGGACCGGGTCCGCAACTCCCCGGCCCTGACCCCGGCCGTCCGGCGTGGTAACGGTCTACGCCGTGGGAACACGACGGGCGTGGCACGCCGCCCACGCCGGGCTCCGCACGGCGAGCCGGTCTGCCCGCACTCAGCTCCACGGTGCTCACACCACCGGACTCCGGTGCGCCCCCGACTCACCCCGACGAGGCGTGGACGCCGGCTCAGGTTAGGCAGGTCCGCGCAGGTCGGACAAGCTTCGACCGCACCCCTGCGGCTGTGATTGATGTCAATGCCGAAATGCGGCATGTCGACGTAACAGGGTCAGCCGACCGGGCGCTGTTCGTCTTCGAGACGCCGACCGCGATCGGCCCGCCGCGGCGGCGCGGACCGGGCCGCCGCCGCGCCGGCGACGAGAGCCAGCGCCCCCAGGTGCAGCACCCGCACGCCGGCCGGGGCGGGGATGGTGGCCGCCGGCAGCCCGGGCAGCAGCAGCGCCCCCAGACCGGTGACCGCCAGGGCCACCCGCCAGAACACGAGCCGGTTCGTCGGCGGCGCGGGCGGGGGCACGCCGTCGAAGATCGCGCCGCGACGCGCGTCGTGCAGCGCCAGGACGACCACCAGCAGGCCGCCGCCGAGGCTGGCGAACACGTCCGCGAACTGCCACCAGTACATCCCGGTCAGGGCGTGGAAGTCCGCGACGCCGAACAGGCGGGGCAGGCGCTCGGTGTGGCTGATCCGGTCCCACGCGACGTGGCTGAACGCGCCGATCAGGGCTGAGCAGACGGTGACCTGCCAGGGATGCCGCACGCCGGCCAACGCGGCGTACTGCGGCCAGCCGAAGAACCTCGGCGCGGGCAGGTGCGCGGCGATGCCGGCGACCACCCGGCGGACGATCCAGGCGTACGCGAGCGCGACCGGCAGGCACCACCAGAGCAGCCCGCCCAGCGTGTGCGTGCGCAGGCCGAGGTCGAGGCGGGTGCCGCTGAACAGGTAGGCGACGTCCGGCGCCACCGCGCCGGTGGCTAGCGCCACCCCGTCGAACCAGTGCGGCCGCCACCGCTTCAGCGGCAGCACCGGCGCGAGGTGCGACGGGAAGGTGAGCGGCACCTGTCGGACGTTACCGGCCGGGTCAGAAGTGCCGGACCAGGTCCGGGAACGTGGCCAGCCGAATCACCCCGGGGTCGGTCGGGTCGAGTTCCTCGTGCTCCAGCACCCAGGTGTTCTCGTTCGGGATGAAGACGGCGTTCATCCCGGCGGCGCGCGCGGGCAGGATGTCCGAGCGCGGGGAGTTGCCGATCATCCACGCCGCCGTCGGGTCGAACGCGTGTTGGCGAGCCAGCCACCGGTAGGTGTCCGCGTCCTTCTCCGCCACGATGTGCGCCGCCCGGAAGTGGTGCAGCAGCCCGCAGGCGTCGAGCTTGCGCTGCTGCTCCTCCCGCTCGCCCTTGGTCAGCAGCAGCAGGTCGTGGCGGGTCGCCAGGTCGTCCAGCGTCTCCGCCACGCCCGGCATCAACTCGACCTGGTGCCCGACCAGCGCCGCCGCGAGCTGCTCGATCTCGGCGCGTTCCGGCCCGGTGGCCGGACGTTCGCGCAGCTTCTCCAGGCACTCGCCCAGGCTGCGCAGGAACACCTTGCTGCCGTAGCCGTGCGCCACGGCGTTGGCCCGCTCGATGTCGTCGAGCACCGCCCGGATCTGCGTCCGGTCCAGGGTGGGGTGGTCGAGCCAGGTGAGGAAGTCGTCGATCACCCGCTCGAAGAGGACGTTGTTCTCCCAGAGCGTGTCGTCGGCGTCGAAGACCAGCACGGCGGCCTCCCGGCGCGGTCGCGTCACACCACCCTCCCCTCGTGGACCCGCACACCCTACTCCGGCCCACCCCGGGCCACACCCGAGTTGAACGGGGCCTCGCCCCACCACCGGTCGGGCACGCGGACCGGCCGTTCGGCGGCCGGTCAGGGGCGGCTA
This sequence comes from Micromonospora sp. WMMD754, assembly GCF_049315235.1. Taxonomy (NCBI): domain Bacteria; kingdom Bacillati; phylum Actinomycetota; class Actinomycetes; order Micromonosporales; family Micromonosporaceae; genus Micromonospora; species Micromonospora sp. WMMD754. The sequence goes on from NZ_CP186058.1 coordinate 6,513,564, forward strand.
CCCGACTGCGGAACGCCTGCTCGGGCGGCATGCTTCGGCGATGACGACCGCATCCGCCCCAGCACCACCGTCCCGCACCCGTCGCCGGCGACGCGCGGTCGTCGCCGTGGCGGCCACGATCGCCGCCGTGGTCGGCGCGCTCCCGACGACTCCGGCGCTCGCCGTCAACGCCGCGCACACCACCGTGGTCGGCGCCGACCCGGTCGACTGGACCCCGCACGCGCTCGACGGCACGGTGAACCGGATCCTGCAGATCGGCAACCGGGTCTACCTCGCCGGCACCTTCACCACGGTCCGCAACGCCGGGCAGTCGGCCCAGCTGGCGATGCCCCGGCTGGTGGCCCTCGACGCGACCACCGGTCGGATCGACACCACGTTCCGGCCGCGGGTCAACGGCGCGGTGCGGGCGCTGGCCGCCGCCCCGGACGGCCGCTCGCTCTACGTCGGTGGCGCGTTCACCACCGTCGGCGGCGTGGCCGCGTCCCGGCTGGCCCGAATCGACGCGGCCACCGGCGCCCGGGTCGCCGGGTTCACCCCGCCGGCCCTCAACAACCAGGTCAACGACGTACGCCTGGTCGGCGGTCGGCTGGTCGTCGGCGGCGCGTTCCAGACCGTCGGCGGGGTGACCCGGCGTGGCCTGGCGGCGGTGGACGCCACCACCGGCGCCGCGGACCCGTCGGTGGACCTGCGCCTGGCCGGACCCCGGGTGACCAGCTCCGGGGCGACCGCGCCGGTCAAGGTCGAGGCGCTGGACGTTTCCCCCGACGGCCGGAAGCTGGTCCTCGCCGGCAACTTCAGCACCGTGGCGGGCGTGGCGCGGCACCAGCTCGCGGTGGCCGACCTGACCGCCGCCGGGGCCACGCTCTCCGGCTGGTCCACCGACCGCTACCAGCCGCCGTGCGCCAGGACGATGCCCGCCTACCTGCGCGGCGTCGACATCGCGCCGGACGGCAGCTGGTTCGTCGTGGTCACCACCGGCGGGCCGTTCCCCGGCACGCTCTGCGACACCGCGGCCCGGTTCGAGTTCGGCGCCGCCACCGCCGGCAAGCAGCCGACCTGGGCCAACTACACCGGCGGCGACACGCTGCTCTCGGTGGCGGTCACCGGCGCCGCGGTCTACGTGGGCGGGCACCAGCGCTGGCTGGACAACCCCCTGGGCCGCAACTCCGCCGGCGCCGGCGCGGTGTCCCGGCCCGGCATCGGCGCGATCCACCCGACCACCGGCCGGGCGCTGCCGTGGAACCCGACCAAGGCGCGGGGCGTCGGCACCGCCGAGCTGTACGCCACCGACCGGGGCATGTGGGTGGGCAGCGACACCGAGACGTTCGCCCGCGAGTACCACGCCCGGGTGGCGTTCCTCCCGCTGCCCTAGCCGGCGCGGGGCGCGCCGGAGCCGGCGCGTCCCGCGCTCAGCGGCGCAGCGTGAGGATCAGGTCGGCGACCAACGCCGTCCACCCGGTCTGGTGCCAGGCGCCCAGACCGGCGCCGTTGTCGCCGTGGAAGTACTCCGGGAAGCAGATCAGGTCCCGCCAGTCCGGGTGGGTCTGGAACAGCTGCGCGGCGCCGTAGATCGGCCGCCGGCCCCACCCGTCCCGGGTGAACAGCGAGATCAGCCGGGCCGACAGGTCGTCGGCGATCTCGTCGAGGGTGCGCTTGACCCCGGACCGGGTCGGATATTCCACCTGGAGGTCGTCGCCGAAGAACGCGGCGTAGTCGCGCAGCGCGCTGATCAGCAGGAAGTTCGTCGGCATCCAGATCGGGCCGCGCCAGTTGGAGTTGCCGCCGAACAGCCCGCTGGTGGACTCGGCCGGTTCGTAGCCGACGCTGAACTCCTGCCCGCCGAGCGTGACCGTGAACGGCTTGTCCAGGTGGGCGCGGGAGAGCGTGCGCAGGCCGTACTCGGAGAGGAACTCGTCGGTGTCGAGCATCCGGGCCAGCAGCCGCACCACCTGCTCCGGGCCGACCATCGACAGCAGGCGCTGCTGACGGCCGTCCGGGCCGAGCCGGCGGGCGCCGATCACCTCGGCGTACTCGGGACGGTTGGTGAGGAACCAGCGCAGCCGGGCGCCCAGCTCGGGCAGGCGGCGCATGGTCCGGGCGGTGAGCCGGGTCACCGCCGCCAGCGGCAGCAGCCCGACCACCGAGCGCACCTTCAGCGGCACCTGCGTGCCGTCGGCCAGCCGCAGCACGTCGTAGAAGAACGCGTCCTCGTCGTCCCACAGCCCTTGGTCGAACGCGGCCGCGGCGATGTACGCGAAGTGCTCGAAGAACTTCGTCGCGGTGTCGACGTAGGCCCGGTCGTGCTCGGCCAGCACGATCGCCATGTCGAGCAGGTTGAGCGCGTACATGCCCATCCAGCCGGTGCCGTCGGACTGCTCCAGCACCCCGGCCACCGGCAGCGCGGCCGAGCGGTCGAACGGGCCGACGTTGTCCAGCCCGAGGAAGCCGCCCTCGAAGACGTTGTTGCCTCCGGTGTCCTTCCGGTTGACCCACCAGGTGAAGTTGAGCAGCAGCTTGTGCATCACCCGGGCGAGGAACTCGTGGTCCCGCGAGCCGTCGATCTCGAACACCTTCAGCGCGGCCCAGGCGTGCACCGGCGGGTTCACGTCCCCGAACGCCCACTCGTACGCCGGGATCTGGCCGTTGGGGTGCAGGTACCACTCGCGGAGCAGGAGCAGCAGCTGCTCCTTGGCGAAGGCCGGGTCCACCCGGGCGATGGTGACGCAGTGGAAGGCCAGGTCCCAGGCCGCGTACCAGGGGTACTCCCACGGGTCCGGCATGGAGATCACGTCGAAGCTGTTCATGTGCCACCAGGCGCTGTTGCGCCCGTGCCGGCGGCCGGCCGGCGGCGGCGACGAGCCGGGATCGCCCTCCAGCCACCGCTTGACGTCGAAGTGGTAGAACTGCTTGCCCCACATCAGCCCGGCGATCGCCTGACGGGCGACCAGGGCCTCGTCGGCGGTGGCGGCGGCCGGGATCAGGCTGTCGAAGAACCGGTTGGCCTCGGCCCGCCGGGCCCAGAGCACGGTGTCGAAGCCGTCGCCGAGGTCGGCCGGGGCGGGCGGGTCGCCGGCCGGCGGCGGCGCGGTGCGGGTCAGCCGCAGCCGGATCTGCCGCTGCCCGCCGGCCGGCACGTCGAGCACGTAGTGCAGCGCGCCCTTGGTGCCGGTGCGCTCCGGGTTGACGGTGGCGGCGCCGGCCACCACGTGGTCGTTGATGCCGTCCTTCGGGTACGCGGACCGCCCGGCCAGCCCCCACAGCCGCTCGGCGTTGGTCTCGTTGTCGCAGAGCAGCGGGGTCGGGTCGCCGTCGCCCTCCAGCAGCAGCTGGCCCAGCACCCAGTGCTCGCCGACCAGCCGGGAGCCGGAGCCGACCAGCCGCGGGACCCGCTCGCCGCCGGGCAGCCCCCAGGCCCAGGTGTTGCGGAACCAGAGCGTGGGCAGCACGTGCAGGGTGGCGTCCTCGTCACCCCGGTTCGCGACGGTGACCAGGAGGCACATGTCGGTCGGCGACGCCTTGGCGTAGTCGACGGTGACCGCCCAGTACCGGTCGTCGTCGAAGATGCCGGTGTCCACCAGCTCGTACTCGGTGTCGTCCCGGCCGCGCAGCGCGTTCACCGCGACCAGCTCGTCGTACGGGAAGGCGGCCTGCGGGTAGTGGTAGCGCCACCGCATGAAGGAGTGGGTGGGGGTGGAGTCCTCGTACCACCAGTACTCCTTGACGTCCTCGCCGTGGTTGCCGCCGTCGCCGCCGAGGCCGAACATGCGCTCCTTGAGGATCGGGTCCCGCCCGTTCCACAGCGCCAGGCCGAAGCAGAACGTCTGCCGGTCGTCGCAGACGCCCGCCATGCCGTCCTCGTTCCACCGGTAGGCTCGGGACCGCGCATGATCGTGGGGGAAGTAGTCCCAGGCCGTGCCGTGCTCGCTGTAGTCCTCCCGTACCGTCCCCCACGCCCGCTCGGACAGATAGGGGCCCCATGCGCGCCAGTCCTGCTCCCCGGCGTCGGCCTGGGCGAGCCGGTGCCGCTCGGGGTCGGAGGTCGCGGAGGTCGGGCGGTCGGTGATCACCCGCACATCTTCGACGCCTCCGGGGTACTTCTCCACAGCGGCCATTGTCGCCGTGGCATGTCACACCTCGCTGCCGGTGGAGGAAAGTTGATCGACATCCGCTTCGGCCCGCAGGTCTGTGGTGACCTGTCCGCGTCCGCCGGCCGGGAATGGCTGGTCACGGACGGGCGCGGCGGCTACGCCATGGGCACCGTCGCCGGGCTGCGCACCCGCCGCTACCACGGCCTGCTCGTGGTGGCGGGCGAAACACCCGCGTCCCGCAAGGTGGGACTGGCCAGCCTCGACCCGGCGGTGACCCTGCCGTCGGGGCGGCAGGTCCGGCTCGGCGCGCACGAGTGGTCCTCCGGGGTGGTCGACCCGCGCGGCTTCGAGCTGCTGGAACGCTTCGACCTGGCCGACGGGCTGCCGCGCTGGCGGTGGCGGATCGGCGAGGTGGTGATCGAGCGGGAGATCGCCATGACGTACGGCCGGTCGTGCGTCGCCGTGGTGCACCGGCTGGTCTCCGGCGGCCCGGTCCGGCTGGACCTGGCCGCGGCCTGCACCTGGCGGGACGCCCACGGCGAGCGGCGGGCCGACGGTCCGGCGCCCCGGCTGGAGCCGGCGGCCGGCGGCGCGGTGGTCGACGGCGCGTTCCGGCTCGCCGGGCCGGACTGGACGCCGGAGGGCCAGTGGTGGCACGGGGTGCGCCACCGGGAGGAGGCGGTCCGCGGCCTGCACCCGGACGAGGACCTCTGGTACGCCGGTCGGTTCTCCGGCGCGCTGGACGAGCCGGGGGCGACGGTGACAGTGCTGGCCTGGGCGGACGACCTGGCCGAGGAGCCGCCGCCGGCCACCGCCGTCGTCGAGGCGGCCCGGCGGCGCCACCGCGCGGTGGTGGCCGCGGCGAAGCCCGAGGACGCGGTCGAGGCGACGCTCGCGCTGGCCGCCGACGCGTTCGTGGTGCGTGGCGCCACCGGCCCGGACGTGGTGGCCGGCTACCCCTGGTTCGGCGCCTGGTCGCGGGACACGATGATCTCCTACGAGGGGTTGTTCCTCTGCACCGGCCGCGCCGACGAGGGCCGCGAGCTGCTGCGGGCGTACGCGGGCACGCTGTCGGCGGGCATGCTGGCGAACACCGCCGACACCGGCCGGGTCGAGCACAACACGGTCGACGGCACCCTGTGGTTCCTGCACGCGGTCGCCCGGCACGTCACGGTCACCGGCGACACCGACCTCGGCGACGAGCTGCTGCCCGCGCTGCACGGCGTGGTGGAGGCGCACGTGGCCGGCACCCGCTACGGCATCGGCGTCGACCCGGCCGACGGGCTGCTCACCCAGGGCGGCCCGCCGGACGTGGCGCTGACCTGGATGGACGCCCGCGTGTACGGCGTGCCGGTGACCCCGCGCACCGGCAAGCCGGTCGAGGTCAACGCGCTGTGGGTCAACGGGTTGGCCGGGCTCGCCGAGCTGACCGAGCTGGCCGGTCGGGACGCCGGCGCGCTGTGGGACCTGCACTCCCGGGCCATCACGTCGTTCCGCTCCCGCTTCCCCGCGCCGGCCGGCTGGCTGCACGACGTGGTGGACGCCCCGGCGCCCGCCTACCCGCTGGGCGGCGCCGCGCACCACGACGACGACCTGCTGCGCCCCAACCAGCTGCTCGCCTGGTCCCTGCCGTACGCGCCGCTGGAGCCGGACGAGGCCACGCTGCGCCGCGTCGCCGAGGCGCTGGTCACCCCGCTCGGGCCGCGCAGCCTCGCCCCCGACTCCCCCGGTTTCGTCGGGCGGCACCGGGGCGGTCCGGCCGAGCGGGACTCCGCCTACCACCAGGGCACGGTCTGGCCGTGGCTGACCGGGCCGCTGCTGGACGCGTACCGCCGGGCCGGCCTGCCCACCGACGACCTGCTGGTGGGTCTGGAGGGCCACCTCGCCGAGGTGGGCCTCGGCTCGGTCAGCGAGACCGCCGACGGCGCCGCGCCGCACGCCGCCACCGGGTGCCCGTTCCAGGCGTGGTCGGTGGCGGAGCTGCTGCGCGCGCGGCGCGCCCGCCGGTAACGCGTTACAGACCGGCAACCGGCGCGTCGCCGCTGGTTATCGACCCCTGGGCAGGATGGGTGGCGACCCCACCGGAACCCTGCGGCGACGCCGTGGGGCGGGGACACCACAACTCAAAGGGGGCCGCGTGTCAGCTGACGCCGAAGTGATCGACATCCAGCCCGCCCGGCACCTGCGGGTGCTGCTGCTCTCCTGGGAGTACCCACCCGTGCTCGTCGGTGGGCTCGGCCGCCACGTGCACGCGCTCTCCGTCGCCCTGGCCGCCGCCGGGCACGAGGTCACCGTGGTCACCCGGCACGCCGACGGCGTCGGGCTGGAGGAGTACGCCGACGGCGTCCGCATCGTCCGCGCGGCCGAGGACCCGGTCCGGTTCCCGCTGGCCACCGACTCCCTGCTGGCCTGGACGATGGCGTTCAACCACACGCTCACCCGGGCCGCCCTGCGCGCCGCCGGCTCCGGCGGCTACGACGTGATCCACGCCCACGACTGGCTGGTCGCGCACACCGCCGTCACCCTGGCCGAGCACCTCGACGTGCCGCTGGTGACCACCATCCACGCCACCGAGGCCGGCCGGCACCAGGGCTGGCTGCCGGCGGAGATGAACCGCACCATCCACGGCGTCGAGCACTGGCTGAGCAACGCCTCGGCCCGGGTGATCGCCTGCTCCGGTTACATGCGGGAGCAGGTGGCCCGGCTGTTCGACGTGCCGTCCGGCCGGATCGACGTGGTCGCCAACGGCGTGGACGACCGGGCCTGGCGGGCCCGTCCGCACGCGGTCGCCTCGGCCCGGGCGCGCTTCGCCGCCGGCGGGCCGCTGATCGGGTACGCCGGCCGCCTGGTCTACGAGAAGGGCGTGCAGCACCTGGTGCACGCCGTGCCGCACCTGGCCGACCGGCACCCGGGGCTGCGGGTGGTGATCGCCGGGGACGGCCCGTACCGGGACGAGCTGGTCGACCAGGTCGACCGGCTGCGCCTGGGCGACACGGTCCGGTTCGCCGGCTTCCTGGACGCCACCCAGCTCCCGGCGGTGCTCGCCGCCACCGACGCCACGGTGATCCCCAGCCTCTACGAGCCGTTCGGGATGATCGCGCTGGAGGCGGCAGCCGCCGGCGCGCCGCTCGCGGTGGCGCGCACCGGCGGGCTGGCCGAGATCGTCGAACCGGGCGTGACCGGGGTGACCTTCCCGCACGGCGACCCGGACGCGCTGGCCGGCGCGGTCGACCGGCTGCTCGGCGACGAGGTCTTCGCCCGCCGGGTGGCGCGCCGGGCGCGGACCATGGTGACCCGGCGCTACGCCTGGTCGGCCATCGCCGCCCGCACCGCCGGGAGTTACGCCGCCGCCCGCCGGGAGCACCACACGTTCCAGGCCCGCCGGGCCGCCGCGCTGCTGGCCGGCAACCGGTCCGCCATCGCCATTCCGGACGGAAATCTGCTGGCCGGCGCGGCGAGCTAGGGACGCCGCCCCGACGAACGATAGGTACCGTCCGATCCGTTGGCTATTGTGGACCACGACCAGCGGTGAGGAGTGCGGTGCGGGAGGTAGTGATCGCCGGGCGGTACCGCCTGCTCGAGCTGGTCGGCCGCGGCGGGATGGGCCAGGTCTGGCGCGCTCGGGACGAGGAGCTGCACCGCGAGGTGGCGGTGAAGCAGGTGGTGCCGCCGAACTGGCTCGCCGAGCACGAGCGGGACGAGCTGCGCGCGCGCACGCTGCGCGAGGCGCGGACGGCCGCGCGGCTCAGCCACCCCAACGTGGTGCGGGTCTACGACGTGGTCCGGGTCCAGGGCGACCCGTGGCTGATCATGGAGTACGTCCCGTCCCGCTCGCTTCAGGAGATCATCGAGAGCGACGGCCCGCTGCCGCCCCGGCGGGCCGCCGGGATCGGGCTGGCCGTGCTCGCCGCGCTGCGCGCCGCGCACGAGGCCGGGGTGCTGCACCGCGATGTGAAGCCCGCCAACGTGCTGCTGGCCCGCGACGGCCGGGTTCTGCTCACCGACTTCGGGCTGGCCGTGTTCGAGGGCGGCGACGGGGCCATGACCCGTCCCGGGCTGGTCCTGGGCTCCCCGCAGTACGTGGCCCCGGAACGCGCCGCCGAGGGTGCGTCCAGCGTGGAGGCGGACCTGTGGTCGCTGGGCGCCACGCTGCACGCGGCGGTGGAGGGCCGCTCGCCGTACGCCCGCAGCACCGCGATGGCCACGCTGGCCGCGCTGGCCAGCCAGCCCCCGGACCCGGCCCCGCACGCGGGTCCGTTGATGCCGGTGCTGGTCGGGTTGCTGCGCCGCGACCCCCGCAACCGGCTCGGCCACGACGAGACGGCCCGGCTGCTCACCGCCGCCACCGCGCCGGACGCCGACGTGCCGGGCGCCGACGTGGCGGATCGGGCGGCCGCCGGGCGGTCGGCCCGGTCGGCCGGCGAGGCGCCCGGCCGGTCGGCCGGCGCGGACGTGCCGGCGCGGACCGGGTCCGCCGGCGCAGCCGACCCGCCGGGCCGGACCCACGAGCCGGACCGGACCCACGAGCCGGACCGGACCCACGAGCCGGACCGGACCCACGAGCCGGACCGGACCGACGCGGACGGCTGGGACAGCACCGGCACGGCGGCCGGGCCGCCCGTCGACTATCCCGACCTGATGCCGCCCGCCGCCGCCGCGCGCGCCTGGAGTCGGGCGGCCCTGCGCAGCGAATGGGCGCCGCCCGGCGAGGCGGACGCCACCGAGTCGTCGACCGAACCGGTCGAACGGTCCGGGCCGGTCGAACCGGGCCAGCCCGACGGGTCGGCCCGGACGGGTCGTGGCGGGCCGCCCCGGGAGACCACCGACCGTCCGAGCGGCAGCCTCGGCCCCACGGTCCTGACCAGCTTCGTGGACCCGGGCAGCCCGACCGGGCCGGAGGGCCCTCAGGCCCGGGCCGACGCCCTCAGCCCGGTGCACACCGGCGGGCAGGCGTCGCCGCCACCCGGTCCCGCCCCGGTCACCCACAGCGGCCCCGTGGACACCGGCGTGCTGCGCGGCGGCCGTGCGGGAAGCGGCGCGCTCCCCGTACGCCCCGACGACCTCGGTAGGGTGCCCACGCGCGGCGGCGAGGCCGGCCACGGCGGCACATCCGGCGACCCGGTCCTCGGCGGCGGCGTGCGCGCCGGAACCGCTCCCGGTGCTCCCGGGGGCGGTCGGACGGACGGCGGCGCGGGCGCGGCGGCGGCCCGACGCTGGGGCCTGGCGGCGGCGGCCGCGGCGCTGGCCGTGGCCGCCGGGGTCGGCACCGCGCTCGCCGTCACCGACGACCACGCGCACCCGCCGGACGACGACCGGCGCGGCGAGGGCTCCGGCCAGCCCTGGGACCGCCCGCCCGGACCACCCGGCGGGCCCGGCGGCGTGCCGGCCCCGCCGTTCCCCTGCATCCGGCCCGACGTGGCGGGCACCCCCGTGCAGAAGGGCCCGCCACCGGCCGACCCGGCGGTCACCGTGCCCGCCGGCTGGGTCTGGCCGGCCGACACCGGCGGGTTCCACATCGCCCTGCCCGCCGGCTGGCTCCAGCTGCGCTCCGGCGACACCACCTGCTTCCAGGACCCGGCCACCCGTCGCATCCTGGGCGTCGAGCCCTACCCGGGCGGAGACCCGGTCGGCCGGCTGCGGTCGTCCGAGCGGGACCTGACGTCCGCCGGCCGGCTGTTTCAGTACGAGAGGGTGCGGCTGGCCGCCGACGGCGACGGCGCGGAGTGGGAGTGCCGGTGGACCGCGCCGTACGGCGAACGCATGCACGCCTTGCGGGTGCTGCCCGGCGAGGAGGCCGGCTGGACGCTGGGGTGGACCACCTCCGACGCCGACTGGCCCGCCGCCGCCGCGCAGTTCGCGCTGATCCGCGAGAGCATCCGGCCGATCCGGCCCACCCGTACCGCGGGGTGACCGGCAGGCGTCTCATCACCGACAGTCGGGGCCGGCGGGCCGGGCCGGGGCGACATACTTCCTGGTGATCCGGCGGGCGTCACCGGGACGCCCCGGCGCCCCTCCCCAGTGGACCGTCCGGATGATGCCCCGCCGTCGCACGGCCTGACTACAGTGGCGTAGTTTTCTCGATCAAGATCTCTGGGGAGGGCGAGCCGAGATGATGGGACCATCCCACGCGCTGTCCGGCGCGGCGGTGTGGCTGACCGGCTCCTGGGCGCTGGACCAGTTCGCCGACTACCACCAGACGCCGCTGGCACTGGCGGTGGGCACCGCGGTCTGCGCGGGCGGGGCGCTCTTTCCCGACCTCGACCTCTCCGGCAAGGTCACCCGCAACCAGGGCGGCGCCACCGTCGCCCGGACGTTCGGCGTGTTCAGCCTCTTCGTCGCCGAGGTGATGGAGAAGATCTCCCTCGGCGTCTACTACGCCACCAAGCTCAGCAAGGACCCGCGCCGCAACAACGGGCACCGCACGCTGACCCACACGATCCCGTTCACCGTGCTGGTCGGGTGGGGCACCACCGCGCTCTGCGCCCACTACGGCAAGTGGGCGGTGGTCGGCATCCTGTTCTTCATGATCGGCCTGGCGCTGCGCGGGCTCTTCGACGAGTGGGCGGAACGGGCCGGCTGGGTCGTGGTCACGCTGGTGTCCGCCGCCGCGGCCTGGTTCACGTTCGCCAACCTGCCCGGCGACCGGGGCTATCCGATGATCGGCCTCGCCATGGGGGTGGGCTGTTTCGTGCACATCCTCGGCGACATGATCACCCGCGCCGGCGTGCCGATCCTCTGGCCGATCCCGATCAGACGCCGGATGTGGACCATGATCGGGCTGCCCAACAAGATCGCGCTGCGCACCGGCAGCAAGGCCGAGACGGTCGTGCTGCGGGCCGCGCTGACCGTGCTGGCCGTGCTCGCCGCGGTCGGGCTGGTCGCGCCGTCGGTGCTGCAACGCTTCGACATCCAGGTGTGACCGGGGCCTTCCCGGCACCGGTCGAGGACGAGGCGGTGCCGGCGTTCTGGCAGCGGCTCGGGCTGCCCGGCCTGGCCGACGTGCACACCCACTTCCTGCCGCCCCGCCTGCTGGCCAAGGTGTGGGCCTACTTCGACGCGGCCGGCCCGCTGGTCGGCACCGAGTGGCCGATCCGCTACCGCTGGGACGACGACACCCGGGTCGCGTACCTGGGCCGGCTCGGCGTGCGGGCGTTCACCGCGCTGGCGTACCCGCACCGGCCCGGCATGGCCGAGTCGCTGAACCGGTGGACGCTGGACTTCGCGGCGCGTACCCCGGGGTGTCTGCCGTCGGCGACGTTCTTTCCCGAGCCGGACGCCGCCCGGTACGTCGCGGACGCCCTCACCGCCGGCGCCCGGGTGTTCAAGGTGCACGTGCAGGTGGGCGGCTTCCGACCCACCGACCCGGCCCTGGACGCGGTGTGGGGCCTGCTCGCGGACGCCGGCGTGCCGGTGGTCGTGCACGCCGGGCACGCACCGGTGGGCACCGCGCACACCGGGCCGGAGCCGTTCGCCGCGCTGCTCGCCCGGCACCCCCGGCTGGCCACCGTCGTGGCCCACCTCGGCGCGCCCGACTATGTCGCGTTCCTCGACCTGGCCGACCGGTACGCCGAGGTCCGGCTCGACACCACCATGGCCTTCACCTCGTTCTTCGACCGGTTCGTGCCGTTCCCGCCGACGCAGCGACCCCGGCTGCGCGAGCTGGGCCTGGCCGGCAAGGTGCTGCTGGGCAGCGACTTCCCGAACATCCCCTACCCGTACGCCGAGCAGCTCGACGGATTGGCCCGGTTGGACCTGGGCGACGACTGGCTGCGCGCGGTCTGCTGGGGCAACGCGGCCGCGCTGTTCGACCTGGCCTGAGCCGACGCCTCACCGGGCGACGGCGCGCCGCACCCACCCAGGGCGGCTCCGGAGTCGCCCGACGCCACGGGCGGCGAGGGCGTACGCGGCCGTCGGCGGAAGGACCGCGAGCGCGGCGAGCCCCGCCACGACCGGGATCCGGGCGGCGGGAACGTCCGTGGCGACCGACGCGGCGACGGCGTAGCCGACGGCCAGGCCGATCCCGGCGGCCCCGGCGAGCGCCGACGTCGCGACCACTCCCCGGCGCCGGCCCGCCACCTCTGCGACGGCCACCGCGGGCAGGAAGAGCAGCGGCAGCAGGGCCAGGCCGACCACCGCCGCGACCAGCACCAGCAGCGGACCGGCCAGCGGCCCGCCCGGGTCGGCGTCGGTGACCAGCGCGTACGACAGCAGGCCGAGGTAGCCGACGACCGCCTCGCCGAGGACCACGAGCCAGGCGGTGGCCATGCCCACCAGATGACGAGCGACCACGACGCTCCCTCCCCGTCGGGGTGTCGTCCCCCGCGGACGGTAGCGAACGCGAGGCACCTCGCGTCAGTGGGGCGTCAGCACGCAGAACTCGGTGCCGTCGGGGTCGGCGAGCACCACGTCGTCGGCCGTGTGCCGGCCCGTGCCGACCCGGGTCGCGCCGAGCGCGACCAGGCGGTCGACCTCCGCGTCCCGGTCGCCGCCCGACGGGACGACGTCGAGGTGCAGCCGGTCCCGTCCGTCGCTCGGCATCAGCGGCGGGCCGCTCCAGGTGACCTTCGCGCCGCCGCCCGGCGACTGGATCGCGGTCTCCTCGTCCTGGTCCCAGACCAGCGGCCAGCCCAGCGCCGCGCGCCAGAAGTAGCCGACCGCCCGGGTGCCGTCGCAGTTGACCGCGCCGATCGGCCCGCAGCCGGCGAGGAAGGTGTTGTCCGCCTCGATGACGCAGAACTCGTTGCCCTCGGGGTCGGCGAGCACCACCTGCCCGTCGTCGGGGCCCTGCCCGATGTCGATGTGCCGCCCGCCCAGGGCCAACGCCCGGGCCACCGTCTCCCGCTGGTCCCGCGGGGATCCGCTGGTCAGGTCGAAGTGCACCCGGTTCTGCGTGGTCTTCGGAGTGGGGTTCCGGAGGAAGCGGACGCGGAAGCCGGGGTCGCCGTCGGGCAGGAGCGCGACCCCCTCGCGCGGGTCGTCGACGATCTCCCGACCCAGCACCCCCGACCAGAACCGGGCGAGCCGCAGCGGCTCCACCGCGTCGACACTGATCGCGTAGAGGTGACTCGTCATCGCGGTGCTCATCTCCGATCCGCCGTCCGAGCGTCTGTCGACAGGTCGGGAGCGTAGGGCGGAGCGGGGCCATCCGCAGCCGAATATCGGGCGGGCTACTTCGCCGGCAGGGCCCGGGCGGAGCGGACCCCTCGGTCGACCCAGCGGGCCAGGTCGGCGTCGCGCTCGCACGCGGCGGGGTCGACGGTCACCCAGCCCCGCATCGGCCGCCCGCGCATCACGGTCGCCCCGGCGCCGGGCTCGGCCAGCGCCGCCTCGGCGTCGGCCGGATCGACGCGCACCATCAGGCCGCCGGCGCCGCGCACCACCACCGACATGTTGCCGCGCAGCATCATCGCCAAGCCGCCGAACATGCGCCGTTCGGTGACGCCGGGCTCGCGCCCGACCAGCTCCCGCACCCGGTTCGCCAGGTCCTCGTCGTAGGCCACCGTCACATCCTGGCACCGGGGTCCGACACCCACTGTGCGCGCTTGTTAAGAAGGGGCCCTTCCTCTACCGCAGGCGTTAAGAAGGGGCCCTTCCTTACCCCTCAGGCGCCGACGCGCTGCTCGGGGATGGACAGCCCGTAGAGCGCCATCAGTTCCGGGCTGTCGATCCGGCTGCCGTCGGCCACCGCGTCGCAGGCGATGTCGACGATCTGGTCCTTGTGCGCCAGCAGGTAGGGCCGGGCGCCGACGTCGGCGCTGGCCAGCGTGGCGATGCCGGACCAGTGTCGGCGGCCGAAGAGCATCGGGTAGCCGCGCAGGCCGTCGTAGGTCGCGCAGACCAGCACGTCCGGGTACGGCAACGCGGTCACCCGGCGGACCGCCGTCGCGGTGAGCCCGGGCATGTCCACCGGCACCACGACGACCGCCTCGATGCCGTCGTCGGTCAACGCGGCCAGCCCGGCCCGGATCGAGGAGCCCACGCCGGTCCCCCACGCCCGGTTGACCACCACGGTGGCGCCGGTGAGGTCGGTGGTCTGCCGCACCTGTTCGGCCGCCGCGCCCAGCACGACCACGACGTCCGCGCAGCCCGCCTCGGTCATCGTGTCGATCATCTGGCTCACCAGCGGCTTCTCGCCCTGGTGCAGCAACGCCTCGGGGCCGCCGATGCGGCGGCCGCCACCAGCGGCGATGATCATTGCAGCGATCCGGTTCAGCGGTGCCCCCTCGACCAGGGGGACGGACCGGGCACAGCCGCGCCCGGTCCGTCCCGTCGTACGCACACCGGACCCAACGAGCACGATCAGGGCCGGGTAGCGGGGCAAATCGGAAAATTGTGGGACTATGCCGCGTCGGCGTAGCAGTCCACCGTGGACAGATCGAGCGGGAAGCGGACCGGCGTGTCGCCGAACAACAGCCGGGTGGCCCGCTCGCCGGCCGCGGTCACCGCCTCGGCGACGGCGGCGGCCTGACCGTCCGGACAGTGCACCATCACCTCGTCGTGCTGGAAGAAGACCAGCTCCGCCCCGGTGCCGGCAAGCTCGGTGCGCAGCGTGGCCAGCAGCGTCGAGGCCCACTCGGCGGCGGTGGCCTGGATGACGAAGTTGCGGGTGAAGCGCCCCCGCGACCGGGCCGCCCGGGCCGACGGGCTGTGTGGATCCACCTCGCCGTCCGGCGCCGCGTCGTCCCCGTCGGCGAAACCGACCGAACCGGGCGGGCAGGTGCGGCCCAGCCACGACCGGACCAGGCCGCCGGCCTCGCCGGTGCGGGCGGCCGCCTCGACGTAGCCGAACGCGGTCGGGTAGTTCTTCCGCAACACCGCCAACGCCGGCACCGCCGCACCGCCGGTCTGCCCGTACATCGCGCCGAGCAGCGCCACCTTGGCCCGGGGCCGGTCACCGCCGAAGGCATCCCGGGCCAGCGCCGCGTAGAGGTCGCCGGCGCCGCCCGCGGCGGCCAGCCGCTCGTCACCGGAGACCGCGGCGAGCACCCGCGGTTCGAGCTGGCCCGCGTCGGCCACCACGAACGTCCAGCCCGGGTCGGCCACCACGGCCCGGCGGATCACCTTCGGGATCTGCAACGCCCCGCCGCCCCGGGTGGCCCACCGGCCGGACACCACGCCACCCGGCACGTACTCCGGGTGGAACCGGCCGCCGGACACCCAGGCGTCGCGCCAGGCCCAGCCGTGCGCCGTCCAGATCCGGTAGAGCTCCTTGTACTCGAGGACCAGCGGCACCGCCGGGTGCTCCACCCCGCGCAGCACCCAGGCCCGCGTGTTGGGCAGCTCCACACCCGCCCGGGCGAACGCCCGCAACAGCTCCGCGGGCGAGTCGGCGTGCAACCGGCGTACGCCGAACGCGGCGGCGATCCGCGCCTGCAGCTCGGCCAGCCGGCGCGGTGGCCCACCCACCGGGGACGCCTCGCCGAGCAGCTCCGCCAGGATCGCGTCGTGCACGTCGACCCGCCAGGGCAGCCCGGCCGCGCCCATCTCGGCGGCGACCAGCGCACCGGCCGACTCGGCGGCCACCAGGAGCCGGAACCGGCCGGGATGGGCGGTCGCGGCGATCCGGGCGAGCTGGTCGGCGTACACCCGGGTCAGGGCCGGGACGCCCGGGCCCGCGGGGCCGGACGGCGGCTCGAAGAGCGCGGCCTGGCCGTGCCCGGGCGGCTCCGGCGGGCGGGGCGCCGGATCCGGCGGGACCGGCGCGCCGGTCAGCCGGGCCCAGGCGGCGGGCAGCGCCCGCGGCTCGCCCCAGCGGCCGGCGTGCCCGAGCAGCAGCGCCTCGGTCAGCTCCACGTCGTGGCAGCGGTCGAGCCGGACGCCGGCACGCAGCAACCCCGGGTAGACGCCGCCGCCGGTGGCCCACACCCAGCGGGGCCGGTCGGCGGCCTCGCGGGCGGCCACCGCGCCGGCCAGGTCGACGACGTCCTCGGCCGGGCCGGCCGGGCGACCGCTGGCGTCGAGCGGTTGCAGCACGCCGCCGCCCCGCTCGTCCGCCACCACCGCCACCAGCACGGAGGTGATTCTGCCTCGCCCCACCGACATGCTGTGCGGGAAAGGAAGGGCCCCTTCTTAACGCCTCCGGTAGAGGAAGGGCCCCTTCTTAACAACGGCGGTTAAGAAGGGGCCCTTCCTTCCCCCGGGGGGGCGGGCGGGTGCTACTTGCTGACGCCGGCGGTGAGACCGGACTGCACCTGGCGCTGGAAGACGATGTACACGATCAGCACCGGCAGCATCGCCATCGTGACGCCGGCGAACAAGCCGGACCAGTCGGACTTGTAGCCCTGGTTGACCGACAGCTCGATCAGACCCTGCGCGATGACCTGGTGCTTCGGCTCACCGGCGACCGACTGCATGAGCAGCGTCGGCAGGTACCACTGGTTCCACTGGCCGAGCACGTTGAAGATGCCGATGCTGATCAGGCCGGGCTTGGCCATCGGCAGCATCACGCTGAAGAACGTACGGGTGTGCGACGCCCCGTCGACCTGGGCCGCCTCGGCGATCGAGTCGGGCAGCGTCCGGAAGAACGAGTGCATGAAGAAGATCGTGAACGACAGCGACCACGCCACGTAGACGAGGATCAGCATGAGGTGCTTGTTCGGGCCGAGCAGCGGCAGGCTGACCCCGGTGTTGTAGACACCCTTGAACAGCGGCACCGCGGCCAGGTAGATCGGCAGGGTCAACCCGGACAGGAACATCCAGTAGATCAGCCGGTTGCCGCGGAACTCGTAGCGCGCCAGGGCGTACGCGGCCATCGAACCGAGCAGCATCGTCAGGGACACGCTGAAGACGAGCACGAGCAGCGTGTTGAGGAAGAAGCTGTCGATCCCGGCCGTCCAGGCCCGGGCGAAGTTGTCCCACTGCAACGCGGCGGGGATCAGCGACAGCGGCTCGCGGATCACCTCCGAGTCCGTCTTGAGCGCCGACATCACCACCCACAGCAGCGGGTAGACCACCATGATCGCCCAGACCGCGAGGAACAGGTGGGAGAAGCCGTTGAAGAACCGGCCGCCGAGGCCGTTGCCGGCGCCCTTGACCCGCCGCCCCGTCGGCGGGCCGGACGGCGGCTCCGTGTCGGGTCGGGTCCGGCCGGAGGAGTGCGTCACCGTGCTCATCGTCCAAACCTCCTCAGAACTCGATCCGCTCACGGCGGGTGATCCGCAACTGGAGCGCGGCCAGCAGGATGGTGAAGATGGCCAGCGCGACGGCGATGGCGCAGGCGTAGCCGAACTGGCCCTTCTGGAACGCGTTGAACTGGATCACCGAGGCGAAGATCTCGCTGGCGTGGTTCGGGCCGCCCTGGCTCGGCGTCATGACGAAGACCAGCGCGTACATGTCCAGCGCGATGAAGCCGAGGTAGACCCAGGCGACCGAGATGCTGTCCCGCAGCAGCGGCAGGGTCACCCGGAAGAAGGTGTGGAAACGACCCGCGCCGTCGAGGATCGCCGCCTCGTAGATGTCCTTCGGGATCGACTGCATGGCGGCGGAGAACAGCACCATGTAGAAGCCGGCGCCGCTCCACACCGCGATGAGCAGCAACCACCACAGCACCGCGGGCACGCCGAGGAACGGCTCCGGGTCGGCGGTGAACGCGATCGGGTTGTCCGCGTCCACCAGTCCGATCTTGATCAGCAGGCCGTTGATCAGACCCTGCCCGTCGGTCCGGTAGATCTGCTGCCACATGACCGCGATGACGACCAGCGACAACACCTGCGGGAAGAAGAAGATCACCTTGTAGATCCCGGAGCCGAACACCCCGCGGATGCCGGCCCTGTCCTCGCGTCCGCCCACGTTGAGCAGGAACGCGAGGAACAGGGCCAGCGCGATCGTGAACAGCGGCACGGTGACCAGGAAGAACACGTTGTGCCAGAACGCCTTCCGGATCAGCTCGTCGGAGAACAGCCGGACGTAGTTGTCCAGCCCGACGAAGTTCTGGGAATCCGAGTACCCGCCCCAGTCGGTCAGCGAGTAGCCCGCCGCCTGGGCGAACGGCCACACCACGTAGAACAGGTACAGCGCGACGGGCAGGGCCAGGAAGCCCGTGACGAAACGCGCGACTCCGTGCCGCATTGGACTCACTTCCTCGACGATGTCAGGCGGTGCGGGTCTGCTTCTTGATCGACGAGTCCTTGGCGACCTTGTCCGCGGCCACCTGCATCTTGTCGACGAACTGCTGCGCGGTGAGCCGGCCGGCCATCAGCTCCTCGGAGAGGTTCTGGCTCTCCTTGTCCAGGTCGGCGTAGAAGTCCGGGAACTTCACCGAGATCAGCTCTCCGCTGCCGCCCTTGACCAGGTTGTTCGCGCTGGCCAGCGCGCTGTCCTGGACGTTGTCACCGGAGCCCTTGGTGGAGGCCAGCGACTTGGTCAGCTCGGCGAACTTCGCCGAACCGGCCTTGGACAGGATGGCCCGCAGGAACTCCTTCGCGGCCTCCTTGTTCGGCGCCTTGCTGGGCACCACGAAGCCCTCGCCGGAGGAGGCGAAGACGTCCTTGGCGGCCTTGTCGCCCGGCTTGCTCCAGTAGTCGGAGATGGTCAGCTCGAAGCCCGGCGGGATGGTCGCCGACATCTCGTTCTTCAGCCAGGTGCCGACCTGGATGAACGCCGCCTTGCCGTCCAGCCACGCCTGCTGCGACTGGGTGTGGTCCAGCTTGCCCGGCAGGAGCAGCTTGTCCTTGACCAGCTTCTCCCACGGCTCCAGCGCGGCGACGATACCGTCGGCCTTCCAGGCGCCGTCCTTCAGGTTGTCGATGTCGACGACGGCCTGCTTGCCGACGGCCTTCCAGATGCTCGCGAACAGCGCCCACCGGGGGTAGTAGCCGTGCGCCGCGTCGTGCACGTACGGCGCCATGCCCTTGGCCTTGATCTTCGGCGCCAGCGCGAAGAACTCGTCCCAGGTGGTCGGGGCGGTCCAGCCCTCCTTCTTGAAGAGCGCGGCGTTGTACCAGTTGCCCCAGACCGTGTAGGCCACGTTCACCACGTAGAACTTGCCGTTCTGGGTGCCGTCGGCGACGGTGCCCGGCAGCAGCGAGTCGGCCACCGTCCCCTCGCCGTCCCACGCCGGCGCGGTGAGCAGGTCGTCGAGCGGCTCGATGGCGCCCTCGTTGATCAGCGTGCTGCGGTCCATCATGTCGGCGCCCGAGTTCATCACCAGGTCGCTCGGCTGGGTCGCCATCTTCGGCTGCTCTTCGGTCTTGATCTTCTGGGTGGAAGACATGTTGACCGTGACGTTCGCGTGCTTGGCGTTGAAGATGACCTTGTCTTCCTTGGCCCACTGGTCACCCAGGCCACCGTTGAAGACGACCACCTTGACGGCGCTGCCGTCCTTGACGCCGAACGGGTTGTCCTTGCTCTTGGCCGCGCCGCCGCCGTCGGACTTGCTCGGCTCGCTGCCGGCGCAGGCGCTGAGCAGACCGGCGGCCGGGACCGCGATCAGGCCGGCCGCGGCAGCGCGCTGCAACAGGGTCCGGCGGCTGAGGTCGCCGGACTTCTCGGGGGTAACCGACATCTTGTCTCTCCTTGTGGTGTCGGGTCAGGCGGTCCGCCGGAGGCGCCCGGCGTACCGCGACTCGAGGGCGAGGTTGTGCTCGTCCCCACCGGGGACGTTGGCGGAGAGGTAGACAGGGGGTACCTCTCCGGCCTGGTGGAACCGTCGTACGACCTCGGCGGTCAGCAGCTGCGCCAACAGCGCCGCGGTGACCGACGAGACCGCACAGACCGCGCCGCCGCCCTCGAGCGGCAGCAGTGCGTCGCCGTACGGCGCGCCGTTGTCCAGCACGACGTCGGCGAGGTCGGCGAGCCGTTGCCCGGACGGGTGCCGAGGGGCGACCCGGGCGGTGTGCTCGACCGAGGTGACCGCGATCAACGGATGGCCGCCCCGCTTGACCAGCGTCGCCAGCTCCACCACGGAGCCGTTGATGCCGGACTGCGAGGCGACCACGAACACGTCCTCCGGCTGCGGCGCCGCCAGGGCGTAGAGCTGGTGCGCCACCGCCGGGTCGCGTTCCAGCTTGGGGTCGGCGAGCACGTCGCGGGGCGCGTCGCCGTGCAGCACGAGGTCGTGCAGGGAGAGTCGGTTGGTGGGGACCAGGCCACCGGCGCGGGCCACCAGTTCGGCGGCGAACGCCTCCGAGTGGCCGGCGCCGAACGCCTGGAGGACGCCGCCGGCGCGCAGGCCGCCGGCGATCAGGTCGGCCGCCCGGTCCACCACGGCGGCCTGGCTGTCGACCAGCCGGTCGAGCACCGGGCGGACGGCGTCCGCGTACCGCTGGGCACTGATCATGTGTGGGACCCCTTCGCGGCCTTGTGCCCGTCGACGGCCTGGGCGGTACGCCGGAAGGCCGCGTGGGCGCGGTCGTGGGTGCGCTGCGCCACCGCGATGTAGAGCAGGTCGAGCACGACGAGCTGAGGGTGCCGGGCGGAGAGCGCGTCCGGCCGGAACGTGGTCGCCTGGCTGGCGGTGACCAGCACGATGTCGGCCAACTCGGCCAGCGGCGAGCGGGGGAAGCCGGTCAGCGCGACGGTGGTCGCCCCGCGGCTGCCCGCCTCGGCGAGCAGCTCGATGGTCTCGCGGGTCTGGCCGGTGTGCGAGATGCCGAGCGCGACGTCCCCGGCGCCCAGCAGCGCGGCGCTGGCCAGCCCCTCGTGCACGTCGCTCCAGGCCCAGGCGGCGACGCCGATGCGGTGCAGGCTGAACTGCATCTCCTCGCCGACCAGCGCGCTGCCGCTGGCGCCGAAGATGTTCACCCGGCTGGCCCCGGCGATGGCCACCGCCGCCCGCTCCACCTCGTGCAGGTCGAGCAGCGCCGCGGTGTCGTGCATGGCCCGCGTGTCGGCGGCCATGATCTGGTCGAGCACCCGGGACAGCGGGTCGCCGGGCTGGATCTCGCGACCGATGTCGACGGTCCAGCCGGCGGACCGGGCCCGGCCGGTCTCGGCGGCGATGCCGAGTCGCAGGTCGGCGTAGCCCTCGAAGCCCATCGCCCGGCAGAACCGGGTGATGGTCGCCGGTGACGTGCCGCTGCGCTCGGCCAGCTCGACGATGGTGGCCCGGGCCGCCGCCTCCGGGTCGCTGAGCACGTGCTCGGCGACCCGGCGCAACGCCCCCGTCAGCTCCCCCGCGCCGGCCCGGACCCTGGCCAGCACCCCGTCCGAGGAGACGGTCACCGCACCCCGCCGGTCGACCGCGTCGGCGTCGACCACCGCGGTCCCCGCGGGGGTGTCCACCTCGTGATCAACCATCGGACGCCTTTCGGAAAGAGTGTTAACTGTTAGTGGTAAAAGTTCTTACTGAAGGCCCCTCCGTGTCAAGAGCGTGGGCGAAGTTTTCAAACTGTTACCTGACGCACAGCCGCGATCTTGCGTCCGGGAACGTGGCCGACCAGCATGGGAGCCATGTCGGACACCGTCGTGGTCGGCCTCGACGTCGGAGGTACGTCCACCCGCGCCACCGCGCTGAACCTCGACGGCGTACGCCTGGGCGACGGCCGCGCCGGCGGCGGCAACCCGACCAGTCACGGCGCCGAGCGGGCCGCCGCCGAACTGCTCGCCGCCCTCCGCGCGGCGCTCGCCGAGGTCGACCCGACCCGGGTACGCGCCGGCGTGATCGGCCTCGCCGGCGCCGGCCGCCTCCTCGCCGACCCGCACGGCCGGGACGCCTTCGACCGGGCCTGGGCCGAGGCGGGGCTCGCCTGCCCGTACACCGTGCACGGTGACGCCCTGGTGGCCTACGCCTCCGGGACCGCCGCGCCAGAGGGCACCGTGCTCATCGCCGGCACCGGCGCGATCGCCGCCCAGGTACGTGACCTGCGCCTGGACCGCACCGCCGACGGCCACGGCTGGCTGCTCGGCGACGCCGGCTCCGGGTTCTGGCTGGGCCGCGAGGCGGTCCGCCGACTCCTGACCGACCTGGACCGGGCCGACGCCCCGGGAGCGCTCGCCCGCCGCGTGCTCACCGAGCTGACCGGCACGACCGAGGTGGCCGCCCGACCCCGGGCGACCGCCGATGCGGTCGTACAGGCGGTGACCCGGCGGCCACCGGTGGACCTGGCCCGCCTCGCGCCGCTGGTCGTCACGGCGGCCCGGGAGGGCGAGCCGACCGCCGCCGCCCTGATCGGCGAGGCCGCCGCGCTGCTGGCCGAGAGTGTCTCCCGGATCCGCCCGGCCGGCGCGACCGATCCGGTGGTGCTCGGCGGCGGCCTGCTCACCGGCGACACGCCGTTGGCCACCGCCGTCCGGTACGAGCTGACCGTCCGCTGGCCGGACGCCCCGCTGCACAGCGCCGGGGACGGTGCCGCCGCCGCGGCCTGGCTCGCCGCCCGGGACCTGCCCGAGGTGGCCGACCCGGCCGCGCTGCACACCCGCCTCGTCCCGCCACCGGCCTGACCCCCGCGCCCCGCGCCCCGCGCCCCGCGCCCCGCGCCCCGCGCCCCGCGCCCCGCGCCCCGCGCCCCGCGCCCCGCGCCCCGCGCCCCGCGCCCCGCGCCCCGCGCCCCGCGCCCCGCGCCCCGCGCCCCGCGCCCCGCGCCCCGCGCCCCGCGCCGACGGACGATAACCCCCAACGCCCTGTCGAGCTGATAACACCAACGACTCACCCTCACCCACAGCCGCTGTGAGTCGTTCGTGTTATCAGCTCGACAGGCGACGGAAACCACGTCCCGTCCGTGACCGAGAAGTCGATGACGTGAACGACCCAGACTCGCCGGGCACGCAGCTCCACCGGCTCGGTGGAACACCGTAGGCGCCACACCAGCCCGCCCGCACCCACGACGTTCCACCCACCGCGCCGCCGGCAGAGCCCGACCCCTGCTGACGGTGTGCGGCATCCAGGCCTGCAGGCGGTCAGGGCAGTGCGGTCAGCGTGGCGGCGAGACGGGTCCAGACCTGGGTACGCCAGCCGCCGTCGAGCAGGGTGAACGTCCGCCGCTGCAGCGGGTCGTCCGGGTCGAAACCGGCGTGCTCCAGGAACAGCCGGGTGCCCCTGCCCTCGGGGACCAACGTCCAGGTGACCACCGTGTCGAGCGAGCCACCACGCCACGCCCACCGCAGCCGCCGTGGCTCGTCAAGTTCCAGCACCTCGCAGTGGACCACCCCGTCGAACCCCTGACCGGGGCGCGCGACCGTGCGGAAGGTGAAGTGGTGCCCCGGCACCGCCCGGAAGTCGTTCGGCATGAGCCACCGTTCGAGGAGATCGGAATCGGTCAGGGCCCGCCACACCTTGGCCGGGGGGTGGGGCAGGAACTGGTCCACCGCGATACGCGTCGGTTCACTCATCGGGCAGCTCGTCCAGCACCTCGCGCAACCCGGCCAGGCGGGAGCGCCAGAACCGCTCGTACGGGGTGAGCCAGTCGGCCAGTTCGCGCAGCGGCTCGGGGCGCAACGCGTAGAACCGCTGCCGCCCGACCGGCTGCTCGGTCACCAGCCCGGCGTCCTTGAGCACCCGCAGGTGCTCGGACAGGCTGGGTCGGCGCATGTCGAACCGGTCGGCGAGCCGCTGCACCGGCTGCTCCCCCTCCTCGCGGAGCAGCCGCAACAGTTCGCGCCGGGTGGGGTTGGCCAGGGCCGCGAAGACGTCCGGCTCAGACACGGGTCTCCTGCAACGCGATGCCGTTGCCGTCCGGGTCGGCAAGGGTGACGTACCGGCCCCAGGGCGCGACCTGGATCCCGTCCTCGGCGAACACGACCCCCCGCTGGCGCAGCCGGACGACGTCGGCGTCGAGGTCGTCGCTCTCCAGCACCAACCCTCGGAGCGAGCCGGCGGGCATGCTGTCGAACCAGGTGACCAGCGTCAGCGTGGTCGCGGCGCCCTTCGGGGCCACCTGCACCCAGCGGCCGCCGGGCCCCATCGGGTTGTCCCGCACCAGATCCAGACCGAGCACGTCGACGTAGAAGTCGCGGGCCCGGTCCTGGTCGCTGACGGGTACGGAGACGATCTGCACGTGGTTGACGGACATGCCCGCCAGCATAGGTAGGAGATTTCCTACCGGTCAAGCGGAGGAGAGGCCGGCCGCCACGACGGGCGACCGGCCTGCGTACCTGCTCAAGCGGTCGGGTACCCCTGCGGCCCGGAGCCCTGCGGCGGGGTCGGGTATCCCTGCGGGCCCGGAGCGTGCGGCGCGGTCGGGTGCCCCTGCTGGCCCGGACCGTGCGGCGCCACCGGCTGGCCGTGCGGCGGCGCCGCGTGCCCCTGTCCGGCCACGCCGAAGGGGGCGCCCGCCTGACCCGGAGCCGGGTAGCCGGGAGCCGGCTGGCCGTGCGCCGACGGAGCGAACATCCCGGGCTGCGGCGCGCCGGCGAACTGGTGCGCCGCGGCCTGCTCGCGGGCCTCCTTGCGGGCCTTCACCGCCCGCACGGCCAGCAGGATCGGCAGGACGAAGACGTAGAAGAAGATCTGGTAGCGGCCGCCCTCGAAGAGGAAGAACAGATAGAAGCCGTAGGCGAACATGGCGAGCCCGACGACCACGTTGAGGATCCGGGAGCCGGTCCCCTGCTCCTTGACGGCGATGCCGAGGGCGACCATGGCGATGCCGCCGAGCAGCAACAGCAGTGTGTAGATGAGGAAGAACATGGAATTCCTGTCGATGAGGTGAGCGTGCCGGCTCACCCTAGGGGAGCACGGTCATCCGCACTGCCCCGTTGCCTGTGGCAACGACCTCACTTGAGCTGCCCGGCGGTCAGGCCGGCCTGGACCTGCCGCTGGAACGCCACGTAGACCACGAGCACCGGCAGCACGGCGATGGTCAGGCCGGCGAAGAGCTGGGCGTAGTCGCCGGCGTAACCCTGGCTGACCGCGAGCGAACTGAGTCCCTGGGCGAGCATCCGGTCCTGCCCGTCGCCGGGGATGAGCACCTGGGGCAGCAGGAACTGGTTCCAGTGACTGAGGAAGTTGAAGATGCCGACGCTGATCAGTCCCGGTCGCGCCATCGGCAGCATCACCCGGAAGAAAAGCCGGAAGTGCCCGCAGCCGTCGATCATGGCGGCCTCCGCGATCGAGGTCGGCAGCGTCCGGAAGAAGGCGGTCAGGAAGAACACCGTGAACGGCAGCGAGTATGCGGTGTAGACCAGGATCAGGCCCGGCCAGGTGCCGAGCAGGCCGACGCTGCGCACCACGAAGAACAGCGGCACCAGGGCCAGGAACACCGGGAACATCATCCCGCCGACGAACAGGTAGTAGACCACCTGACGGCCGCGGAACTCGTAGCGCGCGAAGACGTACGCGGCGGTGGCGCCGAGCAGCATGGTCAGCGTCAGCGAGCCGGTCACCACCACCAGGCTGTTGAAGAAGAACCGGCCGATGTGGGCGTTGGTCCAGGCCCGCCCCCAGTTGTCGAACCGCAGCGCCTCGGGCAGGCCCCAGGGATCGGCGATGATCTCCCCGTTGCTCTTCAGCGAGCTGAGCACCATCCAGGCCAGCGGCAGGATCGTCATCGCCGCCCAGAGCAGCAGGAAGCCGTGCGAGAAGACGTTCGCCACGCCCAGCTCACGCCGGGGCGGACGGTCGGCCGGGGTGGCCGCGCCGGTCGCGACGGCGGTCGGGGCGCCGGTATCCACTGTGGTCACGAGTACTCGATCCGATCACGCCGGGCGGTCCGCAGCGCCAGCACCGCCACCGAGAGGGTCAGGAAGAACATGGCCACGCCGATCGCGGAGGCGTACCCGAACTTGTTCTCGCTGCCGAACGAGGTGTCGTACATGCGCAGGCCGATCACGTCGGAGGAGAAGTTCGGCCCGCCGTTGGTCATGAGCTGCACCAGGATGAAACCGTCCAGCGCCGCGATGGCCAGGTAGATCCAGGCCACCTGGATGGTGTCCCAGAGCAGCGGGATGGTGATCTTCCGCAGCATGGTGGCGCGGGAGGCGCCGTCGAGCAGCACCGCCTCGTAGATGTCGCGCGGGATGGCCTGCATCGCGGCGCCGAACAGCACCACGTAGAACCCGACGTTGCTCCACACCATCACGGCCAGCACGCACCAGAACGCGAACCTCGGGTCGCCGAGCCAGGCCGGGGTGGCCAGCCCGACCGCCCGCAGCCCGCCGTTGAGCAGACCGCTGGTCGGGCTGTAGATCTCCTTCCACAGCAACGCGATGATCACCACGGAGAGCACCTGCGGGAAGAAGTAGACGAGCCGGTAGACGGCCGTCCCGCGTACCCCGGTGACGCCGGCGCGGCCCTTGCGCCCGCCCATGGTGAGCATGCTGGCGAAGAAGAGACCCAGTGCGATGGTCACCACCGGCACCACCGCGAGCAGGATCGCGTTGTTCTTCAACGCGTTCCAGACGTACCCGTCGTGCAGCAGGGTGCGGAAGTTCGCCAGGCCGACCGGGTCGGCCTCCGCCGAGTAGCCCAGCCAGTCGGTGGTCGAGATCTGGAACGCCTGAAGGTACGGCGAGAGCACGAAGATGCCGTAGAGCGCCAGCGGTGGCAGCAGGAAGCTGAGGATCAGCGGGTATCGGCCGTGTCGCATCCGAGCGTCACGCGGCCCGCTTGTACTTCTTCACCGAGCTGTCCTGCGCGATCGAGTCGGCGCCCTTCTGGCACTGGTCGAGGAACTCCGCCGGGGAGATCCGGCCGCTGAAGAACTCGCCGCAGGCCGCGTCGACCAGGTTGCGCTCCAGCTTGCGGTAGTAGTTGTTGTAGACCCAGTTGAAGCCGTTGGAGCCGGACGCGTCCAGCGCCTTGACCACGGTGCTGAGCCCGTACGGCAGGTCGATGCCCTCGGTGGCGCCGGCGACCACGGGCAGGCTGGCGACCTTCTTCGTGAAGTCCTGGGCGCCCTTGCGCGACAGCATGGTGCGGAAGTACTCCAGCCCGCCGGCCACGTTCTTCGCCTTCGCCGGCACCATGAACGGCTCGCCCGCGGTGCCCCGGATCGCCTCGAACGGCAGCTTGTCGCCGCTGCCCAGGCTCGGCGTCGGCGCGACGGTCATGTTGAAGCCGGCCGGCGTGACGTCCTTCTGCTCGCTCTCCAGCCAGGAGCCGCAGGAGATGAACGCGGCCTTGCCCTGGCACCAGGCGGTCTGCGACTGCTTGTGGTCCAGGCCCGGCGAGCCGTCGAGGATGAACTTGTCCTTGACGATCTGGTGCCAGGCGTCGGCGGCGGTCTTCATGGCGTCCGACTTCCAGGCGTTGGGCTCCAGGTTGTCGATGGCCAGCGCGACCGAGGGACCGCCCAGCTTGATCGCGGTGGAGATCAGCGGCCAGCTCATGTAGCGGGGATGCACGCCGGCGTACGTCCAGGGGGCGATGCCGGCGGCCTTGATCTGGCGGCAGAGCGCGATGTGCTCGTCCCAGGTCTTGGCGTAGGTCCAGCCGCGGTCGGCGAAGAGCTTGGTCGAGTGCCAGATGCCGTAGACCGTGTAGGTGTAGTTGAGCACCAGGAACCGGCCGTCGTAGGAGCCGACCTCGACGGTGCCGGGCAGCAGCGTGTCCTTCACCGTCTTGCCGGGCGTGTCGAGGCTGGGCGCGGCGAGCAGCTCGCCCAGGTCGGCGATCGCGTTCTGGGAGACCAGGCCGTTGAAGTCGATCTGGCCGGCGCCGGAGTTGTTGACCACGTCCGGCGGGCTGCCGTCGACGAAACGGGGCTGGAGCGTCTTGCTGATCTCCGCGGTGGCCGAGTGCTTGATCTCCGCCTTCGGGTACTTCTCCTTGTACATGGCCTCGTGCGCCTTGGCGTACTCCTCGCCGAAGCCGCCGTTGAAGATCACCACCTCCAGTGGCGCGTCCTCCTTCACCCCGAGCGGGTTCTGCTCGCTCTTGGTGCCCTGGTACGCGCCACCCTCGCCCTTGTCGTCGCCACCGGAGGTGGCGCAGCCGGCGAGCAGACCGGCGGCGGGGGTGGCCAGCAGACCGGCGGCGGCGCTGCGCCGGAGGATCTCACGCCTGTTCATCGCAACTCCTCGGTTCGTACGCGGGGTGGCGGATCTGTCGCTTGTCTTCACATCGGCTGTTGTTGCTGAAGAATTTCTACGCTGACGCGACGCGGATCACAAGACTTCTCGACCGATCCGTTATCCGTACCGGTCGCCGACGGCTGGCATAGCCTGGCCCCATGCGCCGCCTGCGGCAGCTCGCCGAGCGCACGCCGCCGGGGCGGGAGCGCTACGTCGACCTGCTCCGGGCGCTGGCCATCACCATGGTCGTGCTCGGCCACTGGGGCGTCACCGTGATCGGGTACGAGCACGGCCGCCCGGCCGGCCGCTCGGCGCTGGCCGACCTGCCCTGGACCTGGCCGCTGACCTGGGTGGCCCAGGTGATGCCGGTGTTCTTCCTGGTCGGCGGCTATGCCAACGCCGCCTCGCTGGCCGCCCGCCGGCGTCGCGGCGGATCTGCGACCGGCTGGCTGGTGGACCGCAGCGCCCGCCTGGTCCGACCGACCACCACGTTGCTGCTGGTGCTCGCCGCCGGCGCCACGGTCGCCACGCTGCGCGGCGCCGAGGCGACGCAGGTGCGCACCGTGGTCTGGTTCGCCACCATCCCGCTCTGGTTCCTGGTGGCGTACTTCGCGGTGGTGGCGCTGACCCCGCCGATGGTGGCGCTGCACCGCCGGTTCGGGCTGGTCGTGCCGGCGGCGCTGGTCGCGCTCGTCGCGCTCGGTGACCTCGGCCGGCTCCTCGGTCCGGCCGGCCTTGCCGACGGCAACTACCTGTTCGCCTGGCTGGCCGTGCACCAGCTCGGTTTCGCCTGGTACGACGCGACCCGACCGGCGCAGCCGACCAGCGACACGCCCGGTGCCGGCCGTCCCGGCAGATCGGCGGCGACGGGCGTCGGACCGCACGACGCCGTCGGCCGCGCCGACGGCCGCCAGGGTCACGAGCGGACCGGGTTACGCCGACGCGAGCTGCCGCTCTCCCCCCGGGCCGGCACGATCCTGCTGGCCGGCGGCCTGGTCGCGCTGGTGCTGCTCACCGTCGTCGGGCCGTACCCGGTGGCGATGCTGCACGTGCCCGGCGAGCGGCTGGACAACGCGGCGCCGCCGAGCCTGGCGCTGCTCGCCGCGGCCGCCGCCCAGCTCGGGCTGATCCTGCTGCTGCGCGGTCCGGCCGGGCGCTGGCTGCGCCGGTCCGGCCCGTGGCAGGCGGTGATCGCGGTCAACGCGGTGGTGCTCACCGTCTTCCTCTGGCACCTGACCGCCGCGATCCTGCTGGTCGGTCTGCTCGACGCGCTCGGCGTGCTGCCCACCGCACCGGTCGGCACGGCGACCTGGTGGGCCTGGCGGATCCCGTGGCTGGCGGCCCTGGCCGTGGTGCTGGCCGTGCTGGTCGCCGTCTTCGGCCCGGTCGAGGCCCGCACCCGCCGCCCGTCGGGCCCGCCCGGCGGCCGTGGCCGAGCCCGCGCGCACGGCCGGGTGTCGACCGCGCTGGCCGTCGCCGGGTACGCCGCCCTCGTCGCCGGTCTGCTGCTGAACAGCCTCGCGCCGAAGGAGGCGGCCGAGCCGCTCGGCCTGCCCGCCCCGGCGCTGGTGGCGTACCTGGCCGGGGCGGGACTGCTGCGGCTGCTCAGGTCTGGGTGGGGAAGCCGAGGTTGACCCCGCCGTGGCGCGGGTCGAGCCAGCGGCTGGTGACCACCTTGCCCCGGGTGAAGAACGCGACCCCGTCGGCGCCGTGCGCGTGCAGGTCGCCGAAGAGCGACGCCTTCCACCCGCCGAACGAGTAGTAGGCCATCGGCACCGGGATCGGCACGTTGATCCCGACCATGCCGACCTCCACCTCGTGCTGGTACCGCCGGGCGGCCCCGCCGTCGTTGGTGAAGATCGCCGTGCCGTTGCCGTACGGGTTCGCGTTGACCAGTTCCACCGCCTCGTCGTACGAGCCGACGCGCAGCACGCTCAGCACCGGGCCGAAGATCTCGTCGGCGTAGATCGACATGTCCGGGGTGACGTGGTCGAACAGCGTCGGGCCGAGCCAGAAGCCGCCCGGCTCGCCGTCCGGCGTGACGTCCCGCCCGTCCACCACCGGCACCGCGCCGGCCGCGATCCCGGACTCCACGTAGGAACGCACCCGCTCGGCGTGCGCGGCGGTGACCAGCGGACCCATGTCGCAGCCACGTCGACCGTCCCCGGTGCGCAGCCGGCCGATCCGCTCGGCGATCCGCTCGACCAGCGCGTCCGCCACCGGCTCCACCGCCACCAGGGCGGAGACCGCCATGCACCGCTCCCCCGCCGAGCCGAACCCGGCGTTGACCGCCGCGTCGGCGGCCAGGTCCAGGTCGGCGTCGGGGAGCACCACCATGTGGTTCTTCGCCCCGCCCAGCGCCTGCACCCGCTTGCCGGCCAGCGCGCCGCGCTGGTGCACGTACCGGGCCACCGGGGTGGAGCCGACGAACGACACGGCCCGTACGCCGGGGTGGTCGAGCAGGGCGTCGACCGCCTCCTTGTCGCCGTTGACCACGTTGAGCACACCGTCGGGCAGGCCCGCCTCGGTGAACCACCCGGCGAGCAGCAGGGCGGCACTCGGGTCCTTCTCGCTCGGCTTGAGCACCACCGCGTTGCCGCAGGCCACCGCCACCGGCACGAACCAGAGCGGCACCATCACCGGGAAGTTGAACGGGGAGATCACCGCGACCACGCCCAGCGGTTGCCGCAGGCTGTAGGAGTCGACCTCGGTGGAGACGTTCTCGCTGAACCCGCCGCGCAGCGCCGAGGGGATGCCGCAGGCGTACTCGATCACCTCGAGCCCGCGTTGCACCTCGCCGGCGGCGTCCGCGAGCACCTTGCCGTGCTCGGCGGTGATCACCTCGGCGAGCCGGTCCCGGCGGGCGTGCACCAGCTCCCGGAACGCGAACAGCACCGCCGTGCGTCGGGCCAGGGAGGCGTCCCGCCAGGCGCGGGCGGCGCGCTCGGCGGCCTCCACCGCGCCGGCCACGTCGGCCGCGCCGGCCAGCGCCACCCGGGCGCTACGGCGGCCGGTGGCCGGGTCGAAGACGTCGCCGCGCCGCTCGGACTCTCCGGCGGTCGGCTTGCCGTCGACGTAGTGCCCGATCACGCTCACGCCGCCTCTCCGACCGACGACCGGATCGCGTCGACCAGGATGGCCAGGCCCTCGCGGGCCTCGTCCTCGGTCAGCGTCAGCGGCGGACCCATCCGCACCACGTTGCCGTACAGCCCGCCCTTGCCGACCAGCAGGCCGCCGGCGCGGCACGCCTCGAAGACCCGGGTGGTCAGCTCCGCGTCCGGCTCGACGGTGCCGGGGCGGACGAACTCGACGGCCAGCATCAGGCCCTTGCCGCGTACCTCGGCGACCTGGTCCAGCTCGGCGGCGGCCGCGCGCAGGCCGTCGGCGAGGATCGCGCCGACCCGGGCCGCGTTGGCCTGCAGGTCGTGGTCGAGCAGGTAGTCGAGCACCGCGTTGCCGGCGGCGGTGGAGATCGGGTTGCCGCCGAAGGTGGAGAAGCTGATCGCCGGCACCGACTCCAGGATCTCGGCCCGGCCGACCACGCCGGCCAGGGCGAAGCCGTTGCCGACGCCCTTGGCGAAGGTGAGCAGGTCCGGTGTCACGCCGTGCGCCTGGTAGCCCCAGAAGTGCTCGCCGGTGCGTCCCCAGCCGGTCTGCACCTCGTCGCTGATCAGCAGGATGCCGTGCTCGTCGAGCACCTTCTTCCAGGCGGCGAGGAGCCCGTCCGGGCCGTGCACGAAGCCGCCGACGCCCTGGATCGGTTCGGCGATCAGGCAGGCCACGTCGCCGGCGGTCTGGGTGGCGAGCACCTCGCGCAGGTCCTCGACCGCGGCGTCGACCCGGTCGTCGGCGTCGAGCCGGGCCAGCAGGCCGCGCAGCCGCTCGCCGGAGTGCAGCCAGGCCACCTGCAACGGGTTGAGCGCGCTGGCCGACCAGCCGCGGTTGCCGGTCACACCCATCGCCGCGTACGACCGGCCGTGGTAGCTGTTGCGCACGGCGAGGATCTGGTGCGAGCGCCGGTGGTTGGTGGCGACCAGCAGGGCGGCCTCGTTGGCCTCGGTGCCGGAGTTGGTGAAGAAGACGCGGGCGTCGGGGATGCCGGAGAGCCGGGCGACCTTCTCGGCCAGTTCCACCTGCTGCCGGATCAGGTAGAGCGTGGAGGTGTGCACGAGGCCGGTGCGCAGCTGCCGCTCGACCGCCTCCCGGATCTCCGGGATGTCGTGGCCGACCATGGTGGTCAGCACCCCGCCGAAGAAGTCCAGGTAGCTGCGACCGGCCGCGTCGGTGACCCGACGACCGGACCCGGCGACGAGTTCCAGCGGTTCGGCGTAGTAGAGGGGCATCCAGGACGGGAGTACGGCCCGGTGCCGGGCGAGGAGGTCGTCGGACGTCATCGGCGCACCCTTCAGCGGCGGTCTGGTCCCCGCACGCTCCCACCGCGCCCGGACAGGGACAACTGCCACTGTGTCGCGCGGCGACGCCCCCGACCTGACACCACGTCAAGCGGTCGTTGCGCTTTCCGGAGCGAAACGGGCCATCTGCCGAGCTTCCCGTCGCCGGTCGACGTGCTCTACCACGCGATCCGCAGCGCGGTCGCGTCACGGCCGCGACCGACAGGCGCCGCCGGTAGCATCCGCCGGGTGCGGACGACTCAGGTGGAGCTGCCGGCCGGCGTGGCGGGGACGAGCCACGCGGAGCTGCTGTCCGGAGTGCGGTCCTGGGTGGAGTCACCGCCACTGCGCGGCCTGGTGGCCCGCTTCGGCGGCGACTGGCCGGCCGGCGACCTGACGGCGGTGCTGGCCGGGCTGGACGTGTTCTCCGCCCGGCGCTGGGACTTCCGCCAGGGGCGGGAACGCCCGGACGCCCGGGAACCGGCGTTCGACCCGGGGACCGCCGGACTGGTGCTGGCCGCGGCCACGGCGCTGGGCCTGGTCCGGGCCACCCCGCCGGCCCGCTCCGGGTACGCGCACCTGCTGGTCCTCGGCGGGCTGGCGCACGCGTGCCTGCGGCGCACCGCGTACGCGGCGCTGCTGGCCCGCACGGCCCGGGTGGCCGGCGAGGTGGCGGTGCTGGGCAGCTTCCGGCCGCTCTCAGAGGCCGAGTCGGCGATGCTGGCCGCGGCCGGGGTGCCCGGGTGCGCCACCGAGGTGGACGTCCTGGACGCCGGCGTACGGCTGGCGTTCGGGGCGGACGAGCCGGCGCGGGAGAGCGGCGGGCCGGCCGACCACCCGCACCGCGCCTGGTCGTCGCGCACCTACCGGCCGGCCGGGCTGCCCCCGGTCCGGGTGCTCGCCGCGCCGTCGAGCGAGCCGGAGCGCCGCCGGGCGCACACCGCCGACACGCAGCGGTTCTGGGCCGAGCACGTCCGGCTGCGCGCCGGTGACCCGGTGCTGATGGTGACCGCGCCGATCTACGTGCCGTTCCAGCACTGCGACGCGCTGCGGACGCTGGCCGTGCCGTACGGGTGCGGCATCGAGACGGTCGGGGTGGACCCGGCGGCGAGCGCGCCGGTTCCGGTGCCGGAGCCGACCCTGACCCCCGGCCGCTATCTGCAGGAGATCCGCTCCGCGCTGCGGTCGATGCGCGCGTTGCACGCGGCGCTGACGACCGGCTGACCGGCCCGGACCGGTGGCCGGCGCCCGGCGAACCGCCGCGCGCCGGCCGATGGGTCGGGTGCTCAGTTGACGTAGACGGCCGGGCTGCCGGTCTTGCTGGTGTCCTTCACCGGCGAGTAGGTCGCGGTGAAGTACGCGGTGCCGAAGCAGAGCGACGGACCGGAGAACTTGGTCAGCGTCTGGTTGGTGAAGGCGATCGAGTTGGTGGCGTTGGCCGCCGTGCCGGTGAGCGTGTTCGTGCTGGTCCGGTAGACGCAGGTGATCGGGCCGAGCAGGGAGTTCAGCACGACCGTGCTCTGGATCGGCGCGGCCGCGGTGCCGGAGATGGTGACCACGCCCGCGCTGGTGACCGAGGTGGTGTAGGGCAGGTTGTTGACGGTCACGCTCTGCACGCCGGTGGTGCCGAAGACGTTCGTGGTGCAGCTGCTGAACGTCTGCGCGGTGAGGCTCTCGGTGGCGGTGCCGGGAGCGGTCGGGTTGCTCAGCACCTTCGCGCTGAAGCTGGACGCGGCGCACTTGATGCCGCTGGTGCCGCTGGCCGACGAGTAGAAGGTGGCGTTGGTGCCGCTCTTCAGGCTGGCCTGGATGACGTCGTTGACCGACACGGCGGTGCCGGCGACGCTCGGGTAGGTCAGCACGGCGCTGGCCAGCGAGGTGGAGGGGGCGGCGGTGGCGGGGGCGGCGCCGACCAGACCGGTCAGCAGCGCCAGGGCGGCGAGGCCCGCGCCGATGCGTCCGTACGTGGGCATGGGGGTTCCTTCCGGGGGTGGGACGGGGACGTGCCGGCGGCGTCCGGGACGGACGGCGCCGGGGGTGGTGAGCCGCCGCGACTCAGCGGGACCGGCGGCGTGGGGCACTGCGGCGACGCCGCGTCACCTGCTTCTCTCCGCCCTTGGGAGGACGCCCGTGGGCGGCGATAATGGCAGCCATTCGGGCCCTCCTTCGACGCGACAGGGGTGACCGTTCGAGAGATCACCGGCGGTGACGGGGCGTGGACTGAGCGTGTCGAAAGTTATAAACCTCAGAGGGTCGTAAAGTCAACGCATCAAGGAAGGCCGATATCTTGACCACGCAGAGCCCGCCACCGCCGGCGCCCGCCCCGCTACCGGGCGCGCGGCACGGCCGCGACCCCGACCGCGCCATCAAGCGCGGCCCGCGGCGGGTGCCGGCCGAGGAGGTGGCGGCGACCCAACGCGACCGCCTCTTCGACGGGCTGGTGCGGGAGGTCGCGACCCGGGGGTACGACGCCGCCCGGGTCAGCGACATCTGCCATGCCGCCGGGGTCACCCGGCCGGCGTTCTACGCGCTGTTCAGCGGCAAGCAGGACGCGTTCCTCGCCGCGTACCGGCACGGCATCTCGGTGGTCTCGCAGCTGATGGAGGGCGCCTACCGGGACGCCGGGCCGGACTGGCCGGACGCCGCCCGGGCGGCGCTGCGCACGCTGCTCGACGTGCTCGCCAGCGTGCCCGCCTTCGCCCGGATGGCGCTGGTCGAGGTGGACGCGGCCGGTCCGGACGCCCGCCGGGAACGGGACGCGCTGCTGCACAGCTTCCGCCGGTTCTTCGCCGACGCGGGTCCCGGGCCGGCGGTCACCGGGGTGGACCGGGACGTGCTGGTGTCCACGGTGGTCGGTGGCATCCACGCCACGATCCGGGGCCGGGTGGCGCAGGGACGGGCCGAGGAGCTGCCGGCGCTGCTGCCGGTGCTCACGTACGCGGCCACCGCGCCGTTCCTGGGGCCCGACGGCGCCCGGCGGGCCACCCGACCGACCCGTCCGGACGACGGTCCGAGCACGACCGCGCCCTGCGCGCCGACCGGCCAACCCTGACCGACCCGGTGGGAAACCGCTGCGGTTTTTCACTTTTGCCGCAATTCACACATGCCGCCCAACTCGCCGCTACGGGCTGTTGACCGCCCCTTTACCCAGCGGTAACTTCGGCCTGCGCCTCCGTGGCGCGGAAACCCCGCAAAGCCAATTCACATCGTCGCGAATGAATTGATCTCGAAAGGGAGCCGCCATGTCGGAGCAGACCGCACCGATCGAGGCCGACCAGCCGAGCAGCGGCGTCCGCTGGCGCCGGTTCGCCGTCACCCTCGGCGCGGTGGCGGCCGGGGCCGCCGGCATGGTGGTGCTGACCGCGCAGGGCGTGCTCGGTGCGCAGTTCGCCATCTCCGGCATGCCGTTCACCGTCACCGCCGACCGGCTGGAGGGCACCGGGTTCGAGCAGTTCGCCACGCTCGACCAGATGATCCCGGACAGCCCGAACCAGGGCGACACCGGCGGTCAGGTGCTCGTCATCGTCTCGGCCATCGACAAGGCCGAGCTGACCAACCTGTGCCAGAGCATCAACCTGGGCGGGACCAACCTGCGGATCACCGCCGGCGGCTCCGGCAAGCCGGTCACCGCCCGCACGCTCGTCGTCGACGGCGACGAGATCGCCGGCAACGCCTCGTTCAAGAAGATCAACGTCGGGCAGGACGCCAGCACGGTCGACCAGGTCCCCGGCGTCACTGGCAACCCGGGCGTCTTCGCCCAGCAGGCCGACACGGTGACCATCACCAACCTGCGGCAGAACAACTACGCCACCACCGCCGCGATCTTCACGCTGCCCAACCTGCGTATGGGCTTCAGCTCCGACGGGTGCTGACGTGACCGGCGGACAGCACGCGGCGCCCGCCACCCGCACCCGTGGGCGCTGGCGCCGCTGGCGACGGGCCCGGCCGTTCACCGCCGGGCTGCTCATCGCGCTCGGCGGCGCGGAGATGCTGGTGACGCTGCGCGCGCCACTCGGGGTGCTGCTGCACGTCGGGCCGCAGGGCCTGGCCGCGTACCTGGTCCCCGCGGTCCTCGTGCTCTGCGGGGTGCTGCTGATCGCCACCCCGCAGCAGCGGGTCTTCTACGCGCTGCTCTCGCTGCTGCTCGGGCTGGTCTCCTGGCTCACCTCGAACCTGGGCGGATTCCTCATCGGCATGCTGCTGACGTTGGTCGGCGGCGCGCTCGCGTTCGCCTGGACACCGGCCAAGCAGCGGTCCGGACGGGCCGCCCCGACCGCCGGGAACCCGCCGCCCGCACCCCGCGAGCCGACCGACGACGCCCTGCCGGCCCACGACGACACGCCACCGGCGCACGACGCACCGGGCCGCGACGCGCTGCCGGCCCACGACGCGGTGCCGGCGGAGTCGCGGGGCGGACCGGCGGACCGGGGCTGACCTCAGCGGGCCGTGTCGGCGACCGCCTGGGCGAACACCTCGGAGCGGTGCTCGAAGTTGCGGAACCGCCCGTAACTGGGCGCCGCCGGGGACAGCAGCACCACCCCGCCGGCGGGGGTGAGCTTGCGGGACAGGCCGACGGCGGCCACCAGGTCCTCGGCCAGCTCGGTGCGGACCGCCGGCAGCCCGGCCAGCGCCTCGACGATGCGGGGACCGCTGTCCGGGATGCCGATCACGGTGATCTCCCGCTCGGCCAGGTGCTCCCGCAGCGGGGTGTAGTCGAGCCCTCGGTCCGTGCCGCCGACGATCACGGTCAGCGGCCGGCCCTCGTACGCGTCGATCGCGTGCATGGCCGCGTACGGGCTGGTGGCGAGCGTGTCGTCGACGAACGTGAGCCCGGACGGGTCGGGGATCTCGGTGAGCCGGTGGGCCAGGCCCTGGAACTCGGCGACCGCCACGGCGAGGCTGTCCCTGTGCGCCACCACGTCGACGCCGAGCGCGTCGAGCACGGCGAGCGCGACGCAGAGGTTGCCCTCGTTGTGCCGCCCGACCAGCGGCAGCACCGCGCGCGGGAACAACGGCGTGTCCCGCAGGTGGAACCAGGGCGTGCCGTCCGGACCGGTGGCCACGTGGGTGGTGTCCGGCGAGCCGGCCCGCACCGCCGCCCGGTCGCCCAGCTCCACGGCCAGCCGCGGGTCGGCGCCGTTGACCACGACCGTGTGCGGGCCGTGCGCGACCAGGTTCAGCTTGTCCCGGTAGTACTCCCGCTCGCCGCCGTGCGCGTCCAGGTGCTCGGGGAACAGCGCGGTCACCACCGCCACCCGGGGCGAGTCGGTCAGGTCGGCGCACTGGTAGCTGGACAGCTCCAGCACGTACAGGTCCGCCTCGGGCAGGTCGAGCAGCGGCACGCCGATGTTGCCGCCGAAGACGTTCGGCCGGTCCATCGCGGTGAGCAGGTGACTGATCAGGCTGGAGGTGGTGCTCTTGCCCTTGCTGCCGGTCACCCCGACGGTGCGGTCCGCGTGGTCGGCCATCCAGAGCGCGCTGCCCTGCGTCACCGGGACGGACCGGCGGCGTAGCTCCACCATCCACGGGTGGGTGTTCGGCACCCCCGGCGACCGGACCACCACGTCGGCGGCGGCCAGCCGCGCGAAGCCCTCCTCGCCGGTGACCAGCGGCGCCGCCGCGGCGAGCGGGCCCTCCCAGGGCAGGGTGAGGAAGTTCGCGCTGTCGTCCACGGCGACCAGGCCGGCCGGACCGTGCGCGGCGATCGCGGTCACCGCGGCCCGGCCCTCGCGACCGGCGCCCCAGACGGCGACGTGACGTCCGCGCAGATCAGACAGGCGCACGGGCTCTCCTCGTACTCGGCGGTGCTCGGCGGGCGGGGTCCGGCCCAGCCGGACACGGGTGGACGAACCAGGGCCTATTATGGCGTGTGCCCAACGAGCAGCTGCGGCGGATGGACGCCTTCACCTTCCCGTCCTACTCGATCGACTTCGCCACCGGCGAGGTCCTGTTCGACTACGCCCTGACCGGTCCCGACGGCGAGCAGCGGTTCACCGAGGTGATCACCCTGCCGCTGCCGGCCGAGCCGGTGCCCGACGCCACCGCGGCCACCCTCGCCCGGGTCCTGGAGCTGCTGCACGTGGTCGCCGGCGTCAGCTACTACAAGGCCGCCGCGCCGCCCCGGCTGGTGCTGCCGGCGCCGCTGGGCGCCGCCGCCGTCGAGCTGGTCACCGCCGTCTACCGCAAGGGCCTCGCCGAGTACGCGTACCGCAACCAGCTGCCGCACGTGCTGGAGCTGCGTCCCGAGGTGCCGTCCGGCACGGTGGACCCGGCCGTGCCGGTGGACAACTCCGACCGCCGCCCGCTGTCCGCCGTCGGCGGCGGCAAGGACTCGATCGTCACGCTGGAGGCGCTGCGCCGGGCCGGCCTCGACCCGGTGCCGTTCTCGGTCAACCCGAACCACGTGATCGTCTCGGTCAACGAGGCGTCCGACCTGATGCCGCTGGCCGCCCGGCGTCGGCTCGACCCGGTGCTGTTCGAGCTGAACGCCGCCGGCGCGCGCAACGGGCACATCCCGGTCACCGCGATCAACTCGCTGATCGCGGTCGCCACCGCCGTGCTGCACGGGCTCGGCCCGGTGGTGATGTCGAACGAGCGGTCCGCGTCCGACCCGAACCTGGTCTGGCAGGGCCACGAGATCAACCACCAGTGGTCCAAGGGCGTCGAGGCGGAGGGGCTGCTGCGGGCGGCGCTGGCCGAGCATGCCGGGCTCACCGAGCCGTACTTCTCGCTCCTGCGCTCCCTGTCCGAGCTGCACATCGCCCGGCTCTTCGCCGAGATCGACCGGTACGACGCGGTGGTGACCAGCTGCAACGCCGCGTTCAAGCTGCGGGACGCGAGCGAGCGCTGGTGCCGCGACTGCCCGAAGTGCCGGTTCGTCTTCCTGGCCATGGCTCCGTTCATGGCCCGCGAGCGGCTCACCGGCATCTTCGGCGGCGACCTGCTGGCCGACGAGTCGCAGATCCCCGGCTACCGGGAGCTGCTCGGCGTCGACGGCCACAAGCCGTTCGAGTGCGTCGGCGAGGTGGAGGAGTCGGTGGTCGCGCTGAGCCTGCTCGCCCAGCAGGACCAGTGGCGCGACGCCCCGGTGGTCCGGGCTCTGGTGACGGCGCTGCCGGACACCGCCTGGCAGGCGGCGTCCACCTCCGACGTCTTCACTCCCGGCGGCCCGAACTTCGTCCCCGCCCCCTACGCCAAGGCCCTCACCGCGCTCGCCTGACCCGCCCCACCCCGGCCCCTGCCGTCGATCATGAAGTTGAGCCGGCGTTACGCCCGATTCGTCCCGGCCAACTTCATGATCGACCGTCGGTCCGCGCGGGCGCGGGGATCGGCGGACGGTCAGGGGGTGCGGACGGCGTCGAGGGCGAGCAGGGCCACGTGCAGGGAGAGGCACTGCTCGACGGAGTCAAGATCGGCGTCGAGAATGCGGCCGATGCGCGCCAGCCGCTCGTAGAAGGCCGGCCGGGACAGGTGCGCCGCCGACGCCGCCGCCGACTTGTTCCGCCCCTGTTCCAGGTACGCCCGCAGCGTGCCGAGCAACTGCTCCCGAGGGTGCTGGGCGTCGTACGCCAGCAGCGGGCCGAGTTCGCGCTCGACGAACGTCTGCAACCGGGGCTCGTCCCGCAGCAGGTGCAGCAGGCCGGCCAGCCCGACGTGCGGCAGCCGGAAGCAGGGCAGGTCGCGAGGGTCCCGCCGGGCCGCCTCGGCGATCTGCCGCGCCTCGACCAGTGACCGGCGCGCCTCGCGCAGGCTGCCCACGCCGGACCCGGCCGCGACGACCACCGACGGGCGGGTGACCGCGTCGACGGACCGCGCCACCGCCCCGGACGATCCGCCCCGGGCACCGGGGTCGCCCTGGCGGGTCGGGCGGACAGCGGGCGGGCGGACCGGGGCGGCGTCGAGGCGTACCCGGCGCAACGCCGCGGCGAACGCGGCGAGTGCCTTCTCCTCGTCGGCCGGGTCGGGCAGCGCCAGCAGCGCGCCCACCGCCTGGTCGTCGACGGCGCTGGTCAGGGCCGCCAGCTTGGCCTCCCGCAGGGCCGCGCCGACCGCCTCGGCCAGGTCGCGCAACCGGGCCGGGCCGGAGTCCTCGGGCAGGTCGGCGGCGTCGCCGGCCGCGTCGTCGGCGCGGTGCCGGACCACCACGCCGACCAGGTGCCGGCGGTCCAGGGTGACGCCGAGCGCCTTGGCGCGCAGGGCCACCTCGTCCACCGGGCGGGAGTGGTCGATCAGCGCGGTCAGCAGGGTGCGGTGGATCTGCCGTTCCAGGCCCTCGGCGTCGCGCCGGATCAGCCGGCCCAGCGCCAGCGTGGAAGCGGCCCGTTCGATCAGGATGGTGAGCCGGGTGGGCGGGGTCGCCTCGGCCGCCGGCCAGCGCAGCAGCAGCCGTCCCCAGTCCTGCCCGCGCGCGCCGACGGTGGTCACCAGCCAGCCGCTGTCCGGGTCGTACGCGGTTCGCCCGGCCGGGCGGATCTGCCGGGAGTGCTGCTCCCAGCCGTCCAGCAGCAGTTCCGCGCTCTCCCCCGCCGGGTCGTACGCGAGCACCTGGCGGGACAGGTTCTCCAGCACGACCGGGCAGCCGGCCAGCTCGGCGGCCTGGCGGAGCACCTCGGTCGGTTCGGCGCCCTCCACGGACAGCTCGGTGAACCGCTGGTGGATCTCCTCGGTGGCGCGCAGCTCGGTGAGCTGGGCGTCCACGATCAGCGCGTGCACCGCCTCGGTGATCCGCACGAACGGGGTGGCCCGGCGCAGCTCGACCAGGGGAAGTCCGCGTCGCTCGGCGGCGGCCGCCATCACCCGGGGCACCCCGCTGACGTAACGGCGGCCCAGCTCGACGACCAGCCCGGAGACCCCGACGTCGGCCAGGTCGCCGATGAACGCGCGCAGCCCCGCGTCGTCGGCGGGCAGCCCGATGCCGGTGGTGAGCACCAGTTCCCCGCCGCCGAGCAGGGTGGCGATGTCCGGCACCTCGGCCACGTGCACCCACCGCACCGGGCGGTCCAGCCCGGCGTCCCCGGCGACCAGGCGGGGCGCGCCGTGGCGCACCGGCACCAGGGCGAGCACCTCACGCACGGTAGGGAACACGGGCGACACGCTACCCTGCGTCACCGCCGCTGCCGAAGGCCCGCCCCGGGAGCCGGTCGCCTCTTCGACGCACCGCGCCCCGCTCAGTCGACGCCGAACTCCATCGCGGCGCGGTCGAGCGCCGCGTCCTCGGCGGAGGGGACGCCCCGGGAGGCGATGGCCTCCGCCCCGCCCTCGGGCATCGCGCCGATCAGGCCGGTCGAGGCCGCCTGGGCGGCGCCGACCATCCGCTGCGGGGCCGCGCCGCCGACCATGCCGAGGGAGGCGTACTGCTCCAGCTTGGCGCGCGAGTCGGCGATGTCCAGGTTGCGCATGGTGAGCTGGCCGATCCGGTCCGCCGGGCCGAACGCCGAGTCCTCGGTGCGTTCCATGGACAGCTTGTCCGGGTGGTAGCTGAACGCGGGACCGCTCGTGTCCAGGATCGAGTAGTCCTCGCCGCGGCGCAGCCGCAGCGTCACCTCGCCGGTGACGGCGGTGCCGACCCAGCGCTGCAACGACTCGCGCAGCATCAGCGCCTGCGGGTCCAGCCAGCGTCCCTCGTACATCAGCCGGCCCAGGCGGCGGCCCTCGGTGTGGTAGTTGGCCAGCGTGTCCTCGTTGTGGATGGCGTTGACCAGCCGCTCGTACGCGGCGTGCAGCAGCGCCATGCCGGGCGCCTCGTAGATGCCCCGGCTCTTGGCCTCGATGATCCGGTTCTCGATCTGGTCGGACATGCCGAGACCGTGCCGGCCGCCGATGGCGTTGGCCTCCAGCACCAGGTCGACCGCGCTGCCGAACTCCTTGCCGTTGATGGTCACCGGGCGGCCCTGGTCGAAGCCGATCGTGACGTCCTCGGTGGGAATCTCCACGGCGGGGTCCCAGAACCGGACCCCCATGATCGGGCTGACCGTCTCGATGCCGGTGTCGAGGTGTTCGAGCGTCTTCGCCTCGTGGGTGGCGCCCCAGATGTTGGCGTCGGTCGAGTAGGCCTTCTCGGTGCTGTCGCGGTAGGGCAGGCCGTGGGCGAGCAGCCACTCGGACATCTCCGTGCGCCCGCCCAGCTCGGTGACGAAGTCGGTGTCGAGCCACGGCTTGTAGATGCGCAGCTGCGGGTTGGCCAGCAGGCCGTAGCGGTAGAACCGCTCGATGTCGTTGCCCTTGAAGGTGGAGCCGTCGCCCCAGATCTGCACGTCGTCGGAGATCATCGCCCGCACCAGCAGGGTGCCGGTCACGGCCCGGCCGAGCGGCGTGGTGTTGAAGTAGGCCCGTCCGCCCGAGCGGATGTGGAAGGCGCCGCAGGTCAGCGCGGCGAGCCCCTCCTCGACCAGGGCGGCGCGGCAGTCGACCAGCCGGGCGACCTCGGCGCCGTAGCTGAGCGCGCGGCCGGGCACCGAGGCGATGTCGGGCTCGTCGTACTGGCCGATGTCGGCGGTGTAGGCGCAGGGCACGGCGCCCTTGTCGCGCATCCACGCGACCGCGACGGAGGTGTCGAGGCCGCCGGAGAAGGCGATGCCGACGCGTTCACCGATGGGCAGGGAGGTGAGAACCTTGGACACAGGAAAGATTATGCGTCAAAGCGCATGGTCATGCAAGCGAATCCTCAGAGCGGATCGTCGCGACCCAGCTCCCAGAACGCCACCGCCGCCGCGGCGGCCACGTTCAGCGAGTCCACCCCGCGCCGCATCGGCAGAACCACCCGCACGTCGCTGGCCGACTGGGCCGCCTCGGTCAGGCCCGGCCCCTCGGCCCCCAGCAGCAACGCGGCCCGCTCCCGCTGCGCCGGGGTCAGCCGCTGGATCGGCACCGCGTCCGGCGCCGGCGTCATGGCCAGCACCGTGAAACCCGCCTTCCGCACCTGGTCCAGGCCCGCCGGCCACCGCTCCAGCTTCGCGTACGGCACCGCGAACACCTCGCCCATGCTCACCCGTACGCTGCGCCGGTAGAGCGGGTCGGCGCAGGTCGGCGACAGCAGCACCGCGTCGACGCCGAGCGCCGCCGCCCCGCGGAAGATCGCACCGAGGTTGGTGTGGTTGTTGACGTCCTCCAGGACCACCACCCGCCGGGCGGCGGCCAGCACCTCGTCGGCCGACGGCAGCGGCCGGCGGTGGAACGAGGCCAGCACGCCGCGGTGCACGTGGAAGCCGGTGGCCCGCTGGAGGACGTCCGGCGTCGCGGCGTACACCGGCGCGTCCCCGGTGTCCAGGTCGGCGAGCTGGTCCACCCGCTTCGCGTCGACCAGGTACGACCGGGCCGGGTAGCCGGCGCGCAGCGCCCGCCGCAGCACCAGCTCGCCCTCGGCGATGA
Source organism: Micromonospora sp. WMMD754 (assembly GCF_049315235.1). Lineage (NCBI taxonomy): Bacteria > Bacillati > Actinomycetota > Actinomycetes > Micromonosporales > Micromonosporaceae > Micromonospora > Micromonospora sp. WMMD754. The sequence continues at coordinate 6,557,293 of NZ_CP186058.1, forward strand.
ACAACCCGTGCGGGGGCTCCCAGCGGGTCCGCAGCTCCACGTCGGTCAGGGCGCGGTAGTCGGCGATCCGGGCGTCGTCGGGGTCGGTGATCTCGTGGACGGGCACCCGACGATTCTGCCCCGGCCCGCACGTCGGTCAGGCGCGGGTGTAGCGCAGCAGCACCGAGCGGCCGTCGAAACCGCGCGTGTCGACCAGCCGCAGGTCCTGCCGGGCCAGGTCGGGGAGCACCTGTCGTCCGCCGCCGAGCAGCACCGGGTGCACCACCACCTGGAACTCGTCGACCAGCCCGAGCGCGGCCAGCGCGGTCGCCGCGCCGGTGCCGCCGGTGAGCAGCAGATCCCCGTCGAGCTGGTCGCGCACCTCGACCACCTCCGCGGCCAGGTCGCCGCCGCCGACCACCCGGGCGCCGTGGTCGGCCTCGGCGAGCGTGCGGGAGACGACCACCTTCGGGGTACGCCGCCAGATCGGCGCGAACGCCAGGTCGTGCGGGTGGTCGGACATCGACTCGACCCGCGGCCAGTAGGAGGACATCATCTCCCACACCCGCCGCCCGTAGAGGAACGCTGCGGCCCGCTCGGACAGCTCCTGGGAGTACGCGGACAGCTCCTCCCCCATCTCCGGCCAGTCGAACTCGCCGTTCGGCCCCTCGATGAAGCCGTCGACCGACTGGTGCACCCAGTAGATGACCTTGCCCATGGCGTGTTCCTCCGCGTACCGGTGCGCCCCCGACGGGCGCGCTCACCGATGGGTCGGAGCCGGCGTGGCGGATCCGACACCGCCGCGAAGACTCTTTGTCCGCAACCGCTAGCCTCCGGGTGCGTGACCCGTCCTGTGATGATCGCGCTGATCGGTGTTGACGGCTCCGGCAAGACGACGCAGGCGAAGGCGCTCGCCCGACGGCTGTGCGCGCGGGGCGTGCGGGCGCGCTACTTCGAGAACGCCGGCGGCCGGCCGCTGTGGAACCGGCTGGCACGGGCACTCGGCCGCCCGGACGGCGTGGCGCTGTTCGGCCGTCGGGCCTACCCGGCCCTGGAGGCGACGGTGCGCGCGCTGGCCATGGCCCGGACCGTGGCGGCGGCCCGCCTGACCGGCCGCGTGGCGGTGCTGGACCGGTGGACCTGGTGCCAGGAAGTGATCATGGCGGCCCGGGGCGACCGGGGACGGCGGGCGGTCCGGGCCGCGTACGCGGCCTTCCCGCGCCCGACGGTGGTGTGCTTCCTGGCCACCGCGCCGGAGGTGGCCCAGCGCCGGGTCGTTGCCCGGGGCATCGACACCGAGGATCTGGCCCACCTGCGCGCGCTGGACGCCGCCTACCGGGCGCTGCCCGACTTCGGCACGTTCGTGGTGCTCGACGGCGACCGCACCCCCGACGAGGTGGCCGCCGCCCTGGACGCGGCGGTGCGGTGTTAAGCGGGGGCCCCGCCTATACCGGAGGCGTTAACAGGGGGCCCCGCCTTACCCGCGGCCCTGGAGCCAGCGGAGCAGGTCCGACGGGAGGTTGTCGCGGTTCTCGTCGCGCGGGGTGGGCCGCTGGGGTTCCTCGCGCGGTTGCGGGCGCCGCGGGTCACCGGCCAGTTCCCGGCTGGGCGCGGTGAAGTCGCGCACCGGCTTGCCGGCGACGGCCGCCTTGATGGTCCGGGCCACCGCGTCGATCACCTTCGCCTGCACGGCGGAGCCGACCAGGTCGGTGGAGTCGTCCGGGTTGGCCGCGATGCCGGCGACGGCGACCTGCGGGGTGAATCCGACGAACGTCTCGGTGGCGTTCCGCTCCGAGCTGCCGGTCTTGCCGGCCACCGGACGGTCCACGATCCGGTCGACGCCGGTCGCGGTGCCGCCGTTGCACTGCCCGTACGCCGACTGCTGGCCCACCGGGCAGCGGGCCGCGTCGGTGGCCGCCCGGGCCACGTCCGGCTCCAGCACCTTCTTGCAGTTCGGCTGCCCGACGTCGACCTTCCCGCCGTCCGGCGCGGTCACCGAGACCACCGGCAGCGGGGAGCAGTACGTGCCCTCGGCGGCCACCGTCGCGTACGCGTTGGCCAGGTCCAGCGGCGTGGTGGCGGCCACGCCGAGCGTGAACGCGCCCCAGTTCGCGGCGTCGTTGCGGGCGAACGCGGCGTCCGAGTCGGCCCGGAAGGTGATGCCGAGACGCTGCGCCATCTCCACCACCTTGTCCTCGCCGACCTGCTCGGCCAGCCAGACGAAGTACGTGTTGACGGAGCGGCCGAAGCCGTCCCACATCATCCGGTAGCCGTCCATCCACTCCGGGTTGGCGTTGGCCGGGCACCACGTGCCGTCGCAGTTGCCCTCGTCGTCGGAGGCGTAGCGGGTGGGCAGCTTGCTCGGGGCGTCGAAGCCGGTCGCCAGCGGCTTGCCGGCCTCCAACGCGGCCAGCATGGTGAACAGCTTGAACGTCGAGCCGGCCTGGTAGCCGTCGACGCTGGCGCCACCGGAGATCAGCGGGTTGACCGTGTTCGGGTGGTTGGCCTGTCCGGCCGGGTTGTCGGCCAGGCTGTAGTGCCGGTTGACCGCCATGGCGAGCACCCGGCCGGTGCCGGGCTCGACCGCCGCGATCGGCAGCGCGCGCTTGTCGTCGTACCCGTAGACCTTGGTGGCCTGCTGCTGCGCGGTCTGCTGGATTTTCGGGTCGAGCGTGGTGGTCACCCGGTAGCCGCCGCGGCGCAGCGCCTGCTCCCGCTCCTCCGGGGTGCTGCCGAACGCCGGCTGGGTGAGCCACCACTGGCGCAGGTAGTCGCAGAAGAAGCCCCAGTCGTCGCGGCCCTGCGCGGTCGCGGTGCAGCCGTTGGGCTGGGCGGTCGGGCGCAGGGTGAGCGGCGCGGCCTTGGCCGCCGCCGCCTGCTGCGCGGTGATCGCGCCGGTCTCGGCCATCGAGTCCAGCACGTACGCCCGGCGGGCCGTGGCCTGGTTCTTGTCGCCGTCGATCGGGCTGTACGCGTCCGGCGACTGGACCAGGCCGGCGAGCAGCGCCGCCTCGCCGAGCGTCAGGTCGGCCGGGGCCTTGCCGAAGTAGCGCTGGGCGGCGGCGGCCACCCCGTACGCGCCGGAGCCGAAGTACGCGATGTTGAGGTAGCGGTTGAGGATCTCGTCCTTGCTCAGCGACTGCTCCAGCGCGTTCGCGTACCGGATCTCCTGGAGCTTGCGCCCGACGGTCTGCTCGGTGGCGGCCTGCCGCTCCTCGGCCGTGCGGGTCGGGTCGGTCTTGAGCACGTTGCGGACGTACTGCATGGTCAGCGTGGAGCCGCCCTGCTCGGTGCCGCCTCCCTTGACGTTGGCGACCAGCGCGCGGGCGATGCCGCGCAGGTCGGCGCCGCCGTGCGAGTAGAACCGCCGGTCCTCGGCCGCGACGATCGCCTGACGCATCACCGGGGCGATCTCGGCCAGCGGCACGTCGGTGCGGTTCACGTCGTAGAACGTGGTGATCAGGGTCTTGCCGTCGTTCGCGTAGAGGTAGGAGCGCTGCGGCTGGACCGGGGTGCGCAGCGCGTCGGGCAGTTCCTCGTACGCCCCGAGGCTCGCCTTGGCGACGAGCCCGCCGAGCAGGCCGGTCGGCAGCGCGGCCAGCGCGAGGACGAGCCCGGCGAGCACGCCGGCGAGCAGCACGGTGAGGAGCCGCGACAGCGGCGACCGGGGAGACGGCATGGGCTCCAGGATTGCCGCGAAAGCCGCCTACCGGCCACTTCGCCAGGCAACTGTCAGTTACCTCACGGCAACCGCTCAGCTTCCGCCGCCCGCGCCGAACCGGTCATCCGGCGGCAAGCGGGCCGTCCGGTGACGAGGGCGCGGCCGGGGCGGCGGCGACGCTGGCGGTGGCCGCGTCCCGGGCGATCGTCTCCGGGACGAGGCGACCCGAGCGGTAGCCGATGCCGATGCCGGCGACCAGCACGAAGATCGCCCCGAACGTCTGGAGCGAGCCGATCAACGCACCGCCCAGACCGAGCAGCGGAGCGGCGATCATCAGCATGGTGCCGTCGCCGTAGGAGAACATCCCCGAGCGGGCCACCGACCAGCCGGTGAGGAACCACCCCACGCTGTAGCAGGTCGCCCCGAACAGCACGATGCCGCGCGCGGTCAGCCCGAACACCGGCGTCTGCTCGGCCAGCCCGGCGAACGGCAGCATCAGCACCATCCCGCCGATGCTGGCCAGCAGCCCGGCCAGCGCGATCCGGCGGCAGCGGGTGGCGGCGAGCAGGCCGGTGAGCGCGAGCAGGGCGAGCAGCCCGAGCCAGACCGACGCCACCCAGCCGACCAGGTAGAGCGGCTGCCCGTCGGCCGGGTAGGGGTCGTTGCCCACCCCGCCGTCGCTGGCCATCGCCACCACGCCGTAGAGGACCGCGTACGCGGGCAGCAGCCAGACCGCCGCGCGGGCGAACCGGCGTACCGACCAGGCCCAGCTCGCGTCCGTGGCCGGCGCGCCCCGCCCCGGCTCGGAGACGAACGGCAGGACCCCGAACCCACCCCCGGTACGCCGGGAGCCGAGCGGTCCACCGGGATCGTGCGCGCCGGGGACCGGGGTCCGGGAGAAGAGCCGGTTCGCCGGTTCCTTCATGCGTCACCTCGCTCGCGCCACGGGCTGCCCGGGACACGCAAACGGCGCTCCGGGCCTGGTCACCATCCGTCCTCTGCACCGATGGTGGCAGGCGCCGGAGCGCCGTATGAGCGATTCTCGGATTTGCCGGTCAGCCCCGCTCGCGCTGGTCCGACGGGTCGTTGAGCAGGCTCGCCGGGGAGACCGGCTCCGGGGCCGGCAGTCCCTGGGGGGCGTTGCCACCGGTGGCCTGCGCCTCCGCGACGCGTACCTCGTCGTGGATCTCCTGGGCCGCGACGGCCGCGGCCTGGGCGGCCTCGGCGGCCTCCCGCTCGACCTCGCCGGCGGTCTGGCTGGCCCCCGGCGCCGGCGCGTCGCCGGCCATGTTGGCCAGGCCGCCCAGCGCGCCGCCCATGCCCTCCAGGGCCTTGGTCAGCTCGGTCGGGACGATCCACACCTTGTTGGCCGTGCCGTTGGCGATCTGCGGCAGCGCCTGGAGGTATTGGTAGGCCAGCACCTTCTGGCTCGGGTTGGCGGTGTGGATCGCGTCGAAGACGGTGCGGATGGCCTTGGCCTGACCCTCGGCCTGGAGGATCCGGGCCTGCCGGTCACCGTCGGCGCGCAGCACCGCGGCCTGCTTCTCACCCTCGGCGGTGAGGATCTGCGACTGCTTGTGCCCCTCGGCGTTGAGGATGGCGGCACGGCGGTCCCGCTCGGCGCGCATCTGCTTCTCCATCGAGTCACGGATGCTCGGCGGCGGCTCGATCGCCTTGATCTCGACCCGGGTCACCTTGATGCCCCAGCGGCCGGTGGTCTCGTCCAGCACGCCGGACAGGTGCCGGTTGATCTCCTCGCGGCTGGTCAGCGCGCGCTCCAGGTCCAGCGAGCCGATCACGTTACGCAGCGTGGTGACGGTGAGCTGCTCGATCGCCTGGAGGAAGTTGGAGATCTCGTAGGTGGCCCGGACCGAGTCGACCACCTTGAAGTAGAGGACGGTGTCGATCGAGACGACCAGGTTGTCCGAGGTGATCACCGGCTGGGGCGGGAAGCTGACCACCTGCTCGCGCAGGTCGACCTTGGTGCGCACCGCGTCCACGAACGGCACCAGCAGGTTGAGACCCGGGTTCAGCGTCCGCTTGTACTTACCGAGCCGCTCCACCACGTCCTGACGCTGCTGCGGCACGATCCGCACCGCCTTGGCCAGCGTCACCACCACGATGACCGCCACGGCGATCAACAGGATCGCTGCAAACTCCATATGGTTCACCCTCTCGCTTCGGGCAGCTCGCCCGGGGCGGAAATGTCGTCCTGCCAGACCAGGGCGGTCGCGCCCCGGACCTTTATCACCTGCACCCGCTCACCCGGCGCGTAGCGTTGCGTCGCGTCGTACGACCGGGCCGTCCACAGCTCACCATCGATCTTGACCATCCCGTGGTCGGCGTCCACCGGCTCCAGGACCACCGCGCTCGACCCCTCGATCGCCTCGACCCCGAACGGCTGCTCGCCGGTCTCCAGCGCCGAGCGGGCGTTGCGGCGGATCACCGGCCGCGCCACCGCCACCGACAGCGCCGAGACCACGGCGAAGATCACCGCCTGGAGCGCCACCGGCGCGCCCAGCGCCGCGGCGCCGGCGGCGGCGAATGCGCCGACGCCGAACATGATCAGGAAAAGCGTCGTCGTGAAGATCTCGGCGACCGCCAGCACCACACCCAGCACGATCCAGAACACGGCGTCCACGAGACCAATCGTGACACGTCAACGCACGTGTCATCGAACTGTCATGATCGCTAGGCTCGGCCCAGTGCCCGCCGACGAGGAGGACGAGATGGCTCTGCTGCCCGAGACCGCACGCCGGGTGGACCTGCTGGTCGCCCGGGCCCAGGCCGAGGGGCACGCCCCGTCGCTCGCCCTCGGCGTGGTCCGCGACGGCGGGCTGGCACACCTGGCGGTCGCCGGCGAGCAGCCCCGCCCGGACGGCGACCTGCAGTACCGGATCGGCTCGATCACCAAGACCATGACCGCCGTGCTGGTGATGCAGCAACGCGACGCCGGGCGACTGGCGCTGGACGACCCGCTCGACACCCACCTGCCCGGCACCCCGGTCGGCGCGCTCACCGTGCGCCAGCTGCTCGGGCACGCCAGCGGCCTGCAACGCGAGCCGGACGGCCACTGGTGGGAACGCGCCGAGGGCGCCGACCTGGACACGCTGCTCGCCGGTCTGACGCCGGCGAAGATCGCCCACCCGCCGCACCGCGTCTACCACTACTCGAACCTGGCGTACGGGCTGCTCGGCGGCGCGTTGGAGCGGATCACCGGCACGCCCTGGGCGGACCTGGTGCGGGAGCGGCTGCTGGAGCCGCTCGGCATGCGCCGCACCACCTACCACCCGACCGAGCCGTACGCCCCGGGCTACGTCGTGCACCCCTGGCACGACACCCTGCGGGAGGAGCCGCGCACCGACACCGGGGCGATGGCGCCGGCCGGGCAGCTCTGGTCCACCGTCGCGGACCTGGCCCGCTGGGCGACGTTCCTGGCCGACCCGGACCCGGCGCTGCTCGACCCGGCCACCCTGACCGAGATGTGCGCGCCGGTGTCGATCAGCGACCTGGACTCCTGGACCGGCGGGCACGGCCTCGGCGTGGAGCTCTACCGGGTCGGCGACCGGGTCTACGTGGGCCACGGCGGCTCCATGCCCGGCTACGTCGCCGGCCTGACCGTGCACCGGCCCACCGGCACCGCCGTGGTCGACTTCGCCAACTCGTACGGCCTGCGCGGCGGGCACCACGTCTCCGGGCTGGGCCGCGACGTGCTCACCCACGTGCTCGACGCCGAGCCGCCGCTGCCCGCCCCGTGGCGCCCGGCCACGCCGCCCGGCGCCGAGGCGGCCGAGCTGACTGGTCACTGGTGGTGGATGGGCCTGGCGCACGAGTTCCACGTCGACGCCGCCGGCGACCTGGTGGGCGGTCCGGCGGGGCGGGCGCCGTTGCGCTTCACCCCGGAGGGACCGGACCGCTGGCGCGGCCACTCCGGCTCCCAGCACGGCGAGATCCTCACCGTCATCCGCGACGAGGCCGGAACCCCTGTCGCGCTCGACATCGCCACCTTCGTCCTGACCCGCACCCCCCACCAGACCCCCTGACCCGCCCGCGCCTCCCTCGCCTCTTTCCCGAAAGCGGCGATCAAGGGGTTCGTGTCGGTGTGGATCTCCAGGCGGGCGTGAACTCTTGATCACGGAGCAGGGAGGGCGGGGCGGGGATCGTGCCGGCTGAGCGACGGTCTCGTGGTTGACGGAGGCGCTGACCTTTCTCGCGGTGCGGCTCCTGCGCCACGGAGCTGGGCCACCCCCGGGGCGAGCAACCACTACGCGGGCGAGGTCACGAAGTCGATCAACCGCTCCATGGCGTTGATGAGCGGCGTCTCCACGTCGGCGAAACTGTCCACCCGGGACAGGATGTGCCGCCACATGTCCGCCGGCTCGGCCACCCCGAGCGCGGCGCAGACGCCCTCCTTCCACGGCCGGCCGGGCGGCACCACCGGCCACGCCGCGATGCCCAGCGCCGCCGGCCGCACCGCCTGCCACACGTCGACGTAGGGGTGCCCGGTGACCAGCACGTACGGCGAGTCCACCCGCGCCACGATCCGACTCTCCTTGGAGCCGGCCACCAGGTGGTCGACCAGCACGCCGAGCCGCCGATCCGGGCCGGGCGCGAACGCGCGCACCTCCGCGGGGAGGTCGTCGATGCCGTCGAGCGGCTCCACCACCACGCCCTCGATCCGCAGGTCGTCGCCCCAGATCCGCTCCACCAGCGCGGCGTCGTGCACGCCCTCCACCCAGATCCGGCTGGCCTTGGCGACCTGCGCCCGTACGCCGTCCAGCGCGATCGAGCCGGACGCGGTGCGCCGCCGGGCGGCCGGCACCGGCGCGCGGACCGGCCGGCGCAGGGTGACCGGGCGGCCGTCGAGCAGGAACGCGGCGGGCAGCAGCGGGAAGTTGCGCCGCCGCCCGTGCCGGTCCTCCAGCACCACGGCGCCGGACTCGAAGCCGACCACCGCGCCGCAGAACCCGGAGTCGGCGTCCTCGACCACCAGGTCGGGTTCGGCGTCGACCTCCGGGATCGCCTTCCGTCGCCGCCAGTCGCCCGCCAGCACGTCCCCGTCGTATCGCCCCGCCATGACGATCACGCTAACCACCGGCCCGGCGTGTCGCTCGCCGACGCGCCGACCGTGACGCCACCGGGCGACACGAAACGGTGCGAAGGGGGTAGTTGGGGGCAGGTCACGCCGCCGGAGCGGCAGCCGAGACAGCGGCGGCGGGGAGCACGTACCCTTTCCGCATGTCCTCCCCCGCAACGGGCGCGGCCACGCTGGCTCCGCGCCGGTCGAGCCGGTTCGTCGCCTGGGTACGTGCCTGGCGCGCCGGCCTGGTGCCCTTCGACGAGGTCGCCGACGCCATCGCCGGCGACGAGGAGCATCTGGTCGCGGACGCGCCCGGCACCTGGACCGACGTGTCCCTGCGGGAGGCGCTGCCCAGCCTGGCCCGGCACTCCCCGGACGAGATCCGCCTGGTGCTGCCCGCGCCCGGCGACCCGCGCGGCCTGCCCGGCCCCGGTGACTTCACCGGCGCGGCCCTGCTCGCCGGCGAGGCCGTGGTGGCCAGCGGGCTCGGGCTGGTGCCGGAGGTCCGCACCCACACCTCCGGCTCGGGCATGACCTGGGAGACGGTGCTCTGGCGGGTGCACCCGCTGCCCGCCGACGCGCCGAAGGCGTCGCTCACCTCGCCCGGCGCGGCCGAGGCGGAGGCGGAGCTGGCCGCCGCGCTGGCCGAGACGACCGCGGCGCTGACCCGGCTGGACGTCGCCCAGTGGCGCCCGGAGCTGGCCGGCGCGCTCGCCGCGCTGCGCCGCCCCGACGGCACCACCGACCTTCCCCCGGGCTTCGACCCGCGGGCGCGCCGGCTGTTCGCCCGCGCGGCCGTGCTGGACCGGGTGCTCGCCCTGGCCGGGGAGAGCGCCCCCGGCGGCGCGGTGAACACGTTCGAGGCCCAGCAGCGGGACGCGGCGCTGCGGCCGCTGACCACCGCCTGCCGACAGGCCCTGGTGGCCGCCTGCAACGCCCCGCTGCGGCTGTGACGCCCCGTCTCAGATCTCGTCGATGAGGTCCGCCACCGAGTCGACGATCCTGGACGGCCGGTAGGGGTAGCGCTCCGCCTCGACCCGGCTGCTGATGCCGGTGAGCACCAGGATCGTCTCCAGCCCGGCCTCCAGCCCGCAGAGGATGTCGGTGTCCATCCGGTCACCGATCATCGCGGTGGACTCCGAGTGCGCGTCGATGGTGTTCAACGCCGAGCGCATCATCATCGGGTTCGGCTTGCCGACGAAGTAGGGATCCACCCCGGTCGCCTTGGAGATCATCGCGGCCACCGAGCCGGCCGCCGGCAGCGCGCCCTCGACCGACGGGCCGGTGGCGTCCGGGTTGGTGCAGATGAACCGGGCGCCGTCGTTGATCAGCCGGATCGCCTTGGTTATCGCCTCGAAGCTGTAGGTGCGGGTCTCCCCCAGCACCACGTAGTCCGGGGCGAAATCGCTGAGCACGTAGCCCACGGCGTGCAGCGCCGTGGTCAGGCCGGCCTCACCGATCACGTACGCGGTGCCGCCCGGCCGTTGGTCGGCCAGGAACTGCGCGGTGGCCAGCGCGGACGACCAGATCGCCTCCTCCGGCACGTCCAACCCCATCCGGGCCAGCCGGGCCTGGAGGTCGCGCGGGGTGTAGATGGAGTTGTTCGTCAGCACCAGGAACGGCTTGCCGGAGGCGCGCAGCTTCTGGACGAACTCCGGGGCGCCGGGCACCGGCTGCCCCTCGTGCACCAGCACGCCGTCCATGTCGGTGAGCCAGCTCTGCACCGGCTTGCGGTCATGCATCGTGTCGTCCCCAGGGGTGTCGGTGGTCGGTCGGGCTCAGGGCCGGCGGGCCGCGGGCACGCAGCACAGCGCCGGGCAGGTGTCCCAGGCCGGCAGCTCGCCGAGGCGGCGGCGCAGCCGCTCCCCGTCGGGGGCGGTGCGCTCCGCGACCAGCTCGCGGACCATCGCCACGAACCGTGGGTCGGTGCCCGGCGTGCCGGCGCGGACGAAGTCCAGGCCGAGCTGCTTGGCCGTCTCCAGCGCCTCGGTGTCCAGGTCCCAGACCACCTCCAGGTGGTCGGAGACGAAGCCGATCGGGCTCACCACCACGCCGGTCACGCCCTGCTCGGCCAGGCTGGTCAGGTGGTCGTTGATGTCCGGCTCCAGCCACGGCACCTGGGGCGGGCCGGACCGGCTCTGCCAGACCAGGTCGTAGGGCAGGTCCGGGGCCGCGGCGGCGTGCACCAGCCGGGCGGTCTCCTCCAACTGGGCGGTGTACCGGCCGCCGTGCGGGCCGGCGGTGGCGGCGGCCGAGGCCGGGATCGAGTGCGCGGTGAAGACCAGTCGGGTGCTGTCCCGCTTCGCGGGGTCGAGCTGGGCGAGCGCGGCGCGGACCGCGTCGGCGTGCGGCTCGACAAAGCCCGGGTGGTCCCAGAACTGGCGCAGCTTCTCGATCAGCGGGGCGTCCGGGCCGACCGCGGCCCGCGCCGACGCGATGTCCTCCTGGTACTGCCGGCAGGAGGAGTAGCCGCCGTAGGCGCTGGTGACGAACGCCAGCGCCCGGGTGACCCCGTCGTCGCGCATCCGCGCCACCGTGTCGGCGAGCATCGGGTCCCAGTTGCGGTTGCCCCAGTAGACCGGCAGGTCGACGCCGTTGGCGGCGAAGTCCTCCCGGATCGCCGCGAGCAGGTCGCGGCACTGCTGGTTGATCGGGGACACCCCGCCGAAGTGCAGGTAGTGCTCAGCCACCTCGGCCAGCCGCTCCGGCGGCACGCCCCGCCCCCGGGTGACGTTCTGCAGGAAGGCGAGCACGTCCTCGGGTCGCTCGGGACCACCGAAGGAGACCAGCACCAACGCGTCGTACGCCATGGCCCCTATTCTTCCCCGCCCGCCGTGACGCTCGTGCGACGCCCCCGGCTCATGGCGGTAACGCCCGAGCGGGCAATGTTAGGAAGGGCCCCTTGTTATGCAGAATGCGTTAACAAGGGGCCCTTCCTTACACCTCAGGCGCCGATGGCGTGGTAGCCGCCGTCGACGTGCACGATCTCGCCGGTGGTGGCCGGGAACCAGTCGGAGAGCAGCGCCAGGCAGGCCCGCGCGGCCGGCTCCTGGTCGGTGAGGTCCCAGCCCAGCGGGGCCCGCTGGGCCCACGCCTCCTCGAACTGGTCGAACCCGGGGATCGACTTGGCCGCGATGGTGCGCAGCGGCCCGGCGGCCACCAGGTTGCTGCGGATGCCCTGCTTGCCCAGGTGCAGCGCCAGGTAGCGGGAGGCGGACTCCAGGCCGGCCTTGGCCACGCCCATCCAGTCGTAGACCGGCCAGGCCTTGGTCGCGTCGAACGTGAGGCCCACCACCGAGCCGCCGGAGGACATCAGCGGCAGCGCCGCCATGGCGAGGGACTTGTAGGAGTAGGTGGAGACCTGGAGCGCGGTCGCCACGTCCGCCCACGGCGCGTCGAGGAAGCCGCCGCCGAGGCAGCTCTGCGGGGCGAACCCGATCGAGTGCACCACCCCGTCCAGGCCGCCGACGTGCTCGCGTACCCGGTCGGTCAGGCCGGCGAGGTGCTCGTCGTTCGTGACGTCCAGCTCGATCACCGGGGCCGGCTCGGGCAGGCGCTTGGCGATCCGCTCCACCAGGGAGAGCCGGCCGTAGCCGGTGAGCACGACCTGGGCGCCGTTCTCCTGGGCGAGCTTCGCCACGGAGAAGGCGATCGAGGCGTCGGTGATGACGCCGGTGACCAGCAGCCGCTTACCGGCCAGGAGTCCGGACATTGCGCAGTTCCTCCGTGCTCTCTCTCAGTGACCCATGCCCAGGCCGCCGTCGACCGGGATGACGGCGCCGGAGATGTAGCCGGCCGCGTCCGAGGCGAGCCAGGTGACCACGGCGGCCACCTCCTCCGGCTCGGCGAACCGGCCGGCCGGGATGGCCTTGCGGTATTCGGTGCGGCGCTCCTCGGGCAGCGCCGCGGTCATGTCGGTGTCGATGAAGCCGGGCGCCACCACGTTCGCGGTGATGTTGCGGCTGCCCAGCTCGCGGGTGATGGAGCGGGCCACGCCCACCAGGCCGGCCTTGCTCGCGGCGTAGTTGACCTGACCGGCGCCGCCGTAGAGGCCGACCACCGAGGAGATGAAGATCATCCGGCCCCACTTCGCCCGGAGCATCTTCGTGGAGGCCCGCTTGGCGACCCGGAACGAGCCGGTCAGGTTGGTCTCCACGACCCGGGTGAACTGCTCGTCGGACATCCGCATGATCAGCGTGTCGTCGGTGATGCCGGCGTTGGCGACCAGCACCTCGACCGGGCCCAGCTCGGCCTCGACGGCGGCGAACGCGGCGTCGACGGAGTCGGCCTCGGTCACGTCGCAGCGCACCCCGAAGAACCCCTCGGGAGCCTCGCCGCTCCGGTAGGTCACCGCCACCCGGTCGCCCTGCTTGGCGAAGGCCTGCGCGATGGCCAGGCCGATCCCCCGGTTTCCGCCGGTCACCAGCACGGTACGGGCCACGGGTCCCCCCTCTGCTCCTGATCTCTCGGTCGGTCGGAGCCTAGGGGTTACCGACAGGTAAGCGCTAACCCGACCAGGTCAGCGGCGCGCGTGGCCGGCGGGCATCCACCGCTCGGCGGGGGTCACCCAGGGCCGGTCGGCCGAGCGCGCGCCCGACCCGCCCCGGGTGTACGATGATCGCGTCTGCGGGCCGTTCTGCGCCCGCGCTCCGGGCCCCGCCGAACGCAGGAGGTGATCGCTGTGCGAGATAGCGATCCTCCCAGTCGTGGCCGGGCCCACCGTCAGCCCCGCTGAGCCACGGCTCGGTCGACGCGGCTGACCCGCTTCCCGCCCTCCGCACCGCATCCGCTCCCCGGCCCGCGCCGGGGTCGGCCCTGCCGCGCGGCGGAGCACCCGGTCACGACTTCGTGTGCGTCCCTCCCGGTCCACCCTGCGGCCCGCGTCACCGGGCCGACCGTCGCCACGGAGCACAATCATGAGCCGTTACGCCGCCCCGCTGGGCTTCACCCTCGCCGCCGTCTGGGTGGCCGTCCTGTTCGTGCTGGCCGGCGGCGGTCACTGACCGCCGCCGACCCGCGCCCGGCTCAGATCAGCCGGGACGTCCAGAGCAGGCTCAGCCCGCCGGCGCACAGCGCCAGGAGCAACGCGATCCCCGCGTACCACTGGGTGATCTCGCGGGGCTCCGTGCGGTAGCCGATGGAGCTGCCCATGTCCTGGTAGACCTGCTTCAGCTCGCTGACCGACGCGGCCTCGTAGAAGAAGCCCTGGGTGGTCTCCGCCAGTTGGGAGAGCGCGCTGCGGTCCACCGGCACCCGCTGGAGCTGGCCGCCGATGTCGACCTGGCCCGAGTCGGTGCCGAAGGCGATGGTGGAGACCGGCACGTTCGCCGCCTGCGCCGCCGCGGCCGCCTCCTCCACCGAGCGCCCCGACGTGCGGTAGCCGTCGGAGAGCAGCACGATCCGGGCCGGCGGGATGCCGGCGGCGCCGTCGGCCGGCACCGACCGGATCGCCTCCAGGCAGGTGAAGACCGCCTCACCGGTGGCGGTGGCCTCGGCCAGCACCAGCCCGTCGATGGCGGTGGTCACCGCGCCCCGGTCCTTGGTCGGCGGCACCAGCACGTTCGCCGACTTGGCGAACGAGACCAGCCCCAGGTTGTAGCTCTCCGGCAGCTCGCCGACGAACTGCTTCGCGGCCTCCTGCGCGGCCTCCAGTCGGTTCGGCGCCACGTCGTCGGCCTGCATGGACAGAGACACGTCGATGGCGAGCATCACGGTGGCCCGTTCCAGCGGCTCCCGGGTGTCGATCGCCGGCCGGGCCAGCCCGGTGGCCAGCACCAGCAGGCAGAGCAGGAACGCGGTGGCCGCGGCGTGCCGCCGCCAGCCGAGCCCCTTGGGCGCCAGCGTGCGCAGCAGGTCGACGTTGGTGAAGCGCAGCGCGTACTGCCGGCGGTGCAGCTGCCGCCAGACGTACGCGGCGGCGAGGGCGAGCACCGGCAGCACGGCCAGCAGCCACCACGGTTGCAGAAATCGGATCATCGGGTCGTCCCTCGGGTACGGGCGTGCCGCTGCGCGGCGACGAAACGCACCATGTCCAGCAGCCAGTCTCGGTCGGTACGCAGGCGCAGGTGGGCCGCGCCGGCGGCGCGCAGCTCGGCGGCGATCGCCCCGCGCTGGGCGGCCGCCGCCTCGGCGTAGCGGCGGCGCAGCCCCGGGTCGGCGGTCTGCACCTCGTGCAGCTCCCCGCTCTCCGGGTCGACGACCGGCAGCACGCCCACGTCGGGCAGTTCCAGTTCACGCGGGTCGACGATCTCGACGGCCAGCACGTCGTGCCGGACCCGCAGCTTGCGCAGCGGCCGACCCCACTGCTGCGGCGGGGACAGGAAGTCGGAGATCACCACCGCGACGCCCCGCCGGCGCGGCGGCCGGTTGAGCATGTCCACCAGCGCGCCGAGGTCGCTGCGGCCGGGCTGGATCTCGGTGCCGGCGACCGCCCGCAGCAGGCCCTGCGCCTCCTTCCGCCCGGCCCGGGCGGGCAGCCGGTGCAGCGAGCCCGGCCCGGCGGGTGGAGAGGCGCCCCGCCACCGGCCGGGCGTCGCCGGCGCCCCGGTGCCGACCACCGCGCCGATCCGGTTGCCGCCGCGCACGGTGAGGTGGGCCAGCGCGGCCACCGCGGCGACCGCCACGTCCCGCTTGAGCCACCGCCCGGTGCCGAAGTCGAGGCTGGCCGACAGGTCGACCGCCAGCCAGGTCTCCAGCTCGCGGTCCGCCACCGTACGCCGCACGTGCGGCATGGTGGTGCGGGCGGTGACCGGCCAGTCCATCCGGCGGACGTCGTCGCCGGGGCGGTACTCCCGGGACTCCCCCGCCTCGCTGCCCGGGCCGGGCAGCAGGCCGGCGTAGTCGCCCTGGAGCAGCCCGTCCAGTTTGCGGGTGACCATGAGCTGCAGCCGGGCCAGCACGGCGCCCGAGCGGTCGCCGGTGGCCGGCAGCCGGGTGGGCGGGGTCACGGCCGCTGCCCGGGCCAACCGTTGTGCGGCACGGCCACCGGTGGTGGCGTGGCCTGCTGGCGGGGCGCGACCGCCGGCAGCGGAATGGTCGACATCACCCGGTGCACGATGTGGTCGGCCGGCACGTCGTCGGCGAGCGCGTCGTAGCTGAGCACCAGCCGGTGGCGCAGGATGTCCGGCGCGATGTCCTGCACGTCCTGCGGCAGCGCGTAGTCCCGGCCGCGCAGCAGCGCCAGCGCGCGGGTGGCCCGGACCAGGCCGAGCGAGGCACGCGGGCTGGCGCCGTACTGGATGAGCTGGGCCACGTCGGGCATGCCGTGCTCGGCCGGGGCGCGGGTGGCGAGCACCAGCCGGACCGCGTAGTCGACCAGCGCGTTGTGCACGAAGACCTGGTCGGCCTTGTGCTGCAGGGCGATCAGGTCCGGGGTGTCGAACACCCGGGTCGGCTCCGGCGGCGCCACGCCCATCCGGTAGACGATCTCGCGCTCCTCGGCGTCGGTGGGGTAACCCACCACGATCTTCATGAGGAAGCGGTCCCGCTGCGCCTCGGGCAGCGGGTAGACGCCCTCCTGCTCGATCGGGTTCTGGGTGGCCATCACCAGGAACGGGTCGGGCACCCGGTGACTCTCGCCGCCGATGGAGACCTGCCGCTCGCTCATCACCTCCAGCAGCGCCGACTGGACCTTGGCCGGCGCGCGGTTGATCTCGTCGGCGAGCAGGAAGTTGACGAAGACCGGGCCCAGCTCGACGTCGAACTTCTCGCTGGACTGCCGGTAGATCCGGGTGCCCATGATGTCGGCGGGCACCAGGTCCGGGGTGAACTGCACCCGGGCGAAGGAACCGCCGACCACCCGGGCGAGCGTCTCCACGGCGAGCGTCTTGGCCACCCCGGGCACGCCCTCCAGCAGGCAGTGCCCGCGGGCCAGCAGCGCGACGAACATCCGCTCGACCATCCGGTCCTGGCCGACGATCACCCGTTTGATCTCGAACAGCGCCCGCTCCAGCAGCGTGGCGTCCTGCGCCGGCGTGGTGGTCGCCGCCGGCGGCGGCGCGTCCGGCTCCGCCTCGGTCGGGTGCGGCACGTCGGGCGTGGTCGGCTGGGCCACCGGTCCTCCACAGCTGGGTCGTCGTCGTGGCGTGGTGCGCATTAAGACTGTCATGCCTTGCTGAGAGCCGAGGGCGGGAGAGGCACGATTCCGCCGCGCCGTCCCACCGCGCGGAAAACGCTGAACACGGGTGGACAACAAGGGGTCCGGCGTGTGTACGATTCACCCCGTCGCCGGGCGGCTCCCCCCGTGGCCGCCCGGCGCTCAAACTCCCGGCGTGCGGCCCTAGACTCGCCCCGGTGACGACTCCCATCCCGGACCAGGCGCTGATCTGCTCGGCGCGGGGATGTCGCGCCCCCGCGGTGTTCCAACTGCGCTGGCACAATCCCCGGCTGCACGCCCCCGAGCGGCGCAAGACCTGGCTGGCCTGCCCGGCGCACCGCGCCTCGCTCGGTGACTTCCTCGACGCGCGCGGCTTCCTGCGCGAGGTGGTGCCGCTGCCGGAATCGCCTACGCTCGAATCGTGAACGAGCAGACCGTCCGACCACCCGCCGTCCGCCGCCACGGCGGGTCCGCCCGGTGAACGGTGCCGACCGCGCCGGCCCGCCGCCCACTCCGCCCGGGCCGCTGGAGCCCTGGCCGGAGACGGTCCGCTGGCAGCCGATCTCCCGCGACCTGATCTGGGTGGAGCTGATCCGGCTCGGCATCCTGCTGGCCGTGGCGCTGGTGGTGCTCGGCGTGATCTGGGCCGTCGCCGGGCACTGGCTGCTCGGCGCCGCGATCGGCGTGGCGCTGCTGCTGTCCGCGTGGCGCGCGGTCACCATCGTGCGCGCGGTCCGCGCCTGGGGGTACGCCGAACGCGACGACGACCTGCTCGTCCGGCACGGGCTGCTGGTCCGCCGGCTCTCCATCGTGCCGTACTCCCGGATGCAGTTCGTCGACGTGAGCGCGGGTCCGCTGGAGCGCGCCTTCGACCTGGCCACGGTGCAGCTGCACACCGCCGCGGCGGCCAGCGACGCCCGGGTGCCCGGCCTGCGCCCGGCCGAGGCGTCCCGGCTGCGGGACCGGTTGACCGCGTTGGGCGAGGACCGGGCGGAGGGCCTGTGAGCGGGCGGAGCGAGCCGGAGTCCGGCGGCGCTCCCCCGCCCCGGGAGGACCGGCCCGCCGATGCGGAGCCGACGACGAACGGACACCCCTGGCCGCCCGCGACCGGCTACGGCCCGCCCGCCCCGCCGCCGGGCCACGAACCACCGCCGGGCCACGAACCACCGCCCGGTCACGGACCGCAACCGGGGTACGGGCCGCCACACCCGGGGTACGGGCCGCCACACCCGGGGTACGCGGCGCGACCGGCTGCCGGGCCCTGGGCCGCGCCGGCCGCGCCCCCGCCCGGCCCGTGGGGTCCGCCGGCCGGCGGCGAGGAGCCGCGGCAGCGCCTGCACCCGTTGAGCCCCGCCGTGCACGGCGCGAAGTCACTGGTCGTGGTGATCGCCGGGCTCTCCTGGTCGACGCTGTCCCGGGTCGGGTTCGGCTGGTTCGCCGCGCTCGTCGCGGTCTTCGTCCTCGGCGCCACCGTGCTGTCGGTGATCAGCTGGTGGAACACCGGCTACCACGTGGTGGGCCGGGAGCTGCGGGTGTACGAGGGGCTGCTGTGGCGGCGCACCCGGGCCATCCCGCTGGAGCGGTTGCAGGCGGTCGAGGTGGTACGGCCGTTGCTGGCCCAGCTCACCGGCCTGGCGGAGCTGCGGCTGGAGGTGGTCGGCGGGGGCAAGACCGAGGCGCCGCTGGCCTATCTCAGCGTGGCCGAGGCCACCGCGCTGCGGCAGCGGCTGCTCGCCGTGGCCGGTCGCGCGCCGGCGTCCGTGCCCGCCGATCCGGCCACGCCGCCGGCGCCCGCTCCGGCCGGCCGCCGGCTGCACGCCGTGCGCAACCAGGACCTGCTGGTCAGCCAACTGCTCACGCCGCAGGCGTTCCTGCTGCCGTTCGGCCTGGCGTTCGTGGTGGCGCAGTTCCTGTCCGAGGGTTCCTGGTCGTTCATCGCGGTGGCCAGCACGCTGACCGCGATGGCCGGTGTGCTGCTCCAGCCGATCCGCCGGGTGCTCGACGACTGGAGCTTCCGGCTGGACCGCGACGACGGCACCCTGCGGGTGCACAACGGGCTGCTGGAGACGCGGATGCAGACCGTGCCGCTGCACCGGGTGCAGACCGTCGGGGTGACCTGGCCGCTGCTCTGGCGGGTCAAGGGCTGGCTGCGGCTGCGGCTGGAGGTGGCCGGCTACTCGGCCGGTGAGCCGGACGACCGCAACCGCCCGGACCGGCTGCTCCCGGTCGGTGACACCGGCACCGGCGAGCTGGTCGTGGCCGAGGTGCTGCCCGGCGTACGGCTGGGGGCGTTGCCCGCCACGCCGCCGCCCCCGCGGGCCCGCTGGCTGCGCCCGCTGAGCCGGGCGGCGGTCGGCGCCGGCCTCGACGACGAGGTCTTCGTGGCCCGCTCCGGGCTGCTGACCCGCCGGCTGACGCTGGTCCCGTACGCCCGGATCCAGAGCGTGCGGGTCACCCAGGGCCCGGCACAGCGCCGGCTACGGCTGGCCACCGTGCACGCCGACACCGCCGGCGGGGCCGGCGCGGCGGCGGTCGACCGGGACCTGACCGACGCCTGGGAGTTGGCGGCCGAGTTGACCGCGCGGGCGCGCCACGCGCGCCGGGCGGCGTAGGGAAGGGCCGCCCGGAGGACGGTCAGCGACGTTCGGCGGGAACGGCGTCCCGGTCGGCCCCGGGTGTGGCGTCGGGGCCGGCGGCGGGCGCGGTGACGCCGGTCACGGCGGTCGGGGTCCCGTCCCGGCGGGACCGTCGGGCCCGCCACCAGCGCTCGGCCAGGCCGACGACCAGGAACGTCATCCCCACGTACGCCCAACCGACCAGCACGTCGATCAGGTAGTGCTCGCCGCTGTACATCAGGGTGAACGTCATGGCCAGCGGGTACGCCAGCATCAGCGGCCACCACCGCCGGCGCACCGAGCGCAGGAAGAACAGCACCACGAACAGCGCGAACGCGGTGTGCAGCGACGGCATGGCGGCCACCGGGTTGGAGGCGATCTGCCCGGCGTTGAGCAGGTTGCCCGCGCCGTGCATGCCGATCTCCTTCCACCCCCGGGTGGAGATCCGCGCCACCTCGGTGAGCAGCCCGTTCTGCGCCGCCCACCACGGCGGCGCGGCCGGGTAGGCGAAGTAGGTGACCAGGCCGGCCGCGCAGAGGAAACCCCACCGCGACATGTACGCGATCCAGCGCCCCCGGTTGCGCATCCACAGCACGGCGGCGGCGGCGAGCGTCGCCACGAAGTGGGAGAAGTAGATCCAGCTCACCAGGACGTCCCACCAGCGCACCTGGTCCGGGTCGTAGAGGTGCTGCTGGAGCCAGATCGTCGGCACCTCGCCGCCGGTGACCCACCCGGTCAGGAAGCGGTCGGCGACGATCAGCTCCATGGCGTGCGGCGTGGCGCCGTTGTCGGCGAACCCGCGGGACAGGTTGTACGCGGCGAGCAGCAGCACCACCGGGATCCAGTCCCGGGCGAAGCGCAGGTGGCTGCGCCACGGCCGGGCCGAGTTCCAGGCGACCGTGCCGGCCCAGATCCACAGGAACGCGTACGCCGGGTCGGTGGGCAGGCCGATGGCGAGCCACGCGGCCACGAAGGCGATGCCCCAGACGGTCATCGCGATCACACGACGACGCCCGCCGTCGGGGGACGCGGTCGGTCCGGCGGGGGCGGGGGGCGGGGGATCTGTCAGCACGGCCATCGCGGACAAGGTTAACGGCGGGCGACCGGCGGACCGACGCCGACCGTCGGTGGGCCGGCCCGGAGCGGGGTCGGCGGGGGGCCCGGACGCCGGACGGTCCGCCGTCGGCTGCACTAGGCTCGGCCGCATGCAGGAGCAGCCGGAGTCGCCGTTCGCGCCGGGCCTGACCGCCCGCGTCGAGCTGACCGTGACCGACGCCGACACCGCCCGGGCGCTCGGCTCGGGGGACGTGCCGGTGCTCGGCACCCCCCGGGTGCTGGCGCTGGCCGAGGCGGCCACGGTGGCGGCCCTGGCGCCCCGGATGCCGGCCGGGTCCACCACCGTCGGAGTCCGGGTCGAGCTGGAGCACCGCGCGGCCACCCCGGTCGGGCGGTCCGTGTCGGCCCACGCCGAGCTGGTCAAGGTCGACGGGCGCCGGCTGGTCTTCGAGGTGACCGTGACCGACGGCCACACGGTCGCCGCGCAGGGGCGCGTCGAGCGGGCGTTGGTCGACCGGCAGCGCTTCGTCGAGCGGGCCGTCGGCGCGTCATGACCGCTCGCTTCGAGGAGATCGCCGCCGGCGTGCACCTGCTGCGCGAGCCCCTGCTGCGGGTCAACGTGGTGCTGGTGGTGGGCGACGGAGCCGCGCTGCTGGTGGACACGCTCTCCACCGCCGGGCAGGCCCGCGAGCTGGCCACGGCCGCCCGGGCGGTGACCCCGCACCCGTGGACGATCGTCAACACCCACCACCACTTCGACCACTGCTTCGGCAACGTCACGCTGGCCGCCGAGCCGGGCACCGAGGTGTACGCGCACGCCCAGGCGGTGGCGGTGCTACGGGACCACCCCGACGCGCTGCGCCGGGCGGCGTACGAGGAGATGCGCGCCGAGCAGCCGGCACTCGCCGACGAGCTGGCGCGCACCGAGCTGGCGACGCCGACGCACGCGGTGCACGAGCAGACCGTGCTGGACGTGGGCGGGCGGCGGGTGCTGCTGCGCCACCCCGGGCACGGGCACACCGACGCCGACCTGGTGGTGCACGTGCCGGACGCGGACGTCCTGGTGGCCGGTGACCTGGTGGAGCAGAGCGGGCCGCCGGCCTTCGAGGAGTCGTACCCGTTGCAGTGGCCGGACGCGGTGGCCGACCTGCTGCGGCTGACCACGCCGGCCACGGTGGTGGTGCCGGGCCACGGTGAGCCGGTCGACGCGGACTTCGTACGCGAGCAGCACGCCCGGCTCGCGCGGCAGGCGTGGCTGATCCGGGCCGGGCACACCGGCAGCGCCCCGCCGGAGCGGGTGGCGGCCGAGTCGCCGTTCGGGGCCCGGCCCGGCCTGATCGCGGCCCGCCGCGGTTACGCCGAACTCGACGGCACCGCCTGAGCACGCGGCCGGCGACGGCCGGCCGGTGCGGCGGCGGCCGGTCGGTGCGGCGGCGGCCGGTCGGTGCGGCGGCGGCCGGTCGGTGCGGCGGCGGTTGGTGCGGCGGCGGTCGCGGGTCAGGGGCGGTTGCGCAGGGCGGTGAGCAGCGCGTCGAGGTGCGGGGCGGCGGCCAGGACGGCCGAGCGGGCCGCGGGATCCACCTCGGCGAGGGACTCGGTCAGCAGCGCGGCGCGGTGGACCTCGTAGTCGGCCATCCGCCGGCGGGCCGCCTCGGTGACGTGCAGGCGGACCACCCGGCGGTCGGCGGGGTCGCGCTCGCGGGCCAGCAGCCCGGCGTCGGTGAGGTCGCGCACCAGCGTGCTGACCGTGTTCGGCGCGGTGCCGAGCCGGCGGGCCACCTCCTTGCCGCTGATGCCCGGGGCGGCCCGCACCAGCAGGAGCAGCTCCACCTGGGCCTCGGGCAGCGGCTCCCGAGCGGCGCGGGCGACGGTCCGGCGGCGCAGCAGCCGGTGCAGCTCCCCGAGCACGGCGCCGAAGCGCGCGATCTCCTCGTCGGTCGCCACGGAGTCACCTGCTTCACATCGCAATAGTTCTGACTACAGAGATAAGGTTACCCGGAACGCACCAGATCCAGGGGGAACCTCCGTGAGCCAGACCGTGCGGGCCACCGCGCGCCCGACCGTCGACCGGCCCGCCGCGGCCGGCGGCGGCATCACCCTGCTGGTGCTGCTCGGCACGCTCACCGCGATCGGCCCGCTCTCGCTGGACATGTACCTGCCGGCGTTCCCGGCGATGACCCGCGAGCTCGGCGCCGACCAGGCCGGCATCCAACTCTCCCTGACCACCTGCCTGGTCGGCCTGGCGCTGGGCCAACTCGTCACCGGTCCGCTCAGCGACCGCTGGGGACGGCGCCGTCCCGTGCTGATCGGCGTGGTCGCGTACGCCGTGCTCGCGCTGGCCTGCGCCGCGGCGCCGAACGCTCCCCTGCTGGCCGCCGCGCGGTTCGTCCAGGGCGTGGCCGGCGGCATGGGCGTGGTGGTCGCCCGCGCGGTGGTCCGGGACCTCTACTCCGGTCGGGACGCCGCGAAGTACTTCTCCCGACTCACCCTGGTCTTCGGCGTGGCGCCGGTGGCCGCGCCCAGCGTGGGCAGCCTGGTGCTCCGGTTCGGCTCCTGGCGGGCCGTCTTCGTCGCCCTGGCCGTCATCGGCGCGTTGCTCGCCGTCGCGGTGGCGCTGCGGCTGCCGGAAACCCTGCCGGTGCAGCGCCGCAGCACCGGCGGCCTGGCCGCCACCGCGCGCACCATGCGGTCGCTGGCCGCCGACCGGGTCTACCTCGGGTACGCGCTGACCCAGGGCTTCGCGTTCGCCGGGCTGTTCGCGTACATCTCGGGGTCGTCGTTCGTGTTCCAGGACGTCTTCGGCGTCTCCGCCACGGTGTTCAGCGTGATCTTCGGGGTGAACGCGCTCGCCCTGGTCGCCACCGGGCAGCTCAACGCCCGGCTGCTCGACCGGTTCAGTCCGCGCCGGCTGCTGGTCACCACGCTGGTGGTCGGCCTGGTCACGGCGGCCGGCGTGCTGACCGGCGCACTCGCCGGCAGCCTGGCGGTGACGGCGGTGGCGCTGTTCGCCTTCGTCGGCTCGCTGGGCATGGTGATGCCGAACAGCACCGCGCTGGCGCTGGACGCGCACGCCCGCCACGCCGGGACCGCCGCCGCGCTGATGGGTGGCGTCCAGTCGGTGGTCGGCGCGCTCGCCGCACCCCTGGTCGGTCTCGGCGGCGAGGGCAGCGCCCTCCCCATGGCCACCGTCCTGGCCGGCGCCGCCACCCTCTCCCTGACGGCGGTCCTCACCCTCACCCGCCCCCGCTGACCTCCGCCGCCCGAGGGCCGGTGTGTTAACAGGGGGCCCCTCCTCTACCGGAGGCGTTAAGAAGGGGCCCCTCCTTTCACGCGAAGCGGGCGGTGACGGCGGGGCGGGTGGGCATGGCGGTGGCGCCGCCGGGCGACTCGCACACCAGCCCGGCCACCCGTAGCGCGAACGCCACCCGCTCCCGCCAGCCGAGCGCGTCGGCCGGTTCGCCGGCGGCGAGCAGCTCGGCCACGAGCGCGCCCATCACCGAGTCGCCGGCGCCGGTGGCGTCCACCGCCTCGACCTTCGGGGCGGGCACGCGCACCACGTCGTCGGCGGCGGCGACCAGGGCGCCGTCCGCGCCGAGCGTGACCACGACGGTGGTCGCGCCCAGTTCCCGCAGGTACGCCGCGACGCCCGCGACCGGCTCGTGCGGGTAGAGCACCCGGGCGTCGGCGCTGCTGAGCTTGACCAGGTGTGCCCCGGCGGCGAACTCCGCGACCACCCCGCGCAGCCGGTCCAGCGCGTCGGGCGCGGTGAGCAGGCTGGGGCGGACGTTCGGGTCGAACACCCGCAGGCCGCCCGCGATCGCCCAGGCGCGGCGGGCGGCGGCCAGCACCGGCGGGTCGAGCAGCACGATCGAGCCGCAGTAGAGCACGTCGGCGCCCTCGACCAGCGCCACGTCCAGGTCGTCCGGGCCGAGCAGGGCGTACGAGCGGGGCTCGCCGTAGAAGCGGAACTCCGGCTCCGGACCGGCGAAGGTGGCCACCGCCAGCGCGGTCGGGGCGGGCACGGTCACCGCGCCGGCCACGCCCACGCCGGCCCCGGTGAGGAAGGCCCGGATCCGTCCGGCCAGCGCGTCGTCGCCGAGCGAGCCGACGAACTGCACGTCCCCGCCGAGCCGGGCGACCGCCACCGCCACGTTGAGCGGCCCGCCGCCGACCGCCTGCCGGTAGACGGGTTCCCCGTCGTGCTCGGCGTCGAGCAGGTCGACAAGCGCCTCGCCGAGCACCACCGCGTACCCCATCCTGGCTCCTCTCCTCGTCCTCCCCCGATCCTGGCGCATGCCGGGATCCGGCGCGACGGGACCCGGGCATCGACCAGCGGCTATTGCATACGGCGGCCGGACGTGATGGGATGGCGCTGCCGGGAGGGCGCGGTGGGCTGCCGCGCCGCCGGGTCGAGCCGACGCGAGGGCACCCACGGTCCGTGGCACGGACCGCAGGCGGTGCGCGTCCCCCGACGGTTCCGGCCGCACGCCGACCGCCGGGCGCGGGCACCGCGATCGTCGCATCCGCTCGTCGCAGCGGGGCGGGCCGAGAGCAGGTCGCGCTCCGCCAGTCAGGAGATCCCCGTGCACCGATCCCGTACGGCCGCGCTGGTCACCGCGGCCCTCACCCTGGCCCTGGGCGCGTTCGCCCTGGCCTCCCACTCCGATCCGGCCGCCGCGCACGGCGCGGCCATGACGCCGGGCGCCCGGACCTACCTGTGCTGGAAGGACGGCCTCTCCGGCACCGGGGAGATCCGGCCGAACAACCCCGCCTGCTCCGCCGCGGTCGCCCAGAACGGGGCGAACTCGCTCTACAACTGGTTCAGCGTGCTGCGCTCGGACGCGGGCGGACGCACCGTCGGGTTCATTCCCGACGGCAAGCTGTGCAGCGGTGGGAACCCGAACTTCAGCGGCTACGACGCGGCGCGCAACGACTGGCCGATCACGCACCTGACGGCCGGGCGGTCGATGGAGTTCCGCTACAGCAACTGGGCCCACCACCCGGGCACGTTCTACTTCTACGTCACCAAGGACAGCTGGAGCCCGACCCGCCCGCTGGCCTGGAGCGACCTGGAGGAGCAGCCGTTCCTGCAGGTGACCAACCCGCCGCAGCGCGGCGCGGTCGGCACCAACGACGGGCACTACTACTTCACCGGCAACCTGCCGACCAACAAGAGCGGCCGGCACATCATCTACTCGCGCTGGGTCCGCTCGGACAGCCAGGAGAACTTCTTCGGCTGCTCCGACGTGACGTTCGACGGCGGCAACGGCGAGGTGACCGGGATCGGTTCGGGCGGCGGCACGCCGACGCCCACGCCGACCACCCCGACGCCCACGCCCACCACCCCGACGCCCACGCCCACCACGCCGACGCCCACGCCCACCTCGACGCCGACCATGCCGGCGGGCACCTGCATGGCGGTGTACAAGGTGGTCAGCGCCTGGCAGGGCGGCTTCCAGGGCGAGGTCATGATCATGAACCACAGCACCCGGACGTACGCCGGGTGGACCGCGAACTGGACCTGGCCGAGCGGCCAGACCATCAACCAGGTGTGGAACGGCACGTTGAGCGGCAGCGGGGCGTCGGTGACGGTCACCAACGCCGCCTACAACGGCAGCGTCCCACCGGAGGGCACCACCACGTTCGGCTTCACCGCGAACACCTCCGGCACCAACACCCTGCCGACGGTCACCTGCACCGGTCGGTGACCCCGCACCGGTAAGGGCCCCCGGGGGAACACCCCGGGGGCCCTTCACCGCGTACGGGTCAGCGCACCATGCTGCCGACGACCGGCTTGGTGAGCAGCGCGGACTGGTTGCGCTGGATGCCCGGATCGAGCGTCTTCGCCACGAAGATCGCGTGCCAGATGCAGAAGATCAGCACGGTCCACACCTTGCGGGAGTGGTCGGCCTCCTCCCGCTTGTGCTCGTCCAGCAGCCGCAGCGCGTACGACAGGTCGACCAGGTCGCCCGCTCCGGAGGTGGACAGCACGTGCCGGGCCCACTCGTACATCTCGCCGCGCAGCCACACCCGGGTCGGGGTGGGGAAGCCCAGCTTCTTGCGGTTGACGATGGCCGGCGGCACCACGCCCTGCAGCGCCTGGCGCATGGCGTACTTGGTGGCCTCGGAGCGCGGCGGCAGCTTCAGGTCGACCGGGATGCCGGCGGCGACGTTGAACACCTCCCGGTCCAGGAACGGCACCCGGACCTCCAGCGAGTGCGCCATCGAGATCCGGTCGGCCTTGACCAGGATGTCGCCGCGCAGCCAGGTGTAGAGGTCGACGTACTGCATCTTGGTGACGTCGTCCAGCTCGGTGCACTCGGCGTAGATCGGCGCGGTGACGTCGGTGTAGCGCACCGAGGGGTCGTAGCGACGCAGCAGGTGCTGCTTCTCCTCCTCGGTGAACATCCGCGCGTTGCCGTAGTAGCGCTGCTCGATCGGGGTGGTGCCGCGCTCCAGGAAGCTCTTGCCCTTGACCCCCTGCGGGATGGCCTTGGAGACCGCCCGCAGCCCCTTCTGCACGCCGTCCGGCAGGCCGTTGACGGAGCTGAGCGAGAGCGGCTCGCGGTAGATCGTGTAGCCGCCGAAGAACTCGTCCGCGCCCTCGCCGGAGAGCACCACCGTGACGTGCTCGGCGGCCTTCTTCGCCACGAAGTAGAGCGGCACCAGGGCCGGGTCGGCGACCGGGTCGTCCAGGTGCCAGACGATCTTCGGCAGCGCGTCGATCATGTCCTGCGGCCCGATCTTGGTCGGGATGGTGGTCACGTCGAGGTGCCGGGCCGAGTCCTGGGCCACGTCGATCTCGGAGTAGCCGGGCACGTCGTAGCCGACGGTGAAGGTGAGGATGTTCGGGTTGAACTCGCGGGCCAGCGCCACCACCGCGGTCGAGTCGATGCCGCTGGACAGGAACGAGCCGACCGGCACGTCCGAGCGCATGTGCATCCGGACGCTCTCGCGCAGCGTCTCCCGGATCTCGTGGTAGAGCTTCTGCTCGTCGGAGACGGGCGCCGGACGGAACACCGGCCGGTACCAGCGGCGCACCTCGATCCGGCCGCCCGGGGTCCAGGTGAGGTACTCCCCCGACCCGATCCGGCTGATCCCCTTGTGCAGCGTGCCCGGCTCCGGGACGTACTGCAGGGTCAGGTAGTGGCTCAGGTTGGCGGTGTCGATGCCGGCGTCGCCCTGGTAGGCGGAGTGCGCGAACGGCAGCAGCGCCTTCTTCTCCGAGGCCAGGTAGAGGCCGTCCTGAGTCTCCAGGTAGTGCAGCGGCTTGATGCCGAAGTAGTCCCGGGCGCCGAAGGCCCGCCGCTCCTGCCGGTCCCAGATCACGAACGCGAACATGCCGCGCAGCTTGGTGAGCACCTGCTCACCCCAGTAGTGGTAGCCGGCGACGATCACCTCGCCGTCGCCGTTCGTGGCGAACTGGGCCCCGTGGTCGCGGATCAGCTCGTCCCGCAGCTCGATGTAGTTGTAGATCTCGCCGTTGAAGGTGAGCAGGTAGCGGCCGCCGGCGTAGGGCAGGGGCTCGTGGCTGAGCGCCACGTCGATGATGGCCAGGCGCTTGTGCGCGAACACGCCGTCCGCGTACCGGCCGGAGGCGTCGCCGACCACCTCGACCCCGGTCTCGTCCGGGCCACGGTGGTGCAGGCACTCCAGTGCGCCGGCGATGTGGTCGCGGTGGGCGGCGGCGTCGCCGCGCGCGCTGAAGAAGGCCAGGAGTCCGCACATGGGGGCCATCTTTCCACGCGCCGGAAGCCACCGTCGCGGCACCGCAGGCACCTCCCGCTCCCGTGCGCGCGGTACCGTCTGGACCAGCGACGAGGCGCAGGGAGGGCGGATCATGGCCGAGGAGCGGACGCAGCAGGGCAAGCCGGCGGACGGCACGGAGTCGCACGACCCGGACTTCCCGGAGGCGTTCCTGTCGTTCATGCGGCAGGGCTGGCGGGACACCGAGCTGTCGGTCACCCCGAGGCCCGAGGTGCCCAACCACGCCAAGCGACGGGCCGCGCTGGCCGAGGCCTTCCCGGGCGAGACGCTGGTCATCCCCACCGGCACCGAGAAGGTACGCGCCAACGACACCGACCACCGGTTCCGGCCGGGCAGCGACTTCGCCTACCTGACCGGCGACCTGGAGCCCGACAGCGTCCTCGTGCTGCGGCCGGGCGGCGAGGCGACACTGTTCATGCGGCCCCGCTCGTCCCGGGCGACCGACGAGTTCTTCCGCAGCCGCCACGGCGAGCTGTGGGTGGGCCGGCGGCCGACGCTGCGGGAGAAGTCGACCGAGCTGGGCCTGCCGACGGCCGACCTGAGCGAGCTGGACGCGGCGCTGGCCGACCTGGCCCCGGGGCGTACCCGGGTGTTGCGCGGCTTCGACGCCCGGGTGGACGCCGCGGTGCGCCGGTACGACGGGCCACGCGCCGAGGGCCAACCGGGCCGCGACCGGGAGCTGGCCATCGCCATCTCGGAGCTGAAGCTGGTCAAGGACGAGTGGGAGATCGCGCAGCTCCAGGAGGCGTGCGACGCCACCGTGCGGGGCTTCGAGGACGTGGCCCGCGCGCTGCCGGCCGACCGGGCGGTCTCCGAGCGGCTGCTGGAGGGCGTCTTCGCCCTGCGCGCCCGGCACGACGGCAACGACGTGGGCTACGGCTCGATCGTCGGGGCCGGCGAGCACGCCACGATCCTGCACTGGGTGCACAACCACGGCGCCACCCGTCCGGGTGATCTGCTGCTGATGGACATGGGCGTGGAGAACCGCAACCTCTACACCGCCGACGTGACCCGGGTGCTGCCGGTCGACGGCCGGTTCACCCCGTTGCAGCGCCAGGTCTACGACGCCGTGTACGCCGCCCAGCAGGCCGGCATCGACATGTGCAAGCCGGGGGTGGGCTTCCGCGACGTGCACCTGGCCTCGATGCGGGTGCTGGCCGAGGCGCTGAAGGACCTCGGCCTGCTGCCGGTGAGCGTGGACGAGGCGATGGACCCGGCCTCCACGGTCTACCGCCGGTGGACGCTGCACGGCACCAGCCACATGCTCGGCATCGACGTGCACGACTGTGCCAACGCGCGCAAGGAGACCTACCGCGACGGCCCGCTCGGCGAGGGCTACGTGCTCACCGTCGAGCCGGGGCTCTACTTCCAGCCGGAGGACGAGCTGGTCCCCGAGGAGCTGCGGGGCATCGGCGTGCGGATCGAGGACGACATCCTGGTCACCGCCGACGGTCCGGTGAACCTCTCGGCCGGGCTGCCGCGCCGCTCGGACGAGGTGGAGACCTGGCTGGCCGAGCAGCGTGAGGCGGGGCCCCGCCTGCCCGGCTGAGCCTCCGGGCCGCGTTCCACGGCGGGCCCCACCACCGCAGGACGGTGGTGGGGCCCGCCTTTTGCGCCTTCAAGGTCCGAATGCGGGCTTTTTTCGGATACGTCTGCCTCGCGAGGAACCTTCTCATACGGTGTCGAACAGAGGCTACAACCGGTTTGTAGCTGGTCGCCCGGCCTGGGGCGGTGCGACCCGTTTGGGAAGAACCGAAAGGGCGGAAGGCTCTCATGTCCAACGACGTAACGACACCCGACGGCGGGGCCCCGACGGGCACCCCGCCGACGAGCAGGCGGCGGGCGCTCTGGGTCGCCACCGGCGTGGCCGGGCTGACCGGCGTCGTCGGTCTGGCGGCGCTGGGTGGCCTCGCCGCTCGGGACGACAAGTCCGGCGGCACGGAGCCGGTGGCGGACAACCACGCCGCGGCGCCGCAGCACTCCGACAAGGACTCCCGCGAGGAAGGCAAGGGCGACGAGCACGGCAAGGACCATGGCCAGGAAGGCCGCGAGTGGGGTGACAAGGGTGACCACGGCAAGGTCCGCGAGGTGCCCTGCGACGACGACGCCCTGGTCGACGCCCTCGACCTGACCAACCGGGACCACGGCGGCACCCTGAAGCTGGCCGAGAACTGCACCTACGAGGTCGGCGTCAAGGACCGCAAGTTCGGCGCCGCCCTGCCCGAGATCAAGCAGGACGTCACCATCAAGGGCAACGGCTCCACCATCAAGCGCGACGCCGAGGACACCTTCCGGATCTTCCGCGTCGTCGACGGCGGCGCCCTGACCCTCAAGGACCTCACGGTCTCCGGCGGCAACGCCAACGAGTTCAAGTACGGCGGCGGACAGGGACCGGCTCCGGCCAACGGCGCCCCGACCGACGGGGCGGCGCTCACGCCGATGGCGTCGGGCCCGATGGGTGGGGACGAGAAGCGGGGCGAGGGTGACGGCGGCGCGCTGCTGGTCGAGCGCGGCGGCAAGGCCCACCTGTCCCAGGTCAAGCTCACCCACAACAACGCCGAGGGCAACGGCGGCGCGATCGCCAACTACGGCCGCGTCTGGGTCGAGGACAGCAAGGTCTACGACAACCACGCCCAGGGCGACGGCGGCGGCATCTTCAACCAGGGCGTCCTCAAGGTCGAAGAGTCCCACGTCGACGACAACACCGCCGGCGGCAACGGCGGCGGCATCGCCAACGGCAACGGCGAGCAGCACGGCGGGCACGGCCCGGCCGACCTCGCCGGCGCCGAAGCGGAGAAGGACGCCAAGGGCGGCCACGACAAGCACCACGCCGGCACGGTCGAGATCATCGGGGCGCACGAGGGCAAGGACGCCTCCCTGAGCACGCTGAGCCACAACCGCGCCGGGAAGAACGGCGGCGGCCTGTTCAGCAGCGGCGGCTTCGTCACGGTCTCCTTCACCGCGATCGGCGGCAACACCGCCTGCGGGAACGGCGGTGGTGTCTACGCCGAGAACACCGACCTCGACCTCGACAAGGTGCACGTCGCCGGGAACCACGCCGACGGCAACGGCGGCGGCGTGGTGGTCACCGGCGGCAAGCACTGGGCCGGGAAGGACAACGGCGCGGCGGGCGCCACGATCTCGGACAGCGTCATCGTCGACAACACCGCCAACCGCTTCGGCGGCGGCATCTTCAACGGCGAGTGGCTCGTCAAGATCGAGGACGGCTTCCTCACCCGCGAACACGACGAGGACGACAACGCCACCCTCACCATCCGCGACACCCTGGTCAAGGGCAACACCGCCCTCAACGGCGGCGGCATCTTCAACAACAAGGCGAAGATCACCCTCACCAAGACCCACGTCACCAAGAACACCGCCACCGACTCCAGCAAGCTGCACCGCGTCGCCGGCGGCGTCCTCAACAACGAAGGACACGTCAAGCTCGACGACGAGTCCCTCATCAGCAACAACGACCCCACCAACTGCGCCAACACCGTCGAGGACTGCTTCAACTGAACCACCACATAACCGCCGGAACTCTCCTCCCGCCACCGCGGCGGGAGGAGGGCTCCGGACCCGGCATCGCTGTCGCGGTTCGTGCCCTGTGGGGTCAGCCCGGGGACCTCGACGCCGCTGGGCGTGTCGCGGCGGCTTGCCGGACGCATCACGAACGATATGACTCCTGGTCATAGGTATGACTGAGCGGTATATCGCTCTCCGGCCCTCATGTCCGCCGCCCGCCGCCCGACCCGACCGTCACCACCTCCCGCACCGCCCGTCCCGGCGCGGTGTCCCCGGCCGGGGCCTCCCGTACCTGCTGCGTCGGCGCGACCCACCCGCACCCTTATGCGGGTTTTTTTCGTATATGGCCACGAGGCGAAGAAGGCTCTCATACGGTCGTGTTCAGCAGCTACAACCGATTTGTAGCGAAGGCCGCCTCGCTGTGGCGAAGCGACCTTGTCAGGTACAAGGAGAGGGCAGAGAGCTCCGATGTCCAACTACCTTCGCAATAACGATGACGCCACCCGCGAGACCGTTTCCCCGCTCCGGCGCCGCCGGCTCTGGCTCGCCACCGGCGTCGTGGGCCTGACCGGAGCGGTCAGCCTCGCCGGCGTGGCCTACGCGACGACCGGGGTCACCGGTCCGCACCGGCTCGCCGACGTGAAGTGGTCGACCGCGCAGCAGCTCAGCGACGACGCCCACGGCGACGACGAGGGCGGGTACGGCGAGGACGAGTACGGCCGGGACGAGCACGGCAAGGACGGCAAGGACCGTGGCCAGGAAGGCCGCGCCAAGGGCGAGTGGGGCGAGTGGGGTGACAAGGGCGACCACGGCAAGGTCCGTGACGTGCCCTGCGACGACGACGCCCTGGTCGACGCCCTCGACCTGACCAACCGGGACCACGGCGGCACCCTGAAGCTGGCCGAGAACTGCACCTACGAGGTCGGCGTCAAGGACCGCAAGTTCGGCGCCGCCCTGCCCGAGATCAAGCAGGACGTCACCATCAAGGGCAACGGCTCCACCATCAAGCGCGACGCCGAGGACACCTTCCGGATCTTCCGCGTCGTCGACGGCGGCGCCCTGACCCTCAAGGACCTCACCGTCAAGGGCGGCAACGCCAACGAGTTCAAGTACGGCGGCGGACAGGGACCGGCTCCGGCCAACGGCGCCCCGACCGACGGGGCGGCGCTCACGCCGGCCCAGCCGGCCGCCCCGGCCGCTCCCGCGGTCGCGGGGGCTCAGGCCGCCACCGCGGCGCAGGCCGCCACGGCGCCGGCGCAGGCCGCTCCGATGGCGGCGGCCGCTCCGGTGGCCGTGGCCGCACCGGTCGCGGACGCGCCGGGCAAGGAGGAGAAGCGGGGCGAGGGTGACGGCGGCGCGCTGCTGGT
This sequence comes from Micromonospora sp. WMMD754, assembly GCF_049315235.1. Classification (NCBI taxonomy): domain Bacteria; kingdom Bacillati; phylum Actinomycetota; class Actinomycetes; order Micromonosporales; family Micromonosporaceae; genus Micromonospora; species Micromonospora sp. WMMD754. The sequence continues at coordinate 6,590,438 of NZ_CP186058.1, forward strand.
CGAGCGCGGCGGCAAGGCCCACCTGTCCCAGGTCAAGCTCACCCACAACAACGCCGAGGGCAACGGCGGCGCGATCGCCAACTACGGCCGCGTCTGGGTCGAGGACAGCAAGGTCTACGACAACCACGCCCAGGGCGACGGCGGCGGCATCTTCAACCAGGGCGTCCTCAAGGTCGAAGAGTCCCACGTCGACGACAACACCGCCGGCGGCAACGGCGGCGGCATCGCCAACGGCAACGGCCTGTCCGGCAAGCACGACGCCGAAGCCTCTTCGCTCAAGGGCTACGACCCGAAGGGCAAGCACGACGAGGCCGGCACGGTCGAGATCATCGGCTCCGACCACGGCAAGGACGGCGTCAAGTCCACCCTGTCGCACAACCGCGCCGGCAAGAACGGCGGCGGCCTGTTCAGCAGCGGCGGCACCGTCACCGTCTCCTTCACCGCGATCACCGACAACACCGCCTGCGAGAACGGCGGTGGTGTCTACGCCGAGAACACCGACCTCGACCTCGACAAGGTGCATGTCGCCAAGAACCACGCCGACGGCAACGGCGGCGGTGTGGTGGTGACCGGCGGGAAGCACTGGGGCTACCCCAACAACAAGGACGAGGCCAGCGCCACCATCTCGGACAGCGTCATCGTCGACAACACCGCCAACCGCTTCGGCGGCGGCATCTTCAACGGCGAGTGGCTCGTCAAGATCGAGGACGGCTTCCTCACCCGCGAACACGACGAGGACGACAACGCCACCCTCACCATCCGCGACACCCTGGTCAAGGGCAACACCGCCCTCAACGGCGGCGGCATCTTCAACAACAAGGCGAAGATCACCCTCACCAAGACCCACGTCACCAAGAACACCGCCACCGACTCCAGCAAGCTGCACCGCGTCGCCGGCGGCGTCCTCAACAACGAAGGACACGTCAAGCTCGACGACGAGTCCCTCATCAGCAACAACGACCCCACCAACTGCGCCAACACCGTCGAGGACTGCTTCAACTGACCTGACGGTCCCGGGGTACGGACCGGCCCCCCTGCCACGAGTGGCAGGGGGGCCGGTCCGCCGGTGGATCAGCTCTGGACGAAGACCGCCACGCTGCGCGCCGGCACCGTGAAGGTGCCGCCGGCCCGGTCGAACGAGGCCGTCCGCAGCGCCGGATCGGCCGAGTCGCGCAGCACCGGGTGCAGCGCCACGGTCGCCCCCCGCAGACCGCTCACGGTCTGCTTCGCCGTCTCCGGGGTGGCGTTGAAGACGACGGTCACCGACTTCCACTTCCCGTCCAGCCCGCGGGCGTCCAGGGTCATGGTCAGCACGCCCGGGGTCTCCTTCTCCCCGGACAGCGGGAACGCGACCCGCTTCTGCACCTGCGCGGCGGTGGACAGGCCGAACACCGGCGAGGAGCGCCGGACCCGCAGCAGCTCCGCGTACCGGGCGTCGGCCAGCTCGACCGCCGCGCAGTCCGGCACCAGCTTCGGATCGGCCAGCAGCGGCTTCGCGTACGGCCACTTGTCCTTGTTGTCCTGCTCCGGCGGCAGGCCGGCGCCGAACCCGTTGCCCTGGGCGCAGTCCCAGCGGATCTGGTTGAACCAGTCACCGGAGTTGTACGAGTTGCGGTCCAGCGACTTCGAGCGCAGCCGCTCCGAGCCGGCCGTCACGAACCCGGTGCCCTGCCCGAGCGCGGTGGTGGCCAGCGCCAGCACCTGCATCCGCGCCCGGTCCTGCGCCGAGGTCCCCTGCGGCAGCTTGTACGCCAGCGCGTCGTAGAGGATCTCGTTGTCGTGCGCGTCGACGTACGTGACCGCCTCGCCCGGTGCTGCCGTGTAGCCGGCCGGGGAGCCGTTGTAGTCGACCTGGGCGCCGGTGACCGTCTTCCCGGCGGAGTCGGTGAACCGGTAGTCACGCAGGTTGCCGGTCAGGCCCACCTTGATCAGGTCGTGGCCGTGCAGCAGCCGGGCCTTCTGCTCGGCCGCCGAGCCGTTCACGGCGTCCCCGTTGGGGTCGGTGAACAGGCCGGAGGCGAAGCCCTGCACGCGCGGGTTGGCGTCGAACGGACCGCCGCCGCGCACCGCGTCGCGGAGCCGGTCGTTGAACGTGCCGACCCCGGTGCCGGCCATGTTGGCCTGGGTGGCCTGGACGAACCGGGCGTCGTTGGCGACCTCGCCGAAGTTCCAACCCTCGCCGTAGAGCAGGATCTTCCGGCCGTCCACCCCGTCGCGGGCGAGCGTGAGCTTGTCCAGCGCGGCCCGCACGGCCAGGATGTTCGCCTTCGGGTGGTGACCCATCAGGTCGAACCGGAAGCCGTCCACCTTGTACGCCTTGGCCCAGGTGACCAGCGAGTCCACCACGAGCTTGCCCATCATGGCGTGCTCCGGGGCGGTGTTGGCGCAGCAGGTCGAGTTGGCGACCGCGCCGTCGTCCAGCAGCCGGTGGTAGTAGCCGGGCACCACCTGGTCGAGCACCGACTTCGGGTCGGTCCCCGCGGCCGAGGTGTGGTTGTAGACCACGTCCATGACCACCCGCAGGCCGGCCTGGTTCACCCCGGCGACCATCTGCCGGAACTCGGTGGTGCGCTTCGCGCCGCTCGGGTCGACCGCGTAGCCGCCCTCCGGGACGGTGTAGTGCAGCGGGTCGTACCCCCAGTTGTAGCCGTCGGTCTCGGCCACCGCCGCGACGCACTTCTGCTGCTCCTCCGAGTCCGGCGGCAGCTTCGCCAGATCGCAGGCGGGCCGGGCCTGGTCGGCCCGCTTCTCCGGGATGGTGGCGAAGTCGAACGCGGGCAGCAGGTGGAGGTAGTTCACCCCGGCGTCGCCGAGCGCCCGCAGGTGCGTCATCCCGGCGGTCCTCGGGTCGGTGAAGGCGAGGTAGGTGCCCCGCTTCTCCGCCGGGACCGTGCTGTCGGCGATGGAGAAGTCGCGCACCGACAGCTCGGAGATCTGCGCCTTGGAGGCGGGCGCCGCCGCGGGCTTGCGCAGCTTCGACCAGCCGGCCGGCGCCAGGGCCGGGTCGCTCAGGTCGACGATCTGGCTGTGCGTCGAGTTCGGCGCGAGCGCCACCGAGTACGGGTCGGTCACCGACGCGGTGACCACCTTCTGCGCCGCCGGCTGCCAGGCCTCGACCTGGTAGCGGTAGTAGCGGCCGGTCCACGCCTTGGTGCCGCGCACCGACCAGACGCCGGTGCGGTCGTTGCGGCTCATCGCCACCGTGCTCGGCTGCGCCGTCGGCGAGTCGAACAGCTGCAGCGACACCTTCCGCGCGGTCGGCGCCCACACGGCCAGGGTGGGCACCCGGCCGGCGAACGTCGGGCCGAGCTTCGCCCCGGTGGCCGCCGCGTAGACGTCGTCGAGCACGCCCGGGATCTGCACCCCGGTGGCGCCGAGCAGGGCGCCCTCGGCGTCCCGCTCGGTGACCACGAGCTGCCCGCGCAGCGCCGCCGGCACCTTGGCCAGGTCGGCGCGGTCCAGCGTGAACGCGCGATAGGTCCAGAGCTGGGGGTACGCCTGCCGTTGCGCCTCGGTCAGCCCGTTGCGCTGCGCCCGCAGCGGCAGCGTGGTGTACGTGCCGGTCAGCTCGCCGTCGGCGATGCCGAGGCCGCCGGCCGGGGCGGCGACCAGCGCGTACCGCTTGCCGTCGGTCGGTCCGGTGGCCCAGGCGACGGTGGACCGGTCGATCCACTGCGCCTTCTGCTTGGTCAGGTCGAGGTCCTTGGCGGCGCCGGTGGTGGCGGCGGGCAGCAGCCGACCCTTGACCCCCGCCAACAACCAGACCTCGTGCCCGACGGCGGTCAGGTCGAGCCGCTGGTCGTCCGGCTGGTCCTTCTCGTCGCCACGGTGAATGATGTAGCTCAGCCCGGTCGCGCCGGCGGCGAGGGGCACCCGGAACACCGCGCCGTACGCGTCGATCTTCTCCGGCTTGAGCGGGGCGGCCCAGTCGGTCGGGTTGGCCGCGCCGTCCCACAGGTACAGGCCCCAGCCGTCGTAGTTGCCGTCGGCCTTGCGCCAGTGGATGACCGCGGTGCCCTGGTCGACCGGCGGGTCGGGCTCGCCGGTGGCGGCCTGCCGGGTCGGGTAGAGCGTCGGGTCGCCCTGCTTCACCCAGACCTCGCCGGTCTGGGTCACGTCGATGGTGCGGTCGTTCGCCACGTCCTTGTTGCCGTCTTTGTCGACCACGAGGAAGCCGACCGACTTCGCACCCGGCTTGAGCTTCACCCAGGCGAACCGGCCGTACGAGTCCTCACCGGCGAACGGCTGCCCCTTGGGCCACTCGGTGGCGTACGCCGGGTCGATGTCGCCCCAGGTGTAGAGCCCCCAGTCGTCGTACCCGCCGGCCGGGCGCTGGTAGTGCACGATCGCCCAGTCCCGGGACGCGCCCTGGGCCGGCGTGCCGACGGTGCCGGCGGTGCGGGCGGTGGCGGTCCGGCCCTTGCCGTCGCGGACCACCGCCTTGTACTCGACCTTCGTGCCGCCGGCCAGGCCGGTCAGGTCGTGGTGGACCGTGTACGGGGCCCGGTCGGCGGTGCCCAGCAGCGTCCACCTCCCGCCGGGGACCCGGGCGGCGAACGTGACGGTGGCCAGCGGGTCACCCTCGACCTGGGCGGTGATCGCGGTCCGGGTGGGGACCGGCGCGTCACCCGGCTCGGTGAGCGTGATCCGCGGGGCCGCGCCGGCCGCCGGGATGGCACGGTCGGCCTTGAGCACCACTGCCGACATCGCCGGCACGGTGAGGCTCAGCTTGCCGTCGCCGCCGGCCGTGGTGGTGGCGGCGCCGCCGTACACGCCGGTGAAGCGGCTGCCGGCCGACCACGTGTCCACGGTGACAGTCTGCGGGGTCGAGGCGTTGTTCACGGCCGCGACGTACTCCACCCGATCGGACGCCAGGACGCGGGAGAACGCGAAGACGCCCGGGCCGTCGGCGGCGTGGCGGGTGACCTGGACGCCGTCGCGCAGCGCCGGGTGCGCCGCCCGCAGCTTGCCCAGCTCGGCGATGGTCCGGTAGAGCGGGTGCCGGGTGTCGTACTGGTCGGCGGCGTGGGTGCGGGTGGTGCCGATCAGGTCGTCGTCGAGGTAGTCCGCGGTGCGCGAGGCGAACATGTCCTGGCGGGCGTCCTTGTCGCCGCCGGGGCCGGTGAAGCCCTGCTCGTCGCCGGAGTAGACCACCGGCTGGCCTCGGGTGAGGAACATCAGCTGGTGGGCGAGCTGGTCGCGGCGCAGTTGGGCGGCGTCGTCACCGCCGGCCGCGGCGATGAACGAGCCGATCCGGCCCATGTCGTGGTTGCCGAGGAACGTGGTCAGCCGGTTCGCGTTCGTGCCGCGGGCGGAGTAGAGGTCGTCCTTGGCGTACACGTCGGCGAGCGCCTTGGCCGAGCCGTCCGCGGCGGTGTAGCCGCGCGCGGCCTCCTGGAACGAGAAGTCGAGCGTGGCGGGCAGGCCGCCCTGCCGCACGTAGGTCGACTCGATCTCCTGGTCGGCGCTGTAGACCTCGCCGAACATGAAGAAGTCCTTCTTGCCGGCCTTCGCCGCGTAGGCGTCGATGCCCCGGGTGAACTGCGGCCAGAAGTCGAGGTTGGCGTGCTTGACCGTGTCCAGGCGGAAGCCGTCGACGCCGGCCTTCCCGATCCACTGGCCGTAGATGTCGGTCATGCCGCGCACCACCTCGGGACGCTCGGTCCACAGGTCGTCGAGGCCGAAGAAGTCGCCGTACTCGCTGTTCTCACCGGCGAAGGTGGAGTCGCCGCGGTTGTGGTACATGGTCGGGTCGTTGAGCCACGCCGGGACCTTGACCTTCGCGTCGGCCGGGCTGGCGAACGTCGGGGTGTACGGGAACGACGTCGAGTTCACCGCGGGGAACTTCCGCGTGCCGTCGGCGTAGTTGCGGTCCTCGAAGGCGCGCCCCCGCGTGTCCGTGTACGGCGCGGTCTTCTTGTCCACGTAGCCGTACTTGTCCTCGGCGTACCGGATGATGTCGGCGGTGTGGTTGACGATGATGTCGAGGTAGACCTTGATCCCGCGCCGGTGCGCCAGGTCCACCAGCTTCTTCAGCTCCGCGTTGGTGCCGAAGTGCGGGTCGACCTGGGTGAAGTCGGTGATCCAGTAGCCGTGGTAGCCGGCCGAGACGTCGGCGCCGGTGCCCTGCACCGGCCGGTTCTTGAAGATCGGCGCCAGCCAGATGGCGGTGGTGCCCATCCCCTGGATGTAGTCCATCTTGTCGATGACGCCCTTGAGGTCACCGCCGTGGTAGAAGCCCTTGTCCTTCGGGTCCAGGCCGGTGGCGAGCCGGTCGCCGCGGAGGCCGCCGGTGTCGTTGCGCTTGTCGCCGTTGGCGAAGCGGTCCGGCAGCACGAAGTAGAACTGCTCCGCCTTGGCGGTGGTCCGGCCGGCCTTGAGCAGCGTGTCGGCGGACGGTTCGCGGTCCCACTGCGGGGCGTTCCCGGCCGCGAGCACGTCGGGGGTGGTGGCGCGGTCGGTGCCGTCGGCGTTCAGCTGGTGGAGGGCCACCGGAACGCCGACGAGAGTGAGTACGAGGGAGGAGACCAGGGCGAGCAGCGCCTTGGGGGATATCGGCGGCGGTTTCATCGACGGCCTTTCTCTGGTCGCTGATTCGCCCGCACGCTAGCCCTTGCCGAAACATTCTGCAATACCTTGCAAACGATGCTGCAACAAAGCAGTCATCTTGCAAGCGAGGTGCCGGCGTCGCCGCCCGATCAGAGCCCGGCGCAGGTCACGCCGTCGACCGTGCAGCTCGCCGGACGGAGGCCCGCCCGTTCGATGTGGAACTGCACCGGCACCGACGCGCCCGCGGCCAGGTCGACACCGCTGCGGTAGGTGAACACGTCGTCGGCAAAGCCGAACGTGCCCTGCTCGGCGCCCTGCACCCAGGCCGTGACCAGCCGGCCCCCGGGGAACGTCAGCCGCACCGTCCAACCCCGCGCCGCGCCTCCGGTGTTGACCAGCCGCACCTCGCCGATGAAACCGCCGTCGAAGCTGCTCACCACCGCGTACCGGCCGGTCACGGCGGACGGCGGGGCCGGCGGCGGAGGCGGCGGGGCGGGTCGGCCGCCGGCGCGCGGGCTGCTCGTCGGCGCGACCGGCGTCGGCGCGGCGGGCAGCACGGTCGACCGCGGGGACAGCCCCGGGACCACGGGCCGCGCGGCGGTGCTCGACGGGGCGGCCGGGCCGCCGGACGGGGTGGGCGGGGACGACGGCAGCCCCGGCAGCGACATCACCGGGTCCGACGGCGCGGCCGCCGGGAACGTCCGCCGGCCCCGCACCGAGCCGAGCGCCACCACCAGCAGCACCACCATCACGATGACCCCGATCGCGACCAGGACCCAGGGCGACGAGGTGATGGCGGCCCCGGGCGAGGAGCCGGGGCGACGCGTACGGGACATGGTCCTCCGTTCGGCGGGCCGGGCCAGCGTAGCCACGGAGACCGGGGTACGGCGAGCGGTCCGCGGGGTCTGCCGCGCGACGGCAGGCACCTGATACGTTGCACGCCGATCAATGACCACAATGGCTCGTGCAGCCGGCAGGACGGGTGGCAGTGACTCAGTGGCAGGGCAACATCCGGCGAGCGTCCACGCAGGACGCCGCCGTCGTGACCGCAATCCTCGCCGAGGCGTTCATGCGCGACCCGGTGAGCGGCTGGATCTTCCCGGCCGACGACCACCGCGCGCGGGTGCACCCCGCGTTCTTCGGGCCGTTCGTCGCCCTCGCGCTGCGGACCGGTGAGGTCCACGTCGCCGGCGACGGTCTGGGCGCCACGCTCTGGCTGCCGGTCGGAGGCGACCACGCTGAGGACGAGGGTGAGGAGCTCGCCGACCTGGAGAGCGCGATCGGGCCGGAGGCGATGAAGCGCTTCGGCGTGCTCGACGAGCTGATGGCCGCCAACCACCCCGGCGAGCCGCACTGGTACCTGCCGTTCATCGGCGTGCACCCCGACCACCACGGCAGGGGTGTCGGATCGGCGTTGCTGCGCGACCGGCTGGCCGAGCTGGACCGGTCCGGCACCGCCGCGTACCTGGAGGCCAGCACTCCGCGCAACGCCGCGCTCTACGAGCGGCTCGGTTTCCGGCGCCGTCCGGTGACGCTGGACCTGCCCGAGGGACCCAGCCTCTACCCGATGTGGCGCGACCCCGCCTGAGCGGGGCGGTCCCGCCCCGGCCCGTCGGGGCGGGACCTCAGCGGCGTACCGTCGTGGTGCTGGCGTCGAGCGCGCCGACCACGGCGGCGAGCAGCCCGTCGAGCTGCGCCGGCAGGAACCGCCGGCAGTCCCGCATCCGGCCGCCCACTTGCGGGTCGAAGATGTGCGCGGCGAGCCCGACCGCCTCGGCGAGGCTGGCCAGCAGCAGCGTGCCCGGGTCCAGCTCGGCCGGGGACGAGTGCATCAGCATGGCGGTCAGCCGCACCCGGGGCGAGGCCGCCTGGTTCGGGTCGATGGCCGGCCAGCGGACCGACCGGCCGATGAGCTTGCCCTGCTCGCGTCGCAGGACGCCGGCGGTGACCAGCCGGGTGCCGACCCGCTCGTTGATGTTGAGCTGGGTGCGCAGGTAGCGGATCCACAGCCGGGCCGGATGCGCGCCCTCACGACGCAGGATCTCGGTGATCAGCAGATCGGTCAGCGGCTCCTGCCACAACCGTGGGTCGACCGCGGCGATGCCGCCACCGTCGAGCGCGATCCGCCCCTCGAACATCAGCTCGGCGAGCGCGGCACCGGCCAGCCCGCACTCCAGCCGGTCGACGGCGACGTGCGGCTTACCGGTGAACTCGTCGTGTCCGATGAGGAACAGCGCATCGGCGAGCCGGTACGTGGCTTGTGCCCCGGGGTAGGTCATGGTCCATCCTCGAACGGTGGCCGTGATCGTCGACACGGGACGGTACGGCATGACCACGCACAGCTCAATTCCGGTCGCACGCGCGCGCCCCAATCGATATCGAAGTGGGGTTGTGACGATCCGTGATCACCAATACCCTGCCTGAGGCTGTTCCGAAGTAGACACCCCTACCCCCTCACCCCCTCCCCTGGAGAAGCCTTGTCCTCCGATCCGTTCTTCTCCGACGGTGGGCTGCGCCGTGGCCGTCTCGGCACCGCCCATCTCGTCTTCTTCACCGTCGCCGCGTCGGCCCCGCTGACCGTTCTCGGCGGCGGCGTCACCACCATGTACGCCGTCAGCGGCAACATCGGCGCCGCGCTCGGCTTCCTGCTGCTCGCCGCCGTCCTCGCGGTCTTCGCCACCGGCTACGCCGCGATGAGCCGGTACGTCGCCAACGCCGGCGCGTTCTACGCGTACATCGCCAACGGCCTCGGCCGGGCCGGCGGGGTGGCCGGCTCGGCGGTCGCGTTGGCCGCGTACAACGCCATCCAGATCGGCCTCTACGGGCTGCTCGGCGCCATCGTCTCCGACTTCATGTCGGCCAAGGCCGGGCTGGACCTGGCCTGGTGGGTCTGGGCGCTGCTGGCCTGGGTCTTCATCGGCCTGCTCGGCGTGCTGCGCATCGACCTCAACGCGAGCGTGCTGGCGGTGCTGCTCGTCCTCGAGTGCATCGTGGTGCTGATCTTCGACCTGGTCGCGTTCGCCCACCCGGCCGGCGGCAGCGTCACCACCGCCGGCATCAGCCCCGGGCAGTTGTTCGGGGCCGGGTTCGGCGCCGTGCTCGCCTTCACCATCGCCTCCTTCACCGGCTTCGAGAGCGGCGCCATCTACAGCGAGGAGGTGAAGGACCCGCGGCGCACGGTGGCCCGCGCCACCTACATCGCGGTCGCCTTCACCGGTCTGTTCTACGCCTTCTCCGCCTGGGCGCTGACCGTGCTCACCGGGCCGGAGAACGCGCCGCAGGCCAGCGGCGAGGCCGGGCCGGGCGTCGTCTTCGGCGCCCTCGACCAGTACACCGGCGCGGTCGTCGCGGACATCGCCAACGTCCTGTTCATCACCAGCGTGCTCGCCGCCCTGCTGTCGTTCCACAACGGCGTCGCCCGCTACCTGTTCGCGCTGGGCCGGGAGAACGTCCTGCCCCGCTTCCTCGGCGCCACCTCCAGCCGCAGCGGCGCTCCGGTCGCGGGCTCGCTGGTGCAGAGCGTGCTGGCCGTGGTCGTCTTCCTGACGTTCGCGGTCACCGGCCGGGACCCGGTCATCGACCTGTTCACCTGGCTGTCCGGCTCGGCCGCGGTCGGTGTCGTGCTGCTGATGACGCTCACCTCCGCCGCCGTCGTCGGCTTCTTCCGGGGCCGCTCCGGCCCGGAGACGCTGTGGCAGCGGGCGATCGCCCCGGCGCTCGGCACGGTCCTGCTCACCGCCGTGCTGCTGGTGCTGCTGTTCAACTTCGACGCGCTGCTCGCGCCGGACACCGCGAGCTACCTCAAGTGGCTGCTGCCGGCGATCCCGGTGATCGCCGGTGCGCTCGGCCTGATCTGGGGCGCGGTGCTGCGGACCAGCCGGCCGGACACCTACCGCCGGATCGGCCAGGTGACCGAGGAGGGCCTGCACGAGCCGGGCCTGCACTCGGCGCCCGAGGCCGACCACTGGGTCGGCAGCCGCCGCTGACAAGTAAGGAGGGGCCCCTTCTTAACGCATGCGGTAGAGGAGGGGCCCCCGCTTAACACCCGGGGGCGGTTCAGGCGGTGCGGATGACGGTGCAGATCACCGGGCCCTCGTCGGTGGTCCGCAGCACGTAGCGGTAGCGCTCGCCCGGCACCGCGCCACCCTGGCTGTCCAGGAACTCCCACCGCACCGCCACCTCGGTGAGCAGCGCCGACACCTGCTGCACGTCCTCGATCTGGGCGTTCGCGGCGACCAGTTCCCGCTCCTGGTAGTCGGGTGCGGCGCCGACGAAGCTCAGCGCCACGGCGGCCGGTGAGGTGAACGAGAAGCTGTAGGTGTCGGCGACCACCAGCCCGGGCAGGGCGTAGCAGCCGGCGATGGCCGGCACGTCGGCGGTGGTCAGCGCCACGCCGTACCGGTCGAAGAAGTCGGTCAGCGTGTCGAGGTCGGTGGAAGCCGTCACGAGGCTCCTCATTACCGGCCGGCCGACCGGGCAAACCTGGTCAGCGGGGTGGGATGCGCACCTCGATCTCGGCGCCGAGCTGCGCGCCGCCGGTCAGGGCCAGGTCGTCGCCGCTCCAGAACCGCCCCGGGTCGTACCAGTTGGGGCGCCGGCCGGCGGGCAGCAGCCCCATCGCCTCGTAGGTCACCGCGACCACCTCCGCGCAGTACGCCGTCTCCAGCGCCCGGTCGCGGCCGGAGGTCCGGCCACCCTCGGTCGACCCGCTCCCGTCCGTCGGCAGGCCCCCGTCCGGGGTGGACGGACGGCGGCGGGGGTGCGGCACCCGACCCCGGGCCCAGCGCCAGGCGAGCTGCGCCGTCGACGGGAAGGGCGTTCCGTCGAGGCGGGCCACGGTACGCAGCACCGCCTCCTCCATCGCGGCGTCGACCGGCGGTTCGAGCTGACGCAGCCAGCCCCGCTGGCCGTAGCGGTTGGCCCAGACGCAGACCGCGTCGCGCAGGTCATGTAGTTGCACGCCGCGCTGGTGCGTGCCGGTCCACATGTCCGGCAGCGAGCGGCCCAGCTCCGCGTGCCACATCAACGGCGGCATGTCGTCCAGCACCACCGCCATGCCCACGTGGTTGACCGGGCTGTTGGTGGTGAACTGGATGGCCCGATCGGGCACGCTGCGTCCGCGGAACACCCACAGGTCGCCGGTGCGGGTCAGCTCCACGGCCTCGTCCAGGCTGATGCTCATGGAGGACTACCCTAAGCCGATGCGGCAACGAGTGCGGTGGTGGAAGCTGCTCGGCCTGGCCGGTCTCGCCGGCGTCGCGGCGACGGGCGTGGTGGTGGCCCGGGCGGAACGACGGCGGCGGGCGTACACGCCGGAGGAGATCCGGGACCGGCTGCGCGAGCGGCACGCGAAGGCTTCTTCCTCCTCCTGACTGGAGGGTTACGGGCGGCGGTGACCTGCCCTATCATCGGTGCGATGGGAAACAGTTTCTGGGAGACACAGTTTATTCTCGATCCGCCGGTTGCCCCGGTCGAGCGGCACGGCGACGTCGAACTGCACCTGCCCGCCGGCGACGGCCCTCACCCGGGGGTCGTGGTGGTGCACGGCGTTCCCGGGCCTCCGGAGGCGCCGGACGCCCGGGACTGGCCGCTCTACCGCGGCTACGGCGCCCTGCTCGCCGACCGAGGCGCGGTCGTCGCGATCCCCCGGCTCGCCGTGGCGAGCCCCGACGACCTGACCACCGTCGCCACCCGCGTCGTCGACGCCGCCGCCCTGCTCCGGGCCGATCCCCGCGTCGACAGCGACCGGTTGGCAGTGTGGTTCTTCTCCGGCGCGGGCCTGCTGCTCGGCGACTGGCTGCGCGACCCGCCCCGTTGGCTGCGCGGCCTCGCCGCGACGTACCCGCTGCTGGCACCCCTGCCCGAATGGCCCCCGATCGACCGGCGTTTCCACCCGCTCGACGCCCTCACCCCGCCCACTCCCACTCCCCCCGCAGCCGACGCCATCGGACCGGCGGGCGCGGTCGGCGCGGCGGGCACGGGCTCGGCCGGTGTGGTTTCCGCCGCCGGCGCTTCGCCGACGCTCGTGCTGACCCGGGTCGGGCGGGACCGACCCGAGGTCGCCTCCACCGTCGCGGCGTTCACCGCCGCCGCCGAGCGACAGGGTTGGCCGATGCGCGTGGTGGACGTACCGAACGGACGGCACGGATTCGACGCTCTGGACCACACCGAGGAATCCCGGACTGCCGTCCGCTCCGCCCGAGATGCCCTGCTCGACCTGCTCACCTGACGTCCCGATCCATGACGCCGAGGTGGCGGCGACACGGCGGGGTCTCGTCGCGGCGACGCGGCTGGTGTCGGGTGCCGACCCTCGGGTGGGACGCCCGGGGTGACCTGGGCCGGCTGTCGGTGCGTCGGACCGTGACATTCGCGTGTCCGCCACCCGGCCGCTGAACGCGAACGATGCCGGGCCGGTGGCTCGGTCGCCGCCCGCGCCCAGGACGGGTCGGCCACAGCCCGCGCCCGCAGCACTCGCCTCCGCAACGCCTTTCGAGCTGATATCAGAAACGACTCGGGGCGCCGGTGCCCGCCCGCTCCGGGAACGCGTGAGTCGCTGACGGCATCAGCTCGAAAGGCACCGTGACCGCGTTGACCGTGTCGAAGAACGGCACGTCGAGGGCGTCGCCCGGCCCGTGCCGGGTCCACCAGACGCCCCCGTCCGTGGCGCCCGCCGGCCCGATGCCAACTGCGCCGGCTGGGGTGAGCCGCCGCCTCGCCTCAGCATCGCTCCCCTGCGAGACACCCGAGATCGGTAGGAAACGGCCCCGATCGGGGCCGTTTCCTACCGAGATTTCGCGACCGCCGACCAGAAGCCGGCGTCGGCGCGGACAGCGTCGACGGCGATGTGCCCGTGATGTCCGGTTCGGCGAGCCGCCGCGTGCGGGGCTGCGTGCCATGAGCCGTTTGTCCGGTTCGGCCGTGGTCGGCGCCACCGTGAGCGTGGAATCGGTGCCGGGGGTCAGGCGTTGTACCGGGTAGACCGCGCGCCCCCCGACCGTCGCGTCGGCAGGCCAGGCCCGGTCGGAATGGATCGGCCGCCACTGGTGGTTACACACCCCGACCCCGGCAGGCCGCCCGGTTGGAATGACCGGCCCCCGGCCGGTGGTTACATCCCCCTTGAGCCGCCCGTGCAGGCCACCCGCTGGCCGCCGGACAGGCGCCCCCGGGCCGCCGGGCTTTCAGACTTCCCCCTCTTCGCACGGCACCCCCGTGCCGTGTCCCCCCAACCCCCCCTTGGGAGGCACCATCATGGCTACCACCCTGCTGCGTAAGACCGTCCTGACCGCTGCCGGTATCGCCGCGACCGCCGGTGGCATCGCCGGCCCCGCGATCGCCGCCCACGCCAGCCCGGCCGAGAAGACCACCACCATGGCCGCCAAGAGCGGACACGGTGAGCGGGAACTCGACGTGCGCTACGAGGCCCAGCCCAACTTCTACTACTGCGGCCCCGCCGCCGCCCGCAACGCCATCAGCGTCCTGGGCAAGAACATCGACGTCGACGCCATGGCCCGCGAAATGGGCACCACCGAAGCCGGCACCAACAGCATCAACGACATCACCCCCGTCCTGAACAAGGAAACCGGCAAGCCCTACCGCTCCGTCGAAATCAAGAGCGGTAAGGCCGACGACAAGCAGACCGACACCCTGCGCACCGACATCGTGCGCACCATCGACGACGGCCGCGCCATCGTCGCCAACATCGCCGGCACCGCCACCGACACCGACGGCACCACCCACTCCTTCGAAGGCGGCCACTACATCAGCGTCATCGGCTACCGCGACAACGGCACCACCGTCACCATCGCCGACAGCGCCAACCCGAACACCGCCACCTACCGGATGAGCATCGACAACCTCGCCGACTGGATCGCCACCCGCGGCTACAGCACCAGCTGACCCACCAACACAGCAAAGGGCCCGACCCCACCACGGGGCCGGGCCCTTTCTCAGCGTTCCGTCGCCCCGACCGGCTCGGCCTGGTCGGGCGTCTCGACCGGGCCCAGCCGCTTCGCGCGGCGGCGCAGCCACGCGGTGCTGACCAGGCCGGCCAGCACGGCGAGCACCAGCCCGGCCCAGGAGATGTCCTTGAGCCAGTGCTCGGCGGCCCGCCCGACGGAGAACAACAGGTAGGTGGTGCCGAACGCCCAGACCAGACCGCCGGCCGCGTTCGCCACCAGGAACCGCCGGTACGGCACGTGCAGCGCCCCGGCCAGCGGGCCGGCGAGGATGCGCAGCAGCGCGACGAACCGCCCGAAGAAGACCGCCCAGACACCGTGACGGGCGAAGCTCTGCTCGGCGCGGGCCAGGTGCGCCGGGCCGAGGTGCTTGGGGAAGCGCCGACCCAGCCGTTCGAGCAGCGGCCGGCCGCCGCGGCGGCCCACCGCGTACCCGATGGAGTCGCCGACGATCGCGCCGGTCGCGGCGGCGATGGCCACCCACTCGGGCTGGACCACCCCGGCGGCGGCGAGCAGGGCGGAGCTGACCAGCACGATCTCGCCGGGCAGTGGGATGCCCATGCTCTCGACGCCGATCACCCCGCCCACGATCAGGTAGATCACGCCCGGGGGTAGCGCGGAGAGCCAGTGCTGCACGTCGACCACACGCCGACCCTACCCGCGCGACGTCGCCTCCCGAGGGCCCGAAGGACACGTGTGGACCCGTCGCCGGCCGGGAGCCCTCCGCGTCCCGCACGCTGGCACGAGGTTGCGCGAATAGCAAGACGGACGTACGGTTTTGTAGAGACCGACGTAGGTAAGTGTCGCCTAAGCACGGCGGCGCCCCGGTCGGTGCGACAAACTGCTCAGGACTACTCACGGTCGCTGGTGTGAAGGAGTACGACGTGGCGAGCCTCGACACCTTCGGTGCGAAGACCCAGCTACGCGTCGGAGACGCGAGCTACGAGATTTTCAGGATCGACAAGGTGGAGGGCCACGATCGGCTGCCCTACAGCTTGAAGATCCTGCTGGAGAACCTGCTGCGGACCGAGGACGGCGCGAACATCACCGCCGACCACATCCAGCAGCTCGGCGCGTGGGACCCCACCGCCGACCCGAGCGTGGAGATCCAGTTCACCCCGGCCCGGGTGCTGATGCAGGACTTCACCGGTGTGCCCTGCGTCGTCGACCTGGCCACCATGCGCGAGGCGGTCCGCGACCTCGGCGGCGACGCCACCAAGGTGAACCCGCTCGCCCCGGCCGAGCTGGTCATCGACCACTCCGTCATCGCCGACCTGTTCGGCCGCGAGGACGCCTTCGAGCGCAACGTCGAGCTGGAGTACGAGCGCAACAAGGAGCGCTACCAGTTCCTGCGCTGGGGCCAGACCGCGTTCAACGAGTTCAAGGTCGTCCCGCCGGGCACCGGCATCGTGCACCAGGTCAACATCGAGTACCTGGCCCGTACGATCATGGAGCGCAACGGCCAGGCGTACCCGGACACGGTCGTCGGCACCGACTCGCACACCACCATGGTCAACGGCCTGGGCGTGCTGGGTTGGGGCGTCGGTGGCATCGAGGCCGAGGCCGCGATGCTCGGCCAGCCGGTCAGCATGCTGATCCCGCGCGTTGTCGGCTTCAAGCTCTCCGGCGAGATGCCGGCCGGCACCACCGCCACCGACCTGGTGCTCACCATCACCGAGATGCTGCGGAAGCACGGCGTGGTCGGCAAGTTCGTCGAGTTCTACGGCCCGGGCGTGAGCGCGGTGCCGCTGGCCAACCGCGCCACCATCGGCAACATGTCGCCGGAGTACGGCTCGACCGTGGCGATCTTCCCGATCGACGCCGAGACCGTCCGCTACCTGGAGCTGACCGGCCGCGACGCGTCTCAGGTCGCGCTGGTCGAGGCGTACGCCAAGGAGCAGGGCCTCTGGCACGACCCGGCGCGCGAGCCGGAGTACTCGGAGCGCCTGGAGCTGGACCTCGGCACCATCGAGCCGTCCCTGGCCGGCCCGAAGCGCCCGCAGGACCGGGTGCCGCTGGGCAGCGCCAAGACGCTGTTCCGCTCGGCGCTGACCGACTACGTGGCCGCCGACGAGACCGGCGGCGACCCGGGTCGCAAGCCCGGCGTGCCGCAGCAGGAGAAGCCGTTCGGCACCGACGGCCCGGCCGACGAGGCCAGCGCCGAGTCCTTCCCGGCCAGCGATGCCCCGGCCAACGGCGTCAACGACCCGGCGGACGCGCCGCGCGACCTGGAGACCGCCGCCGTGGGCGCGGGCGGCCGGGCCACCAACCCGGTACGCGTGACCGGCGCCGACGGCGTCGAGTACGAGCTGGACCACGGCGCCGTGGTGATCGCGGCGATCACCTCCTGCACCAACACCTCGAACCCGCAGGTGATGATCGGCGCCGCGCTGCTGGCCCGCAACGCGGTGGAGAAGGGCCTGGCCCGCAAGCCGTGGGTGAAGACCACCCTGGCCCCGGGCTCGAAGGTCGTCATGGACTACTACGACCGCTCCGGCCTCACGCCGTACCTGGAGAAGCTCGGCTTCAACCTGGTCGGCT
Organism: Micromonospora sp. WMMD754; assembly: GCF_049315235.1. Classification (NCBI taxonomy): domain Bacteria; kingdom Bacillati; phylum Actinomycetota; class Actinomycetes; order Micromonosporales; family Micromonosporaceae; genus Micromonospora; species Micromonospora sp. WMMD754. Next base: position 6,607,483 of record NZ_CP186058.1, read on the forward strand.
ACGGCTGCACCACCTGCATCGGCAACTCCGGCCCGCTGCCGGAGGAGGTCTCCGCCGCCGTCAACGAGGGCGACCTGGCCGTCGTGTCGGTGCTGTCCGGCAACCGCAACTTCGAGGGCCGGATCAACCCGGACGTCAAGATGAACTACCTGGCGTCCCCGCCGCTGGTGGTCGCGTACGCGCTCGCCGGCACCATGGACATCGACCTGGCCAACGAGCCGATCGGTGAGGACTCGCAGGGCAACCCGGTGTACCTGCGGGAGATCTGGCCGAACACCGCCGAGATCCAGGACGTCATCGCCTCGGCGATCGGCGCGACCGGCTTCAGCTCCGCGTACGCCGACGTGTTCGCCGGCGACGAGCGCTGGCAGTCGCTGCCGACCCCGACCGGTGACACGTTCTCCTGGGACGGCGAGTCGACCTACGTGCGTAAGCCCCCGTACTTCGAGGGCATGCAGCAGCAGCCGACCCCGGTGCAGGACATCGCCGACGCGCGGGTGCTGGCGAAGCTGGGCGACTCGGTGACCACCGACCACATCTCCCCGGCCGGCTCGATCAAGGCGGACTCCCCCGCCGGCACGTACCTGGCCGAGCACGGCGTGGCCCGGCACGAGTTCAACTCGTACGGCTCCCGCCGAGGCAACCACGAGGTGATGATCCGGGGCACGTTCGCCAACATCCGGCTGCGCAACCAGCTCGTCCCGGGGGTGGAGGGTGGCTTCACGGTCAACCACCTCACCGGCGAGCAGTCCTCGATCTACGACGCCTCGATGGCCTACCAGGAGGCGGGCGTCCCGCTGGTCATCCTGGCCGGCAAGGAGTACGGCTCGGGTTCGTCGCGGGACTGGGCGGCCAAGGGCACCATGCTGCTGGGCGTGAAGGCGGTCATCGCCGAGTCGTACGAGCGGATCCACCGCTCGAACCTGATCGGCATGGGCGTGCTGCCGCTGCAGTTCCCGGTGGACACCACCGCCGAGTCGCTGGGCCTGACCGGCACGGAGACGTTCTCGATCAGCGGCGTCACCGCGCTGAACGACGGCGACACCCCGCGCACGGTGAAGGTCACCACCGACACCGGCGTGGAGTTCGACGCCGTGGTCCGCATCGACACGCCGGGTGAGGCGGACTACTACCGGCACGGCGGCATCCTGCAGTACGTGCTGCGCCGCATGATCGCCAGCTGAGTTCGGATGTAAGGAAGGGCCCCTTTTTAACAGCGAGCTGTTAAAAAGGGGCCCTTCCTCTACCCCAGGCGTTAATAGGGGGCCCTTCCTTACACCCTCAGCGCAGCCGGAGGGCGACGGCGCGTGCCTCGGAGTCAGGTGAGCGGCGGGAACCACAGGAAGCGCCGCACGATCGCGATCGGTCAGCGGCAGCACCACCCGGGGGTACGCCGATGTCGGTGTCGGTTCGGTCATGCCTCCACCATGCCGAGGGTGCCCGAACAATCACACAGCGTTGTGCAATCTCCTTCGGACGGTTCTTTGCTCCGGGGAGGAACGGGCATGAACCATGCCTTCGTCACCGCGCTGGCCGGCGCCGGCCACACCGCCGAGAGCCTGGCGGAGCGGCTCGGCCTGCACCCGAAGACGGTGGCCCGGTGGGCGAACCCCGGGCACATCCCGCAGAGCCGGCACCGCGCGACTGTGGCGAACCTGCTGGGCCAGCCGATCGAGGCGCTCTGGCCGGACGTGATCCGCCGTCACGAGCCGGTGTGGTTCCGCCCGTGGGTGGACATCGAACGCGAGGCGGTCGCGCTGCGCGCCTTCCAACTGGCGTGGGTGCCGGGCCTGTTGCAGACCGAGGCGTATGCCCGGGCCACGTTCATCGGCCAGCCGCTGACCGCCGACGAGGTCACCGACCTGGTCACCGCCCGGCTGGACCGGCAGGGCATCCTCACCCGGGCGCGCGGGCCGCTGTACGTCGTGGTGCTCGACGAGCAGGTGCTGCGCCGCGCCGCCGCCGGCGACCGGGCACTGATGGCCGCGCAGGTGACCTATCTGCTCGCCTGCGCCGAGCTGCCGAACGTGCAGCTCCACGTGGTGCCGGTGGACACGCCGACCTATCCCGGGCTGGACGGCCCGTTCGTCATCGCGGAGCTGCGCGACGGCACTCGGGTGGCGCATGTGGACAGCCAGGCCCGCGCGCAGATCATCGAGCAGCCTTCGGAGATTGCTACCCTGGAGCGCCGGTGGGAACGCATCCGGGGCGAGGCGCTGCCCCGCGCGCGGACCCTGGAACTGTTGAGGGAAGCGGCGGCGGCATGGACCTGAGCAGCGCCCGGTGGCGCAAGAGCACCCGCAGCGGCGGCAACGGCGGCAACTGCGTGGAGGTCGCCGGCAACCTGCCCGGTGTGGTCGGCGTCCGCGACTCGAAGGACCTGGCCGGACCGGTGCTCACCTTCACCCCGGCTGCGTGGACCCGGTTCATGACGTCGACCCGACGCTGAGGTGGCCAGGGCTGCATCAGGCGAGCCTCACCAGCCCTGATCCGGGGCACATTTCCCTACCGGTCGCCAGGGAAGCACGGCCGGTTGTCGATCTCGTCAACGTTCATGCCCCGCGCCGGCCGTCGGACGTCACCAGCCGGATGTCAGTCTTCGCGGCTTCGGTCAGGAACAACGACGCACCCGACCTGCCGAGCGGCGACCGGACGCGTGGCCTCTGGGCCGCTGGGGACGAACGCCATAGGCGCCGCCCCCAACGCCGCCGTTTCCTGACGTGAACCTCAGGTGCCAGCCGGCCGGCCACGTTCCTTGCCCAGCGCCGCGACGAAGAAATCGCCCCCGTCCTTGTCGACCCCCGACACCTCGATCACCTCATCGCCGGACACGGTGATCGTTCCCAGGTTGACGCCCGTCTTCCACTCGACATTCTCGATGCGATCCAGCGAGGCGGAGACGAAGTCGTCACGGACGAGGCCGTCGAAGAAAAAGAAGACGCGCTGGCCGGTCAGGACCAAGAGGCCGTTACCGGGTCCATGCCTGCCGGCAACCAGGGCCTTGACCCGCTCCTCCGGCTGGAGATGGGATTCCAGCTCCTTGAGCTCGCGCCCTGCCCCGATTCGGGAACCCATCCGCTCGACGGCCGCCGCGACATCAACCGTGTGCTGTTCACTCATCCTCAATCAATCCTCGAGAGAGTAGGGACCACTGGCTGGCAGAAAACTTTGTCACAACCGCCCGCGCCGAGCACCGTAGGGAACGCCGACAAGCACGATGAGAATCAACACGCCACCGATAACCGCCATCGTGATCCCTCGGGAGTCACCATTGACGACTCTGACGACCCCCCACACGAGCACAATCAACGACAACACTCCCGTGGCTGCTGCCAGAGCACGCATCAGGCTCTTACTGTAAGGGCCACCAGAATCCGAGGTCGGGTGGTTGGCCATTCAATCCTCCCATATCTGGGTCGTCGCACGGATTGGGCGAGAGTGGTGGCGCCTCCAAACCATTTCTGGCATTTTCGGCGCCACCACTCGGCTAGCTACCCGATTGACCGTTGTGGCAAACTCGCCTCACCGGCCAGCGTCGTCGAGTTACGACACCGCATCGCCCGCCTTCGACGCCAGAGCCATGCACCCCAGCTGACCGATCACCATCGAGGCACCGGCTGTCGCGGGAGCAGCGAGACCCAGGACGAAGTTACAGCCGACTTCCACCGCAAGACTGACCGCAAGGGACGCAGCCTGGTCCTCAAGGGCGTCCGTATCCCCGCTGGCGAAGTTGACGGCGGCTTCGCCGAGGTCTCCATACCAACCGATGTCGCCGAGAATATCGGCAATGCTCTCCCCAGTCGGGTCGGTGTAGTTGACGGGGTTGGCACCCGCGTAGGCGTATCGGTTTCCGTTCCGCGGGTTGCCGATGAAGCTCAGGCTGTCCTGTTGCGTGAAGCGACCCTGCTGGGGGTTGTACCAACGCTGCCCCAACTTGGTGAAGCCGGTCGTGGAGTCGTAGGTGCCGCCGGTGTAGCGAATGAGGTTGCTGGCGCCGAGGTTGTACTCGTCCGTGGTGGTGGCGTTGCCGTAGGGGTCGTACCTGTACGTGGCAGCAAGGGTGCCATTGGCCTTGACGACCGCCACCGGCGTGCCGAGCCCGTCGAGGACGAAGGCGGTGTCGATGCCGTTGATCCTGAGGCCGAGCGGCGTGCCGAGGCCGTCGCGCTCCACGTAGACGGTCGTGCCACTGGCGGTCCAGGACTGGAGCCAGGGCATGCCGTGCTGGTCCTCGTAGCCGTACTGCATCGTGGTGGTTCCGACGCGGGTCAGCTCGACCTGGTCGGCGCCGGCGTAGGCGAACGTGCCGGAGTTCGCGGTGGCCATCTGGCTCGCGCCGTTGTAGGTCATCGGGTTGACCGACGGGTTGCTGGCGCGGGTCTGGTTGCCGCGGTTGTCGTAGGTGTTGTTCGTGGTGGTGACCTGGTTGGCGGTGTTGAACGTCAGGGTCTGGGTGGTGGTGCCGTCGACCTTGACGGTCTTGCGGTTTCCGTTGCTGTCGTACGTGTAGTCGTAGGTCTTGCCGTTGTAGTTGGTGGCCTTGGTCAGCCGGTTGGACTTGTCGTAGGTGAACTGGCTGATCGCGCCGGACGTCTCGTCCTTCTGCCACTGCCGCAGCCCGGTGTCGTCACCGCTGGCGGTGGAGCACGGTTGGCCGGAGGTGTACTTGGCGTAGCAGTAGGTCACGTCGAACACCGTCGCGGGGGCGGCGGAGTTGCGGGTGGCCGTGATCCGGGTGGGCCGGTCCGACTTGTCGTAGGTGGTCTTGACACGCAGGGCGTAGACGCTGTTGCCCTCGTTGCTGGCGAACCACATGTTCTCGCGGTTGCCGTCGTCGTCGTAGGAGTAGTTGTAGCGGGTGCCGCTGGCGGTGTCGGTGCGGACCAGCCAGTTGCGGCTGTTGTAGTAGTGCTTCGTGGTGCCGCGACCGTCGGTGATCCCGGTCAGGTTGCCCGCCAGATCGTGGTCGTAGATGAAGGTCGCGGTGCCGGGGTTCGTGCGCCGGTGAAGCCGGTTGAGTGCGTCCCAGTCGTAGGTGGTGGTGCCGGTGGCGTCGGTGCGGGTGACCAGGTTGCCGGCGCGCCCATACTCGTAGGTGACGTCGGACATCGTGCCGCAGCCGGAGTAGCTGGTCTTGCGGACCCGGTCGTCCTTCGTCCACTCGAAGGTGGTGGTGCACGCGCCCTGGGTCACCGTGGCGATGCGGCCGAGGATGTCGTAGGTGAACGACTTGACCGCCAGCCCGTTGCCGGTAGGCGGGGTGACCGTCTTGATCTGCTTGTCGCCGTCGTAGGCGTAGGTGGTGGGGTTGCCGGTGTTCGCCGGGTCGGTGGAGGTCTTGACCGTGCCGTCGGTGTTGTAGTCGACCTCGGCCTTGGCGGCGAGCGCGTCGGCGGTGGAGGTGCGGTTGCCGGCGCCGTTGTAGGTGTAGGTGGAGGAGTTGTTCTGGGCGTCGGTCGCCGAGGACGGCTGGAAGTTCGCCGTCGGGTTCGTCGAGGTCGCCGCGTTCGCGTACGCGGCCGACGCGCTGGCCCCGGACGGCGACGCCGACTTCGTCAGCGACTGCTCGGCGTTGGCGCCGAAGGTGTTGGTGACCGTGCTGCCCTTCGGGCTGACGTCGGTCTTGACGTCCTGCCACGGCGTGTAGGTCTTGGACCGCTCGTTACCGGCCGGGTCGGTGGCCTTGGTGACCCGCTTGTCGCTGTTCAGGTCATACGTGGTGTGCGGCACCGAGGCGACCGGCTGGGACAGGTCCTGCCGGGGGTCGGCCACCATCGTCTGCGACGACGTCGGGTACGCGAACCGGGTGGTCGCGCCCTGGCCGGTGGCGTTGTCGGTGACCTGGGTGAACGAGGTGACCCGGTGCTGACCATCGTAGGTGACGGTGCTGAAGGTGTCGTCCTTGTTCCAGATCTTCACCAGGTCGCCGGCGGTGTTGTACTCGAACGCCCACTGCCGGGTCGCCCCCAGCAGGTCGATCGCCTGGAGGCGGTTGTTGGTGTCGTACTTGTAGGACACCTCGCGGATGACGGTGTAGCCGTCGGTCTGCTCGTACTTCGTCAGCCGACCGTTGGCGAACGTGGCCGTGGCCTTGCGCGCGTACTGGCCGCCCCTGTCGGAGACGACCTGGGTGAGCTGGCCGCCGCTGTAGGAGTAGTCGGTGACGTTGTCGTTGCGGTCCTCGGTCTTGTCGAGCAGGCCGTCGGAGGTGAAGAACAGCTTCTTGCCGCTCTCGTTCTCGGTCAGCTTCCAGCCGGTGCCGTTCTTGACCAGCTTGGCCTTGAACTCACCCGGCGTGGTGTAGGCCGACCCGGACCAGGTGAACTTGCCGACCACCCCGTCGGCGGCGGCGTAGGTGACCGACCCGTCGTCGGCCGGGTACAGCTTGACGTCCTGCCCGGCCCGGGTCCGCCAGCCCGGCCCGTGCGCGCCGGCAGACAGGTCGCTGCCCAGCATCAGGCTGTTGAACGACGCGCCCAGCGTCACGTTCCCGGCGATCCCCGGCAGCGTGAGGTCCGTCGTGTTCACCATCAGGTTGCCGGACCCGACGTTGACCTTCACCTCCATCCGGTCGGCCAGCGAGAACGACACCTGCGTGCCGCTGCGTACCGGCCCGGTGCCCTTCGGCACCGACGGCGCCGCCCCCGCGGCGGCCCGTGCCACCGCACGCTGCGGCGAGTCGTACAACCACACCTTCGACGACGACCGGGGCGACACCTCGGGCGCCGACTCCGTCGCCTTCGGCGCGGCGGGCGCGGCGGACGCGGCCGGCGGAACCGCCAGCACCGACGTGGCCAGTAGCGCGGACGCCACCCCCACGACCACTTGACGTTGACCCATCGACACTCCTCACCAGACAGTTTCCCGGCGGACCTGTTTCCGCCGGAAAATGGACGCACCGCACCGTGCCGACCACGACGGAATTCGTGGCAGCACAGGATTCGACGCATCTGCAAAAGCGCAGGCGTCATCGCGGAAAGAGAAAAGAAAAAGCGGATCGGTCAGTACGGGTGACGCAGCCGCCAGGGGCGCGGCTCACGCGCCGCACCAGCATCCACCAGCACGGTCAGGTCCCCACCAAACCGGGGCGCCGCGTCGGCGCACGCCGGAAAAGACTCACTCCAGGGCCGGAAGGCCCCGAGGAATGAGTATGCCGAGACGGCTCAATGGCGCCGCCACACACGCGGCCAGCGCCGCAGGACCTCACTCATGTCATCCCCGTGGTTGTCATCGGTCAATCAACGTGACGACGACGCTATCCACCACACAAACGGGAGTCAATGAAAACTACATCCGGAAAGGAGCAAAGCCGCGAATCCGGGCACAAGTAATGGACAGATCGCGCTGCGTGACCGGCCGTCCATCGACCTACTCCGCCGACTCCAGCACGGCCTTGAGCCGGGCCAGGTCGGCCTCGACCAGCGCGGTGTCCCGGGCGAAGTCGGCGTCGCTCATGCCGGGGCCCCGCCGGAGGCTGAACACCACCTCGGTGCCGTCGCCGTTCGCGATCGCGCGCAGCGGCACGTACACCGTCTCGCCGGACGGCGTCCGCACCTCGTGGTCGAGCACGCCGAAGTCGTTGGCCGGCGCGAACGTCAGCCCCGCCCGCCCCTCGGGCGTCTCGACATACCAGCGGCCGTCCTCGCGCGTCACCGAGCCACCCAGGCCGGGCGCCCAGCGGGGCAGGTTCGCCGGGTCGGACGCGAACGCGTAGACCTCCGCGACCGGGCGGTCGATGTGCACACTGAGGTGCCGGGACGGCGTACCCACGCCGCCGATGATGGCACGCCCGTCCGGCCGGTGCCACGACCGAGCCGGTCGCCGCATAGGGTGCGGGCGTGGGACTCGACGCGTTCGTGCACTGCCGGTGCTGGCAGGACGGCCTGGCCGCGCCGTGCCCGGTGGGACCGGTCGGCTACGACGACGAGGGCTGTCTGATCCTGCTGCCCGGCGACGGGTACGACGCCGCGGCCGAGAACGCCTTCTACGCCTGGAAGGCCGAGGACGCCTGCCCGCACCGCCACATGGAGCTGGTCAGCGAGGGCCTGGCCAACTGGACCGGGGTGCGCATGTTCCAGCAGGCGCTGCGCGCGGCCGGGGCGCACCGCTTCCCGACGCTTGTCGCCGGCCTGCCCGACGGCAACGACGGCGGGCTGACGGTCGAGCAGGCGGCGACGGCGCTCGCCGAGCTGGACGCGTTCCGGGAGAGCCGGATCGCCGACGAGACCGCGCTCGTCGACGAGGCGACCGGGGAGGTGGTGATGCAGTACATCGAGGATTACCACGGGATCTTCATGCACGGGTCGGGCTGGCACGCCGGCGTAGATCCGGCCGGGTTCTTCGTCGTCGACACCGTCGCGCAGCCACCGTCCACGCTGTTCCGCGCCACACGGTTCACCCAACGCGTGCTGCCCGACGGCCGGGTGGACCTCGTCGGCGACGACGGGACACGGGCCACCGTGGCGATGAGGCCGGTCGGCGAGCACGGCTCGCCGGCGCCGGAGCGGCTCGCGGTACGGACCGGACCCCGGTGCGCCGACGACTACGCCTACATCGTCGAGCCGCTGCGCCGACTCTGCGCCGCGTCGGTCGCCACCGGCAACCCGGTCATGTGGTGCTGACCGGGCCGGTCACCACGGCACCACGCCCGCGTCCTCGAAGAAGCCGCCGGTCGGCCCGTCGTCGGGCAGCGTCGCCAACCGGATCGCGACCGCCGCGCCCTGCTGCGGCGTGCGCACCCCGCGGAAACCGTTCAGGTCGGTCGCGGTGAAGCCGGGGCAGGCGGCGTTGACCAGGATGTTCGTGTCGGCCAGCGCCCGGGCGTACTGGATGGTGACCGCGTTGAGCATCGACTTCGACGGCGCATAGGCGACGGACAGCGGGCCGGTCTGCTGCTCGCCGGCGGAGGCGCTCTGCCGGGCGAGCGAGCCGACCCCGCTGGACATGTTGACGATCCGGGGGGACGCCGAGCGGCGCAGCAGCGGCAGCGTCGCCTCGGTCACCCGGACCACGCCGACCACGTTGACCTCGACCGCCGCCCGCACGGTGGCCACGTCGACGCCGCCGGGCTGCTGCGGCATTCCGCCGGTCACGCCTGCGTTGTTGACCAGCACGTCGAGGCCGCCGGCCCGCTCCTCCAGCAGGCGCGCGGCGGCGGTCACGCTCGCGTCGTCGGTCACGTCCAGCGGTACGCCGAACGCGTCCACGCCGGCCGCGCGCAGCGTCGCCACGGCGGTCTCCCGGCGCCCCTCGTCCCGGGCGCCGACCCCCACCCGCCAGCCGAGGGCCCCCAGGCCCGCCGCGATCTCGTACCCGATTCCCTTGTTCGCGCCGGTGACCAGCGCGACGGTGCGTTCGCTCATGCGGTCGATCCTGGTCGCGCCGCGATCGGGCGGCCAACACCGTCTCGGTAGTGTGCGATACCCGCCGGGTATCGATCCGGGGGTACGGTGGCCGGGTGGAGACCCGGGAGCTGCGCTACTTCGTCGCGGTCGCCGAGGAGCTGCACTTCGGCCGTGCCGCCCGTCGCCTCGGGATCGCCCAGCCTCCGTTGTCGCGGGCCATCCGCCAGCTCGAACGGCGGCTCGGGGTGACGCTGCTGGACCGTGACCACCGCGCCGTGGCGCTGACCCCGGCCGGCGCGGTGCTGCTGCGCGAGGGACGGGCCGCCCTGGACGCGGTGGCGGCCGCCGACCGCCGGACCCGTCGCGCCGCCGCGGACGGCGGTCCCGGCCTGGTCCTGGCCACCAAGGCGGGCGCGTCCCACGAGCTGCTGCCGAAACTGCTCGACGCGTACGCCGCGGAGCCCGACGCGGTGGCCGTGGAGGTGCTGCTGTGCGGCATCGGCGAGCAGGAGCGGCTGCTGCGCGACGGGCGGGCCGACGTGGCGCTGCTGCACCTCCCGTTCGACTCGACCGCCGGGCTGGACACCGAGGCGCTGGTGACGGAGCAGCAGGTGGCGGTGGTGCCGGCGGGGCATCCGGTGGCCGGCCGGACGCAGCTGCGGCTGGCCGACGTCGAGGCGCTGCCCGACCTGCCGTTGCCGCGCTGGCCGCAGCGCGACGGCACCTATCCCGAGGGTCCCGGCCCCCAGGTCCGGGAGCACGCCCAGCTGTTCCAGCTCATCGCGCTCGGCCGGGCCGCGGCGGTGCTGCCGGAGTCGTGCCGGCCCCTGCTGCGCCCCGATCTGGCCGCCGTGCCGGTGCCGGACGCGCCCGCGGTGACCACCGTGATCGCGTGGCCGCCGCACAGCCGGTCGCGTCCCCTGGCCGCGCTGGTCCGGACCGCCACCCGCCTCTAGGCGAGAAGGTCCTTGCGCATGTGCTGGGTGACCACGCGATAGCCCGACGTCCGGTAGAGCGACGCGGCCCGCTCGTTGGCCCCGAAGACGTTGAGTTCGAGCGCCCGGGCGCCCCGCTCCCGGGCCACCGCCTCGCCGGCGGCGAGCAGCGCCCGGCCCAGGCCCGCGCCGCGCCGCTCGGGCGCCACCTCGATGTCGTAGAGGAAGGCACAGTCCGGGACGCCACGCGGATGGGTCAGGCCGATCCACAGGTGGCCGACCGGGGATCCGTCGGCCGTCTCGCCGATCAGGAAGAGCATGCCGGGCGTCTCCATGCCCTCGGGCAGCAGTGCGGCGTTGGCCTCCCGGGCCCGGTCGAGCGCCTCCTCGGCCGGCCAGTTGCCGGCGGCGACCTGTTCCTGGGCGTAGCCGGCGGCGAGTTCGTGCTGCCAGTTGTCGAACTCCTGCGGGGACATCGCCCGGACGGACACCTCGGTCATGTGCGTCAGACTCTCACGGATGCCGCTGGTCGGCCGGCCCCGGTGCCCGCGGGCCAGAGGCTGGCGCCGCGGCGTGTCGACTCCGATCGGCGCAGGCCGTGACGAGCGATATACCTCAGTGTCATATTTATGACGCTCAGGTATATCCCGGAAGAGTGATGCCTTCTTCCGTGCGTGGTGACTGTCAGTCGCCGGCGGCTCGTCGGCGTGCCTCCCGCAGCTTCATGGCGTGCTCCAGCAGCGTGATCAGCACCTCCTTGGCCGAGTCCCGCTCCCGCGCGTCGCACAGCACCACCGGCACGCCCGGGTCCAGGTCCAGCGCCGCCTGCACCTCGTCGAGCCGGAACGTCCGGGCGCCCTCGAAGCAGTTCACCGCCACCACGAACGGCGTGCCCCGGCCCTCGAAGTAGTCGATCGACGGGAAGCAGTCGGCCAGCCGGCGGGTGTCGGCGAGCACCACCGCGCCGAGCGCGCCGAGCGCCAGCTCGTCCCAGACGAACCAGAACCGGTCCTGCCCGGGCGTGCCGAACAGGTAGAGCACCAGGTCGTCGCTGATGGTGATGCGGCCGAAGTCCATCGCCACGGTGGTGGTCGACTTCTCCTCCACACCGGACAGGTCGTCGATGCCGATGCCGGTCTCGGTCAGCACCTCTTCGGTGCGCAGCGGCCGGGTCTCGCTGACCGCGCCGACCAGGGTGGTCTTGCCCACGCCGAACCCGCCGGCGATCAGGATCTTGATCGCGGTGGGCAGCGGCGCCGCTCCCGCCGGCCGCTCAGAGCGCCCGTAGTCCATTGATTACCGCCTCGAAAACGTGCTCGTCGGGAAGGCCGGCGGGGGTGGCGCGCGGCTCGCGTACCTGCACCAGGCTGCGGGCGGCGAGGTCTCCGAGGAGGACCCGGACCGTGCCCACCGGCAGGTTGAGATGGGCGGCGATCTCGGCCACGGACTGGATCCGCTGGCAGAGGCCGACGATCGCCACGTGCTCCGGGCCGAGCCCGGACTCCGACCCCACATCCGTGCGGGTCGCGCTGACCAGGGAGATCAGGTCGAACGTCCCGGTGACCGGGCGGGCCCGGCCTCCGGTCACGGCGTACGGGCGCACCACCGGGCCGGCGTGGTCGTCCACCCACTCCTGCTCCGCGGACTCCCCCGGGCCGGTCATCGCGCCGTGTTCTCGCCGAGGGGCTGTTCCCGGGTCGGTGATGCCACGAACCGGCCGACCCGGGTGACCAGCATGGCCATCTCGTACGCGATCAGGCCGACGTCCGCGTCCTCCGCCGCCAGCACCGCCAGGCAGGCGTTGCGGCCGGCCGCGGTGACGAAGAGGAAGGAGGACTGCATCTCGATGATGGTCTGCTGTACCTGACCGCCGCCGAACCGCTTGCCCGCCCCGCGCGCCAGGCTCTGGATGCCCGCCGCCATGGCCGCCAGGTGCTCGCCGTCGTCCCGGCTGAGGCCGCGGGACGAGGCCATCAGCAGTCCGTCCGTGGAGAGCGCCACGGCGTGTTCCGCCTGCTTGACCCGGCCGACCAGGTCATCCAGCAGCCACGCCAGATCCGCGCTCGAAGCCGTCTTCTGCGCCACTCGTCGTCCTCTTCTCCCCGGCTGGTGCCGTTCTCGTCCCGGTCCCGTCGCGTCGACGGCCCCGGTCAGGTGGCCTGCTCGTTCTCGTCGGCGGGCGCGCCGCCGGCCCCACGCGCCCCGCCGAGCAGGCGTGCCGCGTCGGTGCGGCCACGTCGGGTGCCGCTCTGGTAGGAGCTCATCATCCGGCGCACCTGCTCCGGCGGGCGCGCCGTGTCGTCCGCCCCGTCGTCCTCCGCCTCGCTCTGGTCGTTGCGCAGCTCCGGATTGAGGCTGGCCTGGCGTACCCGGACCGGCAACCCGGCGTCGGTCACCGCCGGGACCTCCTCGGTCGCGGACGGCGCCGCGGGGGGTTCGACCACGGCCAGCTCCGCGGTCGGCGCGGCGACCGCGGGCTGCCGTTTGCGGGTACGGGCCGGCAGCCCGGAGGGAGTCAGCCGAGGCGCCTGCGGTTCCGGTTCGGCCGCGGTCGTACCGTCGTCGGTCGGCTCGGTCGGCTCGGTCGCGGCGTCGCCGGCCGCGGCGGTCGGGGCCGCGACCGGGTCCGCGGCGGGCGGGGCGGCCGGCTCGGCGGCCGCCGGCAGCGCCGGGGCGACCGGGCCCGCCGTCATGTCGACGGACCCGCCCGGGTCGCCGTCCACGGTGATCAGTTCGCGCGGGATCAGCACCACCGCTGTCGTGCCGCCGTACGCGGACTCCCGGAGCTGGACCTTCACGCCGTGCCGCTCGGTGAGCCGGCTGACCACGAACAGGCCGAGCCGGGCCGCGTCCGCCAGGTTCAGCTCGGACCGGTCGACGATGCGCGCGTTGGCGGCGGCCAGCTCGTCGCCGCTCATGCCGAGGCCACGGTCCTCGATCTCGATGGCGAAGCCGTTGCCGACGAGCTGGCCGCGCACCTCCACGGTGGTCTGCGGCGGGGAGAAGGAGAGGCCGTTCTCGATCAGCTCGGCCAGCAGGTGGATCACGTCACCGACGGCCCGGCCGGTCAGCGACACCGGGCCCAGCGGTCGCACGGTCACCCGGGTGTAGTCCTCGACCTCGGCGACCGCGCCGCGCACCACGTCGACCATCGGCACGTTGCGCCGCCAGGCACGGCCCGGCGTCGAGCCGGAGAGCACGATCAGGTTCTCCGCGTTGCGCCGCATCCGGGTGGCCAGGTGGTCGACCCGGAACAGGTCCTCCAGCTCCTCGGCGTCGTGCTCCCGGCGTTCCATGGCGTCGAGCAGGGTGAGCTGGCGGTGCACCAGCGCCTGGGTGCGCCGGGCCAGGCTGAGGAACACGTCGCGGACGCTGCGGCGCAGCTCGGCCTGCTCGACGGCGGTGCGGACGGCGGTCTCCTGCACCCGGTTGAAGGCCCTGCCGACCTGGCCGATCTCGTCGTCGCCGAACTGCAACGGCGGCGCTTCCCGGGCGACGTCCACCTCCTCGCCGTGCCCCAGTCGCTCCACCACGCTGGGCAGCCGCTCGTCGGCCAGCCGGATGGCGGCCCCGCGCAACCGTTCGAGCTGCCGGACCAGCGACCGGGCCGTGGTGATCGAGACGATCACGGACGCGACGACGGCGATCAGGCCGAGACCGGCGGCGAGGACCAGCCGGACGATGACGCCGACGGCGACCGGGGTGGCCCGCGCGACGATGTCCTCACCACCGGCGAGGATCACCTCGCGCAGGTCGGCCATCGCCGGCTCGGCGGCGGCCCGCCAGGCGGCGGCGGTGATCGGCGGGCGCACGTCCTCACCCTTGGCCGCCAGCACCCGGTCCTGGAGGGTCCGGAGCGCGACGAACGCCTCGCCGTCGACCATCTGCTGGTAGCGGGTCCGGTCGGTCGGGGCGAGTTCCCGGGCGGTGCGGTCGGCGAGGAACCACTGGGCGCCGACCAGCCGGGCGAACGCGGTCTGCTCGGCGACGGTCAGCCGGTTGGCCGAGACCGCGCCGGTGAGCAGGGCGTCCTGTTGGGACAGCAGCTCCCGGGAGCGGTTCAGGTCGATGAGCGCGGCGGTGTCCCGGGCGATCTGGTCGTCGTCGAGGCCGCCGAGCGCGTCGAAGACGGCGAAGATGCCGTCGACCGCCTCGTCGTAGGCCGCCAACGTCGCGGTCCGGTCGATGGTCTTGCGGCCGACCTCCTCGCGGACCTGGACGAGCTGACCCAGCTCGGTCTTCAGCTCGGCGAGCCGCTGCTCCAGCTCGTCGCTGGCCGGCACCTCGGTACGCCAGTCCTGCACCGAATCCCACAGCGCGGTGGCGGTCTCGTCGGTGCGCGCCCGCTGGGCCTGCAACTCCTGCAACTGCCCGGGGTCGGACTCACCCAGGTAGCGCAGCGACAGCCGGCGCTCGTTCTGCAACTCGAGCAACAGCGGATCGCTCGGCTCGAACACCCGGGCGTTGAGCGCCTGCACGCCGAGCAGGTTGAACCCGTCGCGCACGGTCACCCAGGCCGCGAACGCCCAGAGCGCGGTCAGCGACGCCAGCAGGGCGATGATCTTCGTACGGAGATTCGTACTGCGGGAACGCATCACACCGTCCTGGCCCGGTCTTCGGTCGGTCCGAAATCCGATCGACTCCGGCGCACGCTAGCAGCCGTCGTGAACTCCATTCAAGCGATCCTGATCATGGTGGCCTCCGGGTGCGCCGACGCCCGACCGGCGTGCCCCGAGGCGGCCAGCACCGCCGCGCGCACGATCAGCGTCGGGCGGTAGAGGTCCTTGTCGTGCCACAGTGCCGGACCGCCGTCGCGTCCGTCCAGGTCGGACAGGAGAGCCCGCCCCCGGGCCAGCGCCGCGCCGATCCGGGCATCGCCCGCGCGGCCCGCGCCGGCCAGGGCGAGCACCGCGTACGCGGTCTCCTCGGCGGTGCCGCGCCAGCGTCCCCAGGAGCCGTCCGGCCGCTGGGTCGCCAGCAGCCAGCCGACGCCCCGCTCGACCGCGGTCCGCGCCGCGCCGTCGGGCGCGTGGTCGGCCAGCGCGAGCAGCACCGCGTACGTGGCGTAGTAGGCCGAGGCGTGCCACCGGTCCTCCCACCGCCCGTCCGGCTCCTGCCGCCCGACCAGCCAGTCGGTGACCCGGCGCCGGGCCGCCGTCACGCCCGGCCGGCTCGGGTGCTCGCCGAGCGCGTCGAGCACGTGCGCGTTGGTGGTCAGCGACGCCCCGTCCTCCCCCGGCCAGGTGCAGAAGTGCCGCCCGGTGTCGTATCCGGCGAGCGCGCCCACGCCGGGCGACCGGCCCAACCGGGCGAGCGCGTAGAGCGCCACGGAGGTGGTGTCGGCGTCGGCCGGCAGCCCGGGCGCGGTGGCCGCGCCGGACGCGCCGACGGCGGCGCGCAGCCCGGTCAGCACCCGCTCGGGCACGCGCACCGGGACGCCGGCCCGGACCAGGACGGCGAGCACCCACGCCCGCTCGAAGACGGTGATCGGGCTGGCGCAGGGCACCGGACCCGACCGGGCGACCGCGTACAGGTAGTCCAGGGCGGGGCCCGGCTCGGGCCGGCCGAGCCAGGCGGCGGTGGCGGCCGGTGAGGCGCCCACCGCCCCGCTGGCCGAGGGACGCACACCCGGCGCCCGGTACGCCAACTCGCCGGCCACCTCCAGGGCGTGCGCCAGTTTCTCCGGCACGGGCCGCCCGGCGGCCAGCAGTCCGCGTACCCGGGTCAGCCGGTTCGGGTCCAGACCGGCCGGCAGCGGCAGGCGGGGCCGGCCGGCCCAGTCGGCCAGCCCGGGCGGCGGACCCGCCGGCGCGTCGACGAGCCGGTCGACGGCGGCCAGCAGCGCCGGCACGATCAGGTCGGTGGCCGGCAGGTCGGGCGGGGTCTCGGCGCGCAGCGCGGCGGCCAGGAACGCCAGGCCCCGGTGCGCGGCGGCGGCCACCGACTGCGGGGCCGGTCCGCCGCGGCGCAGGTCGGTCAGGAGCGCCTCGACCGCGCTCAGCGTCGGCACGATCGCGTAGCCGCCGGGAGCGCCCCACCCGCCGTCCGGGCGCTGCCCGTCGAGCAGCCAGGCCAGCCGCTCGCCGTGGCCGGGCAGCCAGGGCGCCAGCGCGACCAGCCGACCGGTCTCGTACACCGACGGCGAGGTCCCTCCCGCCGAGTCGTCCACGAGCGCGCCGACCGGCTCGGGCGCGGGCCCGACCCGGGTCTCCGGCTCGGCGGTGAGGCTCACCGCACGCCCCAGAAGTCGGTGTGCCGGTAGAACCCGGTGGTGAAGCCGAGCTGCCGGGACAGGAACTCGGCCTCCCGGGGCGACTCGTCCGCCAGCTTCGCCAGCCGTACGCGGCAGTGGTCGACCTGCTCGGCGAACCGCCGTTCGACCTCGGCCGGGTCGTCGACCAGCAGCAACGCGTTGAGGTCGCCCGACTCCGCGTCCCGCCGGTGCGTGCCGAGGTCGTTGACCAGCCGTAGGGCCCGCTGCACCTCGTCGGCGACCTCGATCAGCCGGTCCAGCGCGGCGGGGTCGACGACCGATCCGGTGTGGATCCAGTGGGCCACGTCGACCACGGTGGCGGCGAGGTTGTCCGCGTTGTCGAGGTAGTCGGCGAGCGTGGGCCGGGTGGTGCGCCGCCAGGTCCACTCCCGGGCCATCGCCCGCACCGTGCGCTCCATCGTGGCCCGCCAGCGTCCGCGCAGCGCCGGGTAGGCGGGCGCGGCGGCGACGTCGTCGCGCAGCTCGGCGAGGAACCGGCCGAGCGGGTCGTCGGCGTCCGCGCCGTCGAGCACGGCCAGGCAGGTGTCGGAGATCCGGTCGACCTCGGACCGACTGGTCGCCTCGTGGTCGACCAGCCAGTCGACGGCGAACCCCCAGAGCACCGCGCGGTTGGTGACCGCCAGCTCCGCGGCGGTGTGCCAGGGGGCGCTGAACGCCATCGCCGAGGCGATGCTGCTGAACAGGGTGGCGTCGAACGGCTCGCCGGGGAACAGGTCGGGGTGCGCGGCCGCGGCCCGGCGCAGACCGCGCTGACCGTGCGCGGCGAGCGCGCAGATCCGTCCCTGCTCGGCGGCGGCGGCGATGGGATCCGGCAGCGGTCCGCCGGTCACGCCGGCTCCGCCCGGCCGGCGGCGAGCAGGGTCAGCTCGACCCGCCGGCGTGGCCGCAGCGCCGCCGCCAGCCGCAACCCGGGCACGTCGGTGCGGTCCAGCCGGAAGCGGTAGCGACTCAGCATCGTGGCGAGGATGAGCTGGGCCTCCAGATAGAACAGGTACATGCCGAGGCACTGGTGCGGACCGCCGCCGAACGGGAAGTGGGCGTAGCGGTGGCGGGCGCGGACCCGCTCCGGGCGGAACCGCTCCGGGTCGAACTCGTCCGGGCGGTCCCAGAACTGCCGCATCCGTTGGGTGATCAGCGGGCTGACCGCCATGGTGGCGCCGGCCTCGATCGGCACGCCGTCGATGACGTCCGCGGCGACCGCGCGACGCGGGATGATCCAGCCGATCGGGTAGAGCCGCAGCAACTCGTCCAGCACCATCCGGGTGTAGGTGAGCCGGTTCAGGTGCTCCCGGCGTACCGGCCCGGCGCCGACCACCTCGTCGATCTCGGCGTAGAGCCGCTCGGCGACCTCGGGATGCTGGTGCAGGTGCGGCCAGGCCCAGGTGAGCACGTTGATGGTGGTCTCGGTGGTGGCGGCGAACATGGCCACGGTGTCGTTGCGGACCTGCCGCTCGTCGAGCTGCCGGCCGTCGTCGGTGCGGGCCCGCCAGAGCGTGGAGATGATGTCGTCGCCCTGGTCGGCGGCGTCACGGGTCTGCCGGACGATCGGCACCAGCACGTCGTCGACGACGCGTACCGCGCGGCGGAACGCGCGGTCTCCCGGCATCGGCAGCGACAGCGGCGCGAACGGCACCACGATCCGCGGGATGACGGCGGTGGCGATCCGGTCCTGGGCGTCGATCACCCGCATCGCGTCCGGCACCGAGATGCGGTCGGCGAAGAGCACCTTCATGATCGCCCGGCTGACGATGCGGGCCTGCTCGACGCCGATGTCCACCGGCCGGCCCGCGCGATAGGGCTCGTCCAGCTCGTCGACCGCGTCCCGGACGGCGTCCGCCATGCCGTCGACGAGCGCCTCGACCCGCTTCGCGGTGAACATCGGCTGGAGCATCCGGCGGCTGGCCGACCAGATCTGGCCCTCGCCGAGGATGCCCTCGCCGAACAGCCGCTTGACCGGGCGCCAGAACAGTCCGTCGCCGGCCCGCTCGTAGTTGTCCGCCCGGTCCCGCAGCACGTGCTGCACGTGCCGGGGGTGGGTGACCAGGTAGGGGCGGAACGAGCCGAGGTTGAGCCGGACCAGGTCGCCGCCGGTGCGGTTACCGACGTCGATCAGCGCCCGGGCCGGGTCGCGCAGGACGGCGGGCAGGATCTGACGCAACGGCACGGTGTGCGGGCGACCGGCAGGCCGGTGCGGGCCGGACGAATCGGCCACCTGAACGCTCCCTCGGGTTGCTGAGGGTCGCCACCCCATCGCGACCCGTGAACGTTGCTCGTGAGCATGCCATCCTGAGCGACGAATCAAAAGACGGGACGGAGGATATTTCACGTAACAACATTCTCTTTGTCGAGAATGGAGCCAGTGGGACGTGCGTCACGCGGGAAGTCTTTCTGGGGCTCGCGCGTCGTCCCCCGGGAACGCGGGCGCGGGCGCGTCCGCTGTGCCAAGCTTCGGGCATGGACGACAAGACCATCCTGAGCCGGATCTCGGAACTCGTCGACGAGGAGCACCGGCTGCGCTCCGACGCGCAGCAGCACGAGGCCGGCACCGACGACGAGGCCCGGGAGCGGCTGCGCGCCCTGGAGGAGTCCCTGGACCAGTGCTGGGACCTGCTCCGTCGCCGCCGGGCCGCCCGGCAGGCGCACGGCGACCCGGACGCCCAGGGCGAGCGCCCGGTGCCGGAGGTCGAGCGCTACCTGCAGTGAGCCGAGGTCCCGGGCGGGACGACTCCCGCCCGGGACACCCGGTGGTCAGCGGATCCCCGCCTCCCGGAGCAGCACCTCGGTCAGCGCCACCGGGTCGGTGTCGGCGGCGGGCAGTCCGCGGGCGGTGAACCAGGCGGCCACCACCCGCACGTCGCGGGCCAGGAACTCGGCCCCCTGCGGATTGGCCACCACGTCGACCACCTGCGGCAGATCGATCATGACCAGCCGGCCCGCGTGCACCAGGAGGTTGTACGGCGACAGGTCGCCGTGGGCGTACCCGGCCCGGGCCAGCACCAGCAGGGCCTCGACCAGCTGCTCCCACAGGTCGCGCAGCCCGTCGTCGGTGGGTCGGACCTGGGCCAGCCGGGGCGCGGCCTCCCCCGCCTCGGCGTCGCCGACGAACTCCAGCATCAGCTCGGTGCCGAGCAGCTGGACGGGATAGGGCACGGCGATCCGCCCGGAGGCGGCGCCGATCTCCCACAGCCGGGACAGCGCGGCGAACTCGGCCGCCGCCCACTGCCCGGCGATCATCTGCCGGCCGAACGCGGTGCGGCCGGCCATCGCCCGCATCTCCCGCGACCGGCGGACCCGGCGGCCCTCCAGGTAGCCGGCGTCGCGGTGGAAGAGCCGGTGCTGGGCGTCGCGGTAGCGCTTGACCGCCAGCAGACAGGCACGGTCGGTGTCCGGCACGGCACGGCGGACCAGGTGGACGTCCGCCTCCTTGCCGGTCTTCAGCACCCCGAGTTCGGTGTCCCGGGCGGCCAGCTCGGTGACCAGCCAGTCGGGATGCGGCTCGGGGCCGTGGACCGCCTGGTCCCAGGAGGACCAGCTGTCCTCCGCGTCGGGCTCGGCGTCGGGGTCGGTGAGGGTCGGCGGGGCGTGCCGCCCCCGCTTCAGGAAATCGGGCTCGTCGTCGTCGAAGCGGCTCTTGCCGCGGCCACGGCGCTGCGGCGCCGGGATGTCGTGATCGCGCACGGGTGGATCTGTCCTTCGATCGAGGCTGGTGGAGGCAGGTGGAACGACCCTGCAAAGACGGCCATGACCGACCTCCTCTCCTCGACCGGGCGACACCCGGCTGCGCCCTCGCGCGGCACCATGCTCGTGCGCCGCGCCGGACGGCGCAACCGGTTTTCGACCCCGCCGCGCTCAGCCCGCCAGCACGGCGGCCACGGCCGGGATCAGCCCGTCCTCGACCCGGGTCGGCGCGAACCGGGTGTCCGACCAGCGACGCCCCCGGTGCAGCCAGACGCTGGGCAGGCCCACCGCGGTCGCGCCGCCGATGTCCGCCTCCGGACTGTCGCCGATCACCCACGCGCCGCGCAGCGGCATCCGGGCCCGCTGCGCGGCGAGCGCGAAGATGCGCGGGTTCGGCTTGCTGACGCCGGCCTCCTCGGAGATCACCCAGTCGGCGACGTAGCGGTCCAGACCGGTCTTGCGAATCTTGGTGTCGTCCTGCCGGGCGGTGCCGTTGGTGACCACGACCGGCACCCAGCCGGCGTCGGCGGCGATCCGCAACGCGCACGCCACCAACGGGTCCAGCCGCATGAGCGCCCCCACCCCGTCGTGCAGCTCGTCGACCAGGTCGATCGAGGGGATGCGCAGGCGGTAGCGGTCACGGATGGCGTCGGCCACGTCCCAGCGGTTGGTCAGCCCGTCCGCGTCGACGGAGACCAGCCAGTCGAGGTCGGTGGGCGGCGCGCCGATGCCCTCCAGGAAGCGTTCTCCCCAGGAGCGGAACGGCCCGTCGCGGTCCAGCAGGGTGTTGTCCAGATCGAGCAGGAGCAACGGCACTTGGGCACCCTACGGGAAGGGTCGGAGCACCGACAGGGCCGAGGGTCCCCCCGCGCGCTCAGGCGACGAGTGACGCCCGCGGGTCGCCGCCGTCGGCGGGCCGGTCGAGCAGCATGGTGTGGGCCGCGCGGGTGGCCGCCAGAGCCTCCGGGTCCAGCGTGGCCACCAGCACGTCCTCGCCGGTGTCCGCGCCCCGGGCCAGCGGTCGGCCCTCCGGGTCGTAGACCGCCGCGCCACCGTTGAACCGCCAGGGATCGGCGCCGCCGACCGCGTTGGCGAAGACCACGTACATCGTGTTGTCCAGCGCGCGGGCGGCGTAGTAGAGGTCGCGGCGGTGCGCGGAGCCGGCCAGGTAGCCGCTCGGGCAGAGGTAGCCGTGCGCGCCGTCGCCCGCCGCGGCCCGGCCGTGCTCCGGGAAGCAGCCGTCGTAGCAGATGCCCAGGCCGAACCGCCACTGCTCGACCACCAGCGTGGCGCCCCGCCGGCCGGCGTCGAACAGCTCGCGCTCGCCGCTCCAGAGCTGCTGCTTGTCGTACCCGACGGTGACCGCGCCGGTCGGGTCCACCACCAGCGACGAGATGGTGCGCCGTCGGTCGGGCTGCCGGACCGCCGCCCCGATCACCACCGCGGCTCCCGCCTCCCGGGCGGCGTCACGCAGCGGGTCCAGCCTCGGGTCGTCGACCCGGCCGTCGGGGTCGGCGGCCACGTCCGTCCCGGCCGAGTCGGCGCCAAGCGTCGGCGGGTGGTACGCCGGCAGGAACAGCTCCGGCAGCACCACGACGCGGGCGCCGGCGCGCCCGACCAGGCGCGCGGCGGTGCGGGCGTTGCCGGCGACGTCGCCGGGCACGGGTTCGGCCTGCACGGCGGCGACGGTCAGCGGACGGGAGGGGAGCGACACGACCGGGATGTTAGCGAACCCTCTCCCAAGCCGTACGTACGGTTTGCGTCGACCGTCTCCACCTGCGACGATCGTTCCCGTGCCCAGAGTAAGTCAGGACCAGCTCGACGCGCGCCGACAGGAGATCCTGGGCGCCGCGCGGGCGTGTTTCGCCCGGCACGGCTACGAGGGCGCGACCGTGCGACGGCTGGAGGAGGCCACCGGCCTGTCCCGGGGCGCGATCTTCCACCACTTCCGGGACAAGGACTCGCTCTTCCTCGCCGTGGCCGAGGACGACGCCGCCGCCATGGTCGAGACCGTCGCGCGCAACGGCCTGGTCCAGGTGATGCGCGACCTGCTCGCCCGGGCCGTCTCCCCGGACACCACCGGCTGGCTCGGCAGCCAGTTGGAGGTCTCCCGCCGCCTGCGCACCGACCCGGCCTTCGCCCGGCGCTGGGCGGAACGCTCGGCCGCCATCGCCGAGGCGACCCGGGAACGCCTGCTCCGCCAGCGCGAGGCCGGCGTGCTCCGCGACGACGTGCCGATCGACGTGCTGGCCCAGTTCCTGGAGCTGGCCTACGACGGGCTGGTGCTGCACCTGGCGATGGGCCGCCCGGCCGGCGACCTGAGCCGGGTGCTCGACCTGGTCGAGGAGGCCGTCCGCCGGCACTAAGTCTCGGTCCGGTAACTCGGCCCTCCGCGGAGATCGACACTGGCGCTCCTGCTCCACAATGAGCCGCGACCCCCTCGCGACAGGAGCAGCCCATGACCGTCCTCGCGGCCGACACCTGGGGCATTCCCGGTCCCGTCTTCCTGCGCTGGTACCTCGTGGCCGCCGTCGTCCTGGTCGTGGGCACGGCGGTGTACCGGTTCCGGGCGCTCGCCGGCACCCCGGTCACCGACCACGGCGCGCTCGGACCGCAGCAGGTCGCGTACCTCAACGGCGGCGACCAGCTCGCGATCTGGACCTCGCTCGGCGGGCTGCGCCGGGCCGGCGCGGTTGGCGCGCACCCGGACCGGCGGCTCGCCCCCGGTGGGCCGCTGCCGGCCGGCGTCACCCCGCTCGACCAGGCCGTCCACCACGCCGCCACCCGTGGCCTGCGCACCCGCGAGCTGGCTCGCGACGAGTGGGTCCGGCGCGCGCTCGACGAGCTGCGCGACGGCCTGGTCCGCCGGGGCCTGGCCCTGGACCCGGACCGACGCCGGGCACTGCGGCGCGGCGCCGTGCTGATCGGCGTCCTGCTCGCGATCGGCTTCCTGCGCGCCTTCGTCGGGCTCTCCCACAGCCGGCCCGCCGGCTTCCTGATGCTCGCCCTGGTCCCGCTGTTCATCGCGTTCCTTCTGTTCAACCGCGTGCCCTGGCGCACCCGGGCGGCCACCGCCGCGCTGCGCGACCTGCGTCGCCGGCACGCCTGGCTGCGGCCCGCCGCCGCACCGGCGTACGCGACGTACGGCCCGTCGGACGCGGCCCTGGGCGTGGCCCTGTTCGGCACCGCCACGCTCTGGACGATGGACCCGGGCTTCGCCGAGCAGGCCGAGATCCAGCGACAGGCGATGGGCTCGGCGGGCAGCACGGGCACCTCGTGCGGCGGCGGCAGCTCCTGCTCCGGGGGCGGCTCCTCCTGCTCCGGCGGCAGCTCCTGCGGTGGCGGCGGGGGTTGCGGCGGCGGTGGGGGGTGCGGCGGATGAGCGGCCCGTCCGGGGTCGGCATCGGCTGGCGTCCCGAGATCGCCGGCTTCGTCGCCGGGCTGCCGGGGCTGCGCTTCGTCGAGGTGGTCGCGGAGGCGGTCGCCCCGACCGGTCCGCTCCCGGCCGGCCTGGCCGAGCTGCGCGAACGCGGCGTCACCGTCGTACCGCACGGGGTGCGGCTGTCCCTCGGCGGCGCGGAACCCGTCGACCCGGCCCGGGTGGCGCACCTGGCCCGGGTGGCGGCGGCGCTGGAGGCGCCGCTGGTCAGCGAGCACATCGCGTTCGTGCGCGCCGGCGGGTTGGAGGCCGGACACCTGCTGCCGCTGCCGCGCAGCCGGGAGGCGGTGGCCGCGGTGGTGGCCAACGTGCGGCGGGCGCAGGCGGAGCTGCCGGTGCCGCTGGCGCTGGAGCCGATCGCGGCGCTCTTCGACTGGCCCGACGACGAGCTGGACGAGGCCGACTTCCTCACCGAGATCCTCGCCGCCACCGACGCGCTGCTGCTGCTCGACGTCGCCAACGTGCACGCCAACGCCCGCAACCGGGCCGGCGACCCGACCGCCCTGCTCGACCGGCTGCCGCTGGACCGGATCGCCTACGTGCACGTGGCCGGCGGCGCCGAGGCCGGCGGCTTCTACCACGACACGCACACCGACCCGGTCCCCGCCGAGGTGCTCGACCTGGTCCGTGAGCTGTGCGCCCGACGCCGCCCGCCGGCGCTGCTGCTGGAACGCGACGGCCACTACCCGCCCGCCGCCGAGCTGCGCGGCGAGCTGGACGCGCTCGCCACCGCCTCCGGGTATCCGGTGGTCACGTGAGCGGCGACCTGGCGGCCCGACAGGCCGAGCTGGTGGCGGCGCTGGTCGCGGGCGGGCCGCTGCCGCCCGGCTTCGCCCCGACGCCGGTCGACGCCGCGCGCCGGGCGCTGCTGCGCAAGCGGGCCGGCGACGTGGCCCGGCACTGGCCGTTGCTCGCCGCCGGCCTCGGCGCCGACTGGCCGGCCACGTTCACCGGCTGGGCGGACGGCCGGCCCACCAACGGCTCGCTGCGCGACGGCTGGGACGTGGCCCGCGAGCTGCGCGACCGGGGCGCCCTGCCGCCGCTCGGCGCGGAGGAGCTGGCCGCGCGCGAGGCGGCCAGCCGCTACGACGGCCGCACCGCGCCCCGGCCCCGCCGCCTCCCGGCCGTCGCCCGGGCCGGCGGCGCCGTCGCCGCCCAGCTCGCCGGCCGGGTACGCCTGCTGCGAGCCGCCCCGCGCTGACACGCGCCCTGCGGTACGGCAGGATCGCAGGCATGGATCTCGGACTCGCCGACCGGGTGTACGTGCTCACCGGCGCCTCCGGCGGCCTCGGCTTCGCCACCGCCGAACAGCTCGTCGCCGACGGCGCCCGCGTGGTGATCTCCGCTCGCGCCCCGGAACGGGTGGCCGCCGCGATCGACGCGCTCGGTGACCCGGAGCGGGCGATCGGGCTGACCGCCGACCTCACCGACCCGGGCACCCCGGAGCGGCTCGTCGCGGCGGCCCGGGAGCACTTCGGCCGGCTCGACGGCGCGCTGGTCTCGGTCGGCGGCCCGCCCCGGGGCACCGCCGCCGAGATCACCGACGCGCAGTGGCGGGAGTCCTTCGAGACGGTCTTCCTGGGCAGCGTCCGGGTCGCGCGCACGGTGGCCGGCGCGCTCGGCGACGGCGGCGCGATCGGGCTGGTGCTCTCCACCTCGGTCCGGGGCCCGCTGCCCGGCCTCGGCATCTCCAACGGCCTGCGGCCCGGCCTGGCCGGCGTGGCCAAGGACATGGCCGACGAGTACGGCCCACGCGGCGTGCGGGTGTTCAGCCTGCTGCCGGGGCGGATCATGACGGACCGCAACCGGGAGCTGCTGGCCGCCGCCGGCAACGCCGACCGGGCCCGCGCCGAGGCCGAGGCGGCGATCCCGCTGCGCCGCATCGGCGACCCGGCCGAGTTCGGCCGGGTGGCCGCGTTCCTGCTCTCCCCCGCCGCCGGCTACGTCACCGGGGTGAGCGTCCCGGTCGACGGCGGCGCCCTGCGCGGCCTGTGAGGGCGTCCGGGGTGGCCTCGCGACCGGTGGGGGCGGTTCGGTGAGCGATCGACGCCGTCCGGCCGGCGGCCGGCCGGAACCCGCGCCCGGTCCGGGCACGCCGGCCCGGCGCCACCCCCGACCCAGCCGGGAACAGCTCGCCGCCGCGGCCGACCGGCTGCTGCCCGACGTGATCGCGCCCGGGCTGGACGTGCTCTTCGTCGGCATCAACCCCGGCCTGTGGTCGGCGGCCACCGGCTGGCACTTCGCCCGCCCCGGCAACCGGTTCTGGCCGGCGCTGCACCGCGGCGGCTTCACCCCGCGCCAACTGCACCCCAGCGAGCAGGACACGCTGCCCGCCCTGGGACTGGGCATCACGAACATGGTGGCCCGGGCCAGCGCCCGCGCCGACGAGCTGACCGCCGATGAGCTGGTCGACGGCGCCCGCGCGCTGACCGCGAAGGTCGAGCGCTACCGGCCACGCTGGGTGGCGGTGGTCGGGGTGACCGCGTACCGGATCGGGTTCGTCCGGCCGAAGGCCGGGTTCGGGCCGCAGCCGGAACCGCTCGGGCCCGCCCGGCTCTGGGTGCTGCCCAACCCGAGCGGGCTGAACGCCCACTTCACCCCGGAGACGCTCGGCGCCGCCTTCGGCGAGCTGCGCGCCGCGGTCGCCGGCGGATAGCCGGGAACGGCGACTATGCCAGCCGTTCCATGCGGTTCCAGCCGGACCAGCCGCGCTCGCGCATCAGCTCCACCAGACGCCGCACGCGCGGATCGGATTCGACGGCGAGCGCGTCCAGGAGATCGTGCGGCATGTCCTCGTAGTCGGCGTGGACCTCGCCGCCGGTGTCGGCCTGCTCGGCCAGGCAGGCCATGACGTCGGCGGCCTCCGCCAACCGCGGATCGTCGCCGTCCCCGTCACCGTCGAAGACCTCCGACAGGATCCGGTAGAGCCGGACGACGTGCGGGTCGTCCAGCTGCGCGATCTTGCCGGGGATGAACTCGCGGACGCGATCGGGCCAGCGGGCCGCGAGCAGGATCCACCCGTCCCGCTCGCCCTTCAGCACCCGCTCCGACACTCCGATCTCCCGCAGCCGATCGAGATAGGCGGTCACCTCCGCCGGGAGTGCCAGCGCGTCCCCGGCGGCGAGTCGGGCGATCTGCCGGCGGCTGGTTTCGAGCCGTTCGATCTGGTCGCGGAGGTGGCTGTCGATCCGGTGGATCCCTTCGGTGAATGTCGGCTCGTCGGCGTCGAGCAGCCGGCCGACCTCCGACAGCGGCACCCCGGCACTGGCGAGCGTGCGGATCTTGATGAGCGACACCACCGCCGTCGGGCCGTACCGCCGGTAGCCGGAAGCGTCCCGTTCCGGCTCGGGCAGCAGCCCGACCTGGTGGTAGTGCCGCACCGTCCGCACCGTGACGCCGGCGTACGCCGCGAGTTGCCCGATCGTCAACATGCTCTGATCCTGCCCTCGACGTGCCCGGCCCCGTCGCCTCGACTCAGGAGGTCCGCCGACGGTAGGAGACGGTGGCGGACACGTAGGCCACGAGCAGGAGGCCGACGCACCAGGCGAGGGCGGTCCAGATGCCGGAGCCTACCGGCCGTTGGTCGAACAGGGCCCGGATCGTGTCGACGATGGAGGTCACCGGCTGGTTCTCGGCGAACGTGCGGACCGGGGCGGGCATGGTGTCGGTCGGCACGAACGCCGAGCTGACGAACGGCAGGAGGATCAGCGGGTAGGAGAACGCGCTCGCACCGTCCACGGATTTCGCGGCCAGGCCGGGCAGCACGGCGAGCCAGGTCAGCGCCAGGGTGAACAGGGCCAGGATGCCGGCGACCGCGAGCCACCCCCGCACATCCGCCCCGGTGCGGAAGCCCATCACCAGGGCGACGAGGACGACCACCGCGATCGAGACCAGGTTCGCGACCAGCGAGGTCAGGACGTGCGCCCACAGGATGGCCGACCGTGCGATCGGCATGGACCGGAACCGGTCCACGAGACCGCCCCGCAGGTCGAGGAAGATCCGGAACGCGGTGTACGAGATGCCCGACGCGATCGTGATGAGCAGGATGCCGGGCAGCAGGTAGTTCACGTACGAGTCGGTGCCGGTGTCGATCGCGCCGCCGAAGACGTAGACGAACAGCAGCATGAAGGCGATCGGCATGATCGCGGTCGTGATGATCGTGTCCGGGCTGCGGGCGATGTGGCGCAGCGACCGTCCCAGGAGAACGGCGGTGTCACCGAGCACGTGCCTGTTCATCGCTGTGCCCCCTGGGCGTCGGCACCGACCAGGGCGAGGAAGACGTCCTCGAGGGTCGGCTGCTTCTCGACGTACCGGACCTCGGTGGGTGGGAGGAGCCGCTTGAGTTCGGGCACGGTGCCGTCGACGATGATCCGGCCCTCGTGGAGGATCGCGACCCGGTCGGCGAGTTGCTCGGCCTCGTCGAGGTACTGCGTGGTGAGCAGCACCGTGGTGCCCCGCGCCGCCAGGTCCTTGACCGCCTGCCACACCTCGATGCGGGCCTCGGGGTCCAACCCGGTCGTCGGCTCGTCGAGGAAGATGACCGGTGGATCCCCGATGAGACTCATCGCGATGTCCAGACGGCGGCGCATCCCACCGGAGTACGTCGCCACCCTCCGCGCGCCCGCCTCGGTCAGCGCGAAACGCCGCAGCAGGTCGTCCGCGATCGCGCCGGGTTCCCTGAGGTGTCGCAGCCGGGCGACCAGGACCAGGTTCTCCCGCCCGGTGAGGACCTCGTCGACCGCGGCGAACTGCCCGGTGAGACTGATGGACTCCCGTACGTCGGCGGCTCGCGTCCCGACGTCGAAGCCGTTGACCCGGGCGGTCCCCGCGTCGGCCCGCAGCAGCGTGGCGAGGATCCTCACCAGCGTGGTCTTGCCCGCCCCGTTCGAGCCGAGCAGCGCGAAGATGCTGCCCGGCGCCACGTCGAAGTCCACGCCGCGCAGCACCGTGACCTGCGCGAACGACTTCTCCAGGCCCCGGACCTCAACGGCGGGGCGTTCCGTCTGGTTGCTCATGACGCTCAGCATGAGCGGTTGACGCTGCGTCAGGGTCAAGCCCGCGAAGCGGACGGTCCGACGGCAGCCAGTGCGGTGAACCGGGCCTCGATGCGGTTGAGCCAAGAGCTGTTTGGTCGGGGTGTACGCCGGCTCGACGTCGTTGGCGGCGGCCCGGTCGCCCACCCGGGGTTGTCCCGCATGCCCTGCGCGCAGGGCAGCACCATCTGGGCCCGCCGTCACGTCACCACCGACCCGGGGCCGCTGCGGTCGATCCGCAGCAGGCGCTGCCCCTCGTCGTCGATCTCCCGAACCTGGACGTGGTCGGCCACGCCGACCAGTGTTCGCTGAACGCGCCGATCGGGAGCTGATCCCGATCGGCGCGTCGCGGGCTGCGGGTGGCGGTATCAGCGGAGGTGCCGGGCGAAGAACCGTAGCGTGCTGTCCAGCTCGAATGCCGGGATCTCCCCGTGCTTGCCCGGGTTGGCGTGCAGCGTCTTCTCGGCTGAGGCCAAGGCGTCGAACAACGCCAGGCCCTGGGCCTGCGGCACCCGCTCATCGTCCCACTGCAGCAGGAACTCCACCGGGACCGTGATCCGCGCGGCGGCCTCGGCTGAGGCCAGCGCCCCGCCCAGGCCCAGCACTGCCGCGCGGACCCGGGGTTCGGCGGCAACGAATGGAACGCCGAGTCCGCAACCCAACGACACGCCCCAGTAGCCCACCGCGCCAGCACCGACGTGCTCGAGTTGCTGGACCGCATCGAGGACCGCCCGCCATTCCGGGACGGTCTGGCGGGCTACGAGCGCCTGGAAACCAGCGATCAGCGGAGCCAACTCTTCCCCGGCATCCACGCGAGCCTGGTTCTCGGTGGCGATCCGGTTGTACTCCTCGACCTTCGGCCGGTCGCCGTGGCCGGGCACGTCGACGGCCGCCACCGCGAAGTCGCACTCGGCCACGAAGCGGCGCGCACGGGCCACGATGCCAGGGTCCTTCTTGTGTTGACCGCCGCCGTGTCCCATGAGGACAAGAGGGCGAGTACCGGCGGCACCTTCCGGCGTCCACAGCACGCCGGGAATCTCACCGAGGACAAAGAGCTGTTCGGAGACACCGTCGGACGACGTCTCAGAGGTGAAGCGCATAGCGTTCAAGCCTTCCGGAATGCCTTCTGCGGGCACTCCCTAGGCCGTGCGAGGGAGGGAGGCCCGACCTGTCATAGCGTTGATCGGTCTCACCTCCTCAGTTCGCGCAGCAGCGCACAGCGAGGGCGAACGTACCACAGAGGGCTTCACCCATGTCTGGGCAAGGATGTCGCCAGGGCGAACGTCGCCGGAGGCGGCACTAGTTCGCGGTGGCGGGCGGCATGCTCTCCTGGGCGACGTAGGTGCCCATCGGCACCGTGGTCACCACCGGCTCGGGCTGCTCCGGCTCGGCGTAGGGCGCCGGCGAGTCGGCGACCGCGAACTGGGTGCGGTAGAGCTCGGCGTAGAGACCGCCGACCGCCACCAGCTCGTCGTGCCGGCCACGCTCGACGATGCGCCCCTCGTCGAGCACCAGGATCTGGTCGGCGTCGCGCACGGTGGAGAGCCGGTGCGCGATCACCAGCGCGGTGCGCCCGGTCAGCGCCACCGACAGGGCCCGCTGCACCGCCGCCTCGCTCTCCGAGTCGAGGTGCGCGGTGGCCTCGTCGAGGATCACGATCGACGGGGCCTTCAGCAGCAGGCGGGCGATCGCGATGCGCTGCTTCTCGCCGCCGGAGAAGCGGTAGCCCCGCTCGCCGACGGTGGTGTCGAGCCCGTCGGGCAGCGCCCGCACCAGGTCGGCGACCTGCGCGCCGGCAAGGGCCGCCCAGATCTCGTCGTCGGTGGCGTCGGGCTTGGCGTAGCGCAGGTTCTCCCGGATCGTCTCGTGGAACAGGTGCGAATCCTGCGTCACCACACCGATCTCGTCGCGCAGCGAGGCGAGCGTCGCGTCGCGCACGTCGACGCCGCCGACCAGCACCTGGCCGTCGGTGACGTCGTAGATCCGGGAGATCAGCATGGACAGCGTCGACTTGCCGGCGCCGGACGGGCCGACCAGGGCCACCATCTGCCCCGGCTCGACGGCGAACGAGACGCCCTTGAGCACCGGCTCGTTGACCGTGCGGTCGAGCGTGGTGACCTCCTCCAGCGAGGCCAGTGACACCTCGGCGGCGGTCGGGTAGCGGAAGCGCACGTCGCGGAACTCGACCCGACCGTTGCGGGGCGGGACCGGCACCGCATCCGGCTTCTCCTCGATGCCGGGGCGCAGGTCGAGCACCTCGAAGACGCGGTCGAAGGAGACCAACGCGCTCATCACGTCGACCCGGACGTTGGACAGCGCGGTGAGTGGACCGTAGAGACGGGTGAGCAGCAGGGCCAGCTTGACGACGGTGCCCGCGCTGACCGCGCCGGCGACCGCGAGCCAGCCGCCCACACCGTAGGTCAGCGCCTGGGCCAGCGAGGCCACCAGCAGCATCGCCACGAAGAACGTGCGCGAGTACATCGCGGACTGGATGCCGATGTCACGGACCCGTTCGGCCCGGCGGGCGAACCGGTCGGCCTCCACCTCGGGCGCGCCGAACAGCTTGACCAGCAGGGCCCCCGCGACGCCGAACCGCTCGGTCATGGTGGCGTTCATCTTGGCGTCGAGGTTGTAGGACTCGCGGGTGATCTCGGCCAGCCGCCGGCCGACCCGGCGGGCCGGAATGATGAAGATCGGCAGCAGCACCAGCGCCAGCACGGTGATCTGCCAGGACAGCACGAGCATCGCCCCGGCCGTGAGCACGAGCTGGATGACGTTGCTGACCACCCCGGACAGCGTCGAGGTGAACGCCCGCTGGGCGCCGAGCACGTCGTTGTTGAGCCGACTGACCAGCGCACCGGTCTGGGTGCGGGTGAAGAACTGCAACGGCATCCGTTGGACGTGGTCGTAGACCCGGGTGCGCAGGTCGAGGATGATGCCCTCGCCGATGCGGGCGGAATACCACCGCTGGGCCAGGGAGAAGAGCGCGTCGGCCACGGCCAGCACGGCGATGATCAGGGCGAGCCGGACGACGGTGGACTGGGCGGCCGGGCCGCCGCCGGCGATCGCGTCGATGACGTCACCGGCGAGCAGCGGGGTGGCCACGCCGATCACGGCGGCCACGATCACGGTGAGCAGGAAGACGACGATGTCGCGCCGGTAGGGCCCGGCGAAGGCGACGATCCGCCGGGCGGTGCCGCGCTTGAGCTGGTGGGCGGAGACCTCGTCGCGGTTGCGCAGCGACCGGAGCATGCTCCAGCCGCCCATGCCGCCGCCGGCCATGTGGTTGGACATCCGTCACCTCCGGGTCGTCGGGCAGCATGAACCGTCGGGTTCAATTCTCCCGACGCCTGTGACAACCTCGCGAGTAACCCGGATCTTCCCGAACGGTCCTTACTATTCGCCCCGCCCGGCCAGGTCCCGGATCCGCCGCGTCTGCGCCTCCCGCTCGGCCCGCTGCTGCTCGGCGTGCGAGCGTCCGACCGCGCCGGCGAGCAACGCCTTGATCTCCACGATCGCGTCCCGGTTGTTGGCCAGCAGCCCGGCCGACAGGTCGCGGACGGCGGCGTCCAGCTCGTCGTTGGGCACCACCAGGGTGGCCAGGCCGATCCGGTCCGCCTCGGCGGCGTCCATCCGGCGGCCGGTGGCGCAGATCTCCAGCGCGCGGGAATAGCCGACCAGCTCGACCAGGCGGCGGGTGCCGGCCAGGTCGGGGACCAGACCGAGGGTCACCTCGGCCATGGACAGCTTGGCGTCGGCGGCGAGCACGCGCAGGTCGCAGGCGAGGGCGAGCTGGAAGCCCGCGCCGATGGCGTGGCCCTGCACGGCGGCGATCGAGATGACGTCCGGCCGGTGCAGCCAGGTGAAGCCGCCCTGGTAGTCGGCGATCCGGTCGGCGCACTCCGCCTCGGACAGCGTGGCCAGCTCGGCGAAGGAACCGGGCCCGGTGGCGCCGGCGACCGCCAGGTCCAGGCCCGCGGAGAACGCCCGGCCCTCCCCGCGTACGACGACGACGCGGACGTCGCCGGGCAGGTCCCGGGAGAAGTCGCTCATCGCGCGCCACATCGCCGGGGTCTGGGCGTTGAGAACGTCGGGCCGGCACAACGTCACCGTCGCGACCGGCCCGTCGCAGTCGAGTCGCACTCCGGTCGTCTCGGCGGTCACCGGACCACCCGGAGCGCGGCGCTGATGGACGACGCTGGGGGGCGGGTCACGCCTTCTTGCGGCGCCGGGCGCCGCCGCGCTGCCGCAGCTGCACCCCGGACTCGGTGAGCACCCGGTGGATGAACCCGTAGGAACGGCCGGTCGAGGCCGCCAGAGCACGGATGCTCTCTCCGCCGGTGTACCGCTTTACCAGGTCTTTGGCGAGCGTCTGACGCTCGGCCCCGACGATCCGGCGACCCTTCTCAGTGCTGGTGGCTGTGCCGGTGGCTGCCATGCTGATTCCTCACGTCCCAGACTGTGCGGTTCGGATACGGTCCCACCTATTAGACCGCCTCGGACGATCATGCGCCAGATATCAACTATTCGCCAACCGACACGCTACGCAATGTCAGCTTCCCGATAGAGTGATCCTTCCGACCGGCTGATCCGTACCGACCCCGAGCGGAACGGACGTGGCGGGGGCTCAGGCCAGCTCGACCAGTTCCAGCAGGTCGTCGGACCAGGCGTCCTCGTCGCCGTCGGGCAGCAGGATGGCGCGGTCCGGCTTGAGCGCGGTGACCGCGCCCGGATCGTGGGTGACCAGCACGATCGCGCCCGGGTAGCGGGCGATGGCGTCGAGCACCTGCTCCCGGCTGACCGGGTCGAGGTTGTTCGTCGGCTCGTCGAGCAGCAGCACGTTGGCGCCCGAGCAGACCAGCGTGGCCAGCGCCAGCCGGGTCTTCTCCCCGCCGGAGAGGACACCCGCCGGCTTGTCCACGTCCTCGCCGGAGAACAGGAACGCACCGAGGATCTTCCGCAGGTCGGTGTCGGTCTGGTCCGAGGCCGCGCTGCGCATGTGCTCCAGGATCGTCCGGTCCACGTCCAGCGTCTCGTGCTCCTGGGCGTAGTAGCCCAGCCGCAGCCCGTGCCCGGGGCGCACCTCGCCGGTGTCCGACTCCAGCAGGCCGCCGAGCATCCGCAGCAGGGTGGTCTTGCCGGCGCCGTTGAGGCCGAGGATGGCCACCCGGGAACCCCGGTCCACCGCCACGTTCACGTCGGTGAAGATCTCCAACGACCCGTACGACTTGGACAGGCCGGTGGCGGTCAGCGGCGTCTTGCCGCACGGCGCCGGGTTGGGGAACCGGACCTTGGCCACCTTGTCGGCGTGGCGTACCTCCTCCAGCCCGGAGATCAGCTTCTCGGCCCGGCGGGCCATGTTCTGCGCGGCGACGGTCTTCGTGGCCTTGGCCCGCATCTTGTCCGCCTGCGCCATCAGCGCGCCGGCCTTCTTCTCCGCGTTGGCCCGCTCCCGGCGGCGGCGCCGCTCGTCGGTCTCGCGCGCCTCCAGGTACGCCTTCCAGCCGAGGTTGTAGGTGTCGACCACGGACCGGGTGGCGTCCAGGAACCACACCTTGTTGACCACGGACTCCAGCAGCGACCCGTCGTGGGAGATCACGATCAGGCCGCCCTTGTGGTTGGCGAGGAAGCCGCGCAGCCAGGTGATCGAGTCGGCGTCGAGGTGGTTGGTGGGCTCGTCGAGCAGCAGGATGCCGCCGCCGTTCTCGCCGGCGTCGCGGAACAGGATCCGGGCCAGCTCGATGCGGCGGCGCTGACCGCCGGAGAGCGTGCCGATGGTCTGCGCCAGGGCACGGTCGGGCAGGCCGAGGTTGGCGCAGATCCGGGCCGCCTCGGCCTCGGCCGCGTAGCCGCCGAGAGAGGCGAACTGGTCCTCCAGCGCGCCGTAGCGGCGGACCAACCGCTCGTCGTCGGCGCCCTCGGCGAGCTTGTTCTCCAGCTCCTTCATCTGCGCCATGAGGACGTCCAGCCCGCGCGCGGAGAGCACCCGGTCGCGGCCGGTGACGTCGAGGTCGCCGGTACGGGGGTCCTGCGGCAGGTAGCCGATGGCGCTGCGCCGGTCGATCTGCCCGGCGTACGGCTGCCCCTCCCCCGCGAGCACCTTGAGGGTGGTCGTCTTGCCGGCGCCGTTGCGGCCGACCAGGCCGATCCGGTCGCCCGGCTGCACGCGCAGGGTGGTGTCGGACAGCAGGATCCGGGAACCGGCGCGCAGTTCCAGGCCGGTGGCAGTGATCATTTCGGAGTACTCGCTCTCGGGTCCGGAAGGGCTGACTCAGGGCACGCGAAAGCGCCGGCGGGTGGTGATTTCCCGTCGGCGCGGGGCCGTTCAGCCTTCGCAGCGCAGCACGGGGCCAAGTGTACCGGGCGGCCGGTGCCCACTCCGTCGGATTACCGGGCAAGATCATCGGGTACCGAATCCGCCGTCCGGACCCGGTCCGGTACCGCAACCACCACACACGGACACATCGGTGATCGGGGTCAACATGGAGCTGAATGAGAACGCGCGGGTCGACACCAGTCAGGTGGACGACCGGCGAGGGTCCGGCGGCGGAGGCGGCGGGATGGGCATCCCGATCCCCGGCGGCGGCGGCCGGGGCGGGATCGTGGGCATCATCATCGCCGTACTGGTCGCCCTGGTGGGCGGCGGCTTCGGCCTGAACGCCGCCACCAACGGCGGCGGCTCCGAGCAGGGCGACAACACCTCCCTGGAGCAGAAGTGCTCGGCCGAGGACGCGCTGAAGCAGCTCGACTGCCGCAACACGCTGTACGTCAACTCGATCCAGGCCTACTGGCGCACCGCCATGCCGGAGGTCTTCGGCGAGCAGTACCAGCCGTCCAAGACGGTCTTCTTCAGCCAGAACGTCAGTACCGGCTGCGGCGCCGCCGACTCCGGGGTGGGCCCGTTCTACTGCCCCGCCGACGACCTGGTCTACATCGACCTCACGTTCTACCGGCTGCTCGCCGACCAGCTCGGCGCCGAGGGCGAGTTCGCCCAGCCGTACGTGCTGGCCCACGAGTACGGCCACCACGTGCAGGACCTGCTCGGCACCGAGGCGCAGATGCGCCGCCAGCAGCAGCGCGACCCGCAGAACGCCAACGCGCTGTCGGTCAAGCTGGAGCTGCAGGCCGACTGCTACGCCGGCGCCTGGGCGAAGAACGCCACCGGCACCGCCGACGAGGGCGGCCAGAAGATCTTCAAGAGCATCACCGACCAGGACATCCAGCAGGCGATCGACACCGCCGAGAAGATCGGCGACGACGCCATCCAGCAGCGTTCGGGTCGGCCGGTGAACCCGGACGAGTTCACCCACGGCTCGTCCGAGCAGCGCAAGCAGTGGTTCACCAAGGGCTTCTCCACCGGTGACCCGAAGTCCTGCGACACCTTCGGCTCCAGCCAGTGACGCCGGACGCCTGACCGGCTCCACGCCCGGGCCGCCGGCCCGCACCGCTGACCTCGACAGCGGGCGGGCGGCGGCCCGGCTCGTGCCCCGACCGGTCAGGCCGGCACTGCCACCTGCGCCGGGGTGGACCGCTCGACGGTGGTCCCGTCGCCCAGCTGCCCGCCGCTGTTGTCGCCCCAGCACCACAGGCCGCCGTCGGTACGGATCCCGCACGCGTGGTCGGCCACCGCGAGGCCGCCGGTCCAGGTGGTGGCGTCACCGACGCGGGTCGGTGCGGACCGGTGGGTGGTGGTGCCGTCGCCCACCTGACCGGTCGTGTTCTTGCCCCAGCACCACAGGCTGCCGTCGGCGCGGGACGCGCACGTCGCGTCGCCGCTCGCCGCGACCGTGCTCCAGGTGGTGGTCGTGCCGACCTGGACCGGCGCGGTCTGGAAGGTGCCGCTCACGCCCAGCTGCCCGTACCCGTTCTCGCCCCAGCACCACAGCGCGCCGGACCGGATGCCGCAGGTGTGTGCGTACCCGGCGGTGACGCCGGTCCAGGTGGTCGCGGCGCCGACCTGCGCGGGCGTCGTCTGGGAGCCCAGGAAGCCGAGGCCGAGCTGCCCGTCCGAGCTGAGACCCCAGCACCAGAGCGTGCCGTCGGTGCGGACGCCACAGGTGTGCCCGAAGCCGGTCGAGACGCTCGCCCAGGTGGTCGCGGTGCCGACCTGCAGCGGGGTGTTCGCGACCCACGGCGAGGTGCCGACGCCCAGCTGCGAGGTCCGGTTGAAGCCCCAGCACCAGAGCGTGCCGTCGGTCCGCACGGCGCAGGTGTGCTGCGGGCCGGCGCTGACCCGGGCCCAGGTGGTGGCGGTGCCGACCCGCACCGGCGCGCTCCGGCTGGTGGTGGTCCCGTCACCGAGCTGGCCCCGGAAGTTCGAGCCCCAGCACCACAGCGTGCCGTCGGTCCGGATCCCGCAGGTGTGGCCGGAGCCACCGTCGACGGCGGCCCAGGTGGCGGTGTCGACCCGCGCCGGTGCGCCCCGGTTCGTGGTGGTCCCGTCACCGAGCTGGCCGGCGTAGTTCGAGCCCCAGCACCACAGGCCCCCGTCGGCGCCGATCGCACACGTGTGCGCGCCGCCCGCGGTGACGGTGGTGACCGTCGGCGCGGCCGACGCGGCGGTGCCGGCACCCGCGGCGGCCGGGCCCGCCGTGAACATGACGCCCGCGGCGCACATCGCCGCCACGGCGGCGAGGAGCCGCGTCGCACGGTGGCGCCACCGGGCGTTTCGATATCCGCTCATGAAGTTCCTGTCTCCCAACGATGTCGGTGCCTGACTGGCGGAGGTGACGCTGCCCTGGCGGGTCGCCCGGAGACCCGCCACGTCACGACACCGACCCTATGCATCGTCGTCGTTCGATGCACCGCTGGTGACGTCGATTGACCGCACTTGATGCGATCTTTCCCGTTCAGCGGACCAGGATGTGGACCGCCCGGGCGGCGGAGACGGCCGCGACCAGCACCGCGTGGCGGGGCTCCGGCACGTCGAGCAGCCGCTCCGCCCGCAGCGCCGCGAGCGGCGCCAGCCGCCGGTCGGCCAGCACCGTGTCCACCGCCCGCCGGTCACCGCCGCACACCAACGCCGCGAGCGTCCCGACCGCCGGCAACAGCAGGCGTACGGCGAGATCGGCCGCGTCGCCCAACGCCGCCTTCGCCTGGTTGTCCCGCCGCCGGGCGAACCGCTGCTGGGACCAGCCCCCCGCGGCGGTGCGCCCCTGCACGTAGCGGGTGTCCACCTTGGAGACCACCAGCTCGGTGCCGTCGGCCACCCCGACCGCCACCGCGCCCTTGCGGGCCAGCAGCAGCCCGAGCCGGCGGGGCGCGGCGGCCACTCCGGCGAACGCCGCCAGGTCCGGCGCGGGGCGCGCGCCGGGCGGGGTGTGCAGCTCGGCGGTGGCCCCGTCCGGGGCGGTGAGCAGCAACCCGTACCCCAGGGCGGTGGTGGTGGGCGGCCCGTGCCGCTCGGCGAAGCCCTCGACCCAGCGCACGACGCGGGCCGGGTCGACCTCCACCCACCGGCCACCTCCGGCTGCGGGTCGGCTGCTCATGGCACCGACCCTACCCAGCGGTGGAACTCAGCCGGCGACGTCCACCGTCACCCACGGCCCGTCCTCACCGGTGGCGGTGCGGCAGGCGTACGTGAGCGCGGGCGCGTCCGCCGGGAGCAGACCGGGCGGCACCAGGAAGATGCCGTCGGAGACGTCCTCGACAACCGTCCGCCGAGCGGCGTCCCCGACCGCCACGGAAGGCGCGCCCGAACAGCCGGTGACCACCACGACGACGCCCAGCACGCGGGAGGCCGCCGTCGCGGGCAGGCCGTGGCACGCGCTGACCGCTCCCGTCTCCGTGCCGTCGGACCGGACCTCACTGACCCGCCAGCAGCCCGGCGCGCCGGTGCGCAGCGCCACCGTGTGTCCGGTGAGAGCGGACACGGTCGTCACCGGGGTCGACCAGTCCACAGCGACGTCGTCGACCCGGGCGTCGCCCCGGCCGCGCCCGTCGTCACAGGCCACGAGCAGGCCGAGCACCAGCGCGAATCCCGCGGTCAGAACTCGGGTGCCCCCCATCGCACACCTCCTCGCCCTCCACAGGCTAGTCAGCCGGGCCGCAGCGTGGTGACCGCGAGGGCGGCGATCAGGGCGCTGGAGACCAGCCCGGTGACCAGGCGACCACGGGGACCGGACAACGCGCGCCCCACCACGGAACCGCCGCCGGCGACCAGCAGCTGCCAGCTCGCCGAGGCCAGGAACGCCCCGGCGACGAACAGCGCGGCGGCTGCCGGGTCCGGGTCGGCGGCATCACGGCGGCCCAGCACCAGCGCGGCGAAGTAGAGCACCGTCGCCGGGTTGAGCAGGGTCAGACCGAGCACCGCCGCGTACGCCCGGGTCGGCGTGTGCAGCCCGCGCCCGACCGGGGCCCTCGCCACCTCCCGCCGCGCGGACCAGGCCCGCCACAGGCCGTGCGCGGCGATGCCGAGCAGCACCAGCGCCGCGACCACCCGCAGCGGCCCGGCGGCCGGGGCCAGGAAACCGGCCAGCCCGGCGCCGCCGAGCGCGGCGGCCGCGGCGTAGAGCCCGTCGGCGGTGGCCACGGCCAGCGCCGCGGCCGCCCCGACCCGGAACCCGGCGCGGGCGCTCAGCCCGAGAATGAGGATCGCGATCGCGCCGACCGGGATGGCGACGCCGTAGCCGGCGACCAGCCCGGCGAGGAACGCGCTGGTCACGAGGGCGGGCGACCGGTCGAGGCGGCCGGCAGGTCACGCTGTCGACGCGCGGCGGTGGCCGCACGGACAGGAGCCTGCTTCGGGTACGCCTCGATCACCCGCTCATCCTGCAACCCCGCTCCCCCGCCCCGCCATCGGATTTCCCCCCGTGTCCGCCCGGCTCGCGCCCAGCTTGCCGGCGTCACTCGGCTCGGCTCGGCTCGGAGATCTTGGTAGGAAATGGCCCCTATAGGGGCCGTTTCCTACCAAGATCTACTGCTGTCCTGACTGGCGGTCGCGGGCTCCCGGATTTCGGGACGTGGGGGGCGACGAGGTGAGTGGAGTGGGGCGCGCGGCAGACCAGGCCGACGCGGAAGGGGCCGGAGCGAGGCGAAACGCTAGCCGGGGGGACAACGAGCCGGGCGCGCCACCCCGGAAGGGGTGACGCGCCCGGAACCGTGACCGTGGAGCGGTCAGACGTTGAAGCCGAGGGAGCGGAGCTGGTCGCGCCCCTCGTCGGTGATCTTGTCGGGGCCCCACGGCGGCAGCCAGACCCAGTTGATCCGGATGTCGTTGACCAGGCCGCCGCCGGGACCGGTGGTCAGCGCCTGCCGGGCCTGGTCCTCGATCACGTCGGTCAGCGGGCAGGCCGCCGAGGTCAGCGTCATGTCCAGCGTGGCGACGTTCTCGTCGTCCACGTGCACGCCGTACACCAGGCCCAGGTCGACCACGTTGATGCCCAGCTCGGGGTCGACGACGTCCTTCATCGCCTCCTCGATGTCACCGATCGCGGCCTTGCCGCCGGCCGGCGCCGCCGCACCCGCGGCCGCACCGTCGGCAACAGCCCCGTTGACGGCAGTGCCGTCCGTCGCCACCGCGCCGGCCTCGGGGGTCATGTTCTCGTCGCTCATGCCTTCACCTCCGGGCTCACGCCCACCCCGGCGCGTGCCGCGGCGTCCTTGAACGCCATCCACGACAGCAGCGCGCACTTGACCCGGGCCGGGTAGCGCGCGACACCCGCGAACGCCACCCCGTCTCCGAGCACGTCCTCGTCCGGCGTGACCTGGCCACGCCCGGACATCAACTCGACGAACGCCTCGTGCA
Source organism: Micromonospora sp. WMMD754 (assembly GCF_049315235.1). NCBI lineage: Bacteria > Bacillati > Actinomycetota > Actinomycetes > Micromonosporales > Micromonosporaceae > Micromonospora > Micromonospora sp. WMMD754. Next base: position 6,647,932 of record NZ_CP186058.1, read on the forward strand.
CCACGGCGGCGTCCTGTGCGGCCCGGCCGCGCAGCAACTCGTGCAGGATGCTCGCCGACGCCTGGCTGATCGAGCAGCCCATCCCGTCGTACGAGATGTCGGTGAACACGCTGCCGTCGGTCGCCACCCGCACGGTGATCTCGTCACCGCAGGTCGGGTTGACGTGGTGCGCCTCGCCGACCTGGGCCGCCGGGTCCGCCTCCCGCAGGCCACGGCCGTGCGGATGCTTGTAGTGGTCCAGGATGATCTCCTGGTAGAGCGACTCAAGCTGCATCAGTTGAAGACCTTCCGCACCTTGTCCAGGCCCGCCACCAGGGCGTCGATCTCCGCCGTGGTGGTGTAGAGGTAGAAGGACGCCCGCGTCATCGCCGGCACCCCGAAGCGGGCGCACACCGGCTTGGCGCAGTGGTGCCCCACCCGCACCTGCACACCGAGCGAGTCGAGCACCTGCCCGACGTCGTGCGGGTGCACGTCACCGAGGGCGAAGGAGATCGTCCCGCCCCGGCCGACCGGCACGGTCGGGCCGAAGATCCGCAGCCCCGGCACGGTGGCGAGGGCGTCCAGCGCGTACGCCGTCAGCTCCTTCTCGTGCCACTGGATGGCCGGCATGCCGATGCCGGTGAGGTAGTCCACCGCCGCGCCCAGCGCGACCGCCTCGGCGATCGGCGGGGTGCCCGCCTCGAACCGGGCCGGCGGCGCGGCGAACGTCGAGCCGGCCATCGTCACCGTCTCGATCATCGAGCCGCCGCCCATCACCGGGGGCATCGCGGCGAGCAGCTCGCCCCGGCCCCAGAGCACGCCGATGCCGGTCGGGCCGCACATCTTGTGCCCGGTGAAGACGATGAAGTCGGCGTCGAAGTCGACCACGTCCATCGGCAGGTGCGGCGCCGACTGCGAGCAGTCGAGCAGCAGCAGCGCGCCGACCTCGCGGACCCGCGCGGTGATCCGCGAGGTGGCGTTGACGGTGCCGAGGATGTTCGACATGTGCACCAGCGAGACGATCTTCGTCCGCTCGGTGACCAGGTCGTCCAGGCCGGACTCGTCGAGCCGGCCGTGGTCGGTGACCGGGAACCAGCGCAGCGTCGCGCCGGTGCGCTCCGCGAGCAGCTGCCACGGGACGATGTTCGAGTGGTGCTCCATCTCGGAGATCACGATCTCGTCGCCGGGCCCCAGCCGGAACCGGGGGTCGGCGTCCGCGCGCAGCGAGGCGTTGGAGAACGCGTACGCCACCAGGTTGATCGCCTCGGTGGAGTTCTTGGTGAACACCACCTCGTCGACGCTGGGGGCGTTGATGAACGCGGCGATCTTCGCCCGCGCGCCCTCGTACGCGTCGGTCGCCTCGGTGCCCAGCGTGTGCACCGAGCGCGACACGTTGGCGTTGTGCCTCGCGTAGTGCTCGGCGAGCACGTCCAGCACCTGCCGCGGCTTGTGCGAGGTGTTCGCGCTGTCCAGGTAGACCAGCGGGTGGCCGTTGACCTCCCGGTCCAGGATCGGGAAGTCGGCCCGCACCGTCGCCACGTCGAAGCGGGGCACGTCGTCGTACTGCGGCATGCCCGCCGGGATCGCGATCGAGGTCATGTCAGGTCAGGCCCGCGCCGCGCCGGCCCCGGCGACGTACCGCTCGTAGCCCTCTTCCTCGAGCTTGTCGGCCAGCTCACGGCCGCCCTGCTCGACGATCCGGCCGGCCACGAAGACGTGCACGAAGTCCGGCTTGATGTAGCGCAGGATCCGGGTGTAGTGGGTGATCAGCAGCATCCCCGTGTCGCCGGTGTCGCGGACCCGGTTCACGCCCTCGCTGACCACGCGCAGCGCGTCCACGTCGAGACCGGAGTCGGTCTCGTCCAGGATGGCGATCTTCGGCTTGAGCAGCTCCAGCTGCACGATCTCGTGCCGCTTCTTCTCGCCGCCGGAGAAGCCCTCGTTGACGTTGCGCTGGGCGAACGCCGGGTCCATCTGGAGCTTCTCCATGGCGCCGCGCAGCTCGCCGGCCCAGGTGCGCAGCTTCGGCGCCTCGCCGTCGATGGCGGTCTTGGCGGTACGCAGGAAGTTGGCCACCGACACGCCGGGGACCTCGACCGGGTACTGCATGGCCAGGAAGAGGCCGGCGCGGGCGCGCTCGTCGACGGACATGGAGAGCACGTCGGAGCCGTCGAGGGTGACCTCGCCGCCGGTGATCTCGTACTTCGGGTGGCCGGCGATCGAGTAGGCGAGCGTCGACTTGCCGGAGCCGTTCGGGCCCATGATGGCGTGCGTCTCGCCGGAGCGCACGGTCAGGTCGACCCCGTGCAGGATCGGCTTGAGCTCACCCTCGGGCAGCTTGACCGACACCTTCAGGTCGCGGATCTCCAGGGTGCTCATCGGGTCACTCCATTGCTCGGCGTCATGCTGACGTAGATCTCGCCGTCGCGGACTTCGACGGGGTAGACGGGTACGGGTTCGGTCGCGGGCAGCCCGGTGGGCTCACCGGTACGCAGGTCGAAACGGGATCCGTGCAGCCAGCATTCCAGCGTGCAGCCCTCGACCTCGCCCTCGGAGAGCGCGACGGCGGCGTGCGAGCACTCGTCGCGCACGGCGTAGAACGCGTCGTCCTCGCCGTGCACGACCGCGATCTGCACGCCGTCCACGTCGGCGCTGATCGCGGTGCCCTTCGGCACGTCCTCGGTCGAACAGATCCTGATCATCAGGCCCCGGCCTTCGCCAGGCGCGCCTCGATCGCGTCGCCGAGCCGCTCGCGCAGGTCCTCGACCGGGATCTTGTTGATCATCTCGGCGAAGAAGCCACGCACCACCAGGCGCCGGGCCTCGGCCTCCGGGATGCCCCGGGCCATCAGGTAGAACAGCTGCTCGTCGTCGAACCGGCCGGTCGCGCTGGCGTGCCCGGCGCCGGCGATCTCGCCGGTCTCGATCTCCAGGTTGGGCACGGAGTCGGCCCGGGCGCCGTCGCTGAGCAGCAGGTTCCGGTTGATCTCGTACGTGTCGGTGCCGGTCGCCTCGGCCCGGATCAGCACGTCGCCCACCCAGACGGTGTGCGCGTCGTCGCCCTGCAGCGCGCCGCGGTAGCCGACGTTGCTGCGGCAGTCCGGCACGGTGTGGTCGACCAGCTGCCGGTGCTCCAGGTGCTGGCCCGAGTCGGCGAAGTAGAGGCCGTACAGCTCGGCCTCGCCGCCGCGCTGCGTGTACTCCACCGAGGTGTACTGCCGGACCAGGTCGCCGCCGAGGCTGACCTGCACGTGCACGATCTTGGCGTCGCGACCCAGCTTGACCCTGAGGTGCTGGGCCTGGACCGCGTCGTCGGCCCAGTCGGCGACCGTGACCAGGGTCAGCTTCGCCCCGTCCGCCACGGTCACCTCGACGTTGTCGGCGAGCGTGGCCGAGCCGACCTGCTCCAGCACCACGGTCACCTCGGCGAAGCGGCCCACCTCGAGGAACGTGTGGCCGAACGCGAGCGCCTCGGCGGTCTCGCCGACCACCCGCAGGCGCACCGGCTCCGCCACCACGGCGTCCCGGGCGACCTGCACCAGCAGCGCGCCGTCGGCCCCGCCGTACGCCAGCGCGCTGACCCGGTCGAACGGGGTGAGCACGCTGCCCACCCGCGGGTCGTCCCGGCCGATCCGGTCGACGGTGACGCCCTCGGGCAGGTCACCGTGCTCGTGCCGGACCGCGCCGGTGGCGACCTGGGCCGACGAGGCCAGCCCACGCAGGCGCTTGAGCGGGGTGAAGCGCCACTCCTCCTCCAGGCCGGTCAGGGCCGGGAAGTCGGCGACGTCGTACGAGCGGAGCGCCTGCGACTTGGTCGTGGGCGGCGCGGAAGCCTGGGTAGTCATCTCTTCCTTGGTCTGTTCTGCGACGACGGTGTCAGTGGATGCGGAGGGCCGCGGTCAGCCGACCGCACCTTCCATCTGCAGCTCGATCAGGCGGTTGAGCTCCAGCGCGTATTCCATCGGGAGCTCCTTGGCGATCGGCTCGATGAAGCCGCGCACGATCATCGCCATCGCCTCGTCCTCGCTCAGGCCCCGGCTCATCAGGTAGAAGAGCTGGTCGTCGCTGACCTTGGAGACGGTCGCCTCGTGCCCCATCGACACGTCGTCCTCACGGATGTCGACGTACGGGTAGGTGTCGGAGCGGGAGATGGTGTCGACCAGGAGCGCGTCGCACTTGACCGTGCTCCTGCTGCTGGTCGAACCCTCCAGCACCTGCACCAGGCCCCGGTAGGAGGTGCGGCCGCCGCCCCGGGCGATCGACTTCGACACGATGGTCGAGGAGGTGTGCGGCGCGGCGTGCACCATCTTGGCGCCGGCGTCCTGGTGCTGGCCCTCGCCGGCCATGGCCACCGAGAGCACCTCGCCCTTGGCGTGCTCGCCGGTCATGTAGACCGCCGGGTACTTCATGGTGACCTTGGAGCCGATGTTGCCGTCGACCCACTCCATGGTCGCGCCCTCGTGGCACACGGCGCGCTTGGTGACCAGGTTGTAGACGTTGTTCGACCAGTTCTGGATGGTCGTGTAGCGGCAGCGCGCGTTCTTCTTCACGATGATCTCCACGACCGCGCTGTGCAGCGAGTCGGAGGAGTAGAGCGGCGCGGTGCAACCCTCGACGTAGTGCACGTACGCGCCCTCGTCGACGATGATCAGGGTCCGCTCGAACTGGCCCATGTTCTCCGTGTTGATCCGGAAGTAGGCCTGCAGCGGGATCTCCACGTGCACGCCCTTCGGCACGTAGATGAACGAGCCGCCGGACCAGACGGAGGTGTTCAGCGCGGCGAACTTGTTGTCGCCGACCGGGATGACCGTGCCGAAGTACTCCTTGAAGATGTCCTCGTGCTCGCGCAGCGCGGTGTCGGTGTCGAGGAAGACGACGCCCTGCTCCTCGAGGTCCTCACGGATCTTGTGGTAGACCACCTCGGACTCGTACTGCGCCGCGACGCCGGCGACCAGCCGCTGCTTCTCCGCCTCCGGGATGCCCAGCCGGTCGTAGGTGTTCTTGATGTCCTCCGGCAGGTCCTCCCAGCTGGTGGCCTGCTTCTCGGTGGACCGGACGAAGTACTTGATGTTGTCGAAGTCGATCCCGGTGAGGTCGGCGCCCCAGGCCGGCATCGGCTTGCGGTCGAACAGCCGCAGGCCCTTCAGGCGCAGGTCGAGCATCCAGGCCGGCTCGTTCTTCTTGGCCGAGATGTCCCGGACCACCGCCTCGTTGAGGCCGCGCTGGGCGGACGCCCCGGCGACGTCGGGGTCGGCCCAGCCGTACTCGTAACGACCGAGGGCAGCGAGCTGCTCCTCCTGGGTCAGGGGCTGGACGATCTGCTCGGTCATCTATCTGTCCTCACAGTGGTGACGGTGGAACCGGACTGGGCGGGAATGTGCGTGGTGCACACGCCGTCGCCGTGCGCGATGGTGGCCAGGCGCTGCACGTGGGTGCCGACCAGACGGGAGATCACCGCGGTCTCGGCCTCGCACAGCTGGGGAAACTCGGCGGCCACGTGCGCCACCGGGCAGTGGTGCTGGCAGAGCTGGCCGCCGGACGCGATCGTGGACGCGTTCGCAGCGTAGCCCTCGGCGGTGAGCGCCTCGGCGAGCGCCTCGGCCCGCGCGAGCGGGGCGTCGCCGTCGGCGTCCTCCACGGCCGCCCGGCAGCGGGCCTCCAGCGCGGCGACCTGCTCGGCCGCGAACGCCGCGACGGCCTCGGCGCCGCCGGTGCGGGCGATCCACCGCAGCGCCGCGGTGGCCATGTTGTCGTAGTGGTGGGTGCCGCAGCGCACCCGGGCCGCGTCGGTCAGCACGAACACCTTGGCCGGCCGGCCCCGCCCCCGGCTGCCCCGCACGGTCTGCTCACGGGCGACGACGTCACCGTCGGCGAGCATGGCGTCGAGGTGCCGGCGGATCGCGGCCGGGCTCAGGCCCAGCGCGGAGCCGAGCTGCGCGGCCGTGGTGGCGCCCCGCTCCAGCAGGAGCTGGGTCACCCGATCCCGCGTCGACAGGTCGGCGGACGCCGTCGCGCTGGTGACCGAACTGGTCACCGGCTCTCCGGACAGCGCTGCCGCGTTTTTCACAACGGCAACGTTACGTAATTCGTCGGAGCCCCGCAAACCCGGGGTCCGGTGATTCCGACCACCGGGTCGGCGGAGTCACCCGATCGGGATCAACTACGGTGCGTAGGATTCGCTCCGTGAAGCGTTCCGTCCGGTTCCCGGTCTCCCCCACGCTGCTGCGCCGCCTCGCGTTCGCCTCGATCATCGCGAACGTCGCGATCGTGGTCACCGGCGGGGCCGTCCGACTCACCGCGTCCGGCCTCGGCTGCCCCACCTGGCCCCGGTGCACCGACGAGTCGTACACCACCACGTCGGAGATGGGCGTGCACGGGGTGATCGAGTTCGGCAACCGGCTGCTCACCTTCGCCGTCGGGATCATCGCGCTGGCCGTGGTGCTGGCCGTGCTGGCCCAGGTGCCCCGCCGTCGCGGGCTGCTGCCGCTGGCGGTCGGCGTGCTGTTCGGCATCCCGGCGCAGGCCGTCATCGGCGGCGTCACCGTGCTCACCAACCTCAACCCGTGGGTGGTCGGGCTGCACTTCCTCGCCTCGATGGTGGTGATCGCCGCCGCGTACGCACTCTGGCGGCGCACCGGCGAGCCGGACGGGCCGGTCACCCCGACCGTGCCGACGCCGCTGCGTACCCTCGCCCGGATCACCACGGTGGTGAGTGCCTCGGTGCTGGTGGTCGGCACCTGGGTGACCGGCAGCGGCCCGCACGCCGGCGACCAGGGCGCGGCCCGCAACGGCCTGGACCCGGAGTCGATCTCCCAGGTGCACGCCGACGGCGTGTTCCTGCTGATCGGCCTGTCCGTGGCGTTGTTCTTCGCGTTCCGGGCGGTCGGCGCGTCGCGCGCCGCGCGGGCCGCCGGGGTGCTCCTCGCGGTCGAGCTGGGTCAGGGCCTGATCGGCTTCGTCCAGTACTTCACCCACCTGCCCGCCGTGCTCGTCGCGGCCCACATGCTCGGGTCCTGCCTGGTGCTGCTGGCCACGCTGGGCGTGCTCTGGGCCACCCGGGAGCGCCAGCCGGTCAGCCCGCCGGCCCCGGCCGCGCCCGTCGCCGAACCGGTGGGCGCCGCGGCCTGACCCGGGCGTTACCGCCCGGCGGGAGCGGGAAAGCGGTCCGGACCACGGACCGTACGCCCGAGGGGAGCTCCCGGTGTCGCGCAAGGGCCTTGCCACGACCACCCCGCAGCGGATGACCCCGGTGGCCGGCGCCCCGCTGTGGTGCGACGCCCGCGAGTTCGGGCTCACCGGCGACGGGGTGACCAACGACCAGCCGGCCCTGGCCGCGCTGGTCGACCGCCTCGGCGCCGGCTACGACGCCGACGGCCGGGCCCGGGTGATCTACTGCCCGCCGGGCCTCTACTCGATCCGCGACGCCGGCACCGTCTGGCGCAGCGGAGTCTCCCTGATCGGCGCCGGCTCGGCGGCCACCCGGTTCCTGCTCAGCAACGAGGGCGACCGGGCCGCCCCGGTGCCGCTCGCCTACTGGACCACCGTGCAGCACGGCGCGGACCGGGACCGGCACATCGCGGACTGCACCTTCGCCGACTTCGAGATCGACGGTTCCGGGGTGGCCCAGACCGCGTACGACTACCTGGCCAAGGGCCTCGGCCTGCAGTACGTCGTCCGTGGCGTGTTCCGCAACCTCTACATCCACCACACCGGGGCCACCGGCCTGGGCTGCGACTTCCTCCAGGACAGCCTGATCGACGGGGTGGTCGTGGTGGGTTGCGGCCGACTGGACAACGGCCAGCAGTGGGGCGGCGCCGGGATCGGCGTCGGCATCGGCGGGTGGGGCGACGTGGAGCGGCTCACCATCGCCAACTGCACCACGCTCGGCAACGGCACCAACGGAATCTTCCTGGAGCTGCAGAAGGACTACTGGGAGCCGCCGCGCGGCATCCGCATCATCGGCTGCCACAGCCAGGCCAACCGGTTCGGCATCTCGGACTGGGGCGCGGACGGCCTGATCGTCTCCGGCTGCACCATGACCAACAACCTGGAGGCGGGCTTCGACGTCTCGGCCAACGGCACCGCCGGCATCGCCGGACGCGGCGGCCTGCTCACCGGCAACGTGATCGACTGCAACGTCGGCGACGGCATCAGCATGGGCAACACCCCCGGGCCGTACGCGGTGCAGGGCAACCGGATCAGCAACAACGGCGGGTACGGCTACCACGAGCACGACCTGGGCCACGGCTACCGGGGCGCGGCCGCGGACGTGGTGATCGAGGGCAACGACATCCGGGAGAACGCGCTGGACGGGATCCGGATCGACCGGCCGATGCTCGACGCGTCGATCGTGGGCAACCGCATCCGGGACAACGGCCGCCGCTCCGCGCCGGCCCATCGGGGCTCCGGCGACGCGGTGCGCTACGGCCCGCGCGAGGTCACCGACGGCGCGGCGGACTGGCCGGCCGGCGGCCACCGGGGCAAGGTCGTCCGGGTCGACTCCCGCGACGCGGTGGTGGCCGACAACACCGGCAACCGGCTCTCCCTGGCCGAGGTACGGCCGGACGGCATGACCGGGTGGAACGAGGCGATCCCGGAGCCCGGCGCGGCGTACGAGCTGCCCGACGGGCCGCCCGCCTGCGCCGGGATCACCATCGCCGCCCCGTTCGACTCCGCCACCGTGCGGAACAACCGGATCTGGCACCGGGACGCCGACAGCCAGACCTACGGGCTGTGGGTCACCGAGGCGGGCAGTTGCGTCTCCTGCGCCGTCGAGGACAACGACCTCGCCGGGACCCGGGCCGCCCTGCGGTTGGACACGCCGCCGATCGGCGGTCGGTGGGACCGGAACCACACCGACCGCGACTGACGGCCCTCGGGCGGCGGATCAGGGTCGGCGGGCGAGGTGGGCGACGACCGCCTCGGCGAGTCGCTCCGGCGCGCCGTCGGCGTGGCCGACGAACAGGCTGGGCTCGGTCAGCTCCAGCTCCACCAGCACGGGCGTGCCGGCCGGGCCGGGGATCAGGTCGACCCGGGCGTAGAGCAGCCGGTCGGCGCCGCCGGGGACGGCGGCCAGGACCTTCTCGGCGACCGCGCGCTGCTCCGGCGTGGCGGTGCGGGCGTCGATCCGCTCCTCCTTGTAGAGCGCGGCCTCGCCGAGGTCGGGGCCGGTCAACATCGGGCCCTTGCGGATCGCGTGGCTGAACGCGAGGCCGTCGGGGCCGGCCAGGAAGAGCAGCGCCGTCTCGCCGGCGGTGTCCACCGCGTCCAGGTAGGGCTGGACCATGGCGACCCGCCCGGCGTCGCCGAGACGCCGCACGTGCGCCGAGGCCAGCTCCCGGTGTTCCGGGTCGGTCAGGTCGTAGCGCCCGGTGTCCTGGCTGCCCGCGCTGACTGCCGGTTTGATCACGTGCTCGCCGTCGGCGGGCGGCGTCCAGCTCTCCCCCGGCGCCACCCAGGCGGTCGGCACGGTGGGCGCACCGGCGGCGGACAGCTCGGCCAGGTAGCGCTTGTCGGTGTTCCAGGCGACCACGTCGGCCGGGTTGGCCAGGGCCGGGACGGTGCGGGCCCAGGCCACGAACTCGTCCCGGCGCAGCGCGTAGTCCCACGGCGAGCGGAGGACGACCAGGTCGTAGCCGGTCCAGTCGACGGTCGGGTCGTCCCAGACCGCGATCTCCGCGGTGACGCCGCGGGCGCCGAGCGGGGCGAGCGCGAGCCGGTCGTCCGGGTCGAGGTCGGGCAGCGCGGCACAGGTGACGAGAGCGACCCGGGGTTTCCCCCGGGTCGACTGGTGGTGTGCGGTCATGCGGTTATGTCAACGGGCCATCGTGCGCCGGGCCATCGACCGCCAGAGGTCGTTGCTCGGACGCATCTGGTCCATCAGCTCACGCTCCCAGGCGTTCTCGACGTCGACTCCGGCCTTGGCGCAGGCCTGCCGCGCGACGTCCGTGCCGTCGGCGAACTGGTCGGCCCACACCCCGTCGGAACCCACGAGGACGATCCGTGCGCCGCGCTTGCCGACGTACTCGATGACCGCCTTCGCGCCGCCGTGTCCGGCGGCGAACGACTTGATGCCCGCGACCAGGCCGTTGGGGGCCTGCTCCGCGGTCTTGTCAGCCGTCAGCGTCGTATCGGAACCATCTGCCATGACGCGAAGCCTAAGCAGAGTTCCACCCGGATGTGCGAGAACGATGAACTGAATGTGATGCCAATTACCCATTGGTTTAAGGAGAACCACAGGTAATTTGAGCACTCTTGTCGCCTATATCCGGGCAAAACCGGCGGGCGAGATAGTCACACTCTGTCCCGGTTGGCCCCGTCCGGTGGACTCGGAAAAAATTTCTGATGAACCGCCTCACGTGCGGAAACCATCCACCCGGGTCAAAGAGCCGGACCCGTGCGGTGATCACGCGGTAAGGGTGGTGTCCCCAGCGGGACGAGAAGACGTGCCGGAAGCGCCGGGTCAGAGCAGGGCGTCGAGGGCCACGGCGGCGAAGAGGATGGTGAGGTAGGTGGTCGACCAGTGGAACAGCCGCATCGGCTTGACCGCCTCGCCGCGCGTCGCGCGCCGGCACAGCTTGTGCGCCTCGACCACGAAGATCCCGCCGACGACCAGCGCGGTCACGCCGTAGATCGGGCTCATGCCGAGCGGCCACACCGCCAGCGAGGAGAGCAGCGTCAGCCAGGAGAACCCGATGATCTCGGCGTTGACCCGCCGGACCGACGCGACCACCGGCAGCATCGGGATGCCGGCCCGCGCGTAGTCGTCCTTGTACTTGATGGCCAGCGCGTAGAAGTGCGGCATCTGCCAGAAGAAGACCACCGCGAACAGGCCCCAGGCGGCCGGGGACAGCGAGCCGGTGACCGCGGCCCAGCCGATCAGCACCGGCGCGGCCCCGCAGACGCCGCCCCAGAACGTGTTGGCGGCCGTCGTCCGCTTCAGCCAGAGCGTGTAGACCAGGTCGTAGTAGGCGATCGCGGCCAGCGTCAGGCCGGCCGCCAGCCAGTTGGTGGTCGCCGCCATCAGCGCCACCGAGACCGCCGCCAGCACCAGACCGAAGACCAGCGCGCTGCGCGGCGACACGGTGTGCGCGGGCAGCGGCCGACGCTTGGTCCGCCGCATCAACTGGTCGATGTCCCGGTCGATGTAGCAGTTGAGCACGCTGGCCGCGCCGGCGGCGAGCGAGCCGCCCACCAGCACCACGGCCACCAGCCACAACGACGGCATCCCGCCGTCCGCCAGCATCATCGCCGGCACGGTGGTGACCAGCAGCAGCTCGACGATCCGCGGCTTGGTCAGCGCCACGTACGCGGCCACCACGGCCCGTACGTCCCGCCGCCCGGTCGCCGGCGCCTCCGCCACCGTGCCCACCGGCGACTGCCCGGCAGGGTTGCTGACGGGGCGCTCGGTGATCATGCTCACGGATTGCCACCTTCCGGCATCGGCGGGGGAGGTCGGTCGGCCCGGACCCGTCCGGGCCCACACACCGCCCCACACACTACGCGTCGTCGTTTTGGCTGCCCCGCAGACCCGGCAACGGTGCGGGCCGTCACACCCGGGGTTGAACGCCCGATCGGGCCGGATCCGTAGAGAACAGCATGCCGAGATCCCCGGGCGGACGTTTAGCCACGCTCGATAGGGTCATCAGTGAGGGTTCCGCCCATCTGCCGAGGAGCACATCAACGTGGCTGCCAAACGACCCGAGCTTCCCGCTCTCCACTGGTCCGACCTCGACCGCAGGGCCGTCGACACGGTCCGCGTGCTGGCCATGGACGCCGTGGAGAAATCCGGCAACGGCCACCCGGGCACGGCGATGAGCCTCGCCCCGGCGGCGTACCTGCTCTTCAACCGGGTCATGCGGCACAACCCGGCCGACCCGAACTGGCCCGGCCGGGACCGGTTCGTGCTCTCCGCCGGGCACTCCAGCCTGACCCTCTACATCCAGCTCTTCCTCTCCGGCTACCCGCTGGCGCTGGACGACCTCAAGGCGCTGCGCCAGTGGGGCTCGCTCACCCCGGGCCACCCGGAGCACGGCCACACCCCCGGTGTGGAGACCACCACCGGCCCGCTCGGCCAGGGCCTCGGCAACGCGGTCGGCATGGCCATGGCGGCGCGCCGCGAGCGGGGCCTGTTCGACCCCGAGCCGGACCGCGCCGACTCGCCGTTCCGCCACGACATCTGGTGCATCGCCTCCGACGGGGACATCGAGGAGGGCATCACCCACGAGGCCAGCGCGCTCGCGGGCCACCAGCAGCTCGGCAACCTCTGCGTGATCTACGACGACAACGAGATCTCGATCGAGGACGACACCCGGATCGCCAAGAGCGAGGACGTGGCGGCCCGCTACGAGGCGTACGGCTGGCACGTGCAGACCGTCGACTGGCGCAGCGGCGACGCCGACCAGGGCGACTACCACGAGGACGTGGAGGCGCTCTACCAGGCGCTGCTGGCCGCCAAGGCGGAGACCGACCGACCGTCGTTCATCGCGCTGCGCACGATCATCGGCTGGCCCGCGCCGAACAAGCAGAACACCGGCAAGATCCACGGCTCGGCGCTCGGCGCGGACGAGGTCAAGGCCACCAAGGAGATCCTCGGCTTCGACCCGCAGCGCACCTTCGAGGTCGACGAGGAGGTGCTCAAGCACGCCCGCCAGGTGCTGGAGCGCGGCGCGCAGGCGCAGGCGGAGTGGACCACCGGGTTCGACGCCTGGGCGCAGGCCAACCCGGAGCGCAAGGCGCTGTGGGACCGGATGGCCACCCGTACGCTGCCGACCGGCTGGACCGACGCGGTGCCCACCTTCCCGGCGGACGCCAAGGGCGTCGCCACCCGGGCCGCCTCCGGCAAGGTCCTGGAGGCACTCGCCCCGGTGCTGCCCGAGCTGTGGGGCGGCTCGGCCGACCTGGCCGAGAGCAACAACACCACCATGAAGGGCGAGCCGTCCTTCGTCCCGGCGGCGCACGCCACCAAGGACTTCCCGGGCGACGAGTACGGCCGCACGCTGCACTTCGGCATCCGCGAGCACGCGATGGGCTCGATCCTCAACGGCATCGCGCTGCACGGCGGCACCCGTCCGTACGGCGGCACGTTCCTGGTGTTCAGCGACTACATGCGCCCGGCGGTGCGGCTGGCCGCGCTGATGAAGCTGCCGGTGACCTACGTCTGGACGCACGACTCGATCGGCCTCGGCGAGGACGGCCCGACGCACCAGCCGATCGAGCACCTGACCGCGCTGCGGGCCATCCCCGGCCTGGACGTGGTCCGCCCGGCCGACGCCAACGAGACCGCCTGGGCGTGGCGGCAGGCGCTGGAGCACACCGACCGGCCGACCGCGCTGGCGCTGAGCCGGCAGGCGCTGCCGACCATCGACCGCAGCGAGTTCGGCTCCGCCGAGGGCACCGCCAAGGGCGGCTACGTGCTGGCCGAGGCGTCCAACGGCAAGCCCCAGGTGATCCTCGTCGGCACCGGCTCCGAGGTGCAGCTCTGCCTCACCGCGCGGGAGCGGCTGGAGGCCGACGGCACCCCCACCCGGGTCGTCTCGATGCCCTGCCAGGAGTGGTTCTACGCGCAGGACGAGGCGTACCGGGAGTCGGTTCTGCCGCGCGGGGTAAAGGCACGGGTGAGCGTGGAGGCGGGCATCGCGATGTCGTGGCGGGCGATCGTCGGCGACAGCGGCGAGTGCGTGAGCATCGAGCACTACGGCGCCAGCGCGCCCTACACCGTGCTCTTCGAGCAGTTCGGGTTCACCCCCGACCGGATCGTGGCCGCCGCGCACGCGGCGCTCACCCGGGTGGGCGACATCACCGGTTTCACGACCGGCAACTGAGGGGAGCGTGGACGGCATGACGGACAGGCTGAGCGAGCTCCAGAACGCCGGGGTGGCGATCTGGCTCGACGATCTTTCCCGGGTACGACTGACCTCCGGCGGGCTGGACAAGCTGCGCCGGGAGAAGCACGTGGCCGGCGTGACCACCAACCCGACGATCTTCGCCAAGGCGCTGAGCGACGCCGACGAGTACGACTGGCAGCTGCGTGACCTGGCCGTCCGCGACGTGGACGTCGAGGAGGCGGTCCGCATGCTCACCACGTACGACGTGCGGTGGGCCTGCGACGTGATGCGGCCCTCGTACGACGCCAGCGCCGGCGTGGACGGCCGGGTGTCGATCGAGGTCGACCCGCGCTCGGCGCACGACGCGGACAAGACCGTCGCCGAGGCCAAGGCGCTGTGGTGGCTGGTCGACCGGCCGAACCTCTTCATCAAGATCCCGGCGACCGAGGAGGGCCTGCCGGCGATCACGAAGACGCTGGCCGAGGGGATCAGCGTGAACGTCACGCTGATCTTCGGCCTGGACCGCTACTCGCAGGTGATGGAGGCGTTCCTGGCCGGCCTGGAGCAGGCGCAGGCCAACGGGCACGACCTGTCGAAGATCGGCTCGGTCGCCTCGTTCTTCGTCTCCCGGGTCGACAGCGAGGTGGACAAGCGGCTGGAGAAGATCGGCTCCGACCAGGCGAAGGCGCTGCGCGGCAAGGCCGCGGTGGCCAACGCCCGGCTGGCCTACGAGCGCTACGGCGAGGTGTTCTCCTCCGCCCGCTGGCAGAAGCTGGCCGACGCCGGCGCCCACCCGCAGCGCCCGCTGTGGGCCTCCACCTCGACGAAGAACCCGGACTACCGGGACGTCATCTACGTCGAGGAGCTGATCGCGCCCGGCACGGTCAACACCATGCCGGAGCCGGTCATCCACGCCTACGCCGACCACGGCGAGACGCAGGCGGACACGATCACCGGCGCGTACGACGACGCGCGGCGGGTCTTCGCCGACCTGGAGTCCGTCGGCGTGGACCTGGCCGACGTGATCGCCACCCTGGAGAAGGAGGGCGTGGAGAAGTTCGAGGCCAGCTGGCTGGAGCTGCTCGAGGGGGTCAAGAAGTCCCTCGCCGAGGCGGCCAAGGGCGCGGACCGCCCGCACCAGGCCGCCGGGGACAACGCGCGGGCCGCCCAGCAGGCCGGCGGGAACGCGTGACCGACGGCGTCCGACGCGTCCCGGGGCCCCGCCCCGGGACGCGTCCCGCCGTACCGTGGAACGGGTGAGGTGGCACCCGTGAGCGCGAGGAGTGAGCCGGGCCTGCGAGCCCCGCAGTCGCGAGCTGAGGTAGCACCGTGAGCGACCTGTTGGCCGGGCCGGCGGACATCGCCGCCGGCCTGGCCGTGCACGGCGCGGACGCGGTCGACCGGTCCGCGCGCGCCGCGCTGGTCGCCCACGACGTCCCCGCGCGGCTGGCCGCCCAGGACCCGGCCCTCTGGGGCCCCGGGGCCGAAGCGGCGGCGCGCGCCCGGCTCGGCTGGCTGGACACCCACTGCCGCAGCCGCGACCTGCTCCCCCAACTCGCCGAGTTGACCGCCGAGCTGGGCGACCTGGACCACGTGGTGCTCGCCGGCGACGCTGACCTGACGCTCGCCGCCGAGGTGATCGCCGGCTGCCTGGACCGGCCGCTGACCGTCCTCGACACCGCCGACCCGGGCCCGGTCCGCGCGGCCGTGGCCGACCGGCCGGCGCGTACCGTGCTGGTGCTCGCCGCGCGGCACGGCCTGGACCGGACCGCCGACGCGCACCTACGGGTCTGGCGGGCGGCCTGGGACGACTCCGGGCCGGAGGCCGCCCGGCACGTCGTGGTGGTCACCGCGCCCGGCTCCCCGCTGGAGGCGCTCGCCGACGAGCTGGGCGCGGTGGTGATCCCGGCCGATCCGGAGGTGGCCGGGCCCTGGACCGCGCTCACCGCGTTCGGCCTGGTCCCGGCGGCGCTCGCGGGCGCGCCGGTGATCGAACTGCTGGACGAGGCGGCGGCGCTGGCCGGCGCGCTCGACCGGGACCGGGACAATCCCGGCCTGGCGCTGGGCGCGGCCCTGGCCGGGGCGGCGGAGCACGGTCGGGCCACCGTCGCGCTGGTGCCCGACGGCACCGGCCTCGACGGGCTGCGCCACTGGGCCGCCGCGCTGCTCGCCGCGGCGACCGGCGGGCGCGTGCTGCCGGTGGCGGCGGAGTCCCCCGACGCTCCCGGCGCCACCGGGGCGGGCGTGCTGACGGTCGGCCTCGGCGGGGCCCTCGGCGCGGGCGTCGGGCCCGGCGTCGACGCCGACGTCGCGGTCAACGGTCCGCTCGGCGCCCACTTCCTCACCTGGGAGTACGCCGCCGCGGTCGCCGCCGCGGCGCTGCGGGTCGACCCGTTCGCCGAGCCGGCGGACCCGGCCGGCGACGACGAGCCGGCGCCGGACGCCGGGCCGCCGTCGTCCGTCGAGGGCGCGATCGAGGTGTACGCCCCGACCGGCGCGCCCGCCGACCTGGCCGGCGCGCTCCGCTGGCTCTGCGCCGGGCTGGGCGAGGACGAGCACCTCGCCGTGACCGCCTACCTCGACCGGCGGGCCGACGCGGCGGTGACCGGGCTGCGCCCGCTGCTGGCCCGTGCCACCGGTCGACCGGTCACCCTCGGGTGGGGGTCGCGTCGCCCGGGCGTCACCGACGCGCGCGGCCGGCACCTGCTGATCACCGGTGCGGTCACCGATGATCTGCCGGTGCCCGGTCGCCCGTACACCTTCGCGGAACTTCAGGCGGCCCGGGCCGCCGGGGACCGGCGGGCCCTGGCCGGCCGGGAGCGACCGGTGCTGCGACTGCACCTGACCGAGCGGGCGGCGGGCGTCGCCCAACTGCTGGATACGGCCGGACGGACACGCACGTGACGATCAATGACCTGGAATCGACCGACCGAGATGCAGGAGGAGGTGGCCCGGTGAACCCACTGCGCGACCCCCAGGACCGGCGGCTGCCGCGGATCCCCGAGCCGTGCGCCCTGGTGATCTTCGGGGTCACCGGGGACCTGGCCCGGAAGAAGCTGCTGCCGGCGGTCTACGACCTGGCCAACCGGGGGCTGCTGCCGCCCGGTTTCGTGGTCCTCGGCTTCGCCCGCCGGGACTGGGGCGACGGGGACTTCGAGTCGGTCGCCCACGACGCGGCCAAGAAGCACGCCCGCACCCCGTGGCGGGAGGAGGTGTGGGCCCGCCTGGCCGGCAACATCAAGTTCGTCGGCGGCTCGTTCGACGACGACGCCGCGTTCGACCAGCTCGCCGGCACGCTGGACGAGCTGCGCGACTCGCACGGCATCGCCGGCAACGCCGCCTTCTACTTCTCCATCCCGCCGGCGGCCTTCCCGGTGGTGCTCAAGCAGCTCGCCCGCACCGGCATGGCGGACAACGCGAAGTCCGGCGGCTGGCGTCGGGTGGTGGTGGAGAAGCCGTTCGGCAACGACCTGCCGTCGGCCAAGGCGCTCAACGACCTGGTCGACGACGTCTTCACCAGCCAGGACGTCTTCCGGATCGACCACTACCTGGGCAAGGAGACGGTCCAGAACATCCTCGCCCTGCGGTTCGCCAACAACCTGTTCGAGCCGCTGTGGAACTCCAAGTACGTCGACTCGGTGCAGATCACCATGGCCGAGGACGTCGGCATCGGCACCCGGGCCGCGTTCTACGACTCCGTCGGCACCGCCCGCGACGTGCTCCAGAACCACCTCCTCCAGCTGCTCGCGCTGGTGGCCATGGAGGAGCCGACCAGCTTCGACGCCGACGAGATCCGGGCCGAGAAGCTCAAGGTGCTCAAGGCCATCACGGTCCCCCGGGACGTCTCCCGGGACACCGTGCGCGGCCAGTACCTGCCCGGCTGGGTGGGCGGCGAGCGGGCCAAGGGCTACCTGGAGGAGGAGGGCGTCCCGGAGGGTTCCACCACCGAGACGTACGTGGCGGTGAAGCTGGGCATCCAGAACCGGCGCTGGGCCGGGGTGCCGTTCTACATCCGGGCCGGCAAGCGGCTCCCCCGCCGGGTCACCGAGGTGGCCATCATGTTCAAGAAGGCGCCGCACCTGCCGTTCAACGCCGCGGACATGGAGTCCCTCGGCCCCAACCAGCTCGTCATCCGGGTGCAGCCGGACGAGGGCGTGGTGCTGAAGTTCGGCTCCAAGGTGCCGGGCACCACGATGGAGGTCCGCGACATCGCGATGGACTTCCAGTACGGCGAGGCGTTCACCGAGTCCAGCCCGGAGGCGTACGAGCGGCTGGTGCTGGACGTGCTCATCGGCGACCGGACGCTGTTCCCCGACGCCGCCGAGGTCGAGCAGAGCTGGCAGGTGGTCGACCCGCTGGAGCACGCCTGGGAGGGCACGAAGCCGGAGCCGTACCGGGCCGGCGAGTGGGGCCCCCGGGCCGCCGACGAGATGCTGGCCCGCGAGGGCCGGGCTTGGAGAAGAGCATGATCGGGTTGTGGGACACCACCGGCAACGAGGTGGTCAAGGCGCTGGCCGCGGAGCGACGCAGCGCGGGCGGGGTGGCCAGCGGCATGGCGCTCACGCTGATCGTCGTGGTGGACGAGAAGCGGGTCCGGGAGGCCGAGGCGGCAGCCACCATCGCCGCCGCCGCGCACCCCTGCCGGCTGCTCGTGGTGGTCCGCTCCGACGTCGAGCGGGACCGCAACCGGCTGGACGCGGAGATCGTCGTCGGCGGCCGGCTCGGGCCGTGCGAGGCGGTGGTGACCCGGATGTACGGCCGGCTCGCGCTGCACGCCGAGTCGGTGGTGATGCCGCTGCTGGTGCCGGACGTGCCGGTGGTGACCTGGTGGCACGGCGAGCCGCCGGAGGAGATCGCCACCGACTTCCTCGGCGTGGTGGCCGACCGGCGGATCACCGACTCGGCGCAGGCCGCCGACCCGATCGCCGCGCTGAAGCAGCGGGCCCACGACTACGCCCCGGGCGACACCGACCTGGCCTGGACCCGGATCACCCCGTGGCGCACGCTCGTCGCGGGCGCGTTCGACACCACCCAGGCCCGGGTCACCGAGGCGACGGTGGTGGCGCCCCGCACCGACCCCACGGCGGCACTGATGCGCGGCTGGCTCAACGCCCGCCTCGGCATCGACCCGGCCTGGGAGCACACCGACGAGTTCCCGCGGATGCGGGAGGTGCAGCTGCGCTGCGCCAACGGCGACGAGCTGACGCTGACCCGGGACGACAGCATCGCCGTCTTCCGCCGCACCGGGCAGGAGGACCGGACGCTGCCGCTGGTCCGTCGGCCGCTCGGCGACGAGCTGGCCGAGGAGCTGCGCCGGCTCGACGCCGACCAGGTGTACGCCGAGGCGCTCGGCGCGGCGGCCGGCCTGGCCGGGCTGGACCAGCGCCCGGCGCAGCGGGTGCACGTGTGGAAGGACCCGGCGACCGCGCGACGGGCCGAGGCCGGCGTGACCGCGCACGCGGGCGCGACCGCGAACGAGTGACCGCCCGGACCGGGCGGTCGGACAGCACAGGTGACCGCCGCGGGGCGGTCGGACAGAGAGCACACGGATGACTGAGGCGAGTGTCGCCGTACACGCCGACCCCGACCTGCTGGCGCAGGCGGTGGCGGCCCGGTTGGTGGTGAAGCTGCTCGACGCGCAGGCCGAGCGGGGCCAGGCGTCGGTGGTGCTGACCGGCGGGCGGATCGCCGCGGCGGTCTACCGGGCGGTCGGGCAGCTGCCCGCCCGGGACGCCGTGGACTGGTCCCGGGTCGACGTGTGGTGGGGCGACGAGCGGTTCCTGCCGGCCGGCGACCCGGAGCGCAACGAGACCCAGGCCCGGGCGGCGCTGCTGGACGCGGTGCCGCTGGACCCGGCCCGGGTGCACCCGATGCCGGCGTCGGACGGTCCGGCCGGCGACGACCCGGAGGCGGCCGCCGCCGGGTACGCGCGGGAGTTGGCCGCCGCCGCCCGGCCGGGGCACGCCACCCTGCCCCACTTCGACGTGCTGATGCTCGGCGTGGGCGAGGACGGGCACGTGGCGTCGGTGTTCCCGGAGCACCCGGTGCACCACGACAACCGCCCGGTCAGCGCGGTGCGGGGCAGTCCGAAGCCGCCGCCGGTGCGGACCACGCTGACGCTGCCGGCGATCAACACGGCCGAGGAGGTGTGGCTGGTCGCCGCCGGGGCGGACAAGGCGCGGGCGGTGGGCATGGCGCTGGCCGGGGCCGGGTCCCGGCAACTGCCGGCGGCGGGGGTGCGGGGTGTCTCCCGTACCCTCTGGCTGCTGGACCGGGCGGCGGCGGCCGACGTGCCGCCCCGCGCGCGCAGCCTCCGCTGAGCGGTAAGGAAGGGCCCCTTCTTAACGCCTCCGGTAGAGAAGGGGCCCCTTCTTAACACCTGGGCTCAGGCGCGGCCGCGACGGCGGCGCAGCGCGGCGAGGGCCTCGGCGAGCAGCGCCTCCCCCTCCTCCGGCGTGCGCCGCTCCTGCACGTACGCCAGGTGGGTCTTGTAGGGCTCGGCGCGGGTGCGGCCCGGCGGGTTGCCCGGGTCGGGGCCGGCCGGCTCGCCGCAGCGGGGGCAGTCCCACGAGGCGGGCGTCTCCGCCTCGGCGGCGATCAGGAACTCGACCCGGTGCCCGTGGCGGCACCAGTAGACGACCGGCCGGCGCGGCGCCGGTTCGGTGCGCTGGTCGAAACGCTCGGGGGCGGACCCGATCCGGGTGCCGCGGATGACGTTGTTGCTGGGCACGGTTGCTCGCTCCCTGTCGTCGGAGGGGACCGGCGCCGGAGGGGGTCGGCGCCGGGCGACGGGCGGAGAAACAAAACTGCGCGCGGTCCGTGACGGACCGCGCGCAGATTGTACGCTTCTCGGCGCTCGCTCAGGTGCCGCTGCTCATCTGGAGCCGGAGCCAGAGCCCGATCCCGACGATGCACGCGAACCAGACGATCCCCACCAGGACGGTGTAGCGGTCGAGGTTCTTCTCGGCCACGGACGAACCGGCCAGGCTGGAGCTGACGCCGCCGCCGAACATGCTCGACAGACCGCCGCCCTTGCCACGGTGCAGGAGGATCAGCAGGGTGAGCAGGACGCTCGTGATGACCAGCAGCGTGATCATCGTGTAGGCGAACCAGATCGGCATGGCGGGGGTCAGTCCTCTCGTTACGATCACTGCCCGGACCTGTCGGGCACGGCGGCACCGACCACTGGACGGGCAGCGTCAAGGATAGCGAGCGATCAGCGGGCGGTGTGCTCCGGGAACCGGCAGATCTTCGCGAACTCCTCGGCGTCCAGGCTGGCGCCCCCGACCAGGGCCCCGTCCACGTCCGGCTGCGCCATGATCGCGGCGACGTTCGAGGACTTGACCGACCCGCCGTAGAGGATCCGGACCTGCTGCGCGGTCGCCTCGTCGTAGGTCTCGACGAGCCGCTTGCGCACCTCGCCGCACACCTCCTGGGCGTCCTCCGGCGTCGCCGTCTTGCCGGTGCCGATCGCCCAGACCGGCTCGTACGCCACGACGACCTTGGTGACCTGCTCGGCGGTGAGCCCCTTCAGCGCGCCGTCGAGCTGGTCGCAGCAGTGCGGCACCTGACGGAGCTGCTCGCGCACCTCCAGGCCCTCGCCGATGCACAGGATCGGGGTGAGCCCGTTCGCCAGCGCCGCCGCTACCTTCGCGTTGACCAGCGCGTCGTCCTCGTAGTGGTACTGCCGCCGCTCGGAGTGGCCGACCACCACGTAGCCGCAGCCCAGCTTGGCCAGCATCGGCCCGGCGATGTCACCGGTGTAGGCGCCCGACTGGAACGGCGACAGGTCCTGCGCGCCGTAGCCGATCAGCAGCTTGTCGCCGTCCACCGCGGTCTGCACGGTGCGCAGGTCGGTGAAGGGCGGCAGCACCACGCACTCGACGTCGGTGAGCTGCTTCTCGTTGAGGCTCGCGGCCAGCTTCTGCACCAGCAGGTTGGCCTCGAGGTGGTTCAGGTTCATCTTCCAGTTGCCGGCCATCAGCGGCCGGCGGGTGGTGCTCGCCATTCAGTTCTCCAGGGCCGCGATGCCGGGGAGGGTCTTGCCCTCCAGGTATTCCAGGGAGGCGCCACCGCCGGTGGAGATGTGCCCGAACGAGGACTCGTCCAGGCCCAGCGCCCGCACCGCCGCCGCCGAGTCACCGCCGCCGACCACGCTGAACGCGTCGGCCTTGGTGATCGCCTCGGCCACCCCGCGGGTGCCGTTCGCGAACGCCGCCATCTCGAACACGCCCATCGGGCCGTTCCAGAAGATGGTCTTCGCCTGCGACAGCGCGGCGGCGAAACCGGCCACCGTCTCCGGGCCGATGTCCAGCCCCAGCCGGTGGCTGGGGATGCCGTCGGCCGGCACGGTGTCGTGCGCGGCGTCCGGGGCGAAGGCGTCCGCGGCCACCACGTCGACCGGGAGCATGATCTTGCCCGGGGCGCGTTCCATCAGGTTGCGGCAGGTGTCCACCATCTCCGCCTCCAGCAGCGAGGTGCCCACCTCGTGGCCCTGGGCCTTGAGGAAGGTGAAGCACATCCCGCCGCCGATGAGCAGCCGGTCGACAGTGGGCAGCAGCGCCTCGATCACGGCCAGCTTGTCGGAGACCTTCGAGCCGCCCAGGACCACCACGTAGGGCCGCTCCGGGTCGCCGGTGAGCCGGCTGAGCACCTCCACCTCACGCAGCACCAGGCGGCCGGCGACGTGCGGCAGCCGCGCCGGCACGTCGTGCACACTGGCGTGCTTGCGGTGCACGGCGCCGAACGCGTCGTCCACGTACACGTCGCCGAGCGCGGCGAGCTGGTCGGCGAAGGCGCCCCGCTCGGTGTCGTCCTTGCTGGTCTCGCCCTTGTTGAAACGCAGGTTCTCCAGCAGGGCGACCTGGCCGTCGGCCAGCTCCGCCACGGTCGAGCGGGCCGAGTCGCCGACGGTGTCCTCGGCGAAGTGCACCGGGGCGCCGAGCAGCTCACCGAGCCGGCCGGCGACCGGACGGAGGCTGAACTGCGGGTCCGGCGCGCCCTTCGGGCGGCCCAGGTGCGAGCAGACGACCACCTTCGCGCCGGCCTGCACCAGCGCGCTCAGCGTCGGCAGGACGGCGCGGATCCGGCCGTCGTCGGCGATCCTTACTCCGTCCGGAGCGCCGCCTTGCGGCGCGGAGGCGGAGTCATGATCGTTTATCTCACCGGTCTGCTTGTCGAGCGGGACGTTCAGGTCGGCGCGCACCAGCACGCGCCGACCCGACACCCCCTCGGCGAGCAGGTCGTCGAGGTTGCGGATCCCTGTCACAGCGAGGAACCGACCAGCTTGACCAGGTCGACGAGGCGGTTGGAGTAGCCCCACTCGTTGTCGTACCAGCCGACGACCTTGACCTGGTTGCCGATCACCTTGGTCAGCGGCGCGTCGAAGATGCACGACGCCGGGTCGGTGACGATGTCGGCGGACACGATCGGGTCCTCGTTGTAGACCAGGACGCCCTTGAGCGGGCCCTCCGCGGCGGCCTTCAGCGCGGCGTTGACCTCGTCCACGGTGGTCTCCCGGCCGACCTCGACGGTCAGGTCGGTGGCCGAGCCGGTCGGGATCGGCACCCGCAGCGCGTAACCGTCCAGCTTGCCCTTCAGCTCCGGCAGCACCAGGCCGATCGCCTTCGCGGCGCCGGTCGAGGTCGGCACGATGTTGAGTGCGGCGGCCCGGGCCCGACGCAGGTCCTTGTGCGGCGCGTCCTGCAGGTTCTGGTCCTGCGTGTACGCGTGGATGGTGGTCATCAGACCCTTGGTGATGCCGAACGTGTCCTGCAGGACCTTGGCCATCGGGGCCAGGCAGTTCGTGGTGCAGGACGCGTTCGAGATGATGTTGTGCTTGGCCGGGTCGTACTGGTCCTGGTTGACGCCCATGACCACGGTGACGTCCTCGTTCTTCGCCGGCGCGGAGATGATGACCTTCTTGGCCCCGCCGTCGATGTGCGCCTTCGCCTTGGTGGCGTCGGTGAAGAAGCCGGTGGACTCGATGACGACGTCGACGCCGACCTCGCCCCACGGCAGCTTGCCGGGGTCCTTCTCCTCGAACACCTTGATGGCCTTGCCACCCACGGTGATCTCGTCGGCGCTGGCCTTCACCTCGTGCGGGAGACGGCCCAGGATGCTGTCGTACTTGACGAGGTGCGCGAGCGTCGCGTTGTCGGTCAGGTCGTTGACCGCCACGATCTCGATGTCAGCGCCGGACGCCAGCACTGCCCGGAAGAAGTTACGGCCGATCCGGCCGAAGCCGTTGATGCCAACCCGGATGGTCACAGGTCCCATCTCCTCGCGTTCTGGTCCGCCGGCGTCGGAGCCCGGCCGGCGGAGATTGTTCGCCGACCGGTGGAGCCGGCCGTTGACGGTTCATCTCGGCCACCCCGCCGCGGTCCCAGGAGACCAGACCGCCCGAGGCGGTGAGCACGGCGAGGGATGCCTTTGCCGGCCCCCTTGCCGTACGCAGCGACCTTATCCGAGCGCGCGCCGCCGTGCTGCGCCGGGTGGTGATCCCCCTCGCAGCTCGACGCCTCACCGGTCCTATCAGACCACGAGCATGTCGGGCGTGACGGCCGCTTCCGTATCCGGGATGCCCAGGTCGCGGGCCCGCTTGTCGGCCAGCGCGAGCAGCCGGCGGATCCGGCCGGCGATGGCGTCCTTGGTCAGCGGCGGCTCGGCGAGCGCGCCCAACTCCTCCAGGGAGGCCTGACGGTGCTCCAGCCGCAGCCGCCCGGCCGAGGTCAGGTGGTTGGGGGCGTCGTCGGCGAGGATCTCCAGCGCCCGGGTGACCCGGGCGGCGGCGGCCACCGCGGCACGGGCCGAGCGGCGCAGGTTCGCGTCGTCGAAGTTGGCCAGCCGGTTGGCGGTGGCCCGCACCTCCCGGCGTACCCGACGCTCCTCCCAGGCCAGCACGCTGGAGTGCGCGCCGATGCGGGTGAGCAGCGCGGCGATCGCGTCGCCGTCCTTCACCACCACCCGGTCCACGCCGCGCACCTCGCGGTTCTTCGCGGTGATGCCGATCCGGCGGGCGGCGCCGACCAGCGCGAGCGCCGACTCCGGCCCCGGGCAGGTGATCTCCAGCGCGCTGGAGCGGCCCGGCTCGGTCAGCGAGCCGTGCGCCATGAACGCGCCCCGCCAGGCCGACACCGCACAGCACACGTTGGCCGCCACCACGTGCGGCGGAAGGCCCCGCACCGGGCGGCCGCGCACGTCCAGCAGGCCGGTCTGCCGGGCGAGCGCCTCGCCGTCCTTGACCACCCGCACGATGAAGTGGCTGCCCTTGCGCAGGCCGCCGGAGGCGAGCACGTGGATCTCGCTCGGGTAGCCGTAGACCTCGGCGATCTCCCGCCGCAGCCGGCGGGCCACCGCGCCGGTGTCCAGCTCCGCCTCGACCACGACGCGACCCGACACGATGTGCAGGCCGCCGGCGAAGCGCAGCAGGGCCGCCATCTCCGCCCGGCGGCAGCAGGGCTTGGGCACGTCGACCCGACTCAGCTCGTCCTTGACCGCAGCCGTCATCGCCATTCCAGCGCCCCCTCAGGACCGGTTCCGGCGTGTCGCCGGTGATTACGTACGTGTCTAACGATCGGCGCCCAGGACAGGCACCAGTGCGGCGCCGAGTGCGGCCGGATCATGACGGGGCGTGCCGTCGGTGACGGCGACGGGGGCGAGGACCAGCCGGGCACCCAGCGATTCTGCCGCACGTTCGACCGCCGCGGGGTCACCCACCGCCGTGGAGTCGGCCAGCACCATGTCCACCTTCAACTCGGGCAGATAGCGCCGCAGGGTGTCCAGATGGTCGGGCAGGGAGAGCCCGGAGGTCTCCTTCTCGGCCACCAGGTTCAGCGTCACCAGCCGGCGGGCCGGGCTGGACACGATCGCGTCGGCCAGGCCCGGCACCAGCAGGTGCGGCAGCACGCTGGTGTACCAGCTGCCGGGCCCGAAGATCAGCCAGTCCGCGGCGCGTACCGCGGTCACCGCCTCGGCGCACGCGGCCGGCGCGGCCGGGGTCAGTCGCAGCGACTCCACAGTGCCCGAGGTGACCGCCACCTGGTGCTGGCCGCGCACGGTGCGCACCTCGTCCGGGTGGGCCGGGTCGACGCCGCGCACCCGGGCCTCGATGCCGACCGGCTGGCGGGACATCGGCAGCACCCGGCCGACCGCGCCGAGCATGGCGCCGGCGTGGTCGAGCGCGGCCACCGGGTCGCCGAGCAGTTCGGTCAGCCCGTGCAGCAGCAGGTTGCCGACCGCGTGGCCGACCAGCGGATCACCCGCGCCCGACGCGACCGGCGCGGCGGGTGTCGGCGCCGGCGCGCTGGCGGCGAAGCGGTGCTGGAAGAGCGCCGCGCTGCGCCGGGTGGCCGGGTGGTCCCCGGCCAGGGCGACCAGCGCCTGGCGCAGGTCGCCCGGGGGCAGGCCGCCGCGCTCGGCGCGCAGCCGGCCGCTGGAGCCGCCGTCGTCACCGACCGTGACCACCGCGGTGATGTCCAGGTCCAGTCCGGGTACGCAGTGCCGCAGCGCCCGCAACGACGCCGAGAGACCGTGCCCGCCGCCGAACGCGACCACCCTGGTCGGGGTCATTCCCGCCCCAGGTCCCGGTGCTGCGCGTTGGCGGCGATGCCGGAGCGGCGCAGCCGGGCGGCCAACTCCTCGGCGATCGCCACGCTGCGGTGCTTGCCGCCGGTGCAACCGACGGCCACGGTCAGGTAGCGCTTGCCCTCCCGCTCGAACCCGGCCGTGGTGGCGTTGACCAGGTCGGCATAGCCGGCGACGAACGCGTCCGCGCCCTCCTGGCCCAGCACGTACGCGCTGACCGCCTCCTCCCGGCCGGTGTGCTCCCGCAGCTCCGGCACCCAGTACGGGTTCGGCAGGAAGCGCGCGTCCATCACGAAGTCGGCGTCGGGCGGGAGGCCGTACTTGAAGCCGAACGACAGCACGGTGATCCGCAGCCGGCGGGCGTCCTCCCCGCCGAACAGCTCCTCCACCCGGCGGCGCAGCTGGTTGACGTTCAGGTGGCTGGTGTCGATGATCACGTCGGCCTGGTCGCGGGCCTCCTCCAGCAGCGCCCGCTCCACCGCGATGCCGTCGGCCAGCCGCCCGTCGCCCTGCAACGGGTGCGAGCGGCGCACGCTCTCGAACCGCCGGATCAGCACCTCGTCGTCGGCGTCCACGAAGACCACCCGGGGAGAGAAGCCACGCTCGCGCAGCTCCCGGATCGCCCCGGCCAGGTCGGTGGAGAAGGCGCGCGAGCGCACGTCCAGCACCATCGCCGTACGCCGGGCCGCGCCGCCGGCCTTGAACGCCAGCTCGGCCATGTCGAGCAGGAGCGCCTGGGGCAGGTTGTCGACCACGTAGTAGCCGACGTTCTCCAGCGCCCGCGCCACCGTGCTGCGCCCGCCGCCGGACAGGCCGGTCACCACCACCAGGGAGGTGTCCGCCTCGGTCGGCGCCGGCCGCACCGGCACCGTCTCCGTGTCGGTCGGCACCAGCTCTCCCGCCGTTCGCGCCTCGCTCACCCGCTACCCCCAGCCGTGGCGCCGCGGCCGAGCGGCCGCGCATGGTCAGTCGCCGACTCTAACGGCTACGACCCCGCCCGGGATTCCACGGGGTGACCACCGGAACAGGCGGTTGCCCGATTTGTCGGGGTACCCGTACCCGCCACACGCCCGCGCGGGACGAGGCGTTGTCGGCGGGCGCTCGTAGACTGCGCGGATGGTCTCCCCCACCGACGAGCGGACCGAGGACGCGCTGCGGGTGTTGCGCCGGGTCTTCGGCTACGACGCCTTCCGCGGCTTCCAGCAGGAGGTCGTCGAGCACGTGGTGGCCGGCGGCGACGCGCTGGTGCTCATGCCCACCGGTGGCGGCAAGTCGCTCTGCTACCAGATCCCGGCGCTGGTCCGCGACGGCGTGGCGGTGGTCGTCTCCCCGCTGATCGCGCTCATGCAGGACCAGGTCGACGCGCTCACCGCGGTCGGCGTCCGGGCCGGCTTCCTCAACTCGACCCAGGAGCCCACCGAGCGACGCCGGGTCGAGGCCGCCTACCTCGCCGGCGAGCTGGACCTGCTCTACCTCGCGCCGGAGGGGCTCGCGGTGCGGTCCACCCTCGGCCTGCTGGAGCGCGGCCGGATCGCCCTGTTCGCGATCGACGAGGCGCACTGCGTCTCGCAGTGGGGGCACGACTTCCGTCCCGACTACCTCAACCTGTCGATGCTGCACGAGCGGTGGCCGGACGTGCCGCGGATCGCGCTCACCGCCACCGCGACCCGGGCCACCCGCACCGAGATCGCCACCCGGCTCCGGCTCACCGAGGCACGGCACTTCGTGGCCAGCTTCGACCGGCCCAACATCCAGTACCGGATCGTGCCCAAGCGGGAGCCGCGCCGCCAGCTGTTGAGCCTGCTGCGCGACGAGCACCCGGGCGACGCCGGCATCGTCTACTGCCTGTCCCGGGCCTCGGTGGACAAGACCGCCGAGTTCCTGGTCGCCAACGGCATCCCGGCGCTGCCCTACCACGCCGGCCTGGACGCGCGCACCCGCGCCGTCAACCAGCAGCGCTTCCTGCGCGAGGACGGGCTGGTCATGGTCGCCACGATCGCGTTCGGCATGGGCATCGACAAGCCCGACGTCCGCTTCGTCGCCCACCTCGACCTGCCCAAGTCGGTCGAGGGCTACTACCAGGAGACCGGCCGCGCCGGCCGCGACGGGCTGCCCTCGACGGCCTGGCTGGCCTACGGGCTGCAGGACGTGGTGCAGCAACGCAAGATGATCGAGACGTCGGAGGGCGACCTGGCGCACCGGCGCAACCTCGCCGCCCACCTCGACGCCATGCTGGCGCTCTGCGAGACGGTCCGGTGCCGCCGCGCCCAACTGCTCGACTACTTCGGCGAGTCCGGCGCGGCCACCTGCGGCAACTGCGACACCTGCCTCGACCCGCCGGAGTCCTGGGACGGCACGGTCGCCGCGCAGAAGCTGCTCTCCACCGTCTACCGGCTCGACCGCGAACGCAACCAGCGGTTCGGCGCCGGGCACAGCATCGACATCCTGCTCGGCAAGCACACCGACAAGATCGACCAGCACGGCCACGACACGCTGAGCACCTTCGGCATCGGCACCGAGCTGCGCGACGCCGAGTGGCGCGGCGTGGTGCGTCAACTGCTGGCCGAGGGCCTGCTCGCGGTGGAGGGCGACTACGGCACGCTGGCGCTGACCGAGGCCAGCGCCGACGTGCTCGGCCGACGGCGCACCGTCACCCTGCGCAAGGAGCCGGAGCGGCCGCTGTCCGGCCGGGCCGCGAAGCCCCGGGGCGCGGCCACCGTCGTCGCCGACCTCTCCCCCACCGCCGCGCCGGTCTTCGAGCGGCTCCGCGCGTGGCGCGCGGCCACCGCCAAGGAACAGGGCGTGCCGGCATACGTGATCTTCCACGACGCCACCCTGCGCCAGATCGCCGCCGAGCCGCCGGCCTCGCTGGCCGAACTGTCCCGCGTCAACGGGGTCGGCGAGAACAAACTCGCCAAGTACGGCGAGGGAATCCTCGCGGTACTCGCCGACGGATGAGAAAGGGCCCGGCCCCGTGGTGGGGTCGGGCCCTTTGCTGTGTTGGTGGGTCAGCTGGTGCTGTAGCCGCGGGTGGCGATCCAGTCGGCGAGGTTGTCGATGCTCATCCGGTAGGTGGCGGTGTTGGGGTTGGCGCTGTCGGCGATGGTGACGGTGGTGCCGTTGTCGCGGTAGCCGATGACGCTGATGTAGTGGCCGCCTTCGAAGGAGTGGGTGGTGCCGTCGGTGTCGGTGGCGGTGCCGGCGATGTTGGCGACGATGGCGCGGCCGTCGTCGATGGTGCGCACGATGTCGGTGCGCAGGGTGTCGGTCTGCTTGTCGTCGGCCTTACCGCTCTTGATTTCGACGGAGC
This sequence comes from Micromonospora sp. WMMD754, assembly GCF_049315235.1. Classification (NCBI taxonomy): domain Bacteria; kingdom Bacillati; phylum Actinomycetota; class Actinomycetes; order Micromonosporales; family Micromonosporaceae; genus Micromonospora; species Micromonospora sp. WMMD754. Next base: position 6,677,631 of record NZ_CP186058.1, read on the forward strand.
GGTAGGGCTTGCCGGTTTCCTTGTTCAGGACGGGGGTGATGTCGTTGATGCTGTTGGTGCCGGCTTCGGTGGTGCCCATTTCGCGGGCCATGGCGTCGACGTCGATGTTCTTGCCCAGGACGCTGATGGCGTTGCGGGCGGCGGCGGGGCCGCAGTAGTAGAAGTTGGGCTGGGCCTCGTAGCGCACGTCGAGTTCCCGCTCACCGTGTCCGCTCTTGGCGGCCATGGTGGTGGTCTTCTCGGCCGGGCTGGCGTGGGCGGCGATCGCGGGGCCGGCGATGCCACCGGCGGTCGCGGCGATACCGGCAGCGGTCAGGACGGTCTTACGCAGCAGGGTGGTAGCCATGATGGTGCCTCCCAAGGGGGGGTTGGGGGGACACGGCACGGGGGTGCCGTGCGAAGAGGGGGAAGTCTGAAAGCCCGGCGGCCCGGGGGCGCCTGTCCGGCGGCCAGCGGGTGGCCTGCACGGGCGGCTCAAGGGGGATGTAACCACCGGCCGGGGGCCGGTCATTCCAACCGGGCGGCCTGCCGGGGTCGGGGTGTGTAACCACCAGTGGCGGCCGATCCATTCCGACCGGGCCTGGCCTGCCGACGCGACGGTCGGGGGGCGCGCGGTCTACCCGGTACAACGCCTGACCCCCGGCACCGATTCCACGCTCACGGTGGCGCCGACCACGGCCGAACCGGACAAACGGCTCCTGGCACGCAGCCCCGCACGCGGCGGCTCGCCCGAACCGGACATCACGGGTCACATCGCCGTCGACGACCTCCGCGCCCGACGCCCGCTTCTGGTCGGCGGTTCCCGAGATCGGTAGGGAGCGGCCCCCGATCGGGGCCGTTTCCTACGAGATCTCGGGTGTGCCGGAGGGTGGAGCGTTGATCCTGGGGCAAGGCGTCAGCTCACCCCACCCGACGCAGTTGAGGGCCGGCGGGCACCACCGACGGGGGCGTCTGGTGACCACCCGGCACGGGCGGGCAGCGCCCTGTCACGGTGCCTCTCGAGCTGATGCCGTCAACGACTCACGCTCTCCTCGCGGGCAGGCACCAACGCCCCGAAGCAACTCACGCTCCCATCGCGGGCACCGACGCCCCGAAGCAACTCACGCTCTCGGCCGCGGGCGGGCACCGGCCCCCCGAGTCGTTTCTGATATCAGGTCGAAAGGCGTTGCGGAGGGCGAGTGCTGCGGGCGCCGGGCTGTGCCCGATCCGTCCTCGGTACGCGGGCGGCGATCGAGCCACCGGCTCGATCACACCCCGGGTCGCAGCCATTCGACGGCCGGCTGGCGGGAGAGCGGATCGCGCCGCGCGACGCCACCGACAGCAGGCCACCTCACACCGCGTGTCCCACCCAGGGGCATGTCTCCTCTTCGCCGACATGACTGAGCGTCAGAGATATGCCTCTCTGAGGTATCCGTGTCAGCGCATGCCTCCTGGTCAGGCCGACACACCCGGCAGCCAAGGGGAGAGCCGACCAACCGACCCCAACGCCGCGCGCCACGACAACCACGCCCACCACGACCATGCCGCCACCGGCGTCCGCCCGCGCGCCATCCGCCGTACCGCGTCGCCAGGCAGCGCGGAACGCGCCGCACCGGTGTCCTCGTGCGGCCGGTGGTGCTCCCGTCTACGTCACCCGGCCGGGGTGGCGGCGTCGGAGCCGTCGAGCGCGGCCAGGATCGCCTCGGCCGTACGCCGGCCGACCCCCGGCACCTCGGTGATCTCCTCGACCGTGGCCGCGGACAGCCGCTTCAACGAGCCGAAGTGCCGCAGGAGCGCCTTGCGCCGGACCTCGCCGAGGCCGGGGACGCTGTCCAGCGCCGACTCGGTCATCCGCTTGGAGCGTCGCTGGCGGTGGAACGTGATGGCGAAGCGGTGCGCCTCGTCGCGTACCCGTTGCAGCAGGTACAGCGCCTCGGACGTGCGGGGCAGGATGACCGGGAACTCGTCGTCGGGGAGCCAGACCTCCTCCAGCCGCTTGGCCAGCCCGCACAGTGCCACGTCGTCGATGCCCAACTCGGCGAGCGCCTGCGCGGCGGCGGCCACCTGGGGCGGACCGCCGTCGACCACCACGAGCTGCGGCGGGTACGCGAACCTGCGCGGCCGCCCGGTGGTCGGGTCGATGCCGGGCCGGTCAGGGTCGGCGGCGGTCTCCTCGCCCAGCTCCCCGGTCTCGGCCCGGGCGTCCAGGTAGCGGGCGAACCGTCGACGCAGCACCTCGGACATGGCGGAGAGGTCGTCGGTGGCGCCGCGCACGATGAACCGGCGGTATTCGCTCTTGCGGGGCAGCCCGTCCTCGAACACGACCATGCTGGCGACCACGTCGGTGCCCTGGATCTGGGAGACGTCGAAGCACTCGATCCGCAGCGGCGAGGTGCGCATGGCGAGCGCGTCGGCGATCTCGTCGAGCGCCTGGCTGCGGGTGGTCAGGTCACCGGCCCGCTTGAGCTTGTGCCGGGCGAGCGCGTCCTTGGCGTTGCGCTCGACCGTCTCCAGCAGCGATCGCTTGTCGCCCCGCTGCGGCACCCGCAGCGACACCCGGCTGCCCCGCCGGGCGGAGAGCCAGTCGGCCAGCGCCTCCGCGTCCCCCGGCAGCTCGGGGACGAGCAGCTCGCGCGGGACGTCGGCCTCGCCCTGCTCACCGCCGTAGACCTGGGTGCAGAAGTGGTGCACGAGGTCACCGGTGGTCAGCTCCTCGGTCTTCTCCACCACCCAGCCGCGCTGGCCCCGCACCCGACCGCCGCGGACGTGGAACACCTGCACCGCCGCCTCCAGCGGGTCGTCGGCGAAGGCGACCACGTCCGCGTCGGTGCCGTCACCGAGCACCACGGTCTGCTTCTCCATGGCCCGGCGCAACGCGGCGACGTCGTCGCGCAACCGGGCCGCCCGCTCGAACTCCAGTTGCTCGCTGGCGTCGAGCATGTCTCGCTCCAGCCGGCGGACCATGGTGTCGGTGCGGCCGGCCATGAAGTCGCAGAAGCCGTCGACGATCTCACGGTGCCGCTCGGCGCTGACGCTGCCGACGCACGGCGCCGAGCACTTGCCGATGTAGCCCAGCAGGCACGGTCGACCGACCTGGCCGGCCCGCTTGAAGACGCCCGAGGAGCAGGTCCGCGCCGGGAAGACGCGCAGCAGCAGATCGAGCGTCTCGCGGATGGCCCAGGCGTGCGAGTAGGGCCCGAAGTAGCGCACGCCCTTGCGCTTGGCGCCACGCATCACCTGCAGGCGGGGATATTCCTCGTCGAGGGTGACCGCCAGGTAGGGGTAGGACTTGTCGTCGCGGTAGCGGACGTTGAACCGGGGGTCGTACTGCTTGATCCAGGTGTATTCCTGCTGGAGCGCCTCCACCTCGGTGGCGACGGTGATCCAGTCCACCGACTCGGCGGTGAAGACCATCTGCCGGGTGCGCTGGTGCAGGTTGACCGGGTCGGCGAAGTAGGAGTTGAGCCGGCTGCGCAGGTTGCGCGCCTTGCCGACGTAGATCACCCGGCCGGTGCCGTCCCGGAAGCGGTAGACCCCTGGCAACTCCGGGATGGTGCCGGTCGCGGGACGGTAGGTTGAGGGGTCAGCCACGGACCAAGCCTAGTCCGCACCCCCGACACCCGGCCGCCGCCGCGCCCCCGCCCGCGAGCGGCGGGCGGGAGGGCGGGATGCCGGTCAGGCCAGCGTGATCTGGTCGCCCTCGACCTTGATCTCCTTTGCGGCCAAAGGCTTGGTGGCGGGGCCCTGCTTGACCGAGCCGTCGCTGATCGAGAACCGGCTGTTGTGGCAGGTGCAGTTGATGGTGCCACCGTCGACGTTCGACACCGGGCACCCCTGGTGCGTGCAGATCGGGTCGAACGCCTTGAACTGGCCGGCCTCGGGCTGGGTGATCACCACGCCCTTGCTGGCGTAGATCGCGCCGCCGCCGACCGGGATGTCGGTGGTGCGGGCCAACGGCGCGCTGCTGTCCCGGTCGCCACCGCCCGCGTCGCCGGTCGCGGTGGCGCCGGGTGGGCCTCCGCTGGTCGGGGCCAGCCCCGGGGTCGCGTCGTCGTCGCCGCATCCCGCGAGCACCACGGCCGCGCCGACGGCTCCGGCACCGGCGAGCAGGGTCCGACGGGTCTGGGTGACCGGTCCGGTCCGCACCTGGTCGTCACTCATCTCCGGCCTTTCTCTCGGCTGTCGCCACCGGTCATGCTCCGGGGCCACAGTGTGCAACACGCACCAGGATCCGGCACGGTTCATACTGTCGCGTCACGAAACGGGCGTCTGTGCGGATGACGGACGGGGCCGGACCGCCGGCCCCGTCCGTCGTGCCCGTGGGTCAGCGCGCCCCGGCCGGCACCTTGCGGGCGCGGGTCTTGGCCCCGCCGTTGGCCTTGGCCGCCCGGGTGGTGGCGGCCTTGGCGCCCTTGGCCGCGCCGTCGAGCTTGAGGATCGGCCGCAGGAACTCGCCGGTGTGGCTCTCCGCAACCTCGGCGACCTCCTCCGGGGTGCCGGTGGCGAGCACCGTGCCACCCCGGTGACCGCCCTCGGGGCCCATGTCGATGAGCCAGTCGGCCGTCTTGATCACGTCGAGGTTGTGCTCGATGGTGATGACCGTGTTGCCCTTGTCGACCAGGCCCTCCAACACCATCAGCAGCTTGCGGATGTCCTCGAAGTGCAGGCCGGTGGTGGGCTCGTCGAGCACGTAGACGGTGCGGCCGGTGGAGCGCTTCTGCAGCTCGGAGGCGAGCTTGACGCGCTGCGCCTCACCGCCCGACAGCGTCGGCGCGGGCTGGCCGAGGCGGACGTAGCCGAGGCCGACGTCGACCAGGGTCTTCAGGTGCCGGTGGATGGCCGGGATGGCGGAGAAGAACTCGGCCGCCTCCTCGATCGGCATGTCCAGGACCTCGGCGACCGTCCGGCCCTTGTAGTGCACCTCCAGCGTCTCCCGGTTGTAGCGCGCGCCCTTGCACACCTCGCAGGGGACGTAGACGTCGGGCAGGAAGTTCATCTCGATCTTGATCGTGCCGTCGCCGGAGCACGCCTCACAGCGCCCGCCCTTGACGTTGAACGAGAACCGGCCCGGGCCGTATCCCCGGACCTTGGCCTCGGTGGTCTCGGCGAAGAGCTTGCGGACGTGGTCCCAGACCCCGGTGTAGGTGGCCGGGTTGGAACGCGGGGTGCGCCCGATCGGCGACTGGTCGACGCCGACGACCTTGTCCACGTGCTCCAGGCCGGTGATCCGGGTGTGCCGGCCGGGCACCAGCCGGGCACCGTTGATCTGGTTGGCCAGCACCGTGTAGAGGATGTCGTTGACCAGCGTCGACTTGCCCGAGCCGCTGACCCCGGTGACCGCGATGAGCTGGCCGAGCGGGAAGCTCACGGTGAGGTTGCGCAGGTTGTGCTCGCGCGCGCCGTGCACCACCAGCTCCCGGCCGGGCGTCTGCGCCCGGCGGGTGGCCGGCGTCGGGATGACCTTGCGCCCGGACAGGTACGCCCCGGTGACCGACTCGGCGTTGTCGAGCAGCGCCGGCACCGAACCGCTGTGCACGATCTTGCCGCCGTGCTCGCCGGCGCCCGGACCGATGTCGACGATCCAGTCGGCAACCCGGATGGTGTCCTCGTCGTGCTCGACCACGATCAGCGTGTTGCCCAGCCCGCGCAGCCGCAGCAGCGTCTCGATGAGCCGGTGGTTGTCCCGCTGGTGCAGGCCGATCGACGGCTCGTCGAGCACGTAGAGCACACCGACCAGGCCGGAGCCGATCTGGGTGGCGAGCCGGATGCGCTGCGCCTCACCGCCGGAGAGAGTGCCCGCGGGGCGGTCCAGGGAGAGGTAGTCGAGGCCCACGTCGAGCAGGAACTTCAGCCGGGCGTTGATCTCCTTGAGGACCCGCTCGGCGATCATCTTCTGCCGGTCGGTCAGCTCGATGCCGGCCAGCAGGTCGGCCGCCTCGCCGACGGAGAGGTTGCAGACCTCGGCGATGCTCTTGCCGGCCAGGGTGACCGCGAGCACCTCCGGCTTGAGCCGGGCGCCGCCGCACGCGGCGCAGGGCACGTCCCGCATGTAGCCCTCGTACTTGTCGCGGGACCACTCCGACTCGGTGTCGGTGTGCCGGCGCTCGATCCACTGCACCACGCCCTCGAAGCCGGTGTAGTAGGAGCGCTCGCGGCCGTACTTGTTGCGGTAGCGGACGTGCACCTGGTCGTCGGAGCCGTGCAGGATCGTCTTCTGCGCCCGCGACGGCAGCGCCCGCCACGGCGTGTCGATGTCGAAGTGCTCGGCCTCGCCGAGCGCCTCCAGCAGGCGCAGGAAGTATTCCAGGTTGTGCCCGGTGGCCCAGGGCTGGATCGCGCCCTCGCGCAGCGAGCGCTCCGGGTCCGGGATGACCAGCTCGGGGTCGACCTCCTTCTTGGTGCCCAGGCCGGTGCACTCTGGGCACGCGCCGTAGGGCGCGTTGAAGGAGAAGACCCGGGGCTCCAGGTCCTCGATCGCCAGGGGGTGGTCGTTCGGGCAGGCCAGGTGCTCGGAGTAGCGGCGCTCGCGGGCCGGGTCGTCCTCCGGCAGGTCGACGAAGTCGAGCAGCACCAGGCCGCCGGAGAGGCCGAGCGCGGCCTCGACCGAGTCGGTCAGCCGCTGCTTGGCGCTCGGCTTGACGCTGAGCCGGTCGATGACCACCTCGATCGTGTGCTTCTCCTGCTTCTTGAGCTTCGGCGGCTCGGTCAGCGGGTGCACCACGCCGTCGACCCGGGCCCGGGCGTAGCCCTTGGCCTGCAGCTCGGCGAAGAGGTCGACGTATTCGCCCTTGCGGCCGCGCACCACCGGCGCGAGCACCATGAACCGGGTGCCCTCGGCCATGGCGAGCACCCGGTCGACGATCTGCTGCGGGCTCTGCTTGGAGATCCGCTCACCGCAGATCGGGCAGTGCGGCTCGCCGATGCGGGCGAAGAGCAGGCGGAGGTAGTCGTAGACCTCGGTGATGGTGCCGACGGTGGAGCGCGGGTTGCGTGAGGTCGACTTCTGGTCGATGGAGACGGCGGGGCTGAGGCCCTCGATGAAGTCGACGTCGGGCTTGTCCATCTGACCGAGGAACTGCCGGGCGTAGGACGACAGCGACTCGACGTAGCGGCGCTGCCCCTCGGCGAAGATGGTGTCGAACGCCAGGCTCGACTTGCCCGAACCGGACAGCCCGGTGAAGACGATCAGGGCGTCCCGGGGCAGGTCGAGACTGACGTCACGCAGGTTGTGCTCGCGCGCGCCACGGATGATCAGACGGTCGGCCACGGTGCGTGTGCTCCCGGAAGAAGAATGTGCGGCGGATCTGTCCGCCAGACGTCAGGTCTGGGCGGTTCTCACAGGTTGTCGAGGCGCAGGGAAGGCGCCCCGGCAACTCTAGCCCCGAGGTGTGACAACTTCCGTCGGGCGCACATTCCCCCAGCTCAGACCGGTCGGGCGGGATGCGGCCAACCCCGCCCGGCCGGTCCGGGCCGACTCAGAATGCGCCGGGCGCGGGCGGGGTCGCCGGACGCCCGGTGCGCCGCCGCCCGCCACGCCACCCGCCCCGCCGCTCGGCGGCCAGCCGGGCCGCGCGACGCCCGCCCTCGTACGCGACCTCCCGCTGCAACCGGCGCCAGCTCTCCCAGCGGCGCGCCGGCAGCTCGCCGCTGTCCAGCGCGTCCCGCACCGCGCAGGCCGGCTCGGCGTCGTGCGCGCAGTCGGCGTACCGGCAGCCGGTGGCCAGCTCGGCGATGTCGGCGAAGGCCCGGTCCAGGCCGGCCACGCCGTCCAGCAGGCCGACCGCGCGTACCCCGGGGGTGTCCAGCACCGCTCCCCCACCCGGCAGCGGCACCAGCGACCGCCAGGTGGTGGTGTGCCGGCCCTTGCCGTCCACCCGGCGGATCGCCTGGGTCCGCATCACGTCCGCCCCGGCCAGCGCGTTGACCAGGCTCGACTTGCCGGCCCCGGAGGGGCCGAGCAGGCCCAGGGTGCGTCCCGGGGCGACGTGCCGGCGCAGCGGCGCCAGGCCGGTGCCCCGCTCGGCGCTGACCGCCAGCACCGGCACCCCGGGCGCCAGGTCGGCCAGTTGCCGGGCCACCGCGGCCGGGTCGGCGGCCAGGTCCGCCTTGGTGAGCACCACCAGCGGCTCGGCGCCGGACTCGTGCGCGAGCGAGAGCAGCCGCTCGATCCGCGCGGCGTCCGGCGCCGGGTGCACCGGCTCGACCACCGCGGCGGCGTCGAGGTTGGCGGCCAGCACCTGCCCGCTGGCGTCCTTGCCGGCGGTGCGCCGCACCAGCGCGGTCCGTCGCGGCAGCACCGCCTCCACCGTGACCGCGCCGTCCGGCCAGGTGGCGAGCAGCACCCAGTCGCCCGCGCAGGGCAACGCGGTCAGGTCGCGGGCCGCGGCGGCGAGGACGCCGCCGCCGAGGCTCGCCCGCACCGGCCCCTCCGGGCGGAGCACGGTGCACACGCCCCGGTCCACCCGGGCCACCCGCCCGGGTCGGTGGTCGGCGCGTCGATCGAGGTGGGTCGCCCAGTCGGCGTCCCAGCCGAGGGCGGTCAGGTCCAGGTTCATGGTGTCCTCATCGGTGTCGAGGGGGTTCACGGCGGAACACGCGTGCTTCGACCGGCATGCTCACCACCTCCGCTCCGACTCCCGGCGCCCGCGTCCGGCACGACGTCGACCCGGCGCGTTCCCGCCGCGAGCCGCTGTCGTTCGCCCCGACGGTAGGGGCCGCGCCGACGCGCCGAAAGCGATTTCCCCGGCGGCGCGGCCGGTTCCCGCCCGCTACTGTCGAACCCGTGAGAACGAGATGACCAGTGACCCCCTGTTGTTGACCGGTGACCTGGCCGAGGCGAACGACCGGCTGCTGCGTACCGTCGCCGGCCTGACCGCCGCGGACGTCGCGGCGCCCTCGCTCCTGCCGGGCTGGACCCGCGCGCACGTGCTCACCCACCTGGCCCGCAACGCCGACGGGTTCGTCAACCTGCTCACGGCCGCGCGCACCGGCGAACCGATCCCGATGTACGCCTCCGTCGAGGCGCGTAACGCCGACATCGAGGCGGGGGCCGGCCGGGGCCCGGCCGATCTGCTGGACGACCTGCGCCGCAGCGGCCAGCGCTTCGACGCGGCGGTGGCGCAGATGCCGGCCGAGGCGTGGGGCGCCATGGTGCAGGCCCGGCGCGGTCCGTGGCCGGCGGCGCTGCTGGTCTGGGGCCGGCTGCGCGAGGTCGAGGTGCACCACGTCGACCTGGCGACCGGCTACCGCCCGGCGGACTGGCCGGAGGCCTTCGCCCAGCGCCTGCTGCACGAGGTGACGACCGGGCTGGCCGGCAACCCGGACGCGCCGGCCATGGTGCTGCGCGTCGACGGCGCCGCACACGAACTCGTCGTGGGTGACCCCGAGGGGGCGCCCACGGTCACCGGCCCCGCGCCGGAACTCGCCGCCTGGCTGACCGGCCGGGGCGCGGGCGAGCTGCTCACCGTCGTCCCCGACGGTCCCCTGCCGAACCCACCGGAATGGATCTGAACGCCGTCATGACCTACACCGGAGACGTCACGCCCGGCGGCCCGCCGGCCGTGCGCGAGCTCGACCGGCTCACCGTCAGCAAGCTGTCGGTGGGCCCGATGGACAACAATGCCTATCTGCTGCGCTGCCACGCCACCGGCGACCAGGTGCTGATCGACGCCGCGAACGAGGCGCCCCGCCTGCTGGAGCTGGTGGGCGACGGCGGCCTGGCCGCGGTGGTGACCACCCACCGGCACATGGACCACTGGGTGGCGCTGGAGGAGGTGGTCGCCAAGACCGGCGCCCGCGCGCTGGTGCACGCCGACGACGCCGAGGGCCTGCCGATCGACGCCGAGCCGCTGCGCGAGGGCGACACCGTCGACGTCGGCGACTGCGCGCTGGAGGTCATCCACCTGCGCGGGCACACGCCGGGGTCGATCGCGCTGCTCTACCGCGACCCGGCCGGCACCCCGCACCTGTTCACCGGCGACTCGCTGTTCCCGGGTGGGGTCGGCAACACCGACCAGGACCCGGAGCGGTTCGGCCAGCTCGTCGACGACGTCGAGGCCAAGCTCTTCGACCGGCTGCCGGACGAGACCTGGTTCTATCCGGGACACGGCAAGGACAGCACGATCGGCGCGGAGCGGGCGGCGTTGCCGCAGTGGCGGGCCCGCGGCTGGTGAACGCGCCGGGTCCGGCCTCCCCCGTGGCGGCCGGACCCGGCCCGGTGCGCCGGTCACCGCGCGCAGCCGGCGCCGGGCGCCGAGCAGCACCGGCCCGGCCAGCAGCAGCCCGACGGCCATGGTGAGCACCGTCGGGTCGGGCGCGCCGGGCAGCAGCACGGTCAGCGTCCGCGCGGCCAGCCCGAGTGCCACGTAGAGCCCGGCCCAGAGCGTGGCGCCGAGCGCCGCGCAGGTCACGAACCTCCGGTACGGCATCCGGAGCCCGCCGGCGGCCAGCGGCAACAGCGCGTTGAACACCGGCAGGAACGGCGCCACCAGCACGATCCGTCCGCCGCCGCGGTGCAGCAGCGCCTCGGC